>NZ_JARUBD010000004.1:0-20180 GCF_029626045.1 Micromonospora sp. WMMD710 | reverse complement strand
CCGAGGCCCGGCAGGCCGCCCAGGATCTGTCCCAGGCGCAGCTGGACCTCAAGCAGGCCGGCATTGACAGCGAGCAGGCCCAGGTCGACCTGGCCCAGGCCACCGAGGACGGCGCGCAGGCCGGCCGGGACATGGCCCAGGCCAGCCGCGACGCGAAGGACGCGCAGCTCAACCTCAACGACGCGCAGCGCGCCGCCGACCCGTCGACCCTGTCCAGGTGGGGCACGGAGATCGAGCTGGTGTCCACGGCCGCCCTCGGGCTGGTCGGCACGGCGAACCTGCTGGCGATGGCGAACAACGCGGTGTCCCTGTCGTCGATCAGGGCGGCCGCGGCGGGCACCGCGGCGAAGGCCGCCGCGCTGGCCGGCGCCGCGGCCACCGGTGTTGCCACCGCCGCGCAGTGGGCGTGGAACGTAGCCATGTCGGCGAACCCGATCGGCCTGGTCGTCCTCGCCGTCGGCGCGCTGGTCGCGGCGATCGTCTGGGTGGCCACGCAGACGACCTGGTTCCAGGATCTGTGGCGCGCGATCTGGGGCAAGATCGGCGAGCCGGTCACCGCGGCGTGGAACTGGATCAAGCGCACCGGCGGGCAGGCTCTCGACTTCTACCTGTCGATGCCGGGCCGGATCGGGTCGGCGTTCACGAAGATCGGCGGCTACGTCAGCGCCCCGTTCCGGGCCGGCTTCAACGCCGTGGCGCGTGCGTGGAACAACACGGTCGGCAGGTTGCAATGGACGGTGCCCGGCTGGGTGCCCGGCATCGGCGGCAACAGCGTGGGCGCGCCGCACCTGCCCACGTTCCACTCCGGCGGACGGGTGCCCGGCACCCCGGGCACGCCGGTGCCGATCCTCGCCCTGGCCGGTGAGGAGATCGCGTCGCGCAGCGCCTCCGGCGGCGGCGAGGCGCGGATCGTCATCGACTCCGCCGGGGCGCAGCTCGACATTCTGCTGCTGGAGGTGCTGCGCCGGGCTATCTCGAACCGCGGCGGCAACGTCCAGGTCGTGCTGGGCGGCGCGAAGTGACCGCCCCGGCCGCCAACGCCCGCTTCCAGGTGAAGATCGAGCTGCACCTTGGGCCGGTCCTCGGCTGGGTGGACATCACCGCCGACCTACGCGGACCGGTGACCATCACCCGGGGCCGCACATCCGAGGGCAACCGGGCCGACCCGGGCCAGTGCGGGTTCCGGCTCGACAACCTGTCGGGGGACTACTCGCCGCGCAATCCGCTCGGCCAGTGGTACGGCTACCTGGGCCGCAACACGCCGGTGCGTGTGTCCGCCGGCCCGGTCAGCGGGGCGCTGGTAGGCCGCTTCTACGGCGAGATCGCGTCGTGGCCGCCCGGCTGGAACATCAACGGCAGAGTCCGGTACGTCGACGTCGACGCCGCCGGGATCCTGCGCCGTCTCGGGCAGGGCGAGCAACCGGAATGGTCGCCGATCCGCCGCACCGCCCAGGCGGGCACGCCGCTGCTGGCGTACTGGCCGCTGGAGGACGAAGCCGACGCCACGGAAGCCGCCTCCGCGGTCACCGGGGTGGCGCCGATGCGCCGCGCGGGCACCGTGGCGTTCGCCGCCGGCGACGTCAACGTGTCCACCGCCGGCACCATCCGCTGGGGCACGCTACCGCTGCCGTCCCTGACCGCCGCCGGTAGCCTCACCGGGCAGGTGCCAATCGGCGTGTCCACACCGGTGGCGTGGTCGGTGCACCTGTTCTGGCAGTCCGTCGGCGGCACCGACGACAACCTGGTGCTGGTCGGCTGGGGCGCCGCCCCGGGCGGCACCTACGTGCGATGGGAACTCGTTCAGGACCGCGGCGGCGTGGACGGCACCTACCTGGTGGGCTACTCGATCACCGGGACCGCGACGGTGGTGTGGAGCACCGCGACGACGTTCGCCGGCCCCGCCGACCTGGTGATCTCCGCCGTCCAGTCCGGCGGGAACATCAGCGTCACGGTCAAGTTCGGCACCCTGTCGTCGAGCGCGTCGGTGGCCGGCACGCTGACCCGGATCACCACGGTCGCACTGAATCCCAACCTGGCGACCTTCGCCGCCGCCGACGACTTCATCGTCGGGCACCTGCGGATCTGGGACACCGCCGCGGTCTCGCCGATGACGTACGGCGAGCTGCAGTCGTACCGCGGCGAGACGGCGACCGCCCGACTGGCCCGGGTGTGCGCAGAGGCGGGTATCCCCCTGACCGGCACCGCGACGCCGTCGGAGACCCTCCTGGGCCCACAGCCCGTCGCCACGCTGGAAGACCTGCTCGACGAGACAGTGCAAGCCGACGCGGGCATGCTCTTCGAGCAGCGCGGCACGCTCGGGCTGGCCTGCCGGACGCGGGCGAGCCTCTACAACCAGACACCCGTCGACGTGCCGTACACGCGGCTGATCCCGCCGTTCGCACCGGTCGACGACGCCAGCCGGGTCCGCAACGACGTGACGGCCAAGCGCACCGGCGGCAGCTCGGCACGGTCGGTGCAGACCACCGGCCCGCTGGCCGCCGTGCCACCACCGGCCGGGGTTGGCGTGTACCGAACCGAGGTCGAGCTGAACCTGTTCGCGGACGGACCCCTGCCAGATCACGCGGCGTGGATCCGGCACCTGGGCACCGTCGACCAACCGCACTACCCGTCGGTGTCGGTGCAACTCGCCGACGCGGACTGGCAGGCGGACCTGCCGGGGACCGCCGCGCTGCTCGCCGCGGACAGCGGCGACGTGCTGCGGGTGCCGACGCTGCCCTCGTGGGCGGCCGGTGACGCACGCCTGCTCGTGACCGGATACACCGAGACGGTCGACGAGTGGCTGTGGCAGATGACCTTCACGGGTGCGCCAGCGCAGCCGTGGGACGTCGCCGAGGCCGACGGCGAGCAACGCGCCCCGGCCGACGGGTCGACGCTCGGCACCGGTGGCCTGTCCTCGTCGGGCATGAGCTTCCTGCTGACCTCGACCGCCGCCAACGGCGTATGGACGACCGACCCGTCGAGCTTCCCGCTCGACGTCCGGGTGGGCGGGGAACGCCTCACGCTGTCCGGGATCTCCGGCACGACCAGCCCGCAGACCGCCGCCATCTCCGCCCGCGGTGTCAACGGGGCACAGCGAGCATGGCCCGCCGGCACTGAAGTGAACGTGTGGCAACCCGCAGTAGCGGCGCTGTAGGAGAGGACCCCCGATGTCTGTCCATACCGGCGACTATCTGACCCCCGCCCGGCTGAACACCCGCAGCGTGCGAGCCCGCCGCTCGACCACCCTGTCGTTGACGTCCGGCACCATCACGGGCGTCACCTTCGACACCGAGGACTGGGACAACGCGGCCATGTTCGCACCCTCGTCGACCGTGATCACCCTGCCCGTCGCCGGCCTGTGGGCCTTCGCGGCGTTCGGCGCGTTCACCTCCAACGCCACCGGCCTACGGCGGCTACTCATCGACGTCAACGCCACCTCCACCTACCCGTACATCGACTCCCGGCCAGCGGTGTCCGGCGACAACACACACGTCACCCTCACCGACACGCACGTCGCCGCCGCCGGCGACACCCTCCAACTATTCGCACACCAAACCAGCGGCAGCACCTTCAACCTGCTCGCCAACTGCCGCCTCGCAGCCTGGCTGATCGAGTCCTGAGGGAGGCATCGTGACCCGTGCAGCGAACATGCAGGCGCTGACCGACGACGTCAAACGCCAGTGGCCCGGCGTCGTCGTGTACGGCATCGGCGACGCGGCACACAAGGCCAGCGCGTCCGGGCACAACGAGGACGACACCCCCGGCAGCCGGCCCGAGCTGGAGGACGCCGACAACCGGCCGGAGCACCGCGCCATCGACATCATGCTCGGCCCGAAGTTCACCAAGGCCGACGCCGACGCCCTGGTGGCCCGGCTGGTCGCCGACCCGAAGGCCCGAGCCCGGCTCTACTACGTCATCTGGAACGGCTACATCTGGTCTCGGTCCAACGGGTGGCGCAAGACGAAGTACACCGGTGCCGACCAGCACACCGGCCACGTCCACGCCTCGGGGTGGGCGGCCGACGATGAGAACGCCGGCCCGTGGCCCGCCGTGGCCGCAAGGACATCTTCAACCAGCAGCACGGAGGACGACATGACTGCGAAGGCCAGCAGCATCATTGAGGCGTGGGGTGTCGGCGACCCGTCCGTGGAGCCGGTGAAGTGGCGCATCCGCGACGAGGCGTGGCAGAAGCGCACCGACGCCACCCTCGCCGCTGTGCTCGCCGCGGCGAAGGGCCTCGACACCAAGGCGATTCTCGACCGCATCGACCAGGTGGCCGCCGTCGAGTCGGAGCGTGACGCCGCCCTGGTCGAGCTGGTCCGCCGCGCTGGCACGGGCGAGCTGACCGCCGAACAGGTCGTCGACGAGCTGGCCGCGCGCCTGGTCGCCGGCGACGATCCGGCGTCGTGACCGTGCGTGAAGATCGAACGCGTCATCAGGATCGCACTGGATCTCGGGTGCATCCTGGTGGGACTCGGGGGGATCGTCCATCAGACCGTGCTCGTGCCGCCGGGGCAGGCGTCCGAGGCGCTGCTGGTCACGTTCGTGTCGGTGCTCGGGATCCCGGCCGGGGTGGGCCTGTTGTCGCTGCGCAGCAGTGGCGGTACTACGACAGCGTCCGGTCCATCGCCGTCTCCGGCGCCGGACTCGCCGCCGCCACCGTCATCATCTCCATCGCCAACGCCGTCCGGGGCGGCTGAACCATGACGTTCCGCGGCTGGCAGACCCTGATCGTCGCCCTGGTCGCCGCGCTCGGCGCCGGGCTCGCGTCGATCGCGTACACGAACGCGTCCGCGCGCGAGTCGGAACGCAAGTGGTGCGGCGTCGTCACGACCTTGGACGACGCGTACGAGGTGACCCCGCCGCAGACGCCGGCGGGCCGGAAGATCGCCGAAGACATCGCCCGCCTGCGGGCCGACTTCGGCTGCCCATGAGGAGGCTCAATGTTCACCCGCACGTTCTGGAAGGCCACCGTCGAGCGCGCCGGTAAGTCCGCCGCGCAGGCCCTGCTGGGCCTGTGGGCCCTCGACGGGTTCAACGTGTTGCACGCTGACTTCCCGCTCGCCGGCGGCGTCGCGGCCGGCGCCGCGCTGCTGTCGGTGCTCACGTCGATCGTGTCGGCCGGCGCGGGCGAGCCCGACTCGCCGAGCCTCGTCGGAGGCGAGCAGTAGCATCGGATCCGCCTGGTACGAACGACAGCGCCCCGACCGCCTCAGAGGCGGGGTCGGGGCGCTGTCGTTGGCCTCTGCCTTGTGGGTGCCGCTCATCGGCTCCGCTGGCACAGAGCCGCGTACGCCTCGGCGAGCGCGGCGTCCACGGTGCCCGGCGCCCATGCCTGCCCGCATCCCAGGACCGCTCGGGCTTGTGCATCTTCCCGGCTGAGCTTGGGTGCCCCGGCGGGGGCGATCTTCAGATAGGCATCGTATGGGTCGGCGGCGGCCGTCGAGGTGGTGACG
Source organism: Micromonospora sp. WMMD710 (assembly GCF_029626045.1). NCBI lineage: Bacteria > Bacillati > Actinomycetota > Actinomycetes > Micromonosporales > Micromonosporaceae > Micromonospora > Micromonospora sp. WMMD710. The sequence goes on along the minus strand of NZ_JARUBD010000004.1, from coordinate 14,724 downwards.
GGCTGGTCCGCCGGTCCGGTCTGGTCGAGGTAGAGGACGGTGCCGGCGATCCCAGCACCGAGGACGACCACGGCGGCACCGATCATGATGGGAGTTCGGGTCATCGCCGCACCGTACGCAGTGGAGTCAACTCGGGCTGTCAGGTACGCGACCGGACTCGCGTGTCGGCTAGGAACGGCAGCGCCCCCGCTCACTTCGGTGAGCGGGGGCGTTTTCGCGGTGCGTGTTGGATGCCATACTGCCTGTATGACTGCTGGTGGCTGGCGACTGAATCCCCCGGAGCACGTTCTGGCGCTCGGTTGGCGTCAGCGGGTCCGCCGAGCCTGGGCGTGGTTGACGCGCCGGGTCACCGCGAGGTCGTGAGTTTGCACTGCACCTGACCTGCGCCGCGCTCCCGGGCGCGTTTCTCGCCGTCGGCGATCTCGCAGCGGAACATGTCGGTGCGGTGGCCGGTCGCGGTAATGGTGATCTCGATCTTCAGCCCCGACGTGTAGTCCAGTGTCTGCTTGTACTCACCGCCCGCGATCTTGTCGCGGGTGTGGTCGCCTCGCGCCTCGCCGGCCTTCGCAGCCCGTACGTACACGTCGTAGGGGCCGGTGGCCTCGGTGATGCGGATGGTAACGGTGCGCTGAGCTTTCGGGTCGACGGCGCGGTCGCCGGCAGGCCGATCGCTCTTCACGCCGCCTTCGCCCTCGCAGGCGAGCGCCGCGGCGATCGCGAGGACGAACGCCAGGGCCTTGACGGTGCGGCGTGTTCGGTGAGGATGGTGCATGGGTCAGACCTCCCGTGTCTGATCAAGGCCCTGGGGCGGCGGTTGCGTCGCCGTTCCCGGGGCCGTCCAATCTGGGGCGGATCAGGTGCGCGTACGCGGCCGGGCCCGCCGCGCCGGCGCCGTGACAGTGGCGCGGGGCGCGGCGACCTCACGGAGCCCGGCGTGCTGGACGTACAGCTCGCGTTTCTCCAGGGCATCGCCGGTGGGTCCGAGGACGTACCCGGTGAGCCAGATCCAGCCCGGGTAGGTGGGCCGGTCGTCGACGCTGATCACCCGGACCCGCAGTGCGCGACTGTCGGCGAACTGCACGCTGCACGCTTCGCCGACATGGACCACGGTGCCGGGTGTGGGGATTATCGGATCCAGCCGACGATCCGGTCGTACAGCTCGTCCAGGTCGTCGCCGGGCCGCTCCGCCGCGGCGATGTGGTACAGGGCGCCGACGTGCATCGACAGTCCGATCCGGTCACGGCGGTACGCCTCCAAGAGACGCACCTGAGCCGGCGCGCACGGCCAGGGCGTGCCGGGCTCGTCGCAGGTCTGGCACTCCCACTCCGGCCGGCGGGGCACGTGCTCGTCGGCCAGGCGGGCCTCCAGCGCGTCCAGCTCGCGGATGGCCTGCTGGTAGCGGGCCTCGGAGGCGGCGCGGACGCTGGACGGCGTTTCGGCCATCATGCCGACGGCCCGTCGTAGAGATGCGCGGCCCGCCGCCGCGCCGCCAGGTCGCGTAGCCGCTGCTGCGCGGCCTGCCGGTCGGCGGCTTCCCAGGTCCGGCCGGCGGAGGGCTCGCAGCGGGGCCACCGGCGGGTGAATCGGTTGATCAGGTTGCGCCACATCGACGTCCCCTCAACGGTGGTTTGCGTACGCAAACCTCTACCCTGAGTGTGCGCACGATCCGGGGTGTCCGTCAAGCTTCTGCGTACGCATACTGGTGACTGATCGACCGCTCGGGACGGGAGGCAGACCTGATGCCCATGGGCTACCGCGAGATCGCCGCCGCGCTGCGCAGCGCGATCGAGGCCGGCACCCACCAGCCAGGCGACCGGCTGCCGACGGAGCAGGCTCTCGCCGCGGAGTACGACGTGTCCCGCGAGACGGTGCGCCGGGCGCTCGCCGCGCTCAAGACCGCCGGCCTCGTAACCACGGCGACCAGCCAGGGCACGATCGTCGCGCGGCCGCCGGTGCGGGTGACCCTCACTCACTACGCCGGCGCGGTCGACCCGAGCCGCCCGGGCCGGGAGCTGGGCCCGTGGGAAACCGCCTGCGCGGAGCAGGGCGTGCCGTCGCGGGTGGAAGTGACGGGTGTCGGCCGGGAGCCGGCGCCGGCGGACGTGGCGCGGCGCCTGGAGCTGCCGCCCGACGCCGAGGTGGTGCACCGCCGGCGGCTGATGCACGCCGGTGACGACCTGGCGCAGTTGCAGGATTCCTGGATCCCGGTGGACGTCGCCGCCGGCACCGCGCTGGAGCACAGCGCCAAGGTCGTAGGCGGTCTCTACGCCGCGCTGACCGCCGCGGGCATAGAGCTGGCCACTGCGACGGAAGAGGTCGCCGGTCGTGGCCCGACCACGGACGAGCAGGAGCAGCTGGATCTGCCGGACGCGGGCATGGTGCTGGAGACCTGGCGGACAACCCGGGATCGCGCCGGCCGTCCAGTGGAGCTCCTGCGGTCCGTTGCCGACGCACGCCGGGTCGCTCGCGTCTACGACCGGATGCCGCTCGGCTGAGGCGCCAGGGTCAGTGCGTCGGGGGCGGGCTCCCATACAGCCGGTCCATCTCCTCGAGGAGCCGCTGCCGCTCGTACTCACGCCGCTCCAACTCGGTGGCCGGCCGCCACGTCCGTGCCGGCGACGTCGGCGGCGGCTGCAGCTGCGGCGCTGCGGCGCCGATCGCCATGAGGAGCAGTCCGGCCAGGATGGTCGCCAGCGCGAGCTGCACGGCGACGATCTGGCGGAACCCCGCACTCGACTCCCCCGCACTCTCGATCATCAGTCAGCAACTCTCTGCACCCTAGAAAGGCTAGATATCTAGGGCAAGCAGGCCGTTGATGCGGCGATTCGCACATGGTGTGATCCCTGGGCCCAACCCACGGAGATCACGATCCGATGCCCGCCCGCCGGCTGACGTACGAGCAGATTGCTGACGACCTCGCAGCTCGCATCGCCGCCGGTGAGTACCCGCCACACACCTCACTGCCGAGCATGCGCGAGCTGGCCCTGCTCTACTCGGTGTCCGTCCCCACGATCCAGAAGGCGCACATCGTGCTACGTCAGCGCCGCCTGACGTACGGAGTGCCGGGTGCGGGGGTGTTTGTGGAGGATCGCGACTCGTGGCGCGTCCAGTGATATCGGGCAGCGGCCCGCCCGCGCGCGTGACTACAGGCATCAATCTCACGATTACGCACGGTAATCGGAATTAATTCGGTGATACGTCGGCCCCGTCACGGTCGGTCGCTCATATCACAACGATGATCCACATCTCCGCTGACCGATTGGCCCTGGGCCGGTTGGGCCGTCGAGACTCCACCGGTCGGCCCTCCCGTCTCGTCCACGGGACGTTGTCTGATGGTCCTCCCCCGATGATCACCATCACCAAGGGAGCCCCGTATGCCCGACCATGCTGTTGTGTTCGTGCCCGCATCCCTCGCCACCCCAGAGGCTTTCTCCGCTGCCGCCACGCCCTGCATCGAGCGTGTGGAGGCCTGCGGGTACGTCTTCGGCGGCGTTGTCCGTACGTGGGACGATGCGCTGCGGATGATGCGCTCCGGCCGGGCTGATGTTGTGGTGGTCGCCAGTCGCGCGCTGTTGCCTCATGACCGGCGTCCGCGCGTGGAGGCGGCGACTGACCCGGTGCGGGCCGCCGAGTCGGCGAGTCGCCACGTGGTGCCGCCGGAGGTGATGCGCCAGCAGCTGCGCCGGCCGCGCCGGATCCGCTAGCCCGACACAGCAGCGCCCGGGATCATCCATGCAGGGGAGGATGAACCCGGGCGCCGGCGTTATCCGCTCAGATCGGCAGCGGGAGCGCGGTCACCGCGGCCCGCTTGGCCCCGCCGGCGACCGCCACGTAGACCTGCGTCGTCGTCGGGCTGGCGTGGCCGAGCAGCTCCTGCACCACCCGGATGTCGCCACCGGCCGCCTGGTGGACGTACGTGCCGTACCAGTGGCGCAACCGGTGCATGGTGACACCACGGTGGCGCAGTCGGGACTGCAGGTAGAAGTTCGCCCGCTCTCGGACCTGCCGGCGATCCGCCCGGGCTGACCCGTCTGGAGTCCGGGCGATCGGTCCTCGAGGTAGGTCGACGACGGAGGCCCACACCGCGGGGTGGGTGGGCACGATCCGCTCCCGGCCGCCCTTGCCGTAGATCCAGGTGTCCGTCTCGGTGATGTCCTCGCGGTCCACGCGCGAGATCTCGATGCACCGCATGCCTTGGCCCGAGGCCATCAGGTACCACGTGCGGTACGGCTCTCGCGCCCGGAGGAGGATGTCGCCGAGCTGCTGGTGAGTGACGGGCCGGGGTGCGCGGGCCCGAACGTTGGCGGCGGGCAGGTGCTGGGCCGGGTTGTAGTCCAGCCACGGATCGGAGTCCCGGGTCGCCCAGCTGTAAAAGGCGACAGCGGCGGCCCGGTAGAGCGCCGTGGTGGCCGGCTTTCGGTCGCCGGCGTAGATCTGCTCGCGCAGCTCGTCGGTGCACGCGTAGGCCAGGCCCTCGGGCAGGGTGCGGTCCAGCCGGCAGAGCAGGTCGCTGTACGTCTCGATCGTGGTGGTCGCGCGGCTGAGATCGCGCAGATGCCGGACGAACGCGTCAAGCATCTCGTGCGAGTGCGGCGCGCGAGCGGCTGTGATCATGATCATGTGGTGGTCCCCCCGGACGACGACAGGGTGTCGATGGTGTGCCGGTGCGGCGGGGTGCGGCTATCGGCCGGCGGGCCGGTGGATCGGCGAGGGCCGGCGCCTGGTCGGCGGCACGGGGGATACCGGGCGGATGCTGTTGCGGCTGGGTCGGCTCTTCGGCCGGGAGGGTTCGGTGCGCGTCGGGGACGTGGCCCGGACGGGTGAGTCAGCCGAACGATTGTTAGGACGCACCTTAGCTGAGGGCAGCAGGTCGACGACGGTGACGCCGAGCACGTTTGCGATGCGCGCGAGGTCGTCGACGTCGAAGGCGGTATCCCCCGACATGCGCCTCGCCAGGTACGACTGCGTCATTCCGAGCGTGCGCGCGAGCTTGCTGGCGGAGATGCGTTGCCGGGCCAGCAGCACGCGAATCTCTTCGGCGACGAGCTCGCGCATCGGGGTCGCGGTCCCCGCAGCGTTGTCACTCATGGCGTGATTCTGACGCGCTGAGCGAGTAACAGCAAGCCTAGGCGCCATGATCCTTCATCCACGTGCGTGAATAACTCGCTCAGCGACTTGACGCTAAGTCGCTGAGCGAGTAGAAATACCGCCATGCGAACAAGTGCGTCGCCTAGCGATGGAACCGCCACCGACGTTGGCCGTCGGGTCCTCGAAGAGATGGACCGGCAGTGCATCCGGCAGACCACCGTGGCGGTGCGCCTCGGGATCTCCCAGCAGGCCGTCTCCCGCCGGATCCGCGGCGTCGTCCCGTTCAACGTGTCCGAGCTCGAAGAGATCGGGCGTCTGCTGGGCGTACCGGCCGCCCAGTTCCTGTCCCCGTCGCTCAGCCCGGTCGCATGAGCCCGCGCCCGTCTCCGTGGACGCCGGCTCCGGCACCAGGCCCTCGCCCCAGTGCGCCGGTCAGCCCGCGTCCACAGCCCCGGCCGCAGCCGCAGCCGAGGCCGGGTCGCGCCGTGGCGCTGGCCGCGCAGGCGATCGCGCTGATCGCGGCCGGTCTGGTCCTGGTCGTCGCCACGGTCACCGCGCCGGCTCCGCCGTCGGCGGAGCCGCTGCGGATGTGGCTGCGTCCGGCGACCGCCGAAGAGCGGCGCGAGTACGAGCGGCAGCGGCTGCACGAGGAGATGGACCGGATCCAGCAAGAAGGGGTCACGGCGCTCCACACGCCGTGACCCCAGATCTCTACCCGCAACCAACCCAGTCAGGAAGGACGGTCGAGATGACCAACGTACCGACTCCAGCGCAGGACGCGCTCGCCGCGGTAACGCCGGTGCGTCTGCCGGAGCTGCCGCACTGCGCCAACCGGTCGACGACCCGCTACGAGATCCGCCGGCCGGTCGCCCCCGACCTCGACGCCAGGGTGCTCGGCGACCTGGTCGGCACGGTCAACCTGTGCGCCGAGCACTCCGGCCCGGCGGCGAGCATCATCACCGCGGCCGGCTTCACGCCCTTCGGTCTGACCCAGGACGTCCGCAACCGCCCGTGCGGCTCCGGCGTGGACTTCACCGACGCTGAGCCGGTGTCGCTTGCCGACCGCCGCCGCGCTCAGGTCCGCGCCGAGGCCAAGCCGGTCGCCCAGGTATCGGCGGCGCACGTGCCGGTCGCGGCGGCGCCCGCCAACCAGCCGGCGCGGATCCGGATCGCTCGGGCGAACATGCTCCGCGAGATCTCCCGGCTCTGCTTCGCGGTAGACGACCCGGCCCTGCCCGCACCCCGCATCGTCCGCTTCACCGCCGACGAGGCGATCAACGTGGAGCTGGACACCCCGACCGACGCGGCGGAGTGGGCCGTCGTGCTCGGCGTGGCCGCCGACGCGAAGACCGAGGAAACGGTCGACCTGGCCGGCGACCGGTGGCTGATCTACACCGTGCACGCGACCTGGCGCGGCTTCCCCATCACCGTCGCCGCCTGCATCCGCCCGGCCCAGCAGCGGGAAGCGGCCTCGGCATGACCGTCAAGCTGACGGTCCAGCAGGCGCTGGAGCGGATGGAAGAGCGTCGGCGCTGCGTGTCGCCCGAGGGCCGGGCCATGCTCGCCGCCGCCGTGCAGATCGATCACGACTGGGCGCTGCCGTGCAGCAGCGAGGACCTGCTCATCGCTGCGGTCGCGGAGATGTCCGTCAAGGATCTGGAGGCCGCGAACCTGCTCGTGCAGTCCCTCCAGTCGGCGATCACGGTCGCTCTGATCAAGCACGACGCGGCTCGCGACACCGAGACCCGGGACGGTGGCGCGTGATCGCCGGGATCGCCCAGGGCATCCGGGACGCCGCTCCGGAGGTCGGCGGGCTGCTCGTCACCGTGCTGCTGGTCGCGCTGGTCGCGTGGCTGTGCCGCAGGCACGACGTGCGGGTGGCGCAGCGGCGACGGGAAGAGCGCGCCGCTCGCCGGCGTGCCCTGCGTACGTCGGCCGTGCTCCCGCCGGTGTCCGGGGCGTGGGGCGTACTGCCGCCGCCGGCGGATCCGTGGCCGGACACCGACGAGGGCGACCTGGTCCTGTTGACCGTGCTCGACGTGTCCCCGGCGGGTGTCCGGTGACCGCCGCGGTGACCGTGCTGGCGCGGGTGCCGGGGCAGGCCGGCCCGCCGGCGATCGAGCAGACCGACGACGACGGCCGCGAGCGGTGGCAGCTGATCGACGCGGCGAAGACCGGCGACCGAGAGGCCTTCGCCGAGCTGTACCGGCTGTACCACCCGATGGTCTGCAAGGTGATCCGCAGGCGTGTCGGCGATCACCACCTGACCGAGGACCTGGCAGCAGACACGTTCGTGCGCGCTCTGCGCAGCATCGACCGCGTGACCTGGCTGGGCCGTGACCCGGGCGCCTGGTTCGTGACGATCGCCCGGAACCTGTCCGTCGACCACTTCAAGTCGGGCCGGTACCGCCTGGAGCGCCCGACCGACGTCGCCGAGTACGGCGCGGATCGCGTCGACCGCACGCCGGAGGGCCGCCCCGACCAGCTGGTCGTCGACCACATCACGAACCTGACGCTGCTCACCGCAGTGCAGCAGCTCAACCCGGAGCAGCGCAAGTGCATCGTCCTGCGCTTTCTGCAGGGCCTGTCCGTCGCCGAGGTGGCGGCCGAGATGGGCAAGAACGAGGGCGCGGTCAAGGCGCTCCAGTACCGGGCCACCCGGGCGCTCGCCCGACTGCTCCCCACCGGCTTCGAGACCCCGGAGGTCCCCCGATGAAGCTCGACATCTACGCCGTGACCAGTCTGGTGATCGGCGCGCTCATCGCCGGCGGGATCCTCGGTGCCCTGGTCACCGGACTCGGTGCCCGTGCCCGGCAGCTCGACGACGGTGAACGCGCCGGCGCCGCGTACCGGGAGCTGCGCGACGTCGCGCTGCACTGCGCGAACCCCGCCGACGTCCCCAAGCTGATGCGGCAGGCGGCGGACATCTGGGACCAGTGGCGGCCCGACGGGCTGCACCTGGCCGCCTTCTACCGCAACCAGGCCGACGTCCAGGTGACGCCGGTGTACGTGCACCGCATCGTCGACGCATACGGCACCGGTGACCCGGTCGACCTGTCCGGCTGCTGGGTGCCCCCAGACGTCCGTGGCCGCCTCCGGGCGATCCTGATCGGCGCGGCCGAGGCGACCGCCGCGCTCCCCCACCAGCTGGTCCGGCACCCGATCACCGCGGTGCACCCGACCGACGTGATCGACCGCTGGCCGGTCCGGACCGGGCTCAGCGATGGATAAGAACTGCGACCTGTGCGGGCGGAAGCTGCGTACGCCGGAGAGCCGAGCTCGTGGTCGCGGCCCGGTGTGCGACGCGAACACCAGACCGGAACCCGCCGTCCTGCCCGGCCTCGGCCGGGCGGGCGGCGGGCCCGCCCAGACCGGACCGGATCTGCTCGCCGACGTCGACCAGGTGGTCGACGAGACCGAGGGCGGCGACCGGTGACGGCACCGCGCTACTGCGACACGTGGGATCCGGACCCGGGGATCGGCCCGGACCACCGAGGCCGCCGCGTCTGCCGCTCCTGCCAGCGCGTGGGCGCCGCCGGCGACGCCGGCCACACCGCACCCCCGCCCCAAACCGTGCCCGCACCGAAGCCGCAACCGGCGTGGCGCATCGAGGCCGCCGCAGCGCTCGACGCCGCGGTGCTCGGCGAACACGATCGAGAGGAGTACCGGTGAGTGGTCGTGGACTGAACGACGCCGAACTGCGCGTTGCCGCCGCCCGTCGGCCCGGGTACGCCACGTACCCGCAGTACCGGCCGGGCCAGGCCGAACGCCTCGGCCGTCTGCCCGCTGCGGTTCGGCCTGCTGTTCCGGTCGTCGCGGACCGTGCCGAGCCGGCGAACGTCCGGCATCCGCTGGACGGACGTCGCCCGCTGCCGACGTCGTCGCAGACCACCGTGACACTGCTGCTGGAGTCCCTGCCGCCGGCCCGCATCTACGACTTCGTTCCCCGGTTGATCGAAGCCAGACCGTGGTGGCAACCCCGCTGGCATTGGGGCGTCCTCGCCGCCGACGGCCGCAAGCAGCTCGGCTACGCCTGGACCCAGGGCGGCGCCCGCCGCCGCACCGCCCGGGCGGCCCGGAGGGCAGCGCGGTGACCCTCGAAGAGCTGACCGAACGGTCCACGGAAGAGGTCGCCCGGGCCCGCGCCGAGCGGATCCGCCAAGGCCTTCGCGACTACCTAGAAACGGTGGCCGAGTTCGCCCTGGCGTGGGAGCGCCAGGACTGGCAGGTCCTCGGCTACGCGGACTGGCAGGCGTACCTGGACGGTGAGTTCGGCGAGCTGCGCCTACGGGTGCCGAAGGTCCACCGCGACGAGGCGGTGGAGACCCTGCGAAGGGTCGGCATGTCGACCAGGGCGATCGGCAGCACGCTGGGCATCAGCAAGGACACCGCCGCCCGGGCCATCACGACTGTCGCAACTGAGACAGACGACCTCCCGGACACCGTCCGGTCTCTCGACGGCCGCGAGCGCCCCGCCAACCGCCCTCCTACCGCCCCGGCTCGTCCGGCCAAGGGCAAGGACACGTCGGTGTGGGTCGCCGCAGCCCGCAAGGGCATTCCGGTTCACAAGCTGCGTTCCGCCGACTTCACCGTGTGCGGCCGGTCGACCCGCAACGGCTTGACCATGCTGCTCAGCCAGGCCGAGAAGCGTTACGAGGTCGTCCGCTGCCAAGACTGCGACCCACTGATCGTCACCCGTTTCGCGGCGGGTGAACCGGTCCCGACCGGGCCGGCCGGCGAGGCCCACGACCCCCGGGCCTCACGGGAAGCCGGGGCGGAGCGTCGCGACTCCGCCCCGGCAGGCACCCCCACCACCGAAACGGCCACCGGGCACCTCACGTCCCGCCCGGCGGATGGAGCGGACGTCGGACCCGAGGCCCTGAGACCCGGTACGCCGGTGGTGCCCGACGTCGACCACGCCGCTCCAGCTCCCGCCCCGCCGGCCGCCACTTCCTCGGCGGCCGGCGGGGCGGGGGTAACCCCCACTCCCAGCGACCGGCCGAAGCTGGCGTTGACGCAGATCGGCCTGGTCCGCGCTGCGCTCGCTCACCTCAGCGCCTGCGGTGGCAACCGCACCGACGCGCGGAGCTATGAGGTGCCGTACGCGCCGACCGCGCCGTGCCTGACCAGCCCGCAGCCCGTGGACGCCGCCGACGTCACCTGGTGGAGCGACGGGCAGATGCACGTCCGCTTCCTCAGGGCCGGCGGCTACTGCGAGGCAGCCACCGAGCTGTACGCCGCCGACGTCAACCAGGCGATCGACATGCTGTGCGCGCTGCGTCTGTTGCCGGCCCGCCTGTCCAGCCAGTACGCCGCCGGCGTCCAGGCCGGCATGCGCGCCGGCAACGCCATCGACGGCGAGTGGACGGAGACGACCGATGCGTGATCCTCTGCCGAGTGAGCTGCCCGCCTACGAGGGATGGCGGCAGGTGCCGGCCGGCCTGTTCAGCAAGACGCAGCTGACAGGTCTCGACTTCCCCCGCACACCGGGTGGACCGGTCCGCGCGTACGTGCACACCCGCGACTGGAACGACCGCAAGACCAGCGTGAAGCTGTACCGGCTGTCGGAGTCGGTGCCGTCGCCAGCGAGCGCAGCGCAGCTGGAAGCGGCCCGCAACCGCAGCGCCCCGGGCGCCCGCGAGTGTCAGGCGTGCGGCGCGTACCCGGACCGGCCGCCGGCCTCGGCTGGCCTCTGCGTGGCGTGCGCGCAGATCACCCGGTTGCAGAAGGCAGTGGAGTCGGCCCGCCGCTCCCGCGCCGAGGTCGGCGAGTGGGCGCGGACCGTCCTGGACCCGCTGTTCGAGCCTGCGGTGGTGCTGCGCATCGAGCAGGTGCTGCGACCGCCGGCGCTGTCCGGCCGTCAGAACCTCACCCCGGTGGCGCTGCGCGTCGACGCCGTGGACGCCACGGGCCGCCGGCTGCTCGACGCGACCATCCGGCTGGCCGGCGCGCGGGTCAAGGCGGTCCCCGCCGACGCGGTCGCGCCGGACGACGTCGCCGAGCAGGTGCGGGCGGTGCTCGGCTGGCCGGTGCTCGTCACCTGGCACGAGCGCGGCGTCTTCCTGCTCCGCGACATGTACGGCATCAAGGCGCCCGGCGGCTGGTACGGCGGCAACCCGAATGCCCTCGCCGTCCGGGCCGCGCATTGGCGCGGCGACCTCGACCCGGACACCCTGCACCCCCGCGCGGCGATCGACCCGGGCACCGCGGACCGGATGCTGCTGCTCCTGCGTCGCATGGCCGCCACCGAACCGCCCGACTCGTCGGCGGCGCCGTGACGAAGGACAAGCTGATGGAGCTGCTCCTCGTCGAGCGGTACGCGCACCTGCCTCCCCCGCCCGTCGCCCCGGATCCGGTGGTGCGGGCGCCCGCCGAGCTGCCCGCCCCGCCCCCACCTGTCCGCCGCCGGCACCTGCGGGTCGTCGGCGGCGACGCGACCACCACGGCGGCGGCGTGACCGCCCGCCCGCACAACACACGATCGGAGCAACTGATGGAGATCGCCCTGGACCTGGAGCAGGTGCAGCTGCTCACCGCCGTGGCGCAGGGCCGCGTGCACACAGACCCGCAGTTCAACTCGCCGGACTTCGAGAAGCTCGCGGAGTACCCGTTCGGCCAGCGCCGCGCCACCGCGCGACTTCGGCCGCTGAAGGCCGCACGACTGGTGGAGCTGGTCGACGACGACGCCGCCGGCGGGAAGCCCGCCCGCCCGTACAAGCTCACGGACCTCGGCGAGCAGGTGCTCACCGTGGCCCTGGAGCAGGAGCGCATCGCGAACGGACAGGCAGAGGCCCGCTGATGGCCACGAAGATCAAGCAGTCGCTGCCGCCGTACGAGGTCAACGGCCTGTCCGAGATCCGCCAGCAGCTGCTGGAGTACCCGGAGGGCCAGCACGTCGCGATCGTGGTGCTCGACTGCGTGAGCATCAAACACGACGTGGTGGAGGGTGACCTGGTCCCCACCCCCACGATCCGGATCCTGCGCATCGAGCCGGAGACCGACCCGGACGAAGCCGCCCGGCTGCTCGCCCATGCGAAGCGGCTGACTGACAAGCGGATCCCGCCGCCGACGCGGCCGGACCCGCTGCCGGGTATGGACCTGCGCGACGGTGCCGGCGTGCACCTGACCTCGGTCGGCGGTGGCCAGCGTGGCTGACCAGTCGAACGGCATCCGCATTCCGATCCCGACTGAGGATGATTTGCTTTCCTACGGTCGCCCACCCTGTGACCACACCACCGAGCAGCACCGCGCCGTCGCCGCAACTCTGGTCATTCGGCCCGGGGACACCTTGATTGTGGCCTTAACCGGTGACCTGACGATGGCCGAAGCCGACGAGATCAGGGGGGCGCTCTCCGCCAAGCTGCCGGGCCTGGAAAACGTAGTGCTCATCACCAACGCCACGGCGCTCGCGGCGTACCGACCAGAGGATCCACCGATCCCGTAGGCACGGACGTCCCTGCCTGTTCTGCTGCTCCGACCCTCCGGCGCGGCCATCCCCGTCGGGTGGCCGCGCCGCTGCACAACGGGAGATCCATTGACCAAGATCGCTAGACCGGGTGTCCCGTGGCTTGGCTGAAGTCGTCCGACAGCAGCAACCAACATCCGGCGGTGCTAGCCCCGTTGGCGTGGGAGAAAGGGCCGGATGACGACCTGGACGGCTGGGACCTCCGGCTACCAGCCGTCGCCGGCATCGCTTGGCTCTGCGCGACGTACTCCGCCGACCAGACCACCGACTACGTGGTGCCCGCAGCGACAGTCGCGCTCTACGGCGGCCCGCAGTGGCGCCGCCTCGCCGAGTGGGCGACCCGCGCCGGCATCTGGACCCCGCTCGCGGACGGTAGCTACCTGCTCGCCGACGACTCCGAACACCTGTTCCACATCCGCCTCAAGGCCGAACTGGAGTGGGAACGCAATCGCAAGAACGACAACGGCAACCCCGCCCTCACCATCCCGGTACGGCTGCGCGACGGCGATGCGTGCCGCTACTGCGGCCGAGTCGTCAACTGGGACGCCCGCAAGGGCGGTCTGGCCGGCACGTACGACCACCGCAACCCGGGCCGCAGCGCGGCCGGCCCGGACGACCTGGTGGTCGCCTGCAACCAGTGCAACGGCCGCCGCGGCAAGGACTCCCACCCGGAGCGGTGGCAGCTGCTCCCCACGCCCGCGAAGCCGTACTACGGGCAGATCACCGTGACGCACCTCGCGAAGCACGGCTACGACGTGCCGCTCTCCAGCGGCAAGCGGCCCACCGGCCTGCCCGGTGGACCCCGCATCGACGAAGCGCGACCCGACGACCAGCCGGACCCCGCGCTCCAGCAGCACCCGCGTCGACCCGGCACCCGGCCGGACCACGACGACCAGGGCGACCCGGCACCCGGCCGGACCACGCCCACCCGCCGCGAGCGCGCAGCCAGCCGCCCGCAACCCAGCGCGACCCCCACCGAGGGGCACCGCGCTCGCACCGTCAGCGCGACCCCACCACCGGGACACCGCGCTCACACCACCACCAGCGCGACCCCTGCCAAGGGACACCGCGCTTCGCGCGACCGGGCCGCTGGCCCGACACCGCGCAACCCGACCCAAGATCAACAGGTGCGGGGGAAGCCCATCGGCCGATCATCGGCCGATCCGGCAGAACCCAAGCCTCCAGGATCTGGAAAGCCCGGGTCGGGTCGGGACGGGTCGGGCGCTCCACCCCGCCCAGCCCAGACGAACCGCAAGCGAGGACGAAGAGCACCACGCTCCCGCCCCGCTCCCCCACGCACGCCGCCCGAGAACCCTTCGCAGCCATGATCGGTTGTACGGAGACAGCGGGGAGGTGGGCATGAGCGAGGGCTGGCAGGGCGGCAGCACCAGGAGGTGGCGCCGCACCCGCGCCTACGTGCTCACCCGGGATCTCGAACGGTGCCGGGCCCACGCCGACGGGTGGTGTGCACAGGTGGAGGGCGAACACCTGTGCACGGGCGTGGCCGCGCTGACTGGACCAGACGCTGGCCACGCCCACCACACCCTCGGCAAAGCGGTCACGGGCGACGACCCGCGGCACATCGTGGCGGCGTGCGCCCCGTGCAACCTCCACATCGGGGACCCAGCCAAGAGCAGCGACCCACCGAACAAGGCGGTCACCAGATGGATCTGACCATGGTCTACGTGTCCTGGGACGACGGCGGCGGGGCGGTACTCCGGTGCCACCAGCACGACGCCTGGGAGCTGCCTCTCGTCGGCGACAACGACACCGTGCCGAGAGTCGTCGAGCAGGCCGAGCAGCACGTCACCGAGGACCACCGCCCCACCATCGACGACCAGCTGATCGAGGTCACAGCGCCCAAGCCTGAGCTGTACGTGATCAACATGAGCACAGGCGAGGTGACCGGCGGACCAGAGCCGGGCATCGTCCAGCACTGGGACCGCGAGACGTTCGAGCTGGTCGTGCACGAGTACGCACCCGACTCATGCGAACGATGCAAGGAACTGCGGGACCTCGGCTTCGAGGACGCGCCATGATGAGTGGCGACTGTGACCGCGCGTCGGTCCTCGCATTCAGAATGGCGCGGCCTATCATTGCGCTCACGACCGCGAGCGCAGTCGAGTCGACGCGTGACCTGCGGTTTTCCCCATCGGGGGGCCCGGTGGACAG
>NZ_JARUBD010000003.1:0-41314 GCF_029626045.1 Micromonospora sp. WMMD710 | reverse complement strand
TGAGGAGATCGCGTCGCGCAGCGCCTCCGGCGGCGGCGAGGCGCGGATCGTCATCGACTCCGCCGGGGCGCAGCTCGACATTCTGCTGCTGGAGGTGCTGCGCCGGGCTATCTCGAACCGCGGCGGCAACGTCCAGGTCGTGCTGGGCGGCGCGAAGTGACCGCCCCGGCCGCCAACGCCCGCTTCCAGGTGAAGATCGAGCTGCACCTTGGGCCGGTCCTCGGCTGGGTGGACATCACCGCCGACCTACGCGGACCGGTGACCATCACCCGGGGCCGCACATCCGAGGGCAACCGGGCCGACCCGGGCCAGTGCGGGTTCCGGCTCGACAACCTGTCGGGGGACTACTCGCCGCGCAATCCGCTCGGCCAGTGGTACGGCTACCTGGGCCGCAACACGCCGGTGCGTGTGTCCGCCGGCCCGGTCAGCGGGGCGCTGGTAGGCCGCTTCTACGGCGAGATCGCGTCGTGGCCGCCCGGCTGGAACATCAACGGCAGAGTCCGGTACGTCGACGTCGACGCCGCCGGGATCCTGCGCCGTCTCGGGCAGGGCGAGCAACCGGAATGGTCGCCGATCCGCCGCACCGCCCAGGCGGGCACGCCGCTGCTGGCGTACTGGCCGCTGGAGGACGAAGCCGACGCCACGGAAGCCGCCTCCGCGGTCACCGGGGTGGCGCCGATGCGCCGCGCGGGCACCGTGGCGTTCGCCGCCGGCGACGTCAACGTGTCCACCGCCGGCACCATCCGCTGGGGCACGCTACCGCTGCCGTCCCTGACCGCCGCCGGTAGCCTCACCGGGCAGGTGCCAATCGGCGTGTCCACACCGGTGGCGTGGTCGGTGCACCTGTTCTGGCAGTCCGTCGGCGGCACCGACGACAACCTGGTGCTGGTCGGCTGGGGCGCCGCCCCGGGCGGCACCTACGTGCGATGGGAACTCGTTCAGGACCGCGGCGGCGTGGACGGCACCTACCTGGTGGGCTACTCGATCACCGGGACCGCGACGGTGGTGTGGAGCACCGCGACGACGTTCGCCGGCCCCGCCGACCTGGTGATCTCCGCCGTCCAGTCCGGCGGGAACATCAGCGTCACGGTCAAGTTCGGCACCCTGTCGTCGAGCGCGTCGGTGGCCGGCACGCTGACCCGGATCACCACGGTCGCACTGAATCCCAACCTGGCGACCTTCGCCGCCGCCGACGACTTCATCGTCGGGCACCTGCGGATCTGGGACACCGCCGCGGTCTCGCCGATGACGTACGGCGAGCTGCAGTCGTACCGCGGCGAGACGGCGACCGCCCGACTGGCCCGGGTGTGCGCAGAGGCGGGTATCCCCCTGACCGGCACCGCGACGCCGTCGGAGACCCTCCTGGGCCCACAGCCCGTCGCCACGCTGGAAGACCTGCTCGACGAGACAGTGCAAGCCGACGCGGGCATGCTCTTCGAGCAGCGCGGCACGCTCGGGCTGGCCTGCCGGACGCGGGCGAGCCTCTACAACCAGACACCCGTCGACGTGCCGTACACGCGGCTGATCCCGCCGTTCGCACCGGTCGACGACGCCAGCCGGGTCCGCAACGACGTGACGGCCAAGCGCACCGGCGGCAGCTCGGCACGGTCGGTGCAGACCACCGGCCCGCTGGCCGCCGTGCCACCACCGGCCGGGGTTGGCGTGTACCGAACCGAGGTCGAGCTGAACCTGTTCGCGGACGGACCCCTGCCAGATCACGCGGCGTGGATCCGGCACCTGGGCACCGTCGACCAACCGCACTACCCGTCGGTGTCGGTGCAACTCGCCGACGCGGACTGGCAGGCGGACCTGCCGGGGACCGCCGCGCTGCTCGCCGCGGACAGCGGCGACGTGCTGCGGGTGCCGACGCTGCCCTCGTGGGCGGCCGGTGACGCACGCCTGCTCGTGACCGGATACACCGAGACGGTCGACGAGTGGCTGTGGCAGATGACCTTCACGGGTGCGCCAGCGCAGCCGTGGGACGTCGCCGAGGCCGACGGCGAGCAACGCGCCCCGGCCGACGGGTCGACGCTCGGCACCGGTGGCCTGTCCTCGTCGGGCATGAGCTTCCTGCTGACCTCGACCGCCGCCAACGGCGTATGGACGACCGACCCGTCGAGCTTCCCGCTCGACGTCCGGGTGGGCGGGGAACGCCTCACGCTGTCCGGGATCTCCGGCACGACCAGCCCGCAGACCGCCGCCATCTCCGCCCGCGGTGTCAACGGGGCACAGCGAGCATGGCCCGCCGGCACTGAAGTGAACGTGTGGCAACCCGCAGTAGCGGCGCTGTAGGAGAGGACCCCCGATGTCTGTCCATACCGGCGACTATCTGACCCCCGCCCGGCTGAACACCCGCAGCGTGCGAGCCCGCCGCTCGACCACCCTGTCGTTGACGTCCGGCACCATCACGGGCGTCACCTTCGACACCGAGGACTGGGACAACGCGGCCATGTTCGCACCCTCGTCGACCGTGATCACCCTGCCCGTCGCCGGCCTGTGGGCCTTCGCGGCGTTCGGCGCGTTCACCTCCAACGCCACCGGCCTACGGCGGCTACTCATCGACGTCAACGCCACCTCCACCTACCCGTACATCGACTCCCGGCCAGCGGTGTCCGGCGACAACACACACGTCACCCTCACCGACACGCACGTCGCCGCCGCCGGCGACACCCTCCAACTATTCGCACACCAAACCAGCGGCAGCACCTTCAACCTGCTCGCCAACTGCCGCCTCGCAGCCTGGCTGATCGAGTCCTGAGGGAGGCATCGTGACCCGTGCAGCGAACATGCAGGCGCTGACCGACGACGTCAAACGCCAGTGGCCCGGCGTCGTCGTGTACGGCATCGGCGACGCGGCACACAAGGCCAGCGCGTCCGGGCACAACGAGGACGACACCCCCGGCAGCCGGCCCGAGCTGGAGGACGCCGACAACCGGCCGGAGCACCGCGCCATCGACATCATGCTCGGCCCGAAGTTCACCAAGGCCGACGCCGACGCCCTGGTGGCCCGGCTGGTCGCCGACCCGAAGGCCCGAGCCCGGCTCTACTACGTCATCTGGAACGGCTACATCTGGTCTCGGTCCAACGGGTGGCGCAAGACGAAGTACACCGGTGCCGACCAGCACACCGGCCACGTCCACGCCTCGGGGTGGGCGGCCGACGATGAGAACGCCGGCCCGTGGCCCGCCGTGGCCGCAAGGACATCTTCAACCAGCAGCACGGAGGACGACATGACTGCGAAGGCCAGCAGCATCATTGAGGCGTGGGGTGTCGGCGACCCGTCCGTGGAGCCGGTGAAGTGGCGCATCCGCGACGAGGCGTGGCAGAAGCGCACCGACGCCACCCTCGCCGCTGTGCTCGCCGCGGCGAAGGGCCTCGACACCAAGGCGATTCTCGACCGCATCGACCAGGTGGCCGCCGTCGAGTCGGAGCGTGACGCCGCCCTGGTCGAGCTGGTCCGCCGCGCTGGCACGGGCGAGCTGACCGCCGAACAGGTCGTCGACGAGCTGGCCGCGCGCCTGGTCGCCGGCGACGATCCGGCGTCGTGACCGTGCGTGAAGATCGAACGCGTCATCAGGATCGCACTGGATCTCGGGTGCATCCTGGTGGGACTCGGGGGGATCGTCCATCAGACCGTGCTCGTGCCGCCGGGGCAGGCGTCCGAGGCGCTGCTGGTCACGTTCGTGTCGGTGCTCGGGATCCCGGCCGGGGTGGGCCTGTTGTCGCTGCGCAGCAGTGGCGGTACTACGACAGCGTCCGGTCCATCGCCGTCTCCGGCGCCGGACTCGCCGCCGCCACCGTCATCATCTCCATCGCCAACGCCGTCCGGGGCGGCTGAACCATGACGTTCCGCGGCTGGCAGACCCTGATCGTCGCCCTGGTCGCCGCGCTCGGCGCCGGGCTCGCGTCGATCGCGTACACGAACGCGTCCGCGCGCGAGTCGGAACGCAAGTGGTGCGGCGTCGTCACGACCTTGGACGACGCGTACGAGGTGACCCCGCCGCAGACGCCGGCGGGCCGGAAGATCGCCGAAGACATCGCCCGCCTGCGGGCCGACTTCGGCTGCCCATGAGGAGGCTCAATGTTCACCCGCACGTTCTGGAAGGCCACCGTCGAGCGCGCCGGTAAGTCCGCCGCGCAGGCCCTGCTGGGCCTGTGGGCCCTCGACGGGTTCAACGTGTTGCACGCTGACTTCCCGCTCGCCGGCGGCGTCGCGGCCGGCGCCGCGCTGCTGTCGGTGCTCACGTCGATCGTGTCGGCCGGCGCGGGCGAGCCCGACTCGCCGAGCCTCGTCGGAGGCGAGCAGTAGCATCGGATCCGCCTGGTACGAACGACAGCGCCCCGACCGCCTCAGAGGCGGGGTCGGGGCGCTGTCGTTGGCCTCTGCCTTGTGGGTGCCGCTCATCGGCTCCGCTGGCACAGAGCCGCGTACGCCTCGGCGAGCGCGGCGTCCACGGTGCCCGGCGCCCATGCCTGCCCGCATCCCAGGACCGCTCGGGCTTGTGCATCTTCCCGGCTGAGCTTGGGTGCCCCGGCGGGGGCGATCTTCAGATAGGCATCGTATGGGTCGGCGGCGGCCGTCGAGGTGGTGACGGGCTGGTCCGCCGGTCCGGTCTGGTCGAGGTAGAGGACGGTGCCGGCGATCCCAGCACCGAGGACGACCACGGCGGCACCGATCATGATGGGAGTTCGGGTCATCGCCGCACCGTACGCAGTGGAGTCAACTCGGGCTGTCAGGTACGCGACCGGACTCGCGTGTCGGCTAGGAACGGCAGCGCCCCCGCTCACTTCGGTGAGCGGGGGCGTTTTCGCGGTGCGTGTTGGATGCCATACTGCCTGTATGACTGCTGGTGGCTGGCGACTGAATCCCCCGGAGCACGTTCTGGCGCTCGGTTGGCGTCAGCGGGTCCGCCGAGCCTGGGCGTGGTTGACGCGCCGGGTCACCGCGAGGTCGTGAGTTTGCACTGCACCTGACCTGCGCCGCGCTCCCGGGCGCGTTTCTCGCCGTCGGCGATCTCGCAGCGGAACATGTCGGTGCGGTGGCCGGTCGCGGTAATGGTGATCTCGATCTTCAGCCCCGACGTGTAGTCCAGTGTCTGCTTGTACTCACCGCCCGCGATCTTGTCGCGGGTGTGGTCGCCTCGCGCCTCGCCGGCCTTCGCAGCCCGTACGTACACGTCGTAGGGGCCGGTGGCCTCGGTGATGCGGATGGTAACGGTGCGCTGAGCTTTCGGGTCGACGGCGCGGTCGCCGGCAGGCCGATCGCTCTTCACGCCGCCTTCGCCCTCGCAGGCGAGCGCCGCGGCGATCGCGAGGACGAACGCCAGGGCCTTGACGGTGCGGCGTGTTCGGTGAGGATGGTGCATGGGTCAGACCTCCCGTGTCTGATCAAGGCCCTGGGGCGGCGGTTGCGTCGCCGTTCCCGGGGCCGTCCAATCTGGGGCGGATCAGGTGCGCGTACGCGGCCGGGCCCGCCGCGCCGGCGCCGTGACAGTGGCGCGGGGCGCGGCGACCTCACGGAGCCCGGCGTGCTGGACGTACAGCTCGCGTTTCTCCAGGGCATCGCCGGTGGGTCCGAGGACGTACCCGGTGAGCCAGATCCAGCCCGGGTAGGTGGGCCGGTCGTCGACGCTGATCACCCGGACCCGCAGTGCGCGACTGTCGGCGAACTGCACGCTGCACGCTTCGCCGACATGGACCACGGTGCCGGGTGTGGGGATTATCGGATCCAGCCGACGATCCGGTCGTACAGCTCGTCCAGGTCGTCGCCGGGCCGCTCCGCCGCGGCGATGTGGTACAGGGCGCCGACGTGCATCGACAGTCCGATCCGGTCACGGCGGTACGCCTCCAAGAGACGCACCTGAGCCGGCGCGCACGGCCAGGGCGTGCCGGGCTCGTCGCAGGTCTGGCACTCCCACTCCGGCCGGCGGGGCACGTGCTCGTCGGCCAGGCGGGCCTCCAGCGCGTCCAGCTCGCGGATGGCCTGCTGGTAGCGGGCCTCGGAGGCGGCGCGGACGCTGGACGGCGTTTCGGCCATCATGCCGACGGCCCGTCGTAGAGATGCGCGGCCCGCCGCCGCGCCGCCAGGTCGCGTAGCCGCTGCTGCGCGGCCTGCCGGTCGGCGGCTTCCCAGGTCCGGCCGGCGGAGGGCTCGCAGCGGGGCCACCGGCGGGTGAATCGGTTGATCAGGTTGCGCCACATCGACGTCCCCTCAACGGTGGTTTGCGTACGCAAACCTCTACCCTGAGTGTGCGCACGATCCGGGGTGTCCGTCAAGCTTCTGCGTACGCATACTGGTGACTGATCGACCGCTCGGGACGGGAGGCAGACCTGATGCCCATGGGCTACCGCGAGATCGCCGCCGCGCTGCGCAGCGCGATCGAGGCCGGCACCCACCAGCCAGGCGACCGGCTGCCGACGGAGCAGGCTCTCGCCGCGGAGTACGACGTGTCCCGCGAGACGGTGCGCCGGGCGCTCGCCGCGCTCAAGACCGCCGGCCTCGTAACCACGGCGACCAGCCAGGGCACGATCGTCGCGCGGCCGCCGGTGCGGGTGACCCTCACTCACTACGCCGGCGCGGTCGACCCGAGCCGCCCGGGCCGGGAGCTGGGCCCGTGGGAAACCGCCTGCGCGGAGCAGGGCGTGCCGTCGCGGGTGGAAGTGACGGGTGTCGGCCGGGAGCCGGCGCCGGCGGACGTGGCGCGGCGCCTGGAGCTGCCGCCCGACGCCGAGGTGGTGCACCGCCGGCGGCTGATGCACGCCGGTGACGACCTGGCGCAGTTGCAGGATTCCTGGATCCCGGTGGACGTCGCCGCCGGCACCGCGCTGGAGCACAGCGCCAAGGTCGTAGGCGGTCTCTACGCCGCGCTGACCGCCGCGGGCATAGAGCTGGCCACTGCGACGGAAGAGGTCGCCGGTCGTGGCCCGACCACGGACGAGCAGGAGCAGCTGGATCTGCCGGACGCGGGCATGGTGCTGGAGACCTGGCGGACAACCCGGGATCGCGCCGGCCGTCCAGTGGAGCTCCTGCGGTCCGTTGCCGACGCACGCCGGGTCGCTCGCGTCTACGACCGGATGCCGCTCGGCTGAGGCGCCAGGGTCAGTGCGTCGGGGGCGGGCTCCCATACAGCCGGTCCATCTCCTCGAGGAGCCGCTGCCGCTCGTACTCACGCCGCTCCAACTCGGTGGCCGGCCGCCACGTCCGTGCCGGCGACGTCGGCGGCGGCTGCAGCTGCGGCGCTGCGGCGCCGATCGCCATGAGGAGCAGTCCGGCCAGGATGGTCGCCAGCGCGAGCTGCACGGCGACGATCTGGCGGAACCCCGCACTCGACTCCCCCGCACTCTCGATCATCAGTCAGCAACTCTCTGCACCCTAGAAAGGCTAGATATCTAGGGCAAGCAGGCCGTTGATGCGGCGATTCGCACATGGTGTGATCCCTGGGCCCAACCCACGGAGATCACGATCCGATGCCCGCCCGCCGGCTGACGTACGAGCAGATTGCTGACGACCTCGCAGCTCGCATCGCCGCCGGTGAGTACCCGCCACACACCTCACTGCCGAGCATGCGCGAGCTGGCCCTGCTCTACTCGGTGTCCGTCCCCACGATCCAGAAGGCGCACATCGTGCTACGTCAGCGCCGCCTGACGTACGGAGTGCCGGGTGCGGGGGTGTTTGTGGAGGATCGCGACTCGTGGCGCGTCCAGTGATATCGGGCAGCGGCCCGCCCGCGCGCGTGACTACAGGCATCAATCTCACGATTACGCACGGTAATCGGAATTAATTCGGTGATACGTCGGCCCCGTCACGGTCGGTCGCTCATATCACAACGATGATCCACATCTCCGCTGACCGATTGGCCCTGGGCCGGTTGGGCCGTCGAGACTCCACCGGTCGGCCCTCCCGTCTCGTCCACGGGACGTTGTCTGATGGTCCTCCCCCGATGATCACCATCACCAAGGGAGCCCCGTATGCCCGACCATGCTGTTGTGTTCGTGCCCGCATCCCTCGCCACCCCAGAGGCTTTCTCCGCTGCCGCCACGCCCTGCATCGAGCGTGTGGAGGCCTGCGGGTACGTCTTCGGCGGCGTTGTCCGTACGTGGGACGATGCGCTGCGGATGATGCGCTCCGGCCGGGCTGATGTTGTGGTGGTCGCCAGTCGCGCGCTGTTGCCTCATGACCGGCGTCCGCGCGTGGAGGCGGCGACTGACCCGGTGCGGGCCGCCGAGTCGGCGAGTCGCCACGTGGTGCCGCCGGAGGTGATGCGCCAGCAGCTGCGCCGGCCGCGCCGGATCCGCTAGCCCGACACAGCAGCGCCCGGGATCATCCATGCAGGGGAGGATGAACCCGGGCGCCGGCGTTATCCGCTCAGATCGGCAGCGGGAGCGCGGTCACCGCGGCCCGCTTGGCCCCGCCGGCGACCGCCACGTAGACCTGCGTCGTCGTCGGGCTGGCGTGGCCGAGCAGCTCCTGCACCACCCGGATGTCGCCACCGGCCGCCTGGTGGACGTACGTGCCGTACCAGTGGCGCAACCGGTGCATGGTGACACCACGGTGGCGCAGTCGGGACTGCAGGTAGAAGTTCGCCCGCTCTCGGACCTGCCGGCGATCCGCCCGGGCTGACCCGTCTGGAGTCCGGGCGATCGGTCCTCGAGGTAGGTCGACGACGGAGGCCCACACCGCGGGGTGGGTGGGCACGATCCGCTCCCGGCCGCCCTTGCCGTAGATCCAGGTGTCCGTCTCGGTGATGTCCTCGCGGTCCACGCGCGAGATCTCGATGCACCGCATGCCTTGGCCCGAGGCCATCAGGTACCACGTGCGGTACGGCTCTCGCGCCCGGAGGAGGATGTCGCCGAGCTGCTGGTGAGTGACGGGCCGGGGTGCGCGGGCCCGAACGTTGGCGGCGGGCAGGTGCTGGGCCGGGTTGTAGTCCAGCCACGGATCGGAGTCCCGGGTCGCCCAGCTGTAAAAGGCGACAGCGGCGGCCCGGTAGAGCGCCGTGGTGGCCGGCTTTCGGTCGCCGGCGTAGATCTGCTCGCGCAGCTCGTCGGTGCACGCGTAGGCCAGGCCCTCGGGCAGGGTGCGGTCCAGCCGGCAGAGCAGGTCGCTGTACGTCTCGATCGTGGTGGTCGCGCGGCTGAGATCGCGCAGATGCCGGACGAACGCGTCAAGCATCTCGTGCGAGTGCGGCGCGCGAGCGGCTGTGATCATGATCATGTGGTGGTCCCCCCGGACGACGACAGGGTGTCGATGGTGTGCCGGTGCGGCGGGGTGCGGCTATCGGCCGGCGGGCCGGTGGATCGGCGAGGGCCGGCGCCTGGTCGGCGGCACGGGGGATACCGGGCGGATGCTGTTGCGGCTGGGTCGGCTCTTCGGCCGGGAGGGTTCGGTGCGCGTCGGGGACGTGGCCCGGACGGGTGAGTCAGCCGAACGATTGTTAGGACGCACCTTAGCTGAGGGCAGCAGGTCGACGACGGTGACGCCGAGCACGTTTGCGATGCGCGCGAGGTCGTCGACGTCGAAGGCGGTATCCCCCGACATGCGCCTCGCCAGGTACGACTGCGTCATTCCGAGCGTGCGCGCGAGCTTGCTGGCGGAGATGCGTTGCCGGGCCAGCAGCACGCGAATCTCTTCGGCGACGAGCTCGCGCATCGGGGTCGCGGTCCCCGCAGCGTTGTCACTCATGGCGTGATTCTGACGCGCTGAGCGAGTAACAGCAAGCCTAGGCGCCATGATCCTTCATCCACGTGCGTGAATAACTCGCTCAGCGACTTGACGCTAAGTCGCTGAGCGAGTAGAAATACCGCCATGCGAACAAGTGCGTCGCCTAGCGATGGAACCGCCACCGACGTTGGCCGTCGGGTCCTCGAAGAGATGGACCGGCAGTGCATCCGGCAGACCACCGTGGCGGTGCGCCTCGGGATCTCCCAGCAGGCCGTCTCCCGCCGGATCCGCGGCGTCGTCCCGTTCAACGTGTCCGAGCTCGAAGAGATCGGGCGTCTGCTGGGCGTACCGGCCGCCCAGTTCCTGTCCCCGTCGCTCAGCCCGGTCGCATGAGCCCGCGCCCGTCTCCGTGGACGCCGGCTCCGGCACCAGGCCCTCGCCCCAGTGCGCCGGTCAGCCCGCGTCCACAGCCCCGGCCGCAGCCGCAGCCGAGGCCGGGTCGCGCCGTGGCGCTGGCCGCGCAGGCGATCGCGCTGATCGCGGCCGGTCTGGTCCTGGTCGTCGCCACGGTCACCGCGCCGGCTCCGCCGTCGGCGGAGCCGCTGCGGATGTGGCTGCGTCCGGCGACCGCCGAAGAGCGGCGCGAGTACGAGCGGCAGCGGCTGCACGAGGAGATGGACCGGATCCAGCAAGAAGGGGTCACGGCGCTCCACACGCCGTGACCCCAGATCTCTACCCGCAACCAACCCAGTCAGGAAGGACGGTCGAGATGACCAACGTACCGACTCCAGCGCAGGACGCGCTCGCCGCGGTAACGCCGGTGCGTCTGCCGGAGCTGCCGCACTGCGCCAACCGGTCGACGACCCGCTACGAGATCCGCCGGCCGGTCGCCCCCGACCTCGACGCCAGGGTGCTCGGCGACCTGGTCGGCACGGTCAACCTGTGCGCCGAGCACTCCGGCCCGGCGGCGAGCATCATCACCGCGGCCGGCTTCACGCCCTTCGGTCTGACCCAGGACGTCCGCAACCGCCCGTGCGGCTCCGGCGTGGACTTCACCGACGCTGAGCCGGTGTCGCTTGCCGACCGCCGCCGCGCTCAGGTCCGCGCCGAGGCCAAGCCGGTCGCCCAGGTATCGGCGGCGCACGTGCCGGTCGCGGCGGCGCCCGCCAACCAGCCGGCGCGGATCCGGATCGCTCGGGCGAACATGCTCCGCGAGATCTCCCGGCTCTGCTTCGCGGTAGACGACCCGGCCCTGCCCGCACCCCGCATCGTCCGCTTCACCGCCGACGAGGCGATCAACGTGGAGCTGGACACCCCGACCGACGCGGCGGAGTGGGCCGTCGTGCTCGGCGTGGCCGCCGACGCGAAGACCGAGGAAACGGTCGACCTGGCCGGCGACCGGTGGCTGATCTACACCGTGCACGCGACCTGGCGCGGCTTCCCCATCACCGTCGCCGCCTGCATCCGCCCGGCCCAGCAGCGGGAAGCGGCCTCGGCATGACCGTCAAGCTGACGGTCCAGCAGGCGCTGGAGCGGATGGAAGAGCGTCGGCGCTGCGTGTCGCCCGAGGGCCGGGCCATGCTCGCCGCCGCCGTGCAGATCGATCACGACTGGGCGCTGCCGTGCAGCAGCGAGGACCTGCTCATCGCTGCGGTCGCGGAGATGTCCGTCAAGGATCTGGAGGCCGCGAACCTGCTCGTGCAGTCCCTCCAGTCGGCGATCACGGTCGCTCTGATCAAGCACGACGCGGCTCGCGACACCGAGACCCGGGACGGTGGCGCGTGATCGCCGGGATCGCCCAGGGCATCCGGGACGCCGCTCCGGAGGTCGGCGGGCTGCTCGTCACCGTGCTGCTGGTCGCGCTGGTCGCGTGGCTGTGCCGCAGGCACGACGTGCGGGTGGCGCAGCGGCGACGGGAAGAGCGCGCCGCTCGCCGGCGTGCCCTGCGTACGTCGGCCGTGCTCCCGCCGGTGTCCGGGGCGTGGGGCGTACTGCCGCCGCCGGCGGATCCGTGGCCGGACACCGACGAGGGCGACCTGGTCCTGTTGACCGTGCTCGACGTGTCCCCGGCGGGTGTCCGGTGACCGCCGCGGTGACCGTGCTGGCGCGGGTGCCGGGGCAGGCCGGCCCGCCGGCGATCGAGCAGACCGACGACGACGGCCGCGAGCGGTGGCAGCTGATCGACGCGGCGAAGACCGGCGACCGAGAGGCCTTCGCCGAGCTGTACCGGCTGTACCACCCGATGGTCTGCAAGGTGATCCGCAGGCGTGTCGGCGATCACCACCTGACCGAGGACCTGGCAGCAGACACGTTCGTGCGCGCTCTGCGCAGCATCGACCGCGTGACCTGGCTGGGCCGTGACCCGGGCGCCTGGTTCGTGACGATCGCCCGGAACCTGTCCGTCGACCACTTCAAGTCGGGCCGGTACCGCCTGGAGCGCCCGACCGACGTCGCCGAGTACGGCGCGGATCGCGTCGACCGCACGCCGGAGGGCCGCCCCGACCAGCTGGTCGTCGACCACATCACGAACCTGACGCTGCTCACCGCAGTGCAGCAGCTCAACCCGGAGCAGCGCAAGTGCATCGTCCTGCGCTTTCTGCAGGGCCTGTCCGTCGCCGAGGTGGCGGCCGAGATGGGCAAGAACGAGGGCGCGGTCAAGGCGCTCCAGTACCGGGCCACCCGGGCGCTCGCCCGACTGCTCCCCACCGGCTTCGAGACCCCGGAGGTCCCCCGATGAAGCTCGACATCTACGCCGTGACCAGTCTGGTGATCGGCGCGCTCATCGCCGGCGGGATCCTCGGTGCCCTGGTCACCGGACTCGGTGCCCGTGCCCGGCAGCTCGACGACGGTGAACGCGCCGGCGCCGCGTACCGGGAGCTGCGCGACGTCGCGCTGCACTGCGCGAACCCCGCCGACGTCCCCAAGCTGATGCGGCAGGCGGCGGACATCTGGGACCAGTGGCGGCCCGACGGGCTGCACCTGGCCGCCTTCTACCGCAACCAGGCCGACGTCCAGGTGACGCCGGTGTACGTGCACCGCATCGTCGACGCATACGGCACCGGTGACCCGGTCGACCTGTCCGGCTGCTGGGTGCCCCCAGACGTCCGTGGCCGCCTCCGGGCGATCCTGATCGGCGCGGCCGAGGCGACCGCCGCGCTCCCCCACCAGCTGGTCCGGCACCCGATCACCGCGGTGCACCCGACCGACGTGATCGACCGCTGGCCGGTCCGGACCGGGCTCAGCGATGGATAAGAACTGCGACCTGTGCGGGCGGAAGCTGCGTACGCCGGAGAGCCGAGCTCGTGGTCGCGGCCCGGTGTGCGACGCGAACACCAGACCGGAACCCGCCGTCCTGCCCGGCCTCGGCCGGGCGGGCGGCGGGCCCGCCCAGACCGGACCGGATCTGCTCGCCGACGTCGACCAGGTGGTCGACGAGACCGAGGGCGGCGACCGGTGACGGCACCGCGCTACTGCGACACGTGGGATCCGGACCCGGGGATCGGCCCGGACCACCGAGGCCGCCGCGTCTGCCGCTCCTGCCAGCGCGTGGGCGCCGCCGGCGACGCCGGCCACACCGCACCCCCGCCCCAAACCGTGCCCGCACCGAAGCCGCAACCGGCGTGGCGCATCGAGGCCGCCGCAGCGCTCGACGCCGCGGTGCTCGGCGAACACGATCGAGAGGAGTACCGGTGAGTGGTCGTGGACTGAACGACGCCGAACTGCGCGTTGCCGCCGCCCGTCGGCCCGGGTACGCCACGTACCCGCAGTACCGGCCGGGCCAGGCCGAACGCCTCGGCCGTCTGCCCGCTGCGGTTCGGCCTGCTGTTCCGGTCGTCGCGGACCGTGCCGAGCCGGCGAACGTCCGGCATCCGCTGGACGGACGTCGCCCGCTGCCGACGTCGTCGCAGACCACCGTGACACTGCTGCTGGAGTCCCTGCCGCCGGCCCGCATCTACGACTTCGTTCCCCGGTTGATCGAAGCCAGACCGTGGTGGCAACCCCGCTGGCATTGGGGCGTCCTCGCCGCCGACGGCCGCAAGCAGCTCGGCTACGCCTGGACCCAGGGCGGCGCCCGCCGCCGCACCGCCCGGGCGGCCCGGAGGGCAGCGCGGTGACCCTCGAAGAGCTGACCGAACGGTCCACGGAAGAGGTCGCCCGGGCCCGCGCCGAGCGGATCCGCCAAGGCCTTCGCGACTACCTAGAAACGGTGGCCGAGTTCGCCCTGGCGTGGGAGCGCCAGGACTGGCAGGTCCTCGGCTACGCGGACTGGCAGGCGTACCTGGACGGTGAGTTCGGCGAGCTGCGCCTACGGGTGCCGAAGGTCCACCGCGACGAGGCGGTGGAGACCCTGCGAAGGGTCGGCATGTCGACCAGGGCGATCGGCAGCACGCTGGGCATCAGCAAGGACACCGCCGCCCGGGCCATCACGACTGTCGCAACTGAGACAGACGACCTCCCGGACACCGTCCGGTCTCTCGACGGCCGCGAGCGCCCCGCCAACCGCCCTCCTACCGCCCCGGCTCGTCCGGCCAAGGGCAAGGACACGTCGGTGTGGGTCGCCGCAGCCCGCAAGGGCATTCCGGTTCACAAGCTGCGTTCCGCCGACTTCACCGTGTGCGGCCGGTCGACCCGCAACGGCTTGACCATGCTGCTCAGCCAGGCCGAGAAGCGTTACGAGGTCGTCCGCTGCCAAGACTGCGACCCACTGATCGTCACCCGTTTCGCGGCGGGTGAACCGGTCCCGACCGGGCCGGCCGGCGAGGCCCACGACCCCCGGGCCTCACGGGAAGCCGGGGCGGAGCGTCGCGACTCCGCCCCGGCAGGCACCCCCACCACCGAAACGGCCACCGGGCACCTCACGTCCCGCCCGGCGGATGGAGCGGACGTCGGACCCGAGGCCCTGAGACCCGGTACGCCGGTGGTGCCCGACGTCGACCACGCCGCTCCAGCTCCCGCCCCGCCGGCCGCCACTTCCTCGGCGGCCGGCGGGGCGGGGGTAACCCCCACTCCCAGCGACCGGCCGAAGCTGGCGTTGACGCAGATCGGCCTGGTCCGCGCTGCGCTCGCTCACCTCAGCGCCTGCGGTGGCAACCGCACCGACGCGCGGAGCTATGAGGTGCCGTACGCGCCGACCGCGCCGTGCCTGACCAGCCCGCAGCCCGTGGACGCCGCCGACGTCACCTGGTGGAGCGACGGGCAGATGCACGTCCGCTTCCTCAGGGCCGGCGGCTACTGCGAGGCAGCCACCGAGCTGTACGCCGCCGACGTCAACCAGGCGATCGACATGCTGTGCGCGCTGCGTCTGTTGCCGGCCCGCCTGTCCAGCCAGTACGCCGCCGGCGTCCAGGCCGGCATGCGCGCCGGCAACGCCATCGACGGCGAGTGGACGGAGACGACCGATGCGTGATCCTCTGCCGAGTGAGCTGCCCGCCTACGAGGGATGGCGGCAGGTGCCGGCCGGCCTGTTCAGCAAGACGCAGCTGACAGGTCTCGACTTCCCCCGCACACCGGGTGGACCGGTCCGCGCGTACGTGCACACCCGCGACTGGAACGACCGCAAGACCAGCGTGAAGCTGTACCGGCTGTCGGAGTCGGTGCCGTCGCCAGCGAGCGCAGCGCAGCTGGAAGCGGCCCGCAACCGCAGCGCCCCGGGCGCCCGCGAGTGTCAGGCGTGCGGCGCGTACCCGGACCGGCCGCCGGCCTCGGCTGGCCTCTGCGTGGCGTGCGCGCAGATCACCCGGTTGCAGAAGGCAGTGGAGTCGGCCCGCCGCTCCCGCGCCGAGGTCGGCGAGTGGGCGCGGACCGTCCTGGACCCGCTGTTCGAGCCTGCGGTGGTGCTGCGCATCGAGCAGGTGCTGCGACCGCCGGCGCTGTCCGGCCGTCAGAACCTCACCCCGGTGGCGCTGCGCGTCGACGCCGTGGACGCCACGGGCCGCCGGCTGCTCGACGCGACCATCCGGCTGGCCGGCGCGCGGGTCAAGGCGGTCCCCGCCGACGCGGTCGCGCCGGACGACGTCGCCGAGCAGGTGCGGGCGGTGCTCGGCTGGCCGGTGCTCGTCACCTGGCACGAGCGCGGCGTCTTCCTGCTCCGCGACATGTACGGCATCAAGGCGCCCGGCGGCTGGTACGGCGGCAACCCGAATGCCCTCGCCGTCCGGGCCGCGCATTGGCGCGGCGACCTCGACCCGGACACCCTGCACCCCCGCGCGGCGATCGACCCGGGCACCGCGGACCGGATGCTGCTGCTCCTGCGTCGCATGGCCGCCACCGAACCGCCCGACTCGTCGGCGGCGCCGTGACGAAGGACAAGCTGATGGAGCTGCTCCTCGTCGAGCGGTACGCGCACCTGCCTCCCCCGCCCGTCGCCCCGGATCCGGTGGTGCGGGCGCCCGCCGAGCTGCCCGCCCCGCCCCCACCTGTCCGCCGCCGGCACCTGCGGGTCGTCGGCGGCGACGCGACCACCACGGCGGCGGCGTGACCGCCCGCCCGCACAACACACGATCGGAGCAACTGATGGAGATCGCCCTGGACCTGGAGCAGGTGCAGCTGCTCACCGCCGTGGCGCAGGGCCGCGTGCACACAGACCCGCAGTTCAACTCGCCGGACTTCGAGAAGCTCGCGGAGTACCCGTTCGGCCAGCGCCGCGCCACCGCGCGACTTCGGCCGCTGAAGGCCGCACGACTGGTGGAGCTGGTCGACGACGACGCCGCCGGCGGGAAGCCCGCCCGCCCGTACAAGCTCACGGACCTCGGCGAGCAGGTGCTCACCGTGGCCCTGGAGCAGGAGCGCATCGCGAACGGACAGGCAGAGGCCCGCTGATGGCCACGAAGATCAAGCAGTCGCTGCCGCCGTACGAGGTCAACGGCCTGTCCGAGATCCGCCAGCAGCTGCTGGAGTACCCGGAGGGCCAGCACGTCGCGATCGTGGTGCTCGACTGCGTGAGCATCAAACACGACGTGGTGGAGGGTGACCTGGTCCCCACCCCCACGATCCGGATCCTGCGCATCGAGCCGGAGACCGACCCGGACGAAGCCGCCCGGCTGCTCGCCCATGCGAAGCGGCTGACTGACAAGCGGATCCCGCCGCCGACGCGGCCGGACCCGCTGCCGGGTATGGACCTGCGCGACGGTGCCGGCGTGCACCTGACCTCGGTCGGCGGTGGCCAGCGTGGCTGACCAGTCGAACGGCATCCGCATTCCGATCCCGACTGAGGATGATTTGCTTTCCTACGGTCGCCCACCCTGTGACCACACCACCGAGCAGCACCGCGCCGTCGCCGCAACTCTGGTCATTCGGCCCGGGGACACCTTGATTGTGGCCTTAACCGGTGACCTGACGATGGCCGAAGCCGACGAGATCAGGGGGGCGCTCTCCGCCAAGCTGCCGGGCCTGGAAAACGTAGTGCTCATCACCAACGCCACGGCGCTCGCGGCGTACCGACCAGAGGATCCACCGATCCCGTAGGCACGGACGTCCCTGCCTGTTCTGCTGCTCCGACCCTCCGGCGCGGCCATCCCCGTCGGGTGGCCGCGCCGCTGCACAACGGGAGATCCATTGACCAAGATCGCTAGACCGGGTGTCCCGTGGCTTGGCTGAAGTCGTCCGACAGCAGCAACCAACATCCGGCGGTGCTAGCCCCGTTGGCGTGGGAGAAAGGGCCGGATGACGACCTGGACGGCTGGGACCTCCGGCTACCAGCCGTCGCCGGCATCGCTTGGCTCTGCGCGACGTACTCCGCCGACCAGACCACCGACTACGTGGTGCCCGCAGCGACAGTCGCGCTCTACGGCGGCCCGCAGTGGCGCCGCCTCGCCGAGTGGGCGACCCGCGCCGGCATCTGGACCCCGCTCGCGGACGGTAGCTACCTGCTCGCCGACGACTCCGAACACCTGTTCCACATCCGCCTCAAGGCCGAACTGGAGTGGGAACGCAATCGCAAGAACGACAACGGCAACCCCGCCCTCACCATCCCGGTACGGCTGCGCGACGGCGATGCGTGCCGCTACTGCGGCCGAGTCGTCAACTGGGACGCCCGCAAGGGCGGTCTGGCCGGCACGTACGACCACCGCAACCCGGGCCGCAGCGCGGCCGGCCCGGACGACCTGGTGGTCGCCTGCAACCAGTGCAACGGCCGCCGCGGCAAGGACTCCCACCCGGAGCGGTGGCAGCTGCTCCCCACGCCCGCGAAGCCGTACTACGGGCAGATCACCGTGACGCACCTCGCGAAGCACGGCTACGACGTGCCGCTCTCCAGCGGCAAGCGGCCCACCGGCCTGCCCGGTGGACCCCGCATCGACGAAGCGCGACCCGACGACCAGCCGGACCCCGCGCTCCAGCAGCACCCGCGTCGACCCGGCACCCGGCCGGACCACGACGACCAGGGCGACCCGGCACCCGGCCGGACCACGCCCACCCGCCGCGAGCGCGCAGCCAGCCGCCCGCAACCCAGCGCGACCCCCACCGAGGGGCACCGCGCTCGCACCGTCAGCGCGACCCCACCACCGGGACACCGCGCTCACACCACCACCAGCGCGACCCCTGCCAAGGGACACCGCGCTTCGCGCGACCGGGCCGCTGGCCCGACACCGCGCAACCCGACCCAAGATCAACAGGTGCGGGGGAAGCCCATCGGCCGATCATCGGCCGATCCGGCAGAACCCAAGCCTCCAGGATCTGGAAAGCCCGGGTCGGGTCGGGACGGGTCGGGCGCTCCACCCCGCCCAGCCCAGACGAACCGCAAGCGAGGACGAAGAGCACCACGCTCCCGCCCCGCTCCCCCACGCACGCCGCCCGAGAACCCTTCGCAGCCATGATCGGTTGTACGGAGACAGCGGGGAGGTGGGCATGAGCGAGGGCTGGCAGGGCGGCAGCACCAGGAGGTGGCGCCGCACCCGCGCCTACGTGCTCACCCGGGATCTCGAACGGTGCCGGGCCCACGCCGACGGGTGGTGTGCACAGGTGGAGGGCGAACACCTGTGCACGGGCGTGGCCGCGCTGACTGGACCAGACGCTGGCCACGCCCACCACACCCTCGGCAAAGCGGTCACGGGCGACGACCCGCGGCACATCGTGGCGGCGTGCGCCCCGTGCAACCTCCACATCGGGGACCCAGCCAAGAGCAGCGACCCACCGAACAAGGCGGTCACCAGATGGATCTGACCATGGTCTACGTGTCCTGGGACGACGGCGGCGGGGCGGTACTCCGGTGCCACCAGCACGACGCCTGGGAGCTGCCTCTCGTCGGCGACAACGACACCGTGCCGAGAGTCGTCGAGCAGGCCGAGCAGCACGTCACCGAGGACCACCGCCCCACCATCGACGACCAGCTGATCGAGGTCACAGCGCCCAAGCCTGAGCTGTACGTGATCAACATGAGCACAGGCGAGGTGACCGGCGGACCAGAGCCGGGCATCGTCCAGCACTGGGACCGCGAGACGTTCGAGCTGGTCGTGCACGAGTACGCACCCGACTCATGCGAACGATGCAAGGAACTGCGGGACCTCGGCTTCGAGGACGCGCCATGATGAGTGGCGACTGTGACCGCGCGTCGGTCCTCGCATTCAGAATGGCGCGGCCTATCATTGCGCTCACGACCGCGAGCGCAGTCGAGTCGACGCGTGACCTGCGGTTTTCCCCATCGGGGGGCCCGGTGGACAGCCCGCCCTGTCCTTTTTCTCTCCCCCCGAGTTTCACGGCCCCACGTTTTTTCGCCATTCCGGGGCAATCGTGACTAATAGCAACAAAGCGGAATCGGCTATCGCCGCGTCGCTTGAAAGGGCGCTGGAATCGACGCCGCTACTCAAGCGCGACTCGGCGATCGCCGAGCTGGCCCGCGTGTACGCCCGTGAGCTGGACGCCCTGTTCACCCGGTTGGGCGAGGACGAGGCCACCGACTCGGCCACGCACCACAAGCGGGTGATCACGGAGATCGACATCATGGGCCGCCGCCTGGAGGCCGTGCTCGATCGACTCGGCATGTCCCCCGGCGCGCGGCCGGCCGTTCGTGGTGGCGGAGAGGGGGAATCAGGTGACCCAGGCACTCGCGCCCTCGACGAGCTCCGAGCCGACGCCGCAGCCGGTACCGCTGGGGTCGATTACGCCGCGGCTGTGGACCCGGCCGTTACGGCCGCTGACGCCGGAGACTAGCTACGGCTTCCGGGTCATCTGGTTCGCCGCGTTCATCCTGCGTGAGCCGCTGGATCCGTGGCAGCAATGGGCCGTCATCCACCTGGGCGAGCTGCTCCCGAACGGGCGCCCGCGCTTCCGCCAGGTCTTGCTGCTCGTCGCACGCCAGAACGGCAAGACTCATTTGTGCAAAGTCTTGGCGCTCTACTGGCTGTTCGTCGAGCGGCAGGCCATGGTGTTCGGCACGTCGACGAACTTGGAGCAGGCCAAGGAGTCGTGGGAGCACACCGTCGAGACCGCCCAGCAGACGGAGGCGCTCGCGGCCCGGGTCAGCTCGGTACGCATCGGCAACGGCCAGCAGGTCCTCTCCACCACGGACCGGTGCCGGTACAAGATCGGCGCGGCCGACCGCAAGGGCGGGCGCGGTAAGACGATCCGGCGGGCGATCGGTGACGAGCTGCGCGAGCAGCACACCTGGGAGGCGTACAACGCGGTGACGTTCGCGACCAACGCGGTCGCGGACGCGCAGATCGTCTACATCACCAACCAGGGCGACGCCCGGTCGGTGGTGCTGGCGGCGCTGCGCCGCTCGGCGCTCGCCGGCGACGATCCGGCGCTGGGCATCCTGGAGTGGTCGGCGCCGCCCGGGTCGGCCGTGACCGATCCGGCCGCGTGGGCGGCGGCGAACCCGCAGCTCGGCCGGCGGATGGACCCGGCCGTCCTGGCCGGCCCGGCGGCCCGGGTGTCGCAGCCGGACGCGGACCCCGCCGAGCTGGCCGGGTTCAAGACCGAGGCGCTGTGCATGTCGGTCGACAAGTTGGATCCGGCGATCGACCCGGTCGCCTGGCAGGCGTGCCTGGACGTCGGGGATCTGGCCGAGCAGCGGGGCCGCCTCGCGGCGTGCATCGACCTGAACCCGGCCGGCACGCACGCGACCCTTGCGGTGGCGGCGGTGCTCGACGACGAGCGGGTGCGGGTGGAGACGGTGCACGAGTGGACCGGCCCGAGCGCGGCGATGGCGTTGGAGCGGGAGCTGCCCGGCTGGGTGCTCGCGGTCAAGCCGAAGGTGCTCGGGTGGTTCCCGGCGGGCCCGGCCGCCGCCGTGGCGTCCAAGGTGGCCGACCGCCGCAAGGAGGGCGTCTACAGCTGGCCGCCGCGCGGGGTGAAGGTCGCCGAGATTCGGGGCGAGACGCCCGCGGTCTGCCTGGGCCTGAGCAAGGAGATCGCGGCGAAGACGCTGGCGCACTCCGGTCAGGAGATGCTCGACGCTCAGGTGCTCAAGGCGGAGAAGGCCAAGCGCGGTGACGCCTGGGTGTTCACCCGCGCCGGCGGCGGCAACGTCGACGCCGTGTACGCGGTCGCCGGTGCTGCCCAGCTGGCCCGCACTCTGCCCAAGACCAGGAAGATTTCGCGTCATACTCGCGCCGCGCCGTAGATTATTCGACGCCACGCGCTGTGGCCGTAGATTCTTCGGCTCCGCGCCGTACACTGCTCGCCATGGGGTGGATCAAGGCGGCGGCGAGTCAGCTGCGCGACCTGCTGTCGCTGCCCCGGCCGCTGGTCCTGGATGAGCCGGCCAACGTCGAGTTCGACTCGACGCCGCGACCGATCGAGCAGGTGTTCGCCGCGCTGAACGCGGCCGGCACGGGCCGGGTCACCCGGGAAGAGGCGCTGTCGGTGGCGGCCGTGCAGAAGGGCCGCAACTCGCTCTGCTCGATCGCGACGCTACCGCTGCGCCAATACCGCAAACTGGACATCGTCCGCTCACCGTTCCTGGATCAGATCGACCCGGACGTCGCCAACGTCGTGACACTCAGCCAGACGATCGAGGACCTGGCGTTCGACGGCATCTCGTGGTGGCTGATCACCGCGCAGGACTTCCAGGGGTACCCGCTCGCGGCCCGGCACCTGGACGTGGCCACGGTGAGCCTGGATCCGCCGAAGGGCCAGCCGAACCCGTTTCCGTCTGGTCGGGACGCACGCGGTATCAAGATCGTGTGGGTGGCCGGGGTGGGCACGCCGGTGGACAAGGTGATCCGGTTCGACAGCCCGAACCCCGGCCTGCTGTCGGCGAACGCGCGGGCAATCCGGCGGGCGTTGCTGCTGGACCGGCTGGCGTCGACGTACGCCGACAACCCGAGGCCCTTGGACTGGTTCACCGACGGCGATGATCCGTCGTTCGAGCCGATGGACGACGACGAGATCGACGCGTTCCTGGCCGACTGGAAGGCGAGCCGCAAGCGTGGCTCCACCGGCTGGATCCCGGGCAACGTCAAGCGCGTCGACGCGAACGCGCCGTCGCCGGCGGAGCTGCAGCTGGTGCAGCTTCAGCAGCAGGTGACGCTGGAGATCGCCAACGGCCTCGGTGTGGACCCCGAGGACCTGGGCGTCAGCACCACGTCGCGCACGTACTTCAACGCGGCCGACCGGCGCATGACGAAGATCAATGAGACGTACGCGCCGTACATGACCGCGATCACGCAGCGGCTGTCCATGGGCGACGTGACTCCGCGCGGGAACACCGTGCGCTTCGACCTGTCGGACTACCTGAAGCCCGACCCGGCCGGGCAGGTCGCCTACTGGAAGGGCCTCTACGACATGAACGTGATCGATGAGGCGGAGATCCGCGCCGCCGCTGGCTGGTCCGGAGCGCCGCCGAAGCCGAAGGCGAAGCCCACCCCGCCCGCGCCGGCGGCCGAGGGCGAAGAGGAATCGGTCGACGCGGCCCGGCCGGCGGGCGTGACGTTCGCCGCCGACGACCAGGGTCCTGCGATGACGTTCGCCGGCGGGGACTTCGCCGGCGGTACTGAGCCGCCGCAGGTCGACGTCGAGCGACGCACCATCACCGGCCTGGCCGTGCCGTACAACAAGATCGCCAACAAGTACGGGCGTGGCTTCAGGTTCCTGCCCGGGTCGCTTCAGTACGCCGACGTGTCCCGGATCAAGCACCTGATGGACCACTACAAGCCGGTCGGCGTGCACGAGTCGGTCGCAGAGACCAAGGCCGGCCCGATCGTGAAGCTGCGGGTGCTCGACGGTCCCGAGGGCAGCCCGGCCAAGTTGGAGCGCGACCAGCTGCTCTACGACGCGGAGCACGGCCTCTACGACGGCTTGTCCATCGGCGTCGACTTCTCAATGAACCCGGACGACGGGGACGTCGAGTGGAACGAGAAAGACAAGGTCTACGACGTCAAGCGCGCTAGCTGGCGCGAGACGTCGTCGACGCCCATGCCTGCATTTGACGACGCGAGGGTCACGAAGGTGGCGGCGTCGCGAGGGAACGGAGACCGATCAATGCCATGTGCCACCTGCGGGCATGTCCACGCGGAGGGCGTGGCGTGCACCGCTCCCGACACCACGTCGAACACCCAGCCGGAGGGCCTGGCCCTCAACCAGGACCAGCTGACCGCGCTGCTGCGCCGCCCCGGCGCGATCCAGGCTCTGGTGGCGGCGCAGCAGCCGCAGCAGCCGGAGCGGCCGGCCACCCCGGACGGGGCGCTGGTGCTCTCCGCCGATCAAGTCGACGGGCTGATCCGCGCCGGCCAGCTGGGCGCGCTGCTCGGTGTGCCGCAGCTGACCCAGACCGCGCAGCAGGAGCCCGAGCGGCGCCCGACGGTCGACCCGACGCGGCGCTCCACGGTGACGGCCAGCGTGACCGAGGAGCTGCCGTACCGGTTCGACCGGGAGGGAAACCTGACCCGGGGGAAGTTCGACTTCTCCACGGACCTGATCGCCGGGTCGCAGGGTGACCCGAAGGCGCTGGAGCGGGCGCAGAACTTCATGCGCACCCAGTTCGACCAGATCCAGTCGGGTCAGTTCGACGTCGACCGCGCCGACACCACGGCGCTGAACCCGAACCGGCAGCGGCCGGACCTGTACGTCGACCAGCTGTCGTACCGCTACCCGGTGTGGGAGGCGATCAACAAGGGCACGCTGCCGGACTCGACGCCGTTCGTGCTGCCGAAGTTCAACACCGCGTCGGGTCTGGTCGCCGCGCACGCCGAGGGCGTCGAGCCGACCCCGGGCACGTACACCGCGACGTCGCAGACGATCACCCCGACCGCCGTGTCCGGCAAGGTCGAGGTGACCCGGGAGGCGTGGGAGCAGGGCGGTAACCCGCAGCTGTCCGGGATCATCTGGCGGCAGATGGTCAAGGCGTGGTTCGAGTCGCTGGAGGCATCGGCGGTCGCCGTGCTGGATGCGGCCACCCCGACCGCCATCGCGTTGACCGCCGGCGGCGGCACCACCGGGCAGACCCTCGCCTCGGAGCTGACCGCCGCGTTCGCGCGGTTGCAGTACGTCCGCGGCGGCTTCTCCATGACCGACATGTTCGCGCAGGTCGACCTGTACCTCGCGCTGACCGGTGCGAAGGACAACGACGGCCGCCCGCTGTTCCCGGCGCTCGGCCCGTCGAACACGAACGGGCAGTCCCGCACGCGGTGGCAGGCGATCGACGTCAACGGCGTCGTGGCGCTGCCGGCGTGGGCGCTGGCCGCGACCGGCGCGGTGGTGGCGTCCTCGTACCTGTTCGACCGGGAGGTCGTGCACGGCTGGGCCAGCGCGCCGCAGCGGCTCCAGTTCGAGTACCGGGTCGCGTACGTCGACGTGGCCCTGTGGGGCTACAAGGCGACGGCGATCACGGACATCAACGGCGTCCGCGAGATCACCTACGACCCGGTGCCGTGAGCCGGACCCGGACTGACCGAATCGAGCAGGAAGGCACACTGATGCCGCAGGATCAGACGCCGGCGCGGCCCGACAGCGCCATGCCGGATGAGACGCAGGACCCGGCTCTGCCGGTGACGCCGCCGGCCACCGCGCCGCCGGCCGCCACCGCGGCGGACGCTCGGGTGCGGGCGCTTGAGGCGGAGGTCGCCGAGCTGCGCGAGCAGCTGGCCACCGCCGACCGGGCGACCAAGCCGGGCAAGGCGACGGAGCCGCGGTTCACCTTCGCCGAGGGGCAGCGCGACGAGTTGGAGCGCACGGGCCGCACCGTCAGCCCGTTCACCGGCAAGCTGTACGTGGGCTCCAGCCCGGAGGACGCCCGCGAGGCCACGGCGGATGAGTACGCCAAGGCCAAGCCGCCGGTGAAGTCGACCACTGCGCCGGCGGCGAAGTCGGCCGGTGGCCGGTCCGCCTCGGGCCGCAGGCGCTGAGGGGTCGCGGCCGTGCCCTGGAAGCCTGACTACGTCACCGCGGCGCAAGCCGCGGCGTTCGTGCGCACCCCCGGCGTGAACGAGGCGGAGCTGGCGACCTGGTGCACGGCCGCGTCCCGGGCCATCGACAAGAAGACCAACAGGCAGTTCGGGAAGGTCGATGCGCCGGTCGCCCGGACGTACCGGCGCCCGGCCTCCTACGACGTGGTGTCGGGGCTGTGGCTGCTGGAGGTCGACGACGTCCAGGACGTCACCGGCATGACCGTCGGCGGTGTGGCGCTCGCGTCGAGCGGAGCGACGCTACTGCCCGACGACGCGGCGTTGGAGGGCAAGCCGTACGAGCGTCTCGGCTTCACCGACCTGCCCGACAGCCCGGTGGTCGTATCGGCGGTCTGGGGCTGGTCGGAGGTACCCGCTGGCGTGATCGGCGCGTGCAAGCTCCAGGTGTCGCGGTGGGACTCGCGCCGGGACTCGCCCTACGGCGTGGCCGGGTCACCCTCGGACGGGTCGGAGGTGCGCCTGCTGGCCCGCCTTGACCCGGACGTGTCGACGGCCCTTGCCGGTCTGTCCCGACGTCGACGGGTGGGCTGAGCCGTGGACGTGCAGGCCATCGCGGACGAGCTGGGCGACGCGCTGAAGACGATCGCCGGTCTGACCGTGCCGGAGTGGGGCGTGCAGCGGGTGTCCCCGCCGTTCGCGCTGATCCCCCTGCCGGACGGTGAGGGGATCACCTACGACCTGACGTACGGGCGCGGCGGGGACCGGATCGAGGACTGGCCGGTGCTGGTGCTGATCGACCGGCCGGCGCGGCCGGAGTCGCGGCGGGCCATCGCCGCGTACGCCGCCGGGTCCGGCTCGAAGTCGGTCAAGCAGGCCATCGAGGACCACACGTACACGTCCTGCGACACGGTGCGGGTGACCTCGTGTGAGTTCGACGTCGTCAGCTACCACGCCGTGGACTACCTGGCGGCGATGTTCCACCTCGACATCACAGGGAAGGGCGCATAGCCATGGGTTGGCAGCACGGCAGGTTCACGAACATCACCGTCGGCGGTGACGACATCTCGACCTGGACGAACACGTCGGAGATGACCCGGGGCGCGCAGTCCCACGATGTCACCGCGTACGGCAAGAACGCCGAGGTCCACGTCGGTGGCCTGAAGAACGGCCAGTTCACCTGCGGCGGTGTCTACGACAACACGGCCGCGACCGGCCCGCACGCGGTACTCAACCCCCTCGTCGGCACGGTCGTCGAGATCGTGCGCCAGCCCGAGGGGCCGGGCGTGGGCAAGCCGGAGCAGACGTTCGACGCGCTGCTGACGCAGTACGTGGAGACGAACCCGGTGGCCGACAACGTCACCTGGTCGGCGCAGTTCACCATCTCCGACGACATCGCCGACGCGGTCCAGGCGTAGGGGGATCTGACGATGGCGGTGGACAAGAGCGCGCTGTTCCGGCCGCGTTGCCCGGAGCAGGACGTCGAACTGCCCGGCGTGGGCACGGTACGGGTGCGGGGTCTGACCCGGGCCGAGGTGCTGGAGATCGGTAAGGGCGTCAACGACGGCAAGAGCATGGAGCCGTACTCGTTGTCGTTGGCGATGGTCGACCCGCAGCTGACCGAGGACGAGGTTCGGCAGTGGGTTCGGGTGGCCACCTTCGGCGAGCTGGAGCAGCTCAACCACGTCATCAACGAGCTGTCCGGGATCGCCGGGCGCGCCGACAAGGAGGCGTACAAAAGCCCTCCAGAGTGATCCCGGGCTGGAGTTCGACTTCTTCCTGGCCGAGAAGCTGGGGATGACGGTGGCCCGGATGCGGGCCGAGATGTCGAACGACGAGTACGTGCACTGGTCCATCTACTACGCGCGCAAGGCGCAACGCCGCCAGCTCCAGGAGCTGATGGCCCAGGGACAGCGGAGGTGAGCAGGGCGTGACGGAGCCGATCCGGGTGCAGGGCCTGGCCGAGTTCAACCGGTCGCTGCGCAAGCTCGACGCTGACGCGCCGAAGGGTCTGCGGCTGGCGCACAACGAGGCGGCGCAGATCGTGGTCGACGCGGCCCGGCCGTTGATGCCGCGCCGCTCCGGCCGCGCCCAGGCGGCCGTGAAGGCCCGCTCGACGCGCACCGCGACCCGGGTGTCGGCCGGGTCATCGCGGGCGCCGTACGTGCCGTGGTTGGACTACGGCGGTGAGGGCCGCCGCAAGGGCCGCCCGGCGTACCGGGAGTTCCGCAAGGGCGGCCGGTACGTGTACCCGGCGTTCCACGCCCACCGCGACGACGTCCAGGGCGCGCTGGAGGGCGCGTTGCTGAAGGTGGTCCGCTCGGCCGGGCTGGAGGTGGACTGACGTGGCGGGCAACGCGGTGACTCTCACCTTCGCCGGCGATGCGACGGCTTTGCAGAAGGCGTCGGACCGGGCGAAGGCGGCCACGGAGAGCGTGGGCGACGCGGCGCAGCGGGTCAGCAAGCAGACCGACCAGGCCGGGGCGTCCACGGCCGCGTACGGCGACCGGATGACCCGCCTCGGTGCCAGCGCCGCCGGCATGTCCGCGGCGATCGGCGACGCCGGCGGCACCGTCTCGGCGCTGTCCGCGTTGCAGAACCGGGGCGCGGACCGCGCCCAGGCGCAGGCCCGCGCCCTGGCCGACGTCGAGCAGGCCAGCCTGGACGCCGAGCAAGCCCTCGGTGACCTGAAGCAGGCGCAGCTGGACCTCAACCAGTCGCAGGTCGACGCGAAGCAGGCCGGCGCCGACGCCGAGCAGGCGATCCTCGACCAGAAGCAGGCCGCGATCGACGCCCGGGTCGCCCAGCAGGACTACGCCGCCGCGGTCAAGGAGCACGGCAAGAACTCGGTCGAGGCCCGGCAGGCCGCCCAGGATCTGTCCCAGGCGCAGCTGGACCTCAAGCAGGCCGGCATTGACAGCGAGCAGGCCCAGGTCGACCTGGCCCAGGCCACCGAGGACGGCGCGCAGGCCGGCCGGGACATGGCCCAGGCCAGCCGCGACGCGAAGGACGCGCAGCTCAACCTCAACGACGCGCAGCGCGCCGCCGACCCGTCGACCCTGTCCAGGTGGGGCACGGAGATCGAGCTGGTGTCCACGGCCGCCCTCGGGCTGGTCGGCACGGCGAACCTGCTGGCGATGGCGAACAACGCGGTGTCCCTGTCGTCGATCAGGGCGGCCGCGGCGGGCACCGCGGCGAAGGCCGCCGCGCTGGCCGGCGCCGCGGCCACCGGTGTTGCCACCGCCGCGCAGTGGGCGTGGAACGTAGCCATGTCGGCGAACCCGATCGGCCTGGTCGTCCTCGCCGTCGGCGCGCTGGTCGCGGCGATCGTCTGGGTGGCCACGCAGACGACCTGGTTCCAGGATCTGTGGCGCGCGATCTGGGGCAAGATCGGCGAGCCGGTCACCGCGGCGTGGAACTGGATCAAGCGCACCGGCGGGCAGGCTCTCGACTTCTACCTGTCGATGCCGGGCCGGATCGGGTCGGCGTTCACGAAGATCGGCGGCTACGTCAGCGCCCCGTTCCGGGCCGGCTTCAACGCCGTGGCGCGTGCGTGGAACAACACGGTCGGCAGGTTGCAATGGACGGTGCCCGGCTGGGTGCCCGGCATCGGCGGCAACAGCGTGGGCGCGCCGCACCTGCCCACGTTCCACTCCGGCGGACGGGTGCCCGGCACCCCGGGCACGCCGGTGCCGATCCTCGCCCTGGCCGGTGAGGAGATCGCGTCGCGCAGCGCCTCCGGCGGCGGCGAGGCGCGGATCGTCATCGACTCCGCCGGGGCGCAGCTCGACATTCTGCTGCTGGAGGTGCTGCGCCGGGCTATCTCGAACCGCGGCGGCAACGTCCAGGTCGTGCTGGGCGGCGCGAAGTGACCGCCCCGGCCGCCAACGCCCGCTTCCAGGTGAAGATCGAGCTGCACCTTGGGCCGGTCCTCGGCTGGGTGGACATCACCGCCGACCTACGCGGACCGGTGACCATCACCCGGGGCCGCACATCCGAGGGCAACCGGGCCGACCCGGGCCAGTGCGGGTTCCGGCTCGACAACCTGTCGGGGGACTACTCGCCGCGCAATCCGCTCGGCCAGTGGTACGGCTACCTGGGCCGCAACACGCCGGTGCGTGTGTCCGCCGGCCCGGTCAGCGGGGCGCTGGTAGGCCGCTTCTACGGCGAGATCGCGTCGTGGCCGCCCGGCTGGAACATCAACGGCAGAGTCCGGTACGTCGACGTCGACGCCGCCGGGATCCTGCGCCGTCTCGGGCAGGGCGAGCAACCGGAATGGTCGCCGATCCGCCGCACCGCCCAGGCGGGCACGCCGCTGCTGGCGTACTGGCCGCTGGAGGACGAAGCCGACGCCACGGAAGCCGCCTCCGCGGTCACCGGGGTGGCGCCGATGCGCCGCGCGGGCACCGTGGCGTTCGCCGCCGGCGACGTCAACGTGTCCACCGCCGGCACCATCCGCTGGGGCACGCTACCGCTGCCGTCCCTGACCGCCGCCGGTAGCCTCACCGGGCAGGTGCCAATCGGCGTGTCCACACCGGTGGCGTGGTCGGTGCACCTGTTCTGGCAGTCCGTCGGCGGCACCGACGACAACCTGGTGCTGGTCGGCTGGGGCGCCGCCCCGGGCGGCACCTACGTGCGATGGGAACTCGTTCAGGACCGCGGCGG
Source organism: Micromonospora sp. WMMD710 (assembly GCF_029626045.1). Lineage (NCBI taxonomy): Bacteria > Bacillati > Actinomycetota > Actinomycetes > Micromonosporales > Micromonosporaceae > Micromonospora > Micromonospora sp. WMMD710. The sequence goes on along the minus strand of NZ_JARUBD010000003.1, from coordinate 11,710 downwards.
CGTGGACGGCACCTACCTGGTGGGCTACTCGATCACCGGGACCGCGACGGTGGTGTGGAGCACCGCGACGACGTTCGCCGGCCCCGCCGACCTGGTGATCTCCGCCGTCCAGTCCGGCGGGAACATCAGCGTCACGGTCAAGTTCGGCACCCTGTCGTCGAGCGCGTCGGTGGCCGGCACGCTGACCCGGATCACCACGGTCGCACTGAATCCCAACCTGGCGACCTTCGCCGCCGCCGACGACTTCATCGTCGGGCACCTGCGGATCTGGGACACCGCCGCGGTCTCGCCGATGACGTACGGCGAGCTGCAGTCGTACCGCGGCGAGACGGCGACCGCCCGACTGGCCCGGGTGTGCGCAGAGGCGGGTATCCCCCTGACCGGCACCGCGACGCCGTCGGAGACCCTCCTGGGCCCACAGCCCGTCGCCACGCTGGAAGACCTGCTCGACGAGACAGTGCAAGCCGACGCGGGCATGCTCTTCGAGCAGCGCGGCACGCTCGGGCTGGCCTGCCGGACGCGGGCGAGCCTCTACAACCAGACACCCGTCGACGTGCCGTACACGCGGCTGATCCCGCCGTTCGCACCGGTCGACGACGCCAGCCGGGTCCGCAACGACGTGACGGCCAAGCGCACCGGCGGCAGCTCGGCACGGTCGGTGCAGACCACCGGCCCGCTGGCCGCCGTGCCACCACCGGCCGGGGTTGGCGTGTACCGAACCGAGGTCGAGCTGAACCTGTTCGCGGACGGACCCCTGCCAGATCACGCGGCGTGGATCCGGCACCTGGGCACCGTCGACCAACCGCACTACCCGTCGGTGTCGGTGCAACTCGCCGACGCGGACTGGCAGGCGGACCTGCCGGGGACCGCCGCGCTGCTCGCCGCGGACAGCGGCGACGTGCTGCGGGTGCCGACGCTGCCCTCGTGGGCGGCCGGTGACGCACGCCTGCTCGTGACCGGATACACCGAGACGGTCGACGAGTGGCTGTGGCAGATGACCTTCACGGGTGCGCCAGCGCAGCCGTGGGACGTCGCCGAGGCCGACGGCGAGCAACGCGCCCCGGCCGACGGGTCGACGCTCGGCACCGGTGGCCTGTCCTCGTCGGGCATGAGCTTCCTGCTGACCTCGACCGCCGCCAACGGCGTATGGACGACCGACCCGTCGAGCTTCCCGCTCGACGTCCGGGTGGGCGGGGAACGCCTCACGCTGTCCGGGATCTCCGGCACGACCAGCCCGCAGACCGCCGCCATCTCCGCCCGCGGTGTCAACGGGGCACAGCGAGCATGGCCCGCCGGCACTGAAGTGAACGTGTGGCAACCCGCAGTAGCGGCGCTGTAGGAGAGGACCCCCGATGTCTGTCCATACCGGCGACTATCTGACCCCCGCCCGGCTGAACACCCGCAGCGTGCGAGCCCGCCGCTCGACCACCCTGTCGTTGACGTCCGGCACCATCACGGGCGTCACCTTCGACACCGAGGACTGGGACAACGCGGCCATGTTCGCACCCTCGTCGACCGTGATCACCCTGCCCGTCGCCGGCCTGTGGGCCTTCGCGGCGTTCGGCGCGTTCACCTCCAACGCCACCGGCCTACGGCGGCTACTCATCGACGTCAACGCCACCTCCACCTACCCGTACATCGACTCCCGGCCAGCGGTGTCCGGCGACAACACACACGTCACCCTCACCGACACGCACGTCGCCGCCGCCGGCGACACCCTCCAACTATTCGCACACCAAACCAGCGGCAGCACCTTCAACCTGCTCGCCAACTGCCGCCTCGCAGCCTGGCTGATCGAGTCCTGAGGGAGGCATCGTGACCCGTGCAGCGAACATGCAGGCGCTGACCGACGACGTCAAACGCCAGTGGCCCGGCGTCGTCGTGTACGGCATCGGCGACGCGGCACACAAGGCCAGCGCGTCCGGGCACAACGAGGACGACACCCCCGGCAGCCGGCCCGAGCTGGAGGACGCCGACAACCGGCCGGAGCACCGCGCCATCGACATCATGCTCGGCCCGAAGTTCACCAAGGCCGACGCCGACGCCCTGGTGGCCCGGCTGGTCGCCGACCCGAAGGCCCGAGCCCGGCTCTACTACGTCATCTGGAACGGCTACATCTGGTCTCGGTCCAACGGGTGGCGCAAGACGAAGTACACCGGTGCCGACCAGCACACCGGCCACGTCCACGCCTCGGGGTGGGCGGCCGACGATGAGAACGCCGGCCCGTGGCCCGCCGTGGCCGCAAGGACATCTTCAACCAGCAGCACGGAGGACGACATGACTGCGAAGGCCAGCAGCATCATTGAGGCGTGGGGTGTCGGCGACCCGTCCGTGGAGCCGGTGAAGTGGCGCATCCGCGACGAGGCGTGGCAGAAGCGCACCGACGCCACCCTCGCCGCTGTGCTCGCCGCGGCGAAGGGCCTCGACACCAAGGCGATTCTCGACCGCATCGACCAGGTGGCCGCCGTCGAGTCGGAGCGTGACGCCGCCCTGGTCGAGCTGGTCCGCCGCGCTGGCACGGGCGAGCTGACCGCCGAACAGGTCGTCGACGAGCTGGCCGCGCGCCTGGTCGCCGGCGACGATCCGGCGTCGTGACCGTGCGTGAAGATCGAACGCGTCATCAGGATCGCACTGGATCTCGGGTGCATCCTGGTGGGACTCGGGGGGATCGTCCATCAGACCGTGCTCGTGCCGCCGGGGCAGGCGTCCGAGGCGCTGCTGGTCACGTTCGTGTCGGTGCTCGGGATCCCGGCCGGGGTGGGCCTGTTGTCGCTGCGCAGCAGTGGCGGTACTACGACAGCGTCCGGTCCATCGCCGTCTCCGGCGCCGGACTCGCCGCCGCCACCGTCATCATCTCCATCGCCAACGCCGTCCGGGGCGGCTGAACCATGACGTTCCGCGGCTGGCAGACCCTGATCGTCGCCCTGGTCGCCGCGCTCGGCGCCGGGCTCGCGTCGATCGCGTACACGAACGCGTCCGCGCGCGAGTCGGAACGCAAGTGGTGCGGCGTCGTCACGACCTTGGACGACGCGTACGAGGTGACCCCGCCGCAGACGCCGGCGGGCCGGAAGATCGCCGAAGACATCGCCCGCCTGCGGGCCGACTTCGGCTGCCCATGAGGAGGCTCAATGTTCACCCGCACGTTCTGGAAGGCCACCGTCGAGCGCGCCGGTAAGTCCGCCGCGCAGGCCCTGCTGGGCCTGTGGGCCCTCGACGGGTTCAACGTGTTGCACGCTGACTTCCCGCTCGCCGGCGGCGTCGCGGCCGGCGCCGCGCTGCTGTCGGTGCTCACGTCGATCGTGTCGGCCGGCGCGGGCGAGCCCGACTCGCCGAGCCTCGTCGGAGGCGAGCAGTAGCATCGGATCCGCCTGGTACGAACGACAGCGCCCCGACCGCCTCAGAGGCGGGGTCGGGGCGCTGTCGTTGGCCTCTGCCTTGTGGGTGCCGCTCATCGGCTCCGCTGGCACAGAGCCGCGTACGCCTCGGCGAGCGCGGCGTCCACGGTGCCCGGCGCCCATGCCTGCCCGCATCCCAGGACCGCTCGGGCTTGTGCATCTTCCCGGCTGAGCTTGGGTGCCCCGGCGGGGGCGATCTTCAGATAGGCATCGTATGGGTCGGCGGCGGCCGTCGAGGTGGTGACGGGCTGGTCCGCCGGTCCGGTCTGGTCGAGGTAGAGGACGGTGCCGGCGATCCCAGCACCGAGGACGACCACGGCGGCACCGATCATGATGGGAGTTCGGGTCATCGCCGCACCGTACGCAGTGGAGTCAACTCGGGCTGTCAGGTACGCGACCGGACTCGCGTGTCGGCTAGGAACGGCAGCGCCCCCGCTCACTTCGGTGAGCGGGGGCGTTTTCGCGGTGCGTGTTGGATGCCATACTGCCTGTATGACTGCTGGTGGCTGGCGACTGAATCCCCCGGAGCACGTTCTGGCGCTCGGTTGGCGTCAGCGGGTCCGCCGAGCCTGGGCGTGGTTGACGCGCCGGGTCACCGCGAGGTCGTGAGTTTGCACTGCACCTGACCTGCGCCGCGCTCCCGGGCGCGTTTCTCGCCGTCGGCGATCTCGCAGCGGAACATGTCGGTGCGGTGGCCGGTCGCGGTAATGGTGATCTCGATCTTCAGCCCCGACGTGTAGTCCAGTGTCTGCTTGTACTCACCGCCCGCGATCTTGTCGCGGGTGTGGTCGCCTCGCGCCTCGCCGGCCTTCGCAGCCCGTACGTACACGTCGTAGGGGCCGGTGGCCTCGGTGATGCGGATGGTAACGGTGCGCTGAGCTTTCGGGTCGACGGCGCGGTCGCCGGCAGGCCGATCGCTCTTCACGCCGCCTTCGCCCTCGCAGGCGAGCGCCGCGGCGATCGCGAGGACGAACGCCAGGGCCTTGACGGTGCGGCGTGTTCGGTGAGGATGGTGCATGGGTCAGACCTCCCGTGTCTGATCAAGGCCCTGGGGCGGCGGTTGCGTCGCCGTTCCCGGGGCCGTCCAATCTGGGGCGGATCAGGTGCGCGTACGCGGCCGGGCCCGCCGCGCCGGCGCCGTGACAGTGGCGCGGGGCGCGGCGACCTCACGGAGCCCGGCGTGCTGGACGTACAGCTCGCGTTTCTCCAGGGCATCGCCGGTGGGTCCGAGGACGTACCCGGTGAGCCAGATCCAGCCCGGGTAGGTGGGCCGGTCGTCGACGCTGATCACCCGGACCCGCAGTGCGCGACTGTCGGCGAACTGCACGCTGCACGCTTCGCCGACATGGACCACGGTGCCGGGTGTGGGGATTATCGGATCCAGCCGACGATCCGGTCGTACAGCTCGTCCAGGTCGTCGCCGGGCCGCTCCGCCGCGGCGATGTGGTACAGGGCGCCGACGTGCATCGACAGTCCGATCCGGTCACGGCGGTACGCCTCCAAGAGACGCACCTGAGCCGGCGCGCACGGCCAGGGCGTGCCGGGCTCGTCGCAGGTCTGGCACTCCCACTCCGGCCGGCGGGGCACGTGCTCGTCGGCCAGGCGGGCCTCCAGCGCGTCCAGCTCGCGGATGGCCTGCTGGTAGCGGGCCTCGGAGGCGGCGCGGACGCTGGACGGCGTTTCGGCCATCATGCCGACGGCCCGTCGTAGAGATGCGCGGCCCGCCGCCGCGCCGCCAGGTCGCGTAGCCGCTGCTGCGCGGCCTGCCGGTCGGCGGCTTCCCAGGTCCGGCCGGCGGAGGGCTCGCAGCGGGGCCACCGGCGGGTGAATCGGTTGATCAGGTTGCGCCACATCGACGTCCCCTCAACGGTGGTTTGCGTACGCAAACCTCTACCCTGAGTGTGCGCACGATCCGGGGTGTCCGTCAAGCTTCTGCGTACGCATACTGGTGACTGATCGACCGCTCGGGACGGGAGGCAGACCTGATGCCCATGGGCTACCGCGAGATCGCCGCCGCGCTGCGCAGCGCGATCGAGGCCGGCACCCACCAGCCAGGCGACCGGCTGCCGACGGAGCAGGCTCTCGCCGCGGAGTACGACGTGTCCCGCGAGACGGTGCGCCGGGCGCTCGCCGCGCTCAAGACCGCCGGCCTCGTAACCACGGCGACCAGCCAGGGCACGATCGTCGCGCGGCCGCCGGTGCGGGTGACCCTCACTCACTACGCCGGCGCGGTCGACCCGAGCCGCCCGGGCCGGGAGCTGGGCCCGTGGGAAACCGCCTGCGCGGAGCAGGGCGTGCCGTCGCGGGTGGAAGTGACGGGTGTCGGCCGGGAGCCGGCGCCGGCGGACGTGGCGCGGCGCCTGGAGCTGCCGCCCGACGCCGAGGTGGTGCACCGCCGGCGGCTGATGCACGCCGGTGACGACCTGGCGCAGTTGCAGGATTCCTGGATCCCGGTGGACGTCGCCGCCGGCACCGCGCTGGAGCACAGCGCCAAGGTCGTAGGCGGTCTCTACGCCGCGCTGACCGCCGCGGGCATAGAGCTGGCCACTGCGACGGAAGAGGTCGCCGGTCGTGGCCCGACCACGGACGAGCAGGAGCAGCTGGATCTGCCGGACGCGGGCATGGTGCTGGAGACCTGGCGGACAACCCGGGATCGCGCCGGCCGTCCAGTGGAGCTCCTGCGGTCCGTTGCCGACGCACGCCGGGTCGCTCGCGTCTACGACCGGATGCCGCTCGGCTGAGGCGCCAGGGTCAGTGCGTCGGGGGCGGGCTCCCATACAGCCGGTCCATCTCCTCGAGGAGCCGCTGCCGCTCGTACTCACGCCGCTCCAACTCGGTGGCCGGCCGCCACGTCCGTGCCGGCGACGTCGGCGGCGGCTGCAGCTGCGGCGCTGCGGCGCCGATCGCCATGAGGAGCAGTCCGGCCAGGATGGTCGCCAGCGCGAGCTGCACGGCGACGATCTGGCGGAACCCCGCACTCGACTCCCCCGCACTCTCGATCATCAGTCAGCAACTCTCTGCACCCTAGAAAGGCTAGATATCTAGGGCAAGCAGGCCGTTGATGCGGCGATTCGCACATGGTGTGATCCCTGGGCCCAACCCACGGAGATCACGATCCGATGCCCGCCCGCCGGCTGACGTACGAGCAGATTGCTGACGACCTCGCAGCTCGCATCGCCGCCGGTGAGTACCCGCCACACACCTCACTGCCGAGCATGCGCGAGCTGGCCCTGCTCTACTCGGTGTCCGTCCCCACGATCCAGAAGGCGCACATCGTGCTACGTCAGCGCCGCCTGACGTACGGAGTGCCGGGTGCGGGGGTGTTTGTGGAGGATCGCGACTCGTGGCGCGTCCAGTGATATCGGGCAGCGGCCCGCCCGCGCGCGTGACTACAGGCATCAATCTCACGATTACGCACGGTAATCGGAATTAATTCGGTGATACGTCGGCCCCGTCACGGTCGGTCGCTCATATCACAACGATGATCCACATCTCCGCTGACCGATTGGCCCTGGGCCGGTTGGGCCGTCGAGACTCCACCGGTCGGCCCTCCCGTCTCGTCCACGGGACGTTGTCTGATGGTCCTCCCCCGATGATCACCATCACCAAGGGAGCCCCGTATGCCCGACCATGCTGTTGTGTTCGTGCCCGCATCCCTCGCCACCCCAGAGGCTTTCTCCGCTGCCGCCACGCCCTGCATCGAGCGTGTGGAGGCCTGCGGGTACGTCTTCGGCGGCGTTGTCCGTACGTGGGACGATGCGCTGCGGATGATGCGCTCCGGCCGGGCTGATGTTGTGGTGGTCGCCAGTCGCGCGCTGTTGCCTCATGACCGGCGTCCGCGCGTGGAGGCGGCGACTGACCCGGTGCGGGCCGCCGAGTCGGCGAGTCGCCACGTGGTGCCGCCGGAGGTGATGCGCCAGCAGCTGCGCCGGCCGCGCCGGATCCGCTAGCCCGACACAGCAGCGCCCGGGATCATCCATGCAGGGGAGGATGAACCCGGGCGCCGGCGTTATCCGCTCAGATCGGCAGCGGGAGCGCGGTCACCGCGGCCCGCTTGGCCCCGCCGGCGACCGCCACGTAGACCTGCGTCGTCGTCGGGCTGGCGTGGCCGAGCAGCTCCTGCACCACCCGGATGTCGCCACCGGCCGCCTGGTGGACGTACGTGCCGTACCAGTGGCGCAACCGGTGCATGGTGACACCACGGTGGCGCAGTCGGGACTGCAGGTAGAAGTTCGCCCGCTCTCGGACCTGCCGGCGATCCGCCCGGGCTGACCCGTCTGGAGTCCGGGCGATCGGTCCTCGAGGTAGGTCGACGACGGAGGCCCACACCGCGGGGTGGGTGGGCACGATCCGCTCCCGGCCGCCCTTGCCGTAGATCCAGGTGTCCGTCTCGGTGATGTCCTCGCGGTCCACGCGCGAGATCTCGATGCACCGCATGCCTTGGCCCGAGGCCATCAGGTACCACGTGCGGTACGGCTCTCGCGCCCGGAGGAGGATGTCGCCGAGCTGCTGGTGAGTGACGGGCCGGGGTGCGCGGGCCCGAACGTTGGCGGCGGGCAGGTGCTGGGCCGGGTTGTAGTCCAGCCACGGATCGGAGTCCCGGGTCGCCCAGCTGTAAAAGGCGACAGCGGCGGCCCGGTAGAGCGCCGTGGTGGCCGGCTTTCGGTCGCCGGCGTAGATCTGCTCGCGCAGCTCGTCGGTGCACGCGTAGGCCAGGCCCTCGGGCAGGGTGCGGTCCAGCCGGCAGAGCAGGTCGCTGTACGTCTCGATCGTGGTGGTCGCGCGGCTGAGATCGCGCAGATGCCGGACGAACGCGTCAAGCATCTCGTGCGAGTGCGGCGCGCGAGCGGCTGTGATCATGATCATGTGGTGGTCCCCCCGGACGACGACAGGGTGTCGATGGTGTGCCGGTGCGGCGGGGTGCGGCTATCGGCCGGCGGGCCGGTGGATCGGCGAGGGCCGGCGCCTGGTCGGCGGCACGGGGGATACCGGGCGGATGCTGTTGCGGCTGGGTCGGCTCTTCGGCCGGGAGGGTTCGGTGCGCGTCGGGGACGTGGCCCGGACGGGTGAGTCAGCCGAACGATTGTTAGGACGCACCTTAGCTGAGGGCAGCAGGTCGACGACGGTGACGCCGAGCACGTTTGCGATGCGCGCGAGGTCGTCGACGTCGAAGGCGGTATCCCCCGACATGCGCCTCGCCAGGTACGACTGCGTCATTCCGAGCGTGCGCGCGAGCTTGCTGGCGGAGATGCGTTGCCGGGCCAGCAGCACGCGAATCTCTTCGGCGACGAGCTCGCGCATCGGGGTCGCGGTCCCCGCAGCGTTGTCACTCATGGCGTGATTCTGACGCGCTGAGCGAGTAACAGCAAGCCTAGGCGCCATGATCCTTCATCCACGTGCGTGAATAACTCGCTCAGCGACTTGACGCTAAGTCGCTGAGCGAGTAGAAATACCGCCATGCGAACAAGTGCGTCGCCTAGCGATGGAACCGCCACCGACGTTGGCCGTCGGGTCCTCGAAGAGATGGACCGGCAGTGCATCCGGCAGACCACCGTGGCGGTGCGCCTCGGGATCTCCCAGCAGGCCGTCTCCCGCCGGATCCGCGGCGTCGTCCCGTTCAACGTGTCCGAGCTCGAAGAGATCGGGCGTCTGCTGGGCGTACCGGCCGCCCAGTTCCTGTCCCCGTCGCTCAGCCCGGTCGCATGAGCCCGCGCCCGTCTCCGTGGACGCCGGCTCCGGCACCAGGCCCTCGCCCCAGTGCGCCGGTCAGCCCGCGTCCACAGCCCCGGCCGCAGCCGCAGCCGAGGCCGGGTCGCGCCGTGGCGCTGGCCGCGCAGGCGATCGCGCTGATCGCGGCCGGTCTGGTCCTGGTCGTCGCCACGGTCACCGCGCCGGCTCCGCCGTCGGCGGAGCCGCTGCGGATGTGGCTGCGTCCGGCGACCGCCGAAGAGCGGCGCGAGTACGAGCGGCAGCGGCTGCACGAGGAGATGGACCGGATCCAGCAAGAAGGGGTCACGGCGCTCCACACGCCGTGACCCCAGATCTCTACCCGCAACCAACCCAGTCAGGAAGGACGGTCGAGATGACCAACGTACCGACTCCAGCGCAGGACGCGCTCGCCGCGGTAACGCCGGTGCGTCTGCCGGAGCTGCCGCACTGCGCCAACCGGTCGACGACCCGCTACGAGATCCGCCGGCCGGTCGCCCCCGACCTCGACGCCAGGGTGCTCGGCGACCTGGTCGGCACGGTCAACCTGTGCGCCGAGCACTCCGGCCCGGCGGCGAGCATCATCACCGCGGCCGGCTTCACGCCCTTCGGTCTGACCCAGGACGTCCGCAACCGCCCGTGCGGCTCCGGCGTGGACTTCACCGACGCTGAGCCGGTGTCGCTTGCCGACCGCCGCCGCGCTCAGGTCCGCGCCGAGGCCAAGCCGGTCGCCCAGGTATCGGCGGCGCACGTGCCGGTCGCGGCGGCGCCCGCCAACCAGCCGGCGCGGATCCGGATCGCTCGGGCGAACATGCTCCGCGAGATCTCCCGGCTCTGCTTCGCGGTAGACGACCCGGCCCTGCCCGCACCCCGCATCGTCCGCTTCACCGCCGACGAGGCGATCAACGTGGAGCTGGACACCCCGACCGACGCGGCGGAGTGGGCCGTCGTGCTCGGCGTGGCCGCCGACGCGAAGACCGAGGAAACGGTCGACCTGGCCGGCGACCGGTGGCTGATCTACACCGTGCACGCGACCTGGCGCGGCTTCCCCATCACCGTCGCCGCCTGCATCCGCCCGGCCCAGCAGCGGGAAGCGGCCTCGGCATGACCGTCAAGCTGACGGTCCAGCAGGCGCTGGAGCGGATGGAAGAGCGTCGGCGCTGCGTGTCGCCCGAGGGCCGGGCCATGCTCGCCGCCGCCGTGCAGATCGATCACGACTGGGCGCTGCCGTGCAGCAGCGAGGACCTGCTCATCGCTGCGGTCGCGGAGATGTCCGTCAAGGATCTGGAGGCCGCGAACCTGCTCGTGCAGTCCCTCCAGTCGGCGATCACGGTCGCTCTGATCAAGCACGACGCGGCTCGCGACACCGAGACCCGGGACGGTGGCGCGTGATCGCCGGGATCGCCCAGGGCATCCGGGACGCCGCTCCGGAGGTCGGCGGGCTGCTCGTCACCGTGCTGCTGGTCGCGCTGGTCGCGTGGCTGTGCCGCAGGCACGACGTGCGGGTGGCGCAGCGGCGACGGGAAGAGCGCGCCGCTCGCCGGCGTGCCCTGCGTACGTCGGCCGTGCTCCCGCCGGTGTCCGGGGCGTGGGGCGTACTGCCGCCGCCGGCGGATCCGTGGCCGGACACCGACGAGGGCGACCTGGTCCTGTTGACCGTGCTCGACGTGTCCCCGGCGGGTGTCCGGTGACCGCCGCGGTGACCGTGCTGGCGCGGGTGCCGGGGCAGGCCGGCCCGCCGGCGATCGAGCAGACCGACGACGACGGCCGCGAGCGGTGGCAGCTGATCGACGCGGCGAAGACCGGCGACCGAGAGGCCTTCGCCGAGCTGTACCGGCTGTACCACCCGATGGTCTGCAAGGTGATCCGCAGGCGTGTCGGCGATCACCACCTGACCGAGGACCTGGCAGCAGACACGTTCGTGCGCGCTCTGCGCAGCATCGACCGCGTGACCTGGCTGGGCCGTGACCCGGGCGCCTGGTTCGTGACGATCGCCCGGAACCTGTCCGTCGACCACTTCAAGTCGGGCCGGTACCGCCTGGAGCGCCCGACCGACGTCGCCGAGTACGGCGCGGATCGCGTCGACCGCACGCCGGAGGGCCGCCCCGACCAGCTGGTCGTCGACCACATCACGAACCTGACGCTGCTCACCGCAGTGCAGCAGCTCAACCCGGAGCAGCGCAAGTGCATCGTCCTGCGCTTTCTGCAGGGCCTGTCCGTCGCCGAGGTGGCGGCCGAGATGGGCAAGAACGAGGGCGCGGTCAAGGCGCTCCAGTACCGGGCCACCCGGGCGCTCGCCCGACTGCTCCCCACCGGCTTCGAGACCCCGGAGGTCCCCCGATGAAGCTCGACATCTACGCCGTGACCAGTCTGGTGATCGGCGCGCTCATCGCCGGCGGGATCCTCGGTGCCCTGGTCACCGGACTCGGTGCCCGTGCCCGGCAGCTCGACGACGGTGAACGCGCCGGCGCCGCGTACCGGGAGCTGCGCGACGTCGCGCTGCACTGCGCGAACCCCGCCGACGTCCCCAAGCTGATGCGGCAGGCGGCGGACATCTGGGACCAGTGGCGGCCCGACGGGCTGCACCTGGCCGCCTTCTACCGCAACCA
>NZ_JARUBD010000002.1:0-10743 GCF_029626045.1 Micromonospora sp. WMMD710 | reverse complement strand
GCCAGGGCGAACTCGGCCACCGTTTCTAGGTAGTCGCGAAGGCCTTGGCGGATCCGCTCGGCGCGGGCCCGGGCGACCTCTTCCGTGGACCGTTCGGTCAGCTCTTCGAGGGTCACCGCGCTGCCCTCCGGGCCGCCCGGGCGGTGCGGCGGCGGGCGCCGCCCTGGGTCCAGGCGTAGCCGAGCTGCTTGCGGCCGTCGGCGGCGAGGACGCCCCAATGCCAGCGGGGTTGCCACCACGGTCTGGCTTCGATCAACCGGGGAACGAAGTCGTAGATGCGGGCCGGCGGCAGGGACTCCAGCAGCAGTGTCACGGTGGTCTGCGACGACGTCGGCAGCGGGCGACGTCCGTCCAGCGGATGCCGGACGTTCGCCGGCTCGGCACGGTCCGCGACGACCGGAACAGCAGGCCGAACCGCAGCGGGCAGACGGCCGAGGCGTTCGGCCTGGCCCGGCCGGTACTGCGGGTACGTGGCGTACCCGGGCCGACGGGCGGCGGCAACGCGCAGTTCGGCGTCGTTCAGTCCACGACCACTCACCGGTACTCCTCTCGATCGTGTTCGCCGAGCACCGCGGCGTCGAGCGCTGCGGCGGCCTCGATGCGCCACGCCGGTTGCGGCTTCGGTGCGGGCACGGTTTGGGGCGGGGGTGCGGTGTGGCCGGCGTCGCCGGCGGCGCCCACGCGCTGGCAGGAGCGGCAGACGCGGCGGCCTCGGTGGTCCGGGCCGATCCCCGGGTCCGGATCCCACGTGTCGCAGTAGCGCGGTGCCGTCACCGGTCGCCGCCCTCGGTCTCGTCGACCACCTGGTCGACGTCGGCGAGCAGATCCGGTCCGGTCTGGGCGGGCCCGCCGCCCGCCCGGCCGAGGCCGGGCAGGACGGCGGGTTCCGGTCTGGTGTTCGCGTCGCACACCGGGCCGCGACCACGAGCTCGGCTCTCCGGCGTACGCAGCTTCCGCCCGCACAGGTCGCAGTTCTTATCCATCGCTGAGCCCGGTCCGGACCGGCCAGCGGTCGATCACGTCGGTCGGGTGCACCGCGGTGATCGGGTGCCGGACCAGCTGGTGGGGGAGCGCGGCGGTCGCCTCGGCCGCGCCGATCAGGATCGCCCGGAGGCGGCCACGGACGTCTGGGGGCACCCAGCAGCCGGACAGGTCGACCGGGTCACCGGTGCCGTATGCGTCGACGATGCGGTGCACGTACACCGGCGTCACCTGGACGTCGGCCTGGTTGCGGTAGAAGGCGGCCAGGTGCAGCCCGTCGGGCCGCCACTGGTCCCAGATGTCCGCCGCCTGCCGCATCAGCTTGGGGACGTCGGCGGGGTTCGCGCAGTGCAGCGCGACGTCGCGCAGCTCCCGGTACGCGGCGCCGGCGCGTTCACCGTCGTCGAGCTGCCGGGCACGGGCACCGAGTCCGGTGACCAGGGCACCGAGGATCCCGCCGGCGATGAGCGCGCCGATCACCAGACTGGTCACGGCGTAGATGTCGAGCTTCATCGGGGGACCTCCGGGGTCTCGAAGCCGGTGGGGAGCAGTCGGGCGAGCGCCCGGGTGGCCCGGTACTGGAGCGCCTTGACCGCGCCCTCGTTCTTGCCCATCTCGGCCGCCACCTCGGCGACGGACAGGCCCTGCAGAAAGCGCAGGACGATGCACTTGCGCTGCTCCGGGTTGAGCTGCTGCACTGCGGTGAGCAGCGTCAGGTTCGTGATGTGGTCGACGACCAGCTGGTCGGGGCGGCCCTCCGGCGTGCGGTCGACGCGATCCGCGCCGTACTCGGCGACGTCGGTCGGGCGCTCCAGGCGGTACCGGCCCGACTTGAAGTGGTCGACGGACAGGTTCCGGGCGATCGTCACGAACCAGGCGCCCGGGTCACGGCCCAGCCAGGTCACGCGGTCGATGCTGCGCAGAGCGCGCACGAACGTGTCTGCTGCCAGGTCCTCGGTCAGGTGGTGATCGCCGACACGCCTGCGGATCACCTTGCAGACCATCGGGTGGTACAGCCGGTACAGCTCGGCGAAGGCCTCTCGGTCGCCGGTCTTCGCCGCGTCGATCAGCTGCCACCGCTCGCGGCCGTCGTCGTCGGTCTGCTCGATCGCCGGCGGGCCGGCCTGCCCCGGCACCCGCGCCAGCACGGTCACCGCGGCGGTCACCGGACACCCGCCGGGGACACGTCGAGCACGGTCAACAGGACCAGGTCGCCCTCGTCGGTGTCCGGCCACGGATCCGCCGGCGGCGGCAGTACGCCCCACGCCCCGGACACCGGCGGGAGCACGGCCGACGTACGCAGGGCACGCCGGCGAGCGGCGCGCTCTTCCCGTCGCCGCTGCGCCACCCGCACGTCGTGCCTGCGGCACAGCCACGCGACCAGCGCGACCAGCAGCACGGTGACGAGCAGCCCGCCGACCTCCGGAGCGGCGTCCCGGATGCCCTGGGCGATCCCGGCGATCACGCGCCACCGTCCCGGGTCTCGGTGTCGCGAGCCGCGTCGTGCTTGATCAGAGCGACCGTGATCGCCGACTGGAGGGACTGCACGAGCAGGTTCGCGGCCTCCAGATCCTTGACGGACATCTCCGCGACCGCAGCGATGAGCAGGTCCTCGCTGCTGCACGGCAGCGCCCAGTCGTGATCGATCTGCACGGCGGCGGCGAGCATGGCCCGGCCCTCGGGCGACACGCAGCGCCGACGCTCTTCCATCCGCTCCAGCGCCTGCTGGACCGTCAGCTTGACGGTCATGCCGAGGCCGCTTCCCGCTGCTGGGCCGGGCGGATGCAGGCGGCGACGGTGATGGGGAAGCCGCGCCAGGTCGCGTGCACGGTGTAGATCAGCCACCGGTCGCCGGCCAGGTCGACCGTTTCCTCGGTCTTCGCGTCGGCGGCCACGCCGAGCACGACGGCCCACTCCGCCGCGTCGGTCGGGGTGTCCAGCTCCACGTTGATCGCCTCGTCGGCGGTGAAGCGGACGATGCGGGGTGCGGGCAGGGCCGGGTCGTCTACCGCGAAGCAGAGCCGGGAGATCTCGCGGAGCATGTTCGCCCGAGCGATCCGGATCCGCGCCGGCTGGTTGGCGGGCGCCGCCGCGACCGGCACGTGCGCCGCCGATACCTGGGCGACCGGCTTGGCCTCGGCGCGGACCTGAGCGCGGCGGCGGTCGGCAAGCGACACCGGCTCAGCGTCGGTGAAGTCCACGCCGGAGCCGCACGGGCGGTTGCGGACGTCCTGGGTCAGACCGAAGGGCGTGAAGCCGGCCGCGGTGATGATGCTCGCCGCCGGGCCGGAGTGCTCGGCGCACAGGTTGACCGTGCCGACCAGGTCGCCGAGCACCCTGGCGTCGAGGTCGGGGGCGACCGGCCGGCGGATCTCGTAGCGGGTCGTCGACCGGTTGGCGCAGTGCGGCAGCTCCGGCAGACGCACCGGCGTTACCGCGGCGAGCGCGTCCTGCGCTGGAGTCGGTACGTTGGTCATCTCGACCGTCCTTCCTGACTGGGTTGGTTGCGGGTAGAGATCTGGGGTCACGGCGTGTGGAGCGCCGTGACCCCTTCTTGCTGGATCCGGTCCATCTCCTCGTGCAGCCGCTGCCGCTCGTACTCGCGCCGCTCTTCGGCGGTCGCCGGACGCAGCCACATCCGCAGCGGCTCCGCCGACGGCGGAGCCGGCGCGGTGACCGTGGCGACGACCAGGATATCCCCCGTGCCGCCGACCAGGCGCCGGCCCTCGCCGATCCACCGGCCCGCCGGCCGATAGCCGCACCCCGCCGCACCGGCACACCATCGACACCCTGTCGTCGTCCGGGGGGACCACCACATGATCATGATCACAGCCGCTCGCGCGCCGCACTCGCACGAGATGCTTGACGCGTTCGTCCGGCATCTGCGCGATCTCAGCCGCGCGACCACCACGATCGAGACGTACAGCGACCTGCTCTGCCGGCTGGACCGCACCCTGCCCGAGGGCCTGGCCTACGCGTGCACCGACGAGCTGCGCGAGCAGATCTACGCCGGCGACCGAAAGCCGGCCACCACGGCGCTCTACCGGGCCGCCGCTGTCGCCTTTTACAGCTGGGCGACCCGGGACTCCGATCCGTGGCTGGACTACAACCCGGCCCAGCACCTGCCCGCCGCCAACGTTCGGGCCCGCGCACCCCGGCCCGTCACTCACCAGCAGCTCGGCGACATCCTCCTCCGGGCGCGAGAGCCGTACCGCACGTGGTACCTGATGGCCTCGGGCCAAGGCATGCGGTGCATCGAGATCTCGCGCGTGGACCGCGAGGACATCACCGAGACGGACACCTGGATCTACGGCAAGGGCGGCCGGGAGCGGATCGTGCCCACCCACCCCGCGGTGTGGGCCTCCGTCGTCGACCTACCTCGAGGACCGATCGCCCGGACTCCAGACGGGTCAGCCCGGGCGGATCGCCGGCAGGTCCGAGAGCGGGCGAACTTCTACCTGCAGTCCCGACTGCGCCACCGTGGTGTCACCATGCACCGGTTGCGCCACTGGTACGGCACGTACGTCCACCAGGCGGCCGGTGGCGACATCCGGGTGGTGCAGGAGCTGCTCGGCCACGCCAGCCCGACGACGACGCAGGTCTACGTGGCGGTCGCCGGCGGGGCCAAGCGGGCCGCGGTGACCGCGCTCCCGCTGCCGATCTGAGCGGATAACGCCGGCGCCCGGGTTCATCCTCCCCTGCATGGATGATCCCGGGCGCTGCTGTGTCGGGCTAGCGGATCCGGCGCGGCCGGCGCAGCTGCTGGCGCATCACCTCCGGCGGCACCACGTGGCGACTCGCCGACTCGGCGGCCCGCACCGGGTCAGTCGCCGCCTCCACGCGCGGACGCCGGTCATGAGGCAACAGCGCGCGACTGGCGACCACCACAACATCAGCCCGGCCGGAGCGCATCATCCGCAGCGCATCGTCCCACGTACGGACAACGCCGCCGAAGACGTACCCGCAGGCCTCCACACGCTCGATGCAGGGCGTGGCGGCAGCGGAGAAAGCCTCTGGGGTGGCGAGGGATGCGGGCACGAACACAACAGCATGGTCGGGCATACGGGGCTCCCTTGGTGATGGTGATCATCGGGGGAGGACCATCAGACAACGTCCCGTGGACGAGACGGGAGGGCCGACCGGTGGAGTCTCGACGGCCCAACCGGCCCAGGGCCAATCGGTCAGCGGAGATGTGGATCATCGTTGTGATATGAGCGACCGACCGTGACGGGGCCGACGTATCACCGAATTAATTCCGATTACCGTGCGTAATCGTGAGATTGATGCCTGTAGTCACGCGCGCGGGCGGGCCGCTGCCCGATATCACTGGACGCGCCACGAGTCGCGATCCTCCACAAACACCCCCGCACCCGGCACTCCGTACGTCAGGCGGCGCTGACGTAGCACGATGTGCGCCTTCTGGATCGTGGGGACGGACACCGAGTAGAGCAGGGCCAGCTCGCGCATGCTCGGCAGTGAGGTGTGTGGCGGGTACTCACCGGCGGCGATGCGAGCTGCGAGGTCGTCAGCAATCTGCTCGTACGTCAGCCGGCGGGCGGGCATCGGATCGTGATCTCCGTGGGTTGGGCCCAGGGATCACACCATGTGCGAATCGCCGCATCAACGGCCTGCTTGCCCTAGATATCTAGCCTTTCTAGGGTGCAGAGAGTTGCTGACTGATGATCGAGAGTGCGGGGGAGTCGAGTGCGGGGTTCCGCCAGATCGTCGCCGTGCAGCTCGCGCTGGCGACCATCCTGGCCGGACTGCTCCTCATGGCGATCGGCGCCGCAGCGCCGCAGCTGCAGCCGCCGCCGACGTCGCCGGCACGGACGTGGCGGCCGGCCACCGAGTTGGAGCGGCGTGAGTACGAGCGGCAGCGGCTCCTCGAGGAGATGGACCGGCTGTATGGGAGCCCGCCCCCGACGCACTGACCCTGGCGCCTCAGCCGAGCGGCATCCGGTCGTAGACGCGAGCGACCCGGCGTGCGTCGGCAACGGACCGCAGGAGCTCCACTGGACGGCCGGCGCGATCCCGGGTTGTCCGCCAGGTCTCCAGCACCATGCCCGCGTCCGGCAGATCCAGCTGCTCCTGCTCGTCCGTGGTCGGGCCACGACCGGCGACCTCTTCCGTCGCAGTGGCCAGCTCTATGCCCGCGGCGGTCAGCGCGGCGTAGAGACCGCCTACGACCTTGGCGCTGTGCTCCAGCGCGGTGCCGGCGGCGACGTCCACCGGGATCCAGGAATCCTGCAACTGCGCCAGGTCGTCACCGGCGTGCATCAGCCGCCGGCGGTGCACCACCTCGGCGTCGGGCGGCAGCTCCAGGCGCCGCGCCACGTCCGCCGGCGCCGGCTCCCGGCCGACACCCGTCACTTCCACCCGCGACGGCACGCCCTGCTCCGCGCAGGCGGTTTCCCACGGGCCCAGCTCCCGGCCCGGGCGGCTCGGGTCGACCGCGCCGGCGTAGTGAGTGAGGGTCACCCGCACCGGCGGCCGCGCGACGATCGTGCCCTGGCTGGTCGCCGTGGTTACGAGGCCGGCGGTCTTGAGCGCGGCGAGCGCCCGGCGCACCGTCTCGCGGGACACGTCGTACTCCGCGGCGAGAGCCTGCTCCGTCGGCAGCCGGTCGCCTGGCTGGTGGGTGCCGGCCTCGATCGCGCTGCGCAGCGCGGCGGCGATCTCGCGGTAGCCCATGGGCATCAGGTCTGCCTCCCGTCCCGAGCGGTCGATCAGTCACCAGTATGCGTACGCAGAAGCTTGACGGACACCCCGGATCGTGCGCACACTCAGGGTAGAGGTTTGCGTACGCAAACCACCGTTGAGGGGACGTCGATGTGGCGCAACCTGATCAACCGATTCACCCGCCGGTGGCCCCGCTGCGAGCCCTCCGCCGGCCGGACCTGGGAAGCCGCCGACCGGCAGGCCGCGCAGCAGCGGCTACGCGACCTGGCGGCGCGGCGGCGGGCCGCGCATCTCTACGACGGGCCGTCGGCATGATGGCCGAAACGCCGTCCAGCGTCCGCGCCGCCTCCGAGGCCCGCTACCAGCAGGCCATCCGCGAGCTGGACGCGCTGGAGGCCCGCCTGGCCGACGAGCACGTGCCCCGCCGGCCGGAGTGGGAGTGCCAGACCTGCGACGAGCCCGGCACGCCCTGGCCGTGCGCGCCGGCTCAGGTGCGTCTCTTGGAGGCGTACCGCCGTGACCGGATCGGACTGTCGATGCACGTCGGCGCCCTGTACCACATCGCCGCGGCGGAGCGGCCCGGCGACGACCTGGACGAGCTGTACGACCGGATCGTCGGCTGGATCCGATAATCCCCACACCCGGCACCGTGGTCCATGTCGGCGAAGCGTGCAGCGTGCAGTTCGCCGACAGTCGCGCACTGCGGGTCCGGGTGATCAGCGTCGACGACCGGCCCACCTACCCGGGCTGGATCTGGCTCACCGGGTACGTCCTCGGACCCACCGGCGATGCCCTGGAGAAACGCGAGCTGTACGTCCAGCACGCCGGGCTCCGTGAGGTCGCCGCGCCCCGCGCCACTGTCACGGCGCCGGCGCGGCGGGCCCGGCCGCGTACGCGCACCTGATCCGCCCCAGATTGGACGGCCCCGGGAACGGCGACGCAACCGCCGCCCCAGGGCCTTGATCAGACACGGGAGGTCTGACCCATGCACCATCCTCACCGAACACGCCGCACCGTCAAGGCCCTGGCGTTCGTCCTCGCGATCGCCGCGGCGCTCGCCTGCGAGGGCGAAGGCGGCGTGAAGAGCGATCGGCCTGCCGGCGACCGCGCCGTCGACCCGAAAGCTCAGCGCACCGTTACCATCCGCATCACCGAGGCCACCGGCCCCTACGACGTGTACGTACGGGCTGCGAAGGCCGGCGAGGCGCGAGGCGACCACACCCGCGACAAGATCGCGGGCGGTGAGTACAAGCAGACACTGGACTACACGTCGGGGCTGAAGATCGAGATCACCATTACCGCGACCGGCCACCGCACCGACATGTTCCGCTGCGAGATCGCCGACGGCGAGAAACGCGCCCGGGAGCGCGGCGCAGGTCAGGTGCAGTGCAAACTCACGACCTCGCGGTGACCCGGCGCGTCAACCACGCCCAGGCTCGGCGGACCCGCTGACGCCAACCGAGCGCCAGAACGTGCTCCGGGGGATTCAGTCGCCAGCCACCAGCAGTCATACAGGCAGTATGGCATCCAACACGCACCGCGAAAACGCCCCCGCTCACCGAAGTGAGCGGGGGCGCTGCCGTTCCTAGCCGACACGCGAGTCCGGTCGCGTACCTGACAGCCCGAGTTGACTCCACTGCGTACGGTGCGGCGATGACCCGAACTCCCATCATGATCGGTGCCGCCGTGGTCGTCCTCGGTGCTGGGATCGCCGGCACCGTCCTCTACCTCGACCAGACCGGACCGGCGGACCAGCCCGTCACCACCTCGACGGCCGCCGCCGACCCATACGATGCCTATCTGAAGATCGCCCCCGCCGGGGCACCCAAGCTCAGCCGGGAAGATGCACAAGCCCGAGCGGTCCTGGGATGCGGGCAGGCATGGGCGCCGGGCACCGTGGACGCCGCGCTCGCCGAGGCGTACGCGGCTCTGTGCCAGCGGAGCCGATGAGCGGCACCCACAAGGCAGAGGCCAACGACAGCGCCCCGACCCCGCCTCTGAGGCGGTCGGGGCGCTGTCGTTCGTACCAGGCGGATCCGATGCTACTGCTCGCCTCCGACGAGGCTCGGCGAGTCGGGCTCGCCCGCGCCGGCCGACACGATCGACGTGAGCACCGACAGCAGCGCGGCGCCGGCCGCGACGCCGCCGGCGAGCGGGAAGTCAGCGTGCAACACGTTGAACCCGTCGAGGGCCCACAGGCCCAGCAGGGCCTGCGCGGCGGACTTACCGGCGCGCTCGACGGTGGCCTTCCAGAACGTGCGGGTGAACATTGAGCCTCCTCATGGGCAGCCGAAGTCGGCCCGCAGGCGGGCGATGTCTTCGGCGATCTTCCGGCCCGCCGGCGTCTGCGGCGGGGTCACCTCGTACGCGTCGTCCAAGGTCGTGACGACGCCGCACCACTTGCGTTCCGACTCGCGCGCGGACGCGTTCGTGTACGCGATCGACGCGAGCCCGGCGCCGAGCGCGGCGACCAGGGCGACGATCAGGGTCTGCCAGCCGCGGAACGTCATGGTTCAGCCGCCCCGGACGGCGTTGGCGATGGAGATGATGACGGTGGCGGCGGCGAGTCCGGCGCCGGAGACGGCGATGGACCGGACGCTGTCGTAGTACCGCCACTGCTGCGCAGCGACAACAGGCCCACCCCGGCCGGGATCCCGAGCACCGACACGAACGTGACCAGCAGCGCCTCGGACGCCTGCCCCGGCGGCACGAGCACGGTCTGATGGACGATCCCCCCGAGTCCCACCAGGATGCACCCGAGATCCAGTGCGATCCTGATGACGCGTTCGATCTTCACGCACGGTCACGACGCCGGATCGTCGCCGGCGACCAGGCGCGCGGCCAGCTCGTCGACGACCTGTTCGGCGGTCAGCTCGCCCGTGCCAGCGCGGCGGACCAGCTCGACCAGGGCGGCGTCACGCTCCGACTCGACGGCGGCCACCTGGTCGATGCGGTCGAGAATCGCCTTGGTGTCGAGGCCCTTCGCCGCGGCGAGCACAGCGGCGAGGGTGGCGTCGGTGCGCTTCTGCCACGCCTCGTCGCGGATGCGCCACTTCACCGGCTCCACGGACGGGTCGCCGACACCCCACGCCTCAATGATGCTGCTGGCCTTCGCAGTCATGTCGTCCTCCGTGCTGCTGGTTGAAGATGTCCTTGCGGCCACGGCGGGCCACGGGCCGGCGTTCTCATCGTCGGCCGCCCACCCCGAGGCGTGGACGTGGCCGGTGTGCTGGTCGGCACCGGTGTACTTCGTCTTGCGCCACCCGTTGGACCGAGACCAGATGTAGCCGTTCCAGATGACGTAGTAGAGCCGGGCTCGGGCCTTCGGGTCGGCGACCAGCCGGGCCACCAGGGCGTCGGCGTCGGCCTTGGTGAACTTCGGGCCGAGCATGATGTCGATGGCGCGGTGCTCCGGCCGGTTGTCGGCGTCCTCCAGCTCGGGCCGGCTGCCGGGGGTGTCGTCCTCGTTGTGCCCGGACGCGCTGGCCTTGTGTGCCGCGTCGCCGATGCCGTACACGACGACGCCGGGCCACTGGCGTTTGACGTCGTCGGTCAGCGCCTGCATGTTCGCTGCACGGGTCACGATGCCTCCCTCAGGACTCGATCAGCCAGGCTGCGAGGCGGCAGTTGGCGAGCAGGTTGAAGGTGCTGCCGCTGGTTTGGTGTGCGAATAGTTGGAGGGTGTCGCCGGCGGCGGCGACGTGCGTGTCGGTGAGGGTGACGTGTGTGTTGTCGCCGGACACCGCTGGCCGGGAGTCGATGTACGGGTAGGTGGAGGTGGCGTTGACGTCGATGAGTAGCCGCCGTAGGCCGGTGGCGTTGGAGGTGAACGCGCCGAACGCCGCGAAGGCCCACAGGCCGGCGACGGGCAGGGTGATCACGGTCGACGAGGGTGCGAACATGGCCGCGTTGTCCCAGTCCTCGGTGTCGAAGGTGACGCCCGTGATGGTGCCGGACGTCAACGACAGGGTGGTCGAGCGGCGGGCTCGCACGCTGCGGGTGTTCAGCCGGGCGGGGGTCAGATAGTCGCCGGTATGGACAGACATCGGGGGTCCTCTCCTACAGCGCCGCTACTGCGGGTTG
>NZ_JARUBD010000001.1:2620000-6732694 GCF_029626045.1 Micromonospora sp. WMMD710 | reverse complement strand
GCTCGTGACCGGATACACCGAGACGGTCGACGAGTGGCTGTGGCAGATGACCTTCACGGGTGCGCCAGCGCAGCCGTGGGACGTCGCCGAGGCCGACGGCGAGCAACGCGCCCCGGCCGACGGGTCGACGCTCGGCACCGGTGGCCTGTCCTCGTCGGGCATGAGCTTCCTGCTGACCTCGACCGCCGCCAACGGCGTATGGACGACCGACCCGTCGAGCTTCCCGCTCGACGTCCGGGTGGGCGGGGAACGCCTCACGCTGTCCGGGATCTCCGGCACGACCAGCCCGCAGACCGCCGCCATCTCCGCCCGCGGTGTCAACGGGGCACAGCGAGCATGGCCCGCCGGCACTGAAGTGAACGTGTGGCAACCCGCAGTAGCGGCGCTGTAGGAGAGGACCCCCGATGTCTGTCCATACCGGCGACTATCTGACCCCCGCCCGGCTGAACACCCGCAGCGTGCGAGCCCGCCGCTCGACCACCCTGTCGTTGACGTCCGGCACCATCACGGGCGTCACCTTCGACACCGAGGACTGGGACAACGCGGCCATGTTCGCACCCTCGTCGACCGTGATCACCCTGCCCGTCGCCGGCCTGTGGGCCTTCGCGGCGTTCGGCGCGTTCACCTCCAACGCCACCGGCCTACGGCGGCTACTCATCGACGTCAACGCCACCTCCACCTACCCGTACATCGACTCCCGGCCAGCGGTGTCCGGCGACAACACACACGTCACCCTCACCGACACGCACGTCGCCGCCGCCGGCGACACCCTCCAACTATTCGCACACCAAACCAGCGGCAGCACCTTCAACCTGCTCGCCAACTGCCGCCTCGCAGCCTGGCTGATCGAGTCCTGAGGGAGGCATCGTGACCCGTGCAGCGAACATGCAGGCGCTGACCGACGACGTCAAACGCCAGTGGCCCGGCGTCGTCGTGTACGGCATCGGCGACGCGGCACACAAGGCCAGCGCGTCCGGGCACAACGAGGACGACACCCCCGGCAGCCGGCCCGAGCTGGAGGACGCCGACAACCGGCCGGAGCACCGCGCCATCGACATCATGCTCGGCCCGAAGTTCACCAAGGCCGACGCCGACGCCCTGGTGGCCCGGCTGGTCGCCGACCCGAAGGCCCGAGCCCGGCTCTACTACGTCATCTGGAACGGCTACATCTGGTCTCGGTCCAACGGGTGGCGCAAGACGAAGTACACCGGTGCCGACCAGCACACCGGCCACGTCCACGCCTCGGGGTGGGCGGCCGACGATGAGAACGCCGGCCCGTGGCCCGCCGTGGCCGCAAGGACATCTTCAACCAGCAGCACGGAGGACGACATGACTGCGAAGGCCAGCAGCATCATTGAGGCGTGGGGTGTCGGCGACCCGTCCGTGGAGCCGGTGAAGTGGCGCATCCGCGACGAGGCGTGGCAGAAGCGCACCGACGCCACCCTCGCCGCTGTGCTCGCCGCGGCGAAGGGCCTCGACACCAAGGCGATTCTCGACCGCATCGACCAGGTGGCCGCCGTCGAGTCGGAGCGTGACGCCGCCCTGGTCGAGCTGGTCCGCCGCGCTGGCACGGGCGAGCTGACCGCCGAACAGGTCGTCGACGAGCTGGCCGCGCGCCTGGTCGCCGGCGACGATCCGGCGTCGTGACCGTGCGTGAAGATCGAACGCGTCATCAGGATCGCACTGGATCTCGGGTGCATCCTGGTGGGACTCGGGGGGATCGTCCATCAGACCGTGCTCGTGCCGCCGGGGCAGGCGTCCGAGGCGCTGCTGGTCACGTTCGTGTCGGTGCTCGGGATCCCGGCCGGGGTGGGCCTGTTGTCGCTGCGCAGCAGTGGCGGTACTACGACAGCGTCCGGTCCATCGCCGTCTCCGGCGCCGGACTCGCCGCCGCCACCGTCATCATCTCCATCGCCAACGCCGTCCGGGGCGGCTGAACCATGACGTTCCGCGGCTGGCAGACCCTGATCGTCGCCCTGGTCGCCGCGCTCGGCGCCGGGCTCGCGTCGATCGCGTACACGAACGCGTCCGCGCGCGAGTCGGAACGCAAGTGGTGCGGCGTCGTCACGACCTTGGACGACGCGTACGAGGTGACCCCGCCGCAGACGCCGGCGGGCCGGAAGATCGCCGAAGACATCGCCCGCCTGCGGGCCGACTTCGGCTGCCCATGAGGAGGCTCAATGTTCACCCGCACGTTCTGGAAGGCCACCGTCGAGCGCGCCGGTAAGTCCGCCGCGCAGGCCCTGCTGGGCCTGTGGGCCCTCGACGGGTTCAACGTGTTGCACGCTGACTTCCCGCTCGCCGGCGGCGTCGCGGCCGGCGCCGCGCTGCTGTCGGTGCTCACGTCGATCGTGTCGGCCGGCGCGGGCGAGCCCGACTCGCCGAGCCTCGTCGGAGGCGAGCAGTAGCATCGGATCCGCCTGGTACGAACGACAGCGCCCCGACCGCCTCAGAGGCGGGGTCGGGGCGCTGTCGTTGGCCTCTGCCTTGTGGGTGCCGCTCATCGGCTCCGCTGGCACAGAGCCGCGTACGCCTCGGCGAGCGCGGCGTCCACGGTGCCCGGCGCCCATGCCTGCCCGCATCCCAGGACCGCTCGGGCTTGTGCATCTTCCCGGCTGAGCTTGGGTGCCCCGGCGGGGGCGATCTTCAGATAGGCATCGTATGGGTCGGCGGCGGCCGTCGAGGTGGTGACGGGCTGGTCCGCCGGTCCGGTCTGGTCGAGGTAGAGGACGGTGCCGGCGATCCCAGCACCGAGGACGACCACGGCGGCACCGATCATGATGGGAGTTCGGGTCATCGCCGCACCGTACGCAGTGGAGTCAACTCGGGCTGTCAGGTACGCGACCGGACTCGCGTGTCGGCTAGGAACGGCAGCGCCCCCGCTCACTTCGGTGAGCGGGGGCGTTTTCGCGGTGCGTGTTGGATGCCATACTGCCTGTATGACTGCTGGTGGCTGGCGACTGAATCCCCCGGAGCACGTTCTGGCGCTCGGTTGGCGTCAGCGGGTCCGCCGAGCCTGGGCGTGGTTGACGCGCCGGGTCACCGCGAGGTCGTGAGTTTGCACTGCACCTGACCTGCGCCGCGCTCCCGGGCGCGTTTCTCGCCGTCGGCGATCTCGCAGCGGAACATGTCGGTGCGGTGGCCGGTCGCGGTAATGGTGATCTCGATCTTCAGCCCCGACGTGTAGTCCAGTGTCTGCTTGTACTCACCGCCCGCGATCTTGTCGCGGGTGTGGTCGCCTCGCGCCTCGCCGGCCTTCGCAGCCCGTACGTACACGTCGTAGGGGCCGGTGGCCTCGGTGATGCGGATGGTAACGGTGCGCTGAGCTTTCGGGTCGACGGCGCGGTCGCCGGCAGGCCGATCGCTCTTCACGCCGCCTTCGCCCTCGCAGGCGAGCGCCGCGGCGATCGCGAGGACGAACGCCAGGGCCTTGACGGTGCGGCGTGTTCGGTGAGGATGGTGCATGGGTCAGACCTCCCGTGTCTGATCAAGGCCCTGGGGCGGCGGTTGCGTCGCCGTTCCCGGGGCCGTCCAATCTGGGGCGGATCAGGTGCGCGTACGCGGCCGGGCCCGCCGCGCCGGCGCCGTGACAGTGGCGCGGGGCGCGGCGACCTCACGGAGCCCGGCGTGCTGGACGTACAGCTCGCGTTTCTCCAGGGCATCGCCGGTGGGTCCGAGGACGTACCCGGTGAGCCAGATCCAGCCCGGGTAGGTGGGCCGGTCGTCGACGCTGATCACCCGGACCCGCAGTGCGCGACTGTCGGCGAACTGCACGCTGCACGCTTCGCCGACATGGACCACGGTGCCGGGTGTGGGGATTATCGGATCCAGCCGACGATCCGGTCGTACAGCTCGTCCAGGTCGTCGCCGGGCCGCTCCGCCGCGGCGATGTGGTACAGGGCGCCGACGTGCATCGACAGTCCGATCCGGTCACGGCGGTACGCCTCCAAGAGACGCACCTGAGCCGGCGCGCACGGCCAGGGCGTGCCGGGCTCGTCGCAGGTCTGGCACTCCCACTCCGGCCGGCGGGGCACGTGCTCGTCGGCCAGGCGGGCCTCCAGCGCGTCCAGCTCGCGGATGGCCTGCTGGTAGCGGGCCTCGGAGGCGGCGCGGACGCTGGACGGCGTTTCGGCCATCATGCCGACGGCCCGTCGTAGAGATGCGCGGCCCGCCGCCGCGCCGCCAGGTCGCGTAGCCGCTGCTGCGCGGCCTGCCGGTCGGCGGCTTCCCAGGTCCGGCCGGCGGAGGGCTCGCAGCGGGGCCACCGGCGGGTGAATCGGTTGATCAGGTTGCGCCACATCGACGTCCCCTCAACGGTGGTTTGCGTACGCAAACCTCTACCCTGAGTGTGCGCACGATCCGGGGTGTCCGTCAAGCTTCTGCGTACGCATACTGGTGACTGATCGACCGCTCGGGACGGGAGGCAGACCTGATGCCCATGGGCTACCGCGAGATCGCCGCCGCGCTGCGCAGCGCGATCGAGGCCGGCACCCACCAGCCAGGCGACCGGCTGCCGACGGAGCAGGCTCTCGCCGCGGAGTACGACGTGTCCCGCGAGACGGTGCGCCGGGCGCTCGCCGCGCTCAAGACCGCCGGCCTCGTAACCACGGCGACCAGCCAGGGCACGATCGTCGCGCGGCCGCCGGTGCGGGTGACCCTCACTCACTACGCCGGCGCGGTCGACCCGAGCCGCCCGGGCCGGGAGCTGGGCCCGTGGGAAACCGCCTGCGCGGAGCAGGGCGTGCCGTCGCGGGTGGAAGTGACGGGTGTCGGCCGGGAGCCGGCGCCGGCGGACGTGGCGCGGCGCCTGGAGCTGCCGCCCGACGCCGAGGTGGTGCACCGCCGGCGGCTGATGCACGCCGGTGACGACCTGGCGCAGTTGCAGGATTCCTGGATCCCGGTGGACGTCGCCGCCGGCACCGCGCTGGAGCACAGCGCCAAGGTCGTAGGCGGTCTCTACGCCGCGCTGACCGCCGCGGGCATAGAGCTGGCCACTGCGACGGAAGAGGTCGCCGGTCGTGGCCCGACCACGGACGAGCAGGAGCAGCTGGATCTGCCGGACGCGGGCATGGTGCTGGAGACCTGGCGGACAACCCGGGATCGCGCCGGCCGTCCAGTGGAGCTCCTGCGGTCCGTTGCCGACGCACGCCGGGTCGCTCGCGTCTACGACCGGATGCCGCTCGGCTGAGGCGCCAGGGTCAGTGCGTCGGGGGCGGGCTCCCATACAGCCGGTCCATCTCCTCGAGGAGCCGCTGCCGCTCGTACTCACGCCGCTCCAACTCGGTGGCCGGCCGCCACGTCCGTGCCGGCGACGTCGGCGGCGGCTGCAGCTGCGGCGCTGCGGCGCCGATCGCCATGAGGAGCAGTCCGGCCAGGATGGTCGCCAGCGCGAGCTGCACGGCGACGATCTGGCGGAACCCCGCACTCGACTCCCCCGCACTCTCGATCATCAGTCAGCAACTCTCTGCACCCTAGAAAGGCTAGATATCTAGGGCAAGCAGGCCGTTGATGCGGCGATTCGCACATGGTGTGATCCCTGGGCCCAACCCACGGAGATCACGATCCGATGCCCGCCCGCCGGCTGACGTACGAGCAGATTGCTGACGACCTCGCAGCTCGCATCGCCGCCGGTGAGTACCCGCCACACACCTCACTGCCGAGCATGCGCGAGCTGGCCCTGCTCTACTCGGTGTCCGTCCCCACGATCCAGAAGGCGCACATCGTGCTACGTCAGCGCCGCCTGACGTACGGAGTGCCGGGTGCGGGGGTGTTTGTGGAGGATCGCGACTCGTGGCGCGTCCAGTGATATCGGGCAGCGGCCCGCCCGCGCGCGTGACTACAGGCATCAATCTCACGATTACGCACGGTAATCGGAATTAATTCGGTGATACGTCGGCCCCGTCACGGTCGGTCGCTCATATCACAACGATGATCCACATCTCCGCTGACCGATTGGCCCTGGGCCGGTTGGGCCGTCGAGACTCCACCGGTCGGCCCTCCCGTCTCGTCCACGGGACGTTGTCTGATGGTCCTCCCCCGATGATCACCATCACCAAGGGAGCCCCGTATGCCCGACCATGCTGTTGTGTTCGTGCCCGCATCCCTCGCCACCCCAGAGGCTTTCTCCGCTGCCGCCACGCCCTGCATCGAGCGTGTGGAGGCCTGCGGGTACGTCTTCGGCGGCGTTGTCCGTACGTGGGACGATGCGCTGCGGATGATGCGCTCCGGCCGGGCTGATGTTGTGGTGGTCGCCAGTCGCGCGCTGTTGCCTCATGACCGGCGTCCGCGCGTGGAGGCGGCGACTGACCCGGTGCGGGCCGCCGAGTCGGCGAGTCGCCACGTGGTGCCGCCGGAGGTGATGCGCCAGCAGCTGCGCCGGCCGCGCCGGATCCGCTAGCCCGACACAGCAGCGCCCGGGATCATCCATGCAGGGGAGGATGAACCCGGGCGCCGGCGTTATCCGCTCAGATCGGCAGCGGGAGCGCGGTCACCGCGGCCCGCTTGGCCCCGCCGGCGACCGCCACGTAGACCTGCGTCGTCGTCGGGCTGGCGTGGCCGAGCAGCTCCTGCACCACCCGGATGTCGCCACCGGCCGCCTGGTGGACGTACGTGCCGTACCAGTGGCGCAACCGGTGCATGGTGACACCACGGTGGCGCAGTCGGGACTGCAGGTAGAAGTTCGCCCGCTCTCGGACCTGCCGGCGATCCGCCCGGGCTGACCCGTCTGGAGTCCGGGCGATCGGTCCTCGAGGTAGGTCGACGACGGAGGCCCACACCGCGGGGTGGGTGGGCACGATCCGCTCCCGGCCGCCCTTGCCGTAGATCCAGGTGTCCGTCTCGGTGATGTCCTCGCGGTCCACGCGCGAGATCTCGATGCACCGCATGCCTTGGCCCGAGGCCATCAGGTACCACGTGCGGTACGGCTCTCGCGCCCGGAGGAGGATGTCGCCGAGCTGCTGGTGAGTGACGGGCCGGGGTGCGCGGGCCCGAACGTTGGCGGCGGGCAGGTGCTGGGCCGGGTTGTAGTCCAGCCACGGATCGGAGTCCCGGGTCGCCCAGCTGTAAAAGGCGACAGCGGCGGCCCGGTAGAGCGCCGTGGTGGCCGGCTTTCGGTCGCCGGCGTAGATCTGCTCGCGCAGCTCGTCGGTGCACGCGTAGGCCAGGCCCTCGGGCAGGGTGCGGTCCAGCCGGCAGAGCAGGTCGCTGTACGTCTCGATCGTGGTGGTCGCGCGGCTGAGATCGCGCAGATGCCGGACGAACGCGTCAAGCATCTCGTGCGAGTGCGGCGCGCGAGCGGCTGTGATCATGATCATGTGGTGGTCCCCCCGGACGACGACAGGGTGTCGATGGTGTGCCGGTGCGGCGGGGTGCGGCTATCGGCCGGCGGGCCGGTGGATCGGCGAGGGCCGGCGCCTGGTCGGCGGCACGGGGGATACCGGGCGGATGCTGTTGCGGCTGGGTCGGCTCTTCGGCCGGGAGGGTTCGGTGCGCGTCGGGGACGTGGCCCGGACGGGTGAGTCAGCCGAACGATTGTTCGGTCAGACTAGCGCCATGGCTGAGAACTCCCCCGCCGAGCCCGGTGCGGACTACGTCACAGACATCGGGCTTCGCAAGATTGACCACGTCGGGATCGCCGTGGCCGACCTGGACGCCGCGATCGACTTCTACCAGCGGACGTTCGGGATGCGTTGCGTACACGTCGAGACCAACGCCGAGCAGGGCGTCCGGGAAGCGATGCTGGCCGTCGGGCCGACCACCGAGGGTGGCTGCGTGCAGTTGCTCGCCCCGCTCACCCCCGAGTCGACGATCGCGAAGTTCCTCGACCGCAACGGGCCGGGCGTGCAGCAGGTCGCGTACACCGTGGCGGACATCGACGCGGCCTGCGCGGCACTGCGCGAGCGCGGGGTACGACTGCTCTACGACGAGCCGCGACGCGGCACCGCCGACAGCCGGATCAACTTTGTGCACCCGAAGGACGCCGGCGGCGTGCTGATCGAGCTGGTCGAGCCCGCCGCCGACCACTGACCCACCCCCCGCCCCGGCCGCCGCCTTGCCGGGCGACGCCCTGCCACCCCGCCACCCCACCGCCCTGCCGTCCAAGATCCGCACAACATCCGGGATGTGGTGGTCTCCGCCCGCCGTGAGGCCACTACATCCCTGACGTTGCGGCCACCCGGCGGCGTCCGGCGCACGTCAGTGCGCGGTTGGCGGGGTGCCTGGACACCTTCACGCATCGGCGGATGCAGTTTTTCACAGAGGACTTCCGGCTTTAGCTACCGTTCAGTAACGTCCCGGCCCACAGGAGCGCGACCGGTGCCGGAAGTGTCGAATGCCGACATGGCGGTCGTGCCCACCGGCGCCGACGATGGCAGCACCCGGGCCCGTACGGGTGCGGACGAACCGGAGGTCACCGTGCAGGACATCCTCGAAGCGATCATGGCGGCGGAGGAATCGAACGATCCGGACCGCGAGCTGGCCGGCGTCGCCGGGCTGCCGGTACCGGAGAGCTACCGGGGTGTGGTCGTCCGCGCCGAGGAGTCGCGGATGTTCGACGGCATGGCCACCCGGGACAAGGACCCCCGCAAGGCGTTGCACGTGCAGGAGGTGCCGACCCCGGAACTCGGGCCGGGCGAGGCGCTGATCGCCGTGATGGCGAGCGCGATCAACTACAACACGGTGTGGACCAGCATCTTCGAGCCGGTGTCCACCTTCACGTTCCTCCGGCGCTACGGG
Source organism: Micromonospora sp. WMMD710 (assembly GCF_029626045.1). Taxonomy (NCBI): domain Bacteria; kingdom Bacillati; phylum Actinomycetota; class Actinomycetes; order Micromonosporales; family Micromonosporaceae; genus Micromonospora; species Micromonospora sp. WMMD710. The sequence continues at coordinate 6,723,961 of NZ_JARUBD010000001.1, read as the reverse complement.
CGGATCTCCGAGCTGACCCGCCGGCACGACCTGCCGTACCACGTGGTCGGCTCGGACGCCGCCGGCGTGGTGCTGCGCACCGGCCCCGGGGTCACCCGGTGGGCGGCCGGCGACGAGGTCGTCGCGCACTGTCTCTCCGTCGAGTTGGAGGACGCGGCCGGGCACGACGACACCATGCTCGACCCGCAGCAGCGGATCTGGGGCTTCGAGACCAACTTCGGCGGCCTGGCCGAGCTGGCCGTGGTCAAGGCCAACCAGCTGATGCCCAAGCCGCGCCACCTGAGCTGGGAGGAGGCGGCGAGCCCGGGGTTGGTCAACTCGACCGCGTACCGCCAGCTCGTCTCGCACCACGGCGCCAACATGAAGCAGGGCGACGTGGTGCTGATCTGGGGCGCGTCCGGCGGCCTCGGCGGGTACGCCACCCAGATGGCACTCAACGGCGGCGCGATCCCGGTCTGCGTCGTCTCCTCGCCGGAGAAGGCCGAGCTGTGCCGCCGGATGGGCGCGGAGCTGGTCATCGACCGGGCCGCGGAAGGTTTTCGGTTCTGGAAGGACGAGGAGACCCAGGACCCGGACGAGTGGCGGCGCCTCGGCGAACGGATCCGCGAGCTGACCGGCGGCGAAGACCCGGACATCGTCTTCGAGCACCCGGGCCGGGAGACGTTCGGCGCGAGCGTCTACGTCGCCCGGCGCGGCGGCACCATCGTCACCTGCGCGTCCACCAGCGGCTTCCAGCACCAGTACGACAACCGCTACCTGTGGATGCACCTCAAGCGGATCGTCGGCAGCCACTTCGCCAACTACCACGAGGCGTGGCAGGCCAACCGGCTGGTCGCGCTCGGCAAGGTGCACCCGACGGTGTCGCGCACGTACCCGTTGGAGCAGACCGGCCAGGCGGCGTACGAGGTGCACCGCAACGCCCACCAGGGCAAGGTCGGGGTGCGTTGCCTCGCCCCCACCGACGGGCTGGGCGTTCGCGACGGGGAGCTGCGGGCCCGACACGAGGACGCGATCAACCGGTTCCGGGGGCACTGACCGGGCCACCGGCCGGACGGATGAGCACCGGATGGCCAATGCGGTGATCGGCCATTGTTCTTCCACCCTCATTTGCGCAACGCCGCTCGGGATCGAACAAAGGGCCACGGGACATCCCCGTGGCCCTTTTCCATGTCACGCTGCGTGGCGTCCGACCCGCCCGGGACCTGCCAAGATCGGCGATTGGTCCGGCATCGCCGAGCGCGGGAGTTGACCATGTAAAGAGGACACGAAAGCTGCGCACCGCTCTTGCGAAGCACCCTGGGGCGTCTGCCAGTATGTCCCAATGCCCCAGCAGCAGTCCTCCCCTCTCGCGTTCTTCGATAACGCGAACTCGCAGCCAGATTTCACCGTTGGCCTGCGCGGATACAACACTCACCAGGTCGATGACTTCCTCGGCCGGATGACCGCCGCGCTGACCCAGTCCGAGCAGGCCCGTGCCGAGGCCGAGCAGCGGATGAACGACGCCCAGCGTCGGCTCCGCCAGGCCGAGCAGCGCATGAGTGCGCTGGAGCAGAAGCTCGCCGACACCAACAAGCAGCTCGAAGAGAACAGCCGGCCCACCCTTTCCGGGCTCGGCACCCGCGTCGAGCAGATCCTCCGGCTCGCCGAGGAGCAGGCCAACGACCACCGCAACGAGGCCAAGCGCGAGTCGGAGGGCATCCTCTCCGCCGCCCGCCTCGAGGCCCGTGAGATCACCGACAAGGCCCGCGCCGAGGCCGCCGCGATGAAGGCGAGCGCCGAGCGCGAGGCCGGCAACCTGCGTACCGCCGCCGAGCGCGAGGCCGCCGAGGTCCGGGTGCAGGCCCGCCGCGAGGCCGACACGCTGCGCGCGGACGCCGACCGCGAGACCAAGCAACTGCGCACGGTCACCGCGCACGAGGTGGCCGAGCTGAAGTCGACCGTGGAGCGGGAGGTGGCCACCCTGCGCGCCACCGCCGAGCGGGAGATCACCCAGCAGCGGGCCAAGGCGGCCCGCGAGGCCGAGGAGAAGCGCGCCGAGGCGACCAAGCTGCTCACCGACGCGCGGGACAAGCGCGACAAGGATCTGCAGGCTCTGGAGCTCCAGTTGGCCGAGCGGCGGGAGAAGGCGGAGCGCGAGGAGTCCGAGCGGCACGCCGCCCAGGTCGCGCAGACCCAGAAGCTGGTCAGCGAGGCTGAGCAGCGGGCGCGGGCTGCGCAGGAGCGGGCCAAGGAGATCGAGCAGCGCGCCGAGGCCCGCCGGGTCGAGTCGGAGCGCAACGCCGCCGAGACGGTGGACAAGGCCAAGGCCCTGTCCGAGAAGACGCTCAACGAGGCCAAGGCCGAGTCGCAGCGCCTGCTCACCGAGGCCCGCACCGAGGCGGAGCTGACCACGCAGGCCGCCCGCCGCGAGGTCGAGGACCTCACCCGGCAGAAGGACGCGGTCACCTCGCAGCTCGGCCAGATGCTCTCCGGGCTCGCCGGGATCGTCCCCGGGGTGCCGGCGTCGGCAGCTCCGGCGGCCAAGCCGGAGGCCAAGAAGACCGACGGTGGTCAGGAGCGGGTGACCGCGGAGACCGCCGGCTGACGCCAGGCGTCAGGTCGGGGCATCGACGGCGCGAGGTGACACCGGGTAACCGGTGTGACCTCGCGCCGTATGCGTTTCCCAGCCCGTGGCACGCAGTGCCGCGAATGGAGTGAAGTAGGTCCCACAAGGGGCGTCCGTATCGCCCCAGCCGGAGCCGATGCGTGTGAGGATGGGGGCATGTCGCACGGCGAGGAACTGTTCGCGCTCGGCGGGGACGTGACGACGGAGCCCAGCTTCGAGTCCGCTCTGCGGGGGTACGAAAAGAAACAGGTCGACCGGTACGTCGCGCGTGCCGAGCACGAGATCGCGACCCTCGCCGCCGAACGGGAACAGGCCTACACACAGATCCACAAACTCGCCGGCCAGGTCGAGGTGCTGCAGCGCGACCTCACCCAGGTACGCAAGCAGATGAATGTGGTGGACCGGGCGTCGTTCCGACACCTGGGCCCCCGGGTCGAGTCGATCCTCACCCTCGCCGAGGAGCAGGCCGAGCAGATCCTGTCGGCGGCCAACGAGGAGATCGAGGCCCGTCGTGCCGCTGCCGAGCACATCATCGAGGAGGCCCGGGAGCAGGCCGGGCGGGCACTGAAGGACTTCGAGATCGCCCTCGCCGCGCGGCGCGCGGAGGAGGAGCGGCACAGCGCCTCCCGGCGTGCCGAGGCGGAGGCGACGCTTCAGGCGGCGAAGGATGAGTCGGCGAAGCTGCGCAAGGCGGCACAGGACGCGTTGGCGAAGGCCCAGCAGGAGGCCACCCAACTGCGGGACACCGCCAAGGAGATCCACACTCGGGCTCAGCAGGAGTCCACCAAGCTGCGCGAGGCGGCCCGCGAGGCGCTGACCACCGCCCGGCAGGAGGCCAGCGAGCTACGCGAGGCCGCCAAGGAGGTGCACGCCAAGGCGCAGCAGGAGGCAAAGCGGCTCACCGACACCGCGACCGAGGCGGGCCGGGCCACCCACGCCAAGGCGCAGCAGGAGGCCAAGCAGATCATCGACGACGCGTCGATGGCCGGCCGGGCCACCCGGGCCAAGGCGCAGCAGGAGGCGGAGCGGCTGACCACGCAGGCCACCGAGTCGGCCAAACGCAACCGGGCCGAGACCGAGGCGTACGTCCAGCGGATGCGCACCGAGACCGAGGCGTACGTCAAGCACGCCCGCGCGCAGACCCAGCAGGAGCTGGGCGCCTGGCGCGCCGGGGTGGAGCAGGAGGTCAACTCCCGGCGGGAGGCGGCCGACCGGGAGCTGGCCCAGCGGCGGTCCACGGCCGAGCAGGAGTACGCGAAGCGCCGCGACGAGCTGGACAAGCAGCACGCCTCCCGTCAGCAGGAGCTGGAGGCCGGGTTCACCAGCCGTCAGCAGGAGCTGGAGAGCACCTTCACCGGCCGCCAGCAGGAGTTGGAGTCGAGCTTCACCGCCCGCCGCGACGAGCTGGAGACCGAGTACTCGACCCGCAAGGAGACGCTGGAGACCGAGTACACCGGCCGCAAGAACGAGATCGAGCAGGGTGCCGAGGCGATCCGCCTGGCGGCCGAGCGGGACGCGTCGGCCCTGCGCGAGCGCGCCGAGTCGGAGGCCGCCGAGCTGCTGAGCCGGGCCGAGGCCGAGGCGGGCGACAAGCGCCGCAAGGCCGACGAGCACGTCGCGGCGTCGCGTCGCCAGTTCGAGGAGTACGCGGCCACCACCCAGCAGCACCTCGCCACCACGCAGCAGCACCTGGCGGCCACCCAGCAGGAGTCGGCGGCCGGCCGGCAGCAGCTCGCCCAGGTGATGTTGGAGATCGCGCAGGCCCAGCAGCAACTCGCTGACCTGCGGCAGGAGACGTGGAGGGCCCGGCAGGAGTCGGACGAGATCGAGCGGCGGATGGCCGAAGTGCGGCTGCACAGCACCACCGGCCCGACCGACGGCCCGACCGCGCCGGCGGCGGGCGATCGCCCCGACGACGCGCCGGCGACCGGCGAGGCTTCCGCCGTACCCGCGACCGTGGCGACCAGCGGCGGGAACGGCCCGGCCGACGACGCCGGTACCGACGGACCGACCAAGACCGCGACCGTTGCGGCCGGCGGCGGGAACGGCCCGGCCGGCGGCGACGGTGCGGCCGGTGGTCGCAAGGTCGCGCCCGACGGCGTTGCGCAGCCGGTGAACGCCAGCGCCGACGATTCCGGGCAGTCGACCACGCGACCGGTGGCCGAGCCGGTGACCACTGTCGACGGTGGCACGGCCAGCGCCGGGGTCGACGGCGAGCCGACGGTGGCGGCCGTTCCGGGCGAGGGTGGCCGGGACGCCAAGCCGACCAAGATCACCAGCACCGGCGAGAACGGCAAGCGCCCCAGCAAGCCGACCACCGACGAGCGCAGTGCCAAGCCCAGCAAGGTCACGATCGAGAAGGACTGACGGACGCCCACACCGAGCGTCGAGATCTTGGACAGTTTCCGTTAGGACGTGACGGGAACTGTCCAAGATCTGCACGGAGCCAGCAGGGTCTAGCTGACGTGCGGGGGTGGATCGATGATCGGGCGGCGGAACGGCCCCCACGCCACGAAACGTTCGAACAACTCCCTGGGCGTCGGCCCGTCGTAGGGATTGAGCTGGTACAGGTCGTGTGCTGCCTCGTGGTAGAGCCCGGCCAGGTAGATGGTCAGCGCGGCAGGATCTTCGTCGAACTCCGCCTTGAGTAGCAGCCGGGCGTCCGCACAGGGCCAGGGTCGGCCGTCGGCCCGGCAGCGCCACATGGGTCGCAGCGGAGTGTGCGGCGTCCGCGCACCGCAGGGTCGGGGGAACGCGGGGTACGGCCCAAGTCGCGGCTGGGGCAGCCCCGATGCCGGCGTACGGCCCCGGCCACCCGATCCAGAGCCCGACGGCGTGCATCTCGACCGGGGCGCCGCGGTGACGGGCAGCGCGCGACCGGCACGGCGAGAACTGGGCATGGGTACCTCCTCGACTGGAAACGGTTGCGCCGCCGGGATGAGCCAGGAGGATTTCGGCCGTCTGGTCCACTATTCCGGCTCGATGGTGTCGGCACTGGAGCTGGGCCAACGACCCCTGGACCGGCTGTTCCTGGCCCGCGCCGACGAGGTGCTGACCACCGACGGCCTCCTCGTCCACCTGCTCAAGCTCGCGGAGCGGGACGGTCAGCCGAGCTGGTTCCGTCCGTGGCTGGACGCCGAGCGCAGCGCCCGCCAACTGCGGTGTTTCCAACCCACGCTGATCCCGGGGCTGCTACAGACCGAGAACTACGCCCGCGCCGTTATCCGTTGCGACGACCTGCTCAGCGACGACGAGGTGGAACGCCGGGTCCACGCCCGCCTGGACCGCCAGTCGCTGCTGATGCAGCCGGATCCGCCGCAGTTCGTGGCGGTGGTGGACGAGTTGGTGCTGCGGCGGTCCGGCGAGGAGGTCCGCGGCTTGATGGTCGAGCAGCTCACCCACCTCGTCGCGAGCATGGAGCGACCACACGTCAGCCTGCACGTCATTCCGGCCGACGTCGGGCTGCACGTCGGCCTCTCCGGGCCGTTCAACCTGGCCCGTGGTGCCGACGGTGGTTGGGTTGGGCACATGGAGCACCAGATTGACGGTCTCGTCGTGGATGGCGACCATGAGGTGGCTACGCTGCTGGCGCGCTGGGAGATGATCAGAAGCAGTGCGTTGTCCCGCCGCCAGTCGATCGAACTGATGAAGGAAGTTGTGACCTCATGGACCTGACCGGCGCGCTCTGGCGCACGTCCAGCCGTAGCGGTAACGGTGAGTGTGTCGAGGTGGCGGACAACCTGCCCGGGGTGGTGGGGGTGCGGGACAGCAAGGACCCGTCCGGCACGGTGCTGGTCTTCGCGCCGGCCGCGTGGCGGGCGTTCGTGGCCGCCACCCGTCGTCCCACCGCCTGAGCCGGGAGGTCCCTGGTGCCGCAGCATGACCCGTCCGGCGACGACCCGGACGTGACCCCCGAGTCCTCCTCGGCCCAGGCACCCGCGCCGGTGCCGGTCCCCGCCCCGGGAATCGACCCCGACGAGCCGCCGGCGGTCCCGTCCGGGAAGTTCGGCACTCCGGGGCGTCCGCTGCGGCGCAGCAGTTTCCTGATCGGCTTCACCGGCGCGTTGGGCGTGCTGCTGGCGTACACCCTCTATCTGGGGATTCGCAACGCCGGCGGCATCCTGGTGCTGGTGGTGATCGCGCTCTTCCTCGCGGTCGGCCTCAACCCGGCGGTGGTGCGGCTGCGCCGGTGGCGCGTGCCGCACGGCCTGGCGGTCGCGGTGGTCGCGTTGACCGTGGTGTTGCTGATCTGCGGCGGCGTGGTGGCGTTGGTCCCGCCGATCGTGACGCAGTCCGGGCAGTTCATCGATCAGATCCCCAGCCTGCTTGAGGAGTTGCGCCGCAACCCGACGGTCAACGACCTGGTGGAGCGGTACGACGTGGTGGAGCGGGTGCAGGGCGCGGCGAACGCGGACACCATCGGCCGGGCACTGGGCGGGGTGCTCGGCGGGGCCCAACTGATCTTCGGCACGGTGTTCCGGACACTGACCGTGCTGGTGCTGACCATCTACTTCCTGGCGTACTTCAACCGGCTGCGTTCCCTGGGCTACGCGTTGGTGCCCCGCTCGCGGCGGGAGCGGGTGCAGCTGATCGGCGACGAGATCCTGACCAAGGTCGGCGCGTACATGGTCGGGGCCCTGAGCATCGCGGTGCTGGCCGGCGCGACCACCTTCGTGTTCGCGTTGATCGTCGGGCTGCCGTACCCGTTCGCGTTGGCCGTGGTCGTCGCGGTGACCGACCTGATCCCACAGATCGGCGCCACCCTCGGTGCGGTGATCGTGAGCCTGGTCGGCTTCGCCGCCGACCTGCCCACCGGCATCGCCTGCGCGGTGTTCTTCCTGATCTATCAGCAGGTGGAGAACTACCTGATCTACCCGAAGGTGATGCGGCGCTCGGTGGAGGTCAACGAGGTGGCCGCCCTGCTGGCCGCGCTGCTCGGGGTGGCCCTGCTGGGCGTGGTGGGTGCGCTGATCGCCATCCCGACGGTGGCCGCGCTGCAACTGATCCTGCGTGAGGTGGTGCTGCCCCGGCAGGAGCGGCGCTGACCCGTCAGTCGCCCGGCCGGGGCACGGGGGTGTCCGCGAAGGCCGCCACCGTCCGGTCGGCGTACGCGCTGACGTCGCCGGCCTCCATCGGGCCGTCCCAGGTGGTCGGCAGGGGCACCTCGACCGCGGGGTTGACCCGGCGGACGATCTCGTCGAGCACGGTCTCCGCGTCGCCGACCCAGAGGTGCTTGGCGCCCGGCACCCCGACGACCTCGGCCTGCGGCACGGCCGCGAACCGCTCCCGCGCCTCCGCCGGGCGCAGGTAGTCGTCGAACTCCGGCACCAGCGCCACCAGCGGCCGACCGGAGCCGGCCCAGGTGGTCAGATCGTCCGGTGTCGAGAAGCGCAGCGGCGGGGAGAGCAGGATCGCGCCGGCGATGGCCGGGTCACACCCGTACTTGAGGGCCAGGTCGGTGCCGAACGACCAGCCGACCAGCCAGATGTTGGGCAGTTCGGCGAACTCCGCGTACTCGATGGCGGCGGCCACGTCGAAACGTTCGCCCACCGCACCGTCGAAGGCCCCCTCGCTGGTGCCGCGCACACTGCTGGTGCCGCGGGTGTTGAACCGCAGCACGGCCACGTCGGCCAGCGCGGGCAGCCGCCAGGCCGCCTTGCGGAACACGTGGCTGTCCATCATTCCGCCGTGGGTGGGCAGCGGGTGCAGGCAGACCAGGGTGGCGACCGGCGGTCGCTGCGCCGGCAGGGCCAACTCGCCGACCAGCCGCAGACCGTCGGCGGTGTGCAGCTCGATGTCCTCCCGACGACCGGGCAGGATCGACGACGCGCGGATCGGTGTGCTCACCGCCCAAGTCTGTCGCGAAGTCGCCGCCGCCGCCCGCCCAGGCGGGAAGAGGGTGATCCAGGTCGCTCGCTCAGTAGCGCGGGGTGCCCCGGCCGCGCTGCACCGCCGGGCCGCGCCGCTCCCGGGCACGCCAGCAGCCGCTGTGCCAGTGCCGCCGGTCGGTCAGGTCACCCAGGCCGTCCGCCGGCCAGGCCACCAGGTGCGCCACCCCGGGTCGGATCTCCTGGTCACAACCGGGGCAGCGGTACGTCTTGACCGACGCGCCCGCGCCGATCCCGCGCACCTGCCAGGCACCGTCGGTCCACTGCTGCACCGAGGCGACACCCTGCCGGACCCGGTCGGCATCCAGGTTGGCGTTCTCGTCCCGGCGAGGGCGATTGCGACGGGGGCTCACAGTCACCAAGCGTACGTTCCGCCGGACGGACCAGCCCGGGGGCGGTCCGTCCGACGGCTGCGCTCACTTCCAGCTCTGCGGCCGCGTCGGGTCGTCGACGACCCGCGCCCCCGCCAGCACGGTCGTCGCGTCCGCCTCGGTGAAGCCGCTCGTCGCGCCCGGCTCGGCGTCGGCCGGCCGCCGCCCCTCCCACTGCCAGTTGAAGTTGACGCTCACCGTCGTCCGGGGGATGCCGAGCAGATCCAGGGTCGACCCGTCCGCGGAGAGGTTCGCGGGGCGGCCAGCGATGGTCCGGTTCCCCTCGGTACGGGTGCCGGCCCCGCTCGCGTAACGGTAGGTCACGAACATGATCTGGTTCGCCGCCCGCCCGAGGGTGAAGTCCGAGGTGACCAGCTTCGGGTACGCGCTGACGTCGACCGAGCAGGTGTTGATCGGCGCGCCGTCGGGCAGGGCGTCGAGCCGCAGCGGCACGGCGCACGAGCGGGCCTCGTTCCAGCGCAGTGCCCCGACCGCCCGCTCCAGCCCGGCGCGGTCCCCCTGCAGGATGACGGCACGGGCGTACAGACCCGGTGCGGGATTCCAGGACGTGACCAGCCCACTCGCGCCGCCACTCGTCGGGTGGATCGTGCCGTCGAAGGACTGGATCCCCAGCCTGGCCACGTCGACCTCGACGTTGCCGAACGAGACGCTGCTGGACAACGATTCCGGCGTACGGCTCACCTGGACATGCACCGGTTGGTCGTCCCGCACGCTGAGCCGTACCGACTCGGTGTGGCCCCGGACGACCGACCAGCCCAGGTAGCGCACCCGGGTCGGGTCGAGGCCGAAGTGCAGCACCGTCGGATCGCTGCCGACCAGCGCCGGGTCGGCGGCGGCCCCGGGCACCCCGTCGACCCGGGGCGGCACCGGTGTGGCGCCGGCGGGCGTGGCGGCGGGCTTGGCGGCGGTCCAGGGCAGTCGGCCGGTCAGCCCGTCGGGGCCCGTCCCGGTCACCCCCACCACGCCGAGCGCCCCGACCAGGGACAACGCGGTCCCTGCGGCGACCCGGCGGTGCAGTTGGCGACGGCGGCCGCGCGCGCGGGACGCCCGCAGCAGCCGGTTGGTGTCGACGTCGCCCTCGGCACGCTCTCGCAGGATCTGGGCGATCTGTTCGTCGAGGTCGATCACGGCCGGCTCCCGTTCTTGGCCGGGGCACCGCAGCGCTCCCGGAGGTTCGCGAAGGCCCGCATCGCATGGGTGCGGACGGTGACCGGCGAGCAGTCCAGGATCTGGGCGATCGTCGCGTCGTCGAGGTCCTCGTAGTAGCGCAGCACCAGCACCGCCCGCTGGCGGTCGGGCAGGCCGAGGATCAGCCGCCACATCTCGTCCCGGTCGGCCACCTCGCCGCCGAGGTCGCCGCGCTGCGGGCGGTCGGCGACGGTGTCGACGGCCAGCTCGCGGCTGGACCGGCGGCGCCACCAGGAGTTGTTGGCGTTGACGAGCATCCGACGCACGTACACGTCGGGACGGTCGGCCCGGGAGATCCTGCGCCAGTGCACGTACGCCCGGGACAGCACGTCCTGGGTGAGGTCCTCGGCCCGGTGCTCGTCGCCGGTCAGCAGCCGCGCCAGCCGGACCAGGGCGGGGCCGCGGCTGGCGACGTACTCCTCGAAGGTCACACCATGCAGACGCGGCCGGGACGTTCCGGCGTTGACCCGGTCAGCGGTGCGAGTGGTCGCGAAATCCCCGGCGGGTCTTGCGGCCCAGGTAGCCGGCGGTGACCAGGTGCTCCAGCAGTGGCGCGGGCGCGAAGCCCGGCTCGCGCAGCTCCAGGTACAGCTCCCGCTGGATGGCCAGCGAGACGTCCAGGCCGACCACGTCGAGCAGCTCGAACGGGCCCATCGGGTAACCGCAGCCCAGCTTCATCGCGTGGTCGATGTCGTCGGCGGTGGAGTAGCTGGCCTCCAGCATCTTCACCGCGTCGTTCAGGTACGGGAAGAGCAGCGCGTTGACGATGAACCCGGACCGGTCGCCGCAGACCACGCCGGTCTTGCCGAGCGCGGCGCAGACCGCGCGGGCGGTGGCGGTGGCCTCCGGCGAGGTGCGGATGGTGCGGACGACCTCGACCAGCGGCATGACCGGCGCCGGGTTGAAGAAGTGCAGCCCCACCACGTCGGCCGGCCGCTGGGTGGCCATCGCCACGTCGATCACCGGCAGGGAGGAGGTCGTGGTGGCCAGCACCACGCCCGGCTTGCAGATCTCGTCGAGGCTGGCGAAGAGCGCCTTCTTGACGCTCAGCTCCTCGACCACCGCCTCGACCACCAGGTCGACGTCGGCGAGGTGGTCGAGGGTGGCCGACCAGCTGATCCGGCCGAGCGCGGCGTCCCGGTCGGCCTCGGCCAGCTTGCCGCGCACCACGCCCTTGTTCAGCGAGGTCTTCACCGCCTCGCAGACCGTCGCGGACTTCTCCGCGCCGCGGGTCACCGAGACGACCTCGTAGCCGGCCTTCGCGAACACCTCGATGATCCCGGTGGCCATCGTCCCGGAGCCCACGACGCCGACCTTGGCGATGGCTCGCGCGCCGTCGGCGAGCGCGGCCTCCGTGGCCGGCGGCGTCGCCTCATCCGGTACGACCACCGGGGAGCCGGGCCGCTCGTAGGTGTAGAAGCCCCGGCCGGACTTCCGGCCGAGCAGTCCCGCCGTCACCATCTGCTTGAGCAGCGGCACCGGGGCGTGCCGGCGGTCCCGCCCGCCGCGCCGGTACATGGTGTCCAGGATCTCGTACGCGGTGTCCAGGCCGATCAGGTCCATCAGCGCGAGCGGGCCCATCGGCAGGCCGCAGCCGAGCTTCATCGCGGCGTCGATGTCCTCCCGGGTCGCGTAGTGCGACTCGAACATGCCGACGGCGTGGTTGAGGTAGCCGAAGAGCAGCGCGTTGGCGATGAAGCCGGCCCGGTCGTTGATGGTGACGTCGACCTTGCCGAGCCGGCCGCAGAGCGCCTCGACGTCGGCGACCACCTCGGGCGAGGTGACGACCGTGCGGACCACCTCGACCAGCTTCATCACCGGGGCCGGGTTGAAGAAGTGGATGCCGATCACCTGGTTGGGCCGGGTGGTGGCGACCGAAATCTCGGTGACGCTCAGCGACGAGGTGTTGGTGGCCAGGATGGTCTCCGGCCGGCAGACCCGGTCCAGTTCCGCGAAGATCCGCTGCTTGAGGTTGAGGTGCTCGGGCACCGCCTCGATGACCAGGTCCACGGAGTGCAGCGCGTCCAGGCCCACCGCGAAGTGGACCCGCTCGTGCAGGGCGTCCCGGTCCGCTGCCGCGAGCTTGCCCTTGGCGACGGCCCGGTCGGTGGAGCCGGTGAGGGTGGCCCGGCCGCGTTCCAGCGCCGGCTCGGAGATCTCGACCGCGACCACGTTGATGCCGTTGCGGGCGAAGACCTCGACGATGCCGGCACCCATGGTGCCCAGCCCCACCACACCCACGGTGCTGAACTCGCGCGCCACGACCGGCCTCCCCAGACACTCCGCACGGCCACTGAACGGCCGCTAAGGTTATGCGCGCGAGTCTGCCACGTGACGCTTGGTTGTCGAGACGCCGTGGCATATTTCACCCACGGCGCCCCAGTGCCCCTAGACGGCCGGCACGTCGGTCAGGGCCAGCAGCTCCGCGACGAACTCCGCCGGGCGTTCCAGGTGCGGGCTGTGCCCGCAACCGGGCAACACCACCTCGTGGTACGCGCCGCCGGCCGCCGCGTACCGCTCCAGCACCGCCCGGGTCTGGCCGACCATCGGCTGCGGCGGGCAGACCTCCTCCCCGGGCCAGCCGGGCAGCACGCCCAGCGAGCCCAGGTACGCCAGGTCGAACAGCGAGGTGTCCGACACGATCACGTCGGCGTCCCCGCGTACCCAGGTGACCGGCGGCTTGTCGGCCACGGCGACCAGTTCGTCGGCGAGCCGGAACCAGGTCGGCGCGAGCGCGTTGAGCACTCCCCGCTCCCCCGGCGCCATGCCCGGCCAGTTCTCCGACGGCACCGCCGTGCCCGGATAGTTGTCGTCGCCGGTCGCCGTCGACAGCAGGCTGTCCAGCAGCAGCTCCTCGTCCGTGTCCAGCGAGGCCGGGTCGGCCACGTAGGTGGCCCGCAGCACGGCGCGTGGGCTGGCCTGCGCCTCGGCGCCGCGGTCACCGGCGGCGAGCCGGGCGGTGAAGTCCCGGTTCGCCGTGCCGCCACCGGTACCGGCGAAGTCGGGGGTGGTCGGTGTGCCCGCCACGTCCCGGGTGCCGCCGAAGCCGTACGGGGAGACCGGCGCGGCGAGCAGCAGCGCGCGGACCCGCTCCGGGTGGTCGACGAGCAGCCGCATCGCCACCCCGCCGCCGAGGGAGTGCCCGACCACCACGGGGGTCGCGTCGCTGCCGCCGAAGAGCGTCGGGTCGTCCAGCAGTGCGGCCACATCGTCGGCGAAGTCCCGCAGGCCGCGGGTGGCCTCCACCGGCGCGGTCTCGGAGTCGCCGTAGCCACGCAGGTCCGGTGCGACCACCCGCAGCGTCGGCGGCAGCCGCCGGATCAGTGGCTCCCAGAACAGGGACGACGAGCAGTTGCCGTGGATCAGCAGCAGCGGCGTGCCGTCCGGCGGGCCGGCCACCCGTACCGCCTGGGTGATGCCGTTGGCCGTGACGGTCCGTTGCTCGGTCTCCATCCGCGGCATGCTGCCACGGCGCTCCGCGCCGGTCCAGACCCCCGACGCCTAGCGCCGCGCGGTGGGCGGCGCCGCCAGCGGCAACGGCAACGTCGGCCGAACGTCACGCCGGGACGGGCCGAACCTGAGCCCGACCGGATCGGTGTGCGCGACCCCCGGGTCGAACAGGCGCAGCTCGGTACGGCCGATCCGGATCACGTCGCCGTCGGAGAGCAACTCGGTCCCGGTGATCCTGCGGTCGTTGAGCCAGGTGCCGTTCGTCGAGCCCAGGTCCCGCAGCGACGCGCCCTCCGGGGCCAGCCACACCTCCGCGTGCCGGCGGCTCAAGTGGGGATCGTTGATGACCACGTGACCGGTCGGCGCTCGACCGATCACCTGTGGCTCGGCCCGCAGCCGAAAACTCGCCCCGCGCATCGGCCCACCGGCAACCGTCAACAACGGCAGCAATTCTGGATGTTCCTCCATGGACAGTCAGCCCTCCACCCCACACCGTCACTCCGCGCGTCAGCTTGCCATCAGACGGTAATCGTCAATACCGACCAGCCGGTCAGCTCCTCGTCACCTCCCGGTCACCTTGTGTTCGACAATTCGGGCGACGAAGAGTCTCCACCCAGGGGCTGACCTGCCCTGATCAACGAGTGGGCGGATCGATGCGACTCCCGCCCGGCCGGGTCGGAATCGCGGCCTACCGATGAGTAATCTTCGGGTCTAGACTGCCGCCATGACGGCTGTCCATGTCCCTGGCACGCCTCTCATCGATGCCGGCCACCTGGTTTCCACCAGTCCGGCCACCGGCGCCGAGGCCGGCCGCCTCCCGCTCGCCACCGAGGCCGACGTGCGGCAGGCCGTCGACCGCGCCCGCGCCGCCGGTGAGTGGTGGGTCGGGCTGGGCTTCAGCGGCCGTCGCGCGCGGCTGCTGCGCTGGCGCGCCCTGCTCGCCAAGCGGATCGAACAGCTCGCCGAGCTGGTGCACGTCGAGGGCGGCAAACCGGTCGCCGACGCGATCGTCGAGATCGTCACCGCGATCGAACACATCGACTGGGCCGCCCGCAACGCCGGTCGGGTGCTCGGCCCGCGCCGGGTGCGGTCCCGCCTCATCCTCGCCGAGTTCTCCGGGCACCTCGAATACCAGCCGTACGGCGTGGTCGGCGTCATCGGGCCGTGGAACTATCCGGTGTTCACCCCGATCGGCTCCGCCGCGTACGCCCTCGCCGCCGGCAACGCCGTGGTGCTCAAGCCGAGCGAGTACACGCCCGCCGCCGGCCAGTGGCTGGTGGACAGCTTCGCCGAGGTGGTGCCCGAGCAGCCGGTGTTCACGGCGGTGCACGGGCTGGGCGACGTGGGCGCGGCGCTCTGCCGTTCCGGGGTCGGCAAGTTGGCCTTCACCGGCTCCACCGCGACGGCCCGGAAGGTGATGGCCGCCTGCGCCGAGACACTGACCCCGGTGCTGATCGAGGGCGGCGGCAAGGACGCCATGATCGTCGACAGCGACGCCGACCTGGACGCCGCCGCCGAGGCGTGCGTCTGGGGCGGCATGACCAACGCCGGTCAGACCTGCATCGGCATCGAGCGGGTGTACGCCGTCGACCCGGTCTTCGACGCCTTCGTCGACAAGGTGGTGACCCGCGCCGGCCGGTTGACCGTCGGGCCGGAGGGCACCGACATCGGCCCGATCACGATGCCCGGCCAGCTCGACGTCATCCGCCGCCACATCGACGCCGCCATCGCCTCCGGCGGACGCGCCGTGCTGGGCGGCCCGAACGCGGTGCGGCCGCCATACGTCCACCCGACCGTCCTCGTGGACGTCCCGGAGGACTCGGCCGCCGTCCGCGAGGAGACCTTCGGGCCCACGCTGACCATCAGCCGGGTCCGCGACGCCGACGAGGCCGTCGACCGGGCCAACGCCCTGCCGTACGGCCTGGGGGGTTCGGTCTTCGGCCGGCGACGCGCGGTGGCCATCGCCCGGCGGCTGCGCTCCGGCATGGCCTCGGTCAACTCCAGCCTGACCTTCGCCGGAATGTCGACGCTGCCGTTCGGCGGAGTCGGTGACTCCGGCTTCGGACGCACCCACGGGGAGGACGGGCTGCGCGAGTTCGGTCGCGCCAAGGCCATCACCAAGCGGCGTGCCCGGTCACTGCTGCCGTCGATGACCTTCGAGCGCACCCCGACCGACGTGGCACGACTCATCAAGGTCATCAAGACGATGTACGGCAGGTGAGTGTCGGAACCCGGCGCGTGAGCGGTCAGAAGAGGGTCAGCTCGTCCTTCTCGATGCCGCGCAGCTTGTCGTAGTCCACCACCACGCACCGGATACCCCGGTCGGTGGCGAGCACCCGCGCCTGCGGCTTGATCTCCTGCGCGGCGAACACCCCGGTGACCGGGCTGAGCAGCGGATCACGGTTCATGAGTTCCAGGTAGCGGGTCAGCTGCTCCACACCGTCGATCTCACCGCGCCGCTTGACCTCGACGGCCACCGCGCCGGAGTTCGCGTCCCGACAGAGCAGGTCGACCGGGCCGATCGCCGTCATGTACTCGCGGCGGACCAGCGTGTACCCCTCACCCAACGCGCCCGGGTTGGCGGCCAGCAGCTCCTGGAGATGCGCCTCCACCCCGTCCTTACGCAGACCCGGATCCACTCCGAGCTCGTACGAGGTGTCCTGGAAGATCTCGTTCAGGGTGATCCGCAGCTCCTCGCCAGCCTTGTTGACCACCCGCCACACGCCGGGGGCCTCCTCCAGCCGACACGGTGGGCTCATCCAGTTCAACGGCTTGTACGCCCGGTCGTCGGCATGGATCGACACCGACCCGTCCGCCTTCACCATCAACAACCGGGTGGCCAGCGGCAGGTGAGCCGACAGCCGTCCGACGTAGTCCACCGAGCACTTCGCAATGACCAACCGCACCCGACGAGGGTAGCCGAGCACCCCCCGGTCGCCACCGAGCGGCACTGGCGCGTCGGTGCGATGCTGAGACTGTGCTCGAAGTCCTCACCGGTACCGGCCTCGCCGCCTCGGCAGGGTTGAACGCCTACATACCCCTGCTCACCCTCGGCCTGCTCGCCCGCTACACCGACCTGATCGACCTGCCCAGCGGCTGGACGTGGCTCGGCAACGGCTGGGTCATCGTCATCCTGGCCGTACTGCTCGCCGTGGAGATGGTGGCCGACAAGGTGCCGGTGGTCGACCACATCAACGACGTCGTGCAGACCGTGGTCCGACCCACCGCAGGTGGCCTCGCCTTCGGTGCCGGATCATCGTCGGAGACGGTCACCGTCAGTGACCCGGGAAGCTTCTTCTCCACCCACCAGTGGGTGCCGGTGGCCACCGGCGTAGTGCTCGCGTTCGGCGTTCACCTGCTCAAGTCCGCCGCACGCCCGGTCGTCAACGCGACCACCGCCGGGTTCGGCGCCCCGGTGGCCAGCACCGCCGAGGACGCCACCAGCGTGATCGTCTCACTCGTGGCGGTCATCCTGCCGGTACTGGTCCTGGTCTTCCTGCTCGCCCTGGTGTTCTTCGTCTTCTGGTTCGTCCGCCGCCGCTCCGAACGACGCCGCGAACGAGAGGCGGCCCGCGCCGCCGGCTTCCGCGTCTGACACCGAACATGCCGAAGGCCGGCACCCTGTGCGGGTGCCGGCCTTCGGTGTTGTTCTGCGGGTCAGCTGTTCCAGTGCTGGTTGACCAGGTCGGTGGCCTGCTGTTCCCACTGGGCGTAGGCGTCCGGGTAGGCCGACACCTGCACGGTCTGCGCGGCGTCGGTCAGCGCCATGTCCTGCCAACCGTCGACCTGCGTGAGGCCCTTGAGGAACGCCGTCGTGGAGTAGGCCGGGTCGGTGATCTGCTCCGGCGTGCCCCAACCGGAGCTCGGGCGCTGCTGGAACAGGCCCAACGAGTCGTGGTCGTTGGCGTCACCCAGGTGACCCAGGTTCTCCAGCTTCGACTCCTGCAAACTCGTCGCGATCGAGATCACCGCGGCGCGTTCGGGCAGGCGGGCCTTCTTCGTCGCGGCGATGATCGCCTTCACGTTCGCGGTCTGCTCACCGTTGAGGGTGATGTGCGACTGCTCGCCCTGCGGCTTCGGCGCACCCGTCTGCACCGCCACCGCGACGGGCTTGACGTCCACGGCCGGGGTAGCGGCGTGGGCGGCGATCGGACCGGCGAACACGCCACCGGCGAACGCGAGACCCGCAACGGACAGCACACTCTTACGGAAGATCGTGGTCATGGGGGTAGCTCCTTCGGGGGTAGGAACACCCGTGCCAAGGGGGAACGGCGCGGGTGTGAGCACCTCGTCCGGCGCTGCACAAACAAGGGGGAAAGTTTGGGGGCCTGCGAGCCCGGGGGCTCGCGGCGCCGGTGTCGGCGGCCTACCAAGCCGGGGGGCTCGGGGCGCCGGGACCGGATGTAACGACCGGCTGCCGGGGGTCATTCCCCGGGGCCGCCCGGTCGAGCCGGCGGCCGTGGTCCTGCGATCGTCAGGGTGTGTAACGACCCCCGGCCGGCCACCATTCCGCCGCCCGGGTGCGGCCGGTCACAGCCCACAAACCCGCACCACCGGACAAACCACCCACCCCGACGGCAGACAGCCCAGCGCGCACAGATGCGCGCGGCGACCCGATACGGGACGTGAAGTGACGGATCGGCACGGCGCGGGCGCGGCGTGAGCGCGGCGCCGGATTCGGGTCGTCGCGGGTGATCGGCGGGCGGTGATATCCGGGATTGGGATACCGGCAAAAGCCTAGGATCGGGCAAGAGACCAGAGGAGGTCGGCATGACCGCAGCGATGGAGATGCCCCGGGTCCAGGAGTGTGTGGTCGCGGCGTGCGCGTACAACCAGTCGGGTGACTGCCACGCCTTCGCGATCACGATCGGCAGCATGGATCACGCGCACTGCCACACCTTCGTCGAGTCGCCCGTCCGAGGTGGCGTGGACGGCCTCACCGCCCAGGTGGGTGCCTGCCAGCGTTCCGACTGTCAGCACAACGAGCAGCTGGAGTGCCACGCGTCGTCGATCCGGGTCGGGCCGGACAACGACATGGCCGACTGCATGACGTACGCGGGCCGGCGAGGCTGACCGGCGGGATCAGGGCAGGTCGTTGGCCTGCCGGATGACCGTCACCAGGTCGTCGATGATGCCGGTGAGGGCGAAGTCCTTCGGGGTGAAGATCCGCGCCACTCCGGCCGCCCGCAGCGTGTCGGCGTCGCCGGCCGGGATGATGCCGCCCACCACCACCGGCAGGTCGCCCCGGCCGGCGGCGCGGAGCCCGTCGAGCACCGCCGGCACGGCGGCCAGATGCGAGCCGGACAGCACGGAGAGCCCGACCAGGTCGACGTCCTCCTCGACGGCGGCGGCGACGATCTGCCCGGCGGTCAGCCGGATGCCCTGGTAGACGACCTCGAAGCCGGCGTCGCGGGCGCGTACCGCGATCTGCTCGGCGCCGTTGGAGTGCCCGTCGAGGCCGGGCTTGCCGACCAGCAGCCGCAGCCGCCCGCTGCCCAACTCGCGGGCGGTGGCGGTGACCCGCTCACGGACCACGGCGAGCCACGGATCTCCGCCGGTCCCGGTGGCGCCGGCGAGACCGGTCGGTGCCCGGTACTCGCCGAAGACCTGGCGCAGCGCGCCGGCCCACTCGCCGGTGGTCACCCCGGCCCGCACGCACTCCAGGGTGGCCGGCATCAGGTTCGTGGTGGTCGCGGCGTCCGCGCGGAGCCGGGCCAGGGCCGCGTCGACGGCCGCCGCGTTCCGATCGGCCCGCCACCGGTGTACGGCGTCCGCGGCGGCGGCCTCGACCGCGGGGTCGACCTGCTCGACCGCCTCCGCCCCGGCGGCGGTCAGCGGGGACACCTCGGTCTCGGCGAAGCGGTTGACCCCGACCACCACGTCGGCGCCGGACTCGATCCGACGACGACGTTCGGCCAGCGAGGCGACCAGCGCGCTCTTGAGGTAGCCGGTCTCCACGGCGGCCACCACACCGCCCAGCTCCAGCACCTTGTCCAGCTCGACCCGCGCCCCGGTGACGATCTCGTCGACCAGCGCGGTCATCACGTGCGAGCCGGCGAAGAGGTCGGGGTACTCGAGCAGGTCCGACTCGTACGCCAGGACCTGCTGCATCCGCAGCGACCACTGCTGGTCCCAGGGGCGGGGCAGACCGAGCGCCTCGTTCCAGGCGGGCAGTTGCACGGCGCGGGCCCGGGCGTCGCGGGACAGCGTCACGCCGAGCATCTCCAGCACGATGCGCTGGATGTTGTTCTCCGGCTGCGCCTCGGTCAGGCCGAGCGAGTTGACCTGCACGCCGTAGCGGAACCGGCGCTGCCGGGCGTCGGTGACCCCGTAGCGGTCCCGGGTGATCTCGTCCCAGAGCGCGCCGAACGCGCGCAACTTGGCGATCTCCTCGACGAAGCGCACGCCGGCGTTGACAAAGAAGGAGATCCGCTGCACCACGTCGCCCATCCGCTCGGCGGGGACCTGACCGGAGTCGCGGACCGCGTCGAGGACGGCGACGGCGGTGGCCAGCGCGAATCCGACCTCCTGCACGGGCGTGGCACCGGCCTCCTGGAGGTGGTACGAGCAGATGTTGACCGGGTTCCACCGGGGCATCTCCCGCAGCGTGTACGCGACCACGTCGGCGGTGAGCCGCAGGGATGCCGCCGGCGGGAAGATGTACGTCCCCCGGGACAGGTACTCCTTGATGATGTCGTTCTGGGTGGTGCCGGCGCAGCGGGCCAGCTCCGCGTTCTGCTCCAGCCCGACGGTGCCGTAGAGGGCCAGCAGCCACATGGCCGGAGCGTTGATGGTCATCGAGGTGTTCATCTCGGCGAGCGGTATGCCGTCGAACAGCGCCCGCATGTCGCCGAGGTGGGCCACCGGCACCCCGACCCGGCCGACCTCGCCGGTGGCCAGCTCGTGGTCCGGGTCGTACCCGGTCTGGGTGGGTAGGTCGAAGGCGACCGAGAGACCGGTCTGCCCCTTCGCCAGGTTGCGCCGGAAGAGGGCGTTGGTGGCGGTGGCCGACGAGTGGCCGGCGTAGGTGCGCATCACCCACGGGCGGTCCCGCTCGGGCAGCCGCCCGGATGCCGTCTCATCCATGGCCGGAGTCTAAGTTACCGTTCAGTAAAACGGGTTGTGGAAAACCACACAGGTCCATGTCGCGGACGTCCGGGTGCGAAGCACGCGCAGTGGCGCGGACCGCCACACCCCGGGGCAACAGGCTTGCCAGCCAGGACGCACACTGGACGTCATGGATGACGAGCTGGCCATCTCCGTCCGAGGGCTGCGCAAGGCGTACGGCGAGAACGTGGCCGTGGCGGGCGTGGATCTCGACGTCCGCCGCGGTGAGGTGTTCGCGTTGCTCGGCCCGAACGGCGCCGGCAAGACCACCACGGTGGAGATCCTGGAGGGCTACCGTCGCCGGGACGCCGGTGAGGTCACCGTCCTCGGCGCGGACCCGGCCCAGCCGGACGCGGGCTGGCGCTCCCGGGTCGGCATCGTCCTCCAGGGCACCGGCGAGTTCGACGAGCTGACCGTGGCCGAGGTGATCCGGCACTTCTCCGGCTTCTACCCGGACGCCGACGACCCGGTCAAGGTGATCGAACGGGTCGGGCTGGCCGGCAAGGCGAAGGCCCGCACGCACACGCTCTCCGGCGGGCAGAAGCGCCGCCTCGACGTGGCGCTGGGCATCATCGGCCGCCCCGAGCTGCTCTTCCTCGACGAGCCGACCACCGGTTTCGACCCGGAGGCCCGCCGCGAGTTCTGGGAGCTGATCCGTGACCTCGCCGCGGCCGGCACCACCATCGTGCTCACCACCCACTACCTGGACGAGGCGGAGGCCCTCGCGGACCGGGTCGGCGTGATCGCCGGCGGCCGGCTGGTCGAGGTCGCCGCACCGAACCGGCTCGGCAACCGGCAGGAAGCCCTCGCGACGGTCTCCTGGCGTACCCCGGAAGGGACGGTGGAGAGTGCGCAGAGCGCGACGCCGACGGCCCTGGTGGCCGACCTGGCCGCGCGCTACGGCGGCGAGGTCCCGGGGCTCACCGTGACCCGGCCGACCCTGGAGGACGTCTACCTCACCATGATCGGACACGCGCGATGACGACCACGACGAAGCCGGCGACGCCGGTCGCCGCCACCGGAGGCCGCCGGCCGGGCGCCGGCACGCTCGCCCTGCGCCAGGGCCGACTGGAGATCACCCAGTTCCTGCGCAGCCGGGAGTCCGTGGTCTTCACGATGGGTTTCCCCATCATCATGATCCTGATCTTCGCGTCGATCTTCAGCGGTGAGATCGGCGGCGGGGTCAAGTTCACCCAGTACTTCATCACCGGCATGATCGCGACCGGCCTGATGACGGTGAGCTTCCAGAACCTCGGGATCTGGATCCCGATCGAGCGCGACCGGGGCCTGCTGAAGCGCTACCGGGGCACGCCGATGCCCAAGTGGGTGTGGTTCGCCGGCAAGGTGCTCATGGTGGTGGTGATCGGTATCGCCGAGACCGCGCTGCTGCTGGCCGTCGCCGTGGCGCTGTTCGACCTCGACCTGCCGGGCACCGCCGCGAAGTGGTTCACCTTCGGCTGGGTCGCCGTGCTCGGCGTGACCGCCTGCACCCTGTGCGGCATCGCCATCTCCTCGCTGGCCCGCACCGCCCGCAGCGGCTCGGCTGTGGTCACCCCGGTCGCCCTGGTGCTCCAGTTCATCTCCGGGGTGTTCTTCGTGTTCACCAGCCTGCCCACCTGGATGCAGCAGGTCGCCGCGTTGTTTCCGCTCAAGTGGATGTGCCAGGGGCTGCGGGCGGTCTTCCTGCCGGAGAGCTTCGGCGCCCAGGAGCCGGGCGGCTCGTTCGAGCTGGGTCGGGTCGCGCTGGTGCTGGGCCTGTGGTGCGTGATCGGCCTGGTGCTCTGCCTGACGACGTTCCGCTGGACCACCAAGCGCGACGGTTGAGCGGCCGACCGGGGCGGAATGGCCGCCCCGGTCGCCGTGACTCAGTACGTGTAGAAGCCCTTGCCGGTCTTGCGGCCCAGGTCGCCGGCCGTGACCATGCGCTGGAGCAGCTCCGGCGGGAAGAACTTCTCGTCGGCCGTGTCGGTGTAGATGTTCTTCGAGGCGTGCAGCAGCACGTCCACCCCGGTCAGGTCGGTGGTGGCCAGCGGACCCATGGCGTGCCCGAAGCCCAGCCGGCAGGCGGTGTCCAGGTCCTCGGCGGACACCACGCCCGACTCGACCAGCTTGACGGCCTCCATCACCAGGGCGGAGATCAGCCGGGTCGTGACAAAGCCGGCGATGTCCCGGTTGACCACGACGACCGTCTTGCCGATCTCCTCGGCGAAGGCCCGCGCGGTGTCCAGCGTGGCGTCGCTGGTCTTGTAGCCACGGACCAGCTCGCAGAGCTGCATCATCGGCACCGGGGAGAAGAAGTGGGTGCCGACGACCGCCTCGGGCCGTTCGGTGACCGCGGCGATCTGGGTGACCGGGATGGCCGACGTGTTGGTGGCGAGCACCGCGTCGGCCTTGCAGATCTTGTCGAGGGCGCGGAACACCTCGTGCTTGATCTCCAACCGCTCGAAGACCGCCTCGACGACGATGTCCGCGTCCGCCGCCGCCTCCAGGTCGGTGGTCGGGGTGATCCGCGCGAGGGTCGCCTCGACCTCGGACGCCTCGATCCTGCCCTTCTCGGCGAACTTCTCCAGCGACTTCCGGATGCCGCCGAGCCCTCGGGTGGTGGCCGCGTCGTCCAGGTCGCGCAGCGTCACCTGCCAGCCCGCCTGCGCCGCCACCTGGGCGATGCCGGAGCCCATCAGCCCGGCCCCGACGACCGCGAGTCGACCCGCCATCTACTTCTCCCTCGCTGCGATTGAGTGCCTGCCCTGCACCCTAGTCGGCGAGCCTGAACGACGGCTAAGCCCGGTCGGCGTCAGATCTCCAGCGACGGCTCCTCCGGGGTGGTGCCCCGCTCGACCGCCACCCCGAGCGCCCGCAGATCGGCCACGAAGTCCGGGTAACCCCGGTCGACGTGGTGCACGTGGGAGACCTCGGTGGCCCCGTCCGCGCACAGCCCGGCGATGATCAGCCCGGCCCCGGCCCGGATGTCGGTGGCCCGCACCGGCGCACCGGACAGCCGGTCCCGACCCCGGACCACCGCGTGGTGCCCGTCGGTCTTGATGTCGGCGCCGAGCCGCATCATCTCGTTGGCGAACATGAACCGGCCGTCGAAGATGTTCTCGGTGATCAGCGAGGCGCCGTCGCTGACCGCGGCCAGCCCGATCGCCATCGGCAGCAGATCGGTGGCGAAGCCGGGGTACGGCAGGGTCACCACGTCCACCGCCCGGGGCCGCTCGTCCATCCGTACCCGGAAGCCGTCCCCGCGGGTCTCCACCAGGCCGCCGGCCGCGACGACCTTGTCCAGCGCGACCTCCAGGAAGGCCGGGTCCAGACCGGTCACGGTCACGTCTCCCCGGGTCATGGCGGCGCCGAACGCCCAGGTGCCGGCGACGATCCGGTCCCCCACCGTGGCGTGGCGCACCGGGCGCAGCCCGGGCACCCCGGTGATCCGCAGGGTGGACGTGCCGGCGCCGGAGATCCGCGCGCCCATCTGGCTGAGCATGGTGCAGATGTCGACGATCTCCGGCTCGCGGGCCGCGTTGTCGATCATCGTGGTGCCCTGGGCGAGCACCGCCGCCATCACCAGGTTCTCGGTCGCGCCCACGCTGGGGAAGTCCAGCACGATGTCCGCGCCGCGCAACCCGTGCGGGGCGGAGGCGATGACGAACCCGTGCTCACCGGAGATCTCCGCGCCCATCCGGGTCAGCCCCGAGATGTGCATGTCCAGCCCCCGGGAGCCGATCGCGTCACCGCCGGGGTGGGCGACCCGCACGTAGCCTCGGCGGGCCAGCAGGGGGCCGAGCACGCAGATCGACGCGCGCAGCCGGCGGACCAGGTCATAGTCCGCGTCCGCGCCGGGTTCCTCGGGTACGTCGATGGTCACCGAACGGGACCGGGCGACGCCTCCTCGGGCGACCATCGGGTCGACCGGGTCGTCCGCGTCGAACCGGACGTCGCAGCCCAACCGCCGCAGGACCTCACCCATGATCGCGATGTCGGTGATCCTGGGGACGTTGGTGATGACGCTGCGGCCCGGGGCGAGCAGCGCGGCGGCCATCAGTTTCAACGCCGAGTTCTTGGCACCCACCACGTGCACGGTGCCGGCCAGCCGGGCCCCACCGCAGATCCGGATGACGTCGACGTCGGTGACCGCCGGATCACCGGCGTCGCCAGGGCCCACCACCGCCGGCCAGGCGGTGGTGTCCGGCCGAGCCGGGATCGTCAGGTCCGGTATCCGTAGGCTGTGCGTCATGGCCGTCCACCTCACGCGCATCTACACCAAGGCCGGCGACGCCGGCATGACCAGGCTGAGCAACAACGAGCAGGTGCCGAAGACCGATCCCCGGATCGCCGCGTACGCCGATGTCGACGAGTGCAACGCGGCGATCGGTGTCGCGCTGGCCCTGGGCCAACTCGACGAGGAACTGCGGGGCGTGCTGGGGTCGGTGCAGAACGACCTGTTCGACGTCGGCGCCGACCTGTCCACCCCGGTCGAGCCGGACCCGAAGTACCCGCCGCTGCGGGTGACCGAGGAGTACGTCGAGCGCCTGGAGGGCTGGTGCGACGAGTACAACGCACGCCTGAGCAAGCTCGACTCCTTCATCCTCCCCGGCGGCACCGCGGGTGCGGCACTGCTGCACGTGGCGCGTACCACGGCCCGGCGTGCGGAACGAGCGGCGTGGGCGCTGGTCAGCCACGATCCGGACCGGACCAGCCCGCTCCCGGCAAAGTATCTCAACCGGCTCTCCGATCTGCTCTTTATCCTGTCAAGAACGGCAAATCCGGCGGGAGATGTGCTATGGGTGCCGGGCGGTGAGCGCTGAGCGTCGGTGGGCTGCACCACGTCGAGGTGTGGGTTCCCGATCTCGCCGCCGCCACGCGTAGTTGGGGCTGGCTCCTCGGCGAGTTGGGCTGGACGCCCTACCAGGACTGGCCTGCGGGCCGCTCCTGGCGTCTGGGCGGCACCTACCTGGTGGTGGAGCAGTCACCCGCGCTCTCCGGGGCGGTCCATGACCGGCTCGCCCCGGGACTGAACCATGTGGCCTTCCACGCCGGCCCACCGGCCGCCGTGGACCGGCTCGTGGTGGCCGCGCCGGAGCACGGCTGGACGCTGCTCTTCCCGGACCGCCACCCACACGCCGGCGGTCCGGAGACGTACGCCGCCTACCTCGCCGACGGCCAAGGCTTTGAGGCAGAACTGGTCGCTACCCGGCAACGGCAGTAGATCCAGAAGCGGAGCCCGCCCGGCACAGGGATCAAGCCTGACCGCCCGGAGCCGGGTGGGCTCCCCCGGAAACCCCGACAGCGAGCACAGAAAGGCGGATCAGGCAGCCGGCCAGTCCTGGGAGGCCATACGCGGCGAGACCGCCCCCGGAGGGGCGGCCTCGAGCCAGGAGAGGAAGCCGGTCACTGTCGACCGCGCCATGGCGATCTCCACCGGTGCGTGGTGACTGGTACACCGGAGGATCACCCAGTCGGCCGGCATGGAGAGCCGTTCCTGCCCTTCGGGCAACCGCCGGCGCTCGACCGCCAGGGTCTTGCGGGAGAGGACCCGCTTGGGTCGGAGCGCGAAGCTGAACATCCGGTACCAGCGCAGCTCGTCACCGGCGAAGCGACCGAAGCCGGGCGACCAGCCACGGCCGTCGAGCACTGTGGTGACCCGGACGCTGAGCCGGATGATGCCACCGCTGCGGGTGACCACGGCCCGTCGGACGAAGAGGATGAGAAGCGCGGCGAGGACGACGGCGACGCCGATCCCGATCCCTTCGACGATATCCATCCCCGGTATGGCTCAGCGGCTCGGTGCGGAAACCGGGGTCGCGCTCTCGGCCAGCACGGTGACGCCGTCGGCGCTCACCGAGAGGAAGCCGCCGGCCACCTCGTAGGCGACCTGCTCACCGCCGGCCAGCTTGATGCGCACCTGGCCGGGCTCGGCGAGCTGGCCGAGCAGCGGCGCGTGCCCAGGCAGGACACCGAGCTCACCCTCGGTCGTCCGGGCGACGACCATCTCGGCGTCACCGGACCAGACCTTCTCCTCGACGGCGACGAGCTCGACGTGAAGCTGCTGTGCCACGCTGTCTCCTTGCTGCGGCGGCGGATTGCCGAAAGTCTAGCCTGACGCCTCGCCGCGCCCAACGCGGGTGGGAGAACAGGACGCCGACTACTTGGTCTTGTTCAGAAAGTCCGGGTGCTCCAGCAGGAACGGATCGAGCTGCTCGCTGTGCAGCGCGGTGAAGAAATCCGTGACGCCCGGCTGGAACTGCTCGCCCTTGTACGCCTTGCCTTCGAAGACCCCGCCACCGGGGAGTTTGATCATCTGGATGGTGTTCGGCCGGATGTCCTTCAGTGCCAGCCCAAAGTCGACCACGCTGTTACCCCGGCCGTTGAAGATCAGCGACTGGCCGGCGGCCCGGAGGACCTTGTCCAGTTTGATCGGGTTGGCCACGACGTCGGCACTGAACGCCTGACCCACCATCGCCTTGACGAACTGCTGCTGGTGGCGCTGCCGGCCGTAGTCGGAATCCGGGACGCCGTTCTTCGGGTACCGCTGCCGGACGTAGTCCAGCGCCTGCCACCCCTTGAGGTGGTGGTTGCCCTTCTTGTAGAGCGCCTGCGGGCCGATGTAGCCCTCGCCGCGCGGGTTACCGGGCCGCGGACTGCCGTCTGGCTGCTTGTGCTCGGATTTCACGTCCCGCTCGACGTACATGTCGACGCCACCCATGGCGTCGACGATCTTCTGGAAGCCGGTGAAGTTGATGATCGCGCCGGCGTCGAACCGCTTGATGCCGGTCACGTTCTGCACCGTGGTGGCCAGCAGCTCGAACCCCCGGGCCGCGTCGGGGTTCTTGCCAGGCACCTGACTGCCGAACGACATCGCGGCATTGATCTTGGTCTTCTCGCCGGAGAAGTTGGCCTTCTTGAACGGCGGAATCTGCACGTAGAGATCACGTGGCAGCGAGAACAGGTAGGCCCGGTCCATCGACGCGGGCACGTGCAGCACCATGATCGAGTCCGCCAGTGGCGCCGCCGTCGGCGTACGCGGGTCGATGCCGACCAGGAGGATGTTGAGCGGACCCTTGATGTCGCTCTTCTTCTCCTTGGCGCCGGCGGCCTGGTCGCCGAAGAGGTCGGCCTTGCCGACCGCGCCCTCGTAGCGGGCCATCAGCACCTCGGTGCCGACCAGCGCCGCGCCGCTGAGCACGGTCAGCACGGTGCCGAACACCGTGCAGATCCTGGCCCAGCGTGGCACGCCCCGCCACACGGACTTCCTGCGGCCACTCTTGCCGGCCTTACCCACGAGCATCTCCGTTCGTTACGCCCACGAGGGGAAGACGGGCGCACGTCGCCGAAAGGTTGCAAAGATGAACGCGCGTTCACGTGAGCGCGCGGATCGACCGTAGCTCGGGGGACTTGACAGCGACGACCACGAGTAACGGACCGCGACGACGATAGGGCGTGAAGATGAACAAAAGACTGCCCCGGCATTGCCGGGGCAGTCTTTTGATGACGAATCCGATGGGGGCTTGTCAGCCCTTCATCAGCTCCTCAGCCTTGCGCTCCAGGTCCTCGAGACCGCCGCACATGAAGAACGCCTGCTCGGGGAAGTGGTCGTACTCACCCTCGCTGATCTTGCGGAACGCCTCGATGGTCTCCTTGATCGGGACCGTCGAACCCGGCACGCCGGTGAACTGCTCCGCAGCGTAGGTGTTCTGCGAGAGGAAGCGCTCGATCCGCCGTGCGCGCTGCACGGTGATCTTGTCTTCCTCGGAGAGCTCCTCGATGCCGAGGATGGCGATGATGTCCTGCAGGTCGCGGTAGCGCTGCAGGATCCGCTTCACCTCGGTGGCGACCTGGAAGTGCTCCTGGCCGACGAACTCCGGGGCGAGAATCCGGGACGAGGACGCCAGCGGGTCCACGGCCGGGTAGATGCCCTTGTCGGAGATCGACCGCTCCAGGTTGGTGGTCGCGTCCAGGTGGGCGAACGTGGTGGCCGGGGCGGGGTCGGTGTAGTCGTCCGCCGGCACGTAGATCGCCTGCATGGAGGTGATGGCCTGGCCCCGGACGGACGTGATCCGCTCCTGGAGCTCGCCCATCTCGTCGGCCAGGGTCGGCTGGTAACCCACCGCGCTCGGCATGCGGCCGAGCAGGGTGGAGACCTCCGAGCCGGCCTGGGTGAAGCGGAAGATGTTGTCGATGAAGAGCAGCACCTCCTGCTTCTTCACGTCGCGGAAGTACTCCGCCATGGTCAGCGCGGAGAGCGCCACCCGCAGACGGGTGCCCGGCGGCTCGTCCATCTGGCCGTAGACCAGCGCGGTCTTGTCGATGACGCCGGACTCGGTCATCTCGGCGATGAGGTCGTTGCCCTCACGGGTGCGCTCACCCACGCCGGCGAACACCGAGGTACCACCGAAGTTGCGGGCAACCCGGGTGATCATCTCCTGGATGAGCACCGTCTTGCCCACGCCCGCGCCGCCGAACAGGCCGATCTTGCCGCCCTTGACGTACGGGGCGAGCAGGTCGATGACCTTGATGCCGGTCTCCAGCATCTCCGTCTTCGGCTCCAGGTCGGCGAAGGCCGGGGCCTTACGGTGGATGCCCCACCGGTCGTCGGCCTGGATCGTCTCGCCCTCGGTGAGGTTGAGGCACTCGCCGATCGCGTTGAACACGTGGCCCTTGACCGCGTCGCCCACCGGAACGGTGATCGGCTCGCCGCGGTCCTGCACCTCCGCGCCACGGACCAGACCGTCCGTCGGCTGCATCGAGATGGCGCGGACCAGGTTGTCACCCAGGTGCTGGGCGACCTCCAGGGTCAGCGTCTTCTCACCGCCGGACAGGTTCACCTTGACGTTCAGAGCGTTGAAAAGGGCCGGCATGGCGTCGCGCGGGAACTCGGCGTCGACGACCGGGCCGATGACCCGGACCACGCGACCCGTGGCCGTCTTGGTCTCTACTGGGGCAGTCATCACACTTCACTTCCCGACGCGGCCAGCGCGTTGGCGCCGCCGACGATCTCGCTGATCTCCTGGGTGATCCCGGCCTGCCGGGCCGAGTTCATCTCACGCGTGTACTTGTCGATCATCTCTTCGGCATTGTCGGTGGCGCTCTTCATCGCCCGCCGACGCGACGCCGACTCACTCGCCGCCGACTCGATCAACGCCGCGTAGATCCGCGTGTTGATGTACCTCGGCAGCAGCGCGTCGAGCAGCGCCTCCGCCTCCGGCTCGAACTCGTACGCCGGCAGCAGCCCCTCGGAGCGCGGCCGGTCCTCCACCTGCATCGGACCGATGACCTTGGTGACCGGGGTCTGCGTCATCAGCGAGTGGAACTCGGTGTAGACGATGTGCAACTCGTCGACACCCAGCACACCGTCCGCGCCGGCACCACCGTCGAGGTCATCCGCACCGGCCGTGAACGCCTTGATCAGCGTCTCACCCACGGTACGGGCGTCCTCGAACGACGGCTGCTCGCTGAACCCGGTCCAGTTCGCCTCGATCGGCCGGTCGCGGAACCGGTAATACCCGACGCCCTTACGCCCGATGACGTAGAGCACCGGCTCCTTGCCGTCCGACTTGAGCCGCGCGATCAGCGACTCGGCCATCCTGATCGCGTTCGAGCTGTAACCACCGGCCAGGCCACGGTCGCTGGTGACCAACAGGACGCCCGCCCGCCGCACCCGCTCGCGCGGGGTGAGCAGCGGGTGGTCGATCCGCGCGTTGGACGCCAGCGCCGTGAGCACACCGGTGATGGCCTGGGCGTACGGCAGGGACGCCTGCACCCGGGCCTGGGCCTTGGCGATCCGGCTCGTCGCCACGAGCTCCATCGCCTTGGTGATCTTCTTCATCGACTTCGCCGAGCGGATCCGTTGACGAAGAACGCGAACCTGGGCCGCCATCAGATCAGCTCTCGGCCGGGCGGTCGGTCGAGCCGTCGCGGAAGCGGGTCACCGTCTCGCGGTTCTCGTCGCCCTCGAGCGGCGCGGCCGGCGCGTCGTTGACCTTGCGCTCGTCGGCCTTGCCGAGGAAGACCTGCTTGAACTCGGTGATCGCCGCCTCCAGGGAGCCGATGATGTCATCGTTCCACTGGTTGTCGGCGATCCCGGCCAGCACACCCTCGTGCTTGTGCCGCAGGTACTGGAGGAACTCCGCCTCGAAGCGCCGGACCTCACCCACCGGGATGTCGTCCAGCTTGCCCTCGACGCCGGCCCAGACCGAGACGACCTCCTGCTCGACCGGGAACGGCGAGTAGTTCGGCTGCTTGAGCAGCTCGACGAGGCGGACACCACGGTCCAGCTGCGCCCGGGAGGCGCGGTCCAGGTCGGAGGCGAAGGCGGCGAAGGCCTCCAGCTCGCGGTACTGGGCCAGGTTGAGCCGCAGCGAGCCGGCGACCTTACGCATCGGCTTCACCTGCGCGGCGCCACCGACCCGGGAGACCGAGGTACCGACGTTGATGGCCGGACGGACGCCCTGGTTGAACAGGTCCGTCTCCAGGAAGATCTGGCCGTCGGTGATCGAGATGACGTTGGTCGGGATGAAGGCCGAGATGTCGTTGGCCTTCGTCTCGATGATCGGCAGACCGGTCATCGAGCCGCCACCCAGCTCGTCGGAGAGCTTCGCGCAACGCTCCAGCAGGCGGGAGTGCAGGTAGAAGACGTCACCCGGGTACGCCTCACGGCCCGGCGGGCGACGCAGCAGCAGCGACACGGCCCGGTACGCCTCGGCCTGCTTGCTCAGGTCGTCGAAGACGATCAGGACGTGCTTGCCGCCGTACATCCAGTGCTGCCCGATGGACGAGCCGGTGTACGGGGCCAGGTACTTGAAGCCGGCCGGGTCGGAGGCCGGGGAGGCGACGATGGTGGTGTACTCCATCGCGCCCGCCTCCTCCAGCTGCCCCTTGATCGAGGCGATCGTGGAGGCCTTCTGGCCGATGGCGACGTAGATGCAGCGGACCTGCTTCTTCGGGTCGCCGGTACGCCAGTTGTCCCGCTGGTTGAGGATGGCGTCCAGGGCGACCGTGGTCTTGCCGGTCTTCCGGTCACCGATGATCAGCTGCCGCTGACCCCGACCGATCGGGGTCATGGCGTCGATCGCCTTGATGCCGGTCTGCAGCGGCTCGAACACCGACTGGCGGGACATCACGTTCGGAGCCTGCAGCTCCAGCTCGCGGAAGCCCTCGTTGGCGATGTCGCCGAGCCCATCGATCGGCTGGCCGAGGGCGTCGACCACGCGGCCGAGGAAGGCGTCGCCCACCGGAACGGACAGCACCCGCTCGGTGCGCTTGACGCGCTGCCCCTCCTCC
This sequence comes from Micromonospora sp. WMMD710, assembly GCF_029626045.1. Taxonomy (NCBI): domain Bacteria; kingdom Bacillati; phylum Actinomycetota; class Actinomycetes; order Micromonosporales; family Micromonosporaceae; genus Micromonospora; species Micromonospora sp. WMMD710. The sequence goes on along the minus strand of NZ_JARUBD010000001.1, from coordinate 6,692,054 downwards.
AGCTTGGCGGAGTCACCGAGAACGACGACACCGATCTCCCGGACGTCGAGGTTCAACGCCACGCCGAGCGTGCCGTCCTCGAACTCCAGGAGCTCGTTGGTCATGGTCGAGGGCAGGCCCTCGACGTGGGCGATGCCGTCGCCGGTGTCGGCGACGGTGCCGACCTCCTCGCGGGAGACGTCGGACGAGTAGGAAGAGACGTAGCGCTCCAGGGCGCCGCGGATCTCCTCCGTCGAGATGGTCAGCTCGGCCATCCTCTGCTTCCTTAAAATTCAGGGGCCCGGGATACCTAGTACCGACCGGTCCGAATGGCGTCTGTCATTCCGGGCGCTGTACGGCCGAACCGCCCCAACGCTGGGCGGCGTAGCCGCTCAGCCGCTGGGCGGCGAAGCCGTTCAGCGCTTCGCGAGCGCGTTGCGGGTCTCGTTGAGGCGGCGCAGGATGGTGCCGTCGTACAGGTCGGACCCGACCCGCACGCTCACGCCACCCAGGACGTGGGGGTCGACCGTCTGCTTGACGGAGACCTCTCGACCGTATATCGCGCTGAGGCTCGCACCCAGCCGACGCTCGTCCTCGTCACTCAACGGGGCCGCGACGGTCACATACGCCACCTGCCGGTCGCGCCGCTCGGCGGCGAGCTCCACCAGCCGGGTGAGCGCCCCGGTGAAGGAGCGTCCCCCGAACCCGCCCAACGCCACCTCGACGAGGCGGACGGTGACCGGGCGGGCCTTGTCGGCGAGCAGCTCGCGAGCCAGGGTGGCCCGCTGCTCGACCGGGGCGACCGGGTCGGCCAGCGTGTTGCTCAACGCCGACTGACCCGACACGACCTGGCCGAAGCGGAACAGCTCGTCCTCGACCTCGCCCAGCTCGCCGGCCTTGTCGGCACTGGCGAGCAGTGCCTCCACGCCGAGGCGCTCGGCGCCGTCGAGCAACTCCGACGGTGCCGACCAACGGCCGGAAACCAGCACCACGAGCAGGTCAAGTGCGTCGGCGCCGATCCGACCGCCCAGCATGTCGCCGAGCAGGGCACCCCGGTCCTCGCCGGAGCGGGCCGGCTCGGACAGCGCCCGCCGCAGCCGCGGCTCGCGCCGCAGCAGGGCCGCCACGGAGAGGATGGCGTCGGCGGTGGAGGTCACCGCCGACGGCTCCGCGCCGCGGACGTACGCGTCGAGGCGCTCGGCCGCGACCTTGTACGACTCCCGGCTGGCGGCCTGCATCAGCGGGCCCCCGTGCTCTCGAGGCCGCTCAGGAACCGGTCGACGGTGCCCTTGCGCCGCGCCTCGTCGGCCAGCGACTCACCGACGATCTTGCTGGCCAGGTCCACCGCGATGGTGCCGACCTCGGCACGCAGCTCACGCACGATGGTGGCCCGCTCGGCGGCGAGCTGGTCCTTGCCGGCCTGGATGACCCGGTCGGACTCTTCCCGCGCCTTGGCGAGGATGTCCTGCCGGATGCCCTCGGCGTCGGCCCGAGCGTCGTCACGGATCTTGGCGGCGTCGGTCCGGGCCTCGGCGAGTTGGGCACGGTACTGCTCGAGCAGCTGGTTCGCCTCGGCCTGGGCGGCCTCGGCGCGCTTGATGCCGCCCTCGATCGCGTCGACCCGAGCCTGGAACGTCTGCTCCATGCGCGGGAAGACGAACTTCATCAGCACGAAGCAGAGCACGGCGAAGGCGACCGAACCAACCACGATCTCCTGCCAGAGCGGGATGATCGGGTTGTGGGTCGACTCACCACCCTCAGCGGCGAGGAAAAGCATGGTTACCTCCCGGTCTAGGGGCGGGATCAGCCGGCCCAGATGAAGCCGAAGGCGATGCCCAGCAGCGCCAGCGCCTCGATGACGGCGAAGCCGATCCAGACGTACGGCAGGGTCATCCGCGACGACTCCGGCTGGCGGGCGGTCGACTGGATGTAGGCGGCGAAGACCAGGCCAACGCCGATGCCCGGGCCGATGGCCGCGAGGCCGTAGCCGATGGCGGCGGTGCTGCCCTCTACGGCGGCGAGAACGCTAGCGTCCATTGGTGTGGTTCCTCCTGGTTATCACGCGTGACTCTCACGCGGGACGACAACGGTTGGTGCGGTGGATCAGTGCTCGTCGGCGAGCGCGCCCTGCACGTAGCTGGCGGTGAGGACGGTGAAGACGTATGCCTGCAGGCAGATCACCAGGAACTCCAGGAAGGTGAGCGCGATGGTCATCACCCAGGAGAGCACCGAGACCGGGGCCAGCCAGGCGTTGGCGCTCAGCATCGCGAAACCGCCGAGCGTGAAGACCAGCAGGAGCATGTGACCGGCGAACATGTTCGCGAAGAGACGAACCGCGAGCGAGAACGGCCGGACGATGAAGGTCGAGAACAGCTCGATCGGGATCAGCAGCGGCAGGATGTACCACGGTGCCGGCGGGATCAGCGAGTTCTTGAAATACTTGACGAAGCCGTGCTTCTTGATGCCGATGTAGTTGAACAGCACGTAGCTGATGATCGCGAGGATCGCCGGGAAGGCGATGTGCGAGTTCGGCGAGATCTGGAAGAACGGGATGATCGCGAACGCGTTCGTCAGCAGCACGAAGCAGAAGAGCGTCGTGAAGTAGGGGGCGAACCGCACACCCGCGTGCCCGATCATGTCGACCGCGATGTTGTTGCGCACAAAGCCGTAGATCGACTCGGCGAACCACTGCTTCTTGGTCGGCACCAACTGCGGGTTCCGGTAGGTCGCCAGGAAGAAGATGATCAGGACGCCGACCGCGATCCAGACCATCGCCGTGATCTTGGTGAACCAGATTGAGTCGTGGTCATTCCACGGCAGGATGCTGGGCAGGTAGAAGTCGTCCACCGTGGGTGGGAATGCCGCCTGGCCCGCTGCCAGAACGTTCGCCTGTCCGAACACCGCGTCCCTTCCTAAGTAGGCGTGCCGAGTCGGCGGACGACCAGGATGATGCCCCCAGCCATGCCGAGCACGACGCCGATCCCGGTGGCGACGCCGCCGGTGTGGAGCCACTGGTCAATCAGCCAGCCGATGAAACCCCACACGAGCATCCCTCCGATGAGGTAGCTGAGCGCGGTCCAACCCTGACCGGCACCGGACGGAATGTCGTCCGGTTCACCGGCGGGACGGGGGGTTTGGTCACCAGCCATGACGGGGCGAACGATATCAGCCGGGAAGACGAGGCTGTGCCTCACCCCCCGCACAACCGTCGTTGTGTGGGCATCTCGGAGGCGCCGTCGTCTGTGGGCACGCTACTCCCCTTCCGCCCGTCGGTGAATGACCGGAGGCCGACACATTGCCGCGCGTCCGAAAGCTGGGACGACCGGCCGATCGCCAGGTCAGCCCCGCGACCGACGGGCGTGCACCGTGGTCAGCCACCAGATGTGCACCGCTGTCCACACTGCCACCCCGGCGACGATGCCGAGGCAGAGCGGGACCAACCCGGGCCAACCGGTCGACGCCACCGCCACCATCACGACACCCAACAGGGTGAACTTCAGCGCGTACAGGCCCAGACCGAGCGGCAGCACCAACTGCGGGTTGATCTGGTCGGCCCAGGCCAGCACCACGGTCGTGAGGGTGTAGCTGAGCACCGTGACGCCCACGCCGGCCACCGCGCCGAACGCGGCGGTCACGCCGCCGGTCGCCCCACCCACCACCGCGGCGACCGCGGCGAGGGCCACCGACGCGACCAGCAACACCGGCAGGTGCCGCAACCGCCACCGCCGGTCCGTGTCGGCCGCGACCACCCCGGGCTCAGCCACGGGGGTACGCCGGGAACGCGGTGACCAGCTCGGTCACCTCGGCACCGATGCGGGCCAGGTCGTCGGCGCCGCCCGGGGCGCCCGGATCGACCCGTACCGCACGGGCGATCAGGGTGGCCACCTGCCGCAGCTCCCCTTCCCGCATGCCCTGGGTGGTGACGCTCGGCGTGCCCACCCGGATGCCGGAGGCCACCATCGGCGGCTGCGGGTCGTACGGGATCGCGTTCTTGTTCAGGGTGATCGCCGCGGCGCCGCAGCGGGCCTCCGCCTCGGTGCCGGTCACGCCCAGCTCGCGCAGGTCGATCAGGGCGAGGTGGGTGTCGGTGCCGCCGGACACCGGGCGCATCCCCTCGGCGGCCAGGCCGGCGGCGAGCGCCTGCGCGTTGCGGACCACCTGCCCGGCGTACGTCTGGAACTCCGGCTGGGCGGCCTCGCGCAGCGCGACCGCCTTCGCCGCGACCGAGTGCATCAACGGGCCGCCCTGGGTGAACGGGAAGACCGCCTTGTCGATCCGCTGGGCCAGCGACTCCCGGCACAGGATCATGCCGCCGCGCGGGCCGCGCAGCACCTTGTGGGTGGTGGCGCAGACGACGTCGGCGTACGGCACCGGGGACGGGATCGCCCGGCCGGCGACCAGGCCGATGAAGTGCGCCGCGTCCACCATCAGGTACGCGCCGACCTCGTCGGCGATCTCCCGGAAGCGGGCGAAGTCGATCAGCCGGGGATACGCCGTGGCGCCACAAATGATCATCTTGGGGCGGTGCGCACGGGCCAGGTCCCGGACCTCGTCGTAGTCGATCAACTCGGTGTCCGGACGGACCGTGTAACCGACCGGGCGGAACCACTTACCGGAGAAGTTCACCCGACTGCCGTGGGTGAGGTGCCCCCCGTGCGGCAGGTCCATCGCCAGGACCGTGTCCCCCGGCTGCACCAGCGCGGCGTACGCGGCCAGGTTGGCGTTCGCCCCGGAGTGCGGCTGGAGGTTGGCGTGCTCCGCGCCGAACAGCTCCTTCGCGCGGGCGATGCCGATCTCCTCGGCCCGGTCGACCTCCGCGCAGCCGCCGTAGTAGCGCCGGCCCGGATAGCCCTCGGCGTACTTGTTGGTCAGCGTCGACCCGAGCGCCGCGAGCACCGCCGGCGAGGTCAGATTCTCGCTGGCGATCAGCTGGAGACCACCCCGCAGCCGATCCAACTCGCCGAGGACCACCCCGGCGATCTCCGGGTCGGTGGCCCTGAGCTGGGCGAAATCCGGCCCCCAGAAGGTGCTCGTGTCGGTGTCCACAGCGAACGAGTCTAGGTGGCCGCACACTGGGAGCCGTGAGATGCCTCGTCACCGGTGCGACCGGATACATCGGCGGGCGGCTGACGCCGCTGCTGCTCGCCGACGGGCACACCGTCCGCTGCCTGGCCCGCAAGGCCGTACGCCTGCGCGACGTGCCCTGGGCCTCGGCGGCCGAGATCGTCGAGGGCGACCTCAGCCGACCCGAGACACTGCCCGCCGCGTTCGCCGACGTGGACGTCGCCTACTTCCTGGTGCACTCCCTTGGCCGGCCCGACTTCGAGGCGGCCGACCGCACCGCGGCGACCAATTTCGCCGAGGCGGCCCGCGCGGCCGGCGTACGCCGGATCATCTACCTGGGTGGCCCGGAGCCGGCCTCCGACGCGGAGGTCCCCTCGCCGCACCTGCGCTCCCGCGCCGAGGTCGGGCGGATCCTGCTGGCCAGCGGGGTGCCCACGGCGGTGCTGCGGGCCGCGGTGATCATCGGCTCCGGTTCGGCGTCGTTCGAGATGCTGCGATACCTGACCGAGCGCCTGCCCGCCATGATCACCCCGCGCTGGGTACGGAACCGGATCCAGCCGATCGCGGTCCGCGACGTGCTGCGCTACCTGGCCGGCTGCGCCACGCTCCCGCCGGAGGTCAACCGGGGCTTCGACATCGGCGGGCCCGACGTGCTCACCTTCCGCGAGATGATGCAGCGCTACGCCCGGGTGGCCGGGCTGCGCCGACGGATCATCGTGCCGGTCCGGCCGCTCACCCCGTCGCTCTCCTCGCACTGGGTCGGCCTCATCACCCCGGTGCCGAACGCCATCGCCCGTCCGCTGGTGGAGAGCCTCATCCACGAGGCCGTCGCACACGAACACGACATCGCCCGGTACGTACCGGACCCGCCGGGCGGGTTGACCGGTTTCGACGACGCGGTGGCGCTGGCGCTGGCCAAGGTGCGCGACGCGCAGGTGGAGACCCGCTGGTCGACCGCGAGCGGCCCGGACGCCCCCGCCGAACCGCTGCCCACCGACCCGGACTGGTCCGGTGGCACCACGTACACCGACACCCGCGAGCGGGCCGTGGACGCGTCACCGGCGGCGCTCTGGCGGGTCATCGAGGGCGTCGGCGGCGAACACGGCTGGTACTCGTTCCCCCTCGCCTGGTCGGTCCGCGGCTGGCTGGACCGGCTCGTCGGCGGTGTGGGGCTGCGCCGGGGCCGACGCGACCCGCACCACCTCCAGGTCGGCGAGGCCCTGGACTTCTGGCGGGTCGAGGAGATCGTCCCCGGTGAGCTGCTGCGCCTGCGCGCCGAGATGCGGCTGCCCGGCCGGGCCTGGCTGGAGATGCGGGCCCTGCCGACCGACGACGGCCGCAGCCGCTACCAGCAACGCGCCGTCTTCCTGCCCCGCGGCCTGGCCGGGCACGCCTACTGGGGGTCGGTGGCCCCGTTCCACGCGGTGGTCTTCGGCGGAATGGCCCGCAACATAGCCCGCAACGCCGAACAAACCCCCTAACCCACCCCAAGCCCCCGCCCTTCCCTCCCTCCCCGCCCTTCCCTCCCCGCCCGCCCCGCCCGCCCCGCCCGCCCCGCCCGCCCGCCCGCCCGCCCGCCCGCGTCGATCATGCAGTTGTGGTGCCTCACAAAAGGGGCGGTCAAGGAGCTAGCACCCACCACAACTCCATGATCGACTGGGTTGGGGGGCGGGCCCCGAGGAGGTTTGGTCAGTTTCCGGAGCGGGGTTCGGTCTGCTGGAAGGCGGTTCGTTCGCTCGGGGGGACGAAGTCACGGACCGGTTGGTCGCGCAGCGCGACGGCGAGCACCTCGCCGACCGCGTCGACCATCCGCGACTGCACCGCCTGACCGACCGCGTCGCGGGGATCGTCGGGGTTCGCCGCCATCGAGGCGACCGCGAGCTGCGGGGTGAAGGCCACGACCGTCTCCGTCTCGTACCGCTCCGAACTACCGGTCTTGCCGGCCACCGGTCGGCCGAGCTTGGCGCGCAGCGTGGGGGCGGTGGCGCCGTCGCAACGCCCGTACATCGACTGGTCGCCGACCGGGCAGCGGGCCGCGTCGGTGGCCGCCCGGGCCACGTCGGCGTCGAGCACCTGCCGGCAGTCCGGCTTGGCGGCGTCGACCGGACGGCCGCCCGAGTCGGTGATCGAGACGACCGGCAGCGGCGCGCACCAGGTCCCCTCGGCCGCCACCGTGGCGTACGCCGTCGCCAGGTCCAGCGGCGTCGTCGCGGCCACGCCCAGGGTGAACGGACCCCAGTTCTTCGCGCCGTAGCGGGCGAGCTGGGCATCGGAGTCGGCGCGCAGCACGATGCCGAGCCGTTCGGCCATCTCCACCACCCGATCGGCACCCACCCGCTCGGTGAGCCAGGCGAAGTAGGTGTTCACCGAGCGGCCGAACGCGGTCCACATGGTGCGCGGGCCGTCCATCGACGAAGGGCTGGCGTTCGCCGGGCACCAGCGGCCGTCGCAGCTGCCCGCGCCGGTCACCGGGAAGCGGGTGAGCAGTTGGGTGGGCGCGACGAAGTCCGTCGACAGCGGCATGCCGGACTCCAGCGCGGCGAGCATGGTGAAGAGCTTGAACGTCGACCCACCCTGGTACCCCTCGATCGCCCCGCCGCCGGCGACGAGCTGGTTCACCGTGTTCGGGTGGTTCTTCTGCCCGACCGGGTTGTCCTCGACGCTGTAGTTGCGGTTCACCGACATGGCCAGCACCCGGCCGGTGCCGGGCTGGACGACCACGGTCGGCACCGCCCGCGCCTCGGTGGGCCGGTAGATCCGCAGAACCTGCTCGGTGGTGGTCCGCTGCACCGCCGGGTCCAGCGAGGAGACGATGGAGAACCCGCCCCGGCGCAGCGTGCGTTGCCGCTCGTCGGCGGTGGATCCGAACGCCGGCTGGCTGCTCCACCACCGGGTGAACCAGTCGCAGAAGAAGCCCCAGTCGTTGTGCCCGTCGGGCACCGCCGTGCAGTCGTTCGGGGTCTCGCTGGGCCGCAGCTGCAACGGCTCGGCCCGGGCCGCCGCCGCCGCTTCCGCCGACACCTGGCCTGTCTCGACCAGCTGCTCCAGCACGTACGTCCGGCGGTTCAGCGCGCTGTCGGCGTCGCCGTTGATCGGGTCGTCGCTGTCCGGTGAGCGGACCAGGCCGGCCAGCAGCGCCGCCTGGGCCAGGGTCAGCTCGGCGGGGCTTCGGGAGAAGTAGCGCTTGCTGGCCGCCGCGATGCCGTACGCGCCGGCCCCGAAGTAGGCGATGTTCAGGTAGCGGGTGAGGATCTCCTCCTTGTTCAGCTCCCGTTCCATCGCCAGGGCGTACCGCATCTCCTGGAGCTTGCGGGCGGTGGTGACCTCGGTGGCCGCCCGGCGCTGCCGCTCGGTCAGCCGGGGGTCGCTGCTGAGCACGTTGCGGACGTACTGCATGGTCAGCGTGGAGGCGCCCTGCCGGGTCTGACCGTCGCGCCTGTTCACGGTGAACGCGCGCACCACACCCCGCAGGTCCACCCCGCTGTGCTGGTAGAACCGGACGTCCTCGGCGGCCACGATCGCCTGGCGCATCACCGGCGCCACCTCGCGCAGCGGCACGTCCCACCGGTCCTCCTGGTAGAAGGAGGTGATCAGGGTGGTGCCGTCGTTGGCGTAGAGGTTGGAGCGCTGCGCGGTGGGTGGCGTCCGCAGGGTGTTCGGCAGCTCCGAGTAGGGCGTGGACAGGGCGCTGAAGCCGATCCCGAAGACCAGGGCCGCGGGCAGGGCGGCCGCGGCCAGCGCCAACCCGGCCAGTACGCCGGCGATCACCACGGTCAGCAGTTTGTCGAGATGGGCCCGGATCATCAGCTCTCCCCGCAGGAGCCGGTCACGCTAGGACCCGTTCAGAATGACCCGGAACGCCCCTTTCGCCCCCGGTTTTCACCAAACCCGGAGGAAACTCGCACGGCGCTCAGGGCAGCAGCGCGCCGACCAGCGGGTGAACCGTCTCCTCGATCTCGTCGGCGACCCGGCTGAAGCACTGGTCACCACGACCCCACGGATCGTCCAGATCGTCCGTCGGCAGCGCCGAGGTACCCAGCCGGGCGTCCTGCGCCGCCGCCACCAGGGCCACACCCCGGGCGTACACCGCCTCCGGGGTCGCCTCGGCGGCCGGCAGCGCGCCGGCGTCCACCGCCGCGAGCAACCGGCCGAACTCGCCCAGCACGAACGTGCGGGCCGCCGCGTCCGGACGCAGCGCCACCACGTACTCCTGCTGGTCGGCCGTCGCGGTCAGCACCAGGTCGGCGGCGTCGATGTGGTCCGAGCGCAGCTTGCGCGCGGCGAAGCCCTCGACGTCCCCGCCCCGCCCGATGACCTGACGCGCCGCCGGCGGGTTCATCTCCTCGCCCGCATGCCAACCACCGGTGCCGGCACTGTGGCTGTGCAGCAGCTCCTCGGCGCGGGCCGGGTCCTGCTCACGCCGGGCCAACCGCTCCCGCACGGCGAGGGCGAGCAGCCGCTCGGCCATCGGCGAACGGCAGATGTTGCCCATACAGACGTGCAGCACGGTGAACGGGGGCACTCAGACCCCCTGGCGGTCGACGAGATCCGGAACCACGTCGCGCAGCTTCTCCAGCGGAATCGCGCCGGCCCGCAGCAACTGCGGCACCTCGCCGGTCAGGTCCACGATCGTGCTGGGCACCGGGTCCGGGCAGGGCCCGGCCTCCAGGTATGCCCGCACCGAGTAGCTGAGCTGGTCGCGCGCCTCCTCGGCGGTCACCGCGGCGGGCTGGCCCGTCTTGTTGGCCGACGACACCGCCATCGGGCCGGTCTCCCGCAGCACCTCCAGCGCCACCGGGTGCAGCGGCATCCGGACCGCCACCGTGCCCGTCTTGTCGCCCAGGTCCCATTGCAGGCTCGGCGAGTGCTCGACCACGATCGTCAACGCACCCGGCCAGAACGCCTCCACCAGGTCCCGTGCGGCCGTGGGCAGCGAGAAGACCAACCCGTCCAGGGTGTGCCGGGAACCGATCAGCACCGGCGGCGGCATCTGCCGGTCCCGGCCCTTCGCGTCCAGCAGCGCCTTGACCGCGTACGGGGTGAACGCGTCCGCGCCGATCCCGTAGACGGTGTCCGTCGGGAGGACGACCAGTTCGCCGTTCTTGACCGCCTCGATGGCCGCAGCGATGCCGCGGTCCCGATCAGCGGGCGACCGGCAGTCGTAGAGCATCACGAGGAGTCAGTCTGCCACGCCGCCCCAGCGGGGGGGTGCCGGCCGTCCGCCCGTCGGGACGCGGTGGCGTACCGGGGGCGCCCGGTGAGGTCCAGATGCTCCGCGACGGCGACGAACCGGCCGTCCGTGACGAGCAGTTCGGGCACCACGACGCCGTGCGTGTCGTCGTGCTCGACGCCCACCACCCCGTCGGGGCGCAGCAACGCCGCGGCCCGGGTGATCACCGGCCGGATCACCGCGAGGCCGTCCGCCCCACCGAAGACCGCCTCCGTGGGGTCGTGCCCGGCCACCTCGGGCGGCACCACCACCTCGACCGGCACGTAGGGCGGGTTGCAGAGCAGCACGTCCACCCGGCCGACCAGGTCCGCCAGCAGGTCCGCGGCGGTGACATCCGCCTCCACCACCTCGATCGGCCGGTCCCCCGCGGCGGCCCGCTCCGCCGCGTTGCGCCGCAGCCAGTCCAGCGCCGCCCCGGACCGCTCCACCGCCACCACCCGCGCCCCGGGCAGCTCCTGCGCGACCGCCAGCGCGATGGCGCCGGAGCCGCTGCACAGATCCACCACCAGCGGATCGGGCCGGCTCCGGGCCTGTTCGACACCCCACCCGGCCAGCAGCTCCGTCTCGGGCCGGGGCACGAAGACGCCCGGACCGACCGCCAACTCCAGGTGCCGGAAGCCGGCCCGGCCGGTCAGGTGCTGCAGCGGCTCCCGGTCGGCGCGACGGCGGACCAGGTCGTCGAGCCGCGCCAGGTCGTCGGCGCCCAGGTCGTCGGCGAGCGCCAGCCGACCCCGGGGCACCCCCAGCACGTACGCCGCCAGCAGCTCGGCCTCCACGCGGGCCGGGCCCACCCCGGCGGCGGCGAGCGTCCGGGCCGCGCGGGCCACCGCGGCGGACGGACGGAGCCTCCCTGTCCCTTCGGGGGGGTGTTGCGGCAGAGTGGTCACCGCATAATCATGATGCGTCGCGGGTGGCGTGACGAACGGGTGCGTCGAGACGCACACGACGGGAGGTTGGCGGGTGGGCTGGCTCGACCGGGTCGATGACCAGGTTGACACCCTCACGCACGCGCGGGCTTTGCAGGAAGCAAGTCGCTCCGCCGAGTCGTACGCGCTGCTGGAACGGGTGATCCGCACCACCACCGACCCGGCGGCGCGGGCGGACGCCATGGTGCAGCGCCTCTCCGCGCTGATCAATCTCGGTCGGACGGCGGAGTTCACCCGCGCCATCGAGGAGGCGTCGGCGGCGGTCCGCGACCTCGCCGAGCCCTACCTGCACGGGCACCTCAACGCCTTGGCCGCGCTCGCCGCACACCACCAGGGCGCCCTGGACCGCTGCGTCACCCACCTGGTGAAGGCCGCCCGGGCGTTGAGCGCCGTGGAGGACCCGGACCGGGACACCGCCTGGGGCTGGCACGACCTCGCCATGGCCTACAGCTACCTCAGCTTCCACGGGTACGCCCTCGGCGCGATCGAACGCGCCCGGCAGTTGGGCCTGAGCGCCGGCATCCCCGAGGAGACGTTCGCGGCCCCGGGCATCCGGCTGCGCAACGCCGTGGCGCTGGACCACAACGGCGACAGTGACGGCTGCCTGCGGGTGCTCCGTGACGTCGCGGCCGACCTGGCCCGGTTCGTGCACACCGGCCGCGCCGGCCGGCTGCGCCCGAGCAGCCTCGCCGCGTACGGGTACGCGGCGGCCCGGCAGGCCGCGCTCGGCGACCGGGTGGAGCCGACCGTCGACACCGACCCGTCCCGACTGCTCAAGAACGGCGGGGACAGCGCCCGGACCCGGGACATGCGGCAGCTCGGGCAGGTCTGCCTGGCCGTCGCCGCCGGACGGCCCATCGAGGCGGTCGCCCGGCTGGACACCATCCTGGTCTCCACCGAGACGCTCGGCACGGCCGAGCCGGCCCGGCTGCGCAGCATCGCGCTGGCCCGCGCCGGGGACCACGTGGCCGCCCACCGGGCCGACCGGCTGGCGTTCCGGCTCGCCGCGCAACGCAACGACCGGCTGCGCGACGTCTACATCGACGGCATCGCGGCCCGGATCGACCACGAGGAGATGCGCCGCGAGGCGGCCCGGTACGAGGGCGAGGCGCTGACCGACCCGCTCACCGGCCTGCCCAACCGGCGGCGCCTTGAGCGGTACATCACCGCCGTGGTCACCCGCGGCGAGCGGGTGGTGATCGGCGTCTGCGACCTGGACGGGTTCAAGGCGGTCAACACCCGGCACGGGCACCACTCCGGCGACCTGGTCCTGCAACGCATCGCCGGGGTGATCAACCGGGTGATGCGCCGGGGGGACTTCGTGGCCCGCTACGGCGGTGACGAGTTCGTCGTGGTGCTGCCCGACACCGGCATGGCCGAGGCCGTCGAGGTGGCCCGCCGGATCGAGGCGGCGGTCCACGCCGAGGACTGGGAGTCGCTGGTGCCGGGCACCCCGGTCGGGGTCAGCATCGGCTTCGCCGAGGTCTCCGGCGGCGGTGGGCTGCGCGACGCGCTCAGCGTCGCGTTCGAGGAGGCCGACCGGGAGATGCTGCGCGCCAAGTCGCGGCCCCGCGCGAGCTGAACCGCCGGCCGGACCGGCCGACGACAGCGGGGTCAGCGGCGGGTCAGCTCGGTGTCGCCGGCCAGGCGGGCGGCGCGGTCGGCCTCGGTCAGGGCGTCCAGGACGCCGTCCAGCTCGCCGGCCAGCGCCAGGTCCAGGTTGTACGCGGTGTAGCCGATCCGGTGGTCGGTGATCCGGTTCTGCGGGAAGTTGTAGGTGCGGATCCGCTCCGAACGGTCCACCGTGCGCACCTGCGCCTTGCGGGCGTCCGAGGCGGCGGCGTCGGCCTGCTCCTGGGCGGCCGCGAGCAGCCGGGCCCGCAGGATGCGCATGGCCTGCTCCCGGTTCTGCAACTGGGACTTCTCGTTCTGACAGGAGACGACGATGCCGGTCGGCAGGTGGGTGATCCGCACCGCCGAGTCGGTGGTGTTCACCGACTGCCCGCCCGGGCCGGACGAACGGAACACGTCGATCCGCAGGTCGTTCTGGTCAATCGTGACGTCGACGTCCTCGGCCTCGGGCAGCACCAGCACACCGGCGGCGCTGGTGTGGATCCGGCCCTGCGACTCGGTGACCGGGACGCGCTGCACCCGGTGCACGCCGCCCTCCCACTTGAGCCGCGACCAGACGCCGTTGCCGCCCTCCGGCACACCCTTGGTCTTGATCGACAGCGACACGTCCTTGACCCCGCCCAGGTCCGAATCCTGTGCGTCGATCACCTCGGTGACCCAGCCGTGGCGCTCCGCGTACCGGGAGTACATCCGCAGCAGGTCACCGGCGAAGAGCGCGGACTCCTCGCCGCCCTCCCCCGCCTTGATCTCGACGATCACGTCCTTGGCGTCGTGCGGGTCACGCGGGATGAGCAACTCGGCGAGACGCTCCTCCAGGGCCGGCAGGGACGCCGCGATCGACTCCGCCTCGCCGGCGAAGGACGGATCCTCGGCGGCCAACTCGCGTGCCGCGGCCAGGTCGGCGCGCGCCTGCTCCAGCTCGTCGGCGGCCTTGTGCAGCGGCACCAGCTCGGCGTACCGACGGCCGACCCGGCGCGCGGTGGCCTGGTCGGCGTGGATCGCCGGGTCCGCCAGCCGCTTCTCCAGCTCGGCGTACTCGTCGAGGAGGCCGGCCAGACGCTCGCTGCTCATGCTGGGGTTGCTCCTTCGACGGTGCGGCACCGGGCCGGCACGGAGGCCGGCCGGCGGGCGGAAACAGGCGAAACGCGGACGGCGCCCGCGTCCGGCGGTAAACCGGACGCGGGCGCCGAACGAGGAGTTACTTGGCCTTCTTCGCCTGAACCTTGGCGTACTTCTGCTGGAACTTCGCGACCCGGCCGGCGGTGTCGAGAACGCGCTGCTTACCGGTGTAGAACGGGTGGCAGGCGCTGCAGGTCTCGACGTGGATCGCCCCGCCCTTGGCGGTGCTGCGGGTCGTGAACGTGTTGCCACAGGAGCAGCTGACCTCGGTGGTCGTGTACTCCGGGTGGATGTTTGCCTTCATCTCGCCTCGGTCCTCTCGTTGGTGGTCGCCGGGTCGCCGTCACCGCCCGTCGCGCCGTACGCGACGGGCTCGGGCGTGAACCGGAACCGGTGGCCGATTGACCAGTGTGCCATGGGCCTGAGCCGACCCGGCAATCGGGCCACACACCTCGTCCGGCATCGTCAACACGTGCCCACCCGTCCGCATTCCCGCCGCCGGCCGACGCATTCGCCCGCTCCGCGAGCCACCGCCACGTACCCCGCCGGGGGTACGCCGGGCCGGCCCGAGGTACGCCGATGACCCGCCTGATCGCCACCCGAGGGCTGCCCGCCTCAGGCAAGACCACCTTCGCCCGTACGCTCCAGCCGTCCGTGCTGCGGGTCAACCGGGACGACCTGCGCCGGATGCTGCACGGCGAGCGGCTGTTCACCCAGTGGGCCGAGGCGCAGGTGACCGTCGTGCAGCGGGCCCAGGTCGAGGCACTGCTGAGGGCTCGGGCGGACGTCTGCGTGGACGACACCAACCTGCGCGCCCGGACACTGCGGGGCTGGGCCGATCTGGCCGCCCGACACGGCGCGGATTTCGAGGTGCACGACTTCACCGACGTACCGCTGGAGGAGTGCCTGCGCCGCGACGCGGCCCGTCCGGTGGCCGACCAGGTCGGCGCGGACGCGATCCGTCGGCTGCACGAGCGGTACCTCGAGGGGCGCACGCTGCCGCTGCCGGTGCCGCAGGCCCGCACCGGAGGGCCCGCCACCGCCCATCCGCCGTCGACCGAGCCGCCGGAGATCGTCCTGGTGGACATCGACGGCACCGTCGCGCTGGCCGTGTCCCGCAGCCCGTACGACATGACCCGGGTGGGCCAGGACGCGCCGAACCCGGCGGTGATCGCCGCCGTCCGGGCCATGCACGCCGCCGGGTACGGGGTGGTCTTCTGCTCCGGGCGGGACGCCTCCGCCCGCACGGCCACCGAGGCGTGGCTGGCCCGACACGTCCGCGTTCCCTACCTCGGCCTGCACCTGCGGGCGGTCGACGACACCCGCCGGGACTCGATCGTCAAGCGGGAGATCTACGACCGGGAGATCCGCGACCGCTACCGGGTGGTGGGCGTCTTCGACGACCGCGTCCAGGTGGTGCAGATGTGGCGGTCCCTCGGCCTGACCGTCTTCCAGGTGGCCGACGGCGACTTCTGAAGTGGACGGTGCGACATGCCGAAGGGGCACGGCCGCGGTGGCCGTGCCCCTTCGTCGTCGGTCAACCGGAAAGCGTCACTCCCCCGGCGTCGACTTCGCGATCTGCATCAGGAACTCGATGTTGGTGCGGGACTGCTTGAGCCGGTCCAGCAGGAGATCCATCGCGGCCTGCGAGTCCAGCGAGTGCAGCACCTTCCGGAGCTTGTGGATGATGGCCAGCTCCTCGGGTGCGAGCAGGACCTCTTCCTTACGCGTACCGGACGGGTTGATGTCGATGGCCGGGAAGGTGCGCTTGTCGGCGATCTTCCGGTCCAGCTTCAGCTCCGCGTTACCGGTGCCCTTGAACTCCTCGAAGATGACCGTGTCCGCCATGGACCCGGTCTCCACCAGCGCCGTGGCGATGATGGTCAGCGAGCCGCCGTTCTCGATGTTGCGGGCCGCTCCGAGGAAGCGCTTCGGCGGGTAGAGCGCGGTGGAGTCGATACCACCCGACATGATCCGGCCGCTGGCCGGCGCCGCCAGGTTGTACGACCGACCGAGCCGGGTCACCGAGTCGAGCAGCACGACCACGTCGTGGCCCAGCTCGACCAGACGCTTCGCCCGCTCGATCGCCAGCTCGGCAACCGTGGTGTGGTCCTGCGGCGGACGGTCGAACGTGGCCGCGATGACCTCGCCCTTGATCGACCGCTGCATGTCGGTGACCTCTTCGGGCCGCTCGTCCACCAGCACCACCATCAGGTGGCACTCCGGGTTGTTGCGGGTGATCGCGTTGGCGATCGCCTGCAGCACCATCGTCTTACCCGCCTTGGGCGGAGACTGGATGAGCGCTCGCTGGCCCTTGCCGATCGGCATGACCAGGTCGATGACCCGCGTGGTCAGGATGTGCGGCTCGGTCTCCAGCCGCAGGCGCTCCTGCGGGTAGAGCGGCGTGAGCTTGTAGAACTCGGGCCGACGCCGCGCCTCCTCCGGCTCCATCCCGTTGATCGTGTCCAGCCGCATCAGCGGGTTGTACTTGTCCCGCCGCTGATCGCCGCTGTTGCCGCCCTCGCGGGCCGCGCGCACCGCGCCGGTGATCGCGTCACCGCGGCGCAGGCCGTACTTCTTGATCTGGGACATCGAGACGTACACGTCGTTCGGGCCGGCCAGGTAGCCGGTCGTCCGGACGAAGGCGTAGTTGTCGAGCACGTCGATGATGCCGGCCACCGGGACGAGCACGTCGTCCTCGCTGACCTGCGGCTCACGCCCACCGGTGTCGCCACCGGTCTCGGTGCGCTCGCCACGCCCACGGCGACGGTCGCGGAAACGGCTGCGCCGGCCGCGCCGACCGCCGCCCTCGCCGTCGTCGTCGTCGTTGTCCCGCTCGGCGCGCTGACCACGGTCGTTGCGGTCGTTTCGGTCGCCCCGGTCGTTGCGGTCGCCCCGGTCGTTGCGCTCGGCACGGTCGCCGCGGTCGTTGCGCTCGGCACGGTCACCACGGTCGGCACGCTCGCCCCGGTCGTTGCGCTCGGCACGCTCACCACGGTCGGCACGCTCGCCCCGGTCGTTGCGCTCGGCACGCTCACCACGGTCGGCACGCTCGCCACGGTCGCTGCGCTCGGCACGCTCACCACGGTCGGCACGCTCGCCCCGGTCGGCACGCTCCGGACGCTCGGCCCGATCCCGGCGATTCTCGCCCCGGTCGGTCCGCTCGGCGGTCTCGACCTCGTCGGTACGCGCCTCGCTGCTACGCGCCTCCGTGGCGCGAGCCTCGGTGCCACGAGCCTCGGTGTTACGAGCCTCCGCCGTGGCGGTGCGGCTGCGCCGGGTACGACCCCGGCCCTCGGTCTCGGCGGCCGGCTCGGCCGGCGCCTGGTCGGCGCTGCGGCCTTCGGCTGCCGGCCGGTCGGCGGTCTCCCGCACCTCGGCGCGCACCCCCTCCCGGGTCGGAGCGGCCGCAGCCGCGACCTCGGCCCGCGGTCGAGGGGTCCCGGCAGCGTTGCCGCCCTGCCGCTCGGAGATCGCGGCGATCAGCTCGCCCTTGCGCATGCGAGCCGTGCCGGAGATGCCGAGCGACGCGGCCAGGCTCTGCAGCTCTGGCAGCAGCATCGCCGACAGACCGGTGCCGCTACGCCGACGACGGGCGGGAGCGGCGGTGGTGGCATCGCCAGCGACGTTGGAAACATCCGACGTCACGTCGGTGGTGTCGCTCAATGGATTCCTTCCCTCGATAAGGCCGGGACTGCCCGGAGTCGGAACTCAGGTGGCCGGGCGGCCTCGGTGCACCCGCCTCGCAAGGACGCGTCGCGGGAGTCTGTGACACAGCAGCCGGTCGGTATCCCGACTCACCAGAGCTCGGTGAGCAGGTCTCGCCGTCTGCGGCGACCTGTGGAAACTGCGGTGCGGCGTGGGCCTTGGCAGGGGTGACGGGCTGACCGCCGAGAGCTTCGGGGGTGCGCCGCCCCGCAGGAGATCGCGTGCTTCGCGGCTGTGCTAGGTCTAGAGCGTAATCAACTCTTCCGACCTGCGGCAACAGGGTCCCGCTCGGCGTGTCCAAGTCTACCCCGGGCAACCCGCGCGCCGCTGACGTCTATCGGTAACTTCCAGAACTGCCAGTCTGTTCCCAGGGGGAAGCCCGCCGGGGGGTCGGTGAGCGCGAGCACGGTCGGCCCGGCCCCACTGACCACAGCCGCCACTCCGGCCTCTCGCAGCGCGTTGACCAGGGAAGATGTGGCCGGCATCCCGGCCGCGCGGTAGCTCTGGTGCAGTCGGTCAACGGTGGCCGGCAGCAGCAGCGACGGGTCCGTGGTGAGCGCGTGCACGAGCAGCGCCGCCCGTCCGGCGGTCAACGCGGCGTCGCCGTGCGGCACGGTGGCCGGCAACGCGGCCCGTGCGGTCGCGGTCAATCCACGCTCGGCCGGCACGAAAAGAGATGGTCGCACCCCCTCGGCGACCGGCAGGGACACCGCGCGGGCACCGGCCGGCTCGGACCAGGCCAGCGTGAAACCGCCCAGCAGGCAGGGGGCGACGTTGTCGGGATGACCCTCGATCTCGGCGGTCAGCCGGAGCACGCCGGCGGTGTCCAACCGTTGGCTCCCGTCGACGACCAGCGCGCGGGCCAGCAGCACACCGGCGACGATCGCGGCGGACGAGGAGCCCAGCCCACGCGCCTGCGGGATCCGGTTGACGCACTCCACGCTCAGCCCCGTGGGTTGCGCGCCCAGCACGTCGAAGGCGGCCCGCATGGCCCGCACCACCAGGTGACGGTCGTCGTCGGGCAACTCGCCGGCGCCCTGCCCGGTCACCGTCACCCGGACCCCACCCGACGCGACCTCGGCCGCCAGGTCGTCGTACAGGCCCAGGGCGAGGCCCAGCGCGTCGAAGCCCGGGCCCAGGTTGGCGCTGGTCGCGGGAACCCGGACCCGGACCGGCCCGGCGGTGAAGTTCGTCGGCACGCGCTCATGCTAGGGGTCGGCACCGACGATCCGGTCCCGCGCCCGCAGCTTGGGACCGGCCGGGTCAGCCGGCCCGGTCCGGGACCGGCTCGGTGCTCGGGTCGGTGAGCGAGAGCCGGCGCGTGGCGATCCGCCAGCCCACCGCGTACACGAGGGTGACCAGACCGCAGCCGGCGAGCACCACCCGCTCGTCCACCACGTCCACGACCAGGGCCACCGCCAGCTGGCTCACGGAGATGGCCAGCGTCGCGAGCATCATGTCGGTGGCGAACACACGACCACGCAGCCGGTCCGGCACCTCGCCCTGCAGGGCGAAGTTCGACATCACCCAGTTGCTGCCGCCGGCGAAGTGCGCCACGAAGACCAGCAGCAGCACCAGCGGGAACCACCGGACCACCGACGTGCCCAGGTAGGACAGGCCGTAGAGCGACATGGACAGCGCGAGCCCGGGCAGCAGCCAGGACCGGTTGGTCAGCACCCTCCGCATCAGGATGGGCCCGACCAGCGCACCCGCACCGCGGACCGCGAAGAGCAGGCCGGCGCCCAGCGGGCCCACGCCGTAGACGCCGGCGAGCAGCGGGAACACGGTCAGCACCCCGTTGCCCAGCCCGACCGCCGACTTCACCGTGACCAGCGCCAGCACCCGTGGCCGGTGGCCGATGTAGCCGAGCGCCTCGCGGACCGCCGCCCACGTTCGCTGGACCGGCAGGTCGGCGTCGCGCGGCGCCTGCAACGGCCGGCGTATCCGCGTGGCCAGGCCCGCCGCCAGCGCCAGGCCCACCGCCGCCACCCAGAAGCAGGCGTACGGGCCGGCGGCCGCGCTGAGCACGCCGCCGAGCGAGGCGCCCACCACCGTCATGGTGCCCCAGGCCGAGCCGGCCACGGCGTTCCCGGCGGCGAGCTCGTGCGGCTCCAGGACGTTGGGCAACGCGGCCTGGGCGGCCGGCGAGTAGAACGCCTTGGCGACCGCGACGACGCCGATCGCCACCAGCGCCAGCCAGGCCGTGCCGCGGCTCTGGACGCCGAGCAGCAGCAGCACGCCCGCCAGCGCGGCCACGTTCGCGCCGATCATGATCTTCCGGCGGTCGAACCGGTCGGCGATCGTGCCGGTGTACGGCAGCAGCAACGCCACGATGCCGGTGTCCACGGCGAGCACCAGCGCGCCCCACACGCCACTGCCGGTCAGGTGCGGCAGCAGCACCAGCAGCGGCACCATGACGAACCAGTCGGCGCCGAAGACCACCAGCTCGGCGAGGAAGAGATTGCGGAAGCTCCGATTGCCGGTAAGGACCGAGAGGGTGGACGCCACGGAGCGCGACCCTACCCGGTCCGCGTCGGGGCCACGCATGCTCCCAGCAGCGCCGAGACGGTCACGAAGGTGTAGCCGCGCGCCCGCAGCCCGTTGATCATGTCGGGTAGGCCGCGCAGGGCGACCAGACGTCGCGGCTGACCCACGTCGTGCCCGAGCACGATCGCCCCGGGTCGGACGTCGGCCACGATCCGCCGGGCGTGACCGGCCGGGTCGTCCGGGTACTCACGCTCCACCATCTGCAACGACCAGAGCACCAGCCGACAGTCCAGTCGTGCCGCCGCGTGCAGCACCGCCCCGCCCAGGTGGCCGTACGGCGGGCGGACCAGCCGGGGCGGAGCGCCGGTCACCTCGGCGATCACGTCGTGGCTGCGCCTCAGGTCGTCGTACGCCGCCGCGGCGTCCATCTGGGCCAGGTCCCGGTGCTGCCAACTGTGGTTGCCCACCTCGTGCTCGGTGAGTCGGCCGCGTACGACGTCGGCGTGCCGCCGGACCTGCGCGCCGACCATGAAGAAGGTGGCCGGCACCCGGTGCTCGGCGAGGGTGTCCAGCACCATCGGCGTCCACTGTGGTGCCGGCCCGTCGTCGAAGGTGAGCGCGACCAGCCGCCGCGTGGTCATTCCCGACCAGACGACCGGCAGTACGCCGGAGCCGACGTCCTGCGGCCCGTTGCCGAGGGTGGCGCTGGCCGGGCCGCCACCGAGGGGCAGCCGGCGGTGGGTGAACCACATGTCGGTGGCTCCCACACCGGCGGCCATCCCGGTCGCCACCAGGGCAGCGCCGCGCAGCAGATCGCGCCGGGACCACCCGTGCGCGATCTCGGTCATCTGCCCGCCTCGCTCGCCGACACTTCTGACATCTACTAGGAGTATGCAAGAGATGACGCAAAGTACCGGCTCGGTCGTTCGATCGGAGTGTCCGCGCCGACGTACGGGACGCCCCCGGCAGGTCGAGCCTGCCGGGGGCGTTCCGCACTGTCGTCCGACTACTCGGTCGGCTCCGACGGGGGCAGCGGCGAGGTGCGGCTACGGGGCAGCCGCAGCACCTCGAACTGGTCCGTACCGTCCACCAGCGCGCCCGACGGCGCGGGGCGCGCCGCCGCGGACGGTGAACCCTCGCCCGACGCCTGCGCCTGTGCGGGCGCACCGGCCGGCACCGCCACCTGGTTCGGGCCGTCCTGCTCGGCGGCCGCCGGGCCGGTCGGCTCGGAAGCCGCCGGCTCGCCGGAGCGCCGACGCCGACGCCGCTCGCGCAACGACTCCTTGGTGTGCTCCACCATCGTGTACAGCGTCGGCACCAGGATCAACGTGAGCAGCGTCGAGCTGAGCAGGCCGCCGATCACCACGACCGCCAGCGGCTGCGAGATGAACCCGCCCTCGCCGGTCAACCCGAGCGCCATCGGCAGCAGCGCGAAGATCGTCGCCACCGCGGTCATCAGGATCGGGCGCAGCCGGCGCCGGCCACCCTCGACCACCGCCTCCCGGACCCCCATGCCCTGGGCACGGTACTGGTTGATCAGGTCGAGCAGCACGATCGCGTTCGTCACCACGATGCCGACCAGCATCAGCACACCGATCAGCGCGGGCACGCCCAGCGGCGTCCCGGTGATCAGCAGCAGGCCGATCGCGCCGGTCGCCGCGAACGGGATGGAGATCAGCAGGATCAGCGCCTGGGTGAGGCTCCGGAACGTGGCCACCATGATCAGGAATACGATCGCGATGGCGGCCAGCACGGCCAGGCCCAGGTCACCGAAGGCGTCCGCTTGGTCGGCGCTGACCCCACCGATGGTGAAGCTCGCCCCCGGCACGTCGATGCCGTCCAGACGCTTCTGCAACTCCTGGCTGGTCGCGCCCAGGTTCGAGCCGGTCGCCGCGCCGGTCACCGACACGCTGCGCTCACCGTCGATGCGGGTGACCTGCTGCGGGCCCTCGCCCTGGGTGACGTCCGCGATGTCGTCCAGCTTCACCGGACCCACCGGCAGGGCGCGCAGTTCCTGCACCGACACCGGCGGCTGCGCGCCCAGCCGTAGCACCACGTTCTGCTGGCGGCCGTCGAGTGTCACCTGGCCCAGCGGCGCCCCGCGGAACGCCTGCGACACGAGCTGACCCACCGTGGCCTCGGTGAGGCCGACCCGGCCGGCGGCGACCCGGTCCACGGTCACGTCGACCCTCGGCACCCGGTCGGCGAGGCTGGTGGTGACATCCTCGACGTCCGGCACCCCGGCCATCGCCGTCCGGGCCGCCTCGGTGGCGCGGGTCAGCACCTCCGGGTCGCTGGCCTGCACGATCACCTCAAGCTGGCTGGTCGAGGCGTCCTGCCCGCCACCGAAGCTGACCTCACCCACGCCGGTGCCGAGCTTGTCGAACTCCTTGCGCAGCTGCTCGCGCATCTGCTTGGCGTCGGTGTCCCCGTCCAGGGCCAGCGACCAGCTCGCGACGTTGTTGCCGCCGCCGCCCGCCCACGGGGTGTCCCCGCCGCCGGCGGTCACCTGGTACGTCTCGACCCCGTCGACCCGCCCGAGCACCGCCTCGACCTGCTTGGCGGCGGCGTCGGTGGCGGCCAGGCCACTGCCGGCCGGCAGCTCCTGGCGGAAGCTCAGCGTGTCCTGACCGGAGTCGTCCAGGAAGTTCGTCTCCAGCTTCTGGGCCAACCCGAAGGTGCCGAAGAGCACCAGCAGCCCGAGCCCGACCGTGATCCAGCGGGTGGACCGCTTGCGGGTGGCGAACCCGATCACCGGCAGGTACGACCGCTGCAACGGGCTGCGCAGCTCCTTCTCCTCCGCGCCGCGCCGCACCGCCTCGTCGTCCGGGGTGCCGCCACGCGGCTTGAGGAACCAGTACGCCAGCACCGGGATCACGGTCAGCGACACCAGCAGCGACGCGAGCAGCGCCACCGTCACGGTGATCGCGAACGGCGCGAAGAGCTGCCCGACGAACCCGCCGACCAGCGCGATCGGCGCGAACACCGCCACCGTGGTGAGGGTGGACGCGGTCACCGCGCCGGCCACCTCACGGACGCCGGTGATGATCGCCTGCCGCTTCTCCTCGCCGTACTCCAGGTGTCGTTTGATGTTCTCCAACACCACGATCGAGTCGTCCACCACCCGGCCGACCGCGATGGTGAGCGCGCCGAGGGTCAGCAGGTTGAGCGAGTAGTCGCCGATCCACAGGGCGATCAGCGCCACCAGCACCGACAGCGGGATGGACACCGCGGTGACCACCGTCGAGCGGATCGACAGCAGGAACACCAGGATCACGATGACGGCCATCAGCAGGCCCAGCAGACCCTCGGTGGTCAGCGACTCGATCGACTTCTCGACGAACGGCGCCTGGTCGAACACCACGGTCAGCTCGGCGCCGGACGCGTTCTTCAGCTCCGCCAGCCGGTCCCGGATCTCGTGCGAGATCTCCACCGCGTTGCCGTCCGGCGCCGCGGTGATCGCGATGCCGAGGCTGTCCTTGCCGTTGGTCCGGGTGATCGCGGTGGCCGGGGCGAGCGCCTGCTCGACGGTCGCCACGTCACCGAGGCGGACCGGGGCCGCGCCCGGGGCGACGACGATGCCGCGCAGGTCGTCCAGCGTGGCGACGGGCGTACCGACCTGCACCGGAAGGGCAAGGTTGCCGTCGGTCACCGCGCCGGCCGGCACCGACACGCCATTGGTCTTCAGCGCGGCGCCGATCGCGGTCGGCTGGAGCTTCGCCGCACCCAGCTTGGCCAGGTCGGGGGTGACCACGACGATGTCGTCGCGGGTACCGGTCACCTCGACCGTGCGGACCCCCTCGATGCCCTCCAGCTCCGGCACCACCGTCGCACGCAGCTTCTCGGCGAGCGCCCGCTCGTCGGCGGCACCGGCCGCGGCCAGCACCACCGCCGGCAGGTCGTCGGTGCTGCCCGCGATGACCTGCGGGTCGACGCTCTCCGGCAGTTGGGCGTCGATCCGGCTCAACGCGGTCTGCATCTTGTTGACCACGTCGTCCAGGTCGGTGCCGAACTCGTACTCCACCTGGACGGTGGCCGAGCCCTCACGGGACGTGGAGGTGACCTTGTCCAACCCGGGAATGCCCTGGAGCGCGTTCTCGATCGGCTCGGTCACCTGCGACTCGACGATCTCGGGTCCGGCGCCGGGATAGGCGGCCACGATGAACGCGGCCGGGAACTCGAGCGACGGCAGCAGTTGCTGCTTCAGCGACGGCACGGCGAACGCTCCGAACGCCGTGGTCACCACCGCGATGAGGGCGACCAGCCCTCGGTTGGCGAGGCTGAATCTGGCGAGCAGCGACATCGGCCTGGCTCACTCCTGAAAGAGAATGCGGGCGGGGATACCCGAAAGTGTGCCGGACTCGATCACCGGAACACCCGCCGCCCCCAGGGCCGTCCCACCGCCGCCGGTCGACGGCCGGTCACGACCCCGCCCGCACCGGCGGGCGGCACCGCTCTCAGGCCAGGTCGAGGGCCCGGGCGGCGGCCATCGGGTCGTTCGCGATGGTCAGCGGGGCGGGTGCCGTGGAGATGGCCCACTCCGGGTCCTTCAGACCGTGGCCGGTCACCGTGCAGACCACCGTCGAGCCGGGCGGCACCGCGCCCGCCGCGGCCTGTTGGAGCAGGCCGGCCACGCTGGCCGCGCTGCCCAACTCGACGAAGACCCCCACCTCGCGGGCGAGCAGTCGGTACGCGGTGAGGATCTCCCGGTCGGTCACCGCGGCGATCAGGCCGCCGGAGGCGTCCCGCGCGTCGAGCGCCTTGGTCCAGCTCGCCGGGTTGCCGATCCGGATGGCGGTGGCGATGGTCGACGGCTCCGGCACGACCTGACCGGTCACGATCGGGGCCGCGCCGGCGGCCTGGAAGCCGTACATCTTCGGGGCGCGGGTGGTGGCGCCGGCGGCGCGCTCCTCCGCGTACCCCATCCAGTAGGCGGAGATGTTGCCGGCGTTACCGACCGGCAGGCAGTGGATGTCGGGCGCGTCCCCGAGCGCCTCGACGATCTCGAAGGCCGCCGTCTTCTGGCCGTGCAGCCGGTCGATGTTGACCGAGTTGACCAGTGCCACCGGGTGATCCTGGGCGAGCTTGGCGGCGAGCGACAGGCAGTCGTCGAAGTTGCCGCTCACCTGGAGCAGCTTCGCGCCGTGCACCAGCGCCTGGGCCAGCTTGCCCAACGCGATCTTGCCCTGCGGCACCAGCACCGCGCAGGTCAGCCCGGCCCGCGCCGCGTACGCGGCGGCGGACGCGCTGGTGTTACCGGTGGACGCGCAGATGATCGCCTTGTTGCCGGCCTCGACCGCCTTGGACACCGCGAGGGTCATCCCCCGGTCCTTGAAGGAGCCGGTCGGGTTGGCACCCTCCACCTTGAGGTGCACGTCGCAGCCGATCCGGGCGGAAAGCACGGGCGCCGGCAGCAGCGGAGTGTTGCCCTCGTGCAGCGTGACGACCGGCGTGGCCGCGGTGACCGGCAGCCGATCCCGGTACGCCTCGATCAGACCCCGCCACATGTCGCTCTCCTCGCCTCTACCGCCACGCCGACCTGAGCACCAGGCCACCCTGGACCACCCTGCCGGAGCGATCGACGGCACACCCCGGCTTACCCACCTGGCGGGACGCGCGAGCACTCCCGTCGATGGTGCAACGACTCAGGCGTCGCCCTCGACCCGCAGCACACTGGTCACCGACCGGACAATGTCCAGACCGCGCAGCTCACCGACGGTCGCGGCGAGCGCGGCGTCCGGTGCCACGTGGGTGACGATGACCAACTCGGCGTCGCCGTCGCGGCCGGGCGACCCACCCGCCGAACCCTGCCGCACGGTCGCGATCGACACGTCGTGCCGGGCGAACACGCCCGCCACCGCGGCCAGCACACCCGGACGGTCGGCCACGTCGAGGCTCACGTGGTAGCGGGTCAGCGCCTCGCCCATCGGCCGGACCGCCAGGTCCGCGTACGCGCTCTCGCTGGCCGCGCGCACCCCGGCGAGCCGGTTACGGGACACCGCGACCACGTCGCCGAGCACGGCGCTGGCGGTCGGCGCGCCACCCGCGCCCCGGCCGTAGAACATCAGCTGCCCGGCCGCGTCGGCCTCGACGAAGACCGCGTTGAACGCGTCACCGACGCTGGCCAGCGGGTGGCTGCGCGGGATCATCGCCGGGTGCACCCGGACGCTGACCGTCTCCCGGCCGGTCGGGTCGACGCCCCGAGCCGCGATGCACAGCAGCTTGATCGTGCAACCCATCGCCCGGGCGCTGGCCACGTCCGCGGCGGTCACCTCGGTGATGCCCTCCCGGTGTACGTCGGCGGCGCCGACCCGGGTGTGGAACGCCAGCGAGGCGAGGATCGCCGCCTTCGCCGCCGCGTCGAAGCCCTCCACGTCGGCCGTCGGGTCGGCCTCCGCGTACCCCAGCTCGGTGGCCTCGTCGAGGGCCTCGGCGAAGCCGGCGCCGGTGGCGTCCATCGCGGAGAGGATGAAGTTGGTGGTGCCGTTGACGATGCCGGTGACCCGGGTGATCCGGTCGCCGTGCAGCGACTCGCGCAGCGGGCGCAGCAGCGGGATGGCCCCGGCCACGGACGCCTCGTAGTAGAGGTCGCCGCCGCCCTCGGCCGCCGCGTCGTGCAGCGCCGCGCCGTCCTCGGCGAGCAGCGCCTTGTTGGCGGTGACCACGCTCTTGCCGGCGCGCAGCGCCTCGACCAGCCAACCCCGGGCCGGCTCGATGCCACCGACCACCTCGATCACCACGTCCACGTCGTCGCGCTTGATCAGGCCGAGCGCGTCGGTGGTGAACAGGTCGTCGTCGACCGGCAGGTCACCGCGGTCACGCCCGAGCCGGCGGACGGCGATGCCGGCGATCTCCAGCGGAGCGCCGATGCGGGCGGCCAGGTCCGTCGACTGCTCGTGCAGCAGCCGCACCACCTCCTGGCCGACCGTGCCGCAGCCGAGCAGTGCCAAGCGCACAGGTGACGTCATCCAACATCCAATGCGAGCAGGTCGTCTTCGGTTTCCCGCCGGACGATCAGACGCGCCTGGCCGTCACGCACCGCGATCACCGGTGGCCGGGGCACGTGGTTGTAGTTGCTGGCCATGCTCCGGCAGTACGCGCCGGTGCCGGGCACTGCGACAAGATCTCCGGGCTGCACGTCGGCGGGCAGGAATTCATCCTTCACCACGATGTCCCCGGACTCACAGTGCTTTCCCACCACGCGGGCGAGCAACGGCTGCGCGGCCGACGCCCGGGAGGCCAGCGTCGCCGAGTACGACGCGTCGTACAGCGCGGTGCGGATGTTGTCGCTCATCCCGCCGTCCACACTGACGTACGTGCGGATGCCGTCGAGATCCTTGACCGTGCCGACCTCGTAGAGGGTGAACACGGCCGGCCCGACGATGGCCCGACCCGGTTCGATCGACAGGTGCGGTACGGCCAGGTTCTCCGCCGCGCACTCCGAGTCGACGATCTTGCGCAGCCGCTTGGCCAGGTCCTGCGGGGTCGCCGGGTCGTCCTGGGTGGTGTACGCGATGCCGAACCCGCCGCCCAAGTCCAGCTCGGGAAGCTCCACGCCGCGGGCGTCGCGGATCTGCGCCTGCAGGGCCAGCACCCGGCGGGCCGAGACCTCGAACCCGCTGGCGTCGAAGATCTGCGAGCCGATGTGCGAGTGCAGACCCCGCAGCTCCAGAACGTCCTCGTCGAGGATCTTGAACGCCGCGGCGGCGGCCGCCCCACCGGCCAGCGAGAAGCCGAACTTCTGGTCCTCATGGGCGGTGGCGATGAACTCGTGGGTGTGCGCCTCGACGCCGACGGTGACCCGGACCAGCACGCGGGGCCGGACCCCACGCTCGCGGGCCAGCGCGGTGAGCCGGTCGATCTCGGTGAACGAGTCGACGATGATCCGCCCCACCCCGGCGTCCAGCGCCCGGGTCAGCTCACGGATCGACTTGTTGTTGCCGTGGAAGCCGATCCGCTCCGGCGGCATCCCCGCGGACAACGCGGTGGCCAGCTCGCCTCCGCTGCACACGTCCAGGTGCAGCCCCTCCTCGGCGATCATGCGGACCACCGCCCGGCAGAGGAACGCCTTGCCGGCGTAGAAGACGTCCTCGGTCGGGAACGCCGCCCGGAAGTCCCGGCAACGCGACCGCAGGTCGGCCTCGTCGAGGACGTACACCGGGGTGCCGAACTCGGCCGCGATGTCGCGGACGCTCAGGCCCGCGACGGCGAGCGCGCCGTCGGTGCCGCGCGTCACGCTGCGCGGCCACAGCGCCGGCACGAGGGAGTTGACGTCCTCGGGGGTACGCAGCCAGGCCGGCCCCTGGTTGCTGATGTCCGCGTGCAGCGCACCGGCCTCGTGAGCCCTCATGTCACATCCTCTCGGGTGCGGAGACGCCGAGCAGGTGCAGACCGTTGGCGATCACCGTACGGGTGGCGTTGTTGAGCCACAGCCGGGCGCGGTGCAGGTCGGTGACCTCCTCGTCGCCCAACGGCAGCACCCGGCAGTTGTCGTAGAACCGGTGGTAGGACGCCGCGACGCTCTCCTCCAGGTAGCGGGCCACCCGGTGCGGCTCCCGCAGCTCAGCGGCCGTGGCCACCACCGCCGGGAACTCGGCGAGCGCCTTGAGCAGCTCGTTCTCCTTCTCGTGGTCGAGCAGCTCGGGGCGGAACGCGTCGGCGTCTCCCGGCACCAGCCCCACCTCGGCGGCGTTGCGGGCCACACCCGCCGTACGGGCGGCCACGTACTGCACGTAGTAGACCGGGTTGTCGCGGGTCGCCCGGGTCCACAACTCGATGTCGATGTCGATCGGCGAGTCGCTGGAGTAGCGGGCCAGCGCGTACCGCGAGGCGTCCACGCCGATCGCGTCGACCAGGTCCTCCAGCGTGATCACGGTGCCGGCCCGCTTGCTCATCCGCATCGGGGCGCCGTCGCGCACGAGGTTGACCAGCTGCCCGATGAGGATCTCCAGGTTGCGCTCCGGGTCGTCGCCGAAGCAGGCGGCCATCGCCTTCATCCGGCCGATGTAGCCGTGGTGGTCGGCGCCCAGCATGATCACGACCCGCTCGAAGCCGCGCTCCCGCTTGTCCAGGTAGTACGCGCAGTCCGCGGCGAAGTACGTCCACTCGCCGTTGGACTTGCGCAACACCCGGTCCTTGTCGTCGCCGAAGTCGGTGGTGCGCAGCCAGGTGGCGCCCTCGGACTCGTAGAGGTGCCCCTGCTCGCGCAACCGGGCCAGGGCGAGGTCCAACTCACCCCGGTCGTGCAGATCCTTCTCGTTGAAGTAGGTGTCGAACTCCACCCCGAAGTCCCGCAGCGAGGAGCGGATCTCGTCGAACATCAGCGCGACACCCTCGACCCGGAACACCTCCTGGGCCGCGGCGTCGTCCAGGGTCAGCACCTCCGGCCGACGGGCCTGCACCTCGGCGGCGATCTCGGCGATGTACGCCCCGCCGTAGCCGTCCTCCGGCGCCGGCTCACCCTTCGCGGCGGCGAGCAGCGACCGGGCGAACCGGTCGATCTGCGAACCGGCGTCGTTGAAGTAGTACTCCGTGCCGACGTCGGCGCCGGTGGCCCGCAGCAGCCGGCTCAACGCGTCGCCGACGGCCGCCCAGCGGACCCCGCCGATGTGCACCGGCCCGGTCGGGTTGGCCGAGACGAACTCCAGGTTGATCTTCTCGCCGGCCAGCCGGTCACTGCGGCCGTACTCCGCGCCGGCCTCGACGATCACCCGGGCGAGCTGGCCGGCGGCGGCCGCGTCGAGCCGGATGTTCAGGAAGCCCGGCCCGGCGATCTCGACCGATTTGACCCCCGGTGCCCGACCCAGCTCGTCGGCCAGGGCGGTCGCCAGCTCCCGCGGCGGAACGCCCACCTTCTTGCTCAACTGCAGCGCGAGCGTGGAGGCGTAGTCGCCGTGCTCGGGGTTGCGCGGCCGCTCCACCACCGTGCGCTCCGGCAGCGCGGCGCGGTCCAGCCCACGCTGGGTGAAGACGGCGTGGGCGGCGGCAAGGACGACCGAGGCGAGTTCTGCAGGAGTCACCCGGCCATGTTATCGGGGGTAGACTCGGGCACTCGGCGGCTACCCTGCGCGTCATCCGGCCCGCCACTCCCCCTAACCGACCGACTTGACGAGGCACGATGAGCATCAGCACCCCGGGTGGCCCTGAACGCCGCCCGACCGTGGTCAGCACCGGCAAGAAGCCGGCCGCGGGCCGGCCGGCGTCCGGCGCCAAGGCCGGTTCCGGCAAGCCGACGGGCACGCCCCGGGCGGGTGGCAAGGGCCCCCGCAAGCCGGTCACCCCGGTCAAGGTGAGCCAGGGCCGGGCCTGGGGCCCGATCGCGCTCTTCGTCGCCGTCGGCGTGCTCGCGGCCGGCATCATCGGCTACGGCGCCTGGGCGTCGTTCCAGGGCTCCAAGCCGTGGGACAAGAAGGCCAACTCCATCGACGGCATCGTCAACATCCGCAAGTCCGACCCGGAGAGCCTGAAGTACGAGGCGCACAAGTCTGGCCCGCTAACCTACAAGTACTCGCCGCCGGTGGGCGGCGTGCACAACGCCACTTGGCAGAACTGCATGGGCGACGTCTACGACGCCCCGATCGCCAGCGAGCACGCGGTGCACAGCCTGGAGCACGGCGCGGTGTGGATCACCTACCGCCCCGACCTGCCGAAGGACCAGGTCGACAAGCTCGCCGGCAAGGTGCGCGGCGTCGAAAAGATGCTGATGAGCCCATACGAGGGCCTGGACAAGCCGATCTCGCTGCAGGCGTGGGGCTACCAGCTCAAGGTCGACAACGCCGACGACAAGCGGATCGACGACTTCATCAAGGACCTGCGGGTGAACGCTTCCGTCGAGGGTCCGACGGCGCTCTGCAACACGGGTATCACCGCCACCGGCACCACGCCGCGTGAGCTCCAGCAGCAGCCCACCCAGTAAGGACACGGCGATGACTGCCCCCGCCACCACCGACAGCGAGCACGACGAGGTCCCATCCGCCCTGGATGAGGGCGACCGGGCCCCGGCTCGGCGCTACGGTGTGCTCGCGCTGGCCGCCCTGCTGGTGGTGGGGCTGCTTCTCGGGTACGCCGGAGGTCTGCTCACCCCTCGGCTCACCCTGCCCGGTGACAACTCGGTCGAGGCCGGCTTCGCCCGGGACATGACGACACATCACGCCCAGGCGGTGGAGATGAGCCTGATCGCGTACCGGTCGGCCACGCTGCCCGAGGTCCGCCAGATCGCCGTCGACATCGCCACCGGCCAGCAGGGCGAGATCGGCGCCATGCAGACCTGGCTGCGCGAATGGGGGCTGAGCCCGACCGGCTCGAAGCCGCCGATGTCATGGATGTCCGACGGTGCCACCGTCAAGGACGGGCTGATGCCAGGGATGGCCACGCCGCAGCAGATGGCCGCCCTGCGCGACGCCAAGGGCATCGAGGTCGACCGCCAGTTCCTGACCCTGATGTACGCCCACCACCTGGGCGGCATCCACATGATCGACGCGGCGCTCGGGGAGACCGACAACGCGGAGGTCGTACGGGTGGCGGAGACCATGAAGGCCACCCAGCAATCCGAACTGAACAACCTGCGGCAGCTCCAGGCGCAGGCCAAGGGCTGATCCCCCGCACGGGCCACACCGGGCCCGCGTCACCGCCGCACACCGGCGGGGCGCGGGCCCGCGTCCTGCCCGGGGCGCGGGCCGCGGCCCCGCGTCCTGCCCGAGTGCCCGGGCCCGATGATCGACTCGGGTTCCTGGAAGCCGGGGTGTCCGGGCGTCGACACCCCGTTTCCAGGAACCCGAGTCGATCAGCATGCATATCCGCAGGCCCCAGCCCCGTACGCCGCGCAGATGCCCCTTGTGGGCGTTTTGCGAGGGACAGGCGATTACGTTGCTTAGAGAGTTTTCTCCCCACATATCGTGACCAGTTGCGATTCGGGCTCGTTGCCCAAGACGTGGGGGTTGCACTCAGAGACGCACGGCGTTCGGTCACCAGTTGGTGCCGGCGCCACACCATCGGCGGTGACGGGGCGGTGGCAGCCGTCCGTCGCGGACAGCGGCAGGGCGAGCCGGGATTGCTCAGCCGCGAACAGGAACTTGAACTGATCGACGTGCTGCGGGGCGTCCACCCCGACGAGTTCGGCCTGGACGAGGAGTTGTGGACGCGGCAGAGCCTCACCACGCTCATCCAGCGCCGCTTCGACCTGCCGCTGGACTCCGGCGCGGTCGGGGCGTACCTGCGGGCCTGGGGGTTGGGTCCGCGCGAGCCGCGCGAGCGCGCCTGCGGGCTCTGCGTCAGCGCGGTCGAGCGCTGGGTACGCAGCGAATACCCGGCGATCACCCGCGCCGCCCAGGAGCACCTCGCCGAGGTCTACTGGATCGGCCGGGTACGCCTGCGCGGCACCATGCCGGCGGCCGACGTGATCTCCGCCGTCTCGTCCCGGGGCCGGGTGCGGTTCATGATCACCACGCCGACGGTCGACCCGCCGCTCCCCCGCGACTTCGTGCTGCGGCTCAGCGGCACGGAGGAGCGCACCGTGCACCTGATCGTGGACGGCTCCTGGCCGCGCAACGAGTGGCCGCGCCGGCTCCCGCGACGGATCGTCCTACACCCGCTGCCGAGCTGCGGCCGAGTGATCGCCGCCGCCTGATCAACCGTCCGGACCATGGCCGCCGGCCACCGGCCAACTCCCGCGCCAGCCGGACCCGCACGACGGCGGCCGGTCAGGATCCGCGTAGGAACAGGGAAAGCGCCGCGACGGGGCAGCACCTTCCCGGCCCTGTGCGGATCTTGAGATCGCGATCCGCACAGGTCCTGCGACACGATCGGGGCACCGATACCGATTCGGTGTTCCTGGAGGAGGTTTGCTAGTCTTCTCCAGTCGCTGAGCCCCCGTAGCTCAGGGGATAGAGCACCGCCCTCCGGAGGCGGGGGCGCAGGTTCGAATCCTGCCGGGGGCACCAGAGATCAGCAGCACGGTAAGGCCCTTGACCGGGTGACTTTCGGTCAGGGGCCTTTTCTCTGCGCCCGGAGCCTCGGCGGTCCGATGGCGGATGTCCAGGTCGAGGCGGCGCGGTCACTCCGACCGCCCCGGATCTGTTAACAACCCTTGATATTAAACTTCACGAACGTCAATATGTGGAGGTCGCGGGTCGTCGAAGCCTGGGGAGTGAGCATGAGAAGCCGTCGGATTTTCGCAGTGGTGGCCGGGGCGGCGATGACCGTCGCGGCCGCCGTCGCCTTCGTGCCGAGCAGCATGGCCGCCGTGTCCTCGGCCGACGTCGCACCGATGGTCGCCTGCACCGCGCCGGGCTGGGCCGAGGGCAACACCTACCAGGCGGGTGCCCAGGTCACCTACAGCGACCGGCTCTACCAGGCTCTGGTCACCCACACCGCGTACCCCGGCACCGGCTGGAACCCGGCCGCGACCCCGTCGCTGTGGCGTGACCTGGGTGCGTGCTCGGGCGGCACCCCGCCACCGACCACCCCACCACCTCCCACCACGCCGCCTCCCACCACGCCGCCACCGACCACCCCACCACCCACCACGCCGCCACCGACGGGTGGCACCTGCGCGGTGAAGTCGCGGCCCGCCGGCAAGGTGCTGCAGGGCTACTGGGAGAACTGGGACGGCGCCTCCAACGGTGTGCACCCCGGCCTCGGCTGGATCCCGATCACCGACAGCCGGCTCAGCCAGCACGGCTACAACGTGATCAACGCGGCCTTCCCGGTGATCCGCGCGGACGGCACGGTGCTTTGGGAGAACGGCATGGACGCCGGCGTGAAGGTCGCCACCCCGGCCGAGATGTGCCAGGCCAAGGCGGCCGGCGCGACCATCCTGATGTCGATCGGCGGAGCCGCCGCGGGCATCGACCTGAGTTCCAGCGCGGTCGCCGACCGGTTCATCGCGACGATCGTGCCGATCCTGACGGCCTACCACTTCGACGGCATCGACATCGACATCGAGACCGGGCTGACGGGTAGCGGCAACATCAACACCCTGTCCACGTCGCAGGCCAACCTGATCCGGATCATCGACGGAGTGCTGGCCCGGATGCCGTCGAACTTCGGACTGACCATGGCACCGGAGACGGCCTACGTCACCGGCGGCAGCGTGGTCTACGGCTCGATCTGGGGCTCGTACCTGCCGATCATCAAGAAGTACGTGGACAACGGCCGGCTCTGGTGGCTGAACATGCAGTACTACAACGGCAGCATGTACGGCTGCGCGGGCGACTCGTACCCCGCTGGCACCGTGCAGGGCTTCACGGTGCAGACGCAGTGCCTGAACAACGGCCTGACCATCCAGGGCACCACGATCCGCGTGCCGTACGACAAGCAGGTTCCGGGCCTGCCCGCGCAGACCGGCGCGGGTGGCGGTTACCTGTCGACGTCGCTGGTCACCCAGGCGTGGAACAGCGTGCCCGGCCTCAAGGGCCTGATGACCTGGTCGGCGAACTGGGACGGGTCGAAGGGCTGGACGTTCGGCGACAACGCGAAGCGTCTGCAGGGACGCTGAGCGGGGGGCAGGCGCCGGGCGTACCGTCAGCCGGCTTCCCGGCGGGCGCGGGCCCGGCGCTTGCCCTCGTGCATGGCCTGCACCCGGGCGACCGGGATGGTCCGGCCCTCGGCGACCAGGTCGGCGGGGAGCGGCTGCGGGGCCGGCATCGCGGCGGCCCACGGGTCGGTGTCGG
Organism: Micromonospora sp. WMMD710; assembly: GCF_029626045.1. NCBI lineage: Bacteria > Bacillati > Actinomycetota > Actinomycetes > Micromonosporales > Micromonosporaceae > Micromonospora > Micromonospora sp. WMMD710. The sequence continues at coordinate 6,657,240 of NZ_JARUBD010000001.1, read as the reverse complement.
CCACCAGCGACGGCACCGTCCGGATGGTGAAGTCGGCCGGGGTGACCTCGGTCAGGTCGGCCCAGTCGACCGGGAAGGAGACCGGCATCCCGGGGCGTAGTCGTGGGCTGTAGGTGGCCGCCACGGTCGCGCCGCCGGCCCGGGTGGCGTCCACGAACACCCGGCCGCCCCGGTCCTCCTTGATGTACGCGGTGGTGGCCAACGCGGGGTCGATCCGCTCGGCACGAGCGGCGAGCGCCCGGGTGGCGGCGGCCAGTTCCTCGGCGGTGGGGTCGCCCGCCACCGGGACGAAGACGTGCACGCCCTTGGCCCCGCTGGTCTTCACCGCCCCGGCCAGGCCGGCGCCGGCGAGGGCCTGGCGGACGAGCAGCGCGGCGGCGACGGCCGCGGCGAATCCGTCGCCCTCCGGCGGGTCGAGGTCGAGCACCAGGTGGGTCGGGCGGTGCAGGTCGGCGACGGTGGCCAGCGTCGGGTGGTACTCCACCGCCCGCTGGTTGGCGAACCAGAGCAGGGTGCGCCGGTCGTCGCAGAGGGCGTACGAGATCTCGCGGTGGGACGCCTCGGCCCAGACCGGCGCCCGGCGTACCCAGTCGGGTGTGTACCGGGGAAGGTTCTTCTGCATGAAGGGCGGTTGGCCCGGGCGGACCCGGATCACCGACAGCGGCCGGTCCCGCAGCTGGGGCAGGAGCCGGTCGCCGACCGCGTCCAGGTAGTCGACCAGGTCGCGCTTGGTCGCGTCGGTGATGTCGGACAGGGGCTGGTCCAGGTTGGTCAGGGCCATCCCGTCGCGGGTCTCGTCAGCCTCGCTCACCCGATCACCCTCCCGGCCTCGGCGTCGTCGGTCAACCGGACGCGGCGCTTCGACACGGACCGGTTCGGCTGGCCGCCGTCGCCGGCCGGCGCATCGGCGTCGGGCAGCAGGCCGGCCGGGCGCCGGGGCAGCGTGGTCAGGGCTGTCAGCAACGCGGCGAGCACCAGGACGGCGGCCACGGCGAACGCGACCCGGTAGCCGGCGGCCAGCGCCTCGGACTGGGCGGACCCGCCGGCCCGCAGGACGTCGGCGCGGGCGGCGGCGAGGGTGGCCAGCGCGGCCAGTCCGACCGCCCCGCCGACCTGCTGGGTGGTGTTGGCCAGCCCGGACGCGAGCCCGGCGTCGGCGTCGGTCGCGCCGACCATGGCCAGCGTGGTGACCGCCGGCAGCGTCAGGCCGCCGGCCACGCCGAAGATCACCATCGCGGGGAGCACGTCGGCGAGGTAGCCGCCGTCGGCGGGCAGCCGGGCGAGCAGCAGGAAGCCGACGATCGCCAGAGCGAGCCCGGCCAGCAGCACGGTCCGGGCGCCCCACCGGGCGATCAGCCGACCCGCCAGGCCGAGCGACACCACCGCGATCACCACCGGGGTGGGCAGGAACGCCCAGCCGGTGGCCGCCGCGTCCAGCCCGAGCACCAGTTGCAGCTCCACGGCGAGCAGGAACTGGAAGCCGAAGTACGCGGCCACCATGAGGAACTGCACGGCGTTGGCCGCGACCAGACCCGGGACGCGCAGCACCCGGCCCGGCAGCAGCGGCGTGGCCGCCACCCGCTGGCGTACGGCGAAGCCGCCGAGCAGCAGCGCGGCGAGTGCCGCCGCGGAGAGGGTCCGCGGGCTGGTCCAACCGTGCTCGCCGGTCCCGACGATGCCCAGCACGGCGGCCATCAGGCCGGCGGTGGCGAGCAGCGCGCCGGGCACGTCCAGGCCGGCGCGCAGGCCGATCCCCCGTTCGGCGGGCAGTCGACGGATCGCGGCCAGCAGGATGACCGCCCCGATCGGCAGGTTCACCAGGAAGATCGACCGCCAGCCGGCCGAGTCGGTGAGCACCCCGCCGGCCACCGTGCCGATCGACGCGCCGGCCGCTCCGGTGAAGCTGAACACGGCGATGGCGCGGGCCCGCTCGGCCGGTTCGGGATAGAGCCGGACGATCATGCCGAGGCTGACCGCCATGGCCAGCGCGCCGCCGACGCCCTGGCCGAAGCGCGCGCCGACCAGCTGCGCCGGCCCGGTGGCCGCCGCGCAGGCCAGCGAGGCCAGGGTGAACAGGGCGACGCCGGCCAGGAAGACCCGGCGCCGGCCGAGCAGGTCGCCGAGGCGTCCGGCGAGCAGCAGCAGCCCGCCGAACGCGACCAGGTAGGCGTTGACCACCCAGGCCAGGCCGGCGCCGGTGAAGCCCAGGTCGCGTTGGACGGCGGGCAGCGCCACCGAGACGACGCTGCCGTCCAGGATGATCATCAGGCTGCCGGCGCAGAGCACGAGCAGGGCCGGCCAGCGGGCCGGGACGGTACGGTCCATCACATGCCTCCTTGGTGCACGCTTTGTTACTGACGTCATCGTCTGTGACCATGAGCCGGAGCGGAAGGAGGCACTGTGATGTCCCAGAGGAACAGCGATGTGTCCGCGCAGGTCGAGGCGGAGTTCACCTGCGCGGCCGGGACCGTGCCGTTCACCCCCGGGCAGGCTCGGGCGTGCACCGTCCGCGAGGTGCTCGACCGGGTCGGCGGCAAGTGGAGCATCGGCATCCTGGTGGCCGCGTCGAACGGCCCGGTGCGCTTCACCGAGCTGGAGCGGCACATCGAGGGCATCAGTCGCCGGATGCTCACGCTGACGCTGCGCAACCTGGAGCGTGACGGCCTGCTGCACCGCACGGTCTACCCGACCGTCCCGCCGAAGGTGGAGTACACGGCCACGCCGATGGCACTGGAGCTGTACGAGTCGCTGGTGGCGCTGACCAGCTGGGCCGAGCGGCACCGCCGGACCATCGCCGCGGCGCGGACCAGGTACGACGCCGAGCACGCGGGCTGAGCCAGGCCGCGTTGTGGCGAACGCCACCACGTTCGTCTGACCGATCGGTCAGGCTCTGACCGATCGGTCAGGCATGCTGGTCTGCGGAGGTGGACCAGTGATGGCCAGAGCGGTGTCCGAGACGCACGGCGAGATCCTCGCCGCGGCGGCCCGACGGTTCGCGGTGACCGGCTACCGGGGCACCTCGTTGCAGGACATCGCGGGCGAGGTCGGCTGCTCCAAGGCCACTGTGCTCTACCACTTCGCCAACAAGGAGGCCCTGCTCGCCGAGCTGATGGCTCCGGCGATCGGGGTGCTGCGCGACCTCGACGACCAGCTCACCGGCCTGACCGGCACGGCCGCCCAGGAGGTCGCGGCGCAGGGCTTCGTCGACCTCGCGGTCCGGTTCCGGCGGGAGATCGCGGTCCTCCGCGGCGAGTTCCCCGAGCTGCTGTGCCAGCCGGCCTTCGCGCACATCCAGCAGATCTCCGACCGGCTGCGCGACGCGTTGGCCGGCCACTCCGACCGGCCGGCCGCCCGGATCGCCGCGCTGGTGCTCCTCGCCGGCATCTCCGAGGCGTGCGCCGAGTTCGTCGACATCCCCGACGACGAGTTGCGCCCCGCCCTGCTCACCCTCGTCCGGCGGGCCGTCGAACCCGTCGACGCACCCCTGCCCCAACCACCCACGACCGAGGACAAGGACTCCTGATGGCCACCCTGCTCTACCGGCTCGGCCGGGGCGCGTTGCGCCGGCGACGGCTCGTCGTCGCGCTCTGGCTCGTCGTACTCGTTGGCGCCGGCATCGCCGCGGCGACCCTGCGCGGCCCGACGGCGAGCAACTTCACCATGCCGGGCACCGAGAGCCAGCGTGCGCTCGACCTGCTGGCGGAGCAGTTCCCCGCGGCCAGTGGCGCCACCGGCACCATCGCGGTCAAGGCGCCGGCGGACGGCCAGCTGGCCAGCCCCGAGGGCCAGGCCGTGGTGCGGGGGCTCGTCCAGCAGGCGTCGACGCTGCCCGGCGTGGTCGGCGCCGTCGACCCGTTCCAGGTCGGCGCGGTCTCGCCCAACGGGCGGTACGCGCTGGTCCAGGTCCAGTTCGCCACCGGCGCGGACGAGGTCACCGACGACCAGAAGGCCGCGTACGAGAAGGTCGGCTCGTCGGTCGAGGCGCAGGGCTGGCAGGTCGCCCCGGGCGGTGAGGTGCTGGGCGGTGAGCCCGAGGTGGGCTCCACCGAGGCGCTCGGCGTCCTGGTCGCCGCGATCGTCCTGATCATCACCTTCGGGTCGCTGGTGGCCGCCGGGATGACCATGCTCAACGCGCTGATCGGCGTGGGCGCCGGCATGGCCGGCCTGTTCGCGCTCAGCGGTGTCGTCCAACTGACCAGCACCGCGCCGATCCTGGCACTGATGCTCGGCCTCGCCGTCGGCATCGACTACTCGCTGTTCATCACCTCCCGGCACCGGCAGAACCTGCTCGACGGCCTGCCGCCGGAGGAGGCGGTCGGCCGGGCGGTCGGTACCGCCGGCTCCGCCGTGGTCTTCGCCGGCGCGACCGTGGTCATCGCGCTGGCCGGACTGGCCGTGGTGGACATCCCGTTCCTCACCGTGATGGGTCTCGCGGCGGCCGGCACGGTCACCGTCGCCGTCCTCGTCGCCATCACCCTCCAGCCGGCGCTGCTCGGCTTCGCCGGCCGTCGGGTGCTCCCCCGCCGGCTGCGCGCGCTCCCCACCGACGGCACGATCGCCGCCGACGCCCCGTCGGGCGACCGAGCGGACGTCGGCACCGCACCGGCCGAGGACAAGTCCGGGTTCGGCTTCCGCTGGGCCCGGTTCGTGACCCGGTTCCGCGTACCCGTCATCCTGGTCGGCCTGCTCGGCCTGGGCCTGCTCGCGCTGCCCACGCCGGACATGCGGCTGGCCCTGCCGGACGCCTCGACGGCCGCCGTCGGCTCGCCGGCCCGGGTGTCGAGTGATCTGATCACCGAGGGCTTCGGTCCGGGCTTCACCGGCCGGCTCGCGGTGGTCGTCGCCGGTGATACGCCGCAGGCCACGTCGGCCGCCGTACCGCAGGTCACCGCCCTGCTCCAGCGCACCGAGAACGTCCTGGCGGTGGCACCGCCGCAGCTCAGCCCGGACGGCCGCACCGCGCTGCTCGGGGTGGTGCCGAAGACCGGCCCGACCGACGAGGCGACCGAGACCCTGGTGCACGACGTCCGCGACTCGGTGGGCGGGATCCGGAACGCCGACGTGCTGCTCACCGGTGCCACGGCGATCGGCATCGACGTCTCCGAGAAGCTCTCCGACGCCCTGCCGGTCTATCTGCTGCTCGTCGTCGGGCTCTCCGTGCTGCTGCTGATGCTGGTGTTCCGTTCCCTGCTGGTGCCGGTCAAGGCCGCGCTGGGCTTCCTGCTCACCGTCGCCGCCACGTTCGGCATCACGGTGGCGGTCTTCCAGCAGGGCCACCTCGCCGACCTGGTCGGCCTGGACACGCCCAGCCCGCTGATCAGCTTCCTGCCCATCCTGCTCATCGGCATCCTGTTCGGCCTCGCGATGGACTACGAGGTGTTCCTGGTGTCCCGGATGCGGGAGGACTTCGTCCACGGTGAGACCGCCCAGCAGGCCACCATCAGCGGCATGGGGCACGGCGCCCGGGTGGTCACCGCCGCCGCGCTGATCATGATGTCGGTCTTCGGGGGCTTCGTCTTCCTGGAGGACCCGGTGATCAAGTCGATGGGCTTCGCGCTCGCCGTCGGCGTGGCCATCGACGCCTTCGTGGTCCGGATGACGATCGTCCCCGCGGTGATGTCCCTGCTCGGCTCGCGCGCCTGGTGGCTGCCGAACTGGCTGTCCCGCGCCCTGCCGAACGTCGACATCGAAGGCGAAGGCCTCCGCACCCATCTGCAGGACCGCACCCCAACCCGGGTCTAACCCCTCGCCCTCCGCGGTCGATCATGGAGTTATGGTGCCTGTTGTACCCCGATCCGGGGCCTTCGTCCAGCACCATAACTCCATGATCGACACGGGTCGGGCCGCTCAGACTCCGGCCGGGTACGTCTCCATCTCGCCGGGGACCGCCGGGACCTGCAGCGGGTGCAGGGCCGTCGTCTCGTCGCACCAGATGAAGGCGTCGTAGCGTTCGCCGAGGCGGGTGGGCACGTAGTTGCCCCAGGACTCGAACGACGGGTCGTAGACCACCCCGATCGCCCGGTGGTCCGCCGTCCCGGTGACCCACTCCGGCTGATCGTCGCCACCGAAGACCAGCACCGCCCGCTCCGGCATCAACTCGTGCAGCCTGCGTTCCACCGAGCCCTCCCGGGCCGGCGGCACCACCATCGCCTCGGACGGGGAGCCCCATCGGGGAGCGGCGATCACCGTGCCCCGGTAGCTGCCGAATCCGACCAGTGTCACCGCGTCGTCGCCGTACCGTTCCCGGGCCAACTGACCAATGTTGATCATCCCGTCCGCGGCCATGTCGGTGGCCCGCGCGTCCCCGACGTGCGTGTTGTGCGCCCAGACGATCCCGCGGGCGTCCGGGCCGTAGCGGTCCAGCAGCCGGTCCAGCGTGTCCTGCATGTGGGTGTCCCGGATGTTCCACGAATCGGGCCCACCGGCAATCATCGCCCGGTAGTACCGCTCCGCGCCGGCCACCACCTCCGCGTTCTGCCAGGCCGAGAACCGGTCCGGGCCGTCCGACATGGCCTGTTCCCGGGTACGGGCCAACAGCCGGACGACCTCCTCCTCGCAGCGGGCCGACACGAACCGGCTGGCCGCGCCGTACTCCTCGACGCGTTTGCCGTACGGCTCGAAGCACCGGTACGCGTCCTGCGCCGCCTCCAGCGAGGTCGGATCCTCCTCGCCCAGATAGTCGAAGATCGCCTGCATCGACTCCCAGAGGCTGTACACGTCGAGACCGTGGAACCCGGCTCGTTGACCGTCCGGCCGCTCCAGGTTCCACGCCCGCAGCCAGCGGCAGAACCGGGCCACCTCGGCGTTCGCCCACATCCAGGTCGGCCACCGCTCGAAGTGCTCCAACGCCGTCTGCGGATCGAGGGCACCGCCCGGCGCGCCGGTGACCGAGCGGTGCACCCGGTCGCAGTCCGGCCAGTCGCCCTCCACCGCCACGAACGAGAAGCCGCACTCCGCGATGAGCCGGCGGGTGAGCTGCTCGCGCAACCGGTAGTAGTCGTAACTGCCGTGCGTCGACTCGCCGATCATCACCACCCGGGCGTCCCGGGCGCGCTCCAGCAACGGGTCGAAGTCGCTCGGCGCGCCGAGCCGCTGAACCAGCATGCCAGCGGCTACCCGGCGGCCGCTCCGACAAACCGTCGGCGCGCCGCCCGCCGGCACGCCGGACCGGTGTACGGGGTGCGGCGAGCGGGTAGCCGATCGGCATGACGGTCACCGGGGTGCAGTTGCAGGAGTACCTGGCCGGGCTCGACTACCCGGTCTCCCGTGAAGACCTGGTCCGCTGGGGTCAGGAGAACGGGGCCAGCACAGCCATGTTGCAGATGTTGCAGGCGTTGCCGGCGGAGCAGTTCGACTCACCGGACGAGCTGAACGCCGCGCTGACCACCCTCGCCTGACGGGCCGGTTCACCGCGCGTGCAGCAGCCGGAACAGCACCAACCACTGTTCCGGCCAGACGTACCCCACCGGGGTGTCCGCCGCGATCCGCGTCGCCCGCAGGGCGGCCGCGACCCGGGCCGGCGGGTGGTGCCGGCGCAGGCTCGCGGCGAGGGAACCGCCGACGCCCTCGAAACCCCACCCCACGAGCCTTTGGTACGCCGGCAGCGCCGCCGCCGACAGCAGCGGCTCCGGTCGCCGCTCGATGCGCAGGATCCCGGCGTCGACCGCCGGCACCGGCCGGAATGCGGTACGCGGCACCCGCCCCGCCAGCCGCCACTCGACCTCCGGCCAGGTCTGCACGGTGAGCCGGGTCCACCGGCCGTAGTCGCCGCTGCGCCGACGGGCGTACTCCAGCTGGGTGAGCAGGGTCGCCGAGCGCAACCGGGGTGCGGCCAGGCACCAGCGCACCACGGCGGCGGTCAGCGACCACGGGATGTTGCCGACCACCGCGAACGGCTCCGGAGGCGGCTCCGCGGCGAGGAAGTCGGCCTGCCGATGCTCGACGTTGGGCAGGCCCGCGCAGACGGCGGCCAGCTCCCGGTTGGCGGCCGGGTCCACCTCGTACGCCGTCAGTCGCCCACCGCGGGCGGCGAGCGGCCGGGTCAGCTGGCCACGGCCGGCGCCGACCTCCAGCAGGAGCCCGGCCGGGTCGGGGTCGGCGACACGGACCAGCCGTGCCACGGCGGCCCGGTCGGTGAGGAAGTTCTGGCTGAGTACGCGACGGGACCGGTCGCGTTCGGTCGGTCGGAGGTTGCGGGGCGCCACGGGTCGTCGTCCTGTCTGTCGCCGCTCGGCGACGGGCTGGACAGGCAGCCGGAAGTGCCGGGCCTGTCCGAGTGGATCGGGACTCGGACGGCCCTGGACGATGGCGCGGGTACGCGAGACGACGAGGCGACAGCCTCGTGCCGTTGCAGGCGATCAGCGATGGTGGGGCGACGCCCCAACGTCACCGCGAAGGTGAACCGATCAGCGGCGGAATGCGTCCCAGCCGGCCAGGGCCGGACGCCGGACTCGCGGACGGGACACCAGCAGGGCACCCCAGGCGGCCGGCGCACCGACCCCCTCGATCAGGGCATGCGTGAACATGCCCCCCCACCCTACCGACCCCCAAACCCCCACCCCACCCATTTCCCCACCCACCCCGCACTGCCCCGGCCCGGTCTGCCCCGGCCCGGTCTGCCTCGGTGATCAAGAGGTGTGCGTCATGCGGCACGGCGTGTCGTGACGCAAACCTCTTGATCATCACGGTGGGTGGGGTGGGGGTTGGGGGTTACGGGAGGGGGACGGTTCGGGATTCGGTGCGGGCGGTTTCGGCGGCGGCGATGATGGTGACCACCTCGCGGCCGAAGCGGACGTCGCAGCGGTGGTCGCGGGTGCCGGCGCGTACCTGCTCGACGAGCTGGTCGATCGCGACACCGAACGCCGTGGCCGCGTCGTTCTCGCCGTACGGGACGGTCTCGATGCCGTTCTCGCCGTAGAACACGAACTCGCGGGTCATCGACTCCTGCGGCGCGTCCAGGGAGAGTGAGGCGGCGCTGGTGGCACCGCCCTCGTGGGTGAGCAGCAGGTGGACCATGCCGCTCGGTCCGTCCATCGCCGCCACCCGGGTCACCCGCCCCAGCACCGGCAGCAGGATGGAGAGCGCGTGCGGGGCGATGTCCCAGAGCGCGCCGTGCTCCCGACGCCACAACGAACCGCCGTACGGGCTGCCGTCCTGAAAGATCGACGCGAAGGCGGTGGTCCGCCCGTGCTGCCAACCCCCGGCGGCGGAGGTGGCGGCGAGGAACGCGGTGACGTTCGGCTGGAACCGCTGCGTGAAGAAGACCACCGAGGCGACCCCGGACGCCTCGGCGGCGGCGACCACCCGGTCGGCGTCGGCGACGCTGAGCGCCAGCGGCTTGTCCAGCAGCAGGTGCCGGCCTGCGGACGCGGCCCGCACGGCGATGTCGGCCTGGATGTCCGGCGGCAGCGCCACGGCCACCGCCGCACACTGCTCGATCAGCGCGTCGACGTCGGCGTACGCGGGCACCCCGTACCGCTCGGCCAGCGCGGAGGCCCGCTCCGGGTTGCGCCCCCACACGCCGACCAGTTCCGCGTCCGGGTGGGCGTGCAACGCCTTCCCGTGCGTCTCGATCGCCCAGTGACCGGTGCCGAACAAACCGAACCGCAGCACGTGTACCTCCGCTTTTTCGCCGCACCGCGGCAACGCCACGGACGTGATCCACGCTAGTCGCCCCGCTGGTCACACCGGCGGCGGGTCGCCAACCTCGCATGATCGCGCTCGAACCTGGATCGAGTGCCCTCGTCCACGCATCGAAGGCCCTGTTTCCTGGATCGAGCACGATCTTGAGGCGGGACACCGCGCGGCGCGGGGCGCGCGGGCACGGCGCGGGCGAGGCAGCGTGACCCGGTTACTACAGCGGTTAGTAGGCTGTGCCGGTGACCGAGGCAACGACCGGGTGGGTCCGGTGACCAGCGTGGGCACCGATTCACCGGTGGACGGGATCGTCGCGACCGTGCCGATCGTGCTGTCGCTGCTCGTGGCGGTGTGGGCGCTGGTGGCGGCGGTACGCCATCGGCCGCCGGACCGGGTGCAGGTCGTCGGTCTGGCCGTACTGGAAGTGGCGTTGCTCGTGCTGAGCGTCCTGGCGCTGGTCGCGGTGGGCGGCGGGGATCGTCCCGGCGAGCCGGGTGCCTTCTTCGGCTACCTGGTCACGCTGGTCTGCCTGCCGCCGCTGGCCTGGGTGCTGGCCCGGATGGAGCCGACCCGCTGGGGCTCGGCGATCGTGTGCGCGGTCTGCCTGGTGACTCCGGTGGTGGTGGTCCGGTTGCAGCAGACCTGGGAGGTGCTCGGTGGTTGAGGCGGGACCGGCGCGGCGGCGTACGAACTCCGGGCCGGGTCGACTGCTGATCGCCGTCTACCTGCTCTTCGCCATCGCGGCGACGAGTCGGGCGGGCCTGCAGATCGCCACCAAGTTCGACGAGGCGCCGGTGGCGTACCTGCTCTCCGCGCTGGCCGCGCTCATCTACATCGTGGCGGCGGTGGGGCTGGCCCGGGCCGGGCACACCGGCCGGCGGGTGGCCTTGGCCTGCTGTTCGGTGGAGCTGGTCGGCGTGGTCGCGGTCGGCGTCCTGAGCGTGGTCGACCGGGAGCTGTTCCCCGACGAGACGGTCTGGTCGCAGTTCGGCAGCGGGTACGGCTACATTCCGCTGGTGCTGCCGGTGCTCGGCCTGCTCTGGTTGTGGCGCACCCGCCACGACCACGCCTGACCCCTCGGTCAGCCCCGCGGGCCACCGGCGACGTAGATGACCTGACCGGAGACGAAGCCCGCCCCCTCGCTCACCAGGAACGAGATGGTGTGCGCGACGTCCTCCGGCCGGCCCGGTCGGCGTACCGGGATCTCGGCGGCGGCGTGCTTCTGGAGGTCCTCGAAGTCGACCTTCATGCGGGCGGCGGTGGCCGCGGTCATGTCGGTGACGATGAAGCCGGGTGCGACCGCGTTGGCGGTCACCCCGAACGGCCCCAACTCGATGGCGAGCGTCTTGGTGAAGCCCTGTAGGCCGGCCTTGGCGGCGGCGTAGTTCGCCTGACCCCGGTTGCCCAGGGCGGAGGTGCTGGACAGGTTGACGATCCGCCCCCACCTGCGGTCCACCATGTGCTTCTGGGTGGCCTGGCTGAACAGGAACGCGCCGCGCAGGTGCACACCCAGGACGGTGTCCCAGTCCGCGTTGGTCATCTTGAACAGCAGGTTGTCGCGGAGCACACCGGCGTTGTTGACCAGCACGGTGGGCGCGCCCAGGTCGGCGGCGACGCGCTCCACGGCCGCCTCGACCTGCTCCCGGTCGGACACGTCGGCGCCCACACCCAGCGCCCGGCCGCCGGCGGCGGCGATGGCGTCCACCGTCTCCTTGGTGGCGGCTTCCTCGATGTCGACCACGGCGACGGCCATCCCGTCGGCGGCCAGCCGTCGGGCGGTGGCCGCACCGATACCGCGTGCGGCTCCGGTGACGATGGCGACGCGGGGCTCCTCCGACATGATTACCTCCCGGTAACGTGGGATCGATCGGAGGATCTTACTCCTCACCGGCAGTTACCAGCGATGACCATCGCTTTACAAAAGTTGACTATCCGAAGAGATCTTCCGTGCGTACCGTCTCGTTCGCTGTCAAGCCCACCCAGCGAACAGACGACGAGGCAAGGAACAACATCAGTTGAAGTTTTCGCATACCCCCCGTAGGGCCTGGCTCGCCGCCGTGGTCTCCGCGGCCCTCGCGGCGACGGGTGGTTCACCCGCCCAGGCCGCCGCCGCACCCGCCGGTCCTGGCTCGTCCCCCGCCACCGCGACCGACCTACCCACCCCACCCGGCACCCACTCGGTCACCCTGATCACCGGCGATACGGTCAACACCCGCCAGAGCGCCAACGGCGGCACAATCGACGTACGCGGCCCGAACGGCGCTTCGACACCCGTGCGGGTGGTGGAGGCCGGCCACGACCTCTACGTCTACCCGCAGTCCGTGCTCCCCTACGTGGCCGCGAAGACCCTCGACAAGCGGCTCTTCAACGTCACCCGGCTAATCGCCGACGGGTACGACGACGCCCAGATGGACCACCTGCCCCTGATCGTGTCGTACGCCGACGCGGCGGCCGGCCTGCGGACCGATGCGGCACCAGCCGGGGTGGCCCGCACCCGCACCCTGAGCAGCATCTCGGGCGCCGCGCTCAGCGCGGACCGCGACCAGGCCGCCGACTTCTGGACGGCGATCACCGGTACCGCCGCGAAGTCGGCCACCGCCGGCAGCGGCGCCGGACGCTTCGGCGGCGGGATCGCCAAGATCTGGCTGGACGGGCGGGTACGCGCCGACCTCGCCGACACCACGGCGCAAATCGGCGCACCCAAGGTGTGGGCCGGCGGGAATACCGGTGCGGGCGTACGGGTCGCCGTGCTGGACACCGGCATCGACGCGAGCCACCCGGACCTGACCGACCGGATCAGCGCGTCCGCCGTGTTCGCGCCCGGCGCCGACATCACCGACCGGATCGGCCACGGCACCCATGTCGCCTCCACCATCGCCGGCACCGGCGCCGCCTCGGGTGGGCACGAAAAGGGCGTCGCCCCGGACGCTCAACTCGCCATCGCGAAGGTGATCAGCGACACCGGCGTCGGACAGGACTCCTGGGTCCTCGCCGGCATGGAGTGGGCGGCGCGGGACGCCGACGCCAGCGTCATCAACATCAGCCTGGGCTCCGACCAGTTCAGCGACGGGACCGACCCGATGAGCCAGGCGGTCAACGCGCTCAGCGCCGAGACCGGCACCCTGTTCGTGGTCGCCGCCGGTAATAGCGGCGCCCCGGGTACCGTCGGCACGCCGGCCGCGGCGGACGCCGCGCTGACCGTCGGTGCGGTTGACGCGAGCGACCAGCTCGCCTCCTTCTCCAGTCAGGGGCCGCGAAACGGCGACGAGGCCATCAAGCCGGAGCTGACCGCCCCCGGTGTCGGGGTGCTCGCGGCCCGGTCGCAGTACGCGCCCGGTGAGGGCGCTTACCAGACCTTGGACGGCACCTCGATGGCCGCGCCGCACGTGACGGGCGCCGCCGCCCTGCTCGCCGCCGAGCACCCGGACTGGACCGGCCAGCAGCTCAAGGACGCCCTGGTCAGCACCACCAAGGCCACCCCGCAGTACGACGCGTACCAGGCCGGCAGCGGGCGGGTCGACGTCGCCGCCGCGGTCCGCGCACCGATAGTCGCCACCGGCGCGATCTCCACCAGCGTGAAGTACGAGACCGCGAAGTCGGGCGGCAGCACGCACCCGGTGACGTACACCAACACCACCGGCCAACCGATCACCCTGGGCGTGACGGTCGACGCGGCCACCGCGCCGGCCGGGCTGTTCAGACTGTCCGCGACGCAGGTGAGCGTGCCCGCGAACGGCACCGCCACGGTCACCCTGACAACGGACACCACCCGGGCCAGCGCCGGCAGCCGGTACACCGGTCAGATCGTCGCCACCGGGGCGGACCGGGTCGTACTGGCCCGTACCGCGATCGCCGTCGGCACCTTCACGCAGTATCGCCGGCTGCGACTGGAGATGACCGACCTGGCCGGTAAGCCGGCCGCCGGGATGATCGAACTGGGCCAGCCGGGTAGCTACGAGCCGGGCTTCGTCGAGACCAACGCGGACGGATTCACGGAACTCATCCTGCCCGAAGGCGTCTATTCGGCGATGAGCTTCCTCAATGTCACCGGCAGCCACGGGCCCAACTCACTCGGCCTGGCACTACTCGGCGACCCCGACATCGATCTGCGCAAGGACATGACGGTTCGGCTGGACGGAAAGGCCGCCCGGCGGGTCGATTCCGCCGTGCCGCAGCAGACCGCCGACACGTTCACCCGGCTCGACTACTACCGCTCGCAGGGGGAGGGCCACTGGCGCACGTTCGTCAACGGCACCGTCTTTTACGACAGCTTCTGGGCCCAACCCACCACGAAGGACGTGCGACACGGCGACTTCTACGTCAGCGCCCGATGGCGTAAGGAGCAGCCGGACCTGAGCGTCGGCACCAAGGCGGTGAACTTCGACGACGTGATCCGCCAGCTGGGCACCACCCGACTGCCGAAGGGCCGCTCGACGCTGGCGGCGGTGTTCGCCGGCAACGGTGCGGCGAGCGACTACGCCGGGCTGGACGCCCGGGGCAAGGCGGTAGTGGTCCGGCACAACTGGGACGTCCGCGACAGCGACCAGGCCGCCGCGGCGACCGCCGCCGGGGCGAAGCTGATGCTGGTGGTCAACGACAGCCCGGCTCGCGAAGTGCGCGACTATTCGTTCTCCCTCGTTCGCACGCCGATCGAGGTGGCGCTGCTCAGCATGGATGAGGGCGAGGCGCTGATCCGACAGATCCAGCGCGGATCGACGAAGGTCGAGGTCGTCTCGCAGCCCATCGCCGACTACACGTACGACCTGGTTCAGGCCTACCACAACCGGATCCCGCGCGAGCTGATCCGGACCGAGTCGAAGAAGACGCTGGCCCGGATCGACGTCGGTTTCAACTTCCCGACCCCGCAGACCCTGGGTGGCGAGTTCCGGTACGACTATCCCTCGTACTCGAACTGGGGCATCGGCCTGACCAGCAACCGGCCGCTCGCCCCGGTCCGCACCGACTGGGTCTCCACCGGCGACCTGTACCGGTGGGGTCAGGACGCGTACATCAACGGCGCGACGTACCAGATCGACCCGCAGACCAGCTACCGGCCCGGCAGCCACAGTACGGAGCAGTTCTTCGAGCCGATCGAACGGCCACACCTGAACAACAACTTCAAGCTGCCCAAGCGTTCGGGCGACAGCCTCAACCTGGACGTGCCCGGTTGGGGTGGGGACGACCACGTCGGCATGGCGATGAACGCCGCCACCCAGACCAACCAGCTCTATCAGGGCTCCACGCTGCTCGGACAGAGCACCAGCACGTGGGTCAGCGGTACCGCGCCGGGAGCGGGTGACCTGCCGTACCGGCTGGTGGTGAAGACGACCCAGGACCCGAAGGGTGGCCCCTACTCCACCAGCACCGAGACGCAGTGGGCGTTCCGGTCGAAGGCGCCCGCCGTCGGGGTGGAGTCGAGTGTGCTGCCGCTACTTCAGCTCGACTACGGGGTCGACACCGACGCCGCCGGGACCGCGAAGGACCGGACCGACCTGACCGTGTCCGCCGCGCACCTGCCCGGCGTGACCGGTTGCGGCAGCATCCGGCCGGTCACCCTGGAGATCTCGTACGACGACGGCACGCACTGGCAGAAGCAGTCGCTGGACCGTTCGAAGGAGGGCTCCTGGACGGCGAAGCTGCGCGCGCCGAAGGGCGCGAAGTTCGTCTCGTTGCGGGCCAGCGCGACGGACGACTCGGGTAACTCGGTCAAGCAGACCGTGCTCCGTGCCTTCGGCGTGCGCTGAACGGCAAGCTGCGATGATCGCGTGGCGTCCAGCCGGCCGGTGCCGGCCGGACGCCACGCGGGGCCGGGGACCGCGCCGATCGGTGCGGTCCCTCGTGGGTCAGACCCACTGGCCCCGGCATAGGCGAATCCACCGGTATCCGTGGCCGGCGACCTTCACCGCGCCGAGCTTGCCCAACTCGCCGTAGCCCCGATCGGCGAGCACGTCGATCGGCAGGTCGGCCTCCGGCTCGAGACTGCTCAGGTCCACCTCGACGTCGTCGGTGCCCAGGTTGTGCACGAAGACCATCGTCCCGGTCGGCCCGTCCGCCCGGTGCGTCAGCACGCCGGGCGGCACCGGCACGTCGATGTGGGTGGTCGAGCCGGAGCCGATCTCCGGCGCCTCGCGCAGCGTACGGATCATGCGCTCGAACCAGGCGAGCAGCGACTTCGAGTCGCTCCGCTGGGCGGTGACGTTGACGTTCTGGTAGCCGAACTCACCCTTGTCGATCACCGGGCGGATCAGCTTCTCCTCCTCCGCCGTGGAGAAGCCGGCGTTCGGCTGGTACGACCACTGCATCGGGGTACGGATCGCCTCGCGACCGGGCAGCGACAGGTCCTCGCCCATCCCGATCTCCTCGCCGTAGCGCAGCACCGGAGTGCCCCGCATCGAGAACTGCAGGGCGTACGCCAGCTCGATGCGCCGCCGGTCGTTGCCGAGCATCGGGGCCAGCCGGCGGCGGATGCCCCGGTCGTAGATGCGCATGTTCTCGTCCGGGCCGAACTGCGCGTACACCTGGTTGCGTTGTTCGGTGGTGAGCCGGGACAGGTCGATCTCGTCGTGGTTCCGCAGGAACGTGGCCCACTGCCCGCCGACGGGAAGCTTCGGGGTGTCCCGCAGCGCCTCGATCAGCGACTCCGGGTCCGCACGGGCCAGGGCGAGCATGAGTCGGCCGTTGAGCATGAAGTCGAAGAGCATGTGGATGCGGTTGCCGGAGCCGCTGACGTCGCCGAAGAACGTGGGCAGCTGGTCCGGCTCCACGTTCGCCTCGGCCAGCAGGACGGCGTCGCCCCGTCGCCACTGCACGTGCTGGCGCATCTCGGTGAGGAACTCGAAGTCCTTCGGCGAGTCCGGGTTGCCCGGCTCGGTCAGCTCGATGATGAACGGCACCGCGTCCATCCGGAAGCCGGAGACACCGAGCTGGAGCCAGAACGACATGATCTTCTTGACCTCGGCCCGGACCTCCGGGTTGGCGAAGTTGAGGTCCGGCTGGAACTTGTAGAACCGGTGGTAGAACCACGCCTTGGCGGTCCGGTCGTAGCTCCAGGTCTCGTTCTGCTCGCCCGGGAAGACCATGCCCTGGTGCCGGTCGTCGGGCTCGGTGTCGGACCAGACGAACCAGTCACGGTACGGCGAGTCCGGCGAGGATCGGGCGGACTGGAACCACGGGTGCTCGTCGGACGTGTGGTTGACCACCAGATCGATGATCACCCGGATGCCCCGGTTCTGCGCCTGGTGCAGCAGCTCGGCGAAGTCACCGAGGGTGCCGAAGCGCGGGTCCACGTTGTAGAAGTCGGTGACGTCGTAGCCGTCGTCGCGGTTCGGTGACGGGTGGATCGGGTGCAGCCACAGGCAGGTCACGCCCAGCCGGGCCAGGTAGTCCAGCCGGCCGATCAGGCCGCGGATGTCGCCGACCCCGTCGCCGTCCGAGTCGGCGTACGTGTCGATGTCGAGGCAGTAGACGACGGCTTCGGAATACCAACGGTCACCCATGCCGGAGGAACATCTCCGGTCGATCACCGCGGCAAACCCGTCCGTGACGGCCGGTACCGTTCCGGTCATGGAGATCGACCTCGTACCGCCGAGCGAACCGTTGGACTGGTCCCGGGGCCGGTGGCTGCACCCGCCGGTGCGCACCGAGGAAGGCCCGGCCGGCGAGTTGGTCGTCGGACCGGCCGCGGAGACCGACTTCTGGCGGCGGACCAGCTACGGCTTCGTGCACGACAACGGCCCCGCCCTGCTGGCGCCGCTGCCGGTCGGCAGCGCCATGGAGGTGAGCTTCCGGCTGGACCTCAGCGGGCAGTTCGACCAGGCCGGCGCGCTGGTGCGGGTGGACGAGCGGACCTGGACCAAGGCCGGCGTCGAGATGAGCGACGGCGAGCTGCACCTCGGCGCGGTGGTGACCCGGGAGTTCTCCGACTGGTCGGTGGCGCCGGTGCCGCGGTGGGCGGGCCGGCAGGTGACCGTACGGGTCAGCCGTGCCGGCGACGCGCTGACCGTGCGGGCGCGGGCCGACGACGAGCCGTGGCGACTGGTCCGGCTCGCCCCGCTGGACCCGGCCGCCGAGGCCGTGGCGGGTCCGTTCTGCTGCGCCCCGGTGCGTGCCGGGCTGACCGTCGTGTTCACCGGGTGGCGGCAGGGGCCGGCCGACACCGCCCTGCACCCGGAGCACTGAGCGCGGGTGTAGCAGGGCCGGCAGTGGGTAACACCCTCCGATCCCCGACAGCCGACCGGAAGGACGACCATGGCGTACGCCCAGACTGGTGACCCGTCCGAGTTCACCGGGTTGACCGGTTGGGTGGCCTCGGTGATCGAGGTGATGGGCCCGGTCGGCGTCGCGCTGCTGGTCGCCCTGGAGAGCATCGTCCCGCCGATCCCCAGCGAGATCGTGCTGGCGATGGCCGGCTTCCTGGCCCACGAGGGCACGTTCAACGTCGTCCTCGTGGTGGTGGCCGCGACGGTCGGCTCGCTGGTCGGCGCGCTGGTGCTCTACTGGCTCGGCGCGGCGCTCGGCGAGGAACGGCTCAAGCGCTGGCTGGACCGCATTCCGTTGGTGGACCGCGACGACCTGGAGAAGGCCGACCGCTGGTTCGAACGGCACGGCCGGTGGGCGGTGCTGATCGGCCGGGTGGTGCCGGTGGTCCGCAGCCTGGTCTCCGTCCCGGCCGGCGCGAACCGGATGCCGCTGGGCGAGTTCATCCTGCTCACCACGCTCGGCAGCGGCGTGTGGAACGCCCTCATCGTCGGTGCCGGCTACGCGCTGGGCAGCCGCTGGCAGAACGTCGAGCGCTACAGCGACTGGTTCAACTACGCGATCGGCGTGGTCTTCGTCGTCATGCTGGTCACCTGGGTGATCCGTAAGGTCCGCCGCCGCCGGGAACGCGACGACCGGCGGTCGGTGACCGCCGGTCGCCACTGATCATCACGACGGAGTCGCGGCCTGCGGTCGCCGGAGCACCACCTGCTCGATCGCCGACCACACGCTCGTGGTCACCAGGTAGATCACCGCGGCGAGCGGCAGCACCAGCGCCACCAGCACCGTCGTGAACGGCAGCAGGGGCAGCAGCCGGCCGAGCGTGGCCGCGCCCGGGCCCTCGGTGGGCGTACCGGCGACCGTGCCGACCGCCGCCTGCGCCCGGCGCGCCCGCCGCGACGACCACCAGGCCACCAGCAGCAGCACGGCCAGGAGTACGCCGAACAGCGGCCCGGCCGCGCCGCCCAGCCCGTCGCTGAGATGGTGCCCCAGCGGCACGCCGGCCAGCCGCTCGTCCAGCAGCCCGGTGCCGCCCTCGCTGGTGGTGAACAACCGGTACAGCACGAGCAGGAACGGCGCCTGGAGCAGCAGCGGCAGGCAGCCGGTGAGCGGGTTGGCGCCGGCCTCGCGGTACAACGCGAACACCTCCCGCTGAAGCGTCGCCGGGTCGTCGGCGTACCGCTGCTGGAGATCGCGCACCTGGGGGGCGAGCGCCGCACGGCGTCGCTCCCCGCGGACCTGCGCGACGGTGAGCGGCGAGATCACCAGTCGGACGGCGATGGTGAACAGCACGATCGCGGCGGCGGTCGCCATCCCGCCGGCCAGTGGTTCGAGCAGGTCGGTGAGCCAGGACAGCGCGGTGCCGGCGGCGGCGACCGTGTCGTGCAGTGGTGCGAAGGCGAGCATGGGTTACCCCTCGGTCCGATTCCGGTGGGGTCCTCCCCCGGCGGCGTCCGCCCGGCGGGAGGACCGGTGACGGCGGGATCGGCCGCGTGGCGCGAGGCGCTACGCGACCGAGGGGTGACCGGGTGCGCGGGGGCGGGGACGACCGGGGGCGTCCGGGTCGATCTGTCGGGGCATCCGACGAGCACGGGAGCGGGCCCGTAGCCCGGCCCACCGCGGCCCGGCGCCGGGCGCACCCGAACGGCCGAGCACCCGCGCCGCGAGCACCACGGCGAGCAGCACCAAGGCGGTCAGCGCGGCACCGGCGAGCAGGTCGGCGGGGCGGCCCGCGAGCAGGGTGAGCTGGGCGAACGCGGACATCCACGCGACCTGGATGACCCCCAGCAGCACCGGCACGGGCCCAGCATAGGACCCGGTGTCACGCCGCCCGACCGAATCGCACCAACCCCTGGACGGCACGCCACGTTTCCCGTCGTCGCCACGTTGGGTAACCAGACGGCGGACCGACGCGGACGGACCGCGGACGGCAGGAACGGACGGTGGTGTCGATGACCGGCCAGGTGGCGGAGGCTCCCAGCGGAACGACCGCGGGGACCGATGTGCTCACCGTTGGTGTCGAGGAGGAGTTCCTGCTCGTCGACCCGCACACCGGGGCCGCGGTTCCCGCCGTCGACCTGGTGATGGAGCAGGTGCCGGCGGAGCTGCGCGGCCAGGTGGAGCGCGAGTTCCAGACCAGCCAGATCGAGATCGGCACTCCGCCCGGTCTGGAGCTGTCCTCGATCCGGCACTCCCTCGGCGTCCTGCGGGAGGCGCTCGCCGACGCCGCCGAGCGGGCCGGCGTACGACTGCTGGCCATCGGCACCGGCCCGGTGGACGGCCCGGTGCCGCCGGTGGTGGACAAGCCCCGCTTCGACCGGATGATCGAACGCTTCCGGCTGCTCGTCCCCGGACCGGGCAACAACGGCATGCACGTGCACGTCGGCATCCCCGACCCGGAGACCGGCGTGCAGGTGCTCAACCACGTACGGCCGTGGCTGCCGATGCTGCACGCGGTGACCACCAACTCCCCGTTCGCCCGGGGCGAGGACACTGGCTACGCGAGCTGGCGGTCGGTGGAGTGGGAGCGCTGGCCGTCGGTCGCGCCGACGCCCTGGCTGGAGTCGCACGAGCACTACCAACGGCTGATCCGCCAGTTGATCTCCAGCGGGGTGATGCTCGACGAGGGGATGCTCTACTGGTACGCCCGGCTGTCGGCGAAGTACCCGACGGTGGAGCTGCGGATCGGCGACGTCTGCCCGTCGGTGGACGACGCGGTGCTGGTCGCGGCCCTGGTCCGGGCGGTGGTGGCGACCGCCATCGCCGACGTCGAGGCGGGCCGGCCAGCGTTGCAGACCGACCACCACCTGCTGGTCGGCGCGCACTGGCGGGCCGCCCACGACGGCCTGGAGGGCGAGGGCGTCGACGTCACCACCGGCGAGCTGCGCCCGGCCTGGGAGTTGCTGGACCGGTTCGTGGAACGGATGCGGCCGGCTCTGGAGCAGCACGGCGACTGGGCGGAGGTGACCGACCTGCTGGGTGGGCTGCGCCGGCACGGCAGCGGCGCCGCTCGGCAGCGCGCGGTGTACGCCCGCACCGGGCGGCTCACCGACGTGGTGCAGGACGTGGCGCGACAGACCCGTGGCTGAGCGCCTCGTGACAGGATGATCCCGTGGCGCAACGGCTGATCGTCATCGGCGGGGACGCCGCCGGCATGTCGGCGGCATCCCAGGCCCGTCGTCGCCGCGATCGCGACGACCTGGAGATCGTGGTCTTCGAGCGCGGCCATTTCACCTCCTACTCGGCCTGCGGCATCCCGTACTGGATCAGCGGGCTGGTCCCCGGCCCGGAGCAGTTGATCGCCCGCGATCCGGAGACGTTCCGCACGAAGTTCGCCATCGACGTGCGGATCCGCCATGAGGTCACCGCCATCGACCTGGACCGCCGCGAGGTGGTGGCCCGGGACCTGGGGGGCGGCGGCGAGGTCCGGGAACATTTCGACGAGCTGATGTACGCGGCCGGCGCGGTGCCGGTGAAGCCACCGTGGGCGCAGGCGGACTTCGGCGGGGTGTTCGGCGTGCAGACCCTCGACGACGGTGCGGCGCTGCGCGAGTGGTTGGACGGCGATCCGCAGCCGCGTCGGGCGGTGGTGATCGGTGGCGGGTACATCGGCGTGGAGATGGGTGAGGCGATGATCCAACGCGGCCTCACCGTGACCCTGGTCGAGCAGGCCGAGCAACCCATGTCGACGGTCGACCCGGACATGGCCGAGCTGGTCGCCGACGCCATGCGCGGCCTCGGCATCACGATCCGCAGCGGCCTGACGGTGACCGGCCTGGAGCAGCGCGACGGCCGGGTGTCCGCCGTGGTCACCGCCGAGGGGCCGATTCCGGCCGACGTCGTGGTCCTGGGGCTCGGCGTACGCCCCAACACCGCACTCGCGGAGGCGGCCGGGCTGCCGCTCGGGCCGACCGGCGCGATCCGGGTGGACCGCCGGATGCGGGTGCCCGGGCTGTCCGGGGTCTGGGCCGCCGGCGACTGCGTGGAAACACTGCACCGGGTCAGCGGCATGCCCGTGCACATCCCGCTGGGCACCCACGCCAACAAGCAGGGCCGGGTCGCCGGGATCAACATCGGCGGCGGGTACGCCACCTTCGCCGGCGTGATCGGCACGGCGGTGACCAAGGTCTGCGACCTGGAGGTGGGGCGGACGGGCCTGCGCGAGCGGGACGCCACGGCGGCCGGCTTCGAGTTCGTCTCGGTGGTCGCCGAGTCGACCAGCCGGGCCGGCTACTACCCCGGTGCCCGGCCGATGACCGTCAAGCTGATCGCCGAGCGGCCCAGCGGCCGGTTGCTCGGTGCGCAGATCGTCGGTTGGTCCGAGGCGGCCAAGCGCATCGACACGCTGGCCGTGGCGCTGTGGAACGGCATGACGGTGGACGATATGACCGCACTGGACCTGGGCTACGCTCCGCCGTACGCGCCGGTCTGGGATCCGGTGCTCATCGCCGCCCGTAAAGCGGTCGACGCGCTCGCCGCTCTCGACCGCTGACCCGCGCCCGCCGTGGAGGACCACCCCGTGACGCAGACCCCGACCAGGCCGGCCACGCGCCGGCGCCCGACGATGGTCGACGTGGCCCGGCATGCCGGGGTCAGTCTGAAGACGGTGTCCCGGGTGGTCAACGACGAGCCGGTGGGGCAGGAGCTGGTGAGCCGGGTCCTCGCCGCCATCGCCGAGTTGGGGTTCCGGCGCAACGACATCGCCCGGAACCTGCGCTCCCGGCAGCTCAACGCCACGGTGGGGCTGCTCATCGAGGAGATCGCCAACCCGTTCTACGCCACCATCGCCAGTGTCGCCGCCGAGATCGCCGCCGCGCACGGCACGATGCTGATCACCGCCTCCTCGGAGGAGGACCCGGAACGGGAACGCGCCCTACTTCAGGACTTCACCCAGCGCCGGGTCGACGGGCTGCTGGTGGTGCCGGCCGGTCTCGACCACTCGTTCCTGCGCCGCGAGGTCGAGCTGGGCATGCCGGTGGTGTTCCTGGACCGGCCGCCGCAGGGCCTGCAGGCGGACGCCGTCCTGCTGGACAACCGGGGCGGCAGCCAGGACGGGGTCGCCGCGCTGCTCGACGACGGGCACCGCCGGGTGGGTCTCCTGCTGGGCGCGCCGAGCGTGCCCACGATGCGTGAGCGGCTGGCCGGGGCGCGCTCGGCCCTGGCTGCCGCCGGCGTCGAGCCGGACGAGTCGCTGGTCCGCGACCGGCTCATCGCGCCGGAGGAGGCCGGGCGGGCGGTCGCCGCTCTGCTCGACCTTCCGGACCCGCCGACCGCCTTCTTCTGCGCCAACAACCGGCTCACCGTCGGTGCCCTACAGGAGTTGCACCGGCGGGGCAGTGCCGCCGCGCTGGTCGGCTTCGACGACTTCGAACTGGCCCACCTGATGCCCCGCCCGCTGACCGTGGTCGCGTACGACACACGGGAGCTGGCCCGGGTGGCCGCCGAGCGGCTGTTCGAGCGAATCGCGGGTGACGACGCCCCACCGTCGACGACGGTCCTCCCCACCCAACTCCTCCCCCGAGGCCTGACCCGCCCCTGAACCTGCCCCCTCGCGATCGTGCACTTGCTGTCGTCGACTTGCGGCGAACATCCCGTTTCGTCGGGACAGAAAGTGCACGATCGCGGGAGTCAGCTGGTGGTGGTGGGGTGCAGCAGGGCTTCGACCTCGGCGCGGCGGGGCGGGTCGGCACCCCGCCGGCCGCAGGTCAGCGCCGCCACCGTCGCGGCCTGCCGGAGCACCTCCGCCCACTGCTGCGCGGTCACCGCGGCGAGCCGATCGGCCGGCCGGTCACCGAGCGCGTCGAGATCGGCGAG
The DNA here is from genome assembly GCF_029626045.1 of Micromonospora sp. WMMD710. Taxonomy (NCBI): domain Bacteria; kingdom Bacillati; phylum Actinomycetota; class Actinomycetes; order Micromonosporales; family Micromonosporaceae; genus Micromonospora; species Micromonospora sp. WMMD710. Next base: position 6,633,534 of record NZ_JARUBD010000001.1, on the reverse strand, counting down.
CGCGGCCAGCAGGCCACCGGTGAACGAGTCGCCGGCGCCGACGGTGTCGACCACCGTGGTACGCACCACGGGTTGCTCGAGCAGCGCACCGTCCGGGGCGAGCAGCCAGGCGCCCTCCCCACCCCGGGTCACCACCGCGCAGGACACCCCGGCCTCCCGCCAACCGGCCAGCACGTCGGACACCGTCCGGTCCGGGTAAAGCCAGGCCAGGTCCTCGTCGCTGGCCTTCACCAGGTGCGCGAGGCCCACCTGCCGTCGTACCCGCGCCTGCTCCGCCGCCCGGTCCGTGACGATGCTCGGACGCAGGTTGAGGTCGATCGAGACGGTGAGCCCGTCGCGACGGTGTTCGCGGGCGAGCAGGCCCTCCAGCACCTGCGCGCCGGGGGCCAGGGCGAGTGCGAGCGACCCGGTGTGCAGGGCGGTCGCCGGTGACCCGGCCAGCTCGGGCAGCTCCTGCGGCGTCCACTGCCAGTCCGCCGTGCCGGCCAGCCGGAACTCGTAGCTGGCCTGGCCGGCGGCGTTCAGGGTGGCCACCGCCACCGACGTGGGCTCGTCGGCGCGTACCGCCCAGGCCAGATCCACCCGGTTGGCGCTCAGGTACTCGGCGAGCTGCCGGCCGTACTCGTCGGTGCCGATCCGCGCCAGCAGGCGCACCGGCTCGTCGAGGCGCGCCAGGGTGACCGCCACGTTCGCCGGGGAGCCACCCGGCACCGCCCGTTGCCCTTCGGCGCTGACCACCAGGTCGATCAGTGCCTCACCCGCGACCACGATCACGCGGTCACCTCGCCCGGGGCGAGCGGGCCGGTGCCGCCGAGACCGTCGGCCGACCGGGACAGCAGCACCGCCTGGTATGCGTGGTAGACGTCCGGTCGGCCGTGCCAGACCGTGTCGGCGGGACGGTTCTGCGGGTCCAGCTCGTGCCGCCATCCGGTGCCGTCGACGAGGTAGCGGCGGGCGTACGCCCAGAACACCCGGTACCAGTCGGCGTAGACGGCGTCGCCGGTACGCCGGTGCAGGGTGACCGCCGCACCGACCGCCTCGGCCAGCACCCAGTGCATCCGGGAGCGGACCACCGGCCGGTCGTCCCAGTCGATCGTGTAGACGAAGCCGTCCGCGCCGTCCACCGCCCAGCCGCGTCGGACGGAGGCCGCGAACAGGGCGCGCGCGTCGTCGAGCAGCCAGCGCGGTGGCTGCGGCAGGACCGCCTCCAGTTCCAGCAGCAGCCGGGCCCATTCCAGCCAGTGCCCGATCGTGGAGCCGTACGGCCGGAACGGGTCGGCGGGCCGGTCCCGGTTGTAGTCGGGCAGCGGCGCCCAGTCGGCGGTGAAGTGCTCGGGCAGCCGCCAGTCGTGGCGTGCGGCCGCACCGTGCACCAGGTGGGTGCCGATCAGCAGGGCCCGGTCGGTCCAGCTGGTGTCCCCGGTGGCGGCGGCAGCGGCGAGGAATGCCTCGACCATGTGCATGCTGCTGTTCGCGCCGCGGTAGTCCTCGGTGACCGTCCAGTCCCGGTTCCACGATTCGCGGACCGCACCGGCGTCGTCGTCCCAGAACCGGTCCCGCACCACGGCCTGCGCGTCGGCGAGCAACCGGTCTGCGCCGGGCCGGCCGGCGCGGGCCGCGCTGGACGCGGCGAGCAGCACGAACGCGTGGTCGTAGCCGGCCTTACGGTCGTTGACGGGCGCGCCCTGCTGGTCCACCGCGCTGAACCACCCGCCGTACCGCTCGTCGCGCAGCAGTGTGCTCAGCGCGGCGATGCCGTGGTCGACCAGGGCGGCGGCGTCCGGGTCGCCGTTGCGGTGGGCGAGGGCGGCCACGTGGGTCATCCGGCAGGTGATCCAGGTGTAGACCGGTTCGCCGCGGTCCGGGGTGCGGTCGTCGGTGAGCCACCAGAAACCGCCCTCGGGCCGGATCGACCGGCCGGCCGTGTCGAGCAGCGTCCGGGTCTGGTCGGCGAGGAACTCGTCGAGGTCGAGCAGGTCGGGTGACCCGGCAGGAGCGGGGGTCGTTGCGGCGTCGGATCGGGGCACGTCGGTCATCTCAGCTGGTCACCGTCGGGAAGGGAAGGGACATACGGCCAGAATCGGCGGACGGACCTGGTCCGCGCCGGAAAACCGTCAACGGGACACCGCGAGTGCCGGAACGATCCGAAAGGATCATGAGTACGTTTTCCTCGCCTTTGTCCGTTGACATCGTTGTCACTGCTCAACCCTGCTCCGGCAGGCGTCCGACTGTCAATTCCACCTGCGTCACACCGCACGGCCGGGCAGCACCGGACGGGACCGGGCCCGCCACGCCCGTCAGTAGTAGTCGTCGATCGGCCGACGCGCCTCGTCGAACAGCGCCGGCCCCTCGTAGCGGACCGGGGGCAGCGGCGGGGTGGCCGGCTTGACCTCCTCGAACTGCTCGCTGGACAGGGCGTACACCACCCGGCCGAGCCCGGACCGGTCGATGGCGGTCGCGCACATCGGGCAGGGCTGACAACTGGTGAACATCGTGGTGCCGGCGGCCACCTCGGGAGGGAGTTCCCGAGCGGCCCAGCGGGCCAGCTTCAGCTCCGGATGCGCGGTGATGTCCGAGTCGGAGACCACCGTGTTGCGGTCCTCGATCAGGACGACACCGTCCGCGCCGACCAGCAACGAGCCGAACGGCCGTTCGCCGGACGCCCCCGCCTCGTTGGCGATCTCCACGGCGCGGCGGAGGAACGTCTCGTCGTCGGGTGTCATCGGACCTCCTGGGATCGGTGGTACGCGGCCACGGCCGCAAGAGTCCGCCAGGCGCGTTCGGGCTGGCGGATCTCGGTCAGGTCGTCGTTGAACGGGTCGAGCACCACCGTCTCCGCGCCGAGCGAACGGATCTGGTCGATGTCGGCGATGATCTGGTCGATGGTGCCGACACCGGCGAGCCGGTCCGGGGCGGTGATCGGCTCAGAGGTCTCGCGCAGCGCGATGCGCGGCACCACCGCGGGCACCGGACGACCCTGCTCGTCCGCGATGATCTTCAATCGGCCGACCGCCTCGGCCAACTGTCCGGGCGCGACCCGCAGCGGATGCCAGGCGTCACCGAGCAGTACCGCGCGGCGCATACCGGCGTCGCTGTTGCCGCCGACCCAGATCGGGATCGCACCGCTGTCGTAGTCCTCGGTGTCCTGCCAGGCCGAACGCATGGCGCGCAGGTATTCGTCGGTCAGCGCGCCGCGCCGCCCGAACGGCACACCAAGCGCCTCGAACTCCTGCCGGGCCCAACCCACGCCCACACCGAGGACGAGCCGGCCGCCGCTGAGACGGTTGAGGTTCGCCGCCATCCGGGCGGTGAGCAGCGGGTGCCGGTACGGGACGATGAGCACCGTGGTGCCCAGCCGGACCCGGCTGGTCACCCCGGCCAGCCAGGACAGCGTGGTAAACGGTTCGTAGAACGGCGCCGGATACTGCTCGGCCACGTCCGGGGTCACCACGATGTGGTCGGAGACCATCAGCAGGTCGAAGCCGAGGCCCTCGACCGTCTGCGCCCACCGTCGCAGCACGTCGGGGTCGGTGCCCGGGGCGAAGTTCGGAACGTTCACGCCAATCCGCACGCTAGCCATTGTGGACTCTCGACGGCGCGTTGGATGGCCCATGATGGGCGGATGGACCTACCCGAGGGCCTCGACTGGGTGAACGCGACACCGTCCGGGCGGGCCTGGCTGGCCGCACTCCCGACCTGGCTGGCGGAGTGCGCCGAGCAGTGGTCGCTGCGACCCGGCCCACCCTTCCGGTACGCGTACGCGTCACTGGCGCTCCCCGCCGACCTGCCGGACGGCACGGCCGCGGTGCTGAAGCTCCAGTACCCGGACGAGGACAGCCGGCACGAGGCCGACGCGCTGGCCCGCTGGGACGGCGACGGGGCGATCCGGCTGCTCGCCCACGACCCCGCGCGCCGTGCCCTGCTGGTGGAGCGCTGCCGACCCAGCACCCCGCTGCACGAGCTGCCCATGGACCGGGCGCTGGACGTGGTGACCGGACTCCTCCCCCGGCTGTGGCGACCCGCCGGCGCACCCTTCACCCCGCTGGCCGATGAGGCCGCCGGCTGGATCGACCGGATGCCCCGGGCCTGGGATCGCGCCGGCCGGCCGTACGAGCGCCGACTGCTCGACGCGGCGCTGGCCCTGCTCACCGATCTGGTGCCGAGCCAGGGTGAGCAGGTGCTCGTCAACCAGGACCTGCACGCCGGCAACGTGCTCGCCGCCGACCGGGAACCCTGGCTGGCGATCGATCCGAAGCCGCTCACCGGTGAGCGGGAGTTCTCCGTCGTGCCGATGGTCCGTGGCCAGGAGCTGGGTCACTCGCCGGCCGCCGTCCGACACCGACTGGACCGGCTCAGCGCGGAACTGGGGCTGGACACCGAGCGGGTCCGGGGCTGGACGATCGGGCACACGCTGGCCTGGAGCATCGCCGATCAGGTCGTCTTCCCGCACCAGATCGAGGTGGCCCGCTGGCTGCTCGACGGGCACTGACCGACACCGTCGCCGATCGTGGTGCCGTCGGCTCAGGCCTGGCAGGTGCGGCACCAGTAGAGGTTGCGGCCGGCCAGCTCGCCGCGGCTGACCTCGGTACCGCAGACGTGGCAGGGCGCGCCGGGGCGGCGGTAGACGTACACCTCTCCGCCGTGGCGGTCCATCCGGGGCGGCCGGCCCATGACCTCCGGCAGGTGCGCGTCGCGGACGGTGTCGATCCGGCCGTGCGCGACGGCGAGGCGCATCAGCGCGGCCAGGTCGGCCCAGAGCACGTCCCAGCCGTCGCGGGTCAGGAGGCGGCCGGGCAACGTCGGCGGCAACCCGGCCCGGAACAGCGCCTCGGTCACGAAGATCAGCCCGGTGCCGGCCACCACCGACTGGTCCAGCAGCAGCGCGGCGAGGGGCGTCGGGCTGCGGGAGATCCGGGCGTACGCCCGCTCGGGATCGGCGTCGGCGCGCAGCGGGTCCGGCCCGAGGCGGGCCCGCAGGGCCGCCACCTCGGGCGGGGCGAGCAGCTCGCAGGCCGTGGGGCCGCGCAGGTCCAGCCAGTGCCGGTCGCTGGCCAACCGCAGCCGCACCTGGCCCACCGGTTCCGGCGGCTCCCCCGACCCGTCGGTGAACGTGCCGTACAGCCCGAGGTGCACGTGCAGGGTCAGCTCGCCGGCGTAGTGGTGCAGCAGGTGCTTGCCGTACGCCTCGGTGCTCTCCAGGACCGTGCCGGAGAGCCGGGCCGCGCCCTCGGCGAAGCGGCCCTGCGGGCTGCTGGCGTGCGGCTTGTCGCCGGCGAACAGGTCGGCGTGGCGGGCCGCCAGGCGGTGGATCGTGTGTCCCTCTGGCACGGGTGCCAAGGATAGCCAGCGGCGCTCGGCCGGATCGGGCGAGCTGTGCGGCGACGTCAGCCCGGGCGCGGCCCCCTGACGCCGGCCACGAACGCGGCCCAGGCGATCAGGGCGCGCGTCGGGAGCCGTACCCGGGATTGGTGTCAGGAAACGCCCAGGTGGGTATTTGGGGGTCGACACCGCGTGGGTGCCACCCTTTCCGTCGGCCACCACGCATTCAACAGGAGGTGTGTAGTGGTCAGGATTCCTTCGCTGTCCCGCCGGTCCGAGCCGGCACCGACGCGGGACGAGAACCTCGACGGCCGCGTGGACGGCCGCGACACCCCGGTCACCAACCGAGACAACACGACGCTGGCCGAGGGCCGGTCCGACGGCGAGGCCGCCGGCCGACCGGTGGTCACCGACCGGGACGCCGACCAGACGACGTACCGCAGCACCGCCGCGACCGGCGACCAGACCAGCGAAGCCGAGCGACGGGCCGCCGAGCGCGCGGCCGTGGCCCGGGCCGCGACCGCCCGGCCGGTGGAGGGCGACGCCCGAGCCGTCGCCACGCCGACCCCGACGCGTGATCGCACCGCCGAGCGGGACGTCGACCTCGACCGGGACCGGGCCACGCGGCCGGCCGACACCACCGACCGGCCGGTCGACCCGACGCCGGAGCGGACCGCACCGGAGCCGCCGGTGACGCGCGGCCCGAAGCCACGGGCCAGCCTGCTCGCCACCCTCGGCCTGATCGTGTCCGTCGCCGGTGCGCTGTTCGTGCTGACCGGCACCCTGGCCGGGTACGGCATCGGGCTCGGCGCGGTCGGCGCGGTGCTGTCGGTGCTCGGCCTGATGGCCACCCGCCGCCGGCACGTCGCCGGCAAGACCGACGCGCTGTTCGGCGTGCTGATCGGTCTGACCGCGGTGGTGCTCGGGGTACTGGCGATGACCGGCCAGTTCGTCTGGCCAACCACCGACGGCGACTGGGTGCAGCGCTTCCGCGAGTGGCTTGACTCACAGTTTGTCGATCGGTTCTAGCGGGCACTGTTCGGCTCGCCGGTGGTCCACCGGCGAAAGACCCGGCGGTTCGCCGGCAGCCCGAACGATCCGGTGGTTCACCGGGGGCAACACCCTTTCAGGGGCGGCGATTCGCCGCCCCTGAAGTGTTTCCGGGGTACGGCGAAGCGCAGACGCAACGAATCGCAACCGACTGTGGCGCAGACGCAACGAATGTTCGGTCTGCGCAACTCTCGATGGTGGATCCTGCCACTGGCGCCGCATAACGTTGAGCAACGGCGCCAGCCCGTGGGCCACGGTGGCCGGGCGCGCCCGACCCCTGGGAGCAGGACAATGACGATGGACGCCACCAGCCAGCGCCTTCTGATGTGCCGGCCGACGTACTTCGCCGTCGACTACGCCATCAACCCCTGGATGGACCCGAGCGCGCCGGTCGACGCCGCGCTGGCCGTCCGCCAGTGGGAGCAGCTGCGCCAGACGTACCGCGACCTGGGCCACACCGTCGAGGAGATCACTCCGGTGCCCGGCCTGCCCGACATGGTGTTCGCCGCCAACGGTGGCACCGTGATCGACGGCAAGGCGATGGCGGTGCAGTTCCGCGACCCGCAGCGCGCCGACGAGGCGCCGGCCTACCGGGCCTGGTTCGAGGCCGCCGGCTTCGAGATGTACGACCCGAAGCACGTCAACGAGGGTGAGGGCGACGTCCTGCTGGCCGGCGACCACCTGCTGGCCGGCACCGGCTTCCGCACGGCGCACGCCTCGCACGCCCAGTTGCAGGAGGTCTTCGGCTACCCGGTGATCACCATGCAGCTGGTCGACCCGCGGTTCTACCACCTGGACACCGCGCTGACCGTGCTCGACGAGCGGACCGTCGCGTACCTGCCGGAGGCGTTCTCCCCCGGCAGCCAGGCCGTACTGCGCCGGCTCTTCCCCGACGCGATCCACGCCACCATGGCCGACGCGGAGGTGCTGGGCCTGAACGCGGTCAGCGACGGCCGGCACGTGGTGCTGCCCGCGCAGGCCACCGACCTGGCCGCCACGCTGCGCGACCGGGGCTACGAGACCATCGGTGTCGACCTGTCCGAGCTGCGTAAGGCCGGCGGCGGACCGAAGTGCTGCACGCTGCGACTCCGTCAGGGAAAGGCAAGCAAGTGATCGTGGATGACATCCTGCGTACGCCGGGAGCGGTCCGGGACGCCGAGCGCTGGACGGCGCACAACTACCACCCGCTGCCGGTGGTGATCTCGTCCGCCGAGGGCGCGTGGCTCACCGACGTGGACGGCCGCCGCTACCTGGACTGCCTGGCCGGCTACTCGGCGCTGAACTTCGGCCATCGGCACCCGCAGCTGATCGCCGCCGCGCACGCCCAACTGGACCGGCTGACCCTGACCAGCCGGGCGTTCATCCACGACCAGTTCGCCGACTTCTGCCGGGAGCTGGCCGAGCTGTGCGGCAAGGACCTGGTGCTGCCGATGAACACCGGCGCCGAGGCGGTGGAGACCGGGATCAAGGTGGCCCGCAAGTGGGGCTACCAGGTCAAGGGTGTGCCCGCCGGGCAGGCCAACATCGTGGTCGCCGAGGGCAACTTCCACGGCCGGACCACCACCATCGTGAGCTTCTCCACCGACGAGGACGCCCGCGCCGACTTCGGGCCGTACACCCCCGGTTTCACGGTCGTGCCGTACGGCGACCTGGAGGCGCTGACCGCCGCGATCGACGAGAACACCGTGGCCGTGCTGCTGGAGCCGATCCAGGGCGAGCAGGGCGTGGTGGTGCCGCCGGAGGGCTACCTGCCGGGCGTACGCGAGGTCTGCACCGAGCGCAACGTGCTGTTCATCGCCGACGAGATCCAGTCCGGCCTGGGGCGTACCGGCGCGACCTTCGCCTGTGACCACGAGGGCGTCGTGCCGGACATGTACCTGCTGGGCAAGGCGCTCGGCGGCGGCATCGTGCCGGTCTCCGCGGTGGCCGCGAACGCCGACGTGCTGGGCGTGCTCAAGCCCGGCCAGCACGGCTCCACCTTCGGCGGCAACCCGCTGGCCTGCGCGGTCGCCATCGAGGTGGTCCGGCTGCTCGCCACCGGCGAGTTCCAGCGCCGCTCGGCCGAGCTTGGCGAGCGGCTGCGGGCCGGCCTGGAAGGGCTGGTCGGCAAGGGCCTGGTGGCGGTACGCGTCCGTGGCCTGTGGGCCGGTCTGGACATCGACCCGGCGTTGATGAGTGGGCGGGAGGCGTGCGAACGACTCGCCGAGCGTGGCGTGCTCGCCAAGGACACCCACGGCTCCACCATCCGGCTCGCCCCGCCGCTGGTCATCACCGAGGAGGAGATCGACCTGGCGGTGGCCCAGCTCGCCGCCGTGCTGGCCGGTTGACGGACCGCGCTGGCCAAGATCTGCGCAACTACCGGGAAGGTGCTGCCTCGGACGGTGTCGAGGCAGCACCTTCCCTGTTCTTGTGCGGATCTTGACGCACCGCACCGCACCGCAGGGGCGCGTCAGGGGCGGGGTAGGCGCATCGCCATCGTCGGGGCCTCGGCCATCACCGACGTGGGGGTGAACGGGGCACCCGTCGGCAGCTCCTCGGCCCGACCGATCTGCACCCCGGGGTACAGCTCCACCATGTCGTTCTCGCCGAGCACCCGGGACTGCTGCGGGGCCAGCGGGATGCGGTCCGACTCGGCCATCGAACCGCCCGGGCGGATGCCGGAGCCGTTGGTGCTCACATCGGTGACGATGACCTCGCCGACCCGCAGCTCGAAGCGGACGTGACCCCGGCTGATCCACCGCCGGGCCTCGTCGTTGAGCCACTGCCCGAGCATGATCCCGCCGTCCTGCTCCGGAGCCCGGCCGGCCACCACCGGCTGCTCGTCGCTGAGCACGAACCGCCGCCGGACCAGCCCGCCGACGCGCACCGCCAGCACCTCCGTACGCGGACGCGGGCCGCCGTCACCGAGGCGTACGCCGTGCCGGGGGCAGGTCGGTGCGCCGTTGCGCAGCGCGGGCGGTGGCTGCGCCGCCGGGCTGCGGTCCGCTCCTCCGGCCAGGTCGGCGAACGCGCCACCCCCGCCACCGCCGCCGAACAGCGCGCAGCCCGACTCCGGGCAGCGCCACTGGCGGGCCAGCAGCTTCACGCCGGTCGGCGAACGCTTGCCGGCCACCGGCGAGTGCCCGCCGCCGACGTGTGCGATGAACACCGGCCCGCCGGCGCCGGGCACCGGGGCGACGACCCGACCGGGCTGCTCGACCAGCCACGGGAACCGGCCGCGCAGCCCGTCGAAGCGGACCCGGCTGAGCACCGGCAGACCGAGCAGGTCGGCCACCTCCAGCATCCGGTCGCCCGGGTTGTCGAGCACCTCGACGAGGCCGTCGTCGGCCCAGCGGCGCACCACCATCCGCTCGTTCGAGGTGAGGTCGGCGTCGGAGAGCAGCGCCCGGTGCACGACCGCGTAGACCTGGACGCTGTCCTCCTCCAGCTCGCGGGAGAGCGCGTCGATGACCATGCCGAGGCGCAGCAGGCTGGCCGGCCGACCGCCGTCGATGTCCTGGTAACGGATGATCTCGGCCAGGTCGACCACGGCCCGAGCCAGCGACGGGTCCGTGCAGACCCGCCCCTCGATGGCGTCCAGAACCTTGCTGATCTCGAATCTCATGCCGCACTCCGGACGATGTCGTCAATCCGCCGGGCCAACTCGAAGTCCCGGTAGGTGACCCCACCGGCCGAGTGCGTGACACAGCGGAAGGTCAGGGTCCGCCACCGGATGTCGATGTCGGGATGGTGGTCAAGCTCCTCGGCCACCGTCGCCACCCGGTCCACCACCGCGATGGCTGCCGGGAAACTGCCGAGCTGGGCCGTACGACCGATGCCGGTCGGGTCGCCCGACCAGTCGGGCAACCGGCCCAGCTCTTCTCGCACCGCGTCCGCGGTGAGCAGGTCTGCCATGAGCAGACCCTACCGGTGGCGCGTACGGCGGGCCGTACGCGCCGCCGAGGTCCGGCTCACCGGACGATCAACGACGATGGGGCGGCATCGTCAGATGCCACCCCAATCAGTCCTCGCAACAGCCGCGCAGCGGCCTTTGGATCAGCCGCGCAGCGGCCGGCCCACCTCGTGCAGGTGGCCGAGTGCCTGCCGGTACGACTCGACCAGCCCGGTCTCCGCGTACGCGATGCCCTGCTCGACGCAGTAGGCGCGGACGATCGGCTGGGCCCGGCGCAGGTTGGCCCGGGGCATGTTCGGGAACAGGTGGTGCTCGATCTGGTAGTTGAGCCCGCCCAGCGCGGTGTCCACCAGCCGGCTGCCGCGCACGTTGCGGGAGGTCAGCACCTGCTTACGCAGGAAGTCCAGCTCGTCCTCGGCGGTCGGCATCGGCATGCCCTTGTGGTTGGGCGCGAACGCGCAGCCCATGTAGAGGCCCCACAGCGCCTGGTGCACGACGGCGAAGAGCAGCGCCTTGACCGGCGACATGACCGCCAGCAGCAGCGCCACGTACCCGACGGTGTGCACGCCGAGCAGCGCCGCCTCGACGGCCCGGTGCCGCATCGGGACGGTGTACCGGCCGTTCTCCCGGCCGATGATCGCCCGAATGCTCGCCACGTGCAGGCTCAGGCCCTCGAGCAGCAGCATCGGGAAGAAGAAGTACGCCTGCCGCCGAGCCATCCACCGGCCGAAGCCCCGGGTCTCGATCGCCTGCTCGGGTGTCCACACCAGGGCGCCCGCGCCGACGTCCGGGTCTTCGTCCTCGTGGTTCGGGTTGGCGTGGTGCCGGTTGTGCTTGTCGACCCACCAGCCGTAGCTGATCCCGACCGCGACGTTGCCGGCGAACAACCCGACCAGCTCGCTCGGGCCGCGCCGACGGAACATCTGGCGGTGCCCGGCGTCGTGCCCGAGGAACGCGACCTGGGTGGTGGCGACCGCCATCACGGCCGCGAGCGGCAGCTGCCACCAGGAGTCACCGATCAGGAGGACGGCGACCCAGCCGGCCACGAAGGCGCCGAGGGTGAGCACGATGCGGGTGACGTACCAGCCGGGGCGCCGCTCCAGCAGGCCCGCCTGGCTGATCCGTCGGGACAACTGTGCGTAGTCACTACCTCGCCGTCGTACCGGCGGTTCTGCCACCGCTCCGAGCGCCATCGCTGCTCCCGTTCCACTTACGCCCGTACCGGGTTGGTTCGGGCCTAATGTCAAGTGTCCGGGCAGCGGTCGCGCTGAGTAACCCTGACAACCCCCGAATGGGGGGTAGGGCGGGCCCTACCCCCCACGACTCAGCCGAGCCTGGTCACGGCGGCCCGCAGCCGGGCCAGGTCGCGTCGGCGCCGCTCGTAGGTGGCGGCCAGCCCGACCAGCGCCAGCCCGCCGAGCGCCAGGTAGATCCATCGGGGCAGCAGGTCCCAACCCCGGATCAGTTCGTGCAGCGCCAGCAGGGTCAGCGCGGCGCCGCCGAGCAGCACGGGAGCCTGCCAGCGGCGGGCCGCTCCGGCCAGCACCACGCTCAACGCCGCCGCACCGAGCAGTAGCCGCCGCCACGGCTGCGGATCCGGCCCGGCCAGCACCGACACCAGGCTCGGCAGCAGCGCCGCGACAAGCCCCGGGCCGAGGGCCGGCCAGCTGGTCAGCCCCGGCCTGGTCCGCAGGGCCAGCAGGCCCGCGCCGAGGGCGAGGGCCGCGGCCGGCAGGGTGTACGCCTCCAGCACCGTCACCCCGCCGGCGGCCAGCAGCACCCACGCCCCGACCAGCTCGCTGCCCGCGGCGATGCCGGCGAACGTCCACCGGCGTCCGGCCGGCTCGCCCCGACGCAGCAGCCGCAACGCCACGGCGACACCCCAGAGCACGCAGACGGTTGCGAGGTGCCGCGCCACCTCGACGGCGAGCACGGCCGCCACCAGCGCCACCGCCTGCGCGGCGGCGTCCAGCACACGTCCGGGTCGGGCCTGCGCCGTCGCCGTCCGGCTGGTCGCGGCGACCGCCCGCGCCGGGCTGGTCGCGGCGGCGACGGCCAGGACCAGCGCGGCCACCGCCAGCAACGGGTACGCCGCCGACCGCAGCGGCTGCCCGGCGGCGAGCGGTGCGGTCACCGCCAGAGCCGATGCGGCGCCCACCGCCGCGAGGTACCCCGCGACCCGCACCTCGACCGTCCGCGCCCCGACCGCGACGATCACCGCCGTCACCAGCAGCACCGCCTCGGCGGCGAGCGTGCCGGCCCGGGTGGCGAACAGCCCCAGCACGCCGGAGGCGACCAGCACCGCCCCCACCGGTACGGCGGTCGGCGCGAGCGCCGGGCGCGGTGCGGCCAGGGCGGCGAGCAGCAGCGCGGCCACACCGGCGAGCAGCACGGCACCCGGGAGCACCGGCCAGGGCACACCGACCGCGACGAGCAGCACCGGCAGTGCCCCGGCGGCGAACGGCAGCGCGGCCAGCACCGGGAGGCGGCTCGGTCGACCCGCCAGGACGGCGGCCACCGCCAGTGCGACCAGTGCCAGCCCGACGGGGTACGCCACCGAGTCGGCGACGACGGTCGGCACCCCCGACCAGAGCCGGCCCCCGCTGCCGTACGGCGACACGAGCGCGGACAGCATCGTCGGCAGGGCCGCCAGCACGGCCACCGCCCCCAGCACTGCACCCGCCACCACCAGCACGCCCGGACGGCCGATCGCCGACGGCCCCCCGACCGCCGGCGATCGGCCCACCACCGACGGCCCCCCAGCCGCCGGCAACCCCCCGACCACCGACGGCCCCCCAGCCGCCGGCAACCCCCCGACCACCGACGGCCCCCCAGCCGCCGGCAACCCCCCGACCACCGACGGCTCCCCGGCCGCCGGTGACCCGTCGACCACCGGCGGCGTTCCGATGTCGGTCGTCGGCCGGTCCCACCGGGCGACGAGCGCGACGCCCGACGCCGCCAGTGCCGCGTACAGCGCGAGGGGCTCGTCGCCCGCCGCGACCAGGGGCGCGAGCCCGGGTACGGTCACCGCGGCCACCCCGCCGGTCACCGCGTACCCGGTCAGCCCGATCCGGTGACGACGCGCCGCGAGGACCGCGACCAGCGGCAGCCCGGCGGCGGCCAGCGCGAGCCGGACCTGCCACCAGGGCGGCGCGCCCGCCGCGAACGACGCCACCGCGGCGATCCCGGGCAGTGCGAGCTGCGCGACGAGAAGCCCCCCGCCGGCCACCCGCCGGTACGGGCCGGCGGCCTGCCGCGCGGCGAGCGCCAGACCGGCCACGGCGATGACGCCGAGCGCCACGAGAGCACCCACCGGATCGGCCAGGGCCACCAGCAGTCCGTGCCCGAGCAGGACGGCGCCGCCCAGCGCGCGGGTGGACAGCACGGCGGGTCGGGTCGCCGGGCGGGCCAGCACGGCGAGCAGCAGCGCGGCCCCGCCGACCAGGTCCACGGCCAGCACGGCCGACCAGGACGCGGTCCAGCCGGCCGGCACCGCGAGCAGCACCGCCACCGCGCCGGCCGTGGCGAGCACCTCCCACGCCCGCCGAGGCACCAGCAGCGCCGTCGCGCCGAGCGCCAGCGCCACGGCGGGTGCCAGCTGCCAGCCCCAGTCCAGGTCCGGACCCGCGTCTGCCCCGCCCCACGGTGGCAGCGACCGGCTGGCGGCGGCGACCGCCAGGACACCGGTGATCAGCGCCGCGATCTGCGCCGTACCAGCGGCGACCAGTAGCGCCCCCACTCGCGGGCCGATCCGCCAGTCGCGGGCACCGGCCGCGCTCGACCCGGCCGCGCTCGACCCGGCCGCGCTCGACCCGGCCGCGCCCGACCCGGCCACGCCCGAGCCGGCCGCGCTCGATCCGGCCATGTCCGAGCCGGCCCCGCCCGGGCCGGCCCCCGCCGGCTCGGCTCGCTTCGGCTCGGCCCCCCGCAATCCGGGTGACGCCGGCAGCAGGCGCACCGCGGCGGCCAGGCCGACGGCCACCACCGCCGCCGCGAGCAGCAGCAGCGCCGGCCGCAGCTCGACCACCGGACGCAGCAGCGCGAGAGCCAGCACCGGCACCAGCAGCCCGGCGGCCACCGTCCGCAGCGTCGCGCCGCCGACCAGCCGGGCCGCGGCGAGCGCGGTCAGGACGACCAGCAGCAGCGGCACCCCGGCCAGCAGCGGTGTGCCCGCGGCGCGGCCGAGCAGCAACGACACGACGGCGCAGCCAGCGGCACCCACGAGCGCCGCGACGTGCCCGGCGCCGGCCACCACCCGACCGACGAGCAGCGCCGTCCCCGGTCGGCCGCGCAGCGCCGCCAACACGGCCAGATCCAGCAGCGCCACCCCGAGCAGGACCAGCGCCCAGCCGTCGGCGTCCGGCCGCGCGTTGGCGGCGAGCAGCGGCAGCACCGGCTGCGCGCCCAGCAACGCGGCGAACCACGGCCCGGTCAGTCCACTGGACCGGCCGTACGCCACGGCGACCGCCGCGCTGACACCCCCGACCAGCGCGGCGTACCGGGTGCCCGGCCAGCCGGCGACTCCGGCCAGGTTCACCGACCAGGCCGCGTACCCGTCGAGCACCACCAGCAGCAGCCCCACCGCGGCGAACGTCTCCGCCGTGCCACGCAACCCCCGGCGGACCGCCAGCAGCGGCACGGTCAGTGCGAGCGCGGTGAACGCCGCCAGGATCAGCGCCCGTCCACCGACCCCGACCGACGCCCAGGCGACCGCCGTGAACACCACCGCCGCGGTGCCCAGCAGGAGTCCACCGAGGACGAAGAGCAGACCCTGGATCGTCCGGGTCGACGTCTCCGCCACCCCTGGAGCCGCCGGAGTCTCCGCCACCCCCGGAGCCGCCGGAGCGGGCACCGGCGCCGGCCCCGCAACGGGCACCGCCACCGCGGCACGGACGAGCGCCGCCAGCTCCGCCCGCCGCCGCGACGTGGCCGCCAGCCGCCCGGCCAGCTCGGTGTACGTCCGGCGGGCCTGCTCCACCTGCGGCTTGAGCTGAGCGACCTCCCGACCCAGCCGGACCACCTCGGCGGCGACCGGGTCGGGTGGGCGGCGGCACCCGGCGCAGCCGGCGTTCAGGTCAGCCGGGGCGCCGCAGGCGGGGCAGGGATAGCGGGTGTCATCCACCCGCACATCATCGGAACCCGTCCCGGGTGCCGCCCAGAGTGCGCGTACTCACGGTCGGGTGTGCTCGTGTACCCAGGTGACGTAGCCGGGGTCACCGCTGTCCACCCTGGACACCAGGATTTCCGGTACCTCGTACGGATGGCTGACCCGGATCTGGTCGACCAACGCGGTGAGCCGGTCCGGTGCGGTCTTGAACTGCACCGACCACTCGGTGCTGGTCTCCACACCGGAGCGCCACCAGTAGGTGCTGTCCACCTGCCCGCCGACCTGGGCGCAGGCGGCGAGCCGCCCGGCGACGGCCGCGGCCGCCAGCACGTCGGCAACCGAACGCGCATCCACCACCGTCGTCACCACGCAGATCTGGTCCACGAGCGCACCCTACGCGGCGGCGTCCCGATTGGCCGCGATCCAGGTGTCAATCTGCGCCCACCAGTCATAGAGCCAGTCGATGCGCTGCTGTCGCCCGGTCGGCACCTCCTCCGGCGGCACCGACCAGAACCGCATCACGATCCGCTTGTCCATGGGCAGTTCCCGCCAGACATCGGCGGCGGTGAGCATCCGGTCCAGGCCGGTGTGCGCGACGAAGATGACCCCGGCGTCCGGGGCGGCGTCGAGCGCGGCGAGCATTCCGCCGGGCTGCGGGGCGAGCACGTGACGCATCCGCTCGGCGCGCTGCGCCATCCGCTCCAGGCCGAGGGAGCGCAGCCGGGCGATGGCACGCAGCCGCCGTTTGGGGGTGAAGTTGCCGCCCTCCGGGAAGATCACGAAGGCGTCGTTGTCATCCAGGCCGTCGGCCAGGTGCCCGACCTGGCGTACGGTCTCCTCACCCCGCTCCGGTGTCGGCGCGATGAACCGGTTGGGCAGCCGGTTGAGCAGCACGTCGATCGCCGGATCCCACTGGAGGCTGTCCTTGAGCACGATCCGCGGTTCCCGGTGGAACCAGTTGACCAGCCCGTGGATCAGGATGAACGAGTCACCCGGCCCGGCGTGCCGGCAGAGCACCAGCTCGGGCCGGCCGGGCAACGCGGTGTCCGGGTCCGTGCCGACCACGTCGATGCGCAGCCGCAGCGTCCAGCGGGCCTGCCAGAACAGCACCCGCAGGAACCAGCCGGCCAGCACGTAGTGCGCGCGTTGGAAGGCCGGCGACCGGGTCCGCCAGCCGAACCCGGAGGCCACCCAGAGCAGGAACAGCGCGAGCAGCGCGCCAGCGTCCCACACAAGGTAGACGCAGCCGATCCAGAGCAGCCGCAGCGGGCGGAGCCGGCCCCGGACCAGTGGGGAGGCAGCCGCGGCGAGCAGCGCCCAGACCGGCAGCGTGGTGACGACGAGGAACGCGAGCAGCACCACGGCGGGGGCGATCAACAACCGGCGTAGCCACCTGGGGGGCAGCGGCATCAGCGTTCCACGTGGGTCGCGAGGTAGCGGCGGGAGGCGGTGTAGGCCCGACTGATCCGCCGACCCACGGCCGCCATGTCCCGGTACGCCCACGGGGTGTCGTCACGCGGATTCAGCCCACCGGTCGGCAGGACGTGCACCTCCACCCCCTCGGGCAGCGCGGCCATCTCCCGGAAGAAGCGGTGCCGGCGGGAGATCTCGAACGCGACCTGGGCGATCTCCCACGGCCGTCGGGGCGGGGTCAGCTCGCGTTCGATCCGGCCCACCTGGAGGACGAAGATCCGGCCGGCGCCGGCGGCCACCGCCTCGCCGATGGGGATGGAGTTGACGATGCCACCGTCCACGTAGTGCGCACCGTTGATCTCCATGGGTGGCAGCAGGCCCGGCACCGAGGCCGAGGCCAGCACGGCCGGCACCACCGGCCCGCTGTCGAACCAGTGCTCGGCGGCCCGCTCGATGTGCGCGGCGCAGCAGCGGAACGGCACCCGCAGGTCGGCGAACGTGGTGTCCACGCCCAGCTCCGATTCGAGCAGCCGGCGCAGAGGTCGGGGCGAGTGCAGGTGGGTGCGGGCGGCGAAGCGGCGCAACTGCCGGGCGACGGAGTCGCCGTACACCTCGCTGGCCTCCGGCGACGCCCACAGCCGGACCAGCCGGTCGGTCACCGCCTCCGACGGGTCGGCGGCGACCAGCGCGCCGTTGACCGCGCCGATGGAGGTGCCGAGCACCATGTCGGGTTGGATGCCGGCGCGGAACAGGGCGCGCAACATGCCCACCTCGACCGCGCCGAGAACTCCCCCGCCGCCGAGTACGAACGCCACCGGTCCCCCCGCCATGCCTCTCATCCTGGCACGGGCCCGCCGCCGGGCGGCGGGACGCTGCCACCCGGCATTCGGCGCAGCGCGGACGCCGCCGGTCGACGGCGGGCGGTGACGCCGTTGACAGGCTGGACACATTCGCGCAACCTGATACGGCCCCCACCCCGAGGCAGGTGCGATCCGTGAAGGCAGCGCTGCACCCGGGCCGGTTACTGGCCCGCAGGTACCGGCTTGTCGACCAGGTTGGCGCCGGCGGAATGTCGGTCATCTGGCGTGCCCGCGACGAGGTCCTCGACCGGGTCGTCGCGCTCAAGGTGCTCGCACCGTCGCTGGCCGCCGACGCCCGCTTCCGGGACATGGTGCGCGAGGAGGCCCGCGCCGCCGCGCAGTTGGTGCACCCGCACGTCACCTCGGTGCACGACTACGGCGAGACGGTCGACCCGGACGGCTCGATCACCTCGTTCGTGGTGATGGAACTGCTCAGCGGCGAGGAGCTGGAGCTGCGGCTCACCGAGGGGCCTCTGCCGTGGACCGAGGCGGTCCAGGTGGGCGCGCAGATCGCCGACGCGCTGGCCGCCGCGCACCGGCTCGGCATCGTGCATCGTGACATCACCCCGGCCAACGTGATGATGACCGCGACGGGCGTCAAGGTGCTCGACTTCGGCATCGCCACCCGGATCGGCGCGCCGGACGAGGACGAGGACGGCGGCACCTTCGGCACCCCCGCGTACGTGGCCCCGGAACGGCTCGACGGCGCCCCCGCCCAGCCGGCCAGCGACGTGTACTCGCTGGGCGTACTGCTGCACGAGGCGCTCACCGGCCGGGTTCCGTACCCGGCGGACACCTGGGAGCAGCTCAGCGCCGCGCTGGCCGGCGGCCCGCCGCCGACCCTGGCCGACCTGCCGGAGCTGCCGCCGGCGGTGGCCCGGATCTGCCTGCGCAGCCTCTCCCGGGATCCGGCCGGCCGGCCGACGGCCCGGCAGGTCGCCACCGCCCTGCGCGACCAACTGCTGCCGGCCGAGCCCTCGACCACCGCGGTCCCGGTGTCCACCCTGGCCCTGCCACCTGAGCCGGTCACCGAGCCGACGACGGCGGACGCGCCGTCCGAGGTGGCGGCCGGACGGTCACGTCGAAGGGTCGCGCTGCTGCTGGTTCCGGCGGTCCTCGCGGTCGGCGTGGCGCTGGCCGGGGTGGCCCTGCTGCCCGACGAGCGGCCGGCACCCCGGACGCAGCCGTCGACCGGCCCGGTGGCACCCCCGTCGTCCGACCCGCCGGTCACCGAGGCACCCCGGCTCCCGACCCCGTCGCCGTCGGCGCGGTCGAGTGCCGGCTCGCCCAGCTCGGACCCGGGCACCCTGGTCGAGGCCGCGAACCGCGTCGACCGGCTGATCGGCGACGGGCTAAACGCCGGCGAGATCCGTTCCGACGTGGGCCTGGACCTGCGCAACGAGCTGCGCAACCTGACCGCGGCGGTCGGTTCCGGCCGGGACGAGCTGGCACCGCCGGTGGCCCGGCTGCGCGAGAAGGTCGCGGTCCGCCTCGGTGAGGGCGGCATCAGTCCGGCGTACGCGCAACGCCTGGACGCCGCCATCGCCGAACTGGGTGCGGCGCAGGTCTGACCCGGCGGCCGGCACCCGGGTGGGTCAGCGGGCCGGTGCCCGGGCCGGTGCGCGGATCGCGTACCGGCTCGCGGCGAAGCGCCGGTAGACCTCCTCGTAGCCGAAGGCCATCCGCTCGACCGAGAAGTTCTCCGCGACGTGCGCCACGCAGTCCTCCGGGTCGAGCCGCTGCGCCGCCACCAGGGCCGCCGAAAGGTCGTCCGGACGGTCGCACACCAGCCCGGTCACCCCGGGCCGGACCAGCTCCGGCACGGCACCCCGGTCGAGGGCGACCACCGGGGTACCGGTCGCCATCGCCTCCAGCATCACCATGCCGAACGGCTCCTCCCACTGGATCGGCATGATCAGACAGCGGGCGTCGACCAGCATCCGCAGGGTCTCGGCGCGGTCGGCGTTGAGCATGACGGTCACGTCGTCGTCGACCAGCGGCGCGACGACCTGCTCGTAGTAGCGGCGTTCGGCGGGCTCGTTGCACTTGCCGGCCAGCAGCAGCGGCAGCCCGGCCTCCCGGCACGCCCGGATGGCGACGTCCGGGCCCTTGTCCGGGCTGAACCGCGCCAGCCACAACACCGGCCCGGCACCGGGCTCGGTCTTGCGCGGGAAGCCACGGATGTCCAGCGCGTTGTGCACCGTGCCGGCCCAGGGCAGGCCGGGGTTCAACCGGCGCTGGGCATGCGAGATGGCCACCAGGGCCACCTCCTGGTCGGCGTCGCCGAGCACGTCGCCGTACTCCCCCACCGGGTTGCCGTGCACGGTCGCCACCGTCGGGACGGCCCGGCGGCCGGCGACCAGCGGACCGATCGTGGTGTGGTCGTGGATCACGTCGAAGTCGGCCGCGGTGATCAGCCGGTTCACCCGGGCCAGGTGGGCGAGCTCCGGCAGCGACTCGCCGAGCCGCTCGTACTGGACCTCGGGAACGGTGGAGACGAAACCGGCGGCGGCGGTGCCGTGCTGGCCGCCGGCGCCGAACAGGGTCACCGCGTGCCCGTGCCCGGTCAACGCGTCCACCAGCGCGGCGACCACCTGCTCCAGCCCGCCGTAGCCGGGGGGCGGTACGGACAACCAGGGCGGGACCACCATCGCGATGCGCAACGACCGCTCGCCCGAGCGGTCGGCAGGCGGGTGGGTCACGGCCACGAGTCCTCCCCGTTGATCCCCGGTCCGGTGTCGCCGGTCGGCGTGGTCCGCGGCGGTTTCCCCGTGGCGTCTCCGGTAAACCGGACAAGACGGACGCTCACCCGCCGACCAGGAGCTGGTCGTGGACCACCCGCACCCCCGGGGCGGACCAGGCCACCCGCTCGACCTGGTCGCGTTCCCACCACGACCGGACCACTCCGGCGAGGACCAGCGTGTCGCCGTCCACCTCCACGGTCACCCGGTCCGCGCCGATCGTGCGCAGCAGCGCGCGCTCGACGTCGTGGCGCAGCCGCTCGCCGACGGGCGGCTGCGGTGGGCGTACCTCGATCAGGTTGGTGATCCCCCGCACCCCGGCCAACCGACGCACCTCGCCCTCGGCGGCGCGGCGCTGCCAGCCGAACTCGACCTCACCGCGCAGCATCAGCCAGCCGTTGGCCACGGTCACGTCCAGCCGTTCGGCGGGGACGAAGCTGTCCCACTCCAGCGCGCGGGAGGCGGCGATGGCGATCTCGGCGTCGGTACGTCCCGGAGTGCTCGTCAGCCGCACCTCGATCTCGTCGGCCACCGCCCGCACCCCGCGCACGCGCTGCGCGCAGCGGGTCGCCGCCCAGCCGCGGGCGGTGCTGTCCACGAACCCGGTCAGGGTGACCACCCCCTGGTCGACGGTCACGCCGATCTCGTTCGGTCGCAGCCGCGCGTCCCACGCCAGTTCGGCCAGGACGTCGCGCTGGATCCGCTGGTCGTCACGGACATCCACCGGCCTCCACCTCCGTCTCGCCTCGTGCACCGAACCTGCCGGGTGTACGGGTGACGGCGGTTCACCCGATCCGGGTGAACCGCCGTCGAAGGGAAAAGCGCGGCGGGTGACGGAGCCGACCCCCTCGGCCCCGCCACCCGCCGCCGGAGGGAGGAGGCAGGTTCAGTTGTTGGTTAGGACGTCTCGGCGAGCGTCACGGTTGCCGTCTTCTCGACACCGTTGCGCTTGTACTGCACCTCGACCCTGTCGCCGACCTTGCCGGCCTGCACCGCGCCGACCAGATCGTCCGAGTCGTTGATCGTCTTGTCGCCGAACTTGGTGACGACGTCGCCCCGCTGCAGGCCGGCCTTCTCGGCGGCGCTGCCCGCGGTGACCGACGCGACGAGCGCGCCACCGCCCTCGGCCTGGTTGACGCCCACCCCGAGCGACGGGTGGCTGACCTTCTCGCCGCGCTGGAGCTTGCCCGCGACGTCCTTGGCCTTGTTGCTGGGGATGGCGAACCCGACACCGATGTTGCCGGTGCTCTGCCCGGAGGTGGCAATGGCGGTGTTCACGCCGATCACCTCGCCCCGGGTGTTGACCAGCGCGCCGCCGGAGTTGCCGGGGTTGATCGGCGCGTCGGTCTGGAGCAGGCCGGAGATCGAGCTGACGGCCTGGCTCTGCTGGCTCGGGTCCTGCGGCTGACCCTCGCCGGCCCGGATGGTGCGGTCCCGGGCGCTCAGGATGCCCGAGGTCACCGAACCCTGCAGGCCGAGCGGGCTGCCCAGGGCGAGCACCTGGTCGCCGACCTGCATGGCGTCGCTGTCACCGAACTTGGCCGGCTTGAGGTTGCTCACGCCGTTGGCCTTGACCACGGCCAGGTCGGTCTTCGGGTCGGTACCGATGATCTTCGCTTCGGCGCTCGTGCCGTCGGCGAAGACCACCCGGACGGTGTCGCCGGCGGCGGAGGCCACCACGTGGTTGTTGGTGAGCACGTACCCGTCGGCGCTGAGCACCACCCCGGAGCCCTCACCGCTGTCGGTGGTGATCGAGACGACGCTGTCCTGCACGGCCGCGGCGATCTTCGGCAGGTCCGCGCTGTTGATCACCGGGGCGGCCGAGTAGGTGCGGGTGACACCGCCGCCGTCCCCGTCGAGCGCGAGTGCGAGCGCTCCGCCGGCCACGCCGGAGCCGAGCATCAGGGCGAACACGGCGACACCGGCGCCGGCGAACTTGGCGATGCGGCCCGGCCGGGGGCCGCTGCCGGGCGGCGCGACCTGCGGGCCCCACGGCGGCACCGGCTGCCCCGGCTGCTGCGCGTGCTGCTGGTGCGGGTAGGCCACGCCCGGCTGGCCCCCGCCGGCCCAGCCGGACTGCTGCTGGCCCGCGTACCAGGGGGCGCCGGGATACCGGCCGGCCGTCGGCTGCGGGTAGCCGTGCTGGCCGGGTGCCGGGTGGCCGGAGACCGGGTACGGCGGGGCGGAGGGAGTGGCGGTCGGCGGCTCGTACCCGGTCGGCTGCTGTCCGGAGGCCGGCTGGCCGGCGTACGCCGTGGTCGGCGCGGCGGTGCCGGCGGGGACGGCCGGGGTGGCGGCGGTGGTCGGCGCGTCACCCGTGGTCGAGATAACCGGAACGGGAGTGGTCGGGGAGTCGGACTGCGCGCGCTCGTCGCGCGGCAGCTCGGCGGTGGGGTGCGACGGCTCGGCGTCGGTGGGGGCCGGCCGGCGCTGCGGGTCGGACTCGAACTCGGTCATGTCACTACCTTCTCCCCCGGCACTGCGATCAAGCTGGAACCGCCCTGGAAGTTGGCTGAAAGTCACTCGCCGGCCTCCTCGACCGGTGACAGCAGGGGCAGCCGGACCCGGAAGGTGGCCCCGCCGCCGGGCGTCTCGGCCACCTCGACGGTGCCGTGGTGGGCGGCCACCAGGGCCGCCACGATGGCCAGGCCGAGCCCGGTGCCGGTGTTGCCGTCGGCCCGCCGGGTACGCGCCGCGTCGGCCCGGTAGAACCGTTCGAAGACCCGTTCCGCCTGGTCCGGCGAAAGGCCCGGACCGGTGTCGGCCACCTCCACCACGGCGAGGTTGCCCTTCTCCTCGCGGAGCCGCAGGCGGATCTCGGCGTCCGGCGGGGTGTGGGTGAGCGCGTTGGTCACCAGATTGCCGATGACCTGACGCAGCCGCGCGTCGTCGGCGGAGACCAGGAGCGGTCCCGATCCGGGCTCGATCTCCAGGTCGATCCGCCGGTCCGGGGCCATCGCCCGGGCGGCGTGCACCGCGTCGGAGGCGAGCACCGGCAGCTCCACCGGCGCCAGGGAGAGCGGCCGTTCCCGGTCCAGCCGGGCGAGCAGCAGCAGATCCTCCACCAGCAGCCCCATCCGGGCCGCCTCGTCCTCGATGCGGCGCAGCAGGCCGGCGGTCTCCTCCGGGGCCCGCGCGGCACCCTGGCGGTACAGCTCCGCGAAACCGCGGATGGTGGTCAGCGGGGTCCGCAGCTCGTGCGACGCGTCCGCGACGAACTGCCGCATCCGCTCCTCCGACCGGATGGCCCGCGCTTCGGACGCCTGAGCGGCGGCCGCGGCATCCCGGGCGGCGCTCTCCGCCCAGCGCGCCGAGGTCTCCGAGGCGGCTCGGGCCGTGAACGCCGCCTCGATCTGGGTGAGCATCGCGTTCAGCGCGCGCGACAGCCGGCCCAGCTCCGAGGTGGGGTGTTCCTGACCCTCCTCGGGGTCGGGCACCCGGCGGGTCAGGTCGCCGCCGGCGATCGCGGCGGCGGTCTGTTCGATTTCGACGAGGGGCTTGAGGCTGGTCCGGACGATCGCCGCGCCCACCGAGGCCAACATGATCAGCACCGCGCCGCCGACCAGGAGGTCTATCCAGACGAGCTGCTTCACCGCCCGGTCCACGTCGGTCAGCGGCTGCCCGACGGCCAGCACGGAGCCGTCCGGCTGGGCCGCGTAGTAGACCCGCCACCGGGTGCGGCCGTCCTGCGACAGGACGGTCTGCGGCTCGCCCTCCTCCGCCTCGAAACCGGCGCGGCTGGTGGGGAAGGCGGGCAGTTGGGCGAGGCTGAGACGGCGGTCGTCGTACTTGGGCGCGTAGACCTGCTGTTCGTCGGCCACGATGACGACATAGTCGCTGGGCAGTATCGCGCCGACCTCACGGCTGCGCAGCTTGGGGAGCAGTTGGCCGAGGCCCTGGGCGGTGGACCTGACCTGCCCGTCGACCTGGCCCTCCAGGTAGTTGCGCAGTAGATAGGCGGTCAGCGAGCTGATCACCAGCAGCGCGATGGCGACCAGGGCCAGCACCGAGGTGACCAGCTTCACCCGCAGCGGAACGCCCCGCACCCGGCCCTTTGCCTGCTGGACCGCGTTCACGCCGCCGGCTTGCGCAGGACGTACCCGACGCCGCGGAGAGTGTGGATCAGTCGGGGCTGGGTGGTGTCGACCTTGCGCCGCAGGTACGAGATGTAGGACTCGACGATGTTGTCGTCGCCCCGGAAGTCGTAGTTCCAGACGTGATCGAGGATCTGCGCCTTGGACAGCACCCGGTTGGCGTTGAGCATCAGGTAGCGCAGCAGCTTGAACTCGGTCGGCGAGAGCTGCACCCGCTGCCCGGCCCGGTGCACCTCGTGGGTCTCCTCGTCCAGCTCCAGGTCCGCGAACGTGAGCCGGGACGGAGCCTGCTCGCCGGTGGTGGTGCGGCGCAGCACGGCGCGGATCCGGGCGGTCAGCTCCTCCAGGCTGAACGGCTTGGTGACGTAGTCGTCGCCACCCAGGGTCAGCCCGCGGATCTTGTCGTCGGTGGCGTCCCGGGCGGTCAGAAAGACCACCGGGGTACGCGTACCGCCCTCGCGGAGCATCCGGATGACCTCGAAGCCGTCCAGGTCCGGCAGCATCACGTCGAGCACGACCAGGTCGGGCCGGTGGTCCTTGGCGGCGTTCAGGGCCGCGCTGCCGCTGGTCGCGGTGGCCACGTCGAAGCCCGCGAAGCGCAGGCTCGCGGAGAGGAGTTCGAGGATGTTGGGGTCGTCCTCGACGACGAGAAGTCGCGCCTCGGTCTGGGTAGCGGGCATGTGCCCATCATCGGTGACCTCACTGCGCCGGCGCTGGACGCTTCCTGCAAAAAACCTGTGAGTCGCCGACCGGCCTCGGGGACGTCAGCGCAGCAGTCGGCGCAACCCGTCCAGGGCTCCGTCGAGCAGCCGGATCGCCGTACGCAGCTGGGTGTCGCTGAACTGCCGGGACCGCGCCAGCCGGCCGACCTCGGCGGTGAACGCGACCAGCCGCTGGTCGAAGTCGTCGAGCAGAGTGGCACGCGGCCCGTCGGCCGGCGTCGGCCGGGGCGGCGGGGGTGCCTCCCACCGGGTACGCCGGGTCTGCCGGGTCGCCTCGGTCAGCTCCCGCTTGAGGTCGCGGACCGAACCGCGTACCTCGCTGCGGATCTCGCCGGCCAGGGTCGACAGGTCCGCCACCGAGGCGGCGATGTCCGCCTCCAGCGCGGCCAACTCGTCGGCCCGCTGCCGCAGCTCGGCACGGCCGGCGTCGGTGATGTCGTACGTCTTGCGGCCGCCGGCCGCGGTGTGGCTGACCAGCCCCTCGGCCTCCAGCCGTTGCAGCCGGGGGTAGATGGTGCCGGCGCTGGGCGCGTAGAGCCCGAGGAACCGGTCCTCCAGCAGGCGGATCAGCTCGTAGCCGTGCTTGGGCCCGTCGTCGAGGAGCTTGAGCAGGTAGAGCCGGAGCCGCCCGTGGCTGAACACGGCGGTCACGGCAGCTCCTCGGAATCGTCGTCGACTGCTCGGGCCAGCAGGGCGATGCTTCCCGACGTCGCGGAGGCCCAGAGCTTACCTTCACCGGCGCCGAGCACCCCCTCACTGCTCGGCGTCGGGAACCGCGAACCGCGCACCTGCGGGAACCCACTGGTGATCCGGCCGGACGCGGTGTTCAGTCGGACGGCGAGGTCGCTGTCCTCGCGGACCCGGACGGTGATGCTGCCGGAGATGGTGCTGAGCCGGATCTCGCTGCGCCGGGGGTTGTCCAGGTCGCAGGTGATGGCGCCGGAGACGGTCTGCGCCTGCACCCGCTCGGCGGCGCTGTCGGCGAGGATCACCTCGCCGGAGACGGTCTCCAGGGCGAGGTCGCCGCGGACCCCGAGTGCCTCCACCGGCCCGGAGGTGATCTTCGCGGAGGTGTTGCCGCGCAGGCCCATGAGGGTGATCTGGCCGGCGACGACGTGGACCGTGGTCTGCCGGCGCAGGCCGGAGGCGACCAGCGAGCCCGCGACCAGGCCCAGATCGGCGAGGACGTCGGCCGGCACGGCGACGGAGACGTCCACCCGCGGATAGCGGTGGATCATCCGGAACCATCGCATGACGTCCGACCAGCCCCGTCCGCGCTCCTGCCGGATGCTGAGCCGGCCGTCGGAGTGGTCGATCAGGACCGGCCGGCGACCGACCTGGGTGACGTCGATCCGGGTCGGGCCGTCGGTGGCGACCACGTTGAGCCGTCCACTGACGAGTTGAACGTCCAGCCGGATGACCGGACCGTCCATGGTGAGCCGCTGCGGGCTCTCGACCGTCCAACCGGCCATGGCGTCCTCCCCTCGACGACGCGCCGACGGCGCGCCCAACGAGAAGACACTAACGCGATACATCGCGACACACAAGACTGTCGCGAGTTGTCGACCCGCTGCCCACCGACGTCCCGAGGGAGCGCGGAGCTGCGGGCCGCGGGCCGCGGGCCGCGGGCCGCGGGCCGCGGGCCGCGGGCCGCGGGCCGCGGGCCGCGGGCCGCGGGCCTGCCCGCGCCACCAAGATCGTGCTCGATCCTGGATGTAGTGGCATCCCGCGCCCCCGAGGCCACTACATCCTGGATCGAGCACGATCTTGGCGTGGGGCGTGGGGCGTGGGGCGTGGGGCGTGCGGCGCGGCGCGACGCGACGGGGGCGGGCGCGGCGCGACGGGGGCGGACGCGGCGCGCCGGGGGCGGACGCGGCGCGCCGGGGGCGGACGCGGCGCGCCGGGGGCGGGGCGGGCTCCTCAGGCCGCCAGGTCGAGGTCCTGGCCGATGGCCGGCGGCAGCGCCGTGACGGCCGGTGGCAGGGTGGGCACCGGCCGCAGCCGGGTCCGCGTGGCGGCACCCGCCGCGGGCACCAGGTGTACGGCCGACTCGGCAGCCCGGGCCAGCAACCGCCGGTCGGCGTCGCGGGCCGGGTGCAGTGCGCCGGCGATCGTCACCGAGACCACCAGCTCCCGTGCCGAGACCACCCGGGCAACCGAACGCAGCAGGGTGTCCGCCCCGAGGAAGGCCGCCGCCGTGGTCGGCGAGCCGGTGACCTCGCACCGGTAGCCCAACCGCAGCGGCACCACCGGGCTGCCCGCGTCGATGGCCGCATGGAACATCGCGGGACGGAACCCTCCGCTGGGGCGGCAGTCGGCCGCACCGTCACCCGCACACCAGGTCGTACCCTCCGGGAACACCGCCACCGACCGGCCGGCGCGCAGCGCGTCGGCGAGCCGGCGCACGGTGGCCGGCAGGTCCCGTGGCCGTGACCGGTCCACGAAGACCGTGCCCGCCGCGGCGGCCAGCATGCCGACCACCGGCCAGGATCGGACCTCCCGCTTCGCCACCATCCGGGTCGGTGCCACCGCCAGTACCGCGAGGATGTCCAGCCACGACACGTGGTTGGCGACCAGCAGCGCCCGCCGGCGGGGCAGCCGTCCCCGGATCACCAGGCGGACGCCGAACGCCCGCGCGGTGCCCCGCGCCCAGCCGCGCATCGCCGCCTGCCGCTCCTGGGACGGGAGTACGGGCAGCAGCACCACCAGACCGACACCGGCCAGCAGCATGCCGGCCGCCGCGACCAGCCGGAGCACCCGGCGGGCCACCGGCACGGTGGGCACCTCGCCGGCCGCCGGCAGGCACTCCTCGTCGCATCCGGAGGAGGGCCGCCACAGGTCGTGCGCAACGGCGGTCACTGCTCCGCCTCGCCCAGGAAGTGCCGCAGGTAGCGCGGGTTCATCCGATCCAGGGAGAAGAGCACGTAGAAGTCCGCGCACCCGAAGTCGGGGTCGTACGACGGTTCGCCGCAGATCCACGCGCCGAGCCGCAGGTAGCCACGCAGCAGCGGCGGCACGGCGACGCGGCCGGCCGGCTCGCCCGCCGTCGCCGCGTCGACGGCGGCGGCCGGCTCGGCGAACCAGGGACGCAACGGGCGGACCCGCAGCGGCGGCGGCGACAGGTGCCGGGCCTGCGCCTGTGCCCACACCCCGGCGACCGTACGACCGCCGTCGGCCACCGGCACCGAGGCGCAGCCGCCGAGCCAGCGGGAGCCGCGCAGGTGCAGGTACCGGGTGATGCCCGCCCACATCAGGTTGATGACCGCGCCCGAGCGGTGGTCCGGGTGTACGCAGGACCGTCCCGCCTCGACGAGGTCGTCGCGGAGCGGGTCGAGCGCGGCGAGGTCGAACTCGTCCTCGGCGTACCGCCGGGCGGTGCGGCCCGGCGGCAGCAGCCGGTACGTGCCGACTACCTCGCCGGTGCTGTCCTCCCGGACGATGAGGTGGTCGCAGTGTGCGTCGAAGGGGTCCACGTCCAGCCCGGCCGCACCGGGCAGGAGGGTGGCGCCGAGTTCGGTGGCGAACACCTCGTGGCGCAGGCGTTGCGCGGCCGCGACCTGGGTGGGGTCGTCGGCGATCAGCAGGGTGTATCCGCTGGTCGTCAGGGGTGCGCCAGCGGCATGCAGAACGGCCATGGGATCTGTGTAAGTGCCTCGGGTTGCCATCCACGGGCACCACTGGTGTCGGCAGGATGAACGCCGGCCGGCAGATGCGTCCCACGTCGGCCGTGCGAGGCTGCGGGACGGACCGGCGACGGCGCCGGCACGCCCCCACCGGAGGTCGACGATGCTCATCGGGTCCCGCTACAACGGGCCTCCCGGCTCCGGCAACGGCGGCTGGAGTGCGGGGGTCTTCGCCGCCGCGGCCGGTGGCACCGGGCCGGTCGAGGTGACGCTGCGCCGACCGCCACCGCTGGACACCGAGCTGAGCCTCACCGGCGGCGAGGTCCGCGATCCGGCCGGCGAGCTGGTGGCCGTGGTACGCCCCGTCGAGACGGTCGATGCCGTCGTACCCCCGGTCGACCTGGACACCGCGGTCGCCGCGGCGGCCCGCTACCCCGGCCTGGTCGAGCATCCGTTTCCGGGTTGCTACGTGTGCGGGCCGGACCGGACCGACGGGCTGCGGATCTTCCCGGGTCGGCTGCCGGACGGCCGGACCGCCGCGCCGGTGCGCGCACCCGATCAGGTCAGCGACGCCACCCTCTGGGCGGCACTGGACTGCCCCGGCGGCTGGACGGTGCTCGCGCCGGGCCGCCCGTACCTGCTCGGCCGGATCGCCGCGATGATCGCGGCGCGGCCGGCGCCGGGCGACGAGTGCGTGGTGACCGGTGCGCTGATCGGCGTGGACCGCCGCAAGGCGTTGGTGCACACCAGCCTGTACGGACCGGACGGCGCGCTGCTGGGCGTGGCCCGGGCCACCTGGATCGCCCGCTGACCCCGATGTCGTCCGCGGGGATGAGGTGTCTCCGCCCGGAGACGGACCACGCCGTACGGACCGCGCCTGATTGACCTTGTTGCCCGGGACCGTCACGCTGTGCCACGGCGTACCTCGACGCCACGCACGGGAGGAGAACGATGACTGACGGGCAGCGAAGCCCCACCAGCGACGGTCAGATCGTGGTGTCCGGTCTGACGAAGCAGTACAAGAACGTCCGGGCGGTGAACAACCTGTCCTTCACCGTCGCGCCGGGGCGGGTGACCGGCTTCCTCGGCCCGAACGGCGCCGGCAAGACGACCACGCTGCGGATGCTGCTGAACCTGGTCACGCCGACCGCCGGCACGGCCACCATCAGCGGCCACCGGTACGCCGACCTCGCCGACCCGCTGCGGCACGTCGGCGCGATCCTGGAGGCGTCCAGCGCGCACAAGGGCCGCACCGGCATCAACCACCTGCGGGTGATCTGCGCGGCGGCCGGACTGCCCAGGACGCGGGCCGACGAGGTGCTGGAGCTGGTCGGGTTGACCCCGGCGGCGAAGCGCAAGTTCAAGGGCTACTCGCTGGGCATGAAGCAGCGGCTCGGTATCGCCGCCGCGATGCTCGGTGACCCGCGGGTGCTGATCCTCGACGAGCCGGCCAACGGCCTCGACCCGGAGGGCATCCGGTGGATGCGCGGGTTCCTCAAGAACCTCGCCCACGAGGGCCGCACCGTGCTGGTCTCCAGCCACCTGCTGTCGGAGATGCAGTTGCTCGCCGACGACGTGGTGATCATCGCGGCCGGGCAGCTGGTCCGGCAGGGTCCCGTCGAGCAGGTCCTCGGGTCGATGGCGCAGGGCGCCCAGGTGCGGGTCCGCACTCCGCAGGCCGAGGCGCTGACCACCGCGCTGAAGGCGCAGTCGGCCACCGTCACCACCGACGAGCACGGCGTCCTGCTGGTCTCCGGGGTGGACGCCCCGACGATCGGCCGGGCCGCCCTGGCCGCCGGCGTCGAGCTGCACGAACTGACCACCGAACGGCCCGATCTGGAACGGGTCTTCCTGGAGCTGACGGCCGGAAAGGCGGGCATTCGATGAACCTGGTCCGATCCGAGCTGCTCAAGATCCGTACGACCAACA
The DNA here is from genome assembly GCF_029626045.1 of Micromonospora sp. WMMD710. Classification (NCBI taxonomy): domain Bacteria; kingdom Bacillati; phylum Actinomycetota; class Actinomycetes; order Micromonosporales; family Micromonosporaceae; genus Micromonospora; species Micromonospora sp. WMMD710. The sequence goes on along the minus strand of NZ_JARUBD010000001.1, from coordinate 6,602,784 downwards.
CCTGGTGGGTCTTCGCGCTGATCAGCCTGCCGCTGTGGGCGCTCACGCTGCTCATCAACTGGTTGCAGGCCGATGCCCTCACCAGCACCAACCCCGCCGAGGTGGGCGACCAGGCCGCCCAGTTCGAGGCCGCGGCCACCCCCGACGCGCTCTCGTCGAACCTGTTCACCACCGGGCAGTTCTTCGGCCTGCTCATCATCATGCTGCTCGGCATCATCGTGGTGACCAGCGAGTTCTTCCACCAGACGGTCACCACCACGTTCCTCACCGCACCGCACCGCACCGCGGTGATGATCGCCAAGCTGGTCGCGGCGGGCGTGCTGGCGTTTCTGTTCTGGCTGGTCACCACCGTGTTCAACCTGATCGCCGGGTCGGCGGTGCTGAACGCGGTCGGGGTGGAGTCGCAACTGGGCAACGACGCGGCCTGGCGGGCGATCGGGTTGAACCTGCTCGCGTACCTGCTCTGGGCGGTGTTCGGCGTCGGCATCGGCGTGCTGATCCGCAGCCAGATCGGCGCCACCGTGACCGGCATCCTGCTCTACCTGGGCGGCTCGATCGGCGCCATCCTGGTGATCAGCATCCTGGCCAACCGGTGGGGTGACTGGATCAACAACCTGCAACTGCTGGTGCCGTCGCTGGCCTCGTCGCTGATGGTCACCGGGACGGAGATTCCCGGCAACCCGCCGCGCTGGGCCGGCGCCGCCGTGCTGATCGGGTACGCGGTGGTCACCGGCGTGGCCGGCAGCTTGCTGCTGCGTCGGCGCGACATCTCCTGACCGACAGGTCCCGGGGTGGCGGCGGCACGGCCGCCACCCCGGTCCGTCGGGTCACCCGCCCGGGCAGCCTCGGCCGCCGCTGCGCGGGATGCACTGCGTGATCGCCGGGCCGGGCTCCTGGTCGGCGGGAGTGTGGCCGATCAGGAGCCCGGTGGCCGCGCGGCTGACGAGGACGACCACCAGGTAGACCAGCACCATCCCGCCGACCGCCCACCGGAAGTGCCGGCGCCAGCTCTCCTCACCGGCCAGGCCGGCGAGCCACAGTCCGAGTACCGGCAGCACGTTGAGCACGAGCCCGGCGATCAGCACGGCGTCCGTGGTCGCGCCGAACGCCCGCGCCTCGCCGAGGGTCGGCGTGTACGGCGCGGCCGTCCGCCGGATCAGGCCCACCACCAGCAGGAACGGCACCCCATACAGCCAGGCGAAGAAGAGCCATCCGAGGCCGGTCCGCTTCATGTGGTCACCAGGTACGCGGCGGCGCACGTCACGATGCTGACCGCCGCGGACGCGGTGCCGGCGAGCACCGCCGAGGGGATCAGGCGGACGACCAGCGCGCTGACCAGCGCCGTCACGATCAGCAGCCCGACGAGCACCGGGCCGCCCCAGACCAGGCCCACCAGTGCCAGCGACTCCGCCGGCGACAGGCAGCTGAACCAGGCCGAGCAGTCGGTCTGCGACGCGCTCGGCACGCTCGTCGTGCCCACCGCCACGGCCGCGATGACGGTGACGTACCAGCCGGCCGCCACCGCCATACTTCGGCCGTAGCGCCCCCGTACCCCCTGGCGATCCATGGGCCCGATCCTCACGCACGGCCGTGCTTCGGACATCCGCACCCGTACTCAGTCCCGCCCTACCAGCCGGTGGCCGACCACGCAGGGGTTGCTGAACTTCTGGCATCTTCTGTGAAACCGGCCACCCGACCGAGGCGGAAATGCCTGCGGGATCCGTACGGCGTAGCCTGGGAGTCGTCCTGTCCGTGGTCCTTTACTGGACGCGACGGACACCGCGTGACACACAACCCGCGTGAAAGAGGCGATTACCGGCCGTGTCGACCCAGCAGACTTCGCAGGAGAACCCACTGGCGGGTTTCGGCCCGAACGAGTGGATCGTCGAGGAGATGTACCAGCGGTACCTCGCCGACCCAACGAGCGTCGATTCGGCCTGGCACGACTTCTTCGCCGACTATCGACCGGCACCGGGCGCCGGCACACCGCGCGCCGCTGAGGCGTCGGGCAAGCCGGCCGCCGCGCCCGAGCCGGACGGCCAGCCGGAGGCGGCCGCCACGGTCAGCCAGCCGGCCGCCGCCGCACAGCCCGCCGCCCCGGCCAAGCCGGCCGCCGCGTCCGCACCGACGAAGGCCGCGCCGGAGAAGACCGCCAAGCCGGCCGCCAAGGCCGCCGCCCCGACCGCTGACGGTCCGCAGACCACGCCGCTGCGTGGCGTCGCCGCGAAGATCGTCCAGAACATGGACGCCTCGCTGAGCGTGCCCACCGCGACCAGCGTCCGCGCGGTCCCGGCGAAGCTGCTGGTCGACAACCGCATCGTGATCAACAACCACCTCGCCCGCGGGCGAGGTGGCAAGGTCAGCTTCACCCACCTGGTCGGCTACGCGATGGTGCGGGCGCTGGTCCAGCACCCCGAGATGAACAACTCCTACGCGGAGGCCAACGGCAAGCCGGCGGTGGTCCGCCCGGCGCACGTCAACCTCGGCATCGCGATCGACCTGGCCAAGCCGGACGGCACCCGCAACCTGGTGGTCCCCTCCATCAAGGGTTGCGAGCAGATGGACTTCCGGCAGTTCTGGCAGGCGTACGAGGACGTGGTCCGGCGGGCGCGGCGCAACGAGCTGACCATGGAGGACTACTCCGGCACCACGATCTCGCTGACCAACCCGGGCGGCATCGGCACCGTGCACTCGATGCCGCGGCTCATGCAGGGGCAGAGCGCGATCATCGGTGTCGGCGCGATGGAGTACCCGGCCCCCTACCAGGGCATGTCCGAGGCCACCCTCGCCGAGCTGGCGGTCAGCAAGATCATCACGCTGACCAGCACGTACGACCACCGGATCATCCAGGGCGCGCAGTCCGGCGAGTTCCTCAAGGTCATGCACGAGCTGATCCTGGGCGAGCACGGCTTCTACGACCAGATCTTCACCTCGCTGCGCATCCCGTACGAGCCGGTGCGCTGGGTCCGCGACGTGGCGGTCAACTCCGAGGGTCAGATCAACAAGACCGCCCGGGTGCACGAACTGATCCACGCGTACCGGGTGCGCGGCCACCTGATGGCCGACACCGACCCGCTGGAATTCACCATCCGCAAGCACCCCGACCTGGACGTCCTCCAGCACGGGCTGACCCTGTGGGACCTGGACCGCGAGTTCCCGGTGAACGGCTTCGCCGGCCGCCAGCGGATGAAGCTGCGCGAGATCCTGGGCGTGCTGCGCGACTCGTACTGCCGCCGGGTGGGCATCGAGTACATGCACATCCAGGACCCGGAGGAGCGGCGCTGGATCCAGGAACGGATCGAGCGCAAGTACGAGAAGCCGTCCGCCGACGAGCAGAAGCACGTGCTCAACCGCCTCAACGCCGCCGAGGCGTTCGAGACCTTCCTGCAGACCAAGTACGTCGGCCAGAAGCGCTTCTCGCTGGAGGGCGGCGAATCGCTGATCCCGCTGCTCGGCGAGGTGCTGGAGTCCTCCGCCGAGAGCGGGCTGGACGAGGTCGTCATCGGCATGGCGCACCGGGGTCGGCTCAACGTGCTCGCCAACATTGTCGGCAAGCCGTACGAGAAGATCTTCTCCGAGTTCGAGGGTCACCTGGACCCGCGCTCGACGCAGGGCTCCGGCGACGTGAAGTACCACCTGGGCCAGAACGGCAAGTTCACCACCCCGGACGGCGAGCACAACGTCAAGGTGTCGCTGGTGGCGAACCCGTCGCACCTGGAGGCCGTCGACCCGGTGCTGGAGGGCATCGTCCGGGCCAAGCAGGACCGGATCGACCTCAAGCTGGAGGGTTACACCGTGCTGCCGCTGGCGGTGCACGGTGACGCCGCGTTCGCCGGGCAGGGCGTGGTCGCCGAGACCCTCAACCTGTCGCAGCTGCGCGGTTACCGCACCGGTGGCACCGTGCACGTGGTGGTCAACAACCAGGTCGGCTTCACCACCGCCCCGGAGTACAGCCGGTCCAGTCTCTACAGCACCGACGTGGCCCGGATGATCCAGGCGCCGATCTTCCACGTCAACGGCGACGACCCGGAGGCCGTGGTCCGGGTGGCCCGGCTGGCCTTCGAGTACCGGCAGGCGTTCAACAAGGACGTCGTGATCGACATGGTCTGCTACCGCCGGCGCGGGCACAACGAGGGCGACGACCCGTCGATGTCCAACCCCCAGATGTACAAGATCATTGACTCGAAGCGTTCGGTGCGCAAGCTCTACACCGAGGAGCTGATCGGTCGCGGCGACATCACCGTGGAGGACGCGGAGGAGCTGCTGCGCGACTACCAGTCGCAGCTGGAGAAGGTCTTCAAGGCCACCCGGGACGCCGCCGCCGCGCCGCGCCAGCTCAACCGGCCGCGCCGCGAGGAGGAGCCGGAGCCGCAGGTCGACACCGCCACCGACGCCGCCGTCGTGAAGGCGATCGGCGAGGCGCACATCAACCTGCCGGAGGGCTTCACCCCGCACAAGCGGATCCAGCAGCTGCTCGACCGGCGGGCCAAGATGTCCGTCGAGGGCAACATCGACTGGGGCTTCGGCGAGATCATCGCGCTGGGCGCGCTGCTGCACGACGGGGTCACCGTCCGGCTCGCCGGGCAGGATTCGCGTCGCGGTACGTTCGTCCAGCGGCACGCCTCGGTGGTCGACTCCCGCACCGGCGAGGACTACCTGCCGTTGAAGTCGCTCACCGGCGATGGCGAGCGCTCCCGGTTCTTCGTGCACGACTCGCTGCTCAGCGAGTACGCCGCGATGGGCTTCGAGTACGGCTACTCGGTGGAGAACATCAACGCCCTGGTCGCCTGGGAGGCCCAGTTCGGCGACTTCGTCAACGGCGCCCAGTCGGTGATCGACGAGTTCATCTCGTCGGGCGAGGTGAAGTGGGGTCAGCGCTCCGCGGTCACCCTGCTGCTGCCGCACGGCCACGAGGGCCAGGGTCCGGACCACACGTCCGGCCGGCCGGAGCGGTTCCTGCAGATGTGCGCCGAGGACAACATGCGGGTGTCCATCCCGACGACCCCGGCGAACTACTTCCACCTGCTGCGCCGCCAGGCCCTGTCGCCCAAGCGCAAGCCGCTGGTGGTGTTCACGCCGAAGTCGCTGCTGCGGCACAAGCTCTGTGTCTCCCCGGTGGAGGACTTCACCACCGGCACCTTCCAGCCGGTGCTGCGCGACACGGCCGCACCGGCACCGGAGGCCGTGACGCGGGTGCTGCTCTGCTCCGGCAAGGTCTACTACGACCTGTTCCAGGCCCGGCAGGAGCGCGGCGTCACCGACACGGCGATCATCCGGATCGAGCAGCTGTACCCGCTGCCGGTGGAGGAGATCCGGGCCGCCCTGGCGCAGTTCCCGAACGCGGAGGACTTCGCCTGGGTCCAGGAGGAGCCGGCCAACCAGGGCGCCTGGTCGTTCGTCGCGCTCAACCTGCTGGAGCACCTCACGGACGTCCGGCTGCGGCGGATCTCCCGCCCGGCGGCGGCCGCCCCGGCGGTCGGCTCGGCCAAGACCCACGAGGTCGAGCAGACCGCGCTGATCGAGGCGGCTCTCCCCCGCCCGTGACCTGATCGCACCGCGAGAGCCGGGGCAGGGCCGTTCACGACGGTCCTGCCCCGCTCCGTCGGTCCAACCGCCCGGCCCGCGCCGGGCCGACGCATGAGGACGTACGCCGTGTACTTCACCGACCGTGGCATCGAGGAGCTGGTCGAGCGCCGGGGCGACGAGCAGGTGACCCTGGAGTGGCTGGGTGAGCGCCTGCGCGACTTCGTCGACCTCAACCCCGACTTCGAAACCCCCATCGAACGCCTGGCCACCTACCTGGCCCGCCTGGACGACCCCGACGACGACGACGCCTGAACCCCCCGGTGGTGATCAAGAGGTTTGCGTCACCAGCGGCCCCGATCGTGACGCAAACCTCTTGATCACCGAGGCGGGAGGGTCGGAGGGCCCGGGTGGGGGGTCTCGCGATCTTCTAGACGAGTAGTTCCGAAGTCAGGGGTCGATGTCTGGGCATGAAGAGAGGGCATCCAAGATCATGTTGTGACGCAAGACCTGGATACCCTCTTGACCGCACTGTACGTGAAGATCGACGACAGCATCCGCACGCCCCGGTGGCGGGGCCGGCCGCCGCTGTTGACCGACTCCGAACTGGTATGCCTCGCGGTGGCGCAGGTCCTGCTCGGCGCCCGCTCGGAAGCGCATTGGATCCGCTACGCCCGTATTCATCTCGCCGGCATGTTTGCCTACCTGCCGCAGCGGCCGGGCTACAACAAGCGGCTCCGTGCGGCGCTTCCGCTGGTCAAGAAGGTGATCCGGGACCTGGCGCGCGACAGTGACTTCTGGTTCGACAACCACTGGATCGTCGATTCCACCCCGATACCCTGCGGCATGTCGCGCCCGACGGCGCAGCGTTCGGACCTGGCCGGCTGGGCCGGATACGGCTACTGCGCCTCCCATTCCCGCTTCTTCTGGGGCCTCCGGCTCTACCTGGTCTGCACCCCGACCGGGATGCCGATCCTGTGGGCCCTGGCGAACCCGAAGATCGGCGAGCGAGAGGTCCTCGCCGCGATGCTCGACGTCGAGGCCGCCGTGGTGGCCGAGCACGACGGGATCCTGCTGATCAGCGACAAGGGATTCGCCTCCACGCCGTTCGAGCGGCAGTTGGCCGAACAGGGCATCGAACTACTGCGCCCGTCCCGCAAGAAGGAGAAGACCCGCTACGGCGAGCCGATGCTCAAGAAGGTCCGACAACTGATCGAGTCGGTGAACGACACCCTCAAGGGCCAGCTTGACCTGGAACAACACGGCGGACGGACCTTCGCCGGTGTGGCCGTCCGTGTCGCCCAACGCCTGCTTGCCATGACAGCGGCGATCTGGCACAACAACAAGACCAGCGCGCCCGTCACCCGGTCACTGATCGCCTACGACCACTAACCGGAATTCGGAACAACTCGTCTAGCTTGATCTTTAACCTGTGCGGCGTGGCCGGGGATTGACAGTCTTCGTCTTCTTTGTGGCCGATGTTTTGGCGTTCGTGGTGGTCGCGATGTGGACGTCGTATCGCGGGGTGGGGTGGGTGTTGCGGCGGCCGGGTGGTCGCCCCGGGCCTGGCCGGGCGGGTTTGGGTGCACCGGCCGGGCAGGTCGCCTTCGCGCGGAGGTGCCGAAACCCTCGGCGGACGCGGGCGGGTGACAGGCGCTGCGGTGGTGCGGGTTGCTCCCAGGGGCGGCGCAGGTCGGCGGCGAGGGCGCGGGCCAGACGGAGCTGGGTGTGGGCGGCGAGGATCAGCCAGGTCCATAGGTCGGCGGCTTGCGGGGTGCGGATCTTCGGGCAGGTCCAGCCGAGGGTCTGTTTGAACAGGCGGAACGTGTGTTCGATGTCGAAGCGGCGTAGGAACGTCTGCCAGAGCAGGTTCACGTCATCCGAGGTGGCGTCGACGCCGGACCACCACAGCCACACCGGCTTCGGTGTAGCGCCGCTGGGTAGGTGGTCGACTTCCAGGCGGATGACGGTCCCCTCGATGACCGGCAGTACTTTAGCCGCGGCGGTCCAGGCGGATCGGTGGGTCAACCGAGGGTGCAACCGGTCCCAGGCGCGGGCCCACGCCGTGCCGTAGAGACGGGTGTCGGCGACAGTGGCCGCGTCCGGCTCACCCCAGGTGGCGAGATCACCGAAGACGAACTCGCCGCCGTGGCGGGGCGGACGGCCGACCGTTCCCGGCCGCCGAGGCGGCACTGCCCGACGCAGCACCCGATCCGATCGCATTCGCGCGAGGACCTGCACGGGCAGGTCACGCAGGAGGAACGCCAGTCGGGGCGCGTCGTAGCCGGCGTCGGCCACGACCAGGATCTCCGCGTCCCCAGCCTGCCACTGCCCGGCCGCGATCAGACGCCCCACGATGTCTCGCAGCTGCCCAGCGGTGACCGTGGCCGCGTCGTCGCCAGGCGCCAGCCGCACCGCGTCCAACGGTGCGGTCCACGAACTACGGCCCGACTCCAGGGCCACGACCATCGAATACGGCCAGCCCGGGATCATGATGGTCTGATCCTTGCCGCGTCCGTAGGTGTGACACAGGATCCGCTGTGGTGAGGTGTGCGCGTCCGGCCGCAGCCAGCAGGTGATGTCCACCGCCAGGACGAGACGGCCGTCGGCTGCCCGGGGCAGCGGCACCCCGGCGAGAGCGGTGCGCAACCGGTCAATGTCCAACTTCCCGCAGGCGAGGGCGTCATACAACGCCCCGTGACCCCGGCGGTGCTCACCCACCAGCGACAACTCCACCAGCGACCGGACCGGCCCGTCGGCGCACAACACCGCGTCGGTCAGGTCGAACAACGCGTCAGCCCGAGCGGTCAAGCAGTCGTAGAACTCCCGCCGGAACCGGTCCAGGTCCCCAACGGCATCAGCCGAACCACGGTCATGCACACTGATCACCAGAACAGCCCTTGGTTATTGATGTTCTTCCCTAGACAAGAAGATCATCAACCAAGGGCTGCTTCCGTGATCGTTCGGGGTCCCCGCAGGACCTCAGAGGGTTAAAGATCAAGGTCTAGGCTTCTGGCGGTTCCTCCTGGCCACCCGCTACGACGCCACGCTGTGGCGTGGGTGCTTGCACCGGGCTTTTCCTGGTCAGCGCCGTCGAGCGGTGCACAGCGCGGTGGGTCGACTCCATGAGGCCCGCAATCGGATGGCTCACCACGAGCCCATGTTCAACCGGCCGGTCGCCGACCTACGCGCTACCGCGATCGAGGTGGCCGGCTGGTTGTGCCCGGTCACCCGGGACTGGATCGACGGGCATTGCCGGGTTCTTCCGCTGATGGTCGCCAGACCGGGTGCGGTGATCAATCAGGCTCGCCGCTGATTACACCTGACACGGCAGCCTCACCATGTCGTTGGGTTGCTGCTGGTCTGGCCATGGGTATCTGGCCTGGCCAGGGGTATTCTGTAGAGATGGCCGACCAGGTTCCGGACACCGCCACCGACACCACGGCGATGCTCGCTGCGGCCGGCATCGTCGTGACCGACGAAGGCCGGGCGCGTGCCCGTCGCCGCCTGGACGACGCCCGCGCCCGGTGGACGCCGGCGCTTGAGGCGGAGGCCCGCGAGCAGCTGGGCCTGCCGGCACGCGCCGCGTGACCGACCCGACCGTCAGGGTCATCCTCGACGCCTCCGCGATCATCGCGTTCTGCCGCGAGTCGATCGACGTCGGCGAGGTCATCGCCGAGGTCGCCGACGAAGAGGGCTCCATGTTCGGTCTGCCGGTGCTGTGTCTCGCCGAGGCGGCCCGGGTCGTCGCCGACCAGGACCGCCTGGCGCTGCTCGTCGCCCACCGCGCCGCTGAGGTGCTCAGTCCGGATCCGGACAGTTGGCGCGCTCTCGCGGTCACCCTCGACACCGTGGGCCGGGTCGATGCGGCCAGCGCGGTGCTCGCCGCCATCGACCTGGGCTGTCACGTCCTGACCGGCCAGCCTGGGTTGTACGGCGGCATCGCCGGCGGCGGCCCGGTCATCGCGATCTGACTCCGACGGCTCGGCGCCGCTGGCCACCCCTCAGAGGGTGAGGGCGAACAGGTCGAGCTGCTCACCGGGGTCGGCCGGCCGGCACGCCGTCCACACGGCCTGGCCGGCTTGGGAGCAGCCGTCGACGACGTCGGTCCAGCCTGCACCACGGAATCCGCCCGGGTGGTCGCGCCAGGCGATGACGGCCTGTTCGCAGCGCCCGATCAGCTCGTCGGTGACCCGGCCGTTATCGAGCACGTCGCCCAGGTCGGTCCAGGCCAACCGCAACGGTTGGTGGAGGTCTCCGTCGGTGATCTCGATCCGTGCCCGGGTGAGCCGGAGCATCCGGCCGGCGGGGAGCGTCTGTCCCGTGTAGTCAGGGGCAAATCGGCTGGCATCTCGGGTGCGCCAGTAGGTCAGGGGGTCGATGGCGTGCCCACACGCGGTGATCCCGACGGCCCAGGCCAGCAGAGGGCGGTGAGTGGCCGGGGTGGCGGTGGCGAGGATGGTGCGGGCGTCGGCCCGGGGGCTGCTGGTCATGGTGATCTCCCGCGATGGCTGTGGTCCGGTGGCGGCCTGGTGCCCGTGATCACCGAGGCGCACCGCTGGCCAGCGGCGGGGTGCTCGGGGACGGGCGAAGGTTGACGGCGGGCCGACCCACGTTCGGGGTCGGCCCGCTTCGCGTCTACGCCGGGAGAGCGGCGACGTCCTCGGTCGGGTCGAAGTCGCTGCCGTCGTATCGGGCCGCAGCGGCGTACAGGGCAACGGTGATGGTGCGCAGGGGAGCGCACTGGCCGTACCAAGTGATCAGCTCCCCGGCGGCCATCTGCTGGAACGCCGGCTCTGCCTGCTCGGTGAGGTGGTCCCCGAGCACGCTGATGGTCGCGTCGGCGAGGTCGTAGCAGCGAGGGCTGCCGGTGAGGTGCCGGGCAGCGGCACGGATCGTGCTACGAACCAGGTAGCCGATCTTGCCGGGGTGCTGCGTCAGGCGGCCGGCAGCGGCGCGCAGCGTGACGGCCGGACCGGTCCCCACCCGTGAACCTGTGCTTGGGCATGATCCGTTGAACTGTTGGGCACTGCGGCTGCGCCCCGCTCGGAGGCGATCCAGGGACCGTTTCCACCGTATGGCTCATCTGCTCAAGATGAAAGGGTGCGTTTCATCGCGGAGGCATCGTTCCAGCGCTGCTTGAGCAAAAGGCGAAGGGCGGGTTGGAATTGCCCCTCAGGCCGAAGAAGGGAAAAGAATGCCGGAAAATCAAAAATTGATGGAACGAAGAAAAGCGAAGCAACAGGATAAGCAAGCGAGAGGGCAGCGACATTTTGATGCAAAGCTTGTAGAGATTAGCAAGTTTCGAGAAAAAAACGGGCATTTTCCCCGTCCGCAGGGCCTTTCGGAAAAGGACAGCCGTGAGGATGTCCTTTCGATGACACTACTCAGTACCACCGCTAACGGTAACCCTGACCTGTATGGTAACTTCAGGGAATTTTTGAACAAGTGGCATATTCGCTTTAAGGTCAACCCTGAAACGGGATACATTCATCCCAGCAAGGAATGGTACCTAAATCTGTTTGACCCAAACACGGTCAAAGGATCAAGAAGAAGTCGGCCGCATCCTGTGGAGAGGCCAAAATCAACCCCCCCGATAATTCCCTCAAGAGCAGATCGCCCCAGTATCAGTCAGCAGGCGGCGCCTGCCGCTACCACGCCGCTCGCCACGTCACCGTTGGCCCCCGTCCCTGATCCTCGGGGAGTGCCGGTTGCTGATTTCTTCAGGGGTACGGTCCCTGATCCTCGGGGAGTACCGGTTGCTGATTTCTTCAGGGGTACGGTCCCTGATCCTCGGGGAGTACCGGTTGCTGATTTCTTCAGGGGTACCGGTCGGCCATCCCCATTCCCATCCGCGTCGATGTCAGCAGCCCATACCGCTGCGTCACGGCTGCCAAGTGTAGCTGCGTTGGGTAGCGTCAATCCAATCCCCACCTCGGACTCACACCGTAATTCTCAAACGGAAAACGGAACTCCATACGGAACACGGCAAAGCACCAACAGGCAGAGGTCTAGCGGCTGGCAGCGCTAAGGGGCGGGGGCATAGCGAAGAGGCGCGGCTATACTCCGCGCCGAGTTGGCGTAGTAGGCCCCGCGCTTGGGTAGGAAGAACCCCTCTATACGCAAGATGCGCCCCATTTGGCGAAATCGGTAGAGCCCCAGACCAGTCATGGTTCGGGGCTCTACCGATTCGGCCCTTGAGGACCAACGCTCGGAGAAGTCCCGTTAGGCATGATCAGGTCTAGTGACGTGGAAGGCAGAGCGGTTCGACCCAGGACCCCACCCCGTTCCTGCTTCTCACCGCGATGCGGCTCACCAGGACCTGGAGGGAGCTGGGGCAGCTCCTAAAAGATTCCGGGCAGCCGGACCACCCGTTCCTGTCTCTCGCGGCGGAGGCCGCGCACGTGGCGAGCACCGTCACCACGCTGCACCTGACCGCGATTGAGCAAGACCAGTACGGGATGACCGAGCGGGACTTCCGCCTCCAGCTGGAGACGCTGCAGTCCGCGGTCCAGGAGGTCGTCCAGCGTCATGATCGCCTCACGGGGATGCTCCCGCCCACGCAGTAGACCCGGACCGTAGCTCCGGCCGGGGCTACCGGTCTCCCTCTGCTGATTCCGCGGAATGCTCGTCGCCTGCGGCGGTGAGGTACGCGGCGAGGGTGTAGGCCGGCGCCCGGTCGAGGCGCTGACCGCCGTGGTCGTAGCGGCGGGTGGTGCGGGCGTCGGCGTGCCCGAGTTGCTCCTGGACGTCTTCCAGGCGGGCGCCGGCGTCACGGGCCAGGGTGGCACAGGGTGTAGCGCAGCACGTGCGGGCTCATCTTCACCGGGATCTTCGCCGTGGTGGCGAGGCGGCGCAGCAGCCGCCACACCGCGCCCCGGTCGACGCGGGCGCCGCTGGCCGTGGCCACCAGGGGCCGGCGCGGCCGGGCCCCGGCCTGTCCGGCCGGCACCGGTACCCGGGCCTCGGCAAGGTCGGGCCGGCCGGCGAGGTAGGCGTCCAGGCGGCGGGTGACCGGGGCGGGCAACGCGACCAGGTGCGGGCCGCCGCCCTTGGCGGTGAAGCGCAGGACACGGTGGTTGCGGTTGTAGCCGAGCTGCTCGACGTCGGCGCCGACGAGCTCTCCCACGCGCAGCCCGCCATAGAGCAGCAGGGCGACGATCGCGGCGGTGCGGGCGGCCTGGGGGCCGGTGTCGGCGGCGGCGGCGGCGAGCAGCGCCTCGGCCTGGGCGCGGGACAGCCCGGGAGTGCTCGGCCGGGTCGGGTCGGTCTTCGGCTTCTGCTTGGGGTTGATGGCGGCAGGGTTGGCCCGGTCGGTGCGGTCCTCGGCGATCAGCCAGGAGTAGAACGCCGACACGGCGGCGAGGCGGCGGGCCCGGGTCGCCGCGGAGGCGCGGCCGGTGGCTTCCTGGGCGCGGAGCCAGGCGTGGGTATGCACCCGGCGGGCCTCGGTGAGCGGGTCGACGCCGGAAACGGCGAGGAAGGTCAGCCAGTGCCGCAGGTCCCGCTGGTAGGCGTCCCGGGTGTGCGGCGAGGCGTAGGAGACCAGCCACTCCCGCAGCAGCTTCTCCAGGCCGTCGCCAGCGACACCCCCCACGGTGGGGGCCCTATTACCCGGCCGGGGAGATCGTGCCCAGCCACAAGGGCGTGCTCGGCGATTGGACCACCCTGGTCTACAAGGACGCTGGTAAGGCCGGCCGGCGGGTGGTCCGCAGCGTGTACGAGATCTGCACCTTCCAGGCTCTGCGCGAGCAGCTGCGCTGCAAGGAGATTTGGGTCGTCGGCGCCGACAAGTGGCGCAACCCCGACCAGGATCTCCCGCACGACTTCGAGGCTCATCGTGGTCTGCGACGGCCTCAAGGGGCTCCCCGACACGAACCGCCCGCTCCCGCAGCTCCTGCGGATACGGCTTCGTTCCTGCCATCTCTCGATCCTTCCCAAGCGGGGAAGTCTCTACAAGATCCGGGGCGGGCCCGGGTCAGCACCCCGCGAGCAAGATCACGACTCCCAACTCGACGACATCAACGCCGCGCACTGCCGCGAGATCATCATCGAAACCGCGAGCACCCCGCGGCGACCGTCCCAAACTGCGCACTGCCCTGGACACCCTGCGCCCCGGCGACACCCTCGTCATCCACCGCCCCGACCGGGTCGCGCCCGCTCAGTGAAGGAACTGCTCGTCTTCCTCGAAGACGAGCTCCACGCCCGCAACATCACCCTGGAAATCCTCACCGGCATCTGCGCCGGCGTGCACCGCCCCGGCGGCGCCACCCTCGCCGACCGGCTCCTGTTCGCCGTCGCCGCCCTCGCCGCCGAGATGGAACGCGAACTGATCCGCGACCGCACCCTCGACGGACTACGCGCCGCAGCCGCCGCCGGCCGACACGGCGGACGCCCCACCACCGTCACCGACGACATTCTCGCCATCGCCCGCGCACGCCAAGCCCGCGGCGAATCCGTCACCGCCATCGCCAGACACCTCAGCGTCGGCCGCTCCACCCTCTACCGGGCACTACAACCCCCCCGACCAGGCGATTACGGCTTAGCGCCGGATCCAGCGCCGTTGGTCCTCAAGGGCCGTGTTGCCGCTCGCGGCGACGAGCCGGGTGCGGCAGCTCGTGCTCGCCGGTCAGCGCCTCCGGGGTTGAGGAAGATCCGTCCAGGAATTAACGCTAAGGATGATCTTGGGGGTGGGGCAGCGAGCGCGTGGTGAGGGCACGTACGGTGTCCGGCTGTGCCCGTCGAGACCCAGCGTTGGTCCTCACAGGCCGGCTTCGAGAGCGGCGAGTGTCTTGGCGAGCTTGCGCAGTCCGACGGCGGTGGTCCGGTACGGGTCGCCGCCGGGCGACCAGTCGTCGGCGGCGTTGGGCGGCACGCAGTGGACGTGGTAGTCCACGCCGCCCTCTTCTTCACGCTGGACGGCCTCGATGACGAGTTTGGCGTTGTGGTGCCCGGGGATCTCGGCGCGGGCGGTGGTTTCGCCGCCCAGCGCCGCACAGCGGTCAGTGATCTGGTCGTACTCGGTGGTGATCTGTTCCAGCCGGACGGCGTCGGCGTCATCCAGGGGTCGGGCCCGGCCGGCCAGGTCGGCCCGTTGCTGACGCTCGGCGGTCCAGGTCAGCCGGTCGGAGTGGTGGGCGTCCTGGTAGGTGTCGAAGCGGCTGCGCAGCTGCGCCGTCCGCGTCGGGGTGGCGCCGGTGGCGCCCCGGGGTGAGCTGGTCAGCGTCTCGTAGCGGGCCTGCTGCTGCGGAGTTCGCCCACGGCCCTGGCGGTACGGTCCAGCGGGCTGGGGGTCACCGAGCTTGTCCAACGCCTCCAACTCCCGGTACTCATCCACGCTGAGCCCGTAGACAATCGCGGCCTGTTCGGCCAACAGCGGTGGCTTGCAGTCACCCATGAGCGCGTCGTGGCGCGTTTGCTCGGCGCGGGTACGCGTGCGGTAGGGCTTCGCGTGGATCGCGACCAGCTCGTGGTACTCGGGGACGCTCAGGCCGCAGACCTCGGCCGCCAGGTCCTCCCGGCCGGGCGCGAACCAGTCACCGCCGGCGGCAGTGACCCGGCGTTGCAGGTCGTCGTACCGGGCGCGATCGTCAGCGCTGAGCGCGTCGACGCAGTCCTGCATATACGTGCGCCGCTTCTGTTGGTACAGGTGGTGCTGCTTCTCGCTGCTGTCGAGCCGCAGTTGCAGGTCGGCGTCGGCGACGTCACCGAACCGGGCCATCTCCAGGTGCATCCGCTCGTCGTGCAGCCGGTCAGACTGCCTGACGAGCTGGCGGTACTCGCGGTCCATCCGGGCCGCCGTGGTGATGACGTCATCGACGCGCGCCGGCAGCTCGGCGACAGCGGCGGCGTCGATGACAGCGGTCACGTCCGAGTGGGTGTCGACCTCGTAGGTCTCGCCGTCCTCCGGGTCGACCCGGGACTCCTGGGCCGGCGCGTGTGCGCCCTTCCAGTCGCCTTTGTCTTCCTCATGGACCGGGACCGCGACGTGCACGACCCGACCATCAGGGGTATCCACAGCCGCGGCGAGGACCATCAGTCCCTCGTCGCCTGCCGCCGAGGCCGAGCCGGCGAACGTCTCCGCGTCGCGCAGCACCATCCGATCACTGACCCGCAGCCGGTCTCGCGCTCTGTCGTTCGCGCCCGAACCGGATCCGGCCGGTGGCGTCGCGGTCACGCTCGTCTCCTCTACGTGATCAGGCGCGGGCCCGGCGGCGTCGCCACCGACCAGGACGTCGTGGCTGGCGAGGTTGCCGCCGGCGTCGGCGACCGCGTCAGCCACCTGGCCGTCGCAGGCGTTGAAGTCGGCCAACGCGGTGCGCAGGTGCTCGGCGGCGGTGGCCACGGCCGCCTGGGCAGTGCCGCAGGCCCGGCCCGCGTCGCGCAGGTGTTCCACCGTGGAGGGCTGCATGTCCAGCGACTCGTACCGGTCGGCGGCCTCGTCGAGCACCCCGGCGATCCCGCCGACCTCGTCGACCCGGTCCCCCGCCGCGCTAATCGCGGCGGCGAACGCGGCCCGGATCTCCTCCGGGCCGCTCGCCTCGACGATCATCAGCACTCCCCAGTCAGGTCGGCCACGTACTCGAGCGTCGCGCCGTCGGCCCGCCCGCTCCAGCCGTAACAGGTCACCCCGGCGTCGCTCAGCACACCGGTGGCCCACGTGAACGCCTGCTCGACGTCAGCGACGCCCAGGGCGTCGTGGTCGGCGTGGGGCTTGTCGTCGGCCAGCAGCAGCCAGGCGGCCTCGACCGGATCGTGCAGCAGCCGCCACTCCCCCACCGGCCCCGACTCGACCGCCGCGGCGGTGGGGTCGCCGGCGTGCACCGCGAGGTACGCCGGCCGGCCGGGCACAAGTTGCCCCTCAGCCCAGGCGGTGACCTCGATGCCATACCGGTCGGCCAGACCCTCGGCCGCCCATGCCTGGGCGTCGTCGACGCCGTCAGGGTCGCCGAGGTGCTCAGCGTACGCGGCCGGCTCGTCCTGCCCGTCGTAGTGCAGCAGCCAGCAGCACGCGTCGACGTCGTCGAAGGACAACGCCACCCGCTGCGGACCGGCCGGGACGGCCGGCTCGCTCTCGGGCGGGTTGATGGCATCGAGACGGGCCTGCTCCCACGCGCTGGGGGTGTAGCCGGCGTGCTCGACCAGTCGGGCCAGCCAACTGGCGTCGTCGTGCGTCCAGGTCCGGTGGGTGGCACGTGCTTGGACTTCCCGGCGGGCCAGGCCGAGGGCGTGCGCGGCGTGCACCCGGGTGTGCCAGCCGGAGCGGCGGACCTTCTCCCACCACTTGTAGTTCGGCAGGGCCGGATCCGGGCCGACCTCAGCGGCGAGCAGCCACTTGTGGGCGAGCTGCGCACAATCACTGCCTGGTGCCCACAGCCACGCGTCCACGATGTCCGCAGCCGACGGCGGCAGCTTCGGGGCCGTCGCGGCCAGCACAGCGGCGGCCTCGGACCGGGCGGTCATCGCCTTGCGACGCTCCCGCTCGTCAGTGATGCGCTGCTGCTCGGCCGCGCTGCGGTTGTCCGCCTTCCTAGGCTTCCCGGCAGTCGAGTAGTAGGTGACGCTGCCCCACGAGTCGACCCCAGCCGCCAGAGCGCCGGCCTTGCGGGCCGCCGCTACGGCTTTGGCCCCCTCCAGCCGGTACTGCGAGTAGTCCTGGCCGAGAACCGCTGAATCGGCTCAATAACCGGGACGCCCTCGGCGGCCAACTTCTTACCCGCGGCGTCGATGACCGCTTGCCGCTCCTGCTGGCGGCGTACCTCCGACACCAGGTTCGCGGCAGACCAGTGGTGATACCGACTGTCCTGGCTCAACCCGTAGGCGGCCAGCACCACCTCCTGGTCGTCGCCGGCGGCGTCGACGAGCGCCAACGCGTCCTTAATCTGCAGGGCCTGCTTCTTCTTCGCCCGGCCGGCCGGCTCCAGGTCCTCGTCGTCGGGGACCCGGCCGGTTTCGAGCTCGGCCAGCAGCACCTCGGGCAGCCTGAGCAGCTTCAGGCGCTTCGAAACGTGCGACTGCGAGCAGCCCACCCGATCGGCGATCTCCCTCTGCTTACGGCCGGCGGCCTCCTGCTCGGCGAACACGCGGGCCTCCTCCACCGGACTCAGCGGCGACCGGGCCACGTTCTCCGCGGTCATCACGTCCAACTGCGCCAGCGGGTCGTCGGCGATCGCGTCCTCGCGCACCAACACGTTCAGCGTCGCATCCGGGTCGTCGCCGTAGACATTGCCGGCTGCTGTTCGCCGACGGGCGCCCACCAGCACCACCCACTGCGCGTCGACGAGCTTCGCCGCGTGGGCCGGCCACGCGGCAGCGACCCGAGAGGCGGGCAGCACCACCGGCGGCTGGATGACACCAACCTCACGGATTGACGCCTCCAGATCGCCCAGGTCGTTCAGGACCTTGCGAGGGTTGGCTGGGTGGGTCAGCACGCTGTCGAGGCGCACCGATTCCGGACGCATCGGTGCGACCGCAGCCACCGGCAGTTGGTAGTGATCGGTCGATTCCGTGGAATCAGGCATGATGGGGCGACTCCTTCGGGAGTTGGAGCGGGGCGGCCGAGATGCTGTCCAGGCTGAGGCCGCCCCGCGATCTAGACGAGTTGTTCCGAATTCCGGTTAGTGGTCGTAGGCGATCAGTGACCGGGTGACGGGCGCGCTGGTCTTGTTGTTGTGCCAGATCGCCGCTGTCATGGCGAGCAGGCGTTGGGCGACACGGACGGCCACACCGGCGAAGGTCCGTCCGCCGTGTTGTTCCAGGTCAAGCTGGCCCTTGAGGGTGTCGTTCACCGACTCGATCAGTTGTCGGACCTTCTTGAGCATCGGCTCGCCGTAGCGGGTCTTCTCCTTCTTGCGGGACGGGCGCAGTAGTTCGATGCCCTGTTCGGCCAACTGCCGCTCGAACGGCGTGGAGGCGAATCCCTTGTCGCTGATCAGCAGGATCCCGTCGTGCTCGGCCACCACGGCGGCCTCGACGTCGAGCATCGCGGCGAGGACCTCTCGCTCGCCGATCTTCGGGTTCGCCAGGGCCCACAGGATCGGCATCCCGGTCGGGGTGCAGACCAGGTAGAGCCGGAGGCCCCAGAAGAAGCGGGAATGGGAGGCGCAGTAGCCGTATCCGGCCCAGCCGGCCAGGTCCGAACGCTGCGCCGTCGGGCGCGACATGCCGCAGGGTATCGGGGTGGAATCGACGATCCAGTGGTTGTCGAACCAGAAGTCACTGTCGCGCGCCAGGTCCCGGATCACCTTCTTGACCAGCGGAAGCGCCGCACGGAGCCGCTTGTTGTAGCCCGGCCGCTGCGGCAGGTAGGCAAACATGCCGGCGAGATGAATACGGGCGTAGCGGATCCAATGCGCTTCCGAGCGGGCGCCGAGCAGGACCTGCGCCACCGCGAGGCATACCAGTTCGGAGTCGGTCAACAGCGGCGGCCGGCCCCGCCACCGGGGCGTGCGGATGCTGTCGTCGATCTTCACGTACAGTGCGGTCAAGAGGGTATCCAGGTCTTGCGTCACAACATGATCTTGGATGCCCTCTCTTCATGCCCAGACATCGACCCCTGACTTCGGAACTACCCGTCTAGGGTGGGGCTGTGGCCCGAAGTGTGTATCTGACTAGCGTGGGGTCGGGCGGGGGCAAGTCGACCGTCGCCCTCGGGCTGGCGGAGTTGCTGTCCCGTCAGGTGGGGCGGATCGGCGTGTTCCGGCCGCTGGTCGCCGACACCGGACCGGACCCGATCCTCGCCCTGCTCAGCGAGCGCTACCGGGTCGAGCTGCCGCTCACCGAGCTGGCCGGGGCGACGTACGCCGAGGCGGCCACGCTGGTCGCCGACGGCCGGCGGGAAGAGCTGATCTCCGCGATCGTGGAGCGCTACCGGACGGTGGAGCGGCAGTGCCCGGCGGTCGTCGTGGTGGGCAGCGACTTCGACGATCCGGGCGACTCGGCCCGACCCCGGGAGCTGGCCTTCAACGCCCGGCTGGCCACCGAGTTCGGCAGCGTGGTGGTACCGGTGGTAGACGGCTTCGGGCAGGCGCCGGCGGCCGTCGCGTCGGCGATGCGCGGGGCGTACCACGATCTGGCCGACCTGGGCGCGACCGTGCTCGCGGTGATCGCCAACCGGGTCGCCGAGCCGATGACGCCGCCCGAGCTGCCGGTGCCCGCGTACGCCATCCCGGAGGTGCCGAGCGTGTCGGCGCCGACGGTGGCCGAGGTGGCGGCGGCGCTCGGCGCCACCCTGCTCGCCGGTGACGACGCCGCGCTCGGCCGGGACGTGCTGGACTTCGTGGTCGGCGCCGCGCACGTGCCGACCCTGCTGAGCCACCTCACCGAGGGCGCCCTGGTGATCACCCCCGGGGACCGGGCCGACCTGCTCGTCGCCGCGAGCGCCGCGCACGTCGCCGGGCAGGTGTCGGTGGCCGGGCTGGTGCTGACCCTCGGCGAGCAGCCCGACCCCCGGGTGATGCGGCTGGTGGAAGGGTTGAACACCGGGCTGGCGGTGCTGTCCGTGGGCAGCGACAGCTACGACACGGTGGCCGCGTCCAGTCGCATCGAGGGCCGGCCCAGCGTCGCCAACCCGCGCAAGGTGGAGGCGGCGCTGGGGGCGTTCGAGCGCTGCGTGGACACCGACGACCTGGCCCGCCGACTGCGGGTCAGCCGGTCGACCCGGGTCACCCCGCTGATGTTCGAGAACGAGTTGATCGACCGGGCCCGCTCGCAGCCCCGGCACCTGGTGCTGCCGGAGGGCTCCGAGGAGCGGATCCTGCGGGCGGCGGAGATCCTGCTGCGCCGGGGGGTCGCCGAGCTGACCCTGCTCGGGCGGCCGGACGACATCGCCCGGCGCACCCGCGAGCTGGGCATCGACCTCGGCGACGCGAGCGTCGTCGACCCGGTCACCAGCGGCTGGCGGGACGACTTCGCCGCCGAGTACGCGCGGCTGCGCGCCCACCGGGGCGTCACCACCGAGCTGGCGCACGACATCGTGGCCCAGGCGAACTACTTCGGCACGCTGATGGTGGCCACCGGACGGGCCGACGGCATGGTGTCCGGCGCGACGCACACCACCGCCGCGACCATCCGGCCGGCGTTCGAGATCATCCGTACCGTGCCGGAGGTCTCGGTGGCGTCCAGCGTCTTCTTCATGCTGCTCGCCGACCGGGTGCTGGTCTACGGCGACTGCGCGGTCAACCGCGACCCGGACGCCGCCCAGCTCGCCGACATCGCGATCTCGTCGGCCGACACCGCCGCCCGGTTCGGCATCGAACCCCGGGTGGCCATGCTGTCGTACTCCACCGGCAGCTCCGGCGCGGGCGCGGACGTGGAGAAGGTCGCCACGGCCACCGCGTTGGTCCGGGAGCGCCGGCCGGACCTGCTCGTCGAGGGGCCCATCCAGTACGACGCGGCGATCGACCCGGCGGTGGCGGCCACGAAACTGCCGGGCAGCCCGGTCGCCGGCCGCGCCACGGTCTTCATCTTCCCGGACCTCAACACGGGCAACAACACGTACAAGGCGGTGCAGCGCTCCGCCGGGGCGGTCGCCGTCGGCCCGGTGATGCAGGGGCTGCGGCGACCGGTGAACGACCTGTCGCGGGGCGCCACCGTGCCGGACATCGTGAACACGGTGGCGATCACCGCCATCCAGGCGGCCACCGAGGAGGCCTCGTGAGTCGGGTGCTGGTGCTCAACTGCGGGTCGTCGTCGGTGAAGTGGCGCCGCTACGACGGCGACCGGGCACTCGACCAGGGCACCGTGGAACGCATCGGTGAGCCCGGCGGCGGCCCGGCCGACCACGCCGGCGCGGTCCGGCAGATCCTGGCCGAGCAGGACCTCACCGGGCTGACGGCGGTCGGGCACCGGGTGGTGCACGGTGGCCGGACGTTCAGCGCGCCGGTGCTGGTCGACGAGGCGGTGCTGGCCGCGATCCGGGACCTGGTGCCGCTCGCTCCGCTGCACAACCCGGCGAACCTGGCCGGTATCGAGGTGGCCCGCGCGGCACTGCCGGACGTGCCGCAGGTCGCCGTCTTCGACACCGCGTTCCACCACACCCTGCCGGAGGCCGCCGCGACGTACGCGATCGACCGGGACACCGCCGAGCGGTACGACATCCGCCGGTACGGCTTCCACGGCACCTCGCACGCGTACGTCTCCCGCCGCGCCGCCGAACTGCTGGGCCGCCCGTACGAGCAGCTCAACACCATCACCCTGCACCTGGGCAACGGGGCCAGCGCCTGCGCGGTGCACAACGGCCGCAGCGTGGCCACCTCGATGGGCATGTCCCCGTTGGAGGGACTGGTGATGGGCACCCGCAGCGGCGACATCGACCCGACCGTGATCTTCCACCTGCGCCGGGAGGGTGGGCTGTCGGTCGACGACATCGACGACCTGCTCAACCACCGCAGCGGCCTGCTCGGCCTCACCGGCGCCAACGACATGCGCGAGGTGCTCCAGCGTCGGGCGTCCGGTGACCGGGCGGCGGAGCTGGCCTTCGACGTGTACTGCCGGCGGATCACCGGGTACGTCGGGGCGTACTACGCGCTGCTCGGCCGGGTCGACGCGATCGCCTTCACCGCCGGGGTCGGCGAGCATGCCGCGCCGGTGCGGGCCGCCGCGCTGGCCGGCCTGCACCGGCTCGGCATCGCCGTCGACGACACCCGCAACGACGGCACGGGCGACCGGGTGATCTCACCCGACGGCGCCGAGGTGAGCGTCTGCGTCATCCGCACCGACGAGGAACGCGAGATCGCCCGGCAGACCCGGGACGTGGTCGAGGCGGCCTGACCGCACCGTCCCGGGTACGCCAAATCAGCCCATCGCCAACCAGGCGACGAGGGCCATCAGCAGCACGATGACCACCGCCGCACCGACGATGAGCGGCAGGCGGGACGGCGCGTCCGCCGGGCCGGCGGCCTCCGGCGTCTGGGAGAAGGCGCGGAACGCCTCGGTGTTGCCGCTGGGGTCGGTGTAGTTCTCAGGCATCCGGTGACCATAGCGAAGCCGTTCGCGGAGCACCGCCCCCGCCCACGTCGCCCCGGCGGGTCGACCCGGCCGGCGGAGGCGACCCGGCCGGGTGGCGGGTACAGCCCGGCCGGACGGCGGGGCCGCTACGCACGCCCGGGCACCTACCGTGGAACGATGGGGGCGGGGCGGCTCATGGCCGTACTGGTGACAGCACTGCTGGCTGGTTGCGCGCCCGCCACCGCGGTGGCCGGCGAGGCCACCGGGCCGGTCTCGGCGCGCCGGGCGCCCGAGGGGTCGTACGCCGTCGGCGTGCGTACGCTCACCCTCGATCCGCGCTCGGCGCGCCCCCTGCCGGTGACGATCTGGTATCCGGCTTCGACCGACGGGGTGGCCTCCGGGCGGTTTCCGGTGGTGGTCTACAGCCACGGGCTGTACAGCCGACCCGACCTGCACGCCGGCCTGACCACCCGCTGGGCGGCAGCCGGTTTCGTGGTGGCCGCACCGGCGTACCCGCACACCCGGCAGGGCGCCGCGCACTTCACCCGCGCCGACGTCCGTAACCAGCCGGCCGACGGGTGGCGGCTGATCCGACACCTGGGCCGCGTCGACCGCGCACCTGGTGATCCGCTGGCCGGCCACCTCGACCTGACGTCGATCGCCGCTGCCGGGCACTCGGCGGGCGGCTTCACCACCTCCGGCATGTTCAGCGAGGGCCATCCCGCCCGGTTGCGCGCCGGCATCGTCATTGCCGGCGGTGGACTGCCGGGCAGCTTCGCCGGGCCGCCCGCACCGGTGCTCTTCGTGCACGGCACGGCCGACGCGGTGGTGCCGGTGACCGTGGGCCGGGCCGCGTACGGGCGTACCCCCGGGCCGGCCGCGTTCCTCAGCCTGCTCGGCCAGGACCATGGCGCGTACCTCACGCCGGGCCACCCGGGTTTCGCCCCGGTCCTCGCCACCACCACCGACTTCCTGCGCTGGACCCTCTACGGCGATCAGGCGGCCGGCGCCCGCCTCCCCGCCGACGCCGGCTCCCCCACCCTGACCCGTTACGAGTCCCGCCCGGCCCACTGAGCCGGCCGACGCCGTACGGTGGCCCGGTGGACGAGCTCGCGCGCCGCCAACTGGCGAGCATCGCCGAGGTGGTCGCGGTGACCGGGGCGGCCGGCATACCGGTGTGGCTGCGCGGCGGCTGGGCGATGGATTTCCAGCTTGGCGCCGTGACCCGCCCGCACGTCGACGTCGACTGGTACTGCTGGCGCGACGACGCGGACCGGCTGGCCGAGCTGCTGCTGGCCCGCGGTTGGCGTCCCGACCCGCGGATGCCGGTGGAGGTGCAGCTCGACCTGTTCACCGGTGACGTGGAGGTGAGCGTCGCGTACCTGGGTCGGGACGCCGCCGGGCGGCCCACCGTGGGTGCCGGATCATGGGCCGGGACCCCGCTGCCGGTCGGGCTGCTGGACGCTCCGCCCGGCCAGATCGGTCCCCTCACCGTGCCGACGATCTCGGTGGCGGCCCAGATCGAGTTCAAGCAGATGTACCCGGTCTGGATGCCGGAGCGCCCCCGCCGACCGAAGGACACCGACGATCTGGCCCGGCTACGGGCCCACCGATCTGGCGGGTGACGTGCCTCTGGTGCTCGCGGAGGGGCGCGCGTCGTTCCTCGGCGCCGTCACGGGGTGAACACAGCCCGTCGAACCTCGCCGGGCGGCCCGGCCGGGCAGGGCACAATTGAGGCCATGTCGCGTCGCGTCACCCCCGCGCTGCTGGCCAGCGCCGTGCTCATGGCCGGTCTGGTCGGCTGCTCCAGCGGCTCCGGCGAGGCCGAGAGCTGGCAGGCACCGGTCGAGCCGAAGCCCGCCGCCACCCCGACGCCGCAGGTCCCGGCCGGAAAGGCCCCGGAGCGCGCCTTCGGGGTCGGCGTCCGTCAGCTGAAGCTAAACCGGGAGGGTCGCGCGCTGCCGGTGACACTCTGGTATCCGGCCGACGGGGAGTCCGGCGGCGCCGCCAAGCGGTCGGTGGCCGCGGCGGAGGGCCGGTTTCCGGTGGTCATGTTCAGTCACGGCCTGGGCGGGCGACCGGACGACTACGCCACGCTGCTGACCCGGTGGGCGGCGGCGGGCTTCGTGGTGGCCGCGCCGACGTTCCCGCACACCTCCCGGGGCGCGGACAACAACGTCCTCGACGTGCTCAACCAGCCGGCCGACGTGTCGTACGCGCTGGACCAGGTGCTCGCGCTGAACGGCAAGGCCGGCGACGCGTTGCGGGGCCGGTTGGACGCCGAGCGGGTGGCCGCGGCCGGGCACTCGGCGGGCGGGGTGACCACCATCGGCCTGTTCACCGCGAGTCGGGACGAGCGGTTGGACGCGGGGGTGGTGTTCGCCGGCACGGCGCTGGGCGTGGGCACCGCGTTCGCCGGTGCGTCCGCGCCGCAGTTGTTCGTGCACGGGGAGCTGGACGAGGTCGTGGACTACGCGGCGGGCAAGGCGGCGTACGACAAGGTGCCGTGGCCGAAGGCGATGCTGAGCCTGCCCAAGGGCGACCACGGGCGGGCGCTGCTCAGCGACGGCGCGACGTTGCGGGTGGTCTCGGACACGTCCGTCGAGTTCCTGCGCTGGTCGCTGTACGGCGACGCCGCCGCCAAGAAGCGCATCTCCACCGACGCGACGCGCGGCGACATCGCCACGTTCGACGATCACCTCTGACGTCCGCACGCGCCGGCCGCGCCGGCCGCTCATGATCGCGCAGTAACCAGGAAACAGTGGCCTCCCACGACTCTGAGGCCACTGTTTCCATGATGTTGTGCGATCTTGCGGCGCGGGCCGCGCGGCCGGACGCGCGTCAGGCCGTGTGGTCGATGACGACCTTGCCGAAGGTGTCGCCGGAGTGCAGGCGGGCGAAGGCCTTCTCGACCCGGCTGAACGGGACCACGCTGTCCACCACCGGGCGCACCGCGTTGTCGGCGCAGAACGCCAACAGCTCGTACAGCTCACCCGGGGTGCCCATCGAGGTGCCCAGGATCTCCAGCTGCATGGCGAAGACCCGACGCAGGTTGACCGTCGGCTCGTGCCCGGCGGTGGCACCGGAGACCACGATCCGGGCCATCGGCGCGGCCGACTTCAGCGAGTGGTCGAAGGTGGCCGCGCCGACCGTCTCGATCACCACGTCGACCCGTTCCGGCAGCCGCGCACCGGGTTCCACGGCGGTGGCGCCGAGCGCGGTGATCCGTTCCCGCTTGGCGGCGTCGCGGCTGGTCGCGTACACCCGCTTGCCCATGGCGACGGCGAGCGCGACGGCGGCGGTGGCGACGCCACCGCCGGCGCCCTGCACCAGCACGCTGTCGGCGTCCTCGACGCGGCCTTTGGTGGTCAGCATCCGCCATGCGGTGAGCCAGGCCGTGGGCAGGCACGCCGCGTCGGTCGCCGCCATGCCGGCGGGCAGCGGGATCAGGTTCGACCGGGGGACGGCGACCCGCTCGGCGAGGGTGCCGGGGAAGTACTCGGAGAGGATGGAGACCCCACGCGGGTCGCCCGGCGTGACCACCACCGGGTAGACGACCACCTCGTTGCCCTCGGGGTCCACGCCCACCGCGTCGCAGCCGAGGATCATCGGCAGTTGGGCCTCGGTGAGCCCCACCCCGCGCAGGGACCAGAGGTCGTGGTGGTTGAGCGAGGTGGCCCGCAGGTCCACGGTCACCCAGTCGTCGGCCGGGTGGGTCGGCTCGGGCCGTTCACCGACGGTGAGCGCGGTGAGCGGGTCGGCGTCGTCGAAGCGGGAGGCGAAGGCGGCACGCATGATCGGCACGGTAACAAGCTGAGCGCCCGTTAAGAAGGGGCCCGCCCTGGCCGGAGATGCCAGGAAGGCCCCTTCACGCGGGTCGGCGGCGTGGAGCGGGGTCCCCCTACCGGCGGGCGACACCGTCGCGGCGGGCGGCCTCGGCGACCGCCTCGGCGACGGCCGGGGCGACCCGCGGGTCGAGTGGCGACGGGACGATCGCCTCGGCGGTCAGCGACTCGGCCACCACGCCGGCGATGGCGTCGGCGGCGGCGACCTTCATGGCCTCGGTGATCCGGGTGGCGCGGGCGTCCAGCGCGCCCCGGAACACACCGGGGAACGCCAGCACGTTGTTGATCTGGTTGGGGTAGTCGCTGCGCCCGGTGGCGACGACCGCGACATGCCGGGCGGCCACCTCGGGGTGCACCTCAGGAGTCGGGTTGGCCAGCGCGAACACGATCCCGCCGGGTGCCATCCCGGCGACGGCGGCCTCCGGGATCTGCCCCCCGGAGACGCCGATCAGCACGTCCGCGCCGCGCAGCGCCTCGGTGATGTCGCCGTGGCGGCCGTCGGCGTTGGTGCTCGCCGCCAGCTCCGCCTTGGTGCCGGTCAGCTCGGTGCGGTGCCGGCCGATGATTCCCTTGGAGTCGCAGACCACCACCTGGTCGGGGTTGACGCCCCCGGCGATGAGCATCTTCGTCACGGCGACCCCGGCCGCGCCCGCCCCGCTCACCGCGACCCGCAGGTCACCGAGCTTGCGGTTGAGCAGGGTGGCGGCGTTGCGCAGCGCGGCGAGCACCACGATCGCGGTGCCGTGCTGGTCGTCGTGGAAGACCGGGATGTCCAGCGCCTCGTCGAGCCGCCGCTCGATCTCGAAGCAGCGCGGCGCGCTGATGTCCTCCAGGTTAATCCCACCGAACGAGGGGGCCAGCGCCCGCACCACCGCGACGATCTCGTCCACGTCCTGGGTGTCCAGGCAGACCGGCACCGCGTCCACCCCGGCGAACTGCTTGAACAGCACCGCCTTGCCCTCCATCACCGGCAGCGCCGCACGCGGGCCGATGTTGCCGAGCCCGAGCACCGCCGAGCCATCGGTGACCACCGCGACGGCGTGCGACGCCCACGTGTAGTCATCGGCCAGGTCGGGGTCGGCGGCGATCGCCTCACACACCCGGGCCACCCCCGGGGTGTACGCGAGGGAGAGATCCTCCCGGCTGGTGAGCGGCACCGTCGAGGCGACGGCCATCTTGCCGCCCAGATGTAGTTGGAAGACGGGATCAGCGGGGTCCATGGTGGACGAAGACATGGTGGTGACTCCAGGATCTGTCGAGCAGACGGGGCGGCCGGCCCGGCCGCGAGGTGGGCGGCGAGCGGTGGCACGCGGTGCGGGGGTCACCCGGGCACTTTCCGAGCATAGTGTCGGCACTGCCCCTCGGATGTGAGCAGGGTCATACCGGGCGACGAGGAACCCGTCCGGGGCGTGGCCAGTAGCGGGCCACCACCCTGCCCCGCACGTCGGCGACCCCGTACGCCCGGGAGTCGTCGGTGACCAGGTCGTTGTCCCCGCGGAGCCACCAGCCGCCGTCCTGCGGCCGGACCGCCCGCTTCACCACCAGCAACTCGGGACGCGTCCGGAAGACGGCGACCACCACGTCACCGGGTCGGATCGGCCGGCCACCCGGGCGGACCAGCAGCGCGTCGCCGTGCCGCAGCGTCGGCGCCATGGACGGGCCGGTCACCGCAACGGCCGTCAGCGGCCCGCGCAGATGCGGCGCCTCCGCCGGGTGATCGGCGTGCACTGGTTTCACCTCCACCCGGTTCGGGGAGCATTCCCAGGAGTAATGTCGCCTTTGATCATCGCAAACTTCCCATGGAGGATCCCGATGCGACTTCCCCGCATCCTTGCGCCCCGCGTCACCGCGAGCGCTCACTGCGACCTGCCGTGCGGCGTCTACGACCCGGCCCAGGCCCGGATCGAGGCCGAGTCGGTCAAAATGATCTGCGAGAAGTACCAGGCCAACACCGACCCGGAGTTCCGCACCCGCGCGGTCATCATCAAGGAGCAGCGCGCCGAGCTGGTCAAGCACCACCTGTGGGTGCTCTGGACCGACTACTTCAAGGCGCCCCACTTCGAGAAGTACCCGAACCTGCACACCCTGTTCAACGAGGCCACCAAGCTCGCCGGCGCCGGTGGTGTCAAGGGCAGCCTCGACCCGGCCACCGCCGACCAGCTCCTCGCGAAGATCGACGAGATCTCGAAGATCTTCTGGGAGACCAAGAAGGCGTGACCAACCCGGTCATCCCGACGATCCGGCCGGTACGTCCCGAGGACGTGCCGGCCGTCGTCGCCATGGTGCACGAGCTGGCGGAGTACGAGCGCGCCCCCGACCAGTGCCACCTCACCACCGACCAGCTCACCTCGGCCCTGTTCGCGACCGCTCCGGCGCTCTTCGGCCACGTCGCGGTCGACGGGCACGACGAGCCGGTCGGTTTCGCGCTGTGGTTTCTCAACTTCTCCACCTGGGCCGGCGTGCACGGCATCTACCTGGAGGACCTCTACGTCCGGCCGGCCGCCCGGGGCACCGGCGCGGGCCGGCTGCTGCTCGCCACCCTGGCCGACATCTGCGTACGACGCGGCTACCGGCGGCTGGAGTGGTGGATGATCGACTGGAATCCGGCCGCCGGGTTCTACGCCTCGATCGGGGCGGAGCAGATGAGCGAATGGGTGCCGTACCGGCTCAGCGGTGACGCGTTGCGCGAGCTGGCCGGGCAGGCCACCGCCGCCGGCACGCGTGCCGGCGACCGACCGGGTAGAGTCCCCGACCGGGGGGATGAGGCGTGACTCAACTGACCGGCCAGCCAGCGACCGACGACGTGGTGCACCTCACGGTGCCCGCCGACGGCGGTTACCTCGGCGTGCTCCGTACCGCCACCGCCGGTCTCGCGGCCCGGTTGCAGTTCGCACTCGACGAGATCGAGGATCTGCGGATCGCGGTCGACGAGGCGTGCGCGATGCTGCTCGCCATCGCCACCCGCGACGCCGAGTTGGAGTGTCGATTCTCGGTCACCGAGGACGCGCTGACCGTCGAGGTGACCGTGCCGACCGTGCGGGGCGCCACGTTGCCCGCCGAGTCGTCCTTCGCCTGGAAGGTGCTCACCGCGCTGACCACGTCGGCGTCCGCCACGGCCGCCGACGGTCGGGCCACGATCTCGCTGCTGACCCGCCGCTCCGGCGGCTACTGACCAACCCGTCGGGTCGACCGGGTCACTCGAAGCCGAGAGCCCGGGTCGTCGGTGGGCTGACCAGCAGCCAACCCACGAGCAGGCCGAGTGCCATCAGCGGCACGCCCAACCAACCCAGCCCGCCCTGGATCATGAACCAGCCGATCGGCAGCAGCATCAGCTGGAGCACGATGGCGGGGGCCCGCGCGCCGGCTCGACGGCGCAGCAGCGCACGGCCCAGCGCCCAGAGCACGACCGCCGCGCCGGCCGCGAACACGGTCACCAGCAACGCCGACATCAGGTCGGTGGTGGTGGACGTGAGGTCGGCCCAGATCAGCCAGACGGCGAGCAGCCCGACAACGGCCGCCTCCGCCCACAGCAAGCGGACCGCCCAGCGGAGCGTGACGGGAATCGGGGCCGAGTCGATGGTCACGCGCGCCACGATACCCGGGCTACCGAGAGGTACAGTGCCGCCCATGCGGGCCGTCCTGGTGGTCAATCCGAAGGCCACCACCACCAGCGAACGCAGCCGGGACGTGCTTGTCCGGGCGCTGCGCAGCGAAGTCGATCTCAGCGTGCGCTACACGCGCCGTCGTGGGCACGCCATGGCGCTGGCCCGGGAGGCCGCCGCCGAGGGCGTCGACCTCGTCGTCACCCTGGGTGGCGACGGCACCGTGAACGAGGTGGTGAACGGCCTGATGTCGGCCGACCCGCCGGTCGGTGCCGCCGGTGCCACGCTGGCCGACCGGCTGCCCGCGCTGGCGACCGTCCCGGGCGGCTCGACCAACGTCTTCGCCCGCGCCCTGGGACTGCCCCGGGACTGGCCGGAGGCAACCAGCATGATCCTCGAAGGGCTGCGCCTGGGTCGGCACCGGACGGTCGGGCTGGGCCGTGCGGACGACCGCTACTTCACGTTCTGCGCGGGGTTCGGTCTGGACGCCGCCGTGATCCACCGGGTGGAGCAGGCCCGGCGCAAGGGGCGGGTTTCCACGCCGTCGCTCTACTTCCGCTCGATCATGAATCAGTACTTCCTCGCCTCCGATCGGCGGCACCCGGCGATCAGCCTGGAGCGTCCGGGCGAGCCGGTGGAGGACGAGCTGGCCACCGTGATCATCCAGAACACGGCGCCCTGGACCTATCTGGGCGACCGGGAGGTCAACCCGAACCCGGAGGCGTCGTTCGACCTCGGGCTGGATGTGCTGGCGTTACGTCAGCTGCGGGTGGCTAGCACAACACGGACAGTGACGCAGTTCCTGTCCCGCCGTCCCGATCCTCGAGGTCGTCAGGTGTTACGACTCCATGACACGGCGGAGTTCACCCTGCTCTCTGCCCGTCCGCAGGCGTTCCAGCTGGACGGCGACTATCTTGGCGAGCGGGAAAAAGTCAGATTCACATCCGTTCCCGCCGCACTCAGAGTAATCTGCTAGGTCTCGGGTACTGCCCTAGGTCGACGCGGCGCCACACCGCATCGGCGCGGTCGCCGCCACACCGAGGGGCAGGTGCCGGAAATGTCAGCAATGTCACGCGGACTGTACTATATTGATCCTCGACTGTGGCACGGCGGGTAACCGGGAAGGCACCGAAACCCGGGCGAATGGGTTGTGGGCTTGCTCACCGCCCGGAGTTTTTCCGAGCGTCACCCTTGACATCGCGAATGTTCGTGAAAGTATTCACAAGCGAACTTGAGTTACCGGGACATTGCCTGGATATGCTCGACAGGTTGAGCTGTTCCAGCAGGTCCCCGGAGCTAACTGCCTGCTCACGCACTGCCGAATGGACGGACGCGAACTGTCACCGTCGGCACTGCGGATGCATATAGGAAAAGCACGACAAGCAATAATTGCCACCCATCCAGAATGAGGAGTGTTGCCGCCATGGACTGGCGTCACCATGCTGTCTGCCGCGACGAGGACCCGGAGCTGTTCTTCCCTATCGGGACGTCCGGACCGGCTCTCCTGCAGGTCGAACAGGCCAAGGCCGTCTGCAGGCGCTGCTCCGTGACCGACCAGTGCCTGCAGTGGGCGCTCGAGTCGGGTCAGGACGCCGGCGTCTGGGGCGGGATGAGCGAAGAGGAACGGCGCGCTGTGAAGCGGCGCGGCGGCCTCCGGGTGCTGCGCGCTCACTCCGCCTGATCCCAACGACACAGCTGTACGCCCCGGTGGGTCCGCCCACCGGGGCGTTCCGCTGTCCAGGGCCGGGTTGTCCCGCCGGTCACACCGCGCGGCTTCCGGACCGTTCATCGACCCGGCGCAGCACCAACTCGGCCACCTCCGGCGCATCGGTCAACGGGCCGGACACCGCCACCGCTCCGGCCGCCCGCGCCTCCTCGGCCACCGCGTCGTGGAACAGGCCCGGTGCCAGGAAGTACCCGGCCACCGCCACCCGGCGGCCACCGGCCGCCCGCAACCGGGACACCGCCACACCGGTCCGCGGTGGGGCCGCCGAGGCGTACGACACCCGGCAGGGCACCCCGAACTCCGCACCGAGGGCATCCGCCACCCGGCCCACCGAGCCACGCGCCCGCGCGTCCCGGGTGCCCGCCGCGGCCAGCACCAGCGCGTCGAAGCGGCCCGGGCACACCTCACCGAGCCGGCGGCGCAGCCCCGCCAGCAGCGCCGGAGCCACCGTCCCGTCCGCCGGGCCGAGCACGTCGGTCACCCGTACCACCAGCGGTGGCCCGGACCGCGTCGCGGCGGCGACGGCCGCCGGAATGTCCACCCGACGGTGGTACGCGGCGGTCAGCAGCAACGGCACCAGCACCGCGCTCCGGTGACCGGCCGCCGCCAGGGCGCGCAGCACCTCGGTCGGCCCCGGCTCGGTGTGGTCCAGCCAACTCGCGCACACCGCGACGCCGGGCCGGGCCGCCGACACGGCCCGGGCCAGCGCGCGGGTCGCCTCGGCAGCCCGCGGATCCCGGCTGCCGTGCGCCACCAGCACCACCGGATCCGCCCCGCCGGCCACGTCCGGGCCGGTCGGGGTCGGCACCGGGGAGGTCAGACGTGCAGCCCGCACTCGGTCTTCTCGAACATGGCCCACCGGCCGGCCCGCGCGTCCTCGCCGGCCTTCGTCCGACGGGTGCACGGCCAGCAGCCGATCGAGCCGTACCCCTGCTTGAACAGCTCGTTAACCGGCACGTTCCACCGGGCGATGTAGGCGTCCACATCCCCCTGCGACCACGCCGCGATCGGGTTGACCTTGACCTTGGCGCGCCGCGCGTCGAACGTCACCACGGGCGTGTTGGCCCGGGTCGGCGACTCGTCGCGACGCAGGCCGGCGGCCCAGGCGTCGTACCCGGACAGCGCCCGCTCCAGCGGCTCCACCTTGCGCAACTGGCAGCAGTCGTCCGGTGACTTGTTGAACAGCCGGGGACCGTACTGGCCGTCCTGCTGCCCCACGGTGAGTCGGGGCCGGATCGACCGGACATTCACCGGGAGCGTCCGGGCCACCTCGTCGCGCACCCGCAACGTCTCGGGGAAGTGCAGGCCGGTGTCGAGGAAGACCACGTCCACCCCCGGGGCCACCCGGGACACCAGGTGCGCCAGCACCGCGTCGGCCATCGAGCTGGTGACGCAGAACCGGTCACCGAAGGTCTGCGCCGCCCACCGGGCGATCTCCAGCGCCGGAGCGCCCTCCAGCTCGCGGGCGGCCTCCTCGGCCAGCGTCCGCAGCTCGTCCGGATTGCGGCGGGACGGGTCGACCGGCGTCGGGCCAGCCGGGCCGACCAGACCCAGACCGGCGGCGGAGACCAGGCTCATCGGGTCACCGCCCGGCTTAGCAGGCCGGTGAACTTCACCGCGAAGACCCGGGTGCAGGCGTGGCACTCCCAGGCGCCGTGCCCCGCCTCGTGCGGCCGCAGGTCCTCCTCGCCGCAGTAGGGGCAGTACAGAGGTGCCGCTCGGTTCTCGCTGCTCACCGCAGTGCCTCCTCGTCGACTCTGATCACCCAGTTGGCGAACGTCTCGCCCTCGCTCCGCCCGGCCAGGTAACGGCGGGCCAGTCGTTCCACGTACTCCGGAAGCTCGTCGGCGGTGGTCTTCAGGCCGCGCAGCTTGCGGCCGAAGCCGGCCGTCTGCCCCTGCGCCATGCCCAGGCCGCCACCGAGGTGCACCTGGAAGCCCTCCACCTGTCGGCCGTCGGGGCCGACCACCAGCTGACCCTTGAGCCCGATGTCGGCCACCTGCGTGCGCGCGCAGGCGTTCGGGCAGCCGTTGATGTGGATCGAGATGTCCGCGTCGAAGTCCCGCAGCCGCTGCTCCAGTCGGGCCACCAACTCCTCGCCGCGGGCCTTCGTCTCGACGATGGCGAGCTTGCAGTACTCGATGCCGGTGCACGCCATCGTGCCGCGCCGCCAGGCCGAGGGCCGGGCCTCCAGGCCGATCCCGCGCAGCGCGTCGACCAGCGACTCCGTCCGCTCCGACGGCACGTCGAGCACCAGCAGCTTCTGGTACGGGGTGAGTCGCACCCGGTCGCTGCCGTGCGCCTCGACCACGTCGGCCAGTTCGGCGAGCTGCCCACCGGAGACCCGCCCGACCACCGGCGCGGCACCCACGTAGTGCCGCCCGTCGGCCTGCTCGTGCACGCCCACGTGGTCGACCGGCTTCGACGGCAGGGTCGGCGCCGGGCCGTCGAGCAGCGTACGGCCGAGGTAGTCCTTCTCCAGGACCTCGCGGAAGCGCTCCACACCCCAGTCGGCCACCAGGAACTTCAGCCGGGCACGGTTGCGCAGCCGGCGGTAGCCGTAGTCGCGGAAGATCCCGACCACGCCGGCCCACACGTCCGGCACCTCGGCCAGCGGCACCCAGACGCCGAGCCGCTGGGCGAGCATCGGGTTGGTGGAGAGGCCGCCGCCGACCCAGACGTCGAAGCCGGGGCCGTGCTCGGGGTGGTCGACGCCGAGGAAGGAGATGTCGTTCGACTCGTACGGGGTGTCCACCTGCCAGGAGATCGACGTCTTGAACTTGCGGGGCAGGTTGGAGAACTGCTTGTCCCCGACGTACCGGGCGACGATCTCGTCGATGGCCGGGGTCGGGTCGAGCACCTCGTCGCGGGCCACCCCGGCGACCGGGCTGCCCAGCACGATCCGCGGGCAGTCGCCGCACGCCTCGGTCGTCTGCAGGCCGACCGACTCCAGTCGACGCCAGATCTCCGGCATGTCCTCGACGCGGATCCAGTGGTACTGGATGTTCTGCCGGTCGGTGATGTCCGCGGTGTCCCGGGCGAACTCCCGGGAGATGTCCGCGATCACCCGCAACTGCGCCAGGCTGAGCTGCCCGCCGTCGATGCGGACCCGGAGCATGAAGAACTCGTCCTCCAGCTCGTGCGGCTCCAGCACGGCCGTACGGCCACCGTCGATGCCCGCCTTGCGCTGCGTGTAGAGGCCCCACCAGCGGAACCGACCGCGCAGGTCCTGCGGGTCGATGGAGGCGAAGCCGCGGTGCGCGTAGATGGTCTCGATCCGGGCCCGGACGTTGAGCGGGTCGTCGTCCTTCTTGATCCGCTCGTTGGGGTTGAGCGGTTCGCGGTGGCCGAGCGCCCACTGACCCTCACCCCGCGGCCGGCGCGCCGCCCGCGCCGGGCGGGCCGTCGGGTCCTCGGAACGAGCCGGGATGCTGCTGACCGCCATCGCGGCGTCCTCCGTTGTCTGCTGTGCCTCGGGGTACGCGGGGCGCGGCGGCCGGCCCGGCGAAGCGGGCGGGACAACGGTGTCTGAGACAGCCGGCGCGGAGCGCGCCCGAGACGGATTGGTCGGGCGTCGTCAGTAGGCCGGACAGATCGCGCTGCGCACGCGGCCGTAGTCGACGTGGCGACGTGCCACGAAGCGGCGGACGACAGCGGCGGTCATGGGCCCCATGCTGCCACACCGCAGTGTGCCCGGCCAATGACTGCGTGCCGGATCCCACATCACGGGCCAGCTTCCGGGGCGGGCCTGTGGCAGGCTCGATACGTGGGCGCAATGTCCGAAAAGCGGCAAGGGGTGGCGGGGGTGCGGTGGTCCCGCGTCCCGGTCTGGCTCCCTCCGGCGCTGCTGACCCTGGCGGCGACCCTGACCGGGCTGGGCTCCGCCCAGTTGTGGCGTGACGAGTTGGCGACCTGGAGCGCGGCCACCCGGTCGCCCGACGACCTGGCCCGTTTGGCCGGCACCATCGACGCCGCCACCGGCCCGTACTACCTGCTGATGCACGTCTGGCTCGCGGTCGTCGGCGATTCCACGGTGGCTCTGCGCGTGCCGGCGGTGGTGGCGATGGCCGTGGCCGCCGGGCTGCTCGCCGTGCTCGGTGCGTGGCTGGTCGACCGGCGCACCGGCCTCGTCGCCGGGCTGCTGTTCGCGGTGCTGCCGGGCACCTCCCGTTACGGGCAGGAGGCCCGCCCGTACGCCCTGGCCACCATGCTCGCGGTACTGGCCACCCTGCTGCTGGTCGCCGCGCTGCGTCGACCGGGCTGGGCGCGGTGGGCCGGGTACGCCGCCGCCGTGGCCGCGCTCGGCCTCATCCACCTGATCGCGCTCACCCTGCTCGCCGCGCACGCGCTGGTTGTCCTTGTCGCCTGGCGGCGCGGACCCGCCGGGGCCGGCATCGCCCCGGACGGCAGCGCCGGCGGCCGGGACCGGCAGCTGTGGTGGCGATGGCCGGTCACGCTGGTGCCGGCCGTGCTGCTGGTGGGTCCGTTGCTGGTCACGGCGCGGGCGCAGCGGTCCGAGCAGTTGAACTGGGTCGACCTGGCCCGGCCGGACGACCTGAGCGCGCTGCCCGGCGGTGTCGCCCAGAGCAGTGTGGTGGGCGGTCTGCTGGTCGGGGTCGCCGTGCTCGGCGCGGCCCGGCTCGGGCGACGCGCTCTGCTGCCGGTGAGCGCGGTGCTGCTGCCGGTGCTGCTGCTCTTCGCCGCCGGCGCGGTCGTACCGCTGTGGGTGCCCCGCTACCTGGTCTTCGTGGTGCCATTCGCCTGCCTGCTGGCCGGCGCGGCACTGGCGGCGGCGGCCACGCCGGCCGCGCTGGCCGTGGTGGTCCTGGCCGGGCTCCTCGGCCTGCCCGACCAGGCGGCGCTGCGACGGACCCACGAGTGGCCGCGCAACGCCCCGGTCGACTACGCGGGCGCCGCCCGGGTGATCGCCGACGGTCAGCGACCGGGCGACGCGGTGGTCTACTCGCCCCGGCGCAGCTGGCTCTTCCTCGACCTCGGTATCGAGTACCACCTCGGCGACCCACCACGCGACGTGCTGGTCACCGAGGACGAGGCTCGCCGGGGCGACCTGTGGGCCGCCGAGTGTCCGCTACCGGCGCAGTGCCTGGCCGGCACGCGGCGGGTGTGGCTGGTCGTCGCCGGGCGGCACGCCGAGCCGCTGGCCGCCGTGTCCGGCGCCAAGGGCGACGCGCTGCGGTCGGACTTCACCGTCGCGCAGGTCTGGCAGCGGCCCGGCCTGACCGTCGCCCTGCTCACCAGCCGCTGACGACCGGTCACCGCGGCGGGCCGGTGGCGTCGACTGGCGGCCTGACTGCTCAGCCGGCACGGCTCACCTGACTGCTCAGCCGGCACGGCCCACCTCAGCCGGCGGGCCCTCCGGGGCGGCACACCTCGATGAGCGTGATGCCTGTGAGTCATCTTGATGACTGACAGGCATCACGCTCACTCTGGTATCCGTGCCCACGGCGACCCGCCCGACGGAGGGCGGCTCAGCCCTGGGAGCGGCCCTCGTGGGCGTTGCGGGCCAGCGGTACGACCAGCACCGCCTCGGTGCCGCCGGTGGCGCCCGCGCGCAACTCGATGGTGCCGCGCAGTTCCCCGGTGACCAGGGCCCGGACGATCTGCAGGCCGAGTCGGCTGCCGCGCTCGGCGTCGAATTCCGGTGGCAGGCCGCGCCCGTTGTCGGTCACCGAGACGTGCAGCATCTTGCGGAACCGGTGCGCCGAGACCACCACCTCCGGCCGCACCGCGGGGTCGACCTCGGCGACGGCGGCCGGCACCACGCCCGACGCGGCCGGCACGGGGGTTTCGTCCGCCTCGTCCGCCTCGTCCGCCGGCGGGAAGCCGTGTTCGACGGCGTTGAGCAGCAGTTCGTTGAGGACCATCACCAGCGAGGTGGCGATCTCCGCCGGCAACACCCCGAAGGTGCCCCGCCGGCGCATGCCGACGCTCACCTCGGTCGCCGCGACCTCGGTCGCCGCGCTCGCCACCCGGTCGACGATGCCGTCGAACTCGACCGCCTCGTCACTGGACATGGAGAGCGTCTCGTGCACCAGGGCGATCGAGGCGACCCGACGGACCGACTCCTCCAGCGCGACGCGGGCCTCCGGCATGGCCACCCGGCGGGCCTGCAACCGCAGCAGCGCGGCCACCGTCTGCAGGTTGTTCTTCACCCGGTGGTGGATCTCCCGGATGGTGGCGTCCTTGGTGATCAGCGCCCGATCACGGCGGCGGACCTCGGTGATGTCCCGGACCAGCACCAGCGCCCCGATCGGCACCCCGGCGGGCATCAGCGGCAGCGCCCGGGTGAGCATCGTGGCGCCACGAGCGTCGATCTCCCGCCGGGGCGGCGCCTCTCCGCGCAACGCGGCCAGGATGCCGTTGGCCGCCTCGGTGCCGTCCAGCGGGTCACCGGCCAGCCGGCGGTGCAACGCCGCCAGGTCCTCCCCCACCAGGTGGGAGGCGTAGCCCAACCGGCGGTACGCGGACTGCGCGTTCGGGCTCGCGTAGGTGACCTTGCCGCCGGCGTCCAGCCGCACCAGGCCGTCACCGACCCGGGGCGCCGAGGTGGTCTCACCCGGGTGCCGGGGCGGCGGGAAGGTGCCGTCCGCGATCATCTGGGCCAGGTCGTCGGCCGTGGTGAGGTAGTTGAGTTCCAGCTGGCTGGGGGTACGCGCGGTGGAGAGGTTGGTGTCCCGCCCCACCACGGCGATCACCTCGCCGGCCTCACCCTCGGCGCTGCGCAGCCGGACCGGGATCGCCTCGTGCCGGGCCGGCACGTCGCCGTACCAGACCGGGTCGCCCTCCCGCCAGATCCGGCCCTGGGAGTACGCCACCCCCAGGTGGGCCACCTCCGGCCCGCCGACGATCCGACCCACCTGATCGTCCTGGTACGCGGTGGGCGCGGTCGTCGGGCGGACCTGGGCGACGCAGAGGAACGTGCCGTCGGCGTCGACCGGCACCCAGAGCAGCAGGTCGGCGAAGGACAGATCGGAGAGCAACTGCCAGTCGCCGGCGATCCGGTGCAGGTGGTCGATGTCGGCCGGACGGAGATGGGTGTGCTCCTCGGCGAGGTCGCGCAGCGTGGACACGGTGACCAGGGTGCCACGCCGCGCCTCACCTCGTCGCGGTGACCTTCTTCAGCCCACGCGGTGCGTCCGGATCCTCGCCCCGGGTCAGCGCCAACGCCAGCGCCAGGCGCTGCAACGGCAGGATGTCCAGCAGTGGGGCGTACCGCTCGTCGACCTCGGGGACGGCGAGCCGGGTGGCGCCCGGCACGTCGGCGGAGCCCACCACCACCACGTCGGCGCGGCGTTCGCCGAGGCGGGGCAGCACCTCCCCCATCGACCGGCCACCGGGGCCGGAGCCGACCACGGCGAGCACCGGCACCTCCGGGTCGGTCATCGCGAGCGGCCCGTGCAGCAGGTCGGCGCCGGAGAAGGAGAGCGCCGGCAGGTACGAGGTCTCCATCAGCTTCAGCGCCGCCTCCCGGGCGGTCGGGTAGGCGTACCCGCGCCCGGTGGTCACCAGCTGCTGGGCGAAGCGGTAGCGCGGCGCGAGTCGGGCCGGGGTGTCGTCGGCCAGGGTGCGGGCGGCCAGCTCGGGCAGTGCGGCGAGCGCCTCCCGTTCGGCCGCCGGGAGCACGCCGTCACCGGCCCGGACGCCCTCGATGAGCATCAGCAGGGCGAGCAGCTCTGCGGTGTACGTCTTGGTGGCGGCCACCGCCCGCTCGTGCCCGGCGGCGATGTCGATGCTCAGCTCGGCCGTCTCGACCAGTGGCGAGTCGGGGGCGTTGGTCACCGCGAG
The DNA here is from genome assembly GCF_029626045.1 of Micromonospora sp. WMMD710. Lineage (NCBI taxonomy): Bacteria > Bacillati > Actinomycetota > Actinomycetes > Micromonosporales > Micromonosporaceae > Micromonospora > Micromonospora sp. WMMD710. The sequence continues at coordinate 6,563,335 of NZ_JARUBD010000001.1, read as the reverse complement.
GGTCAGCGCGCCGGAGGCCCGCGCGGCACGCAGCACCTCGGCCAGGTCGGGTGAGCCGCCGCTCTGGCTGACCCCGACGACCAGCGCGTCGGACAGGTCGGGTGAGCCGCCGTAGAGGGTGACCACGCTGGGTGAGGCCAGCCCGGCGGGCAGGCCGAGGCGGATCTCGGTCAGGTACGCCCCGTAGAGGGCCGCGTGATCGGAGGTGCCGCGTGCGGTGAAGACCACGTGCCGCGGCCGGCGCTCGGCCACGGCCGCCGCCACCCGGGCGATCTCCCCGGCGTTGGCGACGGAGAGCAGGCGCGCGTAGCCGGCCGGCTGCTCCTCGATGTCGGCGGCCATTCCGGCCCCTGCACGTGTCACGGAAACTCCCCCCTTTGCGCGATTGCCGCGCGTTTCCTGCTCAGTCTTGCACCTTTCAAGGTAAGGGAGCAATCGAACGAGCAGCAGTGCGCAGTTGATCACCAAACCATCCCAACATCAACTACCCTTGAGCCCCGTGCCGCTGCGACGAGAGGACGACGTGCCCGAGGGAAGGGACGACCCCGCACTCTCCGCGACGGAGGAACTGGCCCTCGCTCGGCTGGCACTGGACGAGGGCGACCTCCACCACGCCGCCGGCCACCTCGCCGGCGCGCTGGCCCGGGCACCCACCCTGCCGGAGGTGCACGAGACCCTGGCCCGACTGGCCGCCGCCAGTGGCGGCGGCCTCGACCTCTTCCCGATCAACCACCACACCTTCGTCGGCGCGGTCGTCGCCCGCGCCCACCTGCTGGCCGCCACCGGCCGTCCCGCCGAAGGGCTCGAACTGCTGGCCGCCGCGACCGGGTACGCGCCGGGCACCGAATGGGCCGGTGTGCCCTGGGTGACCGCACCCGAACTCGCCGAGCGGCTCGACCCGGAGCACATCGCCCGGATCCTCATGCAGGTCTGCTCCGCGCTGCCCGACCCGGTGCCGCGGATCGGCCGACCGGCACTGGCGCCGTACCTCACGCTGGCCCGCAACGCGATCACCGTCCACCCCGACCACGGCCTGCTGCTGGGCGCGGCGTCCGCGCTGGCCCGGCGGCTCGGCGAGGTCGCGCTGGCGATCCGCTGGGCCGCCCGCGGCGTACGCGCCGAGTCGTCGAAGATGGGCGAGGTCTGGCTCGGGTACGCGTACCGCAGTGCGGGCCGGACCCGCGACGCCCTCGCGGCCCTCAACCGGGCCGTCGCGCTGGACCCCGACGACCTGGCCATCTACGCCGACATCGCCGGCACCCTGGCCGAGACCGGCCGGCTCGACGAGGCGTTGGAGTGGACCGAGCGGGCGCTGGCCCGGGACCCGTCGTTCGACTGCGCGGTGCACACCGCCCACCGACTGCGGCACCTGCGCGACGGGGATCTGGCCCACCTCGTCGCACTCGCCGACTTCGTCCGTGACCACCCGGACGACACCCACGAGCACGGCGACCTGGCCCAGTGCTGTCGGGGTCGCCCCTGGCTCGGGCAGCTCACGCCGGCCGGTGGCCCGCTGATCGACGCGATGCGCCGGGCGGTGGCCGATGACGACAACGGTGTCGGCAGCGCGGTCCGGTTGGCGGCGGCGGCACCGCCGAGCGCCGTACGGACAGCCACGTCGACGGCCCCGGGGCTGCGGATCGAGATCACCGGCACCGCACAGCCGGACCCGCGCGAGCCCCGCCGGGCGTCCGCCCAACGGTTGTGGGACTACGCGGACGCCGTCCCGACGCCCGCGCTGCCGGAGCCCTCGGCGGTGGCAGTCGAGCGGATCGGGCAGGTCGCCCACCCGGCGTGGCCGCACCCTCCGGCCGCCTACGACGCGGCGGTGGGCCTGGCCGGCCTCGACGTACCGGACCTGCTCGGTCTGCTGGTGCATCCACCGGCGGCGCCGGCCAACGCGGTGGGCCGCCTGCTGGCCGCCCACGACCCGTCGGTCTGGGTACGCGGCGTGCAGGTGTGGGCCTGCCTGGGACTGCTGCACCATCGCACCGACGAGCCGTGGGACGGCTCGACGCGACGCCGGGTGCTGCTGGACCTGGTCTGGGGCGTGGAGGACTGGGTGACGGAGGCGGCGCTGTTCGCCCTGGTCACCGCCGCGTGGGTGGACCCGGAGGTACGGCCTGACGTGGCCCGCGTGGTGGCCGAGCGGCTGGCCGACGTCGCCGCCGTGGCCCGCGCCAGGCCCGTCCCGATCGCCGCCTCGCTGGCCCATGTGGCGCTGGCCGCTCCGGTCCTGGACGCCACCACCGCGGCCCTGGCCACCGAGCTACTGGCCGACCGCCAGTCCCACCACACCCTCCCCCGCCCCCGCAACCCGCTACGCCGCCTCTGGCACCGCCTAACCCATCGCCGCTAACCCCCGCCCCGCCCCGCGCCGACCCGGAGGTCGACGCGGCGCTTGGCGGGGGCTTCTGGTCAGGCGACGGGGGCCTTGCCGAGGGCGATCTCGGCCTCCTCCTCCGGGGTGGCCTGCGCCGGTGCCTCGTTGGCGGTGCGCAGTGGGATCTCCTTGATGAACCAGGCGAGCACCGGGATCACGATGGTGAACAGCACCGCCCAGAGGAAGACGTGCGAGATGGCGTCGGCGAGACCGCCGAGCACCAACTCCCGCGCCTGGGCGGGCAGCTGCTTGAGCATCTCCAGGTCCATTTCGGCCCCGGCCTTGCCACCGAAGGCGTCGCCCGCGGCGGAGTCGGCCAGCCGGTTGGCGAAGATCGCGCCGAACAGCGAGATGCCGAACGAACCGCCGATCGACCGGAAGAAGGTGGCCGCGCCGCTGGCCGCGCCCAGGTCCTTCTGCTCCACGCTGTTCTGCGCGATCAGCATCGAGGTCTGCATGAGGAAGCCCATGCCGACACCGAGCACGACCATGTAGAGCGAGGACTCCACCTTGCTGGTGCCGGTGTCGAGCATGGTCAGCAGCGCCATGCCCGCGGTCATCACCACGCCACCGATGATCGGGTACGCCCGGTACTTGCCGTTCTTGGTGATCGCCCGCCCGATGACCAGCGAGACGACCAGCATGCCGAACATCAATGGCAGCAGCAGCAGACCGCTGTTGGTGGCCGACGCCCCCTGCACGGTCTGCTGGTAGAGCGGCAGGAAGTTCATCGCGCCGAACATCGCGAAGCCGAGCAGGAAGCCGATCACCGAGATCAGCGCGAAGTTGCGGTTGGCGAAGAGCCCCAGCGGCAGGATCGGCTCCGGAACCCGGCGTTCGACCAGACCGAACGCCACCAACGCGAGCACCGCCAGCACGGCCAGGCCGAGTATCTGCGCGGAGGCCCAGGCGTACTGGCTGCCGCCCCAGGTGGTGATCAGCACGATCGCGGTGATGCCGACCGAGAGCAGCCCGGCGCCGAGCCAGTCGATCCGGTGCTCGGTGCGGTACTTCGGCAGGTGCATCGTGGTGATCAGCACGAGCAGCGCCACTCCGCCCAGCGGCAGGTTCACGTAGAACGCCCAGCGCCAGGACAGGTGATCGGTGATGAAGCCACCGACCAGCGGGCCAGCGACCATGGCGATGGCCATGATGCCGGCGATCATGCCCTGGTAGCGCCCACGCTCGCGGGGCGGGACCAGGTCGCCGATGATCGCCATCACGCCCACCATGAGGCCGCCGGCGCCCAGGCCCTGCACGGCCCGGAAGCCGATGAGCTGGACCATGCCGTCCTGCGGGCCGCCGAACATCCCCGAGCCGGCCATGCCGCAGAGGGCGGAGCCGATGAGGAAGATGACGACCGAGGTGAGGAAGACCGACTTGCGGCCGTAGAGGTCACCGAGCTTGCCCCAGATCGGGGTGGAGACGGTGGTGCCCAGGACGTACGCGGTGACCACCCAGGTGAAGTGGTCGAGGCCGCCGAACTCGCCGACGATCCGCGGTAGCGCGGTGCTGACGATCATGTTGTCGAGCATCGCGAGCATCATCGCGATCATCAGCCCGAACAGCACGACCCGTACGTTGGGTCGTGCGCCGGCCTGGGTTGCCTGAGTCATGGGTAAGCTCCCCCCGAGGAATGCCGTACTTACTTGCCGCCCGGCTAGTCACCTTACTAGCCGCACGGTAAGTTGGGTAGCAAGTGACAGTCAAACCAATTGGAGGGCGTGGGTGAGGGAGAGCACAGGCGGGACGCGGGAGCGGATCAAGGCCGTCGCGCTCGAGCTCTTCACCGAGCAGGGGTACGAGAAGACCTCGCTGCGGGAGATCGCTGAGCGCCTCAACGTCACCAAGGCCGCCCTCTACTACCACTTCAAGAGCAAGGACGACATCGTCGCCAGCTTCGTCGAGGACCGGCTGGAGAAGATGGACGCGCTCACCGCGTGGGCCGAGTCGCAGCCCGCGACCCTGACCACCCGACGTGAGCTGATCTCCCGGTACGCCGACACCATGTTCGCCGGTGACCTGCCCACGGTGATGCGTTTCTTCGAGCAGAACCAGACGGTGCTCAAGAGCCTCGCCTCCGGCCAGCAGATGCGCGGCCGGATGATGCAGCTCGCCAACGCGCTCTGCCGGGGCGACGACTCCCCCGCCGCCCAACTGCGCGCCGCGCTGTCGCTGTTCGCCGTACACACCAGCTGGTTCGCCGTCCGCGCGCCGGACATCAGCGACGACGAACGCCGCCGGCTCGCCCTGGAGGTGGCCGACGAGTTGCTGGCCGCCATCGGCTCCGAGCCGGGCGAGGACGCCGAGCCGGGCGAGGACGCCGAGCCGGGCGAGGACGCCGAGCCCGACGTCAGCGCCACACCGGCCAGCTCGGGCAGCCCGCAGGGCTGACCGACCGGCGGCTCAGCCGCGGGGCAGCTCCAGCCGCAGGCCGAGCAGGTCCACACCCTCCTCCGGCGACCAGTCCTTCTCGGGCAACCGGACGAATCCGAGCCGCTCGTAGAGCCGGTGCGCCGAGGCGGCCATCCCGGCCCGGACGCAGATCACCACGGCCGTGCAGCCCAGCTCGACCGCGCGGTCCACGCAGGCCCGGGCCAGTGCCGCGCCGACACCACGCCCCTGCGCGGCCGGGTCCACCGCGAGCATCCGGAACTCCGCCTCGCCCGGCCCGGACAACTCGGCGAACGGCGTGCCCGGCAGCACGAAGGTGACCGAGCCGAGCACCGCGCCGGTCGCCTCGTCCACCGCGACCAGCACCTCGCCACTGGCAGCGCGAATCGACACGTCGGCCAGCACCACGGCGTACCCGTGCTCGCCCTTGAGCTGACCGTCGGCCTCGTACGCGGCCACGGTCAGCCGGGCCACCGCCGCAAAGTCGCCCGGCTCGGCGCGCCGGACCAGCACGCCGGTCAACCGATCACCGCGATCAGGTCACCGTCCTGCACGACGTCACCCTCGTTGACGACGAGCTGCTCGATCACACCGTCGGACTCGGCGACGACCGGGATCTCCATCTTCATCGACTCGAGGATCACCAGGGTGTCGCCCTCGGACACGGTGTCACCGGTCGACGCGACGACCTTCCAGACGTTCGCCACCATCTCGGCGCGGATCTCCTCGGCCATGTCCAGGCCCTCCCTTTTCGCGATGTGCCTGCCGACGTATCCAATCATGCGGCAGCGGACGGCGGGCGCGGAGCGGTGCGGCCCGGTTGCCGCGCCCGCCCTGGGGAAGGCGGCGCGTGTCGACCGCACTACCATCAGCGGGTCGGACCCGACGCCGGGCGGCCGGAGGGTGCACGGGCGCCGAGGTTGTGCGCACGAGGGATCCGACCCATCACGAGGAGGTCAGCATGGCGAAGAAGTCCCGCAAGAAGAAGGCCCGTAAGAAGAGCGCCGCGAACCACGGCAAGCGTCCCAACTCCTGAGTCGGCGCGGCGGGCCACGGCCCGTCACCGATCAGCCCGAGCCCGGCGGACACCGGGTACACCGGTGGCCCGGGTCGACATCGACCCGGGCCACCGGCTTCGTCCGTCAGATGTGCCGACGCTCAGTCGGCCAGCTCGCGGGATTCACTGGTCTCGAAGACCACCAGCTCGGTGAGCTTGACCCGCAACCGCTCGCGCAGCTCGTTCGGCGCGGTCTCGTTGCCGCAGCAACGGGCGACCAGCGCACGGACCTCCTGCTCGAGGCCGTACTCGCGCAGGCAGGGCCCGCACTCGTCGAGGTGGTGCCGGATCAGCGTGCGCCGCTCGTCGGCGCACTCCAGATCCAGGTAGAGGTAAACCTCCGCGAGCACCTCGCGGCAGTCCGTCTCGTGCGGCTCCCCACAGCTCACGTCACACCTCCCGGCCGGCAGCGGCAGCAGTCGAGCCCTTCGACGAGCGGGCCGCACTGAAGCCCCGCTCCGAGGCGTAGCGCTCGAGCAGCTTTCGCAGATTACGACGGCCGCGGTGCAGACGCGACATCACGGTGCCGATCGGCGTGCCCATGATGTCGGCGACCTCCTTGTACGAGAAGCCCTCGACGTCAGTCAGGTAGACGGCCAGGCGGAACTCCTCCGGCAACTGCTGGAGGGCCTCCTTGACGTCGCTGTCCGGCAGCCGGTCGAGCGCCTCGGTCTCGGCCGAACGCAGACCGCTGGAGGTGTGCGACTCGGCCTCGGCGAGCTGCCAGTCGGTGATCTCCTCGGTGGGCGCCTGGATGGGCTGGCGCTGCCGCTTGCGGTAGCTGTTGATGTAGGTGTTGGTCAGGATCCGGTACAGCCAGGCCTTCAGGTTGGTGCCCTGCTCGAACTGGTGGAAGGCGGCGTACGCCTTCAGGTAGGTCTCCTGGACCAGATCCTCGGCATCCGCCGGGTTGCGTGTCATCCGCAGCCCAGCAGCGTAGAGCTGATCGACGAATGGCATCGCGTCCCGCTCGAAACGGGCCCTGCGCTCGTCCGTCTTCTCGGTGGTCAACCGCACATCCCCTCGCGTCGGATGCTTTCCCGCCGAGGATACGCGCACGGACCTGGCCACAGATTCACTTCCGGCCGGTGTGCCCGTGCTCACCGCGTCCAGCCCGCCCGGTTCCACCGTCGCGGGCCACTCCGGAGCGTCCAACAGCCGCTTCAGCTGCTGGGCATCCCTTTCGTCCCGTTCCCGGATCCGTGTCTCGGTCGGCACCGGTCACCCCCCTCGCAGAAAAGTCGTCCGGGGGTAGTAACGCGAGATGACGGGTGGGGCATTCCGGCCGCCTCTCCCGTTCCTGGTCCCGGCCCCGACGGGCGGCCGGCGCTGGGACCAGGAAGGGCCTGGGAGGGTTGGCACCGCCCGTCCGGAACTGGTCCGGCGGCACCATCGGATGCAACGAACCGCGCCCGGCAGCGGACACGGTTCCCCCGGCCCGCCGCAACGAGGAACGCCGATTCAGTCGGCCGTCCAGCCCCGGGTTCGCAGCCAGTCCCGCACCACGCCCGCCGTGCCGGCCGGATCCCGCCGTAGGTCGTGCGTCTCCCCCGGACGGGTCACCACGTGCACGGCCGGCCCCGGCTGCGGCACTCCGAAGGGGTCGCGGTCGCCGTTGACCACCAGCGTCGGCAGGCCGGTGTCCAGTTCGGCGGCCCGGGAGCGTTCCGGGCGACCGGGTGGGTGCAGCGGGAACGCCAGCGCGACCACACCGGCCGCGCCCACCGCGTGCGCCGTCCGGCAGGCCACCCGCGCGCCACTGGAGCGACCGCCGACCACCAGCGTCCCCGTGCCGGGGTGTCGGTCGCGCACCGCGGCGAGCACCGCCGTCCAGGCCTCGTCGAGGTGACCGGCGGGGGCCGGCGCGCGTCGGCCAGCGACCCGGTAGGGCTGGGTCACCCGGATCACCGCGAGGCCGGCCGAGACCGCCGCGTCGCGCACCGCGAGCAGGTCGGGCGCGTCCACGCTGCCGCCCGCGCCGTGCCCGAGCACCAGCAGCGCGGCGTACGGCCGGGCCGGCAGGTCGGTGTCGATCCGCGCTGGACCGCGCGGGGTGTCTATCTGGTCGCTGAGCGGCACCGGCCCATTCTGCGCCGCCCCGCCGCGGGCCGAGCGGCGACCGGGCCGATGCTCAGCTCAGCGGGACCAGGGTGAGCAGGCGGTCCCGTACCGGCGGGCCCGCCTCGTCGGCGGCGGCTGGATCCGGTTCGACCTCGCCGCGCCAGGCGACGAGCATCGCTCTGCGCTCGCGCGGCGTGGTCGCGCCCCATACGCCGTGGCAGTCACCGACCTCCAGCGCCCAGGCCAGGCAGGACCCCTGCACGTCGCATGTGCGGCACAGTGCGACGGCGGCGTCCGCCGGCTCGTTCGGCGCCGGAAAGAATGTCTCCGGATCAACGCTCTGGCAGGTGCCTCTGGTGCGCCATGCGTCGTCCTGCCGCCTTTCCCGCAAGGCCCGCAGCAGTCTCGGATCTCGCTGCGCCGCGGCCACCTCGTGCGGGCGGGGCATACGTGCCCGTGTCATCCACCCACCTCCCCCGTGGGACCGGCAAGATCGATGGATGTCGTCCGCCCCGTGCGAATCGACACCCACTACCGGCGCTGTGTTCTATCGCACTTATGGACGCCGGGACAAGGGGCTGCCGAGAACATGGCTGAACGGCCAGGAGACGAATCACGCGCAACCCTGGCAAATCGGTGCCCGACGATGCGTGGTCGTCAGAACAGGGTCAACTCCTGCGGTGCCGGCTCCATCGGCACGCGGGCAGTCAGGTGCGGACCGTCGTTGCGGACGTCGCCGACCGCCGGGCCCACCGGACGGATCTCCAGACCCGCCAGCCAGTCCGGCGACGGCGTGGCGAGCAGGTGCTCCGGCTCGTCGGTGGGCGCCAGCCAGGAGGACCACCGCTGCGACGGCAGCAGCACCGGCATCCGGTCGTGCACCTCGGCCAACTCGCCGAGCGCCGCCGTCGTCAGCACGCTGAAGGTGAGCCGGGTCTCGGTGCCGGACTCCCAGACCGACCAGATGCCGGCCAGCGCGAGCACCGACCCGTCGGCGGGGGTCATGAAATACGCCTGCCGGCCGCCGTCGGGCAGCCGGACCCACTCGTACCAGCCGTCGGCCGGGACCAGGCAGCGGCGGCGCGCGAACGCCCGCGCGTACGCCCGGCTGGTGGCCACCGTCTCGGCCCGCGCGTTGATCATCCGGGCCGCCCCCGCCGCCGAGCGGGACCAGTGCGGCAGAAACCCCCAGCGGCCCACGCAGAGGCTGCGGTGCCCCTCCGGGGTGAGCCGCACCAGCGGCACCGGATCGGTGGGCGCGACGTTGTGATCCGGCCGCACCTGGCCGTCGGTGTCGTCGGACGACTCGAACAGCGCGCTCAGCTCGCCGGAGCTCCGGGTCGTCGCGTACCTGCCGCACATGGTGCCCACGCTAACCCGCCGAGGGCCCCGTCGGCTGTCCCGCCAACCGGGAGTACGAGCACCGACCGACGCCGTGCACCGGCCGACACGGCAGAATGTAACCGTGGGGAACCTGACCGCGACCCGGCCACCGCAGCCGTGGAGCGCACCGACCGCGTCCGACCCGGTGGCGGCGACACTGCGCCTGCCCGGTTCCAAGTCGATGACCGCCCGCGCCCTGGTGCTCAGCGCGCTGGCCGCCGGCCCGTCGACGCTGGCCCGGCCGCTGCGCGCCCGCGACACCGAGTTGATGGCCGCCGGCCTGCGCGCGATGGGCGCGCACGTCTCGATCAGCGACGACGAGCGCTGGCTGGTCCGGCCGCACCCGCTGGTCGGTCCCGCGCACGTCGACGTCGGGCTGGCCGGCACCGTGATGCGGTTCGTGCCGCCGGTGGCGGGCCTGGCCGACGGGCAGGTCACCTTCGACGGCGACCCGTACGTCCGCACCCGGCCGCTCGGCCCGCTGGTCGGCGCGCTGCGCTCGCTGGGCGTGCGGATCGACGTCACCGGCACCGGCAGCCTTCCGCTGGCCGTGCGCGGCACCGGCCGGGTCACCGGGGGCGAGGTGGTCATCGACGCGTCCGCCTCCAGCCAGCTGGTCTCCGGGCTGCTGCTGGCCGCGCCGCGCTTCGACCGGGGCGTCGTGGTGCGCCACGTCGGCCCGCCGGTGCCCTCCGCGCCGCACCTGCGGATGACCGTGCAGATGCTGCGGGCCGCCGGCGCGGCGGTCGACGACTCCACGCCCGACGTGTGGACCGTCGAGCCCGGCCCGCTCACCGGGCGCGGCTGGGAGATCGAGCCAGACCTCTCCGGCGCCGTGCCGTTCTTCGCCGCCGCCCTGGTCACCGGCGGCGAGGTGACCCTGCAGGGCTGGCCGCACAGCAGTGCGCAGCCGGTCGAACAGCTCCGCTCGCTGCTGCAGCGGATGGGCGGCGAGGTCACCCTCTCCACCAACGGGCTGACCGTCCGGGGCACCGGCGTGGTGCACGGGCTGACCGCCGACCTGTCCGACGTCGGCGAGCTGACCCTCGTGCTGACCGCGCTGGCCATGCTGGCCGACTCGCCGTCGGTCTTCACCGGCGTCGGGCACATCCGTGGCCACGAGACCGACCGGCTCGCCGCGCTCGCACGGGAGTTCGGCGGCCTCGGAGCGGACATCACCGAGACACCGGACGGGCTGGAGATCCGGCCCCGCCCGCTGCGCGGCGGGACCTTCCGCACGTACCACGACCACCGGATGGCGCACGCCGCCGCGGTGGCCGGGCTCGCCGTGCCCGGCATCGAGGTGGACGACGTGGGGTGTACCTCCAAGACCATGCCCGAGTTCCCGGCACTATGGTCAGCGATGGTGACCGGCAAGAGCTGAGGCGAGAAGAGGACAGGTCCTGGCGACCAGACGGCGGGAGTACGACGAGGACGACGTACGGGTCCGGCCCGGGAAGTCGTCGCGTCCGCGTACGCGCACCCGACCCCAGCACGCCGACGCGGTGGACGGCTTCGTCATCGCCGTCGACCGGGGGCGATACCAGTGCGTGCTGGCCGGAGCCGAACGCGGCGTGGTCGGGGCCGAGCTGCCCACGATCACCGCGATGCGGGCCCGCGAGCTGGGCCGCAAGTCGGTGGTGGTGGGTGACCGGGTCAGCCTCGTCGGGGACACGTCCGGCGCGGAGGGCGCCCTCGCCCGCATCGTCCGGATCGCCGAGCGCCGTTCGGTGCTGCGCCGCACCGCCGACGACGACGAGACCACCGCCGAGGGTCGCCTGGAGCGGGTGGTGGTGGCCAACGCCGACCAGCTGGTGATCGTCAGCGCGTTGGCCGACCCGCCACCGCGCACCGGGTTCATCGACCGCTGCCTGGTGGCCGCGTACGACGCGGACGTCGAGCCGCTGCTCTGCCTCACCAAGGCCGATCTGGCCGGGCCGGAGGAGGTGCTGGGCTACTACACCGAGCTGGAGCTGCCGTACGTGCTCAACCGCCCCGACAGCGACCTGGACGCGCTGCGTGCGCTGCTGAGCGGCAAGGTGTCGGTGCTGGTGGGGCACTCCGGGGTGGGCAAGTCGACGCTGGTCAACCGTCTCGTACCGGACGCCCTGCGCGCGGTCGGCGTGGTCAGCGCCATCGGCCGTGGTCGGCACACCTCCACCAGCGCGGTGGCCCTGCGGCTGCCACCGGTGCCGGGCGTCGACACCGACCCGGGCTGGATCATCGACACCCCGGGGATCCGCAGCTTCGGGTTGGCGCACGTCTCCGCGGACAGCCTGCTGCACGGCTTCCCCGATCTGGTCGAGGGCACGGTCAACTGCCCACCGAACTGCCCGCACACGGCCGACGAGGCCGACTGCGGGCTGGACGCCTGGGTGGCCGCCGGCAAGGCCGATCCGCGCCGGCTGGCGTCGTACCGCCGGTTGCTCGCCTCCCGGGCCGGCGAGGGTGACGCGCGCGGCGAGAGCGACCAGCGCGGTCCTGGCGAGGGTGACCGGCGCGGGCCCGACGAGTGACCCGGCGGGCGTCGGCTAGGTTGCCGGGATGACCGGGTACGCCGACGACCTCGCTCTCGCCCACCTGCTCGCCGACCGGGCCGACGCCATCGCCACGGCCCGGTTCCGGGCGCTCGACCTGCGGGTGGAGGCGAAGCCCGACCTGACCCCGGTGTCCGACGCGGACACCGCCGTGGAGCGGGAGATCCGCGCGCTGCTGGCCGAGCACCGGCCGGCGGACGGGCTGCTCGGCGAGGAGTACGGCGCGCGGACGGCCGGTGACCCGGACGGCCGCCGGTGGATCATCGACCCGATCGACGGCACCAAGAACTTCGTCCGGGGCGTGCCGGTGTGGGCCACCCTCATCGCGTTGTACGACGGCGACCGGCCGGCGGTCGGTGTGGTGTCCGCACCGGCGCTGGGCCGGCGGTGGTGGGCGAGCGCGGGCGGGGGCGCGTACGCGGGGCCGGGCCCGGCCGCCGGCGAGCGGATCGGCGTCTCGGCGGTGCGGCGGATCGCCGACGCCAGCGTCTGCTACTCGTCGCTGACCGGGTGGGAGAGCGCCGGACGGCTCGACGCGATGCTCGATCTGATGCGGGCCAGTTGGCGCAGCCGCGCGTACGGCGACTTCTACGGTTACATGCTGCTGGCCGAGGGCGCACTGGACGTGATGGCCGAGCCGGAGTTGTCGCTGTGGGACGTGGCGGCGCTGGTGCCGATCATCACGGAGGCGGGTGGCACGGTCACGGATCTGGGTGGTCGACCGGCTCCGGCCGGCGAGCCGGGCACCGAGAGCAGCGTGGTGGCCACCAACGGTGCACTGCACGCCGACATCCTCGCTCGGCTGCATCCGCCAGCCGAGCGCTGACCCCCGGCAACCTCTATCCTCGCCAGGTGGTCTCCTCCGGCTGGTGCTTCCTCGCGGCGATGATTGTCGCGTACGGCTTCGCCAACCTGCTCCAGTCGGTGGCCGCGGCGCGCACCACCGTGCACCACACCTTCGATCCGGGCCTGCTGCTGCGGCTGGCCGGGCACCGGACGTACCTGGTCGGGTTGAGCTGCCAGATCGGCGGTTTCGTGCTCGCGTTCCTGGCCCGTCGGGACCTGCCGTTGTTCCTGGTGCAGGCCAGCGTGGCGGCCGGGCTCGGGGTGACCGCCATCCTCGGTGTGGTGGTGCTGAAGTGGCGGCTGCCGGTGGCGGAGGTGGCGCTGCTGGCCCTGCTCTTCGCCGGGATCACCGCGCTGGTGCTGGCCGCCCGTCCGGCGCCGTCGAAGCAGCTCGGCACCGCCGGCTCGGTGGCCCTGCTGGTGGCCCTGGCCGCCATCGCGGTGGTCGGTGTCTTCGCCGTCCGGTTGCACGGCGCGCCCGGGTCGGTGGCTCTCGGCTCGCTGGCCGGGCTGGCCTTCTCGTCGGCCGCCGTCGCGGCCCGTCCGCTGGCCTCCGCTCCGTCCGCCGAGGCGTTCCTCGCCGACCCGCTGTTCTACCTGCTGATCGCCCACTCGATCGTCGGCCAGCTGCTGCTCGGCCTCGCCATGCAGCGCGGCTCGACGACCGCCGCGGTCGCCGCGATGGACGCGGCCGGCGCGGTGCCGGCGGCGATCGTCGGCCTGCTGCTGCTCAACGACAAGATCTGGCCGGGGCGTGAATGGCTGGCCGGGGTGGGTTTCCTGGTCACCCTGGCCGCGGTGATCGGGCTGACCCGGTACGCGCAACCTCAGCAGCACCGGTCGGTGCCGCGCCGCCGGGATCCGGCCATGGTCGGCGCCGGCCGGTCGGCCTGACCGCTCAGGCCTCGACCGGCTTGCGGCGGCTCACCACCCGCTCGTAGAGGCGTTCCAACGCGCCCGCCGTCCGGTCCCACGTGTAGCTGCTGCGGACCCGGTCCACGGCGGCGTGGCCGTAGGCGAAGCGGCCGGCGTTGTCGGCGAGCAGCCGACGCAGCGAGACACCGAGCGTCCGGACGTCACCCGGGGGCACCAGCCGACCGGTGACCTCGTCGACGACGGCGTCCGCCAGGCCGCCCATCGCGTAACCGACCACCGGCACCCCGCAGGCCATCGCCTCCAGCGAGACCCGCCCCGCCGAGGAGTAGTGCGGCGTGCAGGCCACCACGTCCGCCGACCGGTACCAGGTGGCCATCTGGTCGTGCGGCACCGCGCCCACCAGGCGTACCTGATCGGCCACACCGACCTGCTCGGCCAGCTCCCGCAGCCGGCGTGCCTCCGCGTGGTTGGCCAACGCCTCGGCCGGTGGCCCGCCGGCGATCACCAGCTCGGCGTCGCCGACCAGCCGCATCGCCCGGATCAGGTCATCCTGGCCGTGGCCCGCGGCGAGCCCGCCGACGGAGAGAATCCGGGACCGCTGCTCGCGCGGCGCGGCCTCGCCGTCGGGGTGGAACTGTTCGGTGTCCACCCCGGCCGGCACCATCGCCACCGAGCTGCGTTGCAGACCCATCCGGGTCAGCTCGTCCACCTCGTCGTTGCTCTGGGCCACCGCGATGTCCACCGCCCGGGTCAGCGCCCGCTCCAGCGGGATCCGCTCCCCCGGCCCGTCGTACCGGCCGCCCAGGTGCCGCAGTTGCTCGACACCGAGGGAGTGGAAGGTCTGCACCACCGGGATGTCGGTTTCCCGGACGGCGTGCGCGGCGGCCAGCCCGCCGACCCAGTAGTGCCCGTGCACCACCTCGGGTCGCCAGGCGCCGGACCACTCGTCGGTGAGCCAGCGGCCGAACTCGGTGACGTGCGGGATCAGCTCGGCGGTGGGCAGCGGGGCGGGTGGCCCAGCGGACACCCGGTGCACGTGATAGCCGTCGACGTCCAGGGTCACCGGCAGCTCGGGGTCGTCCCGGCGCTCGTAGATCCGGACGTCGTGGCCTCGGCCGGCCAGCTCGGCGGCGACCCGCGCGATGTGCTGTTGGGTACCGACCGGCGGGCCGTCGGCGTGCCGGTACGAGCTGGTGTGCGCGCAGACGAGGCCGACGCGCATGGGTCACCTCCCTGCGATCTTTTCCCTCGGCGGTGGTCCTCCCGGTCGAGCGTCCCATTAACCCGGTGGCCCGGAGTCGAAACCTGACAGATCGGGAACAGTCCCCGCAGGTGCCGCCGACGCTTGCGCTACGACAATCATGAGATCCCGCGCCATGATCTGCCACCGTTCACTGGTATGAGCAGGCCCGTGCGGGGGTACCGCTGAGGAATGCCGCTGAGCCGCAGCCTCGACGATTCGACCGTGGTGATCACCGGTGCCTCCAGCGGGATCGGTACGGCCACCGCGTACGCGCTGGCCCGCCGGGGTGTCGCCGTCGTGCTCGCCGCCCGCAGCGAGCCAGCCCTGGAGCAGGTCGCACAGCGCTGCCGGGCGCTCGGTGGCCGGGCGCTGGTGGTACCGACCGACGTGACGGACCTGGAGTCGGTGCGGCAGCTGGCGGACCGGGCAGCGGCCGAGTTCGGGCGGATCGACGCCTGGGTGAACAACGCCGCGGTGAGCGCGGTGGGCCTGTTCGACGAGATTCCGGTCGCCGAGTTCCGCCGGGTGCTGGAGGTCAACCTGCTCGGGGCGGTGCACGGCATCAAGGCCGCGCTGCCGTACCTGGGGGCGGCCGGCGGCGGTGTTCTGGTCAACAACGCGTCGGTGCTGGCCGAGGTGGCGATGCCGTACCAGTCGGCGTACAACGCCACCAAGCACGGCATCCGGGGGCTCGCCGACACGGTCCGGCAGGAGCTGCGGGTCACCGGGCGGGGGCAGATCTCCGTCTGCACCATCCTGCCGGCCACCATCGACACCCCGTTCTTCCGGCACGCGGCCAACCACACCGGCCGGGAGCTGGCGCCACCTCCGCCGGTCTACCCGCCGGAGGTGGTCGCCGAGACCATTGTCCGGGTGCTGCGCCGGCCGCGCCGCGAGGCGTACGCGGGCGGCGCCGCCCGGCTCATCGGCCTGCAGTGGCGACTGGCGCCGGCGCTTGTCGAGCGCACCCTCGGCTGGTACGCCCACCGCACCCAGTTCGGTCCGGGCGCGCGGGTGGAGAGCAGCGGCAACGTGTTCGACGCCGACGCCGAGGCGCGCCGTGACGGCGGCTGGCACGGTCGGCGTCGGCAGTTGGTGCGGATGACGGCCGCGTTCGGTCTCGCCGCCGCGGGCACCGCGGTCGGCACGATGGCGGCGATCAACCGGCGTTCCCGGTTGGCCCGCTGATGTCGGCCATCGACCGACCAGATGCGCCGCTCGTCACCGGCGCGCACAATGGGGCGATCATGTCGACCGGTGTGCGGTGCCTCGTGGAGATCGACGAGTCGTCGGCGGTGGTCCGGCTGACCGGCGTGCTCGATGCCGGCGCGGCGGACACGGTCCGCGACGCGCTGCTCGCGCGGCTCAGTGACCGTCCCGGTCCGGTGGTCGTCGACGTGACCGGGCTGCGGTTCGCCGACCCGGCCGTGCGGGGCGTCTTCGCCGAGGTGCGCCGGGAGGTCGCCGACTGGCCGGCCGCGGATCTGCTGCTCTGCGACCCGAGGGTCACCGGCCCCGACCCGGTGGGCGCCGCGGTGGCGGGCGTGCCGGCCTGGTCGACCCTGGACGGCGCGTTGGCGGCGGTCGCCGAGACTCCGTTGGCGGCGGTGCTCACCGCCGAGCTGACCCCGACGGTGGGCGCCGCACGGGAGGCCCGCGAGCTGGTCACCACCGGGTGCGAGCGCTGGGGTGTGCCGACGCTCGCCGACCCGGCGTGCATCGCGGTCACCGAGATGGTCAACAACGTGGTGGCGCATGCCCACACCCCGATGACGGTGCGGCTGGCCCCGCACGAGGACAACACCCTGCACCTGGCGGTCCGGGACCACTCCTCGCGGCGGCCGACGTTCGCGGGGCTGTCCCCGCCGGACCGGGTGGGCGGCCGGGGGCTGCTGCTGATCGACACGGTGACCCGCCGGTGGGGCAGCAGCGCCGTACCGGACGGCAAGGTCGTCTGGTGTGTGCTGCACCCCGACGACGAGGTCGGCTGACGGGGCTTTCCCACCCCGATGCCCGGTTCGGCTGGCGGTGGCCCGGTTACGGCGGGAGGGCAGCGGGTAGTGATCAGACATGCGCGACAACGAGTACCCGACCCCCGTGTCCGACACCGAGGCCCAGGGTTTTCCCGACACCGCCGATGACGACTCGACCGCCAACGACGACGTCCTCACCGGGCGCGAGGCGGACGGCCCGGACCCGGCCCAGCTGCCGGGTGACCGGACGCCGGTCGCGGTGGACCGCTTCGGGACCACCGCCGAGGAGCAGCTCGACGGCGAGTCGTTGGACTACAAGCTGGACCGGGAGGTCTACGAACGCCCGGCGGACGACCCGCTGTCCGGGACGATCGACCCGAAGATCGCCTTCGAGGCGGACAACCTGGAGGCCGCGGCGGAGGCCCAGCTGGACGCCGACGTGATGGACCCGGGGCCGACCTCGGACCCGAACTCGCCGGTGTCGCTGTACGACCACGGCCAGCTCGGCACGGTGGCCGACGCGACGGTCGGTCGGCTGGTCGAGCCGGACGAGGGGGCGCACACCGATCAGGAGACCGACTCGGTGGCGTACGACGCCGGTTCGGCCGGTGGCGGTGCGACCGCCGAGGAGCTGGCGATCCACGAGACGGAACCGCCGCGCTCGGTCTGATCGGGGTCAGTCGTCCAGGCCGCGTTCGATGGCGTACCGGGTCAGCTCGACCCGGTTGTGCAGGTGCAGTTTGCCCAGCGTGTTCTGCACGTGGTTCTGCACGGTGCGGTGCGACAGCCCGAGCCGCTGGGCGATCTGCTTGTACGACATCCCCTTCGCCACCAGCCGCAGCACCTCGGTCTCCCGGTCGGTGAGCCGGGGCGTACCCGGCTCACCGCCGTCGCCCGGGTCGGCCCCCGGCCCCGGTCCGGCGGCCAGCCGGCGGTACTCCCCGAGGACGAGCCCGGCGAGGCCGGGGGTGAAGACCGGGTCACCGGCCGCGGTACGACGGACCGCGTCGAGGAACTCGGCCGGCGCCGTCGACTTCACCAGGTAACCGGTGGCACCCGCCTTGACCGCGTCCAGCACGCTCTGCTGTTCGCCGCTGGCGCTGAGCATGAGCACCCGTACGTCGGGCAGCGCCGCGCGCAGCCCGAGGATCACCTCGACCCCGGAGATGTCCGGTAGTTGCAGGTCGAGGACGACCACGTCGGGTCGGGCGGCGGCGGCCACCCGGATCGCCTGCCGCCCCTCGCCGCTGGTCGCCACCACCAGGAAGCCGGCCTCGGTCAGGTCGCGGGCCACACCCTCGCGCCACATCGGATGGTCGTCGACCACCATGACGCGCACCGGGGTCACCGCTGCGTCCTCGGTACGGTCAGTTCGATCTCGGTGCCGGCCTCCGGCACCGACATGATCCGGACCGTCCCGCCCAGGTCGGTGACCCGGCCCCGGATCGACTGGGTCACGCCGAGCCGGCCCTGCGCGGCGGCCTCGGCCAGCCGGCCGTCCGGGATCCCCGGCCCCTCGTCACGGATCGACACGGTCACCGTCGTCCCCTCGTCCTCGATGAGCACCCAGGCCCGTCCACCGGCGTGCCGCCCCACGTTGTCCAGGGCCGCGCCGGTCGCGGCCGCCAACTCGCCGGCCACCTGTCGGGGCAGGGGCACCGGCGTGGCGGGGGCCGAGAGCGACACCGCCGACGACGCGTACCGGCCGAGCAGGCCCCGCAGGTCCACCGCGTCGCCGTCCGACCCGCCGGGAGCCGGGGCGTTGCCCGCGATCAGTGCCCGCAGGGCGGCCTCCTGTTCGCCGGCGAGCCGGGCCAGCTCGCCGGCCTCCCCGGGCAGGTCCGCGCCACGCCGCTGCACCAGCGCCAGCACCTGGAGCACCGAGTCGTGGATGTCCCGGGCCAGCCGCTCCCGCTCCCGGGTGGCCGACTCCAGCTCCACCGCGTGTTGCAGCCGCTCCTCGGCGGCCACCGCGAGTCGGGCCACGTGCCCGACCACCACACCGGCGAGCAGCATCAGGATCAGCCCGGTGAACGAGGACTGGCCGACCCGTTCGCGGGTGGCCAGGTCCGCGCCGGCGACCAGCAGCGCGGCCACCGTGCCTCGTCGTCGGCCGCCGGAGACGGCCCAGGCCAGCACCGGGCCGGCCATCCAGGCCACCCCCAGGGTGGGTACGCCCTGGGTGAGCGCCTCCCGTCCGACCACCCAGGGCGTGGACAGCACGATGGCCATCACCACCCCGAGGTCGGCCAGCAGCAGCGGCCAGCGACGCCAGGCCGGACGGGCGTAGCCGACGGCGGTCGCCACGGTCCAGGCGATCATGACGAGGATCAGGGCGCCGGCGGCGTACGGGTGGGCGTACCGGTCGGCGTCGCGCACCGAGAGCGCGCAGACGTACGCGAGCGACGCGAACCGGAACACCGCGAGGGCACGCCAGAGTGGCACCTCGAAACCACCGGGCGGCGACGACATGGCGGTCAGGATGCCACAGCCGGGACGCGCGCGCGGTAGGCAGCGAGTGCGCTTCGGGAAACCCTGACGTACGGTGGAAATGCCGCGAAATACTCCGAGATTCGCCGTCGGGACGGGGCCATGACGAATGCAGATCCGCACGCACCGCGTACGGTTGTGCCCATCGAACCATCCCTCCTGATCGCCGAGGCCTTCGACCAGGCCCAGGTGACCGAGATTCGACACTCGGTCACCTCCTGCGCGCACGCCTCCGGGCTGGCCGGCCAACGGTTGGACGACTTCGTGCTGGCCATCAACGAACTGATCACCAACGCGGTGCGGCACGGCGGAGGGCGGGGTTGGCTGCGGCTCTGGCAGGAGCCGGAGGCACTGGTCTGCGAGGTCGCCGACCACGGGCACGGGATCAGCCCGCAGCGGCTGGGCGACCGCAGCCGCCCGGCACCCGACACGGCCGGCGGCTGGGGCCTCTGGCTGGCCCGTGAGCTGACCGACGACATGGAGGTCGCCACCAGCGCCGCGGGCACGACCGTCCGCGTCACCAGCGCCCTCACCAACCACACGTCCCGCTAACCCACGCCGGGCCGCCCCCACCCCGGCCCGCCACCCCTCCGATCTGTGCACAAACTGTCCCGACGAATGACGCAAACCCGCCCATCACCGGGACAGAAACTGCAAGATCGCGGGGCGGGACGGGGCGAGGTCGGGGCGGCGCGGGGTCAGGCGAAGAGGGCGGAGACGGACTCTCCGTTGTGGATCCGGCGCATCGCCTCGGCCAGGGCGGGAGCCACCGAGAGCACCTGGAGTTTCGGCACCCGCTTGGCGGCGGAGATGGGAACCGTGTTGGTGCAGACGATCTCCAGTACGCCGTCCTGATCGCTGAGCCGGTGCAGCGCGTCGCCGGAGAACAGGCCGTGCGTGCAGGCCAACCGGATCGAGCGGACCTTCAGGCCGCGCAGGTGCTCCATCAGCTCGACGACCGTGCTGCCCTTGGCGATCTCGTCGTCCAGCACGATGACGTCCCGGTCGGCGACCTCGCCGATCACCGCGCTGATCTTGACCAGGTCGTCGCTGAACCGCTGCTTCGCACCGGCCGCGACCGGCGTGCCGAGCAGCCGGGCGAAGGCGGCGGCCTCCTTGGCGTTGCCCAGGTCGGGCGAGACCACCACGGTGTCGCTGAGGTCGTAGCGCCGGAAGTGGTTAGCCAGCTCCCGCAGGGCGTGCAGGTGGTCCACGGGGACGCTGAAGAAGCCGTGCACCTGCGGCGAGTGCAGGGTCATCGCGAGCACCCGGTCCGCCCCGGCCGAGGTGAGCAGGTCGGCGACGAGCCGGGCGCCGATCGAGATCCGCGGCGCGTCCTTCTTGTCCGAGCGGGCGTACGCGTAGTGCGGCAGCACCACCGTGATCCGGCCGGCGGAGGCACCCCGCGCCGCGTCGATCATCAGTAGCAGCTCGACCAGGTTCTCCTGGACGGGCGGCACCAGCGGCTGGATCAGGAAGACGTCCCGCTCCCGGCAGTTGGCCTGCAGCTGCACTTCCAGACAGTCGTTGGCGAACCGGGAGACCCGCACCGGATGCAGCGGCACCCCCAGGTGGGCGCAGATCTCGGCGGCGAGGTCGGGATGGGCGGTTCCACTGAAAACGGCGATGTCGCGCACGTTCGCACATCGTAGGCGACGCGGAGGCCCGCGTGACGTCGGTCGCTCCGCGCCGCCGGTTTGGGTACGGTGCTGCGGTGACCCCCCAGTACGTCGCCGCCATCGACCAGGGCACCACCTCGTCACGGTGCATCGTCTTCGACTCCGCCGGGGAGATCGTCGCCGTGGCCCAGCGCGAGCACCGGCAGATCTTCCCCAGACCCGGTTGGGTGGAGCACGACGCCGAGGAGATCTGGGACAACGTCCAGCAGGTGGTCTCCGAGGCGCTGCGGGCCGCCGGCACCGACACAGCCGGGCTGGCCGCCGTGGGTATCACCAACCAGCGGGAGACCACCGTCGTGTGGGACCGGGCCACCGGCCGCCCGGTGGCCAACGCCATCGTCTGGCAGGACACCCGCACCGGGCCGCTGCTGCGCGAGCTGGCTTCGGCGTACGGCGAGGAGCGGTTCCGGACCCGCACCGGCCTGCCGCTGGCCACCTACTTCGCCGGGCCGAAGCTGCGCTGGCTGCTCGACGAGGTCGACGGCCTGCGCGAGCGCGCCGAACGCGGCGAGGTGCTGTTCGGCACCATGGACAGCTGGCTGATCTGGAACCTGACCGGCGAGCACGTGACCGACGTGACCAACGCCAGCCGGACCATGCTGATGGACCTCACCACCCTGAACTGGGATCCGGATCTGCTGGACGCGATGGGCGTGCCGGCGGCGATGCTGCCGGAGATCCGCTGCTCCGCCGAGGTGTACGGCACGGGCAGCGGCGTGCTCGCCGGGGTGCCGGTGGCCAGCGCCCTCGGCGACCAGCAGGCCGCTCTGTTCGGGCAGACCTGCTTCCAGCCGGGCGAGGCGAAGTGCACCTACGGCACCGGCAGTTTCCTGCTGCTCAACACCGGAGCCAGCCCGGTCCCGTCGACACACGGCCTGCTCACCACGGTCGCCTACCGGATCGAGGGCCAACCCCCGGCGTACGCCCTGGAGGGCGCCATCGCGGTCACCGGCTCGCTGGTGCAGTGGCTGCGGGACAACCTCGGGCTGATCTCGTCGGCCGCGGAGGTGGAGGATCTGGCAGGCACCGTGGACGACAACGGCGGCTGCTACGTCGTGCCGGCGTTCTCCGGGCTGTTCGCTCCACACTGGCGCAGCGACGCGCGCGGCGTGATCGCCGGCCTGACCGGCTACATCACCAAGGGGCACCTGGCGCGGGCGGCGCTGGAGGCGTCGGCGTGGCAGACCCGCGAGGTGGTCGACGCGATGAACGCCGACTCCGACGTGGCGCTGCGCCGACTCCGGGTGGACGGTGGGATGACCGCCAACGGGCTGCTCATGCAGTTCCTCGCCGACGTGCTCGACGTGCCGGTGGTCCGCTCCCGGATCACCGAGACCACCTGCCTCGGCGCGGCGTACGCGGCCGGTCTCGCGGTCGGCTTCTGGCCCGACCTGGCCACCCTGCGGGCGCAGTGGCGCTCCGACGCGCAGTGGGAGCCGGCCATGGCCCCGGAGCTGCGCGAGCAGGAGCTGCACCAGTGGCGCAAGGCCGTGCAGCGCACCCTCGACTGGGTGGAGTGAGCCGTGCCGGTGACCAACCCGTGGCTGGGCGGCCCCAGCCCCCGGGAACGCCTCGACCGTCCGAGGTTGCAGGAGCGGATCCTCAACCTGCTGTCCTCGCAGAACATGTGCGTACTGGCCACCACCGGCCCGGACGGCCCGTTGGCCACCCCCGTGCGGTATTTCCACCTCGACTTCGCGCTGCTGTTCACCGCGGCGGCGAACTCGCCGAAGATGCGCAACATCGCCGCCGACCCCCGGGTGTCGATCGGCGTCTTCGCCCCGCTGGTCGGCCAGGCCAGCAGCCGAGGCGCACAGCTCTTCGGCCGGGCCCGGGTCCTCGATTCACAGGATGAGGACTTCGCCCACTACTGGCCGGCGGTGCGCTGGCAGTCCGACCACGTCGAGCGGTCACGCAGTCTGGACGACCCGCCCGACGGGCCGCTCGTGGTGGTGGAGGCGGATCGGATCGTCTACACCGAGCACTGGCTACGCCGCGACGGCTACGCCCCGCGCCAGTTCTGGAAGCGTTAGCTCTCCTCGTCCGACTCGGCGTCCCGCGCCTGGTGCGGCCGGTGCTCAGAAATCCACGCCTCTACGTCCGTGACCAGCCACACCGCTCCCCCGGCCAGCCGATCGAACGGCTCCGGGAAGTCCGGTCGACTGGTGATCTGCACGACGCGAGCGCGGGACACCTGGAGACGTTCCTGTAGCTCGGCGCTGCCGTACAGCCTGCGGACCATGGATCGGACGCTATGCGCACCTGTCAGTGTCACATGTGGCAGCTGTCAGACTTGACACTGTCGAGTATGACAGGGAGGCTCTTTCCGGGCCGGTGGCACCGCGCCAGCTCGGCCCTCGGGGAAGCGGTCCGGCTGCCTGACCAGGGGTCGGTGGCCGGACCTGCCCTTCTTGGAGGTGCGATGCTGGAGCGCGAGCTGCCCCGCAGCGAGTGGGTGCCGTTGTTGGCCAGGCGGATCATCACCCAGCATCACGTCGACGGCGGGTGTGGGCGCTGCCGATCCGACGGGTGCGACGCGCTGCGGTGGGCGCGGGACCGGGTGCGGGCCGCGCGTACGGGCAACAGTCGGCCGGACCGGTTCTGAGATCCGCGTGGTTCAGCTCCAGCGGTTGCCGGTGAGCTTCTCGTAGACCTCGACGTAGCGGGCGCGGGTCGCCTCGACGACTTCGGCGGGTACGTCCGGCGCCGGGGCCTGCTTGTCCCAGCCGGTGCCGGTGGCCCAGTCGCGCACGTACTGCTTGTCGTAGGAGAACTGCACCCGACCCGGCTGGTACGACTCGGCCGGCCAGAACCGCGACGAGTCGGAGGTGAGCAGCTCGTCGGCGAGGACCAGGGTGCCGTCCGGCGCCCAGCCCAGCTCGATCTTGGTGTCGGCGATCAGGATGCCCCGGTCGGCGGCCAGCTCCGCGCCGCGCCGGTAGATGTCGAGGGTGATCTGCCGAAGCCGCTCGGCGGTGGCCTCGCCGACCTTGGCCACCACGTCGTCGTACGTGATGGGTTCGTCGTGCTCCCCCATCGGCGCCTTGCTCGACGGCGTGAAGATCGGTTCGGGCAGGATCGACGCCTCGCCGAGCCCCCGGGGCAGCGACACACCGGAGACCGTGCCGGTGCGCTCGTACTCCCGCAGGCCGCCGCCGGTGAGGTAGCCGCGCGCGACGCACTCGACCGGGACCATGTCGAGCCGCTGGCAGCGGATCGCCCGCCCGGCGAACTCGGCGGGCACGTCGGTGGACGAGATGACGTGGTTCGGCACCAGGTCGGCGAGCTGCTCGAACCACCAGAGCGAGAGCGCGGTGAGCAGGCGACCCTTGTCCGGGATCGGCGTCGGCAGGGCCACGTCGTAGATCGAGATGCGATCCGAGGCGACCAGGATCAGGTCGTCGCCGTCGGCGTAGACGTCCCGGACCTTGCCCGAGTGCAGAAGTTCCACGCGCCCTAGTACACCACGCGGCACCGGAGAGGCTGATCCGACTACCCACGCCGAGGGGCGACGCGGGGTGACCGGACGGACGTTGACACCTTCCTGCGCCGCCTGCGTGAATGGTCCGACCGCTGCCCACGCAGGTGCCAGGAGACCCCCGTGCCCGTTGCTCGACCCCCGATCGACCGCCTCGGCGCCGACCCGGGCCGGCGCCGCCTGCTCACCGCGATGCTCGGCGCTCCCCTGCTGGCGTCCGGCGGGCTGGCCGGTTGCAGCGACGGCGCCACCACCTCCAGCCAGAGCGGGCCGGTCGAGCTGTCGGTCTTCTGGTGGGGCAACGCGAAACGGGCGGAGCTCACCGAGAAGGCGCTCCGGCTCTACTCGGACCGCAACCCACAGGTCACCTTCCGGGTCACCTGGCAGGGCATCGACGGCTACTACGACCGGCTGGCCACCCAGGCGGCCGGTGGCAACGTGCCGGATCTGATCCAGCTCGACGACTCCATGCTGACCGAGTACACCCAACGCCAGATCGTCCTCGATCTCACCGACCGGGTCACCGACCACCGGTTGGACCTGCGCGGCCTGCCGGAGGGCCTGATCCGCTACGGCATGGTGGACGGCCGGACGATGGCGGTCGCCAGCGGGCAGACCCTCGCCGGCGTGGTCTTCAACCGGGACCTGCTGCGGGAGTTGCGGGTGCCGGAGCCGCGCGGCGGGATGACCTGGGCGGAGTACATCTCCTGGGCGGAGCAGGTCACCGAGGCCAGCGACGGCCGGGTGGCCGGCACCATGGACGCGTCCGGCGACTACCGGGCGCTGTGGCTGTGGCTGCGCTCGCAGGGCGGCGAGTTCTACCGGGGGCGGCAGCTGGGCTTCGGCGCGGACGAGCTGATCAGCTGGTTCGAGCTGTGGCAGCGGGCCCGCGCCGAGCGGGCGACGCCGGGCGCGGCGCTGGTCGAGCAGGCCGACAGCGGCGAGCCGGCCCGGCAACCGGTGGTGACGGGGCTGACCGCCGCGTCGTTCGCCTGGTCGCATCAGCTACCGGAGCTGCAACGACTCACCAAATCCGAGTTGGGTGTGGTCGGCTTCCCCGGCCCACCGGGAGCCCAGTGGGCGCGGGCATCGATGTACTGGGCGGCGTTCCGGGGCACCCGGCACCTGGACACGGTCACCGACGTGATCAACTTTCTGACCACGAACGGCGAGGCCGGCACCGTCCTCGGCCACGAGCGGGGGCTGAACGCCAGCCTCCCCGTCCGCCGCTACGCCGAGGGCAGCATCACCGACCCGGCCCAGCGGCGCGCCGCCGCGTTCGGCGCCAGCATCGCCGACCTGCTCGGTCCGGCACCGGAGCCACCGCCCAAGGGGCACGCCAAGGTTCGTACCCTGCTGGTCACCGCCGCCGAGCGCATCCGCGTCAAGCGCGACGGCACCCGCGAGGCCACCGCGCGCTTCCTGTCGCAGGCCATCGCGGCCCTCGCGGTGTGAGCACCGGCGGCCGGCCCAGGGCCGGCCGCTGGTGACCTCCCGTCGCCCCCGGTCAGCGCTGCGGGCCGCGACGATTGCGCATCAGTCGCAGTACCAGGAAGACGATCACCGCCACCACCACCAGGCAGCAGAGCAGCCCGAGGAATCCGAACCCGCCGCCGCGGGACCGCCGTCGGGCCGCCTCCACCACCAGCTCGCCGGTGCCCGTGGACGCCCAGGCCGCGACGGGCACGAACACCGCCAGCACGACCGTACCGAGGACCGCGCTGAGCCGGCCCCACCACCTACCGAATGAAGACATGCGCCCATCCTCGCCGAAGGGCGCAACCTCGGCACGTGGGTCCGCGCCGAATTCATGGGACCGGGGCCCCAGGTGAGCCCACCGGTACGCAACGATCCCGCAACCTCCCGGCAAAGTTGATGATCTTTACATGAATCTCCCGAGGTGATCGGATCCCTCCAGGTTCAACTCTGGAGGCACTGTGCGGCTCTCTCTCACCCGAAAATCTGCGGCAGCAACGGTCGGCGTCACCCTCGTCACCGCTCTGGCCACCCCCACGACGGCCCAGGGTGCCTCCGCGTCCCCACCGCCGCCGGCACCACCGGCCACGACCGGCACCGCCGACCGCGCACCGGTCACGGTCACGCTGATCACCGGCGACAAGGTGGAGGTGACCCCGGGACGCGACGGGACGCCGCCCGGCGTGGACGTGGAGCGCGCGCCGGGCGCCACCGGCGCCGTCCGCGTCACCACCGAGGGTGGGGACACCTATGTGTACCCGGACGAGGCGATGCCGTACCTCGCGACTGGTCGACTCGACAGGCAGCTCTTCGACGTCACCCAACTCGTCGCCCAGGGCTTCGACGACGCGCGGACCGGCGCACTCCCCCTGATCGTCACCCGTACGACGGGTTCGGCGGCCCTCCGGACCAGCGCCGCGCTGCCCGGCGCGGAGACCACTCTGGACCTGCCCTCGATCGGCGGCCAGGCGATCCGTGCGCGTCGGGCGCAGGCCGCCGACTTCTGGTCGGCCCTCACCGGCGGTGCGGCGCAGGCGGCTCCGCCGTCGAGCGGCCGGAGCGCCGGCACGGCCACGCCCTCCTTTACCGCCGGCGTCGACACGGTGTGGCTCGACGGCCGGGCGAAGGCCGCCCTCGCCGACACCACGGCGCAGGTCGGCGCCCCCGCCGCCTGGGCCGCCGGAGGCACCGGCAGCGGCGTCCGCGTCGCCGTGCTGGACACCGGAGTGGACACGACCCACCCGGACCTCGCGAACCGGGTGGTGGCGTCGCGCAGCTTCATCCCCGGCGAGGACATCATCGACCGCAACGGACACGGCACCCACACCGCCTCCACCGTCGCCGGCACCGGCGCCGCCTCCGGCGGCAAGGAACGAGGGGTCGCCCCCGACGCCAGCCTGGTGATCGGCAAGGTCCTCGACAGCAACGGAAGCGGGTCGATCTCGGGGATCATCGCCGGCATGGAGTGGGCGGCGCGGACCGAACACGCCAAGGTGATCAACATGAGCCTGGGGGTCAGCGCCTGGCACACCCAGGACGATCCGCTGAGCCAGTCCCTGAACCAGTTGACCGCCGAGACGGGCGCGCTCTTCGTCGTCTCCGCCGGCAACAGCGGACCCGACCCGTACACCCTCGGAGCGCCGGGAACCGCGGACGCCGCGCTCACCATCGGCGCGGTCGACGGCTCCGACCACCTGGCCGACTTCTCCAGCGCCGGCCCGCGGATGGCCGACGACGCCCTGAAGCCCGACATGACCGCACCCGGCGTGGACGTGCTCGCGGCCCGCTCGCAGCACCTCACCTGGGGTGAGGGCTTCTACCAGCTGGACAGCGGCACCTCCATGGCGGCGCCGCACGTCACCGGGGCCGCCGCCCTGCTGGCCCAGAAGCACCCGCAGTGGAGCGCGCAGCAGATCAAGGACGCCCTGATGGGCACCAGCGTTCGCACGCCCGACTACAACGCCTACCGGGCCGGCAGCGGTCGGCTGAACGTGGCCGCCGCCTACCACCAGGACCAGATCATCGCGACCGGGTCGGTGGACGCCGGCCTCGTCGGCTGGTCGCCCGGCATCCAGCCGCAGCGGATCACCCGGAAGATCAGCTACACCAACACCACGGGCAGCCCCCTCACGCTCGATCTCTCCGTCGATCGCGGCGACTCCCCCGCCACGACGTTCACGGCGAGCGCCGCCCAGGTCACGGTGCCGGCGCACGGCACGTCGACGGTCGACGTGGTGGTGGACCCGAAAGGGCTCGCCGCCGGCCGCTACTCCGCCCAGGTCACCGCCCGCCACCCGGCCGGTGAGGTGCACACGGCCGTCGGGGTCGCCGTGGAATCCAAGAAGTACGACCTGACCATCAACCTCAAGGACCGCGCCGGACAGCCCGCGAGCGGCGAGGTGGAGATCGTCAGCGCCGACGGGATCTCCACCTTCATGTGGGTACGGGACGGGAAGCTCACCAGCCGCTGGGACCCCGGCTCCTACACGGTCGTCGCCGCCACCGACGTAAAGGGTCTGCACGGCGCCCACTCCCTCGGGCTCGCGATGCTGACCGCCCCCGAGGTGGACCTGACGACCAACCGGGTCGTCGACCTCGACGCCTCGAAGGCCCGCCAGGTCACGGTCGCGACCACCCAGCCGACCGCCGTCACCAACAGCCGCATCGACGTCTACCGCTCGTTCACGTCCAGCGAGCCGACGCCCAGCGACGGAAGCGCCCTGCGCGAGACGTTCTGGCCGGGCACCACCTACGACAGCCTGTGGGCACTGCCGACCAGGGACAAGGTGACGAAGGGCAGCTTCGTCTTCACCACCCGGATCCGCGCCGCACAGACGCCGCTGGAGATCATCCACAACGGCCACCGGGTCGGCGACCCCCTCGTGCAACCCGGCTCCCGACCGCTGCCCGACGGCACCTCGCGCCTGGACGCCGTCTTCGCCGGCACCGGCTCGAAGGCCGACTACACCGGCGTGTCCGCCCGCGGCAGGGCCGTGGTCGTACGCGACAGCGACGCCGTGACCCCCGCGGACCAGGTGGCGGCGGCGCAGGCCGCCGGCGCGGCGATGCTCCTCGTGGTCAACGACGGCGAAGGCCGCGCCAGCGGCTGGTACGGAAGCGCCGACGGCACGACCGCCGGGCCGGTCCCGGTCGCCTCGCTGGTCAAGGGCGAGGGCGAAACCCTGATCACGACGATCACCGCCGCCGGCCGGAAGGGGGTACGACTCACCGTCACCGCCCACCCCTCGCCGAAATACCTGTACGACCTGGTCGACTACCACCGTGGCGGGGTGCCCAGTGACCCGTCGGCCAGGACCGACCCCCGCAGCCTCGCCCGGATCGACCTCCAGTTCACCCCGCCGCCGGGCAAGCGGTCCGCCGAGACGCGGATGGACTTCCCGCCGTACGAGTGGTCCGCCGCCCGCTCGTTCCCGTTCGATCCGGTCACCCCGGGGCCGCGTACCGACTGGGTCTCCGCCGGTGACGGCATCAGGTGGAAGCAGGACGCCTACGTCGACGGCTGGACGCGATCGCACACGGACGAGATCACCTACCGGCCGGGTAGCGTCCAGAAGGACCGCTGGTTCGGGCCCATCACGCGGCCACGTCTGCTCACCAACGAGATCCCATTCCGCAGCGAGGGCTACCTGAGCGCCTACATCCAGGGGTTCGGTGATGCGGGCGCCGCGCACAGCGGCGGCAGCGGCATGCTCCAGCGGATCACGTTGTACCAGGGCGACAAGCAGCTGGTTCAGTTGGAGGGGTGGCCGAAGTTCAACGCCAGCGAGTTGTCACCGCAGAAGCTGCCGTACCGGCTGGTCGTCGAGACGGAGACCAACCCGGACTACAGCCCGTACTCCAGCAGCGGGCGCACCGAGTGGAACTTCCTCTCCGGTGCGGCCGAGGACGTGCAGGCCATCCCACTGGTCCAGTTGGACTACGGGACGGATCTGGACCTGGCAGGCCGCGCTACGCGCCGGACCGACCTCGCCATCACGCCGGTGGTGGTGGGCAGCACCGCCGCCCGGGACGGGGTCTCCGCACTCGGCCTCGAGGTCTCCTACGACGACGGGCGCACCTGGCAGCGGCAGGACCTGAAGGAACGCAAGGGCACCTGGACGGCGTCCCTGAACGCGCCGCACCGCGCCGACTACGTGTCCATCCGCGTCACCGCCAAGCAGCGCAACGGCGGCGGTGTCACGCAGACCGTCATGCGGGCCTTCGGCCTCAGGTGACATCCGCGGGGGGCCGGTGCCCGGTCGGCACCGGCCCCCCGCGGTGTGACGACCTGGGCGGGAACCAGAAAACCCGACCCCCACGATCTGGGGGCCGGGCCTTGGCGTGCGCTTTCCGTGGTAGCGGGGACAGGATTTGAACCTGCGACCTCTGGGTTATGAGCCCAGCGAGCTACCGAGCTGCTCCACCCCGCGTCGACTGGTTAAGTCTAACCCATCCCGTTCGGCGATGATCAGTGGGGTCACGGCCCTGCCGACCCGGTGACTGCCGGTCCTCTGATCGGCTCCGTGCCGGGCTGCCCCTCCGGTGCGCCGGCCGCGGGCAGGATGAGTCTTCGCCGAGGGCCAGCGCCAGAGCGACGGCGCCGAGCAGCGAGCCACGGCCGATCGAGACCAGAGCACGTCCGGGCTCGCACGGCTGCGAGACGACGAAGCGGACGCGCTCGGTCACGCACGGCTCGACCGAGCAGGCACGTTCGGGTGGACCTGGCGCGATGACCGGACGCGACGCCGTCCTGCGGCACGCCAGCGAGCTGGCGCCGATCGCCGACGGCCATAAACGGCGAGAGCCCGCCTCCGGCGAACCGGAAACGGGCTCTCGATCTTTTCGTAGCGGGGACAGGATTTGAACCTGCGACCTCTGGGTTATGAGCCCAGCGAGCTACCGAGCTGCTCCACCCCGCGTCGGCTCGCTAACCGTAGCGCACCGACCCGGGGCACCGCAAAACGACTCCGATTCCGCTGTCAGTCGAGCCAGTTCTCAATCGCCGCCACCGCCCGACGGCTGTCGGCGTCGACCTGGGACCGAACGGCAGCCGTGTGCTCCCAGCCCTGCTCCCACAGCACCGTCACCACGTCGCCGATCCGGACCGCCCGGACCAGCCGGACCTCCTCCGCGCCCGGGTCACCCATCCCCTCCGGGTACGGGGCCCGCATCTCGAACAGCACCGACTCGTCCCCGTACGCCCCCGAGGTCAACAGCCGTTGACGCCACGTCCTGGTGTCGTCGGGCAACCTCTGGTCGGGGCAGTCGCGGACGGCCTGCCGCAACTCGCGCAGCGCGTCGTCCGCACGACCCGGCCGGTAGATGGTGATGGTGTGCCGGTAGCTGCCGTCCGGGACGTTCCCCGCCGGAGTGCCGGCCAGCTTGTACGCGAGGTACCGGCCACGGCGCTGCACTACGGCGGAGTCGCTGGCATGCCGCGCCCCGCAGAGGATCGGCAACATGGCCCCTTCCCCCTGAGACTCCATGCCGGTCCGGTTCGCGGCGGCCAGCACGAAGAACGCCCGGTCCGGGATGGAGGTAGGCGGCCGGGGTGTCGCCGCCCCCGTGGTCGGCGCCGGCGGCGTACCGCTCGGCGTGGTCCGTGTCGGCGTCACGGACGACGGCGTCGACGTGGCGGAGGACGACGTCGCGGACGGAGTCGGGGACGGAGGGGTGACCGACCCGGTCGCCGTCGGGCCGGGCGTGTCGGCGGGAGGCGGCAACGGCGGCGTGCCGTCCGCCGCCAACACCAACCGACCGCCGACGGCGACCCCGCCGAGCAGCAACGCCACCGTGAGCCCGGTGCCGGCGGCCCGGACCCGCGCCCGACGGTCGGCATACCGGCGGACCAGCTCGGGATGCGTCGGATCCTGGTCGTCGGCGACAGTGCTGAGCGACCGGTACAGATCGGAGAGTTCAACTGGCATCGTTCACCTCCAGCGTCGCGGTACGAAGGTCGGGCAACAGCGCGGCCAGCCGGGTGCGACCCCGGGACAGCCAGGACTTCACGGTGCCGACCGGGACGTCGGTCTCCCGGGCGATCTCCTCCACCGACATGTCGAAGAGGTAGTGCAGCGCCAACGCCTGCCGCTGGGTGGCCGGCAGTTGGCGGAGCGCGCGGACCAGGAGCACCCCGTCCTCACTCGGCGGCGGAGTGTCCGGCGGCGGGCCGGTGCGACTCAGCGTCGACCGCCAGCGGTGCAGACGCCGCCAGCGGTCGGTCGCCAGCCGGGCCACCACCAGCCGCAGCCACGCCTCCGGCGCCGGATGCGCCGACAGCCGCCCCCACTGCCGCCAGGCCCGGGCGTACGCCTCCTGCACGAGATCCTGCGCCTCGGTGTGGTCGCCGGTGACCGCATAGCCGTACCGCAGCATCCGCCGGGCGGTGCTGCGGTAGAAGTCGTCGAAGCTGTGCGCGTCCCGCACGACCGTCCCCCCTCGTCAGCGCCCCGTTGCAGTGAGGACGGCGGAGCGTTGCCGCAGGTTGCGGGCCTGTCGACCCCTGTCGGAGAGACGACAGGTGGCAACGGCGGAGCCCCCGTCGTCCGGACCGGATGTGGTCCGACGACGGGGGCTCCAAGGGATGGTGCCGGTGGCCGGGTCAGCCGCCCGCGCTCGGGCTGACGCTCGGCGTCGGGCCGCCGCTGGGCGCACCGGCGGCCTGCTGCGCCTGCTGGAACGCGGTCAGCGCCTCGTCCAGTGCCTTCAACGCGCGACCGTACCGCTCGAAGTCACCGGACGTCTGCGCGGCGCGGACCTCGGTGATGGCGGCCTGCACCCGGTCCGCGGCGGCGGCCAGCGCGCCCGTCGGCGGCGGGTTGCTGGTGCTCGGCGTCGGCGACGGCGTACCCGTCGGCGCCGGCGTCGGGCTGGTCGGGTTACCCCCGGTGGTCGGGGGCGGCGAGGTGCCCTGCCCGGCCTTCTTACCCTGCTCGACCAACTGCTTGATGCCGTCGTTGATGTTGTCGGCGAGCGCCACGAACGAGCCGCCGTCACCGTACGAGAGCAGCACCTTCTGCAACAGCGGGTACGCGTCCTGCTGGTTGCTCTTCACGTAGACCGGCTCGACGTAGAGCATGCCGTCGGCGAAGGGCAGCGAGAGCAGGTTGCCGTACTGCACCTGCGCCTGGTTGCTGGAGAGCAGGGTCAACTGCTGACGGATGTTCGCGTTGTTGGTCATCTGCTGGTGCACCTGCACCGGGCCGGAGATCCGGGTCTGGTCCGGCAGCTCCAGCACCTCCAGCCGGGGCTTCCCGTCGACGTACGACCCGGAGATCAGAGCGGCCAGGTTCTGCCGGCCGTTCGGGGTGACCGCGGAGGTGAGCTGGAACCGCGGGCCCTCCTGCCCGGGGAACTGCGTGAACAGGTAGTACGGGGGCTGCTTCTGGCCGCTGTCCGGTGCGTCCGGCACGTTGGGCACCTGCCAGAAGTCCTGGGCGGAGTAGAAGTCGCCAGGGTTTGTCACGTGGAACTTCGTGAGCAGGTTGCGCTGCACCTTGAACATGTCCGCCGGGTAGCGCAGGTGCTCGGTCAGCTCGACCGGGATCTCGGCCTTCGGCTGGATCAGGTCGCCGCCGAACGCCTTGTTCCACGCCTTGAGCACCGGGTCGGTGTCGTCGTACTCGTAGAGCGTCACGGTGCCGTCGTACGCGTCGACGGTGGCCTTCACCGAGTTGCGCATGTAGTTGACGTTCTCCCGGGCCAGCTGAAAGGTACCCCGGTTGGTCAGCTCGTCGGTGGTCTCGGTCTGCAGGTTGACCCGCTCGGCGTACGGGTAGGTGGCGGCCGTCGTGTAGCCGTCGACGATCCACTGCACGCGGCCGTCGACCACCGCCGGGTACGGGTCGCCGTCCAGGGTGAGGAACGGCGCGACCTTCTCCACCCGGTCCCGCGGGTTGCGCACGTACAGCAGCTTGGAGTCCTTGTTGACCGCCTCGGAGAGCAAGAAGTTCGACTCCTGCTCCTTGATGGCGTACAGCAGCCTGCGCGTGAACGAGCCGATCTTCACGCCGCCCTCGCCGGTGTAGGTGTAGGACTCGCCGCCACCCTCGCCGACCGGCCGGTCGAACTCGGCCTTCTTGTTCGGGTCGGACTGCCCGACGATCGCGTAGTCGTCGGCCGCCATCCGCTCGCCGTAGTAGATCCGCGGCTGCTTGGCCGGGATCTGCTCCGTCTGCGAGGAGCACGCCTCCTGGGTCCGCTCCCCCAGGAAGCCGGAGACGAAGAACGGCTGTCCGCCGCAGACCACCTGGTTCGCCGGGGCGGCCACCAGGCCGTATCCGTGGGTGTAGACGGTGTGCCGGTTGATCCAGGTGTTCTGCTGGTCGGTCAGCTCGCCGTAGTTGATTTCCCGGACGCCGACCACGTAGTCGGAGGTCTTGCCGTTCACCCCGTACCTGTCGATGTCCAGCTTGGGGCCGAAGTCGTAGAAGCCCCGGACCTGCTGGAGCTGGGTGTACGTCTCGCTGACCAGCTGCGGGTCGAGCAGGCGGACGTTCGACACCACCGAGGTGTCGGTGGCCAGGTTCGCCGGTGGGGTGTAGTTGTTCGCCGCGTACGGGGTGGTCTCGGTGGCCGCCAGCCCGAACGCCGCCCGCGTCGCGTCGATGCTGCGCTGGATGTACGGCGCCTCCTTGTCCTTGGCGCTCGGCTTGACCTCGAAGGTCTGCACCGCCCAGGGATAGATGCCGCCGATCGCCACCGCGGACACGCCGAGCAGGGCCAGCGAGATACCCGGCCAGACCAGGTTCCGCATCCAGGCGTTGGAGAACACGATGATCGCGATCGCCACCACGATCGAGATGTACGCCAGGATCTCCTTCGCCGGCAGCAACGCGTTGACGTCGGCGTAGCCGGCGCCGTACAGCTTGGCGCCCTCGTTGTACTCCAGCAGCATGGCCCGCCGGTCCAGTACGTACGCGACGGCCTTGAGCAGCACGAAGACCGCGACCAGGCTGCTCAGGTGGCCGCGGGCGGCGTTGCTCATCCGGTCCCCGACACCCTGCAGGCGGACGCCACCGAACAGGTAGTGCACCGCCAGCGCGCCGATCACGGCCAGCACCACCGCGGTGAAACCGACCCCGAGCAGGTAGCGCCAGAACGGCAGCTGGAAGACGTAGAAACCGAGGTCAACCCCGAACTCCGGGTCCTTGATCCCGAAGTCGCCGCCGTTGCGGAACAGCAGCCACTGGCTCCACCGGCTCTGGGCGGAGAGGCCGGCGAACAGTCCGATCACGGCGGAGGCCAGCGCGATCCAGGTGCCGAGGCGCGGCGTGAGCGCCATCCGGTAACGCTCCAGGGTCGCCTGCTCCACCGAGTGCGGGCGCAGCCGCGGACGCAGCCGGTACGCCAACCACAGGTTGCCGCCGACGATCACCGCCATGCCGAAACCGATGACCAGGAAGAGCAACAGGCGGGTGAGCAGCACACCGGTGAAGACCTCGGTGTAGCGGACCTCGTCGAACCAGAGCCAGTCCGTCCATGCCTGGACACCCCAGCCGAGCAGGGTGAAGAGCACGAACACCGCGACCAGGACAGCGATGGTGACGCGTCCGCGCCGGCTCATCCTCGGCAGGGGGCTGCTGCTACGCATTACCACTGTTGGCTCCGCACGCTCGATGTGATCGGCTCCGATCAGGCACCCAGAGTACGGGGTGTTCCTGAACGTGTCGGGGCACGGTCACACCGTCAGCAGCGGGTCGGCTGGCCTCCAGCACGAAGGGTCTCCAGAGCGGTCAACGCCTCGTCCAACGAACCCACCCGCAGCAGCGGCAGATCGGGCTGCGGATTGCGGACCGCCTCGGCGCAGTTGTCCGCCGGGACGAGGAAGACCTTGGCACCGGCGCGCTTCGCGCCGACCAGCTTCTGGGCGATCCCGCCGATCGGGCCGACCGAGCCCTCGTCGTCGATGGTGCCGGTGCCGGCGATGACCTTTCCGCCGGTGAGGTCCGCCGGGGTCAGCTTGTCGACGATGCCCAGGGCGAACATCAGGCCGGCGCTCGGCCCACCGATGTCCTCCAACTCGATGTCGAGCGTGAACGGGTGCGGCTGCTGCTGGTCGATCTCGACGCCGATCCGCGGCCGGCCGTCCTGCTCCCGGCTGGTCACCGTCGCCGTCGCCGGCACGCCGTCGCGGGTGTAGCCGATGGTCAACGCCGTACCGGCCGGCTTGGCCCGGACCAGCTCGGTGACCTTAGCGGCCACCGGCACCGGTCGACCGTCGACCGAGGTGACCACGTCGCCGACCTTGAGCGCCCCGGCGGACGGGCCGTCCGCGGCGACGGTCTTCACCACCACCTGCACCGGGAAACCCAGCTCGCGTAGCGCGGCCGTCTCGGCGCTGGTCTGCGACACCTTGAAGTCCTCGGCGTTGCGCTGCTCGACCTGCTCCGTCGACTCACCCGGCGGGTAGACCAGCTCGCGCGGCACCACCGCCTCGTCGTCGGAGAACCAACCGGCGATGGCCGACCGGAGCCGTACCGTCGGTTGCACCCCCACGGTCGTCAACCGGAGCTGGCCCGCGGAGGTGGACGTCTCCCGCCCGGCGACCTTGATGACTTCCTTGCCGTCGGCCGTGCCGAGGGTGTTCACCGTCGGGCCCGGGCCGAGCACCACGTACGGGATCGGCACCCGGAGCACCCCGATGCTCAGCAGGGCGGTGAACAGGGCACCGAGCAGGACCGTCAGGCCACGACGTCTCATGCGGCAGAGCGTACCGACCGGTCGACGGCCGCCCGCCGGATGCGCCACACGACTTCGCCCTCAGCGCAACGCCAGCAGCGGCGACCTGGGGCGCGGCGCGCGTACCGTAGACGTCGTGCCTGATATTCCGTTCGGTTTCGCGCTCCCGGGTGGGCAACCACCAGACCCCAACGATCCCGCGCAGATGCAGCAGTTCATGTCGCAGTTGCAGCACCTGCTGTCCGCGCCGGGCAGTGGTCCGGTCAACTGGGACCTGGCCCGTCAGGTGGCCGCCAGCCAGCTCGCGGCCGCCGGCGACCCGGCGGTGTCACCGTACGAGCGTCACGCGGTGGAGGAGGCGCTACGCCTTGCCGACCTGTGGCTGGAGCCGGCCTCGGCGTGGCCGTCGGGCATTCAGACCCCGGTCGCCTGGAACCGCAACGAGTGGATCTTCAAGACGCTCGACGTGTGGCGCAAGCTCTGCGACCCGGTGGCCAGCCGGATGGTCGGCGCGATGGGTGACCTGGTGCCACCGGAGGCGCGCGCCCAGCTCGGCCCGATGCAGTCGATGGTTGCCACCCTCGGCGGGGCGCTCTTCGGCGGCCAACTGGGTCAGGCCCTCGGCTCGCTCGCCGCGGAGGTGCTCTCCGCCGGCGACATCGGGCTGCCGCTCGGCCCGGCCGGCACGGCCGCGCTGATCCCAGCCAACATCCGGGCGTACGGCGAGGGCCTGGAACTCCCCGAGGATGAGGTACGCCTCTACGTGGCCCTGCGTGAGGCCGCCCACCAGCGGCTGTTCCAGCACGTCCCGTGGCTGCGCGGGCACGTGCTCAGCGCCGTCGAGATGTACGCCTCGGGCATCCGGGTCAACCGGGAGGCGATCGAGGAGGCGATGGGCCGGGTCGACCCGACCGACCCGGAGTCGATGCAGGCGATCGCCCTGGAAGGCATCTTCACCCCGGAGGACACCCCGGCGCAGAAGGCCTCCCTGGCCCGCCTGGAGACCGCGTTGGCCCTGGTCGAGGGCTGGGTGTGCCACGTCGTGGACAGCGCCGCCAGCGAACGGCTCCCCAACGTCGTCCGGCTGGGCGAGGCGTTCCGCCGCCGCCGGGCCGCCGGTGGTCCCGCCGAGCAGACCT
Organism: Micromonospora sp. WMMD710; assembly: GCF_029626045.1. Taxonomy (NCBI): domain Bacteria; kingdom Bacillati; phylum Actinomycetota; class Actinomycetes; order Micromonosporales; family Micromonosporaceae; genus Micromonospora; species Micromonospora sp. WMMD710. The sequence goes on along the minus strand of NZ_JARUBD010000001.1, from coordinate 6,525,640 downwards.
TCGCCGCGCTGGTCGGTCTGGAGCTGCGCCCGCGCCGGCTGCGCGAGGCCGCGGCACTCTGGGCCGCGCTCACCACGCACCGGGGCATCGAGGGCCGCGACGCCGTCTGGGGGCACCCCGACCTGCTCCCGTCGGACGACGACTTCGCCGACCCGGTCGCCTTCGCGATGAACGACATGGACCTGAGTGAGCTGGACAGCTTCGACTTCACCGCCCCCGGTGGCGCGGAGGAGAAGGCTCCCGGCCAGTCCGACGAGACCGACGACGACGGCGACGCCAAGCCCTGACGCCCGGCCCTGACGCCCGGCCCTGACGCCCGGCCCTGACGCCCGGCCCTGACGCTTGGCCCTGACGCTTGGCCCTGACGCTTGGCCCTGACGCTTGGCCGTTCGGTGGCCGGCCCGGATGCCCGAAGGCGGGCAATGACGGGTGTGAGCGTGATGCCTGTGAGTCATCAATATGACCCACAGGCATCACGCTCATCGGTGCACCCGCCTCCCCAGCCTCACCGCTCGATGGCGGGCACCCGGCAGCCCGGCGTCGGGTCCGCCGGCCCGTGGCGCACCGGTAGCGGGCCGTCTGACGGTCGCCCCCGCTGGTAGCGGGTCCGCCGGACGATGGGCGGGCCGGTGGCGGACCCCGTCCGGCGGTCGCCTCGCCGATAGCGCGTCACCCGATGGTGGGCGCGCCGCGCCGACAGCGGATCCGCCGATAGTGGGCGCGCCGCGCCGACAGCGGATCCGCCGGCGGTGGGCGCGCCGCGCCGACAGCGGGTCAGGCGGGCCGGCCCGAGCCGGAGAGCAGGGCCCGAGTGGCCTCCCAGCCCTCGAAGGCCGGGTCCAGGGTGGCCAGGTCGGCCGGGCCGCGCATCCGTCGCCACCCGGCGGTGACCACCACGTCCATGGGCCGGGGTGCACCGGAGCGCGCGTCGGCCGGCGTCGCGGTGTCCAGATCCAGCGGGGGTAGCCATCCCGGCACGGGCAGCCGTACGGCCACCCCGAGCAGACCCGGTCCGCCACCCTCCACCGGAGCCACCGCGACCGGTCGGGTGGTGAGCGGGCGCAGCAGCTTGCCGACGGTCAGCGCAGGCAGATCGGGCACGTCACCAGCGAGTACCGCCGCCTGGTCGTAGCCGTCCAGCACGGCGAACACCGCGTTCGGCGTCGGCTCGGACACCTCGTACACCGTGGTGCCGGGCCAGACCAGGGCGTCCGCCAGCGCGCGGTCGGCCGGGGTCACCGCGACGGCGACCTCCACCTCGTTGAGGGTGGCGATCAGGTCGACGACGTCCTCGGCGAGCGCCGACCGCCAGTCCGCCCGATCGACGCCGGGCGGCGACCACTGGACCGGCCCAAGCAACGCCACCACCACCCGCCGCGACATGTCCCCGACCCTAGCGCCCCACCTCGCCCGGAACCCGCCCCGGCCGAGCCCAGCCAGCCCCAGCCCGACCCAGCCCGACCCGGCCCAGCCCGGCCCAGCCCAGCCCGGCCCGGGCCGGCCCGGCGGGATGATCCACTCAGTTTCGGCGGAACCGGGGTGTCCGCGCCGCCGGGATACGGGGGATCAGCGCGGGTCAGGTGGGGACGGGGGCGCCGGAGGCGGCGGCCACGCCTTCGAGGTACCCGCGGGCGCGTTCCGCCTTGGGGTAGCGACCCACCAGCGCCCAGAACCGCGCGTTGTGACTGGGCACGATGAGGTGCGCCAACTCGTGCAGCAACACGTAGTCGATCACCCAGTCGGGCATGTCCTGCACGCGGTGGGAGATCCGGATGCTGCGGTCGGCGGGCGTGCAGGAGCCCCATCGGCCGTTCTGGTTGGTGACCCACCGCACGCTGGCCGGCACCGCGCGAGCGCCGTACCCGCTGAGGTAGAGGTCGATGAGCCGGGTGGCCCGGGCCAGCAGCTCGGCGTCGGAGCGGGCCAGCCGGCCCTCCCGGGCGGCGAGCCGGGCCAGCATCCGGTCGACCCATTCGCTCTCCTCGGCGCGGGAGAACTGGTCCGGGATGAGGACGACGACACGTTCGCCGTCACGGTACGCGGACACCGTGCGTCGTCGGCGCTGACTGCGCCGCACCTCGACGACCGGCTTGCGCGTCCCCGCCATCACTGGCCCGCGCAGCCTCGGCTACGTGTCACGTCAGAAAGCTAATGCGTACTGACCAGGGGTCCGCAAGAGTCAACCGCACGACACGCGCCCAGAAAATGGCGATTGGTCGCCCAGCGTCCCGAAAATTTCTTGACCGAGCCGTCGCCGCGCCCTCTCGTCACCCTTCGTGCAGACCAAGCTCGGGGTACGCCGCCTCCACCGTAGTGATCACCGCTTCGGACGCCGCACAGGCCACCCGCACGGGTGGCTGAGAGGTTTGGTCGGCGTGTCCCCGCCAAACTGACTTATCCGACCTATTTCGCCATGCACACTCTCGACGTCGACTTGCTCACAGTGTCGATGCACAGCTGACATGGAACTGCCCAGACCTGGGTAGGGTCCGCGGACCAGCGGTCACGAAGGTGGCCGTGGAGTGAGACCCAGCGGCGCCCCGTGTGGCCCGCCGCCGGGCACCCCGCCGGGACCGTATTGACCGGCGGACGAGACGAGGAGGGCACCGTGGCCGACCAGGCCCAGACGACCTACAACGGTTACTGCGTGAAGTGCAAGGAGAAGCGGGACTTCGAGGGGCACGTCGAGGTCTCGAAGACCGGTATGAACATGGCAAAGGGCAAGTGTCCGGTATGCGGTACAACAGTGAACCGCATCCTGGGCAAGGCCAAGGTCTGACCCGTACGGGTGGACGGGGGCGGGGTGGCCGACGGCCACCCCGCCCCCGTTGCCGTCCCGCCGCGCCGCGCCGCGCCGACCCACTGTCGGGTGACCGACACCCCTACTCGCCGGTTGTGGATAACTCGGCGAATCCTGTGGACAGCGCTGGACAGCGGCCCGGCCACCTGTGGACAACGATCGACCGAGAGCAGGGAAGCGGTCACGATTCGTCACTATGAGTCGTCCCGTGCTGCCCCGGCCCACCCTGCTGCCCGGCCTCAATCGGCTGTGGCGCGACCGCCACACCCTTCAACTCGGCGTCGGCCCCGGCCCTGCCGTGCTGCTGGAGCTGGCCAACCCTCGCGCCGCTTACCTGCTCGACCTGCTCGACGGCACCCGTAGCGAACGGCAGGTGCTGGCGTACGCGCCCGCCGCGCGGGTCACCACCGACGATGCTCGTACCCTGCTCGCCGCCCTGCGCACGGCGGGCCTGCTGGTGCCCGCGCACAGCCTGCTCCCCCGCGAGCTGGCCGGCCCGCTCCGGGCGCGGCTCGCCTCGGAGGCAGGCGCGCTGGCCCTGGCCGCGGCCCGGCTGCCCGGCACCCCCGCGCAGGTGCTGCGTCGCCGACGAACCGCCCGGGTGCTGCTCACCGGCACCGGCGCACTCGGTGCACCGCTGGCCGTGGCGCTGGCCCAGTCCGGCGTCGGGCAGGTGATCCCCCACCTCACCGGTCCGGTACGCGCCGTCGACCTGGTCGGCACCGGCATCACGGCCGCCGAGTTGGGCCATCCGCTGGCCCCGGCGGTACGGGCCGCGATCGACCGGGTCGCACCGGGCACCGGCACCCACCCGGGCCGTGCCGTCCGCGTCGACCTGGTGATCCAGTTGGGCACCGACCGTCCTCCGGCGCTGCTCGCGGCCGGTCTCGCCCAGCGCCGCCAGCCGCACCTTCTGATCACCCTGCGCGAGGGCGTACCGGTCGTCGGGCCGCTGGTCCGGCCACCCGCCGGGCCGTGCCTGCACTGCGTCGAGCTGCACCGGGCCGACCGCGACCCGGCCTGGCCACGGCTCGCCGCCCAACTCGCGGCCACCGCGCCGACCCCGGCCGGTACGACCGGCACGCTGCTCGCGGCGATCGGGTACGCGCTCGTCGAGGCGCTGACGCAGCTCGACGGCGGCAGTCCGGAGACGCTCGGTGCCGCGCTGGAGATCGTCGGCGCCGGCCGGTTCCGCCGCCGGGGCTGGCCACCCCATCCGGCGTGCGGGTGCTCGGAGAGCCGGGCGTACGCACCAGCCCGGCCGCACGGCAGCAGCGGGGCCCTCCGGTCGGTAACAATGACCGGGTGACCGACATCCCGCGCCGGGCCGTGTCCCGGACCGCCAAGCTCGCCGCTCTGCCGCTCGGCTTCGCCGGCCGGACCGTCCTCGGCATGGGAAAGCGTGTCACCGGGCTCGCCTCCGACGTGATCTCCGCGGAGATCCAGCAACGCACCGCCGAGCAGCTGTTCAGCGTCCTGGGCCAGCTCAAGGGCGGTGCGATGAAGTTCGGCCAGGCGCTGTCGGTCTTCGAGGCGGCCCTTCCGGAGGAGATCGCCGCCCCCTACCGGCAGGCGTTGACCAAGCTCCAGGAGGCGGCGCCGCCGCTGCCGGCCGCCAGCGTGCACAAGGTGCTGGCCGAGCAGCTCGGCCCGAACTGGCGGGACCGGTTCGTCGAGTTCGACGACACCCCGGCCGCCGCCGCCAGCATCGGCCAGGTGCACCGGGCCCGGTGGCGGGAACCGGGGTACGACGCCTCGGGTGCGCCGAACGCCCGCGACGTGGCCGTGAAGATCCAGTATCCGGGCGCCGGTGACGCGCTGCTCGCCGACCTCAAGCAGCTCTCCCGGCTGGGCGGGATGTTCCGGGCCATCCAGCCCGGCCTGGACGTCAAGCCGCTCCTGGTGGAGCTGCGTGAACGGATCACCGAGGAGTTGGACTACGAGCTGGAGGCCGAGTCGCAGCGCACCTTCGCCGCCGCGTACGCCGACGACCCGGAGATCTACATCCCGGCGGTGATCAACGCGGCGCCCCGGGTGCTGGTGACCGAGTGGGTGACGGGCACGCCGCTGGCGGACATCATCCGGGAGGGCACCGAGGAGCAGCGGGACGAGGCCGGCCGGCTGATGGCCACCCTGCACCTCTCGGCGCCGCAGCGGGCCGGGCTGCTGCACGCCGACCCGCATCCGGGCAATTTCCGGCTGCTGGCCGACGGCCGGCTCGGGGTGATCGACTTCGGCGCGGTGGCGCGGATGCCGGAGGGCACGCCGGAGCCGATCGGTCGTATCGCCGCGTTGGCCCTGCGCAACGACGCCGCCGGGGTGGTGGAGGGGCTGCGGTCCGAGGGCTTCATCGGCGCCGCCGACGATATCGACGCCGAGGGTGTGCTCGACTTCATCCGGCCGATGCTGGAGCCCATCGCCACCGACGGGTTTCGCTTCACCCGGGCGTGGCTGCGCGGCGAGGCGGCGCGACTGGCCAGCCCCCGGTCCCCCACCTACCAGCTGAGCCGGCAGCTCAACCTGCCGCCGTCGTACCTGCTCATCCACCGGGTGACACTCGGATCGATCGGGGTGCTCTGCCAGTTGGAGGCGAAGGCCCCGTACCGGAGCATCCTGGAACGCTGGCTCCCCGGCTTCGCTCCCGTGGCGTGAGCACACCGGGCTGAGAACGTCGCGAAGGGCGGGTGCCGGTCGGCACCCGCCCTTCTGAGTGGGGTTGGTACTAGAGAACGCCCAGGTCGCGCGCCGACTGGTTACGGCTGTTCATGGCGACGGTACGGGCGGATCGGGTTGCCTCAGTGCTCGTGGTGGTACGACCGGCCTGAGGCCGGCGCATTCGAGCCCGGGACAACGCTTCGTGGAGTAGTTGCATCTCGAAGGCTCCAGTCGGGACGTTGAACATCGTCTTCTCACTCGCTGCCGGCGTGACACCGGCGTAGCTGGTACGGATCGGGAACATGTCAGGCTGCCAGCCGGACCGCGCCACGCACCTCGGACAGCCCACTGGCCGCCAGGCGCGCCTCGGCCTCGACCCGGAGCTCGGCGTCACGGGCGACGTCCTCCTTGCGCGGACGGCCACGGGGCCGCTTGCGCGGGACGACCGCGCCACGCTCGAAGATCTCGCCGCCCCAGACGCCCCACGGCTCCGCTCGCTCCACCGCCCCGGCCAGGCACTCGACGCGCAGCGGGCAGTCCCCGCAGAGCGACTTGGCCAGCTCGAGCTGGGCGGGCGAGTCAGAGAACCACAGGTCGGGGTCGAACTTCCGGCAGGGCAGGTTCGCCTCCATCTCGACGCTCACATCGAGGGGGGCCAACGCCAGACTCATCTCCCGGTCACCTCTCTCTCACTTCGATCTCGTGGATCGCATTCCGACGTAACTTCGGCGGGGCAAAAAACTGAGGCCGCGGATCCCGGTAGCGGGTTCCGCGGCCTCGAGGTGAGCCGGTGTCTGAGAGTCAGACCGGTCTACCTCGAGGTGGAACGCCGCGGACATTCGTGCGCTTCTTGGCGCCATCGATGCCCATGCCCGTGATGCCACTGGTCCCATCAACTCCGGTGGGCGCGACGGCCAGGGTCAGCTCGGCCTGAACCTGGTGCACCTGCGGAACCGACGGTCGTGCGGCCGCAAGGGCCACCCGGACAGCCGACAACGGAGCGTGGACAGACGGCATCGCCGCCAGACGCTCATAGGTGAAGATCTTCACGGGTGCCACCTCCCTCACGTTCCTCGAAAATCGACTGGACCAACCCCCGTGAGCAGCCGGAATGGCGCCGCTCGCGTGGTGTGTCCTGAGGCTATTCCTCGCGCCGGGGCGAGGGCAAACGAATTTACGACTGGATTTCGAAAGTTTTCTCCGGGCAGACGTCGTCCACCCCCGCGCCCCCCACGAGCGCCAACACCGACTCCCCGTACAGGCCCAACTTGCGGGGGCCGATGCCGGCGATGGCGATCAGCTCCTCCGGCCGGCCGGGACGCCGCTCGGCCAGCGCGGTCAACGTGGCGTCGGTGAAGACCACGTACGCCGGGACCTTCTGCGCGCCGGCCACCCGCTGCCGCCACTCCCGCAGTCGTTCGTGCAGCTCATCGTCGATGTCGGACGGGCAGGTGGGGCAGCGGCCCAGCTTGCGGTCGGGACCGGCGAGCAGGGTGGCGCCGCAGATCCGGCAGGACACGATCTGGGTCCGTCGACGCTCCGGGCGGCGGGCCGGACCGGTGCCGCCGGCCGCCCGTTCGGTCCCGCCCGAGCGGTCCAGCTGGGGCAGGAACCGCGACGGCCGCCGGGCCCGCCCGCCCGGCGAGCGCGCCGAGGCGTACGACAGCCAGAGCCACTGCCGGGCCCGGGTGATCCCGACGTAGAGCAGCCGTCGTTCCTCCTCGACCTGCTCGACGGTCTTGGCGTACGTGGTGGGCAGGGTGCCCTCGGCGAGGCCGACCAGGAAGACCGCGTCCCACTCCAGCCCCTTGGCCGAGTGCAGGGAGGCCAGCGTCACCCCGTCCACGGTCGGCACGTGCTGCTGGGCGGCACGGTTGGCCAGCTCCTCGGTGAAGTCGGTCAGGGTGACCGGGCGCTCCACCGAGGCGGCCTCCCCGATCGGCACGACCTCGGGGGTGGCCGCGTACTCCTCGGCGAGCTGGACCAGCGCGGCGAGTGCCTCCCAGCGCTCGCGGGCGGCGCCGCCGGCCGGGGGCGCGTCGGGTGCCCACCCGACCGCGGTGAGCGCCTCGACGACGGCGGCCGGTAGCGGCGTCTCCCCGGGGATCGAGCGGGTGGCGGAGCGCAGGGCGATCATCGCCTGACGCACCTCGGTCCGCTCGAAGAAGCGCTCCGCGCCCTGCACCACGTACGGCACGGCGGTCTCGGTGAGCGCCTTCTCGTACGCCTCGGACTGCGCGTTGGTGCGGAACAGCACGGCGATCTCCTTCGCCGGTGTGCCCGCGTCGATGAGCGACCGGCAGCGGGCGGCCACCGCGTTCGCCTCGGCCGGCTCGTCGGTGAAGATCCGCAGGTCCGGTACCGGTCCCGGGGGGCGTTGACCGCTCAGCTCCAGCCGCAGCCGCGCCTCGGTGCCCCGGGCCTGGGAGATCACCGCGTTGGCCAGCCCGACCACCTGCGGGGTGGAGCGGTAGTCGCGGACCAGCCGGACCACGGTGGCGTTGCGGTGCCGGCGCGGGAAGTCGACCAGGTACGACGAGGTCGCCCCGGTGAACGAGTAGATCGTCTGGCTGGCGTCGCCGACCACGGTGAGGTCGTTGCGGCCGGCCAGCCAGGCGTCCAGCAGCCGCTGCTGGAGCGGGTTGACGTCCTGGTACTCGTCGACCACGAAGTGCCGGTACTGGCCACGGACCTGCTCGGCGACGTCCGGGTGTTCCTCGATGCCCCACACCGCGGCACGCAGCATGTCCTCAAAGTCGATCACGCCGTTGGAGCGCTTGAGCTGCTCGTACGCGGTGAACACGTCGGCCACCTTCGCCGGCTCGTGCGGCGTGTCCCGCAGTGCCCGGGCCGCCGCCACCACGTAGTCCCCCGGCTCGACCAGCGACGACTTGGCCCACTCGATCTCACCGGCCAGATCCCGGGCGGCGGCCCGGTCGGTGCGCAGGCCGACCCGGGCGGCGGCGAGGGTGACCAGCCGCACCTTGCTGTCCAGCAGCTCGGGCATGGCCCGGCCGGCCAGCAGCCGGGGGGCGAAGTAGCGGACCTGGCGCAGCGCGGCCGCGTGGAAGGTGCGCGCCTGCACGCCCCGCACGCCGAGCAGCGAGATCCGGTGCCGCATCTCGGCGGCGGCCCGGGCGGTGAAGGTGACCGCGAGCACGTGCCGCGGGGAGATCTCACCGGAAAGCGCCCGGTGGGCGATCCGGGTGGTGATCGCGCGGGTCTTGCCGGTGCCGGCGCCGGCCAGGATGCAGACCGGGCCGGCGGGTGCGGTCACCGCGGCGCGCTGCTCCGGGTCCAGCCCGGCGAGCACCTGTTCCGACGCTGAGTGAACCACCACAACCAGGAATCATCTCAGCTCCTCCGAACGTTGCAGCGAACAGCCTCGGCTTGATCCGCAAGCCGGCGGCCGGAGGAGTTGGAGGATCCGACCATGCTGACGATGTATTCCACCCCCTGGTGCGGCTACTGCCACCGGCTGAAGTCGCAGCTCGACCGGGAGGGCATCGGGTACGAGGTGGTCGACATCGAGCAGGACCCGAAGGCCGCGGAGTTCGTGATGAGTGTCAACGGCGGCAACCAGACGGTGCCGACGTTGCGCTTCGCCGACGGCAGCGCCCTCACCAATCCCTCGATCACCCAGGTCAAGCAGCACCTGGCGACTCTCACCGCCTGACCGCCGGTGTCATCCGCGACGAGCGGCCGTCCCACCCGGGGCGGCCGCTCGTCGTGTCCGGTATCCGTCAGTTCTGGGGTGGCCGGTGGATGCCGGTGACCACCGGCTCGTCGGCGTCGTCGGCCGGGCGTCGGGGCGCGGGCAACCTCGGGCGGGTCGGCGGCGTGGGTGGGCGGGCACCGGCCGGCGCGCTGAGGTGCCGGCCCCGCCACAGGTAGCCGCCGGCGGCGATGGTGGCCACCCCGACCAGCGCGAACAGCACCCGGTAGTCCAGGAAGCCGACGAGCAGGGCACCCGCGCCGATGGAGAACGCCTGCGGTCCGCTGATGACCGCCTCGGTGGCCGCGGCGACGCGGCCGACCAGCCCGGGTGGGGTACGTCGCTGGATCAGCGTGTGCAGGCCCACCATGGTCAGCGGGAGCGACACGCCGGCCAGCAGCACCGCCGCGAACCCGAGCCGCAGGTCGGGGTACGCGAGCGCGAGCGCCGCCGGCCCGAACAGGGCGACCCCGGTGGCCAGTGTGCCGACCTCACCGAGTCGGCGGACCAGCGCCGGTGAGCAGAGCCCGCCCAGCAGCCCACCCACCCCCTGCACGGTGACCAGCACGCCCACGAAGGCGGCGTCCCGGTCCAGTCCCTGGTCGACGTAGGCGAAGATCAGCGACTCGCTGAAGCCCATCACCAGCGACCCGAGCCCGTACCCGAGCAGGGCCCGGCGCAGGGCCGGCTCACCGGCCAGGTGGCGCAGTCCGGCACCCAGCTCGGCCGGCCAGCGCAGCCGCACCATCGGTGGTGCGGGCTGCGGGGTGGGCAGCGCGCTCACCACCGCCGCCGCGGTCAGGAAGCCGACCATGCCGATACCGGCCAGCGCCCAGCCGCCGATCGCCGCGTAGAGCGCCGCCCCGGCCAGCGGGCCGATCAGCCGCAGCCCCTGGCGGACGGTCTGCAGGACGCCGTTCGCCTCGGCCAGCAGCTCCACCGGCACCAGCTGCCGGATCAGCCCGCTGAGCGCCGCGCTGAGCGTGATGTACGACAGGCCGTACAGGGCGGCCACCAGGTACACGAGCCAGACGTCGCCGGCGTCTCGGACGGTGAACAGCGGGATGAGCAGCACTGCGGTGACCAGGTTCGCGGCCACGAAGAAGGGGCGACGCGGGTAGCGGTCGACGAACCAGCCGACCAGGGGCGCCAGCGTCATCGGTGCGATGACGGCGAAGATCGTGGCACCGGCGAGCCCGTCGGAGCCGGTGAGGTCCTTGACCCAGATGGCGAGCGCGAGCAGCAGGATCGACTCGGCGGTCATGCTGGCCAGGAGGCCGCCGAAGAGCAGACGGAAGTCGGGTCGGCGCAGGACGGTGCGCATGGGATCCCTCCGGCGGGATGGTGTGCCCGGGGTGGGCGGGGTCGACGGGGCCGACAACGGGTCCGTCGTGCTCCGGCGTACCCGTGGTCCATTTTTCGCAAGACACGCCCCCGCCGGAACCTCCGACGCCGGTCGCGCCGTCCATACTGACCGTGGGGGGCGAATTTCATACAGTTACCGTCGCGTCTGCGTCGGTCGACGGGAAAGAGGACACCGTGCCTCCTGCCGCACCCAGCCCGATCCTGCGTCGTCGCCGGTTGGGCGTCGAGCTGCGCCGCCTTCGCGAGGCCGCGAGCCTGACCGGGGACCAGGTCATCGAGCGTATCGGTTGGGCGTCCGCGTCCAAACTGTCCCGACTGGAGAACGGTCGCAGCCGTCCGGACCCGCAGGACGTCGCTGTCCTCCTCGACCTCTACGGCGCCGACGCGGCGCAGCGCGAGGAGTTGCTCGGGTTCGCCGGTGAGGCTGGCGACATGCGGACCTGGCTGAAGAACTTCCCGGTGATGACGCTGCAACAGCGCAGCTGGGCGGAACTGGAGGCGGGCTGCGCGGAGATCTCCGAGTACAACCCGGTGCTGGTCCCCGGGCTGTTGCAGACTCCCGGGTACGCCCAGGTCCGGATCGTCTCGGCCCGCCAGGTGGGTGCCGGCGCGGGCGAACCGGAACCCGGCGACGAGCCCGAGACCGAGGTACAGGCGCGGTTGGCCCGCCAGTCGTTGCTGACCCGGGAGACCGACGCGCCGCGCTACACCGCCGTCCTGGAGGAGGCGGCCCTCGGTCGCCGCGCCGGGCCGCCCGAGGTGCTGCACGAGCAGTTGGTCCAACTTTGCGAGCTGGCCCTGCTACCGAACGTGACGCTGCACGTGCTCCTGCGCGACACGCAGATCGGAGATTGGTACCTTCCGCCGACCGCGTTCTCCCTCTATCGGTTCGCCGATCCCCTCGATCCGGAGACGTTGGCCATCGAAGGGGGCTTCACGGACGTCATGTCGTCCGACGCTATTGCACTAAATCGCTATAAAGTGGTGTTCGAGTGGCTATGCACGGCGGCACTGAACGCCTCGGACACCCTCTCCTGGCTGATCGAGGCGACGGGACGGCTGACCGAGGCGGCGCCCCCATCCACAGTGGCGTTCGGGCCGGCAACGGCGCCGACCCAACGCCGCCGGGCTGCGGGGCGACTGACGGACCGGTGATCCACGGGGGACCATCCGTCGGGGCGTGCGGCACCACTCGTCCCATCGGATCGCTGCACATCAGGAGCAGAACCATGAACGACATCCGCAACACGCCGTCCGTCTCCGCGCAGTCGCTGGTAGACGCCCCGTGGCGTACGAGCACACGCAGCCAGACCTCCAACTGCGTCGAGGTCGCCCCCCTGGGCACCGGTCCCTCGGCGGTCGCGCTGCGCGACAGCAAGGACCGGGGTGGCCCGGTGCTGCTGTTCAACCGCGCGGGCTGGCTCGGCTTCATCACCGGTGCCAAGGAGGGCCAGTTCGATCTGAACTGATCCGGTGACCGGGACGGGGCCGTCGGCGTATCGCCGGCGGCCCCGTCGTCGTGTGCGCCACCAACCCCGCTGACCAGCCCATCGGTTGATCGGACGAGGCTGGAAACCGATAGGCGCGTTTCAGTTGCTGGGACGAGTACGCGGCGTAGCATGACCTCGAGTACGTGGAACTTCCACACTGGCTCATCCGTCGCGGTTCATCCGGAGACCCTCATGCGGTTCCTGATCGTTCGCACCGACATCCGCGCCGTCGCCGACGGAGACATCGCCGCCGCCTGGGCGGACGGCCACCGACTTCGCGACGAGCCGACCCAGCCTGAGCCGCGCCGGCAGATCGTGCACGCCGAGGACCGGGACGCCGCGCTGTTGCTGGCCCGGGCGCTCGCCACGGTCGGCGCCGTACGCGCCGGCAAGCAACGGGTCAAGGTCCTGCCGCTCACCGAGCCCCGACCCGCGTTCCGACACAAACCGGGCCGCACCGGCCCCTGACCCACCAGACGTCCGTCGTGGCCGGATCGGCTCCCCCGCCGTGTTCCTTGCCTCCGACCATGACGGCCCGTGTTCCCGGCCCGTGACCGCCGCGGCAACGTCGGCCACGGGCCGGGACCGTGCTCAGCGGTCGCCGTCCACCCAACCATCCAGCCAGCGGTGGATGAGGAACAACGCGATCGACGACGGCGGCGGCAGGATCAGCCGGGCACCGTCGCCCACGTCCACGGTCCGCCCGGCCAGCGCCGCCCCGATCTCCTGCCGGGAGAACCACCGGGCGTACGCGATCTCCGACGGATCGACCCGCACCGGATCCGACGGGTCGGCCGTGGCCAGGAAACCCAACATCAGCGAGCCGGGGAACGGCCACGCCTGGCTGCCCACGTACCCGATCCGCTCGACTCCGATGCCCACCTCCTCACGGACCTCGCGCAGTACGGCGGCCTCGGCCGACTCCCCCGGCTCGACGTAGCCGGCCAGGCACGAGTAGCGCCGACCACCCGGGGTGCCGGGCCAGCCGGCGTTGTTGCCGAGCAGGCAGCGCCCGTCCGGCCCGTCGACCCCGTCGTGCACCAGGACGATCATCGCCGGGTCGGTGCGCGGCCAGATCCGGCCGCCGTTGCGGTCCACCCGGGACCAACCGGCCTCGTCCATCGCCGTCGGCGCACCGGTGCTCGCCGAGTAGCCGTGCCGGGTGTGCCAGTTGACCAGCGCCAACGCGGTAGTGAAGATGCCGGCCTCCCGGTCGGCGAGCAGATGCCCGACCTCGCGCAGGTTGACCGCCCGGGTGCCCGACAACGCCGGCAGCGGCGCGTCGACCGCGAAGACCGGCACCCCGTCCGGCTCGACACCGAGGAACATCGCCATCGACTCGGACCCGGCCGGCAGGTCCGCCGCGCCGAACAGCACCAGCGCCGGAGGCGACACGTCGGTACGGGCCAGCGTCCGCCCGTCGTCGGTCGAGTCGAGCAGCAGCACCCGGGCGCGCAACCACGCCTCGGTCAGCCACTGCGAGTCACCCCGCCGGTGCGCGGCCCGGTCCAGTGTCGACCGGGCCAACGGTGGCGCCGTCTCGCCGCTCACCGCAGGGACTCGGTACGGATCGTGGTCAGCGCGGCCAGGCCCGGGGTGACCAGTTCGGCGTCGCCGAGCACGACGACCGCGGCCCGGGCCGGCGCCAGGTAGCGGGCCGCCACCTCCGCGACGTCGTCGATGCTCGCCTTGGCCAACCTCGCCGCGTACTCGGCGAGGAAGTCCAGACGTAGCCCGTTGCCGGCGTACGCGCTGGTCAACGCGGCCAGCCCGGCCTGGGTGGACATGCCGAGCTGAAGGGTGCCGAGGGCGTACTGGCGGGCCTGCTCCAACTCCTCCGGCTTCGGCGGCAGCGACGCCAACCGGCCCAGCTCGTACGTCGTCTCGAGCAACGCCGGACCGGTGACCTCGGTGGCCACCTCGGCGGCGGCGACCAGCACCGACCCGGCCACCGAGTGCTCGATCACCGAGTGCGGCCCGTACGTGTAGCCCTTGTCCTCGCGGATGTTCTCCACCCAGCGGGAGGAGAAGTAGCCGCCGAAGATCAGGTTGGCCAGTTGCAGCGGAGCGTGGTCGGGGTCGGTGCGGGACACGGCCGGCAGCGCGATACGCAGCGAGGACTGCACCGACCCGGGCCGGTCGACCAGCAGCAGCGGCCCCGGCTCCAGCGGGGGTGTCCGCGGCAGTTCGGCGGTGCGACCGGCGCCGGACCACCCGCCGAGCGCCCGCTCGGCCGCGTCCAGCGCCTTCTCCGGCTGCACGTCGCCGACCAGCACCAACTGCGCACCGGCCGGATGCACCCGCTCGGCGTGCAGGGTGCGCAGCGTCGCCGGCCGGACCGCGCGGATCTGGTCGGGCTCCGGGGTCTGCGTCGCGTACGGGTGCCGGCCGTAGATCCGCTTCAGCAGCGCCTCGCGGGCCAGGTGTGCCGGCTGGCTCTGCGCCACCTGGATCCGGTCGACCAGCCGGTCCCGTTCGGTGGTCACCTCGTCGGTCGGGTAGTTGGCGCCGGTCAACACCTCGGCCAGCAGCTCCAGCATCCGGTCCAGGCCGGTGACCAGGCCGGCGCCGGAGAGCATCAGCCGGTCCGGGTCGACACCGGCGGCCAGCCCACCGCCCACCTTCTGCAGCTCGGCGGCGATCTGCACGCTGGTCATCGACTCGGTGCCGGAGAGCATGGTCTGCGAGAGCATCGCCCCGCGGGCCAGGTGCGCCCGGCCGAACGGGATCCAGAGGCGCAACTCGACCAGGGGTACGGAGGGCCGGCGTACCGCGATCACGGTCAGACCGTTGCGGAGCGTGCGTTCGGCCTGCCGGGGCACCTTGAGCTTGCGGGTGGGGCCGAGCGGGGGCAGCGTGCGTACGCTCATCGGGCACCTCCGGCGATGACCTCGATGGTGGCGCGGCGCTCCGGTCGAAGGGTGGCGGCGGCGGTCTGGACCTGCTCCTCGGTGACCTCGCCGATCAGCCTCGGCAGGTCGTTGAGCAGCCCCGGCTCACCGCGTTGCTGTTCCAGGACGGCCATCCGCAGCGCCCGGCCGAGCACCGCGTCGGTGTCGCGCAGCAGGTGGGTCGCCATCCGGGCCTGGGTGCGGGCCAGTTCGCCGTCGGTCAGGCCGTCGGTGCCCAGCCGATCGAGTTCCTCGTCGACGGTGCGCAGCACCTTGTCCACGTCGCCGCCCGGCGGCAGGTGCGCCTGCAGCAGCAGCGCGGTGGGATCCCGCACGTCGAACGGGTCACCCATGAAACCGAGGTAGCCGCCGAGGCTGGTCACCGAGCGGTCGCGCTGGACGAGCCGCTCGACGAGCCGCGACGCGTCGCCGTCGGTGAGCACCTCGGCCAGCACCACGTACGGCAGGTAGCCGGCGAAGTCGGTGACCGGGTCGGGCACCCGCCAGGCCCCGGCCACCGCCGGCAGCGGCGCCAGCCGATCGGTGTACGTGGTGCGCCGCTCGGCGGCCAGGTCGGGCTCGGTGAAGTCGGGTCGCTTCGGCGCGGGGCGGGCCGGCACGTCGCCGAAGTGCCGGTTGACCAGCTCGGTCGCCTCGGCCACGTCGATGTCACCGCTGACGGCGAGGACCGCGTTGCCGCTGGCGTAGTAGCGGCGGAAGAAGTCGGCGGCGTCGGCGACGGTCGCCGACTCCAGGTCGTCGAACGAGCCGTAGCCGTCGTGCGCGTTGGGGAAGGTGTCGAACATGACCGGCGGCAGGGTGAGCCAGGGGAAACCGCCGTACGGCCGGTTGAGCACGTTGACCCGGATCTCCTCCTTGACCACGTCGACCTGGTTGCGCAGGGTCTCCTCGGTCAGTCGGGGGCCGCGCATCCGGTCCGCCTCCAGGAACAGCGCGCGTTCCAGCGCGTTGCTCGGCAGCGTCTCGAAGTAGTCGGTGTAGTCCAGGTGGGTGGAGCCGTTGAAGGTGCCGCCGGCACCCTGCACGTGCCGGAAGTGGGCCAGCTTCTCCAGATTTTCCGAGCCCTGGAACATCAGGTGCTCGAAGAGGTGGGCGAAGCCGGTGCGCCCCTCCGGTTCGGAGCGGATGCCGACGTCGTAGACCACCGCCACCCCGATCACCGGGGCGCTGCGATCGGGGGTGAGCACCACCCGCAGGCCGTTGTCGAGGGTGAACCGCTCGACCGGGTACTTGGTCGCTGGAATTCTGGATCTCCGCGCCGCCACGGGACTGACCCTAGCGCGTCGACACCCGCCCCACCGGCGTCCTCCGCGGAGCCGGCACCACCGGTTTGGTGACCAGCGGCAGCACCTCCGCGCCGACCCGCTCGGCCTCCTCGCGGTGCGGCCAGCCGGAGAGGACGAACTCGTCGACGCCGAGGTCGGCGTACTCGTCGATGCGGGCCGCGACCTCGGCGTAGCTGCCGACGAGCGCGGTGCCGGCGCCCTCACGGACCAGGCCGACCCCGGCCCAGAGGTTGGGTGCGACGGTGAGCCCGTCGGTGCGGCCGGCGTTCAGCGCGGCCATCCGGGCCTGCCCGACGGAGTCCATCCGGCGGAACCTGGCCTGGGCGGCGGCGATCCGTTCCGGGCTCATCCCGGCCAGCAGGCGGTCGGCCTCCGCCCACGCCTCGGCGCTGGTGGGCCGGGCGATGACGTGCAGGCGGAGGCCCGTGCGCAGGGTGCGGCCGTGCTCGGCGGCGAGCGCCCGGATACGGGTGACGCGGGCTGCGATGGCCGTGGGTGGCTCACCCCACATGAGGTACGTGTCGGCCTGCTGGGCCGCGACCGCCTCGGCGGCGGGGGACGCGCCGCCGAAGTAGACCGGCGGCGGCTCGGACAGGGGGGTGGCCAGGCCACCGCCCTCGACCCGGTAGTGCGCGCCGGAGTGGTCGAACGGCCGGCCGGCCCAGGCGCGGCGGAGCACCTCGATGAACTCGCCGGTGCGTGCGTAGCGGTCGTCGTGGCCGAGAAAGTCGCCGTACGCCCGCTGCTCGGCCGGGTCGCCGCCGGTGACGATGTTGAGCGACAGCCGACCGCCGGAGACGGCCTGGAACGCCTCGGCCTGCTGGGCGATCAGGGTGGGCAGCGCGAAGCCGGCGCGGACGGCGACCAGCATGCCGAGCCGCTCGGTGTGCTGGGCGACGGCCGCGCAGACGATCCACGGGTCGGGGCAGCCGGCACCGACCGGGGTCAGGACGGCGCTGAAGCCGCCCGCCTCGGCGGCGCGGCCGACCTCGGCCAGGTACGCCACGGTGGCGGCCCGGTCGTGGCGGGCGGCGCCCGCCGTGACGGTGGCCGCGCCGACCTGGTCGCCGTCGCCGGAGGTGGGCAGGAACCAGTGGAAGGTCCGTGATCCAGTCACCGGCTTACCCTAGCAAACTAGTAGGAAATACCGACATATCTGAGACCCCGCGTCCCGGCATGTGGATGCCTCTTGACGCTGACCACGCCCTGGCCCACTCTTCCTACCAACTAAGTAGGAATACTGCGGATTGGATGGACGATGAGACGGCTTCCCTTGCGCCGCTTGGTCACCCTGGCCACTCTCGCCGCCCTCGGCGCGGCGACCCTGGGCAGCACCGCCGCGTGCGGCGACGACAGCGAGGGCGCGGGCGGCAGCTCCGGCCCGGTGACGCTGCGCCTCGGCTACTTCCCCAACATCACCCACGCGCCGGCGGTCGTCGGCGTCGAGAAGGGCATCTTCGCCGAGAAGCTCGGCGCCGACGTCAAGCTGGACCCGAAGACCTTCAACGCCGGCCCGGCCGCCATCGAGGCCGTCTTCTCCGGTGCGCTGGACGCCACCTACATCGGTCCGAACCCGACCGTGAACGCGTTCTCCAAGTCGAAGGGCGAGGCGGTCCGGGTCGTCTCCGGCGCGGCGTCCGGTGGCGTGGCGCTGGTGGTCAAGCCCGGCATCAACGGCCCGCAGGACCTGAAGGGCAAGAAGGTCGCCACCCCGCAGCTGGGCAACACCCAGGACGTGGCGATCCGCTACTGGCTCAAGCAGCAGGGGCTCACCACCACCAAGGAGGGCGGCGGCGACGTCAAGATCGTGCCGCAGGAGAACGCCCAGACGGTGGAGACGTTCAACAGCGGCGCGATCGACGGCGCGTGGGTGCCCGAGCCGTTCGTGTCCCGCCTCGTCAACGCCGGCGGCAAGGTGCTCGTCGACGAGCGTGACCTGTGGCCGGACAAGAAGTTCGTCATCACCAACCTGCTGGTCAGCACCAAGTTCCTCAAGGCGCACCCGGACGTGGTGCAGAAGCTGGTCGACGGCCAGGTGGCCGCGAACGAGTTCGTCAACAGCAAGCCCGAGGAGGCCCAGCAGGCGATCTCCGACGCGATCGGCAAGATCACCGGTAAGCCGCTGGACCTGAAGCTGATCAAGCAGGCGTGGCCGACGTTGGAGTTCACCAACGACCCGATCCCCGCCTCGCTCAAGGCCGGCCTCGACCACGCCGTCGAGGTGGGGCTGACCGAGCCGGTCGACCTCAAGGGCCTGTACGACCTCACGTACCTCAACACCGCGCTCAAGGCCGCCGGCAAGCCCGAGGTCACCCAGCCATGACGTCGACCACGACGACGCCGCAGAGCGCGACCACCGCGGTCGCGCTCTCCGGCGTGACCAAGGTGTACGGACGTGGGGCGAACGCCGTACTGGCCCTGGACGGCGTGTCCCTGGACGTCGCGCCGGGCGAGTTCGTCTGCCTGGTCGGCGCCTCCGGCTGCGGCAAGAGCACCCTGCTCAACCTGGTCGCCGGGTTGGATCGGCCCAGCGGCGGAGAGATCGGCCTGGCCGGCGGCGTCAACCCCGGGCTGATGTTCCAGGAGCCGGCGCTGTTTCCCTGGCTGACCGTCGAGGCGAACGTCGAGGTGCCGCTCAAGCTGCGCGGACTGCCCCGGGCCGAGCGGCGGGAACGGGTCGCCGAATTGCTGCGCACCGTGCACCTGGGCGAGTTCGGCCGCAAACGCCCGCACGAGCTGTCCGGCGGGATGCGGCAGCGGGTCGCGCTCGCCCGCACCCTGGCCCTGGACACCCCGGTGCTGCTGATGGACGAGCCGTTCGGCGCGCTGGACGCGATGACCCGCGACATCCTGCACGACGAGCTGGAACGGATCTGGTCCGAGCGCAAACTCTCGGTGCTCTTCGTGACGCACAACGTCCGCGAGGCCGCCCGGCTGGCCGACCGGATCATCCTGCTCTCCAGCCGACCCGGCCGGATCATCTACTCCACCGAGGTGGACATCCCACGCCCGCGACGGATCGACTCCCCCGAGGTCGCCGCCATCGCCGCCGAGGTCACCGAACGGCTCCGTACGGAGGTGGGCCGCCATGGCCAGTGACACCCTCACCAGCTCGGCGCGTACCGACGCGCAGATCTCCGGCCTCGACGCGCTGGAGATCGCCGGCCGGGACAAGGAGGTCTCCCGGGGCGCCCGGATCTGGGCCGGCACGTGGCCCAAACTCGCCGCGCTGGCCATCGCCATCCTGGCCTGGCAGCTGGTGGTCTGGTCGGGTTGGAAGCCGCCGTACTCACTGCCGGGCCCGCTGGTCGTCGGCCGCGAGCTGCTGGCCCAGGCCCAGGGCCCGCAGCTCTGGGAGGGCCTGCTCACCACGCTGCGCCGCGCCGCCGTCGGCTATGTCTTCTCGGTCGCGGTCGGCCTGCTGCTGGGCCTCGCGGTGGCCCGGTCCACGGTGCTCCGGGCCGCCATCGGCTCGATGATCACCGCGCTGCAGACCATGCCGTCGATCGCCTGGTTCCCGCTGGCCATCCTGCTGTTCGAGCTGAGCGAGAAGGCGATCTTCTTCGTGGTGGTGCTCGGCGCGGCACCGTCCATCGCCAACGGGGTGATCTCCGGTGTGGACTACGTGCCACCACTGCTGAAGCGCGCCGGGCGTAACCTGGGCGCCCGTGGGCTCAACCTCTACCGGTACGTCATCGCACCGGCCGCCCTTCCGGCCATCGTCGCCGGCCTCAAGCAGGGCTGGGCGTTCTCCTGGCGCAGCCTGATGGCCGGTGAGCTGATCGTGGTCGGCATCTCGCAGACCTCGCTCGGCGCGCAGCTCACCTACTCCCGCGAACTGTCCGACGCGCCCTGGCTGCTCTCCACCATGATCGTTATCCTGGTCGTCGGTCTGGTCGTCGACGCCGCGTTCGGCGCGGCGGACAAGGCGATCCGGCGCCGCTGGGGCGTACTGGACCAGGCTGGTCAGTGACGTGTACGTCTCCGCGCGCAGCGACTACGCGCTCCGGGCCATGCTCGCCGTCGCCGCCGCCAGTGGCGGCGGCGGCGAGGACGGTGCCGGCGAGTTGGTGAAGGCGGCCAGCCTGGCCGAGGTGCAGGACATCCCGCTGAGCTTCCTCCAGGGCATTCTGCTCGACCTGCGCCGGGCCGGCCTGCTGCACAGCCACCGCGGCGCCGAGGGCGGGTACGCGTTGACCCGGCCAGCCGCGGAGATCACGGTCGGGGACGTGCTGCGCGCGGTCGGCGGCTCGCTCACCACCGTGCGCGGCCTACCGGCCGAGCGGGCCGGCTACCACGGGGTCGCCGCCGGGCTCACCGACGTCTGGCTGGCGGTGCACGGGGCCATCGCCACCGTCGTCGACAGCACGAACCTGGCCGACCTGCTGGCCCGCGACCCGACCGGCCACGCCCGCAGCGCCTCCTGAGCGCGGTCCCGGTCCGCCCCTGCTCCGCGATCTCCCCTGGATGATCGTGCTCGATCATGGATGTAGTGCCCTCGTCCATGCTGGAAGGGGCCTGTTTCCTGGATCGAGCGCGATCATGCGCGGGTGAGTGCGACCAGGCGCGATCAGGCACCGGCGGGCGCGGGTGAGTGCGACCAGGCGCGGGCAAGCGCCGGGGCGGTGTGGTCGGGCCGGTGCCCCGCCGACCCGACCACACCTCGTACCGATCCTGACCGGGCCTGCCCCTCGCCGGCTCCGGTCGGCCGGTCGCTGCTCAGCCCACGTGCGCGACCGTCGGGCCGGGGCCCGGGCCGCCGGGGCTGCGCAGCTCCACCAGACCGGCCGGAGCGTTGCCCGCCGGGGTGGCATGCCAGGGTGCGAAGGCCGCAACCATGGCGAGCAACAGACCGGCGAGCGCGACAGCGACCACCAGGATCAGTTCGCGCAGCGCCCCCGAGCCGGCCTCGCCCGCCATGGTCACCCCTCCCGTGCCGGGCCCCCCGCCCGGCCTCCCCCGTTGGCCAGCTTCGACCAGGCCGGGGCGGGGCGCAGTCGGCCAACCGACCGAGCCAGGGCTGATTGCCGACTCAGATATTCAGGCGGGCGGCGTGACCGACCGGCCATCGGATCGCTGCCGCGGACAGACGAGACCGACCCGCCCAACAGAAGCGGGACGGGTCGGTCTCGGTGCGCAGAAGATCAGACGGTACGGGGCCGACGCGGACGGCGGGACCGGCCCGACGCGCGATGCGCCGGCCGGGCGCCACCGTCGGTGGCCGAGCCACCGGAGGCGCGTACCCGACCGGGCGACGCCGGCGGCGCGGCGATGGTCACCGGCACGCCGGACGGCTCACGGGCACCGGTCACCCGGACCAGCGCCTCGTCACCCGGGCGCACCTGGACCGACTGCGGTCGGATGCCGGCGGTGGCCATCAGACGGGACACGTCCCGACGCTGCTCCGGCAGGACCAGGGTGACCACGGTGCCGGACTCGCCCGCCCGGGCGGTACGGCCACCCCGGTGCAGGTAGTCCTTCGCCTCGGTCGGCGGGTCCACGTTGACCACCATGTCCAGGCCGTCGACGTGGATGCCCCGGGCCGCCACGTCGGTGGCGACCAGGGCGGTCACCTGACCGTTGCGGAACTGCTCCAGGATCCGGGTGCGCTGCGGCTGGGACTTGCCGCCGTGCAGCGCGGCCGCGCGTACACCCTTGGAGAGCAACTGGCGGGCGAGCCGGTCGGCGCGGTGCTTGGTGCCCATGAACAGGATGGTGCGGCCGTCGCGGGCGGCGATCCGGGTCAGCGCGTCGGGCTTGTCCACCGCGTCGACGTGCAGCACGTGGTGGGTCATCGCGGTGACCGTGGCGGTGCCCGGGTCGACCGAGTGGGTCACCGGGTTGCTCAGGAAGCGGCGGACCAGCCGGTCCACGCCACCGTCCAGGGTGGCGGAGAAGAGCATCCGCTGCCCCTGCGGCGCGACCTGCTCCAGGAGCTTCGTCACCTGCGGCAGGAAGCCCATGTCGGCCATCTGGTCGGCCTCGTCCAGCACGGTGATCTCGACCTGGTCGAGCCGGGCGTCACCGCGGTTGATCAGGTCGTGCAGCCGGCCGGGGGTCGCCACGACCACCTCGGCGCCGGCACGCAGCGCGTCCGCCTGGCGCTGCAACGACAGCCCGCCGACGACGGTGGCGCAGCGCAACCCGACAGCGCGGGCGTACGGGGCCAGCGCGGCGGTGACCTGCTGGGCCAGCTCGCGGGTCGGCACCAGCACCAGGGCCAGCGGACGACCCGGGCGGGCCTTGCGGCCGGCGGTGCGGGAGAGCAGCGGAAGCCCGAAGGCGAGGGTCTTGCCGGAGCCGGTGCGGCCCCGGCCGAGCACGTCGCGGCCGGCGAGCGAGTCGGGCAGCGTCGCCGACTGGATCGGGAACGGCTCGGTGATGCCCTGCGCGGTCAGCGCGGTGAGCAACGCCGGTGCCAGACCGGTATGAGCGAACGACGGAATAACCGTGGTCATGCAGAAGCCTTCCTCGACGCGGCACGTGTCGAGGGAGGGCGCCGATGTCGGCGCTGTCACCGGCGGCCACAGGCAGCCGGGACTCACAAGCACGAACCGATTGGAGTACAGGCCGGCCCGCCGCCAGGCCGCCGCCTGCGGAGGCAGGCGGCGGCGGGGCGGGCCGGTCCCGTCACCGTCACACCCGGAGGGCGCGACAGGTAATGCTGACCGATCCGAAGATCAGAGCGGGCGGATGTTCTCCGCCTGCGGGCCCTTCTGACCCTGGGTCACCTCGAACTCGACCCGCTGGTTCTCGTCCAGGCTCCGGTAGCCGGAGGACTGGATCGCCGAGAAGTGGGCGAAGACGTCGGCGCCGCCGCCGTCCGGGGTGATGAAGCCGAAGCCCTTGTCAGCGTTGAACCACTTCACGGTGCCAATAGCCATGTGTTTCGTCTCCTTGACGGAACGTCGGACACGCACGTGTTGCGCGCCCGAAGAGGAGCGCTCCGCGCGGGAATGCGCGAATCGCCTGTCGCTTCTGGTCGCCCCGCCCGGAGAACTCCGGACACAACAAAGAGCGCCTGGGGCCACAATCCCGCCAGGCGCACACAGAGTCTCTGGTAACCAAAACTGCAACCCGATCAACCTACCACGGTTTTGCCCGCAGCGGTCAAGCTTGGGCGGAATCTTCGGGCAACTGGGCGATCATGGCGGTGAGCCCGGTCACGTCCAGCAGGTCCGCGGGGCGCACCGTCACCCCGTCCCGGACGTAGTGGAACGCCGCACCCACCCGGTCGACCGGCACCCCGGCCAGCTCCGCCCAGGCCAGCCGGTAGACGGCCAACTGCACCGCCGCCACCTCCGCCGCCGGCCCGGTCAACTGCCGGCCCGTCTTCCAGTCGACCACGTCGAACCGGCCCCCCGGTCGGGCGAAGACGGCGTCCATCCGCCCCCGGACCACCACACCGGCGATCACCGTGGCGAACGGCACCTCCACCTCCACCGGCGCCCGGTCGGCCCACTCGCTGGCCAGGAACCGCTCCTGGAGCTCGGCCAGCGCCTCGTCCGGCGCGGCGTCCGCGTCCGCCGCGCCGGGCAGCTCGTCCAGGTCGAGCAGCCGGTCGGCGCCGAAGCGCTGCTCCAGCCAGGCGTGGAAGGCGGTGCCGCGGCGGGCGTACGGATGTGGTTCGGCGGGCACCGGCCGGCGCAGCGTACGGGCCAGCGCCGCCGGATCGTTGCGCAACGCGACGAGCTGGGTGACGCTCAACTGCCCCGGCAGGGCCACCTCGACCGCGCCGGAGAGCCGGGTCAGCTCGGCCCGCTCGGCCAACAGCAGATCCGCCTCACGCCGCCAGCGCGCCACCTCCGGATCCGCCTCCACCGGCCCGGAAGCCATCGGCCCGACAGCCACCGGCGCGGAAGCCACCGGCCCGACAGCCACCGGCGCGGAAGCCACCGGCCCGACAGTGACCGGCCCGACAGCGACCGAAGCCGGGCCGTCGGTCATCAGGCGGCGGACCAGCCCGGCCGCCTCGGCCAGCGCCGGACGCCGGCCACCCAACGGGTCGGCCGGCCACTCCGCGCGGAGCACCACCTCGGCCGTCGGGTTCGTGGCATCCGGGGTGGGCTCCGGCGCCCAGGCGTCGACCAGGTGCCCCGGGCCGCCGTCCAGGCAGGCGTCGTACACCTCGCGCAGGAAGACCGACGGGCCGCGCGGCCGCTTCGTGCCCTCCCCCCACCAGTAGCCGGAGCACAGCAGCAACCGGCGCGGTCGGGTCACCGCCACGTATGTCAGCCGGCGTTCCTCCCGCTCGTCGTGCGCCCGCCAGGCATCGGTGAAGTCGGCCACCGCCCGGGCCACCGCCCGCTGGTCCCCCGCCTCGTCGAGCGCCAGCTCCGGCAACCCGTCGACGTCGCCCCGCAGCGGGAACGGCAGCACACCCAGCCCGCCCAGCCAGTGGTCGGAGTTGCGCACCGGCCCCGGCCACGACCCACGGCACAGGCCGGCCACCGCCACCACGTCCCACTCCAGACCCTTCGCGGCGTGCGCCGTGACCACCTGGACGGCGCCCTCCACCACCTCGACCTCGCCGGGGGCCAGGCCCCGCTCCTCGTCCTCGGCGGCAGCCAGGTAGGACAGGAAGCCGGACAGGGTCGCACCCGGGGTCTCCCCGCTAAAGCGGGCCGCGACGTCACCCAGGGCGTCCAGGTGACCCCGGGCCAGACCGGCGTCACCGGCGCCGTCCCGGCCGGCGCGCACCGCCACCTCCACGTCCAGGCCGATGGTCCGTTCGATGTCCGCGATCAGATCCGGCAACGCCTGGTCCAGCCGGTAGCGCAGCAGCGCCAACTCCGTGCCGTACGCGCGCAACCGCGCGAAACCCTCCGCCGAGTACGCCTGCGCGGGACCGAGGTCGGCCAGCGCCTCCACCAGGGTCGCCTCGTCGAGCAGATCGGGGCTGATCTCCGCATTCTCGTCGGCGGCCACCTGCCGCCGGGCGTTCGCGATGGCCCGGGCCCGGCGGTGCAGCGCCACCAGGTCACGCGGCCCGATCCGCCAGCGGGCACCGGTGAGCAACCGCAGCAGCGCCGCCCCGTCGGTCGGGTCGGCCAACACCCGCAGCGTGCAGACCACGTCGCGAACCTCGGGAGTGTCCAGCAGACCACCCAGCCCGACGACCTCCACCGGCAGGCCACGCTCGCGCAGCGCCGACTCGATCGCCGGGATCTGGCTGCGGACCCGGACCAGCACGGCCGTCGTCGGGCGCTGCGCCACCGGGATGTGCTCCGGTGCCACGCCCGGCATCCGGGCCGCGCCGCGCCAGGCGGCGAGCACACTGTCGGCGATCCAGGCCGCCTCGTCGGCGTACGTGGGCAGCAGCGCGCAGTGCACCGTGCCACCGGCCGCCCCGCCGGGGCTGCGGTGCGGGATCGGCTCCAGAACGGTCAGCGCCGAGCGCAGCTCTGGCACCCGGGCACCCGCCGCGCGCAGCGGGGTGGACAGCGCGTTCGCCACCCGCAGGATCTCCGGGCGATTGCGCCAGCTCGTGGTGAGCCCCAGCGCCTGCGCGGGCTGACCGTCGGCGCGCGCGAACTCGGTGGGGAACCGGTCCAGGGTGCCGGCGCTGGCCCCCCGCCAGCCGTAGATGGACTGACACGGGTCACCCACCGCCGTCACCGGATGCCCGCCACCGAACAGCGCGTTGAGCAGCACCACCTGGGCATGGCTGGTGTCCTGGTACTCGTCGAGCAGCACCGCCCGGAAACGGCCCCGCTCGATCTCGCCGACCGCCGGGTGATCCCGGGCCACCCGGGCCGCCCGGGCGAGCTGGTCGGCGAAGTCCATCGCCTCGAAGTCCTCCTTGCGCCGGGCGTACGCCCGCACCAGCGGCAGCAGACGCAGCCGGGTCTGCTGCAGGGCGAGCGCCTTGCGCACGTCGGCGTACACCCGCCCCGGCCGCGACTGCACCTCGGCGAAGAACCGACCCGTCCAGGCCGCCAACTCGTCCGGGGCGACCAGGTGCTCGTCCAGCTCCCCGGCGAGCGCCAGCACCGCGTCGGTGATGGTGCTCGGCATCCGGTCCACCTCGGACATGTCGCCGTCGTAGTTACGGACCAGCAGGTCGACCAACTGCCAGCGGGACGCCTCGGTGAGTAGCCGGGTGGACGGCTCGTAGCCGGCCCGCAGCCCGTGCTCGGTGACGATCCGCCCGGCGTACGAGTGGTACGTCGAGACGGTCGGTTCACCGGCCAGCGGGTCGTCCAGCGGGTCCCGACCCTGCCGGCCGAGACGGCGGATCAACTGGTCGAGACGGGTACGGACCCGGTGGGCCAGTTCGCCGGCGGCCTTACGGGTGAACGTCAGCCCGAGGATCTGCTCCGGGCGCACGTACGAGTTGGCCACCAGCCAGACCACCCGAGCGGCCATCGTCTCGGTCTTGCCGGAACCGGCCCCGGCGACCACCAGCAGTGGCTCCACCGGGGCGGCGATGATCGCGGCCTGTTCCCGGGTGGGTGCCGGCAGCCGCAGGAGTTTCGCCAGCTCCACCGGGGTGTACCGGGGGCCGGAGTCGGCGAGCCGGGGCGTCGGCGCCGGGCCGGCGCCGAACAGGGTTGGCTGGGTCACGGTGTCGCCTCGGCTCCCAACACCGGCTTACTCCTCGCCCTCATGGGTGGCACCCCGGGTGGTCGGCGGCTCGACGACCTGGCGCCCCTGCCCGGAGACCGGGCAGCTGGTGCGCACCGGGCAGACCCGGCACTTCGAATTGGCCACCGCGGCGAACGTGGCAGCGGCCATCGTATCGGCGGTCCGCCGGACCAGCACGGTCGCCCAGCCGGCCGCCGGGCCCTCACCCGCCGCCGGCTGGTTCTGCTCCCGGGCGTCCTTGGCGGAGGTGCCGAGCTGCACCAGCGCCGCGCCCCCGGACTCGTCGCCGAACTCGGCGAACGCCCCCGCCTCCACCGCCGCCTGGTAGGCGCCGAGCTGCGGGTGCTCGGCCAGTTCGCTGCCGGTGACGGCGGTGGACTTGCCGGTCTTCAGGTCGATCACCACCAGCCGGCCGGCCTCGTCGACCTCCAGCCGGTCGACCCGCCCGGTCAGGTCGACCGGCCGATGCGGGTCGTCCAGCCGGACCGCGAACTCGTGCTCGATGGCGAGCAGCCGGCGCGGGTTGGTGGCCAGCCAGCGCAGCAGCTTGTCGACCATCGCCTCGGCGCGTTCCCGTTCCGGCCCGGCCATCCACCGGGCGGCCAGCTCAATCGCGTCGAACCGGGCCGCCACGTAGTCCAGCAGGGCACCCCGGTCGGCGCTGGCGTCCTCGGCGAGCATCGCGGCGGCGTGCACCAGGTTGCCCACGCCCTGCGCGGTGCTGGTCGGGCCGCTGCCGCCGTGCCGTTCCAGCAGCCAGCGCAGGCTGCACCGCAGCGCGCTCTCCATCGCCGACGGCGTGACCCGCACCGGCTTGCCGTCATCGACCAGGGGCCGGTCGTCGGAGAGCGCCCGCAGGCCCCACCAGTCGTCCGGGTGCGCGCCGGGCACTCCGGCGGCGGCGAGGCGGGCCAGCTCGGCCGCCGCCGCGCGCCGCCGGGCCGCCGGCGCGGCCGGGTCGGTGATGGCGGTACGCAGCTCGGCGACCAACGCCGGCAGGGTGAGCGCCCGGGGTGGCCGGGTCACCGGCAGCGCGCCGGGGCCGTCCGACTCCCCGTCACCGTCCTCCCCCTCCGCACCACCGTCGCCGGATGCGCCACCGTTGCCGGATGCCGAGCCACCGTTGCCGGATGCCGAGCCACCGTTGCCGGTTGCCGAGCCGCCGTCGCGGCCTGCCGCGCCACCGTTGCCGGTTGCCGAGCCACCGTCGCGGCCTGCCGCGCCACCGTTGCCGGTTGCCGAGCCACCGTCGCGGGCCGTCGCGCCACCGTCGCCGGGTGCGCTGGCGGCCGTGGACGAGGTGGGCGGCGGACCGCCGTCGTCGGGTGGCGGGCCGTTGCGCGGGACGGGCGGTGCGGGTGGCGGGGTGGACGGTGGCGCGCTCGGGCCCAGCTCGTGCAGGAAACGGCTCGGCTGCTCCTCGTGGTCGTCACCGCCGACGGCGGCCGACGCCACGGCGCTCACCAGCAGGCGGTGCCGGGCACGACTGATGGCGACGTGGAAGAGGCGGCGTTCCTCGTCCAGCAGCGCCGAGGTCTGACCCACCACGTTCGCCGCGGTCGCGCCGCCGACGGACCGGCCGGCCAGCACGTCGACCAGCCGCTCCGAGCCGAGCAGGCTGCCACGCAGCCGCAGATCGGGCCAGATGCCCTCCTGCACACCGGCCACCGCGACCAGGTCCCATTCCAGACCCTTCGCCGCGTGGGCCGTGAGCAGCCGCACCGCCGCGCCCCGGTCGGCGGTCGGCGCGATGGTGTCGGCCGGCAGGTCCTGGGCGAGAACGTGGTCGAGGAAGACCTCGGTACGGGCACCGGGCAGCCGGTCGGTGAAGCGGGCCGCCGCGTCGAAGAGCACCAGCACGGCGTCCAGGTCGCGGTCGGCGGCCTCGGCGCGCCGCCGTCGGGCCAGGTCCCCCTCGCCGGGGGCGGGCCGGCCCTGGCCGATCGCGCCGGCCCACCGTTCGGCGAGGCCGCTGGCGTCCCAGACTTCCCAGAGCACGGTCTCGGCGGTCGCACCGGGTTGGGCGGCCGCGTCCCGGGCGGTGGCGAGCAGACCAGCCACCGCCTGCGCCGGCTCCGCCCACCGCCGGTCGATGCCGGCCAGCTCGGTCGGGTCGCGCAACGCCTCGACGATCAGCTCACCGGACGGTCGCCGGTCGCCGCCGGACAGCGCCAACGCCCGCAGGCCCTGCCGCAGCCGCCGTTCGGCCAGCGGATCCGCACCACCGAGCGGCGAGTGCAGCAACGCGACCGCCGCCTCCTCGTCCAGGTGCTCCGGTTCCAGGGCGCAGCGCAGCAGGAGCAGCAACGGTGCCACCGCCGGTTGCAGGTGCAGCGGCAGGTCCTCGCCGTGCACCACGGTGGGTACACCGGCAGCGTGCAGCGCCCGTTGCAGGGTGGGCAGCTGCAACGCGGTGGACCGCACCAGCACCGCCATCCGCGACCAGGGCACACCGTCGAGCAGGTGGGCCGAGCGCAGCGCGTGGGCCAGCCAGGCGGCCTCGCTGGTCGCCGAGCGGAACGTGTGCACCTCGACCACACCGGGCGGCGCGTCCGGCAGTGGGTGCAGCCGGCGGTGCGCCGACGGGCCACGCAGCCGACGACCCAGCCGGGCGATCGCGGCGAGCAGGCCCGGCCCGGCCCGGTACGACGTGGTGAGCAGCACCTGCGCCGCGGGTGCCCCGGACGCGGTCCGGAATCGGTGCGCGAAGGTGCTCACCCCGGCCGGGTCGGCGCCCCGGAACGCGTAGGTGGACGAATCCGGGTCGGCGAACGCGACAAGGGACTTGCCCCCACCGGCGATCACCGAGAGCAGGTCGAGTTGGGCGGGGTCCGTGTCGGCCAGCTCGTCGACGTACACGTGGGCGAGCCGGCGACGCTCGGCGGTCAGCAACTCCTCGTCGTCGCGCAACAACCCGGTGGCGGCGCGGACCAGTTCGGCCGGGTCGTACGCGATCGAGCCCCGGTTGCTGACGTCGCGCAGTGCGAGCACCGACACGTACTCCCGCAGGAAGCGGGCGGCCGCCGGCCAGTCGGCGCGGCCGAGCTTGTCACCCAGCCGGGCCAGGTCGATCGGGCCCACCCCGCGTTCGGCGGCGCGCATCAGCAGGTCGCGCAGCTGACCGGCGAAGGCCCTGGTCCGCAGGGCCGGGCGCAGGTCGGTCGGCCAGCCGACCGGGTCGTCGTCGGGCTCCTCGCCCACCACGTCGAGCAGCTCGCGGATGATCAGATCCTGCTCGGGGCCGGTGAGCAGGCGCGGTGACGGCTCGCCCCGTTCGGCGGCGGCCCGGCGCAGCAGCCCGAAGGCGTACGCGGGGAAGGTGCGCACCAACGGCTCGCGCAGCACCCGGTGGCCGTCCTGCGCCACCCGGGCCTCGATGCGCTGACGCAGTGCGGTGGCGCCCCGACGGCCGAAGGTCAGCACCAGGACCCGTTCGGGGTCGACGCCCTCGCGCACCCGGGCGGCGACCGCCTCGACCAGGGTGCTGGTCTTGCCGGTGCCCGGACCGCCGAGCACCAGCAGCGGCCCGTCGGTGTGCGCCACCACCTCGGCCTGCGAGCGGTCGACGCGCCACCCGGCGGGCACCGGCTCGGTGTCGGCGGACGCACCGCCGGCGGCGGGCACGGAACTGTCGGCCGGCGCCGCCCCGTCCCCCCGCGCCGGCCCCTCGGACCGCCGCACCAACCGGTACGCCTGCATCAGCTCATCCCATCAGAGGAGTACGACACCCACCGAGCCCCACCCCACCCCATCACGCTCCGTCGATCTTGAGGTTAGCGGCGCGACACGCCGACGGCCTCGCCGCCAACCTCATGATCGACCGGGAAGGCTGGGAGCCCGCGTCAGGTCAGGGCGGACTCCAGGGCGTCCAGGGCGTCCGGGACGGTGGTGGTCACCGTCAGCAGGTCGCGGCCGGCGGGTTTGAGGAAGTGCTGGTCGGTGAGGGTGTCGAGCCAGTCCAGCAGGGGGCGGTAGAAGCCGTCGGTGTCGATCAGCACCATCGGCTTGCCGTGTAGGGCGAGGGTGGCCGTGGTCCAGACCTCGAACAGCTCGTCGAGCGTGCCCAGCCCACCGGGCAGGGTGAGAAAGGCGTCCGACTTCTCGATCATCAGCGTCTTGCGACTGGCCATCGAGTCGGTGACCAGCAGTTCGTCCGATGCCAGGTCGGCGACCTCCAGGTCGACCAACGCCTGCGGGATCACACCCACAGTGCGCCCGCCGGCGGCGCGGGCACCATCGGCCAGCGCACCCATCATGCCGACGCAGCCACCGCCGCTCACCAGCGTGTGCCCACGCCGGGCCAGCTCCGCGCCGGTCTCCGCGGCCAGGTCCAGGAAACGCTGGTCGAGGGTACGGGAGGACGCGCAGAAGACGCAGATCGCCGCCATCAGTTGTCCCGTGGCTGGTCGGCGGCCTGGTCGGCGGCGGCCTGCCGGTCGGCGCCGGTACGCGCGACGGCCTCGTCGCGGACCGCGTCCTGCTCGACGGAGAGCGCCGCCTCGGACTCGACGATGTGCCGAACCGCCGTGTTGACGTCGTCGGTGAGGCAGATCAGGTCCAGGTCGACCGGGCCGATCTTGCCGCCGGCGGCCATCGTGTCGCGCAGCCAGTCGAGCAGCCCCTGCCAGTACGCGACGCCCATCAGCACGACCGGGAACCGGGTCACCTTGCCGGTCTGCACCAGCGTGAGCGCCTCGAACAGCTCGTCCATGGTGCCGAAGCCGCCGGGCAGCACCACGAACGCCTGCGCGTACTTCACGAACATCGTCTTGCGGGCGAAGAAGTAGCGGAAGTCGATGGCCAGGTCGACCCAGTCGTTGATGCCCTGCTCGAACGGCAGCTCGATGCCGAGCCCGACGGACAGACCGCCGGCCTCGGTGGCACCCCGGTTGGCGGCCTCCATCACTCCCGGCCCACCACCGGTGATCACGGCGTAACCGGCCCGGGCCAGTGCCCCGCCGACCTCTTCGGCCAGCTTGCACTCGGCGGTGGCCGGACCGCTACGCGCCGAACCGAAGACACTGACCGCCGGCGGCAGGTCGGCGAGGGTGTCGAAACCCTCGACGAACTCACTGAGGATGCGCAGCGCCCGCCACGCGTCCCTGGTCTTCCAGTCGCCGCGCCCGCGCGAGTCCAGCAGTCGCTGGTCGGCGGTGCTGCTCGGGATCGCCCCCCGGCGCAGCGTGACCGCGCCCCGGTGCCGCTCCTGCGCTGGACCGCGGCCGGCCTCCCGCCCGTTGCTGTGGCTCATGGAGCAACCGTAGTGGAGCAGCACCCGCCGGGTGTGCGGGGCGCGGACGCCGAGAAATAGTTCGCGATCAACGCAACTATTCGGCTCGCCCGTACGTCTTACTATTCACATACCGGGTATGCCCCGGCGCGCGCCTTCGGGGGAGGAGACAGCGTGATCAGTAACAGCGAGATGATCCGGATCCGCCGCCAGATGCAGCGACGGATCAGAGACGTGGTGGCCGAGCGCCGCCACATCCGGGACCTGACCCCCTCCCCCACGGCCCCCGCCACCTCCGGAGCTGATCAAGAGGTTTGCGTCGCCGACAACGGGCCCGGCTGACGCAAACCTCTTGATCACCGGGCGCGATACGCCCGGTGCGCCGGTCAGGCCGGGGCCAGCCAGCGGTGCAGGGTTGCCGCGCCGTCACGGATCTTGCTGATCTCGACGTGCTCGTCCGGGTGGTGCGCCAGGTTGGGGTCGCCCGGCCCGAAGTTCAGCGCGGGGATGCCCATGGCCGCGAACCGGGCCACGTCCGTCCAGCCCAGCTTGCCGATCGGGGCCGCGCCGACCGCCGCCAGGAACTCCTTCGCCGGGGCCGCCTCCAGCCCGGGCGGGGCGCCGGCCGCCGAGTCCGTCACGACCAGGTCGAAGCCGGCGAAGACCTCGCGCAGATGCGCCTCCGCCTCGGCCGGGGTGCGGTCCGGCGCGAACCGGTAGTTGACCTCGATCTCACAGTGGTCGGGGATCACGTTGCCGGCGACCCCGCCGTTGATCCGCACCGCGTTCATGCCCTCGCGGTAGTCGCAGCCGTCGATGGTGACCCGCCGGGCCTCGTACGTCTGGAGGCGCCGCAGCACCTCACCGGCACCGTGGATGGCGTTCACGCCGTGCCAGGAACGCGCCGAGTGCGCCCGCACCCCGGTCGTGGTGACCACCGACCGCATGGTGCCCTGGCAACCCGCCTCGACGATGCCGTAGGTGGGCTCCAGCAGCACCGCGAAGTCCGCCTCCAGCCACTCCGGGAACGCCTGGGCGACCAGGTTCAGCCCGTTGTACCGCGACTCGATCTCCTCCGCCTCGTAGAAGAAGTACGTCACGTCGTAGCGCGGGTCGGGCAGGGTCACCGCCAGGTGCAGCGCGTACGCGGTGCCGGACTTCATGTCCGAGGTGCCGCAGCCGTACATCAGGTCGCCGCGCATCGTCGACGGAAAGTTGTTGTTCAGTGGCACGGTGTCCAGGTGCCCGGCCAGCACGACGCGCTGCGACCGACCGAGGTCGGTGCGCGCCATCACGGTGTTGCCGTGCCGGTGGGTGCTCAGGTGTGGCACACCGCGCAGGACCTCCTCGACACAGTCGGCGATCGCCTTCTCGTTGAGGGACACGGACTCGATGTCGACGAGAGCGCGGGTCAGCGCCACCGGATCGGCGAGGACCTCGGGGGTCAGCGGGTTCTCCATGGTTCGCACGGTACCTTCAGGTCTGTCAGCGCGAGGAGTGAGCTGAGGCCGGCGCGGCCCAGACCGAGAGGTGTAACAGTGACGTCCGCAGATTCCGCCTGGGGCATCGGCCTGGCCACCGTCACCGCCGACGGGCAGGTGCTCGACACCTGGTACCCGACCGGCAAGCTGGGCCTGGGCGAGCTGCCGTTGGTCGCCGGCGAGGGTGAGTCGGACGTGCTCGATCTGCCGCCGGGTGCGCTCGGCGACCGGGCCCTGCCCGGTCTGCGTACCGTGCAGGTGGTCACCGTGGTCGGCTCGCTGGACGACCCGATCAAGGACGCCCCGGACGCGTACCTCCGGTTGCACCTGCTATCGCACCGCCTGGTGCGACCCAACCAGCTCAACCTGGACGGCATCTTCGGCAAGCTGGCCAACGTGGCGTGGACCTCCGCCGGGCCGTGCCCGCCGGAGCGGGTCGACGAGCTGCGGGTGATCGAGCGGGCCGCCGGCCGCCACCTCGCCGTCTACGGGGTGGACAAGTTCCCCCGGATGACCGACTACGTGGTGCCGTCCGGCGTGCGGATCGCCGACGCGGACCGGGTCCGCCTCGGCGCGCACCTGGCCGCCGGCACGACCGTGATGCACGAGGGTTTCTGCAACTTCAACGCCGGCACGCTCGGCACCTCGATGGTCGAGGGGCGGATCGTGCAGGGCGTGGTGGTGGGGGACGGCTCCGACGTGGGCGCGGGAGCGTCGATCATGGGGACCCTCTCCGGCGGCGGCACCGATAAGGTCAGCATCGGCGAGCGGAGCCTGGTCGGCGCGAACGCCGGCATCGGCATCTCGCTGGGCGACGACTGCGTGGTGGAGGCCGGCTGCTATGTCACGGCCGGCTCGAAGGTCACCCTCCCGGACGGCCGGGTCGTCAAGGCCCGAGAGCTGTCCGGCATCGACGGTCTGCTGTTCTGGCGCAACTCGGTGACCGGCACGCTGGAAGCCCGTCCGCGGACCGGCCGGGGCATCGAACTGAACGCCGCCCTGCACGCCAACGACTGACGCACCCGCCGGGTCCGCGGCACCGCGCCGCGGACCCGGACGGGGTACGCCTCAGCGCAACCGGTACGCCTGGATGATCCGTTGCGTCGCCGTGTTACCGGCGGCGTCCCGCGCGGTGGCCCGCAGCGACACGTGCCCGGTGCCGGTCGGATGCTGCACCAGGGCCGACCAGCCGTCGCCGGAGGTGCGGACCAGCTTCGCCGCGCGCCAGGTCTTCCCGCCGTCGTACGAGACGTCGACGGTGAGCTTCTCCACCCGGGCGGCCGCCGCGCCGGGCTGCCGCTGCACCCGCACCGGGACGACGAAGCTCCGACCGGCCGGAGCGCTGTTGTCGACCCGCAACGGCGGCGCGAAGCGGATCGCCGACAGGGGCAGCCGGGCCGGCGTGTCACCGGCGACGTGCCGGGACCGGAAGGTCCAGCTGGACTCCACCTCGGTGCTCAGGTCGGTGAAGCTGCGCTTCGCCGAGGTGACGAGCCGGTAGTTCGCCGCACCCGGTGGCACGGCGAACTCGCCGTAGCCGGCGTACTCGCTCTCGCCGACCAGCTTGCCGTCGCGCCAGAGTTCGGTCCGCTCGCTGTCGGCGAGTGACCCGCCCGGGTGCCCGGCGGCGTCGCTGAACATCGGCAGCCCGACCCAGACGGTGTCACCGACCCGGGTGACGCTCTCCTCGGGCCAGCGCGGGGTCGGGAACGACGGTCCGTACGGGGCCTGGCTCCAGACCTCCTGCACCGTCCGCCCGGCCCGGTACGCGGTCGCCGTGGAGAAGAGCGCGGCCTGCGCGTTCAGCCAGCCTTCCTCGTCCCGCGTTCCGAAGTCGAGCTCGGACTCCCACCGCACACCCCTGGTGTTGTAGTACTCGACCCGCTGGCCGGGCACCGCGGTGGGCAGGATCAGGGCCGAGCCGCCGACGTTGTACTCCAGCACGGGGTACACGATCCGCTCGGCCTCCGTGCCCGGGTAGCCATCGTGGAACCGGTGCACGACGGTGGCCAGGTCCCGTCGGGCGTAGTCGCGGACGAACCCCGTCGGCATCCGGCCAGGGATCGCCTCGGCCAGTGCGTACAGGTAGGGGCTGTTGGCCGTGTCCGGCGTGGTCCACTGGCTGCTGACCGTGGCGACGAACCGGTCGGCGGCGACCGGCTTGCCGAGCTGACCGCTGGTCAGGCCGGTGAACGTCTCGGCCCAGAGCCCGATGCCGTACGCGCTGCCGTCCTCGGCCGTGAAGTTGCCGCTGAGGTCGATCAGCTGTGGGACGGCGTTCCGG
The DNA here is from genome assembly GCF_029626045.1 of Micromonospora sp. WMMD710. Taxonomy (NCBI): domain Bacteria; kingdom Bacillati; phylum Actinomycetota; class Actinomycetes; order Micromonosporales; family Micromonosporaceae; genus Micromonospora; species Micromonospora sp. WMMD710. The sequence goes on along the minus strand of NZ_JARUBD010000001.1, from coordinate 6,489,835 downwards.
TCCGGAACGGTCGTCCGTACCGGCTTGGCCGAGCGGGCGTCCACGACGATCCGGGTGTCCTGCTCGATGGCCACGTCGGGCTGCGCCAACAGGGACATCCCGCCCTGCTCACCCTCCGGTGCGGGCTCGAGCACGAGAGCGCTCAGGCCGTAGTGCCCCTTGGGCACCCGCACGGTCGCCACGCCGTCGGTGCTGACGAGGTCCCAGTAGCTGAAGGTGTCCATCCCGACCAGGGTGCTCCAATGGTCGGCGGTGCGCTCGCCGGCCCGGTTCAGGTGCTCCACGGTCAGCGTGTAGCTCTCCACTTCCCGGTGCACGGCCAGCGGGGTGACCGCGACCGCCGCACCGGATCGGGCCACGATCCGCCCGGTCCAGTAGCCGTCGGCGTCGCCGATCCGGGTGTTCGCGGTGATGGTCGTGGCGGCGGTGCCGCCCGCCGGCACGGTGAGCTGGTTGGCGCCCAACTGGAACAGGCCGGCCGGCAGCGCCCGACCGCCGGGGCCGGCGCCCTCGACGCTCAGGTCGACGCTGACCGGTGCCGGACCGTCGTTGCGCCAGGTGACCGTGCGGGTGATCGGCTCGTCGTCGCCGTGCGGCCAGAGCGTACGCCCGAACGAGACGCTCACCGGGTCGCTGGTGACCTGCTGGGTGATGGCGTGCGCGACGTCGACCCGCCCGGCGCCCTGCTGGTAGGCGGTCTGGTCCGGGTGCGGCTTGGCGGCGGCCATCAGGGTGGCCTTCAGCCGGTCGGCCCGCCATCCCGGGTGCTGCTGGGCGAGCAGCGCCGCCGACCCGGCCACGTGCGGGGTGGCCATCGAGGTGCCGGAGAGGGTGACGTAGCGGTCTCCCACCGGATCGCCGATGACGCCGTTGGCGGACCGGGCGGCGACGATGTCCACGCCGGGCGCGGTGATGTCCGGCTTCAGCGCTTCGTCACCGACCCGCGGGCCCCGGCTGGAGAAGTCGGCCAACTCGTCGTCGCGGTCGACCGCGCCCACGGCGAGCGCGGCGTCGGCGGTGGCCGGGGAGCCGACCGAGCCGTCCGAGCCGTCGTTGCCGGCGGCGAGGACGAACAGCGTGCCGGTCTGCGCGGTCAGGGTCTGCACCGCCTCCTCCAGCGGGTCGACCTCCGGGGTGTCCCAGCCGCTGAGGCTCATGTTGACCACGGCGGCCTTCTTGTCCACCGCGGCCCACTGCATGCCGGCGAGGATCGCCGAGTCGGTGCACCCGATGCCCTCACAGACCTTGCCGTCCAGCAACGTCGCGTCCGGCGCCACGCCCCGGTACTTTCCGCCGGAGGCGGCGCCGGTGCCGGCGATGGTCGAGGCCACGTGGGTGCCGTGGCCGACCGTGTCCCGAGCGTCGGGCACCTCGGTGAAGTTGCGCGCCTCGGCCACCTTGCCGGCCAGGTCCGGGTGGGTCGCGTCGACGCCGGTGTCCAGCACCGCGACGGACACCCCCTTGCCGGTGAACCCGGCCGCCCAGGCGGCGGGCGCGCCGATCTGCGGCACGCTGTGATCGAGGGTCACCTTGCGGCGGCCGTCCAGCCAGATCCGCTCGACGTCCCCCGCCGCGTCGAGGCGGGCACCGGCCGGGCCGGTGGTGACCGTCGTCCAGACCGCGCCGAGGGAGGACTTGCCGGTGGTCAGGGCCGCGCCGCGGATCGCCGGCAGGTCGCGGGTCACCCGCGAGCCCGGCAGCGCGGCCGGGGCACGCCGGGCGATGCCCGTCGAGCGGTACGCCACCAGCAGCGGCAGGGTGTTCCGGTGGGCGTCGTCGTAGCCCGCCTCGACCAGCCCGGTGACGTCGAAGAGCCGCCGGTCGACCCGGCCCGAGCGCAGCAGTGGCAGCGCGTCCGTCGGCGTCACCGAGAGGCGTCCGCGCTCGCGCCGGATCAGGAACCGCACGTCCTCGCGACCGGCGCCGGGTCGGACCGCGGCACCGGAAGCGGTGACGGTGACCCGGTCACCGCTGATCAGCGTGACGGTGGTCGAACGGTTGGCGGTGGGTCCACCCGGAGCGGCCGGTCGGCCGGTGCCGTCCGGCGGGGTGGGCGCGGCGGCTGCCGCCGGAACCGGCGCGGAGAGCGCCAGTGCGAACACGAGGCCGAGGGCGGCCAATCTTCTTCCCTGGTGCAACGGATCCTCCTCGTCAAGCGTCTTGATGTACGGGAGTCACATTGACCTCCTACAATTGCATACCGAGTATGCAAAATTAAGGCCGGAAGATGACGGACCCGCCACGAGCCGACCAACCGGGCCGGCATGATCGGGCGGTGACCTCCATGAAGGACAGAATGCTCGCCGGTGAGCCGTACATCGCCGACGATCCCGAGATCATCGCCGACCTGGACCGGGCCGCCCGGCTGATGGAACGCTTCAACACCAGCCCGGCGGCCGATCCGCGGGCGCGACTCGCGGTGCTGCGCGAACTCCTCGGCGACCTGGGCACGGACACCTGGATCCGCCCACCGTTCTACTGCGACTACGGCTCACGGATCCGGATCGGCCCACGCAGCTTCGTCAACTACAACGCCGTCTTCCTCGACGTCGCCCCCATCACCCTCGGCGCGGACGTCCAGGTCGGCCCGAACGTACAGCTGCTCACCCCGACGCATCCGGTGGAGCCCGGGCCACGGCGGGACAAGTGGGAGGCGGCCAAGCCGATCACCATCGGCGACAACGTCTGGCTCGGCGGCGGCGCGATCGTGCTGGCGGGTGTGACGATCGGCGCCAACACGGTCGTCGGCGCCGGCGCGGTGGTGACCCGTGACCTGCCGTCCAACGTGGTGTCGGTCGGCAACCCGGCCCGGCCGGTCCGCGAACTCGACTAGGGTGCGGCCCCGAGGCCTTGTTCGAGTCGGAGTACACGGAGGACAGCATGGGCGTGATCCACATTGACCTGTTCGCGACGCTCGACCTGGTCGGCCAGGCACCGGGCGGTCCGGACGAGGATTCCGACGGCTTCCCGTACGGGGGATGGCAGGCGCCCCTGTTCGACGAGACCGGCGGCCGACAGGTCGTGGACGGCATGCGGGGCATGGACGCGCTGCTGCTGGGCCGCCGGACCTACGACATCTTCGCCGGGTACTGGCCGCACCAGACCGACGGCGTCGACGGCGGGATCGCCACCCTCTTCAACAGCATCCCGAAGTACGTGGCCTCTCGCGGCACCCCCGACCTGGACTGGGCGGGCTCGACGCAGTTGGGCCCCGACCTGGCGAGTGCCGTGCGGGAGGTGCGGGACAAGCACGAGAAGGTCCACGTGATCGGCAGCCTGAACCTGGTGCAGACCCTCCTGCGCGAACGCCTCTTCGACCAGCTCAACCTGTGGATCTTCCCCATCGTGCTGGGCGTCGGCAAGACCGTGTTCGACGGCGGCGCCGTCCCCGCCAACCTGACCCTCGTCGAGCCGCCCGTCACCACGGACAAGGGCGCGGTGCTCCTGCGCTACCGCCTCGGAGCCGGTACGCCCGCCACCGGCGACATGTCCCGCGAGGACCGCGGCGTCACGGACTGAGGCAGACCCGGCGTGCCCCGGCGGTCCCGTTCAGACCGCCGGCGGCTCGCTGAGGCGGACCACCAGGTCGGCGCGCTCGGCGGTGGGGGTGATGAGGGCCGCGTTCGCCTCGTCAGTGCCCAACGCCCAGGCCCGGGCCTGCTCCGGTGACCGGCCGAACGCCTCGTGCCGGGCGGTCAGCCGGCGCTGGCGCACCTCGGCGTCCAGGTCGAGAAACCACGCCTCGTGCAGCAGCGGCCGGATCTCCTGCCACGGAAAGTCCGGCAGCAGCAGGTAGTTGCCCTCGGTCACCACCAGCCGGACCGAGGGCGGCACCTCGATCGCCCCGGCCACCGGCTCCTCCAGCTCCCGCCGGAACTCCGGCGCGTACACCGAGGTCGGTTCCAGCCGGCGTAGCCGGCGCAGCAGCGAGGCGTACCCGTTGGCGTCGAAGGTGTCGGCCGCGCCCTTGCGGTCCGCGCGGCCCAACCGGACCAGCTGCGACTGCGCGAGGTGGAAACCGTCCATCGGCACCAGCCGGGCGGTCGGCCCGACCTCGGCCACGATCCGCTCGGCGAGGGTGGACTTCCCGGCGCCCGGCGCACCGGCGATGCCGAGCAGCTGTCGCGGGCCGGCCTCGGCCAACGCCAACGCCCGCGCCACCAGCTCGTCGGCGGACAGCACCTGAGCCGGTGGCATCAGCCCAGGACCGGGTCGCTGATGGTGAAGCGCGCCTGCACGGCGGCCTGCACGGTCTGCGGCTGCGGGTCCAACTCCAGCTCCGGTGCGCCGCCGCCCCCGCCAGCCCCGCCGAACGCGGCGCGGGCGAACATCGGACGCTCGGCCGGGCCGGCGTCGGCCAGCTCGATCAACGCGGTGACCCGCGCGCCGAGCGCCTCGGCGTACTCCCGGGCGCGCAGCAGGGCGTCACCGATCGCGGCGTGCCGTGCCTCGCGATGCGCCGGGCTGTCCGGACGAAGCTCCCACCAGGGACCGGCCACCTCGACCTGATCCTGGTCGGCCAACCTGAGCATCAGCTCGCCGAGCGCCGTGAAGTCGGTGACGGTGACGGTGGTGGTGACGCTGCCGTGCCAGGCCACCACCCGCTCGCCCGAGCGTCGGGTCTCCGGCCGCACCCGCAGGTCGCCGGTCTCCCGCCGGGCCACCACCGGGCCGGAGCCGTCCAGCAGCACCCGTACGGCGGCGGCCCGCTCGGCCAGCCGGGTCAACGTGGCCTCCCGGTCCCGGTCCCGAGCCGTCGCGGTGACCGCGAAGCGGGCCAGCTCGGGTGGCACCTCCCGGTACGCCTCGCCGCGCACCTGCACCACCGGGCCATCCACTGCCATGTGCTCAGCCTAGTCAGCCGCCGGCGTCCACGCGGTGTAGGAGACGGCCTCCGAGCCGACCCGACACCCGGTCAGGTGTCCACCGGCGTCGCCCAACCCGCGTAGCCAGGTCACCTCGGCGGCGTGGTCGCCACCGACCGGGAACTCCCGGTCCCGTTCGGCGAACCGCCGACCCAGCAGCGCGGACCGCACGGCGGCGGCCTCGGCGTACCGGGCGGTGAGAGCCGCCGCGTCACCGGCCCGGAGCGCGGCGCCCAGCGCGTCCAGGAAGGCGGTGACCTCGGTCAGCTCGTGCAGCACCCGCTCCCGGTTGCCGAGCAGCATATTCGCGGTCCGCTCGGCGGGGGTGCCGGCCACCCGGGTGCCGTCGCGGAAGCTCCCGGCCGCCAGTGCCAACACCGCGTCACGCAGCGGCGCTCGCTCGGCCGCACCGGCCAAAGCGCCGGCCAGCAGGTGCGGCACGTGTGAGGCGAGGGCGGCCGCCGAGTCGTGCGTCGGCGCGGACATCGGCACCACCCGGGCGTCGAACACCTCCACCAGCAGCCCGGTCAGCCAACGGAAGGCGTTTGTCGCGGCGCCCGGCGCCGGGCACAGCACCCAGGCGGCACCGGCCAGCAGCCTCGGGGAGGCGGCGGACAGGCCGGTCGACTCCGCGCCGGCCATCGGGTGCCCGGGGACGAAGCGGTCGAGGAGCCCGAGCCGGGCCGCCACCTCGGTCACCTCTGACTTGGTGCTGCCGACGTCGGTGAGCACACAGCCCGGTGCCGTGGCGGCGGCCACCTGGGCCAGCGTCCGGGGCAGCGTGGGCAGGGGGCCGCAGAGGAAGACCACGTCCCGGTCGGCCACGGCCTGCTCGATCGTGTCCGGCGCGGCGACTCCGCTGGCACGTGCCCGCTCGCGGGTGGCCGGGTCGGGATCCCACCCGGCCACGTCCAGGCCGGCGTCGGCGAGGCGCAGCAGCACCGAACCGCCGATCAGCCCGGTGCCGACGACGGCCGCCCGCACCCTGGCGTACCGCCCGGACGTGCCGTCGGTCATCGCCGGCCCGCCGGTGTCAGGCCCGCAGCCGGCCGGCGACCGCCGCGACGTGCTCGTCGGACTCGGTCAGCGCGACCCGGACGTGCTGAGCGGCCGTGGGGCCGTAGAAGACGCCCGCGGCGACCAGGATGCCGCGTCGGGCCAGCCAGTCGACCGTCTCCCAGCAGTCCTCACCACGGGTGAGCCAGAGGTAGAGACCGGCCTCCGAGTGCTCGACCGTGAAGCCGGCACCGGTGAACGCGGCCCTCAACACCTCACGACGAGCGCGGTAGCGCTCCCGCTGCTCGTCGGCGTGTCGCTCGTCCTGCAGGGCGGCCACCATCGCCGCCTGCACCGGCGCGGGCACGATCATGCCGGCGTGCTTGCGGACCTTCAGCAACTCGGCGACGAGCGCCGGATCGCCGGCCACGAAACCGGCCCGGTAGCCGGCGAGGTTGGAACGCTTGGAGAGCGAGTGCAGAGCCAGCACACCGTCGTAGGTGCCACCGCAGACCTGCGGGGACAGCACCGACACCGGCTCGGCCGACCAGCCGAGCGGCAGGTAACACTCGTCGCTGGCGACCACCGCGCCGCGCTCCCGGGCCCAGTCGACCACCTTGCGCAGGTGCGCCGCGGGCAGCACCCGGCCGGTCGGGTTGCCGGGCGAGTTGACCCAGACCAACCGCACCCGCGAGGTCGGCCCGACCGACGTGAGCGAGTCGGTACGGACCACGGTGGCGCCGGCCAGCCGTGCCCCGTCCTCGTAGGTGGGGTACGCGACCGACGGCACGACGACGACGTCACCCGGACCGATGCCGAGCAGGGTGGGCAGCCAGGCGACCAACTCCTTCGAGCCGATGGTCGGCAGCACACCGAGACCGTCGACCCCGGCGCCACAGGCGCGGGCGACCCACGCGGCGATCGCGGCACGCAGCGCCGGGGTGCCGGCGGTCAGCGGATAGCCGGGAGCGTCGGACGCGTCGGCCAGCGCCTGGCGGATCACCTCGGGCACCGGGTCGACCGGCGTACCCATGGAGAGGTTGATCAGGCCCTCCGGATGCGCCGCGGCCAGAGCGGCCGCGGCGTCCAGGGTGTCCCAGGTGAACTCGGGCAGCCGCGACGAGACCGGCGCGGGCGTGCTCAGTGGCCCTCGCCGCGCGGCGGCTGCGCGGCGACGAAGGTCGCGTCCTTCTCCACCTTGCCGATCTTCGAGGCGCCCCCGGGCGAGCCCAGGTCCTCGAAGAACTCGTAGTTGGCGCCCGTGTAGTCCTTCCACTGCTCCGGGACGTCGTCCTCGTAGAAGATCGCCTCCACCGGGCAGACCGGCTCACAGGCACCACAGTCGACGCACTCGTCGGGGTGGATGTAGAGCATCCGATTGCCCTCGTAAATGCAGTCGACCGGGCACTCCTCGATGCATGCCTTGTCGAGCACATCCACGCACGGCTCGGCGATGATGTAGGTCACCGGTCTTCTCCTCCGCAAGACACGTCGCGATCTCCCGCGACGGTAAGAGCCTAGTATCTCGCCGGGGAGGGGGTCGATCGTGCTCCGACAGCAGGATGTGGGACACCGGATCGTGGTTCGCCGGATTGTGGGGATTCGCGAAGGCCGCCCCCTGTTCTCCGACGCTCTCGGCGAACTGGTGGAGCTGAGCGAGACTCATCTCACGCTGGCCACCGCGCAGGGTCGGCTGCGGGTGCCGGTGACACAGGTCCACCGGGCCAAGCGGGTGCCGCCGACGCGTCGACCGACCGCCGCGGCAGTCGTGGCGCTGGAGCGGGCCGCCGACGAGGCCTGGCCGGCGACCACCCGTGGCCGCCTGGGAGACTGGCTGCTCAGATCGGCCGACGGCTGGACCGGGCGGGCCAACTCGGCGCTGCCGATCGGCGACCCGGACCGGCCGCTGCCGGCCGCCGTGGACGCGGTGGAGCGCTGGTACGCCGAGCAGGGCCAGCCGGCGATGGTCAACACACCACTGCCGCTCGCCGCGCCGGTCGGCGCCGAGCTGGACGCCCGAGGATGGGGCAGCCGCCCGCCCACGCTGGTGCAGACCGCGCCGCTCCCCCTGCCCACGTCGACCCCGGCCGACGCCGCCGCCGGCGCGGACGTCGAGCTGAACACCGCACCCAGCGAGAAATGGTTGGCCGTCGCCGCCGGCCGCAAGGGTGGCCTGCCGGACGCCGCACGGCACGTACTCACCGCCGTGGCCCAGGTGCGCTTCGCCCACGCGTACGTCGACGGCGAACTGGTGGCGACCGGCCGGGGCACGGTGACCGGCGGCGGACGCTGGCTCGGCCTGAGCCTCATCGAGGTGCTGCCGGCGGCCCGCCGCCGGGGGCTGGCCCGGCAGGTGATCCACGAGCTGGCCGCCTGGGCGGAGTCAGCCGGCGCGACGCGCGCGTTTCTCCAGGTGGAGCAGCGCAACAGCGCGGCGGTGGCGCTCTACCAGAAGCTTGGCTTCACCACCCACCACACCTACCTGACCCGCGTCGCCCCGCACTGACGATCCGACCGCCCCGACGGGTCAGCGGCGGACGACTCGGCGCGGCTTGGCGGCCTTGACCTCGGCGTACCGCTTGAGCTGCTGCGAGCGGTAGTCGCGACCGAGCGCGGTGAGCACCAGGTACCCGATCAGCACCCCGGCGCCGGTGGCGAGCAGGTACAGCCAGATCTGGGCGAAGAACGTCCCCGCCCCACCGGCGAACGGATCGTGGCCGACCAGCAGCGGCCCGACCAGCACGGTCAGCGCCATCGCGGCCCCCACCACGACGGCCACGTCGCCCGCCCAGGCACCCAGTGGCCGCCGGCTGCCCCAGCGGAAGGCGACCACGGCCAGGATCAACCCGATCACCACGAACATCGCCAGCGACATCCGATCGGCGGCGGTGTCGTCACCGTCGAAGCCGAACCGGATGATCAGCCGGGCGGCGACGTTCGCCGCGAACAGGGCCCCCGTGAGCACTCCGACATCCCGCCACCGTCTGTCCATCGCGCGACCTCCTGCCGTACGCCCCATCGCGGGGCCGCATCCCTGGCAGGAATATCTACCACCCGTACCTGGGTGGCGTCATCAGCCGAGGAGGGTGGGCGGCGGGGCGAGGATCTGCCGGAAACCCATCACCGCGAAGGTCATCGCGCCGGCCACGATCATGGCCAGACCGACCCAGTTGTCGCCGGCCAGCAGCAGGTCACCCTCTGTGGTCCGGATGGCGGCCACCGCCATCAGCGCGAACCACGGCACCGCGGGCAGTGCCACCGCCCACCGGCGGCCCACCGCCTCGTGCGCGAACCAGCTCAGCGCGATGTTGGCGCCGACGGCGACCAGCACCGACACGCCGATCAACTGGCCACCGACGCGGACCGTGGCGAGCAGCAGCTCCAGCACCCCGGTCAGCACCCCGGCCAGCACCACCACGACCCCGCCGGCCACCCGCAGGCCCAGGTCCAGCAGTCGCGGCGGCGGCCCCGCCTCCGGCGGGGTGTCCTGATCGTGCACGACCGACATCGGCGCGGCGGGCAGGGTCACCGGAGACCGGCCGCCGCCACCGGGCGACGATCGGCGCCGGCCCCGTCGGGCAGTCCGGTCTCGTCGGGCAGCCCGGCGAACAGGTCGTCCTCCCACCCGTACGGGCCGGAGCCGGGGCCCTTCTCGCCGACCGCGAGGGTGAAGAACTCCACGCCCATGAACTCGCCGCCGAAGTTGCCGGCGATCGAGTAGAGCCAGGAGGTGGCCGGAATCTGGGTGGCGTGCGCCCGCATCGCGGCCTCCTTCGCGGTGTGCTGGTCGGTGCCGTCGATCCGGGCGGCGATCTGGCCGTCCGGGGTGCCGAAGGGCAGCTCGGCGAGGTCCTGGATGCCGGCGAACGGGTTGTCCGAGGATTCGGCGAAATGCGCCATGCCGGCCTCCAGCACGCTGAGCGGCATCGCCGTCCAGTAGACCTTGGCCGGGGCGCAGCCCTCGGCGGCGGCCAGCTCGACGGCACGCATCGCCACCCGGTGCGCCTGGATGTGGTCGGGGTGGCCGTAGAAGCCGTTCGGGTCGTACGTGACGAGCACCTGCGGGCGTACCTCCCGCATGATCTCCACCAGGTGCCCGGCGGCCTCGTCGAGGTCGGCCTGCCAGAAGGCGCGGGGGTGCTCGTTGGTCGCGAGCCCCATCATCCCGGAGTCGCGGTAGCGGCCCGCTCCGCCGAGGAAGCGGTGGTCGCTGACGCCGAGCGCCGCGCAGGCGGCGGCCAGCTCAGCGATCCGGTACCCGCCGAGCTGGTCGGCCTCGGCGGCGACGAGCTGGGACAACGCCGGTACGTGGATCTCACCCTCCTCGCCGAGGGTGCAGGTCACCAGCGTCACGTGCGCGCCGGCGGCGGCGTAGTGGGCCATCGTCGAACCGGTGCCGATGGACTCGTCGTCCGGGTGCGCGTGGACCAGCAGCAGGCGGCGGTCGGGCAGCGTCGTCACGTCAGTCACTCTAACCGGCGGTTCTCCCCCGGCCGGCGCTGACGCGTCCGCCCAGGTCGGCCACATCACCTCCGGTACCGCTCTACGATTTGGCCTGTGGACTTTCCGGAGCTGGCCGCCCGCACCCGCCGGTTCACCCACGGCGCGCCGCGCGCCGTCGCCGTGGCCGAGGACGGCTCCCGAGTGATCTTCCTGCGCTCCGCCGGTCCGGAGGACCCGGCGGACGCGCTGTGGCAGCTCGACGTGGCCACCGGCGAGGAGCATCTGGTGGCCGACCCGGCCACCCTGCTGGGTGAGGGCGGCGACCCCCGGTCACTCTCCCCGGGCGAGCGCGCGTTGCGCGAGCGGCTGCGGCTCAACGCCGCCGGCATCGGGTCGTACGCGCTGGACGCCGCCGGCCGCGTCGCCGTGTTCGCGCTGGCCGGGCGCCTCTTCCGGGCCGATCTGGTGCACGGCGACGTGGTCGAGGTGGCCGCCGTCGGCCCGGTGCTCGACCCACGTCCGGACCCGACCGGGCAGCGGCTGGCGTACGTGACCGACGCCGCCGAGGGTGTCCGCCGGGGCGAGCTGCGGGTGATCGAGGCCGACGGCACCGACACCCTGCTGGCCGGCGAGGACGCCGGGGTGAGCTGGGGGTTGGCCGAGCACATCGCGGCCGAGGAGTTCGGCCGGTTCCGGGGCTACTGGTGGGCGCCGGACGGCCGCATGGTGCTGGCCGCCCGGGTCGACGAGTCCCGCCTGGAGCGGTGGCACCTGCACGACCCGGCCGACCCGGCGAGCCCACCGACGGCGGTCGCGTACCCCCGGGCGGGTGGGCCGAACGCGGAGGTCAGCCTGCACCTGCTGGACCTGGACGACGGCTGGGTCGACGTGCACTGGGACCGGGAAACCTACCCGTACCTGACCGGGGTCAGCTGGGGTGAGGGCAGCCCGCTGATCACCGTGCTGCGCCGCTCGCAGCAGCACGGGCTGGTGCTCGCGGTGGACCCGCGCACCGGTGAGACGCAGGTGCACGCCGAACTGGCCGATCCGCGCTGGGTGGAGCCGATCGCCGGCACCCCGGCGCACCTGCCGGACGGCCGGGTGCTGGTCGGCGGGGAGCTGGCCCACGACGGGTACGACGCGCGGTGCCTGTTCGCCGACGGCACGCTGCTCACTCCCCCGTCGCTGTACGTGCGGCGGGTGGTGGGTCGGCTGCCGGCCGTGTCCGGCCCGGCGGACCTGCTGGTCGAGGCGAGTGACGGCGAGCCGAGCGAGCGGCACCTGTTCCGGGTCCGCACCACGATCGGCGGTGGGGTGGACGCGCGCCGGATCACCACCGACTCCGGCTGGCACACGGCCGCCGTGGGCGGGGACGTGCTGGTCGTCGGGGTCGCCTCGCTGGACCACGCCGGGGTGCGCTGGACGGTCCGTCGCGGCGATCAGGAACTGGCCGAGCTGCGGTCGCTGGCCGCCAACCCGCCGTACTCACCGCTGCCGCTGCTGGAGCGGGTGACCGACCGGCGGCTTCCGGCCGCGGTGCTGTACCCGGACAACCACGTGACGGGCCGGCGGCTGCCGGTGCTGCTGGACATCTACGGCGGCCCGGGGCACCAGGAGGTGGTGGCGGCGCGGGCCGCGTGGTTGGAACGGCAGTGGTGGGCCGACGCCGGGTTCGCGGTGGTCACCATCGACAACCGGGGTACGCCGGGCGTGGCGCCGTCGTTCGAGAAGGCGATCCACCGGCGGGTCGCCGACGTGATCCTGACCGACCAGATCGACGCGTTGACCGCCCTCGCCGGCAAGCACCCGGATCTGGACCTCGAGCGGGTGGCGGTGCGCGGCTGGTCGTTCGGTGGCTGGCTGGCCGGCCTGGCGGTGCTGCGCCACCCGGAGCTGTTCAAGTGCGGGATCGCGGGCGCTCCGGTGACCGACTGGGCGCTGTACGACACCGCGTACACCGAGCGTTATCTCGGGCTGCCGGAGGACGGCCTGGACGTGTACGCGCACCATTCGCTCATCGAGTTGGCCGCCGAGCCGGTCACCGGGCCGGACCAGGCCCGCCCGTTGCTGCTGGTGCACGGTCTGGCCGACGACAACGTGGTGGCCGCGCACACGCTGCGGCTCTCGGCGGCGCTGCTGAGCACCGGCCGCCCGCACGCCGTGCTGCCGCTGACCGGCGCCACCCACATGGCCGCGAACGGCACCGCCGAACGTCTGCTCCCGCTGGAGCTGGACTTCCTCCGCACCCACCTGGGGATGCTCACCGCACCCCGAGCCTGACGGATAACTGGTTCCGACGGCGGTGAACGGAAGCGGTCCCCTCCCGGCAGTCCTGCCGGAAGGGGACCTGTCTGCCCAGCGTGTGATCCGTGCCCGTTGGAGCACGGACAGCGGGTCAGCCCTTGGGGCTGGCACCGAAGCGGTTCGCCCCGGGCGTGCCGTCCAGCACGAAGAACACGAGCAGGACGATGGCGCCCACGAGCGGCACCACGCCGATCAGCACCCACCACCCCGTCCGGTCGGTGTCGTGCAGGCGTCGCACCGCGACCGCCAACGACGGCAGCAGCAGCACCAGGTAGGCGATGAGGGCGATGAAACCGGTGGAGGAGCCCTCCCCGAAGGTCAGTCCCAGCGCGCTGTCCAGAATGGCAGCGACAATGCTGACAAGGACGCTGAACAGGGCGAACCACCAGTACTCAGACCGCCGTGCCCGGCCCTTGAAGCCGACGTACTGGTTGAAGACGGACTTGATTGCGGCAATGAAGGACATGACTATCTCCGGTTTATCGAGGGGTGTTCAAGGTCATCGCGGAGGCAGCCAAACAGACCGACGCGGCGGGGTCAACGGTTCAAGCGGTCGAGACGCGGCAGCCACGGTGCCTGATCTCCCAGGCCGGCCGCTGCGGGTCGTCGTTGTGCACGACGATGTCGGCGTGATCGGTCGGGTGGACGGTGGTGAAGTAGAGCTGCTGGGAGGGGATGTAACGCTCGCGCCAGCGCCGCTCGACGTCGGCCTGGGATGACACCCGGCGCTCTCGGATCACGGCACGATCCACGGTCTTGTCGAGCGCGGTCGACACGAAGATCCGCAGATCCCACCGATCAATCAGTTCCGGGCGCAGCAGGAAGACGCCGTCGAAGAGCAGCACGTCGTCGGCGCCGGCAGTCATGGCCGGTGGGGACAGGGCGGCATCCGTGGTGCGGTCGTACGCCGAGTGGTGGAAGCGCCGTTCTCCGTCCGGGCCGAGTGGATCGAGCAGGACCCGGTTCAGCGCGTCGTAGTCGTGGGTGTCGAAGTAACACCCCTCGGCCGAGTACTCGCCGCGCGAATAGCGCCGCGCCCGGGGGAAGAGGAAATCGTCGATCGTCGCGCGGATGACGTCGCGGCCCTGGTCGCGTAGGACGACGGCCAGTTCGTCGGCGAGCGTCGTCTTGCCGGCGGCGGGCGGGCCGTCGATGGCGACCCGCGTCGGATGCGCGACGGTGACGGACCCGACCGCCTCAGCCAGGTGACCGATCAACTCGTCCCGCGTGCCCTGGTTCATGCCCCGCCCCATCCCGTGTTCGTGAAGGCCGCCAGGTGTCGAGCCAACCTGGTGCCCGCAACCCTCGCGCGCCAGCCGACACCCGAGTGAACGAGATGACGTGGCGGCCCCGGCCACGCTCCGCCTGGGACGTCTAGGCTGGCCCCGATGACCACTCCCGAAACGCGACCCGACGACGCCCCAACCGACGAAGCCCGGGTCGAGGAGGCCCTGCGGCTGCTCTCCGGCGAGCCGGTCGGACTCGACGTCGCCGTCAAGCGCCTCAGCCGTGGCAGCGGTGTCTACGCCTGGTGGGCTGGTCCCTCGATCCTTCCCGATCTCCCCGGGCCGGCGAATGACAGCGTCCCGTCGCTACGGCTGCTGTACCTAGGGCGGGCAACCAGCCTGCGGGGCCGGATCCTGCGCAACCACCTGAGGCGTTCGGGCAGCTCGACACTGCGCCGTACATTGGCCGGCCTCCTCGTCGCCGAGGGATACCGGACGACGTGGACGGATCGCGTCGTCCTGGTCGCCGAGGATGAGGCGCGGCTGACCGCCTGGATGCACGAGCACCTGCGCCTGACCTGGGCGGAGGACACGGAGCCGGCGACCACCGAGGCCGAACTTGTCCGGCGTCTGCACCCGCCGCTCAACGTGCACGGCGTCAGCCCCGAGCACCTCCAGGCGGCCGTGCTCGCCGCCAAGATCTCGTACAACGCGAGCAGCAGCCCGGCCGAGCCCTCGTAAACGCGGTAACCGCCAGCCCGCCCCCCAAGATCGCGCTCGATCCAGGATCGAGTGGCATCCCGGCGGCACATAGCCACTCGATCCATGTTCGAGCGTGACCTTGGGCGCCATGAGGAGTAAGCCGCCGTACTCACAGCACCCCGTGGCTGATGGCGAGTTGGGTGATCGTCGGTGGGGCGTCCGGGTCACGGGCGACCAGGGCGACCACGTCCCGCGCGGCTGGCCGCTGACGGATCTCGGCGGGCGCGACGCTGTTCTCCCGCAACAGGACTCGGGCCGCGTTGGTCAGGTCGTCCGTCAGGAAGTAGGCGCGCGCCGCGTCGATCAGGTGCGCGGCACGGTGCTCGACCGGCAGCCACCGCCATCCGTCCCACCCGATCGCCTCCTCGTGCCGGGCGACCGCCTGCGGCCCGTCGACCAACTCAACAGCCGCCGTGACCCCGTGCAGACCTCTCCTGCTTCCCTCCGTTCAGATTGCTCCCTGTGCCGCGAGAACTGTCTCGCGGAATGACCCCACCACGGGCCGAAGATCGACCCGGTGCCAGGCCGCCCACATCTGCACGGACCCCCCGTACCAGGGAAGTTCACGCACCAGGATGCCCTCGGTCACGCCACGCGTCATGCTCCGCTGGACGAGCGCGAGGCCGAGACCGGAGGCGACCAGGCCCAGCGCGGTGAGCGGATCAGCCGCGTTGAGGCGGATGTCCGGTGTGAAGCCGGAGGCCACGCACGACGCGACGAACGAGTCACGCCCAGCCGGGTCCTGTGTGGTGGCCACCGCGATCCACGGCTGCCCGGTCAGGTCATTGGGCGTCACCTCCGCCCGCTCCACAAGCTCATGATTCGCAGGCAGTGCGAGCAGCAGCGGATCCTGAAGCAGCGGAGACGCCGTCAGATCCGGATCGTCCTCCGACGGCGGCGTGCGGACCAGCGCGATGTCCAGACTGCGCTGACGCAGGCCTTCCAACTGGTCGGCAGACTCCTGATCGTACAGTGCGACATGGATCCCGGGGCGTTCCTGACGTAGAGCGCGAAGGGCAGTGGGTAGGACGCCCGAATGCATGGCTTCGGCAACGTACCCGATGCACAGGCCGCCCTCCTCGCCGCGGCCGAGCCGCCGGCCGAGGTTCTCCAGCCTGTCCGCGTGGCGCAGCAGAGCGCGGGCCTCGGTCAGGAAGACCCGGCCGTCGGGGGTCAGCCGGATGCGCTGCTGGCTCCGCTCGAAGAGGGTGAGACCCAGGTGCTTCTCGAACTGGGCGATCTGCCGGCTGAGCGGCGACTGGGAGATGTGCAGCTGGGCAGCAGCGCGTCCGACGTGTTCGGCGTCGGCAACGGCCACGAAGTACCGGAGTTGTCGGAGATCAAGCATCTGAGACCCCGAAGGACTCAAGTGAGCCCAGGGAAGTCTTGGACAGTCTCATGCTTGGATCTTAACCTCGACCTTGCGGGGTCAGTTAGCCGTAAGTTCTCTCATATAGATTGATCAACAACCATAAAGAGGTCCATCCCATGACTATCAGGAATCTCCTTCCCGGCGCGCTTGGATTCGGCACCGCGCCGCTCGGCAACATGTTCCGCGACATTCCCGACGAGGAGGCTGCGGCCACCGTCCAAGCGGCATGGGACCAGGGCATCCGCTACTTCGACACCGCGCCCTTCTACGGCGCGGGTCTCTCCGAGATCCGGCTCGGCAACGTCCTGTCCGAGCACCCCCGCGACGAATACGTCCTCAGCACCAAGGTCGGCCGCGTCATCCTCGACGAGATCGAAAACCCCGCCGCCCGCGACCTCGGCGAGAAGGGTGGCCTCTTCGAGCACGGCCGTCCGAACAAGGTCGTCAACGACTACACCGCCGACGCCACTATGCGTTCCATCGACGACAGCCTCAAGCGCCTCAAGACCGACCGCCTCGACATCGTGTGGGTGCACGACGTCGCGCAGGACTTCTACGGAGACGAGTGGTTGGCCGTCTACGAGACGGCCCGCACGGGCGCCTTCCGGGTCCTGCAGAGGCTGCGCGACGAGGGCGTCATCAAGGCGTGGGGGCTGGGCGTCAACCGCGTAGAACCCCTGGAAATCACTCTTGACCTCGACGAACCGAAGCCTGACGCCTTCCTCCTCGCCGGCCGCTACACTCTCCTCGACCACGGCCGGGCCCTACAGCGCCTCCTGCCGGGCGCCTCGGCCCAGAACGTGGACATCGTCGTCGGTGGCCCCTACAGCTCGGGAATCCTCGCCGGAGGCACGCACTTCGAGTACCAGAAGGCGCCCGCGGCCATCATCGACAAGGTGCAGCGGATCAAGGCACTCGCGGAGCGATACCAGGTCAGCGTCAAGGCCGCCGCACTGCATTTCTGTCTCGCCCACCCGGCCACGGTTGCCGTGATCCCAGGGGCCACGAAGCCCAGCCGCATCGCGGAAGACCTGGCCGCCCTCGACGAAACCGTGCCGGCCGCCTTCTGGGCGGCCCTGCGCGAGGAGAAGCTGATCGCCGACTCCGCGCCCGTACCCGCAGCGTGAACCCGCATCCCACTGATTCAGTTCCCCAGGAGAATCCCGTGGCCACAGCCACCGAGTTCGTTGACGTTCCCGCCTCGCCCGACCGCACCTGGCAGCTCATCGGCGGCTTCAACTCGCTTCCCGACTGGCTGCCCTACATCCCCACCAGCAAACTCAGCGAGGGTGGACGCGTCCGCACCCTGGAGAGCGCGGACGGCGGCGTCATCGTCGAGCGTCTCGAAGCCTTCGACAACGCGGCACGCACCTACACCTACTCCATCGTCGACGCCCCCTTCCCCGTTACCGGCTACCTCGCCACCCTCACCGTGCACGCCGTGCCCGGACAGAACACGGCCCGCGTGCAGTGGTCCGGCACCTTCACGCCGGACGGCGTCAGCGATGCGGATGCGGTCGCCCTGTTCCGCGGCATCTACCGGGATGGCCTGGCGGCACTGGACCAGACACTCACCACGGCTGCCGCCTGACCGGTGAGGGATCTCGTCGAGATGCCACGCGGGAACAGATGGGCCCCCTCCCGACGGCGTTGTCGGAAGAGGGCCCATCTGGCCTGCGGTGTGACTTACGGTTTGACGTACGCGTTCACGAACGACGGGTAGCCGAAGACGCTGGAGATGAAGATCCCGCCGGCCTTGGACCCGTGCACGTTGTAGGCCACGTCGACGAAGAGCGGCACCACCGGTGCGAACTCCTTCATGATCCGCTCGTCGAGCTTGGCCCACTCGGGACCCTGCGCGGCCGGCTCCAGGGCGAGGATCCGGTCCATCTCGGCGTTGATCGTCGGGTCGTTGAAGTACGACTGGTTGCTGTTGCCCTCGGCCTTGATGGTGCGGCCGTCGTAGAGCACCGGCAGGATCGACGCGCCGCTCGGCCAGTCGGCCGCCCAGTTACCGATGTACAGGTCCCAGGGGTTGTCCTTCTTCTTGATCTCGTCGAGCTTGGCGTCGTCCGAGATGTTCCGCAGCGTGATCTTAAAGCCGGCCCGCTCCAGGTTGGCCTTGAGCTGGGCACCCTGCTGCTGCTCGGTCGAGTTGTCGGCGACACCGAGGACCAGCTCCGGAGTCTTTCCGCCGAGCAGCTCCTTGGCCTTGTCGACGTTGCCGTTGGCACCCGCCGGGTACGCGTCGTACGCCTTGTAGCCGATGGTGGCCGGCGGCATCAGCGTGGTCAGCGGCGCGGCGACGGTCTGCCCGCCCATCGCCTTGATGAAGCCCTCACGGTCGATGGCGTAGTTGAGCGCCTGGCGGACCTTCAGGTCGGTGACCCGCTGGTTGTTGATGACGAGCTGGTTGGCGCTGGGCGTCGGGGAGAGGATGCTGCGCGACTTGAGCGACGCGTCCCCGGCCACCTTGGCGACCAGCGAGGCGGGCACGAAGTTGAAGGCGAGCGCGCTCTGGTCGGCGCCGTTGTCGGCGATCACCCGGTTGTTGGCGGCGTCCGCGGTCGGGCCGAAGCTCCAGACGAACTGGTCCGGGTACTGGTGCCGGACCGGGTCGGTGTTCGGGTCCCAGTTGGGGTTGCGGTCCAGGGTGATCTGCACGCCGACCTGGTTCTTGGCGACCTTGTACGGGCCGGACGAGAACGGCTGCTTGTCCAGGTCGACACCGGTGTCCTTGTCGGCGGGCAGCGGCGCGGTGGTCGGCAGCGAGGCCGCGAACGGCAGGTCACAGCGGGGCTTGGCGAACTCGAAGCGCAGCGTCTTGGCGTCCGGCGTGGAGAGGCCGGGCGGCAGCGACGTCTTGTTCTTCTTGAAGTCCCACTTGGTGTCGAACTGCGGGGTGTCGGCCAGCCACTCCTGGATGTAGGTCGGGCCGCCGGACAGGTCCGGGTCGAAGGACCGGGCGATGCCGTACGCGATCTCCTTGGAGGTGATCGGCCGGCCGTCCTCGAACTTCACCCCGTCCTTGACGGTGAATTCCCAGACCTTGCAGTCGTTGTTGACGTTCTTGCCCGGTGTCTCGGCCAGGTCGCCGACGAGGACCAGGCCGCCCTTGCCGTCGTCCTTCCACGTGGTCAGGTACCGCGCGAAGAGCGGGTTGGTCATCAACCCGGCGAACGAGTACGTCCGCTGCGGGTCGAGGTGGGAGATCGGCGACTCCCGGATGATGGTGAAGGTGCCGCCCTTGGCGGCGCCGCTCACCTCGGCCGCCGGGCCCTGCGAGTCCTTGGGGTCGGTCGCGATGACCCCGGTCTGCTGCCGTTCGGTGTCCACCGTGGTGCCCTCGCCCGTGTTCTTCGAGCACGCACCCAATGCCACAACCAGAGCGATCGCGCCGCCTGCGGCAACCGCCACGCGTGGTCGCATGAAGTACCTCCTTCACCCATGTGCCGTGCGGTCCGTCGGGGCGCGAACCGCCGACGTCCCGAGGATCGTAAGGAAGAAAACCTACGAGTTGTGTAACAGTTGTCGATAAATTTCGCCACCGGCCACGCGCTGGCCACCGCTCGGCTCAGCGCAGCCGCACCCGGGGGTCGATGGCCGCGTAGAGCAGGTCCACCAGCACGTTCGCCAACACCACGAAGACGGCCGCGATCAGCACGGTGGCCATGATCGTCGGTAGGTCACCCGAGCGCACGGCGTCCACCGCCGTACGCCCCAGCCCTTGGATGCCGAACGTCGTCTCGGTGATCACCGTGCCGCCCAGCGCCCCGCCCACGTCCAGCCCCGCGATGGTCACCACCGGGGTGATCGCCGCGCGCAGCGCGTGCCGCCCGTACACCTTGGGTTTGGCCAGGCCCTTCGCCCGCGCGGTCCGGACGAAGTCCTCGGACAGCGTCTCCAGCATCTGCGCCCGCGACAACCGGGCGTAGATGGCCGCGAAGAGGAAGGCCAGCGCCACCCAGGCGAGCACCAACCCGCTGGCCCACTTCGCCGGATTGTCGAAGAGGGACGTGTAGCTGGGCACCGGCAACAGCCGCAGGTTGTAGACGAACACCAGCAGCAGCACCGCGCCCACGAAGTAGAGCTGCAACGACGCGCCGGTCAGCGAGAAGCCGATGGCGGCCCGGTCCAGCCAGGTGCCCCGCCGCAGCGCCGACACCATGCCGAACCCGACCCCGAGCAGCAGCCAGAGGATGGCCGCCGGGATGACGATGCTCAGCGTCACCGGCAGCACCCGGGCGATCGTGTCCGAGACCGCCTCGTTGGTGACGTACGACCAGCCGAGGCAGGGCGCATCGCACCGGCCACCCTGCGCGCTGCCCAGGTCCCGACCGGTGACGATGCCCTTCATGTAGCCGGCGTACTGGCTGACCAGCGGGTCGTTGAGGCCCAGGTCGTCGCGGACGCGCTCCAGCCGCTCCGGGTTGCAGTTCTTCGAGCAGATGCTGCTGACCGGGTCGCGCGGCAGGGCGAAGAACATCAGGAACGTCAGCACGCTCACCGCGAAGAGGGTCAGTGTGGCGGAGAACAGCCGCTTGATCAGGAATCGCGACATGAGAGCCACCTTTCGTTCGCGACTGCGGGGCTCCGCTTCGCTGCATTCCTCGCGCTCACACGAACCCCTACCGGGAGGACTTCGGGTCGAGCGCGTCCCGCAACGCGTCGCCGAAGAGGTTGAAGGCGAACACCAGCGCGAAGATCGTGATGCCCGGGAAGAACACGTACGCCGGGTCGGTCTGGAGGAAGTCCAGACTGTCGTAGATCATCCGGCCGAAGCTCGGGGTCTCGTCGCTGAGGCCGACACCGATGAACGACAGCGCGGCCTCGCTGGTGATGAACTGCGGCACGGCGAGGGAGAACGAGACCAGGATCGGCGCCCAGATGTTCGGCAGCAGTTGCCGGAAGATGATGTGCCCGAGCCCGGCGCCGCTGGCCTTGGCGGCCTCCACGAACTCCCGCTCGCGCAGCGCGATCACCTGCCCGCGCACCAGACGGGCTGTGCTGGTCCAGCCGAAGATGGCGAAGACGGCGATCAGCACGCCCACCCCGAACGCGGACGACACCTGCCCCCGCTCGCCGTAGAAGCGCAGCGTGATGGTGGGGGTGAGCGCCAACGCGATGATCAGGAACGGCATGGCCAGGGTCAGGTCGGTGATCCAGTTGATCACCGCGTCGAGCCAGCCACCGAGGTAGCCGGCGAGCGCGCCGAGCACGATGCCGATCGTCGCGGTGATCAGCGCGGCGGCGAACGCGATGAACAGCGACGTCCGCAGCCCGTAGATCAACCGGATGAAGATGTCACGGCCCAACCCCGGCTCCAGGCCGAACCAGTGGTCCCCGGTGACGCCGCCGGCGTAGCCCAGTGGCATGCCGAAGCCGTCCAGCAGGTTCTGGAACTGCTCGCGCGGGCCGACCCCGTAGACCACCTCGATCAGCGGGGCGGACAACCCCAACACCATGAAGAAGACCAGGAGTACGCCGCTGACGACGGCCGTGCGGTCGCGGCGCAGCCGCAGCCAGGCGAGCTGCCCGGGTGAGCGACGGACGACCCCCTTGGCCGCGGGCTCGCCCATGCCGCCGTCGGACTCGATCTCGGCAAGCGCCACACCCTCCACCGGGGACAGGCTCACGACGACACCTCCTCGACGTTCGCTTCGACCCCGCGCCCCGCCGGCTCGGCGCCGACCACGGCGGCCTCCGCCTGCGACGCGGCACCGGCGGGTTCCGGGAAGTGGCACGCAGTGGCCTGGTTACCGCCGTCGCGCGCCACCAGCGCGGGCTCCTCGGTCGCGCAGACGTCCTGCGCCTTCCAGCAGCGGGTGCGGAACCGGCAGCCCGACGGCGGGTCGAGCGGCGTCGGCACGTCGCCGGTCAGCCGGATCCGGCCCGCCGGGCCGAGCTGGGTGACGTCCGGGATCGCGGAGAGCAGAGCCCGGGTGTACGGATGCTGCGGGCGCTCGTAGATGTCGGCGCGGTCGCCGATCTCGACGATCCGGCCCAGGTACATCACCGCGACCCGCTGGCAGAAGTGCCGGACCACGGCCAGGTCGTGCGCGATGAACACGAACGCCAGGCCAAGCTCCCGTTGCAGGTCACGCAGCAGGTTGACGACCTGCGCCTGGATCGAGACGTCCAGCGCGGACACCGGCTCGTCGGCGACGATCAGTTTGGGCCGCAGGGCCAGCGCCCGGGCGATGCCGATGCGTTGACGCTGCCCGCCGGAGAACTCGTGCGGATACCGGTTGTAGTGCTCCGGGTTCAACCCGACCAGCTCCAGCAACTCCTGCACCCGGGCCTTGATCCCACCCGGCGGGTTGATCCCGTTGACCTGCAACGGCATCGCCACGATCCGGCCCACGGTGTGCCGGGGGTTCAACGAGGCGTACGGGTCCTGGAAGATGATCTGGAGTTCCTGGCGCAGCGGGCGCAACTCCCGCCGGCCGGCGTGGGTGATGTCCCGTCCCGCGAACTCGATGCTGCCACTCGTCGGCTCCAACAGCCGCACCAGCATCCGACCGGTGGTGGTCTTGCCGCAGCCGGACTCCCCCACCAGGCCGAGCGTCTCACCCGGGCGCACGTCGAAGTCGAGCCCGTCGACCGCCCGCACCAGACCGGTCGCGCGCAGCCCCTGGCGTACCGGGAAGTGCTTGGTCAGCCCGCGTACCCGCAGCAGTGGTTCGTCGGTCATCTGCACAGTCCTCCGTTCGGGACTGCGGTACTCCGCTGCGCCGCGTTCCTCGCCCTCACACAGCCACCCCCACTCGTGCGATGTCCTCGGCGTAGAACGCGGCGCGTTCCTCGGCGCTCAGGTGGCAGGCGACCAGGTGACCGTCGTCCCCGGCCGGGCGCAGCTCGGGCACCTCGCTGCGGGACCGGCTGCCGGCGCGGTCCGCGTAGCGGCAGCGGGGGTGAAACGCGCAGCCCGACGGAAGGTTGATCAGGCTGGGCGGGTTGCCGGGAATGGGCACCAGGTCCGCGTCCGCGTCGCCGTGCAGCGACGGCACGCTGGAGAGCAACCCCCAGGTGTACGGATGCTGCGGCGAGCGGAGCACCTGCTGCACGCTGCCCCGCTCGATGGCACGTCCGCCGTACATGACCAGGACGTCGTCGGCGACCTGGCCGACCACGCCGAGGTCGTGGGTGATCAGAATGATCGCGGAGTGGAACTCGGCCTGCAGGTCGGCGAGCAGGTCCAGGATCTGCGCCTGCACGGTGACGTCGAGCGCGGTGGTCGGCTCGTCGGCGATCAGCAGCGCCGGGTCGTTGACCAGGGACATAGCGATCATCGCCCGTTGGCGCATGCCGCCGGAGAACTCGTGCGGGTACTGGTCGAAGCGGCGGGCCGGCTGTGGGATGCCCACCCGGTCCAGCATGTCCACCGCCCGCTGCCGGGCCTCGCGCCGGTTGGCCTTCGGGTGGTGCACTCGGTACGCCTCGGCGATCTGCCGGCCCACGGTGTAGTAGGGGTGCAGCGCGGACAGCGGATCCTGGAAGATCATCGCCATGTCGCGGCCGCGCAGCCGGCGTACCTCCTCGTCCGGCAGGCCGACCACCTGCCGGCCGCCGACGGAGATCTCGCCGGTGATGGTGGTCCGCTTGGGATCGTGCAGACCGAGGATGGCCAGCGAGGTCACGCTCTTGCCGGAACCGGACTCGCCGACGATCCCGAGGGTGCGGCCCCGCTCGACGGCGAACGACACCCCGTCGACCGCGCGCACCACGCCGTCGGAGGTGTCGAACCGGACCCGAAGATCACTCACCCGCAGGTAGGCGTCCTGGTCGGAGCGCTGTGCCGGCACGGCGGGGCGGTCGTCCGGTTCCCCGGACGGCGACGGTTCCGAGCTGTCCACGGCCACCTCCCTCAGTGACGAAGAGAACTTACAACAAAGTCCCGAGGGTGAAAATAAGCTACAAAGTCGGCACGTGTCAGCGGGCCCGAGCGTAACGAGTCGGCATCGGCACCGCACCCCCGTCACCTCGCCATCCACGCCCGTTCATCTCGCACGGCGCGCGCGGCACGCCCTTCGTCGTCAAGGTCACGCTCGAACCAGGATCTAGTGGCATCACCGACGCGGCGATACCACTACAACCAGGATGTTGCGCGAATCGTGCGGCCCGTCGGGCGTACTCGCACGTCGGGTGCGACCGAGCCGGTGAAGGTCGCCATTCGGCCGGAAGATCTGCTCCCCTGACGGGTGTCGGTTGGCTGGCCTAGGGTCGGTCCATGACCGAGTTCGACGCTGCCACCGCCGCCGTCCAGGCCGCCCTCGACGCGGGCGCCCGGTACGCCGACGCGCGGGTAATGCACCGCCGCTACGAGTCGATGACCGCGCGCAACGGCGACGTGGAGGAGCTGACCCAGGACGAGAGCATCGGGCTGGGCGTCCGGGCGCTGGTCGGCGCGAGCTGGGGCTTCCACGCCGTACCCGATCTGTCGGACGCCGCCGCCCGCGACGCCGGCCGACGTGCGACGCGGACGGCCATGGCGAGCGCGCGGGTGCCGGGCCCCCCGGTCGACCTGGTGCCGGTCGAGGCGGTCACCGCGAGCTGGGCGTCCGGCTGCCAGATCGACCCGCTCGGGGTGGCCCTGTCGGACAAGGGCGATCTGCTGGTCGCCGCGACCCGCACGATGGCTGAGCACGGCGCCGACCTGGCCGAGGGGCTGTACCAGATCTGGGACACCGCGAAGTGGTTCGTCTCCAGTGAGGGGCACCGCATCGACCAACGGATCCGCGAGTGCGGTGGCGGCATCTCGGCGACCTCGATCGGCGACGGCGAGACGCAGCGCCGCTCCTGGCCCAGCTACCGGGGCCAGTACGGCACCACCGGGTGGGAGCTGGTCGAGTCGCTGGATCTCGCCGCGCACGCCGCGCAGATCGCCGAGGAGTCGCGGGCGCTGCTCACCGCGCCACCCTGCCCGGCCGGCGAGACGGATCTGATCCTCGGCGGCGAGCAGCTGGCCCTGCAGATCCACGAGTCGGTCGGGCACGCCATCGAGCTGGACCGGATTCTCGGTTGGGAGGCCGCGTTCGCCGGCACGTCCTGGCTGGACCTGGCCCAGCTCGGCTCGCTGCGCTACGGCTCCGACCTGATGAACATCACCATCGACCCGACGATCCCGGGCGCGCTGGGCAGCTTCGGCTTCGACGACGAGGGCTCCCCCGCGGTCAAACGGGACGCGGTGCGTGACGGTCGTTGGGTGGGTGTGCTCGCCGGGCGGGACTCCGCCGCGATGGCGAGCCTCGACTACGGCGGCAGCGTACGGGCCGACGGGTGGGTCCGGCTGCCGATGGTGCGGATGACCAACGTCGGCCTGGAACCCGGCCCGCACACCCTGGAGGAGATCATCGCGGCCACCGACGACGGGGTACTGATGGACCTCAACCGGTCCTGGTCGATCGACGACAAGCGGCTCAACTTCCAGTTCGGCTGCGAGGTCGGCTGGGAGATCAAGAAAGGGCGGCGGGGGCGGATGCTGCGCAACCCCACGTACACCGGTATCGGCCCGCTCTTCTGGCGCTCGATGGACATGCTCTCCGGCGAGACGGTGCCCTGGGGGACGCCCAACTGCGGCAAGGGCCAACCCGGCCAGATCGGCCACACCGGCCATCCGGCGGCACCGGCCCGCTTCCGCAACGTGCGGGTGGGGGTTTCAGCGTGAGCGCGAGGAGTGAGCCGGGTTTGCGAGCCCCGCAGTCGCGAACGAAAGGCGGCTCCGCGTGAACGGGGCCAGCGAGCTGGAGCTGGCCGGGCAGGTCGTCGAGCTGGTCCGGCACCTCGGCGGGCCGGCCGCGCAGGCGGAGGCGGTGGTGACCCGGGCGGATCTGGCCCTGACCCGCTTCGCCAACTCGGCCATCCACCAGAACGTCTCCGAGTCGACCGTCGGCGTCCGGCTGCGACTGCACATCGACGGGCGGACCGCCGCCGGCAGCGGCAGCGTGATCACCACCGACGGGCTGCGCGCGCTGGTCGAGCGCACCCTGACCGCGGCGCGCCTCTGCCCGCCCGACCCGGGCTGGCCGGGGTTGGCGCCGCCCACGCCCGCGCCGGTCGCGCCACCCGTCGACGAGGCGACCGCGTACGCCGAGCCGGATCAGCGGGCCGACCGGGTCGGCGCGTTCGTGGCCGCCGCCGGGGGCCTCAACACGGCCGGCTACTGCCGTACCGCGCACCGTTCGTCGGCGTTCGCCAACTCGGCCGGGCACTCGGCGCGCGGCCGCTCCGCGGAGGCCGCGATGGACGGCATCGCCCGTCGCGACGGCGCGGACGGGATGGCCCGGCACAGCGCCGACCGGCTGTCCGACCTCGACGGAGCCGAGCTGGGCGCGCGCGCCGCCGCGAAGGCGCAGGCCGCGACCGACCCGGTCGAGCTGCCGCCGGGGCGCTACGAGGTGGTGTTCGAGCCGGCCGCGGTGGCGGACCTGCTGCAGAACCTGTCCTGGTACGGCTTCAACGGCAAGCGGTACGCCGAGCGGCAGTCCTTCGCCGAGCCGGGCGCGGCCCAGTTCGACCCGTCGGTGACCCTGGTCGACGACCCGCTGGGCGCGTCGGGGTTGCCGTTCGACGCCGAGGGCACCGGCCGGCGGGCGCTGACCCTGGTCGAGGCGGGCACCACCCGGGCGGTGGCGCACGACCGGCGGACCGCCGCCGAGGCGGGTGCCGAGTCCACCGGGCACGCGGTCGCCGGCGGCGCCACCTGGGGCCCGATGGCCCGTAACCTGCACCTGTCCGGTGCGGTGGCCGGGCCGGTCAGCGCGGCGGGCCGGGCCACCACGGGCGCGGCGGCCGGTGCGGTCGTCGACGGGGACACCGCCGCGCTGGTCGCCGGGGTACGCCGAGGGCTGCTGGTCAGCGACCTCTGGTACACGCGGGTGCTCGACCCGAAGAGCCTCGTCGTCACCGGGTTGACCCGTAACGGCGTCTGGTTGATCGAGGACGGCACGGTCGTCCGGGCGGTCCGCGACCTGCGGTTCACCGAGTCGTACCCCCGGGCCCTCGGGCCGGGCGCGGTCCTCGGGCTGGGCGCGCGGCCGGTGCGCCAACCGGACCGGGTGGACGGTGCCTGGTGGGCCGCGCCCTCGGTGCGACTCGCGTCCTGGCACTTCACCGGGGGCGCGTCCGGCTGAGCGGCCGGAGGCGGGCAGTGACGTTCTTAACACCGTGCCATCGATCGCCGTGCCAGGGCTTTTCCGCAGGCCGGACACACGGGACACTCCCTTGCGCGGACGGCTCGCAAAGATCGGCGTAACGTGTGTCACTTAGCTGCGTCGGTCGATCCGGCGTGGTCGTTGGTGTGCGCATGACGTGGCAGCGGGTGCGGGTTCGCCGGTCCGCGTGCCGACCGGAGAGAGATCAGCCCGCCCGTACGGGCCCGTCGAGGAGACGACTCGAATGACTTCAACGGCAACGAGGCCGCGGGGAGCGCGGGCGCGCGCCGCCATCGCGGCGAAGACGTTGCGTACCGACCGATGGTGGTTCGCCCCGCTGATCACCGTGATCGGGCTCAGCGCCTGGGTCGCGTACGCGACGGTCCGGGTCTTCATGCACAAGTGGTACTGGGTCGACCAGTACCACTACCTGACTCCGTTCTACTCCCCGTGTGTGACGGACCGGTGCGTCGAGGAAGCCTCGCACTTCGGCCGGTTCCTGCCCGGCTGGTGGATCATCCCGGACGCCGCGCTGACCCTGCCGTTCCTGCTGCTGTTCCGCCTCACCTGCTACTACTACCGCAAGGCGTACTACCGGTCGTTCTGGCTGTCGCCGCCGGCCTGCGC
This sequence comes from Micromonospora sp. WMMD710, assembly GCF_029626045.1. Lineage (NCBI taxonomy): Bacteria > Bacillati > Actinomycetota > Actinomycetes > Micromonosporales > Micromonosporaceae > Micromonospora > Micromonospora sp. WMMD710. Next base: position 6,462,087 of record NZ_JARUBD010000001.1, on the reverse strand, counting down.
CGTCCCGGACGGCCACAAGGAGTACGGCGGTGAAACCCGCTTCCCGCTGCTCGGGCAGAACCTGCACCGTTACTTCTTCTACGCCGCCGCGATCATCTCGTTGATCAACACCTGGGACACGATCCTCGCCTTCCACTCGCCCGAGGGCTTCGGCTTCGGGTTGGGCAACCTCGTCCTGCTGCTCAACGTGGTGATGCTCTGGGCGTACACGATCTCCTGCCACTCGTGCCGGCACATCATCGGCGGCCGGCTCAAGCACTTCTCCAGGCACCCGGTGCGCTACCGGGCCTGGACCTTCGTCTCGGCGTTGAACGTCCGGCACATGCAGCTCGCCTGGATCACCCTCGGCACCCTCGCGCTGACCGACTTCTACGTGATGGCGCTCGCGGCCGGCTGGTTCGACGACCTGCGGTTCATCAACTAAAGGGCCCCTGACATGACCACTACCACTCGTATCGAACGACACCACTACGACGTCGTCGTCATCGGGGCCGGCGGCGCCGGTCTGCGCGCGGCGATCGAGGCCCGGCTCGCCGGCAAGAAGACCGCGATCATCTCCAAGTCGCTGTTCGGCAAAGCCCACACGGTGATGGCCGAGGGCGGCGCCGCCGCCGCGATGGGCAACGTGAACAGCCGGGACAACTGGCAGGTGCACTTCCGCGACACTATGCGCGGCGGCAAGTTCCTCAACAACTTCCGGATGGCCGAGCTGCACGCGAAGGAGTCGCCGCAGCGGATCTGGGAGCTGGAGACGTACGGTGCGCTCTTCGACCGCACCAAGGACGGCAAGATCTCCCAGCGCAACTTCGGTGGCCACGAGTACCCGCGGCTGGCGCACGTGGGCGACCGGACCGGCCTGGAGCTGATCCGCACCCTCCAGCAGAAGATCGTGTCCCTGCAGCAGGAGGACCACCGGGAGTTCGGCTCGTACGACGCCCGGATCAAGGTGTTCTCCGAGACCACCATCACTGAGCTGCTGCTCGACGGTGACCGGGTGGCCGGCGCGTTCGGCTACTACCGGGAGTCGGGCGAGTTCATCCTCTTCGAGGCGCCGGCCGTGGTGCTGGCCACCGGTGGCGTCGGACGCTCCTACAAGGTCACCTCGAACTCGTGGGAGTACACCGGGGACGGGCATGCGCTGGCGCTGCGCGCCGGGGCGACGCTGATCAACATGGAGTTCCTCCAGTTCCACCCGACCGGCATGGTCTGGCCGCCGTCGGTGAAGGGCATCCTGGTCACCGAGTCGGTGCGCGGCGACGGTGGCGTCCTGAAGAACTCCGAGGGCAAGCGGTTCATGTTCGACTACGTCCCCGACGTCTTCCGCAAGCAGTACGCGGAGACCGAGGAGGAGGCGGACCGCTGGTACACCGACCCGGACAACAACCGCCGCCCGCCGGAGCTGCTGCCCCGCGACGAGGTGGCCCGCGCGATCAACAGCGAGGTCAAGGCCGGCCGGGGCTCCCCCGCCGGTGGTGTCTTCCTGGACATCGCGAGCCGGCGTTCGGCCGACGAGATCCGCCGCCGGCTGCCGTCGATGTACCACCAGTTCAAGGAGCTGGCCGACGTCGACATCACGGCCGAGCCGATGGAGGTCGGGCCGACCTGCCACTACGTGATGGGTGGCGTCGAGGTGGACCCGGACTCGGGTGCCGCCTTCGGCCACGTCCGCGGCCTGTTCGCCGCCGGTGAGGTCTCCGGCGGCATGCACGGCTCCAACCGGCTGGGCGGCAACTCCCTGTCCGACCTGCTGGTCTTCGGCAAGCGGGCGGGCGGGCACGCGGCCAGCTACGCCGACGGGCTGGCCGCCCGGCCGAAGGTGGCCGTAAACGCGGTCGAGGCCGCCGTGGAGACCGCGCTGGCTCCGCTGCAGCGGGACACCGGCGAGAGCCCGTACACCCTGCAGCAGGACCTTCAGGCGGTGATGGGCGACCTGGTGGGCATCATCCGAAGGGAGGGTGAGCTGGCCGACGCGCTGGTGCGGCTCGCCGAGCTGCGCGAGCGGGTGGCAAAGGTGAGCGCGGCCGGCGGCCGGCGCTACAACCCGGGCTGGCACCTGGCCCTGGACCTGCGCAACATGCTGGTGGTCTCGGAGTGCACCGCGAAGGCGGCGCTGGAGCGGCAGGAGTCGCGCGGCGGGCACACCCGGGAGGACTATCCGGCGATGGAACCGAAGTGGCGGCAGGTCAACCTGGTCTGCTCGCTGGAGGGCGACCACGTTCGGCTGACCCGCAAGCCGCTGCCGAAGATGCGGCCGGAGCTGATCGGCCTCTTCGACCGGGCCGAGCTAGGCAAGTACCTCACCGACGAGGAGCTCGCCGACTTCGACGCTCTCGTCGCCGACGCTGGAGAGGCGGACAACCGATGAGCGCGAAGCGTCAGTTCCGGATCTGGCGGGGTGACGAGACCGGCGGTGACCTGCAGGACTACATGGTGGAGGTGAACGAGGGCGAGGTCGTCCTCGACGTCATCCACCGCCTTCAGGCGACCGACGCTCCGGACCTGGCCTGCCGGTGGAACTGCAAGGCCGGCAAGTGCGGCTCCTGCTCCATGGAGATCAACGGTAAGCCGCGGCTGGGCTGCATGACGCGGATGTCGACCTTCGGCGACGAGGAGACCGTCACGGTCACCCCGCTGCGCACCTTCCCGATCATCCGGGACCTGGTCACCGACGTCTCGTTCAACTACGAGAAGGCGCGGGAGACGCCGGCGTTCGCCCCGCCGGCCGACGTGGCGCCGGGTGACTACCGGATGCAGCAGGTCGACGTGGAGCGCTCGCAGGAGTTCCGCAAGTGCATCGAGTGCTTCCTGTGCCAGAACGTCTGCCACGTGATCCGTGACCACGAGGAGAACAAGCAGGCGTTCTCCGGGCCGCGGTACTTCATCCGGGCGGCCGAGCTGGACATGCACCCGCTGGACGCCCGGACCGACCGCAAGGAGTACGCCCAGGCCGAACAGGGCCTCGGATTCTGCAACATCACCAAGTGCTGCACCGAGGTCTGCCCCGAGCACATCAAGATCACCGACAACGGGATCATCCCCATGAAGGAACGGGTCGTCGACCGCAGGTACGATCCCCTTGTGTGGCTTGGTAGCAAGATCTTCCGTCGGGGCGAGACGCCCCAGACCAGCGTGACCACCGCCCGTCAGGGCTCGGCGACGTCGTCGGGCGCGACCCGGCGCGGGGTCCACTCGCACGCGGGTGGCTCGCACGACCCGCGGGCCGAGGCGCAGGCGCAGAGCGGCGTCAACTGGGACCGGGAGGTGCCCCACCCGACCGCGCCGGCGGTCGACGACCGGGGCCGGTTGCCGCTGACCGAGCTCACCTTCGACCGGGCCGCCGCGCCGTCGCCGTTCGGCGACGACGTGACCTTCCCGCTGCCTCCGGAGCACCTCAACTTCGCGCACCCGGAGCAGGACGACAAGCACTGAGGACGACCAACAGAACGGGGCCCGGCTGAGCCGGGCCCCGTTTCCCATGTCCGGCGTCGATCATGAGGTTGACAGGCGCGTCCGGCCTCAACCGACCCGCCAAACCCATGGTCAACTCGTTGAGTTCGGGGTGTGGGGGTTCAGCAGGGGGCGCAGGGCCGCGACGATCGGGGCGTCGGCCGGGAGCCAGGTGACCTCGTTCAACTCGTCGGCACCCAGCCAGCGCAGCGCCTCGTGTTCCAGGGCCTGCGGCTCGTCGCCGTCGAGCAGGCGCGCCGCGTACACCTTGAGCACCGACCGGCCGTGGGCCATCCGCACGTTGCGGCCGACCCGGTCGCCGATCTCGACGCGTACGGCCAGCTCCTCGGCGCACTCCCGGATCAGCGCTTCGGTCTCGGCCTCCCCCGGCTCGACCTTCCCGCCCGGGAACTCCCACATGCCGGCCATCTCCGGCGGCGCGGACCGCGCACAGGCGAGCACCCGCCCGTCCCGGATGATCGCCGCACCGACGATCACCTTCAGGTCCCGTCGCTCGGTCTGCCCGCCACCATTCGCCCGTTCGGTCCGCACGGGCGTCCAGGGTGCCAGATCAATCGGCGGTTTGGGTACCGTAACCGGCCGCTAGGCCAATAGAACCCGGAAGTGTGGGCGTGGACACCCCTCACGAGCGAAGGAAGACTAGAGGGCACCGACAAGACACGGGATGGCGACGATTTGGCCACAAGCCGGCAACGGCGCTTGGGGGGTGCGGTGATGCGCGTGCTGTTCAACAGCCGAGCCAAGCACGACTACCTTTCCGACGCGTTGACCTTGCTATCTGGTTGGACGCGGGAAGGCGAGCAGATCCGACGGACTCTCGTGATCGACGATACCCAACACGCGGCGCTGACTGAACGGGTGAAGGTGGTCGCCGACGCGCTGCACCTGCGACCCGAGATCAGCCGCCGGTCCGACAGCACCCAGATCCGCGTCGGGCACGGCAACGGCGAGCCGCTGACCGAGGGCGAGGTCCTGCTGGCCGCCCGCATCGAGGACGCGTACCGGGCTGTCACCGAAGCCTGACGTCCCCGCGAACGCCCGATGAGATGAGACACGCCGAGTTCCGGCATCCCCGCCTGGTCGAGGTCTACGATGCCGAGTGCCCGTGGGGGCCGGACGACGACTTCTTCCGAGCGGTCGTCGACGAAACCCCGGCAGCCCGGGTCCTCGACCTCGGCTGCGGCACCGGCCGGCTGACCGTCGCCCTGGCCGCGTCCGGCCACACCGTCACCGGGGTCGACCCCGCCGGCGCGTCCCTGACCGCCGCCCGCACCCGGCCCGGCGGTGGACGGGTCACCTGGATCGAGGGCACCTCGGCGCTGCTGCCGGACCGGGCGTTCGACGTGGTGGTGCTGACCAGCCACGTCGCGCAGTTCTTCGTCGAGGACGCGGAGTGGTCGCGTACCCTCGCCGACCTGCACCGGGCGCTCGTGCCCGGCGGCCGGCTGGTGTTCGACGCCCGCGACCCGGCAGACCGCCGCTGGGAGCGGTGGAACCCGACGGATTCGCAGCGCCTGGTGACGCTGCGCGACGGCGGCGAGGTCCGCGCGTGGACCGAGGTCACCGGTGTACGCGACGCGGTGGTCGACTTCACCCACCACTACCACTTCGGCGACGGCGAGGAACTGCTCAGCTCGGCGAGCCTGCGCTTCCGCACCGAGGTTGAGCTGCGCGACTCGCTGGCCGTGGCGGGCTTCGGCGTGGACCGGATCTACGGCGGCTGGCACCACGAGCCCGTGGGCCACGGCGAGTTCGTCGTCCTCGCCCGGGCCGGCACGTTGGCACAGGTTTCCTAACCTGGTGCGCATGGGGAACATCGCGTACGACCGCAAGGAGCAGGTCCAGCAGATCCAGAGCGGCCTGCTCGACGGTGAGCAGATCATCGCCGTCTACGACGCCGTCGGCACCGGCACCGGGTTCATCGGGCTGACCGACCGGCGCGTGATCATCCAGGACCGCTCGTTCGTCGGCAAGCGGTTCGCGATCACCAGCATCCCGTACTCGAAGATCACCAGCGTGAGCGTGGTCAGCAACAAGTCCTGGGGAGGCTCGTTCTTCTCCACCGGCGCCATCGCCATCCACGTCGGCACGCACACCTACGAGGTCGAGTTCCGTGGCGCGCAGAAGAGCCACCACGTCCACAACGTGATCCTGCACCACATCTCCTGACCGCGTCGCGCGGTGGGCCCGGCGGGCGTAATTGCCTTGCCGGGCCCTCGCCGTCTCTGGTGTCCTCGGTCGACAGCCACGCGAAGGGAGCAGCCATCATGCCCAACACGACGAAGTCCCCCGAACCCATCGTCATCCGATCTGAGGAATCGAGACTTCGTGAGCAGGACTGTTCCCCTGGCTGCGGCGCTGCCGTACGCCACTGACACCAACCCCGGAGGCCGCTGATGTCGGTCTTCGACGACCCCGGCCTCTTCGGCCGGCTGTGGGCCGCCGGCTACGACGACGGCGGCAACAACCCCGACCCGGCTCCCGCCGTGGACTTCCTGGCCGACCTGGCCGCCGGCGGTCCGGTTCTCGAACTGGCGATCGGCACCGGCCGGGTCGCACTGCCGTTGGCCGAACGCGGCCTCACCGTGCACGGCGTCGAGGCATCCGAGGAGATGCTCGCGCAGATGCGGGCAAAACCCGGCGGCGATCGGATCCCGGTCGTCGTCGCCGACATGGCGGACGTGCCGGTGACGGGTGATTTCCGGCTCGCGTACCTGGTGTTCAACACGCTGTTCAACCTGGTGGACGCCGAGCGGCAGGCGGACTGCTTCCGCAACGTCGCCCGGGTGCTGTCGCCGGGCGGAGCGTTCGTCATCGAGACGTTCGTGCCCGACCCGCGCAGCTTCGACTCGGACGAGCAGGTGCAGGTGCGTGCCGTGACGGAGGACTCCGCGACGATCCGGCTGCACCGGTACGACCGGCCGGCGCAGACATTCATCCGGCAGACCATCACCTTCGACGCTGACGGGGTGCACCTGAAGCCGTTCGCCATGCGGTACGCCTGGCCGCACCAGATCGACGAGATGGCGCAGCAGGCCGAGCTCCGGCTCACCGAGCGGTACACCGACTGGCACCGACGACCCTTCCAGGCCGACAGCCCGTCGCACATCTCCGTCTACCGGGCGGAGTAACGGTTGGTCGACTCCGGTTCCAGGAATCCGGGGTGTCCAGGTCTCCTCGACCCCCCACCTGCACGGAACCGGAGTCGATCTCGGCCAGCCGCTGTCAGTGCCAGTCGCTGATGCTCACGTCGTCCGGCGCGGGCCGGCCTCGACCGGTCTCCACCAGATCCTTGAGGCTCATCAGGAACAGCGCCCACTTGGTGCTGCAGTGGTGCATGAACTCGACCGGTTCCCTCCAGCCCTGGTGCGCGAACTGGACGATCGTGTACTCGCCGCGCTGGTCGAGACGCCAGTCGACCTCGGTGCCGACCCACTCCCCGGGGCCGTCGACGACCCGCCACCGCACCCGGCCGGAGGGGTCCAGCTCCAGGACCTCCATGTCGAAACCGCCGACATCGCCGAACCGGAAGGCCAACTGCCCACCGACCTCGCTCTTGCCCACCGTGTCGGTGGTCCACCAGCCGGCGAGGCCCTCCGGAGTGGTCACCGCTCGGTAGACGTCGTCGAGCGGCGCGACGACGCCGACCCGGTGCAGAATGTCGACCATGTTCAGTCTCCTTCGGTGTTGGCGCGGGTGCGTTCGATCGCCTCGGCGATCCGCTTGATCCGGCGAAGACGGGCGTCCCAGGTGGCACCGACCGCCGACAGTTGGGCGACGGCGCGAGCGAGCTGCGCCTCGTCGACCTGGTAGTGCCGCTCGCGCCCGACCGGCTCGGCGTGGATCAGGCCGACCCGGTCCAGGACGGCCAGGTGCTTCGAGACGGCCTGGCGGGTGACGGGCAGCCGCCTGCTCAGCGAGGTGGCGGTGCCCGGCCCGTCGGAGAGAAGAAGGTCGATCATCGTACGGCGGGTCGGGTCGCCGATCGCCGACCACAGCTCGTCGTCGACGGTCGTGCTCATGCGATGGCGACCAGCCGCGCGACGTACGCGCCGAGCCGGGGCAGGTAGTGGTTCCAGCCGTTCTCGTGGTCGCGGTACTGCTCCTCCAGGACGGCGACCTCCCACCCCATCTCGCGGAACCCGGTCTCGGTCATCCGCACCAGCGTCCCCGCGCCGCTCGGCGCCAGGTCGAAGGTGACGAGCAGCGACTCCCCGCCCCGGTCGGCGTCGGTGAAGCACCACCGGAAGGAGAACCTCCTCGGTGGGTCGACCTCGACGACGGCGAGGGCGACGGTCGTCGTCTCGCCGGTGTCGCCGTTGCGCCACACCAGCTCGCCGGGTGCGCCGGCGACCGACTCGAACCGCGCGTCGTCCGGCCACCACTCCCGCATGTGCTCCGGCTGACTGACGACCTCGAAGACGACCTCGGGCGACGCGTCGACGTGGATGTCACGCTCGATGGTTCCCTGTTCCATGTCACCAACCTTTCGCAACCTTTGGTTGCACTGAACCTACGGCAGCACCGAGTCGCGGCGCAACCTTTTGTTGCATGTCGCGTCGGTGTCGTATCCGGGGCGCACAATCGCGGGCATGTCCGAGCCAACTCCGCACCGACACCACGCCATCGACTACGTCGAACTCACGGTGACCGACCTCGGCGAGGCCAAGCGCTTCTACGCAGACGCGTTCGGCTGGCAGTTCACCGACTACGGGCCGGGGTACGCCGGCATCCGCAGCCCACACGGCGACGCGGCACCCGAGGTGGGCGGACTCCGCCTGGACGAGCAGGTCCACACCGGTGGCCCACTCGTGCTGCTCTACTCAGGTGACCTGAACCGGTCCGTGCAGGCCGTGACGGAGGCCGGCGGCCAGGTGGTGAACGGGCCGTACGACTTCCCGGGCGGGCGACGATTCCACTTCACCGACCCCAGCGGCAACGAGCTGGGCGCCTGGGCCGAACGGTAGGAGGGCGGCACACCCATGCACACCCTGCTGGTAGCGGTGAACCCGGAGCCCGGATCGCTGACGCACCACGCGATGCCAGCTACGTGTCGTACTCCGGCTCACACGTGACAGTCGAAGGTGCGCAGATCGCCAGGTAGCTCGGAATGACCACCCGGTGCCGGGCACCTTCGTAGTCGTACACAAGCTCGACGCCGCGGCGTGCGGACCGACCCGTTGCGACGACCTCGTATCCGATCTGCAACTCGATCCAGCGAACCTCGCCCTGCTTCGGCGCCTGGACGATGAGACCTTCGACGGGCACGGCGCCTGCCGCGCGCGGCATCGTAGGCGGAAACCCCGGTGCGACCTGGAAGGATCCGGGCGCTTTCGGCGGCATCATGTCGGGGTTGATCCGCGCCAGAATGCCAACCACACGCAGGGTCCCGCCGCCATCCATGAGTGGCCTCGCCGAGATGAGACGCAGCGGCCCGCGGGCCTGCGGCGACACCGTGATGGCGTTGATCCCATCGGTGAACGTCGTGCCGACATCCTTGGCGGCCCACCACCCGTACGCTCCTTGGGACACATCGAACTCTTCGCCCGGAGGGTTCACGCCCGTGCCATCCGACGCAAGACATCCGATCACGACGAGCCCCGCAAGCCAGACTCCGCGGCGGGTGCGCCCCGACCGCGCATCTTTGATCAGAACGCTTGCTTCGTTCACGGCCCGCACCCGTCCTTATGGCGATGCTTGGAAGGTACCCGCCCGCCGAGGGCATCGTGGCAGCCAGCAGGGCAACGCCCACCTGCACTGGCACGTCGCCCCACCACCTTCCGACGTGCCCTACGAGCAGCAGCAGTTTCACGCGCTCATGGCCGAGAACGGCGTCCTCATGGTGGACGACGTGGCTCAGGCCGCTCTGGCGCAGCGCATCCGCGGCCTCGCGCAGCCTGGGCGTGCCGGTCGATGACCGTCAGCGTCGCCGGGCGCGCAGCACTCCGGTCAGCATCGGCACAGTGAACTCGCCGCGCGCCGTTTCGGGTCTGCTCCCGAGGAAGGCGCGGATCCGGCCGAGCGCCGCCTCCCGGTCCGGATCCGACATGACCAGCATCCCTGCCCGCGTCGCGAGGGTCGCGACGAGGGAGTCGGCGGTGCGTCCCTGCCCGTGTGCGAACTCGGCCTGCTCCGCCGGGCCGAAATGCGCGACCAGGCCGGTGCTCGGCACGAGCAGATCCGCGGTAGCCGTGCGCCAACTGCTCAGCGTGTCGCGGGGGCCGATGGCCGCGCTCCCGCTGACCCGTTCGAGGTCGGCAACCCAGTCGATCCGGTCGTCCAGGACGTTCCACAGACCAGCCAGGATGCCTCCGGGCGCGAGGACCCTGGCGATCTCCGGCCCCGCGACGGCCATGTCGAACCAGTGCAGGGCGTTGCCGGCCAGCACGGCATCGACGGACGCGTCCGGCAGCGGGATCGCCTCGGCGCTGCCCGACAGGGCGCGCACGGACGGCAGCGCGCGGTGCAGCTCGGCGAGCATCGCCAGGTCGGGTTCGACCGCCACGACGTCCGCGCCCGACGCGACCAGCGTGGCGGACATCTTGCCGGTGCCGGCACCGAGGTCGAGCACTCGTGGGCCGGGCGCGAGTTCACGTGCCCACCACACCGCGGCCCGCGCGTAGTCCGGGCGATGCTCGGCGTACGCGGTAGCCGCCGCGCCGAACGACGAGCTGAGCATCCGTTCCTCCACGCGCTCACCCTACCGCCGTGCGACGCCCAGGGAGTGCGGTCGGCCGGCCTGGGTCATCGATCGGGGCGGACATCAGACCGTCGCTCCACCCGCCAGCGTCCACTGTGTAGCGGCTGGCCGGGTTCCGGTCCGACGGGACCGAAACGGCGTCGCCGCGCTGGCACACTGGCGGGCATGGTCGACTGGTACACGCAGGCGGATGCGGGAAATGACGTCATCCGGATCTCGGAACCGCACGTCAACGAGCTGCTGTCGGCGAACTTCTGGTGGTTGCGCGGCACCGACCGTGACATCGTGGTCGACGCCGGGCTCGGTGTCGTCGCCCTGCGGGAGGCGATTCCGGGCCTGTTCGCGCGTGATCCGATGGTCCTGCTCACCCATGCGCACCTCGACCATGTCGGTGGGGCGTCCGAGTTTGCCGACCGGGCCGCCCATCCCGCCGAGGCGGGACTCTTGGCGGCGGGTGTGCCGGCGAGCCTGTACGGCGCGGAGCTCTACGACAAACTCGGGATCGACGCATCGGCAGAACCCGTCCCGGAGCTCATGATCGACGTCCTGCCCGGTCCGGACTACGACCCGGCCACCTACCGCATCGAACCCCTGACCCTGAAGCGCACGATCGACGACGGCGACCGGATCGACCTGGGCGGGCAGGTACTGACCGTGCTACACCTTCCCGGCCACACACCGGGCAGCATCGCCCTGCTGGAGGAGCGCACCGGGACGCTGTATTCCGGCGACATCGTCTACGACGGCGCCTTGATCGACGACCTGCCGAACTCCGACGTGGCTGCCTACCGGCGAAGCATGGAGTTCCTCGCCGACCTCGACGTGTCCGTCGTCCACCCCGGCCACGGGCACAGCTTCGACAGGGCACGCCTTCACCAGTTGGCCGGGGCCTACCTGCGCAGGAGAGCCTAGGTAACCGGCTGCCGTCAGGGCGGTTGCCCACCGGCCACCCGCTTTCCACGGCGCGTCGGAGGCAATCACGGTTCGCGACAGGGCCGCACCCGTAGCGGCCACAGGTCCGGACAGGCATGCCGACAGCGTGGGTTGCCGGCACAGTCACGCTGGCGTGATCGGCCGATGCGGCGTGAGCGGCACCGGCCCGGTCCGGCAAGCCCTGCCGGGGACGACCTCCGGCAGGTGACGACGATCGCCGCCGGCATCGGGTCGACCGCCCGCACCGCGGAGATCAGGGTCGCGAGCCGCTGACCGGCACGAAGCCGCGAGCCTGATAGTTCACCAGGGCGTGCGGATGATCCCAACGTGAGGTGTGGAGCCAGACGCGCCGCGTCCGGCCGTCCGCTTCCCCACCGTTCTCCGGCCACGGAAGGTTCCACGCGACTTGCGTCAGCAGTGACAAGGAGTAGCCGCCGTATCCGTGGCCTATGTACTCCGGGCTGAGGCCGAAGGTATCCAGCTCCACTTCTGGCCCTGAATGCCGACGCAGGCAACCCCAACCGGCCACCTCGTCCCGCACGTGGATCCACCAGTGCCGCAATGTCGGAGCGCTGAGCCAGTCGACCCAGTCCTGTGTCGACCATGCCAGGCTCGACCAACGATGCGCCGCCGCGATGCGATCGTGCACCTGCCGCACCTGCGACAGGCTGGCCCCGACAGGGTCCTCGACCGGCACCAACGCCACGCCCTTCACGGCCTTCGCCCACCGCAGCTGGGCCGGGCCTGTCATCTCCAGATACGTGACCACCTTCGCGGAGTGCACGCTCTCTCGTCTCCCAGGCGACATCGGGGTCAGGCCGTGCTCACGGCCGCACATCCTCGCACGATCAGTGTGGACGATGCCGTGAACCTCGGGACGACGTCGGTTCAGGCTGCACGCTTCCCTGCGCCCACACATGAGGTTCAGCTGGGACGGGCCACCGGCGTCAGACGTTGAAGCGGAACTCCACCACGTCGCCGTCCTGCATGACGTACTCCTTGCCCTCGATGCGGACCTTGCCCGCCGCCTTGGCCGCCGCCATCGAACCGTGCTCGACCAGGTCGCCGTAGGAGACCACCTCGGCCTTGATGAAACCGCGCTGGAAGTCGCTGTGGATGACACCCGCGGCCTCCGGCGCGGTGGCGCCGACCGGGACGGTCCAGGCGCGAGCCTCCTTGGGGCCGGCCGTGAGGTACGTCTGGAGCCCGAGGGTGCGGAAGCCGACCCGGACGAGCTGGTTGAGGCCGGGCTCGTTCTGCCCGATCGACTCCAGCAGCTCGCGGGCCTCCTCCTCGGGAAGGTCCACCAACTCGGATTCGATCTTGGCGTCCATGAAGACGGCCTCGGCCGGGGCGACCAGGGCGCGCAGTTCGTCGAGGAACGTCTCGTTGGCGAGTTCGGCCTCGTCGACGTTGAAGACGTACAGGAAGGGCTTGGTGGTGAGCAGGTGCAGCTCGCGCAGGTGCTCCAGCTCGATCTTGGCGGCGGCGGCCCCGGAGTACAGGGTGGTGCCGCCGTCGAGCACCTCGATGGCGGCCTTCGCCGCGGCGACCGCGGCGGCCCGGTCCTTGCGGAGCTTGGCCTCCTTCTCCAACCGGGGTAGCGCCTTGTCCAGGGTCTGCAGGTCGGCGAGGATTAGCTCGGTGTTGATCGTCTCGATGTCGTCGGCCGGGGAGACCTTGCCGTCAACGTGCACCACGTTCGGGTCGGAGAAGGCCCGGACGACCTGGCAGATCGCCGATGCGTCGCGGATGTTGGCCAGGAAGGCGTTGCCCCGACCCTGCCCCTTCGACGCGCCGCGGACCAGGCCGGCGATGTCGACGAACGACACCGGGGCGGGCAGCACCTTCTGCGAGGAGAAGATCTCGGCCAGCTTGCCCAGCCGCTCGTCGGGCAGCCCGACCACGCCGACGTTGGGCTCGATGGTGGCGAACGGGTAGTTCGCCGCCAGCACGTCGTTCTTGGTCAACGCGTTGAAAAGCGTGCTCTTGCCGACGTTGGGCAGGCCGACGATGCCGATGGTGAGACTCACGACGGGCCAGCTTACGCCGGTGCCGGGCGGACCGGTCCAGGCGGCTCCGATTCCGGCGGCCCGGACGTCGGCCCTGGTCGCGCCTCGGTGGGTCCCGGCGCTGGAATCCCGTTGCTACCCTCTCGATGTCGCGTGCGGCGTTAGGGGGCGTTGTGGATCAGGTGACGGAATTCGACCGGCTGTTCCAGCAGACGCGACAGGCACTGGCGTCGATGCGCTCGACCGGGCAGGTTCCCGACGACCTGGACGTCCAGCCGGCGCGGGGCACCGGCTCCGCAGCGGGCGGCCAGGTCGAGGTGGTGGCGGTCGGCCAACGCGTCGAGTCGGTGACGGTGGACCCGCGCGCCCTGCGGATGGGCGCCGAGATGCTCGGCGAGCAGATCACCATGGCGGTCAACGCCGCGCTGGACGACCTGCGCCTTGCGGCCGGCGAGGCGGCGGACGCGCCCGCGGTCGACCCGGTGGCCCTGGGCCAGCAGCTCGACGAGTTACAGAACGAGTCGGTACGCAGCATGGCCGCGATGACCGACGCGCTCACCGACGCGGTGCGGCGCATCCAGCAGGCAGCGAGGTGACGGAATGCAGAACGACCTGCAGGTGCACCCACCCGCGCTGCGGCAGGGCGGCGGCCACCTGACGACGGTGGCCGAGCAGCTCGCCGCGCAGTGGGAGGCGCTGCGCGCGCGGACGGCCTCGATGGGCGACATCTTCGGCGACGACGACGTGGGCGGTCTGATCGGCATGTCGTACCAGGTGGCCGAGGAGATCGCCGCGGAGTGCCTCGGGTCGGTCGTCGACGGGCTGCGGGGCTTCGGCGACGGGTTGGGCCTGATGGCCGACCAGTACGACCTGGTCGAGCAGGACAACGACGCCCAGTTCACGACGAAGAGCTGGTAAGGCGGGGTCGATGGGCATCATGCTGCCCGGCGAACTCGCCGGCCTGCTCAACGAGTTGGGCTACACCTGGCCCAAGTCGGACGAGACGAAGATGTACGAGCTCGGCCAGATGTGGATGGAGATGGCCGACTCGCTGAACAACGCGGCGGCGGAGGGTACGGCGGCCGCCCAGCGGGTGCTGGCCGGCAATCAGGGCGACGCGTTGACCGCGTTCCAGGAGCGCTGGGAGGCTGACGGCTCGGCGATGTCGGTGCTGCGCGACGGTGGCACCGGTGCGCAGATGGTGGCCGCGACGCTCTTCGTGTGCGCGCTCATCGTCCTCGCCCTGAAGATCAACGTGATCGTCCAGCTGATCATCCTGCTGGTGCAGATCATCCAGGCGCTCGCGACGGCGGCGCCGACATTCGGGGCCTCACTGCTGGAGATCCCGGTCTTCAAGAAGCTCACCGACATCGTCCTCAACATGTTGATCGACCAGGCCATCGGGGTGGTGCTGGGATGACCTCACCCCTGCCCGAGCTGTACATCGGCGTCGACGTCGAGGCGGACGGGCCGATTCCCGGGCCGTACAGCATGATCTCGCTGGGCATGGCCGTGACCGGTCGCCCGGACCTGACGTTCTACACCGAGCTGCGCCCCATCTCCGACGAGTTCGTCCCGGCCGCGCTGGCCGTGTCGGGTCTGGACCGGGACCACCTGCTCCGCGAGGCACCCACCGCCCAGGAGGCGATGTCCGCCGCGGCGGCCTGGGTCAACGGGCTGCGCCGGATCGGCCGGCCGGTCTTCCTCGCCGCACCCGCGGTGTGGGACGGCATGTTCGTGCACTGGTACTTCGTGCGCTTCGTCGGCCACAGCCCGTTCGGTGCCACCGGCTCCGGCGTCGACCTGCGCAGCTACTGGATGGGGCTGACCGGCAGCGAGTGGGTCCAGACCCGCAAGGGCAAGATCAAGTACGAGCTGGGTCTGCACGACGTGCCGCACACGCACCACGCCGGCGAGGACGCCGCCGAACTGGCGCAGGTCTTCGACGCGGTGCTACGCCGTCGGCAGGCGGGCAAAGGCGCGGTGTCGCCCCACGAGCAGGCGGACGAGGGCGCGGGCGCGGTGTCGCCCCACGAGCAGGCAGACGAGGGCGCGGGTGCGGTGTCGCCCCGCGAGCAGTCGGGCGAGCCGACGTGACCGGCCGTCGACGGGACCTGCCGGACGGCGCCACGACGGCCGCCCGGGGCATCGTGGCGCAGGCCGCCCGGAGCATGATGCGGCGGGCCGACGACGTGGCGGGTGAGGCGGGTGAGGCGGCGGCCACCCGGGCTGCGCGGCGGGTTCCGCAGGGCTTCACCGAACGGCAGTGGACCCGGTTCGCCCGGGGTGCCCGGCAGACACAGCGGCAGGCCGGGCTGCCCGACGGGGACCTGGTCGCCCACGGCAGCCGCGTACGCGGCACCGCCCGCCCGGACTCCGACATCGACGTGGCGCTCATCGTCGACGACAAGACCTTCTTCGACCTGGCCGAACGGTCCCTGTCCCGGGCCCCGGACGGCACCCGGCTGCGCAAGACGATGCTGCGCCGGATCAACGAGAACGGTCAGCTCGCCAGCTTCGACCTGGGCACCGACTTCACCCATCTGCGGCGCGAGCTGATGGACACCCACGTGCCCCACAAGGTGCAGTTCTCGGTGCTGCGTCGGGGCGGCAAGTTCGACAACGGCCCGTTCCTCCCGCTCGATTGAGCGGTTCCGCATCTGGCAAGGTGGCAGACGTGCAGACGACGTTGCAGTTCCTCATCATGGTCGACGGTCCGCTGACGGCGGCGGAGCTGCTGGACCTGATCCGCACCCGGCTGCCCGACGCGGTGCCGTACCGACGGGACTCGGTGGACGTACGCGGCAACCTGCTGGAGATCAACCCCAACGAGGACGCCGACCCGCGGCTCGCCGCCACCGACGAGGACGACTACCTCTACTTCCGGTGGCGGGTGGAGCTGACCCCGATAGACCGGACGGTCGACGAGGGGCACCAGATCGCCCTCGCCCGGGAGTTGCTGCGGGCGATCGAGGGGCCGCAGGTACGGGCGACCGTGTGTGCCGCGTTCGAGGACCGGGTCTGACCCGCTCTCAGCCGAGCAGGCGGGGAGCGATGACCGCCTCCCGCACACTGCCGTCCGCACCGCGACTCACCTCGTACGCCGAGACGCCCTCGCGGTCCGCGATGGCCTCGACCAGGCGGGTGCCCCGGTAGACCAGGCCGACGCCGTCGTCGGTGCAGTGGCTGGTCGGCAGCGTCCCGTCGCCGACCAGCTCGTGCATCAGCGGTCGCCGCTGGTCCTCGCTGTCGTAGTGCACCCCGTTGCCGTACGGCAGCCAGGCCAGCCCTCCGGTGAAGCCGCGCAGGCGGGGGCCGAAGCTGTCCGTGGCGCCGCCGACGTGCCAGCAGATCGACCCGGCCGAGACGCCGGCCAGCACGACGCCGGCCTGCCAGCACTCGTGCAGGATCTCGTCGAGCCCGTGCACCCGCCAGACCGCGACCAGGTTGGCCACGCTGCCGCCGCCGACCCAGATGACGTCCTGGGCGAGCAGGTGGGCGCGGACGTCCTCGACGTTCGGCATGGGGAACAGGGCGAGGTGCGACAGGCGGAAGCGGGTGTCGGCGAACGCGCCGTAGACGGCGGTCAGCGAGGTGGGCTGGTCGCCGACGGCCTGCCCGAGGTAGCACACCCGTGGCTGCGTACCGGCCTCGGCCAGCTCGGCCGCCAGCTCGAAGACCGGCCCGGGACGCAGGTCGGACGGGCCTCGGTCGCCCCGGAGGAAGCCCATGCTGGTGGCGAGGATGGTCGGGTCGCTGGCGGGCATCGGGCGCGTCCTTCCGTCGGGGCGGGGGCGGCGTCCATCCTGCCCCAGTCGGTCGCCGGGCGGTCAGCCGCGTGGCTCGGTCGGGTGGCTCAGTCGGGTGGCTCAGCCGGGTCGCCGCTGGCGGGGCACCACGACCTCGGGCGGCAGCTCGTCGAGCGGCCGCTCGGCCGGCGGCAGGTGGGCCGCCGCGGCGCGGGGCAGGGTGAACCGGTCCGCGGCGGCGGGGCCGGCGGAGACCGACTCGCGCAGCATCCACCGCACCTCGTCGGCCGTCCAGCCCAGCCCGGGTCGTGCGGCGATCTCCCGGATCAACCGCCGGCCGACCCGCGTGTCGTCGTCGTAGAAGCGCATGCACCGGTGATGCGTCCACATGCCGAGCGCCCGCAGACCCGCGTCGTCCAGCGAACGGGCCAGCCGGCCGCAGGCGGTCTCGGCGAAGGGACGCTCGGCGTCGCCCGCCCGGTCCCGTTCGATGGCGCCCACGGCGGCCGGCGCCACGGCTCGCATCCGGCGGTAGAAGGACTGCGCCACCGCGCGAGGCAGCGGCGGGAACGAGCCCTGTGTCGACGCCGCCGCCCAACCCGCCACGCTCGTCATCGCCGCACCCCTTCTTGAGTTGGTGGCCGGACGCTACCCGCCACGACCGACACTTTCGGGCGTAAACCCCCCACCAGACCCTCTTTCCCCTGGTGATCAAGAGGTTCGCGTCACGGGCCACGGCGTGTCGTGACGCAAACCTCTTGATCATCGGGATGGGAGGGGGCGGTTGGGGTGGGAGGGTTGCGCAGGAGAGGGGGGATGATGACGCACGCCTTGGGCCGGGTGCCCAGCTCACTCACCGGGCAGATCGTCACGCCCGGCGACCGCCGGTACGCGCAGCTGCGCTCGACGTACACCACGTCGGCGTCGCCGGCCGCCGTCCTGCTGCCGAAGACCACGGCGCAGGTGGTCGACGCGATCCGCTACGCGCGGGAGCAGCGGCTGCCCATCGCGGTCCGCAGCGGGGGGCACGGCTTCTCCGGAGCCTCCTCCAACAACGGTGGCGTGGTCATCGACCTGTCCATGCTCAACCGGGTGCAGGTGCTCGACGAGCGGGCCGGGCTGGTCCGGGTCGAGGCCGGCGCCCGGTGGGCGAACGTCGCGAAGGCGCTGGCCCCGTACGGCCTGGTGATCAGTTCGGGCGACTACGGCGGCGTGGGCGTGGGCGGTCTGGCCACCGGCGGCGGCGTCGGCTGGCTGGTACGCGCCCACGGCCTCACCATCGACCGGATCCGGGCGGTCGAGGTGGTGCTCGCCGACGGCACGCTGGTCCGCGCCGACGCGGAGTACGAGCCGGAGCTGTTCTGGCTGGTCCGGGGCGCCGGCGCGGGGGCGGGCATCGTGGTGGCGTTCGAGATCGAGGCCGCCGAGCAGCGCAACGTCGGCGTGGCGCAGTTGGTCGTCGAGGCGCACGCGGACGGCCGTACCGTCCGGGAGTGGGCGAGCTGCCTCGCGCAGGCCCCCCCGGGAGCTGTCCGCCGCCGCGGTGCTGTTCGCCGAGGGCCGCTCGGCGCTGATGTCCATCACCGCCGTGGTCGCCGCCGAGAGCCTGCGCCGGGTCCGGCCCGTGGTGGAGCCGCTGCTGGCCATCGGCAAGGTGCTCGAACACCGCACCGACCTGCTGCCCTACCCGACGTTGGTGCCGACCGCGCACCTGCACCCGAACGTGGGGCAGCAGCGGGGCACCACCACCAACGGCCTGTTCACCGACCTGGACGACGCGGGCGCGCGGGCCGTGACACGGGCGGCGACCGGCCCGGGGCGGGCGGTGATCCAGCTCCGCTCGATGGGCGGCGCGGTCAACGACGTCGCCGCGGACGCGACCGCCTATCCGCACCGGCACCAGAACACCCTGGTCATCGCGTCGACGTTCCCGCCGCAGGGCGGCGCGGCGTTGGACATCGCCTGGCGGACCGTCGGCGCTCGGGCCGACGGCGCGTACGTCAACTTCGAGAGCCGACCGAACCCGGCCGCGTTCGCCCGGATCTACCCGGGTGAGACCGGTGCCCGGGTGCGCCGGCTGTGGAAGCGGTACGACCCGGACGGCGTGTTCCGCTCGGCCCTGCTGACCGGCCAGTCCCAGCGGTCCGGGCAGCCCGCGCGGTCCGGCCAGCCCCAGCGGTCCGGGCAGCCCGCGCGGTCCGGGCAGCGGTCCGGGCAGCCCCACCGCCGCCGCCGCTGACGGTCGGCGGGCCGGTCAGCGACGGGACGGGCGCACGCTCACGTCCGAATCCCGCCAGCCGAGGCCCCACCGAACGGGGCATCATCGGTGACGTGGAGATGGACTTCGAACGGTGCTACCGGGCCGTGGACAGCCGTGACCAGCGGTTCGACGGCTGGTTCTACACCGGCGTGACGTCCACCGGGATCTACTGCCGGCCGTCCTGCCCGGCCACCACACCGAAGCGGCAGAACGTCCGGTTCTTCCCGTCCGCCGCCGCGGCGCAGGGTGCCGGGCTGCGCGCCTGCCGCCGCTGCCGGCCGGACGCCGCACCCGGCTCGCCCGAGTGGGACGTCCGCGCCGACGTGGTGGGCCGGGCGATGCGGCTGATCGCCGACGGTGTGGTCGACCGCGGTGGCGTCCCGGGGCTGGCCGCCCGGCTCGGCTACACCGAGCGGCACCTGCACCGGATGCTGCGCGCCGAAATGGGTGCCGGCCCGCTCGCGCTGGCCCGGGCCCAGCGGGCCCAGACCGCCCGGATCCTGATCGAGACGACCGACCTCGGGATGGCCGAGATCGCGTTCGCCGCGGGTTTCGGCAGCGTGCGGCAGTTCAACGACACGGTCCGCGAGGTGTACGCGAGCGCGCCGTCCGAGCTGCGCACGGCCCGTGGCCGGCAGCGGGCACCATCTGGGGCGGGGACCATCTCGCTACGGCTGGCGTACCGCCCGCCGCTGCACGCCCGGGCGTTGCTGGACTTCCTGGCGCTGCGGGCGCTGCCGGGTGTGGATGAGGTGCGCGACGGGACGTACCACCGGGGGTTGCGGTTGCCGCACGGTGCCGGCCAGGTGGCCCTGACCCCGGCGGACGGCTACGTGGCGGCGACGCTGCGCCTGACCGACCTGCGCGACCTGGCGCCGGCGGTGGCCCGTTGCCGCCGCCTGCTCGACCTGGACGCGGACCCGGCCGCCATCGACGCCACGCTGGCAACGGACCCGGCGTTGGCCCGGGCGGTGGCAGCCGAGCCCGGCATCCGGGTCCCCCGGGCGGTGGACGGCTTCGAAATGGCCGTCCGAGCCATCATCGGCCAACAGGTCTCGGTGCTCTCCGCCCAGAAAACCCTCACCCGCCTCACCGCCCACCGCGTTGATCATGAGGTTGACGAGGCCAACGGAGATCGAACTCCCGGCCAACCTCATGATCACCGGGGGGACCTGCGGGGGTTCTTGAGCGCGGAGGAACTACTGAGGGTGCCGGACGCGGGGTTCGGCATGCCGGGTGGGCGGCGCGAGACCCTGCGGGCTCTGGCTCGGGCGGTCGTCGACGGGAGCCTCGACCTTGCGCCGGGCGTCGACCGGGAGGAGACCGTTCGCGGGCTGCTCGCGCTGCCCGGTATCGGTCCGTGGACCGCCAACTATCTGGCCATCCGCGCCCTCGGCGACCCGGACGTCCTGCTCGGCACCGACCTCGCGGTCCGACGCGGCGCGGCCGCGCTCGGCCTGTCCGACAACCCCACAACCCTTGAGAGGTACGCCGAGCGTTGGCGTCCCTGGCGGTCCTACGCCACGACCAGACTCTGGAGAGCGGCATGAGCATCGACAGCACCGTGGTGAGCACCCCGGCCGGCCCACTGAGCATCCTCGCCGGCCCGGACGGCGACGTACGGGCGGCCGGCTTCACTCCCGACCCGGCGGCGCTGCTGCCCCTGGTGCACCCCACGCTGCGCGCGCCCCTGCGTCAGCGGGACGACCTGGGCCCGATCAGCGCGGCCGTCCGGTCCTACCTGGACGGTGACCTGGCCGCCATCGACGCGGTCCCGGTGCGGCAGCGCACCGGCGGCGAGTTCATGGCGCACGCCTGGCAGGTGCTGCGCGACGTGCCCCCGGGCACCCCGGTCACCTACACCGGGTACGCGGCGCTGGCCGGTCGACCACCGGCGGTACGGGCCGCCGCGGCCGCCTGCGCCCGCAACGCCGCCGCACTGTTCGTGCCCTGCCACCGGGTGCTGCGCACCGACGGCACACTCGGCGGCTACCGCTGGGGGCTGGACGTGAAGAAGTGGCTTCTCGGTCATGAGCGGCGGTTGACAACAAGCTGACACTGGCATCGACAGCTATTGACGCTACCGTCGGATAGTGCCTGCGGAGAACGACGGCAACCCGGCCGCCCGGGTCGCCGCGGGCCCCCACCCCGTGCACAACCTCTGGCGGCTGCGCCACTACCTGCGCCCGTTCGCCGCCGAGTTCGCCTGGCTGCTCGTCGCGGGGCTCGCCGGCACGGCCGCCGGGATCGCCGTACCCCTGGTGGTGCAGCGGGTCGTGGACGGGCCGGTGGCCCGGCACGAGCCCGGCGGGCTGGTCCAGCTCGGCGGCCTGGCGCTGCTGCTCGGCGTGGTCGAGGCGGTGCTCATCTTCATCCGCCGGTGGGTGCAGTCCTCGTCCGCGGTGGGCATGGAGGCGGCACTGCGCGCCGACGTCTACGCCCACCTGCAACGGCTGCCGACCAGCTTCCACGACCGCTGGCAGTCCGGTCAGCTGCTCTCCCGGATCACCAGCGACCTGTCGGTGATCCGCCGGTTCCTCTCCTTCGGCGTGTTCTTCCTGCTGCTCAACCTCACCACCTACGTGGTGGTCGTGGCGCTGCTCGTGCACCTGCACCCGGCGCTCGGGCTGCTGGTCGCGGCCAGCGCGGTGCCCCTGCTGCTGATCAGCCGCCGGTTCGGCCGGCACTACCACGCCGCGTCGCGCCGGATGCAGGACCAGCAGGGCGACGTGGCGACCCTGGTCGAGGAGACCGCGCAGGGGTTGCGCACCATGAAGGCGTACGGCCGGGGGCCTGAGCTGGCCGCCCGCTTCGCCGGCGGGGCCCGGACGTTGCACGACACGGGCGTGGGCAAGGGCCGGCTGATGGCCAACACCTCGGCGCTGCTCGACCTGGTGCCGAACGTGACCCTGGGCGTGGTGCTGGTCGCCGGGGCGGCCGCCGCCGCGCGGGGCGCACTCACCATCGGCGAGTTGGTCGCGTTCGTGAGTCTGCAACTGATGCTCATCTGGCCGGTGCAGTCGCTCGGCTGGATCATCGCCAACGGCCAGGAGGCCGCCACCGCCGCCGACCGGGTCCAGGAGGTGCTGGACACCCCGCCGCAGATCGTAGACACGCCCGAGGCGCTCGTGCTGCCCCGCGACGCGGTCGTCGGCCGGCTCCGCTTCGAACGGGTGGCGTTCCGCTACCCCGGCGCCGCCACCCCGGTGCTGCGCGAGGTCGACCTGACCATCGAGCCGGGCGAGACGCTGGCCCTGGTGGGTGCCACCGGCTGCGGCAAGAGCACCCTGCTCTCCCTGGTGCCCCGCCTGTACGACGTGACCGGCGGCCGGATCACCCTGGACGGGCACGACCTGCGCGACCTCCGGTTGGACTCGCTGCGCCGGCTGGTCGGGATGGCGTTCGAGGAGCCGACGCTGTTCTCGATGTCGATCCGGGAGAACCTCACCCTGGGGCGCCCGGACGCCGGCGACGACGAGGTCCGCGCCGCGCTCGCGCTCGCGCAGGCCGATTTCGCGTACGACCTGCCGTGGGGGTTGGCCACGAGAGTGGGTGAGCAGGGGCTGTCGCTCTCCGGCGGGCAACGGCAGCGGCTCGCACTGGCCCGCGCCGTGCTCGGCCATCCGGCGTTGCTGGTGCTGGACGACCCGCTGTCCGCCCTCGACGTGCACACCGAGGCGCTGGTCGAGGCGGCCCTGCGGCGGGTCCTGCGCGGCAGCACCGCACTGCTGGTGGTGCACCGCCCGTCGACGATCGCCCTCGCCGACCGGGTCGCCCTGCTCGACGACGGGCGGATCACCGCGATCGGCCGGCACTCCGAGCTGCTGGCCAGCGTGCCGGCGTACCGGGCACTGCTCGCCGCCGAACCGCCGGCCGGAGAGCCACCGCCGGCCGCGTCCACCCCGGACGGGTGGGGGCTGGTGCGCTCGTGACGGTGCCCGAGCAGGCCGACCCGCCACCCGGGGACGAACCGGAGCTGACCCGCTGGCGCGGGACGGCCACCGACCCGGAGGCCGACCGGAGCCGCGCCGAGGACAGCAGCCCGGAGGCGGTGCAACGACTGCGTCGACTCAGTCGTACCCTGCTGGCCGACCTGCTCCGCCCGCACCGACGCCGGCTCGCCGCCGCCGTCGGCCTGCTGCTGACGCAGAACGCCGCCGCGATGGCCGGCCCGTATCTGGTCATGGTCGGCATCGACCGGTGCATCGCGCCGCTGCGGGCCGGCGACCCGGTCCCGTTGACCGCCGTCGCGGGAGCGTTCGCCTCCGCCGCCGTCACCGAGTATGCGGCCCGCCGGGGCTTCCTGACCCTCTCCGCCCGGATCGGCCAGGCCGTCCTGCTGGACCTGCGGCAGCGGGTGTTCGGCCACTTCCTGCGACTGTCGGTGGGCTTCCACGAGCGGTACACGTCCGGTCGGATGGTCTCCCGGCTCACCAGTGACCTGGACTCGATCGCGGAACTCGTCGACGGCGGCATCGACAGCCTGGTGCTGGCCGCGCTGTCGATCCTGTCGGTGGCCGCCATCCTGCTCTGGCTGGACCTGCCGCTGGCCGCGGTGACGCTGTTCGCGTTCCCGTTCCTGTTCTGGCTCTCCCGCTGGTTCGCCCGGGCGTCGGCCGGCGCGTACCGGCGGACCCGCGAGGCGGTCGCGCTGGTCATCGTGCACTTCGTCGAGTCGATGCGGGGCATCCGGGCCGTGCAGGCGTTCCGCCGGGAACCCCGCAACCAACGGATCTTCGTGGCCCTCGGCGACGAGTACCGGCGGACCAGCCTGCACGCGTTCCGCCTGATCGCCACCTACTCCCCCGCGATCAAGCTGATCGGCAACGTCACCGTGGCGGTGGTGCTCTGCTACGGCGGCTGGCGGGTGCTCGGCGGACGGACCGAGGTCGGGGTGCTCGCCGCGTTCCTGCTCTATCTGCGTCGCTTCTTCGAGCCGATGCAGGAGCTGAGCCAGTTCTACAACTCGCTCCAGTCGGCCACCGCCGCCCTGGAGAAACTCGCCGGGGTGCTCGACGAGCGGCCCGGCGTCGCCGAGCCGGCCCGGCCGGTGGCGCTGCCGGCCGGCCCCGGTCACGGCGAACTGACCTTCCGGGCGGTGTCCTTCGGCTACCGCGCGGGCACCCCGATCCTCGCCGGCTTGGAACTGACCGTGCCGGCCGGGCAGACCGTGGCCCTGATCGGGCCGACCGGCGCCGGCAAGTCGACCATCGCCAAGCTGGTCGCCCGGTTCCACGACCCGGACACCGGCACGGTCCGCCTCGACGGAATCGACCTGCGCGACGTGGGCGACGCCGACCTGCGCCGCGCGGTGGTGCTGGTGACCCAGGAGAACCACCTGTTCAGCGGGACCGTGGCGGAGAACATCCGGTTCGGCCGGCCCGGCGCGGACGACGCCGCGGTGCAGGCCGCCGCCCGCGCGATCGGCGCGCACGACTTCATCGCCGCGCTACCCGACGGGTACGCCACCCAGGTGCACCGGCGCGGCGGCCGGCTCTCCGCCGGGCAGCGGCAGCTCGTCGCGTTCGCGCGGGCGTTCCTCGCCGACCCGGCGGTGCTGATCCTGGACGAGGCGACGTCGTCGCTGGACGTGCCGACCGAACGGCTGGTGCAGCGGGCGCTCGGCACCATCCTGCACGACCGCACCGCCCTGGTGATCGCGCACCGACTCTCCACCGTGGAAACCGCCGACCGGGTGCTCGTCGTCGACGGCGGACGGATCGTCGAGGACGGCCCGCCGGCCGTGCTGGCCGAGGCGGACGGACGGTACGCGGCCCTGCACCGCCAGTGGCGCGACTCGTTGGTCTGAGCCAGCGATACGCAACTACGTGGCTGGGCCCTCCGGTGATGCCTACGATCGCAGGATGACCGATACGGCGAGGACGGCCCGCGCCGGTGTCCCCGAACGTCCGACCCTGGACGGGCTCGAAGACACCTGGGCGCACCGCTGGCAGGAGGAGGGCACGTACGCGTTCGACCGCGCGAAGCAGCGCGGTGACGTGTACGCCATCGACACCCCGCCGCCGACCGTATCGGGCGAGCTGCACATGGGCCACGTGTTCTCGTACACGCACACCGACACCGTGGCGCGGTATCAGCGGATGCGCGGCAAGGCGGTCTTCTACCCGATGGGCTGGGACGACAACGGTCTGCCCACCGAACGTCGGGTGCAGAACGTGTACGGGGTGCGCTGCGATCCGGCGCTGCCGTACGACCCGGTGTGGCGGCCACCCGCGACGCCGGTCGACGAGGCGGCACGCCGCGACCCCACCCCGCTCTCCCGGCGCAACTTCATCGAGCTGTGCGAGCAGCTGACGGTCGCCGACGAGCAGGTCTTCGAGGCGCTGTGGCGGCGGCTCGGGCTGTCGGTGGACTGGTCGTTGACGTACACGACGATCGGTCGGGTGGCGCGCGCGACCAGCCAGCGGGCGTTCGTGCGCAACCTGCTGCGCGGCGAGGCGTACCAGGCCCAGGCGCCGACGTTGTGGGACGTCGGCTTCGCCACCGCGGTCGCGCAGGCGGAGTTGGAGGACCGGGAGCGGCCCGGCGCGTACCACCGGTTGCGGTTCACCGCGCCCGGCGGCCGTGAGGTGCTCATCGACACCACCCGGCCGGAGCTGCTGCCGGCCTGCGTGGCGCTGGTCTGCCACCCGGACGACGAGCGGTACGCCGACCTGGTCGGCGGCACGGTGCGCAGCCCGCTGTTCGCCGTCGACGTGCCGGTGCACGCCCATCCGCTCGCCGACCCGGCGAAGGGCACCGGCATCGCGATGGTCTGCACGTTCGGCGACCTGACCGACGTGACGTGGTGGCGCGATCTCGGCCTCGACACCCGGGTGGTGATCGGTCGGGACGGCCGCCTGCTCCCCGAGCCGCCGGCCGGGGTGCCGGCCCAGCCGTACGCGGCGCTGGCCGGGCAGACCGTCAACGGCGCCCGCCGGGAGATCGTCGGGATGCTCACCGACGCGGGTGACCTGGTCGGCGAACCGCGCCCGATCACCCATCCGGTCAAGTTCTACGAGCGCGGCGACCGGCCACTGGAGATCGTCTCGACCCGGCAGTGGTACCTGCGCAACGGCGGCCGGGATGCCGAGCTGCGGGCGACGCTGTTGGCCCGGGGCGAGGAGCTGCGTTGGGTGCCGGCGCACATGAAACACCGCTACGACAACTGGGTGGGTGGCCTGACCGGGGACTGGCTGGTCAGTCGCCAGCGCTTCTTCGGGGTGCCGGTGCCGGTGTGGTACCGGCTCGACAGCGCTGGCGAGCCGGACTGGTCCCACCCTCTCACGCCGGACGAGTCCGCGCTGCCGGTCGATCCGTCCAGTGACCCGGCGCCCGGGTTCGACGAGTCCCAGCGCGGCCGGCCGGGTGGCTTCATCGGCGACCCGGACGTGCTGGACACCTGGGCCACGTCGTCGCTGACCCCGCAGATCGTCGGCGGTTGGGAGACCGACCCGGACCTGTTCGCGCGGGTCTTCCCGATGGACCTCCGCCCGCAGGGGCAGGAGATCATTCGGACCTGGCTGTTCGACACCGTGGTCCGGTCGCACTTCGAGCACGGCGTGCTGCCCTGGCGGGACACCGTCCTGTCCGGTTGGATCCTCGACCCGGACCGGAAAAAGATGGCCAAGTCCAAGGGGAACGTGGTGACCCCGCTCGCGCTGCTGGAGCAGCACGGCTCGGACGCGGTGCGCTACTGGGCGGCCAGTGGCAAGCCCGGCACGGACCTGGCGTTCGACCCGGCGCAGATCAAGGTCGGCCGTCGGCTGGCCACCAAGCTGCTCAACGCGTCCAAGTTCGCACTCGGGCTGGGCGCGGCGGACGCACTGCGCGCCCCCGCGACGACCCCCCTGGACCGGGCCATGCTCGCCGAGCTGACCACCGTGGTCGCCACGGCGAGCACCGCCTTCGACGCGTACGACCACACGACCGCGTTGCAGGTGACCGAGGCGTTCTTCTGGCGGTTCTGCGACGACTACATCGAGCTGGTCAAGGATCGCGCCTACGGCACCGGGGCGGCGGCCGACTCGGCGCGGGCGGCACTGGCCTCCGCGCTGTCGGTGCAGTTGCGGCTGTTCGCACCGGTGCTGCCGTACGTCACCGAGGAGGTCTGGTCCTGGTGGCGGTACGGCTCGGTGCACCGGGCGCCGTGGCCCACCACGTACGAGGTGGCCCGGACGATCGAGGGCACCGGAGACCCCGCGCTGCTGCGGCTCGCCGGTGACGCGTTGGGCCAGGTGCGGAGGGCCAAGTCTGAGCGAAAGCTGTCGATGAAGGCCGAGGTGCCGCTGGCCGAGGCGCTCGGCCCGGCGGCGCTGCTGGAACAGCTCACCCTGGTCGCCGACGACGTGCGTGCGGCGGGCCGGATCGGCAAACTCGACCTGCTCCCGGACCGGACCCCGGAACTCGTCATCGCCTGCGCCTTCTGACCCGCGTCCGCCGCCGCCCACCCCCCCGGGGGCGGCGGCGGACGGGTCGTCACCAGCCGCGCAGGAAGCGCAGGCCGAGCAGGATCGAGGCGACGGCCGGCCCGACCAGCAACGTGATCGCCTGGAGCCGGTACGGCATCCGGTGCCGGGTCAGCTCAACCGCGTTGCCCAGCACTATCGCCCCGGCCAGCATGAGGAACGCACCCCACCAGCCGGTCTCCTGGTGGATCAGCTCCACCCGGATCAGTTGCAGCGTCAGCCCGAGCAACGCGCCGGTGAGCGCGAGCAGAGCCACCGCCCGGTGCAGGCCGCGGGCCAGCGGGTGGGCGGCCCGCCACTGGTAGGTGCCGGCGACCGCGAGGCAGGGCAGCACCACCAGCAGCGGCCACCCCCGACCCATCACACCGAACATCAGCAGCGCGCCCACCGCGAACACCAGGGTGCCGACGCAGGCGATGACGTACCCGGCGAAGGCCCGGCCACCACCCCGGGCCAGCAGCGGCCCGCCGCTGGCGGCGATCAACGCGGCCGGGATCAGGATGAAACCGGCCCACCAGTGGAACCGTCCGCTGCCCTGGGCGGCCGTCGCGACCGTGGCGCAGGCCAGCCCGGCGACCGCCAGGCTGGTCAGCCAGGGCCGGCTGCTCCGGGAGTACGGGTCAGACAACGACATCCGCTCCGCTTCGACGCTCACGCCCACCAGCGTGGCCCGTCGCGCCCCCGGCCGTCCATCCGGCCAGCACTACCGCCGGGCGGTGGCTGGCCGGAACAGCACGGCGCACCGTCAGCTCGTCTCGCCGGCCACGCTGAACGAGCGCAGGCGGTCGACGGCCAGGACGGTGAAGCCGACGCTGACCAGCGCGGTCATCACCGCCGCCACCGGTACCGACACGCTGGTCTCCAGCAGCCCGGTGGGGGCGAGCCGGTCGGCGAGGGCGATCACGTACTGCTGGATGGAGAGCACCTTCGTGCCGCTGACGAAGTTGCCCAGCAGGCCCTCCCAGATCAGCACGTAGACCAGGCCGAGCAGGACCGGTCGCCGGGTGACGAGGCTGAGGGCGAGGAACAGCGCCGAGTACGCCAGCGCGCCGAGCGCCGACGCCACCGCGAGCGCCAGCCCGAGGCGTACCGAATCGGCCAGCACACCCGCGACGTAGATCGGCACCGCGACGGTGGCCGCGGAGACCCCGGCGGCGACCGCGAGCTTGGGCAGCACGATCTGCCAGCGCGGCAGCGGCTTGGTGAGGATGTGCACCACCGTGCCGTCGTCGATCTCGGCGCCCAGCACACCCGTGCCGATGATCAACGCTACGACCGGCAGCACCACGGCCAGGCCGAGGCCGACCAGCACCGGTGGCCCCCACTCGCCCGGGTCCACGTTCAGGGACCGGCAGAGCACCGCCAACCCGAGCAGCACCAGCGGCAGCGGAAGCAGCAGCAGGAACCGGCGCCGGCCGAAGAGCCCGCGCGCGGTGATCCAGGTAATGGTCGACATGTTCTCAGGCCTCCACCAGGTAGGAGAAGACGCTCTCCAGGGACTCGTCGGACGGCACCAGCTGACGCACCCGGATGCCCCGGTTCAGGGCGATCCGGGGCAGCGCCCGGGTGAAGGCGCCGTAGTCGCCGGCACGCACGGTCAGGCCGGTGCGGTCCAACTCGACACCACTCACCGACGGCTCGGCGATCAGCGCGACGGCCAGCGCCCGGTCGTCGGTGGAGCGCACCGCGAAGACGTGCGGCCGGTTGGTCATCAACCGGCGGATGGTCCGGAAGTCGCCGGAGGCCGCCAGCCGGCCCGCCACCATCACCTGGACAGTCCCGGAGATCTGCTCGACCTCCTCCAGGATGTGCGAGCTGAACAGGATCGTCCGGCCGGCGTCACCCAGGGTGTGCAGCAGGTCCATCATGTGCAGCCGCTGCCGCGGGTCCATCCCGTTGAACGGCTCGTCGAGCAGCAGCACCTGCGGGTCGTGCACCATCGCGGCGGCCACCCGGGCCCGTTGCCGCATGCCCTTGGAGTACGTGCCGATGCGGCGGTCCTGCGCCGACTCCAGCTCCACCAGGTCGATCGCGCGCCGGGCCGCCGCCGCGGGGTCGGCCAGCCGGTGCAGCTTCGCGGAGGCCAGCACGAACTCGTACGCGGTGAGGAAGCTCTGCACCGCCTCCCGTTCACTGACCAGCCCCAACCGCCGGTAGACGTCCGGGTTACGCCAGGTCGGCTCGTCGTCGAGGGTCACCGTGCCGCGCGACGGGGCGAGGAACCCGGCCATCATGTGCAGCAGCGTGGTCTTGCCGGCGCCGTTCGGGCCGAGCAGCCCCGTCACGCCCGGCCCCAGGGCCATGCTGATGTCGTTGACCGCGACCACGTTGCCGTACCACCGGGACACCCCGGTCAGGCTCAGCGTGCTCATGAGGAGGCGACCTTCCGGTAGCGGGCCAGCAGGAGGGCGGTCGCGCCGGCGACCAGGAGCACGGCGGCCAGGGCGTAGACCGGGCCGAACCCGCCGATCATCATCTCGCCCGGATCGCCCTCGACCAGCAGGTCACCCAGCGACCAGATGCCCACCCCCTGCACCAGCGTGGAGGGCGAGGCGAGCCCGGCCAGCTCGTTGGCGGCGCGCGACGGCAGGATGCTCAGCACCCCGACGATCGGGGTGGTCATCAGGAAGACCGCCACCACCCCACCGGCGGCGAAGGCGCGCTTGCCGGTCAGCGAGGCGACCAGCAGCCCGACCGAGGCGAAGACCACCGCCCAGAGCCCGGCGTAGAGCAGCCCGGGCAGCAGGTCGAGCAGCTCGTTCCACACCCCGCGCATGCCCTGCTTGGTGGTGAGGGCGGCACCCAGGAACATCAGCAACTGCGGTCCGCTGAGCAGCAGCCAGAGCGCGGTCACCAGCGCCAGCAGCTTGGCCAGCGCGTAGTCGCCACGCGGCAGGGGTCGGGAGAAGTACAGCGGCAGGACGCCGCTGCGCAGGTCCCGCGAGACCAGCTCGGGCGCGGCCACCGCAACGAAGAAGATGACCAGCCAGCTCATCGAGTCGGCGAACTGGGCGTACGTGGCGACCGGCTCACCGATCTGGCTGCGGATCGCGGCCAGGGCCACCGCGACCAGGGTGACGATCCCGACCACCAGCCACGGGAAGATCTTGGCCTTGACGCTGCGCCCGAACCCGAACGCGGTCCGCAACCCGTGCAGGTAGAGGGCGCCGAACACGTGCCGCCGGCCCAGCCGCGGGCCCTCGTAGCGCTGGTAGCCGATGTCGTGGATGACGCCGCTCGGCGCGGAGCGCACGGCGGTGGTTGACGGCTCAGGCATGGGTGAGCTCCCTCGTGGCGAAGAGTTCGGCCACCCGGTGCCGACGCTGGTCGAGTCGGTGCAGCGGCAGGTCCAGTTCGGCGACCGCACCGAGAATCAGGTCGTAGGTGCCGTCGTCGGCGAGTGGGACGAGAAGCAGCCGGCCGTCGCGTGCCACCGGCAGGTCGAGCGCGGCCAGCCGGGCGGCCAGTTCCTCGGTGCCCTCACTGACCTCCACGGCGAGCACGTCGGTGGCCGTCGTCATCGCGTCGATGCGGTCGGCGCGCAGCAGCCGGCCGCCGTCGATGGCGACGAGCGTGTCGCAGATCCGCTCCACCTCTCCGAGCAGGTGCGAACAGACCAGCACGGAGATGCCGAACTCGGTGCCGATCCGGTGCACCAACGCCAGCATGGCGTCCCGGCCGGCCGGGTCCAGACCGTTGGTCGGCTCGTCGAGCAGCAGCAGGTCGGGGTCGTGCACCAGCGCCTGGGCCAGCTTCACGCGCTGCTTCATGCCGGTGGAGTAGCCGCCGACCGGGCGGTAGCGCTCCTCGTACAGCCCCACGTGGCGCAGCGCCTCCGAGGCCCGCTCGCGTGCCGCGGTGCGGGGTAGGCCGCTCATCCGGCCGAGGTGGGTGACCAGCTCGGCAGCGGACAGGTCCGGTGGGAGGCTGTCGTGCTCCGGCATGTAGCCGACCCGGGCGCGGACCGCCGCGGGGTCGACGGTCGGATCGATGCCGAGCACCGAGACCTGGCCGCTGGTCGGGGCGATCAGGCCGAGCAGGATCTTGATCAGCGTGGATTTTCCGGCGCCGTTCGCGCCCACCAGGCCGATGATCCCGGGCTCGACGGCGACGGTGAGGTCGGCCAGCGCGGTGACCCGACCTCCGTACGTCTTGGTGAGCGACTGGGTCGCGATCAGTGTCACGCTGCTCAGCGTAGGGAGTCGATGCCCACCGGGGACACCGGCGCGCCCCCGGTACCCCCCTGATCCTTGCGGCTCAGGACCCCTAGGGTCCGCCGACGGGCGTTCGCGACGTTTTCGCCGGTCCCGCGTTCGGCCCGACCCCGCTTCGGGAAAGTCTCCTCCGGGGTGGCACCATTCACTTCCCGTTCACCGGGCAGTGTCGCGGCGGTCGCCGACGCGGGAGGGATCGTGATGGTCGAGGTGGGCGTCCCCAAGGTGAGTGTCGTGGTGCCGGCGTACAACTGCGGTCCACACATCGAGAAGCTGGCCGACTCGCTGCTGCGCCAGTCGTTACCCGCCGGTGAGTTCGAGGCGATCTTCGTCGACGACGGCTCGACCGACGGCACGGGGGCGCGGTTGGACCGGCTGGCCGCCGAGCACCCGCACATCAGGGTGCTGCACATCGAGAACTCGGGATGGCCGTCGCGCCCGCGCAACCTGGGCATCGACCACGCACGCGGCGAGTACGTCTTCTTCGCCGACGACGACGACTGGTTCGCCGACCAGGCGCTGGAGCGGCTCTACGACTGCGCGAAGACGTACGACGCGGACGTGGTGGTCGGAAAGATGGCCGGGCACGGGCGCGCCGTGCCGCGGGAGCTGTTCCGCAAGAACCGCTTCGACGCCACCCTGGAGAACTCCCCGCTGATCGACAGCCTCACCTGCCACAAGCTGTTCCGCCGGGCGTTCCTCGACGAGCACGGCCTGCGGTTCCCGGAGGGCGGCAAGCGGCGCCTGGAGGACCACTCGGTGGTGGTGCGGGCCTACTTCCTGTCCCGCCGCACCTGCGTATTGTCCGACTACACCTGCTACCACCACGCGCAGCGCGCCGACGCGCGCAACGTCACCGCCGCCCGGCTGGACCCGTCGAGCTACTTCGAGAGCGTGCGGGACGCCCTGGACATCGTCGACGCCAACACCGAGCCGGGTCCGCTGCGCGACCGGCTGCACCGGCGGTGGCTGCGCAACGAGATGCTCAACCGGCTGCGCGGCAGGCGGCTGCTGTCCGCTCCGGAGGACTGGCTGGAGCAGATCGCGCTGGAGACCCAGAAGGTCATCCAGGACCGGTTCGCGCCGGGCGTCGCGGCCGGTCTGCCGCCCCTGCTGCGGGCCGTGGCGTACCTGGCCGAGCGGGGCCGGATCGCGGACCTGCGTCGGCTGGCCCGCTGGGAGGCGGGTATCGCCGCGCACGGCGCGATCGACGAAATCCAGCACGCCGACCGGGCCGTCACGATGACGGTCGCCGCCGAGTTGCGCTCGGTGGACCAGCCGGTTAGTTTCCGCTCCGACGAGGGCCGGGACGTGTTGGTGCTTCCGATCGAGGAGATCACCCCTGAGGTGCTCGACTCCACCGCGCAGGTCCGCAAGGCCCGGTTGGATGTGGTCGCCCGTCGGCGGGAGACCGGTGACGAGATCTTCCTGCCGGTGACCTACCGGACGGAGCGGGTCGCCGCGCCGTCCGGAGCGGACACCGTCCACCTGGTGCACCGGGCCACCACCACGATCGACTTCGGTGCCCTCAACGGTGGCCGGACCCGGGGCAGTTGGCTCCTCAAGGCCCGGATCACCAACGCCGGCTGGACCGAGGACGCGCGGCTGCCGCTGGTGTTCATCTGCCGGGCCGACGGCGCGCGGCCCCGGATCCGCGACGAGCGGAGGGTGTGGAACCGGATCCGCGACGAGCGGGTGTGGAACCGGGTGCGCTCGGCGGTGGGCCGAAGGATCCGCGGCTGATCCGCCCGCCCGGGTCGTGGAGTGGCGCCCTCGACCGATTGGCCGTCGGCTGCGAAACTGTGTGCCGGTCAGCGAGTGGGGGGTGTGGATGAGCAACGGCTGGGTGCTGCCCGACGAGGTGCTCCGGGGCGCGCCGGCGTACACGCCGCGTCCCGGTGAGCTGGCGGATCTTGAGCTGCTGCTGACCGGCGCGTACGCCCCGCTGACCGGTTTCATGACCCGCGCCGACCTGGTCTCGGTCAGCCGCCGTGGCCGGTTGGCCGACGGCACTCCGTGGCAGGTCGCGGTGACCCTCCAGGTGCCGACCGCGCTGGCCCAGGGCTTCGATCCCCGCGACCCGGCCCGCCGGGCGCTGGTGCTGACCGACGGCGAGGGCGCGCCCGTCGCCGGCCTGGACGTGTCGGACGTCTGGCCGGTGCGCGACGGCGTGGCCGGCGTCGGTGGCCAGGTCCGGCGGCTGGGCGACGGCGGCCACGGCCCGTTCCATCGGTTGCGCCGCAGCCCGGAGGAGGTGCGCGCGCTGCTGCCCCCGGGCCGGGTGCTCGGCGTGATCGCCGACCGGCCCCTGCACCGGCCGCAGCTCGCCCAGATCGCCCACGCCGCCCGTACCCTGGCCGCGCACCTGCTGGTGATGATCCCGGTCGGTGAGGGCGGGGTCGGTGGGCTCACCCCGGAGGCGCTGGTCCGCACGATCTTCGCCGCCCGGGACCGGATGCCGCCCGCCACCCTGGTCGCGGTGCCGTTGTCGCACCGGCGGGAGGAGATCAGCGACGCGCTGCTGCGCGCCCGGGTCTCCGCCGCGTACGGGGTCACCCACCTGCTCTCCACCGGTGAGATGCTCTCCGGTGCCGGGCTGCGGGTGCTGGTGCCGCGCGAGCTGGCGTACGACAACCGGGACGGGCAGTGGCGGTGGCGGGAGGACATCCCGCCGCGCAACCGTCGCCTCGCGCTGACCCAGGATGAGATCGACGATCTGCTCGACCGGGGTTTCCCGCTGCCGGAGTGGCACACCCCGCCGGCGGTGGCGAAGGAGTTGGCCAAGGCCCGTCCGGCGCGCCGGCATCGCGGGCTGGTGGTCTTCCTGACCGGGCTCTCCGGCTCCGGCAAGTCGACCATGGCCCGGGGGCTGACGGACGCGTTGCGGGAGAGCGGCGAGCGGACGGTGACCCTGCTCGACGGGGACGTGGTGCGCCGGGAGCTCTCCGCCGGGCTGGGCTACAGCAAGGCCGACCGGGATCTCAACGTCCGCCGGATCGGCTGGGTGGCCGCCGAGATCGCCCGACACCGGGGGGTCGCCGTGTGCTGCCCCATCGCCCCGTACGCGGCGGCCCGCGCCACCGCCCGGGAGATGGCCCTGGCCGCCGGGGCGGGCTTCGTGCTGGTGCATGTCTCCACCCCGCTGGAGGTGTGCGAGCAGCGGGACCGTAAGGGCCTGTACGCGCGGGCCCGCGCCGGCCTGCTCACCGGGATGACCGGTATCGACGACCCGTACGAGGTGCCGACGGACGCCGATCTGGTGCTGGACACCACCGATGTGAGCGTGCCGGAGGCGGTGGAGGCGGTGCTGAGCCACCTGACCGAGACCGGCTGGGTCGAATTGAAGATCCCCTCCAGCTGAGGCGTCGTCGCACCCCCGTTTCTTCCGCCGGTACCCGCCACGCGCTAGTGTTCATCTTTGTTGGAACACGTTCGACCGCGTGAGAGTACGTGTGGACCCCGGGGAGGCACGGCAGATGCTCGCTCAGCAGCGGCAGACGGCCATCCTGGAGCGGGTCCGGTCCGCCGGCGGTGTCCGGGTGACCGACCTGGCCACCGAGTTCGGCGTCTCCGACATGACGATCCGGCGCGATCTGGAGGCGCTGCACGAGCGCGGCCTGCTGGCCAAGGTGCACGGCGGCGCCACGACGGCCGGCCCGAGTTCGACCGACGAGCCCGGCTTCCACGCCAAGTCGGTCCGCCAACTGGCGGAGAAGGCGGCCATCGCCGACCGGGCGGCACAGCTCGTCCGGCCCGGCGCGGCGGTCGCGCTGTCCGCCGGCACCACCACCGCCGAGCTGGCCCGGAGGCTGGTGGACGTGCCCGGCCTGACCGTGGTGACGAACTCCCTGCCGGTGGCCGAGATCCTGCACGCCGGCGGTCGACCGGACCAGACGGTCGTGCTCACCGGCGGCGTACGCACACCGTCGGACGCGTTGGTCGGCCCCCTCGCGGTCGACGCCATCCGGACGCTGCACCTGGATCTGCTCTTCCTGGGCGTGCACGGCATCACCGCACGGGCCGGCTTCACCACCCCCAACCTCATGGAGGCGGAGACCGACCGGGCGTTGGTGGCGGCGGCCGACCGGCTGGTGGTGCTCGCCGACCACACCAAGTGGGGCACCGTGGGCATCTCCTCGATCGTCGCGCTGGCGGCGGCACACGTACTGGTCAGCGACGAGGCGTTGCCTCCGCCCGCGCGACGGGTACTCGACGAACAGGTGGGTGAACTGATCATCGTGAAGGCGACGGGGGCGGGCCGCGCGACGCGCACGCCGACGAGTGAGGGGACGGCGCCGTGAAGCGCACCGCGATCGACCTGGCCGACGGCCGGGAGCTGATCTACTTCGACGAGCGCGACGACGCCGTACGCGACCAGCCGGACCGCCGCGACCTGCCGCCGCCGCCCCCCACCTCCCAACTGCGCTACGACCCGCTGACCGACGAATGGGTGGCGGTGGCCGTGCACCGGCAGACCCGCACCTTTCTCCCGCCGGCGAACGAGTGCCCGCTCGACCCGTCCGTCGGTGACCGGCTGACCGAGATCCCGGCCCCCGACTACGACGTGGTCGTCTTCGAGAACCGGT
Source organism: Micromonospora sp. WMMD710 (assembly GCF_029626045.1). NCBI lineage: Bacteria > Bacillati > Actinomycetota > Actinomycetes > Micromonosporales > Micromonosporaceae > Micromonospora > Micromonospora sp. WMMD710. Next base: position 6,425,697 of record NZ_JARUBD010000001.1, on the reverse strand, counting down.
TCCCGTCGCTGAGCGGACGGGTGGCCGACGAACCCGGGGAGATCACGCCGTTCACACCGGTCCGCCCCGGCCTGGGCAGGTGCGAGGTGGTCTGCTTCACCTCGGACCACAACGCCTCGTTCGCCAGCCTCCCCCCGAGCCGGGTCCGCACCGTGCTGGACGCGCTCGCCGACCGGACCGAGGTGCTCGGCGAGCTGCCGGGCGTCGAGCAGGTGTTCTGCTTCGAGAACCGGGGCGTGGAGATCGGTGTCACGCTGCACCACCCGCACGGGCAGATCTACGCGTACCCCTTCGTGACGCCGCGCACCCGGGCGCTGCTGGCCGCGGCCCGCCGGCACGCCGAGCGGACCGGCGGCAACCTGTACGCGGACGTGCTGGCCGCCGAACGCGCCTCCGGCGACCGGGTGGTCACCGAGAACGAGCACTGGACGGCGTTCGTCCCGGCGGCGGCCCGCTGGCCGTTCGAGGTGCACGTGGCACCACGCCGGGTGGTGCCGGACATCCCGGCGCTCAGCGACAGCGAGCGGGACGCCTTCGGGCCGCTCTACCTGGATCTGCTGCGCCGCTTCGACGGGCTGTTCGACATGCCGATGCCGTACATCTCGGCGTGGCACCAGGCGCCGGTGCGGGTCGACCGCGAGTTGGGCCACCTGCACCTGCAGCTGTTCAGCATCCGGCGGGCCACGGACAAGCTGAAGTACCTGGCGGGCTCCGAGTCCGGGATGGGTGTCTTCATCAACGACATCTCGCCGGAGCGGGCCGCCGAATTGCTGCGCGCCGCCTGACCCCCCCGGCGGGAAACAGGGCGCGGGGGGCCCGGGACAGGGCCCCCCGCAGGGAAGGGACGGCTGGCTGTGCACGACACAGCCGGGAAGGCTGGCTGATCGGCAGGCGTTGCCGCGAGGCGACCGAAGTCAACCTTCCTGGACGCGACTGGCATCTCGTCCACCCTGGTCAACGAGGCGCGCCGGGCGCGGTGACGCCGAGGCCGTGTGTCGAGCACTGGACACGCCGGAGCCCGCCGACACCTGCCGACGGGCTCCGGTGCTGTGGTATCTGCCGGCTCAGGCGAGCTTGCGGGCCAGGTTCTCGTCGAGCGCGTTCATGAACTCGTCGGTGGTCAGCCACGGGGCGTCGCGCGAGATGAGCAGCGCGAGGTCCTTGGTCATCTGGCCGCCCTCGACGGTGTCGACGATGACCTGCTCCAGGGTGTTGGCAAACTCGGTGACCGCCGGCGTGCCGTCCAGCTTGCCCCGGTGGGCCAGGCCCCGGGTCCAGGCGTAGATCGACGCGATGGGGTTGGTCGAGGTCTTCTCGCCCTTCTGGTACTGCCGGTAGTGCCGGGTGACGGTGCCGTGCGCGGCCTCCGCCTCGACGGTACGGCCGTCCGGGGAGAGCAGGACGGAGGTCATCAGACCCAGCGAGCCGAAGCCCTGCGCGACGGTGTCGGACTGCACGTCACCGTCGTAGTTCTTGCAGGCCCAGACGTAGCCGCCCTCCCACTTGAGCGCGGCGGCGACCATGTCGTCGATGAGCCGGTGCTCGTAGGTGATGCCGGCGGCGGCGAACTCGTCCTTGAACTCGGTCTCGAACACCTCGGCGAAGATGTCCTTGAACCGGCCGTCGTACGCCTTGAGGATGGTGTTCTTGGTGGACAGGTAGACCGGGTAGTTGCGGTCCAGCCCGTACCGGAACGACGCCCGGGCGAAGTCCCGGATCGACTCGTCGTAGTTGTACATGCCCATGGCGATGCCACCGCCGGGGAAGTTGGCGACCTCCATCTCCATCGGCGCGCCGCCGTCGGCCGGGGTGTAGGTGATGGTCACCGTGCCCGGGCCGGGAACGACGAAGTCGGTGGCCTTGTACTGGTCACCGTGGGCGTGCCGGCCGATGATGATCGGCTTGGTCCAGCCGGGGACCAGCCGCGGCACGTTGGACATGATGATCGGCTCGCGGAAGACCACGCCACCGAGGATGTTGCGGATGGTGCCGTTGGGCGACCGCCACATCTTCTTCAGGCCGAACTCCTCCACCCGGGCCTCGTCCGGGGTGATGGTCGCGCACTTGACGCCGACGCCGTGCTCCTTGATGGCGTTGGCGGCGTCAACGGTGACCTGGTCGTCGGTCTCGTCGCGGTGCTGGATCGACAGGTCGTAGTAGTGCAGGTCGACGTCGAGGTAGGGCAGGATCAGCTGCTCCCGGATCTGCTTCCAGATGATCCGGGTCATCTCGTCGCCGTCGAGCTCCACGACCGGGTTGTTTACCTTGATCTTCGCCATCGGCCGGCGCTCCTCTCGGGGGACACGTGCTCAAGCAGTACGAGCGTACTGCAATTGGGCCGGCAGCCCCCAGCCGGCCTCGACCGGCCGGCGGAAACCGGGCTGCGCAGCGCGGAAATGCTTGGCATCATCGCCCGATGCCAGTGAGCCGCACCCTCGGGTCTATCACGGTCACTGCCCTCACCGACTCCGAGGGTGCCTTCTTCCAGCCCCGGACGCAGGCGTTCCCGCACGCCACGGCGGCCCAGTGGGCGGAGGCCGACCGGCGCGACCCGGCCTCGGTGACCGCCGACGGGCAGTGGTGGCTGACGTTCCGCAGCTTCGCGGTCCGCTCCGGCGACGGGCCGGTCACCCTGATCGACGCCGGCATCGGCCCGGCCGACGCGCCCGCCGCCAGTTGGGCACCCGTACCCGGCCGGCTGCCCGCCGAACTGGCCGCCGCCGGCATCGACCCCGCCGACGTCGACACGGTGGTGCTGACCCACCTGCACAGCGACCACATCGGCTGGGCGGTCACCGGCGCACCGGGCCGGCCCTACTTCCCGAACGCCGACTATCTGGTGCAGCGCGCCGAACTCGACGCCGCCCAGTCCATCAACCCGGGGCTGCCGGCCGGCCTGATCGCGCCGTTGCGCGCCGCCGGCCAGCTCCGGGTGGTCGACGGTGCGACAACCCTGACCCCGGCGGTACGACTGCTGCCCACCCCCGGCCACACGCCCGGCCACCAGTCGGTGCTCGTGAGCTCGGTCGACGACCGGATGCTGCTCACCGGCGACCTGCTGGTGCACATGGTGCAACTCGTCGACCCGGACCTGGCGTACGCCCATGAGGAGGACCAGGCGCCCTGAAGGCCAGTTGATCATGAGGTTAACGAGGTCGTTGATCCCCATCACCCCCGCTAACCTCATGATCAACGGTGGGTAGACCGGTGGGTGGGTGGGCGGGTGGGGGTGGAGCGCGGAGGGGCGCGCCGGCTTGCCGGCGCGCCCCTCCGCGATGCGGTGGTTCGGGAATTACATGCTGGAGATGTCGCCCTGCTTGGCGCGGACGGCTTCGGCGGCCTCCAGGAGGCTGGCGCGCTCGTCGGCGTCCAGGTCGGTCTCGACGACGCGCTTGACGCCCTCGGCACCGATCTCGGCCTCGACACCCAGGTAGACGCCGGAGATGCCGTACTCACCGTCGACCCACGCGCAGACCGGCATGACCTCGCCGGAGTCCTCGGCGACAGCCTTGGCCATCCGGGCCGCGGCCGCGGACGGCGCGTAGTACGCCGAACCGGTCTTGAGCAGCGCGACGACCTCGGCGCCACCGTTGCGGGTCTTGACGACCAGCTCCTCGATCTGCTCGGCCGGCATCGCGTCGCGCAGCGGCTTGCCGTTGACCGTGCTCTTCGACGGCACCGGGACCATGGTGTCGCCGTGCGAGCCCAGGGTCAGCGTGCGGACCGACGCCACCGGCACGTTCAGCGCCTCGGCGACGAAGTTGCTGAACCGGGCGGTGTCGAGCATGCCGGCCTGGCCGAGCACCCGGTTCTTCGGGAACTGGGTGGCGAGCTGCGCGAGCGCGGTCATCTCGTCCAGCGGGTTGGAGACCACGATGACGACGGCGCTCGGGGCGTACTTGGCGACGTTCTCGGCGACCTGCCGCACGATCTTGGCGTTGGTCTCGAGCAGGTCCATCCGGCTCATGCCCGGCTTGCGCGGCAGGCCAGCGGTGATCACGACGACGTCGGAGCCCTCGATGGCCTCGTAGCCCTCGCCGTTCGGGCCGGTGGTCACGCCGACGACCTTGGTCTCGAAGCCCTCGATGGCCCGCGACTGGTTGAGGTCGAGCGCGAGGCCCGCGGGCTTGCCCTCCACGATGTCGGTGATCACAACGGTGTCGAAGACGTCGTACTCGGCCAGGCGCTGTGCGGTGGTGGAGCCGTAGAAGCCAGCCCCGACGACAGTGACCTTCTTACCCATGGTCGTCCCACTCCCTGATACCAGTCGGTTTTCCGGACCGTATCAGTCATCCTGGCACCGATCGGGCCAGGGGCGGACGGTTACGGCCCTACACCTCAACCGCGCTCGGCACGCTCCACGACGTTGGTGAGGAGCATGGCGCGGGTCATCGGACCGACACCGCCGGGCATCGGCACCAGCGCGCCGGCCGTCTCGGCCACCTCCGGGTCGACGTCGCCGGTGTAGCGGCCCTTGCCGTCCGGGCCGATCACCCGGGTGATGCCGACGTCCACCACCACCGCGCCCGGGTTGATCATGTCGGCGGTGAGCAGGCCCGGTACGCCGGCCGCGACGATGACGATGTCGGCGGCACGGGTGTGCGAGGCGAGGTCGAGGGTGCCGGTGTGGCACAGGGTGACGGTGGCGTTCTCGCTGCGCCGGGTGAGCAGCAGGCCGAGCGGGCGGCCGACGGTGTTGCCCCGGCCGACGACTGCCACGGTGGCGCCGCGCAGGGCGACGTCGTGGCGGCGGAGCAGCTCGACGATGCCGCGCGGGGTGCAGGGCAGCGGACCGTCGTAGCCGAGGACGAGCCGGCCCAGGTTGACCGGGTGCAGGCCGTCGGCGTCCTTGTCCGGGTCGATCAGCTCGAGCACGCGCTGGGTGTCCAGGTGGGCGGGCAGTGGCAGCTGGACGATGTATCCGTGGCAGGCCGGGTCGGCGTTCAGCTCGGCGATCACGTCGTCGACCTGCTGCTGGGTGGCGTCGGCGGGCAGCTCCCGGCGGATCGAGGCGATGCCCACCTCGGCGCAGTCGCGGTGCTTGCCGTTGACGTACGCCTGACTGCCCGGGTCCGCACCGACCAGGACCGTGCCCAGCCCGGGGACGATGCCGCGTTCCGCGAGTGCCTTCACGCGTATCCGCAGCTCGTCCTTGATCTCCGCCGCGGTTGCCTTGCCGTCCAGAAGCGTCGCCGTCACGACCCGATCGTCTCATGTCCAGCGCCTAACGTTCCGACGACCTCACTCTGGATGCCTTGCGAGACCCCAGCCACACGCCAATCGGTAACTCAGAGTGAAGTGCGCTTCATCACTATGAGTGATATACCTGTGTGACCGGTCACCGTCGAAACGGTCAGACGGTGCGCGAGGGGCTGAGATCGGGCGATGCGGCAGTGGGCGCTGAGTCCGGCCCAGCAGAGCACAATGAGCCCCCTACTTGCCGCCAATCTGGCAGCTCAGAGAATGCAATGCGGCTTGCGATAGCACGGCACTGCGGCACCGCGCAAGCACGGCGCCTGCCGAACCAACGCATCCGCAACCCGGCCGTTGTCGACGGCCGGGACATCAACATACCCTTGCCCCCTGTTGCGCAGCGTAAACCCAGCGTCGGGCCTGACTGCGCAGCGTGAGGAGATGAGGAGGTTCCAATGCGAGTTCGTAGACTCGCCGCCTGGACCGCCCTCCCGCTCGCGGTGACGCTGGGCCTCGCGGCCTGCGGCAGCGGCGGAGACGGTGGATCCGGCGGCAGCACCAGTTCGGCGGTCAGCATCCAGATCGGCGAGCCGAAGCACCTGGTTCCCACCAACACCGCCGAGACGAACGGTGCGCAGGTGCTCGCTGGCCTGTTCGCCCCGCTCGTCGACTACGACGCCCAGAACAAGCCGTTCGAGGTCGCCGCGCAGTCGGTCACCTCGTCCGACAACAAGGTCTGGACGATCAAGCTCAAGGACGGCTACACCTTCCACAACGGCGAGAAGGTCACGTCCGAGGACTACATCAACGCGTGGAACTACGGCGCGTACGCCCCGAACGGCCAGGACAGCAACTACTTCTTCGAGAAGATCGCTGGCTACGCCGACCTGCAGGGCGATAAGCCGAAGGCCAAGGAGATGTCCGGCCTGAAGAAGGTCGACGACCTCACCTTCACCGTGACGCTCTCCGACCCGTACATCGACTTCCGGTCGATGCTCGGTTACAACGCGTTCCTGCCGATGCCGGACGCCGCGTTCTCCGCGCCGGGCGTGCTCAAGGACTCCTACGAGCAGGCGCCGATCGGGCAGGGCCCGTTCAAGATGAAGGGCACGTGGCAGCACGACAGCAAGATCAACGTCGAGCGCTACGACGCGTACCCGGGCGAGAAGCCCAAGGTGAAGGAGATCGAGTTCCGGATCTACCAGCAGCTCACCGCGGCCTACGCGGACGTCCTGGCGGACAACCTGGACGTGCTGCCGATCCTGCCGACGGAGAGCCTGAGCAGCGCGCCGACCGACCTGGGCGACCGGTACCAGACCAGTCCGATGTCGTCGTTCCAGTTCCTGGCGTTCCCGACGTTCGACAAGAACTTCGCGAACCCGGACGTGCGCAAGGCGATCTCGATGGCGATCGACCGTGACGAGATCACCAAGTCGGTCTTCAAGGGCTCGCAGACGCCGGCGCGTTCCTTCGTCTCGCCGGTCCTGCCGGGCTACCGGGAGAACACCACGGGCAAGGCGGGCGAGTTCAACCCGACCGAGGCCAAGAAGCTCTACCAGGCCGCCGGCGGCCCGTCCAAGATTCTCATCTCCTACAACGGCGACGGCGGCCACAAGGACTGGGTCGACGCCACGGTCAACCAGCTCAAGGCCAACCTGGGTGTCGACGCCGTCGGTGTCGCCGAGCCGAAGTTCGCCGACCTGCTGACCAAGGTCAAGGCCAAGCAGCCGGTGGGCGCCTTCCGGCTGGGTTGGGTGATGGACTACCCGAGCATGGAGAACTACCTCGGCCCGCTGTACAGCACCAACGGCTCGTCGAACTACTACGGCTACAGCAACCCGGAGTTCGACAAGCTCGTCAAGGAGGGTTCCGCCGCCAAGACGCAGGCCGAGGCGATCGCCAAGTACCAGCAGGCGGAGGACATCCTGGCCAAGGACATGCCGACGATCCCGCTGCGCTTCGGCCAGAACGTGTTCGGCCACTCGACCAAGGTCAAGAACGTGGAGATGGACCTGTTCCAGCGGGTCAACCTCATCAAGATCGAAGCGGCCAGCTGAGCTGACCTACGGATTTCGGGCCACCCGGGGCGACGACGCCCCGGGTGGCCCGGACCGCGCTGTCCCGGCCGGGTCCCGCGCAGGCGGGGCCCGGAACGAGTGGTGCCGGCCTCCCCCGGGCCGGACGGCACGTGCCAGACATTTCGGGTACGACCAGAGATGCCGTCCTGCGACCCTTTCGCACATTTCCGGAGAGACTGCTAAGCATGTTCCGCTACATCCTGCGGCGCCTACTGCAGATGGTCCTGGCGTTCTTCGGGACCACCCTGATCGTTTACGCGCTGATGTTCGCCGGCCAGGGCGACCCCATCCAGGCCCTCGCGGGCGAACGCCCGGTGACGGCGGCCCAACGGGCCTACCTGACGGAGAAGTACCACCTCGACGCGACCGGCGTCGGCGGGTTCTTCTACCGCTACTTGGACTACGTCAAGAGCCTGCTCCAGGGCGACCTCGGCCAGTCCCTGACCGGCCGCCAGATCGGCGACATCCTGCAGGCGGCCTGGCCGGTCACCGTCAAGCTCGCGCTCATCGCGCTCGCCGTGGCGATCATCTTCGGGGTCACCGCCGGCGTGGTCGCCGGCATCCGGCGGGCCAGCATCTTCGACAACTCGACCCTGGTGCTGACCCTGCTGGTGCTGGGCATCCCGACCATCGTGCTGGCGCCGCTGGCTCAGTACCTGCTAGGCGTCAAATGGCAACTCTTCCCGCCCACCGCCGGCTCCCAGCCGACGTTCTACGCGCTGCTGCTGCCGGGCATCGTGCTCGGCTCGCTGTCGCTGGCCACCGCGCTGCGGCTGACCCGTACCTCGGTGGCGGAGAACCTGCGCGCCGACTACGTCCGGACCGCCCGGTCCAAGGGCCTGGTCAAGCGCCGCATCGTCACCGTCCACGTGCTGCGCAACTCGCTCATCCCGGTGGTCACCTTCCTCGGTGTGGAACTGGGCAACCTGATGAGCGGCGCGATCATCACCGAGGGCGTCTTCAACATCCCCGGCGTGGGCTTCAACCTCTTCCGCGGCATCCGCACCGAGGACGGCCCCCTGGTGGTGGGCATCGTCAGCGTGCTGGTCGTGGTCTACCTGGTCTCGAACCTGGTGGTGGACGTCCTGTACGCCGTACTCGACCCGAGGATCCGCTATGAGTGAGCGCAGCGAACGAATCATCAGCGCAGCGTGCTTGGGCTCGCAGGCCAGCATCGCGCGCAGCGAGGTGCCGGCATGAGTGATTTCGAGACTGTGGCGGCCAGCGAGAACCAGGCCGCACGGCGGGGCCCCTCGGGCGAGCCGGGGACACCCAACCAGGTCGGCGCACCGCACAAGCCGCGCAGCTTGGCCGGCGACGCCTGGCGCGACCTGCGCCGCAACCCGATCTTTTGGATCTCGCTGACGCTGGTCGTCATCTTCACGCTGATGGCACTGGCCCCGGGCGTGTTCACCGCCAACAACCCGAACGACTGCCTGCTCTCCCGGCAGCACGCCGGGCCGTCCGGCGGGGCCATCTTCGGGTACGACTTCCAGGGCTGCGACACGTACTCCCGGGCGGTCTACGGCACGCGGGCCTCGCTGTTGGTCGGCGCGCTCGCCGCGCTGGGCACCGGCATCATCGCGCTGGTGGTCGGCATGCTGGCCGGGTACTTCGGCCGCTGGGTCGATGCCGTGCTCTCCCGGGTGATCGACGTGGTGCTCGGCATCCCGCTGCTGCTGGCCGCGATCGTGCTGCTCAAGCGGGTGTCCAGCGACAGCACGAGCGCCCGGATCGCCGCGGTGATCTTCGTTCTGGCCATCCTGGGCTGGACCACCGCCGCCCGGGTGGTGCGGTCCTCGGTGATCACCGCCAAGGAGCAGGACTACGTGGCGGCGGCCCGGATGCTCGGCGCCGGCAACGGCCGGATCATGTGGCGGCACATCCTGCCGAACTCGCTGGCCCCGGCCATCGTCGTGCTGACCATCGCGCTCGGCTCGTTCATCGCCGCCGAGGCGACGCTGTCCTTCCTGGGCATCGGCCTGAAGTCCCCGACGATCTCGTGGGGCCAGGACATCGACACCGGTCGCATCCACATGCGGGAGGCGGCGACACCGCTGATCGTCCCGTCGGCCTTCCTCGCGCTGACCGTGCTGGCGTTCATCATGCTCGGCGACGCGATCCGTGACGCCTTCGACCCGAAGCTGCGGTGATCAACTCCATGCGAGCGCGAGGAGTGAGCGAAGCGAGCCCCGCAGTCGTGAGCGAAAGGCAGGCACAGCCATGACCGTCGAACCCACGCCCGCCTCCGCCACCCCGGCGGACGGCCACCTGCTGGAGCTGCGGGACCTGCACGTCGAGTTCCGGACCAACGAGGGTGTCGCCCGGGTGATCAACGGCGTGTCGTACCACCTGGATGCCGGGGAGACCCTGGCGGTGCTCGGTGAGTCCGGCTCCGGCAAGTCCGTCACCGCCCAGGCGATCATGGGCATCCTGGACACGCCGCCCGCGTTCGTCCGCTCCGGCCAGATCCTCTACCGGGGTCAGGACCTGCTCACCGGCTCCGAGGAGCAGCGCCGGCAGGTCCGCGGCAAGGAGATCGCGATGATCTTCCAGGACGCGCTCTCCGCACTGAACCCGGTGTTCCCGGTCGGCTGGCAGATCGGCGAGACGCTACGCCAGCGCGCCGGCATGTCCCGTGGCGACGCCCGCCGTCGTGCGATCGAGCTGATGGACCTGGTCAAGATCCCGGGCGCCGCGAAGCGGATCGGCGACTACCCGCACCAGTTCTCCGGCGGCATGCGGCAACGCGTCATGATCGCCATGGCGTTGGCCCTGGACCCGAAGGTGCTGATCGCCGACGAGCCCACCACCGCGCTCGACGTCACCGTGCAGGCCCAGATCATGGACCTGCTGGCCGACCTGCGCCGGGACCTCAACATGGCGATGATCCTGATCACCCACGACCTGGGAGTCGTCGCCGGCGTCGCGGACCGGATCGCCGTCATGTACGCCGGCCGGATCGTCGAGCACGCCGACGTCCGCTCGCTGTACAAGGCGCCCGCCCACCCGTACACCAAGGGGTTGCTGGAGTCGATCCCGCGGATGGACGTGCGCGGCCAGGAGCTGTCCACGATCAAGGGGTTGCCGCCGAACCTGATGCGCATCCCGTCCGGCTGCCCGTTCCACCCCCGGTGCCCGTACGTCCAGCAGGTCTGCGTGGACGTGGTACCGCACGACCTGGTCCTCGGCGATGGCCGGACCAGCGCTTGCCACTTCGCGCAGGAGGTCCGTGATGACAGCGCCCGCTAGCTCCACCAAGGTCCGGGGCGAGACCATCCTCTCCGTCGACAACCTGGTGAAGCACTTCCCGATCAGTCAGGGCGTGCTGTTCCAGCGGCAGATCGGCGCGGTCAAGGCCGTCGACGGGGTGAGCTTCGAGCTGCGCCGGGGCGAGACGCTCGGCGTGGTCGGCGAGTCCGGCTGCGGGAAGTCCACCCTCGCCCGGCTGCTGATGCGCCTGGAGACGCCCACCTCCGGGCGGGCCACCCTGGAGGGCAAGGACCTGTTCAAGGCCTCCGGGTCCGAGCTGCGCCGGCTGCGCCGCAACATGCAGATGGTCATGCAGGACCCGTACACCTCGCTGAACCCGCGGATGACCGTCGGCGACATCATCGGCGAGCCGTTCGAGATCCACCCCGACGCGGCGCCGAAGGGCAGCAAGCAGAAGCGGGTCCAGGAGCTGCTGGACGTCGTCGGGCTCAACCCGGAGCACATCAACCGGTACCCGCACCAGTTCTCCGGCGGTCAGCGCCAGCGCATCGGCATCGCCCGCGCCCTCGCGCTACGCCCGGAGGTGATCGTCTGCGACGAGCCGGTGTCCGCCCTCGACGTCTCCATCCAGGCCCAGGTGATCAACCTGCTGGAGCAGTTGCAGGACGAGTTCGGGCTGTCGTACATCTTCATCGCCCACGACCTGTCCGTGGTGCGCCACATCGCCGACCGCGTCGCGGTCATGTACCTGGGCCGGATCGTCGAGATCGGCACCGAGGACGAGATCTACGAGCGGGCCACCCACCCGTACACCCAGGCTCTGCTCTCGGCCGTGCCGGTGCCGGACCCGGAGGTCCGCGACCAGCGCAACATGATCCGTTTGGTCGGGGACGTGCCCAGCCCGGCCGACCCGCCGTCCGGCTGCCACTTCCGCACCCGCTGCTGGAAGGCCCAGGACATCTGCGCCAAGGAAGACCCGCAGACGGTGCCCCGCGCCGCGGACCCCCACCCGTCCGCCTGCCACTTCGCCGAACTCCGCCCGGCAACCCCCGCGGCGTAGGCCCGCACGTTCGCGTCGATCATGGAGTTGTGGTGGGCGGTTCAGCCGCTGGAGCCCCTTTTGTGAGGCACCACAACTCCATGATCGACGGGGGACTTCGTTAGTGGAAGAAGTGGCGGGTTTCCGTTAGGTACATCGTCACGTTGGCTTTTTTGGCCGCTGCGATGACCTCCTCGTCGCGGATCGAGCCGCCGGGTTGCACGATGGCGCGGACGCCGGCGTCGATGAGGATCTGCGGGCCGTCGGCGAACGGGAAGAACGCGTCCGACGCCGCGACCGAACCCCTCGCCCGGTCGGCGCCGGCGCGGCTGACCGCGAGCCGCGCCGAGTCGACCCGGTTGACCTGACCCATGCCGACGCCGACGGTGGCACCGTCGCGGGCCAGCAGGATCGCGTTGCTCTTCACCGCGCGGACCGCCCGCCAGGCGAACGCGAGGTCGCGCAGCAGTTCCTCGTCCGCGGCCTCGCCGGTCGCCAGCCGCCAGTTCGCCGGGTCGTCGCCGGGGGCGTTCACCCGGTCGGCGACCTGGGCCAGCACACCCCCGGTCACCTGCCGCAGCTCCACCAGCGCCGGGGTCCACGCGGGCGCGCGCAGCAGCCGGATGTTCTTCTTGCCCTGCAGCACCTCGACCGCGCCCTCGTCGAAGCCGGGGGCGACCACCACCTCGGTGAAGATGTCGGCCACCTGCCGGGCCATCTCGACCGACACCGGCCGGTTGACCGCGATCACGCCGCCGAATGCCGACACCGGGTCGCAGGCGTGCGCCCTGCGGTGTGCCTCGGCCACGTCCGCGCCGACCGCGATGCCGCACGGGTTGGCGTGCTTGATGATCGCCACTGCCGGCTGGTCGGCGAAGTCGTTCGCGGCCCGCCAGGCGGCGTCCGCGTCGACGTAGTTGTTGTACGACATCTCCTTGCCGTGCAGCTGTTCGGCCTGGGCCAGCCCCGCCGGGGCGTCCGGGTCGGTGTAGAGCGCGGCCGGCTGGTGCGGGTTCTCGCCGTAGCGCAGCCCGGTCGACTTGCGCAGCGCCAGCCCCGCGAACTGCGGCCACGAGTCGTCGGCGGGAGCCAGTTCCTGGGCGCACCACCGGGCGACCGCCACGTCGTACTCGGCGATGTCGGCGAACGCCCGGGCGGCCAGCGCGCGACGCTGGGCCAGGGTGAAGCCACCCTCGCCGAGCGCGGCGAGCAGCGCCGGGTACCCGGCCGGGTCGGTGAGCACGGCGACCGAGGCGTGGTTCTTGGCGGCGGCCCGCACCATGGCCGGCCCGCCGATGTCGATCTGCTCCACGCACTCCTCGACGCCGGCGCCGGAGGCCACGGTCGCCTGGAACGGGTAGAGGTTGGAGACCAGCAGGTCGAACGCCGCCACACCCAGCTCGTCGAGCTGCGCCACGTGGGTGTCCTTGCGCAGGTCGGCGAGCAGGCCCGCGTGCACCTTCGGGTGCAGCGTCTTCACCCGGCCGTCGAGCACCTCGGGAAAGCCGGTCACCGTCTCCACCGGCGTCACCGGCACACCGGCGGCGGCGATGGTGCCCGCCGTGCTGCCGGTGGACACGATCTCCACGCCGGCCGCGTGCAGGGCCTGGGCCAGCTCGACCAGCCCGGTCTTGTCGTAGACGCTGACCAGCGCCCGCCTGATCGGGCGGCGCCCGTCCTGAGTGGGACTCACGGAACCGTGACCTTCCTTCCGGTGATGGTCCAGCCTTCGCGGACCAGGCGACCGACCTGCTCGACGAGCTGGCGGCGCTCGGCTTCCTTGATGCGCTCGGTGAGCGCGTCCACGTCGTCGTCGTCGAGCACCGGCACCGCGACCTGCGCGACGATCGGCCCGGTGTCCATGCCCGCGTCGACGAAGAAGAGGGTGGCCCCGGTGAGCTTCACGCCGTAGGCGAGGGCGTCCCGTGGGCCGTGGATGCCGGGAAACGCCGGCAGCAACGTGTTGTGGGTATTCAGGTAGCGGTCGCCGAACGCGGTGAGGAAGTGCGGGCCGACCAGCTTGAGGAACCCGGCGGAGATGACCAGGTCGGGTTGGTGCTTCGCGACGTGCGCGGTGAGCGCCACATCCCAGTCGTCCCGGGTGTCGTGGTCGCGGACCCGCTCGACGAACGTCGGCACGCCGGCGGCCTCGGCCCGGTCCAGGCCCGCGATGCCGTCGCGGTCCGCGCCGACCGCGACCACCTGCGCGCCGTACGCGGGGTCGGCGGCGGCGTCCAGCAACGCCTGGAGGTTGCTCCCGGAGCCGGAGATGAGGACGACGATGCGGGCGGCGGACGCGGGCTCGGTCACCGGGCCACCCTATCGGGCAGGTCAGGACGCCCTCCGGCTGGGCGGTGCCGATCTTTGACAGTGCCGGCGGGCATCGACCCGATACGCTGCCGCTCGCTCGGGCTGGACACCGTGCCGGCCCGCACCCCTGTCACTGATCCGGCACGGCGGCCGTGCCGTCGGAATGAGGAGCACCCCCATGCAGCCCGGTACCCACCCCCAGCAGCAGCCGCCGATCAACAACAACATGACGATGTCGATCGTCGCCATCTTCCTCTTCTGGCCGCTGGCCATCCCGGCCATCATCAGCGCGTCGAAGGTCAACCCGCTGCTTCAGCAGGGTGACTACGCCGGTGCCCAGGCCGCCGCCGCGGAGTCGCGGAAATGGTCGAAGTGGGCCCTTATCGTGGGCATCGGGTGGTATGTCGTCGTGTTGCTGTGCTGTGCGTTGGGTGGTCTGGGCGCGATCATGGGTGGGAACAGCAGCAGTAACTGACGGAACCAGTCCAAGGAGCTTTTCGAATGCAGCCCGGTAACCCCGGTCAGGACCCGTACGGCCAGCAGCCCAACCAGGACCCGACCGCGCCCCAGCCGCCGCACGACCCGTACGCCCCGCCGCCGGCCGCGCCGTACGGCCAGCCGCCGGCCGCCCCGTATGGCCAGCCGCCGGCCGCCCCGTATGGCCAGCAGCCGATCTCCGGGCAGCCCTACGGTCAGCAGCCGCAGGACCCGTACGCGGCACCGCAGGCGCCGTACGGCCAGCAGCCCACCTCGGGTCAGCCGTACGGTCAGCAGCAGCCGTACCAGGACCCGTACGGCCAGCAGCAGCCCCCGTACGGCGCTCCGACGTACCCGAACGCCGGCTACCCGCAGGCCCAGGGCCAGAACAACACCCTCGGCCTGGTGTCGATGATCCTCGGCATCGCGTCGATCCCGCTGGTCTGCTGCCTCTACCTGGGCATCCCGGTCGGCATCGCGGGCGTGGTGACCGGTTACCTCGCCCGGCAGAAGGTCACCCAGGGCCAGGCCAGCAACGCCGGGCAGGCCAAGGCCGGCCTGATCTGCGGTGCGGTCGGCGTCGGACTGGGCATCCTGCTGATCATCCTGAGCATCGTGGCGAACGTCGCGCTGCCGACCCAGCCCTGACGGGCTCGGTACCGACGGGGCGCTCCGGATCGTCTCGGGGCGCCCCGCGCTCGTCTACTAAGCGGGAGACCGGGTGAGCGCCCGGGTCGCGGCGGCGCCGAGCAGCGCACCGACCGCGATGACACCGGTGGCCACGGCGGCGACCTGCCAGGCCACCGGCCCGAGCTGCGCGAGTCGGCCGGCGCCGAGCGGGCCGCCGGAGACCTCGGCGGCCACGCCGAGCAGCACGCCGGCCACCGGCCCGGCCAGCGCCGCCGGCACCAGCAGGTCGGCCCAACGCCTCGGGGCGCGCTCGCGGCCGTGCTCGGCGTCGACCCGACCACTGCGGACCCGCTCCGGCCCGACGTGCCGGGCCGTCCGACGGGCCAGCAGCCAGCCGGCCACCATCCCGGCCAGCACCGGCACCGCGAGCAGCAGGGCACCGAGGCCGTCCACCGGGCCGCGCGGCAGGCCGGCGAGCAGCGGTACGGCCGGCAGCGCGCCGACCGACACCTCACTCGTCCGGATCGCGGTGTCGGTGCCGACCGCGAAGCCCGGCCCGAGCAGGTAACTGCTCGACCAGATCGCCGCGTTCGGCGCGTACGCCACACTGACCAGGGTGATCCCGGCCTGCCCGGCCACCCCGGTGCGGTACGCCCCGATCATGTCGGCCGCGTCCCCGCCGCCGGTGGCCACGGCCAGCCCGGCCGCACCGGCGCCCGCGCCGAGCAGCAGGAGCCCGGCCACCAGCCCGGTGCGTACGCCGTCGCGCAGCCGGGTCGGCATCCGGGCGGCGAGCACACCGGTGACGGCGGTGATCCGGGTCGCGCCGACCAGCGCGGCGAGCGTGCCGACCGCCGCGAAGGTGGCCGCCGCACGGACCAGGGACGCGTCCGGGCCGCCCGCGCCGACCAGCACGGCCGCGAGTGTGCCGAGCAGCGCGTACGCGATGCCGACCGCGCCCGCGGCGAGCAGCGCCCGGCGCGGTGAGCGGGTGTCCCGGGCGCCTATCGCGCGGCTCACGTGCACGCCGGCCCGGGTGAGCCGCCAGATCGCGAGGACGGTGAGCGCGAGCGGGGCGAGCCCGAACGGGCCGGCCTCGGTGCGCAGCGGCACGCCGTGCCCGACCAGCCAGCCGGCCAGCGCGGTGCGCAGGGCACCACCGAGGGTCGCGCCGTCCGCGCCGAACTGGACCAGGGCGAGCACGATGGCGACCGGCAGGTACGACGTGAGGGCGGCCCAGCCGGCGGCCACCCCCGCGGCGACCGGCAGCGGCGCCCGCCCACGCGGCGGCCCGCCGAGGCGCTGCGCGGGCACCCGTCGGCCCGGTGTGGCGCGGTCGACCGGCCGGTCGTCGGCGCGCACACCGCCGGGACGGCTGGGACGGTCAGGGGTGACGGGGGACATCCGCTCTACTCTGGCACGTCGCGCGGGCGGGAGCAGTCCGTTAACCCGCCCCGAAAGGCGGCGAGTTGAACGAACCTCGGTCCGGGACGCCTGCTCCGGTCTAGCGTCGGCCCAGAGGGGGTGGCCGTCGCCGCCATCCGGGTCGGCCCGGGTCAGCCCGCCGCTCACGACCGTCCGGAGGTAGCTGTGACGACCGCATACCCGCCGCCCCCGCCGCCACCGGCCCAGGGACGGGACCGGACGACGCTCTGGGGCGTGCTGGGCATCGTGCTGGGCCTGATCTGCTGCGGCATCCTCGGCATCGTCTTCGGCTACCTGTCCATCCGCGACGCCCGCCGTTACGGCCAGTCGCCGGTGCTCGGATACCTCGCCATCGTGTTCGGCGTGATCAATATCATCGGCGGCTCGATCCTGCGTCTCACCGGCAACTACCCGTTCTGGAACAACGACTGAGCGGGTGCGGCACGACGAGAGGGGGCCGACCGTCTCCGGTCGACCCCCTCTTCGATGCCGCCTGGCCGGCTCAGTTGCCGGACATGATCTCCCGCATCAGCTTCGCGGTCTCGGTCGGCGTCTTGCCGACCTTGACGCCGACGGCTTCGAGGGCCGCCTGCTTCGCCTCCGCGGTGCCGGCTGAGCCGGAGATGATCGCACCGGCGTGGCCCATGGTCTTGCCGGGGGGCGCGGTGAAGCCGGCGATGTAGCCGACGACCGGCTTGGTGACGTTCGCCTTGATGAACTCGGCGGCCCGCTCCTCGGCGTCGCCGCCGATCTCGCCGATCATCACGATCGCGTCGGTCTCCGGGTCGGCCTCGAACGCCGCCAGGGCGTCGATGTGGGTGGTCCCGATGATCGGGTCACCGCCGATGCCGACGCAGGTGGAGAAGCCGATGTCCCGCAGCTCGTACATCATCTGGTAGGTCAGCGTGCCACTCTTGCTGACCAGGCCGATCCGGCCGGAGCCGGTGATGTCGGCCGGGATGATGCCGGCGTTGGACGCGCCCGGCGAGGCGATGCCCGGGCAGTTCGGCCCGATGATCCGGGTCCGCTCGCCCTGCGCCAGGTTGTACGCCCAGAACGCGGCGGTGTCGTGCACCGGCACGCCCTCGGTGATCACCACGGCCAGGCCGATCGCGGCGTCGATCGCCTCGACCACGGCTGCCCTGGTGAACTGCGGCGGCACGAAGATGACCGTGACGTCGGCCCCGGTCTCGGCCATGGCGTCCGCCACGGACGCGAAGACCGGCAGCTCGGTGCCGTCGAAGTCGACCTTCTGGCCCGCCTTGCGCGGGTTGACGCCGCCCACCACGTTGGTGCCGGCGGCGAGCATCCGCCGGGTGTGCTTGGAACCCTCGGAACCGGTCATCCCCTGGACGATGACCTTCGAGTCCTTGGTCAGCCAGATAGCCATGATCAGACCCCCGCAGCTGCCAGCTCGGCGGCCCGCTCGGCCGCGCCGTCCATGGTGTCCACCCGCTGCACGAGCGGGTTGTTCGCGCCGTCCAGGATCGCCCGGCCGGCTTCGGCGTTGTTGCCGTCGAGCCGGACGACGAGCGGCTTGGTGACCTGCTCGCCGCGCTGCTCCAGCAGGGCCAGCGCCTGGATGATGCCGTTGGCGACCTCGTCGCAGGCGGTGATGCCGCCGAAGACGTTGACGAAGACGCTCTTCACGGCCGGGTCGGAGAGCACGATCTCCAGCCCGTTCGCCATGACCGCGGCGCTCGCGCCGCCGCCGATGTCGAGGAAGTTGGCCGGCTTGACGTTGCCGTGCCGCTCACCGGCGTACGCGACCACGTCGAGGGTCGACATGACCAGACCCGCGCCGTTGCCGATGATGCCGACCTCGCCGTCGAGCTTGACGTAGTTGAGGTCCTTGGCCTTGGCGGCCTGCTCCAGCGGGTCCACGGCGGCCTGGTCGACCAGGGCCTCGTGGTCCGGGTGCCGGAACGCGGCGTTCTCGTCCAGACTGATCTTGGCGTCGAGCAGCAGCATCCGCCCGTCGCCGTTCTTGGCGAGCGGGTTGACCTCGACCAGGGTGGCATCCTCGGCGACGAACGCCTGCCACAGGCCCACGGCGATCTCGACCACCTGGTCGGCGACCTCGGCCGGGAACCCGGCGGCGGCGACGATCTCCCGCGCCTTGGCCTCGTCGACACCGGTGTTCGCGTCGATCGGAGCCTTGACCACACGGTCCGGGGTCTCGGCGGCGACCTGCTCGATGTCCATACCGCCGGCCACGCTGGCGATGCAGAGGAAGGTGCGGTTCGCCCGGTCGAGCAGGTACGAGAAGTAGTACTCCTCGGCCACGTCCGCCGTCACCGTGATCATGACCTTGTGGACGGTGTGACCCTTGATGTCCATGCCGAGGATGTCGGTGGCCCTGGCCACCGCCTCATCCGGGCCTTCGGCCAGCTTGACGCCGCCGGCCTTACCTCGGCCGCCGACCTTCACCTGCGCCTTGACGACCACTCGACCGCCGAGGCGTTCGGCGATCGCGCGGGCCTCCTGGGGGGTAGTGGCGACGCCGCCGGCAAGCACGGGCAAGCCGTGCCGCTCGAACAGGTCCCGCCCCTGGTACTCGTACAGGTCCACGATTGCGCGTCCCGTCCCGTCTCCGCGGCGCGCCGTCGCGCCGCCACCAGCGTTCAGAAAAACAGTTTGACGCCTGCCATCACTTGACACAGGCCATTGGCCGCAGCCTAGCGAGGTGGGCACCGCCGGCAACCGAGCGGGTGCGCGGTGTGCGGTAATGCACAACCCGGCAGCCCGTGGGGCCGGTTTCGGGCGCGGCACGTGCCGCGTCAACCGTCCGGGCGATGTTGCCGGGGGTGCGTAACCCGCCCGTCGGGGCGTCGTTGAGTCAGGTGTCGGAGCGCTGATTCAGCGTGATGACGGGAGACGGCCGATGCCCTGTCGGTCGAGGGGTGGCGGCGGGGCATCGTGCATAGAGGGGCCGGACGTGTGAGGGGTGCGTCCGGCCCCTCCCCCGTGCCCGGACTCGCCCGACGACCCGAGCCGGTACGCCTCAGGCGACCGGCTGCGCCACGTTCTGCCGGACCCACTCGACGATCGCCTGCGTGGTGGCCCCCGGCGTGAAGATCTTGGCGACGCCCAGCTTCTCCAGCTCGGGGATGTCGTCGTTCGGGATGATGCCGCCACCGAACACGACGATGTCGCGGGCGTCCCGCTCGCCGAGCAGTTCCAGGACCCGGCGGAAGAGCGTCATGTGCGCACCGGACAGCACGGAGAGGCCGACCGCGTCGGCGTCCTCCTGGATCGCGGTCTCCACGATCTGCTCGGGGGTCTGGTGCAGGCCGGTGTAGACGACCTCCATGCCGGCGTCACGAAGGGCACGCGCGACAACCTTGGCGCCCCGGTCGTGGCCGTCCAGGCCTGGCTTGGCGACGACGACCCGAATACGAGAGCTCATCAGCGCACACCTTTCACCGGCTCCACGGCCTTCACCTGAACGAACGGTAACCCGGCCGACCGGGCCCGGGAAATCCGGGCCGGCAACCCGCTCGACCCGGTCGACTCCGAGCGGGGCCCGACAGACCGCGCCGTCAAGCCGGACGACTCCGCCGGACCGGTCACGCTCGGCGACGAACGGGCAGTAACGAGGGCACCGTTCGACGTCGCGATGCATGACAATCATGGACGCAAACGGACAGATCGACACGCCAATTCGGCGCTCTGGCTTGTGACTCGCCTGGTGGTTGGCTAACGTGTCCTCGGTTGTCATCAGGTCCATGGACGGGTGATGACGCGATCAGCGGACGTTCACCGGAGCTTCACGAACGTCCACCGGCCGCCTCGGAACCCCGACAACGGAGGGTGTGCGTGCGCCAGCGCCTGTCGTCTGAGCCCGATCGATATCGCGGTCGCCGCCGCGTACCCACCCCACCCCGCAGCCGCTACGCCGCGGTCGTCACCACGGCGTTCGTCGGAGCCGGCATCGTCGCGCTCGGCGCGAGCGCCCTGCCGGACGCCAAGGACGTCAGCCCGTCGGTTCTCGACGAGCTCAAGCAGGCGTCGGTCACCAGCCAGGACGCCGCGGCCCGTGCGGACAACGCCGACCGCGCCTCCCGGGACGGCCGTGGCAAGGACGCCGCCGAGCCCGAGGTCTGGCTGCTGCCGTTGCAGGGCTACGACTTCAACTCTCCCTACGGGGTCCGCTGGGGCAAGATGCACACCGGCGTCGACCTGGTCGTCCCCGAGGGCACGCCGTACGTGGCGGTCCACGACGGCGTGGTCACCAAGGCCGGTTGGTTCGGCGGGTACGGCAACGCGGTGATCGTCCAGCACGCCGACGGCAGCGAGGCGATCTACGGCCACTCCGCCGCGGTCAGCGTCAAGGAGGGGCAGCAGATCAAGGCGGGTGACCAGCTCGGCCTCGTGGGCCAGACCGGCCACGCCTACGGCGTCCACCTGCACCTTGAGATCCATGTCAAGGGCCAGCCGGTCGACCCGGTGACGTTCCTCCAGGACCACGGAGTGGACATCAAGCTGCAAGTCGAGGCAATCTACAGCGAGGTAGCCGCCTCCTGACGGTGCGTAACGACCGTTGACCGCCCGGATCGACAGATCCGGGCGGTTTTTCGTGCCGGATGTCACCTGGGCCACACCGCCGACTGTGACCGACGACACGAGCCGCCATGATCATATTTAAGGACGGATCACCGCAGGTCGGGAGGTATCCGGGCAGAGCGCTGCCAACCTGCCAGGCCCGGATGCGGTCCCGGTACCCGGCCGGACTCGACCCGACACCAGTATTTCGAGGTCAAGTGCCCCTCGACTGTGAAGGTCCGCCGTGCAGGAAGACAGCCCCGTCCAGAACGAGAACACCCCCGACACCACCGTCGAGCAGCCGCAGCGCGCCCGTCGGCGGAACCGCCTCATCGTGCTCGGCGCGGCCGCCCTGGTGGCGCTCGGCCTGGGCGGAGTCGCCGTCGCCACCACCGGCCCGGACCGCCCGTCGCCCACCGCCGTCTCGCTCGACGCGCAGTCCCGGGCCGAGGCCGCCAGCCGGGCCGACCGCTCCGCCCGTGAGTCGACCGCGCCGGCCTCCCCCTCGGCCGCCCCGAGCGTGAGCCCGTCGACGACCAGCGCCAGCCCCACACCGGCGAAGACGGCCACCGCCAAGCCGAAGCCGAAGCCGAAGAAGACCACCAAACCCACCCCCGCCTGGGTCGATCCGATGCCGGGCGCGGCGGTCACCTCCTGCTACGGCCAGCGCTGGGGCACCCTGCACGCCGGTATCGACCTCGCTCTGCCCTCCGGCACCCCGATCCACGCCGCCGCGGCGGGCACGGTCACCCAGGCCGGCGACGCCGCCGACGGCTACGGCAACTCCGTCTTCATCGACCACGGCAACGGGTACCTGACCCACTACGCCCACCAGAGCCGGATCGCGGTGACGGTCGGCCAGAAGGTCAAGGCCGGCCAGATCATCGGGTACGAGGGCGCCACCGGCGACGCCACCGGCCCGCACCTGCACTTCGAGGTGCACCAGGGCATGTGGAACCAGATCGACCCGGCCCCGTACATGCGGGCCCACGGCGTGGACCTGGGCTGCTGAGACCGCTGTAGGTTCACTTTCTCCTGGGCCTGGCGCCGGTGCCAGGCCCAGGAGCAACCAGGAGACCTACGCCGGGCTCGCGGCGCGCAGCCGTGGCCACCGCTGCTCGGTCCAGGCCCGCAACAACCACTCCATCGGCCCGTACCGGAACCGGGCCATCCACGCCGCGCTGGCGGCGAGCTGCACACCGTAGACGCGGCCGCGAGCAGCGGCGCGGTGAGCACTCCTGAAGGCCACTCTTTGCATGATCAAGCGAAATCGTGGCGGGCAGCGAGCTGGGCGCGCGTCACCCCGCGTGACGGGTCAGAGCTTGTCGACCGGGGCGTGCCGGAGCACCAGCCACATCGTCTGGTCGCCGAAGTCGATCTGCGCACGGGCACCCGGACCGTGCCCCTCGACGGCGAGCACCCGCCCCAGGCCGTACCGCTGGTGGTTGACCCGGTCGCCCGCGGCCACCTTCGGCCCCTGCGGCAGCTCGCTGGCCGTGGTCAGCCGGCTGGCGTCCACACCGAGCCGCTGGGCCAGCTGCGCCGCCTTCGGCGTACCCCCGGTGAAGGTGCCACGCACGCCGGGCGCGCGGTCCGCGCGGCCGCCCACGCCGCCGCCCCCGCCGGCCCACGAGGTGTACGACCCCTCGGTGCGCTCCCAGTGCACCAGTTCCGTCGGCAGCTCCTCCAGGAACCGCGACGGCGGGTTGTAGGCCGGCTGCCCCCACGCCGAGCGGGTCACCGCCCGGGAGAGGTAGAGCCGCTGCCGGGCACGGGTGATGCCGACGTAGGCCAGACGGCGCTCCTCCTCCAGCTCGCGGGTGTCGCCCAGCGAACGCAGGTGCGGGAAGACCCCATCCTCCAGCCCGGTCAGGAACACCACCGGGAACTCCAGGCCCTTGGCGGTGTGCAACGTCATCAGGGTGACCACGCCCTGGTGGTCGGGGTCGTCCGAGGGGATCTGGTCGGCGTCGGCGACGAGCGCGACCTGCTCGAGGAAGCCGGCCAGGGTGGCCCGCTCCCCCTCCTCGCCCAGCGCCTCGATGCGCTCGGTGTACTCCCGGGCGACGCTGACCAGCTCCTGGAGGTTGTCCACCCGGCCGGCGTCCTGCGGGTCCAGGCTCTCCTCCAGCTCGGTCAGGTAGCCCGAGCGGGTCAGCAGCGCCTCCAGCACCTCCTCCGGGGTGCCGGTCTCGGCCAGCTCCCGGGCACCGTCGAGCAGCGCGACGAAGTCGCCGATGCCGTTGGCCGCCCGGGTGGAGATGCCCGGTGCCTCCCGGGCCCGGCGCAGGGCCGCGCCGAACGAGATGCGGTCGCGGCTGGAAAGCGCCTCGACGCATGCCTCCGCGCGGTCGCCGATCCCACGGCGGGGGGTGTTGAGCACCCGCCGCAGGCTCACCGTGTCGTCGTCGTTGACCACCGACCGCAGGTACGCCAGGGCGTCGCGGACCTCCTTGCGCTCGTAGAAGCGCACCCCGCCGACCACCTTGTAGGGCAGGCCGACCCGGATGAACACCTCCTCGAAGACGCGCGACTGGGCGTTGGTGCGGTAGAAGACCGCGACGTCACCGGGACGGGTCTCGTCGGCGTCGACCAGCCGGTCGATCTCCCGGGCCACCCAGTCCGCCTCGGCGTGCTCGGTGTCGGCGACGTACCCGACGATCCGCTCGCCGGCGCCGGCCTCGCTCCACAGCCGCTTCGGCTTGCGGGAGGTGTTCCGGTCGATCACCGCGTTGGCCGCGTTGAGGATGGTCTGGGTGGAGCGGTAGTTCTGCTCCAGCAGGATCGTCCGCGCGTCGGTGAAGTCCCGCTCGAACTCAAGGATGTTGCGGATCGTCGCGCCCCGGAAGGCGTAGATCGACTGGTCGGCGTCACCGACCACGCACAGCTCGGCCGGCTCCAGCCCCTCGGTGCCGGAGACCAACTCCTTGATCAGGACGTACTGGGCGTGGTTGGTGTCCTGGTATTCGTCCACGAGCACGTGCCGGAACCGCCGGCGGTAGCTCTCCGCGACGTGCGGGTGGGACTGGAGCAGGTGCACCGTCGTCATGATCAGGTCGTCGAAGTCGAGTGCGTGCGCCTCCCGCAACCGGCGCTGGTACAGCGTGTACGCCTCGGCGAGGGCCCGCTCGTTGGGCCCCGACGCCCGCGCGGCGAACTGCTCCGGGTCGACCAGCTCGTTCTTCAGGTTGGAGACCTGGGCGGCCAGCCCGCGCGCCGGGTAGCGCTTGGGGTCGAGATCGAGTTCGCGGGTGACCAGCTGCATCAGTCGCCGGGAGTCGTCCGCGTCGTAGATCGAGAAGGTCGACTTCAGGCCGGCGTGCTCGTGCTCGGCGCGCAGGATCCGGACACACGCGGAGTGGAACGTCGACACCCACATCAGGCGGGCGCGCGGCCCGACGAGCGCGGCGACGCGCTCCTTCATCTCGCCGGCCGCCTTGTTGGTGAAGGTGATCGCGATGATCTCACCGGGGTGGACGTCCCGGGCGGCGAGCAGGTAGGCGATCCGGTGGGTGAGCACCCGGGTCTTGCCGGATCCCGCGCCGGCCACGATCAGCAGCGGCGAACCGGCGTGGCTGACCGCGTCGCGTTGCGGGCCGTTCAGTCCGGCGAGCAGCTGCTGCGGGTCGAGGCGGACGGCGGCCGGCCGGGGCCGCTCCGGACGGGTCGGCGCGGACTCCGGCGCAGGCGAGGACGCGGGGATGTCGAAGAGAGGATGCATCGCCGGACAAGTCTATGCCGCCGGGCGGACACTTCCCGACCTCCCACGGTCGTCCCGGGCGAACCGCTTGCGTACGGGGCGGGGGCATGGGCATACTCGACGGCGTGTTCGCAGCGCGTTACTACTTTTACTACGGCACCGGGAGTCCGGCTGCCGTAGGTCGCGCCTGATCGAATCAGACCTACGAAAGCCCCGGGCTCCTGGAGTCCGGGGCTTTTCCGTCCCAGGTTCCGGGCACCGGGCACCACAGTGCGAGAGGTACCCGATGATGACAGACGTGGTGGAGCAGAGCGGCGGCGCGATCCGACCGACGGAGCAGTCCCCGACAACCGGGAGCGAGCCGGCGACGGCGGTCGCGCCTCCGAGCGGGGACGGCGGCCCGGTCGAGGCACGTACCGGCACCGCGGAGCCGATGGCCGCCGCCCGGATCGTGGAGATCAGGGAACGGATCGACGAGATCGACCACGCGCTCATCTCGCTCTGGCAGGAACGGGCGACGCTGTCCCAGGAGGTCGGGGCGACCCGGATGGCTTCCGGGGGGACGCGGCTCGTGCTCTCCCGGGAGCGGGAGATCCTGGAGCGCTTCCGGACGGCGCTCGGTGCCGACGGCACCCAACTGGCGCTGCTGCTGCTGCGGGCGGGCCGCGGCCCGCTGTGAGCCATCCCGGCGGGCCGCGGCCCGCTGTGAGCCATCCGGGCGGCCCGGGGGACTCCGCTCTCACCCCGACGACTCGGCCGTGCGGGGCTCCGGACAGACGAAACCGCCTGCCGACGTCGTGACGACGTCGGCAGGCGGTCCCGGGGAACTCACACCTCGTGGGTGGCGACGATCTCGCGCTTCTCGGCGAAGTGGCAGGCGCTCGGGTGGTCCGAGCCCTGCCGGACCTCCAGCAGCGGGACCTTCTCGGCGCACACGTCCTGCGCCTTCCAGCAGCGGGTCCGGAACCGGCAGCCCGAGGGCGGGCTGATCGGCGACGGCACGTCACCCGAGAGCCGGATGATCGTCTTGTGGTGCCGCTGCGTCGGGTCGGGCACCGGCACCGCGGAGAGCAGCGCCTGCGTGTACGGGTGCGTCGGCCGCTCGTAGATCTCGTCCTCGGTGCCGATCTCGACGATCTTACCGAGGTACATGACCGCGACCCGGTCCGACAGGTGCCGGACCACGGACAGGTCGTGGGCGATGAAGATGTACGACAACCCGAACTCGGCCTGCAACTGCTCCAGCAGGTTCATCACCTGAGCCTGGATGGACACGTCCAGAGCCGACACCGGCTCGTCGCAGACGATCACCTCCGGCCGCAGCGCGAGCGCACGGGCGATGCCGATGCGCTGGCGCTGACCGCCGGAGAACTGGTGCGGGTACCGGTTGATGTGCTCCGGGTTGAGCCCGACCAGGTCGAGCAGCTCCCGTACCTTGGCCCGACGGCTGCCCTTCGGCGCCACCTCCGGGTGGATCTCGAACGGCTCACCGATCAGGTCACCGACCGTCATCCGCGGGTTCAGCGAGGTGTACGGGTCCTGCATGACCAGCTGGATCTGCCGACGCAGACGCCGCAGCGCCCCACCGGAGAGCTTGGAGATGTCCTGGCCCTTGTAGACCACGTTGCCGGCGGTCGGCTTCTCCAGGTTCATCAGCACCCGGGCGAGGGTCGACTTGCCGCAGCCGGACTCGCCGACGACGCCGAGCGTCTCACCGGCGCGCAGACCGAACGAGACCCCGTCGACCGCCTTGACCTGGCCGACGGTCTTCTTGAACACCACACCCTGGGTGACGGGGTAGTGCTTGACCAGGTCACGGACCTCGAGGATGTTCTCAGTCACGGTTCACCAGCTCCTCGGCGAAGTGGCAGGCGCTGGCCCGGGCGGCGCCCACCTGCAGCAGCGGCGGGACCTTCTCCCGGCACACCGGCTGAGCCATGGGGCAACGCGGGTTGAACGGGCAGCCCGGCGGGATGTTCATCAGGTTCGGCGGGAGGCCCTTGATCGTCCGGAGCTGCTGCCCCTTCTCGTCCAGGCGCGGGATCGAGTCGATCAGACCCATCGTGTACGGGTGCGCCGGCTTGGCGTACAGGTCGTACACGTCGGCTTCCTCGACGATCCGGCCCGCGTACATGACCGCGATCCGGTCCGCGACGTCGGCGACCACGCCGAGGTCGTGGGTGATCAGGATCATGCCCATCTGCCGCTCACGCTGAAGCTCGGCCAGCAGGTCCATGATCTGGGCCTGCACGGTCACGTCGAGCGCGGTGGTCGGCTCGTCCGCGATCAGCACCTCCGGGTCGAGCGCCAGCGACATCGCGATCATCGCGCGCTGCCGCATACCGCCGGAGAACTGGTGCGGATAGTTGTTGAACCGACTCTTGGCGTTCGGGATCTTGACCTGGTCGAGCATCTCGATCGCGCGCTTCTTGGCCTCCGCGCGGCCCAGGCCCCGCCGGACGCGGAACTGCTCGGCGATCTGGAACCCGACGGTGAAGACCGGGTTCAGTGCCGAGAGCGCGTCCTGGAAGATCATCGCGATGCCCTCACCGCGGATCCGGCGGCGCTCCTCGCCGGACATGCGCAGCATGTCCTTGCCGTGGAAGCGAACCTGCCCGCCGGTGACGAACCCGGGCGGGGTGTCGAGGATGCCCATGATGGTCTGCGCCGTGACGCTCTTGCCGGAGCCGGACTCGCCGAGCACGGCGAGGGTCTCCCCCGCGTCGACGTGGTACGTGACCCCGTTGATGACCTTTGCGACGCCGTCCCGGGTGCGGAACTCCACCCGCAGGTCGTCGACCTCGAGCAGCCGGCCGGAGGGACGTCCGGACCCGCCGGATCCCGGCGCGGACTGCTCGGACACGAGAATGTCGGACAACTGGATCTCCCCTAGCGGAGTTTCGGATCGAGGGCCTCGCGGACCGCCTCACCGAGCATCACGAAGCTCAGCACTGCGGTGACGAGGAACGCGGCGGGGAAGAACACCAGCCCCGGCGCGACCCGGATGAACTGCTGCCCGTCACTGATCATGATGCCCCAGGACACCACCGGCGACTTCAGGCCGACACCGAGGAACGACAGCGTCGCCTCGGCGCCGATGAACGAGCCGACCATGATCGTGCCGTAGACCAGCAGCGGGGCCAGGCAGTTCGGCAGCAGGTGCTTGAGGATGATCCGACCGGTGCCGGCACCCAGCGCGCGGGCCGCGACGATGTAGTCGGCCTCCTTGGTGGCGAGCACCGAGGACCGCATCAGCCGCATGACCACCGGCCAGCTCAGGACGGTCAGGGAGACGATGACGAGGCCCATGATCTGGGCCTTGCTGTTGCCGGAGCCCGAGCCGTTGAACGTGGTCAGGATGACGATCGCGCCCAGCACGAACGGCAGACCGAAGAAGACGTCGGCGATCCGGCTGAGCAGACCGTCCACCCAGCCACCGCGGTAGCCCGCGATGATGCCCATGGTGCCGCCGACCAGCAGGGTGCCCATCACGGAGAGGACGGCGACCACGATGGACGCCCGCGCGCCGTAGATGACCCGGGCGTAGACGTCGCGGCCCTGCACGTCGTAACCGAACCAGCCTTCGGCGCCCGGCTTGTTGAGGCTGCGCGACAGCGAACCGTTGACCGCGTCACCCGGGGCGAACAGCGCCGGGAAGGCGGCCATCAGCAGGAAGATCACGATCAGCGTGGCCGAGATCCAGAACAGCGGCTTACGGCGCAGATCCCGCCATGCGTCGCCGAGCAGGCCACGGGGCTTCTCGTTGCTCTGCGGCGCGCCCAGGGCTGCGGGGGTGGCAGCGTCGGTCGGGTGCGCGGCAGGGGTGCTGACGATCGATGCGGTACTCGGGTCACTCATAGCGGATCCTCGGGTCCAGGGCGGCGTAGAGCAGGTCAACCAGCAGGTTCATCACGAGATAGACCAGCACCAGGACGACCACGATCCCTACCACGGTAGCGCTCTCTTTGGTGACGATCGCGCGGAAGACCTGGCGGCCGATTCCGTTGATGCCGAAGATGCCCTCGGTGACGATCGCGCCGCCCATCAGGGCACCGAGGTCGGTGCCGAGCAGGGTGACCACCGGGATGAGCGAGTTGCGCAGCAGGTGCACACCCACCACCCGGCGCATCGGGAGACCCTTGGCGATGGCCGTACGCACGTAGTCGGCACGGCGGTTCTCCGCGATGCTCGTGCGGGCCACCCGGGCTATGTACGCCACCGATGCGCTACCGAGCACGAAGCCCGGCACGATCAGTTCAGAGAGCCGCATCTCCGAGGAGACGGTCGGCTTGATGATGCCCCACTGCACGCCCAGCAGCCACTGGAGAACGAAGCCGACCACGAAGACCGGCAGCGCGATGAGGAAGAGCGTGGAGACCAGGACCAGGTTGTCTAGGAAGCCGTTGCGCCGCAGACCGGTCAGCACGCCGGCGCCGAGGCCGATCACGGCCTCGATGGCGAGCGCCACCAGGGCCAGCTTCAGCGTGTTCGGGTACGACGTCAGGATGATGTCGCTGATCTCACGCTGCGAGAACGTGGTGCCGAAGTCCCCCTGGAGCAGGTTCTTCATGTAGTTGGCGTACTGCACGAAGACGTTCTGGTCGAGGTGGTACTTCTCGGTCATGAACGCGATGTACTGGTCCGGGCAGCGGCGCTCGCCGCACTTGCCGGCGAACGGATCGCCCGGAACGGCCCAGACGAGGGCGTAGATCAGGAACGTCGTACCGATGAAGACCGGCACGAGTTGGAGCAGCCGTCTCAACAGATAACGGCCCATGGGGTGGTCCTCCAGACAGGGGGCGCGTCGGACGGCCGACACGGTGGTGACGACGTGGCGAGTGGAGTGTTGTAACACCCACTCGCGGAACGGCCCCGGGCCGGGCTCACCGGATGTGGCGAGCCCGACCCGGGGTCAGACCGTTCGGATCAGAGCTCGACCGAGGTGATGTCGAGTTCGCCGACGTTGTTCAGCTCGAGCTTCTTGATCTTCTCCGAGTGGCCGGACTGCTGGCCGTAGAAGTAGATCGGGATGCTCGGGACGTCCTGGTCGACCAGCTCGACGGCCTTGGAGAACGCCTCGTGCGAGGCCTCCAGGCTCGGCGCGGCGCTGGCCTGCTTGGCCAGGGCGTCGACCTGCGGG
Source organism: Micromonospora sp. WMMD710 (assembly GCF_029626045.1). Taxonomy (NCBI): domain Bacteria; kingdom Bacillati; phylum Actinomycetota; class Actinomycetes; order Micromonosporales; family Micromonosporaceae; genus Micromonospora; species Micromonospora sp. WMMD710. Next base: position 6,395,947 of record NZ_JARUBD010000001.1, on the reverse strand, counting down.
TTGCTGTACAGGCCGTCGTTGGAGGAGCCACCCTTGACGTAGAGCGGGTTGACCCAGTTCTCCACGTCCGGGTAGTCCTGCTGCCAGGCGGCACGGTACGGGCCGGTCATCTTGTGCGCGTTGATGTTCTGGCGGAAGACCGCGAAGGTCGGGACGCCCTCGGCGCGAGCCTCGATGCCGAGGTTGGTCTTGACCTGCTGCGCAACGGCGTCCATCCAGTCCTTGTGGCTGGAGTCGGCGTTGTAGTAGAAGACCATCTCGCCGGTGAAGCCGCCGGCCTCGGTCAGCAGCTGCTTGGCCGTGGTCGGGTCGAACTTGCAGGCGGTGCAGTTGCCCGGCTTGGCGCCCGGGGTCAGCGGGTTCGCCCAGCTGTCGGCCGGCTTACGGGTACCGAAGAAGATCTTGTCCGAGATCTCCTGCCGGTTGATCGCCAGCGACACGGCCCGACGCAGCTTCGGGTTCTGGAAGCGCTTGTCGTAGATCGGGAACGCGATCAGCGCGGTCGACGGCGTGGTGGTCGACAGCCCACGGTCACCGAGGTCGGTCTTCCACTTGTCACCGGCGAGGGCCGAGGTGGGGACCGTCTCCATGAAGTCGAGGTTGTTGGCCAGCAGGTCGTTGTAGGCCGCCGTCTCGTCCTGGTACAGCTTGACGTCGACGTCCTTGATCTTCATCTTGTCGCGCAGGTTGTAGTCGTCGAAGCGCGTCAGCTTGATGAGGACGTTGTCCTCCCACGACACGAACTTCACCGGGCCGTTGCCGATCGGCTTCTTGCCGAACTCCTCGGGCTTCATGGTGAAGAAGGCGTCCGGCAGCGGCATGAAGGCGCTGTAGCCGAGCTTGGTCGGGAAGACCGCCGTGGGGGCCGCCAGAGTGACCTCGAAGGTCTGCTCGTCGATGACCTTCAGGCCGGACAGCTCCTTGGCCGCGGGCGGCGGGGCCTTCTGCGGGCCGTCCGCGCCGTCCGGGTCCTCGGTGTAGGTCTTGTCGAAGCCGGCGATGTCCGAGAAGAACGTGCCGTTCTGCGCGCCGTTCGGCGAGTACGCGGCCCAGTTCCAGGCGTCGACGAAGTTCTTCGCCTTCACCTCGGTACCGTCGTGGAACTTGGTACCCTTCTTGATCTTGATCGTGAAGACCTTGGAGTCCTTGGAGTCGATGGACTCGGCCAGCGCGTTGCGCGGGGCCCCACCGTCGTTCGGGTACTCGACCAGGCCGGTGAACAGCCAGTCGATGACCTTGCCGCCGCCGGTCTCCGTGGTGTTCGACGGGACCAGCGGGTTCTCCGGCTGGACACCGTGGATGACGATCGCGCCGTCCTTGCTGGCGGCGGCGTTGCCGTCACCGTCACCGCTCGAGCAACCGCTCGCGACAAGCGCGGCAGCCGCGCTGAGCGCGATCGCGCTCGTCGCCCGCTTCGAGACTCTCATTCCGAGGGGCCTCCTCTTTCTAACCAGGTTCCGTCGTGGGTTTCACGCACGTTTGGGGGTGACACCGCCCGACCACCCCGGGGCGCGGGTCGTCGGGATCACAGGGAAGTTGGAGACATCCCTGATGTTCCGATCCGCCGGGCTCCCCACCCGCCGGCGCGTGACCCTATCCAGGCGACACGGCCACGAACCGCCGCCAAAACAGCGAGGGTCGTGGTCGTGGGCCGTGCGGAGTGCCACACACCAAGGGTGAAGTGCTGCCACTGTGACACCCACTGGCCGCTGCCGTGAAGGTGCCGTTATCAAGCCGTTAGTTGCCCGCCACGTTGCCGATACTTGAAAAATGATCATAAAGCGGTCGGGACGGACAACTCCGAGCAAGAAATACGTAGCCAAGCCGGCCGCGACGCTCGGCGGGGAATTGCGTTGCGTGAGCTTGTCCGCACTCTCCCTCGGCGCTGGCGGAGCGCAGCCGACCCCGACACCGCGCGAAGCGGGGCCGGGGCCGGGGCCGACTCCTCACCGCCGTCTTCCTCGCCGTGACGCTCCCACCCGCGCAAACCCTGCACCGGTCGATCTGGCGACGAACAGCCCAAGCCCGAACCCGACGAGCCATTACCAGTACAGACAGGCGAACTGACGTTGGGGTACTGAGCCCCGGCCGTGACTCATGAACCAGTCACATCGGTTGGCGGGCCGGCCCGTCGCGGCATCGTCAGACTGCGGCGCAGAACCACCAACAACGCATCCAGCACCGAGCCCCGGTCGCGGGCATCGAAGGTGATCAGTGGTGTGTCGTCGGAGATCGCCAACGCCCACCGGACATCGTCAAGATCATGGGTCAGCAAGCCGTCGAACAGGTTGACCGCCACCCCGAAAGGAATGCCGGTCCGCTCGAAGTAGTCGACCGCCGGATAACAGTCATCGAGGCGACGCGCATCCACAATCACCAACGCACCGAGCGCCCCCTCCGTCAGATCCCGCCACATGAATCCGAAGCGGTCCTGGCCCGGCGTACCGAAGAGATAGAGCTTGATCTCGTCGTCGATGGTGATGCGACCGAAGTCGAGTGCAACCGTCGTGGTCGTCTTACTCGGCACCTCCTCGGCACGGTCGAATGCAGCCGCGACCTCGGTGATCGGTGCCTCGGTGGTCAGTACGGGAACTTCGGAGATCTGGGAGACCGCAGTGGTCTTGCCTACTCCGAAACCACCGGCGATGACGATTTTCACCGGTACAGGCGGCCGGCCCTGGTCGGGAGCCGCGTCAGCGAATGGCAGTGAGTCCACGGATAACCCTCTCGATGATCTGCCTCTGCCGGTCCTCGGGCAGGTGCAATCCGCGGGTGGTGAGAAAGTTCAACGCAATTAAATCGGCGACCAGCACTCGGGTGACTCCGAGATGCAGCCCGACGTGGGCCGATATCTCCGCGATCGCAACCCACTCCCTGCAGAACTCGACGATGTCACGATGCTCGTAGTGCAGGCGAGACGTCGAGTCCAGGCCATCCCGTGTCGCCACCACTTGCGCCGCCATGTTCAACTTCATCCCGATGGGGCGTACCCGCCCACCGGTCAGCAGATAAGGCCGTACCCGTGACACTCGGCGATGATGTCCGCCGACTGTTTCGTTAACCCCGTCTGCGACCATCCCGGTCAGGCCCGGACCGTCAGCTTCAGTTCGTCAATAAGCTGCGGCGTGAGTACTGGGCCGGCATGGTTGGCAAAGACCGCCATCTCATAGGCGAGGTTGCCCAGGCTGGCGTCCTTTTGTGCGAGCACTCCGAGTGAGCAGCCCGGGCTGATGGCGCTGACTAGCAGATAGCCCCGCTGCAGGTCGATGATGACCTTGTTCGTGGCACCGAGGTCGTACACACGTGAAGCGCCGCTCGCCAGGCTCGCGAGAGCAGAGGTGATGGCCGCGAGACGATCGGCGTCTGTGCGGGAGAGGGTGGAGGAGAGCGCCACGAGCAGCCCGTCGGAGGAGACAGCAATCGCCTCCAGGACGCCTGCGGTCTCGCTGGCGAACCTTTCGAGCAGCCAGTTGAACTGCTGCGCCTCGTTGCTTGTCTGGTGAGCGGGTACGGTCATTATCGGCTCCGGTCATTGTAAAGGGCCGCCGCCCGAGCGAGCCCCTCGTGAAAGTCGTCCAGTGCTGCCCGTTCGGCTTCGGGATCACGCAGGGTACTTACGCCTTCAGCGGGCGGCGGAGCCGCCCGGTACCGCGCGCGAGCGGCGAGTTCCTCGGCCAACTGCACGTCGAGATGCTCTCCCGGACGGCGCCGTTCCAGCCCGCTCGCGCTGAGTGGAGCGGTCCCGCGAGCCGTCGGCGAGGGAGCAACGCGCGGCGGCAATGCCCCGACGCCCGGAGCCGGCCCGGCTGACGGTTGCGCATCCCGGCCTGGCCGACGAGCCGCAGACCCGACCGCGCCCTCAGCTTGGGCTTCCGCACGGACCATCTCGTCCAGCTCGGCGCGCTCCACGTCGGGACGTCGCGGCGGATACGGCAGAGGTCCGGGGTCATCCCAGCCCAGCGACGTCTGGCTCAGTCCTGGACGGCGTCGCCGCAGCCCAGCGCGGGTTTCCGTGGCTACCGATTCCGCTGCCGTTCGGGGCGACGTCGCGTCGGGCTGGTTCCCCCTCGGGACAGTTGGCAGAGGATCGTGATGGTGGGGTATCTCCTGAGCGCCGTCCAACCGCCCGCTCCACCAGTTGAAGACATTCTTGCCGAGCGCCCCGGTCAGCGGCGGGGACGACGGTGCCAGACCCACGGCGGATGCGCTGCCGACGCCGGCCTTCGCCGCTGCCCGGCCGACTTTCGGTCGCGCCGGCATGGGCTGAGTCCATCCTTGCGGCCGGACCGCCGGTTGATCGACACCCATCTGCAGCAGCAAATGCCGCGGAACCGTGATCTCGACGGTCACCCCGGCGACCGGCGATGGCAGCAGTCGTACCATCATTCCGTGCCTGCGGGCCAGCCGTCCCACGACGATCAGTCCGAGCATGTTGGTCGGCGCGACGTCAGGGCGTCCCGCAGAGACAAGGCGGCGATTCTCCTCGACGATTCGGTCCGGCTTCATGCCGATGCCGGAGTCGACGACGCGAATCAGGCAGTCTGAACCCAGACTTGCCGAAACGTCGACCGGCGCGGACGGCGGCGAGAACGACGTGGCGTTCTCCAGCACCTCGGCAAGGATCAGGGTCAGGTCGGCTACGACGCCCGCCGCCACCGTTGTGTTGGCCACGGAATTCACGTGGACGTTCTGGTAGCGCTCGATCTCGCCGATCGCAGAACGGATCACATCGATCAGCGGTGTGGGGGCATGCGCGCGCAGCTGCTCCTCGTCCCGCCGACCGGCAATCGCCAGCAGACTTTCGGTCCCCCGCCGGAGGCGGCTGGTCAGATGATCCAACTGGTACAGCTGGGCCAGCCGCTCTTCATTGGACTCGTCGCGCTCCAACTGATCGATACGAGCAACCTGCCGCTCGACCAGACTGCGGGTGCGGTTCGCGATGTTACCGAACATCACGGAGACGTTGCGCCGGTTGAGTGCCTGTTGTTGCAGCAGCAGCGCCGCAGTCGCCTGAACACGGTTGATCGCCGATGCCAGTTCGCCAATCTCGTCAGCCGACCGCAGCATGACGGCCGCGAACTTCGGTTGAAATTCCTCGTCGTCGAACTCAAGCTCGTTGATTCGATTCATTTCGCGCGTGGCGAGGTCCGCTACCGCGTTGGCCGCGCGCGCCATTCGCTTCAGGGGCCGTGCCACGGACCTGTTAATCGCAGCGGCGAAGAGGCAGATCGCGGCCAGCAGCGCCACCAACACTCCGGTCTCCAGGGAAGCGGCGCGACGGCCAGCGACCGCGGCGTTCACCGCTCGCTGCGTGATATCGCGCGTAATCTCGTCCTGGACCTCCTGCCTCGTTGAAAGCGCCCCCTCCATCATCGACATCAGTCGACTAATCGGCAGGGTCCGGGCTGGCCCGCGGCGGCTCGTCACGGCGGCCACCGCCGCTCTTGCCCGCCCGGATGTCGGCCCCGCATCCGCTGCCGTGATCAATGCCTCGTGGTGCGCGTCACCCTCTTGTCTGAAAGTCTCCCGGTATATCACGGCCGCAGACTCCGCCGTGACCGCCAGTTGTTGGGCTGCGTTTGGGTCCACCGGCTCGAGGAGCACCGCAGTGAGGCTCTGGCTGGTTACCTCGTTCAGTCGCAGCAGGGCATCCACCGACGCCATCTGTCGCAGTCCCGGCGCGTCAACACCTGCTGAGCCGGCCAGACGTAAGCCATCGAGCAGTTCCCGGATCAGCTCGTCGTAGGTGCGGGCGAACTGCGCCGCCGTGCGGGCGTCCCCCAACACCCGGGCACGAAGCTCTCGCAAGTGCTCTGGATGGCCCAGCGCCATGCGGAGCTCGGCGGCACTGGTCGACGGCAGCGCGCGCGCCGCGCTCTCCCAACTGTCGTCCACCTGCTGCATTTGAACAAGAAGCGCGTCGTGACTGACCGGCGCTCCGGCGAGCCGACCCACGACGAGTAGGCGCTCTCGCTGTAGGTCCCGGATCACTCGGCTAACCGAGCGCGCATCCTCTGCACTGTTCGCGACGACCGTGGCCGAGCGCGCCTGGTCGATCCCGCGTGCGACGAGCGGTATCGTGGCGCACAGCGCCACGGTCACCGACAGCAGCGACAGCAGGCTGAGTCGCTGCGCGACGCGCAGTCCGCTAAGCATCTGTCAGCTCGTCGTCACCCGATCGAGGCCGTACGCCGCGCCCGACCCGAAGCAATTCTTCGGCCGCGAGTAGGTCCCGAGCATCAACCTCGGGCATCGCGACGGACACGGCCGCGATGTCGGCAGTCGGATCCGCCCCAACCTCATCGTCCCGGTCGTCGGCCGACTCCCGTTCACGACCCGGCATCGCCCACCAGAGCAGCAGCAGACCGACCAATACCCCGCCGATCACCAAGGCGATCTGCTGTTGCCGGAGCCTGTCGAGGGTCCGGACGCGATCCTTGAGTAGCCGGTCCAGCTGCTTGGACATCGCGTCTGCCACGGCCAGACTCGCGTCCTGCACCAGGGCGGCGTTGGCGGCGGTTGCCCTCGCACCAGCAGTGCCGGCCGGCGCACTGTCGCCGAACCGGCTGACCGTGTCGCGGAACGAGTCGAGGGGCTCGACCAGCGCGGCGTGGCCGGCGGCTCCGGTCGCGTCACGCAGGCCTGCGTCGATCGCGGCTGCCGCAGCCGCCACCTGCGCGCGGGTCACCGCGATGACGAGTGCGGCCGACCCAGACCCGCCGCCGAGGTACGTCTGGTCAGCAACCAGATTCGCGCCGATCAACACGATGGGCAACTGAACGAAGCTCGCATCGGCGAGGTAGTTGACGTAGCTGTCCGCACTGCTGGTCAGGTGCGCGAGACGCACCACCTTAGCGGCCATATCCACCGCAAGAGTGAGCACCTCGCTGTACCGGTCGAGCGCCTGACGCCCGGTCGGCATGTCGTCGATGAGCTGCCCGACCTTCGGGCGTAGGCCGGACCAGCGCGGGCCGAGGCCAAGCTCCTCGCCCTCGCGTCCGTCGAGGGCATCGAGCTCGGTGACCACCCGTTGCAGTGCGCCCGGGTTGGCTGGAGTGTTGCGCACCGCTTGCGCCCTGAGCCGGGTCAACTCGCTGAGCAGGTCGATGGTCGCCCGCAGGTAGCGCGCCCCCTGCTGTGCACTGGTGACCTGAGCGACGTCGGAATCAATGCGGCTACGTGACTGCACGGCAAGCATCACGTGCACCGCGGAGAGCGCGATGATCAACAGCAACGCGACTACGATCCAAGGTCCGCGCCGGCGGAGGGCCGATGTTGGACTGGTCACGACCGGGCCGCCGGCTGCGGTGTCGACGGGAACTCGTACGCGGTCTCGCCATGCTCCGCCAGGTCAGCTCCGACACTCTCGGCACGGCCACTGACCCGATTGCCACGAATCCGCGACACGAGGCTCATGATGATCAGGGAGACCAATGCGGAGTACACCACCACAGCGCAGACGCTCAACGCCTGAACGCCGAGCAGTCGGTATCCTCCACCATAGAACAGGCCATTCGCGATTCCAGGATTGACCGAGGCGGTGGCGAAGAGGCCGACCGAGAGCGCGCCGATCAACCCACCGCCGAGATGGACGGCGGCAACGTCGAGCGCGTCGTCAAGTCGGAGCAGCACCTTGAGCCCGACCGCGAAGTGGCACAGCACGCCTGCGGCGAGACCGATCAACAGCGCACTCGACGGCGTGACGTACCCGGCCGCCGGGGTGATCGCGACCAGGCCGGCCACCGCCCCAGACGCGGCACCCAGCGTTGTGGGCTTACCGAACCGAAGTCGCTCCGCAGCCGCCCAAGCGATCATCGCCGCTGCTGCGGCTGCCTGCGTGTTGATGACGGCAAGCACAGCCAGGCCATTGGCGCTGAGCGCCGAACCACCGTTGAATCCGAACCAGCCGACCCAGAGCAGCGCCGTACCGAGTAGCATCAACGGCAAATTGTGCGGACGGTGCTCCGCACGGGCCCGACGGCCCAGACGAGCGGCGACGACAAGCGCCGCCGCTCCGGCGTTCGCGTGAACCACAGCTCCACCGGCGAAGTCAAGCGCGCCGAGCTGGTGCGCCCAACCAAGCGGCGAGAACAGCCAGTGCGCCACGGGCGCGTAGACCAACAGAGACCAGAGCGCGATGAAGAGCATCGAGGCGCTGAAGCGCCAGCGTTCCGCCCCAGCCCCGGTGATCAGAGCCGGTGTGATCACCGCGAACATCATCTGGAACAGCACAAAAGCCATCGACGGCACCCCGGCGAGGTCGATCCCCGGCACTGCGGCCGCGAGATCGGTCAGCCCGGCGAATGACCACCCACCGACGAATGAGTTGCCGGGCCCGAACGCCAGGGAGTAGCCGAGCAGTAACCACAGGACCGTCACAACGCCGATCGTCATCATGCTCTGCATCACCGTACCGGCGACGTTCGAGGCGCGAACCATGCCGCCGTAGAAGAAGGCCACTCCCGGCGTCATCAGCAGCACCAAGGCGGCCGAAACCAAAACCCAGGCAGTTGCTCCACCGTCAAGGCCCGCTTGACTCATCCGTACTCTCCTCCACCCGCAGAGCAAGATCGCCTTGTCCGCACAACGGCCTAGAATCGGTTTTGGTTCAAGGGTCTGTCAACTGAACCGAGAACGGTGCGACTCTAGTTGTTGAGGGTTACCCGCGGCCTGCGGTCAGGCGGCCTTCGAAGGACATCTCGACGGCACTCAGCGTATGGTCCACCGGCCGGCGGGCTTGCCTGGTCAGGTCGAGGCCCCTCACCGGGCGGTAGCCGCCCTTCAGGGCGGCACCTTCGGTTGCGGTTGTAGCCGCGGGCACGGATAGCTCGGCGGATCCGGGCGATAACGGACTCGATGGCGTTGGTGGAGCAGATGACGGTACGGATCTCGGCGTCAAAAGCCAGGAACGGCACGAACTCTGCCGTGCGCCTGCTCCCACAACCGGATGATCGACGGATACCTCCGGCCCTCGCCGCCTGACCGAGTCCGGCAGCAGGATCACCGGGCAGCGGCATCCGCCGCATCTGCCCCAATCGCCGGGGAGGAGGAATAGATCACACCAGCCGACGGTCCGCGGCCCAGCGGGACAGCTCGTAGCGGTTGGACATCTGGAGCTTGCGCAGCACGTTGGACACGTGCGTCTCCACCGTCTTGATGGAGATGAACAGCTCCTTCGCGATCTCCTTGTACGCGTACCCCCGGGCAAGCAGTCGCAGCACCTCCCGCTCACGGTTGGTGAGCTGGTCCAGCTCCGGGTCGGCCACCGGCGCGTCCGGTCGGGCCGCGAAGGCGTCCAGCACGAACCCGGCCAGCCGCGGACTGAACACCGCGTCACCGTCGGCGACCCGGCGGATCGCCGCCGCCAGCTCGTCCGGCGAGATCGTCTTGGTCACGTACCCCCGGGCGCCGGCACGGATCAGCCCGATCACGTCCTCGGCCGCGTCGGAGACGCTCAGCGCCAGGAACTTGACCTGCGGATGGCTGCGCCGCATCGCCTCCAGCACCGCGCGTCCGCCACCGTCGGGCATGTGCACGTCGAGCAGCACCACGTCCGGGCCGGTGGCCGCGATCCGGGTCACCGCCTCGGCCACGGTGCTCGCCTCACCCACCACCTCGACGTGGGCACCCAACTCCGCGCGTACGCCTGCTCGGAACATGGCGTGGTCGTCCACCAGGAACACCCGCAGCCGCTCGGGGCGGGCGTCCGCCGGGTCGAGGTGCTCCGTCGACTGCTCGGGCATGCTCATCTGTTCCTCTCCGCTGCGGACGAGTCCCGGGAGATCGGCAGGATCAACCGGACCTCGGTCCCCTCCCCCGGTCCGGACCGGATCTCGGCCCGTCCGCCGTGCCGCTTCATCCGCCCGATGATCGAGCCGCGTACGCCGTGCCGGTGGTCCTCCACGGTATCCGGATCGAAGCCCTTCCCCCGGTCCCGGACGAAGACACTGACCTGATCCGGCTCCACCTCGGCGTAGAGCGACACGGTCTGCACCTCGGCGTGCCGGGCCGCGTTCACCAACGCCTCCCGCGCGGCGGCGACCAGCGCACCGACCTTCTCGTCGGTCTCCCGGTCGCCTACCACCACCGTCTCCACGGTGATCGCGAACGTGTCCTCGACCTCGGCGGCCGCCTGCTCCAGGGCCGCGGCGAACCGTTCGTGCGGCGACGCGGTGGGCTTGTAGAGCCAGTTGCGCAGCGACCGTTCCTGCCCCCGCGCCAACCGCTGGACCGTCTTGACGTCCGTGGCGTTGCGCTGGATCAGGGCCAACGTGTGCAGCACCTGGTCGTGCACCATCGCGGCCAGCTCGGCCCGCTCCTGCTCGCGGATCCGTCCCTCCCGCTCGGAGCGGAGCTGGCTGTACGTCCGCCACAGCACCGGTGCGGCGACCACGCCGACACCGGCCAGCCCCACCAGCGCGAAGATCACGCCGTTGATCACCGCGTCGAAGTTCTGGGCTGGCGAGTAGACGGCCGCCACACCGATGATGCCGACCGCGACCAGGACCCCGCCGCCGATGAACCGGAGGACGAAGGCCCGCCGGTCGCTCTCCTCGACGACCGCGCCGAGCCAGGGCACCGGTGCGTCGCCCCAGCGTCGACGCCGCTCGGGAGCGGACTGGTGCCAGATGACCCCGGCGCCGACCGCGATGATGGCCACCAGCCAGCCGGCGGTGCCCGCCGCACCGACCGAGTCGAACACCATCACCTGAATCAGCAGGACACCCAGCCCGATCCCCACGAACGGCAGGAGCTGGGCCACGTCCCGCCGGGGCGGGACGGCGGTGTCACCGGGTCGCAGCGGCACCACCGCCCAGAAGGCCGCGTAGAGCAGCAGGCCCAAGCCGCTCAGGCCGAGCAGCACCATGAACGCGACCCGGACGCGCAGCACCGAGATGCCGAGGTGGTCGGCGATGCCGGCGGCGACGCCGGCGGCCATCCGATGCTCGGGGGCGCGGTACAGACGCGGGGGCGGTGTGACGGTGCTGATCGCGGGCTCCCTGGTCACGGTGGTGGACTGGTCGGGTTCGGTGAGTCCGATCGTCACACGCTGCGGCGGCCACGACCACGGGGACGCCCCCGACATTCCGGCCGCCGATATCTCAGGGTGGGGTCAGGGTCGGGTCCTGAGGTCGCTCGGGCGGACCGGGCAGCAGTATCGACGTATGACCGAGGAAGCTGCCCCGCCGCCCCGCCCGGGGTCGGCACAGCCGGGCGGTTCATCACCGCCCCCACCAGCCGCGACACCGTCCAGCTGGGCCGAGCCCACCACGTTCGGCCCGCCCAGCGCCGGTCCGACCGCCGCCCCGACACCGGGCGATCCCGGCAGCGGCGGCGCGGGCTACCCGCCCGGCACCGGCTACGGGCCGGACGCCCGCCACGGGGCGGCCGGGGCCGGTGGCACACCGCCCGGTCCGGGCACGCCACCGCCGCTGGGCGGCGCCGGCTTCACCTCGCGGTACGGGTTGGTCCGCCCGCGTGAAGGGCGCTACCTCGCCGGGGTCTGCGCGGCGATCGGACGGGCCACCAACACCGATCCGGTGCTGTGGCGGGTGCTGCTCGCGGTGCTCGGGTTCTTCGGCGGCATCGGCATCCTGGTGTACGTCGCCGCGTGGCTGATCATCCCGAACGAGGGCGACACGGCGTCGCCGGTGGAGTCGATGCTCGGGCGCGGTCGGTCCAGCATGTCGCCGGTGACCGTGATCATCCTGGGCATCCTGGTCGCGGCCAGTTTCGGTTACATCGTCACCGACGCCTTCCGCGCGGTGTTGCTCGGCGCGGCCATCCTGATCGGTGGCGCGCTGCTGCTCAACCGGGACAGCCGAGGGCCGCAGCTCGGCACACCCGGCGGTCCGGCACCGGCCGGTACACCACCCGGCCCGGTCCCGCCGGTCACCTGGCCGGCCCCGGCGCCCGGCACCGTACCGCCCGCCGGCCCACCGGCGACGGCACCGCCGGTCGGCGGCGACCCGGCGTACGTGACGGCGGCACCTCCCGCCCCGGCGTACCGCGCCCAGCCGGTGGCCGACGCACGACCGGTCTCCGGGGTGGGGTCGACCTCCGGGCAGCCGGCCGGCACGACCTCCCCGCCGCAGCCGGACTGGCCGGCGCCCGCGCCCGGTTGGCCGACCACCGGCACGCCCAGCGAAGGCTGGCCGGCGGCGCCGGTGACCGGCGTGCCCGCCACCGGCGCCCCCGCCGGCTACCCGACCCCGGCGGCTCCGGGCGGCTACCGCCCTCCGTTCGCCCCGCACGGCCCGTACGCGTCTCCGGCTCCGGCCGCGTACCCGCCGCCCAAGCCACCGAAGCCGCCAAAGCGGCCGAAGGAGCGATCGCCCCTCGGCGCGGTGACGTTCTCCCTGATCTTCCTGGCCCTCGGTCTGGTCGCCCTGCTCGACCTGCTCGACGTCTTCAACATCGGCGCGTCGGCGTACTTCGCGGCAGCGCTGGCCACCATCGGGCTCGGCCTGCTGGTCGGCACCTGGTTCGGCCGTGCCCGCTGGCTGATCGCGCTCGGCCTGGTGACCGCCGCCGCGCTGGGCACGGCGACGGTCGCCGAGTCCTACGACCGGATCCGCGGGGTCGACGGCGCGGTCACCTGGGCACCCACCGACTATCGCGATCTCGCCGACCGGTACGAGAACAGCTTCGGTGACGCCGTGCTCGACCTGCGGGGGATCGACTTCGCGAACCGGGACACCCAGGTGACCGTGGCGATCAACTTCGGCAAGGCGACCGTGGTCGTCCCGCCGAATGTGGACGTCACCACGGTGGCGGACGTCAACGCGGGCGACGCCACCGTGTTCGGCAACCGGTCCGGAGGGCTGGACGGCAGCCTGCGGGAGTCCACCGACCTCGGCGCGGACGGGCCCGGCGGCGGGAAGCTACGCCTGTACATCCACGTCAATGCCGGAAACCTGGAGGTGACCCGATGAAGGCTCACCGTACCGACCTGGTGTCGTTCGCCTTCGGGCTGGTGTTCCTGGCGCTGTCCGCCTGGTGGCTGCTCGCTCAACTGCTCGGGCTCGCACTGCCGCCGGTCGGCTGGTTCCTGGCCGGCGCACTGATCCTGATCGGGGTGTTCGGGCTGGTCGGTGCGCTGCGCTCGGGCCGGCCGAGCCAACCGGAGCCGGCCGTGCAGGCCACCGCACCCGTGTCCGGTGCCAGCGCGCCGGTTTCCGGTGCCGCCGCGCCCGTGTCCGGTGACACCGTGCCACTTCCGGCCGTCACCGTTCCGACCTCCGGTGCCCCGCTGCCGTCCTGGGAGGCCGACCGCTCCACCTGGGACACCGCGCCGGCACCGGAGGCGCCGACCGCGGAGGTGATCCACCCGGCGTGGCTGGCCCATCCGCCGGCGGAGCCGGAGACCACGCCGGTGCCCGGTCCGGCTCGTTCCGGGGCCGACGAGCCGACCTGGGCCGAGCAACCGGTCGAGGTCGTCGACGACCGGCCGGCGGACGAGCGGGAGGGGCGGCGCACGCAACCCTGACCGAGCGGGGGTGCCCGCGTCGGCCCGCTCCACCGCCACGGCGGTGCGGCCGGCGCGGGCAGGCGCATATGCTGGCTGATGGAGATCTCGCCTCCGCCGGCCGGCCCGACCCGCCATGGCGGTCCCGCCGCGATTCCCGTCGCTACCCCGTCAGGAGCCCGTCCGACATGACCCAGTCCCCCGCCGTGCGTACCACCGGTCGGTCCGGTCCGGTCCGCATCGGCGAGCGAGCCGCCCGAACGCTCGTCACCGAGCTGGCCCGGATCAACGATCCCAAGGCCGCCCTGCTGGTCGGCGCGAGCCCGGAGTCCGCGGTGCTGGCCGCGGCGATCGAGGCGCTGCTCCCCGGTGACCGGCTCACCGTGGTGCCCGCCGAGTCGTCCGACGCCACCGTGCTCCGCGAGCACGTCACCGCCCAGGGCCGGTGGGTCTCCGAGCGGGTCCGCGTGGTCGACACGCTCGCCGAGGCGGAGGCCGCCACCGTGGTCATCGCCGGAGAGGTTTTCGCCGGCACCGTCGAGGAGACCCGCGGCGCCATCGAAGGGCTGGTCAAGTACCTCACCGACGGTGCGGTGTTGAGCGTGGCCACGACCGCGACTCCCGGCCGGACGGCCGGTGCCGCCGCCGAGCTGGCCCGGCAGGACGCCCTGCACGGCGTCGGCGCCGACCTGGTCCTGCGCAACTCACCGCCGCTGCGGATCTACCGGCTGCGGTTCACCCCGGCCGCACCGGCCGCGGCGGACCGGTTGACCCCGGCGTACCGGCCGTCGAGCGTGAAGCTGACCCGCGGCATGCACATCGACTCCAACGGGGTGGCGGCGGCGGGCATCACGTTGGGCCTGGCCGCGCTGGCCCGGGTGGCACGTCCGTCATCGAAGCTGTGGCTGCTGCCGGCACTGGCCGCCGGCCCGGTCGCCGCGTTCTTCCGCGACCCGGAACGGGACGTGCCGGAGGACCCGACCGCCATCGTCGCCAGCGCCGACGGACAGGTCCTGTCGGTGCAGCGACTGCACGACGAGCGCTTCGGCGACGGCGAGTGGTTGCGGGTCGCGGTCTTCCTGTCGGTGTTGGACGTGCACGTCAACCGGTCACCGGTCGCCGGCAAGGTGGTGGACTACTTCGTCGCCGACGGCGGCTTCGTCAACGCGATGAAGCCGGACGCCGAACACAACGTCGCCGCGTACACCGTGCTGGACACGTCACGCGGCACGGTGGTGGTCGCGCAGCGGACCGGGCTGATCGCCCGCCGCATCGTGCAGCGCGCGCCGATCGGCGCGCTGTTGGCGAAGGGCGAACGCTTCGGTCTGATCCGGTTCGGCTCGCGCACCGACGTGTACCTGCCGGCCGACGCCGCCGACCCGCTCGTCGGTCCGGGCGACAAGGTCGTCGGCGGGGCGACGGTCATCGCCCGCTGGCGCTGACCCAGCAGAGCGAGAACGGGGCGCCGCTGTTCGCGGCGCCCCGTTCTGCATGTCTCGATCAGGCGGTACGACGCTGCCGCAACCAGAGCACCGGCCCACTGACCAGGTAGCCGACCACGATCAGGGCGAACGTGAGCCGGACGTCGACGAGCGCGCCGATCACCGGGGCCAGCCACAGCCACGGCGGCATCTTGACCAGGCGGGCGAGCTTGGCGTACGGGAAACTGGAGACCATCGCGAAGGCGAGCAGCGCCACGCCGGCCACCAGCACCGGGCCGGGCACCGGCAGGCCGATCGCCACGGTCACCGCGAGCACCGCGGCCGCCATGGTGGTGGGCACGCCGCAGAAGAACCGGCCGTCCTTCGGTGAAACGTTGAAGCGGGCCAGTCGGATCGCGGCACAGGCCGCGACCAGGGCGCATGCCACCGCGGCGGCCGCCGTCGAGACGGAGCCGGCGAGCGAGGCGTACACCACGACCGGCGCGGCGAGGCCGAACGAGCACATGTCGGCCAGCGAGTCCATCTGCGCGCCGAACGGGCTGGCCACGCCGAGCCGGCGGGCCAGGGCGCCGTCCAACCCGTCGAAGACGACGCAGGCGATCAGGCAGAGCGCGGCGAGGCGCACCTCACCCTGCATGGCCAGGAAGATGGCCAGCATGCCGAGCATCAGGCTCGCCAGGGTGCAGGCGTTGACCACGCCGAACTTCATCCGGCGGGCCATCGTGCGCTCGCCGGGGAGCAGGGGGATCGACCCGGCCGTGGCCTCGTCGGTGTGCACCATGGGCAACGCCGGGCTGATCGGCATGACCGCCTCGATCTCCGCCCGGGTGGCGTCGATCGGCGGCCGGCTGAGCCGGTCCAGACCGTAGCGGCGGCGCTGCCGGTCGGCGTACCGGTGCTCGGGCAACGCGAGGTCGGTGGTCCGCAGGTCGTCGTCACGGCGACCCACTCGGACCAGCAGCACCTGGCGGGCGAACGTGCTGCTGCGGCGCAACGGGCCCGCCCAGCGACGCCCTGCGGGGCGCGGACTGTCAGTCGTACGACGCCGGCGCCATGGGGCTCTCGGCACGTTTCCTCCATCACCGGATCGGCTGGCCGCCGCGGGGGCGGGTGTCCGGCTGTCTCGTGCCGGACCCTTCGATGGCCCGGCAGCCTTTTGCGGAGTACACCATCGCATAGGGGAACAGGACTTGGCGATAGCTGCCGGCGGTACTTATAACTGGCTTAAACCGCGCGAACCGCTCTCTTATTCCCATCCCGGGCCTCAACGCCCGTTTCCTCCACCATTCCCTCCACTGACTGTACCGGAGGGTCACCATTCCGGCTCAGCGAGCGGGGTGCTATCCGCCCGCTTGTCCGATTGCCGAGGCAGCGATGCCGGTCAACGGCAGGTCAGCGGTCTCGGACCGGGTGAACCAGCCGGCCCGAGCCGTCGAACCACCGGCGGACTCGGTGACCACCGCGTCGGTGGGTACGTCCACCAGCACCCGATAGATCACCCGTACGCCGTGCCAGTCCAGCGGGCGACCCTCCGGGCCGAGCGCGGCGGGGTTGTGCAGGTTGTCGACGCCGAGCAGTTCCACCACCCGGCCCAGCTGCCCGCCCTCCTCGACCAGCTCCCGCAGCAGCCCGGTGGTCGGCTGTTCGCCGTGGTCGGTGCCACCGCCGGGGAGGTGCCACCTGCCGGCGCCCGGGTAGCCGTCCGCGATCTGGGTGAGCAGGAACCGCCCGGCCGGATCGGTGACCAGCCCGTACGCCCCGAAGCGCAGCCGGCGGTCGGGGTGCGGTGCCGGGTCGGGTGGCAGTGCCCGGGGCAGGCCGGCCGGCAGGGGCGACACCGGCAGCCCGAGCAGCTCGGCGGTGAACGGCATCAGCGGCACGGCCGCCGCCTCGTCCGGGCCGAACCAGCCCAGCTCGGCGATGCCGCCGGCGGGCTCCGGCCGGAGGTCACCGCCCGTCGCCTCGACGTCGAAGATCAGCCGGTCGGTGTGCACCGCGACATCGTCGTCGGGGTACGTGGCGACGTCGGCGACCGCCGCCCGGATCGCGCCCACCGTGACGGCCAGCCCGGTCTCTCGGGCGAACTCACGCTGGGCGGCCCGGACCGGGTGTTCGGCGTGCTCGACCCCGCCGCCGGGAAGCTGCCACACCCCCGGGTACGGGCAGGTCTCCGACCCGCGCGCCAAGAGCACCCGCCCGCGCCCGTCCCGCAGCATCCCGTACGCCCCGACGCGCCGCCGCTCCCGCACGCCGCCACCTCCACCCGCCGACTTCATCGATCATGAGGTTAGCGGCACCGGGACGGACATACCGCCCGGTCAACCTCATGATCGACCGCGAGCGTCGGGGTGGGGTGGGTGTGGGGTTAGGTGAGCTGGGCTGCTTGGACTGCCTCGGCGGTCACCTCGGTCAGGCGGTCCGTGGGCAGGGCGCCCAACTCCTCGCGGGCGAACCAGCGGGCCTCGCAGGTCGAGCCGCCCACGTCGGCGATCGTCAGCGGGTTGGGATCGTCCACGACCACCCGGTAGAAGGCGCGTACGCCGTGCCAGTCGATCGGGTAGCCCTCCGGGCCGAGCGAGGCGGCGTCGCGGTGGCTGGCCACTCCGAGTAGCTCGACGAGACGGCCAGCCTGGCCGGTCTCCTCCACCAGCTCGCGGATGAGTGCCGCGCCGGGCTGCTCGCCGTAGTCGGTGCCGCCTCCGGGCAGGTGCCAGCAGCCGGCACCCGGGTAGCCGTCGGAGATGCGGGTGAGCAGCACCCGACCGGCCGGGTCGGTGCACACCGCGTACGCGGCGAAGCGCTGCGCCCGGTGCAGCCCGTCGGGGCCGGGCACCGCGTAGAAGGAAGGGAACTCGGGCACCTCGTCGGGCACCACGTCGGCCGAGGAGGCGGGCAACCCGAGGGCACGCGCGGTGAACGACCGCAGCGGCAGCTCGCGCGCCTCATCGAGCGTGTACCACCGGGCCAGGTCGGTGGGGCGTTCGCCGACCCGGTCGGCGAGGGTGCCGCCGCGCACCCCGACCCGGTAGATCAGCCGGTCGGTGTGGATGGTGATGCCACGCTCGGGCAGCGCCCGCATGTCGGCGAGCACGTCGGCCAGGCCCGAGACGGCGACCGAGAGGCCCGTCTCGGCGGCGGTTTCCCGGACCACCGTGTGGTTCGGGTCCTCACCGTGGTCGACCGCCCCGCCGGGCAGCGACCATGTGCCGGGTGTGCCGGAGCGCTCCGATGCGCGGACCAGCAACACTCGGCCGTCTGAATCAGCACAAACTGCGTATGCCGCGATCCTGCGGAGCGGCTCCAGCAAGGTGGTCACGGGAGCAAATTCTCCCCGGGCCGGGTTACCGGAACGGAAAAGAGTCGGATTCCTGACTGTCTGGCCCCAATCAGGGATCGGTCAGGGTAAGGATCCGGGCAGTCACCGAGGGCAGGCCGGGCACCAGCGCGGACCGTGGAGACATGACAACCACCGCCGCTCCCCACGCCCCGTACAAGCAGCTCCGGCGACCCACCACCGACCGCATGGTGGCGGGGGTCGCCAGCGGCCTCGGCCGCTACTTCGACGTCGACCCCACCCTGGTCCGGGTGGTCTTCGCGGTCACCGGCCTGCTCACCGGCGGGCTCGCCCTGTTCGCGTACCCGATCATGTGGTTCCTGATGCCCGAGGAGCCCACCGGCGCGCCCGCCTGGCCGCACCCGGCGGGCGCCGCGCCGCAGCCCTACCCTCCGACGACCCCGCCGAGCGCGCCGCCGGCCGGTTGAGGCGCGCTCACTCCCACTCGATGGTGCCCGGCGGCTTGCTGGTCACGTCCAGCACCACCCGGTTGACCTCGGCGACCTCGTTGGTGATCCGGGTGGAGATCCGGGCCACCACCTCGTAGGGCAGCCGGGACCAGTCGGCGGTCATCGCGTCCTCGCTGGAGACCGGGCGCAGCACCACGGGATGCCCGTAGCTGCGCCCGTCGCCCTGCACGCCGACGCTGCGCACGTCGGCCAGCAGCACCACCGGGAACTGCCAGACGCCCCGGTCCAGGCCGGCGGCGGTCAACTCCTCGCGGGCGATCAGGTCGGCCCGGCGCAGCAGGTCGAGCCGCTCCCGGTCGACCGCGCCGATGATCCGGATGGCCAGGCCGGGGCCGGGGAACGGGTGCCGCCAGACCATGGCCTCGGGCAGGCCCAGCTCCAGGCCGAGCGCCCGGACCTCGTCCTTGAACAGCGTGCGCAGCGGCTCGACCAGCGCGAACTTCAGGTCCTCCGGCAGGCCGCCGACGTTGTGGTGGCTCTTGATGTTGGCCGTGCCGGTGCCGCCGCCAGACTCGACCACGTCCGGGTAGAGGGTGCCCTGGACCAGGAACTCCACGTCGCCGTGCGAGGCGATCTCGCGGGCCGCGGCCTCGAAGACCCGGATGAACTCCCGGCCGATGATCTTGCGCTTCTGCTCCGGGTCGGTCACGCCGGCCAGCGCGCCGAGGAACCGGTCCGCCGCGTCGACCACCTTCAGCCTGATGCCGGTGGCCGCGACGTAGTCCTTCTCCACCTGCTCGGCCTCACCCGCGCGCAGCAGGCCGTGGTCGACGAAGACGCAGGTGAGCTGGTCACCGACCGCCTTGTGCACCAGCGCCGCGGCGACCGCCGAGTCCACCCCGCCGGACAGGCCGCAGATGACCTCCTTGTCGCCGACCTGGGCGCGGATCCGGGCCACCTGCTCGTCGATGATGTTCTCGGGCGTCCAGGTCGGCTCGATGCCGGCGATGTCGTACAGGAAGCGCTGCAGCATCTCCTGGCCGTGCTGGGTGTGCCCGACCTCCGGGTGGAACTGCACGCCGGCCCGACGCCCGGCCACGTCCTCGAACGCCGCCACCGGCGCGCCCGCCGACTCGGCGGTCACCGTGAAGCCCTCGGGCGCCTCGGTGACGGCGTCACCGTGGCTCATCCAGACCGGCAGGTCCGCCGGGAGATCGCGGAGCAGCACACCCGGCTCGAGGAGGCGCGGACGCAGCGGCGTGCCGCCGTACTCGCGGTTACCCGTCCGCGCGACGGTGCCGCCGAGCGCCTGGGCCATCGCCTGGAAGCCGTAGCAGATGCCGAAGACCGGCACGTCGGCCGTGAACACGCCGGCGTCGATCTGCGGGGCGTCCGGCGCGTACACGCTGGCCGGACCGCCGGAGAGGATGATCGCGGCCGGGTTCTTCGCCAGCATCTCGGCGACCGGCATCGAGTGCGGCACGATCTCGGAGTAGACCTTCGCCTCGCGGACCCGGCGCGCGATGAGCTGGGCGTACTGGGCTCCGAAGTCCACCACGAGGACGGGGCGAGGCAGGCTCATGTGCACAAAGCCTACCGAGTGTCACGAGCGCCCCCGGCACCGGCTCGCCCGCCGGGGTCACTGTCGCAGCGCGCCCGGGGCGTCCGCGGGGACCGCAGGGTTTCGCGGGGGTACGGGGGGTACCCGCCGGTACGGCGACCCGAGCGCGGGCCTGGGGTCCTCCTCGCCCTTGTTGGGCCAGAAGGACATCGCGCGTTCCGCCTGCGCGGTGATCGTCAGCGACGGGTTCACGCCGAGGTTGGCCGAGACCGACGCCCCGTCCACCACGTGCAGCCCCGGATGGCCGTACACCCGGTGCCAAGGGTCGATCACCCCGTCGGCCGGGGTCGCGCCGATCACCGCCCCACCCAGGATGTGCGCGGTCATCGGGATGTCGAACGGCTCGGTGAGCGAGCCACCGGGGGTGCCACCGATCTCCTCGGCGAGCAGTCGGGTCGCGGTGTTGCCGGCCGGGATCCAGGTCGGGCTCGGCGCGCCGTGACCCGGGCCGGTCACCAGCCGACGACCGAACGCGCCGCGCCGCCACCGGGTCGTCAGCGAGTTGTCCACCGACTGCATCACCAGGGCGATCACCGTCCGCTCCGACCAGCCGCGCACGGACAGCATCCGGGCGGCCAGCCCCGGTTGCCGCACGATGCTGCCCAACCATCGCCGCACCCGGTGCGGGCCACCGTCGACGAGCAGCGACTGGAGCAGTCCCATCGCGTTGGAGCCGCGCCCGTAGCGGACCGGCTCGATGTGGGTCTGCGCGTCGGGGTGGAACGAGCTGGTGATCGCCACCCCCTCGCTGAAGTCGAGTCGGTCGGCCCGGGCCCGCTGGCGCGGCACCGAGGCGCCCAGGATGGCCTCCGAGTTGGTCCGGGTCAGCTCGCCGAGGCGGGGCGACAGCGCCGGCAGCGCGCCCTCGGCCCGCATCGCGTGCAGCAGTCGTTGGGTGCCGAGCGCGCCGGCGGCGAAGACCACCTGGTCGGCGTGGATCACCTGCCGCTCGCGCCGCAGCCACGCCCCGGTGCGGACGGTGTGCACCTCGTACCCGCCGCCGGAGGCCGGTCGCACGGCGGTCACCGTGGTCAACGGGTGCACCCTGGCACCCTGCCGTTCGGCGAGCCAGAGGTAGTTCTTGACCAGCGTGTTCTTCGCCCCGTGCCGGCAGCCGGTCATGCACGAGCCGCAGTGCAGGCAGCCGGTGCGTTCCGGGCCGGCGCCGCCGAAGTACGGGTCGGCGACCCGCTGGCCGGGTCGGCCGATGTGCACGCCCACCGGAGTGGCATGGAAGGTGTGCCCCACCCCCATCCGCTCGGCCACCGCCCGCATGGCGCGGTCCGCGCCGGTGTCCATCGGGTACGTGGTGACGCCGAGCATCCGCTTCGCCTGGTCGTAGTGACGGGCCAGTTCGTCACGCCAGTCGGTGATGTCGCGCCACTGCGGATCGGCGTAGAAGGCCGGCAGCGGCTCGTAGAGGGTGTTCGCGTAGACCAGCGAGCCGCCGCCCACGCCCGCGCCGGAGAGCACCAGCAGGCCACCGCCGGATCGCCGGTCGGCGGGGCGGAGCAGGGTGAGCCGCTGGATGCCGTAGCAACCCAGCCTCGGCGCCCACAGGAACCGGCGGGCCCGCCAGGACGTCTGCGGGAACTCGTCGTCGGCGAACCGCCGGCCGGCCTCCAGAACGCCGACCGACCAGCCCTTCTCGGCCAGCCGGAGCGCGGTGACGCTGCCACCGAAGCCGGACCCGATGACGACCACGCCATACCGCATGGACGCATCATTACTCGCCAGTAGCGCTCGCGCCAGCGGCAGTTTTCGCGCGATCATGCACCGGCCAACCGACCTGGCGCTTTCCGGGCCGCAACCCGGAGTACCCGTCGGAGCGTTGTTCACCAGACGGGTGGAAGGAATCCAAGATGATCCTCGGGTCGATGGCACCGCGCCGACGGTGGCTGCTGCTGGGCCTGGTGGCCCTCGCCGCCGTCGCGCTGATCGCCGCCGGGGCGGTGGTGGTCACCCGGCTCACCGGCGACAGCAAGCCCGGTGGCGCCCCGGTGGCCGGCTCACCCACCCCGTCGCCGCTGGGAACGCCCACCCCCAGCCCGAGCGGTCCGCCGCCGGGCGCGAACATCACCGGCCCGCTGACGCTGCTGCTGGTCGGGGTGGACACCCGGGTCAGCGTGCCCGGCTGGGAGCCGCACTCCGACGCCGTGCTGGTGCTGCACGTGCCCAAGGGGCTGGGTCGGGCGTACCTCTTCTCGCTCCCCCGCGACCTGCTGGTGGACATCCCGGCGTTCCCGAAGGCCGGCTACAAGGGCGGCAAGACCAAGCTCACCCACTCGATGAGCTTCGGCAGCCGGGTGCCGGGCAAACCCAAGCAACCGAGCACGGCCCAGGGGTACGAGCTGCTGCGCAGCACCGTCAGCGGCTACACCGGGCTGCGCATCGACGCGGGCGCGGTGCTCACGTTCAACGGCTTCGACCGGCTGGTGAACGCCCTCGGCGGGGTGGACATCTACGTCGACCAGCGGGTCGCGTCACTGCACCGCAAGCCGGACGGCAAATACCGGGACAGCGCGCCCGGCGGGTACACCGGGCCGCAGAAGGTCTACGAGAAGGGCACCCAGCATCTCAACGGCTGGCAGGCGCTGGACTACGCGCGGCAGCGCTACATCACCGGCGGCGACTACGCCCGGCAGCGCCACCAGCAGCAGTTGATCCGCGCGCTGACCCGCAAGATCCTGGACGAGGGCCTGGCCCGGCAACCGGAGCGGGTGGACCAGGTGGTCGCCGCGCTGGGCGACACCCTGGTGTACGTGGGCGGCAACCGCATCGTCGACCTGGCGTACGCGCTGAGCGGGGTGCCGGAGGACAAGTTCGTGCTGGTCGGCCTGCCCGGCTCCGGCGTCGGCAAGGGCAACGCCTACCAGGGCGAACAGCTCACCAGCGAGGGCCGGAAGTTCATCACGGAGCTGCGCGCCGGCCGCGCCGACGCCTACCTGGCCGCCCACCCCAACCTGGTCGTCAAGAACTAACCCGGCACCCCGTACCCGGGCACCCCTCGCCCGCCCGCGATCTTGCACTTTCGGTCGTTGATTCGCGCTCACTCACCCCTTTTGCCGGGGCAGAAAGTGCAAGATCGCGGGGGCGGGGGTCAGAGGGGCTTGGGGCGGGCGGGCTTTTTGGTGCCGTAGAGCCAGGCGTCGACGAGGGCGTCCAGTTGTTTGCCGGAGACTCGTTCGGCGAGGGCCACGAACTCGGCGGTGGTGGCGGTGCCGTTGCGCTTGTCCGCCGCCCAGGTCTTGACGATCTCGAAGAACGCCTTGTCGCCGACGGCCACCCGCAGCGCGTGCAGGGTCATCCCGCCACGCTGGTAGACCGACTGGCTGAACAGGTCCTTCACCCCCGGCTTGCCCGGCGGCGTCCTCCACACCACGCTCGGCACCGCGTCGTACCGCTTGTCGAACTCCGCCTTGGCGGTGGACTCCTTGGTGTGCTCGGCCCAGAGCCACTCCGCGTACGTCGCGAAGCCCTCGTTGAGCCAGATGTCCTCCCACCTGGCCAACGCCACGCTGTCACCGAACCACTGGTGGGCCAGCTCGTGGGCGACCACACCGGTGTTCGCGCCCTGCCGGAAGAAGCCGCCGGAGTAGACCGGGCGGCTCTGCGTCTCCAGCGCGTACCCGATGCGGCTGTCGGAGACGACCACGCCGCCGTACGCGTCGAACGGGTACGGCCCGAACACGCTCTCCAGGTAGTCGGCGACCGTGACGGTCTGCGCCATCGCCGTGTCCGCGGGGCCCTTGGCAAGTTTGGTGGTGACGGCGCTGTAGACCGGCCGGCCCCTGTGCTCGCCGGTGGTGACCCGGAACTTGCCGATCACCAGCGTGCTCAGGTAGCTGGCCATCGGCGACTTCTCCGACCACTTCCAGGTGGTCCAGCCGCCCTTGCTGGTCTTGCCGCCGGGCACACCGTTGCTGACCGCGGTGAGGCCGTCCGGGACGGTGATCTCGAAGTCGTAGGACGCCTTGTCGGACGGGTGGTCGTTGACCGGGAACCAGGTGCTCGCCGACTCGGGCTGACCCAACGCGATCGCACCGTCGGAGGTGTGCACGAAGCCACCGTCGCCGAGCACCTCGTTCTTCAGCGGCTTCGGCACGCCCGCGTAGGCGATCTCGGCGACGAACCCGTTGCCGTTGATCAGGCCGGCCGCCGGCTTGATCACCAGCTCGTTCTTCACCCGGGTGTGGGTGGCCGGGGCGCCGTCCACGGTGACCCGCTCGACGGTCAGGCCGGCGAGGTCGAGGTTGAACGTCGACAGGTCGGCCGTCGCGGTGGCCTGCACCGTGGCCGTGCCGGTCAGCTGGTCCTTCGCCGGGTCGTAGCGCACCTTGATGGTGTACCGCCCGACGTCGTAGCCACCGTTGCCGTAGCTCGGAAAGTAGTCGTCACCGACCCCGGCGGCGCCGGCGGTGAACGTCCGCGCCGGCGTGGGCGACGTGCTCGGCGAGGGTGCGGCCTCCGGGGCGGCCGAGTCGCATCCGGACAGTGCGAGCGCCCCGGTCACCAGCAGACCGGCACCCACCCGCAGCCCGCGCCGCGTCACCCTCATCACGAACCCTCCCCGTACGGTTGCGGTGACGGTCGGGCCGCCCCGCGCGACGGGGGTCTCCCGCCGATCGCAGGCGGCAGCCTATCGACCGGCGATCACGGCCCCGTCACGGCAGGGTTGGCGCCGAGCCGCCCACCAACCAGGCGTCGAAGAGCGGTCGTAGCTGTCGGCCGGACACCCGCTCGGCGAGCGCGACGAAATCCGAGGTGGTCGCGTTGCCGGTCGCCCGCTCGGCGGTCCAGGTCCGCAGGATGCGGAAGAACGTGTCGTCGCCGACGGTGCGGCGCAGCGCGTGCACGGTGAGCGCGCCGCGCTTGTAGACGGCGGTACCGAACATGCGCTCCCGGCCCGGCTCGACCGACGGCTGGGTCCAGTCGGTCGCCACGTACTGGAGTTCGAAGTTGCGCTGCGCGGTCCGGCCGCCGTCGTGCTCCTCCCACAGCCACTCGGCGTAGCTGGCGAAGCCCTCGTTCAGCCAGATGTCGCCCCACCTGCTCAGCGACACACTGTCGCCGAACCACTGGTGGGCCAGCTCGTGGGCGACGACTCCCGGATCGGGCCGGTCGCCGGTGAAGAAGCCGGGCCCGTAGACGGGCCGGGACTGGGTCTCCAGGGCGTAGCCGATCCGGTCGTCGGCGACGACGATCCCGCCGTACGAGTCGAAGGGGTACGGGCCGAAGCGGCTGGCCAGGAAGTCGACGATCTCCCCGGTGCGGGCCACCGAGTTGGCCGCGCCCCCGTTGGCCGGCAGGCTCGCGGCCACGGCGGTGACCATCGGCCGGCCGCCGTGCGTGCCACTGCTCACCCGGTAGTTTCCGATCACCAGGGTGCTCAGGTAGCTGGCCATCGGGGCACGCTCCGACCAGCGCCAGGTGGTCCAGCCGTCGGCGCTGCTCTTCGGGCCGGGCACCCCGTTGCTCAGCGCCGACAGCGCGTCCGGAACGGTCACCGCGATGTCGTAGCTGGCCTTGTCCGACGGATGGTCGTTGACCGGGAACCAGGTCGCCGCGGAGTCGGGTTGGCCGAGCGCGACCGCGCCGTCGGCGGTGTGCAGGAAGCCGCCGCTGCCCAGTTCGCCGTCGGTGACGGCGGCGGGTACGCCCGCGTACTCGACCGTCACCGTGAACTGCCGGCCACGGGGCAACCCGTCGCGGGGGGTCACGACCAGTTCGTCGTCGTCGCGTCGATGGTCGACCCGCGCGTCGGAGATGCTGACCGAGTCGACGTCCAGACCGTGCAGGTCCAGGTTGAACTGGGACAGGTCCTGGGTGGCCGTGGCCGTGACGACGGCGCGGCCGGTGAGCCGGTCGGTCGCCGGGTCGTAGCGGACGTCGAGGCCGTAGTGCGTGACGTCGTAGCCGCCGTTACCGCGCCCCGGCACGTACGGATCACCGGCGTCGGTGGCACCGGGCCGGAATCCGTCGGTGTCCGCACCCGTGCAGCCGGCCGTGATGAGCGCGATCACACAGGTCAACGCGGTGGCGGTGGCGGCCAGCCGGCTGCCGGTCGGCGTCTGTCCGGTCCGGACCATGCACCCTCCTCCTGCGACGATCCCGATCAGGACGAGCGTAGTCAGCGCCGACGGACCCACGGCCCGTATCGACGATCATCAGTCACTTTCGTCGATACAAACAAAAGTTAACCTCGATCGATACTTTCTTTCGGCTTCGACCGCCGTTAGTGTCTGTCTCCAAGCTGTAACGCGTTCGGAACATTCAGACGCGGACCTGGGCGCTCGGCGGCGCCCCGCGACCGGACTCTCGTCGCACCCTCTGCTGATCGTCATCGACGGCCACCGCCGTCGCGAAAGGTGGAACGATGCCAGACCAGACCGCACCCGACGCCTCCTCTGCCGGCCGGCTCAGCCGCCGGTCCCTGCTCGCCGCCTCCGCCGGCGCCGCCGCCGCGCTCGGCGCGGCCGGTCTGCCGGTGCTCGCCACCGGCGCCCCCGCACTCGCGAACCCCAAGGACAAGGGCAGGAGCAGGCTGCGGGTCGAACCGCTGATCCCGTCGAAGAACCGGGGCATCATCCTCTACAGCGTCCGGGACCGGATCACCGCCGCGCCCGACGACAGTGGTGTGCCGTACGGCTTCGAGCGCGTTCTCGCCCGGCTCGCCGAGATCGGCTACAAGGAGATCGAGTTCGCCGGATACACCCAGAGCACCGAGATCCTGGGCCGGCAGATCACCCCGCGCGAGATCCGCAAGATCCTCGACGACAACGGTCTCGTCGCCAACGGCACCCACGCCTCGATCCAGGCGGCCACCTTCCAGCAGCAGATGGACATCGCCGAGGAACTCGGCATGAAGAACATCGGCACCGGCAGCGACCCGACCAACAGCGCGTACAAGGCCGACTGGGACGCCGCCGCCGACACCTGGAACGAGTTGGGCCGGCAGGCCCGAGCCCGGGGCCTGCGGCTCTACACGCACAACCACGACGTCGCGTACAGCTTCCTGCTCGACTCCGGGCCGCTCGACGAGCAGGGCCGCCCCACCCGCTCCTCCGGCATCCGGCGGCTGGAGTACTTCTTCGGCCGGACCGACCCCCGGTACGTCTTCTTCGAGTTCGACATCTACTGGGGTTACGTCGCCCGCTACAAGCACCAGAAGTACGTCGACCCGGCCGGCCGCGCGCAGATCGACCTGTTCGACCCGATCCTCAACGTGGCCGACCGGACCACCCGGTTCCCGCTGTTCCACGCGAAGGACGGCGACCGGGACACCAGCGTGCCCAACGGCCACCAGATGACCCCGCTCGGCGAGGGCGACATCAACTTCCAGCAGTTCTTCCAGACCATCGGCGAGCGGGACTTCCACCACGCCAACTGGGAGATGGACACCGCCCCGGGCGGCACCACCAACCGGGCCCAGTCGCTCGACTTCGCGGCGCTCAGCTACCGCAACATGTCCGACCTGACCATCTACCTCAAGAAGTAACGGAAAAGGCCGGCCCCGCAGCGTCGCGGGGCCGGCCTTTCGCCGAGCGGGTGACGGTCAGCGGTCGAGGACCAGACCGACCTTCTGGAACTCCTTGAGATCGCGGTAGCCGCACTTGGCCATCGCACGGCGCAGCCCACCGAACAGGTTGAGCTGACCGTCGGCCTCGTCGGCCGGGCCGAAGAGCAGCTCCTCCATCGACCCGAGCGGCTCACCCGCCACCTCGAACGCGCCCCGGGGCAGCGACGGGTGGCTGGCCGCCGAGTGCCACCAGGCACCGCCGGCGGGCGCCTCGTCGCAGAGCGACAACGGCTCGCCCAGCATCACCGCGTCCGCGCCGCAGCCGAGCGCCTTGGCGATGTCACCGGAGGTCTGGATGTCGCCGTCGGCGATCAGGTGCACGTACCGGCCGCCGGTCTCGTCGAGGTAGTCACGGCGGGCCGCCGCCGCGTCGGCGATCGCGGTGGCCATCGGCACCCGGATGCCCAGCACCGACTCGGTGGTCGACCACTCGTCACCACCGATGCCCACGATCACGCCGGCCGCGCCGGTACGCATCAGGTGCAGCGCCGTCTTGTAGTCGGTGCAGCCACCCACGATCACCGGCAGGTCGAGGTCGGCGATGAACTCCTTGAGGTTCAGCGGCTCATCGGTGGTCGACACGTGCTCCGCCGACACGATGGTGCCCTGGATGACCAGGATGTCCACCCCGGCGTCCAGGATCACCGGGGCCAGCGCGAGGGTGTGCTGCGGGGAGACCCGCACCGCCACCGTGCCGCCACCGGCGCGCAGCTCACGCACCCGCTCGGCGATCAGGTCCGGACGGATCGGCTCCGCGTACACCTCCTGGAGCCGCTTGGTGGCGCGGGCGTCCTCGTCGAGGCCGGCAAGCTCGTCCAGCACCTTGGTCGGGTTCTCGTAGCGGGTCCACAACCCCTCGACGTTGAGCACGCCGAGGCCGCCGAGCTGACCGAGCCGCACCGCCGACGACGGGCTCATGGTGGCGTCGGAGGGATGCCCGACGCACGGGATGCCGAACGGGTACGCGTCGAGCTGCCAGGCGGTCGAGACGTCGTCGACGTCCCGGGTTCGCCGGCTCGGCACGATGGCGATGTCGTCCAGGTGGTAGCCGCGCTGCGCGGTCTTGCCCAGCCCGATCTCGACCACGTCACGCATGGGGGACTCCAGGTGGTTGGGGGTGGAGGGGTCAGCGGGTGTGGTAGTTGGGCGCCTCGACGGTCATCTGGATGTCGTGCGGGTGGCTCTCCTTCAGCCCGGCCGCGGTGATCCGGATGAGCTGGCCCCGGTGGTGCAGGTCGGGGATGTTCTCCGCGCCCGCGTACCCCATGGCCAGACGCAGCCCACCGACGAGTTGGTGGGCCACCCGGGACAGCGGCCCTCGGTAGGGCACCTGGCCCTCGACGCCCTCGGGGACCAGCTTGTCGTCGCTGAGCACGTCCTGCTGGAAGTAGCGGTCCTTGCTGTACGACTTGGCCTGGCCCCGGGACTGCATCGCGCCGAGCGACCCCATGCCGCGGTACGCCTTGTACTGCTTGCCGTTGACGAAGATCAGCTCGCCGGGGCTCTCCTCGCAGCCGGCCAGCAGGCTGCCGAGCATCACCGTGTCGGCGCCGGCGACCAGCGCCTTGGCGATGTCGCCGGAGTACTGGATCCCGCCGTCACCGATCACCGGCACACCGGCCGGACGGGCGGCCCGGGCCGCCTCCATGATCGCGGTGATCTGCGGCACGCCGACCCCGGCGACGATCCGGGTGGTGCAGATCGCGCCCGGACCCACGCCCACCTTGATCCCGTCGGCGCCGGCGTCGACCAGCGCCTTCGCGCCGGCGTACGTGGCCACGTTGCCGCCCACGATGTCGATGCTGACGTCGGCCTTGAGCCGGCGGACCATGTCCAGCACGGCCCGCTGGTGGCCGTGCGCGGTGTCCACGATCAGCACGTCCACGCCCGCGTCGACCAGGGCACGGGCCCGCTTGTACGCGTCCTCGCCCACACCGATGGCGGCCGCGACCCGCAGCCGGCCGGCGTCGTCCTTGCTGGCGTCCGGGTACTGCTCGCTCTTGGTGAAGTCCTTCACGGTGATCAACCCGCGCAGCCGGCCCGAGTCGTCCACGATCGGCAACTTCTCGACCTTGTGCTGGCGCAGCAGGGCCAGCGCGTCGTCCTTGCTCACCCCGACCTTGGCGGTGACCAGCGGCGTGTGGGTCATGATCTCGCGGACCGGCGTGTCCGGTTCGGAGACGAAGCGCATGTCCCGGTTGGTGACGATGCCGACCAGCTGACCGTCGGAGTCCACGACCGGCACGCCGGAGATGCGGTAGCGGCCGCACAGCTCGTCGACCTCGCGCAGCGTGTCGTTGGGGCTGGCCGTCACCGGGTTGGTGATCATGCCGGACTCGGAGCGCTTCACCAGGTCGACCTGAAGGGCCTGGTCCTCCAGCGAAAGGTTGCGGTGCAGCACGCCGATGCCGCCCTGGCGGGCCATGGCGATCGCCATCCGCGCCTCGGTGACGGTGTCCATGGCGCTGGACAGCAGGGGGATGGACAGCTCGACGTTGCGGGTGAGCTTCGTCCGGGTGTTGACCCTGCTGGGCACCACGTCCGACTCGCCCGGCTGCAGCAGCACGTCGTCGAAGGTGAGACCGAGCGGAACCACCCGCGCGGAGCCGGCCGGCAGCTCGGGCAGGTGGCCGCCCAGGTCGGCGTGCTCGGCGCCGGCCGGAAGATCGGTGCTGGGCGAATTTTCCACGATTGCTCCCCTGAGCTGCTCGAATGGGCTTCAGCGAGGTGGCGCGGGCAGGCACCGGAACGCGCCACGGTGCCGGCACGTCGTCCCATCGTACCCAGTGAGCTGGGCGACTCCCTCGTGGCGGGCCGGCTCGTCGCGCAGCCCGGGGGGCGGACGTCCCCGCCGCGTTGGGTCTACGGTGAGGGGGTGCACGACGAGCCCATCGACCCGTTCAACGGCGACCCGGCCGACCCGACTGCGGGGCTGGACGATCCGGGCGACGACGCGACGCCGGATCCACTGACCGACGTCGAGCGGCAGGACGTGCTGGAGGACCTCGCC
Organism: Micromonospora sp. WMMD710; assembly: GCF_029626045.1. Taxonomy (NCBI): domain Bacteria; kingdom Bacillati; phylum Actinomycetota; class Actinomycetes; order Micromonosporales; family Micromonosporaceae; genus Micromonospora; species Micromonospora sp. WMMD710. Next base: position 6,365,083 of record NZ_JARUBD010000001.1, on the reverse strand, counting down.
GACCTGGAGATCTACCAGGCCCTGCTGGCGCCGATCGGTGTCCGCGGGCTGGTGATCGAATGCGAGGACTGCCGGGAGCCGCACTACTTCGACTGGGATCTGCTCCGGGGCAACCTGCGACACCTGCTCAACTCCGGTCGGCCCCGGGTGCACGAGCCCGCCTACGACCCGGACCCGGACCACTACGTGACGTGGGACTACGCCCGCGGGTACGCCGACGGGGTGCACGACACCCTGACCGAGGGCACCGAGGACGAGTCGGGCACCACCACCGCCACGGACTGACCCCCGCGGTCCCACCCTCGGCAAGCAAGCCCGGCCGCCGCAAGATCGTGCTGCAACCACGATGTAGTGGCCTCCCGGTCCGAGGAGGCCACTACATCCTGGTTCGAGCACGATCTTGCGGTGCGGTGCGGCGCGCCGCGGTGCGGCGCGGTGCGGCGCGGTGCGGCGCGGTGCGGCGCGGTGCGGCGCGGTGCGGCGCGGCGCGGCGCGGCGCGCGCGGCGCGGCGCGTGCGGCGCGTGCGGGACCGGGGTGCGGGTCAGGCGACCAGGCCGGCGCGGAAGCCGGCGGCCACCGCGTGTGCCCGGTCCCGGGCACCGAGCTTGCGGAACAGCCGGCGGGCGTGGGTCTTGACGGTGTCCTCCGAGACGAACAGCTCCCGGCCGATCTCCGCGTTGCTCTTGCCCTCGGCCATGCCCAGCAGCACCTGGAGCTCCCGCTCGGTGAGCCCGATCGACGCCCGGGCGGGCCGGGTGCTCTGGGCGCTGCGGGCCTGGTCGGTCTGGTCGGGCGAATCGCCGTTCGCGGACTCGGCCTCATCGTCACCTCGCTGTACCGGCACCGACGGCACGCCTGCCGGCCCCTCGCCGGTTGCCGTGGCGGACCGGCCGGGCTCGGCGGAGCCGCGCAGGGACGGCCCGGAGCGGCCCGCGCCGCCGACCGTCGCGGTGTCCCGGGCCGGATCGGTGATCCGTTGCCGGGTCGCCCGGCCGGGAGCGGTGAGCAGCAGCAGGGCCTTCGCGACCGCGCTGGTCAGGTCGTGGTCGGCGTTCTGGATCAGACCGCGGGCGCCGGCGCTGATGCTCGCCGCCGCGGCCTCGGACTCCTCGGCGCCGAGCAGCACCACCGCGGCCTGCGGCGCGCGGGCCAGCACCCGGCGGACGAAGCCGGCGCTGTCCGGCCGCGTCAGGGCCGTGTCGGCCAGCACCACGTCGGCCGGTCGCTCAGCGAGCCGCAACATCACCTCGGGATCGGAGACGGCGGTACGAACGATCGCGGACAAACCCAGTCGCGCGGCAGCAGAAGTCAGGTGCTGGGCGGCGAGTGGTGTCCGAACGCACACGAGAACGGTACGCACTGTGGTCTCCTCTCCGCCAACGAGCAGACCATGACGGGGTCGGCTGGGGAGGAGGTTCCCGGCAATCCTTCGAACTTTTCCGACAGATGGGGCAAAAGCCGCAACTTGGAGGTCGTTTTCGATCACACACGTGTGAGTCGGCGACGGCCCGGGTACCGGGAGGGCCAGGCCGGGAACGGTGCGCCTGCGCGGCCCGCCGCCCGGAAGCCGGCCACAAGGATCTCGCGGTGCCGCGCGGGAGGAGGGGTGCTGATGTCGAACGTACGTAGACTGCCCGGACCCATCGTCGATCTGTGGGACTGGCAGCGGCTCGGTGCCTGTCGAGGGCGGGACAGCGCCCAGTTCTTCCACCCCGACGGTGAGCGGGGCTCCTCCCGACTGCGTCGGGAGTCCTCCGCCAAGGCGGTCTGCCGGGCCTGCCCCGTTCGCGCCGAGTGCGCCGCGCACGCGCTGTCGGTCCGCGAGCCGTACGGCGTGTGGGGTGGCTTCAGCGAGTCGGAGCGGCTGCGGCTGCTCGCCGTCGGCTGGGAGGACCTGGCGGACCGCCGGCACGCCAGGGTGGACGTGGCCCGACTGGAGGCCCGACTGGGCCGCCCGCACAAGTCGACCGTCCCCGCCCAACGCAACGTCGCCTGACCCGACTCTTCCCAGCACCGCGAACCGCGCCCCCACCGGGGCGCGGTTTCCCGCGTCATGCGGGCGGAGTCAGCGGACGTTGACCGTGACGGTGTGCCAGCCGGTGGCGCCGTCCGGGGCGACGCCCTGCGTACGCTCGGTCTGCGTCTCACCCGTCGCGTCGGTGGCCCGGACCTGGAGCCGGTGCTCGCCCGGCGTCGCGTCCCAGCGCCACGACCACTGCACCCAGGTGTCCACCGACACCGTCGGGGCCAGCTCCGCCTCCTGCCAGGCGCCGCCGTCGACGCGTACCTCGACCCGGCGGATGCCCCGGTGCTGCGCCCAGGCCACCCCGGCCACGGTGACCGGTCCGGCGGTCAGTCGGTTGCGGGCGCGCGGCGCGTCGATTCGCGACTGGGTCTTGATCGGTCCCTGGGCGGACCAGCCCCGCGGCACCCAGTACGCGTCGAAGTCGGCGAACCGGGTCAGCTCCAGCTCGGTCACCCATTTGCAGGCCGACACGTAACCGTAGAGGCCGGGCACCACCATCCGGACCGGGAAGCCGTGCTCCACCGGCAGCGGCTCCCCGTTCATGCCGATCGCCAGCAGGGCGTCCCGCCCGTCGCGCAGCGCGGCGGTGGGGGTGCCACAGGTCCAGCCGTCGACCGACCGGCCGACGACCTGGTCGGCGCCGGCCTCCGGCTCGACCTCGTCGAGCAGTTCCCGCAGGGGTACGCCGAGCCAGCGCGCGTTGCCGATCAGGTCGCCCCCGACCTCGTTGGAGACGCAGGCCAGCGTGACGTACCGCTCGACCAGCGGCCGGGCCAGCAGGTCGGCGTAGCTGTAGGTGCGCTCGGTACGGACCCGGCCGTGGATCCGCAGCCGCCAGGTGTCGGGGTCCACCTGGGGCACCACCAGGGCGGTGTCGATCCGGTAGAACCCGAAGTTCGGGGTGACATACGGCGCGAGCTGGGTCACCGACAGGTCCGCGCCGGCGGGCACGGCCGGTGCCGGTGCGACCGGCGCGGGCAGGCGGATCGCGTCCCGGGCGGCCGACACCCCGCGCTGCCCAGCCAGCCACCGCCCGCCCAGGCCGGCCACGGCGGCGGTGCCGAGCAGCGCCCCGGCACCGCTGAGGAACCGCCGACGCGACTCCGGGTCGACCCCGTCGGCCGCGCTCACCGCTACCGGCGCGGCGGGAGTAACCGGCACCGGCGCGGCAGGGGTCACCGGCACCGGCAGTCCGTCACGGCCCGAGGGGCCAGCCGGCGACACCGGACCCGCCGGGGACACCGGGGCCACCCGGGGCGCGGGTGAGGTCCAGGGCCAGGGGTCCAGCTCGAACGGGCCGGCGATGAACAGCCAGAGCACCAGGGCACCGAGGCCGCCGCCGACGAGTGATGGCAGCGCGTCGAGGACGTCCGCGCCGGGGCGGGTCAGCGCGGCGGCCACGCCGATGACGCCGAACGCCGCGATGCCGGCCAGACCGAGGGCCAACCGGCGCACCGCCAGCACTCCGAACAGGGCGGCGAAGCCGCCGAGCAGCACGGCCGTACCGACCAGCAGGGCGATCTTGTCGGCGGTGCCGAAGACGTCGATGGCGAACTGCTTGACCGACTCGGGGACGGCGTCGACGACCACCCCACCGACCGCGACCAGCGGCGCCGACCGGGGGCCGGTCAGCACCGCCACCGGTTCGGCGATCCCGATCGCGACGGCGGCAGCGGTCACTCCGGCCAGCGCGGCGTACCGCCGTGACGTGGTGCTCATCGGCCCAGTGTGCGCGATCACCGCGCCGGGTCGCCAACGACGTCAGCGCTTGGTAATGACCGGCGAAGACGGACCGGGGCACACCGCCGTACGACGGTGTGCCCCGGGAGGTGTCGCTACCGGGTCAGAAGCCCGGGCCGTGCTGGTGGCCGTGGCCGTGGCCGTGCCCACCGGCGGCGGCCGGCTCGGCCTGCTCCGGCTTCTCCACCACGAGGCTCTCCGTGGTGAGCAGCAGACCGGCGATCGAGGCGGCGTTGGTGACCGCGTTGCGGGTCACCTTCACCGGGTCGATGATGCCGGCCTTGGCCAGGTCGACGTACTCGCCCTTGGCGGCGTCGAGGCCGTTGCCCCACTTCAGGTCGGCGACCTTCTGGGTGACGACGTAGCCGTCGTGACCGGCGTTCTGCGCGATCCAGCGCAGCGGCTCGACGAGCGCCTTGCGCACGACCGAGACGCCGACCTTCTCGTCACCGGTGAAGCCCAGGTCGTCGTCGAGCACCGGGAGGATCTGCACCAGGGCGGCGCCGCCGCCGGGCACGGTGCCCTCCTCGACCGCGGCCTTGGTCGCCGCGATGGCGTCCTCGATGCGGTGCTTGCGCTCCTTCATCTCGACCTCGGTCGCCGCACCCACCTTGATCACGGCGATGCCGCCGGAGAGCTTCGCCAGCCGCTCGGCCAGCTTCTCCCGGTCCCAGTCGGAGTCGGAGGCCTCGATCTCCTTGCGGATCTGGGCCACCCGGTCGGCGACGTCGGTCTTCTGGCCGCCACCGTCGACGATCGTGGTGTTCTCCTTGTCGACCACGACGCGCCGGGCGGTGCCGAGCACCTCCAGGCCGACCTGGTCGAGCTTGTAGCCCAGCTCCGGGGCGACCAGCTCGGCGCCCGTGGAGATCGCGATGTCCTGCAGCATGGCCTTGCGACGGTCGCCGAAGCCCGGGGCCTTCACGGCGCAGACCTTGAGGGTCTTGCGCAGCGAGTTGACCACCAGGGTGGAGAGCGCCTGGCCGTCCACGTCCTCGGCGATGATCAGCAGGGGCTTGCTGTTCTGCAGGACCTTCTCCAGCAGCGGCAGCAGTTCCTCGATCGCCGAGATCTTCTGGGTGGTGACCAGGATGTACGCGTCCTCGAGGACGGACTCCTGACCCTCCAGGTCGGTGACGAAGTTCGGCGAGATGAAGCCCTTGTCGAACTGGAGACCCTCGGTCACGTCCAGCTCGGTGGTGAGCATCGAGCCCTCCTCGACGGTGATGACACCGTCGCGGCCGACCCGCTCCATCGCCTCGGCGATCAGGTCGCCGATGGTGGCGTCCTGCGCGGAGATCGTCGCCACGTTCGCGATCGAGTCCTTGCCGGCGACCTCCACGGCCCGGCCGAGCAGCGCCTCGGAGACCTTGGCGGCCGCCGCGTCGATGCCCCGCTTGAGGCCGGCCGGGTTGGTCCCGGCGGTCACGTTGCGCAGACCCTCGCGAACCATCGCCTGGGCCAGCACGGTGGCGGTGGTGGTCCCGTCGCCGGCGACGTCGTTGGTCTTGGTCGCCACCTCCTTGACCAGCTGCGCGCCGAGGTTCTCGTAGGGGTTGGTGAGCTCGATCTCCTTGGCGATGGTCACACCATCGTTGGTGATCGTCGGCGCACCGAATTTCTTGTCCAGGACGACGTTGCGCCCGCGCGGGCCGAGGGTGACCTTGACCGCGTCCGCGAGGGCGTTGACACCGTGCTCCAGCAGGTGCCGGGCGTCGTCCGAGAAGCTCAGGATCTTCGCCATGAATGTCCCTTCGAAGCGTCATTGCCCCGGCCCGGCGAGCCGGACCGGGGCAATGGCACTGATCGGTTGCTTACTTCTCGATGACCGCGAGGACGTCGCGGGCGGAGAGCACCAGGTACTCCTCGCCGGCGTACTTGACCTCGGTGCCGCCGTACTTCGAGTAGAGGACGGTGTCGCCGACCTGAACGTCAACCGGAACCCGGTTGCCGTTGTCGTCGACGCGCCCCGGGCCCACAGCGAGGACGGTGCCCTCCTGCGGCTTCTCCTTGGCGGTGTCGGGGATCACGATGCCCGACGCCGTGGTGGTCTCAGCCTCGTTCGCCTGGACCACGATGCGGTCCTCGAGCGGCTTGATCGCAACCTTGGTCGCGGTAGTCACGGGCATACCCTCCTGGGGTACTGGTTTCGTTGCTGGCCAGCGGGGCTGACCAGCGTCAATCTGCCTCATGCCACCGGGCGGGACCGTCGTCGCGGGTGCCGGTCCGCCTGGCGTGCGCACCCGGGTCGCGAGACCCGGAAGCTGGCACCCTCATGGTGAGAGTGCTAATCGCAGGTTATTCCGTGGCTAGCACTCCGTCAAGGAGAGTGCCAGCGCGTCGCGCCCCGCCAGCCAGGATTTCCGAATCGACCGGGACAATGGCGGAGTGGATCTCGACCAGCTGGCGACGCTGCGTACCCCCGAGGGGTCGGCCGCGCTCGCGGCGGCGGCCGAGCTGGCCGGCGGTGATCCGCTGACCGCGGCGTCGGCCCTGCGCGCGGCCGGGGTGCCGCCGCCGCTGGCCGCGGCGGCGCTCACCCAGGCCGAGCTGCGCCACCGGGCGGTCGGCAAGTTCGGTCCGGCCGCGGCGGGGATGTTCCTCACCCGCGCCGGGCTGGAGCAGGCCACCCGCCGGGTGGTCGCCGACCGGCGGGCCGCCCGGCTGGCCGCGGCCGGCGTTCGGACCCTCGCCGACCTCGGCTGCGGCCTGGGCGCCGACGCGCTGGCCGCGGCCCGTGCCGGCATCCGGGTGTACGGGGTGGAGGCCGACCCGGTGACCGCCGCGATGGCCGCCGCCAACGCGGCCGCGGCGGGGCTGGCCGACCTGTTCACGGTCGAGTGCGGCGACGCCACAGCGTTCGACGTCACCCGGGTCGACGGGGTCTTCTGCGATCCGGCCCGCCGGACGACCGGCACCGGGCGGCGGATCTTCGACCCGCGCGCCTACTCGCCACCCTGGGACTTCGTGACCGGGTTGGCCGAGCGGGTGCCGCGCACCGTGGTGAAGGTGGCGCCGGGCCTGGACCACTCGCTCATCCCGCCCGGCGCGGAGGCCGAGTGGGTCGGCGTGGACGGCGACCTGGTCGAGGCCGCGCTCTGGTGCGGGGAGCTGGCGGAGGTGCCCCGCCGCGCCACGCTGTACCGCCAGGAGAGCGGCGAGACCCGCCGCCACCAGCTCACCGGTTCAGGTGCCACCGAGGCGCCGGTCGGGACGGTGGGCCGCTACCTCTACGACCCCGACCCGGCGGTGGTCCGCGCGCACCTCGTCGCCGAACTGGCCGACGAGCTGCACGCCACGCTGGGCGACCCGAGCATCGCCTACCTCTACGCCGAGCACCCGACCCGCACCCCGTACGCCCGCTGCCTGGAGATCACCGACGTGCTGCCGTTCTCGCTCAAGCGCCTGCGGACGCTGCTGCGGGACCGCCGGGTGGGTCGGGTGGAGATCCTCAAGCGGGGCTCGGCACTCACCCCGGAGCAGCTCCGGCGGGACCTACGGTTGACCGGCGACCAGGCGGCGAGTCTGGTGCTCACCCGGGTCGCCGGGGCGCCGACCGTACTGATCGGCCGGCCGGTCGACTAGCGTCGTCGGTGTGGCGGGACAGGGCACTCCGGCGACGGCACTACTGGTCAAGCGTGGCATCGCGCATCGCACCCACCCGTACCGGGTGGCGCCGGACGCCCCGAACTACGGCGCGCTGGTGGCGACGGCGCTCGGCGTGGCGCTGGAGCGGGTGTTCAAGACGCTGGTGACCGACGTGGACGGCGCACTCACCGTGGCGGTCGTACCGGTCAGCGGTGAACTGGACCTCAAGGCGCTCGCGGCGGCGGTAGGCGGCAAGCGGGCCGCGCTGGCCGACCGGGTGGTCGCCGAGCGGGCCACCGGCTACGTGCGGGGTGGGATCAGCCCGCTCGGGCAGCGCCGGCGACTGCCCACTGTGCTCGACGACTCCGCACTGGACCTGCCGACGATCTACGTCTCCGCAGGCCGACGCGGTCTGCAACTCGAATTGGCGGCTGCTGATCTGGTGGCGCTGACCGAGGCGCGCACCGCGCCGTTGCACACGCGCTAACACCTGTCGTTACGTCGACTCCCCGGTGGGATGACCGGGGAGTAACAGTCGCGTTGCTGAATTGTTATCGCCCCCAACAAACTTGGCACCTGCGCAGTCTTGTGGAGCTGGTGTGACGCGAAATACGTTGCCGGACACAACAAAACAACACCTCCCCCACCCCCGAAAGGACCCTGCACATGCGTAAGGGGATCCTCACCATCGCCGCCGTGGGCCTGCTCACGGCCGGCGCCTTGACCGCCTGCGGCGACGACTCCAGCAACGACCCGTCCGGTTCGGCCAAGACCCCCAAGATCGGCGTGATCCTCCCGGACAGCAAGTCCTCCGTCCGCTGGGAGACCGCGGACCGTCGATTCCTGGAAGAGGCGTTCAAGGCCGCCGGCGTTCAGTACGACATTCAGAACGCCCAGAACGACAAGACTGCCTTCCAGACCATCGCCGACCAGATGATCACCGGCGGCGTCACCGCCCTGATGATCGTCAACCTGGACTCCGGCACCGGCAAGGCCGTGCTCGACAAGGCCAAGTCGCAGGGTGTCGCCACCATCGACTACGACCGGCTCACCCTCGGCGGCTCCGCCCAGTACTACGTCAGCTTCGACAACGAGACCGTCGGCAAGCTGCAGGGCGAGGGTCTGACGAAGTGCCTGACCGAGAAGGGTGTCAAGAACCCGGTCGTGGCGTACCTCAACGGCTCCCCCACCGACAACAACGCCACCCTGTTCAAGGCCGGCTACGACTCGGTGCTCAAGCCGAAGTTCGACTCCAAGGAATACGTCAAGGGCCCCGAGGACGCGGTGCCGGCGTGGGACAACGCCCAGGCCGCCACGATCTTCGAGCAGCAGCTCACCAAGGCCAACGGCAAGATCGACGGTGTGCTGTCGGCCAACGACGGTCTCGGCAACGCGGCCATCTCGATCCTCAAGAAGAACAAGCTCAACGGCAAGGTGCCGGTGACCGGGCAGGACGCCAGCGTCGAGGGCCTGCAGAACATCCTCGTCGGTGACCAGTGCATGACCGTCTACAAGGCGGTCCGGGAAGAGGCCAAGGCCGCTTCCGACCTGGCCATCGCGCTCGCCAAGGGCGAGAAGAAGGAGACCGGCCAGACGGTGAAGGACCCGGAGGGTGGCCGCGACGTCCCCTCGGTGCTGCTCACCCCGAAGGCCATCTACAAGGACACCGTCAAGGACGTCATCGCCGACGGCTACGTGACCAAGGAGCAGGTCTGCACCGGGACGTACGCCAAGCTCTGCGCCGAAGCCGGCATCAGCTGACCGACGCCGCAGTACCCGCCGGGACGACCATCGCCGCCCGGCACGGGAGCACCCCTCCCGTGCCGGGCGGCGCCCGCCGGACGGGCCCCGACCTCCCTTGCGAAGGAGACCCCCCGTGTCCGCGACCCCCCTGCTGGAACTTCGCGGGATCGACAAGAGCTTCGGTCCCGTCCAGGTGCTCCGCGACGTCGCATTCACCGTCCACCCGGGCGAAGTGACCGCGCTGGTCGGCGACAACGGCGCCGGCAAGTCGACCCTGGTCAAGTGCATCAGCGGCATCTACCCCACCGACGCCGGCGAGGTTCTGTTCAACGGCGAGCAGGTCCACATCAACAGCCCTCGCGACGCCGCCGCCCTCGGCATCGAGGTCGTCTACCAGGACCTCGCGCTCTGCGACAACCTGGACATCGTGCAGAACATGTTCCTCGGCCGGGAGAAGCGCAGCGGCATCGTCCTCGACGAGCCGACCATGGAGCAACTCGCCGCCGAGACGCTGGCCGGGCTCTCCATCCGCACCGTCACCTCACTGCGTCAACACGTGTCCAGCCTCTCCGGCGGTCAGCGTCAGACCGTGGCCATCGCCAAGGCCGTGCTGTGGAACAGCAAGCTGGTCATCCTTGACGAGCCGACCGCCGCGCTCGGCGTGGCACAGACCGCCCAGGTGCTCGAACTGGTCCGCCGCCTCGCCGACAACGGCCTCGCCGTGGTGCTCATCTCGCACAACATGAACGACGTCTTCGCCGTCTCCGACCGCATCGCCGCGCTGTACCTCGGCCAGATGGTCGCCCAGGTGAAGACCACCGACATCACCCACGCCCAGGTGGTCGAGCTGATCACCGCCGGGCGCTCGGGCGGGCTCGGCCTCGCCACCGACCCGGGTACGGGCGGCAACGGCAACGGCCCGCAGCCGGCCGACTCGACCTCAGGAGGCCACCGATGACCACCACCGCCGTGCGGAAGGACGGCCCCGCGGCCGTCACACCGGCGCCGACCGTCGGGAGCCACGTCCGCACCTACCTGAGCCGGGTACGCGGCGGCGACGTCGGCGCGCTCCCCGCCGTCCTCGGCCTGATCGTGCTCTGCACGGTCTTCGCGGTCATGCGGCCGTCGTCGTTCCTGTCAGCCGGTAACTTCGCCAACCTCTTCACCCAGGGTGCCGCGGTCACGCTGATCGCGATGGGCCTGGTCTTCGTGCTGCTGCTCGGCGAGATCGACCTCTCCGCCGGCTTCGCCAGCGGGGTCTGCGCGGCGGTACTGGCCAATGTGGTCACCGTACTCGGCTACCCCTGGTGGGTCGCCGTGCTCGCCGCGGTCGGCACCGGTCTGGTCATCGGCACCACCCTCGGCCTGCTCGTCGCGAAGATCGGCGTTCCGTCCTTCGTGGTCACCCTCGCCGGCTTCCTCGCCTTCCAGGGCATCGTGCTGATGCTCGTCAAGGACGGCACCAACATCTCCGTCCGCGACGAGGTGCTCGTCGCCATCGCCAACCGCAACCTCACCCCCACCCTCGGCTGGGCGCTGGCCGCCCTCGCGGTCGTCGGCTACGGGGCGGTGCAGCTGCTGCGCCACCGCAACCGGGTGGCCCGCGGTCTGATCACCGACCCGATCGCGGTGGTGGCGCTGCGGATCGGCGGGCTCGCCGTCATCCTCGGAGCGGCGGTGTACGTCCTCAACCTGGAGCGCAGCCGCAACGTACTGGTCGTCTCACTCAAGGGTGTGCCGATCGTCGTGCCGATCATCGCGGTGCTGCTGGTCATCTGGACCTTCGTGCTCCAACGCACCAGCTACGGCCGGCACATCTACGCCGTGGGCGGCAACCGGGAAGCGGCACGCCGGGCCGGCATCGGGATCGACCGGATCCGGATCTCGGTCTTCGTGATCTGCTCGTCCATGGCCGCGATCGGTGGCATCGTGGCGGCCAGCCGGGCCAACTCGGTCGACCCGAACACCGGGGGCAGTAACGTACTGCTCTACGCGGTCGGCGCGGCGGTGATCGGAGGCACCAGCCTCTTCGGTGGCAAGGGCCGTGTCCTCGACGCCGTCCTCGGCGGCGCGGTGGTCGCGGTCATCGAAAACGGAATGGGCCTGATGGGGTACAGCGCGGGAGTCAAGTACGTGGTGACCGGCGTCGTGCTCATGCTCGCCGCCACCGTCGACGCGCTCTCCCGCCGCCGCGCGGCAGCCACCGGCACCCGCTGACCGCGGGGAGGGGCACCACCCATGCGCCCGGCACCGAGCCAGGACGAGGTCCGGCGGCAGAACCTCGGGGCCCTGCTCCGGCACGTACACGTCCACGGGGCGACCACCCGCGCCGAACTCACCACCACGCTGGGACTGAACCGCAGCACCATCGGCGCGCTCACCGCCGACCTCGCCGGCGTCGGCCTGGTCAGCGAGGGAACACCGAAGGAGACCGGCCGGGCCGGACGGCCGTCACTGGTCGTCCGGCCCGAGTCGGCCCGGGTGTACGCGTACGCGTACTCCGTCGAGGTGGACCGGCTGCGCGCCGCCCGGGTCGGCCTGGGCGGCGCGGTGCTGGACCGCCGGGAGCTGGACCGACCGCGCGGCCTGCTGGCCGCCGAGGCCGCGCCGCTGCTGGCCGGCGCGGTCAAGGACATGCAGCAGGCGGTGCCCGGCGACGCGATCTGCGTCGGTGCCGGTGTCGCCGTCTGCGGGATGGTCCGCCGCGAGGACGGCCTGGTCCGGCTCGGCCCGACCACCGGCTGGGTGGACGAGCCGATCGGCGCGGCACTCGGCACCGAACTGGGCCTCGACGTGCCGATCACGGTCGGCAACGTGGCCGACGTGGCCGCGTTCGCCGAGCACGCCCGGGGGGTGGCGGCCGGCTGCGACAACGTCATCTACCTGTACGGCGATGTCGGTGTCGGCGCCGGCATCATCGCCGGTGGTCGCCGGCTCACCGGGCACGGCGGGTACGGCGGCGAGGTCGGCCACATGAAGGTGGTCCGCGACGGCATGCCCTGCGAGTGCGGCGCCCGGGGCTGCTGGGAGACCGAGATCGGCGAGCACGGCCTGCTCCGCGCGGCGGGACGCTCCGACGCCCGGGGCCGCGAGGCGCTGCTGGCCGTCTTCGACGCCGCCGACCGGGGTGACGCCCGCGCCCAGACGGCCGTCCGCCAGGCCGGTGACTGGCTCGGCTTCGGGGTCGCCAACCTGGTGAACGTCTTCAACCCGGAGATGGTCATCTTCGGCGGCACCATGCGGGACCTCTACCTCGCCGCGGCGGCCCAGATCCGTAGCCGGCTCAACTCCAACGCGCTCGGCGCCTGCCTGGAACACGTCCGGCTGCGCACCCCCAAGCTGGGCGAGGACGCACCTCTGATCGGCGCCGCCGAACTGGCCTTCGAACGGCTCCTCGCCGACCCCCTCGACGTGGGCTGATCCGCGTACCCTGTCCGGCGTGGATGTCGAGCTGCGCGCCTCCGACGACGACCGCCACCGGGTGGTCGCCGAGTTGCACCGGCACACCACAGCCGGTCGGCTCACCCTGGACGAGTTTTCCGACCGGGTCGGTGCGGTGTGGACGGCCCGTACCCTCGGTGACCTGGCCGCGCTGACCCGCGACCTGCCGGCCCTGCCCGACGACCCGGCCACCGGGGCGACCACGATCGGGCACGGCCGGCGGGAGCTGCTGGTGCTCTTCGCCGTCGCCGCGCTCACGCTGCTGCTGCTCGGTGGCTTCCTCGCCGTCACCCGCTGAACCGCGCCGCCGACCGGTGAACTGATCGCACGATCAGTCCGTACCACTGGGCGGGCGGGCAGCCGGCAGGTACGGCTGCCCGGTCCCGACGCGTTTCGGTCCGGACCGAGGAGGCACCGCAGACATGGCACCGCTCAGATCCGCCCGTCGCCGGCTGGGCAACCGGACCCACCGGGCGGCGATGCTGCTCATCGCGATCATCGCCGGGGTGGGCGTCCTGCCCGGCGTGGCCGTCGCCGCACCCGCCGGGCAACAGCTCAACGCCGCCGACATGACCCTGCTCAACGGGGTCCGGCTGGCCGGGCTGTGGGAGATGCCGGCCGGTCAGATGGCCGCCGAGAAGGGCCAGTCGGCGAAGGTCCGGGAGATCGGCGCGGGCATCGCCAACGAGCATCAACGGCTCGACCAACTCGTCGTGGACGCGGCCAACAAGCTGGGCGCGACCATCCCCACCGAGCCGACGGCCGAGCAGAAGGGCTGGCTGGCGGAGATGCAGAAGGCCTCCGGCGCCCGCTTCGACCAGATCTTCGTGACCCGCCTGCGGGTGGCCCACGGCAAGATCTTCCCGGTGATCGGCGCGGTACGGGCCAGCACCCGCGACGCGACCGTCCGCAAGCTCTGCGACGACGCCAACGGGTTCGTGATGCACCACATGCAGATGCTGGAGAGCACCGGGCTGGTCCGCTGGCCGGAGCTGCCACCGGCCGCGCTACCCGCCCCCGGCCAGGACGGGCTGCTGGCCGCGGCCGCGGCGAACACCGGCCCGCAGGTCGGGGTCAGCAGCACCGTCGTCTGGCTGGTCTTCCTCGCCGCGCTGGGCACCGGCGGGATCGCCACCTACCGGATGCTGCGCCGCAGCTGACCGCCTTGTCGGTGGCCCGGGTCAGCGGTCGACCTGGGTGAAGTCCCAGGAGTGCGGGGCGCGGGCCACCAACAGGGCGGGCGGATCGGGCAGTGGGCGCGGATTGCTGCGCCACTTGGAGATGACCACCACCCGGTGGTCGGTGGAGGAGAAGACCTCGCTGGACACGTGCAGCGGGTCGTGTTCCACCTCGGGCAGAGCCGTGTCGCACACCCAGGTGATCAGGTCGGCGACGCCGTACGCCTCCGCACGCGCCTCCCACATCCGCACGATCATGTCCGTCGCCCCCGTCACACGCTGACGGTGGTCAGCGGCAGCGCGGAGTCGGCCGGCAGGTCCAGCCGGCTCGGCGCGACCCCGGCGGCGACCAGGTGCGAGCCGAGCGCCGCCACCATCGCCCCGTTGTCGGTGCACAGCTTCGGCCGGGGCACCCGGACCCGGATGCCGTACTTCTCGGCCCGCTGCTCGGCCAGCGCCCGCAGCCGCGAGTTCGCGGCCACTCCCCCGCCGATCACCAGGGTCTCGATGCCCTGTGCGCGGCAGGCGGCGAGCGCCTTCGTGGTCAACACGTCACACACCGCCTCCTGGAAGGACGCGGCCACGTCGGCCACCGGCACCGGCTCGCCGGCGCGCTGCCGCGCTTCGACCCAGCGGGCCACCGCCGTCTTGAGGCCGGAGAACGAGAAGTCGTACCGGTGCGCCGCGAGATCCTTGGCGGCGGTGAGACCGCGCGGCAAGGCGATCGCGGCGGCGTCGCCGGCGCGCGCCTCCCGGTCGATGGGCGGGCCACCCGGGAACGGCAGCCCGAGCAGCCGGGCGACCTTGTCGAACGCCTCACCGGCCGCGTCGTCGATGGTGGCGCCCAGCGGGGTGACGCCCCGGGCCAGGTCGTCGACGAGCAGGAGGGACGAGTGCCCGCCGGACACCAGCAGGGCGATGGCGGGCTCCGGCAGCGGGCCGTGCTCCAGGGTGTCCACCGCGACGTGCGCGGCCAGGTGGTTGACGCCGTACACGGGCTTCTCGGCGGCGAGCGCGTACCCCTTGGCGGCGGCGACGCCGACCAGCAGCGCGCCGGCCAGCCCGGGGCCGGAGGTGACCGCGATCGCGTCGATGTCGGCCAGGGTGACACCGGCGTCGGTCAACGCCCGCTGCATGGTCGGCACGATGGCCTCCAGGTGCGCGCGGCTGGCCACCTCGGGCACCACGCCTCCGAACCGGGCGTGCTCCTCGACGCTGGAGGCGAGCGCGTCGGCCAGCAGGGTGTGCCCCCGGACGATGCCGACGCCGGTCTCGTCGCAGGAGGTCTCGATGCCCAGGATCAGCGGTTCGTCAGCCATGGTCGTGTGGTCCGTCCCCGGTCAGCTCGGCGTCACGCTGCATGACCAGCGCGTCGGTGTTGCTCGGTTGGTAGTAGCCGCGTCGTACCCCGATCGGCTCGAACCCGTACGTCGCATAGAGCCGCTGGGCGGCCACGTTGTCCACGGCGACCTCCAGCAGGGTGCTGCGGGCACCGCGTCGGTTCGCCTCGGCGAGCAGGTCTTCCAGGAGGACGCGTCCGATGCCGCGCCGTTGGGCGTCCCGCCGGACGGCGATGACCTGCACCCACACCTCGTCCGGTGGGGCTCCGGCGAGCCCGGCGTAGCCGAGCACGGCGCCGCCGTCGTCGGTGGCGACCCGGTAGTAGTGGCGGCTGGCCAGCTCGTTCCAGAACATGGCCGGGGACCACTGTCCGGCACCGAAGAGGTCCGCCTCGATCGGCAGCACCTCATCGACGTGCCACCAGCGGAACGCCCCCAGCCGCACGGCCGTCACGGCAGGACCGGTTTGCGGCCGGTGGCCGCCACGGCGTCCGGGCGGCGCAGGTAGAGCGGGGTGAGCCGCTCACCGGGTGCGCCGGCCCGGATCCGCTCGGCGGCGAGCAGCGCCAGCACGGTGGCGTCCGGGTAGCGCGGTTCCACCCGGACCGGCAGGTCCAGGACATCGGCGTACCGGTGCGCGCCGTCACCGACCGCGACCAGCGCGCCCAGCTCGCGGGCCCGGGCCGCCGCCACCACGGGCGTGGAGACCTCCGGTCCGACGACGCGCTGGCCGGCACCGTCGTAGACGGCCCAGTAGAGCTCCTTGCGGCGGGCGTCGCTGGCGGCCAGCACCGGCTCGCCGGACGCCGCCGGGTAGCCGATGGCGTCCAGCGAGCAGACACCGTACGTGGGGATGCCGAGCACCTGACCCATCGTGGCGGCGGTGACCAGGCCGACCCGCAGCCCGGTGAACGGCCCCGGGCCGAGCCCGGCGACGATGGCGGTCAGGTCACGCGGGCGCGCGTCGACGTCGGCGAGCACCGCGTCGACCTGGGGCGCCAGCAGTTCGCCGTGCGCACGGGCATCGACCGTGCACCGGTGCGCCCGGGACGCGACACCGTCCGCCGAGACCTCCACCAGCGCGGCGGTCACCGCAGGGGTCGAGCTGTCCACCACGAGTACGAGCACGGTAAGCCAGCCTAGCGGCCCGGCCACCGCCCCCGGTCACGCCCCGCCCCGCCGCACGGCCCGGCCGTGCCACCTTCGTCCCCCCGGCGGGCGCTGAGCGGCACCGAGTCCTTCTTTGAGCGTGATGCCTGTGAGTCATCAAGATGACTCACAGGCATCACGCTCACTGGGACACCCCTGGTCGGCCGGCAGTCAACCCGCGACGATCGCCGGCCAACAGGGTGGCGCGCGGCGAGTCGTCAATCCGCCGCAGAGGTACCGCGGCACGGCGACCTGGTCGACCATGCCGGGATGCCATCGACTCGTCTCGTCACTCTCATCGGCACCGCGGTGCGACACCAACGACACCGGCGCGAGCTGAGCCAGCGTCAGTTGGCTCAGCTCGCCGAGGTCAGCCAGGCGGCGGTGGCCCGGATCGAACGCGGCGAACGCGCACCGACCATCCCCGTGCTGGAGCGGTTACTCGCCGCCATGGACGTGCAGTTGGTCGTCGCCGTGGAGCCGCTGGACGCGCACCTCGACGCCCGGATCGACGACCTGGCCGCCCGGCCGATCGCCGAGCGGATCAACGAGCTGGACCTGGATCGGACGTTGGACCGACTCACCGACTTCCCGCAGGTGATCACCGGTTGCACCGCGGCACTGCTGCAGGGCGCGCCGGTGCCGGTCGACGCGCTGGAGATCGCCGTGCGATGGCAGGATTCGAAACTGTTCACCCGATGGCTGGAAGCGGCCTACGGACAGCGGTGGAACGACCGCTGGGGCGAGTTCGGCGGCGTGTGGTTGGAACCCGAGGAGCCGGGCGAGCATCGTTGGTCGACCCGCTACGGCGAGATCAGGGCAACGATGTGCGACGAGCTGCCCGAGACGATCGAGGTGCACCACGGTGGGCGGAGCTACCGGGTGGTCCCGCTGGTCGAGTTGGAGCTGACCGAGCCACGGGCCGCCGAACTGCTGCGCCGCTACCGGGCCCGGCAGTCGGCCAGCGGGGGTTGACCCACCGGCCGGCTGACCGGGGCGGCCGGCCTGGTCAGCCGGCGGTGCGTTCCCAGTCGACGGTGGGCAGACCGGCGTCGGCGAGAGCCTTGTTGGCGGCGCTGAACGGGCGGCTGCCGAGGAAACCGCGCGGGTTCATCGGGCTGGGGTGACCGGCCTCCAGCACCACGTGCTGCGGGTTGGTGACCAGGGCGGCCTTCTTACGGGCGTACCCGCCCCAGAGCAGGAAGACCACCCGCTGCGGCGACGCGTCCAGCGCCCGGATGGTGGCATCAGTAAACTCTTCCCAGCCGGCGTTTGCGTGCGAGCCCGGGGTGGCCTGGCGGACCGTCAGCACCGCGTTGAGCAGCAGCACACCCTGGGCGGCCCAGCCGTCGAGGTTGCCGCTGCGCGGCTTGGGCACGCCGACGTCCTCGCCCAACTCCTTGAAGACGTTACGCAACGACGGCGGCACCGAGACGCCCTCGCGGACGCTGAAGCTCAGCCCGTGCGCCTGCCCGGCCCGGTGGTAGGGATCCTGCCCGAGGATCAGCACCCGAGTGGCCTGCGGCGGGCAGAGCCGATATGCCGAGAACAGGTCCTCCAGCGGCGGGAAGACGGTCTGCGTCGCATATTCCCGGGCGACGAACTCGGCCAGCGCGGCGGTGCGCTCCGGGTCGAGGTGCGGGGTGAGCACGGCACGCCACTGCTCCGGCAACAGAGCCAGCAGATCCAGGGCGGGGGTGTCGTCGGGCATCAGGAACCTCTCAGGTCGTCCAATCGACGCGCCCAGTCTCCACCCACCGGGTCCAGCTCGACGATCCGGGTGTCGTCGTCACGGCGGTCGATGCGGACCCGCAGATGGGCGTCCACCAACTGCTCCACCAGGCCCTCGCCCCACTCCACCACGGTCACCGAGTCGTCCACCGAGGCGTCCAGGTCGAGGTCGTCGATCTCGGCGCGCGGGTCGGAGGCGTCACCCAGCCGGTACGCGTCGGCGTGCACCAGAGCCACCCGGCCGCCCCGTGCCGGATCGGGCCGGTGCACCCGGGCGATCACGAAGGTCGGCGAGGTGATGTCGCCGAGGACACCGAGCCCGGCGCCGATGCCCTGCGTGAGGGCGGTCTTGCCGGCACCCAGCGGACCCGTCAGCAGCACCAGATCACCGGCCCGCAGCAGCCCGGCCAACCGGCGACCGAAATCCCGGGTGTCCTCGACGGTCGGCAGCTTGACGACGTGACTCACCGTTCCTCCACGCTCTGCAATGACTCGAGAAACCGCGCCAGCGCGGCGTTGACCTCGTCGGCGTGCTCCAACATCACCACGTGCCCGCTGTCCTCGATCTTCACGAACTCGGCGTGCGGCAACCGCCGGACGATCTCCTCGGAGTGGGTCACCGGAGTGATCATGTCCTTGTCGCCGACCACCACCAGCACCGGCGTCGCGGCCAGCGCCGCGAGCGCCGGGAAGCGCGAGTGGGTGGCGAGAGTCCGCAGATAGCGGGTCACCGTGTCGGCCGACGTCCGGGAGTTCATCGTCTCCACGTAGGACACCAGCGACGGGCTCGGTTTACGGGTGCCGAAGCCGTACTTGCGGGTCAACAGCCAGGCGACGTTCGACGTCGACTTGCGGGCCTTGTCGATCACCGGTCCGCCGTAGCGGGTGGCGTTGCTGACCATGTACAGCACCGGGCCGCCGACCCGGCCGAGCAGCGCCGGCGCGACCAGCTTGGTCTCCGCGATCAGACCGCCCGAGGTGGCCATCAGCACCGTGCCCACCACCCGGTCGCCGAACAGCTCCGGGAACAACTCGGCGAACGCCATGATCGTCATGCCGCCCATCGAGTGCCCGACCAGCACCAGTGGCCCCTCCGGGGCGGTCCGGTCGATCACGTCACGCAGTGTGCGGCCGAGCACCGCGAGGTCGTACTCCCCGGTCTCCAGACGGCCGGACCGGCCGTGGCCGGGCTGGTCGTACGCGACGACCCGGTAGTCACCGCGCGCGGCCAGCATCTGGCGCTGGAAGTGGAACGTCCCCATGTCCAGGCAGAAGCCGTGCACCAGCACCACCGTCGGGTGCCCGGGCACCGGCCGGGTCGGCTCGACCACCTCGACGTGGATGTCCGTACCGTCCGGCAACTCCAGCCGGAACGCCTCGTCGTACCGCTGCTCGCCGAACGTCTCGTGCGCATAGCGGTCGGCCGGGTCGGCCTTGAGCCGGCGGACCAGCGTGCGTTCGGTCGCGACCCCGGCGGCCAGGCCGGCCGCCGCGACGCCGACCGCGGCGCCGACGATCCCCGCGACCCGACCGGCCGCGGTCCGCGGACGCGGGATGCGGTACGGGCTCATGCCCGCTCGCCGTCGTAGACGCGCGGCACCCGCGTCCCCCCGAACCGGGTGACGATCTCGTAGTTGATCGTGCCGACCGCCTCGGCCCAGTCGTCGGCGGTCGGCTCTCCGTCGGCGCCGCTGCCGAAGAGCGTCGCCACGTCGCCGTCGGCCACCGGGTCGTCGCCGCAGTCAAGCACGAACTGGTCCATACAGACCCGTCCGGAGATGGTCCGTCGCTTGCCGGCGAGCTGGACGGGACCGCTGTTGGACGCGTGCCGGGGCACCCCGTCGGCGTACCCGAGCGGCACCACGGCCAGGTTCGCGGCGGTCTCCGTGGTGTAGGTGTGCCCGTAGGAGACACCGGTGCCGGCGGGCACCCGCTTGGTGAGCATCACCCGGGCGCGGGCGGTCATCGCCGGCCGCAGCCCGTACGTCTCGCCGGCCACCGGGGAGAGCCCGTAGATGGCCAGCCCGGGGCGGACCAGGTCGAAGTGGGTGTCCGGACGGGTCAGGGTGGCCGCCGAGTTGGCCAGGTGCCGCCAGCGGGGGCGCAGCCCGGCCCGTTCGACCATGGCCAGCCCCTCGTGGAAGACGGCCAACTGGCGATCGGTGGTCGGGTGGCCGGGCATGTCCGCGTACACGAAGTGGCTCCACACGCCGACCACCTCGACCAGGCCGTCGGCCTGGGCCTTCGCGGCGGCCTCCAGCAGGGCTGGCCAGTCGGCGACGGTCGCCCCACCCCGGGACAGCCCGGTGTCGATCTTCAGGTGCAACCGGGCGGGGCGCTCGGCGAGCCGGCTCGCCTCGATCATCTCGTCCAGTTGCGAGAGGCTGGCCGCGGCGAGGTCGACCCCGGCGCGGACGCCCTCGTGCAGCGGCAATCCGGGGGCGAGCAGCCAGGCGAGCACCGGCGCGGTGACCCCGGCCCGGCGCAGCGTGAGCGCCTCGTCGAGGGTGCAGACCCCCAGCCAGTCCGCACCGGCGTCGAGGGCGGCCCGGGCGGCCGGAAGCATGCCGTGGCCGTACCCGTCGGCCTTCACCACCGCCATCAACTCGGCGGTCGTGCCGGAACGGAGCCGGCTCACGTTCTCACGGATCGCGTCAAGATCGACGCGTACCTCGGCCTGCCACATGCGCCCAGCCTACTTTCCGCTGTGATCACCGCGGGTGGCGACGCACGGCGGGGCGGTTGATCCGGTCGCCGTGCCCGCAACGGTGACGTTCAGCCCAGCCGGGCGACGACCGGGCGAAGTGCCGTCGCCACGTCGGGCGCGGTCACCGGCCCGCCCCGGCCCGCCTCCCGGCCGGCCAGCCCGTGCAGGTACGCGGCCGAGGCCGCCGCCTGCTCGGCGGGCAACCCGGACGCCAGCAGCGAACCGAGCAGCCCGGCCAGCACGTCGCCGGTGCCACCGGTGGCCAGCGCCGGGGTGCCGGTCGGGTTGACGTACGCCCGACCGTCCGGCGTGCCGATCACCGTGCGGTCCCCCTTGAGCAGCACCACGGCGTTCATCCAGGCGGCCAGCCGCAGCGCGGAGCCGACCCGGTCGGCGCCCGGCTCCTCCCCGCAGAGTCGGGTGAACTCCCGGTCGTGCGGCGTGACCACGATGGGCGCGTCCCGGCCGCGCAGCCGGTCGGCGAGTGAGCCGTCCACCAGCAGGGTCAGCGCGTCGGCGTCGAGCACCGCCGGCACCGGCGCGGACAGGACGGCCCGCAGCTCCGCCGCCGCGTCCTCACCGGTGCCCAGCCCGGAGCCGCACACCCACGCCTGCACCCGACCCGCCTCGGCGACCCGGCCGGTGGCGATCACCGACGGGTGCTGGTGCAGCACCTCGGCCCGGGCGCCGCCGGCGTAACGGACCAGGCCGGTCGGCCCCGCGAGAGCCCCGCCGACGGAGAGGACCGCCGCGCCCGGGTACGTCGCCGAGCCGGTCGCGACGCCGACCACGCCCCGGGTGTACTTCTCCGACGACGGGCCCAGCCGCGGCCACCAGCTGACCAGGTCGGACCACTCGGTGACCCGCAGCGCGGGGGTGCCGCGCAGCCATGGCCGCAGCCCGATGTCGACCAGCTCCACCTGGCCGGCGAGGGCGGCGGCCGGCCCGACCACCAGGGCGGGTTTCAGCGCGCCGAAGGCCACCGTCACGTCGGCGCGGACCGCGGTGGGCCGGCCGGACGCGGACAGCGGCACGTGGCCGGTGTCCACCGCCACGCCGCTGGGGACGTCGACCGCCAGCACGGTGGCCCGGCCGCCGTCGCGGCCACGCAGCTCGCCGAGGCGCTGGGCCACGTCGTCGGCGTTCGCCCGCAGCCCGCCGGTGCCGCCAATTCCGACGATGCCGTCGAGGACGACGTCGACCGGGTCGGTCGGGCCGTCCACCAGCCGGCCGCCGGCGGCGCGCAGGGCCGCCATCCCGGCCGCGTGCGCCCGCCCGGGGGTGAGCAGCAGGGCGGACACCTCGACGCCCCGGCGGGCCAGCCGCGCACCGGCGTAGAGCGCGTCTCCGCCGTTGTCGCCGGAGCCGACCAGCAGCAGCGCCCGGCCGCCGTACACGCCGCCCCGCTCGGCGAGCAGCAACGCGGCCCGGCGAGCCAGCCCGGCGGCGGCCCGCTGCATCAGCGTGCCCTCCGGCAGCGTGCCCATCAGTCCCGCCTCGGCCGCCCGTACGTCGGCCACCCGCCACACCGGTCTCATACCACCGTGTCCCATTCCGTGCGCGGACGAGCCGGTCGGCCCGCCCGGTCGACGTCACCGTTCCGCGACCACCATCGCCGACGCGATCCCGCCGTCGTGCGACAGCGAGAGATGCCAGTGGTTGACCCCGCGTTCGTCGGCCGCCGCCGCGACCGTGCCGGAGACGGTCAGCCAGGGGCGCCCGTCCGGGTCGGGCACGATCTCGCAGTCGTGCCAGTTGAGCCCCGCCGGGGCGCCGAGCGCCTTGGCGACGGCTTCCTTGGCGGCGAAGCGGGCGGCCAGCGACTCCGGTGAGCGCGGGTGGCCGGAGCGGGTGGACCGCTCGGCCCGGGTGAAGAGCCGGTCGGCGAGCAGCGGCGTCCGTGCCAGGGCCCGGGCGAACCGGTCGACCAGGACGACGTCGATGCCGACAGCGACGATCACCACTTCACCCTACCGGCGGCGAGGGCGGCAGATTAGCCGTCGGGCCCGCCGTGGGCAACGCCTGTGGACAGGCCCGGGGGTACGACCGCTGCCGCTGTCCACAGGGCACCTCCGGCCGCCCGGCACCCGCCTAGCGTCAGCGCGTCGATGCCGATCTGTGGGGGTGGGTCATGACCGAGGAGCCGTTCGCCGTTCAGCCGGAGTCGTTGCGGGTGGTGGCCGCGGCGCTCGACGGTGAGGCGCACCGGTTGGCGTTGGGCCTGTCCGGGGTGCCCGGTCTGCTGGTGGCGGCGCCCGGTTGGCGGGCCGCCGCGTCCCTGGTCGAGCTGGAGGCGGCCGGGCAGGCCTGGTTCGGCCGGCTGGGCGCGCTGGTGGCGGCGGCCTCGGGCGGGGTGCGGGCGGCGGCGGAGGCGTACGAGTCGGTGGACGACCGCGCCGCCGGTCGGTTCGCCGCGCGGCCGCGATGACCGCCGTCGGCTACCGGCAGCTCTGGGCCGCCGACCCGGGCGGTTGGCGGGTCGCCGGAATGGCCTGGGCGGGGTTGACCGGGCCGGTCGACAGGCGTGCCGCCGAGCTGGCCGAGGCCGCCGGGCGGCTGCGGAGCGGTTGGTCCGGGGCGGCGGCCACGGCGGCCGACGCCCGGCTGGGTGGTCTGCGCGGTGAGCTGACCTCGGTCGCGCCCGCGTTGATCGAGACCGATCAGGTGCTGGCGGAGCTGGCCGGACGCCTCGTGGTGGCGAAGGCGCGGCTCGTCGAGGCGGTCGCCCGGGCCGAAGCGGCCGGTCTGGTGGTGGACCGGTCCGGCGGTGTGCGGGTCGATCCGGCTCGGCCTCGATCGACCGAGCAGGCGGGCGTGGCGGGGGCGGGCGTGGCGGCCTCGGCGGTGGCGGCCGGAGTGGCTGCGGCGCTGCGGGACGCGCTCGGCTGCGCCGATGCGGCGGACCGGGCGGCCGCAGACCGGTTGGACGAGCTGGCCCGAGCGGCCCGCTCCGGCTGGGCGTCGCCGCCGCCACCGGGCCGGCCCGCGCCCGGTGCCACACCGGCCCTGGTGAGGGCCTGGTGGTCCGGGCTGACCCCGGCGCAGCGACGGTGGCTGGTCGGGCACGAACCGGCCCTGGTCGGCAGCCTGGACGGGGTGCCGGTGACCGCCCGCGACCAGGCGAACCGGCTGCGGCTCGACGTCCGGCGCGAGGAGCTGCTGGCCGAGCGTCGACGGTTGCTGGCCCGGGTGCCGCCGGGGCCGGTCGCGTCGCTGCGGCTGCGGGCGGTGGCGGCGAAGCTGGCCGGCCTGGACGCGCTCACCGAGCGACTGGCGGCCGGGGAGCCGCGGGCGTACCTGTTGGGGCTGGACCCGGCCGGTGAGGGCCGGGTGGTGGTGGCGCTCGGCGACCCGGACCACGCCGATCGGGTGCTGACCTACGTGCCGGGGATGACCGCCGGCCTGGACGACGCCCCCGGTGAGCTGGGTCGGGCGGCCCGCGTGTTGGACCGGTGCGCGGCGCTCGCCCCGGGCGAGCGCAGCGCGGCGGTGCTGTGGTTGGACTACGACGCTCCCGATTTCCTGACCGAGGCGGCCTCGGCCGAGCAGGCCCGGGACGCCGGCGGGGCGTTGCACCGCTTCCAGGAGGGGATGCGGGCCAGCCACGAGGGGCCACCAGCCCGGCAGACGGTGCTGGGGCACAGCTACGGGTCGCTGGTGGTGGGCGTGGCGGCCCGGGAGCACGGCCTGGCCGCCGACGCGCTGATGTTCGTCGGCTCACCGGGGGTCGGCGCGGCGCACGCCACCGAGTTGGGTGTTCCACCCGGGCAGGTCTGGGCGAGCAGCGCCCCCGACGACGTGATCCGGCTGGCCCGACCGGTCGACGAGCTGGGCCGGCGTGCCCTGCTCGGCGTGGCGCCGCTCGCCGCGGTGCTGGGCTGGCCCGACCGGAACGGGCACGAGTTGTGGTTCGGCCGCGACCCGGCCGACCCCGGCTTCGGTGGCCGGGTGTTCCCCAGTGGCCGCGGCGGGCACGCCGGTTACTGGGAGCCGGGCAACCCGGCGTTGGACGGGATGGCCCGCGTCGTGCTGGGCCGCTGACGGTCGAGCCCCGGCCACCACCTGTACGGGTGACCGGGGCTCGCAACGACGGTGCTGGCTACTCGACGGTGACCGACTTGGCCAGGTTGCGGGGCTGGTCCACGTCGTGCCCCCGAGCGGCGGCGATCTCGGCGGCGAGCACCTGCAACGGCACCGTGGTGACCAGCGGAGCCAGCAGGGTGGGCGTACGCGGCACGTAGATCAGGTGGTCGGCGTACCGGACGACCGCCTCGTCACCCTCCTCCGCGATCACGATGGTCCGTGCGCCGCGCGCCCGGACCTCCTGGATGTTGGAGACGACCTTGTCGTGCAGCATGCCCCGGCCCACCGGCGAGGGCACCACGCAGATGACCGGGGTGCCCTTGTCGATCAGAGCGATCGGGCCGTGCTTCAGCTCACCGGCGGCGAAGCCCTCGGCGTGCATGTACGCCAACTCCTTGAGCTTCAGCGCGCCCTCCAGGGCCACCGGGTAGCCGACGTGCCGGCCGATGAAGAGCACCGTCGGTTCGGACTTCAGCTCCCGGGCCAGCTCGCGGACGGGCTCGATCCGGTCGAGCAGCTCGCGCAGCTTGCCGGGAATCTCCTGCAACTGGGCGACCACCGCGCCCACCTCGTCGGCGAACTTGATGCCACGCACCTGGGCCAGGTGCAGGCCGATCAGGTAGCAGGCGACGACCTGGGTGAGGAACGCCTTGGTGGAGGCGACGGCGATCTCCGGCCCGCCGTGGGTGTAGAGCACGGCGTCCGACTCACGGGGGATGGTCGAGCCGTTGGTGTTGCAGATGGCCAGCACCCGGGCCTTCTGCTCCTTGGCGTGGCGCAGCGCCATCAGGGTGTCCATCGTCTCGCCGGACTGCGAGATGACCACGATCAGCGTGGACCGGTCGAGCACCGGGTCGCGGTAGCGGAACTCGCTGGCCAGCTCCACCTCGCACGGGATCCGGGTCCAGTGCTCGATGGCGTACTTGGCGACCATGCCGGCGTGGTAGGCAGTGCCGCAGGCCACGATGAAGATCTTGTCGACGTCGCGCAGATCCTGGTCGCTGAGGCGGACCTCGTCGAGGGCGATCTCGCCGCTCTCGGTGAGCCGGCCCAGCAGCGTGTCGGCGATGGCCTGCGGCTGCTCCTCGATCTCCTTGAGCATGAACCAGTCGTAGCCGCCCTTCTCGGCGGCCGAGGAGTCCCAGTCGATGTGGAAGTCCTTGCCGGCGGCGGGCTGGCCGTCGAAGTCGGTGATCTCGATGCTGTCACCGGTGATCAGCACGATCTGGTCCTGGCCCAGCTCGACCGCTTCCCGGGTGTGCTCGATGAACGCGGCCACGTCGCTGGCCAGGTAGTTTTCACCGTCGCCGCGGCCGACCACGAGGGGCGAGTTGCGCCGGGCGCCGACGACCGCGCCGGGCACGGCGGCGTCCACCGCGAGGAGGGTGAACGCGCCCTCCAGCCGCTGGCAGACCACCCGCATGCCGGCGGCGAGCAGCTGCGGGCTGTCCGGCTGGCCGGCGGCGCGCAGGTCGGCCAGCGCGGCGGAGAGCAGGTGGGCGGCGCATTCGGTGTCGGTGTCGCTGACGAACTGGACGCCGTCGGCCTCCAGCTCGGCGCGGAGCCGGGCGAAGTTCTCGATGATGCCGTTGTGGATCACCGCGACCCGGCCGTCGGGGGCGACGTGCGGGTGGGCGTTGCGGTCGGTCGGGCCGCCGTGGGTGGCCCAGCGGGTGTGCCCGATGCCGGTGGTGCCGTCACCGATGCCGATCGGGCTGGCCGCGCAGTCGTCGGGGTTGCCGGCGGCCCGCTCGGAGAGCACCTTCTCCAGGTTGGCCAGCTTGCCGGCCTTCTTCTCGGTCAGCAGCTGGTCGTCGCAGACGATCGCCACGCCCGCCGAGTCGTAGCCGCGGTATTCCAGCCGCCGCAGCCCGTCGAGCACGATCCCGAGTGCGGGGCGCGCGCCCGCGTATCCCACGATTCCACACATGGCCCGCAGCCTAACCCAGTTTCGCTCATCGTGGGTGCTCGAAAGTCGGCTAATCGAGCACGGGATCTGAGCGATCGGCACCTGGAGGGGCACAACGGGACGAGCGTCACAGGCCACGCGGCGCAGTGACCGGCGACGGGGTTGCGCCGAGACGCGGGGTTAGGACAGTCTCTCGGCGGGTTCGGCGCGTCCCTTCGATGGCCCGTTCGTCCCATACCCACTCCCGCCCGGAGCAGCCATGTCCGACGCGCCGCCGCCCGATCCGTCCCCCTCCCCGCCCGCGGACCCGCCTCCCGGCGGCTCGGCCGCGCCGGAACCGTCGGCCGCCCCGGGCGCCGGCCCGCCACCGTCGCCGGACCCCACGGCACCGCCGTCGTCGACCCCGTTCCCGGCGCCCGACCCGCTGGCCCCGGGTCAGCCGTGGGCGCCACCGGCCCCGTGGACCGCCTCCTCCTGGACGCCGGCCCCACCGGCCGCCCCGTGGGCGCCGACCCCACCGGCCCACCAGTGGACGCCCCATCCGCCCGCGACGTCCTGGTCGGCGGAGCCGTCGGCGACCCCGTGGATGCCACCCCCACCCGAAGCCCAGGGTCCACCGCCACCCGGCGAGCCGACACCCGCAGGCTGGCCGGTACCCGTCGGCCAGGCACCGCCGGCGGGCTGGCCACCACCAGCCGGATGGCCGCCGCCCGGCTTTCCACCGCCCTACGCCCATCCCGGGTACCCACCGGCCGGCGGCGCCTCCGCGGGCAGCGGTCGGGTCGTCGGGATCGTGATCGCGGTCGTCGTGACGCTGGTGTTGATCGTCTGCGGCTGCGTCTGCGGGGCCGGCCTGCTGCTCGAAGCGTCCAGCCCGGATCCGGTCGCCGGAGAGCCGTACCCCGTCCCCGACGACGGCTGGACCGCCCCCAGCGCCGAGCCGGGCACCGCCGGGCCGACGACCGCGGCACCCAGCCCGACCAAGAAGCCGATCACCCGACCGACATCGGGGCCGGCACCGGTGACGGTGGTCTACGAGGTCACCGGTTCGGGTACGGCGGACATCGCCTACTACGACGCCGAGAGCGACCTCATCCACGTCGACGCCGCGAAGCTGCCCTGGCGCACCACCATCCGGACCGACGGCCAGAGCCGGGTCATGGTGGAGGCCACCTGGCCGGACATCGACTATCACGGGCCGATCGACTGCACGGTCACGGTCACCGGCACCGACGCCGGCAAGCCGATCGTCGACAAGACGCGGGGGTACTGGCGGACGACCTGCGAGGTCGGATGAGGCCGAGCGCAGCCGGGCGCGGCTCCGTCGACCAAGCACGCGACGGTGAGGCTGGGGTTCGACCGGCGGGTGCCCGTAGGCTGGCGCAGGTGACGACGAGCACCGATGTCGACCCGCTGGTGGCCCGGATGCGGCCGTTCGGCACGACGATCTTCGCCGAGATGTCCGCCCTCGCCGTGCGCACCGGCGCGGTCAACCTGGGCCAGGGCTTCCCCGACACGGACGGCCCTCCGGAGATGCTGGCCGCGGCGGCCGAAGCGCTGCGCGGCGGCCACAACCAGTACCCGCCAGGCCCGGGGATCCCCGCTCTCCGCGCGGCGGTCGCGGCCCACCAGCGGCGGTTCCACGACCTGGCGTACGACCCGGACGGCGAGATCGTGATCACGGCGGGCGCGACCGAGGCCGTCGCGGCGAGCATCCTCGCCCTCTGCGAGCCGGGCGACGAGGTGGTCTGCTTCGAGCCGTACTACGACTCGTACGCCGCCTCGATCGCGCTGGCCGGCGCGGTCCGGCGGCCGGTGACGCTGCGCCCCGCGGCCGACGGCCGGTACGCCTTCGACCCGGCGGCGTTGCGCGCGGCGTTCGGGCCACGCACCCGGCTGGTGCTGCTCAACTCACCGCACAACCCGACCGGCAAGGTGTTCACCCCGGCCGAGCTGACGCTGGTCGCCGAGTTGTGCCAGGAGTTCGGCGCGTACGCGGTCACCGACGAGGTGTACGAGCATCTGGTCTTCACCGACGCGGCGAGCCCGCACGTGTCGTTGGCCAGCCTGCCCGGGATGCGGGAGCGGACGCTGCGCATCTCCTCGGCCGGCAAGACGTTCTCCTGCACGGGGTGGAAGGTCGGTTGGGCGAGCGGCCCGGCGGCGCTGGTGTCGGCGGTGCTGCGGGTGAAGCAGTTCCTGACCTTCGTCAACGCCGGACCGCTGCAACCGGCGGTCGCCGTGGCGCTGGCGCTGCCGGACGACTACTACCTCGGCTTCCGCGACGGGCTCCAGCAGCGCCGCGACCAGCTCGTCGGCGGTCTCACCGACGCCGGCTTCGACGTGCTCGCCCCGGAGGGGACGTACTTCGTCACCGCCGACATCACGGCCCTCGGCGGCACGGACGGGGTGGAGTTCTGCCGCTCCCTGCCGGAGCGGTGCGGGGTGGTGGCGGTGCCCACCCAGGTCTTCTACGACGACGTCGACGCGGGCCGGCGGCTGGTCCGGTTCGCCTTCTGCAAGCGCCCGGAGGTGCTCACCGAGGCGGTCACCCGGTTGCGTGCCCTGACCCCGGCCGGCTGATCCCGGCCCTGACGCTGTGGAGCTGAGTCGGTCCACGACCTCAGCTCCACAGCGTGAACCGTCAGGACGCGGTGGGGCTGGCGGTGCGGACCAGCGCGGCGATCCGCTCGGCGACCGCGCGGGCGGTCGCCTCGGTGGCCGCCTCGACCATCACCCGGACCAGCGGCTCGGTGCCCGAGGGCCGCAGCAGCACCCGCCCGGTCTCGCCCAGCTCGGCCTCGGCCCGCTCGACCTCGGCGCGGACGACCGGCGCGGCGGCACCGACGGTGCGGTCCCCCACCGGCACGTTGATCAGCACCTGGGGCAGCTTGGTGACCACGGATGCCAGTTCGGCGAGGGACTGGCCGGTGGCCGCCATCCGGGCCATCAGGTGCAGCCCGGTGAGCACCCCGTCGCCGGTGGTGGCGTGGGCGGGCATGACGATGTGGCCGCTCTGCTCGCCGCCGAGCGCCAGCCCGGACGCCCGCAGCTCCTCCAGCACGTACCGGTCGCCGACCTTCGTCTCGATCAGCCGGATGCCCTGTGCGGACATGGCCAGTCGCAGGCCGAGGTTGCTCATCACGGTCGCGACCAGGGTGTCCTGGGTGAGCGTGCCGGCGTCGCGCATGGCCAGCGCGAGGATCGCCATGACCTGGTCGCCGTCCACCTCGTCGCCGTCGGCGGTGACCGCCACGCAGCGGTCGGCGTCACCGTCGTGGGCGATGCCCAGGTGGGCGCCGTGCTGCACCACGGCCTCGCGCAGCGCCTCGATGTGGTTGGAGCCGCACTCGTCGTTGATGTTCAGCCCGTCGGGCTCGGCGTGGATCGCCACGACCTCCGCGCCGGCCTCCCGGTACGCGACGGGGGCCACCTCGGCGGCGGCGCCGTTGGCGCAGTCGACCACGACCTTGATCCCGTCGAGCCGGTGCGGCAGGGTGCCGACCAGGTGCTGGACGTAGTGGTCGGCGCCGTCGAGCAGGTCGTGCACCCGGCCGACGCCGGCGCCGATCGGCCGGTCCCACGCGGTGGTGGCGTTCGCCTCGACGGCCGCCTCGATCTGCATCTCGATCTCGTCGGGCAGCTTGTGGCCGCCGGCGGCGAAGAGCTTGATGCCGTTGTCCGGCATCGGGTTGTGTGACGCGGACAGCATCACCCCGAGGTCGGCCTTCGCCTCGGCGGTGAGGAACGCCACGGCCGGGGTGGGCAGCACCCCGACCCGCACCACGTTCGCGCCGGCGCTGGTCAGGCCGGCCACGACGGCCGCCTCCAGCATCTCGCCGCTGGCGCGGGTGTCCCGGCCGACGACCGCCAGCGGCGGATGGCTGCGGTCCGTCTCGGCGAGTGTGTGCGCGGCGGCCACCGCGAGCGCGAGCGCCAATTCGGGTGTGAGATCCGCGTTCGCGCGCCCGCGTACGCCGTCCGTGCCGAACAACCGACCCATACCCGCCAACCTCCGATGAGCACTGCCGATGAGGAGAAAGCGGAACGGCCGGCCCACCTCCCCGGTCGAGGGGAGGCGGACCGGCCGTCCGTCAGAAGTACAACGCGCTGGTGAAGATCAGCGCTTCGAGTACTGGGGAGCCTTACGGGCCTTCTTGAGGCCGTACTTCTTGCTCTCCTTGACCCGGGCGTCCCGGGTGAGGAAGCCGGCCTTCTTGAGGGCCGGGCGGTCGTCCGGCTCGTTGACGATCAGCGCACGGGCGATGGCCAGCCGCAGCGCACCGGCCTGGCCGGTGGTGCCGCCGCCACGCAGGTTGGCGATGACGTCGAACGCCTCGGGCTTCTCGGCGGTGACCAGCGGGTCCTTGATGAGCTGCTGGTGCACCTTGCTCGGGAAGTAGGCCTCGAGGTCGCGGCCGTTGCAGGTGATCTTGCCGGTGCCCGGAACGATACGGACCCGGACGATTGCCTCCTTGCGCCGACCCACGGTCTGGATCGGGCGGTCACCACGCGGCGCGCGGGCGACGGGCGCCGGCGCCTCGGTGGCCTCAGGGGCAACCTCGGTCTCGGTGGTGATGTCGGTCATGCTGCTTCCTTCGCCCGCGCTCACTGCGCGATCTGCTTGATCTCGAACGGCACCGGCTGCTGCGCGAGGTGCGGGTGCTCGGCACCGGCGTAGACCTTCAGCTTCTTGATCAGCTGACGGCCGAGCTTGTTGTGCGGGAGCATCCCCTTCACAGCCAGCTCGATGGCCCGCTCGGGGCGCTTGGTCAGCAGCTCGTCGTAGCCGACCTGCTTCAGACCACCCGGGTAACCCGAGTGGCGGTAAGCGACCTTGGTCTGGCGCTTGTTGCCGGTCAGCGCAACCTTGCCCGCGTTCACGATGACGACGAAGTCGCCCGTGTCGACGTGCGGCGCGAAAGTCGGCTTGTGCTTACCACGCAGCAACGTGGCGGCGTGGGTGGCCAGGCGGCCCAGCACGACATCAGAGGCGTCGATGACGTGCCACTGACGCTCGATCTCACCCGGCTTCGGGCTGTACGTACGCACAGGTCTACCTTGTCTCGTCGTCGGTCTGGGGTCGCGCGCCGAGGTGACCAGATCTTGCAGGCCGGACCAGCGCGCACGAACGACCAAGCGTACCTGATGGGGCACGCCTCTGGATGTCGTACAACAGCAGGCAACGATACCCGGCGCCCCATCGGCAGGTCAAAACGGGGGTCCGGCCTCGCACGCCAACGCGCCGGGCGTGGCCCAGCTCACACCCCGGCGAGCCGTCCGGCCCTCGGACGACGGTAGACGACCCAGGTGGCCGCGAAGCACAGCGCGTACCAGCCGATGAATGCCAGGTAGGCGGCGTCGGCGTTGCCTGAGCCGAGGAACGACTGGCGGAAGGCGATGTTGACCAGCACCCCGCCGGAGGCCCCCACCGCACCGGCGATGCCGATCAACGCTCCGGTCATCCGCCGCGCCCACCGTGCGGCGGCCTCGGGGTCGCGCCGGCCGGTGGCCACCGCGTCCGCCGCCCGGGCCCGGAAGATCGCCGGGATCATCTTGTACGTGGAGCCGTTGCCGACGCCGGAGAAGACGAAGAGGGCCAGGAAACCGGTCAGGTAGAGCCCGAACGAGCGCTCCCGGGCCGCGTACAGGACGACGGCGGCGCCGGCCGCCATCGCCACGAAGTTCCAGAAGGTCACCCGGGCGCCGCCGAGCCGGTCGGCGAGGTGCCCGCCCAGCGGCCGGATCAGCGAACCCACCAGCGGACCCAGGAAGGTCAACCAGGCGGCGTCGACGGGGGTGGGGAAGCGCTCGGCGAACTGGAGCTGGAGCACCTGGCCGAACGCGAAGCCGAACCCGATGAACGAGCCGAAGGTGCCGATGTAGAGCAGCGACATGACCAAGGTGTGCGGGTCGCGGGCGGCCTCGCGCAGCGCGCCCGGCTCGTTGCGCGCCCCGGGGACCGTGTCCAACCAGCGGGCCGCCGCCAGCGCGGCCAGCACGATGAGCGGCAGGTAGACGGCCGGGACCAGCCGGGGGTACGCGGCACCGGCGGTGGCGAGCACCGCCAGCCCGACCAGTTGCACCGCGGGTACGCCCAGGTTGCCGCCGCCGGCGTTGAGGCCGAGGGCGCGGCCCTTGAGCCGGGACGGATAGAACAGGTTGATGTTCGCCATCGAGGAGGCGAAGTTGCCGCCGCCGACCCCGGTGAGGCACGCGAGCACCATCAGCGTGGAGTAGGACACCCCGGGTTCCAGCAGCACCGTCATCGGCACCGTGGGCACGAGCAGCAGCAGCGCGCTGATGATCGTCCAGCGCCGCCCGCCGAAGCGGGCCACGGCCAGCGTGTACGGCAGTCGCAGCACCGCGCCCAGTGCGGCCGGCACGGCGGTGAGCAGGAACTTGCCGGCCGGGTCGATGCCGTACGCGGGGCCGAGGAAGAGCACGGTCACCGACCAGAGGCTCCACACCGAGAACCCGACGTGCTCGGCGAAGATCGACACCCAGAGGTTGCGCCGGGCGATGGGCGCACCGGTCGTCCGCCAGAAGTCGGGGTCCTCGGGACGCCAGTCGTCGAGGGCGCGCGGACGGCCGGTGACGGCAGGCGGTCCGGCGGTGACTGCGGTGCTGGTGAGCGTGCTCACGGCGGCTCCTCCTCGTCGATGTGACGAGGGGAAACGCTAGGAACGCGGGGTTACCTGGCAGTGCCCGTCGCGGGTCGGACGGGAAACGGGGAGCGCACCACGGGCGGGCGGCGGTGGTGAGGTCGGCGTCAGAGTTGCTGGAGGATGCGCAGCGCGCGGCCCACCCGGAGCATGGTGTCGGTGTCGGCGACGTCCACGCAGTCGGTGAACCACTTCTTCATCGGCGAGGAGATGCGGTCGGGCATCACCACGTACCGGCCCATCGACACGGCGAGCGGGGAGTCGCGCAGCAGCGACTCCTCGACGACCTCGACCACGATCACGATGGGTACGTCGGTGGAGTTGTAGACGTCCGAGCTGATCACGAGACCGAGGCGTTCCCGGGCGCCCTCGATGCGCCAGACCTCACCCCTACGCAGCACGCGGCCGGCCGCCGGAGAGCAGGTCGTTGACCATGCCCACCTCGCGGGCGTCGGCGAGGGCGGCGGACTCCAGGTCGAGGTTGGCGCGGCCCACGGCGGCGGCGTGCGCGGTGAACACCTCGCGCAGCGCCTTCTCCCGGGCGGCCTGGTCCATCCACGCGGAGAGCGACAGCCCCTCGCGCTTGGCGAACCGCCGCGCCTCCTCGATCGTCTCGTCGGTGAACGACAGAGTCACCTTGGCAGTCATGCGGCTGAGACTACCCATCGGTATGACCATCAGTCATCCACGCGTCGACCGGCTCGTCCTTCGGCGTCGAAACGGACATGCCGTCACCGGGCCCGTCCACCGAACACCGCGAAGCGCCACTCCTTGAAGTAGCAGTCGACGTCGCCCAGGCCGGCTTCGGCGAGCCAGCGGCACTGGTCGGCCACGGTCGCGGGACGGTCGTGCCGCATCCGCTGCCGGGAGCCCGCGATCTCGTCGGGCGACGCGCCCAGCTCGGTGATCCGCCGCATCCACACCTCGTCGTAGCGCCGGTCCAGGGCCGGGGTGGGACCGGCCACCTGCTCGGCGTTGACGAACACGCCAACCGGTGCCAGCGCCGCCGCGGCCCGTCGGTAGAGCGCCCGCTTGCCGTCGTCGTCCAGGTGGTGGATCGCCAGCGCGCTGACCACCGCGTCGTACCGGCCGGGCGGCAGCGGGTCGGCCAGGTCGGCCAGCACCGTCCGGTGCGGCACGGACCGAGCGCGCAGTTCGTCGGTGGCGCGGGCGAGCATCGCCGGCGCCCCGTCCACCAGGGTCAGCCGAACCCCGGGCACCGCCGTGGCGAGCAGCAGCGAGAGCAGGCCGGTGCCGGCGCCCAGATCCAACACCTCGGGGGTACGACCGGCGGCCAGCGCGGCGCGCAGTGGCGGTGCGGCCACCTCGACCGCAGTGCCGTAGAAGGCGTCGAAGCAGGGAATGAGTCGCCGACGGGACTCGTCGTAGCTGCCGGCCACCGCGTCGAAGACGTCCGTCACGCTCATCGCGGCTCCCAAAATTTGAGACTGTTTTCCCACATTATAAACTCGGTGGGTCAAGGGCGCTGCTGTGTACAAGGTGGGCCGCGCCGACGAATGGCGAACGCCGCGGCGCTCCCGTTCCCACGCCAGCGCTCCTGGCCCCGAACATGCAAAAAAGCCCCCGGCGAACCGGGGGCCTCTGCGTTGCTGCTGGTCAAGCCGCGTTGTCGGCCTTCGCCATGTCGACGAACGCCCGCCATGCCATCGGGCCGAAGACCAACGCCGGCCCTGCCGCGTCCTTCGAGTCCCGCACGGCAACGATGCCAGGCAGGTTGTCCGCAACCTCGACGCAGTCGCCGCCATTGCCGCTGCTGCGAGTGCTCTTACGCCACTGCGCGCCGGTCAGTTCCATGTCTTCGCCATCTCCGTAAATAGATCGACGGATTGCCAGTGGGACAGCGCCTCACCGCGTACGTTCTCCCACGCGACCAGCATCGCCGCTATGTCCTCGGCACCGGTAACGACGTGCCCCTGAAGCTGATTGTCGAGGTAGCCGGCAATCCGATGCTCGGACCCCACGGCGATCACGAAGGGACCGTTCAGGCCAGCGTACGCACCGACGGTTGAGGGCACGATGTGCACGCGGACGTGCGGGGCTTCGCACGCGGTGATGAGGGCCTGGACCTGCTCACGCATGGTGGCTCGTCCACCGACTGGCCGCCGCAACACGGCTTCGTCTACAACGGCGGTGAAGTGGGGCGGGTCTTCGCGGGTCAGGATGCTTTGCCGGGCGAGTCGTGAGGCCAGGTGCCGCTCGACGTCGCTGCGGGCGATGACGTCGGCTCCGGCGAGTACCGCGCGAGCGTATGCCTCGGTCTGGAGCAGCCCGGGGAGGACGGTCGACTGAAACGACCGCAGCGAGATCGCCTCGCGCTCGATCTCTTGCCATGGTCGGAACCAAACTGGTTCGCGGCGTCTTGAAGTGTCCGGCCAGATGTCCCCTATGGGCCGTCGGAGCGCGCTCGCCGCCGCCTCCCGGTGTCGGGGGTGGGGGATGTGGTCGTGGTTCAGCCAACGAGCGACCGTCTTTCGATCGACCCCGACCAGTCCCGCCAGGGACTCA
Source organism: Micromonospora sp. WMMD710 (assembly GCF_029626045.1). Taxonomy (NCBI): domain Bacteria; kingdom Bacillati; phylum Actinomycetota; class Actinomycetes; order Micromonosporales; family Micromonosporaceae; genus Micromonospora; species Micromonospora sp. WMMD710. Next base: position 6,329,256 of record NZ_JARUBD010000001.1, on the reverse strand, counting down.
ATCGAGTGCCCCGTCTCGGCTAACGCGGCGCGTAGCGCATCGTTCACGACTTCCTCCATCGGATGCGCGGAATGTCTCCCGACCATATCGATACGGGCTGTTTCTGTTCCATCACTGGCCGCAAGGTGGGAGCAGGTGTCGCATCCGGTAGGGACCACAGAGCCCGGCGGACGCGTTCGCACCGGGGCCAACCTTGACCTGCCCAGATCTTGGACAGTTTCCGTTCTCTCTCAACGGAAACTGTCCAAGATCTCCACGGGCGAGCACTCATGGGGGCGGCCTCTTCCCGACGTGACGACCAGGGGGAGCACCGTGCCGGACGAGCTACCCGATTGGACACCCAAGCCGAAGCCCACCGCGCGGAAGCCGCACTCGGGCGACGTCCTGCACCTGACCCGCGCCGCGAGTGTGCAGTTCCTGCGCCCGATCTTCGTCCGCGTGATTCGCGTTCTCGATTGGCCGACGTACGACGGGTGGCTGTGGATTGACGGTTATGAGCTGGCCGCGAATGGCGATGCGGTCGCGCGCCGATCCCTCTTCGTGATGCCAGCAGGCCTGATCTGGCCGGACACGCCCGCCCTGGTGGCACGTCGCTCAACCACGCGCGCTCAGGTCAAGCGAGGCCCGGTGAGGGCCGGATGACCCGCCGCCCTCGTCCGCACCATCCGATGCGCCCCGCGTGGCTCTGTCGCAACTGCGCCGCGCCCTGGCCGTGTCCGCCGGCTCAGCTTCACCTCGCGACCGAGTTCTACGGCCACTCGATCGCCCTGGCGTTCTACCTGGGAGCGAACATGCAGGACGCTCTTGACGACCTGTACTCCCTGGGCGTCCGCCCCAATCTGCGGGCGCATCACGCCCGGTTCCTGGGCTGGCTGTCCCTGACTCGCCGACCTCGGCGCGCCGACTTGCGCTGACCGCCCCACGAGCTGAAGCCCGGCGCCGCCGCGCTGGTCAAGCGTCCGTCCGAGACCGCCAGCACCCACCCGTCACGCCCGTTGCCCCTGTGCGGTGTGAGCCCCACTTGACAGGACCGAAACAGAAGGGACCCGGACCGGAAACCGCCCGGCGGCACGCTTTGCCGACATGACAGACGGTGCATGGTCGGCCACTCGGCCGGGGCTGGCGCCCCGGGAGGTGGCGACGCACTGCCCGTACTGCGCCCTTCAGTGCGGCATGACCCTGCGCGCGGACGGCGACGGGGTGACCGTGCACCCCCGCCAGTTCCCCACCAACCGCGGTGGGCTGTGCCAGAAGGGCTGGACCGCCGCCGACCTGCTCGACCACCCGGACCGGCTGACCACTCCCCTGCTGCGCGACCCGGCCACCGGCGAGCTGCGCCCGGCGAGCTGGGACGCCGCACTGGACCGGATCGTCGCGGGCATCCGCACCGTGCAGGACGACGCCGGCCGGGACGCGGTCGCCGTCTTCGGCGGCGGTGGCCTGACCAACGAGAAGGCGTACACCCTGGGGAAGTTCGCCCGGATCGGGCTGCGCACCCGGCACATCGACTACAACGGACGGTTCTGCATGTCCTCGGCGGCCGCCGCCGGGATGCGCGCCTTCGGCGTCGACCGGGGGCTGCCGTTCCCGCTCGCCGACCTGGGCCGGGCCGACACGCTGCTGCTGGTCGGCGCCAATCCGGCGGAGACCATGCCGCCGCTGGTGCGCTGGCTCACCGAGCAACGCCGCGCCGGCGGCCGGCTGATCGTCGTCGACCCCCGCCTCACCGCCACCGCCCGCCAGGCCGACCTGCACCTGCAACCGCTGCCCGGCACCGACCTCGCGGTGGCCAACGCGCTGCTGCACATCGCGCTCACCGAGGGCTGGGTCGACCAGGCGTACGTGGCCGAGCGGACCACCGGTTTCGAGGCGGTCCGCCGCAGCGTCGCCGCCTGGTGGCCGGCCCGCGCGGAGCAGCTCTCCGGGGTGCCGGTCGCCGACCTGGAGGCGACCGCCCGCGCGTTGGGCACCGGCGGACGGGTGATCATCCTGACCGCGCGCGGCGCCGAGCAGCACGCCAAGGGCGTCGACACGGTCACCGCGTACGTCAATCTGGCTCTCGCCCTCGGCCTGCCCGGCCGCGACGGCTCGGGGTACGGCTGCCTCACCGGCCAGGGCAACGGCCAGGGCGGGCGGGAGCACGGGCAGAAGGCCGACCAGCTCCCCGGCTACCGGAAGATCGACGACCCGGTGGCCCGGGAGCACGTGGCCGGGGTCTGGGGCGTGCCCGCCGACGAGCTGCCCGGCCCGGGTGTGCCGGCGTACCAGCTGCTCGATTCGCTCGGCACGCCCGACGGCCCGCGCGCGTTGCTGGTGTTCGGCTCGAACCCGGTGGTCTCCGCGCCCCGGGCGGCCCGCATCGAGCGCCGGCTGCGCGACCTCGATCTGCTGGTCGTCGCCGACCTGCTGCTGTCCGAGACGGCGGCGCTGGCCGACGTGGTGCTGCCCACCGCGCAGTGGGCCGAGGAGGACGGCACGATGACCAATCTGGAGGGTCGGGTGCTGCGCCGGCGTGCGCTGCGCCCGCCGCCGCCCGGCGTCCGGACCGACCTGGCCATCATCGCCGACCTCGCGGCGAGGCTGGCCCCCGAACAGGCGGCGGCCACCAACGCGGCGGCCCGGTTCCCGACCGACCCCGCCGTCGTCTTCGCCGAGCTGCGCCGCGCGTCCGCCGGCGGCACCGCCGACTACGCCGGCATCACCTGGGCGCGGATCGACGCCGCCGACGGCGTCCACTGGCCCTGCCCCAGCGAGGACGGGCCGGACACACCCCGACTCTTCGCCGACCGCTTCGCCACCCCGGACGGCCGGGCCCGGTTCCACCCCGTCGACCACCGGCCGGCCGCCGAGGAGGTCTGCGACACGTACCCGCTGCACTTCACCACCGGCCGGGTGCTGGCCCAGTACCAGTCCGGCACCCAGACCCGCCGCGTTGCCGCCCTGCGCCGCGCCGCACCCGAGGCGTTCGTCGAGCTGCACCCCGACCTGGCCGTCCGGCTGGGCATCGACGACGGCGACCCGGTGCTGGTCACGTCCCGCCGGGGTGAACTGCGCGCTCCGGCCCGCCTCAGCGCGGGCATCCGACCGGACACCGTCTTCGCGCCGTTCCACTGGGCCGGGGCCGGCCGGGCCAACTCGGTGACCAACGACGCGGTGGACCCGATCTCCGGGATGCCCGAATTCAAGATCTGCGCGGTACGGGTGGAGAAGGCATGACGACCCGGGTGGTGATCGTCGGCAACGGGATGGCGGGCGCCCGCCTCGCCGGTGAACTGCACGCCCGCGAAGGCGACCGGAAGGTCACCGTCCTCGGGGCCGAGCCGCACCGCGCGTACAACCGGATCATGCTCTCCACCCTGCTGGCGGGCCGGATCGGCGAGCCGGACGTGGAGCTGACCGAGGCCGCCGGGCACGGCATCGACAGGCGCACCGGCGTACCGGTGACCACGGTGGACCGCTCCGCCCGGGAGGTCCGCACCGCCGACGGCGAACGGATCGGATACGACCACCTGGTGCTGGCCACCGGCGCCCGGGCGGTGGTGCCGCCGCTACCCGGCCTCGACCCGGCCGACCTCCCGCCGCGGGTGGTGCCGTTCCGGACCCTGGACGACTGCCAGCGGATCATCGCGGCGGCCCACGGCGCGCGCAGCGCGCTCGTGCTCGGCGGCGGGCTGCTCGGCCTGGAGGCCGCCCGAGGGCTCGCCACCCGAGGGCTGACCACCACCGTGGTGCACCACACCGGGCACCTGATGGAACGGCAGCTCGACCCGGCGGCCAGCGCGGTGCTCGCCGGCACCCTCACCGGCCTCGGCGTCACCATCCAACTCGCCGTGCCGGCGACCGGCGTGGTCGCGGACGACACGGGTGTACGCCTCGACCTGGCCGACGGTCGGTCGCTGCGCGCCGATCTGCTGGTGCTCTCCTGCGGCGTACGCCCGGACACCGCCCTCGCGCGGGCCGCCGGCCTGACCGTGCGACGTGGTGTGGTGGTGGACGACCGGCTGCGCACCGACGACCGGAGCATCTCGGCGATCGGCGACTGCGCCGAGCACGACGGCGCGCTCACCGGCCTGGTGGCACCCGCCTGGGCCCAGGCCCGGGTGCTCGCCGACGTGCTGAGCGGCACCGACCCGCTGGCCCGCTACCGGCCCCGGCCGGTGGTGACCCGACTGAAGGCGGCCGGGATCGACCTGGCCGCCATGGGTGACGCGGTGGGCGGCGAGCCGGGCGAGGAGCTGACCTTCGCCGACCCGACCCGGGGCACGTACGCCCGGCTGCGGATCCGCGACGAGCGTCTGATCGGCGCGATCCTGCTCGGCGACAACCCGGCGGTCGGCACGGTGATCCAACTGTTCGATCGTGGCCATCCGGTGCCCGCCGACCGGCGGGCGCTGCTGCTGGGCCGAGCGCTCGGCGCGACCGGCGCGGCACCCGCCGCGTCACCGGCGCTGATGCCGGACGCGGCCATCGTCTGTCAGTGCAACACGGTGACCAAGGGCGCGCTGGTGCGCTGTTGGCGCTCCGGTGCCCGGACGGCCGACGCGGTGGTCGCGGCGACCCGGGCCGGCACCGGATGCGGCGGCTGCCGGGACGCGGTGGGCGGCATCGTCGACTGGTTGTCCGAGGCGGAATCGGTGGAGGTGACGCGATGAGCGGCGACCTGGTGGTCATCGGCAACGGGATGGTCGGGCAGCGTTTCGTCGACGCGCTGCGCGCCCGGGATCCGCAGGGACGCTGGCGGGTGACCGTGCTCGGCGAGGAGTCCCGTGCGGCGTACGACCGGGTGCGGCTGTCGGCGTTCTTCGACGGGGTGAGCGAGAGCGACCTGAACCTGCACACCCCGCACGACGGGGTGCGGGTGCGTCTCGGCGAGCCGGCCACCGCCATCGACCGGGACCGGCGGGTGGTGACCACCGCCGTCGGCGAGTACCACTACGACGCGCTGGTACTGGCCACCGGTTCGTACGCGTTCGTGCCACCGGTGCCCGGCGCGGAGCTGCCCGGGGTCTTCGTCTACCGGACCCTGGACGACCTGGCGGCGATCCGGGCGTACGCGGACGGCCGCCGGGTCGGCGCGGTGATCGGCGGCGGGCTGCTCGGGCTGGAGGCGGCGAACGCCCTGCGGCTGCTGGGCCTGAGCACCGACGTGGTCGAGTTCGCGCCCCGGTTGATGCCGGTGCAGGTGGACCAGGCCGGCGGCGCGATGCTGCGGCGCTACGTCGAGGAGCTGGGTGTGCGTACCCACCTCGGGGTTGCCACCACCGCGATCCGTCCCGGCCCGGACGGTGCGGTCGCCGCCCTGGAACTCTCCGACGGCAGCGCGGTCGACGCCGAGCTGGTGGTGGTGGCCGCCGGCATCCGACCGCGCGACGAGCTGGCCCGTACCGCCGGTCTGCCGACGGGGCCGCGCGGTGGGGTGCTGGTCGACGAGACGTGCCGCACCGCCGACGAACGGATCTGGGCGGTCGGCGAGTGCGCGGCGGTCGACGGCACCTGCCACGGCCTGGTCGCGCCGGGCTACGCGACGGCCGAGGTGGTGGCCGACCGGTTGGTCGGCGGCGCGGCGACGTTCCCGGGAGCGGACACCGCCACCAAGCTGAAGCTGCTCGGCGTCGACGTGGCCTCGTTCGGCGACGCGCACGGCACCACGCCGGGCTGCCTGGACGTCACGTTCACCGATCCGGCGACCCGGGCGTACGCGAAGCTGGTCCTCTCCGACGACGCGCACACGCTGCTCGGCGGGGTGCTGGTCGGCGACGCCAGCGCGTACCCGACGTTGCGGGCCAGTGTGGGCGGCCCGCTGCCGGCCGCGCCGCTGGCACTGCTCGCCCCCGACGGCGGCGGCGCGGACGCGGGCGCGTTGCCCGCCACCGCGCAGGTCTGCTCCTGCAACGCGGTCACCCGTGGCGACGTGGACGCCGCCATCGCCGACGGCTGCGCGGACGTGCCGGCGTTGAAGGCGTGCACCAGGGCCGGCACCAGCTGCGGCTCCTGCGTGCCGATGCTCAAGCAGCTGCTGGACGCGGCGGGGGTGGCGCAGTCCACGGCCCTGTGCGAGCACTTCGACGTGAGCCGGCGGGAGCTGTTCGAGATCGTCCAGGTGCGCGGCATCCGCACCTTCTCCCGACTGGTGGCCGAGCACGGTCGGGGCCGTGGCTGCGACATCTGCAAGCCGGTGGTGGCGTCGATCCTCGCCTCGCTGGGCAGCGGGCACGTGCTCGACGGGGAGCAGGCGTCGTTGCAGGACACCAACGACCACTTCCTGGCCAACCTGCAACGCGACGGCAGCTACTCGGTGGTGCCCCGGATCCCGGGTGGCGAGATCACCCCGGAGAAGCTGATCGTGATCGGTGAGGTCGCCCGGGACTTCCAGCTCTACACGAAGATCACCGGCGGACAGCGGATCGACCTGTTCGGGGCACGGGTGGAGCAGTTGCCGCTGATCTGGCGACGACTGGTGGACGCCGGGTTCGAGTCCGGTCACGCGTACGGCAAGGCGCTGCGCACGGTGAAGTCCTGCGTCGGCGAGACCTGGTGCCGCTACGGCGTACAGGACTCGGTGGGGTTGGCGGTGGCGCTGGAACTGCGCTACCGGGGGCTGCGCGCTCCCCACAAAATCAAGTCGGCGGTGTCGGGGTGTGCCCGGGAGTGCGCCGAGGCCCGCGGCAAGGACTTCGGCATCATCGCCACGGAGACCGGCTGGAACCTGTACGTCGGTGGCAACGGCGGCTTCCGGCCCCGGCACGCCGACCTGTTCGCCACTGATTTGTCGACAGAAGTGCTGATTCGACTAATCGATAGATTCTTGATGTATTACATCCGTACCGCCGACCGGCTGCAACGCACCGCCGGCTGGATCGAGGCGATGGACGGCGGCCTGGACCACCTGCGCGCCGTGATCGTGGACGACTCGCTGGGCCTCTGCGCCGACCTCGACGCGGCGATGGCCCGGCACGTGTCGTCGTACTCCGACGAGTGGCGCGACGTGCTCGACGACCCGGACCGGCTGCGCCGCTACACCTCGTTCGTCAACGCACCCGACGTGCCCGACCCGTCGATCACCTTCGCGCTGGAACGCGGCCAGCCGGTGCCGGTGCGGGACCGGCAGCCGGTCGCACTGGGCCTACCGGAGGTACGGCGATGAACTCCACCACCACACTGGACTGGACCACGATCTGCCCCCTCGACCGGCTCGAACCCGATCGAGGGGTCGCCGCCCTGGTCGACGGCGTGCAGGTCGCTCTCTTCCGCACCGCGGACGGGCTGTTCGCGATCGACAACCGCGATCCCGTCTCCGGCGCCTACGTGTTGTCCCGGGGCATCGTGGGCAGCCGCGGCGGGGTGCCGACCGTCGCCTCGCCGCTGCACAAGCAGGTGTACGACCTGCACACCGGGCGGTGCCTCGACCTGCCCGGCGTCGCCGTGGCCCGACACGACGCACGTTGCCGCGACGGGCTGGTCGAAGTGCGGCTGCGACGGGAGGGTTGATGCGGGAAGAACTGGCCGGCTTCACCATCGGGGTGACTGCCGACCGGCGGCGCGACGAGCTGGCCGCGCTGCTGGAGCGGCGGGGTGCCCGGGTGGTGCTCGCCCCGGCACTGCGGATCGTGCCGCTGTCCGACGACACCGAACTGCGCGAGGCGACCCGCGCCTGCCTGGACCAACCGCCGGACATCCTGATGGCCAACACCGGCATCGGCATGCGCGGGTGGCTGGAAGCGGCCGAGGGCTGGGGGCTCGCCGAGCCGCTGCGTTCGGTGCTGGCCGGGTCGTACGTGGTGGCCCGAGGACCCAAGGCACGCGGCGCGATCCGAGCGGCGGGACTGCACGACCAGTGGTCGCCCGCCTCGGAGAGCTGCGACGAGGTGGTCGACCACCTGCGTCGGCGCGGCGTGGCCGGGCAGGTCATCGCCATGCAGCTGCACGGCGAACGGCAACCGGAGTGCACGCTCGCGCTGGAGGCGGCCGGCGCGACGGTCATCGAGGTACCGGTCTACCGGTGGGCACCGCCGACCGACCCGGCACCGCTGCACCGACTCATCGACCTGATCGCCGGCCGGCTGGTCGACGCGGTGACGTTCACCTCGGCGCCGGCGGCCGAGGCCCTGCTGCGCGCCGCCGGGGACCGCAGCGAGGCGGTGCTGTCCGCGTTCCGCACCGACGTGCTCGCCAGTTGCGTGGGCGCGGTCACCGCCGAACCGCTGCTGCGGCACGGGATACCGGTCAGCGCCCCGGGTCGGGCCCGGCTGGGGGCGCTCGTACGGACCATCGTCGACGAGTTGCCCCGCCGGACCATGACGTTCAAGGCCGCCGGGCATCTGCTCACCCTGCGCGGTCACGCCGCGGTGATCGACGGCGAACTGCGACCGCTCGCTCCCGCGCCGATGGCGGTGCTGCGGGCGCTGGCCCAGTCCCCCGGCCGGGTTCTGTCGCGGACCGCCCTGCTGCGCACGCTGCCCCGCGGCGCGGACGAGCACGCGGTGGAGATGGCCGTCGCCCGCCTCCGGGCCGGCCTGCGCGCCCCGCGCGTGGTGCAGACCGTGGTCAAGCGCGGCTACCGGCTCCGGGTGGACTGACGCGTCGCGGTCGGCCGGTGCGGACCGGCCGACCGCGACGGGATCAGCCGACGGGCGTGGGGAAACCCCGGCCGTGCTCGGCCTGGAGCCGGAGCATGGCGTGCTCGACCACCGTCACCAGCACCTGCTTGACCGAATCCCGGTGCCGGACGTCGGTCATCACCAGCGGCACCTGCGGCGAGATGGCCAGTGCTTCGCGGACCTCCTCCGCCTCGTACTCGGGAGCACCGTCGAACCGGTTCAGCGCCACCACGTACGGCAGATTGCGGTTCTCGAAGTAGTCCAGCGGGGCGAACGCGTCGGTGATCCGGCGGGTGTCCACCAGCACGGCGGCGCCCACCGCACCCCGGATGATCTCGTCCCACATGAACCAGAACCGGGTCTGACCCGGCGTACCGAACAGGTACAGGATCAGGTCCTGGGCCATCGTGATCCGGCCGAAGTCCATGGCGACCGTGGTGGTCTCCTTGCCCGGCACCTTGGACGGGTCGTCGATGCCGACACCGGCCGCGGTCATCACCGCCTCGGTGGTCAGCGGCGTGATCTCGGAGATCGAACCGACCAGCGTCGTCTTACCGACGCCGAAGCCGCCCGCGACGACGATCTTCGCGGAGACGATTCCCCGGCTCGGCCGCCCCCCAGCGGGGTCATAGCCTGCGAAGTCCACTTAGCACCCTTCCAAGCAGTTCCATCCGCTCCTCGAACCCCTCGGCGGGAGCAGCAGTGTGTAACGTCAGCAGGCTCTCGGCCACCATGTCGGCGACCAACACCCGGGCGACGCCCAGCGGCATCCGGGTGTACGCGGCGATCTCCGCCAGCGACTGTGCACGGCCCTCACAGACCGTGGCGATTCGGTGCTTGTCGTGCCCGGCGAAGCGGGACTCGGCGACCTGGGTGAGGGAGGCCGTGAGGACCGCCTCGAGAGCGATGTCCTGCCGGGGCTCCGTACGACCACGGGTGACCGCGTACGGACGCACCAGAGCACCGCGCGGGTCAACGCGCCGTTGGTCCATCCCCGATCACCTCCTCGTCCCGTACGGAGTCGGCGTACACCGCCCCCCATCCCTGGTCCGGCGCGCGGTCCGCGCGCCGGGTCTCGGTGCTACGAACGCACCGCGTCTCGCGGCAGCGGCACCAGCGCGGCACCGACCCGCTCGACCAGCAACGCCATCTCGTAGCCCACCTGGCCCACGTCGCAGCTCCGCGCGGCCAGCACGGCCATCGACGAGCCGTCGCTGATCGACATGAGGAAGAGGTAGCCGCTGTCCATCTCGATGACGGTCTGCAACACCCCGCCCGCGCTGAACATCCGGGCCGCGCCCTCGGTCAGGCTCACCACGCCAGAGGTGATCGCGGCGAGCTGGTCCGCCCGGTCCCCCGGCAGGTCCCGGGAGGACGCGAGCAGCAGCCCGTCGGCGGACACCGCCACCACGTGGGCGATACCCGCCACGCTGTCGGCGAAGTTGGTGAGCAGCCAACCCATGTCCTGCATGGCAGCTGGCCTGTTCATCGGCTCTCCTTGGTCGAGGTGCTGTTCTGGTCCGTCCCGGCCGTCCGGCCGCGCTGCACACCGCGGTGGTAGGCCGACAACAGGCCGCGTACTTCATCGGGGGTCCGCCGGCTGCGGTCCCGGCCACCCTTCGGTTCGATGCCGCCGGGCACGAGTTGCGCCTGCGGCACCCGCTTGGGCAGGCCCGACCGGGTCGTACCGGCGGGAGCCGGCTCGGCGGCCCGGCTGGCCCGCGACCAGCCTTCGTCCGCCGCGGTCCGCCAGGCGCTCGAATCCACGGTGGGTGCGCTCGGCGCGGCGGGCTGGACGGGCGCGGCCGGTGCCGTGCGGGGCACCGGAGGCGGCGTGTACGACGGCGGTGGCGTGGGCGTCGAGGCGCCCCGGCTGCCGCCGCCGTTCCCGTTGCCGAAACCGTCCATGCTTCCCGCGGTCTGCACTCCGGCGGCCTCACCGGAGCTGCCCGGAGTACGGGTCGGCAGTGGCGGACGGGCCGGCGCGGCGGCCGGCGCGAACGCGGCGGCCTGCTGACCGCCTCCGTTCGACCGCAGAGCGGTGTCCGCCGTCCCGGTGGAGGGCGGCGGCCCGTCGAACTGCGGCCGGGTGAAGATCGCGGTCGCGTCGTCGCCGTGCGACCGGAACCAGACCGCCTCCATCTCCCGGAAGATCGGCGCCTCGGCCGGGAAGTCCGGACGGGTGCTGACCGGGGCGGCCGACACCGAGGGCACGGTTGGCGCGGCCGGCGGCGCGACCGCACCGAGCCCGGCGACCGGCCCGACCGGCAACACCGGCGCGGTACGTTCGTTGGGGGTGTCCGCCCCCGAGCCACGCCGGGGCAGCGGGTCGATGGTCGGGTACGCCACGGTCGGGCTGCCCACCGAGGGACCGCCGCCGTTGCTGTAGGCGGGCCGGGCCGGCGGAACCGGGGCGGCCGGGGCCGGCGCGGGCGGCACCGTCTGGTGCGCGCCGGTGAAGCCGCCGGCCTGCACGGACGGGGTGGTGTCGCGGGAGTCCAACGGGGACTGCCACTGCGCCGGCGCGGGCGTGCTGGTCCGCCACTGGTCGGGCAGCGTCGCCGCTGCGGCCGTGGCACCGGAGTACGACTCGGCGTGACCGATCGGGGTGAGCGGCGTCTGCTCGACGGCCATCGGCTGGCGCGGCCGGGTCAGCACCTGCTCGCGGCCCCGGTTGCTGGGCAGGATCACGGTGGCCGCGGGCAGGGTCACCTGAGCGACGGTGCCGCCCTCGACATTGCGGCGCAACTCCACCCGGATCCCGTAGCGGGAGGCGAGCCGGCTCACCACGGCCAGACCCATCAGTCGGAACGCGGCGACGTCCACGCTCGGCGGCGCGGCCAGGCGCCGGTTGAGCGAGTCGAGCTGGTCGTCGGTGAGGCCGAGGCCGCGGTCCTCGATCTGGATCAGCACGTAGTCCCGGATCCGGCGGCCGTCGGCGACCACGGTGGTGGTCGGCGGCGAGAACCGGGTCGCGTTGTCGAGCAGTTCGGCGACGAGCCGCACCACGTCGTTGACCGCGTGCGCGGCCACCGAGATGTCGGTGTCGACGGTGCCGAACTCGATCCGGTTGTACAGCTCCACCTCGGACTGCGCGGCGCGCAGCACGTCCACCACCAGCGCGTCGTCGCGACGCGGCACGGCAGAGTCGGCACCGGCCAGGACCAGCAGGTTCTCGTCGTTGCGGCGCATTCGAGTGGCCAGGTGGTCCAGCTCGAAGAGCTGGGCCAGCCGCTTCGGGTCCTCCTCGCCGCGCTCGATCGCATCCAGCTCGCCGATCATCCGGTCGACCAGGGTCTGACTACGACGGGCCAGGTTGAGGAACATCGCCGAGACGCTGGTCCGCAGCGCGGCCTGCTCGGCCGCGACCCGGACCGCCTCCCGGTGGACGACGTTGAACGCCAGGGCCACCTGACCGACCTCGTCGCGGTTGGTGAGCTGGATCGGATCCCGGACCTGCCGGACGATCTCCTCCACGCCGCCGTCACCCACGCTGCCCATGTTCTGCAGCCGCTGCACGGCGTCGGGCAGGTCATGGTTGGCCACCGACAGGGCGCCCTCGCGCAGTCGGCGCAGCGAGTGGTTCAGCGAGCGGGCCAGCACCACGGCCAGCGTGACGGCGATGATCAGGGTGAGCAGCACCAGCACCGACTCGACCACGGCCTGCCGGATGACGTCCGAGCGGGCCTGGTCGGACTGCTCGAGAAGTCGGTTCTGCAGTTGGACCTCGGCCCAGCGCATCAGGTCGGTGACCGCGCCGATGGCGGCGGTGGCGTCCTGCGCGTTGACCAGTGAACGCTGCCCGACCGAGCGGGTGAGGTCGGTGGCCACCCGGTCGGACAGGCCGACCGCGTCACCGGAGACGGTTCTGTCGACCAGGGCGCGCTGCACCGGGTCGGCGGCGAGCGAGAAGGCGACCAGGGCCTCCTGCTGGCTGGTCAGGGTGGCTACGAAGGAGGAGAACTGCTCCTCGTCGAGCTGGCCGGCGGTGAGCGCGGTGAAGGCCACCGCTTGTTCCTCGGCCACCGACGCCTTGGCGCGGGCGAACGCGGCGACGGCCCGGCGGCTGTCCGACAGACTCTCGTCGCCGGGCAGCTGGGCGAGCCCGTCACCGTAGCCGACCAGGTCGGTGAGAATGACGCCGTACCTCAGCACCGCCTCGGCGACCGCCATCTGACGACGGTCGAGCACCTCCTGCCGGGTGCCGTCCAGGGTGGCCAGGTGACTGTCGATGGCCGCCAGCCGGTCCCGCAGAGCCGCCGGCACCTCGCCGATCCGGCCCCGCTCGGCCCGGTACTCCTCGACCCGCTGCTGCGTCTGACGGACCCGCAGGTTGAACGCGTCGGCCGGCTGCTGCGGGGCGGCCAGGTAGGCCGCCGCGGCCATCCGCTCGGACTGGAGGTCCTGGGTGAGCGCGCTGACGTCGATGGAGAGCGCGGTGAGCGATCGTGCCTGGGTGGCGTCGAAGGCGCCCTCGCCGACCGAGATCAGCCGGACCGTGGCCAGTGCGATCACCGCCGCCACGGGGACGACCAGGATCAGCGCCAACTTGGACCGGATCCGGGCGTCACGCAGCCGCGGCAACCCGCGGCGCGAACGCCGCGTGGAGTCGCCAACTGCGGGCAGGGTCGTCGGTCCGGTGCTCACGACATCGCCTCCGTCGTTTCTTCCCCGCCTGGCCCGCCGAACCGTGCCGTGGGCGGAGGGGACCACGCGCGGCACGGCCGCGATTTCATCAGAGAAGATCCCGTTTGGGAAGCCGCAGTGAGGTAGGAAACGGTCCGACGGCGCGGAACCCGTGATCCGGTCAACTGATACCTTCATTTCCGCAAGCCCCTGAACAGGGGTTGTAACTCCAGAGTGGTCACACGTGTGTGCAAAGTGAGCTTTTGCAAACATTGCGTTACCCCAGCATGTGGGATGGCCGTCCCGAAAATGCAACCGGGGTCCGCGCTTGACCACAGCGCCGGCCATTGGCAAGGTTTTGCAGGCTTCGCGCACACCGTACGGCAGAGGAGACCCCGTCCTCCACTGAGGACGGATTAGCGGCGGTGACCGGGCAGCGCCCGCGCCCGCACCTGGAGGACTGAGTTGAGCCCCATCCGCTCCGCGACCATCGCGGCGCTCGCATCGGCCGTAGTTGCCACCACGCTCACCGGCTGCCAGTTCGGCGGGGCCGACAAGGACACGAGTCCGATCGTGATCGCTGCGGACCTCGAACTCTCCGGCGCGGCCGCGCCGGTGGGCCGGGCATACCAGAGGGCCCTGGAGCTCAAGGTCGAGCAGTTGAACTCCTCGGGAGCACTGAACGACCGGAAGATCAAGCTGAAGGTGAAGGACAACCGTTCCGACGCCGCCGAGTCACTGCGCAACATCGCCGACTTCAGCAGCGATTCCCAAGTCAGCGCCATCATCATGGGCGGCTGTAACGAATGCGCGGTCGGCGCGGTCGGAACCATCAACGAGAAGCGGATTCCCACCATTGCGCTCGCCGCTTCCGGGGCGATCGCCGCTCCGGTCGCCGATCGGCGCTACGTGTTCAAGCTGGGCCCGAACGCCGCCGACAGTGCGGCCGCACTCACCACCGAACTGCGTCGCAAGTCGGTCCGCAAGGTGGGCCTGCTCTACAGCGACGACGACTACGGCCGGGAGGGCGCGGCCGCCCTGCGCCGCGAGCTGACCAAGGCCAACATCAAGCCGGTCGGCGAGCAGGCGGTGAAGACCACCGACACCGAGGTCGGCCAGCAGGTCGGCCAGCTCACTTCGGACAGGCCCGACGCGCTGGTCATCTGGACGCCTCCGGAGCAGGCGGCGCTGGCCGCCACCAGCGCCCAGCAGGCCGCCTTTCGCGGTTCGCTGTTCTTCGACGCGGGCGCGGCCGGTGACCTCTTCCTCGGCGCGGCGGCCCGCGCCACCGAACGGGCCACGCTGATCTTCACCCAGACGATGGTGATCGACGACGTGATCGCCACCACGCCGGCGAAGGCGGCCCGGCGGCAGTGGTTCCAGGACTACACGGCGCGCTACGGCGGCTACAACGGATCGTCGTCGTTCGCCGCCGACGCGGTGCAACTGATCACCGACGCCGAGCTGCGCGCCGGCGGCGAGACCGGCACGGTGGACCGCAACGGCATCCGCGACGTGCTGGAGACGTCCCAGATGGACGGCCTCTCCGGCCCGATCCGAATGACGCCGGACAACCACTCCGGCCTCATGCCGCAGGCACTCACCACGCTGGTCGCCCGCAACGGCCGCTGGCGACTCGCGGGCTGAGCCGCAGCGCGTCGCCCACGAACGGCGAAAGGGCCGGTCTCCCGAGCGGGAGGCCGGCCCTTCGCGTTGTCGGGGATCGAGCGATCAGCGGCTGCTGGTAGTCTCGCGGACCCAGGGCAGGGCGATCCGCTCGATGAGCAGGAGCGCCGAGTAGAGCAGGATGCTCACCAACGCCACCAGCATGATCGCCGCCCAGGCGGTGGCGGTGTCGCCGACGCCGGCGTACTGGAGGATGACGTAACCGAGGCCACTCTCCCCGGCCTGGAACTCGCCGATCACCGCACCGATCGCGGCCAACGGCATGGCCACCTTGAGGCCGACGAAGATCTGCGGCAGCGCGGCCGGAAAACGCACCTTGCGGAACGCCTGCCAGCGGGAGGCGTTCCAGGACCGGACCAGCTCCGCCAGGTCGGCCGGCGTGGTGGTCAGCCCGGTCGCGGTGGAGAGCACGATCGGAAAGAAGCAGAGCAGGAACACCATGGTCAGGATCGGCTTCTGACCCCAGCCCAGCGCCACCACCAGCAGCGGGCCCAGCGTGATCTTCGGCACCGCGTTCACCGCGACCAGCAGCGGGGTGAACATCCGCTCCACCGTGCGGGAGCTGGCCAGGGAAAGTCCGATCAGGACACCGGCCGCCGCCGACAGGGCGAACCCGAAAAGGATCTCCAGCAGCGTGTCCCCGGTGTGTTCCAGCATCCGGGCGGGCTTGTCGACGAACGCGGCGAGCACGTCATCCGGCGGCGGCAGGGCGGCCGGGTGGACCAGCTCCAGCCGGGCGATGAGCCACCACGCCGCCAGGGCGACGAGGATACCGGCCGCGGGCAGCAGCGCCGCCCCGGTCCCGGCGCGCAGGCCGGCGCCCCGACCCGCGTCGCGGCCGGTGCCCGCCGGCGGGGGCACCGCCACGGCCGGCTCTGCTGAGCGGACGTCGGTCATCTTGATCTCCTCGAAATCCCACGGCCGCGGGGGCCGACGAGCGACGGGGGTACGTCCCACCGGAGCCGGCGGGACGTACCCCCTGGTGACGACCGGACGGTCAGGCCTTCGGCGCGAGGCTGAAGTCGATAATCTGCTCGGGGGTGATGTTCTGCTTGAGCGCGCCGGCACCCCGCAGGACCGCGATGCTCTTGGCGACCCGGCCACTGTCCAGGGTGCCGATGGCGGCGCCGGCAGAGTTGTCGGAGCGGACGTACGAGGCCATCAGCTCCAGCTCGGCGGCGGCCGACGCCACGACGGTGGCGTCGACGTTCTTTTTCAGGAGGTCAGCGGCCTCGTTCGGGTTCGCCAGGCTGTACTCCAGGCCCTTGAGCAGCGCAGCGGTGAACCGCTTCACCATCTCGGGCTTCTCCTTGGCGATCTGGGAGGAGGTGATCAGCACGTTGCCGTAGAGGTCCTGCATCACGTTGCTGTACGGCAGCATGACGGCCTTCTTCTTCGCCACCGCCTCGATCGTCGGCTGACCGACGACGAACTGGCCGATGCCATCCACCGAGCCGGCGGCCAGCGTGCCGATCAGAGCCTGCGCCTCACCGTTGACCCAGGTCACCTTGCTGGCGTCCACGCCGGCGAGCCGGGCGTACGTCGGGAACAGGTTGCGGACCACGGAGCCGGGGGTGTCGGCGAGCTTCTTGCCCTCGAGATCCTTCGGCGAGGCGATGTTCTTGCCCTCGAGGGTGGCGATGCCGGCCATCGTGCGCTGCTGGATCGCGGCCACCGCGACGAAGTCCTTCGCCTGGCCGTTCCCGAGCTGGAGCAGACCGCCGGTGAGGTCGATCGGCCCGAAGTCGGCCTGGCCGCCGACGACCGTCTGGATGACACCACCGGTGCCCTGACCGGCCTTGATCTCGACGTCGAAGCCGGCCTCCCTGAAGAAGCCCTTCTCCTTCGCCACCCAGACGTAGGAGTCACGACCATAGTTGCCGAAGGAAGTGAGGTAGGTCACCTTATCCAGCGCCCCGCCGTCGCCGCCCTTGGCGTCGTCGGACGAGTCCGACCCGCTGCCGCAGGCGGAGACGAGGGCGAGGGCGAGCGCGGCCGTAGTGACCGTACGGGTCAGCCTTCTCATCAGTGCACCAGGTCCTTTCCGACCGGGGCCGCAGACCACCGGAGGGGTTGTCGCGGCGGGAACCGACAGGAGTGGTGGAAGCCGGCACCGCCATCGTGAGGGGACTCTTCGCGGGCACAGCGTACGAGAAACCCACAGTTGCGACGCCAGACGCGTCGGGTTACGGAACGGAAACAACATGACGACCACCTCGGACGGTGCGATACACCAACGACCCGGCTAGCCTTTGTCGGATTCTTGACCGTCCATTCCGGGAGGTTCGCTGGAGATGATCCGAGTGTCCGAGGTGTCGCGCACCTTCGAGGGCTGGTCCCGCCGGGTCGATGCCCTGCGCGGCATCGACCTCGACGCCGCCGAGGGTGAGTTCGTCGCCGTACTCGGCCGCAAACCCCGCGTGATGCTGATGGACGAGCCGTTCTCCGCGCTGGACGCGACGCGCCCACCCGCCAGCAACTCTCCGGCGAACTCCAGCGGGTGCACACCGACACCAAGTCGACCATCACCTTCGTCACCCACTGGATCGACGAAGCGGTGCTGCTCGCCGCCCGGGTGGTCGTGCTGAGCCCCCGCACCCTGGGCCGCAACGCCCACCTGGCCGACGTGGCCCAGGTCAGCGCCGACCTTCACGAGCTGTTGATGGAACGCGACCAGCCGGCGGCGGCCGGCGCGGAAGGACGATGAACATGCGGGTGTCGGTCTTCACCGAGCCGAACCGCGGCGCCACCTACGACACCCAGCTCCGCTTCGCCCGGCTGGTCGAGGCCGGCGGCTACGAGGGATTCCTCCGCGCCGACCACTACCAGTCGATGGGCAACGACCCGGGCCTGCCCGGCCCCACCGACGCCTGGCTGACCCTCGCCGCCCTCGCCCGGGAAACCGAACGCATCCGGCTCGGCACCCTGGTGACGTCGGCCACCTTCCGGCTGCCCGGCCCACTCGCCGTGCAGGTCGCGCAGGTCGACCAGATGAGCGGCGGCCGGGTCGACCTGGGCATCGGCGCCGGCTGGTATGAGCGCGAGCACACCTCGTACGGCATCCCGTTCCCGGCCGTCGGTGAACGCTTCGACCGGCTGGCCGAACAGCTTGAGGTGATCACCGGGCTGTGGCGCACCCCACTGGGCGAGACGTACAGCTTCACCGGCGACCACTACCGGCTGGTGGACGCGCCCGCCCTGCCCAAGCCGGTGCAGGTGCCCGGCCCACCGATCATCGTGGGCGGACGCGGTCCCAAGCGCACCCCCGAACTGGCCGCCCGGTACGCCGACGAGTTCAACATGCCGTTCAAGTCCGTCGCGGAGACCGCCACGGCGTACGACCGGGTCCGGGAGGCGTGCGACCGCGCGGGTCGGACGGAGGCCGGGCGTGCACCGCTGGTGCTCTCCGCCGGGATCGTGGTGGCCATCGGCCGGACCGACGCGGAGGCAGAGCGGCGCGCCGCGCCCCTGCACGAGAAGAGCGCGCTGCCGCCGGAGGACCCGGTGGTCGGTTCGCCCGCGCAGCTCGTGCAGCGGATCGGTGAGTTCGCCGAGATCGGCACCACGCGGGTGCACCTGCGCATGACCGACCTCGTCGACCTGGACCACCTCGAGCTGATCGCCGCCGAGGTGCTCCCCCAACTGGACGGAGAACGATGAGCGACGTGATCGACGGCACCGAGCTCGGGCCGGTGGGCCAGGAGATCGTGTACGAGAACGACCGGGTCCGGGTCTGGCACATCCGACTCGAACCGGGTGAGCGGCAGCCCCTGCACCGGCACGACCACCCCTACCTCGTGGTGGCGATCGAGGGCGCGAAGAACGTCGTACAGACCGTCGACGGCACCCGGATCGACGCCGACGAGCCGACCGGTGGAGTGGTCTACCGCGGCCCCGGGGCGGTGCACATGCTCACCAATGTCGGGGACACGACTTACCTGGCCCGACTGGTCGAACTCAAGTAGACCCGCCGGGCGCGGGCCGACGCGCCGCGCGGCGCGCCGGTGGCGATCCGGTGTACCGGGTGCGTAACGTGCCGGACATGGCCTTTCGGACCTGGGGCAGACTGCTGCTCACGGCGCTCGGGGTGAGCGTGCTGGCCGGGGCCGGTCAGCTCGGTGTCGCGTACGGCTTCGGCATCGTCCGGCTCACCGGCGCCTTCACCGGCACGACCGTCAACCAGTGGCCGGCCCAGCTCGTCTGGGTGGGCTGGTTCGCCGCGAACGCCGCCGTCGCCGGCGCCGTCCTGACCGGACGCCTGGCCCGCCGAGACATCCCGGCGGCCAGCACCGGCCGGCAACTGGCCATCGGCGGTGCCGCCGCGCTCGGCGCCACCGCCGTCGCGCCACTCTGCATGCAGCCCGCGCGAGCCGCCGAGCTGATCTCGGTTGACCCGGTCTGGGCGGTCGGCATCTGCGCCATCCTCGGAGCGGTCATCGGGGCGGGCGCGGCCATCGCCGTCCTGCTCCGGCCCGAGCTGGGCTGGAACATGGCGGCCGTGGCCGGCGCCGTCTGGCTGCTGGCGTTGATCTCCGTCCTGCCGTCGCTCGGTACGGCCGGCCCGCTGCCCACCGTGCGGCTCGGCGTGCTGGAGCCGAGCTGGCTCGACGATGACGTCGCACAGCGCCTCGCGCTGCTGCTGCTGCCCATCACGGCGCTGCTCGCCGGCGCGGCGACCGCTGGCCTGGCCCGATGGCGGGGCCAGGTCCCGCTGATCAGCGGAGCCACCGGAGTGGCCGGTCCGGTCCTGGTGGCGTTCGCCTACCTGACCGCCGGCCCCGGTGACGCGGTGGACCGCTACCAGACCACCCCCTACTACGGCGCGCTCATCGCGGTCCTCGCCGGTGCGCTCGGCGCGGCGGCGGCCGCCCTGCTGCGCTGGCCGGTACGCGCCAACCGCACCGATTCGCAGGCGATCGAGCCGACCACCATCCTGCGTCCGCTGCCCACCGGTCTCGCCCTGCCCAACGCCCGGCCGGCGGGCTCGGCGGACGACAGCACCGACGACAGCACCGCCGCCGACAGCACCACGGGCGAGCCGACCGCCGGCGCGCGTACCGCACTCGGAACCATCGCGGGCGAGCCTTCCGCCATCGAGCGGACCGGCACCGGGCGCCCCCCGCACGCCGCCGACAGCGGGGTACGCACCGTCCCGGCGCACTGGGACTGGCCGGCGGCCACGGCGGGCGGCCAGCACGGCCCGGTCCCCGCCGACCTGACCGGGCCGGACGGGGCCGGCGCTTCCCGACCGGCCGCCGCCCCCTGGGTGACCGCGCCGACCGGCGAGTTCAGCGCCGCACGGCACGAGCCCGCCGCGGGCCGGGACGAGGCGGCAGCCGTCTCCTCTCCGCTGGCCGGGCTCGACTCGTCGCTCGCAGCCGATCCGACCGACCGCCCGCTGTCGAACGCCGCAGCGACCGTCGAGGGCGGCACGACCCCACCGACCGAGGCCATCCCGACGGGCGATCGCCGCCCCACCGGCCGGACCGGCACGGACGCCGACAACCCGACCATGACCGACCGGGACACGCTCGACCCGACGACCACCGACCCGACCACGCCCGACCGGGACATGACCAGCGCGAGCAGCACCGACCTCGGCGACATGACCACGACGGGTGCTGACGCCGCCCCCGGAGCGTCGACGCCGAAGCCACGCCGGTCCCGCAAGCCGAAGTCCACCCCCGTCGCCTCGGCCCGGGACGCGGCCGGCACGCTGTCGACCACCGAGGCCGCACCGACCGACCTGGCCGCCGCCGGCACCGCCGCGCCAGTCAGCACGCCGGCCGACGCGCCAGCCAGCACCACTGCCGACGGGCCAGCCAGCACGCCGGCCGACCCGCGCGCCGGAGCGGGCACGCCAGCCGGAGCCAGCACGCCAGCCGGAGCCAGCACGCCAGCCGGAGCCAGCACGCCAGCCGAGGCGGGCACGCCAGCCGAGGCGGGCACGCCAGCCGAGGCGGGCACGCCAGCCGGAGCGGGCACGCCAGCCGGGCCCGGGGCCGTTGCGCCGGGCAGGGCCGAGGCCGACGCATCGGCCAGGGCGGCGACCGACGCGCCAGCCGGGAGCGGCACCACCGCGACGGCCACGCCCGCCGCGACCGCGATGCCCACGACCGCCGCGAGCACCGGGCGAGCCAGGAAGGCCGCCCGGTCCGGCACCGACGGCCCGCAGTCCACCGTCGACGTCCCCGCCGCCCCGGCCGCTTCAGCAGTCCCGGCCGCTCCCGCTACCCCGGTCGCTCCGGCAGCCCCGGCCGCTCCGGCCAACCCGGTCGCTCCGGCAGCCCCGGCTGCTCCCGCTACCCCGGCTGCTCCCGCTACCCCGGCTGCTCCCGCCACCTCGGTCGCTCCGGCAGCCCCGGCCGCTTCCGCCGCCCGGCCCTCGCCCGACGAGGCCGCGCGAGGAGCGACGACCCCGTCGGCCACCGAGGCCGCCACGGCCACCCGGAGCACCGGCACCACGCGACGGACCGACCACACCGGCACCGAGCAGACCGGAACCGACCGCTTCATGGCCGGGGACAGCTCGCACGCTCCGCTGTTCGGCTCGGAGCCCGCCGGTGGCGCCCAGCCGGACCGGTGGACGCCGGCCCCGCCGGCCTGGCCGGTCACCCCGGGGCGGATCGTGTCCGCGCCGGCCGAGGACGCCGGGTCGACGGTCCCGGAGGCCGGGAGTACGCCGGATCCGGCCGAGTGGACGCCCCGCCCCCGGCACCGGGCACCGCTGCCGGACCTGAGCCGCGCCAGCACCTGGGACGCCTTCAACACCACCCGTCGGGGAGGGTCGACAGACGCGCAGCCCGGTTCGACGGACGACTCCTCGACGGCACCGACCGGCACGACCGAGCCGAGCGATCCGCCGGCTCCCGCCGAGGCGGCGAGTGCGACGACGCCGGACGAGCGTGGCGAGAGCGCGTTGGACCGGGCGGCCGCTCGCTGGCGCCGGGCCGTCGGCACATCGGACCGGAACACCGGGTCGGCACCGTCCGGGGCGGACCCGGCGACGGACCCAATCCCGACCTCGTCGTCCCCGGTCGTACCGGGGCAGGCGGGAACGCTCACCGACGACGGTCCGGCGAGCGTCGACCCGGCGCCGGTCGTGCCGACGCCTCGGAACGAGCCGGAGCAGCCGACCCGGCGCGGACGGCTCGGCGGACTGTTCCGCCGCAACCGGTCCCGCACCGACGAGGAGACCTCGAACGTGTCGAACGGGGAGGAGCCGCTGCCGGCGCAGGACGAGGAGTTCGTCGACTGGGTCGCCGGCCTGGGCAAGCCGGTGCCGGACAACGAGCCGGAGCAGGAGAGCGGTCGCCGGTCGCTGCGCTCCACCGGACGGCACCACCGCGACTGACCGTCCCCCGCCGACATGTCGACGGATCAACCCACCTGCCTGATCGACTCGGGTCACTGATACCGGGCTGTCCCACCCACGTGGACACCGCGACATCAATGAACCCGAGTCGATCATCGCCTCGCCAGCCCGCACACCGGCCGGCCGGCACACTCGCCAGCCGCAGACCGGCCGGCAACGGTCAGGCGGATCAGGTCAACGGCAGGTAGACGCGGCTCCCGCCGGACACGAACTCCTCCGACTTGTTCCTCATGCCACGGGCGGCGTACTCCTTGAGCTCCTGGGTGATCTTCATGGAGCAGAACTTCGGCCCGCACATCGAGCAGAAGTGGGCCGTCTTCGCCGGTTCGGCCGGCAGCGTCGCGTCGTGGTACGAGCGCGCCGTGTCCGGGTCCAGCGAGAGGTTGAACTGGTCCTCCCAACGGAACTCGAACCGCGCCTTCGACAGCGCGTCATCCCAGTCCTGTGCGCCGGGGTGCCCCTTGGCCAGGTCCGCCGCGTGCGCCGCGATCTTGTACGCGATCACGCCCGCCTTCACGTCGTCGCGGTCCGGCAGTCCGAGGTGCTCCTTCGGGGTGACGTAGCAGAGCATCGCGGTGCCAAACATGCCGATCATCGCGGCGCCGATCGCCGAGGTGATGTGGTCGTACGCGGGCGCGATGTCGGTGGTCAGCGGACCGAGTGTGTAGAAGGGCGCCTCGTGGCACCACTCCTGCTGGAGGTCCACGTTCTCCTTGATCTTGTGCATGGGTACGTGCCCCGGCCCTTCGATCATCACCTGGACGTCGTGCTCCCAGGCGACGGTCGTCAGCTCACCGAGGGTGCGCAGCTCGGCGAACTGCGCCTCGTCGTTGGCGTCCGCGATCGAGCCGGGCCGCAGCCCGTCACCGAGGGAGAACGTCACGTCGTAGCGGGCCAGGATCGCGCACAGCTCGGCGAAGTTCGTGTAGAGGAAGTTCTCCTCGTGGTGCGCCAGGCACCAGGCCGCCATGATCGAACCGCCTCGGGAGACGATCCCGGTGACCCGGTCCACGGCCAGCGGCACGTACGGCAGCAGCACCCCCGCGTGCACGGTCATGTAGTCGACGCCCTGCTCGGCCTGCTCGATGACGGTCTCCCGGAACACCTCCCAGCTCAACTTCACCGGGTCACCGCCGACCTTCTCCAGCGCCTGGTAGATCGGGACCGTCCCGATCGGCACCGGCGAGTTCCGCACGATCGCCTCCCGGGTCTCGTGGATCCGCTTGCCGGTGGACAGGTCCATCACCGTGTCCGCACCCCAACGGGTGGCCCAGGTCAGTTTCTCCACCTCCTCGGCGACCGACGAGCTCACCGCCGACGTGCCGATGTTGGCGTTCACCTTGACCAGGAACGCCTTGCCGATGATCGCCGGCTCACACTCCGGGTGGTTCACGTTCAGCGGCAACACCGCCCGACCGGCGGCGATCTCGGCGCGGACCAGCTCCGGGTCGACGTTCTCCCGGATCGCCACGAACTCCATCTCCGGCGTCACCACACCGGCCCGTGCGTACGCGAGCTGCGTCGGACGACGCCCGTCCGCACCGGCCAGCGGCGTACCCGCGCCACGCACCGGCGCCACGTCACCCCGCTCGGCGATCCACGGCCCCCGCAGGGGCGGCAGCCCCACCTCCGGGTCCGACCCGGGACCGGACGTGTCGTAGAGCCGCACCGGTGGATGATCGCCGGTCAGCGCCACCTCCGCGAACGGCACCCGCACATCCGGCCGCGAACCCTCGACGTACACCTTGCCTCGTGCCTGCACGACAACCTCCCTGGTGATCAAGCGGACCAGCCGAAGTGATCCAGCGGCCCACGTCCCGCGCCCAGCTCCCAACTCCGCGCACCGGTCAGCGCGCGGAGCACGTACTCCTTGGCGGCCTCGACCGCCGTCGGCACCTCATCGCCCAGCGCGAGCCGCACCGCGATGGCCGCCGAGAACGAACACCCGGTGCCGTGGGTGTGCCGGGTGTCCACCCGGGGCGCGCGCAGCAGAGTGGTGACGCCGCCGCCGTGCAGCACGTCGACCGCCTCGCCGCCGTCCAGGTCACCGCCGGTGACCACGACGAACTCCGGGCCGCCGGCCGCGAGCGCCTCGGCCGCCACGACCATCCCCGCCACGTCGTCCACCCCGCGTCCGGTGATGGCCGCGGCCTCCGCGCAATTTGGTGTCGCCACCCGGGCGTACGGCAGCAGCCGCTCCACCGCGCCCACCACACCGAGCCGGTGGCCGCTCGTGGCGACCAGCACCGGGTCGACGACGAGCTGGGGCAACCGGCCGTCCCGGGCGGCCTCGGCCACCACGTCGGCGACCGCCGGCGTGCCGAGCATCCCCGTCTTGACCGCGCCGACGGTGAAGTCGCCCAGGACGCTGTCCAACTGCTCGGTGACCGTGCGCGGCGGCAACGGCAGGACGGCGTCGACACCCCGGGTGTTCTGCGCGGTGACCGCCGTGAGGACGCTCGTGCCGTACGCGCCGAGAGCCGCGAAGACCTTGAGGTCGGCCTGGATGCCGGCACCGGCACCGGAGTCGGAGCCGGCGATGGTGAGGATTGTGCGCGGTGTCATGGTAAAGCGCTGCTCAGGGTGGCGGCTGTTTCTTCTGGGTCTGCTGCCCGCATCAGTGCGCCCAGTACTGCTACTCCGCTGGCTCCCGCTTGGACGCAGGCGGTCACCTGTTCCGGGGTTTCCACTCCGCCGAGGGCCAGCAGGGGCACCGGGCTGGCGCGGACGAGGCTGCCCAACCCCGCGACGTGCAGGGGCGGACCGTAGCCGGGCTTGGATGGCGTTGGCCAGACCGGGGAGGCCGTCGCGTAGTGCTCGGTGGTGAGACGGGCCAGCTCGGCCTGGTTGTGGCAGGAGCGGCCGACCAGCTGGTGGGTTGGTGGCGGGTACGGGCCGGCGGCGGGCAGGTGGACGGCGTCGCCGCCGAGCGGGTCGGGGCCGGCCACGATGAGGGTCCCGCCGACCTGAGCGAGGATCGCACGCAGGTCGGCGGCGAGGGCGGCGCGTTCGGCGCGGGGCAGGTCCTTCTCCCGCAGCACCACCCAGCGCACTCCCCCGGCGACGGCTCCCGCCACCACCCGGTCGAGTCCGCCGCGCGCGACGAGCCGGTCGGTCAACACGACGACACCGGACGGCGCGGTCACAGGTCGGGTCTTCCCTCGTCGGGGGTGGAGGCGAGGGCGTGGAAGCGACGGGCGATCCGGCCGGCGCCCGCCGCGAGGCGGCCCGCCTCGACCGCGTACCGCATCGCCGTGGCCATCGCCACCGGGTCGGCGGCCCGGGTGACCGCGCTGGCCAGCAGCACCGCGTCGCAGCCCAGCTCCATCGCCAGGGCGGCGTCGGACGCGGTGCCGATGCCGGCGTCCAGGATCACCGGCACGTCCACGCCCTGCCGGATGAGCCGGATGTGGTGCGGGTTACCGACGCCGAGGCCCGAGCCGATCGGGGAACCGGCCGGCATCACCGCGGCGCAACCCACGTCGGCGAGCCGGCGGGCGAGCACCGGGTCGTCACTGGTGTACGGCAGCACGGTGAACCCGTCGGCGACCAGCTCCTCGGCGGCGCGGAGCAGTTCCACCCCGTCGGGCAGCAGCGTCCGTTCGTCGCCGATCACCTCCAGCTTGATCCAGTCGGTGTCGAACGCCTCCCGGGCCAGCCGGGCCACCTTCACCGCCTCGGTCGCCGTGTGGCAGCCGGCGGTGTTCGGCAGCAGCCGTACCCCGCACCGGTCCAGCAGGTCGAGCAGCCCGCCGCCGGTGCCCGGGGCGGTGTCCACCCGGCGCAGGGCCAGGGTGACCAGCTCGGTGCCGGATGCGCGGATCGCCTGCTCCAGCACGTGCAGGTTCGCGGCCCCGCCGGTGCCGAGGATCAGCCGCGAGCCGAACGTCACCCCACCCAGCTCGAACGACACGCCGCTCACCCGCCCTGCGCCGCGGTGAGCACCTCGACGCGGTCACCGTCGCGCAGCACCGTCACCGGCCAACCGGCCCGGGGCACCACCTCGCCGTTGACCGCGACCGCCACGCCACGCTGCTCGGGCACCACGTCGCGGACCAGGTCCGCCACCGACGCGCCACCGGGGACGCTGCGCCCGGCCCCGTTCACCGTCAACTCCACTGGTCGCCCTCCATCGTCCGATCGGGTCCACCGCCGGTCGCCGCGCCGACGAACCGGTCGGGCCGGAACGCGGCGAGCAGCGGGTCGGGCACGCCGGTGACCACCAGGTCGGCGATCAGGTCGGCGGTGACCGGGGTGAGCACGATGCCGTGCCGGTGGTGCCCGGTGGCGGCCAGCACGTCCGGTCGGCCGGGCAGCGGCCCGAGGATGGGCGCGTTGTCCGGGGTGCCGGGGCGGAGCCCGGCGACCGCCTCGACCAGGTCGTACTCGGCCAGTTCGGGCAGCAGGTCGACCCCGGCGCGGAGCAGCCGCTGCACGGCGCCGGCGGTGACCGTGGTGTCCGAGCGTTCCTCGACCGTCGCGCCGAGCACGACCTCACCGTCGGCGCGGGGCACCAGGTAGACGTGCTCGCCGTCGGCGTACCCCCGGATCACGTGCCGGAAGCCCGGCGCGACGCCGCCGGGCGCGCGCAGCCGCAGGATCTGGCCCTTCACCGGCCGCACCGGCAGCCCGGTGAGGGCGGCGGCCCCGCAGCCGGCGGCGACCACGGTGACCCTCGCCTCCACATCGGACAAGTGTCGGACCGCCTGCGGCACGAACGCCGCGCCGGCCCGCTGCGCGGCCGTGCGCAGCGCCGGCACCAGCAGCCGCGGGTCGACCTGGTGGTCGGTGGGCGCGAGCGCGCCGCCGCGCACCCGCGGCGCGAGCGCCGGTTCGCGGTCGCGCAGCCCGCTGGGCAGCAGCGGGGTCACCGGCAGACCCAACCCCTGCTGGTACGCCCAGAGCCGGCGCGCCTCGGCCAGGTCGTCACCGGTCAGCCCGACCATCAGGGTGCCCTCGGTGCGGTAACCGATCGCGACGCCGGTCGTCTCGGTCAGCTCGGCGGCGAACGCCGGCCAGCGGGCCGCGGACGCCAGCAGCAGCTCGGTCAGCCGCCGCTCACCGAAGTACGCCTCGGCGACCGGGGAGAGCATGCCGGCGGCCACCGCCGACGCCCCCGACCCGGGTGCCGCGTCGTGCACCGCCACCCGCAACCCGCGCGCGGAGCAGCGCCAGGCGATCGCCAGCCCGACCGGGCCCGCCCCCACCACCGCCACGTCCAGCCGGGCCCGGTCGCTCGATCGCGGTGCCGGTGACCGGCCGGTCAGCACGTCAGCGCCTCGATCAGCTCGGCGGTCGCGTGGGCCGGGTCGGTGGCGGCGGAGATCGCGCCGACCACCGCCACCCCGTACGCCCCGGCGGCCCGCAGCGCCGGTACCCGGTCGGCGGTCACGGCGCCGATCGCGATGACCGGTACGTCGACGGCGTCGACGACGGCGCGTACCCCGGCGGGGCCGATGGGGTCCGGCAACCCGGGCTTGGTGGTGGTGGCGTGACACGGTCCGACGCCCAGGTAGCTGGCTCCCGCCGCGACGGCCGCGCTCGCCGTACCGGGCGCGCGGGCAGTGGCGCCCAGCACGGCGGTGGGGCCGAGCACCCGGCGGGCGGCGGCGACCGGCAGGTCGTCGGCGCCGACGTGCCCGCCGGCGGCGCCCACCGCCAGCGCCACGTGCAACCGGTCGTTGACCAGGCAGGTCGCCCCGTACGGCCGGCAGAGCGCCAGCACCTGCCGGGCCAGTTCGTACGTCTCGCGGTCGGTGGCCGAGTCCTCGACGCGGACCTGCACCACCAGGTCGGCGCGGGCCACCGTGAGGGCGGCGCGGACCACGGCGAGCGGGTCCCGACCGGGTCGGGTGTCGGTGATGAGATGCAGTCGTCCAAGGGACGGCACGGCAACGCTCCTCCCTGCGCCGGCATTACCCGGATCAGGTTCGACGGTCGGGGGCTGTCAGCCCCCCTCTCAGCCCGGTACACCGGGCTCCCGTGGGTTACTTGCGTGTCACCGTACGACAGATCCGTCGGCCTGCCAAGGGAGGGGTCGACGGGCCCGGAAGGCCGAATCAGTTGGGGTGCTTCATCCCGGTCCTGTTCGGAATGTCGCCCCCCGTTGCAGAACCGTTACCCGCCGGCATCTTGCCCGACATCGAGCGAGCCGAATTAATTTGTTCAGCGATTCGACAAAATGCCGGCGTGGACGCCCTGGCACGGTGTCCCCACCGGCTCCATCTGGGACGGTCTTCGGCGAGCCGGCCCCCGCGATTCCTGTCCACTGCGACATTGGAGGCGGCGTGTCCCGTTCTCGTCGTGCCCGAAAACCCATCACCGCGACCCTCATCTCCCTGGCCCTCGCTTCGACGACCCTGCTCGGGTCGCCGGCGCAGGCGGCTCCCGCCGCCGCCCAGGTCCCCCCGAAAGACGCGCAGGCCGCGGCCCCGGTGACCCAGGTGGTGCCGAAGGCGCCCAAGGCCGCCGCCGCCGATCCCTTCTCCGTCCTGGTCTTCTCCAAGACCGCCGGCTTCCGGCACGACTCCATCCCCACCGGCATCGCCGCCATCCAGCAACTCGGCGCGGCCAACGGATTCACCGTGGACAACTCGGAGGACGGCGCGGTATTCACCGACGCCAACCTGGCCAAGTACAAGGCCGTGATCTGGCTCTCCACCACCGGCGACGTCCTCAACGCCGACCAGCAGGCGGCGTTCGAGCGCTACGTGAAGGCGGGCGGCGGCTACGTCGGCATCCACGCCGCGTCGGACACCGAGTACAGCTGGGCCTGGTACGGCGACCTGGTCGGCGCGTACTTCGCCAACCACCCGGCGAACCAGCAGGCCACGGTCAAGGTGGAGGACCACGCACACCCGTCCACCGCCGAGCTTCCGGACCGCTGGTCCCGCTTCGACGAGTGGTACAACTTCCAGACCAACCCCCGGCCGGACGTGCACGTGCTGGCCAGCCTGGACGAGAAGAGCTACACCCCGGGCGCCGGTGCGATGGGCGCCGACCACCCGACCGCCTGGTGTCAGGACTTCGACGGTGGTCGTTCCTGGTACACCGGCGGCGGGCACACCCGGGAGTCGTACGCCGAACCGGAGTTCCTCAAGCACCTGCTCGGCGGCATCCAGACCGCCGCCGGTGTGGTGGACGCCGACTGTGGCGCCTCGAAGACCTCCAACTTCGAGAAGGTCTCCCTTGACAGCAACACGAGCAACCCGATGGAGCTGGACATCGCCGGAGACGGGCGGGTCTTCTACATCGAACGCGACGGTCGGGTGCAGATCATCAAGCCGGACACCGGCAACACCGTCACCGCCGTCGACCTGGACGTCTTCACCGGCAACGAGGACGGCCTGATCGGCATCCGGCTCGACCCGGACTTCGCCACCAACAAGTGGGTGTACCTGTACTACGCCCCGAACGACGGCGTCACGCGCAACCTGCTGTCCCGGTTCACGGTGACCGGCGACACCATCGACCCGGCCAGCGAGAAGCAGGTGCTGCGGGTCGACACCCAGCGCAACACCTGCTGCCACGCCGGGGGCAGCATGACCTTCGACGGCGCCGGCAACCTGTACCTGGCCACCGGTGACAACACCAACCCGTTCGAGTCGAACTCGTACTCGCCGCTCGACGAGCGGTCGGGCCGCCAGGACTACGACGCGCAGCGCACCTCGGCCAACACCAACGACCTGCGCGGCAAGGTGATCCGGATCCACCCGGAGGACGACGGGTCGTACACCGTTCCGGCCGGCAACCTCTTCGCTCCGGGCACCGAGAAGACCCGACCCGAGATCTACGCGATGGGCTTTCGCAACCCGTTCCGGATCGGCACCGACCCGAAGACCAACACACTGTACGTCGCGGACTACGGGCCGGACGCCAACGCGGACAACCCCACCCGCGGCCCGCGTGGCCTGGTCGAGTGGAACATCGTGACCCCCGGCAACTACGGCTGGCCGTATTGCACGGGCACGAACGAGGCGTACAACGACTACACGTTCCCGTCCGGCCCGAGCGGCGCGAAGTTCGACTGCGCGGCGCCGGTGAACAACTCGCCCAACAACACCGGCCTGACCAACCTCCCGCCGGTCGTCCCCGCGACCGTCGACTACGGGTACGCCGGTGACGCCCGGTACCCGGAGATCGGCGGCGGTGGCGCCCCGATGGGCGGCCCGGTCTACCGCTACGACACGGACCTCAACTCGACCCGTAAGTGGCCGGCCTACTACGACGGCAAGGCGCTGCTCGGCGAGTGGAACCAGAACAAGATGTACACGATGCAGCTGACCCCCGACGGCAAGTCGTTGGTGGACATCAACCAGCTGCTCACCGGGATGACCATGGTCCGGCCGATGGACTTCGAGTTCGGCCCCGACGGCGCCCTGTACCTGATCGAGTGGGGCAGCGGCTTCGGTGGCAACAACGACAACTCGGGTGTCTACCGGATCGACTACACCGCCGGTGACCGCGCGCCGATCGCGGCGGCGTCCGCCACCCCGACCTCGGGTGCGGCGCCGTTGACCGTCACCTTCTCCAGCGCCGGCTCCCGCGACCCGGACGGTGGCGCGCTCACCTACGCCTGGGCGTTCGGCGACGGGCAGACCTCGACCGAGGCGAACCCGACGCACACCTACGCCACGGCGGGCAACTACACCGCCCAGCTCACCGTCACCAACCCGAAGGGCCGTACCGCGGTGGCCAACGTGCCGATCACCGTGGGCAACACGTCCCCGACGGTCACCATCGAGTTCCCGCCGGACGGCGGGTTCTTCGACTGGGGTGACCAGGTCCGCTACACGATCAAGGTGACCGACCCCGAGGACGGGGAGATCGACTGTGCCCGGGTGAACCTCCAGGTGCTGCTGGGTCACGACGAGCACGCCCACCCGCTGGAGCAGCACACCGGCTGCACCGGCACCGTCCAGACATCGCTCGCCTCCGGGCACGGCGCCGAGGCGAACGTCTTCGCGGTCTTCGAGGCCACCTACACCGACGACGGCGGGGCCGGCGGAGCCAGCCCGCTCACCGGTCGGGTCATCGAGGTGCTGCAGCCCAAGCGCAAGCAGGCCGAGTTCTTCACCGCCACCGGTCGGGCACCGGTGAGCACCGGCGGCGGAGACGCCGGCGTGCAGCGGGAGACCGGCGCCGACACCGCCGGCGGCGGTCAGAACATCGGGTTCATCGAGGACGGCGACTGGTGGTCGCTCGCCCCGGCGGACCTGACCAACATCAGCGAGATCCGGTTCCGGGCCGCCTCGGCCGCCGCTGGCGGTCGCATCGAGGTCCGGGCGGGCGCGGTGGACGGACCGGTGGTCGCCACGGCCACCGTGCCGGCGACCGGCGCGTGGCAGACGTACACAGACGTGAGCGCGCCGGTCACCGGTGCCGCGAGCGGCTCGCTGTACTTCGTGGCCCGTGACCCGAACGGCGGCTCCGGCTCGCTGTTCAACGTCAACTGGATGGACTTCGTCGGCCGCGGCGTCACCGAGAACGCGCCGCCGGTGGTCACCGCCACCGCGACCCCGGCCGCCGGCACCGCGCCGGTCACCGTGGCGTTCGACGGCACGGCCACCGACGCCGAGGGCGACACCCCGCTGACGTACGCCTGGGACTTCGGTGACGGCGGTACGGCGTCCACGCTGGACGCCAGCCACACCTACGCCAGCCCGGGCACCTTCACGGCCACCCTCACGGTGACCGACAGCAAGGGCGCCAAGTCGTACGCCACGGTGCCGGTGCGGGTGGACGCCCCGGACACGTCCTGCTTCGGGGCGCGTTCGGACGCCTTCGACGGCACCAGCCTCGACAAGACCCGCTGGTCCAGCGTCATCCGGGAGAACCAGCTCTACTCGGTCAGTGGCGGCGCGCTGCGGCTGCCGACCGGCGTGGGCGACCTCTACGGCGCCCGCAACGACGCGACCAACCTGGTGCTCCAGCCGGCTCCGACCGGCGCCTGGGAGATCACCACCAAGGTCACCCTCCCGGTCACCGCCAACTACCAGCAGGCCGGTCTGCTGGTGTACGGCGACGACGACAACTACGCCAAGGTGGACCTGCTGTACAACGGCAGCCGGCGGGTGGAGTTCATCCGGGAGACGGCCGCGACGCCTCGCAACGAGGGCGCCGACAGCGCCGCCGCACCGGCGGGTGACACCGTGTACCTGCGGATCACCAGCGACGGGACGAACCTGACCGCCGCCGCCTCGGGCGACGGGCAGACGTTCACCCCGGTCGGCCGTTCGGCCGCGCTCGCCGGCATCACCAACCCGCGGATCGGGGTCTTCGCACTCAACGGCGGCACCGAGGCGCCGGTGGTCGACGCGGCCTTCGACTCGTTCCAGGTGACGCCGGACGCCCCGGCCGGCCCGGTCGACCCGTCGGACGAGTTCACCGGCGACACGCTGGACAAGTGCCGCTGGGACGCGATCCTGCGGGAGGACCCGGCCGGTTACCGGGTCACCGGCGGCGCGCTGCGGATCGACGTGCCCAACGGTGACATCTACGGCACCGACAACACCGGGCCGAAGAACTTCATCCTCCAGACCGCGCCGTCAGGCGACTGGACCCTGGAGACGAAGGTCGACGGCAGTCTGCTGAACGAGCAGTACCAGCAGGCCGGTCTGCTCGTGCAGGCCGACGACGACAACTACCTGAAGTTCGACTTCATCGCGGACAACCAGGCCGGCCAGGCGGTGACGCGGCGGATCGAGTTCCGCAGCGAGATCGGCGGGGCGGTGCAGAACCCGCAGCCGGAGGCGACCAGCCTCACCTCGGCGGTGTGGCACCTGCGACTGGCCCGCACCGGCGACACGTTCACCGCGTCGTACTCGGCCGACGGGACGACCTGGACCGCGTTGGAGGCGCTGACCAACAGCGCGGTGGGCGCCACCCCGAAGGTCGGGTTGTTCACCCTCGGCGCCAACCAGACCGCCTCGAAGACCGCCGCGTTCGACTACTTCCGGTTGAGCACGAAGGTCGCCGACGAGACCGCGCCGGTCACCACGGCGGCGGTTTCGGGCACCCCGACCGAGGGGTGGTACACCGGTCCGGTGACGGTGACCCTCACCGCCGCCGACGAGGCCGGCGGCAGTGGGCTGGCCAGCACCGAGTACCAGCTGGACGGGGCCACCACCTGGACGGCGTACACCGCTCCGGTGGCGATCAGTGGGGACGGCGAGCACGAGCTGCGGTTCCGCTCGACCGATGAGGCGGGCAACGTGGAGTCGACGAAGACCGTCACGGTCAAGATCGACGCCACCGCACCGGTCACGACGGCGACGTTCGCTCCCGCGAACGACGCCGGCTGGCACAACGGGACGATCCCGGTGGTGCTGACCTCTACCGACGCCGGTTCCGGGGTCAAGACGGTGGAGTGGTCGTTGGACGGTGGCGCGTGGACGCCGTACACGGCGCCGGTCGAGGTGACCGGCGACGGGCAGCACGAGCTGCTGTACCGGTCGACCGACAAGGCGGGCAACGCCGAGACGCTCAAGTCGGCGATCCTGAAGATCGACGGCACCAAGCCGACGCTGCTGGTGTCCGGGATCGCCGACGGCCAGCTCTACGGCGACAGCCAGGACGTCCGGGTGTCCTGGCAGGCCGTCGACCCGACCTCGGGCATCGCGTCGGTGGTCGGTCAGCTCGACGGCAGGGCGTACGCCAGCGGCACCCTGCAGGCCATGTACGAGCTGCCGCTCGGCCTGCACGAGCTGACCGTCACCGCGACCGACAAGGCGGGCAACACGACCACCTCGACGGTCCGGTTCTTCGTCACCACCTCGTTCCGGGACATGCAGAACCTGCTGGACCGGTTCAAGGCGACGGGTCGACTCTCGGCCACGGCGCACAAGCAGCTGAAGGCGAAGCTCGACGCGGCCCGCCAGGCCGAGGCGGCCGGCAACGACAGCAAGGCGATCAAGCAGTTGACGCAGTTCCGGACGCTCGCCGCCGACGCCACCCTGGTGGCCGAGGCGGAGGTCCGGGACGTCCTGATCCGGGACGCCGACGCCATGATCGTCCGGCTGGGCGGTACGGCCAGTAAGGCCGGAGTCAAGGCGAACGACGGCGAACCGGTCAAGGGCGCCGGGCGGCTCGGTGGCGACACCACCCGGCTGGCACCCGGTCGCCAGCTCTGATCCGACGAGGCCCCTCCCCGGCGCTGCGGCGTCGGGGAGGGGCCTCCCTCATCGGTAGTGAGGAGATGTCCGTGACGGGTATCCGCAAGGTGCTGGCCGCCGTGTTCGCCGGACTGGCTCTGACCCTGCTCGCCGCACCCCCGGCGGCGGCGCAGGCCGACAAACTCACACTGACGGTGGCCGGCGACGGGGCCGAGGGGGTCACCATCCAGGCCACCTACGCCGACGGCCGTCGGCTGGACAAGCTGGTGCGGTTGATCCTCACCGCCACCGGCCCGGACGGGCAGAAGGTCGGCCCGGTGCAACTCGAACCGCAGCCCGAGGGGCAGGGCTTCTACACCAGCGGCCCGGTGCTCTCCGCCGGCAGTTGGCGGGTGACGGTGAACTCCCCCGCCCCGCTGCAGACCCAGGCCACCGCCACGGTGCAGGCCCGGGCGGCACAGTCACCGCCGGCGCCCAAGCCGGTCGCGGTCACCGCGGACCGGGCCGATGGACGCGGGGGGAACGCCGGGTGGTGGCCGTTCGCGGCGGCCGGGCTGGTGCTCGTCGCCGCCGCGATGGGGGTCGCCATGCTGTTCGGCCGCCGCCGCACCGACTGACCCAGCGGTGCCCCAGCGCCGCACCGACTGACCCAGCGGCGCTCCGGCGCCATCCACTGGCCGACCGGGCCGGGCCGCGATGAGCGGCCCGGCCCGGTGTCGTCCGGCCGGCTCCGCCGCGCTCAGAGGATGAAGCGCAGCGCGGCCAGATCGTCGTCGCTGGGCTCCCAGGTGCCGGCGGCCGCGTTGGCGTGCACCTGCTCGGGCGTGGTGGCACCGGCGATCACCGAGGTCACCGCCGGCTGGGCGGCCAGTCCGCCGATCGCCACCTGGAGAATGGTCAGCCCCCGCTCGTTCGCGTACGCCTCGATCGCCTCGATGGTGTCCCAGTCGGCGGCGGCGAGCCGCTCCGCGTACCGGCCGCCACCGGAGAGCCGGCTGCCGGCCGGCGGCTGCTCGCTGCGCTTGTACTTGCCGGTGAGCAGGCCGTTGGCGAGCGGGAAGAACGGCAGCATGCCGAGGCCGAACCGCTCGCAGGCCGGGACCACCTCGGTCTCCACCGACCGCTCCAGCAGGCTGTAGTGGTTCTGCGCGCTGATGAAGCGGGACCGCCCGTTGGACGAGGCGACCCAGTCGGCGTCGGCGATCTGCCAGCCGGCGAAGTTGGAGTTGCCCAGGTAGCGCACCTTGCCGTCGCGGACCAGGTCGTCCAGGGCGGCGAGGGTCTCGTCGATCGGAGTGCCCGGGTCGGGCTCGTGCATCTGGTACAGGTCGATGTGGTCGGTGCCGAGTCGGCGCAGCGACGCCTCGACCGCGCGGGCGATGTAGCGTCGCGCACCGCGCGCGCCGAAGTCCGGCCCGTTGAGACCGTTCATGTCCATGCCGAACTTGGTGGCCACCACCACGTCGTCGCGGCGACCCTTGAGCGCCTGCCCGAGCAGCTCCTCGGAGCCGCCCTGCGGTTCGCCGTAGATGTCGGCGGTGTCGAACAGGTTGATTCCTGCGTCCAGGGCGGCGTCCACCACCGCGCGGGTGCCGTCGAGATCCAACTTGCGGCCGAAGTTGTTGCAGCCGATGCCGACCACGGACACTACGAGCCCGGAGTCGCCCAGCCGGCGATAGGTCATCTCAGTCACGAGATCCACCCTATGCCGGCCGGACGCACCCCTGCCCGGGGACCGATCAGCCCACGTCCCAGACCGGCTCCGGGGTCTCCACGACCTCGTTGTCGCCCCGGAACAGCACGAACCGGTCGAAGGAGCGGGTGAACCACCGGTCGTGGGTGACCGCGATCACCGTCCCCTCGAACGCGTTCAGGCCCGCTTCGAGGGCCTCGGCGCTGGCCAGGTCGAGGTTGTCGGTGGGCTCGTCGAGCAGCAGCAGGGTCGCCCCGGACAGCTCCAGCAGCAGCACCAGGAAACGGGCCTGCTGCCCGCCGGAGAGCGTGCCGAAGCGCTGGTCACCCTGACCGGCCAGCTCGTAGCGGCTGAGCACCCCCATCGCCGCGTGCCGGTCCATCCCGGTGCGGTGGTCGTCACCCCGCCAGAGGATCTCGACAAGCGTCTTCGACATCAGCTCCGGCCGGTCGTGGGTCTGGGAGAAGTGCCCGGGGCGGACCCGGGCGCCCAACCGGGCCGTGCCGTCGTGGGCGACCGGGGCGAGCGCACCCGCCCCGTCGACCGGGCCGTTCGCCGGGTCGGGATCGGTGCCGCCGCGGGCCAGCAGCCGCAGGAAGTGCGACTTGCCGGTGCCGTTGGCACCGAGCACCGCCACCCGGTCGCCGTACCAGATCTCCAGGTCGAAGGGGAAGGTCAGGCCGTCCAGCTCCAGCTGCTCGCAGATGACCGCGCGTTTGCCGGTCCGCCCGCCGCTCAGCCGCATCCGGATGTCCTGGTCCTTCGGCGGTACGGGCGGCGGCCCGGCCTCCTCGAACTTGCGCAGCCGGGTCTGCGCGGCCTGGTACCGCGAGGCCAACCCATCGTTGTACGCCGCCTTCTGCTTGTACATCAGCATCAGCTCGCGCAGCTTCTGGTGTTCCTCGTCCCAGCGTCGGCGCAGCTCGTCGAGGCGGGCGTGCCGGGCCACCCGTGCCGAGTGCCAGCTGGCGAAGCCGCCCGGGTGCACCCAGGCGCTGCCACCCTCCACGGCGACCACCCGGTCGGCGCTCTGGGCCAGCAACTCGCGGTCGTGCGACACGTACAGCACCGACTTGGTCGACTCGCGCAGCCGTGCCTCCAACCAGCGCTTGCCGGGCACGTCGAGGAAGTTGTCCGGCTCGTCGAGCAGCAGCACCTCGTCCGGGCCGCGCAGCAGCAACTCCAGGGCGAACCGTTTCTGCTGGCCACCGGAGAGGGTCCGCACCGGACGGTCCCGGGCGGCGTCCCACGGCAGGCCGAGCACGATGGTCGCGACGGTGTCGAAGAGCACCTCGGCGTCGTACCCGCCGACCTCGCCCCAGGCGCCGAGGGCGTCGGCGTACGCCAGCTGGGCCTTGCCGGCCGCGGTGCTGTACTTGCCGCGGACCTCGGCCGCCCGCATGGCCGCCTCGGTCTCGCCGAGCCGGCGGCCGGCGTCGCGCAGCGGCGGCGGGGCCAGCGACAACGCCAGGTCGGCGAGCGTCGACTCGTCACCGATCATGCCGATGAACTGGCGCATCACGCCCAGCCCGCCGGCGCGCGCGACGACTCCGGTACGCACCGGCAGGTCACCGGCGACCATCCTCAGCAGCGTCGTCTTACCCGCGCCGTTCGGGCCGACCAGGGCGACCTTGGCGCCCTCGCCGACCCGGAACGACACGTCGGCGAAGAGTTCCCGACCGTCGGGCAGGATGTGCCCAACCCCTGCCACGTCCACGTATCCCACGCCGGGATCCTGCCCCAGGCGGCGGCGGGGGGATATCCAATTACCGGGTGACCCGCAGCACCCGGAAGCCCTTCTGGCTGGCGTGCCGCTCGACCTGCCAACCCTGCTCGGTGAGCCAGCGCTGCAGCGAGTCGCCACCGAGGTGCCGGGCGACCACCAGCCAGCCGACGCCGTCCGGGGCGAGCCGGGGCAGCCAGCGCAGCAGCAGCTCGTGCAGCTCCTCCTTGCCGATCCGGATCGGCGGGTTGGACCACAGCTCGGCGAACCGCAGGTCCGCCGGCACGTCGTCCGGTGCGCTGACCCGGACCCGGTCACCGGCACCGATCCGGGCCGCGTTGGCGGCGGTGAGGTCACGGGCGCGGGCGTTGACGTCGACGGCCCAGACCGTGCTCGACGGCGCCACGTCGGCCAGCACGCAGGCGATCGGCCCGAACCCGCAGCCCAGGTCGAGCAGGTCACCGGTGGTGTCGGCGGTGGGCAGCTCGGCCTTGCGCAGCAGCACCGCGGTGCCCGGGTCGAGTCGGCTGGCGGAGAAGACCCCGCCGGCGGAGGCGAGCCGGTAGTCGCGGTCGGCGACGGAGAACTCGACCTCGCGCGGCGGGGCGTCGCTGGCGGGTTCAGCGGTGAAGTAGTGGTCGCCGGTCACGTCGGCAATTCTCGCACCGGCCGGGACACGTCCCGACACGGCCCACGCACACATTTCCCGTTATTACCCCCTAAAGGGACAATGGCTCCTACTCTAGGCGACATGGTGTATCGGTACGAGTCCGATCAGGACGCTTTCGAGGAGTACCCGGAGCCCGGCTCCGAGGTGGCCGCGTTCGACGGCCCGCCCCCGCCGGCCGGGCCCTCTCCGTCGCGCTTCCCCGCGCCGTCGCTGCCCCGGCCGAACCAACTCGTCCTGCCGTCGTCGCAGCCGCCGCCGCCCGCCCGTGCCGACGTTCCGCTCGCCGCACCCCGCGAACGGGTCTACACCTCCGCGCAGCCGATCGAGCAGACTTCCCGGCGCGGCGGCGGCCGCCTCTGGCAGGTGCTGGTCGGTGGCGCAGCCGTCCTGGTCCTGCTCGCGCTCTGCGGGCTGGGCGCCGCCGCACTCCTGTCCGAACGCGGCAAACAGCCGGAGACCACCCCGACGTACCAGCCGAACACCGCCGCGTCCGCTCCCGCCGCCGAGCGGCAGGACCTCGACTCCCGGGACACCGACCAGGCCCCCCTCACCGCCAAGGAGGTCTTCCCCGGCAAGGAACTGAAGCTCTCCGACGGCCAGGCGGCCTACCAGGTGCTCAAGACGCACTCCAGCGGCAGTTGTGCCGTCGCCGCCACCGGCGAGGTGGCCGACATGCTGGTCCGCCTCGGCTGCAACCAGGTCGTACGGGCCACGCTGCGGACCCCGGACGGCGACCACCTGGTCACCACCGGCCTGTTCAACCTCACCGACAAGGCCAGCGCCGAGCGCACCCGGGAACGGATCCGCCAGCTCCTCGACGAACGGCAGGGCCGGTTCCGGGGCCTCACCGCCGGCGACGACACCGCCGTGCTGGGCACCGCCCCCGCCCGCGTCGGCTGGCAGGTGCGCGGCCACTACCTGGCGTACGCGCTGGTGGTCCGCGCGGACGGTGCGGCCGTCAAGTCCGGCGACCCGAAGATCCGGGAGATCCTGTTCGACATGATCGAGCTGCATCTCAGCAAGGGCGTGCTGCAACGGCGGGCCGACGGCGGCACGGCCGGGCAACCGACGGCGGCGCCGACGGAGAGCAGCGGCACCCAGAGCGGCGACGGCGAACTGCCCGGCGACTGACCCCGCCCGACGGCGGTCAGCCCTCCCGACGGCGGTCAGCCCTCCCGACGACCGACCCCGCCCGGCGGCGGTCAGCCTTCGACGGGGACCCGCAGCCGGCGGGTCAGGTCCGCGCGACGCGCGTACTCGGCCGGGTCCTGCGGGTAGCCGACCGCGACGAGGGTCAGCCCGTGTGCCGGCGCCACCGTCACCTCGCTGGACCGCTCCCGGTGAGTGAGCAGGCTTCCCGGCCACTGGACGGGACGACGGCCGTCGCCGGCCACCAGCATGGCCCCCACCAGGCTGCGCACCATGGCCTGACAGAACGCGTCCGCCTGCACGGTGGCGACCAGGAGGCCGTCGGGGTTCCGACGCCAGTCCAGCCGCGTCACCTCGCGCAGCGTCGTCGCGTGTTCCTTGCGCCGGCAGTACGCGGCGAAGTCGTGCTCCCCGACGAGGCCGGCGGCCGCGGCGTTCAACGCGGCCAGATCCAGCGGCCTCGGCCAGGCC
Organism: Micromonospora sp. WMMD710; assembly: GCF_029626045.1. NCBI lineage: Bacteria > Bacillati > Actinomycetota > Actinomycetes > Micromonosporales > Micromonosporaceae > Micromonospora > Micromonospora sp. WMMD710. The sequence continues at coordinate 6,289,153 of NZ_JARUBD010000001.1, read as the reverse complement.
AGCACCTCGTGCCGGCGCAGCGGCTCCGCCCCGAAGGGCGCGTCGGTCACCCGGTACTCGTAGCGCCGAAAGGTGGCCGAGAACCGGGCGTCGAACTCGGCGGGCACCTCGGTCATCGCCCGCACCCGCACGTCGGTGGGGAGCAGACGGGCCAGCCGGCGCAACAACCGCCCCTCCTGCTGGCGCCACACGTCGACGGGCAGGTCCAGGTGGCAGACCTGCCCGGTGGCGTGCACCCCCGCGTCGGTCCGGCCCGCCACGGTCAACCCGGTGGCCGTACCGTCGCCCAGGACCAGGGCCAGGGTCTCGACGAGCACCCCCGCGACGGTCCGCCGGGTCGGCTGGGCCGCCCAACCGGAGAAACCCGCCCCGTCGTACGAGACGTCCAGCCGCAGCCGGATCCGCTCGTCCACCTCGTACCTCCTGTTACGGGTCGGGCCCGGCACCCCGATGGGGTGCCGGGCCCGACGTTGCCCTTGATCAGGCCTTGTTCTCGGTGGCCTCGTCGCTGTCCTCGCGGGCGGCGTCGGTGTCACCGGACGCCGACACCGGCGCCTCGGAGTCCTGGTCGGCGTCGGCCGACTTCGGGGCCTCCTCAGCCGGGGCGAGCGCCTCGACCTTGTCCTGCTGCGCGGCCTTGCGGGCGGCGGTCTTCTTGTTCGCCTTCGGCTCGGCGACCTGAAGCTCCTCCACCAGCTCGATGATCGCCATCGGAGCGGCGTCACCCTTGCGCGGACCGGTCTTCACGATCCGGGTGTAGCCGCCGGGCCGGTTGGCGTACCGCGGCGCGATCTGGTCGAACAGGGCGTAGACCACGTCCTTGTCCTTGACGACGCCCAGCACCCGCCGACGCGCGGCGAGGTCACCGCGCTTGGCCTTGGTGATGAGCTGCTCGGCCAGCGGACGCAGCCGCCGGGCCTTCGTCTCGGTGGTCTGGATCTTGCCGTGCTGGAACAGCGCGGTCGCCAGGTTGGCGAGCATCAGCCGCTCGTGCGAGGGGCTGCCGCCGAGGCGGGGGCCCTTGGTGGGCGTGGGCATTTTTGGTGCTCCTCAGTTGTGGCGGCAGCGCGGACTAGAGCTGCTCGGTCTCGCGGTAGTCGTCGGTGTCGTAGTCGGCCTCGCCGAAGGTGTCCACGACGTTCGCCGGGTCGAAGTTCGGGGCAGAGTCCTTCAGCCCCAGACCCATCCCGGCGAGCTTCATCTTGACCTCGTCGATCGACTTCTGACCGAAGTTGCGGATGTCGAGGAGGTCGGCCTCGGTACGCCCGATGAGCTCACCAACGGAGTTGATGCCCTCGCGCTTGAGGCAGTTGTAGGAGCGGACGGTGAGGTCCAGCTCCTCGATCGGCAGGGCGAGGTCCGCCGCCAGCTGGGCGTCCTGCGGGGACGGCCCGATGTCGATGCCCTCGGCGGTCTCGTCCAGCTCCCGTGCCAGACCGAACAGCTCCACCAGCGTCGAACCGGCCGAGGCCAGCGCGGTACGCGGACCCATCGACGGCTTGGTCTCGACGTCGATGATCAGCCGGTCGAAGTCGGTGCGCTGCTCGACACGGGTCGCCTCGACGCGGTAGGTCACCTTCAGCACCGGCGAGTAGATCGAGTCGACCGGGATCCGGCCGATCTCGGCGCCGGACTGCTTGTTCTGCGCAGCCGTCACGTAGCCCCGGCCCCGCTCGACGGTCAGCTCCATGTCGAGCCGGCCCTTGCCGTTGAGGGTCGCGAGCTTCAGGTCCGGGTTGTGCACGGAGACGCCGGCCGGGGGCTGGATGTCACCCGCGGTCACGTCGCCCGGGCCCTGCTTGCGCAGGTACATGCTGACCGGCTCGTCGTGCTCGGAGCTGACGCACAGCTCCTTGATGTTCATGACGAGCTCGACCACGTCCTCCTTGACACCGGGGATCGTGGTGAACTCGTGCAGCACGCCGTCGATCTTGATCGAGGTGACGGCCGCACCCGGGATCGACGACAGCAGCGTGCGCCGCAGCGAGTTGCCCAGGGTGTAACCGAAGCCCGGCTCCAGCGGCTCGATGGCGAACCGCGACCGGGTCTCGTTGATCGACTCCTCGGAGAGGGAGGGTCGCTGGCTGATGAGCATGTTTTCTCTTCTCTTCCGGGACGCCCGCTATTTGACGCCCACGACACAAACTGTTCCGGTGGCCCGCCCCGGAGGGCGGGCCACCGCAACGAGCTCCGACTACTTGGAGTAGAGCTCGACGATCAGCTGCTCCTGGACCTGCGTGTCGATGACCTGCCGGGCCGGGAGGGAGTGCACGAGCACCTTCATCTGGCTCGGGATGGCCTCAAGCCACGCCGGAACCGTCTTCGAGCCGGCCTGAGCCTGCGCGACGATGAACGGGGTGAGCTCCTTGCTCTTGCCCCGAACCTCGATGATGTCGTGCTCCTTGACGCGGTACGACGGGATGTCGACCTTCTTGCCGTTCACCGTGAAGTGACCGTGCTTGACCAGCTGGCGGGCCATGTCCCGCGAGTGGGCGTAGCCGGCCCGGTAAACGACGTTGTCCAGCCGCGACTCGAGGATCTGCAGGAGGACCTCACCGGTCTTGGCCTGCTTGCCGACGGCTTCCTCGTAGTAACCGCGGAACTGCTTCTCCAGCACGCCGTAAACCCGGCGGGCCTTCTGCTTCTCACGGAGCTGGAGCAGGTACTCCGTCTCCTTCGTGCGGCCGCGGCCGTGCTGCCCGGGCGGGAACGGCCGGGACTCGAACGGGCACTTCGGGCCATCGCACTTGCTGCCCTTGAGGAACAGCTTCATCTTCTCCCGCCGGCAACGGCGGCAGTCAGCACCGGTGTAACGAGCCATCTCTCTCTACCTCTCAGACCCGACGACGCTTAGGCGGACGGCACCCGTTGTGCGGCTGCGGGGTGACGTCGGCGATCTGGCCGACCTCGAGGCCCACGGCCTGCAGCGAACGGATGGCGGTCTCCCGGCCGGAGCCGGGGCCCTTGACGAACACGTCGACCTTGCGCATGCCGTGCTCCATGGCCCGACGCGCGGCGGCCTCGGCGGCCAGCTGCGCGGCGAACGGAGTCGACTTGCGGGAGCCCTTGAAGCCAACCTGGCCGGCGGAGGCCCAGGAGATGACCGCACCGGTCGGGTCCGTGATGGACACGATGGTGTTGTTGAAGGTGCTCTTGATGTGCGCCTGCCCGTGGGCGACGTTCTTGCGTTCCTTGCGCCGGACCTTCTTGACAGCGGCTCCGGCACGAGCCTTCGGTGGCATAAGTCTGTGCGCTCCTAGTTGACTTTCCGGATCGGGTTGCGGCCTGGCCCACCTCGGCGGCGGCCACCCCCGTCATCCGGTTAAGAACTACTTCTTGCCGGGCTTCTTCTTGCCGGCGACGGTCCGCTTCGGGCCCTTGCGGGTCCGCGCGTTGGTCTTGGTCCGCTGGCCACGCACGGGCAGTCCCCGGCGGTGCCGGATGCCGGCGTAGCAGCCGATCTCGACCTTGCGGCGGATGTCAGCGGCGACCTCGCGGCGCAGGTCGCCTTCAACCTTGTAGTTGCCCTCGATGTGGTCGCGGAGCTGCACGAGCTCCTCGTCCGTGAGGTCCCGAGCGCGCTTGTCCGGCGAGATGCCGGTGGCGGCGAGTGTCTCCAGGGCGCGGGTGCGACCGACCCCGAAGATGTAGGTGAGCGCGATCTCCATCCGCTTCTCGCGGGGGAGATCCACGCCGACTAGACGTGCCATGTGCGGGCGTACTCCTCGTAATGTGTGGCGGAGGTGTGGACCCGTCCCATCCCGCTACCGGCCGTCCCGTCTTTCCGACGCTGTCAGCGCCGGCGACCGGGATCGGTCGCTGCCCGAGCGGGCCCCGGCCTCCGACCGGGGGTCAGCCACGCAGGAGTACGTCTCGCGTACCGCTCGCGGCTGGGACGAGCATGTGTGATGTGTGTGTCGCTGGGGATCTGCCCGGACCAACGCCAACCGGCCGGTGTTACGGCCGGACGGGCTGAGTCAGCCCTGGCGCTGCTTGTGGCGCGGGTCGCTGCAGATGACCATGACCCGGCCGTGCCGGCGGATAACCCGGCACTTGTTGCAGATCCTCTTGACGCTCGGCTTGACCTTCACGGTTGCCTTACTTCCCATCTGGCCCGGCGACGCGGAGTACGCGAGACCGGACGTCGAAGACGGACACGGGACTTCCCGGCCGTCGTCAGGACTACTTGTAGCGGTAGACGATGCGCCCGCGGGTCAGGTCGTACGGCGAGAGTTCGACGACGACCCGGTCCTCCGGCAGGATGCGGATGTAGTGCTGCCGCATCTTGCCGCTGATGTGAGCCAGCACCTTGTGGCCGTTCGCGAGCTCCACCCGGAACATAGCGTTCGGCAAGGGCTCGATGACCCGACCCTCGATCTCAATGGCTCCGTCTTTTTTCGGCATGTCCTCCGCTGTCCTGACGTCGATTGCTCCGGGCGGCCCACAACGTCTTACACGGAAACCTGACCTTGATCAGGAGCCCGCGCCAGCCGCGGCTCCAGGACCCACCGAAGCGCAGGGTGGGCATGCCGGAGTGGACGCTGTGCGCCGATCTGAAAGTGTACGCCCGCCTGCGGTCCGTCGCCAAACCGGCCACCCACCACGCCGCCGTGTCGGTGCCGGCCCCCCGTCCGGACGCCCGATGATCTCCGCCCGAGCCCCACCTGCGCGTGATCCACTCGCCTTCCGTGAAACCGCGGCATCCACGGGTGGTGGACAACACAACTTCAGCGAATCCGAGTGGATCAAGGCACGAGCTCCGGACGGTGCCGCGGATTGTCCGCCCCAGGCCGCCGCAGATGATCAGGCTGGCGCTGGGGGTTCGTCCCGTTCGTTCGCTTCGTCGGCGCGCAGTTCCCGTCGCCGCTCCCGCTTCGCCCGCCTGCGCTCCCGCTCGACGGCCCGACGCCGGGGCTCTCCCCGACCCAGTCCGGTCACCGTCTGGATCATCAGCACCGCGCCCCACGGCCCGGCCACCCAGATCGGCCAGAAATAGAGCAGCTCCCCGCTGAGCAGCGAGATCACCGCCCAGATGGTCACCACGACGGCGATCACCCTCAGGTACGGCAGCCACACCTCGGCCAACCAGCGGGCCGTGCCGGCACCCGCCGTCGGGGCGGGCTGGTGACCCGCGCCGGCGCTCGGCGGGGCGGGCGGGGTGACCGGCGCCAGCGTCGACCCCCCGGTGGGCGGCACCGGCGGCAGGTCGGTCAGCAGGGCGTCCAACTCCGCATACGTCCGTGCGGCGTACGCCCGTTGCAACCGCTCGTCGTACTCGTGCAGGTCCAGTCGGCCCTCGCCGAGGGCGACGCGCAACCGGTCGGCCACCGCCTCACGGTCCGCGTCCGCCGCTCGCATCCCGTCGCGCCCGTCCATGCCGGCAAGCATGCCACCGCCACGCCAGTCCCATCCGACCCCGAGCCGCCCTCCTCGATCCACCCGGTTCGCCGTCCTGGTTACATCGCATCGGTTGGATACCGCCGGATCGGCGAATCGGAGTCGATCAACGTGCCAGGGCGGCGGCTGGAGCGGTCAGGGGGCGGTCGAGGTGGCGGGTTGGCGAGCCGTTACCAGGTCGCCCAGTCGGGCGCGGCCGCCGTCGAAGGCGGTGAGCACCCAGACGCCGTCGGGCAGCAACGCCATCGAGTGCTCGACGTGCGCGGCCACCGAACCGTCCCGGGTGACGACCGTCCAGCCGTCGGCCAGCTCGACCGTCCGCGGGGACGCCATCGTGATCATCGGTTCGATGGCGAGTGCCATACCGGGAACCAACCGTGGGCCCTTGCCCGGCCGGCCGTGGTTGAGCACGTGCGGGTCCTGGTGCATCTCGGTGCCGATGCCGTGCCCACCGTAGCCGTCAACGATGCCGTACCGGCCGCCCTTGCGGACGGCGGTCTCCACCGCGTGCGAGATGTCGGTGAGGCGGCCCTTGCCGCTGGCCGCGCCGCGGGCGGCGGCCGCGATACCGGCCCACATGGCGTCCTCGGCCACCTCGGCCATCTTGAGCAGCGCCGGGTCGACCTCGCCGACCCCGACCGTGATCGCGGAGTCGCCGTGCCAGCCGTTCAGCACCGCGCCGCAGTCGATCGAGATGAGGTCGCCCTCGGCGAGCACCTGCTTCGGCGAGGGGATGGCGTGCACGATCTGCTCGTTGACCGAGGAGCAGATCGACGCCGGGAACCCGTGGTAGCCCTTGAACGACGGGACGGCGCCCGCCTCGCGGATGGTCGACTCGGCGATGGCGTCCAGATCGGCGGTGCTCACACCGGGGGCCACGGCCTCGCGCATCCGGCGCAGCGCCTCCGCCACCACCAGCCCGGCGGCCCGCATCTTCTCGATCTGGTCAGGGGTCTTCAGCTGGATGTCCAGCTGGGGACGACGCATGGAGCGATTACCTTTCGTGGCTGTTCAGCGGGGCACGTCTCGCGTACCCCGCTGTTCGCACTCTATCCGCGTGGACCGGCGAGGACCTCAGCCGCCGTACGACCGCAGCGCGTCGATGGCCCGGCTGGTGACGTCCTCCACCGGGCCGGTGGCGTCGATCCCGACCAGCTTGCCCTGGGCGCCGTAGTAGTCGACCAGGGGCGCGGTCTTCTCGCTGTACTCCCGAAGCCGGGTGGCGATCGTCTCCGGCTTGTCGTCGTCGCGCTGGAACAGCTCGGCGCCGCACCGGTCACAGATGCCCGGGCGGGTGGTGGCGTCGAACTCGACGTGCCAGATCTTGCCGCAGCCCCGGCAGGTACGCCGGCCGGAGAGCCGTCGGATCACCTCGTCGTCGTCGACCACCAGCTCCAGGACCAGGTCGAGGGCGGTGCCCAGGTCGGCGAGGAGCTTGTCGAGAGCGGCGGCCTGCGGAGTGGTCCGCGGGAAACCGTCGAGCAGGAAACCCTCGCTGGCGTCGGGCTCGGCCAGCCGGTCCCGGACCATGTTGATGGTGACCTCGTCCGGAACCAGCTCGCCCGCGTCCATGTACCGCTTCGCCTCGACACCCAACGGAGTGCCCTGGGTGACGTTCGACCGGAAGATGTCTCCGGTCGAGATCTTCGGCACCGAGAGGTGCGCGGCGATGAACTCGGCCTGAGTGCCCTTGCCCGCACCCGGCGGACCAACCAGAACGAGTCTCATCTACCGCAGGAACCCTTCGTAGTTCCGCTGCATGAGTTGGCTCTCGATCTGCTTCACGGTCTCCAGACCGACGCCGACCATGATGAGCACAGCGGTGCCGCCGAACGGGAAGTTCTGGTACTGCTGGTTGTCCAGCCAGATGAAGAAGAAGTTCGGCAGGATCGAGATGACGCCGAGGTAGAGCGCGCCCGGCAGGGTGATCCGGCTGAGAATGAAGTCCAGGTAGTCGGCGGTCGGCTTGCCCGGGCGGATGCCCGGCACGAACCCGCCGTACTTCTTCATGTTGTCCGCGACCTCGGTCGGGTTGAACGTGATCGAGACGTAGAAGTACGTGAAGAAGATGATCATCAGGAAGTAGACCGTGATGTAGATCGGGCTACTCGGGTTGACCAGGTTGTTCTGGATCCACGCCTGGGTCTTGCCCGGGTCGTTCTGGTCGAAGAACTGCAGGGCCAGCTGCGGCAGGTACAGCAGCGACGAACCGAAGATGACCGGGATCACACCCGCCTGGTTGACCTTGAGCGGGATGTAGGTCGAGGTGCCGCCGTACATCCGCCGGCCGATCATCCGCTTGGCGTACTGCACCGGGATCCGGCGCTGCGCCTGCTCGATGAAGGTGACCGCGGTGATGACCACCAGGACCAGCGCGATGACCAGGGCGAACATGTCCCAGCCCTTGCTGGTCTTGATCTGCCAACCCTCGCTGGGCAGCCGGGCCGCGATCGAGGTGAAGATCAGGACGGACATGCCGTTGCCGACGCCCCGGTCGGTGATCAGCTCACCGAGCCACATGACCATGCCGGTGCCGGCGGTCATCGTCATCACCAGGATGGTCAGGGTCAGCCAGTCCGGGATGCCGGTGCCGGTCGGGATGATCGGGAACTGGTCGCAGCGGTTCTGGAAGAGCTGCCCCGAGCGGGCCAGGGCGACGAACGCCGAGGCCTGCAGCACACCGAGACCGAGGGTCAGGTACCGCGTGTACTGAGTGATCTTCGCCTGGCCGGCCTGGCCCTCCTTGCGGAGCTGCTCCAGGCGCGGGATCACGACGGTCAGCAGCTGCAGGATGATCGACGCCGTGATGTAGGGCATGATGCCCAGCGCGAAGACCGAGAGCTGTAGCAGCGCCCCGCCGGAGAAGAGGTTGAGAAGGTTCACCACCCCGGTGGTGTCACCCTGGATGGTGTCGAGGCACTTCTGCACGTTGCCGTACGAGACGCCCGGACTGGGCAGCGTGGCACCCAGCCGGTAGACCGCGATGATGCCTACTGTGAACAGCAGCTTCTTGCGCAGGTCAGGCGTACGGAACGCACTGAGAAAGGCGGACAGCAACTTCTTCCTCCTGCGCGAGGCGGGCCGCCGGTGATCCCTGGCGGGTCGGGGTGGATCCCGGGCGAGCGCCCGGAATCCATGGCTGGGATGGGACTCTAACAGCCCTATCCCGGTCCGGGCAGATGTGCCCGGCTACATAAACCGATTCCGATATTACCGGGCGCACACGCCCCGGGTAGACCATGGCGCCCGCCAGTTGCTCACAACTGGACGGGCGCCATGGGTCGTACGCCTTACAGCTCGGTGACGGAGCCACCGGCGGCGGCGATCTTCTCCTTGGCCGACGCGCTGAACGCGTGCGCCGACACCTGGAGCGCCACTCCGCCAAGGTCGCCGGTGCCGAGAACCTTCACCGGGTGGCCCTTGCGGACCGCGCCGGACTCGACCAGCTCCAGCGGGCCAACCTGGCCGCCGTTCGGGAACAGCTCGGCGAGTCGGTCCAGGTTGACCACCTGGAAGACCACCTTGAACTTGTTCTTGAAGCCCTTCATCTTCGGCAGGCGCATGTGGATGGGCATCTGCCCACCCTCGAACGCCGCCGAGATGTTCTTGCGGGCCTTGGAACCCTTGGTACCGCGACCAGCGGTCTTGCCCTTGGAACCCTCACCGCGACCCACACGGGTCTTCGCGGTCTTGGAACCGGGCGCCGGGCGCAGGTGATGCACCTTGATCGTCATTACTCGACCTCCTCGACCTTCACGAGGTGGCTCACAGTGAAGATCATGCCGCGGATCTCGGGCCGGTCCTCCTTGACCACCACGTCGTTGATCCGCTTGAGACCGAGCGAACGCAGCGAGTCACGCTGGTTCTGCTTGGTCCCGATACCGGACCGGAGCTGGGTGACCTTCAGACGCGCCATCAGTGCGCCACCCCCGCACGCGACGCCAGCATGGCGGCCGGCGCGACGTCCTCCACCGGCAGGCCACGACGCGCCGCGACCTGCTCGGGGGACTCAAGCCCCTTCAGGGCCGCCACGGTGGCGTGCACGATGTTGATCGGGTTCGACGAGCCGAGGCTCTTGGAGAGCACGTCGTGGATCCCGGCACACTCCAGCACGGCACGCACCGGACCACCGGCGATGACACCCGTACCGGCCGAGGCCGGCTTGAGCAGCACCACGCCAGCGGCGTCCTCACCCGTCACCGGGTGCGGGATCGACTGGCCGATACGCGGAACCTTGAAGAAGTGCTTCTTGGCCTCCTCGACACCCTTGGCGATGGCCGCGGGCACCTCCTTGGCCTTTCCGTAGCCCACGCCGACCGTGCCGTCGCCGTCGCCCACGATCACCAGGGCGGTGAAGCTGAAGCGACGACCGCCCTTCACGACCTTGGCGACGCGGTTGATCGCGACGACCCGCTCAAGGTGCGGGGTCTTCTCGACGGGCGCGTTTCCGCGGCCGCCCTCACGGCGGTTGTCGCGGCGACCACCCTCGTTGCCACCGGACCCGCCGCCACGGCGCTGTTGACCTGGCATCAGCAGCCTTCCTTATCTCTCGTGACGGGGTTGTTAGAACTCGAGCCCGGCTTCGCGGGCGGCGTCGGCAAGCGCGGCGACTCGCCCCGCGTACCGGTTGCCACCGCGGTCGAAGACGACCTTGGAGACGCCGGCGGCCTTGGCCCGCTCGGCGAGCAGCGCGCCCACCTTGCCGGCGAGGGCGCTCTTGTCGCCCTCCGCACCGCGCAGCGAGGCGTCCAGGGTCGACGCCGACGCCAGGGTGTGGCCCTTGGTGTCGTCGACGATCTGGGCGACCATGTGCCGCAGCGAACGGGTGACGACCAGGCGCGGACGCTCGGACGTACCGCTGACGTTCTTGCGGACGCGGAAGTGCCGACGCGCACGCCCAACGGCGCGCTTGGCGGCGACGCCGCGGCGGCGCTTGAGCAGCGTGGCGCTCACTTCTTACCTGCCTTTCCGGCCTTGCGGCGGATGACCTCGCCCTGGTACTTCACGCCCTTGCCCTTGTAGGGCTCCGGCGGACGGATCTTCCGGATGTTGGCGGCGACCTCACCGACCTGCTGCTTGTCGATGCCGGCCACGTGGAACAGGGTCGGCCGCTCCACCGTGAAGGTGATGCCCGCCGGGGCGGGAACGACCACCGGGTGCGAGAACCCGAGCGCGAACTCGAGGTCCGAACCCTTGGCGGTGACCCGGTAACCGGTGCCGGCGATCTCCAGGCTCTTGCGGTAGCCCTCGGTGACCCCGACGATCATGTTGGCAACCAGCGTACGGCTCAGGCCGTGGAGTTCCTTGGCCTTGCGCTCGTCGTTCGGCCGGTTGACGCTCAGCTGCCCATCCTCGGCCCGCTCGATCGTGATCGGCTCGGCGAGGGTGTGCTGGAGCTGGCCCTTGGGGCCCTTGACCTTGACGGTCTGCCCGTCGATCGTGATGTCGACGCCGGCTGGCACCGGGATCGACTTACGTCCAATTCGCGACATTTCTACCTGTCTCCCGTTACCAGACGAAGGCGAGGACTTCCCCGCCAACACTCCGCTTGCGGGCCTGCCGGTCGGTCAGCAGCCCCTGGGACGTCGAAATGATCGCCACGCCCAGCCCACCGAGCACCCGCGGGAGCCCGTCCGACTTGGCGTACACCCGGAGACCGGGCTTGGACACGCGCTTGATGCCGGCCAGGCTCCGCTCGCGGTTCTGGCCGTACTTCAGCTCGACGACCAGTCGCTTGCCGACGGCGCCCTCCTCGGGCTCCTCGACCGACCAGGTGGCGATGTAACCCTCGGCCTTCAGGACCTCGGCGATGTTCGCCTTGATCTTGGAGTAGGGCATCTTCACCTGATCGTGGTACGCCTGGTTGGCGTTACGCAGACGCGTGAGCATGTCTGCGATCGGGTCGGTCATCGTCATGGATTTCGTCAGCCTTTCTCGCCGGGGTTCCCGGGGCATCAGCCCCGGGCCTACGGCGAAGAGCAATACCTAATCGGTGCAGGAGTTCCCGGCTGACAGCCGGGACGCGGTCGCCCTTACCAGGAAGCCTTGGACACGCCCGGCAGCTCACCGCGGTGGGCCATCTCCCGGATGCAGACCCGGCAGAGCCCGAACTTGCGGTAGACCGCCTTCGGACGCCCGCACCGCTGGCAGCGGGTGTACGCGCGAACCGAGAACTTCGGCTTCGCGGCCGCCTTGAGGATCAGCGCCTTCTTGGCCATCTCAGTTCTCCTTGAACGGGAAGCCCAGGAGCTTGAGCAGCGCCCGGCCCTCGTCGTCAGTCGTGGCGGTCGTGACCACCGTGATGTCCATGCCCCGCTGGCGATCGATCTTGTCCTGATCGATCTCGTGGAACACCGACTGCTCGGTCAGACCGAACGTGTAGTTGCCGTGCCCGTCCAGCTTGCGCCCGTCCAGACCGCGGAAGTCGCGGATACGCGGCAACGCGATGGAGAGCAGCCGGTCCAGGAACTCCCACATCCGGTCGCCGCGAAGGGTCACCTTCGCGCCGATCGGCATACCCTCGCGGAGCTTGAACTGCGCGATGGACTTGGTCGCCCGCCGCACCTGCGGCTTCTGGCCGGTGATCGTGGCGAGGTCGCGGACCGCGCCGTCGATCAGCTTGGCGTCGCGAGCAGCCTCGCCGACACCCATGTTGACGACGATCTTGACCAGCCGCGGCACCTGCATGGGGTTGCCGTAGCTGTGCTGCTCACGCAGCTGGGCCACGATCTCGTTGCGGTACCGCTCCTTGAGGCGCGGCATGGTCTTTTCGGTAGCCGTGGTCATCACAGGTCCTTACCGGTGCTACGCGCGATGCGGACCTTCTGGCCGTTGTCGTCGATCCGGTAACCGACGCGGGTCGGCTTGCCGTCGGAGTCCAGGACCTGCACGTTCGAGACGTGGATCGGGGCCTCCTGGGTGACGATGCCGCCGGTCTTGGCGCCACGCTGGGTGGTGCTGATGCGGGTGTGCTTCTTGACCCGGTTCACGCCCTCGACCAGGACCTTGTCCTGCCGCGGGTAGGCCGCGATGACCTTGCCCTTGGCACCCTTATCCTTGCCGGCGATGACGACGACCGTGTCGCCCTTCTTGACCTTCACGGTCACAACACCTCCGGCGCGAGGGAAATAATCTTCATGAACCGCTTGTCCCGCAGCTCCCGACCCACCGGGCCGAAGATGCGGGTACCGCGCGGGTCCCCGCCGTCCTTGATGATGACGGCGGCGTTCTCGTCGAAGCGGATGTACGAGCCGTCCGGCCGCCGCTTCTCCTTGGCGGTGCGAACGACGACGGCCTTGACGACGTCGCCCTTCTTGACACCGGCACCCGGGATCGCGTCCTTGACGGTGGCCACGATGACGTCGCCGATGCTCGCGTAGCGCCGACCGGAGCCACCGAGAACCCGGATGCACAGGATCTCCCGAGCACCCGTGTTGTCGGCGACGCGCAGTCGCGACTCCTGCTGAATCACGTCTATCTCCTATGTCTGCCGGTTCTCCGGCCGCCGTAGCGGCCGGAGCCTGGCGGAACCTACGCCCGACGCAACGCCGGGCGAGCTCGAGCCTTCGCTACTTGGCCTTTTCCAGGATCTCCACGATCCGCCAACGCTTGGTGGCGCTCAGCGGCCGGGTCTCCATGATCAGGACCCGGTCGCCGGTGCCGGCGGCGTTCTGCTCGTCGTGCACCTTCAGCTTGCTCGTACGGCGCATGATCTTGCCGTACAGAGCGTGCCGAACCCGGTCCTCGACCTCGACCACGACGGTCTTGTCCATCTTGTCGCTGACCACCAGGCCCTCACGGACCTTACGGCGGGACCGCGCGGCGGCGGTGGCGGTGTCTTCGGTCATGATGCAGTCACCTCAGTCGGCGCGGCCGAGAGCCCCAGCTCGCGCTCGCGCATGATCGTGTAGATCCGGGCGATCTCCCGACGGATGACCTGCAACCGCCGGTTGTTGTCCAGCTGCCCGGTTGCGGCCTGCACGCGGAGGTTGAACAGCTCCGCCTTGGCCTCCCGCAGCTTCGTGACCAGCTCCTCCTCGGAGAGCTCACGCAGCTCGGTCGCCTTAACGCCCGCTGCCATCAGGATTCACCCACTTCGCGCGTAACAATGCGGCACTTCATCGGGAGCTTGTGGATCGCGCGACGCATGGCCTCTCGCGCGATCTGCTCGTTGGGGAAGGACATCTCGAAGAGAACCCGCCCCGGCTTGACGTTGGCGACCCACCACTCGGGCGAACCCTTACCGGAACCCATCCGGGTCTCGGCAGGCTTCTTGGTGAGGGCCTGGTCCGGGAAGATCGTGATCCAGACCTTGCCGCCACGCTTGATGTGACGGGTCATCGCGATACGCGCCGACTCGATCTGGCGGTTGGTCACGTACGCCGGCTCGAGAGCCTGGATCCCGAACTCGCCGAACACCACCCGGTTACCACCCTTGGACGCGCCACTACGGTCCGGGTGGTGCGGCTTGCGGAAGCCCTTCGGGGGCTTGCGCGGCATCAGCATCTGTCAGCCCTCCTGCTGCGTTTCTGCCGGAGCAGCCGCGGCCGCGACAGCTGCGCTGTCGACCGGCTCGCCGCTCGGCGTCTCGGCCTGCTGCGCGATGGTGGTCGCAGCAGCCCGGCCGGCCTCGGTGCCACCGGCCGTCGTGCCGGACGAACCCGACCGGCCACGGCGCGGACGCTCGGGACGGTCGCCACGCTCACCACGACGCGGGCGGGACGGACCGGCCTCGGCCGGAGCCTCCCGGCCCGGGACGGCGTCGCCCTTGTAGATCCAGACCTTCACACCGATCCGGCCGAACGTGGTACGGGCCTCGAAGAAGCCGTACTCGATGTTGGCCCGCAGCGTGTGCAGCGGAACCCGGCCCTCACGGTAGAACTCGGTCCGGCTCATCTCGGCGCCGCCGAGGCGACCCGAGACCTGAACCCGGATGCCCTTGCAGACCGGGTTCTTCATCGCCGACTGCATGGCCTTGCGCATCGCCCGACGGAAGCTGACCCGGCTGGACAGCTGCTCGGCCACGCCCTGCGCGACGAGCTGAGCGTCCGACTCGGGGTTCTTCACCTCGATGATGTTCAGCTGGACCTGCTTGCCGGTGAGCTTCTCGAGCTCGCCGCGGATCCGGTCGGCCTCCGCACCCTTACGGCCGATGACGATGCCCGGCCGAGCGGTGTGGATGTCGACGCGGACCCGGTCGCGGGTGCGCTCGATGTCGACCTTGGAGATGCCGGCGCGCTCGAGGCCCTTGGACATCATCCGGCGGATCTTGACATCCTCGCCGATGTAGTCCTTGTAGAGCTTGTCCGCGAACCAGCGGGACTTCCAGTCGGTCGAGATGCCGAGCCGGAACCCAGTGGGGTGAACCTTCTGACCCATTACTCGGCGCCCTCCGTCTTGCTCTGCGCTTCGGCCGGTGCGGCCTCCGTGGCCGGTGCGGCCTCCGTGGCCGGTGCGGCCTCCGTGGCCGGTGCGGCCTTCTTGGCCGCGGCCTTCCTCGGCGCTGCCGGCGCGACCGCCTCGACCGCCACGGTGATGTGGCAGGTCCGCTTGCGGATCCGGTACGCCCGACCCTGCGCCCGAGGCTGGAACCGCTTCATCGTCGGGCCCTCGTCAACGAACGCCTCGCTGACGAGCAGCGCGTCGGGGTCCAGCCGCTCGTTGTTCTCCGCGTTGGCGATCGCGCTAGCGAGCACCTTGTACACCTGCTCGCTCGCAGCCTGCGGCGCGAACTGCAGCACCGTGAGCGCCTCCTTCGCGGGCAGGCCGCGGACGAGGTTGACCACCCGGCGCGCCTTCATCGGCGAGATGCGCACGTGCCGCGCAACCGCCCGCGCGCCCGGAAGCACCGGAGCGTCGCCCTTTCCTGGCATCGCTGTAACCCCTTGTTCCCTCTATCCGTATGCCCGCGGCGTCAGCGCCGACGGCTCTTCCGGTCGTCCTTCTCGTGACCCTTGAACGTGCGGGTCAGCGCGAACTCGCCGAGCTTGTGCCCGACCATCGCCTCGGTCACGAACACCGGGACGTGCTTGCGTCCGTCATGCACCGCGATCGTGTGCCCGAGCATCTCCGGGATGATCGTCGAGCGCCGCGACCAGGTCTTGATCACGTTCTTCGTGCCCTTTTCGTTCTGCAGTTCCACCTTCTTGAGTAGGTGGGCGTCTACGAACGGGCCCTTCTTCAGGCTGCGAGGCATGTCTTATCTCCCTCAGCCGCGCTTACGCGTGGCGTAGCGGCGGCGGACGATCAGCCGGTCACTCGGCTGGCCCTTACGGCGGGTGCGGCCCTCGGGCTTACCCTGCGGGTTGACCGGGTGGCGACCACCGGAGGTCTTACCCTCACCACCACCGTGCGGGTGGTCGACCGGGTTCATGGCGACACCACGGACGGTCGGGCGCTTGCCCTTCCACCGCATACGGCCGGCCTTGCCCCAGTTGATGTTCGACTGGTCGGCGTTGCCGATCTCGCCGATGCTGGCGCGGCAGCGCACGTCCACACGCCGGATCTCACCGGACGGCATACGCAGGGTCGCGTACGCGCCCTCACGGCCGAGCAGCTGGATGCCCACGCCGGCGGAACGGGCCAGCTTGGCCCCGCCACCCGGGCGCAGCTCCACGTTGTGGATCGTGGTACCGACCGGGATGTTGCGCAGCGGCAGGTTGTTGCCGGGCTTGATGTCGGCGCCCGGACCGGACTCGACGCGGTCGCCCTGCTTCATGTCCTTCGGCGCGATGATGTACCGCTTCTCGCCGTCGGCGTAGTGCAGCAGCGCGATGCGCGCCGTGCGGTTCGGGTCGTACTCGATGTGAGCGACCTTCGCCGGCACGCCGTCCTTGTCGACCCGCTTGAAGTCGATCAGACGGTACTGGCGCTTGTGACCTCCACCGTGGTGCCGCGTGGTGATCCGGCCGTGGGCGTTACGCCCGCCCTTCTTCGGCAGCGGAGCCAGCAGCGACTTCTCCGGCGTGGACCGGGTGATCTCGGCGAAGTCGGCGACACTGGAGCCACGTCGGCCCGGCGTCGTCGGCTTGTACTTACGGATAGCCATTGTCTACACCCCTCAGCTGACCGGGCCGCCGAAGGCCTCGATGCGGTCACCGTCAGCCAGCTTCACGATCGCCCGCTTGGTCGCCTTGCGCTGACCGAAGCCGGTCTTGGTGCGCTTGCGCTTACCCTGGCGGTTGAGCGTGTTGACCGTCAGGACGCGGACGTTGAAGATCTGCTGGATAGCGATCTTGATCTCGGTCTTGTTCGCGTCCGGGTGCACCAGGAAGGTGTACCAGTTCCGGTTCAGCTCGCTGTAGCTCTTCTCCGAGACGACCGGCGCCACGATGATGTCGCGCGGGTCGGCGATCGTGCTCACTTGCCACCCTCCTCGGTGGTCTCGGCGGGCACGCCCAGGAACTCGTCCAGGGCGTCCTTGGTGAAGACCACGTCGTCGGCCACCAGCACGTCGTACGTGTTCAGCTGGCCGGACTCGATCAGGTGCACCCGCGGCTCGTTGCGCAGCGACACCCAGTTCAGTTCGTCGGTGCTGCTCAGCACGACCAGGACCCGACGGGCCTCGGTGAGCTTGGTCAGCGTGGCCAGGGCCGCCTTGGTCGACGGCTTCTCGCCCGAGACGAACGCCTCGACGACGTGCACCTGCCCGGCGCGGGCCCGGTCGGAGAGGGCACCGCGCAGCGCGGCGGCCTTCATCTTCTTCGGGGTCCGCTGGCTGTAGTCGCGCGGCACGGGACCGTGCACCACGCCACCGCCGGCGAACTGCGGGGCGCGGATCGAGCCCTGCCGGGCGCGACCGGTGCCCTTCTGCTTGTACGGCTTCTTGCCGCCGCCGGCGACCTCGCCGCGGGTCTTGGTCTTGTGCGTGCCCTGTCGGGCCGCCGCGAGCTGGGCCACCACGACCTGGTGCATCAGCGCGACGTTGGCCTGCACGTCGAAGATGTCCGCCGGCAGCTCGACGGAGCCGCTGGTGGTGCCTTCGACGGTGCGCACGTCAACGGTGGTCACTTGGCCGCACCGCCCTTCTTCACCTTGCTCTTGGCCGCGGTACGGACCAGAACCAGCGCGCCCTTGGGGCCAGGAATGGCACCACGGACGAGCAGGAGGTTGTTCTCGGTGTCGACCGCCTGGACGGTGAGGTTCTGCACGGTGTAGCGCACGCCACCCATCCGGCCGGCCATCCGGGTGCCCTTGAAGACACGACCCGGAGTGGCGCAGGCGCCGATGGAGCCGGGCGAGCGGTGCTTGCGCTCGACACCGTGGCTGGCGCGCAGACCGTGGAAGCCGTGCCGCTTCATCGGGCCGGCGTAGCCCTTGCCCTTGGTCTTGCCGGTGACGTCGATCGTGACGCCCGCCGGGAACTCCTCGACCGTGACCTCCTGGCCGAGCGAGTACTCCGACGCGTCCGTGGTGCGCAGCTCGACGATGTGCCGGCGCGGCGCCACGTCCGCCTTCGCGTAGTGCCCGCTGATCGGCTTCTTGACCTTGCGCGGGTCGATGGTGCCGTAGGCCAGCTGGACCGCGGAGTAACCGTCCTTCTCGGCGCTACGAACCTGGCTGATGACGCACGGGCCGGCCTCGACCACGGTCACGGGAACAACGCGGTTGTTGTCCCAGACCTGGGTCATGCCGAGCTTGGCGCCCAGGATCCCCTTGACTTGCCTGTCCATTTGTCCGGTCCCTACAGCTTGATCTCGATGTCGACGCCAGCCGGCAGGTCGAGGCGCATGAGCGAGTCGACCGTCTTCGGGGTCGGGTCGATGATGTCGATCAGCCGCTTGTGCGTGCGCATCTCGAAGTGCTCGCGCGAGTCCTTGTACTTGTGCGGCGAGCGGATAACGCAGAAACGGTTGATCTCCGTGGGCAGCGGCACCGGGCCCGCGACCTGCGCCCCGGTACGCGTCACCGTCTCGACGATCTTCCGCGCCGAGGAGTCGACGACCTCGTGGTCATAGGCCTTGAGCCGGATGCGGATCTTCTGTCCCGCCATGGTGGCTTCTGTTCCTTCTCTCGATGCCGCTGTGTTGCGGGCGCCTGTACCGGCTGGTACAGGCCCACTTCGCCGACCCCCGCGGTCGGGCGTGTCGCGCCCTCGGGCCGGGCTCCGCCCCGGGTCTCCGGAGCGGTCCTGACCGCGCGGTGGGTCAAGGCGCCGATCGCATTACCGCGACCTGAACGCCGTGCGAGGGTGGTTGGCGACTGGGCCGCCAACCACCCTACGCTCGACTGTGCCGTCACCCGGAGGTTCAGCGAAAACCGAACACAGGCGACGAACTGTCGTTACGCAACCTGACTAGTATGCCGCACGACCGGCGGCGGGTCTAATCGGGGTTACCTAGCTCACTTGATGATCTTGGTGACGAACCCGGCGCCGACGGTGCGGCCACCCTCGCGGATCGCGAACTTGAGGTTCTCCTCCATGGCGATGGGCTGGATCAGCTTCACCGACATGGTGGTGTTGTCACCCGGCATGACCATCTCGGTGCCCTCGGGGAGGGTGACGACACCGGTGACGTCCGTGGTCCGGAAGTAGAACTGCGGACGGTAGTTCTGGAAGAACGGGGTGTGCCGGCCGCCCTCCTCCTTGGAGAGGATGTAGACCGTCGCCTCGAACTCCGTGTGCGGGGTCGTGGTGCCCGGCTTGACGACCACCATGCCGCGCTCGACGTCCTCGCGCTTGATGCCACGCAGCAGCAGACCGACGTTCTCGCCCGCGCGGGCCTCGTCGAGCAGCTTGCGGAACATCTCGATACCGGTGCAGACCGTCTTCTGCGACTTCTCGCGGATTCCGACGATCTCCACCTCCTCGTTCGGCTTGAGGATGCCGCGCTCGGCGCGACCGGTGACGACGGTGCCACGACCGGTGATCGTGAAGACGTCCTCGATCGGCATGAGGAACGGCTTCTCGGTCTCGCGCTCCGGCTGCGGGATCGCGGTGTCGACCGCGGTCATCAGGTCCAGGAGCTTGCCGGTCCACTCGGGGTCACCCTCGAGGGCCTTCAGCGCCGAAACCCGAACGACCGGCAGGTCGTCACCCGGGTACTCCTGCGAGGAGAGCAGCTCGCGCACCTCGAGCTCGACGAGCTCCAGGAGCTCCTCGTCATCGACCATGTCGCTCTTGTTGAGCGCCACGACGATGTACGGCACGCCAACCTGGCGGGCCAGCAGCACGTGCTCGCGGGTCTGCGGCATCGGGCCGTCGGTCGCCGCGACCACCAGGATCGCGCCGTCCATCTGCGCGGCACCGGTGATCATGTTCTTGATGTAGTCCGCGTGGCCGGGGCAGTCGACGTGCGCGTAGTGCCGCGCCTCGGTCTGGTACTCGACGTGCGCGATCGAGATCGTGATGCCGCGGGCCTTCTCCTCCGGCGCCTTGTCGATCTCGTCGAACGGCGTGTACGGGTTCAGGTCCGGGAACTGGTCGTGCAGGACCTTGGTGATGGCCGCCGTCAGCGTCGTCTTACCGTGGTCGATGTGACCAATGGTGCCGATGTTGACGTGCGGCTTAGTCCGCTCGAACTTCGCCTTCGCCACTGGTGTCCTCCTGTGGACTTCTTGGTTCGTACGCCCGGCGCGCCGGTCGGCGCTTAGGACTCTGTCGACAGCCTTTCCGGCCTGAACGGCCGGAGAGCTTTTGTGGGTTCTGCGGCGATGAAGCCTACAGGCCCGGTCTCACGCAACCCGATCGTGGTGGCCGCGGGCGGGTGAATCCTCCCGCGACCGACCACGAATCACCTGCTCGGGGCGGTTACTCGCCCGTTGCCTTGGCGATGATCTCCTTCGCGACGCTCTGCGGAACCTCGGCGTAGGAGTCGAACTGCATGCTGTAGCTAGCCCGGCCCTGGGTCTTCGACCGCAGGTCGCCGACGTAGCCGAACATCTCCGACAACGGCACCAGGGCCCGGACGATGCGGGCGCCGCTGCGCTCCTCCATCGCCTGGATGATGCCGCGGCGGGAGTTGAGGTCGCCGATGACGTCACCCATGTTCTCCTCAGGAGTGGTGACTTCAACGGCCATCATCGGCTCGAGCAGTGCGGGGTCGGCCTTGCGGGCCGCCTCCTTCATCACCATCGAGCCGGCGATCTTGAATGCCATTTCCGAGGAGTCGACCTCGTGGTACTGGCCGTCCAGCAGCGTCAGCTTCACACCGACGAGCGGGAAGCCCGCCAGGATGCCGTACTGCAGGGCGTCCTGGGCACCGGCGTCGACCGACGGGATGAACTCCCGCGGGATGCGGCCACCGGTGACGGCGTTGGCGAACTCGTAGGTCGGCGAGTCGTTGTCCAGCGGAAGCGGCTCGACGCTCACGATGACGCGGGCGTACTGACCCGAACCACCGGTCTGCTTCTTGTGGGTGTACTCGATCTTGTCCACCTTGCGGCGGATCGTCTCGCGGTACGCCACCTGCGGCTTGCCGACGTTGGCCTCGACGTTGAACTCGCGGCGCATCCGGTCCACCAGGATGTCCAGGTGCAGCTCACCCATGCCGGAGATGACCGTCTGACCGGTCTCCTCGTCCAGCTGGACGCGGAAGGTCGGGTCCTCCTCGGCCAGGCGCTGGATGGCCGTGCCCAGCTTCTCCTGGTCGGACTTGGTCTTCGGCTCGATCGCCACCGAGATGACCGGCTCCGGGAAGGTCATCGACTCCAGGATGACCGGGTTCGCCGGGTCGGAGAGCGTGTCACCGGTGGTGGTCTGCTTGAGACCCTGCACGGCGATGATGTCACCGGCCTGCGCCGACGGACGCTCTTCCCGCTTGTTGGCGTGCATCTGGTAGATCTTGCCGATCCGCTCCTTGCGGTCCTTGGTGGAGTTGACCACCTGGGAACCGGAATCGAGCGTGCCGGAGTAGACCCGCACGTAGGTGAGCTTGCCCAGGTGCTTGTCCGTCTGGATCTTGAAGGCCAGGCCGGAGAAGGGCTCCGAGTTGGACGGCTTACGCAGCAGCGGGGTCTCGCCGTCGGGGGCCGTACCCTCGATCGCCGGAACGTCCAGCGGCGACGGCAGGAAGTCGACCACGGCGTCGAGCATGGGCTGGACGCCCTTGTTCTTGAACGCCGAGCCGCACAGCACCGGGTTGGCCTTGCCGGCGATGGTGGCACGCCGGATGGCGGCCTTGATCTCCTCGACGGAGACCTCCTCGCCTTCCAGGTACTTCTCCATCACCGAGTCGTCGACGTCGGCCAGGGTCTCCATCAGCTTCTCGCGCCACTCGGCTGCGGAGTCGGCCAGCTCGGCCGGGATCTCCTCGATCGCGTAGTCCTCACCCTTCTGGGTCTCCCCGCGCCAGGTGAGAGCGCGCATGCCGACCAGGTCCACGACGCCGATGTGGTCGCCCTCGAGCCCGATCGGGATCTGGAGCACCAGCGGGGTCGCGTTCAGCCGGTCGATCATCATCTGCACGCAGCGGAAGAAGTCGGCGCCGGTCCGGTCGAGCTTGTTGACGAAGCACATACGCGGGACGTTGTACTTGTCGGCCTGCCGCCAGACGTTCTCGGTCTGCGGCTCCACGCCGGCGACACCGTCGTAGACCGCGACCGCACCATCCAGTACCCGCAGCGACCGCTCGACCTCGACCGTGAAGTCGACGTGGCCAGGCGTGTCGATGATCTGGATCGTGTGGCCCTTCCACTCACACTTGGTAGCAGCGGAGGTGATGGTGATACCACGCTCCTGCTCCTGCTCCATCCAGTCCATGACGGCAGCGCCCTCGTGGACCTCACCGATCTTGTACGTGATACCGGTGTAGAACAGGATCCGCTCGGTGGTCGTGGTCTTACCGGCATCGATGTGCGCCATGATGCCGATGTTGCGTACGTTGGCGAGCGCGTCTGCGGCGGCCACTTCAATCCCTACTTATCGTCGTCTCGACTCAACTGGTGGCGGTTCCGGCGCCCGAGAGCGCCGGAACCAGGGTGTTACCAGCGGTAGTGCGCGAAGGCCTTGTTGGACTCGGCCATCTTGTGCGTGTCCTCGCGCCGCTTGACGGCGGCACCGAGGCCGTTGCTCGCGTCCAGCAGCTCGTTCATGAGCCGCTCGACCATGGTCTTCTCGCGGCGTGCGCGGGAGTAGGTGACCAGCCACCGCAGGCCCAGCGTGGTCGCCCGGGCGGGGCGAACCTCGACGGGAACCTGGTAGGTGGCGCCACCGACACGACGGCTGCGCACCTCGAGGGTCGGCTTGACGTTGTCCATCGCCCGCTTGAGGGTGACGACCGGGTCGGTGCCGGACTTCTCGCGGCAGCCCTCGAGGGCCGCGTACACGATGGACTCGGCGAGCTGACGCTTGCCGCGGAGCAGGATCTTGTTCACCAGCTGGGTGACCAGCGGCGAGTTGTACACCGGGTCAGCGACCAGCGGTCGCCGCGGAGCGGGTCCCTTACGCGGCATATCAGCTCTTCTCCTTCTTCGCGCCGTAACGGCTGCGCGCCTGCTTGCGGTTACGGACACCCTGGGTGTCCAGCGAACCGCGGACGATCTTGTAACGCACGCCGGGGAGGTCCTTCACCCGGCCGCCGCGCACGAGCACGATCGAGTGCTCCTGGAGGTTGTGACCCACACCGGGGATGTAGGCGGTCACCTCGATCTGGCTGCTGAGCTTCACACGAGCGACCTTGCGCAGCGCCGAGTTCGGCTTCTTCGGGGTGGTGGTGTACACGCGGGTGCACACGCCGCGCCGCTGAGGGGAACCCTTCAGCGCCGGGGTCTTGGTCTTGGTCGTCTTGGCCTGGCGGCCCTTTCGGACCAGCTGCTGGATCGTGGGCACCGGGTTTCTCCGCTCCCTTCGGCCGCTGTCGCGGCCGCGCCGTCTGCTCGTTAGCCGGCCTGATGACCGGCTCTCCTACATTCCGACCAGGGCCACCTTGCGGAGGTCCCGGCACCCGCGGTCGGGCGTGTCGCCCGGCTCACGGTCCCGGTACGGACGCTTTCGCGGACCTACCGGGGTTTTCTGTCACCGGCACGCGGGTCGCCCCGCGCCGGATCTTTGGCTTGTCGTGCTCGCCATCCGGATCGCCGGAACCAGCGCACGCACGAGTTGCCCGGGCATGCCCGGGCACAAGGGGAAAGAGTACCTACCACAGCCGCCCAGGTCAAAACGGATTGGCCCGGCGGCCGTCTCACACCCGCCAGCCGGATCATGCCCTGCCCCGTCGCCCGTGATGGGCACCTACGAATACAAGTGTACCGGCTTCCCCACCGGACCACCCGTCGCCCCCGCAGCCGGCACCGCGGACCCGTCCCGGGACCTGCGACAACCGGGCCGCACGGCGATCCGGACGGTGACCAGCCTCACGTCAGGGAGATCACCAGGGACAGGCCCAGGGCCAGCAGGCTGAGCAACGCTCCCGCCGCACCGCAGCTGAGACCGGCCACCGCCAGCCCTCGACCGGTGAACCGGACCGCGGACGGACCCGCGGGCCGGCGGATCTGCCGCTGGCCGAGCAGGCCGGCGACGACGGCGGCCACCCCGGCCAGCGCGCCCAGCACGGCGAACGCGCCGGCCGCCCAGACCCCACCCTCGTTCGCGAAGGCCACGCCGAAGCAGATCACCAGCAACGACACCAGGATCGACGCGATGCCGGCCACCAACGCCCCGACGGCCAGGCCCGAGGTGACCGGGGCCACATCCAGGTACACCACGCCGTACGGCGTACCGGGCACCGACTCCACCCGCTTCGGCGGGCGGGGCCGGTCGTCGGTCGGTGGCGGCACCGGGGGCCCATAACCGGGGGCGTGCGCCGGCTGCCCCCACCCCGGCGGGGGCCCGTACCCGGACGGCGGCTGCCCCCAACCGGGCGGCGGGGCCGGCGCACCGGAGACCGCGTACGGCTGGCCGGAGCCGGGCGCGGCGACCGCACCCCCACCGGGCAGCGTCAACCCTGAGCCGGGTGCCGGTGCACCCCAGCCAGGCGGCGTCGCGGAAGGCGGCGGCCCGCCCCAGCCAGGCGGGGTCGCGGAAGGCGGCGGCCCGCCCCAGCCAGGCGGGGTCGCGGAAGGCGGCGGCCCGCCCCAGCCGGGCGGGGTCGAGGGAGGCGGTGCACCCCAGCCCGGCGGCGTCGCGGAAGGCGGCGGTGCGCCCCAGGTCGGCACGTCAGGGTGCGGCGCGGGCGCCGGCGACACGGCCGCCGGCGCGTCCGGCTGCCGGTCCGGATCGGGCCGCGCCCAGGCGTTTGGCTCGACCGGAGCCGGAGCCGGGGTCGGGGCCGGGGTCGGGGCCGGCGGCGAGGTCGGCGCGCCAGGATGCCCGGCCGGTTCGTCCGCCGGGGGCCGCGCCGGTTCCGTCACGAGGTCCTCCTGTCGACAGGCCACCACCGCCGTGCGGCGGACACGGCCAGGCTACCGCCGGAGGTTCCACCGCCCACGCCGGGCGCGACCGCGGATCGGGTCAGTCCATGTTCGTCGGGTAGTCGTGGCCGAACGGCGCGCCCGCCAACCGGACCACGCCGATCACCACTGCGACCACCACGCTGACCGCGACCAGCACCAGGCCGGCCCAGGCCATCCGCTCCCCGCGCCGCAGCCAGGCGCCGCCGGTCAGGAAACCCCCCGAGGCGTACGCCTCGCGGCGCGCCTGGCGGGACAGTTGGAGGGCCACCGTCGCCGGCACCACACCACCGATGAACAGGCCGGTCAGCATCCCGAGCAGCCCCAGCGCGAACACCGCCCGCGCCTTGGTGGCCCGGGCCGGATCGGGATCCAGCGGATGACGGGGGCCCTGCTGCGCGCTGGACACCTGGCCGGCTGCGGTGGTCATGCCCCCATTCTGCCCAACCCGATGTGCGGGTGGGCAGGTCCGGACACGACGAGGCCCCCGGCAGGTGCCGGGGGCCTCGTCGGTGTTGGTGCTTAGCGGTACGACCCGAAGTCGAAGTCGTCCAGCGGCACAGCCTGCCCGCTGGCCGGCCCGAACCCGTAGTCGGTCTCCGGGTAACCGGTCATCGAGTAGACCTTGGCCTTGGCCTCCTCGGTCGGCTCGACCCGGACGTTGCGGTACTTGCTGATGCCGGTACCGGCCGGGATGAGCTTACCGATGATCACGTTCTCCTTGAGGCCGACCAGCGAGTCGCTGCGCGAGTTGATCGCAGCGTCGGTCAGCACCCGGGTGGTCTCCTGGAAGGAGGCCGCCGAGAGCCAGGAGTCGGTGGCCAGCGAGGCCTTGGTGATACCCATCAGCACCGGACGACCGGCGGCGGGCTCGCCGCCCTCCGAGACGAGTCGGCGGTTCTCCGACTCGAACAGCGCCCGGTCGACCAGCACACCCGGCAGGAACTCGGTCGAGCCGGAGTCGATGACCGTCACCCGCTTGAGCATCTGGCGGATGATGATCTCGATGTGCTTGTCGTGGATGAGCACGCCCTGCGAGCGGTAGACCTCCTGGACCTCCTGGGTCAGGTGGACCTGGACCGCGCGCGGACCGAGGATGCGCAGCAGCTCGTGCGGGTCGATGGTGCCCTCGGTGAGCTTCTCGCCGACCTCGACGTGACCACCGTCGTGGGTCCGCAGCCGGACCCGCTTGGAGATCTTGTCGTAGACGATCTCGTCGCTGCCGTCGTCCGGCACCACGATGATCTTCCGGGAGCGCTCGCCGTCCTCGATCCGGATCCGACCCGGGGTGTCGGCGATGGGCGCCTTACCCTTCGGGACCCGAGCCTCGAAGATTTCCTGGACACGCGGCAGACCCTGGGTGATGTCCTCACCCGCGACACCACCGGTGTGGAAGGTACGCATCGTCAGCTGCGTACCCGGCTCACCGATCGACTGGGCGGCGATGATGCCGACCGCCTCGCCGACGTCCACGGTCTTGCCGGTCGGCAGCGAACGCCCGTAGCAGGCACCGCAGACACCCAGCTTCGACTCGCAGGTGAGCACGCTGCGCACCCGGACCGTCTCCACGCCGGCGGCGACGATCTTGTCGACCCCGATCGAGTTGATGTCCTGACCCCGCTCGGCGACGACGGTGCCGTCCGGCCCCTTGATGTCGTCGGCCAGGGTACGGGCGTGCACGCTGGTCTCGGCGTGCTCGTGCACGACCAGCCTGCCGTCCTCCAGGCGCTCGCCGATCTGCATCGGGATCGCCCGGTCGGTGCCGCAGTCCTCCTCGCGGATGATCACGTCCTGGGAGACGTCCACCAGACGACGGGTCAGGTAACCCGAGTCGGCGGTCCGCAGCGCGGTGTCGGCGAGACCCTTACGGGCACCGTGCGTGGAGATGAAGTACTCCAGCACGGACAGACCCTCCCGGTAGCTGGCCTTGATCGGCCGCGGGATGATCTCGCCCTTCGGGTTGGCCACCAGACCACGGATCGCCGCGATCTGCCGGAGCTGGAGCAGGTTACCGCGGGCACCCGAGTTGATCATCTTCCACAGTGGGTTCTCCTGCGGCAGCGCGGTGTCCATCTCCTTGGCGACCTCGTTGGTCGCCTTGGTCCAGATCTCGATGAGTTCGCCGCGACGCTCCTCGGCGGTCATCAGACCACGCTGGTACTGCTTGTCGATCCGGTCGGCTTCCTTCTCGTACTTCGCCAGGATCTCCGCCTTGCGCGGCGGAGCGATGACGTCCTCCATGCCGATCGTCACGCCGGACCAGGTGGCCCAGTGGAAACCGGCCTCCTTGAGCCCGTCCAGGGTGGCGGCCAGCGCCACCTTGGGGAAGCGCTCGGCGAGGTCGTTGACGATCGCGGAGAGCTGACCCTTGCGGATCTCGTAGTTCACGAAGCGGTAGCCCTGCGGCAGCGTCTCGTTGAACAGCACCCGACCGAGGGTGGTCTCCACGGTCAGCGGCTCACCCTCGACCCAGCCCTCCGGGGCGGTCCACGCCTCGGCGCCGGCGCCGTTGTCGACACCGATCACGTCACGCAGGCGGATCTTCACCGGAGCCTGCAGGTGCAGCTCGCCGTTGTCGAACGCCATCCGCGCCTCGGCGTCCGAGCTGAACGCCCGGCCCTCGCCCTTCTCACCGGCGGTGAGGTGGGTGAGGTGGTACAGGCCGATGACCATGTCCTGGGTGGGCATGGTGACCGGCTTGCCGTCGGCCGGCTTGAGGATGTTGTTCGACGACAGCATCAGGATCCGAGCCTCGGCCTGGGCCTCGGCGGACAGCGGCACGTGCACCGCCATCTGGTCACCGTCGAAGTCGGCGTTGAACGCGGTGCAGACCAGCGGGTGGATCTGGATCGCCTTGCCCTCGACCAGCTGCGGCTCGAAGGCCTGGATGCCCAGGCGGTGCAGGGTCGGCGCCCGGTTGAGCAGCACCGGGTGCTCGCCGATGACCTCTTCCAGCACGTCCCACACGACCGGGCGCTGACGCTCGACCATCCGCTTGGCGGACTTGATGTTCTGTGCGTGGTTGAGGTCGACCAGCCGCTTCATCACGAACGGCTTGAACAGCTCCAGCGCCATCTGCTTGGGCAGACCACACTGGTGCAGCTTGAGCTTCGGGCCGACCACGATGACCGAACGGCCGGAGTAGTCGACGCGCTTGCCCAGCAGGTTCTGCCGGAAGCGGCCCTGCTTGCCCTTGAGCATGTCGGAGAGCGACTTGAGCGGGCGGTTACCCGGACCGGTGACCGGCCGGCCGCGGCGGCCGTTGTCGAACAGCGCGTCGACGGCCTCCTGGAGCATCCGCTTCTCGTTGTTGACGATGATCTCGGGCGCGCCGAGGTCGATCAGTCGCTTGAGGCGGTTGTTCCGGTTGATCACGCGGCGGTACAGGTCGTTCAGGTCCGAGGTCGCGAACCGGCCACCGTCGAGCTGCACCATCGGGCGCAGGTCCGGCGGGATGACCGGGACGCAGTCCAGCACCATGCCGAGCGGCGAGTTGCGGGTGTTCAGGAACGCCGCCACGACCTTGAGCCGCTTGAGCGCCCGGATCTTCCGCTGGCCCTTGCCGGACCGGATGGTCTCCCGCAGGCTCTCGGCCTCGGCATCGAGGTCCATGTTCTGGACCAGCGCCTTGATGGCCTCGGCGCCCATCGAGCCGGTGAAGTACTCACCGAACCGGTCGCGCAGCTCGCGGTAGAGCAGCTCGTCGGTGACCAGCTGCTTCGGCTCCAGCTTGCGGAAGGTGTCCAGCACCTCGTCCAGGCGGTCGATCTCGCGCTGGGCCCGGTCGCGGATCTGGCGCATCTCGCGCTCTCCGCCCTCCTTGACCTTGCGCCGGACGTCCGCCTTGGCACCCTCGGCCTCCAGCTCGGCCAGGTCGGCCTCGAGCTTGGCGGCCCGCTTCTCGATCTCCGAGTCGCGGCTGTTCTCGGACTGCCGCTTCTCGGCCAGGATCTCGTTCTCGATCGTCGAGAGGTCACGGTGACGCGACTCAGCGTCCACGCTCGTCACGACGTACGAGGCGAAGTAGATGATCTTCTCGAGGTCCTTGGGGGCGAGGTCCAGCAGGTAGCCCAGCCGGCTCGGCACGCCCTTGAAGTACCAGATGTGGGTCACCGGAGCAGCGAGCTCGATGTGCCCCATCCGCTCACGACGGACCTTGGAGCGGGTCACCTCGACGCCACAGCGCTCACAGATGATGCCCTTGAACCGGACGCGCTTGTACTTACCGCAGTAGCACTCCCAGTCCCGCTGCGGACCGAAGATCTTCTCGCAGAAGAGTCCGTCCTTTTCCGGCTTCAGGGTGCGGTAGTTGATCGTCTCAGGCTTCTTGACCTCGCCGTGCGACCACTGACGGATGTCGTCGGCGGTGGCGAGACCAATGCGCAGCTCGTCGAAGAAGTTGACGTCGAGCACTCTGTCCCCTATGTCGTCGTCTGTACTGCTAATTCTCGGGTGGGGTCGGGGGCCGGCGAGCCGGCCCCCGACCGCTCACCTCAGACCTCTTCGACCGAGCTCGGCTCGCGCCGGGACAGGTCGATGCCCAGCTCCTCGGCGGCCCGGAACACCTCGTCGTCGGTCTCGCGCATTTCCAGGGCCACACCGTCGCTGGAGAGCACCTCAACGTTGAGGCACAGCGACTGCAGCTCCTTGAGCAGCACCTTGAACGACTCCGGGATGCCCGGCTCCGGGATGTTCTCGCCCTTGACGATGGCCTCGTAGACCTTCACCCGGCCGAGAACGTCGTCGGACTTGATCGTGAGCAGCTCCTGCAGGGCGTAGGCAGCGCCGTACGCCTGCATCGCCCAGCACTCCATCTCACCGAAACGCTGACCACCGAACTGCGCCTTACCACCCAGCGGCTGCTGCGTGATCATCGAGTACGGGCCGGTCGACCGAGCGTGGATCTTGTCGTCGACCAGGTGGTTGAGCTTCAGGATGTAGACGTAGCCGACCGCGATCGGGTCGGGCAGCGGCTCGCCGGAACGACCGTCGAACAGCTGCGCCTTGCCGGTACGCCCGATCAGCTGCTTGCCGTCCCGGTTGGGCAGGGTCGACTCGAGCAGACCGGAGATCTCCTCCTCGCGGGCACCGTCGAAGACCGGGGTGGCCACGTTCGTGTCCCCCTCGGACTCGTGCGCGTCGATCGAGCGCAGCTGCCGCTTCCAGTCGGCGTCGTCACCCTCGACCTTCCAGCCGGTCTTGGCGACCCAACCGAGGTGGGTCTCCAGAACCTGGCCGATGTTCATCCGGCTCGGCACGCCGAGCGGGTTGAGCACGATGTCGACCGGGGTGCCGTCCTCAAGGAACGGCATGTCCTCGACCGGAAGGATCTTGGAGATGACGCCCTTGTTGCCGTGCCGGCCGGCGAGCTTGTCGCCGTCCTGGATCTTGCGCTTCTGGGCGACGTAGACCCGGACCAACTCGTTGACGCCCGGCGGCAGTTCGTCGCCGTCCTCGCGGGAGAAGGTCCGCACACCGATGACCGTGCCGGTCTCGCCGTGCGGCACCTTCAGCGAGGTGTCCCGAACCTCACGCGCCTTCTCACCGAAGATCGCGCGGAGCAGCCGCTCCTCCGGGGTCAGCTCGGTCTCGCCCTTGGGCGTGACCTTGCCGACCAGGATGTCGCCGGGGACGACCTCGGCGCCGATCCGGATGATGCCGCGCTCGTCGAGGTCGGCGAGCATTTCCTCGCTGACGTTCGGGATGTCGCGGGTGATCTCCTCCGGGCCGAGCTTGGTGTCCCGGGCGTCGACCTCGTGCTCCTCGATGTGGATCGAGGTGAGCACGTCCTGCTGCACGAGGCGCTGCGACAGGATGATCGCGTCCTCGTAGTTGTGACCCTCCCAGCACATGAACGCCACCAGCAGGTTGCGTCCGAGTGCCATCTCGCCCTCGTCGGTGCACGGACCGTCGGCGATGACCTGACCGGCCTCGACGCGGTCGCCCTCGAAGACGACCGGCTTCTGGTTGACGCAGGAGCCGGCGTTGGAGCGGCGGAACTTGTGCAGCAGGTACGTCCGGCGGTGGCCGTCGTCCTGGTGGATCGTGACGTAGTCGGCGCAGAGGTCCTCGATCACACCGCCGACCTCGGCGACAACCACGTCGCCGGCGTCGACCGCGGCCCGGTACTCCATGCCCGTACCCACCAGCGGCGCCTCGGCCTTGACCAGCGGCACCGCCTGGCGCTGCATGTTCGCACCCATCAGTGCCCGGTTGGCGTCGTCGTGCTCGAGGAACGGGATCATGGCGGTCGCGACCGAGGTCATCTGCCGGGGCGAGACGTCCATGTAGTCGACGGCACCGGGAACGACGTCCTCGGTCTCACCGCCCTTACGACGACACAGAACCCGGTCCTCGGCGAACGTGCCGTCAGCCTTCAACCGCGCGTTGGCCTGGGCCTTGACGAACCGGTCCTCCTCGTCCGCGGTCAGGTAGTCGATCTGGTCGGTGACCCGACCCTCGACGACCTTCCGGTACGGCGTCTCGATGAAGCCGAACGGGTTGACCCGGGCGAAGGTGGACAGCGCGCCGATCAGGCCGATGTTCGGGCCTTCCGGCGTCTCGATCGGGCACATCCGGCCGTAGTGGGACGGGTGCACGTCACGGACCTCGAAGCCGGCCCGCTCCCGGGACAGACCACCCGGGCCGAGCGCGCTCAGCCGGCGCCGGTGGGTCAGGCCCGCCAGCGGGTTGGTCTGGTCCATGAACTGGGACAGCTGCGACGTCCCGAAGAACTCTTTGATCGCCGCCACCACCGGGCGGATGTTGATCAGGGTCTGCGGGGTGATCGCCTCGACGTCCTGCGTGGTCATCCGCTCACGGACGACCCGCTCCATGCGGGACAGGCCGACCCGAACCTGGTTCTGGATCAGCTCACCCACGGTGCGCAGGCGCCGGTTGCCGAAGTGGTCGATGTCGTCGGCCTCGTAGCCGTCCTCACCGGCGTGCAGCCGGCACAGGTACTCCACGGTGGCGACGATGTCGTCCTCGGTGAGCGTGCCGGTGGTGATCGGCACGTCCACTTCGAGCTTCTTGTTGAACTTGTAGCGCCCGACCTTGGCGACGTCGTACCTCTTCGGGTTGAAGAAGAGGTTGTCGAGCAGGGTCTGGGCGTTCTCGCGCGTCGGCGGCTCGCCAGGGCGCAGCTTGCGGTAGATGTCTAGCAGAGCCTCATCCTGGCCGGCGATGTGGTCCTTCTCGAGCGTCGTCATCATCAGCTCGGACCAGCCGAACTTCTCACGGATCCGCTCGGCCGACCATCCGATGGCCTTGAGCAGGACCGTGACGGCCTGCCGACGCTTGCGGTCGATACGTACGCCGACCGTGTCGCGCTTGTCGATGTCGAACTCCAGCCAGGCACCCCGACTCGGGATGACCTTGACACTGGAGAGGTCGCGGTCGGAGGTCTTGTCCGGCTGCTTGTCGAAGTACACGCCCGGGGACCGGACGAGCTGGCTGACCACGACGCGCTCGGTGCCGTTGATGACGAAGGTGCCCTTGGGCGTCATCATCGGGAAGTCACCCATGAACACCGTCTGACTCTTGATCTCGCCAGTGGTGTTGTTGGTGAACTCCGCGGTCACGAAGAGCGGAGCGCAGTAGGTCAGGTCCTTCTCCTTGCACTCCTCGATCGAGGCCTTGACCTCGTCGAAGCGCGGCGCCGAGAAGGAAAGCGACATGGTGCCGGAGAAGTCCTCAATGGGACTGATCTCTTCAAGGATCTCCGCGAGACCCGAGCGTGCGTGCGGGTCGTCCGCCGACCGGCCCTGCCAAGCCTCGTTGCCGACGAGCCAGTCGAAGGACTCGTTCTGGATGGCAAGGAGGTTGGGGACCTCGAGGTGTTCGGTGATCCTGCCGAATGAAACTCGGCGGGGAGCGAATGCGCTCGACGTACGACTGGTCTTCGCAGGGCGGGAAGCTGCCAAGATGCGTCCTTCCGAGGACCGGTGCTGCAGAACGGCTGGTACGCGTGCACTCCAATGACCCCACCAGAAATATCCGTAAACGGACATTTCCGAGCAGGGGTCAAGTCGGAAGGCAGCGCAAACTAGCAGTGTAGCCGAGAGGCTAACCGCTGTCCAGCCCACCCCGCAGGTCGTTCGCGGAACGCGCCTCGGCCCCCGTCAACCGGGGTCTGCCGGGCCGCTCAGAACGCAACGTCCCCACTGGGCCACGCGGGTTGCCGCGGCCGTTGGTGCCGCCGCTGTCATTACCCACGTTGTGGCCGTCGCAAGCGCGGTGTCTTGCTGGTGTCAGCGTGCCTGGCAGCCCGGGGCCGCGTCAAGGCCCGGTATCCGGGTCGTCTGTTCTTTCCCACCGGAGGTGGACCCGTCGCGCTCGTCCGGGGCCCCACACCGATCGTCGACGCCCAGCTCAGGGCCGGTGCCGCCGGATCCACCAACACGGCGGGCGGTGATCCGTGTCGGATCACCGCCCGCCGCGACGCGATCGTGTCGCGGCTCACCGAGCCGAGGCACGCGCAGGTGGAACGTCAGGTCACTTGAGGGTGACCTTGGCGCCCTCGCCCTCGAGCTTGGCCTTCGCCTTGTCGGCGGTCTCCTTGTTGACCTTCTCCAGGATGGCCTTCGGCGCGGACTCGACCGCGTCCTTGGCCTCCTTGAGGCCCAGGCCGGTCAGCTCACGCACGACCTTGATGACCTGGATCTTCTTGCCGCCGTCAGCCTCGAGGATGACGTCGAACTCGTCCTTCTCCGGCTCGGCCTCGGCGGCGGCCGGGGCGCCACCAGCGGCGGCAACCGCGACCGGAGCCGCGGCGGTGACCTCGAAGGTGTCCTCGAACTGCTTCACGAACTCGGAGAGCTCGATCAGCGTCATCTCCTTGAACGCGTCAAGCAGCTCGTCGGTGCTGAGCTTCGCCATGTCTGGCGTCCTTTCTAAAGGTTGTTAAGAACGTGGGTGCGCCGCGCGGCCTCAGGCCGCCTCGGCGCCCTCCTGCTCGCGCTTCTTGTCCGCAAGGGCGGCCGCCGCGCGGGCGGCCTTGGAGAGCGGTGCCTGGAACAGGGCCGCGGCCTTGCTCAGGTTGCCCTTCATCGCGCCGGCCAGCTTGGCCAGCAGCACCTCGCGGGACTCCAGGTCGGCGAGCTTCGTGACCTCGGCCGCGGAAATGGCCTTGCCCTCGAAGACACCGCCCTTGATGACGAGCTTCGGGTTGGCCTTCGCGAAGTCGCGAAGCCCCTTCGCCGCCTCGACGACGTCGCCCGAAACGAAAGTCAGCGCGGTAGGACCGGTGAACAGCTCGTCGAGGCCGGTGATGCCCGCGTCCGTCGCAGCACGCTTCGCCAGCGTGTTCTTCGCGACCGTGTAGCTGGTCTCGGCACCGAGCGAGCGCCGCAGCTGGGTGAGCTGGGAAACCGTCAGACCGCGGTACTCGGTCAGCACGGTGGCGCCCGCGCTGCGGAAGCTCTCGGTCAGCTCAGAGACGGCCGTGGCCTTGTCGGCTCGGATCGGCTTGTCCGCCATGTCCCTCCTCTCTCGTTACTCGAGGCTGGTCCCCGTCACGGCCGAAGCCTGGAACGGGGGCGGAGGCAGCGACAACGAGAAAGCCCCGGCGCAGGGCGCACGGGGCGAGGGCCGGCGGATCGTCACGGTCGGCGGACCATGCTCACTGCCGAGTTACGCTTGCCGCCCTACGCGGGTCGCCCGTCTGTCGCGGGACCTTCGACCGTGCCGAAACACGGTGACCAGCGGTCTCTGGGTGGTTCCTCATCCATGAGAACACGGATGACTGTTGAAGAGTACGCGCCCGCGCCACCAGCGCCAAATCGCCACCTGTGAGCCGGACCACCG
Organism: Micromonospora sp. WMMD710; assembly: GCF_029626045.1. NCBI lineage: Bacteria > Bacillati > Actinomycetota > Actinomycetes > Micromonosporales > Micromonosporaceae > Micromonospora > Micromonospora sp. WMMD710. The sequence goes on along the minus strand of NZ_JARUBD010000001.1, from coordinate 6,254,623 downwards.
ACGCCGGCGCCGCTCAACCCTGGGCGCACCGCCGCCACAGGTAGCCGCCGACGACCGCGGCGCTCCAGGCCAGCGCCCACACGCTCAGCCCCAGCAGGGTGAGCGCGGCGGCGTCGCCCGCCACCGTCCGGGCGGTCGCCATGATCGGCGGAGCCAGCCAGGGGGCCACCGACCCGCTCAGACCGAGCACCACCGCGCCGACGCCGCCGAGGGCCAGCACCGCGACGCCGTACCCGGCGCCGCCCACCGACGCCCGGCTGGCCAACGCGCCAAGAGCAACCGCCGCGGGTACGACCAGCAGATGCGCAAACAGCCCCAGCGCGAGACCGACCGGCACCGACCGGTCCCCCGGGTCCACCGGACCGGTGACCCCGGCCACCAGCCACGGGAAGACCAGCGCGACGGCCACCGTCGCCAGCGCCGCCAGGCCGGCGGCGAGCAGACCCGCGACCCTCTCCCCGGCCACCCCGACGGACACCTGGGCGAGGCGGCGCTGCACGTCCGGCTCGACGTCCAACAGGATCTTGGTCTGCCAGGCGAGCACCGGGAAGAGCACCACGGCGGAGACGCCGTACGCCTCCGCGGGCTGGGCCCGGCCGCCGCCGTACAGCGTGCCGAGCGCGACGAGACCCGCGAGCAGCGGCGCCAGCGCCCTCCCGGTACGCAGGAAGCCGGCCAGCCGCAGCCGGACCAGGGCGGTCACTGGGCCTCCCCCGCCGCCGGCTCGACCGTCGCCGGCTCGCCCGCCGCGTCGGTGCCGCCAGGCTGCTCAGTCGCCCGCTCGGCGGCCGGCCGCACCGGCGGTGCCGCGGAGCCGTCCTCCGGTGTGGCGGCGGCCGGCCGCACCGGCGGTGCCGCGGAGCCGACCTCCGGTGTGGCGGTGGAGGGGTCGGGGCGTACCCGAAGGATCTGGTGGCCGTCGGCCCGCAGGCGGGCGACGGTGCTGGCGACCCGCGCGGCCGGCACCGCGACCTCGACCACGGCGACGGCCTCGTCCGCCGACGGCGTCTCCTCGGTCAGCGAGCCGTCGGCCACCGTCCAGCGGCGCGCGCCCGGCAGCCGGACCGTCTCCCCCCGATGGTCACTGACCAGGACCGCGCCGTCGCCGGCGAGCACCTCGTCGATCAACTCGGGGACCAGGTCACGGGTGGCGGCGTCCAGCCCCTCCCACGGCTCGTCGAGCACCAGCAGGCCCGGGGGACGCAGCATCGCCTGGGCGAGGCCCACCTTCTGCGCGGTGCCCTTGGACAGCTCCGGCAGCCGGACCGCGCGGAACCGGGCCAGCCCGAGCCGGTCCGTCCAGGCGGTCACGGCGTCATCGGCGGCGGCGCGACCCAACCCGGCGACCCGCGCCATCCCGGTCAGGTAGCGGGCCACGGTGAACGGCTGGTCGGACGGGAAACGCTCCGGCACCCAACCGACCCGCGCCGGGCGGTCGGTGACCCGGCCCCGGCCCGGTCGGAGCACCCCGGCGGCCACCTGGAGCAGCGTCGACTTGCCCACCCCGTTGCGGCCCAGCACGACCGCCACCTCACCCGGGCCGATCCGTACGTCCACTCCGCGCAGCACCCACGGCCCCCGCCGGTGGTACCGCAACCAGACGTTCTCCAGCCGCATGCGGACGAGCCTGCCACACCACGAACGCGCCGGGGCGCCGCCACAGGTGTGGCGGCGCCCCGGCGGAGCGAACAGGTCGGGCTCAGGCCTCGGCCGGCTCCTCGGTGAGGTTCTTCACCAGGTTGGGGTCGACCGGGACACCCGGGCCCATCGTGGTGGTGAGGATGACCTTGCGGAGGTACTTGCCCTTCGCCGCGGACGGCTTGGCCCGCAGCACCTCGTCGAGCACCGCCGCGTAGTTGTCCACCAGCTGGCTCTCCGTGAAGGAGGCCTTGCCGATGATCAGGTGCAGGTTGGAGTGCTTGTCCACCCGGAAGGTGATCTTGCCGCCCTTGATGTCCTGCACCGCCTTGGTGACGTCCATGGTCACCGTGCCGGTCTTCGGGTTCGGCATGAGACCGCGCGGGCCCAGGATCCGCGCGATCCGGCCGATCTTGGCCATCTGGTCCGGCGTGGCGATCGCCGCGTCGAAGTCGAGCCAACCACCCTGGATCCGGGCGACCAGCTCGTCGGTGCCCACCTCGTCGGCACCCGCCGCGGCGGCCTCCTCGGCCTTCGCGCCGCCGGCGAAGACGATCACGCGGGCGGTCTTACCGGTGCCGTGCGGCAGGTTGACCGTGCCGCGGACCATCTGGTCCGCCTTGCGGGGGTCGACGCCGAGGCGCATGGCGACCTCGACCGTGGCGTCGAACTTGACGTTGGTGGTCTCCTTGGCCAGCTTCACGGCCTCGGCGGGGGTGTAGAGCTTGGACCGGTCGATGACGTCGGCGGCCTTGCGGTAGCTCTTGCTGCGCTGCATTGCTGATTACTCCTGTGGTCTCTGGCGGGCCGCTCGGCGCGAGCCCTCCCACGATCGGGTCGTCGGCGGGGCCGACGTCAGTCGTTGACGGTGATGCCCATCGACCGGGCGGTGCCGGCGATGATCTTCTCGGCCTGGTCCAGGTCGTTGGCGTTGAGGTCGGCCATCTTCTTCTCGGCGATCTCACGCAGCTGGGCGCGGCTGACCGAACCCACCTTCTCGGCCTGCGGGACGCCCGAGCCCTTCTGCACACCGGCGGCCTTGATCAGCAGCCGGGCGGCGGGCGGGGTCTTCAGCACGAAGGTGAAGGTGCGGTCCTCGTACACGCTGATCTCGGCGGGGACGATGTCGCCCCGCTGGGACTCGGTCTGCGCGTTGTAGGACTTGCAGAACTCCATGATGTTCACGCCGTGCTGGCCGAGCGCGGGGCCGACCGGCGGCGCCGGCGTGGCCTGGCCCGCCGGCAGCTGAAGCGTGAACGTCTTGACGAGCTTCTTCTTCGGAGGCATGTCACTTCCTGGGGCTTGGAGCTGGGAAAATGCGGCTGAACACCGCCCTGTCGGGCGCGCACGGTCAGCGCGGTGCGACAGCGGTGACGTTCAAGAGTAGCGCAGGCCGCAGCCCGCTCGTCCGCCGAGGTCGAGCGGGAGGGCGAACGCCGTCACCGGCGGCGGGCCAGGCCCGCCGCCGACGACCGGTCAGATCTTGGCGACCTGGTTGAAGTTGAGCTCCACCGGGGTCTCCCGGCCGAAGATCGACACCAGCACCTTGAGCTTCTGCTGGTCGGCGTTGATCTCGCTGATCGTGGCCGGCAGCGACGCGAACGCGCCGTCGGTGACGGTGACGGAGTCACCCACCTCGAAGTCGAGAACCTTGATCTCCGGCTTCGCCTTCTTCTGCTCGGTCTCGACGGCCGGCGCCAGCCACTTCAACACCTCGTCGAGGGAGAGCGGCGCGGGCCGGTCGGCCCGGTCGGTCGCGCCGACGAAGCCGGTCACGCCCGGGGTGTTACGGACACACGAGTAGGACTCGGCGGTCAGCTCCATCCGGACCAGGATGTAACCGGGGAAGACCTTGGCCTGGATCTGCGAACGCTTACCGTTCTTGACCTCGACCTCTTCCCGGGTCGGCACCTCGACCTGGTAGATGAAGTCCTCCATGTCGAGGCTCGTGATCCGGGTCTCGAGGTTGGTCTTGACCTTGTTCTCGTAGCCGGCGTACGAGTGCACCACGTACCAGTCGCCCGGCGCGTAGCGCAGCTTCTGCCTCAGCTCGGCGACCGGGTCGTACTCCTCGTCCGGCTCGGGCTCGGTCGTTGGGAACTCCGGCTCGCTGGCGGCCTCGACCGACTCGTCACCAGCCGCCGTCGCGACGGTGGACTGCTCGTCCACCGGTCCGGCGGTCTCGTCGTACTCAGGCACGCTCGCTCACTTCCGTCACTATCGGCTGGAGGCAGCCGGTCAGCTCGAGTTGCCAAAGACAAACAGCACGACCTTGGCGAAGCCGTAGTCCAGCACACCGACGATCGTCAGCATCACCGCGACGAACGTCACCACCACGGCGGTGTAGGTCAGCAACTCCTTGCGGGTCGGCCAGATGACCTTACGCAGTTCGGCCACGACCTCGCGGAAAAACCGGGCGACGCGGCCGAAGACGCCCACCCGACCGGTCTCCGACCGGGTGGTCGGCCGGCTGTCCGCCGACTCCGCGCGGGCACGCGACCGCGTCGCGGTGCCTCCCCGAGAGACCGGCTCGTCCGCGCTGGTGGCGTCGTCGTCGGCTACCTCGTCGACGACATCGTCGTCCAGACGATCGTCGCCGGCGTCCTCGCCGCGCCGCTTGTTGTCGGCCACTTCGCCCTCCGTCGCGGAATCTCGGGTCACACGCCGGGTGGCGTGCGCGGCGCTGGTCACGCCGGCCGGGCCCAACCGTCCCGCGACGGGCCGCGGCCGGTGGATCAACCGGGGGCCCGAATGCCTCGGACCACCCCGCCGATGCCACCACCACGGGCCGGACGCCGCCATGTCGGCGGCGCGACCCACGGGAACGGTCAGGCCTGAGGCGCAGGGGTGACAGGACTTGAACCTGCAGCCTGCGGTTTTGGAGACCGCTGCTCTGCCAATTGAGCTACACCCCTGTGCGGCAACACTCGCCCCACCCGGTCACAGACGACCGAGCAGGGGTCACTTGCCCCACGGCGGACCAGTGTACGGGTAGCCGCCCGACTTTCCCAACCGGTCTCCCCGCCACGCGTGGCGGGCCCGGTTCAGCGTGCGGTCCGGATGACCGCCCGGGCCTGCGCGAGCACCTTCTCGCCCAGACAGGTGGCCGTCACGTCGAGCCGGGTGAGGCCGTCCTCGGTGACGTCACGGACCTTCGCGGTGACCTCGATCTCGGTCCCCTGGTCGTCGTCCGGCACCACCACCGGGCGGGTGAAGCGGACCCCGTACTCGACCACCGCGTCGGGCGCCCCGGCCCACTCGGCGACCGCCCGGCCGACCAGAGCCATGGTGAACATGCCGTGGGCGATCACCCCGGGCAGCCCCACCTTCGTGGCGACCCGGTCGCTCCAGTGGATCGGGTTGAAGTCACCCGACGCGCCGGCGTAACGGATCAGGTCCGCACGGGTCACCTGGAACGTCTTGGCTGGCAGTTCCATCTCAGGCCTCCCCACGAATGACGTACCTGGCCCACACGGCAACCACCGGTTCCCCGGCGACGGTGCTCACGTCGGTGCGCGTGGTCAGGAAGCCGTGCCCGCCCCGGGTGCTGACGTCCTCGATGGTGTTGGTGCAGACCAGCTCGTCGCCGGCGACCACCGGCCGGGTGTACGCGAACCGCTGGTCGCCGTGCACCAGCCGGCTGTAGTCGACGCCCAGGGCCGGATCCTCGATGATCTGACGGCTCGCCGCCATCGTCACGATCACCGGAAAGGTCGGCGGCGCCACCACGTCCGGGTGGCCCAGCGCCTGGGCGGCCTCCGGGTCGTGGTGAGCCGCGTCGGTGGCACCGATGGCGGACGCGAACTCACGGATCTTTTCTCGGCCCACCTGGTAGGGGGCGGTCGGCGGATACGTCCGGCCGACGAAGGAAGGGTCCAGAGGCATGCCGCGAACCTACACGGAAAGCACAATCGCCGACCTGATCGGTAGGCGGCGGCGAAGCCGCGCCAAACCGGTCAGATCGGCGATCGAGAAAAACGTCAGAACAATGACCGGCGCGGAGCCGGCCATGAATCAGCGGGTCTCGCGGTGGGCCGTGTGCCGACCGTCACGCGGGCAGAACTTCTTCAGCTCGATGCGGTCGGGGTCGTTGCGCCGGTTCTTGCGCGTGATGTAGTTGCGCTCCTTGCACTCCACACACGCCAAAGTGATCTTCGGCCGGACATCGGTAGCCTTCGCCACGGCGGAGTGCCTTCCTCGCTAACGGAAACGAACTACGACGCGCCAGCCTAGTCGCTGACTGCGCGGACATGCAAAGTGGGCGCCAGTGGCGCCCATCCCCACGACCACCGAGAACGAGCTCGGAAGGCGAGAGTAGCGGTGGCCGGACTTGAACCGGCGACACAGCGATTATGAGCCGCTTGCTCTACCATCTGAGCTACACCGCCGCGGTGGGTCCAGCTGAACCCTCGAGCCCCCTTACGGAATCGAACCGTAGACCTTCTCCTTACCATGGAGACGCTCTGCCGACTGAGCTAAGGGGGCCTGCGCGATCTCCCCGTGGGGCGCGCAGAAGTTAGAATACACGGCCCGGCTCGGCAGGTGAAATCGGATCCCCGGTGATCGTCTTCGCCCAGCTCAGGGCACGACACGCAGGCGCGGAAGCTCCGGACCGGAGATCGTCTCCGGGTCCACCTGGGCGCCGAACCAGGCGGCCAGCCGCTCGTACGGCAGCGGCCGACTGAACAGGAAGCCCTGCCCGATCTCGCAGCCGATGTCCTGCAGAAGCTCCAGGGTCAGTTCGCTCTCCACGCCCTCGGCGACCACGGCCAGGCCGAACTGCTGAGAGAGCGTCACCACCGCGTTCACGATCGCCAGGTCGCCCGGATCGGTCGCCATGCCCTGCACGAACGAGCGGTCCACCTTCACCTCGTGCACCGGCAGCCGGCGCAGGTGCGCCAGGGACGAGTCCCCGGTGCCGAAGTCGTCCACCGACAGCCGTACGCCGAGGTCGCGCAACCGTTGCAGGGTCGGGATGGGCCGGTCCGTGCCGTCCAGCACGCCCGCCTCGGTGATCTCCAGGGTCAGGCGCTGCGCCGGCACCCCGTACTCGGTCAGCAACTCCTGCACCCGATCCGGGAAGTGCTGGTCGGTGAGCGTCCGGGCGGCCAGGTTGACCGCGATGGGCAGCGGCTGGTTGGCCTCGGCCCAGTCCCGGCTGCGACGCAGCCCCTCACGCAGCACCACCTCGGTGAGCCGACTCAACTGCCCGGTGTGCTCGGCCACCGCGACGAAGTCCTCCGGAGCGACGGTGCCGTGCGTCGGATGCTCCCACCGGGCCAGACACTCCACGCCGACCAGGCGGCGGTCCCGCAACGTCACCTTCGGCTGGAAGTAGACCTCCAGCTCGTCCTGGTCGAGGGCCTGGCGCAGGTCGCCGGCGAGACCCAACCGGCGCAGCGACCGGGATTCCAGGGCGGGGTTGAACAGCTGCACGCTGCCCGGCACCGACTTGGCCGCCGTGGCGGCCAGGTCCACCCGTAGCAGCAGGGTCGCCGCGTCGCTGCCGTGATCCGGGTGTACGGCCACCCCGACGGCGGTGTTGACGTCGAGGGTGAGCGCGTCGAAGACCATCTCGTCGCGGATCTGGTCACGCAACTGGCCCGCCAACTCCAACGCCGCGGCGGCGCTCTCCAGCCGCAACGTCACCAGGAACTCGTCCCCGCCGACGCGGCCGACAAGGGCCGACGACGGCGCGCTGGCCCGCAACCGGTTGGCGACCTCGACGAGGACCTTGTCGCCCGCCGCGTGACCGAGGGACTCGTTGACCTGGCGCAGCCCGTCGACGTCGAACAGCAGCAACGCCACCACCTCGTCGGGCGCCCCGATCTTGACCGACTCGTCGAGCGCCCCGGTGATCCGCCGCCGGTTGGGCAACCGCGTCAGGGTGTCGTGGTACGCGTCGTGCCGCAGCCGGTCGACCAGCCGGGAATTCTCCAGGGCGACGGCCGCGTGCGCGGCCACGGTCTCGAGCACAGGTACGTCGGCCCGGGTGAAGTGGCCGACGTCGCTGAGCCGGTTGACCACCTCCAACGTGCCGATCACGACCTGCCCCGACCGCAGCGGAACGACGATGACGTCCTTCACCTGACGGCCGTCCATCGCATGCCGGACCTCCGCGTCCCCGCCGAGCAGTCGCCCGAGAGTGACGTTCTGCCCCTCCTTGAAAGCCCGTTCACGAATCACCGACGAGGTGGGCGCCACGTCGAGCAGACCCCGGTCATCCAGCCGCGCGGTCAGCAGCACTTCAGGATGCCGGCCCTGCGCCGGCAGCCAGAGAGTCGCGTACTCGGCCTGCATCAGGGTGCGGATGCGGTCCAGCAGCACATCCGCGAGGACGTCGCCGGGGCCCGAGCCGGTCATCGCCCTGGTCAGCTCGTACATGTCCCCCAGCGTCCGGTGCTGACGAAGGAACCGGGAGTACGCGCGGTAGAGCATGACGCCGGCGACGGTGATGGCCACCAGGAGCAGGGCCGACCACAGAGTCGTCACCAACGCGATCAGAATGAGGAGACCCACCGCCACGTTGAGCGCGGTGGTGAGGAAGACCTGCACGGCCATCGCCGTCGCACCGCGCAGCCCCTGCCACCCCTGCAGCAGCGTGATGACACCGACGACCGACGCCAGACTGATCAGGGTGTTGGCGCTGACCGCGAGGAACAGCAATCCCCAGGTGGCCGGTCCCACCCCGTCGAACGGTCTGGCGGTCACCACGACCAGGCCCGCCACCGACACGCCGGCGGCGTCCCGAGCGACGTTGAACCAGAACTTCGGCGGCGGATAGCGGCGATGGGCCTGTGTGACGACCGCGGCGATGGTCGCCATCAGGACCACGAGCACCGGTGACAGCCAGTACAGCCCCAGCACCAGCGGTATCTCGGTGAGGGTGACCACGACGGCCTGGCGCCGGACGACGAAACTCAGCGTGGGTACGCCCGCCACCACCATGACAAGCACGAGCAACCCCGCGACCAGCAGGTCGCGGGGTTCGATGGTCTCAGTGACGGCCAGAAACGTGGTGATGAGGATGGCCAGAACGGCCAGGGGCCCGGTGATCAGCCACGCACGGTCCGTCGATCGACGGGGGACGTTGTTGGCCGGCACTCCTGTGTCCCCTCATCGGTGGCGCTGGCGCACGCTGGCATCAACGCCCGTGGGCAACGACTCCTGCCCCACTCTGGCTGGCCGGTGCGCCCCATTCAACCCCTGCGGTCTGGAAATCGCCGCCACCGACGACGACAACGCCACCGACGACTACTACCAGACCCATGGTCGCCATGATCAGACCGAGCAGCCGGCCACGCGTTAGACCAGACATCGGGAACTCCTACCATCAGGGGTGTCAGAAAACTGCGTTCCCCGATGGTGCCACAGCGGTGGCAGAGGGGGAAAGTTCCACGACCCACCCGGCCGGCGGACCGGGAACTTACGAGCCGGTCGGCCTGCCCACTCACCACGTCTGGCCAGATCCTCTTACCGTCCGACCGATCGCTGCCGCCAAACAAACGACAAGCTCCGCTATCAACCCCTAAGCCGCTTAGCGCCCCTACCGGACCTGGGATCTCGCTGTGCCACCTCGAGATCAGCCGGACGGCGCTCCGCCTCCCCGGGACCGAGACCGAGACCGGCGACCATGCGTGGCTCGCCTGCAGCAGATTGTGACGCCTCAGGCAGTAAACCACAATCATCAATGCACGGTGGATCGCCGCCGTACCGGGTCGACCCTTGGCGAGGTCCGGCCCCGACATGGCCGCGGGCGCCGACACGACGACGTCGTGGCCGACGGGGCGGTCGTCAGCGAGTAGCCGATCGTCTGCGGTCGGGTGGACTGCTCCGGGAGGTAGCCGAAGCCGTCCGTCGTGAACAGGTTGAGAGCGTCGTGCGCCGCTCGTTCCTGTTCGGACTTCGCCGGCAACTGGTCCTTGATACCGATCGCCCCGGCCAACAGGTTCACGTGGATGCCGAGCAGCCCATCAGGCCCCTGCCGGCCCATCGCGTCGGTCACGGCCGCGCCCACGTCGCCCCCCTGCGCGACGTACCGCGGGTAGCCGAGACGGTCCATCATCAGCACCGCCCAGGCGCGCGCCATGCGGTTCGAGTCCCAACCGGGCTCGGCCGGCTCGCCCGAAAAGCCGTAGCCAGGCAGGGACGGCAGCACCAGGTGGAACGCATCCTCGGGTGAGCCGCCGTGCGCGGTCGGGTCGGTGAGCGGGCCGACGACCCCGAGCAGCTCGACGTCCGAGCCCGGCCAACCGTGCGTCATGATCAGCGGAAGGGCGGTCTCATGCTGCGACCGCACGTGGATGACATGGATCTCGACGCCGTCGATGACGGTCGTGTACTGCGGCAGGGCGTTCAGCTTCGCCTCGAGCGTGCGCCAGTCATGCTCCGTCGCCCAGTAACGGGCCACCTCCTGGATCGTCGCCAACTGCACGCCCTGGGAACGATCGGCGGCCAGCTCGCGGGTGGGCCAGCGCGTGCCCGCAACCCGGCGACGCAGGTCAGTGATCACTTCTTCCGGCGTGTCCAGCCGGAAGGGGCGAATTTCGATGTCGTCGGACATGTCCTGCACCTGCCGAATCGGGTCGACCTGCGCGCCGGCGCGGCTGGGCACGCGCTCAGTCTCGCAGCGACGGCGACCGCTGGACCGAAGCGCGATTTCACCCCGAGTCCGGCTTACCGGGTTCGCTGCGGGTTCATCGCTGGACGCAGTGGGACTCGGCCAGACGAACGACAACGGCCCCCGATCAGCATCTCTGCTGGTCAGGGGCCGTATCTGCACCTGGTGGCGGGTAGAGGATTCGAACCTCTGTAGCTTTCGCGACGGATTTACAGTCCGCTCCCATTGGCCGCTCGGGCAACCCGCCAGGGCACCCCACCGCGTCGCAACGCGGCGGCGGAAGCAAGGATAGCGGCTCCCCCCGGGCCTGGTGCAACCGGGTACGGTCAGGGGGTCGTGCCGCTGGTCGGTGGCCGACAACAGGCCCAGACCGCCGGACAGCAGGAGCATCAGCATGGCAGCGAACCCGTCGTTCGACATCGTGAGCAAGGTCGACCGCCAGGAGGTCGACAACGCCCTCCGTCAGGCGGAGAAGGAGCTCGCAACGCGGTTCGACTTCCGTGGCACCGGCGCGGAGATCTCCTGGTCCGGCGAGGAGGCGATCGGCCTCCAGGCGGAGACCGAGGAGCGGGTCGCCGCTGCGCTGGACGTGTTCAAGGAGAAGTTGGTCAAGCGGAACATCTCGCTGAAGTCGCTGGACGCTGGCGATCCGCGGCCGTCCGGCAAGGTTTTCAAGATCGACTGCAAGGTGATCCAGGGCATCGAGACCGACAAGGCCAAGGCGATCAGCAAGAAGATCCGCGATGAGGGCCCCAAGGGCGTTCAGGCCCAGATCCAGGGCGACCAACTGCGGGTCACCGGCAAGAAGCGCGACGACCTCCAGGCGGTCATCTCGCTGCTCAAGGGTGAGGACTTCGGCGTCGCCCTCCAGTTCACCAACTACAGGTAAGGGCGCCCGGTTTGGCCTGGCGATCGCGTTGGCCATGCCTTGTCAGATAGGCAACGTCGTCACCGGTAGTCGTCGTGGGTCGCTCACGATCGCCCTCCGACGGCCTGGTGACGACCTGGGCCTCGTCGGCACGCTCGGAGCTTGCGTGTCCTCTGCTAGCGGACCCTACGACTGCGACCGGGGCGTCGCGCACTCCCGAGGGGACGGGGGACTCCGCTAACGTCTGGCTGGTGGTGGCCGAAGCAGCGGGGGCATTTCGTCGGACAGCAATGGAGCGATCGGACCAGCGCATCGCCTGGGACCGGACGGACCAGGCTTTCTTCGCTGCCGGCGCGTGTCACATCCTGGCCTGGGTGTGCCGGGACTTCTACCCAGATCGGCCGATCGAGATCGCAGGTGTGCGCTCGGCAGGCGGCTGGCAGGTCTTCCACGTCTACGCGCTCTGGAATAGCTGGGCGTTCGATCATTCAGGTTGGAACTCCGAGCCGGAGCTGTTGGCGACCAACACAGCCTTCGAAGGCCGCCAACTGGAGAGCGTCAAGATCACGGAGAGTCTCGCCGAATTCTGCGAGACGCACCACTCCCGTATGCCGCATCAGTACTGGCAGGACCCGCTCGCCCGCGCTCGTGCCTATGTGCGCCTGTACACCCCACCCTGGGCGTAGTTCCTACTGGCCTGCGTCCGGATCGCCAGGCTGCGCCGGTGCTGCCTCCATGCCGTCCACCGACTGTCAGCGGACGACGCTGTACCAGTGCGCGGTCTCGCCCGGAATCGGTGCCAGGCGCACCTGTTCCCCGCCCGGGTCGTCGAACATGCGCACGCCGTCCCCGAGCAGCACCGGCGCGAAGAAGATCAGGATCTCGTCGAGCAGCCCGGCGCGGAGGCACTGCTTGGCCACGTCCGCGCCGAGGATGTTCACGTACTTCTCGCCGGCGGCCTCCTTGGCCTGTGCGACGGCGCTGTCGAGGTCACCGACGAACGTGACATCCGCGGATGGCTCGTCCGGCGGCCGGTGGGTCAGGACGAACACCGGTCCGTGGTACTGGCCGCCGAACGCGCCTTCGCTCTCGGTGCCGCGGTTCGGGTCGTCGCCGCCGAAGGTGCGGTTGCCGGCCAGGATCGCGCCGACGTCGGCCAGCAGGCGGTCCGCCGTCGGGTTGTCGCCGGCGAGGTGTTCGGTCAGCCAGGACATGTCCCCGCCGGGGCCGGCGATATAGCCGTCGAGCGATGCCGTCGCCGAGTAGAGCAGTTTGGCCATGGTTCCCCTCCCGTCGACGGGTCAGGCTGCGGCTTGCAACCGGTACCCGGGTACGGGCTTACCGTCGGGTGGTGACCGACGAACGCCCTGCGGCGGACGACGCCTGGGTTCCTGAATCCTGCAGCCTACCCACGGCGGAGCGGCCGGTCCGCCTCGCCGAGTTTGACAGTTTCTTCGCCGTGGCTGTCCGGTGGTTCGACCGGCCGTCCGCGCAACGCCTGCGGCTGCACCTGACCGGTACGGAGCAGGCGGAGCGCTCCGCACGGGACCTGGCCGCCCGGGAGTCGGCGTGTTGTTCGTTCTTCACCTTCGAGGTGACCCGGAGTGGCCCGGACGCGGTGACCATGGAGGCGCGGGTGCCGGCCTCGCACGTCGGCATCCTCGATGCCCTCACCGAACGGGTGCGAAGCGGCGGCACCCCAACGGGAGGCGGCACGCCGGCGCCGGACGCGCCCTGGTTGCGCAGCGGTCAGCTGGCGACCGCGGCGGGGGTGAATCCGCAGACCCTGCGCTACTACGAGCGTCGCGGCCTGCTCAGCGCGCCTCGGCGCTCACCCGGCGGGCACCGGCTGTACCCGGCGGACGCGGTCACCCGGTTGCGGGTCGTCAAGACGGCCCAGCGCCTCGGTTTCACCCTGGGTGAGGTGGCCGACCTGCTCGACGCGGGGCGGCACGAGCCGGGTGCGGGCCTGCCCGCCCGGGCCAGGGCGAAGCTGGCCGAGGTGGAGCGGAGGTTGGTCGACCTGACAGCCGTCCGGGACACCCTGCGGGCGGCTGTCGAGGCCGGCTGCGACGACCTGGTGGACTGCGCCGGCACCTCATGGTGCCCGCTGCCGTTTCCGGATCCGCCGCCCATCCCTGCGGCACGCTGAGATCGACCCGGGTTCCTGGATGTCGGGGCATCCGCTTTGGCGGGACACCGCGGTGTGCAGGAACCCGAGTTGATCAGACGGCGATCGGCTCTTCGGCGCGTACCGCCGATGTTTCCGCGCGGGCGATGGGCCCGGCGGGCAGCGCGGCGACCCCGGCCGCGACGGCGACCGCCGCCCCGGCGAACAGGAACGCCCACGGCACGCCGCCGGCGTGGTCCACGATGAGGCCGGCCCCCGCGCCGCCGGCGGCGCTCGCCGCCACCGCGACGGTGACCACCCAGGTGTACGCCTCGTTCAGCATGCCCGTCGGGGCGATCCGCCCGACCAGGGTGTTCTCCAGGGTCAGCGCGGGAGCGATGGTGGCACCGCCGACGATCAGCGCGATGCCCAGCGCCAGCGGTGTGGGCATCACCGCGAACACCACGAAGGTGCCGGCCAGCGCGGCGAGCAGCCCGGCGAACTGCCGGGTCATGTTCGGTGCCGGACGGCGGACGCCGAACCAGAACCCGCCGACGGCGCTGCCGATCCCCCACACGGCCAGCAGGAGCCCGGCGAGGCTCTCCGGATCGTCGGTGGTGTAGTCGCGGGCGTACGCCGGAACGGTCACGCCGGCGGCGCCGAACGCGATGCCGAGGCCGGCCACGCAGACCAGCAGGGCCGGGAAGCCGGCGACGCGCAGTGGGCCGAGCCCTCGGGCCTGGTGCTCGCGGGGGTGCGACCGCCAGCCGCGCATCACCTGGCCGAGGGCCACGGCGGTGGTGCCGACCAGGGTGACCACGGCCGCTCCGATCAGGGCCGCCGCCGCGTCGGCGACCAGCACGAAGCCGGCCACGAGCAGCGGGCCGAGCACGAAGACGATCTCGAACAGCGTGGTCTCCGCGGCGAGCGCGGTGTTGCGCAGGGCGGAGCGGCCCGAGGCGGGACCGGTCAGTTCGTTCCACGCACCGCGGATGGCGGCGGTGAGCGGCGGGTAGGTCGCCCCGGCGACGCCGGACGCCAGGTAGATGGCCGCGAGGGCGTCCTCGCCCGACCTGCTGGCCAGCAGCAGCCCGGTGAGCGCCAGAGGGTGGGCCACGGCGGTGACCAGGAGGACGGGGCTGGGGCCGACCCGGTCGGCGACCCGCCCGGCCACCGGGCTGAGCGCGGCACCGGCGATGGCGTAGATGCCGCCCGCCACGGCGGCGAGCGCGTACCGCCCGGTCACCTGCTCGACCACCAGCAGCAGCGCCAGCGGTGTCATGCCGATCCCGAGACGCCCGATGATGCCGGTGACCAGCAGCATCGGCGCGCCGGGGATCCGCCAGACACCCAGGTACTGACGCAGCGCGGCCACCGTGAACCTCCCAAGGATGTAATGAGCGTGAGCCGTTACGACCCTAACGCCGACGCTTGCCGGCGGGTACCGGATATCGGCCCCGACACAGCACTCCGCCCGCACCCGGGGCGACCGGGTACGGGCGGAGTGAGGATCAGCGGGTCAGCGCTGGAACTGCACCGGCCCCGAGTTGGCGGCCATCCGCTCCAGGCGGGCGACCCGGTCCTCCATCTTCGGGTGGGTGGAGAAGAGCGCGGCCACCGCGCCACCGGAGAACGGGTTGGCGATCATGAGGTGGGCGGTGCTGGTGAGCGTGCCCTGGGCCGGCAGCGGGCGCCGACGGGCCACGGCGTCGATCTTGCGCAGTGCGCTGGCCAGGGCCAGCGGGTCGCGGCTCAGCTCGGCACCCGAAGCGTCCGCCTGGAACTCGCGGCTCCGGCTGATCGCCAGCTGGATGATGGTGGCCGCGATCGGACCCAGGATCAGGGTCAGCAGCAGCACGGCCGGGTTCGGCGAATCCTCGTCGTCCCCACCGCCCAGCGGGATGAACCAGGCGATGTTAGCCAGGAACGTGACGATGCCGGCCAGACCGGCCGCCACGCTGGAGATCAGGATGTCGCGGTTGTAGACGTGCGACAGCTCGTGGCCGATCACGCCGCGCAGCTCGCGGTAGTCGAGGATCTCGGTGATGCCCTGGGTCACGCAGACCGCCGCGTGCTGCGGGTTACGACCCGTGGCGAACGCGTTGGGCTGCGCGGTCGGGCTGACGTACAGCCGCGGCATCGGCTGCCGGGCCTCGGCCGCCAGTTCACGGACCATCCGGTACAGCTCGGGGAACTGCGCCTCACTGACCGGTTGCGCGCGCATCGAGCGCAACGCGAGCTTGTCGGAGTAGAAGTAGGAAATGCCGTTCATGACCAGGGAAATGAGGACGGCGATGACCAGGCCGCCACTGCCGCCGAACCCGTAGCCCACCGCGAGGATCAGGGCGGTGAGCAGGCCGAGCAGCGCGGCGGTCTTCAGACGGTTGTGGTGCACGATCTCTCCTTCGGTGCACGGATCGCCGGGATCCGCTGACCGGTCCAACAACCCGGTACCCGTCAACCATCCGTCTCAACGCTGAGAGTTCACTGAGACTGGATCGGCAGGTCAGCGCCCGGCCAGGTCGAGCACCAACTGCGGGGCGACACCCACCACCACGGCGGCCACCGTGGCCACCGCCAGCACCACCGCCACCACACCCACCAGGGGTATGGCCACCGCGCCGCCCGCCGCCGTCGGTGGTGTCGACGGCGCCCACAGGGCGGCGGTCACGCGCAGGTAGTAGGCCAGCCCGATCACCGCGTTCAGCGCCACCACCAGCGCCAGCCAACCCGCGCCACCGTCGAGCAGCGCCCGGACCACGGTCACCTTCGCGAACAGCCCGGCCAGCCCCGGAGGCAGGCCGGCGAGGCCCACCAGCGCGAGACCGAGCGCCACGCCGCGCCACGGGTGCTGGCGGGCCGCCCCGCGCAGGTCGTCGAGCGTGCCGCCGTCCGCCCCCACCGGGCGCAGCGCGGTCACCCCCGCGAACGCGGCCAGCTCCAGCAGCACGAAGAACACGGCGTACGCCACCGCGGCCGCGTACGCCGCCGAGCGGGCCTCACCCGTACGGCCGGCGGCGAGCGCCAACGCGCCCAGCGGGGCGAGGATGTAACCGGCCTGCGCGACGGACGACCAGGCGAGCAGCCGGACGGTACGCCGCTGACGCAGCGCGACCAGATTGCCGACGGTCATGGTGAGCACCGCGAGCACGGCGAGCACCGGGCCGGTCTGGTCGGCCGGCAGCGCCCGCTGCACCACGGCCAGCAGCGCGACGAGCCCGCCCAGCTTCGACGCCGTGGACAGGTACGCGGCGACCGGCAGCGGCGCCCCGTCGTAGGTGGCCGGCGCCCAGGCGTGGAACGGCACGGCCGCCACCTTGAACGCCAACCCGACCAGCAGCAACGCCACCGCGGCGGTGGTCAGTGGCAGGTCCCGCAGCTCCGGCCGTTCGGCCAGCAGCGCGCCGAGCCGATCCAGGTGCAGCCCGCCGGTCACCGCGTACAGCAGCGCCGCGCCGAGCAGCGTCACGCTGGTGGCCACCACGCTGACAACGAAGAAGGTCACCGCCGCCTCGGCGCTGGCCAGGCTCCCGCGACGCAGGCCGACCAGCACATACAGCGGCAGGGTCAGCGTCTCCAGGGCGACGATCAGGGTGATCAGGTCGCCGGCCGCGCCGAGCACCACGCCGCCGGTCATCGAGCAGGCCAGCAGGAAGCAGTACTCCCCCACCGGCGACCGCCCGGCCCGCAGCGCGGGTGCGGACAACCCGAGCACGCCAAGCGTCAGCAGCGCCACCACCGCACCGACCAGGGCCGCGCGTCCGCCGAAGACCCAGGAGCAGTCGGCGCCGGCGCAGAACGTCCGCCGCTCGCCGGCCGCGCCGACCAGGGCCGCGCCGACCGCGGTGCCGAGGGCGCCCAGCCCGGCCACCACGACCGTGACCCGAGGCCGCGCCAGCAGCAGGTCGGTGATCAGCACGAGTACGGCGGTGCCGGCGGCCAGATAGGCCGGCAGCAGCGCCACGCTGTCCACGCTCTGCACCACGCTCATCTGCGCCTGCCCTCGTTCACGACCGCGGTGCTCCGCTTCGCCGCACTCCTCGCGCTCACCGGGACACCACCCCGATCAGGGCGTCGACGGGCGCCTCGGCGACGCCGAGGACCAGAGCCGGTGCCAGTCCGATGGCCAACGCCAGCAGCACCAGCGGCACCCACGCGGTCAGCTCCGCACCGGCCAGGCCGGCACCGACCCCGCCGACCGCCGGACTCGGCCGGCCGTGGGTGACCTGGCGCAGCAGCCGCAGGAAGTACGCGGCGGTGAGCGCGCCGCCGACCGCCGCCAGCACCCCGAGGGTCGTCCACAGCGGGCCGCCCCGCTGGATCGCCGCGACCACCGCGAACGCCTCCCCCCAGAAGCCGGCCAGCCCGGGCAGGCCGAGCGACGCGACCGCCGCGAACGCCAGCAGGCCGGCCAGCCGGGGCGCGGTCTCCCGCAGCCCGGACAGCTCGGCGAGAGTGCCCGTGCCGGTACGGTCCTTCACGGCACCCGCCAGGAAGAACAGCAGTCCGGTGATCACGCCGTGCGCGACGTTGCCGATCAGCGCCGCCTGGATGCCGGTGGCGGTCAACGTGGCGACGCCCAGCAGCACGAACCCCATGTGCCCCACGCTGGAGTACGCGATCAGCCGTTTGACGTCCGCCTGGGCCAGGCACACCAGCGAACCGACGAGGATCGCGGCGACGGCCAGCACGCCCAGCACCGGGGCCGCCCAGCGCGCGCCCTCCGGCGCCACGCCCACCGCCACCCGGATCAGGCCGTACGTGCCCATCTTGAGCAGCACCCCGGCGAGCACGACACTGCCCACCGTGGGCGCCTGGGTGTGCGCGTCGGGCAGCCACGAGTGCAGCGGCCAAAGCGGACTCTTCACCGCGAAGGCCAACGCCAGCAGGGTGAACGCGGCCAGTTGGGTACCCCGGGACAACCCGTCGCCCCCGGTCAGCGCCACCACGTCGGCGGTACCGGCGGCCGCGACCACCACGTACACGCCGACCAGCAGCAACACCGACCCGAACAGGGTGTACAGCGTGAACTTGCGGGCCGCCCGACGCCGGTCCGGGCCACCCCAGCCGGCGATGATCGCGTACATCGGCAGCAGGACGACCTCGAAGAAGAGGAAGAACAACACCAGGTCCAGTGCGAGGAACGTGCCCAGGATGCCCACCTCGACCACCAGCAGCAGCGCCACCAACGCCCGGCCG
The DNA here is from genome assembly GCF_029626045.1 of Micromonospora sp. WMMD710. Taxonomy (NCBI): domain Bacteria; kingdom Bacillati; phylum Actinomycetota; class Actinomycetes; order Micromonosporales; family Micromonosporaceae; genus Micromonospora; species Micromonospora sp. WMMD710. Next base: position 6,236,188 of record NZ_JARUBD010000001.1, on the reverse strand, counting down.
CTGCCGCCGTCGGGCACCCGCCACATCGTGTACGCGCAGCAGAGCAGCGTGAGCAGCGCGGTCAACACCACCAACGGCCAGGAGATGCCGTCGACACCGAGATGGAAACGCAGCTCGAGGCCGGGCACCCAGGGCAGGTCGAGCTGGTGCCACGGGCGCACCGCCGGCTCGCCCGCCGACCACGCCACCCAACTCCGCCCGCCGAACACCAGCGGCACCGCAGCCAGCAGGGTCAGCGCCGCCGCGACCGTGCCGACCAGCCGGGCCGCCCGGTCCCGGGGTGTCGCCGCCACCGCGACCGCACCCAGCGCCGGCACCGCCAGGACGGCCACCAGCAACACCTGTCCAACGGTCATCGGTTGGCTCCGATCAGGGCGGCGGCCAGGCCGATCAGCAGCGCGCCGGCCAGCACACCGGCGGCGGCCCGGGGCAGCGCGGCCCGGTGCAGCGCCGCCAGCCCGGCACCCAGACCGGACGCGGCCCGCCCGCTGCCCTCGACGGCGCCGTCCACCACCACCTCGTCGCCGGTACGCGCGGCGCGGGCCAGCGCCCGGACGGGGCGTACGACGAGGGTGCGCTGGACGTCGTCGAGCCGGAACGCGCGGGCGAAGACCGGCCGCAGCGGACCCAGCGCGGACGCCGGATCGGCGGCCGTGTCCCGACGCCAGCCCACCGCCACCAGCCCCGCCCCGACCACCAGCAGCGCCAACGGCAGCAGCGCCTCCGGCCCGACGTGGACCAGCCCGTCCTCGGAGCCCGCCACCGGCACGGTGGCGAACCGCAGCCGATCGGCGAACGCCCCGACGAAACCGGCCAGGCCGAGCAGCGCGGCCGGCACGGCCAGCAGCAGCACCGGCCAGCGCAGCAGCGCCGGCGGGTCGTGCGGGGCGACCAGCGGCAGCCGGGGCTCGCCGAAGAAGGCCCGCAGCAGCAGCCGGCCCGCGTACCAGGCGGTGACCGCCACGCCGACCAGCCCGGCGATCCAGACCAGCCAGCCCACCCAGGACGGCGCCGGGCCGGTGCCCTCCAGCGCGGCCGACTCGGCGACCGTCAGCACGCCGTCCTTGCTCCAGAAGCCGGCCAGCGGCGGCACACCGGCCAACGCGCCCAGGCCCACCACCGTGCACCAGAAGGTCACCGGCATGCTGCGCCGCAGGCCGCCCATCTCCGACATCAGGGTGGTGCCCACGGCGTGGATCACCGCGCCGGCGGCGAGGAACAGCAGCGCCTTGAACGCGGCGTGGGTGAGCAGGTGGAACAGCGCCGCCGACGGTGAACCGACCGCCAGCGCGCCGGTCATGTAGCCCAACTGGGAGACGGTCGACCAGGCCAGCACCCGCTTGATGTCGTCCTGGGAGGTGGCGGCGAGCGCACCGAGCAGCAGGGTGATCGCGCCGAGCACCCCCAGCACGGTCAGCGTCACCGGCGCGGCCGTGAACAGCGGATAGAGGCGGGCCACCGCGTACACCCCGGCGGCGACCATCGTCGCCGCGTGGATCAGCGCGGAGATCGGCGTCGGGCCGGCCATCGCGTCCGGCAGCCAGGTGTGCAGCGGGAACTGCGCGCTCTTGCCGGCCACCCCGGCCAGCAGCAGCAGACCGGCGGCCGTCAACGTCGCGCCGGAGTGGTCGTGGGTGAGCACGTCGGTGATCCGGAAACTGCCCGTCGACACGCCGAGCAGGGCGATGCCGAGCAGGAACCCGACGTCACCCACCCGGGTCACCAGGAACGCCTTCATGGCGGCGGCGGGTGCGCCGGCCAGTCGGCGGTCGTGGGCGATGAGCAGGTACGAGCAGAGGCCCATCACCTCCCACCCGACCAGCAGCATGATCAGGTCACCGGCGACAACCACGAGCAGCATGGCGCCGGTGAAGAGGCTGATCTGCGCCGCGTACGGCGGGTAGCGGTGGTCGACGTCGACGTCGTCGTGCGGGCCGCGCCGCAGGTAGCCGATCGAGTAGACCTGCACGGCCAGGGCGACCGCGGTGACCGCCACCGCGACGAGTGCGGCCGCGCCGTCCAGCCGGACACCCAGGGTCACCATCAGCCCGCCGATGTCGACCCAGGTGGTGGACGTCTGCGTCGGACCGTCGACCGTCACCAGCAGGGCGACGGCCAGCGCCAACGCGACGGCCGCGCCGGCCACCCCCAGCGTCACGGCGGCCGTCCGGGCCCGGTCCCCGCCGGCCGCACCACCCCGGTGCCGCGGAGCCGGTGGCAGCAGCAGGCCGAGCAGGCCGGCGACCAGCGGTACGGCGGGCAGCAACGCCCCGAGCAGACCCGTCACCGGCCCGCCTCCACATCCTGGCCGACGGCCCGCGTCGACACGGCAGGCTCGGTCAACGCCACCTCATCCACCGCCACGGTGGCCCGCAGCCGGTAGAGCTGAAGGACGATCGCCAGCCCCACCCCGATCTCGGCGGCGGCGAGGACGATGACGAACAGCGCGAAGACCTGCCCCGAGTGCGGGAGCACGGCGCGGGCGGTCGTGTCGGCGGTGACCAGGATCAGGTTGACCGCGTTGAGCATCAACTCGACCGCCATCAGCACCAGCACGGCGTTGCGGCGGCGCAGCACGCCGTACACGCCGAGGCCGAACAGCAGGGCGGCGGTGACGTACGGGATGACCGGCCTCACCGGCGACCCCCGGTCGTCACGTCGACCCCGCTGCGGGCCGTGCTGTCGGCCGGGCGAGGGCGGCCGATGTCCGGGCGGGACAACACCACCGCGCCGACCAGTGCCGACAGCAGCAGCACCGAGAGCACCTCGAACGGCAGCACCCAGGACTGGAAGATCTGCTCCCCCAGCCGCTCCGCGCTGCCCGCACCGGGCAGCTCGACCGTGCCCCACCGGTACGCGTCGACCAGCAGAACGGTCAACCCCAGCCCCGCGCCGCCCCCGATCAGGGCGGCCGGCCAGCCGGGCCGGTCCAGGTCGTCGGAGGCCCCGATCGGCGCCCGGGTCAGCATCACCGCGAACAGCAGCAACACCACCACCGCGCCCACATAGATCAGCACCTGCACCCAGGCCACCAACTCGGCGCCGAGCACCAGATAGTCACCGGCCAGCGCGCCCAGACAGACCACCAGGTAGAGACCGGCCCGGACCAGATGTTTCGTCGTCACCACCAGCACGCCGGAACCGACCGCCACCGCGCCGAGCGCGAGCAGCAGCACATCCGCCCCGGTCACCGGGCCACCCCAGCGGCTCGGGCGCTCACGAGGCGGGACCCGGGTCGACGTCGGGCTCCGGGCGTACCGATGAAGGGGCCGGACGTGCGGCGGACGCCTTGCGGGCGGCGGACGTCTCCTCCTTGGCCGGCTCGCCGTTCGGGTCGTGCGCCGGCGGCGGCGGGACGGTGGCCATCCACTGGCCGAGGTGGTCCTTGTCGTGCAGCAGGTCCTTGATGTCGTACTCGGCGTACTCGAACTCCGGTGACCAGTAGAGCGCGTCGAACGGGCAGACCTCGATGCAGATACCGCAGTACATGCAGAGCGAGAAGTCGATGTCGAACTTGTCGAGCACGTTGCGCTGGCGGGGGCGGGCGGCGCCCGGCACCGCCACCTCCTCCTTGTGCGAGTCGATGTAGATGCACCAGTCCGGACACTCGCGGGCGCAGAGCATGCAGACCGTGCAGTTCTCCTCGGACAGCGCGATCACGCCACGCGAGCGGGGCGGCAGCTCGGGGGCGACGTCCGGGTACTGCTGGGTGGTCGAGCGGCTGGTCATCGTCTTGAGGGTGACCGCCAGCCCCTTCACCAGGCCCGCGCCGGGAAGGCCGCGCTCGCTGGCGTCACCGCGCTCGCTGGGGTCGCTCATGTCGACCATCCTGCCCTGTGGCCTCGGCACGCGCGACCACCACCCACAGGTCGACGACCCCAGGGTGTACCCGGGAAGCGCGAACCGCGCGGAGAATCGATGACGACCGAACTGGACATGTTTCACACCCCGGCCGGCGGCTGGACCACCGATGGTCTCGACAGACTCCCCGACGGCATTCTGCTCGTGCCAGCGCCTCCTCGAACCTCGCACCAGTGGGTCGCGGCACATCTCATGACAGCGCTACTGGCGGATCGAGACGGAGGGTGGCGCGCTGGAGGTCGTCACCTACCGGATCGACGCGGTGAACGAGGTCTACACCGAGACGGGGCGGTGGACGACCTTCGTCGGCACCGGCGAGCCCTTCCCGATCAACCTGCCGATCAGCCGGATCACGCCCCGGGTCCGCTGACCACGGCCGGTGGGAGCATCTCGACGCCGAGCTGCTGAAGCAGCTGGAACAGCTCGTTGCAACTCCACACCTCGACGATCCGGCCCGCCGCGTCGAAGCGCAGGAACGTCGCACCCGAGTAGCTGACCACCTGACCGGTGGGCGGCACCGGCCCGAACTGCCCGGCCTGGGTGCCGGCCGCCCGCCAGTGCACGGCCACCCGCTCACCCGCCGCCACCACGTCCACGATCTTGTAGCGCAGGTCCGGGAAGGCCGCCCGCCGCTCGCGGTGCCAGGCCAACGTCGCCTCCGGCCCGGTCCCGCCCAGCCCGGGGCACTCGTCGGCGACCAGCTCGTACGCCGACTCCTCCCGGCGGGAGTTCCACACGTCGGCGATGAACCGCCGGGCCGCCGCCTCCACATCCGTCACCTCGGCAGGGTAGCCGGACACCCAGCCGTAGATCCGTGAGGATTGGGTAGAGGACAGTGCGCGAACCGGGAGGGCGACGTGGGCGAGCAAACAGGCGGTAAGTACGTCGAGCCGGGTGGCGAGTTCACCCGGGACCAGCGGTACATCGCGACCCGGATCACCAAGGACGGGCGCGACGGGTACCCGGTGGAGCCCGGCCGGTACCGGCTGGCGGTCAGCCGAGCCTGCCCGTGGGCCAACCGGCTGATCATCGTGCGGCGCCTGCTCGGCCTGGAGGACGCCATCTCGATGGCGGTGGCCGGCCCGACCCACGACGCCCGGAGCTGGACCTTCGACCTCGACCCGGACGGCCGCGACCCGGTGCTCGGCATCGAGCGCATCCAGGAGGCGTACTTCAAGCGCTTCCCCGGCTACGAGCGCGGCATCACCGTGCCGGCGATCGTGGACGTGCCGACCGGGCAGGTGGTGACCAACGACTACGCCCAGATGAGCCTGGACCTGTCCACACAGTGGGCCGCGTACCACCGCGAGGGCGCACCTCAGCTCTACCCCGAGCACCTGCGGGAGCAGATCGACGAGGTCAACGCCGTGGTGTTCCGCGACGTCAACAACGGGGTCTACCGGTGTGGCTTCGCGGGCAGCCAGGAGGCGTACGACAAGGCGTACCACCAACTCTTCGACCGACTGGACTGGCTGACCGGGCGGCTGACCGACCAGCGTTACCTGGTCGGCGACACGATCACCGAGGCCGACGTGCGGCTGTTCACCACGCTGGTCCGCTTCGACCCGGTCTACCACGGTCACTTCAAGTGCAACCGGCAGAAGCTGAGCGAGATGCCGGTGCTGTGGGCGTACGCCCGGGACCTGTTCCAGACCCCCGGGTTCGGCGACACCATCGACTTCGACCACATCAAGCGGCACTACTACGAGGTGCACCGCGACATCAACCCGACCGGCATCGTGCCGCTCGGCCCGGACCTGTCCAACTGGCTCACGCCGCACGGCCGCGAGTCGCTGGGTGGCCGCCCCTTCGGCGACGGCACCCCACCCCCACCCCCCGTCGAGCCGGTAGACCCCGCCCACACTCCGCTGCGCTGACCGGAGACCCACGGGCCCCGCGCCGCGCCGCGCCGCCGCCTGCGGCGAGCGGGACGGTGGAGTCGCCGCAAGATCGTGCTAGATCTTGGATGTAGTGGCCTCCCGGAACACCGAGGCCACTACAACCAGGATCGAGCGCGATCATGCGGGGGGCGCGGGCGCGCGGCAGGCGCGGGCGGGGGCGCGGACGGGGCTACAGGGCTACGCGGACGGCTGCCGTGAGGACCAGTTGCGCGAGGGAGGCCGGCACCAGGACCAGCCAGCAGAGTCGTTGCAGCTGGTCCTCGCGGAGCCGGGGGTAGGAGACCCGGAGCCAGATGATCACGAAGGCCACGGCGAACACCTTGAGCAGCGTCCAGAGCCAGCCGAGCTGATCGTCGGCGAACGGGCCCTGCCAGCCGCCGAGGAACAGCACCGTGGTGAGCGCGGCGATCACCACGATGCCGACGTACTCGGCGAGCAGGAAGAAGGCGAAGCGCAACCCCGTGTACTCGGTCATGTAGCCGAAGACCAGCTCCGAGTCGGCCACCGGCATGTCGAACGGTGGCCGGCGGATCTCGGCCAGTCCGGCGACGAAGAAAATGATCATGGCGGGCGCCTGCCAGAGCAGCCACCACGGCTGCCACGCCTCGACGATGCCGGACAGGCTGAGCGTGCCCGCCGCCATCGCCACCGAGGCGGCGGCCAGCACCAGCGGCAGCTCGTAGCCGAGCAGTTGCGCGGCCCCGCGCAGCCCACCGAGCAGGCTGTACTTGTTGGCCGACGCCCACGCCGACATGAGCACCGCCACCACCCCGACACCGACCACGGCCAGCACGAAGAACAGGCCGATGTCCAGAGGTTGCCCGACCAGGTCGTTCGGGCCGAGCGGGATGACCAGCAGCACCAGCAGGTAGGGCACCAGGGCCACCGCCGGGGCCAGCCGGAACACCGCCCGGTCCGCCTCGCGCGGGGTGACGTCCTCCTTCTGCACGAACTTGACGCCGTCGGCCACCAGCTGCGCCCAGCCGTGGAAGCCGCCCGCGTACATCGGACCGAGCCGGCCCTGCATGTGCGCCATCACCTTGTGCTCGGTCTGGCCGACCAGCAGCGGCAGGGTGAGGAACGCGACCAGCACACCGCCCACCCGCAGCACCAGCTCCACCCAGAGCGGCATCAGCGCGTACCCCCGTCGTCGTCGGTGCCGTCGGCCGCCGGCGGGTCCGCGACCGGATCGGGCCGCGCGGACCCCGCAGGGCCGTCGGCGGTGCCGGCGGGCCGGGGAGTACGCGCCGGACGGGCCCCCGGCGCCGGCCGCGCGGGCCGCTCACCGGCCGGTCGGGCCGGGGTGCCGCCGCGCGGGCCCTCCCCCACACCGCCCGCGCCCGCCGGGGTGGGCGTGCTGCCCCACTCGCCCGGAGCGGGCACACCCGGCGGGCGGATCGGCCGACGGCCACCGCCGGCCTCCGACTCGCCCGGTTCCTTCGCACCCGGCCACGGCTTGGCCACCCGCGAGGCGAGCACGAACTCCTTGCGCAGCGGATGGCCCTCGAACTCCGGCGGCAGCAGCAGTGGTCGCAGCTCCCCGTGGCCGGTGAAGCCGATGCCGAACATCTCGTGCGTCTCCCGTTCGTGCCAGGCCGCCCCCGGGTAGACGTCCACCACCGAGGGCACTGTGGGTGCGTCGCGGGGCACCCGGGTGCGCAGCAGCACCCCGTGCCGCAGCCGCGTCGACCAGAGGTGCGCCACCACGTCGAAGCCCTCGGCCAGCTCGTCCACGGCCGACAGCCAGTCGAAGAAGTCGCAGGCCAACTCGTCGTCGTCGCGGGCCGTGCGCAGCGCCTCCGACCAGGTCGCCGGCGGAACGTCGACGGTGGCGCGGGCGAACCGCTGCCCGCCGGAGACCGACGGGGTCGCCTCGACCGGCGCGAGCAGCGCGACCAGCCGAGCGCCGACCTCTTCGGGAGTCATGCCGCTGATCCTAGTGCGGGCCCGACCCGCGCCGACCCGCCGTCGATCTGCCGGCTTTGCCAGGCGGCGCGGCGGCCGGCGGGGAAAGATGAGGGCGTGCGCGCTGTCACTGTGAGACCCGGAGTCGCCAACTCGCTGAGCCTCGTCGAGGATCAGCCTGAGCCAGCGGCCGAGGAGGGTTCCGTCCTGGTGGAGGCGCTGGCGGTGGGCATCTGCGGCACCGACCACGAGATCATCTCCGGGGCGTACGGCGAGGCGCCGCCGGGAGCGGACCGCCTGGTCATCGGGCACGAGTCCCTGGGTCGGGTGATCAAGGATTCCAGCGGCACCCTGCAACCCGGTGACCTGGTGGCCGGCATCGTCCGGCATCCCGACCCGGTGCCCTGCCCGAACTGCGCGGTCGGCGAGTGGGACATGTGCCGCAACGGTCAGTACACCGAACACGGCATCAAGGCACTGCCCGGGTTCGCCCGCGACCGCTGGCGTATCGAGCCCCGGTTCGCGGTCGGGCTCGACCCGGCGCTGGCCCAGGTCGGCGTGCTGCTCGAACCGACCAGCGTGGTGGCCAAGGCGTGGGACCACATCGAGCGGATCGGGCACCGGGCCGAGTGGCAGCCACAGACCGTCCTGGTCACCGGGGCCGGACCGATCGGGCTGCTGGCCGCCCTGCTCGGCAGCCAGCGCGGGCTCTCCGTGCACGTGCTGGACCGGGCCACCGACGGGCCGAAGCCGGAGCTGGTCGCCGGGCTCGGCGCCACGTACCACGCGGTGCCGGTCAACGACCTGCCGTTCGAGCCGGACGTGGTGATCGAGTGCACCGGCGCACCCACGGTCGTCCTCGACGTCATGTGCAAGGCAGCGCCCACCGGGATCGTCTGCCTGGCCGGCGTGTCCAGCGGCGGCCGCAGCATCGACTTCGACGCCGGAGCGCTCAACCGGGCCCTGGTGCTGGAGAACAACGTGGTGTTCGGCTCGGTGAACGCCAACCGGCGGCACTGGACCATGGCCGCGCAGGCACTCACCCGCGCCGACCAGGTCTGGCTCTCGTCACTGATCACCCGCCGGGTGCCGGTCAACAGGTACGCCGACGCGTACACCGCCGGGCCGGACGACATCAAGGTGGTGCTGGAGTTCGCCTCCTGAGCGACGTCGCGGCGGATCAGATGCCAGGCAGCCGGCCGTTGCGGAACAGGTCGACGAAGAGCTGATGGTCCTGCCGGGCGCGCACCCCGTACGCGTGCGCGAACTCCACCAGGTGGGTGACGAATCCCGACTCGTCGACGCCCACCGCGGCGACGATCGCCTCCTCGGTGGAGTAGTCCACCAGGTCGTGACTGGACTCGTCGTCGGCAACCGAGTGCATCCGGGCCACCGCCCGACCCAGGTCGACGAGCACCCCGCTCAGGTCCTCCGGCTCGTTGACGTCCGACCAGTCCAGGTCGGCGGCGTACGGGGAGACCTCGGCGACGAGCTGACCGGCCCCGTCCAGCTCGGTGAAGCCCAGCCACGGGTCGGCGTGCGCCTGCAATGCCCGCTGCGACTCGGCGGTCCGGTGCCCCTGGTGCTGGAAGTAGTCGCGGACCGTCTCGTCGGTGACGTACCGCGCCACCGCCGGCACCTGCGCCTGCTTCATATAGATGACGACATCGTTCTCCAGGGCCTCGGTGTGCCCCTCCAACAGCAGGTTGTACGACGGCAGCCCGGCCGAGCCGATGCCCACCCCCTTGCGCAGCACCACGTCCTTGATCCGGGCCGCCACCGGGCGCAGCCGTGCCGCGGCGGCGGGCAGGGTGCCCAGGTACTCCTCGAAGGCGGCGCGAACCTTGTCCCGGGTCGCGTCGTCGATCTCGAAGACCCCGTCGCCGACCGAGAACCGCCGCTCGTAGTTGTCGACGGTGGTCTGCGCGGCGAGCAGGTCGACGCGCGTGTTGAGCCGCGCCTGCTGGAGGACCCGGCGCAGCACCCCGTCGGCGTTCTCCAAAGTGATCGAGCCGATCGCGTCGTCTCCGCCGGCGGCGATGGCCCGCAGCTCGGTCAGGTACGAGCGGGCGAAGCCCGCCACCAGCTCACCGATCACCGTGTCGGAGAGCGCCTTGCCGTAGCCGAGCAGCGCCACACTGGCCGCGAAGCGTCGCAGGTCCCAGGTGAACGGCCCGACGTACGCCTCGTCGAAGTCGTTGACGTTGAACACCAGGTGCCCGGAGGCGTTCATGTACGTGCCGAAGTTCTCCGCGTGCAGGTCACCGTGGATCCACACCCGGCTGGTCCGCTCGTCGAGGAACCGGTCGTCGGCGAAGTCGCCGAGCTGGTCGGCGTAGAACAGCGCGGCGCTGCCCCGGTAGAAGGCGAACGGCGACGCGGCCATCTTGCGGAACTTGCGCCGGAAGGCGGCCGGGTCGATGGCCATCGATGCGCCGAACTCCTCGGTGAGCACGTCGATGATGTGGGCGGACCGCTGGTCCACTGAGCTGCTCATGAAGCGCAGGCTAGCCCGGCCCGGCCACCCCGGTGTCAACCGGCGGCGGGTGGGCGTACCGGCGGGGCGGTGAGCGAGTCGACGGAGCGCGCGGCGGCGGCTTCGCGGGGCGGGGCGTCCAGCGGCGCGGCGAGCAGATCCCGCTGCGGCACGCCGCCGATGCCGGACTGCTCGGCGGCGATCTTCTCCTGCAGGCGCAGGATGCCGTGCAGCAGCGCCTCCGGTCGGGGCGGGCAGCCGGGCACGTACACGTCGACCGGGATGAGCTGGTCGACGCCCTTGGTCACCGAGTACGAATCCCAGTAGGGGCCGCCGCAGTTGGAGCAGGCGCCGAACGAGATGACGTACTTCGGCTCGGGCATCTGGTCGTACAGCCGCTTGATGGCCGGGGCCATCTTGTCGGTGACCGTGCCGGAGACGACCATGAGGTCGGCCTGCCGGGGGCCGTGGGCGAACGGGATCACGCCGAGCCGGATGAAGTCGTGCCGACCCATGCTGGTCGCGATGAACTCGATCGCGCAGCAGGCCAGGCCAAAGTTGAACACCCAGAGTGAGTAGCGGCGCCCCCAGTTCAGCACGAACCGGATCGGCTCACCGAGCACTGCCGGTAGCTGCACGCCTGCCCCCTTCTGTCCTCCACCCGACAGTCAACCACAGGGTCCGGCCGCTTCACCGGGAGCGGCGAGCGCCCGTGCTGCTCGACTCGGCGCACCGTCCATCCCGGCCCGGCCGGCACGGCTGGCAGGGCCGGGATGGACACTGAGGTTCCCCCGATAACGCGGAGGCGTTCGGCGTCGCTGCTGGTGGTGCCCGGCCGGCGCCGGTCTCGGCCTTCTTCACCCACGTGCGCAACGTCTCGGGATGAACCCCGAGTTGGCCCGCGATCCGGCGGATCGGGCTGACCGGAGACGCCGGTCCCGGCGGGCCTCGACCGTCAGCCGGGTCGCACGCTCACACAGCTCGGGGCCCTGCCCCTGGCCCCGATCCTGCTCCTTGCCCATACCCATACTGCTGCTGTTGAGCCGCAGAATATCCACCTCCCGTCCCGCTCCGGGAGATGGAAGGATAATAAGGAGTGGCAGAACGAAGGCTCGCGGCCTGCTGACCACCCCAGTTCATCGCCGGTGCAGCGCTAGGCGGTGCAGAACCATACTGGCTGGAGGACGGATACCCCGACGCCCCGTAGGCAGCCGAGGTCGAAGGGCCAGACAGCGGTGCGGAAGCGACCGGCGCGCGCGTGGGGCTGAAGTGTGCGGCGGCGCCAACCCCAGGATGTTCCGGCGAGTAGACGCCTTCCTCGGTCGACCTCGCGGAGGCCTGGCGGGTCTGGTAGTCATCGGCTGGGAGGGCGGGACGGTGGTACATTTCTCGATCCACGTACGCAGGCGCGTTCTTGGCAACCCACTGTGCGAGTGTTTGCGTCCTTAGCACGGGGCGGGGGGCTGCGCCCCAGGTCCGCGACGGCGTCGGGACGGGCGCCGGCGCCGGCGCCGGTGAGCCGGGGTGCGATCCCGGGATGACGCCCGGTGATGCGACAGGCGAGGGAGCAGCAGGCGCGGCAGGCGAAGGCGCGGTTGCTGCCCGAGTCGCGGGCGAGCCTGATGCCGCGAGAGGGGGTGGCACCAGATAGGGAGGGGGTACGCGCGGTGCTTGCTGGGCTTGGCTGTCGAGTGCCGCGGCGCGCCTCACATTCAGGCGATTTACGCTCGGTCCGGCCTGTGAGGCTGACGGCCCGCCGGCGGGGGCGGCGACGACGCGGCTGACCTGCTCGTAGCCGGCGTGCATCGGCAACGTCGGCGATGTGTTGCTGGTGGAAGCAGAGGTGGCGCTGGTGGAAGCACGCAGCCACGCATATCTTTTGCTGGCACCAGCCGCTGCCAGGGCAGTTTCATTCATGGTCGACGCCGAAACTTGTCGCTGCTTTGCCTTGTTTATGAGCTCCTGCTCTTCAGGCGTGAACGTAACCCCGTTCCCTCCAGAAACCCAGCTATTCAGGGTCCTCTCGTCCACCTTATATTGCCGCTCATAGTCGGCATAACTCATGGCGGGGCCGCTCTGATTCGCAGCCGCCCACGCCAAGGCATGGCTCTTGCGTTCGCTGACCGTGAATTGCCTATGGGCCCAATACTGCTTTGCCTTGTTTATGAGCTCCTGCTCTTGAGGCGTGAACGCAACCCCGCTCCCTCCAGAAACCCAGCTATTCAGGGTCCTCTCGTCCACCTTATATTGCCGCTCATAGTCGATATAACTCATGGCGGGGCCGCTCTGATTCGCAGCCGCCCACGCCAAGGCATGGCTCTTGCGTTCGCTGACCGTGAATTGAGTACGAGTATTGACCACATGCTGCTTTGCCTTGTTTATGAGCTCCTGCTCTTGAGGCGTGAACGTAACCCCGGCCCCTCCAGAAACCCAGCCACTCAGGGTGTCGGGGTGTAACTTGTACCGCCGCGCATAGTCGGTATACCCCATGACGGCGCCATTTTGATTCGCATGCGCCCACCTCAAGGCATGGTTCTTGCGGACGGAGAGCTCATACTGATCGGACGCATGCCTCCTTGCCGTGTCTATGAGCGCCTGCTGGTCAGCCGTGAACGTAACACCACTGATCCCGTCGGATATCCATCTACCCAGTGTCGAATTGGGAATAGAGTATGTCGCTGCATACTCCGTAATACTCACATCGTGGCCACTCTGATTCGCAGCGGCCCATCGCAAAACATGGCGCTTGCTCTCATCTCTTTCATGGGCCCTGCTCTCATCTCTTTCCATTCCTAGTTAGCCGCCTTTGCAGTCAGATTTCGAAGTCTTCCTACTACACAACGGATGCGCGGGGCCCGCCGGTTCAACCTCGATCGGGCCTGTCATCCGAACAGGGCTATCGCGTAGTCAGTTGGGGGGTGTCCGACCTGGGGGGTGGGGATGGGATCAGTGAGGTCAGGGTCCAGGTAGGACGGGTGCGACCCTTTGGTGATCATGGAGTTTACGAAGACCCATGACCCAGAACAGGACCGTACCCGGGCGCAGCAGCGAGTCGATGTCGACGAACATGCTCAGGACCGACACCGCACCACGCACCCTGGCTACCTTCCGTAACCTAGCTATCGGAACCAAACCGGCTCGCCGGACGCGCCAACATCGCCCACGCCCGCCATGACCTCCACGGCCGCGCTGAGGTCTTCACCGTCTACGGCATCTAGCAAACCATTACCAAGTCGGACAGAAGGAGACAACGAAGGGCACTGGGGGCGGAGCACCGTTGTTCAGTCGTCCACGCCCCATCTGGGGTGTTGCAGCAGGCCAACGAACTCGACCAGCAGCCGCTCGCGCACCGCGGGCGGTGCGGCGTCGAGCAGCGTGTTGACCACCGCCATCCGGTCCGGCGTCGGCGCGCCCCCGGCACTGAGACCGAGCCCGGCGGCGAGACCGGCGACCAGTTCGGGCGTGAGGGCGTCCGGGGTCAGCGACGTCGCCAGCGCGGTCAGTTCGGGCGGGAGGGAGACCGGACCGGCCGTCCGGGCGGCGGCCACCGCGTCGGCCAGGTCCGGCCCGAACTCGGCTACCCGCGGCGCGACCGAGGCGGTCACCGTGAGGTGCACGCTGGCCGGCAGACCGGCGTACGTGAGCTGGGGTTGGGTGTGCCAGCCGCGCGCGGTCAGCTCGTCGACCAGGACGAACAGGTCCGGGCCGCCCTCGGTGGCGGTGAAGCAGACCACCGTCGACTCCGGCTCGGCCATCAGCCGCAGCCCGTCGACGGCGCGGACGGCGTCGGCCAGGCCGGCGACCGCGTCCCGGGTGACGGCGGCCAGCCGCAGGTAGCCGTCGTCGCCGAGGTGCCGCACGGTGGCGTACGCGGCGGCGATCGGCCCGCCCGAGCGGGTGGACGCGATCACCGGGTTGATCATGGTGTAGCCGGGCCAGTCCGCGTACGCGAAGTACTGCGGGGCGCGCAGCGCGGCGTCGCGGTGCAGCAGCACCGACACCCCCTTCGGCGCGTACGCGTACTTGTGCAGGTCCACGGAGATGGAGGTGACGCCGGGCACCGCGAAGTCGAACGCCGGCACCGACTGCCCGAGGCGACGCAGGTAGGGCAGGGTCCAGCCACCGAAGCAGGCGTCCACGTGGCAGCGCACCCCGGGCTCGGCCGCGGCCGCCGCGATCTCGGCGACCGGGTCCACCACCCCGTGCGCGTACGACGGCGCGGAGCAGGCCACGAGCACCGTGTCCGGCCCGATCGCGGCGGCCATCGCGGCCGGGTCGGGGCGCAGCGTGCCCGGGGACACCGGCACCACGTCCACCGCCACCCGCAGGTAGTGCGCCGCCTTCGCGAACGCGGCGTGCGCGGTCGACGGCACCACGATCCGGGGTGCGGCGATCTCCGGGTGGGCGTCCCGGGCCGTCTTGACGGCGAGGATCAGTGACTCGGTACCGCCGCTGGTGACGCTGCCGACGACGTCCGGTGCGGTGGTGCCGGGGCCGCCGCCGAGCACCCGGGCGGCGGCGCCGACAAGCGCGTTCTCCATCGCCAGCAGGGACGGAAACGCGGTCGGGTCGAGGCCGTTGACGTGGGCACTCTCCCGGTGCGCGGCAGCGGCCAACTCGTCGAGCCCCGGCACCGCCGGGTCGTACACGTACGCGAACAGCCGACCCCCGTGCGTGGGCCGGTCCCCAGACCGAAGCCCCCGAACCTCGGAAAGCGCAACGTCAGCGGCAACCCCGGAAGGTAGAACCCTGCTCTCGTCGATCATGAAGTTATGGTGCCCTTCTCGTGACGGTCAACGGCTTTCGTCCCCCACCACAACTCCATGATCGACCGGTCCGTCGGGCGTGGGGGCGCTCGTCGCGGCGGCCAGGGCTGCGGGGGTCAGGGTGTAGCGGCGCAGCAGGAGGATCGGCGGCGTGATCAGGAGCGCGGGGAGGACGGTGAAGCCCAACAGGACCCCCAGGCGGGCGCCGTCGGACTGGGCGGCGGCCGTGCCCGTGTCGGATGACACGTAGCCGGAGAGCTGGAGCACCAGGCCGTAGATGCCTGGGCCGAGCGCCAGGCCGAGCGTCTCCCCGGCGGTCCACAGGCCGGTGAAGACACCCGCCTGACGTCGACCGGTGCGCGCCGTGTCGTACGCGATGCAGTCCGGCAGCATCGCGAACGCGAAGACCTGCTGCCCGGCGTACCCGACGCCGATCAACGCCACCACCAGATAGACGGCGACCGACGGCAGCACCGGCGCGGCGACCAGCACGAACGCCCCAGCACCGAAGAACAGCGAGGCGGCGACCAGCCCGGTCCGCTTGCCCAGTCGGGCACCGACCCGGCTCCAGATCGGCATCACCAGCAGCGCCGGCCCGACGAAGCAGGCGAAGAGCAGGGTCGGGCCGCTCTTCTCGCCGCGCAGGATCTGCCCGGCGAAGTAGTTGACCCCGGCCAGGATGGTCGCCACCCCGGCGGACTGCACGACGAAGCAGATCAGCAGCGCCCGGAACGGCCGGTTGGCGCCGGCCACCGCGAGTTGGGCGCGCAGGGTCGGCTCGCTGCCGCCCACCGTGCCGGACGGCGCGGAACGGGTGCCGACGAACGCGCCGACGGCACCGAGAGCGATGAGCGCCGCCACGAACACGCCCAACCAACGGTGCCCGGCCAGGCCGTCGCCACCGGCGGTCACCACCAGCGGGGCGATCGCGCCGGAGACCAGGATGGTCAACGCCAGCACGGCGATCCGCCAGGTCATCAGGCGGGTGCGTTCGGCGTAGTCGTCGGTCAGCTCCGCCGGCATGGCCACGTACGGCACCTGGAAGAAGGCGAACGCGGTGGCGGTGGCGAGGAAGGCCAGCGCCACGTACGCCGCGGCACCCGCGCCGTGACCGAACGGGGCGGCGAAGATGGCGGCGAAGAGCACGGCGAGCGCGAGACCGGCGACGAGCAGGTACGGCCGGCGGGCGCCCCAGCGCGACCGGGTGCGGTCGGAGATCCGCCCCGCGACGGGGTTGACCAGCACGTCCCATGCCTTCGGCAGCAGGACGAGCAGGGCGGCCAGCCCGGCGGCGACGCCCAGCGTGTCGGTCAGGTACGGCAGCAGCAGCAGACCGGGCACGGTGCCGAACGCGCCGGTGGCCAGGGATCCGAGCGCGTATCCGGCGTGCACAGTCCGGGGCAGCGGACCGGCGGTCGACGAGCCGGTGCCGGGCGGCGTTTTCATGAAGCTGAACGTTACTCACGATTTTCCGGAGGCCACATCCCCTCATCAGGCGACCAACCCGCGGCCGCGATGTCCACCCCCGCACCGCGCAGCGGCACCCCCTCGGCACGCAGACGGGCCTGCGCCTCCCGCTCATGCCCCGGCGGCAGCCGGCCGCTCGCGGTCACCACCCGGTGCCAGGGCACCGAGCCACCGTGCTGCGCCATAATGGCACCCACCAACCGGGCCGACGCGCGCCCCGAGCACTCGGCCAGGGCGTCGGCCACCGCGCCGTACGACATCACCCGACCCACCGGGATCCGCTCGACCAGGTCGAGCACCGCCTCGACGTACTCGTCAGGAGTCACAATCGGCCACCATATGGGAACGCCACCGGGCGCTGCGGCCGTGACCGCGCAGAATGGACGGGTGCGCGACGCAGTCACGGCGGCCCGGCGGGTCGTCGTCAAGATCGGGTCCTCCTCGTTGACCACCGCCACCGGCGGGTTGGCCGACGAGCGGGTCGACGCGCTCGTCGACACCCTCGGGCGGCTCACCGCCGCGGGACGCGAGGTGGTGCTGGTGTCCTCCGGCGCGATCGCCGCCGGCCTGGCCCCGCTCGGGCTGACCCGACGCCCGCGCGACCTGGCCACCCAGCAGGCCGCCGCCAGCGTCGGGCAGGGCCTCCTGATCGGCCGGTACTCGGCCAGCTTCGCCCGGCACGGCCGCACCGTCGGGCAGGTGCTGCTCACCGTCGACGACGTGACCCGGCGCGCGCACTACCGCAACGCGTACCGGACACTGCGCAAGCTGCTCGACCTGCGCGCCGTGCCGATCGTCAACGAGAACGACACAGTGGCCACCGAGGAAATCCGCTTCGGCGACAACGACCGGCTGGCCGCCCTGGTGGCCGCCCTGGTGCACGCCGACCTGCTGGTGCTCCTCTCCGACGTGGACGCCCTCTGGACCGGGGACCCGAGCCGAGCGCACTCCACCCGCATCGCCGAGGTCCGCAGCGACGCCGACCTCGCCGGAATCACCATCGGCGGGGCCGGCCGCTCCGGCGTCGGCACCGGCGGCATGGTGACCAAGGTGGAGGCCGCCCGGATCGCCACCGGCTTCGGCATCCCGGTGGTGCTCACCGCCGCCGACCTGGCCGCACCTGCGTTGGCGGGTGAGCCGGTCGGCACGCTGTTCCATCCGCAGCGGCAACGCCCCACCGCCCGACTGTTCTGGCTCGCCCACGCCACCTCACCCCGAGGTCGGCTGCACCTCGACCCGGGCGCGGTGGCCGCCGTCGTCGGGCGACGCAAGTCGCTGCTGCCCGCCGGCATCACCGCCGTGGACGGCATGTTCACCGCCGGCGACCCGGTGGACCTGGTGGACACGGCCGGCGCGTCGGTCGCCCGAGGGCTGGTCAACTACGACGCGGTGGAACTGCCGGGGCTACTCGGTCGCTCCACCTCCGAACTCGCCGCGGCGCTCGGCCCGGCGTACGAACGGGAGGTCGTTCACCGCGACGACCTGGTGCTGCTCTAAGGAGTCGATGATGAGCGTGACCGAACAGGCGCGACGGGCGCGGGACGCCGCCGCCGACCTGGCCGTGGCCACCCGTACCGTCAAGGACGCCGCGCTGGCCGCGATGGCCGACGCGCTGGTGGCGCGTACCCCGGAGATCCTGACCGCGAACGCGGCGGACCTGGCGGCCGGCCGGGAGGCCGGGCTGAGCGCGGCCGTGCTGGACCGGCTCGCCCTCGACGACGGCCGGGTGGGCGGCATCGCCGACGCGCTGCGCCAGATGGCCGCGCTGCCCGACCCGGTCGGCGAGGTGGTCCGCGGCTCGACCCTGCCCAACGGCCTGGAGCTGCGCCAGATCCGGGTGCCGTTCGGGGTGGTCGGCATCATCTACGAGGCACGGCCGAACGTGACCGTGGACGCCGCCGGCATCTGCCTCAAGTCCGGCAACGCGGCGCTGCTGCGGGGGTCGTCCTCCGCCGCGCACTCCAACGCCGCGCTGGTCGCGGTGCTGCGTGACGCGATCACCGGGGCCGGGCTGCCGGCCGACGCGGTGCAGCTGCTCGACGCCAGCTCCCGCGAGTCGGTCAAGGAGCTGATGCGTGCCCGAGGGCTGGTCGACGTGCTCATCCCGCGCGGCGGCGCGTCGCTGATCCGTACCGTCGTCGAGGAGTCGACCGTGCCGGTGATCGAGACCGGGGTGGGCAACTGCCACGTGTACGTGGACGCCGCCGCCGACGTGGCCCAGGCCGTCGCGGTGACGCTGAACGCCAAGACGCAGCGCCTGTCCACCTGCAACACGGCCGAGTCGCTACTGGTGCACGCCGACGTCGCCGACGCGTTCCTGCCGGCCGTGCTGGCCGCGTTCGCCGAGGCGGGAGTGACCGTGCACGGCTCCCCCGAGGTGGCCGCCTACTCGGCCGCGGTGGTCCCGGCCACCGAGGAGGACTTCGCCACCGAGTACCTGTCGGCGGACATCTCCGTCGCGGTGGTCGACTCGCTGGACGCGGCGGTCACGCACATCCGGCGCTACGGCACCGGGCACACCGAGGCGATCCTCACCGACTCGGCGAGTGCGGCCCGCGAGTTCGTCGCCCGGGTGGATGCGGCAGCCGTGATGGTGAACGCCTCGACCCGGTTCACCGACGGCGGTGAGTTCGGCTTCGGCGCGGAGATCGGCATCTCCACCCAGAAGCTGCACGCCCGCGGCCCGATGGGTCTGCCCGAGCTGACCAGCACCAAGTACGTAGTCACCGGCAACGGCCATCTGCGCTAGGCGGACACCGTCGGGCGGCAGGCCCGGATCGCGGACAGCGTGGTGTGCACGTCGAACTGGTGGCCGTCGTCGCTCTCCCAACCGCCGTCGCTGCGCTGGGTCTCGGCCAGCCGGCGGAGCGCCCGCACCATGATCCAGTCTTGCGCGTCGATGCCGACCCGACGGAGCGTGGCCGCGAGCCAGGCCACGTCGCCCGGGGACATCTTGGGCATCCGCTCGGCGAGCACCACCTGGATCCGTGCCGACTCGTGGAACATGTCCTGCCGGTGCAGCACCGCCGCGCTCAGCCAGCCGGCGGCGAGGAACGACGGCCAGCTGCCGTCCGGGCGTAGCCGTGCCGCGAGCGAGTGGGCGGCCGCCTGGACGACACCGGCGTACGCCCCGCCGACCCGGTGGTCGAGCGGCCCCGAGGCGCGCGCGTCCAGCCCGGCGACGGTGAGCCAGAAGCCCGCGTTGGCGGTGACGAAGAGCTTCGCCTCCGGGTCGCCGGGGCGGGCCCACTCGGGCGCCGAGCCGGCCAGCGAGATGTCCTCGTCCCAGCCACCGTCGGCCTGCTGCCGGGACGCCAGCCAGTCCAGTGCCCTTCGGGCGGCGGGACGGCCCAGCGCGCCCAGGTCGTCCAGCTCGGCGAGCCGGAAGCAGGTGGCGTCGATCGAGGCGACCTCGCCACCCCAGGTCGCCGGCCAACCACCGTCGGAGGACTGACCGACCTCGGCCGTCTCCAACAGCTCGGCGGGCACCGGGGTGCCGTTGCGCAGCCAGGAGAGACGGGCGCGTTCCACCGCATCCCCATGCGCCACGACGAACCCGATCGCGGCATCCAAGTCGACCACGGCGGGAACGCTACCTGCGAAGACGCGATCCCGCCTCGGGGAATCGGCCAGCCGGGAATGGCTGCGTCGCTCCGGGAACGGGGCTGGTCGGAGCCATCTGCGTCGATTTGCCGGGGCGGTGGTGTGGGCCGCCCCGGCTCACTCGATCAGTACGCGGGCAGCGACGGGTCGATCTGCTTGATCCAGGACAGCACGCCGCCCTGCACGTGCACGGCGTCGCGGAACCCGGCGGCCTTGAGCGCGGCGAGCGCCTCCGCCGAGCGGACGCCGGACTTGCAGTGCAGCACGATCTGCCGGTCCTGCGGCAGCTTCGCGAGCGCCTCGCCAGAGATGATGTCGCCCTTGGGGATGAGGGTGGCGCCGGGGATCCGGACGATCTCGTACTCGGCCGGCTCCCGGACGTCGACGAGGAAGATGTCCTTGCCGGCGTCCTGCCACTCCTTCAGCTCCAGCGCGGTGATGGTCGAGTCGACCACCGCCTCCTGGGCCTCCACCGAGACCGCGCCGCAGAAGTCCTCGTAGTCCTCGAGGAGGTCGGTGACGCTCGGGTTCTCGCCGCAGAGCACGCAGTTCGGGTCCTTACGAACCTTGATCTTGCGGTACTCCATCTCCAGGGCGTCGTAGACCATCAGGCGGCCGACCAGCGGCTCACCGATGCCGGTGAGCAGCTTGATCGCCTCGTTGACCTGGATCGAGCCGATCGACGCGCAGAGCACACCGAGCACGCCGCCCTCGGCGCAGGACGGGACCATGCCGGGCGGCGGCGGCTCCGGGTAGAGGCAGCGGTAGCAGGGACCGTGCTCGGCCCAGAACACCGACGCCTGGCCGTCGAAGCGGTAGATCGAACCCCAGACGTACGGCTTGCCGAGCAGCACCGCCGCGTCGTTGACCATGTAGCGGGTGGCGAAGTTGTCGGTGCCGTCGACGATCAGGTCGTACTGGGCGAAGATCTCGCGGACGTTCTCCCGGTCCAACGCGGTGTTGTGGATCTCCACGTTGACCAGCGGGTTGATCTCGCGGATCGACGCGGCGGCGGACTCGGCCTTGGACCGGCCGATGTCGGACACGCCGTGGATGATCTGGCGCTGGAGGTTGGACTCGTCGACGGTGTCGAAGTCGATGATGCCGAGCGTGCCGACGCCGGCCGCGGCGAGATACATCAGAGCGGGAGACCCGAGGCCACCGGCGCCGACACAGAGCACCCGGGCGTTCTTCAGCCGCTTCTGCCCGGCCACCCCGACGTCCGGGATGATCAGGTGGCGTGAGTAGCGGCGGATCTCGTCAACGGTCAGCTCGGCGGCGGGCTCGACGAGCGGGGGCAACGACACGGTGGACTCCCCGGGATCGGCGGTGTGAACCGCGCCATTGTTGCTCGCCGGGGGCCCGCTCGGCCATGAGGGAGGACACGTGGTCCGCGATGCGGGAGCGGGAATAACTCAGGAGACGATGTCCCCCGAGTAACGGCGGCCGTCGACGTAGGGCCAGGCGTTGGCGACGCAGCCCTGCAGGCCGTACGTCTGCTGCTGCATGACCGGCGCCGACTCGCCCGGGCCCGGGCAGGCCTCGTGCTGCTCGCCGAACTCGTGGCCCACCTCGTGGTTGATCACGTAGGTGCGGTAGGTGTCCAGCGGGGCACCGTAGTCGGGGACCGCCTCCATCCAGCGCGCCAGGTTGATGATGACCTGGCCGGGCAGCCGACAGGAGGTGTAGCGCTCGGTGGTCAGCCCGCCCTCGGCGCACATCCGCTCGGAGGTGACCGGGGTGGCCAGGTAGATGGTGAAGTCGGCGGCCCCCGCGTCGGCCACCCGTTGCACCCGCAGCTCGCCGGAGGCGATCCAGCTACGCGGATCGGCCAGCACCTCGTCCACCCGCGCGGCGAACGTGTCGACGTCCTGGCCGGTGCCGCGTTCGACCGCCACCCGGTAGCGGTGCAGCGGCCCGTCCTCGCCGTACGCGCCGGTTCCGCCGTCGGCGGCGGTGAACCGTCCCGCGCCGACCGACGGGTAGCTGCTGGGCACCGGGTGGGCGCCCCCACCGCCGTGCCCCATCCCGCCCTCGGTGGCGGCCGGCGGCACCTCGGCCGGCGGTTCACCGCCCCGGGTGAGGGTCACCCCGACGGCGGTGGCGAGCACCAGCACGCCGAGCAGCAGGGTACGGCGACGACGCCGACGCATGCGGACGAGAGTGGGACGCGCGTGCTGGTACGCCGGCGGGCCCGACGGGTCGGGTGGTTGGGGCGGGCCGCAAGGGGACGACGGCGTCATGACGTCCAGCGTGCCAGATTATTCGGGCATTCCGCTTCTTTTACCGCTATTAACGCAATGCGCCCTGGATGTTCAGAGCGGCGGACCGGCGTAACGACGCCCGTCCAGGTACGGCCACGGGTTGACCCGACACCCGTTCAGGAAGAGCGTCTGCTGCATCATCACCGGTGCCGGCCGACCCGAACCGGGGCAGCCCTCGTGCCGATGCCCCAGCTGGTGACCCACCTCGTGGTTCACCACGTACGTCCGGTACACCGACAGCGGCACACCGGCCGAGACGTAGTGCGGCACCGACAACCGCCACCGGTCCAGGTTGATGATCACCTGACCGGGCGCCCGGCAGGAGGTGTACGGACGACCATCGATCCGGATGTCCACCCCACCCTCGACGCACATCCGACCCGCGGTACGGGCCGTGGCCAGATAGACGGTGAAATCGCGCGGAGCGCTGCCCGGCACCTGCTGCAACCGCAGCTGGCCGCTGTCCACCCAGCTGCCCGGCCCGGCGAGCGCCGTCTCGACCGCCGCACCGAACCCGGCGGCGTCCTCGGCACTGCCCGACTCCACCGCCACCCGGTAACGCCGCAGCTCACCCGCCCGACCCAGCACCGGGCCGGAGCGGTCGTCGTAGCCGAACCGGCCCGTGCCCGCGCTCGGCACCGCCCCGGGCAGCCGCAGCACCGGGGGCGCACTCGGCGACGCCGAGGGCGAGAGCGACGGCTCGACCGACGACGGCAGCGGCGCGGCCACCAGCGGCGCCACGCTCGGGATCTCGTCGGCGGCCAGCCGATCCGCGGCGGGACGACCACCCGGCCCCTCGGCGATCACGCTCACCACCGCACCGATGGCCAACCCCACCGCCACCAGCTGGGCGAACAGGGCGAAGCGTCGCTGACGGCGGAAGGACCTGGGCATCCGGCTCAGCCTGCCAGATCAGACCGCCCGACGGCGTCCTCCGTTTCGGTGAGCAGACCCACCACCGCCCGGGCGACCAGCCGGGGCACCTCCAACTGCGCCACATGACCGACGCCGTCGAGCATCAGCAGCCGGCTGTCCGGGATGACCCGGGCGGTCTGCGGCGCGACCCGGACGTCGACCAGCCGGTCCTGCCGACCGCCCACCACCAGCGTCGGCGCCCGCACCGACCCGGCGAGCCGCCACAGCGACCCCGACCCCGGGAGGTACGCCCGCAGAAAGCTGGAGACCAGCCCACGGAACGTCCGGACGTACGCGGCGGCGTAGTGCTCCGCCTCGTAGCGCACCCGGATCTCCTCCAACGCCTCGGCCCGCCGCTGCTCGCAGATCCGGCTGAGGTCGGCCACGCAGGCCTCCAACACCTGCTCGGCCATCACCTCGGGGGCGAGCTGGGTGAGCCGCCGGGCGACCAGCCGCTCACCCCCGGGGATGGCCAGCACCGGCAGCATCCGACCCTGCAGCGAGCGGCGGAAGTCGAGGAACGGCAGCGCCGGAGAGATCAGGGTGAGGGTGCGCACCAGGTCGGGGCGCAGCCCCGCCACCTGGACGGCGACCGCACCGCCCAACGAGTTGCCGAACAGGTGCACCGGCCCCCGATCGGAGTGCTCGATCCAGCGGACGACCAGGTCGGCGAAGGCGGGGATCGTGTAACGGCGACCCGGCTCGCTGCGGCCGAAGCCGGGCAGGTCGATGGCCTGACCGTCGAGCCGGTCGGACAGCAGCCCGGCCAGGTCCGTCCAGTTCTGCGAGGAGCCGCCCAGCCCGTGCACGTACAACGCGGGCTCGGCACCGGCGGCGGTGGCCGGAGTGTCCCGCACGTACGTGACCGACCTGCCGAGACGGACCTCCCGCCCCGGCCACGGCGGCGGAATCCGGTGCTCCGGGAGGAGTTCATCCGGCGAGAGGATGGCGCGTTTCATCGTTCCAGTCTGCCCCGGACCACTCAGGACAGCAGCGCCTCCAGCCGACGGTTGACCGCCGCCAGCGTCGCCCGGACCACCGCCTGCCGCGGATCACCGGCGACCAGCGCCGAACCGGCGAGCTGCTCGACCCACCCCTCGCAGACCAGCAGCACCACCACTGTCGCCACCTCGCAGTTACCGAACGGCACCACGGCCGCGTGCTCGACGAAACAGCGCCCCCGCTCGGCATTCTCGGCACCACGCAGCAACTCGTCCACGGCGGCGGCCGCGGCCACCGCGCAGAGCCTCAGCACGTAGCCGTCCACCGCCGGCCCGGTCGCGTACCCGGAGGCCGTCTCGCCGCCGGCCAGCAGCCGGACCTCCACGTTCGCGTCCAGCCCGAACGTGCTGACCTGCACGTGGTCGATCACCACCCGCGGACCCGGCGCGCCGCCGGTGTCCAGCGGTCGCGACGGTGCCGACTCCGTCGTGGTCACCTGACCACCGGAGTACGACGTACCCAGCGTCGCCGGGCTGCCGGTGGCGGCGCCGGCGGGCGCGGCCGAGACCGAACCCGGCTCCTCCACCGTGGCACGACCCCGGTGCGGTGCGTTCGACCGGCGCCGACGGGACGCGTCGCCGGGCGGAGCATCGAACCGTCCGCCCACGGTCGGCTCGGCGGCACGCATCTCCCCGGTTCGCGGCTCCGCGCCGGCGTCCCGCGTCTCCGGGGAACGCCGCTCGGCAGCACGCGGCTCGGCAGCACGGCGGCGGGCCGGCGGGGCTGGCGTGCTGGGCGGGCCGGGCAGGTTCTGTGGGGCGGCGGCCAGACCCATCCGCTCCTGGAGCAGCCGGGCGACCTGTCGGCTCACCTCGGCCGGGTCGGCACCGTCGGCCAGGTCCAGCCGGAGGCTGTGCGCACCCGCCGGCGTACGCCGCAGCGCCGCGTCCCGGACGCCGGCCACTTCCCGAACGGCGTCCAGGATGGCGTTGACGTCGAACCCCTCGGGGCGCTCCCGCAGGGGTGCGGGTTCGTCGTCGCGGCGCAGGTGGGTGGCGATACGTGCGAGTTCCGGGGTTTCGGCGGGGGGCTCCACGGTGGGCGGCTCCGGCACGACGGGCACGTCCGGTTCCGCGGGGACGCGCTGCGGCAGCACCGCCGGCGTCGTTTCGGCACGACCACCGGTGTCCGCCGGCTCGGCCGGTGACGCCGGATCGGGGGCGGATCGGCGTGCCGCGTAGGGAGGGGCGGACACGGGTGAGGGCCGGTCACGGCGTCCGCCCCCGCTCGTGGCGGAGGGTGGGACGGCGCCGGAGGTCGGTGCGGCGCGGGTCTGCTCGGGCGGCTCGGGGCTCGCCGGGCGCAGTCGGAAGGGTGCGGCGGACCGGGGCTCGGGTCGCGGCGGAGCGGGCTGCTCGCCCGCCTCGTTCGCCCGGGGCGCGCTCGCCGGCCAGGCCGGAGGCTCGCCCTGGGACGCGGGAATGCGCCCCTCGGACCAGTCGGGCCGCTCGGCTCGCTGCGGAGTGCTGGGCGAGGCCGCCGACGACCCACCGGTCCAGGAGGGCCGTTCCGCCACCAGGGCCGGTCCGGCCGGAGCCGGTGGCGGCACGACCGGCGTCGGTGGCACGTCGGCCGGAACCGTCGGCGCCGCTGCCGGTTCGGCAGGTGCCGCATCGGTCGCCGGCGGGCGGACCCAGGCCGGCCGGTCACCGGTGCGTGCGCCGGACGCCGCCGGGTCAGGTCGACCGGCCCAGGACGGACGCGACGGCGCACCACTCGTCGGCGCCGGATCAGCGCCACCGGCCCAGGACGGGCGGCCGGGCGGTGGGGTGGCGGTGGGGGCCGGACCGGCCCAGGACGGGCGGTCCTGCGGCGGCGCGCTGACCGGGCGGGATGGTGAGGCGCTGGTCGGGGCGGGGCCGCCGGCCCAGGACGGGCGGTCCTGCGGCGGGGCGCTGGTCGGCTCGGCCGGTCCACCGGCCCACGAGGGTCGCACCGCGGGCGCGGCTCCGGGCGGCTCCGGCGGCGGGGCGGCAGGGCTGCCCGCCGGACGCTCACCGGCCCAGGTCGGCCGCTCGGGGGCCGCCTCGGAATCGGGCCCATCCCGCTCCACGTCGTACGCCCGGGGCGGGTCTGCGCGCACCGGCTCGTACGGGCGGGTGGGCTCGGCGCGTACCGGCTCGTACGGCAGGTTGGGCTCGGCGACCCAGCCCGGCGCGGGCTCGTCCCGGGCCCGGCGGCCGGTCGGCTCGTCATCCTGTCTGGACCAGGGCGGTGCCCAGCCGCCGCCCCAGCTCGGGCGGTTCCAGCTCGGGCCGGACCAGTCCGGCTCGATCGCCGACGACTCCCCGGCCCGGGGAGCGTCCGCGGCGCGGGAGCCCTCGGCGGGACGGGTCGGCTCGGCGGGGTCGTCGGTGGGGCGACCCGGGGTACGGCCCGGATCGGTGGCCGCCTCCGCCGGGAGCGGGTCGCGCCAGTCGCGTGGCGCGGCGGACGGCTCGTCGGCGGCCAGCCGATCGACGGTGGGTGCGTGGAATCCGGGCGGAACCTCGAAACCCGACGCCGCGGTGCCCACGGGTGGCACCTGGACGGCCGGTGGCGCCGAGGTGGGCAGGCCGGGCTCGGCCCAGCGGGCGGCGCGTGTGTCGGCCGGGTCGGCGGTGGCGCGGCGGGCCGGGCCGGGGTCGCCGACACTCTGCTCCGGCTGCGGCGCGGGACGTTGGGCGGGCACCACCAGCCGGTCGCCGGTCGCGGCGGGCCGGTCCTCGCCGTTCAGCCCGGGCGGGGCACTCACCGGCGCGGGACGACCCGCCGCGCCATTGGCCTCGGTGCCGGCGTGGCGGACGCCGTTGGCGTGGTGGCCGTTGACACGGACCGGTGGCTCGGGGCCATCGGGCAGCCCGGCCAGGGGCGGTGGCAGGTCGCCGTGCCGCGCGGATGACGTACGCCACCCGGCCGCGGGGTCAGGTTGCCAGCGTGCCGCCTGCTCCGGGTCGTCCTCGCGCTCGGCGGCCCGGGACCACCCGCCCGACTGGGGCGCCCAACCGCCGCCGGAACGGCTCGGGTCGTCGTGCTGACCCGCTCCGTCACCGTGCTCTCCCGGGGTGGCGGCTCCGGGTTGCCCTGTTTCACTCACCGCGCGCTCCTTGGTCGCCCCCGCTGAGGCTACCGTGTGGCGACAGTGGCGATAAGTTACAGCGGCGGGCCATTTCCACAACGAGGGACACGGGCCTCGCCCGGTCTGGGGGGAAAATGCCGGCTCGTACGGAGAACTCGGAGGATCCCATGACCGCTGCGGGGAACAGCGCACAGACCGCCGGACGGCCTACCCGTCTGCCCCGGTCGGCGCGCCGTAAGCAGCTGCTCGCGGCGGCGCAGGAGGTGTTTGTCGCGCAGGGCTACCACGCCGCCGCGATGGACGACATCGCCGAACGGGCCGGGGTCTCCAAGCCCGTGCTCTACCAACATTTCCCCGGCAAGATGGATCTCTACCTGGCCCTGCTGGACACGCACTGTGACGCCATCGTCGCCAAAGTGCAGGACGCGATGCGCGGCACCATCGACAACAAGGAGCGGGTCGGCGCGTCGGTACGGGCGTACTTCGACTTCGTCGACCACGAGAGCGAGGCGTTCCGTCTCGTCTTCGAGTCGGACCTGCGCAACGACCCGGCGGTACGGCAGCGGGTGGAGCGGGTCGAGCAGGGCTGCATCGCGGCGATCACCGACACGATCATCTCCGACACCGGCGTGAGCCGGGCGCACGCGGAGCTGCTGGCCTCCGGGTTGGTCGGCGCCGCGGAGACGGCCGCCCAGTTCTGGCTGGCCGGCGGCCGGCAGGTGCCGAAGGCGGAGGCCGAGGCGTTGGTGGCCGCGCTGTCCTGGCGGGGCATCGCCAGCTTCCCGCTGCAAGGTGAGTCAGCCTGACCGCCGGCCCCGTGATCGGATAGCCTTCGCAGGGCGGTTCTTTCGCCCCAGTTGAGGAGGCACAGTGGAGGTCAAGATCGGCGTGCAGTACGCGCCGCGCGAGCTGGTTCTGGACAGCGCGCAGTCGCCGGCCGAGATCGAGCAGATCGTGACCGACGCCTTCGCCGGGAACGGCGGCACGCTCTCCCTGACCGACGAGAAGGGCCGGCGGGTCATCGTGCCGGTCGAGAAGGTCGCGTACGTCGAGATCGCCGAGGCGTCGCCCCGCGCGGTCGGTTTCACCGTCCGCTGACGGTCCGGCCGTCGCGGCAGGTCGGCGCAGTCCCACCTGCCGCGGGCCGGTGCCGCAGCTCGGCTGTTGAGGCCGGCGGCGGCCATCCGCGCGGTGTGCGCGGTGATCCCCCCGAACACTCCCGGCACGTCGACCCGGTCGCCCCGCCCGTGCAGCGCGGGACGGACGGCCCGCTCGGCGGCGACACGGCCGACCGGGGACGACACTTCGCCGTCAGCCCAGCGGAGAGCGCCCGAGGATCGTTCGGCGCGGAAGATGTGACACAGGCCACATTGCGCGCCCCCGCGTGGCGGCTGGCCGACCGGGAATCGGGACGTGGGCATGCCTGTTCAGGTAGCATAGAGCAGTTGCCGTGGGCGCCGATCTGATCGAAGCTCAGCCCGCGGCGCGCGTGCGGCCCGGTCCGGCTCGGCAGTCTGCCCCCGACCGTGTGGCCCGCGTCATACCGAACGCGCCCTGAGGACGAGATGGGGCGCACCCACGAGAGGGCACCCCCACATCCAGATGAGCGATCTGACTCAAGACCTGATGGACGGCCAGGAGTTGGCCCCCACCGCCCCGGTTCGACCCGAGGCCCCCACGTTCGCCGCACTCGGCGCCCGCGACGAGACCGTCGAGGCGCTGGCCGCGGCCGGCATCACCCGCGCCTTCGCGATCCAGGAGTACGCGATCCCGATCGCCCTGCGGGGCGTCGACCTGATCGGCCAGGCACCCACCGGCACCGGCAAGACCCTCGGCTTCGGCGTACCGCTGCTGGACCGGGTCTTCGCGCCGGGCGAGGGCAGCGACGGGGTGCCGCAGGCACTGGTCGTCGTCCCCACCCGTGAGCTGGGCATCCAGGTCGCCAAGGATCTGGCCGCCGCCGGCCGCACGCGCGGCGTCCGGGTGCTGCCGATCTATGGCGGTGTGGCGTACGAGCCGCAGATCGAGGCGCTGCGCAAGGGCGTCGAGATCCTGGTCGGCACGCCCGGCCGCCTCATGGACCTGCAGAAGCAGAAGCACCTACGCCTCGACCGCGTCCACGCCCTGGTGCTGGACGAGGCCGACCGGATGCTTGACCTGGGCTTCCTCGACGACGTCGAGAAGATCCTGGCGATGCTTCCGGAGGACCGGCAGACGATGCTGTTCTCGGCCACCATGCCGGACCCGATCGTCACCCTGTCGCGGCGCTTCCTGCGCCAGCCGATGACGATCCACGCCGGGCACACCGCCGAGACCGGGCCGTCGCCGCAGACCGAGCAGCTGGTCTACCGCACCCACTCGATGAACAAGGTCGAGGTGGTGGCGCGCATCCTCCAGGCGGAGGGCCGCGGGCTGACCATGATCTTCACCCGCACCAAGCGGGCCGCCGACCGGGTCGCCGAGGACCTCGACTTCCGCGGGTTCGCGGTCGCCGCGGTGCACGGTGACCTCGGCCAGGGTGCCCGCGAGCGGGCGCTGCGGGCGTTCCGCGCCGGCAAGATCGACATCCTGGTGGCCACCGACGTGGCGGCCCGTGGTCTGGACGTCACCGGCGTCACCCACGTCATCAACTACGACTGCCCGGAAGACCAGGACACCTACACCCACCGGATCGGTCGTACCGGCCGGGCCGGGGCGACCGGCGTCGCGGTGACCTTCGTCGACTGGGACGACATGCCGCGCTGGCGCATCATCGACAAGACCCTCGGTCTGGAGATGCCCGAGCCGCCGGAGACGTACCACACGTCCCCGCACCTCTACACCGACCTGCACATCTCCACCGAGGTCAGTGGCACCCTGCCCACCGCCGAGCGCACCCGGGCCGGGTTGTCCGCCGAGATCGAGGAGGACCTGGGCGGCACGACGCGCTCGCGCCGCGGTGACAGCGGCGGCCGGGGCTCCCGGCGCGGTGACAGCCGTAGCGACGGTCGCGGTGAGCGCCGTGGCCGGGGCGACGGCCGTCGAGACCGCTCCGACGCCGGCACGCCGGTCGCCGCCGAGGCGCCCGCGGACGACACCGCCGAGGAAGGCACCCGTACCCCGCGTCGCCGGCGTCGCCGCCGGGCCGGCGAGGTGGTCGTGGGCGAGCCGACCGCGGTGATCTCCGCCGACGCGGGTCCGTCCGAGCCGGCCGCCGCCGTCGACGGCGAGCCGTCGAAGCCGCGTCGCCGCCGGCGCCGTCGTGGTGGCGGTTCCGGCGCGGGTACGCCCGCCGAGGCGACCGCGGACTGACGCACAGCGACACCCACATCCCCCGCACCGCCTGAGCGCGGTACGGGGGATGTTCCCTTCCCACCCCACCTGCCGAAGATGGAACGATGCCGGAACCACTGGACGCCGCCCTGACCGAGGTCCGGGCACTGCTGCTCGACCCCGCGCTGACCCGGGCGGTCGCCGCCGGTCGCCGTCGGGGGCGCCGCCCCACCGTGGTGCGGGCCGAGCTGCGGCCGGTGACGCTCAAGGCCGGGCCCCGACTTCAGATCGCCACCTCCGACGGCGCCCGCCCGTACACCCGTAACGTCGCACCCGGGCCGGAGGCCAGCGCGGCGGTCGACGAGCTGCTGGCCGAGCCGTTCGGCAACTGGCACGTGGAGACGGCCGACGCGACGCTCCAGCTGCGGGTCACCAAGTCCGGCGAGGCGCAGGTGCACCGGGCCGCGACGACCCGGCCGGCGGCGACGCCGAGCGGGAACGACCGGGCGAAGGAGTACCTGCTCGACCCGGGCGATGAGATTTTCGCCGAGATCGGCGGATCGGCGGCCAAGCGCCGCCAGGTCGACGCGTTCCTGCGGGCCCTCGCCGCGACCCTGCCCGACGACCTGAGCGGCCCACTGCGGGTGGTGGACCTGGGCTGCGGCAACGCGTACCTGACGTTCGCCGCGTACCGCTACCTGACCAGCCGGGGCCTCGACGTCGAGCTGGTCGGCGTGGACGTCCGGGAGGACCAGCGGCAGCGCAACACCGAACTGGCGCAACGGCTGGGCTGGGCCGACAAGGTCAGCTTCGTCGCCGGCACGATCGCCGACGCGGCCGTCGACCCCTCCCCCGACCTGGTGCTGGCGCTGCACGCCTGCGACACCGCCACCGACGAGGCGCTGGCCCGCGCGGTGCGCTGGGACGCCCGCTGGGTGCTGGCCGCACCGTGCTGCCACCACGACCTGGCGAAGCAGCTGCGCGCGCAGCCCGCCCCGGGCCCGTACGAGCTGCTGACCCGCCAGGGCATCCTGCGGGAGCGCTTCGCCGACGTGCTGACCGACGCGCTGCGGGCCGGGCTGCTGCGGGTGCACGGGTACCGGGCCGAGGTGGTGGAGTTCGTCGACTCGCAGCACACCCCGCGTAACCTGCTGATCCGGGCGCGTCGCACGGGCAGCGACCCGACCGACACGCAGCGCGCGGAGTACCGCGAGCTGGTCGACCAGTGGCGGGTCACGCCCCGGCTGGAGACACTGCTGTCGTCCGAGAGGACGCCGGTCGCCTAGCCGGGCTGCGGCGCACGGCTGGCGACGCCGGTCGCCTGGCCGAGTTGCCGCGCACCGCTAGCGGCGGCGGTCGCCGCCCCGGTCGCGCCCGACCCGGTCGCCGGCGCCCCGGTCGAGGGTCGGCACCCGCTCGATGCCGGCCCGCTGGGAGGCCCAGTCGCTGTCCCCCGAGCCGGACGGGAACGGCACGACCTTGCCCGCGCTCTCCGCGTTGCCGGCGGCGGCGAAGGCGTTCCAGGAGATGTCCACCAGCAACTTCTTCATCTCGGCGTGCCGCACCGCGGCGTTGTGCTGCAACGCCATCCGGGCCCCCAGCACCACACCGACCAGCGTGGTGGTGATCGCGCCGGTGGCGGCCAACACCTGCAGGCCGGTCGCCGGATCCGTGCGCAGCACCAGGACCAGCAGCCAGATCCAGAACCCGGCGGCGAACACGCCGGCCTTGGCGACGAAGAAGAGGCTCACCGCACCGGGCTGGTACGGCTGCGGACGGCTCGGTTCGGCCATGGTGCTGCTCCTCGGCAGTGCTGCGGTCGAAAACGGCAGACGGGACGGGCGCTACGCCGGGACCAGAGCTTAGTTGATGAACAGCAATGATTACTGGTCACCTGATCCGGCTGCTCATCGATGCTGCCCGGAAAAAGGTCCCGTCCACGGGACAGATTGTGCGGTCAGTCAATTGTTTCCGGCCCGGGGCGTACTACCCTCGGAAGGCGCATCGCCCAGTGCTCCGGCCGGGAGGGAAGACCCCCAGGGATGGGTTCCGCAGAGGTTTCGCCGCAGATGGCCTTCGCCCGCTTCGTCCGGCGTGCCATCGACGACGCCCGCGATGAACGCGGATGGACCGTCACCGATCTTGCCTCGCACACGGGCGTGGGCCGTTCCACCGTGTTCCGCTGGCTGGCCGGGGACTGGCAGGATTATCCCGAGTTGGCCAAAGTGCGGGGCTTCTGCGCCGCCCTGGATCTGCCGGTGGCGGCCGCGTTCCGGGCGCTCGGCCTGCCCGACGCCGGCCCGGCTCCCCGCCGCCGCCACGACGACGGCCCGGTCGAGGCCGACGTCCGGGCGATCCTCGACCGTCTGGCCGACCCCAACGTCCCCGCCGAGGAGAAGCACCACATTCGCGACCTGCTCCGCTACCTGGCCCGCCGTCCCATCCGCCGCGCCGGCTGACGCACCCGGATCAGGCGACGGTCAGGGTGAACTCGGCGGTGTGGACCTCCGCCCGCACCTGAAAGTCCAGGAAGAGGCGGTAGCGGCCGGGGCCTGGGACGGTCACCCAGAACTTGACCTGGCCGTCTGCCAACTCCGGCTCCGGGTGCACGTGCAGGTAGCCGAGGTCGCCCTCGCGCAACGCCACCAGGTGCCCGTACGCCCCGAGGTAGCGCTCCAGCGGTGCGGCACCGCCCGCC
Source organism: Micromonospora sp. WMMD710 (assembly GCF_029626045.1). NCBI lineage: Bacteria > Bacillati > Actinomycetota > Actinomycetes > Micromonosporales > Micromonosporaceae > Micromonospora > Micromonospora sp. WMMD710. Next base: position 6,203,020 of record NZ_JARUBD010000001.1, on the reverse strand, counting down.
CCGTCGATGCGGAAGGTCAGCGGCACGGTCGCACCGACCTGCGGGCTGCCCTGGTAGCCGACGATGAACCCGTCCACCGTCGTCGAGGTGGCCGCCCCGGGCAGCGCACGGGGCTGGTAGGCGCCGGGTGCGACCAGGTCCACGCCGAGGGTCACCGCGGTCTGGCCGCCGTTGTCGGCGACGGCGGTGAAGTCGGCGTACGCCCGCCAGACGCCGGGCTCGGCGAGGGTCAACGGCACCGACCAGGTGCCGTCCGACGCCATGCTCGGGTGCAGGTGCTGGTAACCGGTCAGGTCGCGACGCACGACGATGAGGTGCATCGGCTTGTCGTGCACGACCGCGAAGCGGGTGACCGGCCGGCGCTGCGCGTCGCGCACCTGGAAGCGGAGCTGCCCCGGCCGACCGGCCGGGAACTCGGTGGCCAACGGGGCCAGCGTGTACCCGGCCGAGCTGACCGACAGGCCGCCCGGCTCCGCGCCCGCGCCCTGGTCCCCGCTCAGCATCGCGCCGTGGTTGTGCGGGGCGCTGCCCGGCGGATCGGTGTGATCGGCGGCGAGTGACGGGGCACCCGCGCCGGTGGCGGCGCCGGTGTTGAGACGGCCGAGGCCGAAGCCGAGCAGCACCGCGAGCACCAGCCCGCCGACCACCAGCGCCAGCCGGAGCGTGCCCCGATCCGGCGCCGCGGAGACCTGGTCAGGCACCGCCGGCGTCCAGTGCGTGGACGGTGACGGGCGGCTGATCGGTCATGCCGCCCACGGTACCGCCGCACCGGGCGGCCCCCGGACGACGCCCGGACGGCGTGGCGACGGTCGCAATCCGCCGTGCCCGGGAACTTTTCCGCACCGGCGGACTCAGCCGGCCACGGCGAGGGCCAGCGGGAGCACGTCGGGCGCGCCAGCGCGGCGCAGAGCCCGGGTCACCATCGCCATCGTCCACCCCGAGTCGACCAGGTCGTCGACGAGCAGCACCGGGCCGGTCAGCCCGGCCAGCGCATCGGCCAGGTCGGCCGGCACGGTGAAGGCGTCGTGCAGTGTGCGTACCCGCTGGGCGCTGTTGCCGCGCGGCCCGCCGGCCCCGCCCGAACCGCTCGGGGTGACCTCGCCGAGCAACGGCAGCCGGCCCACGGCGGCGATCCGCTCGGCCAGCGAGCCGACCAGCCGAGGCCGCCCGCGGGAACCGACCGCGACCACCGCCACCGGGCGTCGCGGCCACGGGTCGTCGCCGTGCGCCCACGACTTCAGCACGTCCACCACGGCGGCGGCCACGTCGTCGGGCACCGGCGCGTCGGGTGCCTCCGGGCCGACCAGGTCGCGCAACCGGCCACCCCAGCCCAGATCGGAGAGTCGCCCGACGGCACGGCCCGGCAGCGCCTGCTCCGCCGGAACGATCCGGCCCTTCAGGGGTACGCCCACCGCGTCCAGCCCGGTCGGCCAGAGCTTCTTCGGCGCGATCTCCACGCCGGGGCGGCCCAGGAACGTCTGCGCGGCGGCGAGCGCGGCCGTCGACACGTCCGGGGAGAAGAGCGGGTCGGCGCAACGGTCGCACCGGCCGCAGTCGGTGGCCCCGGTGTCGTCCAGGCGTTCCCGTAGATACCGCATCCGGCAGTCCGGCGTCGACGCGTACTCCCGCATGGCCTGTTGCTCGACGGTGCGTGCCTCGGCGACGCGGCGCAACCGGGCCTCGTCATAGACCCAGGGCTCGCCGGTGGCGAGCCAGCCACCGCGCACCCGGCGGACCGCGCCGTCCACGTCGAGCACCTTGAGCATCAGCTCCAGGCGGGCCCGGCGCAGATCGACGAGCGGTTCGAGGGCCTGGGTGGAGAGCGGGCGGTCGGTGTGCAGGGCGGCCAGCACGGCCCGGACCTGCTGCTCCGGTGGGAACGCCAGCGAGGCGAAGTAGCGCCAGATGGCGGCGTCCTCGGCACCGGGCAGCAGCAGCACCTCGGCGTGCTCGACAGCGCGGCCGGCACGGCCGACCTGCTGGTAGTAGGCGATCGGCGACGGTGGCGCGCCGAGGTGGACGACGAAGCCCAGGTCGGGTTTGTCGAAGCCCATGCCGAGCGCACTGGTCGCGACCAACGCCTTGATCTTGTTGTCGAGCAGGTCCTGCTCGGCGGCCCGCCGGTCGGCGTCCTCGACCTGACCGGTGTACGAGGCCACCGGGTAGCCCCGGGAGCGCAGGAACTCGGCCGTCTCCCCCGCTGCCGCGACGGTCAACGTGTAGACGATGCCCGAGCCGGGCAGCTCGTCCAGGTGGTCGGCGAGCCAGGCCAGCCGGTGCGCCGGGCTGGGCAGGTCGAGCACGCCGAGGCGCAGCGACTCGCGGTCCAGCGTGCCGCGCAGGACGAGGGCGTCACCCAGCTGCTCGGCTACGTCCTGGGTGACCCGGGAGTTGGCGGTGGCGGTGGTGGCCAGCACCGGGGTGCGTTCCGGCAGCTCGGCGAGGAACGTGCGCAGCCGCCGGTAGTCCGGCCGGAAGTCGTGCCCCCAGTCGGAGACGCAGTGCGCCTCGTCGACCACCAGCAGACCGGTGGTCGCGGCCAGCTTCGGCAGGACGCCGTCGCGGAAGTCCGGGTTGTTGAGCCGCTCCGGGCTGATCAGCAGGACGTCCACCGCGCCGCCCTGGATCTCGGCGGTGATCTCGTCCCACTCGTCGAGGTTCGCCGAGTTGATCGTGCGGGCCCGAATGCCGGCCCGCGCGGCCGCCTCGACCTGGTTACGCATCAACGCCAGCAGCGGCGAGACGATAACTGTCGGCCCGGCCTGCCCTTCCCGCCCGGCGTGCTCCCGGAGCAGGGCGGTGGCCACGAAGTAGACCGCCGACTTGCCCCAGCCGGTGCGCTGGACGCAGAGCACCCGTCGCCGGTCGACGACCAGCGCCTCGATGGCGCGCCACTGGTCCTCGCGCAGCCGGGCGTGGTCACCGGCCAACCGGCGCAATACCGCCTCGGCCCGCTCCCGTACCCCTGCCCGCTCCGCTGTCTCCACCCGACATGTCTACCAGCGCCGTCCGTCATTCCCCTGTTGATCAAGAAGTTTGCGTCATTCTCGGGTCGAATCCTGACGCAAACCTCTTGATCAACAGGAGTGGGGTGGGATGGGGTCAGCGTGGGGGGCGCAGAGATCTGGTCAGGTGGGACAGGCGGGGGGCCAGGCTGGTCAGGCCGCCGGGGAAGAAGTAGACGGCCAGGATGAACACCGTGCCCAGGACGAAGAGCGGCTGGCTCAGCGGATGGCTGAGGACGGCCGGCAGGTTGTCGACCGCGTCGCTCGTGCCGAACGCGGTGAGCCGGTGGTCCAGGTACATGTAGAGGACACCGCCGAGCACCGGCCCCCACCGGGTACCCGGCCCGCCGAGCACCACCATGACCAGCAGCGACAGGGTCAGCTCGGAGGACGTGATGTGCGGCGACGCACCGCCGACGATCAGCACGTAGACCACCCCGCCCGCCGACGCCAACCCGCCGGCCAGGGTGAACGCCACCAGTTTGTAGCCGTACGGGTCCAGCCCGAGCACACCGATCCGCCGCTCGTCGTCACGCAGCCCGGCGAGCACCCGACCGGTCGGCGAACCGCTCACCCGGTGCACCACGAAGACCACGAGCGTCAGGTACGCCAGTGCCAGCCAGTACAGGTTGACCGTGTTGGTCACCCCCACCAGCCCGGCGGGCAGGCCGGACACGTCCAGCGGCAAACCTTCCTCGCCGCCGGTGAGCCCACCGAAGTCCCGGGCCACCAGGATCGCCCCGACCTGGGCGAACGCCAACGTGACCATGGCGAACGCGATGCCCACGGTGCGCAGCGCCACCGCTCCGAGCAGCGCCGCGAGGATCGTTCCCCCGGTGATGGTCAACAGCGCCGCCTGCCACAGCGGTAGACCGGCGCGGGTGACCAGGATGTCGGTGCCATACACGCCGGCGGCGAAGTACAGCGCGTGCCCGAAGGAGAGCATCCCGGTCCGGCCGAAAAGCAGGTCGTACCCGGCGGCCAGCCCACCGAAGATCAGGCAGATGGCGAGCAGTTGCAGGGTGCCGGGCGAGTTGACCGGCCCCTCGAAGATCCCCGGTAGGGAGATCGTCGAGTACGGCAGGATCGCCAGCACGACAAGCGCGACCAGCGGCAGGAACGGGCGGACGCGGTGCCACCGCCCCCGCTGCGGGGTCAACTCGTCGGGCACCTGCGCGGGAGGAGCGTCGATCACCGTCATGCCGTTGCCACCTTTCCGGCGATGCCCTGCGGGCGCAGCAGCAGCACCACGGCCAACAGCCCGACCACGCAGATGTCGCCCAGCCCGGACGTGCCGTAGTAGTTGACGAACTGCTGTACCAGCCCCACCACGACGGCCGCGTACGCGGAGCCGACCACCGAGCCCATGCCGCCGATCACCACCACGATGAACGCGAAGATCAGCAGCGAGCCGCCCTGGCCGGGCGAGACCGTGCCGAAGTAGACCCCGCCCAGCGCGCCGGCGAGCGCGGCGGCCGCCCCACCGATCGCGAAGACCAGCGTGAACGCCTTGCGCACGTCGATGCCGAGCGCGGTCACCATCTCCCGGTTCTCCACGCCGGCCCGGATCACCAGGCCGTACCGGGTCCAGCGCAGGAACGCCAGGATCGCGCCGAGCACCAGCACCGCCGCGATGATCAGCAGCAGGCCGCCGTTGGGCACCTGCGCGCCGAGGATCCCGGTCACCTGCCGGGTCCAGTCGGGGCGCGGGAAGGTGCGGGCGTCCGCACCCCACGTCGCCTGGAGCAACGCCACGCCGGCCAGCGACAGACCGACGGTGACCAGCACCTGCTCGATGGTGCGGGAGTACAGCGGGCGGATCAGCACCAACTCGACCAGGATCGCCACCAGCGTGCCGGCGGCCACCCCGAAGGCGACCGCGACCACGAAGCCGAACCCGTCGGAGCCGGCGCCCGGCAGGTTGCCCGCCGCCCACCAGGTGCCGTACGCGCCGACGCCGAGGAACAGCCCGTGCGCGAAGTTGAGCACGTCGGCCAGGCCGAAGACCAGGGACAGGCCGGAGGCGACCAGGAAGTACAGCGCCGCCAGACCCAGGCCGGTCAACGCCAACAGGATCACGGTGCCCATCAGCGTTGGTCCTTCCTCGCGACTGCGGGGCTCGCAAGCTCACTCCTCGCGCTCGGCGAGGCCACCTCCGCCGAGCCGACACCGAGCAGCGACTTGGTCAGCGCCGTCTCCAGCAGCAGCTCACGGGCGTCGCCGGTCCAGGCCACCTTGCCGGCGGCCAGCACCACCGCGTCGCGGGCCAGTCGGCGTACGACCGCCAGGTTCTGCTCCACGAGCAGCACCGGCACCGACTCCGCGACCCGTTCCACCACCTCGGCCACCTCGGTCACCACCTTCGGCGCCAACCCCTTGGTCGGCTCGTCGACCAGCAGCAGCCGGTTGTCGTTGAGCAGCACCCGCCCGATCGCGAGCATCTGCTGCTGCCCACCGGAGAGCGAACCGGCCCGTTGCCGTCCGCGCCGGTCCAGCTCCGGGAAGAGCGCGAAGACCTTGTCGTACGCCGGGCTGGTGCCGCGCCGCTCGGCGAGCCGCAGGTTCTCGGCGACGGTGAGGCCGGCGAACACGCACCGGTCCTCCGGCACGTAGCCGAGCCCGCCGCGGACCAGCCGGTGGGTGGGCCGGGCCAGCAGGCTCTGCGCGCCCATCCGGATGGTGCCGCGGACCTCCCCGGCGGGCGGGGTGAGGCCGACGATCGCGCGCAGCGTGGTGGTCTTGCCGACGCCGTTGCGACCGAGCAGGACGGTCACTCCGGTCGGGGCGACCGTGAAGGACACCCCCTGGAGGATGTGCAGCCCGGAGATCCGGACCGACAGGTCCTCCACACTGAGGATCGGTTCGCTCACAGCGACTCCCCCAGGTAGGCCTCTTGCACCGTGGGGTTGGCCATCACCGTCTCCGGGGTGTCGCAGGCCAGCAGCGCGCCGTGGTGCATGACGGCGATCCGGTCGGCCAGTTCGAGGATGACGTCCATGTGGTGCTCGACCATCAGCACCGCCCGGCCGCTGTCACCGGTCAACGACTTGATGACGGCGACCAGCTCCGGTACGTCCTCGGCGCTGACCCCGGCCATCGGCTCGTCCAGCAGCATCACCCGCGGTTCACCGGCGAGCAGCAGGGCGATCTCCAGCTTGCGCTTCTCGCCGTGCGCCAGGGTGCCGGCGAGCGCCGTACCCCGGTGGGCGAGGCCGACCCGGTCGAGCGCCGTGTCGGCGGCGGCGGCGACCTCCCGGTCGGCCGCCGCCCGCCGCCACAGTGCCATCGAGCCCCCGCGGTGCGCCTGCACGGCGAGCCGGACGTTCTCCCGCACGCTCAGCGAGCCGAAGACCGAGGACGCCTGGAAGGTACGGCCCAACCCGAGGCGGGCCCGCCGGTGCGGCGGAAGCGCCCCGATGTCCTGCCCGTCCAGGGTGATCCGACCCTCGGTGGCCCGGCGCAGGCCGGTGATCAGGTTGAACAGTGAGGTCTTGCCGGCGCCGTTCGGCCCGATCACGCCCAGGAACTCCCCGGGCGCCAGGTCGAGGTAGACGCTGTCGACGATGGCGACCTCACCGATCCGCCAGGTCAGACCGCGGGTGGCGAGCACTTCTCAGCCCTTCATGGCCACGGCCGGTGGCGCGGTCTCGTCACCGGTGAGGCTCTTCTGCGCGGTCGCCGTGAAGGCGGTGCCGCTGCCGGTCAGCTTGGCCTGGAACATCGGCTGGAGCAGCGCGTGGTCCGCAGCCCGGATGGTCATCTTGCCCTTGACCCCGTCGAAGCTCCAGCCCTCCAGGGCGGTGACCATCTTGTCGACGTCGTCCCCACCCTCCTGCACCGCACGGACCACCATCTGGGCGGCGGCGAAGCCGTCCGGGTGGAACAGGTCGATGGTGCTGACCTTGGCCTTCAACGCCTTGCTGGCCTCGGTGTCGCTGGCACCGTCGAAGTAGTGCGACAGGAACGAGATCTTCGCGCCGGCGGCGCCGAAGGTCGGCCACGAGGTACGGATGTCCAGACCGGTGACGACCGTGGTGGACGAGAGAACACCCTGCTGGTCGAGGGTCTGCCACATCGCCGGGGCGGTCGTGCCGGCCCAGGCCACGAACAGCAGGTCCGGCTTGGCCGACTTGATCTGGCTGGCGAACGGCGTGAACTCGGTGGCGCTGGCCGGGGCCCGCACGCTGCTCACGGTGGCGCCCGCACCACCGATGACGGCCTTGACGGCGGCCTCGTTGGCGTCGCCGAATGCGCCGTCCTGAGCGAAGACCACGACCTTCTTGCCGGCCGGGTCGCCGATGAACGACTTGGCGGTCACCACGTCCTGGTAGGACTGTCGCCCGGAGCGGAACGTGTACTTGTTCGCGCCGGTCACCGCGTCCGTGGCGGCCGGGCCGGAGATGAACAGAACCTTGTTCTGTGCCGCGATCGGCGCGACCTGGAGCGCCACACCCGAGGCGGTGGAACCGGCGATGATCTTGGTGCCCTTGCCGATCAGGTCCTTCGCCGCGGAGACCGCCTTGGCCGGGTCACCCGCGTCGTCGACCTCGGTCAGCTCGATCTTCCGGTCACCGACCTTGCCGGTGCCCTGGGTGGCGAAGTCCAACCCCGCCTTGAACCCCTCGATGTACTGCTTTCCGTAGCTGGCCAGGGCTCCCGACTGGGAGTACACCAGGCCGACCTTGACCGGCGCGGCGCTGTCGCCGCCGCCGGTGGCGGTGTCCTGCGGGCTACCACAGGCCGTGGCGGCCAGTGCCGCCGCCATCATCGTGGCGGCGGAGAGGAACGCCCGCCGCGTGTGCCGGACCGTCATCGCGACTCCAGGTGAGGACAGGATGCTGTGTTGTCGGCTCACGCTAGAAGTGACGTCACCCACGAGCTATGTGGCAGAAACACACAAGTATCAGGAATGAGGTGGCCGGGGGTTACAGCGCACCGCGTTACCACCGGAGGGTCCGCGCTCTCGATGGCCCCGAACCCCACGGACCAGCCAAGGCGTGTGTCGCCTCGCGCCATCCGCCCCACTCGCTCGGTCACAGGGCCCGTCGTGGTCGGCCGGGCGCGGACACCGCCAACGACCGCCGAACAGACGATCACCGAAAACCCGATGCCGTACGCACTGAGCGAAGATCACCACAACATCACTGATGTTGCTGTCTGGTCCCGCCTGCGGCGTGGTCTCGATCGTGCTCGATCGTGGATGTAGTGGTCTCGGACTCGCGGGGATACCACTCGATCCGGGATCGAGCGTGACCTTGGACAGGCACGCGTCGACGGGCGTGGGTTGGCGGGCGTGGGCAGGCTCGGAGGTGGTGCCCACTCCCGCGAGGCCACCTGGCCGGGCACCTCGGCGGGCGCCTGGGCGGACCGGACGTGTCGCTGGCCCGGCGTCCGGGTGGCGGACGACGGGCCAGCGTGTGGGCCGGGCGTGATCGGCCCGGCGCTCGGCCCGGAGCGGATCAGCTCCGGACCGCGGTCAGCTCGGCGGGGACACCCGCCGAGGCGCGAGCGGGTCAGCGCGTGGCGAGGCCGGCGCGGGCGGCGACGGCGGTGTCGGGGTGGTCGCTGAACACGCCGTCCAGTCCCAGGCCGAGGAAGAGTTCGTATTCGGCCGTGATGTCGCCGCGCGCGTTCGGGTCGGTGCCGATCCGGAAGTCCACGGGGAGGAACTGGTTCTCCGCACGGAACGTCCAGGAGTGCACGAGCAGCCGCTCGCGGTGTGCGTCACGCACCACGTTCGTCGGGGCGAGCAGCTTGCCGGCGGCGTCGCGGGGCACGATCAGGTTCTTGTTCGCGCCGATCCCGTCGGCGTAACCCGCGATCCACTTCAGGCCGGCAGCCGTGGCGAGGTCCTGGTAGGTGCGGGTGTCGCCGGCGGCGGTGAAGTCGTACGGGCGGCCGGTGGCGTCGAGGAGCTGGACCAGCTTCACGTCGGTGAGCCGGCTCAGCCGACGCAGGTTGGCGGTCTCGAACGACTGGATGAAGACCGGCGAGTTCTTGTGGTCCAGCTTGTTCTGCCGCAGCACCTTCAGCAGCGGCTCCTCCAACGGCAGGCCGATCGACGTGAAGTAGCTCGGGTGCTTGGTCTCCGGGTAGATGCCGATGGTGCGGCCCCGTGCCCGCCCCTCGGTCCGAGCCAGATCGATCACCTCCTGGAGGGTGGGCACCTCGAAGCGGCCGTCGAAGGCGGTGTTCGCGACGCGGACCTGCGGAAGTCGCTCCTTGGCCCGCAGCGTCTTCAACTCGGCCAGGGTGAAGTCCTCGGTGAACCAGCCGGTCACGGCGACACCGTCGATGGTCTTCGTCGCCCTGCGGGCGGCGAACTCCGGGTGCGTCGACACGTCGGTGGTGCCGGAGATCTCGTTCTCGTGCCGGGCGACGAGGACGCCGTCGGAGGTGGACACCAGGTCCGGCTCGATGTAGTCCGCGCCCATCCGGATCGCCAACCGGTACGCCTCCAGCGTGTGCTCCGGCCGGTAGCCGCTGGCACCTCGGTGACCGATCACGATCGGGCGGTCGTTCGCCCGGGTGCGGTTCGCCTCGGCCGAGGGGCCGGCGGCGGCCATGGTGGGCACGGCCACGGCGGCGGCGAGCAGCGCGCCGGCCACGCCGAGGGTCGAGAGGGTACGTCGCAACGCCGTCTCCTGTCATCGGGGAATGCCGCGGATAGCAGACCGCCCGCGATTGGCCGGGAGTTGGTCGATGTCTGGACGGCAGGTGAATCTCCGGAATGGGCGTTCCCACTCCGACGCCTGCGCGGAAAAGGAAGATTGTCTGGTGCGCCGGTTTTTCCGCAACCCCGTGCGGCTGGTGCCGCTGGGGTTCCTGGTGCCGATACTGCTCGGCACCGCGCTGCTGATGGCGCGCTGGGCCACCGTCCAACATCAGCGACCGCCCCTGGTCACCGCCCTGTTCACCGCCACCTCGGCGGTGTCGGTGACCGGTATGGCCATGACCGACACCCCCAACTACTGGTCCGGCGGGGGTCTCCTGGTGATCACCCTGCTCACCCAGCTCGGCGGTCTCGGCATCCTCACCGCCGCGGCGCTGGTCATCCTCGTGGTCTCGCGCCAGCTCGGCCTGCGCAACCGGCTGCTGGTGCAGGCCGAGACGGCCGAGTTCGGCATCGGGGACGTGGCCCGGCTGCTGCGCCGCATCGCGGTGACCGTCTTCGCCTGCGAGGCGGTGATGACCGCGCTGGTCACCGGCCGGCTGTGGTGGGCGTACGACTACACGTTCGGTGACGCGCTCTGGTCGGGCGTGTTCCACGCCGTCCAGGCGTTCAACAACGGCGGCTTCGCGCTCTACAGCGACGGTCTGCTGGCCTTCGACCGCGATCCGTGGGTGTCGCTGCCGCTGGCGTTCGGTGCCATCGTCGGCGGGCTCGGGTTCCCCGCCCTGTTCGAGGCGGTCCGTGAGTGGCGCAAGCCGGCCGGCTGGGCGGTCGCCACCAAGCTGACCATCTGGGGCAGCGTCGCCCTGGTGCTGCTCGGCTTCGTCGGCCTGCTCGCCGCCGAGTGGACCAACGCCAGCACCATCGGCTCGTACGACGCCGAAGGCAAGGTGCTCGCGTCGTTCACCCAGATCGCGTTGAGCCGTACCGGTGGCTTCAGCGTCCTGGACATCGCCGAGCTGCAGGAGGAGAGCTACCCGCTGCTGATCGCGCTGATGTTCATCGGCGGTGGCAGCGCCAGCACCGCCGGGGGCATCAAGGTGTCCACGTTCTTCCTGCTGGCGTTCACCATCTGGGCGGAGCTGCGCGGCGAGCCCGACGTCACGGTCGGACACCGCCGGGTGGCCACCGCCAGCCAGCGGCAGGCCGTCACCGTCGCCCTGCTCAGCGTCGCGCTGGTCGCGGCCGGGACCATGCTCCTGCTGCTGCTCACCGAGGGGGTGCGCTTCGTCGCGGCCCTGTTCGAGGTCACCTCCGCGTTCAGCACCACCGGGCTGACCATCGGCCTGGCCGGTGAGCTGCCGGCCAGCGGCCAGGTGGTGCTGACCGTGCTGATGTTCATCGGCCGGGTCGGACCGCTCACCCTCGGATCGGCGATCGCCCTGAACACCCGGCGCAGGCTCTACCGCTACCCCCAGGAACAACCCATTGTCGGCTAGCTGCGAGGAGGGTCGAGGTGTCGGCGAGACGATCGGACGGCGGCGGCATCGTGGTGATCGGGTTGGGTCGGTTCGGCTGCCACCTGGCCGGGTCACTCACCCGGATGGACCGCGAGGTGCTGGCCATCGACCGCAATCCGGACCAGGTGCAGCGCTGGTCGGCCCAGCTCGACCGGGTGGTGCAGGCCGACGCGACCGAGGAGGGGGCGTTACGGCAGCTCGGTGTCACCGGGTTCGGCCGGGCGGTGGTGGCCATCGGGGCCTCGGTCGAGGCGAGCGTGCTCACCGTGCTGGCGTTGGCCGAGCTGGGTGTGCCGCAGATCTGGGCCCGCGCGACATCGAAGAAGCACGCCAAGATCTTGTCGTCGGTGGGCGCGCACCACGTGATCTTCCCGGAGGCGGAGACCGGCGACCGGGTGGCCCATCTGATCGTCAGTCGGCTGCTCGACTTCATCGAGTTCGACGACGACTTCGCGATCGCCACCGTCCGGGTGCCGGAGTCGCTGGTCGGTCGTACGCTGCTCGACCTGCGCCCGGACGAGCGCTACGGGGTCCGGGTGATCGGCGCGAAGGCGCCGGGTGAGCGTTTCCGGTACGCCTCGGACAACACGGCGCTGGCCCAGGGTGGGGTGCTGGTCGTGGAGGGCGGGATCGACCAGGTGCAGCGGTTCGCGGGACGACGCTGACCGTCAACGCCGACGAGGTCCGTGCCCCTCGGGATGTCTCATCCTTTTCCCGGACCACCCGGCCCCTTGGCATCGTTGGGCTTCGGGGCAGCCTTGGCCGGCTTCGGCGGCTTCGCCTTCGGCGCGCCGCCGCCCGAGCCGCTGCGTACCGTCGTCTTCTTCGGCGGGGCCGGCGCGGTCGCCGCCTTGCTCGGCGGGGCGGTGGACGGCGTGCTGCCGGCCACCCCGGAGACGCGTACCCCGCAGGTGGAGTCGCCCACCCGGAACTCCACCGGTAGCGGGTTCGCGCCGCTGTACGTGCCGGCGAGGGTGAGCTTCTCGGCCGCGCCGGGCGCCAGGGTGGTGCGCTGGGCCGCCGGCCGGATCAGCACCGTGCTCCCCTGCTGCTGCACAGCCGTCGGCTCCGCCTTCGTCACCGTCTGCTGACCGGGGAAGGTGAAGCTCATCGTCCAGTCCCGCAGTTCCTGCTCACCGCTGTTGGTCAGGGTCAGTTCGGCGGCGAATTCCTTGCCGGAGTCGGTGCGCAGCGCGTACGCCACCTCGCAGGGCGCCGCCTTCGGCAGGCTCATCCGGGCCTCGGTGGTCGGCCGGTCGTCGCCGCTGGCTGGGCTGCGCGAGGTGAAACCCCACATCGCGCCGGTGACCGCGATCAGGCCGACGGCGGCCACCCCGGCCTCCACCCGCCGGCGGCGTCGGTGCTCCCGACGGGTCCGGTTACGGGTACGCGACAACGGCAACGCGTCGGTCGCCGCGGACCACGGCAGGATCGTGGTGCCCGCGCTGGCCAGTGCCGCGGGGTCCACCGGGCCGGCGGCCGGCGAGACCGGCACCGCCGCCAGCATCCCGGCCGCCTCGGCGAGGGTCCGAGCCAGTTCGGCCGTCGCCGGACGGTCGGCGGGCTGCTTGGCCAGGCAGCGCCGCACCAGGTCGGTCACCTCGCCCGGCAGGCCGGGCACCGGGGGCATCGGGTCCGGGTCGTTGTACATGTGCGCCCGCAGCATCTGCGTGGTCGTGCTGGCCTGCCACGGCAGCCGGCCGGTGAGCATCCGGTAGAGCAGCAGCCCGACGGCGTACACGTCGGTGGCCGGGGAGACCTGGCCGTTGTCCAGCCGCTCCGGGGCGAGGTACGCGGGTGTGCCGAGCAGCGCGCCGTCCGGCCCCTTCTCGCTCTCCCCCACCAGCGCGGAGATACCGAAGTCGACGACCTTGACGCCGGTCGAGGTGAGCATCACGTTGCCCGGGGTGACGTCGCGGTGCACCACACCGCGGGCGTGCGCGGTGGCCAGCGCGGAGCTGACCTCGGCGGCGATCGTCACCGCCTCCCGCCACGGCAGGCGGCCCTCCCGGCCGAGCCGGTTGGCGAGCGAGGCGCCGTCGACCAGCTCCATCACCACGTACGGCACGGTCAGGCCGACCTGCTCGGACTCGCCGTAGTCGTACACGTTGGTGATGTTGGGGTGGCAGAGCCGCGCGGCGGCCTGCGCCTCCACCCGGATCCGGTGCCGGAAGGCCCGGTCGCTGGCCAGCCGGGACGCCAGCACCTTCACCGCGACCTGGCGACCGAGCACCTCGTCGTAGCCTCGCCAGACCACCGACATACCGCCCGCGCCGAGCTGCTCGACGAGCCGGTACCGCTCATCGAGGAGTTGCGCGCCGTTCCGGTCCCCACCACCCATGGTGGCCGTTGTTGCCCGCGATGAGCCGACCTACACCTTGAGGATCGAAATCGGTCAGGGATGTCACCCGATCAGGCGGTCGCTGCCAAGAGTTGATCCACCGGGGCGTAGTCGTCGGTCAGCACCAGCGCCGAACCGATGAAGTCGGTGAGTTCCGTGCCGGACAGCAGGCTGACCTTCGGGTCGACCTCTCCCAGCCGGGCGCGGATGGCGTCCAGCGGCAGCGGAGCGTCGGAGCCGACGATGAGGAGGTTGGCGCCCTGCTTCTCGGCGAGCGCCTCCGGTGGGGCGATCACCGCGACGTACGTGAACTCGGCGGCCACGGTGGCCAGCTCGGCGCGGATGAACTGCAGCGGCGGGTAGTCGATGACGTTCTGCACGTACACCCCGCCGGGGCGGGTCACCCGCCGGATCTCGGCGGCCATCTCCCGGGTGGACAGGTGCCACGGCACCACCAGGTGGCCGAACGCGTCGCCGACGACCAGGTCGCGGCTGTCCGCCGGCTCGCCGGCGACCAGCATCCGGGCGTCACCCACCACCACCCGCAGGTCCGGTCCGGTGCGTACGCCCAGCTCCTGCTCGCCCAGCTCGACCAGCCCGCCGTCGATCTCGAAGACGACGTTGTCGGTGCCCGGCCGGGTGGCGGTCAGGTAGCGCGGCACGGTGAAACCGCCGCCGCCCAGGTGCAGGGCGTCCAACCGCTGCCCGGCCGGAGCCGCGACGTCGGCGATCGCGCCGATCCACTTGGTGTACGCGTACTCCAGGTGCTTCGGGTCGGCCAGGTCCACGTACGAGTGCTGGGCCGAGTTGAGCAGCAGCATCCGGCCGCTGGGCCGGCCGGGGTCGGTGGTCACCCGGGCGCAGTGGTACGCGGTCTCGATGTCGCAGGGGTTCGGGGCGATGGTGGTCAGTCCCGCGCCGATCAGGCCGAGCACGGCCAGCGCGGCCCGGGTCCGGGCCGGACCGGGCAGGTCGGTGCGCGCCTGCCGCCGCAGATAGACCCCGAGGCCGATGCCGGCCAGCCCGAGGGCCACCGCCAACGCCAGCAGGATCACCGTGCTGGGCAGGGCGGCGACCAGCACGAAGCCGGTGAGCAGGGTCGCGGTGATGCCGCCCAGGGTGCCGATCCCGGACAGCCGGCCGACGACCTGACCGGTACGCCGCAGGTCGGCGAGTTGCAGCTTCACCACCAGCGGGGTGACCGCGGCGAGCAGCGCGGCCGGCACGAACACGGCCAGGGCGACGAGCAGCAGGATGGCGCTGACCGCACTGCCACGCAGCACCTCGCCGGCGTACCGGACGACGGGCAGGGTGATCGCGGTGGCGATGCCGGCCAGCACCAGCGCCGGCGCCAGCAGACCACGCGGGTCACGCCGGTCGGCCAGCCAGCCGCCGGACCAGGCGCCGTAGGCAATCGCGGCCAGTGCGATGCCGATCACCGAGCTGGTCACCTGGAGGGTCACCCCGACGTACGGGCCGACCAGGCGCAGGGCGACGGTCTCCAGCACCAGCACGGCCCCGCTGGAGAAGAAGACCAGGAACGCGGCGAGACCGTTGGGCAGCGCCCGGCCGGTCACCGGCACGGGTGCGGCCGCGGAGGTGGGCGGTGCCGCTACGTCGGATGGTGGGGTGCTCATCGTCGCGATGGTACGCAGTGCAGCTGGCGCTTCGGGTCAGTACACCGAGAGATGAACGTGGTTCGTGTGGCTGGCGGCCGGACTGCCGCTGCCGCTGTACGCGCGCCAGCCGGTGCCGGGGTGCCAGATCTGCCGATACCAGATCACGTAGAGCACACCCAGCCGGTCGGCGTTGCGCACGTGCCAGGCGGCCAGGCTGTCGCCGTACGCCTTGTCGCCGCCGGTCGCGTTGCGGTCCTCGAAGCCGTTCGTGGCGGCCGCGAAGTCGCAGGCACGTCCCTTCGGGTGCTCACCACCACCACCCGAACGTTGGCAGGAGACGTGCCGCTTGTAGCCGGCCGCCTGGGTCTGCTTGAGGGCGTTGAGCGTGCGGGGGGTGATGCAGCCGGACGTCGTCGGGTCCTTCACCGAGCAGGACTCCGACGGCCACGACCCGTCCGGGTTGCGTGGCGCCGGCTTGGCCGAGGCGGAGCTGCCGCCGCTGAAACCGCTGCTGCTGCCGGAGCTGACCTCGGCGAGGGCCGCCTCGGCCTCCTTCTTCTTCTTCGCCATCACGGCGAGCTGCTTCTGCTGCTCACGCACCTCGGCGTCGATGGCGATCTTGGCCTGCTGCGCCTGCTGCTGGGCGTCGACGAGATCGCGCAGCCGCTTGCTGTCCCGCTGGGCCATCAGGTCGAGGTCGGCGGCGCGTTGCAGGAACGCCTGCGGCGTGGCGGTGTTGAGCAGCATCGACGCCGGCGTGAGCCGACCGGCCCGGTACGACTGCGCGGCCACCTCACCGACCTGGGCGGTCAGCCCGACCAACCGGCCCTCGACCGTCTTCAACTCGCCGATCAGCGCCGTCTGCCGACGCTTGGAGTTGTCGAGTCTGGCCTTGGCCTCGATGTGGCCCTTGGCGGTCAACTCCAACGCGTCCTGGAGCTTCTTCGTGCCACCCTCGTCGGGCTCCGCGTACGCGGGAACGGCTCCACCGACGAGCACCAGCGCGACGGCGGCGAGCACGGCGAGCAGAGCGCGGCGAGCGCGCCGCTGGCTGGGCCTGGTCCTGGGCACGAAAGCGTCCTTCCGTCGACCGCCGGCCTGCTGGCGGAGACCGCCGGTCACGATACCGGAACGCCCGCCGGTGACCAGCCCTGTGACCGTCCTGCCGCCCGGGTGTCGACGCAGCGTGCCACCACGATCGCGCGGTGCGCGGATCAGGAGCTGAGGAGGGCCTCGTGCACCTCGGCCCAGACCTGTTCGTTGGCCGCGACGAGCAGACCACGACCCTCGTCGGCGGGGTGGTAGTCGACGCCGTCGAAGCGGCGGGCCACACCACCGGCGGCACGCACGAGCAGCGCGCCCGGGGCGTGATCCCACGGCAGGGTGCGCCAGAAGATGGTGAACTGCTGCTCACCGGTGAGGATGTCCAGGTACTCCCGGCCGGCGCAGTGCTGGCCGGGCAGCAGCTCGCCGAGTCGCCGGCCGCCGGCGCGGACCCGGTCGCGGGTCTCCGGGGGCAGGAACCGGGTCATCGCCGCGCCGCGCAGTTCGCCCGGCGGCGGCACCCCGGCGCCGCCGTCCACCGGTTGGCCGTTAAGCAGGGCCCCGTCATCGGCCCAACCCGAGGCCAGGGTCTCGGCCAGCGGGTCGAGGATCCAGCCGGCGGTCGGCCGACCGTCGGTCAGCAGCGCCACCATCAGGGCGAACGGGCGGCGGCCGGCAGCGAAGTTGGCGGTGCCGTCGACCGGGTCGACCAGCCAGACGTCCCCGCCGTCGCGCAGGTGCCGCAGCAGCTCGGGATTGTCGGCGACGCCCTCCTCGCCGACCACCATCGAGCCGGGGCGCAGACGACGCAGCCTCGCGGAGATCAGCTCCTCGGCCCGGCGGTCGGCGACGGTGACCACCTCGCCCGGGGCCTTCTCCGACACGTCGGCGTCGTCGAGCTTGCGGAACAGCGGCAGCACGACCTGCTCGGCGGCCTCCCAGAGGAGATCGCCGACGTCGTCGAGCAGGGTGTCAGCCACGCGGCGGCAGCTTGACCACGCTGACGAAGAACTCGTCGATCTGGCGGACCACCGAGATGAAGCGCTCGAAGTCCACCGGCTTGGTCACGTAGGCGTTGGCGTGCAGCTGGTAGCTGCGCAGGATGTCCTCGTCGGCCTGGGACGTGGTGAGCACCACCACGGGGATGCGGCGCAGATCCTCGTCCTTCTTGATCTCCTCCAGCACCTCCCGGCCGTCGCGGCGGGGCAGGTTGAGGTCGAGCAGGATCAGGTCGGGTGCCACCGCGTCGGCGTACGGGCCCTCCCGCCGCAGGTAGGCGAGCGCCTCGGCGCCGTCGGACACGACGGTCAGCCGGTTGCGGAGCTTGTGCTCCTCGAACGCCTCCTGGGTCATCAACACGTCACCCGGATCGTCCTCCACGAGCAGGACCTCGATCGGGCTCTTGCCGTCCGCTGGCGCGGTCATCCCACCGTCTCCCTCATGTCACCCGTTCTACCGCTTTCCGGGGCTCCGTCGGCCCGGTCCCGCCGGTCCGGGTCGGTGGACTGCTCCGGCGCCTCGGTCGAGACCGGCGCGTCGCCCGTCGCGGGAGGCTGCGGCTGCTCCGGCGAGTCGACGGCGGCGGCCGCGGCGGCAGCCGCCTCGACGTCCTCGGGGAGCGCCGGCAGAGTGAACCGGATCGCGGTGCCCTCCGCCACGTCGGTGTCCACCCAGACCCGGCCACCGTGGTATTCCACGATCTTCTTGACGATGGCCAACCCGATGCCGGTGCCCGGGTACGCGTCCTTCGAGTGCAGCCGCTGGAAGATCACGAAGATCTTGTCAGCGAACTCCGGTTCGATCCCGATGCCGTTGTCCTGGCAGGTGATCTCCCACTCGGTGCCGACCAGCCGGGCCGACACGTGCACCTTCGGCGGCACGTCCGCACGGCGGAACTTGATCGAGTTGCTGACCAGGTTCGCCAGCAGGTTCGTGAGCAGCGGCTCCTCGCCGCGGATCACCGGCATCTCGGTCCAGGTCAGCTCCGCGTCGGCGTACTGCCGGGCGGCCTCGGTCTGGCCGGCCACGTCACCCAGCACCTTGTTCAGGTCGACCTCGGTGAAACCGGTGGTGAGGCGGCCGATGCGGGAGAACGCGAGCAGGTCGTTGATCAGGCGCTGCATCCGCTGCGCGCCGTCGACGGCGAACGCGATGTACTGGTCGGCCCGCTCGTCGAGCTGCCCGGCGTAGCGACGCTGGAGCAGCTGGCAGAAGCTGGCCACCTTGCGCAGCGGCTCCTGGAGGTCGTGCGAGGCCACGTACGCGAACTGCTCCAGGTCACGGTTGGACCGGGTCAACTCCTCGGCCTGCTTCTGCAGCTGGCTGTTGACCCACTCGATGCGTTCCCGGGCCTCCCGGACCTCGGCCAGGTCGGAGGCGATCTTCTGGCGCATCGCGTCCACGTCGTCGCCGAGCCGGATGAACTCGGGTGGGCCGACGGTCGCGATGCGGTGCTGGTAGTCGCCCTCGGCGACCTCGCGGACCTGGGTGGCCAGCCCGGTCAGCGGCCGGATCACCATCCGGTCCAGCGAGAGCAGCAGCACCGCGCCGGCCACGACCACCACCAGGGCGGCGACGATCAACAGGACGACCAGGATGTTGCTGCTGCTGCGGACCGCGGCGGCGGCCTTCTCCCGGGCGACCAGGATCTCCTGCTGGAGGTCCCCCACCGCGGAGCGGACCTGGTCGAACTGCTGCCGGGCCTGGTCGGTGACCAGCGCCTGACCCGCCCTGGTGCCGCTGCGCTCGGTGATAGCGATCACCGGCTCGGCCACCGACTGCCGCCACTGGCCGGCACGTTCCTCGACGATCCGCAGCTCCTGGCCGATCTGCGGATAGTCGTCGAGCAGCGCCCGCATCGCGCCGACGACGTTCTGTTCCTGCGCGAGCCCCTCCCGGTACGGACGCAGGTCGGCCGGCTTACCGCTGACCGCGTACCCGCGAACCGCCGTCTCCTGGTCGAGCAGCGCGTTGAGCAGCTCCTGCGACTGCACCCGCAGCGGGCCCGTCTGGTTGAGGATGGCGTCGATCTGGGTGCGGTTGCGGGCGGCCATCGCCGCCTCCGCGGTGGCCAGACCGATCAGCAGCACACCCACGACGGTGAGCAGGGTGATCACCCGGCGGCGCAGACTCCAGCCGCCGACCACCGGCTTCACCGGCCACCACCCCGGCTGACCAGCAGCATGGCCACATCATCGGCGAGCGGACCGCCGTTGATCTGCTCGGCCCGGCCGACCAGCCACGCCGGCAGCTCGGGCAGCGACACCTCGCGGTTGGCCGGCTCGTCGAGCAGTCCGCTCAGACCCGGCACGTCGAGGCGCTCGTTGCCGTCGCCGACCCGCCCCTCGATCAGGCCGTCGGTGTACATCAGCAGGGACCAGTCATCGGTGTCGAACTCCAGGTCGTAGGCGATCGGCCGGCGGGGTCGTACGCCCAGCAGGAGGCCGCCGGGCGCGGGTACCGGGGCGACCTGGCCGCCGGAGAGCAGCAGCGGCGGCGGATGCCCGGCGAGTCGGACGGTGGCCCGGTTCGCGTCCAGGTCCAGGCGGGTGGTGGCCACCGTCGCGAAGATCTCCTGGAGTCGGCGCTCGCTCATCAGCACCTGCTCCAGCGCGGGCAGCACCTCGTCGTCCGGCACGCCGGCGAGCACCAGCGCCCGCCAGGCCACCCGCAGTTCGACGCCGAGCGCCGCCTCGTCCACCCCGTGCCCGCAGACGTCCCCGACGATCAGGTACAGACGGTCCGGGCGGGTCTGCACCACGTCGAAGAAGTCGCCGCCGATCAGCGCGGCGTGCCGGCCCGGCCGGTAGAAGGTGTGCACCGCCACCTGGTCGGTCGTCATCAGCGGCTGGGGCAGCAGACCGCGTTCGAGGCGGGCCGACTCGGCCTGGCGCAGCTCGACCTCGCGCAGCCGGCGGGCGTTCTCGTCGGCCCGCTTGCGCTCCACCGCGTAGCGCAGCGCCCGGGTCAGCAGCACCCCGTCCACCTGGCCCTTGACCAGGTAGTCCTGTGCGCCCTCGGCGACCGCCACGATGCCCAGGTGCTCGTCGGTCCGGCCGGTCAGCACGCAGACGGCCGCGCCGCTGGACATCTCCAGCACCTGACGC
Organism: Micromonospora sp. WMMD710; assembly: GCF_029626045.1. Classification (NCBI taxonomy): domain Bacteria; kingdom Bacillati; phylum Actinomycetota; class Actinomycetes; order Micromonosporales; family Micromonosporaceae; genus Micromonospora; species Micromonospora sp. WMMD710. The sequence continues at coordinate 6,182,772 of NZ_JARUBD010000001.1, read as the reverse complement.
AGCCCGTCCAGCCCCTGCGCGTCGGGCAGGCCAAGATCGAGCAGGACGCAGTCGACGCCGGTGATCCGCTGCCGCGCCTCACTGAGGCTGGTGGCGACCAGCAGTTCGATCATCGAGTTGGTCTCGGCGAGCAGCTCACCGACCAGGAAGGCGTCGCCCTCGTCGTCCTCCACCAGCAGCACCCGCAACCGCTCGCCCGGCGGCAGGTTCGCGTGCCGCGCCAGGCCGCCGTGCGGGTACGGCACGACGGCAGAACCGGCCAGGCCGGCTCCCCGGTGCGGCCGGGTCACCGCCGCGAGACGCGGGAGTTCGCTGGTGATGTCGGGCTCCTTCCGAGTGCCCCGCTGATCCTGTATTAGACAACGGTCGCACACAACACGGTGACCGAGGCGCGGGCGGGGATGGGGCGCGTCACTGCCCGCCGACGAACATACGGGGCGATCGGTGGCCGACCGGCCATCCCGCCCGGGGTCGCCGGACGGCAGGATGGTGCCACCCCAGGCCCCACCACCCCCGAGGACTCCCCGTGGGCGCACCCCCCACCCAGGCCGCGACGGGCAGGCCCGCCCGCACATCGAGCAGCGCCTGCGCGGGCTTGGCCTGGAGACCGAGGTGCAGGACACCGTGGCGCCGGAGGCCGGTCAGCTCAGCGGGGCGGCCGGCGGGGCGACGCTGGCCCGGGTCCGCAACGTGGTGGCCCGGCTGCCCGGCACCGACTCGACGGGCCGGGTGTTCCTGGTCGCCCACTACGACTCGGTGCAGACCGGGCCGGGCGGCAACGACGACGCGGCCGGCACCTCCGCGATCCTGGAGGTGGCGCGGGCGCTGACGGTCGGCCCCCGGCCGCGCAACGACATCGTCTTCGTGCTGACCGACGCCGAGGAGGCGTGTCTGTGCGGAGCGTCCGCGTTCGCCGCGAGCCATCCGCTGGCCGCCGACGGCGGGGTGGTGCTCAACCTGGAGGCCCGCGGCTCCACCGGCCCGGTGATCATGTTCGAGACGTCGGTGAACAACGCGAAGCTGGTGGACGTCTTCGGCCGGGCCGCCCCGCATCCGGTCGGCACCTCGTTCGCGGTGGAGATCTACCGGGCGCTGCCGAACGACACCGACTTCACCGCGTTCCTGGACCAGAAGTTCGTCGGGTTGAACTCGGCGTACATCGACGGCGGCGCGATCTACCACACTCCGCTGGACACCCCCGAGGCGATGGACCGGGGCAGCCTCCAGCAGCACGGGGACAACGCGCTGGGCCTCGCCCGGGAGTTCGGCCGCACCGACCTGACCGACCTGCGCTCCGGGCACGACGCCACCTACTTCCCCGTCCCCGGTCTGCTGGTCCGCTACCCGGGCTGGCTCACCCTGCCGCTGGCCCTGCTCGCCGTGGGCGCGGTGGCCGCGCTGGCGTGGCTGACCCGCCGCAGTGGCCGGGCCGGCGCCGGCCGGCTGGCCGCCGGCTTCGCGCTGGCCCTGGTGCCGATCCTGGCCGCGCCGGTCGCCGCCCAGCTGCTCTGGCTGGCGATCACCACGATCCGACCGGGGTACGCGGAGCTGCTCGACCCGTACCGGCCGATCTGGTACCGGCTGGCCGTGTTGGCGCTCGCCGCCGCCATCGTGTTCACCTGGTCGCGGTGGCGGTGTGCGCGGTGCTGGCCGGGGCGTGCACCTTCACCGCCGTACACGATTGGGTGCGTGACCTCGAGCGCCCGGCGTGGCGCACGCTCGGCTTCACCGACACGGTCCCGGCGGCGACGACGCTGTGGCGGCTGCTGATCCGCGTCGACGCGGGCGTGTTGCAGCAGGTGTTGACGCGGTGGCTACGCGCGCGCAGCACCCCGCTGCAGGTCATGGGCCGGCGGTGGCGGCTGGTCATCGCCATCGACGGCAAAGTCCTGCGTGGTGCCCGCACTTGCGACGGCCGGCAGGTGCACCTGCTCGCTGCGTACGACACCCGGACCGGGATCGTGCTCGGCCAGGTCCAGATCGAGGCGAAGCCCAACGAAATCCCCGCGTTCGCCCCGCTCCTGGACCAGGTCGTCGACCAGCTCGGGTCGCTGCGCGGCGTGGTGATCGTCGCGGACGCTCTACACGCGCAGACCGGGCACGCCCGCGCCGTCGCCGCCCGGGGCGGGGACCTCATGGTCGCGGCGAAGGCTAACCAGCCGAGGCTGTACGCGCAGCTCAGAGCGTTGCCGTGGCACCAGGTCCCGGCCGGTGACCAGCAGCGCGAGGTTGGGCACGGCCGCAGGGAAACCCGCACCGTCAAAGCGTTGACCGTGCGCACCGATGGTGGCCTCGCGTTCCCGCACGCGCAGCAAGCGGCGCGGATCACCAGGACCCGCACAATCAAGGGCAAGACCAGCAGCAAGACCGCCCACTACACCATGAGCCTGCCCGCCAGCCTGGCCCAGCCGGTCGACCTGGGCGCGTTCGCCCACAACGAGTGGCTCATCGAGAACGCCCTCCACCACGTCCGAGACGTAACGTTCCGCGAGGACGCCCACCACGCGAGGACCGGCAACGGACCCGCCGTGTTCGCTACCCCGCGTAACACCGCGATCGGCTACCACCGCCTCAACGGCGCAACCAACATCGCCCGCGCCACCAGAACCGCCAACCGCCGATCAACCCAACTCATCGACGCAGTCACGTAAAGTCACCGATCGTACGCAATGGCCCTGGGGTGTCAGCGCAGGCAGGGATCGCCCTCAGCCGCTTGCCGTCCAGAAGATGGCGACGGCAGGCACCTTCGTTACGACGGGACCTGCACTGCTGTTACGACGGTCCCTGCGTTCCGCAAGATCATGCTTCTCTAGGGGCTGCCGTACTAGACACGACCCAGGGGTATTGCGTAGTCCGTTTGCGCAGGTCAGCTCCAGTGCAGCCCTCCGTCGTGGCCGTCCCGATCCATCGGCCTACGGAGCTACGGGCCTTCGGTCGAACCACTTCAGCTTCGTTGCCCGGCCAAGCCGCGCCAAGCCGACCACCTACACCGGACGGTTGACCGCGAGTTCCCGCAGGTCAGCCGGCACTCAAGCGACTACGCAATAGCCCTGGCTGCCTTCCCGGCGGGGTCCTGGCAGGGCGATTGCGTAGTCGGCTGACGGGCCGCTGACCAGGGATTTCGAGACGAGTTCGGCCTCTGTGGAGGTGCAAGGAGCGGGTGAGGCCGCATCGGTGATCATGGAGTTGCGACGCTTCACGACTCCGAGGAAGACCCCACCCGCTGATGGCAGCATCTCTCATCCCCGCACGTGCCGTAGCCGCATCCACCTCCATCGCCGAGGCGGCACCAGTCACCGACGGTGAACACGGCGGTCTACTACACGCGCTCGCCGCTGTTCCTGATCCACGCGACCCACGAGGCGTGCGGTATCCGCTGACCGGGCTGCTGGCGGTGGCGGTCTGCGCCGTCATGGCCGGGGCGTCGTCGTTCGCCGCGATCACGGACTGGCTGCACGACCTGGACGAACAGGCCCAGCGTCGGCTCGGGTTCCCCGCAGGGGTGCCGGTCGGCAGCACTGTCTGGCGGCTGCTGACACGCCTGGACGACGCGCTGCTCGGCACCGTCCTGGCCCGCTAGCTGCGTACCCGGACTCCCGTCGAGGTGATCACGCCGGGGCGGTATCGCACGGTGATCGCCATCGACGGCAAGACGCTGCGCGGCGCCCGCATCGGCGACGGCCGCCAGGTGCACCTGCTTTCCGCGCTGAACACCGGGACCGGCGTTGTCCTCGCCCAGGTCACCGTGGACGCCAAGAGTGAGCCATTTTCATCGTGACGGTGCAGGTCACGGGCGGTTCGGGAGGCCGATGTCCATGAAGGACGAGGCTCCCGGTAAGACAGCAGTCGACCAAGATCAGATGCCCCAACCGGGAGCCTCGCTGTGCTGTCTTACCCTGCCGCGATTCCGTTGTCCACCCGCAGCCTGAACCACCTCGCCGCCCTCATCCGAACCCGCCGCCAGCAGCGACGGTCCCGGTGGCGACGCCCCGACCCCGGCCGGCAAGCCCTGCTCGCCCTGGCCCACCTGCGCAACGGCGACACCCTGACCCGCCTGGCCGCCGGATTCGAGATTGGCATCACGACGGCCTGGCGTTATGTCCGCGAGGCCATCGACCTGCTCGCCGCGACCGCCGACAACCTGGCCACGGCCATGACCAGGATCCGGCTGCTCGCCTACGCAATCCTCGACGGCACCCTGATCCCGATCGACCGGTCGCCGACCAGAAGCCGTACTACTCCGGGAAGCACAAACGCCACGGCGTGAACGTGCAGGTCATCGCCGACGCGGCCGGGCGTCTCGTCTGGGCATCGGCCGCGCTGCCCGGCTCGACGCACGACCTGACCGCCGCCCGCACCCACGGCATCATCGACGCCCTGACCAGCGCCCACGTGATGACCTTCGCGGACAAGGGCTACCAAGGCGCCCACGGCAGCGTGCGCACCCCGTTCAAGCGGCACCGCTTCCGACCGAAGCTGTCACACCGGCACAAGACGGTCAACCGGGCCCACGCGAAGATCCGCGCCCGAGGCGAACGCGCGATCGCCACACTCAAGACCTGGAAAATCCTGGTCAAGCTGCGCCGCTGCCCACGCCGAGCAACCGCGATCGTGCAGGCCATCCTCGTCCTGCACCACGTCGAAGCCGACCGCAACGCAGGATGAAAATGGCTCAGTAATGAGATCCCGGCGTTCGCGCCGCTGCTCGACGCCGTCGAACAGGTGCTCGGCTCCCTGGCCGGGGTGCTGTTCACCGCCGATGCCCTGCACACCCAGACCGGTCACGCCAACGAGGTCACCGCCCGCCGAGCGCACCTGCTCGTGCAGGTGAAGGCCAACCAGCCGACCCTGTTCAAGCAGCTCAAACGACTGCCCTGGGCGCAGATCCCGGTCGGTGACCGCACCCGCGACCGCGGTCACGGCCGCCGCGAGACCCGCACCGTCAAAGCCGTCACCGTCGCCACGCCCGGCGGCATCGCCTTCCCGCACGCCCAGCAGGCCGTGCGGATCACCCGAACCCGCACCGTCGCCGGCAAAACCAGCCGCGAGACCGCCTACCTGACCGTGTCGCTACCCGCCGGCCAAGCCCTACCCCGCGACCTGCAAACCTGGATCCGCCGCCACTGGCACATCGAGAACTGCCTCCATCACGTACGCGACGTGACGTTCCGTGAAGACCTCCACCAAGCCCGGACAGGCACCGGACCCGCCGTCATCGCAACCCTGCGTAACACCGCGATCGGCTGGCACCGCACCACCGGCGCGACCAACATCGCCCGAGCCACCCGCCAAGCCAACCGCTGCTCACACCACCTAATCACCGCCGTGACCAGCAGCTACCCGACAACGCAATGACCCTGGGTCGGACACCCCCCAACTGACTACGCGATAGCCCTGTTCGAATGACAGGCCCGATCGAGGTTGAACCGGCGGCCCCCGCGCATCCGTTGTGTAGTAGGAAGACTTCGAAATCTGACTGCAAAGGCGGCTAACTAGGAATGGAAAGAGATGAGAGCAGGACCCATGAAAGAGATGAGAGCAAGCGCCATGTTTTGCGATGGGCCGCTGCGAATCAGAGTGGCCACGATGTGAGTATTACGGAGTATGCAGCGACATACTCTATTCCCAATTCGACACTGGGTAGATGGATATCCGACGGGATCAGTGGTGTTACGTTCACGGCTGACCAGCAGGCGCTCATAGACACGGCAAGGAGGCATGCGTCCGATCAGTATGAGCTCTCCGACCGCAAGAACCATGCCTTGAGGTGGGCGCATGCGAATCAAAATGGCGCCGTCATGGGGTATACCGACTATGCGCGGCGGTACAAGTTACACCCCGACACCCTGAGTGGCTGGGTTTCTGGAGGGAGCGGGGTTACGTTCACGCCTCAAGAGCAGGAGCTCGTAAACAAGGCAAAGCGGTATTGGGCCCTTAGTCAATACACGGTCAGCGAACGCAAGAACCATGCCTTGGCGTGGGCGGCTGCGAATCAGAGCGGCCTCGTCATGAGTTATTCCGACTATGAGCGGCAGAATAATCTGGGCCACGGGACCCTGATTCGCTGGGTTTCTGGAGGGAGCGGGGTTACGTTCACGCCTCAAGAGCAGGAGCTCATAGACAAGGCAAGGTATTGGGCCCATAGGCAATTCACGGTCAGCGAACGCAAGAGCCATGCCTTGGCGTGGGCGGCTGCGAATCAGAGCGGCCCCGTCATGAGTTATTCCGAATACGCAGAGCAACACAATGTGGACTATTCGTCTCTGATTCGCTGGGTTTCTGGAGGGAACGGGGTTACGTTCACGCCTGAAGAGCAGGAGCTCATAAACAAGGCAAAGCAGCGACAAGTTTCGGCGTCGACCATGAATGAAACTGCCCTGGCAGCGGCTGGTGCCAGCAAAAGATATGCGTGGCTGCGTGCTTCCACCAGCGCCACCTCTGCTTCCACCAGCAACACATCGCCGACGTTGCCGATGCACGCCGGCTACGAGCAGGTCAGCCGCGTCGTCGCCGCCCCCGCCGGCGGGCCGTCAGCCTCACAGGCCGGACCGAGCGTAAATCGCCTGAATGTGAGGCGCGCCGCGGCACTCGACAGCCAAGCCCAGCAAGCACCGCGCGTACCCCCTCCCTATCTGGTGCCACCCCCTCTCGCGGCATCAGGCTCGCCCGCGACTCGGGCAGCAACCGCGCCTTCGCCTGCCGCGCCTGCTGCTCCCTCGCCTGTCGCATCACCGGGCGTCATCCCGGGATCGCACCCCGGCTCACCGGCGCCGGCGCCGGCGCCCGTCCCGACGCCGTCGCGGACCTGGGGCGCAGCCCCCCGCCCCGTGCTAAGGACGCAAACACTCGCACAGTGGGTTGCCAAGAACGCGCCTGCGTACGTGGATCGAGAAATGTACCACCGTCCCGCCCTCCCAGCCGATGACTACCAGACCCGCCAGGCCTCCGCGAGGTCGACCGAGGAAGGCGTCTACTCGCCGGAACATCCTGGGGTTGGCGCCGCCGCACACTTCAGCCCCACGCGCGCGCCGGTCGCTTCCGCACCGCTGTCTGGCCCTTCGACCTCGGCTGCCTACGGGGCGTCGGGGTATCCGTCCTCCAGCCAGTATGGTTCTGCACCGCCTAGCGCTGCACCGGCGATGAACTGGGGTGGTCAGCAGGCCGCGAGCCTTCGTTCTGCCACTCCTTATTATCCTTCCATCTCCCGGAGCGGGACGGGAGGTGGATATTCTGCGGCTCAACAGCAGCAGTATGGGTATGGGCAAGGAGCAGGATCGGGGCCAGGGGCAGGGCCCCGAGCTGTGTGAGCGTGCGACCCGGCTGACGGTCGAGGCCCGCCGGGACCGGCGTCTCCGGTCAGCCCGATCCGCCGGATCGCGGGCCAACTCGGGGTTCATCCCGAGACGTTGCGCACGTGGGTGAAGAAGGCCGAGACCGGCGCCGGCCGGGCACCACCAGCAGCGACGCCGAACGCCTCCGCGTTATCGGGGGAACCTCAGTGTCCATCCCGGCCCTGCCAGCCGTGCCGGCCGGGCCGGGATGGACGGTGCGCCGAGTCGAGCAGCACGGGCGCTCGCCGCTCCCGGTGAAGCGGCCGGACCCTGTGGTTGACTGTCGGGTGGAGGACAGAAGGGGGCAGGCGTGCAGCTACCGGCAGTGCTCGGTGAGCCGATCCGGTTCGTGCTGAACTGGGGGCGCCGCTACTCACTCTGGGTGTTCAACTTTGGCCTGGCCTGCTGCGCGATCGAGTTCATCGCGACCAGCATGGGTCGGCACGACTTCATCCGGCTCGGCGTGATCCCGTTCGCCCACGGCCCCCGGCAGGCCGACCTCATGGTCGTCTCCGGCACGGTCACCGACAAGATGGCCCCGGCCATCAAGCGGCTGTACGACCAGATGCCCGAGCCGAAGTACGTCATCTCGTTCGGCGCCTGCTCCAACTGCGGCGGCCCCTACTGGGATTCGTACTCGGTGACCAAGGGCGTCGACCAGCTCATCCCGGTCGACGTGTACGTGCCCGGCTGCCCGCCCCGACCGGAGGCGCTGCTGCACGGCATCCTGCGCCTGCAGGAGAAGATCGCCGCCGAGCAGTCCGGCATCGGCGGCGTGCCGCAGCGGGATCTGCTCGCCGCGCCGCTGGACGCCCCGCCCCGCGAAGCCGCCGCCGCGCGCTCCGTCGACTCGCTCACCGCCCCGCCGGTACGCCCACCCGCCGCCGGTTGACACCGGGGTGGCCGGGCCGGGCTAGCCTGCGCTTCATGAGCAGCTCAGTGGACCAGCGGTCCGCCCACATCATCGACGTGCTCACCGAGGAGTTCGGCGCATCGATGGCCATACCGGCTGACCACCGGCCCGGCCCGGGGCAACGCCTTCACCCAGTTACGAGACATCCCTTACTTGGACCCTGACCTCACTGATCCCATCCCCACCCCCCAGGGCGATTGCGTAGTCGGCTGACGGGCCGCTGACCAGGGATTTCGAGACGAGTTCGGCCTCTGTGGAGGCGCAAGGAGCGGGTGAGGCCGCATCGGTGATCATGGAGTTGCGCCGCTTCACGACTCCGAGGAAGACCCCACCCGCTGATGGCATCATCTCTCATCCCCGCACGTGCCGTAGCCGCATCCACCTCCATCGCCGAGGCGGCACCAGTCACCGACGGTGAACACGGCGGTCTACTACACGCGCTCGCCGCTGTTCCTGATCCACGCGACCCACGAGGCGTGCGGTATCCGCTGACCGGGCTGCTGGCGGTGGCGGTCTGCGCCGTCATGGCCGGGGCGTCGTCGTTCGCCGCGATCACGGACTGGCTGCACGACCTGGACGAACAGGCCCAGCGTCGGCTCGGGTTCCCCGCAGGGGTGCCGGTCGGCAGCACTGTCTGGCGGCTGCTGACACGCCTGGACGACGCGCTGCTCGGCACCGTCCTGGCCCGCTGGCTGCGTACCCGGACTCCCGTCGGGGTGATCACGCCGGGGCGGTGTCGCACGGTGATCGCCATCGACGGCAAGACGCTGCGCGGCGCCCGCATCGGCGACGGCCGCCAGGTGCACCTGCTTTCCGCGCTGAACACCGGGACCGGCGTTGTCCTCGCCCAGGTCACCGTGGACGCCAAGAGTAATGAGATCCCGGCGTTCGCGCCGCTGCTCGACGCCGTCGAACAGGTGCTCGGCTCCCTGGCCGGGGTGCTGTTCACCGCCGATGCCCTGCACACCCAGACCGGTCACGCCAACGAGGTCACCGCCCGCCGAGCGCACCTGCTCGTGCAGGTGAAGGCCAACCAGCCGACCCTGTTCAAGCAGCTCAAACGACTGCCCTGGGCGCAGATCCCGGTCGGTGACCGCACCCGCGACCGCGGTCACGGCCGCCGCGAGACCCACACCGTCAAAGCCGTCACCGTCGCCACGCCCGGCGGCATCGCCTTCCCGCACGCCCAGCAGGCCGTGCGGATCACCCGAACCCGCACCGTCGCCGGCAAAACCAGCCGCGAGACCGCCTACCTGACCGTGTCGCTACCCGCCGGCCAAGCCCTACCCCGCGACCTGCAAACCTGGATCCGCCGCCACTGGCACATCGAGAACTGCCTCCATCACGTACGCGACGTGACGTTCCGTGAAGACCTCCACCAAGCCCGGACAGGCACCGGACCCGCCGTCATCGCAACCCTGCGTAACACCGCGATCGGCTGGCACCGCACCACCGGCGCGACCAACATCGCCCGAGCCACCCGCCAAGCCAACCGCTGCTCACACGACCTAATCACCGCCGTGACCAGCAGCTACCCGACAACGCAATGACCCTGGGGGTCCTGGTTGCATGAACCAGCAGTACGCTCTCCCCGTTACTTGGTAAAGACCCTTCAGGGCTGCCCTTTAAGGATGCGATGATGAGCGCACCAACCCCGACCTCCGACGCAGAGATAACGGCAAGTGAACCGGCCAACCAGCAATGGTTGCGCGAATTTATGTTATACCGAAATTATCGGGAGGCACGATACGAAAACAACATGCGGGAAAACTTCGTTACCTTCAAGGGTACCAGAAATACGCTCTTTGGAGACGCCAACGTTCCGCTGGTCGGTCTCGTCCCGCTTGCAAGTGATGATACTCCCACCCGAATCGTTTACCGAGCCCAGGAAGATTGGCACAACTCTGTTGATATTCGATCGACACACGGCAACTTTACCGAATATCTCGGATGGAGAATCGGCCGAGCCTTGGGGCAGGTCTCCGGCCCTTCACTTCCGCCGCCTGTCAGACTATCTCAATCTCCCACAACGGTGGCGTGGCCAGATGTGCAAACACCGAACCGGGCAGTACGGATGGCGGCCAGACTTCGAAGCCTTGGTTCTTCCAGTGCTCAGGCGTCGTCTTCCATGCGTCCTTCCGCTCGCCCGTGGTCGTCGCTGGGCCGCTCGTCCGGCCCGCAGCCATAGGGCTGGGAAAGCGGAGCTACAAGGGATATGTTGGTTGGCCGGTTGCCGGGCTCGGCGTTGGGTAGCCAGAGGTGACTGAGCCATTCCGCGCAACGGTCCGGTTGCTGCCTGTAGTGGAGAAGGTGTCCGGAAGGTCCACGGGCGTTTCAAGATCATCTTGCGGTGGATAGTGGTCACCACGTCGGCGTGTCGAATGGGGACGAAGCTCCGTTAGGACGCGGTCTTCTCACGGATCTGGTCGCCACCCGGAGCTTCGTCATGGCGCAGTGACGTGATCTCAACAAGAATCCGGTAGGTATCGGTATTCGTAGGGGGTGAGGTGGACAGCGGCGCGGACGATGTCGCCGAGGCTCCGTGGGCTCGCGGTGCTGTGGCGTAGCGTGCGCCAGCGGCCGATCAGGATCGCGAAGCCGCGTTCTCCGAGGCACCGCATTGATCGAAGGGCGGCGTTGTAGGTGCGGTTGTCGACCGCGAGGCGACGGCCGTCAGCGGGTTGCTTGTACGGAATGTGGATGCCCTGGCCAGCGCCTTCGTAGCCAGAGCCGGCCAGGGTCGGCAGTTCCAGGGCTGATGCGGCCCAGTAGAGGGCGCCGGTGACGTCCAACTGCTGGGCGCAGGTGAGATCGTGCAGGTGCCCCGGCATGGCGTCCGAGGTCCAGATCGGTAGCCCATCCGGGCGCATGACCGCCTGGATGTTCGCGCCGAAGTCGCGATGTTTCCCGGAGTACCAGGCGTCTATCATCTCGCCTTTCACGCTCGTGGTCGTCTCGGCGAGCCGGACGGTGTCGAACAGCTTCCCGTCGAGGATCACGTGCGACCAGCCGTCGGCGGCGACCCGGGCGAGGGCGTCGTGCAGGGTGGGAGTCTGCGCCGCCAGGACCTGCACGGCCTCGGCGACGTACCGGTACGCGGTGGCCCTGGACACCCCGAACCCGGCCCCGGGGGTGGTCTTGTCCTCACCCTTGCGGAACCACACCAATACCAGAAGCGCCTGGTAGAAGCACGTCAACACCCTGGCACGGCGGCGAGTGCCCACCGCCCGACGCTCAGCGCGAAGCAGACGCGCCACGTGTCGCACGAGTTCCCTGGGGACGTCCAGCCCGGCAGAATAGGTGATCACGTGGAGCCCTCTCGGAGACCAATTCCGTCGCAAGAACCTGTCTACCGATGGCTCCACGTCCTTATCCCGCGCTGTCCGCTATGGACGCTATGCCCGTGTCATCCCGAACCACGCTCAACTCCTTGCTGAGATCACCTCAATCCCGGGGATCTCGACCCGACCCGTCCGGTCCTGCACATCACTCGGCAGATCAAACTCGTTCGCGGCTCGCTGATCGTCGCGCCGCCAAAGGGCGGCAAGTCCCGCGAGGTTCCGTTACCGGACTCGGTAGCCCGCAGGCTGAGACAACACGCCAAGGACTGCCTACCCCTGGCGGTCACCCTGCCGTGGGAAACGCTGACCGGCAAACCACGAACCGTCGAGCTGTACCTAACGACGCCTGCCGGCCTGGCGCTGTCCCGCTCGATGTTCAACTCCGGCGTCTGGAAGCCGGCGATCCGGGCGACTGGCGTTTCCGATGACCGACACAACGGGATGCACGCGTCGGCACACCTATGCATCGGTCCTCCTGGACGCCGGGGAGAGCATCAAGGCCCTGTCGGCCTACCTGGGCCACGCGGACCCGGGCTTCACCCTCCGGACCTACACCCTCCGGACCTACACCCATTTACTGCCGGCCAGCGAGGATCGCACCCGCCGGGCCATCGACAAGGCACTCGGTGAGGACCAGGGCGGCGATGTTGCTCCGCAAGCCCTTGACGGCCTGGACACGGCATGATCATGGTTTGTCGGGCCTGACAGCGGACTGCTATGCAGGTCAGAGGCCATGCCGCTTCTACTTCCAGCGGAAGTGGACGAAGAGGCGGCCGAAGTTCTTCGAGTCCTTCTCCACGCGGTGGTAGAGCTGCTTGACGTCCTTCTGGTCGAGGAACCGCAGCACCCGCTTCTTGAGCTGCCCCGACCCCTTGCCGGGGATGATCTCGACGAGGGTGGCCTTCTTCGCCACCGCCTCATCCATGATCCCGCGCAGCGCGCGGTCGATGTCCTGCCCCTTGTTGAAGATCTCGTGCAGGTCCAGCTTGAGCTTCATGCCGCAGCCCCCGGCCGGTCAGGTCCCATGTCCGCCATCCTAGGCACGCCCGGCGGCCCGCCTGCCGAACGACGAAGGGGCGGCCCCGAAGGACCGCCCCTGCTCGTCACCGGATGCGCGTCAGCGCGTGCCGCCCACTCGGGCTTCAACCCGCTCCAGCGCCGCCCGGTAGTCGTCGTTGGCCGCGTACATGGCGGCGGCGATCCGCAGGTGCCTCAGCGCGTCGGAGTGCCGGTTCAGCCGCTCCAGCGTCCGACCGAGCACGTGGTGCGCGTAGTGGTCGCTCGGGTCGCGGTCGACCAGCTCCCGCAGATGCTCCTCGGCCCGGTTGAGCTGGGCCGACTGGAAGTACGCTCGGGCCAGCAGCTGCCGGACCGCCGCGTTGCCGGGTTCGGCGTCCACGATCGGCTCCAGCAGTCGGGCCGCTCCGCTCGGGTCACCGGTCTCGAAGAACATGGTCGCCCGCCGGTAGTCCGCCAGAAGATCCATCTGCCCACCTCCTCGGGTCGCACCGTCACCTGTTCCGACGCTGGCACAACAATGGGCGTTTGGCGACTGTTCCCGGGGTCGGGATCGGGTCGCGATCGGGTCAGGTTCGGGCGTCCCGGCGGCCGGCGGCCAGCTCCCAGGCACGGACACCGCCGACGATTCCGGCCGTGTTGGGCACCACCACCACGTCGTCGCCCATCCGGGCCAGTTGCTCCGGCCGGATCAGCCGCGAGTTGCCCCCGCCCAGGTAGAGCCGGTCCCAGCGGAACACCGGGCGGAGACCGTCCACCACCTGCCGGATGCGTCGGGACCAGAAGGCGTCGCCGAGCCGGCGGCGCTCCGGCTCACCCACGTACGTGTCGTAGGTGGTGCCCCAGCGCACCGGCGCGTGCGACAGCTCCAGGTGCGGTGCGAGCACCCCGCCGTCGAAGAGCGCGCTGCCCAGCCCGGTCCCCAGGGTCAGCACCAGCTCGCAGCCGGTGCCGGCGACGACACCCGCCCCGTGCACCTCGGCGTCGTTGAGCACCAGCGCCGGCACCCCGAACGCGTCGGCCAACGCTCCCCGCGCGTCCCATCCGGACCACTCGGCGAGCAGCTCCGGGTCGACCCGGCTGCGGGGGCCGCTGCGGGTCACGTAGTGCGGGGTGGCCACTACCACGCCGTGCCGGATCATCCCGGGTACGCCGACCGTCAGCCGGTCCGCCGTCGGCAGGCGGCCGCCCAGATCCCGCAGGGTCCGGACGAACAGCGCGGGCGGCAGGGGGTACGGGGTGGGCACCCGTAGCGGCCGGGCCCGCATCGTGCCAGCCTCGTCGAGCACCGACGCCTTGATGCCGCCGCCACCGCAGTCGATCGCCAGTGTGGTCACCACGCCGTTGAGTCTGCCCGCTGCCGTCGGCTCGTATGCGGGCAGCCGGATAGGCTGCCGTCCTGATGAGCGCCACGATGATCGTCAAGGACCTGGCCGCCGGGCACGGCGACCGCCCGCTGTTCGCCGGATTGGACCTGGTGGTGGCCCCCGGCGACGTGGTCGGGCTGGTCGGGCCGAACGGAGCCGGCAAGTCGACGCTGCTGCGTACCCTCGCCGGGTTGCTGCCGGTCGAGGCCGGCAGCGTGCGGCTCAGCCCACCCACGGCGAGCGTCGGGCACCTGCCGCAGGAGCCGGAACGGCGACCGGGCGAGACGGTCCGCGACTTCCTGGCCCGCCGGACCGGGGTGACCGCCGCGCAGGCGGCGCTGGACGCGGCGACCGAGGCGCTGACCGAGGGGAAGGCCGGCGCGGACGACGCGTACGCGGACGCGCTGGAGCGCTGGCTCGCCCTCGGCGGCGCGGACCTGGACGAACGCGCCGAGCAGGTGAGCGCCGACCTCGGTCTCGCGGTCGACCTGGACCACCCGACGACCGGGCTCTCCGGTGGCCAGGCGGCGCGGGCGGGGCTCGCGTCGCTGCTGCTCAGCCGGTACGACGTGTTCCTGCTCGACGAGCCGACCAACGACCTGGACCTGGCCGGGCTGGAGCGGCTGGAGGAGTTCGTCACCGGGTTGCGGGCCGGCACGGTGCTGGTCAGCCACGACCGGGAGTTCCTCACCCGCACGGTGACCCGGGTGCTGGAGCTGGACCTGCCGCAGCAGCAGGTCAACCACTACGGCGGCGGCTACGCGGCCTACCTGGAGGAGCGCGAGGTGGCCCGCCGGCACGCCCGCGCGGACTTCGAGGAGTACGCCGACACGAAGGCCGGCCTGGAGGCGCGGGCGCGCACCCAACGTGGCTGGATGGACAAGGGCGTGAAGAACGCCCGGCGCAAGGCCACCGACAACGACAAGATCGGCCGCAAGTTCCGCAGCGAGGCGAGCGAGAAGCAGGCCGCCAAGGCCAAGCAGACCGAGCGGCTGATCGAACGGCTGGACGTGGTGGAGGAGCCCCGCAAGGAGTGGGAGCTGCGGATGGAGATCGCCGCCGCGCCCCGCGCCGGCGCCGTCGTGGCCACGCTCCGCTCCGCGGTGGTACGCCGGGGCGGCTTCACCCTCGGCCCGGTCGACCTCCAGATCGACTGGGCGGACCGGGTCGCGGTGACCGGGGCGAACGGCTCGGGCAAGTCCACGCTGCTGGCCGCGCTGCTGGGGCGGCTGCCGCTGGACGAGGGCACCGCCTCGCTCGGGCCCGGCGTGGTGGTCGGCGAGGTGGACCAGGCCCGCGGCCTGTTCCTCGGCGACGCGCCGCTGATCGACGCGTTCCAGGCGGCCGTACCCCACCTGTCGCCGGCCGACGCACGGACCCTGCTGGCCAAGTTCGGCCTGCGTGCGGCGCACGTGCCGCGGCCGGCGGCCACCCTCTCCCCGGGCGAGCGGACCCGCGCGGCGCTGGCCCTGCTCCAGGGGCGCGGGGTCAACCTGCTGGTGCTCGACGAGCCCACCAACCACCTGGACCTGCCCGCCATCGAGCAGCTCGAGTCGGCGCTGGCCAGCTACCCGGGCACGCTGCTGCTGGTGACTCACGACCGGCGGATGCTGGCCGCGATCGAGACGAACCGACGGCTGCGGGTCGACGCCGGGCGGATCGCCGAGGATTGATCCGTGCCGGCGGGCCGCCGGAGGGTGAGAATGACGCCATGCTCAAGTGGGAGTACGCCCTGCTGGTCCGCCGCCGTCAGGCCGCGACCAACGACCTGGGCTGGGAGGTCGTCTTCGTCTGGTATGGCCCGGACGGCTCGATGGTCGACGTGACGCCGTACGGCGACACCGCACTGGCCCACCTGAACCGGGCCGGCGACCAGGGCTGGGAGTTGGTCGCGATGAGCGAGGACCCGTCCCTGCCCGGCAACAACGAGCTGCACCGCTATCACCTCAAGCGGCCGAAGCCAGCCGCCCCGCCGCCCCGGCAGCGGATGCGCGGTGGCCGCCGCACCCTTTCCGGCTGACCCGACCGCGCCGGGCCGACCGCGCCGGGTTGACTGCGGTGGCATGGGAGGAGTTGGTCGTTCCCGACTCGCCTCATGCCCGAGCGGAGCCGATGTCTCCGTTGAACGTGATGCCGGAGAGTCATCTTGATGCCTGTGTGGCATCACGCTGATTCCGGTTCCTGCCTCGCATCCTGCGACACCCTCAACGGCGGGCCGCACCCGAGTCGGCATCGAGGCGGACGAGCGGGGCATAACGGGCGCGTATGCGGGTATCGCGCGGCGGGAGGTGGCCCGAATGGTCGCTTTGGCACAGACTCCGCCCTCGGCCGACCGGCTGCGGGCGATCGACGATTTCCTCGCGCAGGCGTGGGCGGACCAGGTCCGGCACGACGAACGGCTGCGTGGTCTGGCCGTGGAGGTGCGGTTCGACCGGGGTGTGGCCCATCTGAGCGGCGAGGTGCCCGAGCCCGCCGACCTGCGGCTGGTCCGTGAGCTGGTGGGGCGACTGGCCGGGGTGTACGGCGTCTGGTGCCGCGTGGGTGTCGGTGGCCGGGAGCCGGTGGTGGTGGACCTCGGTTGCGGGCCGACCAAGCAGTGGCCGAGCAACCTGGGGTTGGACATCTATCCGGCGCCGGGGGTGGACGCCGTGGCGGACCTGTCTGGCTCGCTGCCGCTGGCCGACAACTCGGTGGACGTCCTCTTCGCGGTGCACATCCTGGAGCACCTGATCGATTTCCTGCCGCTGGTCGACGAGTGCCACCGGGTGCTCCGCCCGGGCGGCGTACTGCACGTCATGAGCCCCTGGTGGGGGCATGTGAACGCGGTGGCGGACCCGACCCACGTCCGGCTGATGGACGTGCAGACGTTCAAGGGGATCTGTCAGCTCCGGCCACCGGGCACACCGCGCTGGTATCCCCTGCACGCGGGCTGCGACGGCGCCTCGATCTTCGCCGACCTGACTCCCCTTCCCCCGGACGCCGAACCGGCGTCCAAGTCCCACCTGGCCCGCTTCTTCGACTAGGGGGTCTGCGTGGATTCGCGGAGCTCCAGGCGGCAGGGGGCGGACAGCTCCCGGGCCGGGGCGGTGCGGTCGCCGTCCAGGCGGTTGGCCAGGAGTTCCACGGCCAGGCGGGCGATCTGTGCCTTGTCCGGGGCGACGGTGCTCAGGGTCGGGATCGAGAACCGGCCGTCCTCGATGTCGTCGAAGCCGACCACCGCCACGTCCTCGGGCACCCGCAGGCCGGCCTCGTGCAGGGCCCGCAGGGCGCCGAGGGCGAGCGTGTCGTTGAAGCAGAAGACGGCGTCGGGGCGTACCCCGGAAGTGAGCAGGCCGCGCATCGCGGCCGCGCCGTCGGCGCGGTGCCAGGCCGGCGCGGGCGCCACGAGGGCTTCGTCGTAGTCCAGGCCGGCGGCGCGCAGCGCGTCGGCGTAGCCGGCCAGGCGCAGTCGGGCGCTGGCGCCCTCGTCGGTGCGCTGCGAGCCGATGGCCGCGATCCGACGTCGACCGAGGCCGACGAGGTGGGCGGTGATCTCCCGGGCCGCGCCCACGTTGTCGATCACCACGCGGTCGGCCGGGCCGTGGTCGACCCGTTCGCCGAGCAGCACCATCGGCGTGCCGTCGAGGCCGGCCAGGTCTTCCGCGGTGAGGGCCAGCGGGCTGAAGATCAACCCGTCGATCAGGTGGTCGGTGATGCCGGAGGCGACCACCCGTTCCTGCTCGCGTCCGCCGCCGGTCTGGTCGATCAGCACCGTCCAGCCGAAGTCGGCGGCAGCGGTCACCACGTAGCGGGCCAGCTCGGCGAAGTACGGGATGTCCAGTTCCGGTACGGCCAGGGCGATCACACCGGTGCGGCCCTTACGCAGGTGCCGGGCGGAGAGGTTAGGCCGGTAGTTGAGTTCGGCGATGGCCTCCTCGACACGGGCGCGGGTGTCCGGCCGGACGTGCACGTACCCGTTCACCACGTTGGAGACCGTCTTCACCGAGACGCCCGCCCGTTCGGCGACGTCCTTGAGCCTGTGCCGCACTCCGCAACCTCCCCGATGTAACCCAGCGCACCATACCTTGTCATCAGCCCTTTACAACGTTGCCTACAACGTTGTAGAAACGAGGGACACCGGGCGGACCGTGACAGCGGTCAACCGGCGCCGGCACTGAGGAAAGGTGGCACCCCTTGCGGACCGGCTACTGCTCTTCTTCGCCGCCAACGCGTACGACAGGGCGGAGTACGCCGAGGGTTACGCGGTCTGCGAGAGCCCGAGCCGCCAGGTGTGGCTCGACGAGGTGACGTGGGTCGACGGCAAGCCGGTCGTCAAGGGCCCGACCGGTACGTCGCAGTCGCGTCCCTGAGCCGATCGTGCGGAGGGGCGCTCGGCCCCTCCGCACGCGTCGACTCAGGCGGTGGGCTCGCGCGGAGCCGGGGCGACGGCCGGTTCGTGGCGGGCCAGCCGGTTGCGGCGGTAGCCGTAGCCGAAGTAGATGATCGCGCCGAGCAGCATCCAGGCCAGGAACCGCAGCCAGGTCTCCACCGACAGGTTCAGCATCAGATAGAGGCAGGCCAGCGCGGAGAAGATCGGCAGCACCGGGGAGAACGGCACCCGGAACGGCCGCTCCAGGTCCGGGCGCCTGCGGCGCAGGATCGGCACCGCGATCGACACGAGCACGAACGCGCAGAGCGCGCCGATGCTGACCAGGTCGGCCAGGGCCGAGAGCGGCAGGAAGCCGGCCAGCAGCGCGACAGCCACCGCCATGATCGCCGAGATCCGGTACGGGGTGCCCCAGCGCGGGTGCACGGCCGCGATCGACGGCGGGATCAGCCCGTCGCGGGCGATGGCGAAGCCGATCCGGCCCATGGCCACCAGGTCGACGAGGATGACGCTGGTCAGACCGGCGACGGCGGCGATGGAGACCAGTACGGCCGCCCAGCCGGCGCCGACCGCCTCGAACGCCGACGCGATCGGGGCGCCCCGGTCGATCTCGGTGTACGGCACCATGCCGACGACCACCAGCGAGACACCGATGTAGAGCACGGTGGAGATCAGCAGCGTGCCGAGCAGGCCCAGGGTGAGGTCCCGCTTGGGCTTGCGCGTCTCCTCGCCCAGGTTGGCGACGGCCTCGAAGCCGGTGTACGCGAAGAACACCACGGCGGCGGCGCTGAGCACCCCGACGAAGCCGAAGACCGACGGTTCCAGCCCGAACAGTGCCTGGGTGACCGGCTGCTTGATGCCGTCGTCGCCGCTACCGGCGGGCTCGGCCGGCGGGATGAACGGGGTGAGGTTGGCGGCCTTGACGAAGAACAGCCCGGCGACCACCACGAACACGCAGATGGCCACCTTGACCAGCACCAGCAGGTTGGTGATCCGGGCGGATTCCCGGATGCCGACGATCGCGACGATGCCGAGGATCAGCACGATGGCGATGGCGCCGATGTTGACCGTGCTGCCCTCCTCGCCGAACCACCGGGTCGGCAGGTCGAGCAGTTCGGCCAGGTAGCCGGACCAGCCGCGGGCAACCACGGCGGCGCCGAGTGCGAATTCCAGCAGCAGGTCCCAGCCGATGATCCACGCGACGATCTCACCCATGGTGGCGTACGCGTAGGTGTAGGCGCTGCCTGCGGTCGGCACACTGGAGGCCAGCTCGGCGTAGCAGAGGGCGGCGAGCAGGGCGACCACGCCGGCGATGGCGAAGGAGATCACGACGCCCGGTCCGGCGCTGTCGCGGGCCTCGATCCCGGTGAGCGTGAAGATGCCGGTACCGATCACGATCCCGATACCGAAGCCGGTGAGGTCGATCGCACCGAGGCGCCTCTTCAGGCCGAGTTGGCCGTCGGAGCCGTCCGCCTCACCTTGAGCTATCACGTCCTTGATCGGTTTTGTTCGCAGCACGGACATGCGCTCAGCCCTCCCACCGTGCGACCACCACCGTGGCGGCCGGTAGCCGGCGTTGCTACCCAGCGGCGGGAATGGTCAACCACGAACCCTTGCGTCGATGGCCAGACTGTGAAAATTTCCTTCCAGCAACGCGGACATCGACGGCGAATCTTGCCGGAAGGTGCCGCGCGGAACATCCGGTAGCCCCAACGAAGGGACACACCGCATGAAGGCCACACGACTCGGAGCCGCCGGGCTGGCCGTAGCCCTGCTCGGCACGCTCGTCACCACCACCCCCGCGAGCGCCGCAGCCGGCACCACCAGCACCACCACCGCCACCTGCACCACCGGCCCGGCCACCCCCAAACGGCAGTTCCGGGCCATGTGGATCTCGTCGGTCGTCAACATCGACTGGCCCAGCAAGGCGTCCCAGACCAGCCCGGACCGGATCGCCGCCCAGCAGGCCGAGTATCGCGAGCTGCTCGACCTCGCCGAACGGCTGCACCACAACGCCGTCGTGGTGCAGGTCCGCCCGACCGCCGACGCGCTCTGGCCCTCGCCGTACGAGCCCTGGTCGGAGTACCTGACCGGCGTCCGCGGCCAGGACCCGGGCTGGGATCCGCTGGCCTTCCTGGTCGACGAGTCGCATAAGCGCAACCTGGAATTCCACGCCTGGTTCAACCCGTACCGCGTCTCCATGCCGGCCCCCGGCGGCGCCGGCGCCGACCTCACCCAACTCGCCCCCGGCCACCCGGCCCGGCAACACCCCGACTGGACCTTCGCCTACCCGCCAGCCGGCGTCGCCGGCAGCCGGCTCTACTACAACCCCGGCATCCCCGAGGTCCGCGAGTTCGTGCAGACCGCGATGATGGACGCGGTCAAGCGGTACGACATCGACGGCGTCCACTTCGACGACTACTTCTACCCCTACCCCAGCGGCACCTACCAGGTGCCCGACGACGCCACGTTCGCCGCCCACAACCGGGGCTTCACCGACCGGGCGGACTGGCGGCGGGACAACATCAACCTGCTGATCCAGGAGATGAACGGCAAGATCAAGGCGGCGAAGCCGTGGGTGAAGTTCGGCGTCAGCCCGTTCGGCATCTGGCGCAACCAGACCGCCGACCCGCTTGGCTCGGACACCACCGGCAGCCAGTCGTACGACATCATCTCCGCCGACACCCGCAAGTGGGTCAAGCAGGAGTGGATCGACTACGTGGTGCCACAGCTGTACTGGTACATCGGCCAGTACCCGGCCGCCGACTACGCGCGCCTGGTGCCGTGGTGGGCCGAGACGGTGCGCGGCACCCGCGTGCAGCTCTACATCGGCCAGGCCGACTACAAGAGCGGCGATCCGGCGTACGGGCCGTTCTGGCAGAACCCGCGTGAGCTGTCCGACCACCTGACGCTCAACCGGTCGTACCCGGAGGTGCAGGGCAACGTGCACTTCTCCGCCGTGCAGGTGCGGGCCAACCGGCTCGGCGCCACCGACATCTACGCCGCCGAGCACTACTCGCGCCCGGCACTGGCGCCGGCCATGCCGCACCTGCCGGCCAAGCCGCTGCTCTTCCCGGTGGTCACCGGGACCAGCCGACAGGCCGACGGGGTACGCCTCACCTGGCGTCAGCCGGCCGACGGCGTCGGCTCGCTGGGCACCGCCACCTCGTACGCGATCTACCGCTTCGACGGCACCTCGCTGCCCGGTCGGTGCGCCACCGCGGACGCCGCGCACCTGATCGACACCGTCCGGGCCGTACCGGGCGGGTCGCAGTCCTGGGTGGACACGTCGGCCGAGCCCGGCCGGCGCTACACCTACCAGGTGACCGCGCTGGACCGACTGGCCAACGAGAGCCCGGCCAGTCCGCCGGCATTTGCCCTGCGCTGACCCGCTTTTCCGAATGCCCCGGGCGTCTCGCGCGCCCGGGGCATTCGTCTGTTTCGACGTATGTCACCAATAGTTGGCGAGGCGCATACCGCCTAGTTGATCAGCTGATTGACACTCATCGACATCCGGTAACCCCCCGGTAACTTCCGTCCCACCCGCTCACCCCCGCGGAGGTAACCCGTGCCCCGACGTCTCGCCACCCTGCTCGCCTCGGGCGCGCTCGCGCTGCTCGCCACCCTCGCCATCGCCTCCCCCGCCGCCGCCGTCACCCCCGCACAGAAGCTGTCCGTGCTGTCCAGTTGGACGCAGACCAGCGTGTCCAGCTACAACTCCTGGAACAGCGCCCGGGTCAACCGGGCACCCTGGGCCGAGTACAACTTCGACTGGTCCACCGACTACTGCTCGTCCAGCCCGGACAACCCGCTCGGCTTCACCTTCAACCTGGGCTGCTACCGGCACGACTTCGGCTACCGCAACTACAAGGCGGCCGGCCAGTTCTCCGCCAACAAGTCCCGCCTCGACAGCGCGTTCTACGAGGACCTGAAGCGGGTCTGCGCGACCTACAACTCGGTTGTCCGCCCGGCCTGCTACAGCCTGGCCTGGACCTACTACCAGGCAGTCAAGGTCTTCGGCTCGGTAGCGGCCGTCCAGCAGGCCGACATCGACCGCGCCGCCCGAATGAAGGCCGAAGCCGAAGCCAAGGCCGCAACCCGCTAACCCCCACCCCCACCCCCACCCCCACCCCCACCCCCACCCCGACCCACCCCACCCTGACCCACCCTGACCCACCCTGACCCACCCTGACCCACGTCGATCATGGACTTGTGGTGGGGGCTTTGGCCGCGGAAGAGCGGAATGTCTCCCACCACAACTCCATGATCGACCCGAGCTAGGCACGTTCGGTTCTTGTTGCTGGGTGGCGGTCGGGGTCGGCGGGCTGGCGGGGGGTCGGTTGGGACAGGCCCGTGCTGAAGCGGGTCGAATCCGCCGCCAGATCCGGGTGTTCCACGTCCAGGGCCAGCGCGGCGGCCTCGTCCAGCCCCAACTCCGCACCCTCGCCGTACGCGTCGTCGAAGGCCGCGTCGCCCAGCGCCGCACGCAGCTCCGCCTGCTGATCGGCCCAGTAGCCGCCGTAGATGCCGGGCGTCGACCGCATGCTGGCCCGGGTGGCCTGCGCCGCTCCGAACAATCGAGCGGCGGTCAGCCGTTCCCCGCCGGCCGCGCAACGCACCGCGATCGCGTTCAACGTGTCGCACGCCCGGCCGTGATAACCGTGGCCCATCCGGGAACGCAACGCCACCAGCAGATGCTCGTGCGCCGCGATCACGTCACCCCGGGCCAGCGCGACCATCCCGAGCAGCATGTCCACCGACCGTCGACCCCGCTCCACCGGCCGGGCCGCCTCCACCGGACGCACCGCCCCCAACAGGTCCGCGGCCTCCTCCAACGCGCCCCGCCGCCACAGCAGCTCGGCCAGGCTGAACACCGCGAACAACGCCTCGCCGACCACGTCCTGCCCGTGCGCCCAGTCGATGACCTCCCGGCACACCCGCTCGGCCTCGGCGAACTGGCCCATGTCGACCAGCGGCGCCGCGCGACCGGCGAGCACCCGTGCCAGCAGCCCGGCGTCGCCGGCCTGCCGGGCGGCGGCCTCCGCCCGCTGGGAGAAGCGCAGCTCCTCGGCGAACTCGCCGTCCGCGCCGGCGTGCAGCGAGTGCATGTGGTACGCCGCCGCCAGCTCCGCCTCCGGAATCCGCTCACCGGTCTCGGCGATCCGCCCGTACAGCCGGAACAGCCACAGCCGCCCCTCCCGGGCCAGCCCGCGCTCCCGCCACCACTGGTCCAGCCCTCCGGCCAGACCCAGGCCGGCGCGGGCACTGCCACCAGTGGCACACCAGCGCAACGCGGCCCGCAGCTCACCGGCGAGCGGGTCGAGGGCGTACAGCGACAGCGTCACCGGCCGCCCGTCGGTGCCCAGATGCGCCCGCTCCAGCGCGTGCGCAGACCAGGCCACGTGCCGGTCCCGGGCAGCCTGCTCCTCGCCGGCCTCGGCCAGCCGCCGTGCCGCGTACGCCCGGATCGGATCGAGCATCCGGTACGTGCTGCCGGCGGCGCGCGGCTCGGCCAGCACCATCGACTTGTCCACCAGCACCGACAGTGGATCCAGCGGGTCGTCACCCAGCAGCCACTCCACCGTCGCCAGATCCACCGGGCCGGCGAAGACCGCCAACCACCGCAGCAGTCGGGCGGCTCGCGGCCCCAACGTCCGGTACGACCAGGTGACGGTGGCCTGCATGGTCAGGTGCCGCTCGGTGGCCGAACGCTGCACCGCCCTGCTCGCCGGCGTCGGCGGCGACGCCCCGGCCGCCGCCGCCACGAGGTCCACCGTGTCCTGCTGGTTGCCGGACCAACCCCGCTCCGCCGGCGGCGGATCCGGATCCTCCCGACCGGCGTCCAACGTGCCGAGCACGTCGTCCAGCCGCTCGGCGAGCTGACCGACGGAGAGCACCCGCAGCCGGGCCGCCGCCAGCTCGATGGCGAGCGGCAACCCGTCGAGCCGCTGCACCACCCGGCGCAGGTCGGCCGACTCGGCCACCTCCGGTCGCCGGCCGCCACGCGCCGCCGTCGTACGGTCCAGCAGAAGCGCCACCGCGTCGCTCTCCGCGCCGTCGGTCCGCGGGTCCACCGAGAGCGGCGGAATCCGCCACACCACCTCACCGGGCAGGCTGAACGACTCTCGGCTCGTCGCCAGCACCCGCACGCCCCCGCCACCGGAGAGCAGCCGCGCGATGACCTCCGCGCACGCCGCCGGCTGCGTGTCGCAGGTATCGAGCACGACCAACATCCGACGGCTGGCCGCGTACTCGACAAGCGTGTCCAGCATCGGACGGCCCGGCTCGGGTCTCAGCCCGAGCACGGCGGCGATGGCGAACGCCACCAACCCCGGGTCGGTCACCGAGGCGATGTCGACGAACCACACCCCGTCCGGGTACGCCTCGACCACGCCGCAGGCCAGCTCCACCGCGAGTCGGGTCTTGCCCGCGCCACCGGCCCCCAGCACCGTGACGAGGCGGTGCTGCTCCACCAGCAGGCCGAGCTCGACGCGCTCGGTCTGCCGTCCGACGAACGAGGTCACCTGCGTGGGCAGGTTGTGCGCCACCGCGTCGGCCGTGCGCGGTCGGGGGAACTGCCGCTCCAGGCCGGGCGCGAGGAGTTGGAACAGCCGTTCCCGGTCGTCGAAGCCGCGCAGCCGGTGCAGGCCCAGGTCGAGCAGCGTGGCACCGGGGGGCAGCGGGTCGGCCCGCCGCGCCGTGGACGCCGAACAGAGCACCTGCCCGCCGTGCGCCGCGGCGGCCACCCGGGCCGCCCGGTGCACCTCGGGGCTGGCGTACTCCCCGTCGCGCGGCTCGGCGTAGCCGGTGTGCAGGCCCATCCGCACCCGGGGCGCCGCCTCCGGGGTGGGCCAGTCGTGGCTCGCCAACGCCCGCTGGGCGATCAGGCAGGCGGTCATCGCCGCCGTCGCGTCGTCGAAGGCCAGGAAGAACGAGTCGCCCTCGGTCAACAGTTCGGCGCCACCGGTGCCGGCGAGCGTCCGGCGCAGCAGGCGACGGTGCTCGGCGAGCACCGGGCGGTAGTCCGAGCCGAGCAGTTGGGCCAGCCGGGTCGAGCCCTCGATGTCGGTGAACACGAAGGTCACCCAACCGCTCGGGAGCTGGATCCGTGGCGACATGCGTGGAACCTCCGCCCGTGACGTCGGGTTCATGCTGCCTGAGTCCGAGCGGTCACGCATCGTGAGAACGGCCGGGCAGGTGCCGCCTCAAAGTGCCACTCGGACCCGCTCCCGGCAAGGGCAGCCCGCCAGGCGGCAGCGAATCAAATGGATCAGCAACCGCAGGCGCCGCCGCAGCAGCCGCCCCCGGCCGGGGCCGCACCACCGAACGGGCCGCCCGCGCCCCGACCGGTGACCGCGACCGCGGAAAGAAGCTTGACCGTGTCAGCGTGTCCCTGCGGGCAGGTCGCCGGCTCGCCGGCCGCCGCCATCGGACGGTTGACCTCGAAGGTGTCACCGCAGGCGCGGCAACGGAACTCGTACCGGGGCATGGCATCCAGGGTACGTGGACCTGACGCTCGGCGGGGCATGGGTAATACTCGACGGGTGGTGGACGGCGAGGACAAGATGCGTGTGCGACCGCTCCGACCGTCCGCACCATCGGACGGTCCGCTGGACGATTCGGGGGCCGCGCCGGATCCGGCGCCGCGGGCAGTGCCCCGCCCCCGCCGCCCCTGGCTGAGCGACAGCACCCCCGACGCGACAGCCGACGCCCCGACAGCCGACGCGAGCAGCGGTGACGCGAAGGCGGCCGCGCCGCAGAGCGAGACCGCGCCGCAGAGCAAGGACGCGCCGCAGAGCGAGGACGCGCCGCAGAGCGAGGCCGCGCCGCAGAGCGAGGACGCGCCGCAGAGCGAGACCGCCACGGTCGACGTCACGAAGGCCGAGACCCCGAAGGCCGCGGCCGACGCCACGGTGGCCGACCTCGCGGTGGCCACTGTGGACGGCAAGCCGGTCCCGCTGGCCGCCGACGCGGGGCGGCGGCGCCGGGTGCCGTTCGCGCACGCCCACGCCGTACGACTGCCGCCGCCCCGCCAGGCGGCGACGACCGCCGCCCGGGCCACCCGGGCCTGGGCCCGCCGGCCCAGTGGTCGACTCACCCTGCCCGGCGTGTTCCTGCTGGCCCTGGTGGCCGCGACCGCCGCGGCGGGCGCGCTGCTCGTGCCGGCGACCATCCGCGCGTCCCGATCGGTCGCCGCCGATTCGTCCGCGACGCCGCCACCGGCCGTTCCGCCGGCCGGCCTGCCCACCGCCGCCCTGCCCAGTGGCGGGGTGCCGACCGGTGGGCTGCCGACGGGCGGGGTTCCGACCGGCGGGTTCCCGACCGGGCCGGCCCTTCCGCCGGCGATCGGTGGCCGACCGTCGGACGCCCTGGCCGGCTGGGCACAACAGGTCGGCGCCAAGGTCGGTGTACCGCCGGCCGCCATGCAGGCGTACGGCTACGCCGAGCTGGTACTCGCCCGGACCAACCGCAGCTGCGCGTTGAGCTGGACGACCCTCGCCGCGATCGGCCAGGTCGAATCCGGGCACGGCTCGGCCAACGGCGCCCGCCTGGGGCAGGACGGCAAGGCCCTGCCGAAGATCATCGGGCTGCCGCTGGACGGCAAGGACAGCCGGATGCGGATCATCGACACCGACCGTGGGCTGCTCGACGGGGACGCCACCCTCGACCGCGCCATCGGGCCGATGCAGTTCATCCCGACCACGTGGCAGGAGATCGGCGCGGACGCGGACAACGACGGCGTCAAGGACCCGCACGACCTGGACGACGCCGCCCTGGCGGCCGGGAACTACCTGTGCAAGGGCGGCCGCAACCTGAGCATCCCGGGCGACTGGTGGAACGCGATCCTGTCGTACAACGACGTGCGCCGGTACGCCCAGGACGTCTACGACACCGCAAATCGGTACGGACGGGCCAGCCGCACGTGAAGTGATCGTCTGCATACATTAGAGAACTGGACACTTCCCCCGGGCAGCTGTTAGCGGCAAGCTAGACGGGTGATGGTGCGCGAGTGGGACCCCAGGACCGCGTCGTCCGCCGAGATCGCGTCGCTGCTGGACACGCTGAACGCGGTTCTTGCGGCCGATCTGCCGCAGGACCCTTCGTGGCGGGAGAACTCCCTGCGGGAGTACCTCGCCGAGGTGATGCCCGGCGAGCGGCGGATCTCCTGGGTCGCCCAGGCCGACCCGAGCGCCGCCGGTGACCCGGGCGCGATCCTCGGCCAGGTCCATGTGCTGCTCCTCGGCGACATCGGCGTGCTCGAGGTGCTGGTGCACCCCTCGGTGCGACGTTCCGGGCTCGGCCGTGACCTGGTGCTGCGTGCCGCCCGCCGGGTCTACCAGGAGGGCTTCCGGTCGATCGGGGTCGAGGTCGTCGGCGACACGCCGGCGGTGGGCTTCTACGAGTCACTCGGCTTCACCCGGGAGTACGTGGAGACGCGCAGCGTCCTTGACCTGTCCGGGGTCGACTGGGCCGAGCTGGCCCAGATGTCCACCGGCGTCGGGGCGGGTTACCACCTGGAGTTCTTCCCCGGCGGGCCACCGGACGACCTGATCGAGGCGTACGCGCGGGCCAAGGCCGAGGTGCGCGACGTCGACGACGGCGAGTTGCGTCCCAGCTCGTACGACCCGCAGCGGCTGCGGGACAGCCTGGACACCCTGCACCGGCGGGGCATGAAGCCGTACATCGTGCTGGCCCGGCACGAGCAGAGCGGTGAGGTCGCCGGCCTGACCGAGGTGGTGGTGCCGGCGCAGCACCCGACCCGCGCCGACCAGTACGACACGATCGTCGCGCAGGACCACCGAGGCTACGGCATCGACCGGGCGATCAAGGCCCGGATGCTGTTGGAGCTGCGGTCGTCCGAGCCGGAGCTGGTCGAGGTGCAGACCTGGAACGCGCAGGCCAACGAGGCGATGTTGAAGGTCAACGCCGAGCTGGGTTACCGGCCCGACCGGGACTGGTGCGAATACAGCGTCGACGTCGCCGAGTTGGTGCACCGCCTCGATCCGCCGCGCTGAGGGAATTCACGAAACTGTCCGATGGGGGATGGACGATGGACAGTCGGGCACCTTAACGTGCGTTGACCCCCGTCCACCCATCGTGGAGGCCCTATGCGCCCGCGCCGCTCAACAGCCGCGCTCGCGACCGCCACCGTCGCCGTGACCCTCACGGCGCTCGGCGTCGCACCCACCGCGGCCAGCGCCGCGCCCACCGATCTGTTCATCTCGGAGTACGTCGAGGGTTCGTCGAACAACAAGGCGATCGAGCTGTTCAACGGCACCGGTGCCGCCGTCGACCTGACCGGCGGCGGCTACCAGTTGCAGCTCTACTTCAACGGTTCCACCACGGCCACCACGATCGCGTTGACCGGGAGCGTGGCCGCCGGCGACGTGTTCGTGTTCGCCAGCGCGTCGGCCGGTGCCGCCGTCCTCGCCCAGGCCGACCAGACCACCGGCGCGAGCCTGTTCAACGGTGACGACGCGATCGTGCTGCGCCGGGGCACCACCGTGCTCGACTCGATCGGCCAGGTGGGTGTCGACCCGGGCACCGAGTGGGGTGCCGGCGCGACCAGCACCGCGGACAACACCCTGCGCCGGCTGCCGAGCGTGACCACCGGTGACACCGACCCGTCGGACGCGTTCGACCCCGCCCCGCAGTGGGCGGGCTTCCCCGTCGACACCTTCGACGGGCTGGGCGCGCACACCGTGGACGGTGGCGGCCCGGTCGACGTACCGGCCACGCTCACCTGTGGCGGCCCGCTGGTCACCGCGGCGGGTACGGCCGCGTCCCGAGAGGTCACCGCCACCGATCCGGACGACACTATCGCCGACCTGGCGGTGACCGCGGTCAGCCCGACCCCGGCCGCCGGCTCGATCACCCGTACCGCGGTCACTCCCGCCGACGGGGTGGGCGGCACCGCCCGCGCCACGGTCGGCGCGAGCGCCGACCTCGCCGCCGGCGCGTACACCGTGACGGTGACCGCGACCGATGCCGACGGCGGCACCGCGAGCTGCGCGCTGGCCGTGCAGGTGACCCGGGAGCTGACCGTCGGCGAGGTGCAGGGCCCGACCACCGACGCCGAGTCCGGCGCCGCCGACCGGTCGCCGCTCGCACCGGCGAGCGGCAACGGCACGAGCAGCACGCTGTACGACGTTCGTGGCGTGATCACCCAGCTGACGCTGGCCCGTACGGCGGCCGGGGCGGAGCAGAACGGGTTCTTCCTGCAGAGCCGCAGCGGCGACACCGACGAAGACCCGACCAGCTCCGACGGCATCTTCGTCTTCATGGGCGCGTTCACCTCGTTGATCGGCGGCTACGTGCCGACGGTCGGCGACGAGGTCGTGCTGCGGGCCCGGGTGTCGGAGTACTACAACCTCACCCAGCTCTCCGGTGCCTCGCTGGTCCGTCGGATCGCCACCGGCCTGGCCGTGGACACGACCGTCGCGGTGATCGACGCGGTGCCGCCGGTCGAGCTGACCGACGCGCAGCGCTGGTGGGAGCGGCACGAGGGCGCCCGCCTGCGGGTTCGCTCGGGTAGCGGCGCGGTGAGCGGCCGGGACGTGTTCTCGTCCACCGCCGACGCGGAGCTGTGGGTCGTCGACCGGGACGACCCGCTGCTGGACCGCGCCGACCCGTACGCCCGGCGGGTCTTCCGGGACTCGCACCCGCTGGACAACGACCCGACCCGGCGCTTCGACGACGGCAACGGGCAGCGCGTGCTGCTCGGCAGCATGGGCGTGAAGGCCACCGCCGGGGACAGCACCGCGCTTCTCCCGCCGGCGCACACCTTCGACACGCTGCGCGCCGACGCGGTGGGCGGCGTCTACTACTCGTTCGAAAAGTACGGCGTGCAGGTCGAGCGGGCCGAGTTCGACGCCGGGGCCGACCCGTCGAAGAACAACCCGCCGAAGCCGGCCGACCGCTCGCAGGAGGTCGCGGTCGCGACGTACAACGTGGAGAACCTGTACGACTACCGCGACGATCCATTCGACGGCTGCGACTTCACCGGCAACGCCGGCTGCCCGGGTGTCGACCCGCCGTTCGACTACGTGCCGTCCAGCGAGGCGGACTACCGCGAGCACCTCACGTCGCTCGCCGACCAGATCGCCAAGGACCTGCACGCTCCGGATCTGATCCTGGTGCAGGAGGCGGAGGACCAGGACATCTGCACGGTCTCCGGTGCGGCGCTGGCCTGCGGCGACACCAACAACGCCGACGGCGCTCCGGACAGCGTCCAGGAGTTGGCTCTCGCGGTGGCGGCGGCCGGCGGGCCGGCGTACGCCGCGGCCTATGACCGGACCGGCGCGGACGCCCGCGGGATCACCGCCGCGTTCCTGTACCGCACCGACCGGTTGTCGTTGGCGGCCGCGACGGCGGACGACCCGCTGCTGGGCTCGACGCCGACCGTGCAGTACCGCGCTGCGGGGCTGCCGGGCAACGCCGATGTGCAGAACCCGAAGGCCCTCAACGCGGTGCTGCCATCGGATGTGGACACCTCGACGGGCCGGGACGGCAACAACGTCTTCACCCGCGCTCCGCAGCTGGGCAAGTTCAGCGTGGCCGCGGCACCCGGCTCGGCCGAGCGGTTCACCCTGTACGCGCTGAGCAACCACTACTCCTCCGGCCCGGACAGCCGGATCGGGCAGCGGCGGGAGCAGGCGGCGTACGGCGCGGCGATCGTCACCACGATCGAGGCGGCCGACCAGAACGCCCGGGTGGTGTACGGCGGCGACCTGAACGTGTTCCCCCGCCCGGACGATCCGATCGCGACGGGCAGCGCACCCACTCCGTCGGATCAGCTCGCCCCGCTCTACGAGGCGGGCCTGCACAACCTGTGGGACAACCTGGTGGCGGACGTGCCGGCGTCGGCCTACTCGTACAGCTTCGAGGGGCAGGCGCAGACGCTCGACCACCTGTTCGTCAACGACGCGCTCTACGGCGACCTGGTGCAGGTGCGGGCGGCCCACATCAACGCGGACTGGCCTGCGGAGTTCACCGGTGACGGGTCGCGCGGGTCCAGCGACCACGATCCGCAGGTGGCTCGCTTCCGGTCGCGGGCGTCGTTGACCGTCGCCGACGCGACGGTGGTCGAGGGCGACCAGGGCAACCGGCAGCTCACGTTCACCGCAACCGTGTCCCGGCCGCTGTCCCAGCCGGTGCTGCTGTGCGCCACCACCGTTGGTATCACCGCGCAGGCGGGTTCGGACTTCGAGCCGTACGCCGGTTGCAAGGTGCTGCCCGCCGGGCAGACGTCGGTCGCCTTCCCGGTGACCGTGCGCGGTGACCGGAAGCGGGAGGCGAACGAGAAGCTGACCCTGCTGGTGGCCGGCGTGCCCGGCCTGAGGCTGGCCGACCCCCTGGCCACCGGCACGATCACGAACGACGACTGAGATCCCGCGCGTGAGCGCGTGATCCCTCTCGTGAGCGCATGATCGCGCTCGATCCAGGATGTAGTGGCCTCCGCCGGTCGGGAGGCCACTACATCCATGTTGGGGCACGATCTCGCCGAGGACATCGATGTAACGTCACGGTCCCGCCGGACCAATGAAGGGGTGTAAGGACGGCCAACGAGAGGACGGCCTGTGAGCAACCCGAGCCCCGACGGCGATGATCTCGCCGCCATTGGTAGGGACCCAGCGGCGTTCGAGCAGTTCTACCGGCGGCACGTCGAGACGATCAGCCGGTTCGTCGCCCGCCGCGTCGACGACCCGCACACGGCCGCGGACCTCACCGCCGAGGTGTTCCTCGCGGTGATCGACTCCGCCAACGGTTACCGGGCGGACCGGGGCAGCGAGTTGGCCTGGCTCTTCGGCGTGGCCCGCAACGTCATCGCGGCGGAGCATCGCCGGGCGACCCGACTCCTGCGGGCGACCGGACGGGTCGCGGGACGGCGCCTGCTGGACGCCGACGACATCGCCCGGATCGAGGAGCGCATCGATGCGGAGTCGCTGGCCCGCCGCACCTACCGGGCGCTCGGCGGCCTACCGGAGCGCACGCGCGCCCTGCTGGAACTTGTCGCCGTCGACGGGCTGTCCGTGGCGGACGCGGCCGACGCGCTCGGGATCTCCCCGGTGGCCGCCCGGGTCCGGGTGCACCGGGCCCGCCGGGCGGTACGCCTCGCGCTCGCGCAGTCCGAATCCGCGCTCGTCTGATCGGAGGGAAGATCACCATGAGCCGTACCCCGCAACTGGGCAACTTCGAGGAACGACTTCTCACCGAGCTGAAGGAACACGTCGCCACCCGGGGCGTCGAGGCGGCCCCGACCGCCGTCGGGGCGACCCGGCGAGGCTCACGGTGGCGTACGCCGGGCTGGCGGCTGGCCGGGGTCGGCGGGCTGGTCGCCCTGCTGACCGTCGCCGGGTTGGCGGTCCAGACGACGGGCGACGCTCCACCGACGGCGAGCGCGGCCGAGATCCTGACCGAGGCCGCGGACACGGCGCGGCAGCAGCCCGACCTGACGGCGCGCCCGGGCCAGTTCCTCTTCGTCGAGCTGCGGGTCAGCCACCGGGAGCTGCCGATGTCCGGCGCGTACACCGAGGAGCGACTCCAGCGTTGGGTGCCGGTCGGTGACGATCGGACCTGGCAGCAGCGGCGGCGGCTGGAGAGCCGCCCGGACGAGTGGCGGACCGACGACGTGTCCCACCTGGCTCCGCCGCCCGGCTACTTCCAGGGCCTGCCAACCGACCCGGAGCGGATGGTCCGGTACCTCCGGGACCACCCGATCCCCCTGGATCTGCCCGCCGGCGCCGACCTGGAGGCCATCAGGAACGACCCGCAGACGGTCTTCACGGACGGGAGTTGGATGCTTGAGGGCTACGTGCCACCGCAGTCGCTCGGCGCGCTGTTCCAGGCGATGGCCCAGGTGCCCGGGGCCACGGTGGTGCCCGGCGACGTGCGGGACGCTGCCGGCCGGCGAGGGGTGGCGTTGCGGACCCCGGGGAGGATCGGCGGGCACAACGACCTGATCTTCGACCGGGAGACCCACGTCTACCTGGGCACGCGCCGGGTTCTGATCCGCGACGGCAAGCAGTCGCTGTATTCGAGCACCGCCGTCATGCGGTTGGCCGTCGTCGATCGGCTGGGACAAACGCCCTGACCGAGCGGTTGGCCCGTCGCGCTCGCCGCGGTCCCGGCGGGGCGACGAGGACGGATGATGAGCCTGCTCGGCCTGCCGGTCCTGGTCGGGCCGCTGATCGGGCCGGTGCTGGGTGGGCTGTTGCTCGATCAGGCGTCCTGGCGATGGATCTTCTGGATCAACCTGCCGGTGGGGCTGTTGGCGGTGTTGCTCGGCCGGTCGGTGCTGCCGGCCGCCGACCCGCGACGTCCGTCGGTCCGGCTGGACGTCGTCGGTCTGCTGCTGCTCTGCCCCGGCCTGGCGCTGGCGGTGTACGGGCTCAGCGTCACCGGCGAGCGGGGCGGAGTTGTCAGCGCATCGGTGCTGCTGCCGCTCGCGCTGGGCGCCACGCTGGTCGTGATCTTCGCCTGGCGGGCCGGCCGGATTCGGCAGCCCCTGCTGCGCGTGGCCGTCCTGCGAGCCCCGGGGATGGCCGGAGGTGCCGCGACGGTGGCGCTCTTCGCCGCCGGATACTTCGGCTCGTTCCTGATCATCCCGGCCTACGTGCAGGTGGTACGCGGTGACTCGGCCACCCTGGCCGGCGTGATCGGCATTCCGCAGGCGCTGACCACCGGACTGATGCTCCAGGTCGCGACCCGGCTCGTCGACCGCGTCTCGGCGCGGCGGGTGGTCGGGCTCGGCATCGCCGCCGCGGTGGCCGGCACGGTGGCCCAGGTGCTCGTGCTCGACGCCGACACGTCGTACCCGCTGCTGGCCACGCTGGGTGCGGTCATCGGCCTGGGTATGGGCGCCACCCTGATGCCGACGATGACCGCGGCCAGCCGGTCGCTCCCGCGCGAAGATCTGCCGTCCGGCTCCACGCTGCTCACCACGGTGTCGCACACCTCTGTCGCGGCCGGCACGGCGCTCATCGCCGCCGTCCTGTCCTGGCTGACGGATCGGCTGGCCCCCAGCCTGGGCGGCGGGGGCATTACGGCCGCCAACCGACTCGACCCGGCCAGCCGGCTCGGCCTCGCACCGGAACTGGCGCAAGCCACCCGGCTCACGCTCGCGGTGTCGGCCGTGCTGTTGGCGCTCGCCTGGCTGACCAGCCGGCGACTTCCGGGCGCCGCGCCGGATACGAACGAGGCGGCCACCCCGGCGGCGGCCACAGCTCAGGAGTAGACGTCGACCGGTGGCGGAGGTGGCACGTGGCGATACTGCGCCACCCGCACGATCAGTAGCGCTGGCGCAGCAGGCCGGCGGCCTCGACGGCCCAATAGGTGAGGATGATCTGGGCACCAGCCCGCTTGATCGAGGTGAGCGTCTCCAGCATCACCCGCTCGCGGTCGATCCAGCCGTTCGCGGCGGCCGCCTCGACCATCGCGTACTCCCCGGAGACCTGGTAGGCGGCGACCGGGACGTCCACCGCGGCCCGCACCGCCGACACCACGTCCAGGTACGGCAGCGCCGGCTTGACCATCACCAGGTCGGCGCCCTCGGCGACGTCGAGCGCCACCTCGCGCAGCGATTCGCGCAGGTTGGCCGGGTCCTGCTGGTAGGCGCGCCGGTCGCCCTCGAGCGCCGACTCCACCGCCTCCCGGAACGGGCCGAAGAAGGCCGAGGCGTACTTCACGGCGTACGCCAGCACGGCGACGTCCTGGTGTCCGGCCGCGTCGAGCGCCCGGCGCACCACGCCCACCTGGCCGTCCATCATCCCGGACGGCCCGACCATGTGAACCCCGGCGGCGGCCTGGGCCACCGCCATCTCGGCGTACGCGGCCAGGGTGGCGTCGTTGTCCACCTCGCCGTCGGCGGTGAGCACGCCGCAGTGCCCGTGCGAGGTGAACTCGTCCAGGCACAGGTCGCTCATCACGACCGTGCCGTCGCCCACCTCGGACACCACGTCGCGGATGGCGACGTTCAGGATGCCGTTCGGGTCGATGCCGCCGGACCCGGTCGGGTCGCGCCGCTCGGGAACCCCGAAGAGCATGATCCCGCCCACGCCGGCCTGGACCGCCTCGGCGGCCGCCTTGCGCAGGGAGTCCCGGGAGTGCTGGAGCACTCCCGGGAGCGACGCGATGGCCCGCGGCTCGGTGAGCCCTTCCTTGACGAACATCGGCACGACCAGCTCGGCCGGGTCGACCCGGGTCTCGGACACCAGCCGGCGGATCGCCGGGGTGCGGCGCAGGCGACGGGGCCGGATCTCGGGGTACGACATGGAAGGGCCCTCCTGAAGACGACTACCGGAAGCGGAGGGCGGTCGGCCCCTGCACCTTCGAGCCACGGCGCTGCTTGGCCGGCATGGCGGCCAGCTTCTCCCGCAACTCGACGGCGTAGGCGGCGAGCGCCTCCACCAGGTCGGGCACCGAGGCGTGCGGCGGCTGGACGTCGACCCGAAGGCCGAACTCCGTCGCGGTCTCCGCCGTCTTGGGCCCAATCACGGCAACAACGGTGCGCGCGTGCGGCTTCCCGGCGATACCGACCAGGTTCCGCACGGTCGAAGAAGACGTGAAGAGCACCGCGTCGAACCCGCCGGACTTGATCGCGTCCCGGATCTCGGCGGGCGGCGGCGCCGCCCGCACCGTCCGGTACGCGGTCACGTCGTCGACCTCCCAGCCGCGCTCGGTGAGCCCGGCGGCGAGCGTCTCGGTGGCGATGTCGGCACGCGGCAGCAGCACCCGGCCCACCGGGTCGAGGATCTCGTCGTGCGGCGAGAACTCGGCGAGCAGCCCCTCGGAGGACTGCTCCCCGGCGGGGATCAGCTCCGGCTGGATGCCGAACGCGCGGACCGCGTCCGCCGTCGCCTCGCCGATGCAGGCGATCTTGACGCCACCGAAGTGCCGGGCGTCCAGCCCGTGCTCGGCGAACTTCTCCCAGACCGCGCGGACCGCGTTCACCGAGGTGAAGATCACCCAGGCGTACCGGCCGTCGACCAGGCCCTTGACCGCCCGCTCCATCTGCGCCGGGGTACGCGGCGGCTCGACCGCGATGGTCGGCACCTCACACGGGATCGCCCCGTACGCCCGCAGCCGGGCACTCATCGCACCGGCCTGCTCCTTGGTGCGCGGCACGAGCACCTTCCAGCCGTACAGCGGGCGGTTCTCCCACCAGCTCAGCTTGTCGCGCTGGCCCACGCCGGCGCCGACGGTGAGCACCACCCGGCCGGTGAAGCCGAGCGCGGCGGCCACGAAGCTGTCCACCGTCGACGTGGTCGTGTACTGGGTCTCGCCGGTGCCGTCACCGGTCACCCCGACGCCGGTCGTGCCGTCGACCCCGGCGGCCAGCAGGCCGTCCCGGACGGCGGCGAGGTCACCGGCGTCCACGGCCAGCGCGAGCGAGCCCCGGCCGACGGCCGCGGAGAGCGCCTCGAAGTCCAGTGCGGTGACGTCCTCGACGTCCGCGGCGGTACGCACACCCGGCAGCGGAACACCCGCGTAGGTGGCGACGCCCTCGGCCTGGCCGACACCGGGCACCACCTCGAAGTGGGCGGCGGTGCGGGCCACCGCCTGCACCTCCTTGACCACCGAGTCGTGACCGAAAGGGTCACCGGCGACCAGGTGCACCGCGTTCAGCCCGGAACGGGCCGCGGAGATCAGCACCTTCGCCACGTCCCCCGGCGCGCCTTCGGCCGGGGTGAACTCGGCGTCCTCTCTGGCCTCGGCGCGGACGACGGCGAGCAACGACTCGGGGACTCCCCGGTCGTAGATCACCTGGTCGGCGTCGACCAGGGCGTCGTGCGCCCGACGGGTCAGCAGGCCCGGGTCGCCGGGGCCAGCCCCGACGAACGCGATACGGCCGACGGGCTTACGGGTGCGGGTCATTCTGTGCTCCCAAATTGCTGGGTCCCCGGGCCGTTGTGTCCTTCGTGGCCGAGGATCGAGTCGGCGCCGAGTTCGAGGAGTTCGGCGGCGAGTGCCTTACCGATCTCCGCCGCGTCGGCGGGCGTTCCGGTGCGGGACAGCCGAAGGTCACGAGTGCCATCCGGGCTGATCACCGCCCCGCGCAGGTAGATCTCATCGCCGTCGTCACCTTCGGCGAGTTCCGCATAGGCGGCCACGGGTGCGCTGCACCCGGCCTCCAGGGTTTCCAGCAGCGCGCGTTCCGCGGTGACCGCGGCGCGCGACGGTGCGTGGTCGAGCGTCGCGAGCAGCTCGACCAGATTCTGGTCGTCGACCCGGCACTCCACGGCCAGCGCGCCCTGGGCGGGCGCGGGCAGCATCAGCATCGGGTCCAGCGTCTCGGTGATCACGTCGGTGCGCCCGAGTCGGGCCAGTCCGGCCCGGGCCAGTACGACGGCGTCCAGGTCGGCGTCGGGGCCGAGCACCCGCGCCAGGCGGGTGTCCACGTTGCCGCGGATCGGGGTGACCTCCAGTTGCAGGCCGAGTGCGTGCAACTGGGCGATGCGGCGCAGCGCGCCGGTGCCCACGGTGGCCCCGGGCGGCAGCTCGGCGAGCGTCCGCCCACCCTGCGCGATCAGCGCGTCGCGGGGGTCCTGCCGGGCCGGCACCGCCGCGATGTGCAGCCCGGCGGCGGCGGCCGTGGGCAGATCCTTGTAGGAGTGCACGGCGAAGTCGATCGTCCGCGCGGTCAGTGCGTCGCGCAGCGCCGAAACGAACACCCCGACGCCGAGCCGGTGCACCGGCGCGTGGGAACGGTCGCCCGCGGTGACCACCTCGACCAGCTCGACCGGGCGGCCGGTGGCGGCGGTCAACGCCTCGGCGATCTGGCCGGACTGCGCCATCGCCAGGGCGCTGCCCCGGGTGCCGAGGCGCAGGGGGGCGGTCATCGCGCTCCTCCGGTGGGCGGGATCTGGTCGGCGTTGTCCGTGCCGAGCACCGGGTCGGTGCCGGCGAACACGGCGCCGAGGTCGGGGGTCAGCACCTCGGGGACGGTGTCCACCGGCGAGGTCTGCGGCACCTGGAGGTCGAACAGCTCGCGCAGCAGGGCAGCGTACTGGTCGCCGCCCGGCTCGGCGGCGAGCTGGCGGACCTTCACGGTGGGCTGGTGCAGCAGCCGCTGCACGACCCGGTGCACCGTACGGGCGACCTCGGCACGCAGGTCGTCGTCGAGGTCGGGGCGGCGCTGGGCCAGCCGCCGCAGCTCGGCGGTGACCACGTCGTCGGCCCGACCGCGCAGCGCGGCCACGGTGGGCGCGACGTCGGCGCCGCGCAGCCAGGTGAGGAAGCCGTCCACCTCGCCGAGCACGATCCGCTCGACGGCGGCGGCGTCCGCCGCCGCCGGGCCGTCGGCGAGCAGCGCCGCCATCCGGTCGATGTCGATCACCTCGACGCCGGGCAGGTCGGCGACGCCCTCCTCGACGTCCCGCGGCACGGCCAGGTCGAGCAGGACCAGCGGGCCCCGGGCCGGGTCCCGTTCGGCCAGCGCCGCGCTGACCACCGACCGGGTGAGGACCGGTTCGGTGGACGCGGTGGCGGCCACTACGATGTCCACTGTGGAGAGGGTGTCGGCGAGCTCGGTCATCGGAGCGGCGCTCGCCCCGTACGACTCGGCGAGCCGGACGGCACGGTCGGCGCCCCGGTTGGTGACGGTGAGCGGCCCGGCGCCCAGTCGGGACAGCGTGGCCACCCCGAGCGAGCCCATCGCACCCGCGCCGATCACCAGGGCGGGGCGGCCGGCGAGGTCGCCGTCGAGGTGCCCGGCGGCCAGCTCCAGCGCGGCGGTGACGACGCTCTGGCCGGCCCGGTCGATGCCGGTCTCGGCGTGGGCGCGCTTGCCGACCCGCAGCGCCTGCTGCATCAGCTCGTGCAGCAGTCGGCCGGCCGAGTCGGCGCCGGTGGCCCAGTGGTACGCGTCGCGCAGCTGGCCGAGGATCTGCGCCTCGCCGACGACCATCGAGTCCAGGCCGGTGGCGACCCGGAAGACGTGGTCCACGGCGGCGGTGTCGTAGTGCACGTACAGGTGGCTGGCGAGCGCCGCCGGCGGGCTGCCGGCCTGCTCGGCCAGGACGGCGCAGACGTCACCGAGCCCGCCGTGGAAACCGGACACGGCGGCGTAGACCTCCACCCGGTTGCAGGTGGAGACGAGCACCGCCTCGCTCACGTACGGCTGGGCGATCAGGTGGTCCAGGGTGCGGGTGAGGTCGGCAGGGGGCACGGCCAGCTGCTCCAGCGTGGCGACCGGGGCGGTCCGATAGGACGCGCCGACGACGAGCAGTTTCACGTGCCGATCGCCTCCTGGGTTTCGGTGGCCGCGAGCCCGCCGGGCAGGGCCGTGAGAGCGGACCCGCCGGTGGCGGGCAGCGCGGTCAGCGACGCCTTGCGGTGCTCGTGGAAGGACAGGATCTGCAGCTCGATGGCGAGATCGACCTTGCGCACGTCGACCCCCTCCGGAACCGAGAGTACGCACGGCGCGAAGTTGAGGATGCTCGTCACGCCGACCGCGACCAGTTGGTCGGCGACGCTCTGGGCGGCGGCGGCCGGGGTGGCGATCACGCCGATCGCGATGGACTCCTCCACAGCGACCGCCGGCAGCTCGTCGACGTGCCGGACCACCAGGCCGTTGATCTCCTCGCCGACCCGGGAGGGATCGGCGTCGAGCAGGGCGGCGATCCGGAAGCCCCGGCTGGCGAAGCCGTCGTAGCCGGCCAGAGCGTGACCGAGATTACCCACGCCGACCAGGGCAACCGCCCGACGCTGGGTGAGCCCGAGCACGTACTCGATCTGCTCGATCAGCAGGGCGACGTCGTAGCCGACGCCCCGGGTGCCGTACGAGCCGAGGTGGGAGAGGTCCTTACGGAGTTTTGCGGAGTTGACTCCGGCGGCGGCGGACAGGCCCTCGCTGGAGACCGTCTCGTGCCCGGCGTCGGCGAGGTTGTGCAGCGCACGCAGGTATTCGGGGAGCCGAGCGACGGTCGCCTCGGGCAGGTCCGGGAGCGCCGGTACGGCACCGGCGCGGCCGGGCGCGCCTGGGTGACGGTGCTGACTCATGAGACTCCGTGCGGTGCGATCCTCGGCCAACTCCGCTGGTCGGCCGCTTATGGACTCCCGCTGGCGACCGAGATTGCCGGCTGTGCTAGCAGGGCGCGTCGGACTCACAGAGTAGGCGCTTGTGAAGACGTGCACAAATCGCGATCTTGCCGCTGCGCGCCGCGACTCCACCAGCACCTCCATTCCACAAGATCGATTTAGCGACTCGGTCGGCTCTCCGCCGGGGCGATTATTGCTCAATCCCGACTTCTCTGACCAATCCCGCGCCGGGCCTCGCCCAGGTCGTCCGGCGGTGGTAGGGGCAGCGCTACGAGGGAGAGGCGGGGCTTCGGGATGGGGACACCGAGCCCAACTGCCTAGCCTTTGGGCATGACCGCCGTTGCCGCCAGCGACCAGCCGACGCTGGCACCGAGCATCCCCCGCCAGCTCTTCGTCGACTCCGGCTATGTGCTGCTCGGCCTGCCCCTGGCGGTGGCCAGCTTCGTCGTCCTCGTGGTGGGCCTCGTGGTCGGTGTCGGGCTGGTGGTCACGGTGATCGGCCTGCCGATCCTCAGCGGCACCCTGTACGCCGCCCGCGGACTGGCCGACATCGAGCGCCTGCGGCTGCCCGCCGTGCTGCGGCAGCCCCGGATCCGGCCGCACTACCGGCTGGCCGAAGCGGGCGCCAACGCCTGGCGGCGGATCTTCGTGCCGATGCGCGACGCCCAGTCCTGGCTCGACCTGGCACACGGCGTGCTGCGGCTGATCGTGGCGCTGCTCACGTTCGTGGTGACCCTGTCCTGGTGGGGCGCCGCGGTCGCCGGATCGCTCTACTGGGCGTACGACTGGGCGCTCCCCCGGGCCGACGGCGGGGGCGACACCGACCTGGCCCAACTGCTCGGCCTCGGTGACTCGACCACCGCCCGGATCGGGCTGTACACCGCGGTCGGCGTGTTCTTCCTGATCACGCTGCCGATCGTGACCCGG
The DNA here is from genome assembly GCF_029626045.1 of Micromonospora sp. WMMD710. Lineage (NCBI taxonomy): Bacteria > Bacillati > Actinomycetota > Actinomycetes > Micromonosporales > Micromonosporaceae > Micromonospora > Micromonospora sp. WMMD710. The sequence continues at coordinate 6,141,469 of NZ_JARUBD010000001.1, read as the reverse complement.
GGCTGCGCGCTGCTCCAGGCCAGCTTCGCCAAGGCCATGCTGACCGGGGTGGCCGAGATGCGGGACCGGATCACCGTGCTGGAGGAGCAGAAGCGGGCGGCCGTCTCCGCCGAGGCGTCCGCGCTGCGCCGGCTGGAACGCGACATCCACGACGGCCCGCAGCAGCGTCTGGTCCGGCTGGCGATGGACCTCAGTCGGGCCCGGATGCAGCTCGCCACCGATCCGGAGGCCGCCGGCCGGACCATCGACGAGGCGGTCACCCAGACCAGGGACACGCTGGCCGAACTGCGGGCGCTGTCCCGGGGCATCGCGCCGCCGATCCTGGTGGACCGGGGGCTGCCCAGCGCCCTGGCCGCGCTCGCCGGTCGAGGACTGATCCCCATCGAGCTGCAGGTGGACCCGCAGCTCGGCACGCCGGGCGGCCGGCTCGACCCGGCCGTGGAGAACACCGCGTACTTCGTGGTGGCCGAGGCCCTGACCAACATCGCCAAGCACAGCCGGGCCACCGAGGCCGTGGTCGCCGTGTCCCGGCAGGGCGCCCACATCCAGGTCCGGGTGGGCGACGACGGGCAGGGCGGCGCGCACCTGGCCAAAGGGCACGGGCTGGCCGGCATCGCCGACCGGGTCCGGGCGGCCGGCGGTGAACTGGCCGTGCTCAGCCCGACCGGTGGCCCGACCGAGATCCGCGCCGAGTTTCCCCTGTGAGCCGGCCGGATGCCGCGTCGAGCCGGCCCGGCGGCCCGGACGTGGTAGACACCACAGCCATGCGCATCGTGATCGCCGACGACGCCGTCCTGCTCCGCGAGGGGCTGGTGCGGCTGCTGACCGAGAGCGGTCACCAGGTGGTGGCCGCCGTCGGAGACGGCGACGCCCTGGTCGAGGCGGTGGTGGAGCACCAGCCGGACGTGTCGATCGTCGACGTGCGGATGCCCCCGACACACACCGACGAGGGTCTGCGGGCGGCCGTCGAGGCGCGTCGGCTGGTGCCGCGTACCCCGATCCTGGTGCTCTCCCAGTACGTCGAGGTGTCGTACGCCGATGACCTGCTGGCCACCACCGGCGGTGCCGGCGGCGGCATCGGCTACCTGTTGAAGGACCGGGTGGCGGCGATCGACGAGTTCCTGGACGCCCTGCGCCGGGTGGCGGGCGGCGGCACGGTGCTCGACCCGGAGGTGGTCGGCCAGCTCTTCGCCCGACGGCGCCGCGACGACCCGCTGCGGGAGTTGACCCCGCGCGAGCGGGAGGTGCTCGCCCTGATGGCCGAGGGGCGCTCCAACACGGCCATCGCCCGCGCCCTGGTGGTCAGCGACGGCGCGGTCGAGAAGCACGTGCGCAACATCTTCACCAAGCTCACCCTGCCGCCGGACACCGAGCAGCACCGGCGGGTGCTGGCCGTCCTCACCTACCTGCGGAACTGACCTCCCGGGCCAGGGCCACCGCGTCGGTGAGGGTGTCGGCCACCGGGTGACCGGAGGCGCGCAGCCGGGCCGGGTCGGTGAACCCGCCGGTGTAGAGCACGGCGCGGCCGCCCACCGCGAGCGCGGCGTCCGCGTCGTCGATGGAGTCGCCGATCAGCACCACCGACGTGCCGTCCACGCCCAGCTCGGCCAGGTGCTGCCGAAGCGACTCGGCCTTGCGGTCGCCACCGACCGCGGCCCGCAGCCCGTCGACCCGGGTGAAGTGGCCGGTCAGCCCGAAGGTGTGCACGGTGGGCACCAGCTCCTCGTGGAACCACATGGAGAGCAGGCTCTGGCTGCCCGGCCAGGACGCCATCGCGTCGCGCGCGTCGGCGGCCAGCTCGCAGGTGGTCAACCCGGTGCGGTACGCGTCGTGGAAGATCCGGTCCAGTCGGCCGAACTCGTCGTCGTCCACGGCCTGCCCGAGCACGTCGGCGTAGTACTCGGCGATCGGCCGGCGAAACCGCACCCGGTGCTCGTCGAGGGTGACGACCGGCCCGCCCAGGCTCGCGAACACGACGTTGGTGGCGGACACCACCAGGCTGAGGTCGTTGAGCAGGGTGCCGTTCCAGTCCCAGACCAGGTGGGGATGCGCGGAGGTCATCAGAGCACCCTAGGCAGCGCTCAGAGCTGTGGCGTGGTCAGGTCCCGCAGCAGCCGGTCCTCCTCGACCCGCCAGTAGCCGTGCTCCTTGCCGTCGAGCATCACCACCGGCAGCCGGTCCCCGTACTCCCGCTCCAGCTCCACGTTGTCGGTGACGTCCCACTCGACCCACTTGTCGCCGGTGACCGCCACGACCCGGTCGAGGGCCGCCTTGGCGTCGTCGCACAGGTGGCAACCGGGCCGGGTGATCAGGGCGAGCCGGGCGTCAGTGGACATCGGTTACCTCCGTGCGGGTGTCGGCGTCAGCCGGCGGGCCGGCCGGCGTCGCCGACCGGAGTTGGGTCTTGCGTACCTTGCCGATCGCCGAGTGGGGCAGGGCGTCGACGAACTCGACGACGGTCGGGCACTTGAACCGGGCCAGGTTGCGTGCGCAGTGGGTGAGCAATTCCTCGCCGGTCACCGGCCGACCCGGCGCCGGCACCACGTACGCCCGCACAGTCTCGCCGGTCCGCGGGTGCGGCACACCCAGTACCGCCGACTCGGCCACCCCGGGGTGCCCGGCGAGCACCAGCTCGACCTCGTGCGGATAGACGTTGAACCCGTTGACCAGGATCAGCTCGCCGAGCCGGTCGACGAGGAAGAGGTCGCCGTCGGAGTCCGCGTACGCGATGTCGCCGGTGCCCCACCAGCCGTCGGCGTCCGGGCCGTCGCGCCCGTCGGGCCAGTAGCCGGCGAAGAGGTTGGGGCCGGCGACCACGATCTGACCCGGGTCGGTACCGGGCGCGATGTCGGAGATGTCCAGCTCATCCGGGTCGTCGTCGGGAACTGTCAGACCGTCGCGCCACAGGTCCGCGCCGGCGGCGTCGACCAGGCGCAGTCGCACGCCGGGCAGCGGCCGGCCGATCGAGCCGGCCTTGGCGACCCCGCCGACCAGGGTGGAGGTGAGCACCGGAGCGGTCTCGGTGAGGCCGTACCCGACGTGCACGGGGTGGCCGGTGGTCGCGGTGAAGCGCGCCGCGACGGCGGGGTCCAGCGGGGCCGCGCCGCAGACCGCGATCCGCACGGACGCAGTGGCCGCGCGGGCCGTGGCCGCGCCGGCCCAGGCCAGGAACATCGACGGTACGCCGATGAGGACGCTGACCCGGTGCCGGGCGATCTCGTCGAGCCCGGCGGTCGGCCCCGGCTCGTCGAGCAGCACACCGGTCGCGCCATGGTGGACGACCGCGCCGAGCCCCGAGTTGAGCCCGTACGCGTGGAACAGCGGCAGCGCGAGCAGAACGGTGTCCGTCGGACCGACGACGGGCGGCTCGATGCGGTCGACCTGCTCGTGGTTGGCCAGCAGCGCCCGGTGCGAGAGCATCGCGCCCTTGGGGTGCCCCTCGGTGCCGGAGGTGTAGAGGAGTACGGCCAGGTCGTCCCCGCCCCGGCGCGGGTGCGGTGTCGGCTCGGGGGCCTCGGCGGCCGGCCGCGGCGGTGCGCCGTGCACGGCGGTGAGTGCGGGCAACCCGGCGGACACCTCGGCGGCGAGGCCCCGGATCCGGTCGGTGCCGAGGAGCACCGACGTGCCGGAGTCGGCCAGCACGTGGCGTAGCTCCGGGGCAGTGAAGCCGGGGTTGACCGGCACCGCGACCAGCCCGGCACGCAGCGCGCCGAGCAGGCCGATGACGAAGTCGGGGGTGTTGGGCAGCGCGATCGCGACGCGCGGCGGCGGATCGCCCGGACGGGTGTGCGGCGCGACGGCGGCGAGACCGCGTGCGGCGGCGTCCACCGCCGCGTCCATCTCGGACCAGGTGATGCTCTGCTCGCGCCAGTGCAGCGCGGGCCGGTCGCCGTACTCGAGAGCCGCCCGGTGGACCCGGTCGGCGAGGTTCGGCGCGGGGTTCTCCGCTGCGTCCTGCACGGTGATCGAGTCTGGCACAGCGGGCGGCGACTGGCCACGCCCGACGGTCGGGGTGAGCGCCGGACGGACCCGGTGGCCGGCGTCCCGTGCACGGGACGGTCACCGTGCCACCGACGGTCCGATCGAGTCCTGCCGGTGGGACGAGTGACGCCCCCGACCGACGGTTCGGCCGGGGCGCGGCGGCCACCGGCCGGGGAGGGTCATCCGAACGGGCAATGCACCCCCGACCAGGGAATCCATCCTGGATCACCGGGCCGGGGGAATGTCAATCGCACACGACGGACAACCGGTCCGCCGACGGTGCGACAGAGCGGGAAATACTTCCGCCCTGTGTAACGGACTTGCCACGCGCGGGTGACGTTGGCCCTATTATCACTCGGGTCGGCTCACCCCATTTGCCGTGAGTCGACACCCCTCAGCCCGAGGAGGCCCCCGTGCCTGTGAGCGCATTGGACCAGCACCTCAAGGGGTACTGCCGCCCGTCGGCAAACCCCGGAACCGTCCTGCCCGACCGGAAGCCCGGTCGGTCGACCCCGACGATCCACAGACCGGCCCGCCCGGCGACCACCGGGACGGGGGCGACACGGTGACCACCTTCGGTTACGCGGAACGTCCGGCCGGCCTGACCGGTCAGCCGACCCGCGCCCAGATCAACGAGCGGCCGGCCGCCCGCGCTCCGCTGGACGAACCGCACGGCGCCGTCACCCACGGCGACGGTGCGGCGCAGCGGATCCGCAACCGCCCGCACACCAACGAGCCGCCACCGCGTCCGGCGGTGCCCGGCGGGAACGCCCGGCCGACCGGTGGCCGGGTCGCGGTACCGTCCCGGCCGACCATGCCGACGCAGGGCCGGCGGACCGGCGACACGCCGACGACGACCGCCGACCCGGCGGCGGGTGAGACGGCGGTGATCCCGGCGGTGCCGGCCGCCGCCACGACGCCCACCACCACGACGCCGACGGGCTTCCCGAGCCGCCCGGACCCGTCCGACCCGGCCACCGAGGTCTGGACGCTGGTCGAGCGGGCCCAGGCTGGCGAGTCCGAGGCGTTCGGCCTGATCTACGACCGGTACGTCGACACGGTGTTCCGGTTCGTCTACTTCCGGGTCGGCAACCGGCAGCTCGCCGAGGACCTCACGTCGGACACGTTCCTGCGCGCCCTCAAGCGGATCGGCAGCTTCACGTGGCAGGGGCGCGACCTGGGCGCCTGGCTGGTGACCATCGCCCGCAACCTGGTCGCGGACCACTTCAAGTCCGGCCGGTACCGGCTGGAGGTCACCACCGGCGACGTGCTCGACGCCGACCGGGAGGACCGGGGCCCGGAGGGCAGCCCGGAGGCGGCGGTGGTCGAGCACATCACCAACGTCGCCCTGCTGACCGCCGTGAAGCAGCTCAATCCTGAGCAGCAGGAGTGCATCGTGCTCCGCTTCCTCCAGGGCTTCTCGGTGGCCGAGACCGCCCGGTCCATGGGCAAGAACGAGGGTGCCATCAAGGCCCTCCAGTACCGGGCCGTCCGGGCGCTGGCCCGGCTCCTCCCCGACGGCTTCCAGCCGTAATTTCCTTCGGCGGGACCGATGGATGTCGATCGACATCCGTGCAGCTCAGGGTCGGTCCCGCCGGGTGACGACGATCACTTTCTGTGATTTTCGCCCCGCCAGGCCCGTAACCCGTGCCCGGTCCGCCGCGTTTCTCCGGGTGCGACCGGTGGTTGCCCGGCAGGCCCGGGTCACCGAGGTCCGACCGGTACGCCGGGCGGCACCTCACCTCCGTGGTGTCACACTGCCGCGCGGTCGCTGGCAACGACGGCGGCCGACCGGCCGTGACCAGCGAGAGGAGGTGCCTGCGGTGGACAACATCCTCTTCTCCCGCCGGCGCGCCGAGCGCTTCGCGCAGCTTCTCGAGGAGGCCAACGGCGGCCGGCGGCACCACGTCCGGTCCCGCGTGGACGGTCAACTCGCGCCGCTCGTCGCGGTGGGCCAGCGGCTCAGCGTCGATCCCCCGGCGATCGAGGCGGACCCCGAGTTCCGCACCGGCCTGCGGGCGATGCTGCTCGCCACCGCCGAGCGGGAGGGGTTGGGCAACGCCCCGACGGCCGGCGAGACGGCCACCACCCGTCCCGCCACCACCGCCCGCGGGCCGCTGCTGCCGGCGGTCACCGCCCGGCGCGCGAGGGCCCGAGCCGCGATCTTGGTCGGCATCGCCGCCGGTGCCATCGCCGTCTCCGGCATCTCCGCCGCCAGCGAGGACGCCGTTCCCGGCGACGCGCTGTACGGCATGAAGCGCTCGACGGAACGCGCCCAGCTCGCCCTGGCCAGCTCGGACATCAGCCGAGGCCAGCTCTTCCTGGACTTCGCCCGGACCCGGCTCGGTGAGGCCGCCAAGCTCCGCGGTGACCGGATCGGCTACAGCACGGTCCTCGACGACATGGACGCCGACACCCGGCAGGGTGTACGTCTGCTGACCTCGGCGGCGGTGCAGCGGGCCGAGCCGGCCAGCCTGGACACCGTCAACACCTTCGTCACCAGTCAGCGCCGGGCGGTGAGCAAGCTGCTCGACGGGGCCAACCGGGCCGACCGGGAGCGGACCCGCCAGTCGCTGGCGCTGCTGGACAGCATCCGGGAGCGCTCCGACGCGCTGCGCGCGTCGATCGCCTGCGGCCTCCCGGCACCGGCGGGCAGCGACGCCCTCGGCCCCGCCCCCACCGCCTGCCCCGGCACCCGCTGACCCCTATACCGCAGGTCTGACCGGCTCCGCCCCAGTTCACCGCGTGCCCGGCTCATCGGCCAGGTGAGCCGGATACCCTCGCTGGGGCATCCGTCGTACCCGGCGAGGAGGGGAGTCGCGTGGCGCGTAGCCGCAAGGTGACGGTCAGCACCGACGCCCACGGTCACACCGCAGGCTGGGCGGAGACCGAGCGGGCGCCGGTGATCGCACCCGTGCCGGATCCGGGCGCCGCGGCCTTCTTCGACGTGGACAACACGATGATCCAGGGCGCCTCGATCTACTGGTTCGCCCGCGGGCTCGCCGCCCGCAACTACTTCACGACCACCGACCTGGCCCGCTTCGCCTGGCAGCAGCTCCGGTTCCGGGTGCTGGCCCGTGAGCACGCCGGTGACATGTCGCTGGCGAAGGAGGCCGCGCTGGCCTTCGTCCAGGGCTGGCGGGTGGACGACGTGGAACGCCTCACCGAGGAGATCTTCGACGAGCTGATGGCCCCCCGGATCTGGGCCGGCACCCACCGGCTCGCCCAGGGGCACCTGGACGCCGGCCAGCGGGTCTGGCTGGTGAGCGCCGCGCCGGTGGAGATCGGCCGGGTGATCGCCACCCGCCTCGGCCTGACCGGCGCGATCGGCACGGTGGCCGAGGTGCTCGACGGGGCGTACACCGGGCGGTTGGTGGGTGATCTGATGCACGGCCCGGCGAAGGCCGAGGCGGTGACCCAGCTCGCGGCCGTGGAGGGGCTGGATCTCAGCCGCTGCGCGGCGTACAGCGACTCGGCCAACGACCTGCCGCTGCTGTCCGCCGTGGGCCGGGCGGTGGCCGTCAACCCGGACGGCACCCTGTTGCGGCAGGCCCGGCAGCACGGCTGGGAGGTACGGGACTTCCGCACCGGCCGCCGCGCGGTCAAGATCGCCGTACCGTCGACCGCGGCGGCCGGGCTGGTCGCCGGAGCGGTCACCGCCGGGCTGACGCTGCAACGCCGCCGCCGCGCCGGCTGACCGGCCGCCACGGGCGGCTAGGGGCCGAACGGGTCCGGACGTCGCTCCAGCAGCGTGTGCAGGGTCTGCTGAATCGTCTCGCGTACCTGGTCGGCGAGGTTGAAGACGACCAGCGGATCGTCCGCCGAGTCGGTCAGGTGGGCGGTGGGGATCGGCGGGCAGAACTCGATCAGCCACTTGCTGGGCAGCGGCACCATGCCCAGCGGCCCGAGCAACGGGAAGGTCGGCGTGACCGGGAAATACGGAAGTTTGAGCAGTCGGGCGAGGGGCTTGATGTCGGCGAGCATCGGGTAGATCTCCTCGCCGCCGACGATGGCGACCGGCACGATCGGGGTGCCCGTCCGCAGCGCCGCCGAGACGAATCCGCCCCGACCGAACCGTTGCAGCTTGTACCGGTCGGCGTAGAGCTTGCCGATGCCCTTGAAGCCCTCGGGGAACACGCCGACCAGGTCACCGCCGCCGAGCAGCCGTTCGGCGTCCGGGTTGCAGGCCACCGTGCCGCCGGTCTTGCGGGCGATCTCCGACACCACCGGCATCCGGAACACCAGGTCGGCGCCGAGCAGGCGCAGGTAGCGGTGGGCGGGGTGCTTGTCGTGCAGCGCCGCCGAGAGGATCAGCGCGTCCAACGCCACCGTGCCGGAGTGGTTGCCGACCACCAGGGCGGGCCCGTCGACGGGCACGTGCTCGACCCCGCTGACCTCGGTGCGGAACCAGTCCCGGTAGAGCAGGCGCAGCAACGGGTGGAAGACCGCGTCGGTCAGATCCGGGTCGAAGCCGAACTCGTCGACCTCGTACTCGCCGGACAGCCGCCGGCGCAGGAACGCCAGGCCGCCGGCGACCCTGCGGTCCCACTGGTCCCGGGGCCGGTCCGGCACGGCCGGCGCGGTGCCGCCGGGCGTCCCGTCGGCGGCCCGGTCGCCGTCCAGGCTCACCGGCTCGCCGCTGGTCGCGGTGTCGACCTCGTCGCTGGTTGCGGTGTCGACCTCGTCGCTGGTTGCGGTGTCGACCTCGTCGGCCGGCGTCGGGGTCGGTGCCAACTCGGCCGCCGGCCGGTGTCCGTTGCGCCGCGCCGGCTCCGCGTCCAGCGCGGGCGACTGCTGCGGTACGTCGAACCGGCCGATCCCCTGCGGGTCGCGCCCCTGCCCCGACCCGGTCATGACGCCACCTCGGTCCGCGGCTGCGGGGCCCGCACAACCGGCTGACTCCTCGCGCTCACGACGTCCGCTCCCGCACCGCGGCGCGGACCTGACGGATGCCGTCCAGGACCAGCTGCTCGGCGGCGGCCAACTGACTCCGGGTGACCACCACTCCGCCGTGGTGGGCGCGGATGAAGTCGTCGAAGGCCTCGGCGGTGGAACGGGGTGTGAAGCCGTACTCCTGCTCAAGGCGGGTGGTGTCGACGACGCGCCCGTGCACGAAGAGGTCGACCTGGTCCAGGCCGTACCTCCCGAAGCCCATGCTGCGGGCCAGCGCGGCGGCACCCGACAGCCCCGGCTCCAGCACCGGCACGGCCACCCGACCGGCGCGCCGGATCGCCTGGGACAGCGACAACACGCCCGGACCGGCGACGTTGTAGGTGCCGGGGTGATCCTCCACGATCGACCGGTGCAGCACCTCCAACGCGTCGTCGAAGTGCAGGAACTGCAACCGGGGGTCACGGCCGAAGACGGTCGGCACGAACGGCTGCGCGAAGTAGCGGGTCAACGTGGTGTCGGCCGTCGAGCCGATGAACGGGGCGAACCGCAGCACCGTCGCCGTGACGTCGGACCGTCGGCGGCGGAAGCCGCGAACGTACCCCTCGACGTCCAGGATGTCGCGGCCGAACCCGCCGCGCGGCACCTCGCGCGGCTCGGTCTCCTCGGTGAACACGGCCGGGTCCCGGAACGACACGCCGTACGCGGCGGTGGACGACCGGACCACGAGTTTGCGCAGCCGGGGTGCCCGTTGGCAGGCGGCGAGCAGCTGCATCGTGCCGATGACGTTCTGGTCCTTCATGCCGGACCGGCCGCCGTGCTGCGGGTCGGGGGCGCTGACCAGCGCGAGGTGCACCACCGCGTCGACGTCCAGGTCGGCGAGGAGACCGCCGAGTGAGCCGGCGTCGACGCGGATCCGTTCGACCCGGTCCAGCAGGTCGCTGAACTCGGCACCGGCCTCCGGGGCGTCCACCCCGATGACCCGCTCGATACGCGGGTCGGCGGCCAGCCGGGCCGCCACGTGAGCGCCCAGGTAACGGCTCACCCCGGTGACGACGACGACCCCCGGGGCACCTGAGGTGCTACCGGGGGTCATCTGACGCACCTACCCCGACAGGAGGGATCGAGCCGGGACGACCACGGCCTGATCACCTGAGCCTCCGGAGGTCGACAGTTTGGCAAGTGACGCCGGACGCCGGGCGCGAAGCCCGGCGGCGATCACTTGCCGAGACGGCGACGCTGGACGCGGGTCTTGCGCAGCAGCTTGCGGTGCTTCTTCTTAGCCATGCGCTTACGGCGCTTCTTGACCACCGAGCCCATACGACAGCCTTTCGATACAACGTGCGGGGCGGACCGGATGACACCACGCAGGTGGCGACGGCGACCGCTTGCGGACAACGGACCGGACCAGTCTGGGCGGCGGGGCGCACCGGTGGGGTCTCGGTCGGGCTCCAGGGTAGCCGCAGAGCGTCAGCAGGACCAACGCGCCCCCGTCGATGCCGCTTTCGGTACGCGAGCGCGGGGCTCGCGAGCGCGCTCCTCCTGCTCACCGATGCCCGTTACGTCGCACTCGATCCGGGAGCCGGTGGCTCAGGCGGTTTCCTGGAACGCGCCCCGGAGATACTCGTGTACGGCGTGCTCGGGCACCCGGAACGACCGGCCGACCCGGACGGCGGTCAGCTCGCCGCTGTGCACGAGGCGATAGACAGTCATCTTCGACACCCGCATGACCGTTGCCACCTCGGCGACGGTCAGGAACTTGACATCCGACAGCCGTCCGTCGGACTGCGACCCGGCCATGGCTCACCGACCCATCCCATGCCCGGCGCGTGCCAACCCGACGGATGCTCCGGGCCGGGCGGCGACGCGCGTGTTACCAGTACGGTAGCGGGGCCGCTGTGACCGGCGCGATCCCTTCGTACAACTGATCATGGTTTTGGGTCGGCGGTTCACCCGATCCGTGCTCCCGGTACGTCCCCGCCCGCTCCGGTCGTCCGGTTGCCGCTCACTCGGCGCGCAGCGCGACCACCGGGTCGAGCCGGCCGGCGCGCTGCGCGGGGACCACGCCGAAAACGATGCCCACCGCCGCCGACACGCCGAACGCGAGCGCCAACGACCACCAGGTGATCGCCGCGGGGATCGGCGACAGCGCGTCCACCAGCAGCGCGGTGCCCACACCCAACGCCATTCCGGTCAGCCCGCCGATCGTGGTGAGCAGCACCGCCTCCAACAGGAACTGCACGCCGATGTCGCGGGGTCGGGCGCCGACGGCCTTGCGCAGACCGATCTCCCGGGTCCGTTCCCGGACGCTGACCAGCATGATGTTGGAGACGCCGACCCCACCGACGAGCAGCGAGATGCCGGCGATGGCCGCCAGCACGCCGGTGAGTACGCCGAGGATGTCGCCGAGCACACCGAGGATCTGCTGCTGGGTGACGGCGCTGAACTCGGTGTCCGGGTGTCGGCGGTTCAGCTCGGCGACGATCCGCTCGCCCAGTTCGTCGATCCGCTCCCGGTCCGGTGCCTTCACGGCGATGCCGTCCACCCGTTGGGTGCCCCAGAGCCGCTGCGCGGCCGTCACCGGCACGTGCACCTCGTCGTCGCGGTCGACGCCGAGGCTCTGCCCGAGCGGCGCGAAGACGCCGATGACCCGGAACCGTACGCCGGCCAGCGTCACCTGCTGGCCGAGCGGATCCCGGTCCGGGAACAGCGCCCGGGCCACCGAGTCGCCGAGCACCGCCACCCGCCGGCTGGTGTCCACGTCCGTGCCGGTGAGGTAGCGGCCCCGGGCCAGCGAGCGGGTGAACACCGTCGGGGTCGTCTCCAGCACGCCCTGCACGGTGGTGAAGTCGGAGCGGGCACCGGCGCGCGCGGTCGCCCCGGAGGCGACAGTGACCGCGACCCGCTCCGGATCGCCGACCACCCGGGTCACCGCGTCCACATCCTTGAGGGTCAACGGCGAGACCACCGGCGCGGTGCCCACCTCGATCTTGCCGGGGACGACCAGCAGCAGGTTGGAGCCGAGCCCCTCGACCTGCTGTTCCACCTTCTGCTTGGTGCCGGTGCCGATGGCCACCAGCAGCACCACCGAGGCCACCCCGATGATCACGCCGAGCATGGTGAGCGCGCTGCGCAGCCGGTTGGCCCGGAGCGCGTCCAGCGCCACCCGCCACGCCTCGGCGACCCTCACGCCACACCTCCGGGCCGACCGACCTCGGCGCCACCCGGAGCGGGCTCCTGCGGAAGGCGCCCGGTGGCTCCGGCGGCGCCACCGGAGCCACCGGACGGGTGCCCCGGGCCGCTTCCGGAAACGGATCGGGGCTCCGCGCTGGGAGCGGGCACCAGTCTCTCAGGTCGATCGTGGTCGACGGACAGCGGTCGATCATGGGGGTCGTCGCTGTCCGTCACGACCACCCCGTCGCGCATGGTGATCCGGCGGGCGGCCCGGGCCGCCACCTCCTGGTCGTGGGTGACCATCACCAACGCGACACCGGACTCGGCGTTCAGCTGCTCCAGCAACTCCAGCACGGCGGCGCCGGTGACGCTGTCCAGGTTGCCGGTCGGCTCGTCGGCGAGCAGCACCGTCGGCTCGGTGACCAACGCTCGGGCGATGGCCACCCGCTGCTGCTCACCGCCGGACATCTGGTTGGGACGGTGGTCCAGCCGGTGTCCGAGGCCCACCCGGCCGAGCATCGCCGCCGCCCGTTCCCGGCGCTGCCGGGCCGGCACACCCCGGTAGACCAGCGGCAACGCCACGTTCTCCACCGCCGAGGTACGCGGCAGCAGGTGGAACGCCTGGAAGACGAAACCGATCGTCTCGTTGCGCAGGGTGGCCATCTCCGGCGGGGACAGGGCGTTGACGTCCCGTCCACCGATCACCAGCCGACCGCCGGTGGGCCGGTCCAGCCCGCCCAGCAGGTGCATGAGGGTGGACTTGCCGGAGCCGGACGGCCCGACCAGCGCCACGTAGTCACCCGGGTGCACGATCAGCGACACCCCGCGCAGCGCCTCCACCGACACACCGTCGAGCTGGTACGTCCGGGAGACGTCCACCGCCTCGACGGCCGGGACGCGTTCCGCCGTCGACCCGGCTTCCGGCCGGTCGCCGACCGGTCCCGTCACCGGACTTCCTGGCCGTCGCGGACCTGGTCGGTGCCGCGCACCACGATGCGGTCGCCGGGCTGCACGCCGTTGAGGATCTGCACCAGGTCCGATCCCTGGACACCCACGGTCACCGGTGCCCGGTCCGCCCTACCGTCGCGGACCACCCAGACGGCGTCCCGGCCGTCGGCGGAGAACACCGCCGAGGCGGGGACGGTGACCGCGTCGGCGGCCTCGCGTACCCGCAGGTGCACGATCGCGTTCATGCCGGGCCGGGGCGTCGGTGCCGGCTCGCCCTCGGCCAGCTGTCCCGCGCCGAGCGTGAGGCGTACCCGGTAGGTGACCCCGCCCTGCGCGGAGCTGGTGGGGAGCACGTCGACCGAGCGGACGGTGGCGTCGTAGCTGGCGCCGGTGACGGCGTCCAACTCGACCGTGGCGGTCACACCGGTTCGGACCAGCAGCACGTCGGTCTCGTCCACCTCGGCGAGCAGCCCCAGCTGCCCGGTGTCCACCACGGTCAGCACCGGCGTGCCGGCGGTGACCTGACCGCCGACCGCGACCGCGTCGTCGACCCCGGCCGGTGGCGCGCCCTGGCTGGGTGCCAGCACGGACGGGTCGATCCCGGCCCCACCCGCCTGCTCCAGCAGCCCGGCGAGGCCACCGTTCGCGCCCCCGCCGGCCCGGGTGCCGCCCGGCTGCACCACGCCGGCGATCGGGGCGCGCAGGGTCAACGCGTCGACGGTCGCCTTCGCCAGGTCGTACGCCTGCTGGGCCTGGAGCCGCTGCGCCGCGGAGAGCGCGCCGACGGCGGAGCTCAACCCGTTGATCCCCCGTTGCACCGCGCGGACGGCCGCGTCGGCGCTGCGCGCGGCGGCGGCGTACTGGCGCTGCGCCGACGTCACCTGGGTCAGCAGCGCGTCGCGCAGCTGCGGGTCGGCGATCTTCTCGGCGGCCGTGCGGGCGGCGTCGAACGCCTCGTCGGCGGCCTTGTCGGTGCCGCGCCGGCTGCCGGTCAGGTCTCCGGTGGAGGCGCCGCGACCGGCACGCTTCGCCGCGTCCAGCGCCTCCTTCGCCTGGCGCAGTCGCTGCTGCGCGGACGGCGAATCGACCACGGCCAGCACCTGACCCCGCTTCACCCGCTGTCCGGGTTGGACGCGCAGGCTGGCCAGGGTGCCGTCGGAGGAAGCGGTGAGGGTGGCGGCGGTCCGCGCGGTCACCGTTGCCGGGGCGTCGATCACCTCGGTCACCGGGTTGCGGGCCGCCGAGGCCAGCGCGACGGGCGGCTGATCGTCGCCGCAGGAGGCGGCCGTGGTGGCGGTGAGAACGGCGACGGCGGTCAGGACGATGAGCAGGCGGGGCCGGATGGTGCTGGCCGGCCGGGGTGACTGAGGGCGGCGCACCCATCGATCGTACGGCGCACCGTCACCGCGGCCCCGCAGGCGTCAGGCGGCGGTGGCGCGGACGTACGCCACGCACTCGTCGTGCAGCGTCGACCACTGCTCGCCGAACGCCTGCCTGGCGGCGACGTCGAGCGTTCTGCGCTCGTGCACCACGGTCTTGAAGAAGGCGAGCACCCGCTGCGACCCGTACCGGTCGACGAGGTGCCGGACGGCGAGGTACCCGATGCCGTAGCTGCCCCCGACCCGCTCGGCGGAGGCGTCGTCGGCGGGGGTGACTCCGTCCAGTTGGCCGTCCCACCCGCCGCGGACCAGCGTCCGTACCTCGGCCAGCCCCTCGTACCGTTCCACCGGCCGGCCGCCCGCGCCCGCGAACTCGGCCAGCCCTTCGACGAGCCACCAGGTCAGCTTGCCCGGGTATCCGCGCTCCGGCAGGGACGCCGCATGGGTCAACTCGTGCCGGAGCAGCTCGTCGGCACCGCTGCTGGTCAGCCCTTCGGCGTTGAGCACGACCTCGTGGTGGCCGCCGCCCACGGTCACCGCGTAACCGCCGGTCCACTGTGGTCGACCGCCGCCGTACCAGCGCTGCCACTCGGTGCGACCCGCGTAGAAGATCCGGTAGCGATCGGGTGGTGAGCCGGCGGCCACGTACCCGTCGGCGACCCTGGCCGCCGCCTCCGCCTGGGTGAGCAGGCCGGGCAGTTTGGCACGCAGCGCCGGTGTGGTGGCGACGATGGTGCGCGGGCCGACCGCCACGGCCAGGTCGCTGATCTCCCACGGCCGGGTGCCGGTCTCGGCGGACTTGGACTCCTCCAAGGCGACCAGCAGCGGCTGGTCGCCGTTCTCCCGCCAGCGGGTGCCGATCAGCACCGGGCTGGGCTGGCAGCCCGGGGCCACGAAGCAGTACTGGAAGCGCACCAGCAGCCGCCACTCGCCCGCCTTGCCGACGACCGGCACGGGCAGGCCACTCGGTTCGGCCCGCCAGACGGTCACCTTGAGGGCGCGCAGCGCGGCGAAGCGGCGACGCAGGTCGGTGTGCGCGGCCGGTTCGGCGACGGCGAGGTAACCGGCCCGATCACCGCCGAGCAACGCGGAGGACTGGCGCCGGAGCTGGGCGGTCATCCGGTCGGACAGCCCACGGGCGACCGCGGTGGCCGGATCGTCTGTCGCCGGGGCCCCGATCCGACTGATCGTGGGGCGGCCACCGGCCTCGCGGACCACCCCCACCACCAGCAACGCCGGCAGGCCGCAGCCCAGGACCAGGACGATCACCACGAACGCCGTCCACAGCGGCCAGAGCCGCCGCGGTGCCGGGCGCTGCACCCCGTCAATCACCCGCCGAAGGGTACGACCATTCGTCCCATCGAGCGAGGCCGACCCCGTCCGGACGGGTACGGCTCACCCGGCGGCGGACGGCCACGATCGGAATGCCACGTCCAGGCCGGCGACCAGTTGCTGGTACGAGCGGTCCACCTCGCGGGGCAGACCGAAACCCCCGGCGGCCTCCAGCGCGACGAATCCGTGCAGGGCGCTGCGCAGTGCCCGGGTCGCGTCGACCGCGTCGTCGTCGGTGAGCCCGTACCCGCGCAGCACCGCATAGATGGCGGCGACCGCCCGCGTCCCCGCCTCGACGTGCTCGGGGTCGGCCGGGTCGGGCACCCGCTGGGTCGCCGGGTAGCGGCCGGGGTGCCGGTGGGCGTAGTCGCGGTAGGCGTCGGCCATCGCCCGTAGCGCGTCCCCGCCGGCCCGACCGGCGGCGGCCGTGGTCAGCTCGGTGGCCAGCTCGGCGGTGGCCAGCGCGGAGAGCTTCTGGGCCAGTGCGTCGGCACCACGGATGTGCTTGTAGAGGCTGGGCAGCGCGACACCGAGCCGACTGGCGAGCGCCGCCAGGGTGAGCTGCTGGTAGCCGACCTCGTCGGCCAGCCGGGCCGCCTCCCGGACCAGGGTCTGCTGGTTGAGACCGACCCTAGGCATCGGCGCACACCGCCAGGAAACCGATCAGTTCCTCGGCCGTCCGCTGTGGCCGGTCGGCGTGCGGGTAGTGACCGGACTCCCCGATCATCCGGGCCTCGGCGGTGCGGTAGAGCCGGCGCGCGGCCCGCACCTCGGCACGCGGATCGGGGAAGTCCGGGTCCTTGTCGCCCATCAGCACCAGCACCGGTTGCCGCACCTGCGGGGCGCGGGCGGTCCAGTGCGGCTCGACCGGCGCGATCACACCGCGCGTCGCGGCCATCCGGCCAGGTTCGCGCAGGTTGGCCACCATCGACCGGCGGTACGCGTCGTCGTCGTCGGGCCGGTGCACCGGGAAGAGCGTCTTGTGGAACATCCCGAACAGTCGCGGGCTGCGCAGCACGGCACCCATCGCCAACCGCAGCAGCGGGTTGAGCTTCGGCTGACCGACGAAGGCGCCGATCTGCACAATGCCGGAGACCAGCTCGGGAGCGTCGGTGGCGGCGAAGACCACCGCCGCCGCGGCCGACGAGCTGCCGACCAGCACGGCCCGCCCGGCGTCCAGGTCGCGGACGACGGCCAGCAGGTCGGCGCCGACCTCCGCCGGGGCGTACGTGGGCCAGCCGACGCTGGACTCTCCGTGCCCCCGGACGTCGACCGAGGCGACCCGGTGACCGGCGGCCACCAGCAGGGGCACGAGGTGGCGGAAGCTCGCCCTGTTCTCCCCCATGCCGTGCGCGAGGACGACGAGCGGCCCGTCGCCGTGCACCTCGTAGGCGATGTGTCCACCGTCCCGACGGACCAAGCTAGTTGTCATAGCCATAAAGCTATTCCACTTAGCCAACGCCGTCAAGCCCCGGACCTACGCGACGGGCCGGCGGCGGCCCGAGGGGTCGCCGCCGGCCCGTCAGCCGATCGGTCGGGGTTACTTCTTGGAGATCAGGGCGCGGCCGAAGAAGACCAGGTTGGCCGGGCGCTCGGCGAGGCGGCGCATCAGGTAGCCGTACCACTCGTCGCCGTACGGGACGTAGGTGCGCACGGTGTAACCCTCGCCGGCCAGCCGGGCCTGCTCCTCCGGGCGGATGCCGTAGAGCATCTGGAACTCGAAGCGCTCCGGCCCCCGGTCGAACCAGCGCGCCCGGTCCTCACCGATGGCGATCATCCGGGGATCGTGGGTCGCCAGCATCGGATAGCCGTCGCCGGACATCAGGATGTTCATGCAGCGCACGTACGACTTGTCCACCTCACGGGTCGACTGGTACGCCACCGACTCCGGCTCCTTGTAGGCGCCCTTGCACAGCCGGACCCGCGAACCGGCGGAGGACAACTCCCGGCAGTCCAACTCGGTCCGGCGCAGGTACGCCTGGAGCACCGCGCCGGTCGACGGGAAGTCCTTGCGCAGCTTGCCCAGCACCTCCAGCGTCGAATCGGTGGTGGTGTGGTCCTCCATGTCCAGGGTGACGGTGGTGCCCGCCGCGTCGGCGGCCGCGCAGATCGCCCGCGCGTTGTCGTACGCCAACTGCTCGTCGAACAGCTGACCGAGGGCGGACAGCTTGACGCTCACCTCGGCCGCCGGGGTGAGACCCGCGCCGGCGAGCATCTTGAGCAACCGCAGGTACTCGTCCCGGGTGGCGGTGGCCTGCTCGGGGGTGACGGTGTCCTCGCCCAGGTGGTCGAGGGTGACCGCCAGACCGTCGTCGACGAGCCCACGGGTCGCGCGCAACGCGTCGTCGGTGGCGGCGCCGGCGACGAACCGGCGTACGACGTCCCGGGTGAACGGGGCGGTCGCGACGAGCCGCTCGACCTGGGATGACCGGGAGGCGGCGAGGATGACGGAACGGAGCATGAACCGAGCGTATCGCCCCTGCCAGGGGCCCCGCCGAGGGGCAGCCGAGGCACCTCGGCAGCGGGGCGGGGCGGCGGCGGTGGCGTCGATCGACTACAACGATGCGGTGGACCAACGCCCCCGCCGCCGGCTCCGGTCGGCCTCCGTGCAGCTCGGCGCGCTCACCGCTCTCGCGCTCGCCCTCTCCGGCTGCAATATGACCTCGGACGACGACGATGACGACGACTGCGCCCTCGGGCCGGTCGGTGGCGGTGAGACGGTCGCGCTGGCGATGCTGGTCGCCGCGCCGGCCGGGGGCAGAGCCGCCCCGGAGCCGACCACCGCGGCCCTGCCCGAGCGCGGCGGGTTCGGCACCCACCTCGCCTCCTGCGGCGGCTGAGGTGCGCCGCGAGACGGTCACTCCGCGACCCGACTGGGACGCCACCATCCGGTCCCAGGGGCTCGTCTACGTCGACACCGAGCTGCCCGACGGCGGGATCATGTCGTACTGGGACGAGACCGCCGCGTACGCCTTCGACCTGGACGAGGTGCTGCGGCTGGAGGAGGCCACCGAGGAACTGCACCGGATGTCGGTGGCCGCCGCCGAGCACGTCGTGGCGCAGCGCCGGTACGCCGAATTCGGTATCCCGGAGTGGGCGGCCGAGGCGGTGGCCCGGTCGCTGCGCGAGGCGCCACCCACCCTCTACGGGCGCTTCGACCTGGCGTACGACGGCACCTGGCCGCCGAAGATGCTGGAGTACAACGCGGACACCCCCACCGCACTGGTCGAGGCGAGCATCATCCAGTGGTACTGGCTGGAGCAGACCCGACCCGAGCTGGACCAGTGGAACAGCCTGCACGAGCGGCTGGTCGGCGCCTGGGCCAAGATCGGGGCCGGGCTGCACGACCCCCGGGTGCACGTGCTCTGGTCGAACGAGGAGGAGTCCGGCGAGGACCACATGACCGCCGGCTACCTCGCCGAGACCGCCCGGCAGGCCGGCCTGAGCGTCGAGCTCCAGCCCATCCAGGAGATCGGCTGGGACGGCCGGCGCTTCGTCGACGCCGACGACCGCCCGGTGACCACCTGCTTCAAGCTCTACCCGTGGGAGTGGATGCTGGCCGAGCCGTACGGGCCGGCGGCGCTGGCCCCGGGCACGCCGACCACCTGGATCGAGCCCGCCTGGAAGCTGCTGCTGTCCAACAAGGCGCTGCTCGCGGTCCTCTGGGAGCTGTACCCCGGCCACGAGTACCTGCTCCCGGCGTACCTCGACTCGCCGCGCGGCATGACGGAGTACGTGGCCAAGCCGCTGCTCGGCCGGGAGGGCGGCTCGGTACGCATCGTCACCGCCGACGAAGAGATCACCAACCCGGGGATCTACGGCGACGAGGGCTGGTGCTACCAGGAGTTCCGGGCGTTGCCGCAGTTCGCCGGCAATCGGATGGTGCTGGGCAGCTGGATCATCGACGGCGAGTCGGCCGGCGTGGGGGTACGGGAGAGCGCCAGCCTGATCACCGACGGCTACGCGCGGTTCCTGCCGCACTACATCGACGCGCCACGCGCCCCGTGAGTCGTCTACCGTTGGGGGCGTGAACTTCGACGCGTACGCCCGGACCGGCGTTGACCTGGTCAACGCCCGCCTGGACGACCTCGACGACCTGCGGGCCCTCTTCCCCGACGACAACGCCTGGATGCGCGACGAGGTCGCGGAACGGGACGTCGTGATTTTCCGGCGGGCACAGAAGCGGCTGCGTGACGTCTTCGAGTACGGCACCTCGGGGCGCGACGCCCAGGCGGTCACCGAGCTGAACGCGCTGCTCGAGGCGTTCCCGGTCCAGCCGCGCATCTCCGGGCACGACTCCAGCGACTGGCACATGCACGTGACCAGCCGAGGCGCGTCGGTCAGCGCCGAATACCTGGCCGGCGCCGTGTGGGGGCTGTCGGTGTGGCTCTGCGAGTACGGCAGCGCCCGTTTCGGGGTGTGCGCCGACGAGCGGTGCGGCAACGTCTACCTGGACACGTCGTCCAACTGCTGCCGGCGGTTCTGCTCGGAGCGCTGCGCGACCCGTTCGCACGTGGCGGCGCACCGGGCCCGCAAGCGGGCCGCCGTGGGCGAGCAGGTGACGGTGGCCGCTCAGCCGACCGCCGGCGCCGACTCGCTCACCACGGTCAGCTGACGCCGCCGCCCGGCCCGTTCCGGGCGGTCAGGCGTCGACCGGGGACGGTGCCGTGAGGTGCTGTCGGGCGAACTCCAGCGCGGTGCGCAGGTCCGCCTCGCGTACCGCGCGGCTCTTCGCGCCCCGCGTCGCGACCTCCACCGCCACCGCCCCGGTGAATCCGCGCCCGGCCAGCGACGAGAGCAGCTCACCGCAGGGCTGCGTGCCGCGCCCGGGCACCAGGTGCTCGTCGCGGCCCTCGCCGGTGCCGTCGCCGAGGTGCACGTGGGCCAGCCCCGCGCCCATCCGGTCGGCCATCTCGAGGGGGTCGCTGTGCGAGGCCGCGCAGTGCGACAGATCCAGGGTGTACGACGGGTAGCCGGTGTCGGTGGGATCCCAACCGGGGACGTACGGCACGAACTGCCGGCCCGCCATCCGCACCGGGTACATGTTCTCCACCGCGAAGCGCAGCCCGGGAAACCGGTCCGCGACCGTGGCGAGACCCTCGGTGAAGCCCCGCGCGTAGTCGCGCTGCCAGGTGAACGGCGGGTGCACCACCACCGTCGGCGCTCCCAGCGTCTCGGCCAGCTCGGCGGCCCTACGCAGCCTCTCCCACGGGTCGGGGCTCCACACCCGCTGGGTGACCAGCAGGCAGGGCGCGTGCACCGAGAGCACCGGCACGCCGTAGTGCGCGGACAGGCCGCGCAGGGCACCCGCGTCCTGGCTGACCACGTCGGTCCAGACCATCACCTCGACACCGTCGTACCCGAGCGCCGCGGCCAGTTGGAACGCCGCCGCGGTCGGCTCGGGGAAGACCGACGAGCTGGACAGAAGCACCGGAACGCGGGAAGTCACATCAGCCAGGGTAGCCCGGAGACGCGATCAGATCGGTTCGAGTTGATCGAGTCGACGGAGGATGACGCCCTCACGCAGCGCCCACGGGCAGATGTCCAGCGAGTCCAGATCCAGGCGACGCATCACCGCCTCGGCGACCACGGCACCGGCCAGCAGCTGGTGCGCCCGGCCGGTGCTGACCCCCTCCAGCTCCATCAACTGGGCCGGCGGGATGTGCCGGATGAAGCCGATGACCTGCCGCAAGCCGGCTCGGGTCAGGCTCCGCCGCACCCACAGGCCCGCGCCGGACGGTGCCGCCCCGGCCAGTCGGGCCAGGGTGCGGAACGTCTTCGAGGTGGCCACCGCCCGATCCCAGCCCACCTCGGTCATCTGGTCGACCACCTTGTCCAGCCGGCCGTCGACGTACTCCCGCAGCTTGTCGACGGCCTCGGCGGACGGCGGCGCCGAGCTGGCCGGGTCGACCCGCAGCCGCTCCCGGGTCAGGCGCCCGGCACCGAGCGGCAGCGAGACCGCGACGTCCGGGTCCTCGTCGATCCCGGCGGCGATCTCCAGGGAGCCACCGCCGATGTCCAGCACCAGCAGCCGCCCCGCCGACCACCCGAACCAGCGCCGCACGGCCAGGAAGGTCATCCGCGCCTCGTCCGCGCCGGAGAGCACCGCGAGACGTACGCCGGTCTCGTCACGGACCCGGGCGAGCACGTCGGGCGCGTTGGTGGCGTCGCGCACCGCCGAGGTGGCGAACGCGATCAGGTCGTCGGCGTCCAGTCCGGCAGCGGCCGTCTTCGCCATGCCCACGGCCTTGACCAGGCCGTCCGCACCCGCCTCGGTGAGCGCTCCGTCGGGGCCGATCTGCTCGGCCAGCCGGAGCACCACCTTTTCCGAGTGCGCCGGCCACGGGTGTGCGCCGTGGTGCGCGTCCACCACCAGTAGGTGCACCGTGTTGGATCCGACGTCGAGTACTCCCAGCCGCATGGTGAAGACCCTAGGTGCAACTCGTTTGCGCGGCTCGCCGGCCCGCGGACGTCACCGCGCGTACGCTGGGCCGGGTGACGATGGAGCTCCGCGTGCTGGTGGACGATCCGGGCGACCCGCGCAGCCGTGAGGTGCCACTGGACTTTCCCCGGGAGTGGATCGAGTTCGCCGACCCGGCGGACGAGACTCACCTGATCCGGGCCGACCTGACCTGGCTGCTCTCCCGCTGGACGTGCATCTTCGGCAAGGGCTGCCACGGCATCATCGCCGGTCGGTCCGCCGACGGGTGCTGCTCGCACGGGGCGTTCTTCACCGACTCGGACGACGAGAAGCGGGTCCGCAACGCCGTCAAGCTGCTCACCCCGTCGACCTGGCAGCACTTCCGGCGCGGGTTCAAGAGCTGGACCGACGAGGACACCATCGACGGCAAGAACCCGGCCCGTCGCACCGCCACCCAGGGCACCGAGGGGCCGTGCGTGTTCCTCAACGACGCCGACTTCGCCGGCGGGGGCGGCTGCGCGCTGCACGCCCAGGCGCTGCGTGACGGCGTGCACCCACTGGAGTACAAGCCGGACGTCTGCTGGCAGCTGCCGATCCGGCGGGACCAGGAGTGGGTCAAGCGACCGGACAACACCAAGGTGCTGGTCTCCACGCTGTCGGAGTTCGATCGGCGCGGCTGGGGTTCCGGCGGGCACGACCTGGACTGGTGGTGCACCTCCTCGACGGACGCGCATGTCGGCACCGAGCCGATGTACCTGTCGTACGGGCCGGAGCTGACCGCCCTGATCGGCGCGGCGGCGTACGAGCGGCTGGCCGAGCTGTGCGCGGCCCGGGTCAAGCAGGGCATGGTAGCCGCGCACCCCGCCGACGACGTCTAACCGATCTTGGTAGCAAGGTTGCTATCATTCGCCGTATGGCCATGACGCTCCGCCTCGACGACGATCGTGAACGGCAACTCCGCCTCGTCGCGGACGAGGAGGCCCGGTCGATGCACGCCGTCGTTGTCACCGCGATCGACGACTACCTGGCCCGGCGCAACGCCAAAGAGTTCGGCGACCTCACGGACGAGATCATCGAGCGCCACTCGACACTGCTCGCCCGCCTGGCCGAATGATGACCGAGGTCCGTTACCCCACACTCGCCGACGTGGCGGGCATCGCCCGCAAGCTCGGCGTCGGGATCAGGGACGTCGGCCTCGTGGAGTCCGCGGTGGCTCGACCGAAGACGAGTGTGTTCGGAGATGACGCCTACCCCGATCTGTGGACCAAGTCGGCGGCGCTGCTGCACTCACTGGTCAACAACCACCCGTTCATCGATGGCAACAAGCGCATCGGTTGGATCGTGGCCATCGCCTTTCTGCTCCAGAATCGCGCGATCACCGTCGCCCAACTCGGTCAGACCGACCAGGACGTGGCGTATGACCTGGTCATCGGCGTGGCGGAGAGTCGCGTGACGGAGGTCGCCGAGATCGCCGTCGCGTTGCGCAAGCTGTTCTGAGCGCGGCGGGTCAGCGCAGGGCGGCGTCGACCAGCGTGCGGGCGCTGCGCCGGGCCACCTCGGCGATCACCGGGTCGCCGTCCAGCACGCCGCTGGCGAGCCCGCCGTCGAGCAGCAGGGTGAGCTGTCGGGCGAGCAGTTCCGGTTCGGCAGCGCCGGCCTGCCGGGCCAGCTCGGTCACCCAGGCGCGGACCACGGTCTTGTGCTCGACCGTCCGGGCGTGCACCGGCCCGCCCGCAGGTGACTCGGCGGCGGTGTTGATGAACGCGCAGCCGTGGTATCCGTCCCGGCGACAGGCGCCGACCAACGCGTCGAACATCCCGACCAACTGGTCGCGCGGTTCGTCGCCGGCGTCCCGGGCCGCCGCCCGCAACGCGCCGAACCACGTCTGGTCGACCCGATCGAGGTACGCCAGCACGAGATCGTCCTTACGCGGGAAGTGCTTGTAGAGCGTCGCTTTCGCCACGCCCGACTCGGCGATCACCGTGTCCACCCCGACGCCGCGCGGCCCGTGCGCGTAGAACAGCCGGAACGCGGTGTCCAGGATCCGGTCCCGGGCCGAGCCGGCCGGGGTGCGGGGCGCGGGCATCGGTTCTCCCTCGATCTGCTGGTATCGGGCCGATCCTATAGACAGCTCCGTCTGTAAATCCCACCGCGTCAACGGCCGACCACGCCCGGGCGTGGCTCGCCTGGCTTCCCACCGTCCTTGGCGCGTCCACTGTCCGGCCCTGGGTGCACTCCCCGCAGCCTGTAGAGCTGCCCCGGATATGGGGCGGACCCTTCGAGGTGGACAGCACGGACAGCACGGACAGCACGGGCTCCCGTTCTCCTGGAGCAGCCACACACGTGACCCGCCCCACTTCTGGGGCAGCTCTACAGGCTGCGGAGGGCACCACCCCAGCCGCCGGCCATAACCCCACCCGGCACGGCACGGCACGGCACGTGGCCTTGATGCGCACGACGCTGCTCACGAGGCAGCAGTAGACAGACCCGTCTGTTAGCCTGCTGGCACTCGACACGAGTCCACTCGGCACACCGACGGAGGATCGATCGACATGCGTATCGCAGTTCTCGGAACCGGCTCGGTCGGGCAGGCGATCGCCGCTCGCACGGCGGAGCTGGGCCACCAGGTCACCATCGGCACCCGCGACGTCGCGGCCCTGCGGACCGGCGCACAGGCCGCCTGGGTGGCGCAGCACCCCGAGGTCGACCTAGCCACCCTGGCCGAAGCCGCCAGCGCCGCCGAGCTGGTGGTGAACGCCACAAACGGCAACGGCTCGCTCCCCGCCCTGACCGCGGCCGGCGCACCGAACCTGGCCGGCAAGGTCCTGCTCGACATCGCCAACCCGCTCGACTTCGGCGCGGGCTTCCCGCCGAGCCTCTCGGTGCACAACACCGACTCCCTCACGGAGCGGATCCAGCGCGAGTTTCCGCAGGCCAAGGTGGTCAAGTCGCTCAACACGATGACCGCCGAGCTGATGGTGCACCCGCGGCAGCTCGCCGACGGCGCGCACAGCGTCTTCGTGTCCGGCGACGACGCCGAGGCCAAGCGGATCGTCACCGGGCTGCTCATCAGCTTCGGGCACACCGACGTGATCGACCTCGGCGACCTCTCCACCGCACGAGGCACCGAGATGCTGCTGCCGCTCTGGCTCCGGCTCTACGGCCGGCTCGACACCGCGATCTTCAACATCAAGGTCGTCCGCTGAGAGGTACGCGGATCACGGTTCGAACTTGTAGCCCAGACCCCGCACGGTGACGATGAAACGCGGTGCGGACGGCTCCGGCTCGATCTTGGAACGCAGGCGCTTGACGTGCACGTCCAGCGTCTTGGTGTCACCGACGTAGTCGGCGCCCCAGACCCGGTCGATGAGCTGACCACGGGTCAGCACCCGGCCGGCGTTGCGCAGCAGCAGCTCCAGCAGCTCGAACTCCTTCAACGGCAACTGCACGGCACCGCCGTCCACGGTCACCACGTGCCGCTCGATGTCCATCCGGACGGGCCCGGCCGCGAGCGTCGGTGCGCCCGCGTCGGCCACCTCCGGGCTCTGCCGGCGCAGCACCGCCCGGATCCGGGCGACCAGCTCACGGGGCGAGTACGGCTTGGTGACGTAGTCGTCGGCGCCGATCTCCAGGCCGACCACCTTGTCGATCTCGCTGTCCCGGGCGGTGACCATGATGATCGGAACGGCCGACCGCTGCCGGAGCTGCCGGCAGACCTCGGTCCCCGACATCTCGGGCAACATCAGGTCGAGCAGCACGATGTCGGCGCCGGTCCGGTCGAACTCGGTGAGGGCATCGGTGCCGGTCGCAGCGACCGAAACCTCAAAGCCCTCCTTGCGGAGCATGTACGACAAGGCGTCGGAGAACGACTCCTCGTCCTCGACCACGAGAACGCGGCTCAAGGGGGATTTCCTTTCCATGTGCTGTCAGACCTGCCGTAGCTCGGCCGGACCGGGCTCGATCCCAACCGGCGGCAGTGTCGCCAGCAGGTCGTCCGGTGGACTTGCGGGCAACCGGAGGGTGAACGTCGATCCACCACCAAGAGTGCTCGACACCTCGACCCGTCCGCCATGGTTGCTCGCGATGTGTTTGACGATGGCCAGGCCGAGCCCGGTGCCACCGGTGGAACGCGAGCGGGCCTGGTCGGCCCGGTAGAACCGTTCGAAGATCCGGTCCACGTCGGTCGGGGCGATACCGATGCCCTGGTCGGCGACCGCGATCTCGACGTGTTCGTCGCCCTGTCGCAGGGTGACCCGTACCACCGTGTCCTCGCCCGAGTAGTTGATGGCGTTCTCCACCAGGTTCGCCACCGCAGTGGCGAGTTGGGTGTCGCTGCCGTACACGGTGAGGCCGCGCTCGCCGTCCACCATCACCTCGACGCCCCGGGCGGAGGCCGTGGTGCGGGTCCGGTCGACCACCTCGGCGATCACCCAGTCCAGCGCGACCGGCTCCGCCGGCGGCTGCGGCTCGGCGCCCTGCAACCGGGTCAGCTCCAGCAACTCCTGCACAAGCCGGCCCAGGCGGGTCGACTCGTGCTGGATACGTTCGGCGAACCGGCGGGCGGCCACCAGGTCCTCGGAGAGGGCGGGTGCCGCCGCCTCGGCCGGCTCGGTGGCGTCCAGCAACGCCTCGGCGAGCAGTTGGAGCGCACCGATCGGGGTCTTGAGCTCGTGGCTCACGTTGGCCACGAAGTCACGTCGCACCCGGGCCAGTCGGTGCGACTCGGTCACGTCGACCGCCTCCACCGCGATGAACCCGTTGCCGATGCCCATCGCCCGCAGGTGCACGCCGAGCGGGTTCTCCCCCGCGCTGTCGCGGCCCCGGGGCAGGTCCAGCTCGATCTCGCGCCGGACGCCGGTGCGTCGCACCTGGCCGGCGAGGGTACGGATCAACGGGTGCGCGGCGATCGTGCCCGGGGCGCTGCCGGTGCGCAGCAGACCCATCGCGCGGGCGGCCGGGTTGATGAGCACGGGCACGTCATCGTTGTCCAGCACCACGACACCGGCCCGGAGTGAGTCGATCGTCCGGCGGCCGAGCCCGGCCTGCTGCTCGTCGGCTATCGCGAGCCTCCCCCTGCTCCAGCGAGAGCTTGCGCTCCCCGTCGACGTGGAACGCTCCCGCGCCGGCAGGAACCGGGGCAGCACGAGCCCGGCGGCCAACCCGGCCACCAACGCCACAGCCACCACGACCGCCACCGCCCACTCCACCCGGCGATCGTAGGGGCATTGTTAACCTGGCTACCACACAGACCGGGACGAACCACCCGCACTTCGAGGAATGTTCACCCCCACGTCTGGCGTCGTTCACCGTGGTTCATCCGTGGTCCGTCCGCGCCACCTACCGTTGGCGTCGCACCTGCTCACCACTGCGCCGGCACCCCGTCGGCGGTGACCGACCACAGGACGTGATGATGCGCGACGAGTTCCGGGCCGACCTCCAGATCGTCAGCCAACTGCTGGTGGACATGGCGGAGGGCGTCCGCGCCGCCATGCGCCAGGCCACCCGGGCCCTGCTCACCGCCGACCGGCAGGCCGCCGAGACGGTCATCGAGCGGGACGCCGAGATCGACGACCTCTACCGACACGTCGAGGAACGGGTCTGCGACCTGCTCGCCCGGCAGGCACCGGTCGCCTCCGACCTGCGTGCCATGATCACCGCACTGCACGTCGCCGCCGACCTGGAGCGGATGGGTGACCTCGCCGACCATGTGGCGAAGACGGCACTGCGCCGGCACCCCTCCCCCGCCGTACCGGCGGAGCTGCGGACGGTCTTCACCGAGATGTCCGAGATCGCCGACCGGATGGCGGCGAAGATCGGCTCGGTGCTGGCGAAGCCCGACGCCGACCTCGCCGGCGAGCTGGACCGCGACGACGACGCGATGGACGAGCTGCACAAGAGCCTGTTCTCGGTGCTGCTCGGCGACGACTGGCCGTACGGGGTGGAGACGGCGATCGACGCCACCCTGCTGGGCCGCTTCTACGAGCGCTTCGCCGACCACGCGGTCAACGCCGGCGAGCACGTGATCTTCCTGATCACCGGTGAGAACAAGCCCGCCAGCATCTGACCCGAACAGCAGAAAGGGCCCCGGCAACCGCCGGGGCCCTTTCTGCTGCGCTCAGCGGCCCTGGTTGGCGACCGCGGCGGCCGCTTCCTTCGCCGCCGTCGGGTCAAGGTAGGTGCCGCCCAGGGTGAGCGGACGCAGCTGCGGGTCGAGGTCGTAGCGCAGCGGGATGCCGGTCGGGATGTTCAGCTTGGCAATCGCCTCGTCGGAGATCTGGTCGAGGTGCTTGACCAGGGCTCGCAGCGAGTTGCCGTGCGCGGCCACCAGCACCGTCCGGCCGGCCAGGATGTCCGGCACGATCGAGTCGTACCAGTAGGGCAGCATCCGCTCGACGACGTCCTTGAGGCATTCGGTACGCGGCATCAGCTCGGTCGGCAGCAGCGCGTACCGCGGGTCGCCGACCTGCGACCACTCGTCGTCGTCGGCGATCGGCGGCGGCGGGGTGTCGTACGAGCGACGCCAGAGCATGAACTGCTCCTCGCCGTACTCGTCCAGGGTCTGCTTCTTGTTCTTGCCCTGCAGGGCGCCGTAGTGCCGCTCGTTGAGCCGCCACGACCGGCGTACCGCGATCCAGTGCCGGTCGGCGGCGTTCAGCGCCAACTCGGCGGTGCGGATCGCCCGGCGCATCACGCTGGTGTGCACGACGTCCGGCAGCAGGCTGTGCTCGCGCAGCAGCTCGCCGCCGCGCCGTGCCTCACCCTCGCCCTTTTCGGTCAGGTCGACGTCCACCCAGCCGGTGAAGAGGTTCTTGGCGTTCCAGTCGCTCTCACCGTGCCGCAGCAGGACCAGCGTCCCGACGGTGGGCCCCTCGCTCGCAGTCATGCGGATCATCCTGCACCAACCGCGCGCGGGACACGCGGGCACCCGTCGTGACGACCACCACGTGAAAAAGCTGATGACCTGCGAATCCGGCCAGCACTAGGGTTGTAAGGCGCTGTAGTCACATCGGTCATTACTTGCAAGCGGGGGCACCACATGCGGACGATGCGGAGTTGGTTCCGGGACACCACCGGCGGCCTGCCGACCACCTTCTGGTACCTGTGGACCGGCACCCTGATCAACCGGCTCGGCTCGTTCGTGCTCGTCTTCCTCGCCATCTACCTGACCCAGGAACGCGGCTTCTCGGCCTCCCAGGCCGGCCTGGTGCTCGGGCTGTGGGGCGTCGGCGGCGCGGTCGGCAGCACCGCCGGCGGCACCCTCGCCGACCGGTGGGGCCGCCGGCCCACGCTGCTCACCGCGCACGTCGGCGCTGCCGCCATGCTGCTCGCGCTCGGGCTGGCCCGGAGCCTCTGGGCAATCGCGTTGGGCGCCCTACTGCTCGGCATGTTCGCTGAGGCTGCCCGGCCCGCGTACAGCGCCATGATGATCGACGTGGTGCCGGCGAAGGACCGGTTGCGCGCGTTCTCGCTCAACTACTGGGCGATCAACCTCGGCTTCGCCTGCGCCGCCGTCCTCGCCGGCCTCGCCGCGCAGGCGGACTACCTGCTGCTGTTCGTGGTCGACGCCGGCACCATGCTGATCACCGCGCTGATCCTCTTCACCCGGGTGCCGGAGACCCGGCAGACCGGGCCGGCCGCCGCGGCGACGATGCAGGCCCCGCGCGGCGCCCTGCGGACGATCCTCACCGACCGGGTCTACCTCGGTTTCGTGGCGCTGAACCTGTTCGCCTCGCTGGTCTTCCTCCAGCACATCTCGATGCTGCCGATCGCCATGGCGGACGACGGTCTCAGCCCCACCACCTACGGCTCGGTGATCGCGCTCAACGGCGTCCTGATCGTGGCGGGCCAACTCTTCGTGCCTCGACTGATCCGGGGCCGGAGCCGCTCGCACGTGCTGGCGCTGGCCGCCGTGGTGATGGGCGTCGGCTTCGGGTTGACCGCGTTCGCCGGCACCCCCTGGCTCTACGGCCTGACCGTGCTGATCTGGACGGTCGGCGAGATGCTGAACTCGCCGTCCAACTCGACCCTGATCGCCGAGCTGTCACCGGCCGAACTGCGGGGTCGCTACCAGGGCGTCATCTCCCTCTCCTGGCAGATCGCGGGCGCCGGCGCGCCGATCCTCGGCGGCCTGGTGCGCGAGCACGCCGGCAATGACACGCTCTGGTTCGCCTGCGCCGTGATCGGCGCCCTGACGGCCGTGGCGCATCTGGTGTCGGGGCCGGCCCGGGAACGGCGTGCCGCCGAACTGCGTCACTCCGGCGAAGCACTGGCACCGGTCCGCACCCGGGCGCCGCAGCCCGCCGAAGCGGTCGCCTGACCGCGGTCCGGCTACTGTTAGGAAGCTGAACTGTCAGGAGGTCGGGTGCGGGCCCTACGCCGTTGGTGGGACGACACTGCCGGTGGACTCCCCACCACCTTCTGGTACCTGTGGTCCGGCCTGCTCATCAACCGTGCCGGCGCGTTCGCGATGCTCTTCCTGGCGCTCTACCTCACCGACGCGCGCGGAGCCAGCGAGGCGGTGGCCGGCACGGTCGTCGGCGCGTACGGGGCCGGCGGGGCGGTCGGTGTGCTGCTCGGCGGGGTGTTGGCCGACCGGTGGGGCCGTCGGGCCACCCTGCTCGCCGCGCACCTCGTCACCGCCGGCCTGATGGTGGCGCTGGCGTTCAGCCGGCCCCTCGTGCTGATCGCGGTGCTCTCCGCACTGGTCGGTGTCGTGCACTCGATGCCCAGCCCGGCCTTCGTCGCGGCGATCGTCGACGTGGTGCCCGCGCAGCGCCGCTCCCGCGCGTTCAACCTCCAGTTCTGGGCGTTCAACCTGGGCATGGCGGTCGCCTCGCTGCTCGCCGGGGTGCTGGCCGAGGCCAGCTTCACCGCGCTGTTCCTCGTCGACGCGGGCGCCACCCTGACCGCCGCCGCCGTGATCGGCTGGAAGGTGCCGGAGACCCTGCGACGGGCCGCGCCGGCCGTCGACCTCGGGCCACCTGCCGAGTCCGGCCGGTCCCGGCGTCCCGGCCTGCACACCGCGCTCACCGACCGGACGTTCCTGATCTTCGTCGGGCTCACCTTCGTGCTGGCCGTCCTCACCCTGCAGACCTCGACGATCATGCCGCTGGCCATGCGGTCGGATGGCCTGGGTCCGTCGGCGTACGGGGTCGTGGTCGCACTCGGCGGCGCGCTGATCGTGGTCGGGCAACTGTTCGTGCCCCGACTGATCGACCGGCACCGCAAGGACGTCGTGCTGGCGGTCTCCACCGCCCTGCTCGCGCTCGGATTCGGTGTGCTCGCCGTCGCGGACGAACTCGCGGTCTACCTCGGCGCCGCCGTCGTCTGGACGGTCGGGTCGATGCTCGCCGCCCCACCCAACGCCCAGATCAACGCCGACCTGGCACCGCCGCACCTACGGGCTCGCTACCAGTCGGTCTTCTACCTGACGTTTCCGGCGGCCGCGTTCGTCGCACCCACGCTCGGCGGCGTCAGCCTGCAGCACCTCGGCGACCGGCACTGGCTGATCGTGGGCGGCCTGGGCCTGCTGGCCGCACTGGGCCACCTGCTCGCCGGACCACCCCGGGAGCGGCACGTCGCCGCACGGCGCCGGGCCGCCGGCCGGGAGCCGAGCGCACCCGCCGACCGCGTCCCGGCCGGATGAACCGACCAGACAGGCCATTGGGGTACGCACAGCGCAAAGCGCCCACCACGTCCCGAAGGTCATGGTGGGCGCCCGCCGGTGGGGCCGGCGGCGGCGGGCAACACTCACCCCCGTAAGCATCGCCCGCTCACGCCGCCGGTCCAAACAGGTGGGCACCGTCCCCCAACGGTTTGTCCACCCGTCCCCTCGCACCTCGCCTGGTGCGCGGATCTGTTCGATCCGCCGCTCCCCCGAACGTTTCCAAGCGTGGCGCGGTGCAATAAAGTTAGTTCGCCCGGAATCTGGAATCAACCCAGAATGGCTGTCTCGCCCATCACAACTGGCGAGTATCCCCAGTTCGAGCCTCGGTCTCTGGCAACAGCCGCATACCCCTGCGGCATTCCCACAAACACCTCAGCCGTCCTCCCGATCGGGTGACTCGGTACGGAAGAAGTTGCTCTGCCGACCGTCACGCATCTGCTCCTGATAGATCAGGTTCAGCCGTCGCAGGTCGAACGTGTAAAACCACTCATCCCAGGTGATTTCGCGGATCCGGCTGCTTTCCCGGTACCCGGGGATGTTGAACGTCAGCACCCCGGCCCGGCCATCCCGCTCGGTGCCGGCAATCGTCGCCGGTTTCGCCCCGCGCTCCCGCGCCCAACGCTGGATCACCTCGTGGTTCGCGGTGATCAGGCTACGCCCCGGCCGCTCCGGTCGATCCGCGATCGACGACATCACCTGCGAACTACGGACCGACCGGCCGGTACCCCGCCCGGTCCGGATCCCACCGGCTGCCGTGGCGCCGGTCGACCGGGTCGGCGCCGCCCGCTTCGCCGCCGGCCGCGCCGGGGCCTTCTTCGCCGGCGCCTTCCGCGCGGGCGCGGTGCGGGCCGTCGCTGTCGTGCGCGCGGCAGCCGTCTTCCGGGCGGCCGTCGACCTGCGCGCAGCCGCCGACGTCGTGCTCTTCCGCGCCGCCGTCGTCTTCCTGGCCGGCGTGGTCTTGGACGCCGTCGTGGTCTTCCTGGCCGCCGTCGTCTTCCTGGCCGCCGTGGCCTTGGCCGTCGTGGTCTTCTTCGCCGCCGTGGTCTTCCTGGCCGGCGTGGTCTTGGACGCCGTGGTTCTCTTGGCGGCAGCCGTCTTCTTGGCCGCGGCCCGCTTCGCGGGGGCGCTCTTGTTCGCCGGCGCGGCCTTCGCGCGACTCGGCGCCGGTCGTGCCGCCGCCTTCTTCGTCGCGGCGGCACGACCGGCCGACGCCCTGCTGCCGGTGGCCCGACCCGCCGGGCCGGTGCTGCGCCGGCCCGCACCGGAACGCAACGAGCGCACCAACTGCTTCACCAGGTCAGGCTTACGCAGGGCCGAGATCCCGGTTACCCCGCGTTTGCGTAGCTGCCCGCGGATGTCGTCCACCCGCATCCGGGAGATCTCCGTCTCGGAGACGCCGGGAGTACCCGGCGTCTGGTTGCCCGTCTGTCGCTTCGTCCTGGTCGCCGTTGCGCCGCGACCTGAGCTGTTCCGCTGAGCCATGGGACGCTCCGCTCCTTGACACTCCGCCATCGGCACGCGGGGGTCCCTTGCCGCACCGCGCGGTGCGGCATACCCGTCAGGGGCACTCCGAACCACCAGCCGCAGGCCAGATGCGGTCAGGACGGGTCGGGGCCGGCACCGGAAGGCTCGAAGAGGTGGGCGAACGCGGCCAGATTCGCGGTCGACTCACCGCGCTTGACCCGCCACTCGTACTCGCGCCGGATGGAACTGCCGAAGCCGATCTCCAACATGGTGTCGAAGGACTCGTCGGCGTACGTGAGCACCGCCCCGAGCAGCCGGTCCAACTCGTCGGCGTCCACCCCCGCCGGGTTGACCCGCCCGGTCAGGTACACGTCGCCGACCGCGTCGGTGGAGAACGAGACGCCGTACATCCGGGCGTTGCGCTGCAACAGCCAGGCCCACAGTTCCTCACGTCGCTCGTCCGGCTGGCGCATCACGAACGCCTCGACCCGCAGCGCGTGCTCACCGACGATCAGGTTGCAGATGGTCTTGAGCTTGTGGGTGCCCGGCAGGGTCACCGCGTACGAGCCGGGACCGGTCGACTCCCAGGCCAGGTCCCGCTCGTCGCAGACCGACTCGATAAGACTCGCAAGATCGCTCTTCGGGCTCACCGGGCCACTCTACGACCGACCTGGCCCACGCACCCGGCGACGACCGACGGCAGGGGTCACCAAGAGCAGGAGAGCGCGGGATCGCCCGCCAGGTTAGCGGCGAGCCGCGTGCGGTGCGCGGAGATCGCCTCGCCGTAGACGTCGAGCAGGCCGGCCACCGTGCGATCCCAGGAGAAGTTGCGGGCGTGCTGCTCGGCCCCCCGGGCCAGGGCAGCGCGACGGGCCCGGTCGGGCAGCAGGCGGCGCAGCGCCAGAGCCCAGTCCACCGGGTCGTGCCCGTCGATCAGCACCCCGCTCACCTGGTCCCGCACGGCCGTGACCAGCCCACCCACGGCGGCCGCCAGCACCGGCGTGCCGCAGGCCTGCGCCTCCAGCGCGACCAGCCCGAACGATTCGTTGTGCGACGGCACCGCGACCAGATCGGCGGCCCGGTACAACGCCGGCAGGTCGTCGCCGGTACGCGGCGGCAGGAACCGCACCCGGTCGCTGACCCCGAGCGTGGCGGCCAGCTCGATCAGCGCGGTCGGCCGGTCCAGCCCACTGCCGCTGGGGCCACCGCAGATCACCACGGTCACCTGAGCGGCCAGCGCCGGATCGCGCTGCCGCAGCGCGGCGACCGCCCGGATCAGCACGTCGGGAGCCTTGAGCGGCTGCACCCGACCGACGAACGCCACCACGTACCCCTCGACCGGCAGGCCCAGCCGGCGACGAGCGTCGCGGGTCGCCGCGGACCGCTCACCCGGCGCGGGCCGGAAGCGGTCCAGGTCCACACCCGGCTGCACCACCGTGACGCGGCCGGGGTCGGCGTCGTACCGGTCGACCAGGTCGGCGGCCTCCACGCGGGTGTTGGCGACCAGCCGGTCCGCCTCCGCGACCACCTGCTCCTCGCCGATCACGCGGGCCTTGGGTTCCGGCCGGTCGCCGGCCGCGAGCTGAGCGTTCTTGACCTTCGCGAGGGTGTGCGCGGTGTGCACCAGCGGCACCCCCCAGCGCTCCTTGGCCAGCCAGCCAACCTGCCCGGAGAGCCAGTAGTGCGAGTGGATCAGATCGTAGTGGCCGGGCGGACGGGACGCCTCGGCCCGCAGCACCCCGGCCGTGAAGGCGCAGAGCTGACCCGGCAGCTCCTCCTTGGTCAGCCCTTCCAGCGGCCCGGAGGTGATGTGCCGGACCTGCACGCCGGGCGCCATCTCGACCACCGGGGGCAAATCGCCGGAGGTGGCCCGGGTGAAGATCTCCACCTCGACGTTGGCCTCGGCCAGCCGCCGGGCGACCTCCAGGATGTAGACGTTCATCCCACCGGCATCACCCGTGCCGGGCTGGTGCAGCGGGGACGTGTGCACCGACAGGGTGGCGATGCGGCGTGGCTGGGGCCACGGTCGGGCACCTCGCTGACGACCGACGCCGGTGTGCATTTCCGCCACGTCCGCTCCTTTGTCACGGTTGATGTCGTCTCGCACGACCGGCGCTTCTCGGTCAACCTGTACGCCGGATGTCATCTTCCCCATCGGGCTACGGAAATGCGTCAGCGCGGCCGGCCGGGGTGACCGACCTCATCACCGCGCCCGCACCGACGCGGCCCGCACGCCCGGTCGGGATCGGCCGCGCGGTGCGGGAGACAATGACCCGATGACCTCTGTCGCCATCGTCACCGGAGCGTCCAGCGGGATCGGCGCGGCAACCGCCCGTCGACTCGCCGCCGAGGGTTTCCACGTACTCGCCGCCGCACGCCGCGCCGACCGACTCGCCGACCTCGTCACCGAGATCACCGCCGCCGGCGGCCAGGCCACCGCAGTGACCTGCGACGTCACCTCGGACGAGTCGGTCGCCGCCCTCGCCGAGGCCGCCGCGCAGGCACCCGGACCGGTCACCCTGCTGGTCAACAACGCCGGCGGGGCACGCGGACTGGACCCGGTGGAGTCCGGCTCGATCGGCGACTGGCAGTGGATGTACGACGTGAACGTGCTCGGCACGCTGCGGGTCACCCAGGCGCTGCTACCAGCGCTGGAGGCGTCCGGCGCCGGCAGCATCGTGGTGGTCTCCTCCACCGCCGGCCTGACCGTCTACGAGGGCGGAGGCGGGTACACCGCCGCGAAGCACGCGCAGACCGCCATCGCCGGCACGCTCCGGCTGGAGCTGTGCGGGCGACCGCTGCGGGTCATCGAGATCGACCCGGGCATGGTGAAGACCGACGAGTTCGGGCTGGTCCGCTTCGACGGCGACGCCGACCGGGCCGCCGCCGTCTACGCCGGGGTGCCCGACCCGCTGGTCGCCGACGACGTGGCCGACTGCATCGCCTGGTGCGCCACCCGTCCCCAGCACGTCAACGTGGATCGGCTGGTGGTGCGGCCACGGGCGCAGGCAGCCCAGCACAAGGTGCACCGAATCGGCCAGTGACGCCAGCATGAGCGGGGCAGCCCGGCACCGGCCGCTCGGCGTCGTCACGCGGGGCACCACCAACCCGAACCGGCTCCGTCGGGTGGACAACTGGATCGTCGCCACCTGCGCCGACCGGCTGGTGGCGGCGGCCGACCCGCTGGTGGTCGACCTCGGCTACGGCGCGACCCCGGTGACCGCGGTGGAGCTGCGGGCCCGGCTGGCCGCGGCGGTACGCCCCGACGTACGGCTGGTCGGGCTGGAGATCGACCCGGCGCGGGTGGCGGCCGCGGCACCGGCCGCCGACCCACCCGGGCTGACCTTCGCCCGCGGCGGGTTCGAACTGGCCGGGCTCCGGCCGGTCCTGGTCCGCGCGTTCAACGTGCTACGCCAGTACGACGAGAGCGAGGTCGCCGACGCCTGGCGGACGATGACCGCCGCGCTCGCCCCCGGCGGCGTGCTGGTCGAGGGCACCTGCGACGAGCTGGGTCGGCTCGCCAGCTGGCTGCTGATCGACGCGGACGGCCCCCGGACGCTGACCCTGGCCGCGAAACTCACCACGCTGGGCAGCCCCGCCGAGCTGGCCGAGCGGCTGCCCAAGGCGCTGATCCACCGCAACGTCCCCGGTGAACCGGTCCACGACCTGATCCGGGCCCTCGACGGCGCCTGGCAGACCGCCGCCCCGTACGCCACCTTCGGTCCCCGCCAACGCTGGCTCAGGGCGGTCACCCACCTGAAGAACACCGGCTGGCCCGTCCTGGCAACCCCCACCCGCTGGCGCCAGGGCGAGCTAACCCTCCCCTGGCCCCTCCCCAAACCCCACCCCGACCCACCCCACCCCTGACCCACCCTGACCCACCCTCCCGCCCCTGACCCACGTCGATCATGGAGTTGTGGTGGGCGCTTTGGCCACGGAAGAGCGGAATGTCTCCCACCATAACTCCATGATCGACCCGGCCAGGGGCGGGAGGGTGGGGTGGGGTGGGGTGGGGTGGGGTGGGGTGGGGTTAGAGGGTGCAGTTGATGAGGACTGGTTCGGGGTGCAGGGTTACGCCGAAGCGGGTGTGCACCGTGTCGCGGATGGTGGCGGCCAGGGTGAGCAGGTCGGTGGTGCTGGCGTTGCCGCTGTGGTTGGTGAGGGCGAGGGTGTGTTTGCCGGAGATGGCCACGCCGTCCGGGCCGGGATGCCCCTTCGCGAAGCCGGCCTTGTCGATCAGCCAGGCCGCGCTCACCTTGACCATGCCGTCGGCACCGGGCCAGTTCGGCGGCTCGCCCAGGTCGGCGGCGTGTTCCCGGAGCGACTCGTAGGTCGCCGGGTCGAGGACCGGATTGGTGAAGAAGGAGCCGACCGAGCGAGTGTCCGGGTCGTTGGCGTCGAGCACCATGCCCTTGCCGGCACGCAGCCGCAGCACCGCCGCGCGGGCGTCGGCCAGCGGAACCTGGTCGCCGACGTCGACACCGAGCGCGCGGGCCAGTTCGGCGTAACGCACCGGGCCGGAGAGCGGGGATCTGGTGAGCCGGAAGTCGACGGACAGCACCACCCAGCGGTCCCGGTACTTGAAGATGCTGCCCCGGTAGGCGAAGCCGCAGTCGGCGGCGGGGATGGCGTAACGGGCGTCCTCGGTCCGGTCGTACACCTCGACTCCGGTGATCGTCTCGGCGACCTCCTGACCGTACGCACCGACGTTCTGGATCGGGGTCGCGCCGGTCGAGCCGGGGACGCCGGAGAGACACTCCAGCCCGGACCAGCCGTTGGCCACCGTGGCGGCGACCAGGTCGTCCCATGGTTCGCCGGCCTCGACCCGTACCGTGACGGACGCGGCGTCCTCGGCGACGACGCGCAGGCCGCGGGAGCGCACCAGGACGACCGTGCCCGCGAAGCCTGTGTCGCTGATCACCACGTTGCTGCCGCCGGCCAGGATGAGGATCGGCTCGTCGGCCCCCCGAACTGCCTGGACGATGGCGTCGGGGCTGGTCGCGGCCACGATCCGCCCGGCCGGGCCGCCCATCCGCAGCGTGGTGTAGCCGGCCAGTGGACCGGGGATGGCACGATCGGTTTCGGTTGTCGGCTGGGCGTAGGCGTCTGACACGTCTTTCACCTTAGGCTGAGGAGTAGCCGTGGCACCCAATGGTGGCTCGGCACCCCCGGGAGGATGGCGATGAGCAGACTGCAGGGCAGCAAGGATTTCTGGATCGGCGCGCTCCGTGCGGAGGGGCCGGCCTTCGCCGCCGCGGTGGCCGAGGCCCCGCCGGAGACACCGGTACTGTCCTGTCCGGGCTGGACAGTCAACGATCTCACTTTGCACCTCGCCGGTATCTACCATTGGGTTTCTTCGTTCGCGGGCTCCGGCCTGACGACCGTACCGGCCCGCCCGGATCGGACCGACGCGGAGCCCGGTGTGAGCCCGTTGCAGCTCTGGCAGCAGGGCTACGACAAGCTGATGACCCTCTTCGACGGGCTCGACCCGGAGGCGCCGGCGTGGAACTGGGCTCCGCAGCCGAAGCGGGCGGGTTTCTGGCCGCGGCGGATGGCGCACGAGACGGCGGTGCACCGCTGGGACGCTCAGCTCGCCATCGCCGCCGGTGAGCCGGTCGAGGCGAAGCTCGCGGCCGACGGGGTGAGCGAGGTGCTGGACACCTGGCTGCCCGCCGGGCGGCGACGGGTGCCGGGCGACTGGCACGGCGTGGTGCAGCTCGCGGCGACCGACGCGGATCAGGAGTGGTATCTGCGACTGCGCGGCGAGGGGGTGGCGTTGCTGGACACGGCGACGATCCTCGACCACGACGACCACCACGCCCGGGCGCACGTCACCGGCACGGCGAGCGATCTGTTGCTGGCGCTGTGGGGTCGGGTGAGCTTCGAGACGCTGGACGTGACCGGCGACCGCAGCCTGCTCGAAGGTCTGCGCACCGGCCGCTGACCGGTCCTTCGCGGCGAGGGCGTCACCCCCTGGGGTGACGCCCTCGTTGGCGTCCGGGTCCGGTCGGCAACGGCGAGAGAGCGCTCTCTTGACAGCACCGGACGCACCCCCCACCCTCATGTGAGAGCGCTCTCTCAGCACCGCCGCCATCGACCACCTTGAGAGGGGTCCCCATCCCATGGCTGTCTTCCCGCGCCGCCGCCTCGCCGCGGTGGCCCTCGCCGCCACCACCGCCCTGCTCGTCACCGCCGGCTGCGGCGGCGGCGACGAACAGGGCGGCGACGGGCAGGTCACACTGACCGTCGACGTCTTCGGCCAGTTCGGCTACGAGCAGCTCTACCAGGAGTACATGTCCGCGCACCCCGGCGTGAAGATCGTCGAACGCGGCACCGGCACCAACCTCGACGAGTACTCACCGAAGCTCACCCAGTGGCTGGCCGCCGGCCGGGGCGCCGGCGACGTGGTGGCCATCGAGGAGGGTCTGCTGGTCGAGTACAAGGCGAACCCCGGCAACTTCGTCAACCTGCTCGACCACGGCGCCGCCGACCTCAAGGGCAACTTCCTCGACTGGAAGTGGGACGCCGGGCTGACCGCCGACGGCAAGCAGCTCATCGGCCTCGGCACCGACGTCGGCGGCATCGCCATGTGCTACCGCAAGGACCTCTTCGAGAAGGCCGGCCTGCCCACCGAGCGGGACGCGGTGTCCCAACTCTGGCCGACCTGGCAGGACTACATCGCCACCGGGGAACGCTTCGTCGCCGCGAAGACCGGCGCGTCCTTCCTCGACGCGGCCACCAACACCTTCAACACCATCCTGCTGCAGACCGCCGGCAACACCACCGGGTACAGCTACTACGACACCAGCGGCACCCTCGTCGTCGACAGCAACCCGGCCGTACGCCAGGCGTGGGACACCACCATGGACATCATCGACTCGGGGCTGTCCGGCAAGTACGGATCCTGGTCCGAGGAGTGGGTCTCCGCCTTCAAGCAGTCCAAGTTCGCCACCATCGCCTGCCCCGCGTGGATGACCGGGGTCATCGAGGGCAACGCCGGCCCGACCGCCCAGGGCAAGTGGGACATCGCCCGGGTGCCCGGCAACGGCGGCAACTGGGGCGGATCGCACCTCGCCGTGCCCAAGCAGAGCAAGCACCAGGCCGAGGCGATCGAGCTGGCCAAGTTCCTCACCAGCGCCAAGGGGCAGATCGGCGCGTTCAAGGCCAAGGGCCCGCTGCCCTCCTCCCCGCAGGCACTCGACGACCCGGCGATCACCGGCGCTTCCAACGCGTACTTCTCCGGAGCGCCGGTCGGCACCATCTTCGGCAGTGGCGCGAAGAGCCTCAAGCCGGTCTACATGGGCCCGAAGAACCAGGCCGTCCGCACCGAGGTGGAGAACGCCGTACGGACGGTGGAACTCGGCCAGCGCAACCCGGGGCAGGGCTGGACCGACGCGGTGACCAACGCGAAGAAGGCCGCCGCCAAGTAGTCCGAGCCAGCGTGCGGGCGGGCTCCGGGAGCCGGAGTTCCGCCCGCACGACGGAAAGGAGTCCCCGGGCATGACCGTCCAGCTCGACGCCCGC
This sequence comes from Micromonospora sp. WMMD710, assembly GCF_029626045.1. Taxonomy (NCBI): domain Bacteria; kingdom Bacillati; phylum Actinomycetota; class Actinomycetes; order Micromonosporales; family Micromonosporaceae; genus Micromonospora; species Micromonospora sp. WMMD710. Next base: position 6,100,689 of record NZ_JARUBD010000001.1, on the reverse strand, counting down.
CCGCCGGTCGCACCGGCATCCGGCAACCACCGCCCATCCTCGGGTCGGCTCAGCCGGCTCGACACCCGCTTCTCGCCGTACCTCTACATCGCCCCGTTCTTCCTGCTCTTCGCGGTCTTCGGGGTCTACCCGCTGGCGTACACCTTCTGGGTCTCCCTGCACGACTGGGACCTGCTCGGCACCGACCATCCGTTCGTCGGCGCGGAGAACTACACCCGGTTGCTCGCCGACGTCGACTTCTGGCACGCGCTGGTGAACACGCTGGGCATCTTCGTGATCTCCACCGTGCCGCAGCTGCTCGCCGCGCTGTGGCTGGCCAACCTCCTGAACCGGGGGCTGCGGGCCCGCACCGGCTGGCGGATGGCCGTGCTCGTCCCGAACGTCACCTCCACCACCGCCGTGGCGATCGTCTTCGGGGTGCTCTTCGGCCGCGAGTTCGGCATGGTCAACTGGCTGCTCGACCTCGTGGGGCTGGACGCGATCGACTGGAAATCCAACCGGATCGCCTCCTGGGTGGCCATCTCCGCCATGGTCGACTGGCGGTGGACCGGCTACAACGCGCTGATCCTCCTGGCCGCGATGCAGGCCATCCCCCGCGACCTGTACGAGGCCGCGGCGATCGACGGCGCCAACCGCGTCCGGCAGTTCTGGTCGGTGACCGTGCCGCTACTCAAGCCGACGATCATCTTCTGCGCCATCATCGCCACCATCGGCGGATTGCAGCTGTTCACCGAGCCCCGGATGTTCCACTCCGGCACCAACCCGATCCGGGGCGGCCCGCTGCGCGAGTCGCAGACCCTGACCATGTACATGTTCGAGAACGCCTTCGCACCGCACTACAACTTCGGGTACGGATCAGCGGTCGCCTGGCTGCTCTTCGCGCTCATCGCCATCGTCGCGACCGTCAACGTGCTGGTCCTGCGTCGCCTCGGCGGCGGGTCCGGCCCTCGGAAGGGAGCGGCACGATGAGCCGGCTCTGGCGGGCCAGCCCGCTCACCTACCTGGCCCTGGTGGCCGCCGCCGCCCTGTCGATCTTTCCGATCTGGTGGATGTTCGTGGTCGCCAGCCGGTCCAGCGACGCGATGGGACAACTGCCGCCCCCGATCACGCCCGGCGGCAACCTGGGCGCCAACATCGCCCGGCTGTTCGACAACACCGACGCGTACTTTTTGACCGGTCTGATCAACTCGGTGATCGTCGCGACCACGGTCACCGTGTCCGTGGTGTTCTTCTCCAGCCTGGCCGGGTTCGCCTTCGCGAAGCTGCGGTTCCGTGGACGCAACGCGCTGCTGCTGGTGATCATCGCGACCATGATGGTGCCGACGCAGCTCGGCGTGATCCCGCTCTACCTGCTGATGACCCGACTGCACTGGAACGACCGGCTGCCCGCGGTCATCGTGCCGGTGCTGGTCACCGGGTTCGGGGTGTTCATGATGCGGCAGTACGCCGGCCAGGCCATCAGCGACGAACTGATCGAGGCCGCCCGGATGGACGGCTGCGGCACCGCCCGGACCTGGTGGCACGTCGTGCTGCCCGCGTTGCGTCCGGCCGCCGCCGTACTCGGCCTGCTCACGTTCATGACCACCTGGAACGACTTCCTGTGGCCGTACGCTGTGCTGAACGACCCAGCAAATCCGACCGTGCAGCTCTCCCTGCGGGCGCTGTCGGACGGGTACTACCAGGACATGTCGCAGGTGTTCACCGGGACAGCCATCGCGACGCTGCCCCTGCTACTGGTCTTCGTGCTGTTCGGCCGTCAGATCATCGGCGGGATCATGGAAGGTGCGGTAAAGGCGTGAGTGAACTCCGTTTTCCCGAGCATTTCCTGTGGGGGGCGGCAACCGCCGCGTACCAGATCGAGGGCGCGGCCCGCGACGACGGCCGCGGTCCGTCCATCTGGGACACCTTCAGCCGTACGCCGGGCAAGGTGTACCAGGGCCACACCGGCGACGTCGCCTGCGACCACTACCACCGGTACGCCGACGACGTGGCGCTGATGGCCGAGCTGGGGTTGCGGGCGTACCGCTTCTCGGTGTCCTGGCCGCGGATCCAGCCGGACGGCACAGGCCCGGCCAACCCGCGCGGACTGGACTTCTACGACCGGCTCACCGACACGCTCCTCGACCGGGGGATCGACCCGATCGTCACCCTGTACCACTGGGACCTGCCGCAGAGCCTGGGCGACCGGGGCGGCTGGACCAACCGGGACACCGCCGAGCACTTCGCCACGTACGCCACCGCGGTGTACGCGCGCCTCGGCGACCGGATCGACGTCTGGACCACGCTCAACGAGCCGTGGTGCTCGGCGTACCTCGGTTACGGCAACGGGATCCACGCACCGGGCGAGCAGGACCCGGCGGCGGCCTTCACCGCCGTACACCATCTGCTGCTCGGGCACGGCCTGGCGGCGCGGGCGTTGCGTGCGGCCGGCGCGCGCAGCGTGGGCATCACCGTCAACCCGGCGGACGTACGGCCGGCCGACCCGGACAGCGCGGCGGACGCCGCCGCGGTGCGCCTGGTCGACGGCCTGCACAATCGGATCTTCCTCGACCCGTTGCTGGCCGGCGGCTACCCCGACGACGTCCTCGAGCACGTGGCGCGCATCGTGGAGCCGACGTTCATCCGCGACGGTGACGAGAAGCTGATCGCCGCCCCCATCGACCTGCTCGGCATCAACTACTACGCGCCCAGCTACGTCGCGGGTCGGCCCGACGGCGCCGGCAACGGCGCGTACCCGGGCACCGAGGGCGCGGTGCACTTCCTGCCGCCGGCCGGGCCGCTCACCGACATGGGCTGGATGATCGAACCGGCCGGTCTGACCCGGCTGCTGGAGCGGATCGCCACCGACTACCCGGGCGTGCCGCTGCTGATCACCGAGAACGGTGCGGCGTTCCCCGACAAGCCGGGCGCCGACTCGCCCGACAGCCCGACGCAGGTGATCGATTCGGATCGGATCGCCTACCTCGACGGGCACCTGCGTGCCGCGCACGAGGCGATCTCCCGGGGCGTGGACCTGCGCGGTTATCTCGTATGGTCATTCCTGGACAACTTCGAGTGGGCGGAGGGTTACCGCAAGCGGTTCGGGATCGTGCACGTCGACTACCTGACCCAGCGGCGCACACCGAAGGCCAGCGCCCGGTGGTACCAGGAGGTGATCTCCCGGAACGGGCTGTGACGAGCGGGGGGAGTCGCGATGACGACGGCGCACCGGCCGACGCTCGAGGCGGTGGCGGCACGGGCCGGGGTTTCCCGGGCCACCGTCTCCCGCGTGGTCAACGGCTCCACCACCGTCGCCGAGCCGATCCGCGAGGCCGTCAACCGGGCGGTCGCCGAGCTGGGGTACGTCCCCAACCTGGCCGCCCGCAGCCTGGTCACCCAGCGCACCGACTCGATCGCCCTGGTCATGCCGGAGGCGGCCACAAGAGTCTTCTCCGACGACCAGGTCTTCCCCGGCATCATTCGCGGCGTCAGCCAGGAGTTGGAGGCGGCCGACAAACAACTCGTGCTGATGCTGGCCGGCTCGCCGGCCGGGCATCACCGCGTCGAGCGATACACCACCGGCCGGCACGTGGACGGGGTGCTGTTCGCGTCGTTGCACGGCGCCGACCCGCTGCCCGGCACGCTGGCCCGGCTCGGCATACCGGTGGTGGTCAGTGGTCGACCGCTCGGCGACGTGCCCGTGCCGTACGTCGACGTCGACCACGTCGGCGGGGTGACCGCGGCCGTCCGGCACCTGATCGACAGCGGTCGCCGACGGATCGCCACCATCGCCGGCCCGCAGGACATGGTCGCCGGGATCGAACGGCTCACCGGCTACCGCACCGCCATGGCCGCCGCCGGGCTGCCCGAACTGATCGCCGTCGGTGACTTCACCCGGGAGTCCGGGGGCGCGGCGATGCGGCGACTGCTCGCCGAACACCCCGACCTGGACGGCGTCTTCGCCGCCTCCGACCTGATGGCGCACGCCGCCCTGCGGACGCTGCGCGAGGCCGGCCGGCGGGTGCCGGAGGACGTGGCGGTGGTCGGCTTCGACGACATCGAGACCGCCGCCTACACCGAACCACCGCTGACCACCGTCCGGCAGCCCATCGTGGAACTCGGCCGGCGGATGACCCGGCAACTGCTCCGGCTGGCCGCCGGGGAGACCATCGAGCCGGCGGTCATGCTCCCCACCGAGCTGATCATCCGCGCCTCGGCCTGACCGCCGTCATGATCTGCGCAACTTCGGTGGTGTTGCTGCCTCCCGGCGTCGGCAGGCAGCAACACCACCCAAGTTGCTGCCTGCCGCGTTAATGCGTCGCCGTCGTGCCGGGTCGTCGTTAGCCTCGCCGGCATGCCGGATCCTGTCGCGCTGCTGCACGTACCCGCCCTCTCCGACGTCGCCGTACGGACGGGGGCCTGACATGCGCATCCGCGAAGCCCGGCCGGACGACGCCGCCGCCGTGGTGGCGCTGCGGGCGATCGTCCACCCGTACCTGGTACGCGGGGTCGAGTCGACCCGCAAGATGCTGACCGATCCGCCACCGAACGAGGGCTGGATCGCGTTGGTGGCCGAGGTCGACGGCCAGGTGATCGGCTGGACGTCCGCCGAGCCCAACACGTCGACGTCGGTGCCGGGCTTCGGCGACGTCAACACGCTGCACGTACACCCCGGCCACCGCCGCCGGGGCATCGGGACGGCGCTGCTGACCGCCGCGACCGACCACCTCCGCCCTCTCGGGGTGCACCGCGTACGCACCATGGCCACGGCGGGCTCGCTGCCCTTCGCCAGTCGGCACGGCTTCACGCCCAGCCGCGAGGTGCGTTACTCGGCGCTGGACCTGACCCCACCGCCCGCGCTGCCCGAGCCGCCTGCGGGTGTACGGCTGCGGCCGATCGCCGAGATGGACCCGCACCTGCTCTACGCTGCCGACGTCGCCTCGGCCGTCGACGAACCCGGTGACGTGCCCGTCGACGCGGTCACCTTCGAGAGCTGGCGGTACGACGTCTGGGACAACCTCGGACTCGACAAGACGGCCAGCACCGCCGCCGAGGTCAACGGCGACGTGGCCGCGTTCAGCCTGGTCAAGCGGGACGGGGATCGCATGTGGTCGGACTACACCTGCTCCGTCCCGGCGTACCGGGGTCGCGGGCTCGCCCGGCTGGCCAAGACGGCGGCGCTGCACCGGGCTGCCGAGGCCGGCGTACGGATCGCGTACACCTCGAACGACGAGTCGAACGCGCCGATGCTGGCCATCAACGCCCGGCTGGGCTACCGACCCGTGACGACCCTCTGGGCCTGCCTGGCCGACCTGACCTGATCAGTCAGCGCGGTTGTCGCTGCGCGGACGCGTCCACTTCAGGAACCGCGCGACGTACACCGCCGGGTCCGGTCCCAGGCCCAGCCTCAGCGCGTCGGCGAACGCCTCCCGCGCGAGCGTGGTCAACATGAGCAGCATCCCGACCCGGTCGCCACGCCAGCGGGCCAGCAGCGACAGCCGCGCGGCCGAACACGGCCAGTGGGCGCCGCAGCGGGTACAGCGCCAGTGCGGCAGGCCGGCATGATGCGGACGCGGACGCGGGCTCATCCGGCGCACGCGGGCTGGCGGGCGACCATCACACCTGGCAGGGCTCCGTCGACATGGTCAAGACCGCTGCCCTCTGAACCGCCACATCGACAAAGACCCTCGGCGAACCCGGGGGTCTTCTGCTATGCCTGGCGGCGATGCCAACTGTGGTCGCACCGGAACGACGAGATCTTGGACAGTTTCCGTTAGCTGCTAACGGAAACTGTCCAAGATCTGCGGGCGGACCGGCCGGACCGGGCGGACCGGCCGGACCGGGCGGTGATCACTTGACGGTGACCAGTTTCCAGAAGCCCGTTCCGACTGGTGAGCATCAAGTGATCAAGCCGAGAGCCGCCCGAGCCCTACGCCGTCTCGAAGGTCTCGCGGGCCGTGGCGTGGGTGTCCGCGCCGAAGAGCACCAGGCGGGCCTCGGTGACCGTGGCGGGCGTGGCCGAGCGCAGCACCGAGAGCGCCTGGCGGACCGCGTCGTCGACCGGCCAGCCGTAGATACCGGCGGAGATGAGCGGGAACGCCACCGTGGACGCACCCAGCTCGTCGGCGATCCGCAGGCTGTTCGCGTAGCAGTCGCGCAGCAGCGCCGACCGGTTCTCGGTGGCTGACCAGACCGGCCCGACGGTGTGAATCACCCAGCGGGCCGGCAGGTTTCCGGCCGTGGTCGCCACGGCCTGACCGGTGGGCAGGCCGTCGCCGTAGCGGGACGCCCGCAGCGCCCGGCACTCGGCCAGAATCGCCGGACCGCCGCGCCGGTGGATCGCACCGTCGACCCCACCGCCGCCGAGCAGCGACGAGTTCGCGGCGTTCACGACCGCGTCCACCGCCTGGGCCGTGATGTCCCCCTCGACCAGGGTGATCTCCATGTCAGCGCTCCTCGGTCGACTGGCCCAACGATCGGCGGGCCAGCAGGGTCGCACCGGCGACCGCGGCCGGCATGATCAGCACCGCGCCCAGCGGAATGAGGAAGCAGAGGAAGACCGCCACCCCGAAACCGAGCGCGGCCGGCCGGTCCGCCTTGAGGATCGTCCGGCGCTGCGGCAGCCGCATCCCGCGCCGATAGAACGGCGCACCGACCAGCTCCACGGCGAGGAACCAGCCGCCCACCGCCGCCCCGATCACCGGGACGACCGTCTGGCCGACCACCGGGATGAAGCCGGCGAGGAACAGCGGGATGCCGACCAGCGCGGTGAGCGCCACCAGTCGTACGGAGTCGGCGATGCTGCGGCGCAGCGACGACCAGAAGGGCACCTCCACCGCACCCGGAGTGCCGCCGAGGCGATCCTCCACCCGCTCGGAGATCTTCTCGTAGAACGGGTCGCCGATGACCAGCGTCACCGCCGTGAAGGTGAGCACGCCGAGCAGCCCGCCGAGCCCCAGGAAGGCCAGCCCGGCGATCACCCGGACCAGACTGCGGGCCGACGTCGACCAGTCGTCGGCGAACGGGGTGACCAGGGCGGCGAGGTCGTCCACGAAGTACACGAGGGTGGCCAGCGCGGCCACGAAGAGCGCGCCGGAGATCAGCGCCGGCACGATGCCGAGCAGCATCAGCCCCGGGCTGCGGACGTAGAGGCCGAGCCCACGCAGGAGCAGCCCCGCGCCGGCGAAGAAGCGTCCGACGACCCCGGTCACCGGGCTGGCGATTCTGCTGACGTCCACGATCGAGCAGCCTAACGACCGGTGATCGAATCCGCCGGGCGGCGAGCGGCACGGGGCAGGATGGGCGGGTGCGCGCCTCCCGACTGATCTCGCTGCTGTTGCTGTTGCAGGCGCGCGGGTCGATGACGGCCGGCGAGCTGGCCCGGGAGTTGGAGGTCTCCGAGCGGACCGTGTACCGGGACGTGCTGGCGCTCTCCGCCGCCGGGGTGCCGGTCTACGCCGACCGGGGCCGGGCCGGCGGGTACCGCCTGCTCGGCGGGTATCGGACCCGCCTGACCGGGCTGACCCGGGACGAGGCCGAGGCGCTCTTCCTCGCCGGTCTGCCCGGCCCGGCCGGCGACATGGGGCTCGCCGACGCGGTCGCGTCCGCCGAGTTGAAGGTGCTGGCCGCGCTGCCGCCCGCCCTGCGGGACGCGCCGGCCCGCACCGGCCAGCGGTTCCACCTGGACGTGCCGGGCTGGTTCCGGGAGACCGGGCCGCCGCCGTGGCTGGCCGACCTGGCCCGGGCGGTCTGGGCGGACCGGGTGGTGCAGCTGCGTTACCGGCGCGGCGACCAGGAGGTGACGCGGCAGATCCGGCCGTACGGCCTGGTGCTCAAGAGCGGCGTCTGGTATCTGGTCGGGCGGGTCGGCGACGACATCCGCACCTACCGGGTGGACCGGGTGACCGGGGTCGAGGTGAGCGACGAGAGCTTCGACCGCGACGAGGGCTTCGACCTGGCCGGGCACTGGCGCGAGCAGGCCGGATCGTTCCTGCGGACCATGCTGCGGGCCGAGGTCACCGTCCGGCTCAGCCCCGCCGGCCTGCGCCGGCTCCGACACCTGGTCGATGCCCCGTTCGTGTACGACGAGGTGCTCGCCGCCGCCAGCGAACCCGACGGGCAGGGCTGGGTGGTGGCCCGACTGCCCGTCGAGTCGGTCGAGGTGGCGTACCACCAGTTGCTGGGCCTCGGCCCCGAGGTGGAGGCCGTCGATCCACCCGAGCTACGGGCGCGGTTCGCCGACGCGGCCGACCGGCTGCGCGCGCTCTACCGGTAGCCGGTGACGTCGGCCGGCTGCGCGCGCTACCGGTAGCCGGTGACGCCGACCGGCCGCGCGCGCTACCGGTAGCCGGTGACGTCGGCCGGTTTACCCGCGTCGACGACCTCGACGATGTAGCGGAACGCCTCCGGCTGGCTGCCGTCGACGTCGGTGAACCCGTACACCTTGGACAGCGTGCCGGTGTCGACGGACTGGCCGTTCCAGCGGGCCTTCTGCTCGTCGGCGGCGAGCGCGGCCACCGCGCGGCCGACGAACGCCGGGGTCTCCGAGATGAGGAAGTTCGGGTCGGTGGCGGCGCCGTCGCGCCAGTTCTCCTCGGTGACGCCGAAGTGCTCCAGCATCGCCTCGGAGCGGATCCAGCCGGGGGTGAGCGCCACGGCGGTGCAGCCGTGCGGCTTCAGCTCGTGGGCCTGGGTGAACGCGAGCCGGTTGACCGACACCTTGGCCAGGTCGTAGAAGACCGAGAGCCGGTAGTTCTCGTCGTTGTACGCCTTGGTGCCGTCGCCGATCTCCACGACCAGGCCACCGGGCTTGCGGATCAGCAGCGGCAGGGCGAAGTGGCTGGTGATGATGTGCGTGTCGACGGCCAGCCGCAGGGTGCGGAAACCGGCGTCGAGTGGCTGCTCCCAGACCGGCTTGTCCCAGGTGACCAGCGGGTCGCCGCCCCAGATGTCGTTGACCAGCACGTCGAGGTGGCCCTGCTCGGCGTCGATCCGGGCGACCAGGTCGCGGACCTGCTCCGGCACCAGGTGGTCGACCCGGACGGCGATGCCGGTGCCGCCGGCCGCGGTGACCAGCTCGGCGGTTTCCTCGATGGTCTCCGGTCGGTCCATCTCCGAACGGCCGGCGCGGCTGCTGCGACCGGTGGCGTACACGGTGGCACCGGCCGCGCCGAGCTGTACGGCGATCTGCCGGCCGGCTCCCCGGGTCGCCCCGGCGACGAGCGCGATCTTTCCTGCGAGCGGTTGTGTCATACCTGCGAGGTTGTCAGCGATACCTGACAACCGGGGTCCGAATTTGTCAGTCCACCAGTCTGACGCGTACCCGGCGGTTGGCGCGGCCCTTGCTCTCCACCTTGACCACCTGCACCTTGCCGATCTGGGCGGTGGACGCGACGCGGGTGCCGACGATCCGGGTCTGCACGCCCTGCCACAGCAGGACGCCGTGGTCCGGTGGCTGGCCACCGCCGCCCGGGTAGAACGCCGAACGGTCCAGCACGATGCCCTGCTCCGGATCGGCGTGCAGAACCGTGCACGTCCACTCGCGCAGGGTCGGGTCCGCGAGGTCCAGCCGGTGCGTCCGGCCGTGTTGTGTGACGCCCATGACAGGGCAGGCTACTCGTTGAGGAAGCCGGAGATGCGCTCCCGCAGGTCGGCGCGTTCCGACCAGAGCACGCCGGGCCGGTCGTACACGTGCAGGGTGGCCCGGGGCAACGCGGCGGCGAGCCGCTCGGCGACCTCGACCGGGTGCAGGTCGTCGCCGGCACACGCGATCACCAGCGCCGGCGCGTTGACCGCCGCCAGGGCGGCGACGTCGTGCAGCGGCGCCTGCTCCGGCAGGGTGGCCAGACCGTCGGCGAGGCCGTCGCGGAGCAACTGGTCGAGCCGCTGCCGCAGGTACGCCCAGCCGGCCGGGGTGTTACGCACCGGCGGCGGCAGTTCCAGCGAGACGACGTCGGCCACCGCCGAGGCGTCGCCGCTCTCCACCGCCTCCAGCAGGTCGGTGAGGCGTTGCCGGGCCACCGGCCCACGCGGCTCGTCGAGCACGGCGGGCAGGAAGAAGACCAGCTTGTCGAAGCGCTCCGGGCTCTCGGTCAGCAGCCGGCAGAGGGCACCCGCGCCGAGGCTCGCCCCGAACGCGCGGCTGGCGCCGCCGAGATCCGCGACCGCGCGCAGATCCCGTGCCAGGTCGAGGTACGTCCACGACCCGTCCGGCGCGTCGGATCGGCCGTGCCCCCGGAACTGGAAGAACACCTTGCGGCCGGTAACCCCGCTGCCGAACGGGCGGGTGGTGGCGATGCCGTTGCCCAGCCCGTGCGCGAACACGGTGACCGGATCACCGGTGCCGGTGACCAGCCTCTCCAGTCGTACGCCGTGCGGGGTGGTGACCAGCTCGGTCTCCGGCTCGGGCAGTGCGGGTCGACCGGTTCGCGGCCCGCCCGGGCCGGGCCCCCAGGTGCGGGGCCCGCTGTCCGGTGGGGGCGGCCAACGGAAACCTCTCACCAGAACCCTTTGCCGTCGCTCAGGTCGCGCAGGCCGACCCGGACGTCGAGCAGGTAGATGAGCGCGGCGGCGATGCCGATCAGTCCGAAGAGACTGATCGGACCGAAGCCGAGCAGGGTGAGCACGAGGCAGACCGCGAGGATGGCGATCCAACCACCCTTGGGCAGCGTCCCGATGGCGGGGAAGCCGTCGGCGCGCTGCGTCACGGCGTGCACCAGCGCGACACCCTGGATGATCAGCGCGAAGACGAGCAGGATCAGCTCGATCACGTAGCGGACTTCAAAGGCGAAGATCGGCGCGGCGTTGGCCATGCCGGCAAGCTTATGTCGACGACCCCGACTACGTCCGACAAGGACGCCGTCGGGGTCGTCGACGCGGCGAACTACTCGGCCGCCGGGCGGGTCCGCTTGGTGGCCCGGGGCAGCTTCGCCGACGGCGTGGCGGCCTTCGGGGCGCGGGCGGCCTTCTTGACGGCGGCCGGCTTCGCCTCGGCGATCTCGGCCACCTCCGCCGGGGTCGGCACCTCGGTCGGGGTCGACACCTCGGTCGGGGTCGACACCTCGGTCGGGGTCGACACCTCGGCGGCAGCCGGGGCGGTGGTCTCGGCCGGGCTGGTGGTCGACGTCACGGCCTGGGTGGCCTCGATGTCGGCGTTGACCGTCTCGGCGGCCTCCAGCACACCGGCGCCGACGACCCGCTCACCGCGGGCGACCAGGGCACCGTACGCGGCGAACGCCCGCTCCTGTGCGGCCTGGGCGCTCGCGACCACCACGGCGGCGTTGCGGGTCGCGGCGGCGCGCAGCTTGTCGAGGTCGGCGACCTCGCGCAGCTTGGCCAGATCGGCCGACTCGCGGAGCTTGGCGAGGTCCAGTTCGGCCTGTGCCCGGCCGCGCAGGGTGCCGGCGGTCTCGTTGGCGGTGCGCAGCGTCTCGGTGGCCTTCTGACGCAGCTCGAAGCCGGTCAGCACGGCCCGCCCGCCCAGGTCGGCGACGACCCGGGTGCCGAGGACACCGACCACGGTCGGCAGCTTGCGCAGCTGCTCGAGGGCCAGCTCTCCGGCGCCGGCGGCGGCGTAGATCGGGGCGGGGATGCGGTTGGTCTTCGGCTCGGTCATGACGTCTCCTCTTCGGCCGCCTCGGCGGCCTTCCGGACCGCCGGACCGGCGGCCTTCTTCTCGGGGGTGTTCGTGCTGCCCGGGGCGGGAGCGGTGCCCGCCTCGGTGACGGCGACCGACTCGAGCACGGCCTCGGTCGGAGTGCCGCCTGCGGTGGTGGGGCCGGTGGCGGCGAGGTTGGCCACGTCGGCCGGCTGGTCGGCGACATCGGTCGGGGTCGTCGTCCCGGCCGTGTTGCCGGTGGCGGTCGCGCCGGGGGTCTCGGCGGCGGCCTGAGCCTCGGTCAGCCGGGCGTTCTCCCGGCGGAACGTCTCGTAGATCTGGCTGAGGGACTGCTTCTGGGCCATCGTCAGGTCGGTGTCCACGGCGATGGCGGCGAGCACACCGTGGCCCTCCTTGTCGTCGAGCAGCCCGGCCCGCAGGTACATCGCCGGGGTGGAGACCCGCAGCGCGCTGGCCAGCTGCTGGAGCACCTCGGCGCTGGGCTTGCGCAGGCCGCGCTCGATCTGGCTGAGGTACGGGTTGCTGACTCCCGCCTGCTCGGCGAGCTGCCGCAGCGAGATCTTGGCGTTGCGCCGTAGATCGCGGATGAACCCGCCGATGTCGGGAAGGTCCTTCGGTGTGGCCATGAGACTGACGCTAGACGGCCCTGCTAGCTCCTGCAAGCAAAACGCTAACCAGAGTTAGCAAGGTCTCAACGTCCCATTTGCGTGCCGCCTCTCCGGTCCGTACGGTCCCTCCGTGCACAAGATCACAGTCAATGGATCAGCCATCGCGTACGACGAGGTCGGCACCGGTTCGCCGGTCGTCCTGCTGCACGCCGGCATCACCGACCGCCGGATGTGGCGCGGACAGGTCCCGGCGCTCGCCGCCCGGCACCGGGTGATCGTTCCGGACCTGCGCGGTTACGGCGACTCCGAGCTGCCCCCGACGCCGTTCGCGCACCACGACGACGTGGCCGGCCTGCTGGACGCGCTCGACCTGCCCCGGGCCGCCCTGGTCGGCTGCTCGTTCGGTGGATCGGTGGCCATCGACACCGCGCTGGCCCACCCGGACCGGGTGAGCGCGCTCGCGCTGTTCGACACGGCGGTCTCCGGCAACGAGTGGTCCGACGAGGCGAACGACCTCTGGGACAGCCTGGTCGGCGAGGTCGACCCGGACGATTTCGTCGCCGGGGCCGCCGGTGAGGTGCGGTTCTGGGTGGTCGGTCCGGGCCGCCAGCCGGCCGACGTCGACCCCGAGCTGATCGCGTTCGCGCAGGAGATGAACCAGCGGGCGCTCGCCGCCGAGCTGGCGCTCGGCGCGGTCGAGGTGGGCGAACTGTCGCCGCCGGCGATCGGCCGCCTCGGCGAACTGCGGATGCCCGTCCTGGTCACCGCCGGCGCCGCCGACGTGCCGGACATCAGCCGGCTCGCCGACCGGATCGCCGCCGAGGCGCCCAACGCGGTACGACTGCCCGACGTGCCGGACGCCGCGCACCTGCTGCCGCTGGAGCGCCCCGAGCCGGTCAACGCCGCCCTGCTCGACTTCCTGGCCTGATCGACCCCCGGTCGGCGGTCGGCGGTCGGCGGTCGGCGGTCGGCGGTCGGCGGTCGGCGGTCGGCGGTCGGCGGTCGGCGGTCGGACGAGCCTGATGCCTCAGAGTCATATTGATGACTCTGAGGCATCACCGTCATGACGAGTGGGCCACCCGGCAGGCCGCCGGGCCCCATTCAGCCGGCTCCGCCACCAGCCAGCAGCCTCGGGCCGCCGGGCCAGCCGCGCCGCCACACGGTTTACCAGAGCGGACGGACCGCGCCCACCGGCACCCCGCCGCCGAAGAGCGGCACCTCGGCGTACTCGGTCAGCACCGGGGCGTCCACGCCGAGCCGGCGTAGCGCGGAGACCAACACCGGCATCCGGGCGCGGTCGGCGCCGTCGTCGATCTTCAGTGCGACGGCACCGACACCCGGCAGCCCGACCGCGATCACACCCTCGGCGCCGATCTTCGCCAGCAGGCCCGGGACGCCGCGCATCAACCTGGTGTCATCGGCACGGGTGCCGCCGACGATCTCCGGGTGCGCACGCATCGCGTCGGCGACCGCGCGAGGCGTCGAGCCGAGCTCGGCCTCGACCAGCCGCAGGTACGCCCCGGCCAGGCCGGTCAGCGACACCGCGAGCACCGGGGCGCCACAGCCGTCCACCCCCACCGCCGCCGCCTGCTCGCCGGTGAACTCCTCGATGGCGGCCCGCAACCCCTGCTGCAACGGGTGCTCCGGTCGCCAGTAGCCGTCCAGCGGCCACCCGGCGGCCTGGCAGGTCAGCAGCATCCCGCTGTGCTTGCCGGAACAGTTCATCTGCACCCTGCTCGGGCCGCCACCGGCGCGCAGGACCGCCTCCCGGGCCGCCGCGCCCACCGGCAGGTCGGGCGGACAGTGCAGGGCCGCGGCATCGAGCCCGGCCCGGTCCAGCAGCGCGCCGACCCGGGCCAGATGGAAGTCCTCGCCCGCGTGGCTCGCCGACACCAGCGCCAGATCGGCCGGGTCGGTCAGCGGCAGGCCGGCACGGAGCATCCCGATCGTCTGCATCGGCTTGCTGGCCGAACGGGGAAAGACCGGAGAGGCCACGTCCCCGGCGACGGCCACCGGCACACCGGCGGCGTCCAGCACCACCGCAGAGCCGCGATGCACGCCCTCCACGAACCCGGACCGGACCACCTCGGCGAGCGGCGCGCCGCCCTCGTACGTCTTTACCACGTGCTGGACGGTACCGACGCTTCTGGGGGCACCGGCGGCGGGGTGACCAGGACGTCCACCGCCCGGGTGACAGGGGCGCGGGACGGCCGCGTCCTTACAGTCCGAGCAGCTCGCGGGCCTCGGTGGTGGTCAGCGGTGGGCGCTGGGCGAGCTGCGCGAAGCCGACCGCGCGGGCGACCAGTTGCATGTTGGACTCCACCGGGCGGCCCTTCGCGTACGTCACTGTGTCCTCCATGCCGACGCGCAGGTGCCCACCGGTCGACAGTGCGGCCAGCATGACCGGGATGGTGCTGCGACCGATGCCGGTGGCCGAGAAAGTGGTGCCCTCCGGCAGGTCCCGCAGCATCCGGTGAGCCGCGACCAACGTCTCGGTGGTGCCCGGCATGCCGCCCGGCACACCCATCACGAAGTCGACGTGCACGTGCCCGCCGGCCGGCAGCCCGTACCTGCCGAGCAGCCGCTGCAACGCGGAAAGGTGGCCGAGGTCGAAGATCTCGTACTCCGGCACGATCCCCCGGTCCTGCATACGGCCGTGCAGGTCGACGATGAACTCCCACCGGTTGAGGAAGACGTCCTCACCGAAGTTGACGGTGCCCATCGTGCACGAGGCCATGTCCGGTCGGGCGTCGAGCACCGCGAGTCGGGCGGACTCCGGGTCGGTCACCGCGCCGCCGCTAGACAGCTGCACGATCAGGTCGGTGGTCTCCCGCAACGCCGCCACCGTCTCGGCCAGGCGTGCCGGGTCGAGGGTGGGCCGTGCCGCGTCGTCACGGATGTGGACGTGGATCACGGCGGCACCGAGCGCCTCGCACTCCTTGGCGGTGCGCAGCAGCTCGTCGAGGGTCACCGGCAGGGCCGGCACCTCCGCCTTGGCCGACTCCGCCCCGGTCGGGGCCACCGTGATCAACGTCCCTGTCGTCATGCCGGCGATCCTAGACGGCCGGGTCAGGACGGGTCGATCGCCGCCGCCGTCTCGCCGATCCGCAGGGCGGCGTCGTCCGGAACGTTCCGCTTCAGCACGGCGAGGGCAACCTGGCCCAACTCGTGGTGCAGCACGGCGGTGCCGGCGAAGCCCACCGTCCGGCCGTCGAGGGTCACCGGCGTACCGGCGGTCGGCGGCTGGTCGGTGGTCACCCCGTCCAGATGCAGCAGTACGAGGCGACGCGGCGGCCGGCCCATGTTGTGCACCCGGGCCACCGTCTCCTGACCCCGGTAGCAGCCCTTGTCCAGGTGCACCGCGGGGCCGATCAGGTCCACCTCGGCCGGGATGGTCCGGTGGTCGGTGTCCACCCCGACCCGGGGCCGCCGGGCAGCCACCCGGATCGCCTCGTACGCCCACAGACCCGCCACCGGCACGCCCGCGCCACGCAGCTCCGCCACCACCTGATCCATCGCCGAGCGGGGCACCAACAGGTCCACACCGAGCGGCCCACGCCGCGCCCAGCCGCCCACGGGCAGCGGCCGTACGTCGTACCGAACGCTCGCCCGCGGTGGCACGGCACCGGCGGCGAACTTCGGACCGGGCACCGCGACCAGGTCCGGTTCGGCCAGCCCGGTCACGCCGAGCGTGCCCAGCGCCTCCGACGCCGCCGGCCCGACCAGCGACAGCAGCGCCCGCTCGGCGGTGGCGTCACGCGGGTCGACCTTGCTGAAGAACCGCATCTTCTCCAGGTACGCCAGCAGACCCTCGGTCGCACCAGGCTCGGTGTCCAGCCAGGTGGTCTCGCCGTCCTCGGCCACCAGGGCGTGCTGCTCGACGTGCCCGTGCGGGGACAGCACCAGCAACTCGGTGCCGTCACCGGCGGCCAGCGCCGTCAGATGCTGCGAAGTGATCGTGTGCAGCCAACCGGCGCGTTCCTCCCCGGGCACCGCGATGACGCCCCGGTGCGACCGGTCGACGAGACCGACCTCGGTGTCCAGGGTGCGCTGCTCGCGCAGCGGGTCGCCATAGTGCGCGGCGACCCCCCGCACCCCGGCCGCGACGTGCGCCGGATCCGGCTGGTCGCGGCTGGCCTCGTCGATGCTCTCGACGGCCACCGCACCCGCGATGTCGATCATTTGTGGTCCCCGTTCTCGCAGCGTGCGCAGACGCCGAAGAGTGACACGTGCCCGATGTCCACCCGGAAACCCCGCTGGGCGGCCAACTCGTCGCTGAGCGGGCGGAACAGCTCCGGATCGACCTCGTCGATCGCGCCGCACTCCCGGCAGACCAGGTGGACGTGTTGGTGCTCACCCGCCGCGTGATAGGTCGGCGAGCCGTGGGAGAGATGGGTGTGGGTCACCAGGCCGAGCCGTTCCAGCAGCTCCAGCGTGCGGTAGATGGTGGTGATGTTGACGCCGGCGGCGACCTCCCGGACAGCGGTGTGCACCTGCTCCGGTGTGGCGTGGCCCAGATCGAGCACCGCCTGGAGGACGAGCTGCCGCTGGGCTGTCAGCCGCAGCCCACGGGCCCGGAGCATTTCCGCGAGGGAGGATTCGGACACCGTCCGATCATAGTTCGCCGATCGCGCCACCCCCTGCGCGCCGCTACGCTGCACGGTCATGGTGACCTCCTCCGCTGGCACGGTCCCGGCCGCGCGGATCGCCGTGCTCGGGCGGGGCCTGATCCCGGTCGACGAGCCGGTGCTCCGCGGCGACGACCTGGGCGTCCTGCGCGGCGACGGGCTCTTCGAGTCCATGCACCTGCGTCAGGGCCGGCCGTGGCTGCGCGACGAGCACCTGGCCCGGCTGACCACGGCGGCCGCGGCCGTCGACCTGGAGCTACCCCCCACCGACACGCTGATCGACCTGCTCGACACGGTCCGCGCGGGCTGGCCCGCCCAGATCGAGGGTGCGCTGCGGCTGGTCTGCACCCGGGGCTCGGAGGCCGGTGGGGCACCGACCGTCTACGCCACGCTGACCGAGGTGCCGGCGTCGTCCCGGGCGGCGCGGCGGAACGGGATCACCGTGGCCGTCCTGCCGCTGGGGGTGCCCGCCGACGCGCGTACCGGACTGGACTGGTTGCCGGCCGGCATCAAGTCCACCTCGTACGCGGTCAACAGCGCCGCCCGCCGCTGGGCACAGCGGGCCGGGGTGGACGACGTGCTCTGGGTCTCCTCCGACGGGTACGCCCTGGAAGGGCCCACCGCCAACGTGGTGTGGCTCACCGGGGACACGCTCTGCACGGTGCCGGCCGCCACCACCGGCATCCTGCCCGGCACGACCGTGGCCTGGCTGCTCGCCCACGCCGACGAGCTGGGCCTGAGCGCCGCCGAACGGATGGTCACGCCGGCGGAGCTGCACGCCGCGGACGGGGTCTGGTTCAGTTCGTCGGTCCGGGGGCTCACCGAGGTCCGGATGCTGGACGGGGTGCGTCGGGACCACTGCCCGCGCACCCCCGCCCTGCACGCCGTGCTGGGCTTTCCCGTCGGCTGACGGTCAGCCGCCGACCCGGATGAGCCGGGCGGACAGGTGCGGGCTGAGCCCGTGCCCCATCGCCGCCATCTCCTGGGCGTACAGCAACGCACCCTCGACGATGCCGAACAGTCGGTGCCCGGCGGTGACCTCCTTGGCGGTCGGCGTCCGGACGACCGCGTCGGTGGCGAACTCGACCTGGGTGCCGGTGCGCTTGCCGAGGTGCAGCTCCATCACGCCGGTCGGCGTGGTCAGCAGGGCCTCCAGCTCGTCGGTGGCCCGGCCGTCCACCAGGACCGGCCGCCACCAGCCGACCTCCCGCCCGGCGGGGCGGACCGGCCGGCTCTGCTCGTCGAGAATCCAGGCACGGGACTCGTAGTGCAGGAACGGTCGGCCGTCGTGGCTGATCCGGATCTCCTGCGCGTAGTCGAAGTCCTCGATGGTGGGGAAACCACCCTTGCCCCGGCCACGCCACAGACCGATGTAGGGCAGCAGGCCGTCCAACGCGGGGTGCAGCTTCGGCCCGACCCGCAGGTCGTAGCTCTCCTCGTACGGGTACTCCTCGACGGGCGGCGCGTTCAGCCACGGTGGCTGCAGCGGGTTGTCCTCGCTCACAGGGCAACCTTCGTTCGCGACTGCGGGGCTCGCAACCCCGGCTCACTCCTCGCGCTCACCAACGTCCTCTCGATATGCGTACGGCAAGGTAGACCAGGCCACCGGCGAGCCCGCCCAGGCCGGCGACCAGCAGGCTGACGAACCCGATCTCGGTAACCATCCCGACCATCCTATGCTGGGCCACATGGCCCGCAATCTCGTCGTCAAGGCCACCGCGGGGGCGGACGCCCCGGAGCGGTGCGCGCAGGCGTTCACGGTCGCCGCGACGGCGGTCGCGGCCGGCGCCGACGTGTCGCTCTGGCTGACCGGGGAGTCGACCTGGTTCGCACTGCCCGGCCGCGCCCAGGAGTTCGAGCTGCCGCACTCCGCGCCGCTGGCCGAACTGCTGCACGTCGTCCTGACCAGCGGTCGGGTGACCGCCTGCACCCAGTGCGCGGCCCGCCGGGACATCGGCCCGGACGACGTCCTGCCGGGGGTACGGATCGCGGGCGCCGCGGCCTTCGTCGAGGAGGCGTTGGCCGAGGGCACGCAGGCACTCGTCTACTGACCTCCGCGGCGGCACGGCCGGCCGCCACGGGCGGAGTGCGGATACCGACCCGACAACCCGGACAGCTGCCTACGATTCGGATGTGACCGAGGCGACGGAGAGGTTCTTCGAATCACTGCCGGTCCGCGCCCCCGGCGTCCTGCGCGGCCTGGCCGACGGAACCCTCCAGATCGACCTGGGCACCGAGAACCAGACCGAGCATTGGCGAATCCGGATGCGACCGGGGTCGGTGGAGGTCAACCGAAGCCGGGGACCGGCCGACGCCATCTGGTACAGCAGTACGGAGTTGTTCGACCGGCTGATCGTCGGGAAGGCCCAGGCGGTCGCGGCGGTGCTGCGTAACGAGAGCACGTTCAGCGGAAACGTGGTGCTTTTCCTCGCCTTCCGACGGTTCTTTCCAAACCCGCCGGGCACCCGCGACCCGCGCGAGGTGGCCCGTAGGACAGCCGGGCGGCTGGGGTGACCGACCTCGTCAGCATCCTGGACGGCAACACCTTCATGGTCAGCGACGGGCGGGGAGACATCGAAGCCTCCTTCGACTTTCCCACCGGGTTGTTCTCCTTCGACACCCGCTTCCTGTCCAAATGGGTGCTCACCCTCGACGGCGAACGGCTGCACGCGCTCTCCATGGACACCGGCGAGTCGTACCGGTCCCGGTTCTTCCTGGCCCCCGGCGAACCCACCCACTACCTGGACGCCAAGGCGTCGGTGATCCGCAACCGGGCGATCGCGGGCAGCTTCGAGGAGGAGCTGACCGTGCTCAACCACTCCGGCGAGGAGGTGGAGTTCACCGTCCGGATGGAGATGGCGGCCGACTTCGCCGACCTGTTCGAGATCAAGCACGCGCGGCAGAAGCGGGGCCGGACGACGGTCACGGTCGCCGACGACGAACTGCGACTCATCTACCGGCGCGATGCGTTCCACCGGGAGACGGTGATCCGCCCCAGCGCGCCGGCCCAGGTCGACGTCGCCGGGATGACCTTCCGGATCCGGATCGCCCGCAACAGCGAGTGGACCACCCGGCTGCACGCGTCCACCGTCGTCTACGGGGCGCGGGGCGAGGACATCCGGGCCACCCTGCCGTACGGCGGCAGCCGCAGCGCCGACGCCATCCGGGCCGACCAGCAGGAGCTAATCGACCGGGCACCGAAGCTCGGCTGCGACTGCCAGCCGCTGGCCGGGGCGTACCGGCGCAGCCTCAACGACCTGGCCGCGCTGCGCTACGAGTCGATCGCCCTGGGCGTACGACTGATCGCCGCCGGGCTGCCCTGGTTCATGACCCTGTTCGGCCGGGACAGCATCATCACCTCGTTGCAGGTGCTGCCGTTCCTGCCGGAGCTGATCCCGCCGACCATCCTGATGCTCGTCGGCCTCCAGGGGCACCGGGTGGACGACTTCCGGGACGAGGAGCCGGGCAAAATCCTGCACGAGCTGCGGTACGGGGAGACCGCCGGTTTCGAGGAGCAGCCACACTCGCCGTACTACGGTTCGGCCGACTCGACGCCGCTGTTCATCATCCTGATCGACGAGTACGAGCGCTGGACCGGCGACGCCGCGCTGGTCAAGCGGCTGGAGCCACACGTCCGGGCCGCACTGGAGTGGATCGACACGTACGGTGACCTGCTCGGCACCGGCTACCTCTGGTACCAGACCCGCAATCCGGAGACCGGCCTGCAGAACCAGTGCTGGAAGGACTCCTGGGACGCCATCTCGTACGCCGACGGCCGGATGCCCGGCTTTCCCCGGGCCACCTGTGAGTTGCAGGGCTACGCGTACGACGCGAAGATCCGGGCCGCCCGGCTGGCCCGCACGTTCTGGAACGACCCGGAGTACGCCGACCGGCTGGAACGGGAGGCCGCCGAGTTGAAGCGGCGGTTCAACCACGACTTCTGGATCGCCGACGGCGGGTACTACGCGCTCGCCCTGGACGCCGACGGCCGGCAGGTGGACGCCCTGACGTCGAACATCGGGCACCTGCTGTGGAGTGGCATCGTCGACGAGTCCCGGGCCGGCAAGGTCGTCGAGCACCTGCTGGGGCCACGGCTGTTCTCCGGGTGGGGGATACGCACCCTGGGCGAGGACGAGGGACGGTACAACCCGATCGGCTACCACGTGGGCACCGTGTGGCCGTTCGACAATTCGATCATCGCCTGGGGGTTGTGGCGGTACGGCTTCCGGGAGGAGGCCGGGCTGATCTGCGACGCGATGCTGGCCGCGTCCCGCTACTTCGACGGGCGGCTGCCGGAGGCGTTCGCCGGGTACGCCCGCACCCTCACCGAATACCCGGTGGAGTATCCGACGGCGTGCAGCCCGCAGGCCTGGTCGGCGGGCACCCCGTTGCTGCTGCTGCGGGTGATGCTGGGGTTGGAACCGCAGGGCGAGCACCTGATCATCGATCCGGCGGTGCCGTCGGGCATGGGTCGGATCGAGCTGCTGGACATTCCGGGCCGCTGGGGCCGGGTCGACGCGCTGGGGCGCAGCCGTGGTCCGCAGGACGGGCGGGACGGCTGAGCCCGGATCAGTCGGGGCAGCCGACGGTGGCCGTCAGCCGGGACGCGTCCGGGGTGAGGTCGGCCAGCACGGTGACCGTCCCGGCGCGGTACGCGTACACCGGGGGGTTGTCCAGCAGTGGGATGCCGCCGGCCAGCGGGGCGAGCGCGGCCGCCGGGGTGGCCGGGCCGGCGGCGGAGCGTGCGGTTCGGGCCAGCGCGCCACCCGGGCAGGGCGCGGTGATCAGCTCCGGCGCGGCCTCGGCCGGCCGGTCGAGTGCGCGCAGCGCGGCGGTCAGGGCGGCGACGGCACCGGCGTCACCGGTGGCCGGCGGTGCGGTGTAACCCGCGCCGACCGGCCGGCAGCCGGTGTCGACGGTCAGCCGGATCCGGCCGTCCCCGGTCGGTCGACCCTGCACGGCGACGAACTCCCCGGCGTCGGCCCGCAGCTCCGGGCCGTTCAGACCGGAACCGACCCCGGCCCGCCAGCTCGCCGGCAGTCGCTCGGCGAGCCCGGCCAGTACGGACCGTTCGGTGCCGTCGAGTGCGAGGACACCTACCTCACGGCGCAGCCGGGCACCGTCGGCGAACGGGGTGACCCGGCAGCCCGCCGCGATACGCGCCGGGCCGAGCTCCAGCAGTCCGGCCGCGCCGGCCGCCCGGGCCAGCTCGCCGACCGCGCGGTCGACCACCGGGCCGGCCTGGTCCAGGGTGCGCTGCTCCCGCACGGTGGGCGGATCGTGGCGGACCGACGTCCAGGTGAGCGCGGCCAGCAGCACGGCCCAGAGCACGGTCGCGACCAGCAGCCAGCGCCGCCGACGCCGTGCGGGTGCCGGCGCGGCGGGACCGGTCGACGGAACCCACCCCGTCCGCACAGCACCGCTCACCCGTGCCATGGTGTCACGGGCGGTCCTCCGGCCCGGCGGCGGAGGCGGCGGTCGGGAACCGGTCGGCGGCCCTGCGGTCAGGTCGGTCGGGGCGGCGGGTCGAGCCGGTAGCCGACGCCCCGCACGGTGTGCACCCTCGGCCCACCCGGCAGGCTCCGCAGCTTGTGCCGCAGTCGCCTGATCGCGGAGTGCAGGATCGCGCCGTCGCCCGGGTACGTGCCGCTCGACACGGAGGCGAAGAGCTGTTCGTAGCTCCACACCACCAGCGGCGGCCCGATCAGACGGGCCAGCAACTCCCGTTCGGTGCGGGTGAGCGGGAGCGGGTCACCACACCAGGTGACCAGGTCCGCGGCGCGGTCGACGACCAGCTCACCCCAGCTGACCGGCCCCTGCGGCACCACCGGCGGGACGATCGTCGCGGCGGGCGGGGCCGGGTGGCCGGGCGGGGCTGCGGGGAACAGCAGCGTGCGCAGCTCGGTCAGGTCGGCGCAGCTCACCACCGGGCCGACACCGCCGAGTTGGCGGACCACCCGCTCCCGCACCGAGACGTCCGCGCTGACGCAGACGACGATCGGGACCTCTGCTCCGGAGACGCCGCCTCCACCCGGAAATTCCACCCGTTGATAGTGACGCATGCCGATGGATTTCGGGGTCCACGCTCGGCTTGGGATCGCGTTTCGTCACTGACCATGCACCGACCGGCGTTAACCATTCAGCACCGGGTCGACGCGCGGTGCGCGCACGGGTCCCGAACCGTCGGGATTCCTGACGTGGGGAGGAAGAGTGTTCCGAGCATCAGCCACAAGGACCGCCCTCTGGCGGGCGGCACTGGCGTGCACCGCGGTCGGGCTGGGCGTCACCGCCCAACCCGTGGTCGCCGCCCGTCCCCAACCGGCGCCCGCCCGAGCCAGCGTGGACCAACGCCTGCTCAGTCAGCTCGGCGCGACGGGCAGCGGAAGTTTCCTGGTCTACCTGCGGGACACCGCACCGGTGGCGCGAACCACCAGGCTGCGCGACCCCGACGACCGGGCCCGGGAGGTGCACCGGCTGCTCACCACGACCGCCGAACGCACCCAGCAGGGGCTGCGCTCGCTGCTGGCGGCCCGCAAGGCGCCGCACACCGCCTACTGGATCGCCAACGCCGTACGGGTGACCGGCGACCGGGCGCTGGCCGACGAGATCGCCAAGCGACCCGAGGTGGCCCGGATCGAACCCAGCCGCAGCTACCCGCTGGTGCGTCCGAAGCCGACCGCCGGCAGCCGTGCCAGTGCCGCCGGCGCCGAGTGGGGCCTCAGCAACATCAACGCGCCGCAGGTGTGGAACGAGTTCGGCGACCGCGGCGAGGGCGTGGTGGTCGCCAACATCGACAGCGGCGTCCAGTACGACCACCCGGCGCTGGTCGGGGCGTACCGGGGGAATCTTGGCGGCGGCACCGTCGACCACAATCACAACTGGTACGACCCGGCCCACGTCTGCCCGAACGCCGCGCCCTGCGACAACAACAGCCACGGCACCCACACGGTGGGGACGATGGTCGGCGACGACGGCGCCGGCAACCAGATCGGCGTCGCCCCCGGCGCGAAATGGATCGCCGCGAAGGGTTGCGAGGACACCGACTGCTCGGACGCCTCGCTGCTCGCCGCCGGTCAGTGGGTGCTGGCCCCGACCGACCTGAACGGGCAGAACCCCCGCCCGGACCTGCGCCCCGACGTCGTGAACAACTCCTGGGGAGGCGCCGGCGGCGACCCGTGGTTCCAGCAGACCATCGCGGCCTGGCGGGCGGCCGGGATGTTCCCGGTCTTCTCCTCCGGCAACGACGGCCCGGACTGCGGCAGCGCCAGCTCCCCCGGCGACAACGCCGACGCGTACGCCGTCGGCTCGTACGACGTGCAGAACGCCATCTCGGACTTCTCCGGCCGGGGCGACGCCACCGACCCGCACGCCTACAAGCCGAACGTCGCCGCCCCCGGCAGTGACGTGCGCTCCAGTGTCCCCGGCAACGCCTACGCCGCCTTCAGCGGCACCTCGATGGCCGCCCCGCACGTCTCCGGCACGGTCGCGCTCGTCTGGTCGGCGGCACCGACCCTCAAGGGGGACATCGCCGCCACCGAGGAGCTGCTGGACCGGACCGCCCGCGACGTCGACGCCACCACCTGCGGGGGCACCGCCGCCGACAACAACGTCTTCGGCGAGGGCCGACTGGACGCGTACGAGGCGGTGCGGTCCGCGCCGCGTGGGCCGGCCGGACGGGTCGTCGGAACAGTGACGGCGGCCGGCGAACCGGTCGCGGGCGCGACCGTCGGCGACGGCACCCGCAGCGTCACCACCGGCGCGGACGGCCGGTACACGCTCGCCGTGCCGGCCGGCGAGACCACCGTCACCGTCGACGCCTACGGGTACGCCCGGCAGTCGGCCACCGTCACCGTCACCGAGGGCGGCACGGTCACCCACGACTTCGCCCTGGTGGCGAGCCCGCTGGTCACCGTGCGCGGTCGAGTCACCGACGGTTCGGGACACGGCTGGCCGCTGTACGCCCGCATCGACGTCGAGGGGCGACCCGGCGCACCGATCTTCACCGACCCGACCACCGGGCGGTACTCGCTCACCGTCGCGGGCAACGCCACCTACCGGCTCACCGTGGCCGCCCGATACCCCGGCTACCGCACCCTCACCCGGGAGGTGGTGGCCGGCACGGGGCCGGTGACGGCGGACATCGCGGTGCCGGTCGAGCCGGCCTGCACGGCAGCCGGTTACAGCGGCAGCTCCGCCACTCCTCTGCTGAACGAAGGCTTCGACGCAGCCGGTACGCCGGCCGGCTGGACGGTGCGCGACCGCACCGGCGACGGCGGCTGGACCTTCACCGACCCCGGGGAACGGGGCAACCTCACCGGCGGCAGCGGCACCTTCGCGATCGTCGACAGCGACCGGCTCGGCTCCGACAGCACCCAGGACACCGACCTGATCAGCCCCACGGTCGACCTGAGCGCGGCACCGGCGCCGGTGCTGCGCTTCCGCAGCGACTGGCGGGCGGTCGGCGTCACCGACACGGCCGACGTGGACGTCTCCACCGACGGCGGTGCCAACTGGACCACCGTCTGGCACCAGACCGGCAGCCGGCGCGGGCCACGGACCGAGGAGGTGCCCCTGGACCCGGCCGCCGGCGCCGACCGCGTCCAGGTCCGGTTCCGCTTCCAGGGCACGTACGCCTGGTGGTGGGAGGTGGACGACGTACAGCTCGTCAACCGTGACTGCGCGCCGACACCCGGAGGGCTGCTGCTCGGCGTGACCACCGACCGCAACACCCGCGCCCCGCTCAACGGCGTCACCGTCGCCAGCGTCGAACGGCCGCAGGACCGAGGGGTCTCCGCGGCCACACCGGAGGACCCGACCCTGCCGGACGGCTTCTACTGGCTATTCTCCGGCCTGACCGGGGCACACCGGTTCACCGCCGGCCGATCCCCGTACCGGACGGTGACGAGGACGGCGACCATCGCGGCGGACGGCGCCCGCCGGGCGGACCTCGCGCTGGCCGCCGGCCGACTCACCGTCACCACGACCGACATCGAGTCGTACCAGCGCTACGGCCGTACCCGGAGCACGAAGCTGACCGTTCGCAACACCGGCACCGCGCCGGCCACCGTCAACCTGGTCGAGCGCAACGGACGGTTCGACCTGCTGTCCCGGGCCGGTGCGCCGCTGCGGGAACAGAAGATGAAGGGAATCAGCAAGGCCCGCACCGGCACCGCGTACGGCGGGGCGGGCACCGACGTCGCGCCACACGCCCAGGACGCCTGGGCCGGGATCGCCGACCTGCCGGCGGCGGTCTTCGACAACGCGGCGGCCAACCTGGACGGCACGGTCTACTCGGTGGGCGGTGGCGGCGGCTCCGGCCTGGAGCGCAAAGCCTGGCGGTACGACCCCGCGACCGACGCCTGGACCACGCTGCCCGACCTGCCGAGCGCCCGGTCCAAGCCGGTCGCGGCGGCGGTGGGCGGGAAGCTGTACGTGCTGGGCGGCTGGGGCGCCGACGACCTCACGGTCGCCTCGGTGGACGTGTTCGACCCGGGCGCCGGCACCTGGAGCACGGTGGCCGGGGCGACCAACCCGTTCCCGGCAGCCGCGGCCGGGCAGGCCGTGGTCGGAGGGAAGGTCTACCTGGTCGGCGGATGCCTCGACAACGACTGCACCGACTCCGACCGGCTGGTCGTGTTCGACCCGGCGACCGGCACGTTCCGCACCGGCGCGGCCTACCCGCACCCGGTCGCCTGGCTCTCCTGCGGCGGAATCGGCAGCGCCGTGTACTGCGCCGGCGGCACCAGCAGCACCGAACACACCGACGCCTACCGGTACGACCCGGCGGCCGACACCTGGAGTCCCCTGCCGGACCTGCCGATCGACCTGTGGGGCTCCCAGTACACGGCCGCCGGCGGCCTGCTGGTCCTGAGTGGCGGGGTCACCGCGGCGTCGACCGCGGTGACCAACCGGACCATCGCGTACGACCCGGCGGAAGGACGCTGGCGCGACCTGCCCAACGTCCGGTCCGGACGGTTTCGGGGCGCCGCCGCCTGCGGCGCGTACAAGATCGGTGGTTCGCCCTCGCCGTTCGTGGGGTCGGCGGACAGCGAGCGGCTGGACGGCCTCGACCTGTGCGCCAACGAGGCGGACCTGCCCTGGCTGTCCATCGCGCCGAGCGGCTTCACCCTGGCACCGGGGAGGTCCCGGGCGGTCACCGTCACGCTGAGCGCCACCGCGGCGGCCGGCGTCCTCCAACCGGGCACCTACTCCGGTGAGCTGGCCATCGCCTCGGACACGCCGTACCCGGTGCCCACCGTGGCGGTCACGATGACCGTGTCACCGCCGGCGAACTGGGGCCGGGTTCAGGGCACCATCACCGGTGTGACCTGCGGCGGGGCGACCGTCGGAGTGCCCGCCACGGTGAGGGTGAACCCGCGGGGCAGGGCCACCGGCCACACCCTGACCGCGGACGCCCGGGGCAGGTACGCCTGGTGGCTGCCGAAAGGCCGCTACGACGTCGTCGTGGCCCGGGACAGCTGGGCGCCCCAGGTGCGACGCACCCGGATCGCGGCGGGCCTCGTGACCACCGTCGACGTCACCCTCGACCCGGTCTCGTGCGGCACGAAAGCCACCGGCATCTGAACCATCCGGAGACGACCGGGGCCGGTCACCCGCGCGGGTGACCGGCCCCGGTCGATCAGAGCAGTGGGTCAGGCGACGGTGACGGACACCTCGTTGATGCCCCGGCCCGCGGTGACGGCGGTGTCGCCGTTGCCGTGCCGGGACAGCGCCCGCAGGGTCCAGGAACCCGGCGCGGCGAAGAACCGGAACTGACCGGCGGCCGAGGTGACCACCTCGGCCGTGAACTCACCCGTCGAGTCGAGCAGCCGGACGTACGCGCCCGGCACGGCCTCATCCGCCGCCGAGCGGACGATGCCGGTGATCACGGTTTCCTTCTCCAGGTCCAGGCTGGCCGGCAGCGGGGCGGCCTGGTCGGGTGCGGCGCAACCCGCAGCGGTGGGAGCAGTCATGACGGATCAGGCCTCCCCGGGCTCGTCGCCGAGCGCGACCGGCACGCCGACCAGCGAGCCGTACTCGGTCCACGAACCGTCGTAGTTCTTGACGTTGCGGTGGCCCAACAGCTCCTGGAGGACGAACCAGGTGTGCGAGGAGCGCTCACCGATCCGGCAGTACGCGATGGTCTCCTTGCCGTCGTCGAGCCCCGCGTCCCCGTAGATCTTGCGCAGCTCGTCGTCGGACCGGAAGGTGCCGTCCTCGTTCGCCGCCTTGGACCACGGCACGCTGATCGCGGTGGGGATGTGGCCGGCCCGCTGCGCCTGCTCCTGCGGCAGGTGGGCGGGGGCGAGCAGTCGACCGGCGAACTCGTCGGGGCTGCGCACGTCCACCAGGTTCTTGGTGCCGATCGCGGCGACGACCTCGTCGCGGAAGGCTCGGATGGACGTGTCCGGCTCCTGCGCGACGTACTGCGTCGCCGGGCGGGTCACCGAGTCGGTGACCAGCGGACGGGCGTCCAGCTCCCACTTCTTGCGACCGCCGTCGAGCAGCTTCACGTCGCCGTGGCCGTAGAGCTTGAAGTACCAGTAGGCGTACGCGGCGAACCAGTTGTTGTTGCCGCCGTACAGGATGACGGTGTCGTCGTTGCTGATGCCCCGCTCGGAGAGCAGCGCCTCGAACTGACTCTTGTTGACGAAGTCCCGGCGGACCTGGTCCTGGAGGTCGTTCTTCCAGTCGATCTTGATGGCGCCGGCGATGTGGCCGGTGTCGTAGGCCGACGTATCCTCGTCGACCTCGACGAAGACGACGCCCGGGGCGTCGAGGTTCTTCTCGGCCCACTCGGCCGAGACGAGTGCGGTGTCGCGACTCATCGAATCACTCCCTGGTGAGGATGGATGGTGAGCCAACGCGTGAGTATCGATAGGTGTGACTGTCGCACCACGCGCGGGACCCAGTGGAAGGACGGGATCACGGGTTCGTGCGACGGCGCCGCTGCCGGGCGTTCGATGGGATCACCGGAGGGGTACGAGAACCCCGCGTGCCGGTGGCCGCCGTCAGGCGGCCGAGGACAGCCCCGCCGTCAGATGACGGGGCGACACAGGCAGGTGGCCACGCGGCACAGGTCGACCGCGCGCCGTTTGGTGAGGTGAGTCCCCATGGTGACGGAGCCTACCAGTCTGTGACCGAGCTGCCACCGAGCCGACCACCATCCGGGAATCGGGCGGGCCGCCGGCCGGATTCGACGTCCCACCGGCGGCCCGAGCGATCAGCTGACCGAGTTGATCGGCACGTTCTTCGCGTCGGCGGTGACCGCCAGCCCCTCGGGCAACGGACGGACCTCCCGCACGGCGAGCTGGAACGGCAGGTCGGGCAGCGGCACGTCGACGGAGATGCCCTTGGCGTAGTTGTTCAGCAGGGTGCGGGCCAGCGGCAGGTTCGGCAGGCCAGCGGCGTCCAGGTTGTTGAAACGCAGGGCGACGGCGCCGCTCTTGGCGACGGTGACGTCGGCGGTGCCGGCGACGGTGAACTTCTGGCCGAGGATGTCGACCGGAGCGGTGACGGCGAGCTTGCCGCCCTGCTCCGCGAGGGTGAGCCCGGGCCGGTCCAGCAACGCGGCGAGGCTGTCGTAGCTGATCGTGCCGGTGCCGTTGACGGTGTCCGCGACCACGTCACCCTGCCCGGAACGAAGAGTGTCCAGGGAGGCCCGCACGTTGCGCGCGTCGACGTCCAGCACCGGCAGTCGTACGGCTTCACCCTCGACGGAGGCCTGCACGTCCCGCAGCTTGATGGAGATCCGCTCGTACCGGCCGTCGATCACCTGCGTGAGGAACGGCGTCCCGCCGACCTGCACCTCGGGAGCCGCGGACTGCGCGCCCTGCTTGGTGATCTCCTGGCTGACCCGGTCGGCGATCGCCCGCTCGGCCACCCCGACCGCCACCCGGTCGGCTACCACCAGCAGCCCGGCCACCACCAGAAGCAGGATGACGAGACCGATGAGCAGTTTGCGACCGCGCCGCCGAGGCCGGGTTTCGTCCGCCGGATAGTCCTGGGCCACGCCGCCTCCTGTCTTCGCCCGCCGCGGAGCGACGGGGCGTTCGTACCGGTGCCGCAGAGCGGCGCACCCGTAGGTACCCGACCGGCTCCGGGCTCAACCGTGGGCTCAGAGGAAGAGCATGCACATGGCGTACGCGGCCGGCGCGGCCAGGGCGAAGCCGCCCAGCGGACCCTGCATGTGCCGGGCGACCCACATGGTGGGCGGTTCGCCGGCCATCAGTCGCCCCGCCTCCGCGTACCCGACGGCGAGGTCGGAGAGCACGGCGGTGACCGCCGCGACCAGGCCGATCACCGCGGCCCGGGTCGGCGTGAAGGGTGCCACCAGGTAGCTGCCGAGAAGCGCGCTGATCAGCGTGCCGACCATGGCGCCCACGACGACGCCGGCGGCGCCCCGGGGCACCTGCGGGGCCAGTCGGGGCCAGGGCAGCACGGCGTCGGTGAGCCGGGCGACGGTCAAGGCGACCCCGCTCGCGGTCAGGCAGACCGTGATCGCCTGAGTGCCGGCCGGGATGCGGCTGAGCACGATCAGGGTGCCGAGGGCCACCACCCCGACGACGATGAGCAGCGTGGCGCCGAGCGAGTCGGTGACCCGGACCCGGTCGACCCGGCGGACCAGTTGACCGAGCACCGCCGCGAGGAAACCACCGGCGGCCAGGTAGCCCAGCGGAGCCAGGCCGGCGATGTCGGTCTGCACGGCGGCGATGTCGGCGAGCGCGGCGACCACGGCGCTGATCCCGCCGACCAGCAGCAGGGCGGGCGGGCGCATGGCCATGGTCCAGGCGAGCACGAACAACAGCTGGACGCCGAAGATGATAAAGGCGAACGGCAACCGGTGGCCCGGGCCCGACGTCTGCGCGCCGAGCACGAGACCGACACCGAGCAGCGCGGCGAATCCGGCGATGATCAGCGCCAGTGGGCGGCGCACCTCCACCGGGGGTACGACCTCCTCCTCCGGCTCGTCGATCTCGTCCTCGGAGCGACGGGCGGGCTCGCCGGAGCGGCGGGCACGGCGCGGACCACCCCGCTCACGACGTTCGCCGTCGACGACGGCCGGACCGGTGCGCGGCGCGGGCGGTTGGCCACGGGTCGGGGCGGCCGGGCCCGGACGGGGCCCGTCGGGCCACGTTTCGCGGCCGGCGTCCGGCGAGGTGGAGGGAAACACGCCCCGATCGTGCCAGACCCACCCGCCGATGCGGCGGTCAAGGGTTTCGGCAACGTTAAAAACTGTGCCACGATCAGGGGCAAGCTAGACAAACGGGAAGTGGCCTGAGGGCGCAGCCGGGGCGATCGGTTACGCTCAACGCGTTACCCGCCCGTCAGCGACGCCGGGACCACGCAATTTCTCAGCGCACTCCCCTCACGAGTGTGTCTGGTCGCGTGCGGCCATGCGCCGCCGGGACGGAGGTGATCGTGGAGATCCTGCTGCTGGTGACCGCACGCGCAGGGGAACCGTCCGCTGTGCTGCCGGCACTCGACCTGCTGCCGCATTCGGTCCGCACCGCACCACGCGACGTCCGCACCCTGGTCGCCGGGCCCAGCCCCGACGCGGTGCTGGTGGACGCGCGGTCGGAGCTGAGCGAGGCACGGGCGACCTGCCGGATGCTGCACGCGACCGGGCTCGGGGTGCCGCTCGTCGCGGTGGTGACCGAGGCCGGCCTGATCGCGTTGAACGCCGACTGGGGCGTCGACGACGTCATCCTCGCCTCGGCCGGGCCGGCCGAGGTGGAGGCGCGGCTGCGGCTGGCGGTGGGCCGGCTGAGCAACGCGACCGCCGGTGCCGGCGGTTCCATCCGGGCCGGCGAGCTGAACATCGACCCGGACACGTACGCCGCCAAGCTGAAGGGGCGCCCGCTCGACCTCACCTACAAGGAGTTCGAGCTGTTGAAGTTCCTGGCACAGCACCCGGGTCGGGTGTTCACCCGGGACCAGCTGCTGCGTGAGGTCTGGGGCTACGACTACTTCGGTGGCACCCGCACCGTCGACGTGCACGTGCGGCGGCTGCGCGCCAAGCTCGGCTCGGAGTACGAGTCGATGATCGGCACGGTCCGCCAGGTGGGCTACAAGTTCGTCGTCCCGCCGTCGCGGTCGCTGCCCGAGGCGGAGCACGCGCCGCTGCCCGTCTGACCGGTCCTCCCGTCCGGGGGATTCCCCATATGCCCCTTTTGCGCATCTCGTCGGTTCTATTCTGACTGCCGGGTTTGTTAGCGGAAGGGGCGACGGTGCGCACAGAAACCACGGGGGCGACGGGCCGGCGTGTCCGGTCGGCGGGGCGGAAGCCGTGACGCGGGGCAACCCGACCGTCCGGGCGGCCGGAATCGTGGTGTTGGTGGTGACGGCGCTGCTCGGCTCGGCATACCTGCTGGGCCGCAGCCTCGTCCCCGACCAACCCCAACGGCAGGCCACCGGGGTGAACACCAACGCAGAGGGGCCGTACTACGCCGATCAGCCCACCGGGGACGGGCCGAGCGGGCCACCCACCGCCAGTGCCAGTGCCAGTGCCAGTGCCACCGAGGCCGGCCAGGACGGGACGGGACGGGACTCCACGGGCGGCCAACTGTTCGGGGCGCACACCAGCACCGGCACACCCCGCCTGGCGTTGACCTTCGACGACGGTCCCGATCCGCGCTACACCCCGCAGGTGCTCGCCATGCTGCGCGAGTTCGACGTCAAGGCGACCTTCTGTGTCGTGGGCGAGAACGCCCAGGCCCACCCCGACCTGATCCAGGCGATCGTGGACGGCGGGCACAGCCTGTGCAACCACTCGTGGCACCACGACGTCACCCTGGGCAACCGCCCGGCGGACGTGATCCGCGCCGACCTGCTGCGCACCAACGAGGCGATCCGGGCGGCGGTGCCGGACGCGCCGATCGTCTGGTACCGGCAGCCGGGCGGCGCCTGGACCTACCCCGTGGTGTCGGTGGCGCAGCAGCTCGGCATGACCCCGCTGCACTGGTCGGTGGACCCGTCGGACTGGGAGGTCCCCGGCGCGACCAAGATCGCCGCGACGGTGGTCAGCCAGGCCGAACCGGGCTCGGTGGTGCTGCTACACGACGCCGGCGGAAATCGCCAGGGCACCGTGGACGCGCTGCGCCGGATCCTGCCCGACCTGACCGCGCGGTTCGAGCTGGAGGCGCTGCCGACCGACCCGACGTGAGGCCGGCGCTGGCGAAGGCCGCGGGTCCGGAGGGTGGGGATGGTTGGTGCGCAGCCCTTGGAGTTGATGTGGTGAACGAATCAGCCCCGCCAGGCCGGCGTTCCCGGGACCGGGACCGGGCGTGAGGCCGCGGACACCAGTGGGACCGCACCATCGGGCCGGTGAAATCCCGGCACCAGCAGGACAGCACGACCGGGCCCGGTGATGCATCAACGCATCAGCTCCAAAGGCGTTGACCAAAACCTCGCCGGCGCCGGCTGCTGGCCTCCTCGACGCCGACCGTCCTTAACTCGGCGACCCGGCGGGTGTCACGAGACGCAGCGGATACGGTGACGGGATGAGCAGCGCGGAGCCGACCAGCGACCAGGTGACCCGGAGCGACCGACTGGCCCCGGCGGACGTCACCGATGTGCTGGCTCTGGCCCGTTGCGCGGGCGACACCGACGGCGCGGACCCGCTCGACGAGCACGTCCTGCTCCGGCTGCGCGACCCCGACGCCCCGGCCGTGCACCTGATCGCCCGTGCCGACGACGGCACCCTCACCGGATACGCGCACCTGGACACCACCGACCCGGTCGGCGGGATCGGGGTCGAGCTGGCCGTGCACCCCGCGTACCGGCGGCGGGGCACCGGCCGGGCGCTGGCTCGGGGCGTACTCGCCTCGGCCACCGGGCCACTGCGGGCGTGGGCGCACGGCGACCACCCCTCGGCCGCCGCGCTCGCCGTCGACCTCGGGTTCACCCGTGCCAGGGTGCTCTGGCAGCTGCGTCGGCCACTGGCCGCCCCGCTGGGTGAGCCGCGCCTGCCCGACGGGGTGATGCTGCGCGCGTTCCGACCCGGGGCGGACGATGCGGCCTGGCTGACCCTCAACTCGCGCGCCTTCGCCGAGCATCCCGAACAGGGGCGCTGGACCGCGGACGACCTGCGGGTACGCCTCGCCGAGCCGTGGTTCGACCCGGCCGGCTTCCTACTCGCCGAGGAGACCTCGACCGGCCGGTTGCTCGGCTTCCACTGGACCAAGGTGCACGAGCGGCCCGGGTCGGCCCGCATCGGCGAGGTGTACGTGCTGGGCGTGGAGCCGACCGCGCACGGCGGCGGGCTCGGCCGGGCGTTGACCACCGCGGGGCTCGCGTACCTGCGGGACAAGCGGGGCCTGGACCGGGTGATGCTCTACGTGGACGACTCGAACACCGGGGCGGTCGCGCTCTACGAGCGGCTGGGCTTCGCCCGCTGGTCCGCGCACATCAACTACCACCTCGGCTGACGGTCGGGCACCGGGACAGCCGAGTAACCGGCGGATCACGGCCGCGCATCGGCGGGATAACGCCGTACCTGAAATATGACCATACTTCCGACAGGCGCACCCGGGTTCACTTAACGGACAACTCGCCCTCAGCAAGCGGTCACCTCGTGGGCCGCACGTGTTCACCTTGCGTTCACTTGCGACCGGCGAACCGGCTACCTGGCACTTCTAACTTTCGTGTCAGCCGGTCAGTGCCGGTCCTCGGGCCCCGGGATCGGGGCGCCAAGTCAGACGCGAAGGGAAACCCCTCAGGTGAAGCTCCAGCGGTACGGCACTATTGCCTGCCTCGCTCTTGCCGCGACGCTCGGCCTCAGTGCATGCGGCTCGGACAACAACGAGCCCACCCCCGGCGCCAGCGCCTCGGGCTCGGCCGCCGCGGTCGACTGCGGTACCGGCACGGTCAACGCCCAGGGCTCGTCGGCCCAGAAGAACGCCATGGCCGAATGGATCAAGGCGTACCAGCAGAAGTGCCAGGGCACCACGATCAACTACGAGGGCACCGGGTCGGGCGCCGGCATCCAGGCGTTCATCGCCGGGACCGCCGACTTCGCCGGCTCGGACTCCGCGCTCAAGCCGGAGGAGCAGCCGCAGGCCGACGCCAAGTGCGCCGGTGGCAAGGCCCTCAACCTCCCGATGGTGATCGGCCCGGTCGCGGTCGTCTACAACGCCGGCAGCGGCGTGGACAACCTCCAGTTCAAGCCGGCCACCCTGGCGAAGATCTTCGCCGGCAAGGTCACCAAGTGGGACGACGCGGCGATCAAGGCCGACAACCCGGACGCCAAGCTCCCGTCGGCCCCGATCCAGGCCGTGCACCGCTCCGACGAGTCGGGCACCACCGACAACTTCACCAAGTACCTGTCGAAGACCGCCGAGGCGGACTGGACCTTCGGTAACGCCAAG
The DNA here is from genome assembly GCF_029626045.1 of Micromonospora sp. WMMD710. Taxonomy (NCBI): domain Bacteria; kingdom Bacillati; phylum Actinomycetota; class Actinomycetes; order Micromonosporales; family Micromonosporaceae; genus Micromonospora; species Micromonospora sp. WMMD710. Next base: position 6,065,489 of record NZ_JARUBD010000001.1, on the reverse strand, counting down.
GCGTGGAAGGCCCCGGGTGGCGTCGGCGCCGCCAAGTCCGACGGCGTGGCCAGCAAGGTCAAGAGCACGGTGGGCACGATCAGCTACGTCGAGTGGTCGTACGCCGAGAACTCCAGCCTGAACATGGCCAAGGTGCAGAACGGCGCCGGCGAGTGGGCCGCGCTGACCGCCGAGTCGGCCGGCAAGACCATCGCCGGGGCGAAGATCGAGGGCCAGGGCGACGACCTCAAGCTGTCGATCGACTACAACACCAAGGAGGCCGGGGCCTACCCGATCGTCCTGGCGACGTACGAGATCGTCTGCAGCAAGGGCCTCGCGGCCGACAAGCTGAAGCTGGTCAAGGGTCTGCTGGGCTACGCCGCCAGCGCCGAGGGCCAGACCTCGCTGACCGAGCTGGGCTATGCCCCGCTGCCGGAGACGGTCCGCACCAAGGTCGAGACCGCGGTCAAGAACCTCTCCTGATCCGACCCCACCACCTCAGCAACGGAATCGAGCGAGCAGATGGGTGAAACCCCTCACCGCTCGGCCGACGCCGGCACCGGCGGGACGCGCGTGACCCAGAGTCACGAGTGGCCCGCCGGTGCCTCGGCGCGTGTGGCCGAGGCACCAGTCAGCGCGCGTACCCCCGGTGGCAACGGGCTGGGAGGCGGCGGCGCGCTGCCGAGAAACCGGAAGTTCGGCGCCGAGCGGGCCTTCCACGGCCTCACCCTGGCCGCCGGCGCGATGGTGCTGGTCATCATCGTGGCCATCGCGGCCTTCCTGATCGCGAAGGCGATCCCGGCCCTCCGTGCCAACACAGCGAACTTCTGGACCTTCGAGGGCTGGTTCCCGAACGACAACCCGCCCACGTTCGGCATCGGCGCGCTCGCCTTCGGCACCGTTCTCAGCGCCGCCCTGGCTCTGCTGATGGCCGTGCCGGTAGCCATGGGCATCGCGCTGTACCTGTCCCACTACGCGCCCCGGCGTCTCGGCAACAGCCTCGGCTTCCTGATCGACCTGCTGGCCGCCGTGCCCAGCGTGGTGTTCGGCCTGTGGGGTCGCGACTACCTGATCGGCCCGGTCACCGACCTCTCGGGCTGGCTGAACAAGTACTTCAGCTGGATCCCGATCTTCGGGGGCGAGGGCCCGTACGGCAACTCGATCCTGCTCGGTTCCCTCGTGCTAGCGATCATGGTGCTGCCGATCATCACCTCGCTGACCCGCGAGGTGTTCCTCCAGACGCCGACGGCCAACGAGGAGGCGGCCATCGCGCTGGGCGCCACCCGGTGGGAGATGCTGCGTACCGCGGTGCTGCCGTACGGCCGCCCGGGCATCATCGCCGCGGTGATGCTCGGCCTGGGTCGGGCGCTGGGTGAGACCATCGCGCTGGCGCTGACCCTCGGATCCACGTACGCCATCTCGTTCAACGTGTTGGAGAGCGGCGGCAACACCATCGCCGCCAACATCGCCAACCGGTTCGCCGAGGCGAACGACACCGGCCGCGGCGCGCTGATCGCCTCCGGTCTGGTGCTGTTCGCGATCACGCTGGTCGTCAACATCATCGCGCGGGCGATCATCTACCGCCGCCGGGAGTTCACGGAGTCCGCCGCATGAGCACCACGGTCACCTCACGTCGCCCCCGGCCGCCGGCACAACCGGAGACGCTGCGGGCTCGGCGGCTGCCCGCGTACGCCGCACCGGCCGTCGCCGTGGCAGCCCTGGCGCTCTCCGCGGTCATCGTCTACGGCGCCGGCATCGGCGGCCCGGTCCTTGTCATCGTCCTCGGCGCGGTGCTCTACCTCGTCGGGCTCTTCGCGGCGTCCAACGCCGTCGAGGGCCGCCGGTCGGCCCGCAACCGCACCTGGAGCGCGCTGATCCACTCCGCGTTCGTGCTCGCCGTGGTGCCGCTCGCCTCGGTGGTCTGGACGCTTGTCAGCAAGGGCACCGAGCGGCTGGACGGCAACTTCTTCCAGACCTCGATGAACAACATCGGGGCTCGCGACCCGAACGGCGGCGCGTACCACGCGATCGTCGGCACGCTGGAGCAGGTCGGCATCGCCACCCTGATCACCGTGCCGCTCGGCATCCTCTGCGCGATCTACATCGTCGAGTACGGCCGGGGCCGGTTCGCCTTCGCGATCCGGTTCTTCGTGGACGTCATGACCGGCATCCCGTCGATCGTCACCGGCCTGTTCGTGCTGGCGTTCTGGGTGCTGATCGTGTCGCCGTGGTTCAACGACGGCCGGCCGGGCTTCTCCGGCTTCGCCGCCGCGCTCGCGCTCAGTGTGCTGATGCTGCCCACCATCGTCCGGTCCACCGAGGAGATGCTCCGCCTCGTTCCGCCGCCCCTGCGCGAGGGCGCCTACGCGCTCGGCGTACCCAAGTGGAAGACCATCCTGCGGGTGGTCCTGCCCACGGCGCTGCCCGGCATCGTCACCGGCGTCATGCTCTCCATCGCCCGCGCGGCCGGCGAGACGGCCCCGGTGCTGCTGGTCGCCGGCGGCGGCGCCGCGATCAACTTCAACCCCTTCGAGAACAACCAGTCGTCGCTGGCCCTCTACGTCTACCAGCAGGCCGGCGAGGCCTCGAAGTACTCGCCGGCACGGGCGTGGACCGCGGCACTCACCCTGGTCGCCCTCGTGCTCATCCTGACGATCGCGGCGAAGTTGCTGGCCCGTCGCAACAGGCTCAGCCGATGAACCCCGGAGGTACCACCATGGCCAAGCGCGTCGAAGCCTCGAACGTCACCGCGTACTACGGCGGTTTCAAGGCGATCGAGAACATCAACCTGACCGTCGAGCCGAAGACGGTCACCGCCCTGATCGGCCCGTCCGGTTGCGGCAAGTCCACGTTCCTGCGGTCGATCAACCGGATGCACGAGGTGCTGCCGGGTGCCCGGGTCGAGGGCAGCCTGACCATCGACGACCAGGACATCTACGACCGGGACGTGGACGTCACCGCGGTCCGCCGCATGATCGGCATGGTGTTCCAGCGGCCGAACCCGTTCCCCACCATGAGCATCTTCGAGAACGTGGTGGCCGGGCTGAAGCTCAACGGCGTCCGGAAGAAGTCGATCCTGGACGAGGCCGCCGAGAAGGCGCTGCGCTCGGCCAACCTGTGGGACGAGGTCAAGGACCGGCTGGGCAAGCCCGGCGCGGGCCTCTCCGGTGGTCAGCAGCAGCGGCTCTGCATCGCCCGGACCATCGCGGTCGAGCCGCAGGTCGTGCTGATGGACGAGCCGTGCTCGGCCCTGGACCCGATCTCCACGCTGGCGATCGAGGACCTGATGTTCCAGCTCAAGGACAAGTTCACGATCATCATCGTGACGCACAACATGCAGCAGGCCGCGCGGGTGTCGGACCGGACCGCCTTCTTCTCGATCGAGAAGACCGGCGACCCGGGCCGGCTGATCGAGTACGACAACACCCAGAAGATCTTCAGCAACCCGAGCGTGAAGAAGACCGAGGACTACATCACCGGCCGCTTCGGCTGAGCCGCCGATCCCGGTCCGCGAGGGGCGTCGGTCGTCACGACCGGCGCCCCTTTTCGCGTGCCCGGGGTGTCCGGCCCGGGCCCAACTCGGCCATGATCATGCTCGATCCATGATGTAGTGGTCTCACCGCAGCGTGAGGCCACTATTTCCATGTTCGGGCGCGATCTTTCCCCGAGCGGTACGCGCGTGGCCCGGCACGTTTTAACCGAGGACGAAGCGGGGCTCGCCGTTCGGTGGGAGGTCCAGGCGTGGGGTGATCGGGGTGGCGGCGTCCCGGTCGGTCGCCGCGCGGGCCACGCCGGCCAGATCGCCGGCCGCCGCCACCTGGGCGAGGGTGACCAGGGTGGGCGGGAGCATGGTCAACTCGCCCGCCTCGGCGCGGGCCAGCGCGTCCGCCGGACGGATCCACAGGGTGTGGTCGGCCTCGCCGGAGACGTCGCGGGTCCGCTGTCCCGCCGGCAGCAGGGCCACGAAGAAGTACGTGTCGAAGCGGCGTGGCTCGAACTCGGGCGTGATCCACCGGCTCCAGGGCAGCAGCAGGTCCGACCGCAGGGTGAGCTGACGGTCGGCGAGCAGCGCCGCGAAGCCCAGCCGCCGCCCCTCCAGGTCCTGCCGGGCCACCTCCCAATCGTCGCCGCTGACGTCACCCACCACGGCCGCCCGGTCCGGGCCGGCGAGCAGCACACCCGCCTCCTCGAAGACCTCCCTGGCGGCGGCGCAGACCACCGCCTGGGCGGCGTCCGCGTCCACCCCGAGCCGGCCCGCCCACTCGATCGGCGTCGGCCCCGCCCACTCCAGATGTGCCTCCGAGTCGGAGGGGTCCACCCCGCCGCCGGGAAAGGCGTACATCCCACCGAAGGTCATCGCGGCGACGCGGCGGATGACGTACACCTCGAAGTCCGTGTCGGTCGGACGCAGCAGCAGCACCGTGGCCGCGACCCGCGGCACCGCCGGAGTGCCGCCCTCGGCCCGGAACCGGCGGGCGTGCTCGACCAGAGCGGCCGGGGCGGGAAAGCCGTCGCTGTCGATCGTCATGCCGCGAGCCTAGCTAGCTGGGCCTGGCCGGCAACCGGGGGACGCTGGCGAGCAGCCGACGCGTGTACGGATGGGCGGGGGAGCCAAGCACCGAGGCGGTGTCACCGTGCTCTACGACGCGGCCTCCGGAGAGCACCACCGTCTCGTGGCACAGCAGCGAGGCCACGGCGAGGTCGTGGGTCACCATGACCACCGTCAGGCCGCGGGTCTCACGCAGTTCGGCGAGCAGGTCGACGACGCGTACCCGGGTGGTGACGTCCAGCGCGCTGACCGGCTCGTCGGCGAGAAGCAGCCGCGGTTGGCACACGATGGCCCGCGCGATGGCGATGCGTTGGCGCTGCCCACCGGAGAACTCGTGCGGGTACCGTCCCACCACGTCCTCGGGCAGGCCGACCTCGCGCAGCGCGTCGGCCACCCGCTGCCCAGCGGCGTCCAGACCCAGCGACCGCAGTGGTTCGGAGACTATCCGCCCCACCCTCTGACGTGGGTCCAGCGACGAGTACGGGTCCTGGAAGACGGATTGCACGCCGCGCCGGAACCGCCGCGTCAGCGCCCGGTCGCGTGGCCGAAGCGGCTCTCCGTCGAAGCGGACCTCGCCGGTGGTGGGCCGCAGCAGCCCGAGCAGGATCCGCAGCAGCGTCGTCTTGCCGGCTCCGGACTCGCCGACCAGTGCGATGCCACGTCCGGCGGTGACGCCAACGTTGACGCTGTCGAGTACCGCCCGCCCGCGGGGGTACGCGAAGCCGACCTCGCGTCCTTCCAGGATCATGGCTGCCTTACCTCCAGTGCCGCGTCCAGGTGCCGCGCACTCTCCAGAAGGGCGCGGGTGACCGGATGGCGTGGCGCGGTGAGGATCTCCGTGACGGTGCCGGACTCGATGGCGGATCCCCGGTCGAGCACCAGGACACGTTCGGCGATCCGGGACACCACGGCCAGGTCGTGACTGATGAACAGCAGGGCCAAGCCTCGGTCGGCGACGAGACGGTCCAGCAGCGCGAGCACGTCGGCCTGGACGGTGACGTCCAGCGCGGTGGTGGGCTCGTCGGCGACCAGCAGCGCGGGCCGGCACGCCACCGCAGCGGCGATGGCGGCGCGCTGGCGTTGCCCGCCCGAGACCTCGTGGGGATAGGCGCGTCCGATCCGGTGGTCGAGGCCGACGTCGGCGAGCGCGGAGAGGACGGCCGCGCGCAGCGCCGGCCCGCGTAGTCCCCGGGTACGGCGGACGGACGCTCCGATCTGGTCGCCGAGGCGCATGAGCGGGTCCAGGGCGGTCGACGGCTCCTGGAAGACCACCGTCGCCACCCGGCCGCGCAGCCGTCGGAGCGCGCTTTCGGACGCGCCGACGACCTGCACGGGCTCGCCTCCGGCCGGGTGGAACCGGATACTGCCGGAGACGCGCAGTCCTGCGGGAAGCAGTCCGAGCAGGGCCAGGGTCGTCAGCGACTTGCCGGATCCGGACTCGCCGATCACCCCCAACCGTCCGCCCGAGGGCAGTTCGAAGGAGATGTCGGAAACAAGAGGCGTGCCGTCCGCGGTGCAGATGGCGAGCCGGTCGACGGCGAGGAGACTCACGACGACCTCCGGGCCAGCGGGTCGGCTACCTCGCGCAGGCCGTCGGCGACGAGGTTGGCCCCGACCACGAGGACCACCAGCGCCAGTCCCGGCGCGACGAGCCCGGCCGGCGCGACGAGCACGGTGGACTGCGCCTCCTGGAGCATCCGGCCCCAGGACTGGTTCGGCGGCGGCGCGCCCAACCCGAGGTAGGAGAGGCTCGCCTCGGCGAGCACCGCGAGGCCGAACTGCAACGCCAGGTTGACCGCCAGGGTTGGCCAGATGTTGGGCAGTACGTGCTCGGCGACCACGCGTGGCCAGGAGGTGCCCGAGACAAGCGACGCGGTCACGAAGTCCTGCGCCAGCACTCGTTTGACGAGGATCCGGGTCAGCCGGGCCACCACCGCGGACATCGCCAGTCCCAGCGCCAGGATCGCCGAGCCGAGCGACGCGCCGCGGGCCGCTACCACGAGCATGGCCAGCAGCAACGTCGGGAACGCGATGACGATGTCCAGCAGCGCGGCGAGGCCGTCGTCCAGCCAACGTTGGGCGAATCCGGCCGCGATCCCGACGAGGACTCCCAACGTACCGCCGACCACGACGGCGCCCAGCCCGGTCTCCAGCGCGATGCGGGCACCGACCATGAGCTGCGTCGCCAGGTCCCGGCCGAGTCGATCGGTACCCAGCAGGTGCGCGGCGGTGACCGGAGCGAGGCGGCCGCCCGAGGTGTCCGAGACTGGATAGGGAGTCCACAGTAGAGAGATCAGTGCGGCGGCGCAGGTGAGCCCCACGAGGATGCCACCGGCGACGAGGGAGCGGCGGTGACGGCTCATCGCGACCCCCCGGGCGAGGAGCCGCGAAGCCGCGGATCGATGAGGCGCTGGGCGAGGTCGGCCAGGAACCCGATGACGAGAACGGCGACCGTGCTGACGAAGAGGACACCCTGGACGACCGGGTAGTCGTGCTGCGTGATGCCCTTCACGAGCATGCTGCCGAGCCCGGGCAGCGCGAAGACGCTCTCCACCACCACCGCGCCGAGGAACGTGGTGGCGAGTTCGACGCCGAGGACGGACACCACGGGTCCGGCGGCGTTGCGCAGACCGTGCCGCCACATCGCCTCCGCGGACGAGGCGCCGAGCGCACGGGCCGTACGCAGGTAGTCGCTGCCGAGCACGTCGAGTGTGGCCGAGCGGACGTACCGGATCAGCGACGCGGACATCACGAGGGCGATGGTCAGCACCGGTAACGTCAGTGAGGTCAGCGCCGCGCCGGGATCGGCCCAGCCCGCGCGGGGAAAGCCGCCCGAGGGAAACACCCTCAGCCGCAGCGCGAAGACGAAGATCAGCAGCATGCCGACCCAGAACGCCGGCACCGCGATACCGAGCTGGGACAACGCGGAGAGTCCGGCGCCGTACCAGGTGCGGGACCAGCGCGCGCAGAGATAGCCGACCGGCACCGCGATGACGATCGCGAGCGCGAAGGCGAACAGGGTCAGCGGAAGTGTGACCACCAGCCGGTCGACGATTTCCGGGCCGACGGGCAGGGTGGAGACGAACGAGCGCCCCAGGTCCAAGCGCGCGAGCTGCCCGAACCAGGTGACGAACTGCTCGGGCAGCGATCGGTCCGATCCGACCTGCCGCTGGGCAGCCTCGATCTGCTCCGGCGTCGCGTCTACCGTCAGCAGCGCGTTCGCCGGATCGCCGGGCAGCACCCGCAACAGCAGGAACAGCGCGACGCTGGCGAGTAGCAGCGAGGCGACCAGCAGGCCGCCCCGCCGCACCAGGTACCTGACCATGGGCCGCCGGTCAGCCTTCCCGCTTGGTGATGCCGTAGACGTAGAACTGTGAGTTCAGCCCGTTGACGGGATATCCCGACACGCGCGTGGAGGCGACCACGATCTGCGGGTAGAGGTAGAGCCAGACGCTGGCCGCGTCCTGCGCGAGCTGCCGGTTCGCCTGCTTGAGCAGGGCCGTCTGTTCGTCCGCCGTGGCGGCCTGCTCGGCCTGCCTCACCGACCGCGTCACCTGCGGGCTGTCGTAGCCCCAGTAGAAGTCGGGGTTGCCGTACCAGACCACGTCGCGGTCGTTGACGTGCTCCTGCAAGGTGGCCACGAAATCATGCTTCTGGAACACCTTCGTGTACCACTCATCAGCGCTGATCACCTTAATGGTGACCGTGATGCCGACCTTCGCCAGCTCTGACTTGAGGAACGTGGCCACGATCGGGTGCGGGTCGTAGTTCGGCGTGTCGAGCGTGAACGAGAAACCGCCGCCGTGTCCCGCCTCCGCGAGCAGCCGCTTGGCCAGGTCGATGTCGTAGGGGTTGGCGTTGGTGAGGTCCTCGTACCAGGGGTCCGACGGCGGCACCATCGACCCGATCAGCTTGCCATGCGGGCCCCAGATCGATTCGAGCAGCTTCTTGCGGTCGATGGCCGAGTAGACCGCCTTGCGCACCTTGACGTTGTCGAACGGAGCCACCCGGTCGTTGAAGGCCAGCAGCAGCTTGGTCGTCGAGGCGCCATCGTTCACCCGATACGCCGGGTTGGCGGTGAACTGGTCCAGCGCGTCCGGGCTCTGCTCGCTGGTAATGATGTCGATCTGGTCGGTCAGCAGCGCGTTGTTGAGCGCACTGGCATCGGTGAAATAGTGGAACACCACATCCTTGTTCGACGCCTTCGTCCCCCAGTACCCGTCGAAGCGGCTGAGGCTCAACGTCGCGCCGCGCTGCCAGGACGCGAGCCGGTACGGGCCGGTGCCGTCCGCCGTGGTGGTCGGGCTCTGGTTCCCCGCGTTGACGATCCAGACGTAGCTCAGGTTGTAGACGAAGGAGATGGAGCGAGTCTTCAGGGTCACCACGAGCGTGCTGTCGCCCGGCGCGGTGATGCCGCCGATCGGGCCGAAGCTGCTCTTTCGAGCCGACTTCGAGTCGGGCGCGATGACCTTCTCCAGGCTGTACTTGGCGTCCGCCGCCGTCAGCGGCTTGCCCGAATGGAACGTGACGCCGGAGCGCAACGTGAACGTGTAGGTGAGCCCGTCGCCGCTGACGGAGTAGTCGCTCACCAGCAGGTTCTCGACCTTGCCGTCGTCGGTGAGCCGAAACAAGCCCTCGTAGACGTTGCCGTTCAGGGCCTCGGTCACGCCCTGTCCGCCGCCACCGGTGTTGTCCAGGTTCTGGGGCTCGTACAGGGAGCCGACGTCGATGGTCGCGTCGGCGCCGGATGCCGTCGACGGGCCGTCATCCGGGGCGCACGCGGCCAGGCCGAGGCCGAACGCGACGGCGACGACGGCGGTCAGAATCTTCCTCACGGGGATGTGCTCCTTGACGTTGGTGCTGGGCTCAGTCATTCGACGGTGAAGCCGTCGCGGAATACGGGCACGCGCTCGCCGGCCTCGATGGCAAAGGGGAAGCGGTTCTCCGGCGGCGGCAGCGGGCAGTTGAAGTGAGCCGAGAAACCGCAGGGTGGGGTGCGGGCCCGGTTGAAGTCGAGGACGGTGTGGCCGGAGTCGGACGGCCAGGGCACCGTGAGGAAGCGGCCACCGCCGTACGTCTGACGGCCGTTGGTACGGTCGCCGAAGACGAGCAGCAAGGAGCCCTCGTCGTCGAACGCGTGGACGGTGAACGCGGTACCCGCGACGGTCACCTCGATGTGTCCGGGTACCGGTAGGTCCCGCGTGCCGCCGTTATCCCGGCGATGGGCGAACGCGACGTGGTGCTCCGGCCCGGCCGGCACGAAGCTCGCCGGCAGCACCCATGCCGGGTCGTACGGGTACGGATCGGTGCTCACAAAGTGCGCGACGGCGTCCGACCGGGAGTTCCAGCGGCGGATGCCGTTGCGGGTCTCTCCGGTGAGGGGATCGAACCGGCGGATCACCGTCGTGAGGACGCCGTCCCGCTCCTGCTCTGGTGCCGGTTCCTCGTCGTCGGCGAGCCAACGTGTCTCGACGAGGGCGAGGTTGCCGCTCGGTGCCGTCAGCGCCTCTTCACGGGCTCGGTGCCAGGCCGTCCACTCGTTTCGCGCCGCGTCTGTCTGGGAGGACATCACAAGCTTTCCGGTAGGTTTGATAGAGAATTGGCGCGATGCTCCGCATCCACCCGGGGTGTCGGTTTCGAGCCGCGTCACGGCCTAAGAGGTACGTACCCCATCAAATGCCACACTGCGCCCAGCGGCGCTCGCCGATCCCGGCCACGTGACGGCCCCTCGACGAGAGGCGGGAACTGTCTCAGCGGGCAGGTGTGTCGCCCGGACAGGCCGTGCTGACAGCACGGCCGAAGTCAATGTGCCGGCGCATGCGCAGCATGACGGCGCCTTCGTCGGTTCGCACGCCGCCACCTCCCAGCAGCCAGGCCTTACAGTCCTCGGAAGTCTAGGCACGGTCGTGGCAGGTCGACAAGCGAGCACCAGGGAGACGCTGATCATGTCGGCGCCCGGCCGCGTCGCGGGTTGCGACAGCCTGAGCAGGACAGTTGCCGCAAGTGGGTAAGGTGCGCGTCTCTGCGGAGGCGCAGCGGTTTGCCTCGCGTTGCGTGGCGGGGGAGGCTTCAGTTCTGTTCTCACGGGCGCGGGACTGTCGGACCTAGCCGGCGGCCCGTAGGTGAAGGGGCAACATGGCTCAAGGAAGTAGCACCGTAGGCATGACTCGTTGGGGCATCCTGGCCACCGGCCACATCGCCAGCCGTTTCGCCGAAGACCTCCGGCTGGTGCCGGACGCCGAACTCGTCGCGGTCGGCTCCCGCGCCGCCGACAGCGCGCAGCGGTTCGCCGACACGTACGGGGCGAAGCGCGCGTACGGCTCCTGGGTGGAGCTGGCGGCCGATCCGGAGGTCGACGTCATCTACGTGGCCACGCCGCACGCCGCGCACCACGAGGCGGCGATGACCTGCCTGACCGCCGGGCGCGCGGTGCTGTTGGAGAAGCCGTTCACCCTCGACGTGGCCACCAGCACGGAGTTGGTCGACACGGCGCGCGCCGCCGGGGTCTTCCTGATGGAGGCCATGTGGATGCGGACCAACCCGCTGATCCTCCGGGCGACCGAGCTGATCGCCGAGGGTGCCATCGGCACGGTGAGCAGCGTGCGGGCCGACTTCGGGGTGGCCGGGCCGTTCCCGCCGGACCACCGGATGCGCAACCCGAAGCTGGGCGGGGGTGCGCTGCTCGACCTGGGGATCTACCCGATCAGCCTGGCCCACCTGCTGCTCGGGGTGCCGCAGCACATCCGGTCCTGGGCGCAGCTCGGCCCGGAGGGGACGGACGAGAACACCGGCATCCTGTTCGGCTACGACACCGGAGCGTTGGCCGCGTTGAGCTGCGGCATGGTCGGTGCGACCGAGTTGTCCGCCTCGATCACCGGCAGCACGGGCCGGATCGACCTGCCGGAGCCGTTCTTCCGGCCGGGGTCGCTGACCCTGCACCGGGCGGGCGCCGAGCCGGAGACGATCGTCGCGGAGGAGGCCGGCAACGGCTACCAGTACGAGGCGATCGAGGTGCAGCGCTGCCTGACGGCCGGGCTGACCGAGAGCCCGCTGGTGCCGCACGCCACGACCCTTGAGGTGATGGCCCTGCTGGACGCGGTGCGGGAGCAGATCGGTGTGCGGTACGAGTGACCGAAAAGGGCCCCTCTGCGAAGAGGGGCCCTTTCTGCGTGACGGTCAGCCGAAGAGCGGTCGGACCAGCAGGTAGGTGACGCAGGCGATCAGCGCGGCGGCCGGGAACGTGATGATCCAGGCGAGCACGATGTTGCCGGCGACGTTCCAGCGGACCGCGGAGAGCCGCTTGGTCGCGCCCACACCCATGATCGCCGAGGTGATCGTGTGGGTGGTGGAGATCGGCGCCTTGAGCACCAGGGCGTTGAAGTAGAGCACCGCACTGGCGACCGTCTCGGCGGCGAAGCCCTCCGGCGGCCCGAGGTCGATGATCTTCCGGCCGAGGGTACGGATGATCCGCCAACCACCGGCGTACGTGCCGAGGGCCAACATCGTCGCCGACGTCCAGAACACCCAGCCCGGGATGTGCGTCTTGCTCTCCTGGAAACCGCCGGTGTAGAGCGCCAGCACCACGATGCCCATGGTCTTGGCGGCGTCCTGCATGCCATGGCCGACCGACATGGCGGCCGCCGAGACGGTCTGCGCGTGGCGGAAGCCCCGGTTGAGCTTGCCCGGCTGCCCCTTCCGGAACAGCCAGAGGATCGCCAGCATCAGCAGGTAGCCGAGGGTCAGGCCGACGATCGGCGAGAGCACCATCGGCAGCAGCACCTTCTCACCGATGTTGCCCCACTGCACGATGCCGCCGGTGGACAACAGGGTCGCGCCGACCAGGCCGCCGAAGAGCGCGTGCGAGGACGACGACGGCAGGCCGAAGTACCAGGTGATGAGGTTCCAGGCGATCGCGCCGAGCACCCCGGCGAAGACCACACCGAGGCTGCTCACACCGGTGGGGAGGGTGACCAGGCCGTCGCCGACGGTCTTGGCGACCCCGGCGCCGAAGTGGGCGCCGATGAAGTTGCCGACCGCGGCGAGGCCCAGCGCGATCCGGGGGGTCAGCGCCCGGGTGGAGACGCTTGTCGCGATCGCGTTGGCGGCGTCGTGGAAGCCGTTGGTGTAGTCGAACGCCAGGGCAACCGCGATCACCGCCAGGACGGCGATGAGTTCAGGAGACACCGGCTCAGGACTCCTTGACCGCGATGGTCTCGACTGTGTTGGCCACGTGCTCGAAGGCGTCGCAGGCGGCCTCCAGCTCGTCGGCGACCTCCTTCATCTTCAGCACCGTCAACGCGTCGTACTCACCGGAGAAGAGGCGGACGAGCAGCTGCCGGTTGATCCGGTCGCCCTCGTTCTCCAGCCGGTTGCACTCGATCCAGTAGTCCTCGAGATCCTTCATCGACTGCAGGCGGGGCATCGCGTCGGCGGTCAGCTTGGCCTGCTGGTCGAGCACGTTGACCATCTCGTGCAGCTCGCGGGGCAGCGCCGGAAGCTCGGTCAGCCCGTACAGGTAGAGCAGGTCGCCGACCGCTTCCAGGTGGTCCATCACGTCGTCGAGCAGCGAGCCGAGCCGGTAGATGTCCTCCCGGTCGAACGGCGTGATGAAGGTAGAGTTGATCTTCTTGTACAGCTCGTGTGTGATCTGGTCGCTGTCGTGCTCGACCTCGGTCAGCCGCTCGCTGACCGACTGCACGTCGACGCCGGGCAGGGCCAGCTCGTTCAGCAGTTCGGTGCCCCGGACCAGGTTCTGCGCGGCCCTGGTGAAGAGCTCGTAGAAGGCGCCCTCGGTGGGGCGGAAGGAAAACTTCACAGCACAGACCTCGTCGCGTCGGTGGAAGGGTGGCGGCACCCGTCGGGCGTCCGCCCGGTGAATGCTAGGAAACGGCAGAACCGCGAATTCGTCGGCCCACCCCTGGCCAGGCCGCATTCACCGATCGTTCACCTACTGTTCACCTCGGGCGTCCCATCCGCCCCCACTCCCCCAGCACGCAGCCGCTCCCGCTCGTGCGCCACATCGAAATCGGCAGGCGGATACCCCAGATCAAGCGTGTCGAACGTCTCCCGCAGCAGGTGGGCCACCGCCCAGTCCCGGTACCACTTGCGGTCCGCCGGCACCACGAACCAGGGCGCCGCGTCCGTGCCGCACCGGCTCAGAGCCTCGGCGTACGCGGCCTGGTAGTCGTCCCAACGAGCCCGGGCGTCGACATCCGAGGGGTTGTACTTCCAGTGCTTACGCGGGTCGGTGAGCCGCTCCAGCAGGCGCTCGCCCTGCTCGGCGTACGAGATGTGCAGCATCACCTTGACCAGGGTCACCCCACCCTCGGTCAGCTCCCGCTCGAAAGAGTTGATCTCGTCGTAGCGGGCCCGCCAGGTGGCCTCGGGCACCAGCGAGCCGACCCGGGCGATCAACACGTCCTCGTAGTGCGAGCGGTTGAACATCCCGACGTACCCCGGTGGGGGCAGCTCCCGGCGGATCCGCCACAGGAAATCGTGCCGCAGCTCCTGCGGAGTCGGCGGGCCGAACGAACGGATGTGCAGACCCAGCGGGTTCATCGCGCCGGCCACCCGCTTGATCGTGCCGTCCTTACCGCCACAGTCCATCGCCTGGAGCACCAGCAGCACCCGGTGCGCCGGCCGCTCCGAGCCGGCCTTGGCCATCGCGAAGAGCATCTCCTGCCGACGACCCAACTCGCCACCGACCAGTTCCACCTGCGCACGGGCCCAGACCTTGCGGCGCTCCCCGTTCACCTCGGCCTTCGGCAGGCCGGGCGTGGACCGGGGGTCGATCGCCGCGAGATCCACCGGCGCGGTGACCCGGAGCAGCTCCCGTACTCCGCCGCCGGCCGGTGCCACGATCCCCGGTTCCTGCAGTGCGCTCATGCACGGATCATCGCCCACCCGTCGGTCATCCGCCCGCCGAGAGCCCCCGGACCGGGACGACCAGGGCTGCCGGCCCCCGGACTTGCCAGGAAGATGGACACCGGCAGGCAAGGCCGACCGGGGAGGGTGGTGGGTCCGTGCGGGACCTGGCGACGGAGTTCGAGGCCGAACGGGGTCGCCTGCTCGCGGTGGCCCACCGGATGTTGGGCAGCCGCAGCGAGGCCGAAGACGCGGTGCAGGAGACCTGGCTGCGCTACGCCGGGGCACTCGCCGATCCGGCGGCCCGCGCCGAGATCCGCGAGCTGTCCGCCTGGCTGACCACCACGTGCGCCCGGATCTGCCTCGACGTGCTCCGCTCGGCCCGCGTCCGCCGCGAGGCGTACGTCGGTCAGTGGCTGCCGGAGCCGGAGGTGCGCCCGGTGGCCAGCGGGTCGGCGTCCGACGGTTACGCGCCCGACCCGGCGGAACGCGCGGTCCGGACCGACCAGGTCGGCACGGCGCTGCTGGTGGTGCTCGAGCGGCTGGCACCGGAGCAGCGGGTCGCCCTGGTGCTGCACGACGTGTTCGCGGTGCCGTTCGCCGGCGTCGCCGACGTGCTCGGCACCAGCGAGGTCGCCGCCCGGCAGCTCGCCTCCCGGGCCCGGCGGGCGGTCACCGGGCCGGACGTGCCCCGGCACACCGCCGACCCGGCCGAGCAGCGGCGCGTGCTCGAGGCGTTCGTCGCCGCCACCGAGTCCGGCGAGCTGGATCCGCTGCTGCGGGTGCTCGCGCCGGACGTGGTCCTGCTCGGCGACTCGGGCGGGCACTTCCCGGCGGCCCGTCGACCGGTGGTCGGTGCGGACGCGGTGGGCCGCTTCACGCTCGGCCTGTTCGGCCGGACCGGCCGGTACGCCGAGCGTGCGCTGGCCCGGTCGGTGCTCGTCGACGGAGTCCTCGGCCTGCAGATGGAGACGACGCACAGCGACGGGCGACCGATCCGCCTGGTCACCGCGTTCGCCGTGGACCAGGGCCGGATCACCGGCATCTTCAACCAGCTCAACCCGGAGAAACTGGCCGACCTGCCACCGCTGGGCGACGGCGACGGGTGGCCGCCGCGCTGGTGAGCCGGGCGCCCGCTCAGACCACCAGCGCCAGCCACTTCCGGTACGACGTGGCGAACGGCTCGGTGCCGTCACCGAGCGCGCCGTACAGCCACCGGGCCGCCGCCTCGGCCTCGTCCACCACGTCCTGCGGGTAGCCGAAGCGGGCCCGGTGCTCGGCGAACTCGTCCTCGTCGAGCAGCTCGACGAGACCGGTGGCCCGGCGTCGGACCACGTCCAGGTCCAGGTCGATGAGGTGGACGGTGTCGTCGGACTCCCAGCGGGCCGGGGTGGTGATGTCGCAGTAGACCTCGCTGGTCCGTGGCGGCGGGTTGAACATCCCCGTCCACCAGGCGTTGTGCGGCACCAGCAGGACGAACGGGATCTTCTCCACCGAGGGGCGGCCGTGGTAGACCGACTCGGTGCCGAACGGGACGCCGAGCCAGACGCCGAGGTCGTCCTCGGCGAGACGGCGGGCCGGGTAGTCACGGTGGGCGCTGCCGTCGTACTTGCGATAGACCACTCGGACCACGTCGCTCGGCATGATTCGCACCCTAACCGATACTGCCCACGCGTCGTAGTGCGGCCGTAACCGGACGGCGTCGGCCAGGGAGGCCGGCGGGTGCCTCCGCGCCACGTGGCGGATGGGCGCGGCCCGTGTCGGCGGCGGCGGGTACCGTCGCACGGTGACTCCGCCCCGCACCGCCACCGGTTCCGCCACCCCGTCGGCCCGTGCCAAGGGCCGGCGGCGGGGTGACCGACCCAGCGGCACCGAGCTGCTGGCGGCGGCGGTCGGCGCGGTGCCCGGCGGCGCGGAACGCCCCGGTCAGCTGCAGATGACCACGGCGATCGAGGAGTGCGTAGCCGGCGGCGAGCATCTGCTCGTGCAGGCGGGCACCGGCACCGGCAAGTCGCTGGCCTACCTCGCGCCGGCGCTCACCGTGGACGGCCCGGTGGTGGTGTCCACGGCCACCCTGGCGTTGCAGTCGCAGCTGGTCGACCACGACCTGCCCCGGCTCGCCGACGCGGTCGAGCCGGTGCTCGGCCGCCGGCCCACCTTCGCGGTGCTCAAGGGACGCCACCACTACCTGTGCCTGGCCCGGTTGGACAACTCCACCGAGGAGGAACCGGAGGACACCCTCTTCGACGCCCCGGCCGCGCGCCCCGGCGGCGGGACGAAGTGGCTCGGCGAGGCGGGTCGGCTGGGAAAGCAGATCGACCGGGTACGCGACTGGGCCGAGAAGACCGCCACCGGCGACCGCGACGAACTGGACCCGGGCGTCGACGACCAGGCCTGGCGGCTGGTGTCGATGCCGGCCCGGGAGTGCGTCGGCGCGACCCGCTGCCCGTTCGGGCAGGAGTGCTTCGCCGAGGCGTCGCGGGCCCGTGCCCGCGAGGCCGACATCGTGGTGACCAACCACAGCCTGCTCGCGGTCGACATGCTCGCCGGCCGGCACATCGTGCCGCCGCACAAGCTGCTCATCGTGGACGAGGCGCACGAGCTGGCCGACCGGGTCTCCTCGGCGGCCCAGGCGGAACTGGTGCCGGAGCTGATCGACCGGACCACCCGGCGAGCCCGTACGCTGCTGCGGCCGGAGACCGCCGAGGCGCTCACGGCCGCCGGCGACGCCCTCGCGGTCGGCCTGGCCGAGGCGCCGGCCGGGCGGATAACGGCGGGGTTGCCGACACCCCTGCGGGAGGCGTGCACGCTGCTCGACGCGGCGACCCGCTCCGCCCTGGACGCCATCGGCGACGTGAAGGCCGACGACCCCGACCCGGTCCGCAAGCAGCAGGCCAAGGCCGCCCTGGACGAGCTCTCCACCACCGCCCAGCGGTTGCTGGAGGAGGCCGACCACGACGTGGCCTGGGTGGAGAAGAACGACAGCGGCAGCCGCCGGGCGCTGGTGGTCGCGCCGCTGTCGGTGGCCGGCACCCTCGCCACCCACCTGTACGACGAACGCACCGTCGTCGCCACCTCGGCGACCCTGGCGCTCGGTGGACGGTTCGACACGGTCGCCCGCGCCCTCGGCCTGGACGCGCCACCGCCCGCCCCGCCTACCCCCGCCGCAGCCGCGCTGGCCGCCCGCACCGGCCCCGGCCGCCCGGCCGCCGAGACGCCCGGCCGTCGCCTCGCCGGCGACGTCGCCCCGAACGCCGTGATACCACCCACCGAGGGCCCCGGGTGGCGGTCACTCGACGTCGGTTCGCCGTTCGACTACGCCCGGCAGGGCATCCTGTACGTCGCCGCGCACCTGCCCCGGCCGAGCGTCTCCGGGCTGCCCGAGGCAGCCGGCGAGGAACTGCTCGGGCTGGTCGACGCGCTCGGCGGTCGTACTCTCGGGCTCTTCTCCTCCCGGCGGGCCGCGCAGCAGGCGGCGGAGCTGCTGCGCGCGCGGACCGACCTGCCGGTGCTGTTGCAGGGCGAGGAGGCGCTGCCGCTGCTGGTGCGCCGGTTCCGCGAGGAGCGGTCCAGCTGCCTGTTCGGGGTGATGTCGCTCTGGCAGGGGGTGGACGTGCCGGGCGACGCCTGCCAGCTCGTGGTCATCGACCGGCTGCCCTTCCCCCGCCCAGACGAGCCCCTCGCGGCCGCCCGCGCGGCAGCCGTGGACGCCGGCGGCGGTTCGGGCTTCGCCGCGGTCAGCGTGCCGATCGCGGCGGTGCGGCTGGCCCAGGGCGTGGGCCGGCTGATCCGGGCCACCGGCGACCGGGGAGTCGTCGCGGTGCTCGACTCCCGGCTGGAGACCGCCCGCGGCTACGGCCCGTTCCTGCGTCGCTCGCTGCCGCCGTTCTGGTACACGACCCGCCCCGAGGTGGCCCGCGGCGCGCTGCAACGCCTCGCCAGCTCCTGACGCAGAGCCCGCGGCCACCGCGTCGCGCCCCGCGCCGCGCCGCGCCCCGCGCCCTGCGCCCCGCGCCATGCGCCGATGGTCAAGATCGTGCAGAAACAAGGAAGTAGTGGCCTGCTTCGCGGAGGAGGCCACTACTTCCAGGATCGAGCACGATCTTGCGAGCAACTGGCGCGAACACCGCGCCTCGCGACACCGCGCCGCGCCGCGCCGCGGCGCGGCGCGGCGCGGCGGGTCTAGGGCGCTTGGGAGGCGACGACCACGGCGTCGGGCGGGGTGTCCGGGACCCTCCGGGCAGCCAGCCGACGCACCGCGGTGTTCAGGACGGCGATCAGGGGGACGGAGACCAGCGCGCCGGTGATGCCGGCGAGCACCACCCCGGCGGCGATACCGATGATCACCGCGAGCGGGTGCAGGGCGACCGCCCGCCCCATGATCAGCGGCTGGAGCACGTGCCCCTCGACCTGCTGCACACCGATCACCGCTCCCAGGATGATCAGCGCGGTGACCGGACCGCTGTCGACCAGCGCCACGAGCACCGCCACGCCGCCGGAGAGCGCCGCGCCGACGATCGGGATGAACGCGCCGAGGAAGACCAACGCGGCCAATGGGAAGGCGAACGGGACGTCGAAGACGACGAGGAAGATGCCGATCCCGACCGCGTCGATGAAGGCGACCAGCACGGTCGCCCGGACGTAGGCGCCCAGCGTCTGCCAGGAGGCCCGGCCGGCGTCGTCGACCTTCCAGCGGGCGGCCACCGGCAGCAGCCGGACCAGGAAGCGCCAGATCCGGTTGCCGTCGCGCAGGAAGAAGAACGTCGCGAAGAGCACCAGGATGGTGCCGGTCAACACCTCGGCCAGCGTTGCGGCGGTGCTCAGTGCGCCGCTGGTGAACTTCGAGGTGTTGTCGTTGATCCAGGCCTGTGCTTCGTCGATGTAACTGTTGAGCTGGGTGTCGGAGACGTGCAGCGGGCCGGTCTTCAGCCAGTCCTGGATCTGCCGGACGCCCTCGGAGGACTTCTGGCTCAGCTCCGGCACCCCGCGGATGAACTCGTTGACCACCAGGGTCAGCGTGCCGATCACCGCGGCCAGGCCACCGACCAGCACCACCGCCGTCGCCAACGACCGGGGCAGTCGGGCGCGCAGCAGCCAGCCCACCGCCGGGGCGAGCAACGCCGAGAGCAGCAGCGCGATGGCCAGCGGAATGATCACGATCTTGATGGTGCCGACGATCCGGAGCAGGGCCCAGGCCACCACCCCGATCACGATCAACCGCCAGCACCAGGCGGCGGCGATCCGCAGCCCGTGCGGCACGTCGGCGTCGTCCCGACTGGAGGTGGAGCTGTGCAGGTCCACCGGAGGTTCCGCGCCGACGACCGTGGCACTCGGCGGCGCGGGCGGCCCCGGCACGGCCGGTGAGGCCACCCGGACCGGCTCCGCGTCGTCGCTCGGCGTGTCCCGATCGGCGCGAACCGACTCCCGGCTTGACTGGTAGGCGCGGCGGAGCCGCCCGCGTACCCGCTCGAAGCGGCTCAAGCGCACCTCCTGGCAGAAGAATGGTCCGCCCACGGCGACAGGTCGGACAGCATACGTCCGTTCCCGACACCGTAGGGCAGTTCCGCCACACATTGCCCCCGCAGCCTCGGGCGTAACCACCGGCAATCGGCCGTCGGCGACACGGTAGCGTCTGCGTCGTGACCGCCGACCAGGATCTCGATGCCGGCCTGCCGATCCGCCTCCTGCATGACCGCGTGCTGGTACGGATGGAGGGCGGCGACGGCGAGCGTCGCTCCACCGCCGGCATCGTCATCCCGGCGACCGCCGCGGTGGGCAAACGGCTCGCGTGGGCCACCGCCGTCGGGGTGGGGCCGAACGTGCGCGCCATCGTCTCCGGCGACCGGGTGCTCTTCGACCCGGACGAGCGCTCCGAGGTCGAGCTGCACGGCCGCGGCTACGTACTGCTGCGCGAGCGGGACGTGCACGCCGTGGCCGCCGAGCGGGTCGAGAACGACTCCACCGGCCTCTACCTCTAGACGCCCCTCCCCCGCCGCGCGCCGTTTGCCGCACGGCACGACGGGAAGCCATCCGGCGACCGTGGCCCTGGGGAGGGACGATGCCGGTATTCGTGAAGAAGCTGCTGACCTGGGGCAGCGTCGCGTTTCTGATCTACTTCATGGCGTTCCGACCCGACGGTGCCGCGCAGATGTTCAAGGCGATCGGGGCCGCGTTGGTCGCGATGGCCCAGGGCCTCGGTGACTTCCTCACCACCCTGATGACCTGAGCCGCCCCCAAGGCCGACGTCAGGATTGACCGGGCGTCCACGGCGACGCCGGCCGCAGACCGGGCCAGCCGGGCGGGGCGTACCCGATCGGAGGCGCGGGTGGCGCGGGAGCCAGCACCACCGGGATCGGCACCACCGGCTCGTCCGGCGCATCCAGCGAGCGTTGCGTGCCGTCCGGGAAGCGCAGGTGGTAGCGGCTGCCGTCCCAGACCCCCACCGGAGCCTGCGGGTCACGACCGACGAAGAACGATCGGTACGCGCTGATCGCATCCAGCAACTCCCGCTCCTCCCGAGCCGAGCGCTCCTGGTCGGCGGGCTTACGGTCCAGGCCGCGCAGCGTCCCGTCGCGCAGCAGCGCCAGTCGGGTCGCGGAGAACTGGTAGCCGCGCATCGCCCGCAGACCGGCGTCCCCGGCGACCCGGCGGGCCCAACTACGGGCGGCGTGCCGACGGCCGAGGCTGCTCAGCGCGGCCACCTCTGGTGGGGTCAACCAGCCGGCGCGGACGTAGTCCGGCAGCGTCCGCTCGGTGAGCCGCCCCTCCCAGGCGCGCAGCCACACCGCCAGCCCCACCATGGCGAAGAAGACCGGCACCATGAGGCCCAGGAAGCCGTACAGCATGATCACCGTCTCGCCGGTGGCCTGCGTCAGCGTGGGCAGCAGGTTCCAGGTGCCGTGCAGCATCATCGCCAGCAGCAGACCGCCGACCGGTGCGAGCACCCGTACCCGCCGGTCGGCCGTCCGGGCCGCGACACCCAGCCCCACACCGGTCATCGAGGTGAAGAGCGGATGGGCGAACCCGAACAGGAGGATCCGCACGATGAAGATGGCGATGACCTGCTGGGTGCCCGTCGCGGGGCCGTAGCGGTCGGCGCCGGCCGCGTAGCCGTACCCGCCCAGGTAGAGGATGTTCTCCACCATGGCGAAGCCCACCGCGGAGAGCCCGCAGTAGACCAGGCCGTCGGTGATCCCCGACCACTCCCGGCGGCGGAACACCAGGAGCAGGATCGGGCCGAGCGCCTTGGTCAGTTCCTCGATGAAGGGCGCCACCAGCACACCGGTGAGCGCGGCCGGCAACCCCCAGTCGGCGAAACGTCCGGCGGCGAACTCGTTCACGGTGAGCGAGGCGGCCGTGGCGACGAACGCGCCCCACGCGAAGCAGAACATCAGGTACTTCAGGGGCTCCGGCTCGTAGCGGTCCAGCCAGAGGAAGCAGGCGACCAGCACCGGCACCGGCAGGATGGCGGCGATCACGCCGATCAGCAGCGCCTGCAACCCGAGTGACTGGCCGAGCCGAAAGACCATGAACCCCGCGCAGGCGGCGATGAACAGCGCCACCCCGGCCAGCGCCAGGAACCGCCAACCCTTGCTGCGCGGCGGCATCCGGGGCGCCTCGCCGGTGGACGGAGCCGCCGACGCGGGCGGCGGCGACGGCAGGGGTGAACCGGGCGGGGTGTCGGCCATGCGGTCAGCGTAGCCATCCGCCGCCGACTGGTCCGGTCGCATCGGCAGCCGCTATGCTGCGGGCAGGTCACGAGCGCCAGCGTCAAGCCCCGGCTTGCTGGCCGGCAACCCTCGTCGAGTTCGCGGTGGGGTGCCCCGGGTGATGACCGGGCCCAGCCCGATCGGCGTGCTGGGCAAGCGCGGACCCCGTCCCGATGTCGCACCCGGGGTCCCTGACCCCGGAGGTTCCGGCGTGTCCGTCACTCTCGTACCCTCGCTGCCCGCCCTGCCCACCGTGGCGCCCGCGCCGCTCGACGTGCTGGGCGTGCCCGGCGAGATCAACCTGGACTACGCGGCCAGCGCGCCGTGCGCGCGGGCCGCGGCCGACGCGGTGAACGAGCTGCTGCCCTGGTACGCGAGCGTGCACCGCGGCGCGGGAGCGCTGTCGCAGCGCTGCACGCTGGCCTACGAGAAGGCCCGGCAGACCGTCGGCGACTTCTTCGGCGCCCGCCCCGACGACCATGTGATCTTCACCCGGAACACCACGGACGCGCTCAACCTGCTGGGTCGGGCGCTACCCACCGGCACCACGGTTGTCACGTTCGCCGGCGAGCACCACGCGAACCTGCTGCCCTGGCCGCGCGGCTCGGTACGGCTGCCGGTGCCCGCCGACCCCGCCGGGGCGGTACGCGCCCTCGCCGCCGCCCTGACCGAGCTGCGGCGGGACAGCAACCCGGCGCTGCCGGTGCTGGTGTCGGTCACCGGCGCCAGCAACGTGACGGGCGAGCGGTGGCCGGTCGCGGAGTTGGCCCGGGTGGCCCACCGGCACGGGGCCCGGATCGCGCTCGACGCCGCGCAGCTCGCCCCGCACGCACCGGTCGACCTGCTCGCCCTCGACGTGGACTACCTGGCCGTGTCGGGCCACAAGCTGTACGCCCCGTTCGGCGCGGGCGTGCTGATCGGCCGGGCCGACTGGCTGGACGCGGCTCCGCCGTACCTGGCCGGTGGCGGCGCCACCAGCCGCGTCGGCCCGGCCACCCATGACGTGACCTGGGCGACCGGCCCGGCACGGCACGAGGGCGGCACCCCGAACCTGCTCGGCGCCGTGGCGCTGGCCGCGGTGTGCACGGAGCTGGCCGGCGCGGACCGTGCCGCGCTGGCCGCCCGCGAGCAGGCGCTGCTGGCTCGTCTGCGGGACGGCCTCGCGGCCCTGCCGCACGTGGTGGAACTGCGTACCTTCGGCCCGGACGCGCCCCGGGTCGGAATCGTCTCGTTCGTGGTCACCGGGTGGGACTCCGCCGAGGTGGCCGCCCGGCTGGCCGCGAGGCACCGCATCGGCGTACGCGACGGCCTGTTCTGTGCCCACCCGCTGGCCCGGCGGCTGCTCGACGAGGCGGCGGGGCGCAGCGGCCGACGGGACCTGCCGTCCACGGCGCTGCGCGCCAGCATCGGCCTGGGCAGCACCGCCGCTGAGGTGGACCGGCTGATCGAGGCGCTCGCCGAGCTGGGTTGAGTACGGTCAGCCGACGGGTGGGGCGGTGGGCGGTTTCGGCGCCTCACCCGGTTCGGCCGACTCACCGACGGGCCGCTCCTGCTCCCCGAAGGCGGTGCGGATCCACCGGTTCGCCTCCTCCTGCTCGATCCCGGAGGCCACCAGCAGGTCACTGGCCGTGGTCCGGATCTGGGCGATGACGACGCTGCCGGAGAAGCCGACGCCCTCGCCGTACGCCCGGCCGGCCTCGCTGACCGCGCGCAACGACCGTTCCCGGGCCTTCGCCGGCATCTCGCCGGCGGCGAACTCGTGCTTGAGCAGCCGGACCGACTCGGCCAGGTGGCCGATCGCGTCCGGCATCGGATCGGGCACGGGTTCCTCGTCCTCGACCAGCGTGACGGACCGGCGGATCAGCGTGCCGCTGTTGCGCATCGCCCGGTCGATCGGATCGGCCGCCTCCGCGTAGTGGATCAGCTCGCTGCGGCGGTGCCAGCGGGCCGGGGAGAGGGTTGCCGTCTCCTTCGCGCCCTCGATCGCCTCGGACAGCGTGGCCAGTTCGTCCTTGTTGTTGCGCAGCCGATCCAGTGCCCGCTGGATGCTGGCCCGGTCCCGGCTGCGCAACCCGTCGGCGGTGACATCGAGTTGGGCGGCGAGCAGGTCCAGCGCCGGTCGGGCGGCGCGGTTGATCACTCGGAGCGGGTTCAGCGGCAGCAGCACCGCCGTGACCAGCAGCGCGATCCCACCACCGAGGAACGCGTCGACGAAGCGGGGAATCTCCAGGTTCTGGGTCGACGGGCTCAGCGTCACGATCAGCACCGCCGTGGCCGCCGCCTGGATGACGATGGCCACGCTCGCTCCGGCGAAGATGGTGAGCAGGATCGCCACGGTGACCACCAGGCCGAGCTGCCACGCCCCGGTGCCGAGCAGGTAGATCAGGAGGTCGCCGACGAACACCCCGACCCCCACCCCGACGATCAACTCCACGGTCCGGCGGAACCGCTGGCCGACCGACGCGGCCAGGGTGCCGACCGCCGAGATCGGCGCGAAGACCGGTTGCGGGTTGCCGAGCACCTTGTGCGAGATCAGGTACGCGAGCCCGGCCGCCAGCCCGGCCTGCACGGCGAGTCCGCCGGCCATCCGTACCCGGTGCAGGCGGTCGTGCAGGGTGGCCCGGCCACGATGGCGCAGCTGCTCGGTGGCCTCGGCGATCCGGGCACCATCGATGTCCACCAACCCTTCGCGCAGCGCGGTACGCCGCATGATCGGAGGTCGTTTGTCCCGGGCCACGGCCATGGGCGCGACTACCCGTGCCAGGCGCGCTGAATCCTCCCGTCGGCACGCGGCGGGCCGATGCGGGAGACTCGTGCGGTGGTTGATCTGCTGGACCGGTGGCGGGCGGCGGCCCGGGATGCCGGCGCGAGGCCCGATGCGGAGACGACGCGGGCCGGGGAGCACCTGCTCGCCCGGTGGCGGGAGCCGCACCGGCACTACCACACGGTTGCCCACCTGACGGCCGTACTCGACGTGGTGGACCGGCACGCCGACCTGGCCGGCCGGGCCGACCTGGTCCGGCTCGCCGCCTGGTGCCACGACGCGGTCTACGACCCCCGAGCCGCCGGCGACGCCAACGAGCGGGACAGCGCCGCGTTGGCGGCGAGCCTGCTCACCGGGCTCGGGGTGCCGGCGTCCGCGGTGGTCGAGGTGCGTCGGCTGGTGCTGCTCACCGCCGGGCATGTGGTCAGACACCAGGACCGCGACGGCGCGTTGCTCTGCGACGCGGACCTCGCCGTGCTGGCCGCGCCACCGCAGACGTACGACCGCTACGCGGCGGCCATCCGACGGGAGTACGCGCACGTGCCGGAGCCGGCCTTCCGGGCCGGCCGGGCCGCGGTGTTGACCGGCCTACTGGCGCTGCCCGCGCTGTTCCGGCTGCCGCCGCTGGCGCAACGGTGGGAACGGCCGGCCCGGGACAACCTGCGCCGCGAGCTGGCGACGCTCACCGACGCGCCGGCGGACGCGGGCTGACGAGGTGCTTCGGGCGGCGCAGACCGGCGTCGCGGAGCAGCCGGACCAGCTCCCGGCTCGGCACCACCTGGGCACCGAGCCAGACCGCCGCCGCGAATCGTTCCGCCGGGATGTCGTAGTGGTCGCGGTCGAATCCGCGCCGGGGCGCGCCCAACGCCTCCGCGAAGGCGTGCAGCTCGGCGTACGAGACGTCGCTGATCAGGTGTGACCAGAGCCGGCCGCGCCACGGCCAGGCCGGCCGGTCCAGGTAGAGCATGGTGCACAAGTTATCCCGCCCAGTTGATCATGTTGATGATCGGCGACCGCCAACCTAGCCTCGGCTGCATGGCCCCCACCGGACTCCTCGACGACCTGCGCGCCGCGTTGGGCGAGAACGCCGTGCTCACCGACCCGGACCTGCTGCGGATGCACCAGCGCGACGAGGCGGACCTCTGCGTCGCCGGCACCCCGCTGGTGGTGACCCGCCCGCGCAGCACCGAGCAGGTGGTCGCCGTCGTCCGTGCGGCGGCGCGGCACGGCGTACCGGTGGTGCCGCAGGGCGCGCGGACCGGGCTGGCCGGCGCGGCGAACGCGGTGGACGGCGCGGTGGTGCTCAGCACCGTCGCGATGGACGAGATCCGCGAGATCGACCCGGTGAGCAGGATCGCGGTGGTCCAGCCCGGGGTGGTCAACGCGACGCTCGCCAGGGCGGTGGCCCAGCAGGGGCTGTGGTATCCGCCGGACCCCGGCTCGTGGGAGTCGTCGACGATCGGCGGCAACGTGTCCACCAACGCCGGCGGCATGTGCTGCGTGAAGTACGGCGTGACCACCGAGTACGTGCTCGGCCTGGAGGTGGTGCTCGCCTCCGGTGAGGTGTTGCGCACCGGCCGGCGTACCGCCAAGGGTGTCGCCGGCTACGACCTGACCCGCCTCTTCGTCGGCTCGGAGGGCACCCTCGGGGTGATCACCGAGGTGACCGTGGCGCTGCGGCCCGCCCCGGCCGAGTCACTGACCATGGTGGCGGTCTTCGGCTCCACGGCGGCGGCCGGCGCGGCGGTGGCCGAGATCGCCGCCCGCGGGCTGACACCCAGCCTGCTGGAGCTGCTGGACCAGACGCACCTGCGGGCCATCGAGGCGTACCAGCCGATGGGGCTGCGGACCGACGCGCAGGCCCTGCTGCTGGCCGCCGCGGACACCGGCGCCCGGGCGGCGGACGACCTGAGCGCCCTGGCCGAGGTGTGCCGGGCGGCCGGTGCCGACGAGGTGTACGCGGCCACCGACGCGGTGGAGGCGGCGGCGCTGCTGCAGGCCCGGCGGTTGGCCCACCCGGCGATGGAGAAGTTCGCGGCCGACACCTACCCGGGTGGCAACGGTGGCCTGGTGATCGACGACGTGGCGGTGCCGCGCGGGTCGCTCGCCGCGCTGCTGGACGGTGTGGCCCGGATCGCGGCGGACTGCGACGTGCCGATCGGCGTGGTGGGGCACGCCGGGGACGGCAACATGCACCCGAACATCGTGGTCGACCGGGCCGACCCGGCGAGCCTGGAACGGGGCCGGCGGGCGTTCGACGAGATCATGCGGCTCGGCCTGGACCTCGGCGGCACCTGCACCGGCGAGCACGGGGTGGGGCTGCTCAAGCGGGACTGGTTGGCCCGGGAGATCGGGCCGGTCGGGATGCGGGTGCACCAGGCGATCAAGTCGGCGCTCGACCCGGACGGCCTGCTCAACCCGGGCAAGGTGCTCTGACCCGCCGGGGTCAGCCCTTGACCTCGGCCGGGGTCGCCTGGGTGAGCAGCAGCAGGATCTCCCCGGCCACCACCGGTTGCTCCTCGCCCGGGCAGTCCTGGGAGGTGATCAGCCCCGCCGAGGTGAGCAGGCTCGACGTCAGCGCGTCGATGCAGGTCGCCCGGTACCGCCGGACCTGGTCGGTCTCCTGGGCCAGCTTCGGGTCGGCGAGCAGCACCTGGAGCCGTTGGGTCAACTCCGGGGCGAGCGTGCCACGGGAGGTGACCCCGTCACCGGCGCAGTCCAGGCACTGCCACGCCCCGTTGCGTTCGACGCTCAGGGTGCGCAGCGGGCCGTCGCTGCCGAGCCGCTGAAGCAGGCTGACCTGCCCCGCCGCGATGGTGGTGGGGACCTCGGGCAGCGACCCACCGGCCGCCGAGCCCACCGGTGGCTGCGCCTGCGATGTCTCGCCGGCGTCCCGGTCGAGCAGCGAACACCCGGTCAGGGCAACGGCGAGCGCGGCAGCGAAAAGGGGGATGAGCAGACGGGAGCGCGCGCGGTCAAGCACGCGCGGAAACCTACCCCACCGTAGGTAGCGTCCGAAACCACCATCCGGGCCGGTATCGATAGTTACCCATCGGTAACGTTACTTTTCGGTCACCGAGCGGACGGTCGCACCGTGGCCTGGTCGTCGTCGCCACCCCGGTCCGCCGCGTAACCGCGGACGTCCGGAGCACCGAGCCGGGCCGCGTCCGCCGCCGCGTCGTCCGGCATCAACTGGGACTGCCGCTCCGCCTCCACCCGGGCGCGGTAGTGCTCGACCTCCCGCAGCCGGGTGTCCGCGTCCCAGCCCAGCACGGCACCCATCAGCTCGGCGGCGTGCTCCGCCGACTCCAGCCCCCGGTGGGTGGTCTCGAAGGAGATCCGGGTCCGCCGGGTCAGCACGTCCTCCAGGTGCAGCGCACCCTCGGCCCGCGCCGCGTACGCGACCTCCGCCGCCAGATACTCCGGCGCGCCGGCCAGCGGGGACGCGAGCAGCGGATCGGCGTCGATCAGCGCCAACAGATCCAGCGTGAGGGTGCCGTACCGCTCCAGCAGGTGCTCCACCACACCCACCGGCACGCCGTGCCGGCGGGCCAGGTCGGCCCGGTCCCGCCACATGGCCGGGTACCCGTCGGCACCCAGCAACGGCAGGTCGGCGGTCCGCGACGGACGGCCGTCGCCCAACCGGCGGACGGCCCGGTCGACCACGTCCGAGGCCATCACCCGATACGTCGTGTACTTGCCACCGGCCACGAGCAGCAGTCCGAGCATCGGCTCGAACACGGCGTGCTCGCGCGAGAGCTTCGAGGTGGAGTCGGCCTCGCCGGCCAGCAGCGGCCGCAGCCCGGCGTAGACGCCCTCGATGTCGGCGGTCGTCAACGGCCGGTCCAGCACGGTGTTGACCTGCTGCAACAGATAGTCGATGTCCCGGGCCGAAGCGGACGGGTGGGACCGGTCCAGCCGCCAGTCGGTGTCCGTGGTCCCGATGATCCAGTGCCCGCCCCACGGGATGACGAAGAGCACCGAACTGGCCGTCCGCAGGATGAGCCCGGTCTCGCCGGTGATCGCCGAGCGGGGCACCACCAGGTGCACCCCCTTCGAGGCGCGCACCCGGACGCCGGGACGCAGGCCCACGTCGTTGAGCATCCGGGACATGTCGTCGCTCCACACACCGGTGGCGGCGATGACGGTGCGGGCGTGCACCTCGAACTCCGCGTCCGGGGAGCCGGCCGGCGCCTCCAGATCGCGGACCCGGACGCCGGTCACCTCCCGCGCCTGCCGGATCAGCCCGACGGCGCGGGCGCTGCTCACCACCGTGGCGCCGAGGCTCGCCGCCGTACGGGCCAGCGTGACCACCAGCCGGGCGTCGTCGACCTGCCCGTCGTAGTAGCGGATCGCCCCGGCCAGCGAGTCGGCCCGCAGACTCGGGAAGATCCGCCGGGCACCCTCCCGGGTCAGGTGCCGGTGCAGCGGCATGCCCCGGCCTCCGCCGAAGACCCCGGCGAAGGCGTCGTACGCGGCCACGCCGGCCCCGTAGTACGAGCGGCGGAAGACCCGGGCGGGCAGGTCCCGCAGACCTCGACCGGCCGGCAGCGGCACCAGGAACGGCACCGGGCGGACCAGGTGCGGCGCGAGCCGGGTGGCCAGCAGCCCCCGCTCGGTGAGCGCCTCGTGGACCAGATGGAACTCCAACTGCTCCAGGTAGCGCAGGCCACCGTGGATGAGCTTGCTGGACCGGCTGGAGGTGCCGGCGGCAAGGTCACGCGCCTCGACCAGGGCCACCTTCAAACCCCGGGACGCCGCGTCCAGTGCGGCGCCGGCACCGGTCACCCCACCCCCGATGACCAGCACGTCGAAGCGCTCGGCGCGCAGTCGGCGCAGGTCGGCGGTGCGGCGGACCGGCGAGAGCTGCCCGGCGACGGATCGGGAGATGTTGGGATCTCGCACCCGTCCACCGTATCCGCCGTGGGCGGCGTGTCGACATGCGCCACCTCTGGGCGGATCGCGGCCGCGGCCTTTTCCTCGCGATCTGCTCGAAGAGGCCCGCATCGAAAGTGCTCATCCTGGTCGTAAGGTTCTCGGATGCACGCTCAACCGCTGCCGCACCAACCGCCACCGGGCCGGACCAGCCCGTGGCCGGTGGTCGCGGCCGCCCTTGCCGGCGGTTGGACCATCACGGTCACCGTGGGCACCCAGACCGGCGGCTGGGTCACCGATCAGGTGCTGCTGGGCTTCGGACGGGACCGGGTCGGCTGGCTCTGGCCGGTGCTGGGCCTCGCCACCGTCGTCCTGGTCGGCACGCCCGCGCTGCTGCTGGCCGTGCTGCCTCGGTCGGCTGCGGTCCGGGTCACCGGGCGGGTGTGGCTCGCCGCTGCGCTCACGCTCGGGGTGCTCACCCTGCTGCGGATCGTGCCGCAGGTGCACCACGAGGCATACCTCGCCGCGCTGGCCGCCACGACGGCGGTCGTCGCGCTCGTGCTGCGCTGGTCGGCACGGCGGTCGGCGTACCCCGGACCGGCCGGCACGGACGTCGACGCGGCTCCCCCCGGCGGCGACACCGCGCGCGCGACGCCCTCCGACGGTGACGACACCGGGCACGCCGGGGCCGACGCGCGCCCGGAGCCGGGCGGCCGGCGGTCACGCCGCCCCGGTGCGGTGCCGCTGCTCGCGGTCGCCGCCGGGCTGGCGCTGCTGCTGCCCTGGGCCTGGCTGGGTGCGCTCGGTGGTCTGTTGGAGACCGTGCTGGCGCTGGCGGCGGCCGCCGCGCTCGGCGCGTTGGCCGCCACGCTGCTGAACGCGGCCTTCTGGTCCCGCTTCGCGGTCGGCCGGCCACCCCGGCCGGCCCGCCTGGTGCTGGTCGGTGGCCTGGTCGCTGGCGTCGCGCTGCTGCTGCTCGCGGCGGGCACCGGCCAGTCCGGCGCCCAACTGCCCGCGCTGCTGACCCTGCCACCGGCGGGTTTCACGCTGGCCGCCCTCTGGGCCGCGGCCTGGCGGCCCACCGTCGACCCGGCCGACGTCGTGCGCGCCGGCCGGACCGCGACCGGCTGGCTGGTGGGCCTGGGCGCGCTCGGCCCGCTGGCGTTCACCGACCCGGAGGAGATCAGCCTGTTGCTGGTCGGCACCCGCGACGTGCCGTTCTGGGTGGCGGCCGCCGCCGGCGCCGGGCTCGCCATGGCGGTCGCTCTCGCCATCGGGTACGCGGTGCTGCTGGCCCGACGGTCGGCGCGTGCCCCGAGCCGTCGGTTGGCGGCGGTGGCCGCGGTGGTGCTGCTCGTGACGGTCGGCGTGGTGGACGTCGGCCCGGGACAGCCCGGCCTGTACGGCGAGCGGCTGCTGGTGGTGCTGCGGGCGCAGGCCGACCTGAACGGACTGCCGGCCGGCACACCGGGTCGGGCCGGGCGCGACGCCCGGGCGACGGAGGTCTACCGGCGGCTGGTGGACACCGCCGAGCGCAGCCAGGCCGACCTGCGCCGCGACCTGAACCGGCTGAGGCTCGGCCCGGTCTCCTACTACCTGGTGAACGCGGTCGAGGTGGACGGCGGACCGGGCGTGCGGGTCTGGCTGGCGCGCCGGCCGGAGGTGGCCCGGGTGCTGGTCAGCCAACGCCTGCGACCCCTGCCCGCGCCGGCCGGGCAGAGCCGGGGCGACGCGCCGGCACCCACCGGTCCGGAGTGGAACATCCGCCAGCTCGGCGCGGACCGGGTCTGGTCACAGCTCGGAGTGACCGGCACGGGAATCGTCGTGGGCAGCTCGGACTCCGGCGTGGACGGCACCCATCCGGCGCTGCGGGCCGGGTTCCGCGGCGGCAACGACTCCTGGTACGACCCGTGGAACGGCACCCGGACCCCGACCGACAAGGGTGGGCACGGCACCCACACGGTGGGCAGTGCCGTCGGGCGCGACGGCATCGGTGTCGCGCCGGACGCGCAGTGGGTGGGCTGCGTCAACCTGGACCGCAATCTGGGCAGCCCGGGGCACTACCTGGACTGCCTCCAGTTCATGCTGGCGCCCTTCCCGGCCGGTGGTGACCCGTTCACCGACGGCCGGCCCGACCGCGCACCGCAGATCCTGACCAACTCGTGGGGCTGCCCGACGATCGAGGGCTGCGACCAGCGGGTGCTGCGACCGGCCACCGCCGCCCTGGACGCCGCCGGGATCTTCGTGGTCGCCGCCGCCGGCAACACCGGCCCGTGGTGCGCGTCGATCGACGACCCGCCCGCGCCGTACCCGGACGTGCTGACCGTGGGCGCCGTGGACGCGCAGCGGCGGGTGGCCGAGTTCTCCTCGCGCGGACCCGTGCCCGGCGGCGTGGGCAAACCGGACGTGCTGGCACCGGGCGTGGGTGTGGTGTCGGCGATGCCGGGTGGCACGTATGCCGCGCTGGACGGCACGTCGATGGCGACGCCGCAGGTGGCGGGGGTGGTGGCGCTGATGTGGTCGGCGAATCCGGCGCTGGTCGGTGACCTGCCCCGGACGCGGCAGATCCTGCGGGACACCGCGACGCCGGCCGTGCCGACCTACCGTTCCCGCAACCCGGGCGACGCCTGCGGTGGCCCGGCGAACGTCGCCGGGGCCGGCCAGGTCGACGCCCTCGCCGCCGTCCGCGCCGCACAGCGGTGATCTAAGGTCGCGACCATGGACGCCGAGATCACCATCACCGAGCTGACCCCCGACCTGGCCCCCGCCGTGGTGCGGCTCTGCGAACGGGCGCTCGACCTGCCCGAGGACGCCACCGAGGCGGCCCCCATCGTGGACGTGCTGTGGCCCCGCGCCAGCGCCGACCGGACGGTGGTCGGGTTGGGCGCGTACCGGGGGGCGGATCTGGTCGGGGTGCTGCTCGGCTCGCTGTCGCCGGCCGACCCGGGTGTCGGGCACGTGGACCTGGTCGCGGTGCTGCCGGAGCAGCGCCGCCCGGGGGGCGGGCCGCGCACTGGCGGCGCGCGCCGAGGCGGTGCTCGCCGAGCGTGGCGTGACCGAGGTGCTGCTCGCCGGGAACCCACCGTACTACGCGTGGCCGGGCATCGACGTGCGCTACACCCCCGCGGTCTGCGCCGCTCTGGCGCTGGGGTACCGGCAGGACCGGACGGCCTGGAACATGACCGCCGACCTGTCGTACGACGACTCGCCGGCGCTGCGGTCCACCGAGGCGGGGGAGCGGCGGCTGGCGGAGCGGGGCATCACGGTACGCCGGGCGGAGCCGGCTGACCTGCCGGCGCTGGCCGCGTTCGCCCGGTCCACCTTCGGCGGGACGTGGGACGGCGAGCTGGCCGGTTCGGTGGGTCGCGCGGGCGCCGGTTGTCACCTCGCGGAGCGGGACGGGCAGGTGCTCGGCTTCGCCGCGTACGGGTCGTCGCGGCCGAGCTGGTTTGGGCCGATGGGCACCGATCCGGCGGCCGAGGGTTCGGGAATCGGCGGGGTGCTGCTGCGGCGTTGTCTGCGCGACCAGCGGGCGGCGGGGCTGGACCGGGCGCAGATCGGCTGGGTGGGGCCGGTGCCGTTCTATTCGGGCAGCGCGGGCGCCCGGATCGAGCGGGTCTTCTTCCTCTACCGGCGGACCCTACCAGCGGCATAACTGGGCAAATGGGACATTGATTCATTCGCCCGCATCGCCCATCGACGCCCCCTACCGTTTCGGTAGAGGAGGCAGCCATGACCACGGATGACGACCAGACCGAGGACGGCCCGCCGATCACCTGGAAACCGGTCGGCGAACTGCCCGGCCAACTGCCGTTCGAACGGCTCGACTACGGAGACGCCGAGCAACTGGCCGAGATGACCACCGACGGCGAGCCGGTGGTCGAGGAGCCGCAGGAGATGGTGGACGCGCCGATCCAGCTGCTTCCGCCGTACGACCGGGCGCAGAAGCGGCGTAACCAGCGCCCGCTGCCCACCTGACGACGAACGGGGCGGACCGCGTCAGCGGCCCGCCCCGTGCGGTGTGTCGGAACTGGACTCAGAAGTCCATGTCCCCGCCACCCGGGCCAGCCGGGGCAGCCGGGGTCTTCTCCGGCTTGTCCGCGACAACGGCCTCGGTGGTGAGGAAGAGCGCCGCGATGGACGCGGCGTTCTGCAGCGCCGACCGGGTCACCTTGGCCGGGTCGATGATGCCCGCGGCCAGCAGGTCGACGTACTCGCCGTTGGCGGCGTTCAGACCGTGACCCGCTTCGAGGTTACGGACCTTCTCCACCACGACGCCGCCCTCGAGGCCGGCGTTGACGGCGATCTGCCGCAGCGGGGCGTCCAGCGCGACCTTGACGATGTTCGCACCGGTCGCCTCGTCGCCGACCAGGTCGAGCTTGTCGAAGGCGGTCTTGCCGGCCTGGACCAGCGCGACGCCACCACCCGGGACGATGCCCTCCTCGACGGCCGCCTTCGCGTTGCGAACGGCGTCCTCGATGCGGTGCTTGCGCTCCTTGAGCTCGACCTCGGTGGCCGCGCCGACCTTGATGACCGCAACGCCGCCGGCCAGCTTGGCCAGCCGCTCCTGCAGCTTCTCCCGGTCGTAGTCGGAGTCGCTCTTGTCGATCTCGGCCCGGATCTGGTTGACCCGACCCTGGATCTGGTCGGCGTCGCCGGCACCGTCGACGATGGTGGTCTCGTCCTTGGTCACCACGACCTTGCGGGCGCGGCCCAGCATGTCGAGGCCGACGGCGTCCAGCTTGAGGCCGACCTCCTCGCTGATGACCTGGCCACCGGTGAGGATGGCGATGTCGGCGAGCATGGCCTTGCGGCGGTCACCGAAGCCCGGCGCCTTGACGGCGACCGACTTGAAGGTGCCCCGGACCTTGTTGACGACCAGGGTCGCCAGGGCCTCACCCTCGATGTCCTCGGAGATGATCAGCAGCGGCTTGCCCGACTGCATGACCTTCTCGAGGATCGGGAGCAGGTCCTTGACCGACGAGATCTTGCTGTTGACGATCAGGAGGTAGGGGTCGTCGAAGACGGCCTCCATGCGCTCCGGGTCGGTCATGAAGTAGGCCGAGATGTAGCCCTTGTCGAAGCGCATACCCTCGGTGAGCTCAAGCTCCAGACCGAAGGTGTTGCTCTCCTCGACGGTGATGACGCCTTCCTTGCCGACCTTGTCCATCGCCTCGGCGATGATCTCGCCGACGGTGCTGTCGCCAGCGGAGATGGAGGCGGTGGAGGCGATCTGCTCCTTGGTCTCGAC
Source organism: Micromonospora sp. WMMD710 (assembly GCF_029626045.1). Lineage (NCBI taxonomy): Bacteria > Bacillati > Actinomycetota > Actinomycetes > Micromonosporales > Micromonosporaceae > Micromonospora > Micromonospora sp. WMMD710. The sequence goes on along the minus strand of NZ_JARUBD010000001.1, from coordinate 6,030,498 downwards.
GTCCTTGGCGAGCTTGGACAGCTCCTCCGAGACGCTCGCGACCGCGGCCTCGATGCCCCGCTTCAGGGCCATCGGGTTGGCGCCGGCGGCCACGTTGCGCAGGCCCTCGCGAACCAGAGCCTGGGCCAGGACGGTCGCCGTCGTCGTGCCGTCACCGGCAACGTCGTCGGTCTTCTTGGCGACCTCCTTGACCAGCTCGGCGCCGATCTTCTCGTACGGGTCCTCGAGCTCGATCTCCTTGGCGATGCTCACACCATCGTTGGTGATGGTGGGGGCACCCCACTTCTTCTCGAGCACGACGTTGCGGCCCTTGGGGCCGAGGGTCACCTTTACGGCGTCAGCGAGCTGGTTCATGCCCCGCTCGAGGCCGCGGCGCGCCTCTTCGTCGAACGCGATCATCTTGGCCATACGGCGTTGTCCTCCTGGACACTCACGGGCCACCCGAGATGTGTGCCCCGGATGGGCCGCCTGGTGTACGCACCTTGGGACGTCGCCACCTGGCGACGACGACGTCCTTCGGCCGGGCCGGATAGCCCGCGACGACCGGCCATGTGCCGCCCCGGCGTCTCCACGCCGGTGCAACCTGGCCCCACCGTCCCGACCATTGGCACTCACGGTATGCGAGTGCCAATGACTTGTTTAGCACTCTCCCCTGCCGAGTGCAAGCACGATGGGGCCGGTCAGCGGAGTTCGGCGGCCAGCCCGGCGCTGTTCACCGGCGCCTCATGAGCCCGCTGCTCGGCGTATGTGACCAGCAGACCGATCAACTGGGCGAGGTGGGCCGGCAGGGCCAGCACGGCCGCGACCCCGGTCACCAGGACGATGCCGACCGCGGTGCCGGGTGACGCGAGCGGATCCGGACCCAGCGGGGCCGAGATGATCCCCTCCAGCACCGACGGGATCAGGGTGGCCACGATCACCGCCGCGGCGACGAGCGCCACCCGACCCAGCAGCAGGCCGAGCCGGTCGTGGAACATCCGGAATGACCGACCGATCGGGTTCTGCCGCTCGAACAGGTAGACCGGCCCGGCCATGCTCAGTGCGAACGCCAGGTAGATGCCCGGCAGGACGCAGAAGCAGACCCCCACCCCGATGAGCAGGCTGACCAGCAGGGTCCAGCCCCACAGCCCGAGCGCCCGCCGTACGCCGTAGCGCAGCGCCGGCCCCACGCCGACGGGCTCCCCCGCCGCCTGCCGGGTGATCACCCAACTGCCGGCGGCCCACCCCACGGCCTGCACCAGCCCGATCAGCAGGCTGCCGACGATGACCACGGACAGGACGGTGACCAGGTCCGTGACGAACGTCTCCGGCAGCTCGGACGGTGAGCCGGCCTCGACCTGCGCCGCCCAGCCGGCCGACGGGTCCACACCCAGGGAGATCACCCCGAGCACGGCGGCCGGCAGCACCTGGGTGATCAGCATGATCGGCACCAACAGCCGCCACCCCCGGCGCAGTGCTCCCGCACACCGGGCGAACCAGCCGCCGATACCCATGCCGGGCGGCGTGACCAGGGCGTCGTTCGGGTCGAACCCGTGACCCGGCGGGTACCAGCCGACCGGTGCCCCCGGATACCACTGCTGCCCCGGGTAGGGGCCGGCGCCGGGCGGGTATCCGCCGGTGGGCGGGAACGCCCAACCCTGCGGGGGCACCTGCGGCGTACCCCAACCGCTCTGCGTGGGATCCCAGCCAGGCGGCGGGCCGCCGGGAACGCCCGGCCCGTCAGGCGGAGTGGGCGGGGGTGGCTGGTCGGTCATGAACCCTCCTCAGCATCGGCTGGAACGGTTCACGATCTTCCCGGGTGTGTGCCCGCACCGCAGCCGCGACGCGCGGGAGGAAAAGACTCAGGCGAGCAGGCGTACGCGCTCGGCCTGCGGGCCCTTCTGACCCTGCGCGATCTCGAACTCCACCCGCTGACCGTCGTCCAGCGCCTTGTAACCGTCCATCTCGATCGCGGAGAAGTGGACGAACACGTCCTGACCGCCGTCGACGGCGATGAAGCCGTAGCCCTTTTCGGCGTTGAACCACTTCACGGTGCCCTGTGCCACGGTGCACTTCCTCACTCTGCGCAGCGTTGCCTGCCCGGGCGCACGGCCTGGCCGAGCGCCCGCGGACCACCGCTCCAGCGATCGATGACGGCCGCTGAAACGGGTGACCGAAATCGCACGCTACACGAGGAGTGACGGCCGCGCACGACCACAAATCGGGCATCGTCCGGGCTGCTCGATGGTGTCGACGGATTCACGACAATGGTTGCGGCGGGCGCCGCGTACGGGCAAGGGCGCTGGCCCGGCCGGTGGAGCGGGCCGCGATTCCGCTGCTCTTCGCGGCCACCAGCCCCGCTGCCGAGACCGGCGTCTTCCTCGGCCCGTCGATCCGCAGGTGGGACGACCGTGTGCGGTTCGACGGCATCGTGCCACCCGCCGACGATCCCGCCCTGGCGGCCCGGCTGTGGGAGGTCGCGCAGGCGCGCAGCGGTGTCGCGTACCTGAATGACCTGCTGGTCTGACCCCGGCCCACGGCTCAGAGGAAACGGCCGCGAAACAGCGGTCGCAGCTGTGGTAGGCATGCGGACATGACCACCGACACGGGCTCGCCAGCCCTGCGGGCGCAGATTCGCCGGGTCCGGCCGGCGGACGCCGCCCGGATGCGGGCGCTGCGCCTGGAGATGCTCGCCGACGCTCCGCTGGCCTTCCTGGAGACGATCGCCGACGCGGCCGCCCGGTCCCACGCGGAGTACGCGGCGCGGGTGGCGTACACCTCGCGCGGCGCGGACAACGCGCAGTTCGTGGCGGATCCGGGCGGCCGCTTCGTCGGGCACGCCGGGGGTACGGTCGCACCGCGCGAGGCCGGGCTCACCGTCATCTACGCGGTCTACGTCACGCCGGCTTGGCGGGGCAGCGGCCTGCTCGGTGAGCTGATCGACGGGGTGGCCGCCTGGTCGCGGGCCTGCGGCCGACCGGAGCTGCTGCTGGAGGTGGTGGTCGGCAACGACCGCGCCTACCGGGCCTACCAACGCCTGGGCTTCGAGGACACCGGCGTACGAGTCCCCCACCCCACGATCCCAGCCCTGACCGAGCTACAGATGCGCCGCCAAGCCTGAAACCGACAACCGTGCCCAGGTAAGGGTTTCCGGGGCAGTCCGACCCACGCAGGGATCAAACCTGACCGCCCGGAGCGGGTCGGGCTGCCCCGGAAACCCCAACCGCAACTACACCGGACGCCGAGACTGCACGATCCGGAACCGATTCGCCACGTACGCCCCGTCCGTCAGCGCCGAATTCGCCGCCGCGTTGGCGCCACTGCCGTGGAAGTCGGAGAAGGCCGCCGACTGATTGACGAAGACCCCGCCGGTCAGGTTGCAGGACAGGTGCACCCCGACCTCGACGGCGACCGCCTCGGTGGCGTCCAGCACCGCCTCGTCGGTCGAGTAGACCCCGGCGGTCAGCGCGCCCTTCTCGCCGACGGTCCGGCGCAGCAGCTCCAGGCTGTGCGCGGTGGAGTCGGTCGCGATGGCGAACGAGATCGGCCCGAACCACTCCCGGCCGTACGTCTCCGCGTCACCCGCGGTCAGCTTCACGATCGTCGGGGTACGCACCACCGCGTCGGCGTACGCCGGGTGGGCCACGGTCCGGGACTCCAGCACCGCCTCGCCGACCTTGGTCACCTCGGCCAGCCGCTCCAGCACCCCGTCGTTGACGATGGCGCCGGTCAGCTCGACGCCCCGGGCCGGGTCGGCGGTCAGCTTGCCGACCGCCGCGGCGATGCCGCCGGCGACCTCGTCGAAGCTCTTGTGCCCCTGGTCGGTGTCGATGCCGCCGGCCGGGATGAGGATGTTCTGCGAGGTGGTGCACATCTGACCGCTGTAGAGGGTCAGCGTGAAGCCGAGGTTGCGGCACATCCCGGCGAAGTCGTCGGTGGAGTCGATGACGACCGTGTTCAGGCCGGCCTTCTCGGTGTACACCGACGCCTGCCGGGCGTGCGTCTCCAGCCAGTCGCCGTACTCGGTGGAGCCGGTGAAGTCGACGATCTTCACGGACCGGTGCAGGGCCAGGTCGCTGGCGAGCTTCTCGCCGGGCGCCTCGGCGGCCAGCAGGACCAGGTTCGGGTCGAAGCCGGCCTCGGCGAGCACCTCCCGGGCGTACTTCACGGTGACAGCCAGCGGCAGCACCGCGCGCGGGTGCGGCTTGACGATCACCGGGTTGCCGGTGACCAGCGAGGCGAACAGCCCGGGGTACGAGTTCCAGGTCGGGAAGGTGTTGCAGCCGATCACCAGCGCCACACCACGGGGCACCACGTGGAACGTCTTGGTCATCCGCAGCGGGTCACCCTTGCCGGCGGCCTTCTCCCAGCCCGCCGTGCCCGGGTGCCGGGTCATCTCGGCGTACGCGTACGCCAGCGCCTCCAGCGCCCGGTCCAACGCGTGCGCTCCGCCGGCCTGGAAGGCCATCACGAACGCCTGGCCGCTGGTGAACTGCACCGCGTTGGCCAGTTCGAAGATGTGCTTGTGCAGGCGGTCGAGGATCTCCAGGCAGACCCCCACGCGGGCCTGCGGGCCGGCGTCGCGCCAGGCGGGCAGCGCGGCGGAGGCGGCGCTGATCAGGTCGTCGGTGCCGGCGTGCGGGTAGCGCACGGCCAGCTCAACTCCGAACGGGCTCGCCTCGGTGGCGATCCGCTCGCCGGTGCCCGGCTGGTCGAGGGGGAAGTCGCCACCGAGGTATGCCTCGAACGCGGCCTTGCCGTCGGCGGCGGCGGTCTCGCCGTACACCCGGGGGCTCGGGGACTCGGGATAGGCGGACCAGTAGCCCCGCTCCGTGATCGCGGTCAGCGCACGGTTGAGGGTGTCGGCGTGCCTGTCGTACAGGGGATGCGGGGTCTCCGTCATGCCCGCCATCATGCCTGAGTACGGGTCGGGAGCAGTAGCGCCGATTCCCGTCAGAGGGTGAGCTGCCAGTCGGTCCAGGCGTCCACCGGGCGGAAGCCGAGCTGCTCGTTGATCGCCACCATGTAGCTGTTGCTGGCCGCGTTGAAGGTGTCGATCACCCGTACCGCCGGCTCGTGGGTGAGCAGGTGGTGCAGGTTCTCCGCCTTGGCGATGAGGCCGAGCCGGTGCCCACGGTGAGCCGGGTCGACGATGGTGATCTGCTGGAACGCGTGCCAGTCGGCGGAGGCGCCCACGTCGAGCAGCGTCCAGGCGACCAGCCGGCCGGACGCCTCGTGCCGCATTCCGAGGTGGTAGCGCCGCCGGCCCCGGGCATCCAGGGCGCGCTCGTTGCCGCGGATGCGCTCGGCGTCCACCTGCTCCGGCTCCCACTGCACGTCCCCCATGGGGGCGTCCATCAGCAGCCGGCCGTCCAGGTAGGCGATGTCCGCGACGTACTCCTGCGGGGTCGTCCCCTGCCAGCAGACCGAGTGGTAGCCCTCGGCCCGCGGCTGGGCCTCGGCCAGCGCCGCCCGCAACGCGAGCCGGTCGATCTCGGCGACGTCGAGCCGGCGACGCACCTCGGCGAGCGCCGGCTGGGCGCCGGTGGTGGCGGCGAACGCGTCACCGGCCCCGGATCGCGCCGGCCCACCGGGCAGCGCGGAGACGGTCATCGCGACGACCCGCTTGCGGCCGTTCTCGCGCAGCAGGCGCACCCCGTACTCGTGCAAGGCCCGGCCGACGCCCCGCCGCCGCAGCCCGGGGTGCACCACCAGGTCCGCCGTGGCGTTGTCGGTGTTGTCCAGGTACGGCAGGTCCAGTTGGAGGTAGCCGGCCGGTACGCCGTCCAGCCGGGCCAGCGCCCAGAGCGATCGTGCGCCGGGTGCCGGCGTGTGGAACATCGCGTCGAAGCGCCGCCGGCAGAAGGGCGGGAAGTCCGGCAGGTCGACGTCGTTGGCCGCGGCCCCGATCCGGTACGCCTCGTCGACCGCGGCCTGGTCGGCGCCGTCGAACGACGCGATCGTGATGCTCATGCCGCTGAGCGTGCACCCCGCAAAAGCGATCGGGCCAGCGAATTAATCGCTGGCCCGATCGAACGTGGTCGGGAGGGACACTCGCACAACGCCGCCGGCGTTGGGTCGCAAGAACTTCAAAAGTCTCCGGCGAAATGCCCTCCCGCACGGAGCATCTTGCGCCGTCCGGTTCCTGCCGTCAAGTCCATAGCGGTGGGTTTTCCACACTCACAGCGAAAAGCCAGTTACCCGGCGGATCGACCCGATCCCCCGATCGGGCGATCCGCTATCCCCCGCCAGGCCACCCCAGGCCGTTGCGGCGCTTCATCGACTCGGGTTCACGGGAAGCGGGGTGTCCGGGCCGGTCGGACACCCCGATTTACACGGACCCGAGTGGATCAAGCGCTGCGCCGCGCCCGTGCGGGCGCGTCAGCCGAGCAGGCCGGCGTCCCGGGCGGCGCGCAGGGACGGCTTGATGTGGTGGGTCGGGCCGACCTGGCCGGCCACCGCGTCGATGGTCTTCAGGCCCTCGCCGGTGTTGAAGACGACGGTCTCGGCCGTCGGGTCGAGCCGACCGGACTCGACCAGCTTGCGCAGCACCGCCACGGTGACCCCACCGGCGGTCTCGGCGAAGACACCGCTGGTGCGGGCCAGATCGCGGATGCCGGCGCGGATCTCGTCGTCGTCGGCGTACTCCATCCAGCCGCCGGTGCGGCGGACCGCCTCCAGGGCGTACAGGCCGGCGGCCGGGTCACCGATGTTGAGCGACTTGGCGATCCCGGTGGGCTTGACCGGGGTGATCGTGTCCGTGTCGGCGTGCAGCGCGGTCGCGATCGGGTTGCAGCCGGCGGACTGGGCGCCGAAGACCTTCCAGCCGCCGGCCGGGGCCTCGACCAGGCCGACCTCGACCAGCTCGGAGAACGCCTTGTCAATCTTGGTGAGCAGTTCGCCGCTGGCCATCGGGATGACCACCTGGGCGGGGATCCGCCAGCCGAGCTGCTCGGCCACCTCGTAGCCGAGGGTCTTGGAGCCCTCCGCGTAGTACGGCCGGACGTTGACGTTGACGAACGCGGTGTCCTCGAATTCGTCGGTCTCCACCAGCTCGCCGCAGAGCCGGTTGACGTCGTCGTACGAGCCGTCGATGGCGACCAGTTCGCCGCCGTAGACGGCGGTGGTGATGACCTTGCCCTGTTCCAGGTCGCTAGGGATGAAGACCACCGAGGGCACGCCGGCGCGGGCGCCGTGCGCGGCCACCGAGTTGGCCAGGTTGCCGGTCGACGCGCAGGCGAACCGGGTGAAGCCGAGCGCCTTGGCGGCGGTGAGCGCCACCGAGACGACGCGGTCCTTGAACGAGTGGGTGGGGTTGGCGCTGTCGTCCTTGACCCAGAGCGGCGCGGTGATGCCCAGTTCGGCGGCGAGGTGCGGGGCCGCCACCAGCGGGGTGAGCCCCGGGTCGAGGGTGACCCGGGTGGCCGGGTCCTGCCCGGCGGGCAGCAGCGCGGCGTACCGCCAGATGTTCTTCGGGCCGGCCTCGATCTGTTCGCGGGTGACGGTGGCCAGGGCGGCGGTGTCGTAGTCGACCTCGAGGGGGCCGAAACACTCGTAGCAGGCGTGCTGGGCGGCGAGCGGGTAGCGGGCCGAACAGGCGCGACAGACCAGGGCGCGGGCGGGGCTGGCGGAGGTGTCGATGCCGGGGGCGGCGAGGGTCGACGTCATGTCGAGGAAGTCCTCTCATCTTTCCCCGCATCGCAATCTGCGGCGGGGACGGAATTGGCACCTGCCCCGCGGGTCGCTCAGCGGTGAGCGCGCGGGGTGGTTGCCGGGGCGTCGTCGGGCCGTATCCCTCAGCCCCTCTGGATGAGGTATGCAGTTGTGCGGTCGAGTCTAGGGTCAGCGGGCGCTCACCGCCACCGGGTCGACCACCGCGACCGGGTCGGTGACCGCGACCGGTTGCGGCAGGGCCGATGACCGGTTCCGGGCCGCCCGTGGCCTGGTGGCGAGGTTCGCGGCAATCAGGGCGGCGATCGTGATCGCGGCGCCGACCAACTCGATCGGGTCCGGCCGGTAGCCGCGGGCGATCTGCACGGCGAACGTGGTCACCGGGACCAGGTTCATGAACAGGGCCGCGTTGGCGGCGCCAAGCCGCTGCACACCGGTGTTCCAGGCCAGGACCGCGATCACGGCACCCACCAGCACGGCGTACGCCAGTTGCGGGGTGACCGCCACGAGGTCGGCGGCGGCCGGCGCGTGCTGCCAGCCGACGGCGTCGGCGCCGATGCTCGCGGCGAGCATCGCGGCCGTGCCGGCGAGCGCGGTCAGGGTGGTGAAGCGCAGCGGCGTCCAGTCGCCGAACCGGCTGGCGCCGTGGGTGTAGATGCCCCAGCCGAGCACCGCTCCGATCATCATGAGCCCGCCGAGGCCGAACTGGCCGAGCCCGGCCAGGCTCCCGCGGGTGATCACCAGGCCGACGCCGAGAAGCGCCACGAGGCTGAGGGCCAGCAGCAGCGGCTTCGGGCGTACGCCGTCACGGGCCCACCGGACCAGTTGGGTGATCACCGGCGTGGTGGCCACGAACAGGGCGATCTGTTGCGGGGCGGCGTGTTCGAGCGCCAGATTGGTGAGCACGTTGAAGCCGGCGAAGCCGACCACCCCGAGCACCACCACCTCGACCGCCCGGCCGCCGTGCCGCAGCGCGCCGGCACCCTCGCGGAGCAGCAGGACGCCGACCAGGATGACGGTCGCGAACAGGTAGCGGGCGGTGGTCAGGTTGAGCGGGTCGACCCTGGCCAGCGCGCTGGCCAGGACCGGGAACATCACTCCCCAGCCGAGCACGGCGAGCAGTGGGTAGGCGGCGGCGCGGGATCGCATCGTCAGCTCCAATGTTCGAGTATCGTCGAACCAACGAGACCGACCATAGGAGCTTGTTCGACAATTGTCGAACAACGGTTACACTGGTCACATGGAGCCGCACGAACCCGACCTGACCGCCGTACCGGTCACCACCGTGCTGGCCGCACTCGCCGACGACGTGCGGCTGCAGATCGTGCGGGCGCTCGCCGAGGGCGGGGAGTTTGCCTGCGGCAGCTTCGACTTCGGCGTCTCCAAGGCGACCCGCAGCCACCATCTCAAGGTGCTGCGCGAGGCGGGCCTGACCCGCACCCGCGCCGCCGGCACCAGCCGCATGGTCCGGCTCCGCCGCGACGAGGTGGACAAGCTCTACCCCGGCCTCCTGGACGCGGTCCTCAGACCCGGTCCGCCGGCCTGACGCGGCACCGGCCCCGGCTCGCCGGACCTGGGCGGTTGCTGCTGCCGCCGTTGACGAACGGACGCGCCCCGCGCGGTCGGGGTGCGGGACCTGCCGGGCGGACGCTGTGGAGTTGATGCGGTCAACGAATCAGCCGCCACGGTGGCGGCCGACCCGAGCGCGTCGCCGGAGCCGCCTCGTCGAGGCTCCGGCGACGCGCGGCACGGGTGCGGTCAGACGGACACCGGCGCAGGTTCGGCCACCGGTGCCGACGGGGCCTCGGCGCGACGCCGTACGAGCAGCGTGTCGAGCGCCCAGACGCCCGGGCCGAGTGCCGCCACCAGCAGGAACGACCAGCAGAAGAGCGCCGCCAGTTCACCGCCGTTGCGCAGCGGCAGCAGGGCGTGCGGCTGATGGACGACGAAGTAGGCGTACGCCATCGAGCCGGATGCGACGAGGGCGGCGGGTCGGGTGAAGAGCCCGACCAGCACCAGAGCGCCGCAGATCAGCTGGATCAGGGCGGCCCACCAGCCCGGCCAGGTGCCGAGCGGTACCGCCTTGCCGGTCATCGGGTTGCCGCCGAACAACCCGAAGACCGAGGAGAGGCCGTGCAACGCGAACAGCAGGCCGATCACGATGCGGAACAGGGACAGGGTCGGCCCGCCGAGCCGAGAGACGTTCATGGAGACCTCCATGGATAGGGATTGATACCTATCAATGGTGAGGCAGGAAGACATCGGAGTTCATAACTTCCTTGCTGGTGGGAAAATCCCCGGTAGAAACATGGCCAGCGCGTGCGTCCACGGCGGCGGACGGACGCTCGACACCCACGCCCTCAGCTGCGCCTATGCATGAACCAGACCCGCGCGCCCCGCCGGGCCAGCACCGCCGTGGGAGCGCTCCCGAGGCCGACAATACCGCCTGTCGAGCGGCCCGTACAGCCTGTGGAGTTGCCCCAGGCATGGGGCGTCGGTCGACCCGCGACAGAGCCCCGCGCTGCTACGCCACCTCGCTCGCCAAGACGGCGTTGTTCTTGATCGAGCGGAGAATCGAGACCAAACGATCGGCGTCAGGGTTGGAGAAGAGCGCTTCGGGACCACGCGGGGCAACACCGTTGAACGGGGACTCGTAGAGGCGTCCCGGCTCCATCACACCGTTCACCGTCAGGTCGTTGACGATCAGGTTGATGAAGTCGAGCTGGGCGGCGTTGAGGGCCCGGTCGACGAGGAATTCGCTGAACGCCTCCCGAGCCGCCTCGCGCTCCAGGCCGACCAGTGAGCGGATGAACAGGCCAAGACCCTCGGAGGACCGGCGGGCCTGGTCGATGTCCTGCTTGTCGCCGACACCGCTCTCGCCGAGCATCCGTTCCAGCTCGGCGAGGTCGGTGCCGGAAAGCTGCCGGTTGCGGCGCAGCTTCTGCACGGCCACGTGATCCTCGTGGATGCGCAGGTAGACACGCAGCTTCGCGCGGAAGCGCTCCAGGTCGGTGCCGACCGTCACCCCACTGAACGGCAGCTCGACCTCCTGGTCGATCTCGTCGGCGAAGTTGGTGAAGACGAGGGTGCGACGCACCTTGGGCACGAGCCGGACCAGGTCGCGCATCCGACGCCGGGCCAACTCCAGCATGGGCAGCGTGACATCCTGCCACCACTCGTCGCCGGCTATCTCCTCCAGCAGGTGGGCCCGCTGCTGGATCATCGGGATGGTGGTCTGCTCCAACAGCGCCGAAGCGATCTCCTGGACCTCGGTGCGGTGCCGGTTGAACCGCCTGTCGGGCACCAGCAGGCCGAGCTGCATCCGCAGGATCAACAGGTCGAAGCGCTTGGCCTCCTCGCCGTCGTCGCGGACTTCGCTGGGCAGACCGGCGAGGCCGGCGACGAGCTGCGCGGACGCCTCGGGCGACAGCCGGTGCCAGTTGTCGATGTCGACGTAGTACTCGACGAACCTCGGCTAGATGCGCGAGCGCCTGTTCGGCGTCGGCCTGCGCACGAGATGCGGTCACAGCAGCGGTGTCGAGGTTTGCGCGTATCGCCACAAGATGCGCGACTACATCGCCAACGCTGGTCACCCAAGCTGAGAGCGGTAGTCGCCTACCTTTTCGGCAACGACATCGAAGCGTCGGCGAGTCGGTCCGACCTCAGCTGCGGCGGAACTGAGCGCGCTTTGAACGCGGGTTACCTCGGCATGCTGACTGCCCCGGAGGACTCGGGCCGCTTCACCGGTGGCTGATTCAGCTTGAGCAATCGCCCGATCGAGGGTTCGACGGCCTTGGCGGGCCGACTCGATGGCAGCACCAAGGGTCGCCTTTAGGTCTGCGATGCTCATCCAGCCACCCGTCCCCGCTCGAAGTACATCGGGCATACGGTATCGGAGATCGACGTAGACCGCAGTCTCGAACCGATGGCGCTATTCAGCCACGAAGACACCGAGCCCTTGGTGGCCGTACAACTCGCCAGTCTCGATCAAAATCGTGATGGCCTGCCGGACCGTCGATTGGCTGCGCACGTCGTAGAGGTCCGCCAACTCCTTGGTCGAGGGCAGCTTGTGACCTGGCGGCCACTCGCCGTCGGCGATGCGCTTCCTGATGTCAGCGATGATCCGCCGGTAGTGCGGCTCGAATTTTCTTGGTGAGGGCATGCGAGGTACTCCCAGCTAGGCACGCCCATCTGACCACAACCACACGAGACACCTCAAGCGCATCGTTGACTTTACCGACATTATCGGTAAAGCTGCAGACGGAGCTTCCAGCTAGGCACTGGGTGGTTCCCTGCCGGGGCGGCACCCCCTGTGCTGCCCCGGCACCCCCGTAACCCCACGAGAGGAGGCCACCCGTGACCGTGTCGGAGACGTCGACGGAAGTGCCGGCGGCGAGCGCGATCTGGTCCGTGGAGCAGGTGACGGCCGAGCTGCGCGAGACGTACCTCGCTGTGGCTGCCGCCGCTGTGCTGCTGGAACGGACCGGGGCGGGCTGCGCCCACCCGGCGATCCGGCTGGCGCGACGCAGCGGCGAGGATGCGCTCGACCTGGCCGGTGACGCGGAACGGCAGCTCAGTGACGGCGTCCACCTGCTCCGCGCCGACGCCGGCCACCAGGATCGGGCCACCATCGGCGCTCTGGTCGAGGTGCTGGACACCGTCCGCGACCAGTTGGCCAGTGCGGCCACCCGCATCGGTGCGCTCCCGGCCCGGATCACCACCGCGGGGCAACAACTCATCGGCACCGACGTGCACGACCGGCCCAGCGATCCGGCGACCGAGACGGCGGCCGGGCAGTGGCACCGGGCCGCCGACCAGCTCGGGCTAATGAACGAGAGCCTGTCCGCGGCGGTCGCCGCGCTCACGTCGTACACCGGCGGGTTGTCCGGCGCGGAAGCTGTCACCACCTGAAACCTGCCCGCGGACCTCCGTGGAAAGGAAAGGGCCCGGGGTGGGTGCCGGGCTCCGGCCGGTACGTCACACGCGGTCGTGCCGGCCGACCCCGCCCGCCCCGGTGCCGCCGGCGGAACCATCGAACGGAAGGCGGTCCACCGTGATCTACCAGACCATGCGGCGCCTGCTCCCCCAGCACGTCCGCGCCGCCACCTTCGACGCCCGCCGGTGGCGCGGCCTCGACCCCACCCAGGTGTACGCCTACCTCGACCTGCTCGCCGACGAACTGGAACGACTCACCCGTGATCTCACCACCGCCAACACCGAGGGTGAACGCATTCGGCAGGCCCTGCGGCAGTGGCAGTCGCGGCACACCGACTGCCGCCACACCTCGACCGCCCCGAACAGCCGGTGGTCCCGGTGACCGAACCACACTGGATCATCCACCTACCGACCACCCTGCGCCGGGTCGACGACGCGGCGGCGCTGGCCATGGCGCTGCGCCACTCCCTCGGCCACGTGCTCGCCATCGACTTCGGCGAGACGACCCTCAGCGAGGAGGATCGTCAGTTCGTGCGTACCCGGGTCTGGTGCGACCGTCGCCTCCCCGGCGGCGCCCGCTGCACCCTGCCGACCGATCACCTCGGCGCATTGTGTGAAGCCGTCCCAGCGGGCGTGGAAACATGCTCGGATGAGTCCCGAGAGCCGCCGCCGTAAGCGCGCCGAGCCCAGTCGGTCGGGCCAACAGGTCGTGCGTCGCGCCAGCCCTGCCGGGGCGGATCAGTGCGACTGCCGGCGTTCTCAGATGCTGACTTTGACCCGCAGACCTACATCGGCGACCTGGTCGCCGAGGGCGCCGACCTGATCAAGGCGGACGCGGCTGGACTGACTTGGGCTGGCCTCAGCCGGCTTCGACCAGCCGCCTCAGCCGTTCACGCTGCGCAAGGGCGAGCGGGCCGTCGCCACCGTCCTCTGGCGCAACCTGGTCACCGACCCGACCGTGGTGGCCACCGACGGGGCGTACCTGACGGTCGCACCCGCCGCCGGGCAGCCGGCCGAGGACGTCGACCCGGACGGCCCGCTCGACGTGGGCAACACCGGCCGGATCGGCGTCAGCGCCTGGCGGAAGGCTACGACGTGATGTCCTTGCGGGTGAAACGCCAGAACGCCAGCCCCCAGAACAGCGTCGCGTAGCTGACCGCGGAGATGCAGCCGCGCACCACGTCGTCGGTCTGCACCGGCGTGGACAGCAGCCCCAGCCAGGCGGTGCTGAAGTGGGTGGGCAGGAAGTCCCGCAGCGCGCCCAGGGCGGTGATCTGGTCCAGGATGCTGGACAGGATCCACAGCAGGACCGCGCCGCCCACCGCACCCAGCGCGGCGTCCGTGGTCACCGACAGCAGGAACGCCAGCCCGGCCACCACCAGGAGTACGACCGCCAGGTAGCCGAGCACGGCCAGCAGCCGGAGCAGCCCCTCGGTCGGCTCCAATTCGGCGGCGACCGTGCTGCGCAGCGGCGACCAGCCGTAGCGCAGGGTGCCGGCCAGCAGCGCCGTGCCGGCCAGCAGCAGCAGGGCCAGACCCGAGTACGCGAGCGCGACCACCAGCTTCACCGTCAACAACCGTGCCCGGGGCACCGGGATCGCCAGCAGGTAGCGCAGGCTGCCCCAGCTCGCCTCGCTGGCCACCGTGTCGCCGCAGAACAGCGCGACGACCACCACCAGCAGGAACGACGCCGACACGAAGATCGAGAACAGGGTGAAGTTGAGCCCGCCGGAGGTGGCCAGGTCGACCAGACTGGCGAACTCGTTGTTGCCGTTGTCGTCGTCCCCACCCGAGTTGAACTGGAACGCGATCAGGATGATCAGCGGCAGCAGCACCATGAACCCGAGCGCCAGCTGGGTCCGCCGCCGGGACGCCTGGCGGCGGAACTCCGCCCCGAACGGCATGGTCGCCGACGGCCGGTAGCCTCGCGCCTCACCCGCCTCAAGAACAGCCATCACCGGTCACCGCTTCCCCGAGAGTTGTCGCCCACCAGGGCGAGGAACGCGTCCTCCAGGCGCCGCCGGGGCACCACCCGGTCCACCCCGATGCCGGCGCGCACCAGCTCGGCCACCACCTCGCTGCGGGCCGTGCCGTTGGTGTCGACCACCAGCTGACCGTCGCTCTCCGGCAGTACGCGGACACCGTGCAGCCGATCCAGCACCGCCCGCGCCGCCACCTGGTCGCTCACGTCGAACAGCACGCTCGGCGATTCGCCCACGATCTCCTCCACCGGGCCGGACGCCACGATCCGGCCCTTGTTCACCACCACCGCGTGCGTACAGGTCTGCTCCACCTCGGCCAGCAGGTGGCTGGAGACCAGCACCGCCCGGCCGTCCGTGGCGTACCGCTGGAGCACCCGGCGCATCTCGGCGATCTGCGGCGGGTCGAGCCCGTCGGTCGGCTCGTCCAGCACCAGCAGCTCGGGAAGGCCCAGCATCGCCTGAGCGATGGCCAACCGTTGGCGCATGCCGTGGCTGTAGTTCTTGATCTTCCGGTGCACCGAGTCGCCCAGCCCGGCGATCTCCAGGGCCGCGTCGAACTGCGCGTCCTCCCACGGCCGCCCGGTCGCCCGCCAGTACGCCCTGAGGTTGTCCAGACCGGACAGATGCGGCAGGAAACCTGGCCCCTCCACCAGCGCCCCGATCCGAGACAGCACCGGTGAGCCGGGCACCAGCCGACGGCCGAACACGTAGATCTCGCCGGCGGTCGGCTGGGTCAGCCCCATCAGCACCCGCAGGGTCGTCGTCTTGCCGGCGCCGTTCGGCCCGAGCAGACCCACCACCTGACCGGGATGCACCTCGAAGTCCACGTTCGACACCGCCACGAAGCCGTCCGCGTACTCCTTGCGCAGTGCGCGCACGGCCAGCGGCGTGTCCGCGTACTCCGGATGCACCGACCGGTCCTGGCGGCGGTGCCGCCGGCGGACCAGGGCAACGACCACGACGAGCCCGACCGCGATGGTGGCGAGCAGACCGGCGAGCACCCAGCGCCACACCGTCGCCGCGGTGGGGATCGGCTCGCCGTCGACCGTGGGCAGGCTGACCACGCCGTCCGCCGCCACCGTGTAGACGGTGGGTTCGGCGGGAGTGGTGTACGCCTGGTCGGAGGTGGCCACCACCAGCCGCAGCCGGTGCCCGGCCTCCACCCGGCGGACGATCCCGGGCAGCGTCACGGTGACCGGGCGGGCGTCCTGCACCCGCTGCGGCAGGCCGGTGAGCCGGATCGGCGCGACCAGGCCGTTCGGCAGGGTGGCCGCGCCGTCGGGGTCGACGTCGTAGAGCTTGACGAAGAGCACCGCCTCGCCGGTCGGTGACGCGGCCCGCAGGGTGACGGTGGGCGCGCCCGCCACGTCCACCGCCTCGGTGAGCGGGGTCGACTCGAACCGGGCGTGCTGACCGGGTACGTCGCCGGCCACCCCGTCCAGCAGCGAGGTGAGCCCGCCCGCGAACGGGATCGAGGAGATGGCAGCCGGGTTGCCGTTCGGCGGGTTGGCGATCGGCTGCGTCGGGCCGGCGACCGTGACGTCCCGGCGGGCGTTGCCGGCGAGGCCCGGGTAGTCGGCGCGGCGGAAACCGGTGGCGACCAGACCCCGGTCGAGCGCGTCGAAGCCGGCGATCCGCGACCAGGTGAAGTCGTCGCCGGGTGCGTCACCCTCGCCCTTGACGTAGTGGTCGAGCCACTGCGCGGTCAGGAACTTCACCCGGTCCTCGTCCGAGCGGGGACCACTGCCACCGTCGTGCCCGCCGGTGAACCAGGCGACCCGCACCGGGGTGCCGGTGGCGGCGATGCCGCGCGCGTTCGCGTCCGCCTCGCCGAGCGGAAAGAGCGTGTCCGCCTCGCCCTGCACCAGCAGAGTCGGCGCCTTGATCCGGTCCAGCACACCGGCCGGGCTGGAGCGGCGCAGCAGGTCCACGGCCGGCTGGTCGGCGCGTCCGGTGGTGGCGATTCGAAGGTACGCGGCGCACACGTCGGCGGCGAACCGCCCGCAGGACGGGTCGGCGGCACCGGTCGGGGCGCCACCGGGACCGGTGCCCGGCCCGGCGGTCGGGGCGGGGCTGGGTGGACCGGCCGACGCCGGTGCGCCCTGCGGCTGGGCGGCGGTCGCACCGGAGAGCCCGGCCGGGCCGGAGCCCACGTTGCCGCCCCCGCCGAAGAACAGGCCGGCCCAGCCCTTCTTGAACACGCCCTTGGTGGGCGCCGCGCCGGTGCTCTCCGGCAGGAACGCCCGGGACAGGTCATTCCAGGTGATCATCGGGACGATCGCGTCCACCCGACGGTCCTGGGCGGCCAGCAGCAGCGCCAGCCCGCCACCGTACGAGCCGCCGACCACGCCGACCTTCGGATCGCCGGCGCCGTCGGTGCGCACCTCCGGTCGGGCGGCCAGCCAGTCCAGCAGCCGCTCGGCGTCGCGCACCTCGTAATCCGGGCTGTCCAGGTGGATCTCACCGCCGCTGCGGCCGAAGCCCCGCGCCGTCCAGGTCAGCACCGCGTAGCCGCGCCCGGCGAACTCCTCCGCGTCCGACCGCACCGACTCCTTCGTACCGCCGAAGCCGTGCGCCAGCAGCACCGCCGGCACCTTGCGCCCGGACGACGCGTCGGCCGGCAGGTAGAAGGTGGTGTCCAGGTTCACCGGCCGGTCGCCGGACGGTCCTGAGCGGACGGTGAGCATCGCGCTCTCGGTGCGGACACCCGGTCCCTGCGGCCACACCGCCCAGGTCACGGCGGCCGCCAGGAGCACGATGACCGCCGCCGCGGCGATCGCGCGGCGACGGGTGGGCAGGGCACGCCGGATCCACGCGGCCGGCGACGGCGATCTCATGCGGCACACGGTACGGGCCGCAGCCTGAGCGTTGGCTGAGATCCGCCGTACGTCTGTCCGGTTGGCCCGATCGGCGATCCGGCCCGGTGCGACCGCGCACCATCGGACGCGGCCCAGTGAGTTGAGTTCGGATTCCGTGAAATCCGATCTTCCGCGGATATCCCCCTCGATCCCTTCATGTCACACCCACCGATGGGACGCAGCGTGGCGGCGACCAGGACGAACCGTGACATCGCTCGAACTGACGCAAAGCCGACTCGCTGACGACGGTCCGGGCCACGGCGGTTCGGTTAGTTTTCCGGTCCGGTGCACGGGACTCATCGGCGAAACCCCACACCGCGCCGCCCCAGCCTGACGCCGGAGGAGACACACCATGGCAGTCCCCGCACCGCGGGTCCGTCGACGGCCCTCCACACTGGGCCGGCTGCTACCGCTGTTGCTCATCGCGGCACTGCTGGCACCGGTGGGTCTGCTCCTCACGCAGACCTGGCGGCACACCGGTGACGACCGGGACCTGGCCGCCCGGGAACGACTCGGCGTCCAGTACCTGCGCGCCCTCGCCCCGGTCACCGACGCGCTGGTGGACGCCCAGTCCGCCGCGGTCAACGGCCGTCCCGCCTCCGGCGAGACGCTCGCCCGCACGGTCGAGGAGGCCGCCTCGGTGGACGCCCGGATCGGCGTCGAGCTGCGCAGCCAGGAACGCTGGGCCGGGCTGCGCGCCAAGCTGGAGGCGCTGCGTGACCGCAGTCCCGCCGACCCGGCCGCCGCGTTCACCGCGTACAGCGAGGTCACCGACCTGCTGCTGGCTCTGCACCGTAAGGTCCGGGAGAGTTCCGGCCTGGTACGCGACCCCGCCGCCGACTCGTACTTCCTCCAGGACAGCGTCGGCCAGGAACTGCCCGAAGCGGTCGTCGCCGCCGGCAGGCTCGCCGACCTGGGTGCCCTCGTCGCCCGCCGACCTGCCGCCGAGCAGCCCCGCGGCCTCCTCGAACTGACCGCGCTGCGGGTGGCCGCGCTGGCCCCCGCCGCCGACGTGGTCGACAACCTGAGATCTGCCGTGGACGGCTCGGAGAGCACCGACCTCGGCGCCAACGTGCTGACCCCGCTGGACAACTACCAGCGTTCGGTGGAGGCGCTGGCCGCCTACTCGATGCCGGCCGACGGAACCGCCACGGTGGACCCGGGCCGGCTCGGCGCCGCCGGGCTCAACGCGCACACCGCCGCCCGGCAGCTCCAGCCGGTCATCCTGGCCGAACTGGACGCCCTGCTGGTCGAACGGATCGACGGCCTGGACCGGGACCGCTGGTTGACCACTGGCGCGGCGGCGGCCTTCGTGCTGCTGTCGGGCTGGCTGGCCGGGCTACTGATCAGCGCCGACCGTCGCACGCGCCGCCGCGCCGCCATGCCCATCCCGGGCACCGATAGCCCCGACGAGCCGACGCCGGCCGACGCCTGGCAGCCACCGATCGGTGCGGGCCGGGCCGGCGACCACCGGGCGCTGCAACCGGTCGGCGCCGCCCGTGAGCCGGAAGCCACCCAGTGGGGGCCGTTCGATGCTGCTCGGTAGGCTCCGGATCCGCGGCAAACTCGCGCTGCTCGTGGTGATCCCGCTGCTCAGCATGGTCGGCCTCGCCGTGCCCGTGGTGCTCGAACGGGTGGCCGCCGCGCAGCGCGCCGGCGACATCACCGACCGGGTACGCCTCGCCAGCCGGGTCGGCAGCCTCGTCCAGGACCTCCAGCAGGAACGCATCCTCTCCGTCGGCTATCTGCTCGGCCGGGTCGAACGCGCCGAGGTCATCCGCAAGTCCGCCGACGTGGACGACCGGGTCGCCGACCTGCGGGCCGCCGGCGGGGACGCGCTGACCGGTCGGGTCGACCGCTCCCTGGACGGCGTGTCCAGCCTCGTCGACCTGCGCACCGCCGTGCTGGCCCGGGTCGCCAACCCGGGCCAGGTGATGGCGGCGTTCGGCCCGGTCAACATGGGGATGATCGAGTCGCTGCGGCTGGTGGTCGGCGTGGACACCGACACGTTGCCCGGCCGCCAGGTGCTCGCCCTCGACGGGCTGCTGCGCGCCGACGAGGGCCTGGGCGCGTGCGCCACGCTCAGCCTGCTGGTCAAGGCGATCGGCACCCCGGACACCACCGCCGGCTACGTGGCCTGCATCGCCGCCCTCCAGGTCGACAACGCGCGCTTCCGCAGCCTCATCACGCCCGAACAGCTCAAGGTGGCCCAGCTCAACGACGCGGCGGTGGCCGCGCGTACCAGCCCCGACTTCCTGGTCACCAGCGCCCGGGATCCGGCCGCCGCGGTCCGCGACGTGCCGATGGACGCGCTCTTCCCGGCTGTCCGCACGATGATCCGACTCGGCCAGTTCGTCGAGAAGAAGCTCGTCGCCGACGTACTCGCCGAGGTCACCGCCGAACAGCGGCGGGCGCTGACCGCCGCGTACCTGGTCGGTGCGGCGGCGGCGCTGATCCTGGCGCTGGTGGTGCTGCTCAGCGCCGCGGTCGCGCGAACGGTGGCCCGGCCGCTGACCCAGCTCACCCGCTCCGCCGACCGGGTCGCCCGGGTCGCCGAGGCGGAACTGGTGCGGGTCACCGACGACGAGACGGAGAGCGCGCAGTCGATCCGGTTGGAACCGGTGGACATTCGGGCCAACGACGAGATCGGCGACCTGGCCCGGGCCTTCGACCGGGTGCAGAGCACCGCCTCCCGGCTCGTCGAGCGGCAGGTCGCCGGCCGGCGCAACGTGGCGCAGATGTTCGGCCACGTCGGGCGGCGCACCCAGAACCTGGTGGGCCGGCAGATCGCACTGATCGACCGGCTGGAGGAGCAGGAGGCCGACCCGGGCCGACTGGAACACCTGTACCGGCTCGACCACATCTCCAGCCGCCTGCGGCGCAACGCCGGCAGCCTGGTGGTGCTCTCCGGCTCGGCCGGTGCGGACGCGCACACCGCGCCGGTGCCGCTGGCCGACGTCGTCCGGTTGGCGCTCGGCGAGATCGAGGACTACACCCGCGTCGAGGTGCGGGTGCCGGCGGGCGTCTCGGCCGCACCGGCGGTGGTCGGTGACCTCATCCTCGCGCTGGCCGAGCTGATGGAGAACGCCACCGTCTTCTCCCCGCCGCACACCCGCGTGCTGGTGAAGGGTGAGACGTCCGAGCTCGGCGCCCGCGTCACCGTCGTGGACCACGGCATCGGCATGTCCGAACAACGGCTGGCCGAGGAGAACGCCCGGCTCACCCGACGGGAACGGCTCGACCTGGCGCCGACCGAGGTGCTCGGCCTCTTCGTGGTGGGCCGGCTGGCCCGCCGCCACGGCTGGGAGGTGAGCCTGGCCGCCACCGCCGGTGGCGGGGTGACCGCCCAGGTGGAGATCCCGTCGGCGTCGCTGGTGCTGCGCCGCGCGGACCGCGCCGGCGCCGTCGTGGCCCGGGTCGCGGTGCCCGACCGGCGTACGACGACCGTGCTCGACCCGGACGGCGGTGCGCCGGCCTTCGCGGCGGCGACCATCACCCCCGCGCACTTCGACTCGGACCTGCTCAGCCGCGCGACCCGCAGCCTGGAGTCCGGCCCGTCCTGGAACGCGTTCGGCACCGCCACCAGCGCCGAGCAGCCGACGCCCACCGCGCCGGCGCCACCGCGCCCGGAGCCCTCGGGTACGCCGAACACCCCCCGGATCCGGCAGCGGGTCCCCGGGGCCAGCCTGCCGCCCACCGCCGCACCGGCGGGGCCGGTGGACGCGACCGCCGCCGACCCGGCCGCCGCCCGCGCACTCGTCGAGGCGTTCCAGTCCGGCGTACGCCGGGCCGAACTGAACACGCCGACGGCTCCCGGCCGCCCCCGGCTGAGTCGACGGGTACCCGGGGCGAACCTCACCGTCACCCCACCCTGCCCGCCGGCCAGCACACACCTCGGCGACCCGACCGAGGTCCGCCAACTCATCACCGAGTTCGAGGCGGGCGTCGCCCGCGCTCTCCGCGAAGTCAGCCCAGACCGCCGGAACGAAGAAGGATCATCACGGTGACCAGCCCCTTCCTGCACGACAACGTCGACCACCAGAACCAGAGCGGCGCCACCGGCGATCTCAGCCCGGAGGCGCGCACCTTCAACTGGCTGCTGGACTCCTTCACCTCCAGCACGGCCGGGGTGCTGGAGGCGATCGCGGTCTCCTCCGACGGGCTGCTGATGGCCATGTCGGCGATCAAGGACCGCTCCAACGCGGAACGACTGGCCGCCGTGGTCTCCGGCATGACCAGCCTCGCCGGCGGCGCGGCCAGCTGGTACGCGCTCGGCGGCCTGAACCGGGTGATCGTCGACATGGCCGACGGCTACCTGTTGATCAGTGCGATCAGCAGCGGTTCCGTGCTCGGTGTCGTCGCCGACCGGTCGGCCAACCTGGGCACCGTCGCGTACGAGATGACGCTCTTCGCCGGGCGGGCCGGGAACGCCCTCACCCCACGGCTGATCGTCGAGCTGAAGAACGCCGTCCAACAATGACCCCCGACGTCGCTGGCGAGGAACCGGACCCGGAACCCGGGGCCCGGATCCGCCCCTACCTGCGTACGCCCCCGCCCGGGGATGGTGCGCCGGCGGCGACGGTGCAGCCCGAGCCCGGCGACGGCCGGCCGGCCGGCCCCCGGCCGTTCGTGCTCACCTCCGGCCGGGTGACCGGCGCCGACCCGGCGATCGGGCTGGAGACGCAGGTGACCGTGCGCACCGAGAGCGGCTGGTGGACCGGCACGCAGGACGCCCTGCTGGCACCGGAACACCAGGCGATCATCGCGCTCTGCGCCGAGCCGATCTCGGTGGCCGAACTGTCGGCCCGGACCCGGCTGCACTTCGGGGTGGCCCGGGTCCTGGTCGGCGACCTGCGGGCCGCCGGGCACCTGAACGTGCACGTGACCGACGCCGACGACGCGTACGACCCCGACCTCATCCTGCGAGTGATTGATGGACTCCGTGCGATCTCCTGAATGGCCGGTCGCCCCGCTGGGGGGTCTCGCCGGCAACAGCGCCACCGCCCGGTACGGCACCTCGCCGGGCAGCGGCCCCGTGCTCGGACGCACCGGCCCGCCGGCGGCCGCACCACCGCCGTACCGCCCGCCGGCCGACAGCGGGTCGACGCCGCCGCCGGTCAACCGGCCGGCCGCACCACCGATCCCGGTCAAGATTTTGGTCGCCGGTGGCTTCGGGGTGGGCAAGACCACCACGGTCGGTGCGATCTCCGAGATCGCGCCGCTGACCACCGAGGCCGAGATGACCAGCGCCGGGATCGGCGTGGACGACCCGGGCGCCCGGTCCGCCAAGACCACCACCACGGTGGCGATGGACTTCGGCTGCGTGACCATCGACCGCAGCCTGAAGCTGTACCTGTTCGGCACACCGGGGCAGGCCAGATTCGGTTTCATGTGGGACGACCTGGCCCGTGGTGCGCTCGGCGCGCTGGTGGTCGTCGACAGCGCCCGGCTGGACGACTGCTTCCCGGCGGTCGACTTCTTCGAACGCGCGGGACTGCCGTTCGTGGTCGGGGTGAACGCCTTCGACGGGCGGCTGGCACTGCAACTCGACGAGATCCGGTGGGCGCTGGCCATCGGCGATCAGGTACCTCTGGTGCAGTTCGACGCCCGGGACCGGCTGTCGGTACGGGACGCCCTGCTGGTCGTCCTGGACCGGGCGCTGGACCGGGCCACCCGGGACAGGAGGGCCTGAGCCGACCGGCTCCGGCCGTGGCGGGAAGGGGTGATCTGGTGAGGGGCGACCTGGACGAGACGCTGGCCCGGCTGGCCCGGCGTGAGGAGGCGCTGCGCCGGCGGACCAACGACCGCGACGACAGCACACCACCGCCCGGTCCGGTCGGCGGCCCGGCCCACCACGCGAGCGGCCCCACCGACCCGCGCGGCACCCGGCCGGGCCGGCACGCCGGGCGGGACACGCCCGACGATCCGCCCGGATGGGGGCCGGTCGAGGAGGTGGCCGAGGCGGTCCGTCAGGTCGTCGACGCCCACCCCGGTCTGGCGGTGACCGTCCGGGTCGAGCACGCCGGGCGGACGTACCCGCTGCGGGTGTCCTGGGACGGCCCGCGCGCCACGGTCGGCCCGGAGCCCCCGGCGGCCCCGGCGGAACCTCCGCCGTCCTGGCCGATGTCCGGGCGGACGGTGCCGGCGTGGGCACCGGGCCCGGACGGGTTGACGCCAGACCCGGCGGCCCGCCTCGCCGAGCTGATCCGGCGGGATCCGTCGCTGCTCGACGAGTTGGATCCCCGGCGCTGACGGACGCGGGACTGGTCGCGGGCGGCTACGGTCGGGCGGTGGCGCAACCCGACCTGACCCTGACGGCGAGCCTGCGGCCGGCCGCGTTGGACGCTCGCCGTGGCATCGTGCGGCTGCACCCGGAGGCGCTGACCGCGCTGGGGCTACGCCCCGGCGACCCGGTCCGGCTGGCCGGCCGCCGGGACACGGCCGGGATCGTCGCGGCCGCCGACCCGGGCGCGAGCACCGCCCTGCTGTACGCCGACGACCTGACGCTGGGCAACCTCGGCCTGCGCGACGGCGGCCAGGTCCGGGTGACCCCGTTGCCGCTGGCCGCGGCCGGCCGGGTCACCCTGACCGGGCCGGTGGGGGTGATGGCGGCGGTCAGCCCGGAGATGCTCCGGCTCGCCCTGCTGGGCAAGGTGGTCACCGTGGGCGACGACGTGTCGCTGCTGCCGCAGGACGTGCTGCCGGACGCCTCGGTGCGCAGCCTGGTCGAGGCGGCCCGGCGCAGCCTCGCCAACACGGTCGGCTTCGCCTGGACGAGCACACTGCTCACCGTGGTCGCGGTGGAGCCGGCCGCCGGTGCGCTGGTCACCATGGACACCACGGTCGGCTGGGAGCACGGCCACACCACGCACGGGCGCGCCGCGCACAAACCCGAAACGCGCGGGAACGCCCCGACCGACGCCGCGCCCGTGGTGGTCCCGGCCGACGACGCGCCGGACGTGGACGAGCTGCCCGGGTTGCGGGCGCAGGCCGAGGAGCTGACCGAACTGCTCGACCTCGGCTTCCACCACCGGGAGGTGCTGGGGCGCCTCGGCACGACCATCTCGCTGGGCGTGCTGCTCGGCGGGCCGGCCGGCTCCGGAAAGTCGGCGCTGGTCCGGGCGGTCGCGGCCCGCGTCGGTGCCCGCGTACACCCGCTGTGGGCACCCGAGGTGGCCGCGCTGACCAACCAGGCCGCCGCGGACCGGCTGCGGGCCGCGGCCACGGCGGTACGCGCCGACGGGCCGGCGGTGCTGCTGGTCACCGACGTGGAGGCGCTCGCCCCGGCCGACGAGCCCGGCCCGGTGGCCACCGTGTTCCGGCAGGTGCTCGCCGAGACCATCCGGGCCGGTGCCGCCGTGGTGTGCACCACCAGCCGGCCGGAGACGGTCGACCCGGCCCTGCGCGCGCCGGACCTGCTGTCGCTGCGGATCAGCATCCCGCTGCCCGACCTGGCGCTGCGCCGCGAACAGCTCACCGTGCTGACCCGCCAGGTCCCGCTGGCCGACGACGTACGCCTCGACGAGGTGGCCGCGCGTACCCCCGGGTTCGTGGCGGCGGACCTGGCCGCGCTGGTCCGCGAGGCCGGCGTACGGGCGGCGCTGCGACAGAAGGTGGCCGAGACGCCGACGGTGTCGATGGGCGACTTCACGGCCGCCCTGGAGGTGGTCCGGCCCACCACGATGGCCGCGTCCACCCTGGAGGTCGCCTCGGTGACTTTGGACGACGTCGGTGGCCTGGGCGAGGTCAAGCAGACGTTGACCGAGTCGGTGCTGTGGCCGCTCACCTACCCGGACACGTTCGCCCGCCTCGGCGTGCAGCCGCCGCGCGGCGTGCTGCTCTACGGGCCACCCGGCTGCGGCAAGACGTACCTGGTCACCGCGTTGGCCGGGTCGGGGCGGGCGAACGTGCTCTCGGTGAAGGGCGCGGAACTGCTCTCCAAGTGGGTCGGCGAGAGCGAACGCGCGGTACGCGAGCTGTTCCGCCGGGCCCGGGAGGCGGCCCCGACGCTGATCTTCCTGGACGAGGTGGACGCGCTGGCGCCGGTACGCGGTCAGGCCACCGACGGAGGCACCACCGACCGGGTGGTCGCCGCGCTGCTCACCGAACTGGACGGGGTGGAGACCCTGCGCAACGTGGTGGTGGTCGGCGCGACGAACCGGCCGGACCTGGTCGACCCGGCGCTGCTGCGGCCCGGCCGCATGGAGCGGCTGGTCTACGTGCCGCCACCGGACGGGACCGCCCGCGCGGAGATCCTGCGGGCCACCTCCCGACACGTGCCGCTGGCACCGGACGTCGACCTGGCCGCACTCGGCGACGACCTCGTCGGCTTCTCGGCGGCGGACTGCGCGGCGCTGGTCCGGGAGGCGGCGCTGGCCGCGATGCGCGAGTCGTTGACCGCCGCGACCGTCACCGCCGCGCACGTGGCGTCGGCCCGGCAACGGGTACGCCCGTCGCTGGACCCCGACCAGGTCGCCTGGCTGGCGGCGTACGCGGCCGGCCGGAGCTAGGACGCCCCGCGTCGCCGGCCTGGCCGGAGCCAGCAGAGGCGAAACGCGTCAGGCGCTTTCAGAGAGCCGGAGGCGTCGAATCGAGGCATATTTCGGCGCGCACCTTGCCGCCGGCCTCGTGCAATTTCGCACCACATTTTTCGAGTACGGTGACCGCCCCGATGTTGTCCGGCGTCGTCTCCGCCACCACGGCCCGCATGCCGGCCCGCGCGGCGGCGTTCAGCAACTCCCGCAGGGCCACGACGCCGATTCCCTGACCACGCGCCGAGCGCCCGAGCCACATCCCGGTCTCCACCGTGCCCGGCTCGTCACAGCGCGTCATCCGGACCATGCCCACCACCTCGCCGCCGACGAGGATCGCGTACATCTGGGAGCGGGTCGGGCCGTCCAGGCCACCGAAACTCGCCCGGTGGAACTCCCGGAACGCCTCCCGGCGGGCGAGCGACCAACCGGCGGGCGCCTCCACCGGAGGCATCACATCATCCGGCTCGGCCTCAGCAGCCGCTACGGAGAGCAACGGCTCCAGGTTCTGCTCGTCCACCGGCTCCAGCCGGACCGCACCCGCCACGTGCCGCAGTCTGCCGGCCCCATCGGCCGAAGTCCACCCCATTGGACATCCACTGGCGGTCCGGTCACCGGTACCGGCCGGTCGGGCGGCGTGGGTGTCCTTCCTCACGCTCCGTCGTCACCCGTCGGGATGAAAAAGTTTCTCAGGCCGTCGGTCCGAACTCGCAGAACACCACCGAGGCGTCGTCGGTGGCCTTGTGCCGGCGCAGCCGGTCGGGATGATCGCGCTCGGCGTCGCGGACCCGGTCGAGCAACGCTCCCGGCCCGCCACCACTCAGCAGGTCGAGCAGACCCGCCCAGTCGGTCAACCCGAACTGCTCGACCGCGCTGGACGCGCCGTCGCTGAGCAGCGCCGCCCGGCGCACCGCTCCGGGACCGTGCCGGGGCACCGTGCCGGTCACCGCGTGGAACGCCGCGTCGGGGTCAGCCGCCGCCACCCAGTAGCCGTGCGTGCGGTTCATCCGCTCCCGCTGCACGCCCACCGCGTGCCGGAACCGGGTCACCGGGTCGGCGACGCCCGCGGGCACGGTGGCGACCGTCCGGCGCAGCTCGGCCATCGCCGTCTCCAGCCGGTCGTCGGTCACCACACTGACCTGCCCACCGGCGTCCAGCACCAGCGGACTGTCGCAGAGCACCAGATAGTCGACCTGGTCGCCGCAGTCCCGCAGCAGGCACACCGTGCTCGACGGGGTGCCCGGATGGTCGAGGTCGCACTGCCCGCCGTGGTCGGCCCGCACCGCGAGAATGGCCGCGGCCAGGTTGCTGGCCAGCCGGGCCGCGGGCCGCACCGCCTCGGCGACGCCGAGCCGGGCCGCCAGGTGCCGGACGTACCACTCGGGTCCGTGCACGCAGCCCGTGTCGAAGCCCTCCGGCACCGTCGCGCCGTCCAGGACACCGACCAGCGGACCGAACCGGAAGACCAGGTCCTCGTTGACCCCTCGGCCCGGGGCCGGCGCGGACGCGGAGCGAACCCGCATCACCGGCGCCGGCCCCGGCGCGCCGACCGGGTCAGCGCTGTCGAAGGTCGTTGGCGGCCGCATGCGTCTCCCCCTGCACCTGACCGGCGGCCGAGCGGCCCTCGTCGCGTACGGCGGACACCCCCTGCTGGGCGGCGGACCGCACCGACTGGGCCGCCTGCTGCGCGGGCTCCCGGGCCTGTCGCCGCGCCTCGGCGGCCACCTGTCCGCCCTGTTCGGCGGCGGTGTGGGCCACCTGACCCCCGGCCTGCGTGGCCTGGTGGCCGACTCGGGATGCCTCCTGGCGGGCCTGCCGCGCACGGCCCTTCAGATTCGTTGCCGTCATGCTCCGCTCCCCTCCTGGGTGCTCGGTCGCCTGGCGACCCCGGAACACCTTCCGCCTACCCGTCCGGCCCGTCGACATGCCGCACGGCCTGCGGCGCGGCCCTGCCGGGGGGCACCGAAGGCGTCCAATCGACCGCATCCGGGCGGACCCGACAGGTAGCGTCAGCAGGGGTTGACTCCGGACGGCCGGGCGGGGGCGTAACAGGCTGAACCGCCCACAGCGACAGGGGGATCGCGATGTTGCAGCGGTTGCACGAGTCAGGGCTCAAGGCGGATCACATGTACATGGCCGGCTTCGTCAGCATCGGCCTGTCGTTCACCAGTTGGTTTCTCTCGAAGCACCTGGAGCGGGCCGGCGTGGCGCGGGCCGACCGGTGGGGCATCTTCATCGGCGAGTGGGCGCCGACGTTCTTCGCCATCGGCAACGGCCTGCAGGGGTACGAGAAGAAGTAGCTGCCGTCAGCGGCGGCGGTTGCGGGCGCGCGACGAGCGCAGCCGGCGGAGCCGGCCGATCAGCACAGGGTCGGCGGCGAGGGCCGCCGGGTTGTCGAGCAGTCCGTTGAGCAACTGGTAGTAGCGGGTCGAGGAGACCCCGAAGGTGTCCCGGACGGCTTGCTCCTTGGCACCCGCGTGTCGCCACCACTGCTGCTCGAAGGCGAGGATGGCGCGCTCCCGCTCGGTCAGCCCCGGCTCGACGGGCTCGGCGGGGGCCGGCTCGTCGGTGGCGTCGACCGACCGCGCCGGTTCGTCGGCGGTCTCGATGGGCGGCGCCGGTCGGGGCGTCGGGACGGTCGGCCCGGTGCCGCCCGCGATGTCCGCCGGGCGAGCGTCGGTGGACGGCTCGGGGGCGGTGGCGTCGGCGGACATTCGCTCAGCCTAGCCAGCCAGGAGCCCGGTCGCAGCAGCCGGCGCGGCGTCCCACCGACGCACGAAGGCCCCCGGGGGGAGCCGGGGGCCTTCGTGGTCGATCCGTCAGGAGATGTCGCGCCGACGCATCGCCCAGAGTGCCGCGCCGAGGATCACCACCACACCGATCGAGAACAGGACGGACGACTGCTGCCAGGTGATGTCCATGGTCTCCGGTTCACACGACCCGAAGTAGGTGGCGTTGCAGGAGTCCCAGTTCTGCAGGGTGACCGTCTTCGTCATCCAGGCCAGCGCGTACGTGGGCAGCAGCCACGCCTCGGCGAACTTCACGCTCGCCATCGACAGCAGGATGCCCAGGCCGAACTGGCCGACCACCATCAGGGCCACGACGCCACCCAGGGCCATCGCGGTGTGCCGGCCGAGCGAGGCCAGCGCGAACCCGATGGTGGTGAGCACGAGGACGAGCGCCACGCCGCGCAGCCCGGTCAGGGCGAACGACTGCCAGGCCCCCGAGGTCATCTTCTCGGTGCTGCCCCGGAAGCTGGCGACCGCCCAGAACCCCGCGAACCAGAGCACCGCCGCGGGCAGCGTCACCGCCAGGATGCCGGTGAGCAGCGCGGCCAGCTTGGTGAGCAGCACGGTGAGCCGCTTGGGTCGCCAGAGCAGCAGGTTCATCATGCCGCCGGTGCTCCACTCGGCGCCCACGAAGGACGCGCCGACCACGAACCCGACGAGCGCGAGGATCGCGGCGAACGGGACCAGCGTCTCGTCGAACGTCTCCCGGAAGTTGAACGTCGAGGGCAGGAACCACTCGGCCTTGATCTCCTCCCGGGGCGGCGGCGCGATCACCGAGCAGTCGTCGGGGTAGCGGCCGTCGGTCGCCGTGCCGGCCTTCTTGGCCTGCTCGCACGACACGCGCTCCTGCTCACTCCAGCGCACCTGGTCCTGGTACTGCTGGTCGGCCTGACGCTCGGCCTTGGCGAGTTGGTCGGCGCCGATCTTCTGGTTGGTGAAGAAGACCCCGACCACCACCGCGGCCAGCACCAGCAGGCCGAGCAGCGTCATGTACCGGGTGAAGCGCCGCTTGGTGAGCCGGCGCAGCTCCGTACGAAAGAGGCTCACGCGCCCCACCCTCCCGCGGTGGCGCCGGGCTGACCCGTCCCACCGACCTTCATGGACTCGTCGACCTGCCGGTGCTGGCCGGGTACCGGCGCGGTGGCGGTCAGTTCGAGGAAGACGCTCTCCAGGTCGACGGCGATCGGAGCCAGCTCGCTGACGTAGAGGTTGTGCTCGGCGAGCAGTCGCGTCACCGAGGCCGGCTTGTCGACGCCGGCCAGCATCAGGTGGTCCGGGTGCCCGGTGACCAGGATCCCGGCCCGGGTGAGCGCGTCGGTGGCCGCCGGCAGGTCGCTGACCGCCTCCAGACGGACCCGGACCGCGCCGGACGAGTGCTGGGCGAGCACCTCGTCGACCGGGCCGAAGGCGACCCGCCGGCCCAGCGAGATGATGGTGACCGAGTCGCAGATCAGCTGGATCTCGCCGAGGATGTGGCTGGACAGCAGCACCGTCATCCCGGATTCGGCGAGGGTCCGCATCAGCGTGCGCATCTCCCGGATGCCGCCCGGGTCGAGGCCATTGGCCGGCTCGTCGAGGATGAGCAGCTTCGGGTTCTTCAGCAGGGCGGACGCGACGGCGAGCCGCTGCTTCATGCCCAGCGAGTACGTCTTGACCCGCTCGCCGGCCCGGTCGCGCAGCCCGACCAGCTCCAGCACCTCGTCCACCCGGGCCTGCGGCACCTCGCCCGCCCCGGCCAGCAGGGACAGCGTGTCCCGTGCGGAGAAGTGCGGGAAGAACTGCGGGCTCTCCACGATCGCGCCGACCTGGCCGGCGACCGTGGGTAGCGCGTCGGGTACCTCGTGCCCGAGCAGCGTCATCCGGCCACCGTCGGGCCGGATCAGGCCGAGCAGCGTACGCAGCGTGGTGGTCTTGCCGGACCCGTTGGGGCCCAGGAAGCCGTGCACCTGCCCCGCGTCGACCCGCATGTCGAAGCCGTCGAGCGCGTTGCGGGTGCCGCGTCGACGACTCTTGTACGTCTTTCGTAGACCTTCGATCTCCAGGACAGCTGGCAAGCTGCACCTCCCCCGATGGTGGGCGTGACAGCCGACACCATACGCGGTATGCAGACGGGTGCAATACCGGGTATGCATCGACGCGCCGAAAGAGCTAATTCATCGACGGAGCGTGACCGGTCAGGCGCAGATGACGTGCACACCGGCGGCGCGGAACGCGTCCACCACCTCCGGGGCGGCACCCGAGTCGGTCACCAGCGTCTCCACCCGCTCGACGGGGCAGATCCGGGCGAAGGCGTGACCCCCCAGTTTGGACGAGTCCGCGATGATCACCACCCGCTTGGCACGGGCCACCATCAGGTTGTTCATCGCCGCCTCCCCCTCGTGGTGGGCGGCGGCACCGAGCTGCGGGTCGATCGCGTCCACGCCGAGCAGCGCGATGTCCAGGGTCACCTCGCGCAGCAGCGCCCCACCCAGCGGGCCGACCAGCTCGAACGACTTCGGGCGTACCACCCCGCCGGCCACCACGACCTTCATCCGGGACCGCACCAGCAGCTCGTTGGCGATGTTCAGCGCGTTGGTCACCACGGTCAACTGGGCGCCCTCGGCGCTGGTGTTCAGATCCGGGCGGACGGCGAGCGCGCGGGCCACCTCCGTGCTGGTGGTGCCGCCATTCAGGCCGACCACGGTGCCCGGGGTGACGAGCGCGGCGGCGGCCGCGCCGATCCGCTGCTTCTCGGCCGAGTGCTTGGCCGTCTTGTAGCGCAGTGGCAGGTCGTAGGAGACGCCGTTCGCGACCGCGCCGCCCCGGGTCCTCGTGATCATCTGCTGCTGGGCGAGCTGGTCGAAGTCGCGCCGGATGGTGGCCTGGGAGACGTCCAGCCGCTCGGCGGCCGTCTCGACGCTGACCCGGCCGTTGTCGGTCAGCATCTCGAGCAGGGCGTTCCATCTGGCGTACCGGTCCACCGCGGGGGTCCTCCAGAGACTGCACGGACGGTGATTGATTGCGTGCACACTAGTGCGCGAAACTGGGCGGGCGCAAAAGACTGGGCTGCGCGACCGGCCGGTCGGTTGCCACGGCCACCCGCGTTCGCGCAGAATAACGCGCGAAATACGGGTGTAACGAGCCGTATCGCGCACCGGTCGGCCTTGCGAGGAGTTTCCCATGGCGTACGTGGACGCGGAGATCGCGAGCCAGCCCGACTGCTGGCGGGAGGCCGCCGGACTGGCCGGGGTCGTACGCGATGACCTGCCGCGCCCCGGCGAGCGGGTCGCCGTCGTCGGTTGCGGCACCTCGTGGTTCATGGCGATGGCGTACGCGGCCCGCCGGGAACAGTCCGGCCAGGGCGAGACCGACGCGTTCCAGGCGTCCGAGTTCCCCGCCGGCCGCCGCTACGACCGACTCATCGCGATCACCCGCTCCGGCACCACCACCGAGGTGGTGGAGCTGCTCGCCGCGCTCCGCGGGCACACGCCCACCACCGTCCTCGTCGGCGACCCGACGTCCCCGGCGGTCGAGCTGGCGGCCGCCGCGGTGACCATGCCGTTCGCCGACGAGCGGTCGGTGGTGCAGACCCGTTTCGCCACCACCGCGCTGGCCCTGCTGCGGGCACACCTCGGTGACCCGGTGGCCGCGCTCGCCGCCGACGCCGAGGTGGCGGTGCGCTCCCCGCTGCCGATCGACCCGGCCACCATCGGGCAGGCCACCTTCCTCGGTCGGGGGTGGACGGTCGGGCTGGCCCACGAGGCAGCGCTGAAGTGCCGCGAGGCGGCCACGTTCTGGGCCGAGGCGTACCCGGCCATGGACTACCGGCACGGCCCCATCTCGGTCGCCGCGCCCGGCCGGCTGGTCTGGGCGTTCGGCGAGTTGCCGGAGGGGCTGCCCGAGGACGTGGCCGCCACCGGAGCGGCCTTCGTGCACAGCCGTACGCACGGCTGGCGCACGGTGCTGGGCAGCTGGTCCGCCGGTCGTACCCCGGTCGACCCGATGGCCGACCTGATCCTCGCCCAACGCTTCGCGGTCGCGCTCGCGACCAGTCGGGGCCTCGACCCGGACGCGCCCCGACACCTGTCCCGGTCGGTGGTGCTGGCGTGAGGGACGCCGACGCCATGGACGCCGACCGGGTGGTCGTCGCGCTGGACGTTGGCGGCACCGGCATGAAGTGCGCCCTGGTCCGCCCGGACGGTGTCGCGGTACGCACCGAACGGCACCCCACCGACGCGACGCGCGGCCCGGACGCCGTGGTCGGCACCATCCTGGACGTCGCCGTCGGGCTCGCCGACAAGGCCCGCGCCGACGGGCTCACCCCGGTCGCGGTCGGCATCGCCGTGCCGGGCGTCGTGGACGAGGCGCGCGGGGTGGCGGTCTGGTCGGCAAACGTGGGCTTCCGGGACGTACCCCTGCGGGACCTGGCGGTGTCGCGGCTCGGCCTGCCCACGGCGCTCGGCCACGACGTGCGCGTCGGTGGTCTCGCCGAAGCACGGCTCGGTGCCGGGCGCGGCGCCGGGCACGTGTTGTTCGTGGCGATCGGCACCGGCATCGCCGCCGCACACGTGGTCGACGGCGCCGCCGCGGTGGGCGCGCACGGCGCGGCCGGCGAGATCGGCCACATCATGGTCCGGCCGGACGGCCCGCGCTGTGGCTGTGGTCGACCCGGCTGCCTGGAAGCGGTCGCCTCGGCCGCCGCGATCGGCCGCCGCTACGCCGACCAGGCCGGCGAGTCCACCGATGGGGCGGTGACCGCGGCCGAGGTGGCCGAACGCGCCGCGGCCGGCGAGCCGCTCGCCGGTCGGGTCTGGCAGGAGGCCGTCGAGGCGCTCGCCGACGGCCTGGCCACCGGGCAGGCACTCTTCGACGTGGCGACGATCGTGCTCGGCGGCGGCCTGGCCCAGGCCGGGGACCGGCTCCTCACCCCCCTGCGGGCGGCGCTGCACGAACGGATGACCTTCCACCGGGAGCCGCGGTTGGTCGCGGCGGCCCTCGGCGACGAGGCCGGTTGTCTCGGTGCCGCCCTGCTCGCCCTGGACGCCCTGGGTGTCCGTGACCATCAGGAGAAACGATGACCGTACGGGTGAACGGCCGAGTGGTGACCCCGACCGGTGTCATCCGGCAGGGCTGCGTCGAGTGGGACGGCGACCGGATCACCGCCGTGGCCGAGTATCCGTCGGTGCGGGACGGGCACTGGATCCTGCCCGGCTTCGTCGACATGCACACGCACGGCGGTGGCGGGCACACCTTCACCACCGGGGACGCCGCCGAGGCCCGGGCGGCTGCCGACTTCCACCTGGCGCACGGCACCACCACCCTGCTGGCCAGCCTGGTGAGCGCTCCCTTCCCGCTGATGCGCACCGCCACCGAGGCGTTCGCTCCGCTGGTCGAGGAGGGTGTGCTGGCGGGCGTCCACTTCGAAGGGCCGTACCTGTCGGCCGCCCGCTGCGGGGCACAGAACCCGGAGTACCTGCGCGACCCGTCCACCGAGGAGCTGACCGAGCTGATCGAGTTGGGTCGCGGTGCGGTCCGGATGGTCACCCTCGCCCCCGAACGGGAGGGCGCGCTGGAGGCCATCAAGCTGCTCACCGCGCAACGGGTCGTGGCCGCGGTGGGGCACACCGACGCCACGTACGAACAGACCCGCGCCGCCGTCGCCGCCGGCGCCAGCGTCGGCACCCACCTGTTCAACGGGATGCGGCCGCTGCACCACCGTGAGCCGGGACCGGTGGTGGCGCTGCTCGACGCGCCCACCGTGATCTGCGAACTCGTCGCCGACGGGGTGCACCTGCACGACGGGATGTTGACGTTCGTCACCGCCACCGCCGGCCCGGACCGGGCCGCGCTGATCACCGACGCGATGGCCGCCGCCGGTATGCCCGACGGCGAGTACGAGCTGGGTGGCCAAGCCGTCACCGTGACCGACGGGGTGGCGCGGCTGGCCCGCGACGGTGCGATCGCCGGCAGCACCCTGACCATGGACGCCGCGCTGCGGCACGCCGTGTCCAGCGGGATCCCGATCGCCGACGCCGCCCGGATGGTGGCCACCACGCCGGCGCGGGCCATCGGCCTGGGTGACCGCGTCGGCGCCCTCCAGGTCGGCCTCCGCGCCGACCTGGTGGTGCTGGACGACGACCTGAACGTGGTGCGGGTGCTGCGCAACGGCTCCTGGGTGGAGTGACACCGAGGCCGGTCGGTTGCGGTCGAGCCAGCCGGGCGCGGTCGAGCGAGCCGGGTCTGTTGCGCGGCCTGTAGAGCTGCCCCACATGTGGGGCCAAGGCGGGCAGCGGACGAAGCATCGGAGCGGAGAGCGAGCAAGGCAGCTGCGGAACGCAGCCGCCCCACATCTGGGGCAGCTCTACACGACTACCAGAGACCGTCTGGAGCTGAATCGTCTACGACATCAGCTCCAGAGTTGGCGCCCAGACATCTCGCCACGCCGCTCCGCGCAACGCCAGGCCACCGGCCGCCAAGTGAGCACGACGACCCGGCCGGGCCTCAGCCGATGGCGGGGACGTCGACGCCGAGGACGGCCTGCTCGTCGGGGCGGTGGACCAGGACGTCGGCCAGGTACGACTGGACCGCGTGGCGCATGCCGACGTCCCGGCCGGCCTGCTCGGAGAGCAGCCACTTGTGCTCGATGATCTGCGCGAACAGTTCCTGAGGCTCCAGCTTGCGGCGCAGGTGCGCGGGAACGGCCCGGACCACCGGCTCGAAGACCTCGGTGAGCCAGCGGTGCGCGGCCTGCTGCTCGTCGATCAGGTCGCTCTCCGCCCGGTAGGCGTCCAGGTCGTTGAGGAGCTTGCGGGCCTGGTTCTCCTCGGCGTCCAAGCCGGTCAGCCGCAACAGCCGTCGGGTGTGGTAGCCGGCGTCGACGACCTTCGGCCGAACCAGGTAGCGCCCGTCGTCGATGCTCGACATGGCGACCTCGGCCACGTCGAAGCCCAACTCGTTGAGGCGGCGGATCCGACCCTCGATGTCGTGCCGCGCCTCCCGCTCGACCGCCTGCTCGTAGGTGATCTCGTGCCAGAGCCGCTCGTAGCGCTGCACGACCTCCTCGCAGACCACCTCCGGGTCGATGGACTCGTGCAGCAGGCCGGCGGCCTGCAGGTCCAGCGCCTCGCCGAAGATGTTGACCCGGGCGATCTCCAGGTCCTCGCTGCGCTGCCCGTTGGAGAGCGAGTTGTGCAGAGCACCCGTCTCCGCGTCGACCAGGTAGGCGGCGAAGGCGCCCGCGTCCCGGCGGAACAACGTGTTGGACAGCGAGCAGTCGCCCCAGAAGAAGCCCGTCAGGTGCATCCGCACGATCAGGGCGGCGAGCGCGTCCAGCAGGCGGCTCATCGTCTCCGGTCGCAGGGTGTGCGAGAAGAGCGCCCGGTACGGCAGCGAGAACTGAAGGTGCCGGGTGATCAGCACCGATTCGAGCGGCTCCCCGTCCTCGGTCTGCCGGTCGGCGACGACCGCCACCGCCTCGACCGACGGGAAGTCGATCCGCTCCAGCGCCCGCAGCAGGTCGTACTCCCGCTCGGCGATCCGCTCGCGGGTCTCCTTGAACGCGTACACGTAATCGCCCAACCGGACGAACCGGACGATGTGTCGGGAGATACCCTGCGGCAGGGCCACCAGGTGCTGGGCAGGCCACTCCTCCAGCGGTGTCGACCAGGGCAGGTCGAGCAGCGCCGGGTCGACGAGGGCAGACGTGATCCGCACGGGCACAAGCATGACGCCTCGCCCCCCGCATCCGCCTCACATCGTGGTTGGGCACACAGCGCCGGACACCCCGGCGTCGCCCCGGGCCGGTAGCGTGGTCGCGTGCTCAAACCCACGGCGGTACGACGTGACCTGCGGCTACGGCCCGTCCGCCCGGCCGGCTGGTGGTTCGACGGGCTGTTGCTGGTCGGACTCGTCGGATTGACGGTGGCGCTCGCCGCCGACCAGCTCTTCGGGCTGGACCGGGCCGTCGCCGACTGGGCCGACGGACATCGACCCACGGTCGCCTACTGGGTGGCCCGGGTGCTGAACCTGCTCGGTCAGGGCACGCCGCTGACGTTGCTCGCCGCCGGGCTGGGCGTGCTGCTGGCCGTCCGGCTGCGGTCGATGCGGCCGATCCTGCCGCCGGTGATCGGGTTCGTGCTGACCCTCCTGACCATCGGCCCGCTCAAGGTCTGGACCGCACGGGCGGCACCGAGCGCGAGCATCAAGGAACCGTTCCTGCCGCCCGAGCAGACCCTGCCGCTGTTCCACGACGATCTGCCGGTGCGGTTCGCCCAGTCCTATCCGTCGGGTCACGTCGCCAACGCGATCGTCTGGTACGGCGTCATCGCACTGCTGCTCGCCCCGCTGGCCCGCAGCTTCGGCCGGCACCTGCCCGCCCGGCTGGTCACGGTGATCCGCGTGGTGCCGCCGCTGGTCGTCCTCACGACCACGACCTACCTGGGCTGGCACTGGCTCACCGACTCGGTGGCCGGGCTGCTGCTGGGCCTGCTTCTGGACCGGCTGCTGCACCGGGTGCCGTGGGACGACGTGCCGCTTCCGGGCCGGCTACGCGGATGGGACCGGCCGTTCACCTCGTACCCCTAGGGTCGGCTCGTGGATCAACTGGCGCGGCGGCTCGGCGTACCCGATGCAGTTGTCATCGGGTTGGGTTCGATGCTCGGCGCCGGCGTCTTCGTGGTCTTCGGCCCGGCCGCGGCGGCGGCCGGCGGCGCCGGCCTGCTGCCCGCGCTGGTGCTCGCCGGGTTCATCGCCTTCTGCAACGCGACCAGCTCGGCGCGGCTGGCGGCCCGCTATCCGGAGTCCGGCGGCACCTATGTCTACGGCCGGGAGCGCCTCGGGCCGTTCGCCGGTTTCGTGGCCGGTTGGGGGTTCGTGGTCGGTAAGACGGCGAGCTGCGCGGCGATGGCGTTGACCATCGGGGCGTACCTGTGGCCGGGTCAGGCCCGGCTGGTCGCCGTCGGCGCGGTGCTCGCGGTGACCGCGGTGAACCTGCGCGGCATCGGCAAGACGGCCACCAGCACGAAGCTGCTGGTGGCGCTCGTGCTCGCGGTGCTCGCCCTGGTCGCGGCCGTCGGCGTGGTGGGCGGCCCGGTGCGCCTGGATCGGCTGACCGACCCCGGCGGCTCGGCCCGGGGTGTGCTCACCGCCGCCGGGCTGCTGTTCTTCGCGTTCGCCGGGTACGCGCGGATCGCCACGCTCGGCGAGGAGGTCCGCGACCCGCAACGGACCATCCCCCGCGCGGTGCCGCTGGCGCTCGGGGCGGTGCTCGCGATCTACCTGGTGCTGGCCGTGGTCACGCTCGGCGTGCTCGGCGCCGACCGGCTGGCAGAGTCCGCCGCGCCCCTGGTCGACGTGGTGACCACCGCCGGGTTGCCCAGCCTGGCCTGGGTGGTCCGCGCCGGTGCCACCATCGCCGTCGTCGGGGTGCTGCTCTCCCTCGTCGCCGGGGTCGGCCGGACCACCCTCGCGATGGCCCGCCGCCGCGACCTGCCCGGAGCGCTGGCCGCCGTGCATCCCGTACGCCAGGTGCCGCACCGCGCCGAACTGGCCGTGGCCGCCGTGGTGATCGTGGTGGTGCTGCTCGGTGACGTCCGCGACGCGATCGGCTTCTCCAGCTGCACGGTGCTCGTCTACTACGCGATCACCAACGCGGCGGCGCTGACCCTGGGACGGGACTCTGGTCGTCGACTGCCGGTGCAGGTGCTCGCCGGCCTGGGGCTGGCCGGGTGTCTGCTGCTCGCGGTCAACCTGCCCGTGACCAGCGTGCTCGCAGGGTTCGGTGTGCTTGCGGCCGGTGCCGCCTGGTACGCGCTCCGCCTCGCGCGCCGGTGACCCGGCGTGGCCACCGGCGCGTGGGGGTTCAGCGACTCAGTCGCCGGTACTGTATCCGTTCGCCGAACCAGAAGGCTCCTCCCGATCAAGCACCTGACCAAGATTCTTGATGTCAATCTGCAGTTCGCCTCCGTCGGGCACCTGAGCAACAGCGCTTGCCAGGCCGCCGTAGAAGCGCATTGCGCGCACCTCCGGCGCTACCCGCAAATTCTCAATCACGAAATCGCCGCCCACCACGAAAGGAATAAGCGGAACGAGCCGCGTTCCCGGCTTCAAGGGGCCGAAAATGCGCTGCCAGTTGTGCGCTATGGGATAGCCGGTCAACACGTTGTAATCAGCAATCAGCGTGGCGGACCACTCATCAAACCCTTGAGCGAAGTCCTGGAACTCTCCGGTCTCCGGATTGAATTGCACGATCGACGATCCGCGTATTCCGAACTGGCCACCGAAAATGTCGTCGGCAAAAAACGTGACATCATCTGCGACGCCAGCG
This sequence comes from Micromonospora sp. WMMD710, assembly GCF_029626045.1. Taxonomy (NCBI): domain Bacteria; kingdom Bacillati; phylum Actinomycetota; class Actinomycetes; order Micromonosporales; family Micromonosporaceae; genus Micromonospora; species Micromonospora sp. WMMD710. Next base: position 5,991,450 of record NZ_JARUBD010000001.1, on the reverse strand, counting down.
AACGATGACTTCCACAGCCCTGGATCATTCCATTCTTCGATGTCGAGAACATCCGAGCCGGACCGACCGAGCGGACGGAACAACAATGCCGCCTCAAAGGCGAAGAAGCCATTCCTCTCGGCAAGCACGGCGTACAACTCATCCCAGATTGCACCGAGAGGAAGCTCCTCACGGCGCGGCACCGCGGACGACAATGCCGCCGAACCCGCCGCGAGCAGCTTAGCGAGAGCGCCTTCCACGCGGTGTCACCCCTATCAGATCCAGGTTCTCGATACGAAGGATGAAGGTACCACCGTCAGGAACATCCTTGACCTGCGCCTTGATTACCGAACCTGCACCCCGGTTATCTCGTGGGTTGATGTACTTGACGTGGGCTCCTGTTCCACCTTCCACCGTCATTGCTGGCGGCAACTCATCCCGGTCGAACCCAGTCTGCGTGGGAATGCCTCGCAGCGAATCTCTTCTACGGCTGTCCGCGCCAGCACGGTCGACCGTCAACTTCGCGCCATCCAATCCCTGCTCATGGGCATGGATCGCAAAGTCCGGATGCTCGACCGCATCGACCTCAGCCGCGATTGGGCGAGGGCTGGAGCAGGAACAGGAGTTGCCGTTGGCGTCCAGACCGCCACCGCAGTTGTGCACGAGTAGCGGCTCGTCGTCCGGAATGACGTAGTAGGTATGGAAGCCCTGGACCGTGAGGTCGCGCATCTCCTCAGAACCCCACTTGTTTCGCACTGCGACGACGGTGACCGCGCCCTTGCCCTTGACCAGCAGCTTGGTGCCCGGCTTCAGGTCCTTGGCGTCGTCCCACTTGCGCTTTGAGGCGTTCCAGAACGGGTGGTGCCAGGTCGTCTCGACCTTCGTCACCTTGCCGTCCTGGTCGCGGACGGTCAGGTCGGTCAGGTCCTTGTCGGTGTTGCGGTGCAGCTGGGTGACCTGCTTCGGCTCCGACTTACCGGCCACCGGATCGGTCGCCATGACCTTGTCGCCGACGTTGACGTCCTCGATCGGCCGGCTCGTGCCGTCCGCCATCAGGACCCTGGTCTTCGGGTCGAAGCTGTGCCGACGACCGGTCTTGCAACCGCCACCGCCCCCGCCGACTGCGAGGCTGAGCGGGTTGAACCCACCCCCACCGCCGGAACGCGCGCCTCCGCCGCCCTTGCGGCTCAGTGCCCCGAGCCCCGGCACCATGTTCTCCGCGGCTGCCCGCGGGTTGTAGGTGCCGGACGTGGCCAGCTGGGTGACCGCGTCCTCGACGCCGTTCTCGGCGGCCTCGGTGGCCAGGCGGCCCACCAGGCCGGTGCCGACCTTCTTGGCCACCGCCGCGCCGACCCGCGCGGCGATGGCACCGCCCGCACCGCCGATCAGCCCGGTGACCGCACCCGTGCCCAGCGAGCCCAACGCGTCACCGATGCTGTGGATGTCACCCTGCGCGGCGTCCTTGGCCAGGTTGATCAGTGCTCCGGCACCGGCCATGCAGGCGATCGCGCCGGCGCCGGCGGTCACCGCCGTGCAGGCGATGCCGGCGAGGATCGCGCCGCCGATCGCGGCGACCTCCAGCAGGACGTCCTTGTGTTCCTTGACCCACTTGGTCGTGGCGCTCGCGGCGTCGCGTACGGCGGTGGTGGCCTTCTTGACCACCCGCTGCGCCTTGGCGGCGACCTTCTTACCGGCCTGCTTGAGTTTCGCCGCCGCCTGCTTGGCGCGTTTCTTGACCGCCGCCGCCTTCTTCGCGACGTACTTCTTGGCCTGGTTGTACTTCTTCTTGACCGCTCGTTTCGCCTGGTTGTACTTCTTCTTGATCTGCTTCTTGACCTGGTTGTACTTCCTCTTGGCCTGGTGGTACTTCTTCTTCACCGCGGCCTTGGCCCGCGAAGCGGTCTTCTTGACCGTGGCCTTCGCGGCACTGTAGGTCGACGAGGCGTACGAGTAGGCCGACGACGCGTACGACGAGGCGTACGAGTAGGCGGACGACGCGTACGAGCGGAAGCTCGAGCTGACCGAGCTGACCGCTCGGGAGAACGACTTCTTCAGGCTGCCCAGACCCCAGTGCCCGGTCGGGTCGGTCACGGTCAGCGGGTTCGCGTCGCCGTACTGGTACCGGTTGGCGTTGATCGAGTCGGGCAGCGGGCTGTTGCTCGCCGTGTCCCGCGTGTCGAACTGCCCGGTGTCCGTGTTGTACCAGCGGGCGTGCATGTTGACCCGGCTGGTCAACGCGTCCGTCCACTCCGACTGGTAGCCGAGCTGGCCGAGCAGGCCGCTGGTGGTGAGCGCCTTGCCCAGCGGGTCGTAGGTCACCGAGCCGGTCAGCGCCGTCCCGGTCGGGGTGAACTGCCCGACCACGTCGGTGTGCAGGTCCGTCCAGACCATCCGCTGGTTGCCGCCGCCGGTGGCGCCGACGACCTCGCCGGACGGCCCCCGCACGTAGGTCGCGCTGGAGTCGGCCGCCAGGTCGTTACCCAGACCGGTGTACGAGTGGCCGGGCCGGATCGCGCGACCCAACCCGTCGTACGTGTAGGTCTGCGTGCCGCCCGCCGACTGCTGCGACACCACCTGCCCGAAGGCGTCGGTGCGGGTGATGTTGCCGCCGGCGTCGGCCAGGGTGCCCCGGGCCGTGTACGTGTAGCTGGCGCCGTCGGCGGTGAGCAGGCGGTTCCGCTGGTCGTAGGTGAACAGCTTGGAGCCGTTCTGCACCCGGTTGCCGGCCTTGTCGTAGGCGTACACCGTGGTGGCGGCGCCGTTGTTCCACGACGTCAGCCGGTCGGCCAGGTCGTAGGTGTAGGTGTTCGCCGCCGAGCCGGCGAACCCGGTCGTCGACTTCGAGGTGATGTTGCTGTTCGCGTCCCAGCCGTACGTGATCTTCGCGAGCGACGCGCCGGCGGACGACTTCAACTCGTCGCCGGTGAGCCGCCGCAGCGGGTCGAAGGTGAAGTTGCGGGTGTTGCCGTTCGACCCGTAGGTGATCTTCGAGACCTGGGAGAGCGTGTTGTAGGTGTAGGCCATCTGCACGCCGGCCGACGGGTTGGCCAGCGACGACAGGCGACCCGCGCCGTCGTACCCGTAGGAGGTCGTGCCGGCCGCGTCCTGGCGGGACGCGAGGCGGCCGTCGGGGTCGTAGCCGAACGTCGAGTTCCCCGACGGGCCGGTCACCGTGCGGGGCAGGCCCCGGTCGTCGTACGCGATGGTGTTCGTGCCGCCCGAGCCGGACAGCGACGTCATCCGGCCGGCCACGTCGTAGCCGAAGGTCCGGTCCTCGGTCGCGACCTCGGCGCCCGCGCCCGACTGCCGGATCAGTTGCCCCAGATCGTCGTACGCGTTGGTGACCGTCACCCCGCCCGGCATGGACTGCTTCACCGGCCTACCGGACCGGTCGTACTCCAACGTGAAGGTCCGGTCGGCGGGGTCGGGGTGTGCGGCGGTAGCCGGTTCGATCATCGCCTCCGGCAGACCCCACGAGTTGTACCTGGTGAGGAAGGCGTTGCCCCGGCCGTCGGTGAACCGGGTGCGGTTGCCCTCCAGGTCGTAGCCGAACGTGGTGACGATGGAGTCCGACGCCGAGATCGGCTGCGTCTCCTTGGTGACCACACCGGTCGCGTCGTACTCGTAGGTCACCGTCGTGCCGCGTGCGTCGGTGCTGGCCACCATGTTGCCCGCCCGGTCGTAACGGGCCGACTGTTCCGACAGCAGCGTCCCGGTCGGGCTGTACTCGGCGGTGCGGGTGGGCCGGTCCGCCATGTCGTAGGTGACCGAGGCGTACGAGCCGTCCGGGCGGATCGTCTTCGTGGTCCGGCCCTCGGCGTCGTACTCGTAGCGGCTCACGTTGTTGGCGCCGTCGGTGGACGTCAGCGGGTCGCCGACCACGTTGTACGTCGTCGAGCTGTTCACGCCGGCGGCCGTGGTGACCTGCGACGGCCAACCCTGCGCGTTGTACGTGTAGTTGGTGGTGTGGTTCTTGCCCTCCTGCCGCACCACCTCGGTCGAGGTGAGCGTCCGGCCCAGGTAGTCGTAGGTCGCGGTGCTCACCGCGCCGGTCGGGTCGGTCGTCGACAACACGTTGCCCGCGTCGTCGTAGGTGTAGGTGGTGGCGCCGTCGTTCGGCGCGATCTCCTTCGACGTCCGGCCCAGCTGGTCGTACTCGTAACGGGTGATCTTGCCGAGCGGGTCGGTGACCGTCGCCAGCTGACCGGCCGTGTCGAAGCTGTAGCGCGTCTCCGGCACGATCGGCGTCGCCGCCCCCGGTGGGGTGTACGCGGGCGCCTTCTCCGACACGACGCGGCCGACCGCGTCGTACTCCACCACCGCCCAGTTGCCGTTCGCGTCCCGGGTGTCGGTGGGCTCGTCGAACGTGTTGAACCCGACCCAGCTCACCGCGTTGGCGAGGGCGGGGATCTGACCGGGCTGCTCGACCGTCGCCGCCGGGGCGGTGGTCTTCACCGCCCGACCCTCCTCGTCGTACCCGTAGTAGGTGGTGTTGCCGTTCGGGTCGGTGACCGAGGTGGGCAGGTCGTCGGAGTCCAGCACCTGCGAGGTACGGATGACCGAGGCGTCCGCCGCCGGGACGGTCCCCGCCCTGACCTGCGACACCTCCGCGTCACTGAGCGCCTTCTGGTACACCTGCACGTCGTCGATGCCGCCCGGCCATGCGTCGGTGGCGTGACCGTCCCAGCGGCCGCCGCCGATGACCAGCTCACCGTCCGCGCGGATCGACTGGTCGACAGCGGTCGAGCCCTGCAGTGCGCCGTTGACGTACAGCCGCACCGACTTGGCCGTGGCGTCGTAGACGCCGGTGAGGTGCGTCCAGGTGTTCAGCGAGGCGGTGGCCGTTGACAGCGCGGTGACCGAGGTCGTCGAGGACTTCGAGACGAGCATCCGCCACTTGTTCGTCCCCGCCTCGTAGCCGAGCAGGAAGGCGCTGCGCGCATCCCCGTCCTGCGACACGGCCGCCTGGTGCCAGTTTCCGTTGCTCAGGTTGACCCAGGCGGACACCGAGTACGAGCGGGTGGTGTCCAGCACCGGGCCGCCGGTGCCGATCCGGGTGGCGTCCGCGTCGTCGAAGGTCGCCGAGCCGCCGCGGTCGGTGGACCAGGTGACGTTGCCGGTGGCGGTGGCCGGGCTGTTGCCGGTGGAGTCGGCGGCCGTCGTGCCGCTGGTCTCGTCGAGCTTCCAACGCCCCACCGGGGTCGGTGCCGCCGACGGGTACTCGGTCTCGGCGATGGCGCGGCCGGCACTGTCGTAGAGCGCGTCGGAGATGCTGGTGACGGTGCCGTCAGCCCCGGAGGACACGGTGGAGATGACATTGTCGTCGGCGTCGTAGGTCAGCGCGGTCCGACGCTTCAGCCCGTTCGGGTCGACGACCGAGGCCGTCGTCCGACCCGCCGCGTCGTACTCGGTGGCGGTGACGGTGTGACCGTTGTTGGTGATCTCGCTGACCACGTTGCCGGCCGCGTCGTAGACGTTCTCCTCCACGACGAAGGTCTTGGTGCCGTCGGTCCGGCTGACCTTCGCCTCCAGACCGTTGTCGGTGTACGTCCAGCTGGTGGTCCAGCCCATCGCGTCGGTCTCGCTGGCGATCCGGCCCGCCGGGTCGTACGCCCGGCTGGTCGTCACCAGGTCGCGGGCGGCCGACGGGTTGTTCGGGTCGCCGGTGAAGTTCTTCACCGTCGTGGTGAGCAGGTTGCCCTCCACGTCGTAGGTGCTGGTGGTCACCCCGCCGTCGGCCTCGGTCTCCTTGACGACCCGGCCGTAGCGGTCGTACTCGAAGCTGGTGGTCTGGTCGACGCCGTTGGTGGTGGACGACTCCTGGCCGTAGGCGTTGTAGGCGTGCCGCTCGGTGCGCGACGCGTCGCCGCCGGTCAGGTCGCTGACCGTGACGAGGGTGACGTTGCCGTCGTCGTCGTAGACGGTGGTGGTGCGGGCGGTGTGGATCGCACCGGTGACCCGGTTGGTGACTCCCGGCTCGGTTTCGGCGATCTCACGGCCCAGCCGGTCGTACTCGTGGCTGGTGGTCAGCCCCTCGGGGTGGCTGTCGGTCACCTCGGTCTCGGTGAGCAGCCGGCCCAGCCCGTCGTACGTGTAGCGAGTGACCTTGCCGCCCGGCTCGATCATCTCGGCGACGTCGCCGCTGGCGTAGTAGGTGATGGTCTGGGTCTGTCCGCCGGCGGTGGTGACCGTCGCCGGCAGCCCGGCCGGGGCGAAACCGCCGTCCTTCGCCGCGACGGTGGTGCCGTCGGTGAAGGTGGTGCGGGTGACCCGACCCAGCGGGTCGGTGATGCCGGTCTGGTTGCCCTTGCCGTCGTAGGCGTAGCTGGTCAGGTACCGGTTGTCGGTGGCCGACGACGACCGGCCGTCACGCATGGTCAGGATGACGTCGTTACGCGGGTCGGGCGTGCCACCGATCTTGATGGAGCTGCCGGTCGCCCACCCACCGGCGCCGTTGCCCGACACCAGGTACATGTCGTTGTCGGTGGTCTTGTGGTAGACGAGGTCGGCCTTCTTGTCGCCGTCGAAGTCCCCGGCGGAGAGCAGTGCCTTGGCGCTGCCCCAGCCGGTGCCGACCCGGGTGGCGGTGGTGCTCAACCAGCCGCCGGACCCGTTGCCCCGCAGCATGTAGAGGTTGTTGTCCGCGCTGCTGCGGTAGATCACGTCGGGCTTGCCGTCGCCGTCGAAGTCACCCGGTGCGGCGAGCAGGTTCGCCGCGCTGACGTTCGGGCCGATGAGGGTCGCGGTGGCGCTCAGCCAGCCGCCCGACCCGTTGCCCTTGAGCAGGTACAGGTTCTTGTCGACGGAACTGCGGAAGATGACGTCGGGCTTGCCGTCACCGCTGAAGTCCTTCGAGTAGACCATCAGGTCGGCGGCGCTGACGTTCGGGCCGATCTTGGTCGAGGTGCCCGTCAGCCAGCCACCCGCGCCGTTGCCGGTCAGCAGGTAGAGGTTGCCGTCGGAGGCGTTGCGCCAGAGCAGGTCGGGTTTGCCGTCGCCGGAGAAGTCCTTCGCCGCCACCGCCATGTTCGCCGACGCCAGGCTGGTGCCGATCTGCGTCGGCAGGCTGGTCAGCCAGCCACCGGCCCCGTTGCCCTGCACCATCTGGATGGTGTTGTCGGCAGCCCGGTAGACCACGTCCGGAGCACCGTCGCCGCTGAAGTCCTCGAACATCATCGGCAGCGCCGCGCTCGCCCAGTTCAGCGGCTCGGCCGAGTTCGCGTAGTAGGTGTAGTAGACCGACGAGCACTTGTTGGCCGACTGGTCCTGACAGGTGATGACCTGCTTCGTGTTACCGCGCGCGTCCTGGAGTTCCTGGCTCCACACACCGCGCGGGTCGTACGTCAGGTTGCCGTAGCCACCCACGTCGTACCCGAACTTGGTGGTGTTGCCCAACCCGTCGGTCTGCGCGACCATCCGGCTGCCGTTGACCAGGTCGTAGCTGTAGCTGATCTTCTCGCCCGTCGGCCCGGTCACCGTGACCGTGGAGACCGGCATCGGGATCGCGCTGGCGACACCGTTGACCATCGTCACCGCGACCGGCGCGGTCTGCTTCGACGCCTGGTAGTGCGCGGTGACCTGGTCGGCGGAGAGCTGCGAACGGTAGAAGGCGACCTCGGCGATCGACCCGTTGAAGTAGCCGACGTCGCGGGTGCCGTGCATCGGCCAGGCGCCGGCCCACTTGCCCGCGCCGACGTAGACGTTCTGCTTGTCGGCGACGACCAGCGCGTTGTCGAGCTTGCCGACCGCGGCGCCGTCCAGATAGAGCGACTGCGTGTTGCTGGCGGCGGAGAGCACGACGTGGTGCCACTTGTTGTCGTTGACCAGAGCCGTGCTGGTGATCACCCGGGTGGCGTCGGCGGTCCAGAACCCGCCCCGCAGCTTGCCGTCCGTTCCGACGTAGAGCGCCGGAGTCCACATACCGGCGACGGTCGGATTCGACACCGGGCTGGCCTGGTACCCGTAGAGGACACCGCCGGCGGTGTTGCCGGCCGGCATCTTGAACCACATCTCGACCGAGTTGGGTCCGGTGGCCGGGGCGTCCTCGGGCGGGAGTTGCAGGTACGAGGTCGTTCCGTTGAACGACGCGGCCTGGCTGTCGCTGAACGGGCCGGCGACGCCCAGGGTGGCGGAGCTGTAGGTGGCGACACCGCCCTGCACCTCGTTGGCGGCGTCCGTCGCCTCGACGTCCCCGAGCCGCCAGTAGTCGGCCGGCTTGCCGCCGAGCACCGAGGCGGCGTACACGTCGCTGCTGCCCGAGACGGTGGGCGTACCCATCGTCCAGACACCGCCGTTCTCGTCGGTGACCGTGGACACGCGACCGGTGGTCTTGTCGTAGCCGACCTGCGCGGTGATCCCACCGGAGGGGCGGACGACCGTGCTGAGCACCGGGTGGGCCGTGCGACCGGCACCGTTCAGCGCGGACACCGTGGTGTCGGTGAGCGCCTGGTTGAAGAACGACACCTCGGCGATGGAGCCGGTGAAGTAGGTGGCCCGGGCGGGCGTGACACCGCTGTTGACGTGGTTGGGCCAGCCGCCGCCGACGTAACCGGCGCCGATCAGCACGTTCGACGACCCGCCGGGGATCTGGGCGACGGTGCCGTTGAGGGTCCCCCGGTCGACCCCGTCCAGGTAGAGCTTCTGGGTGTCCCCGGCACCGGCCAGCACCACGTGGTGCCAGGCGCCGTCGGTGACCGTCACGTTCGTGTTGATCGGGGACGGGGCGCCGTTCCAGAACGAGCCCCGCAGCTTGCCGTCGGTGCCGATGTAGATCGACGGGGTGTAGTTGCCGGCCGTGGTGCCATTCGTGATCGGGTCGGCCTGGTAGCTGAACAGCACACCGTTCGGGGTGGTCGTCTTGAACCACATGCTGACCGACTGGTACTGGCCGTCGCTGACCAGGTTGCCCGGTAGCTGCACGAACGAGCTGGTGCCGTTGAAGCCCGCGGTCGTCGCCGTGGAGCCGGGCAACGCCGCCGGCTGACCCAGCGCGACGTTGTTGTAGCGCGCGTTGTCCACGCCCGCGTTGCCGAGCACCGAACTCGCCGCCGTGGTGGCCCCGGCCGCCTCGGTCAACCGCCAGTACGAGTACGGCCCGGCGTTCAGGGTCGCGTTGGCGTACTGCGAGGTGCTGTCGTGCTGGTACGTGGTGCACGCCGCGAAGTTCGTCGGCGGGCAGACCTTCGACAGCTGGTCGCTCGTGCCGTAGCTGTACTGCCAGGTCGTCGACGTGTTCCAGTCACCGGGGACCGCCGGGTCGGTGTACACCGTCGCCGGGTGGGCGTACGCCGAGCCGGCCGGGGTGGACCAGGTGACGTACAGGGACCGGCCGGAGGCGGAGGTGACCTTCGTGGCGTTCGAGCTGGCGTCGTACGTGAACGTCATGGCCCGGCCGTTGGCGTCGGTGATGCTGGTGACCTTGAAGACGCCACTGCCGGCCGGCTGCGCGAAGACGTAGAGGGAGGCGTCCTTGTCGGTGAGCGTGTAGCCGGTGACCGCGCCGCTGACGTCCTTGTTCTCCTTCAGGATGGAGAACCGGCCGGACGCCGGGGTGAACGAGCCGTCGGCGTTGCGTCCGAGCGCCACGTCCTGGCCGGTCGGATAGGTGATGAGGACCGACTGCACCTGACCCGCGATGTCACGGACCTGGGTGGCCCGGGTGTCGAGCATGCTCGACCAGCCGGCCCCGAAGGCGTTGCCGCGTCGGGTGTCCAGGCTGTTGTAGCTGCGGGTGATCGACAGCGACGGGCCGACCGTGGCGACACTGGCGTCGGTGGCCGAGGTGGTGTAGTTGCCGATGCCCGGGTCGTAGCCCTTGCCGGAGTTCTGCGTCAGGCTGCCGGTCAGCAGCGGCTGCGGCACCGAGGTGGTGAACGCGTACGCCGGGTAGACCGCGCTGGAGCCGGCCTTGTCGTTGACCTGGACGGTGTAGAGGTAACTCTTGTTCCAGGTCAGCTTGCCGGCCGGGACGGTCCAGCTCGCCGTGGCGACCCAACCCGAGTTCGCCACCACCGCGCCGGTCCCGGAGTCGGCGACCACGTAGTTGTAGGTGAAGCCCTTGTTCGGCCAGTTGTCCGGGTCGACGGCCCGCGAGTGCAGCTCCGGAGTAAGGGTCTGCACCACCGCGTTGTTCGTCGGGTAGCGGACGTTGACCTGCGGCGCGACGTTGTTGGTGTACGTCAGCTCCAGGTACGGCTTGTAGCTGCCGGCCGAGTAGTTGGCGGCGGTGAACCGCTTCCACGCCGTCGAGTCGCTCTCCGACGCGGTCAGCGCCAGACCCTCGTTCACGCCACCGGTCGACCAGTCGTTGAACGTGTCGACGGCGAGCGGCACGCTCACCCAGCGGCCGGTGCTCCGGTTCGCGGAGGTGTTGGTGCAGGCCGGCGTGTTGTCGGGGATGGTGAGCGAGCCGATCGACGAGGAGATGGTCGGGCCGGGGTGGCTGGCGGTGGTCAGGTTGTCGACCGTCCACGCCTGCGTCACCCGGTGCACGTTGAACGGCTTGTGCGAGGCGCAGTCGTACGACCAGGTGTGGAAGAGGTGCAGCTTGGCCGCACTGAACCGCTTGCCGGCGAGGCCGTCGCTGGCGAACTCGTCGAAGTGGATGAACGAGCGGGCCTTGACGCCACCGCCGTCGTACGTGCCGACCGGCAGGTTGTCGCCGTTGTGGTTGGTGGTCTCGGTGTCGCTGTCGACGTAGACGTCGCCGGTGGTGCCGGTGGTGGCGGTCGGGTCGACGCGCACCGGGTACTGGCGGGCCGGGTCGCGCAGCCAGGCCTGGTCGGCCACGACCCGCAGCGCGGGAGCGCCGTCGACGGTGACGATCTCGAACGTGACGGCGTCGGACTCGGCCGGGGCGCCGGAGCGGGGGTCGACCTTCGAGTCCTGCATCGAGCCGTGCGGGAACCAGGCCACCGCCTTGCCGTCCGCGTTGAGCAGTTCCACCGAGCCCGTGGCGGTGAGTCGGGGGGTCAGGCCGGTGAGGCGCAGCGGGAACACCCAGGTCGACGCCGCCTCCGGTGAGCGCAGCACCAGGGTTTCCTTGACCCCGGCGTCGAAGGTGGTCAGCTCCAGGTCGGTGTGCGGCAGGACGTCGGAGTATCGGGCGGTCGGCCCGTCCACCTCGGGGGCGCCGACGGTGCCGCCCTGGAGCCGGTAGCCGACGCTCTCACCGCCGGGCAGGGTGAGCTGGGCGAGGTCGGCGTCCACGGCGGACGTGGTCGCGGCCGGGGTCGCGGCGCGCGCGGTCGACGCGCCGCCGGCGACCGACACGCCGAGCCGGTTCGCCGTGACGTGCAGCCGGCCGTCGGCGCGGCGGGCGAGGTTCGAATCGATCTTCTGCCAACTGCCGTCCGCCGCCCGGTAGTTGACCGGCCGGTTGTAGGTGCGCTTGGTGTAGGATCCGTCGGCGTTCGCGAAGACGTCCGATCGCGCGCTCGACTTGCGGGCGTCCCGCGTGCTGGTCCGGGCGTCGAAGCCCGGCTCGGCCACGTCCGTCACCTCGGGCGTGGTGGCGATCCGGTGCGGCTGGTACGCCTCCAGGGTGCCCGGCGCGGGTTCCGGTGCCCGCCCGGCACCCCGGCCGGCGTCGGTCGCGGACGCCGGCACGTGCGGGTCGACGGTGACCGGCTTCCCCTTCTGCTGCACGGGGAGCCCCACGAACGCCGCGGTCGCCGACCAGGCGGGACGCTGCGCGAACCAGCTGAGCCAGGTCAGCGGGAACTCTCCACCCGGCCGGACCACGTCGGCCGGTACGGCGACGGTCAGACCGAAGACAACGGCCACCATGAATGTGGCACGGCGTGTGCCACTGGTAACGGATCGGCGCATGGCCGGTCCCCTCCCCCGTGAAGTGAAATTACCAACGCGGAGTGTGAGGTCTCGACGATCTTCGGCACAAGATGTCCGAACGGTTAATCCTGAGAGAAACCTTGGGGCGTCAGTCCTGACCAGACGCCAGCGCCGAGACCACCTCAACGGCCTTACGCTGCACGGATTCCGGGTTGGTGGCCTCCTCGACGACCACGTTGGGGCCTGGGGTCGCGGCGCCGAAGGCGACGAATCTCGCCGCGGGGAACCGCGCGGCGGTCGGCCGTACCGCCTGTACGGGTGCCTCGCCGACGGCCAGGATCACGCCGCAGCGGCTCTGCACCAGGCTGGCGAGGAACGTCTCGGCGTTCGCGCCCGTCTGCGGACCGTCCACTTCAAGGAACTGCACCTTGACGTGGGTCGCGAGGGACGCCTCCTGCATGCCGGTCCACACCGGACGGGCCTCGGGGCCGGCGACTCCCTCCGCGCCGGTCAGCAGGCACGCGGTCTCCGCCCGGTACTCCCGCTGGCGCGGCTCTGGCTCGTCCTCGGGCCACAGCACCCAGCCCACGACCACCGCCACGACCAGGCCGAGCGCCGCCACGGGCCACCACAGCGGCCGGGTCCGCAACCACCGGACGACCGCCGCACCCCGCTGCCGTCGTTGCACGTCCCGGGCTCGTCGACCCACCCCACCACCAAGCACGGGCGCACCCTACTCGGCCGTCGTCGCCGACGGGAGCCCCACCGGCAGGCCCGCCGCGCGGTCCGGTCAGCCCGCGGCGCCGGGCCCGTCGGGCTGGTGGGTCACCTCGACGTCGCCGGCCGACCCGCCGTTCGTCGCCGCCCCGCCGGTCCCGGGTGGTGCCGGCACGGGATGAGCCGCGTCCGGCGCGGCGGCGACGCGCCACTCCGCCGCTTCCGGCAGCGACGTGGGCGTCGGGTGTGGCACCGCACCGGCGGGCCCGGCGGGCCTGGGGACCGGGCCGGACCGGGCGGGCGGGGCGCAGTGCCTGGTCAGCCAGTCCAGGCCACGGCGGCGGGCGACCACGGTGAGCCGGTCCCCCGCGAAGATCACCTGACGCGGGTCGAGGTCCTTCCACCAGATCGTCTTCGTCCCGCCGGCCGGAGTTCGGGCGATCAACCGGACCTGCCCGTCCCGGTTGACCAGGTCCAGGGGCCGGCCGTCGAGATCGGAGCCCGCGGCTACCGGCACCTCGGCGACCGGCAGGGCATGCCGGTCGACCGGGATCGTGGTGATCACCGCGCGTTCGGTGAGGGCGCCGATGAAGGCCGGGGCGGCCAGATAGGAGACCGATCGGGACACGCCCAGGGCGAAGGTCTCATCGACCCGCTCGGCGAAGTCACCGTCGAAGAGCCGCAGCACCACCCGCAGGTCGTCGCGGAGATCCCGGGCGGCCAGCGCCGCCTCCAGGTTCGCCACGTCGTCGGTGGACGCCACCACCAGCGCCTGGCAGTCAGCCACCGATGCCGCCGCCAGGGTCTCCGGCAGGGCCGCGTCCCCGACGATGAGCGGCACCTCCAACTGCCGGGCCAGCGCCGCGCCACGCGGCTCCGGATCCTTGTCGATCGCCACGACCTCGACGTCGTACTCGCGCAGTTGCGCCATCACCCGGGTGCCGACGTTGCCCAGGCCGATCACCACGACGTGCCCGATCCGCGCGGGTTGCAGCCGGCCGGTGTGCAGGGCCAGCCGCGCGTTGACGATGCCGTCCACCACCACGGCGGTGATCAGCGGGATCAGCGCCAGGCCGGCCAGGTTGAGCACCACCTGCATGACCTGCGCGCTGGCGGTCTTCTCGGTGTCCGGGTCGGCGCCGCTGAGGGTCGTGACCAGCGTCAGGTAGAGGGCCTCGGCCGGGGAGACACCCTCGGCTCGGGAGATCAGCGCGCCGAGCACCGCGATCACCGCGAGCACCAGCATCACCGCGATGCCGATCTTGCGGGTGGCGAAGCCGCGTACCGCCCCCAGCAGCATCGTGACCGGACGGCGCCGCCGCCGCGCCCGGACCAGCCGGCGGGCCGCCACCTCGGTCCCCGGCGGCTGGCCGGTCGCCTCGGCCAGCACCAGATCGGCGCCGGCCTGCTCGGCCGGCAGCAGCTCCACCCCCTGCTCGTCACCGCCGTGCGCCAACGCGCAGACCACATCCTGCGGACGCACATCGGCCCGCCGGGCCACCCGGAACGTCTTGTCCCGATGCTGGAAGGAACTCGGGTCGACCTCTCCGAGCGCGGCGGCCACGAACGCCGGCGCCGCCATCTCGGCGTCGGAGAGCACCTCGACCGGCGCCTTGAGCAACTTCCGTACGCCCTCGGCGAGGGTGCCGTTGAACATCCGCAGCACCTGCCGGACCCGCTGGTCGACGGCCTGGGCGCAGAGCGCGGCGTGCAGGTTGCCGACGTCGTCCTGGTGCAGCAGGGCCAGCCCGGTCGCCCCGGCCAGCCCGGCGGCCTCGAAGGTGGCCACGTCCAGCCGTTCCGAGCGGACCACCCGCACCCCCCGCAGCCCCGCCACGTCCGGCCCGTTGCTGCGGTAGCGCTCCGGCACCACCACGGTCACCCGGGCGCCGCCGGCGGGCAGTTCGGATTCGAGCATCGCCCGTGCCACGTAGTAGGCGAGCGCGTCCCGTCCGCAGATCACGTAGTGCGGTCGCGGGTCACCCGCGGCCCGCAGCCGCCAGTTCCACTCGACCGCCCGTCGCGCCCGGTCCCGCCACGGTTCCGCCATGCCCGGATCGTAATCAGCGCGACCATGGTGGGCGACCCTGTCCGGATCATCCCCGAGCAGGCATGTCGGCCCGGGCGGCGGGTAGAGCAGCGCAATGCAGACCTTCCTGCCGTACCCGGACTTCCTGGCCAGCGCCCGCGCGCTGGACCAGCGGCGGCTGGGCAAGCAGCGGGTGGAGGCCATCCAGGTGCTGCGCGGACTCACCCGCCCCGACTACGGCTGGCGCAACCACCCGGCGGTGAAGATGTGGGCCGGGTACGAGGAGGCGCTCACCCGGTACGGGCTGGACATGTGCGCCGTCTGGACCGAACCGGGACGCGCCGACACCTGCGCCACCACGATGACCGTCGACCTGGCCGCCGCCTGCGGGACCGGCGTGGTGCGTACCCAGGACGAACTGGCCCGCGCCGGCGAGCTGCCGCCCTGGCTGGGCCGCGACGACCTGCACCTGAGCCACCGCTCGTCGCTGGTGCGCAAGGACCCGGCGCACTACCGCCCGATCTTCGGCGACGACGTCCCGGAGGATCTGGAGTACGTCTGGCCTGCCTCCGACCGCGCGCGCCGCTGCCTTCCGTAGGGGAGACTGACCCGAACAGGGAGGTCCTCGTGGCGCTGTCGCACATGGTGGGTCGACTCATCGGCGTACGCCAGCACCAGGTGGACCCGGGCGGCGGTGGCGCCGACCGCGTGCCGCGACCGGTCTCGGCGGTGGTGGTGGGTGGTGGCATCGCCGGCATGTCGGCGGCGGTGGTGCTGGCCGAGCGGGGCGTCGCGGTGACGGTGCTGGAGGCCGCGCCCACCCTCGGCGGCCGGCTGGGCGCCTGGCCGGAGGCCCTGGCCGACGGCAGTCAGCAGAACGAGCACGGCTTCCACGCGTTCTTCCGGCAGTACTACAACTGGCGGTCGATCCTCCGCCGGATCGACCCCGACCTGGGCTTCCTCAAGCCCATCCCGGGCTATCCGATCCTGAGCGGGGAGTGGCCGACCGAGGAGTTCGGCAAGCTGCCGCCGGCACCGCCGGCGAACCTGCTCGCGCTGCTGCTACGCAGCCCCAGCCTGCGCCTCGCCGACCTGCGTCTGATGGATCGGGACGCCGCGCTGCCGCTGCTCACCTACGACCCGGTGCGCACCTACGCCGACCTGGACGACACGACCGCCGACGAACTGCTGGCGTCGCTGCGACTGCCGGACCGGGCACGGGCCATGCTGTTCGAGGTCTTCTCGCACTCGTTCTTCAACCACGAGGCGGAGATGTCGGCCGCCGAGATGGTCGCCCAGTTCCACTTCTACCTGCTCGGCAACCCGGAGGGGCTGGCCTTCGACTGCCCCGATGAGGACTACGCGACCGCGATCTGGGAGCCGCTGACCCGACACGTGGAGAAGCACGGCGGCCGGGTGCTCACCAGCGCCGCCGCGACCGGCGTGCACCGCTACGCCGACGGCTGGCGGGTCACGACCACCGACGGCGGCAGCCACCCGGCGGGCCACGTCGTGCTGGCCGTCGATCCGCCGGCGCTCGCCGCGCTGGTCGCGGCCTCCCCCGACCTGGTCACGCGGGCACCGGAGCTGGTGGCGCGGATGCCCGCGTTCGGCACGCCCGGTCCGCCGTACGCGGTCGCGCGGTACTGGTGCGACGGGGACGTCGCCGCCGGCCGCGCGGTGTTCAGCGGCGTGTCCCGGCAGCCCACCCTGGACTCGGTGACGCTCTACCACCGGCTGGAGAACGAGTCGCGGCGCTGGGCGCGGCAGACCGGCGGGTCGGTCCTCGAGGTGCACGCGTACGCCTGCGAGCCCGACGTGCCGGCCGAGGAGTTGGCCGAGCGGATGCGCCGCGAGCTGGTCACGCTCTGGCCGGAGGTCGCCGACCTGCGGGTCCGCGAGCTACGGGCCCGGGTCCAGGCGCAGGCGCCGGCTTTCACTCCGGGCAGCCACGCCTGGCGACCGGGGGTACGCACCGACGCCGCCGGCCTCTACCTGGCCGGCGACGGCATTGGCACGGACTTCCCGAGCGCGTTGATGGAGCGGTCCGCGGCGACCGGCATCATCGCCGCGAACCACATCCTGCGCGCGGAGGGCGGCGCGGCCGAGCCGGTGAGCTCGATCCGGCCGCGGGGACTGCTGGCCGGGCGGGACAAGCGAAACCGACAAAAGCCTCTATAAGCGACGGTACGCTGCCGTACGCTCGATTGATCATCTGTCGATCGGTCGGGCGGGAGGGCAGCGGAGATGTCACCACTGCACCGTGCCGGCGCCCAGAGCGGAGGGCCCGCCGAGGAGACCGGCCGGGACGACGCGTACCCCCTCATCCGCGACGAGCGCGCCTGCGTCGTCACCGCCCTGCGCCTGGGTTGGTGGATGGCGGACGCGTACCACCACGGGCGCAACGCCCAGCCCGCCCCGACCGCCCCGCCCCGCCCACCGGCCAAACTCTCCAACCTGACCGAGATGTCCACACCCCGCCGGATGCGGATGTACCTCGACGGGGTCGACGTCGCGCTGGCCCAGATCGCCGCGCTCACCCGGCACAACGGACCCCTGCCCGACACGGCCGCCGCCCGCGCCCGGCTGCCCGACCTGGACCGGCTACCCGACCTGGACCGGCTGCCCGACCTGGACCGGCTGCCCGACCTGCGAACGTCCGGCACCACCGACACGGAACCGCTGCTGCTCGCCCTCGACGACCTCAACGTGGACGTGCTGCGGTGGACGATGGCCACCAACCTGCGGGTCGGTCTGGCCTACCGGCTCGGCCGGTCCCTGGCCGACACGGTCCGGCCCGGCGACGCCACCGAACTGCTGCGGCGCTTCAACGGCCGGCAGGTCCAGATCAGCCGGTGGCTGGACGAGCTGGCCACCGTGCTGCCGCCGTACTCGGCGGCGGTCGTCCGCCGCTCGCTGGCCGCCTGGGCGGTCGCGGTGGAACGCTCCGGCCGGGGCGACCCGACCGAGCCCTCGCCCGCCGAGTTGAGCCGCGAACTGCGCAACCAGGGTGACCTGTGGCGCGGCGTGCTCACCGGCGGTCTGCATCCGCGCGACCTGCTCGACGAGGAGGATTACGCGGTGGTCGCCCGGAACCTGATCATCCGGGACCGGCGGCTGGTGGCGCAGGCGGCACGGGGCATCTTCTGGCCGGTGCTGGTGCCTCTGCTGGTGGTGCTCTTCGCCGTCGTCGGGGTGAGCGCCGCCGCCGCGGCCGGCTCACCGACCGCCCGGGCCACCGTGGCCCTGCTCGGCCTCGGCGCCGGGATCGCCGCCATCTGGCGATCCGTCTCCGGCCCGGCGCTGGCGGTCGCCGGAGAGGTCAACCGACCGCTGCTGGACAGCGAACTCACCGCACGGATGGCCCTGCGGCTCGATCGGCCCCTGACCACCGTCCGCCGCGCGGCGGGGGTCACCGCGCGGCGGCAGCGCCGCCCGGAGGAGCCGGGGAGCCGATCGAAATACGTTGCCCCCCTGTCCCGCCCCGACCTACCGTGATCACGCAAGGTCAACCACCCGCCGCGGGAGCAGCTCATGACGAAGTCGCACGTCACCAACGTGCCGTCGACGCTGCCCGGCGATGGTTGCCGGGCGGAAGGACCTCGGGCGGGCCGGCCCGACTGACGCGTACCCGTACGCGCCGAGCCGCCCGTCCGTCAGCCGGACCGGGCGGCTCTTCGCTGTCCGTCACCATCTGTCGAAAGGAGTCCCGGTGGACGCCGTTCTCGTCATCAACGCCGACCTCGGCCCGCTGCACCGGGTCTCCGTCCAGCACGCCATCCGGATGCTCTGCCGCCGGGTGGCGGAGATCCACGAGGCGGAGCCGGACCAGGTGATCGGGGTCTTCCCAATGCCCCGGGTGGTGCGGCTGGTCCGCTACGTGGTCACCCGGTGGCGGTTCAGCGCCGGGCCCGCCTGGTCCCGGGCCGGGGTGCTGCGCCGCGACGATCGGTGCTGCGCGTACTGCGGCGGCCCGGCGTCGACCATCGACCACATCCTGCCTCGCTCACGCGGCGGCCGGAACACCTGGCGGAACACCACCGCCGCCTGCTACGCCTGCAACCAGCGCAAGGGCGACCGTACGCCGGCCGAGGCGGGCATGCCGCTCCGCCGGGAGCCGGTCAACCCGGGCTGGGCTGCGCTGGCCGGGCGGTGACCGACCGGCCGGCGGGAACGGGGGGCCGTGTCCGGGGGTACGCCCCGGCGCGGCACCCGCCGGCCCCCGGTCAGGCGGACCGTTCCTTCACCTTCGGCTTCGGGCTGCCGCTGGCGCAGTGCACCCGGATCTCGCTGCGGTTCTCGGCGGAGGTCAACTGGACCTGGACCTGCTTCGCCGGGCCCGGGTCGTACGCCTCGGCCTCGTAGCCGGGTGCCAACCTCACCGCGAGCACCTCGGCCGACCCCTCCTGGCAGCGGACGGTGACCGTCCCGCCGCGGGCGTCCACCGGCACGCCCACCGGCTCGGTGGGTGTGGGCGTGACCTCGGGTCGGGTCGGTCCCGGAGGGCTGACGGTCGGGCTCGGGGTCGACGTGCCGACCGAACCGGGCGGGGGGCCGGTCCGGGGGGCGACCGGGGCGTTCCCGGCCGACGGACTGGCGGGTCCTCGGGTGTCGGCCTGGTCGGGCTGCTCAACGGTCCGTGGCAGCCCGACGGTGGTGGTGCCATCCGATCCGATGCCGGTTCGGGGGGTACCCGCGTCGTGCCGATGCGTACGGGAGTCACCGAGCGATCCGGCTGCCGCCAGGGCCGCGACCACCGCCCCCGCGACCGCCAGCACGGCCCGCCGCCGTCGCCAGGAGGAGGTACGCCCCGGCTGCCCTTCGTTGTCCGTGGACCGGGCCGCGACCACGCTCGCCCCGCCCGGGGCGACTGGTCCACTCGCCGCCGGCCCGCTGGCGGCGACGCCCAGGATGCGGGCCGCCTCGGCGGCCGGTGGCCGGTCGGCGGGGTCGCCGGCCAGGCACCAGCGGTAGAGCCGGTGGATCTCCGCCGGCACGCCGTCGATCTCGGGCAGCGGGGCCGGCTCGACGTGGACGTGGGCGGGCAGCATCCCGGCCTGCGCCTCGGTGGCCGAGGGCAGCCGACCGGTGAGCGTCCGGTGCAGGAGCAGGCCGAGGGCGTACACGTCGCAGGCCGGCAACACCTCGCCGGCCGCCAGCCGCTCCGGCGCGAGGTAGGCCGGCGTACCCAGCAGCCGCCCCTCGAAGTCGACCTCCGGTTCGCCGACGGCGGCCGCGATGCCGAAGTCGAGCACCTTGGCGCCGGTGGGGGTGAGCATCACGTTGCCCGGCTTGATGTCGCGGTGCACCAGCCCCTGGGCATGCGCGGCCTCCAACGCCGACGCCACCTCGGCGCAGACCCGCAGCCCGGCGAGGGGTGGCAGTGGGCCGGTGGCCAGCCGTTGTTCGAGGGTGGTGCCGCTGAGCAGCTCCAGCACCACGAACGGAACCTGCACTCCGTCGAAAAGCGACTCCCCGAAGTCGTAGACGCTGGTGACATGCGGATGCGACAACCGGCCGGCCGCCTTGGCCTCAGCCCGGATCCGCTGTCGGGCGGCGACGTCCGAGGCGACGAGCACCTTCACCGCCACGTCCCGTTCGAGCACCTCGTCGTACGCCCGGTGCACCTCGGACATGCCGCCGCTGCCGAGGCGCTCCAGGAGCCGGTAGCGGCCCGCAAGCAACCGATCACGCTGCACGACCGACAGCCTGCCGTACCACCCCGGCCCGACACCACCCGGGATCGAGGTTTCGCAATGGCTGAAACTCCGGCCGCGGTGCCTGCGCGTTCAGCCGTCGGTGGGCGCCTGCCAGGCGAAGCGGGGTGCGCGGCGCTCGGCGACGGCCGCCACGCCCTCCCGGGCCTCACCGCTGTCCGCGACCTTGCGGTGCCACCAGGCGATCCGCGCCGGTCCGGCCCGGTCGTCGATGATCTCCTTGGCCGCGGCGATGCTCAGCGGCGAGCGCTGGGCGATCGTGGCGGTGAGGTCGTCCAGCCGCTCGGCGAGCCGGTCGCCCGGCAGCACCTCGTCGACCAGGCCGATCCGCAGGGCACGTTCGGCGTCGATCAGCTCGGCGGTGAACAGCAGGTGCTTCGCCGCGGACGGGCCGACCAGCCGGGACAGCCGCCGGGTGGTCGGCGCCGGGTAGACCAGCCCGAGCCGGGCCGGGGGTACGCCGAACCGGGCGTCGTCGGCGGCGATACGTAGGTCGCAGGCGACCGCGAGTTGGGCGCCACCTCCGACACAGGCGCCCCGGATGGCGGCCACGGTGGGTTTGGCGAAGCGAGCGAGCCGTTCCTCGGCGGCCACCGCGATGCTGGTGTCGCCGGCGTCCAGCAGCTCGGCCAGGTCGCCGAGATCGGCACCGGCGCAGAAGGTGTCGCCCGCTCCGGTGAGCACCACCGCCCGTACGCCTGGGTCGGGTTCCAGCCGGTCGAGCAGGTCGGGAAGCTGCCGCCACATGGCCGCGGTCATCGCGTTACGACGAGCCGGGTTGTGCATCACCACGGTCGCGACCGGTCCGGCCACCTCGACGGTCAACGTCGCGTCCGACACGTCCACCCCTTCCCGCGCCGCACGTCCGACGCCGCCGATCTGGCCCCCGGCGTCGTGCGCCGGTGCCGCGACCATAACGGCGCGAGCCGGGCGGCGATCGGTCAGGTCACACCCGGCACGGCCGTGCTGCTGACGCAGCGTGGCCCGGCGCGAGCCCGGCGGCCTCCGAGGGGAGGCCGCCGGGCCGGTGCGACAGTCAGGTCAGGAGACGGTGAGGGCGGTGTCGTCGACCACGAAGGACGTCTGCAGCGAGGCGTCCTCGGTGCCGGTGAACTTCAGGCTGACGGTCTGGCCGGCGTACGCGGCCAGGGAGAAGGACTTCTGGCTGTAGCCGGTGGCCTTGTTCAGGTTCGAGTAGGTCGCCAGCGTGGCCAGCACCGTCCCGGACGGGTTCAGCACCTGAACGCGCAGCGTGTCGTACGCGACGCTGGTGGTGGTCTCGGCCGAGTCGATGTGCAGCCAGAAGCTGACCGTGTAGGACGCACAGCCCGCCGGCAGGGCCACCGACTGGGCGAGCGTGTCGGTGTGGCTGGTCCCGTACCCGTTCAGCCACGCTTTCCACGACCCGGTGCGGGCCGCCTGGCTGCTGGAGCTGGTGATGACTCCGGAGGTGGCCGTCCAACCGGTCGCGCCGGACTCGAAGCCCGGGTTGGCCAGCTTCTGCCCCGGCGCGGTGCAGCCGCCCCCGGTTCCGTTCACGGTCAACGTGTAGGTCGCGGTCCGGGTGACCGAGCCGGCGCCGTTGACGGTCACCGAGTAGGTGCCGGGAGGCGTGCTCGCCGACGTGCTGATGGTGAGGGTGGACGAGCCGCCCGAGGTCACCGAGGCGGGGCTGAACGCGGCGCTCGCCCCGCTGGGCAGTCCGGACGCGGAGAACGTCACCGTCTGCGCCGAGCCGCTGGTGGTGGCGGTCGAGACGGTGGTGGAGGCCGAGCTGCCCGGGTTCACCGAGCCGGCGGTCGGCGACAGCGACACGGAGAAGTCGTTGCCGGTCGAGCAGGGCGCGTCGTTGCCGGCCACGTTCACCGCGGTCCAGGCGGCCTGCACGGTCTTGTACTCGGTGGAGCAGCTGCCGTACAGGTCGGTGGCCGCGCGCAGGCTGTAGGCCCGCGCGGTGTTCGCCGGGTTGCTGGTGTTGACGTACGCCGTGTTGGAGGTGAAGTAGACGTCCAGCGCCCGGAACCAGATCTTCTCGGCCTTGGCCCGGCCGATGCCGGTCACCGCGGGGGCGGAACCGCAGACCGGTGAGGTGCCGTACGCGGTGGCGCCGGTGCCCTCGGCGAGGTTGAAGTAGAAGTGGTTGCCGACGCCGGAGGAGTAGTGCACGTCCTTGTTCTTGGTGCTGGTGGACCAGCAGCTGTCGGACGACCCGTCCAGCGACGGGTTGTACATGTATCGCAGCGGCGTGCCGTTGCCGTTGATGTTGATCTTCTCGCCGACCTGGTAGTCACCCGGGTCGCTCGGCGCGGCGGCGTAGAACTCCACCATGTTGCCGAAGATGTCGCTGGTGGCCTCGTTGAGGCCGCCGGACTCACCGGAGTAGACCAGGCCGGACAGCGCCTCGGTGACACCATGGCTCATCTCGTGCCCGGCCACGTCCAGCGAGACGAGCGGGCGGGAGTTGCCCGAGCCGTCGCCGTAGGTCATCTGGGACCCGTCCCAGAACGCGTTGACGTAGTTGTTGCCGTAGTGCACCCGGCTCGGCACGCCATTGCCGTTGCCGAAGATGCCGTTGCGGCCGTGCACGTTCTTGTAGTAGTCGAACGTCTTCGCGGCGCCGAAGTGGGCGTCGACGGCGGCGGACTGCCGGTTGGAGTTGGCGCCGTTGCCCCACGCGTTGTCGGCGTCGGTAAAGGTCGTGCAGGTGGACGTGCCGTTGTTCATGTCGCAGGTACGGCCGTTGCCGTGCGACGGGTCGATCATTTGGTAGGTGCTGCCGGAGAGCGTCGTGTCGATGCTGACCGTGCCGGTGTAGATGCCCTGGCCGCTGCCGACCACCGACTCGATCTCGTCGTACGACCCGACGGCCGCGCCGGTGGTGGCGTCGGTGATCACGTGCAGCCGGGACGGGGTCTGCCCGTCGGGCTGCCAGCCGCTGACCACGGTCTCCCAGGCCAGTCGGCCCGTGCCGGAGCTGGCGTCGACGAACAGTTCCGGGGCGCCCACGGCCTCGACCTTGCCGGTGAACCCGGCGCGGGCGGCCTTCTTCGCCGCGCCCGCGGTGACCTTGGCCGTGGTGGCGAGGGTCAACGGCGCGACCAGGCCGACCGAACTGCCGGCGTACGTGCCGTTCGGCGCGGTGTGGATGACGAAGTCACCGCCGTACACCCGCAGCCCCTGGTAGGTCCGGGTGTAGCGGGTGTGGGCGGCGCCGGTGACGTCCACCTTGGTGCTGTGCACCTGGTAGGACTCGGCGCTTGAACCCTGGACGGCACCGGGGTTCGTCCGTAGGACGGTTGCCGCCTGAGCCGGCGCGGGGGCGGTGGGCGGAGCCGCGTGCGCCGCGGTGGCGACACAGGTCAGCAGGCCGCTGGTGAGCAGCGCTGCGCTGACGGCGGCGATGGGTCGTTTCACATGCCCTCCTGGAAGGAGAAGAGTGTGACGGGGGTAGTCACGCATGTAGATATAACTATGCGTTGAGCAAAAGAGAAGGCTTGGAACGCTCCCAGACATCGACACTGGCCGAACGGATGAGTGCCGTGACGAGGGAACCCACGTCCGGTGTCGTGCGTCCGACGGACATGAGACCCGCCTCGACAACCGGCGTTACCATCGCGCTCCTGGTGGCCCTCCTGTCCGGCTGCACCGGCACCGACCGGGGCGGCAGCCCCTCGAGCCAGTCACCCGGCACCCTCGGCCCGACCCCGACCGGCACGACCACCGGCACCCCGCCGACCATCGCCCCCACGATCGCTCCGACCACCCGCGCGGTGGCACCCCAGGTCATGCTGCGGCGCTCCGGCGGCTTCGCCGGGCGCGGTGACGCCGTCACCATCGAGCCCGACGGGCGGTGGACGGCCGTGGACCGGGCCGGCAGCCGGCGTACCGGCCAGCTCGGCACCGCCGACCTCGGCCGGCTGGGCGGGCTCGTCGCCGACCCCCGTCTGGCCGCCGAGGCACGCCAGACCGCCACCCCGAGCGGGTGCGCGGACGCGTTCAGCTACCGGTTGACCGTCGGCACCATCGAGACCGGGTACATCGACTGCCCCAGTGAGGTGACCCCACCACCGGCCACCCGCGCCCTGGTCGATCTGATCCTGCGGGCCACCGACTGACCGCCCGGGATCAGACCAGGTAGTCCGCCGGCAGGCCGGTGCCCCGCAGCTCCGACGGCAGGTGCGCCACGTCGTTGAAGGCGACCAGGGTCGGCGGGCCCGCCGGCCCGTACCGGATCACGGTCAGCCCCGCGTTGTGCGAATTCACGCCCAGCCAACGCCGCTCCGGCGCGTCGAGGGCCTGCCGGACCAGCCAGCCGATCAGGAAGGTGTGCGTCACGAGCAGCTCGCGAACCGGCTCGCCGCCGTCGGCTTCCGCAGCGACCGGGCCGGTGAACCGCCGCACCGCCGCCGCCGTCACGCGCGGCCCGTCGGCCCGCTCGGCCGCCGTGAACTGGGCCAGGAAACTGGCGTACGCCGGGGGAAGGCCAGCTGGATCGGTGTCGTGCGGGAGGTGGTCACCGGCCAGCTCCGTCTCGTACACCGGAACCCCCGGCAGCGACGCCGCGACCAGGCGGGCGGTCTCCGCGGCCCGGCGCAACGGCCCGTGGTGTACGGCGGTGAACGCGTGGCCCCGCAGCCGCTCGCCGAGCAAGGTGGCCTGCCGCCGGCCCCGTTCCGTCAGGCCGGTGTCCGGCTCCGCGACGGCCGGCTCCCCCATCTCGGTCAGGTCCTGCTCACCGTGTCGGGCCAGATACAACAGGCGGGTGATCATGCCCCCCCACCCCAACACAACGGGAGGTGCGGGGTTGACCCCGCACCTCCCGACACCGCAATAATCGGCCGGCTACGCCCGCGGGAACATCTGGCCGATGCGGATCCGGTTGCCGAACGGATCCCGGATGCCGAAGTCGATCCCGTAGGGACGCTCGGTCGGCTCGTCGGTGATCTCGACGCCCTTCGCGACGAGATCCTCGTGCGTCTTGCGCGCGTCATCGGTGGTCATGAAGAGGTACCCACCCAGGGCGCCCTTGGTGAGCAGCTCCCGGACCTGCTCGGCGGTGGCCGGGTCCAGCGCCGGCGGACCGGGCTTCTCCAACAGGATCTCGCGCTCCGGGTCGCCGGGCAGGTTGACCGTCAACCAGCGCATGAAACCGAGGTCCTGGTCGGTGTTCACCTCCATGCCGAGCTTGTTCACGTAGAAGTCGAGCGCCTCGTCCTGGTCGAGGACGTAGATCTGGGAGCGGCTGATCGCGTTCATCGTCATGCCCATGACGCTAGAGGTCTCCCCTGACCTGCTGCTTATCCAAAACTACTTGGTCGCGTCCAGGCCTTCGCGAAGCACGACGGCACGTTCGCCGGGGCGGCGCGGGAACGGCGGAAATCGGAGGGCGACTCACCCACGATCTGCCGGAACGTCCGGCTGAACGTGCCCAGACTGCTGAAGCCGACGGCGTAGCAGATGTCGGTCACGTCCCGGTCGGTCTCCACCAGCAACGCCATCGCCCGCTCCACCCGCCGACGTTGCAGGTAACGGTGCGGGGTCTCACCGAAGGTGGCCCGGAAGGTACGGATGAAATGGGACTCCGAGACGAGGGCGATCCGCGCCAGCGCCGGAATGTCCAACGGCTCGGCGTACGCCCGATCCATCGCGTCGCGGGCACGCAGCATCGCCCGGTTCGACTCCTCCACCGCGCGACTCATCGGCCCCCCGCCCTACTCCGTTCGCCACGCTCGTTCAGGCGCTCGGTGGGAACTCCCGTGAGTCCCGTTGCTGTCAACCGGTCGACGCGGGCAGCGCCGCTTGGGAATGCCTGGTGGAATTGGAGCCCCCGGCCGGGATCGAACCGGCGACATCTCGCTTACAAGGCGAGTGCTCTGGCCAGCTGAGCTACAGGGGCGCGTGTGTCGTGGTCAGCATAGCGAGTGACGTCCGGGTATCCCGCTCGCGAGGGCTCCCGAGCACGGGAAACGTCAACAACCCGACGCCCGGGGGTTTCCCGGGGCGTCGATTGATGTCCGACCGTGCCCGAGTGACCGGAATGCGTAGACGGTCTGGCGCGTTCGATGATCCCCCGCCTTGGCAGCGCGGGGAAACCCGTTTACGGTTCAGTCACACGGACGACAACCCGGGCCGCCCCCGCGACCGGGCCGCCGTCCGCTGACCGGCGCGGACACGTGCCGGTCGCTCCTTCACTCGGATCGTCCGGCACGTTCCTGCCGGTGAAAGGAAGCGGTTCACCATGGCTACGGTCACCTATTCCAAGGCGTCCCGGATCTACCCGGGCACCGAGCGTCCCGCCGTCAACGAGCTGGACCTCGAGATCGGCGACGGCGAGTTCCTCGTCCTGGTCGGCCCCTCCGGTTGCGGCAAGTCCACCAGCCTGCGGATGCTCGCCGGCCTGGAGGACGTCGACGCGGGCTCGATCTACATCGACCAGCGCGACGTGACCCACCTCCCCCCGAAGGCCCGCGACATCGCGATGGTCTTCCAGAACTACGCCCTCTACCCGCACATGACGGTGTACGAGAACATGGCGTTCGCCCTCAAGCTGCGCAAGACCTCGAAGTCGGAGATCGACCGTCGGGTCAAGGAGGCCGCCGGGCTGCTCCAGCTGGAGGAGTACCTCAGCCGCAAGCCGAAGGCGCTCTCCGGTGGTCAGCGTCAGCGTGTGGCGATGGGCCGCGCGATCGTCCGCGAGCCGCAGGTCTTCCTCATGGACGAGCCGCTGTCGAACCTCGACGCCAAGCTGCGCGTGCAGACCCGTACGCAGATCGCGTCGCTGCAGGCCAAGCTGGGCGTCACCACGGTCTACGTCACGCACGACCAGGTCGAGGCCATGACCATGGGTCACCGGGTCGCGGTGCTGCTCGACGGTGTCCTCCAGCAGGTGGACACCCCGCGGGCGCTCTACGACACCCCGGCCAACGTGTTCGTCGCCGGCTTCATGGGCTCTCCCGCCATGAACATCAAGACCGTTTCGCTGAACGAGCAGGGCGCCGAGTTCGCCGAGCTGCAGATCCCGCTCACCCGTGAGCAGGTCGCGGCGGCTCGCGCCGAGGGTGGCGACGGCAAGGTGACGGTGGGCTTCCGCCCGGAGGACTGCGACCTGGTCAGCCCGACCGAGGGCGGCATGCCGGTCGTCGTCGAGCTGGTCGAGGACCTCGGCTCGGACGCCAACGTCTACGGCCACGCCGCGCTGGGTGGCAACTCGGAGCGCTTCGTCGTCCGCACCGACCGGCGCAGCATGCCGAACATGGGTGACACCGTGTTCGTCAAGCCGCGCACCGGCCGCAGCCACGTCTTCCACGCCGCCACGGGCAGCCGGATCTGACGTAACGCCGTACCGGAAAGGGGTGGTCCGCTTCGGCGGGCCGCCCCTTTTCGTCATACCGGCGGTGGGTTCTCACCCTGTGGCGCCAGCACGGAGATGGCTCTGCGGGGTGACCCGGCTGGGCCGTGCGCGCTCGTACCGTCACGGCACGCCGAACCCGAGGAGACGCCGTGACCGCCACCGCTCACCCGATCAGCCGTTCCGGGCCGTACCGGATCGCCCGCCTGGCCGGGCGCAGCCTCGCCTACTGCGCGACGCTGGTGCCGGTCGCCCTGCTGGCGCTGGTGACCGCCCCGCTGGGCGGAGCCGGTAGCGCCGCCGCGCGCTGGCGTGCCCTGCGTACCGGACTGCTCGCGATGCCGCCGACACCCGCGCCCGGCCGGCGACCCGGCCCGGCCGCGGTGCTCGGCCACGCCCTGCTCAGCCTGCTCCTCGGTCTGGTGGCGCTGCTGCCGCTCGGTGTCCAGCTGCTGATGGTGCTGCGCGGCGTCCTGTACGGGCTTGTCGATCCCGGCCCGTACGACACTTCCTGGGGTGGTCCGACCCGGGCCGGCGCGTGGCTGGCGCATTTCCTCGTCGGCCTGCCGATGGCCGCCGCCGGGCTGGCCGCGTTGATCGGCATCGCCGCCGTGCACCAGCGGCTGACCCGGGGCCTCGACGGCGAGCGGCGGGCACCCTGGCTGATCCCGACGGCGCTGCTGATCGCGTCGGCCGGGGCGCTGCTCTTCGTCGCGTGGACCCACCAGATTTGACGACGAGGGCCCCCTCCCGCGAACGGCGGGAAGGGGCCCTCGTCGATGTCGTTACAGGTCGACGGCGCGCCGACGGGCCACCTCGGCCAGGGTGACCGCGGCGGCCACGCTGGCGTTGAGCGACTCCACCTCGGAGATCATCGGGATGCTGACGGTCAGGTCGCAGGTCTCCCCGACCAGCCGGGACAGCCCGCGCCCCTCGGAGCCGACCACCACCACCAGCGGACCGACGGCGGCCTCCAGGTCGTACAGGTCGGTGTCGCCGTCGGCGTCCAGGCCGACCACCATGAAGCCGGCGTCGCGGCACGCCTTCAACGACCGGGTCAGGTTGGTCACCTGCGCCACCGGCACCCGCGCGGCCGCGCCGGCGCTGGTCCGCCAGGCGGTCGCGGTGATCCCGGCGGCCCGCCGCTCGGGTACGAAGACACCCTGCGCGCCGAACGCGGCGGCCGAACGGATCACCGCACCCAGGTTGCGTGGGTCGGTGACCCCGTCCAGTGCGACCAGCAGCGGTGCCTGCTGCTCCAGGGCGGCGGCGACCATGTCCTCGAACGGCTGGTACGCGAAGGGCGGCACCTGCAACCCGACACCCTGGTGCAGCACTCCACCGGTCATCCGGTCCAGCTCGGCGCGGCTGATCTCCAGGTTGGCGATGCCCCGGTCGGCGGCCGTCCGGATGATCTCGTTGATCCGGTCGTCCATGTCGATGCCCTGAGCGGTGTAGAGCGCCGTCGCCGGCACCTGGGCGCGCAGCGCCTCCAGCACCGGGTTACGCCCGACCAGCAGCTCCGGGGTGTCCTTGGAGGGGTTCGACTTGCGCCCCGGCGTGACCCGCGGGCCACCGGTCCGGCCGGCGGGCCGGCCGCCCCGGCCGGCAGAACCACCCCGACTGGCCGGTACGCCCCGACCGCCACCCTTGCCCCAGGTGGTGTCCTTGCTGCCCGGCTGACCGATCTTCGGGGCACGCCCCTCCTCGGCCGCCGCCCGGCGCTCCTTGTCCTGCTTCCAGGCCGTCCGCTGAGGCAGCTTCTCGGTGCCCGAGTAGCCCTTGTGCCACGGTCGTTCGTCGGCGGGCAGGGTGCGTCCCCGCCCGGCGAGGGAGTCCTTGTTCTTGCCGCCGGAGCCCTTGGGGGCACCCGCCTTCGGCGTCAGTCGCCGGCCACGGCGCTGCGAGTTGCCGGCCATCAGTCCTGCTCTCCAATAGTCCAACGGGGGCCCTGGGGGGTGTCCTCGACCACCACGCCGGCCAGCTTGAGCTGGTCGCGTACCGCGTCGGCGGCGGCCCAGTCCTTGCGGCCCCGGGCCTGCGCGCGCTGCTCCAGGGCCAGCGCGATCAGGGAGTCCACCACGGCACGCAGATCATCCGGGCGGCCGCCACCGGTCCAGGCCGGGTCGAGGGGGTCGATCCCGAGGATATCCAGCATTGCCCGCACCACGGCCAGGGTGGTGCGGACGGTCACATCGTCACCGGCGCTCAGCGCGGTGTTGCCGTCCCGGAGGTGCTGTTGCAGCACGGCCAGGGCGGCGGACGTGTTGAGGTCGTCGTCCATGGCGGCGACGAAGCCGGCCGGAAGCTCACCGAGCTGCCCGGCACCGACCCGCTCGACGGCCCGCTGCACGAAACCCTCGATCCGGCGGTACGCGGTGGCCGCCTCGCGGAGCGAATCCTCCGAGTAGTCGATCACCGAACGGTAGTGGGCGGCGGCGTAGTAGTAGCGCAGCTCCACCGGCCGCACCCCCAGCGAGTCCACGTACGCCAGGCCCAACGCGTTGCCCGCCGACTTGCCCATCTTGGCCCCGCCGATGCTGAGCAGCCCGTGATGCACCCAGTAGCGGGCGAACGGCAACCCGGCCGCCTGGGACTGGGCGATCTCGTTCTCGTGGTGCGGGAACGTCAGGTCCAGGCCACCGCCGTGGATGTCGAACTCCGGGCCCAGGTACCGCCAGCACATCGCCGAGCACTCGATGTGCCAGCCCGGCCGGCCCAGCCCCCACGGCGACGGCCAGTAGGCGTCCGCCGGCTCGTCCGGCTTGGCGCCCTTCCACAGCGCGAAGTCGCGCGGATCCCGCTTACCCCGGTCGGGGGCGTCGCCGGCCGACTGCATGGCGTCCGGGGACTGACCCGACAACGATCCGTACGCCGGCCAGGACGCCACGTCGAAATAGACGTCACCGGAGCCGTCGGTGGCCGGGTACGCGTGCCCATCGGTGATCAACTTGGCGATCAGCTCGTGCATTTCCGGGATGTGCCCGGTGGCGCGCGGCTCGTACGTCGGCGGCAGCACGTTCAACGCCCGGTACGACTCGGCGAGGATCAACTCGTTGGCGTACGCGATCGACCAGAACGGCCGGCCCTGCTCGCCCGCCTTGACCAGGATCTTGTCGTCGATGTCGGTCAGGTTGCGGATGAACGTGACCTCGTAGCCGGCCGCCAGCAGCCAGCGGCGCAGCACGTCATAGTTGACGCCGGAGCGAAGGTGACCGATGTGCGGCGGAGCCTGGAGGGTGAGACCACACAGGTAGACCCCCACCTTGCCGGCTTCCCGCGGGACGAAGTCCCGCACCGATCGGGTGGCGGTGTCATACATGCGTAGCGTCACCGTACAAGGGTAGCCGTCCACGCCTGTCCGGGTCCGCCGGTGCCGGGTCGTACGCTGCCAGGCGTGGATGCGACCGCACGCTCCGGTGAGCCACCCGCCCGCACCAGCGCGTCCGCCGATGCCGTCGCGGGCCGGGTCGACGCGGGCGCCGGCCCGGACGACGCTGTCGCCAGCCCGGTCGACACGGCCGCTGCCCCGGTCGACGCCGTTGCGGGCCGGGTCGACGCGGGCGCCGGCCCGGTCGACGCAGGCGCCGGGCGGGGTGGGGAGACGGCGCAGACCCTGGACCGGGGGTTGCGGCTGCTGCACCTGGTCGCCGACGCGCCGGGCGGGCTGACCGTCACCGAGGCCGCGACCCGGCTGAAGATCGGCCGGGCTGCCGTGTACCGGCTGGTCGGCCCGCTGACCGGGCACGGGATGCTGCGCCGCGACGCCGACGGGCGGCTCCGCCTCGGCGCCGGAGTGCTGCACCTGGCCCGGCGCGCCCAACCGCTGCTCGCCGAGGGTGCCCTGCCGGCCCTGCGTCGGCTCGCCGAGCAGGCCGGCGCGACCGCGCACCTGACCGTGGTCGAGGGCGGCGAGGGCGTCGCCCTGGCCGTGGTCGAGCCGAGCTGGACGTCGTTCCACGTCGCGTACCGGACCGGGGCGCGGCATCCGTTGGATCGGGGAGCCGCGGGACGGGCCATCCTCGCCGGCCGGACCGGGGTGGCGGAGGCGGTGAGCAGCACCGGCGAGTTGCAGTCCGGGGCGTACGGGGTGGCCGCGCCGGTGCTCGGCGTACCCGGGCTGGAGGCGAGCGTCGGCGTGGTCGCGCTCGCCCCACTGGACGTCGACCTGATCGGCCCGCAGGTGCTGGCCGCCGCCGACACCGTCGCCACCGCCCTGCGCTGACCGCCCCGCCCGCCGGCCGCGCGCCCGCCGCGCGCCCAGCCTGCCGCCCGCCCAGCCCGCCGCGCGGCCAGCCCGCCTCCCGCGCTTGATCGACTCGGGTTCATGGAAGACGCGGCATCCCGGCTCACGACAGCACGATTTCCATGAACGCGAGTGGATCACCGTCGGTGCCCTACCACGATCGGCGGGCCGGCCCGCGGTTGTCCACAGGGGCCGGCGGACGGCTCGGGCCGGGTTGTCCACAGGGGTTTCGGCGGTCGACCGGCAGCCGGCACGCTGCTCGACATGCCACCTCGTCCGCACCGACCCGATGCCCTGACCTGGCAGGTCTTCCGCGGCTCCGACGCCGTCCGGGACGGCCTTCTCACCGAGCACCAGTTGCGTAGCGCCGCCTGGGTGCGGCTGCGCCACGACATCTACGCCGACGCACGGCTGGAACGGGACCACGCCCTGGCCTGTCGTGCCACCCTCCTCCGACTACCGCCAGGCGTGCTGGTCGGCGGCCCGTCGGCCGCCTACCTGCACGGCATCGAACACGCCGCGTCCTTCACCGACGACGTGCACGTCCTGGTGCCCCGGCAGTTGCGAGTGGGCGCACAGCGTGGCCTCCGCGTACACGTCAACGCTTTCACCCCGCTCTCGGACCCGGAGCCGAGTCACCCGGCCGAGATCCTCTCGGTCGCGGGCGCTCCGACCGGCGCGCCCCACCCGACCGGTGCGGGCCACCCGACCGGCGCGGGCCACCCGACCGGCGCGGCCCACCCGACCGGTACGGGCCACCCGACCGGCACGCCCCACCCATCCGGTGCGGCGCGTCCACGAGAGGCGACCCGTCACCCGGACACGACTCGCCCCCGGAGCATCGCTCGCCCGCCGGGCACGGCTCGGTCACCAAGCACGGGCCGCCCTGCAGGCGCGACGCGCCCACTGCGCACAGCGGGTCCGGCGGGCGCAGTGCGGCCCAACCGGGCCTCGGGCGGGCCGATCCCGCGCTCGGACCCCGATCGAGCCGCCTGGGAGACGGCCGTCTGGCTCGATCCGGTCCGCGCGGTCGGGATCGTCGACTCGCTGCTCGGGCGGGGGTTGACCGACCGCGTCGCGCTGGCCGGGATCGCGGGCCGGAACGCACATCAGCACGGTGGGCGACGGGCGCGGTGGGTCTTCGACCTGGCCGACCCCGGGGCGCAGTCTCCGCCGGAATCGCATCTGCGCGTACGGCTGGTGCTCGGCGGGCTGCCGCGGCCGATCGTCCGACATCCGGTGCGCCTGCCCAACGGCGTCGTCCTACACCCCGATCTGGCGTGGCGGGAGTACCGGGTGGCGGTCGAGTACGACGGCCAGTGGCATGCGGACGCGGATCAGGTGCACCGGGACCGTCGCCGACTCAACCTGCTCCTCGGCGCGGGCTGGCTGGTGCTGCACGTGACCAGCCGCCGTCTGCACTCCGAGTTCCCGGCGCTGCTCGGCGAGGTACGCGCCGCACTGGTCGCTCGCGGATGGCGGCGGTGATCCCCCGAGTCCGGCCGAGCCTGACCAGCTCGGGTTCCTGGAAACCGCGCTGTCCGACGGAACCTGACACCCCATCGTCAAGGAATCCGAGTCGATCAAGGGGCGGGACGCGGTCGGGGCCCAGCCGACCGTGGTCGACCGGGCCCCGAGGCGGTGCCTTGTTACGGGCGGGCGTTCGACTTGAGCGGGGTCTTCACCGCCGCGTACGCGTCGACGATCCCGTAGCCGTAGAAGCCGTTGAAGTTGACCCCACCGGCGCAGTACGCGTCGTAGGTCTCGTCACGACCCTCGTTGCGGTACTGCTGCAGGCGCGGCTCCGGGCAGGCGTGCTCGGCGGCCGTGCGGTACAGGTGCTGCTCGACCAGGTCCGGGGACATCCCGAAGCCAGCCCGGCCCTGCGTCTTGCCGTACCGGCTGACGATCAGCGCGGCGACGCCGGCGGCGTGCGGGGACGCCATCGACGTGCCCTGGAGGTAGGTGTAGTAGCCGCACTCACCGTTGGCCTTGCACTGTTTGAAGACCGACTCTTCGAAGCCGGCCACGATGTTGCCGTCCTCGTCGACCGAGCCTTCCTCCTGGAGCACGTGCTTCGGGTAGGACGACAGGATCATGTTGGCGTCGGTCCGGAACGTGTCGGTGCCAAAGCCGTCGCGGAACCATCCGCCCGGTGCGGCGACCGAAATCTGCTCGGTGCCGTAGTTGGAGAAGTCCGACTTCTTGCCGGACGGGCCGACCGACGACACGCCGATCACGTGCGGGCCCTCGGTGGGCAGGTCCCAGCAGCTCTCGTTGTCGATCGGGCGGGGGTACGGGTTGGCGCCGTAGTCCGGGCTCGTCACGTCGGTGCGGGGTGCGCCCAGGTCCTCGTTGTTGTTGCCGAGCGCGCCGACCAGCGTGACGCCCTTGTTGTGGGCGAATTCCAGCGCCCGCTTCATCGCCTTGATGATGGCCCGCTGCTCGGCCTGGGCCTCGGGGGAGTCGGCCGGGTTGGCGGTGCAGTTGTAGAGCCACGGGTCGACGTAGAACGACATGTTGACCACGTCGATCCCGGACCGGCCGGCGTGGATCAGGGCGTTGACCACCGGGTCGAGGAAGAAGTAGCCCGAGTCCTGGCCACCCTTCAGCTCGACGAGCGAGACGTTCGGGGCGACACCGGAGAGGCCGAAGCCGTTGGCGGCTGCGCCGATGGTGCCGGCCACGTGCGTGCCGTGCCCTCCGTCGTCGGTGCCGACCGGGTCGAGGCAGCTCGGCACCTCGCACGTCTCGCCGTCGATGTCGGTCCGGTCCGGCGCGAAGTTGCGCGACAGCGCCCAGTTGAAGTTCGGCGCGATGTCCGGGTTACTGGCGTCGACGCCGGTGTCCAGGACGCCGACGGTCACCCGACGGTCACCCGGCTCGATCTTGCGGGCCTTGTCGGCCCGGATCATGTCCAGACCCCACAGCTTCTCGTCGAGTGGGTCCATCGTGGCACCGCGCCGGGCGGCCGTACCCGCGGCGACCGATGCCGCCGTCAGGTGCTCCTGCTCGACGCGGTCCAGCTTGGGCTTGCGGCCGATCGCCTTCTGCTCGGCAGCGGCGATCAGGGTGGGGGCGGCGGAAACCCTGGCTGCGAAGTCGGCCCGGTCGGCGGTCACCTGGAACATGCCGACCTCGTCGGACCGGGACACCACCGTGCCACCGGCTGCCCGGATCGCGGCGACCGCCGTGTCGGCGGCGACGCCGTCCTCGGCGACGACGGTGAAGGTGCGGGAGATGCTCGGCGCGGCGCTGGCAGGTACACCCAGGCCCGCTGCCGTAAGTGCCAGCACTGCCACGGTTGCGACGGCACCGGCGGTGAAACGCTTGCTCACCACATCGAATCCTCTCGTTGAGGGACGTGGCAGCCATCAGACAACACCCGGCGGGTTTACGCCAGGTGAACGTCCGTTATGGCGGTGAATCTCTCCTCGATCCACCCAGCTCGATGCCGGCTTCCACCAGGTCGGACGACCCGCCCGGCACGTTCGGCAGGACTACCGGCACGTTCGGCAGGACCACCGGCACGTCCGACAGGACCACCGGCATGTCCGACAGGACCGCTGGCAGGTCGGCCAGGGTGGACACCTCGGCGTCGGGCGTGAGCCCGGCCGGGCGCGACTGGCCGTTTCGGTTCAACCACACCGACCGCAAGCCGGCCCGCCGGGGTGCCACCACGTCGTGCTCCCACGAGTCACCGACGTACACGATCTGCCCGGCGGGGACGCCGGCCGCCGCGACCACCGCGGCGTAGAACTCCGGGGCGGGCTTCTTGGGCAGGCCGTTCTCGTGTGCGTACACCTCGAAGGCGAACTCTCCGGCGAGCCCGCAGCGTTCGGCGCGGCTGTTGCCGTTGGTGGCGAAGCCCAGCGCGTACCGGGTGCGCAGGGTGGCCAGCGCCGGTACGGCGTCCGGGAAGGGCCGGGTGAGGGCGAAGCGCCGGGCGAAGAAGAGGGCGGCGATCTCGTCCAGGTGGTCGTCGAGGCCGGCTCGGGCCAGCGACCGGGCGAGGGCGGCACGGCGGATTTCCATCACCGGGGCGGCGCTCAGCTCGCCGAAGACCGCGCCC
Source organism: Micromonospora sp. WMMD710 (assembly GCF_029626045.1). Lineage (NCBI taxonomy): Bacteria > Bacillati > Actinomycetota > Actinomycetes > Micromonosporales > Micromonosporaceae > Micromonospora > Micromonospora sp. WMMD710. The sequence continues at coordinate 5,955,552 of NZ_JARUBD010000001.1, read as the reverse complement.
CAGTCCGACTCCAGTTCGGCGAGCGACACCCCGGCCGCGGCGGGTGTGCGCCGCCGCATCTCGTCGAGAACGGCTACCAGCCCGCCGGTCACCGCCGGGCGTAGATCCAGCAGAGTCTCGTCGGCGTCGAACACCACGTGGGTCAGCACGGCATCACTGTCTCACCGGGCCGCGAGCGCGGGCTCGGGCGTGGCCGGCACCGGTGCGCCGCGCAGTTCGTCGAGGCGCACCAGCGCGACCCCGGCGACGATCAGCGCGCCACCGAACAGTTGCCAGCCGGTGGGCAGTTCGTTCAGGAACAGCCAGGCGATCAGCACCGCGAACAGCACCTCGGTCAGCCCCAGGAACGACGACAGCCGGGGGCCGAGGATCCGGGTGCCGGCGACCCCGGAGAGGTACGCGACGACGGCCGCCACCAGGGAGAGCCCGGCGATCGGCAGCAGCCAGCTGGTGCGCTGCCCGGCGAAGGTGACCGCACCGAAGGTGGCGTGCAGCGGCAGCAGACCGGTCAGCCCGATCAGGAGCAGCACGGCGGCGCCGACGGCCATCCCGCCGCTGGCCAGGGCGACCGAGGGCAGCCGGGGGTCGACGCGACCGGCGAGCACGAAGTAGCCGGCCAGGCCGAACGCGGCACCGAGCCCCCAGAGCACACCGACCGGGTCGAAGTCGGCGGTGCCGGCGAGGTCGAGCACGAACACCAGCCCGGCCAGGGCGGCAACCGCGCCGAACACGGTGAGCCGGCGGGGACGCTGCCCGTGTCGCAGCCACATCCACCCGACGACCAGGATGATGCCGAGGTATTCCAGGAGCAGCGCGACGCCGACCGGCAGGTAGCGCACGGCGTTGAAGAAGCAGACCTGTGCCAGCGCGACCCCGAGCAACCCGAAGAGCCCGATGGCCGTGCCATTGCTGCGCAGCACGTGCCACCTGCCGCGCAGCGACAGCAGGGCGGGGAGCGCCAGCACCAGGGCGGCGATGCCGACCCGGGCGATGACGGCGGACTCGGCCGACCAGCCGGCCTCGATGAGCGACCGCGCGAAGGTGCCCGACGTGGCGAAGGTGACCGCGGACAGCAGCGCCAGCGCAACGCCTGCGGCGGGTCGTGTGTGCATCTCGCGCTCCTCGGAACGGCATGGGTGTCATGAGCAAACTATCCTTGTGCTCATGACGCTAGGCGGAGTCTGTGACAGGAGTCAAGATGCTTTTCACTCATGACACCGAGTGTTCGCTGATCGCCGCCGCCGCGCTCGTCAACACGGCGGGCCGCCACGGCGAACTGCTGCCCGACATCGCCGCACTGGACGCGTTCTACCTGCGGCACGCCTACAGCGGTCGGCACGAGCACACCGACGCCGAGTTGCGCGCCGTCCGTGAGCTGCGGCCCCGGCTGCGCCGCATCTGGTACGCCGACCCGCCCGAGATCGTCGCCGTGGTCAACGGCCTACTGCTGGAGCACCAGGCGTTGCCGCAGCTCATCGAGCACGACGACCTGCCGTACCACCTGCACGCCGTCCCCCGCGACGCCCCCCTGGCGACCCGTATCGCGGTGGAGGCGGCGATGGCCATGGCCGACCTGGTCCGGGCCGGAGAGCTGAGCCGGCTGCGGATCTGCGAGTACCCGGACTGCGACAACGTGGTCATCGACCTGTCCCGCAACCGCTCGCGGCGCTTCTGCGAGGCCGGTTGCGGCAACCGCGCCGCCGTGACCGCCTACCGGGCGCGCCGGGCCGCCGGCCGTTCCTGATAGGCGTCGGCCCGCAACTCGTACTCCACCTCGCCGTGCTCGGTGCCCGGAATCGGGTCGTCGAACTGGAGGTGGAAGGTGCGCACGTAGCGCAGCCCCGCCTTCACCATCACCCGCCGGGACCGCTCGTTGACCGCCATCGTCTCGGCCCACACCCGCCGCACCCCGACCGTCTCGAAGGCGTACCGGACCAGCGCCCGCGACCCCTCGGTGGCCAGGCCACGCCCCCACGCCGAACGGCGCAGCCGGTAGCCCAGTTCGGCCTCCGTGCCGTCCGCCGACGGGTCGAGCGCGAACCAGCCCAGGAAGTCGCCGGTCCCCCGGTCGAGCGCCGCCCAACGGCCCAGCCCGGGATGCCGCTCGTACTGGGCGAGCAGTCTCGGCAACTGCTCGTCCCGGACCATGGCTGGCGGCGTCGCGACACCGCCGGTGAGGAAACGCATCACCTCGGGATCGCTGTCCAACTCGACCAGCGCGTCCACGTCGGCCACCGTCAACCGCCGCAACCGCAACCGCTCGGTCGAAGGCAGGTCGAGGCCATCCACACCCATGAGAGGATCATCCCTCAGGATCCGCGCGCCGTCGCGCGCGGTGCGGTCGCGTCAGCGCGGGAGCGCCGCCACGAAGAGCCGCCAGGAGTACGCGTCGACCACGAGCACAGGCCCGTCCGAGTCCTTGCTGTCTCGCACCCCGACCACGCCCCCAAGGTTCGTAGCCACCTCGACGCAGTTGGCGTCCTGGTTGCTGCGGCTGCTCTTTCGCCATCGAGCGTCGGTCAACTCCACGATTCGGCCACCTCGTGCATCAACTCGATGGACGCCTGCGGGGGCAGGGCTTCGCCCAGGGTAACCTCCCAGACTCGCTGCAACCGCGCCAGATCCGCGGGCTGGTCCAGCTTTTGGCCACGGACCTGACAGTCCAGGTAGGCCACCTCCGTGCCGTCGGGCAGGACGGCAAGCGCGAACTGCCCACCGAGCCCCGGATACTCCTCCGCGGATCTCGGCACCACGTGCAGCCGGACCCGGGGGTGGCCGGTGGCGATGCCGGCCAGGTGCAGCGTCTGGTCGCGCATCACCTTCCGCTCGCCCACCCGTCGCCGCAGAACGGCCTCATCCAACACCGCCACGATCTGCGGCGCACGGTCGCTGTGCAGCACTTCCTGGCGATCCATCCGGGCGGTCAGTCGCCGGTCGACCTCATCCGGAGCGAGCAGGCCGCCAGCCTCGAAGACCGCACGCGCGTAGGCCTCCGTCTGGAAGAGCCCCGGCACGTAGCGCGGCTCATACCACCGGAGCGTGCGCGCATGCTCGAAGATCGCCTGCCAGCCGCGTAGCCAGGGTTGCGCCCGGTCAAGGCTGACCAGCTCTGTTGACATGCGGCCGAAGAGGCCGCCGGTGTCGAGGGCGCGGTCGACGAGTTCCAGGTATTTGGCGGTGGGCGGTTGTTGGCCCAGCTCGACGGCGCTGACCATCGACGCCGAGTAGTTGACCGCCCGGGCCAGCTCGTCCTGACTCCAGCCCCGCCGAGCCCGCGCCCGCCGCAGCTCCGCGACCAGGAACGCCGCCGCCGTCATCTGCCCATCGGCCATGCCGCGCCACCCTCCACCCCGCCGACGATCAACTCCAGCCGGCCGCCAGAGCCGCCACCACCCGAAACAGAGCGGCTACGACGACGCGGCCAAACCCTTCCGACCGTAGTCGCCTGATCACCAGACTGTGAAGTGCGGCACCGCTCCCCGTCCCCCGGGTCCGCATGCGTCGCAGGGACCGCCCGATCCCCCGTGCCGGGCGGTCCAACCCCCAGACAGCTCACCCGAAACACCCCGCCCCCGCCCCCCGCCCCCGCCCCCCGCCCCCGCCCCCGCCCGGGTCGATCATGGAGTTGTGGTGGGAGACATTCCGCTCTTCCGTGGCCAAGGCGCCCACCACAACTCCATGATCGACGTGGGTCAGGGCTCGGCGGGGGTCATCGCAGGCGCGGGGGCCACTACATCCAGGATCGAGCACGATCTTGGCGGGGCGGGGCGGGGCGGGGCGGGGCGGGGCGCGGACGCTGGGGCGAGCAGGGGGGAGTGATAACGCCAACCGCATCAACTCCAAACGCCCACGACCGGATCGCGTTGAGCATCTACCTGTGCACGGTGCTGCACGACGCGGCCGCCGACCTGTACCGGCTCAACCCGCACGACGGCCCGGACCCCGCCGCCCTGTACGCCCGCTTCCTCGGCTGGGCGGCGCCGCGCGGCGACCCCGCCTCAGGGGTGGGTCATCCGGAGTAGGTCCAGGGTCTCGTCGAGCTGGGTCTCGGTGAGCTTGCCGGAGTCGACGTGACCTCGGGAGATCACCACCTCGCGGATGGAGGCTTGCTTGGCCAGCGCCTCCTTGGCGATCGAGGCGGCCTCGTCGTACCCGAGGTAGCGGTTGAGCGGGGTGACGATCGACGGCGACCCTTCGGCGTACGCCAGGCAGACCTCGGCGTCCGCGACCAGGCCGACCACCAGGCGGTCGGCGAACAGCCGGCTCACCGCGGACAGCAGCCGGATCGACTCCAGCAGGTTGCGGCCCATCACCGGGAGCATCACGTTCAGCTCGAAGTCGCCCTGCGAGCCGGCGAACCCGACCGTCGCGTCGTTGCCGATCACCTGTGCGCAGACCTGCCGCATCGCCTCGGCGACCACCGGGTTGACCTTGCCCGGCATGATCGACGATCCGGGCTGGAGGTCGGGGATGCGCAGCTCACGCAGACCCGCGCGGGGGCCGGAGCCCATCCAGCGGATGTCGTTCGCGACCTTGTAGAGGCCCACGGCGATGGTCCGGAGCTGCCCGGACGTCTCCACCAGCGCGTCCCGGGCGCCCTGCGCCTCGAAGTGGTTGCGCGCCTCGGACAGCGGCAGCCCGGTCGACTCGCGCAGCTTGCCGATGACGGCGGCGGCGAACCCGAGCGGTGTGTTGATCCCGGTGCCCACGGCCGTGCCGCCCAGCGGCAGTTCCGCCAGCCGGGGCAGCGAGCCCTCCAGCCGCTCCACGCCGTAGCGGACCTGGGCCGCGTACCCGCCGAACTCCTGACCCAGCGTGACCGGGGTGGCGTCCATGAGGTGGGTACGCCCGGCCTTCACCACCGTCTCGAACTCCGCCGCCTTGGCCTCCAACGCCGCGGCCAGGTGGTTCAGCGACGGCAGCAGGTCTTCCACGATGAACTGGGTGGCGGCCAGGTGGATCGACGACGGAAACACGTCGTTGCTCGACTGCGACGCGTTGACGTGGTCGTTCGGGTGCACCGGCGCGCCCAGCTCACGGCTCGCCAGGGTGGCGATCACCTCGTTGGTGTTCATGTTCGACGAGGTGCCGGAGCCGGTCTGGAACACGTCCACCGGGAACTGGTCGTCGTACCCGCCGTCGGCCACGTGCGCGGCGGCGGCGGCGATGGCGGCGGCCACGTTCGCGCCGATCACGCCCAACTCGCCGTTGACCTCGGCCGCCGCGCCCTTGATCTGCGCGAGCGCCTTGATCTGGGCCGGTTCGATGCCCCGGCCGGAAATCGGGAAGTTCTGCACCGCACGCTGGGTCTGTGCCCGCCACAGCGCCTCGGCGGGCACCTCCACCTCACCCATCGAGTCGCGTTCGATGCGGTAACCGGTCGCCTCTGGAGTCGTCACGCGTACCATCCTGCCGCGCCCGTGGCCGACTCGCAGATGATCCGTCAGCCCAACTCGGCCAGCAGGCGTTCCGCCTCGTGCTGGTCCGGCGCCTCGATCTGCCGGAACAGGAACAGCGCACGGCTCAGATGGGCCCGCGCCGCCGCCGGGTCGGTCGGGCGCAGGCAGCGGGCGACGCCCACCAGCGCGCGGCCCTGCTCCTGGCGGGCACCCAGATTGACGGCGTCGGCCAATACCCGACGATGAAGGTCCAACGCGCTGGTCACGTCCCCCTGGTCAAGGATCGCCCGGGCCAGCAGATTGCGCGAGGTGCACTGGGCGATGCGGTCGCCGACCTCGGTCATCGCGACGAGCGCCGCACGGTGCAGGTCGGCGGCCCGCTCCTGGTGCCCGGCCTCCCGTTCCATCGTTCCGATCTCGTTCAGGATCTCACCCTCACCGAAACGGGCGCCCACCTGTCGCTTGACGCGCAGCGCCACCCGCAGCAACCGGCCGGCCGGCACGAGGTCACCCATCCGATGTCGGATCATCCCGAGGTGCCCTAGGGCATTGCCGATCCGGCGCGGTTCACCGAGTTCGCGAGCGATCCCCAGGTGTCGTCGGGCGGTACGCAGCGCCTCGTCGTGCCGTCCCCACAGCAGCAGGGTCATTGACAGGTTGTTGAGTTCGTTCGCCAGCGCCTCCTTGTCGCGCATCCGCGTCGCCAACGCACGGGCGGCGTCGTAGCACTCCCGGGCCTGGTGAAACTGGAAGTTGGCGGCGTACGAGGTGCCCAGGTTGCCGAGCGTGTTGCGGAACTCGCGGCGCAGACCGAGCCGACGGAAGATCTCGAGCGACCTCTCCATCACCCGGATCGACTCGGGAAAGTCGCCCAGCCGGTAATGAGCCGAGGCGAGATAGTTGAGCATCGTCGCCACCGCCCGGTCGTCGCCCAACTCCTCGGCCGCGCGCAGGCCGACGGTGTGTGTCTCGATCAACTCGTCCAGGCGACCGCTCTCGAACTGGGCGTACCAGCAGGCTCTCGCCAACTGCCAGCAGTAGTGGAGGAAACCCTCGGTCTCCGCCAACCGGACCAGCGCGGTCCACGCGGCCAGGTTCTCGTCGAGCCAGGCTCGTCCCTGCTCGGCGACGAGCGCGACCAGGTCAGGGCGGAGCGGCTCGGCCACCACGATCAACGAGTGGAGCGAGGACAACTCCCTCCGGCGGGCGATCGCCGTGGCGACGTGCAGGTGATGGTCGAGCAGACGCTCGATGGCATCCCGGCGCTCGGCTGCCCGCTCCGGCTCGGCGACGAGCGTCCGCGCATACTCCCGGACCAGATCGTGCAGCCGGTAGCGGCCCGGCTCCGCCTCCTCGACCAGGTGCGCGTCGACCAACTCGTCCAGCAGGTCCTGCGCCCCGGAACCCGTCAGCTCTGTGAGGGCGGCGGCGACCGCGTTGTCGAACCGCACCCCCGGGTGTAGGCCCAGCAGCCGGAACGCGCGCTGCGCGGCCGGCGACACCTGCGCGTACGACAGGGCGAAGGCGCGGCCGACGGACCGCTCACCCGCTTCGAACTCGGCCAACGGATCGCGGCGGGAGATCAGCCGCTCGGCCAGGTCGGCGATGCGCCAACGTGGCCGGTGCGCCAGCCGGGCACCGGCCAGCCGGATGGCGAGAGGCAGGTGCCCGCAGCGGCGGACCACCTCGGCGGCCGCCTCCGGCTCGGCCGCCACCCGATCCACGCCGGCCACCCGCCCGAGCAGCTCGACCGCCTCGTCGGTGTCGAGCACGGGCAGCGACGACGGGCGCCCCTCGTCCACCCCGACCAGCCGACGGCGGCTGGTGACCAGGATCAGGCATTGGGAGCCGTTGGGCAGCAGCGGTGTCACCTGGTCGGCGGTGGCCGCGTTGTCCAGCACCACCAGGGCCCGCCGGCCGGCCAGCTCGGTCCGCCAGAGCGCCAGCCGGTCGTCCGGGTTCGCCGGCACCCGCTCGTCGGGCACGCCGAGTTGCCGCAGCAGCGTGGCCACCGCCGCCGCCGGCGTCAACGGGGTGCGCTCACTGTGCCCGTGCAGGTCGATGTAGAGCTGGGCGTCGGGGTAATGGTTGGCGAGGGCGGTGGCGACGTGCACCGCGAGGGTGGTCTTGCCGCTGCCGGCCATGCCGTCGATGAGCTGGATCCGCGCGCCGTTCCGTACCTCCTTGACCAGACGGGCCATCGTCTCCTGTCGACCGGTGAAGTCGCCGATCGCCCGGGGCAACGATCGGACCGGCGCGACCGCCTGGGACTCCCGGCCGGCCAGGGCCAGGTCGCCGGCGAGTACGCGCTGATGCAGTTCCTGCAACTCGACGCCCGGTTCGATGCCCAGCTCATCGGCGTAGAACCGCCGCCCCTCCCGGTAGACGGAGAGCGCGTCGGCCTGCCGGCCGACCGAGGAGAGGGCGAGCATCAGCTGGCCGCGCAGCCGCTCCCGCAGCGGGTGCTGGTCGACGCCGTCGGTGAGTTCCTCGATCAGTTCGGCGGCCCGCCCGAGGCGCAGCTCGACGTCGACGCACTCCTCCAAGGCGGTGAGGCGCTGCTCGTCGAGCATCTGGGCGCGACGGCGGACACTGCGGCTGGGGATGCCGCCGAGCGCCGGCCCGCGCCACAGCGCCAGGGCCGCGCGGAACCGTTCACCCGCTTCGGCCAGCCCGCCGGCCGCGACGGCGGTACGGGCCGCCTCCAGCGTGCGGGCGAAGACCTCGGCGTCCAGGTCGCTCGGGGCGGTACGGACGCCGTACCCGACCGGGTCGGTGATGATGGTTTCCGGTGCCAGTCCCAGTTCGGTGAACCGTCGGCGCAACCGCGACACGCAGGTCTGCAACTGCGCCCGCGCGGTGGCCGGCGGGTGTTCCTCCCACACCGCGTCGACCAGCTCCTCGACCGGCACCAGCCGACCGGCCCGCAGCAGCAGCATGGCGAGCACGGTCCGGTCGCGACCCGCGGTGACAGTGGACTCGCCACCGCCGACCCGCAGAGGCCCCAGGATCCCGAACCGCATCTACTCCCCCGCTTCAGTGGTGCAACTTCCAGCAGAGTAGTCCGGCGATCACAGATCGACGCAGTCAGGCGATAGTGATCTGAGAGCGGATCGACAGCGGTGCGCAGCACACTCGCTCCGGGTTGTCGGTGACGGCATCCGACGGGGGCGGTGCGCCCGCTCCACCCCAGCGGGGCGGGCGCACCGATGTCGGTGGAGCACAGGCGACAGAAGGGGCGTCGGGCGGATTCGCCCGACGCCCCTTCGCGTACGTCCTGAGTCAGCGGCGGCCGACGGTGAGCACCGGCTTGGTGACCTCGGCGAAGAAGTCGTTGCCCTTGTCGTCGACCACGATGAAGGCGGGGAAGTCCTCCACCTCGATCTTCCAGACCGCCTCCATGCCCAGCTCCGGGTATTCGAGCACCTCGACGTGCTTGATGCAGTCCTGGGCGAGGCGGGCGGCGGGGCCGCCGATCGAGCCGAGGTAGAAACCGCCGTGCTGCTGGCAGGAGCGGGTCACCTGACCGGACCGGTTGCCCTTGGCCAGCATCACCTGTGAGCCGCCGGCGGCCTGGAACTTCTCCACGTAGGCGTCCATCCGGCCGGCGGTGGTCGGGCCGAAGGAGCCGGAAGCGTACCCCTCGGGGGTCTTCGCCGGGCCGGCGTAGTAGACGGCGTGATCGCGCAGGTACTGCGGCATGGGCTCGCCGGCGTCGAGCCGTTCGGCGATCTTGGCGTGCGCGATGTCCCGGGCGACGACCAGTGGGCCGGACAGGGACAGCCGGGTCTTCACCGGGTACTTGGACAGTTCGGCGCGGATCTCGTCCATCGGCCGGTTGAGGTCGACCCGGACGACCAGCTCGGCGTCGAGGGAGTCGTCGGTGACGTCGGGCAGGAACCGCGCCGGGTCGGTTTCCAGGCGCTCCAGCCACACGCCCGAGGGGGTGATCTTGGCGACGGCCTGACGGTCGGCGGAGCAGGAGACGGCGATCGCCACCGGGCAGGATGCGCCGTGCCGGGGCAGCCGGACGACCCGCACGTCGTGGCAGAAGTACCGGCCACCGAACTGCGCGCCGATGCCGAAGTTGCGGGTCAACTCCAGCACCTCCGCCTCCAGCTCCAGGTCACGGAAGCCGTGCGCGCTCATCGAGCCGGCGGTGGGCAGGGCGTCGAGATACTTGGCGCTGGCGTACTTCGCGGTCTTCAGCGCGTACTCGGCGGAGGTGCCGCCGATGACGATGGCCAGGTGGTACGGCGGGCAGGCGGCGGTGCCGATCAGCCGCAGCTTCTCCTCCAGGAACTGCATCATCCGCGTCGGGTTGAGCAGAGCCTTGGTCTCCTGGTAGAGGTACGACTTGTTGGCCGAGCCACCACCCTTGGCCATGAACAGGAACTTGTACGCGTCGGGGTGCCCGTCCGGGTCCTCGGCGTACAGGTCGACCTGGGCGGGCAGGTTGCTGCCGGTGTTCCGCTCGTCCCACATGGTCAGCGGCGCGAGCTGCGAGTAGCGCAGGTTCAGCCGGGTGTACGCCTGGTAGACGCCCCGCGAGATGGCCTCGGCGTCGGCCCCGTCGGTCAGCACGTGCCGGCCGCGCTTGCCCATGACGATCGCCGTGCCGGTGTCCTGGCACATCGGGAGCACCCCGCCGGCGGCGATGTTGGCGTTGCGCAGCAGGTCCAGTGCGACGAACCGGTCGTTCGGCGAGGCGGCCGGGTCGTCGATGATCGACCGGAGCTGGGCCAGGTGCGCCGGGCGCAGGAAGTGCGCGATGTCGTGCATCGCCTCGGCGGTCAGCGCGGTGAGCGCGGCCGGCTCCACGGTGAGGAACCGGCGGCCTCCCGGGCCGTGTACGACGTCCACGCCCTCGTCGGTGACCAGGCGATAGTCGGTCTGGTCGGGGCCGGTCGGCAGGAGGGGGGCGTACGAGAATGCGGCGGCACTGCTCATGAGCGGCAAGCCTAGGGCAGACCGGTCGATCATTCCCACCCGCCGGGCTGGGTCTGGGACGCCGCTCTCATCAGCCGTCCTTGCCGCCGCCCGTCTCGGGGCAGAGTTCCCGTTTGGGCCCGCAGGTGTCGCCGTCCGGTCCGGCGGGGCCGGTGCCGCCCGGGCCGGGGACGCCGCCGTTGCCGGGCGGTCGGCCGGGGGTGCCGGCGGTCGCGCCGAAGCGGATGTAGCCGATCTCCCGCCCCTCGCCGATGATCATGCCCTGTGGCCCGACCGCGAGGGCGTTCGCGGAGGTCCGCACGACGGACAGCTCCCGACCGGTGCGCGGGTCCAGCGCAGTCAACCGGGACGGCTTCTCGTCGGCGATCACCGCCGCGTACGGGGTGAGCGCCGCGCCGGCCTTGCCGCTGGCCGGGCGGGTCCACGCCGTTCGGTCGGCGCCCAGCTCGCGGGACACCACCGAACGCTTGTCGGCGGCCCGGAACACGGCGTAACGGTCGTCGACGGCGATCAGCTTCGTGCTGGGCTCGCCGACCCAGAGCAGCCGTCCGTCGTACCCGTCGATCACCGCCTCGCGGCCGTCCGCGCCGACGCCGATCAGGACGTTCCGCGCGCCCTGCGGGTCCTCGCGCTGCGCGCAGCCGGCGTTGTCGGCGGTACGCAGGTTGACTCCGGCCCGCTGCCAGGCCTCCTGCCCGGTCGCCGGGTCGCGGGCGGAGATGGCGAAGTAGCAGCTGCCGTCCTGGGAGCGGGCGGCGATCCGCAGCATCCGGCCGCCCACCACCGAGAGCCGCTCGTCCTGCCCGGGCTCGACGTTCTGCACGACCCGGCCGGTCGCGGTGTCGACCACGTGCACCCGCCCGTCGACCGGGAAGCCGAGCAGCGGCGGCACCGGTTCCGGACCGGCCACCCCGTCGTCGATCCGGGTGGCGGTGAGCCGGCGGGTGCCGCGCAGGCCCGGGTTGTCGGCGAGCAGGCCACTGTGCACCCCGGGCAGGAACGCCGTCCACAGTGGGGTGGTGCCGCGTGGGTCCCAGGCGCTCAGGGTGCAGTCGGTGGCGTCCGTGCAACGGGCGTCCAGCAGCAGGTTGCGGTACGTCCACACGGCCACCGCGTCGTCGTCGCGCCGCCGGGTCGCACCGGTGGTCGGGTCGAGCAGCTCGTACCCCTTGACCAGCAGCTTGCCCACGGCGACGACCGGGTCGCGGTCACCGCCGGCGACCGCCGACCAGTCCGCCTTGCGCTCCCACAGCTGGGTGCCGGTGGCCAGGCTGCGGGCCTCGACCCGGGTGCGCTGCTCCACCACCACCGTGTCACCGGCGATGGTCACGCTGCGCGGGGTGCCGCCGATCCGCTGCTGCCAGACCACGTCCGGCTCGGAGATGGGTTCGCTGCGGTCGACCCAGTCCCACAGACCGGGGAAGGGATTCCAGACGCCGGTGGCGGCGAGGGCCACGACCACGGCGAGGCCGGCCAGCAGGCCGACGCGCACGCTCCCCTTCGCCACCCGCACACCGTAGCCACGATCACGGATCTTTCGTACGCCCGCGCCGCCGTGTCGCCGCGCTTTCTGGGCCCGGAGGTGTTACGAGGACGCTCGCACGGCACTACGCACCAGGGGAAGCGTGCGGTAGGGGATCTGCTCGGCCAACGCGATGATCGTCGACGCCCGGGTGATGCCGGCGGAGGAGACGATCTGGTCGATGACCCGCTGCAGGTCGGTGTTGGAGCGGGCCACGATCCGGCAGAGCAGGTCACTGGAGCCGGTGATGGTGTGCGCCTCCAGCACCTCGGGGATCGCCGCGAGGTGGGCGGTGACCGGGTCGTGGCCGTGCCGTTGGCTGATCTCCAGGGTGACGAAGCTGGTCACCCCGAAGCCGATCGCGGCCGGCGAGATCTCCGGGCCGAAGCCACCGATGACCCCCCGGTCGACCAGCTTGTCGAGGCGGGCCTGCACGGTGCCCCGGGCCACGCCGAGCCGCCGGGAGCACTCCAGCACGCCGATCCGTGGCTCCTCGGCGAGTAGTTCGATCAAGCGAACGTCGAGCGCGTCGAGCTGTACAGCCTGCTCACCCTTCATGGGTTCAGACCATACTGAATGCGCAACCTGACCAGCATTTACACCGACGGTTGCCCACTCGATGCCGGCACGACGATCCTTCGGTCAAGAACCGGCCCACGAGGCCGGCCGGTACGCGAGGGAGGCCACCATGACCCAGGCGATCGACCGACCCCAGTCGACCGAGGACGTCGACGTCGACCAGCTCGTCGGCGCTGTCAACCACGACATCAGCCACGACCCGTTCCCGGTCAAGGGCCTCGACCACGTGCACTTCCTGGTCGGCAACGCCAAGCAGGCCGCGCACTACTACTCCACCGCGTTCGGCATGACCTGCGTGGCGTACCGCGGCCCCGAGCAGGGCTACCGCGACCACGCCCAGTACGTGCTGACCAGCGGCTCGGCCCGGTTCGTCCTGACCGGTGCGGTACGCCCCGACGCCCACGGCAGCGAGCACGTGGCGAAGCACAGCGACGGGGTCAGCGACATCGCGCTGGAGGTGCCGGACGTCGACGCCGCGTACGCGCACGCCATCGCGCAGGGCGCCGCCAGCGTCGTCGAGCCGCACGAGGTGAGCGACGAGCACGGCACCGTCCGGATGGCCGCCATCGCCGCGTACGGCGACACCCGGCACACGCTGGTCGACCGGTCCCGCTACACCGGCCCGTTCCTGCCCGGCTTCGTGGCCCGCGGCCCGATCGTGGACCGCCAGCCGATGATCGACGCCGGCATCCAGCCGAAGCGCTTCTTCCAGGCCGTCGACCACGTGGTCGGCAACGTGGAGTTGGGTCGGATGGACGAGTGGGTCGAGTTCTACAAGCGGGTGATGGGCTTCTCCAACATGGCGGAGTTCATCGGCGACGACATCGCCACCGATTACTCGGCCCTGATGAGCAAGGTCGTGGCGAACGGCACCCGCAAGGTGAAGTTCCCGCTCAACGAGCCGGCGATCGCCCGCAAGAAGTCGCAGATCGACGAGTACCTGGAGTTCTACCAGGGCCCGGGCGCCCAGCACATCGCGGTCGCCACCAACGACATCCTGGCCAGCGTCGACGCGATGCGGGCCGCCGGGGTCGAGTTCCTGGACACCCCGGACTCGTACTACGACGACCCGGAGCTGCGCGAGCGGATCGGCAACGTGCGGGTGCCGATCGAGGAGCTGAAGGCCCGCAAGATCCTGGTCGACCGCGACGAGGACGGCTACCTGCTGCAGATCTTCACCAAGCCGGTGCAGGACCGCCCGACCGTCTTCTTCGAGCTGATCGAGCGGCATGGCTCGCTCGGCTTCGGCAAGGGCAACTTCAAGGCGCTCTTCCAGGCCATCGAGCGGGAGCAGGAAGCGCGCGGCAACCTGTAACACTTGCGAGCGTGACGCAGCCTCCGTCGTACCCGATGCCGCCGGCCGGTGGGCTCCCGCCCGCCGCCGGCGGCTTCGCGCCGCCCGGACCACACCCCCAGGGGTACGCCGTGCCGCCGCAGTACGCCCCACCCGGATACCCGCCGCCGCCCTGGCCGGTGACCCCGCCGCCGGCGCTGAGCCCGGGCGGGCAGCCGCTGGCCAGCTTCGGCGACCGGCTGCTGGCCTGGCTCATCGACACGGCACTGGCGAGCATCGTCTCGCTGGTGCTGTTCATGCCGGTCTTCCTGGTCCTCTGGTGGCGGATGTTCAGCGAGATGACCCGGACCAACCCGGACGGCACCCTCGTGGAGCCCGACCCGGCCACCTTCTTCACCCAGTTCTTCCTGCCGATGCTGCTGTTCCAACTCGGGCTGCTCGTGGTGCTGCTCGGGCTCTACTGGCTCTACCACGTGGAGTACCTCAAGCGCGGCGGCCAGACGCTCGGCAAGAAGCTCATGAAGCTGCGAGTGGTGCCGCTCGACCCGACCGGCACGCTCGACCGGCGGATGGCCGGCCGGCGGTGGCTGGTGCAGTACCTGGCGTGCTCACTGGTGCCGGGCCTGAGCTACGCCGACGGGCTGTGGCAGCTGTGGGACAAGCCCTGGCAGCAGTGCCTCCACGACAAGTTCGCCGGGACGGTCGTCGTTAAGGTGTCTGCGTGAGCGTTGAAGCCGGCTGGTACGTCGACCCCGCCGATCCTGAGACCCGGCGGTACTGGGACGGCGAGGGCTGGCTCGGTGCGCCCATCCCCGTCGACGCCACCCCACCGGACGGGCCACCACCGGCCGAGCCGCCGCCCGTCCCGGTCACCCCGGCGGTCCCCGCCGCGACGACCGCCGCACCGGGCTGGGCACCCCACCCCGGATCCGGCCCTCCCCCGGGGTACCGCCCACAGCCGGGGCACGGCCCGCAGCCGGGCCAGGGCGGCCCGGGTTGGACACCGCAGGCCGGCCCACCGGGTTGGCCGCCGCAGGGCGCTCCCCCCGGGTGGGCACCGCAGGGCGTACCGCCGGGCTGGCCCGGACGGCCGTCCGAGCCACGCCCGCACGGCCTGAGGCTGGCCGGGTACGGCCGCCGCTTCGTCGCCCGGCTGATCGACTTCACCGTCGTTTTCGCACTGAACGCCCTGGTCAACGGCTGGTTCGTCTGGCGGCTGATCGAGGACATGCTGCCGTACTGGCGGGAGGTGTTCCGGCGGGCGTTCGCGGGCGACACCTCCACCGAGAACCTGCCGCAGATCGGCGAGCAGGCCGGACTGCTCCAGGTGGTCATCCTCCTGATCGCCACGGCGCTCTGGGCGGCGTACGAGGTGCCCGGGTTGGCGGCCCGCGGGCAAACCTTCGGCAAGCGGGTGATGCGGATCCGCGCCGTGCCGCTCGCCGCCGACCAGCCGCTGGGCTTCGCCCGGGCGTTCGGGCGGTGGACCACGATGGGTCTGCCCACCCTGCTCTGGTACTGCGCCGGCCTCGGCCTGGTGCTGCAACTGGTCGACGCCCTCTCCCCACTCTTCGACCACCCGCTGCGTCAGGCGCTGCACGACAAGCGCGTACAGACGGTCGTCGTCGAAGTTCCTGTCAGCACCGATCCCACCCCCACGAACGACCGCGACCAACCTTCGGGAGACACCCCATGACCGACTCCGGACGTCACCAGCCGGCCCTGCGGCTGACCCGCGCCGACCTGGACGCGCTGCCCAGCTACGTGCCGGGGCGTAGCCCCGCCGACCTGGCCCGGGAGCTGGGCCTGGCCGAGGCGATCAAGCTGGCCAGCAACGAGGTCCCGTACGGCCCGCTGCCCGGCGTGGTCGAGGCGGTCGCCGAGGCGGTCACCGCCTCGCACCGGTACCCGGACATGGGCGTGGTCGCGCTGCGCGACGCGCTGGCCGAGCGCTACGGGGTGGGCGCCGAGCGGATCGCCACCGGCTGCGGGTCGGTGGCGCTCGCCGAGCACCTGGTCCGGGCCACCTGCCTGCCCGGCGACGAGCTGCTCCACTCGTGGCGGTCCTTCGAGGCGTACCCGATCATCGCGGCGACCAGCGGTGCGACGAGCGTGCGGGTGCCCAACGACGCCGGGCACGGTCACGACCTGGCGGCGTTGGCCGCCGCGGTGACCGACCGGACCCGGATGATCCTGGTCTGCAACCCGAACAACCCCACCGGCACCGCGGTACGCCGTGCCGAGCTGGACCGCTTCCTCGACGCGGTTCCGGACGACGTGCTGGTGGTCATCGACGAGGCGTACCGGGAGTTCGTCACCGATCCGGAGGTGCCGGACGGGCTCGACTACCTGGACCGGCCGAACGTGGCGGTGCTGCGCACCCTGTCCAAGGCGTGGGGTCTGGCCGGGCTGCGGATCGGCTGGCTCGTCGCGCAGCCGGTGGTGGCGGCGGCGATCCGCAAGGTGGTGACGCCGTTCTCCACGAGCTCGGCGGCTCAGGCCGGCGCGCTCGCGGCGTTGGCCCAGGCCGCCGAGATGGAGCGTCGCTGCGCGCTGGTCGTGGCCGAACGGGACCGGGTCACCGAGGCGCTGCGCAAGTTCGTGCCCGACGTGCCGACCAGCCAGGCCAACTTCGTCTGGATGCCGCTGGGCGACCGGGCGGTGGCGTTCGGCAAGGCGTGCGAGGCGCGCGGGGTGATCGTGCGGCCGTTCGCCGGGGACGGCGTCCGGGTCACCATCGGCACACCGGCCGAGAACGACGCGTTCCTGGCCGCTGCGGAGGCGGCGCTGATCTGAGCGACCACAGTATGACCAAACGGTGACATAAGTCTGGTTTGTCTTGTTTTGAGCTTTATTTGCCCTATCTTCCGAAGTAGCCGGTGCAGCGCGGACCCGCGCCGGCTCACTTCGAGAAAACGGGGTAACGAACAGTGCGTACTGCCAAGATCTGCCTCGCCGGAGCGGCGGCCGCCGCGATGGTGGGCTTCCTCGCCGCGCCAGCCGCCGCCGCGCCCACCGACGACACGGCCACCACGTTCGAGGTGCTCGCCGGCACCCTCGACATCGTCGCGCCGGCCACCGCTGACCTCGGCACCGGCGCGCCCGGTGGCACCATCACCGGGCAACTCGGCACGGTGACCGTCACCGACTCCCGAGGCTCCGCCGACGCCTCCTGGGTCGCCTCGGTGACAGCGACGGTGTTCCAGACCGGCGGTGGCTCCCCGCCCGAGACGGTGCTGCCCACCGAGATCGACTACTGGTCCGGTCCGGCAACCGCGACGACGGGCGACGGCACTTTCACCCCGGGTCAGGCCACCGCCGGCGACGCGGACCCGCTGGACAGTGTCACGCCGCTCACCGCGTTCACTCACGCTGGCGGCACCGGCGGCAACACCGCCGCCTGGAACCCCACCCTGGTGGTCAACGTCCCGCTGGACAGCATCGCGGGCGTCTACACCGGCACGGTGACACATTCGGTGGCGTGACCGCCGGGGGCGGTCGACCATCGCGGTCGCGCTCGCCCTGTTCTGCCTCGCCGGTCCGGGTCTGTCGACCCGGGCCGGCGCGGCCGAGCCGGACGCCGACGACCGCCTCGGGATCCGGCTCCTGGAGGCGCCGAGCAATCGCCGCGACGACCCCCGGGCGTTGCGCTACATCGTCGACCACCTGCCGCCGGGCACCACCATCAATAGACAGGTGCTGATCGTCAACCGGACCGACGAGCGGCAGAAGATCGACGTCTATCCGGCGGCGGCGAGCCTGGAGAAGGAGAAGTTCGCCTTCGGCGAGGGACACGCGAGCAACGAGCTGACCTCGTGGATCACGCTCGACCACGAGGTGGTCGAGCTCGAACCGTCGGAGGAGGCTCGGATCAGGGCGACCATCACGGTGCCGGAGAAGGCCTCCGCCGGTGAACGGTACGGGGTGATCTGGGCTTCGGCGGTCTCCGCACCGCGGCCCAGCGGCAGCGTCACCCAGATCCACCGGGTCGGCATCCGGATCTATCTGGACATCGGCCCCGGTGGTGAACCCGCCTCCGACTTCACCATCGGCGAGATGCTGCCGGCACGGAGCCCGCAGGGCGAGCCATCGGTCGCCATCGAGGTCTCCAACACCGGGGGGCGGGCCCTGGACCTCACCGGCAAGGTGAGCCTCTCCGAGGGACCGGCTGGCAGCCGGGCCGGCCCGTTCGACGTCGTGCAGGGCACCACCTTGGCACCGGGCGCGTCCGGCCAGGTCACCGTCCGGTTTCCGAACGAGCTGGCGAACGGGCCGTGGACGATCCAGGTCAACCTGGAGAGCGGCCTGGTGAAGAAGGACGCGACCCGGCAGATCGAGTTCCCCGCCCCGGGCAAGGTCGGCAAGCCCGGGACGCTCCTGTCCCGGATGGCTGCCGGCTGGAACCTGGCGATGACCGCCGCGGGTCTGCTGGTCGTCGCCGGCCTGATCTGGCTGGCCCGCCGGCACCGCAAACGGCTCTCGGCTGCGCGGTGAGCCGTCGGTCGCCGGCCGCTTCACGCCGCCCGCCGGCGACGGGCCACGCCGCCCGCCGGCCGGTTCACGCCGCTCGTCGGCGACGGGCCACCGCCCAGCCGAGGAACACCAGGGCCAGCCCCAGCAACGCCAGCGCACCGGCCGCCGACGATCCCGACCCGGTCACCGGCAGCTCACCGCCGGAACTGGTGGGTGCGGGCTGCGTCGGCGTGGGCGGGGGCTGCGTCGGGGCGGGCGGGGGCTGCGTCGGGTCCTGTGTGGGCCGGGCCGGTACGACCTCGAAGGTGACGCCGGTGTCCGCCGACGGCTCGGCCCGGACGGCGGTGACCACACTCGCCACGGCGTGCGGGGCGAACGCCGGCGTCACCGCCGGCGTGAGGCTCGCGGCCGCGACGAGGACACCGCCGGCGAGCCACCTGGCTGCCATCCGACCCATGTGCCGACCCCTTCCATCGCCAACCTGAACCGTGAGAAACGTACCTTTCCGGTCAGAAGCGGTGAAAGTTTGTCGGCTCAGTGCCCCGATCAGGTGGCGGCCAGGATGAGCGCCTCGGCGGTCAGGTAGTACCGCTGGTCGTCTCCGTCCGGGTCGACCGGCTCGCGGAGTCGTTCCACCGCGACATAGCCGTCCGTGGCGGCCACCGCACCCGGCGCCCAGCCCGTACCGTCCGAGCCGACGTTGAGCGTGAAGCGGGACAGCTGCGCGCCGGTCACCGGGTCGAGCGTCACCAGCTCGTTCGCCTCGGTCAGCAGATGTACCCGGCCAGCCTGCACGGCGAGCACCCGCGCCGGGCCCAGGCCGCCGAAACGCCACAGCTCGGCACCCGTACGCGCCGACCGGCCCACCGCCACCCCGTCGCGCACCGCGACGGCCTGCTCGCCGGCCAGGGTCGCACCGGTCGGATCGAGCGCCGACGCGGGGATCGGCTCGCCGGTGCCCAGCAGCCAACCCCGGCCATCCGCGTCGCCCGGCCCGGAGGTCCGCAGCCCCGGGCAGTCCGACCGGCCGGCGCGGCAGCCGAGCGGGGTCACCACCAGCTGATCGGGGCCGCCCGGCGGTCGCCAGCGCTCGCGCACCGCACCCGTGGCCGCGTCCCGGAACTCGACCGTGGCGGGCCCGGCGCAGGTGTCCAGGCCGATCAACTGCCCCGACACGGTGGTGCCGACGTCGCTGCGGCACGGGCCGGGCAGGTCGACCCGCCACAGCTCCCGGCCGCCGGCCAGCTCCACCCCGCGCGCCTGGGACTCCCCGGTGACCACCAGCACCGCCCGGCCGTCCGCGAGGTCGGTGAGGTAGAGCCCGCGCGGATCCCAGACGGTGGCCGCACCGGTGCGTCGCGGCACCGCGCCACCCTCGGCCGGCGCCGGCCCTCCGGCCCGCCACCGCACCCGACCGGTCGACGCGTCGAGCGCGACCACCTGACCGTCGGACCAGCGGCTGACCACGGTACGACCGCTGGCCACCACCCCGATCAGCTCCGCCGGCCAGCGCCGGTACGACCAGAACGGGCTGGTCCGGTACCGCCCGGTGACGGGCCGGTCGGCGTAGACCTGACGGTGCGCCGCGTACACCCGCAGCCGGGCATCAACGATCAACGGTGCGGCGGGGAGCCGGCCGATCACACCGGCGGCCGGCTGGGCCGCGGCCGGGTACTCACCCCGGGCCACCGTGCTCACCTCGGCCGGCGCGAGCACCCGGTGGACGACGAGCGCGACGACCGCGACGGCGAGCACCGCCGCGACCGCCATCACGAGCCGTCGCCGGCCCTTCGGGAACCCCATGCCGCACCTCCGCCCGGCACCCTACCCAGCGCAAGCGGCCGCACCCCGGCTGAGGTCACGTGACCCGCGGTCCGGGGCGGCGGCGAGGGTGTCAGGCGGCGTCGACGGAACCGACGGCGGTGGCCGCCGCGACGGTCAGGTCGGCGAGATCACGCCGGAGGGCCACCTCGACCGCCCGGGCGGCGAGCCCACCGAGCAGCAACGCGACCACCCGAGGGTACGGACCGGTCGGCACCGCCTCCTGGGTGACGGTGACCGCCGTGCACCCCCGGCGGCGACGCCGGACCGGCCGCAGACTCCAGGTGATCCGGTAGTCCACGTTGGCGCCGGACGAGCAGAGCACCAGCCGATGGGGGGCGAGGGCCTCCACCACCAGGAACTCCTCGATCAGGGTGCCGCCGCCCGGCTGGGCGCGTTCCTCGCGCCACGCGGTGCCCGGCCCGAACGGACCGGGTGTGAGCAACTCGGTGGGGCCGGCGGTGGTCATCCGGGCGGCACGGCCGGGCAGGTCGGTCAGCAGACGCCAGACATCGACGGCGTGTGCCTCGATGAACCCGGTAACCGCCACCGTCGACATGCCACCCTCCCGTGTCGTCGACGGTACGCGGCGTGAGCGCCGGACGGGGCCCCCGGGACGGAATTTCCACCACCCGGAGGCCCCGCTGTCCTTTTCGGCGGCCACATCGCACCGGTTGACCGGTGCGGGTGCCGCTCAGCGTTCGAAGCGACCGGCCTGAATCGCTCCGATGAACGCTGTCCATCCCGGCGGGCTGACGGCCAGTGTGGGGCCGGCCTGATCCTTGGAGTCGCGGACCGCGACCAGACCGAGGACGTCGACCAGGTTGTCCGCCACTTCCACGCAGAGCCCTTGATCGTTGGAGCGGCTACTGGTACGCCAGACCGCGCGCGCGAGATCGTGCATCGTCTACCTCCGTGTGCGATGGGTTGCCCCACCGCTGACACCCGGGCGAGGGCCCGGCGCGTACCGCCGGTGGGGCGACGGAATCCGCGACGATCAACGCGGCAACGCGGCCTGGCCATCGCACAGTCGGTGCGATCAAGAGTCCCGTCGACGAGACAGGAGCCGGCCCCTGCACGGCACTGCGCTCAACGGGCCGGGCGGACCGTGCCGGTGACCTCGCCGAGGGCGATGGAGGTGCCGTCCGGGCCGGGCGCGGTGGCGGTGATGGTCACCGTGTCTCCGTCGGCCAGGAAGGTGCGGGTCTCGTCGCCGAGCCGCACCGGCTCGGCGCCGCCCCAGGTCAGCTCCAGGAACGACCCGACCTGCCCCCGGTCGGGTCCGGAGACGGTGCCCGAGGCGTACAGGTCGCCGGTACGCAGGGACGCGCCGTTTACGGTGAGGTGCGCCAACTGCTGCGCCGGCGTCCAGTACATAGTGGCGAACGGCGGCTCGCTGACGCGTTCGCCGTTCCACTCGACCGCCAGCCGGAGGTCGAGCCCGAGGTGCGGCACGTCGCGCAGGTAGTCGACCACCGGCGGGTCCTGGTCGGGGGCCGGCACGAATGCGTCGGCGAGCGCGTCCAGCGGCGTCACCCAGGCCGAGACGGAGGTGGCGAAGGACTTGCCGAGGAACGGGCCGAGCGGCTGGTACTCCCACGCCTGGATGTCCCGGGCCGACCAGTCGTTGACCAGCACCACACCGAAGACGTGGTCGGCGAAGTCGTCGACGGACACCCGGTCGCCCAACGTGCTGGGTACGCCCACCACGAAGCCCACCTCGGCCTCGATGTCCAGGCGTACCGACGGGCCGGTGACCGGACCCTCGGCGGAGGCCCGCTGCCCGGTCGGCCGGGTCACCGGCGTGCCGGAGACGACGACGGTGCCGGCCCGCCCGTGGTAGCCGATCGGCAGGTGCTTCCAGTTCGGCAGCAGCGGCGGCTGACCGGGGCGGAAGATCTGCCCGACGTTCGACGCGTGGTGCTCCGACGAGTAGAAGTCGACGTAGTCGGCCACCTCCACCGGGAGCAGCAGCTCCACGTCGGCCAGGGGCACCAGCAGCGGCTCCACCGCGGCCCGGTGCGCCGGGTCGGTCAGCAACTCCGTGATCCGCTGCCGTACCGACGTCCACTGGGGACGGCCCAGCGCCATGAAGCCGTTCAGGGTGGGCCGACACAGCGTGCCGGCGGCCAGCACCAGATCGGCGGCCTCCGCCCCGGCCAGGTCGAACACCCATGACCCGATCCGTACGCCGATCCGCGGCTCGCCCCCGTCCGACCGGAACACTCCGTACGGCAGGTTCGTCACCCCGTACGGCGACCCGTCAGCGCCGGTCACCCAGGTCATGCGTCGTAGCCCCCGTTCACCAGCCCCAGCCGGATCAGATCGGTCAGTGGTTCCAGGATGCTGCACGAGCCGAAGCCGACCCACAGGGGGCGCGGCGCGTCCAGCCCCGCGTTCGCGCGTTCCAGCAGGGGACGCGGGTCGAGCACGGTGAGCAGCTCGGTGACCGCCCCCACGCCCTCGCCGTGGGCGGCCGCCACCGTCGCGGCCAGCACGTTGGCGTAGCCGTGGTGGGTGAAGCCGGTCTCCGGGTCGAGGTGCCGGACCGCCTCGTGCAGCCCGGCGGTGAGCTTGAACGGCAGGTCCCGGTCGCGGCAGGCGCAGATCACGGCGGCCAGCTCGGCCGGGGTGGGGAACAGCTCGGCGGCGAGACCGCCGGTGCGGAACTTGGCGGCGATCGGCACCCCGTCCGCGCGGGCGGCGGCGAGCGCGTCCAGCGCACCCATCAGCCCGAAGGTCAGCGGCAGCTCGGCGTAGACGGTCTCGACGCCCGGCAGCGTGCCGGTCAGCGCCAGCAGTTCGGCGATGCCGGGCAGCGGGTCCTCGCCCCGCTTGGCGACGGCCACCTCGATCTGGCGTGCCGTGACGCCGTCCGGGGCCAGAAAGGAGTGCGCGAGGGGCAGGCCGCTGATCCCGGTGTCGCCGATCAGGCCGACCACCAGGCCCTCGCCGGGATCGACGAGACCGCTCAGCTCGCCGGACGCGACGGTCGAGGCGGGCAGGAGCAGCGGGCCGACCAGGTCGGCGTACCAGGCGGTGCGGTGTCGGCGGTGGGCGGTCAGCGCGTCGGCGAGCGTGGCGCTGCCCGGAGGGAAGACGGCGGCGTCGTCCACCAGGCCGTCGAGGAGTGCGGGCACCTGCGTTGACACGGAACAAGAATGTACGGGACGCTACGAGGAACGGACAACAGTGTCCGATTATCGGACGCCACCGGCCGGTGAACGGGACTTATCGGGAGGCGAGATGCCGTACTACCGCAGCGTCGGCGAGGTGCCCCGCAAGCGCCACACCCAGTTCCGCCAGCACGACGGCAGCCTCTACGCCGAGGAGCTGATGGGCCAGGAGGGCTTCTCCTCCGACTCGTCCCTGCTCTACCACCGGCACGCGCCCACCGCGATCCTCGCCGCCGACGAGTTCACCCCGCCCGCGTTCACCCGGGCACCAAACCTGCCGCTCAAGCCCCGCCACCTGCGCACCCACAAGCTGGACACCGGCGGCGCCGACCCGATCCTCGGCCGGCAGTACCTGCTCGCCAACGACGACGTACGGATCGGGTACGTGCTCGCCGACCGGCCCTCGCCGCTGTTCCGCGACGCCACCGGCGACCACTGCCTCTACGTCGAGGCGGGCACGATGCGGGTCGAGTCGCCGTTCGGGGCACTGGATGCGGTCGCCGGCGACTACGTCGTCATCCCCACCTCGACCATCCACCGGCTCGTGCCCACCGGCGACCAGCCCGTCCGGCTGCTCACCGTCGAGGCGTCCGGGCACATCGGCCCGCCCAAGCGCTACCTCTCCGTCCGCGGCCAGTTCCTGGAGCACTCGCCGTACTGCGAGCGCGACGTCCGGGGGCCGGACGCGCCGCTGCTCGTCGACGGCGAGGAGGTCGAGGTGCTGGTCCGCCACCGGTCCCGGGCCGCAGGCCCCGGTGGCAGCGGCACTGCGTGGACTCGTCACACCTATGCCAACCACCCGTTCGACGTGGTCGGCTGGGACGGGCACCTCTACCCGTGGGCGTTCTCCATCCACGACTTCGAGCCGATCACCGGCCGCATCCACCAGCCCCCGCCCGTGCACCAGACCTTCCAGGGGCCCAACTTCGTCATCTGCTCCTTCGTGCCCCGCAAGGTCGACTACCACCCGGACTCGATCCCGGTGCCGTACAACCACCACAACGTCGACTCCGACGAGATGCTCTTCTACACCGGCGGCAACTACGAGGCCCGGCGCGGCTCCGGCATCGAGCAGGGGTCGATCTCGCTGCACCCGTCCGGCTTCACCCACGGCCCCCAGCCGGGCGCCGCCGAACGCTCCATCGGCGCGGACTACTTCGACGAGCTGGCCGTCATGGTCGACACCTTCCGCCCGCTGGATCTCTGCGACGCGGCCCGCACCTGCGAGGACGACGCGTACGCCTGGACCTGGGCGCGACGGGCCTAGACGAGTAGTTCCGAAGTCAGGGGTCGATGTCTGGGCATGAAGAGAGGGCATCCAAGATCATGTTGTGACGCAAGACCTGGATACCCTCTTGACCGCACTGTACGTGAAGATCGACGACAGCATCCGCACGCCCCGGTGGCGGGGCCGGCCGCCGCTGTTGACCGACTCCGAACTGGTATGCCTCGCGGTGGCGCAGGTCCTGCTCGGCGCCCGCTCGGAAGCGCATTGGATCCGCTACGCCCGTATTCATCTCGCCGGCATGTTTGCCTACCTGCCGCAGCGGCCGGGCTACAACAAGCGGCTCCGTGCGGCGCTTCCGCTGGTCAAGAAGGTGATCCGGGACCTGGCGCGCGACAGTGACTTCTGGTTCGACAACCACTGGATCGTCGATTCCACCCCGATACCCTGCGGCATGTCGCGCCCGACGGCGCAGCGTTCGGACCTGGCCGGCTGGGCCGGATACGGCTACTGCGCCTCCCATTCCCGCTTCTTCTGGGGCCTCCGGCTCTACCTGGTCTGCACCCCGACCGGGATGCCGATCCTGTGGGCCCTGGCGAACCCGAAGATCGGCGAGCGAGAGGTCCTCGCCGCGATGCTCGACGTCGAGGCCGCCGTGGTGGCCGAGCACGACGGGATCCTGCTGATCAGCGACAAGGGATTCGCCTCCACGCCGTTCGAGCGGCAGTTGGCCGAACAGGGCATCGAACTACTGCGCCCGTCCCGCAAGAAGGAGAAGACCCGCTACGGCGAGCCGATGCTCAAGAAGGTCCGACAACTGATCGAGTCGGTGAACGACACCCTCAAGGGCCAGCTTGACCTGGAACAACACGGCGGACGGACCTTCGCCGGTGTGGCCGTCCGTGTCGCCCAACGCCTGCTTGCCATGACAGCGGCGATCTGGCACAACAACAAGACCAGCGCGCCCGTCACCCGGTCACTGATCGCCTACGACCACTAACCGGAATTCGGAACAACTCGTCTAGCGGATCGCGGTACGGGTGAAGACGGCGAACTCGGCGATCGCGGTGGCGGCGATGGCCAGCACCAGCGGCCACGGCGAGCCGACCACCGCGTACACCAGGAGCAGCACGGGCGCGGCTCCCACCGCGTAGATCGCCAGCGCCATCGCCCGATCCGAGTGCACCAGGGCGGGCAGCACCGTCCGGGTCAGCCCCGGCAGGCGTGCGGCGAGCTGCCACACCACGACCCCACCGGTCAGCGCGGCGAGCAGCGCGACGACGCGGGAGAGCCCGTCGTTGGCCGAGGCCGCGAACGCCACCAGCACCGCCGCCACCAGCGACCAGCCCGCGCCCCAGAGCACCAGGCGGTGCAGGCCGTACGCGATGGTCCGCCCGGAGTCCATCCGGCTCGGGCTGATGGTGACCGCCTCGGCGACGTGTTCCAACGCCTGCGACCAGCGGCGCTGCTCGAGACGGATGACACCCACGTCGTGGGGGGCGTCAGCGAGGAGAGGGTCGAGCCGCAACGCCTCCCGGTAGGCCCGCTCGGCCAGGTCGAACAGCTCCAGCCGGGCGGCGACCAGACCGAGCACGAGATGCGCCTGCGGTTCGTCCGGCGCCAGCTCGACCCCGCGCCAGGCCGCGTTGAGCGCCGGCTGGCCGTTGCGCGAGTCGGCCAGGATCGCCGCCGCGCTGCGCTGGGCGTACGCGTCGTCGGCACCGAGCGCGAGGAGCCGGTCGGCGGTGGCGGCCGACTCCGGGTACCGCCCCAGGTCGGCCAGCGCCATGGCACGGGTGACCAGTGGCGGAAGAGCATCCGGTGCGGCGGCCACGGCCGCGTCGGCGGCGGTGAGCGCGTCCGCCGGCCGGCCGGCGGCCAGGTGCACCCGGGCCAGCATGGTGAGGGCGTCCGGGGCGTCGGGGCGCAGGGCGAGCCCGTAGGTCAACTCACCGGCCGCCTCGTCGTGGCGGCCGAGTTCGGCGAGGAGCTGGGCGCGCTGGACGTAGCCGTCGGCGGCGGACTGGTCGGGGGTGGGATCGGTGGACATCGCGGCGAGCCTAGGCGGCCGGAGCATCGTACACCAGCGCCACCGCGATGCCGGCCAAGCCTTCCTCCCGGCCGGTGAAACCGAGGCCGTCGGTGGTCGCGGCCGAGATGGTCACCGGGGCGTCGACGGCGGCGGAGAGCACCTGCTGGGCCTCCTCCCGGCGGCGACTGATCTTGGGTCGGTTGCCGACGACCTGCACGGACACGTTGCCGATCTCCAGGCCGGCCGCACGCACCCGCCGGGCCGTCTCGGTCAGCAGGGCCACCCCCGACGCGCCGGCCCACTCCGGCTGACCCACCCCGAAGACGGAGCCGAGATCACCGAGGCCGGCGGCGGAGAGCAGCGCGTTGCAGGCGGCGTGCGCGGCCACGTCGGCGTCCGAGTGCCCGGCCAGGCCATCCTGGTCGGGCCAGAGCAGGCCCGCGACCCAGCAGGGCCGGCCGGGCTCGAACGCGTGCACGTCGGTGCCGATGGCCACCCGGGGAACGATCATGACCCGAGGGTACGCGTCAGCCGCCGGCGGCGAGCAGATGCTCCGCGAGCGCCAGGTCGAAGGGCCGGGTGATCTTCAGGGCGTACTCGGAGCCGGGCACACAGCTCACGGTGATGCCCTGCTTCTCGACGAGACCGGCGTCGTCGGTGAGCGGGTCGCCCGCTGCGGCGTGCGCCGCGGCAAGCACGGCCCGGCGGAAACCCTGCGGGGTCTGCACCGCGCGCAGGGCCGACCGGTCGACGGTGCCGAGCACCACCTCGCCGGCACCGACCTCCTTGATCGTGTCGACGACCGGCAGCACCGGGATCACCGCGTCCCGGCCGGACCGGACCGCCGCCGCGACGGACTCGACCAGCTCGGCAGGGGTGAGCGCGCGGGCGGCGTCGTGCACGAGGATGATCGTCGGGCCGGCGGGCACCGCGGCCAGCGCGGCGGCCACCGACGCCTGCCGCTCCGCCCCGCCGGGCACCACGGTCACCGGTGCCACCGGGGCGAGCAGCTCGCGGACGGCCGTCACCTCGGCGGCCGGCGCCGCCACCACGATCGTGTGCACCGAGGGTGCCGCCGCCAACCGCCGTACGGCGTGCACCAGCAGCGGTTCACCGGCGAGCAGCCGCAGCGCCTTGGGTCGGCCGGGGCCGAGTCGTACACCGGCACCCGCCGCAGGCACGAGGACCGCGACGTCACCGCGCGGATTGAGCTGCGCGGTCACGTCGCGGTCCTCGGTGGTTTCTTCGCTACGAATCGGGTACGACGATGCTGTGCGGACTAGGCCTCGGTGAGCACCTTGTCGAGCAGCGTCTCCGCCTCGTCCTTGGTGCTCTTCTCCGCCAGCGCGACCTCGCCGACGAGAATGTCGCGGGCCTTGGCGAGCATCCGCTTCTCACCCGCGGACAGTCCCCGCTCCCGCTCCCGGCGCCACAGGTCACGCACGACCTCGGCGACCTTCAGCGGGTTGCCGGAGGCCAGCTTTTCCAGGTTGGCCTTGTAACGCCGCGACCAGTTGGTCGGCTCTTCGGTGTGCGGAGCCCGAAGAACGTCGAAGACCTTACCGAGGCCCTCTTCGCCAACCACCTCGCGCACGCCCACGATCTCGGCGTTCTCGGCGGGCACCCGGACCGTCAGGTCACCCTGCGCGACCCTCAGGACGAGATATTGCTTAGGCTCGCCCTTGATGACCCGAGTCTCGATTGCCTCGATGAGTGCGGCCCCGTGGTGGGGGTAAACAACGGTCTCGCCGACACTGAAAACCATAGGTTCGAAACCCCTTTCGCTGTGTCTAGGGTAACACGGTCAGGCACCGATGTCTCACCGATGTCCTGACCGTTGGCGCAGCTCAGGGGCCCTGTGAGAGGTCTTTCTTCAGCTTGACAGGCGGTCAAACCGATGGTTCGAACACGCTCCGTAACGCACGGATGACTGCCCGGTACGGGTGAACAGAACGTCGAGATCAAGGGCTATGCGCTCACCTCATGGTATCCCGGGCAGCGGGACCGCGCCCAGGTGTAGCGAGAGGTGCCCCCGGTGGGGGACGCTGGAGGCCGAACAGCATTCCGCTCTCGAGACGCTTCAGGGGGTCCGATGGGCAAGCCGGACGCAGAGGGCCACGGGCCGTCCGACGGCCTGCCCGACCTGCCACCCGAATGGGGTCGCGTGGTCATCCCCGACGACGCCTCGGCGCTCGCCAGCGAGGCCGCACAGCTCCGCCGTGAGCTACGCCGCGCCGCCGGCCCACACCGGGCGCTGGCCCTGCCGATGCTGGTCCTGCTGATCGCGGTGCTCACCACGCTGGCCGGCCTGCTCGCCGTCACCTGGCCTCGCGCCACCCGCGGCACCGACCGGCCGACACCGACACCGTCCTCACCACCCGCGTCCCTCACTGGCCGGGCGTTGCCCGCGCTGGACCTGGTCGACGCCGGCCAGGCGCCGGTGCCGCTGCGCGGCCTGCTGCCCGCCATGATCATCCTGGTGGACGACTGCGCGTGCCCGGACGTCGTCGCCGAGGCCGTCGCCGCAGCGCCCGCCGGGGTCACCGTGGTCACCGTGACCGAAGGGCGGGCGGTCAGCACCCCACCGCCGATCAACGGCGTCCGGGCACTTGCCGACCCCGCCGGCGGGCTGCGCTCGTTCCTGGGGCCCGGCGCCGCGACCGCACTGCTGGTCGACCGCACCGGCGTGGTCACCCGGGTGCTGCCCGACCTCGGGCCGGTCGACGCGTACCGGGACGACCTGAGCGCCCTCGCCGCCTGACCTGCCCTCGCCGCCCGACCGGCCCGCGCCGTCTGAGGGGCCTGCCTAGCGCGGAGGCAGGGCGACGAGCTGCACCTCGACGTCGATGGGCTGGTCGCCGACGGCCGACAGGGACACCCGGAACGGCCCGCCACCGGGCAGCACCTCGGCCGAGGCGACCGAGCCGTCGCAGTCGATGCGCGGCGGGCCGGCGATCTCGGCCCCGGTGCCCGTCACCGCCATGACGCCCGGTCGGGTGCACCGGTACTGCAGCAGATAGCGGGAGCCGTCGTCGGACGCCTGCCTGGTCAGCCCCTGGCCCGGCGCGAGTTCCCGGTCCTCCCGCCAGATCGTCTGGTGGAACGACGGCAGGTCACTCCCCGGGGAGAGCACCCCCTCGTCGCTGTCGATGCCGGTGAGCGCGCCCGTCGTGGGGTCGATCAGCGACGGGCGGCGCTGGAAGCTGATGATGTCGCCGGTCTGCGGATCCACCCGCATCGTCACCCGCTCATCGGGCGCACCGGAGGCGACGACCCGGTCCAGGTCGGTGCTGACGCTCGACGCGGCCGTCGGCGGGCCGGCCGACCCGGCCGTCGGGGCAGGGGCGGCGGCCCGCCACCACCAGCCGCCCACCGCCAGCACGGCCAGGGTCACCCCGACCAGCACCACCGACCGCAGCCGGTCGTCCGCCGTGTCCATGGTGCTGAGCGTACCGCCGGGCCGCGCGGAGATCACTCCTGTCGATCGAGAAGGGCCGCGTACAGGGTGAGGCCGGGGCCGAACGCCAGCATGACGATCCGGCGGGGCGCCGTGGCCGCGCGGCTGAGCCGATCCACGATCAGCAGCACCGTCGGCGAGGAACAGTTGCCGTGCTCGTCGAGCGTCGCCCGGGACGCCGCCAACGCCTGCGGCGGCAGAGCCAACTCCCGCTCCACCACGTTGAGGATCCGCGGCCCACCCGGGTGCACCGCCCAACCGTCCACCTCGGAACCGGTCGTGCCGTGCCGGGCCAGCAGGTCGTCGACCAGAGCACGCACATGCCGGGACAGCACCTGCGGCACCTTCGGCGACAACCCCATCCGGAAACCGGCGTCGGTCACGTCCCAGGTCATGTGGTCCGCCGTCGAGGTGTCGGTGACCGACGTGACCTCACGCAGCGCGTACCCCCGACCATCCGGCACCACCACGGCGGCGACCGCGGCGTCCGAGAAGAGCGCGTGCGAGACGATCTGCTGAGTGTCCACCCGGGCGCTGGACGGCTGGATGTGCAGGCTGGTCAACTCCGCGCAGAGCAGCAGCGCCGGACGCCCCCGGGCGGTGACGAAGTCGCTCGCCGCGCCCAGCCCTGGCAGTGCTGCGTAGCAGCCCATGTGACCCACGAACATCCGCTGCGTGTCCGGAGCCATGCCAAGATCCCGGGCCAGCAGGATGTCCAGCCCCGGGGTGGCGTACCCGGTGCAGGAACAGACGATGAACAACCCCACGTCGCCGGCACCGAGTCCGGCCGCCGTCAACGCACGACCGACCGCCTCCTTACCCAGCGGCAACGCCTCCACCTGGTAGCGGCGCATCCGGCGTTCGGTCGGCCAGTCCGAGACGTCCTCCAACAGGGGATTGACGGCCGCCTGCCGCCGGGTCACCCCCGAGTTGGCGAAGATCCGCTGAGCCAACGACCGGGTGGTGCCGGAGAAGTGCCGGGAGAAGAAGCCCTCCCACAACTCGTCCTGCGAGGCCGACGGCGGCTGCGCCGTTCCGAGCCCCGCGATCACTGGTACGGGCACGATCCCCACCTCTCGTCCGAAGCTGTCCTCCCCCGGTCCGTCCCCCCGGCCATCGTGCCCGGCCGTCGCACCACCTCACCCGAGCCGCGCCGGCTCACCAACGCGGAGTCGATCCGTCGCGGTCCGGGTCGCCGCCCAGCGCGGCGATGCCCAGCCAGTCGGCGCAGACATCCGACGTCGCCGGGTGCAACGACCCGCAACGGGCGTCCCGGTAGAGCCGCTCCAACGGATGGCCGCGCCGCGTCGCCGAGGTGCCCGCCGCCTCCAGCACCGACGCCGCCACCTCGGCGGCCGTGGTGCCAGCGAGCAGCTTGGCCCGCCACACCCACCGGTTGGTCTCCGCGTCGCCCGGCGCATCGTCCACCCGGCGGGCCGCCTCGGCGACCACCAGCCGGGCCGCCGCGGTCGCCGCGTCCGCCCGCCCCAACCGCGCCCGCACCGCCGGCAGGCCGGCCAGGTTGCGGGCGTTGAGGTGCTCGGCCGCCGCGTCGATCGCCGCCTGGGCCACCCCCACGTAGACCGCCGCGTAACTCGCCACCAGCCAGTGCGGCATCAGCTGGGCGACCACCAGGGCCAACCCCTCCACCCCACCGAGCAGCCGGTCGGCCGGCACGGTGACGTCCAGGTGCAGGTCATGCGAGGAGGTGGCACGCATGCCGAGCGCGTCCCAGGTCGGCTCGACGGTCAACCCGTCGCCGGCCGGCACCAGGAACTGGGACACCACCGACTGGTCGGCGGCACTGCGCGCGGCCACCAGGTAGCCGTCGGCGTGCCCCGCCCCCGAACAGAAGGTCTTGCTGCCCTTGAGATGCCAGCCGCCGTCGGTCGCCTCGTAGACCGTACTCAGTTGCGAGAGCCGCGCGCCGGCACCGCGTTCGCTCATCGCGACCGCGTACCACGAACCCTGCGCCGCCGCGGTGAGCAGCCGATCCCGGGCGGCTAACGCCTCGTCCGGCACACCCAGCGCCTCGGCCAACTCCTCGGTGACGGCACCCAGCGCCCCGGTGACCGACGCGTGCATGTTGAACACCAGGGCCGTCGCGCCGTTGCCCCGGGCAAGCTCGGTGGCCACGGCGGAGTACTCGGCGAAGCTGGCGCCGAGACCACCCAGCGCCCGGGGCACCATCAGCCCGAACAGGCCGGCCTCCCGCAGGTCACGAAAATCCTCGACCGGGAAGGAGCCGTCCCGGTCGTGCTCCGCCGCCCGCGCGGCGAACCGCGGCGCCAACCGGCGGGCCGCCTCCAGCGCGCGCACCGTCATATTCGCCCCCTTCTCGGCGTCCATACCCCCGCCACGGCCGACTATCCCTTGCGGACCCCCCGGCCCTGGTAAAGCACGGCCGTGGAACGGGTCGGCACGATGCGCGGGGCGCGGCCGACCGCCACCGCACCGGAGGACCGGGACGCGCGGGCCCGCCGCACCAACCAGGCAAGCAGGCCGCCCACCTGCGGCCGAATGCCCCGCAGCCGCAGGTCGACGCCGTGCCGGGCGCACTCGGCCACCAGCTCGCGAGCGTCCACAAACAACCGTGGATCGTGGATGCCGCGCGGCACCGTCGGCAGACGCTCGGCGATGCGTACCGCGACGAGCCGCGCCAGCGCCGTGTCGTTCAGGGTGTCCAGCACCAGCAGGCCACCGGGGCGCAGCAACCGACACGCCTCGGCTACCACACGCGGCCACGCCGGCACATGTTCCAGCAGCTCGCCGGCGGAGACCACGTCGGCGCAGCCGTCCGGCAGCGGGACCGACGTGGCGTCGGCCTGCACGACGCGTACCCCGTGCTCGGCGGCCTGGACCAGCGCCGACCGGGTCAGGTCCACCCCGACATGCCGGTAACCCTTACCAGCCAGGTGTGGCGCGAGCAGGCCGGCGCCACAACCCAGGTCGACGAGGAGCGCGTCGGGCCGACTCGCCGGCGGCACCAGCGCCGCGCGGGCCTCCGCCAGCCAGTGCAGCATCGCGAACGCGCCATCTGGCCGCCACCACTCACCGGCCAGGTCGTCGTACTGGCGCGGATCGTTGCGCGGCAGCACCCGGGGGCCGGTGGACGCCGGGGCCGCAGCCACGTCTCGCATGGCACGAGCGTGGCACGACTGCTCGGTAACGACCAGACTTCCCTTATGTCGTCGAGGGTGTTAGGGCTGGTCAGGGCGAGCCATCCGGAACCGGCCGCAGCGGTGACCACGGTGGCCGGTCTGCTGGCCTGGGGAGTGGGGCACAGACCGTCCGGAATCGCCTCGGTGGTGCTCGCCGTGCTGGCCAGCCAGCTGGCCGTCGGGTGGACCAACGACGCGCTGGACGCCGAGCGGGACGCCACCGTGGGGCGTACCGACAAACCGGTCGCCGCCGGCGCGGTCGGCCGGCGCACCACGGCCTGGGCCGCCGCGGTGGCCGCGGTGGCCTGCCCGCTGCTGGCGCTGACCACGAACCCCACGGCGGCGTTCTGGCTCACCGTCGCCCTGGTCTCCGCGCTGCTCTACGACTGGCCGCTCAAGGCCACCGCGTTCTCGGTGCTGCCCTACGCGGTCTCGTTCGGGGCACTGCCCGCCTTCGTGGTGCTGGCCCTGCCCGGCCAGCCGACCCCGCCGGCGTGGCTGCTCACCGCTGCGGCGTGCCTCGGCGCCGGCGCGCACTTCGCCAACGTGCTCCCCGACCTGGCCGACGACGCCCGCACGGGTGTGCGCGGGCTGCCGCACCGGCTGGGCGCGACCGGCAGCCGGCTCGCCGCCGCCACGCTCCTGCTCGCGGCGACCGCCGCCCTGGTCCTCGGGCCACCCGGGCCGCCGTCGGCGGTCGGCGTCGCGGCGGTCGGCGCGGCCGCCGTGGTACCGCCGCTGAGCTGGTACGCCGGTCGCTCGGCGCTCCGGGCCGGCCGGCGGCCGGTGGCGGCCTTCCGGGGGGTCATGCTGATCGCCCTCATCGACGTGGTCCTGCTGGTGGCGAGCGGTCGGGTGGTGTGACCGGCACCCGGGAAGGTGGCATTGCCGGGTCCGCGTGCGGGCCTCGATCAGCCCCAACTACCCTGGAGCGCGGTCTGCGCGGGTATGGCCACCGTGCCCGGCGTGGAGGCCGGGTGGGGATTGTGACGAGGAGGACCGACGTGACGCGCTCGATCAGGGGATCCCGGCGGGCGGCCCTGTTGCTGTCCGGGATCGCGGCGGCCAGCCTGCTGGCGTCCGGCTGCGGCACCGGTCAGATCGCCGAGACCGCTTTGAAGGAGCCGTCGATCCAGGGCGTCAACCTCACGACCAGCAACGGCTCGTACTCGGTGCGCGGCCTGCTGGTCGACTATCCGGGCCCCGAGGGCTACCGGGCCGGTCAGGACGCCCTGCTCAACGCCGTGATCTACAACGACTCCAAGGAGACGGTGACGGTCACCGTCACCACCGACAGCGCCCGCGAGCTGGTGATCAGCAGCGGTTCGGCGAGCCCGTCGCCGTCCGCCTCGGAGTCCGCGTCGCCCAGCGCGACCCCGTCCGATTCGTCCAGCCCGTCGACCTCCGGGTCCCGCTCGGCCAGCCCGTCGGCGACCCCCTCCGAGACCGGGTCGTCCTCGGCCACCCCGTCCGCCCCGGAGTCGGCGCGGGCGTCGGGTTCGGCCAGCCCCGCCGCGCCGGGTCAGCCGGCCCGCATCGAGCTGGCCCCGCTGAGCTACCTCCAGCTCAACTCCGAGGCCACCACGCAGCTCCGGCTGATCGGCCTGACCGAGGCGCTGCGCTCCGGCCAGAACCTCTTCGTGACCTTCGACTTCGGTAACGGCAACACGGTCAGCGGCCAGGCGCCGATCGCGGTGCCGCTCACCCCGGCGGCGCCTCCCTCGCCGATCATCGAGCGTGAGGGCGGCTACGAGGGCAACGAGGGCGGCACGACCCACGACTGACCCGGCACCCCGACATCGACGAACGCCCCGGCGTGGTGACCACCACGCCGGGGTGTTTTCGTCGTACGAGAGGGCTAGCGTCCTGATGTGACCACCTCCCGATCGACCTCTCCGCGCGGCGGGACGGCCGGTGCCCCCCGCGCTCGGTCCGCCGCACGCGATCCGCGTCCGGCCTACGAGTGCGACGCCTGCGGGCACCAGCCACCCAAGTGGGTGGGGCGCTGCCCGGAGTGCGGCGAGTGGGGTTCGGTGGTCGAGTCCACGGTGACCGGGCCGACCGTCTCCGGGCGGGTGGTCAGTTCCCGGATGCCGTCCGAGCCGGCCCGACCGATCGCCACCATCAGCGCCGCTCCGGCCCGCGCCCGACCCACCGGGGTGAGCGAGCTCGACCGGGTGCTGGGCGGTGGCCTGGTCCCGGGCGCGGTGGTGCTGCTCGCCGGCGAGCCCGGGGTGGGCAAGTCGACCCTCCTGCTGGACGTCGCACAGCAGTGGGCGGTGGGCGCCGGCAGCCCGTCGCTGGTGGTCAGCGGTGAGGAGTCGGTCAGTCAGGTGCGGTTGCGTGCCGAGCGGATGGGCACGCTGCACGACCAGCTCTACCTCGCGGCCGAGAGCGACCTGGCCTCCGTGCTCGGGCACCTCGACGCGGTCAAGCCGGGCCTGCTGGTGCTCGACTCGGTGCAGACCATCTCGACCACCGGCACCGAGGGGGTGCCGGGCGGGGTGACCCAGGTCCGGGCGGTCACCGCGGCCCTGGTGTCGGTCGCCAAGGAGCGGGGCATCGCCACCGTGCTGGTCGGGCACGTCACCAAGGACGGCCAGGTCGCCGGCCCCCGGGTGCTGGAGCACCTGGTGGACGTGGTGCTGCACTTCGAGGGCGACAAGCACTCCTCGTTGCGGCTGGTGCGCGGCGTCAAGAACAGATTCGGCGCGGCCGACGAGGTCGGCTGCTTCGAGATGCACGAGGGCGGCATCAGCAGCCTCGCCGACCCGTCCGGCCTGTTCCTGACCCGCTACTCGGAGCCGGTCCCCGGCACCTGTGTGACCGTGGCCATGGAGGGGCGTCGTGCCCTGGTCACCGAGGTGCAGGCACTGATCGGCGCGACGGTGGCCGGTTCACCCCGCCGCACCGTCTCCGGCCTCGACTCGGCCCGGCTGGCGATGGTGCTCGCGGTGCTGCAACGTCGTACGGAGCGGTTGACACTGCACGACCGGGAGGTCTTCGCGGCCACCGTGGGTGGCATCCGGGTGGTGGAGCCGGCCGCCGACCTGGCGGTGGCGTTGGCGGTCGCCTCCGGCGGGCTCAACCTGGCCATCGCACCGCACCTGGTGGCGATCGGCGAGGTGGGGCTCACCGGCGAGGTGCGTCGGGTCGGTGCGGTGCCGCGTCGGCTGGCCGAGGCGGCCCGGCTGGGGTTCAAGGTGGCGCTGGTGCCGCCCGGCTGTGGCCCGGAGAGCACCGGTGCCGGCCCCGGGCAGATGCGGGTGACCGAGGTCACCGACGTCCGTTCCGCACTGCATCATGCGGCACGCGCGTCCGCCGAGTGACCCACCGTGCCGGCGCGGAGGGCGATACCGGACAGCACGCCGCAAGCGGGCAACGGTTGGAAGGGCGGCATCGTGACACATCACAGTAACCACGACAGCACCCACCGCACGGCAGTCCGTAGACTGTGCCCGTGCCGATCGACCGCGATACCACCAAGCCAGCCGGCGCGCCGCCCCACGCCCGCACCGGCGCCGTGGGCTCGCCCGCCCGCCCGATCAGCGTGAGCGTGACCGCGGGGGCCACCGGGAGCGCCGGGGACCCGCTACGGGCCAACCTCGCCCTGATGGCGCCCGGCACCGCGCTGCGCGACGGTCTGGAGCGCATCCTGCGCGGCCGCACCGGCGCGCTCATCGTCCTCGGCTACGACAAGGTCGTCGAGGGTCTGTGCACCGGCGGCTTCCCCCTGGACGTGGAGTTCTCCGCGACCCGGGTGCGCGAGCTGTGCAAGATGGACGGCGCGGTCGTGCTCTCCAGCGACGGCACCCGGATCGTCCGGGCGGCCGTGCACCTGATGCCCGACCCGTCGATCCCGACGGAGGAGTCCGGCACCCGGCACCGCACCGCCGAGCGGGTGGCGCGGCAGACCGGCTACCCGGTCATCTCGGTCAGCCAGTCGATGCGGATCATCAGCCTCTACGTCAACGGTCAGCGCCACGTGCTCGACGACTCGGCGGCCATCCTGTCCCGCGCCAACCAGGCGCTGGCGACCCTGGAGCGCTACAAGCTCCGCCTGGACGAGGTCTCCGGGACGCTCTCCGCGCTGGAGATCGAGGATCTGGTCACCGTCCGGGACGCGGTGGCCGTGGTGCAGCGGCTGGAGATGGTCCGCCGGATCGCCGACGAGATCGCCGGTTACGTGGTCGAGTTGGGCACCGACGGCCGGCTGCTCGCCCTCCAACTCGACGAGCTGATGGCCGGCGTGGACGCCGACCGGACGCTGGTCATCCGCGACTACCTGCCGGTCGGGCGCAAGTCCCGCACCCTGGACGAGGCGCTTGTCGAACTGGACCTGCTCGGCGCCACCGAGCTGATCGACCTGGTGTCGGTGGCCAAGGCGATCGGCTACCCGGCCGCATCGGACGCGCTGGACGCCGCCGTCAGCCCCCGTGGCTTCCGGCTGCTGGCGAAGGTGCCGCGGCTGCCGGTGGCGGTGGTCGACCGGCTGGTGCTGCACTTCGGCAGCCTCCAGCGGCTGCTGGGCGCGACCGTGGAAGACCTGCAGGCCGTCGAGGGTGTCGGCGACGCCCGTGCCCGGGGCGTCCGGGAGGGGCTGTCCCGGCTCGCCGAGGCGTCCATCCTGGAGCGGTACGTCTGATCCGGCTCAGCCGGTGATGGTGAGCTTCACGGGAGCGCTGAGCTTCGTGCCGACCCGGGCCAGCACCTGGTAGGTGCCCGCGGGCGGGAACGGCCCGGCCGCCAGGCCGTTGTCGTCGCAGCGGGTGGTGTCGCGCCCGTTCCAGCCCACCTGGTAGGAGCGCTCGAAGTCGGGCGTGAAGGACTGCACGTCGGAGCCCTGGACCTTGCCGCAGGTGTCGGACGACCAGACCTTCTCGGCACCTGACTTGATGAAGATCTCCTGAAGGTCGGCGCCGACGTTGCGGCTGCACGTCCTCTCGGAAACGTTCTTGATCTTGAGCTGGAGGTCGACGACCATCCCGCGCTGCACCGAGACCGGCCGTGCCACCGACGTCACGCTGATCTCGGCGTCGGTGCAGGTGCCGTCGTCCACCGAGCCGGCGGCCGTACCCGGCGGCGGGTTGTTGCTGGTGATCTCGGGGCTCGGACCCGTCGTGGCCGGATCAGCGGACGCGGGCACCGACGGGGCGCCGGTCTGCGGAGTCAGCACCGGCCCACCGGCCCCCGGCGGCGCAGCGGACGAGGCCGAGGGCGACCCGCCCGCCTTCGGCCGGCCGCCGTCGGAACGACCCGAGCCGGTGCACGAGTAGAGCAGGACAATCAGGAAGAGAAGCCCCGCTCCGAGTACGACGGCGCGACGCCGCCAGTACACGGCGGGTGGCAGGGGGCCGACCGTCAGACGCATGATGCCCCCCACGGTAGCCGCGCGACGCCCAGCAGTCCGGCGCGACGCGCCGGAAAGGCCACGACCCGCCACTCCAACCCTCCACTGAGGACAGCAGCGGCGCGGGCCCCGTTCAGAGGTAGACCTTGCGCTGATAGACCGCGTGCGCACTTGCCACCCGGTCCAGGAACAGCAGCCCCGCGCAATGGTCGATCTCATGCTGCAAGGCCCGCGCCTCGAAGCCGTCGGTCACCAACCGGACCGACTCCCCACTGCCCGGCAGATCACCCTCCACCACCAGCCGGCTGGCCCGCTTCACGTCCCCGGTCAGATCCGGCACCGACATGCACCCCTCCCGGCCCGGCTTCCACCGGGTGGCCTCCACCACCCGGGCGTTGCACAACACGAAGGTGCCGTGCACCGTGACCGCCTTCGGATGCCCCGTCACATCGACCGCGAAAACCTGGGCGCCCACCCCGATCTGCGGCGCCGCCAACCCGACGCAACCCGGCGAGACCCGCATGGTCGCCACCAAATCGGCCGCCAACCGGACCGTCTCCTCGGACGTCGGATCGACCACACCGCCGGCCCGACTCAACACCGGATGCGGGGCCGACACCACCGCCCGGATCTCGCCCTCGACGGACAACGACTCCGGCGTCCAGTCACCCAGACCGGCGTACGCCCCGCCCTGCTCGCCGGTCACAGCAGATCCGGGTCCGCCGGCCGGAGCGTGACCTCCACGCCCAACTCGGCAGCCGTCCGATCCAACCGGTCGACGAGCGTCTCGGCCACCCCCGCCGGCAACTCGACTTCGGCCAGCACCACATAGAGCGAGCCCGCCAAGCGGGTACTCAGATCGGTGACGTTCCCTCCCGCGTCCACCAGCACCCGGGTCATCGCCGCCACGATGCCCATCCGGTCCGAACCGTGCACCGCCATCACGTACGGCTCACCCACCGGAGGCACATCGCCGTCCGGGGTGACCGCGCGTACCGTCGCCAGCAGTTGACCCTCCGCGGCCAGCGGCGCCAACGCGGCCTCGACCTCCTCGGCGGCCGGACCGGTGCAGATCAGGGTCATCGCGAAATGCCCCCGCAGCCTCGTCATCGTGCTGTCGGTGAGGTTGGCGCCCAGCCGGGCCAGCACCTCCGCGACATCGGCCACGATGCCCGGCCGGTCCCGACCGATGACGGTGATCGCGAGCTCGTTCATCCGCGCATTCTCCCCGATCCGCCCGCCGCCGCCGCGACACCCCGCCCGATCCGCCCATCCAGCGGGAACACGCCCCGTGACATCATCGACGACGCCATGACTCAACCCGATTTCGCCACCCTGGTCAGCCGATGGTTCCAGCAGAACGCCCGGGACCTGCCGTGGCGTGCACCCGGCGTCACCCCGTGGGCCATCCTCGTCAGCGAGGTCATGCTCCAGCAGACGCCCGTCGTCCGGGTGGTGCCGGCCTGGCAGGCATGGCTGGCCCGCTGGCCCGACCCGGCCTCGTTGGCGGCGGACACCCCCGCCGAGGCGATCCGGATGTGGGGACGCCTCGGCTATCCCCGCCGGGCCGTCCGGCTGCGCGAATGCGCCGTCGCGATCGTCGACCGGCACGGCGGCCAGGTGCCCGACCGGCTGGAACACCTGCTGGCACTGCCGGGAGTCGGCACGTACACGGCGCGCGCGGTGGCCGCGTTCGCGTACGGGCAGCGGCACCCCGTCGTCGACACCAACGTACGTCGCGTGGTGTGCCGGGCCGTGGCAGGTGAACCGGACGCCGGACCGGTCACCCGACCGGCCGACCTGGTCGCCACCGAAGAATTGCTGCCGGCGCAGCCGGCCGCCGCGGCACTGGCCAGCGCCGCGTTCATGGAACTGGGCGCGGTGATCTGCACGGCCCGATCACCACGCTGCACGGCCTGCCCGGTCGAGTCGGTCTGCGCGTGGCGGGCCTCCGGCCAGGAGGCACCGGCCGGACCGACCCGTCGCCCGCAGCGGTACGCGGGCACCGACCGACAGGTGCGCGGACTGCTGCTCGGGGTACTCCGGGAAACCACCGGGCCGGTGCCACACCAGCGCCTGGACCAGGTCTGGACCGACGACGTCCAGCGTGCCCGCGCCCTGGCGGGGCTGGTCCAGGACGGGCTGGTCGAACCGGTCGGCACCGATTCCTTCCGCCTGGCCGGTGACGGCCCGACCCCACCGGCGGCAACCCTCACCCCCTGACCCACCCCGCCCCGGTCTGTGGCTGGTCGGCGCCATCAGCCTGAGCGGGATGAACGAGCGCGCACAGAAAGGGCGGAGCCCCGGTGGCTTGTGCCACCGGGGCCCCGCCCTTTGCTGCTGGTAGTGCTACTCGTCCGCGCCTGCGGTGGCGGTGCTGCCACCGAGGTCGGCCGGCACGGCGTCCGGAACTTCCACCGGCTTCTCCGCGCCCCGGAAGACGAGCTTGGACTTGTCGATGTCGTTCGGGTCGCCCTCGCAGTCCACCACGACGATCTGACCCGGGGTCAGCTCGTTGAACAGGATCCGCTCGGACAGGTTGTCCTCAATGTCGCGCTGGATCGTGCGACGAAGCGGACGGGCACCGAGCACCGGGTCGAAGCCCTTCGCCGCCAGGTACTTCTTGGCGTTGTCGGTCAGCTCCAGACCCATGTCCTTGTTGCGCAGCTGCGTCTCGATCCGCTGGATCATGATGTCCACGATCGAGAGGATCTCGGTCTGGCGCAGCTGGTGGAAGACGATGGTGTCGTCGATCCGGTTGAGGAACTCAGGCCGGAAGTGCTGCTTGAGCTCGTCGTTGACCTTCTGCTTCATCCGGTCGTAGTTGGACTCGGAGTCCTCCGACGCCTGGAAGCCCAGCGACACCGCCTTGGCGACGTCACGGGTGCCCAGGTTGGTGGTCAGGATGATGACCGTGTTCTTGAAGTCCACGATCCGACCCTGACCGTCGGTGAGCCGACCGTCCTCCAGGATCTGGAGCAGCGTGTTGAAGACGTCCGGGTGGGCCTTCTCGATCTCGTCGAAGAGGACCACCGAGAACGGCCGACGCCGCACCTTCTCGGTCAGCTGCCCGCCCTCGTCGTAACCGACGTAGCCGGGAGGGGCACCCACGAGCCGGGAGACCGTGTAGCGGTCGTGGAACTCGGACATGTCCAGCTGGATGAGGGCGTCCTCGCTGCCGAAGAGGAACTCGGCGAGCGCCTTGGACAGCTCGGTCTTACCCACACCGGACGGGCCGGCGAAGATGAACGAGCCCGACGGGCGCTTCGGGTCCTTCAGGCCGGCCCGGGTACGCCGGATCGCCTTCGAGACCGCCTTGACCGCGTCCTCCTGGCCGATGACGCGCTTGTGCAGCTCGTCCTCCATGCGCAGCAGGCGCGAGGTCTCCTCCTCGGTCAGCTTGTAGACCGGGATGCCGGTCCAGTTGCCGAGCACCTCGGCGATCTGCTCGTCGTCAACCTCGCTGACGACGTCCAGGTCACCGGCCTTCCACTCCTTCTCCCGCTGAGCCTTCTGGCCGAGGAGCTGCTTCTCCTTGTCGCGCAGCTGGGCGGCGCGCTCGAAGTCCTGAGCGTCGATCGCGGACTCCTTGTCGCGACGCACCTGGGCGATGCGCTCGTCGAAGTCACGCAGGTCTGGCGGCGCGGTCATCCGACGGATCCGCATCCGTGCACCGGCCTCGTCGATCAGGTCGATCGCCTTGTCCGGAAGGAAGCGGTCGGAGATGTACCGGTCGGCCAGGGTCGCGGCGGCCACCAGAGCGGCATCGGTGATGCTCACGCGGTGGTGCGCCTCGTACCGGTCGCGCAGGCCCTTGAGGATCTCGATGGTGTGCGCCAGCGACGGCTCACCCACCTGGATCGGCTGGAAGCGGCGCTCGAGAGCGGCGTCCTTCTCCAGGTGCTTGCGGTATTCGTCGAGCGTGGTGGCGCCGATGGTCTGCAGCTCACCACGGGCCAGCATCGGCTTGAGGA
Source organism: Micromonospora sp. WMMD710 (assembly GCF_029626045.1). Lineage (NCBI taxonomy): Bacteria > Bacillati > Actinomycetota > Actinomycetes > Micromonosporales > Micromonosporaceae > Micromonospora > Micromonospora sp. WMMD710. The sequence continues at coordinate 5,913,139 of NZ_JARUBD010000001.1, read as the reverse complement.
TGCTCGCCGCGTCGATCGCGCCCTCGGCGGCACCCGCACCCACGAGGGTGTGGATCTCGTCGATGAACAGGATGATGTCGCCGCGGGTGCGGATCTCCTTGAGCACCTTCTTGAGGCGCTCCTCGAAGTCACCGCGGTAGCGGGAACCGGCGACCAGCGCACCGAGGTCGAGCGTGTAGAGCTGCTTGTCCTTGAGAGTCTCGGGCACCTCGCCCTTGATGATCTTCTGGGAAAGCCCCTCCACCACGGCGGTCTTACCGACGCCGGGCTCACCGATCAGGACCGGGTTGTTCTTGGTACGGCGGGAGAGCACCTGCATGACCCGCTCGATTTCCTTCTCGCGCCCGATGACCGGGTCGAGCTTGCCCTCGCGGGCGGCCTGGGTCAGGTTGCGGCCGAACTGGTCCAGCACCAGGCTGGTAGACGGCGCGGCCTCACCCGGCGCGGCGCCCGCCGCGGCAGGCTCCTTGCCCTGGTAGCCGGAAAGCAGCTGGATCACCTGCTGGCGGACCCGGTTGAGGTCGGCGCCGAGCTTGACCAGCACCTGGGCAGCGACGCCCTCGCCCTCGCGGATCAGCCCGAGCAGGATGTGCTCCGTGCCGATGTAGTTGTGGCCGAGCTGCAGCGCCTCGCGAAGCGACAGCTCCAGCACCTTCTTGGCCCGCGGCGTGAACGGGATGTGCCCGCTCGGCGCCTGCTGGCCCTGGCCAATGATCTCCTCGACCTGCTGGCGGACGCCCTCCAGGGAGATGCCGAGGCTCTCCAGGGCCTTTGCCGCGACGCCTTCACCTTCGTGGATCAGGCCCAGCAGGATGTGTTCCGTACCGATGTAGTTGTGGTTGAGCATCCGGGCCTCTTCTTGGGCCAGGACGACAACCCGTCGCGCTCGGTCGGTGAACCGCTCGAACATGCCCTCGTGCTCCTCACGTGCCGTGCGCCTTGATGGTCAAGATCTTGGCGGGGCCGGTGCACGAACGTCCGGGACGGACGTCCGTGCCTCCTTACTCTATCGTCGCTGACCGACTCAGCTGAGGTCGTGTGTCTCCGGTGTGGGTCGGTTCCACGTCGTTTTGCACAACCGTCCGCGCTCAGGAGGTGTTCCGGTACCCCTGTCGCTACGCGCAGAGCGAAATCCGACTGGGGCGGTGGAGGCCCTCTCCGGGCTTCGGAAGCCTCCGGAAGGGCGGTTCGCCGCCGTACGGGCACCGCGCGCAAACCTGGGGGACGGTTGTCCACAGGCTGTGGACAGCTACTCCACTGCCTGTGGACAACGCCGGTCCGGGCCGGAACCTTCCCGGCTCCGCGGACCCGTCGAGCGCAGCCCGGATACGGCGACGCCGGCCCGGAGGAATGCTCCGGTCCGGCGTCGGTGTCGCCTTCGGTGGCACCTGGCCACCACTCTGTTGACGGCTCAGCGCTTCGCGTGGAACTCGTCGACGATCTCCTGGGGGATGCGGCCCCGGTCCGAGATGTCCTTGCCGGCCTTCTTGGCCCACTCGCGGATCGCCTTGTTCTGCTCGCGGTCGGCGGTCGCGCCGCCACGGCCACGGGCGGCCCGCCCACCGATCACGACGCCACCCCGGCCCACCTTCGTGCCGGCGCCCACGTACGAGGCAAAAGCCTCCCGCAATTTAGCGGCGTTGGAACTCGACAGGTCGATCTCGTACTGAACGCCGTCGAGCGCGAACTTGACGGTCTCGTCCGCGTCCCCGCCGTCCAGGTCATCGACCAGCTTGTGAATGATCTGCTTGGCCACGTCCCACATTCCTTTCGAGCAGGGCGCTCCTGCTAACGAGAGCACAATAACCCCCGTGCTGCTCGCCGCGTCAATAGGATGCGGTTACGACTCGGTGGGAGCCGGCCGCGACTACTCGGGGCGGACCAACGGGAAGAGGATCGTTTCCCGAATTCCGAGGCCGGTCAGGGCCATCAAGAGCCGGTCGATTCCCATTCCCATGCCCCCGGCCGGTGGCATTCCGTACTCCATCGCCCGGAGAAAGTCCTCGTCGAGACGCATCGCCTCGTCGTCGCCGCGGGCGGCGAGCTGCGCCTGGGCCACCAGCCGTTCCCGCTGCACCACGGGGTCGACCAGCTCGGAGTACCCGGTGCCCAGCTCGAAACCGAGCACGTAGAGGTCCCACTTCTCGGCCAGCCCCGGCTCGCTGCGGTGCCCCCGGGTGAGCGGGCTGGTCTCCTCCGGGTAGTCGCGGACGAAGGTGGGCGCCTGCAGGCCGGGAACGACGAGTTCCTCGAACAGTTCCTCGGCCAGCTTGCCGGGGCCCCACTTCGGGTCCACGGCCAATCCCACCTTGTCCGCGTACTCGACCAGGCGGGAACGTTCGGTGCGGACCGTGACCTCCTCGCCGAGCGCCTCGGAAAGGACCCCGAACAGCGTGACCGATCGCCACTCGCCGCCCAGGTCGAACTCCCGGCCGTCGGCGTGGGTCACCACCGTCGAACCGCTGACCGCGATCGCCGCCTGTTGCACGAGATTACGGGTCAGCTCGCCGATCGTGTCGTAGTCGCCGTACGCCTGGTACGTCTCCAGCATGGCGAACTCGGGCGAGTGCGAAGAGTCGACACCCTCATTACGGAAGTTGCGGTTGATCTCGAAGACTCGGTCGACGCCGCCGACCACGGCGCGCTTGAGAAACAGTTCCGGCGCGATTCGCAGATACAGATCGGTGTTCAACGCATTGCTGTGGGTCACGAACGGTCGAGCGGCGGCGCCGCCGTGCAGGAGTTGCAACATCGGCGTTTCCACCTCGACGAAGCCCTGCCCGTGCAGCGAATCACGCAGGCTGCGGACCGCCGCCGCCCGGGTACGCACCATCTGTCGGGCCTGGGGCCGGACGATCAGGTCGACGTAGCGCTGACGGACCCGCGCCTCCTCGGAGAGCGGCTTGTGCGCCACCGGCAGCGGCCGCAGGGCCTTCGCGGTCATCTCCCACTGCTGCGCCAGCACCGACAGCTCACCCCGACGGCTGGTGATCACCTCACCGGTGACGCCGACGTGGTCACCGAGGTCGACGAGGCGCTTCCACGCCTCCAGGCGCTCCGGGCCGACCCGGTCCAGCGAGAGCATCGCCTGCAGCTCGGTGCCGTCACCGTCGCGCAGGGTCGCGAAGCAGAGCTTGCCGGTGTTGCGTACGAAGATCACCCGGCCGGTGACCGAGACCTGGTCGCCGGTGGCGGTGTCGGTGGGCAGCTCCGCGTAGCGCTCCCGGATCTCGGCCAGGGTGGTCGTGCGGGAGAAACCCACCGGGTAGGGCTCGACGCCCTCGGCGAGCATCCGGTCCCGCTTCTCCCGGCGGACCTTCATCTGCTCGGGAAGGTCGTCGGCGGGGTCCACTGGCACGGCGTTCTGCTCGCTCACGGCACGCTTCCTCGTCACGGGAGATACAGGGGGTCAGGCCCGAGCGTACTCAAGCGCTCCGGCGGCTGTTACCGGATAACCTGCCCGTCATGGTCGATCACACTCATGCCCTCTCGTTCGGCGCCGCCGCGAGCGCTTACGACCGGTTTCGACCACGTTATCCCGAGGCTGCGGTCCGTTGGGCGGTCGACGGGCTGAGCAACGGTCAGGTCGTCGACCTGGCCGCGGGCACCGGCATCCTGACCCGCGCCGTGCAGGCGCTGGGCCATCAGGTCGTACCCGTCGAGCCGGATCCGGCGATGCGGGCGCAGCTCGCCCACAGCACCCCGGGCACGACGGCGCTGGCGGGCAGCGCCGAGGCCGTGCCGCTGCCCGACGCGGCGGCGGACGCGGTGCTGGCCGGCACGGCGTACCACTGGTTCGACCGGGAACCCGCGCACGCCGAGATCGCCCGGGTGCTCCGCCCCGACGGCACCTTCGCCCCCATCTGGAACATCCGGGACGACAGCGTGGACTGGGTGGCGGAGCTGGGCCGGATCGCCCACCTCGACGACAAGTCGGGCAACGTCATCGTGAAGTACGCGGACTTCGGTCCGGCGTTCGGCGCGATCGAGGCGCGCGAGTTCACGCACCGCACGACCCTCACCCCGGACGAGGTACGCGGCATGATCAGGACCCGTTCCTACTGGCTCACCGCCTCGGACACCGATCGGCAGCGGGTCGAGCGGGAGCTGACCGACCTCCTGGCCACCCACCCCGACCTGGCCGGCCGGGAGACCGTCGAGCTGCCGTACCGGACGCTGGTGCTGCGCGCCCGGCGGCGGTGACGCTCAGAGGTTGCGCTCGTAGACCATCCGCAGGCCGATCAGCGTGATCATCGGCTCGTGGTGGGTGATGCTGCGGCACTCGTTGATCACCAGGGAGGCGAGGCCGCCGGTGGCGATCACCGCCCGCACCTCACCCAACTCCTCGGTCATCCGCTCGACGATCCGGTCCACCTGCCCGGCGAAGCCGAAGTACAGGCCGGACTGCAGGCACTCGACGGTGTTCTTGCCGATCACCGAGCGCGGTTTGGTGGCCTCGACCTTGCGCAGCTGGGCCGCCCGCGCAGCCAACGCGTCGAAGGAGATCTCGATGCCCGGGGCGAACGCGCCGCCGAGGAACTCGCCCCGCCCGCTGATCACGTCGAAGTTGGTGGTGGTGCCGAAGTCCACGACGATCGACGGCCCGCCGTAGAGGGTGTACGCGGCCAGGGTGTTCACCACCCGGTCGGCGCCCACCTCCTTCGGGTTGTCGATCGCCAACTGCACTCCGGTCCGCACGCCCGGCTCGACGATCACGCTCGGCAGGTCGGCGTAGTAGCGGCCGAGCATGGTCCGCAGCGACCGCAGGGCGGCGGGCACCGTGGAGCACGCGGCCACACCGGTGATCTCGACGTTGTCCCCGGCGAGCAGACCCCTGAACATCAGACCCAGCTCGTCCGCCGTCGAACGGGCATCGGTCTTGATCCGCCAGTTGTGCACCAGCTTGTCGCCGTCGAAGGTCGCCAGCACGGTGTTGGTGTTTCCGATGTCGATGCAGAGCAGCACGCACGCAGCCTAGACAACTATTCGGTGCACAGGTCCAGCGCGATGTCCAGGATCGGCGACGAGTGGGTCAACGCGCCCACCGAGAGGAAGTCGACGCCGGTCGCCGCGTACCGGCCCGCCACCTCCAGGGTCAGCCCACCGGTCGCCTCCAGCTCCGCCCGGTCACCCACCGCGGCGACCGCCTGCGCCAGCACCTCGGGCGTCATGTTGTCGCAGAGCAGGAAGTCCGCGCCGGCCTCCACCGCCTCCACCGCCTCGTCGACCGTGGTCACCTCGACCTGCACCGGCACCTCCGGAAACGCCTCCCGGACCCGCCGGTACGCCGCCGTGATGCCCCCGGCCGCCAGCTTGTGGTTGTCCTTGATCATGGCCACGTCGTAGAGGCCCATCCGCTTGTTGGTGCCACCGCCGGCCCGCACCGCGTACTTCTCCAACACCCGCAGGCCCGGCGTCGTCTTGCGGGTGTCCAGCACCATCGCCTTCGTGCCGGCCAGCGCGTCCGCCCAAGCCCGGGTGTGGGTCGCCACCCCGGACATCCGGCAGAGCAGGTTGAGCGCCGTCCGCTCGGCAGTGAGCAACAACCGGGTCGGGCCGGTCACCGTCGCCAGCACGTCGCCGCGGGCCACCCGCTCACCGTCGCGGGCCAGCACCGACACCTCGACGGTACGACCAGAGCCGGTCACCTCGCCCACCAGCTCGAACACGGCGGCGGCCACGGCCGTGCCGGCCAGCACCCCGTCGGCGCGGGCCACCAGGTCGCCGGTGTCAATCTGCTCCGCGGGAATCGTGGCGACGCTCGTGACGTCCAGAAAATCCGGCCCCAGGTCCTCGACCAGCGCGGTCTCGATCACCCGCCGCACCTGCTCCGGGTCCAGTCCGGCCGCCCGCAACGCCGCTCGCGTCGACTCCGTCATGAGTTGTTCCCCTCCCAGTGCTGCGTCATCCGGCCCTGCGCCCCGACCGCCCCGACGAGGTGGCCCAGCCACCGCTCGTCGGCCGTCGGGAAGTCCTCCCGCCAGTGGCACCCCCGGGTCTCGCCGCGCGCGTACGCGGCGGCCACCAGCGTGGACGCCACGGTCAGCAGGTTGGTCGCCTCCCAGTCGGCGGTGCGTGGCCGGCCCCGGGCAGCGCCCAGATCGGTCAGCGTCCCGGCCGTGTCGGCCAGCGTCGCGGCCGAACGCAGCACCCCGGCCCCCCGGGTCATCGCCCGTTGCAGGGTCGGCGTCGCCTCGGCCGGCAGCACCCAGCCCACGCCGCCACGCCAGGCGCCGGTGTCCGCCGGCTGCGCCTGCTCGGGCAGGCCCGCCGCGATGTCCTCGGCGATCCGGCGGGAGAAGACCAGACCCTCCAGCAGCGAGTTGCTGGCCAGCCGGTTCGCGCCGTGCACACCCGTGCAGGCCACCTCACCGCACGCGTACAGGCCGGGGATGGAGGTACGGCCGCGCAGATCGGTCCGGACGCCACCGGAGGCGTAGTGCGCGGCCGGGGCCACCGGGATCAGATCGGTCGCCGGGTCGACGCCGATCGCCAGGCAGGACGCCACGATGGTCGGGAACCGCGCGGCCAGGAAGTCACCGCCCAGGTGCCGGGCGTCGAGGAAGACGTGGTCCACGCCGGTGGCCAGCAGCACCCGGTGGATGCCCTTGGCCACCACGTCCCGGGGCGCCAGCTCGGCCAACTCGTGCTGACCCACCATGAAACGCTTGCCGTCGGCGTCCACCAGGTACGCGCCCTCGCCGCGCAGCGCCTCGGAGACCAGCGGCTGCTGCGCGTGCCCGGCGCCGGGCAGGCCCGCGCCGGACGGGGTGATCAGGGCGGTCGGGTGGAACTGGACGAACTCCACGTCGGTCACCGCCGCGCCGGCCCGCATCGCCAGGGCCACCCCGTCGCCGGTGGAGACCGCCGGATTGGTGGTGGCCGCGAAGACCTGCCCCATCCCGCCGGTGGCCAGCACCACCGCACGGGCCAACAGCGCGCCGACACCGTCCTCGCTGCCCTCGCCGAGCACGTGCAGGGTGATCCCACAGGCCGGGCCGAGCCCGTCCGGGCCGTCACCGGGCGCCCGCAGCAGATCCAGCACCAGGGCGTGCTCGACCAGCCGGATCCACGGGTCGCGCTGCACCGCCGCATGCAGGGCCCGCTGCACCTCGGCCCCGGTGGCGTCCCCACCGGCGTGCACGATCCGGTCCGCCCGGTGCCCGCCCTCCCGGGTCAGCATCAGTGAGCCGTCCGGATGGCGGTCGAACTCGGCACCGATCCGCATCAGCTCCCGCAGTCGGGTCGGCCCCTCCTCGACCAGCACCCGCACGGCCGCCGGGTCGCAGAGCCCCACCCCGGCGACCTCGGTGTCCCGGGCGTGCGCCGCCGGAGTGTCCGCCGGGTCGAGCACCGCGGCGATGCCGCCCTGCGCCCAACGGGTAGAGCCGTCATCAATGTTGACCTTGGTGACCACCGTGACGTGCAGACCCGCCTCCCGCAGATGCAGCGCCGCGGTCAGTCCGGCCACCCCGGACCCCACCACGATCACGTCGGTGGTCTCCACCCAGCCGGGCTCGGGCGCGGCCAGCAACGAGGGCAGGGCCGGCAGGTCGACGGTCGGAAGGTCCATCTCCCCAGTCAACCCGAACGATCCTCGCCGGGGGCGGCGGGGGCGGGACGAGTGGTATGGGCTACCCCGTCCCGGGCACGCCCTCAGGCCGTGGTCACTTCGTCCGCACCGGCAGACCCGCCGGGCCCGCGCCCTTCAGCGAGGCGGTCACCGTACGGTCGCTGAGCCACAGGTAGCAGCGGACGCCCCGGTCACCGACCCGCCACCGCCCCGCACCCGGCGGACGGACCACCACGCCGCTACGGAACCGCAGCTCGGCGTCGTCCGGTACGCCCGCGTAGCGGCCGAGGACGCTCCGACAGCCCGAGTAGAGCGGAGCCCAGTCGGCGTCCCGCGTCGGGTACGCCGTGTCCGGTGCCCGCCACACCCCGACGAACTCGGCGTCGTGCTGCCTGCCGCACTCCACCGGGACCAGCGTCTGCACCCGCCCGGCCGCACCGCGGGTCTGCTGGCAGCCCAGCCGCAGACCGGAGGCAGCCCCCTTCAACGCGTCCCGCAGGCTGCCCGAGCGGACCACCACGGTCGCCGCCGCCTCGACCGTGGTCAGCTCGGTGAGATCGCACCGGAACCAGCGGGAGCCGGCCACCCAGCCCGGCCCGGAGGGCAGCGCCACGGACAGCCGTAGTCGCCCGGCCCGCCAGTCGTCCCCCACGTACCCGGAGGCCCGGGTGTCGCACTCGGCGAACGCTCCCCGCAGCTCGGCGGAGCCACCCGCCGGAGCGGTCGCCCGCTCGGCCGGGAACGCCCCCACGTGCACGGTCTCCAGCCGATGCGGACCCGCGCAGTCCACCGGCTCGTAGCTGGCCAGGGTGACCACGTCGGTGAAATCGGCGGCGTGACACACACCGGCGGCCGGTGTGAACGCCGACGGGGCCGCCAGCGCGGCCCAGTCGTCGGTCAGGTCACCGTCCAGGCCGCCGGAACCGGCGCAGCCGACCAGCAACACCGCCGTCACGGCGGCGGCGAACAGGGTCGTCATGGCACGGCGCATCGCGGCCTCCCCCAGCCACCGACCGGCTTACGCCAGTACCCAAGGGTAACCGCACATGACCTTCCGGTGACAGACCGGAATCGCGTCGCGGGGGATCACAAAGCGGACACGGCCAACGGGCTGGGCACCGGGTCACCGGCCGTGCCGGGGGCCACCGCGGCCGGGTCCGTGCCCAGCTCGATCACCCGGTTGTCGGCGTCCACGTGCACCACCCGCGGCCGGTACGACCGGGCCTCGGCGTCGTCCAGCTGCCCGTACGAGATCAGGATGACCAGGTCACCGGGGTGCACCAGGTGCGCGGCGGCACCGTTGATGCCGATCACGCCGCTGCCCCGCGCACCCGGGATCACGTACGTCTCCAGGCGGGCGCCGTTGGTGATGTCCACGATCGCGACCTGCTCGCCGGGGAGCAGATCGGCGGCGTCGAGCAGATCCTCGTCCACCGTCACCGAACCCACGTAGTGCAGGTCGGCCTGGGTCACCGTGGCCCGGTGGATCTTCGACTTGAGCATGGTCCGCAGCATCGGGGTGGCCTTTCGCGGGAATGGTGGAGGTGGTGAGCAGCCGGGTCAGGGGCGGGGCGCGAGGTGGATCCCCGCGTTGTCGATCAGACGGGTGGCGCCGACCCACGCGGCGATCACCAGCCGGGCCGGCCCGGACACCGGCCCCGGCTCCAGCTCCGGATCGGTGAGCACCAGGTAGTCGAGGCGGGCGCCGGGCGTACCCGCGCCGAACGCGGCGTGCGCGGCGGTCAGCACCGCACCCGCGTCCCGGCCCTCGTCGGCGGCCTGGGCGCCGGCCCGCAGCGCGGCGGACAGGCTCAGCGCCGCCGCCCGCTCCGACTCGCTCAGGTAGCGGTTGCGGCTGGACAGCGCCAACCCGTCCGGTTCCCGGACCGTCGGCACGCCGACCACCTCGACCGGCACGTCCAGGTCCCGGGTCATCCGCCGGACCAGGGTGAGCTGCTGATAGTCCTTCTCGCCGAAGAACGTCAGATCCGGCCGGGTGAGCTGGAGCAGCTTCAGCACCACGGTGAGCACACCGTGGAAGAAGCCCGGGCGGCTCGTGCCCTCCAACTCCGCGCCGAGCGGACCCGGGTCGAGGCGCACCCGGGGCTGACCGTCGGGGTACATGTCGGTGACCGACGGGGCGAAGACCACGTCCGCACCGGCCCGGCGGCACACCTCCAGGTCCGCGTCGAGAGTCCGGGGATAGCGGTCGAAGTCCTCGTTCGGCCCGAACTGCAACGGGTTCACGAAGATCGTCACCAGCACGTGGTCGGCCTGTTCCCGGGCCGCGCGCAGCAACGTCTCGTGCCCGGAGTGCAGGGCACCCATGGTCATCACCACGCCGACCGTGCCCTTCAGCCCGGCCCGGGCCTCGGCCAACTCGGCGCGCGTGTGCACCAGCAGCGTCATGTGGCCACCTCCCGAGAACCGTCGGCCAGCACGCCGAGCAGCGACTGCGCGTCCACCGGCCGCAGCCGACCGGCCGCGATCGCCCGATCGGCGGTACGACGGGCCAACGCCAGATACGCGGGAACGGATTCCGGGGCGGTGGCCGCCAGCCGGGCCAGATGCCGCTGCACGGTGCCCGCGTCGCCACGGGACACCGGGCCGGTCAGCGCGTCGTCGCCGAGGCGCAGCGCGTTCTCCAGGGCGGCCCGCAGCAGCGGAGCCAGCACCTTCTCCGGCCGGGCCACCCCGGCGTCCCGCAGCCGATCGGTCGCCTCGTTCACCAGGGTCACCAGGTGGTTCGCCCCGTGCGCCAGCGCCGCGTGATACAGCGGACGGTCCGTCTCGGCCACCCACTCGGGCACGCCACCGAGGTCGGCGACCAGCCGGGCGGCCAGCGCGCGCAAATCCGCCGGGGCGGTCACCCCGTACGAGATGCCGTCGAGGCGGGCCAGGTCGTCCGGCGTACCGGTGAAGGTCATGGCGGGGTGCAGGGCGAGCGGCCGGGCGCCGACCGCGGCGGCCGGTGCCAGGACGGCCAGACCATGCGCGCCGGAGGTGTGCGCGACCACCTGACCCGGGTGCAACGCGCCCCGCTCGGCGAGGTCGGCGACCACCCCGGCCAGCGCGTCGTCCGGCACGGCGATCAGCAGCAGATCGGCGGCGTGGGCGACGGCGGCGGCCGGACGGCGGGGCACCTCGGGCAGCAGCAGGGCGAGGCGGGCACGGCTGGCCCCGGAGTCACCGGTGACGGCGGCCACCTGATGCCCGGCGGCGGCGAGCGCGGCGCCCAGCACAGCCCCGACCCGGCCGGAGCCGACGACACCGACGGTGAGCAGACGGGAGGTGGCGCGGGCGCCGGGAACGGCGCGATCCCACGATGCGGCAGGCCCCGGTGGGGCGGCCGGACGCGGGCGCAACGGTGCGCTCATGACGACGATCCAGTCCTCGAGAAGGGGTACCGGTCGATCGCAAGTATGCGCCCGGCCCGCCGAACCGGGACAAGCATGTGTGAAAACCTTCACCACCGCCCAAGGGCCCCTCGTCGCCGTTCCCGGCCGCAACCAGGGGCCCCTGGAACAGTCAGCGGGCGGGGTGCAGGAAACCGGCGTCGAGGAACTTGACGTTCGTGTCCGTCCGGACCTCGCCGTCCCCGTCCGTGGTGTCCGGGGTGTTCCGGCCGTCGTGCACCACCAGCAGACCACCCGGGAAGCCGGGCAGCGCGGTGGAGACCACCGCCGCGCCGTCACACTCCTGCGACCCGTCGACCCGACCGTCGACCACCGCGAACCGGCCCGTCGGCCGGTCGGTGCGCCGGTCGTACGTGTAGAACGTGTCGTCGCCCTGACTGGACACGACAAGCGTGCCGGTGGACCGACCGGTCCGGTAGATAGTCAGACCCTCCACGTCCTGGGCGATCCGGCCGCCGAATCCGGGATCGGCCGCGTAGTCGGTCACGCAGTCCTCCTCCTCGTCGTCGTACGCCGCCGGGACGCCGTACTCGCGGACGCGCTCCACCGACACCGGCGTGCCCACGAACCGGCCGTGCGCCAGCCGCGTCCGCCACAACCCGACCTTCTCCTGAGCCAGGTGCACCACCCCGCTGTCCGGGTCCACCACGGTCCCCTCCACCTGCGGGCCGTCACCCGGATCGGTGCACGGCGACCAGGCGGTGCCGTCGGGCAGGGTGAACGAGTCGGGCAACCGCAGCCGGTCCACCGGCCGGTAACTCACCTTCCCGGCCCGCTCCACCAGCCGGAACACCCCCACCTCCGGGGTGCTGCGCCGGCTCACCACGGCGTACACGCTGCCGTCGGCGTCCGTCCAGGTGCCCAACCCGTACGCGGTGCGCTGCTCGTTCACCTCGGCCTGGTCGGCGTTGAACGCGAACGGCACGTCCGGCGCGGTCACGTCGCTCAGCAGCCGGGTACGCGGGTCGATCCGGTAGAACCGCAGCTGATCCCGCCCACGGTCGGTGACCACGGCCAGGTCCGCGCGCCGCCCACCCAGCCGGAACCCGCCGACCAGGTCCACGTTGTTGAACCGTCCCGCCTCGTCGTCCGGTCCGGGCGCTGGCGGGGTCGCGATCGCCTGCCGCTCCCGGCCCCGCAGGTCGTACACCCGCAGCCCGCCGTTCTTCGCGGTGGCGATGACCAGACTGCCGCCCCGGTCGGTCGGGTCGACCCAGATCGCCGGGTCGTCCGCGTCGGCGTCCCCGCCGGCCTCGTCGTCGAAGAGCGAGGGGGTCTCGGTCACCGCCCGGACCGGACGTGGGATGTCGGTCCCGGCAGGGCGCGGCGCGGCGTCCGCGGGAGCACCCGCAAGCAGCAGCGGTACGACCACCAGCGCGGGGATCACGGGTCGTCTCATAACCGGTGACCGTAGGGTCGGCACGGTGACGCACCCTGAACACGGAGTGAACTGATGTCGATGCCCTGGCGGGACGCCATGAGCCAGGCCCTCTACGGGCCGGGCGGCTTCTTCGTCGCCGGCACCGGGCCGGCCGACCACTTCCGGACCAGCGTGCACGCATCCCCAGCCTTCGCCACCGCACTGCTGCGCCTTCTCGAACAGGTGGACTCGGCCCTCGGCCACCCGCCACGGCTCGACGTGGTCGACGTCGGGGCTGGGCGTGGGGAGCTGCTGCGGGCTCTCGTCGGGCTTGCGGTCGGGGTTTCCGCCCGTCCGTCGCCGGACGATCCGTCGCCGGTCACCGTTCGACCGCCGGTTGCGGTTCGGTCGTCGCTGGCGGAACGGGTGCGGTTCACGGCTGTCGAGCTGGCCCCTCGACCCGAAGACCTGCCAGATGAGATCAACTGGGTGCCCGAGCTCCCTGCGGGAATCACCGGTCTGCTGATCGCCACCGAGTGGCTGGACAACGTTCCACTCGACGTGGCCGTCCACACCGAGGATGGCTGGCGATACGTGCTGGTCGATCCCGAGAGCGGCGCGGAGACGATCGGCGACCCGGTAAGCCCCGACGACCTCGACTGGCTGACGACCTGGTGGCCCAGCCCCGAAACCCCCGACAGCGGCCACCCACGGGCAGAGATCGGCCGACCCAGGGACGAAGCCTGGGCCGAGGCGATCCAGAAGATCAGCCGAGGGCTGGCGGTAGCAGTGGACTACGGCCACCTCAGGGAGGGCCGGCCGTTCGACGGGACGTTGGCCGGGTATCGGGCTGGGCGGCAGGTGCCTGCGGTGCCGGACGGGTCCAGTGACGTGACCGCACACGTGGCCATGGATTCGGTCGCCTCCGCCGGTGCGGCGGTCACCCGGTGTGCGTACTCCCTGGTCTCGCAGCGGGAGGCGCTGCGGGCGCTCGGGGCCGACGGCGGCCGACCGCCGCTGAGCCTGGCCGGCACCGACCCGGCCGGCTACGTGCGGGCGCTGGCCGCCGCGTCGGCGGTGGCCGAGCTGACCGACCCGGCCGGGCTCGGCGGGCACTGGTGGCTGCGCCAGCCGGTCGGCATCGGGCTGGATGCGGCCGTGGCACGATGACGGGCATGACCACCGACGCCGGGGACCTCCGTGAACTGACCGTCGGCACCGGGGCCGGCCTGGTCGCCGGCACCGGCGATCAGCAGCTCGGCACCGACATGGTGTTGAACATCGGCCCGCAGCACCCCTCCACGCACGGTGTGCTGCGGCTGAAGCTGGTGCTCGACGGCGAACGGGTGGTCGCCTGTGAACCGATCATCGGCTACATGCACCGGGGCGCCGAGAAGCTCTTCGAGGTACGCGACTACCGGCAGATCATCGTGCTGGCCAACCGGCACGACTGGTTGTCGGCGTTCTCCAACGAGCTGGGTGTGGTGCTCGCGGTGGAACGCCTGATGGGCATGGAGGTGCCGGAGCGGGCGACCTGGCTGCGGATGGCCCTCGCGGAGCTGAACCGGGTGCTCAACCACCTGATGTTCCTCGGCTCCTACCCGCTGGAGATCGGCGCGATCACGCCGGTGTTCTACGCCTTCCGGGAACGGGAGACGATCCAGGCGGTGATGGAGGAGGTCTCCGGCGGGCGGATCCACTACATGTTCAACCGGGTGGGTGGTCTGAAGGAGGAGGTGCCGTACGGCTGGACCGGGCGGGCGCGGGCGGCGATCGGTGAGGTACGTCGGCGGCTGCCCGACCTGGACCACCTGATCCGGCGTAACGAGATCTTCCTGGCCCGCACCGTGGGCGTGGGCGTGCTCTCCGCCGCGGACGCCGCCGCGTTCGGCGCGTCCGGGCCGGTGGCCCGGGCGTCCGGGCTCGACCTCGATCTGCGCCGCGACGACCCGTACCTGGCGTACGACGAGCTGGACGTGCCGGTGGTCACCCGCACCGCCGGGGACTGCCACGCCCGCTTCGAGGTCCTGCTGGATCAGGTGTACGCCTCGCTGGACCTCGCCGAGCAGTGCCTGGACCGGGTGGACCGCCTCACCGGGCCGATCAACACCCGGCTGCCGAAGGTGTTGAAGGCGCCGGAGGGGCACACGTACGCCTGGACGGAGAACCCGCTCGGTATCAACGGCTACTACCTGGTGTCGCGGGGCGAGAAGACGCCGTGGCGGTTGAAGCTGCGCACCGCCTCGTACGCCAACGTGCAGGCGCTGGCCACCCTGCTGCCCGGCTGCCTCGTGCCGGATCTGATCGCCATCCTCGGCTCGATGTTCTTCGTGGTCGGCGACATCGACAAGTGACGCGGGCCGCCTGAGCGGTCAGCTCCAGCGGTCCCCGGGCGAGGTGCCGCCGGCGCGCGGCACGTCGTCCTGCGGCGGGTAGCCGTACCGCTCGTCGACCCGTCGCCGCCCGATCCGCTCCGGCTCCGCCTGGTGGCCCCGCTGGCGTGGCGGGCGCCACTCGTCGGGCACCGGCACGCCGCCCACGGGCAGCGCCGGCCGGCCCGGCGGTTCGCCCCGCTCGTCCCGCCAGCCGCCGTCGTGGTCGCGCCGCCGGGCCGGCTCGTCCCGGTGGTACGGGTCGCGCTCGTCGTACCGGCCGGCGTCGTCGTACCGGCCGGCGTCGTCGTACCGGCCGGCGTCCTCGTACCGGCTGGCGTCCTCGTGACGGCGCGGCTCGTCGTGTCGGACGGAGGCCCAGCGGTCGGCCATCCGGTACTCGGTGCCGGCGGCGTCGGCGTGCACCTCGGCCCGGCGTTCCCCGACGTGCAGCTCACGGCCGTTCTCGTCGTCGCGGACCGCCGCCCACCGGTCACCGGCGCGCAGCTGGGACCAGAACTCGCCGGTGTCGTCGGCCCGCAGCGGCGGCCCGGCCTGTGGTGCGGCCGCGCTGCCCCGGTCCGGCTCGCGTTGCTCCGACCATCCGCGCTCGTCGCGCTGCGGTCGGGAACCCCAGGAGGGCTCGTCGGGTGGGGCGTACGCGTCGCGGGGAGCGGTCCACTCCGGCTCGTCACGACGAGCCCTCCGCCCGGGCTCGGCGGCGACGTCCGCCCCCTCCCGGTCGGCGCTCCAACCGGAGCCGGCGCGGCCCCGGTCGTCGGCGTACCCGGACCAGGGGCGGTCCTCCGCCTCGCCGCGCGGGCGGTCGGCCGGACGGGGGCGCTCGTCCGCGCCACCACCCCGGGTCCACTCCTGCGCCGGCGGGGTCCACTGGCCGGCGTACCCGCCGCCGTACCGGGCGGCGGTCTCCGGCGGCCCACCGTCCACCACGGTGTGTCGGGTGGTGACGTGCACGGTCTCGGTGTGCCGGACCACGCCGGCCGGTCGGTGCGCGGGTTCGGGGCGGTCGTGCTCTCGGGGGCGGGCCGAGCCGTACCGGGTCGCGGCGGGACGTTCCGCGCCGCCGTACACGCCTGCGGGGGCGGAGGGCTCGGCGGTGGCCCGTGGGTACGCGGGTTCGTCGTCGTCGACGCGTTCGGCGCGGCCCCGGCGGGGGGTGGCGTCCTCCGGACCGGGCACGCGGCCCCGGCCGGTCGCGACGTCGGCGGGCGCGGACACCCGGCTGCGGGCCACCGGAACGTCGGTCGGCACCGGTGCCCGGTTGCGGGCGGCCGGTGCGTCGTCGACGGGCTCGGCGGCCGGCACCCGTGCCCGGCCGGCGCCGGCGGGGTCGACGGCGGGTGCGGCACCGGCGAGCGCGGCACCACTGGCGTCCAGGCGGCGTCGGACCGCGGCGATCCCCTCCTGTGCCCGCTGCGCCTGATCGAGAGCCTGGTTACCGCGCTGCGCGGCGGCCACGATCTCGGTACGCAGCTCCCGGCGCAGCTCCTCGATCTCGTCCAGCAGCTCGTCGGCCCGCGCCGAGGCACCGTCGCCGTCGGGGCGCAGCGCGATGGACAGGCCGATCAGCACGACCGCCAGGATGGCGAGCACCGCCGCGAAACGCAGTGCGGTGCTGCCGTCGGCGGCCAGCAGGATCAGCGCCGCCACCGGGGCGAGCGCCACGCCCGCCCAGAAGAGCAGGGTCAGCAG
The DNA here is from genome assembly GCF_029626045.1 of Micromonospora sp. WMMD710. Taxonomy (NCBI): domain Bacteria; kingdom Bacillati; phylum Actinomycetota; class Actinomycetes; order Micromonosporales; family Micromonosporaceae; genus Micromonospora; species Micromonospora sp. WMMD710. The sequence continues at coordinate 5,896,705 of NZ_JARUBD010000001.1, read as the reverse complement.
TCGCGGTTGACGCCGGGCGTCGGGGGTGACCGGGGCTGGCATGGCTGTGCAGCCTACCGAGGATCCTGACCAGAGGGAACGGGTGCCGTCACGCGTGGACGCCCCCACCCGAGGCGCGGGCGGGGGCGTCGTCAGCGCGTGTGCGGCGGGGCTCAGCTGGTGGCGAACGCGCCGTCCGAGGAGAAGATCAGACCCACGCTGATCGAACCGTCACGCAGACCGCTCTTGGTCAGCGGACCGCCCTGGTCCAGCGAGGAGAACGAGCCCACCGACAGCCCGTACGTCTTCTCCAGACCCGGCTTGCAGAACGGACGCTGCTGGCACTCTGGCGGGCCACCCAGCACCGTGGCGCTGCCGGAGCACTTCGCGGCCAGCTCGGAGAGCGTACGAACGCCGTACTTGTCGGCGAAGGCCTGCGTCACCGCGAAGGCGTTCTGGTCCTGCGCGGCGGCCGGGGTGCCGAAGGTGATGCCCACCTTGTCGCCCTCGGCCTTGAGGGCGGTCAGCGTCGTGTTGATGTCGGGCGAGCTGACCGGCGGCGGGTTCGCACCGTTGGCCTTGGTGTTGAGGAACTCGGCCATCGTCGCCGCGTACTCCGGGACGACCTGGATCTCACCCTTCTCCAACGCCGGCTCGTACAGCTCCCGGTTGCCGATCTGCTGCACCTTGACCTGGTAGCCGGCGGCGGTGAGCGTGATCCGGTACAGCTCGCCCAGGATCTGGCTCTCGGCGAAGTTGCCGGCGCCGACCGTGATGTCGCCGCCCGGGCCCTTCGCGATGCCCGCGGTGAGGTTGTTGGCGGTGGCGAACTCCTCGGCGGCCACCTTTGGGGTCTTGCGGTCGTCGTTCACGGCCTTGTTGAGCTGGATCAGCTTCGGCGTGTCGAGCGCCGCCGACACCTTGTCCAGTGCGGCGATCAGCTGCGGGTTGGCTGCCTTGCTGTTGACCGCGGGAATGACGTTGTCGGAGTTCTGCAACTTCTTGTCGTCCTGCAGGGCGATGAGCTGCTCGCCCTTGACCGGGGCGCACCCGGCGCCGGAAGCGCTCTGCTGGGGTGCGTCGGTGCCGGACGAGCCGGCGTCCCCGCATCCGGTGAGGAGTGCTGCCCCGGCGATGGCGCCGACAGCGCCGATCGCCAGACGTGTACGTGCGCGCATGTGCCCGCCTTCCGTGTCCCGGCGCGGCCCATCCCGGGCCGGCCGCGTGTCCGACGGGCGATCCTGACTGTTGGTCGCCCGCGAATATCCACCCAACATCCTCCGGAAGCGACCGACAACCTGGGATGGACTTCGTCACCTCATCGTCACCGACCGACGCGCCCGCCGGTCGGTGGTTCGCGGCGTCTTACCCGGACGGACCAACCGGACGCGGGTCAGGCGCGGCCGGTGGCGTCCGCCGGCCGGGGCTGGCCCGTGCGCTGCCGCCCGCGCCGCAGCGGACGGGGCGTGACCAGCCGTTCGACGCCACCGAGGACCACCTCGGCCAGCAGCGCGAGCCCGGCGACCAGCACCCCACCGGCCACGATCTGACCGCCACCGCCGGCGATGCCCAGGCCGAAACCGGTCCGGATGATCTCGCCGAGGCCGCCGCCGTTGACGAACGAGGCCAGCGCGGCGGTCGCGATCACCTGCACGGCGGCGGTCCGGAAACCGGCGGCCAGGTAGGGCACCGCGAGCGGCAGCTCCACCCGCCGCAGCAGCTGCCCGCCGGACAGACCCATCCCCCGGGCGGCGTCGCGGGCCTCCGCGTCCGCCTGGCGTACGCCGGTGTACGCGTTGGCCAGCAGCGGCGGCACGGCGAACACGGCCAGCGCCACCACCACCGGCGTACGCCCGAAGCCGCTGGAGAAGACCACCGGGAGGATGGTCAGCAGTGCCAGCGTCGGAATGGCCAGGGTGGCGTTGGACACCAGCACCACCAGGCCGCCACCCCGCCCGGCGTGGCCCAGCCAGAGCCCGAGCGGCCAGGCCACCAGGCAGCCGAGCGCCACCGCCAGAGCCGAGATGGTGAGGTGCTCGCCGAGGCGGTCGAGCATGCCGCCGGGGTTCGTCCAGTTCAGTGGGTCGTTGATCCAGACCACCGCCTGGCCGATCGGGTTCGCCGCGACGGTCACCGCACCCTCCGGGTGGTCCAGGGGGTCACCAGCCGGGCGACCAGGACGAGCAGCAGGTCGAGGACGACGGCGAGCGCCACGCACAGCACCGAGCCGGTCATGATCTCGGCCTTGTAGAGGTTGTTCTGGAAACCCGCGAAGATCAACTGCCCGAGGCCACCGTGCCCGACCAGCACCCCCACCGTGACCAGCGCCACCGTGGAGACGGTCGCCAACCGCAGCCCGGTCAGGATGCCCGGCACGGCCAGCGGCAGGTCGATCCGGAACAGCCGGCCCCACCGGCCGTAGCCCATGCCCTCGGCGGCCTCGCCGACCTCGGGCGGCACCTGGTTGAGCCCCGCCACCACGTTGCGGACGATCAGCAGCAACGCGTACAGGACCAGCCCGACCAACACGGTGGTGGTCCCGGTGCCCAGGTACGGCGCGATGAACGCGAAGAGCGCCAACGACGGGATCGTGTAGACCACCCCGCTGACCGCGAGGATCGGACCGGCGAGCGGACGGACCCAGTACGCCAGCACCGACAACGGCAGGGCGATCAGCACCGCGATCAGCACCGCGCGCCCGGTGAGGGAGGCGTGTTCGCGCACCGCGGCGAGGATCGTGTCAGAGTTGTCCCGCACGTACTGCCAGGAGAACCAGGGGTTACCCGGGTCGGCCCGGTAGCTCAGGCGGAAGGACATACGTGGACGTTACCCCGGAGAGCCCCGACGTGGCCGAATCCCCTCGCGCGGCATCGATCTCCCTGGACGGCATCCAGAAGCGCTACCCGAACGGCACCGAGGCCGTCCGGAAGCTCAGCCTGGAGGTGAAGGCCGGCGAACTGGTGGTCCTGATCGGCCCGTCCGGCTGCGGCAAGTCGACGGTGCTGCGCATGATCAATCGGCTGATCGAGCCGACCTCGGGCCGGATCATGCTCGGCGACGAGGACGTCACCGACGTCGACCCGGTGCGGCTGCGCCGCCGGATCGGCTACGTGATCCAGAACGTTGGCCTCTTTCCACACCAGACGGTCCGCGCGAACGTGGCCACCGTGCCCGGCCTGTTGCGCTGGCCCCGCAACCGGACCCGGGCCCGCGTCGACGAACTGCTCGACCTGGTCGGACTGGACCCGGCCCAGTTCGGCGGCCGCTACCCGCAGGAGTTGTCCGGCGGCCAACGGCAGCGGGTGGGGGTGGCCCGCGCGCTCGCCGCCGACCCGGTGGTGCTGCTGATGGACGAGCCGTTCTCGGCCGTCGACCCGATCGTCCGGACCCGCCTGCAGGAGGAGTTCCTCCGCCTCCAGGCCGAGGTCCGCAAGACGATCGTGCTGGTCACCCACGACCTCGACGAGGCCGTACGGCTCGGCGACCGGATCGCGGTGCTGTCCGAGGGCGGGCACCTGGAGCAGTACGACACGCCGGCCGCCCTGCTCGGCGCACCCGCCACGCCGTTCGTGCGCGAGTTCGTCGGGGCGGACCGGGGCATCCGTCGGCTGGTGGTCACCCCACTGACGCGGGAGTCACTGGAGCCGCTGACCGGTGACGCGGCGGCGGACCTGCCCACCGTGGCGCTGGACGGCTCCGCGTACGACGCGTTGGCGGTTCTGCTCACCTCCGGCCGGGACCGGCTCGTGGTGACCGACGACGGCCGGCCCATGGGGACGCTCAGCCGGCAGCGCCTGCTCGACCTCGGCCGGCCGACGGGCTGACCCGGTGCCGGCGGACGGGCTTACCGGGTGCCGGCCGGGACTGCCCGGCCGGCACCTCAGGCGCGACCGCCGAGGCTGGCCGTGCCGATGATCCAACCGGAGAGGAAGCCGTAGCCCGCCCCGGTGCTGGCCTCCCGCAGGGCGGCCAGCAGCGACGGGTCGGGTCCGAGCAGCGCCGCCAGCACGGCGGCGAGCCCGCCGGCCAGCACGTACGCGGCCCAGCCGGAGAGGAACTGGCTGACCGAGCCGGGCACCCGGGCCACCTGCGCGGCGGGCAGCAGATACAGCAGGGCCACCGCGAGGACCACCAGCGCGACGGCCCGCAGGTCGGCGGCGAACAACCCGCCGGCCTGCCCGTCCGCGTCCAGCCGCCAGGCCGGCCAGGCCAGCAGACGCAGGTAGAAGGCGCCGGCCGAATCCGGGTCGGTCTGGGCGGCGGCCCAACCGGTGTACGCCGGGCTGCCGCCGATGCCCACCAGCAGCAGTACGGCGAGAGCGCCGGTGCCGGCGGCCGTGCCGTAGCGGCCGACCGGGCCGGAGCGGTGAAAGAGCGACGTGATCCGCCCAGGCCCCGAACCGGTGGATCGGACGGACCTGGGCTGCCCCGAGCGGCTCAGTGCTTCATCAGGTAGTCGATGAAGGCGGCCCGCAGCAGCGGCGCCGACTCCTCGTAGCCGTGACCGGTCAGCTCCCGCCACAACGCGTTCGCCTCGTCGATGGTCGGGCCGATCGAGTTCGGTGCGCCGTCCAGCACCGTCGCCTCGTCCGCGTTCGGCAGGTGCCGCAGCACCGACCAGTAGAAGCCCACGTCGCGACGCTCCCGGGCGAGGGCGAACGCCCGCTCCCGCAACTCCTCGGTGGACAGCGCGTCGAGTGCCTCGAACGAGGTTCCGCCGGGGGTGGCGGCAGGTGAGTCGGTCATGCCGCCGAGCCTAACGGGCGAGATCAGCTCCGGCGCGTCGACGCGACACGGCTCACCGCTCGTCGGCGTCCCACCGGCGTGGGCTGTCCTCCCACCGCGGCTCCCGCCACGGGTCGGCCGGCTCGGGTGCGGCCGGCGTCGGCAGCGTCGGGGGCCAGTTGTCGACCGACTGCGACCGCGGCATCGTCCAGCCGGCGCTGATCGTGCCGTCGGCGACCGGCTCGGGTCGGTCGGTGGTGCCCGGCCGGGGACGCCCGAACGTCTCGACCAGACGGGTAACCAGCAGCCCGACGCCGAGCGTCGCGCCGCCGACCGCCCAGTTGCTCAGCGTCCAGCCCCGCTCCGGCGCGTACGCCTGGAAGACGGCGACCAGGCTGACCGCCAGCAGGGTGCCGAACACCCCGCCCCGGCGGCCGTACGCGCTGGTGCCGCCGAGCAGCGCCACCCCGAACGCCAGGACGGTCCAGTCCAGCCCGGTGTCGGGGGTGACCGAGCCGGAGCCGTTCGCGGCGATCAGCACGCCACCGAGCGCCGCCAGCACGGTCGAGCCGACCAGCGCGACGGCGGTGACCACGGCGGCCACCACCCCCCGCCGACGGGCCGGATCGGCGATCGGCCGGTACCGGCCGACCAGGCGACGGATCGCCCGGATCACGCCGAACAGCCCGCCGAGGACCGCCACCGCGGCGAAGCCGGCGAACAGATAGCCGGCCGTACGCCCCGGCTCGTAGTCGCCCTGCACCAGCACCGCCGCGGACCGGCGCTCGATGTACACCACCACGCCGGCCGCGCCGGCCAGGCTGGCCGCCCAGCCCGGCACGTGCAGCACCACCACGACCAGGGCGAGCGCGAGCCCACCCAGCGCGGCGACCGCGACGGCCGGGCCGACGGACGCCGCCAGGCCCCGATCGCCCTGCTCCGCGTAGTGCAGGGCGGCCGCGACCGCGACCGGCCCGACGGACAGGTTCGGGGCGGCGGTGCGCAGACTCAGCCCGGCCGCGAGAGCGAGCAGCCCGAGCCCGACCGCGTCGACCAGCAACGTGCGCAGGTTGTCGGCGCGCAGGGCCGCCGAGTCCTCCCGCCAGAGCAGCCAACCCAGCGCGACCAGGCCGACGACCAGGAGGAACTCCCACCACACGTGCACGCCCACCCGGTCCCGGCCCGGTTCACCGTGCGTGGGGTCGTCGAAGACGTTCTCCAGTACGGCGGCGGGCACCCCGGACGAGGGCTCGGCCGACCGGTCCCGGCCCGCTTCTTCGTACCCCATCACGCTGCCTCCCAGTGGCCGGCCGTCCCCCGTCCGGCGTGCGGACGGGCCGTGGGCGGCCCTTGCTCTCCGATCGCAGGCACCGTACCCGCGCCCGGAGCCGGGCGTAACCCCATGGTCAGCGCTGGCCGGGGTGGCTCTCCCGCTGGTCGGGCTCACGTTCGTCGTCCGGGCGCTCCGGCACCCGGCAGGAGCGTTCCAGCCAGAGCGCGGCGCCGACCAGCGCCAGCGAGGCCAGCAGACCGCCACCGGCGGCCGGCCGATCGTCCGCGGCCGCCCGAGTGGACTCCACGAAGAGCCAGCCGGTCAGCCCGGCGTAGAAGCCGGCGAAGATGGCGGCAGCCAGCGCGGACGCCTTGGCCAGCACCACGAACCGGGCCACCAGCAGCGGGTTGACCGGCTCCCGGCCGGGCTTGCGCTCGATCCGGCCCCGGGTGTTGACGGCCGCGTACGCCTCCAGCACGGCCAGCGCGGCCAGCGTCACCACCGGCAGCCAGGGCAGCCGGGGAATGCCGCTGTAGTAGAGGGTGCTGATCAGCAGCCAGGCCACGGCCGCGGCGGCCAGAGCGGCCACGACCAGACTCGAGATCCGGGTGGGGCCCATCCGCGACCCGTCCGGGCCCGGCCCACCCGGTGGTGGGGACTTCGCCTGCGTCATGCCGGCCGGCTCCACTCGGTCATGCGCTCGACTCTAACGCCAACTCCGGCCGGGCACGCAGATCCAGCACGTCGCCCGCCGCCGGACCGGTGGTCAGCAGGTCGGTCAGCCAGCCGTGCCCGGGCAGCCGCCCGTACGGCTGGATGTCGATCCACGGCCGCAGCACGAACGCCCGCAGGTGCGCCCGGGGGTGCGGCAGGGTCAGCTCGGGGTCGTCGCTGAGCACCGGCTCGTCGTCGTCGCCCCAGACCGCGATGACGTCCACGTCGAGAGTGCGCGGCCCGAACCGCCGCTGCGGGTCACGGACCCGGCCGGCCGCGCGTTCCGCGGCCCGGGCCCGCTCCAGCCAGTCGCGCGGGGTCGCGGCCCCGTCCTGGGCCAGCAGCACCGCGTTCAGGTACGCGGGCTGGTCGGCGTCGCCCCACGGTGGAGTCTCGTACACCCCGGAGACCACCAGGACGGCGTCGCCGAGCGTGGCGACGGCCGTGCGCAGGTGCTCCAGACGGTCGCCCAGGTTGCTGCCGAGCGAGAGGACGGCACGGGTCATTTCGCTCGCGTCCGGGTCAGGGTGACCGCCACGTCGGTGAAGGTGTGCGGCACCGGGGCCTCCGGTTTGTGCACGGTGATCGTGGCGGTGTCCACCCGCTCGTCGGCCAGGCAGACCGCGAGCAGCCGGTCCGCCAGGGTCTCGATCAGGTTGACCGGTTCGCCGGTCACCACCGCGACCAGACGCTCGGCCAGCTCGCCATAGTGCACCGTCGCGGTGACGTCGTCGCTGGCCGAGGCCGGGGCGAGGTCCAGCTCCAGGACCGCGTCGACGACGAAGTCCTGACCCTGGGCGCGTTCGAAGTCGTACACCCCGTGCCGGCCGCGGGCGCGCAGGCCGGTGAGCTGGATCCGGTCGGTCGCCATCACCGCACCTCTCGCTCGTGGCCGGCGGTCACCCGCGGCCTGCCGGTGGCCGTCCAGACGGCGAGCGCGTCGGCGGTCGCGCGCACGTCGTGCACGCGTACCCCCCAGGCGCCCGCCGCCACCGCGAGCAGGCTGGTGGCGACGGTGGCCGCCTCGCGCTGCGCGGTGGGCCGCGGCGTGCCGTCCGCGGCGGCGAGGAGCCCACCGAGGTACGACTTGCGGCTGGCGCCGAAGAGCAGCGGATACCCCAGGTCCAGCAGCTCCGGCAGGCGGGCGCTGAGTTCCCAGTTGTGGGTGGCCGTCTTGGCGAAGCCGAGGCCGGGGTCGATGACGATGCGGTCGGGGGCGACGCCGGCGGCCAGCGCCGAGTCGATCCGCTGCGCCAGCTCGGCACGGACGTCGGCCACGACGTCGCCGTAGCTGGCCAGCTCGCGCATCTGCCGCGAGTGACCCCGCCAGTGCATCAGCACCCAGGGGCAACCGGCGTCGCGGACCACCCGGGCCATGTCCGGATCGGCCAGGCCACCGGAGACGTCGTTGACGACCGCCGCGCCCGCACCCAGGGCGGCCTCCGCCACCCGGGCCCGGCTGGTGTCGATGCTGACCGGCACACCGGCCGCGGTCAACGCGCGGATGACCGGCAGTACCCGGCCGGCCTCCGTCGCCGCGTCGATCCGCTCGGCGCCCGGTCGGGTCGACTCGCCGCCGACGTCCACCAGGTGGGCTCCCGCGTCCCGCAGACGGACGCCGTGTCCGACGGCGGCGTCGAGGTCGGCGTACCGTCCGCCGTCGGAGAAGGAGTCCGGCGTGACGTTGAGAACGCCCATCACCACCGGGCCCGGAGCCCGTACCAGATCGGTCACGACTAGACGGTACCGGTCGCGGTGGCGGCACCCTCCGACCCGGGTCGACCATCCCTGACGTGCGAGTTAGAACAGGTGTACGATCGGTCGTCCGGGCAGAATCGGGCAGTCCCTTCGCGGCTTGTCGCAATCCGGGGCGGCCCGTACGCTTTGGAATTGGCCAGCATCGAGACGGCGAAGCGTGGAGGGAGGGCCGAAGCGGGGGAAAACCGCCCAAAGCTCACCACTCTCCGTGGTGAGTAACGAACACAGGGTCGAGAACGCTGCGCCCTGTGGAGCACATTTCCCGCAAGGCTTGCCTATTGCACCGCCGCGGCACCGCCGGCCGCGCTATGGGGAGGTTCCAGTGATCGCCTTCGAGCTCATGGAGACGGCGTCGTCCGGCGTCGCCCACGCGCTCTCTACCCTGGCGTCGGCTCCGCTCGCCGAGCCGGCCCCGAAGGGGATCGACACCAACAGTGTGGTCACCTTCTTCGCCAGCAAGATCGCACCGATCCTGCTCGCCGTCCTGGGCGTCATCTTCATCGGCCGCGCCAGCCGGGGCGAGATCTCCAAGGTGCTCACCAGCTCCGCGATCGCCATCGTCGGGCTGGCCTTCATCGCCGGCGCGGCAACACTCTTCTTCGTCGGCGATTACCTGATCGACCTGATCTTCGAATAGGCGCGTTCACCAGATGCGGCTGCGCACCGACGACGACATCTACCGGGCACGCCTGGTCTACCTCGGGCCGCCCGGCTACACCCTGCCGGTCCACCTGCCGTACGCCCAGTACGGGCTCTTCATGCTGCTCGTCCCCCTCTACATGTTCATCCACTGGCTGTTCACGTTCACGGTCGAGCTCTTCCCCGCCTGGGAGATCGCACTGGCCATCGTGACCACGTCGTTCATCTTCCGGCACGTCGACCCGGACCGGCCGGCGCGGGTGGTCATCCGCACCGCGCTGACCGACTGGCGACGCACCCGGGAGCCGGCGGTCGAGCAGCGCGATCCGCGCCTGGTCGGCAGCCGGATCAGGATCCGGGAGGAGTTGGCATGACCGGGCGTACACCGATCGGTCCGTCGTACAACGCGGGTGGGGCGATCGCATGAGCCGCTCTTCCACGCCGGGCTCCCCGGCCGGCCGCCCGGGCGCACCCGCAGGTCACCGTGCGCAGTCGTTCGACTACGCCGAAGGTGACGACGAGGTGGCCCTCGACCCCGCGCTGGTGACCTCGCCCGGGCACGGGGCGGTCGGCGTCTTCCAGGCGCCCCGGCCGGTGTCCCGGCGTACGCCGCCCGCCGAGCCCACCGCGGTGACGGCCGGCGAGAACGCCGACATCGACTCACCCTTCCTGGACCTGTTCGGTGGCCCGCGCCCCGGCGCTGCACGAGCCGTGACCGCGGGGCCGGCCACCCGCGAACAGCCGGCGATCCCGCAGCAACCACCCGCTGCCGCGCCGACTCCGGCCCGTCCGGCTCCCGAGCTGGAGCCACCGTGGACGCCCGACGACCGGCCCACCAGCGCCCGGCGGCCCGTCGAACCACGATGGGCGGACGCCCACCCGGGCAGCGAGTCCCGGGTGCCGCATCAGGCGGGTGACCGACTGCCACCGCTGCACCCCGCCAACGACCCTGCGCCGACCGCCGGAGGCGCGTCCGCGTCGACCGCCGGCCCGGCGACCCGGGCACCCGGCACCAGGCCCGTCGAACGACCACCCGCCCCGGCGGACCGGCCGGCGGTGGACCGGGCAGCAGCGCCGGCGGCCCGCACCGCCCCGGCGGCCCGGCCGACTCTGGAGGGTGCGCCGCACCGCACGGCCGCCCCGGAGCGGCCCAGGGAGGCCGGCAAGGAGGTCGCCGCGCCACGGCAGCGCACCGCCAGCCGGCAGGATCGACCCGTCCGACCGACCCGAGTGCGCGCGCCGAAGATCAAGTTCGGTGATCGCGACCCCTCGGTCGAACTGGCCATCACCGAGATCGCCGGCCACCTCACCTTCACGCCGAACACCGTCACCGCCTGGTACTGGCTACCCGAGGTGCGCTGGGCATTCCGGCCCGACGCCGAACGCGAGGCGCTGCTGTCGGCGATCTCCGAGCAGTACGCCGGCCTGGCCGGCTTCCGACTGCACCTGCGCCGCACCACCCGACCGTTCCCCGCCGACGAGTGGGCGCGCACCATCGACGCGCACACCGCGTCGCCGCTTCCCGACGTACCCGGCACGGCCGGATGGGCCGACCACCTGGTCGCCGCCCAGCGGCACCTGATGGCCGTCAACCACGCCGAAGGACAGACCTATTTGGGCGTCACCTTCGCCCGCCGGTCCCTCGGTGACTCGCTCACCGAGCGGCTGCTGCGCACCTTCGGCCGGGGCACCGCCGACGGCGAACGCCGCAAGCTGGGCCGCACCGTGGAGCAGTTCGACGAGGTGCTCGGCGCGTTCGGCATGCGCGGCCGGCGGGTCACCGCACAGGAGCTGGAGTGGCTGCTCTACCGCTCGGTGGCGCTGTGCATGGCACCCCCGGGCACGCTCTCCCCGGTGACCGACGGCCGGTGGGAACGCGGCGACCTGCTGGCCCTCACCGAACAGGTCGAGCGCTACCGCACCCCGTACGGCTCCACCGTGAAGCTGGTCAACCGGATGACCGGCGAGGAACGGCACGTCGCCGTACTCGCCGTCGGCCGGATGGAACCGCTGGAGATCCCGGAACGACACGAGCCCTGGCTGCACTTCCACGAGCGACTGCCCTGGCCCATGGAAATCTCCACCCGGGTCGACATCCTCGGCTCCGGCGACTCGTTCCGCAATCTCGAACACCGACTGCGGATGATCCGCTCACAGCAGCTCGACTACGCCGAGCACGGCATCGACGCACCCCCGGAGCTGGAACGGCTCGCCAAGCGGGCGCTGGTGATCGGCGACGAGATGACCACCGGGCTGCCCGTCGACTCGGCCCGCGCACACGGCTGGCACCGGATCGCGGTCGGCGGCCGGACGAGGGAGGAATGCCTGGAGCGGGCCCGCCGCCTCATCCAGCTCTACTCCCGCGAGCTGCGTATCTCGCTCCAGCATCCGAAGAACCAGGACTGGCTGGCCCGCGAGTTCATCCCCGGCGAGCCGATCGCCAACACCGGGTACGTCCGCCGGATGCCGGTACCGCTGCTCGCCGCCGCCCTCCCGCAGGCCGCGTCCAACGTGGGCGACCGGCGGGGCGACCTGATCGGCCGGACCGCCGGCACCTGCCGCCGCCCGGTCTTCCTCGACCTGCACTTCCCCATGGAGGTCCGGGAACGCTCCGGGCTCGCGGTCTTCGTCGCCGAGCCAGGAGGCGGCAAGTCGACCCTGCTCGGCGCACTGGGCTACCTGGCCGCCCGACGGGGCGTCCAGGTGACCCTGCTCGACCCGTCCGGCCCACTGGCCCGACTCTGCACCATGCCCGAACTGCGGCCGTACTCCCGGGTGTTGAACCTGACCGGCTCGGAGCACGGCACCCTCGCGCCCTACTCACTCATCCCGACACCGCTGCGCAGCGAGTTCGGCGTGGGTGCTGCCGGTGACCGGGAGTTCGAGATCGCGGTCTCCAACGCCCGCGCCGAACGACGCATGCTCGTCCAGGACATCTGCATGATGCTGGTGCCACCGCAGGTGGCCCGGGAAGCGTCCACCGCCACCCTGTTCCGGCACGCCGTCCGCCAGGTCCCCGCCGAGGAGACCTCCACCCTGGACGACGTGGTCAGCTGCCTCGGGCGTCTCGACGACGACGCCGGCAAGGAACTGGCCAACCTGCTGCTCGACACGGCCGAGATGCCGCTGGCCATGCTCTTCTTCGGCCGGCCACCGGAAGGGCTGCTCGGGGCCGACGCGGCGCTCACCGTGATCACCATGGCCGGGCTGCGGCTGCCCGACCTGAAGATCGAGCGCGAGTACTGGTCCGCCGAGGAAGCCCTCGCCCTGCCGATGCTGCACACCGCACACCGGCTCGCCGTCCGCCGCTGCTACGGCGGGTCGATGTCGTCACGCAAACTCGTCGGCCTGGACGAGGCGCACTTCATGGAGGGCTGGCGCTCCGGCCGGTCGTTCCTGGTCCGACTCGCCCGAGACTCCCGCAAGTGGAACCTCGCCGCCCTGGTCGCCTCGCAGAACCCCCGCGACATCCTCGGCCTCGACGTGCAGAACCTGGTCTCCACCGTCTTCGTCGGCCGCATCGCCGAAGACGCCGAGATCGCCTCCGAGGCACTACGGCTGCTGCGGGTGCCGGTCAACGACGGATACGAGGCCACCCTGGCCTCCCTCTCCGCCGCCGACACCAGCTCGGCCAACCGGCTCGGCTTCCGCGAGTTCGTGATGCGCGACGTCGACGGCCGGGTGCAGAAGGTCCGCGTCGACGTCTCGTACGTCGACGGACTGCTGGACCACCTCGACACGACGCCCGCCGCAATCGCCGCGGCGGCCGGAGTGCTACCGAGCATCCCCCTGCCGGATCTGGAGGCGTGACATGGCGAGGGCCCGGGCAAGGATCGCGTCGTTCCTGCTCGCCCTCGGCGTAGTGGCCGGGGCCAGCCTCACCTGGCCACTGATCGGTGCGGAGGCGGCTGCCGCCGCACCACCCGTCACGCAGGCCCGCGCCGACCTCTGCACGACCCCGGAATGGCAGGCCGACTTCCGCGCCTGCGTGGCGAAGCTCCAAGCCGTCAGCGAGGACGAAATCAGCTGCCGCAACGCGCCTACCCCCGGCACACCGGACTCCGGCCTCGCAGGCTGGTTCGCAGGTCGTCCGGACTCCGCCAAGCAGCCCGGACCGAAGGGCCTCTACAGCGACTACGGCTACGCCGGTTACAGCTATCCGACGTACGACATCCCGGGCGGCTGCGCATCATCGGTCCTACATCCGGACTACAAGTTCACCACGACAGTGGCGAACGGCGAGTTCATGGTCGCCACCGCGATCGTGGGTGCCTCGAACGCGTTGCGGGAGCGAGCGTGGGATCCACGGTCGATGTGGGGCTGGGCCGATCCGCTGGTCGAACAAGCGACCAAGGCCGTGTACCAGAAGGTATTCAGCGTCTTCGGGATCGTCACTCTGTGCGTGGTGGGTCTGTACCTGCTTTGGCGGTCACGCCAGTCGGACATGAGCAACGCGATGACCACCGCCGGGTGGGCGCTCCTGGTGATGGTCGCTGTCACTGCACTCGCCGCTTGGCCTGTCAAGTCAGCGAACATCGCGGACGGCACTCTGGTCACCGCTCTGGGCGTGGTGCATGACGCTGTAGGTCCTGCCGCCCGGGACACACCACCGGATCAGTGTGACGATCCGACACCTGACGCCTGTAAGGACAACCGACCACCCGCTGTGCGAGCCAGTGACACGGCCACGGAGGCGATGCTCTACAGGAACTGGCTACGGGGTGTGCTCGGCTCGGCCGACAGCGAGACCGCTCGCAAGTACGGCCCCGCGCTTTACGACGCCAAGGCGCTTTCCTGGGAGGAGGCCGAAAAGCTACGCGCCAATCCGGCTACCCGGGAGGCGACGATCAAGGCTAAGCAGCAGCAGTGGGCGCGGGTGGCTCAGCAGATCAAGACTGAGGACCCGGAGGCGTACGAGTACCTCCAAGGCGTGCGCGACATGGACCGGGTGGGCGCGGGATTCATCGCGGTTCTGTCCTCGGTGCTCTTCGCCATGTTCGACCTGACCGCGTCGGTGCTGGTTCTGCTGGGCTTCCTGATCTTCCGGTGGGCGGTGATCGCGGCACCCATCCTGGGCACCGTCGGGCTTCTTCGGCCGGCCAGCGCAGGGCTGCGGCGACTGGCGAACGCGGTGGTCGCTGCGGTCTTCAACATCGCCATCTTCGGTACTGGCGCTGCCATCTATCTGTTCGCGGTCGACCTGATCATGAGCACACCCACGCTGCCGGGCTGGCTCCAGGTGGTGCTGGTCTGGCTCTGCGGGGTGGTCGGCTGGCTGCTGCTGCGGCCGTACCGACGGATCACCCAACTCGGCGGCAAGGACAGCAGCGAGGCGGTCAGCTCGGCTGGCTCCTGGCATCGTCGGTTCTTCCGCGACATGCGGGTCGCGGCGCGCCTTGACGTGGTGGAGCCCGGCGGCACCGCGGAACCCGTCGGCGGTCGGCGCCGGTCACCAGTTGCCGAGCAGACCCGGCTACGGCCGGAGGCGCGGCACGAGGATCCGACCTCGACCTCGCCGGCCCCTGTGGGTGGCGGCCGCACCGACGCCGGGCGACCGGACGGTCGTGAACGCGTGGACGAGGCGCCCGCGCAGGAGTCCGGTGGTCGACGTGGTGCGGTGCCGCCGCAACCTCGCCGGCGACAGCCGGCGACCTGGACCGAGCCGGACGTGCCCGCCGAGAACCCGTCGTTCGTGGTGTACCGACCGGGGTCCACCGAGCGTGCACCCGACCGCACCGGACCGCGGGTGCGCTCCGAGGCACGGTGACGGCGATGCGACGGGCACTCGAGTTTCTTTTCACCCGGGCGCTACGTTCCCGGCTGGGGGTGGCGCTGGTCATCGCGGTGCTCATCTTCGGCGTGATCGGAGCGGCCCGCCTCGTTGCTGGCCCGGGCGACTCCGGAGACGGGTTGAGTAGTCGACCGAACCGGCCGATCACCACCGTCGACCCGACGGCCGGCGACGACGGTGTGCTCTCCACCGAGGCGCCACCATCGCCGGTGACCCGGTCCGGCGCCCGCACACCCGAGCAGACCGCCGAGCAGTTCGCTGCCGCCTGGCTCGGCCGCCCCGGAATGACCGCCGAAGAGTGGCAGGCCGGGATGCGACCGCTCTCCACTCCGACGCTGATCGAGAAGTTGTCCGGCGCCGAGCCCGAGACCGTGCCCGCCGAGAAGGTCATGGGATCCCCGACCATGCGGGAGCGGACCGAGACGTTCGTCGAGATGCTGCTTCCCCTCGACGCCGGGCAGCTTCGGCTGGAACTGGTCGCCTCCGATGGAGGATGGCTGGTCGACGTGGTGGACTGGGAGAGGCCGTGATCAGCGCTGGTAGTGCCGCCACCCGCCGTCGGCCCCTCCGACTCGGCGTGATCGCCGCAACTCTCACCGGTCTGCTGCTCCTGCTGTGCTGCACCGGAGGCACTGCGGCGTTCTTCCTCACCGGCCTCGGCGGCGACGACGCGAAGGACGGGAACGATCAGGCGAGCCTGGAGTGTGGGCCGATCCGATCGGTGAACATTACGGGCGAACTACCGCGGTTCATCGAGTATGGCGACGCACAGATCCGCAACGCCGCAATCATCATCAAGGTCGGCCAAGACATGAAGGTGCCGTCTCGTGGCTGGGTGATCGCCCTGGCCACAGCGATGCAGGAGTCCGCCCTACGCAATCTGGCGAACAGTAAGGTACCCGCGTCGCTGGCCCTGCCACACGAGGGCGTCGGTGCCGACCACGACTCGCTGGGCCTGTTCCAGCAACGGCCAGGGTGGGGCACAGTCGCCCAACGGATGACACCCGCGTACACCGCTCGGAAGTTCTACGAGAAGCTCGTCAAGGTGCGGACCTGGCAGCATCAACCGCTGACCGCGGTGGCACAGCGAGTTCAGATCAGCGCCTATCCGGATGCGTACGCCAAGCACGAGGAGGTGTCCAGCCGAATCGTGAACGCATTGGCCGGCGGCGCAGCTCGCACCGTCGAGATCAACGGTAAGGCGGTGTGCAACGCGGCCGAACGCGGCCAGATCGCCGCCTCCGGCTGGACCGCACCGGTACCCGGCAATGTCGTCTCCGGCTTCCGTACCGCCAGCCGACCCGGCCACGACGGGGCCGACATTGGTGTGGCCAAGGGCACCGAGATCCGCGCCGCAGCGGCCGGCCGCGTGCTGACCGCCAAATGCGACCCGGACCATCGCGGCCGAGAGGACTGCAACGTGGACGGATACCCCGACAAGGGCGGCTGCGGCTGGTTCGTCGATCTGCTGCACGCCGGCGGCTACGTCACGCGCTACTGCCACATGGTGGTCCAGCCCCGCGTCAAGAAGGGACAGATGGTTGCGGCCGGCGAAGTGATAGGCCAGGTAGGCAGCAGCGGCAATTCATCCGGCCCGCACCTGCACTTCGAGGTGCACCTGCGCAACGACCGCAACCCCTCCGGTGCCGTGAACCCGGTGCCGTTCATGCGCGATCGGGGCGCTCCGCTGCGCCGTCCGGCGTGAGGCCACCGCAGGCATGACCGGACCGTTGCCAGACCCGTTCGCCGACCAGCCCGACTGGGCACCCCAGCCACCCCGCCCACTGTCCATCGTCCCTGCCACCGACCGGGTGGAGTTGCGCGGACGGCGGGTGCTGGTCGGGCTGCCCGGGCTGGGCTGGCGGGGTGACCTGCGGGCAGACGACCGGGTGGTGCAGGGTGCCCGCACCTACGTGCCGGTGATTCCCGAACACGAGTGGTACCGGGCAGAGGCCGAGCAGGTCGAGGTGTTCGCGCCGCTGGTTCCGGTGGAGCGGGTCTGGGTGGAGACCGTCAGTGAGCGGCCAGGACCGGGTGGCGCCCGGACCAGCGGCCTCCGGCTGGTCTCGCTGGACGGCCCGGCACACCCGTCCCCCACGCCCGTCTTCGAGGCGGACGCGGTGACAGGGCGGCGGGTGGTGCACGTTGAGGGCGCGCGGGAGCACCGTGACCTGCGGGCGGTCACCGAAACCTACTCGGGAGCCGAGGGAGACATCTGCGTCCGGATCACGCAGGAGGTGGAGTGGTACCGCTGGGCCTGGCGCGGCCAGTCACCCACCACCCTGGAGGTCCCGGTGCATCTGCTGTGGATCGAGTGATGGTCAGGGAGTCTTAGTACCGCCGCAGACCCGCCAACCGTCATCGCCCTCGACCACGTTGAACACCCAGTCCTCTCGCCGACTGCTCCTGGGAACGCCATCAGCAGACCCGGCAATGGTCAAGGTCGTGCCCACGGACTCACCCGTCCCAGACGGTGTGCGGGTCAATGGCCCCCAACTGACTCGGACGGTGACATCGAATTTCGACTCACGCTGCTCCGTCTCAACACGGAGGTCCCGTAGTGCCTGGAGGTTCGTCCCGCTCTCACATGTGAAGAGGTCCGCTTTCGTATCGTTGCGATCGACGAGGAATGCGCGCAGGTAGTTGTCCACCACCACATCTGGTGCGCTGCGGTCGGGAGTTGTGGCGCGGTCGTACAGCACGTAAGCGGTGATGCCAGCGCCGACGGCGAGTAGGGCGAGCACTCCGGCGACCACGGTGAGCACGGTCCGCATTCGGCGGCGCGGCGGTTGAGGTGCCGGCGCGGCCGGGGCCGGCGGCAGCTGTTCGGACGGCGTCCGCTGGGCCGGTACGCGGGAGACCTGGGAACCGGCGGGGGGCTGCACTGATTCCACCTCCTGACGTTATCGGCTGGACGCCCCGGAGCCAATGCCTCAGATCCAGCGGATCGTGACGGACCCCTCCCCACCGGTGAGATCCCCGACAACACCGGCGCACCGCCGCGGCACCTCCCGTAGGAGCGGCCTCGGCTGGGATACCGTCTCTGCTCGGGGAGGGGTTGCCAACCTCGGCTTGAGGGGGTGGACGCGGTGGCCGGTCTGAGGGCTCGCACGAACCGCGCCGCAGCTCTGCACCGCCGGGCTGCCGCCGCGGCGACGTCTGCGGCCGGCATCCTCGACGAGACCCGACCGGCTCCTGCCGATCAGCGCCGCCAGTACGAGGCGGCCGATCGGCTTCGGGTGGTCGCGGCGCGGCTGGCTCCGGGTTGGTCGGGGGCTGCCCTGGATTCGCTGACGGTGGACTCTCCGGCGGGCGACGGGCCGCCGCTCTTCGTCCGGGTCGGTACGGCGGCGCCGTTGGATGATGCCCGCTTTCCGGCGCTGGTGCCTCTTGTCGGCACGGGTCATCTGAGTGTGGACGTCGACGCGCGGGAGCCTCGGGTGGCGGGGCTGCTCCGGGCCGTGCTGTTGAGGTCGCTGGGTGCGGCGCCGGCTGGTTCGCTGCTGGTTCGTGCGGTGGATGCCACGGGCGCTGTGCTCGCCCCGTTCGGGGCGCTCGCTGATGCCGGCCTGTTGCCGCCGCCGGCGGTGGACGTGGCGGGTCTGCGGGCGGTGTTGACGGAGGCGGAGCAGTGGGTGACTCCGGGGGCGAGTGGGCGGCGGCGTCACGACCGTACGTTGCTGTTGGTGGTTGCCGCGCTGCCGGAGCTGACCGGGTCGACGGATCTGGCGCGGATCGAGGCGTTGGCCGAGCAGGGGCCGACGGCCGGGCTGCACCTGGTGGTGGCCGGTTGGCCGCCTGCCGGCCCGTACGCGGCTCGGGCACCGCTGCCACACGCGACGGCTCTGGCGCTGCGTAACGCGTACGCGTTGCTCGGTGATCCGCCGGGGGCTTCCTTCGCGGGTCCGGGTGCGGAGGCACCGGGTGGGTTGAATTCGCCGGTCTTCGTCGAGGCCGATCCTCCGGCCGATCTGGTGAACGCGGTGTGTCGACGGCTCGCCGCGCAGGTGGAGGCGGGTTCCCGGCTGGGCCTGTCGGAGCTGCTACCGCCGACGGGTGACCGCCTCTGGGAGTCGGACCCGGCGAACGGGTTGACGACCACGGTCGGTGACGCCGGGGGGCGGGCGGTGCCGTTGGGTTTCACCGAGTTGACGCCGCACTGGTTGGTGAGCGGCCGGTCCGGTGAGGCCCGGGCGGCGTTCCTGACCACCGCGTTGCTCGGTCTGGCGGCCCGGTACGGCCCGGACGACCTGGCGCTCCACCTGGTGGATCTCGGCGACGGTGAGTCCTTCGTGGAGTTCCTGCAGACCGAACGGGACCGGTCCTGGATTCCGCAGGTGCGGGCGGCCGCGATGGCCGCCGACCGGGAGTACGTCCGGGATCTGCTCGACGAGTTGACGGCCGAGGTGCGGCGTCGGGCGGAGGCGGGTGGGCGGGCCGGTGGGCAGCGCTTCGCGGAGCTGCGCGAGCACCGGCCGCTGCCCCGGATCGTCTGCGTGGTGGACAATGTGCCGCTGCTCTTCGCCGAACGGGACCGGCTGGCCGCCGAGGTGGCCGCCCAGTTGGACGGGCTGGCGCGGGCCGGTCGGGCGTGGGGTGTGCATCTGGTGCTGGCCGGCGCGGGTGAGTTGGGGTTGTCCGCCCGCGCGGACGCCGGGCACCGGGATTCGGTGCTGGGGCAGTTCCCGGTGCGGGTGGCACTGCCGGGTGGCAGCCCGGTGCTGGAGCCGACCAATGACTCGGCCGCCGGTCTGCCGGTGGGCAGCGCGGTGGTGAACACGGCTGGCGGGCTCGGCGGCCCGCGCGGCGCGACCCGGGGTCACGAGCGGTTGATCCGGCATCCGGACCCGCAGGACCACCCGGAGGTGGTGGAGCGGCTGCGACACGAGCTGTGGGAGGCCCGGCCGGCGGGTTCGGTGCCACCGGTGGTGTTCGCCGGGTACGCCCGACCGCTGCTGGGCAATGATCCGCGTTACCGGGCGGCGTCGGCCGGGCAGGCGCACGGGCCGGCGGCTCTGCTGGGGCGGGCGGTGGACGTGGCCCGCTCGACGGTCGCCGTACCGCTGGGGCCGGCTGCGGGACGCAACCTCGCGGTGCTGGGGTCGGGGCCGGCGGCGGGCGGGCTGCTCGCGACGGCGGCCCGCAGCACGGCCGTCCATCATCCGCCGGGCACGGCCCGGTTCCTGGTGGCGGCACCGGATCCGGGTGCCCGGCCGCTGGCGGAGGCGTTGACCGCCGAGCTGGCCGCCCGCCATCCGGCCAGCATGGTGGACCTGCCGACGTTGCTCACGGACGTGGACGCTGACCTGCCGACCTATCTGGTGGTCTTCGGGTTGGACCGGCCGGGGCCGCGGGAGTTGCCGGTGGACCAGCTGCGCGCGCTGCTGCGCGACGGGCCGCCGGCCGGTCGACACCTGTTGGGCTGGTGGCGGGCGGTGCCGCCGTTCGCCGCGCTGTTGGAGCCGGACGGCGAGGTGGACAAGGTGGCGGCCGTGGCGGTGTTGGACGTGCCGGCCGCGCAGCTCTCCGCGGTCTTCGGCCGGCCGGTGGAGTGGCGGGGCCGCCCCGATCGGGCGGTGCTCTGGGACGGTCCGGACGAGCGGGGCACGGTTCTGGTGCCGTTCGCCGACGAGGCCGGGTGATCCGGCGGTGGACGCGGAGGGTGTGGGTGTGGGTCCGAACGCGACGGTGACCGGGCCGGGGCGGCAGCGTACCGCCGGGCCCGACGCGGAACCCACGACGGCCTGGTCGGAGTACCTCGCCGCGGCCCGCCAGCTGGATGGGGTACGCCGCGGCGCGGCGGCTGCCGCCGGTGAGCAGGCCCGGTCGGCGGAGGCCGCTCGGGAGGAGCTGACGCTGGTCCGGACCGGGCTGGCGAGTCAGCAGGAACGGCTGCGGGAGTTGGGCGTACCGGCGATCTCGTTGGTGCCGTCGCCGCCGGAGCTGTCCGAGGCGGCCCGGTCGATGGCGGGCGGCCCGGCGGCCGTGTTGGCTTCGCTGCGGACGGCGCGGGGGTGGGCCGAGGGTGCGGACGCGGCGCTCGCCGCGCGCCGCCGGCTCCGCCCGGGGTCCTGGCCCGCCCGGGTGCGCAATCTGCTGGTGTACGGGCCGCTGGCACTGCTCGTGCCGCTGATCCAGATCGTGGTGTACGCGGCGACCGGGACGGGTCCGGCGAGCGTGGCCGCGGTGATCTGTGGGCTGCCGATGCCGGCGGTCGCCTTCGCCGTCGCCTGGCTGGGTGTCGGACGGGTGTTCCGGCCCGACCCGGGTGAGCGTCTGGACCGTACGGTGCGCTTCGGCGCGCTGGTCTGCCTGGTGCCGGCGGTGCTGGTCACGGCCGGTCTGTCGCTGGCCCTGCTGGCCGGCTGACCGACGGCGGGGTGTGCGTACGGGACGGCCGGCCGCCCTGGTGGGGACGGCCGGCCGTGTTCGGTCGAACGGTCAGCGGGGGATGATCAGCGCCATCGCCTCGGCCCGTGACTTGGAGTCCGATTGCAGGAGTCCGCGTACGGCCGACGTGATGGTCTTCGCACCGGACTTCTGGATGCCGCGCATCGCCATGCACATGTGCTCGCATTCCAGCACGACGACGACGCCGCGCGGGGCGAGCTTGCTCATGAGCAGGTCGGCGACCTGCGAGGTGAGCCGCTCCTGCACCTGGGGGCGGCGGGCGAACACCTCGACCAGCCGGGCCAGCTTGGACAGGCCGGTGATCCGCCCGTCCGGGCCGGGGATGTAGCCGATGTGCGCGCTGCCCCGGAACGGCAGCAGGTGGTGTTCGCAGAGGCTCATCACGTCGATGTCCCGCACGATCACCAGCTCTTCGTGGTTGGCCTCGAAGGTGGTGCTGAGCACCTGGGCCGGGTCGACCCGGAGGCCGGCGAAGAGTTCGGCGTACGCGCGGGCCACCCGGGCGGGTGTCTGCTGGAGTCCGTCGCGGTCGGGGTCCTCGCCGACCGCGATGAGGATCTCCCGGACCGCCTTCTCGATGCGGCCCAGGTCGACGGCGTCCTCGATCGGTCGGCCGGTCAGCCTGCCGCTGATCAGCCGGGCGGCCACGTAGTCGAGCCCGTCGTCGCCGTCGGGCTCGGTCGCGGAGACGGCCAGCTCCCGGTGGGGGGAGCTGGCCGTCGGGTCGTTGCTCAGTGCGTACCGTCCGAGTTGTTGAACGGCGCCCCACCACCGACGGACGCCTGCGCGCCGTCGGCCTGGGCCTGTGCCTTGAGCTTGTCCTTCTCCGCGGGGGTGAGCACGGGCGGCTCGGTGGAGGGCTGGCGCTTGCCGAAGCCGTTGTACGGTGCCAGCGGCGGGCGCTTGACCACCCGGGAGCAGATCCGCGCCATGTCGGCCGTGGAGAGGGTCTCCTTCTCCATCAGCTCGAGCACGATGTTGTCCAGGACGTCCCGGTATTCGACCAGGATCTCCCAGGCCTCGTCGTGCGCCAGCTCGACCAGCGCCCGCATCTCGCCGTCGATCTCGGCGGCCACCGAGTCCGAGTAGTCCCGCTCGTGGCCCATGTTGCGGCCGAGGAACGGCTCGTCCCCGCTGGTGCCGTACTTGATCGCACCGAGCTTGGAGCTCATGCCGTACTGGGTGATCATCGCGCGGGCCAGTTGGGTGGCCTTCTCGATGTCGTTGCCGGCACCGGTGGTGGGCTCGTGGAAGACCAGTTCCTCGGCGGCCCGGCCGCCCAGCGCGTACGCCAGGGTGTCGATCATCTCGGCGCGGGTCTGGGTGTACTTGTCTTCGGTCGGGAGCACCAGGGTGTGGCCCAGCGAGCGACCACGGGACAGGATCGTCACCTTGTGCACCGGAGCGGCGTGCGGCAGCGCCCAGGCGACCAGCGCGTGCCCACCCTCGTGGTACGCGGTGATCTTCTTTTCCTGGTCGCTCATCACCCGGGTCCGTCGCTGCGGACCGGCGATCACCCGGTCGATCGACTCTTCCAGCGAGTCGTTGGTGATCGCCCGCTGGTCCTTGCGGGCGGTGAGCAGAGCCGACTCGTTGATCACGTTGGCCAGGTCGGCGCCGCTGAAGCCCGGGGTACGCCGGGCCACCGAGTCGAGGTCGACGTCGGGCGTGAACGGCTTGCCCTTGGCGTGCACCCGCAGGATGGCCTTGCGGCCCTCCATGTCGGGGGCGTCCACCGGAATCTGCCGGTCGAACCGGCCCGGGCGCAGCAGCGCCGGGTCGAGGATGTCCGGTCGGTTGGTGGCCGCGATCAGGATGACGCCGCCCTTGGTGTCGAAGCCGTCCATCTCGACGAGCAGCTGGTTGAGCGTCTGCTCGCGCTCGTCGTGGCCGCCACCCATGCCGGCGCCACGGTGTCGACCGACGGCGTCGATCTCGTCGACGAAGACGATCGCCGGGGCGTTCGCCTTGGCCTGCTCGAAGAGGTCACGGACCCGGCTGGCGCCGACGCCGACGAACATCTCCACGAAGTCGGAGCCGGAGATGGAGTAGAACGGCACCCCGGCCTCGCCGGCGACCGCGCGGGCCAGCAGCGTCTTACCGGTACCGGGCGGGCCGAACAGCAGCACGCCCTTCGGGATCTTGGCTCCGAGGGCCTGGTACTTCGCCGGGTTCTGCAGGAAGTCCTTGATCTCGTGCAGTTCCTCGACGGCCTCCTCGGCGCCCGCGACGTCCGCGAAGGTCGTCTTCGGGGTGTCCTTGGTGATCATCTTCGCCTTGGACTTGCCGAAGTTGAGCACCCGGGAGCCGCCGCCCTGCATCTGCGACATGAAGAACAGCAGCAAAAGCACGAGCAGCGCGATGGGCAGCAGGTTGATGAGCAGGCTCATCCAGATGCTGTCCGACGAGACCTTGGCGTCGGCCGGGCCGGTGACCCGGTTCGCCGCCTTGGCCGCCAGCACCTCGTTCCAGACCTCGTCGCCCACCTGGTACGGGAACTGGGCCTCGATCTTGTTGGTGGTGGTCTCGCCGAACTTCGTCTTCTGGGCCAGGTCGAGCTGGAGCGTCTGCTCCTTGTCCTGGAAGACGACCTTATTGATCTTGGCGGTGTGCAGCTGGTCGAGCGCAACGGAAGTGTCCACGCGGTGGTAGCTGGGACCAGCGGTGAACAGCTGACTGAGCACAACGGCGCCGAGGATGACCAGGATGATCCAGACCACCGGTCGGCGGAAGAAACGCGTACGTTCCATACTGTTGTCGAGCGCCGGGGCGCCCGCATCCTCCTGATCGACGTCCTGACCGTCTGATGGTGTCGCCGCGGTGTGCGGCGGCCGGAGCCGCCGTGCGGGCCGGCCTCGACCCCGAGGCGCGCAACTGCCGCGCCGCGGTCATTCGACGGTACACCGTGTACGCGAGGAGTGAGCTTGCGAGCCCCGCACTTCGCGCACCTTCGACATCGACGGCGCACACCGTGGGCAGGCCCGCCAGCCCCGCACCGACGTACGGCGGGTCCGGGCGAAAACCGGCGTGGCGGGGAGTCCGTCCCGGCCACCCGAACGCCCGGTCACGCGGTCGAGGGAGCCGGACGCGGAGTTACATTCCGCGCCACCGGGCTCCACGGTAACCGCAACAACTGAGAGCCCGCTGAACGTCGGCTTGACGGATACCGATACGAGTTGGCCTCACACCGTCTGCCGGCGGCCACGGCGTGCCGTCAGGAGCGGGCGTAGACCTCGGGCTTGAGCACCCCGACGTACGGCAGCTCCCGGTAACGCTCGCCGAAGTCCAGGCCGTACCCGACGACGAACTCGGTGGGGATGTCGAAGCCGACGTACTTCACCGGCACCGGCACCTTGACCGCGTCCGGCTTGCGGAAGAGCGCGACGACCTCGACGCTCGCCGCCGAGCGGGACTCCAGGTAGCGCAGCAGCCAGGACAGCGTCAGGCCGGAGTCGACGATGTCCTCGACGACCACGACGTGCCGACCGGCGATGTCCCGGTCGAGGTCCTTGAGGATGCGCACCACGCCGGAGGAGGTGGTGCCCTGGCCGTAGGAAGAGATGGCCATGAAGTCGAGTTCGGCCGGGGGGCCGTTGCGGCCCAACGCCCGGGCGAAGTCCGCCATGAACATCACCGCGCCCTTGAGCACGCAGACCAGCAGCAGTCCGTCGCCCACGTGGGCGTAGTCGGCGGAGACCTGCTTGGCCAGTTCCGCCGTCTTCTCGCGGATCTGCGCCTCGGAGATGATCACGTGGTCGATGTCGGCGTCGTACCAGGAGCCGTCAGCCATGACTCCTAGCCTGCCGTACGTCGGATGGCCTCCGTCGGCGGGGCCGCACCTTTTGGCGCGGTCCCGCCCGGGATTTTTCGCCGCATAAGCCGCTAACACCTCAGCTCGTACGTGACCGCCAGCGGCGGCCGTCCTCGCTGGGCTTCCAGTCGGCCGAATCGTGACTGTCGGCAGTGAGGCCGGTCGCCGAGGCGGCGACGAGCAGGACGAGGAACAGGAGGAAGAGCAGGAACTCCATGGCGGCGCTCGCTTTCGCATGGTTGCTGTCGGTTTCGCCGCCGGTGCGCACCGGACTGACACCAGTCTGCGACCCCTCGCGCCGACCGGACAGTGGCAGTGATGCCACTGGGCATCGATTTACTGCCACCTCTGGGGTTACCCTCGTCACATGCTCCGCAACGTTGCCGTCCTCGTCCTCGACCAGGTCGCTCCGTTCGAACTCGGCGTGCTCGCCGAGGTGTTCGGCACCGACCGGACGGTCGACGGTTTCCCCGGCTACCGCTTCCAGCTGTGCAGCCCGGACGGCGCGGCGGTCCGCACCTCCTCCGGCTTCCACCTCACCCCGCACGCCGACCTCGGCCCGGTGGAGGACGCCGACCTGGTGGCCGTCCCCGCGCACACGCAGGGCACCGTCGTTCCGGGCCCGGTGCTCGACGCGCTGCGCCGCGCCGACGCCCGCGGCGCGCACCTGTTCAGCGTCTGCTCCGGCGCCTTCCTGCTCGGCGAGGCGGGGCTGCTCGACGACCGGGAGTGCACCACCCACTGGCGGTACGTCGACGAGCTGCAACGCCGTCATCCCCGCGCCCGGGTGCGCTGCAACTACCTCTACGTCCAGGACGGGCGGCTGCTCACCAGCGCCGGCACCGCGGCCGGTATCGACGCCTGCCTGCACCTGATCCGACAGGAGCACGGCTCGGCCACCGCGACCCGCCTGGCCCGGCGGATGGTGGTCCCGCCGCACCGCGACGGGGGCCAGTCACAGTACGTCGAGGCGCCGATCCCGAAGGCGCCCGAGGCACCCACCCTGGAGCCGGTGCTGGAGTGGCTGATGGGACACCTCGACCGGACGATCACCGTGGAGGAGCTGGCCGCCCGCGCCGGCATGGCTGCCCGCACGTTCGCCCGCCGGTTCCGCGCCGAAACCGGCACCACCCCGCACGACTGGCTCACCAACCAGCGGGTGCTGCTCGCCCGACGGCTGCTCGAGGAGACGCCGCTGAGCGTGGAGGAGGTCGCCGACCAGGCCGGCTTCGGCGACGCGGCGGCGCTGCGGCACCACTTCAGCCGCCGGGTCGGTGCCACCCCGCACAGCTACCGGACCACCTTCCGGGACCGGACACACAGCGTCTGAGGTCAGTCCGGGCTCACCGGAGCGAGCCGGTCGGCGCGGCGGAGCACCCGGACCCCCCCGGGCAGATCGGCCGGCCCCTGACCGTGCCAGTCGGTGATCAACGCGTCCAGCGCGGCGACGTGCCGATGGGACAGGGCACCCGGCAGGGCGCCCAGCTCACGCGCCCAGGCGTGCAGCACCCGGCCGCGTACGGCGGGGGCGAGGATGGTCAACGCCGGCACCGCGAGCCCACCCTCGGGATGCCGGGCCGCCGTCAGCGCCGTCTCCGCCAGCTCGTCGAGGGCGGCGTTGTCGGCCGCCACCAGCAGGGCCGTGCGCGCGAGGTTGTCCAGCACGCCGGGCCCGAGCGCCCGCACCAGAGCTGGCAGCACGTCGGCCCGCACCCGGGACCGGGCGTACGACGGGTCGGTGTTGTGCGGGTCCTGCCACGGCTGAAGCCCGAGCACGGCGCACGCGGCGCGGGTCTGCTCCCGGGCGATCCCCAGCAGCGGGCGCAGCAGTGGCACACCGGACAGGTCCCGCCGGGCCGGCATCCCGGCCAGCCCGCGCGGGCCGGCACCGCGGGCGAGCGCGAGCAGCACGGTCTCCGCCTGATCGTCACGGGTGTGCCCGGTGAGCACGGCGACCGCGTCATGTTGCCGGGACACCTCGGTCAACGCCTGGTACCGGGCCTCCCGGGCGGCCGCCTCCGGCCCTCCCGGGCGGCCGGCCACCTCGACGCGGACGGCCTGCACGAGCGGGAAGCCGGCGTCACGGGCCCAGGTCGCCACCTCGGCGGCCCGCTGCGCGGAACCGGCCTGCAGGCCGTGGTCGACGGTCACCAGGCCGGCGGCCAGGCCGAGCCGGGGCGCCACGAACACGGCGGCCGCCGCCAGGGCGAGCGAGTCGGCGCCACCGGAGCAGGCGACCAGCACCGGCCGTCCGGTCGGCAGACCGATCAGGGCGCGGCGAACCGCCACCCGGATCGCGGCCACCGGCGGGGCGAGCGCAGCCACCGGAGGGCGGCTCAGCCGGCGGCCGGGATGGTGCCGGCCGGGCCGTGCACCCGGGCCACCCAGGCATCCGGGTCAGCCAGCTCGGACAGCCGGGGCAGGGTCAGCGGCGAGTTGAAGATCGAGTTGAAGCCGTCCATGCCGACCCGCTCGACCACGCCGTGCACGAACGTGCGACCCTCGGCGTACTGACGCATCTTCACGTCCACCCCGAGCAGGCGACGGATCGCCTTCTCCAGCGGATTGCCCGCCTCGCGACGCCGGTTGAACGACGCCCGGATCCGCTCCACGCTCGGGATCACCTGCGGGCCGACGCCGTCCATCACGAACTCGGCGTGGCCCTCCAGCAGCGTCATCAGCGCGGTCAGCCGATCCAGCACGGCCCGCTGCGCCGGAGTCTGCACGATGTCCAGCACGCTGGTCCGGCTCTCCGGGTCGCGGACCGCCTCGGACAGGGTCGCGACGCCGCGTCGCAGCCGCTCGGTCAGGTGCTCGCCGCCGCTGGACGAGGCGTCCACGAAAGCCTGCACCTCGCTGAGGAAGTACGCCCGCATCCACGGCACCGCGGTGAACTGGGTGCGGTGGGTGACCTCGTGCAGGCAGACCCAGAGCCGGAAGTCCCGCGGGTCGGCGCCAAGCTTGCGCTCCACCTCGACGATGTTCGGTGCGACCAGCAGCAACTGGCCGGGGTCGGCGGAGAAGACCTCGTACTGGCCGAGCACCCGGCCGGACAGGTAGGCCAGCACGGTGCCGGCCTGGACCCCGGTCAGCCGGGACCCGATCGCCTCGGTCAACGCGCCGGGCGGCTTCTCGCCGGAGAGCCGACTGACCAGCGGGGTGATCACCTCACGCAGGCCGGCGATGTTCGCGGCGGCCCAGTCCCGGCGGTCGACCACCCGGACCGGCGGATGCGCCACCTGCGCCCGCAGCCCCGTGTAGTCGGCCACGTGCCCGGCCGCCTCGTCGGTCAGCCGTCGCAGATCGCCCACCACGTCGGTGGCCTCGGTGTACGACACCCGGGGGCCCGACTTGCTCAACGCCCCCGCGGTGGCGGCGGCCAGATCCCAGTCCACGAACTGCGCCATGGACCCACCGTACCCGCGCCGCGACACCCCGGCCCGGGCTCGCGTCGGCTATCGACGACGGTCGCCGCCCAGCGGGTGGCCGGGGACCGCATCCGGGGCGGTCAGCCGCAGCCGCAGCCGGCCAAGGCGGCGGCGATCCGGTCCAGTGCCGGTTGGGCGGTGTCCGTGCCGCCGGGCACCTTGTCGGTGAGCACCGCGAACGTGAGCAACCGGCCGTCAGCCGTGGTGACCAGGCCGGCGATGGCGTGCACCCCGGTCAGCGTGCCGGTCTTGGCCCGCACGGCACCCGCCCCGGCCGCCGTGCCGGGCGCACCGCGGTAACGGTCGTCCAGGGTGCCGGACCAGCCGGCGACCGGCAGGCCCCCGAACACACCGGCGAGTTCCGGATGGTCCGTGCTGGCGGCCAGTCGGATGAGGTCGGTCAGCAGCGACGGGCTGATCCGGTTGTTGCGGGACAGGCCGCTGCCGTCGGAGAGCGTGATCTCCTCGGCGGGCAGCCCCAGCTCGGCCAACTCGGCGTCCATCGCCGCGGCGGCTCCGTCGAACGAGGCCGGCCGGTTGCGGGCCAGCGCCACCTGCCGGGCGAGCGCCTCGGCGACCAGGTTGTCACTCTGACTGATCATGATGTCGACCAACCGGATCAGCGGCGGGGACTGCACCACGCCCAGCTCGGTGCCGGGTGGCGGGGCGCCACCGGCCGCGGTCGGCGCCGGAGCGGTGCCGCGCTTCACGGCGGAGGCCGGTACGCCCAGCAGCTTGGCGAACGACCGGCCGGCGGTCAGATCCGGCTCGGCGACCCGCACGGCGCCACCGCTGGCGGCACCCGGGTCCTTGCGCGCGCCGTCGGTCATCAACGCGGTCACCGCGCCGCCGTACCCGCCGGTGGGGATGTCGTCGTCCCAGCCCGGGCCGTAGACCGGGCCCGAGTAGGCCGAACCGTCGACGATGACGCTGGTCGGGGCGGTGCCGCCGAGCGCCGTACGCACCTGGGCGGCCAGGTCGTCGAGGCGCGCGGCACCGGGGTAGTAACCCCTCTTGTCGACCGCGAGCGTCGGGTCGCCGCCGCCGACGATCACCACCTCGCCGGGCTTCGCACCGGCCACCGCCCGGGTGGGGATCCGGTACCCGGGGCCACGGGCGGCCAGCACGGTCACCGCGGTCGCCAGCTTGGTCACCGAGGCGGGCACCGTGCCGTCGTCCGCTCCCTTGGCGAACAACGTCTGGCCGGAGGTCACGTCGGCCACCGAGACGTTCACCCGGTCGCCCAGCGCGGCGGCACCCACCAGCGGGTCCAGCGCGGCGCGTACCCCGTCGGGGCTGGGCACCGGAGCGTTCGGGTCCGGACCGGCCAGCACGTCCGACGGGTCCGGTTCGGGGGTCGCGGCCGCAGCGGTGGGCGCGGACCCGGCGTCGTCGCCCAGCCATCCGGCGACCGGCCCGGGCCTGGTCACGACGACCCCGACGCCGGCGAGCACCAGCAGGACCACGAGGGCCAGCACCATCGGCAGCCGGCGCCGACGGGGCGGCGCGGCGGGTTCGGGCGCGGCGCCGGCGGGCGCGGGCAGCGCGGAGATCGGTGGGCCCAGCGGTGGGACGGCGTTCGGCGCGGCGGGCGCGTAGCCGGGCCGGGCCGGGCCGGTCGGGACGGTGGCGCTGCCGCGCGGCGGCGCGCCGGTGGGTCGATCACCACCGGCGACCGGGAAACGGCCCGAGTTCGGTACGACCGGGGCCGAACCCGCAGGTGGATGCCAGGGCAGCGGAGCGGGACGCTCGGTCACCGGCTCCGGTGCCGACTGCGGCTCGGGAGCCCGCGGGAGGTGCGCGTCGGGCACCGGAACCCGCCCGGTGGCACCGCCGGCGCCGGATCGTCCGGTACCGCGCGCGACGCCCCCGTCCGGGCGGTAGTGTGAATCTTCCCTCCCCACGACCCCCTCCTCCCCCAGCGAAAATCGGCTTGGGTGACACTACTTCGGTCCGAAGACTATGCGGCGGCCGGAGTCGGCGGGTGGGCATTCACCCGTCCGGAGGGCCGCCAGTGGTTCCGTTAGCCAGCGTGGGCAGACGAGGGAGCGTGCAGATGGATTTCGACGTGACGGTTGAGATCCCCAAGGGTCACCGGAACAAGTACGAGGTGGACCACAAGACCGGCCGGATCCGGCTGGACCGCACCCTGTTCACGTCTACCCAGTACCCGGCCGACTACGGGTTCATTGAGGAGACGCTGGGCGAGGACGGCGACCCGCTGGACGCGCTGGTGCTGGTCCCCGAACCGACCTTCCCGGGTTGCCTGATCCGCTGCCGGACCATCGGCATGTTCCGGATGACCGACGAGAAGGGCGGCGACGACAAGGTCCTCTGCGTGCCCTACGAGGACCCCCGCCAGGAGCACCTGCGCGACATCCACCACCTGGGCGAGTTCGACCGCCTGGAGATCCAGCACTTCTTCGAGGTGTACAAGGACCTGGAGCCCGGCAAGTCGGTCGAGGGCGCCACCTGGGTGGGCCGCACCGAGGCCGAGGCCGAGATCCGGGCCTCCTACCAGCGGGCCAGGGACGCCGAGGCGCGTGGCGAGACCAACCACTGACGAACGCTGACACACCGGGCCCGGGAGCCGCTCAACCGAGCAGCCCTCGGGCCCGGTCATACAGGTCGAGCACCGCGCAGGCCACCGGCACCACGGCGACCACCAGCGCCGTGTCGGTGAGATCCGCGATCCGACCGAGGTACGGCGAGACCGGCCGGTGGGCGTACCCGGTGCCGGCCGCGGCGGCCACCAGGGCCAGCGCCGCGCCGCCGAGGACCAGCGCCAGCCGCCCGGCGTCGTCGGCCCGGCCGGCCAGCACCGCGCCCAGCACCGCGTAGCCGGCGAGGCCGGCGAGCACCGTCGGTACGCGGTGTCGCAGCGCCACGAACAGCCGCGACCGCAACAGCAGCACGGCCGAGGCGACCGCCACCAGCACCCGGCCGGAGGTCCCGCCGGCCACCCCGAGCACGCCCGCCGCCGCCACCACGAGCAGGGCGTGCCCGAGCAGCATCCCGGTGAGCATCTCCTCGGTGCGGATCACCGCCGCGTGCACCCGGCCCCGGTCGGGCAGGTCCCGGACCCGCTCCGGCTCCCCGGCGGGGCCCGCGGCGGGCAGGGTGATCGGCGGCAGCGGCAGTTTGCCCAACCGGATGGCCAGCAGCGGAGCCACCCCGACGGCGAAGACCAGCGCGCTGAGCAGCACCGCCGCCGTGCCGGCCGGGGGCAGCAGCAGCCCGCCGAGCGCCGCACCGGCGCCCACCAGACCGACCGTGACGCCGGCCACGAAGACCCGCAGCCGGCTGGCCACCCCGAGCAGCCCGAGCAGCGCCGCCAGCAGCAGCGCCACCGACCCGGTCAGCAACTCGGGCGCGCCCACCCACCGCACCGGCCCGAACGGCCCGACCGGGTCGCCGGAGCCGACCGCGAGGGCGCCGGCCACGAACGCGTACGGCAGGGCGTAGCCGCCGAGGGTCGCGCCGGCGGCGCCGTCGCCGTGGGCACGCGAGGCGACCGCGCCGGCGACGGTGAGCAGCAGCGCCACCACGGCCGCCGCCAGCCAGCCGGCCCGGTGCCCGGGGCCACCGGCGAGCAGGGCGAGCAACCCCACACCGAGGGGTACGGCGGCACCGGCCAGGGCGGCCGCACGGGTGGCTCCGGCCGACCAGGCGCCGCCCCGGCGACGGGCGCCCTCGGCGATCGCCTCGACCACGTCGTCGTACTCCAGCTCCGGCCAGTGCGCACGGGCCGGCACCAGGTGCAGCACCTCACCGTCGCGGACCCCCTGCGGAAGCAGCGCCTGGGCGGTCGCCAGCAGCGCGCCGTCGGTACGGCGCAGCACCCAACCACCGTGCCGTTCGCCGTCGTCGGCGAGGCCCTCACCGGCGTGCCGGAGCACGTCGGGCAGCAGCTCGGCCAGCGGCACCTGCTCCGGAAGGGCGACGTCCACCCGCCGTTGCGGCGCGCTGATGGTGACGCGGGCCAGCCCGGTTGTCATCGACTGATCTCCATATCGAGGGGGATCGGAGGCTGCGCGGACGACAGGACTTTACCTACCATGAGCCAGGCTCGGGTTACCCAGCGCTGTCAGGAGGCCGAGTGTCCACCGTCGTCATCAAGCGCCCGCCGCGCCGGCCGGCGCCCGAGATCCCCGCCGGTGAGCTGCCGGTCGAGGCGCCACCGGAGATCCCGGCGGTGACCGGGGGGCGGTGGCAGCAGATGCTCATGCTGCTGCCCATGCTGGGCGGCACGGTGGCGATGGCGATGATGTTCGGCCGGGGCGGCGGCGCCTACTCGTACGTGGTGGGCGGCATGTTCGGGCTGTCCTCGCTGGCGATGCTGGTGACCTCGTGGGGCAGCGCCTCGGGCACCCCGAAGAAGTCCGAGATGATGGCCGCCCGACGGGAGTACCTGCGGCACCTGGCAACGTTGCGCCGCCGGGTCCGGCAGACCGCCGGGCGGCAGCGGGCCGGGCTCTACTACCGGCACCCCGACCCCGGCCGCCTGTGGTCGACGGTGGACAGCCACCGGGTCTGGGAACGCCGTCCCGCCGACCCGGACTTCGCGGTGGTCCGCGTCGCCGTCGGGCCGCAGACCCTGGCCACCCCGCTCGTCCCGCCGGTCACCCGGCCCTTGGAGGAGCTGGAGCCGATGACGGCCGGCGCGCTGCGTCGCTTCCTGGACGCGTACTCCGTGGTGCCGGACCTGCCGGTGGCGCTGTCGCTGCGCAGCTTCGCCCGGGTGTACGTGCGGACCGCCGGCCGGACCGGCGGCGGACCGCCGAGCGCCGGCCCACCGACCGGCGACGCGGCGGCACAGGCGCTGGTCCGGGCGATGCTGACCCAACTGGCCGTCTTCCACGCGCCCGACGAGCTGCTCGTCGCGATCTGCGCCGGACCGGAACGGCGGGCCGGCTGGGAGTGGGTGAAGTGGCTGCCGCACGCCCACCATCCCGGCCGCACCGACGCGCTCGGCCCGGTCCGGCTGGTCACCAGCTCCGCCGTCGAGCTGGAGCGGCTGCTGGGCGACGTGCTGGCCAGCCGGTCCCGGTTCAGTCCGGCCGGCCCGGCCACCGACGGCCCGCACGTGGTGGTGGTCCTCGACGGCGGCGACCTGACCGGCGCCACCGACCTGACCGGCGACGGCGGCATCGACGCGGTCACCGTCCTGGACCTGGACACCCCGCCGCCGCGCCTGCTCGACCGGTACGCGCTGCTGCTGGAACTGCGCGGCCGGCGGCTGCACTCGTTGTCGATCGACGGGCACGCCGAGGTGGGTACGGCCGACCAGCTCGACCCGGCCGACGCCGAGGCGGTCGCCCGGCGGTTGGCGCCGCTGCGGCTGGCCGGCGCGGCACGCGGCCCGGACGCCCCGCTCCAGGCCGAGCTGGGCCTGCCCGAACTGCTCGGCCTCGGCGACCCGGAGAGCTTCACCGCCGAGCAGGGCTGGGTGCCCCGGTCGGCACGGGACCGGCTGCGGGTGCCGATCGGGGTGGGCGTGGACGGCGGCGCCATCGAGTTGGACCTCAAGGAGTCCGCCCAGGACGGGATGGGCCCGCACGGCCTGCTCATCGGGGCCACCGGCTCGGGCAAATCCGAACTGCTCCGTACGCTGGTGCTGGGGCTGGCCGCCACGCACAGCTCCGAGCAGCTCAACTTCGTGCTCGTCGACTTCAAGGGCGGCGCCACGTTCGCGTCGTTCGACCGTCTGCCGCACACCGCCGCGGTGATCACCAACCTGGCCGACGCGCTGCCCCTGGTCGACCGGATGGTCGACGCGATCAACGGGGAGCTGGTACGTCGGCAGGAGCTGCTGCGACGCGCCGGCAACTTCTCCAGCGTGCGGGACTACGAGCGGGCGCGTGCCGCCGGCAGCCCGCTGGCCCCGCTGCCGTCGCTGCTGCTGATCTGCGACGAGTTCTCCGAACTGCTCTCGGCGAAACCCGACTTCATCGACCTGTTCGTGCAGATCGGTCGGCTGGGCCGGTCGCTCGGTGTGCATCTGCTGCTCGCCAGTCAGCGCCTGGAGGAGGGTCGGCTCCGTGGGCTCGACACTCACCTGTCGTACCGGATCGGGTTGCGCACCTTTTCCGCGTTGGAGTCCCGCACGGTGCTCGGGGTGCCGGACGCGCACGAGCTGCCCCGCTCGCCGGGCCACGGCTACCTGCGCGCCGGCACCGACCCGCTGGCCCGATTCAAGGCCGCGTACGTGTCCGGCGCGGTGCGCCGCCGGGCCGTGCCGGCGGGCGCCACCGGTGGCGGCGGAGCCCGGCTGCTCACCTTCACCACCCACGTCGTGCCGGTGCCCGAGCCGGCCACACCCGCCCTGCCCATGGTGGCCGAGGACGAGAGCGGGCAGGAGACACTGCTCGACCTGCTGGCCGACCGGCTCGTCGGGCAGGGCCCACCCGCCCACCAGGTGTGGCTTCCGCCGCTCGGCGAGCCACCGGCCCTGGACGAGCTACTCGGGCCGGTCGAGGTGGACCCGACGCGCGGGCTCGTCGTGGGCAACCCGGAGCTGCACGGCGCGCTCGGGGTGCCGGTGGCCGTCGTGGACCGGCCGTTGGAGCAGCGCCGCGACCTGCTGTGGCTGGCGTTGGACGGCGCCGCCGGGCACATCGCGGTGGTCGGCGCGCCACAGAGCGGCAAGTCCACCGTGCTGCGCACGCTGATCTGCGCGCTTGCGCTCACCCACACCCCGACCGAGGTGCAGGTCTACTGTCTCGACTTCGGTGGTGGCGGGTTGGCCGCCGTCCGCGACCTGCCGCACGTGGGCGGGGTGAGCGGGCGGGCCGACCCGACCGCGGTACGACGCACCGTCGGCGAGATGACGACCCTGCTGGCCGACCGGGAACGCCGCTTCGCGGAGTTGGGCGTGGAGTCGATGGCCGCGTACCGGCAGCGCCGTGCGGCGGCGGGGACGGCTGGCCAGCCGGGCGCCGACCCGTTCGGCGACGTGTTCCTGGTTATCGACGGCTGGAGCACCGTCCGTGGCGAGTACGACGACTTGGAGCCGCTGGTCACCGACCTCGCCACCCGGGGCCTGTCGTACGGGGTGCACGTCGTCGCCACCGCGCTGCGCTGGCTGGACTTCCGTCCGGCGATCCGGGATCTGTTCGGCTCCCGGCTGGAGTTGCGTCTCGGCGACCCGGCCGACTCGCTGGTGGCCCGGCGGGCGGCCGCGAACGTGCCGGAGCGCCCCGGCCGGGGGGTGACCGCGGAGAGCCTGCACTTCCTCACCGCACTGCCCCGCCTCGCCGCTGGCGGGGACACCGCCGACCTGGTCAAGGGGGTAGCCGAGGGGTGGAATGGCCCGGCGGCACCCCGGGTGCGGCTGCTCCCGCCGGTGCTGTCGTACGCCGATCTGGATCTCACCGCGACGACCGGGCTGCGGCTGCCGATCGGCATCGCCGAGGCGGACCTGCGCCCGGTGGTGCTCGACTTCGCCACCGAGCCGCACTTCGTGGTCTTCGGCGACGCGGAGTGCGGCAAGTCGTCGTTCCTCCGCGCGCTGGCCACCTCGATCGTCACCCGGTTCACTCCGGAACAGGCCCGGGTGATCCTGGTCGACTACCGGCGCAGCCTGCTCGGCGCCATCGAGACGCCCCACCTGATCGGGTACGGCACCGCGGCGGCGCACACCGCCGACCTGGTCGAGTCGGCCGCCGGCTACCTGGAGCGGCGTGCCCCCGGCCCGGAGGTCACCCCGCAGCAGTTGCGCGACCGGTCCTGGTGGTCCGGACCGGAGCTGTTCGTTCTGGTCGACGACTACGACCTGGTGGCGGCCGGGCCGGCGAACCCGTTGCGGGGGCTGGAGGAGCATCTGCCGCACGCCCGGGACGTGGGGTTGCACCTGGTGCTGGCCCGCCGTTCGGGTGGTGCGGGCCGGGCCCAGTACGAGCCGATGATCCAGCGGCTGCGGGAGCTGTCCACCGCCGGTCTGGTGATGGCCGGCAGCCCGGACGAGGGCGCGCTGGTCGGGCCGGTCCGGCCCGGCCCGCTGCCGCCGGGCCGTGGTCGGTTGGTCACCCGTCGAGAGGGTGTACGCCTCGTGCAGCTCGCTCAACTGCCG
Organism: Micromonospora sp. WMMD710; assembly: GCF_029626045.1. Classification (NCBI taxonomy): domain Bacteria; kingdom Bacillati; phylum Actinomycetota; class Actinomycetes; order Micromonosporales; family Micromonosporaceae; genus Micromonospora; species Micromonospora sp. WMMD710. The sequence goes on along the minus strand of NZ_JARUBD010000001.1, from coordinate 5,860,105 downwards.
CCACCGTGACCTGTTCCCCCCGGTTCTTCCCGTGACGGGTGGGGAAACCGGTAATCTCCGATCGTCATGGTTCCGTCGGGATGAATGGCTGGGGATGTGACTGGGGTTCGGCACAGCGGTCCGGCAGTGGCCCGGCAGGCGATTCTCGGCCTGGCGGCGGTGCTCGCCGTGGCGGCCCCGACCGCAGCCGCCGTCCCCGTCGCCGTGCCCACCACCGGTGGTCAGCTGGCCGGCGCGCCGTTGGCGGTGGCCCCCGGCGACAGCGTGAGCCGCACCGACCAGGTCCGCGACGAGCAGTGGCAGCTCGACGAGTTGCGGGCCGAGACGGCGTGGCGCAGTTCGACCGGCCGAGGCGTGACGGTGGCGGTGATCGACTCCGGAGTGGACGCGAACCATCCGGACCTCGTCGGGCAGGTGTTGCCCGGCAAGGACCTGGTGGGCGTCGCCGGTGGCGCCGGACCGGACCCGGTGGGGCACGGCACCACCGTCGCCGGCCTGATCGCCGGACGCAAGGACGACAAGCGGGGCGTCGTCGGCCTGGCACCGGATGCCCGGATCCTTCCGGTGCGGGTGCTCGACGAGCGGAACCGGTACGACGACGCCCTGATCGTCGCGCAGGGCGTGCGCTGGGCGGTCGACCACGGTGCCCGCGTGATCAACCTGTCGCTGGGCGGTAGCGGTGACAGCCCGGCGCTGGCCGCGGCCCTGGACTACGCGTTCGCCCGGGACGTGGTGGTGGTCGCCTGCACCGGCAACCTGGCCACCTCCATCGACCTGAAGGTCTGGTATCCGGCCCGGGAGCCGGGCGTGATCGCAGTGTCCGGCCTGGAACGCAACAGCGACAACCTGTGGTCCGGGTCGATCACCGGCCGGGCGACGGCGCTCGCCGCCCCCGCCAACGGTCTCGTTGGCGCGCGTCCTCCCAGCGGGTACTGGCGGGTGCAGGGCACCAGCTTCGCCGCGCCGCTGGTGGCCGCCACCGCCGCGCTGGTCCGGTCGCGTTACCCGCAGATGTCCGCGGGTGAGGTGGTCAACCGGCTGCTGGTCACCGCCCGGGACATCGGCCCGACCGGCCGTGACGACCGCTTCGGGTACGGGGTGGTGGACCCGGTCGCCGCGCTGACCGCGCAGGTGCCGCCGGTGACCGCCAACCCGTTGGACGACCAGACGTCGCCGGGTGTGGTCGGCTTCGGTCCGGCTCCCGGCTCCGCCGACGACAACCCGGTGGCCGGCGCGGGCACCGACCCGCTCGGGCTCACCGCCCCCCGCCACCAGACCCGCTGGACGGCCCGCCCGGCGGGCGCACCGGCCGATTCGGCACCCGAACAGTTGTGGGTCGGCGCGGTGCTCTTCGTCGCCCTGGTGACGGGTACGGCGCTGATGGTGCGCCGGTTCCGGCAACGGGTCCGCTGATCCCGGGCTCGCACCGGCAGGGCTGAGCGGGCCGCAAGTGGGGTAGAACGGTCGCCATGAGCACGTCCGGCCCGCACACCGTCGCCCCCGCCCGCCCGTCCTGGCAGCGCCGCCGCCTCGACCCGGATCACGCGCTGGGGTTGCGGCTGACCCTGGCGGTGACGGCGGCGTTCCTGGTGCTGGTGCCGTTCTCGCTACTCGCGTTGCTGGTGCTCGGGGCGTGGGCGCCGCTGCACCGGCTGGACATGTCGGTGACCGACGCGCTGCACGGCTACGCGCTCGACCACCCCGCCTGGGTCGTGCTGATGCGGGTCTGGACCGAGGTGTTCGCGCCCATGCCGTTGCGGGCCGCCGCCCTGCTCCTGGTGATCTGGCTGCTCCGCCGGGGAGCCCGCCGGCTGGCCGTCTGGACCGGCACGACCCTGGTGGTCGGTGGCCTGATGGGCCCGTTGCTCAAGCTGCTCGTCGGCCGGGACCGGCCGGAGCTGCTCGACCCGGTGGCCCGGGCCGCCGGCTACTCGTTCCCCTCCGGGCACGCGCTGAACGCGACCCTGGCGGCCGGGGTGCTGCTGCTGGTGCTCCTGCCGTACGCCGGGCGGGGGGTGTGGCGGGTCATGCTGTGGGTCGTCGCCGTGCTGCTCACCGTGGTGACCGGGTTGAGCAGGGTGGCACTGGGTGTGCACTTCACCAGCGACGTGGTCGGCGGCTGGCTGCTCGGCGCGGCGGTGGTCGCGGCGACCGCCGCCGCCTTCACCAGCTGGCGGGCGCACACCGGCCTCCGACCGGTCCGGCCGGCCCGGGAGGGCATCGCTCCCGAGGTCGATCGGCATCCGGACGAGACCTGAGGCGTGCCGACGACGCCGGACGGGTATTGGCCGGCTCATGTCCGACACCGTGGTCCAGATCGTCCGGCGGGTGCTGCTGCCGGTGTCCCTCCTGCTCGGCCTCATGGTGCTGCTGGGGGTGCTCGTCACCCGGGTGTTCGCCCGGACCTGGCCGTTCACCGTGGAGGACGCGGTGAACCGGGAGCTCGCCGGCGACCGCACCGCCGGCTGGAACGACGTCTCGCTGGTGTTCAGCACCCTGGCCAGCACCCAGATGATCGTCGTGGTCACCGTGCTGGTGGCGCTGGCGCTGCGACTCTGGCTGAAGCGCTGGCGGGAACCGCTGTTCCTGTGCGCGGCGGTGACCGCCCAGGCGCTGGTGTTCCTGCTGACCACGCTGGCGATCGACCGGCAGCGGCCCGCCGTGGAGCACATGGACGTCTCGCCACCCACGTCGAGTTTCCCGTCCGGGCACACCTCGGCGGCGGTGGCGCTCTACGTCGGTATCGCCGTGCTGATGGCACTGCGGGCGCGGAGCACCGGGGCGAAGGTCGCCTGGTGGACCCTGCTGCTGGTGGTGCCGCTGGGTGTGGCGCTGACCCGCATGTACCGGGGGATGCACCACCCGAGCGACGTGCTGGCGTCCTTCCTCAACGGCGGCACCTGCGTCGCGATCATGGCGCGCGCGGTGCTGGACCGGGGACTGCGGTGGGGACGGGCGCAGCTGCCAACCGGGCGGCCCGCGGTCTCGGCCCGGAGCTGACCCGGCGCGACGCTCAGGTGCACTCGCCGGTGCCGACGCCCCGGGTGCGCTCGGCGCCGGCCAGCGCCACCGGGCGGGCCTCCGCGGCGGTCACCGCGAAGCCGGTGTTGGGGTCGTCGGCAGCCGCCGCGAAGATGACGCCGAGCACCAGCCCGTTGGACGAGACCAGCGGGCCGCCGGAGTTGCCGCTGCGGACCAGAGCCCGGATCGTGTAGATCTCCCGGGTGACGTCACCGGAGGAGTAGATGTCCGGCCCGGTGATCCGGTCGACGTCGCGTACCCGCGCCGACTGCGCGTTGTACGGGCCGTCGAGGGGGAAGCCGAGCACGATCGCGTCGGCGCCGCTGCCCGCGTTGCCGGCCGCGAAGCGCAGCGACGGGCCGGGCATCCCCGGCACGTGCAGCACGGCCAGGTCGCGGTCCGGGTCGTACACCACCACCTGGCCGTCGTACCGCTTGCCGCCCAGCTCCACGGACACCGAACGGGTGCCGGCCACCACGTGCGCGTTGGTCATCACCCGGTCGTCGGCGTACACGAAACCGGAGCCCTCGATGCGACGCGAACAGCTCGGCGCGGAGCCCAGCACCTTGACCACCGACCGCTGGCCGTTGACCACGACCTGCGAGCCGGCCAACGCCGGATCCGGTGGCTCGACCTGCCGGGCCCGGGTGGGCGCGAGGTCACCGAAGACGTCCGGGAAGCCGTTGGTGTCGACGGTGTCCCGCAGCGCGGTGGAGAGCTGCTGTGCCTGGTCCGGGAGCACCCGGTCCACCACCGTGATGAGCGCGCTGTTGCGCACCGAGGCGGCCAGCCAGGGCAACGAGGACGACCCGAGCGGCACCGCGACGAGCCACGCGACCAGTAGCACCGCGAACAGCGAGACGAACGCCCCGCCGACGTCGTCGACCCGCTTACCCACCTCACTGGTGATCGTCTTACGCAGGTGTGAGCCGAGCCAGCCGGCCAACGCCTGACCGAGCACGGCCAGCCCGAAGACCGCCACCAGCGAGATCAGCACCCGGATGCCGCTGTCCACGAATTGTCGCGCCAGCAGCGGCCCCAGTTGGAGGCCCAGCAGAGCGCCCAGGAAGAAGCCGGAGAACGACAGGATTCCGATGACGGAGCCCTGGCGGTATCCGCTGATCGCGAACACGAGCATGAGCAGCAACAGGACGAGATCCACGGCGGACACGGCTCAAGCGTACGGGCAGGACGCCCGCGAGATGACCATCGCTTGCGGAAGGTGACCGCGCGATCAGCGCAGGGCCGTCTCGTCGATCTCGTCGGTGCCGGCCGAGGGTGCCGGGGTCGCCCCGGTCGGGGGCAGCTCCACCACCCGGCCGTGCGGCCACGGACGCGCCCAGCCGCCCATTTCCAGCAGGGTCGCCAGCACCCCGGCGGTGAAACCCCAGACGAGCATCCCGCGCGCCGAGAACGCCGGCCCGATCCACCCGCTCGGGTGGCGGACCCGCAGCCGGTTCGCCGGGTCGACCAGTTCGCGGACCGGCAGTCGCGCCACGTGCGCCACCTCGGCGGGCTCCCGGGGATGCACCGGGTGTGGGTCGTGCCACCAGGCCAGTACGGGAGTGACCACGAAGTCGCTGACCGGGATCCACAGTTTCGGCAGCTCGGCGAGCACGGTCACGCTGGACGGGTCGAGGCCGACCTCCTCGTTCGCCTCGCGCAGCGCGGTCGCGCGGACGTCGGCGTCCTCCGGGTCGGCGGCGCCACCGGGGAAGGCCGGCTGCCCGGCGTGGTTGCGCAGGGTGGCGGCGCGTTGCAGGACAAGCACGTCCGGGCCGATGCCGGGTTGTTCACCGAGCAGCACCAGCACGGCGCTCTCCCGGCCGCCCTCGGCCGGTGTGGTGAGCCGGGTGAAGTCCTCGGCGCGGGCGGTGCCCAGCCGGGTCAGCAGCGGCTCGATCCAGTCGGGTGGTTGGCGGGTCACGCCGACACCACCAGGCCCAGGTGCTGGCGGACGAGCTTGGCGAGCTGGGCGTCGTCGAGGGCCCCGGTGGCGTCGATGTGCCGGATCCGGCCCTGCGCGTCGACGAAGAGGGTCAGCGGGAAGGCGTTGCGCTTCAACTCCCGTTGCAGCGCGTCGCCCTGGTCGACCAGGATCGGGAACCGTACGCCGAAGTCCTCACCGATCGACTGGGCGCCGCCCCGGCTGTCGCGGGTGTTCACCCCGACCACCTGGAGGTGGCCGGCGGTCCGCTCGCTGAGCCGTTGGAAGGCGGGCAGTTCCTTGCGGCACGGCCCGCACCAGGACGCCCACACGTTGATCACGGCTGGCCCGGCCACGTCCCGCAGAGCGACGGGTGCACCGCCGGTGAAGCAGGCGAAGGTCAGCTCCGGCAGCACCTGCCCGCTGCCGGGTGCCGCCGTGGCGCTGACGGACGGGGCGGGGGACGCGGCCGTGGGTGGCGTGCCCAGTGCGGCGCAGTCCCGGAACGGCGACGGGCGTTCGGTGACCGCCTGCCTCGGTACGGGGTCGTCGGCCGTGCCCGCGGTGCAGCCACCGACGATCAGCGCCAGCGGCAGGACGAGCAGGGCGAGGCGGCGCTTCGCGGCACGTGCGGGCTGCCGGTTCACGGCACCTCCGCGGCGACCGCCTGGGCCGGCACCAGCTCCGGGTCGACCCCGGCGGCCACCGCGAGGTCACGTGCCCGGGGGCCCTTGAGCAGCTTGGCGGCGGCCGTCGGGTCGGTGGGGCCGGTGCCGTACGAGGGGCAGAGCTTCGCGAGCGTGCACGCGCCGCAGGCGGGCTTGCGGGCGTGGCAGACCCGCCGCCCGTGGAAGATGATCCGGTGCGACAGCATGGTCCAGTCGCGCTTGTCGTACAGCGCGCCGATCGCGTGCTCGATCTTGACCGGGTCGGTCTCGGTGGTCAGCCGCCACCGGTGGACCAGCCGCTGGAAGTGCGTGTCGACGGTGATGCCCGGGACGTCGAAGGCGTTGCCCAGGATCACGTTGGCGGTCTTGCGGCCGATCCCGGGGAGCGTCACCAGGTCGACGAGCCGCCCCGGGACCCTGCCGTCGTACCGGTCGAGGAGTGCCTGCCCGAGCTTGAGCAGCGAGTCGGTCTTGTTGCGGTAGAAGCCGGTGGGCCGGATCAGCTCCTCCATCTCGCCCCGGTCGGCCCCGGCGTACGCGGCCGCGGTCGGGTAGCGGGCGAAGAGCTTGGGGGTGACCTCGTTGACCTTCTTGTCCGTGCACTGGGCGGAGAGGATGGTGGCGACGGCCAGCTCCAGTGCGTTGGAGTGGTCCAGTTCACAGTGTGCGTCGGGGTGCGTCTCGGCCAGCACCCGGCCGATCTTGCGGGCACGACGTTTGCGCCCGAGGTCGGTCTCGCTGGCACCGGGTGGGCTACTGGTCACGACGGTCAGCCTACGTCGCGCCCCGGACGTTCCCCCGCGGGTCAACCGCCGGTCGGCGCAGTGATCTTGCCCTGCCCGGCGACGCGGGCGGGACGCGAGGGGGCGGGAGCGTACATCGCCCGCGACCCTACGGGGCCGTAAACGCGCCGACGAGGGCCGATCGGTCGAATGTTCAGCTGGTCAGCCGCTCCGACCACGGAACCACCGGCCGGTCACCGCCGGCGAGCACCGCCGCGTGCACCGCGCGGGCCAGCGGGGCACCCCAGGTCGAGCGCGGCCCCCCGTAGGTGGCCTCCGGCCCGTCCACCGGGCAGAGCACGGTGACCGAGTCGGTCGGGGTGCCGGTGCCCGGCAACCCCAGCTCCATGATCGCCTGGGTCTTCGCCTCGGTCGCGGTGGCCACCGCGTTGACCAGTGCCGAGTCGGCCAGCCGGGCCGGCACGTACACCACGATGTTGACCGTGCCGACCCGCTGCGCGAGCGCCGACGGAGCCGGCGCCGCGGCGGGCATCGGGATGCCGAGGCCGACCGTCGCCCAGGCCCGCACGCCGGTGTCGGTGCGGCCTACCACCTCGGTCACGTCCACGCCGGTCAGCAGACCCACCCCGGGCCCGTCGAGGGCCAGGTCCGCGGCGAGCGCGGCCAGGTGGGCGGCCGGGTCGTCCCGGTCGTACGACATCGGCACGGTCGCGTTCAGGACCCAGCGTCGGACGCCGATTCCGCCGCCGAGCGGGCCGCTGCTGACCGCCCGCAGGGGCGCGTCGGCGCGCCAGACGAGAAGCGGGACGTTCCGCCCGTCCTCGACCCGGCTGGTCAGAGTTGGCTCCCTCAGCACGTCGGGCAGGTTACGCCTACCGATCAAGATTCCAGGGCCGACCTCTGATTCGTGCTCACGTGCGCCTAGACTTGGCGGCGCGCGAGGGGATCAGCGGACGGCGGCCCCGGCCGACGGACGGCACGCGCAACCGGAGGTGCGCGATGGATGAGGTACTGGCCCGCAGCGGGATCTTCCAGGGTGTTGACCCGGAAGCTGCCGAGGCGCTCGCCAAGGAGATGGAGACGATCGAGGTCCGCAAGGGCGAGGTCGTCTTCAATGAGGGCGAGCCCGGTGACAGTCTCTATATCCTGCTGTCCGGGAAGATCAAGGTTGGTCGCCGCGCCGCGGACGGCCGACAGAACCTGATCGCGGTGATGGGCCCGTCGGACATGGTCGGTGAGCTGTCGCTCTTCGACCCGGGTCCGCGTACGGCGACCGCCACCGCGGTGACGGACACCCGGCTCGTACGACTGCGCAAGCAGGCGCTGCGGCCGTGGCTGAACAACCGCCCGGAGATCGCCGAGCAGCTGCTGCGGGTGCTGGCCCGGCGACTGCGTCGGACCAACGACTCGCTCGCCGACCTGATCTTCACGGACGTGCCGGGCCGGGTCGCGAAGAACCTGCTCCAGATGGCCGGCCGGTTCGGCACCCGCGACGGCGGCGTGCTGCGGGTGACCCACGACCTCACTCAGGAGGAGATCGCCCAGCTCGTCGGCGCCTCTCGGGAGACGGTCAACAAGGCGCTGGCCGACTTCGCCTCGCGCGGTTGGCTGCGTCTGGACGGCAAGAGCATCATCATCCTGGACCCGGAGCGCCTGGCCCGCCGCGCCCGCGTCTGAGCGGTACGTCCCGTCCCCGCCTCTCGTCACCGACGGGAGGCGGGGACGGTTTCGTCTGCCCGCCGCAGAATCGCTGGTTCGTGGCGGCCGCTCGTGAGCAGCGTCGTGCGCATCAAGGCCACGGGCCGTGCCGGGTGGGGTTATGGCCGGCGGCTGGGGTGGTGTCCTCCGCAGCCTGTAGAGCTGCCCCAGAAGTGGGGCGGGTCACGTGTGTGGCTGCTCCAGGAGAACTGGAGCCCGTGCTGTCCGTGCTGTCCGTGCTGTTCGTGCTGTCCGTGCTGTTCGTGCTGTCCGTGCTGCCCGTGCTGTCCGTGCTGTCCACTTCGAAGGGTCCGCCCCATATCCGGGGCAGCTCTACAGGCTACGGGGAGTGCACCCAGGGCCGGACAGTGGACGCGCCGAGGGCGGTGGGAAGCCAGGCGAGCCCCGCCCGGGCGCGGTCGGCCGTTGGCGCACTGGAAAAAGTCAGTCTTGACTGTTTGTTTCGTAGGCCGCAGGCTGTTCCCGTGTCCGCCGCATCGACGCGTGTCCCTCAGCAGGAGCGCAGCCGCGCCACCCAGGCCCGGCTGCTGGAGGCGACCGTCGACTGCCTGATCGAGCACGGCTGGTCCGGCACCACCACCACGGTCGTCGCCGCCCGGGCCGGAGTGTCGCGCGGCGCTCAGCTGCACCACTACCCGACGAAGGCCGCGCTCGTGACGGCCGCCGTGGCCCATTTGGCCGAACGGCGGGCCGACGAGCTGCGCACCGAGGCCGAGGCCCTGCCGGCCGGCCCGCAACGGCTGGACCGGGTGGTCGACCTGCTCGGTGCGGCGTTCACCGGGCCGCTGTTCGTGGCCGCACTCGAACTCTGGGTCGCCGCCCGCACGGATCGGGAGCTTCGGAACGCCCTCGTGCCGCTGGAGGCGACCGTCGGCCGGGAGATGCACCGCCTCACCGTTGCCCTGCTCGGCGTCGACGAGCGCCGACCCGGCGTCCGCGAGGCGGTGCAGGCCACCCTCGACCTGCTGCGCGGGCTCGGGGTGGCCAACCTGCTCAGCGACGACTCGGCCCGCCGCGCCGCCCTGCTCACCACCTGGAAACGGCAGCTCGCCACCCTGCTCACGCCCTGACCGCCGGCCGCACCGGCCCCCACCGACCGGAGGCACCATGGTCGACCTCACCGACCTGCTCACGGACCTGGCCGACGAGTCCGCCCACCTGGACGCCCTGGTGGCACCATTACCCGCGAGCGACTGGACACGGCCGACCCCCGCACCGGGCTGGAGCATCGGGCACCAGATCGCCCACCTCGCCTGGACCGACCACGTGGCGCTGCTGGCCGCCACCGATCCCGAGGCGTTCTACGCGACGGTGACCGAGGCGCCGGACGTGACCCGACTCGTCGACCATGGCGCCGAGGCGTTCCTCGCGCCACCGGCCGAGCTGCTCGCCCGCTGGCGCGCCGGTCGGGCGGCACTGGCCGACGCCCTGGCCGCCGTCCCGGCCGGCGCGAAACTGCCCTGGTACGGCACCCGCATGTCGGCCACCTCGATGGCGACCGCCCGGATGATGGAGACCTGGGCGCACGGCGAGGACGTGGCCGACGCCCTCGGTGTCGTCCGCCCCGCCAGCGACCGGCTCCGGCACGTGGCGCACCTGGGCGTGCGTACCCTCGGGCACGGTTTCGCCGCCCACGGCCGTCCGGTACCGACGACGCCGATCCGGGTCGAGCTGGCCGGGCCCGGCGGCGACACCTGGGCCTGGGGTCCGGCGGACGCCGCCGAGCGGCTGAGCGGCCCCGCCCTCGACTTCTGCCTCCTGGTCACCCAGCGCCGCCACCGCGCGGACCTCGCCCTGCTCGCCAGCGGCCCGGTCGCCGAGGAGTGGCTCGACGTGGCGCAGGCCTTCGCCGGGCCGCCGGGTAGCGGCCGGGAGCCGGTCAGCGGGAACGGAGCACCGGCGTGATCCGCATCGGCAACGCGTCCGGCTTCTACGGCGACCGGTTCACCGCCTGGCAGGAGATGCTCGACGGTGGTGAACTCGACGTCCTGACCGGCGACTACCTCGCCGAGTTGACCATGCTGATCCTCGGCCGGGACCGGCTGCGCGACCCCGGCCTCGGCTACGCGAAAACGTTCCTGCGTCAACTGGAGACCTGCCTCGGCACCGCCCTCGACCGGGGGGTCCGGATCGTGACCAACGCCGGCGGGTTGAACCCCGCCGGCCTGGCCACGGCCATCGAGACTCTCGCCACCCGGCTGGGCCTGCCGGCCCGGATCGGATACGTCGAGGGTGACGCCATCTCGCGGCCGGACGCGTTGACCGCGAACGCCTACCTGGGCGCGTTCGGGATCGCCGCCTGCCTCGACGGTGGGGCGGACGTGGTGGTCACCGGCCGGGTCACCGACGCCTCGCTGGTCGTCGGCCCGGCCATCGCCCGGTACGGGTGGGGCCGCGACGACCTCGACGAGCTGGCCGGGGCAACCGTCGCGGGGCACCTCATCGAATGCGGCGCGCAGGTCACCGGCGGCAACTTCAGCTTCTTCACCGAACTGCCCGACGGCGGGCACCGCCCCGGCTTCCCGATCGCCGAGGTGTACGCGGACGGTTCCACCGTGCTCACCAAACATCCGGGCACCGGTGGCGCGGTCACCGTGGAGACCGTCACCGCCCAACTGCTCTACGAGGTCGGCGGGCCCGCCTACCTCGGGCCGGACGTGACCACCCGGCTGGATACGGTGAGGCTGCGCCCCGACGGGCCGGACCGGGTCCGGGTCTCCGGTGCCCGGGGCACGCCACCACCGCCCACGCTCAAGGTGGGCGTCAACAACCTCGGCGGCTTCCGCAACTCGATGACGTTCGTCCTCTGCGGACTCGACATCGACGCGAAGGCGGCGCTGGTCCGGGGGCAGATCGAGGAGTCGGTGGGCAAGGACGGGCTGGAGTTCACGCTGGCCCGGACCGACCACCCGGACGCCGCCGACACCGAGGCCGCGAGCGCGCTGCTGCACGTACACCTGCGTGACAGTGACCGGACGCGAGCCGGGCGGGCCTTCTCGGCCGCCGCCGTGGAGCTGGCGCTCGCCTCGTACCCGGGTTGCACGCTGACCACCCTGCCGGGCGACGCGACACCGTACGGCGTCTTCACCGCCGACGAGGTGCCGCAGGACGGGGTCGACCACGTCGCGGTGCTGCCCGGCGGCGCGCGGGTGCCGATCGCCCCGCCGATCCGTACCGCACCCACGGCGCCGGACGGGACGACCTCGGGCGGCGACGCGCCGGTCGACGGTCCGAGCCGGCGCGGAGCACTCGGTGAGCTGGTCGGCGCGCGCTCCGGCGACAAGGGCGGCGACGCCAACCTGGGTGTCTGGGCGCGCTCCGACGCCGGATACGCGTGGCTGCGCGCCTGGTTGACCGTCGAGCGGCTGGCCGAACTGCTGCCGGAGACCGCGCCGCTGTCGGTGCGGCGCTACGAGCTGCCGAACCTGCGCGCGGTCAACTTCGTGATCGAGGGCCTGCTCGGGGCGGGGGTGGCCGCGTCCACCCGGTTCGACCCGCAGGCCAAGGCGCTCGGTGAGCTGCTGCGTGCCCGGATCGTCGACCTGCCGGCCGACCTGCCGACGGGAGCGGCCCGATGACCCTCGTGGACACCCCGGAGCGGCGGCAGCTGCGCGAGCTGACCCGTTCGTTCGTGACCCGGGAGGTGTTGCCGCACCTGGACGACTGGGAGCGGGCCGGCGAGGTACCCCGTGCCCTGCACGCGACCGCCGCGAAGCTCGGCCTGCTCGGCATCGGTTTCCCCGAGTCGGTCGGCGGCAGCGGCGGGGATCTGCTCGACTCGATCATCGTGACCGAGGAGCTGATCCGCTCCGGCGGCTCGTCCGGGCTGGTCGCAGCGCTGTTCACGCACGGCATCGCGTTGCCGCACATGGTGGCGGCGGCCGGTGCCCGCACCGGCGGCTCGCTCGGCGGCCGGCTCGGCGCGACCTCGCCGCCCGCCGATGACGGCCTCATCGCGCGGTACGTCCGGCCCACCCTCGCCGGCACGATGATCGGTGCCCTGGCGATCACCGAGCCGGACGGCGGTTCGGACGTGGCCGGCATCCGCACCACGGCCCGCCGCGACGGCGACCACTACGTGGTGAACGGGTCGAAGACCTACATCACCAGCGGGCACCGGGCGGACTTCGTGACGACGGCGGTGTGCACCGACTTCCCCGGCAGCGGTGAACTGACCCTGCTGATCATCGACAAGGGGTCGCCCGGGTTCACCGTGGGACGCCGGTTGGAGAAGCTGGGCTGGCACTGCTCGGACACGGCCGAGCTGTCCTTCGCCGACGTGCGGGTGCCGGTGACCAACCGGATCGGCGCGGAGAACACCGGCTTCCTGGCGATCATGCAGCACTTCGCGGCGGAGCGGCTCTCGCTGGCGACCCAGGCGTACGCGACCGCGCAGCGCTGCGTCGAGCTGGCCGTGCGCTGGTGCCGGGACCGGGAGACCTTCGGACGTCCACTGGCGAGCCGGCAGTTGATCCGGCACCGGTTGGCCGAGATGCACACGCGGGCCGAGGCGGCCCGGTCGTACGTGCACGAGGTCGCCGCTCGGGTGGCTGCCGGCGAGCCGGTGGTGACCGAGGTGGCGATGGCCAAGAACGTGGCGGTGGCCGCCTGCGACCACGTCGTCGACCAGGCGCTGCAGCTGCACGGCGGCTTCGGCTACCTGCGCGACGCCGAGGTGGAGCGGCACTACCGGGACGCCCGGATCCTCGGGATCGGCGGCGGCACCACCGAGATCATGAACGAGATCATCGCAAAAGGCATGGGCCTGTGAGCGCGAGGAGTGAGCCGGTTTTGCGAGCCCCGCAGTCGCGAATCGAGGGTGCACCGTGAGCGCGAGGAGTGAGCCGGTTTTGCGAGCCCCGCAGCCGCGAATCGAGGGTGCACCGTGACGATCCTGGACAGCGCGATCGACCCGGCCGCGCCCGGATACCTGGCGAACCGGGCGGCGCTGCTGGAGCGACTGACCGAGCTGGACGCCGCGTTGGACCAGGCGCGGGCGGGCGGCGGCGACAAGTACGTGTCCCGGCACCACGCCCGCGGCAAGATGCTCCCCCGGGAGCGGATCGAGCTGCTGGTCGACGCGGACAGTCCGTTCCTGGAGCTGTCGCCGGTCGCGGCGTACGGCACGGACTTCCCGGTGGGGGCCAGCGTGGTCACCGGCATCGGTGTGGTCGAGGGCGTGGAGTGCCTGATCGTCGCCAACGACCCGACGGTACGCGGCGGCGCGGTCAACCCCTGGTCCCTGGCGAAGACCCGACGGGCCGGTGAGATCGCCCTGGCCAACCGGCTGCCCATGGTCAACCTGGTCGAGTCGGCGGGAGCGGACCTGCCCACCCAGGCGGAGATCTTCATCCCGGGTGGCCGGGTGTTCCGGGACCTGACCCGGCTCTCGGCGGCCGGCATCCCCACGGTCAGCGTGGTCTTCGGCAACGCCACGGCCGGCGGCGCGTACGTGCCGGGGATGTCCGACCACGTGATCATGATTCGGGACCGGTCGCAGGTCTACCTGGCCGGGCCGCCGCTGGTGAAGATGGCCACCGGCGAGATCACCGACGACGAGTCGCTGGGCGGCGCGGCGATGCACGCCGGCACGTCCGGGCTCGCCGACTACCTGGCCGCCGACGAGCGCGACGGCATCCGGCTGGCCCGGCAGTGCGTACGCCGGCTCAACTGGCGCAAGCACGGTCCGCCACCACGCACGGCGGTGCCGGAGCCGCCGAAGTACGACCCGGAGGAGCTGCTCGGCATCGTCAGCTCCGATCTGAAGGTGCCGTTCGACCCGCGTGCGGTGCTGGCCCGGATCCTGGACGGCAGCGACTTCGACGAGTTCAAGCCGGCGTACGGGGACGCGCTGGTCACCGGCTGGGGCGAGCTGCACGGCTGGCCGATCGGTGTGCTGGCCAACGCCCGCGGGGTGCTGTTCAGCGCGGAGGCGCAGAAGGCGGCCCAGTTCATCCAGCTCGCCAACGCCTCCGACACTCCGCTGATCTTCCTGCAGAACACCACCGGCTACATGGTCGGCACCGAGTACGAGCAGCGCGGCATCATCAAGCACGGCGCCCTGATGATCAACGCGGTGTCGAACTCGACGGTGCCGCACCTGACGGTGAACCTGGGCGCCTCGTACGGTGCCGGCAACTACGGGATGTGCGGCCGGGCGTACGAGCCGAGGTTCCTGTTCACCTGGCCGAACGCGAAGTCGGCGGTGATGGGCCCGGCGCAGCTCGCCGGTGTGCTGTCGATCGTGGCCCGGCAGGCGGCCGCCGCCCGTGGACGGGACTACGACGAGGAGTCCGACGCGGCGATGCGGATGATGGTCGAGCAGCAGATCGAGTCGCAGTCCGGCGCGCTCTTCCTCTCCGGCCGGCTCTACGACGACGGGGTGATCGACCCCCGGGACACCCGTACCGTCCTCGGGCTCTGCCTCTCGGCGATCCACAACGGACCGGTGAGGGGCGCCGACGGTTTCGGCGTCTTCCGGATGTGAGCGGGCTCCCCGTGAGCGCGAGGAACGCAGCGAAGCGGAGTACCGAGGTCGCGAACGAAAGGCAGGCGCTGTGATCACCAGACTTCTCGTCGCCAACCGGGGCGAGATCGCCCGTCGGATCTTCGCCACCTGCCGGGCCCTCGGCATCACCACCATCGCGGTGTACTCCGACGCGGACGCGAACGCGCCGTTCGTCGCCGAGGCCGACCTGGCCGTACACCTGCCCGGGAAAACACCCGCCGAGACGTACCTGGACATGGTGCAGCTCCTGCGCGCGGCCCGCCGGTCCGGCGCGGACGCCGTGCACCCCGGCTACGGATTCCTCGCCGAGAACGCCGAGTTCGCGGCGCGGGTCACCGACGACGCCGGGCTGACCTGGGTCGGCCCTCCGGCGAAGGTGATCGCCGCGATGGGCGACAAGATGGCCGCCAAGGCGCTGCTCGCCGACGCGGGCGTGCCGATGCTGCCCACGTGGACCGACGCCGGCCAGGTGGCCGACTACCCCGTGCTGGTCAAGGCCACCGCCGGTGGCGGCGGCCGGGGCATGCGGGTGGTCCGCGACCAGGACGGTCTCGCCGAGGCCGTCGCCTCCGCGCGCCGCGAGGCGGCCGCGGCGTTCGGCGACGGCACGGTCTTCATCGAGCGGTACGTCGAGCGCGGCCGGCACGTCGAGGTGCAGATCTTCGGTGACACCCACGGCACGGTGGTGGCCCTCGGGGCGCGCGACTGCTCGATCCAGCGCCGGCACCAGAAGATCGTCGAGGAGGCTCCGGCGGTCCTGGCTCCGGAGTTGCGGGACCGGCTGCACGCGGCGGCGGTGGCCGCCGGTCGGGCCGTCGAGTACGTGGGCGCCGGCACTGTGGAGTTCCTGCTCGCCCCCGACGGCCAGTTCCACTTCCTGGAGATGAACACCCGTCTCCAGGTCGAGCACCCGGTCACCGAGGCGGTCACCGGGCTGGACCTGGTCCGGCTGCAACTGCTGGTCGCCGAGGGCGAGCCGCTACCGCTCACGACGACTCCGCCGGCCGACGGCCACGCGATCGAGGTACGGCTCTGCGCCGAGGATCCGGCCCAGAACTTCCGTCCGGTCACCGGCACCCTGCACCGGTTCGCCATCCCCGGGTTTACCGGCGAGTTCACGCCGACCAAGGGTCTGCGCCTGGATTCCGGCGTGCTGGACGGCTCGACGGTGAGCGTGCACTACGACTCGATGCTGGCCAAGCTGATCGCGTGGGCGCCCACCCGCGCCGAGGCGGCCCGGGCGTTGGCCGGCGCGCTCGCGCGGGCCGAACTGCACGGTGTGGCCACCAACCGGGATCTGCTGGTGCGGGTGCTGCGCAGCCCCGAGTTCGGCGGGCTGGAGGTCGACACCGGCTTCCTCGACCGACATGCGGAGGTGTTCGCCCCGCTGCTGCCCGCCGACCTGCTGCCGGTGGCGGCGCTGGCCGCCGCGCTCGCCTCGGCCGCCGCGCGGCGGGCGACCGCCCCCGTGCTCGCCGGGCTCCCCTCCGGTTGGCGCAACGTGCCGGCGTTCCCCCAGGTGGCCCGGTACGTCGACCGGGCCGGGCAGGAGATCGAGGTCCGCTACCGGTTGGACCGCGACGGCAGTCTTGCCGAATGGTCGACGGATCCGGCCGGTGAGGTCCCGGCCCGGCTGGAGGAGGCCACCCCGGACCGGGTGGTGCTGACCGTGCTGGACAGCCGTTGGCAGTTGCGCGTACACCGGGTGGGGTCGGAGGTCTTCGTGGACGGCCCGGCGGGGGCGGCGAGCCTCACCGAGCTGCCCCGTCTCCCGCTGCCCACGGTGGAGCTGGCGGCCGGGTCGCTGCTCGCGCCGCTGCCCGGCGCGGTGACCCGGGTGCACGTCGAGGTCGGCCAGCGCGTCTCGGCCGGCGATCCACTGCTCACCCTGGAAGCGATGAAGCTGGAACATCCCGTGCTCGCCCCGACCGACGGCGTCGTCGCGGAACTGCCGGTGCCGGTCGGCGGCCAGGTGGACACCGGAGCCGTGCTGGCCGTGGTCAACCCCGAGGAGGACCCCCGATGACCTTCGACCTCACCCCCGAGCAGGACCAGCTTCGCGACGCCGTGCGGGCGTTGGGCCGGCGCTACGGCCACGGCTACTTCGTCGAGAAGGCGAAGGCCGGCGAACACACCACCGAGCTGTGGGCCGAGGCGGGACGGCTCGGCTACCTGGGGGTCAACATCCCCACCGAGTACGGCGGCGGGGGCGGCGGCATCACCGAGCTGGCCATCGTGTGCGAGGAGTTGGCCGCGGCCGGCTGCCCGCTGCTGCTGCTGGTGGTGTCCCCCGCCATCGCGGCCACCGTACTCAACCGGCACGGCACCGAGGAGCAGCGCAAACGGCACCTGCCCGGCCTCGCCGACGGGTCGCAGAAGATCGTCTTCGCGATCACCGAACCGGAGGCCGGCTCGAACTTCCACCGCCTCGGCACGGTGGCCCGCCGCGACGGTGACGGCTGGCTGCTCAATGGCCGCAAGTGCTACATCTCGGGCGTCGACGAGGCCGGTCACGTGCTGGTGGTGGCCCGTGTCGCCGTCGATGACGGCCCAGCCGGCTCAGGGGACGCGTCTCCGCAGAGGCTGAAGCCCGCGCTGTTCCTGGTGCCGACCGACGCGGCCGGACTGACCCGCTCCAAGCTGGACATGGAGATCGTGTCCCCGGAGAACCAGTTCCTGCTCTACCTCGACGACGTGCGGGTGCCCGCCGACGCGCTGGTCGGCGAGTCGCTGGACGCCGGACTGCCGGCGCTCTTCGCCGGGTTGAACCCGGAGCGGATCACGGTCGCCGCGATGGGTGCCGGCACCGGCCGGTACGCCATCGAGCGGGCCAGCGAGTACACCGCCACCCGCAAGGTCTGGGGTGGCCGCAGCATCGGCTCGCATCAGGGCGTCTCGCATCCCCTCGCCCACGCGGCGGTGCAGGTCGAGCTGGCCCGCCTCATGATTCAGAAGGCGGCCACCCTGTACGACGCCGGCCGGGACCTGGAGGCCGGGGTGGCCGGCAACATGGCCAAGTACGCCGCCGGGGAGGCCGCCGCGCTCGCCGTGGACACCGCCGTGCAGGCCCTCGGCGGGGCGGGCATGACCACCGAGTACGGGGTGGCCACCCTGCTCGGCGCGGTGCGCGCCGGCCGGATCGCCCCGGTCAGCCGGGAGATGATCCTCAACTTCGTCGCCCAGCACGCCCTCGGCCAGGACAAGTCCTACTGACACCGTCCTAAAGAGACCTTGGGTCTACCGATCCACGTCGAATTCGACACCGCGGACGGGCGGCGGTCGCAGGCGCTGGTCGGTCAGGGCGACGAGCCGCCCGGAGCCGTTCCGGCCTTGGGCGACGAGATCCCCATCGTGTACGACCCGCAGGACCCGGAGGCGGAGGTGGCCGACCGCCGTGCCCCGCAGAACCACCGCATCGCCTACCTGCTCGCCGGTGTCGCGGCCTTCGGCGCGGTCGGCGTGCCATTGGCCACCCTCGCACTCGTGCGCGACAACCGCCGGGCACGGGAGGCGACGTCCGCCGGTTGATCAGCCCGGCGCTCGGCAGGCGGCGTCGATCCGGTGCACCGGGCGGACGCGGCGACCCATGCCCTCCAGCAGCGAGTCCTCGACGTGGAAGTCGTGGATACGCAGCCGGTGCCGGGGCAGTTCCTCCTCGCTCGGGCAGAGCACCTGCGCGCGTACCAGGTCGACCGGGACGTACCGCACGCCGCCGCGCTCCTGCAGGATCACCATGTTGACGTCGTCGGTGGTGATCACGTGCCCGCGTACGTCCTCGGTGGGGCCGCCCGGTGCGCCCACGGTGGTGACGGTCAGCGGCAGCACCGGGGTGCTGATCACCGGGACCGCGGCCCAGACCAGCATGGCCAGCACCGCCACCTCGGTCACCGTCGCCAGCGGTCGGATCACCATGCCGGGCAGCGGCCCGGCGATGAACACGGCCAGCAGCGGCGGCACCACGACGAGCGCCAGCACCAACCACTCGCGCTGTGCCGTTGCGTCGCGCAGCGTGGGCAGCAGGAGCCAGCCGTACCCGGCGAGCAGAGCGACGATCAGGAGCACACGGGGCAGGTGCCGCTCGTGCAGCCGCTCGGGGCGCAGTTGGAACGCGGCCACGAACGCGGGCAGCAGCAGCGGCAGGTAGAGCAGCGGCCAGGTGAGCAGGGCGAGCAGGAAGCTGGCGAGCACCACCCAGGCGGGGGTCACGTCGGCCCAGCGGGCGAAGAGCGGACGACGACGGGTGCCCGGCGGCAGCCGGTCCGCGCTGACGGCCAGCACCGCGCCGAGCGCGAAGACGGCGACCAGCCCGGTGGACAGCAGCCGGGCGGCGGTGGTGAGGAAGCCGGCGAGCAGGTTGACCGGGCCGACGTTGGCCACCAGCAGCAGTGTGGTCTGGAGTTCCCCGCCGGCCTCCACGCCGAGTCGCAGCACCGAGAAGATCGCCGGTACGCCCACCACGGCGGTCCAGAACGACTGGCTGGCCCGCGCGCGTCGCTCCGCCGGATCCCACCGCACGCGCCCCGGCTCGGCCCGGTCGGCGATCGGCTCGGCGGGTTCGGCCACTGGCACGGCGGCGGGCCACCCGGCCGGTACGGCGCCGGCGTCGGGTGGCACGGCGGCCCGGGGCGGTGGGACCGGACTGTCGCCACCGATGGCGGTCGGTGCCGTGCTCACTTCGAGGGCGCCTTGTCGTCGAAGTCGACCAGCTTCGGCACGTCCAGCGGCTGCGGCTGGCGCTTCTCGGCGCGCAGCCACGGGCCGAGGGTCCGGTTGTACGCGGTCTGCCACGGGCTCGCCTGGCCGTCCCGGCCCTGCTGGTAGCTCTTCTGCAGGAAGAACGCGACGAGGTCGCGCAGCGCCGGGTCGCCGATCGGCACGCCGATGCCCAGCAGTTCGCTGGTGCCGAAGGGCAGGTCGACGATCTCGAACTCCTTGGGATAGCTGGCCAGGAATCCGGCGAGGATCGTCTCGTCGGAGCTGACCGCGTCGTAGCGCCCTTCCCGGATGCCCTCGACGCAGTCCGCGACGTCCTTCACCACCAACGCCTTGACCTGGCGCTTCTCCAACTCGGCCTCGGTAGTGGAGCCGCCGCTGGTGCAGATCTTGTAGGCCGGGTCGCGCAGGTCCTCAATGGTGTGGATCTTGTCCTTGAGTCGGGTCGTCACCATCACCTCCTGCGTGGTGACGAAATACGGCCCGGCGAAGCTCACCAGCTTCTTGCGCTCCTCGGTGATGGAGAAACTGGACACCACCAGGTCGACCATGCCGCCCTGCAGGGCCGGGATGCGGTCCTCGGTGGCCACCGAGACGAACTCCAGACGCTGGTCCCCCTCGTAGCCGAGGGAGGCGGCCACGTAACGGCCGATCTCCACGTCGAACCCGACGTGTTGACCGTTGCGCAGGTCGCCCATCAGCGGCTCGTCGGTGGCCACGCCGATGCGCAGCTTCGACTGACCGTAGATGTGCGTCTCGCGCAGCTTCTCCTGCACCGACGGCAGGTCCGGCTCCTTGCGACTGTCACAGCCGCCGGCGGCGGCCAGGGTGAGGGTCAGGGCGACCGCCAGCGTCGTCGCGACGGCGCGGAGCCGGGACTGGAATCTACGTGGGTTCATGGTGACCTCGCTGACGCAACAGCCTGCGGAACACCGAGAGTAACCACTCCGGTCCACTGCGTACGCGCACGCGCCGGGCACCCGGCGGGATTGGACGATCGGCGCGGCGTCGGCTCTCCGGTTGACAGCCGACCGGGGCCGGACATGCTGGAGGGGTGAGTCAATTACCCAGGCCCGATGCGCGGACGGTCGCGGTGGTCGCGGCGCTGGGAGCCCTCGCGCTGCTGGCCACAGTGATCGTCTGGCGTCGGCAGGATCTGCTCGGCGTGGTGCTCGCGCTGCTCTGCGTCCTACTGGCCACCGTCGCCGGGGTCGCCACCTCCGCCGCCCGACAGCGTGACACGCCCGAGCCGGCGGATCGTCCGGCAGCGGCCGGCCCACCCGAGTTGATGCCGTACGGGATCGACGCGGACACCCTCGACGCGCTGGACAGCCGGGACGCGTTACGTGCGGTACGCGACCGGCGGCGCGGGTCGGACGGGCTCAGCGATCGGTGAGGGTGGGCGCGCTGAGCGCGTTCACGCCCCGCCCGGCCAGACAGCGGTAGGCGCGGTCGACGCTGCCCTCGACGGGTGGCAGCACCTCCAGGTGCCAGCCGGTCGGTTCGGCGATCCCGGTGGTCAACCGGAAGGTGGTGGCGCTGCACACCTGCCGTACCGGTTCGGCGGCGACCACCTCGTCGTACTCGGCGCCGACCAGCGACACCGGCAGCAGACCCTCGGCGTACGTCTCCCAGGTGTGCGTCCCCGCGCACGGGACGCGGGCCGCCTCGGCGCGGGTCCCGCGGATCCGCATCGGGCCGAAGCACTCCAGCTCGGGCAGGCAACGGGCACCGTCGGGCAGGGCGGTCGGTGCGCCGGGGCCGGTGGTGCAGCCGGGCAGCGGCCCGGTCGCCAGCGCGGCGACCTGGCTGGCCGAGGGCGACGGGTTGGCCGGCGGTGAACTATCGGCCACCCAGGCACCGGCGGTGGCCGAGGCGGCGAGCGCGAGCGCACCCGCACCGCCGAGGAACCAGCGTCGCCGCCAGCGCCGACCTGCGGGGGCCGTCGGATGGGCGTCCTCGACGGCGGGGCGGGGAAGCGGCTGGCTGGTGACGTACGGGCCGGCGTAGGTCGCGCCTCCGCTGACCGGGGCACCGCTGACCGGCGCCGACGGTGGGCCGAGGGGCAGCCCGGCGAGCATCTCGTGCAGTTCGAGGGCGGAGGGCCGCTCGGCCGGGTCGTTGGCCATGCCGGCGCGCAGCACGTCGATCAGTTCGTCCGGCACGCCCGGCAGGCCGGGCAGCGGCTGGTTGAACATCTCCAGCACGGTGACCAGGCTGGGATTGCGCTCGGACTGCCAGCGCGGCGGCCGGCCGTGCATCACCGCGTAGAGGGTGGCGCAGAGGGCGTACACGTCGACGGCGGGCGACGGCGGGCTGTGGCTGAACATCTCCGGCGGCGCGTACGCCGGGGTGAGCACCTCCAGGGTGACCGAGGCGTCCCGGGCCTCGGCGAGCACGGCCAGGCCGAAGTCGGCGAGCACCGCCGAGTTGAAGTTCGAGTAGAGGATGTTCGCCGGCTTCACGTCCCGGTGCAGCACTCCGGCTGCGTGGGAGTGGGCGAGCGCGTCAGCGATCTTCATGCCGAGATCGCGGGCCTCGACCGGGCCCAGCGGCGAGGTGCGCATCCGTTCGGCGTACGACCCGTCGCAGAGTTCCATGATCAGGTAGGGGTGCTGGTCGACGGTGACCCCGACGTCGAAGAGATCCACCACGTGCGGGTGCGACGACATCCGGCCGGCCGCCCGCGCCTCACGCAGGAAGCGGGCCTGGTCGCGCTCGTTGCCCAGCGTCCGGTTTTCCACCTTGACGGCGACCTCGCGCCCCACCGAGATCTGGGTGGCCTGGTAGACGGTGGCGTAACCGCCCCTGGCAAAGACCCGCAAATCGGTCAGACCGGGCACGATCGGCACCGGCAAGCCGCCGGTCGGGGTGTCGGTCACTGCTCGAAAATACCCAACCCGGCCGACGGCTCAGCGCACCGCGTCCGCCGGAGCGGCCCCGGCGTCCCCGACGTCGCCCGCCGCACCGCCACCGGACGACGTCACGTCGCGGCCGGAGGGCGTCCCATCGGCACCGCCGGACGTCGCGTCGGTGTCGCCCGACGCGGCCCTGCGGGCGTCCAGGCGCAGACCGATCGCGGTGGCCACCGCGCCCAGCCCCTCCCAGGCCGCCACCCCGAAGAACCGGTCCGGCGCGATGTCGGCCAGCACCGCGATGGTGAACACCGTGAACGTGACCAGCCGGAAGACCACCGTGAACCGGTAGAACACCCGCCACTCGGTGACCGTGGCGAGCAGGTAGTAAACGCCCATGTTGAACGCCGCCATCGAGGACGCCAGCAGGAACGTGCCCGTGTAGTCACCGGCGGCACGGGTCGCCGGCACCTCGAACCCGAACATGCGCAGCTGCGCCTCCGGCCAGAGCAGCCCGAGCGCACCCATCGCCAGCGCCAGCACACCGAAGACCGCGATGGTCCAGCCCGCGACGGAACGCGGCAGCTTCATGAAAGGCCTCCCCAGGCACGACGGCGACGGCCACCACTGTGGACCGGTCGACGGTGCTACCACGCTAGCCCCTGGGCCCGACGAACCACATCCCCGAAACCGCCAGATTCAGGTCACGAAGAGAGGCGGAGGCGCAGCGCGTCCGCGGCGGCACGTTCGCTGCGTTGCTCGGTGGCGTACGCCAGGCGGACCGCCTCGTCCGCGCAGGACCGGGCCTCCTGCGGGTGACCGCAGGCCGCCAACGCCTCGGCCAGCACACCGGCCGCGATCACCTGGCTGCGCACGTCCTCGGCCGGTGCGCTGACCGCCCGCCGCGCCCAGTCCAACGCCTGCTCCCGCTGGCCGTGCGCCAGCAGCGCCGACGCGTACCGGGCCATCGTCTGGCGACGGGAGAAGAGCAGTGACGGCGCGCTCGCGGCGGCGGTCGCCACCGGTGCGAGCAGCCCGACCGCGGTCGCCGAGTCACCGCCGGCCAGCCGGGCGGTGGCCAGCAGCACCCGGGGCGCGACCTGCGCCGGCGCCTGCGGGTTGTGCGGCTCCACGGCGGTCAGCACCTCACGGGCCACCCGCTCGGCCGTCTCGCAGTCGCCCATGTCGAGGGCCACGAAGCCGCGCAGCGTCCCGGCCATCCCGGTGAGCAGCGGATGCGAGGTCAGCTCCGCGTACGACAGGGCGTCGGTCAGCAGGTCCGCCGCGTGCTCCGGCTCGCCCAGCCCACGCGCCACCACGGCCCGGACCACCAGCGCGAACCCGCGCCCCCAGTCGTCCGACGCGGCGGCGAACTCGCGGTACGCCCGACGGGCCTCCCGGTCCGCCTCGGCCAGCTCACCCAGCTCGGCGGTGGCGAACGCCGCCACCGCGCGCAGGGTGCCCACCGCCCACGCCTCGCCGACCCGCTCACCGAACGGCAGGAAGACCTGCGCCAGCCGACACGCCTCGCCCAACCGGCCGGCGAGCAGGCGCGCGAACGCGGTGGTGCCCCGCAACCAGGCACGCCCGTACGGGTCCTTCAGCTCGGCGAAGAGCCGGGCGGCCCGACCGAGCACCGCGTCGGTGCCGGCGAAGTCACCCCGGGTGGTGGTCACCCAGGCCAGGTTCTGCAACGACCACGCCTGCCCGCGCCGATCCTGCGCGCCGAGGCTCACCTGGTACGCGGCGGCCAGCCGGCTGCTCGCCTGACTCAACCGCCCACCCACGAAGTCGGCCATGCCGAGCCGGCGCATCGCCGAGGCGCGCAGGGAGGGCAGCCCTCCGGCCGTGGCGACCTGCAACGCCTCCTGCCAGGCGGACACCGCCCGGTCCTGGTCGCCGAGGGTCTGCTGGGCCTGACCGGCGAGCAGCAGGGCACTGGCCCGCACCGCCTCGTCGCCCGTGTTCGCGGCGATCTTCTCGGCGAACGCGAGCGCGTCGACGACCCGGCCGATCTGGAGCAACGCCCGCGCGTGCACGACCCGGTCGGCCGGCGGCACCCCGTCGCGGGCCAGGTCGGCGGCGCGTTCGGCGTACTCCACGGCCATCGCCGGCTCCCCGGCGGACAGCGAGCGGCGGGCGGCCCGACCGAGCGCGGCGACCCCGAGCGGGCCCACCGCCCGGGCCGGCGCGTCGGGGCGCAGCTTCACCGCGTCGGCGAGCCTCGCGGCCCGCTCGACGTGCGTCGCCACGAAGTCGTCGCGGGCCTCCTCGCTGAACCCGCCCACCGTGCCGGCCGTAGTCCCGTCCACCGGCGCCGCCCAGCGGGCCAGCGCGGCGTGTCGCTCGGCCAGCTCCGCCTTGCTCACCCCGGCGTACGCGGCCTCCCGCATCAGGGGCGTCGCGAACGCGTAGCCGGCACGGGTGCGGTGCAGCATCCGGCGTTGCAGCAGCTCCTCCACGGCCCGGTCGAGTTCCACAGCGACCACCGCCGACGGCCGGCCGTCCCGGCCGGCGCGCTGCTCCCGCAGCGCCTCCAGCGCACCGGTCGGCACCGTGTCACCG
This sequence comes from Micromonospora sp. WMMD710, assembly GCF_029626045.1. Lineage (NCBI taxonomy): Bacteria > Bacillati > Actinomycetota > Actinomycetes > Micromonosporales > Micromonosporaceae > Micromonospora > Micromonospora sp. WMMD710. The sequence continues at coordinate 5,835,386 of NZ_JARUBD010000001.1, read as the reverse complement.
ACGACCGCGGCGTCGCGCAGCACCGAGCGGGCGTCCGTCGGCAGCGCGTCGATCCGGGCGGCCAGCACGGCGGCGAGGTCCCGGGAGAGCAGCCGACTGCCCAGTGAGCCGGGCACCAACCGCCAGCCGGACGCCGGACCCTGGTCCCGTACGCCGGGGGCGGGCCGTTCGGCGGTGGTGAGCGCGCCCCGCTCGATGAGCAGGGTGACCAGCTCGGCCAGGTAGAACGGGTTGCCCTGAGCGGTGGCGAGCAGCCGGTCGGCGTCGGCCTGGGGCAGCTTGCCGCCGCCGAGATAGCTGGTGAGCAGCCGAGCCGCGTCGGCGCCGCGCAGCGGCGGCAGGGAGTGCACCTCGGCGTCCGCGACCCGGGTCAGGGCGCCGGCGGTACGCACCAGCTCGGGCCGACCGAGCAGCAGCACCAGCACCGGGCCGGTGAGCCGGGACAGGGTCACCCCGAGGGCGCGGATCGTCTCGGCGGTGGCGTCGTGCAGGTCGTCCACCACGATCACCAGCGGTGCCTCGGCGGCGAGCCCGCTGAGCAGGTCGGCGACCGCGTTCGGCACCGCCTCGGCGTCGGCTGGCACGCCCGCGCCGCCCCACTCGCCGTTGTCGGTGCCGGCGTGCACGGGGAGTTCGGCGTAGCCGAGCAGGGCGAGCAACTGGTCGACGGCGATCGGGGGCGTGTCCGCGTCGGCACGGACGAGCCGCTGGCCGAGCCGACGCAGCCGCTCCTCCACGGCGGGGCGGGTCAACGCGGTGGCCGCGTCACTCGGCAGGCCTACGGCGGCGCGGACCAGGTCGGCCAGCGGCGCGAGTCGGCGTCGCTCACCGAAGGCGGCGCAGTGCACCGAGAGCACCCGGGCGCCGGTGTGCGCGGCGTACCGGCCGGCGCCCACGTCGTACCCGGCGGCGAGGCGTTCCACCTCGGCGGCGAACCGGGACTTGCCGATGCCCGCCTCGGCCGTCATCAACAGCACCCGCGGGTCGCCCTGGTCGATCACCTCGGCGAGCCGGCCGGCCACCCGGCCGATCTCGGTCTCCCGGCCCACGTACGGTGCCTCGTCGCCCAGCCCCGAACGGGTGCCCGGCGCGTCCAGCAGACCCAGCAGCTCGTACGCCTCGACCGGCTCACGCTTGCCCTTGAGCCGCAGCGGACGCAGCGCCCGCCAGGACGCGACGTGCCGGGTGGCGGCGGCGGTCCGGCCACCCGCGTAGACCGCGCCCACGGCGGCGGCGTCGGCCAGTCGAGCGGCGGTGTTCACCGTGTCCCCGATGACCGTGTACTCGATGGCGGCCTGGATGCCCGCGATCACGTCACCGGTGTTGAGCCCCACCCGCAGCCCGAGCGGCGCACCGCCGCCCCGCTCGTCGTCGAGCACCCGGCGGACCGCCCGCTGCATGGACAGGGCGGCACGGACCGCGCGTTCGGCGTCGTCCTCGTGCGCGACCGGGGCCCCGAACACCGCCATGATCCCGTCGCCGGTCAGCTTGTCGACGTGCCCACCGAAGGTCTTCACCGCGCCCGCGAGGGCGGCGAGCACCCGGTCGGTGACCGCGCCGACGCGTTCCGGATCGAGATCCTCCGACCATGAGGTGAATTCGGAGAGGTCGCCGAAGAGCACGGTGACGACCCGGCGCTCGGCCGCCGGCAACGTCGCGGCGGCCGGCAGCGCGGCACCGCAGTTGTGGCAGAACCGTGCGCCGGGTACGGCGACGGTTCCGCACACCGGGCAGGTCACGTGTGCTCCAACCCACTGACCCCCGGCGCTGATTCCCCGGTGCCGACGCCCAGATACTCCAGTTGGGCACGGACCGACCATTCGGCCGCCCACCACAGCGAGCGGTCCACGTCCGCGTAGACCGCCCCGACCACCTCGGCGGGGGTGTGGGCGCCAGCGTCGACGGCCGCCCGGACCTGGTCCAGCCGGGCGTGCCGGTGGGCCAGGTAGAAGTCGGCGGCGGCGGCGCAGTCGGCCAGCGCCGGGCCGTGGCCCGGCAGAGCCGGGATCCCGGTGTACGCGGAGAGCAGCTCCAGGCTGCGCAGGTAGTCGCCGAGGTGCCCGTCCGGGTGGGCGACGACGGTGGTGCCCCGGCCGAGGATGGTGTCACCGGTCAGCACCACCCGTTCGCCGCCGTGCTCGACGAGGAAGCAGACCGAGTCGGCGGTGTGCCCGGGGGTGTTCAGCAGGCGGATCTCCAGGCCGAAGCCGCCGAGCTGCTCGGCCGGCTCGGTGAGCGGGTCACCGCCGATGGTGTGTGCGGGGTCGACGGCCAAGACGTGCACGCCGCCGAGCAGCTCGCTCAGCCGGGCGGCGCCCTCGGTGTGGTCGAGGTGGCCGTGGGTGATCAGGATCAGCCCGACCGGGCCCTGCTCGGCGATCCGGGCCAGGTGCCCCTCGTCGGCCGGCCCCGGGTCGACCACGACGCAGTGGTCCGCCTCCGGGGCGCGCAGCACCCAGGTGTTGGTGCCGTCGAGGGTCATCGGCCCCGGGTTGGGAGCACGCAGCAGCGAAACCCAGCGGGGCAGCTCGTCGGCAAGCGCCGCCACCGCCCCCGTCACGTGCCCACTCATGGCTGCGATCGTACGACCCCGCTCGCCACGCCCCGCGATCTTGCACTTGCGGCACCTGATTCGTGCCCGTTCACGACATTCGTCGGGGCAGAAAGTGCAAGATCGCGGGAGGCGGACGGGTCAGGCGACCTCGACGATCAGCTCGATCTCGACCGGGGCGTCCAGGGGGAGTTCGGCCACCCCTACAGCACTGCGGGCGTGGCGTCCGGCCTCGCCGAAGACGGTGCCGAAAAGGTCGGAGGCGCCGTTGATGACGGCGGGCTGGCCGGTGAAGCCGGGCGCGGAGGCCACGAATCCGGTCACCTTGACCACCTTGACCACGTTCTCCAGACCGACCAGCGAATCGACCGCCGCCAGGGAGTTGAGCGCGCAGCGCTGGGCCAGATCCTTCGCCTGCTCGGCGGAGATGCCGGCGCCGACCTTGCCGGTCGCCAGCAGCTTCCCCTCGGCGATCGGAAGCTGACCGGAGACGTACACGTGCTGCCCGGACTGCACGGCCGGCACGTAGCTGGCCACCGGCGGCACCACCTCGGGCAGTTCGAGACCCAGCTCGGCGAGCTTCGCGTGCGGGCCGCTGCTCATCGCGTCACCCCGTGGTTCGCGACTGCGGGGCTCCGCTGCGCTGCACTCCTCGCGCTCACGCCTTGGGCCGCTTCAGGTAGGCGACCAGCTGGTCCGGGTTCGGGCCGGGGACCACGGCGACGAGCTCCCACCCGTCCTCGCCCCAGTTGTCGAGGATCTGCTTGGTCGCGTGGACCAGCAGCGGGACCGTGGAATATTCCCACTTCTGCATCGCTGAAGGGCTCCCTCTCGGTGCGGAATTGTTCGAGGCACAGCCTACGGTCCGCTGGCCGAGCGAGGTGCGGGACGTTGCTCCGGCGGCGCCGGAAGCTCACCGCACGGCCCGGCGTGCTCGTACCCCTGGGGGCAGCGCGACCGGTCGGGCAGCAGCAGGTCGCAGAAGACCCGGTGCCGGTTGTTCTGGTCGTCGGCGTTCGACACGGTGGTCTCGCCGGCGTCCAGCTCCGGCAGGAAACCCAGGGATTCCGCGACCCGACCGGCCAGCACGGTGGCCGCCGCCAGGTCGGGCACCCGGATCGGCAGGTGGATGACGAAGCCCGGCTCGTCGTCGTCCCGGACCCGCTCGTTGGGACGGCTGGACGCGCGGACGACCTCCGGCGGCTCGGGAAACCGACGGTACGACCGCTCGTTGACAGGCAGGCTGCCGAACAGCCCGCCGGCCGCCTCACCCACGGAACCCGTCCGGCGGAGCCGGTCGTTGGTCGGGAACTGGGTGCGAGGGATGTTGTCCGCGTCGCGCATGCATTGCCTCCGGTCGTACCAGTCGGATCTCGCTTACCGTCCGGACGATTCGTCCATTCCGGCCCCCCGCGCCGGGACGAAGGTAGGTCCGCAGCGGCAGTCCCGCCAACAGGGCGCGCACGATCAGTCACGTAGAGTCACATATGTGACACATTGGAGGTAGGAATCCCGACTACGACTGTTTTCGCCGTCCGGTCGGTCGAGCCGATGGGCCGGACGGCGCAGTAGGGGCGACACCGACCCCCTGGTTGACCGCTACCCTTCCGGTCGGACGGTCGCGCTGCGCCCGGCCGCCCGCTCGATCACGCTCGGCGCCACCGGTGGCGGCCGGGCGCCGCACCCCCGGGGGAACGAGATGACCCAACCGCCCAGCGGCGACCAGGCCGGCCCGCGCGCTCTCCCGTCGGCCGACCCGGACACCGCCGGCCAGCCCGGCGCTCCGGCAGCCACCTCCGGCCAGCCCGGCCCCCCGGCAGCCACCTCCGGGCAGCCCGGCGTCCCGGCAGCCACCTCCGGGCAGCCCGGCGCTCGGTCCACCCCCGCTCAGCCCGCGCAGCCGCCCGCCGCCGAGCGGCACGGCCAGCTCGCCCTTCCCGCGCAGCCCGCCCGGCGGGCGCTCCCGGCGCAGCCGACCGTCCCCACCCAGCCCGGTGCGCCGGCCGGTGTCCCCCAGCCGGACACCTCCGGCGGCGCGGCGGCCCCGTCGGAACCGGGCACCGAGGCCCCGGGGTCGATCCCGCCGCCACCACCTGCCTACCCGCCCTACCAGGCTGCCGTCGAGCCGCCGAAGAAGAAGCGCGGCCTGCTGATCGCGGCGATCGCGCTGGTCGTGATCATGGTGCTCTGCGTGGGCGGCGGCGCGGTGGCATTCCTGACCCTGCGCAACGCCGAGAACGGCGAGGGCGCCAAGGAGCCGGCTGTGGCCGTCGACGAGTTCCTCACCGCGATCTACAAGGATCGCGACGCCAGCAAGGCGGCCAGCCACGTCTGCGCCGCGTCCCGCGACGACAAGAAGATCTCCGCGAAGGTCGCCGAGGTGCAGAAGTACGCCTCCGAGTACCAGAACCCCCGTTTCCGGTGGACCACCCCGAAGGTGGACAACCAGACCGGGGACCGGGCCACCGTCTCCACCCGGGTCACCATGACCACCGCCGACGAGAAGGTGGCCGACCAGGACCTGCGCTTCACGGTGGTGCAGAAGACGGGTTGGTGGGTCTGCGAGGTCGCGTGACCCGCGGGCCTGGATAGGCTCGACGGGTGTGTGCAGCTGAGCGGCCGACCGACCCGGCCGGTACCGGATGGTCGGCGCGTCTCCACGTGGTGACCGGCAAGGGCGGCACCGGCAAGACCAGCGTGGCGGCGGCGCTGGCCCTGGCGCTGGCCGCCGGCGGCCGGCGCACCCTGCTCGTGGAGGTCGAGGGCCGGCAGGGCATCGCCCAACTCTTCGGCATCGACCCGCTGCCCTACGAGGAGCGGCACCTCACGGACGCGCCGGACGGTGGTGAGGTGCGCGCGCTCGCGGTGGACGCCGAAGAGGCCCTGCTCGAGTACCTCGACATGTTCTACAAGCTGGGTGCGGCGGGCCGGGCGCTGCGCAAGCTCGGTGCCATCGACTTCGCCACCACCATCGCCCCCGGCCTGCGCGACGTGCTGCTCACCGGCAAGGTGAAGGAGGCCACCACCCGCACCTCGGGTCAACGGCGCGCGTACGACGCGGTGGTGCTGGACGCCCCGCCGACCGGGCGGATCGGCCGGTTCCTCAACGTCACCGCCGAGACGGCCCGCCTGGCCAAGGTCGGCCCGATCAAGACCCAGAGCGAAGGGGTCGCCGCGCTGCTGCGGTCCCCGATGACCGCGGTGCACGTGGTCACGCTGCTGGAGGAGATGCCGGTGCAGGAGACGGTGGACGCGATCGCCGACCTGACCTCGCTCGGCTTCGGCGTCGGCAAGGTGATCGTCAACGGCACCCGCCCGCCACTGCCCGCCGGTCGGGCCGTCACCGCGGCGGAGCTGAAGCGCGGGCTGGTCGCCGCGGGTCTGCCGGCCGACCGGGACATCGTGGCCGGCCTGCACGACGAGGCCCGTGACCAACTCATCCGCCGCGAGCTGGAGGATTCGCTCCGGGCCGACCTGGTGGAGTTGGGGCTGCCGATGGTGGAGCTGCCGTTGCTGCCGGACGGGGTGGACCGGGCGGGTCTCACGACACTGGCCCAGGCCCTCGTCAGGGCGGATTGACTCACACCTGAGCTCGGCACGGGCGCACGGACCCACGCGGCCCGATACGCTCGATTGGTGCCTTCCGAAGACGCGGCGCCGCGGCTGGACGTCGACCAGATCCTCGCCGACCCCGGCGTGCGGATCATCGTGTGCTGCGGTGCCGGCGGGGTGGGAAAGACGACCACGGCCGCGGCGCTGGCGCTGCGGGCCGCCGAGCAGCACGGCCGGCGCACGGTGGTGCTCACCATCGACCCGGCCCGCCGGCTCGCCCAGTCGTTGGGCCTGACCGAGCTGGACAACACCCCCCGCCAGGTCAAGGGGATCGACGTCGAGACCAGCGGCGGCGAACTGCACGCCATGATGCTCGACATGAAGCGCACCTTCGACGACGTGGTGCTTCAGCACACCGATCCGGCGAAGGCCGCGGAGATCTTCGCGAACCCGTTCTACCAGGCGATGAGTTCCACCTTCGCGGGCACGCAGGAATACATGGCGATGGAGAAGCTGGGCCAGTTGCACGCCCGCGGCGAGTGGGACCTGATCGTCGTGGACACTCCGCCGTCGCGCTCGGCACTGGATTTCCTGGACGCGCCGGCCCGGCTGTCCCGCTTCCTCGACGGCCGGATGCTGCGCCTGCTGCTGGCTCCGGCCCGCAGCGGCGGCCGGAGCATGTTCACCCTGGTCACGGCCTCGTTCGGGATGTTCTCGAAGGTGGTGCAGAAGGTGCTCGGCGCGCAACTGCTCACCGACCTGTCCGGGTTCGTGGCCGCACTGGATTCGATGTTCGGCGGATTCCGGCAGCGAGCCGAGCAGACGTACCGCATCCTGCAGGCACGGGAGACGGCATTCGTGCTGGTCGCGGCCCCGGAGCCGGACGCGGTCCGGGAGGCCGCCTACTTCGCCGGCCGGCTGCGGGAGGAGAAGATGCCGCTGGCCGGTCTGGTGCTCAACCGGGTGCACCGGCCGGCGGTGCCGGAGCTGGACGCCGCGCAGAGCCGGGCCGCCGCGGAGCGGCTGACCGAGCTGGGTGGGCATGAGGCCACCGCCGACGTGCTGCGGGCGCACGCCGCGTTGGCCCGCCAGGCGGTACGCGAGCAGGAGGTGGCCGCGCGGTTCACCGAGGCGTTCCCGGCCGTGCCGGCGGTGTCGGTGACGGCGCAGCCCGCCGACGTGCACGACGTCGACGGGCTGCGGACGATCGGCACGGCGATCAGCCGGCCGTGATCGGCGTCAGGTGGCCGCGCTGACCAGGATCTTGTCCTTACCGGACTTGTCCTTGCTGTTCTTCTTCATCGCGGCCTCGAACATCTTGCGCCAGCTCGTCACCTGAGGGTGACGACGCAGCAACGCCCGGCGTTCGCGTTCGGTCATGCCACCCCACACACCGAACTCGATCCGGTTGTCCAGTGCGTCGGCCAGGCACTCGTACCGAACTGGGCAGCTCCGGCAGATCCGCTTCGCCACGTTCTGTTCGGCGCCCTGTACGAACAACGCGTCCGGGTCCCCGTTCTGACACGCCGCCAGCGACGGCCAGTCAGTGATCATGCCCATGTGTACACGTCCCCCCTTGCAGTACCTACCGACCTCGATGCACGTCAGCCGGCAATTCCCCCCGATCGCCCGGCCCGCCTTCCCCAAGGCGGCGCGGACGACATGTGGCGCTGTCGCCGCCCCCATCATGCTCTGTAGTCGACTGATTACGCAACGTTGTCGACGAAATCCATCATTCCGGACAGTCCCGGCTTCCCGGGCGCTCGACCGCCGGTTACCCCGCCGAGGTCGGCGAAAACGCTGCGCGGCCTCTTCCGATCGGAGGAGACTCGCGGCAGGTCACACGCAACCACGCACCGGGGGTCATGCGTTTAGCACAACGAGGGCAGCGCGCGCAGGAAATGGGGAAAGAACGCCCCAGCGCCCCTCGTTCCCTACTCGCGTACCCTGTCGAGGTGACCTGGATGCGGAAACGTGACCACAATGTGCTGACCAACGCCGCATCGCTGCTTGTGTGTGGCCTACTGGCCGGCGTGGTGGTCGCAGCGGCGGCCTTCCCCGCAGTGGCGATGTCCGGCTTGGCCGCGAAGGCCGGCGCCGAGACCTTCGGCGCCCTGCCGACGGAGTTGACGGTGGCCCGCGCGCCACAGATCAGCTACCTGCTGGCCTCGGACGGCAAGACACCGCTCGCGACGATGTACGACGAGAACCGGCGGGACGTGAAGCTCGCCGACATCTCCCCGTACATGCAGAAGGCCATCATCGCGGCCGAGGACCATGAGTTCTACAAGCACAACGGCGTCGACATCAACGGTGTCGCCCGCGCGTTCGTGAACAACCAGAGCGAAGGCTCCGGCCGGCAGGGCGCGTCGACGCTGACCATGCAGTACGTCCGGCTGGCCATCGCCTACTCGGCCACTCACCCGGCCGACGTGGTCGCGGCGACCGAGGACACCAGCGCCCGCAAGCTCCGCGAGATGCGGCTGGCCCTCCAGGTCGACAAGGAGTTCTCCAAGGACGAGATCCTCACCCGCTACCTCAACCTCGCCTCGTTCGGCAACGGCGCGTACGGCATCTACGCCGCCAGCCAGGTCTACTTCGGCAAGCCGCCGAGCAAGCTCAAGATCGAGGAAGCGGCGCTGCTGGCCGGCATGGTGAAGGCGCCGACCACCAACGACCCGACCACCAAGGCCGGCTACCCGCTCGCCCTGGACCGGCGCGACTACGTCATCCAGAACATGGTCGACATCAAGGCCATCACCCAGCAGGAGGCCGACGCCGCCAAGGCGACGAAGCTGACGGTGAAGGACAAGCGCACCCCGAACGGCTGCATCGCCGCCAACGTCAACAGCTGGGGCTTCTTCTGTGACTACTTCTACCGCTGGTGGATGCAGCAGGAGACGTTCGGCTCGACCACGTACGACCGGGAGCGGCGGCTCAAGAGCGGCGGTTACACCGTCGTGACGTCGATCGACGTGCAGGCGCAGCGGAGCGCGGACAAGGCGGTCCGCAAGGCCAAGAGCGAGAACAGCAAGGAAGCCGCCATGGTCGCGGTGGTCGAGCCCGGCACCGGCCGGGTACGGGCGCTCGCGGTGAACCGGCAGTTCAAGCTCGACGACCCGCGGCACCCGAAGAACAAACTGTCCAGCGATCCGGCGAAGAGCAAGCAGGGCATCCGGGGCAACTACCCGGCGACCGTCAACCCGTTGATCACCGGTGGTGACGGCGTCGCCGGGTACCAGGCCGGCTCGACGTTCAAGCTCTTCACCATCGTCGCCGCGTTGGAGAAGGGCATACCGCTCAGCTACACCATCAACGCGCCACAGCAGTTCAAGTCGGAGTACATCATCGACAGCAGCAGTCCGGCCGCCTGTAAGGGCACGCACTTCTACTGCCCGACGAACGCCAACCTCAAGGCCGCCGGCCCGCAGAACATGTGGACCGCGTTCGCCCAGTCGATCAACACCTACTTCGTGCCGCTACAGCAGCAGGTCGGTGCGGAGAACGTGGTCGACGCCGCCAAGCGGGCCGGCATCCAGTTACGGTCCAGCAGCGACGCCAAGTTCGGCGGGACCAAGGAGGCAGCGCACCAGTGGGGTGCCTTTACCCTGGGCGTCTCCGCCACCACGCCACTGGACCTGGCCAACGCGTACGCGACCTTCGCGGCAGACGGCAAGTACTGCGATCCGATCCCGGTGCAGGAGATCCGCGACCCCGAGGGCAAGAAACTCGACGTCGCCAACCCGCGCTGCGAGAAGCGGTTCAGCACCGACGTGGCCCGGGCCGCCGTGGACGCCGCCCGCTGCCCGCTCGGCGACAACTCCTCGACCAGCAAGTGCGGCAACAGCCGCACCGCCAGCGTGGTCAAGGGCATCGTCGACGCGCCGGTGGCCGGCAAGACCGGCACCACCGACTCGGGAAAGACCGCCTCCATCGTCGCGATGACCAAGCAGTACGCGGTGGCCGGCATCATGGCCGACCCGGACTGGGCGCAGACCAACGTCAAGATGAAGCACGCCGAGAAGGACGGCATCAACCCGCCGGTGTACGAGACGCTGCGGGACGCCATGAAGGGCAAGCCGCGCATCAACTTCGAGCCTCCGGGCCAGAAGATCTCCGAAGGTGACCAACGCAGCATCCCCGACGTGAAGTGCCAGCCGGTGGACACCGCGAAGTCCCGGATCAAGGGCGCGGGCTTCGAGGCGGTCGTCTCCGACACGAAGGTGGCGTCGTCCTGCCCGGCGGGCACCGCCGCCGGCACCAGCCCCGACGGGCGCACCATCAAGGGCGGCGTCGTCACCATCCAGGTCAGCAGCGGCGGTGGCACCCCGCCGGCCGGCAACAAGCCCAGCCAACCCGGCAACCCACCTGGCCGCCCCGGCGGCTGATCGACCAGCAGTACGCACGAACGGGCGGGCACCCACGTCGGGTGCCCGCCCGTTTCGTCTGGCCGGACCTGCCGCTGCCGGACGGCCGCGAACAGAGTTACCGATCCGCGCCGCAGGGCCGCGCCCGCTGCCGGGGGCAGGTGCCGCGCGCCGCAGAGCCGACGGGTCAGAGACCGAGCTGTCGGCGTACCTCGGCAGCCACCCGGCCACCCTCGGCCTGGCCGGCCACCGCGGCCTGGGCCGCCTTCATCGCCGGACCCATCTGGGCCTTGCCGGTGAAGCCGCCCTCGGCGAGCGCCCCCGCCACCAGCTCGGTCAGCTCGGCGTCCGAGAGCTGCCTGGGCAGGTAGCGGTCCAACACCTCACCCTCGGCGGTCTCCTTCGCGGCCTGCTCGGAGCGACCGGCGTCGGCGAACGCGGTCGCCGCTTCGCGGCGCTTCTTGGACTCCTTGGTCAGCACCGCGAGCACCTCGTCGTCGGTGAGCTCACGCTTGGCCTTGCCGGCGACCTCGGCGGTGCCGACGGCGGCCAGGGCCATCCGCAGCGTGGAGGTGGTCAGCTCGTCGCGCGCCTTGAGCGCGGAACGCATGTCGGCGGTGAGGCGGTCCTTCAGCGTGCTCATGGTCGGTCAAACTACCCTGAACGCCATGCGAAAGCGCACACTATTCCGGCTTGCCGCCGGAACCGCCACGGTCGGCGCGGCCACCCTCGCGTACGCGTCGCTCGTCGAGCGCAACATGTTCACCCTGCGGCGGTACGACGTGCCGATGCTGCCGACCGACGCGGAGCCGCTGCGCGTACTGCACCTGTCGGACCTGCACATGATGCCCGACCAGGCGCGCAAGCAGCGCTGGGTGGCGTCGCTGGCCGCTCTCGACCCGGATCTGGTGGTCGTCACCGGCGACAACATGGCGCACCCCGGCGCGGTGCCGGGCGTGCTGCGGGCGCTGCAACCCCTGCTGGACTATCCGGGCGCGTTCGTGTTCGGCTCCAACGACTACACCGGGCCGGTGTTGAAGAACCCGTTCACCTACTTCCTGCCCGACCGGGAGTACACCGAGGGCGTCGACCTGCCCTACGAGGAGCTGCGCCAGGTGTTCACCGGCGCCGGCTGGATGGACCTCAACAACGCGCGGACCACCCTGAAGGCCGGCGGACGGCAGATCGACGTGGTCGGCGTGGACGACCCGCACATCGACCGGGACGACTACCCGGCCGTGTCGGGCGCGGTCTCGTCGTCGGCCGACCTGTCCATCGCGCTGACGCACTCCCCCGAACCGCGGGTGCTCGACCAGATGGCGGCGGACGGCTTCGGACTGCTGCTGGCCGGGCACACCCACGGCGGGCAGGTCTGCGTACCGGGCTACGGGGCGCTGGTGACCAACTGCGGGCTGCCCCGCTCGATGGCGCGTGGCCTGCACCGGTGGCCGGGATCGGACTCCTGGCTGCACGTCTCCGCCGGCCTGGGCACCCACCCGACCGCGCCGGTCCGCTTCGCCTGCCCCCCGGAGGCCAGCATCCTCACCCTCATCCCCCGCTGACCCGCACCCCCGCCACCGCCGGTGGCACCCCGCCGGCGCCGCCGCACCCCGCGCCGTCCCCGGTGGCGAGATCCGTCCGGGCGGGGTACCGAGTTTGACCATCGGGGCGGGTGGGCTACTATTTGTCGGCACGCCTCGGGGTGTGGCGCAGCTTGGTAGCGCGCTTCGTTCGGGACGAAGAGGTCGTCGGTTCGAATCCGGCCACCCCGACCAGAGGTAAGAGCAGGTCAAGGCCCCTCCACCGAGGGGCCTTGATTCGTTTTCGGGGCTGCCTGCCCACCCTGGGACCTTGCACGGCAGCAATCGGCGTGAGGACCCCCTGCGATCCCGGTCACGGGCCGAGTGGGTGGAGGTGTTCAGAGTCCTGGACGTCCGACCGAGGTGCTGCACATCCTGACCGGCCTGTGCCACCCGGCCGGCGGTCACCGCCCCGTCGACGAGATCGGCGGAGCATCGGCGGTCGGGCCACGTCCACTCGTGGCCGTACGGCCGCCGCCGGCGGCCGCTCTGGTCATCGTCAGACGGCGGGTGCGATGAAGTAGCCCGACTGGTCGACGACAGCGTGGGTGGTCCCGCCGCTGTTGTTGAACAGCCTGACCTGGCCGGCCGTACCCGTTCGCACCACCGCCAGGTTGGAGGCGGTCTCGCCGGCCACGAAGTTGACGTTGGACGCGGTGGGCGGTGCCGTCCCGGTGGCCGGGTACGCGGTGAGCACACCTGGCGTGGTGGGCTCGGTGGCGGTCAGGTTGACGACCGCGGCGGTCGCAGCCGGGCAGCCGTCAACACAGTCGGCGTCCCGGAACCAGGGCAGGAAACGGACATCCTCCCGAGGCTGAAGCGGGGCGCGTTCCCACCGGTCCAGCAGGCCGGAGCCCTGCCGGGTGTCCACTATCCGGGCCGGAGACATCGGCACGTAGCTGTCGGCGGCACCGGACGAGGCGGAACCGAAGTAGCCGGCCAGGTCCGCGACGACGTGGGTGCTGCCGGAACTCTCGTTGTGGATGCTGACCCGGCCGCCGGTCACCGGGACGATGACCAGATTCGGGATCGTCTGCCCGGCGACGAAGTTCAGGTTGGACGCCACCGGCACCGCCGCGCCAGCCGGGAACAGCTTGAGCACGCCGTGAGCCGTCGCGCCGGTCGCCGTGACGTTGAGGATGACCGCCGTGGCGTCGGACGGCAGGGCCGCGGAGAGGTCCACCTGGCGGGTCGTGTTCGCGGGGAACGCCGTGGCGCCCGCGCCGCGGGTGTCCAGCACCCGGGTCGGTGCGAGCGTCTTCAGGCCGCTGCCGGCAGCGCCGTACCAGCCCTGGAGATCGGCGATCACGTGCACCGTACCGCCGCTGCCGTTGCGGATCCGGACCTTGCCGTTGCTCATCGGCACGGTGACCAGGTTCGGTACCGTCTCGCCGGCGACGAAGTTGACGCTCGAGGCGCTGGGCAGCGCCGTCCCGTCCGGGTACACGGTGAGGAAGCCCGCCATCGACGGCTGGGTGGCCGTCACGTTGAGCACCACGGCGGTGATGTCCGCCGCCGGCGTAACGCCGATGCCGGCGATCGGCAGGACGACCTCGGTGCCTGCGGGCACCGCCGTCCTCGTGGGCACTCCGACGGCGCTACGGGTGTCCAGCAGCCGGGCGGGAGCGACCGGGTGGTAGGTGGCCCCGACGATCGTGCCCATCTGACCGACGTTGATGTCACCGGCGGCGGTCACGACGGCCCGGTCCGCCTTGCGGAAGCCCAGGTAGTTGATCCAGCCGGTGACCGAGACATGGCCGGCGCGGCGGAACGTGTAGGTCATGGACGGGCTGTGGCCGACCCGCCAGAAGCGCTCGTCACCGAACTTGAACGCCACCGTGCCGCCCGGGCCGTCGGTCGGGTACGGCAGCTTGGGCGTGAGGGTCGCGACCGCGTCCAACGGGTCGCCACCCGCGCTGCGGCGGAACGACTTGCCACCGAGCGCGCCCGTGCCGACGTACTCGGTCGCGCCCCGGTCGTGGTAGCCCGGACCGGTGCCGGTGTTGCTCACGTCCGGCGGATCCGCGTGCGGGTTGCGCAGCAGGTCCGTCGGGAGGGCACCGGGCGCGGTCGCGTCGGCGGAGTCGATCGCCGGCGACCCGGGGGTGAGCGGGTACCAGCCGAACACCGAGCCCTGCGGGCCGGTGATCCCCGCCGGCCCGACGAGGTCGTGGCCACCCTGGCCACTCGCGGCCTGGAAGCTCGCCAGGGTCGGGTGGGCGGTGCCGGCCCAGTCGTACGGTGCGCCACCGCTGGTCGGATCGATGAGGTTGTGGTCGACGGTCGTACCCTGCGTCGAATCGGCCGAGACCGAGATCGCCGTCGCACGCGACGGGGTGGCACACCGGCTGGGGCTGCTGGCGACACCGTCCGCGGTCTGGATGATGTTGTTGCGCAGCGAGACCCCCGGCGCGGCTCCGGTCACCAGGATGCCCGCGTCGCAGCGGTTGACGATGGTGTTGCCGGTGACCACCGTGCCCGGTGCGTCCGCGACGACCATCCGGCTGTCCCGGAACGCATTGCCGCTCACCACCGTCCCGCTGACCCCCGCGTCCACGGCCACACCGGCGACCCTGGTGTACGAGGCGAGGAAGTTGCGGCTGACCGTGACGTCACTCGACCCACCGGTGAGGCGGATCAGCCCCGGCGCGTCCTCGTAGTTGCGGACCGCGAGACCGTCCAGTGTGATCCGACTGGAACCGTTCACCACGATCGTCTCTTCGCTGCCCCAGGCGTGCACGGAGAAGCCCTCGAGGACGATGTCGTGCACCTTGTACAGGTGGAAGACCGTGTCCCTGATGTACGTGTTCTCGTAGGCGCCGACATGAACCTCACCGTCGGGGCCGTTGACCGCGCGGTAGGTGATCGGCGCGCCCTCGGTGCCGGAGCGGGTGAAGAACACCCCCTCCTCGTAGTTGCCGGGCTGCACCAGCACGGTCTGCCCCGGCTGCGCCACCTCGGCCGCCGAGGAGATCATGCAGTACGGGTTCGCCATGCTCCCGTCGCCGCCGGTCAGCCAGTCGCAGTGCTTCTCACTGACGTACACCTCGTTGGCCGGTGTGGCCGCCTGCGCGACGACCGGCGCGGGCCCGGCCGCGGCGGAGGCCGCCGGCCCCGACAGGACCGCGCCCGCCGCCAGCGGTATGAGTGCGAGCAGTGACCGTCCACGTCTCTTCATCTACGCCCCCGTGACGTATCGACAGATGAGTGCGGCGGCAGCCTATCCCGGCCCGCGCCGGCCCGCGTACCGCAATTGCCGCCGGAACGACCGTGATCAGTTGGCTCGAGGACGCCGCCCCTCGCCCGGTGCGGGCGAGGGGCGGCGTGAACTCAGGCGGCCGCGATGAAGTAGCCCGCCTGGTCGACGAGCACGTGGCTGCTGCCGGAACTGTTGTTGTACAGGGAGATCACCGCGTCCCGGGTCTTGATGACCGCGAGGTTGGAGGCCGTCTCGCCGGCGACGAAGTTGACGTTCGAGGCGGTGGGGGGCGTCGTCCGGTGGGGAAAGGCCGTGAGTACGCCGGCGGTGGTCGGAGCGGTGACGGTCAGGTTGGCCACGACGGCGGTGGGGGCGGGGCAGTCCGAACCGCAGTCAGCGCCGTCGAACGCCTTGTAGTACCACGCCTCGACGCTCGCCACCGCCTGCTTCTCGAGCGGGCCGGCGGTGCGGTCGATCAGGCCGTCGCCGGTGCGGCTGTCGGCGATCCGGGACGGCCCGTACGGCACGTAGCTCTGGGTCGCCCCGGAGGCCGCGGACCCGAAGTAGCCGGCCAGGTCGGCGACGACGTGGGTGGTGCCGGAGCTGACGTTGCGGATCGCCACCTTACCGCCGAGAACCGGCACGGTGACCAGGTTGGGGATCGTCTGCCCGGCCACGAAGTTCAGGTTGGACGCCATCGGCACCGGCGTACCGTCCGGGTAGACGGTGAGCACCCCGGCGGTCGTCGGCTGGGTGACCGTGACGTTGAGGATCGCGGCGGTCACGTCGGCCGGGAGGACGTCGGAGAGGTCGACGTGCAGGTCGCCGTTCGGGGCGACCGGAGCTGCCGAGCGGGTGTCCAGCACCCGCGTCGGTGTCATCGGGGCGAAGCCCGAGCCGTGGGCGCTGTAGTAGCCCTGGAGATCGGCGACCAGGTGGACCGTCCCCCCGCTGGCGTTCTCCAGGTAGATCCGGCCGTCGCGCACCGGCACGGTGACCAGATTCGGCACGGTCTCGTTGGCCACGAAGTTGACGCTCGACGTGATGGCGCCTGTGGCGTTGGAGTAGACCTTCAGGAAACCGGCAGTGGTGGGGCTGGTGACGGTGACGTTCAGGACGATCGAGCTGATGTCGGCGACCGGTACGCCCGCCACCTGGGGCAGGTCGAGCGTCACCCGGCCGCCGGCGGCAACCGGCACCGTGGTCGGAATGCCGAGAGCGGTACGGGTGTCCAGCAGCCGCGTCGGCGCGACCGCCGTGTAGTACGAGCCGGTCACCGTGCAGGCCCGATCGGTGGTCCCCACGCCGCCGTTGACACGGCGGAATCCGTTCGGGCTGACGTAGTAGGAGACGCAGGACACCCCCGCCCGGCGGTACGTGTAGCTGGCTCGCGGCACGTCGCTGATGCGCGCGACGGTCTGGTCGCCGAACTGGAACGCGTAGCGGCCCTCTTCACGCTCGACCGGCCAACTGTGGGTCGGGGTGATGGTCGCCACCGTGTCGAGGGGACCACCGCCGGCCGCCCGCCGGATGTCGATCGCACCGGCGTCCAGCGTCCCCTGGCGCTCCCAGGCACCCCGATCCCGGTAACCACTGCCCGTGCCGGTGTTGGCGGCGCTCGGGTCGTCGCTGTACGGGTTACCCAGGATGTCACTCGGCAGGGCACCCGGGGCGGAGCCGTCCGCCGAGTCGATGGCGGGAGATCCCGGCCGCAGTGTGATCCAGCTCCGCCAGTAGTTGATGTCGACGATGTCGATCCCCGGGTTCGTCGCCAGGTCGTTGACACCCTGACCGGTGGACGCGACGAAGCTGTCCCGCGTGGTGTGTGCGGTGCCGCCCCAGACGTAGAACGGACCGCCGCTGACCGGATCGATCAGGTTGTGGTCGACGACGCTGCGAGCGGTCGACCCGGCGGCCACGGTGATCGCGGCGGCAGCCGCCGGATCAGCGCAGACCTGCCGGACGCTGCCCGCCGTCGCGACGATGTTGTTCCGGATGCTCGCGCCCGGCGAGTCGCCGGCCACGTCGATTCCCCTCCCACACGTGGTGATGATGGTGTTGCCGGTGACCACGGTGTCCGGGGCGTCGGTGACGACCATCCCGACGCGGCTGTAGCCCTGGTTACCGACGACGACCGCGTTGACGGTGCCGGCCCCGACGGCCACCACCGGCCCGCCGCCGATCAGGAACCACTGGCGGCTGACCGTGACGTCACGGGATGCACCGGTGATCCGCACTCCCCCGGACGCCGTCGCACCCCGGATGCCGTTGCCATCGATGGTGACCCGGGTCGAGCCGTCCACCGTCACGGCGGGCGCCCCACTCACGCCTTCCACCACGAAGTCTCGCAGGGCCACGTCGTGCACCCCGGCGAAGATGATGACGCTGCCGGTGGTCGGCCCCTCCATGGACCGGACTTTGCCGATCCGCACGTCTCCCCGGACCGCCGAGGCACGGAAGGTGATCGGTGCCTCGGGCGTACCGGAACGCCTGATCGTCAGCACCTCCTCGTAGTGCCCCGGCTCGACGAGCACGGTCTGTCCCGGTTGGACAACGGCCGCCGCCGCGGAGATCGTGCAGAACGGGTCGTCGCTGCTGCCGGTGCCACCCGTGGCCGAGCAACGCTGCTGGTCCACCGACAGCTCCGTCGGCAGGACGGCCTGGGCGGCCGGCTGGGCGGTCACGGGCACCGCGGCCCGCGCGGGCACCGCCGCGTTGGCCGGCGCTGCCGGCCCGGCCAGGCCACCGGCACCCAGGACAAGGGGTACGACTAAGAACCCGGCAAACCAGCGACTGCCCATGAACCATCCCCGTCTTCTGTCGATCATGATCAGGCCGGAGACTACCGTCGCTGCCCGGCCGGTCACGTCAGTCGATCGGTCACCGTCGCCGGAACGACCGGAGCCGGCACCACCAGGTGGCGCCGGCTCCGGGTCGGATCGGTTCGGTCAGGGGGTGGTGGCGATGAAGTGGCCCGCCTGGTCGACGATCACATCCGTCGCGCCGCTGCTGTTGTTGGTCACCGTCACGGAACCGTTGGCACCCACTCGCACCACTGCGGCGTTCGACGCCGTCTCCCCGGCCACGAAGTTGACGTTCGAGGCGGCCGAGGGCGCCTCACCCTTGGGCTGTGCGGTGAGGACACCCGGCGCGGTCGGCCCGGTGACCGTCAGGTTGGCCACCAACGCCGTCGGCTTCGGCGTGTTGTCGTTGCCGTTCGGGTCCAGGAAGGGCACCAACCGGTCGACCGACGAGAACGGTGCCAACGCGCCTCCCGGCCGGGTGTCGAAGATCCGCTGGGGGCCGTACGGGACGAAGCCGTCGACGGCACCGGTGCCGTACCAACCGGCCAGGTCCGCGAGCACGTGGGTGGTGCCGGAACTGACGTTCTGGATGACGAGCCGGCCGTTCACCACCGGCACCGTCACCAGGTTGGGGATGGTCTGGCCGGTGACGAAGTTCAGGTTGGATGCCGTCGGCACCGACGAACCGGCCGGGTACACGGTGAGAACCCCGTTCGCCGTCGGCTGGGTGGCCGTCACGTTCAGCACGACGGCCTTGGCACCCGACGGCACCCGCCCGGAGAGATCGAGCACCCGGTAGGTGTTCGCGGGGACCGGCGCGCCCCCGTTGGCCCGGGTGTCCAGCACGCGGGTCGGCGCGAGCGGCTTGAAGCCGTCACCGAAGCCGGAGTAGAAGCCCTGCAGGTCGACGACGACGTGCACCGTCCCGCCGGCGTTGTTACGGATGCGCAGGTTGCCGTTGGACATCGGCACGGTGGCCAGGTTCGGCACGGTCTCACCGGCGACGAAGTTGACGCTCGACGCTTGGGGTGCGGTCTTGCCGTCGGGGTAGACGGTGAGGTATCCCGCGGTGGTCGGCTGGGTGGCCGTGACATTGAGCACCACAGCCGTGATGTTCGCGGCCGCCACACCGTTGATCGACATGATCGGCAGAACGATCTCGGAGTTGGCCGCGACGGGAACGGTGGTGCTGATCCCGACGGCGGCGCGGGTGTCCAGCAGGCGGGTCGGCGCCACCGGGGTGAACATCGCGCCGAGGACCGTGCAGTCACCACCCAGCGGCTCGAGCACGCTCGGCGGGAGCACCCGGAAGTTGTCGAACCGGACGTCGTTGCTCACACAGGCGGTGCCGGCACGCTGGAGCTGGCTATCGGCCGGCACGATCGGACCCACCCGGTAGAACCGATCGTTGGTGAACCGCTGGGCAACCTTGCCCACCGGGCCATCGGTGGGCCACGCGTGGCTGACCGTGAGAGGAGCGGTGTAGTCCAGCGAGGAACCGCCGGGCTTGCTCTGGACCCCGTACCCGCTCACCGTCCGGCCACCCTGGAGCTCCACCGCGCCCCGGTCGTGGTAGCCGTTACCCGTGCCGGTGTTGGGCACGGTGGGCGCGTCGGCGTGTGCGTTGTCCAGCAGGTCGGTACGAGCGACCCCGGGTGCCGTCGCGTCGGCGGAGTCGATCGCCGGCGAGGCGGCGGTCGGCGGGAACCAGCCACGCTCGGTGCCCAACTGCTCGCCCAGCAGGACCGGGGCCAGGATGTCGTGATCACCCTGGCCGGTCGCCGCCCGGAACGACGCCAGGTCGGCGTGATCGGTCGCGCCCCAGCGGTAGACAGCCCCACCACTGGCCGGGTCGACCAGGTTGTAGTCGGCCTCCGTGCCGCCGGTGGCGGCGGCGGCGACCGAGATCGCTGGCACCGTCGTCGGGTTGGCACAGGTTTCCGGTGCCGGGACGGGACCGGCACCGGTACGCAGGATGTTGTTCCGGATGCTCGCGCCGGTCGAGGCACCGGCCAGCACGATCCCGGTCGCGCAGTCGGTCACCACCGTGTTGCCGGTGATCCGGGCTCCCGGCGCGTCGGTCACGGCGACCAGGGTCTTGAAGAACGTGTTGGCGGTGACCACCGCGCCGGTGACACCCGCCTCGACAGCCACGCCGGTGGCAGCGGTGCCCGAGCCGGGGAACCAGCCCCGACTGACCGTGACAGCACTGGACGAACCCGTGACACGGACGGCGGGCAGGGTGCCCCCGCCGGTGGCGATGCCGTCCACGGTGACCCGCTGGGCCCCGCTGATCAGAACCGGCACCGCATTGCTCGGGCCGGTGAGCGTGAAGCCCTCGACCACGACGTCATGCACGCCGGAGATCGTCAGCGGCGTACCGCTGAGCGTGTAGTGACCGAGACGGACGAGGCCCCGCGAGGTGTTGACCGCACGCACGGTGATCGGCGCGGACTCCGTGCCGGACCGTGTGACTGTCACCTTCTCCGCGTAGTTCCCCGGCTGCACGAGCACCGTCTGACCCGGCTGGGCCACAGCCAACGCGGCACCGATCGTGCAGTAGGGCGCGGCCTCGCTGCCGTCGCCAGCGGGCTTGCAGTCACGCTGGCTGACGTACACCTCGGTGCCAGGTGTGGCGGCCCTGGCCCCGGCTGGCGCGGATGCCGCCACCGCCGGCCCGGCGGGCCCGACCAGGCCCACACCCGCCAGCAGCGGTACGACCGCAAGCTGCACCGACCTGTGTCTTCTCATCAACTGTCCCCCGTGGAAGTCGAACAAATCTCGCCGCAGCCTATATTCACGCGGGCCGTGCCGGCTGCCCCGGCACCTCAGGCAGAAAGAACCGGCGCCCCACGCTGTACGCGGAGGGCGCCGGTTCTTCAGCGCTACGCGGGTCAGGACGCGGCGGCGATGAAGTAGCCCGCCTCGTCGACGATGACGTGGGACGTACCCCCGCTGTTGTGGAAGAGGTCGACGCCCGAGCCGACCGCGACCACGGCGGCGTTCGACGCCGTCTCACCGGCGACGAAGTTGACGTTCGAGGCGGTGGGCCGCGGCCCGCCGCCGGGGTGAACGGTGAGCACGCCCGGCCTGGTCGGCGCGGTGACGGTCACGTTGCCTACCAGTGCGGTCGGGGCGGGGCAGGCCGGCGCGCAGGTGACGCCAGGCCGCAACGGCTCGAACCGGACCGTCTCCCCGGCGGTGAGGGGAGCCGGCGTACGGCCGGGCAGCCCGGTGCTGTCCCGGGAGTCCACGATCCGCGTCGACGTGATCGGAACGAAGGTCTGGGTGGCGTTCGGGCTGAACCAGCCGGCCAGGTCCGCGATGACGTGGGTGGTGCCGGAGCTGTTGTTGAGGATGCTGACCCGGCCGTTCACCACTGGCACGGTGACCAGGTTGGGGATGGTCTGCCCGGCGACGAAGTTGAGGCTGGACGCGGTGGGTGCCGTCGAGCCGTACGGGTAGACGGTGAGCACGCCGCTGGTGGTCGGAGCGGTGACCGTCACCGACAGCACGGCGGCCGTCGCGCCGACGGGCAGCCGGTCGGAGAGGTCGAGGGTACGGATGCCCATCGCCGGGAACGGCGCGCCGGTTCCCTCCCGGGTGTCGAGGACCCGTGCCGGGGGTGCCGACGCGAAGCCGGACCCGTTCGCGGCGTAGAAGCCCTGCAGGTCGGCGATCAGGTGAACGGTGCCCGAGCTGTAGTTGGTGAACACCAGCGAGCCGCCGACGACGGGTACGGTCACCTGGTTCGGCACCGTCTCCCCACTCACGAAGTTGAGGTTGGACGAGCTGCTGAAGGCGCCGGTCGAGTCGACCCTGATGAAACCTGAGGCGCTGGGTTGGGTCACCGTCAGGTTGAGGACGACCGCACTGATGTCCTCCTGCGCCACTCCGGCGATGGTGCCTACCGGCAACTCGACCCGTCCGAAGGCGGCGACCGGCCGGATGTCGGGCACTCCGATCCGGGCTCGGGTGTCCAGAACCCGCGTCGGCGCCACCGGTACGTAACGCGCACCGACCTGGGTGCAGACCGGTCCCTCGTACTCCTTGGGCAGTCGGAAATCGGTCTGCGAGACCTGCACCTGGACGCAGGCGTCGCCGGCGCGCCGCAGCGTGTACTCGGCGGTCGCGGCGTCGGTCACCCGCCAGAACCGCTTACCGGTGAGGTAGTAGGCGTACCGGGCCCGCTCCCGCTCGACCGGCCAGGCGGAGTGCAGACCCGACCGCGCGACCACGTCGAACGGGCCGCCACCGACCTTGCGCTCGACCCGCAGCGGGTCCTGGGTGACCGGTCCCTGAGCCTCCACCGCACCCCGGTCGCGGTACCCGCTGCCGGTGCCGGTGTTCGCGGCGGCCGGATCGTCGGCGAAGGAGGCGTCGAGCATGTCGGTGTCCAGGACACCGGGGGCGTTCGCGTCAGCCGAGTCCCGGGCGGGCGAACCAGGCGCGGTCTCCAGGTAGGTCCGGTCCCAACCGTTCACCCGGACGAGCTTCGGGTCGGCCGAGAGGTCGTGGACGCCCTGCCCGGTCGCCGCGACGAACGAGGTGAGGGTCGGGTGATCGGTGCCCGCCCAGCTGTAGGGAACTCCACCGCTGGTCGGGTCGAACAGGTTGTGGTCGGTGCTGCTGCCCGCCACCGACCCGGCGGACAACCGGATACCGACCGCGTTCGCCGGGGTGTCGCACACGTGACGCCGGCGGGTCGTGACGACGATGTTGTTGCGGATCGAGGCGCCCGGTGAGCTGCCGGCCAGGTCGATGCCACGGCTGCAGTCGACCTGGAAGGTGTTTCCGGTGATGGTGAGGCCGCGCGTATCCGCTGCGGCCAGGCCGAAGCCGTCGAACTGACTGGCGGTGACCGTCGTGTCGGTGACCCCCGGCTCGATGGTCACCGAAGCGCCCTGCGTGTTGTAGACGAAGCTACGGCTCAGCGTCACCCGGTTCGAGACACCGCTGATCCGCACTCCGCTGGGGCCGTAGGCACCGGTCTCGACGGTGAGCTTGTCGAGGCGGACCCGCTGAGAATCCCGCACCGTGACGACGTCGGCGTTGTGGGCCCCGAACACGACCAGGCCCTCCACCGTCACGTCGTGCACGCCACTGAGGTCGAGGATCGTCCCGGTGACCGCCGCGGTGTTGTACCTGCCCACCCGCGCCATCTGCCAGTTGACGTTCACCGCGCGGAAGGTGATCGGCGCCGACTCGGTGCCCGAACGGGTGAACCGGACGTTCTCCTGGTACTCCCCCGGGTGGATCAGCACCGTCTGGCCCGGGCCGGCCACCGCCGCCGCCTCGGAGATGGTGCAGAACGGCCGCTGTTCACTGCCGTCGCCGCTGCCCAGGCACCAGTGTTGGCTGACGTTCAGTTCGCCGGCGGCTACCGCCGCGGAGACGGGTGCGGGCGCCGCCGCGGCGGGCACCGCGGGGCCCACCAGGGCCGCGCCGCCAATCAGTGGTACGAGCGCAAGCTGCGCCCAACGTCGGATTTCCATCGTGGCCCCCGTGCCAAAGTCGATCATTCAAGTTCGCGGAGAATACCGTGACCGATACCAATGTGGACGTCCCCGGCCAGGTCGCCGGGCTGGCCGATCGGCTGGACATCCGGGTCGATCGGCGCAGTGGCCGGGCATCGGATCGATCCGATGCCCGGCCGCTGTGCAGCACCGCGCCTCAGTAGGCCGAAGCGATGAAGTATCCGGCCGGGTCGGCGATGAGGTGAGCCGCACCGGAGCTGTTGTTGACGACATCCACATAATTGCCGCCGGTCTTCGACACCACCAGGTTGGAGGCGGTCTCCCCGGCCACGAAGTTCACGTTCGACGCGGTTGGCCTCGCCGCCCCGCGCGGGTACGCGGTCAGCACACCCGCCGCCGCCGGCGCGGTCACGGTCAGGTTCAACACCCCGGCGGTTACCAGTGGACATCCCGTTCCGCACCAGACGTCGCTGAGGATCGGGGCACCACCGACGGCGAATGCGGCGAACGGGCCTGGACTCACCGTCCTGAGCCATCCGGAGTCATCGCGGGAGTCCGCGACCCGGCGCTCCGACGGCACGTAGGTCTGGTCCGCACCCGACGCGGCCGAGCCGAAGTAGCCGGCCAGGTCGGCAACCACGTGGGTGGTCCCCGAACTGACGTTGCGGATCATCACCTTCCCCGCCACCACCGGCACCACGACCAGGTTGGGGATGGTCTGCCGGGCCACGAAGTTCAGGTTCGAGGCCAGCGGCGCCGGCGACCCGTCCGGGTAGACGCTGAGCACACCGGCCGTCGTCGGCGCGGTGACGGTGACGTTGAGGATCGCGGCGGTGGCGTCCGCGGGCAGCTTTCCGGAGAGGTCCAGCCGCCGCTCACCGTTCGCGGCCAGGGGAAGGCCGGTGCCGGTACGGGTGTCCAGCACCCGGGTCGGGTCGAACGTCTTGAACCCGGAACCCTTGCGGCTGTACACGCCTTGCAGGTCGGCGAGCAGGTGGACGGTGCCGCCGCTGCGGTTGACCAGCCGGACGACCCCACCGGTCACCTGCGTCATGACCAGGTTCGGAACCGTCTCGTTGGCGACGAAGTTGACACTCGAGGAGCCGAGCTGCCCGTTCGGGGCGCGGACGCTGATGAAGCCGGGCATGGTGGGCGCGGTGACGGTGACGTTCAGCACCACGGCGATGATGTCGGCCGCCGGTACGCCGTTGACCGCCGGAATCGGCACGGTCACCTCGCCGTTGGCGGGCACCGGGGTGGTGGTGGCGGTGCCGATCGCCGCCCGGGTGTCCAGCAACCGCGTCGGGGCGGACGGCGTGTACCGCGTACCGACCCTGGTGCAGACGCTTCCATTCGTCGTCTCGGACCACCGGAACCCGGTGTAGCTGATCGCGACGGAGACACAGCCCGTGCCGGCCCCCTTGAAGGATGAGGCGACCGAGCGGGCCGACGTGACAATCAGGTAGCGCCTTCCGTCAAACCGGTAGGAGATGGTGCCGCCTTCGCCGTCCACCGGCCAGGCGAACTGCGGTGTCACCGTCGCCGTCACGGCGAACGAGTCGTCACCGGGCTTCTGCCGGATGTCGTACTGCCCGTTCCCCGGGGTGCCCTGAGCCTCGACCGCGCCCCGGTCGTGGAATCCGTTGCCGGTGCCGGTGTTCGCCACGGCAGGGTTGTCACTGTGCGGGTTGCCGAGCATGTCCGTGCGCGTGACGCCCGGCGCGAGGGCGTTCGCCGAGTCCACGGCGGGCGAGGTCGGATCGGCCGGGAAGAAGGTCTTGGGTCCTCCGCTCGTGCTCCCGACGATCAGCGGGTCGGCGGCGATGTCCTTGCCGCCCTGCCCGGTCGCGGCCCGGAACGACGCCAGGTCGGAGTAGGCCGTGCCCGCCCACTGGTAGACGGGACCACCACTGATCGGGTCGATCAGGTTGTAGTTGGAGACGGCTCCCGTTGCCGGCGCGGCGACCGCGATGGCGATCGCGTCCTGCGGCGTCTTGCAGGCGACGTGAACCGGGCTCGTCCGTAGGATGTTGTTCTGAATTGACAACCCGGCCGAGTTGCCGACCACGTCGATTGCCCGCACGCAGTTGGTGAGCACCGTGTTGTTGGTGACGATCGTGCCCGGAGCGTCGGTGGCCAGCAGACCACCCAGGTGAAGCTGGTTGTTGACGACCACGGTCCCGCGGACACCCGGATCGATCCGGATGGCGGGGGCCGCCACGTGAGTCAGGAACGCCCGGCTGATGGTGACGTCGGTGGAGTTACCGGTGACGTGCACGGCCGCCGGAGCGCGATAGGCGTGCGCGGCGATGTCGTTGATGGTGACTCTCGTCGAGGCGTCGACCACGACGGGCGTCACCGTGTCGGTGTCCTCCACGATGAAGCCCTCGACCACGACGTCGTGCACACCGGTGAACCTGAAGACGGTGCCCACAACGGTGTCACCGATGTTGCCGACGGTGATCCGACCAGACCAGGTGGCGACGGCACGGAACGTGATGGGCGCGGTCTCCGTGCCGGACCGGGTAAAGGTGACCGTCTCCGGATAGTCCCCGGGCTGCACCAACACCGTCTGGCCGGGCTGCACCACCGCGGCCGCGGCCGAGATCGTGCAGTACGGCGCCTCTTCGCTGCCGTCGGCACCCGGCGCGCAGTCCTTGCCGCTCACGTACAGCTCGTTCGCCGGACTGGCCGCCGCCTGGGCGACCGGCGCCGGGGCCGCCGCCGCGGGCGGCGCCGGGGCCGCCAGGCCAACACCACCGAGCAGCGGTACGACCGCCAGCCCCGCCCACACACGTCTGTCCATCACGTACCCCCGTACAAGTCGATCATGCGGACCAGAGAGTAGCGCGACACCGACCGATGTGATCAGCGCCGATCGTTCTGCACCCTCGGCCGTTCGGTGCGGTTCGGTGCCTGTCAGTCGTGCCGTTCGGTGCGCTCGATCTCGGCGAACGCCGCGCTCAGGTAGCCGTCGACCGGCCGGCCCGTCACCGCCAGCAGGTCGGCCACGAGCAGCGGACCGTGTCGGGCGAGCGCCGCCGCGTCGGGCGGGGAGTCGTCCTCACCCGGGTCGTACACGCCGAGCGCCCCGGCCAGCAGGACCAGCACGACGTGCGGGTCGACGTCCGGTCGCCAGGGGGCCGCCGCGCGGACGCACCGCTGGAGCACCTGGCGTACGTCATCACCGTCCAGCCCGTCCGGATGCGTCTCCTCCAGCAGCAGCCGCACCACGGCACCGAGCACCAGGCCCGAACGCTCGGCGGTGGTGAGCCGGCCCGCAGCCATGTCGTACGCCTCGGTGTCCCGGGTTTTCGCGGCCTCGACCGCGTCGGTGGCGGCACCGGCGATCTCGCGGGCGGATGCGGGCAGGTGTCGCCAGGTCACGCTCACCGGGCCAGCATGGCAGAGCACCCCGACAGCCGCCGCCTCGGTAAACGGTTCGCGCGGTGTCACACCCGACGAACAGAATGCGGACATGTTGCGTCGCGCCCTACCCCGCCGTCCGGAAGCTCGCCGGCTCCTCGTCGGCACCCTGCTGTCGGCGGTCGGGCGTGGCCTCACCCTGCCGTTCCTGTTCATCTACCTGACCGACGTGCGCGGGCTCACCGACACCCGAGCCGGCCTGGTGATCGGCTGGTACGGCGCGGTCACGCTGGCCCTGTCGCCGCTGGGCGGGACGCTGATCGACCGTTTCGGGGCACGCCGGGTGGTGCTGCCGTGCCTGGTGATCGAGGCGGCGGGCACCGGCTCGCTGGCCCTGGTCGACTCCAGCGCCTCCGCGTTCGCGGTGATGACGGTGATCGCGGTGGGCAGTTCGGCGATCTGGTCCGGTCAGAACACCATCCTCGCCTCGCTGACCGACGACGGTGAGCGGCAACGCGTCTTCGGGCTCAACTTCGCGCTGCTCAACCTCGGTATCGGCATCGGCGGCATGACCTCCGGCGCGATCGTCGACACGGCCCGACCGGGCACCTTCCAGGCGATCTACCTGCTGGACGCGGTGAGCTATCTCATGCCGGCACTGATCCTGCTCACCCTGCCGGGCGTCGGGCACCGGCTCGGCGACCGCCGGGCCGCGGACCAGCCGTCGGCCGGCGGCTACCTGACCGTGCTCCGGGATCGCCCGTTCCGCCGGCTGGTGATCTTCGGTCTGGTCCTCACCACCTGCGGGTACGCGCAGATCGAGGTGGGCTTCGCCGCGTACGCCGTGCGGGTCGCCGAGGTGAGCCCTCGGGTGGTTGCCTGGGCGCTCGCGGCGAACACCGTGACGATCGTGCTCGCCCAACTCCTGGTGATCCGGCGGATCGAGGGCCGCAGCCGCACCGCCGCGCTGGCCGTGGTCGGGGCGGTGTTCGCGGCCGCCTGGCTGGTCCTCGGCGCCGCCGGCCTCGTCAGCACCGAGGGCGCCCTACTGGCCGCGCTCTGTGTGGTGGCCTGCTCGGCGATCTTCGGCTTCGGCGAGACGATGCTGTCCCCGGTGATGCCGGCGCTGACCAACGCGCTGGCCACCGACGAGCTGCGCGGCAGGTACAACGCGATGAGTTCAATGATCTTCGGAATCAGCGGTGTCATCGGCCCGGTCACCGCCGGCCCGCTCATCGGCGCTGCCGACGGCCGGGTCTGGGTGGCGACCGTGGTCAGTGGCTGCCTGGTCGCCTCGCTGGTCGCGCTCTCCCTGCGCAGGCTGCTCACCCCCGCCCAGGACGGCCGGGAGACGACGACCCCGGCCTCCCCCGAGCGGACCCCCGCCCCGGCCTGACCCCGCACCCCGCCCACGCCGCACCCCGGCCCGCACCCCACGCCGCAGCCGCACGCCCTGGCGCGCGCCGCACGCGGAACCCGGCACGCTCTGCTGCGCCGCACCCCACGCCCCACACCCCGCACACCCCGCACCCGCCCCCGCACCCCGCCCCGCGCACCGCACCCCGCCCCGCCCCACGCCGCGCCCCACGCCGCCCCACGCCGCGCCCCACGCCCCACGCCCGGCGCCCCGCGCCCCGCGCCCGGCACCCGGCACCCGGTGCCCCGCGCCCGGCACCCGGCGCCCCGCGCCCGGCGCCCCGCGCCCCGCGCCCGGCACCCGGCACCCGGCACCCGGCGCCAAGGTCCGCACAACTTCCCTGATGTTGCTGTCTCCGACGCGCGGGAGGCAGCAACATCCCTGATGTTGCATGGATCTTGCTCGCTGATCTCCACAACGCCGCAAGATCGCGCTCGATCCTGGGTCGAGTGGCATCCGCCCGCCGGGAGGCCACTACTTCCATGTTCAAGCGCGATCATGCGGCCGACGGAGCGGCGCGGGTGCACGGGCGAGCAAGCGGACGGGCCGAGCGGGCGCACGGGCCGAGCGGGCGCACGGGCCGAGCGGGCGCACGGGCCGAGCGGGCGCACGGGCCGAGCGGGCGCACGGGCCGAGCGGGCGCACGGGCCGAGCGGGCGCACGGGCCGAGCGGGCGCACGGGCCGAGCGAGCAGGCGGACGGGGCAGGGGCAGGGGCAGGGGCAGGGGCAGGGGAACGAGGCGGGCCCCGGAGCGGGGTGCTCCGGGGCCCGATCGTCGCGAGGTCCTTCCGTCAGGCGGCGGGGACCTCGGCGGTGGTGCGGATCCGATCCAGCGTCGGCGCGGCGACCGGCGACTGGGCGGTCAGGTACGCCACGAAGGCGTCCAGGTCGATCTGCCCGGTGACCAGGTTCGTGCCGGCGGTGAGGGCGCTGAAGCCGTCGCCGCCGCCGGCCAGGAAGTTGTTCACCGTCACCCGGTAGGTGGCGGCGGTGTCGACGGCGGTGCCACCGATGGTGAGGCTGCCCCGGACCACGCGGGTGCCGGCGCACGGGTCCGCTGTGGGGGCGGTGGTGCCGTTGAGGTCGACCACGTACCCCACGTTCGAGGACGGGTACAGCACCCGGCCGGTCACGAACTGCTGTTCCAGGACGCAGTAGAGCTGCGCGCCGGTCAGGTCCAGCGTCACCAGGTTGTTGGCGAACGGCTGCACCGTGAACGCCTCCTCGTAGGTGACCGTGCCGGCGTCGAGGTCGGCCCGAACCCCGCCCGGGTTCATGAAGGCGGCGACGGCGTTCTGCTCGTCGTCCGTGGCGGCGAGCTGCGCGTCGGCGATCAGGTTGCCCAGTGGCGACTCACCACATGAGGCCGGCACCTGATCCGAGCAGGTGGTGAGCAGGTTCTCCCGCGTCTTGGTGATGGCGGTGCTGGTGACACCGACCTCGCGGCCGGCGACCGGGCCGAGCACCGTCTTGTACCGGTCGATCAACGCGGTCTGCTTCGGGTCCTTGGCGACGTCGCGGGTGACCACGACGTTGTTCGCGGCGGCGGAGAGCACGTCCCCGCTCCGACGGTCGATTTTGAGGTCGATGTCGGTGACGAGGCGGCCGAACGAGCTGGCGCTGGTGACCAGCTTGCCGTTGATGTTGCAGTTGTACGCCTGGTGCGTGTGACCGCTGACCACCACGTCGATCGAGGGGTCCATCCGGTTGGCGATGTCCACGATGGGCCCGGTCATGCCGACGCAGTCGTTGATGCCGCCGGTCGCCGCCTGGGCACCGCCCTCGTGCAGCAGCACAACGATCGTCTGCACGCCCTTGCGGCGCAGCTCACGGGCATACCGGTTGGCGGTCTCCGCCTCGTCGGCGAAGGTGAGGCCCGCGACGCCCTGCTGGCTGACGATCTGCGGGGTGCCCTCCAGGGTCATCCCGATGAAGCCGACCTTGACGCCCTGCACCTTGTGGATCGCGTACGGCGCCATCAGCGGCCGGCCGGTCGCGGTCTTGAAGGCGTTCGCGGACAGGTACGTGAAGCCGGCGCCCCGGTAGGGGGTGCCGTCGGCGCAGCCGTCGACCGGGTGGCAACCACCGTTCTGGATCCGCAGCAGCTCGGCGGCGCCCTCATCGAACTCGTGGTTGCCGACGCTGGCGTAGTCCAGCCCCGCCATGCTGAGCGCCTCGATGGTCGGCTCGTCGTGGAACGCGGCGGAGAGCAGCGGGGACGCGCCGATCAGGTCACCGGCGGCGACCGTGATGGTGTTCTTCTTCTTGGCTGCGGCGCGCAGCTCGGCCAGGTGCGTCGCAAGGTATTCGACGCCACCCGCGGGCTGCCCGGCGATGGTGCCGCTGGAACCGGTGGGTGGTTCGAGGTTGCCGTGGAAGTCGTTGAGTGCCAGCAGGGTGACGTCGACCGGCTTCGGCCGCGCGTCGGCCTGCTCGGGGGTGGTGGCGACCGCGCCGAGCGCGGCCACCGCGAGTGCGGTCAGGCCGACAGCGGCCCGACGCATCCCGGAACTGGACATGAAACTCCTCGTGAGAATCGGCGCGTGCGGTGGTCGGCCTGTGGGTCGACCGGCCGCCCGTCGACGCCGTCGGAAGGATCGATCATGCTTGGCGGCGGTTGGATCGCCGCCCGCCCGGCCAGCCTCTCATCCGGACGCTCACCCGTCGAGCCGAGCAGCGCGGCAGAGCTGCGAATACGTTCCCCCGGCTGGTGACGTGGAGATGACCGGCGGCCCAACGCGCCACGTCGGCGCTCGATCGCACCAGACGCGGCCGTCGAACGCACGCTCATCCGCGGCCGCGGGCGCGGCGGGGGCGGCGGGGGCGGTGACAATCCAGACTGGACGAACCGCAGGCGATCAGTCGACCGTGAGCGCCTCGATGACCAGGGCTGCGACGGCATCGGGCGGCCAGCCGTCCGCGACCCCGGGCCGGCATGCCAGGTAGTCGGCGATCCGCTCGGCCGGCCAGCCGTGCGACTCGCGCAGCCCTCGGGCGATCATGCTGAGGTAGATCGACGCCGGTGGACGGCACCGCACGGCGGACGCCGGCTCGGGGGCCGTGAAGGTGAGCAGCGGGACACCGTCGAGGCTGCCCGGGCAGACCAGCGTCTCGTAGCGGCCGGGGCCCAGCGTGGCCCGCCCGTTGGCGACGGCCGCGTCGATCGCCGCGCCGGTCGCCGGGATGAGGTCGGTGGTGTGGCCGGCGGGGCGGTACATCTCCTGGGCCGCGATGTCGGTGAACTGTTCGACGGTGACCAGGTAGGCGCGGGCCGCGGCGACACCCGGCAGTTGCGGGTCGTAGAACGCCATCCCGCCGGTCCAGGCACGGGACGCGCCGGCGAAGTAGATCCCACCCGGCAGCGACACCGGCACCGACCGGCTCGGCGGGCGGCGATCCCGACAACCGGGGTACGTCCGCAGCCCGCCGGGCGGACACCCGCCGCCGATGTACCACGCCAACCGGGCGGCGTGCATGTTCGAGCCGTACGCGACGTACCAGACGAGCACGACGGGTGCTTTCAGAAGCCGCAGGTCTGGGCGGCGGAGTGGCTGACCTGCACGGTGTGCGTCACGCATCCGCCGGATTCGACCCGGTGCAGCAGGAAGGCGGTGGGTTCGGCGACCCAGCCGATCTGCTCGTCGACGGCCATGGTGAGGGTGCTCTGCTTCAGAGTGCTGGGGGCGACGGTGAGCACCGTGCCGGCGTACCCCGTGGTGACCGGGCGGTGCAGATGCCCGGCGGCGACCCGCACGACGTGCCGGTGCCGGCCGATCACCTCGGCCAGCGCGTCGCCGTCGGCGAGCCGGATGGCGTCGGCCGCCGGAATGCCGACCGCGACCGGCGGGTGGTGCAGGCAGACCACGGCGGGCACCTCGGGCCGACCGGAGAGGACGCCGTCGAGCCAGGCGAGCTGCTCCTCGCCGAGCTGGCCGCCTCCGCTGCCGGGGGTCAGCGAGTCGAGCACCACGATGGTCGCCGCCTCATGATCGACGTGGTAGTAGGCGGAGAATCCGCCGCCGAGCCAGGGCGTGCCGCCGAACGCGTCGAGCAGCGACTCCCGGTCGTCGTGGTTGCCGGCGACCAGGTAGACCGGGAGGGGGAACGGGCCGATCAGCTCCCGCAGGGCTGCGTACTCGTCGGGGCGGCCATGGTCGACCAGGTCACCGGTGATCACCACGCAGTCGGGTCGCGGTCGCAGGGCCAGCACCCGGCCGAGCGCGCGATGCAGCCCGGCGGCCGGGTCGGCGGCGAGCAGGCCGGTGGTCAGATGCGGATCACTGAGCTGGGCGATGAGCACGGGCTCGCCTCCTCGGCGCCGGGGGCTCCACGCTATCGCCCGCCGTCTGTCCCCACAGGCTGCGTCCACAGCCTGTGGATAGCACATGTGTACGAAGCTCGGCCGGTCCCGCCACGGCGTGAGTACCCTTGATCGCGCCGACCCCCCCTACCTGGAACGACGTGCGAGTGGATCATCAGCAAGTCATCCGCGACGTCACCGTCCGCCTGCCGATGGCGTCGACCACGCCGGAGGCCTGCCGGTGGACGGTCACCGCGCTGTCCCGCCACACCTCCGCAACGATCTCTGTGCTGCTCGAGGTGCACGATCGGCTGCGCTGCATCGCGGCGGCCGGCGCCTGGCAGGTGTTCGCCACCGTGCCGGCGCAAACCGGAATCGTCGGTCGGGTGTACGCCAGCGGCGCCACGGCCGTCGTCCCGGACGTCACCACCGATCCGGACTACCTCCCGGTACGCCCCGACGTCACCGCCGAGTTGTGCGTACCGGTCACCGATCCGGCCGGCCGGACCATCGGCGTACTCGACCTGCAATGGACCCACCCCGTCGACCTGACGCCGTGGCGGGAGACCGCGCAGCGGCTGGCCACCCGGCTCGGCGCCCGGATCACCGCCCTCGGCGGCCCACCGGCGGAGAGCCGCAGCGAGAAGCTGCTCCGGCACACCGCCGCGCTCTCCTCCGCGCCGACCGAGGGCGACGTGCTGGGCGTGGCGACCTGCGCCGCCCGGGAGGTCTCCACCCTGTCCACGGCGGTGCTGCTGATCGCCGACGCCGGGGAGGTCCGGCTCGGGCCACCGCCGCCGACCCCGGGTGAGCTGGAGACCCGGATCCGGGCGGAACTGGCCGGGGCGGAGCCGGCGGCGCTCGCCCGGATGATCGAGCGTGCACACCGGTACGGCGCCGGCTACACCCTGGGCGAGGTGGGCCACCCGCCGACGGAGGACTACGAGCCGCTGACCCGGGCCGGGGTACGCACATTGGTCGCCGTCCCGGTCGGCCCGCCCGATGCCGGAGGGGTCCTGCTGGTCGCCGACGAGCGGTCCCTGCGCCCGGACCCGACCACGGTCAGCCTCATGGAACTGCTCGCCGGGCAGGCCTGGACGAACCTGGACCGGTTGCGCACCCTCGCGCGCCTACGGGAACAGGCCAGCTCCGACCCGCTGACCGGATTGCGGCACACCGGCCCTTTCGGGCAGCGGATCGCGGCGGCCACCCCGGGGCGTACGGCGCTGCTGGCGATCGACGTGGACGGCTTCAAGACCGTCAACGACACGTACGGCCACCAGGCCGGCGACCAGGTGCTGGTCGGGCTGGCCCGGGCCCTGGAGGGGGCGCTGCGGCACGGCGACGAGCTGTACCGGATCGGCGGCGACGAGTTCGTCGCGGTGATCGAGGTGAGCCGCCCGGAGGAGGCGGTACGGATCGCCGAGCGGCTGACCGAGGCGGCCCGGCGCACGGGCCGCACGATCAGCGTGGGCGTGGCACTCCCGCACCCCGGCGAGTCCCCCGAACGCACCCTCCGCAGAGCCGACCAGGCCCTCTACGCGGTGAAACGCCAAGGCCGAGACGGCGTACACCTCTCCGCCGCCTAGGGTCTGTGTCGAAGTCGGTCATAGCCACTCGTTGATCGCGGCGATGTGCACGGTGGCTTCGTAGCGCACGGCGAGTTTGTCGAACCGGGTGGTCACAGCGCGGTTGTGTTTGAGCCGGTTGATGCCGCACTCCACGGCGTGGCGCTGTTTGTACCGCTCGGGGTCGAAGGCCGGTGGCCGCCCACCCTTGGACCCCTTCTTACGCCGGTTGGCGTCCTGGTCGGCCTTCGACGGGATCGTCGCGGCGATCCCGCGCCGGCGCAGGTAGACGCGGTTGGCCTTTGATGTGTACGCCTTGTCGGCCAGGACCCGATCGGGGCGTGTCCGTGGCCGACCGCCGCCCTGGCGAGGCACCCGGATGCCGTCGAGGACTGCGATGAACTGGGGACTGTCCCCGCGCTGCCCGGCGGTCAGCACGATCGACAACGGCTTCTGCCCCTGCTCACATGCCAGGTGCACCTTCGTGGTCAGTCCGCCCCGCGACCGCCCGAGCGCATGATCGGCCGGCTCAACCGTCACGCCGCCGGGCGGTTCGACCTGCAGATCCCCCTTTTACGCGCCCCAGCGGCGTGCTGATGCGCCCGAGCGACCGTCGAGTCCACCGACACGTCCCACGTCACCCGCCCGGCCGCGTCGGCCACCGCCTGCAACGCGGTCAGGATCTTCGCCCAGGTCCCGTCTCGCTGGCAACGGCGGAACACCGCGTATGCCGCCGACCAGGACCCGTAGCACTCCGGTATGTCCCGCCACGGCGCACCGACCCGGGTCCGCCACCTGATCCCATCAATGAGCTGCCGCTTCGTCCATGTCGACGGCCGACCCGGTCGACGTCCCACGGGCAGCAACGGCTCCAGCGCCGCCCACTGGGTGTCGGTCAGGTCATGCCGCCTCGTCACCGCTACAGTGGCCACGAGGTCTCCGTGCTGATGGTCTTCTTCGTCGATGAACCATCTACCGGAGACCTCGCTACTTATCGACCACCGCCACGCCGAAACTTCTCACCCTCGGGCACCCGCAGCCGACTTCGACACAGGCCCTAACCGCACCCACCCCGCCACCCACCCAGCTCCACCCCACCCCACCCCCGTCGATCATGGAGTTGTGGTGCCTCACAAAACGGGCACCGAAGGATGAGCCGCCCACCACAACTCCATGATCGACGCGACCCCAACGCGATCTTGCACTTTGGGTTGTCGGTTTGTCCTGTTCATCCCGCTTCGGACCGCAGAATCTGCAAGATCGGCGCAGGCGGGGCGGCGGGCAGGGCGCGGGGCAGGGAGGGCGCGGGGCAGGGAGGGCGCGGGGCAGGGTGGGCGCGGGGCAGGGTGGGCGCGGGGGGTTACGGGGTTTTTAGCTCTTTGGCTAGTAGTTCGGCTATCTGGGCTGTGTTCAGGGCTGCGCCCTTGCGGAGGTTGTCGCCGGTGATGAAGAGGTCCAGGGCGCGGGGGTCGTCCAGGGCGCGGCGGATCCGGCCCACCCAGGACGGGTCGGTGCCGACGGCGTCGATCGGCATCGGGAACTCGCCGGCGGCCGGATCGTCGACCACGATCACCCCGGGGGCGTTGCGTAGTGCCTCGCGGGCACCCTCGGCGTCGACCTCGGTGGCGAAGTTGGCGTGCACGGCCACCGAGTGGCCGGTGACCACGGGCACCCGTACGCAGGTGGCGGACACCTTGAGGTCGGGCAGGCCGAGGATCTTGCGGGACTCGTTGCGGATCTTCATCTCTTCCGACGACCAGCCGCTGTCGGCGGGTGAGCCGGCCCAGGGCACCACGTTGAGCGCGAGCGGTGCCGGGAACGGCCCCAGGTCGTCGCCGACGGCCTGGCGTACGTCGCCGGTGCGTGAGCCGAGCAGTCGGTCTCCGGCGACCTTGGTGAGCTGGTCGTGCAGGATGTCGACGCCGGCCTGACCGGCACCGGAGACGGCCTGGTACGAGGCGATCACCAGCTCCCGTAGGCCGTACTCGCGGTGCAGCGGCGCCACCGCGATGATCATCGCGAGGGTGGTGCAGTTGGCGTTCGCGATGATGCCCCGGGGCCGGTTGCGAACCTGCTCGGGGTTGATCTCGGGAACCACCAACGGGACGTCCCGGTCCATCCGGAAGGCACCGGAGTTGTCCACGACGATCGCGCCACGGGCGACCGCGACCGGTGCCCACTCGGCGGAGACCTCGTCGGGCACGTCGAACATCGCCACGTCGACCCCGTCGAACGCTTCCGGGGTCAGCGCCTGGACGACGAGTTCCTCACCTCGGCAGCGGACCCGCCGCCCGACCGAGCGTTCGGAGGCGAGCAGACGGATCTCACCCCAGACGTTGCGGCGCCCGGTGAGCAGCTCACACATCACGGTGCCGACGGCACCGGTCGCTCCGACCACGGCGAGGGTGGGCAGCGCCGCCATCGGCGCTACCTACCCGTCCCCGCGTAGACCACGGCTTCGGTGTCCCCGCCCAGCTCGAACGCGTCGTGGATGGCGCGTACGGCGGCGTCGAGGTCGGTGTCCCGGCAGACCACGGAGACCCGGATCTCGGATGTGGAGATCATCTCGATGTTGACCCCGGCTGCACCGAGGGCGGCGAAGAACCCGGCGGCCACCCCCGGGTGCGAGCGCATACCGGCACCGATCAGCGAGACCTTGCCGACGTGGTCGTCGTACAGCAGGCCCTTGAACTTGACCGGTTCCTGGATCTTGCTGAGCGCGGCCATCGCGGTCGGGCCGTCGGCCTTGGGCAGCGTGAACGAGATGTCCGTGCGGCCGGTGCCCTCGGTGGAGACGTTTTGCACGATCATGTCGATGTTGATCTCGGCGCCGGCGACGGTGTCGAAGATCCGCGCGGCGGCACCCGGCTCGTCGGGCACCCCGACGATTGTGATCTTGGCTTCGCTGCGGTCGTGCGCGACTCCGGTGATCAGTGCCTGCTCCACGGAAAGGTCCTCCATCGATCCGGTGACCATCGTGCCGGTGTTGGTCGAGTATGACGAACGGACGTGGATCGGCAACCCCGCCCGCCGGGCGTATTCCACGCTACGCAGGTGCAGCACCTTCGCGCCGCACGCGGCCAGCTCCAGCATCTCCTCGTAGGTGATGTGCCGGATGTGCCGCGCGTTGGGCACGATCCGCGGGTCGGCGGTGAAGATGCCGTCCACGTCGGTGTAGATCTCGCAGACGTCGGCGTGCAACGCGGCGGCGAGCGCCACGGCGGTGGTGTCCGATCCGCCGCGGCCCAGCGTGGTGACGTCCTTGGTGTCCTGCGAGACGCCCTGGAATCCGGCCACGATGACCACCGAGCCCTCGTCGAGCGCGCCCTTGAGCCGCCCCGGGGTGACGTCGATGATGCGCGCCCGGCCGTGCACCGAGGTGGTGATCACGCCGGCCTGCGAACCGGTGAACGAGCGGGCTTCGTACCCCAGGTTGTGGATGGCCATGGCCAGCAGGGCCATGGAGATCCGCTCCCCGGCGGTGAGCAGCATGTCCAGTTCGCGGCCCGGCGGCAGCGGGCTGACCTGGTTGGCCAGGTCGAGCAGCTCGTCGGTGGTGTCTCCCATCGCGGAGACCACCACCACCACGTCGTCGCCGGCCTTGCGGGCGGCGACGATGCGCTCGGCCACCCGCTTGATCCGCTCGGCGTTGGCGACGGAGGACCCGCCGTACTTCTGCACCACGAGTGCCACGACGGTGCACTCCCTCCCAGCGACCCTGAGCGTGCCGACGCCGCCGGAACCGGGGCCGGCGGCGCGTGTCAGACCCCTCCAGGGTATCCGGCGGGTAACGACGCCGGGTCAGGTGATCCCACCATCCGGCCCGCCCGGCACGGCCGGCCCCGGCTGACCAGGGCGGCGGTACGCCGGGGGCGGCGTTCCCGACACGCCGGAGCGGGCCGGGTACACGCCGGTCCCCACCAGCCTCCGCCACCCACCAGAATGAGCCGGTGCCCGTCCTCATCCGCTCGGCCGGCCGCCTGCTCGGGCCGCTCGTGTTCGTCCTGCCGGCAGCCCTGGTCGCCTGTACCGGTGAGCAGCCTCCCGGCCCGCCGCCCACCGACGGCCCGCCGGCGCAGGTGGACGCGGCCCGGGACGAGTTGGCCGCGCTCGCGGCGGCGGCCCAGGATCGCCGCCTGGTGGCGCAGTACGTCTACAGCCGGACCGGCCAACCGGACCGCACCGTCGTGTTCACCAGCGCGAACGACGGCACCTGGCGGGTGGACGTGCCCGGTGGCGCGCTGGGTGGCACCGTCGACGTCTCGTTGGCCGCCACCGCCGACGGGCTGTTCCAGTGCGCCCTGCCGTCGGCCGTTCGGTCCGAGCCGGCGAGCTGCGTACGCGTCGGGGAGCGCGACGAGCCCATTGCCCGCCGGCTGGACCCTCGGGTCCAGCACCCGCTGACCGACTGGCTGGACGTGCTCACCGACCGGCGGGCCCCGCTCGCGGTCGCCCCGGCCGCCACGCCGGAGGACCTGACCGGCACCTGCTACTCGGTGGACTCCACGTCGGCCTCGCTGAACGCCCCGCTGGATGTCGGCATCTACTGCTACGACCGGGACGGCACACCGACCGGTGTGCGGACGGAGGCCGGGACGCTGCGGCTGGCCGCGCCGCCCGGGCCGCCTCCGGCCACCGTGCAGTTGGCCGGCCCGGTGATCGACGGCGACCCGCTCGGCACCGCGGCTCCGCCGACGCCGACCGCCGATCCGTCGGGCAGCCCGAGCGCGGGCACGTCCTGATCGTCGTCCCGTTACGGGTGCTCTTGACCACATTCTGCCGACCCCCACCCGAAGGGAAAATCGCCCATACAGGACGATTCTCGTATGGCCCACCTGACCCCGCTGCTCGCCTACCGCTGGAGCCCACTAGCGTTCCACCCCTCCGCCGAGCTGAGCGCGGCCGATGCGGCCTCGCTGCTGGAGGCGGCCCGCTGGGCACCGTCGCTGGGCAACCGGCAACCCTGGCGTTTCACCCTCGGCCACCGCGACGACGAGACCTGGAAGCGGATCCTGGTCAACCTGCCCGAGCGTGAGCAGCGCTGGGCGCACCGGGCTGCCGCGCTGCTGCTCGCCGCGCACGTCGACACCGACGCGGCACCGGCCGACGGGGTCGTCTACGACCTGGGCCAGGCGGTCGCCCACCTCACCGTGCAGGCCACCGCGCTCGGGCTGCACGTCCGCCAGGTCCTCACCGTGGACCGCGCCGGACTCGCCGCCGACCTGCACCTTCCCGCCGACGTGCGGCCGTACGCGGTGGTGGCCGTCGGGCAACTGGGCGACCCGCTCAGCCTCCCGGCCGACCTGGTTGCCGAGGAGACCGGCCTGCGTCGCCGCCGCCCCCTGGCCGACCTGCTGCTCGGCTGATCGGTCGGCAAAGCTAACCGCCGCGGCTGGCGCGCAGAAGGACCGCGGCGGCCTCGGTGTTGCGATAGAGGACGTGCCGACCCTGGCGGGACCGGGAGACCAGGCCGGCGGCGTGCAGCGCGCCGAGGTGCTGGGACACCCCTCCGGCGGACATCCCGGTGAGTCGGGCCAGGTCGGTGGTGGTCGTCGCCGCGTCGAGCAGGTGCAGCAGGGCGGCCCGGCCGGGGCCGACCACCCGCGCCAGGGGGTCTCCGGGTGGCGGCGCCGTTCCCTCCCAGAGCGTTCCGACGGCCCGGACCGGGTACGCGCCGGCCGGCAACGAATCCTCCAGCAGGTTCCACAGCACCCGCCGTTCGGTGAACACCGTCGGGTTCAGCGCCAGCCCACGACCTCGGAGGTCGAAGTCCCGCCCGAACGGGTCGTCGCTGATCACCCGGTCACCGTGCCAGCGCAGGCTCGGGTGGAGCTGCTCGAAGAACCGGCCGGCGCCGTTCTCGGCGAGCTGGGCGGCGCGGTACGCCACGTCGGCGTCGAGAAGCGCCCGCATCCGGGGCCAGTCCGGGGCGATCGCCTCGTCGTACCAGAGCCGCACCGCGTCGACGAGCTGCGGCAGCAGCCCACGGGGGTCGGCGAGCAACGCCTGTCCGAACGGACTCAGCGGCCGGCGCGGGGTGGTCGCCAGCAGATCCTGGACCACCACGTCCGGCGGCGTCGCCGCGATCTGGTCGAGCTGCTCGGCGATCTCCACGTTCGGTCGGGCCGCCGGGGTGAGGAAGTCGGGCAGCCAGCAACGTGGCCGGGCCAGCTCCACCAGCGGTCGGACCCGGGCAGCCACCTCGGGGCGGCGCAACGTCACCCGGGCTCGGTCGATCCAGGGCAGGTGCACCGCGTGGTAGACCGGGCTGGCCAGCGCCCACATGCTCATGACCGTCTCATTGACCGGCGACACGGCGAGCCGCACGCCCGCCACGTCGGCCAGGCTGAAGCGCAACTCGGACACACACACCCCCGGGAGCAGGATTCCGTCCAGCCTAAAAGAGTCGACCGAGGCCGTGGGGGCACGCTTCACTCACGCCCATGGGGACCAGAGACACCATCCGTACCGCTGTGGCAAACGTCGTACCGCCGGCCGGCCTGACCCGCGCGTTGGCCGTGCAGGCCATGGTCTACGCCGTCGGCAGTGGCCTGTTCCACGCCGGCAGCGCCGTCTTCTTCACCCGGGCGTTGGGGCTCAGCGCCGCTCAGGTCGGGCTGGGCCTGTCCATCTCGGCGGGAGTGTCGCTGCTGGGCACGGTGCCGCTGGCCGCGCTGACCGACCGGTACGGGGCACAGCGGGTCTGGGTCGTCGGGCTCGTGCTGGACGCGGCGCTCTTCGCGTCGTACCCGTTCGTTGGCGGCTTCGCGGGCTTCCTGGCCGTGGTGGTGGCGCTGGCGGCGGTGTACGCGTCGACGGGCGTGGCGCGGCAGGTCTACTCGATCAACGCGCTCCCACCGGCCGAACGGGTCACGGCGATGGCGTACCAGCGGTCGTCGTTGAACGTCGGCTTCGGGCTCGGCGCGGTGATCAGCGGCCTGGTGCTGGCCGTGGACACGATCGAGGCGTACCGCGCGATGGTGTGGTTCATCGCGGCGATGATCCTGGTGACGGCCCTGTTCGTACGGCGACTGCCCCGGCTGCCGCAGGTCGCCCGGCCGGAGGAGCCGATGAGCC
This sequence comes from Micromonospora sp. WMMD710, assembly GCF_029626045.1. Lineage (NCBI taxonomy): Bacteria > Bacillati > Actinomycetota > Actinomycetes > Micromonosporales > Micromonosporaceae > Micromonospora > Micromonospora sp. WMMD710. Next base: position 5,794,127 of record NZ_JARUBD010000001.1, on the reverse strand, counting down.
GGCTCGCCGTGCTGCGCGACCGCCCGTTCATGGTGGTGTCCCTGCTCTCCGGGTTGCTCACCGCGCACGGGGTGCTCTACCTGACGGTGATGCCGCTCTGGATCCTCACCCACACCGACGCCCCGAAGACGGTGATCGCCGCTCTGGTGCTGCTCAACACGATCCTGATCGTGCTGCTCCAGGTACGCGTCAGCCGGGGCGCCGACACCGCCGCGGGCGCGGCCCGGGCCTCCCGTCGTGGTGGCCTGCTGATCGCCCTGTTCTGCCTGGTCCTGCCGATCTCCGGGCTCACCCGGGGCATGCTCACCGTCGCGGTGCTGGTGGCCGCCGCGACACTGCTGATCCTCGCCGAGCTGATCGACTCGGCGGGCACCTGGGGGCTCATCGCCACCCTGCCGCCGGCCGCCCAGCGCGGCGCGTACGTGGGGGCGTTCGAGTTCGGCAGGCAGGTGCAGTACCTGATCGCTCCGGCCGGGCTGACCGCGCTCGGTGACCACCGGCGGGTGGGGTTGGTTACCGACGGCAGCGATCTTCGTGCTGGTCGGAGCGGCGATCGTGCCCGCCGTGTCCTGGACCGAACGGACTCCGAGGCTGGGTGCCTCGGCCCCGGAGCAGACCATGACGCCGGTCCCATAGTCCGGACCTACCTTTCCACCCTCCGTTCCATCACGTAGGGTGACCTGGTCATGTGGCAGGCGCTTCGTCTCCTTAGCCGCCGCGACGAGGCCTGACCGGCCGGCACCTCGTCGCGGAGTTGCATCGCGCCGTCCAGCACATCTGAGTTTCCTCTCGGCACCGCCGCGCACCGTCGCCCGGCAACTCGCCGACACCTTCCGATCTGCTGACGCCACCTGTTCCAGGGAGCAATCTGAGATGGCTCAACCTGTCACCGACGCTGACACCGATCCGATCGCCCGGCAGCGCCCGAGCCGGATGCCGTACCACCGCTACCAGCCCTACCGGGAGCAGTTCCGGGTCGACCTGCCGGACCGCACCTGGCCCACCCGGCACGTCGACGCCGCGCCACGCTGGTGCGCCGTGGATCTCCGCGACGGCAACCAGGCGCTGATCGACCCGATGTCGCCCGAGCGCAAGCGGCGGATGTTCCAGCTGCTGGTGCAGATGGGCTACAAGGAGATCGAGGTCGGCTTCCCGTCGGCCAGCCAGACCGACTTCGACTTCGTCCGGCAGCTCATCGAAGAGGACATGATCCCGGACGACGTCACCATCCAGGTGCTCACCCAGTGCCGGGAGCACCTGATCGACCGGACGTTCGAGTCGCTGCGCGGGGCGAAGCGGGCGATCGTGCACTTCTACAACTCGACCTCCACCCTCCAGCGACGGGTGGTCTTCGGCCTGGACAAGGACGGCATCGCCGACATCGCCACCACCGGCGCCCGGCTCTGCCAGAAGTACGCCGAGATCCACACCCCGGACACCGACATCTACTACGAGTACTCGCCGGAGTCCTACACGGGCACCGAGCTGGAGTACGCGCTGGAGGTCTGCTCCCGGGTGATCGACGTGATCGACCCGACGCCCGACCGGCCGCTGATCATCAACCTGCCGGCCACGGTCGAGATGGCCACGCCGAACGTGTACGCCGACTCGATCGAGTGGATGCACCGGCACCTGCCGCGCCGCGACAGCGTGGTGCTGAGCCTGCACCCGCACAACGACCGGGGCACCGGGGTGGCCGCCGCCGAGCTGGGCCTGCTCGCCGGCGCGGACCGCATCGAGGGCTGCCTGTTCGGCAACGGTGAGCGCACCGGCAACGTCGACCTGGTGACGCTGGGGCTCAACATCTTCTCCCAGGGCATCGACCCGATGATCGACTTCTCGAACATCGACGAGGTCCGCCGGGCCGTCGAGTACTGCAACCAGCTGCCGGTGCACGAGCGCCACCCGTACGCGGGCGACCTGGTCTACACGGCCTTCTCCGGCTCACACCAGGACGCCATCAACAAGGGCTTCGACGCCCTCGCCGCCGACGCGAAGGCCGCCGGCGTACCGGTCGACGAGCACACCTGGGCGGTGCCGTACCTGCCGATCGACCCGAAGGACCTGGGCCGCACCTACGAGGCCGTCATCCGGGTCAACTCGCAGTCCGGCAAGGGCGGCATCGCGTACATCATGAAGAGCGAGCACCAACTGGACCTGCCGCGCCGGCTCCAGATCGAGTTCTCCGGTGTGGTGCAGCAGGTCACCGACCACAACGGCGGCGAGGTCGACCCGGCCGCCATGTGGGAGATCTTCGCGACCCACTATCTGCTCGACCACCAGCGCGACCCGGCGGTCCGGCTGGCCGGCTACACGATCCGCACCACCGACGGCAAGGTCGAGATCGAGGCCGAGGTCGGTGTGGGCACCGAGCAGCGGTCGCTCACCGCGGTCGGCAACGGCCCGATCGACGCGTACGTCAACGCGCTCCAGTCGGTCGGGGTGGGCGTACGGGTGCTCGACTACCACGAGCACGCGCTGTCCTCCGGCGGGGACGCGCAGGCCGCCGCGTACGTGGAGTGCGAGGTGGACGGTCGGACGGTCTGGGGTGTCGGCACCGACGCCAACATCGTCACCGCCTCGATCAAGGCGGTCACCAGCGCCGTCAACCGCGCTCGCAGCTGACGCGCTCGCCACACCCCCGAGGTGGGTTTCCTACCTCGGGGGTGTGGCGGCGGGCATCGAGTGGCAGGGCTGCGACGGTGGGGCCGCGCGGGGTGGCCGGTGGACCAGCACGAGGGCCAGCACCGCGCCGGCCAGCAGCAGCCCCGCGCACCAGGCCAACGAGCCGCGGTAGGCGTTCGCCAGCTCCGTCTTCTGCTCGTATCCGCCGCCGGAGAGGCCGACGAGCAGCGGCAGTGCGGCCACCGCGAGCAGACCGCCGGCCCGGGACGCGGCGTTGTTGAAGCCGCTGGCCACTCCGGAGAACCGGTCCTGGACGGCGGCCAGCACCGACGCGGTCAGCGGTGCCACCACCAGGGTCAGCCCGACGCCGAACAGCAACACCCCGGGCAGCACGTCGGTCCAGTACGACGCACCGGGCCGCACGCCGCGCAGCAGCAGCAGACCGGCGGCGGCGATGATCGGCCCGACGGTCAGCGGCAGCCGGGGGCCGATCCGCGCCGCCAGCGCGCCGGCCCGCGCCGATCCGACCAACAGCAGCAGGGTCATCGGCAGCAGCGCGATGCCGGTACGCAGGGCCGACCACTGGACGACGTTCTGCAGGTAGACGGCGAAGAAGAAGGTGAACCCGCTGAGCGCCGCGTAGACCACCACGGTGAAGATGTTCAGCACCGAGAAGAGGCGGCTGCCGAACAGCCCGGTGGGCAGCATCGCCGTGTCACCGCGCCGCCGTTCCACCAGCACGAAGGCCACCGCCGCCAGCACGCCGACGAGCGCCGCGACCAACACCGGCGCCGACGCGAACCCGCGGACGGGCGCGTCGATCAGCGCGTACGTGACGCCGGCGAGCGCGAGCGCCCCGAGCAGTGCCCCGGCCACGTCGAACCGACGCCGGGTGCGGCCCGGCCCGTGCGTACGGGAGACGTTCTCGTCGCGGCTCTCCGGCACCCAGCGCAGCGCGGCCAGCAGGACCAGTACGGCGATCGGCAGGTTGAGGAAGAAGATCCACCGCCAGGACAGCGCGTCGATCAGCCAGCCGCCGATGAACGGCCCCAACGCCGTGGACACCCCGGACAGCCCCGCCCACGCGCCGATCGCCCGGCCCCGGTCGTCCGGGTGGAAGCTGGCCTGGAGCACCGACAGCGAGCCGGGGGTGAGCAGCGCGCCGCCCGCGCCCTGGAGGATCCGGGCCGCGATCAGCATGCCGGTGTCCTGGGACAGGCCGCACAGCACCGAGGCGACGGTGAACCAGAGCACCCCGATCAGGAAGATCCGCCGCCGGCCGAAGCGGTCCCCGAGGGATCCGCCGAGCAGGACGAACGCGGCCAGCATCAGCAGGTACCCGTTGACGGTCCACTGGAGATCGGCCACGTTCGCCCCGAGGTCCTGGCCGAGTTTCGGCAGTGCCACGTTGACGACCGTGCTGTCCAGGAAGACCATGCCGGAGGCGAGCACCGCGGCGAGCAGCGTTCCTCGGCCTGCGGCGGTGCCCATCCGCAGCGCGGGTGCCGGTACGGGTGCGGTCATCCCACCAATCTGCCTTGCAGGATGTGGGAGACGCCACGAAACGCCGAAACCATGCCCGGGTACTGTGCGCAATCGCCGGGAGCCCGCAAGCTGGAGAGGTGTCGTCTGTGCGTACCAGATCAGGACAGCGTGCGTCGGTGGCCGCGCTCGTCGCGGCGCTGGCGCTCGGCGTGGCCGGTTGCGTCCCGCCCGAGGAGCCCGAGTCGACGCCGCCACCGGGTGGCGGCGGCAACGCCGTCGAGCAGTTGGGCCAGCTGACCGTCGCCAGCGCCGGCTCGATGAAGGGCTACAGCCGGGAACGCTTCCCGCACTGGCGGGACACCGGCAAGAACTGCGACGTGCGGGACAGCATCCTGCAACGCGACGGCAAGGACGTGAAGCTCTCCGGCTGCAACGTGGTCGGGGGTCGCTGGGAGAGCGTGTACGACGGCCGCAGCGCGACCGATCCCTCCGACGTGGACATCGACCACATGGTGCCGTTGGCCAACGCGTGGCGTTCGGGCGCCGACGAGTGGGACGACGCGAAGCGCGGCGACTTCGCCAACGACACGACACGTCCGCAGCTCATCGCGGTTTCCGCGTCCTCCAACCGGGCAAAGGGTGACCAGGACCCGTCCCAGTGGAAGCCGGCAAACCGGTCGTACTGGTGTCAATACGCCAAGAGCTGGGTGACGGTCAAGCACCACTGGCGGCTGACGGTGACCACTGCCGAGAAGGCCGCCCTGACCGACATGCTGGAGGGCTGTTGATGAGCGAGGAAGCGGCGACAGACGCGGACAACGCGCCGTCCACAGCCGGGATGACCGCCGACGGCACCGGCGACACGCCGGCCGCGGTGCCGGGGGCCGGCATGGTCGCCGACTCGACCGGCGCCAGTGCCCCGCAGAGCCGCAGCGCCGACATCGTGCCCGGTCCGGGTGGGGTGATGACCGACGAGGTCGGCGTCGTCACCGGCGAGTTGACGCTGCGCACCGAGTACGCGGACGGCAAGGTCACCCTGCGGGTGCAGTACAAGGACGCGGATGAGTGGTACGCGGTGACCGGCGGGACGGTCGCGCTGGCCGACCCGGCAGGGCTGGACGCGGTGCACGGCGTGGCCGTGGCACTGCTGCACCGCCCCGAGGGCTGAGCCGCCCGCCGTACGACCTGAGGGGCCGCCCGGTGACGGACGGCCCCTCAGGTGTCACGGGGTCGGGATCAGCTCGCCCGGCGGGTCGAGTGGGCCGGTGCCCTCCACCGGGCGGACCAGCTCCACCTCGACCTCGTGCGGCCGGATCCGGCCGGCGGCGATGTCCTCGGCGAAGTGGCAGGCCACCCGGTGCCCGCCGACCACGTCGCGCAGTTCCGGCCGCTCGTCGGCGCACCGGGTCGGCTGCGCCCACGGGCACCGGGTGTGGAACCGGCAGCCCGACGGCGGGTTGGTCGGCGACGGCAGGTCACCGGCGAGCAGGATCCGCTCCCGGCGGTCCTCCACCACCGGGTCCGGCACCGGCACCGCGGACATGAGCGCGCGCGTGTACGGGTGCATCGGCTCGCGGTAGAGGTCGTCGCTGGACGCCTCCTCCACCAGCCCACCCAGATACATCACGCCCACCGTGTCGGCGATGTGCCGCACCACCGCCAGGTCGTGCGCGATGATCAGGTAGGTCAGGCCGCGCTCGTTCTGCAGGTCCTCCAGCAGGTTGAGCACCTGGGCCTGGATCGACACGTCCAGCGCGGAGACCGGCTCGTCGGCGACGATCAGGTCCGGGTTGAGGACCAGCGCCCGGGCGATGCCGATGCGCTGGCGCTGGCCGCCGGAGAACTCGTGCGGGTACTTGCTGAGAGCCGACGCGGGAAGGCCGACCGCCTCCAGCGTCTCGCGCAGCCGACGGTTCGTCTCGGCCTTGTCGCCGGCCAACCCGTGCGCCTTGAGCCCCTCCACCAGCAGCGACTCCACCGACTGCCGGGGGTCGAGGCTGGACAGCGGGTCCTGGAAGATCATCTGCATGCGGCGGCGGGCGTGCCGCATCGCCTCGCCCTTGAGAGCGCGGACGTCGGTGCCGTCGAAGATGATCTCGCCGTCGGTGGGTTCGACGAGCCGCAGCAGGCCACGACCCAGCGTCGACTTGCCGCAGCCCGACTCGCCCACCAGGCCGTACGTCTCACCCTTGCGGATGCTCAGCGACACGCCGTCCACGGCGTAGACATAGCCGACGGTCCGGTCGAAGAGCAGGCCACTCTTGATCGGAAAGTGGACCTTGACGTCACGCAGCTCGATCAGGGGACCGGTCTGGTCGGTCATCGGGCCGCCACCTCCTCGGAGACGGGGTTGTTGCAGCGAAGGTCGCCACCGGTGGCAGTGGGTTCGAGCGGCGGGGGCCCTTCCAGGCACGCGTCCACGACGTTGTCGCAGCGCGGCGCGAACGCGCACCCCTCGGCCCACGGGATGTTGTCGGAGACCGACCCGCGGATCGCGTGCAGCCGCTCGCCGCGCGGCGAGTCCAGCCGGGGCACCGAGTTGAGCAGCCCGTGGGTGTACGGGTGCCGGGCGTGCGCGAACAGCTCGTGCCGTCGCGCCCGCTCGACCACCTTGCCGCCATAGAGCACGTTGACGGTGTCGCAGAGCCCGGCCACCACGCCCAGATCGTGCGTGATCATGACGAGCGCGGTGCCGGTCTCGTCGACCAACTGCTTGAGCAGGGTGAGGATCTGCGCCTGGATGGTCACGTCGAGCGCGGTCGTCGGCTCGTCGGCGATCAGCAGCCGCGGCTTGCAGGCCAGCGCGATGGCGATCAGCGCGCGCTGGCGCATGCCGCCGGAGATCTGGTGCGGGTATTCGCTGAGTCGCCGCTGCGGGTCGGGGATGCCGACCGCGTCGAGCAGGTCCCGCGACTCCCGCAACGCCTGCTTGCGGTCCCGGCCCTGGTGGCGTTCCAGCACCTCGGCCACCTGCACACCGATCGGGACGACCGGGTTCAACGACGACAGCGGGTCCTGGAAGATCATGCTGATCTCCCGGCCCCGCCGGTCACGCATGTCGTCCGGTCGCAGCTTCAGCAGGTCGGTGCCCTCGAAGAGCACCTCCCCGGTGACCTTGTTGCCCCGCTTGGGCAGCAGGCCCATGATGGCCAGGCTGGTCACGCTCTTGCCGCAGCCGGACTCGCCGACCAGGCCGACGGTCTGCCCCGGCTCCACGGTGAAGCTGACCTTGTCGACGGCGGTGAAGGGCCGCTCGCCTCGCCGCTGGAACACCACGCTCAGGTCACGGACGTCGAGCAGGCTCATCGGGTCACTTCCTCTCGCCGGCAGAGGCCGGCCGTGCTGGTTGCGCGCACCGCGATCACCGCCGGTTCTTCGGGTCGATGGCCTCACGCATCGCCTCACCGAGCAGGGTGAAGCCGAGCGCGACCACGATGATCGCGAGCGCCGGGTAGTACGCCAGTTCCGGTCGGACCTCGAAGTACCGCTGACCGTCCACGCCCAGCATCAGACCCCACTCGGCCCGGTTGATGTCCGGGTCGCCGAGGCCCAGGAAGGAGAGCGCCGCGGCGTCCAGGATGGACACCGCGAAGGTCAGGGTGGCCTGCACGATCACCGCGGTCAGCGAATTGGGCAGCATGTGCCGCAGCACGATGTTGCGCTCCTTGACGCCGAGCGCGCGGGCGGCGAGCACGTGGTCGCTCTCCCGCTGGGCCAGCATGGAGCCGCGCAGCAGTCGGGCGAAGATCGGCACGCTCACGATCGCCACCGCGAAGATCACCGTCCACTGACTCGACCGGCTCGCCATCGCGACGAGCGTGATCGCGAGCAGCAGGCTCGGCAGGGCCAGCATCACGTCGGTGAGTCGCATCAGAACCACGTCGATCCAGCCGCCGAAGGCACCGGCTATCGCGCCGATCAGCACACCGAGCACCAGGCCGATGAGGGTGGCGAGCACGCCGACGAAGAGCGTCTGCCGGGCGCCGTAGATCATGCGAGACAGGAAGTCCCGACCGAGCGGGTCGGAACCGAACGGGAAGTCGCCGCTGGCACCCGGGATCGAGTCCACGGTGAGGTTCTTCGTCAGCTCGTCGAAGCGCTGTACCGGGTCGTGTGGCGCGATCAGCGGGGCGAAGATCGCCACCAGGATGAACAGGCCGACGATGCTGGCCCCGACGATGGCGACCGGGTTGCGCCGCAACCGACGCACGGCGTCCCGGACTAGGCTGACCCCGCCCCGGTCGGACGCACTCGCCCGGGCCAGTTCGTCCAGCCGTGCCTTCTTGCGGTCGCCGAGCACGCCGATGCTGCGCTCGCTCATGCCGGGGCGTGGTTTGTCGTCCCCACTACGGGGTGCCGGCGCTCCGGCCTGGATGATCGGATCACTCATCGCACACGCACCCTCGGGTCGATGAAGGCGTAGGAGAGGTCGACCAGCAGGTTGACCACCACGAAGACCAGCGCGGCGAGCAGGATGATCGCCTGGAGCACCGGGTAGTCCCGGCCGCCGCTGATCGAGTCCGTGATCAGCGTGCCGAGGCCGCCCCAGTTGTAGACCTTCTCGGTGAGCACCGCGCCGGAGAGGAGCGCGCCGGTCTGCAGACCGATGGTGGTGACGACCGGCAGCAGCGCGTTGCGCAGGATGTGCCGGCCCCGGATGGTGCGATGCCGCAGGCCCTTGGCCTCGGCGGTCCGCACGTAGTCCTCGTTGAGCACGTCGAGCACGCTGGCCCGGGTGATCCGCACGATCACGGCCAGCGGGATCGTGGCCAGCGTGATCGCCGGCAGGATCAGGTGCCACAACGCGTCGGCGCTGGCGTCGAACTCCCGGGTCAGCAGGCCATCGAGGACGAAGAACCCGGTGACGTTCGTGTTGTCCAGTCCGGTGGTGAGCCGTCCGGACGGCGGGAACCAGTGGATGTTCTGCGTGAAGACGTCCTTGAGCAGGTAGCCCAGGAAGAAGATCGGAATCGAGATGCCGAGCAGGGTGCCTGCGATGGTGAGGTTGTCCGGCCAACGCCCTCGCCAGCGCGCGGCGAGATACCCCAACGGCACCCCGAGCCCGACGGCGATGATCATCGCGGCGATGGCCAGCTCGATGGTGGCCGGAAAGGCACGGCTGATGACCTCGGTGACCGGGTCACCGGTCCGGATCGAGTTGCCGAAGTCGCCGGTGAGGACTCGCTGCATGAACTTGCCGTACTGCACCAGGATCGGCTGGTCGTAGCCGAGCGCCTTGGTCAGCAGGGCGCGGCGCTCCGGCGTGGCCCGCTCGCCGAGGAGCGCCTCGACGGGACCGCCGGGCAGATTCCGCAGCCAGATAAAGATCAGCGCCGACAGGGCTATGAGGGTCACCACCAACTGCAGCAGGCGGCGGACTATGACTCGCAACATCTCTCACACCAGACTCTCGATGGTCGCGGAATCGGCCCGGGCAGGGGAGAAACCCCCAACCCGGGCCGATTCCGCCTACGGCGTCAGCCGATTGACGTCACTTCTTGACGCTGACGGTGTTGAACCGCTCGTCAGTCAGCGGGCTGGCCTTCAGGCCCTCGACGTCCTTGGTGACGACGATCGCCGGCGGCGCGTGCCAGACCGGCACGGCCGGCAGCCACTTGGCGGCGATGTCCCGGTTGACCTGCTCCCAGGCGGCCTTCTTGGCGGCGTCGTCGACGGTGCCGTCGGCCTTGGCGATGGCGTCGAACATCTCGTTCATCGACTGGTCGCCGAACTCGACCTTGCCCCGGCCGAAGAACGTGCCGACGAAGTTGCCCGGGTCGTTGTAGTCACCGGTCCAGCCGAGGATGTGCAGGTCCTGCTTGCCGAACTGCTGCACGTCGTCCTTGAAGCCACCGTTCCACGGACGAGGCACACCGTTGACCTTGATGCCCACGGCCTGGAGGTCGTTGGCGAGGACGGTGAAGATCTCCTGCGGGTTCGGCATGTACGGCCGGGAGACGTCCGGCGGGTAGTAGAAGTTGAGCGTCAGACCCTCGGCGCCGGCCTCCTTGAGGAGCTGCTTGGCCTTGTCCGGGTTGTACTCGTACTTCTGCACGTCCGGGGCGTAGCCAAGCACGGTGTCCGGCATGAACTCGTCGGCGACCTTCGCGCCACCCGGGCCCTTGGTCTGCACCAGCTGCTGACGGTTGAGCGCGTAGGCGATCGCCTGCCGCACCCGCAGGTCCTTCAGCTTCGGGTTCTTCTGGTTGAGGCCCAGGTAGAGGATGTTGAAGGCCGGGCGGTTGATGACCTGGAAGCCCTCACCCTCGAGCGCCTTGCGGTCGGCCGGCGCCGGGAAGTCGATGCCCTGCACGGTGCCGGCACGGAGCTCCTGCTTGCGGGTGCTCTCGTCCTTGATGACCTTGATGATCACCTTGTCCACCTTGGCCTTGTCACCAAAGTAGTCCGGGTTCCGGTTGAGGGTGATCTCGTTCTTGGCCTTGTCCCAGCCACCGAAGGTGAACGGGCCGGTGCCGACCGGGTGCTCGTTGGCGAACGCGCTGTACGAGAACGAGTCACCGTTCTGCGTGACGGTGTCGGCGTCGTACTTCTTGAGCGCCTCGGGGCTCGCGATCGAGAGCGAGGTCAGCGCGAAGGCGCCCGGGAAGGCACCCTTGTACTTCTTGAGCGAGAGGACGGCGGTTCCGTCGTCCTTGGCCTCGCACTTGTCGTAGATCGACTCGCCGGCACCCTCGGCCTCGTTCTTCGCGAACCCGCCGAAGGTGTCCATGTAGTAGATCATCTGGGACTGGGCGGCGGCGCCCTTCATGTTGTACCAGCGGTCGAAGTTGTAGCAGACCGCGGCGGCGTTGAAGGGGGTGCCGTCGTGGAACTTCACGCCCTGACGGAGCTTGAACGTCCAGACCTTGCCCTCGGGGTCGTGCTCCCAGCTCTCGGCCAGGCCGCCCTCCAGCTCGGCGGTGCCCGGCTTGTGGCTCACCAGGGTGTCGAACATCTGCCGGACCGGCCGGAACGACTCACCGTCATCGTTGAAGATCGGATCGAAGTTCTTCGGGTCACCGGCACCCGCGAAGATGAAGGTGCCGCCAGTCTTGGCCTCGCCACTGCCGCCGTCGCGCTCACTTTCCGCGCAGCCGGCCGCGCCGACCGCCAGAGCGGCAACGGCCGCGATGGCCACAGCCGATTTGAGCCTTCTCGCCTGCATCTCTCACCTCTGTCATGCGCATGACCACGCCGAGCTGCGGCTCGGTCCGTGAGCGGGAGGCTATGGCATGTCACACGAGAAGCGAAACGGGCGTCAGGCAATCGCTACCAAGCCGACACCTTGCCCGGGGGTCTGACAGTCGACGGTCCGGCGAACACATGGAGCGACACATCGATCCACTCGGCGCCGGGCACCACGAAGGGGTGGCACCGTCGGTGACGGCACCACCCCCGGGGGTGCGACTCAAACCGCCCGACGGCCCTCGAAGGCCCTGCCGAGGGTGATTTCGTCGGCGTACTCCAGGTCGCCGCCGACCGGCAGCCCGCTGGCCAGCCGGGTCACCGAGATGCCCATCGGCTTCACCAACAGCGCCAGGTATGTGGCGGTCGCCTCACCCTCGGTGTTCGGGTCGGTGGCCAGGATCAGCTCCCGTACCGCCCCGCCGCTCAGCCGGGTCATCAACTCCCGGATGCGCAGGTTGTCCGGCCCGATCCCCTCCAGCGGATTGATCGCGCCGCCGAGCACGTGGTAGCGACCGCGGAACTCACCGGTCCGCTCGATGGCCACCACGTCCTTTGGTTCCTCCACCACGCACAGCACCTCGTCGGTGCGGCGCGGGTCGCGGCAGATCCGGCACTGCTCGGACTCGGCCACGTTGTAGCAGGTCGTGCAGAACCGCACCAGCTCCTTGACCTTGCGCAGCGCGCCGGCCAGCCGGGTGACGTCGGCCGGATCCGCCGACAGGACGTGGAACGCGATCCGCTGGGCGCTCTTCGGGCCCACGCCCGGCAGCCGACCCAGCTCGTCGATCAGGTCCTGGATGGCACCTTCGTACATCTGCCGGCTCAGAAACCGGGCAGGCCGAGGCCGCCCATGCCGCCGGCGACCGGGCCCATCTTGCGCTCGGTCAGCTCCCGGGCCGCCTCGGCGGCGTTGTGCACGGCCGCGACGACCAGGTCCTCCAGCGTCTCCACGTCGTCCGGGTCGACGGCCTTCGGGTCGATCTTGATGGCCTTGAGCTCGCCGGCGCCGGAGACCGTCGCGGTGACCAGCCCACCACCGGCGGTGCCGGTCAGCTCGGCCTCGGCCAGCTCGGCCTGGGCGGCGGCGATCTGCTGCTGCATCTTCTGCGCCTGCTTCAGCATCTGCTGCATGTTCGGCTGTCCACCTGGGCGCACGGATGGCTCCTTCTCGCACTCGTCTGCTCGGCCGCCGCCCAGCCTAACCGCTGTGACCGACCCTGCCCCGCCCGGCGCGTCCGCCCACGCCGGGCACGCGTCGGGCCACTCAGCGTCGGTCGTAACGACCGGATAGGCAGATCGCCGATCGCACGGACGAGTGCTGACGTACCGTGCGTAAGCGGGCATTTTTAGGGTCCGCCTGTCCGCTATCCGGCGTTACGACAGCGACAGCATCGCTGAGATCAGGAGGTTGTCATGAAGATGCGGGCGGCTCGGATGTACGGCTACAACGAACCATGGCGGCTGGAGGAGATTCCGGTTCCCGAGCTCGGGCGGGACGAGGTCCTGATCAAAGTGGCGGCGACCGGCATGTGTCGCAGCGACTTCCAGCTCGTCGAGGGATATTTCCAGGCCGCCGCGCCGATCGAGTTCCCCATCACGCCGGGGCACGAGATCGCGGGTCACGTGGCCGGTCGGGGTGCCGAGGTGCCCGCCTCGGCGGGCCTCTCCGAGGGCGATCTGGTCGTGGTGAACCCCGGCTGGGGCGACGGGACCTGCCGGCAGTGTCATGAGGGCAACGAGCAGATGTGCACCGGCACCGGCGGATGGCCAGGTTTCGGGCCGCCCGGCGGATTCGCGGAGTACGTCGCGGTGCCGCATCGCCAGCTCATCCGGGTGCCGGCCGGCGACAGCCAGCAGCCCGAGAACTTTGCGCCGCTGACCGATGCCGGGCTGACCCCGTACCGCGGGGTGAAGAAGCTGAGCGCGGCCGGCAAGCTCGGCCCGGGACGTACGGTGGTGGTGGCCGGCATCGGCGGCCTGGGCAGCTACGCCGTGCAATACGCGAAGCTGCTCGGCGCCGGCGCGACCGTGGTCGGATTCTCCCGTACCGACGACAAGCTCGAGGTCGCCAGGCGCAACGGCGCCGATCACACCGTCAACACTCGGGGCAAGAGTGCCGGCCAGGTGCAGGACGAGCTCGAGAGACTCACCGGCCGCCGGGCGGTCGACGCGGTCCTGGACTGCACGGGCGCCAAGGAGTCGATCGCGCTCGACTTCGCGATCCTGGGGTCCGAGGGGGCGGTCGTCGCAGTCGGCCTGATGGGCACCCAGGTCGAGGTCCCCCTGAACTTCATCGTCGGCGGCGAGCTGCAATTCCTCGGATCGTTCTGGGGCAACTACAACGATCTGACCGAGGTTCTCGCGCTGGCCGCCGCAGGGCGGATCGAGCACACCGTCACCGCGGTGCGGCTCGACGAGATCAACGAGAATCTCCAAGCGTTGGGCCGCGGTGACGTGGTGGGCCGCAGGGTCGTCGTCTTCGACTGAGGACCCCCCGGATCACGGGCTCGGGGTGTCAGCGGGCATCGACCTCGTTGATCTTTTCGGCACCGAAGGTTTCCCGGAGCAGCCGTACCGCCTGTTCCTCGCTGGACTCCCGCGCGGTCTTCTCGTCGATGACGTCGTCCAACGGCTCGTCGCCCGGGTCGAACCCCTCCAGGGCCGGGGCCGCCGCCGGGGCGGCGCCACCCGGCCGACCGCCGCGCAGCGGGCCGTCGAAGTCCGGGTCGTAGGGCGGCTCGCCCGCCCATTCGGCGTCCGCGACAGGCCGGGCTGCCGCTGCGGTACGCGCACCGCGCCCCGCCGCCGCCGCGCGGGCGGCGGCGATGGCGCTGCTCACCGGTGCGCCACCGGCTGCCGCCGGCTGCCGGGCCGCCGGTGTCGGGTTGCCCGCCCGCACGTCCGGCTTACCGGTCGCCGAGCCGGAGCCACCCGAGCGGTCACCGTTCGCTCCCAGGCCGACACCGTTCGCCGTGCCGTGGCCACCGCCGTCCGACGCGCCACGGGCCGCGTCGGCGCCGTTCACGCCGGATGCCGAGGCGGGGACGCGGTCAGCCACGGCGGCGCCACCAGGTCGGGCAGCTTCCGGCCAGTCCTCCCCGTCCGTCGCCTGGACCGCGGGAGCGTAGCCGCCGGGGCGGGCAGCCTCAGGCCAGTCGTCCTCGTCGTCGGCCACCGAGCCAGCGGGCTGCGTGTTCGACGCGCCAGCAGCCGTGGCCGGGGTCGTCGAGCCAGCAGCCGTGGCCGGGGTCGTCGGAGCGGTGGCCGGGGTCGTTGCGCTGGGCGATGCGTTCGCCGGGGCGGGTCGGGCAGCCGCCGGAGCAGGCGGCGCGGCAGCCGTCGCGGGTGGGGCGGACAGCGGCGTGCCACCTCGTTCGCCGGCCACCTCGCAACGGATCTGCCAGCGCCCGCCCAACTCCTCGTACAGCGCGTCGGTGAGCACCGCCGCGTGGTCGGCCATCATCTTGGCCAGCACGGTCGACTTGACCGTCAGCACCAGCATGTCGCCGTCGAGTTCACGGACGACCGCGTCACGCATCAGGGCGGCGATGCGCTTGTTGGTCCGGTTGACCTTGCCGACCACGTCGGGCCAGACCCGGCGGACCGCGACGGCGTCCAGCGCGGCAGCCAGCGCACCCGGTCGGGGCGGTACGGGTGTCGCCGGGTCGGGGAGCACCGCTGACGGTGGCACCACGCGGCGCGGGGCGGGCGAGCCACCAGCCGACACAGCGCCGGGCGACGCCGGGATCGGCGAGTCGGCGGTCGAGGCGGAAGCGCCCGACGGCTGAGCACCCGAGATCGGAGCACTCTGGGCTGCGGCGCTGCGGGTCGGGGACGATGCCGGGTCGACCTCCCACGGCGGGGCAGAGGTCGGGGCGTTGACCGGGGTCGGGTTGGCTGCGGCAGCCAGGACGGGGGCGGCGGGCTGTGGGCGTACACCTGGGTTGGTGGGGGTTTCGCCGCCGCCCAGGGTGAGTCGGCGTTCCATCCGCTCCAGGCGCTGGAGCAGGCCGCCGGCGGAGTCGTGCGCGCCGGGGAGCAGCATCCGGGCGCAGATCAACTCCAGCAGCAGCCGGGGGGCGGTGGTGCCGCGCATCTCCACCAGGCCGTCGTGCACGATGTCGGCGCAGCGGGAGAGCGTGCCGGGGCCGAGTTGCGCGGCCTGCGCGGCCATCCGCTCGATCTGGTCGGCGGGGCCGTCGATGAGGCCCTTCGCGGCGGCGTCCGGCACCTGCTGGATCACGATCAGGTCGCGCAGCCGCTCCAGCAGATCGGAGGCGAACCGGCGCATGTCGTGCCCGGCCTCGGCGACCCGGTCGACGGTGGCGTACGCGGCGGCGCCGTCCCCGGCGGCCAGCGCGTCGCACATCTCGTCGATCAGCGCCGAGTCGGTGACCCCGAGCAGCGCGACGGCCCGCGCGTAGCTGACCCCCTCCGGACCGGCGCCGGCGATGAGCTGGTCGAGCACGGAGAGGCTGTCCCGCATGCTGCCGCCACCGGCACGGACCACCAGTGGAAAGACCGCCGGCTCGACGGCGACGCCCTCGGCCTGGGTGAGCTGCTCCAGGTACGGGCGGACCACCTTCGGCGGGAACAGCCGGAACGGGTAGTGGTGGGTCCGCGACCGGATCGTGCCGAGGACCTTCTCCGGCTCGGTGGTGGCGAAGATGAACTTGACGTACTCCGGGGGCTCCTCGACCAGTTTGAGCAGGGCGTTGAAGCCCTGGGTCGAGACCATGTGCGCCTCGTCGATGATGTAGATCTTGAAGCGGCTGTTGGCCGGCGCGAAGAACGCACGCTCGCGCAGCTCGCGGGCGTCGTCGACACCGCCGTGGCTGGCCGCGTCGATCTCGATCACGTCGATGGAGCCGGTGCCGTCGGTGGCCAGCGAGCGGCACGACTCACACTTGCCGCACGGCTCCGGGGTGGGGCCCTGCTCACAGTTGAGCGAGCGGGCCATGATCCGGGCGCTGGTGGTCTTGCCGCAGCCACGGGGGCCGGAGAAGAGGTAGGCGTGGTTGAGCCGACCGCTGCGCAGCGCCTGCGACAACGGCTCGGTGACGTGCTCCTGCCCGATGACCTCGGCGAAGGTACGCGGCCGGTACTTGCGGTAGAGCGCCAGCGTCACTCGTCCCGCCTCCTCTCGACCGAGCCATTCTGCGCCGGTCGGGCGCGGGTGACCACCCACCACCCCGGGCAGACTGGCCGCCGCGCGTTGATCAACTCGGCTTCCTGGAAATCGGGGTGTCCGCAGGCCCGGGACACCCCGACATCATGGATGACGAGTGGATCAACCGGTCCACAGACAAAAAGGCCTCCCGTGCACCCGGCAGAGCTCGCTTATCCTTGCTGCCTTCCGGCCCTGGGGAGGTTCACGAGATACCGCCGCACGGGAGGTGACGCCCAGCCTACCCGACCGCCCGTCGATCTTCAGGGGGTGGTGGGGTGGCCCGGCCGACAGGGGCCTGTATCCTGGCTCGCGGAGGATTCGCCTAGAGGCCTAGGGCGCACGCTTGGAAAGCGTGTTGGGTTTACACCCTCACGAGTTCGAATCTCGTATCCTCCGCTCGCTTGAGCAGCACGAACGACAGGGCCGGCCCCGACAGGGACCGGCCCTGAGTCGTCTGACGGAATACCGGTCGGCCAGGGGTTGATCTTGTGTTCTCATCGACGTCATGGCTGATGCGGCGTGGGAGTGGGACGAGACGTTGTACGCGGGCAGCGCCGGCCACTACAGCAGGGGTCGACTGCCCTATCCACCCGATCTCGCCGAGGCCATCGGTATCGCGCTCGATCTGGACGGCCCCGGCCGGCTCCTCGACGTCGGCTGCGGCCCTGGCTCGTTGACGCTGCTGCTCGCGCCCCTGTTCGAGTCGGCCGTGGGCGTCGACCCCGACCAGGGCATGCTCGGTGAGGCGCGACGCCGGGCCGGCGAGGCCGGGGTCACCAACGTCGAGTGGCGGCACCTGCGGGCCGAGGAACTGCCGGCCGACCTGGGTACGTTCCGGGTGGCCACGTTCGCCCAGTCGTTCCACTGGATGGATCGGCCGCTGGTGGCCCGGCGGGTCCGCGACATGCTCGCGCCCGACGGGGCCTGGGTCCACGTCAGCGCCACCACCCACCAGGGCGTGACCGCGGATGACCCGCTGCCGTATCCCCGACCGCCGTGGCCGCAGATCAACGAACTGGTCGCGAGCTACCTGGGACCGGTCCGGCGGGCCGGGCAGGGGTTGCTGCACTCCGGCACGCCGGGAGGCGAGGGGGAGGTCATGCGCGAGGCGGGCTTCACCGGCCCCACCCGGGTCACGGTCGAGCAGGGCATGGTCGTGGAACGCTCGGTGGACGAGATCACCTCGGCGGTGTTCTCGCTGTCCAGTTCGGCGCCACACCTGTTCGCCGACCGGCTCCCCGCCTTCGAGGCGGACCTGCGCAGTCTGTTGACGACGGCAGCCCCCGACGGCCGCTTCGCCGAGCGGCGACGCGACATCGAGGTCGTGATCTGGCGACCCTGACGCGCAGCAAGCCGCGAACGCGGGGGCCAGGGCGTGGTCAGGCGCGGGCGCGGGCCCAGGAGAGGAAGCGCTCGGTCAGCCGGGCCGGGTCGACGTCGATGAGCTGTTCGCTGGCCTCAACCTGGACGGTCGCCAGGTAGACGGTCAACGCCAGCCGATCGTGGATGCGCGGGAAACCAGCGTTGAACGCCTTCGCCATTACCTTCAGCGACCGCTTCCCCGCCACTGAAAACTACTAACCAAGTTCGTCGGAAACCGTTGGCGAACAGCCCTCGAAACGGGCATACCTCTACCTTCGGAACGCCCCGGTTGGCGGGGGGGTCGGGGTTGCGGCTGCGGTGTTCCGGGCTGTGCTCGTGGAGGTGGGGCTATGCGGGATGATGTGGGCCGTGACTCTGTCCCACTGAGCGCTCACCGCTGCGGCTGCGACCCGTTTGTCGATAAGATCACGGAGGTATGGCCGTCCGGCTGCGGCCTCGCGGGCGTACTCCGCTGGGCTGAAGTTGGGAATCGGTCCAGTGGGGGCTGGCGTTTCGGGGAATGTCGCCATACTCGGCCACGCCGCCCTGCCAGCGAAATAATTGAGCATCAACTCCGACGAATTGCCCAAAATCAGCTTGCCATCATCAACGGCTGTTGTGAAATTCCATCTTTTTGCAAAGGCAGACAACAACCCTCCATGATCCACAGCCCCACCGCTGCGGATTGAATTGAACCATACGTAAATAGCGGACTCTTCTACGCTAACGCGTCGCTTCGGAAGCCCGCGTTTGGCCTTGATGAATCTCTCGAAGGATTCGATATTTTTCTGCAGAGCACGCTCTCTGAAACTAAGCTCAATTTCCGACCCATCAGAGGGCATTTCTCTCACACCTCGCCGTTGTTGACGGCGGCGACGGTGTGTCCGAGCACGTCGCGGAAGAACTCTTCCGCACCGCCTGACAAAGTATCCGGAAGACCCATATCCTCGACATCCTGGAGATACGCTGCGGCCTCACCTGCGTTGGGGACCAGGGTCAAATTTCAATGACCGGTGACCGAGCCAATCCATGACATTGCGCAGGTTGATGGCCTGCTCTTGCTGAGTGGACATGACTCCCCTTGTCCCGACGTGTCGTTCGGCCGACGACTCATCAACAGGAACGGATTCGACCACCAGGCGGTTCACGCCGGGCACGCCCGGCCGAAGAGCATCCGCAAGGTCGAGCTTGACCGTCCAGCAGCCTGTCCGTCGCCGGTTCTGCTCGCGGTCGCGTCGGTGGTCTCGAAGTAGGGTCGGGTCGTCGAGATCACCGAGCGGGCCGCGGGCCTACGACGCGGTGTGGTACGGCCTCGGCGCGGCCCGGGACCGGCTCACCGGCGCCCGGCGGGTGCCCGATGACAGCACGCGAGGTCAACCGCGAGCCCCAGGAGCGAGGCCCAGGGTAGTCAGGCGCGGGCGCGGGCCCAGGAGAGGAAGCGCTCGGTCAGCCGGGCCGGGTCGACGTCGATGAGCTGTTCGCTGGCCTCAACCTGGACGGTCGCCAGGTAGACGGTCAACGCCAGCCGATCGTGCCGGTACTCCCCGAGCAGCCGCAGCTTCGCGGCCGAGCAGGGCCAGGCGATGCCGCACGCCGCGCAGCGCCAGGTGGGGCGGCTCGGTAGGTGGTCCCGGTGTCGACGGCGGGGCATGTGCGGGCCTCCTTCGCGGTGGAAGAGGGTCGCCCCGCCTCCCCGTCGGGGCGACCCTCTGACTGACGCCGACCGCCGGGCTCGCGCGCCTCCACCGGTCACGCCGTCTTCTGTGGAACCACCCTCCGGCGCGTAGTCGGACAGGTACACCGCGTAGCGATATGGTCTCCAGATATTCGAGACATCCGATGGAGGGGCCGTGAACGACGCGCTACGGGTGGCACTCAGCGACACCGGGCACACCACCGAATCCCTCGCCGAGACTGTCGGCGTCGACCCGAAGACCGTGGGCCGCTGGTTGACCGAGGGGCGCATCCCGCATCCTCGGCACCGCCTGGCGGCGGCGGAAGCCCTGCACAAGGACGTGTCTGACATTTGGCCGGACACTTCGAGACGTCGTGACCCCATTTGGTTTCGTCCGTGGCAGGAGATCGAGCGCGAGGCGGTGTCGCTGCGCTGGTTCGAATCGACGGTTCTGCCGGGGCTGCTCCAGACCGAGGCGTACGCCCGCGCGGTGCTCGGCGGTGCGGGCCTGATCCCCCGGGGTGAGATCGAGCGGCATATCACCGTCCGACTCGGCCGGCAGGGCGTGCTCAAGCGTGACGACCCTCCGCAGTTCACGGCGGTCATCGACGAGGCGATCCTGCGCCGGCCGGTCGGCGGCCGGTCGACCATGCGCGAGCAACTGCTGGCGGTCGTCGCCGCGTGCGCCGAGCCGCACATCCGGGTGCACGTCGTGCCCAGCGCGGTCGGCGCGTACGCCGGTCTCAACGGGCCGTTCGTGATCGCCAACAGTCACGACCACCGGGTCGCCGGCTACCTGGACAACCAACTCCAGGGACAAGTCGTTAGCGACCCGGACGACATCGCGACCATAATGGCGGCATGGGAGAACGTGCGCGGGGAGGCGCTGTCCCACTGGCAGTCGGTCGATCTCATCACGGAAGTGGCGGAGTCATGGAGCTGAACGGCGCACGGTGGCGTAAGAGCAGCCGCAGCAGCGGCAACGGTGGCGCGTGTGTCGAGGTCGCCGACAACCTGCCCGGTGTGGTCGGCGTACGGGATTCCAAGGACCCGGCCGGTCCGGCGCTCGCCTTCGCGCCGGCGGCCTGGCGCGCGTTCGTCACCCAGCTCGCCCGGCGGGCCTGAACGGCCACGATCATTCATTGATCATTCGGCTGCCACGACCTAGCGTGGCCGGATGCGACGGCGACGAATTGCGGGAACGCCGGTCAAGGTCACGGAGCTGGGCTTCGGCGGTGCGGCGATCGGCAACCTCTACCAGGCGGTGGACGACGACGATGCGCTGACGGCCGTCGACGCGGCGTGGGATCTCGGCATCCGATACTTCGACACCGCGCCGTTCTACGGCCTGGGGATGTCCGAGCGGCGACTGGGCCGCGCCCTGCGGGGTCGCCCCCGGGACGAGTTCGTGGTCTCGTCGAAGGTCGGCCGCCTGCTGGTGCCCAACCCGCGACCGGTCGGGCAGGGCGTGGACGTCTTCGACGTCTCCGACGAGGTACGTCCGGAGCGCGACTACAGCCGAGATGGCGTGCTGCGTTCGATCGAGGCGAGCCTGGAGCGCACCGGCCTGGACCGGCTGGACGTCGTGTTCGTCCACGATCCGGATGACCACTGGCCGCAGGCCGCCGACGAGGCGATGCCGGCCCTGGCAGAGCTACGTGACCAGGGCGTCATCGGGGCCATCGGCGCGGGGATGAACCAGTCGGCGATGCTCGCGCGCTTCCTGCGGGAGACGGCGGCGAACGTCGTCATGCTGGCGGGCCGCTACACGCTGCTGGAGCAGGACGCGCTGGACGACGTCCTGCCGGCGGCGGTCGAGCAGGGCAAGAGCGTCATCGCCGTGGGTGTCTTCAACTCCGGGTTGCTGGCCCGTGAGCGGCCCGGCCCGGACGCCAAGTACAACTACGCCGACGCCCCTCCGGACGTGGTGGCGAGGGCGGTGCGGATCGCCGAGGTCTGCGAGCAGCACGGCACGACCCTTCCGGCGGCGGCGGTCGCCTTTCCGTTCGGGCATCCCGCGGTGGTCAACGTGACTGTGGGCGTACGTACCCCGGACGAGGTCGCCCGCAACGTCGACCTGCACGCCCGCCCGGTCCCGGTCGGCCTGTGGGACCACCTCCGCGCCGAGGGGCTGCTGCGGGCCGACGCCCCGACACCCGCCAGCTGAGGCCCAACCGGGGAAAGCCGGCCGGTAGCGTGCCAGGGACCGGCGGACCCGGAACCGGTCGTACACATGTTCTATCCACAGGCTGTGGACGGCGGAGGGTTCGATGGGTTACCAGCTCAGCGCGGTGGTCGCGGACGTGGAGTTGCTCCGCGAGCAGACCGTCGAGCTGGATCACGCGGTCCTCGGCGGGCTGCGCCAGGACTTCGCGTTGCTGCCGGTCACCCCGCAACTGGTGGTGGAGCTGACCGGGTCGCTGCCGGACTATGCGGTGGACGACCGCAGCGCCGAGCAGCCGTTCGGGCTGGTGTTGTCGCCGCCGCTGGTCGAGGTGCTGGCCGGCTGGTCGCGGTCCGGGCCGGTGGCGTACCTGGAGGCGGAGTTCGGCGGTGGCGCCGGCCACCAGTCGGCGGTGGTGTGGCTCGGTGGCGGGCTGTCCTGGGGTCCGCGGTTCGACGACGTCTTCGACGGGCCGCGCGAGCAGTGGCCGATCAACTCGGCGCTGACCCGGCTCGGTGCGGAGCGGGGCACCTGGATCGACCCGTTCGCCGAACTGGGGCTACATCTGGAGCGGAACACCGCCGGTTGGTTGGCGCACGGACGCCGTCGACTCAGCGCCGACTACTGGGATGAGCTGGTCGAACAGTGGGAAAACCAGTAATCCGGCGCTGGGCAGCAACCTGAACGCTCCCGTCCCGTTGGGGACTGGGGGATTCCATGAAATTGCGACAATTTGCGTTCATTGCCACGCTCATGACGGCTGCCTCGATCGCGGGCAGCGGCGTACCGCCCACCGGGCCGGCCCCGGACGGTCGGCCCGCCGGCAGCGTGGAGATCATCGACCTGAACGGTCTGAACAACATCGAGTTCGGTGACACCGAGGACGAACTGACCCGCCGGGGCGTCCTGCGTACCGGCCTGGACACCTGCGGGCCAATGCTCGCCGGCCACGACACGGTCAGCCCGGTCTTCGCCGAGGACAAACTGGTGCTGCTCTGGGTCGGCGACCCGACGCGGACACCCGAGGGCATCGCCGCCGGCTCACCCGTCGACCAGGTCTGGGCCCGCTATCCGTCGGTTACCCGCCTGCGCGCTCCACAGGGGACGTTCCGGCTCGACGGGCTGCTCGCCCGCAGCGGCGACCGTGCGTACCTGTTCCTGCACGACGGGCGCACGGTCCGAAAAACCATCGCGGGGTACGCCGACTGGGCCCGCCGCCTCTTCGACGAGGGCGTCGGCCCCTGCTGACCCGCGCCGCCGCGACCGGGCGTGCCGAGCAACGGATCCCGGAACGGGCACTGCTCTTCCTGGCCTCCGAGCAGAGCAGCTTCATGACCGGCGGCGAGCTGTTCGTCGACGGCGGTGAGCAGCAGCTCTGACACGGAACGCCCGGCCGGTCCTCACGGACCGACCGGGCGTTCTCGCATCTCACTGGCGGTGGCGGCGGGATTTGAACCCGCGGAGGGCGTAAACCCTCACACGCTTTCGAGGCGTGCTCCTTAGGCCACTCGGACACGCCACCGCCGACGAGGCTACAGCACGGCTGGTTCGGACACCGAACCGGTATCGCCCGAGCCGGCCTGGCAGGATCTTTGCCATGAGTACGCACATCGGCGCGAAGCCGGGCGAGATCGCCGAGCGGGTCCTGATGCCGGGCGACCCGCTGCGGGCCAAGTGGATCGCAGAGACCTACCTCGAGGGCGCCACCTGCTACTCGACGGTTCGAGGCATGCTGGGCTTCACCGGCCGCTGGAACGGCGTCGAGGTTTCCGTCCAGGGCTCCGGCATGGGCATGCCGTCCGCCTCCATCTACGCCCACGAGCTGATCAACGAGTACGGCGTGAAGACGCTGATCCGGGTCGGCTCGTGCGGTGCCCTGAGCACCGACCTGCAACTGCGGGACGTGGTGGCCGCCATCGGGTCGTCCACCGACTCGAACATGAACCGGATGCGCTTCGACGGGCTGATCGACTACGCGCCGGTGGCCGACTTCGGGCTGCTGCGTACGTCGGTGGAGGTGGCCGAGCGGCGCGGCATCGCCATGCACGTCGGACCGATCCTGGCGGCGGACGCCTTCTACACGGACCGGCCGGACCTCTACGACACGCTCGCCGACTACGGCGTGCTGGCGGTGGAGATGGAGTCGGCGGCGCTCTACACGATCGCGGCCCGTTTCAAGGCTCGGGCGTTGACGGTGCTGACGGTCAGCGACCACATCAAGACCGGCGAGAAGACCACGTCGGAGGAGCGGGAGCAGACCTTCAGCCAGATGGTCGAGATCGCCCTCGACACGATCATCGCCTGACCCGCCGCAACAGCGGCGGCACCGCAAAGAGCGTGATGACTGTGTGGCATAAATATGCCGCACAGTCATCACGCTCTTTCGCATCAGGCCCGCCCCATCAGACGGCGGTCAGCGCCTCCGTCGGGGAGAGGCGGGGCGGCACGCACCGCCGGGTAGAGACCGGCGAAGCCGCCGATGACCGGAGTCGCGCAGCCCCGGCCGGCCGGCGGCCTGGCGGCCTGGTCGTCACGGTCACCCTGCCGCCGGTTTGACCGGCGGCCGGGGGTTCAGCGGAAGAAGGCGCGCAGGACGGCGGCGGTCTCGGCCTCCAGCACGCCGCCGTAGACCTCGGGGCGGTGGTTGAGCCGACGGTCACGCAGCACGTCCCACAGGGAGCCGGCCGCGCCGGTCTTGGGTTCCCACGCGCCGAACACGACCGTGGAGACCCGGGCCAGCACCAGGGCGCCCGCACACATGGTGCACGGTTCCAGGGTGACCACGAGGGTGCAGCCGTCCAGCCGCCACCGGCCGGCGCGTTCGGCACCTCGACGCAGGGCCAGCACCTCGGCGTGGGCGGTCGGGTCGCCGGTCAGTTCCCGCTCGTTGCGCCCGATGGCCAGCTCGGTGCCGTCCGGCCCGTAGAGCACCGCACCCACCGGGATGTCGTCGATCGCATCGCCGCCGATCGACGCGGCCGGGTCGCTGACGGCGACCTCCAGGGCCCGGCGCATCCACAGCTCGTGCCGCTGCCGTCGCCCGAGCTCACCCGGGTCGGTGAGCCCTTCGTGGGCGCCCGGTCCGGCGCGACCCACCGCGCCGGGTGTCGGCTGCCCCGGCCGGAGCGTCTCCAGCGACGGGTCGGTCGCGTCGGCCGGCTCAGACCTCACGCAGCTCCTCGACCTCGTCGACGCAGCCGAGCACCTCGCAGATCTCGGCGGTGACGTCCGCCGGGAGCATCCCCTCGTGCGTGCACAGGGTCAGCAGCTTCTGCGCGGAGATGCCCAGGTTGGCCAGCAGGTCGGCGTCGCCCACCGGGTCGGCCTCCGGGTCGACGACGGGCTGTTCGCTCTCGTCGTCGCCGCCGGCCGCCGGGCGGGGCTCCTCGTCGCCGTCGAGCCCGGTGACCGAGGTCTTCAGGTCACCGACCAGCAGCGAACCCAGCCGGGACTCCTCGGCGTACGCGGAGTCCGACCCGAACACCCGCAGGTCCTCGCCCTCGTCGAGGCGCAGGATCACCAGGTACGCGTCGTCGGCCTCGACGAAGAGCAACGAGACGTCGGCTTCCTGGTCGACGTCCCGCAGCCGGTCGGCAACCTCGTCGATGTCGGTGGCGCCACGCAGGCTGACCTCTGCGGCGGTCCAGCCACTGTCGTCGCGCACCACGGCCGCAGCGAAGTACGACACGGTCCCCCCAATAGCCCCTCGGCACAGCGCCGACTCGTTACGCGTGCACGTTAGCCGGTCGGGTCGGCAGGCGACCGGTCAACGCCCCGACCGGCCGGTCATTCCTGACAAACTCGGGTCAGCCGGCTACCCGACGGCGGGTGGCGATGAGCTGGCGCAGACGCTCGGTGCGCTGTCGCTGCGGCCGGCTGCGCTGGCGTACCGCCCGGGCTCCCGCCAGCTCGGCGAGCAACTGCAGGCGGCGGCGGCTGCGATCCGGGTCCTGCCGCGGGGTGGTCCAGGCCATAGTGCCGAGCGTGCCGAGTCTCGGCGGCCACGTCAAGACGGCGTTCGCTACGCAGCCAACCGGGCACACCGCGCAGTCAACGGCGGCTCTCGCGGGGTCGCCGCGGCACGGTCACCACAGCGGCCAGTCACCACTGGTGGCCCAGCGCACCGCCACCACGGCGGCGGCGATGCTCCAACCACCGGCGGTGACGATGGCCACGCCGGTGGCGACCCCGCGGTCGCCGTGGCGGACCAGCACCAGGGCGGTGATCCAGGCCAGCAGGCCGGCGATCACCGTCCACCACGCGTAGCTGGCCACGTCGGTGCCGAGCAGGCCGAACAGCAGCAGCCAGACGGCCGCCGCGCCACCGCCCGCGGCGACACCACCGCCGGTGACCGGGTGCGGTTCGCGGTAGGTGGGCTGGGTCGGCGGCCCGGCCGGAAAGAGCCCCGACGGGGTACGCGGCGCCGGCCGTGCGGCACCGGGATCCGGGACGGGGTCGGGTCGGGCGATGGTCACCGTCGCTGCCCTCCGTTACGCGCGCCGTTCGTTCCCACGGTACCGGCTCTGCCAGGATGACCCGATGCCCTCGCCGACGATCGGTCGCCGCGCGCGTCCGGCGTACCCCCTCCTGCTGTTGCTCGCCCCGGTGCTCGCCGCCGGTTGCGCGACCACCCGGCCCGGGGCGCCGCCGGCGGGCGCCGCGCCGACGCCGCCGGCGATCTGGTCGACCGGCGAGCAGCCGGCGGCGCCGGCGGCCACGCCGACGGGCGGCGGCCCGGCGCGCCCGGCACCGTCGTCCGCCACGCCGTCGGCGAGCGCACCCCGCGCCGGGCTGCGGCATGTCTTTCCGGTACGCGCCGGCAACGTCGACTACCACCCGACGCACGCGGCGTATCCGGCCACGGATCTCTTCGCCAACTGCGGTGAGCCGTTCGTCGCGGTGACCGACGGGACGGTGCTGGAGGTGAGTCGGGTCGACCGGTACTCCAAGCGGGGGCCGCAGGGCCCGGAGAACGGCGGCCTCTCGGTGTCCCTGCTCGGTGACGACGGGGTGCGCTACTACGGCTCGCACCTGAGTGTCGTGTCCACCGGCGTCGACGTCGGGGTGCGGGTCCGCGCCGGGCAGCAGCTCGGCAAGGTGGGCCGCACCGGCAACGCGAACAACGTCTGCCACGTGCACTTCGGCATCTCGCCGCCGTGCACCGGTAAGGACGGCTGGTGGATCCGGCGCGGAGTGCTCTGGCCGGCGCGCTACCTGGATTCGTGGCGGCGCGGCGGCAATCGGGAACCGGCCGCCGAGGTCACGGCGTGGCAGCGCAAACACGGCTGCCCGAAGGCTCCCTGACCGGTCCCGCAGCGACTAGGTTCGGTGGGATGAAGGCCCGGGATCCCATCGCCGACCTGCGCCGGATCGCGTTCCTGCTGGAACGGGCCAACGAGGCCACGTACCGGGTGCGGGCGTTCCGCTCGGCGGCGACCGCCTTGGCGGGCCTGCCGGCGGCCGAGGTGGCCGAGCGGGCCGGCAACGGCACGCTCACCAAACTGACTGGCGTCGGCGATGTGACGGCCCGGTGCGTGGCGGAGTCGCTGGCCGGTGAGGAACCGGTCTACCTGCGCCGGTTGGTGGCGACCGAGGGCAGCGACCTGGACGCCGAGGCCACGGCGCTGCGTGCCGCCCTGCGCGGTGACTGTCACACGCATTCGGACTGGTCCGACGGCGGTTCACCCATCGAGGAGATGGCGCTGGCCGCGGTGGAGTTGGGCCACGAGTACATGGTGTTGACCGACCATTCGCCGCGGTTGACGGTGGCGCGGGGGTTGACCGCGGCCCGCCTGCGCCGCCAGCTCGACCACGTGGCGCAGGTCAACGAGGCGCTGCCGGAGGGTTTCCGGATCCTCACCGGGATCGAGGTGGACATTCTCGCCGACGGCTCTCTCGACCAGGACGAGGAGTTGCTGGCCCGGCTGGACGTGGTGGTCGGCTCGGTGCACAGCGGTCTGAAGGACGACCGGGCGCGGATGACCCGGCGGATGCTGAGGGCGGTGGCCAACCCGCACCTGGACATCCTCGGGCACCCCACGGGTCGGATGGTGTCGTCCCGGCCGGCGGGGGTGACCGGTCCCGGCGACCGGGGGCACCGTGCCCGGACCCGCGCGGAGAGCGACTTCGACGCGGACGCGGTCTTCGCCGCCTGCGTGGAGCACGACACCGCCGTCGAGATCAACTCCCGGCCGGAGCGGCAGGATCCGCCGAAGCGGCTGATCCGGCGTGCTCTGGAGGCCGGCTGCCGGTTCGCGATCAACACCGACGCGCACGCGCCCGGTCAGCTCGACTGGCAGCGGTTCGGCTGCGAGCGGGCCGCTCTCTGCGGCGTCCCCGCCGATCGGGTGGTCAACACCTGGTCGGCGGAGCAGTTGGTGGAGTGGACGCACGCCGGGGCCTGACGTCCAGCGCGGCGGAGCCTGACGGCAGCGCGGCGGGCAGGCCGACGCCGGGCACCGGGCGGGGTCTCCGGCGGGCGAACACGCCCTGCGCGACCGCGACGCCCAGCAGCACGATGAGCGCGCCGACCGGCTGGTGCCAATTGAGCCGCTCGTCGAGCACCAGGGCCCCGATCAGCACCGCGAAGATCGGGATCAGGTACGTGACGGTGGAGGCGGTGCTCGCACCGGCCACCCGGATGTTGCGCATGTTGATGACGAAGGCGAGACCGGTGCCGAGCGCCCCGAGGGTCAGGACGCTGGCGACCACCTTCGGCGACAGCTCGGTGGGCAGCGGCGGCGCGCCCGCGATGAACGGGGTGACGATGGCCAACTGCGCGGCGGCGAGCAGCAGCTGCGCGGTGGAGAGCGACAGGCCGGAGTGCGCACTGCCGGCGACGAACCGCTTCTGGTACGGAATCGCGACGCCGTAGCAGGCAGCCGCGCCGAAGCACATCAACTGCCCGACGAAGTGTGCTCCGCCGAGGCCCTCCCAGACCCCGAGGACCACGAGCACCCCGAGGAAGCCCAGCCCGAGGCCGACGGCCCGGCGCGCGGTCAACCGCTCGGTGCGGAAGACCAGCACCGCCAGCGGCAGCACGATCAGCGGAGTCGTCGCGTTCCAGATGCCGGCCAGCATCGACTCGACCCGCTGCTCGCCGTAACCGAAGAGGGTGAACGGCACGGCCACGCCGAACGCGGCCACGACGGTCAGGTGCGCCCACACCCGGGGCTCGCGGGGCAGCCGGTCGCGTAGCACCGCGAGGACGACCAGCAGGGTCAGCGCGCCGGCGACGACCCGGTAGAGGGTGAGCTGAACCGGGTGCAGCTCGGCCACCCCGATCTTGATGAACAGAAAGCTGGATCCCCAGATGGCGGCGAGGGCGAGGAACCCCGGCAGCCAGGCACTCAGCGGCGCCTTGTCAGGAGCGGTATCGGTGGTCACCCCTGACACTCTGCCTCAGGCGTACGACAAAGTCGCGTGACTTTCACCCGTTGCACCTGCCGCCTGAACACGACAAACGTCATCGACACCGGGGCGGGGTGGTCACGTAGTGTCGCACCGTGGGACGAATTGATGAACTCGCCAACCGCTACGTGGCCGAGTGGGCGCCGTTGAGCCCCACCGGCGCGACCTATGTCGGCATCGCCGGCCACGACGACCAGCTCGACGACCTCTCACCCGAGGGTTACCGGGCACGCGCTGACCTGACCCGTCGGACCCTCGCCGAGCTTGAGGTGACCGAGCCGGACACCGAGGCGGAACGGATCGCCAAGGAGGCCATGCAGGAACGACTCGGCCTCGACCTGGCCCGCTACGACGCCGGTGAAGCCACCAGCGAGGTCAGCGTCATCACCAGCGGGCTGCACGAGATCCGCATGGTGTTCGACCTGATGCCGACCGCCACGGCCGACGCACAGGCCAACATCGCCGCCCGCCTGAACGGGCTGGCGGGCGCGCTGGAGGGCTACAAGACCACCCTGCGCGAGGCGCTCGCCGCCGGCCAGGTCAGCTCGAAGGTGCAGCTGGTCGAGGTGGCCAAGCAGTGCGACATCTGGACCGACCCGACCGGGGACAACTTCTTCCACGGGCTGGTCGAACGGCTGGGCGCGGAGGGCACCCTCGGCGCCGACCTGCGTCGGGGAGCGGCGGCGGCCACCGCGGCGACCGCCGAGTTCGGCCAGTTCCTGCGTACCGAGCTGGCCCCGAACGGCCGGGACAAGCAGGCCGCCGGACGGGAACGCTACGAGCTGGCCTCGCAGTACTTCCTCGGCGCGAAGGTCGACCTGGACGAGACGTACGCCTGGGGCTTCGCCGAGCTGGCCCGCCTGGAGGCGGAGATGCGGGTCGTCGCCGGGCGGATCGCCGGCTCCGGTGCCACGGTCGACGAGGCGGTGGCCAAGCTGGACGCGGACCCGGCGCGGACCATCCAGGGCAAGGAGGCGTTCCGCGACTGGATGCAGGCCCTCGCCGACAAGGCGATCGCCGAGCTGCACGGCACCCACTTCGACATCCCCGAAGAGGTACGCCGCATCGAGTGCTGCCTCGCGCCGACCAGCGACGGCGCCATCTACTACACGGGGCCGAGCGAGGACTTCTCCCGCCCGGGCCGGATGTGGTGGGCGGTGCCGCAGGGCATCACCGACTTCTCCACCTGGCGGGAGGTGACCACCGTCTACCACGAGGGCGTGCCCGGTCACCACCTTCAGGTGGCGCAGACCGCCGTCCGGGCCGACCTGCTCAACCGCTGGCAGCGTCTGCTGTGCTGGGTTTCCGGGCACGGCGAGGGCTGGGCGCTCTACTCGGAGCGGCTGATGGACGAGCTGGGCTACCTGGAGGATCCGGGCGACAAGCTGGGCATGCTCGACGGCCAGGCCATGCGTGCCGCGCGGGTGATCGTCGACATCGGCATGCACCTGGAGCTGGAGATCCCGAAGGACAATCCGTTCGGCTTCCACCCCGGCGAGCGGTGGACGCCCGAGCTGGGCTGGGAGTTCATGCGGGCGCACTGCCGGGTGCCGGACGAGAACCTGCGCTTCGAGCTGAACCGCTACCTGGGCTGGCCGGGGCAGGCGCCGTCGTACAAGGTCGGTGAGCGGATCTGGCTCCAGGCCCGCGAGGACGCGAAGGCCCGCAAGGGCGCGGACTTCGACCTGCGGGAGTTCCACCGGCAGGCGTTGGACCTGGGAGCGTTGGGCCTCGACCCGCTGCGCCGGGCGCTGGCCCGGCTCTGAGCCGTCGACGGCTCCGGTTGCCGGCGGTACGACCAGCCGTGGGCAGCCGGAGCCGTTCGCTCAGGCGAGGCTCAGCGCCAGCGCCGGCCGGGCGGTCAGCGTGTTGCTGGTGACGAACGCCAGATCGATGACCGGGTCGGTGAACGTGATCGGGATGGGTGAGGTGACCGGGATGCCGTTGGGCAACGGCAGGTCCGGAGTCAGAGTGATCTTGATGCCGAACAGCCGGCCGACGAACCGGGTGGCGTAGAAGGCCACGTCGCCGCTGACGGTCAGCCGGTCGGTCGCGTATCGCTGGCTGCGCCCCTGCGGGCCGTCGGCGCGCAGGAGGAAGTCCTCGGTCACCGCCTCCCGCATGCTGAACTTCAGCACCTCGAGGTCGCCCTTCACCGTGTGCAGTTCGGTGATCCCCTCGAACCGCAGCCCGGTCATCTTCACCGAGGATCCGGTGAGCTTGGACGGTGTCTGCGCGACCGTCGGCAGGGCCGGGTCGGCGGCGATGCGCGGCAGCGGTTTGCCCGGCTCGACCGTGCCCGGCTTGTCGGACTTCCCCGGCCCGCCCGGCTTGCCCGGCCTGCCCGGGGGCAACGACGGGCAGGTGACCGACTCGGGTCGGGTCGTCGGCGTGCCACTCGGCTGGGCGGTCGGGCTCGCCGACGGCGTCGCGCTGGGCGTACGGCGCCCCCCGGTGAGCAGATCACCGATCCCGTCCAGGATGTCGGTGATGACGTTGCCACCGCGCGTCGGGCTCGGCGTCGGTGTCGGCGTGGCCGCGCTGCGGCTGGGCGACGGGGTGACGGTCCGGGACGGGGTGGCGCAGGCGGTGGCGGATGGGCGGCTCGGCGCGGCCTGCACCGCTCCGGGTTGGACGGCCAGACCAGCGGCGGCGAGGCCGAGCACCACCAGGGTGATGCCGAACGACCGCGGATCAGCCGCACGCCCCGGCCACTCGGGCGGCGCGCTCGCGTCGGCCGGCACCGCCCGCTCGGAAGCGGGACCGGCCTGCTCGGGACCGGCCTGCTCGGGACCGGCCTGCTCGGGACCGGCCTGCTCGGGACCGGCCTGCTCGGGGACGGACTGCCCGGGGACGGACTGCCCGGGGACGGACTGCCCGGGGACGGACTGCCCGGGGACGGACTGCCCGGGGACGGACTGCTCGGCGGTCTCTGCTTCGGCCGCAGCCGACGGGGCCGGGCTGGTCGGCGTCCAGGCGAAGGCGAGCGCGCTGCCGACGATGCCGAGCAACAGGCCGACGAAGAAGCCGCCGAGGTTGAGGCCGATCAGTGAGTAGACCGCGGTGACCGCCGCGACGACCGAGTAGAACAGCCGCTGCGCCGGGGTGAACCAGAGCAGCAGGCCGCAGGTCACCAGGATGACCGGGATCAGCAGGGAGAGCAGACCGCTGGCTCCGCTGTGGAAGCTCAGGCCGTTGAGCGTCATCCGGGTGGAGGCGAACATCTCCACCCCGGCCAGGGCGGTGAGCAGACCACCGGCGAACGGCCGGCTCCGCTGCCAGCGGCGGAAGCTCCGCCATGCCTGAGCCGGACGGCCGGGCCGGGCGTGGGACGGGTTCGCGGTTGTCACGTACTCCTCCTGGCGGAGCGGGGACGGGGACCGGGGCAGGCCCGCGGTGGTCGACCACCGCGGGCCGCGACTCACCTCAGAAGCACTCCTTGCCCTTGGCGTCGTCGCCCACGTTGACCTTCAGGCGCAGCCCGACCAGGTTGAAGGTGGCCGCCGTGGTGTAGCGGGACACCTGCTGCAGGTTGGTGATGCTGACATGTTCGGAGTTCTGGCCGAACGAGCCGGCCTGCGCCGTCGGGTTCAGGTCCCTCGCGTCCCGGCCGATCTTGATGTTGGTGAAGGTGGCGTTGCCGTCCAGCGAGTCCATCGCGATCAGCAGGTCCTTGGCCCGGGCGGGCTCCTTGCCCTCACCGGCGTTGATGGTGAGCACCACCGGCAGGCCGGGCAGGTCCGCGCGGACGGACTGGCAGAGGTTGTACAGCTCGGCGCTGCTGATCTCGGAGAGGGCGACCGGGTGGACCTGGCCGGCCTTGCCGGCCTTGCCCTTCTCGCGGACGATGCCGCCGTACTGCTTGAAGCCGTCGCCCTCCAGGCGGTCGGCACCGATCTTGAACGTCTGTCCGGAGACCGTGATGTCGGACGCGATCGCGCCGCTCGACATGCCGAACAGGATGGCGCCGGCGGCCGCCGTCGCGGGCACCATCATGGCGGCGAACCGCCGCCACCGGGTACGCCCCTGATTGTTCAACCGCTCCTGCACGGGTTCCTCCTCAGTGGATGCGCGCGGGCCGGTCCCGAACTGGCGGCCCCGCCCGGGGGCCGGGCAACTGTTACCGGCGGGTAACGATCGAGCTTGATGGTGCACCCGTTGCGGCGCAGCTCACAACCCCCCAATTACCGGGCGGTAACACCGGTGCCACCGAGTGGCATCCCGGCATCACGATGCGTCGAACCGGCCCCGCAGCGAAGCGTCCAAAGTGGCAGCAAAACCGGCAAAACCACCGGTCGAGCGACGCAGAGTGACGAGACATTGACCAATTACAATCAGATAACAAATGTAAAGTTCGCAGGTTGGCGCAGCACGAAGGGGTGGACCGCGATGCGGTCCACCCCTTCGGTCGTGCGCGCGTCAGCGCTGATCCACCTCGCCGGGGGCCGGACGCTGGGTCGGCACCGTCGGGTCCTCGGACTTCCAATTCGTCGACGCCGGCGGAATCTCGTCGCTCAGCGGACCGCCCACCGGCTGGGGCGTGGGCTGCTCGACGGTGTCCGTGTCGCGCACCGGCTCCTGGTCCACCCGGGTCGGAGTCGGGTCGGCGACCGGCGCGACCGGGGCCGGCTCGGCGCGGTGCCGGGCGGAAGCGGAACCACCACTGGGCCGCGTCACCAGCCACACGCCCGCGATGACAGCGAGCAGACCGAGCACGCCGGCGGCGATCGGGCCCCAGAAACTGATCAGGCCGATCTTGAAGCGGTTGTCCTTGACGGTGTCGACGCTGCGACTCACCGTGGCGTCGGTGTAGTTGAAGTCCGCGTCCAGCAGCACCGTCGGGGTGCCGGTGTTGGGGCGCAACTCCTTGTGCTGCTGCTCCCGGACGTTGACGTAGGAGCCGGTCACCGGGTCCACCCAGAGCGTCCGGGTGTTGCTGTAGACGACCTGCGCGCTGGTGGCGCCCGGAGCGAACTTGCCGACCAGCGTCTGGATGCTGCTCTCCGGCGTGGCCAGCACCTCGTTCTCGATCCGCTGCTCGAAGCGGTACGTCTCGACACCCTTGATGGTCTCGGTGCCGGTGAACTTCGCCGGGAGAGCACGCTTCAGGTCACGGTCGAAAACCTGGTAGTCCCGCTTGGCGGTGCCGAACGGGAACTTGTAGATCTGGCCCGAGTACTTCACGTTGCCGACCGGGGTCTGCTCCGCGCCGGTCTCGTTGAGCCACTGGTCCTTCCAAGAGGCGGCCGCGCCGGAGATCCGGTACAGCGCGAGCTCGGTGCTGTACTGGCTGACCACCTCCTCGTTGTCGACACGCTTGACCGTCTGGTAGACGTCCCAGATGACCGCGTCGCCCTTGAGCTCCTTCGGGAGCCGTTCCTTCGTGTCGTCCGGCTGCGGAATGACCTCGACGTTCGACACCAGGTCGCCCTGCGGGACCTCGATGCTCACCGAGCTGCCACTGGCGGTGATCTTCAGGAACCTGGCGTTCTTCGCCTCGGCGACGGACGTCGTCGGCTCAAGATCGTAGGGCAGCTTGGTCACGGCAGGGGCCACATAGAACGGCAGCCCGGCCGCGAAGACCAGCAACAAGACGCCAAGCCCGAAGAGCGCGGCGCCCACGCGTAGCTTCACTCATCCTCCTGTAACCTGCCGCCCTACGACCTGTTGTCCGGGGCACCCGATCCTTAACATGGCGGGAGGTTACTCCCCGGTTACCTTCAAAGCGACCCCCTGGATGTCCAGATGTCCGCAGCCGCCGCGCCAACAGTTTCGGAGCCTTCGGCAGCCGGCCGACTCCCCGCCCTCGATGCGCTGCGAGCGATCGGCGCCGTGGCGGTCGTCGGCCACCACGTCGGGTTCCAGACCGCCGTCAGCATAAACACCACGTGGGGTGGCTGGCTGGCGCGGCTCGACGTCGGCGTCGCCATCTTCTTCGTACTCTCCGGGTTTCTGCTGTTCCGACCGTGGGCGCTCAGCGCCGCGACCGGCCGGACCCGGCCGCGCACCGGGCGGTACCTGTGGCGACGCGCCCTGCGGATCCTGCCCGCCTACTGGCTGGCGGTGGTGGTCTGCCTCGTCGTCCTTCCGCAGAATCGGCCGGCGTCCGCCGGCGACTGGATCCGCCACCTCACCTTCACCCAGATCTACCAGCCCGGCGAGCTGCGCTACGGGCTCAGCCAGACCTGGAGTCTCGCCACCGAGGTCGCGTTCTACCTGATCCTGCCGCTGGTCGCCGTGCTCGCCGTGGGTCGGTCCTGGCGTCCCGTCCGGACGGTGGTGATCGTCGGCGCGGGGGTGTTGCTGACCGCGGGGTGGCTCACCCTGATGGGGTTCGGCCTGCTCGACACCGCCCTGCACACCATGTGGCTCCCGTCGTACGGCGGCTGGTTCAGCGCCGGCATGGCCCTGGCCGCGGCGCACGTCGCCCTGCGCACCGGGACCGCGCCCGCCGCCTTCCGCGTGCTGGACGACCTCGCCTCGGCGCCGGTCGCCTGCTGGGCCGCGGCGGTCGGCCTGATGGCGATCGCGACCACGCCCGTGGCCGGCCCCCGCGACCTCGCCGGTCCGACGGCCGCCGAGTTCTCCGTCAAGCTGGCCCTGTACGTCGCGATCGCGGTGCTGATCCTGATCCCGGTGGCCTTCGGTGGGCCGAGTCGGGTCAAGGTGGCCTTCGGCAGCACCTCCGCCCGCTGGCTCGGCGCCGTCTCGTACGGCCTCTTCCTGTGGCATCCGCTGGTCATCGAACTGATCTACCTGCTCGACGACCGGCCGCTGTTCACCGGCGGCCTGCTCAACACGTTCGCTCTCACCATGGCCTTCGGCCTGGTGTACGCCGCGGTCAGCTACTACGGCGTCGAGCATCCCCTGCAACTGCTCGGTACACAGCGGCGGATCGGACGCGGGCGGGTCACCGCGCCGACCCTTGAGGTGACGCCCGCCGGACCGACCGTCGAGCCGGCGTCCACCTCGCCGACCGTCGCGGCGAGCACTCCGGTGCCGACGGCGGGCACGTAGCGCCGAGTCATCAGCGCTGGCCCAACGGGGCATTGCCGGCAGGGACACCAACCCCTAGTGTGACGCGCGTCGCTAAATTACTTGAGAGTAGGGTTCGCGTGGAGCGTCGCTTCGGCATGCCCGGACACGTGCTGTTCCTCAACTGGCGAGACACCCGTAACCCCGAGGGTGGCGGCTCCGAGGTGTACGTCGAACGGATCGCCGCTGAACTGGTGTCGCGCGGTTTCCGCGCTACCCTCTTCTGCGCCGCCCACAGCCAGGCCCCCGCCGACGAGGTCAACGAGGCGGGCGTCCGGCTGGTACGACGCGGCGGCCGACACACCGTGTACCTGTGGGCAGCGCTCTGCTACCTGGCCGGCGCGCTGGGTGTCGGTCCGCTCGCGGCGCGGCGGGGCGGCCGGCCCGACATCCTGGTCGACGTCTGCAACGGGTTGCCGTTCCTCGCCCCGCTGTGGGCACGGCGGCCGGTCGTCAAGCTGATCCACCACGTGCACCGCGAGCAGTGGCCGGTGGTCCTTCCACAGTGGGCCGCCCGGTTCGGCTGGTGGATCGAGTCGTCCCTGGCCGTACGTGTCTACCAGCGGTGCCGTTACGTCACCGTCTCCGAAGCCACCCGTCAGGAGCTGGCCACGCTCGGGGTGCCGCCCGAGCAGGTCGCCGTCGTGCACAACGGCACCCCGGACCTGCCCCGCACCGACGCCGAGCGGGCGCCGTTCCCGCTGCTCGTGACGTTGAACCGGCTGGTGCCGCACAAGCGGGTCGAGGTGGCGCTGCGGGCCGTCGCGGCGCTCGCCGACGAGCTGCCCCAGCTACGACTCGTCGTCGCCGGTCAGGGCTGGTGGGAGCCGCACCTGCGGGAGGTCGCCGCGGACCTGGACATCACCGAGCGGGTGGAGTTCCGGGGCTTCGTGACGGAGGAGGAGAAGGCCGCCCTGCTCGCCTCGGCCTGGGTCGCGCTGACCCCGTCTCTGAAGGAGGGCTGGGGCCTGACGATCGTGGAGGCGGGCGCGGCGGGTACGCCCACCGTGGCGTTCCGGGAGGCCGGCGGCGTGGCCGAGGCCGTCGTCGACGGGCGTACCGGCCTGCTGGCCGACGACATCGACGACTACCTGCTGAAGGTGCGCACGCTTCTGCACGAGGACGAGACCCGGCGGGAGATGGGCGCTCAGGCCCGGGAGCATGCGGCGAGTTTCACCTGGCAGGCCGCGGGTGGACGCTTCGCGGCGCTGCTGGAGGTTGCGGAGTCGCCCCGCCCAGTGCAGCGGCGGGGCGAACCGTCCTACCTGTCGCCGTAAACCTCGGGGGCGTACGGGTCCTGCTGTCCGTTCCGCTTGGCCGCTTCCGAGACGTTCTTGGCCTCGGTGGCGGCCTCGTCGTCGGTGGCGGTCGCGGCGGCCGAGAGCCCGCCGAGGGCCAGGATCCCCAGCAACGCCGCCACCAGGCCGGACACGACCAGGGTCAAAGCTCTACGCATGCCAATCCTCCAATGGCGAGACGTGCGAGCGGACGTTACCACGCGGTAGGTCTCCGGTGTAGCGCCGAAAAGACGGCAGCCATGACCACCAGAAGGGCGACACCGAGCGCCGCCACGACGGCCGTCCGGGCCGGTCCCGAAGCGGCCGGTCCCGGCACGATCGCGGGATTGCGATACAGAGTGAGGAACGGTCCCTGGTAGACGCGCTCCAGGCCGCCGAGCGCCGCGGGGTCCAGGTCGGTGGAGACCCGGTGCTGCACCACGACCCACCGCACCCCGGTGGTCCAGACCGGCCGCCCCTCGGCCAACGCCCGGCGCACCTCGCGCACCCGCGGGTTTTCCCCGGCCACCGCGACGTCGCCGACCCGCAGCGTGTCGTCGGTCAGGACCGTCCCCGGCAGGTAGCGCGGCGCCGGATCCAGGACGACCCGACCAGGGTTCCACGGGTACGCGCGGTAGGCGTTCAGCGGCAGCGCGAGCACCTCCCCCGGCTCCTCGTCGACCCGCTCGGCCACTAACCGCCAGTCCGCCGGATAGCTCACCGGACGAACGCGACCGGCGCCGCCGAACGCCAGGTCCGGCATGACGGCCACCGGCAGGAGCAGCAGCCCGGCGAGCACCACCCCCGCCACCTCCCGGTCGATCCGGGCCACCAGCCGCTCGGCACCCAACGCCGCGCAGACCACCAGCAGCAGGGCGTACGGGGCCAGGAACTTCTGACCGTCGCGGAGCAGCCCGGCCCCCGGCAGGTGCACCACCGCCCAACGCAGCACGGCGTCCCCGCCGGGCAGCACCCCGACGGCGGCGAAGAGGTAGGCGGCCCCGGCGAGCACACCCAGCCGCAGCGCCGTACCCGCCGGCAGTCGACGCCGCAGCAGGCCGACGCCGACACCGGCGAGGACCAGCAGCACCAGGGTCGCCAGCGGCACCAGCGGCGTCGCCCGGCTGGCCGGCGTGGCCTGCGCACTCCAGATGCCGCCGGTGCCGGCGAGCGCCGCCAGCGGGCCGGCCCAGTTCTCGGAACGGGCCGCGAACGCCGCCACCCCGGCCGGATCGGAGGAACCGCCCGCGCCGGTGACCAGGGCCGCCGTCACCCAGGGGGCGTTGAGCAGCGCGACACCGGCCACCGCGAGCGCCGACCGGCGCGGGCGCGCCCGGTCCGGCACCACCACGACCACCACGCCCAGCGCGATCAAGCCGCCGGTCGGGGTGATCGCGGCGGGAGCGGCGGTGAGCACCACCCGGGCGAGCGCGCCGTCGCGCCCCGCCCGCAGGTCCAGCGCCGCCCGCACCAACCAGGGCAACGCGGCGTACGCGAGCAGCAGCCCCCACTGCCCGATCAGCAGCCGCTCGGCGAGGTACGGCGTCCACGCGTACGCCACGGCGGCGAACAACCGGACCGCGCGGCGATCCGTCGGCACCAACCGGCCGGCGCCGACGGCGGCCAGCAGGACCGCCCCGCCGAGCACCAGCCTCTGCACCAGCCAGCCCGGCACCAGTTGGGTGACCAGGGAGACCAGCGCGTCCATCGGCACCGCGCGGGGCAGGCTCTGCGCCGGAGCGACGAGATCCCAGCTCAACGGCTGGCGCGGAACGAACACCATGTCGTACAGCAGCGCGTACCCCGGTACCGCCAGCGGTGCGAGCACCAGCACCGTGACGGCCGCCGCCACGGCGTACAGCGGCAGCGTGTCCCGCACCCGCCGGGCCGGTGGAGCCTCGACGCCGGCGACCCGCTCAACCATTCACGACGCCGGCACCGCCCGGCCGACGGTGATCAGTTGGGTGCACACCCCGACCCCCGGCGTCGCGACGGTGACCTCGACGGCGGCCCCGGCACCCTCCAGCAGAAAGAACACCTCGTTCAACCCGCGCCGCAGCGTGATCTCCCGGCTGGCGCCCCCGAGCCGGAACTGCGCCGTCGAGTCGCCCGAGCTGAGGTAGCCGAACTGCACCACGTACGGCCACTCCTCCAGGTAGCCGTCCAACGGGATCCGGGTGGTCCGCCCGCCCTCGATCAGGTGCCCGCAGTCGGCCACCGGACCGGGCACGATCTTGCGCCCCTCGACGACGACCGCACGGATCCGGCCGGACTCGTCGAACGTCGACGGCTTCTCGGCCACCTCCACGAACGTGGGCCTGCGCTCCGCCGGCCGGAAGAAGTGCGACTGGAGGTTGTCCGGCCAGAAGTACCCGGCGACCACCCGGTCCGGCACGGTCGTGTCGAAGAAGACGGTGCCCGGCCGGGCGGCGGCCAGCTCGGCCTGCGTCGTCGCGAGGTAGTCCCGCCCGAACTTCGTACTCCAGTTGTCCCCGAAGCGGGCGGTGCTCCACAGCGTGCCCACCCCGATGGTGGCCAGCAGGACGATCATCGAGACCAGGCCGACCGCGAAAGCGCCCGGCTCCCGTAGGACCGTCGGCACCGGCCACGCCGACACGTCGTCCTCGTCGGCGTCCTTCGTCCCCAGCAGGGCCGCGCCGACACAGATCGCGGCGACCAGCACCGCGTCGGCGATGTACCGGGGGACGATGCCGACCAGCGGACCGAGCGGACCGCCGAGCCGCGTCACCGCGAAGAGCGCCGCGACCAGCCCGAGGTAGCAGGCGAGCAGCAGCCAGGCCCGGCCGGCCGACGGCCGTCGCCGCACGGTGACCACCACGAGCGTCACCAGCACCGCCCACGACAGCCACTTGGCGATCTCGTACGGGTCCACGAGCGGAGGACCGTCACCGGCGTAGATCCACCGCCACGGCCCGCCGAGCAGGCCCGGCACCAGCGTGTCGCCGATCAGGTCACCGAGGAAGGTGAGGACCTGACCGACCGAGGTGGGTTCGTCCAGCTCGCGGGCGGGCCGGGTCAGATAGAACGCCAGGTACGCCCCGGACAGCACCCCGAGCACCAGCCACGCCGGCCAGTACCGCCGGACGGTCGTCACCAGGCTGCGCCACGCGCGCCCCGAGGTGAACAGGAACGCGGTCAGCAGGAACAGCAGCGGCACGATCAGCAGCGACTTGGTGTCGAAGAGCAGGCCGAACACCACCCAGAAGGTGACCGCGACGAGGTGCCGCAGGCGGCGGGTCCGCACATACCGGACCTGGGCCGTCACCGCCAT
This sequence comes from Micromonospora sp. WMMD710, assembly GCF_029626045.1. Lineage (NCBI taxonomy): Bacteria > Bacillati > Actinomycetota > Actinomycetes > Micromonosporales > Micromonosporaceae > Micromonospora > Micromonospora sp. WMMD710. The sequence goes on along the minus strand of NZ_JARUBD010000001.1, from coordinate 5,753,444 downwards.
GACCAGGGCCAGCTGCATCGGCAGCACGAGCAGCCCGACCAGCCACAGCGACGACACCTCGAGCGTCAGCGGGCTGAACACGAACAGGCACAGCGGGATGAGCAGCCCCCAACCCGGCCGGAGCAGGTCGCGCAGCAGCCGGTACACGGCGAAGCCGACCGCCGCCTGACCGGCCGCCAGCAGCAGCACCCACGGCCAGCTGGCGAAACCGGCCACCCGCACCATCGCCCACGCCACCAGCAGGCCGCCCGGCATCAGGTGGTTGTTGAACGTCCGCAGCAGGTAGTCCGCGTCCAACCTGGTGTCGAGGACCTGCGCGGCGATGACGAACTCGTCCTGGGAGAACCAGCCACGGCTGGCGAGGCCGGCGCGCCAGGCCACGGACACGACGATGAGGGCGACCGCGACCGCGCGAACCCGGTCGGCCCGGAGCCATCGGCCGAACGGCCCCGGCCCGTCGCCGTCGACGGCGACGCCCCCCGGACGCGTCCCGGCCTCAGCTTCTGGCATTGACATGGTCGGCAGCCTGCCACACGCTTACACGCCGTGGGGACGGCCGTTCTCCCGATAACGCCACCGCAGCGCCCCAGGTCGCCCGTCCGTGCCCGGTCCGGATAACGTCGCGCGACACTCGTCGGCTGCGAGTGCGCGTCCGGCCGGCGGAGACAGGAGCCGAAATGCGTGCAGAGGTGACCGGTGGCGTCGCTGCGACGTCCAGTCGAAGCCGGCGTACGGCCCGGCGGTTCCGGCACCTGACCATCTGCATCGCGCTCACCGCCCTCGCCTTCCAGCAGGCCCCGGGGCAGGTCGTCCCCGACACCAAGGTCGACCTGAACGTCAACCCCGCCGGGTGGCTGCTCCGCTCACTGCACCTGTGGGATCCCACCGGCACGTTCGGCCAGCTGCAGAACCAGGCGTACGGATATCTCTGGCCGATGGGCCCGTTCTTCCTGCTCGGGTCGGAGCTGGGTCTCGCGCCGTGGGTGGTCCAGCGGCTGTGGTGGGCGCTGCTCTTCTGCGTCGCGTACCTGGGGGCGGTACGGCTGGCGGGTCGGCTCGGCATCGGCACACCCGCCGGACGCATGATCGCGGCTGTCGCCTTCGCGCTGTCACCCCGGATCCTCACCCAGCTCGGCTGGTCCTCGGTGGAGGCGTGGCCGAGCGCCGTCGCGCCGTGGGTGCTCATCCCGCTGGTGGGTCTGGCCCGCGGCACCACCCCGCTGCGGCGCGCCGTCGCCGGGTCGGCGGTCGCCGTGGCCTGCGCCGGCGGGGTCAACGCCACCGCCGTCGCCGCGGTGGTGCCACTCGCCCTGCTCTGGCTCGCCACCCTCACGCCCGTACGCCGCCGGGTCACCGCTATCGCGGCCTGGTGCGGCGCGGTCGCCCTGGCCACGGCGTGGTGGCTGGTGCCGCTGCTGGTCCTCGGGCGGTACAGCCCACCGTTCCTGGACTACATCGAGACCGCCCGGAACACCACGAGCGTCACCGACGCGGTGACCACACTGCGCGGCGCGTCCTACTGGGTCGCCTACCTGGCCTCCCCGTTCGGACCGACGATCCCGGCCGGCGCGCGGCTCGGCAACGAGCCGCTACTGGTCGCCGCCACCCTGACGGTCGCCGCCCTCGGTGTCCTCGGGCTGTCCCGCCGCGGCATGCCGCACCGCCGGTTCCTCATCACCGGCGTGGTGCTCGGCGTCGCCCTCGTCGGTCTCGGCCACGTCAGCGACCTGCCGAACATCCTCGCCGCGCCGCAGCAGCGGTTCCTCGACGGCATCGGCGCACCCCTGCGCAACGTGCACAAGTTCGACGTCCTGCTCCGCCTGCCGCTGGCGCTCGGCATGGCACACCTGATCGGCCTGGCCGTCCGCGCGGCACGCACCGCGCCCGCACGGCACCGACAGCGGACCGTCGCACGCGCCTGGCTCACGGCCGGCGTGGCGATGGTCGCCGTCACGGCGGTCGCCGCGCCCGCGCTCGCCGGCGGCCTCGCCACACCCGGCAGCGTCAAGAAGGTCCCCGGCTACTGGCAGGACGCCACCGACTGGCTCGACGCGAACACGGGCCGCGGACGCGTCCTCGTCGTTCCCGGTGCCCGCTTCCCGGCGTACGACTGGGGCAACACCACCGACGAGATCACCCAGCCGCTGCTCACCAGCCGGTGGGCCGTCCGCAACGCCATCCCCTTCACCCCACCCACCACGATCCGGCTGCTGGACGCCATCGAGTCGACGCTCGCCACCGGCTCCGGCTCGGCCGGCCTGGCCGACCTGCTCGCCCGATCCGGCATCAGCCACGTCCTGTTCCGCGCCGACCTCGACCACGGCCGCTCCGACACGGCCCGTCCGGCGGTGGTCCGTCAGGCCCTGGACCGCTCACCCGGGCTGACCCGCGTCACCTCCTTCGGCCCGGTACGCGGTGGACCCGCGAACCCGGACGAGTTCCGCGACCAGGGCCTCGACGTGCCCGTACGCGCGCTGGAGGTCTACCGGGTCGACCGGGCCGTCGAGCCGGTGGTCGCCTACGACCGGAGTGACGTGACCACCGTCGTGGGCGGCCCCGAGTCCCTCCTCGACCTCGCCGCGGCGGAGCAGCTGAGCGCGGCGCCCACCGTCCTGGCGGGCGACGCGCCGTCCGGTGACGCCGGATCGGTCGCCATGACCGACGGGCTGCGCCGGCGGGACGTGTCGTTCGGCCGGCTGCGTGACAACTCCTCCCAGACCCTCACGGCCGACGACACCTTCGACGATTCCGCCCCGGCACACGACTACCTGCCCGAGTGGGGGCCGGAGCGATCCACCGTCGCCCGTTTCGAGGGCATCAGTGGGATCCGCGCGTCGACGGCGCGCTCGCAGGTCGACTCGCCCGGCGGTGCCCGACCGGAACACCAGCCGTACGCGGCGATGGACGGCAACCCGGCGACCTCCTGGCAGTCCGCACCGTTCGCGCCGAGCGACCGGCAGTGGATCGAGGTGGGCCTCGCGAACCCGACCCGGGTCACCCGCGTGGAGGTGTGGTTCGACCTGAAGGCCGACGCGCTGCCCACGAGGGTGACCGTCACCGCCGGGTACGACAGCCGCACCGTCGAGCAGTTCACCGACCACATGGTCTTCGAACTGCCCGGCGTCCACGCCACCCGCGAGGTCCAGGTCTCGGTCGACGGCGCGTACGACCTCCGCCCGCTCGGCAACGGGTCGGTCGGCATCGCCGAGATCAAGATCCCCGGCATCTCCACCAGCCGCACCCTCGTCCTCCCCGCCGCACCGGCCACCGACCGTCCGGCGAGCGTGGTCATGTCGGCGGCCCCCAGCACGCCGGCCTGCTTCACCGTCGACGGACGACCCCGCTGCTCCACCGACGCCGTCCGCGGCTCCGAGGACGCGTCCACGATCGACCGGACCCTGACCCTGCCGAGCGTCGGCGCGTACGACGCCAAGGTGTGGGCACGGCCGACGCCCGGCCCCGACCTGGACGCGACCATCGACAAGCTGGTGGCCGAGGCACAGCCGCTGCGCCTCGCGCCGCAGATCACCGCCTCGTCGACGTCGGTGCCCGACCCGACCGGCCGGGCCGGGGCGGTGCTCGACGGGAACCCGGCGACCAGCTGGTCGCCGGCGGTCAACGACGAGGCACCGATCCTGCGCCTCAAGTGGCTCAAGCCGCAGACCATCACCGGGCTCCGCTTCGCCGTCGACGACGAGGTGGCCGCCACCCGGCTCGGCAGCGTCCGGGTGGTCGGCGACGACGGGTTCCGGAGCAGCCTGCTCGGCGACGACGGGCTGCTCCGCCTGGATCCGCCGATGCGCACCGACGAGATCACCATCCAGTTCCTCGACAAGCCGTCCGCCAGCAGCCTCGACCCGTACAAGCTGCGGCTACCGGAGTCGTTGCCCATCGCGGTCGGCGAGGTCACCGTCCTGCCCGGGGCGTCCGCCGTCGAACCCCGCCTCGACACGCCCCTCAAGCTGGCCTGCGGGTCGGGTCCGACGCTGCGGGCCGGCACGGCCCGGATCACCACCACGCTCCGCGGCACCCTGCGCGACCTGCTCGAACTGCGCGAGATGCCGGTCACCCCGTGCGGCAAGGAGACACCCCAACGCCTCGATCTGGGCCGCGGCGAGCACCGCGTCGTCACCACCGCCAGCACGCTGGCCTCGCCCACCCTGGTCGCCCTCGTGCCGCAGACGCCCACGCCCGCGCCGGCGGCGGCCGCCAGCACCATCCAGGTCGAGTCGTGGGCGGCCACCGAGCGACGGGTACGGGTGTCCGCGCACCCCGTCGACCGGGTGCTCGCCGTCCGTGAGAACACCAACACCGGCTGGCAGGCGACCATCGGCGGGCGGACACTCGCGGCGCTGGTGGTGGACGGCTGGCAGCAGGGCTGGATCCTCCCCGCCGGTGCCTCCGGCGAGGTGCTGCTGAGCTTCACCCCGGACACGACGTACCGCGCGGGACTGCTGCTCGGCGGCATCCTGCTGCTGGTGGTGGTCCTCCTCGCGGTGCTGCCGCAGCGAAAGCCGACGGGGAGCACGCCGGTACCGCGCGGCCGACGCCGCCTCACCCGTTCCCTGCCGCTGCTGGCCGTGGGCGCCGCCGCGCTGGTGCTGTCGAGTGGACTCATCGGCGGCCTGCTCGTCGCGGCGGGGTTCATGCTGGCCGTACCCGGACCACGCCGCCTGCCCTGGACGGCGGACCCACGGCGGGCCCGGACGATCAGCCGGGCCGTCGAGACGTGGCTCCCGGGTGCGCTCGTGGTGCTCGCCGGCTGGCTGTACCTCGAATCGGCGCACCGGTACACCGACGCCGCCTCGCAGCTCGCGATCGTCGTCGCCCTCGGCGCCCTCTGGCTCTCCACTGCCGCCCGGCGACGACCCGTACGCCGAACCAGACCGACCCCGACGGCACCGGCACCGCCCACGACTCCGGAAGCGGACGAGCCGGCCGTCCCCGCCCTCTCCGAGATCACGTGAGCACCGAGCGACCCGCCCCGCACGCGGGGACGGAGCCGACCGGCACACGGCCGACCGGCCTGGGCGCGGCGGGAGCCGCCGTCACCCTGGCCGGCGTCCTCGTCAACGGCCTGGCCTACCTGGTGCCGGTGCTCGCCGCCCGACGGCTCGACCCGGCCGGCCTCAGCGCGCTCGCCACGGCCCTCGGCCTGGTGGCCATCGCCGCCGTGCCCGGCCTCGGTCTGCAACTGGCCGTCGCCGTGCACCACGCCCGGCACGGGTCGTCCGACACCCGACGGCTCACCGCGGTGACCGCCGCCGTGTGCGCCGCGGCGATGATCGGGGCGACGCCGCTGCTGGTCGCCGCCCTGGACCTGCCGGTCGAGGTGCCCGCGCTACTGGCGGTCACCACCGCCGCGGTCGTACTGTCCTCCCGCTCACTCGGCGAGCTGCAGGGCGGTCAACGATTCCTGCGACTCGCCGCCGCGATGGCACTGCTCGCCGCCGGCCGCTACGGCGGGGTGATCGCCGCACTGCTGCTCGGCGCGGGACTGACCGGCGCGCTCGTGGCCGGCGCGCTGACCTCCGCGCTCACCCCCGTCGTACTGGCCCGACTCGCCCGCACACCCGGCCGACCGGCCACCACACCACGACTGACCGTCGCGCAGGTCACCGCCGGTTGCGGTGCGACCCTGGCGATGCTCGTCGTCTCCTACGCCGACCTGCTCCTGGCCCGGCAACTGCTCCCTCCGACGGGCGCCGGGGCGTACGCGGTGGGCACGGTCCTGAGCAAGGGCGCCCTCTGGGCGCCGCAGGTCGCCGCCGTCCTCGCCCTCCCACGGCTGGCACGCGGCGACCGCCGCAGCCGCACCGTGGCGCTCGCGGTGACCGGCGGATGCGGTCTGGTGCTGGTGCTCGCGTCGACGCTCGCCGGTGGGTTGGCCTTCCGCCTCGTCGGCGGACCCGAGTACACCCACCTCGGCCGGTACGCGCCGATCTTCGCCGCGGTCGGCGCGCTCTACGCGGTCACGTTCGTGCTGCTCAACGACCGCCTCGCGGCCGGCGTGCGGTGGCCGGCGGCACCACTGTGGGTGGGCACGGCCGCCCTGGTCAGCGTCGCGGTGATCGTGCGACCGCGTACCGCTTCCGGTCTCCTGCTCGCCGCCCTCGGCACGGCCATCGTGACGACCCTGCTGATGGCCCTGCCCGCCCGCCGATCGGTCTAGTTCCCCGACAGCCAGTCGTGCAGCAGGCGGTGGTCGATCGCGTCGACCCGGCCGAGCGTACGACCGGAGGCCAGCCGGTCCCGCAGGTCCGCACGGGTGAACCAGCGCGCCTCCAGCAGTTCCTCGCCGTCGACGCGTACCTCGTCGGACGTCGCGGTGGCCCGGAAGCCCACCATCAGGCCGGCGGGGAACGGCCACGCCTGCGACCCCTGGTAGGTCACGTCGGTGACGGTGATCCCGGCCTCCTCGGCCATCTCGCGGCGGACCGCGTCCTCCAGGCTCTCGCCGACCTCGACGAACCCGGCCAACGTCGAGAACGCGTCCTCCGCCGCACCGACGTGCCGGGCCAGCAGGCAGCGCCCCGGCGGGCCGGGTGCCTCGACCAGCACGATGATCGCCGGTTCGATGCGGGGGAACAGCAACCGCCCACACTCCGCACCGGTGCACGTCCGGACGTGTCCGCCGCCGCCGGTGACGGCCGGGGCACCGCACACGCCGCAGAACCGCTGCTGCCGGTGCCAGTGCAGCAACCCCCGCGCGTACGCCTGGACGGCCGCGCCGTCCGCGTCGAGCCGACCGACCAGCGCCCGCACGTCGACGGACTTCGCCGCACCCGCCATCTCGACGGCGGGCCGCTCGTCCAGCGCGGAGAGGTCCACGGCGAACACGGCGACGTCGCCGTCGAAACCCAGGAAGACGGTCTCGCCGGCGGCGGACCGGACGAGCGCCGCCCGTTCCGCGGTCAGCCGCACCGGACCGTCCCCGTCGACGAGACACCGGTCCCGCCACAGCGGCAACACGACGGTGCCCGGCTCGTCGAGCAACGCGTTCAGCCGGGTCGGATCGGTGCGCAGCGCACCCGCCCGGTCCAACCGTCCACCGCCGTACGCCAGCATCCGCTCCGCAACACCCACCCCGTCACCGTGCCAGGTCACCGGTGTGCCGCCGGCACCACCCCCACCCGGCTCGGACACGCCGCAGCCCCGCAGGTGGGCGCAGCCCGCGGGGACGGCCGGGCATTCGTTACCGTAGGTGTCCTCCGGGAGGGGGACCTCCCGCGGCACCCTGGCGATCGAGGTTGCAGTGACGCTGTACGGCGAAAAGACTCCACCCGCCGACGACCGGCCCACCGTGCAGGTCACCGCGGTCACCTGGCCGGACGACGGGCCGGAGACCGTGACGACACCCGCCGTCGCCGAGCCCACGGACGACCCTCGTCATGGACGCCGCATGCGGATGCTGCTCGCCGCCGGCGTCACCGGTGGCGTGTTCGCCGCCGTCGCGGGCGCCGGTGCCTGGGCGTACGCCGGAGACGTCCCCCGGGGCACCACCGTGCTCGGTGCCGAGCTGGGCGGCCGGAGCCGCACCGACGCGGATCGCGCACTGCGCGCAGAACTGGACCGGCGTGCCGCGACCCTCGCCGCGCCGCTGCGGGTCACCGTCGGGCAGCGCACCACCGAGATCAAACCGGCCGACGTGGGGCTGGCCATCGACGTACCCGCCACCGTCGCGGCGGCGGCCGAGGCCGCCGCGCACCCGGTCAGCCGACTGGTCGGCTCCCGCACCGTCGACCCGGTGGTCACCGTCGACGTCGAGCGGCTCGATGCCACGTTGAGCAAGGCGCTCGGCACCGAGGCTCGCGGGATGACCATGCCGGCGATCACGTACCAGGGCACCACGCCGAAGGTCGTCCAGCCCAAGCCGGGGATGGCCCTCGACCCGCAGCGCTCCGCCGACGTGGTCCGCGCCGGCTGGCTGGCCGGCGACCCGATCACCGTGCCGCTGGTGGAGAGCCACCCGGCGACCACCCCGGAGGAGCTGGACAGGCTCGTCAACGAGCTGGCGAAGCCGGCGGTGGCCGCGCCGGTCACGCTGCGCACCGACAAGGGCTCGGTGAAGGTACCGCCCGCCGCCATCGCGAAGAGCCTGCGGTTCACCGCCGACAAGGCCGGCACGCTGACCCCGACGGTCGACGTCAAGCGGCTGCGCGCGGCCCTCGGCGACGACCTCAACGCGATCGAGGTGCCGCCGAAGGACGCCACGGTCTCCATCTCCGGCGGCCGACCCAAGGTCACCGACGGCAAGCCTGGCCAGCAGCTCGACACGGCCACGCTGGGCCGGGACCTGCTCGCGGTACTGCCCAAGTCGGAGGGCCGCGAGGTCACCGGCGAGCTGAAGCCCACGCCACCGGAGCTGACCGCGGAGAAGCTGGCCAGCCTGGGCATCAAGGAGCGGGTGTCCACGTTCACCACCCGGTTCACCGGGGGCATGGCATCGTCGCGCAGCCAGAACATCGCCACCATCGCCAGGGACGTGGACGGCACCGTCGTCCTGCCGGGCAAGACGTTCTCGCTGAACGGCCACACCGGCGAGCGTGGCTACGCGCAGGGATACCGGGACGCCCCGGTCATCCTGGACGGCAAGCTGGTGCCGGGCGTCGGTGGCGGCTCCTCGCAGTTCACCACCACGCTGTTCAACGCCTCCTACTACGCGGGCATGGAGGACGTCGAGCACAAACCGCACTCGTACTGGTTCGACCGGTACCCGGCGGTCATCGAGTCGACCATCTTCTGGCCGGACCTGGACTTCAAGTTTCGCAACAACACCGAGTACGGCCTGCTCATCGACACCTCGTACACGTCCAGCTCGGTGACCGTGTCGATCTGGAGCACGAAGATCTACGACAGCGTCAAGACGGAGTACGGCCCGCGTCGCAACATCACCACGCCGAAGCTCATCCACCTCGAACCCGGCCCCTCGTGCATTCCAAGCAACGGCATCAACGGCTTCACCCAGGACGCCTTCCGGGTCATCAGGAAGGGCGGCGTGGTGGTGAAGCGGGAGAAGTTCAGCTGGCGCTACGACGCCGAGCCCCGCTACGTCTGCGGCCCGAAGCCGTCCTGAGCGACCTCTCGCCCGTCCTGTGCGACCTGTAGCCCGTCCTGAGCAGCCTCTCGCCCGTCCTGAGCAGCCTCTCGCCCGTCCTGAGCAGCCTCTCGCCCGTCCTGAGCAGCCTCTCGCTAGGAAGGTCGACTGACCGGGGCTGCCGCCCTGCGCCTGGCGCCTCCCGCCCTGCGGAGGCAGCGGGATCACACGCTCGTCCTGCACGCGGACCTCGGCGCGGAGCCGGTGCGCGGCGGATGCCACATCTGTTCGAGCGGGCCCATGACCTCGCCGCCGATACCGCGGCGGCGCACGCACGTACCGACCTGCCCGGCATGATCGTGCTGGATCGTGGTTGTAGTGGCCTCGCCCGCACGAGGAGAGAACTGTTTCCTGGATCCAGCACGATCATGCCGGGGTGATTGCCCGCTTCGAACCGGCTCACGGGCCGCAAACTCGGTCAGCGACGCCGGCGGCCTGATGCGCAACCTCCGCGCCGGAATGCAGACCCGCGACTGACCCACCCGCCCGAATCTCGTTGACCGACTCGCTTCCAGCGAAAAACGGGGTAGCCCCGCCCCGGGACACCCCGATATCACCGAAACCGAGTCGGTCACCACAACCAGGATTGCGCACATGCCTCGGAAACGCAGAAAAGGCCACCCCCTGAGGGGTGACCTTTTCTGGAATGATTGTCCGGCGGCGTCCTACTCTCCCACACCCTCACGAGTGCAGTACCATCGGCGCTGGAGGGCTTAGCTTCCGGGTTCGGAATGTTACCGGGCGTTTCCCCTCCGCCATGACCGCCGTAACTCTATCGACATGTCAAACAACACCACACTGTGGTCTGTTGTTCGTTTATCGAGAGTTGCACAGTGGACGCGTAGCAGCTTAGTAGTCAAGTCCTCGGCCTATTAGTACCGGTCAACTGAACCCGTTACCGGGCTTACATTTCCGGCCTATCAACCCAGTCGTCTAGCTGGGGGCCTTACCCCACAAAGTGGGTGGGATACCTCATCTTGAAGCAGGCTTCCCGCTTAGATGCTTTCAGCGGTTATCCCTTCCGAACGTAGCTAACCAGCCGTGCCCCTGGCGGGACAACTGGCACACCAGAGGTTCGTCCGTCCCGGTCCTCTCGTACTAGGGACAGCCCTTCTCAAGTATCCTACGCGCACGGCGGATAGGGACCGAACTGTCTCACGACGTTCTAAACCCAGCTCGCGTACCGCTTTAATGGGCGAACAGCCCAACCCTTGGGACCTGCTACAGCCCCAGGATGCGACGAGCCGACATCGAGGTGCCAAACCATCCCGTCGATATGGACTCTTGGGGAAGATCAGCCTGTTATCCCCGGGGTACCTTTTATCCGTTGAGCGACACCGCTTCCACTCGCAAGTGCCGGATCACTAGTCCCGACTTTCGTCCCTGCTCGACCTGTCAGTCTCACAGTCAAGCTCCCTTGTGTACTTGCACTCAACACCTGATTGCCAACCAGGCTGAGGGAACCTTTGGGCGCCTCCGTTACCTTTTAGGAGGCAACCGCCCCAGTTAAACTACCCACCAGACACTGTCCCTGAACCGGATAACGGTCCGAAGTTAGATACCCAAATCAACCAGAGTGGTATTTCAAGATTGCCTCCACCCATACTGGCGTATAGGTTTCACCGGCTCCCACCTATCCTACACAAGCTAATTCGAGTACCAATGTCAAGCTATAGTAAAGGTCCCGGGGTCTTTCCGTCCTGCCGCGCGTAACGAGCATCTTTACTCGTACTGCAATTTCGCCGGGCCTGTGGTTGAGACAGTGGGGAAGTCGTTACGCCATTCGTGCAGGTCGGAACTTACCCGACAAGGAATTTCGCTACCTTAGGATGGTTATAGTTACCACCGCCGTTTACTGGCGCTTAAGTTCTCCGCTTCGCCCCGAAGAGCTAACAGGTCCCCTTAACGTTCCAGCACCGGGCAGGCGTCAGTCCATATACATCGAATTACTTCTTCGCATGGACCTGTGTTTTTAGTAAACAGTCGCTTCCCCCTGCTCTCTGCGGCCATACAACGCTCCACCCGCGCGGGGCTTCACGTCTCCGGCCCCCCTTCTCCCTAAGTTACGGGGGCAATTTGCCGAGTTCCTTAACCACAGTTCGCCCGATCGCCTCGGTATTCTCTACCTGACCACCTGTGTCGGTTTGGGGTACGGGCCGCTAAGAACTCGCTAGAGGCTTTTCTCGGCAGCATAGGATCACTGACTTCACCTGAATCGGCTCGGCATCACGTCTCAGCCTCATGTGTTGCGGATTTGCCTACAACACGGCCTACACGCTTACCCCGGCACAACCACCGGCCGGGCTCAGCTACCTTCCTGCGTCACCCCATCGCTTGACTACTACCCATCAGGTTCCCACGCTCCCCAACATCCGTCCGAAGACATCAGCCAGCTCGGGTGGTTAGCACAACGAGGTTCATCAGGGACGCTCTTTCGCGGGTACGGGAATATCAACCCGTTGTCCATCGACTACGCCTCTCGGCCTCGCCTTAGGTCCCGACTCACCCAGGGCGGATTAGCCTGGCCCTGGAACCCTTGGTCATCCGGCGGAAGGGTTTCTCACCCTTCTTTCGCTACTCATGCCTGCATTCTCACTCGTGCCGCGTCCACAACTGGGTCACCCCGCTGCTTCACTCGCGGCACGACGCTCCCCTACCCATCCACACACCTGCACAAGGAATCACGTCCAAGCGAGGTTAAAATGTGAATGCCACAGCTTCGGCGGTGTGCTTGAGCCCCGCTACATTGTCGGCGCGGAACCACTTGACCAGTGAGCTATTACGCACTCTTTAAAGGGTGGCTGCTTCTAAGCCAACCTCCTGGTTGTCTATGCGACCCCACATCCTTTTCCACTTAGCACACGCTTAGGGGCCTTAGCTGGTGATCTGGGCTGTTTCCCTCTCGACTACGAAGCTTATCCCCCGCAGTCTCACTGCCGCGCTCTCACTTACCGGCATTCGGAGTTTGGCTGATTTCGGTAAGCTTGTGGGCCCCCTAGACCATCCAGTGCTCTACCTCCGGCAAGAAACACGCGACGCTGCACCTAAATGCATTTCGGGGAGAACCAGCTATCACGGAGTTTGATTGGCCTTTCACCCCTAACCACAGGTCATCCCCCAACTTTTCAACGTTGGTGGGTTCGGCCCTCCACGCGGTCTTACCCGCGCTTCAGCCTGCCCATGGCTAGATCACTCCGCTTCGGGTCTAGGACACGCGACTGAATCGCCCTATTCAGACTCGCTTTCGCTACGGCTCCCCCACACGGGTTAACCTCGCCACATGCCACTAACTCGCAGGCTCATTCTTCAAAAGGCACGCCGTCACCCCGCAAGGCTCCGACGGATTGTAGGCGAACGGTTTCAGGTACTATTTCACTCCCCTCCCGGGGTACTTTTCACCATTCCCTCACGGTACTCGTCCGCTATCGGTCACCAGGAAGTATTTAGGCTTACCAGGTGGTCCTGGCAGATTCACGGCAGATTTCAGGGGTCCGCCGCTACTCGGGAACACCCACAGAAGGTCAGCAACTTTCACCTACCGGACTTTCACCGTCTACGGTCAGCCATTCCAGACTGTTCGACTAGCCACCAACTTTGTAACTTCTCGAACAAGTGTCAGCTTGTTCAGCAGGGTCCCACAACCCCAACCACGCAACCCCTGACAGGTATCACACGCAGCCGGTTTAGCCTCAATCCGCTTTCGCTCGCCACTACTCACGGAATCACTAAATTGTTTTCTCTTCCTACGGGTACTGAGATGTTTCACTTCCCCGCGTTCCCTCCACACACCCTATGTGTTCAGGTGTGGGTGACACCACATGACTGGTGCCAGGTTTCCCCATTCGGACACCCTGGGATCACAGCTTGGTTGACAGCTCCCCCAGGCCTATCGCGGCCTCCCACGTCCTTCATCGGCTCCTGGTGCCAAGGCATTCACCGTTCGCCCTTGACAACTTGACCACAAAGATGCTCGCGTCCACTGTGCAATTCTCAACAAACGACCAACCCACAACCCGATCCGCCCCACACCAAACCCAACCCAACAGTCGGCGGTATGTGAGGCCAGGCCATGCCTGGCAGACTTCTGAGCCCCACCAGGGGCTCAGACCAGTCTCCGAAAGAAACAACCAACGGTTGTTCTTTCAGGACCCAACAGGGTGCTCTACATTCCCCCCCAGCCGCACCAACAGCATCCGTTCCCACCACCCGAAGATGGCTGTACTAAGCGCCGCCGACCGTTGCCGAGGCAAAACTTGCCAGTGTCTCCGCCATTCGAGCACCCCACCACCACACTCGGGCAGCGCGGGCTCCTTACCGACTTTCATCGGAAGGTGCTCCTTAGAAAGGAGGTGATCCAGCCGCACCTTCCGGTACGGCTACCTTGTTACGACTTCGTCCCAATCGCCAGCCCCACCTTCGACGGCTCCCTCCACAAGGGTTGGGCCACCGGCTTCGGGTGTTGCCGACTTTCGTGACGTGACGGGCGGTGTGTACAAGGCCCGGGAACGTATTCACCGCAGCGTTGCTGATCTGCGATTACTAGCGACTCCGACTTCACGGGGTCGAGTTGCAGACCCCGATCCGAACTGAGACCGGCTTTTTGGGATTCGCTCCACCTCACGGTATCGCAGCCCATTGTACCGGCCATTGTAGCATGCGTGAAGCCCTGGACATAAGGGGCATGATGACTTGACGTCATCCCCACCTTCCTCCGAGTTGACCCCGGCAGTCTTCGATGAGTCCCCGCCATAACGCGCTGGCAACATCGAACGAGGGTTGCGCTCGTTGCGGGACTTAACCCAACATCTCACGACACGAGCTGACGACAGCCATGCACCACCTGTGACCGCCCCCGAAGGACCCCCCATCTCTGGAGGTTTTGCGGCCATGTCAAACCCAGGTAAGGTTCTTCGCGTTGCATCGAATTAATCCGCATGCTCCGCCGCTTGTGCGGGCCCCCGTCAATTCCTTTGAGTTTTAGCCTTGCGGCCGTACTCCCCAGGCGGGGCGCTTAATGCGTTAGCTGCGGCACAGGGAACCGGAGAGGCCCCCCACACCTAGCGCCCAACGTTTACAGCGTGGACTACCAGGGTATCTAATCCTGTTCGCTCCCCACGCTTTCGCTCCTCAGCGTCAGTATCGGCCCAGAGACCCGCCTTCGCCACCGGTGTTCCTCCTGATATCTGCGCATTTCACCGCTACACCAGGAATTCCAGTCTCCCCTACCGAACTCTAGCCTGCCCGTATCGACCGCAGGCTTGGGGTTGAGCCCCAAGTTTTCACGGTCGACGCGACAAGCCGCCTACGAGCTCTTTACGCCCAATAAATCCGGACAACGCTCGCGCCCTACGTCTTACCGCGGCTGCTGGCACGTAGTTGGCCGGCGCTTCTTCTGCAGGTACCGTCACTCTCGCTTCGTCCCTGCTGAAAGAGGTTTACAACCCGAAGGCCGTCATCCCTCACGCGGCGTCGCTGCATCAGGCTTCCGCCCATTGTGCAATATTCCCCACTGCTGCCTCCCGTAGGAGTCTGGGCCGTGTCTCAGTCCCAGTGTGGCCGGTCGCCCTCTCAGGCCGGCTACCCGTCGTCGCCTTGGTAGGCCATCACCCCACCAACAAGCTGATAGGCCGCGAGCCCATCCCAAGCCGAAAAACTTTCCACCACCAGCCATGCGGCCAGAAGTCCTATTCGGTATTAGCCCCGGTTTCCCGGGGTTATCCCAAAGCTTGGGGCAGGTTGCTCACGTGTTACTCACCCGTTCGCCGCTCGAGTACCCCGAAGGGCCTTTCCGCTCGACTTGCATGTGTTAAGCACGCCGCCAGCGTTCGTCCTGAGCCAGGATCAAACTCTCCAACAAAAAATTAGTTGAACAGCATCCTGACAACAAACAAATGTTGCCAAAGGAATCCCAACCAGCCAAACCGAAGCCTGACCAGTCCGGGGTATAAATCATAATTGGCACTGGCTTTACAAGCACCCTGTTGAGTTCTCAAAGAACAACCACACACCGATCAGAAGCCCCACATTCCGTGGAACCCGTTTCGGGGCTTTTCCGCTCTGCGTCCCCGCCGCTCTCGCGCCGGGCACTTTTACTACGTTACCTTACCGTCTTCGCCGTGTCAAACCGTGTGTCCCGGTCTGTCATGCTTCGTGCGGCTTGGTCCCGGCGCACTCACGCAGCAGCGAACCGCTGCGTCAGGTCGTCGGATTCGGCAGGCCGGCCGCTGCGGTCTCCCGCAGACTTGCCCGGTGCCCTGCCGGTCGTAAACCTTACCCGGTCGGTTCCGCTGCACCAAATCCGCCTCGCGGCCGATCCGGCGAGCCCCGCCCGGACCGTGTCCCGCAGGAGCGAACCCCTGCCTGACCCGGTTGCCAGTCCGTTCCGGCGCCTCAGGACTTTCGTCCCGTTTGCCCCGTTCCGCGCTGGCAGAGAGAAAGTTACGCGTCCGCGGGTTTGATCGTCAAATCGACGGGTAGCGTCCCGCGTCACACTCTCGCCATAACGACGTCGACGCAGGTCAGGATGCGCGGTGTCGACGGGCGGCCAACCAGGCACGGACGCCGAGGACGCCCACGGTCGTGCCGATCGCCAGCGAAGCCGCGATGAGCAGCGCGTGCACCCACAGAAAACTGCTGGGCGCGCCGTCCCCCACCGTGCCGGCCGCCCACGACCGTGGGTCCTGCCAGATGGCTACCGCGAACCTCGGCCAGATCACCCAGGTCCAGATCCCGACCCCGACCAGGAAGACAGACCACCCTCGCGACAGCACCATGGCTGCCGAGTATGCCAGCGCGGCTGCTCCCCGGGCCGAACGTCGATGACCACGAGCCGGTCGCCGACCACGGTGATCTCGGCGAGGCCCATCCGGTCGTGCGCCGCCCGGGGCACGGGAGGGTCAGCCCGTTTCCGACGTCGGCGGGCGGGGCAGTGCGTAGGAGGACAGCCGAAGCCGTCCCCCGGAGGTGCCCCGTGCAACCCTCGATCTTCAATCCCTGGGCCTGGCGCGATCCGTCCGCGCTGGCCGGCGGGTACGACCAGACCACACCCACGTCGACGCCACCGGACCGCCCCGACGGTGGGCACGACGGCCCCGACGCCCCCGGTCCCGGCACCCCGCTCGACCTGGTCGGCTACCACGTGGAGGCGACCGACGGGCGCATCGGCACGATCGACGAGGCCAGCGACGAGACCGATGCCGGCCACCTGGTGGTGGACACCGGGCCGTGGATCCTCGGACGCAAGGTGCTGCTCCCGGCCGGCACCGTGTTCCGGGTCGATCATCAGGAACGCGTCGTGCACGTCGACTGCACCCGGCAGGAGATCAAGGACGCTCCACCCTTCGACCGGGAGGCCGTCGACCCGGAGTACCGGGAACGTGTCGGCAGGTACTACAGCGACCGTCACCTGCCACCGCCCGGAGCGACGCCGCGGGTAATCTGAGGTCGTGGTCCGAACGGGCAGCTGCGCGTCGGAGGCGGTCGACATGCTCGACGGCCTCCCGCTCGGCGTGGTGCCCCGGTTCCCGTCCAGCTCCGGCGATGGCCGTGAGCAACTCCTCGATGTCCTCCGTGCCGGTGGTCTGCGGTTCCGCGCCGGCGCGCGATGGCGGGCGACTCGCTGAGTCGACCCCGCTGACCGAGAGGGCCTGTCGGCTCCGCTCGGCGCGCGCCCACGCGTGACCCACCTTCCGAGTACGAGAGGCACACCGTCATGTCCGTCGCACGCATGCTCACCGGCGACCGGCCCACCGGCCGCCTGCACCTTGGCCACTACGTCGGCAGCATCGCCAACCGGGTGCGGTTGCACCAGTGTTACGAGAGCTTCTTCATCATCGCCGACCTGCACATGCTGACCACCAGGAACCGCCGCGAGGACATCGACCAGGTCTCGGGCAACGCCCGCGAGATGGTGACCGACATCCTTGCCGCCGGCGTCGACCCGGCGCGCGCCACGTTCTACCTCCAGTCGGCCATCCCGGAGGTCGGCGACCTCAACACGCTCCTGCAGAACCTGGTGACGGTGCCCCGGCTGGAACGGGTTCCGTCGCTCAAGGACATGGCCCGGGACGCCGGCAAGGAGGAGATGCCGTACGGGCTGTTGGGTTACCCGGTGCTCCAGGCCGCGGACATCCTGTGCGTCCGGGGCGAGGTGGTCCCGGTCGGCCGGGACAACGCCGCGCACGTCGAGGTGACCCGGGAGATCGCCCGCCGGTTCAACCACCTGTACGGCGAAGTCTTCCCGGTGCCGGAGCTGATTCCGGCGGACACGCCGAGCCTGGTGGGCACCGACGGCGCCGCCAAGATGAGCAAGAGCAGGGGCAACACGATCGCCCTCTCCGACGATCCGGCGACGGTGCGTCGGAAGGTGCTGGGCATGTACACCGACCCGAACCGGGTACGGGCGGACGTGCCGGGAACGGTGGAGGGCAACCCGGTCTTCGCGTACCACGAGGTGTTCAATCCGGACCGTGCCGAGGTGGCCGACCTGGTCCGCCGTTACCGGGCCGGGCGGGTCGGCGACGTGGAGGTCAAGGAGCGGTTGGTCGTGGCGCTGGAGACGTTCCTGGCGCCGATCCGGGAGCGCCGGGCCGAGATCGAAGCGGACCGGGGGCTGGTCGACCGGCTGATCGTCGAGGGCACCGAGCGGACCCGCCTGGAGGTACGCGAGACCCTCATCGAGGTACGCCGGGCGATGGGGCTGACCGGCGCGTACCAGCAGGTGCGACGGCGAGCCGAGCGGAGCCGGCGCCGGATCGACGCCTCGGCCTGAGCGCACCGTCGGCGATCTCCGCCGACGGCTGCCACGCCTGGCGCAGAATGCGAGGATGAGGGGGATTTTCGATGTTCGTCCGGTGCCGGTCGGTGACCAGCACCGGACGACGATGTTCGAGATCTTCTTCGACCTGGTCTTCGTCTTCGCGCTCACCCAGGTCATCACGTTCATGGCGCAACCGCCGACGGCGCTCACTCTGGCCCAGGGGCTCATCCTCCTCCTGTTGTTGATCTACTCCTGGGGCCCGTACCTCTGGTTGGGCAACCTGGTCCGCGCGGACGTCGGCCCGGCCCGCGCGGCCACCCTGCTGGCCATGGCCGCGATATTCGTGGCCGCGCTGGTGCTGCCGGACGCGTGGCGGCAGGGTCCGGGCCTCTTCGACGCGCCCCTCACACTGGCTCTGGCCTACCTGGTGACCAGGGCGGTGCAACTCGTCGTGCTGCTCTGGGCGAGCACCGAGGACGCGCCGCTGCGCTCGACCCTGCGGTTCTTCGCCGTGCCGGTGGCGGCGGCCTGGCTCCCGCTCATCGTGGGCGCGTTGCTCGGCGGTGTCGCCCAGACCGTGCTCTGGACGGTCGCGTTTCTGGTGGACATCGGCGGTTCCCGCGTCGCCTCCGCCTACCGCCCGTGGCCGCTGCGCAGCCTGGACCATTTCACCGAACGGTTCGGCCTGGTGCTCATCATCGCGCTGGGTGAGGCGCTGATCGCCGCCGGTGCGGGGCCGAGGACGACGGCGCCGAACGGTGCCGGGCTGGTCGCGGCGCTGCTCGGTCTGGTCACCACGATCTGCCTGTGGTGGCTCTACTTCGACCGGTTGGCGCCCGCCGCCCGGCAGTCCGTGCTGCGGGTGCCGGACGAGCGGCGGTCCAGCGTCGCCGGCGACGCGTACGGGCTCGCGCACGCGCCGCTGATCATCGGTGCCATCTTCATCGCGCTCGGCATCGAGCAGGTGCTCGGCCAACTCTTCGAGGAGCCGCCGCACTCGGCGCGGTTGAGCTGGCCCGCGGCCACCGCCCTCTACGGCGGCGCCACCCTCTACCTGCTCGCGCGGCTGGTCTTCCGCCGGCTGACCCTGCGTACCGGGCGTCCGGGGCAGGTCGTCGCCGCGCTGTTGCCGCTGGTCCTGCTGCCGATCGCGCGGTCCCTGCCCGCGCTGGCCGAGCTGGCCCTGCTGACCCTCTTCCTGATCGCGGTCACCTGGTACGAGCGGCGCAACGACCGGCGTGACCCCCGGGTCGCACCGGCGCGGCCGGTGCGCCCCTGACGCCCCGGGGAAGTTCCGGACGCCGCGTCGATATCCCGGACCGCCGATCGTCGTCATGCTGTGTGGCGACCCGCCGCACCGAGAGGAGCCGAAACGTGAAGTACATGCTGCTGTTCATGAGCCCCGCGATCGACGGGGAGGCCGTCGGCAACGGGTGCACCTTCGAGGACTGGATCCGCGGCTGGCTTCCGTCACCGGCGACTGAACGAGATCCGCTGTACCCTTCCCCGGTGAGTCTGCCTCTGCCACCCGGTGAGTTCGCGGCGTACCTGTTCGACTGCGACGGCACCATCGTCGACTCGATGCCTCTGCACTACCTGGCGTGGCAACGTGCGCTCGACGAGTGGGGCTGCGAGTTCCCGGAGGACCTGTTCTACGCCTGGGGTGGCCGGCCGACCGCCGACATCATCGTCGCCCTGAACGAGCGGCACGGCCTGGCCATGCCGGTCGCGACCGTCGTGGAGAGCCGCGAACGCATCTACCAGGAGCTGTTGCCGCAGCTCGCCGCCGTGCCCGAGGTGCTGGCGCACATCCACGACGCGCACCGGCGGGTTCCGTTCGCCGTCGTGTCCGGCAGCACCCGGGCGTCGGTCACCGCCTCCCTCGACACGCTCGGTCTGCTGGACCGGTTCGAGGTGCTGGTCTGCGCCGAGGACTACACGCGGGCCAAGCCCGACCCGGAGGCGTTCCTGCTCGCGGCGGAGCACCTCGGCGTACCCCCGGGCTCGTGCCTGGTCTTCGAGGACACCGACCTGGGCATCCAGGCCGCGACGGCGGCCGGCATGGCATCGGTACGCGTGCCGCAACAGCGCACCGGCTGAGGTCTCAGCGGACGGTCAGCAGCAGCTTGCCGAGGTAGGAGGTGCCCAGACGCTGGTGCGCCTCCCGCACCTTGCCCAACGGGAACTTCTCCGCGACGTGCACCACGAACGGCCCGGCCTTGATGAGTTCGTTGAGCCGCCGCAACTGCCCAGCGTTGGCAACGCCGTCGTACGCGCGGACCGTCACACCGGACCGTTCGCGCGGCTCCGGCTGCACACCGTGGGCGTAGGCGACGACCGCGCCCTCGGACAGCGTCTCGGTGAGCCGGTCCAGCGTCTTGCCGCCGGCCATCGCCAGGATGCCGTTCACCCCGCCCGGGGCCGCGTCCCGGATCGTCGCCAGCACCTCGGCGGGGTCGCCGTGGCCGTCGAGGGAGACGTCGGCGCCGAGCCGGGTCACCAGCGCCACGCCGTCCGCCCCGGAGGCCACCGCGATCACCTTCAGGCCCTGCCGCTTGGCCAGCTGCACGGCCAGGTGACCCTGCCCGCCGCTGGCACCGAAGATCAGCAGCCAGTCGCCGCCCGACAGGCTGAGGGTGTCCAGCCCGGCCAGTGCGGTCAGGGCGTCGGTGGGCATCGCGCCCGCGTGTTCGGCGGGGATCCCGTCGGGCACCTTCGCGGCGTACTCGGCCTTGACGGCCGCGTACTCGGCGTAGAAGCCGCCCTTCGGCCGGGCGGTGGCGGAGACGTAGACCAGGTCGCCCACCGCCAGGTCGGTCACCTTGTTGCCGGCCGCGATGACGGTTCCCGCACCGTCGGAGCCGGGCACGATCGGGAGGGCCGAGCCCTCCGGCACCAGTACGCCCTCGCGCTCGTACACGTCCCACACCCCGACGCCGGCGCTCAGGACCCTGATCAGAACCTCGTCGGCGGCGATCTCCGGCACCGGCAGCTTCCGAAGGGTGATCACCTCCGGCCCGCCGTACTCGTCGAAGGCGGCAGCCTGCATCCGCTCTGGCACGTCCGCGTCAACCATGTGAGCTTCCTTCCCGGGCCGGCGTCACCGTCGCAGCATGCCGGCTCGGGGGCCGGCCCGGCCGGGCGCTGAGTGCCGTTCACCCACAAGGGCGACCGGCCGCCGCGGTCGCCCTGGCCCGCCGGGCGGTCGCGGTGGGCGCTGCGGTGGCCGGTCAGGACGTCCGCGGCTCCCGTCCGCCGAGGGCCTGCGCCACGGCGTCTCGCACCCGGGCGTCCTCGCGTGCCTTGCGCTGCGCCCGGCTGCGGCGGCGGTACAGGTACGCCCCGACGACCACGGCGATCAGCACGACGAGCACCAGCAGGAACGTCCAGGGCAGCGCCCAGCCGTGGGCCGTGGCCTGCACCGGCTTGAGCGAGGTGGTGGACCCCGACACGTCGGTGAGCAGGGGAGTGAGGGTGGCGGTCGCGGCCAGTGAGACGGCGGGAGCCACGCCGTGTACCGGCACCGTCACGTCCCAGCTCTCACCCGGGAGCAGCTCCGGAGGTGCCGCGATGTCGCCGGCCCGGACCCGCAGCACACCGAACGGACCCGAGACCGACACCGTCTGCTTGCCGGACAGGGCGGCGTTGCCGACGTTGTGGATCTTGTAGGTGACGGTGGCGTCGCCCTTGCCGAACGGGTTCGACGACCCGTCGTACGTCACGTGCAGGTCCTCTATGGCGAGGTTCGGCTTCAGCTCGCCGCCGACCCGCAACGTGATCCGGATACCGAGGCGGCGGTCCACGTTGATGCCCTCGGCCTGGTCGGCCTGCGTCAGCGCGGTGAGGATGCCGCCGACGTAGTCCCCGGGCGTGGCGTTGTCGGGAAGGCTGATCCTGAAGGGGACCTGCGCGGTCTTGCCGGGCTGGATCACGACGCTGCCGGCGCTCGCCTTCACCCAGGCGCCGATCGCCACCGACTTCTTGTCCTTGGTGAGCAGGTCGAGCTGGCCGGCATCGGTGGTGAAGCCGTCGGCGGCGTAGACGGCCAGGTTCAGTGGCGCCGGGCCGCGGTTGGCCACGACCATGGCGTCCTCGACGACACCACCGGGATTGACGTTGTAGCTGAAACTGGACCGGGCCTCGCCGTAGCTGTTGGAGGCCGTCCGGACCGTCCAGGCGACGTTGCCGTCCGCCGCCACGGCGGGGCCGGCGCCGACACCGGCGGCCGCGACGACGGCGAGCAGGGACAGCGCGGTCGTACGAAGGAGTGTCTTCCAGCGGGTCACGGACGGTTGCATGTCGGATCCTTGAGGTGATCTTGGGAGTTGGCGAACCGGTGGCGGGGTAGGCCCCCGAAGGTGCCTACCCCGCCCGGTGGAACCCCTCAGGTCAGCTGCTCAGCGCAGTGATCGTGAGGGTGGTGCGGTAGCTGCCCTTCGCGATGCTGTCCGGGATCTTCAGGTCCAGGTCGGCACCGAGCTTGGCGCCGCCCCGGGGGTGACCCTGCACAGCCGCACCGAGGCCACTGGAGACCGAGAGGCCCTTGCCCTGGTCGTCGAAGGACGACAGGACCGGAGCACCGGCCTCGGCGCCCGCGCCGCCGTCGAGCACGTACGGGGTCCAGCCCAGGTAGGAGCCGGAGAACGTCTTGTCGGCGTCGGAGAAGTCGCCGACGCTGGCCGAGATCGACCACGGGGCGAGCGAGCGGCGGCTGTCCGACACGAGGATCGGGTTGATCTTGCCGTTCGCCTGGAAGTAGGTGCCGTTGCGCTCCTGCGCGGTACCAAGGTCGACCAGGCCGTTGTAGCCGTCGATCGTCCAGCCGAACTCGCCCGGAGCCGGGTTCGGCACGTTGACCTGGATGGACTGGCCGTCGCCGTGGTACGGGTGCACCGTCACCTTGTCGGTGATCGAGCCGACCGGCTGGCCGTCCGGCGTGTTCACGCAGGAGAGGCCCTTCTCGACGGCCGCGTTCGGCGCCGCGCAGGTGCCGCTGCGGACGTTGGCCAGGACCAGCTTGTCGCCGCGCACCTGCACCTTGACGTAGCTGCGGACGTGCTCCTGGTTCTGCGACGAGTTGTACCAGTACTTGCCCGGGTCCAGCGGGTCCGGACCGTTGCCACGGATGCCGGTGCCGGTGTCGTCCGGCTTCTTGATGTCGTAGTACTTCGAGCCGGAGGCCGAGTTCGCCGTCACGTAGATGACGCCACCCGGGCCGGGGTACACCTCGGGCGCACCCGGCTGCTCGGCCGGGTTCTCCTTCTGGCCGTTCTTGATGGAGTAGCTGCGGGAGTAGCTGTGGTCGTGACCCTGCAGCACCATGTCGACGCCGAGGTTGGAGAACGCCGTGGTGAAGTCCTCCCGCCGCTGCTTGTTGTCGCTGTCGGTCGCGTGGCTGGCCGGCGAGTAGATGGAGTGGTGGTAGACCAGCACCTTCCACTTGGCCTCGGAGCCGTGCTTGTTGATGACGTCGGTGACGTACGCGACGTGCGCCGCGTCGCCGCCGGCGGAACCATCCGCCGGGTTGACGTAGCTGTTGCTGTTCAGGTCGATGAACAGCACATCCTTGTGGATGAACCAGTAGTCACCACCGGACCGGGTCGCCTGGTCCCCGCTGTAGTACTGGGCCGAGCGGTCGGTGTTCGGGGTGAAGTGGTGCTGCTCGTAGGACTTGCCGCCGACGTCGTGGTTACCGATGGTGGCCACGAGCGGGTACTGGCTCAGCTGCTCGGGAGCCAGGAATGACGTCCACTGACCCTCGTCGTTGGCGCTCTCGACGTGGTCACCGGCGGACACCAGCAGCTCGGCGTTCGGGTTGGCCCCGGTGGCGACCTTCAGGGTCTCCTCCCAGCCGGCCTGGTCCTTCAGCCGGTCACCGGAGGAGCCGATCTGCGGGTCACCGAAGAACAGGAAGTCGTAGTCGCCCTCGAAGTCCTGCGTCTTGAAGGCGTAGGTCGGGGACCAGTTGCCGTCGGCACCGACCCGGTAGGAGTACGCCGTGTTCTCGCGCAGGTTGCTGATCGTGGCGTGCCGGTTGAAGCCGGTGGTGGAGGTGTTCGCCGCGCCAACGGCGTCGAAGCTGACGGCGCCGGCCGGGAACTCGCCGTTGACGATCTCGGCGGTCGGGGCGAGCTGGATCTTCTGCGCGGTGTCGGCCGAGGAGTACCAGCTCACGATGCGCTGGGTCTCGTTGGCGCCGACGCCGAGGACGATGCCGGACACCGTGGTCGGGTCGGCAGCACTGGCGGCGGTCGTCAGACCGCTACCGAGGGCCGCGCCCATTCCCAGGAATCCGGCTACGACCCCGGCGAGAACGCGCCGCCGCACGAGCCGGGAGGCCCGTGTCGAGGTGCTCAATGTCATCGACATTGTTCTCTTTTCAAATAGAGAAATGGATTGTGCCTTCTCCCGACGCTGGGGAAGCAAATCCAAGCTGTCGCCGGCCGATGAACCCGTCATGAACGCGATCTTGCGAGCGGCTGCACTTCGCGAAGTAGTTAGCCGTACTCAGGATCCGGCGAGGCGCTGAACAAACCAGATCAGGCCCATGATGGACACGACGCCAGAAACAGCACCGGTCGCCCACAGGCCGGCTTTTGGCGCGCGACGACGCAGCACGATCAGGAGCGGGAAGACGATGGCGATAATCGTCAACTGGACGACCTCGATGCCGACGTTGAACACCAGCAGCGACCAGAGCAGGGTCCACGACCACGCCTCGTCAATGCCCAGCGCGCCCGCGAAACCCAGGCCGTGCACGAGGCCGAAGCAGAACACCACTCCGAGACGGATCCAGCCCGAGCGGTCCAGGCTGAAGTGACCGTGCCCGGCCGTCTCCAGGTCGGTCGCGTGGTCACCGCGCCGCCAGATGCCCCACAGGTGCCACCCCGCGACCACGGCGATCGACAGTGCGATGACCGGCTCCACGACCACCGCCGGCACCTCGACCAGCCCGAGCGCGGCGAGCATGAACGTCACCGAGTGCGCCAGGGTGAAGCTGGTCGCCGCGAGCACGATCTCCCGGAGCCGCCGCGACCCCGCGATGAGCGCCAGCAGGAACAGAATGTGGTCGATACCAGACAACAGATGCTCGGCACCCAGCAGGAAGAACTCGCCGAACCGCTCGTACCACGCCTGGCCGGTCGAGAACGAGGGATTCGCCGCGTCGAGCGCCGCGCTGCCCGATCGGCCGTCGATCTCGTAGGTCACGATCGTCTTGGTGCCCTTGACGTAGGCCTCGTCGTCCGGGAAGAGACCACTGCGCACCTCGTGCTCGTCGACGCGCTCGGGGCAGGTCCAGTCGAGCAGCAGGTTCGCGTACGGCACGCCCTCGCGCTCGCCGACCGTCGCGTCGCCCACCTGCGTCGACTGGCAGGTGCCACCCCGGGAGGTCACCGAGAAGCGGTCGGAGACATACCGCAGGACAGTCGACGCGTGGCCCTTCAACGCGGCGGCCTGCGCGGCGGGGTCGCCCGCCTCGAAAGCCGCCGTTCCCGTCCGGAAGAGCGGGTCGTCGTCACCGGCATCGGCGGCGGAGACGATCAGAAGGTCGTATTCAAGCTCCAGTGCCGTGCGTATGTGACCCTCGTCTCCGGCGGCGATTTTCGCGTACACGGTCGATGAGAAACCGTGCGCGTACGCCGGGCCGACACCCAGAAACGGGATTACCGCCGCAGCGATCCCGACAATGATGACGACAACGGTACGGCGTACGTGCGCGAACATCCGGCCCCCTCGGTTGGCCAGTGCACGCTGCACGCCGAGGGTGAACACCAGCCCGCCCGTCGACGAACCGCCGGAGAACAAATTGCCGGAGCGACCGCCCGCGCATTGCCGGTGACCGGAACTGGGATAGGAATGCGAGCAGCACACCCCGTTCGCCGTTCGAAAGGACGATCACCTTGCGTCCCCCGCTCCGGGCCGTCGCCCTGCTGGCCGCGACCGCCGCGCTCGTCGCCGCCTGCAACTCCGGCGACGACTGGTCACAACCGCATCCCGCGCCCAGCGCCGTCGGCACTCTCGGCCCAGGATTCGTCGACCCCTCCGCCAGGCCCGCCCCGGAGGCGACCATCACGCCGCAGCCCGGCTCGTGGCTCGGCGTCCATCCGTCCGAGGACTACCGGGTCGTACTGCTCACCGCCGGTGACGACGCCCCGACCAAGGCGCTCGTGGCGGCCGTCAACGACTGGGCCGGTGACGAACACGTCCACCTCAGGACGATCGTCGTCGGCAACGCGCACGACGCCGTACCCAGCATCGCCAAGGCGATGGAGATGGGCCCGGATCTCATCGTCAGCGCGGGCAACGACCTCATCGACCCGCTCGCGCTGGTCACCCCGAACCACCTGGACGAGCAGTTCCTGGTGGTGGGTGCCGAGCTGGCCGAACCCACCCACAACGTCACGGCGGTCGACTGGGACGGCGCGTCGTTTCGTGGCGAAGGGCTCGGGATGTCCTCGACGTACGACGCGGCCTCGTTCACGACCGAGCGGTGCGGGGCCGCCATCCGGGCGGGCGTGGCGGCGGTCCTCACCGACCTGACCGGGATCGTCATCTGGCTCTGACGAGACCCGGTGCGGAGGCTGGCGGCCTGCGCACCGGACCCTCGGGTCACCCGACCGCGCGGGTGGGTGTCGAGGCAGGATCGGGTCACCGCCCGTCGAGACGACGTGCGATCCTCTGTCGGCCGATTCCGGCGATCTTCCATAGGGGAGGCAGAGGTTGCGTACCGCTTCGCGCACTCACCGTCGCGTCGTCGCGCTGGGCGTCGCCGTGGCGCTCGCCTGCGGCTCGGCCGTGGGGCTCACGGCCGCCACGGCCTCCGCGGCAGCGGTCGCCCCGACCGACCTCAGGACCGCCGGCCAGCCGTGTGCGGCCGCCGCCCCCGGGCCGTACCTGAGCCCGGAACGCCTCAACATGGCCGGAGCCGTCGCACTACAGGGCACCTACAGCCGTACGACCCAGAGCGGATCGCAGGCGGACTTCCAGGTGTGGGACGTCGCCGACCCGGGGCGTCCGCAGCAGTGGCTCGTCGAGATGGGCGAGGAGAACAACACGCCCTATGTTCAACTCGACGACGACTCGCGGCAGCTCGACGGCGTCACGTACGCCTGGCGGGTGCGTGTCCTCGACGGCGCGGAAGCCTCACCCTGGAGCGACACCTGCCATTTCACGGTCGACCGCAGCGGAGGCCCGGCACCGTCGGTCACCTCCGCCGAATACCCCGCCTCGAACCTGAGCAGCGCCACCGGCGCGATCGGTGTCCCCGGTACGTTCACCCTGACCTCGGCCTCCGCCGACACCGTCAGCTACCTCTACCAGTTCTACTCGGCGGAGCTGCCCGGCGAGTACACCGAGTCCAGCGTGGCGGCCGCGGGGCTGGGTGGGCCGGCGACCGTTGGATTCACGCCACAGTCGAGCTGGCACCACGCACTCATCGTCTACGCCATCGACCGGGCCGGAAACAGGTCTGAGCAGACAGCTCACGTGTTCTACGTCAAGGAGACCCGCCCCTCGGTCTTCTCGGCCGCGTATCCGGGGCTGTCGCCGAACCCGGACTACAACGTGGGCGTGCCCGGCGCGTTCGAGTTGACCGCCACGGTCGCCGACACCGCGTACTTCGCGTGGCGGATCGACGGGGACGGGCCCTCGGGCACCGTGCCCGCGAACGCCAGCGGTAAGGCGACGGCCATGATCGCCCCAACCCGTGGTGGCCCGCAGACCCTGTACGCCCACAGCGTCACCCGCGACGGCACGGCACACGCGCCCCGCGCCTACCGGTTCACCGTCGACAACGCCCCCGTTCTCACCGGCGACACGCGTGGCGAGGTGACGATCGGCTCCTCGCTCACCCTGCACCTCGCACCGCGCGCACCGCAGGTCGAGGCGTACCTGTACTGGCCGGAGTACTCCAGCATCGAGGAACGACCCGTCGTGAAGACCACCGTTCCGGCTCGCCCCGACGGCACCGCCGACCTCGTCTGGACCGCCACCGAGACCGGCATCGACGGCCTGCGGATCCAGAGCCGGAGCGCGGACGGCACCCTGTCCACGCCACGATGGCTGAACCTGTCGATCGACGGGGCGAGGCCGGAGGTGACCCGCAGCGGCAGCACCGCGGCCGGCACCTCGTCCACCTTCACCGCCCGCAGCACGATGGCGGACATCGTCGAGTACGTGGCGACGCTGAACGGCGACGAGAGCACCCGGCAGATCCTCAGGCCGGCCACCAACGGCAAGGTCACCTTCAGCTTCACCACGATGGAGATCGGCCACAACTACGTCATCGTCGTCGCTCGTAACGCCGCCGGAGTGCAGACCGAGAGGGGGAGCGAGGTCTGGACGACGACGGACGAGCCGCAGGTCACCTCGACCGACTTCCCGACGACCGGCGGCGGCCGTCTCGCCACCGGCACGTTCACCTTCAGCTCCTACCTGCCCGACACGGTCGGCTACGAGTATTCGATGAACAGCCAGCCGTACGTCAGGATGCCCGCCGGGCCCGACGGCACCGCGACGCTGACCTGGACGCCACCGGCGGACGGCGCCTACCGCCTGAACGTCCGCCGCCTCAAAGCCGTGGGATTCCCCTCGGCGATCATGTCCTACCGCTTCGCGATCAGCATCGAGGCCACCACGGTCACCTCGGCTGCTCCGGCCACGGTGCCGGCGGGTGACCTCCGGACGATCACCGTCCGCGGCACCTGGCTGCATCCGCAGGACAAGATCCAGGTGACCCCCGTCGGCAGTCTGCCGATCACCGCCTGGGTGATGACGGTCTCGGCGGACCGGACAACGCTGACCGCCCAGGTGGACCTCAGCCTGACGCCGGTCGGTCCGGCCAGCCTCACCCTGCACCCGTACGGGCTGCTCCAGCCGGTGGTCCTGGCCAACGCGTTCACGATCGGCCCGCCCCCGCAGCTGCAATCGGTCAAGCCGCCCACGATCAGTGGCGCGGTGACGGTGGGATCCACCGTCACCGCGGACTCGGGCGAGTGGGTGCCCGCCGCGGAGTACCACTCGTACCAGTGGTTCGCGAACGGTGTGGAGATCAGGGGCGCGATCAACCCGACGTACCGGATCCCGCTGGCGCTGCTCGGGCAGCGGCTCACCGTCGAGGTGCGCGCCGCCCGAGACCGCTACACCACGACCGCCGCCACCTCGGCTGCCGTCGTGGTCGCCAGCGGCGAGCGGCCACCCCGCCGGCCCATCGTGCCCCCCGGTACGCCGTGGCCGGACCCGCGCCGAACGGCCGTGCTCCCGACGATCTCTGGTTGACCGCCCGCCGCCCGCGCGACGGGTCCATCTGAGTCGCACCTGCGTGGGATCCTCTTGTCGCGGGTGGCCCCTGACACCCGTTTCATCATGGGGAGACCAACGTGCGTACACCTTCGCGTGCTCGTCGCCGGATAACGGCGGTGATCGCGGCATCGGCGCTCGGCCTGACGGCGGCGGTGGGCCTCGCGGCCACTCCGGCCGCCGCAGCGCTGTCGGCGCCGACCGACCTCAAGACCGCCGACCAGCCCTGCACCACCACCGCACCGGGGCCGTACCTGAGCCCGGACAGACTCAACGACGCCCGCGCCGTCGTGCTGAAGGGCACCCTCACCGGCGCAGACGAGGGTGCCGAGTTGCAGGCCGACTTCCAGGTCTGGGACATCACCACCCCCGAGCAACCGCAGCAGTGGCTCACCGGCGTGGGCGAGCGCAACGACGAGGTCTACATCCAGCTCGAGGACGACTCGCGGCAGCTCGACGGCGTCACGTACGCCTGGCGGGTCCGCGTCCTCGACGGCGCGACGGCGACGCCGTGGAGCGGGACGTGCTACTACACGGTCGACCGCACCGGCGGCCCGGCACCGACCGTCGCCTCCGCCGTGTACCCGTCCGGCGACTGGGGCAGTGCCAACGGCGCGATCGGCGTCCCCGGCACGTTCACCTTCACCTCGGCCAGCGCCGGCACCGTCCGCTACCGCTACGAGTTCTACGAGAGCGAACGGAGCGAGCAGATTCCTCCGGCCACGGCGGACGCCGACCGGCTCGGCGGTCCGGCGACGGTCGAGTGGACGCCACGGGCGGCGGGCTACCACTCCGTAGCGGTCTATGCGATCGACCGGGCCGGCAACTACTCCGAGCAGACCCACTACGTGTTCTACGTCCGGGAGACCCGCCCGTCGATCTTCTCCTCCGCGTACCCGGAGGGAACGCCGAACCTGGACTACAACATCGGGGTGGCCGGCGCGTTCGAGCTGCGCTCCAACGTCGCCGACACGGCGTCGTTCGCGTGGCGGATCGACGGGGGCGGCCCGTCGGGGACGGTGCCGGCGGCGGCCGACGGAACGGCGACGACGATGATCGCTCCGACCCGCGCCGGCCGGCAGACCCTCTACGTCCACAGCGTCACCCGTGACGGCACGGCGCACGCCGACCGCGCGTACGAGTTCACCGTCGACAACGGCCCGAGGCTCACCGGCGACGTCGACCGGAACGTCACGATCGGCTCGTCGCTCAGCTTCCACCTCGCGCCCCGGTCGCCGCAGGTGCGGGCCTACGTCTACTGGGCCGAACACTCCGGGCTGTTCCCACCGCCGATCGAGAAGATCACGATCCCGGCCCGGGCGGACGGCACCGCCGATCTCACCTGGATCGCCAAGCAGACCAGCGTCATCGGCCTGCGAATCCAGAGCCGCAGCGCCGACGGCACCCTGTCCGAGCCGCGCTGGACCTCCATCTCGGTCAACGGGGCGGCACCGACGGTGACCCGCACCGGCGGCACCGACGTGGGCACGGCGGCCACCTTCACGGCCCGCACCCAGATGGCGAACGTCACCGAGTACGTGGCGACGCTCAACCGCGACGAGGCCACCAAGCAGGTCGTCAAGCCGGCCGCCGACGGCAGCGCCACCTTCACCTACACGCCGACCAAGGGTGGCTACACCTACGTCACCGTCGTCGCCCGTAACGCCAACGGCGTGCAGACCGACGAGGGCGGCACGTCCTGGTCCGTACTGGACGGGCCCCGGGTCACCTCGACCGACTTCCCCACCACCGGCAGCGGCCGGCTGGCCCCGGGCACCTTCAGCTTCACGCCCCGGCTGCCGGGCACGACCGCCTACGAGTATTCGATCAACTTCGGGTCGTACACCACGCTCGCCGCGAAGGCCGACGGCACCGCGACGTTGGCCTGGACACCGCAGGAGGCTGGCCGGCACTACCTGACCGTTCGCAGCGTGACGGCCAGCGGCACCCGCTCCTCGGGTACGCAGTACATCTTCCTGGTCGAGGTCGGCTCCGCGACGGTCACCTCGGTGGCGCCGGCGGTCGTACCTCCGGGCGCCGTCCGGACGGTCACCATCAGCGGCACCGGGTTGCACCCGAAGGACCGGGTCCAGGTGACTCCCGCCTCGGGGGAGCCGCTGACCGCGACGGTGAAGACGGTCTCGGCGGACGGCACGTCGATGACGGTGGACGTGAACCTCGGGTCCGCGCCGGCCGGCAAGGCCAGCCTGACGGTGTATCCGTACGGCGCCGGCGAGCCGGTCGTCCTGGCGAACGCCTTCACGATCAACCCACCCCTGGCGATCCGCATGATCAATCCGCCGACGATCACCGGCGCCGCGGTGGTCGGAGGGACCGTCACCGCCCAGCCGGGCGAGTGGACGCCCGCAACGACGACCTACCGGTACCAGTGGTCGGCCGACGGCGTCCCGGTCACCGGCGCGACCAGCGCGACGTTCAAGATTCCTCAGACGCTGCTCTGGAAGCGGCTCACCGTGACGGTGACGGCCAGCCGGGACGGCTACACCGAGGCCGTCGCCACCTAGGCTGCCACGGCGGCGGTCGCCCCGGGCAGCGCCGAGCGGCCTCCGCGCCGGCCGATCGTGCCCCCGAGCACGCCGTGGCCGGACCCGCGCCGCCCAACCGCATGACCAACCGCTGACGACCGGAGCCGGCCGCGCATCCCGTCGGGATGCGCGGCCGGTTCAGCGAGGGGCTGGCCCACGGTCGCAACATATAGACAACCTTGATGGCGTGGGAGCGCTCCCGTAACATACCTGACGCGGCTGTTAACGCTCACCTAACAATGATTGCCACGAATGTGGAGGCCGCCGTCCCGTCAGGAGGGTGCTCGATGACCATATTCAGAGCGAGAAATGTCGGCCTGGTGTCGGCCGGCGTCGCGTTGCTGGCGTCGGCGACGGCCGTCGTGGCGATGCCCGCCGGTGCCGCAGCCGCAGGCTGTTCGGTGGACTACGCCGTGTCGTCACAGTGGCAGGGTGGGTTCGGCGCCAACGTGACGATCACCAACCTGGGCGATCCGCTGACCAGTTGGACGTTGACATGGTCGTACGGCGCGGGGCAGACGGTCACCCAGGCGTGGAACACGTCGCTGACGCAGAGCGGTTCGGCAGTGACCGCGAGGAACGTGAGTTACAACAATTCCGTCCCCACCAACGGCACGGTGTCGTTCGGGTTCAACGGGTCGTGGACGAGCAGCAACCCGGCGCCGACGAGTTTCGCGCTGAACGGGGTGACCTGTAACGGTGGCACGACGCCGACCACCCCGCCACCGACGACCCCGCCACCGACCACACCGCCGCCCACGACGTGTGACCTGCCGTCGACGTACCGCTGGTCCTCGACCGGTGTGCTGGCCAACCCGAAGTCCGGCTGGGTGTCACTCAAGGACTTCACCGTCGCGCCCTACAACGGCCGACAACTCGTCTACGCCACCACCCACGACACCGGCACCCGATGGGGATCGATGAACTTCGGGCTGTTCACGAACTGGTCCGAGATGGCCTCCGCCAGCCAGAACACCATGAACTCCGCCACCGTCGCACCCACCCTGTTCTACTTCGCCCCCCGCAACATCTGGGTCCTGGCCTACCAGTGGGGCGGCACCGCCTTCTCCTACCGCACCTCCACCGACCCCACCAACCCCAACGGCTGGTCCGCCGCCCAAACCCTCTTCACCGGCAGCATCACCGGCTCCGGCACCGGCCCCATCGACCAGACCCTCATCGCCGACAGCACCACCATGTACCTCTTCTTCGCCGGCGACAACGGCAAGATCTACCGCGCCAGCATGCCCATCGGCAACTTCCCCGGCAACTTCGGCTCCACCTACACCACCATCATGAGCGACACCACCAACAACCTCTTCGAAGCCGTCCAGGTCTACAAACTCCAAGGCCAAACCCGCTACCTCATGCTCGTCGAAGCCATCGGCTCCCAAGGCCGCTACTTCCGCTCCTTCACCGCCACCAGCCTCGGCGGCACCTGGACCCCCCAAGCCGCCACCGAAAACAACCCCTTCGCCGGCAAAGCCAACAGCGGCGCCACCTGGACCAACGACATCAGCCACGGCGAACTCATCCGCACCAACGCCGACCAAACCTTCACCGTCGACCCCTGCAACCTCCAACTGCTCTACCAAGGCCGATCCCCCAACTCCGGCGGAGACTACGGCCTCCTGCCCTACCGACCCGGCCTCCTCACCCTGCAACGCTGACACCACCACGACGGGGCGGGCCCGGCACACCACCGGGCCCGCCCTGTCGTCGCGTGCGGCGATACGTACCCCGGTCCGATCGCCCCGGGCCGCACCCCCGTACCCGCTCTCAACGTCCTGGCACATATCTACCGAAAAGGTTGCTAACCGCAAGGAGGAGTGGGTTGATCTCGAAACAATGCGTAATTCGTCCGGGTCAGCGGGCGCACCTAGAGAGGTTGATGCATGAAGGCCGTGGTATTCCATGCTGTGGGAGACATCCGCCTTGAGGATGTTCCGGAGCCGAGTCTGCAGGCTCCGACAGACGCGATCGTGCGGTTGACCGGGTCGGCCATCTGCGGAACGGACCTGCACTTTGTGCGCGGCACGTTCAGTGGGTTCGACGAGGGGTCGGTATCGACGCCCAGCACCCGCAGCAGGGGCCGGGCGTCCCCGGGAAGGACGATGCGGCTGCCATGGCCCAGGTTCGGAAGACGGCCACGCCAGACGCCATCCGAAGCGGCGACCACTGGGCTGCCGGCGACAACCCCGCCCAGGTGTTGGAGTGCGCCGCGAAGGTGGGCACCATCGCGATCGTGGGTGTCTACCCTCCGACGATCACCTCATACCCCATTGGCACGGCGATCAACAAGAACCTCACCATCCGAATGGGCATCTGCAACCACCGTCGCTACGTGCAGGTGATCTTCGATCACATCCTGGCCGGTCGGCTCGACCCACGAAGATCGTCACGCAGGACGAGCCCATCACCGACGTCATCGAGGCGTACGAGGCCTTCGACCACCGCCGTAAGGGCTGGTTGAAGGTCGAGCTTCAGCCTCAGGGCTGACGTCCACTCCGCTGGTCCACGCAACGACCGCCGAGGGTGCGGGCGGGTGCAGCCGGCTCTGTCACTTCCACCGTGGGCCGTTGCGCACCAATCTCGCGCTGAGCAGGACGAGCCCGAGCAGGCCGACGAGCCACGCCGCCTCGACGAGCACGGGTCGTAGGCCCACCGCCTCGGGGAAGTACGACGTGGTCTGCAGCAGCGCGATGACGCAGCCGTTGGGGTGGATGTCGCTGATGGTCCGGTACGGCTGCGGGAGGAGGGCGGTCGCCACGGCACCACCCGATGCCGCGTTACCGATCGCGATGAAGATCAACCACGTCGGGACGACAGCCCATCGCCCGATGAGGATCACCATCAGCGTGCCGAAGAGGCTGGTGACGGCGATCTGGGCCGCCAGCGTGCCCCAGAGGGCGGGCAGGGGTACGGGCAACGCCCCGAGGATCGGGCCCACGGCGACGGCCAGCGCGAGACCGCCGACGACGGTGAGACCGGCGAGGATGGAGAGCCAGGTCCGCAGGGGTAGTCGGCCGACATTGATCCGCAGTTGCAGGGCGGTGAGAAAGCCGAGGAGGGTCGCGGCGATCATCGCGTAGAAGGCGGCCAGACCTGAGCGGTCGGTGTCGGGCAATGGCCGGACGTCGGTGACGACCAGTCTCCGCCCGCCCTGCTCGTCCAGCTTCAGAGCGGCGTTGCGCAGCATCTGCGCGAGGGAGTTGCCGGCGGCGCTGGCGACCAGCAGCCGGGAGTTGCCCGGCTCAGCGATCAGGGCCGCGTAGACCTGTTGCCGCTCGATGGCATGCTCGGCCGCTTCGGCGGTCGGGTAGCTGCGATATTCGAGCGCGTCACGCATGCTCGACTTCAGTTGCTGCGCGATCGCCCCGTCGCTCGTCTCGCCACCCACGAGCGCCGCGGGAATGCGGTCCGGCGGCGGGCGGTCCAACGCCAGGGTGTACGAGGCCACGAAGGTCACGGCCAGCACGATCCCGACGGCGACAACGGTCAGTACGGTGCGAATCTCGCCGGGTTTGTGCTCCCCGTCAGCCGTGTTCTTCGTCAAGAGTCCTCCATTGTTGCCGCAGGTGCCGACGCGGGGCGGGAGCGATCCGGCTCCCGCCCCGGTTCGCTAGCTGTTTCCCGCCGGCACGGCGAGGTCCGGGAACGGGGTCCAGCCGTCCTGCGCGATGGTGGCCCGGACGGTCTGCACCGTCTCGGCCAGGCGTGGTGGCAGATCCCGCTGAGCCTGCCGAAAGTGGTCCGACTGCAAATGTGCCTGCATCGCCGCCTCATCCCGGTAGGACTCGATGAGGATGTACTCGTTCGGGTCGTCGACGCTGCGCGACCAGTCGAACCACAGACACCCGGCCTCGGCGCGGGTCGCGCGGGTGAGGGCGGCTACCGTCTCCGGCCACTGCTCCGCGTCCTCGGGCCGTACCCGGAACCTCGCGGTGATGATCAGCATGCTCTCCCCTTATCGTGCTCGCGCGGCGAACAGGTCGATCACCTTCGGGTTGAAGGCGGGAATGTCGTCGGGCTTCCGGCTGGTCACCAGGTTGTCGTCGACGACGACCTCCTGGTCGACCCACGTCGCGCCGGCGTTGACCAGGTCGGTACGCAGCGACGGCCAGGACGTCATCGTCCGGCCACGCGCGTCCACCGGCCGTCGGTCACGTCCTGGTTGGCGTCGGGGGAGATGTCCCGCTGCTCGTCGCGGTTCTGCTGTGCGGCGTCGTGCGCACCCCCGGAGGCGGGCCCCGACTTGGCGCTCTCCGCGTCCACCCCGACGGCGTCCACCGCGCAGTCGGCGCCGATGCCGTACCGGATCGCGGGCCGTAGGGGTTGATGTCGTCGCACTGCGCGAAGTAGCCGCGCCGGCAGTAGGAGCAGGAGCCACAACCGAGAACCGCGGAGATGAGTACGCGATCGCCCGGCTTGAAGTTGCTGACCTGCGAGCCCACCTCCTCGACCACGCCGACGCCCTCATGGCCGAGAATACGACCGGGCTCCATTTCGGACATCGTGCCGCGGATGAAGTGCAGGTCGGTGCCGCAGATCGCCGCCGTCGTCACCCGCACGACAGCGTCGGTCGGCTGTTCAATTTTTGGCTCGGGAACATCATCTACTCTGATGTCGCCCGTGCCATGGTAGACAACTGCCTTCATCAATACCCCCAACTCACCATCCAGTCAGGCATTCAGCGAAGGCGTGGATACCCCTTGCAGGGTGGTCGAAACAACAGAGTCAGCGTTGTTGAACCAATAAGAATCGGAAGAAATTCTCCATGATATGAATCGGAACTTTACGCGGAGTTGATTTCGACCGTACGGCTCGACACGTCCTGCCGATGATGTGATTTCGGTCCACCGGGGCAGCGCGACCCTCCGTCAACAAGGAATACTCTGCGAACCCACTCGATGGAGTCAGCCAGCCGTGCCCCGTTGGCGCGGCGCACGAGGCGTTGCGGGTTCCGCCCACCGCGCCGACGGTCACCTCGACCTCGCGATCAAGGAGAATTCCACCTCACCATGCCTAGAAGATTGCTCTGTGTGCTGATGTCCGCCGGCCTCGCGGCCGGTGCGGCGCTCGGTGTGACGCAGCCGGCGCAGGCCGCGGACCCGTCCGTCGACGGTGGTGGCCGAGCGAACGCCGGCGTCGCTCCGGGCGCGCGCAGCGGCGCGATGGCCACAAGCGCCGCGATGCCGGCGGGTTACTCGGTCCGGGGCATCGACGTCTCCAGCCACGACCACAACCTCGGCCCGATCAACTGGCCGACGGTCGCGGCCAGCGGCGTCAAGTTCGCCTACGTCAAGGCGACGGAAGGCCGGACGTACCTCAATCCGTACTTCGCCGAGGACTACGCGGCGGCCAAGGACGCGGGTCTGCTCGTCGGCGCCTACCATTTCGCCCGTCCGGACAAGCGCGACCCGATCGCCGAAGCCAACTTCTTCGTCGACAGCGCCACGTTCACGAAGGACGGCCAGACCCTCGTGCCGATGGTCGACATCGAGTGGCCCTACTGGAGCGGCGCGCCCACCTGTTACGGGCTGACCCCGACCGAGATGTCGAACTGGATCAGGTCCTTCACCGACCAGGTCAAGGCACGCATCGGCCGGCCCGTGATGATCTACACGAACACCAACTACTGGAACCCCTGCACGGGTAAGAACGCGTCGTTCGGCGCCAACCCGTTGGACATCGCCGGCTACACCAGCGCTCGCCCGCCGCTGCCGGCGGGTTGGACCTCGGAGACGATCTGGCAGTACGCCGCCGGCAACCCGAGCAAGCCCGGCAACTACAGCCAGAACGTCTTCAACGGCAGCTATGCGTCTCTCACCCGGCTCACCGGCGCTCCGGTGGCCGTGCCCCCCGTCGCCCTCCGCTCACGGGCCAACCGGCGGTACGTGGTGGCCGAGAGCGGTGGCGCCAGGCCGCTGATCCCCAACCGCACCACCGTTGCCCGGTGGGAGCAGTTCGACGTGATCAGTGCGGGCGGCGGCTACGTCGCGCTCCGCTCACGGTCCAACGGTCGGTACGTGACGGCGGAGAGCAAGGGCGCGAAGCCGCTGATCGCCAACCGGACCAAGGTCAGCACCTGGGAGAAGTTCACCATCATCAACAACGCGGACGGCACGATCAGCCTGCGCGCCGCGGCCAACGGCAGATACGTGGTGGCGGAGAGCAAGGGCACCAAGCCGCTCATCGCCAACCGGACGTCGATCAGCACCTGGGAGAAGTTCGACCGCTTCGCCCTCTGAGCACCGCCGCTGCCCGGCACCCCCCGTACCGGGGTGCCGGGCAGCGGTCTGTCACCGCTTCGCCGCCCAGAAGACGTAGACCGCGCCGTACGGCACGGACGTCGTGGCACCGTCCGTGCAGGCGCCCGTCGGGGCCGCGCCGCCCGAGGTCAGGAGCCGACTGATGTACGCCACATTGCCGAGCAGGCCGGTGCCGGTGTGGCTGTCCACCGTCAGCAGCAACTCCGGGATCGTCCCCGCGCGCGGGCTGGCGGAATCCGGACGGCGATCAAACCTGCGCCATATCTGATCGACCGTTCACCCCGAAGGCGTACCGGAAATGGGTTCAGCCGGTGGCGGCGGCCAACCGTCGGACGGACCCGGCGCGGGCCGCCCAGCGCCCGTCCTCGTGGCGTACCTCGATGGGGTGCGCGAAGGCCGCCGACACCTGGGCGGTCGTGACCGTCCCGCCGGCCGGACCGGCGGCGACCACGCTGCCGCCGCTGATCAGCATCGCGTGGGTGGTCGTCGCCGGAAGTTCCTCGAGGTGGTGGGTGACCATGATCGAGGCGAGACGGGGGTGGGTCTGGCGGAGCAGGTCGATGGTCTCGAGCAACTGCTCCCGGGCGGCGACGTCGAGACCGGTCGAGGGTTCGTCCAGCAGCAGCAGTCGCGGCCGGCTGATGAGCGCCCGGACGATCAGGGCACGACCCCGCTCGCCCTGCGAGAGGGTGGGCCAGCGTTCGTCGGCCCTGTCGACCAGCCCGAACATGCCCAGCAGGGAATCCGCCCGGGCACGGTCGTCCCGGGTCGGTTGCCAGCGCGGCGGTAGGTCGACCGATCCGACGATGCCGGTCAGCACCACCTCACGGATGGTCAGGGGTGACCGCAGCGGATGGCGGGGGTTCACGTGACCGATCGCCCTGCGCAGTTGTTGCAGGTCGACGCGGCCGAGTTGCTGACCGAGGATCCGCACGGTTCCCGAGGTCGGGTGGGTGAGCGCGCCGCAGAATCCCAGCAGTGTGCTCTTGCCCGCGCCGTTCGGGCCGAGCAGGGCCCAGTGCTCACCTTCGCGCACCGTGAGGTCGATGCCGTGCAGGATCTGCCTGCCATCCCGCCGGAACGTCACGTCACTCAGTTCGACGACGGGCGACGGCGGGTGTGTCTCGGCGGTCCTGAGGAGCATGGCCTTCTCTCGGTACGGCGAGGGCCGGGCCCCCGCGATTGCTTGATGATCCACCTGCACAGTGCCACAGACCCGGCGTGATGGCCGAGGCGATGCTCGGGATGTGGACCCGGCGGGCGTCGGCCCGGCTCGCCGAGGTCGCGGCGGACGGAGACCCGGTTGCCGTCGGCGTCAGGTGCCTCCGAGGTTGACACCAAAGCTAAGTATGATAGCTTTTCAGCTAAGCACCTAAGCCAAGGCGCTAACAAGCTTCCTGGAGGACGTCGTGACTGAGTTCCTGAGCGTCGACGGCGGGACGATCGCCTACGAGGTGACCGGCGCCACCGGGCCGCTGGTGGTGCTCGCCCACGGCATGGGTGACAGCCGCGAGGCGTACCGGTTCCTCACCCCCGCCCTGGTGCAGGCCGGTTACCGGGTCGCCGCGACGGACCTGCGCGGGCACGGTGAGTCCAGCGTCGGGTGGGCGTCCTACACCCGTACCGCGATCGCCGGAGACCTGATCGCCCTGGTGCGGCACCTCGGCGGGCCGGCCGTGCTCGTCGGCCACTCCATCTCCGGCGGTGCGGTCACCATCGCCGCGGCGAAGGCGCCGGAACTGGTCACCGCGCTGGTCGAGCTCGCGCCCTTCACCCGCAAGCAGCAGGTGAAGCTCGGTGACCTGCGCGTGGCCGCCCACCGCCGCGGCATGACCGCCCTGATGGCCACCACCCTGCTCGGCAGCACCAAGCAGTGGGCCAGGTACCTCGACCTCGCCTACCCGGGCCCGAAGTCCTCGGACTGGGACGCCCGCCTGCAGCAGATCACCGCGATGCTGAACGAGCCGGGCCGCATGAAGGTCCTGCAGAACATGGGCACGACATCTCCCGCCGACGCCG
Organism: Micromonospora sp. WMMD710; assembly: GCF_029626045.1. Classification (NCBI taxonomy): domain Bacteria; kingdom Bacillati; phylum Actinomycetota; class Actinomycetes; order Micromonosporales; family Micromonosporaceae; genus Micromonospora; species Micromonospora sp. WMMD710. The sequence goes on along the minus strand of NZ_JARUBD010000001.1, from coordinate 5,713,454 downwards.
GTGAGCAGCTGGCGAACGTCACCCGCCCGACGCTGATCGTGCAGGGCACCCTCGACCCCGACTGGGCCGCACCGCAGGCCGAGGGCGAGGCGATCGTCGCCGGCCTGCCGACCGGCCTCGGCCGCCTGGAGATGATCGACGGCGCGGGTCACTACCCGCACGTCCAGTTCCCCCAGCAGACCCTCGCCGTGGTCCTGCCGTTCCTGGCCGGCGTCCGCGCCTAGGCGGGCGCCGAGGAGCGACCGCGACGTGGCAGGGCCAGCCGCCCGAGAGCGGGCCGCCGCGCTGAGGGCTGCGGCACTCGCCCTCGGTGGGCTGGTCGCCTACTCGATCGCCGCCCCGCCCCGCAGGGATCCGACCGGGTGGCCCGGCGTGCGGCTACAGGAACTCGCTGCGGTAGGTCGAGGCCAGGTCCGCCGCGCGGCGGCGTTCCGCCTGCTCGTCCGGCGACAGCTGGGGCGGCGGCGCGTCGCTGCTCGCGACGACGTCGCCGATGCGGGTGAAGTACTCGTCCTGCCCGGCGGGGGTGCACATGCAGAGCATCCGCGCCGGTGCGCCCGAGACGTTGCGGAAGTTGTGCGGCGCGTTCGCCGGGATGTTGACGGTGGAGCCGGCCCGGACGAGGTGCCGCTCGCCGCGGAAGGTGAACTCGATCTCGCCCTCGAGGATCGTGAACATCTCCTCGAAGTCGTGGCGGTGCGGCGGCGGCCCACCGCCGTCGGGGACGCGCATGTCGATCAGGCAGTACCGCCCGTTGGTCTGCTCACCGGTGATCAGCATTCCGTAGGTGTTGCCCACCAACGAGATGTACGTCGTGGCGGGGCCGCGATCACGTACTCCGCGGCCGCTCCGGTCCCCGTCATCGGCAGGAAGCCGATGACCCGGTCACCAGGTGTAGCTGTGCAGGGCGGCCTTGGCCGCGCTGTAGAGCGGCGCGAAGGGCTGCGGGACGAATGCGCCACCCGATGTGACGTTGGCGATCGTGGCGGGTCGGCCGTGGGCCAGCAGGACCGGAATCAGCAGGTCGTTGAGGTGGACCGGGGCGCCGAGGAGGATCTCCACCTCGCGGGCCCGCTCCGTCCACGGCGCGGTGTCGGCAGCCAGAGGCACGCGACGCTGGATGCCGGCGTTGTTGATCAAAACGTCGACGTCGGGCATGACCCTGACAACGTGTTCGGCCAGCTCGATCCGCGAGGCCGGGTCGGAGATGTCGCTGACGAAGGTCTCCAGTCCGAGGTGGGCGCGGGCGGCGCGATCGAGAGTGGCCGCATGCCGGCCGGTCACCATCACCCGCGCGCCGTCGCGTGCGTAGCGCTGGGCCAGTGCCAGCCCGATGCCCTGACTTCCGCCGGTGATGAGGACGTTCGATCGTGTTGCCATGTAAACACGCTATCGGACTCGTGATTCCATGTAAACACGGACTAGGCTCGCCCTCATGGCTGATCTGCTGACCCTCGACGAAATGCGCCGATGGGACCTGTGGAAGCGCGCGACGGACGAGGTGTGGGCCCGCGTCGGGCAGGCGATCACCGCCTCGACCGGGCTGTCGACGGCCGACTTCGCTGTGCTAACCCGCACGGTCGAGGCGGCGGCACCGCCGCGCCAGCAGGATCTGGCCGACCAACTCGGGTGGTCGCGTAGCCGGCTGTCACGGCAACTGGCCCGGATGGAGGAGCGCGGACTGATCATCCGAACCGCGACGCCGACCACCTCCACGGTGGAGGCCACCGACCGCGGCCGGACGGCGACGGCCTCAGCTCGAATCGCCCATGCCGCCTCCGTCCGGACGGTGCTCCTCGCCCGCACGCCGGAGCACGGAGAGTTCTGGCGCAGCATCGAGCGCCTCGCCGAAGCCCAGCCCGGCGAAAAGTAGCTGGAGGAGGCCGTGGCCCTGCGGTTCGAGCATCGCGACACCGAGATGGGCGTGAGCCTCGTCGACCGCGTGTGGCGCACCCGCTCCGACGCGGAGGAGACGATGACGTCCGCGGCACGCACCTGCTGGCAGCTGATCCTCTCGCGGGCGCAGGGACGCCTACTCGCCAGCCTGCGCGGGCCGGAAACGAGGGCGACTACGGCACCCGTCCCGCCGGGCACCGAGTTCCTCGGGGTCCGATTCGCATTCGGCGCGGTTCTTCGGCCGCATCCCGCAGCCTCGATCGTCGATGGGTACGTGCCGCTCCCAGTGACGGAATCGGGCCGGATCGTCATCGGCGGCGACAGCTGGGAGGCGCCGACGTTCGAGAACGTCGAGCACTTCGTCCGGCGATTGCAGGACGCGGGTCTGCTGGTGCGATCGCATCTCGGGGACGAGGAGCACATCGCCGAGCATCCCGAAGCCGGCCCGACCGAGCGAACCCGGCAGCGTCGCTACCGAGCGATCATCGGACTATCGCAAACCGCCGTACGGCAGATCGACCGCGCGAACGCCGCAGCCACCATGCTGCGCGACGGCCGTGACTGGCGCGCAGTCGTCGAGACGTTGGGGTACTTCGACCAAGCCCACCTCGCGCACGCGCTGCGTCGCTACGTCGGGTGCACCGCACGCGAGCTGCAGGCGGACCACTGTGCCGCGTTGTCGTTCCTGTACAAGACCCACCCTGGGCCCGGCAGCTAGCGTCCGTCTGCCAGCCAGCCCTGGCCGGCCGTCCGCGACCAGAACGTGAAGGAAAACCGTGCTGCTCAGCGTCAACATCTTTGTCAGTCTCGACGGCGTCATGCAGGGACCCGGCAACCCCAACGAGGACCGCTCCGGCGGCTTCGACCGCGGCGGGTGGCTCGTTCCGCACGCCTCGACGCACACCAACGAGGTCGTCGAGAGTTGGTTCCGTGAGGCCGACGCGTTCCTCTTCGGCCGCACCAGCTTCGGCGTGCTCGGCGGGTACTGGCCGAAGGTCACCGAATCCAGCAACCTGATCGCCACCAAGCTCAATACGCTGCCAAAGTACGTCGTCAGCTCCACGCTGACCGACGACGAAGCCGATTGGAACCCGACGACGGTCCTCCGCGGTGACCCGGTCGACGAGGTACGCCGCCTCAAGGAACTTCCCGGCAAGGAACTCCAGGTTCACGGAAGCTGGAAACTCGTGCAGACGCTGCACCAGGCAGGACTCGTCGATGTCTACCGGCTACTCCAACACCCGGTCGTCGTTGGCACGGGAAAGCGCCTGTTCCCGGACGGATCGACGCCCGCGACGTTCGCAACCGTCGAAGAGAGCTCGCGCGTACTGCCCGGCGGCGTCATCTCGCTGACCCTCCACCCCACGAGCCTCGGCGCGATCTCCGCAGGCGCGTACACGGTCGACGAAGGGCGCTCGGCGACGGTCCTCGACTGACAACGGTGGCACGCGGCGACCGCAGGATGTTCGGCTGTCCTCACAAACCAGCAATGATCAACGCGGTGGCCCGTCTGCATGCCCAAGCAGCGACCGACGCGGAAGCCAAGTAACGGTGGAGGCCTAGCCCAGACTCAGGTTGTGCTCCTCAAGCGCGCTCTGGATGATCTCGAGCGCTTTCGGGCCCATGCCGTGTAGCTTGGCCAGCTCGGTACGAGGTACCCCGGCAAGCTCACGCAGAGCCGTGTAACCAGCGTTGTTCAAGGCCCGCATCGCTGGCGCACCGATTTTCGGCAGGGTGCCGAGGGAAGAGTCCACGCTCCTCATAATGTCGAGTCCGGTCCGCAACTGCACCCTCATCGATGCCCTCTCCGGATCGGAGATCCATCTCTGGGTCGCTCGGACTCGGAAGGAGATCGACGCTTTCCTGGCCTCGGGGACTGCTGGCGTCAGCGTGTCTGAACGCAACAACTACCGGTTCCAGTTGGTAATGGTGGCGACGGCGAAGCGCGTGAGGCAGCCCGTACGGTTTCCGAAGCAGCTCAGCCGCTTGGCCCAACTCGGGCACGCCCGGCCCGCTGACCATCCCGGACCGTCGCCCTGCTTGGCGATCCCAGGTGGTCAAAGTCGGTGGCAAGGACGAGCAAGGGGTAGGGCGTCGAAAGCAGGCGGCACCACTTCATCGAATATGTGGCCGCTTCACTACAAGTCGAACTCCAAGTCACGGTGAGCCGACATCGAGGGTCCAGCGTGCCACCCAAGTGGCACGAAAAATGCCCCTCCAGTCGACTCTCGTCGAAGACTGGAGGGGCATTTTCCCTGTTCAACCGCTGTGCGCCCGAAGGGACTCGAACCCCTAACCTTCTGATCCGTAGGAGGAAGGGTAACGCACCTTCCCCACCGAATACAAAGTCTCATAGCTCGTACTGTTTTGCAAGCCCTTCGTCCGCGCGGAGGGCTTTTTGTTTCGGCTGGTCCACGCGCTGCAGGCGACGGGCAGGGTGATGGGCTCGCCGCTGCCGGGCTCACCGTGCTGATTTCGACCCGCCCGTGCTCGACCGGTGCCGAACATCCGAGCACCATCGGAGCACCATGCGGGCCGCGATATCCCTCGGATCTGAGCGCCGAGGGTTCTGGCGATGTCGACATTTAGGTAGCACGCACGCTCCCCAATGACCGCCTTCATCTCCCGCTTCACTCGGACCGAGGCGGGACCGCTGGCGCCACCCACAGACCTTGGCGCGGTGATCCGCGCTTCGATGACAGCGGGAGCGGGCGGCCGAGTGCGGCGATGTTAGTCGTCTTCGAGGTCGGCGAACCGTAGTTCGGCCGCCGCCTCCGCCATGGCGGAGTCGTCGAAGTCCGGTAGCGCCCGTTCCGGCAGGTGCAGGTCGGCGTCCGGGTCGATGCCCTCTGAGCTGCCGATCAGGTCCAGTAGGAATTCCTCGGCACCGCGCAGCAGTACGGGGTCCTCCGTCCAGAAGCCGAACTCGAGGCTGCGTCGTGACGACGCCGTGAAGTTCGCTGACCCGATCCAGAGTCGCTTCGGGGTGAAGGCGGTGACGTCGGCCGGCCCGAAGTCGTCTTCGTCGTGTTCCCAGAGGCGGCCGAGTAGCGCCAGCTTGGCGTGGAGGATCGGTGGCATGGACCCGTTGGCGCCCACGCCCTTGCGGAAGCCGATCGTCCGCACGGTCGGGATCATCTCGTCGCCGGGCGGCAGCGACCACCCGGGTCCGATCATCGGGGGCTCACCGTCGACCAGTGAGGTCAGTTGCTCCAGCGGGGGGAAATAGCACACCGGGAGACCGGGCGCGCGGGTGTTGAGGTCGGCCAGGCGGCGAAGCTTGTAGGGCAGATCCGGCGGCTGCACCTTCTTGTCCCGGGCCTGCTTGCTGACCACCACGCAGGCAGCCTGCAGCCTGGCGAGTTCGTCGAGCAGTTCCGGGTCGTCCATCCACATCGCGCAGCCCAGCAACGTCGCCCCAGGCCCATGGTGTTGGTCCCACCGCTGCTGCCGGTGCTCTCGGAAGTCCCGGATTCCCTGTACCAGGCCAGCCAGCACGTCCCGACCGAAGAAGGCCTGATTTCCGGCCGGGCCGACGTCGAGCGCACGGTCGTACCACTGCCTGAATTCCGGCTGCGCTTCCTCGTCCCCCATGAAAGCAGGTTAGAACCTTCGCGCCTGCGGCCCGACCGCCGCCGGGTCAGGAGGCGTTGGCGGCGGTCTTCCGTGGCGTCGGTCAGCGGGTCTTCTTCATCGCTCGCTTGCGAGGCGGGGTCAGCAGGTCGGCGATCGCGGCGATGGCGGACGGCACGAGCCGGTAGTAGGCCCAGACCCCGCGCTTGTCACGCTCGAGCAGGCCGGCCTCGGTGAGGATCCGCAGGTGGTGGCTAACGGTCGGCTGGGAGAGTCCGAGGGGTGCGGTGAGGTCACTGACCGACGCCTCTCCCTGCGGGGCCGACTGGATCAGGCTGAGCAGTCGCAGCCGGGCCGGGTCGGCGAACGCCTTCAGCACTCCCGCGCCTCGCTGTGGTCAGGCTTTGACTGCGGTGTTGTTGTGGGCAGCGCGGGATGCGGCGATCAGTGACGCGCCGAGGTTCGCCGCTTTCTGAGGGGTGAGCCGGATCGTCGTGCGGTCCCAGAAGCCCGACAGCAGCGATGCGGCCAGGTTCCGGACCGCGTTGTGGTTCATCCCGTCGAGCTTGGTCATGTCGGTGGGGCGCTGTTCCGGGTTGTCGATGGCCAGCGTCACTGATGGCGGCTCGTCGTACCCGTCGGGGGAGTTGAACGCCTGAAGGTCGACCGTCGCCACCTTGATGTCGTTGGCACATTCGTGGTGCTGGCCGTACACGGCGGCCACGTGCCGGTCGTGCAGGCGGACGCCGTCTTCGGTAAGGCACTCCCCACCGCACCACACCGGGCACTGCGGCTCGGCCGGCTTGGCGGGTGGAAGCAGGTAGCCGGCGTGCGACCACATCGCGAAGTCCACCATCGCGTCCAGCACCTGCTCCTCGGTGCAGTTCAACCGCACAGCCTGCTCAGCGACGCTCAGACCCTGCTGGGTAAGTCGCTCGGCGACCACGCCGCGGAACACGCTGATCTTCTGCTCGGCCGTCAGGCCCTCGTCGTGGACCACCAGATCGGCCACGGTCTGGTCGAGGCTCGGCCGGTATGGCCTCGGCGCTGGACCGGCCAATCCGGCCTCGACCAGCTGGTTGTCCGTATCGCGCGCCATGGCCACAACTCGTCCGACCGCCGTCCGCACCTGCTCAGCCTCGTCCAGCGTGAGCCGCAACGCCGCCGTCGCGCCCTCGATCACGAACTTCACCACCGGCTCGACCGCGTCGGCGTGCTGCTCCAAGTCGACCTCCAGCCCCGGCGGCCGGTACGTCCCATCGCTGCACGACTCGCCGGCAGTACTCACCGAGCTGTGCAGCGACAACAGCACAGGCGGCGATTCATCTGGCCAGTGGATGCGATCCTCGAGGTAGTCGCCGTCCTGGTGCGTCGCGACACACCAGGACGGACACGCCCGCCTCAGCCAGTACGGCCGGTGCGTTCGGCGGGCTTCCATGACCGCCTTCCTAATGGAGGTGGCGAGGTAGCCGGCGTCGGCCAGACTGAGCGGATCCGGAGCGGACACGACCAACTCCGCTGGGGTGTTCTCCTCGGGCTGGTCAAGGTGCTCCAGTGAGAAGATCTCCACCGCCATCCCGCCGATCTCACCCTTATGGGTCTGCATCACCATCCGGGAGTGCCCCCGGGCCCGGTCGCCCGGACTACCCAACTCCTCCTCGGCGTGGACCTTGACACACCATGGCGGGCAACCGCCGGGGTGGGCCGTGATGTTCGAGCTCACGATCTGGTTCAACAGAACGACCATATCGATAGGTTCACACGTGGCTATTGTGGGAGGACGGACACCGTGTCCACCAAGCTGGCAGCGCGGTAACCGGAACCGGTGCTCAACGGGGCGTTGTGGTTTGAGAATCGGGCATTGCGATGCGCGGGGTGGGTGGTAAGCCTCCCCGTCCTCCCGATCGGCGGTCGCGCTGTGCCGCGTGTGCCAGAGTCTCGGTCCAGTATGCGTGTAATGACCGGCCGTGTGCGGGCCCCCTCGGCCGTTCACACCTCAGCGTGCAGCCGTCTTGCGCCCGGGATGGTCCTCCAGGATCTGTCGAGCGAGGTGTACGGGCGCGGGTCGGGCTGTCCGCCCGTCCCAGGCCAGCGAATGCCCACACAGCCGCGCGCTGAGCGCCGCGAGGTGTTGGCGTTCGAAGGCGCCGTGTTCGAGGAGAAGAAATTCGGTGCAGGTCATCGCGTGCCAGGGTGTGCGTAGTTCTCTTACTTCCGCGAGGTCGAATCGTGTCTGACGGTGGCCAGCTCTGACGCTGGATTGGAACGCTTTGTCGCTACGCGAGCGGTTGATGAGGTAGTAGGTGTCCTGGTGCGCGCCGGGAAGGTGGTAGAGCCGTTCGGTGGCTGGGACTGCACCGTCGTCGACGTTTACCCGCTTTCCGGTTGCCCTGACAGGTTGTGGCAGCTTGCCGTCTGATGCCGTGTTGACCCTGACCAGTGAGATGTCGGCTGGGTTGATCATTCCGAGGTGGGGCAGCGCATCGAGCTGTCCGTTACCCAGGTTTTTGTTGGTGGTGCCGGACCACAGTGGGTACCGGTTGGAGCCGTCGATGTAGATGATCATCGGGATGTCGTCGTAGCGGGTGCGGAGCTGGTGCAGGGCCCGTTCTGTGTAGGCCCGCGCCAGTGCTGTGCGGGTGGTGGGGTTCGGGTCGTTGAACTGGCTCAGGTCGGTGGCGTGATGTGCGGCGATGGCGGTGGGGAGGTCGTTCCAGCCGTGGGCGTCGGGGTGGTAGCCGAGCATGTGCCAGGGTGTGTCGGTTCCGTCGCTAATGAGGGCGGAGAGGCTGATCATGCGGGTGGCGGGTTGGTTCTGTTCGCGGGTGTAGAGACCGACGACGACGCATGGCTGCGGCTGCAGGGGGCGCGAGAACACCCGGGTGGGTGTGGTGGCGGTGAGTCCCGCTGCCCGGAGGAGGTCTCGTACGGCGGCATTGGCGGGGTGGTCGACGGCGTCAGGCTTGGGCGTTGACGCTGGATCGATGAACTGGCTGACGGTGCCGTGGGCGGCCAGGGCGCGGCGAAGCTGTGGCTTGGGGTCTTCGGCGGGCTTGGCTGCGGCGAGTTCTTTGTTGCTCTCGGCGAGTACGAGGTGCAGGGCGTCCGGGGTCCTGGTGGAGATGATCTGCTCGGCGAGGGTGTTCCGGAGGTGCGTGGGTCCGGGAGCGACCAGCATGTCGGTCTTGGCGCTGTCGAAGGTGATGGTGAGCGCGCCGTCGAGGAAGGTGCTCCCTGCGGTTGTGAGGCTGTTCTCGGGGAGGTTGAGTACTTCGGTGAGCGCCTGGGCGGACCGGTGGCGCTGTAGGTCGTCCTGGTAGACGACGCTGATGTGGATCGGCCGTGCTGCCGCGTTGACGGCCGAGGCGAGTTTCGCGTGCCGGTCGGGGTCGCCGGGGGCGTCGATGTTGCGTATGGGTGTGGTTTCCAGGACGAGCGACTCCGTGTTGAGCCTGGCGGTGGCGTGCTCGAGCACGCAGTCGAGGAATCGGCGGCCCGGTCCGGAGCCGATGGGGTGCCTGTCGGGTCTGGTGGCGTGCCGGGCGCGGATGCGGGGGTGGGTCGCGAGGAGGTCATCTGCGGTGAAGTCGGCGGGCACACCGCGGATGCTGAAGGAGTCGACGAGTTGGGGAAGGAGCCCGGTGATCACGTTTCGGTTGGTGGGCCGGTCGTAGCGGTGTCTGGCGGTGAGCAGCATGCCGGTGTCGTCGGTGGCGATCCAGAGGCTCTTGGCGTTGCCGGGGAAGCCGGTGGTGGCGCTGATGTGGGCGTCGAGGTTGAGCAGGATACCGGGGTAGCCGGGGACGGTGATGGGTTCGAGACTGATGTAATGGATGCCTTGTTCGGCCCTGGAGTGCGTCTCGGGAAGCGGGCGGTTGAAGGCGACGAGGTTGCCGTCGATGTCGGGACGGAGAAGCAGGTCCGTACCGTCGGGCAGCTTGAGCGCACCTCGGAGGAGCTCGATAGTGCGCCAGGTGGCGACGTCGAAGACCCAGTTCGGGATGTCGGCGTGTGTCACCGTGCCCGCCTGGAGGTACTTGGCGATGTGAATCGTGCGTGGCTTGGTACGGCGTAGCAGTGGGCCGAGGAGGTCTTCGAATGGTGCGCCGTGCCTGGCCACGAGGTCTCGTTCGAAGGCGGCGAAGAGCCGGCTGATGATGGCGGTGTCGATCTTCTTGCGCATCAGGAGCAGCGTGCCGGGGCCGTCGGGATCCTTGCAGATGGTGGCGTAGTCGCTGGACACGTAGCGCAAGCCGAGGCTCAGATCCCTGTACGGCAGGTTCTTCGGGTGGCGGGTGTATCGGCGGTTCAGGTCCTGCCAGGTGTCGTTGACCTCGCTGCCGAGGGTGTAGCCGTGGATCTTCTCCGCCATCGCTTCGGTGTAGGGAAAGGCCAGGGTGCGCATCAGGGGTTCCTGTCGTTGATGCCGGCAAACGTGAAGAACGCGTCGATGGTGGTGCCGTAGATGGAGCGGACCTGGTCCAGTTGGTTGTCGTCGCGCCATCGCTGGTGGAGGTTGCGGATGAGGGAGGCGAAGTCGCTGCCCGGTGCGGCGCCTCCTCGGTGGAAGGCGTTGTCGACCAGGTGAAGAGTTGTGTTGGTGCCGCCACGCCTTGCGCGCCCGGCGAGTTGGATCAGGTCGGCCAGGACGTCGGCGAAGATCGCGGTTCGCACGTCGGGGGGCAGGCGCCCGAAGGCGGGGTTGGACCTGTTGATGAGCTCCAGATGTTTAGCGGCGATGCGGTGGCGTTCGTCGAGTTCCTTGCGCGGGTCCTCGCCGGGGTGCCGGTTGCGGCGGGCGTGGGCACCGGTGTGGGCAACCAGTGCGGATGGTTCGTCGATGAGCTTGATGGGCCGGACGCATACCCAGATGGAGTCGAGCGCGGACCGGTGGCCGACGACGATGTTGAGCCCGCGGGCAACCCGTGCGAAAGGTGAGATCAGCACGTCCCTGCCCGTGCCCGGGAAGGTCCGCAGCCGGCTGGCGGGGATGGCGAGTACGTCGTCGGGGATTTGCAGGCCGCGGCGGTCACCGGCGGGGACGGCGACGGCGATGCGGGTGCGGTGGGCTCCCCCGGCGATCAGGCCGCGGCAGAGGGCGAGCATCTGGTCGTAGGAGTTCGTGACGAGCAGGACCCGGGCACGGGCTCGGCGTTCGGCGTCCCGGTGGTCGTGCAGGTCCCGCAGTCTCTGTTCGAGGATCTGGTCCCAGAGGCCGGATCCGATGCCTTCGAGTAGTTGGGCCTTGCGGTTGCGGGCTGCTCCGGAGATGACGATCCCGCGGTTGGTCGTGTGGTCGTTGACGGACGCGTTGCTGACGGTCAGCCTGCCAGTGCCAGTGCCAGTGCCAATGCCGGCGTTGTCGGGGTAGTAGCAGGCGACGTCGGCATGGACGTGGTTGGTGGGGGAACCGGGTAGGTAGGCGGTCGCGGAGAGTCCGACGATGACTCTGGGCGCGCCCGTGAGCGCGGGAGCCGTAGTGATTCCGAGGTCTGCGGTGTAGGCGTGCGGGTCGCCGGAGAGGATCTCTGCGGTGAACTGCCGGTCGGAGCGGCTCTCCGGGTCGCCGGTGACGGCGAATCCGAAGACCGTTCGGCCGATCGGTCCTTCGGGTGTTGCCTGCCAGGAGGGAGCGCGGTCCAGCGCGGCCTCGACGTCGTCGGCGAGCCGCATGCCGCTGTCGCGCATCAGCGGCAGTAGGGCTTCCAGTTCGGCGAGCCCTTGCTGGAGTTCGCCGAGGAACGCCCTACGTAGGAGAAGGTGGGCGGTCTGGATCTGCCACGCCGAAGCGGTGGGGTCTGCCGGATCGTCGTCCTTCCCGGTCTGACGGCCGCAGTCCGTTTCGTCCAGGTCGACGTCGGCGTCCGGTTCGCCCTCGTCGGTGGTGGGCGCGGTGATCGTTTGGATCGCGCTGACTATGCCTTGGCTTCTTTTGTGGATCAGATCGGATTCCGGTTCGTCGGCGACGACGAGGCGCAGTTCCTTGCGTAGGTCCGCCCAGCCGGCGGGTAGTGCGTCAGGGTCGGGTTCGTTCTGGGTGAACAGGGATTTGAACCTGTCGAGTTGGTCGTCGCTGGGGCGGTCTTCGAGTTCGTTGAGGCCGAAGAGGCGGCAGGCGAGGAGGTTGTCCCATCGGCGTGGCAGGTGCAGCCTGGCCTGTTTGGGGCCGAGTGGGTCCTGCGGGTCGATGAACCCGTTGACGACGGCGGCCAGGTAGCGCTCGGAGAGGAACTCGACCCGGTGGATGGCCCGCTGGAAGGCGAGTTCGAGTTCGCCCGGCACGTTGTCGGATTCGACCTGTTCCTTGCGCTGGTCGTCGAGCTTCTCCAGGAGCAGCTTCTGCGTGTCACGACGGGCCAGGACGAGGGTGCGGCCGGACTGAGTGACCGCATGTCCCTGGAAGGCGTCGACCTCGTCGACAAGGACGATGTCGGCGCGCCGCAGCAGCAGCTCCTGCGCGCTCATCCGTCCGTGGAGTGTGCCGTTCGTGATGACGGGAAACGGCACCGAGCCCTGCTGGAAGTAGGCGTGGTTGGTGACAATGATTTTGGCTGGGCCGGCGGCTTGCCGCCATGGCGCCCACTTCTCGCAGGCTCCGATCAGAGGGCATCGGTGGCGGCCTTCGACGCCGGGCTCGTGCAGATCCGTGCAGGGCTCCTGGCCTGGCTGCCATGCGGCGCCTTCTTCGTCGCTCAGCATGCAGGAGTAGCCGAGCTCCTGCCAGGTCCACCTGGCACCGGCCGGATCCTCCGGTGCGTCGTTGGTGCGCTGGACGGCCACCTCGATGAGCCGTCGGTGGGACATGAGTGCGACGACGGGGATGTCGAGGCTCAGCGCCGCGAGGTCACTGCGGATGGCCGCGACAAGATCCAGCGTGCTCTCGACATCAGGGGTGAGCAGGACAACGGTGCGGCGGCCTCCTCTGTGGCTGGCGAGGTGGGTGGCGGCGACGCGCATCCAGACGCTCTTGCCGGAACCAGTGGGAGCGATCATGAGCTGGAGGGGCCCTGCCGCGAGCTTCAGCCGGTCGACGGGTTGGCCCTGTGGCGTCCGCAGCTTCCGCGAGAATCTGTCCAGGACCTCCGCCAGGCGGAAGGCATCGTCACCCCGCTTCTTGTCGATCAGTTCGGCGGTGGCGTGCATGTCCGCGAGGTCGGCCACCACCTCGGCTGGCGCGGTGGCGTCCAGAACCGGGACAGGCGGGTAGGGCATCGGCGCCCGCGGGATGAGGTAGGTGTTGCGCCGGAACTCGTCGCGGCTGGGGCCGGCGAGGAAGACCGACGAGCTGTAGCGCCTGTCGGCCAGCGCCTCTGGGGGGACGCGCAGCGGGGATGAGGCATCCTCCAGCTCCTGCAGCGCGGCTGTGATCAAATCATCGACCGGCACACCGTCGATCACCTGCAGGAAGTCTCCGGCCTCAAGGTAGCGGGGCGACCGGTTGTTGCGCAGGTGCTCGTCGAGGCTGACGCGCAGGCCCCCTTCTGTGGCCAGGCGGCGAGGGCGCAAATGGATGAGACGGTCGATCGCATGTCGTTGCGTGGCGGTGAGGCCGTCGCGCCAGAGGCTCCACACCCCGAGCTGGCCGGAGAGGAGGAACCGCGCGTCGCGGGGGTCGACCGCGGGCGCGCCTTCCCAGGTCTCGGTGGGGAAGAGCTGTTCGGCCAGTCCAAGCGCCAGACGCAGCGACGGTCCGATGAGGAACCGGTTGGCGGTTCTGTGGAAACGCGCACGGTTGCTCATCCGGCTGCAGCCCTCTTCACCTCGGCGAGGAATCGGTGAGACGTCGTGGCGAACCGGCGCCGTGATCCGGTGGCAAGGCGCAGCCGTTCGTTGAGGACCGCCACATGGCCCGCCCGGTAGTCGGGTACGACAATCAACAGGTCGGATTCGCCGATGCTGCCCCGACGCAGCAGCTCGTTGGCCAGCCGCGCGGGGTCGGTGTAGTCCTTGACATCGACCCGCCAGGGCCGCCGTCGTCCTGGTGCCCTCACTTCCAGGTCGTACCGGTCGACGTGCGGCCACAGTCTCGCGGTGACGCCCGGCATCATCTCGAGTTCGCGGTGCAGGCGGACCTCCTCACAACCGGGGATGGCCGAGTACCGCCAAGCCGGCCGGACGAGGCACACCTGGCCCTTGACCGGAACCGCAGTGGTGACCTGTGGTCCGCCCAACTGCGCGGCACGCTCGACGTTCCACGCGCCGGCCACCGGTTTACGGCCCTTCGCCGCCTTCACGGTGATCGAACCGCCGAGAGCCTTCGCGTGCGGCGGGTAGGCACAGGCAAGCCGACCGAGTTGGTACCGCATCGGGTACCGGCACACGGGGCACCCGAACCAGTAGTGCTCCCCCTCGTGCGCCACCCACGCCCACGCGGGGATCTCCTCGACCAGGCCCTCGCGGGGCAGCCCTGCGGCCTTGATCGCGTCGATCACCTCCGACATCTCCCCCGCCGCGTGTTCGATGACGGTCCGTCGCGCCCGCCGGTATCCCTCCTCCGTGCCCGTCGCCAGCATCTGTCCGTAGAGCCAGCCCTGAACCTTCTCCGCGCTCAGGCGCGGCACCGACCAGCCGACGACATCGGAGGCCGTCATCGACGGCGCGAGGTTCTCCATCAGCAGGTCAGCGGCAGCAGCACTCAGCTGTCCGTCCTCCACCAACAAGACCTCGTCGCACGCTTCCCTCAGTGGGGCCGGCAGAAGCCCGGACAGCGGGCCGGTCAACAGGTCGGTGAAGGCCACCAGGGGCAGCAGAGGTTCACCGTGCGCCAGGTGCGCCAAGGCGACCCGCCCGTGCAGGTCAGCCACCTGCCGCCAGCGCTCGCCGGGCGGTCCCGGCGACGTCCAGATACTGGCGGCCTGCGTCACCGTGGTCACGACTGTGTCCCGGCCGAACCTGGTCAGATCCGCCGTCATGCGTCACCTTCCTCCCCGGCCGCTCATCCTGGGCGACCCGCAGCGCAGCAACTGGACACCGTGTGCGGCCTGATCGACGTCCGCCGCGGTCGCGGCGCACAACAGATCACGTCACACAGAAGGCGGCGTGATCTGCGGGAACACACTCAGCGTCACCAAAGTGGCGTCATCGCGCTCAAAACTAAAGCACAGATGCTAGCCTTCTGCACGCAGGTAAAGCAGGAGGGGACAATCGTGTCGAAGAAGATCCGGCCGGCAGCATGGGCGGCGTCCCTGTTCGGCCGCGACGTGGCAGCCACGCTGACGGAGGCCATCCCGTCGGCCATCCAGGCCGCCGTCGGACGGCAGATGGACGGCCACCACGCGGTCCGCCTGACGTCGCGCCACGCCTTCGGCGGAGGCTGGCCGGCGCGATACGAGGAACTGGTCAACCACCTCGGTGAGGTCCCCGGCGCCCAGACGGTGCGCCCGCTCGGCAAGAGCTACCGCATCGTCGTCATCAACAACGTCGCCGTGCTGCCAGTGGAATACGCGAAGGACCTCGCGACCGCCTACGACAGCCCTCGCGCCCTGAAGAAGATCAACAAGACGACGCTGGAGCTGGCGCGGCTCTTCGGCCCCAAACCCGATCATGAGCAGCCGGCTTTCGAAGGGATGGAGTCCGAGTCGGACGCCCATACCACCGACGTTCTGCGAGGGCTGGAACCAGACGGTATCGTGATCATCTACTACGCCGCGCACGAGCGGCACGGGCTGCTCAACATCGGATGGGGCCAGATCAGCGTGAGCCAGACCGGCACAGCGAGCTGGGTATCCGCACAACCCCTGCTCGTCCCGTCCGCAGACCCGATCCCCGGACTTCGCCTGGTGACCCAGCCGTCGGCCTCGACCGCGTCGCCGCGATTCGACCAGGCCGAGCTGGCCAGCCCGACGCTGCGCGCCCGTACCGCCGCCGAGCAGGCCACCGTCAGCCCCGTAGCCGAACACGGCGACCACCAACAGCGAAACGATGCCCAGAACTGACGAGCCCGATGACCTGTTCTCTGCCGGCGGCCTCCCCGTGGAGTCGCCCTCGGGGTCAGCCAGCGCTGTCGCCAGGCAGTTCGACTCGGCACGCCTGACACAAGCTCGCCAGCTCGCCGGGCTAACCAAGAAGGAACTCTCCGACCGGGTCGGGGTCAGCGCCGCGGCCATCGGCCAGTACGAATCAGGGGCGCGGCCACGACCCGAAATTCTGATCGCCCTCGCCGAACACCTCGGCTACCCCGTCGGCTTCTTCCAGGTCGGGCGTCCCTACGCCCGCCTCGACTCCTCCGCAGCGCACTTCCGCCATCTCCGTGAAACACGCTCATACCAGCGCGCCAAGGCCGTCTCCTTCACCGAGCAGGTCTGGGAACTCATCTACGCCCTCGAACGGCGAGTCTTCCTGCCCCACGTAGACCTTCCCGGCTTCGCCGGCGGCGAGATCCATCCCGGCGCAAGCCTTCCCACCGAGCCAGTCCAAGCCGCCCGAGCTCTTCGCCAGCACTGGAATCTCGGCACCGCGCCCATTCCACACCTCGTGCGCACCCTTGAGGTCCACGGCATCGTCGTCGTCCATGCACCAGCCGACGGCGACTTCCGTACCGTGGACGCCTTCTCGACCTCCCGGCTACCGCGGCCGTTCATCGTTATCAGCCGCGATCGATCCCAGGATGTATACCGCCAGCGCTTCACCGCCGCACACGAACTCGCCCACCTCGTACTCCACGCCGACGCCCTTCCCGGTGACTCCAGGCATGAACGGGACGCCGACGCCTTCGCCGCGGAATTCCTCACTCCGCGCGATAGCATCAGCCCCCTCCTGCCCGCAAGGGTGAACTTTGCTGCGTTCGCTGAGCTCCAGCGCACATGGGGTACGTCGATCCAGAGCCTCATCTACCGCTGCCGAGAAGTAGGCCTCTACACGGACACTACTGCGGCACGCGCCTACCAACGCCTCAACCAGTCCAAACCAGCCCTGGAACCTATCGACGGCTTCCCCGGTGAACAGCCGACACTCCTAAGAAGAGCCTTCGAACTGGCCGCCGAGCATGGGCTAACCATCTCCGCGCTGGCGCAGGAACTGCGCTGGCCGGTGGAGCGGATCCGGCAACTACTTGGTGCTGTCACCGACCGCCCAACACTCAACCTCATAGCCGGCGGCAAAGCGGCGGAGCAGCCATCGCCAATGACTGATCGAATTCGTCATTTACGGGCAGTTGCTACGGACATGGCCTAACGACCTCCGCTGGGACACGTCTCCAACCCTGAGTAGCCGTTCAGCCTGAGCGGCGGAGCCGCCTTGACGGGCTTGCCTCGCTCAGTGCCAGGATCCGTGCCAACTTGGCCTCCACAGGCTGGGTTCCGGGCGGGTTCCAGGGCAGAGGGTCAAGTTCAGCCGGCGTTGACACCCGCAGCCACCCGCACTGCCCGCGGCCGTCATGCAGACCGAAGCGTCAGAGACGTCCTGCAGGACGGGCAGGAGACGCTCACCAGCGTGCAGTCGTCGGCGCATGGGCTCCAGTCCCGGCAGCGGTGGCATTCCCTGTCGGGATCGTGCCGAGTCGTCGCCGGCTGCCGGCAACTGTTGCAGATCCACCAACTGTCCGCCGGCGCCATGGGCTGCGGAACCGTCAGCAGGTGAAACCGTCCACGGACGGTGTAGCTGCGCCCGCCCGTCAGCTGGACCAGCCCTTCGCGCAGGACGCCAGCCGCGTAGTCGGCGGTCCATTGGACGATCTCTGATCTCGCGCGCCGTTCGGCTTCTACGGCCTGCGCGACCTCTGCCTTGGAGATCATCCATCGACTGGAGACCTTCACTACCGGTACTCGCTGGCCGCCCATGGACACAGTCCCGCCTCGATGCGCCTGACTGCGGTACCAGGAATACGCGTTTCCACCGCCGAAGGTGGCCACGCCCTCGGCCAGCGGGATCAGGTCAGGACCCGCATCCATGATCGACAACCTTCCTCCAGCAATTTGAGAGCTGGCGGGAGACCGCTAGGAAGGCCATGGTATGCCCGGCCACCGACAGGACGCCGAGGTCGAGACGAGAGCTCTTCAAGGTGCTTTCGTCCGGGACAGCGGCTGTCGTTCGACAGCCGTCGGGAGGTCCCCGCACGACGGCAGCGCTCTACCTACCCACCGCGACGAACCAGGAGCCGAGGCCGACGGCAATCAGATCGCCGAGTACCGGACTCAGCGCCCCACCAGCCGAGTCCTTGTCGACGACCACCATGTCGCGTTGCTCGGCGTCGACAGCCTCGACCCTCGCAGGCTCATCTCCGGAGTCGGCGGGAAGCTCGCCATCGACGCCGGACTCGGCGTCGGATCGGCTGACTTCAACGCCGTGCTCCTGCGCCGATTCCCCGCTCAGATCCGCAGCGACCAGGTTCCGGGTTGGAAGGGTGACGTCCCCCAGCAACGACGTGCTGCCACGGCCGCCCTCGCCGACCTTCAGCGACGCGATCCATGCGGATCCGTCCAACTCGCCGGAACCGCCGTCGGCGCCGCCTTCGTCGGCGTCGTCACGGCATGCCTCGGAGTCGCGCAGGGCATCCGCGCCGCCCTGTCCGGAGACGGCTTCGACGTGATCAACCTGCACCTGCAGACCGACGACGTCGATCTCGCTCCGGCAACCCGCGAGGTCGATGTAGTCGCGGCCCGCCTCTGCGCCCTGTAGGCGTGCTGGGCGTGCGCTGTATCGCCAGGGAATCGAACCCCTGCGCCTGCCCTCGGCGCGCCAAGGAGTGAACCTACTCACCGTGGGGGAAATATGAGGGCTCGAACCCAGTAGGGCCTGCCGCTATCGAGCAGCTTGGCGGCGCGCAGTCGACGAGCGGTCGCAGGCGGGACGTGGACCTGCTCGTTGCCGACAGGTGGAACCGCGTTGCCGAAGCCTCCGAACAAGGACAGGTCGCGGCGTTCGGGGTATACCTTCTTCCACTGGGCGTCTGGCTGGGTGATGAGCGCCGGATCGCTACGGCGATGCTGCCAAGCGTCGTGAAGAAGGTCAGCGGTGTGCGTTGCGGCGCCGGTCAGGTTGTCAAGGACGCCGCTCATGGTGGTGCCGGCGTGCTCCCATAGCAGGAGATCCTGGGGCTGCTCTCCGAGGACGAACGCCTCGGCGTCGGTAAGTTGCGGGTTTCTGGGCAGGTGCAGGACGTATTGAAGCTCGTCGCGCTGGGTACGCCGATAGAAGCGGCGTAGTTCGAAGCGGTGGGCCCTGTGGATCATGACGTTGCGCATGTCCAGTGCCCAGGTCAGCCAGCCGCTGGGCTGCCGGTCGAACGCCGTGAGGATGTTGCTGATGGCACCGTCCTGCAGCGTCCTGGCGGGCGAGCCCTCCGCGGCGAGGAGATTTCGACGGACCTTGTCAGGTCCAGTCTTGGCGGTGGTGACCGTCGTCCAGCTTGCGGTCACGAGGTCTGCAACGATGCCGAGAACACCGATGGTGGAGGCAGCGAGGAAGTCAAGGCTGCTGCCGCATGCTTGGAAGAAGCCGGCGAGGGCGGCGTCGATGCGGGCAGCCCTCTTCTCTTCGGGGTCGCCGCGCATCGTGAAGGGGTCGACGCCCTTGCTTGCGTGTTGGCGTAGCCAGTTCGTCTCGGCGTACCAGGCTTCGTTGAAGGCAATCTGATGCCAGGCCGCCATGTTGAGCATGTTGCGGATCTGTCCGGTGACCTGAAGTAGGTAGTCGCTGGCGAAGATGATCCTCGGTTGGTCGAAGTACCCGTACCACCAGTCGAAGCCACCCCGGACTTCGTTGAGGTCGGCTTCCATCAGGGCGTGAAGACGGTTCACGCGGTCTACCGCAGCGCGTACTCGCTCGTTGTGAGGGGCCACCTGAGCATTCTCGCTCCACGACAAACAGGTGGATCCGGACTGGGCCTCGCGGCCGTGGGCCGCCCGCCGGCTGGGGTGACCCTATGGGTTTGGGTCGCACCGCTGCGCGGGAGCCGGCCAGGTCGTACGCTGCGGGGCACGGAGACCTTCGGCATCACGGGCGGTGGCACCAGAGCGCGCCACCTGCCCCTCGCCATGCGATTACTCGGTGACAGCCGACAGGTGCGGCGGTTTGCCGCCGGTCTTGAGGAAGGTGACTGCCAGTTTCATCGCCGTTTCGGGCCGAAGTTGTAGGTGCTCGGCCGGGTACTCGGTGGGCACTCCGCCGAAGTCGAAGTGGAGTCCCGCGGGCGGGGTTTCCGCTGTGGGGTCGCTGAGGTAGCCGCCGTCGTCAGCGATGTATACCGCGAAGGCGTGGTTGGGGTGACCGAGCCCGATCTGGATGCCGGGTGGTAGGTCGCCAAGGTCGTCGGTGGTGTCGCTGAAGATGGTCAGCACGACGGACTCACCGGCCTGTTGGATCTTGCGAAGGAGGGCTTCCAGGGCGTCGGGGTCGGTTAGTTCGACCTCGTGGTTGTCGCGCTGGTCGCCCCGGTCGTAGGTCCAGGTCACCTTCATGCGATCGCCTTTCCGTTGCCTGTGTAGGTACGCCAGTGACGTACCTGCCCCTCATCGTCGCGTACGTATACGGCCAGCTGCGCGCCAGCGGGCAGGAGCTGGGAGAGGATCTTCTCGCAGCCGTAGGGGGTGTAGTCGCAGGGCGCATTGTTGGTCACGACAGCCGCCTGGGTGATGTGGTCGCGGCGCATCCGGGCGGCAAGCTTGGCCTCCAGATGGTCAGTCGTGGTGGCGATGAGTTTGTAGGCCGGCTTGAGGTCGGCGGCGGCGGCCGGGTCACGGCCCGACCTCATGGGTATCCGTTCACCACCGATCAACGCCACACCTGAAGTAGGGTCTTTCGCTTGCCGCCGAGGCAGGTCCCGAGCCGCATCGATCAGCCCTTCGGGCACCAACTCGGGCTGAGCCGGTGCTTCCGTTGCACTCGAAGACGTGTCGCGTGTGGCGGGCGGTCGGCTGATGTCGCTGCCACCGCCCATGGTCAGTTTCCCAGCTCACCGACCTGCCGAGCCTGCGCCAGCGCCGCCTCGACGTGCTGTCGGGCCTCGGTCCCGCGGGTCCGGACGGCCGCCAGGACCTGCAGCACCTGCTGCAGCCGCGATAGCGTGGGACCGGGCTGCCCGCCCTGCAACGCCGTCGTGACCTGCCGTCGCGTGTCATCGACCGCGGATCCGGCCGCAGTGACATGACCGTCAACGGCGGTTAGCGCGGCCACGACCGGTGTGAGCGCGGCGATCGTCTCCTGCGGCGACGGCTGCTGCGGCACGGCGCTCAGCGACCGCGACGCCTCACCCAGGACCCCATCGGCCTGCGCCAGCCGAGACCGAGCCTGCCCGAGCACTTCCCGCGCGCGAGCCAATCCCGCAGCGATGCCGGCGAAGCCGGAAGCCACCGCCCGAGCGGTGATCTGCTCGATCGCATGGTCGACAGCGCCGGCCTCCTGCTGCGCCCGGTCCACGCCTGCCGCCATCGCCTGCACGTCGGCACCGATGCTGTCGGTGAGCGACATCGAACCACCCTCCGGCTCTGAGTCCACAGAGAACTGTGGCAGCGTAGAGACGAGTGCCTCTGGAACACAACCAATGCGCACGGCGGCTTCCGTTGAGTGATCCGTTTTTTCTTGATGAACAGCAGGCGTCAGGCCTCGCCTCTCCATGCGAATAAGACGCCGGCCGGACAGACGCTGTGTGGGTGTCGGCTACCCTGCCCGATCAGAAGATCGCCTCCATGCCACGGTCGGCACGGTTCGGATGGTCGTATTCGCTGCGCCGCGTCTTGCTTGCAAGGACGACCTCTCGCGTCTGGGCTTGCTGAGCGGCAACCTCCAAGACGGCTTCGCTTCCCGCCTTGGTGGTGCCCGCGAATCCGCGGCGCACGAGGGCGACGAAGACCTCCCGGGGAAGGTATCGGGTGTTGCCGTAGGTGACCTCGAATCCGGTGCGAGGTCCGGTGCGCAGGCTTCCGTCGGCGATCGCTCGCTGAAGGTAGTCGGCCGGTACGTACATGCCCTTGAGTACGAATGGGTCGCCGGGGGTGAAGTCCTGGTCGCGGACAAACTTGAACCAGAACGGGCTGGGCACCATGCGCCAGTCCTGCGAGTTGACCGGCTCGTTCAAGCCGATGTCCATCCGCTGCAATTGTTCCGCAAGTTCCGCCTGGCCCGTGTACGCCCACCTCTCAGTGTCACTGTTTCGGCTGGCGGGGCGCAGGGTCATGCGTTTGTACTGCACAAGAGTGAAGATGCGTTCGAGTTCGTCGAAGTAGACGAGGTCGACGCCCAGAGCCTTCTCTAGGGGCTTGCGGTTGACGTTCATGATGGTCAGCGTGAACTGGTTGTCGCTGAAGCGGGCGATGCTAGAGCTTCGCAGCCGTAGTTGACCTTGAGGGTCGAAGCGGCGCAGGTCCTCGGCGAGCAAGTCGTCCTCGTTGTCCGCTACCGCCAATGGGTTGTCTGCGAGATACAGCGGATTGATGGCGGCGCCGAACGCCTCCTCGGGCCTGAGCCCGTCGCCCGGGGTGTAGAGCAGGTCGTCGGGTGCCGTGACGCCGGAAATGTCGATTGCTAGTGAAACGGCGTCACGCTCCTCACGCAGCCGAGCGGCGTGTGGCCCGGTCAACGGCTCGTCCGCCTCACGTAGCGCCGCGATCCACTGCCCGACGTCGGGCGAGAGCTGTTGCAACGCGGCGACTACGGCGGTGCCGGCCTGCGGAGGCAGCCGTTTTGGCTCAAGAGGATGAGGCATCCGGCCCGGGAGGTTGAGGCGTCGCTCCACGTCTTGGGGTAGCGCTGCCTGCAGGCGCCTGACCGGCACCGGCTTGGGAAGACGGAACACTGGCATGATCGAAGTGCGGTCCTTGCCGGTCGCGACCTGCTGCGAGCGGCGGGCAATACCGACGAGCATCACAGCGTCGACATCGCCAGTGTCGCCGTCGGCGGCGCCGATGCCGAGCATAAGTGCACCGGGTTTCGGTCGGCTGTGCCGGTAGAACACGTCCGTGACCCGTGCCGAGTCACGCCGCTGACCCCCGTCGGTCATAACCTCGTCGAGTGCCCAGAGGATCACGTCGCGTGCCGGCATGCGCATAGCTTGCCAGCCGTCTTTGCATAGGGCAGCCCTTGACGATCGTCGAGGTCTCACACCAACGCCCTGACCTGGGCCCTGGCCTTCCTGACTTGGAGCGCATGTACACCGCGAGTACCTTGAAGGCTTGGGCAGGCCGGGCTCTGCACCAGCTGGCTGGGATGCTGACAGCCGGACGGGTCAGACCTCCGTCGCCGCGTTCTCCGCGTCCCCAGGGCTCTGACCCCTTCGTGCGAGAATCCCGTGGTCAAAGGAGGACTCGTGGTCGATGCGGCAGGATTCGAGCCCGGGCAGAGGATTCACATACCCGGTCGCAACCTGCCCTCGTGGGTGACCGTAGATCTCGCGCAACGCGGTGCGGGCGGAGCTTGGACGCTCTATGTCACGGATGACGCCGGCTCACTCCATAAGGTGTCCCTCACCGGCGAACAAGCCGTAGAGGTCACCCGTCTGGTCGAGGATGGCCGCGCCCCTTCGGCGCGCGTCTTGGCCGGTATGTGGACCCGATGGATGGCCGCAGCCGCTACCAACGCCAAGACGACGCTGCTCGCATCGAGCCCGCTGCGCCCCTACGCTCATCAGGCGAACGCCGTGTACGGAGCGATGCTCCCGCAACCGTTCCTGCGGTTCCTGCTGGCTGATGAGCCCGGGACCGGCAAGACGATCATGGCCGGTCTTTATCTGCGAGAGATGCAGCGACTCGGGTTGATCCGCAGGGCGTTGATCGTCGTGCCGGCAAACCTGGCCAGCAAGTGGCAGGAGGACTTCGATCGGTTCTTCGGCGGGGGCCTGCGCCGAATCACGGCGGACACGGTACGTGAGCATGCGCTCGACACGGGGCACGACCTGTGGGTCGTGTCGCTTGAACTGGCGGCCACGAACGGCGCCGTGCAGGATGCTATCCGCCCGGACAAGGCAGGCTGGGACATCGTCGTGTTCGACGAGGCCCACCGCCTAACTCCGACGGCCACCTCGTTTCACCAGGTCGGGCGCATGCTGGCGAAGAACGCCCCACGTGCGCTGTTGATGACCGCGACTCCGCACCGCGGGTCCGAGTGGCTGTTCCGCCACCTATTGCACCTGGTAGACCCCGACATCTATCCCGATCCCGGAGACAAGAACGACGAGGGCTTACAGCCATTACGCCCCGGACCAGTGCACTTCCTGCGAAGAATGAAAGAAGACCTCGTCGACTACGACGGGGTGACCCGATTGTTCAAGGGGCGCACGGCAAGCAACTTCCGGGTACCGCTGGGATCCAAGGAGTACTCGATCTACCGGCAGGCGCTGGACATGGTCGACCAGTTCTTCCCTCCCACGGCTCGAACCCTGGCCCGTATGGTGTACGGCAAGCGAGCCGCCTCGACATTGTTCGCGCTCCGGGAGACGCTACGCCGCCGCTCTGCGCATATGGGCGCGAAGACCGAGGCCGAGGCGGTCCTGGACGTCGAGCGGACCTTTGAGGCCGACGACGAGGCCAAGGACGAGGCCAAGGTCGTCCATGCCACGTCACAGGCCAGCCGGGCTGAGCGCGCGGCGATCAAGGACCTGCTCCAGCAGCTAGATGCCATCCTGGCGGACAGCAGCTACGAGCCGTCGAAATGGCGTGACCTGACACGCCTGTGCCTTACGGCAAATGGGATCATCGCGGGCAGCGGCGAGCAAGCGGTTGTGTTCACCGAATACGCAGATTCCGCCGCGTGGATCGTGCAGCGACTTAACGCTGCTGGCTACACCGCCCGCATGTACTCAGGACGGCAGGCACCGGCCGAACGTGATGCCGTGCGGGCCGCGTTCATGCGTCGGGAGTTCCAGGTCATCGTCACCACCGACGCCGGGAACGAGGGCATCGACCTGCAAGCCGCGCACGTGCTGGTGAACTACGACATGCCGTGGTCGCTGGTGCGCCTGGAACAGCGCATGGGCCGTATCCACCGGGTCGGGCAACTACGTGACGTTCTCCTATACAACCTCATCGCCACAGACACCCGTGAGGGTGATGTGCTGCATACGCTGCTGGAGCGGTTCGTGTCCGCCGCCAGTGAGCTCGGCGGGCAGATCTTCGACAGCCTGTCGACCGTCGCGGAGATGACGGGGATGCGGTACGAGCAGTGGCTCACGGATCTCTATGGCGATGATGAGGACAAGAAGGCAGCCGCCGACGCCGCTGTGCGCAAGGTACACACCGCCGATCTCAAGCGGGCCGCGCGCGCCGCCCGAGCCCAAGAGGCCGCGCTCGCCAGTCAGGTCGACGCGATGGCCGCACTCACACTGCTACAACGGGATCTGCTGGACCGGATCAACCCGGCGATCGTCGAGTCATACCTCAACCGGCTCGACCAGGCCCGTCTGCTGCGAGTGCAGCGCACCGCCGCCGGCGAGGGCATCCTGCTGCTGTCCTCCGACAGCCCCCTGCCGCAAGGCTTGGGGGGGCGCCCGCAGGCGCTCGTTGCGACTAGCGGCGAGGCGCTGCGTGACCATAGCGTCAGTGTCGACACGTCGAACGTGCTTGCGCTGGGCCCAGGCGACGCGGCCTTCGGCGATCTCATCGCCCTCGCCGACGAGACCCTCGCCGCCGACATATACCGGGGTGGGGCTGCCGATGACCCCACCAGTCTTAGCGGATACGAACTGCACGCCTTCGAAGCCACCCTGACCGAGGCCGGTGGCAAACGCCACACCGCGTGGGCTGCCCTGATCCGCGTCGACGACAACGGTCAGGCGTATCCGGTGCGGTGGGAGACGCTCGCCAATCTCGTCCCCAGCGCGTTGGCCGGCACCGCGCCCCACCCCGCGCGGATCGACACCGCCGCGCAGGCCGCAGCCGCTCTGGCCGCGAAGACCCGCGACGAGCATCAGCGGGTGCGCAGCGAGTGGTTCGCCCAGGCTCGCCACGACCTACAAAACCTTCCCGTCGACCTGACCGTGGGAATCGCCGACAAGAAGGAGCGGGTCGCGACCCGCCACCGGCTGGAGCAGCGCGCGACGGAGCGTCTAGGCGAGCTGGAAGCACTCAGCCAGGTCAGGCTGAGCGAACCCAAACTGGTGGCGCGTATCCGCGTCCACCCGACGGCCGCGCCACGGACAGCCGAGGAGACGGATTCGGAGACTGTGGCGATGCTCCATGTCCTGCGCCTGCTACAGGAAGACGGATGGCGTGTCGCCGACGTGCACGCGGACAACCGCGGCTACGACCTGCACGCCATCCGCGGCCGCGATCAGCGCTTGGTCGAGGTCAAGGGCGTGTGGCGGTCCGCAGCCAGCAACGGCATCCGCATGACGGGCAACGAGGTGCTGATCGCCACCCAGCACCGCACCGACTACTGGCTCTACGTGGTCGACCAGTGCCACGACAGCCGAGGCACGCTCTTCGGCACTTACCGAGACCCCGTCACAACCTTCGCCGACGAGATCCGCAATGATGCAGTCTTCCGCGTCCCCGGCAGCACCCTGAGCAAGCACCGCACCACAGCCCAGCAGGAGAACCACCGATGACCCGAATGATTGAACGCTGGTTCCCCTGCGCCGAGGTCTCCAACAACAGCGCCAACGGATGGGGCTCCGGCAACACCGAATCCAGCCTGTGGGTCTGGTTCGCCAAACGACCCGTGGCCCAGTCCAAGGCTGCCGTTCTCACCAGCCTGCTCCCCTGGCCGGACAGCGAGCAGGACCAGCGCAAGCTACAAAACCTGGTCCGCACCGCGATGAGCGGCTACAGGAAGGCCCAGGACGAGATCGAGAAAATCTTGGCCGACACCTACGGACGCCGCCCTCGGGTTCTCGATCCGTTCTCCGGCCGGGCCATGATCCCGTTGGAAGCCGGCAGGCTCGGCGCGGATGCGTTCGGCGTCGATTACTCGCCATTCGCCACGCTCGGCGGTTCGCTGCTGGCCGACCTGCTGTACCGGGACTGGTCAACGGAACAGCCGCTGCCGTTCGGTGCCACAACTATGAGCGGTGTACGCCTGCTCGACGACGCCGAAACCTTCCTCAACGAGGTCGGAGCCCGCTTCACCGCCGCGATGGCCGAGTTCTATCCCCAGCACGGTGGTCGCTTCCCCTGGGGTTACCTGTGGGCCTCCTCGCTGCCGTGCCAAGAGTGCGGGAACCGGTTCCCGCTCGTCGGAGAACTTCACCTGCGCTTGCCGCGGCCGAAGAAGGACGACCCGGGACAAAGCTTCTACCTCGACGCGGACGGCAAGAGCGGCAAGGTGACTGCCGTCGTTCACGACGGCCCGCCTAGAGGGACACCGACTCGGGTCCTGGCCGGCAAGAGCAAGTACGCCTCCGACGGCCGCGTCGCGGTCTGCCCCTTCTGTGGACACGTTCACACCAAAGACACGCACACCCGGCTGAGCCTCGACGGCGAGCGACGCGACATGCTGCTCGTGGCCGCTGACCTCGATGACGAGGGCACAAAGGTCTTTCGCGAGCCGACCGGTGACGAGTTCGCCGCCACCGAACGGGCACGCAAGGCGCTCGCCGAGGAACCACCGTTCGGGCTACTCCCAGCCCGTCCCGACGAACGCATCCCCGACGGCAACAGTCGGACGATCCAATCCGTCAACTACGGCGACAAGGTGTACGGCGACCTGTTCGAGGATCGCCAAGCCCTAGGCTTCGTCAGGCTGTCGCGGGCGATTAACGAATGTTCTCAAATCTGTCTCGACGCTGGCCTGAGCACCGACTATGTGCGCGCGCTGGCCGGTTTCGCCACTGCCGCCATGATGCGGAAGTTGCGTCGGTCCTCCAGGGGCGCCCGCCTGCAGAAGGCCGGCGGATGCCAGATCGGTGACTTGTTCGTCAACCAGTCTGCAGTCTCGTTCTCCTATGACTGGTTCGAGGGTGGACTCTCCGACGGACCCGGCTCCTGGCACTCGCTGGCGTCGCAGACCCTTACCGCGATGCGGAACATCCTGCTTCGCGCCGGTAGCGTCCCGGCCACCATCGAACGCGGTGACGCTACCGGGGTGCGCTTTCGCACCGCTTCCATGGACGCTGTCGTGACGGACCCGCCTTACGACGACATGATCGACTACAGCGACTCCAGCGACATGTTCTACGTGTGGGCGAAACGTGCCATGCAGGTCGCCGATCCATCCGTGGCGATCACTGCCCACCCGGACGGGGTCCAGGAGAAGGGTTCGGAGGTCATCGTCAAGCGCGGTGGCGGTCCGGCGAACGATCACCGCACCACCGATCACTACGATCGGATGATCGCCCAAGCATTCTCCGAAGCCCGCAGGGTCGTCGCTCATGACGGCGTCGTCACTATCGTCTTCGGGCACGGGGACCCGGAGGTTTGGCATCGCCTGTTACAAGCCATCACCGCCGCCGACCTGGTGATGTCTGCTTCGTGGCCCGCGAAGACGGAAGCCGGCGGTGCGGCTGCCGGGTCGGCGAACATCGTCACCACCTTGACGATGGCCTGCCGCCCAGCAATGCCGAACCGCAAGGACGGTCGGGCCGCAGCCGTCGAGATGCAAATCCGCGAGGAAATCGCCCGTCGAGTCCGCGACTGGGAGCGTGCGGGCCTCGCGCCGACAGACATGCTCATGGCCTCGGCGGGACCAGCCATGGAAATCGTCGGCCGTTACACCCGCATCCTCGACAGCCGCGCTGAGCCTGTCGAGATCGACCGATATCTGGTCCTTGCCCGTCGGGCTGTTCAGGACGCGATGGCGGTGGACGTCGACCGGCATCCGCTACAGGCCTTCGACCCGCGCACCCGGTTCGCGCTGTGGTGGGTCCGGCTGTTCGGCCGTCAACTGGTCGCTAAGTCTGAGCTGCGCTGGCAGGTCCTAGCCGCAGACCTGGACATGAGTGACGTCAAGGACCTCGTACCCAGCGCGAGCGACGGTTGCCAGTTCGTCGCGTCGGCGCGTTTCAAGGCGACCATCACCAGCGATTCCCCAGTCATCGATGTCGTGTTGGCGATGGGCAGGGCGCAACGCGATGGCCTCGGCGCCGTCGGTGAGGTCCTGTCCTCGTCCGGCCGTGACAGCGAGGACCCATACCTATGGGCAGCGATGAAATTCCTGGCAGACCGGCTGCCCGAGCGCGACGCCGACGCGATCGGATGGACCCGGATCCTGCGCAACCAGTCGGGCGTCTTCAGCGCGGCGAAGTCCGCCAACACGACGCAGGCGGCACAGGACGCTCAGCAACCACTATTCTGACCGAACTCACGGAGGCCGCCGAGGCGATCGGGGCGTCCGCGAGGCTGCATCCGCGCGAGGTGAGGGGACGACGATGAGCGGCGCCAGGATGACCCCGTGGTGGGACGCGATCCGCATCCGACCGGAGGTCATCAACGCCGCTGGGCAGATCGACGACGTGCAGATGTCGCTGTTCAACGCCGTCTACGCGACAGGCACGTTGCGGCCGGCCTACGCCGACGCCACCTACTACGCAGAGATCACCTATCCCACAGATCTGCTCGTCGGCCTGCTCGCCGAGATCTCCGTCCGTCTCGGCGGCGGCAGTGACTACACCAAGGCCCGGGCGCTCACACGTCTGGACCAAGGCATGGGCGGCGGTAAGTCCCACGCCTGCATCGGCTGCTGGCAGCTCGCGCGCCACCCCACAGCTCTGGCCCAGACCGACTTGGGCAAGCTGGTTTTCACCCGCGCCGCCGGCATCCTCGGCCGTAGCCTGCCGCCCGACCTGAACAACCCGCACGTGGTCGTCCTGCCGTGCGACAACATGACCCCCGGCGCCCCAGTCAAGGAAATCGACGGACCGGCGTACAACCTGTACGAGCGGTTCTTGTGGCGGTTGTTCTCCAAGGACTACACGCTCTACGAACGCTACGCCCCCTACTTCAACGACAAGAGCAAGATCGCTGAGGCGCTGCGAGCGCTCAATCGACCTGTTCTCATCATTGTCGATGAGATCATGGACTACTTCGGGAACGGCCTCGACGGCGCCGCCAAGCCCGAACTTGTCGCCCAAGACATGGCGTTCCTGCGCGCTCTGCTGGATGCGGTCAATGACGTACCGAACGTGGCCATGCTCGTTGTCATGATCGGCTCCGATACCATTGCGCTGGGCACCGACGGTGCCCGGGAACGCCGCACCGACCTGCACGACCTGCTGGAGCGCAACGGCCTGCCGGCGACCGTGACCGCGAACGCCGACTTCGCGGACATCCTCCGCCGACGCTTGTTCGACCAGGCGCCGCCGGAGGAAATCGTCGTCGCGGCTGCCCACGCGTTCGACGGCATCCACACCGACAAACCGTGGACCAAGAACGTCTGGGACAACATCCCTGGGACGTGGCGTAGCGACTTCCTCCGCGAGGTACGCCGCACGTACCCCTTCCACCCCATGCTGATGCATCTGGCCGAGCACGAGTGGGCCACCGTGACCGGCTTCCAGAAGGTCAGATCCACCATCCGCATCTTCGCCGCGTCGGTCTATGCGCTGCAGCAGCGCGGCAAGAAGGGAGACTGGGCTCCGCCGCTCATCGGTCCCGGCGACCTTCCGCTGTCGAACAACAACGTACGCGAGGCGATCCTCGGCTCCGGCCTCGTCGGTGACCAACGCACAGTCGCGAACTTCCGTGCGCTGGCCGAGAACGAGATCGTCAATCAGAACGACGACGGCGGCGCCGCCCGCAGGCTCGACCTGCAACGCGAACCCGTCCCATGGTCGGCCACCAACCCCCGAGCTGCGGAACGGGGCGCGACCTTCATCTTCCTCACCAGCATCGTCGGCTCCCGCCCAGGCGGACGGCGCGGCGCCTCAGCCCCAGAGGTCAAGGCAGCCCTCGCCGCCCCGGACTCCGACTTCACGCTCACTGACGCCGACGGCGTCGTCGCCGACCTGGTCAATCAGGACAAGGGCATGAGCGCAGTCGAAGCGATCGCCGGGCAGGGCAACAACAAGCCGGCGCGGTACTACCTGTCGACCAAGCTGACCTACCGCACGCTGGTCAACTCGCTGCGCAAAACCGTCACCGACGACGAACGTGATCACGTCATCGTCGAGTTCGCGCAGCGACTGGCCAACACAGGCCCATTCAAGGTCAAACGGTTTATCACCGCCGACCTCGCTCGGACTCCGACCGAGGTGCTAGCAACCGCCGGGCTCGACGACGCCCGCACCACCCGGCTGTTCATCCTCGATCCGGCCCAATTCTCCCTGCGCAACGGGATCGAGCAGCAGACCATCCAGGCCCTCAAGGTCGCCGTCGGCCTCGGAGAAGGCACCGCACGATTGCCTGTCGAGTGGGCCTCCTCCGCAGTGTTCGCCGTCGCCAACACCCAACGCCGAGCCCGGGCGAGGGCCCTCGCGGTGGAGTACCTGGCCCGCCATCGGGCGCTCTCGGCGCCCGAGGTGCAAGCCGACGCCGATCTCACCACCACGGGGAACAAGGAACTGACGGCCGCGAAACTCGAGCTGGAGAAAGCGGTCAAACGCGCATACCAGCATGTGGCCTACCTGGCGCAACCCAATCCAGACGCGGACCGCGCGCTCGACCAGGTCACCTTCGAGGACGAGAACCAGAGCGCCCTGGACGGCACCCAGGTATGGAAGGCGCTCGCCGACAAGGAGAAAGTCTTCGACGCCGGACAGTTCACCGCTCGGGTGCTGCTCTATCACCTGCGCGATCAGGACTATGGACGACCCCTGTCTGAGATCCGCGACGCGTTCTGGAACACCCCCCGTCTCCCGTTGCTGTACACCGGTGAGGCGGACCTGCAAGAGGCGATCTACAGCGCAGTCGCGTCGGACGAACTCGCGATCGTGGACGGCTCGTCCCAGCCAGTCGCGGTCACCGACTCAAGCCAGGTCAATCTCGCCTCGGTCGGGCTGCGCCTCGCGCGCCCGCTCACTTGTGAGGACCCTGGAGCCGACGAGCCCACCGCTGACACGCCGAAGCCGCAACCCGGCGGCACGAGCGGCGCTGGCTCGACAGGTTCCGAAGCACCGGGAGGTACCAGCGGCACGGGAGAATCCACCGACCACACGCCCGCTGAAAAGTTCGTCACCTTCCCGCTAGTCGGTAACCTCTTCCAGCAACCGCACAAGAGCGAAGGGATGGCCCAGGTTTTCCGGACTCTCTACTCAATGCTGGATGAAGGCACTATCTCGTACTTGCAGGGCACCCTGCAGCTCGTCGTGGATGCCTCGGCAGCGGACAAGCTGGCCGAACAGGTACGCGCGCTCGGCCTCGGTGTAACGGTGAGGGATCAATAGCCTGCACACGTAATAGATTCGCAGGCAACGCCGCGACCCGCCGTGAGCTGTTCCTAAGCAACGAGCAGGAGCGCCGCGATGGCACCAGCCATCAGGTAGGGGCCGAAGGCGATGCTGTTACCTCGCCGAACCAAGCCGATGAGCGCGGTGGGCGCTGCGAGCAGGTATGGCAGGACTGCGCCAAGGAGTACTGCGTCCCAGCCGAGCGTGCCGAGGGCGGTGCCGAGTAGGGCGGCGAAGCGTACGTCGCCGAGTCCCATGCCGCTGCCGGCGAGGAGGGCGAGCAGTAGGTATCCGCCGCCGAGCGCCGCGCCGGCGGCGGCAGCGATGATGAGCCGCCGCCCGTCAGCGGTCATGGCCGCCTCGGCAGCGAGGATGGCGAAGACCGCTGCCGCCGCGACGGCGATGACCAGAGTGGGCAGACGGCGCACGGCGATGTCGACGGCCGCGAGCAGCGCCCCGCTGTAGAGGACGACCAACCACACTGCCAAGGTCGCGAGGCCGGATAGCTCGGCGGATCGTAGGCGCAGGCCGATACCGATCGAAGCGACCGCGAGGCTGACGCTGCCGAGCAGCCAACCGGGCACAGCCACGAACCGACAGGTGGCAAACCGTTGCCAACGTCCCGAAAGCGCGTCCTCTGCCGCTCCCATGGTAATGCTAGATGGGCCGGTAGGTACCGCCAGCAGCCGCGTGGCGCATGGCAGCACTGCGCCGACCAGCGCACCGGTGAGCCCGGCGATGCCGAACAAGAGTGCCGCGTCGAGGTGACTCGCCACGACCGAGCCCTCGCGTCCTCGACGCTACTCAGGGGCGGGTACGGTTGTTGGCCGAGGGCTGGCTGGTCTCGTCGCCGTAGGTATCGAGCCATTGCCCCAGGTCGGACATGAATGACATGAGCACTGGCAGTAGTTCCTCACCGGCTTCGGTCAGGGCGTAGCGGCCGCCCTCGGTGCTTGCGACGTGCCCGACGAGGCCGTGCTCCTGCAGCCGCCGCAGAGCCTCGTTCAGCGATTTCGAGCTGGGTGCAGGGCTGATGGTGTGCAGCAGGTCGGTGAAGCGCATGGGCTGCCCCTGCTGCAGCGCGGTCAGGATCTCCAGTGACCACCGGTGTCCGCACAGCCGGACAGCGTCGTAGACGCGTTGAAAGGAATGCACCGCCTTCCCTCCCCGTCAAGGTCGGCTACCCAGAAGAGTGTAAGGGCAGCACTGCGCAGCGTGAATAGTAAAATTCACGACCTCCGAAGGATGAGGTGCTGGCTAATCGACAGGTGTGCGTCCTGAAGAGTGGCGTTCGCCCAGCTTGTCGCACGCCTGCGCCAACGCCATGAGGGAATCGGCGAGGGCCTGACCGGGCCGTGAGAGCAGGTAGACCGACGCGGCATCTGTGACGTCCCAGCTTCCGGCTCCCGAGGCGCGTCGCACCAGTCCGGCAGCCGCCAACCAGCGCAGGTCGCACGCGAGTCCAGCATCGTCTCGGCAACTGCCAAGCTTCGCAAGCTCGTCCAGGCTGGAGTCGCCGCGGTCGCGCAGCGTGACGAGAGCGGCGACCGCGTTCGCTCGCCGGCCCAGTTCGCGGGCTAGGTCGCGAGGGCCACGAGCCTCGGCACTGCGACTCATATCGGGACTCCCTCGAACTGTTCAGAGGGATTCTAGATGCATCGATGCCTGCGGGCATAGTGTCGCTAACCCGACAATCAGCCGCCGGTTTGCTCTGCTTTAAGCCCATTGGTGCTTACCGAAGGGTGCTCACGGAGCCGTAATCACCTCACGGTAAGTACGTTGCGGTAACTGCGGGGTCCGGGTGTAGAGGTGGATTCAGACCGCGCTCCCTGGAACTTCCACGCATCGCTGCAGGAACGCCAGCGCCTGCTGTGGCTGGGCGCACCTGAGGAGGAGAAGTGACTTTCCGTGATCGGCGGAGGCGTCGGGTCAGGCACCGACCATGCCGGCCCCGCAATCCGCTATCCGCTGTGGCTGTTCTCGCCGCACTGGTCGCTATTGCGGCTGCGGGCTGCACGGGTGCCGAGCCCGTCGAAGACAGCCGAACTCCGCTGCCATCTGTTCCCGCGCCGACGCAGGACGCCCGCGGCAGAGCCGAGGAAGCGGCGCTGGACGCCTACCGAGGCATGTGGCAGGCCTACGCGAAGGCTGGCCTGACCGCCAACCCGGACGAGCCTTCGCTGGCTGTGCACACCACTGGCGAGGCGTTGGCGAATCTGAAGGGCGGCTTGGCGAAGCTCCGCCGGGACGGCGAGGTCGTCAAAGGCGAGTACCAGTCGGATCCGCAGGTCGCGGGAGCCTCGCCCGCTGCCATGCCGTCGAGCATCTCGGTGCAGGACTGTCTGAATACGGAGCGATTCCTCACCTACAAGACGGCGACTGGAGCATTGGCCGATGACGTCCCGGGCGGGAACCGTGCCGTGAGGGCGACCGTGACCCGCGACGACGGCGGCTGGAAGGTGTCCAGCTTCGGTGTACAAACGGTCGGCTCATGCTGAGGCGTGTTCTGCGCGCTGGGATCGCGCTCTTGATTGTCGGCGTCGGCGTCGGCGTCGGCGCCTTCTCCCCGGCTTGGGCCGACGACGGGCTGGGAAACGTGGACTGCAGCCAGACCCCGAACGCGGCCGAGTGTGACATCAGCGTTGGCACTCCGGGCGGACCGGGCGGCTCGAATGGCGGCAACCAGGGCGGCGGCGGTTCCGATGACGGCTCGGGTGGCGGCGGCGAGGACGGCTGCTACTGGGCGCCGGTCGACGTAGACCTCCCGCCGCCGCCCGGTAAGGGCCCTGAGGGCGGTTGGTATTCGCGGACCTGCGTGGCCAACGGGCTGGGGTCGCAGGACGTGCCGGTGTGGCTGGACCAGGCGCCGACGGTGAACCTGGCGGCGTTGGCACAGTCCGCGCGTTCTCGGCTGCGCCTGCCTTCGCCGCAGATCCGCACGAATCCCGGCACGGCGCCGTTCGTGCTGGTGCAGGTGCCGGTGTGGTTGTGGGTGGACCCGGCGACGTGGGGTGCCCGGTCGGCGACCGCGTCGGTGCCTGGGGTGTCGGTGACCGCGACCGCGACGCCGACTCGGGTGGTGTGGTCCTTCGGCGACGGCAGCGGCGACCTGACATGCACTGGTCCGGGCAAGCCGTGGAAGCCGGGCACGGACCCGCAGGCGTCCTCGGCGTGCGGGCACACCTACACCTCCTCGTCCGCTGTCGCGGCGGGGGCGGCGTTCCGGCTGCGGGCGACGGTGACGTGGTCTGTCACCTGGTCTGCTGCCGGTAGTGGGGGCACTCTCGCTCCGCTCACGACGACTTCGACGGTGTCCGTGCGGGTGGCGGAGTCC
Source organism: Micromonospora sp. WMMD710 (assembly GCF_029626045.1). Lineage (NCBI taxonomy): Bacteria > Bacillati > Actinomycetota > Actinomycetes > Micromonosporales > Micromonosporaceae > Micromonospora > Micromonospora sp. WMMD710. The sequence continues at coordinate 5,678,466 of NZ_JARUBD010000001.1, read as the reverse complement.
CAGGCGATCGTCGGAGGTGCCCGGTGAGCGTCACCACGGACCGTCCCCGCGCGGGAAGCTCCGCCGCTGCGGATCTGCCGCCGGTGTCCACTGGTGGGCGGCGGGCGGGGCGGCGCAGCGGGCGGCGTGTGGTCGCCGGGCTGCTGTTGGTCCTGGCGACGGTGGTGACGTTTTGGCAAGTGGATCTGCGCCGGCACGCCGACGAGCAGTTCCTCGCCGTCGCGCGTGACGTGTCGGCGGGTCAGGTCATCACCGATGCCGATGTGCGGGTGGTGCGGGTGGCGAACCCGTCCGGCCTGGACCTCGTTCCGGCCGAGCGGCGCGGCGGGATCGTCGGCCGTTCGGCGGCGGTGCCGCTGGCGGCAGGGAGCCTGCTGGTGTCGGCGCAGGTCGGGCCGGCGGCGTGGCCCGCGGCGGGGCAGGCGGTGATCGCGGTTCCGGTCAAGCCGGGCCGGGCCCCGACGAGCCTGACCGCCGGGTCGCGGGTGGTGGTGCTGGTCGCCCCGCCTGCGGGGGGCGGGCAGCAGGCGCCGCAGCAGAACAGCGGTGTGCGCCGGGCGGTGGCCACGGTCGTGTCCGTGGCTGCGGGCGCCGATCAGGTGGGCACGCAGTTGGTGACCGTGCTGCTCGCCGCGGATGCGGCGGAAGCGGTCGCGGCGGCCCCGGGGGACGTGTCGCTGGTGCAGCTCGGCCCGTCCCAGTGAGACGTGAGGAGGTGCGGGAGATGTTGGTGGTGGTGGCGTCGGTGTCCGGCGCGCCGGGCGCGTCGACGGCCGCGTTGGGGATGGCGGCGTTGTGGCCGGAGTGCCCGGCGTTGCTGGTGGAGGCCGATCCCGGTGGCGGGGTGGTCGCGGCGCGGTTCGGGCTGGCGCAGGAGCCGGGCCTGGCGTCCCTGGCGGCGGCGGCCCGGCACGGCGGGCACGCCGGCGGGGCGGCGCCGTACGTGCAGCAGGTGCCGTTGGGTTTGCACGTGCTCGTCGGGCCGGGTGCGGCCGAGACCGCTGCGGGGGCGGTGTCGGTCCTCGCCGGCCAGGCCGACGCGGTCGCGCGGTTGGCGCCGGCGGTGGTCGCCGACGCGGGTCGCCTCTACGCCAACAGCCCGGCGTGGGGCCTGCTGGGCTCCGCTGACGCGGTCGTGCTGGTCACCTCGGGGTCGACGGAGTACCTGGATCACCTGGACACCCGGCTGCCGGCGCTGCGCGCCGCGGCGCGGCCGGGTGGTGTCGGGCTGACGGTCTGCGGCAGATCCGCCTACACCCCCACCGAGATCAGTGGGCGCCTCGGTGTCCCGGTGTGGGCGCAGCTGCCCGCCGACCGGTGGGGCGCTGGCGTCCTCGCCGGGCGGATGACGGGGCGGGCGTGGACACGTACCCGCCTCGCCCAAGCGTTGCGCGCCCTCGCCGCGTCCGTCGCGGCTGGCGGGCAGCCCGCCGGTGCGGCGCTGGAGGTCGTGCGGTGACCGCCCCGACCCTGAACGGCGGCACGACCGCGGCGCCGCCGGAGGTGGTGGCGCGGCTGCGGGCCCGGGTCAGTGACCGCCTGGCCGCGCACGGCGCGCAGCTTCCCGACGGCGAGCGCCACGCGGTGATCGCCGGGTACATCGCCGAGGAGCTCCTCGCCCACGCCCGCGAGGACATCTCCGCCGGCCGTGTGCCGCTCACTCCGCAGGCCGAGGCGGCCCTGGCGCGAGCTCTGCGGGACAGCTTCACCGGGCTGGGCGGCCTGCAGAGGTTGATCGACGACCCGCGGGTGGAGGACATCTTCGCCAACGGCTGCGACAACGTGTGGATCCGCACCACCGACGGGCGGGTGCAGCGAGTGCCGCCGGTCGCCGCCTCCGACGACGACCTGATCGACCTCGTGCGGGTCGCGGCGGCGCGCAGCGGGCAGGAGGAGCGCCGCTTCGACCGCGGTTCGCCCGGCCTGTCGCTGCGGCTGCCCGGCGGGCAACGCCTGTTCGCCGTGATGGCGGTAGCGAAACGGCCCTCGCTGTCGATCCGCCGCAACACGCTGCACCGGGTGACCCTGGACGACCTGCTGCACCGCGGGGAGATCACGGTGGGGTTGCGGGAGCTCATCCGGGCGCTGGTGCGGGCGCGCAAGAACATCGTGATCTGCGGAGGCGTCGGCGTCGGCAAGACCACTATGCTGCGCGCCGCCGCCGGCGCGATCAGCCCGCACGAGCGGATCGTCACCGTCGAGGACGCCTACGAACTCGGCCTCGACGAGGACACCGACGCTCACCCGAACACCACAGCCCTGCAGCAGCGGGAGCCGAACCTCGAAGGCGTCGGCGGCATCGACATGTCCACGATGGTGCGCTGGGGCCTGCGGATGCGCCCGGACCGGGTCATCGTCGGTGAGACTCGCGGCGCGGAGGCCGTACCCATGCTCCTGGCCATGTCGCAGGGCAACGACGGCAGCATGTGCACCCTGCATGCCTCCTCCAGTAAGCAGGCGCTGACCCGGCTGGCCATGTACGTCATGCAGGCGCCGGAGAAGCTGACCTTCGACGCGGCGAACGTGCTCATCGGCCAGGCCGTCGACTTCGTCGTCCACCTGGACGTCGCCACCGACGGCACCCGCGTGGTGTCCTCCATCCGCCAGGTCCTGGAAACCGACGGCACCCAGGTCCCCTCCAACGAGATCTACCGCCCCGGCCCCGACCGGCGCGCCATCCCCGCCGCACCGATCCGCGCCGACACCCTCGACGAGCTCACCGCCGCCGGCCTCAACCCGAACCTCCTCGTCCGGGACCGGTGGTGAGCATGAACCTGCTGCCGATCCTGCTCGGCCTGGGCTGCGCCGCCGGCCTGATCCTCGTCGCCGACGGGCTACGCCGCCGCCCACCTGGCACCCCGACCACCCGGACACGGCAACGGTGGACGGCGGCCGACCGTACCCGGCTCCTCTCGGCCGTCGCGGCGGGCCTCGGTGCGGCAGCAGTGACCCGTTGGCCGGTCGCGGCGCTGCTGACCGCCGCCGCGGTGTGGGCGCTGCCCCGCGTCCTGGGCCCCGACCGGGAACACACCCGCGCGATCGCCCGGATCGAGGCGATCGCGACCTGGGCCGAGCTGCTGCGCGACACCCTGTCCTCGGCCGCCGGCCTGGAGCAGGCCATCACCGCCACCGCCCCTGTCACCCCCCAGCCCATCCGCCCCCAGGTGCAGGCCCTCGCGGGGGCGGTGCGCGGCGGAGCACGGCTACCCGACGCGCTGCGCGCGTTCGCCGCCGACCTCGCCGACCCCACCGCCGACCTCGTCGTGCGCGCCCTGACGCAGGCCGCCGGCTACCACGGCGGGCAACTTTCCCAGTGCCTGACCAGCCTCGCCGCCACCGCCCGCGAGCTCGCCGGCATCCGGATGCGGGTGGCCACCAAACGGGCCGCGACCCGCACGGCCGCCCGGGTCATCACCGGCACGTCGGTGGCGATGGTCGCCGGGCTGATCCTGCTCAACCGCGGGTTCCTCGCCCCCTACCGCAGCGTCACCGGACAGCTCGTGCTCCTTGTCGTCGGAGCGGTGTTCGCCGGCGGGTTCTGGTGGCTGGCCCGCGCCTCCCGCGTCCCGCAACCACCACGGGTGCTCTCGGCCGACCAGCTCGGGCAGGTGGCGTGATGGCCGCTTTCGTGGTGGCGTGCGGCGTCGTGGCCGGGCTCGGCCTGGTTCTGGCCGGCACCGGCCTTCATCCCGCCCGGCCCAGCCTCGCCCAAGCCCTCGACGCCCTGCGCCGCACCCCGACTGCCCCGGAAGAACCAGTGGGGGCCAGGACCCGGCTGCTCGCCGCGCCCCTGCGTGCCCTCGGCCTGCCCCGGCAGCGGATGCGCGCCGACCTCGCCGTACTGCAACGGCCGACCGCCACCCACCTGGCCGACCAGGCCCTCGCGGTCCTCGCCGGCCTGCTGCTGCCCCCGGTCGCGATGGCCGTCCTCGCCTCCGGCGGGGTCAGCTTCGCCGCCGGTATGCCGCTGTGGGCGTCGCTTGCCGGCGCGGCCGGCGGCTGGTGGCTGGCCGAGACCACCGTGCACGCCGAGGCCCAGCGGCGCCGCGACGAGCTGCGCTACGCCCTGTCCGCCGTGCTCGACCTCGTCGTCATCTCCCTCGCCGGCGGCGCCGGACTCGAACAAGCCCTCGACGACGCCTGCGCCGACACCCACGGCTGGGCCGCCGGACGCCTGAACCGTGCCGTGGCCACCGCCCGGCTGCTGCGCATGCCGCCCTGGCAGGCCCTCGGCCAACTCGGCGAGGACACCGGCGTCGTCGAACTGCAGGAACTCGCCGCGACGATGAGCCTCGCCGGCACCGAAGGCGCCCGCATCCGCGACTCCCTCACCATCCGCGCCGCCACCCTGCGCGCCCACCAAGCCGCCGCCCTGGAGGCCAGGGCCAACTCCGCCACCGAACGCATGTCCATGCCGGTCATGCTCCTGGCCGCCGCCTACATGCTGTTCCTCCTCTACCCGGCTGTCACCGCCGTCGACAGCTTCTGACCCCGACACACCAGAAGGAGAAACGCCGTGCACCCCAGCAAGCTGATGGCCCTGCTGACCCTGGCACACCTCACCCTCACCGACCGGGCCCGCCGGCTGCGCGACTCCGGCGACCGGGGCAGCGAGACCACCGAGAAGGTCATGTGGATCGCCCTGCTCGTCACCCTCGTCCTAGCCGTCTACGCCATCTTCCAAGGCAAGATCATCACCAAGATCACCGGAATCAACCTCTAGCCATGAACCGCACGCGACGAGGCAGGCGACGCCGGCTCGGTGGTGACCGCGGGTCGGTCACCACCGAGGTGGTCCTCTACGCGCCCCTGCTGTTCCTACTCGTCCTCGTCGGCGTGCAGTTCGCCCTGTGGGCCCTGGCCCAACTCGGCGTCCAGCACGCCGCGAACCACGCCCTGCAAACCACCAGGGTGTCCGGCGGCACCGCCGCCGCCGGCCGCGCCGACGCCGCAACCGTCCTCGACCAGGTCGCCGGGCAGGTCGTCGTCGACCCGCGCGTGTCGGTCACCCGCACCGCCGACACCGCCACGGTGGCCGTGGCCGGCCGGGTGCCCGCCGTCGTGCCGTTCCTGCGCCTGCAGGTCAGCACCCAGGCCAGCGCCCCGGTCGAGCGTTTCCGCCCCTCGACCCTGTCGCTGGCCCCCTCGCCGCCTGGAGTGGAAGGAGACTCGACGTGACCCGCGAGCAGCGCCGCAGCCGACATCCACGCCGCCGGGCGCCTCGGCTGCGCGGAGACCGGGGTTCGGTCAGCGTCGAGATGGCGCTGAGCTACGTACCGCTGATGGTCCTGGCCGCCCTCGCGGTGGTGGCGTGCCTGCGCCTGACCTCGGCCGCCATCGACGTCAACGCCGCCGCCGCCGCCGCGGCCCGCCAGGCGTCCCTCGCCCGCACCCCCGGCGAGGCCCGCGCCGCAGGCGCCGACGGCGCCTCCGCCACCCTGGCCGGGCGGCCCTACACCTGCCAGCCGTCCACCGTCACCGTCGACCCCGGCGCGTTCGTCCCCGGCGGGCAGGTCAGCGCCACCGTGGCGTGCACCGTCCGCCTCGAAGACCTCTACGGCCTCGGCCTGCCCGGCACGATCACCATCCGCGGCACCTCACACCAGCCCCTCGACACCTACCGCGGGACAACAGCGCCATGAACCGGCTGCGTACCCGCCTGCGGCAGGCCCGCCACGACGACCGAGGCCAGATCACCCCGTGGACGATCTTCGGCGTCGTCCTCGTCCTCGTCCTCGCCGGCCTGGTCCTCGACCTGGGCCTGGGCATGTCGGACAAGGTGCGGCTGCTCGACGTCGCGCAGGGCGCCGCCCGGGCCGGCGCCCGCGAAATCGACCTCGCCACCTACCGGGCCACCGGCGCAGTCCAGCTCCAGCCCGCCCAGGCCGCCGCAGCCGCGCGGAGCTTCGCCCAACAGGCCGGTGTCGACGGGCAGGTCACCGCGTCCGCCACCCCCACCGCCGTCACCGTCACCATCAACGGCACCCGGCCCACGCAGCTGCTGCACCTCGTCGGGATCAGCGCCCTGCCGGTGTCCGCGACCGCGACCGCCAGCCCTCTGACCGGCGTCACCGCACCGAACTGACCAAGACCGCCACCCCAACGACCGGGAGCCCCAGTGTTCGCGTTCCTCGCCGCCACCGCCCGCCGGCTGGCCGGACTCGGGATCCTGGTGCTGCTCACCGCCGGCGTGCCGTACGCGCTCATCCGATACGTCGGCTGGCCACTACCCCACGAGGTCCCCACCTGGCAGAACATCGCCACGGCCCTCACCTCACCGCTGACCGACGCCATGCTCGGCAACGCCGTCGTGTGCCTGCTCTGGGCGGTGTGGGCGGCGTTCATCTGGTCGCTGATCGCCGAGGTCGCCGAAACCGTCACGGGCATCCGCCTGCCGCAACCCCGAGCCATCGCGCCGGCCCGCGGGCTCGCCGCCATCCTGGTGGCCGCCATCACCGGCGGCGTCCTCGCCACCGCCGCCCAGGCCGCACCGACCCTCACCCAGCCAGCCCAGGCGACAACCGCCCACACCAGCGCCACCGCGACGGCCCCGGCAACCACCGTGCCCAGCAGCACCGTGCGGCTGGTGAGCACGGATGGGCACCACACGCAGCCCTGGCAGACAGCCGCGTCGGCGTCCGCCCTGCCGGGCATGGGAGATCCGGCGCCGGCCCGGCTGGTAGCTGGCCACGTGACGCTCGTGTCATCCGGGCAGACCTACACCTGCGAGGTGCGGCGCGGGGACACCCTGTCGAAGATCGCCCAGCAGTGGCTCGGCGACGCCAACCGGTGGCCGGAGATCTTCGCCCTCAACCGGGGCACCCACTTCCGCGACACTGGCGGCACCCTCACCAACCCAAACCTGATCTACCCCGGCTGGACCCTGGAACTGCCCGACGACGCCACACCACCCGCCGGCACACCCCGGACCCCACCACCCGCCGACCCCCCGGCGACAGGCCCCGAACAGCCGACACACGGCACCGCAACGCCCGCGCCGACACCACCGAGCCAAACCACTCCGCCGCCACCCGACACGCCGTCCGCGAGCCCGTCGCCAGGCTCCACCACCCCGGCACCGCACGACGGTGACGACGGCGTGGTCCACGTCCCTTCACCGCCGGTCTCCACCGCGCCCGCTGAGCAGCCGTCGGCCTCCGGAGCCTCGACGACGCCCCGCCCCGCGGTCGACGGGCAGCAGACACCCGGGCCGCGAACGGAGGCGTCCCCCGGTGTCTCACTCGGCACCGGCAGCTGGCTCGACGCCGGGCTCGTCGCCGCCATCCTCGCGGCCGTCGCCCTCGTCTGGGCCCACCGCCGCCGCCGCTACACCCGCCGGCCCGTGTCGGCCGACCTGCGACTGGACGACCCCGACGTGTCGCCCATGCCGCCCGTGGTGAACCAGATCCGCCGCCGCCTGCGCCACGCCACCACGGCCCCCACCGACCCGGCCGGCCACGAAGGTCCGGACGACGACCTCGGGCTCTTCACCGAAGCAGACGACAACACCTCCGTACCGGACGGCCCTGACACCCCCGACCAGGACGCCGACCTGCTCGACGACGACCGTCCGGAGATCGCCGGGCGGCACGACCAGAACGGCACCCTCGACGACGCCGGTCTCAACGACGAGGACGACCACGAGAAGCCGACGCCTGTCGCGAACCCGAGCGCAGAAGACAACACTGCGCTCCGCCCGGTGGTGCCGTCGCTGGCGCACCCGCTCGCCGCGGTCTGGCCGCCCGCCGGCCTGGGGCTCACCGGTCCCGGCGCGGAGGCCGCCGCCCGCGGGTTCATGGCCGCCGCCCTGGCCGCCGGAGGCCTCGACGCACCAGAGGACCGCACCTGGCTGGTCATGCCATCAGCGACCGCGGCGACGCTGCTCGGCGCCGGTGCCGTCGCACTGCCCCGCACCCCGCGGTTGACCGTCACCGGTGGCCTGGACGAGGCACTCGACCTGCTCGAGGCGCAGACCCTGCACCGCAGCCGCATTGCCTACGCCCACGAGGTCGACACCGTCACCGAGGCCCGCGCGGCGGACCCGACCGGGGAGCCGATACCGCCAGTCCTGCTGCTGGCCGACGCCGACACCCGCCACCAGCGCACCCGCATCGCCGCGCTCCTCGCCCAGGGCCAGCGCCTGGACATCCACGGCGTGCTGCTGGGCGCCTGGCCCGACGGCGACACCGTCGTCGTCGCCGCAGACGGCACCACCAGCCGCGCCCAGGGGGAAGGCTCCCGCCACGGTGGACACCCGGCCGACATCGGCCGACTGGCCGTCCTCACCCCGTCCGAGACCAGTGACCTGCTCGTTACCCTCGCCGAGTCCCACACCGGCCAGCCGCAGGCTCCCGCCCCGGCCGAACCCGTCACCACCGCCCGGGCCACGACCGCCGCACCCGATGCGCAACCTTCTCCCGACACCGAACCAGCGCCACCTGACGTCCCCTTCCGCGAGGGTGAACACCTACCGGCATCCGGCCCGGAGCCCGTGCCCGCCGCCCCGACAACAACACCAGGCAGCGCCGACAGTCAGACCACCCCGGGCACCCAGGCAGCGGCGACAACTCCGCCCACCGGCGCCCATGCCCGCGGCACGGAGACTCCCCGGGACGGTGCGCCCCAGCCCGCCGTGGAGGGACCGGACACCGACGGCGCGGCCGAGAACAGCCAGGTGACCAGCCACGGGAGGGTGCAGGTCACCGTCCTGGGCACCGCCGCCATCGTCGACGTGCCGCCCGGGCCGACGCTGCGCAAGAAATCCCTCGAAGTGCTCGTCTACCTGGCCGTGCATGACGGCGACGCCTCCGCCGAGGCGATCCTCGACGACCTGCTCCCCGACGCCCCCGCCAACAAGGCACCCGGCCGGCTCTACACCTACGTGTCCGACCTGCGCACCATCATGCGCCGCACTGCAGGACGCGGCACCTACCTCACCCACCCCCACCAGCGGTACGTCCTCAACCGCGACGCCGTCGACGTGGACCTGTGGCGCATGCGCGCCGCGATCCGCGACGCTAACCAGGCCACCGACCCGGCCGAGCGCCTCGCCGCGCTGCGCCGCGCGGTCGACACCTACCGCGGGCACCTGGCCGACGGCGCCGACTACGAATGGATCGAGCCCTACCGCGAAGCCACCCGGCAGCAGGCACTCGACGCCTACCTCGCCCTCGCCGACGCTCTCGCCGACAACCCCGCCGAGCAGCTCACCGTCCTCGACGCCGCGATCGGCCACAACCCGTACGCCGAAGAGCTGTACCAGCAGGCGATGCGGGCCCGCGCCGCGCTCGGGCACCTCGACGCGATCCGCAGCCTGCGCCGTTCTCTCACCCGCGCCCTCGGCGAGATCGACGCCGAACCCAGCGATGACACCATTGCCCTGGCCGACGAGTTGGTCGCCCAGGTGCAGCGCCCCACCCGCCGACCCGACCTGCGGCCGGCGCTCCGGCCCGGTGACGGAGCCGCCGCGTGACCGCCACACTGCTACCCCGGCACACCTCCGCCCGTACCCCGGAGATAACAGAGGCCGACCTCCGGCACCTGACCCGCCTGCGGTGGGCCGTGCGGGCGGTGCTCGCCCTCGGCGTCGCCGCGTCGATCGCGGCGAACGTCCTACACGCCCGGCCGAACCTCATCAGCCAGGTCATCGCCGCGTGGCCGCCGCTGGCACTGCTGCTGACCGTCGAACTCATCTCCCGCGTACCCGCGGACCGCCGCGGCCTGGCCGCCGCCCGGCTGATCGCCGCCGCTGTCATCGCCGGCATCGCCGCCTGGGTGAGTTACTGGCACATGGTCGGCGTCGCCGCCCGGTATGGCGAAACCGACGCCGCCGCCTCCTACCTGCTACCGATCTCTGTTGATGGGCTGGTCGTCGTGGCCAGCATCAGCCTGGTCGAGATCGCGGGCCGGATCCGCACCCCCTCCGCCAGCCGGGCCGACGGCCAGCAACCCGCCACCACGCCAACGGAGACGCCGTTCCCGACGGCCGAACCCCCGAGCCTGACGGCGCCTGCCCTCGCATCAGGGCCGCCCCATACAGCGCAGCAGGCCCGGGGCTTCGACGTATCGCCGACGGACAGGCCGGAGGCTGCGATCCGCGGCGGCGAGGGCGAGCATTCGAATGCAGACGCCACCGGGTACTCGCCGACCGATGCGCGCGACACCGAGGAAGTTGCACCTGAGCCCTCGCGGGACAATGCAGGGAACCACGAGGACGCTCACCTCGTTCGGACCGGTAGCGACGCCTCGGCGTCCCCGCACACGGCGCCGTTGCGGGGCACTGACCTCTCGCACCACGACACTGACCGGTCTGGAAGCAACAGGTCCCGCCCCGTCGGCTCTTCAGTCACGCCGGTCGAGAACTCCGACGAGCAGGACAGAGTCGATACTCCGGGCGCTGCCCAAGAAATTGAACCGGACCCCATCGGGGGCCAGGGACATGACACCGAACCAGACGAAGGCACAAGCAGCGCAGAGGTGCCGCTCGACACCGCCGGGGCCGTGGCCTACTGGTACCGCCAGGACCCGTCCCTGCACCCCGCCGACATCGCCACCAGAATCGGCCGGTCCGAGCGCACCGTCCGCCGGTACTGGCCACCCGTGCCGCGAACCGCGAACGGACACGGAACCAGCCGCGTCACCGAGGAGGTTAGAGCCTCGTAAGCCCGCTGAGCCAGCCGGAGAGGCCCTGACAAGCGCGCGAAAATGATCTTTCTGCCGGCCCAGTGGCTGTGCCACGCTTCCGGGGTGGGACCGAGAGAGCGGGTTCAACGGCTAGTCATGGCCGCCGAGCTGTACGCCATCGAGGTGAGTACGGCATACGACGAGGTCGTCGAGCAGGTCATCGCCCGGGTGGCTGATGCCGGGAGTCTGGGCAAGCTCGACCTGGGGGCTTTGAGCGCCTGGAAGCGATTACGCGCGGACACCCCTTGGATGGCGCGTCTGATGAGCCGTCCTGAGCAGGAGATCCGGCAGCATACCGAGCGGGCCGTCACCGCGGCACAGGACGAGTCACGAACGGTTGCGGAGGCAGCTGTGGCCGCCCGCTCCGCTCTCACACCACTGCCAGGCTTCAGCAACGGAGATGCCCTGGCGTCGGTCGTGTGCTTTGTAGCGGCACCGACGCGGCTCGCCGTATACGACAGTCGAGCGCATTCAGGCCTGCAGCAGTTGGGCCTTGTGCTCGACAACCGGCCCGGTCGTTATGGTCGCTACCTGGCGTTGGTGGAGCGATGTCGCGCCGAATTAGCCGGCCAAGGTTACGAATGGTCGGCGCGTCAGGTTGACCTTGCTCTCTACCAGCTCGGTGGTCAGAAGCAACGGTAGATCTTGTCGCGGCGTGCCGTGCCTCGGCCCCCGCAGCGCGGTCCGTCGAGATGGCCCGCGGTTCCGCCCGGTACAGGCATCAGGTGTTGCCCAGCCGTACCTTGCCACCAACAAAAATAGAGCCGTCTTCTCACTCCATGCCCGGCGAACCGCCGGGAAAGCCGAGCAGACCCTTGGCTAACGCCCCTGAAGTGACTGCCTAACTAACGGTGTGTTGATCCCAGTGACGGCGTTGACATCGGTGGCGACACCGCACGAGCCGACGTGGGCCAGCGCACCCGGTCGTGGCCGGGATCCGAGCGCCGGTAGGGGCGCCCGGATCCCGGTGAACCGCAGTTGGCCTGCTCTGTTACAGCTGCGCGATCAGCGGCTGTGCGTGCGGGTCGAAGTTGTACCCGTCGTCCCAGGGGAACCGGCCCTCTTGGTCGGGCCACACGAGCTGCTGGAGGCGGATGTGGTCGCGGCCGTAGCGGTTGATAGCCATCGCGGGCAGCAGCTCTTCGGTGGGTGGCCCGTCGATGATGATCGCGTCGTAGCCGGCGATGAGATCGCTGATGCGCTGGCCGTGGGCGAACCGTTCGGCCTTGTCGTAGACCCGGCGGGCGAGGTCGTTGAGGAGGCTGTGGGCGACCTCGGGTGGCAGTCCGGCGGTGATCAGTTCGGGGTAGTCGTGGGCGGTGAGTCCGACGGTGTAGGCGAGTGGGGCGGTGGTGTCGGGGTCGTCGTCGGTGGGCAGGACGTGGGTGACGGCCCAGCCGGTGGTGTCGATGATCTGGTCTTGGCGTCGGAGGAAGTCGTTGATGTCACGCATGGTGGGTGTCTCCTGGACATTCGGGGGTAGGGGCGGGGTTCAGGTCGGGTGGCTCGATGTCGACGAAGCCCCAGAGTCGTTCCATGACCTGGAGTTGCCAGGTGCGGTAGCGATCGGCGAAGCCACGGCAGACCGCGGGCGGGACCGGACTGCCGGCGTAGGGCAGCGTCGAGTGGCAGATGATGTATCCCGCGTCGCCGCGCGCCTCGGTCACCATCTGCTTGAGCCGGCCGGGGTCGAGGTGCATCGGGTTGCCGGGCTTGAAGATGCAGGTGGCGCACTCGCGGGCGAGCCGTCGGGTCTTGCGCAGTTCCGGGTCGCCGACGCTGAGTCGGGGTGACCGGTCGCTACCCGGATCGTCGGCGGGATCGAACATGCTGTCCATAGTCAACTCCTTGTCGTTGCGGCGCGGGGCCCGCATCCGTGGATGCGGGCCCCGCGAATCCGGGTGAACGGAGTGCCTCGGCACCGGTAAGGCCTGGTCAGAGCTGGCGCAGCCAGGTCAGCACCGTGTCGACGTCGGCGCGGCGCAGCCCGTCGTACGGGTCGACCGGGTGGAGCAGGGTGGGTGCGCCGTCGGCGGTGCGCTGGTCGGCGGTGGTGGGGTCCTTGCCGCCGAGCTCGTCGTCGAGGACGGCGATTGGCCGTCGCGCGGCCCAGGCATACAGGTCGGTGAGTTTGCTCTGGTGGCCGAAGCGGACCCCGCCGGCGTGGACGGGGACATGCGGCCAGGCGGTCGGTAGGCCGAGCCGTGGCGCGATCCATGCGGCGGCCAGCTGGTTCCAGCTGGTGCACCACACAGGTTGGGCGCGCTCGGCCAGTTCCCGCAGCCACGGCCCGTGGCCGGGGTTCAGCCAGACGGTGCCTGTGACGCGCCGACCGTCCGGGCCGGGCCCGTCGTAGCGGTGTGGCCGGTAGCCGAGGGTCTCGGCGTGGGCGGGGTTGGCGGGGTTGAGGACGCCGTCGACGTCGATGGCCACGATGGGTGAGGAGCCGGGGTGTGCCAGCGGTCGGGTGCTGGTCATGGCTGGTCCTGCTCGATGGTGATCGGGTGCAGGGGCACGGTGAGCCGGTCGGCGGTGCGGCCGGGTCCGTCGGCGGGTTGCCACGTGTCGGCGGCGGCGTGGTTGGGGAACGGGCCGATGGCGGCGAGCCAGCCCTCGGTGCGGTCGAGCAGCACGAGAACGGCGGTGCGGGCGTCGTCGAGGGCCGGGCACAGGATGTGGGCGAGGTCGGGTGGTAGGTCGACCCAACTGGTGGCGGGTAGATCCGTGACGGCGGGGTCATGTAGCGGTACGGGCCTGGTCACGGCGAGGGTGGTGCTGTTGAGCGCGAGCGTGGCGGCGTGGGAGTGGGCTGCTTCGGCGCCGCTGGTGGGGCCGTGGGCGCCGAGTTCGCCGTTGGTGTGGACCGCGAGCAGGGCGTGCGGGTCGCGGATCTCCAGGGAGTCGAGGACGGCGAGGGTGACCGTGTCTCCGGTGCGCATGTCGCGCAGGGTGAGCAGGACCGGCCGTCCGTCCGGGTCCCGGTTCCAGGTGATGGCGTCGAAGTGTTCGCGGGTGACGTCGCGCAGGCGCCGCCAGGCACGGTTGTCGGTGTCGAAGGGGTGTTCGTTGTCGGTGCCGTAACGCATGAGGAACTCCTTGATGGGCAGCGTCGTACCGCGTCCGGACCCGGGGTCGGTCAGGACGCGATGCATGCACGCTTCGATGGCGCGGGATGGTCAAGTCGCGGGGCAGCAGCGAGGCCGTTCGGCATCGGCCCTCCGCGAGATGCGATTGGGACCGCCTGTGGCAGGCCGCATTCCAGGCCCTGGTATGTCGTGGATCCCGGCGTGCGGCGCTGCGCGGGCCGCAGCCGGCGCAGCGCCGCGGCGCGGAGTGGGATTGGTTGGCCACCGGTTCGGGGGGCCGCACGGCCGGGATTCAGGCCTGGGCGAGTGCGGTGACGGCGGCGTCGGCGATCGCCGCGATGGCCTCGGTCGGGTCGGTGACGGTCAGGGTGGTGGCGTGGGTGAAGGTGTGCCCCCAGCTCTGGTCTGGGTCGGTGGGATCGCCGTCGGTGGGTGGGTCGGCGGGGTGGAGCCACAGGACGGCGCAGCCGGCGCGGTGCAGGGTGGTGACGAGTTGTTGGCCGGCGGGGATGTCGTCGAGGTAGCCGTCGGAGACGACGGCGAGCATCCGCAGGGTGCGGCCGTGGCGCAGGTCGAGGAGTTGGTCGGCGACCTTGACCGCTTCCGGGAAGGTGGCGGTGGCCAGCCCGGTGCGCATGTGCATCACCTGCCTGGGGTAGGTGCGTGGGGGCACCAGGACGGTGGTGCGGTCGCCGAACCCGATGGTGGTGGTCGTCGCCTCGGCGCGGCGTGCCGCGTTGGCGAAGATCCACGCGGCGGAGGACATCGCCTCGGTGTAGCGGGCCATCGACCCGGACAGGTCGACCAGGGTCGCCAGGTGCAGGCGGGGTTTCTCGGGCGGCAGTTGGGCGCGTTGCTGCCACGGGGCGGCGGTCGGCATTTGCCCGGCGGCGGTCTGTGCTTCGGCGGTGATGGCCTGCCGGGTCCGCAGCCGGCCGGGTGGGATCGCCGAGGGGCGCCGGCCGGGTTCGGGGTGACGGGTGCGGGCCTGCCGCAGCCGGTTGGCGAGGTCGCGGGCCGCGCGGTGTTCCTGCTCGGTCGGGTCGGTGCGGTCCCACTCCGCTGGTGGGCTGTGCCGGTGGGCCAGCAGCGCCGCGGCGTACTCGGCCGGGGTGACACCAGCGGCGACGGCGAGGTAGTCGACGAGGGCCGCGGCGAGGCGGCCGGGGAACAGGCCGGCGTCCGGTACGGGCGTGTCGTACTGCTGGTCGGGGTCGATGCCGAGGACCTGACACCACCGCCGGGCCAGGCAGATCATGGTGTCGGCGTCGGTATCGTCGCAGCCGTGGGCCTCCCGCCAGATGTCCCGCAGGTGCCGCAGGCGTTTGCGTCCGAGGATGCCGGTGACGGCGGCGCGTACGGGGCGGACGTCTTTGCTGGTGACGATGCGGGCGTCGACGCGGGCAAGGAGCAGGGCGGCGAGTTGCCCGGCGTGCCACGCGTCGTCGACGGCCGCGTCGTCGGGGTCGAGGAGGGTTGTCACGACGTGGCGCAGCCAGCGGCGGTCGCCCCGGCGGCGGGTGCGTTGGCGTCCTTCGGCCCGGGATTCCTCCAGCATGTCGGCGACAGCGGCGAGGATCGGCGGGGTGCCGGGCGGGGTGGTCCAGCGGCTGTGCGCGGCGTGCGCGGCGCCGTGTACGAGCAGCCCGTAGCCGGTGGGCACGAGGCGCTTGTGCCGGGCCTTGGCCGGGTCGGTGACGTCGGGGCGCTCGGCGATGTAGGTGGCGTCGACCTCGATCCGGTTGAGGTCGGGGTAGAAGCACTCGGGTGCGTCCCCGGCGGCGCCGGGGGCGACGAGGACGGTGAGGTCGGTACGGCCGGTCAGCAGCGGGACGTGCTTGGTCCACGCCGCGGACCAGTCATGCCAGTCGCTGGCGCCGGCCGGCGTCGGCGGTGCGCCCTGCTGTAGGTGGGTGCTGGGGTGTGGCACGGATTGGCTCCTTCCAGAAATCTGAGGTGGAGGGGTTCAGCGCTTGCCGAGGGCGAGCGCGGTGATGGGTGTGCCGGTGTGTCGGGACAGGGCGGCGGTGACGTCGTCGCGGGCGTCCTCGGGGGCGATGCCGGCCAGGTTGGCCAGGGCGGCGGTCATGCCAAGGTGGTCGCGGACCTTGACGAAGCCGAGCAGCTCGCGCAGCTGCGGCGCCCACACCGTCTTGCCGGCAGCGAGGTCGGCGTTGAGGTCGATCGCCGCGGCCACGACCTGCTTGGGGACGCCGAGTTGGCGGGCGAGGTCCCAGTCGGTGGTGACGTGCAGGTGAACGGTGAACCGGGAGGCCAGGGCCTCGGTGAGGACCGCGCCGTGCACGCCCGGGTTGTGGCCGGCGACGATGTAGAACCCGTCGACGGCCTGCACGGTCTCGTTGCCGTTCGCCGGGATGGTGATCACTCCGCGGCCGTCCATGGCCGGGTACAGCACGGCCAGGACGCGGGGCGGGATGAGGGTGGCGTCGTCGACCAGCAGCACCCGCCCCTCCCGCATCGCGGTGACGAGGGGTCCGTGGACGAACTCGTAGCCGCCGCCGGGCATCGGGTTGTAGGAGCCGAGGAAGTCGTCGACGACGGTGTCACCGGTGCCGGCGACGGTGAGCAGGTCGGGGAACGCGGCCTCGACCATGGCGGTCTTCCCTGTGCCGGGCGGCCCGTACAGCAGCACGGGCACCTGCTGGGTGCGTAGGCGCCGTAGTTCCTCGACGTCCCAGCCCTTTCCGAGCCGGCGCGGGTGGTACAGCGTGCCGTTCGGTCGCGGTACGGGTGCGGGCCGTCCCTGCCGTCCACCACCGCTGCTGCTGGAGCGGGTGCGGGGCGCTGCGGGTGGGAGGGTGCCGGCGGCGTCTATGCCGGCCTGGGTGATCTGGAAGCGGTGGTGCGGGTCGCGGTGGTGGGTGGCGTGCCCGGCAGCGGCCATCTTCTTCAGCGCCTCGAACACCGCCCCGGACGACGGTGCGCCGATGGCCCGGGTGATCTCGCCGACCTTGAGAATCTGGTCGGGGTGGTCGGCCAGGTGCAGGGCCACCTTCCGGTACAGGTAGCCGGACCGGCCGGATGCGGCCTCAGCGGTGGGCGTGTCGGTCGCGGCCGGGTTGTTCTGCGGTGCGCCGGCCTGGAGGGCCGGTGGGGTTGGTGTGGTCATGGTGATGCCTCGATTCCAAGGTCGAGCCCGCGCACCCGTCTCCGGGTGCGCGGGCGGTGGGTACCGCACAGCGGAGACGGGTGGGGCCAACCCCGTGCCGGCCTGGTCGGGCCGGGCAGGTGGGCGACCACACCCCGGTAGTGCTGAAGAATTACGGCGACACGTGGGTCGCCGCCGGTGCGTGCTGGTCGGTGTCGACGCCGCGCGGGCGGTGTCTGCGCCGACGATGGAACGCCCCACAGCCCAATCGATCAAGTCGAATTGGTGCGGGGCGCGGGATCGCTGACGTGCCGGCTGTCTACGCGGGCACGTCGAGGGTCGGGAGCTGGGCCGGTGGCCAGGTCGTGGTCAGTCGGCGCAGCCCCGTTCGCAGCCCTGTGGGTCGCACTGCTGACCGTCAGCCATCCGGGCCAGGGCCAGCCCGTCGTCGCCGTCGAGGAACGGCCAGCCGAACCCGTCGGCGAACGCCTTGACCTTGGGCGCCCCGTACATCGGGTAGCCGGCGTGGTCCATCGCCGCCACGATGTCGTCGCGGCCGAGGAGCCAGGCGAGTTCGCTGAGCTTGTCCACCGACCGGCTCGCCGAGTTGCCCCGGTGGTCGAGGATCTTCCCGATGGCGAACTCGAGGTAGTCCCGGGCGTAGGTCTCGTGGTCGACCCGCTGGGTCCACTCAACCGGGTGGCGGGGGGTGATGACCTGGCGGGCATGGTCGAGGTCGAGTGCCTCTACGAGCACGTCCTCCCGGAAGCCGAGGATGTCCCCGTGGTTGGCCCGGAGAGCCCAGACCCGGGTGACGATCTCCTCTTGGGTACGGATGGTCACGTGGTTTTCCTTCCTGTTGGTCCTACCTGTCGTGGTGTGTGCCGCTGCCGGAGACGGCTCGGCTTCGGGTGACGTGGCGCGACCTTGGTCGGGGGCCCGGCCTATGCCTGGTTCGAGTCGGGCAGGTCGCCGACGATCCGGTCGCAGGCGTACGGGTCGACGGCCTCCCAGCACCAGCTGCGGCCCATCACCACGTACCGGCCGTCACCGTCCGGGGCGATGCGGTCGATGGCGTCCGGGTCGTCGGACAGGGCACGCTGGTCGGCGACGATGACGTCGCCGTCGAAGGACAGGCCGGCCAGCGCGGCGTCGACCCGCCGGTTCAGGTCGCCCTCCGGCACGCCCTCGTCCCGGAGGCTCTGGCGGTGCTGGTCGCGGTGGCGCTGCTGGTCGGCGATGATCGCCTCGGCCACCGGGCGGGTGCAGGAGAACACCGCCCACCCGTTCCAGTGGTCGATCAGGGTGCCGACGAACCCGACCTCGATCCGGTCGTCGCCGTCGGGGCCCGTGGTGCGCGCCCAGTCGCCGGAGAACACGCCGAGGTCGCCGATACGGACCCGGTCGGGGTGCAGGTGGGACACGTCGCGGCCGGTGGGGCTGGCCGCGAGGTGACACAGCTCCGCGACGCGGTCGGTGGCGGCGGTGTCGTAGGCGTCGCGGTAGACGGTCATCGCCTCGTCGCGCTGCTGGATGCGCAGCCCGAACCAGCCCGTGGTGTCGCCGGTGGCGTCGGCGAACAGCTCCCACCCGGCGATGTCGACCGACTCTCCCGCCGAGGAAAAGTGGGGCAGGGCGTCGAGGACGGCGGGATCGCCGTCCTCGACGCCGGCCAGGATCCGGCGCGCGGCCAGGCGGGTGTCGCCGCCGACGCGGGCCCCAATGGTGTCCTGCGCCCACCACTCGGCGGCGGTGCGTCCGGCCTCGGTGCCGGCGGCGCGCATCCGCTGCAGCGCGGCGGCCCATCCGGTGGCCTCGCCGACCAGGCCGCCAGTGCGAGGCGGGGTGGTGGTGACCGGTGCGATGCGGTCGCCGGCGTCGAGGCACATCGACAGCGTCGAGCCGCTGTCCCAGGTGACCTCGACGATGTTGTGCCGCTGGTCGTGGCGGCGGACGGTGCCGGTGTCTCCGGGGCGCAGCAGGGTGTGCGGGTCGCTGGTGTGGACCAGGGCGATACGCTGGCCGGTCTCGTAGCTGGTCATGGTGGTCTCCGATCGGTCGTCGGGGTCGGTGGAAGGGCCGCCGTCATCGGCGGCCGGCGACGGCATGCGGTCGGTGTTCACCTGGCGCTGCCCGTCGGGTCACCGGTGGCGGGCTGCTGCGGCGGCCAGGGCTTGCGGACGAGGTGGTCGCCGAACATCGGGTCGGTGGCGACCGAGGAGCCGCAGCGGGTGCAGCTGGTGGCGGTGTCGTAGCCGTAGCCGGCCATGGACGGCACCTCGACGTGGTCGATCTCGTCGACCGCGCCGCAGACGGTGCACACCGTCATCTCCGGGCCGCCGTCGTCGTCGGCGGGTGCGGTGACGAACAGGTCCTCGACCGGGTCGAGGTGGTGCGCGCTGTGCCGCAGCCAGCGGCCGTGGACCGTCGCCTCGTACACCACCAGCCGCCGCTGGTCGAGGTGCAGCAGGTACAGCCATTCGAGGGCCCCGCCGACGTTCTCCCGCAGCGAGCCCTGCCGGATCGTGTCGTCCTCGGTGACGACCGGGTAGCCCAGCCCGGGCACGGGCGGCTGCCGGTCCCAGCGCCGGGGCTTGGGGTTGATGGCAAGGGACCACCAGTCGCGGGCCAGCAGCGCGGCGGCCATGGCGTCGGTGTCACGGCCGAACGTGTCGGTCCAGATCCGGCGCAGCAGCGGCACCAGAACCTCCGGATCCTCGCCGAACTGGATCAAGCGGGCGGTGTACCTGCCGCGGAACGCGGCAACGCCGATCAGCGTGGGTGTGCTCACGTGCCTTTCCTCCTCAGTGATGTGTGGATGGGGTTGCGGCGGTCGTTCCGGGCGGGACGGCAGCCGAGCTTGGGTGCCATGGATCCGCCGGCATCGCCTCTAGGGCCTTGTGCCGAGCGGGGCGTTCTGAGCCGCCATGAAGGGCACCGGGTCGATCGCGCCGTTCGGGCTGCCATCGCCGTTGTGGTGCACCTCGTAGTGCAGGTGCGGGCCGGAGCTGTGGCCGGTGGAGCCGACGACGCCGATGGGCTGGCCAGCGGCGACCGGCTGCCCAACTGTCACCATCGGCGGCTGGTCCATGTGGCAGTAGCGGGTGAGCAGGCCGCCGGCGTGGTCGATGTCGACGTACCAGCCGCAGCCGCGCGTGAGAACGGGGTCGCCGTCGCGGTCGCAGCCCCATTCAGCGCCGGTATCGGCGTGGAGGGCGTTGCAGCGGACGGTGCGGACGGTCCCGGCGGACGCCGCGCGGATGATGGTGCCGCGCGGGGCGCTGAGGTCGACGCCGTCGTGGCCCGGCCGGTCACTGGTACGGAACCCCGACCCGACAGGGGCGAGGACCGGCTGCGTCCACGGGCCGGTGGCCCCGCACCCGGCCAGGCCGTCGGTGGGTAGGCCGGCGGTGTCGGCGATCGCGGTGACCAGCTGGGTGGCCGGTCCTTCCCATTTCGCGTAGGCGTCGGGGAAGGCGCTGACCTGCACGGCCTGGGCGGCCTCGGTGAGCGGCATCGCCTGCCAGCCGTCAACGGCCTGCAGCCTCTGGTAGAACTTCGTCGCCGCGTACTGGGGATCGTGCAACTGTTCGGGTGTGCCCCACCCTTGGGAGGGTCGCTGTTGGAAAAGGCCGACCGAGTCGCGGTCCCCACCCGGGGTGTTGATCAGGGAGGATTCCTGCATCGCGGTGGCCACGGCGATGACCCAGCCGCGGGGCGGGACGCCGAGGCGCATGCCGACGGCGGTGATGGTGGCGGCGTTGTCCACCTGCTCGGCGTTCCAGTCACCGATCGGAGCGATTCCGTCCGGAGCGGGGCTGAGCGCCGCCGCCGACGCGGTGGCCGTGACGCTGGCGGGCATACCGCAGGCACCGGCGCCGCCGCTGAAGATCAGGGTGGTGGCCAGCCCGGAGCACAGCAGCAGGACGCCGGCGACCGCGATGGCGATCCAGGACAGCACGCGGATGGTCATGACGGGTCACTCCTTCAAGGCAGGGCGGGCAGCGGGCGGGTGAGGCGCGGGGACGGCGAAGGCCGCGCGGGCCTGGAGAGGCGTCGCGCGGCCTTCGGGCGGGTGCGGGAATCAGCGGGCGAGGACGGCGACTTTCTCGCCGTGCAGCAGGGGCGCCCCGTCGGGGCCTTTGATGTGGGCGTTGATCCAGATGCGGTACGGGTGGCCGTCGCGGTCGATGAGGCGTCGCCAGTGGCCGCGGACGACGAACCGCACCCGGTAGTGCCACTTGGCCTCGCCGTCGGTCGGTTCGGCGAGGGGGCTGGTGCGGCGCAGCATGACGACGCGGGTGTCGTGGCGGATGCTGGCCCGTACGGCGCGGCGGCGCGCCGCGCGGTCCAGGGGGGCGGCGGCGACGGTCGCGAGGGGTTGGGCCTGGATGCGCCAGAAGGCGTAGGCGACGGCGGCGCAGGCGCGCATCGGGGTGGTGGTCTCGTCGATGCAGAACCGGCCGTCGGGTGCCGGTTCCCAGTCGCGGTCGTCCCCGTCGAGGACTGGCAGGTCTGGGCGGGGGTCGACGGGCTGGCCGATGGGGATCTCGGTGAAGTCGGTCAGCACGTAGGGGCCGAACTGGCGGGCGAGGTCGGGCCGGTCAGCGAGTTGCGCCCGGCGGCGGACGGCCGCCGGGTCGTGCGGGTCGCGGTGGTCGGCCCAGCCGGCGATGGCCCAGAAGGACCGGCCGCTGCTGGTGTTGGTGGTGCGGGCCCAGGTGATCGCACCGATCGAGGACACCTCGCCGTTGAGGCTGCGGTGGTAGATCGGTTCGGGGAGGAAGAGCACCCCGCCGTCGTCGGGGGCGATGTCGGCGGGGAGTACCTCGCCGGTCAGGTCGAGGGCCGCCGCGGCGGCGGCGATGATCGCGGTCATTGCGGGGGCGATGACGTACGGCTCGCCGAATCGCCACGGGTTGGCGGTGATGGCGCGGACCGCGTCGAGGACCTTCGCCATGCCCGCTGGGCTGGGGCTGGGGTGGTCGGTGAGGCGGCTGCCGAAGAACGCCTGCAGGTACTGCGCCGCGAGCGGGCTGCGGTGGTAGTCGACCATGCGGGTGCGCAGGTCGACGGCGGTGCGGGCGTAGCCGGCGAGTGTGTCGTTCGGTAGGAAGTTCACTGGTTGCCTCCAGGTGCATGCTCAGGCGGCCAGCGCCGCCACGGGTGGACGCCGGTAGACGCGGGATTCCGGCGGCACCGCGTCCGGTACGGGCGCGGGCCGCGTCAGGGGTGCCGGCGGGCGGGCAGGGGTGAACCAGCCGGTGAAGCGGCGTGGCGAGGCGGGCACGGGGGCGCGTCCCCGTACGACCCCGACCGGGCGCGGCGACGGCGGTGAAGGTGCCGGGGCGAGGGTGGCAGGGGCGCGGCGGGCGTGTTGTTCGGCGCGGCGGGCGGTGCGCAGAGCCCAGCAGGGGCCCTGCTGCCTGCGGCACTGCAGGTTCGTGCAGGCGCCGTCGGGTCCGGGTTGGTGGGCGGCGGCGACGTCGACCGCGAGCGCCCACAGAAGCCTGTCGGTGACGTCGCCCGGTACTGCGGTGCGGTCGCTGGGACGCCGGCTGCGGCCCTCGGGGTGTGCGGGGTGTGCGGGGTGCGCCATGGCGGGTGGCCCTTCGGTCGGCGGATCGCGGGCATGCGCGGTCGCCGCCCGACTCGCGTCGGGGCCCTTTGGGAATGCTGATGTCCGGACGACGGACGACGACCAGCGCTGATCGACGCTCATCTCTTGGTGAAGGTCAAGTCGTGTCGGGCGGGCAGGACGTTGCCCGCCCGACATGGCAGCGTGGGGTCGCTGCTCAGGTGGTCTGCTCGGGGTCGAGGCGTACGCGGGTGGGGTCGACGGTGGTGAGCAGGTGGCGGGAGACGCCGCGCCAGTAGCGGCCGTTGTTGCCGCCGAGCGGGACGAGGGAGACGCGGCCGGTCCCGGTGTCGCGCAGCACCACGTACAGCTCGCCAGGAGGCTGCTTCCAGCCCGCGCCGGCGACGGTGACGAGGGTGCCCGGATGCAGCGGCGCCTCGTGGACCATGGTCAGCTCACGGCCGGTGGTGGTGTCCGCCGCGGAGGCGGGCCGCAGGTAGGCGGGGTTGACCTTCACCGGTCGGCCGCCGTCGACGGGTTCGACGACGACGTTGACCGGCAGCAGCCGGGTGACGCGGTAGGTGACGCCCCGGGTGCTGGCGCGGGCCACCGCCGGGTCGATGGTCACCCGGTCGCCGATGGAGTACGTGTGGGGGCTGCTCATGGCGGATGCGCTCCTAATCTGGGTCTCGGCGACCGTCGCCGAGGACGGGGAAAGCAGGGCTGGGCGGATGGAAGCGGACACGGTGAGGACCTCACGCACGTCGGCGGGCGCGAGGTCCTCTTGGTGTGTCCGTGAGCGGTCAGCGGCGGCGCAGGTCCCGCAGGCGGGGACCCGGCGGCGGTGCGGTGTGGCCGGTGGTGGCGGTGGCGCCGTGGACCCCGGCTCCGGTTTGTTTGGCCTGGTACATGGCGGTGTCGGCCTGGTGCAGCAGGGTGCGCGGGCCGACGCCGAGGGCGGCGCTGGTGTGCCCGACGCTGGCGCGCACGGCCACGGTGTGCGCGCCGAGGTCGACGGGGTGGCGGCCGACCGCCCGCCAGGCGGCGCGGGCGACGGCGGCGACGTCGTCGGGGCCGCCGTCGACCAGCAGGGCGAACTCGTCGCCCGACAACCGCGCGGCGAGCCGTACCGGCCCTCGTAGGGCGGACAGCCGCCGGCCGACCTCGGTGAGGACGTCGTTGCCGGCTTCGTGGCCGAAGGTGTCGTTGACGGCTTTGAAGCCGTCGAGGTCGAGCAGGACGAGCCCGAACGGGGCATCGGTGCGGGTGGCGCGGGTGAGGGCGGCGAGCAGGGCGCGCCGGTTGGGCAGACCGGTGGTGTCGTCGTGGTCGGCGGCGTAGCGGGCGCGGGTCAGCGCCTGCTGCTGGCGCCACAGCAGAGCTGTGGCAAGGGCGAGACCGGCGAGGATTCCCCCGGCGGCGGTGACGATCGAGGTCAGGATGGGAGACACTTCGAGAGCTCCTTCTGCAGTAAGGAGCACCGGGGGCGGGCGTGGTTCCGGGAAGTTCGACGCCCGCCTCCGGGCTATTGGCTGGCGGGGTCGTTCAGGCGGTGGTGTCGGCGAGGGCGAAGGTGGCGGGCTTCTCGACGGCCAGCACTGCCCGCCCGGTCCCGACGAGCTTCACGGCGGCGTTGTGGACCGCGCCCGCGCTGGCCTTCTTCGCGCCGGTTCCCTCGTTGGCCCGGTCGACCAGCTTGCACAGCTCGCTGACCCTGTACTGCTGGCCGGGGTTGGCCTCGAGGATGTCGAGGATCGCGCCGCGCAGGGTGCCCGACGCCCGCCGGGTACGGGCCTGCGCCGCCTCGCCCGCCGCCTCCGTGGCCGGCGGTGCGGCGGGTACTTCCGTGGCGGGTCCACCCGTGGTGCTGTCGATGGCCCCGCCAGCAGGGGGAATATCCGGTGTGGCCGGTCCGGCGTCCGCTTCGTGCGCCGCGATCGACGTTCCGGTGGCCGGGTCGGTGTCGTCGGTCGTGACCGGTGCCTCGGGTTCGGCAGTCGAGCGGGCGCTGTCGTCGCCGTCGTCGGTTTCGGCGTCCTCTGCTTCAGCGGCCTCGTCGGGTGCCGCCTCGACATCATCAGGAGCCGGCGATCCTGCCTCCTGGGCGGCCTTCGGCTGCCCGTCGGCGGGAACCTCGGCGGCTGGCCGCTGGTCGTGGTCCTGCCCGGCGGCCTCTTCGCTGTCCTGCGTGTCGTCGCCGTGCGGCCCGTGTTCTGCGGCGGTGTCGGGTGTGTCGGTGTCGCGGGTGGCGGGCTCCGGTGCGGGCTGGCCGTTACCGCCGCACTGTTCGGCGTGAGAGCGGCCGGTGTCGGTCAGCCGCCACAGGCTGCGTCCGGTGTCGCTTCGGGTGGGCTCGGCCAGTCCCCCGGTCTCCAAGGTGCGCAATTTCGGGGTGGTGGTGGAGTAGCCGAGGCCGGCTTCGGTGGCGATGGCGGCAGCGGTGGCCTCGCCGAGCCGGTGCAGCGCGGCGAGAACCTTCGCGACGCTGGGCGCCAGTGGCGCTGTTACGGCCGTATCGGTGGTCGTGTTGGCTGGGGTGCTGGTCATGGGACCGTGGCCCCCTTTCTCCTGCCGTCGGCAGGGGTCGGTGAGTGAGGCGCGTGCACTGATGCACGCTTCGGATCGGGCATTGATCAAGTCGTCTGCCCGGAGTGCGGGACTCCGGCGACGCGCGCAGGTGTGCCGCCCGGCGATCGCTCGCTGGGCGGCATCGGGGATCGGGGTCAGTGCGCGGCGTGGTAGGCGTCGCGCACCGCGGCGGGGATGACGCCCCCGGTTCGTGGTCGGGGCAGGTGCAGCTCCTGCCAGTTCGCGGTCCACCACCAGGTGCGGATCTCCTGGCTCTGGGTGCGGCCGGTCGCGGCGCCCCGCCGCCGTGGTGCCCGGGGCTGTTTCGGCAGGCGCCGCCCGGCCGTGATGAACGGGCCGAACGCCGCGGCCATCCGGTCGAAGTTGCCGGCGGACAGGTCGATCTCGTAGGTGACGCCGTTGAAGGCGAACTGGTAGGTGGCGACGTCGTCGGTGGAGCCGTCGAGGTCGTCGACGAGGATCGCGGTGGTCTTGGTGGCCACGAGGGGGCCACCTCCTTTCGCTCGAGGTGGGTTACTGGGCGGGTTAGTGGGTGCCGAGGCCGAGCTGGCGGCCGATGGCGGGCCCGCGGTGCACGGCGGCGACGGCGGCGGGCAGGTGCCGGCGTTGCCAGCCGTGCAGGGCGGCGGTGAGGTCAGCTCGGTACTTGCGGTGCTGGGTGAGAGCGGCGGCGAGGCCGGCAGCCTGTTCGATGCCGTTGTTGGCGCCGCGGGCGGTGTGCGGGCGGACGGGGGCGAGGGCGTCGCCGAGCAGGACGGCGTGACCGCCGCCGACGGGCCAGACCATGCGCTCCGGTGCGGTGATGTCGAGGACTGGCACCGCCAAGCGGGTGGTGGTGGCGTGGACGACAGCGGCGTGGTCTGCCGGGAGGAGCAGGTCGGCGTGGGTGTCGACGTGGGTGCGGGCGGCGGGGCTGACGTGCCCGGCTAGGGCGAAGACCCGGCGGGTGGGGTCAGCGCCGAACCGCTGCGCGTACTCACTGCTGGTGCAGTTGAGGTAGAAGGTCCAGTCGCAGCCGCCGGGTACCGGGGCGAGGTTGAACTGCGCACCGGGGCAGGGCTGCAGCCGCAGGAAGTCCCGCAGCCCGGGCTGGGGGGTGATGCCGGCGATGCCGCGGTGGGCGACGTAGCCGGCGTACCGCAGGGTCCGATCAGGGTCGAGGAGGCGGCGACCGGTGGAGGACCGGCCATCGGCGAACACGACCAGGTCGGCGGATGCGGTCTGGCCGTCGCGGAACCGCAGCACCGGCTGACCGGCCTGCTCGGCCAGGGCGGTGACCTTCATGCCGGAGTGCAGTACACCGGTGGGCAGCCGGCGGGTCAGGGCGTGGTGCAGCAGGGTCCAGGTGGTGTTGCGGCCCGGGTAGGTACGCCTGATCGTCTCGGCGGGGTGGCGGTCGCGGATGGTCATCTGGACGATGGCCTCGGAGTCGTGGGCGACGAACTCGTGCTGGCCGATGTCAAGGCGGTCGAGCACGTCGAGGGCGGGGTGTTCCAGACCGATGAGGCCGCCGCCCAGGGGCGCGGACGCCGGCGCGGCCTCAAAGACGGTGACGTCGTCGAATCCGGCGTGCAGCAACAGCAGCGCGGTGACGGGGCCGGTGAGGCTTCCGCCGACGACGGCGATGCGGGGCCTGCTGGTGGATGTCATCAGGGTTCCCTTCTACGGAGGGTGGGAACCCGGGCACGGCCGTGCCCGGGTGTGCGCGAGTGCGCGGGTGGCCGGGCATCGGCCAGGTCGTGCCAGTGCGAAAGCGCGTCAGCGGCGGTGGGCCGTGGACGCGCTGATCAGTCCGCCGTGGTGCGGCGGGCGGATGAGGTTCGGAAGATCCGGCGCTGGGCTGGGTCCGCTGGTGCGTGAGGTGCGACCGGGCGGGCAGTGCGGCGCGGGAGGGCGTGGCCTTGGCGGGTTACGGGCCGGGCGTGGTGAGCGGCGGCGGCACGGGAAGGATCCGCCGTGCCCGCTGTAGCACCTCGTCGGCGACCGGGATCAGTGGCGTCGCGTCGGGTGAGGTGGTCGGGGTGGTGCGGTGCCAGCCGTGACCGGGGTTGCTGGCGATGATCGTCCAGGTGAGCAGCGGGGTGAGGACCTCGGCGACCGCCGTGCTCTGCTTGGCGTAGCTGTCGCGGTAGACCCGGACCCGGATGACGTACCCGTCGGTGTGGTGCACCCGGGTCAGCTCGTAGCTGCCGGGGCCGCCCTGGTGGAACACCTCGTCGACGATCACTGCGATCGGTCCGTCGGGTCGGCGGCGCGGGAGGTCGCTTCGGAGGCGGCGAGGGTCCATGGCCACTGGTAGGCGCCGATGGCGTAGCAGCGGTTGGCGTCCGGGGTGACCCGGTCGTCCTCGACCCAGCGACTGTCCAGGCCGTCGTCGTGCTCCCACTCGACGGCGACCTCGTCGCCGTCGAACCGCAGCCGGGGGTGCTCGCCCGGCATGTCGCCGGGGTAGAGGGAGTCGAGGTGGGCGGCCATGCGCTGCACCGCGAACAGGGGGAAGCGGCACAGCAGCCCGGTGCGGGTGAGGGTGGTGTAGCCGGTGGCGACCATGGCGCGGTAGGTGCCGCCGCCGACCACGTCGCAGGTGACGGTCGCCGGGGTCCAGGTGGACAGCGGCGGGGTGATGTCGCCGCGGTGGCGGGAGATGCGGTAGCGGTCGTTGGTGTCGTCGCGGGCCGGGTCCGGGTGCAACCCGAACCAGTGCACCCCGTGGTGGCGGGCGTGGCGGAGCAGGTCGAGCAGGTCCCGCCGGCCGTCACGGTGGTCGGTGCGCAGGGGCAGGAATCCGTGCCCGTCGTCGGTGGGGGCCGGGTTGCCGGTGGCGCCGGTGGCGGTGTGGGTCCAGGTTTCGGCGAGGACCCGGTGGTCGGTGCCGTCGGCGTCGTACCAGCGGGGGACGCCGTTGGAGGACAACCAGTCACCGTCGGTGTAGTGGGACCAGATGAGGGCGGCCTGGTCCGGGACACCGGCCCGGTACTGCTGTCGGGTCTTCAGGTGCGCGCGGGTGGCGGCGGCGTGTTCGGCGAGGGGAAGGACGTCCTCGACGCGGAACCACAGTCGGTCGGACATGGCGAAGAAACCTCCTGATGAAGGAAGAGGGAAAGGTCGGCCGTTCGCCGGCCGGGCTTGCGGGGCGCCCCAGCCCGGGGCGCCGGGCCGTGCGCGGGCGGCGGTGTGCTCACACCCGCCGCGGCGACGTACGGCGTCGGACCCGGAAATCCGGATCGAGCGCGAGTGCCAGGTGGAGCTGAGGTGCGGGTGGCGGTGTCGGCGAGTACCCCGACAGGCAGTGACCTGCCATGGCGGTATCGCCGCGCTGGCCGGGTTAGGGGTGTGCGTCGCAGGCCGGCGGGGCTCATGGGTGCGGCTGGTAGAGCTCGCCGTCTGCTGCCAGGGCTGGCGCGGTGCGGTTGGGAAGGGGTGGGAGCCGGTCGGGCCGCCGCCGATCCCCAGGGAAGAGGGGGATGGGTGGCGGTGCCCGACCGGATCCGGATCCGGTGGTGCTTTACAGGGCGACGGCGAGCAGCCGCTGGTCGGTCTCGACGGTGTCGAGGTACCGCATCGCCTGCTCGAGGTAGGTCACCCGGTGGGTGAGGGCGTCGCTCGCGGGTGCGAGCTTGTGCCCGTCCGGGGTGAGCAGGGCGTCGCCGCACACGGCGGTGGTGGCGCTGTAGTGCTGGTAGGCCATCGGGCCTGCCTGGAACATCTCCAGCTCCCCCACGGCGAGGTGGGCGGCGCCGTAGCTGGCCGCGTTGTGCATCCGCATCGCGTTGACGCGGGCCTGCTGGTGGAAGTCCGCCTCGGCCCGCTCGCGCGGGTAGCGGGCGGGGTCCGCCAGGTGGCGGGCCAGCAGGGTCGGCCACGGGGTGGCCGGCCGGGTGCCGTGCACGACCTGCTGCCACAGTTGGTGGCGGATGCCGGCGCCGACGCCGGCGGCGTGGCGCATGGCGGCGAGGTCGAGCAGCTTGACCGGTCCGCCGGCGCAGTACACCGGACGTCCCTTGCGCGGCGCGACCAGCTGGCCGCGCTGCCACAGCCACATGTCCGGGATGGCCCAGAAACGGGGCTGCAGGGTGCCGGACACGCCGAAGTGCCGGTCGAGCTGGGTGGCGGTCAGGGCCTGCGACGGCAGTCCGTCGGGCAGGCAGACGATCATGGTGTTGATCGTCGCGGTCGGCGTGACCACCGGGCTGGTGGGCGCCGTGGTGGCGGCGGTGGTGGCCGCGGGGGCGGGCTTGTGGCCCGGGCGGGGCGTCACCGTCGGCACGCGGGTGCCGTAGCGGCTCAGCGGGGTCGCGGCACCGTTGGTTGCGGTCATCTGGGGTTCCTCCTTCGGTAGGGGCGCGCTGTTGGGCGCGCGGAAGCGGCCGGCCCACCGGGTACATGGGTCGACTCACGGGACGAACAGGGGATGGGTGCAGCAGGGTGCTGCTGGTGGTGCGGGGTGGTGCGGGTGGTTCGGTGCGACCTGGGGTCGCCGCGCGGCGCGGGCGCCGACCGGCCGAAGAGGCGGGTGGGCGGAGCGCACCGTGGGGTGCGGCGGTGGTTCCCGAGGTGGGACCGGACCGGGTGGAGCGATATGTGGGTGAAGGTGGTGCCGATGAAGGTAGCGGTCGGATCTGTCAGCGCCGGCCGCCGTCATAATCGTCAGTAGTGCGGTTGACCTGCACTGTCAGACGACCGCTCGATGCCGCGGGTGAGGGATGGCGGGACTGTGAGATCCGGTCGGTCTCACAGCCGCCCACGACGGTGGACGGCCCCCTCCGGTGCGGTGCGGGTGGATGTCAGGGCTCCGGGTCGGGGCCGCTGGGGTCGGTGTCGGGGAAGCGGTGCGGGTTGGTGGCCGGGTTGTCCGGGCCGTGGTCGGAGGGCAGTTCGTGCAGCGAGCGGCGCGGCCCGGGGTCGGTGGTCAGCGTCCAGGCAGGCCCGGCGGGGTGCTCGCCGTGGAGGCCGGTGGCGACGGGCATGGCGGTGGGCACCCCGGCGAGGGCGTCGAGGAGGTGCTGTTCGCGGCGGCGGCCGGGGACGCGCAGCAGCACCGGGTACCGCGGCCCGTAGGCGGCGAGCTGCTCGTAGCCGCGCAGCTTGCGCAGCACGGTGCCGAGGGGTTCGGTCCCGTTGTCGTGTTCGAGGAAGAACCCGACGGTGCGCCCTCCGGCGTGCCAGACGCCGTGCCCGTCGGGCTGGACACCGGTGCCGCTGCCGGCGGCGTAGGAAGCGGCGGCGAAAGCGGCGGTGGTGTGCTGCTCGGACCACCAGCGCGCCAGCCGAGCGTGCTCATCGGTGCGGGCGTAACCGATGAGGTCGATGAACAGCTGGTTGGTGCCGAGCAGGTGGGCCAGGCGGCGGCTGCCGATGATGCGTTCGGTGCGGTCGATGCTGGTCCGTGGGGCGCGGGCGCCGGCGTGGTTCGGGTCGTTGAACTGGGTGGGGTGGACCACGGCGCCGAGCGGTCCGAGGGTGTAGAGGTACTGGCCGCTGCCGGTGGTGACGTCGACGAACCGGCTGACCGCCTCCACCTGGTGCAACTGGGCGAGGCGCAGCCGGGCTGCGCGAAGCGAGGGGAACAGGGCCGCCGCGACCTGGTCGGTGGACAGCACGTAATGCTCAGCGAGCCACCGCAGCAGCTGATGGTCGCGGACGGTCAGACGACGAAGCCGGTCAAGACGAGCCAGACGAGACGAGGAACGCGAGGGCGAAGAAGAAGCGGATGACGAGCGAGAAGCGGAGCTGTTCGCGGGCACGGTGAATGCTCCAAGCGGAAGAGGAGTTCCCTCCGAGGGAGGGTGTCTGAGTTCGGTGAGGTGGTCACCGAGAGCTGGTGACGGCCGGTGAGCGGCACTGACAGACCCGGACGGCCGGATCTGTCAGTGCGGTGTGGTGATCGGTGGTGAAGGGCTGGTGAAGCCCTCACGGAAGGGGTGACCGGGACGCGGGCGACTCCGGTCGACCGGTCTGTCGATCTCGCTTTTGCCGCCCTGCGGCGTTCAGGTGTTCGCCTTGGGGCCGCTCTTGGCCCAGGGGCGGCGGTTGTCGTCGGGGCGGGCCGAGAACCGGTCGACGAGGTCGTCGATCGCGCTGGTGTCCTGCGCCGGCACCGCCTGCGCGGCGGCCTGCCGGATTGCCGTCGCCTCGCCCACGACTGGCTTCGGCGGCCGGGTCTTGAGGGTGAACGCCGGTGTCTGCCGCCCAACGACGACGAGGCGCCCGACGGCGGTGTAGGCGTCGAGGTGGGTCAGGTCATGCTCGTCGAGTTCGGGCAGCGTGTGCCGGGCGAGGACACGGGCGTCCTCCGGGGCGACGGAGAAGTACAGCTTGTTACGGGCGTTCGCCGACGCCGCTGCCAGGAGGTCCTTCGGGAACTGGGCCAGGTCCTGGTGCGCGAGGACCATCGACAGCCGGTACTTCCGCGCCTCCGCCAACATCGAGTCGAGGGAGTTGGCGAGGGTCAGAAAGTTCTGACACTCGTCGATGATCAACGTGGCGTCGCGGCGCTTGTCCGCCGGCACGGCCGCGCGGGCCGTCGCGGCCTGCCACACCTGCGCCAGGACAAGGGAGCCGAGCAGCTTGCTGGTGTCCTCGCCCAGCTGGCCCTTCGGGATGCGCACCAGCAGCGCCCCACCGTCGAGGACCTTGCCCATGTCGAAGCTGGACCGGGGGTAGCGCATGGTGCGCTTGACGAAGTCCCGCAGCAGGAACGCCCGCAGCCGGGCCAGGACGGGGCCGATGACCTGGGAGCGCAGGGCCGGGTTGAGCTGGTCGTACCACTGCCAGAACCCGGACAGGCCGGCCGGGTCGTCCAGGCCGACGGTCATCGCGCTTCTGAACTGCGCGGAGTTGAGCAGGGGCGGGATGTGCTGGAGGGTGACGTTGGCGTGCCGCAGCAGGGTCAGGCAGGCCACCCGCATGACGTCGTCCATCCGCGGCCCCCACGCCTTGGCGAAGATGTTCCCGAAGATCGACACGAGGTTGTCGACGACGAGGTCCGGGTCGTTGCCGGACAGCGGGTTGAGGGTGGGCGGGTTGGGCTGGTCGGGGTCGAACAGCACTACCCGGCCCGCGACGCTCGCGGGGAGCCGGTCGAGGATGTCGAGGACCATGTCGCCGTGTGGGTCGATGACCACGGTGCCCCGGCCGGCGGTGATGTCCTCGACGGCCATGTTGACCAGCAGGGTCGTCTTCCCGGAGCCCGTCGATCCGACCACATGCATGTGATACCTCGCATCGGCGACGGACAGGGCCACCGCGTGGCCACCGACTTCGGCGTCACCGAGGACCTTCATCCCGCGGCCGCCGGTCGGCACCGCCACCGGGGCGGGCATGGACTTCGCCCGCGCCCGATCCAAGCCCGGTACGGCCAGATCCCGCGGCAGGGCGGCGAGGACGGCCAGTTCGGGGGTGGAGGCCAGGAACCCGGCTCCGAGCCGTCGTGTGGCCAGCACGGCTACCGGTTGCGCCATCCGAGCCCGGTGCGCGAGGCGATTGCGGCCGGCGTACACGGCGAACGACGAGGCGACCGCGTCCGCGATGCCCCGGAGCCTCGGGTAGGGGTCGCTGCCGGCGCGGTGCGTGTTCTTGGCGACCGAGTAGCGGATGCCGATCGTCCACAGCGGGTGGGCGGTCTTGTCGAGGATCGCGCGCACGTCCCGCTCCACGCCGGGGTCCCGGCGGCTGGCCGGCTGGCCGCTGCCGCGGGTGGTTACGGTGCGGCCGGGAAGGAACGCCTCGATCAGCCACAGCAGCGGCGCGGCGGGGTTGATGGCCGGTACGGCGGTCTTGCCGTCGCGCAGCCTGCCCGCCGCGCGGCGGGCTCGTGCGGCGCGGCGGGGGGTAGTGGGGCGGGCGAGGACCTGTACGCAGGCGTACTCGTCCGGCTTGAGCTGCGACCCGGCGGACATCAGCGCCCGCAGCGGGTCGTTGTCGTGGTCGGTGTTGATCGGTAGCCACTCGGCGGCCGTCGGCAGCAGGTGCCCGCCGACGGCGGCCGGTACGTCGAGTGGGATCGGCGGCGGCGCCGGGTCGGTGGTGCAGGCGGCGCCGGGCCAGGCGGCCCGCACGGCGGCCTCGACCGCCCCGGCCGGCACGCTGCCGGGTACCCAGATAGAGATGAGGAGCTGGCGGCCGGTCCAGGTGTACTGCCACACCACGTGCGGGCTGCCGTAGAGCAGCCGGCGTCGGCGGGACGGGGTGAGGGTGCCGTGCAGGTTCGCCCACAGCGCGGCGGCGCTGTGCGGGTCGACTTCCGGTGGTGGGGCGACGGTGACGAGGCGGGCGCCGTCGGTGTGGCGGCGGTGCCGCCACCCGTCGAGCAGGTTGCGCCCGGCGACGTAGGCGACGAGCAGGGCGGCGGCGACGCCGAGTAGCCACGGCCGGTCCACCGCCCACTGCGCGGCGTGCAGAACCCAGCGCGTGGGCGCGCTCGGCGGGGGAATGACCCCGGCGCCCGGCCCGGAAGGGCCGGACGCCGGGGTCGGCGATAGGGCAGGCAGGGGTGTCACAGATCCTCCTCCGCGTCGTCGGGGTCGAGGTCGGCGAGGTCGGACGGCTTCGTGGTCGCGAGAAGGTGTTCGGTCTGCGAGGAGATCGACTCGAACGCGGTCCGGTTCGTGCCGGAGATGAGCAGGCCGTGCCCGACTCGGGCCGACAGCAGCATCCGCCGTTCGCCGGCGGTCAGGCCGAACGCGTCGGCGACTTGGTCGATGGCCTGCGGGGCCTGCTTGAGCAGCACCTGCGTGGCCGCGTTCGACACGACGGCGTGGCCGAGGTCGGTGCCGAGCACGTCGGCGACGTCCTGGGTGATGACAGACAGGCCGGCGTTGCGCTTCCGGCCGGCCTTGGACATCTTGAACAGGAACCGGGCGCCTTCACCGTCGCGCATCAGCAGCCACGCCTCGTCCACCACGACGAGGCGGCGGGTGGTCAGATGGGCCCGACCGGGTGCGTCTACTGACCGCCAGATCGAGTCGAGTGCGAGCAGCGTGCCGACGGTGCGCAGTTCGTCCGGCAGGTGCCGCAGGCTCCAGACGACCAGATGCCCGTCCGGGCGGGTCGTGGTCGGTGAGTCGAACAGGTCGGAGAACGAGCCGGCCACCCACGGTGCCAGCCGGGCGGCCAACTCGTGGGCGGCCGGGTTGTCGTCGGCCCGCAGTGTCGCGACCAGATCCTTCAGCAGTGGCGCGGGCCGGTGGTGGGTGGCCGGGTCGGCGGTGATGCCCGCCTGCCGGTAGACGGCGAGGATCGCCCGGTCGAGGGCGGCGCGTTCGGCGGGCGGCGGCAGCTGCCCCAGCAGCACCGAGATGAGGGTGTGCAGGAACAGCCCGCGGCGGGTGAGCACGTCCGGGCGGGTGTCCCCGGCCGGCAGATCCAGGGGGTTGATCTTCACGCCGGGTGCGCCGAGTCGCACGATGGTGCCGCCGACCGCGTCGGCCAACCGGAGGTACTCGTCCTCGGGGTCGACGACGGCGACCTGCACTCCCTGGTACAGGTTGCGGAGCACGTCGAGTTTGACGAAGTAGGACTTGCCGGCGCCGGAGCGGGCGAGGACGACGCTGTTGTGGTTCTCCTGCGTCCACCGGTCCCACCAGACGATGCCCTGGGAGTCCGGGTTGACCCCGTACAGCACCCCGCCGGTGGTGGCCGGGTCGCCGGGCAGCGGTGCGGGCAGGTCCGCCGACGCGAGAGGAAACGCGGCGGCCAATGCCTGGGTGTCCATGGTGCGGCGCATCTGCAGGCTGTCGGTGGCCAAGGGCAGGGTTGTGGTCCAGCCGGGAAGGTGCCGCCACGTCGCGGGCTGCACCTCGATCAGGGTGGAGGCAGCGGCGGCCTTCACCTGCGCGCACGCGTCGAGGAGTTCGGCCTCGGTGCGGGCGTGCACGGTCAGGTACAGGCCGACGCGGAACAGCTTCGCCGCCCCGCGGGCGAGGCGTTCGGCGAGGTCGGCCGCGTCGTCGGCGGCGGCCTCCACGTACGGGTCGGCCAGCTTGCCCCTCTGCTCGTCCGCCCGCCGGGACGACTCGAACCGGGCCCGCTGGTTACGCAGCCGCGATGCGGCCACCGGCGCGGGGATCGGGTCGATGTGCAGGGCCAGGTCCAGCCGGCCCGGCCAGGACAGCAGCGGCTCCAGCCACGCCGGCCCGACCTCGGCCGGGTAGCCGGTCACCACCAGGGTGGCGGCGTAGCCGTCGCCGACCCGCAGGAACCGCGGCGTCACCTCCACCGAGGCTGGCGCCACCGTCGCCGCCAGTCCTGCCGACGGCAGGCTGGCACCCGGATTGTCGTCGTGCGGGGCGCGTCGGCGCCTGGCGGAGATCACGATGTCCTCCTCGTGCGCGGCCTCCTCGCCGGAGGCGCGGTGATGATGGTGTGCGGGGCGGCCAGTCCGCCGGGGCGAGGCGGCCGGTAAGGGTCGGCCGCGGCGGCCAAGGCCGTGGTTGTGGCGTGGCCGTCCAAGGCGCGAGTCGTGACGCCCAGCCCGGACAGCGACCGGACCGTCTGGTCGGCGCGGCGCCGGGCGGCGTGTTCGCCACGCTCACCGCTGGTGGTGCGGGTGACGATGAGGACCTGCCGGCGCAGCGGATCCCGCCGCTCGGCGAGGTCGTCGAGGAAACGGGCGTGGTCGGCCGCCGCGTCCGCGAGAGCCGGGTGCGGCATCGCGTCTGCCGCCTGGGCGAGGGTGCGGGCGGCGGAGTGCAGGTCGACCGGCTGCGCCGACACCACGATCTGCGTCGGCGTGGACAGGCTGTTGAGCCAGCGGCCGAACGTGTCGACCAAGGCGGCCTGCTCGTCGGCGGTACGTAGCGCCAGGTTGACGCTGGTCGCCGCGACCATCGCCGCCTTCACCGCTCCGAGGCTGATCTCGCCGTGGTCGTCGATGGCGTCGGCGGGCAACTTCAGCGGCGCCGGCAGCATCACCTTCGACGCCGGGGCCTGCACCCAGTCGGGTGTCTTGGCGGTGGTGTCAGTGGTGGACAACGCGCGAGGCGCCCGAGAGTGGCGCACCGCGGAGGCCAACCACACGTCCATGGGCAGTCCGTCGCGGCGGCCGACAGCAAGGCCGAACACCAAGCCGCCGAGCACGACGGCCGCGCCGAGCAGAACGGGTGCGGGCACCACGGTGTGCAGGGCCTTCCAGCCGCCGTAGAAGACGACGGCGGCCACCGCCAAGATCGCCAGTTGCCGGAACGTCAGCCCGTAAAGCACCTTGTCCGGCGCGTCCACGTCGGCGGGCATGCGGGCGGTGACGGCCTGTTCGTCCCGGCGGGCGCGGCTCATCGTCGCACCGCCCCAAGGCCGGGGATGCGCAGCCCGCGGGTGAGTTGCTGCACCACGACGACCCGCACGACCGCGCCGAACGCGTTGCCGCCACGCCCGCCTGTGCCGCTGGTGGCGTAGCGGCGCATTAGCCCCGGCACCTTGACCGTGGTCCACAGCAGGACCATCACGACGAACAGGTTGAGCACGCCACCCGGTTCGACCGGCAGGCCGAGCAGCGGCAGCATGGTGCTGGTGTCCAGCAGCATCCACTGGCCGGCGAACAGCACGAATGCCTGCACCACCGGGATGGCCAGCATGGCGACGTACGACCGCCACCACATGCGGGCCACACCGTCGGTCTGCGGCAGGGCGTGACACGCCAGCGCGATCGGTGCGACCGCGGTGAGCACCAACGCGACCGCGAAGCGGACGATCACACTGCAGGCCGTGGTGGCGAGCAGGAAGACGATGATCGCCAGGCAGACGACGAACAGCAGACCGGCGGTCTGGTCACGCGCGGCTACCAGGTGGGTCTTGACGGCGTCGAGGGCCCCGTCGCCGTTGAAGTCCTGCGCGGTCAGTGCGGTGGTGAACGCGTTGGCGAACTCGATGAGCTTGCCGGCGATCAGTTGGGAGAAGTGGGCGGTGACGAACCCGACGACGCACCGCGGCAGGAGATCCTTGGCGGTGTAGCGGGCGCGTTCGTCGCCGCCAGCGACCATGGTGAGGACGCCAGCGGCGACGAACGCCAGGACGAACACGGTGTCGACGACCCAGATCGACCGTCCAGTGAGGGCCTGCACCTGCGGCAGGGCGGTGACGTCCGGGGTGATCAGCAGCGCGTGGGTGATCGCGGTGATGAGCCCGTTCAGGCAGTCCAGCAGCAGGCCGGCGAACCAGTCGAGGATCTGGTTGAGCGCCCAGGCCATCGTCAGCCTCCGACGATTCCCTGGACGACCTCCAGCAGGATGGGCGCGAGTACGGCCAGGCCGTAGCCGATCAGGGCGTTCTTTAGTGCGCCCTTGGCCTTGTCGACCTGGGCCGGGTCGCCGCCGGCGGTGGCCCAGTACACCCCGGCCAGGACCAGGAACAGGGTGGCGACGGCGGCCAGGATGCCCATCACCCAGGTCTGCAGGTTGGCGATGACGGTGGGCAGGTCGTTGGCGGCCAGGACGACCGGGCCGCCGGGGTCGGCGTAAGCGACGGCCGGCACGGCCAGCGTCACCACAGCCGCCGCCGCTGCGGGCGCGGCGACCCGGGCGACGAGGCGAAGCGCGCGGGTCGTCATCGGTGCGTGGGAGAGGGCGGTGGTCAGGGCACGGGAACGTGCCAACAGCGGGCGGAACATGATGGCTGCACCTCCCGCCCCGGCTCGCGCCGGGGCGATTCGTCGAAACGGTGGGCGGATAGCCGCCGCCGGGCTCGGGAGACACACGTCGGCCGGGAACCGGGGTGAACCTCGGGAGGAGCTCGTCCTCCCGTTCGGGTTGGCGATGATCGATGAGGTGTCAGCGCATCAACGTGGCGCGGCACCCGAGGCACCCGGTCCCGTGCCGACCCGGCCTCCCGGCCCGGCGGCGGGCGGAATCAACCCCTTGCGTGACGCCGTGGTGGCGTCGGAGTAGTTCCGCACCCTCAAACCGGCGTTTGTGAGCTGTGGCGAACACCTGCCGATCCCACGGCGCTCCGACACGACCTCACAGGCCTCTGACAGCCCTGGTCAGCGGCCTGTCCGACGATCATGCCGCTGGTGGCGGACCTCGCCGTCGGCGTCGGCGCGGAATCTCACAGCTGCCGGATCAACACCCCGTCGGCGCCGCTGTCAGATCCGTGGGAGATCCGTTAGGCCCGCTTGGCAGCGGCCACGGCGGGTCTCCCCGTACCGGCGTTGGGCCGGTCGCAGCGGTGAGAAGTGGCGGGTTCGTCGCACGCCGTCGCGGGCCCGACCAGATGGTCGGGCCCGCGTCGGGACAGCCGGCGGGATGGTCGGCGGTCAGGCGGCTGCCAGCGTCACCTGCGCCGCCGCTGGTCGTGCGGTGCGGCCGCGGGCGGCCCGGATGTGCTGCCGTCGCTCGGCCGCCGCGGCGAGGTCTTCCCGCACCCTCGGTGAGGTCACCTCGGTGAGCATCCCGGCGGCCAGCGCGTCGGCGATGCGGATGTCGATGCGCTCGACACGTCGCCGCAGTGTGTCGACCTCCACGCCGAGGCGGGCCGCGATGGGTTCGATGGCCCGGTGGCCCAGCCGCACGTCGATGTAGGGCTGCTCGTCGCAGGCGTCGACGATGCCCAACTCGACGGCCCGGCGTACGAGGAGGTCTGGATGCCCGTAGGGCCGCTTCGGGGTGCGGGGGCCGGTGACGTGTTCGAGGTTGTCCACTGGCATGGCCTCGGCGCCATCACGTTGCCGCAGTTCGTGGCCGGCTCGCCAGGCCGCCATGCACAGCGCCGCGTACGGCGCCGGCTTGGCCAGGTCGACCCGGTCACGCAGGGCGGTCAGGAAGCCGGTGAGGATCTCGGCGTCCAGGTCGTGGGCATCGCCGGCCCAGCCGGTGTGCAGCCGGCCGGCGTAGCGGCGCAGCGCGGGCATCGCCAGGGCGACCGCGGCGATGACCCAGGCGGGCCCGTCGAGGCGGGCGCGGCGGACCAGCTCCCGCCACACAACGTCACGCGCCGTGTAGGCGCGGGGATGTTCCAGCAGCCACTGCCGCAACGCCGGCAGCGCGATGACACCGCCGGGCAGGCCGGTGTCATCGCCGAGCTGGCCGGCCAGCGGATCGAGGTCCAGTGACAACGGGTCGGGGTCGCATGTCAGGTCGGCGAACGCGGTGTCCACGGCGTCCAGAGGCGAGTCGGGCCAGTCGGTGGCGGAGGCGGTCATGTCACGAGCTCCCATGTCAGAGGCGAATGTCGATGACGGGCCGGAGCTGTGCAGCCGGCGCGCCTGACCGCCATTGCGCCACCCCGGTCTCACGGACCCCTGACAGCGCAGGCTGCGTAGGCATGGAGATCGGGTCGACGGCGTCAGCCGCCCCGCGGCCACCGCTCACTGACGATCGACGTCGACGTGCGTCATCGTTCTGACAAAGCCACGTTGACCTGCGCACTGACACCACCACTGACGGCGGACACGATCCGCAGCGGCGGCCGGCCGGTGAGGACGCGGCACCGCCGCGCGGGCCTGACGACGCGTCCCGGCCGGTCTCACAGCTCCTGACAGCCCCTCACGGCGCAACGGTGTAAGACCGCGCCCGGCTGGACACCCCGCCCACTGTCGGCGTCCACCGGGCGCCGCCGCGTCGGCGTGCCGGCTGACAGCGTCCGTCCGGCGGGCCTCGACGCTCTGACGAGCCGCCGTCCGAATGACAGACCCGGCGCCGGTGTCCTCGGTGACGCCGCTGCCGTCCGGTAAGCCGGACAGCGGCCTGACAATGCCGGCCAGCACCCCCGTGTCATCGGCGTACGTCGCTGTCATGGTCGAGGCGGTCGTAACCCTGGGTGTCTGACAGAGCTGGGTTGATCGTGGGCTCCGACAATCTCCTGACGCTGATCCCGCCCGGTGGAGCCGGCGTCCGCGAAAGCGTCCCGGGCGGCCAGGACAGCCAAGCGGGCAGGAACCGCTGTCAGACATCCGTGAGATCACCGTGAGATCGGCAGGTGTTCGCCACAGCTCACAAACACCGGTTTGAGGGTGTCAGCGCACCACGGCGCGGCGCGGAGCCGACACCACATGAGCGAGCACACGCCGCAGCACCACGACCCGCATCCCGATCCCACCGTCGACACCGGCCCTGACGCCGAGGTCGACCCGACACCGACCGACCTGGTCGCCGGCGACCCGCCGGTACCGCTCACCGTCTGGCGCACCGCCCGCACCCCGGGCGACGCCGGACGCAGCATCGGCACCCGACTGGCCGGCCGCCTCATCAGCGCCTACAGCCGCCCCGGCGAGGCGGTCGTCGACCTCACCACCGACCACGCTCTCATCCAGGCCTGCACGGCCGGGGCGCGCCGTCACCACCCGGCGTGGTTCACCGACGCGTCCAGCCTGATCATCGGCCCGGCCACTGCGGTCCCGCCCGCCGGCATCACCGGCGGCGCGGAACTGGACGAGGAGGACGACCTGCCCGAGATGGGCGCCTGGTTCGGTGACGATCTCACCGACCCGGAACTGCACGCACCGGCCGACACGGTGGCCGACCTGCCACCCGGCGGCTCCCTGCAGGCAGCGACCAGTCTCGTGGTCGCCTGCTGGCCCCTGCACGGCAGCGCCGCTGCCAACCGGGTGCGGCTGGCGTGGCTGCTGACCGGCTGCGCCGCGTTGCTGCAACCGGGCGGCTGCCTGATCCTCGTCGTCACCGTCCCGGCCGGCACCACCGCCGGCCCGGAGGACTTCTCCGGCGTGGTCCAGGCCGCCGCCGGCGTCGGACTGGGCTACCTGCAGCACCTCGTCGCCGTCACCGCCGACACCGACGGGGACGCGTTCGTCTACCACGTCACCGACGAGGAACTGCTCACCCTCACCACCGCCATCAACCAGCGGTGGCAGGTGGCGCACCTACGAGTCCACGCGGACCTGATGGTGTTCAGCCAGGCCCAGAGCCAGCGCCACGCCCCGCCTCGACGGGGCGGGCGTGAGGGCGGTGGTCGCCGTGCCTAAGCACCGCAGAGATGCCGCAATGGCCGAGCCCGACGAGCCGACCACCGCGACCCGTGCCGCGGACGCTGTCAGCGGAGGACGGCACTTGGCCGTTCCGGCGGAGCGGCTGTCGGTGTGGGCGACCGCCCAGGCCACCGGACCGGTCCAGCGCCGAGGCCGGTACGTCCGTGAGTCCGTGCAGCACCCGGCGCGGATGCTCCCGGCGATCGCCGCACACGCCGTCGCCGCCTACACCACACCCGGGGACCTGGTGCTCGACCCGATGTGCGGGATCGGCACCACCCTGGTAGAGGCGATCCACGCCGGCCGCGACGCGATCGGGGTGGAGTACGAGTCACGCTGGTCCGACATCGCCGACGCCAACATCAAGCACGCCCACACCCAGGGTGCGACCGGACGGGCCGGGGTGATCCGCGGCGACGCCACCAGCATCCTGTCGTTGGTGCCGGCGGCCCTGACCGGGCAGGTCGCCCTCATGGTGACCTCCCCGCCGTACGGGCCGACCGTGCACGGCCTGGTCCGGCCCGGCGCCGACGGCGTGGCGAAGTTCGACAACGCCTACAACGACGGCACCGACCGCGGGAACCTCGCCTACCGCGACCTCACCGGACTCGCCGACGGGTTCGCCCAGATCCTCGCCGGCTGCCACACCCTCCTACGCCCCGGTGGCGTCGTCGTCGTGACCGCCCGACCGTGGCGCAAGCACGGCGAACTGGTCGACCTCCCGTCGGCCGTCATCGGCGCCGGCATCCGGGCCGGCCTCACCCCCGTCGACCGGTGCGTGGCGCTACTCGCCGCCGTCCGCGACGGCGGGCTCGTCGCGCGGCCGTCGTTCTTCCAACTCCAGGCAGTCCGAAAGGCACGGGCCGCCGGCACCCCCATGCATCTGATCGCCCACGAGGACGTCCTCGTGTTCATCAAGAGCCAGACCGACTCGGATGCGGGAAGCCCAAAGGACACCCTCGGGGGAGGGGTGGTCGCGTGAGTGCGCC
This sequence comes from Micromonospora sp. WMMD710, assembly GCF_029626045.1. NCBI lineage: Bacteria > Bacillati > Actinomycetota > Actinomycetes > Micromonosporales > Micromonosporaceae > Micromonospora > Micromonospora sp. WMMD710. The sequence continues at coordinate 5,636,519 of NZ_JARUBD010000001.1, read as the reverse complement.
TGCCCACCGCCACCCGAGTCGCGCGGCGGGACTGCACAGCTGCTGCCTTCTGCTGTTGGCCGCACGCGGTGAGACTCCGACGCTCGACGCGGCGGAGGTGCGTGATTGACCACCGACCCGCACCGCGCATCGGATCGCTGTGCACCGGCTACGGCGGCCTCGACATGGCCGTCGAGCTGGTGCTCGGCGGCCAGCTCACCTGGTACGCCGAAACCGACCGGCACGCCGCCACCGTCTGCGCCCACCACTGGCCCGGCGCACCCAACCTCGGCGACATCCGCACCGTCGACTGGACCCGCGTCGAGCCCATCGACGTCCTCACCGCCGGGTTCCCCTGTCAGGACATCTCCAACGCCGGCAAACGCGCCGGCATCACCGGACAGCACTCCAGCCTGTGGAGTGCCGTCGCCGACGCCGTTCGCGTCCTTCGACCGCCGCTCGTGTTCGTGGAGAACGTCGCCGCCCTCCTACGGCGGGGATTCGACGTCGTCGCCGCCGACCTGGCCGCGATCGGGTACGACACGAACTGGACGTGCCTACGCGCGTCCGACATCGGCGCCGCCCACCGCCGCGACCGGCTGTTCCTGCTGGCCGCACCCACCGGACGAGTGGGAGGAGGTGCGGACGCTGCCAACGCCGTGCGCCCGTGACGGCAAAGGACCCGGCCTTCCGTACGGGCTGCCCGACCTCATCGAACCGTCAGGCTCGACCCACGGCCTCCTATCCACCTCCACCGCGGGGCGCAGCGCACGCGACGTTGAGCACGGGCATACGCGGGCCGACGGCGCGCGTCTGCTGCCCACCCCTAGGGCGAGTGACACCGGGACGCCCGGACGACGCGCGGGGGCCGGGTTCCGGCCCCCGCTGTCCCAGGTGCTGCTGCCCACCCCGCGGGCCACCGACGGCGAGAAAGGTTGCCCTGGGCAGCGCGGCTCACACGGCGACCTGACTCTCCCTTCCGCGGCGGTGCGGGTCCCGACCCGGCTCCTGCCCACCCCGCGCGTGTCCGACGGGTGCGGTCCCGGGCGGCATGGCGACGGTGGCGCGGACCTACGCACTACCGTTGCTGGGCTCGGGCAGCCCGACGAGCAGCGGTGGGGCGGCTACGCCGACGCAGTTGCCCGCTGGGAGCTGTTGCTCGGCCGGCCCGCACCGGCACCCACGCAGACCGGCCGGCATGGCAAGCCCGTCCTCGCGCCCCGGTTCGTGGAGTGGCTCATGGGCCTCGACCCAGGCCATGTCACCGACCCCGACCTGGGGCTGCCGCGCACGCGCGCGCTGCGGGTCCTCGGCAACGGCGTCGTCCCCCAACAGGCTGCCGCAGCGTTGCGGCTCCTGCTATGCCCGATTCGGTGGGAGGTGTCCGCATGACCAGCGGTCGCCGCAGGTGGAACAAACTACGAAGGGTTCTCCGTCTTGCCTACCTGCTCGGGGCTGTTGTCAGATGGTGCCCCCAGCCAGGTGTGGACCGTCGCGATCTCCTCGTTGGAGAACGTGATTTCGGCAGCGTCGGCGCGGCTGAGAACGTTGCCGACGAACGCTGCTGCGATCTCGTCGGCTGTCGGCGGGGGTTGGCGGTGCAACGGGCAACCGCCGAACGACGTACCCCGCACGACGAACCCGACGGCATTGCGGCTGACCGGCAACCCCTGCTCGCGGAGATGGTCACGGGCCCAGCTGGTGCACTGGGTCCAGTTGAACCGCTGGGACTGGGCGTACTCGGCGAGTGTCCGGTAGATCGCCGGCCACCAGGGTTGCGGTATTCGCGGCAGATCGAGCTGGTCGCCCAAGCGCTCGACGGGATCCGGCAGGGCGACGCGTGGCGGCGTCGCGGTGCCGGCCTTCGGAGCCGGGTGGCGGCTGGTGTCCCAGAGCAGGTGCTGCGACATCCGTAGGTTCGGCAACGTCAGGCTCGCCACGGCTCGGGCGAAGCTGCCGAAGCCGAACCAGTTGCTGTCGCTGACCGACGGACCGAGCTGCGTCCGCAGCCGGGAAGCCAGCGAAGCCATGTTCAACGGCTCGGTCGCCGCGGTGTACTCCTGGGTCACGATCGACCGGAAGGCCTCATACGCCTCGCTCTGACCAGAGGCAGGGGCGTCACCCTCGACAGCGACGACAGGATCGTCGAACCCGGTGTCCACCTCGCTGTCGGCTTCGTCGTCGAGGTCGACCGACTCGCCCTGCACCAGTGCCAGCAGTTGCTGGCTGTCGAGAACCTGGTCGGCGATTGCGGTGAAGGCCTCGGCCGCGTCTCCCGGTGACACGATCATGGTTCGCCGGTCGGAGCGGCGTAGGCGTTGCAGCAGAGGGGTCATGTCGGAGTCGCCGGAGGCGATGACGAACTCTTCGTACCGGGTGTCGGCGGACAGCGCGTCCACAGCGTCGACGACGATCCTGATGTCGGCCGCATTCTTTGTGCTGCTGTAGCGAGGGCAGTCGATCACGTCGAAGCCGGCTCGGACGAACGAGGGCCGGAACTTCGAGAAGTACAACCGCGTTTGCTCCCCACCCGGGTCTGGGCGGTACACCCAGCCTGCGGGGTTGAGGTAGCAGCGCAGGACCAGCCAGCGCCGCGCGCCATCCGTCGTGGCTGTCGTCGCCAGCTGGCGCAGCCATCCTCCAGGATCCTCGGCGAAGTGAACCGCCACGTCCGGGTCCAACTTGTAGAGACCGCTGAACACGTTGTCGAAGTCGAGGTAGAGCGCCGCCCGAACGTGACTCACGAGCGCAACCTACCAACGTTGAGCAAGGACGCCATCACCCGTACTGCCTTCAGGCAGTACGGGTGATGGTCCGCTACGAACGAGGCTCGCACCTGTCGGACCTGGCCTCACTCTCCATTCCCCTTTCGAGACTCGGGAGCAATCACCGTGACCACCCACGACATCAATCCCAGAACCCCCGCCAGCGGTGGCGGGGTATGGACCGAAGAGCGCATCCGCGCGCTCGGCGCGATCACCGACCTGCCCACCGCCGGACGTGTCTTCGGCCTGGGACGCGCCCTGTCCTATGACCTCGCACGCACGGGCGACTTTCCGGTGCCGGTCCTGAGGGTCGGCGCCCGCTACAAGGTGCCAGTCGCCGGGATCCTCGCCGCTCTGGGCTTGCAGCCGACACCCGGCGACTTGACCCCGGGCGGGACGCGAAGCGTCGATCACCACGACGAAATCAGCAGCATCGACCCGCCGCACACTGGCGTCGATAGGAAGAAGGAACCGTGACCCGTGCCCGTGGTCCCGAAGGGGCCCTCACCAAACGCTGCACCTGCACCGACCCCGACACCGGCAAGAGGCTGGGCAGCCGGTGCCCGAGACTGCGTCGGCCGGGCGGCGGCTGGCACCCCACCCACGGGGTGTGGGGCTACCAAATCGAACTGCCTGTCCGACCCGGGCGGCCCCGCCGGCAGTTACGCCGTTCTGGCTTCGACAGCCGCGACACCGCCGCCGCCGAGTTGCGGCACGCCCGCGCGCTGCTCGATGTCGCCGACGGCGACACCCACGTCGCGGCGCAGATCGGGGACCTGCTGCACTCCTGCCAGCCCGGCACCCCGCTGCCTGACCGCGACGCGGTTGCCGCCCGTGTCCGCGCCGGCGTGCCCGCCTCCGTGCCGACCACCACCGGCGAGTACCTAAACGCGTGGCTGGACGGACGGCGGGGACTGGCGGAGAAGACGGTGCGCGGCTACTCCGACCATATTCGCCTCTACCTGATCCCCCACCTCGGTGCAATCCCGATCCAGAGCCTACGGACGGCCCACATTGAGGGCATGTTCACCGCCATCGCGGTCAAGCAGGACGAGATCCGCGCCGCCCGCGCGAGCAGCGACCCCGAGATGCGGGCGAATGTGAAGGGCGTCCGGCCGATGGGCGCATCGAGCACACACCGGCTGTACGCCACGGTGCGCAAGGCACTCAACGACGCCGTCGTCCGAGCGAAGCTGATCCCCACTAACCCCGCCCTCGGCGTCGAGTTGCCCTCCGCGAAACGACCCAAGGCGCGGGTCTGGACCGCCAAGGCGGTCGAGCACTGGCAGTCCACCGGCAGGCGTCCCAGCCCAGTCATGGTGTGGATGCCGCAGCAGGCCGGACAGTTCCTCGACCACGCGCAACGCCACGACATCGTCCTCTACGCGATGTTCCTGCTCATCCTGTACCGAGGCCTACGCCGCGGCGAGGCCTGCGGTCTCCGCGACCACGACGTCGACCTCGACGCCGGTTACCTCACCGTCGTAGAGCAGATCACCACCGTCGGCTACACCCCCATCGTCCGGCCGGTGAAAAGCGACGCCGGTGACCGGGTCATTCCTCTCGGCCCGAAAACGATCGCCGCCCTGCGCTCCTACCTCGACATGCGCCGCCGCTGGCAACAGGTCAACGACACCGGATGGCCCGACAGCGGCCGATTCTTCGTCCGCCCCGACGGCAAGGCCTGGCACCCCCAGACAATCAGCGACCGCTTCGACCACCTCGTCGCCACCGCAGGCCTACCACCCGTGCGGCTACACGACCTCCGGCACTGCGCCGCCACCTACCTGCGCCACGGCGGCGCCGACATGAAAGAGGTCCAGGAAACCCTCGGCCACTCCACCATCGGCCTGACCTCCGACACCTACACCACCGTCATCCTCGAACTCGAACGCAGTGGTGCGGATGCCGTCGCCGACCTCATCCCGCGCAGCGACACGGCCGCATAGCGTGCGAGACGCACCGTGCAGTACACCGACGCACCGCGAAATCGCCCGGTTGAGGGGCCTATGCCGTTTCCTTGCCCGCCATCCCCCGGCGTGACAGCATCTGCGCATGGGCATCTTCGACTCCGTCGCACGCGGCATGGGTAGCCTCCGCCCGCTGTCCGACGAGGAACTCGAAGGCGAGCGCGAAGCGCTACGACAGCGCTACGTGTCCAGCAACAATGTCGGCGAGGCGTCGAACCTCTACAACGAGCTGCACCGCTACGACAAAGAGATGACGCGCCGCGCCAACGAGGCCTACAAGCGCGACAACCCGGACGCAACGACAAGGCGCCGCGAACACGGCTGGTACCTGCCGAATGACGACTAGCGATCATCCTGCCGGGCCTCGGCCCCGTCGACCTCGGCCGCCCACCTGTCAGGTTCAGCGGGGCTTGCGGCCGGTAGTGGAGGCGAACTGGTAGCCGCGCACCAGCACCGCCGGGTCGGCCATCAGCTCGGCGAACCGGTCCAGCTCCTCGTGGGACAGGTCCTCGGCGAGGAGCCGGTCGCGTAGCTGGGTGGCGTTGTCGGCGTACAGGCGGCAGCCGGCGCTGCCTCCGGCCCAGGTCTCGGCGACCCAGCGGGTGTGGACCTGCTCGAAGCCGTTGGCGAGCAGGAAGGAGGGAACCTTGTCTCCCCAGTGCAGGTCGACCCCGCGGCCGGCGAGGACGTCGAGGATGGTGTGCACGACGCGGGTGATGAGTTCGTTGTCGCTGTCGGCGGGGGCGTGCGCGGACACGGGCGCGTAGACGATCTCTCCGAGGACGAGGTGCCCGCCGGGGCGCAGCGCGTTGATCATTTGGTGCAGCAGCAGGTGCCGGTTCGGTAGGTGTTCCAGGACGCAGCGGGCGGTGGCGATGTCGATGGTGCCGGGTTCGACCGGCAGCGGCTGGGTGCGCAGGTCGCGCTGGTAGACGTCGAGCACCCCGGTGGGGTTGAGCATGCTGGTGTCGATGTCGACGGCGACGACCTTCCCGGAGCGGCCGACCAGTTCGCACAGGTGCTGGGCGATGGAGCCGGCGCCGGCGCCAACGTCGAGGGCGGTGTGCCCGGGGTTGACTCCCAGGCGGGTCAGGTCGTCGAGGGTGACCGGGTCGAGCATCTCCTGCAGGGGGTGGAGCTGGTAGGGGCTGTTGCGGAACTGGTAGCGCTGCGTGGGTGCGGTGGCCGTCATGGAGTGACTCCTTGGGTCGTGGTGTGGCAGGGCGGGAGCGTGGCCAGCAGCCAGTGCTGTTGCGGCCGCGGGTACAGCGGTGGAGACGGCGTGGCAGGCCGGAGACGGGCGGTGGGTTCCCACCAGCGGCGGGTGGCGTGGCTGTGAACGAGGTAAAGGAGGTAGGTCTGCACGCGCCAGCCGAAGGGACCCAGGCGCGCGGACTCGTAGGCGAGGACTTCCCCGGTGTCTGGGTGCAATACGAGCAGGACGCGTCGGCCCCCGCTGGTGGCGGCGACGCCGATGCCGGGACGGCCGGAACGGTCGGCCACGCGCGGGTAGTAGGTGAGCGGGCTCAGGTCAGCCAGCACATTGAGGGCAGCGGCGCGGCCATCACGGCGCGGGCTGTACCAGGTCGACAGGTACGCCAGGCTCGCCAACACCTCGGTGAGGTCGACTGGTGAGGACTCGCTGATGCCGAGGTCCTCCCGCAGCACGTCGGTGTGGGTGAAGGGGTCGATCAGCCCAACGTGGTACAGGTCGCCGGGTTGCCACCAGTCGTGGGTGACCGGAACGACGCCGGTGGGGTGCTGGGTGGCGAGTTGGCCGCCCGAGCGGTCATCGCCGCGCCAGCGGACCACCTCCCGCACCGCCGCCCCGGAGCGGGCGGGGTTGTTCCACTGCCGGTAGTACACGAGGTCATACCGGCCCGCAGCGGTGTCGCACGCGCTGGCCCGCAGACGTGCCGCCAGCGCCCGCAGCGGGGCGCGCACCGGCTGCGGGTACGCCACCCGGGTGCCCTGGTGGCTGGTGCTTCGATGCGTCGCTGCAAGCTTCGGCTGCGGGTCCGCTGAGGTGGGACAGTGCGCTGCTCTGGGCTGGGCGGGGATCGGTGCTGGCGTCGTCGCGGCGGGTATGGCGGTGGCGGCGAGCAGCGCCAGGGCCGCCATTGCGGAGCTGGCGGGGGTCACCGGTGTGCCTGCCCACCGTTGTGCAGGGCGGGTGAGACCAGGGCGAGGTGGTCGCGCAGCGCCTGCTCGGCCTGTCCGTCGCTGGTGGTGACGGGTCCGGTGAGGCGCCCCCCGGCGAGGACGTGGACGGTGTCGCTGAGGGTGGCGGCGGCGCGGGCGTGCGGCACGGCGGCGAGGACGGTGACGCCGTGGCGGGGCAGGTCCCGCAGCGCGTGAGTGACGTGTGCGGCCACGGTGGGGGCGAGTCCTTCGGTGGGTTCGTCGCACAGCAGCAGGCGGGGCGCGGTGCGCAGGGCGCGGGCGATGGTGAGCATCTGCTGCTCCCCGCCGGAGAGCTCGTGGCCACGGTGACGCAGCCGGGCCGCCAGGGCCGGGAACATCTCTAGCAGTTCGTCCACCGCCCAGGCCCGGCTGTCCGGGCGGCGAGCGGTCGGGCGGGCGACTGTGAGGTGCTCGGCAACGGTCAGCGACGGCCACAGCCGTCGTCCCTGCGGGGCGAGGGCGACCCCGGCGCGGGCGGCGCGGACGGGCGTCCAGCCGGTCACGTCGCGGCCGTCGAGCAGGACCCACCCGGTGGTGGGTCGCAGGTGCCCGGCGAGGGTGTGCAGCAGGGTGGTCTTCCCGGCGCCGTTGGGCCCGGCCACGGTGTGCACGGCGACGGCCGCCAGATCGACGGTGATGTGTTGCAGGACGGGGGTGGCGGGGCGGTAGCCGGCGGCGAGGTCACCGATGCGCAGCATCGTCACCCCCGGTGCCGAGGTAGAGGGCGGTGACGGCAGGGTCGGCGCGCACGGTGTCGGTGGGGCCGTCGGTGTGGCGGCGGCCGTGGTGCAGGACGGTGGTCCAGTCGGCGAGGGCAGCGACGACGTCCATGTGGTGCTCGACGAGCACGACCGCCATCCAGCCGGGTAGACGCCCGAGGATGTCGAGCAGGCGGGTGGTGTCGGTGTCGGTGAGGCCGGCGGCGGGCTCGTCGAGTAGCAGCACGCGGGGTTGCCCGGCTAGGGCGACGGCGAGGTCGAGCATGCGGCGGTGCCCGTGCGACAGCGCGGCGGCCGGGTAGTCGGCGTACCCGAGCAGGCCGACGAGGTCGAGGGCTTCCAGAGGCGTGTGTTCGGGTTGGTGGCGGTGGTGCCAGCCGCCCATGCGCACGCAGTCCAGCAGGGTCAGGTTCGGGTAGACGCGGGGGTGTTGGAAGGTACGGCCGATGCCGGCGCGGGCCCGCCAGGCCGGGCCACGCCGGGTGACGACTTGTCCGTTGTAGGTGATGGTGCCGGCCTGCGTGCGGGTGGTGCCGGCCAGGATGTTCAGCAGGGTGGACTTGCCGGCGCCGTTGGGGCCGATGACGGCGTGGCGGTCGCCGGGGGCGACGGTGAACGTGTCCAGGTCGAGGACGGTCAGCTGTCCGTAGGCGTGGCGCAGGCCGGTCGCGACGAGGCCGTTGCCGTGGGCGCGGTCGATGTCACCCGGCTGGCGCTGTGACGGCACGCCGTCGGGGTCGATGCGGTGGACTGTCCTCACGGGGTGCTCCTGGTGACGGGCTGGGCCGGGCCGTCGGGCATGTGAAGAGCGGGACGGCGCCGACCGTGACGAGGAAGGGGCAGGCTGGCCAGTCGCGCGGGAAGAGCGGTCAGGCCGCCGGGCAGCAGGTACACCGCGGTGACGAACAGGGTGCCGAGGAGTAGGGGCGCGTGGCCGGGCAGCCATGCACCCACGACGTCGCGCACGGTGAGGACCGCGATCGTGGCGGCGGCGGCGCCGGGCAGCGACGTGGCGCCGCCGATGACCACGGCGAGCAGCGCGAGGGCGGCGGTGGTGAAGCCAACATCGGCCGGAGTGATCCACCGGTGGGTGTGGATGAGCAGGGCCCCGCCGATCCCGGCGAGCGCGCCCGCGCCGGTGTGCGCCGTCCACAGGTAGGCGGTGACCTGGTGGCCGCTGGCGCTCGCGCGGGCCTCGTTGCCGCGCACGGCCGCCAGCAGCGTCCGCTGGTCGCCGCCGAGCAGTGCGATGGCGGCGGCGGTCGCGGCGATCGCCACGAGCATGGCGTAGAGCAGCACCGTGCGGTCGGCCAGCAGCGGCGGCAGGCCGGGCAGCAGGCGGGGGGCGGGGATCCCAGCGAGCCCGTCGGTGCCGCCGCTGACAGTGCGCCACTGGGCGGCGGTGATCGCGGTCAGTTCCGCGACGGCGAGGCTGAGCATGAGGAACACCGTGGCGCGGTAGCGGACCAGCACCGCGCCGACCGCCCCGGCGGTCACGGCTCCCGCCCCGGCCGCCGCCAGCAGGTGCAGCGGCGCGAGGTCGGTGCCGGCGAGGGCGAGCCGGGCGGTGGTATAGGCGCCAGCCGCGTACGGGGCGACCTGGCCGAGGGTGGGCAGTCCCGCGTGGCCGGTGACCACCGCGACGCTGACCGCCAGCACCGCCAGCGGCAGCATCCGCGCGGCGGTGGCGTGCAGGTACGGATCCGGTGACACCGCCACCGCGCCCACCACCGCCGCTGCCAGGCCAAGCGCCGACCACGGGTGCGCGCGTCGTGCCAGCGCGCGCACCACCGTCGCCGCCATGTCGTGTCGTGGACCGCTCACGCCGACGCCCCGGTGGGGAGGCTGGTCCGGCGGGCCAGCAGCACCACGGCCATGGCGCCGATCAGCAGGTACGGGGCGAGCGCCGGGAACGACGTCACGCCGACGGTCTGCACGACGCCCACTGCGAGGGCGGCGGCGAGCGCGCCGGGCACGGAGCCGAGGCCACCGCAGACCACGATGATCAGCGACAGGAGCAGCGCGGTGTCGGCGGTGTGCGGGCCGACGCCGAGGATCGGCGTGGTCAACGCCCCGGCCAGGCCGGCGAGAGCCCCGGCGGCGACCAGGACTGCCGCGTCCACCAGGCGGGGGTTCACCCCGATGCCGGCAACCATCGCCCGGTCGTCGACCGTGGCGCGGATCAGCCGTCCGGCGCGGGTGCGGTGCAGCACCACGTAGCCTCCCGCGACGACAGCGACAGCGACGCTGAGCACGGCGAGCCGGTCGGCCGGATACCGGTGCCCGGCGACTCGGACGGTCGCCTCCAACACCTCAGGCAGGCGAGGTCGCAGGGTGTCGGGGCCGTAGGCGGTGGTGAGCAGGTCGGCGCCGATGAGCGCGACACCGAAGGTGAGCAGCGCCTGGTCGAGGTGCCCCCGACCCTGCAGTGCGGCAGTTGCGGCGGCGAGCACCCCGCCGCCGGCGGCTCCCACACCGGCCGCCAGTGCGACCGCGGCGGCGAGGCTTGGCCAGGTCCCCGAGCTGGTGGCGGCGGCGACGTAGCCTCCGGCGGCGATCAGGGTGCCGTGCGCGAGGTTGAGCACACCCCCGGCGCCGAACGCGACGGTTAACCCCGCGGCGGCGATGGCCAGGAGCAGCCCGTAGGCGACGCCGTCGACCGCGGGTATCAGGTAGGCGTCCACGCGCACCGCACCCCTTCTCGTGTGCTTGGTCTGATCAGCTGGCGGGCAGGGTGGTGAGGTCCTGCACCAGGACGTTGGACAGCACCGGGCCGTCGTTGCGGACCTCGCGCAGGTACCAGCGCTGCACCGGGCGGTGCTCGGTGGGGTGGAACTGCCAGTCCCCACGCGGGGAGACGACCCGCCCGACCTGCCCGATAGCGGCGTTGAGCTTCTCCCCGCTCACCTCGCCGTCGACGGCGGCCAGCGCCCGGTCGAGGACGGCGGCGGCGTCGTAGGAGGCCATCGCGAAGGTCGTCGGCTGGCCCGGGTGGCCGGCGGCGGACCAGGCGGCGACGAAGTCCTGGTTAGCCTGGTTGGCGAGGGTGGGGCTGTAGTTGAGGACGTTGCGGATGCCGGTGGCCGCCGGTCCCTGCGCGGTGAGCACGGACCCTTCGGTCAGGAAGCCGGCGGCGTAGAGCGGGACGTCGGCAAGGTCGGACTGGGCGTACTGCTTGACGAACGCCACCGCCGCGGCCCCGGCGTAGAAGGTGTAGACGGCCTTCGGTTTGGTCTCGGCGGCCTTGTTCAGGTACGGCAGGAAGTTCTCCGTCGCCGGGAACGGCGTGAACAGCGTCTTCCCGTCGGGGTTGGCGAGTTTCCCCCCGAGGCGGGTGAAGGTGTCAGTGAAGCCCCGCAGTTCGTCGTAGCCGCCCTGGTAGTCCGGGCCGATCGCGTACACCTGACCGTCGCCGACCTGCGCCCTGACGTACTCGGCGATGGCGATGCCCGGCTCGTCGGAGTTGTAGGAGGTGTGCCAGGTGTAGGCCAGGTCGCGGGGCTTGCCGCCGACGGGCGCGAACGCCGGTCGCGCGTTCGCACCGAGCAGGGGGATCTTCCGCTGCGTGGTGAGGGTCTGCACCTTGTCGACCGTCGCGCCGCCGACCAGCCCGGTCAGGGCGACCACCTGGTCGCGTTCGAGGAGCTTCTGTGCGGCGGGGACGGCGGTGGCGGGGCCGTCGCCCTCGTCGGCCACGACCAGGTCGACCATCCGGCCGCCGAGTTTGCCGTCGTGGGTGTCGAGGTAGAGGCGGAAGCCGCGCTGCATGTCCTCGCCGACGGTGACGTATGTGCCCGACAGGGAGACCAGCAGCCCCACCCGGACGGTGCTGGAGTCGGTGGCGGTGCTGCTGCACGCGGTGCCGGTCAGTAGGAGACCGGCTGCGGTCAGGGCGGCGAGCCGACGTCGCGGGTGTGGCCGGGGATCAGACATCGAAGATGCTCCTTCGTCAGGGGTGAGGGTGGGTTCGCGGGTGCTCAGGGCTGCGCGACCGCCGAGCGGGGCGTGGTCTGGGTGATGACGTGCTCGATGAGGGCGATGAGCAGCCGGCGGACGCTGTCGCGGTCGCGGGCGTCGATGTCGACGATCGGCACGTCCGCGGCCAGGGCGAGGGCTTCACGGATGGCCGATGCGGGGTAGGAGCGGGCACCGGGGAACTGGTTGACCGCGACGACGTAGGGCAGCCGGACGTGGTCGACGTAGTCGAGGTGCCGGAACGAGTCCTGCAGGCGGCGGGTGTCGACCAGGACCACGGAGCCGGCGGCGCCCCGGACGATGGCGTCCCACATGAACCAGAAGCGGTGCTGGCCCGGGGTGCCGTAGACGTAGACGGTGACGCCGTCGACGTCGAGGCGGCCGAAGTCCATCGCCACCGTGGTGGTCGTCTTGGCCGGCGTGTGGGACGTGTCGTCGTCGGCGTTGCCGGCGGACATGCGGGCCTCGGTGGTGACCGGTGCGATGTCGGAGACCGCGCCGACGAGGGTGGTCTTCCCGACGCCGAACGGCCCGGTGAGCACGATCTTCAGGCTCGGCGGCCCACCGGCGGGTCGCCGGACGGTGAGGGCGGGTGCGGTCATCGCCGGCCGGCCGCCGCGGTGGTGAGTGTGCCGGCGAAGGCGGGGGTGAGCTGGTCGCCGACCTGCTCGGCGAAACGGCCGAGTTCCTCGGTGACGAACGCGAGGTCGGCGTCGCGGGTGGCTAGGGTCAGCAGCGAAGCGCCGGTGCTCACCGCCACTAGAATCAGAAACCCGTGCGCCAGCTCGGTCAGGTTGCCCCGCACCCCGCCCGCGGACAGGTCACGGGCGGCGCCGTTGAGCAGGCTGTTCATTCCGGCCGCCACTGCGGCGAGGCGCTCGGCGGCGTCCCGGTTGAGCCCGTCGGTCCAGGCCAGCAGCAGCCCGTCGGCCGACACCGCCACGGCCTGGCTGATCCCGGGCACCCGGGCGACGAGGTTGGCGTTCAGCAGGTAACTCAGATCGCTCATGACTGGCCCTTCGACTGGGGAAAGCGGCGGTCGAGGCCGCGCTGGTAGGCCCCCGCGGTACGGGCCAGGCCATCCATCGAGCGGACCGGCGCGTCGGCAGCGGGCGGGGGTGTGAATGTGGCCTTGGGCTGTCGCTTCGGCAGGCCGTTGGCCGTGGTGGTGTCCTGTCCGGGCAGCCCGCGCGCAGGGGTGGAGGGCATGTGCACCGTGGCTCCCTCGACGAACCACGCCGGTGGCGGCAGGTGTCGGGCTGTCTCGTCGTAGGCCGGCGTCGACTCCGACTCAGGCGCCTGGCGGGGCACTGGAATCACCGGCAGCGCCTGGGTAGGGCCGTCCGTCGCGCTCGGGGTGGACGACCGGCGTCGGGTGGGCAGCGCGGCCGAGCCGCCGCGGCGGGCCGGCGCCGCCGTGGGCAGGGTGAGGGTGGACGCGGGCGTGCCGCCGGGAGCACGCCGGCCGGCGATCGGGCCGGTGGGCAGCGCGGCCGGCTCGGGAATGCTGATCAGGAGCTTGTCGGCGGGGATCTCGACTTCCGCGACCGTGCCGTGCGGCTGTCCCGGCAGCAGCCGCACGCGCAGCCCGTGTTCCGCGGCCAGCAGCGCGACGGTGGCCAGGCCTTGGCGCCGGATGTGCTCCACCTCGATCATCGGCGCGGGCTCGGCCAGTTCGGCGTTGAGCCGAGCCAGCAGGTCCGGCTTGATGCCGGGCCCGGTGTCGGTGACCTGGATGATCGCCCGGTTGCCCAGAAGATGCCCGGTGACCACCGCGTCGCCTGGGCTGTAGCGGGTCGCGTTGTCCAGCAGCGACGCCAACAGGTGCACCAGGTCGTCGATCATCGGTGGCGGCACCAGAGCCCGCTCGTCGATCACCCCGAGCCGCACCCGCCGATACTCCTGGATCCGGCCTTGCGCCGCCTGCGCCACCGTCACCAGCTCCGCCGGCTGCGGGTGCACCGCCCCCAACGACCGTCCCGACAGCACCAACAGGCTCTGTGTGGCGTGCAGCAACTGCGCGGCGAGACTGTCCACCGCGAAGAACGTCGCCAGGGTCGAGGCGTCCTTCTCGTCCCGCTCGGCCATGTCCAACTCGCGTAGCAGCCGGTGCGTCATCCCCTGACACCGCCGCCCCACCGCCTCCACCGCACCGGCGGCCACCCGCCGCTGCCGCGCCAGATCCGTCGAGATCCGGTACGTGTTCAACGCCAGCGTGTCGAACGCGGCGGCCACCTCGTCCACCTCGTCCCGCGCCGCTGCAGGTGCCAGCGCGGCAGGCGGCGGCGGAACCGACGTCGGGTCGGCGGGATCCGCCGCGTCGACGCGGCGGACCAGGTCCGGCAGGTCCCGCTCAGCGACACGGGTGACCGCGTCACGGACCCGCCGCAGCCGCCGAGCCAACGCCCGACCTTGCCGCCACGCCAGCGCCGCGGCGGCCACGGTCAGCGCCACGGCGACCGTCGACAGCACACCCGTGGTGAACCATTGCTGTCGGCGTTGCTGCCCCACCTCGGCGGCGATGTCCGCGTCGACGCGGGTCTGCACCTCGTGCAGCCGGTCGCGCCGCTCATTGCTGGCCGCAGCCCACCGGGACGAGTTCACCCGCAAGCGCTGACCCACCTCAGTGCGGGCGACCTCGTCGTCGAGACGCTGCGCCGCGAGGACCTGCGGGCCGGACAGCGCCTGGTCCAGCCACGACCGCCACCGCGCCGGCGACCGCTGCGACACCGCCAGCAACGCCTCGTCATACCCAGCACGGGTCGCGGCCAGCTCCCGCTGTACCGCCTGCGACACCACGGCGCCGTTGTTGGCAGCTACAGCTGCCTGTTGGAGACCCGCGTACTGCCCGGCCTGCGACAACGCCGCCGCCACCCGCAACTGGTCGGCCACCGCACCGTCCGCACCGCCGACCTGACCTACGGTCTCCCGCACCGCCAGCCCCTGCGCGATCACCGCCCGATACCGCACCAGCACCGCCGTCAGCGAAGCCGACCGCGCCTTGACCTGCTCCCGAAACACCGGAAGTAACCGCAGCTGCTCGTCGAACGGCCCCACCAGCCGACTGACCGAATCCGAGGCATCGAGCTCGCCGCGGCGCTGCCGGTAGGCGTCCACCGCCCGGTCGGATGCTGCGACCTGCTCGAGATAACCGTTGAGGCCACCCGCCGAATCACCGACCAGCCCGCCGGCGACCTGCCGCTCCCAGTCGAGTTCGTGCAGCACCTCACCCACCGAGGCCGACACCGCCACCAGCGACTGCAGGCGGTCGGCACTGCGCGCCTGACGGCTCGTCGATGCCACGCCCCACGAGGCGAAGACCAGAGTCGCCGCCAACGGGATCAGCAGCAGAAGCGCAAGCCTCCGAGCAACAGGCACAACAGTCCTTCCCACAATCCGGCGAATTGGCGCGGTCGTCCGCGCTGCGGTCTGCGACGGGCCGGGATACGGCACACGCGTCCACGGCGACGAGAGTGACTAAAGGCGAAGACCGTCGATGTCGGTAAGGCTCGCCGTCCACGTCTGACAATCCGCCGACAATCCGCTCTTTCCCGATGGCGGCTACCACGCCTGGGGCGGGCGGCGCGCATCGCGTACTGACACGCTGCACCGCGGCTTGCGGCCGTCGGGGCCGCTCAATGGTCCGGGCCGGTCAATGTCGGAGCTTTGTCAGAGGTCAAAGCAATGGGTTATCGACATCCGTGCACCCAGCCGTTAATGGGGGCATCACCGTGAGCGCCAACGGCGCGGACAGCGGTGACGGGCGATCCGGCCGCCGGCTGGGTTCGCCTGCCTGTGCCCAACGCTCCCGTAGGAGGAATGTGCCATGGCCCCACGAACCATGCCCGAACCCGCTGAGGTCGGTCGCCGAGCCGCCGAGATCCTGGACCTGATCACGCAGCACCCGTCGTCCGAGCGGCTACGCAGCTCGTCAATGAAGTACTCCAGCTGCTGGGCGACGTTCACCGGGTACCCAGCGATCAGCCAGTGGTCCCTCGACCGGGACGCGGGCCCGTTGCTGACCGAGGCGATGCGGGTCCTGGCGCTCAAGGCCGCGGTGTTCGAGCTCTCCGGCGGCGACGAGCAAGCCGCGGAGCTGCTGGTGCCGGCGCCGGTCGACGAGATGATCCACGCCGTGCTGGCCCAGTTCACCCTCATGTCCCGGATGCAGCGCGACCTCGGGGTCACGTTCCCGCACGCCACGGAGTTGGAGGAGTTCACCTACACCCGCGGCTGCCTGACCGACGCGTACTACGCCGCCGCCGGCTGGGGGCCGCAGCCGCTGCGGTACTGGCTGGACTCCGCTGAGGTGACCCGCCGGCTGGACCAGCTCAACGCCCACTACCAGGCCGCAGGCCTGGGACGCGACGGACGCAGCCACGACTTCGCCTTCGACCCGCCAGACCAGGCGACCGCGCCGGTCGGGGTCAGCGGTTAGCCAGCTCAACCGACAGCACCCGCCGCATGGCCGCCACCACCTGCTTCGGGTCGAACCTCTCGGCAGCGAGGCGTTCGGCGCGGGCGACGGCACCGAAGATCTGCTCCGCCGGGGCGTCGCGCAGCACGGCGACGAGCCAGCCTTCCAGATCCACCAAGTCGGCAGGCAGTACCAGGGAGGCAGGCGTCGGCGCCGGTCGTGACGCCCGGGCGGGGATCGGTTCGCCGCGCGAGGCGTAGTGGCCTGGTGGCAGTCCGACCCGGTACGGGTGCACACACACCGCGACACCCTCGACGGTGACCCGCCATCCAATGTCCGGGTTGTAGGCGAACTCGGGTCCGGGCCGGTCGACCACGTCGAACTGGCCCGGCCCGAGCTGCTGGGCGGGACACACCACGCACGTCTGCTCACACCACTGCGGTAGCGGCCCGGACATGGCGCCGATGCTACGGCAACCAGGAGGTATCAGGCCATGACCGTCTTATCCCCTCCCCGAGCCGCCACCGTCGACCGCGCCCTACGCGACGCCCAACGATGGTGCACCGGACACACCATCGACGACCGCCCCGCACTGGCCCACGCGGTCCGGGTCGCAGTGACCATCGGCGAACATGTACTACACCCGGACCCGGATCTGATAGCGGCAGCGCTGCTGCACGACATCCCCGACTTCGCGCCCCGCACGCCGGACATCTACCAGGTCCTCGCCACCGCCTACGGCCCGCAGGTACCGCGGATCATCGCCGCCCTGCACGCCGAGCACCAGGCCCTCGACATGCCGGACCCGCCCATCCGCGTCAACGACCTGCCGGTACTACTCGCCTCGACCGCCGACAAGATCGTCGCGCTGACATCGCTGCTGCGACGGGCGCATACCAGCGGCGACGTCACCGACTTCCTCCGCAGGCGCCCGGCGCTGCTCACGTTGCTGCCGCACTTCCGGGCCTTTCAACAGGCAGCCCATCCCCGAGTGCCGGCCGCGATGTCGGCACGCCTCGACACCGCGCTGGCGCTGCTCGAGAGAGCCGCCACCGGCATTCAGGCGGCGAGCAAACCATGATCGCCATTAGTGCCGCATTCGCGGACCAGCTGCGCCGTGACCTGCTCACCGCCGCCGGCCACGAACAGGCCGGCTGGCAGGTCATCCAGGAGTGGGAGCTGTCGACAGTGCAGCGGCTGCACCTAGGCGACGGCAGCAGTGTGATCTGCAAGCTCGCCACGTCGCCGTTCACCGGCGAAGCCGCTGTGCTGCGGCACCTCAATCAACATGGCGCCGCCGTGCCCCACCTGCACGGTTACACGCTACGGCCGCACGCACTGGGCATGCTGATGGACGACCTCGGCGACCCCCTCCGTCCAGCAACTATCGCCGAGGCCGCAGCCGTCGCCAGCGCAATCCACGCCATCCCGGCGGTGCCTGCGCTGCCCGTGTTCGAACAGCGGACCCTGGCGCGCCTGCCCGAGCAGGCGCTCGCCGCGCTCGACGAGCTGCACCGCCAGGGCCGCTTCGTCGACTCCGGCGCGGCCGAGGATCTGCTGCGGCGGCTGGCAGCCGTGGCGGGCAGACGCGCCGACGGCGCCGAGCGAGAACCCTTCGGGCTGTGCCACGGCGAGTTCCACCGCAGCTCGCTGCATGTCAGCCGCACGGGATGCCGTCTCGTCGACTGGGCGAAAGCATTCACCGGACCCGGCCTGCTCGACCTCGCCACCTGGTTCGGCACCCGCAACGCCGCAGACCCCGCCCAACTTACCCGCCTGATCCGCGCCTACGTCGCGGCTGGCGGCAGCACCGACGCTCACTCGGACCGCGGCGGCTTGCCAGCGGCTCAGTGGGCGCTGGGATGGCACCGCGTGTGGGCAGCCTGGTGGTTTCTGACCACGGCCGCCGCAGGCCACCACCAGCCCCACACCGATGGCTCTCACGCCCAGGTCGTGCACCGCCAACTGCACGCTGCCGCGCAACTGCTCGACGCCGCCCCGTTTGGCGCGTCCGGAGTTCATCTCACTACCGCGGGAAGATCCTTATGAAGCGCCTCATCGTGGACACCCACGCCTCGTCCTGCTACTTCCGCACCTCCGTCGGCGGGGATGGACGCAAGGCGTTGGTGCAGATCACCGAACGGTGCAACCTGCACTGCGCCCACTGCTTCGTCTCCTCGACCGCGGTCGGGTCCGACCTGTCCCTGGGCGACTTCACCACCCGAGTGTTGCCCCGGCTGCTCGACGCCCGAGTCGAACGCCTCACGCTCACCGGGGGCGAGCCCTTCGTCCACCCCGACCTGATCGCCATGTGCCAGGCGGTGGCCGATCAGGGACTGCCGGTGGGCATCTGCACCAACGCGACGCTGGCCCGCGACGCCGATATAGCCGCCTTGGCCGCCTTGGGCAACGTTCACGTCAACGTGTCCTTTGACGGGTTCCGGCCCGACAGCCACGGCAAGTTCCGCGGCGACCGGTCGTCGTTCACCACCACCGTCGCCGCCACCCGCAAGTTCGCCGAGGCCGGCCTCCTCAAGGGCCTGCTGTCCACGCCCAACGCGCTGACCGTGCCGCAGGAGTTCGCCGACCTGTGCGCCTTCGCCGTCGACGTCGGCGCCGAGTACGTGCTGATGAACCCGCTGTCCTCCTTCGGACGAGGGGTGAAGAGCCGCAGTAAGCTCGCCGCCACCACGGCGGCGATGGACGCCATCACGGCCGTGACCGACCGCTTCGCCGGCCAGGTCGACCTCGTGCGCATTCGGTTCCCCAACGACGACCTGCCGCTGGGCGGATGCGACGCGGGAAAACTGATCTACGTCTTCGTCGGCGGGCAGGTCGCCGTTTGCCCCTACCTAGTCTTCGCCGCCCGCACGCCCGCCTCCGCACACCACGACACCGAGTTCCTCACCGGCAACATCCTCGGCGGCGAGGTTGTCACCGGCCTTGACGCCTACGACTTCCACGGCCGCTACCGGCTCGGCGCCAACCCGACCTGCGGCTCCTGCGCGCTGGCCGGACAGTGCGGCAAGGGCTGCCCCGCCGCGGTCGTCGCCGCCGGTGGGCGCATCGGCGACGTCGACACCGAGCAGTGCCCCATCGCTGCACACTCCGGCCGTCGACTACTCCCGCTGTACCCGGTCAAGGGGTGAGCAGTCTGTTCATCGCCGTCGAGGGCCCGAACGGAGTCGGCAAGAGCACCGTCGCCCGCCTTCTGGCCGACCGCCTCGCCGAACTCGGACCGGCAGGGGTCCACCTGACCGGCGAGCCCACCCGCACGCCCCTGGGCCAGCTCCTGCGCCGCCAGGAATCCTTCCTGCACGGCAAAGCACTAGCCCTCGCTCTGGCCGCCGACCGCGCCGCGCACATCGAAACGGAGATCATCCCCCGGCTCGACGACGGACTGCATGTCGTCACCGACCGGTACGTCGCCTCCTCGCTGGTGCTGCAACGCATCGACGGCCTCGACCTCGGAGAGATCTGGTCCTACAACCGCTACGTCCTGCCCGCCACCGTCATCTACCTCGAAGACCACCCAGAGGTCATCCGCACCCGACTGGCAGCTAGACCACACCGGACCAGGCTGGAACTGGCCGGCTCACCCGAGAAAGAACTCGCCCTCTACCGCGACGCCGCCACCCACCTGCACCGACAGCAGTGGCGCCAACACGTCGTCGCCTGCCACGGCCTCACCCCCGAACAGGTCGTGGACACTATTCTCGCCCTGCTACCCGCCGACGGCCCCTGACCAGCGAGGCTCACCGTGCTGTCCATCCTGACGATCAACGTGCAGGCCGCCGCGCTCGCCCGCGCGCAGAAGCTCCTGACCTGGCTGCTGCAACGCGACGACCACGTGATCATCCTGACCGAAACCAGCAACGGACCCGGCACCTCGCACCTGCTCACCGGCCTGCACGCAGCCGGGATGTCCATCGCCCACCAGCCCTCGACTGACGGCGACCGCGGCTGCGCCATCGCCAGCCGCATCCCCACCCGCCCAGCCCCGCACCTCACCGCGGGCATCAGCCTGCCCGGCCGGGCCCCCGCCGTCATCCTCGGCACCGACCCTGCCGTCACGATCCTCGGCCTCTACGTCCCCTCCAGCGACCGGGCACCAGCCAAGCTCGCCAAGAAGCGGACCTTCCTCGCCACCGTCACCGACACCCTGGGCCGACTACCCGCCACCGACCGCGCACATCTGGTGGTCGGCGGCGACTACAACGTCATCAGCCGCGACCACCAACCCCGCTACCCCGGCTTCCGACCCTTCGAGTACGACTTCCTCGACGCCCTCACCGCACTCGGGCTCTCCGACGTCCACCGGACTCTGCACCCTAAAGTGCAGGCACATAGCTGGATCGGCCGAGCCGGCAACGGCTATCGCTTCGACTACCTCCACGCCGGTCCCGGGCTACTACCCCATCTGGCAGCCGCCGCCTACCTGAATCAACCTCGCCTGGCAGGCTTCACCGACCACTGCGCGCACAGTGCCGACATCGACGCAATCGTCCCGGCGGCACCTACCACTCACTGCCCGCCGGCCAAAACTCAAAGGAGCCCACATTGCGGAGCCGCGAAGTCGTCCCCGGCCGCACCGTCGTCGCCGTATTCGAGCATGGGGAAGACTTCTACGACGCCCTCGACCGCACCTGCCGCGCCCACGACATCCGCCAGGGCTACATCCCCACCTTCATCGCCGGCCTCGCCACCGCGGACATCGTCGGCACCTGCGAACGCCTCGACAACCCTGACGCCCCCGTCTGGTCCAAAGTTCATCTGACCAACATCGAGGCCCTCGGCGGCGGAACCCTCGCCTACGACCCCGACACCGACACCATCCAGCCGCACATCCATCTCACCGTCGGCTTGAAAGCGCAGAGCGCCACCGCCCACACCAGCCACCTGCTCGCCGCGACCGTCCAGTTCCTCACCGAAATGGTCATCGTGGAGATCACCGAGCCATCAATGAGGCGCGTCCGCCAAACCGACCTGTACGACGTGCCACTTCTGCAGTTCCCTTGAAGACAGCCGAGCGCGGCGGCTCAGGTTTACAGCCGGGGCGACAGCAGCCGCGGACTCGACCATCTCAGGCCGGCGCCGACGTTCTAACAGCCGCGCTCGTCAGATTCCAGATCAATGTGTCGTAGGTGTCCACGACCCTCAGCACCGGCACACCCAGTGAGCGAACCATCGAATCGAGTCCGTGCTGCACCTGCTCACCCGAGTGCTGGGAGCTGACCACCCGCTCCACCTCAACGAACGCGCCGAGCCCGTCGACGACGTCCACGCATACCGTCGCGCCGTCCCAATCGCCGGTTCGACGCTGCTTGACGATCCGCACGGTTGGCACCCAACCCATCGCGACTAGAGCAGCGTGCATTGCGTGACGGTCGAGAATCACGCATTCGTGCTCCAGGCATGCCATCTCGTTATCGATCGGCTTCTTCACGGTGAACACATGGCGACCCTTCTGCGTGCGCAGACGCGCGAACGGCACACCGACCTTCGACATCCCGTACGACCAGTCGGCTGGTGCGTACGCCTGGTCGTCCTGCAACGACGGCTCCGTCAACACCACCTGTCGCCGGGCGAGCTCCGTGATCAACTTTTGCAGGTCGTTGACGCGGTACTTGGCTTCAACTTCATGATCATCGTTGGCCGGCTCGTGGGTCACGAGCAGGGAGCATACGAGAATTGCAGGTCACGTGAGTTCCGAACGCCCGCGGGCAATGTCGGAGCTTTGTCGGAAAAATGTTGGAAGAAGCCGCTGAGTAGCCGACGCATCACAGACCTGCACTACAGTGCTCCCACGCCACCGTGTCTCGCCCCGCGCGAGCGTTCGTATCCATCGGGAGCTGCTGATGTCGAGCGTGCCACCACAAGATGTGGCCAAGGCATGGATCGCCCTTGGTCAGATGCTGGCCCGCAGCCGTAAAGCCGCTGGTTACACGCAAGAGACGTATGCGCCTCGGGTGAGCTATGGACGGAGCACGATCGCGAACGTCGAGACCGGCCGGCAGCGCGTGGGGCGCGACTTCTGGACCCGAAGCGACGAACTGTTGGGGACCGGCGGCAGACTGTCCCAGGAATACGACCGCATCCGGCTCGCCAGCACCCGGCACATGCCCAGCGGCATGGCAGCCACTCAGACGTTTCAGGCCGCAGCGGATCCATCGTCCTCCACCGCTGTGGAGACGGTCGCTCGCACGCCCGGAACCGACTACCTGATGGGCGAGTGGAACAGCTTCTCCACGCTCACCAGCATGCTGGCTCAGCAGCGCCAGGCCGTGTCACCCGACGCACTACTGGGTCTAATCGAGGCCCACCGTGATTGCCTGTCGACGCTGTACCGCAAAGCCGGCCGTGCGCCCATCCGCGCTGATATCGGAGCGATGCTCGCCGAAGCCTCGATCGTCGCTAGCCGGCTGTGGAGCGCACAGGGCAACCGTGGCCTCGCGCTCGCTCACTGTGCCTACGCTCGCCAGCTCGGCGACAGGCTCGGCAGCCGCCGGATCAGCGCGACAGCACGCATCTTCGAGAGCAACCTCCACTCGGAGGCCGCCACACTGATCGACGCAGACGGCGACGTCATGATCGGCCTGCGGCTCCTCGATGAGGCCGCCCGCGCGTCCACCGATCTCAGTCCCGCCGCACGAGCCCGGGTAGCTGCCGAGCAGGCCCAGGCCTACGCTGCCCTGCGACTTCCACACGAGGCCACGGCGGCCCTGAAGCGGGCGGAAGAAGCGGTCAACGACTTGTCACCCGGTGACTGTGTCGGCCTCTACAGCGACTGGAGCAGCGCCCGCCTCCTCGTCTATGCGGGCACATGCCATCTTCTTCTCGGCCAGCCCCACCAGGCTGTGACCGTGCTCGAAAGTGCGGTACAGATGCTGGAACACGACCATGCCAACGTCAACGTCGCCTTGGCGGCAGCCGTAGACCTCGCCAGCGCCTACGCCGAGGCTGGCGAACTCGAACAGTCCTGCACCCTGCTTGGCAACACGTACGATCAGCTGAAAGCAGGTGGAAACCATCGAGGCATCGCTCGAGCTCAACGAGCCCGGCAGCGGTTGGCCCGATGGCGCGACGAGCCGGTTGTCCTCGAACTCGAGGAGCAGATGGCCGCCTAGCGGGCAGCCGGCGACCCGCCCGAGTCCAACAGCGAACTGACGGCGGCTACCACGGTCGTCGGGTCGAGACTGTCAAGTACCAGGTCAGGTTCGTAGGATGCAAGCTCTTGGCGCCCAATCCGGTGAGCGACGACAGCAACGCGAAAATCGGCGTGACGTGCGCAAGCGATATCGTTGGGCGCATCCCCGATGACGATCGCCCGAGCGGAATCCAGCGGTTCACCGTAGATCGCGGAGTAGCGCTGAGCTACGACCGCCGGAAGCTGAAAGCGATCCCGCGCGTCCGACCCGAACCCGCCGATGCGAAGATCAAGAAGCTCATCCAAGCCCGCCACGTCCAGCTTCACCTCGGCGGCCGAACGCAGGTTGCCGGTCAGCACGGTCTGAACGAAGCCACGTTCGTGCAGCTCCGCGATGCTCGCCGCAGCACCTGAATACGGCGGCTGGACCTCAGCCAACTCCTGCCGACCCTCCTGCATGACCGCGGCGATGGCCTGACGGAAGGCGGGTATGCCCGCCTCCGCGGCTGACGGGTCCACGCCCGAAGCGATCGCCGTGTCCACGGCGATCGACTCGTCCGTGTACCCATGCACCTTCTTGTCAGGGAAGACAACCTCGGACTGCGCGATGCCGTACGCGCGAGCGATCGCGCGCGTCAGCCAACGCAAGTCCGCGGGGATGAGCGTCCCGTCAACGTCCCAGATGACCAAGCCGGCGCTGCTGTGGTTCATAGATTCATCGTCGCACGGGCACGAGCAGCTAACCCTGCCGAGCACTCCGGGTTCGCGGTCGGACCGAAAGGCCAAGCGGGGATGCGGTCGCGGCAGCGGGTGTCGGTGGATTGTCATAGTCCGATGACATGCCTGTCCGACAACACCCGACGTCGGCGACTGTGAGTGAGCCTTCCCCGAAAGGTCCGGGCGGAT
Source organism: Micromonospora sp. WMMD710 (assembly GCF_029626045.1). NCBI lineage: Bacteria > Bacillati > Actinomycetota > Actinomycetes > Micromonosporales > Micromonosporaceae > Micromonospora > Micromonospora sp. WMMD710. Next base: position 5,612,457 of record NZ_JARUBD010000001.1, on the reverse strand, counting down.
CGTCCGGGCATAGCTGTCCGGACGGCACCTTCGCTGCCCTACGTGGTGATCATCGCGCTGGCCGCGGCTGCTGCCGATTTGCTGGGCCAGCCGCAGATATGCAGCGCGTCCGGTGGCGGGGATGGCTGTTCGCTTCCGATCGCCTGCGACTGTTGGAAGGAATGTCTGCCATGTTCTTCGATGTCGTCGTCGTCGGCGCCGGCCCGGGTGGTCTGGCTTGTGCCCACGAGGTCGTGCGCCAAGCCCAGGGCCTACGGGTGCTGCTGTTGGAGGCCGGGCGGGGGATGCGGAATCGGCCGTGCCCGGTCGACCGAGGGCTGCGTTGCACGGGGTGCGCCGGGATCTGCAACGTGATCAGTGGCTTTGGCGGCTGTGTGCACTACGGAGACGGGGTCAAGTTGAGCTTGCTGCCGTCCGGCCGCCGCCTGATCGATCACTTCGGTGAGGACCGCGCGGACGAACTGTGCGAGCGCGCGTTCCAGTTCCTGACCGCTCCACTGCCAGAGCCGCCCATTCTGAGTGGCACGAGACTTGGCGCGCCAGTCATCAAGGCGTTCGCCGGGAACGGCTTGGCCATCCGGGAGTACCCGGTCGCGGTCTTGGGGGAGACGCAGGTTCGGGACATGCTCACGGCGCTGCACGGCTACCGCAACGACGCTCTGACCGTCTGGGAGAAATCGGAACTTGTCACCGCCGCCTTGGAGGGGGACCGCCTGACGCTGGCGGTAGCGACCCACGGTGGCCTCGTCACCGCCGAGACGGCACGTCTGGTGCTGGCCACGGGCCGACACGGGGTGACCAGCACTCACAACCTCCTGACGGCGTTCGGGGTGCAGACGATCGCGCCGGACATGTCGCTCGGCGTGCGTCTCGAGACCAAGGCCGAGGTGCTGGCCGCGATCGGCGTCGAGCACCCCGATCTGAAGATCACCCAGTTAGAGCGAGTGGACCGTAAGACGAAGACGTTCTGTTTCTGCGGCGGCCCGAACGGTGGTCGGATCAAGTTCACCAACTACCAGCGCTCCTTCGGGCGAGAGGTGATCACTCTCGACGGGCACGAAACCACTGAACGCCTTCCCGGGGGACGTCCACTGGCAGCCAACTTCGGGCTGCTGTGCCAGCTCGCCAGACCCGGCACCAGCACCGAAGTCCGGGACGAGATCCTGTCCGATTACTGGCGGCTCAGCGGAGGCCGGCCGGTGGCGCAGAGTCTGCGCGCATTCATGAACAAAACGACCGAGCCGCGTAGTTGGCCGGAGTTGGCTGCGGCAGTGACGTTCGAGCCGTCCGTCAAGGACTTGACTACCGCCCGGCTTGACAGCTTGTTCACCGGCGCCGAGCACGTCAGCCTTATCGAGAGCCTCCGCCGGGTCATGGGCTCGATCCTGGACCACGCCGGCGCAGGCTTGTCCATGGATGACCTTGTCGACGATGTTCTCGTGATCGGGCCTGAGATCGAGTTCTTGTGGGACCGGGTCCCGGTCGACGAGGACTGCAAGGTACGGGGCCTACCGATCTACGTGGTCGGAGACGCCGCAGGGATCGCCCAAGGCATCGTGCAGGCCGCCATGATGGGCGTTGCCGCCGGCGACGCCATCGCGACCGGTATGCCGGCATGACCGCCGCCACGACTCGCCGCCCGGTCGCGGACCGGTTCGGTCCGCTCTACCCGGCGTCGGCGATGACGTTGCCGGTCATTCCCAGCCTTCCCATGCCGAGATTCGCCGCGCCGCCACCGGACGTGCGCAACCTCAGCCCGCACTACCGCGACCATTACGGCGCCAACATCCTGCGCGAATATCCCGCCGGACGATCCGGGGACCGGCTCGCGTTCATCGACAAGGCATTCCCGCACAGCGTCTACGACATGATGCTGCTTGCCACAGTCGGCGACGACAGAGTCATCGCGTCGTCGGTCAGCGATGTCCCCGAGGTCATGCTGACGGCGCTGCTCAAGCTCTGTAGGCAGTTCGTCGGCTACGTCGACGCCTCCTCGACTCGGCGCCGGTTCGACCTCGACGGGGCGCAGCTCATGATCGGCACGAACCACGACCCGTACACGGTCGACCGCGACAACGGGCAGTGGTGGGACAAGCGGATGCACTGGCACCTCAACTGCTGGCCCGCCGCCGCCTACCGCGACGCCTCGATCGTGCCGCTGGGCGAGGTAGACGACCTCAACCGACGACGGGCGCTGGTGGACCCCATCGCGCACCTGGCCGCCCAGGTCATGCGTGACGCATACCGTACGCAGCCGCTGCCTGCCGGCTGCCATCTGGCGGGCGACGCAGATCTGTCCGCTGTTGGTGGCCCAGTCGGATTCAAGATCGCTCTTCCGGACTGGGACTTCCTCCTCGATACCGCCTGCGCGTGCCTTCTCGTCCAACTTCATGAGGTGGCCACCGGCGCGTACGCGCAGCTGCGGGAGTGCTTCACCGGCAGCCCGGCGGCGTCGCCCCCGTGGACTCGGCCGGGACTGCTGCCGCCCGGCCAGGTTGCGGCGAACCTGAACAACCTCACCTGGCTATCCGAACCCGGCCGGCAAGGCCTCGTCATGCTGAGGGCGTTACTCCGGGACATCACCGCCCACGAGATGGCCCTGTTGCGAACCAACATGGATCTCGCGAACCGGTGCCTGACCTTGGCAGGCTTGGACTACCACCTCGGATTCTGGTCCCCAGCGCAACTCGGCAACTCGCGTGAATGTCCGCCGGTCTACCTCGTGATGCAGTTCAAGCTGCTCAGCGCCATCGGCAGCAGCCCGGCGATCGGCGGCAGCGTCGCCTCGATCCTCGACCGCTTCCGCGGTCCGGTCATGTCGGCACAGCAGACCCGCCTGCGTCGACAGTTCCAGGACGGCTTCCTCGCGGACCTGGAGCATGGCGCACCGGAGGCAGCAGCGTGAATCTGCACCCTCCCGACGTGACCGTAGCGCCCAGCATCACTCCGGAGGTCCTCGCCTTCTACGCCCACGGGGCCGAGCAGGGACGCCTGAGCGACCCGCGCCGCTACATCGAGTACCTGCGCACCCGCGACATCCTGGCCCGCCACCTTCCCCCAGCCGGAACGATTGCCGACGTCGGCGGAGGACCCGGCGCGTACGCCTTTCAGCTGGCCGCGGACGGCTACCGCGTCCACCTCGTGGACCCTGTCCCGCTGCACCTGGAGCAAGCCGCCACCACGTCAGCCCGCGCCGAGTCGCCGCTGGCCTCGATCTCGCGCGGGGACGCGCGCCAAGTGCCGCTCGGCTCCGCCAGCTGCGACGCCGTTCTCCTGCTCGGCCCGCTGTATCACCTCACCAGCGCCGCTGACCGCGCCCGCGCCTGGGACGAGGCGTGTCGCGTACTCGTCCCAGGCGGCGTGGTCGCCGCAGCAGCAACGTCCCGCTACTACACCACCTGGGAGTACCTCGCCAAGAACCTCTACGACGACCCGGCGGTGGAGGCAATCCTGATCCGGCATCTTCGCGACGGGCAACACCGCAACCCGACCGGTGATCGACGGCTGTTCACCACCGGCTACTTCCATAACCCGAGTGACCTCGCCGTAGAAGCCACCGCCGTGGGCCTGCGCCCGCATGCCCTGCTCGCGGTCGAAGGCGCCGCCAAACTGCTGCCCGACCTCGCGGACCGCCTCCGCGACCCACACCGTCGCGACCTTCTTATGCGGGCGATCCGCCGGGTCGAGGCAGAACCCTCCCTCCTCGGCATGTCCGAACACGTCCTGCTCATCGCCCACAAGCCCACACCCGACAGCACCGCTGCGAAGGAGACGAGATGACCACTACGGTTCGGCTCGCCGGCTGTGACCTCCCCACCGCGTACGGACAATTCCAACTGCATGCCTTCGGCCCCGAGATCGGCCGTGAGGAGGTCCTCGCCGCCGTCCACCGCCCTCAGCCCGCCGCCCAACAGAGTCCGCTGGTACGGATTCACAGCGCCTGCGCCACGGGTGACCTGCTCGGATCCCTGAAATGTGACTGCGGCCCTCAGCTGGCCACATCCCTGCGCATGATCGGCGCATCCGACTACGGGATCCTGCTCTACATGCTGTGCCACGAAGGCCGCGGCATCGGGCTTGCTACCAAGATCCGCGCTTACACCTTCATGGACCAGGGCTACGACACCGTTGCCGCAAATGCCGCCGTTGGCGCACCCACCGATGCCCGCGACTACCGACCCGCCGCGAGCGTCCTGGCCTGGCTCGGCGTCACTTCAGCCCGACTCGCCACCAACAATCCTCGCAAGATCGACGCCCTCCGTACTGCCGGGATCACCGTCGACCGTGTCCCACTCTCCGGTTTCGTCACCCCCGATAACCGGGACTATCTCGGGCAGAAGGACACCCTGCTCGGACATCTGAACAGCAGCGGAGCCGCCGCCGCTTCTTGACTCGAATGTCCAGTCCGACACGACCCGCCGCCCGCCTCCGGTCGGTATCATTCCGGCGGGCAGCAGGCGGGCCACGGCCTTCAAGCCGGCCGACCGCCGCAGCAAAGAATCGCTGGTCAGCGACACTTTTGGATCCGGATCACCACGCGTCGGTATCGTTCATGGCGAGAGGAAACGCTCAATGAAGGTCTGTGTTGTCGGCACCGGATACGTCGGTCTCACCACCAGCGTCAGCCTGGCCTTCCTGGGCCACGACACCACCTGCATCGACCTCGACAAGCAGAAGATCGACACCCTTCGCGGCGGCCACTGCCCGATCTACGAGCCACATCTGGAAGCGCTCCTCGAGCAGGCGTCCTCCCACCTGACCTTCACCACCGAATACGCCGTCGGCGTACCCGACGCCGACGTCGTGTTCATCGCCGTGCAGACCCCGCAACTCGACAACGGCAACCCCGACCTGCAGTACCTGCGATCCGCCGCCGAGAGCGTCGCCCAACACCTGCGTGGCGACTTCACCGTCGTGGTCAACAAGAGCACCGTCCCGATCGGCTCCGGCAACTGGGTCGACGCGATCCTGCGCGAGGCCTACGAACGCCACCACGGCCACCGCCCCGACGGTCGATTCGCCGTCGCCTCGAACCCCGAGTTCCTCCGCGAGGGCACCGCGCTCGCCGACACCCTCTACCCGGACCGCATCGTCATCGGCTCCGACAACCAGAAGAGCCTGGATCTCCTCAACCAGCTCTACCGACCCATTCTCAACCAGTCCTTCACCCCGCCCACCGTGCTGCCCCGCCCCGCCGGCATGAGCGCCGTGCCGCTGGTCTCCACCGACCTGGCCTCGGCCGAGCTGATCAAGTACGCGGCCAACGCCTTCCTCGCCCTCAAGATCAGCTATATCAACGAGATCGCCGCGATCGCCGGCAAGGTCGGCGCCGACGTCCGCGAAGTCGCCCGCGGCACCGGCCTGGACGCCCGCATCGGCCCCCGCTTCCTGAACCCCGGCATCGGCTGGGGCGGATCCTGCTTCGGCAAGGACACCGCAGCGCTCATCGCCACCGCCAGCGAGTACCACCTCGCCATGCCGATCGTCACCGCCGCCCGCGACGTCAACCACCGTCAGCGCACCAAGGTCGTCGACCGGCTCCTCGACGAACTCCACATCATCAAGGGCCGCAAGATCGGCATCCTCGGCCTCGCGTTCAAGCCGGACACCGACGACCTGCGTGACTCACCAGCTATCGACATCGCGAATCTGCTCCTCGAGCGCGGTGCCCGGATCACCCTGCACGACCCCGTCGCCGCTGATCGCTTCCGCCGCGAACAGCCCACCCTGGCCGAGCACCTCGCCGATCGCGTCGAAGACGTGTTCGACGACGCCGACGCCATCGTGGTCGCCACCGAGTGGTCGCACTACCGCGACCTCGACTGGGCCAAGTTCGCCCCCACCATGCGCTCACCGCTGGTCCTCGACGGGCGACACTGCCTCGACGCCGACAGGCTCACCGAAATCGGCTACCGATACCTGACCATGACCGCACCCGCCATCCCCCCGCGCTCCCAGACCTGATTGTCCTGGCCTATTGGCAAAGTTGACGGAGTACGACTCTGCCGGCGGTCTGCCTGTCGCGGTCGGGCAACCGCCGGCCTCAGCATGAGCGGCGATGAGTAAACGTGACGGCCGCTGGGCCGTCATCCGCTTCATGTCAATGCGGTCATCGCCCGACCGATGCGAGGGCCGACAAGCCGCTCAGCCACGGAGAGGGGATACCACGTCGCACCTCCCACCTCCGATTCTTGGATACGCCCCACGTCCGCCTGCGTCGTCAAGAACGAGTAGCCGAAGTCGAGATGGAAGTGTTCCGGCTCGTCCTTCGCCGGCCGCGCCGGAACTCTGCCGTATTCGACGTAGACCGGCATCTGCGATGCTGGGACGAGTCCGCTGGGATCAACACCGGTTTCCTCTACCAGCTCACGCACCGCCGCGCTGATCAACGTGGAGTCGGTCGGCTCAAGGTGTCCTCCCGGCTGCAGGGGGATCTCGTAGGCCAGGTGATCGACGAGCAGCACTTCGGTGCCGCCGCGGACCAGGAGAGCACCGACAGTTACATGCATCGAGAAGTTTCGCCGGGAAGCGAAACCCTCTTCCTCAGCCAGCAGCTTCACGGGCTCGGACAGCGACACGGCGTCGTCCGAATAGCACTCGAGGTAGGCCAAAAGCTCCCTTGAGATGTCCAAATCACTGATCGCCACGAGCTGCCTGCGCTTCAGCATGTCGGGGGCCTCGTCCGCTCAGGGGCGCTGTTGCCTGCGTCGACCATCGGTAGGTGCGGTGTTCCCGGTGCAGGGCGATCAGTGACACCTCGCTGATCGTCGCTGTCACTGCCGGCAGGTTCCGCAGCTCGGCCAGCCGGGCGCGGATGGGGGCGGTGGGTGCGGGCGCGCCGCTGTAGGCGATCGTGACGTGGGGCCGGAACCCGTCAGCTGGTTCGGGGACGGTTGGCCACACGGCGGCGATCGCGGCCCGGATCGCGGCGCGGACCCGTTCGACGGGGCTCCAGGGTCGGACGAGCAGGCCGATGCCTTCGGCGTCGGGGTCGACTGGGCCGAGGGACAGGTCCAGCGGCGGCAGGCCAGCGCACCGTTGCCGGGCTTCGGTGACGATCGCTTCGATGTCGCCGTCGGGCACCTCGTCGGTGAAGCCGAGGCCCTGCATGGTCAGGTGCAGGCCGTCGATCGGCACCAGGTCCAGTCCGGGGAACTGGAGCTCGTGTTGAAGGTCGGTGACGAGGCGGTGGAGGTCGGGCTGTTCCTGGAAGGTGAGGTGCCAGGTGTAGAAGTGTCGGCCGGCGCGCCAGCCGGGACGCCAGTACCAGTGCTCGGTGAATGCGGCCAAGTCCCGGTAGGCGGTCCACCGCTGCCGCAAGCTGGCCAATTCCCGGCTGCTCATGTCGGCGATCGTAGGCCCGGTGGCGGCGGGCTGCCGGGACGCGTCAATTCGGTGAACAGGTCCGCGACATCCTGTAGTCGCGAGTGACGGCCGAAGGGGTGGGCGGCGGCAAGGAATTGACGAGTGCGTTGGTAGACCGATTCGAAGCGGTACTCGGCGGTGAGGCTGAGTGCTTCCAGCGCCAGCCCAGCGGCGTGGTCGAGGTCGCCCGCCCGCGCGTGGGCCGTGGCCAGATCGAGGCGGCTGAGCGCCTGCGGACCGCGCAGCTGCGCCGCGTCGAACGCCGCGACAGCGGCGGTGAGCTGGTCGACGACGCCGGTGGTGTCGCCGAGGACCAGGTAGGCCGTCGCCGCGTTGGCGGCGGCCCGGGTCGGGCAGTACGGGCCGAGGGTGAGGCTGGTGCTGACCTGCCCGTCCGCCGGCTGTTCGGGCAGCAGGGCGAACGTACGGTCCACGGCCTGGCGGACACCCCGGCGGTCGCCGAGGTGGGCGAGCGCCCGGGCCTGCCCGTTGATCGTGAGGCGGATGAGGTGCGGGCCGGCGCCAGCGTGGCGTAAGCCGTCTTCGGCGTAGGCGAGCGCGTCGCGGTGCTTGCCGGTGTAGTAGGCGACCAGGCTTTGGGTGGCGCGGGCCCAGGCCTGCGTGTCGGGTTGCTCAGCGGCGTGGGCGAGGTCGAAGGCTTCGGCGGCGTAGGCGTGCGCGACCGGGAAGGCTCGCAGGTCCAGGGCGAGGGCGGCGAGGAGCCCGGACAGGTGGGTGGCGGCGGAGTAGAGCCGGGCGCGTTGCGGCGGGTGCTGCCGGGCCGCCATCAGCTGGTCGACGCTGACCCGCAGCGGACGCAGCCGGGCCACGAGCGTGGCCGGCGGGAGCCGTTCGTTGTCACCGATCGCCTGCCGTACTTCGTGCTCCAGGTGCGTCAGCCGTGCGTCGTCATCGGACGTCACGGTCAGCGCGGACCGGCGGGCGGTGATGCGCTCCTCGTGCTCCCACCACACGGCTCCCGCGTCGGTGGCAGAGCCGGGGCCAGCGGGTCCGGGCGCCGGGCGGTGGCGGTGTTGGTGGTCCAGGTCGGCGATGCGGTCGTACTCGGCGGTCAGCACGCCACCGGTGCGCAACACCGCGTCGCAGCGGGACCAGAAGGACCGCTCGGGATGTTGGCGTCCGGTCTCGGTGTTCGCCACCGAACTGCGCCCGTACTGCACGAGCCGGGCCAACCCGTGCTGGGTGTGGCCGGCGTCCTTCCGCAGGTGGGCGAGGTGGCGGCCGAGCGCGCGGCGAGCGGCGGCAATCTCGTCGTGGTCGACCATCGCTGCCACCCCCGGTGCCGCAGTCACGATGAGCCGACACCGTAGCTGCTCCCGGTGACACTTTTGCACCCTGGAAACTCCCTTCTGCGGTTGCCTGCGGGTGATGAATGTCCAGATCACGGCGCTGGCTGCCACGGCGGGGGCCGTGGCGCGGACGGGGTGGATGTGGTGTCGGAGTTGTGTCGGCATCTGCCGACAATGTCGGCGCACGGCGCTGCGGGCGTGTCGGCCGGCCGGCGTCCTACGGTCCCTGCATGCCCTCCGAACGCCGCGACGTCACCGCTGGCATGCCCCGCAAGCGGATGGCCGCCGGACTGTTGATCACCGACGCTGATGAGCGGGTTTTGCTGGTCGAGCCGGTCTACAAGGCGAGCTGGGAGATTCCTGGCGGGTGCGTTGAGGCTGACGAGTCGCCGTACCAGGCTGCGATCCGGGAGTGCCGGGAGGAACTCGGCCTTGACCTGGCACCGGGTCGGTTGCTGGTGGTGGACTGGGTGCCGGCCCGCGCCGGGCGCGCCGAGGGTGTCATGGTCGTCTTCGACGGCGGCACCCTCGAACCCCGCGTGCACGAACGGATCGTGGTGCCGCCCGGCGAGTTGAAGGGCTGGGCCTTCTCCGACCCGCCAGAGGCCGCCCAGCGGCTACCGCCGTTGCTGACCCGCCGGATCACCGAGGCGCTGAACGCCCGTGCGGACGGGTGCAGCTACTACCTCGAAGACGGCGTCCGAGTCACCTGACCGTAGGCCCACCGACCGGGACGCCTCCCGGAAGGGCGAAGCGTCGGGTGCGCCAGCCGGGAACGCCAACGGGACACCTCCGCTTCCGCCGTTCGCATCGAGACACCACCGCCGCCCACCGTGCTCACCTTCGGGAGGTACCGCCATGCCGAAAACCGACCACCCCGACCGCACGCCCGCCCCTGCCGCACCACCGCAGCGGGATTTGGTGCTGCCGGAGCTGCGGGAGGTGTGGTGGGAGACCGGCGTGCGGGCGCGAGCGCAAGCCGGCCTGTTCGCCGTCTTCTCCGAACTGCCCCGCCTGGTCTGGGCCGCGCTCGTCGTGAGTTGGCGCGCCGACCGGGCGCGCACGTCGGTGGTGGCGGCGACGACGGTGGTTGCGGGGGTGATGTCCGCGTTCGGGCTCCTCGCGGCGCAGCGGGTGCTGGTGGAGCTCTTCGCCGGCGGGCCGACCGCCGACAAGGTGGTCGCGGCGCTGCCCGCCCTGGCCGCGCTCGCGGCGGCCACCGCGCTGCGCGCCGGCATGGCCACCGCCATGGGGTACGCGCAGAACGGCCTCACCCCGAAGGTCGACCGGGAGGTCGAACGGGGCCTGTTCGAGGTGACCACCGCCGTACGGTTGGAGGCGTTCGACGCCGACGCCTTCGCCGACGACATGGAACGCGCCTCGCGCGGCGCCAACTCCACCACCTCCCTGGTCCAGTCCTCGATGAACCTGCTCGCCGGCCTGGCCGGCGTCATCGCCGTCGCGGTCGCCGTGGTGGTGGTCCACCCGCTGCTGCTGATCGCCCTGCTGGTGGCGACCGTGCCGAACGGGTGGGCGGCGCTGCGGGCCGGGCACCTGCGCTACCAGACGTACGCCGCCGGGTCGGTGCGCCGCCGCCGGTTGTGGCTGCTGCACCGGCTGATGGCCGAGCGCGACTCCGCCCCCGAACTGCGCTCCTACGGGCTGCGCGACTTCCTGCTCGACCAGTACGACCGGGTCATGAACGTCGAGACCCGGATCCAACTCGCCCTGGCCCGCCGGGTCACCACGACCACCACCGTCGGCGCGATGATCGGCGGGATCGCCACCGCCGTGGTCTACGTCCTGCTCGGCCTGCTGCTCGTCGACGGTCAGATCCCGCTCGCCGCCGCCGCTACCTGCGTGATCGCCGTCCAGTCCGCGCAACGCTCGCTTGCCGTGGTGACGTTCCAGGTCGACCGCGTCTACACCGAGGGGCAGCACTTCCGCGACTACACCGGCTTCATGGCCCGCGCCGCCGACTACCTGCCGCCGCCGCCGACCAGCGGGCCCACCGGAGCGTCGGCACCGGAGCGGCTACGCGAGGTCACCGTCGACGCGGTGAGCCTGCGCTACCCCGACCGCGACACCCCGGCCGTCGACCAGGTCACCCTCACCATCTCCGCCGGGCAGACCGTGGCGTTCGTCGGGGAGAACGGCTCCGGCAAGTCCACCCTCGCCGCCATGATCGCCACCCTCCGCACCCCCACCAGCGGCATCATCGCCTACAACGGGCGGCCCGGCGAGGACTGGGGCACCGACGCCCTCCGGGCCCGGATCGGCGTCGTCACGCAGGAGTACCACAAGTGGCCGTTCACCGCCGCCACCAACATTGCCATCGGCGACATCACCACCACGACCGAGCAGGACCACATCGAGGCCGCCGCCGCCCGCGCCGTCGCCCACGACATGATCACCGATCTGCCGCACGGGTACGAGACGCTGCTCGACCGGACCTTCGCCGGTGGCCAGGACCTCTCCGGCGGTCAGTGGCAACGCATTACCGCGGCTCGCGGTTTCCTGAGAGACGCCGACGTGCTCATCATGGACGAGCCGTCCTCCGCCCTCGACCCCCGCGCCGAGGACGCCCTCTTCCAGGCCATCCGCGACCGGCAGGGCACTGGCATCACCATCCTGATCACCCACCGGCTCGCCAACGTCCGCCACGCCGACCGCATCCACGTCCTGCACCACGGCCGCCTCGTCGAAACCGGCACCCACGACCAGCTCATGGACGCCGACGGGCGGTACGCCGAACTGTTCACCCTCCAAGCCGCCGGCTACGACACCACCACCGCGCACACTCCCGCCTTGCCCCGCCAACCCGCCTCCGCCTGAAGGACCACCAGATGAACAGTCCGCACGCTAACGGCCTCGCGCCAACGCTGGTGATCATTCGCGGCAACTCCGGCAGCGGGAAGACCACGGCCGCCCGCGAGGTCCGACGCCGCTACGGACGCGGGGCCGCGCTGCTGGAGCAGGACTACCTCCGCAGAATCCTGCTGCGCGAACACGACAGCACCCACATCGACCCGGTAGCCCCGACGTTTATCACCGCGACCGCCCGCACCGCCCTCGAGCTGGGCTACCACGTCATCCTCGAAGGCATCCTGCACACCGAGCGCTACGCCACCGTGCTGCACCAGCTCATCGACAACCACCCCGGTCCGGCCTCCGCGTTCTACCTGGACGTCTCCATCGACGAGACCATCCGCCGCCACCTCAACCGAGACAAACCCATCCCCGTCACCCCGGACGAGATGCGCCGCTGGTACACGCACCGAGACCTACTCAACGTCCCCGGCGAAACCATCATCCCCGAACCCCACACCCTCGAGCAGACGGTAACCACGATCCTGCAGGCCAGCGGCCTCATCAGCGCCACACCACAAACGCCCTGCCCACGACGCTGCCGACACTGCGCCCGCAAGGCCGACACCCCTCCCACCGCTGCGACCACCAGCTGACCAAGCGCGCCCGCACACGCTGCCCCGAACCCCTGACACGAAAGAGCCACCGGACATCGCGTAAAGGCGGATGTCCACCAGAGAGGATTACGACCACTATGAGCGAAACGACCGTGCCTCGACGCGCGGCCGGCGTCACCAGCCAATTCATGATCGACGGTGTCCCCGGACACCTGATGACAGCCGCAGCAGCCAGCGGCGCCCTCACCCACGTCGACCTGAGAGTGGGCAAGCACGGCTCCACCCTGGCCGGACTAACCGACGCCCTCTCCACGGCGATCACTACCGGTCTGCGCGGCGGGACCCCCGCGGTCGTGTTCGTCGACGAGCTGCGCCACACCCGCTACGTACCCGCCGGCGCCACCAACGATCCAGACCTTCCGCACGCGACATCGATAGGCGACTACCTCGCCCAACACCTGCACCTCCACCACCCTCAGCCGATAGAACGACCGTGACCGCCTGGCGTACCGACCGCGCGACCGCCGAAGGCTTCAGACGCAGCGATGGCCTGCGATGTCTGGCGCGGATCGGCACACAGCTGGTGCCCACGCTGACCGTCAGCCGCAGCGCGGGATGCAGGACGGAGGGTTCGACCCAGGAGTTGTCCACAATCTCATCGGCTGACAGGGCAAATGGCTCCGACCCTGGCTCACGACCTGGACGGCGGGTGCTTCGACCAGACCGATCTAAGCCCTCCTACTGGACCCGTCGCGGCCCAAGGCCTCTCACAGATAGGACATCGTGATCAGCACTGCACAGACAACGACCGAGACCACTCAAGCTGAGACCTTGACGATCGCCGCCGCGCAGCCGCCGGTGACCTGCGACCCGGCCATGAACGGCGCCCAGATCCGTGACCTGATGCGCCGCGCCCACGATCACGGGGCCCGGCTGGTGCACTTCCCCGAAGGCGCCCTGTCCGGCTACGCCGGGCAGGACAAGCAGCACTACACCGGCTGGGACATCGACTGGGTACCCGTGCGGCGGGAGTTGGCCGCCATCAGGGCCCTCGCCGCCCAGCTCGGCCTATGGGTCGTCCTCGGCAGCAACCACCATCTCACCGGCGGAAACCGCCCCCACAACAGCCTCTACGTGATCTCCGACCGAGGCGACATCGTCAACCGCTACGACAAGCGCTACCTGTCACACACGGAGATCACTGGCTTCTACAGCCCCGGTTTCGCCCCCGTCACCATCGACGTCGACGGCTACCGCTTCGGTCTCGCGCTCTGCATCGAGATCAACTTCCCAGAGGTTTTCCTCGACTACCTCCACCGAGGCGTCGACTGCGTCCTGTTCTCCACCTTTTCCCACGACCCGATCTCCGACGTGATCGCCCGCGGACACGCCGCCACCACGAACCAGTGGATCAGCGTCTCCGTCCCCGCCCAATGCAGCACCGCCATGCCCGCCGGGGTCATCGGCCCTCACGGCGCCTGGCTCACCCGATGTGCCACCGACGGCAGCACCGACCTCGCGCGCGTCACCCTCAACCGCAACGCCCCAGAGCTGCGTATCGCCCTGCACGCCGCCCGGCCCTGGCGGGCCACCGCCCGCGACGGAACTATCTATCAACGACGACGTATAGACAACCCCGCGTAGCCAGGTCTGCACGGTAGGGTGACTGCTGCATCGATTTATGCCTCTGACTCATGTTCTACCTCCCTTCACACTGGCCAATGGCGCGGTGATCTAGGAGACGGCGATGGCGGACCCACGCGAGGTGAGCGACGCCTGGCGAGCGCTCGGACAGCAACTGGCCGGGTTCCGCAAAGCGGCCGGCCACACCCAACACTCGCTTGCTCCGAGAGTCAACTACGGACGCAGCACTATCGCGAATGTTGAGGTCGGCCGCCAGCAGGCGCCAAGGACCTTCTGGGAGCGCTGCGATCAGTTCCTTGCAGCGGACGGGCAACTGACAGCAGCCTACGATCGGCTTCAAACGCTCCGGCATGCGTCCCATCGTGCCGATCGAGTGGAGCCTGCCCGTGGAGCAACGTCAGCTGGGCACTTCGACATCGAGCCCTCGCAGGAGCCAGACATGCATCGTCGAGATCTCCTCACCGCCATCGCGGCGATCGCATCCTCTGGTGCCATTGCCGCACCTTCCAGCCCAAGGCGTCGCATCGGACTTGAGGATGTCGCAGAGCTCGCCAGCCGCACAGCACGGCTACGGCGACTCGACAACTACCTCGGCGGCGCCGACACCCTGCCGCTCTACGAAAGCGAAATCCACAGGACCATCACCTTGGTCCGCACGGGCATCTTCGGCGAAGCAACCGGCAATGCGATGCTGTCTCTGCTGGCCGAACAAACCCAACTCGCGGGCTGGGCAGCCTTCGACGCAGGGAGCACGCACCACGCGGCCACTCTGTTTGCCAGGAGCCGATCGATCGCCTTGGAAACCAGCAACCAACTCTTGGCCGCCAACGCACTGGCCCTCCTGGCCTATCAACGTGCGAGCCTCGCCCAACCTGACGTCGCCGCTGCTGAAGCATCGCAGCTGCCTGCAAACGCAGGACACAGCCCCGTCGTCCGGGCACTGCTGCTTGAGCGCCTGGCGTTCACCTACGCCGTCGCTGGCCTCGAGCGGCAGGCTGGTCACGCTCTCGATGCGGCACAAGATGCTCTCGACCAGCCCACCTCCGGGCCCGCACCCGACTGGGCAACATGGGTCGACCGCGACGAGATTCGGATCATGACTGGTCGCGTCTGGTCCGAACTGCGCCGGCCACTGCGTGCCTTACCAGAGCTGGAAGAAACCCTGCGCCGGTTCGATGACACGTACGCACGGGACAAAGCCCTCTACTCCACCTGGCTCGCTGACGCCTACCTCGACGCAGGAGAATGCGAACAAGCCGCCGAGGTCCTGATCCAGTCGAAGCGGCTGTGCGACGGGATCGCCTCCCCACGACCCGCCGCTCGCATCGACGCCGTCCGGGAACGCCTCACTCCCTACCGGCAAGTCGCTGCGGTCGCAGCGGTACTCGCATAGCCAGGTCCGTCATCGGCAATCTTGGCCGTCAGCGGAATCCGTGACGCTGCCCACCCACTGCAGGTAGGACGGAGAGCCAGCGGCTACCGGAATCGCGACGATCTCGGGGTTGGACCACTCATGATGATCCTTAAGGTAACTCTCCAATCGCGAATATGCTCCGACGCTGGACCTGAGCAGCACCTGCCACTCCTCGCCGGTGCCGAACGACCCTTCATGCCAAAAGGCCGACTCGACCGGCCCCGCAACCTGACCGCCAGCGGCCAGCCGCTCCCGCACCGCGCCCTGCATCAACCGCCGTGCGATCTCCCGACTCCCGGCCGCCGTGTACACGTACAGCACCTCGCTCATGAAACTGACACTACGCATCCAGACACCGCAAGTCAGGATGGGATCTCTTGCGAGGGCTTGCTCTGACAACGCCTTCACCGCGCTCGCTCCTCGGCGGGCGATCGGCTATCGCCCAGCGGCACCGGCGTGCCCGGGCACAGTAGGACCGGGCCCTAGTAACTCATCCGGCCAAAGTCGTCCCGCCACGGTACGTGCGTTTGGGGCTGCCGGACTCGGCGTCCGCCAGTACGCTCGCGGCCGTGGTGGACACGGCAGCGGTTCAGCAGGCACTGGCCAACCTGGCGACGCGGCTGGCAACCCCGGTGGACTTCATCAACATCCACCGCGCCAACAAGGACGAGGCGAAGCGAAATCCTCGCTATCGCAGCATGAGGTATGGCTCCTTCCTCCACGCATACGGGCCATTCGAGATGTTCTTCAACGAGTTGATCGGGGCACACGGGGGCCCCCGCCAGGGCACACCAGCGACCATGGACCGGATACGGGAGCGGATCGCCCAGCACCTGCAGATCCCGAACGTGACCCGCCAGTGGCAGGCCCGTGTGCGAACACAGCCCCTACCCGGCCGTGGCGGGCGGTGGCTCTGGACCACCATCCAGACCCAACGGCTGGGTGACTACCTCCGCGACGCCAAGGCAGTCCGCAACCGACTCGCCCACGGCGACGACCCCCACCCCGCACCGAACACGTCCGGCACGCTGTACGACCGCAAGGACGGCAAGACCTCCATCACACTGATGTGGGTCGAGGGCTTCGTGCAGGCGACACAGGACCTGGCGACGATCACCGCGCTGGAACTGACCAACGACACCACGCTCGTCCCCGACTGGCCGGAGCCACCGCGCACCGGCGTCAGCGCGAACCCTCCTCCACCCCCGTACGCGCTCACGCCTTAGGAATCAGCACTCCCGGGCGTCGGGCCCCGCGACGCGCGTCCGGCGATCACTCCGGCGTCGCGGCTTCGCCGGCCATCCCCGAGCGATCACGCCGCTGCTCACTCGCCTTCCTTTGCGATCCCACCGACACATGCCCGCTGCGGCACGGCGACGGCAACGCGCCCAGGTCAGACCGCGACCGGGTTGCAACAGGCTCGCCGACGTCGCTAGCACCATCGCCGAGCCCTCCCGACGCACCGCCCATCGTGATCCCAGCCAACGGCCCCGACCGCCCTCGAATCAGCAGCGCTCCAACCCGCCTCACGCGCCCGGACACTCACCCGATCCATCGGCACTCTCGGACCACTCAGCACGCATTGCACACCCACCGACAGTTCAGACGCGGCCCAGCACAAACCACCGCCGAAACAGATGAGCACCAACGGAGCACCAGCGTCCCAGCATACGGGACCGGCGGCCACAAAATGGGAAAGAAAAAGGCCGTGACCCCTGTTCTAGCAGGTCACGGCCTTGATCGCTTGTGCGCCCGAAGGGACTCGAACCCCTAACCTTCTGATCCGTAGTCAGATGCTCTATCCATTGAGCTACGGGCGCTCGTGCTCAGCCAGTGTACACACCCGGCTTTCGCGCGGAGACTCCGGGATTCGAACCCGGGAGGGGCTTTAAGACCCCAACCGCATTAGCAGTGCGGCGCCATAGACCAGACTAGGCGAAGTCTCCCTGGTGGCCCGCAGACCACCGCGCCCGAGGATACAGGTCGTCACCCACCGGGGGCAAAACGACTTCCGGGGTACGCCGACCGGGGCGGCCGGGCACCGTGTTTCGGCGCTGTGCGGCGACGTGATCGGGACTACGCTCCATCGATATGCAGGAGCAGCCGCCGAGCGAGCCGACCCGCCGAGAGCCTGCTGACCGAGCGCGTAAGCGCTCGGCGCGGGCCACCTTCACACCGCCGACGGCAGCCGAGCAGGCGACACCTCCGGCGGCTCCGGCCAGCCCGCGCCCACGGCGGGCCAAGGCCGCGCCGCCGGTGCTCTTCCAGCCACCGGAGCCGGACCGGCCGCTGCCCCGACAGCCGAGCCGTCCGCCGGCCAGGGCGACAGGCACCGACGCCGACGAGCCGAGCACGGCACCGAGCGCCGACCAGCCGAGCGAACCGGGCCAGTCGAGCGCGGCAGCCAGCGTCGACCAGCCAGAGGCACCGAGCGCGGCAGCCAGCGTCGACCAGCCAGAGGCACCGAGCGCGGCAGCCAGCGTCGAGCAGTCAGAGCGACCGAGCGCGGCGGCGAGCGTCGAGCCGGCGGTCCGGACGCCCAAGGCACCGGCGACCCGTGCCCGCAAGACCGCCACCCGGACGGCGACCGACAGGGCAGCGCCGCCGGCGCCGACCGATGCGACGCCGGTCACGCCGACACCGGTCGAGGGCACACCGGCTCCGAGCCCCCCGGCTCCGAGCACCCCAGCGCTGCCCGCCCCGCGTAAGCGCGCCGCGAGCCCACGCAAGGCCGCCTCACCCAAGGCCACCCCACCCAAGGCCACCCCACCCAAGGCCACCCCACCCAAGGCCACCGCGCCGAAGAAGCGCACCCCAAGACCCACACCAGAGGCCAGCCCGGAAACGGCCAGCCCGGAAACGGCGTCCCCAGCCACCCCAGGGGCGCTCTCACCGCGTACCCCGGAATCTGACCTGCGCGCGGTGGCCGCGCGCCTGCGCGACCACCCGGGCTTCGCTCCGGAGCTGCTGGCGCTGTCGGCGGTGGAGTCGCTCGGGCCCGGCGCGGCCGACTGGGCCGAGCGGCTGCGGACCCGCTACCCGGGCGCGTCGGCGGACGGCCTGGCGCGGCTGGCGACCCGGCGGTTCGTGCGGTCGGCGGGCGCGGGCGGGGCCGCGGCCGCGCTGGCCGGGCTCTTCGCGCCGTTGGCCGAGTTGGCCTCGGTGCTGTGGACCCACTCGAACCTGGTGCTGCACCTGGCGGCGGCGTACGGCAGGGATCCGGCCCATCCGGACCGGGCCGCCGAGCTGCTAGTGCTGACCCAGGTGCACCCGGATCCGGAGAGCGCGCGTGCCGCGTTGGCCGCCGCTCGGGCGGCGGACGACCCGGTCGAGGGTGCGTGGCCGCGGGCGGCGGAGGCCGCCTGGCGGCTGGCGGCGCCCCTCACCGCGCAGGCCGGTGGGTGGCTGGCGTTGCGTCTGGCGTCACGGCTGTTGCCGGGCGCGGCGGTGCTCGCCGCGGCGCTGGGCGACGCGGCGGCGGCGGACCGGCTCGCGGCCCGCGCGGTGGCCGTCTACCGGCCGCGTCAGAGCCAGTCGAACCACTCCCGGGGCAGCAGCGCGTAGCCGACGAAGGCCACCACGTCGAGCAGGGTGTGGGCGATGACCAGCGGCATCACCCGCCGGGTACGCAGGTAGAAGAGGCTGAAGATCACGCCCATCACCGCGTTGCCGACGAACGCGCCGAAGCCCTGGTAGAGGTGGTACGACCCGCGCAGCAGCGCACTGGCCGCGATGATCGCGGCGAGCCGCCACTGGAGCTGACGCAGCCGGGTGACCATGTAGCCGACCACGATCACCTCCTCCAACACGGCGTTCTGCACGGCGGCGAGGATCAACACGGGGACCGCCCACCAGACCTGCGGCAGCGCGGCCGGCACCAGCGTCGCGTTGAGGCCGAGCTGGGCCGCGACGAAGAACAGCGCCAGCCCGGGCAGGCCGATCAGCGCGGCGAGGCCGGCGCCGCGCGCCAGGTCCTGGCCGGGCCGCCGGGCGTCCAGGCCGAGGGTCCGCGCCGGGTCGCCGGGGTCACGGCTGAGCAGGTGTACGGCGAGCAGCACCGGCAGCAGCGCGAACACGATGCCGAGCAGCTGGTACGTCAGGTCCAGCCAGGGGCGGGCCGACGCCGAGGTGTTCAGCGAGGCGGTCTGCTTGGAGAGCGGCCCGTCGGCGGTCAACTTCGCGATGATCGACACCACCGCGTAGACCGCGGACTGGCCGAGGGACAGGCCGAGGACCAGCAGCGTCTCGGTCCCCAGGAGCCGGCGGGACACCGGGCGGGTCAGCTCAACGGTCACCGCACCACTCTGCCCGACGGGCCGCCGCCCTGGCAGGGCCGACCGGCCGGCGTGAACCGATCGCACATTCTGTGCGACCGATCGACACTCTCCGTGGACATTCTATGGGCGCCCGATCCGCTGCCGTCTGGAGAAGGAGCGCCCTCGTGGATGACGTCGCGCGGCTGCTGAAGGAGAGCTGGACCCTGGTCGAGGAGGACCGGGACCGGCTCAGCGGGCACTTCTACGCCCGGCTGTTCCTGCTCGACCCCGCCCTGCGTCAACTTTTTCCGGTGCAGATGACCGGCCAGGGTGACCGCCTGTTGGAAGCGATCATCACGGCCATCCACGCGGTGGACGACCCGGAGAGCTTCGACGAGTTCCTTCGGGCGTTGGGCCGTGACCACCGTAAGTACCACGTTGACGACCGGCACTACGCGACGATGGGCGTCGCGCTGCTGGACGCGCTGCGCAGCACCGCCGGCGACGGATGGAACCTGGAGTACGACCAGGCGTGGCGGGACGCATACGCGGCGATATCGGCAAAGATGATGGCCGGGGCGGCGGCCGACGACAACCCGCCGTTCTGGCACGCCGAGGTGCTGACCCACGAGCGGTACGGCCCGGACACGGCCGTGCTGACCTGCCGGGCGTTGCAGCATCCGCTGCGCTGGGAGGCCGGGCAGTACGTCAGCCTGGAGGTGCCGCGGCACCACCCCCGGGTGTGGCGGACGTACTCGGTGGCGAACGCCCCGAATGACGACAACATCCTGGAGTTTCACGTGCGGACGCCGGGCGCGGGCTGGGTGTCCGGTGCGTTGGTCCGCCGGGTCCAGCCGGGTGACCTGCTGCGGCTGGCCGCGCCGATGGGTTCGATGATCCTGGACCGGTCGTCGGAACGGGACATCCTCTGCGTGGCCGGCGGGGTCGGGCTCGCGCCGATCAAGGCGCTGGTGGAGGAGTTGGCCTCCTACAACCGGACGCGGTGGGTGCACGTCTTCTACGGCGCCCGGCAGGCGGCCGACCTGTACGGCCTGGCCGGGTTGCAGGAGTTGATGGCCGTACACCCGTGGTTGTCGGTGACGGCGGCGTGCAGCGACGACCCGGACTTCGACGGCGAGGTGGGTGACATTCCGGACGTGGTGGCCCGCTACGGCCCGTGGACCACCCACGACTGCTACGTCTCCGGCTCAGCCCGGATGGTCCGGTCCACGCTGCGGGTGCTGGCCGCGGACGACGTGCCGCCCCCGCACATCCGCTACGACACCTTCGGCGACCTCTAGACGTTCCTCCCCCCACACCGGGGCGCGTGCCCCTGCCCCCTGGGGCGCGCGCCCCGGTCCCCCTCGTTGGTCAGTACCGCCAGGGTTGCCCGGTCTCCCGGTATTCCTCCACCGGCACGAGCGGCACGCCGGGTGCCATCCGGTCGACGTAGAGCCGGCCCTCCAGGTGGTCGATCTCGTGTGCGACGAGCCGGGCCATGCCGAACTCGAACGAGGTGATGATCCGGCTGCCGTCCCACTGGGCGTGCTCCACGTCCAGTCGCAGCGGACGGGGCACCAGACCCCGGTGGTCGAAGAAGGAGAGGCAGCCCTCGTACTGCTCGTCGGTGTCCGGGTCGCCGTCGACGACCCGGGGGTTGAGCAGCACGACCGGCTCGGCCGCCCGGTCCGGAGGCCGCACCACGGCCGCCGCCCGGCCGATGCCGAGCTGCGGGGCGGCGACACCCACCCCCTTGCTGAACGGGTGCAACTCGTCGAGCCGGACCACGACCGCGGTCAGCCGGTCGACGATGTTGCGGGCCACCTGTTCCTCGGCGGGCAGGTCGAACGGGCGGGCCCGCTGGCGGAGCAGGTCGGCGCCGCGCTGGACGATGCCGATCCCGCGCATCCGGTCGCTGGGCCGCACCCGGGTCCCGGCGGTGTCGACGTCCGGTTCGGTGTCCGGGCGGGCGCGGAGGCGCCACTGCATCCGGTAGCGGGCGTTCAGCGGAGGGTCGTCGGTCTGCCAGTCGAAGATCGCCCGGTCGCCCTCGTCGTGTCGCTGCGGCGCCGTACGCAGCGGGCCCTCCTCCGCCGAGAGCGAGGTCTCCACGCCCCAGACCTGCGGGTCGAGCGCCGCCGGCAGGTCGAGACGTACGGCGAGGTGCCGGGTGGGCAGGCGGACGGCCCGCTGGAACCACGGCCCCCACTTGTCCTGGCCGACGCTGTACGCGTACTCGATGGTGGCCCGGTCGCCGGGGTAGAGCGGGAAGCGCCGCTCACCGTTCTCGAAGAGCAGCCAGATCTCCTTGAACGCGTCCCGGTCGTGTTTGGCCCGCCAGTGCATCGGCTCCGGGTCGCCGCCGCCGTCGTCGCGGCGGGCCTGTAGTTGCAGCTCGGCGAAGGTGAGGGGGTGCTCCCGGTGGTGCCGGTTGGAGCGGCCGGGGTCGTTCGGGTAGCGGTCGACGGCGACCCGGACCAGGTAGCGGGTGACCGGCTCGGTGCCGGCGTTGTACAGCTCACGGTGGATGACGCACCGGTAGCCGCCGTCGGTGTGGACGAGGGTGGCCGTTTCCCGCTCCACCACGAGACCGGTGCCGGGTGGCAGCCACTGGCCGGGAAGGGGTGACTCCCGTGGCGGTTGGCCGGAGCGGGCGTGGCGGACGTCGTCGTACTCCCGGAAGCGCTGCCAGATCGCGCCGCCGGCCTCCAGGACGGACTCGGCGCGGCGGGCGAAGTCCTCGGTGGGGCGGTGCCGGCGCCCTTCGACGTGGCTGACGTAGGACGGGTCGAACCCCATCAGGATGGCCAGTTGCTTCTTGGACAGCCCTCGCCCGGTCCGCTGTCGGGCGAGCTCGGCCGCGAAGGAGTCGGCAGCCCGATCGAGGGGGGAGATCGTCATCGGCTTCCTCGTGGCCGGGAGTATTAGTTTCACGTTCCGTGGCCGAGCGCACACGCATATGGCACCTTGCCGACACACCACTTGACAATCCAGCGAGGGACGTCGATCCTGCCGCCCCTTATTGTCACGGCCGCCGTTGCTGGCAACCCCCGTCCGGCCGGCGGAGTTCTTTCTTCCGTGAGAGTTGATGCGAGTTTCGACACGTTCGTCGAACAGAGGTCCGCAGCGCTCCTGCGCCTCGCGTACCTCCTCACCGGGGACCGTGGCCACGCAGAGGACCTGCTGCAGACGGCCCTGCTCCGTACGATGCGTCGCTGGCCGAAGGCCCGTGACGCACCTGAGCCGTACACCCGGCAGGTGATGGTCAATCTGTCTCGCGACCGGATCAGGGCTCTTCTGCGGCGCCCCCGGGAGACGGCGCTGCCGGACAACCCCGATGCGTTCCGCTCCCCCGATCCCGGATTCGACGGCATCGGGGAGCGGCAGACGGTCACCGCCGCGTTGGCGCAGCTACCGATCCGGCAGCGACAGGTGATCGTCCTCCGGTATTTCGAGGACCTGTCCATCGAGCAGACGGCGGAACTCGTCGGCTGCTCGACCGGAACGGTCAAGTCGTACACCTCGCGCGCGTTGTCCCGGCTGCGCGAACTGCTCGGCGACTTTCACGAGACCCAAGAGGTAAGGGCTTCCCAATGACCGCTTTCGACGACGAACAGCTGGGCCGACTGCTGGGCGACCGGCTACACGAGGAGACGTACGCGATGAACGCACCATCGGGCCTCACCGAGACCCTCCACCGCAAGAACAGGCGCCGCACCCGGACCCTGGGTCTCGCCGCTGCCGTGCCGGTGATCGCCGCCGCCGCGGTGGCCGCCTCGCTGGTCCTCACTCCCGGGGGCGGCAGCAGCACCACACCGGAGACCGCCGACATGTTCACCGTCAGCTACGTCGCCGAGCAGACCGCCACCGCACTGAGCGAACTGCCCACATACATCCGGTACGAGAAGTCCGCACACCAGGGCCGCGACGGCAAGCCGGCCAGCATGATCGAGGCCTGGAGCGACCCCACCAGCAAGCGGGAACGGCAGGACAACCAGATCTTCTTCGGCGAGACCCGCTCGTTCACCGTCGTACTGGACGGTTCCGCCGCCACCGAGTTCAACCATGACAAGAAGAAGTGGTGGACCTTCGAGGTCAACCAGCTCGGGGCCGCCGCCAGCAACCGGATCCAGTCGCTGCCGCCGGGGCTCAACCCCACCGATTTCAAGCGCGCGGTCGACAGCGGGAAGGTGACGCTTGTCGGCAAGGAGACGGTGAACGGCAAGCAGGCCCTGCACCTGCAGTGGCTGGGCGGTCCGGGCAGCGCCATGGACAAGGCGAAGGCGGCCGAGGAGTCGATGCAGATCTGGGTCGACACGAAGTCCTACCTGCCGGTACGCGTGGTCGCCAAGGGCTTCACCGGCACCACCACCAGCGACTACGAGTGGCTGCCCCGCACCGCTGAGAATCAGGCGAAGCTGGAGGTCCCCCCGCCGCCCGGCTACCAGAAGCTGTCCTGCACTCCGACGCCGGCCAAGGACTGCGGCCTGAACGACTGAGCGCGCTGCCGAGGCCCCGGATCGCGGTACGTGATCCGGGGCCTCACCTGTCGTCCCGGTCTGGGGGCCGATGCCGGAATCGCCGCCGGGTTGCCGCCGGGTTGCCGTCGGGTTGCCGTCGGAAACTTGTCGCCCACGTTCCGACACTCACTGAGACCAGCCGGCTTTGTTAGGCTAGCCTTAGCTCAGGACGGCACGGGTCGTCCGCCGGGGCACGCTCCCGGTCAGTCGGACGGGGGACGACTCAGGTGACAGCGGTGATGCCGAGGCGGGACGTGACCGCCACGCCGCTCGCCCCCGTCACCGCGGCCCTGCGTTCCATGTTCGGCACCGACGACCTGCCCGGGCTCGCCCGGGGCCTGCTGGTCGACGACGAGTTCGGCTGGGCGCCAGCCACCACCCTGATTGACGGCAGCCGGCTGCCGGAGCTGCTGCGCGCCGCCGCCGTCCGCTGGGGCGGCACCCCGCATGCCTGCGCGGCGCTGGCCTGGAAGTCGTACAGCTACTGGACGGCGCTTCCGGTCGTGCTCGGCTGGGCCTCGGCCCGCCGGGTGCCCCTGCTCGACCCGGCCGACGTGCTGATCCACTTCGAGGACCACCGCCCTCTGCTGACGCTGGGCCTGCGGCGCAGCACCGCCGTGGCGGTCCTGCCGAGCGACCCCCTGGCGCTCGCCGGCCTGCCGGAGGTCCGCGTCGTCTCCGACGAGGCGGAGCTGCTGGCCGTGTTGCGGGCCTCCCTGCTCGACGCCCACCTGGCTCCGCTGATCACGGCGATCCAGGCGGAGGTCCGGGTGGGCACCCGTACGCTGCTCGGATCGGTGGCCTCCGGCATCGCGCACGGCATCCTGCGTGCCGCGGACGGGCTGCCCGGTTCCACGGTGCAGAGCATCGACACCCTGCTCGGCGCGCTCGACCTGGCCGACCTGGTCGAGCTGGTGCCGGGGCCGGGCGGCGAGCCGAGTGTGCAGCGACGCACCTGCTGCCTCGCGTTCACGCTGCCCAGCCCCAAGGTGTGCCAGGGCTGCTGCGTCCGGAGCTGACACCTCAGTCGGTCAGCTGCCGCACGTCCCACACCCACACGCCGCCGGTGAAGACCGGCTGGATCCCGGTCAGCTCGGTCATCCCCCGGCGCAGTGCCGCCTCGTGCTCGTGCGGCCCGAGGATGACCACCCCGGCCCGCCAGTAGCGCAGATCATCGACCGCCTTGACCCGGCTCTGTGGCGTGATCGGTGGCACGGCTCCGGTGCGCCGGATGGTGGCGAAGAAGCTGCTGGTGGGGCGGGGAGGGGCACCGAACAGCGCGACCTTCGGCGCCTCGGCGTTCGGCCGGGTGTCCGGGCCGAGGAAGTAGCCGCGGGCCAGCGGCATGTCCAGCCGGGTCACCGCGGACCAGCGCAGCGGCTCCGCGTAGTTGGTGTCCGGCAGCGGCAGAGTCACCACACTGCGCCCACCCGTCACATAGGGCCGCCACGCCCCACTCGTCACGAAGGACGGGACGGGGTCGAGGTCGACCACGGGCAGCGGGGTCGGCAGGATCGGCAGCAGGGCCATGGTGAGCACGGTGGCGGTGGCGAAACGGATCTGCGGCCGGGCAGCGGGGTGCGAGCGGGCCAGCTCACGAGCGCGCTCGGCACCGTACGCGAGCAGCAACCCGACGATCGGGGTGATCGCCAACGCCCACCGGGTCGGCACCACCGAGTGCAGGATCGGCAGGTTCTCCAGCGCCGCCCACGGCCCCGGCACCCCGGTGCCCCGACCGTCGAAGCGGACCTCCCGGCCCAGCGAGAGCACCGCGAAGAGCAACCCGAGCGCACCCAACGCGAGCACCACGATCGATCGGCGCATCCACCAGACCAGGGCGATCGCCAGCACCAGCAGCGCCCAGCCGAAGAAGCTGTTCTCCTCGGTCGGGTTCTTGGCCAGGCCCGCCGCGGTGCGGGGGCTGCCGGCGAGGGACTCCCGGGAGTACGCGACGAACGAGGCGAGGTCGCTGGAGTAGCCGCGGATCAGGCGGGACAGCCCGGAGTAGGCGCCCGGTCCGAAGAACTGCACGTACAGCGGGTACGCCAGCAGGACACCCGCGACTACCGCGGCGACGGCCAGGCCGGCGAGGAACGGCCGCGCCCGCGCCCGTAGGGCCGGGCGGCCGAGGGCGAGTACGCCGACGACCACGCCGAGACCGATCGCGGTCATCAGCAGGATCTCCAGGTTGAGGAACGCCTGCCAGACGATCACCAGCGCGAGCAGGACGCCGTTGCGGAGCCAGCGGCCGGGCTCGCCGAGACGCAGCGTGCGCCAAATGATCAAGGGGACGACGAACTGCGACACGATGTTCGGGTGTCCGTTGGCGTGCGACACCATGGCCGGCGCGAACGCGCAGAAGCCGGCGCCCAGCCAGGCCGGGCCTCGGGCACCGATCAGGACCCGGGACAGCAGGAGGTACCAGGCGGTGGCGGTGGCAATCATTCCGAGGGTGAGAAAGGCCAGGAAACTCGCGCGTGGCCCCAGGAGCAGGGTGACCGGCGTCATTGGCAGCGAAATGGATAATACGGACGTATTCGCCATCAGATTCACGCCGTCCGGCACGTTCATCCGGTCCGAATGAAAAGGGTAGGCAAAATGCGTGACGACCCGCGCACCGTGCGCCATCATCCATTCGAACTGCGACTGATCGGACCGGTTGTCCCGCACCCCGCTGCCCGGGTCCAACCAGAGCCGCCCGGTGACCCAGAAACCGAGCGCCACGAAGCTCAGCACCGCGACCAGGTCGGCCCGCTTCCCGTTGCGGCGCAACGGCGCACCGTCGTCGACCGCGCCCGCCGTCGACCGTGTGGCCGGGCCGCCGTCGGGCACGGGCGAGCGGTCGCGCGGGGCAGCCGGACCCTCGCCGGACACAGCCGGACCCTCGCCGCGCGCGTCCGGTTCAGGAGTAGTCATGACAATTCGTAGGGTAGCCAGCGTATGACGTCGCCGTGACATGTTTCGGGGTACTGCCGTACTATGTGCCGGGTTCGCCGACCGCCGATCACGTGCCCACCCCCGACCACAATTCGGCTACCCCGATGCCCCGATTCTTCTGCCGTCCCAGTGGATGATTCACTCTGTCGGTCCAGGCACGGGTCGAGTTCATATCGTGAGGAATCGACGCATGGCAGAAATCACTGGGGATCAGCGCGTCCAGTCCGAGGTGCTGGAGGGCCTGGCGACAGCTGTCAACCACCGTCGCTGGTTCGTCGAACTGGCGGTGCCGTACCTCGGCGACGACCCGATCGAGATCGGCAGCGGTCTCGGTGACTACGCGCTGGAATGGTCACAGCGGCTGCCCCGGTTCACCGCCACGGAGGCCGACCCGGACCGGCTGGTGCAGCTCAAGGAACGCCTCGCCGACCAGCCGAGCATCGATGTCCGACAGATGCTGCTGCCGCACAACGACCAGGGGCACTACAGCGCCGCGGTCTCGTACAACGTGCTGGAGCACATCGAGGACCACGTGGGCGCGCTGCGCAGCATGCGCGACCTGGTCCGCCCCGGCGGCGCCGTGATCATCATCGTGCCGGCTTTCGAGTTCGCGATGAGCCCGGCCGACATCGCCACCGGGCACGTCCGCCGCTACACCAAGAAAAGCCTCGAAGCGGCGATGACCGCGGCCGGCCTGACGGTGGAGAAGATCCACTACGCGAACGCGCTCGGGCTGATCGGCTACTTCATGGCGACCAAGGTCTTCCGCCTGATGCCGAAGGAGGGCCCGATGGTCAAGGTGTACGACACCCTGGTGCTCCCGGCGACAAAGGCCGCCGAACAACTCGTCCGCCCGCCGTTCGGCCAGTCCGTCTTCGCCGTGGCGCGAGTCCCCGCCTGACCGCACCCCGCCACCCCCGCGATCTTGCACCCGCCCACAGGCGAAAAGTACAAGATCGCGGGGGTACGGCTCACTCCTTGATCTGGTACGTCGGGCGGATCACCGCTCGCGCCAGGGTGTGGAAGGTCAGGTTGAAGCCCACGTAGGCGGGGCTGGCGTCCGGGGTCAGGTCCAGGCGGTCCACGTCCAGGGCGTGCACCGCGAAGACGTACCGGTGCGGGCGGTCACCGGGCGGCGGAGACGCACCGTCGTAGCCCTGCTCGCCGTAGTCGTTACGGACCGAGAACGCCCCACCCAGGTCGGTGCCCGCCGCGCCACCCGCACCGCTGGGCAGCTGGGTGACGCCGACCGGCACGTTCACCAGCAGCCAGTGCCAGAAGCCGCTGCCGGTCGGCGCGTCGGGGTCGAAGCAGGTCACCGTGAAGCTTTTGGTCTCGGCGGGGAAATCCGACCAGGTCAACTGCGGGGAGACGTTCTCACCACCGGCGCTGGCGTGCGCGTGCCGGACGTCCATCGGCTCGCCGTTCTGCACGTCGTCGCTGGTCAGCGTGAACGAGGGCACCGTCGGCAGCAGCTCGTACGGGTCCGGGGCGATCGGTCGTTCCAGGGTCATCGGGACGCGTCCTTCCGGAGTGGGCAGATACCTGCCTCTTCATACCCCTTCCCCGCTGCGGAACGACCGATTGTGGGGGGTGTGCCGGATCACGGGGCGACGGTTAGGGTGATTTCCCTGCACCATTCCACGGGGGAAATTTCTTGCTCAGCATCTGGCGGGACTTTCTGGTCGCCGTCGTCGGCGCCCTGCGCAAACCGGACGAGCACGCGCTCGCCGAGGAGCGTCGCCGCGCCGTCGAACGGCTCGCCGACACGACGATCCGCGAGGCCCGACGGGACGAGCCCGAGGGCACGTAGCCGTCGGCGATCAACGGGTCCAGGAACGAAGCGTTCGTACAACTCGCCCGCTGGGATGGTCGGCAACTCCGTCACCGCCACCGCTCGCACCGCCGTCCTGGCGGTGGTGGGCATCTCCCCAATCATCGGCCCGCACCGGATTCGGGCCTGTCGGCGGACTGGTCACGAGCGGCGTCCTCCCGCCTCAGGGCGCGGCGGCCTAGCCGCTGCCCCTCCGGGTCAACGGCCAACCGCACCACCAACTACCGGGAGTGAGTTGCTGATCGGACATGGAGGCACCTCGCAGCATCGGGCACATCGCGTACCCCGACCATAGGCAGCAATGAGATGTCCGTCGATGAGCGGAGGGTGTGGGATTCGAACCCACGAACGGCTCAACGGCGCTCGCCACTGCCGCACCGGCCGTACAACCTGCGAACTCCTGAGCCGGAACAGTCTGTCGGAAATCCTAGGCGGGACTGAGGAACACCTTGTCGAGATCGGGCATTTGGTCAGTTTCGTGGTAGAACCTGAAACTCACCGGCCCTGCCGTCAGATCGACAGGGAAGGTGAAGACCTTCGGCGTCAGCCAATCGCCTCCACCCGCCACCGTGAACGTTCGCGGGCTCGCACCGTTGACGCCGACCTTGAGAGGCCGCGAAACGGCACTTTCGTAGGAGACCGACACGTTCCATCGTCCCGCTACGGCGACAGCGGTGTGGACCACGAGATAGTTGCTTCCCCCGAGGTAGATGACCTTGGCACCGCCCTCGCAGGTCGGGCACTTCCCCACCAGTGCGCCGTGCAGCTCGTTACCCGGGTCCTCCGCCTGCACGGCGACCGGACTGGCCGCTGGAAACGGGGGCGGAGTGGGCGACGCCGGTCGTGGCGTGGCACCTGCCGCAGCTCGCGGCGTGACCGGTGACCCCGATCCGGCCGGGGTGGGCACAGCCGCAGCCGAAACGGTAGTCGCCGAGGGTGTCGGTGACGATTCGGATGTGGCGGACCCCCCAGGGGTGGGGGTGGCCGCCGGCGGGGTGGCGAGGGCCGGACCGGAGGCGACCTGGTCGGGCGCGCCGCCGGTCATCCAGGGCAACACGACGGCTTGGCCGGTTGTGTGATCGGGACGTGCGCTGAGGCTGACCGCGAGGACGGCCAGAAGCGCGCCGAGGAATCCGGCGGTGAACGCGAAACGCCGCGGACCGGACCAACCCCGCACATTCGCCCGACGCGCGCCCTGATACCTGTCGCTTCCACCACCCGAACCCGGGCGGACCCGCCGCGCGTTGATCCTATCGATCACTGCTGTTTGCTGTTGCTGGTTCTTGCCAGCTTCTGTGCCCATACCGACGTCCCCTCGACCAGGCCCAGTGCTGGGCATTCGGCTGATAGGACGGACAAAGGCACCGGCAGGTTCACCCAACCTGCGAATGTAACGTCGCTGTCGGACCTGTTCGCGCGCACGCCATCAGGGCGTAAAGAAAGCTCGCTGACGGTCTCGGAGACACCACCGGCTGCGAACCAGCGCTACGCGGCGATCGGCGGAGGGTGTGGGATTCGAACCCACGAAGACATCGCTGCCTTACCGGTTTTCAAGACCAGCGCCATCGGCCACTAGGCGAACCCTCCCGGACCGCCACCCGTGAGTGCGCGGCCATGAACAGTCTGCCACGGCGCTCGCCGGCAGGCTCAGCGTCCCTCCCCGAAAGCGCCGGCCAGACCGCAGCAGCGACGTCCACTGTGGCGTGATCGACTCGGGATCCCTGAAACCGGGGCGTCCCGACGACTCCGATGGCCCGGTTTCCTACAACCCGAGTTGATCAAGCGCCGACCCGACCCGGGGGTGCGCCTGCGGCGGGGAGCGCGGCGGGTGAGACTGGGGGCATGCGAGCCATCACCGTTACGCAGCCCGGTGGACCCGACACGCTGGTCTGGGCCGAAGTCCCCGATCCCGAGCCCGGCCCCGGCGAGGTGATCGTCCGAGTCCGGGCCAGCGGCGTCAACCGTGCCGACCTGCTGCAACGGCAGGGGCACTATCCACCGCCGCCGGGCGCGCCCGCGTACCTCGGTCTGGAGTGTTCCGGGGTGATCGACGCGATCGGCCCGGAGGTGACCGGATGGGCGGTCGGCCAGGAGGTCTGCGCGCTGCTGGCCGGCGGCGGGTACGCCGAGCGGGTGGCGGTCCCCGCCGGCCAACTGCTGCCCGTGCCGGCGGGCGTGGACCTGGTCGACGCCGCGGCGCTGCCGGAGGTGGCCTGCACGGTCTGGTCGAACGTGGTGGGGGTGGGCCGGCTCGGTGCCGGCGACACGCTGCTGGTGCACGGCGGGGGCAGCGGGATCGGCACGTTCGCGATCCAGTTCGGGGCGGCGCTCGGTGGCACGGTGCTGGCGACCGCCCGCACGGCGAAGCATTCCCGGCTGCGTGAGCTGGGCGCTGCGCACACGATCGACTACCGGGAGCAGGACTTCGTCGAGGAGGTCCGCAAGGCCACCGACGGTCACGGCGCAGACGTCATCCTCGACATCGTGGGTGCGTCCTACCTGGGGCGCAACGTCGCCGCGTTGGCGACCGGCGGCCGGCTCGTGGTGATCGGGATGCAGGGTGGCCGCAAGGCCGAGCTGGATCTCGGGGCGTTGCTGGCCAAGCGGGCCAGCGTGTCGGCAACCGCGCTGCGCTCCCGGCCGCTGGTGGAGAAGGCGGAGATCGTCCGGGGCGTACGCGATGAGGTGTGGCCGTTGGTCGCGGCCGGCGCGGTACGGCCGGTGGTGGACCGGCGGCTGCCGATGGCCGAGGCGGCCGAGGCGCACCGGCTGGTCGAGGCGAGCGACCACGTCGGGAAGGTGCTACTCACCCTCGGGTGAGGCAGGCGGCAGCAGGAGGCGGGCGCCGGGGCCTTCCTTGGCGAGGTTGTCGCCCGGGTTGTTGAGCATGCAGCGTTGCAGGGACAGGCAGCCGCAGCCGATGCAGCCGTCGAGGTCGTCGCGGAGCTTGGTGAGCAGTCGGATCTTCTCGTCGAGCCGGCCGCGCCAGCTCGCGGAGAGCCGCGCCCAGTCGGCCGGGCTGGGTGTACGTCGTTCGGGCAGCGATTCCAGCGCCTCGCGGATCTCGTCGAGTGAGACGCCGACCTGCTGGGAGATCCGGATGAAGGCGACCCGCCGCAGCTCGGCGCGGGCGTAGCGGCGCTGGTTGCCGCCGGTACGGTCGGCGCGGATCAGGCCGAGCCGCTCGTAGTAGCGCAGCGCGGACGGTGCCACCCCGGACCGGGCGGACAGATCCCCGATCGTCAATGAGTCCTGCATCACCCGGTCCTTGAGTTGAAGCGCACTTCAAGTCACAGAGTAGTGGCATGACCACGACACTCACCCCCGACACCGTCGACGCCCCGGAACGGGACCGGTTCCTGCTCTCCAAGGGGCACGTCCGGCCGCGTACTACGCGGTGCTCGCCGCCCACGGCTTCATCCCCGAGGACTGGCTCGACGACCTGGGCGGGCCGCAGAGCCGCCTCGGCCACCACCCGGACCGGGTGCTGGTGGTGGAGATCAGCTCCGGCTCGCTCGGCCACGGCCTCGGGCTGGGCGTCGGCACCGCCCTCGGCCTGCGCGCGCAGGGCCTGCTCACACCCCGGGTGTACGTGCTGCTCGGCGACGCCGAACTGGACGAGGGGTCCAACCACGAGGCGATCGCCTACGCGGGCGCGACCGGCCTGGAGAGCCTGACCGCGATAGTGGTCGACAACTCGTCCGCCACGCACGGGTGGGCGG
This sequence comes from Micromonospora sp. WMMD710, assembly GCF_029626045.1. Lineage (NCBI taxonomy): Bacteria > Bacillati > Actinomycetota > Actinomycetes > Micromonosporales > Micromonosporaceae > Micromonospora > Micromonospora sp. WMMD710. Next base: position 5,580,030 of record NZ_JARUBD010000001.1, on the reverse strand, counting down.
GCGGCATCGCCAGCCGGTTCACCCTCAACGGGTGGACCGCCGACACGGTCGACGGCCGCGACCACACCGCCCTGTACACGGCGCTGACCGGGCACCGGCCGGGACAACCGCACCTGGTGGTCGCCCGCGTCGAGAGGAAGGGATGACCGTCGTGCGTACCGCCTTCATCGACACCACGATCGATCTGCTCGACGAGGACCCCCGCGCCGCGCTGGTGCTGGCCGACATCTCGGTCAGCCAGTTCGCCCCGGCCGGGCAGCGGCACCCCGACCCGGGTGCTCAACGTCGGCATCCGGGAGCAACTGATGATCGGCGTGGCCGCGGCCTCGCCCTGACCGGGCTGCGACCCATCGTGCACTCGTACGCGACGTTCCTGGTGGGCCGGGCGGACCTGCGCCGGTACGGCGACGCGGCCGACCACATCCGGTGGCACGGGCTGGACGCCGCCGGCCTACGGCGGTCGATCAGCGGGTTCCTGGGATCAGCGCGCGGGTGACACGGCGGGACGGCGGCGGGCGCGTTCCCGGCCGAGGATCCAGATCGCCTCGACGCCGTCCTTCCAGGTGATCTTCTTGCCCTCTTCCCGACCGCGTGCCCGGTAGCTGATCGGCACCTCGTACGGGCGGATGCGGCGGCGCAGCAGCTTGCCGGTCACCTCGGCCTCCATGCCGAAGCCGCGCGAGCGCACCTCCAGCGACCGGTAGAGCGCCACCGGCATCAGCTTGAAGCAGGTCTCCAGGTCACCGATGTACGAGTTGAACAGCACGTTGGCCGCCATCGTGACGCCCTTGTTGCCCATCACGTACCAGAAGCTGTAGGCGCTGTGGCTGCCGAAGGTGCGATTGCCGTAGACCACCGTGGCCCGCCCGTCGAGCACCGGGTCGAGCAGCTTGGGGATGTCCTGCGGGTCGTACTCCAGATCGGCGTCGAGGATGACCATGTAGTCGCCCTCGGCGCTGTCCACCGCGGTCTTGATGGCCGCGCCCTTGCCGGCGTTGCGCTGGTGGGTGATGACCCGCAGACGCGCGTCGTCGGCGCGACCGAGGATCTCGCCGGTGCCGTCCCGGCTGCCGTCGTCGACGACGACAAGCTCGATCTCGCAGGGATAGTCCACCGCCAATGCCTGCTTGAGGGCATCCGCGATGCGTTCTTCCTCGTTGTAGACCGGCATGAGGATCGAGAGCTTCACGGGAATCTCCACGGTGGCGACAACACGTCGGGCATAGCCTAGCCTGGCTGGTCAGCTCGACGCTGGCCGCCATCGTCGGGCGGTCGGCGTGGCGGGTTCAGGCGGATGGTGTTTACTTCCGGCCATGTCGGCTGCCGGCTCCCTGCTCGCGGCGGTTCCCGCCGCCTCGGTGCTCCTGCTCACCGTCACGACGAGGCCGCGCGAGGTCGGCGCGGTGGCTGTGCTGCGACTCGCCGTGGTACGCGCCGCCCTGCTCACGGCAGCGTACGCGGTGCTCGTCGTCGAGGTTCTCGGCGCGTTGCACGCGCTGACCCGAACCGCGTTCACCGTCTCCTGGCTGCTCTTCCTGGCCGTCACCGCGATAGCCGCCGGCCTGCGGCAGCGGCGGGCGACCCGGGTCGCGCAGCCGCCCGCCGCCGTACTCCGGCCGGTGCCGGTCGGTGCCGTGGTGTCCGGCGGTGGCCCCGGGACATCCGCTCCGGTCGACGACGGCGGTCCGGCCGAACCCGCCGCCACGCCCGCCGGGACCGGCCGCTCGCTCGCCGGCCTACTCGCCGTGGCGGTCGACACCTGGCGTACGGCGGGTCGGGGCGAGCGGCTGCTCGCCGGCACGGTCGGCGGGCTGGTCCTGGTGGAGCTGCTGGCCGCGTTGCTGGCCGAGCCGAACAACTTCGACTCGCAGACGTACCACCTACCGAAGGTGGAGCACTGGGTCGCCCAGGGTGACCTGGACTTCTGGCCCACCGCGATCCACCGACAGGTGACCATCCCGCCCGGTGCCGAATACCTGCTGCTGCACCTGCGCCTGCTCACCGGCGGGGACGCGCTGCACAACCTGGTGCAGTGGGCCGCCGGGGTGCTGTGCCTACTGGTGGCCGCACGGATCACCGCGCAGCTCGGCGGTGGCCGGCGGGCCCAGTTGCTGACCGCCTTCGTCCTGGCGACGACGCCGATGGTGGCCCTCCAGGCGACCAGCACGCAGACCGACCTGGTCTGCGCGGCGTGGGTGGCGTGCGCGGCGACCCTCGTGCTGGACGGCCTGCGCCGGCGGACCGGCTGGGGCACGCTGCTCGGCCTGGGGGCGGCCACCGGTCTGACCGCGGTGACGAAGACCAGCGGCCTCATCGCGGTCGGCCCGCTGCTGGTGCTGTGGGGGCTGGCCCAGCTCCGACTCGTCCTGGCCAGCCGGGCACCGGCCGGCCGGGTGCGGGTCGGCGGGGTGGGTCGCGTCGTCGGCGGCTCGGTACTGATCCTGCTCGTCGCCGCCGTGGTCGTCGGTCCGTTCCTGGCCCGGGTGACCGCCGAGTTCGGGCACCCGCTGGGGCCGCCCCGGTTGCGCGAGTCCATCCCGATGGAACGACACGACCCGGCGTCCATCCTGGTCAACGCGCTACGGATCGGGCACACGGCGTTCGACACGCCGGTGGGGCCGCTGCGCCGGGTCGGGGCCGACGCGATCATCGGCGGCGCCGACGCGATCGGGGTCGACCCGCAGGACCGCGCCATCACCTTCGGTCGGGAGATCTTTCCGGAGCCCGCCTGGTATCCGGACGAGGACCGGGTGGCGTTCCCGATCGCCGGTGCGCTGACGTTGATCGGTGCGGCCGTCGCACTCGCCCGACCGCGTCGGATCGACCCCGGGCAGATCGGGCCGCTGCGCGCGTACGCGGTGGTGGTGCTGGCCACCGTCCTGCTGCACACGTCAATGATCAAGTGGCAGCCGTGGGGCAACCGGCTGATCCTGTACGCCCTGGTGCTCGCGGTGCCGCTGGCCGGGCTCTGGCTCGACGCGCTCCTCCGTCGCCACACCAACCCGGCAGCCGGTACGGCCGGAGTGGCGGCACGACGGTCGGTGGCCACGGTCACGGCGGCCACCGTGCTGGCCACCTCGGCGCTGGCCGGGGTGCTCGCGCTGTCCTACGGCTTCCCGCGCCGGCTGGTCGGCGCCGGCTCGGTCTTCACCACCTCGGACTGGGACACCCGGTTCCTGCGTCGCCCCCAGTGGGCCGACGAGTTTCGCTGGGCCGCGGCAGCGGTCCGCGACAGCGGTGCCCGCCGGATCGGGCTGGTGCAGCAGAACGACAACTGGGAGTACCCGTGGTGGCTGCTGCTGCGGCAGCCCGACGGAGGCTCGCCGGAGCTGGTGGCGTTGCAGTCGGTGCTGCCGGAACGCCCGCCGGCCGATCCGTCCTCGGTGGACGCCATCGTCTGCACGGGCAGCGAGCCGGCCTGCGCCAAGCTGGTTCCGGCCGGCTGGCGGCTGGAGTTCCGGGACTACGTCGGCTACGCGCTGCCGCCCGGCCGCTGACCGGGCGACAGGGGCCCTGGCGTCGGCCAGGGCCCCTGGTCGCTCACTTGTCGCGCGGGATGAGGACGAGCCGGGCCACGCCCTTGTCGCCGTCCTTGGCACCGGCGACACCGAGCGTCGTACCGACCTTGACGTCGCTGGCCTGCACGGTGGCCCGATGCTCGACGACCCGCAGGTCGTCGCCGAAGGTCCAGGTCATGGTGAAGCCGTCGGTGGACTTGACGGTCATCGAGTCGCCGTCGATCGCGGTCACCTCACCACGCTGCACGGCGACGGTCTGCGTACCGCCGTCCTTGGTCTTCACCACGGCCTCACCGTGCAGGGTGTTCTTGCGCAGCAGCACACGGGCCTGGCGGCGCTTGCGCCAATCCTCGCCCCGCTTCTGCTTGGCCTTGTCCTGCGCGGTGGGGGAGGCACCGGGCGTGGGGGTGGCCGGCGCGGCGACGGTCTGCACGTCCAGGTCGTCGGCGTCGAAGCCCATCGCCGCCAGCGCCTGACCCTCGACCCCCATCGCGGCGGCGACGTCGACGGCCGCCTCGCGGGCGGGCTGGCTGGCCACCTCGGCCGCACCGCAGCCGCTGACGCCGAGCGTGACCGCCGCGAGCAGTGCCGTGGTGCCGGTGGCGAATCCCCAACGTGGCATGACGTTCCCTCTCGTCCGTGGAGACCTCAGACTGCCCTGCGATGACGAGCGGAGCGTCAGGCCGATGTTCGGGTCCGGTAAGGATCACCGGGCAGCCGGACCGTGAAGGCGGCGCCGCCCTCCGGCGCGTGACCGGCGGTGATCTCACCGCCGAGCCGACGGACCAGCCCGGCGGCCAGCGCCAACCCGAGCCCGCTGCCGACCTTGCGCACCCCCCGGTACCGCTGGTGCAGCGCTCCCCGCTCGAAGGCCACCGCGAGGTCGTCGTCGGTGAAGCCGGGTCCGCCGTCGCGGACCTCCAGCACACCGCCGGCGGCCGGGTCCGCACCGGCCGGCCGGACCGCGAGCACCACGGGCGCACCCGGGGGTACGACCCGCAGCGCGTTCTCCAGCAGCCCGTCCACCACCTGCCGGATCCGACCCGGATCGGTGTACGCCGGCACCGGCTCACCGGGCGTCTCCACCCGGAACGGCACGCCCACCGCCGCGCACCGGCCGGACCAGGTCGGCTCGGCGTCCATGGCCAGCCGGGTCAGGTCCACCGGCACCGGTTCGAGGGGGAAGTCGGCGGCCTCCAGCCGGGCCAACGCCAGCAGGTCGCCGATCAGCCGATCCAGGTGCTGGGCCTCGGCCAGCACCGTCCGGCCGGTGTCGACCGTGTCGTCCGCGCCGAGCACGCCGTCGGCGAGCGCCTCCGCGTACCCCCGGATCGCGGTCAACGGGGTGCGCAGCTCGTGCGAGACGGAGAGCAGGAACTCCCGTTGCCTGCCTTCGCTGGTGGCCAGTGCGGCGGCCAACCCGTTCAGCGCCTCGGCCAGGTCGGCGACCTCGTCCGGTGGCTCGACCGGCACCCGTACCGCGCGGTCACCGGCGCGCAACCGGGCGGCCGCGGTGGCGGCGACGCGGATCGGGCGGGCCAGGCGGCGGGCCAGCAGCAGACCCGCCACCACTCCGGCGGCCAGCCCCGCCAGCAGCGGTAACCAGAGGCTGAGCAGCACCTGCGCCCACAGCCCGTTCGCCGAGGGGCGGGAGAGCACCACCCCGTTGCCGTTCGGCAGCGCCCGACCCTCGACCAGGGCACGCTCGCCGTTGACCGGGCGACGCACCGACACGTTGCGGCCCTGCCCGATCCGCTGCACCACCCGGGGCGGCAGGCCCGGCCGGTCGACCGCGCCCCGCCGGATCAGGTACGCGTCGATGCCCTGGTCGCGCAGTTGCTGGATGAGCCGCTCCTCGTCGGCGGTGCGGCCCCGGTCCAGCCGGGTCCGCAGCACCTCGGCGGCGAGCCGGGCCTGCGCGGCGAGCGCCTCCTGATCGCGGCGCTCGGCGCCACGGATCGCCAGCGGCACCGCGACGATCGCGGTGACCAGCACCGACACCAGCGCCACCGCGCAGGTGACCAGCACCGCTCGTGCGGTCAGCGTCCGGCCGCACCGGCTGCGCCGGGGTGCGGGTGGCGGGCCGACCCCGACCACGGGCAGCGCCATGGTCGGCGATTCGGCGCGGCCGGGATGCTCAGGCATCGACGGCGTACCCCACGCCGCGGTGGGTCCGGATGACGCTGGCCGGGCCGAGCTTCGCCCGCACCTGGGCGACGTGCACGTCGACCGTGCGGGTGCCGGCGTGTGCGGCGTAACCCCACACCCCGGCCAGCAGCTCCTCCCGGGTGAAGACCCGCCCGGGCCGGGCCATCAGGTGGGCCAGCAGGTCGAACTCGGTGGAGGTGAGCTGCACCGGTACGCCGGCGGCGGTGACCGTCCGGCGGGCCGGGTCGAGGGTCACCGGACCGACGACGCGTGGCCGGTCGACGCCCTCGGGACCGCCGGCGGAGCGCCGCAGCACCGCGCGGACCCGGGCGACCAGCTCACGAGGGCTGAACGGTTTGGTGACGTAGTCGTCGGCACCCAGCTCCAGGCCCACGATCCGGTCGACCTCGTCGTCACGGGCGGTGAGGAAGATGACAGGTGTCCAGTCGCCGGCCTCCCGCAGCCGCCGGCAGACCTCGGTGCCGGGCAGGCCGGGCAGAGCGATGTCCAGGACGCAGGCCACCGGACGCAGGCGGCGGGCGGCGGACAGGCCGGCCTCGCCGTCGCGCTCCAGGTGGACGCCGAACCCGTCGCGGGTCAGGTAGAGCCGAACCAGGTCGGCGATGGCCGGCTCGTCCTCGACCACGAGGACGAGCCCGCGGTGCGGCGGGTCGACGGTCACCGGCCCATGATTGCCGACCGGTGGCGTCGCCGCGATCGGTACGTGTTCGGGTTTGGTAAAGGCGAGGTGAAGCCGGTCGCGCTTCAGCTCACAACGGCGGGGCGGAACACGGCGGACCGGGCGGTCGCCGGCGCGTCGCTGATGGAGGCGACGGTCCGCTCGCGGGGCGTCCGCAGGCGGGTCCGGAACGCGTGGTTGAGCAGCGCGTCGAGCTGCCACACCCGCTTCGGGTGGGTCGTGCGGATCAGGAACCGCTCACGGATCCCGTCGATCGCGGTGGCGGCCAGCTCGACCGAGTGCAGCCGCGGGTCGGGGCTCCAGGTGACGTTGCTCAGCTCACGCAGCTCGGTATTGAGGTGCAGGCGCAGTCGGTGCAACAACCGGGTCTGCTGGGTCACCACCAGCCGCCGGTGGGTGAGCAGCAGCAGGTAGTCGCCGGTCACGGGACGATCGGGACGACTGCAACGGGTGATCAGGATGGTGGCGTCACCGGACCCGACACAGCGGCGGAAGACCGGCATGTGCCGACTGAGGGTCTGCACGGCAAGGCCGGCCTCGGCGGCGGCCGGGAGGAACGTTCGGGAGAAGACGTCCATGACCTGCCCAACGACCTCCCCGGCGGAGTGACGTGGGTCACGGGCAAGTTTTGGAAGTTCCACGCTCCGGGTCGCACCGGCTGTCCGACATCGCGCCAGGGCCGGCCCGGAACGCGGCGTCAGCGGGTCGGCGGGCGCACCTGGCGGGCGTGGCCAGGTGCGCCCATACGCCGCCACCTGATCCGCCAACCCAGCGGAGGTGGCCGAGGCTGCCGCGCGGGTCGGATCGATCTTCCGCTGGTACGTGCCCGCCCGACCGCCGCCTGTGCAGACCGGCAGGATCTCAGGCGGGCTCGGACTCCAACAGTTCCTCCAGCCAACCCGGAACGGCCTCGGCGTACTCGGCGCGGGCCGGGTCGGTCGTGTCGAGGGCTCGACGCCAGGACAGCGACCGGCTCACCGGACCCAGGTTGATCGCCAGGTCGGCGGCCTCGACGAGGGTCCGCCGGTCGTACCGGTCGGTCCACGCCTCCAGGTAGGCGTCGCGCAGTCGGGCCAGCACGGCATCGTCGGCCGGCAGCTCGTTGGCGTACCGGACGGACCGCAGCGTCACCAGCAGCGTGCCGAACGGGTGCGCCACCGAGGCGTCACCCCAGTCGAAGTAGCGGTACCCGTCCGGGCCGGCGAAGACGTTGCCGTCGTGCAGGTCGTCGTGCTGCACCGTGGCCGGGATGCCGATCTCGGCGAGCCGCCGGCACCGCTGCACGTACGACGGCAGCTCCGCCCGCAGCCGCTCGTACGCGTCGACGCTGAGCCCGCCCTCGGCCCCGATCCGCAACGACTCGTGATCGTCGAGCAGGTCGGCGAACAGGTTGGCGAGCACCTCGGGGCGATGGTCCGGCACGCCGAGGGCGACCAGCTCGTCGGCCTGCGGCGCGGCGGCTAGTTGGAGCGCCGCGTACCCGGGCAGGGCCCGCTCCCAGTGCGTCAGGTCCGGGTCGCGGCCCAGCAGTGTGCGCAGCGAGTCGCCTCCGTCGGGCAGCAGCGACCAGCCCCGTTCCGGGTCCACCGCGATCGGCGTCAGCACCCGCTCCGGCGTGAGCCGGGCCAGCGCCGCGATCAGGACGGCCTCGTGCACCGTGCCCGGGTTGTTGGCCTTGAACCAGACCGGGCCACCGTCGGTGGGCACCGGCCAGACCAGTGACCACGGACGGACCCGGGGCTCCACCGGCCCGGTCACCCGCCGACCGGCCAGGCTCAGCTGCTCGTCGACCCACGACCGGGCCCGCGCCTGCCACTGCTCGCCGGACCAGTCGGGGGCGCGCTCGCTCGTCGTCACGGTGGGCACCCTAGGCGGCCGCCCGGGCCGGGGCGAGACGTTTTCCTCAGACCAGCTCGACGATGGTGGCGTTGGCCATGCCGCCGCCCTCACACATGGTCTGCAGGCCGTAGCGGATCCCGTTGTCGCGCATGTGCTGGAGCATCGTGGTCATGATCCGGGCACCGGACCCACCGAGCGGATGACCGAGGGCGATCGCCCCACCGCGCGGGTTGAGCCGCTCCGGGTCCGCCTCGGTCTCCGCGAGCCACGCCAGCGGCACCGGGGCGAACGCCTCGTTCACCTCGTACACCCCGATCTCCTCGATGCCCAGCCCCGCGCGGCGCAGCGCCTTCGCGGTGGCCGGGATGGGCGCGGTGAGCATGGTGACCGGGTCGTCGGCGGCGACGACGGCGGTGTGGATCCGGGCCAGCGGGCGCAGGCCGTGCCGGCTGGCCCACTCGGAGGTGGTCACGGCCAGCGCGGCCGCGCCGTCGGAGATCTGGGACGCCGAGCCGGCGGTGACCACACCGTCGGCGCGGAACGGGGTGGCCAGCTCACCCAGCTTGTCCAGTGAGGTGTCCCGACGGATGCCCTCGTCGGCGGCGAACTTGCCGCCGTCGACGAGCGGCACCGGCGTCAACTCCGGGTCGAACGCCCCGGCGTCCTGCGCGGCGGCGGCCTTCTCGTGACTGGCCAGCGCGAACTCGTCGAGTTGGGTACGCGAGAGCCGCCACCGTCGGGCGATCAGCTCGGCGCCGACCCCCTGGTTGAACGGCAGCGGCGCGTCGTCGGCGAAGCCCTCCACGCCCCGGTAGCGGTCGCGGAGCTGGTCGCTGAACGGCATGCCGCCGGCCACGCTGGAGCCCATCGGCACCCGGGTCATCGACTCCACCCCGCCGGCGACCACGAGGTCGGCCTGGCCGGAGAGGACGGTGGCGGCGGCGAAGTGCAGTGCCTGCTGGCTGGAGCCGCACTGCCGGTCGAGGGTGGTGCCGGGGACGGTCTCCGGCCAGCCGGCGGCGAGTACGCCGTTGCGGGCGATGTTCCACGACTGCTCGCCGACCTGGGACACGCAGCCCCAGAAGACGTCGTCGACCTGCGCCGGGTCGAGCCCGGTGCGCTCGGCGAGGGCGCGCAGCACGTGGGCCGACAGATCGACCGGGTGGACGCCGGCGAGGCTGCCCTTGCGCCGCCCGACCGGGGTGCGTACCGCGCCGACGATGACCGCGTCACTCATGTTTACTCCCCGGTAACTTCGGTTGTCCCGATCCTACGCCGCGCCGCCCCCGCCCCGGCCCCGCTGGCGTCGATCATGGAGTTGTGGTGGGCAGAAGTTTCCACTTCGCACCATATGCGGGGCAGCACAATTCCATGATCGATCCGCGCGGAGCTGCCGCTGGCATGCTGGACGGGTGGATGAGATCTCCCCGGCCCGGCAGTGGCGAGTACCGGCGAGCCTGCCGGCGGCGAAACTGGCCGGCGCGGTTCTGCTGATCGCACTCGGGTTGCTCTTCGCCGACGGCGACACGGTCCGGCTGGTGCTGGCCATCCTGGCCGCCGCCGTCGTGGCCGGCTGGGCGGTACGCGACCTGATCGCACCGGTCCGGTTGGCGGCGGATCCGGACGGACTCAGCGTCATTCACGGGTTCGCCGGCCACCGGCTGCTGCCCTGGACGACCATCGAGGCGATCACCGTGGACCGTCGACCGCGGATGGGGCTGACGTCCGAGGTCCTGGAGATCGACACCGGCGAGTCGCTGCACCTCTTCGGCCGGTTCGAGCTGGGTGCCACCCCGGAGGAGGTGGCCGCCGAGTTGCGCGCCGCCCGCCAGCGCTGAGCTGTCAGCCGAGCAGCTGTGCCGTGCGGAACAGCACCAGGCCGAGCAGGATCAGCAGGATGATCGCGGCACCGGCGGCCTGCACCAACGTGCGTCGGCCACGTGGCGCGTACGCCAGCACCAGGGACATCGCCGCGCCGACCACCAGGCCACCCAGGTGCCCGGGGATCGAGATGCCCCGCACGGTCAGCGTGAACACCAGGTTGATCACCAGGATCGGGATCACCTGGGAGATGTCCCGGCCCAGCTTGCGCTCGATGATGATCAGCGCGGCGAAGAGGCCGAAGACCGCCGTCGACGCGCCGGCCGTGGCCGAGTTCTGGGCGCTGAACAGGTAGGCGGCGACGTTACCGCCGAGCCCGGCGATCAGGTAGAGCGCGCCGAAGCGCAGCGGCCCGAGATTGGCCTCCAGCGACCGGCCGAGCACCCACAGCGCCCACATGTTGAGCAGCAGGTGGATCACGCCGTAGTGCAGGAACATCGCGGTGAAGAGACGGTAGTAGTCGCCGTCGGCGATGCCGTCCGGGAGGTAGCCGGGCGGCGTGAGCCCGTATACCGAACCCCAGGCGGTCAGCGGCGTGCCGTCACCCATCAGCCCGCCGAGGCCGGACCCGCCGACCACCGCGCTCCCGCTCCGCGCGGAGGCGATCGAGAGCAGGAACAACAACACATTCAGGGCGATGATCGCCTTGGTGACGTAGCCGTGCCGGCCGGCGGTACCGCCACCGAAGGCGGTACGCGCCGGCCGGACGGTGCGACGTCCCTCATTGACGCACTCCGGGCACTGGTGCCCGACGGACGCCTCCCGCATGCAGTCCGGACAGATCGGCCGGTCACAGCGGGTGCACCGGACGTAGGTCTCCCGACCGGGGTGCCGGTAGCAGACCGGGGTGGTCGGCGGGGACTCACTCACCGGGCCGACCCTCCGTCCGCCACCGCGCGGTCCACCGGCACCGGCCGTGCTCCGGAGCGCTCAATCATGCGAGCAAAGGTACCTCGCCGCTCGGTCAGGAAGCAGACCGCTCGATCTCGACCCGCTCGATGACGACGTCCTGGAGCGGACGGTCGCTCGGGCCGGTCGGGGTGTTCGCGATCGAGTCGACGACCTTCACCGACTGCTCGTCGGCGACCTGCCCGAAGATGGTGTGCCGGTTGTTCAGGTGTGGCGTCGGCGACACCGTGATGAAGAACTGCGAACCGTTGGTGCCCGGTCCGGCGTTCGCCATCGCCAGCAGGTACGGCCGGTCGAAGCGCAGCTCCGGGTGGAACTCGTCGGCGAACTTGTAGCCCGGGCCGCCCCGGCCGGTGCCGGTCGGGTCGCCCATCTGGACCATGAAACCGCTGATCACCCGGTGCGAGATGGTGCCGTCGTAGTACGGCCCACTGCCCGGCTGGCCGGTGCGCGGGTCGGTGTACTCCCGGTTGCCCTCGGCCAGGTCGATGAAGTTGCGGACCGTCTTCGGCGCGTGGTTCGGGAAGAGCTCCAGCCGGATCGGGCCAGCGTTGGTGTGCAAGGTGGCGTAGACAGCCTCGGCCACGGGTACTCCTCACTCGTTGGTCAGTTCCATGCGGATCCTCCCATGTGCCCGATCTGGCATCGCGGAGGCATCCGAAGGTGGAGGATGACGAAGGAACAACTCCCAGGAGGTAGGACCGTGTTTGGAGTCGGGCGGCGCAAGTCTGAGGGGCAGCAGGCCATGGCCGAGCTGAACCAGAGCATCAGCCACCTGGTGCAGGCAGCCAACCACGCCGCGAAGGGTGCGGGCGCGACGGTCGGTCCGCGGGTCCAGGTGGCCCGGGGCTACGTCGGGCCGGCCGCGACGAAGGTGCGCGACCGCGCGTCGACCGGCTGGGGGACGACACTCACCACGCTGGCACCGCTGGCCGCGGCGGCCCGCGACGGCGCCGCGCAGGCAGGGCCGCTGACCAGGAAGGCCAAGTCGAAGACCATGCGGATCACCGGTAAGAAGAAGCAGCCGCGCCGTCGCGGCTCGATGATGACCGGCCTGCTGGCAGCGGGCGCCATCGCCGGCATCGCCGGCGCGGTCGCCCTGCGTCGCCGTCGGGAGCAGCAGGAGTGGGCCGAGTACGACCCGACCCGCACCCTGGAGCCGATGCGCGACGAGGTGGACTCGATCGAGGTGCGTACCCCCACCGCCACCAAGGGCGGCGACGGCTCCGCCATGACCGGCGCGGCCGGTATGAACGGCGCCGGCAGCTCGGCGGTGGCCGGCGGCGACAGCGCCAGCACCACCGGCACGGCCAAGCAGACCGGTGTCCGCCCGACCGACAAGGTCCCGGCGGTCGCCGAGGGCGCCACGGACGTCTCCGGCCGCCCGGCCGACGACCTCACCAAGGCGCTGGGCAAGGACACCGCGCGCACCAACGGCCGCCGCTGACCCCGGCGGCAGCGCACCGGGCGCCGGCGATGCGGGTCACCCCCGCGTCGCCGGCGCTTCCGCGTGCCCCGTGTGCCGGCGCGCCCCGCGTGAGATCCACTCGGCTTCCTGGAAAGCGGGGCATCCCGCGGACCTGGACACCGCACTTTCACGGAAGCCGAGTTGATCACGGCGCAGCGAGCTGATCAGGCGGCCCGGCCGGTCAGGCGCTGGCGCCGATCGCGGTCAGAGCCAGCCGTTGCGGCGGAACCAGCGGTAGAGGGCGAGGGAGACGCCGAGCATCAGGGCCAGCGCCACCGGATAGCCGTACGTCATCTTCAGCTCAGGCATGTTGTCGAAGTTCATCCCCTCGACCCCGGCGATCGACGTCCAGACCGCGGCGATGGCCGCCCACGCGGCGATCTTGCGCATGTCGTTGTTCTGATCGACGGTGACCTGGGCCAGCCGCGCCTGCAGGATCGAGTTCAGCAGGTCGTCGTACGAGTTGACCTGCTCGACGGTGCGGCTCAGGTGGTCCTGCACGTCCCGGAAGTACCGCCGGATCTCCTTGGGCACCTCCCGGTTCATCTGCGAGGTCAAGGTCATCAGTGGCCGCTGCAACGGGATCACCGCGCGCTTGAACTCGACCAGTTCCCGCTTCATCTGGTAGATCCGCTGGATCCGCCCGTGGCTGTTGCGGTCGAAGACCTCGGCCTCCAGCTGGTCCAGGTCGTCCTCAAGCTGCTCGGCGACCTCCAGGTAGAGGTCGACCACCCGGTCGGTCACCCCGTACGCCACCGCCCACGGGCCCTGGAGCAGCAGCTCCTGCTTGGTCTCCAGGTCGGCGCGCACCGGGGAGAGCCGGCAGGCGTCCCCGTGCCGGACGCTGATCAGGAAGTTCGGGCCGATGAAGAGCATCACCTGGCCGGTCTCCACGACCTCCGAGGTCTCGGTCAGCTCGGTGTGCTCGCAGTACCGGGCGGTCCGCAGCACCAGGAAGCTGACGTCGCCGAAGCGCTCCAGCTTGGGCCGCTGCTCGGCCTTCACGGCGTCCTCGACGGCCAGCTCGTGCAGGCCGTAGGTATCCGCGATGGCGGTCATCTCGGCCAGCTCGGGCTGGTGCAGGCCGATCCAGACGAAGCCGTGCTCCGCCTGGCGTGCCGCCTCCAGCGCGTCCGCGTAACCCCAGTCGCCGGGCTGCCGCTTGCCGTCGACGTAGAGCGCGCAGTCGACCACGCCGCTGCGCCCGCTGCCGGCGGGGGCCGGCACGGGTGGCGAGCCGTCGGCGTTGAGGATCCGGGTCATCGCACGCACCGGAGACGGCCACGCCCTGGGTCGGAGCACCCGACCGGTGTGCGACGGCGTCGTCCGGCCCTGCCCTGTCCGATCCGTCATCGGGTCACCTCCCCGCGCTCGACTGCGGCTTGCAGGCTACGCCGCTCGGGAGCGGGGGCACGTGTGACGGCCGTCGCGTGGGGGGTGGCGCCGGGCGGGCCGGGCCGCATCGGGGGGTTTGGGGACGACACGGCCCACCCGGCGCCCGTGGGGGCGGGGGTTGTGCTGTACGCGTCGCCCTGGGACAGGGTGGCCGAAAGAACCGGCCGGGGCCTGTCGGGTGGCGCTCGCAGCATTGTGGGCCGCCGGCCGCCCGGGCGGGAGTCCCGGGACGGCCGGCATCGTCGTTCTGTCGGGAACCCGACAGAAGTGTCAGCTACGGATGTCCTCGACGGCCGCGGCGAGGCGGCGGACGCCCTCGTCGATCCGGTCCGCGGTCACCGCCGAGAACGCCAGCCGCAGGGCGTGCCGCCCACCGTCGAGCACGAAGTCGCTGCCCTTCACCACGGCGACGCCGCGCTCGGCCGCCGCCGGGGCGAGCCGGTCGACCAGGACGTCCTCCGGGAACTCCACCCAGAGGAAGTAGCCGCCGTCCGGCTCCACGAACCGGGCCTGCGGCAGGTGCCGGCGCAGCGACTCGGCGAGCACCTCGGCCCGCTCACCCAGTGCCGCGCGGACGGTGTCGATCGAGCGGTCGATGTCACCGGAGACGCAGAACTGGTGCACGATCGCCTGCGACACCATGCCGGGGGAGATGTAGAGGCTCGTCGCGTTCTTGGCGATGTCGGCGATCAGGTCCGCCGGGCCGACCAGGTAACCGACCCGCACACCCGGGCAGACCGTCTTGGTGAAGCTCGACGCGTGCACCACCACGTTGCGGGTGTCCAGCGACAGCATCGACGGCAGCGGCTCGCCACGGAACCGGATGTCCGCGTACGGGTCGTCCTCGAAGATCGTGAACTCGTACTCGGCGGCCAGGTCGAGCAACTCCCGGCGCTTCTCCAGGGACAGCGTCATGCCGGCCGGGTTCTGGTAGTTCGGGATGACGTGCGCGAGCCGGGGCCGGACCCCGGACTCCAGCAGCTTGCGCAACTCGGCCGTGTCCAGACCGTCCGGCTGGACCGAGATGCCGTGCAGTTCGCTGCCCATCCGCTGGAGGTTGAGCAGCGTCCGGTCGTACGTCGGGCGTTCCACCACCACCGCGTCACCCGGGCGGACCAGGTGGTCGAAGAGGAACGCGTCGGCCTGGAGCGACCCGTTGGTCACCAGCACCTGGTTGGCTTCGACCCCGTGCTTCTCGGCGATCCACTTGCGCAGCGGCACGTAGCCGACGGATGTGCCGTACGCCGTGACCCCTGCGGGGTCGGCGTCGAAGGCGCGGACGGCGGCGGCCTTGAGCCCCTCGACATCGACGATGTCCAGCGAGGGAGCCCCACGGGCGAAGGAGATCAGCTGCTCGGCGGTCATGGATGTTGAGCGTACGGGCGGCGACGGGGAACGCGCGCACGGCACGGCGATGTCCGCATCCTGAGCCACCGGGTCGGGTGACCCTACGGGGCCGGACGGCGAAAGATCAGACCGGAAGGGCGAGCGAGTCGTGCTGCGCGGCCCGGGAAAACCCGTCCAGCTGCACGCCGAGCGCGTCGAGGAGCTGGCTCCAGTCGAAGTAGGACCGCCAGGAGACGATCCGCCCCCGGCGGGCCCGCACCACGTCGGCCACCTCCCAGCTCACCGTGCGGCCGGTGGGCGCGACGGTGCCGAACGGCGAGTGCAACGTGCCGGTGTGGGTGCCGGTCAGTCGCAGCTCCACGGCCGCACCGCCGGCCGTGCGCACCGTGCCCCGCGGGTCGACCCGCAGGTCCGGAAAGGCGCCGGTCCAGGTACGCAGGAGCGCGGGCAACTCGATCGGCCGGACCGTCACGCCCGGCATGGAGTAGAACGCCTCCGGGGCGTAGAGGTCCGGCAGGCGGGCCACATCCCGGTTCAGGAGCATGGCGTACTGCTGGCTGATCAGGCGCTCCGCGTCACGCATCGGGCCCTCCCGGACGGGCCACGGCATCTCCGCGCCCGCAAGGGATCCTTACCCCTCGATCCGACCCGGCACACCCGGACCGGTCAGGTCGTCGCGACCGCCTGACTGTCCGCCCAGACCCGCATGATGTCCCGCACCGAGATCACCCCGGCCACCTCGCGGCCGTCCAGGACCACCAGGTGCCGGAAACCGCCCCGGGCCATCGCGGCGGCTGCCTCGGCCACCGTCCAGTCCGGGCCGGCGTAGACCACGTCCCAGGTCAGGTGCGCGCCGGTGCGTTCCACGTCGCAGTCCAGACCGGCGCCGATGGCCTTCAACACGTCGCGTTCGGTCATGATCCCGACGCCCTCCGAATCCGGGTCGATCACGACCGCCGACCCGACACCACGGGCCGACATCATCCGGGCCGCCTGGCGCAGGGTGTGCTCCGGACCGACGACGAGGACCTGGCTGGACATCGCTTCCCGTACCTGCATCACACATCACTCCTTTGGGACGGTGGCATCCGGTACCGACATCGTGGTCCGTGGATGTTTCCGGGACAAGACCGGGCATCGCCGCGATGCCGGACCGCTCGCTACTGTCGAACGGTGTCCACCGAGCCCCTGCGCTGTGCCGGCGCGCTGATCGTCGACCACGACGGCCGCATCTTCTTCCAGCGCCGCTCCGAACACCGACGCCTCTTTCCCAACTGCTGGGACATCGTCGGCGGCCACCTGGACCCGGGCGAGGATATCGACGACGCGCTGCGCCGGGAGATCACCGAGGAGACCGGCTGGATCCTCTCGCACGTCCTCGGTCAGGTGGGTGAATACCAGTACGTCGGCGACGACGGCTTGGTCCGGATCGAGCACGACTTCCTGGTACGCGTCGACGGCGACCTCGACCACCCGAGGTTGGAGGCCGGCAAGCACACCGAGTACCGCTGGCTGGCCGAACACGAGGTGACCGTGCTCGACGAGAACCGCGACGTCAACGACGGGCTGATCCGGCGGATCGCGGAGGAGGGCTTCGCCGTCCTGCGGTCGATCGGTCTGTGAACACCGTCGAGCTGACGCCGCACCGGCTCGCCGGGTTGCTCGCACCGGCCGTGGACCGGACGTTCCGCGCCGGCATGCTGGCCGGGCGGCACGGCGGCGGCGCCGAGCTGAGCCAGCGGTACGGCGGTCCGACCGCGAACGGCTACCTGGTGGACCTGCGCACCCGCCTCGCCGCGCCGGGCGGCACGGTCGACGGGCCGGGCTTCGCGGCGGTCACCCGGTACGGCGACCCGGTCGCCGTCCGCCGGGCCGTGGACAAGCAGGTGGCGTACGGGATGCTGCACCGCCGCCCGGACGGCGCGCTCTCCGCCACCGAACGGGGTGCCGCCTTCCTCACCGAGCTGTACCAGGTGCACGCCGATGTCACCGAGGAACTGTGGGCCGGGCACGACGAGCGGGTGGCGCGGTTGGTGGCCGCGCTCGGCCGGGTCCTGGCGTACGCCCTGGTGCTCGCCGACGAGGAGGGCGCACCCACCGGCTCGGCGTTCACCGCGCTGGCGCCCCCGTACGAGCCGGACGGCACACCGTCGGAAGTGCTGCTGCTCAACCGGCTGAGCACGCTGCGCTACCACCGGGCCGACGCGCACGCCGCGGCCTGGACCGCCGCCGGGCACACCGCCTCGACCGTCGCCGCGCTGCCGGCCGGCCCCGAACGGGTCGCCATCGAACTGGAGACCGACCGTCGGGCCGCCGGCGCGTACTCCGTGCTCAGCGCGGACGAGCGGCTGACGATGCTCGCCGACCTGGCCGCGCTGCCCGGCTGACCCGGTTGGCCGGAGCCGCCCGGCCAACCGGGGCTATCCTCCACCGGTGACGGGGAGCAGCACGAGGGAGGATGTCGCGATGATCGGAATGGTCCTTGCGGCCGGGGCGGGGCGCCGGCTGCGCCCGTACACCGACACGCTGCCGAAGGCGTTGGTGCCGGTCGACGGCGAGACCACGATCCTGGACATCGCGCTGGGCAACCTCGCCGAGGTCGGGCTCACCGACATCGTGATCGTGGTCGGCTACGCGGCGGACGCGGTCCGCGAGCGGCAGGCCGACCTGGAGAAGCGGTACGGGGTGACGCTCACCCTCGTGCACAACGACAAGGCCGAGGAGTGGAACAACGCCTACTCGCTGTGGCTGGCCCGGGAGTACTTCGCACGCGGGGTGCTGCTGGTCAACGGGGACACCGTGCACCCGGTGAGCGTGGAGAAGACCCTGCTGGCCGAACGCGGCCCGGGCATCCTGCTCGCGGTGGACACCCTCAAGCCGCTGGCCGAGGAGGAGATGAAGACCACCTTCGACGCCGCCGGCCAGCTCACCCGGATCACCAAGATCATGGATCCGGGCGAGGCGTACGGGGAGTACATCGGCGCGACGCTGATCGAGCCGCAGGTCGCCGACGCCCTCGCCGACGCCCTGGAGGCGACCTGGCGGCGCGACCCGAACCTGTACTACGAGGACGGCTACCAGGAGTTCGCCGACCGCGGTGGCGAGGTGCGGGCAGCTCCGATCGGTGACGTGCCCTGGGTGGAGGTCGACAACCACGCCGACCTGGCCCGCGCGCGGGAGATCGCGTGCCGCTACTAGCCCGCAGCGTCCTCACCCCACTGCACATCGACGTACGACGTGGGGCGGTCGCCGACCTGGGCGCGATCCTGGCCGACGGGCGGATCTCCTCCGGTGGCGACGTCGCCGTGGTGGTCGGCCCGGGTCAGGGTGCCCAGATCGCGGAGCTGATCCGACCGTCGCTGCGCTCGGCCGACGTGTTCACCGTCTCCGGCGGCACTCTGGACGCCGCCGACGACCTGGGCGGCAAACTCCGCGCCCGCTCGTACGACGCGGTCGTCGGGATCGGCGGCGGCAAGACCATAGACGTGGCCAAGTACGCGGCCACCCGGCGAGGGCTGCCGATGGTGTCGGTGGCGACCAGCCTCGCCAACGACGGGATCGGCTCCCCGGTGTCCAGCCTCATCACCGACGGGCTCAAGGGCTCCTACGGTGTGCACATCCCGATCGCGGTGATCGTCGACCTGGACTTCGTGGAGAGCGGCCCGGACCGGCACAACCGGGCCGGCATCGGCGACGTGATCAGCAACATCAGCGCGTTGGCCGACTGGGAGCTGTCCCGGCAGGTGCGCGGCGAGCCGGTCGACGGGCTGGCCGCGTCGCTGGCCCGCGCGGGCGCCGAGGCGGTGCTCAACCACCCCGGCGACATGACCGACGACGCGTTCGTCACCGTGCTGGCCGAGGCGCTGATTTCCAGCGGCCTGGCGATGGCGGTGTGCGGCACCAGCCGGCCGTCCAGTGGCGGCTGCCACGAGATCATGCACGCCGTCGACTCGCTCTTTCCCGGCACCGCCTCGCACGGCGAACTGGCCGGGCTGGGCGCGCTGTTCTGCACCTGGCTACGCGGGGACCTGCGCCGATTCGGGGAGATGTCGGCCTGCCTCGCCCGGCACGGCCTGCCCCGGCTCCCGGCCGAGGTGGGGCTCACCGACGACCAGTTCGTGGAGGCGGTGCAGTTCGCGCCGCGTACCCGACCGGACCGCTACACGATCCTCGAACACCTGGCGTTGTCGCCTACCGAGACGCGGGAGCGGCTGGCAGACTACGCCGGTGCAATCCGCGACCAGCTTGGCTGAGCCCCGTCCCACCGTCGCCGACTTCCACCGGGTCAACCGGGGTGGCGGCCTGTTCAGCGAGTCGATCAGCCAGTGGCTGGGCGCGGTCTTCGCGCTGGTCGCCCAGCGACTCGGGCTGCGCCCGACCGCGCTGACCGTCACGAACCTGGTGCTCGGCCTGGCCACCTCGGTCACCGTGGTGGCGCTCGCCGGCCCGGTCGCCGCTGGCGACGTACCGGCCTGGGTCGTCGGCCTGCTCGCCCTGGTCGGCTGGCAGGTCGCGTACTCCCTGGACTGCGCCGACGGGCAGCTCGCCCGGGTGACCGGCCAGGGCAGCGCGGCCGGGGCGCGTGTCGACGTGCTCTGCGACGTGGCCGCGCAGATCGCCCTGGTGGCCGCGCTCGCCGCCACCGCCGTGGCGCAGGAGCCGTCGACCCCGACCTGGCTGGTGGCGACCTTCGCCGGCACCTGGATGGTCAACCTGGTGACGTCGGTGATGCAGGCCGGCCCGAACGCCGCCAGCATGGTCACCTCGACCTCGCTGCCGGTGCGCCTCGTGAAGCTGGTCCGCGACTACGGCGCGGTGGTCTTCGTGGCGGCCCTGGTGCTGGCCGTGGCCCCCGCGCTGGCCCTCTGGGTGATGGTCGCGTTCACCATCGTCAACGGCGGCTTCCTGCTGGCGAGCATCGCCTTCTCCGCCCGCGCCTCCCTGTAGGAACCCGGTGGCGCGTCGACGGAACGCCACCCATGACAGAGAGGGCTGGTGGTAGTGGTCGAGGTCCTCAAGCCGTTATGCGCCCGGACGGGCTACCGTCCTGGACCCGCGCCCGGAACGGCC
Organism: Micromonospora sp. WMMD710; assembly: GCF_029626045.1. Taxonomy (NCBI): domain Bacteria; kingdom Bacillati; phylum Actinomycetota; class Actinomycetes; order Micromonosporales; family Micromonosporaceae; genus Micromonospora; species Micromonospora sp. WMMD710. Next base: position 5,559,755 of record NZ_JARUBD010000001.1, on the reverse strand, counting down.
CCACCCCCGCCTACCTTGCCTTCGCCTGTCGCTGCTTACGCTCTACGAGCGAAGCCGGATCCGCCACCATGGCCGTGTGAAGCGCCGGGCGGTGGCGGAAACCCACCCGGAGGGCCATATACCGGCAAACCTCCTCCCGGTGGGGAAGCCACCGGAGCCTGAGGCCTGCCGAATTGGGCAGATGCACTCGTCAACGCAGCGGCGCTGGAACTCGCCTGGGAGCAGCCTGCGGCGGGCCGGACGGGCCAGCCTGACGTGGCGCATTCTGTCGGGCTTCCACCGGCACCACTTGCGGAAAAGTTTGAGCGAACATTTTATTCAGGTGAATGAAGAGCGGGTCGCTAGTCCTTAGGTGCAATCGCTGACTTCGATCGGAATTGAGGAACTCAACGAATTTCACAAGGGCCGATTCTATAGCTTTCGATCGCTTTTGAATCTCCGGATCTTCTTCCAAACCCTCCGCCGAAACCTGAGCCTCGTTCCGCTGATGAGCCATGGCTCCATCCCGGCCAACTTCGGCCACGAATTCCAGGAAGTCGTAGTCACGGTCGTTCCGCCAATTCTGAACGACGTGGAGCCACAGATCGCTGGCCTTCTCCACCAAAAATTGGGTGCGATTTGGATCAATGGGTGCAGCCATTCAAATATCCATTCCGGCGAGATTACGAGCCGACGGGATCGACGAGATCTTCGGCGCTATCGACCGCGAAGCCGCCCGACACACCAACACCGAGCAACTTGTCGCCGCGTAGCCACCCAGTTGCCCGACGGTCTCTTAAGTGCGACCGGCAGTAGGCGTCCAGTCCCGAACACGCCCAACTCCTTGCTGAGATCACGTCACTGCCGGCGAACTGTCCCATTCCCCGACTGGCTCCCGTGCTGCTGCCACCGGTTGCTTCCGGCACTCGACTGGCCTCCGGCGGGACCAGCCTGCCCTGCGCCCCCGTGAGCCGCACCCGGAGCCGGAGCTGCGCTAGTCAACGCCGCAACCGCAGGCCAGGTAGTAGAAAGAGTCCGAATATAGGGAAGTTCTTGGCTGGTTTGGTACAACCAGTCCAGCGTCGCCCGCCGACGCCAGAGCCCAGGGTTAGTAAACGTCTCGACGTGGTCGGCGCGAATTTCCGGATTTCCCGGGGAATGCCGAGCCGCAAACGTAAGATCTCCTCGGAAGGCCTCCAGCGCTTGAATAAAATCAGGCGCTGCACAGTTTGCCGCACCAAACGACCTTGCTGCGTCGTCTCTGTACTGTGTCGAGGCATTCGGTGGCGGGTACCATCGGCCATACATGCTGCTCCTCCCTTGAATTATTGGAATGGAAGCGCATGCCACGATCAAGTGGCACACCCTTACAACGAGCCTCCCGAGGCAGTGGTTCATCCAGAACGTTCGCAAGGAGTAGTGCGCCCGTCTAGTTCGGCTAGTTGCAGGGATCTGTGCGGTTTGCGGCTGTTTCGTCGTAGGGTTTGCGCGACGGATGCGGTGCCGGCCAGGCGGAGCAGGCTGATCGCGGCGGTGCGCAGGGTGGCCAGGGCTCGGGGTGCGTTGCCGGACAACAGGCAATGGGCGTCTTCGCGGTAGGTGGTCGGAGCGGATACCGGCCGAGGAGACGGCCCGCGCAGTGCCGGACCGGCGGTGGCGGCGTGGACCGCAGTGAACTGCTGCCGATCGGCCGGCGGGTGGCGTACTGGCGAAGGCGGCGGGGGACGCCGCGCCGTTCCTGTCGCCGTCCCCGATCGGTAACCGGCTGATACTCACCGCCCGACCGGTCCTCCGCGCCCACCGCACCGGCCGCCAACGACCGAAGCACCTACTCCTTCACGCACGTGACCGGCGGGCCGGGTCAGGGGCGGGTAACTCCGGCATAGATGTCGAGGAGTCGCTTGGTGACCACGTCGGGGTGGAAGGTCTGCTCGTACCGCAGGCGGGCCCGCGCGGAGCGCGTGGCGGCACCGGCCCGCGCGACCGGGAGCGCGGCGGCCAGCGCGGCCGGCTCCGGTGGCACCACCCAGCCAGCGGTACCGGTGACCACGCCGACCGGCAGCGGCGTCGGCCCACCACCCCCGGCGACCGCGGAGGCGGTCTCGGCCGGTCCGGTGCCGGCGGGCTCGTGCGGGGCGTCCGCCCCGACCAGGTACGGGATGCCGCCGAGTGCGGTGCCGAGCACCGGCCGGCCACTCGCCAGCGCCTCGATGATCACGGTCGGCAGCACGTCGTGCCACATCGAGGCGGCGATCACCACAGCGCTCGCCTCGACCGCGGCGCGCACCCCGGCGCGGTCGAGCTGGCCGAGGTAGACCACGTCGGGTCGTTCGGCGGCTGCGGCCTCGACCAGCGGACGCAGCTCGCCGTCGCCGGCCACCCGCAGCGTGCCCAGGGTGCCCACCGGGTGCCGACGCCAGGCGTCCAGCAGCAGGTCGACGCCCTTCTCGGGGGACAGCCGGGCCAGGTAGAGGAAGCCGTCACCGAGCGGCGCCGGCCGGCCCGGGTCAGGTACGGCGTTCGGCTTCACGATGATCCGATCGTCCGGAATGCCGTACTCGCGGAGGTGGTCGGCGATGGCCGTGGTGAGCGCGATGAACCGGTCCACCGACCGCCAGGTGCCCCGGTGCACGGCCAGGGTGGTCGCCATCAGCGCGCTCTGCGCCGCCGAGTCGCGGTAGCACCGGTGCTTGATCGCCGGCACGCCCAGCGCCCGACCCTTGCAGTCCTGGCAGATCACGCCGTCGCGGAAGTAGATGCCGGAGGAGCAGACCTGCCGGTAGTTGTGCACCGTCTGCACCACCGGCACGCCGTGCCGGTGCGCGGTCCGCACCACCCAGGGCGACAGCAGAGGGTACGGGTTGTGCAGGTGCAGGACGTCCGGCCGGTGCTCGGTGAGCAGCCGGCTCAGGTCGTGCTGGGCACGCGGCGCCCAGATCGGTGAGATCGGCAGCAGCGCCTTCGCCGCCTTCGACATCGACGGGATCTCGTCCGAGCTGCGGATGAACGGCAGCACCTCGACACCGGCAGCGGTGAGCTGGGCGATCTCCGAGTCGACGATCGTGTTCTCCCCGGAGGGCTGGGCCTCCCGGTACCGGTTGTGCGCCACCACGATTCTCACTGAGCGTGCCTCTCGTTCGCGATTGCGGGACTCGCAAGCTCATTCCTCACGCTCACGGGAAAGAAGGCTACCGTTGTGTCGTGCCCGAACTACCGGAGGTTGAGGCGCTCGCGGGTTACCTGCGGCAGCGCGCGGTGGGGCGGCGTGTCGACCGGCTGGAGATCGCCGCGATCAGCGCCCTGAAGACGTACGACCCGGCACCGACCGCGGTCACCGGCCGGGCGGTGGTCGACGCCCGCCGGCACGGCAAGTTCCTCGACGTGCTCGTCGAAGGCGACCTGCACCTGGTGGTGCACCTGGCCCGGGCGGGCTGGCTGCACTACCGGGAGGCGTTCCCGTCCAGTGCTCCGCTTCGTCCCGGTAAGGGGCCGATCGCGCTGCGGGTCCGTCTCGACGACGGGTCCGGCTTCGACCTCACCGAGGCCGGCACGCAGAAGAAGCTGGCCGCGTACCTGGTCACCGACCTGGCGGCGGTGCCCGGGGTGGCCAAGCTGGGTCCGGACGCGCTCGCCGCGGACCTGCCCACCTTCGCCGAGCGGCTCCGCAGCCGGCGGGGGCAGGTCAAGGGGGTGCTGACCGACCAGTCGGTGCTGTCCGGGGTGGGCAACGCGTACTCGGACGAGATCCTGCACGCCGCGAAGCTGTCGCCGTTCGCGATCACCGACCGGCTCACCGACGACCAGCTGGCCACCCTGCACGCGGCGACCCGGCAGATCCTCGGGGACGCCGTCGAGCGGTCCCTCGGCCAGCGGGCCGCCGAGCTGAAGGGTGAGAAGCGCTCCGGGCTGAAGGTGCACGCCCGGACCGGGCTGCCCTGCCCGGTGTGCGGGGACACGGTGCGGGAGGTGTCGTTCGCCGACTCCAGCCTCCAGTACTGCCCGACGTGCCAGACCGGCGGCAAACCGCTCGCTGACCGACGGTTGTCCCGACTCGTACGGTGAGTGATCACACCCGCCGACTACAGAGCGGAATCGGCCCGACTGAGCCGAAGCTCCGGTCCACCGTTCTCGCCAGAGGCGTATCCATCGGTATAGTGGCCCGGTCCCCGGCTTCTGAAATGGTGCGGAGCCGGCCAGATCCCGCCGGCACCATCAGTCGCCAATCTCCTTCGGGGCGGCGACCGGTCGGAGCCCGCGTGGGAGACTGGGACGGTGGGCGACCCGGGCCCTCACTGCGAGTGAGCGGCACGTGTCATGCGGGAGGACATGGGTGAGGTGACGGCAAGCCTCCAGCGCCCGGTATCCAACGAAGGCCGGAGCAGACTCGTGCGGCACGTCGACAGCTTCGAGATCCAGCCGCCGACGCCGCCGACGCACAATGGCGTCCCTCGGTCGGCATGGGCCAGGGCGCGTCGCCGCGTCTCCCGCTGGCACCGCCCGTACACGGCGATCCTGCTCGTGCTCGACTTCGGTGCGGCGGCGTTCGCCAGTTGGATCGCGATCCAACTCTTCGACCAGGCCGCCTCCGGTTTCTCCGGCACCAACCAGGACCCGACCTGGTTCCACACCATCTCCTACCTGCTGCTGCCGTTGGGCTGGGCGGTGATCCTCTGGAGCAACCGGGCGTACGACCGGCGCTATCTGGGGCTCGGCCCGGACGAGTTCAAGCGGGTGATCCGTGCCTCGGTGACGGTCGCCGCGAGCGTGTCCTTCCTCGCCTTCGCGACCAAGACCCAGCTCTCCCGGTACACGGTCGGCACGGCGCTGGTCGGTGCCACGGTGCTGATCCTGTGGGGCCGGTTCGTGGCCCGCTGGGCGCTGCACTACATCCGTCGGCGGGCCGGCCAGGCCGCCCACCGGATGGTGCTGGTGGGCACCCTGCCGGAGTGCCTGGAGGTGTACGCGGCGGTCACCCGCAGCCCGGCCGCCGGGCTGGTGCCGGTCGCCATCCACATCACCGACGGGTACGCGGCGGCGCGGGGCATGCCGACCCCGGTGCCGGTGTACGCGGGCCGCGACGTCCTGGCCCTGGTCCGGGAGGTCGGCGGGGACACCATCGCGGTCTGCGGTTCGGCCAGCGCCGAGCCGGGTGAGCTGCGCCGGCTGGCCTGGCAGTTGGAGGGCTCCGGCGTCGACCTGGTGGTCGCACCGCAGCTGACCGACATCGCCGGCCCTCGGGTGCACATCCGGCCGATCGAGGGTCTGCCGCTGCTGCACGTCGAGGAGCCGACCCTCTCCGGGCCGGCGCTGCTGGCCAAGAACCTGATGGACCGGGTCGCCGCCGGCCTGGGCCTGCTGGTGCTGATCCCGCTCTTCCTGGCGATCGGCGTGGCGATCCGGATCTCCGACCCCGGGCCGGTCTTCTTCCGGCAGCCACGGGTGGGGCACGAGGGGCGCACGTTCCGGGTGTGGAAGTTCCGGACCATGTACGTCGACGCCGAGGATCGGCTGGCCAGCCTGGTCGACCGGAACGAGACCGACGGCATGCTGTTCAAGATGAAGCAGGACCCGCGGGTCTTCCCGGTCGGCCGCTTCCTGCGGGCCTCCTCGCTGGACGAGCTACCCCAGTTGATCAACGTACTCTGGGGTGAGATGTCGCTGGTCGGGCCGCGACCGCTGCCCGCCGACGACGGTGACTTCCTCGGCGACGTACGCCGTCGACTGCTGGTCCGCCCCGGCATGACCGGTCTGTGGCAGGTTTCCGGCCGCTCCGACCTGTCCTGGGACGAGTCGGTCCGCCTCGACCTCTACTACGTCGACAACTGGTCGCTCGCGTACGACCTGAGCATCCTGTGGCGCACCGTCGGGGTGGTGCTCGCCCGCAAGGGCGCGTACTAGGGGGTTGGCGCGCCGGCCCGCAGGGGCAAGGATCGCTGCGTGGGTGGCAACCTCTCCGCCGTGGTCGGCGTCGTATCACTGGTCACCGCGCTGACCGCTGCCCTGTGGGCGGTGCTGCGGCTGCGCGCCCGCCGGGGCATCGCCACGGCCACCCAGCGGGCCACCTACGAGGTGCTGCACACCGCCGGCCTGGCCGCCGAGCCGCTGCGTACGGGCTTGAGCGAGGCGGGCGCGGCGAAGGCCGTACGCCATCTGCGCGCTCTGGTGGGCGCGGCCGGGCTGGCGCTCACCGACGCCGACCGGGTGCTCGCCCTCGACGGGCGCGGCACGCACCACGGGGAGCAACTGCTCGCGGCGGCCCAGCGGACGGTGGCGACCGGCCGCTCGACGGTGCTCGGTGAGCAGGAGCTGCACTGCGACCGGGTCGACTGCCCGATCCGGGGGGCGGTGGTCGCGCCGCTACAGGGGGCGGACGGTCGGGTGGTCGGCGCGCTGGTGGCGATCGCCGACAGCCCTCCGGCGCCGGGGCTGGTGCAGGCCACCCTGGAGACGGCGCACTGGGCCGGCAACCAGCTCGCCCTGGCCGAGCTGGACTCGTCGCGGGAGCGGCTGGCCCGTGCCGAGATCAGGGCGTTGCGGGCGCAGATCAGCCCGCACTTCATCTACAACGCGCTGACCGCGATCGGCTCGTTCGTCCGCACCGACCCGGAGCGGGCCCGGGAGTTGATCCTGGAGTTCGCCGAGTTCACCCGGTACTCGTTCCGGGCGCACGGGGAGTTCACCACGCTCGCCGAGGAGTTGCGGTCGATCGACCGCTACCTGACCATCGAACGCGCGCGCTTCGGTGACCGGTTGCAGGTGCGGTTGCAGATCGCCCCGGAGGTGCTTCCGGTGACGTTGCCGTTCCTCTGCCTCCAGCCTCTGGTGGAGAACGCCGTCCGGCACGGGTTGTCCCGCAAGCCGGGCACGGGCATGGTGAGCATCGAGGCCCGGGACGCGGGTGCCGAATGCCACATCACGGTGGAGGACGACGGAGTGGGAATGGACCCGACCACGTTGACCGCCGGCATCGCCGAGTTGGCGCGCGGCGCCGGTGATCCGGGCGACGACACGGGCCAGCACGTCGGCCTCTCCAACGTCGACGAGCGGCTGCGGTCCGTCTTCGGTGACCGGTTCGGCCTGGTCGTCGAGACCGGGCTGGGCTCGGGTACGAGGGTGAGCATGCGGGTGCCGAAGTTCCACCCTGGTGTGCGGGCGGGCTCGTGACCACTGGTTTTCTCCGGGTCCTGGCGGTCGACGACGAGCCGCCCGCGCTCGATGAGCTGGCGTACCACCTGCGGGCCGACCCTCGGGTGGCCCGGCTGCACACGGCCTCCGACGCCACCGAGGCGCTGCGGCTGCTGCGCGACGGCGACGTGGACGTGGTCTTCCTGGACATCCGGATGCCCGGGTTGGACGGCATGGAGCTGGCCCGGGTGCTGCGCCGTTTCGCCCGACCGCCGGCGATCGTGTTCGTCACCGCGTACGACGACGGCGCGGTAGACGCCTTCGACCTGGGTGCCACGGACTACGTGCGCAAGCCGGTCCGTGCCGACCGGCTGGCCGAGTCGTTGCGCCGGGTGATCGGTTCGCGGGTGGTGCCGTCGCATCCGGCGGCGCTGGCCCGCGACGAGGAGGATCCGACCATCCCCATCGAGTTGGCCGGCACCACCCGGATGCTGCCCCGTTCGGCGGTGCGGTGGGTGGAGGCGCAGGGCGACTACGCCCGGCTGCACACCGCCGAGGGCTCGCATCTGGTGCGGGTGTCGTTGGCGACCCTCGCCGAGCGGTGGGCCGACGCGGGTTTCGTCCGGGTGCACCGGTCGTACCTGGTGCAGTTGAAGTTGATCGCGGAGCTGCGGCTGGTCAATTCCGGCTACGTGGTGGTGATCGACTCCACCGAGCTGCCGGTGAGCCGCCGGCACACCCGGGAGTTGAAGGACAAGCTGGTCAGGGCCGCGAAGCAGGACTGGAACCGTTGAGCCGGGAATGAGTCGGCCATTGCCGTACGTTGTACGCTAGGCCGTACGACAACCGGGAGGCCATCGTGTCCGAAGCCCCGTTCGACGCCGAGACCGAGTTCGACCGCCAGCTGGACCGGCTGGTGCGGTTGGACTACCCCACCCTCGCCGGGCTGACCGAAACCGCCTTCCGCGACCTGGTCGAACCGCTGCGAACCAGGGCGATCGAGGGTGCCGCCGGCCTGCCCGCCCCCACCGACGCCCGGGTGCCGTTCCTGCTGGTCATCAGCCGGGACCTGATCGGGGTGCAGGAGCGCCTCGAACTCACCACGCTGGCCGGCAAGCGCAAGCCCGGCGTCCTCGACCGGAACTACGCCGAGGACGACCTGCCGCGCTTCGACCCGATCAAGGAACTGGAGGTGCCAGCCGGGCCGGCGTACCTGCTCTTCGACGTCGACCGGGGCGAGGAGTTCCGCAACCTGCCGCCCGCCACGGCCATGGAGGGCATGACCGCACAGGGCCGGCTGCCCCTCACCATCGACGAAGGGCTCGCCTTCATCACGCTGCACCCGGCCGCGCTCGCCAGCAACAGGTGCTTCTCACTGGTCGGCTCCCGCTGCGGCGACAAGCGGGTGCCGGCGCTCTGGATCAGTCAGGGCGCCCCGAAGCTCGGCTGGTGCTGGTACGGCAACCCGCACACCTGGCTGGGCGCCGCCTCAGCCCACCCAGAACGCCGCTCGGATCGACGCCGATCCTGACTGTTCGTCGAGTTATCCACAGGTGCGGCGCGTTCTCCACAGGTTGTTCACAATGCCACCCACTGATCTCCACGGCGGCTCAATACAGTCAGGACCCATGAAGGAACGCCGGGTACTGGTGGTCGAGGACGAACGGACCATTGCCGAGTCCATCGCCGCTCGACTGCGGGCCGAGGGTTTCACGGTGGACATCGCGGCGGACGGGCCCAGCGCGGTCGCGCAGTTCCGGGCCGGCCAGCCCGATCTCGTCGTACTCGATGTCATGCTGCCCGGCTTCGACGGCCTGGAGGTGTGCCGCCGGATCCAGGCGGACCGGCCGGTGCCGGTGCTGATGCTCACCGCCCGGGACGACGAGACCGACCTGCTGGTGGGGCTCGCGGTCGGCGCGGACGACTACCTCACCAAGCCGTTCTCCATGCGGGAGCTGACCGCCCGGGTGCACGTCCTGCTGCGTCGGGTGGAGCGGGCCGCCGCCACACCCGCGCCGCCCGCCATCCGCCTCGGCGACATCGAGATCAACGAGGCCGAGCGGCGGATTCGCCGTGGCGGGGCGGACGTGCACCTCACGCCGACCGAGTTCGACCTGCTGATCCACCTCGCGGGGCGGCCCCGCACGGTGCTTCCCCGGGAACGGCTGCTCGCCGACGTCTGGGGTTGGGGCGACGGCAACGGCACCCGCACGGTGGACAGCCACATCAAGGCGTTGCGCCGCAAGTTGGGCGCCGACCTCATCCGCACCGTGCACGGCGTCGGTTACGCCCTGGAGCTGCCGTCATGACCGCCTCTCCGCTCACCCGCCTGGACCGGGTGCTGGAGCTGCTGCCCCGCCCGCTGGATCCGGTGCGCTCCATCAAGCTGAAACTGGGCGTGCTGCTGGTCGCCTCCGGTGCGGCCGGGTTGGCCTACTTCTCGTACGGCATCGGCTGGCCGCCGCCGGTCACCTCGGCGACCGCCATCGCCGTCGCCCTGCTCACCTCGCAGGTGCTCGCCCACGGCATGACGTCGCCGCTGCGGGAGATGACGGCGGCGGCCGGGGCGATGGCGCGCGGCGACTACACCCGTCGGGTACGCGCCACCTCCCGCGACGAGGTCGGTGAGCTGGCCCAGGCATTCAACAAGATGGCCGAGGACCTGCACGCCGCCGACCAGCGCCGACGGGAACTGATCGCGAACGTCTCGCACGAGCTGCGTACGCCGATCACCGCCCTGCAGGGCGTGCTGGAGAACATGGTGGACGGCGTGGCCGACCCGGAACCGGCGGCGCTGCGTTCGGCGCTGGCCCAGACCCAACGGCTCGGGCACCTCGTCGCCGACCTGCTCGACCTGTCCCGCCTCGACGCCGGCGTGGTGCCGCTGCGGCGGGTACGCATCGACGTGGGGGACTTCCTCGACGAGGCGGTGGAGCACGCCACCGCCAGCGCGTCCGGCGCCGGCCTGGACGTGCACTTCCACCTCCGTGAGCTGCCGGCGCCGCTGACGGTCCACGCGGACCCGTGGCGACTGCACCAGGTCTTCGCGAACCTGCTCGACAACGCGGCCCGGCACAGCCCGCCCGGCGGCACCGTGCGGGTGAGCGCCGAGGACCACGGCGACCAGCTCCGCTTCGAGGTGAGCGACGAGGGCCAGGGCATCCCGCCGGCCGAACGGTCCCGGGTGTTCGAGCGGTTCACCCGCGGCGACCGGTCGGCCGGCGGCGGTACCGGGCTCGGCCTGGCCATCGCCCGCTGGGTCGTCGAACTGCACGGCGGTCAGATCGGTGTCCTCGATCCCGCCGGACCGCACCGGGGCGAGAGGCCCGGCTGCCGCATCCAGGTCACCATCCCGAGCGACGGGCCACATCGAAAAGAGGCCGCATGACCAGCCCTGGCAGCACACCGCTACCGGCCATCGGGCCGACCGGACCGCAGGTCCCTCCGACGGTCCGACCCGGCCCGGCTGCCCCGGCCGCCGCTCGACCCCAACCGTGGCCGCTCACGCCGGCCGTGCCCAGGCCACCGTCGCTGATCGAGCGGCGCTGGCCAGGGCCGTCCGGCCCCGCCCGTCCGCTGGTCCTGGCGGCGCTGACGGCTGCGGCGGTCGTCGGCGCCTCGACGCTCACGACGATCCGTCCCGGCCTCGGCTGGCTGGTGGCCGCGCTGGCCAGCACCGCCGCCCTCGTCACCGCCAGCGTCGTCCGTTCCAGGACGTCGTCCTCGGCGGCGGCTGCGCCGGCACCGACCGCCACGCCAGCTGCGGCGGACGCCGCCCGTCCCGGTGCCACGGGGGCACCGGGGCGGGTGGCGCAGGCCGCCTGGGCCGTCGCGACGGTCGCGTTGGTCGGCGTCGGCACGGTCCGGGCCGCCGGCTGGCTCTTCGCCCTCTGCCTGCTCGCGGCCGCGGTGACCGGGACGCTCGCGGTGACCGGCGGGCGGAGTCCGCTGGGGATGCTGCTCGCCGCGACGCTGCCGCCGGCCGCGACGGTACGGGCGCTCCCGTGGGCGGTACGCGGACTGCGCAGCGGCCGCCCGACCGGGTCGGGGATCGAGGTCGGGCGCATCATCACCAGCCTGGCGATCTCCGTTGGTCTGCTGCTGCTGTTCGGGGTGCTCTTCTCCTCCGCCGACGCGGTGTTCGCCGACCTGGTCACCGGCCTGCTGCCGGACATCTCGGCGCCCGGTGTGATCGGATGGGCGTTCCGCCTGCTGCTGATCGGTGGCGGTCTGCTCGGTGCCGCGTACCTGGTCAGCCGCCCGCCCGACCTGGACGGCCTGCGCCCCGGGCCGTCTCGACCGGCCCACCGGCTGGAGTGGACCCTCCCGCTGGTGCTGCTCGACGCCCTGTTCGCCGCGTTCGTGCTGGTCCAGTTGACGGTGTTGTTCGGCGGCGCGGGGCACGTGCTGCGCACGGCGGGGCTCACCTACGCCGAGTACGCCCGTGGCGGGTTCTGGCAACTGCTCGCCGTCACCGCGCTCACCCTGCTGGTTATCGCCATCGCCGCCCGTCGGGCACCGAAGGCCAGCCGGGCGGACCGGTTGCTGGTCCGCGTCCTGCTCGGCACGCTGGCGGCGCTCAGTCTGGTGATCGTCGCCTCGGCGCTCTACCGCATGCAGGTCTACGCCGACGCGTACGGCGCGACCCGGCTGCGGCTCGTCGTGGCGACCACCGAACTCTGGCTCGGACTGCTCTTCGTCCTGGTCGGGGTGGCCGTGGTGCGGCTGCGGGCGGACTGGCTGCCCCGGTTGGTGATCGGCACGGCGGTGCTGGCGCTGCTCGGGCTGGCCGTGGTCAACCCCGATCGGCTGATCGCCGACCGGAACGTCGACCGGTACCTGGAGACCGGCCGGTTGGACGTCAACCACCTGTCCGGGCTGTCGGCGGACGCCGTACCGGCCCTGGCCCGACTGCCCGAGCCGATGCGCATCTGCGCGCTGCGGCAGCTCGCCGCCGAGCAACCCCGGGACGGCTTCTGGGCGACGAACCTCGGCCGGGAGCGGGCGCGGCGGGATCTCGACAAGGTCCAGGCGACCGCCGGTCTGGCGTACTGCCCCGACCCGCAGCGCTGGTGAGGGCGAACGCTTGACAATCGCGCAGGGCGGGCCAGACTGCCGGGGTGGCCAAGCAACTCCCTGACGTGGGGTCGGGCGGTGCGGTCCCGCCACCCCGGCGGGCCCGGATCGTGTTGGCCGACATCACCCGGCAGGACAGCCGCGCCGAGCGGACCCGCGCCGAGCTGGCGCAGCAGACCCAGGTGGGTGAGGCGCTGGTCCGCGGCCTGGTCCGCGCCCAGCTCGCGCTGGCGTTGCGACTCTCGCTGGTGGTGGCCATCGGGCTGGGCGGGCTGCCCTGGCTGTTCGCCATCGCGCCGTCGCTCGGCCGGACGACCGTCGCCGGCGTCAACCTGCCCTGGCTGCTGCTCGGTGTGGCGTCCTTCCCGTTCCTGATCGGGGTGGGCTGGGCGTACGTGCGGCTGGCCGAGCGCAACGAGCAGGACTTCACCGACCTGGTGCAGCGGCCGGAGCGCTGAGGTGGGCAACGACTTCGTGGTCCCGGCCATCGTCGCGGTCACCCTGGTCACCGTCGGGATCGGCTTCTACGGGCTGCGGCTGGCCCGCACCACCTCCGACTTCCTGGTGGCCTCGCGGGCGATCAGTCCGACGTGGAACGCCGCCGCCATCGGCGGGGAGTACCTGTCAGCGGCGAGCTTCCTCGGCATCGCCGGCCTCGTCCTCAAGTACGGCGTGGACGTGCTCTGGTATCCGGTCGGGTTCGCCGCCGGCTACCTGGCCCTGCTGCTGTTCGTGGCGGCTCCGCTGCGGCGTTCCGGCGCGTTCACCCTGCCCGACTTCTGCGAGCTGCGGCTGGGGTCGCGGCGGCTGCGCATCCTCGCCACCGCTTTCGTGATCTTCATCGGCTGGTTGTACCTGGTGCCGCAGCTCCAGGGCGCCGGGCTGACCCTGGCCACGGTGGCCGGCTCCCCGTACCCGGTCGGTGCCCTCCTGGTCGCGGCCGTGGTCACCGCGAACGTGGCGCTGGGCGGGATGCGGGCGATCACCTTCGTCCAGGCGTTCCAGTACTGGTTGAAGTTGACCGCTCTCGCCGTACCGGTGATCTTCCTGGCGTTGCAGTGGCAGGCCGACGGCCGCCCGGCGGTGACCCCGCCCGACGGGCCGACGTTCCGGGCCGCGACCACCGTCGTCGTCGAGCACCGCGCGACCCTCACGCTGCCCGACGGTGAGATCCGAGAGGTACGCCCCGGCGACGAGTTGACCTTCGCCGCCGGTGACCCGGTACCGGGGGTGTCCGGGGCGGCCACGGACGCCGGCGACTGGTTGCTGCCCAGCGCCGCCGGTGACGACGACCGGGGCCTGTTCGCCACCTACTCGCTGATCCTGGCCACGTTCCTGGGCACCATGGGCCTGCCGCACGTGCTGGTGCGCTTCTACACCAACCCGGACGGCGCGGCGGCCCGCCGGACCACCCTGGTCGTGCTGGCGCTGGTCGGTGCCTTCTACCTGCTGCCCACCCTGTACGGGGTGCTCGGCCGGATCTACACGCCGCACCTGCTGATCAGTGGGCAGACCGACGCGGTGGTGGTGTTGCTGCCCGGCGCGGCCCTCGGCGACGGACTGGTCGGGCGGCTGCTCGCCGCGCTGGTCGCCGCCGGCGCGTTCGCGGCCTTCCTCTCCACCTCGTCCGGGCTGCTGACCAGCGTCGCCGGGGTGATCTCGACGGATGTGCTGGGCCGTGGCTCGGTACGCGGCTTCCGGCTGGCGACGGTGATCGCTGGCGGCGTGCCGGCGGTGCTGGCGCTGCACGTCTCCGGGCTGGACGTGTCGCAGGTGGTCGGGTTGGCCTTCGCGGTCGCCGCGTCGAGCTTCTGTCCGCTGCTGGTACTCGGCATCTGGTGGCGTGGGCTGACCGACGTGGGCGCCGCCGCCGGCGTGGTGGCCGGCGGCGGAGCGGCGATCGGCGCGGTACTGGTCACCGTCCTCGGGCCGCCGCTGTCCGGCTGGCCCGCCACGCTCACCGCACAACCCGCCGCGTGGACGGTGCCGCTGGCCTTCACCGTGATGGTCGCGGTGTCGATCGCCACCCGCCGGCGTGCCCCCGGCGACGTGGCGGCCACCATGCTCCGCCTGCACACCCCGGAAGCTGTCCGCCTGTAAGCAGGGGAGCGCTCCGACGGGGTGAGCAGACCCGTCCTGCCGACGACCAGCATCGTCAACGGCATCATGCCAACCCACCAATCCGAAAAAGGCGACACCCGCTCAAAAATCCGACTGATCTCATGAACCACAGCCCGGGGTAGACCCGTTACATAGATGCGCCACTTGATCGTGGCACGCGCTCCACGCTCCACACCAATAACCCAAAGGAGAATCGGCATGAACAGGCATTCGCCGGCAGGTGAGGATGCACTTCCTAGCTATGCGGACAGCCAGCAGGAGCAGCGGCGAGCTGCTTTCGACGCGGCGAAAACCTGGCACTCGAATAACTGGAATATGCCGGATCTCCGGGCTGCGCTGGAAACCTACAGGCTCACTACTAAGGCGCATAAATCCATCAATAGAGAAAATTATGAGGACTATCTAGAGGTTTCCACCAAATCCCCTGCCGAGTGGACTCGAGTGAATCCGTTGTCCTGGCTGACCCAAATTGCGCTTACTCTTGATGCAAAGCGTGCCGCTGATGCACAGCGTGCTCGGGAAGCGGCCATGCCGAATCCGTACAGCGAGCAGGCTGCAGGACGGGGAAACGGCCCCGAACGCCGCTGGCACCAGCCACCTGCGTACATTCACGCGGCGAACCCGACAGCGACTAACACCCGACGAGTGTAAGGGCAGTCCGCAAAGGCCGCTCTCTGAGGAGACTGTCGGGCAACTGGGTGGCTACGAGGCAACAAGTTGCTCGGCGTTGATGCGCCGGGCGGCTTCGCGCTCGGTGGCGGTAACTGGATAGGTTCGACTGCTGTGGGCGTGCTGGTCCACACTGGATCAGTCGGCCTGCTAGCTTGATCGATTGTGTCCGCCGATCCGCTGCAGCCGTCGTATGACGATCCTGTGGCGGAGAATGCTGCCTTGCGGGTCGTGGTCGCGGATTTGACCGCTCGGCTGGAGTTGGTGCTGGGCCGGGTCGCTGAGCTTGAGGCCCGGTTGAAGCAGTCGTCGTCGAACTCGTCAAAGCCGCCGTCGTCGGATGGGCTGGCCAAGCCGGTTCACCGGCGTCGTGTACCGCGACGCCGGTGAACCGGGGCAGCACGCCGGCGTCGTTCATCGCCTCGGTGCCCCGTCGAGGCGACACCCGCTCAAAAATCCGACTGATCTCATGAACCACAGCCCCGAGTAGACCCGTTACATAGATGCGCCACTTGATCGCGGCACGCGCTCCACAGCAATAACCCAAAGGAGAATCGGCATGCTCAGGGAACAGGCACGAGCTCGGACTGCAGTGCCCAGCGCATCGGAAAGCCGGCGGCAGCGGCAGGCGATGTGGGCTACCTCCGCCTCAAGGAACGGCACCTCCGAAAGCGACACGGTGAAAGCCTGGGCGCACGAAAACCGGGAACAGTCAGATTTCCAGGCCGCACTGACCGATTACAAAGTAAATTTGGGTGCGACGGTTAACGCTCACCCGGAATATTTGGCTGACTATAATGAAGTTCTTCACACTATGCCTAGGAAATGGAAGCGACCGGCACCGCTGTACTGGCTGGCCAAAACCATGTTTTCTATTGAAGAACAGCGTACTATCGACGCCGACGAGCCGAAAGCCTGGGCGCACAAAAACCGGAATGAGCTGGATTTCCAGTATGCGCTGATAAAGTGCAAGAACGCCATGTGGGTGGCGCAACGTAATCCAATCGACTCGGAAAAACGGCTTGACTATCTTGAGGTTGAACATAACAAGGACCCTAGAACGTGGGTGCGAAGGGAACCGTTGAAATGGCTGGCCAACACCATGCTTTCTATTGAAGCACAGCGGGCTGCGTCGGCAGCCGCGCCGAATCCGTACAACGAGGCGGCTGCAAGACGGGGAAACGGCCCCGGGGGCAACCCGGTAGTTGGGGGCTACTCGCACCAGCCAACTGCGAACCGCAACGCGGCACACCTGCCAGCGGCGGGTTACCGACGGTCCTCGCCGCGCTGACCGGGACATCCTCACCCGGTACGCGGCGGGCGGCGGCACGGTGGTCTTCTCCAGCCACGTGATGGAGGTCGTCGAACGGCTCTGCTCACACGTGGCGATCCTCGCCGGGGGCACCATCAAGCGGGTCGGCACCCTTTCCGAGGTACGCGGGGACCGCTCGTTGGAGCAGGTCTTCGTCGAGGTGGTCGGCGGACGTACCGCGACCGGCGAGGAGCTGTCGTGGCTTTCCCGGTGAGTGCCGCCGCCGCTCCCGCCGCGCCGGTCCGTCCGCCCCGTCTCCGCCGGGCACTTCGTGCGGCTCAAGCCGCGGGTGATGGGCAACAACTTCCGGGGCCAGGGCTGGCGGATCGCCCTGTTCATCGGCGGCGCCCTGTTCATCGGCGGCGCGCTGGTCGGGCTGTGGTTCGCCGTCAGCGGCTTCTTCCTCTTCGCCGCGCCCGGTATGACGGGCAACGGCCGGTACGCGGTGTTGGTCGCGGCGGCCGGTGGTGGGCTGCTGGCGCTCGGCTGGCTGCTGCTGCCGCTGGTCTTCTTCGGGGTCGACGAGACGTTGGATCCGGCCCGGTTCGCGCTGTTGCCGCTGACCCGACGCACCTTGGTCACCGGCCTGTTCGCCGCGGCCCTGGTCGGCGTGCCGGTGCTGGCGGTGCTGGTCGCCTCGTTCGGGCTGGTGCTCACATCCTGGGCGTTGGGCGGTTGGTCCGCGGGCCTGGTGGCCATCGTCGGCGTGCTGGGTGGGCTGCTGCTCTGCGTGGCCGCGAGCCGGGCGGTGACCAGCGCCTTCGCGTCCATGCTGCGGTCGCGGCGGGTACGTGACCTGGCGGCCGTGCTGTTGGCGGTGACCGCCGCGCTGCTCGGGCCGTTGCAGGTGTTCGGCCTCGCGGCGCTGCGCGAGGCGGACTGGAGCCGGTTGACCGGAGTGGCGACGGTCGTCGCCTGGACGCCGTTCGGCATCGACGTGGCGCAGGGCCGGGTCTGGGCCGCCCCGGTCAAGTTGCTGATCACGGCCGCGGCGATCGGTGCCCTGCTGGTCTTGTGGTCGCGGTCGTTGGAGTCGGCGATGGTGGGCGCGGTGAGCGCCGGGAAGGCACCGACGCGGCGCGGTGCCACCGGTGGCGCGGTCGGCCAACTGTTTCCCCGACTCGCGGGCTGGGCCCGCCGGGACCGGTTCGGTGCGTTGGTCGCCCGGGAGGCCCGCTACTGGTGGCGGGACGCCCGCCGACGGGCGAACCTGATCACCATCGCGGTGGTCGGCATCTTCGTGCCCGTGGTGATCAACGTGACGGGCGGGGACTTCGCGGCCACGGACGGCGCGGGGTTGACCGCGGGCGTCGCCGACAGCTCACCGGTCGTGGTCACCATCTCCGTGCTCTTCGTCGGCGTACTCGCCTCGGTCACCCTGGCCAACCAGTTCGGTTTCGACGGCAGCGCGTACGCCGCGAACGTGGTCGCCGGCGTGCCCGGCCGGGTGGAGCTGCGCGCGCGCATGACGGCCTTCTCGCTGTACGTGCTGCCGATGCTCGCGGTCGTCGCCGTGGTGCTGTCGGTGGTGCTCGGCCGACCGTCGTGGATCGGGTTGACGACGGGCAGCTTGGCCGCCACCGACGGCGCGGGGATGGCGGTGAACAGTTTCGTGTCGGTGCTCGGGGCGTACTCGCTGCCGGAGACGAGCAACCCCTTCGCGATGAACAGCGGCGCCGGTGTCGCGAAGGGCCTGCTCACCATCCTGGCCATGGTCACCTCGGCGGTCGCGGCGGTGCCGATGGTGGTGGCCGCCGCGCTGCTCGGCGACGCGTGGCTCTGGCTGGCCCTGCCGGTCGGCATCGGGTACGGGCTGGGCGCGGCACTGCTGGGGGCGTACCTGGCCGGCGACGTACTGGACCGCCGCCAGCCGGAACTGCTGGCCACCGTCACCCCGCGCCGTTAACCGGCGCGCCGGCTCCCGGGCTGGGCAGCGTCGGCGACGAAGCCACGCCAGGCGGACGGCGCGAAGGTGAGGATCGGGCCGGAACGATCCTTGCTGTCCCGGACCAGCACCACGCCGGGCATGTTGTCCGCCACCTCGACGCAGTTGCCGCCAGAGTCGGTCGACCGGGTGGACGTGCGCCAGCAGGGCTCGCTCATCGTCATTGCGTCACCTTCAGCTTCCGGATCAGATCCAGCGTGGCGCCGGTGGAGAGTGCTTCGCCGAGCAGGCTATCCCACTTGCGATCGATCAAGGCGATCATTTCGGGGTCGTCCATGACGTGTCCGCGGACGGCATTCTCCAGGTAGAGGGCCCTGTCTCCGTCCGGCAGATCAGCGAGCACGAAGCCACCGCCGAGGCCGACATGCTCGCCCACGGCCAGTGGGATCACGTGTATTCGGACGAATGGCAGATCCGCCACCTCATGCAGCCGACCGAGTTGGGCATCGAGCACGGCAGGACCACCCACCGGTCGGCGGAGGCCCATCTCGTCAACCAGGAAGACGCAGTGCGGTGGTACATCCCGGGACAACAGCTTCTGACGTTCCAGCCGGACCGCAACGAGTTCGTCGACAACGCTCGGCGGATGCAGCCCTCCCGCTGAGATGACCGCGTGGGCGTACTCCTCGGTCTGAAGTAGGCCGGGCACGAGACATGCCTCGAAGGCGCGTAGACGAGTGGCCCGCTGCTCGTATCCGCGCCACTGCGCGAACCAGGAAGGCCCGCGATCCTGGTCTGCGGCCCTGAGTAGTTCGGCGAGGAGGCCGCCGGTGGCGAGGGCGTCGTCGGCGGCGACCGCGAACTCCATGGTCGGTCGACGCCGACCGGTCTCGATGGCCGCCACCGTGGAGGGACTCCATCGGGTGGCCGTCGCCAACGCCTCCTGGGACATCTCGGCACCGGCTCGGGCGGCCTTCAACGCCCGCACCCACATCTCGATGTTCATCCTTACCTCTCCGGTAAGTACGTGACCGCGCTGAGTAGTAAGCCCTGGAATCCTCCCCTGCCCACGGCCGGGCGTCCAGGGTGGAGGACGCGCGGCCCGGCCGGTGGAGGCGATGTCCCGGCGGCCGGTCCAGCGTCCGGGCCGCCCCGGTCATCCCCCGATCGGGGCGGCCCCGTCGACCGGGAGGAGATCAGCCATGGCCGGGTTCATCCGGGGCAGGATCGGGGCGCGGTGGTCGTACCGGAAGGGGAAGGCCGCGGCACCGGCGACAGTGCCGGGCGCGACCGGATCGGGGTGGTCGGCGGGCCCGCCGAATCGACCACCCACCTGGGCGGACGGGCCGACGGTCGCCGTGCCGCGACCAGGTCGGGCCGGCTGGCTGACGCCGGCGCAGACCTGGCGGGCGAACGGTGGCCGGTGGTGACGTGTGCGGCCGGTCGCGGCGGGGACCGTCATGCCACCACGAACGTGATGACTGTGCGGCATATTTATGACTCACAGACATCACGTTCAATCGGGAGTTGCCCGCCCCCGACCAAGCCGAGCGGCGGCCGACCGGGCACGCCGGCTGGAGCACGGTGGTGAGCCGGCCGCACCTGCCGATGCGGCCGCTCTGGCGGTGTCGCAGCTGTGGCGCGCCCTGGCCGTGCCAGCCGGCCCGACTGGCGCTGCTCGCCGAGTACCGGCACGACCGCACCGGGCTGCTGGTCTACCTGGGCACGATGATGGCGGAGGCGGGCGATCAGCTCGCCCTGCTCAACGGGCGCCCCGCCGACCTGCACCAGCGCTTCCTGGGTTGGGCGCGGGGTCGGGGCGGCACAATGTTTCACGTGAATCATGAGCCGGGTGCCGAGATCCACCACACCGATCCGTTCGCCGTGCCGACCGGGCAGCGGTCGCCGGTCCGCCGGCTGCGCGGTCGCCTCGCCGCGCCGGTGACGCTCTGGACGGCGCCGGGGCCGGCCGGGCTGACCGTATCGTCCACTCTGGTCGCCGAGGGCGAACCGAATCGGCTGCTCGGTCTGATCGACGCGGAGTCCGACCTGTGGGCGGCCGTCGAGGACGCGGGTCGGTTCGCGGTCGCGCCGCTCGGCCCGCCACACCGGCAGCTCGCCGACCGGTTCGCCGGCCTCTTCCCCTCCCCGGGCGGGCTCTTCGCCACCGGTACGTGGACCGACACGCCGTACGGGCCGGTGCCGGGGGACGCCGGCGGCTGGGTGGGCTGCCGGCTGGACACGGCCCGGGAGTACGGCTGGGCACTGCTGGTGGAGGCCACCATCGAGGCGGTCGACCTGGCCGAGGACACCTTTCCGCTGCTGCACTACCGGGGTCGCTACCACGAGCTGCCGGGCTGAGCGGGCGGCCGCACGATCACCAGAGTCGATCGACCGGTCACCGGGGTGATCTGGGTCACTCGGCGCAGCCAGTCAACCGCTCGGCGCACTCGCCGACCGGGGTCGATCTCGGCCTTTCCCGGCGGGGAGCGCGCTCTCTACGGTGCGCGAAACTCCCCTGACGCCTGTGAAGGTGGTGATCCACAGATGTCCACGGACACACCCGCTCCGGCCGCTTCCCAGTCGGACAAGTACCTGGCCGTACAACGGTCGGACGAGTTCGCCGGGCTGCGGCGTGCGCTGCGCGGCTTCGTCTTCCCGATGACCGTCGCGTTCTTCCTGTGGTATGCGCTCTACGTCATTCTCTCCGCGTACGCCCGGGACTTCATGGGCACGAAGCTGTTCGGCAGCAACATCAACGTCGCGCTGGTCTTCGGCCTGCTCCAGTTCGTCTCCACGTTCCTGATCGCCTGGCTGTACTCGCGGTACGCGGACCGGAAGATCGATCCGGTCGCCGACCGCATCCGTGCCGAGATCGGGGAGGTGACCCATGACAACGGTCCACGCGGCTGACCTGCTCCTCGCTGCCGAGGCGGGCAACCACACCGCCCGCAACCTGACCATCACGCTGTTCCTGGTCTTCGTGGCGGTGACCCTGGCCATCACCATCTGGGCCAGCCGGCAGACCAAGACGGCGACCGACTTCTACGCGGGCGGCCGGTCGTTCTCCGGATTCCAGAACGGCATGGCGATCGGTGGCGACTACATGTCGGCCGCCTCGTTCCTCGGCATCGCCGGCATCATCGCGCTCTACGGCTACGACGGCTTCCTCTACTCGATCGGCTTCCTGGTCGCCTGGCTGGTGGCGCTGCTGCTGGTGGCGGAACTGCTGCGCAACTCGGGCCGGTACACGATGGCCGACGTGCTGGCGTTCCGGATGCGCCAGCGGCCGGTGCGGACGGCCGCGGCGGTCTCCACCATCACGGTGTCGATCTTCTACCTGTTGGCGCAGATGGTGGGCGCCGGCGCGCTGGTCGCGCTGCTGCTCGGCATCCGGCCGGGGACGACCTTCCTCGGCATGGACGCGGCCACCGCCAAGGTGGCCACCATCATCATGGTCGGCGCCCTGATGATCATCTACGTCACCGTGGGTGGCATGAAGGGCACCACCTACGTGCAGATCGTCAAGGCGTTCCTGCTGATGGGTGGCGCGCTCCTGATGACCCTGCTGGTGCTGGCGAAGTACAAGTTCAACCTGTCGTCGCTGCTCGGCGACGCCGCCGCCTCCTCCGGCAAGGGCAACGCCTTCCTCGAACCCGGGCTGCGGTACGGCGTGGAAGTGGCCGGTAACGCGACACAGACCTTCTACAACAAGGTCGACCTGCTGTCCCTGGGCATCGCCCTGGTGCTCGGCACGGCCGGCCTGCCGCACATCCTGATCCGCTTCTACACCGTGCCGACCGCCAAGGCGGCCCGCAAGAGCGTGCTCTGGGCGATCGGCATCATCGGCACCTTCTACCTGCTCACCCTGGCCCTCGGCTTCGGTGCGGCGGCGCTGGTGGGCAGCCAGGCGATCACCGCGCAGGACAAGGCCGGCAACACGGCGGCACCACAGCTGGCCGAGGCGCTCGGTATCGACTTCTTCGGCGGCGACCTGGGTGGCGCCGCCCTGTTGGCGATCATCGCGGCGGTCGCCTTCGCCACCATCCTGGCGGTGGTCGCCGGGTTGACCCTGGCCTCGTCGTCCAGCCTGGCGCACGACTTCTACGCGAACGTCGTGAAGAGGGGCGAGGCGTCGGAGCGGCAGGAGGTACGGGTCGCCCGGATCTCCGCCCTGGTGATCGGCGCGATCTCCATCCTGCTGTCGATCTACGCACAGAACCTGAACGTAGCGTTCCTGGTGGCGTTGGCCTTCGCGGTCGCCGCCTCGGGCAACCTGCCGGCGATCCTCTACAGCCTGTTCTGGCGGCGGTTCAACACCTCCGGCGCGGTGTGGGCGATCTACGGCGGTCTGCTCTCGGCCGTACTGCTGGTGTTCTTCTCGCCGGTGGTCTCGGGTGCCGCGACCTCGATGTTCCCGGACCACGACTGGCAGTGGTTCCCGCTGTCCAACCCGGGCATCATCTCCATCCCGGTCGGCTTCCTCTGCGGGTGGATCGGCACCCTCATCTCCAAGGAGCACGACGAGGACAAGTACGCGGAGCTGGAGGTGCGTGCCCTCACCGGCTCGGGCGCACACTGATCGACGCATCGGGCCCCCTGTCGACGCCACGCGTCAACAGGGGGCCTCTTGCTGTTCACGGCGGTCGGTAGGCTGACCGGCATGAAGGTTGCTGAGCGCTTCGGTCCCGGTCACCGTGTCCTCGTCACCGGTGGGGCCGGTTTCGTCCCGTCGCACCTGGTGGACGCCCTGATCGCCCGCGGTTGCACGGTGGTGGCCCTGGACAACTTCGTCACCGGCTCCAAGGAGAACGTCGCCCACCTGCTGGACCGGCCAACCTTCACCCTGGTCGAGGCGGACATCTCCGATGGCCTGCCGACCCACCACCCGGCGCTGGCCGAGCGGTTCGACGCGATCCTGCACATGGCCTCGCCGGCCAGCCCCACCGACTTCGCCCAACTGCCGGTGGAGATCCTGCGGGTCGGCTCGGTGGGCACCCTGCACCTGCTGGAGCGCGCGACGGCCGACGGCGCCCGGTTCCTGATGGCCTCCACCTCCGAGGCGTACGGGGACCCGAAGGAGCACCCGCAGCGCGAGACCTACTGGGGCAACGTCAACCCCATCGGGGTACGCAGCGTCTACGACGAGGCGAAGCGCTTCTCCGAGGCGGCCACGATGGCGTACCACCGCTACCGCGGGCTCGACGCGGCGATCGTCCGGATCTTCAACACGTACGGCCCGCGGATGCGCCCGGACGACGGCCGCGCCATCCCCACCTTCATCTCCCAGGCGCTGCGCGGCGAGCCGATCACCGTGCACGGCACCGGCAACCAGACCCGGTCCATCTGCTTCGTCGAGGACCTGGTGCGCGGCATCCTGCTGCTGCTCGACTCGACCGAGACCGGCCCGGTCAACTGCGGCACGGAACACGAGATGTCCATGCGGCAACTCGCCGAGTTGATCGTGTCGCTCTCCGACAGCAGCTCCCAGGTGACCTACATCACCCGCAGCGCGGACGACCCCGAGATGCGTCGACCGGACCTGACTCTCGCCCGGGAACTGCTCGGATACGAGCCGACCGTGGCACCCGAGGACGGCCTGCGACGCACGATCGAGTACTTCCGGGCGCGGCTAGGGTAACCGGTCGGCAGCGGACGGCCGATCGCTGAGTGTCGCCTGAAGGCGGGATTGGCTCCCGCTACGTACCCTGAGTTACATGTCAGCGACATCGTCTGCCGGCGTTCCGCACCCGCACCTGCACCGCAGCGCCGGGCGCGCCTCGGTGCCCGGCCCCGGCCGGGGCGCCTCCGGGCGTGCCCGCCCGACCGAGGCACGCTGGTACCCGTCACCCGACGAGGAGCAGCCCCGCCCTGGTGGCCCGCTGGGGCCGAGAGGACCCGTCGGCCCGGGTGGCAACGGCAGGTCGGGCCGGCGCGGTCCCCGGCCGCGCTGGGGTCGGATCGGCCTGGTGGCCGGGGTGGCGGTGCTGGTCCTGGCGCTGCTCGGCGGCGTCGGCGCGTGGCTGTACGCGCGCAACCTCGACGGTGACCTGGCCCGCACCGACCCGTTCGCGGAGATCACCGGGGAGCGGCCGGTCAAGTCCGTCGAGGGCGCACTGAACATCCTGCTGGTCGGCAGCGACTCGCGCGATCCGGACGCGCCGGTCGACACCAAGAGCCAGTGGCGGGCCGACACGATCATCGTGATGCACATCCCGGCCGATCACCAGTCGGCCTACCTGGTCTCCATCCCCCGTGACCTGTACGTGCCGATCCCGAAGAGCGCCGGCGCCGACTGCGGCTCCGGTCAACGCGCGAAGATCAACGCGGCGTTCGCGTTCGGTGGGCTGCCGCTGGCGGTACGCACCGTGGAGTGCTTCACCGACGTGCGGATCGACCACGTGATGGCGATCGACTTCGGCGGTTTCAAGGAGGTCACCGACGCCCTCGGCGGGGTGGACCTGAAGGTGGAGCGGACCATCACCTCGATCCACAAGCCGTACCGGACGTTCACCAAGGGCACCAACCACATGGACGGCGCGGAGGCACTGGACTGGATCCGGCAGCGCAAGCAGTTCCCGGACGGGGACTTCGCCCGCATGCGGCACCAGCAGGAGTTTCTCCGCGCTCTGATGGACAAGGCGGCGAGCACGGGCACGCTGGCGAACCCGAAAAAGCTCAACGACTTCCTCCAGTCGGTGACCGCGGCCGTAACCGTGGACCAGGGTTTCTCGGTTACAGACATGGCGCTGCAGTTCCGCAACCTGCGTGGGCAGAACCTCACCTTCGTCACCAGCCCGAACTCGGGCAGCGACACGATCAACGGCGAGTCGGTGGTGGTTTCCGACCGGGAGAAGGCGTTGGCGATGTACCGCGCGATGTCGGCCGACACCATGGCGGACTGGGTCAAGGCCAATCCGCCGAAGGGCAGCGACGGCGGGTAACCGCGTGCCCACCGATTGAGCAATCGAATGGCGACGATAAACCGAATCGCGGAAAATGCCGGCCGGATGGACCGGTGATGAACTCGCCAAGTCGAATCGATGTACGTACAGTGGTGCCGCCCCCTCCTGATCACGAGCTGGAGCACGAATGCCGGTTCAGGCCAGTCGTCGCCCTTCGTCCACCGGGTCCGCCGCCCCCAGCGGCCGGATCGGCGCGTCCATACCCGTGCAGCCGGGCCGCTCGGGCGGCGGGTCGGGTGGGCGTCCACCCGGCGGCGGTGGCGGCCGGACGGGCGGCGGTGGGCCGGCGAAGAAGCGGAGCCGACGCAAGGATCCCCTCTGGGCGCGGCTGACCGTGATCTTCGGTGCCGTGCTGATGCTCAGCAGCGGCGCGGCCATCGTCGGCGGCAAGGTGCTGATCGGGCAGGCGACCGGTGACATCGCCCAGCGCAACCTGCTCGGTGAGGCCGGCAAGTCCGACGCCGAAGGCGGGGCGAGCCTGGACGGCTCGATCGACATGCTGCTGCTCGGCGTGGACGCGCGGGAGCGCTGGGCCGCCGACGACGTTCGTTCGGACAGCATCATCATCCTGCACATTCCGGCCTCGCACGATCAGGCGTACCTGATCTCCATCCCGCGCGACACCCAGGCCCAGATTCCGCCGTTCAAGAAGAGCGGCTTCACCGGAAGCACCGAGAAGATCAACGCGGCGTTCCAGGCCGGGGCCCGCAACGGCGGCGGCTGGGAGGGTGGCGCCCAGCTGATGGCGCAGACCATCAAGCGGCTCACCGGCGTCAGCTTCGACGGCGCGGCGATCATCAACTTCGGCGGCTTCAAGAACGTCATCGACACCCTCGGCACCGTCAAGATCTGTGTGAGCCACGAGGTCAAGTCGAAGCACATGTCGTTCGTCGACGGCAAGCCGATGTGGAACGCCGACGCCAAGAAGACCGGCAAGAAGATGACGCCGGTGGTGCACAAGAAGGGCTGCCAGCAGATGGAGGGCTGGGCGGCCCTGGACTACGCCCGGCAGCGCTACGGGCTGCCCGGCGGCGACTACGACCGCCAGCAGAACCAGCAGCAGCTGATCAAGGCGATGGCCCGCAAGGCCACCGAGGGCGGCACGCTGACCAACCCGGCGAAGCTGAACCAGCTGATCAAGGCGGCGGGCAAGGCGTTCGTGCTGGACACCGGCGGTGCCAAGATCGAGGATCTGATCTTCACCATGCGCGGGGTGACCGCGAACGAGCTGACCATGCTGAAGACCAACAACGGCACCTTCAACAGCAACGGCCAGGGCAGCGAGGCGTTGAGCCCCGAGACCATGGAGATGTTCCAGGCGCTCAAGCAGGACAAACTGGCCGAGTTCATCTTTACTCACCCCGAGGTGATGTCCACCCGCAAGTGACGGCCACGGTGGCGGCCTGAAGTCGCGGAAACACCGCGGAGACCCCGTCACCCTCCGTAGTCTTACGTGAGCAGGTTTCACGTATCGGCTGCGGGGAGGCGGTCACGTCCAGGTCCGGACGGAACGCGGCGGGTCGGGCCGGCACGGCCCCATCCGCCCGGCCGCGTACCGCCCGCGGGTCGCGGATCCTGCTCGGCATCGGCCTGGCCCTCGTCCTGCTGGCCGGGCTCGCCGTGATCGGCCTCAAGACGCTCACCAACCGGTACGACCGCACGGTGACCAAGGAGCAACTGCTCGACCCCGGCGCCCGCACCGACCGCACCGACCTGGACGGGCCGCTCAACTACCTGCTGGTCGGCACCGACCGACGCGCCGGGAGCAGCGAACCGGACCAACGCTCCGACACCATCCTCATCGTGCACGTGCCCGCCGGCCAGCGGGAGGCGTACCTGGTCTCCATCCCCCGCGACCTGCTGGTCGCCATCCCACCCGCGAACGGCTTCACCGGCGGCCCGGACAAGATCAATGCGGCGTACGAGCACGGCGGCGGCGGACAGGCCGGCACCCGCCTGCTGTCCAGCACCCTGAACCGGCTCACCGGCATCCGGTTCGACGGGGCCGCGCTGATCGACTTCTCCGGCTTCCGCAAGGTGATCGACCTGCTCGGCGGGGTGGAGATGTGCGTGGACACCGAGGTCCGTTCGATCCACACCAACCGGGTCTTCCCCACCGGCTGCCAGCGGATGGACGGCGCACAGGCGCTGGACTACGTACGGCAGCGCTACGACCTGCCCGGCGGCGACTACGACCGGCAGCACCACCAGCAGCAGTTGCTCCGGGCGATGCTGGACAGCGCCGGCAGTGCGGACCTGCGCAGCAACCCGATCAAACTGGACCAGGTGCTCCGGGCCGTGGGCGGTTCGTTGACCGTCGACACCAACGGCGTACCCCTCGAGGACCTGCTCCTCGCGCTGCGCGCGCTGCCGCCCGACGGGATGCGCGGCATCCAGGTGCCCTCGTCGCCGCAGACCATCGACGAGGTGTCGTACGTGGTCCTGGACAACGGGGGCAACGGGCTCTTCGAGGCCGTACGGGGGACACGGGTGCCCACCTGGGCCCAGGCCAACCCGCGCTGGGTGTCCCGGCTGTGACGGTGTCGACGGCCCGGTCGGTGCCGATCCGGCCGATGAGGATCTAGTGTTGCTTCCTGTGTTCGGACCCCAGGTTCCCACCGTGCCCGTGACCGAGATCGCCGACGACACCTACCTGCTGGACGTGCGGGAAGACGACGAGTGGGCGGCCGGCCACGCCCCCACCGCCCACCACCTGCCGATGATGGAACTGCCGGCGCGGCTGGCGGAGGTGCCGACCGACCGGGAGGTGGCCGTCATCTGCCGCTCCGGCGGCCGTTCCGCCCAGGTCGTCGCCTACCTGACGAACAACGGCTGGGAGCAGGTGCGTAACGCCGACGGCGGGATGCGCCAGTGGGCCGCCGTCGGCCGCCCGGTGGTCGACGCGAACGGGCAGCCCGGCCAGGTCATCTGAGGCGGTCGAGATGGGCGGGCCTCAAGTCTTCGCGCACCGCGGCGCTTCGTACGACCTGCCGGAGCACACCCTCGCCGCGTACCTGCGTGCCCTGGACGAGGGCGCGGACGGCCTGGAGTGCGACGTCCGGCTGACCCGGGACGGGCATCTGGTCTGCGTGCACGACCGGCGACTGGACCGCACCAGCAACGGTCGCGGTCTGGTCAGCGCGCGTACCCTCGCCGAGTTGGAGGCACTGGACTTCGGTTCCTGGCATCCGGGCAGCGCGGCCGACGGTGACCTGCCGCCGGACGAGTCGCACACTCGGCTGCTGACGCTGGCCCGGCTGCTGGAGGCGGTGCTGGCCGCCGGCCGCCCGGTGCGGCTGCTGGTGGAGACGAAGCACCCGTCCCGCTACGGCTCGGCCGTGGAACGGCGTCTGGTCGACCTGCTACGCCGCTACGGGCTGGCCGACCCGGCACCGGACGACCCGGTCCAGGTGACCGTGATGTCGTTCTCCCCGCTGGCGATCCGCCGCATCCGGGAGCTGGCCCCGACGGTGCCCACGGTGCTCCTGCTGGAGGTGCTGCCGCCGTGGCTGCGGCTGGGTCGGCTGCCGTTCGGCGCCCGCATCGCCGGGCCGGGCATCGGTCTGGTCCGGGCCCGTCCGCACCTGCTGCCCGCGCTGCGCGCGGCCGGCAACCAGGTGTACGTCTGGACGGTCAACGAACCGGCCGACCTGGAGCTGGTGCTGGCCGCCGGGGTGGACGGGATCATCACCGACCGCCCGGCGCACGCCCTGGCCCGGCTGGACCGTTGACCGTCGGCGACCCGCGGGGGTGCCCAAATCCGGGTCGACGGGGCAGACTCGGCACATGCCGGAGCGTATCGATTTCCCCGCTCTCATCGCCGGCCACACCGTCGTCATCGAGATGATCAATTCTGGTGACGCCGGCCTGCCCGTCCTCACCCAACTGCTGCGGGTCGCCCAGCCGGCGCTCGGCGCGACCGGGATGGCCTTCGTCGAGTTCGGTCCGACCGGCGGTCGCGTGATCGCCGCGACCGGCGCGGCGGAGTGGGCCCTCGGCCGTCCGCTGGCCGTCGACGACCCGGACACCGTCTGCCTGCTGTCCGGCCCGCGGGTACGCCAGGTCCGGGTGCAGCACCTCAACGGCAAACTGGCCGGTGAGCTGGCCGGCAGCGGCCTGCGCCGGATGGTGGTGTCCCGGGCCGAGATCGACGGGCACACCGTCGGGAGCCTGCACGCGCTCTACCCGAGCGACGACGAGCCGGGGGCCGAGCGGCAGGGGGTGGTCGCCTACCTCGCGTCCTGCATCGGGCACATGTACGGCGACCAGAGCGGGCTGCCGGTGCACGGCGACGGGCCGATGGTGGCGGCGCTCGCCGACGGGTTGGCCGTGGTCGACCGGGACGGTCACGTCCACCTGTGGAACCCCGCCGCCGCGCAGGTCACCGGCCGATCCGCCGAGCAGGCGCTGAGCCGTCCGCTGCCCTTCCCGCTGCCGCCGGCCGGCCAGGTCCGCGACCACCGGCTGCCGGACGGGCGGTGGCTGCGGATCACCTCCGGCGACCTGCCCGGCCCCGGCGCGCTGCGGGTGGTGACCTTCCGCGACATCACCGACCAGCAGCGCCGGGACCACGACCGGGACCTGTTCGTCGCGGTGACCAGCCACGAGCTACGGACGCCGGTCACCGTCATCAAGGGGTACGCGGACACCCTCACCGACCACTGGGAGTCGCTGACCGACGTCGACCGGCGACAGGCCGCCCGGGTGATCGGGCAGCGTGCCAACGAGCTGGCCCGCCTCGTCGACCGGCTGCTCTCCTCGGCCGCCGAGGCGGGGCCCGGGGACGACCCGCCCACCCCGTTCGACCTCGGTGATGCGCTGCGCGCCGCGGTCGTCGACCAGCCGGCGGAGCTGCGCCGCCGGCTGGTGCTCCGTCTCCCGTCCGACCTGCCCAAAGCGCTCGGCCACCGGCCCAGCCTCGCCACCGTGCTCACCGAGCTGGCGACGAACGCCGGCAAGTACTCGCCACCGGATTCTCCGATCGAGGTCACCGCTGGGGTCGACGGTCAGCTGGTGGCGTTCCGGGTCAGCGACCGGGGCATCGGCATCCGCCCGGACCACGTGGAGCGGGCCTTCGACCGGTTCTGGCAGGGCGAGTCCGGCGACCGCCGTGGCTATCCGGGAGCGGGGCTCGGGCTCTATCTCGTCCGCCGGATCGTTGAACAGCAGAATGGATGGGTATCCCTACGTCCGAGGACCGGCGGCGGTACGGTCGCAGAGGTGCGGCTACCGCGCGGTTGACCGGCGGTGGCGCGACGTGGAGGCGACGGTGGCAGCGGCAGCGAGGGAACGGGCGTGGTGCGTGGTGGTGCCCCACCATCCCGCCGGGGCACGGCTGGCCCGGCACCGGCTCGCCGACGAGCTGGCCGACGTCGTACCCCCGACTCTTCTCGCGGATCTGATCGCGGTCCTCGCCGAGCTGGTGGGCAACGCGGTGCGGCACGCCCGGCCGCTGCCGGGCGGTGTGGTCCGGGTCGCCTGGCGGTTGCGGCCCTCGGCCGAGGGCCCGCGGATCCAGTTGCGGGTGACCGACGGCGGCGCGGGTGCCGGCCCACTGTTGCGCACGGCCAGCCCGGACGCGGCGGACGGGCGCGGGCTGCACATCGTGGCCGGCCTGGCCACCCGCTGGGGCGTCGAGCGCGACGGCATGGGCCAGCGCGTCTGGGCGGAGTTCGACCCGACCCCCACACCTCGGCCCGACCTGGTGGTGGCGGGCTGAACGACCCGTCGGGGCGGGTCCGGCCCACGACGAGCCGGTCGGGCCTCTAGGCTGTGACGCCGTGAGCAAGCGTCGAAAGAGCCAACGGGCCGCCGCCGACACCACCCCCCGTCGGGACAAGGTGCGGGACATCTTCGTGCCGCGACCGTTCGAGGGGCTCATCGACGAGCCCGAGTGGATCGCGCTGCGCGAGCTGGTGCCCGCCGCCTCCGCGCCGCTGCGGCTGGCGCCCGCCCTGGTCGAGGAGTTCGGCGACCGGCCCGCCACGCTGGCCACCGTGCTGCCGATGGCCGCCCCGGCGATGACGAAGTCGGACGGCCGGGTGCTGATCGGTCTGCAACGCCACCAGCAGTCCGGCGACGTCTCGCGGGATCTGGCCGAGGCGCTGCTGAGCGCGTTGCGGACCGAGCCGGGCGCTCCGGTGGCCGTCCCACCGCTGCCCGGCCCCGGCCCCCGCCTGCAGGACATCCTCGTCGACGGCCCGCTGGACGTCAGCATGCACGACGGGTTCGAGTTCTGGCTCGACCCCGGCGCGGCGGACGACCCGACCGTCCAGGCGTCCCTGGAGCGGGCGAACGCGGCCATCTACCCGACCGTGCGGCTGACCGCGGCGAAGGCCGCGTACTGGTGCCAGGTCCCGGAGAAGGCACACGTTCGCTGGGTGCTGCCGGAGGACGAGGACGCCGCCCTGGACGCGCTGGCCCGCCTCGGCGCGGTCGGCTCGCTGACGCTCGGCGAGCAGACCAAGTTCGCCGGCATGTTCCGCGCGCACGGCCGTCTGGTGCCCGTCTGGGACCTGCCGGAGGACACTACGGCGACCGACTGGGAGGACCCGGTGGCGCAGTTCGCCAAGCGGTACGCGGAGGCGCTCACCGCCACCGACCCGCTGGACGCCGCCGGCCGGCGCGCCCGACAGGGGCTGCTCGGCCGCCAGCTCACCCTGCGCTGAGCCCGACCCGCTTACCGGCGCGGAGCCCCGCCGACCCGCTCACCCGGCGACGGGCAGCGGGTCGCGGGTGATCGGGCAGGACATGCAGCGTGGGCCGCCCCGGCCGGAGCCCAGCTCCGATCCGGCGATCGGGATCACCTCGATGCCGGCCCGCTCCAGTTGGGCGTTGGTCTCGGTGTTGCGTTCGTAGCCGACGCAGAGCCGGGGCGCCAGGGCGAGGGTGTTGTTGCCGTCGTCCCACTGCTCGCGTTCGGCGGTCACCGGGTCCAGCCCGGTGTCGATGACCCGTAGCTGGTCCAGGTCCATCGCGTCGGCGGCGGCCCGGAGGAACGGCGCCGGGCCGTCCACCCGCGGGTCCTCGCCGTCCGCGCCGGCGATCATCGTGTACGCGGAGAGCGTGCTGGCGATGTTGGGATACATCAGCACGGCGTCGGAGTCGACCATCGTGCAGACGGTGTCCAGGTGCATGGTGGCGCGTTTCTGGGCGATCGGCACCACCAGGATGGTGTGGGCGAGCCCGGCGGCGAAGACCTGCCGGCCGAGGCGTTCCGCGCCGGCCGGGGTGGTCCGTTCGCCCACGCCGACGGCCAGCACGCCGGGGGCGAGCAGCAGGACGTCCCCGCCCTCCAGGTGCTCCAGGTCCGGCCGGTAGACGAACTCGGTGCCGGCGAAGCGCGGATGGTGGCGATAGATGGCGTCGGTGATGGTGGTCTCCCGGCGGCGGGCCGGCATGGCGAGGCTGGTGACGCCTACCCGGTCGCCGATCCACAGCGACGAGTCCCGGGTGAACAGCAGGTTGGGCAGCGGATCGATGACGAAGTCGTGCCGGTCCATCAGCGTGTAGACCAACCCGCCCGGCCGTTCGGAGCTGATCCGCAGTTCCTCGTGGGCCAGGCCGGCGGTGAGCACGTCGGCCAGCGCGGCCGGGTCGAGGTAGGAGAGGTGGTCGGCGACGCGGGCGCGCAGGGTGTCGCCCAGCCGCCGGGAACGCAGCACCTGCTCGGTGAGTTCGGCTCGGGCGTCCGCGACGGCCAGCGTCTCGGTCAGCAGGGTCGCCAGGTAGAGCACCTCGACACCGCGGTCGCGCAGCGCGGCGGCGAACGCGTCGTGCTCCTCCTGGGCGCGTCCCACCCAGGGGATCGCGTCGAACAGGAGCGAGTCGTTGTTGCGGGGGGTGAGCCGGGCCAGTTCCGGGCCGGGCCGGTGCAGCAGTACGGTGCCGAGCCGGCCGACTTCACTGTCGACGTAGTGGGTCACCCCCGCAGCGTAGGGCAGGGTTTGGCGGCATCCGAGAAAAGAACTGTGGATGAATATGGCATTCATCCACAGTCACTCCGGCGCTCCGGCTTGCCGAACACCGGGAGTGGCAACGTAGGGTAGTGAGGACATAACCGAGGGACCTTTTGCCGGAGGTCGCGATGACTGTCTTTCCCGCACGACGAGCCGTACCGTCCGCACGGGCACTGCCGCCCGTCGCGGTGCCCCACCCCCGCGTCGATTCGCCCGGGGCTCTCGAACCGGTCCGTCCGACACCGCTCGAGTGGGCCCGCCGTCGTCGGGCCGAGCGCGGTGCCCGTCGTCTGGAGGCGGCCGGAGCACGGGCGCTTGGCCAGCTCGATCATCTCGGGCCGGCCTGGCACGTCATCGAGTGGCCCCGCACCGACATGACGGACGTCCTGCTCGACCGCACCCAGGACGAGCGCGCCGGGTTCCTCGCCATCGGGCCCAGCGGCCTGTTCGCGGTGACCATCGCCGACCACGGCCGGGCCCGCGTGCTCGTCGCCGGGGACGTCGTCCAGATCAACGGCAAGCGGCCGCCGTACGTGGCCGAAGCCCGCCGGGACGCCAAGCGTGCCAGCAAGGCCCTGTCCGACGCCGTGGGGCTGGCCGTCCCGGTCACGCCGGTGCTGACCTTCGTCGGCTCCGGCGTGATCAGCGTCTACGGCCTCCCGAAGGACTGCCTGATGGCAACCCACCGGGAGTTGGACAGGCTCCTCGTGGCCGGTGGCAGCCGGATCAGCCCGGCCACCGCCGAAAAACTGTCCCGGGTCGCACAGCACCCCGCGACCTGGCTGAACGGCACGTACCGTCCAACGGCCGACTACCAGTGGTATGAGGAGGGCCGAACGGCCGCTGACAAGCCGGCCCACCACCGGTAACGTCACCGGCGACGCCACGCGGCCCCGGTCCCCCCGTTCACCCCACCGGTCTCCGCGCCGTCACCGGCCGCCCCGGTCCAGCCAGAGCGGTCGGCGACCCGGTGCGCTCGGTGGTTCTGTCGGCGACCCGCTAGCGTGGACAGTCCGTCGGTGTACATAGGAGGCTCGGTGGCCCACGTCGAACTTTCGCTCTCGGAAGTGTTCGTGCCAGCGGCGCGGGCCTCGACAGAGCCGGGGCTCGACAACTTCGGTCAGTGGTCCTCGACGGTGTGCCGGGCCGACGAGCCCTGCCTGCTGATCGACGCCGACACTCTGGTGGTGGCGATCTCCACGGCCGGTTGCGAGCTGCTCTGCCTCGGCGAGCCGGACGGCCTGATCGGGCGGCCTCTGCTCGACGGGGGGCTGCGCCTGTTGGACTTCACCGCCAACCGGGGCGAGTTGACCGAGGCCGAGATCGACAAGATCCCGCCCCTGCTGGCGCTCTCCTCCGGCCGACTCGCCCGCGGGCTGCTCCGGGTGCAGGCCGCCTCGGCGGACAGCTCCGACGCGACCGTCGACGCGATCTCCACGCCGGTGCACGCCGACGGTGCCGTGGCTGGCTCTCTCACCTTCTTCTCCGAGGTCTGACCTGCGGCGTGTTGTGTCACTCGCCGCACGCGGCGATGCTGGGGCCGGCCCGCATCGAGGCCGTAGGGTGCCCTCATGCTCGACATCGCTCTGCTGCCGGGGGAGTACGCCGTGTGCCGGTTGGCCGCCGGCGCCGCCCTGCCGCACGAGCTGACGAGCGGGCTGGGCCGCGCCGACGTGATCACCGTGAGCTGGACCGCCGACGGGATCTCGGTGATCTGCCCGACCGACCGGGTGCCCGCGCAGGCCGTGGTAGAGACGGCGTGGCGTTGTCTGCGGGTCGCCGGCCCGACGGAGGTGGCCGGCGCCGGCACCCTGGCCGCGCTGGTCGACCCGCTCACCGAGGCCCGGGTCAGCGTGGTCACCTTCTCCACGTTCGACACCGATTACGTGCTGGTGCCGGCCGTCCGGCTGGCCGAGGGCACGGCCGCCTTGGAGCGCGCCGGGCACCGGGTCCTCGGCTGACCTTCACCCGGCCGGCCGCTCCCCCTACGATGGGCTCGGCCACCCCGGCCACGACGAACTCCCGATGTCCCAAGGATCGGCCCGTGCCGTTCACCCCACGCCGCCGCGCGTCCACCCCATCGCGGGCGGTGACACACACCGTGCTGCCGGCGACCCTCGCGCTGCTCACGATCGGTGCGGTGACCGGCTGCGGCACCCCACCCGAGCTACGGAACCCGGGCGCGGCGCCGACCGGCACCGGATCCCCGACGGCGGCCCCGACGCGCACTCCCGGCACCACGCCCACCACCGCGCCGTCCCTCCCGCCGTTCGGCACCCCGTCGGCCACCCCGGACGCCGGGCTGGTCGCCACGGCCTGCCGGAACGGGCCGACCGGACAGCGGGTCGTGCAACTGCTGCGCGGGCAGGCCGATGTGCTGCCGCCCAACGTGCGGGTCCAGGTCCGCACCGGCCCGCTCTGCGCCGCCGACTGGCAGTACACGGTGCTCGACGTGACCGGACACGAGGAGCTTCAGGTCGTCACCCGGGGTCGACCGACCGCGCCGGAGTTGGTTACCGCCGGCACCGACGTGTGCACCATCGAGGTACGCGCCACCGGCCCCACCGGGATCCGGACGCTCGCCTGCGACGCCGGCCCGGCCATCGGGCCGGGTGCGTAGGCTGGTCGACATGCCGGGAACACCACCGACGCGTTTCGTCTACCTCGGTCCGGAGGGCACCTTCGCCGAGCAGGCCCTGCGTACCATCCCCGCCGCCGAACGCGGCACCCGTACGTCCGCACGCAGCGTCGGGGAGGCGTTGGACCACGTCCGGGTCGGGGACGCCGACGCCGCGCTGGTGCCGTTGGAAAACTCGATCGGCGGCGCGGTGGGCGTCACCCTCGACGAGATGGCCGAGGGCGAGCCACTGGTGATCACCCGGGAGGTGGTCCTGCCGGTGGAGTTCGTGCTCGGCGCGCGGCCGGG
The DNA here is from genome assembly GCF_029626045.1 of Micromonospora sp. WMMD710. Taxonomy (NCBI): domain Bacteria; kingdom Bacillati; phylum Actinomycetota; class Actinomycetes; order Micromonosporales; family Micromonosporaceae; genus Micromonospora; species Micromonospora sp. WMMD710. The sequence goes on along the minus strand of NZ_JARUBD010000001.1, from coordinate 5,523,739 downwards.
CACCTCGCTGACCTCGGTCCGTGTCGTCGCGGCGCATCCGCAGGCGTCCAACCAGTGCCGGGGCTGGCTGCGCGACCACCTGCCCGACGCGGTGGTGGTCGACGTGCTCTCCAACGGCGCGGCGGCCGCCGGCGCCGGGTCCGGCGAGTACGACGCGGCGATCTGCGCGCCGATCGGGGCGACCCGGCACCGGCTCACCGTGCTCGCCGACAAGATCGCCGACCATCCCGACGCGGTGACCCGGTTCGCGTTGGTGTCCCGCCCCGGGCCGCCTCCGCCGCCGACCGGCGACGATCTGACCTCGCTCGCGGTCTACATCGCCCACGACCGGGTCGGTGCGCTGCTGTCGGTGCTGATGGAGCTGGCTGTCCGGGGGGTCAACCTGACCAGGATCGAGTCCCGGCCGACCGGCGAGGCCCTGGGCCGGTACGTGTTCTTCCTGGACTGCACGGGGCACGTGGCCGACGTACGGCTGGGCGAGGCGTTGCAGGGGCTGCGCCGGGTCTGTGCCGACGTCCGCTTCCTGGGCTCGTACCCCCGGCACCGCTGGACCGCGGCGGCGGGTGAGCGGCCGGTGCCGGCGCCGGCCGGTCTGTCCGACGTCGACTACGCGGACGCGGCGGCCTGGCTGGCCCGGCTGCGCACCGGCGAGTTGAGCTGACCGCGGAGGTGCGGACGCCCCGGTGGCCCGGGAGCGCCCGCACCGGTGTGGTCAGCTCAGCAGACCGCCGAGCAGACCGCCCTCCTGCTGCTGCTGGCCGCTGCCCATGATCGGCGGCTCCTCGGACGGCTGCACCACCACGAAGCCCTGGCCGGCGAAGCTCATCGTGAACGACTCGCCGGTGCGGCGGCCCAGCAACGTGCCGAGGCCGAGCTGCTCGGCGCGGTGGTAGCCGGTCTGGAGGTTGGCCGACCAGCAGACGGCGGCCTGCGGGTCGACGTAGGTGGGCGCGTCCACGTTGAGCACGACCGGGGTGCCCTTGGTGGTGATGGCGATCCGGCCGTAGCCGCTGAACACGCAGTTGAACAGGCCGGACGAGGACGCCATCCCGGCGCCGCCGACCATCCTGATGTCGTACTGGAGGGTGGAGTCGAAGGCGAGGACGCTGGAGCCGTTGATGGAGAGCGCGTCGCCCGGCTCCAGGTCGATGATGTGCACGTCCTTGGCCAGCTCGGCGAGGAAGACGTCACCCTGACCGGTGACCTTCATCAGCGGGACGCCCTCGCCGGTGAGCTTCTGCTTGAGGAACTTGCCGAGCCCACCCGAGCCGAGCGCCTGGAACTGGACGTTGCCCTGGTAGGCGACCATCGACCCGACCCGGGCCATCGCCTCGCCGTTGAGCTCGATCTTCAACATCTTGGAGTTCTGCAGCCGCATGCCGGGCTGCGCGGACTCCTTCTCCAGGTTCTCCGCGGAGAACAGCTCGCTGCGCATGAAAGGGCCTCCCGAATAGGTTCGCGTTCGCTGCACCGACGGTAGGCGACCACGGCAACCACGGACCATCGGCCGAGCGGCGCGGCGCGGTTCAGCCCCAGCCCAGCGCGTGCAGCCGCGCGTCGTCGATGCCGAAGTGGTGGGCGATCTCGTGCACCACGGTGACCGCCACCTCGTCGATGACGTCCTCGTCGTCGTCGCAGATCCGCAGGATCGGACGGCGGTAGATGAAGATCCGGTCCGGCAGTACGCCGGAGTAGTCCCAGCCGCGATCGGTGAGCGCGTGGCCCTCGTAGAGGCCGAGCAGCTCGGCCTCGCCCGGTGGTGGGTCGTCCTCGACCAGGATCACCACGTTGTTCATCAGGCCGAGCAGTTCCTCGGGCACCTCGTCGAGAGCTTCGCCGACCAACTCCTCGAAGCGCTCACGGCTCATCTCCACCGGCACCTCGCCCATTGTGCCCGACGCGCCTGTTGAATGACCGTTGCCGGGAGTCCGCACGTTCACGGAAAGGGAGCGGCGGAGGCTCCCTTCCGTGAACGTGCGGTGTGCGGGTCGCCCGGCTCAGGAGGCCAGGCGCGCGGTGAGGGTGATCTCGGCGCCCGGCGAGAGCAGGCGGGAGATCGGGCAGTTCGCCTTGGCGGCCTCGGCGAGCTTCTGGAACTCGGCGTCGTCGATGCCCGGCACCTGACCGACGGTCTCCAGCTCGATCCGGGTGACGGTCATCCCCGCGTCGGTCTTGTCCAGGTGGACCTTGGCGGTGGTCTCGACGGAGGTCGGCGTCGAGCCGGCGTCGGCGAGCGCCTTGGAGAACGCCATCGAGAAGCAGCCGGAGTGCGCGGCGGCGATGAGCTCCTCGGGGTTGGTGCCCTCGCCCTCCTCGAAGCGCGACTTGAAGGAGTAGTTGCCCGACAGGCCGCCCTTACCAGTGCGGACGGTGCCGGAGCCCTCGGTGAGGTTGCCCTGCCATTGTGCTGAAGCGGTACGGATTGGCATGAGCAGAACGCTAGCGGAAAGGTGACCGCTGGGCGACCGACCGGCACCGACGCCCGCCCTGCGATTCGGGTCACCTGCCGTCGACTGTGCCATGATTCGACGCAGGTCCGTGACCGGCGGAAGGATGGCCGATGTCCGAGGAGCTGCCGATCCCACGGCAGGGCGACCGGTCCGACGGCCCGGCCGTGATCGAGTGGGGTGCCGACGATCCGCCCCCGGCGCGCCGGTTCGACCGGTCCCTGGCCGGGCTCACCCGGGATCCCCGGCTGCCCGTGCTGACCGCCGGGCTCGGGGCGGTGGCCGGCGTGGCCTCGATGGTCGGTGAGTGGCTGGTGATGACCCTGCCGAACGGCGGCCCGTCCGGTTCCACCTCGATCGACGTGCCCGCCGGGGTGTCCGACGTGGGTGGCTTCGGGATCGGTTACCTGGTCGGTCTGCTGGGTCTGGTCTGCACCGTGGCGCTGGCGCTGCGGGGCACGGCGGCCGTCCGGCAGAACGCCCGGCTGGTCGGGTTCACCCTGGCCGGAGCCCTGCTGGCGCTGTTGGTCGCCGCGGCGGCGACTCTGGAGGACTCCGGTCAACGGAACTACTTCTACGCGTCGGAGGACAACTTCCGGATCGAGTACGGCCGCGGCCTGGTGATGGCGTTCGTCGCCTGCGTCCTGTTCGCCGCCGCCCTGCGGCTGGCACCGACCGCGCCGGTTGACGACGACCGGTCCGGGGACACGACGGGGCAGGGCTGGCGCCGCCGGCACCGCGACCCGGTCGAGCAGGAGGACGGCCTGCCCGCGCCGGCCGACCTGACGGTCACCCCGTCAGCCCCCTTCGCCCGCCCCGAACACCCCGCCTGAAACCCCCGTGAGCCCAGACCTCGCGCGGGGGGTGTGGGGACACCTCACGGGGGTCCGGGGTTCGGGTTCGATTCGCTTCAAAGCCATGGTTGGGGCGTGTTTCCCGAGGTACGGTTGCTGCCCGCCGTCACGCCGGGACCTTCTGACCGGCGCGACGGCGGTGGGCGAAGGAGGAACGATGACCCGCCCGGGACTGCCCAAGCTGATCGCGACCGACCTCGACGGCACGCTCGTCCGCAGCGACGACACCGTCTCCGCGTACACCCATGGGGTGCTCGACCGGGTGCGGGCCGCCGGAATTCCGGTGGTCGGCGCGACCGGACGCGGCCCACGGCTGACCGAGTTGACCCGCAACGACATCCGGGCCGCCGACTTCCTGGTGATGGCCGGCGGCGGCCGGGTGGTCGACCAGAGCGACCCGGCGGGCCCCATGGTGCTCCGCGACGAGCGGCTGCCCGCCGAGGTGCTGGCCCGGTTGCTGGCCGACCTGGAGGCCGAGGTCGGCCCGCTGATCGTGATGGTCGAGGCGTCCGACGAGCACGACGCCCCGCTGTGGGGCGACTACCACGAAAGCTGGCCCTACCAGGACCGGTTCGAGGCACGCACCCGCGACGAGTGCCTCTCCTGCGACGTGATCAAGGCGTTCGCCCGAACCGCCGACCACCACGTCGACGAGTTGCTGGCGGTCGCCCGCCGGATCATTGCGCCGCAGGTCGCCACACTCACTCAGGCCGGGCTCGGCTTCATCGAGATCTGCCCACCGGGGGTGGACAAGGCGACCGGGCTGACGGTGGTGGCGCAGAGCCTGGGTGTCGACCCGGCCGATGTGCTGGTCTTCGGTGACATGCCCAACGACCTGCCGATGTTCGAGTGGGCCGGCTGGTCCCGGGTGGCGGTGGCCAACGCGCACCCCACCCTGCGGGCGGTCGCCGACGAGGTGACGCTGCGTAACGACGACGACGGAGTCGCGGTGTACCTGGACCGGCTACTGTCCCGGTGATGGGAGAGACGCCCCGCCTGGTCGCCACCGACATCGACGGCACGCTGATCCGCGACGACCGCACGCTCAGCCCGCGCACCGCCGACGTGCTCGCGCGGATCACCGCGCGAGGCACGCCGGTCGTGCTGGTCACCGGCCGTCCGGTCCGCTGGCTCAAGATGGTGTACGACCAACTGGCCGAGCCCCTGCCGGCGGTCTGCGCCAACGGCGCGGTGGTCTACGACCCGGTCACCGACGAGGTGCTGCGGGCCGACCCGCTCGCGCCGCAGCACCTGGCCGAGGTGGCCCGGAGGCTGCGCGCCGAGGTGCCCGACATCAGCTTCGCGGTGGAGATCCTGGACAGCCGGGAGATGCGGCACGAGGCGCACTACCCGCTGCGCTGGGACGCCGACCACGACCGGATCCGCCCGGTCGAGACGCCGGAGGAGTTGCTGTCGCTACCGGCGGTGAAGCTGCTCGCCCGCGCCGGCGAACAGGATCCGGACAGGTTCGTCGAGCTGATCGGCACGGCGGTGGCGGGGTTGGCCGAGGCCACGCACTCGTCGTACTCGGGTCTGGTGGAGATCTCCGCGGCCGGGGTGACCAAGGCGGCCGGGCTCGACTGGTACTGCGACCGGCTCGGCGTGGCCGCCGCGGACGTGCTGGCCTTCGGCGACATGCCCAACGACGTGCCGATGCTGACCTGGGCCGGGCGTGGCGTGGCGGTGGCCAACGCGCACCGCGCCGTCCTGGCGGTCGCCGACGAGGTGACGGCGGCGAACACCGAGGACGGCGTGGCGGCGTACCTGGAGAAGATCTTCGGGGTGGACTGAGGTCAGAGGTACTGACCGGTGTTGTGACCCTCGCCGCCGCCCGGCTGGCCGATGCCCGGCATTCCGGGGACGACCCCGCCCGGGCCACTGGGCAGCGCCTGCCGGCCACCGCGCATCTGCTCCAACTGCACCCGGGCTGCCATCTGCTGGGCGACCAGGGCCGCCTGGATGCCGTGGAACAGGCCCTCCAGCCAGCCGACGAGCTGGGCGTGCGCGATCCGCAGCTCGCTCTCGCTCGGGGCCTTGTCCTCGGCGAACGGCAACGAGATCCGTTCCAGTTCGTCGCGCAGCTCGGGCGCGAGGCCCTCCTTGAGCTCGACGATCGACCGCTCGTGGATCTCGCGCATCCGGTTGCGGCTGGCGTCGTCCAGTGGGGCCGCCTTGACCTCCTCCAGGAGCTGCTTGATCATGCTGCCGATCCGCATCACCTTGGCCGGTTGCTCGACCAGGCGGGTCGGGTCCTCACCCTGGCCCTCCTCGGTCTGCACGGTGCCGATCGGGCGGCCGTCCGGGCCGACCACCACCACCGTGCCGGAGTGACCGGACTCGTCGGGGCCGGGCTCGTCGTTCTGTCCAGCGGAGTGCGCTTCGGTCATGGGGTCCATCTTTACCCAGTGGGCGCGACCCGTGCCGCCCGGGACCGACTCCCCGGGGCCGAACCACCCGGGCGGGGCGCGCTACCGTCGCGCCATGCCTGCCGACCCGCGTGCCGTGCTGACCCGGCCCGCCCCGGAGCCCGACCACACGGTGGCGTACGGCGATCACCCGGACCAGGTCGCCGACCTGCGTGCCCCGGCGGGCAGTGGCCCGGCGCGGCCACTGGTCGTCGTGGTGCACGGTGGCTTCTGGCGGGCCGAGTACGACCGGCGGCACACCGGACCGATGGCGGCCGCGTTCGCCGCACTCGGGTATCCGGTGGCGCAGGTGGAGTACCGGCGCACCGGGCAGCCCGGCGGTGGCTGGCCGGGTACGTTGACCGACGCGTTGACCGGGATCGCCGCGCTGCCCGAGCTGGCCGCCGAGGCACTGCCGGGCCGGGTGAGCGGGGCGGCGCCGCTCCTGGTCGGGCACTCCGCGGGCGGCCACCTGGCGATGTTCGTGGCGGCCACCGCACCGACGTCGGTGGGCGGGGTGCTCGCCCTGGCACCGGTGGCCGACCTGGGCGAGGCGTACCGGCGGGATCTGGATTCCGGCGCGGTGGCGGCGCTGCTCGGTGGCGGCCCGGCCGAGGTTCCGGATCGGTACGCGGTGGCCGATCCACGGATGTTGGTGCCCGTACGGACACGGACGGTAATTGTTCATGGTTCGGAGGATCGACAGGTGCCGGTGGCGATGAGCCGGGATTTCGTCGCGGCAGCTCGTGGCGCGGGATCCGATATTTCCCTTCTTGAACTGCCCGGACATGAGCATTTCGGGCTGATCGATCCGGAGTCTTCGGCCTGGCCCCGGGTCCTCGGCGTGTTGCGGTCCCTGCACGATGATCACTAGCCATTGACGCAGCGTCGCGGAGCAGGTAGAACGCCGGAGGGGCGGTGTGTTCTGCCCTGCAACGCTCCTGGGAAGGAACTCGGTGTCGCAGATGAATCGCAGGCGGGCGCTCCACCTGTTGGCCGCGCTCGGGACCACCGGATTCGCCGCCGCATGCGGCTCCGACACCGACGCCCAGCCCACCGGCGATCGGAGCCCGATCAAGATCGGCCTCATCACGCCGCAAGCCGGTGGTTTCAAGAGCATCGGCGACGACATCACCAACGGCTTCCAACTCTTCCTCGACCTGCACGACCAGCGGTTGGGCGGGCACCCGGTCGACCTGCTGACCGCCGACGAGGGTGACACCGAAAAGACCGGCAAGGCCGCCGTCGACGGTCTGCTCAAGCAGGGCGTGCTGGCGCTCACCGGCGTGGTCAACTCGGCGGTGATGCTCGGCATCCGGAACACCGTGGAGCAGGCCAGGGTTCCGCTGATCGGCTCCAACGCCTCACCGAGCAGCCTGCAGAGCGTCTTCTACATCTGGCGGACGTCCTACGTGCTGGACGAGGCCGGCCGGGCACTGGGCCGCTACCTGCGCGACCAGCTGCCGCCCAACGGCCGAGTCGCGATCATCATGCCGGAGAACGTCGGCAGCCCGGACGTGGTGCGCGGCTTCCGGCAGGAGTTCGGCGCCACCGACCCGCGGATCGCCGACCCGGTGACCTACACCACCGCCAACCCCAACCCGGGCAAGACCGCGTTCACCGTGGACATCAGCAAGGCGCTGGCCAAGAAGCCGACGGCGGTCTTCTGCTTCTACGCCGGCAATGCCGCGGTGGAGTTCATCAAGCAGCTGCGCGAGAAATTCTCCGGGCCCGTCTACGCACCCGGCTTCCTCACCGAGGGCACCGTGCTGGAAAACCTGAAGGACGACGCGCTCGGCATCCAGACCGCGCTGAACTACTCGGCCGACCTGAACAGCACCTCCAACCGGGTCTTCGCCTCGGCGTACCGCAAGAAGTACCAGGTCACGCCCACCACGTACGCCATGGCGTCGTACGACGCGGCGCAGGTGCTCGACCAGGCCATCCAGCTGACCGGTGGGAAGCCGACGCCGCAGCAGGTCAACCTGGCACTGGGCAAGATCGGCCAGATCGACAGCCCGCGCGGGATCTGGCAGTTCAACCAGCCGCGTACCCCGCAGCAGAAGTGGTACCTGCGAGAGGTGCAGCGCGACGGTCAGGTCATGTCGAACGTGCTGATCAACGAGCTGGCCACGCTGGGCTGACCGCCCGTCGACGCAATCAGGGGCCGACCTCCCGTCGGGAGGCCGGCCCCTGGCGTACGCGGCAGTGTTCGGGTCAGTGCCGCAGTTCGGCGATGCAGCACTTCACGCTGCCGCCGCCCTTCTTCAGCTCGCCCAACTCGACCGGGACCGGGTTGTAGCCGGCGGCCTTGAGTTTGCCGGCCAGCCGGGTGGCCTCGCTGTTGAGCACGACGTTCGCGCCGTCGCTGACGAGGTTGAGCCCGAAGGCCATGGCGTCCTCGTCGTCGGCGAGCACCGCGTCCGGGAAGAGCTGGGTCAGCACCCGCTGGCTGGCCGCCGAGAACGCGCCGGGGAAGTAGACGACGTTCGAGTCGTCGATGGAAGCGAGCGCCACGTCCAGGTGGTAGAAGCGCGGGTCGATCAGGCGCAGCGACACCACCGGCCGGCCCAGCGCCTCCTGCGCCTCGGCGTGCGCCGGGATCTCGGTGCGGAAGCCGTGCCCGGCCAGGATCAGCCCGCCGTGCGCCTCCGGCACGTACGCGAAGTCACCCTCGCCCTCGTTGGTCTCGCTCGGCGCGATGAAACGCCAGCCCTGCGACTCGTAGAAGGCGTGGTGCGCGGCGGCCTCGGCGGCCCGCTGCTCGTGCTTGAACCGCGCGCCGTAGACACTGCCGTCCACCACGAACGCGCCGTTGGCGGCGTAGACCATGTCGGGCAGGCCCCGCTCGGGGGTGAGCAGGTGCACCTCGTGGCCGAGGCCGACCAGCGTCTCGCGCAGCCGGTCCCACTGCTTGACGGCCAGTTCCCGGTCGACCGGGGTGGTCACGTCCATCCACGGGTTGATCGCGTACTCGACCGCGAAGTGCTCGGGCGAGCACATGAGATATGTCCGCTTTCGCGAGACTCGCTGCTGGTTCACGGTCACCAAGAGTAGGTACCGTGGAACTTTGGTAACAGCCACAACCATTGCTTCCCAGAGGCGGAACGTTGCAGATAGACGCGGTAGACCAGCGGATCATTGCGTTGCTCGTCGCCGACGCCCGTGCGTCGTACGCCGACATCGGCACGCGGGTGTCACTCTCCGCCCCGGCGGTCAAGCGCCGGGTCGACCGTCTGCGCGCCACCGGCGTGATCAGGGGATTCACGGCGGTGGTCGATCCGGCCGCCGTCGGCTGGACCACCGAGGCGTTCGTCGAGCTGTTCTGCGCCGGCCGGACCACCCCCGCGCAGATCGGCGTGGCCGCGCGTCGACACCCGGAGGTGGTCGGGGCGTACACCGTCTCGGGCGAGGCGGACGCCCTCGTCCACCTGCGCGCCGCCGACATCGCCCACCTGGAGGCGGCCCTTGAACGACTGCGTGCCGAGTCCTTCGTGACCTCCACCCGCAGCACCATCGTCCTGTCCCGGCTGGTGGAGTCCCCCGGCGTCGGCCCCTCCGGCGGAGCTTGACCTCAAGCCAGGTTCACCTGTTGCACTGGTGCTGCCATCACCGGACACGAGGGGGACGTCATGCGGGCGATCTGGCTACGGGAGTTCGGCGGACCGGAGGTGCTGGTGCCCGGCACGGCCCCCGACCCGACGCCCGGCCCCGGCCAGGTGTCGATCGACGTCGTCCACGCGAACATCACCTTCGTCGAGACGCAGCAGCGCTCCGGTCGCCCCGGACCGTTCCGGGTCACTCCCCCGCTGATCCCCGGCAACGGCGTCGGTGGCGTGATCACCGCCGCCGGACCGGACGTCGACCCGGCGCTGGTCGGACGGCGGGTGGTCACCGCGACCGGCGGCTCCGGCGGGTACGCCGAACGCGCGGTGGTGGACGCGTCCGCGCCGATCGAGGTGCCCACCGGGTTGCCACTCGACGAGGCGGTGGCGCTGCTGGCCGACGGGCGCACCGCCGCCATGCTGATCGACACCGTCGGCGTACGCCCCGGCGACCGGGTGCTGGTGGAGGCCGCAGCGGGTGGTGTGGGCAGCCTGCTGGTGCAGCTGGCGGCCCGCGCCGGCGGACGGGTGATCGGCGCGGCCGGTGGGCCACGCAAGGTGGACCTGCTGCCCGGACTGGGTGCCGACCTCGCCGTCGACTACCTGCTGCCCGACTGGGCCGACCGCGTCCGAGCTGCGTCGGGCGGGGTCGACGTGGTGCTCGACGGGGTCGGCGGGGCGGTGGCCCGGGTGGCGTTCGAACTGCTCGACCCGGGTGGCCGCATGATCAGCTTCGGGTTGGCGAGCGGCGAATGGTCCCCGATCCCGCCCGAGGCCGCCACCGCACGGCAGGTCACGCTGCTCCGGCCGGACGTGCCACCCGCGCGCCTGCGGGCGTACACCGAACAGGCGCTCGCGGACGCGGCGGCCGGCCGGCTGCGACCCCTGATCGGCCAGCGCTTTCCGCTGGAGCGCGCCGCCGACGCGCACGCCGCCATCGAGGCGCGCGCGACGGTCGGCAAGACGCTGCTGGACCTCTAGACGAGTAGTTCCGAAGTCAGGGGTCGATGTCTGGGCATGAAGAGAGGGCATCCAAGATCATGTTGTGACGCAAGACCTGGATACCCTCTTGACCGCACTGTACGTGAAGATCGACGACAGCATCCGCACGCCCCGGTGGCGGGGCCGGCCGCCGCTGTTGACCGACTCCGAACTGGTATGCCTCGCGGTGGCGCAGGTCCTGCTCGGCGCCCGCTCGGAAGCGCATTGGATCCGCTACGCCCGTATTCATCTCGCCGGCATGTTTGCCTACCTGCCGCAGCGGCCGGGCTACAACAAGCGGCTCCGTGCGGCGCTTCCGCTGGTCAAGAAGGTGATCCGGGACCTGGCGCGCGACAGTGACTTCTGGTTCGACAACCACTGGATCGTCGATTCCACCCCGATACCCTGCGGCATGTCGCGCCCGACGGCGCAGCGTTCGGACCTGGCCGGCTGGGCCGGATACGGCTACTGCGCCTCCCATTCCCGCTTCTTCTGGGGCCTCCGGCTCTACCTGGTCTGCACCCCGACCGGGATGCCGATCCTGTGGGCCCTGGCGAACCCGAAGATCGGCGAGCGAGAGGTCCTCGCCGCGATGCTCGACGTCGAGGCCGCCGTGGTGGCCGAGCACGACGGGATCCTGCTGATCAGCGACAAGGGATTCGCCTCCACGCCGTTCGAGCGGCAGTTGGCCGAACAGGGCATCGAACTACTGCGCCCGTCCCGCAAGAAGGAGAAGACCCGCTACGGCGAGCCGATGCTCAAGAAGGTCCGACAACTGATCGAGTCGGTGAACGACACCCTCAAGGGCCAGCTTGACCTGGAACAACACGGCGGACGGACCTTCGCCGGTGTGGCCGTCCGTGTCGCCCAACGCCTGCTCGCCATGACAGCGGCGATCTGGCACAACAACAAGACCAGCGCGCCCGTCACCCGGTCACTGATCGCCTACGACCACTAACCGGAATTCGGAACAACTCGTCTAGCTTGATCTTTAACCCTCTGAGGTCCTGCGGGGACCCCGAACGATCACGGAAGCAGCCCTTGGTTGATGATCTTCTTGTCTAGGGAAGAACATCAATAACCAAGGGCTGTTCTGGTGATCAGTGTGCATGACCGTGGTTCGGCTGATGCCGTCGGGGACCTGGACCGGTTCCGGCGGGAGTTCTACGACTGCTTGACCGCTCGGGCTGACGCGTTGTTCGACCTGACCGACGCGGTGTTGTGCGCCGACGGGCCGGTCCGGTCGCTGGTGGAGTTGTCGCTGGTGGGTGAGCACCGCCGGGGTCACGGGGCGTTGTATGACGCCCTCGCCTGCGGGAAGTTGGACATTGACCGGTTGCGCACCGCTCTCGCTGGGGTGCCGCTGCCCCGGGCAGCCGACGGCCGTCTCGTCCTGGCGGTGGACATCACCTGCTGGCTGCGGCCGGACGCGCACACCTCACCACAGCGGATCCTGTGTCACACCTACGGACGCGGCAAGGATCAGACCATCATGATCCCGGGCTGGCCGTATTCGATGGTCGTGGCCCTGGAGTCGGGCCGTAGTTCGTGGACCGCACCGTTGGACGCGGTGCGGCTGGCGCCTGGCGACGACGCGGCCACGGTCACCGCTGGGCAGCTGCGAGACATCGTGGGGCGTCTGATCGCGGCCGGGCAGTGGCAGGCTGGGGACGCGGAGATCCTGGTCGTGGCCGACGCCGGCTACGACGCGCCCCGACTGGCGTTCCTCCTGCGTGACCTGCCCGTGCAGGTCCTCGCGCGAATGCGATCGGATCGGGTGCTGCGTCGGGCAGTGCCGCCTCGGCGGCCGGGAACGGTCGGCCGTCCGCCCCGCCACGGCGGCGAGTTCGTCTTCGGTGATCCCGCCACCTGGGGTGAGCCGGACGCGGCCACTGTCGCCGACACCCGTCTCTACGGCACGGCGTGGGCCCGCGCCTGGGACCGGTTGCACCCTCGGTTGACCCACCGATCCGCCTGGACCGCCGCGGCTAAAGTACTGCCGGTCATCGAGGGGACCGTCATCCGCCTGGAAGTCGACCACCTACCCAGCGGCGCTACACCGAAGCCGGTGTGGCTGTGGTGGTCCGGCGTCGACGCCACCTCGGATGACGTGAACCTGCTCTGGCAGACGTTCCTACGCCGCTTCGACATCGAACACACGTTCCGCCTGTTCAAACAGACCCTCGGCTGGACCTGCCCGAAGATCCGCACCCCGCAAGCCGCCGACCTATGGACCTGGCTGATCCTCGCCGCCTACACCCAGCTCCGTCTGGCCCGCGCCCTCGCCGCCGACCTGCGCCGCCCCTGGGAGCAACCCGCACCACCGCAGCGCCTGTCACCCGCCCGCGTCCGCCGAGGGTTTCGGCACCTCCGCGCGAAGGCGACCTGCCCGGCCGGTGCACCCAAACCCGCCCGGCCAGGCCCGGGGCGACCACCCGGCCGCCGCAACACCCACCCCACCCCGCGACACGACGTCCACATCGCGACCACCACGAACGCCAAAACATCGGCCACAAAGAAGACGAAGACTGTCAATCCCCGGCCACGCCGCACAGGTTAAAGATCAAGTTAGGCGCTGGAGCTCAGGTAGGCGCGAGCCAGCGGGTCACTGTGTCGGTGAAGACCACCTGATAGGGAAGACCTCGCAGATCTTCTGCGGTCACATCTAGGCCGCGAGCCCGAGCCAGCTCGGCCAGCCACGACCAAGGATGTTCCTCTGCGGACTCTTCGGCGTCGTCGGGGAGCACGGCGTTCAGAACGTTCGGGGTGATGCTTTCCCGAGTCTCGACGAGCGGAACGACACCACCCGGAACGCCGGTTGATCTAGCAGTGAGAGTGAACCCACGATCCGCGTGCAGGAGCACGTGCCGACCGTCTTCCAGCACCGCGAACTCACTGACCGTGAAACTCCGGGTAATTGCATTCTCGGGGTGCACCCCTCGGAGATCGCAGCTGGCAACTAGGCCAACGATGCGACCGGGCTCGACCGGGGGAAGATTTTCGGGAGCACCGTAGGCGCCCGAGTACGGGCGCCAACCGGCTTGACCGCTGCTCACTGTCTGACTCCCGAAAATCCCGTGATCGTTCCGGCTGTATCTAACTAAACCGTGTCACCTGATCACCGGTTACGGTTGTCGCCGGGACGGCGGCAGCTTGCGATCAGGGGCTACACGCACGGTTCACGGCACCCCCGAAGTACCACCCAGAAGGGTCGGCGACACCGATCAGATCGACATCAGTAGCACCCCTCCAGCCGACGGTCGTGCTGTTTGAGCAGTTGATCCTCGCATTAGATCTGCGGCCGGAGCCGCCTCCTGCGAGGTAGTCGCCCGAGCCCGAGGCAACCGTCAACCACCGGCAACCCAGAGAATCGCACCAGTACGCCTGCAGTTCGATGTCCACGTTTGCCATGCTCGGACAAGTGCCGGCGATGTGAAGCCAATAGCCGTGGACGGATGTCTCGCCACTGCCATGCGGGTCGTCGTTGGCCTGTCTGTACGTGCAGGAACCCGCAACGATGTTGCCTGACTCCCCCAACGGAGTGGCATGACCACCATCAGGGAAGGGAGCCCAGTAGCCAGAAGACTTACCGGACGGTGACGACGGGGCTGCTGCCGCGCTCGCCGGGAGCGTGCCAAGGCATACGAGGACAGCGAAGCAGATTGCCGCCGACGTGCGCCGTATGCGCCGGACTGTGCGCACTCTGTGCAAGTCAACCACCTCCACGATGATGAATATGACTCGTAGTACATAGAATGGCGACTTTCTGTCAAGAGGTTGCCTGTCTGCTCGTCAGGTCTCGCGGCGGAACGCCGCCGCCGTCTCGATGGGCGGCCGTTGAGGGCCAGTTCACAGCCGACGGCCCCAATGAGGGCTACGGGGGCAGCCTCTACCGACCCGCCGTCTGGGCGGGCGGTGACGGCGTAGCGGATCTCGCCGCACCCTGCTGTGCCCCCCTTACTGCCGGTGCGGTCGCCGCCGGAGTGTCGGCAACGGCGGACTTGGTCGACGTCGGAAACGCGCGCGCCGCGAGCTGGGCAGCGCGCACATCATGCTCAGCCGCTCGCCCAGAGGCATGATCGACGTCTTGGACTCGAACCTCGGCGACGACTGGGGTGGCACCTTGGACTTCTCGCCACTCACCTTCGATAGTGGCCGCGCTGCCTTCGTCGGCGCGGCCTACGTCAGGGGCAGATTGCTCTCGGGGGGCCTGGTCCGCCGCGTAGTCGTCGACCACCCGGAACGCATACGCGGCGGGGGTGTGGGCGCGGTCGACGAAGCCAGGAACCTGCCGCAGCAGATCACGGACGTCATGCCCGGCCTGCTCCAACTGGTCGAGCTTGTAGGCCAGGGCTGGCCACGCCGGGGAGCCGATGACCCGCTCGGCCCGCTCCGGTGACCACACCGCCCGGACGTGGATCGTCATCTCCTCCTGGCGCTGCCGCGCGGTGCGCCGCCGCCCACCGTCCTCCGGATCCACCCGGGCGTCAGCCGGATCCGGCTGAGACTTGGGTTCCTCGTCGACGGCGGCACGGTCCAGTTGGTCGGACAGCCACGCCGCGTTCCCCGCCCGCCCACCCGCGTCCGGGTCGACGCGCACACCGCGCTCGGCCAACCGCTCGGTGATGACCTGCTGGGCGCGGCGGGCGCGTGGGTCGACCGCCGCCCACCCGGAGCTGGCCCGCCAGGCGCGGGCGATGTCGTCGGTTGATGCCTGCCGCCACCACGCCGGGCGCGTCGCCGGCCGCCACACCGCCGCGTCGGCCTGCTGTGCCGCGCGGGCCTGCGCGCGAGTCTGCCGGGCCTGTTCATCGCTCACCCGGGCGGCCCGCTGAAGCTGCGCGATGCGCGCGTCGATGAGCACCTGCGCCAGTTGACCGGCGGCCTGGATCGCCCCCGTCACCGCCGACGTCGCCCGCTGGTGGAACTCGGCTATCTCGTTGTCGGCCACGATCTCTCCCCTCTGTTCACCGCTGAGCCTCCCGCTCCACCACCTGGTCGACACGCACCCGCGCCGGCGTCGCCGCCGACTCCGCACGCCCGGTTTCCAACGGCGGCTGGCCCTGCTCGACCTGCGGGCCGCCGCCCCGCAGCAGCGGCATCAGGTGAGCTGCGGCAGCCGCCGCCACACCCGCCGCGTGGGCCTGTTGCTCGGCCGCGCGCAACTCGGCCAGCGCCACGACCAGCCGGGCCGCCTGGACGACCACGGCGAGCAGGACGGCCGCCTCACCGCCGTCGCGGGCGTGCCCGGCGACCAGCAGCGCGTCAGCGACCCGGCCCAACTCGGCGGCCACCGTCAACGCCGGCGACGCCGGCGCTCGCCGCGGTGGCGCCGCCGCGCGGGCCAGGCTGTTCGCCGCCCGGGTCACCGGTCCCCGCCCCGAAGGCTCGGCCGCCGCCGCGACTCGCGCGAGCAGCTCCGCGCTGGCCCTGGCCACCGTCGGCCACTGCGGTGAGCCCGGCGCGACGCTAACTTGATCTTTAACCCTCTGAGGTCCTGCGGGGACCCCGAACGATCACGGAAACAGCCCTTGGTTGATGATCTTCTTGTCTAGGGAAGAACATCAATAACCAAGGGCTGTTCTGGTGATCAGTGTGCATGACCGTGGTTCGGCTGATGCCGTCGGGGACCTGGACCGGTTCCGGCGGGAGTTCTACGACTGCTTGACCGCTCGGGCTGACGCGTTGTTCGACCTGACCGACGCGGTGTTGTGCGCCGACGGGCCGGTCCGGTCGCTGGTGGAGTTGTCGCTGGTGGGTGAGCACCGCCGGGGTCACGGGGCGTTGTATGACGCCCTCGCCTGCGGGAAGTTGGACATTGACCGGTTGCGCACCGCTCTCGCTGGGGTGCCGCTGCCCCGGGCAGCCGACGGCCGTCTCGTCCTGGCGGTGGACATCACCTGCTGGCTGCGGCCGGACGCGCACACCTCACCACAGCGGATCCTGTGTCACACCTACGGACGCGGCAAGGATCAGACCATCATGATCCCGGGCTGGCCGTATTCGATGGTCGTGGCCCTGGAGTCGGGCCGTAGTTCGTGGACCGCACCGTTGGACGCGGTGCGGCTGGCGCCTGGCGACGACGCGGCCACGGTCACCGCTGGGCAGCTGCGAGACATCGTGGGGCGTCTGATCGCGGCCGGGCAGTGGCAGGCTGGGGACGCGGAGATCCTGGTCGTGGCCGACGCCGGCTACGACGCGCCCCGACTGGCGTTCCTCCTGCGTGACCTGCCCGTGCAGGTCCTCGCGCGAATGCGATCGGATCGGGTGCTGCGTCGGGCAGTGCCGCCTCGGCGGCCGGGAACGGTCGGCCGTCCGCCCCGCCACGGCGGCGAGTTCGTCTTCGGTGATCCCGCCACCTGGGGTGAGCCGGACGCGGCCACTGTCGCCGACACCCGTCTCTACGGCACGGCGTGGGCCCGCGCCTGGGACCGGTTGCACCCTCGGTTGACCCACCGATCCGCCTGGACCGCCGCGGCTAAAGTACTGCCGGTCATCGAGGGGACCGTCATCCGCCTGGAAGTCGACCACCTACCCAGCGGCGCTACACCGAAGCCGGTGTGGCTGTGGTGGTCCGGCGTCGACGCCACCTCGGATGACGTGAACCTGCTCTGGCAGACGTTCCTACGCCGCTTCGACATCGAACACACGTTCCGCCTGTTCAAACAGACCCTCGGCTGGACCTGCCCGAAGATCCGCACCCCGCAAGCCGCCGACCTATGGACCTGGCTGATCCTCGCCGCCTACACCCAGCTCCGTCTGGCCCGCGCCCTCGCCGCCGACCTGCGCCGCCCCTGGGAGCAACCCGCACCACCGCAGCGTCTGTCACCCGCCCGCGTCCGCCGAGGGTTTCGGCACCTCCGCGCGAAGGCGACCTGCCCGGCCGGTGCACCCAAACCCGCCCGGCCAGGCCCGGGGCGACCACCCGGCCGCCGCAACACCCACCCCACCCCGCGACACGACGTCCACATCGCGACCACCACGAACGCCAAAACATCGGCCACAAAGAAGACGAAGACTGTCAATCCCCGGCCACGCCGCACAGGTTAAAGATCAAGCTAAGGGATGTCTCGTAACCCTGGTGTCCGTCCGTTGGGGATGGTCGGGCAGGATGCCGGGGTGCAGGTGATCACGGCAGCTCGCCCGGAGTGGATCTTCCCGTTCACCGGGCTGCAGCCACCGCAGTTCCGCACGCTGGTCCGGTTGGTTGCCGAGCGTGGCGGTGACGGCATAGCTGACGGTCGGCCGGGCCGGCAGTGGGCTCTTGACCTCGCCGATCGGGTTTTGCTGGTGGCCGCGTACTGGCGGACGAACCTGACGATGCGCCAGATCGGTCCGCTGTTCGGGGTGTCGCACTCCGCGGCGCACCGGGTCATCGACACCCTCGCACCGCTGTTGGCCCTGGCGCCGGTGCGTAAACGGCCGGTCGCGCAGATCGCGATCGTTGACGGGACGCTGGTCCCGACCCGCGATCACCGGCTGGCCGCCCGGAGCAAGAACTACCGCTACTCCACAAACCTGCAGGTCGCCATCGACGCCTCCACCCGCCTGGTCATCGCCGTCGGCGACCCACAGCCCGGCAACCGCAACGACACCATCGTCTACCGCACCAGCGGCATCCAGGAGAAGCTCGACGGGCGGCCGGTGATGGCCGACGGCGGCTACCGGGGCAACCCTGAGGTGATCATGCCGTACCGCAAACCCGCCGACGGCAGCTCGCTGCCGGACTGGAAACAAGCCCTCAACGTCGAGCACCGCACCGTTCGAGCAGGGGTAGAACACGCCCTGGCCAGGATGAAGAACTTCAAGATCCTGCGCGACTACCGCCGCGCCGGCCACACATTGACCGACGCCGCTTCCGGCATCGCCAACCTCCACAACATCATCCTCACCGGCTGACCACCGGCCCGGCCCAGGGCAACGCCTTCACCCAGTTACGAGACATCCCTTAGCCAGCCGGGCGCTGATCGCCTCCAGCGCAAGCGCGGACGACCGCCACACCGCCATCCGGTCCTCACCCCGCAGCCGCGATTCCGCAGAATCCGCCGCCTTCCACTGACCCACCGAGGGCAGCTGCGCGTCGGGCCACCGCTTGCGGATCTGGGTCAAACTCAGGTCTATACAAGATCCGGGGCGGTTTACCTGGCCGAATGCATGCCTGCTTGTTGTTCAGGCGTAGTGACGGATATCACCAAAAGCGAGGTGCGTGAACCTAGTGGTCGGCTGTGTGCGTTTGAATTGTATACACACTGGACAGGCTCCGATCAAAAGATCAAAGAGAGGAATTGCGCAGTGAATACTGGACAGAAGTTGAGTAGGGAAACGCTCGTGGCGGGAGTGATATACCATGATTATATTAACGTCTCAAAAGAACCGCCAGGACGCCCGCAACTGCCTAGGGCGGACAGTATGCTCTACGTGTACGATGCATTCCAAAACTATCCGACGGACGTGTATCAGGAACTGCACCAACTAATGGATCCGCAGAGCTCGGAGTATGTGAGGAAAGGCTCTCCGGTGTACTGGAGTCTGCGGCAGGCCAGATTTACTCTGGAGCAGACTGGGCAAGACTCCTTCAAGATAAATCGATCGACGCCTGTCTGCAGAGATGCAACTACAACCATTGTTAGGCGAGATGCACGAGCATTTAAGGGGATTTCAGACGAAAATTTCTACGCCGTATTGATGACCGTTTCGCCCATTTCCCGTCAAAACGCGAGCACTGCCATGGTGGTCGCATCATCCTCTATGCATGCGGCAATCCAGTCGCCTGCGGCTGCGCAGGCAGGTAGAGGTGGACCTTCCGGGTGGGGTCCGGCTTCCACCTCATCGGGCGCGACGTGGTCCTTGTCGAATCCGGCTCCCAACACGCGACGCCAAACGCCTGGTTGAAACCTTTGGCCGTGTCAGCACCCGCGTTTAGTACTGAGCCATTTTCATCGTGAGGGTGCAGGTCACGGGCGGTACGGCAGGCCGGTGTCCATGGAGGACGAGGCTCCCGGTAAGACAGCAGTCGACCAAGATCAGATGCCCCAACCGGGAGCCTCGCTGTGCTGTCTTACCCTGCCGCGATTCCGTTGTCCACCCGCAGCCTGAACCACCTCGCCGCCCTCATCCGAACCCGCCGCCAGCAGCGACGGTCCCGGTGGCGACGCCTCGACCCCGGTCGGCAAGCCCTGCTCGCTTTGGCCCACCTGCGCAACGGCGACACCCTGACCCGCCTGGCCGCCGGATTCGAGATCGGCGTCACGACGGCCTGGCGTTATGTGGCGGGTGCCGGCGAACGCGGTGTACTCCACTTCGGATACGTGGGCGTCGGAGATCAGGTGCCCGGTGTCGGGGTCGACGACGGCGCCGGGGTAGTGCACCGGGGTGTACTGCTCGTCGCTGATGCTGCTGATCGCGGCGTCGACCGCCGGGTTGCGGGCGATCGCGAACGAGAATGTCGCACCGGCCGTGACGACCGCGGCGATGACCTTGCCGCTGCAGTACGCGCTGTCCCCGCGCACGAGGAGGTTGTGCGTTTGCGCGCCGGCGGCGGTGGCGGTGTTGATCGCCTCGGTCATCATGCTCGCCGCGCCCTTGGCCGAGCCGGCCCGCCCGGCCCGCAACCGCACCCCGGCCAGCACCGGCGCCGCAGTCTCGGTGCAGATCGTGACGGCCAGCGGTGACAGGCCGGGGCCGTCGCGGCCAGCACAGCGGCGGCCTCGGACCGGGCGGTCATCGCCTTGCGACGCTCCCGCTCGTCAGTGATGCGCTGCTGCTCGGCCGCGCTGCGGTTGTCCGCCTTCCTAGGCTTCCCGGCAGTCGAGTAGTAGGTGACGCTGCCCCACGAGTCGACCCCAGCCGCCAGAGCGCCGGCCTTGCGGGCCGCCGCTACGGCTTTGGCCCCCTCCAGCCGGTACTGCGAGTAGTCCTGGCCGAACCGCTGAATCGGCTCAATAACCGGGACGCCCTCGGCGGCCAACTTCTTACCCGCGGCGTCGATGACCGCTTGCCGCTCCTGCTGGCGGCGTACCTCCGACACCAGGTTCGGGGCTGAGGAAGATCGGTACAGGAATTCACGCTAACGGCTGGGCGAACGTGATTAGACGGCTCCCTTCCGCCAGGGAGCCTTCGGGTCGGCGAGCATGTCGAGGATGAGTTGGCACCAGGTGAAGGCCACGTTGACGGCCAGGTGTGCATGGCGAGCGCCGAGTCCAGCGGGTGCGCTGGCTGGTCCATGGCCGGTGCCGTAGCCGCGGTTGCGCAGCTCTGCCAGCCCAATGGCGATGCTGGACACCGCGCCGAGAATCTTCTTGACCGCGTCGCTGCCGTCGGGGCCGGGAGTCGCTGAGGAGGGATGCAGGCCAAGAGCCTGTTGGGCGTCTCGGACGAGGGCGGGGAGGTCGGCCTTGTCGTCGATGGGCAGGCCGAGTTCCTTCAGTGCGACCTTGGCGGTGCTCTCGATAAGTTCCTTGGCGCTGCCCACGGCGAGGGCGGGGTCGTCGAGAATGGCGCGTTGGATACGGCTGAGCTGCTGGCGGATGGCCGAGGCGTCGGTGACCCAAAGGGAGTCGTCTAATCACGTTCGCCCAGCGGGGCAGCCGGGGGAACCAAGATCGTCGTTAGCGTGAATTCCTGTACCGATCTTCCTCAGCCCCGGGTGCCGAGCGCCTTGTTGATCCAACCCATGGGTCTGTCCTCCGGGGTGTCGGTGGTCTAGATGATGGTGGTGAGGATGGCGGCGACGAACATCCAGCCGTAGTGCCAGCTCTGGTCCAACGCGTACGCGCCGGTGCCGAGGCTGGGGTTGTCGTCCCGGCCGGCCCGGGGCGTGCCGAGGCGCCAGAACCGGGCGGACCCGGTGCTCTCGGCCAACCACAGCAGCGGGGTACGCCGGTCGGCGAGGTAGTGGGTGGTCAGGTTGACCGCCATGCCGGCGGCGAGCCCGGCCGGGGACACGGTCAGGTCGGCGGCCAGGGCGAGCAGCCCGAGCGCTACCAGCTGGGTCGCGCCGTAGGTGGCCACGTGCCGGGCGCAGGCCAACCGGCCCCGCCAGCCGGGCTGGCCCTTGGTGTCGGCCTGGTGCTGGGTCTGGATCCAGTGGTCGGCGACCTGGTGGCCGGCGAACAGGGCGGCGTACACCGCGGCGTACCGGTCAGCGAGGCGCTGCGGGACCTGGTCGACGAGGCGTTCGCCGCCCGCGCCGCCGCCGGCGAAGAACCGGTGACCGTGCGGCCAGCCGACCTGCTGCGGGCCCTGCGCGACGCGGCCGAACCCCGCCGGCCGGCCGCGTGACGGCCACCGCCCGCCCGGTCTCCCCAGTGCCTGCCCGGTCGTGTCGCACACCTCGCACCCTTCCGACCAAGCCGAACGCCTCGACCGCGCCCACCGACTAACGACCCCGGCGGGCACCGCGCCGACGCCACCAGGTCGGGACGTCACCGCGAGCGCACACGGACGGCGACCACGCGACCCGGGAGAAGAAGTAGCCACGAACCCGGCCGGCGCGGCGCCCGGCTCGCGGGGCGGCGGCGGCCGTCGCCTCCGCCCCGTAGCCTCGCCTGCACGACGGACCCCACTGCGGCCAGCGGCCACCAGGAGCACGCGCTACTCACCTCCACCACCCCGACCGTGGCGCACCTGTCCCGCCTCGCGCAGCTCGGCGAGCAGCTCGCCCACATCTCCGGCGAACTCGTCGAGCTGCTCCACCACGACGGGGTCACCCACGACCTGAACGGCGCAGAGCACGACGCGCTGCGGGCCGTCGCCAGCGCGGTCCGCACCGCTGGCGGTGACGTCGCCCTGGTCGCCACCGCCGCACACCACCGGCTCCGCCTCGCCGACGCCTGACCGCCGCCCCCGGGGGCAGGGTGCGACACGTGCGAGACCACGCCCCCCGGGGTGGCACGGCGACGTGCTCAGGGGAGAGAGGAGTCCCCTCCACAGAAGGGGGTGTCTGGCTTTCCCGGCCCGCCGGCCCGGTCTGTCAAACGGCCACTGACCTGCACTGTGAGCCGCCGTCCGGGCCCGTCGGCGGGTGCTCGCCGACGACCGATCTTCCTCAGCCCCCACGGAACCCCGGGGCTGAGGAAGATCGGTACAGGAATTAACGCTAGGGATGATCTTGAATGCCGGTCGGTGGGCGTGGAGTGAGGGCGCGTACGTTGTCTGGCTGTGCCCGTGGAGTTCCGCGATTCCCAGGTCAGAGCCCTACCCGACAACCCGCAATGGCCCTGAGCATCCCCCCACTCAGCGAGAAGGCACCTTGGCGCTCGGCTGCCCAAGGCTTGACAGCGCGGCAGAATGTCCGGGAGGCGCGTCACCCGCTGCCGGGTCGCGAGGAGGCGGCGGGCCGCCAGCTCCGTGCAAGTTGGCGGCGAAAGTACGGGCATCAGAGTCTCTGCTGACTCTCGCGGTTTCGATTCGCACGGAAAGTGCGTCATAGAACCGTTGAGGAAGGGCGGCCGGATTTGCGCGTTCCCGGTTTAGCTGGTCGCGGTAGATCGGGGTATTCGGCGGCACGGGCAGCCTGGTGCGGCGCCTGACCGCCTGCGTATAGGCAGCGGACCAATCCAGGTCTTGCTGAGTTACCAGTCGCGAATCGGGCACCATACTTGGGGTACTAGTTACACGTTTGTGCATTATCGATCCCTTCGTAGCGCAGCGCGCCAGTTTTTGGGTTCCGGCGGGCACTGCTTTCTGACGTCGTAAGGCGGAGTAGGTTGATCGCTGTGTTGCGCAGAGTAAAATCGCCCCCCGTTCACTGGGCACGGCCGGCTGGCGTCTTAGCTGACACGGCCGCAGGGCTGGTTGACGATCCTGCCGCTGGGGGCTGTGGTCCGGGCGCATTCCTCCGATTCGATGACGCGAGGAGCGCAGCAGTGCTGACAGACGCCGGCTGCATTTTCTTTCTATCCAGCTCAGCCCCTAGCGCCCACACAAACTGTGTCGCAAATTGCTTAAAAGAATTAAGAGGTTCTCCTGCCTCTTCCTTCAAGGCGCGCTCGGCCTCTTTGTGAATATCGGTGGCGACCTTGAGCGAGGCAAGGTACGCGACAAATCGCCCAGTCGCCACCGAATCCAATGCGCCGCCATTGCCTGCCACGTATATCACGTCACGAAAGCTATGGCCTGCTGTCCTCTCATCAATAAGAAATCGGGCAAGCACCTCTTCTCGAGACCTCTTCGCACCATCGGGCATGGGGTACCTCCATTCCGGTAGGGACATCTAGGCTTAGAACGACGAAGAGACGGCAACTGGTTCATGAGACACGTTGCCAGGGTGCCAGGCCCGCGATCGTGAACACGCGTCTGTCGCGCCGGCTGACCACCGTGGTCGACGCGACCAACGGCGTACCGGCCGAGCGCGCCGAGCTGCTCTCGGCCGCAGTCCGCCACCAGGTGCCTGCCGCCGCCGTGGTGTTCGGCACCCCACTGGAGACGTGCCTGGACCGGCAGCGCCACCGCCCCGTAGCCCTGCCCGGTCGGCGGTGGTGCCGCGCCGTGCCCGACTCCGTCGTGCGAAACCAGCACCAGCGCACCTGGGACAGCCTGGCCACTCTGACCGCCGAGGGCTTCGACGTGCGAGGCAGCAGCTCTCCTTCCGCAGACCATGGACGCCGCGGCCGGGAGCGTGGGTGACGGCCGGACAGGACACGTCATGGTGAATAAGGACCAACGCGCCGCGCGAGAACTCGCGGCCAGCGCAAGGCCGCGCAGCGCCGCGAGGGAGACGGGCCGGTGGGAGCCTTCTGATCACGTTCGCCCAGCGGGGCCGCCAGTGAAATCAAGATCATCTTTGACGTTAATTCCTGTACCGACCTTCCTCAGCCCCGAGGTTCGCGGCAGACCAGTGGTGATACCGACTGTCCTGGCTCAACCCGTAGGCGGCCAGCACCACCTCCTGGTCGTCGCCGGCGGCGTCGACGAGCGCCAACGCGTCCTTAATCTGCAGGGCCTGCTTCTTCTTCGCCCGGCCGGCCGGCTCCAGGTCCTCGTCGTCGGGGACCCGGCCGGTTTCGAGCTCGGCCAGCAGCACCTCGGGCAGCCTGAGCAGCTTCAGGCGCTTCGAAACGTGCGACTGCGAGCAGCCCACCCGATCGGCGATCTCCCTCTGCTTACGGCCGGCGGCCTCCTGCTCGGCGAACACGCGGGCCTCCTCCACCGGACTCAGCGGCGACCGGGCCACGTTCTCCGCGGTCATCACGTCCAACTGCGCCAGCGGGTCGTCGGCGATCGCGTCCTCGCGCACCAACACGTTCAGCGTCGCATCCGGGTCGTCGCCGTAGACATTGCCGGCTGCTGTTCGCCGACGGGCGCCCACCAGCACCACCCACTGCGCGTCGACGAGCTTCGCCGCGTGGGCCGGCCACGCGGCAGCGACCCGAGAGGCGGGCAGCACCACCGGCGGCTGGATGACACCAACCTCACGGATTGACGCCTCCAGATCGCCCAGGTCGTTCAGGACCTTGCGAGGGTTGGCTGGGTGGGTCAGCACGCTGTCGAGGCGCACCGATTCCGGACGCACCGGTGCGACCGCAGCCACCGGCAGTTGGTAGTGATCGGTCGATTCCGTGGAATCAGGCATGATGGGGCGACTCCTTCGGAGTTGGAGCGGGGCGGCCGAGATGCTGTCCAGGCTGAGGCCGCCCCGCGATCTAGTTGCGGGATTCCTGCTGCCGCTCCACCAGGTTGATGGCAGAGGCGACCGCGTCCCGCGCGGCGTACAGAGCGTCGAGCACGTCGGCTTCCGATCCGGCCTGCGGCAGAGTCAGGACGTAGGCCCCCTGACCAGCGCTGATCCGCAGGACACCTTCTTGGCGAAGCACCTGTTCGGCGGCTCGGATGGTGTTAAGAGCGGCGCCATAGGCGTCCTGAAGCTCGGCGATACCGGGCAGCCGGGCGCCGATGGGCCACTCCCCCGCGGCGATCCGTCGCCGGAGGTCATTTGCAATTTCCAGATACCGACTCACATCAACCACTCTAGAAGTCCTGATACTGAAGAGCAAGCAGTGTCCCTTGGGGACTCTGCGGGACGGGTCAACCCAGGCCACCTACGGACGAGGGAACCCGGCGCGGTTAACCGCGGTTAATCGCGACACGAGCTGGACCGGGCTACTGAGCAGGGCGAGGTCAGCCCTAGACGGGTAGTTCCGAAGTCAGGGGTCGATGTCTGGGCATGAAGAGAGGGCATCCAAGATCATGTTGTGACGCAAGACCTGGATACCCTCTTGACCGCACTGTACGTGAAGATCGACGACAGCATCCGCACGCCCCGGTGGCGGGGCCGGCCGCCGCTGTTGACCGACTCCGAACTGGTATGCCTCGCGGTGGCGCAGGTCCTGCTCGGCGCCCGCTCGGAAGCGCATTGGATCCGCTACGCCCGTATTCATCTCGCCGGCATGTTTGCCTACCTGCCGCAGCGGCCGGGCTACAACAAGCGGCTCCGTGCGGCGCTTCCGCTGGTCAAGAAGGTGATCCGGGACCTGGCGCGCGACAGTGACTTCTGGTTCGACAACCACTGGATCGTCGATTCCACCCCGATACCCTGCGGCATGTCGCGCCCGACGGCGCAGCGTTCGGACCTGGCCGGCTGGGCCGGATACGGCTACTGCGCCTCCCATTCCCGCTTCTTCTGGGGCCTCCGGCTCTACCTGGTCTGCACCCCGACCGGGATGCCGATCCTGTGGGCCCTGGCGAACCCGAAGATCGGCGAGCGAGAGGTCCTCGCCGCGATGCTCGACGTCGAGGCCGCCGTGGTGGCCGAGCACGACGGGATCCTGCTGATCAGCGACAAGGGATTCGCCTCCACGCCGTTCGAGCGGCAGTTGGCCGAACAGGGCATCGAACTACTGCGCCCGTCCCGCAAGAAGGAGAAGACCCGCTACGGCGAGCCGATGCTCAAGAAGGTCCGACAACTGATCGAGTCGGTGAACGACACCCTCAAGGGCCAGCTTGACCTGGAACAACACGGCGGACGGACCTTCGCCGGTGTGGCCGTCCGTGTCGCCCAACGCCTGCTCGCCATGACAGCGGCGATCTGGCACAACAACAAGACCAGCGCGCCCGTCACCCGGTCACTGATCGCCTACGACCACTAACCGGAATTCGGAACAACTCGTCTAGAGGTACATGCCGGTGCGGTGCTGCGACTCGTCGCGCAGGACCGGCTTGTCGCCCTCGCCGAAGAACCGCTTGCCGCCGAACTCGCCGTGCAGCCGGTCGTCCAACTCGTCGGCGAGACCGGTCATCACCTGCACGGCCAGCATCAGGTGTGTGGCCTGGAAGTTGCGGCCGAACACCGGGATCGACGCCCAGACCGTGTCGTCGGCGCAGTAGAGGCGGCCGATCGGCATCCGGTTGGTCAGCTCGGACAGCTTGACGTAGAGCCGCTCGGTCGGCTCCACCTCGGTCAGCACCGGGGAGAAGACGTCCACCAGGGGCGGATTGTCCCGCACCCGGACGAACACCATCGCCGAGCCGGCGCGGATGGTGATGTCACCGTCCGAGTCGATCTGCAACCGGTCAGCGTCGGACTTGAGCATCGCGGACACCACCGTGCGCACCCGGTCGGGGAGGTCGAGCACGTCGTCCCGCTCCGCCTGGCCGGCGGCAGCCTCGGCCAACGCCTCCTCCAGATCGGCCTCGACGTCGGCGTCCGGGCCGAACTCGCTGCGCGCGGTACCCAACGGCTCCACGGCCAGCGGCTCGCGCTCGGCGTCCTGCACCAGGTAGACGAGGAAGGCCGGGTGCGGGGCACCGTAGACGTCGCGCAGCGTCCGGGAGAGCAGCGCGGCGACCCGGGTCGCCTCCGCCGTCGTACCGTCCAACCCGAAGGAGTTGAAGGAACCGGTCACCACGCCGGGCGGGGACCAGCCGAGCGCGATCATGTCCGCCACCGCGGCACGGTCCAACCGGTAGCCCGCCGGCAGGTCGGCATTGCCGACCGCCCGGGCGGACAGCCCGCCGGCGCCGTCCACGTCGACGCTGATCGAGTAGACGGCGTCCCCCGTCCCGGAGGCGGTGGGATCCAGCGTCAGCTCAAGGTGCGCGCCCGCGGGCAACTCCCGCAGACGTACGGCGAGCGCGCGGGCGAACTCCTGCCACGCCTCGGTCACCTTGGCCCGCAGGTCGGTGGTGCTGGGCTCGTCGAGCAGGATGGAATCCGCCGCGCCGCCGGGCAGCTCACCGTCCGGCGCCGAGGGGTGGTCAGCCGTCATGATCGCCTCCGTCCGTCACGGTCACCCTACCCACGCCGTCCGGGGGTCGAATCAGCCCGGACCGGGATCGGACACCGAGATCGTTGGCTCCCGGGCAGTGACCTGGTGAAGCGCGTCCACGCCGGCCGGCGAGCGACGCTCAGGCCGCCGTCGGACCGGCGGGGTCGGCGGGGTCGGCCCGGCTGGCGGGTGCGGTGGGGTCGGTGCGGTCGGCACCCAGCTCGACCGGCCAGGTCGCCGCGAGGGCGCTGAGCCGCGCCGCGGCGTCCGCCGGGTCGGCACCCCGACCCACCGCCAACCCGAGCAGGTACGCGCTGACCGGCGCGCCCGGTCGCAGCACCTGGTGGGCGACGTCGCGGGCCACGTCCAGCACCGCCGACACGGGCACCTGGGTCGCGTCCAGGCTCAGCTCGGCGCAGGCCGCCGTGACCCAGTCGTCCATCACCGTCATCGCACCCACTCCTCCGCCCGGCGTACGTCCTCGTCAGTGTCGCAGTCGAACCAGGGCGGCGGGCCGCCGTCACCGCCCCAGGGCACCTCCCCGACGACGAGGCCGCCCAGCAGCGCCCGTACCGGGGCTCCGGCCAGGTCACCGCCGCGCCCGGCCGCCAGCCGATCCAGCCCGGCGCGCAGCGCGGCGACCCGCCACACGCCGCACAACGACTGCCGCCGACCGTCGGCGTCGACGAAGCACACCCCGTCGAGGAGACGCCCCCGCCCGGCAGGCCCGGTGCCGGGGCTCGACTCGGCGGCACCCACCTCCCGGTGGTCCGCCGCCGCCCGGTCCGCCTTTGGCTGGTCCGCCGCCGCACGGGGGTCCGCCGCCCGCTGGTCCGCCGCCGCACGGGGGTCCGCCGGCGCACGGTGCTCCGTCGGGGTGAGCTGGGCCAGCAGCTCGCCGATCGCGAAGCGGGTGAGCAGCGGCAGGTCGGCGGCGAGCACCGCCACCAGGGTCGTGTCGGGATCGAGCCGCGCCAGCCCGGCCGCCATCGCGGCGACCGGCCCTCCGCCGGGCGGATCCTCCCGGGTCACCCGCACACCGGGTGGGACGGCCTCGGCCGGGCCGACCAGCACGCGCGGCGCGGCATCGGCGACGGCCGCCAGCACCCGGTCGCGCATCGACCGGCCGCCGACCGGCAGCGCGGGCTTGTCCACCCCACCCATCCGTCGGGCGGCCCCACCCGCGAGCACCACGGCGGCGTACGACCCCACCCGGCCACGGTAGCCGTGCCGCCGCCGGCCGGTGGCCCTCCCGAGTGCGCAATGGCCGGCGCCGTGCGGGCGTACCGCCCCGGGGTGCAGGATGGCGGGATGGGACGGGCGACTGACCGACGAGGCGTACTCCGGATCGACCTGGACGCGGCGGCCGACGGACGCGGAGCCGTCCGACGGCAGGACACCCTCGCCGTCGAGGAGCCGCTGGAGATCCGGGTCGGCGCGGCCGGCCCCGGCCGACGCAGGCCGCTCGCCGTCACCATGCGCACCCCGGGCGACGACCTGGATCTCGCCATCGGTTTCCTGCTGACGGAAGGGCTGATCCGCTCGACCGACGACGTGCTGACCGCGCAGCTCTGCGCCGGCGCCGAGACGCCGAACACGTACAACGTGGTGGACGTGGTGCTCGCCCCGGGCGTACCGGAGCCGACGACCGACCCGTCCCGGAACTTCTACACGACCAGTTCCTGCGGGGTCTGCGGCAAGGCAAGCATCGACGCGGTGCGTACCCGGTCGCTGTTTCCGGTCTCGGCCGACCCGCTCACCGTGCCGGCCACGTTGCTCGCCGAGCTGCCCGACCGGCTGCGGGCCGCGCAGCGCGGCTTCGACCGGACCGGCGGGCTGCACGCGGCGGGGCTCTTCACGCCCGACGGTGAGCTGGTGGTGCTCCGGGAGGACGTGGGTCGGCACAACGCGGTGGACAAGGTGATCGGCTGGGCGGTGCGGGAACGCCGGCTGCCGCTGGCCGGGTACCTGCTGCTGGTCTCGGGCCGGGCCAGCTTCGAGCTGACCCAGAAGGCGTGGATGGCGGGCCTGCCACTGCTCGCCGCCGTGTCCGCACCGAGCAGCCTCGCCGTCGAACTGGCCGACGAGGCGGGGATGACGCTCGTCGGCTTCCTGCGGGGCCGGACCATGAACGTGTACGCCGGCCCGCAGCGGGTCGCCGTGGAGCAGCCGGCGGCCTGACGGCTGCCGCGCGGCGCGGGCCGGCGCGGCGGTCCGCCTGGCTACGGCTGTCAGCGATCGAGGAGGCTGAACAGGTCCAGTCGAGAGGCGGCGTCGCTGGCGATCAGGAAGCCGGCGATGCCGAGGATCCAGCCCAACGCGCTGCCCGCCTTCGTGACGATCCAGGTGTTCAGGCGGGCCAGCACCGGCTCGACCAACCGCGGCCGGGCCACCCTGGCCCCGAGCAACACCACCGCCGGCAGCACCATGACCAGGCAGTATCCGGCGAGCAGCGCCACCACGGTCGCCGTGCCGACCCCCGAGGTGGCCAGCAGACCCACCGCGCCGAGGTACGGCAGCATCGTCGCCACCTCGGCCAACGCGGCGAGCAGTGCGAGACCGATGAGCCAGCGGGACGACGAGTCGCCGGCGGTGGCCCGATCCCGCCACCGCAGCACCCCGCCGGTGCGCGAACGTCGTTTTCCGTCGTAGCGGAAGCTGACCGCGAACAACGCGACACCCAGGACGAGTTGCGCCCAGAGCACCGGGCGATTGTCCAGGGCACCGCCCAGCGCGTCCGCCAGCCTGCTGCCGCCCCAGACGAGCAGCAGCCCCACCCCGAGGTAGAACACGGCGATCGTGGCCAGGTAGGTCAGGATCCGCCGGACGCGGACCGGCCCGGGCGCGAGCAGTAGCCAGACCGGAATGAAGAGGGTGCCGATGCTGGTGCTGTCGATCAACGCCAGCCCGGCCAGCGACAGCAGCAACCCGGCGGTCATGTCGTACCCGTAGCGGTCACTCACCCATTGTTCGAGAACGCCGGCTCGGCCGCGTCGGTCGTGAACAGGAGAAACGCGTACATCGTTCGACGGACGACCACGCCGGAGCCGTCGCGCCTCGGCCCCGCCGCTAAAGCATCAGCGGCGGCCACGTCGGCTCCGCCGGCGCGGGCGGACCACCCCGGGCATCCCGACCGACGGCCAGCCGTCGAGGTCGGACGGGGGCACCCCGCGCCGGAGCAGGTCGTCCAGGAGTTGGGCGAGCGAATAGTCGGGGTGCAGGGTCAGCACCCGCTCCAGCGCGACCGCCGCCAACGCCCCCTGCCCCGCCCGCCAGGCGGCGAACGCCAGCAGCGCACCGGGCGCGGCGATCAGATCCGGCTCGGCCCGGCGCAGTACGTCGGTCCAGAGGGCGATGTCCCGGTCCCGACCGTCGGTGCGTTCCCAGGCGTGGTCACGGATCGGCAGGTGCGTCAGCAGCAGGCTCAGCCACGCCACCTCGTCGTCGTCGAGGCGTACGCTGCGCCGCTGCGCGCGCTGCGCCTCGCGGACCGCCGCCACCCCGGCGGAGCGCAGTGCCCGACCGCCGAGCAGGTCACTCGCGGGTGCCCCCTCGACCAGCTCGGTCAGCCTCAGCTCGGCGCGGGCGGTGGCCGCGCGCACCGCCTCGCGCGCGGCGCCGTCCACCGGTGCCACCTGTGCCACGAGCGCGGCCCGGTCGGGGAGTGCGACCTGCCCGGCGAACACCGCCGAGGCGGTCACCTGGTTGGCCGCCGGGTCGTAGCGGCGGCCCTCGGGAGGGCAGCAGTCGGCCTCGGTGCAGAGGTACGACCACCAACGGCCATCGGTCACCCGCAGGGCGTCGAGCACCTCCAACCCGACGCCGGCCAGGGCGGCGCGCACGGCGTCCACGCTGGGCGTCACCCGTTCGGGAGGCCCGTAACCGACCACGGTGGCGGCCTCCGCGCCCTGCCGCCGGATGACACCGGCCAGGTGCCGGGCCCGGTCGCCCGGGTCCGTCGACGGGTCGGGCAGGTCGGCGCGGGCGGCGAAGATGATCTGCCGGCCGCGCAGCGCCACCGCGACCACGCTGTCGGCGGGATGGAAGCCGAGCAGGTACGGCACGGCGGCGATCAGGTCGGCGGGTGAGCGGACGGAGAGCTGAGCACGTTCGGTCGAGGTCATGTCGGGAGCCTGCGACCGGCGCACCGGGCCCCGCTGACCCTGTGGACGACACGCGGCTTATCCACAGTCACTCTGCGTATTTGGGCTGGTCATTCGGATCGATGTGCTCGCGCGGCACCCCAGTGTCGCGGGCAGCGGATACCGTGCGTTGATGGACTTGGCGTACCTGCGCGCGCATCCGGCACACCTGTCGACGTTCCGGACCCACCAACGGATCCGGGAGACGCCGGTCGCCGGTGGCGACATCTGCGCGGCCGCCCGGCTCACCCTCGACGACGGGCACTCCATCTTCGCCAAGTCCTGGCCGGAGCGGGCCGACCGGCCGGTGCCGGAGGGGTTCTTCGAGGCCGAGGCGGCCGGGTTGCGCTGGCTGCGGGACGCCGGCGCGGTCGCCGTACCCGAGGTGCTCGTGACGCTGCCCGACCTGCTGGCGCTCGACTGGGTGGAGCCCGGCGAGCCGACGGCGGAGGCGGCCGAACGCTTCGGCCGTGAGCTGGCCGACCTGCACCGGGCCGGCGCGCCGACCTTCGGCGCGTCCTGGCCCGGCTTCATCGGGGCGCTTGCGCAGGACAACACCGTCGACGACGGTCCCTGGTCGACGTGGTTCGCCGAACGGAGACTCGCCCCCTACCTGCGGCGTTGCGTCGACGGTGGTGCGCTGACCAGCGAGGACGCCACGCTGGTGGAGCGGGTGATGAGCCGGCTGGGCGAGTTCGGTGGCGGTGAGGCGCCGGCGCGCATCCACGGCGACCTGTGGCCGGGCAACGTGCTGTGGGGGGCCGACGACCGGGTCTGGCTGGTCGACCCGGCGGCGCACGGCGGGCACCGCGAGACGGATCTCGCCCAGCTGGCGCTCTTCGGCGGCATCCCCCACCTGGACACGGTGCTGGCGGCCTACCGGGAGACCTGGCCGCTGTCGGCCGGCTGGCGCGAACGGGTGCCGCTGCACCAGCTGCACCTGCTGCTCGTGCACACCGCGCTGTTCGGTGCCGGCTACCGCGATGCGGTCGTCCAGAATGCCCGCGCCGCCCTGGGCGGGGTCGAGCGCGCTACGGTCGACAGGTGAGCGTCGCCCCGCGGACCGACGGCGTCCTCGTCGACCGGTACGGCCGCGTCGCCCGGGATCTGCGCGTGTCCCTCACCGACAAGTGCAACCTGCGCTGCACCTACTGCATGCCGGCCGAGGGGTTGCCCTGGCTGGCCGGCCCCGAGCTGCTCACCGACGCGGAGATCGTCCGGCTGATCCGGTTGGCCGTCGAGCGGCTCGGCGTGACCGAGGTGCGGTTCACCGGCGGCGAGCCACTGATCCGGGCTGGCCTGGTCGACATCGTGGCCTCGGTCGCCGCCGTCGAGCCCCGCCCGCAGATCTCCCTCACCACCAACGGCATCGGCCTGGACCGACTCGCCCCGGCGCTGCGCACGGCCGGTCTGGACCGGGTGAACGTCTCGCTGGACACGCTCGACCCGGCCCGGTTCACCCAGCTCACCCGCCGTCCCCGGCTGGACGCGGTGCTCGCCGGGCTGGCCGGGGCCGCCGCTGCGGGCCTCACCCCCGTCAAGATCAACTCGGTGCTGATGCGCGGCGTCAACGAGGACGAGGCTCCGGCCCTGCTCCGCTTCGCCGTCGACCACGGCTACCAACTGCGGATCATCGAGCAGATGCCGCTGGACGCCCAGCACGGTTGGGACCGCGCCACCATGGTCACGGCCGAGGAGATCCTGGCGTCCCTGCGTACCCGTTTCGACCTCAGCCCCGACCCGGCCGAACGCGGCGCGGCCCCGGCGGAGACCTGGCTGGTCGACGGCGGCCCGGCCCGGGTCGGCGTGATCGCCAGCGTGACCCGCCCCTTCTGCGGCGACTGCGACCGCACCCGACTCACGGCCGACGGCCAGGTGCGTGCCTGCCTCTTCGCTACCGAGGAGTCCGACCTGCGTGCCGCGATGCGCGGTGGCGCGGACGACGACGAGCTGTCCCGGCGCTGGCGCACGGCGATGTGGGGCAAGCGCGCCGGGCACGGCATCGACGACCCCACCTTCCTGCAGCCGGCCCGCCCGATGTCCGCGATCGGAGGCTGAGTCATGGACGCGACGCCGCTGACCGTCCGCTACTTCGCCGGGGCACGTGCCGCCGCCGGTCGCACCGAGGAGCGCATTCCGGCCGGGCGGTCGCTCAACGACCTCACCGCCGACCTTGCCCAGCGGCACGGCGACCGTCTCGCCGCCGTGCTGCGGGTCGCGAGTTTCCTCGTGGACGGCATCACCTGTCATGATCGTGAGACACCCCTGCCGGGCGGGGCCACGATCGACGTCCTGCCTCCGTTCGCGGGCGGCTGAGGGAGGCGCACAGATGTTGGCGGTTCTGGGGTTCGTGGGCGTCCTGGCGCTGATCACCGGCCTCATCCACCTCTACCTGTGGAAGCGGCTCATCCGGGACACCACCACGCCGGGCCGCTGGCGGCGCGTCGGTGGGATCGCCGCCCTGGTACTGGCCCTGCTCGTGCCGGTCACCCTCGCCGGGACCCAGGCCGGGCTCTACTGGCTCGCCTGGCCGGGCTACCTGTGGCTCGCGCTGATGTTCTACCTGCTCGTCATCCTTGCCGTGCTGGAAGTGCCGATGCTGGTCGCCCGGCTGGTGCTGCGCCGCCGGGTGGTGGCCGCCGAGCCGACCACCGCCGCGCCCGAGCCGGCGCTGGTCGGCGGTGCCGGACCAGCCGACCCGCCGGCCGCCGGTGCCGTCACGGCACCGGACCACGACCCGGCCCGCCGGCTGCTGCTGGCCCGTGGGGCGGCCGTCTTCGCCGGCCTCACCGCCACCGGCATCACGGGGTACGGGGTGCGCACCGCCCTCGGCCCGCCACGACTGGACCGGGTACGGATCCCGCTCGCCAAGCTCCCGCGCGCCATGGACGGCCTGCGCATCGCCACCGTCTCCGACATCCACCTCGGCCCGCTGCGCGGTCGGACGCACACCGAGCGGATCGTCGCCGCGATCAACCGGCTCGACGCGGATCTGGTGGCGGTCGTCGGTGACCTGGTCGACGGCTCGGTGGCCGAGCTGGGATCGGCCGCCGAGCCACTGCGCGACCTGCGCTCCCGCTACGGCAGCTTCTTCGTGACCGGCAACCACGAGTACTACTCCGGAGTGGAGGAGTGGGTCCAGGAGGTCGACCGGCTCGGCCTGCGGGTTCTGCAGAACCGGCGGCAGGAGATCCAGGCCCGGGGCGGCGTCCTCGATTTGGCCGGCGTCAACGACCTCACGGGTTCGGGCACCGGCCTCGCCGCGGGGCCGGACTTCGCCGCGGCCCTCGGTGACCGCGACCCGAGCCGCCCGGTCGTCCTGCTCGCGCACCAGCCCCTGGCGGCGGTGGAGGCGGCCCGGTACGGCGTCGACCTGCAACTGTCCGGGCACACCCACGGCGGGCAGATGGTGCCGTTCAACCTGGCCGTCCGGCTGGAACAGCCGGTGGTCAGCGGTCTCGGCGAGGTCGACGGCACGAAGGTGTACGTGACCAACGGCGCCGGTTTCTGGGGCCCTCCGGTGCGGGTCGGCGCGGAGCCACAGATCAGCCTCGTCGAGTTGCGCTCGGCATAGCGGACGTCACGTCCGCGCGTGGCGGCGGGCGACCGTCACGGCGGGCGTGACAGGATGCGGCGTGCCCCCGTTCAGCGCCGTACCCCCCGGTGGCCTCCCGCCATTCGTCGCGGACCTGCACATCCACTCGAAGTACTCGCGCGCGTGCAGCCGCGACCTCACCCTGCCCAACCTCGCCTGGTGGGCACGGCGTAAGGGCATCGCCCTGCTCGGCACCGGGGACTTCACCCATCCCGCCTGGTACGACCATCTCCGGGAGACGCTGCGACCGGCGGAGCCGGGGCTCTACCGGCTCGACCCGGAGGCGGAGCGCGACGTCGCCCGCCGGCTGCCGCCCCGGCTCGCCAGCGCGACCGACGCGGATCCGGTCCGGTTCATGCTGAGCGTGGAGATCTCCACCATCTACAAGCGGGACGACCGCACCCGCAAGGTGCACCACCTGATCTACCTGCCCGACCTGGACGCGGTGGCCCGGTTCAACACGGCGCTCGGCCGGATCGGCAACCTCGGCTCCGACGGCCGGCCGATCCTCGGCCTCGACTCGCGGGACCTGCTGGAGATCACCCTGGAGGCGAGCCCGGACGGCTATCTGGTCCCGGCGCACATCTGGACGCCGTGGTTCTCCGCGCTGGGCTCGAAGTCCGGCTTCGACGCGATCGCCGACTGCTACGCGGATCTGGCCGAGCACATCTTCGCGGTGGAGACGGGTCTCTCCTCCGACCCGGCGATGAACTGGCGGGTCGGCAGCCTGGACGGCTACCAACTGGTGTCCAACTCGGACGCGCACTCCCCGCCGGCGCTGGGCCGGGAGGCGACCGTGCTGACCGCCGAACGGGACTACTTCGCCGTCCGGGAGGCGCTGCGCACCGGTGACGGCCTGGCCGGCACCATCGAGTTCTTCCCGGAGGAGGGCAAGTACCACGCGGACGGGCACCGGCTGTGCGGGGTCAACTGGTCCCCGGAGCGGACCCGGGCCGCCGGTGGGCAGTGCCCCGAGTGCGGCAAGCCGCTGACCGTGGGTGTCCTCAGCCGGATCGAGGAGTTGGCGGACCGCCCGGAGGGGCACCGGCCGGCGCACGCCCGGGAGGTCACCCACCTGGTGCCGCTGGCCGAGATCCTCGGCGAGATCAACAAGGTGGGTGCCCGGTCGAAGAAGGTCGAGGGGCGGTTCAACGACCTGCTCGCCGCGCTCGGCCCCGAGCTGGAGATCCTGACCACGACGCCGCTGACCGACATCGCCCAGGCCGGCGGTGAGCTGCTCGCCGAGGGCATCGGGCGGCTGCGCCGCGGTGCAGTCCGCCGGGTACCCGGCTACGACGGCGAGTACGGGGTGATCACCCTCTTCGACCCGGCGGAACTGGGTGCGCAGGAGACGCTCTTCGACGTACCCGTGCCGGCGCAGCGCCGGCCCGCGGACCCGGCACCCCGGGCCGCGACCAAGCGCCCGGCGGCGAAGGCGGAGCCGAAGCGGAAGGCTCCAGCCCCTCCGCCCGCGCCGCCGATCGCGCCGCCGCCGTCGCCGCACGAGCCGTTCGAGCCGATGCTCTCCGGCATGGAGGAGGTCGGCACGGGCCTGCTGGACCGGCTGGACGCGATGCAGCGGGTGGCCGCGTCCGCGCCCGGCGGGCCGCTGCTCATCGTGGCCGGTCCGGGTACCGGCAAGACCCGGACGCTCACCCACCGGATCGCGTACCTCTGCGCCGAGCTGAACGTCTTTCCCGAGCACTGCCTGGCCATCACGTTCACCCGGCGGGCCGCGGAGGAGTTGCGGCACCGCCTCGACGGTCTGCTCGGCCCGGTCGCCGAGGACGTCACCGTTGGTACGTTCCACGCGCTGGGGTTGACCATCCTGCGGGAGAACGCCGACGCGGCGGGCCTGCCAACCGGTTTCCGGATCGCCGACGACGCCGAGCGGGCGGCGGCCCGGTCAGAGGCCGGCGACGATCCCGCCGGCTACACGGCGTTGCTGCGCAAGCAGGACCTGGTCGACCTGGACGAGCTGGTGAGCCTGCCGGTGGAGTTGTTGCGCGCCGACCGAAGCCTGGTCGAGCGCTACCGGGACCGCTGGCGGTGGATCTTCGTCGACGAGTACCAGGACGTTGACGCGGTGCAGTACGAGCTGCTGCGGCTGCTCAGCCCCGCCGACGGCAACCTCTGCGCGATCGGCGACCCGGACCAGGCGATCTACTCGTTCCGGGGTGCCGACGTCGGCTACTTCCTGCGCTTCTCCGAGGACTTCACCGACGCCCGACTGGTCCGGCTGAACCGCAACTACCGCTCGTCGGCACCGATCCTGGCCGCCGCCGTGCAGGCCATCGCGCCGTCCTCGCTGGTGCGGGGCCGGCGACTGGACCCGGCGCGGCTCGACCCGGAGGCGCCGCTGGTCGGCCGCTACCCGGCGGCGTCCGTCGCCGAGGAGGCCGACTTCGTGGTGCGTACGGTCGACGAGCTGGTCGGCGGGTTGTCCCACCGGTCCCTGGACTCGGGCCGGATCGACGGCCGGTCCACCTCGCTGTCGTTCTCCGACATCGCCGTGCTCTACCGCACCGACGCGCAGGCCGCCCCGATCGTGGACGCCCTGACCCGGGCCAACATCCCGGTGCAGAAGCGCTCACACGACCGGCTGCGGGACCGGCCCGGGGTGACGGCCATCGCCCGCGAGCTGCGGCACGCCGACGGGTTGGCCGGTTCGCTGGCCGCCCGGGTACGCCTGGCCGGTCAGGTGGTCGCCGAACGGTTCGCGGTGCCCACCCTGGACGGTGCCGGCAGCGCGGTCCGCCCCGAGGACGTCCGCTCGGCCGTGGACCTGCTGACCCCGCTGGCCCGACGCTGTGGCGACGACCTGGAGACCTTCCTGTCGCAGTTGGCCACCGGCGCGGAGGTGGACGCGCTCGACCCGCGCGCGGAGGCGGTCACCCTGCTCACCCTGCACGCCGCG
Organism: Micromonospora sp. WMMD710; assembly: GCF_029626045.1. Classification (NCBI taxonomy): domain Bacteria; kingdom Bacillati; phylum Actinomycetota; class Actinomycetes; order Micromonosporales; family Micromonosporaceae; genus Micromonospora; species Micromonospora sp. WMMD710. The sequence goes on along the minus strand of NZ_JARUBD010000001.1, from coordinate 5,485,589 downwards.
AAGGGCCTGGAGTTCCCGGTGGTCTTCCTGGTCGGCGCGGAGGACGGGCTGCTGCCGCTGCGGTGGCCGGGCTCGACGCCCGACGAGGACGCGATCGCCGAGGAGCGGCGGCTCTTCTTCGTCGGCCTGACCAGGGCTCAGGACCGGCTCTACGTGAGTCACGCCGCCCGTCGTACCCGCCACGGTGTGGAGCGGGAGTCCGGCCCGTCGCCGTTCCTCGGCACGATCGACCCGGGCCTGTTCGAACGGTTCGGCGAAACCGAACCACGCCGCCCCAAAGACCGCCAGCTCCGCCTGATCTAACCCCCACCCCCCACCCTCCCCCGCGATCGTGCACCTTCGGTTGTCGTGATGCGTGGGATGCCCGATCTGTCGGCGCAGGAAGTGCAAGCTGGGCGGGGTGGCGGGGTGGGGGTTTAATTCAGGAGGACGGCTAGCCAGGTGCCGGTTAGCAGGGCTGGGCCCAGGGGAAGCAGGGTCTGCCGGTTCACCTGGCCTGTGCTCAGCAGGGCCAGCACCAGGGCGCCGTGTAGCAGGTGTGGCAGGAGCAGCCCGGTGAGCAGGGCGTCGCGGCCCAGCCAGCCGAGCGGCAGGCCGAGGACGACGGCGAGTTTCACGTCCCCGAAGCCCAGTCGGGAGCCGGGGAGCAGAGCCAGCAGCACGTGCGCCGCGCCGGCGACCGCCGCGCCGGCCAGCGCACCGGGCAGCCGCCCCGGATCGCCGGACAGCAGGGCCGCGCCGGTCAGTCCGACGAGCGCCGTCAGCCCGGCGGCGAGGACGAGCGGGTCGGGCAGCCGCAGGCCGGCCAGGTCGACCCCGGCCAGCACCAGACCCACCGCTGCCACCGCGAGGAAGACCGGCAGCGCCGGATCGTCACCTCGCGCGGCCGCGAGCCCCACGAACACCACGGCCGCCACCGCTGGGCTGAGCCACGCGACGCGCCGCAGCCGGGCCGGCGGGGTCGCGAAGCGCCAGGCCAGCGGGGGTACGACGAGACCGACCAGCCCGCCGAGCACCGCCACCCCGACCAGCGCAGCGGCCGACATGGGCCGGACGTTACCGGCGCTCGCCCGCCGGTGCCGTCCCCGATCGCGATTCCGCGCCCGCCCGGCGGGGACGTTCGGTGCTCACCACCACGGCCACCCCGGCGACGATGACCGCGCCGCCGAGCAGGGTCTGCGCGGTCACCGGCTCGGCCACCAGCAGCGCGCCGAGCGCCACCGCGACCGCCGGGTTGACGTAGGCGTACGTCGAGACCAGCGAGATGGGCGCGTTCTGCAGCAGCCAGACGTACGCGGTGAAGGCCACCAGCGAGCCGGCCGCCATGAGGTAGCCCAGTGCCAGCCAGGATCGGGTGCTGACCGAGGCGGGGTGGAAGTCGCCCAGTTCGCCCCGGCCGGCGGCGACGACGGCGAGCACCAGCGCGCCTGCCACCATCTCGTACACCGTCGCGACGAACGGGTCGGCGGGCATCCGGATCCGTCCGGACAGGAACGATCCGACCGACCAGGAGGCGGCCCCGGCGACCACGGTCAACGCGCCGACCAGCGGCACCGCGCCCGTGCTGTCGTGGGGCAGCACGAGCAGGACCAGACCGGCGAAGCCCACGGTGACCCCGACGAACGTCCAGACCGGCGGACGATCCCCGGTGCCGGAGCGCAGCAGCACGACGAGCAGCGGCACGGTCGCCACCAGCAGCGCGGCGATGCCGGAGGGCAACGCGACGCCGGGTGGCCCGGACTCGGCGAGCACCACCAGGCCGTTGCCGCCGGCGAGCAGCAGCACCCCGACCAGCGCCGCGGAGCCGAGCTGTCGACGGTCCACCCGCAACGCGCCCGGCCCCCGGCGCAGCCGGAGCACCACCGCGAGCACCAGACCGGCCGCGGCGAACCGCAGAGCGGCCGACGTCAGCGGGGGCAGCGTCTCCACGGCGATCCGGATGCCCAGATAGGTGGAACCCCAGAGGATGTAGACCAGGATCAACGCCGTCCAGATCAGGCTCGGCGCGGCACTGGGGCGGCGGACGGCGGGGCCCGCGGCACTTGTCGGAGATGAGCTCATCGGTGGACCACGCTACGGTGACGTCGGAGTCGGCGTCGCGCTGTGGTGGCCGGCCTCTCACCACTTCGTGCAGGAGGGCGGCATGACGAACTACGGACCACCAGGTGGCGGCACGCCCGGGTCGTGGCGTGGGCAACGACCCGACGAGACGCCCGGTTGGCCGGCGCAGCCCTACCCGCCGACCCAGCAGCCCCACCCGCCCGCGCCCGAGCCGTACCCGCCGGTGGTGCAGCCCTATCCGCCGGCGTACACCGGGCAACCGAAGCCCCACCGTGGTGGTGACGGCCCCTACGGTGGCGCACCCACCTATCCCGGCGAGCAGTACCGGCCGGTCGAGGCGGCACCGGCGTACGGCGGACAGCCGTACCGGCCCGACGACCGCCCGTACGGCGCGGATCCCGGGCCGCCCCCGGTCCGCTCCGGCCGAGGGCCGCTGATCTCGGTGCTCGCCGTCATCCTGCTGCTGGTGGTGGCCGGCGGTGGCGCGTTCTGGTTCTTCAGCGGTCGCGACGCCTCCACACCGACGGCCGCACCGACCGGTTCGGCCCCGGCCGCGACCGGTGAGCCGAGCGTGGACGTGACCGAACCGGTGCCGAGCGCGGCGGCTCCGGAGTCGTCGGCCGACCCGAGGTTCGCGAAGGTCGGCCAGTGCGTCCGCAACGACGGCGCGGCCGGCGGCAAGCCCAAGCTGTTGATCAGCGGCTGCGCGCCGAAGTCGTACGAGGTGCTGAGCCGGGTCGACGGCTCGACGAGTGGCGAGCGTGACGCCGAGGCCAAGTGCGCCAAGGTCGAGGGCTACACCAACTGGTACTTCTTCGACAGCGACCTGGACACCCTCGACTTCGTCCTCTGCCTCAAGCAGCGCTGAGCTCACCCACCCCTGGGGATGACATGACGACCTACGGTCCACCGGGTTCCGGGCAGCCGGACGACCCGTACCAGCGCCCGCCGACCGGCTCCGACGGCCCGCCACCGGTGGACCCGACCCTGCCCCAGTGGGGTCCGCCGCCGGGTCAGCCTCCGCAGTGGGGTGCCCCGCCGTCCGGCGACGACCCGACCCGGCAGCAGTGGGCTCCGCCGCCGCCTGGCGCGGAGCCGCCGACCGCGCCGCTGTGGGGTCCGCCGCCGACCTCGGGGCCGGGCTACCCACCGCCACCGGGACCGTATCCGCCGGCCGGCCCCACGCCGGGACCGTATCCGCCGGCCGGGCCGATGCCGGGACCGTTCCCGCCGGCCGGGCCGACGCCGGGACCGTATCCGCCGGCCGCGCCGATGCCGGCGCAGCCGGGGGGCCCGTGGGGTCCGCCGGTGCCCGGCGGGTACGGCGCACCGCCCGCGCCGCCGCCGCCGAGGACCGGCCGCAAGGTAGCCCTGATCATCGCCCTGGTGGTGCTGCTCCTGCTCTGCCCGTGCCTCGGTCTGGCGGGTTGGGCGATCTGGAGGGCCGCCGACGGCGACGGTGGCGCCGCGCCCGCCGCGTCGGCGAGTGCGAGTGCGCCGGTCCTTCCGCCCGCCCTGCCCAGCGACGCGCCGAGCCCGAGTGCGGACGAGGACGAGGACGAGTTCGCCAAGGGTGACTGCGTGGTGAACGACGGCACCGAGGACGACGCGGAGCTGCGCAAGGTGCCCTGCGCTCCGGGCGCCTACCAGGTTCTGCTGCGGATTCCGGCGACCACCGACGGGGACCGGTGCGAGACGCTCGCGCCGCAGGCCACCGCGAACTACGTGCACGACAATTCGATCGACCTGTTCGACTACGTGCTCTGCCTGAAGAAGCAGTAACCGGTAGCCAAAACTAGGGCTGTCTAGCGTGGACGCTAGACAGCCCTAGTTTGTTGTCGACGAATCCCGACACGCCGGTAGCCCCATCTATCCATGTCTAGCCCCCGAGCTAGATGGCCCGATACTGTGCGATGCGTGGATCCGGTCCGCAACCCGTACGCACCGGGCGCCGGCCAGCGCCCGCCCGAACTCGCCGGGCGGGGGCGGGAACTGGACGTCTTCGACATCGTGCTGGAGCGCATCGCCCGCGGGCGCCCCGAGCGCAGCCTGATGCTCACCGGCCTGCGCGGCGTCGGCAAGACCGTCCTGCTGAACACCCTCCGGTCGCAGGCGATCAACCGGCTCTGGGGCAGCGGCAAGATCGAGGCCCGACCGGACCAGTCGCTGCGCCGCCCGGTCGCCGCGGCACTGCACATGGCCGTCCGGGAACTCGCCCCCCGACACCGCGCGCCGGACCGCATCGACGCGTTCCTCGGCGTCCTCAAGGCGTTCGCCCAGCGGTCGGCCCCGACCGGTCGGGCCGGCGCGTCCCCGAAACTACGGGACCGGTGGCAGCCTGGCATCGACGTGCCCGCCGCCAGCGGCCGGGCCGACTCCGGCGACATCGAGATCGACCTGGTCGAGCTGCTCAGCGACGCCGCAGCCGTGGCCAGCGACGTGGGCACCGGCATCGCCATCTTCATCGACGAGATGCAGGACCTCGGCCCGGAAGACGTGTCCGCGCTCTGCGCCGCCTGCCACGAGCTGTCCCAGCTCGGCGCGCCGCTCATCGTCGTCGGCGCCGGCCTGCCGCACCTGCCGGCCGTGCTGAGCGCCGCCAAGTCGTACTCCGAACGGTTGTTCCGCTACCAACGCATCGACCGGCTCGACCGGATCGCCGCCGACCAGGCGCTCTGCGCGCCGGCCGATCGGGAGGACGTGGAGTACGAGCAGAAGGCGCTCGACCTGCTCTACGAGAAGTCCGGCGGCTACCCGTACTTCGTCCAGGCGTACGGCAAGGCGACCTGGGACCATGCGCCGCGCTCCCCGATCACGGCAGCCGACGTGCGGGTCGCCGCACCGGAGGCGGAGGCAGAGCTGGCGGTCGGGTTCTTCGGTTCGCGGTTCGAGCGGGCCACCCCCGCCGAACGCGAGTACATGCGGGCGATGGCCACGATGTCCCTGGTGGAGGCCGAATCCGGGGGCGCGGTCCGCGACGACATGGACGCCGCGGTGCCGACGGCGGAGATCGCCCGAGCCCTCGGCCGCAAGCCGGCGAGCCTCTCCCCGGCCCGGGACGCCCTGATCAAGAAGGGGCTGATCTACTCCGGCGAGCGGGGCACGGTGGCGTTCACCGTCCCGCACTTCGGCCGGTACCTGCGCACCCAGCCGGCCTGACCGAGCCGCGCCCGATTCCGGGACCAGCCCGATCAGACCCGGGACCAGGGGGCGGGGAAGAGCACCTCGCCGCGTGGCGGCGGCCCGTCCTCGCTGGTCGACGGCGGCAGCACCAGCGCCTGCCAGGGCTCACCGAGGCCGGCCCACGGGCTGGTCAGCCCGAGGTCGCTGGCCGGCCCGAAGCCGAACCGGCGGTAGAAGGCCGGATCGCCGAGGACCACAACCAGACGCTCACCCAGCTCGGTGGCAGCGTCCAGAGCGGCCTGCACGACCGCCGTACCGTGCCCGACGCGCTGTCGGTGCGGCGCCACCGCCACCGGGCCGAACGCCAATGCCTGCGCGGCGGCACCCCGCTCCGGCCGCACCCGTACCCGGCTGAGCAGCGCGTACCCGACCACCTCACCGCCGTACTCGGCGATCATCGCCAGCTCCGGCAGCCAGGCGTCGGTGTCGCGCAACTCGTCGACCAGGAACACCTCCGGCGGCGTCGTCACGTCCGGGCGGGCGAACGCCGCGGCGAGCACCCGACGTACCGGGCCGGCGTCAGCCGGATCCTCGGGTCGTAGCCGCAGCGTGGTCACCCGCGCGACGTTACCCGCCACGGCCCGTCCATCAGCGATGGTCGCTCGAATCGGCGTGGCGACGTGCACGGTCACCAATCCGGATCCGGCGGTTGACGGGGTAGCAAACGCCTCGACGGGGTATGACTGATCCATGACGCCCGTACGCTCCCTCGCCCGCGCCATGTTGAGCGGCATCTTCGTGGTGCAGGGGTATCGCAACTTCCGTAACCCCAGCCGGCTCGTGGTGGCGGCCAAACCGGTGACCGACAAAGTCGCACCGATCCTGCGGAGGGCTCACCCGAGCTTTCCCACCGACACCGAGACGATGATCCGGATGAACGCGGCAGTGCAGGTCAGCGCCGGGCTGATGCTGGCCACCAACCGGTTCAGCCGACCCGCCGCGCTGGTCCTCGCCAGCACGCTGGTGCCGGTGACCATCGCCGGGCATCCCTTTTGGAAGAACGACGACCCCACCGCCAAGAACAACAACGAGATCCACACGCTGAAGAACCTGGGCCTCCTCGGCGGTCTGCTGCTCGCCGCGGCGGACACCGGAGGCAAGCCGGGTCTGCGGTGGCGCACGGGTCATCGCATCGGCCACTCTCGACGTTCCATGCAACGTGCCGTCCGTACGGCCCGGCGGGAGGCCCGGATCGCCGTCCGGTCCGCCGCCACCGCACGCCGCCTCCCCGGCTGACCTGCGTCGATCCCCCTCGGTGCCACCCCCGCCCCTCGCTAAGGCCACGAATTACCTGAACCACCCGGTAGGCGTTAACGCGGTGGAAATGTCAAAAACATGTGTGGGATCGGACACGGTCGCATAACGCGGGAGGCACTGACGTGAGGCGCCGTTCTAGGCTCCGTGCAGGACCTGGACGGGTAGGACGACCTTGGTACGGGGGTGGCCACGCCATGCCGACGGCTGTCGGTAGACGGGCGGACCGCCTCGCCCCAATCCAACGCATGACGCGCGGGATCGATCGCAGGAAAGTCGTACGTGGCGCCATCGTGGCTGCCGTCGCCTACGCCGCGTGGCTCGCCATCGGCACCTTCGGGCGTCCGTACAACTTCTTCGACATGAAGATCTACCACGGCGCGGTGGTGTGGTGGGCGAGCGGTCACGAGCTCTACGAGTTCATCGCGCCCGGCACCACACTCGGGTTCACCTACCCTCCGTTCGCCGGGCTGGTCATGCTGCCGATGGCGCAGCTGCCGATCGGCGCGGCCGGCATGGTCAACGCCCTCGGGAGCATCGCCGCGCTGGCCCTGGTGCTGGCCGGGCTGCTGCGGCCCATCGTGGACCGGCTGGGCTGGCCACTGTGGTTCACCGTGGCCGTGGCGGTGCCACTCGCGGTCGCCATCGAGCCAGGCCGGGAGACCCTCGGCTACGGCCAGGTCAACATCCTGCTCTTCGCGTTGATCATGGCTGATCTGATCGGGCTGCGCTGGCGTTCCCGCCGGGGTACCCACTACGCCGCGACGGACGGCCCTCTGCTGCGCTTCATCTACGGCGGCGCCTGGGCGGGTGCCGGCATCGGTCTCGCCACCGCGGTCAAGCTCACCCCGGCGCTGTTCATCGCCTACCTGCTGATCACCCGCCAGTGGCGGGTGGCGGCCACCGCCATCGGCACCACGATCGGCGTGACCCTGGGGACGTTCGCGATCGTCGGCGACGAGTCGCGGACGTACTTCGGCAGCGTGCTCTGGCAGACCGAGCGGGTCGGCGCGGCGGACATGACGCCGAACCAGTCGCTCGCCGGTCTGCTGGCCCGGCTGTACGACTCGATCGAGACCCCGGGGCTGCTCTGGTTCACCTTCTCGGTGCTGATCCTGGCCCTCGGCCTGTCCCGGGCCGCCAGTTCCCGCGCCGACGGTGACGAGCTGACCGCGTTCACCCTGGTCGGCCTCACCGCCAACGTGATCAGCCCGATCTCCTGGACGCACCACCTGGTCTGGGTCATCCCCGCGATCATCGTGCTGGCCGACGCCGCCGTACGCCGCCGCGAGGCGAGCCGAGGGGTGGCGCAGCGGGTCGGTCAGGGCCCGGCGTTCGGTGGGTTCCCCGGCCTCAACGGTCTCCGACCGCCGATCTGGTATCCCACGCTGACCGGGCTCCGGCACGGCGTCGCCGCGATTGGCCTCTACCTGCTGTTCCTGATCTCACCGATCTGGCCGTACGAGCACCAGCTACCCGAGATGTCGCACTACCAGGACGGTCTGTTCGGCGCGCTGATGGAGAACTCGCTGGCGCTGGCGCTGATCGTGCTGGTCGCCGCGCTGCCGTGGCGGCCGGGTGCCGAGCCGGCGTTCTACGGCGACCGGCTCGCCCGTGCCGTGGCGGTCAACGGCCGCCGCTGACCGGTCAGGGGCAGTTGACCCATTCCTCGGTGCCGTCGGCGAAGACCTGCCGCTTCCAGATCGGCAGCCGGGCCTTGGCCTCGTCGACGAGCCGCGCGCACGCGACGAAGGCCGCCGCACGGTGCGCCGTGCTCACCGCCGCGACCAGCGCCACGTCACCGATGGCCAGCGGCCCCACCCGGTGCGAGACCGCCACCGCGTAGACGTCGGGGTCGGCCGCGATCTCGGCGGCCACCTCGCGCAGCACCTGCACGGCGCTCGGGTGCCCCTCGTACTCCAGACGCACGACGGGACGGCCGTGGTCGTGGTCGCGGACCACGCCCTGGAAGGAGACCACCGCGCCGGCCCTGCGGTCGGCGACCGCCGCCTCGTGCGCGGCGAGGTCGAGCGGCTGGTCGGTGACCTCGCTGATGGTGATGGCCGGCGCGGTCACGACGCCCGCTCCCCGGGCAGCAACGGCAGCGGAACGATCGGCACCCGGTCACCCGGCGCACCGCTGGTGCCCGGCCGGATGACGGCGAACCCGTCCGCTCCGGCGAGCCCGCGCAGCATCGCCGAGCCGACGTGCCGCACCGGGTACGCCGCGCCGGTGGCCCGGTCCACCCGGACCAGCGCGAGATGGGTGTGGTTACCGCGACCGGGCACCGCCTCGGCCAGGGTGACCTGCGGCAGCACCGGCATCGGACGACCCTGGAGGCCGGCGAGCAGCGGAGCAACCAGCGACACCAACGCGACGATCGCGGACTGCGGGTTACCCGGCAGCCCGGCCACGAACCGGACCCGCCCGTCGTGACCGACCAGGCGGGCCAGCAGCATCGGGAAGCCCGGCCGGACCGCCACCGTGTTGACCACGTAGTCGGCGCCGAGCGCCTCCAACGTCGGGTGCAGGTGGTCGACCGGGCCGTGCATCGTGCCGCCGGTGGTGCAGACCAGGTCGGCGGTGGCCAGCGCGGCGCGTACGGCCGCCACGTGCGCGGGCAGCGTGTCCGCCACCGGGCCGACCACGTCGGACGGACGCACCTGACAGCCGTACCGGCGCAGCCACGCCGGCACCGCCGGGCCCAGCGCGTCCCGGACCCGACCGGCGGCGGGCGGCCCCGCGGTGAGCAGCTCGTCGCCGAACACCAGCAGCGCGGCGCGCGGCGCGCGCCGGACCCGCAGCGTGTCGTGCCCACAGGAGGCGGCCAGGCCGATCACCGCCGGGTCGACCGGCGTGCCGACCGGCACCAGCTCCTCATCGGCGTACGCCTCCTCGCCCGGCTGCCGCCACTCCGGCGTCGGTCGGGGCGTGCCGCGAACCAGGCCGTCCGTGATGGTCGACTCCTCCACCCGGAGTACGGCGGTGGCGCCCTCGGGCACCATGGCACCGGTCGCGATCTCGACGGTCGTGTTGTCGTCGGTGAGCGGGGCGGGGGTGTTTCCGGCCAGCACCCGACCGACGACCCGCCACGGACCGTCCCCGCGCACCGCCCAGCCGTCCACGCTGGAGGTGGGGAAGGCGGGCAGGTCGGTGCGGGTGGCCAACGGCTCCGCCAGGGTCGACCCGTCGGTGTCGGCGAGCGGTCGGGCGACCACCGGCAGCGCGGCCGCCAGGCCGACGGCGTACACCCGGGACCGCGCCTCCTCCCACCCGGCCGGCGGGGGTGCGGCGACCTGATCTGCGGTTGGTGCCGTTTCCGTGCTCACCGGTCGAGCCTATCGGGACGCGCCATCCCCTGCCGGTGCCTGCCGCGGACCGGTCAGTGCCCGCCGCCGCGAAGCGGTCAGTGGTCGCCCCCGCGAAGCGGTCAGTGGTCGCCGCCGCGAAGCTGGTCGACGGTGTGGCCGAGGATCGGTCCGAGTACGGCCAACCCGTCGCGCGCGCCCCCCGTCGAGCCGGGCAGGTTGACCACCAGCATCCGGCCGGCCACCCCGGCCAGCCCTCGGGACAGCACCGAGGTGGGCACCCGGTCACGGCTGTGGGCGCGGATGGCCTCGGCGATGCCGGGGATCTCGTAGTCGAGCAGCCCTCGGGTGACGTCCGGCGTCCGGTCCGACGGGGTCACCCCGGTGCCGCCGCTGGTCACCACCACGTCGACGCCGTCGGCGAGGGCCGCCCGGATGGCCGCGCCGACCGGCTCACCGTCGGGCACCACCACCGGCTCGTCGACCTCGCAGCCCAGCTCACGCAGGCCGGCGACGAGCAGCGGCCCGCTGGTGTCGGCGTATACGCCGGCCGAAGCCCGGTTGGACGCGACGACGACCCGGGCGCGGATCACGGGCGGTCCTCCGGTCGGACCCACTCGCCGGTCTTGCCGCCCTCCTTGCGCAGCACCCGGACGGCCTCCACCGAGGCTGCCGGGTCGACCGCCTTGACCATGTCGATCAGGGCGAGACCGGCGACGGCGACCGCGGTGAGCGCCTCCATCTCGACCCCCGTGCGGTCCGCCGTGCGGGCGGTGGCCGTGATCTCGACCGTGTCGGCGGTCAGCACCAGGTCGACGGTGACGCCGTGCAGGGCGATCGGATGGCAGAGTGGAATCAGATCCGGAGTGCGCTTGGCACCCATGATCCCGGCCAGCCGGCCCACCGCCAGCGCGTCACCCTTCGGCAACCCGTCGCGGTGCAGCAGGTCGATGACCTCGGGCGTGGTGCGCAGACGGCCAGCCGCGACGGCCGTCCGGCCGCTCACCGGCTTGGCGGAGACATCGACCATGCGGGCCGCGCCGGCACGGTCGACGTGGCTGAGCTGGGCGGGTTCGGTCACGGCCGTGAGCCTATCGGTGCGGTACGACCGACGGGTGTTTCGGAAGGAGCGGCGCCCGACTGCCGACCACGCCGGGTGCTGACGGCGCGAGGCTGTTCCGGGCGCCGCTCCTCCCTCACCACCACCCGCCGCCGAAGTCGCTGGGGGGGGACCTCACGGCGGGCGTGTGTCGACGACCTGGTTCTGCCCCTGGGCAGAACCTCCCCCGTTCGCCGATACGGCGCAGAAGCTACCGGGCCCGGCGATAAGAAATCGATAAGCGCCGTTCGGGCAGGTCAGCGCCCCGAATCCATGGCGCTGCCCCGCAACTCGGCGAGCCGACGCTCGGCCTCCAGACGCTCCGGCACACCCATCCGCCGGAAGATCGCCAGCGCCCGCTCCCAGTGCCGCCGGGCCTCTGCCGGGTCGACCCGGGCGAAGTGCTCGGCGAGGCCGGCCAGAGCCCGCCCCTGCTCGTACGGGTTGGAGATCCGCCCCGCAAGCTGAAGCCCTTCACGGAGAGCATCCGAGGCGGAGGCCGCATCCCCCATGGCCAGCAGCGTGATGCCGAGGTCGTTGAGTGCGGCGCATTGCGCGTGCCGCTCGCCCGAGTCATTGGCCAACTCGAGGGCGGCCTCGTGTTGCCGTCGGGCCAGATCGAATTCATCCAGTCCGCGGTACGCGACACCGAGAGTGTTCCGGGCCTCGGCTTCGCCGTACCGGTGCCCGGTGCGTCGGAACAGCGACAACGAGGAGTTCAACATGATGACACCGCGCCTGAACTGCCCAGTGCGTACGCGTACCGCCGCGAGATGGCTCAGGGCGTTCGCCAGGTGGTAGTAGTCCTGGTTCAGCCGCGCCTGGAACAGGTGCTGCCGGTGAACCTTCACGGCCTGGTCCCAGTTGCCGAGTGAGGTCAGGGCGATACCCAAATTTGGTAGAGCGAGGGGTACACGGTTGTCGTACAGCCGGCGTTCGGCCAAGCTCTGCCGCCCCAGCGCCACAGCCTCTTCGAGATTCCCGCTGAGCCAGTTGACGACGCCCAGGTTCGCTCGGAGCTTGGCCGACTGCTGCCAATCACCCAACCGTTCGAAGATCGCGATAGCCGCGTTGAGGTGCGCGGACGCCAACTGGTGTGAGCCGGTCTTCACCATGGCCGACGCGAGGTAGCTGTGCATTGTTCCGATCGCAGGCTGATGCCCGAGGGCCTCTGCCGAGGCAAGCCCCACCTCGTGGGTGTAGAGGATGTCGTCGAAGTAACCGCGCACATGGTAGAAGCGCCAGAGCACTCGAGACAGCTTCCACACATGGTGGTGAAGTCCATGCTCGGCGCCGAGGCCCACCAGCATCGCAAGGTTCACACGCTCCCGTTCGAGCCATTCGACCCCGGCGACACAGTCGGGACCAATGAGGTCGGGACGCGGAGGCGGACCCGCGTCGACCTCGCCAGGGACGTCGACGGAGTGATGGAGTTCCTTGGCGGCCTCCAAGGATGCGTGGAGGGCGAAGTCCAGTAGTCGCGACACGGCCATCAGGGCGCCTTGGGGTCCATCCGATGCCAGCAGCTGCGAGCGCGCGTACTGACGGAGAAGGTCGTGTAGCCGGTACCGACCCCCCTCGGTCTCCTCGACCAGGTGCCGATCAACCAGATCGTCGAGCAGCCACACGGTGTCGGCGCGGGGCAGATCGAGCAGCGCGGCGACCATCTCGGCGCTCAGCTGCCCAGCGTGGACGCTCAACAGCCGGAAGGCCCGCTTCGCAGGCTCGGGTATCGACTCGTACGACGTGGCGAATGCCCTCGCGAGGGTCCGGTCGCCCACGTGCAGCTGGTTGAGCGGTGGTGGTTCGGCGGCCAGCAGTGTCGCGAGTTCCTTGATCCTCCGCGCCGGTCGGTGTGCGAGGCGGGAACCAGCGAGCCGAATCGCCAAGGGGAGGTACCCGCACCGGCGCACGACCTCGGCGGCCGCCCTCGGATCGGACGCGACCCTCTCCACACCGGCACTTTGCGACAACAGCGCCAGCCCTTCCTCCAGAGTCATCAGGGGCAATGACTCGGGTGGACCGACGTCCAGCTCAGCCAAGCGCCGACGGGAGGTCACGAGCACGACGGCGCCGGGATGGGTTGGCAACAGGGGGAGGATCTGCGTGCTGTCGGCGACGTTGTCCAGGACGAGGACGGCCTTCCTGGCCCCCAGTTCCCGCCGCCACAACTCGGCGCGATGATCCAGCTCGGCCGGAATGCGGCCACCCGGGACGCCCAACTGGCGAAGCAGGGTGAAGAGCGCCGCGAGCGGCTCGACCGCGTCCTCATCCCCGTGCCCCCGCAGATCGACGAAGAGTTGAGCGTCGGGGTAGCTCGGAGCGAGCTGGCGTGCCACATGCAGGGCCAGGGTGGTCTTACCGCTTCCCGCCATTCCATCGATGACGAGGACCGCCGAGCAGCGGCCCTGCACTCGTGCGACCTGCTCGTGCAGACGGCGGACGCACTGTTCGCGGCCGACGAATTCGATCACGGATCGGGGAAGCCAGTCGACAGGCGTCCAGCCACCGTCGACGGCGGCGTCGGCCTGGGACCGACCGCCGTCGCCAGGATTGGACAGGCCGGGTCCGATCGACCTTCGGACCCGACGCTTTTCAGCCTCGTACAGCGCGGAAAGCTCCGCACCGGGTGCGACGCCGAGCTGCTCGTGGAGAATTCGGCGAACCTCGTGGTACGTCTCGACCAGTCCCGCGGTGTCACCGGTTCTCTGGAGCGCTCGCATCAGCAGCAGCCGAGCAGATTCGCGAAGTGGATGCTCGGCGATCACCCTCCGCAACAATGGCACTGCCCGCCGGACTCGGTCGTTCTGTATCTGCAGATCCGCGAGGAGTTCAACGGCGAGTAGGCGCTCCTCCTCCATCGCCACCCGCTGCCGAAGCCGGCGCGCGGTCGACCGAATCGGCGGATGAGGTGCGACGCTTCAGTGCCCACACTGATGGTCGAGGCCCGGGCAATCGGCGATTCGAGCGACATTCAGCGACGGCGACGTTGCGCCGAGGGAACAGCTCAACGCTCTCCGCACCGAAGTGCGAACAGAATGTCACTAATCGCCACTGAATTAACTAATATTGAGGATACCGACATTTATCGTCCCTAACCAGGGCCTACCCCACTTAAGCTCCTTTCGAAGGTCCGGCCGCCCACCGAGATGGGCGACCGCACGAAAGGAAAGGAGCAGGTGAAATGCGCGGTAACGAGTGGGGCTGACATCGACGCAGGACTTCCGCGTCACACAGAGGTATGGTTCGAGCACTACAGGCGTGGTCATCCAGGAGTTGCGTGACCTCTTCACGACGACGCGAGGGCGGGACCGACCGACGGCTACGGCCGCTCGTCGGTCTCCTCGTCGTTGCCGCCACGCTCGTCACACTCGCTTCCCTGAAGGTGATACTGGCCCCTACGCCGGAGGCTGCAGCACCTGACGCAGCGACCCTGGTGACGCTCACCTTCATGATCGCCGTGGGGACGTTCGTCAAGGCGCGCGTGCGTGTCCGCTCCACCGTTCATCTGATCAGTTGGAGCGAGGCAGCCATCGTCATAGCGGCTGCCATTGCACCCATACCCTGGGTCGTCATCTGCACATGCGTCGGAATCACCCTCGCATCCATCCGTCTGCCACCGATCAAGCTGACCTTCGGCGTCAGCAAGAACATCCTTGTCGCAGCTGGCACGGGCCTGACGTTCACCATGCTCGGCTGGAACTGGCCCACCATGCATGCCCCGCAACTGGTGGCGATCCTGGCTGCCGCCTACCTCTCCGCCGCGTTGCTCGACGAAGCGTTGGCGATTCCCGTGATCGCGCTGGCATCCGGGACCAAGGTCTCATCGCAATTCAGAAGCAACCTGGACCTCCGACTCGCCGGGTACGGGGTCCGATTCCTGGTGGCCACGTGCACTCTGGTCATCCTTCAAGCAGAACCCCGACTCCTGCTCGCCGTCCCACCCCTGGTCCTGAGCCTGCACCTGGCCTACTCCGCGCGCATCCGGGGTCGCACCGAGCAGCAGGCGTGGCAGCGGCTGGCCCGCACCACCGACGCGCTCAACGTGGTCGATCTCGACGAGGTCCTCACCACCGCCGTCACCCAGGCCGCCGAGCTGTTCTCCGCCGACGAGGTCGAGATCGAGCTGCGCGACGGCACCAGGACCGTGCGCGGCGGCACCGGCGGCATCACCTTCGACGGGCCGACCGGCACACCCACCGACGTGGACGGCACCATCGTGCCCACACCGCTGGAGGGTCACGACCGTTCCGTCGACGTCGGCGTGCTGCGGCTGCGTTTCCGGGGGCCCGTCCAGCTCTCCGAACGGGAGCAGTACACGCTGCGCACGTTCGCCTCCGCGCTCTGCACGGCGGTCCGCAACGCCCAGGCGTACGCCGAGCTGGCCCGGGTGGCCGACGAGCACGCGTACGCCGCCGCGCACGACGCGCTCACCAACCTGGCCAACCGCCGGCACCTGCTCGACCAGGGCACCGAGCAGTTGAGTGCCCGGCACGCCGACGGGGTGACCGCGCTGGTGCTGATCGACCTCAACCACTTCAAGGAGGTCAACGACACCCTCGGGCACGCCGCCGGTGACCAGGTGCTGGTGCAGGTCGCCGACCGGCTGAGCAGGGCCGCCCAGCCCAGCGATCTGGTGGCGCGCCTCGGCGGCGACGAGTTCGCCGTACTCCTGCGCGGGCTGCCGGCCCCGGCGGTGGCCGCGCACCGGGCCGAGGCGCTGCTCGCCGCCCTGCACGAGCCGTTCGAGCTGGACGGCATGCGGATCAGCGTCGAGGCCAGCGGCGGGATCTCCGTCGCCCCGACCAGCGGCGGCATGGCCGAGCTGCTGCGCCGCGCCGACGTGGCGATGTACCAGGCGAAGCGTGCCGGCCTCCGGATCTCCACGTACGCCCCGACCCGGGACACCGCCGATCTGGGTCGACTCACCCTCGGCGGTGACCTGCCACGGGCGGTCGCGGACCACGAGTTCGTCGTCAACTTCCAACCGATCGTCGACCTGGGCACCGGCGAGGTGACCAGCGTCGAGGCGCTGGCCCGCTGGCACCACCCCACCCACGGCATGATCGACCCGCTGCGCTTCCTGGAGGCGGTGGAACGCTCCGGACTGCTGCCCGCCTTCGCCGAGGCGATCCTCGACCAGGCGCTGATCGCGGCGGGCAGTTGGCGCGACGCCGGCTTCGACGTACCGGTCGCCGTCAACGTGTCCCCGCGCAGTCTGCTCGACGCGCGCTTCCCGGGCTCGGTGCTGGCCCGCCTGCGCGCCCACGACCTCCCACCGGACCGGCTGGTGCTGGAGTTGACCGAGACCCTGACGCTCAGTCAGCTCGACGTGGTCGACCAGGTGCTGAGCCGGCTGCGCGAAGAGGGCGTCCGGCTGGCGTTGGACGACTTCGGCACCGGCTACTCCTCGCTCTCCCTGCTCTCCCGGATCCCCGTACACGAGCTGAAGATCGACCGTAGCTTCGTCACCACGATGGAGAGCTCGGCGGAGGCCGCCGCGGTCATCCGTTCCACCCTCGACCTGGGCCGCAGCCTCGACCTGGTCGTGGTCGCCGAGGGGGTGGAGAGCGAGCCGCAGCGCCGCGCCCTCTGGGAGCTGGGCTGCGTCGCCGGCCAGGGGCACCTGTTCGCCCGGCCGATGCCGGCCGGCATCCTCCTCGCGGCCCTGCAACGTGGCTCGGGCGGCCGCCCGGGGGCCCTGGCCGCACCGCTGCACGACGCCGGCGCGGTGATCCGGCTGAGCCAGACCCGCCGCCAGGGCGGCCGCACCCGTCTGCCGCACCTCCCGGCCTGACCGGGCACCGACCAGCTCCTTGATCACTTGATGCTGAGTAGTTGTCGGGGGATCGTTCCGACTACTGAGCATGATGTGATCAAGGGGAGCAGAAGCGAAGCGGGAGGAACCCGGTCTGCCAGACTGGCGGCCGTGATCGCCGACGACCCCACCGACCGCCGTCGACGCTGGCACTGGCGGACCCTCGACACCGCCGCCGGCGGGCTCGCCCTCGACCTCGGCCTGTACGGCGTCTCGGCCATCTTCGCCGCGATCACCGCCGTCACCTCGACGCTACTGCCACACCGCGCCTGGGGCTCGGTCGCCGCCGTCGGTTACCTGGTCGCGACGCTGGCCGTGATCGTCCAGCTCCTGCTGCACCGCCGCAACCCGACCTCCCGCCTGGCCGGCCTACCCGCCCGCTGGACGGTCACCGCCCTCACCTGGGGGAGCACCGCGCTGCTACCCGTCGTCTGGCAGAGCATCGAGCGCACCGCCGGGCGCACCGACCGGGCCCAGGAGGAGGTGCTGGTCGTGGAACACGCGGGCGCCCGCCTGGTGGAACACGGCACCCCGTACCTCGGCCCCGACGCCATCGCCGCCCTCCCGCCCGGCGAGCAACTGCTCGGGTACACCCCGTACCAGCCGGGCATGGCGCTGTTCGGCCTGCCCAGAGCCCTGATCGACACCTGGTGGACCGACGCCCGGGTCTGGTTCGCGGTGGGCACCGCGCTGGCCCTCGCCCTCGCCGTGGCCGCCCTGCGCCGCACACCGACCACCGCCGGCCCCGCCACTGCGAACCCCCGTCGCGACGCCGCGCTGCTCCGCGGCGTGCAGGCCGCCACCGTCCTGCCCATCTGCGCCCTCACCCTCGCCACCGGCGGCGACGACATTCCCGTACTCGCGCTCTGCCTGCTGGCTCTCGCGCTCGCCGCCGCCGGCCGGCCCGGCCGGGCCGGCCTCGCGGTCGGGCTGGCCGGCGCGCTGAAGCTGTTCGCCTGGCCGGTCGCCCTGGTCCTGATCGTCTGGGGTCTGACCCGGCGAGCCGGCACGCGCGTCGCCATCGGCGCGATCGGACTGCCCATCGCCGCACTGCTCCCGGCCCTGCTGGTCGACCGCGACGCCCTGACCGAGAACGTCCTCCGCTTCCCTCTCGGCCATGGCCTGGTGACCAGCCCCGCGCAGTCCCCGTTCCCCGGACACCTGATCGCCTCGGCGCTGCCCGCCGGCCGGCTCATCGCCGCCGCGCTGCTGGTCGCGGCCGGCGTGGCCATCGCCGTCCGGCTCGCCCGCCGACCGCCCCGCACCGCCGTCGCCGCCGCACTGATCTGCGCGTACGGGCTGCTCGCCGCCATCGCCCTGATGCCCTCGACCCGCTTCGGCTACCTGCTGTACCCGCTGGCCCTGCTCACCTGGGCGCCCGCCCTGCACCGGCCGAGCGTCGCCACGCCCGCGGAGCTGTCCGGTCGGGCCAGTTCGGCGTAACTGTCCGGCGGAACCGCCCGCCAGGGCGTACACCTGAAGGCATGACCACCTACCGCGACCGCGCCGAGGCGGGCCAGGTGCTCGCCGAGCGACTCACCGCACTCATCGGCGAACCCGACGTCGTCGTCCTCGGCCTGGTCCGCGGTGGTGTGCCGGTCGCCCGGGTCGTCGCCGAACGGCTCGGCGCCCGGCTCGACGTGCTGGTGGTCCGCAAGCTCGGCATGCCGTGGGCCCCGGAGGTCGCCTTCGGCGCACTCGGCCCGGACGGCGTGCAGGTCCTCAACGACGCGGTGGCCAGCCGACTCAGCAGCGACGACATCACCGAGGTCAGCCACCGCGAAGAGGCCGAGTTGGAACGCCGCGAACGTCTCTACCGCGCCGGCCGCCCCCCACTCGACCTCACCGGGCGGATCGCGGTCATCGTCGACGACGGCCTCGCCACCGGGGCCACCGCACGCGCCGCCGTGGAGGTCTCCCGCCAGCTCGGCGCCCGCCGCGTCGTGGTCGCGGTCCCGGTCGGCGCACAGGAGGCGTACGAGCTGCTGGCCGCCGAAGCCGACCAGGTCGTCTGCGCCCAACGCCCGGCCGACTTCGGCGCGGTCAGCGTCTACTACGACGACTTCCACGAGGTGTCCGACGACGAAGTCACCGAGGCGCTCACAGCAACTGCGTAGCTGCACCGGGTACCGTCGGGCGATGAATAGTCTTACCTGTCCCAAGTGCCACGGAGAAATGCGTCAGTACGAGCGCAGCGGTGTCGTCATCGACCAGTGCGGGGAGTGCCGGGGCATCTTCCTGGACCGCGGTGAGTTGGAGAAGCTGTTCGAGGCGGAGGCCAACTGGAGCCGCCAGCAGGCCGGCGGCCCGCCCCCGGCTCCGGCCCAGCAGCCCGGCGGCTACCCGCCCCCGCACGCTCCGGCCCAGCACCAGCCCGGCTACGGCGCTGTCCCCCCGCCGCCCCCGCCGCCCGCCCACGGCTACCCGCCGGCACCGGCGTACGGCCACCGACAGCACCAGGGCTACCACGGGCACTACCGGCGCAAGAAGAAGAGCTTCCTCGACGAGATGTTCGGCTGAACCAGGCCCGCCTTCCCGCCCGGGTCGATCCGCGCGTCGGCCCGGGCACTTCGTTCGCCGCGAGCGGTTGGCGGGTACGACGGTCCGTGCGAGGCTGCAACGCATGACGGCGATCCGGCCGGAGCAGGCGCTCGCTCAGGCCTACGACGGAATCACCGCGGTGGTCCGCGACCTGGACGACGCGGCGCTGCAACGCGCCACCCGATGTCGGGGGTGGCTCGTCGCGGATCTGCTCCTGCACGTCCTCAGCGACGCCCAGCGCGCCCTGGTGACGCTGGCCAGCCCCGTCGACGGCCCTGCCGACGTGGACGACGTGAGCTACTGGCGCGACTTTCCCGGCACCGGTGACGAGGGCGACCGCCACGCCTGGTGGGTCCGCCGGTCGGCCGCCGCGTTCGACCGCCCGAGCGGGATCGTCCGACTCTGGACGGACACCGCCCCCGCCGCCGTCCGCGCCGCCGCGGCAGCCGACCCGGCCGGGCACGTGACCACGCAGGGCCACGTGCTGCGCGTACCGGACTTCCTGGCCACCCTGACCACCGAAGCCGTCGTGCACCATCTGGACCTCACGCCGGACCTGCCCGACGCGCCGCCGCCCGGCCCACTGGCGGTACGCGTCGCGGTGGCCACCATGGACGGCCTGCTGAGCGATGACACGGTCCGCCCCGCCGCGTGGGACGACCACGAGTTTCTCCTGAAGGCCACCGGGCGAATCCCGCTCACCGACCGGGACCGGCTGGAGCTGGGCGAGTCGGCGGGTTGGTTTCCGCTGCTCGGTTGACCGGCTGGTGCTCAGTCGCGACGGTCAGCCGATGGCCATGTCGACGAACCGGGACAGATGCAGCTGCGCGGCGACTGTCACCGTGTCGGTGGGGCCATTTCGATGCTTGGCAACAATGAAATCCGCCTCCCCCGCCCGGGGCGACTCCTTGTCGTAGTAGTCGTCGCGGTGCAGCAGGATGACAACGTCGGCGTCCTGCTCAATCGAGTTGTGTGTGGCGATGCCGTTGGCGATGAAGTTGTGCGTCCCGAGAACGGTCGCGTCGAACACCTCCTGCTCACCGATCGACACGATCGACACGATCGAGTCCCAGAAGATGTCGTTGGTCGCGTGCAGGTCCAGATCGGCAGCGTCGAGTACGCCGGCGATCGCTGCCAGCCGGGAGCGACTCGGCGCACGCTTCCAGAGGGCGCTGCCGCAAAACTGGGTGCCGATTGCCTTCGCGAACTCGCGGTGAGTCATTCCCTGCTCGACTAGGATCTCCCGGACCCTGCCCCACACCTCGCGCGGCACCGTGTCGACGTTGGTGTTGCTCTCCGCCGATTCCAGAGCGGCAAGAAGTGCCGTACATCCCTCCGACCGCTGCCCGTAGACGCCGATCTCGCGGAGGAACCTCAACTGGTCGTCCCGACCGGAGATATCGAGGGTGTACTGCGGACGATGATTCACCACCGGTACAACCTTCAGCCGGGCAGTGATGCCATACCTCAGCAGCAGCCGGGATATGTCCTCAAGCATCCGTCGGCTCGTGGACGCGAAATAGACGCGCCCTCCGCAGCCTGACTTGTTGACGGTCACCGACCCGTCCGTGGCCCACAGGTGTCGCAGGAACGCGGTGATCTGCTCCTTGGGCAGACTGAAGAGAGGCGACGGAAGGAATTTCTCATGTGATCTGAGGCCGAAGAGTCCCAGGCCGTCCAGCCATTCCGCAATCGGGTTGCGCCGACCGCGAGCCAGTCGGTACGGAGCGGGCAGCCGGAGTGTGGTCACTCTCGCCGCTGTGTAATCGTCGCGGACGGCGGAGATCCCGAAATGCTTCGCCGCCTCCGTTACGGCCTGGAGGTTCAGCTCGTCGCAACTCGCGTACCGGATCGGCTGACGCCGCACGAAAGAACCGTCGCCGAGCAGGTGTGCCAACATGACGACCTCGGCGTCAGCCCACGGGCGGACGGCCATCGGGGGCGGCAGATGGCGAGGCGTAGCGATGCGATCCCCTGGTGAAAGCTCACCCAGAGGCACCCATCCGGTGAACGCGAGAAACGGGTGGTTGGCCGTCGCGTCAATCTGCTTGCCCGAGGCGAGGGTCAGGCGGAAGACCTCCCGAGTGCCACTGGGAAAGACATGGGTCATAGTGCGGGGGGTGTAGCGGAGACCCTCATCCAAGGCCCAGACCGGGATGTCCTTCGCCTTGTTGGTCAGCAGCTCACCGAGGGTGATTTCACTATTGTCGTCCGCTCGAATCAGCCGGGTCTCCGCCGTGAGGCAGCCAGACTCGCGCAGGTCGGACAGCTGGGGGCGTTTGTCGGTGCGCTGCTCGGGGCCACGGTTCAGCTGACTGACCGCGATCACCGGGCACTCCACCTCCTTGGCCAGCAGCTTCAGGCCACGGGACAGGTCCGCGACCTCCTGCTGCCGGCTCTCGGTGCGCTTCGGTGAGGTCATCAGCTGGAGATAGTCGACGACGATCATCTTGAGGTCGTGCCGCTGCTTGAGCCGGCGGGCCTTGGCCCGGATCTCCATCAGGTTCATGCTCGGGGTGTCGTCGACGAAGAGCGGCGCCTCGCTGATCTCGCCCATGCACCGGGCCAGCTTGGTCCAGTCGTCGTCGGAGAGCTGCCCGCTGCGCAGCACGTGCAGCGGCACGCGTGCCTCGGCCGAGAGCAGTCGCATGACGATCTCGACCTTGCTCATTTCGAGCGAGAAGATGGCCGCCGCCTGGTTGGCGCGAATCGCAGCATTTCGGGCGAAGTCCATGCTGGCCGTCGATTTTCCCAAACCGGGCCTGCCGGCCACAATGATCAACTGCCCTGCGTGCAGGCCGTTGAGCAGCCGGTCCAGGTCGCTGAAGCCGGTCGGGACGCCGGTCATGACGCCGCCCTGCGCGCCCACCGCCTCGATCTCGTCCAGCGTCGGCTGCAACATGTCGGCCAGGACCGCGAAGTCCTCGCTGACCCGCCGTTCGGTGACGTCGTAGACGGCCTGCTGGGCGAGGTCCACGATATCGTCGACATCGCGGCTGCCACCATTGGCGGTGCCGTAGCCCAGCTGCACGATCTTGGTGCCGGCCTCGACCAATCGACGCAGCACCGCCCGCTCGCTGACGATCCGCGCGTAGTAGGCGGCGTTGGCCGCCGTGGGCACGCTGGCGATGAGGGTGTGCAGGTAGGGGGCGCCGCCGATGCGGGCCAGATCGCCCGAGTCGGTCAGGGCTGCGGCCACGGTGATCGGGTCGGCCGGCTCACCCCGGCCGTAGATGTCCAGGATGGTGTCGAAGATGGTGGCGTGCACCGGCCGGTAGAAGTCGTTGGTCTTGAGGATCTCGACGACGTCGGCGATGGCGTCCTTGGAGAGCAGCATGCCGCCGAGGACGCACTGCTCGGCGGCGACATCCTGGGGCGGGGTCTTGTCGAACTGGCCGTCCCGCTGCGCGGGCGGCTGGCCGCCGCTGGACCGTGACTCCGCCCGCATGTCATCGGTGACCGACACCGGGCCCCCCTCCACTGCGTCGGATCCGGACCCAGCTCTACCGCCGGGGTACGACACTTCTCTTCCGACCAGGCCGGTCGATCGGGGGTCATCGCACCGGCGGTCGAGGGCCAACCATACGGACCACGAGGTCAGCCACTCAACAAGGCCGGTGGACGAGCCTCGGGACAACCTGTGGACGCCGGTGGACGAGCATGTGCGCAGCGTGTGCACAGGGTGTGGATAACCGCTGGGGAATTCTCGGCCGCACGCCGCTGACCTGCGGCTTCGTGGTCCCCAGCCTGTGGAGGAGAATATTTCGGTCGGGCCGGAGGCCCGATCGTCCCGTACTATCTCCAGCGAACGGCTACACCTGGACAGCGGATTACGCTTTCGGTTCAGAAGGGTCACAATCCGGCCGTGAGTTACCGGGACTGGGGACGCGGGGAGGGCAGCCCGCGCGAGGGCCAGCCGACCGCCTCGTGGGGTGAGCGCACGCCGTCCCTTCCGGTCGACCCGTACGACGAGGACGGTCGCTACCGCACCTCCAGTCGGCGGCGCGCGTTGGATCGCGGGCAGGACGAGCCGGTCGACGCCTATCTGCCCAGGTGGGCGCTCGAGTCGGGGGTTCGGCACGCCGACGGCGGTGGCCGGCACGCGGCACCCGATGACGACGAGGATGCGGCCGCACCGGAGCGCCCGAGTTCCGGAGCTGGCTGGCGGCGCGCCGAGACGACGGGCACGCGGCGGCAGGTCAGCGAGACCAGTTGGCGGGAGCGACCGGCGATCGGTGCCGCGCCGGAATCGGACCACACCCGGGAGTGGACGCTCGACCGTCCGCAGGAGCAGGGGTACGCCGGCCGCCGGCGCGCCGACGCGGCGGAGGAGGAACCGGTCTCGGGAGCGGTCTCGGACAGTCGCCCCCGTCGTGCGCCCGCTGGTCGTCCTCAGGTGATCTGGTCCGGTGGTGATCTGGAGGCGACACCCGCCGATGAGACGCCTCGTCGGGATGCGAGCCGGCGCACTCGACGCAGCCGTCGTGCGGCGGAAGAGTCCTGGGCCCGCCCGGTCGATCCGTGGGAGCGCGGGTCGGAGCGGGCGGCGGAGCCCGAGCCGTCGTACGCGCCGGCGGTTGACCCGTGGGACGCGTCGGGCGTGCACGCGTGGCCGTCGATCGCGGACGCGGACAGCACGGAGCTGAGCGGGCAGTGGGCACAGGTGGAGGGTGTCGGGGGTTGGGAGCGGTCCGACCGCACCGGGCAGTGGGAGCGGTCCGCGGTCGCGGACGACCAGTGGGATCGGACGGTCCCGCCGCGCGCCGACCGGCAGGTGGCGGCGGAGGGTTGGCCCAGTCGGGACGACGGCTTCTGGTCCGGTACGCGGCTGGCCGGGGACGATCCGCGCTGGATGGATCCACCGACGTCGGCGCCACGGTCGCCGGTGGTGGGCTACACCGCTCCGCGTCCTCGCACCGCGCCCGTGCAGCGGGACGGGGGCACCCGACGTCGGACGGTCCCGTCTCCGGTCGGAACGGCGTCGGTGCGCCGACGCGTGGAGTCGGTGGCCACGGGTGGTTGGGCTCGGCGCCTGGAGGACGACCTTCTCGACCCGGATCCGGGTGGATCGTTCCGGCCGTTGCTGTACACCGCCGCCTGTTACCTGGTGCCGGCCGTCCTGATCTTCGTCTGGCTGTTGACTCTGGACGGTCAGGCACCGGCCGGCTGTGTCACCGACATCAGTGGGGGCGGGTGTGATTCGCCTCGGTCGCGGGCATTGGAGTCGCTGCTCGCGGGCTCGCCGCGCTTCGGGCTGGCGCTGGTGAGCAGTCTGGTGGTGGCGGCGCTGCTGCGTCGGGTCGGCACGACGTGGCGTTCGGCGACCATCGCTCTTGCCGCCGCGGTCGTGGGTGGTGGCCTCTCCACCGTGCTGATCAGCGCGGTGACCGGGCAGCCGATCGGTTGACCGGGCGCGGGCCGGCGCATGAAACGCGCGAGGGCCCGCACCGATCGCTCGGTACGGGCCCTCGTGGTGGTGCTGTTGCCGACGTCAGCCCTGAACGACGTTCAGGTTGAACGAGGCGGTCACCTCGGGGTGCAGCTTGATCTTCACCGGGTAGCTGCCGGTCGACTTGATGTGACCGGGCACCTCCAGCCGGCGGCGGTCCAGGACCGGACCGCCGGCGCCCTTGACGGCGTCGACGATCTCGGCCGGGGTGACCGAGCCGAAGAGCCGGCCGCCGTCGCCGGCGCGGGCCTTCAGGCTGACCTTGAGGCCCTCGAGCTGACCCTTGACCTCGTTGGCGTGGTCGAGGTCGCGGATCTCACGGGCCGAACGGGCCCGCTTGATGACCGTGACCTGCTTTTCCGCGCCCTTGGTCCAGGCGATCGCGAAGCCCTGCGGCAGCAGGTAGTTACGGCCGTAGCCGTCCTTGACCTCGACGATGTCGCCCGGGGCACCGAGGCCGGAAACTTCCTGAGTCAGGATGATCTTCATATCGGTGCCTCCTCTCAGCGGGTGGTGGCCGTGTACGGCAGGAGCGCCATCTCGCGGGCGTTCTTGACCGCACGGGCGATCTGCCGCTGCTGCTGCGAGGTCACGCCGGTCACCCGTCGAGCGCGGATCTTGCCGCGGTCGGAGATGAACTTGCGCAGCAGCGCGGTGTCCTTGTAATCGATATAGGTGATCCCGTCCTTGTCGAGCGGGTTCACCTTCTTCTTCGGCTTACGAAGTGCCGCAGCCTTGGCCATTGCACGTGCTCCTGGTTTGCGATCGCGGGCGCTCGGCGCCATTAGAACGGAGGCTCCTCATCGAAGTTGGCGCCCGAACCGGCACGCGCGGGAGAGGGTGCAGCCGAGGCCCAGGGGTCGTCGAAGTTGCCTCCGCCGCCACCCTGGTTGCCACCGCCACCGCCACCGAAGCCGCCGCCACCGCCACCGGAGCGGGACATCTTCTGCACCTTCGCCGTGGCGTAGCGCAGCGACGGGCCGATCTCGTCGACCTCAAGCTCGATGACGGTGCGCTTCTCACCCTCGCGGGTCTCGTACGACCGCTGACGCAGTCGACCCGAGACGATCACGCGGGCGCCCCGCTGGAGCGACTCGGCGACGTGCTCCGCCGCCTGGCGCCACACGGTGCAGGCCAGGAAGAGCGGCTCGCCGTCCTTCCACTCGTTGGTGGTCTTGTCCATGAACCGGGGCGTCGAAGCGACCCGGAACTTGGCGACCGCCGCACCGGACGGGGTGAACCGCAACTCGGGGTCATCGGTCAGGTTGCCGATGACCGTGATGGTGGTGTCTCCTGCCATGACCATCTCCTCGCGCACTCAGCGTCTCGACGTACAGGCTCGCAGAGCAGTACGACAGAGCCGCGGAGGCTGATCCGGGCGAACCGGGGTTGAATGCTTAGCGCATCTCCGGCCGGATGACCTTGGTGCGCAGCACGGACTCGTTGAGGCGGAGCTGACGGTCCAGCTCGGCCACGGCAGCAGGGGTGGCCTGCAGGTCGACGACGGCGTAGATGCCCTCGGCCTTTTTGTTGATCTCGTACGCGAGGCGCCGGCGGCCCCACACGTCCGTCTTCTCAACGGAGCCACCCGCGGTCCGGATCACGTTCAGGTACGTGTCGAGCGACGGGGCGACGGTGCGTTCCTCGAGGCTGGGGTCGAGGATCACCATAATCTCGTAATGACGCAAGACGTGCTCACCTCCTGTGGGCTAGGCGGCCACGGTCCTTCCGTGGCAGGAGGTCGTGCGTCGCTGCCCGCACGTGCCGGGGGAACCCGGCCGGACGCGGACAACCTGACCAGGATACCCGGTCCGGACGATCATGCCCGGGGTGGTCGGGTCGTGGGCCGGGCATGCCGACGGGGGCCCACCGTCCGACCGCCATTGGTCGGTGATGAGCCCCCGTCAACGAGGCCGCGGGGCGTCCCGTCCGCATTCCTTGGGTGGGACCTGGGGAGGAACGACCACACCGATGAGGTTGGACCGAAGACGCCCCGCGGAGCTTTATCGTGTTGTTACCTGACGATACAACGGCTCTCGTACCTTCTCGGAGGAAAAAGCACAAATTTCCGAGATTGTTCATCGGTGAGAGTCGGGTCTGCCACGTGGGCCGCCCCCGCCTCGCCGGGCCGCGCTGCGGGGGTGACCTCGCGGTCGGTCCGTCGGTCACCGGCTGCCGTACGCGGCGCTCGCGCCGTCGGCGGTACCGGGCGTCGACCGCCGGCTCCAACCCATCAACGATCGTCGGTCCGTCCGGTGACGCGACCCCTCCCCGACACCACCCCGACCGTCGCCCCGCCTGTCGGGCTCGCGACGTAGGCTCGCTCGCATGCGTATCGGAGCCCACGTCGATTCGACCGACCCGCTGGCGGAGGCAGTCGCCCGGTCCGCCGACACCGTGCAGTTCTTCCTCTCCGACCCACAGGGGTGGAAGGCCCCCAAGCCGCGGGAGGACGCCGAGCGGCTGCGCACGGCCGAAGTGGATCTGTACGTGCACGCGCCGTACGTGATCAACGTGGCGACCCTGAACAACCGCATCCGGATCCCCAGCCGCAAGCTGCTGCTCGGGCACGCCACCGCGGCCGCCGAGATCGGCGCCAAGGGTCTGATCGTCCACGGTGGGCACGTCAACGCCGGGGACGACCTGGCCGTCGGCTTCGACAACTGGCGCAAGACCTTCGCGTACGCCGCCGACTCCGGCGGCTTCGGCGTCCCCGTCCTGATCGAGAACACGGCCGGCGGTGACAACGCGTGCGCCCGACGGCTGGATGCGCTCGCCCGACTCTGGGACGCCATCGGTGACCACGAGGTGGGCTTCTGCCTGGATACCTGCCACGCGTTCGCGGGCGGCGAGGAACTGCTCGGTCTGGTCGACCGGGTCAAGGCGATCACCGGACGGATCGACCTGGTGCACGCCAACAACTCCAAGGGTGCGTTCAACTCCGGCCAGGATCGCCACGACAACCTGGGCGGCGGGACGATCGACCCGGAGCTGGTGGTCGCGGTGATCCGGGCGGCCGGCGCGCCGGTGGTCGTCGAGACCCCGGGCGGTGTCACCGGTCAGGCCGCCGACATCGACTTCCTGCGTCAGCAGCTCGGCGCGGGGAGCACGGCGGCATGACGACCGGACAGCCCGGGACCGGGAACGCCCGGCCCACCCCCGTCGGCGAATCGGACATCCCTGAGGACGCCGCAGCCACGGACGTCGGCCCCACGGCTACCGCAACCAAGGACGACACGGCCAAGGGCGCGGCAACCAAGGGCGCGGCAACCGAGGGCGACGCGGCCAAGGCCGACGCGGCGAACAGCGCCGCAACCAAGGTCGACACGGCGAACGGCGCCGCAACCACGGTAGACACAGCCAAGGACGACACGGCCATGAACGACAAGGCCGAGGCCGCGACGCCTGCCGCCCACCTGACCAAGGACAAGGCGGCCAAGGGCTGGTTCGGCAGGCGGAGGGCCGCGAAGGGCAAGGGCGCTGCTGGCCTGTCCGCCGAAGGCGGTGCCCCGAAGGCGGACGCCGCCAAGGGCGGCGACCCGACCGCCACCGCGACGCCCGGCGACGACGCCGACGGGAAGACGGGCACCGACGGGAAGACGGCGGAGGGTTCCGACCGCTGGGTGGCCTTCGCGTCCGCACCCGACCCCGTGCCCTCCCGACTCGCCCGCGCGGGCCGGGCAGTGGGCCGGTCCCTGATCCACGAGTGGACGCTGGCGAGCCTCGCTGCGCTGGCCCTGGCCGTGCTGATGACGTGGCCGACGCTGCGCTACCCGCGCTACACCCTTCCGCAGGACTACTGGGATCCGAGCCTGCAGGCGTGGCAGATGGCCTGGTCCGGGCACATCCTGCTGGCCGACCCGGCGCGCCTGTGGCAGTCCAACACGTTCTTTCCCGAGCTGTGGAGCTTCGCGTTCTCCGACACGCTGCTCGGCTACGCGCCGGCCGGGATGCTCGGCAGTGGCCCCGAGGACGCGGTCCTGCGCTACAACATCATGTTCGTGCTGGCGCACGCGCTCGCGACGCTCGGGGCGTACGCGCTGGCCCGGCAGCTCGGCTCGGGTCGGATCGGTGCCGCGGTCGCCGGTGTCGGATACGCCTACGCGCCGTGGCTGCTGGCCCAGGCCGGGCACCTGCACGTGCTGTCGAACGGCGGCATCCCGTTGGCGCTGGCCATGCTCGCGCGTGGGCACGGCTGGTCGCTGCGGCACGGTTACCGGCCCGAACGCCGGCACGACGGCTGGGTGTACGCCGGTTGGCTGGTCGCGGCCTGGCAGC
This sequence comes from Micromonospora sp. WMMD710, assembly GCF_029626045.1. Lineage (NCBI taxonomy): Bacteria > Bacillati > Actinomycetota > Actinomycetes > Micromonosporales > Micromonosporaceae > Micromonospora > Micromonospora sp. WMMD710. The sequence continues at coordinate 5,456,598 of NZ_JARUBD010000001.1, read as the reverse complement.
TCAGCCTCGGCTTCGGCATCGGTCTGCCGTTCGCGTACTTCCTCGCCGGTGCGGTGCCCGTCGCCGCGGTCCTGTTCCTCGTTCGCCGGCTCCGGACCGGTGAGGCCCTGCCGTTCGGCCGCCGGCTGCTCGTGGCCGACGTGCTCGGCGGGATCTTCTTCGCCGCGGTGGGTCTGCTCCTGGCGTACCCGTACTTCAGGGTGACCGAGCTGCACCCGTACGCCGAGCGCACCATCGGTGACATCAGCATCTTCTCGCCGCCGGCGTCCGGTTTCGTGACCGCGCCCGCCGAGTCCCGGATCTGGGGCGGACTGCACGAGGGTGCCCGCGCGGCGCTGCCGTGGCACCCGGAGATGACGCTGCTGCCGGGCTTCGTGCTCTACGCGCTGGCCGCCGGCGGGCTGTTCTTTTCGGTGTGGCGGCTGCGGCACCGGCTGCTGCTGCTCGCCGGGGTGCTGGTGACCATGGTCCTCGCGATGGGCACCCGCTTCTTCGACGGCACCTTCACGTACCTGCCGCTCTTCGAGCACGCACCGGGCTGGAACGCGCTGCGTACCCCGGGCCGGTTGATGTTGTGGGCCACGCTGCTGCTGGCCCTGCTCGCCGCGGGCGCGGTCACCGCGCTCACCGAACGGGTGCGTGACCTGGCCGCCCAGCGGATCCCGTCCTGGCCGGGGCCGTGGCTGCGGCTGGCCACCCTGCTGCCGCTGCTGCTGGTGACCGTCGAGGGTCTGAACACCACCCCGCATCCGGTGGTGCCGACCCAGCCGGCGGCTATGCGCACGGTGGCGGGGCCGCTGCTGGTGCTGCCCAGCAACCAGAGCCTGGACCAGCACGTGATGCTCTGGTCGACCAGCGGATTCCCGGACGTGGTGAACGGTGGCAGCGGCTTCACGCCGCGACAGCTCGACGACGTCCGCCGGGTGAGCCAGTCGTTCCCCGACCAGACCAGCGTCGACTACCTGCGTACGCTCGGCGTCCGCGCGGTGGTGCTGCTGCGCGGTCAGGTGCCCGGCACGCCATGGGAGATCACCATCGACGCGCCGGTCGAGTCGCTCGGAATCACGCGGCAGGATGTGGGCGACGCTGTGGTGTATCGGCTCTGAGGCTTTTGGTCAGGCTGCGTCCGTGGCTTGGTGTCAGCTGGTGCTGATCGCGGGCTCCGGTTCGGGGTTGTCTGCTCGGCGGCGCCAGCGGTCCAGCCAGGGGGCATCCGGTGCGCCGTCGAGGACCCCGCCGTCCGGGTCGTCCGGGTAGTTGGTCCGTACCGCGTCCCGCTCGGGGTGCAGGATCTCCTTGACGACCAGCACACACAGCACCACCACGGTGGCCAGTCGCAACGTCGACGCCAGCACGAACACGCCCTCCGGGAAGACCGGACGGCTGGTGGCCGCGCCGAGCAGTTCGCCATAGAAGGCGACGAAGTAGCAGACCTCGGCGATCTGCCAGGCCAGGAAGGCCCCCCACTTCGGCCGGGCCAGCACCACCAGCGGCAGCAGCCAGAGCACGAACTGCTGGGACCAGACCTTGCTGAAGATGAGGAACGCGGCGACCACGAGGAACGCGAGCTGCGCCAGCCGCGGCCGGCGCGGCGCCCGCAACGCCAGCACGGCAATGCCGAGGCAGGCCAGCCCGAAGAGGGCGTACGAGATGGTGTTGAGGGTGGGAATGTTGACGTTCAGCCACTCGAACGGGCCGAGCCGGGTGGGGTCGCCGCCGACCTTGCCGTCCAGGTAGCGCCCGATGTACCAGAGCGTCCCCCAGTCGATGGGCCGGGTGGTGTTCAGCTCGAAGAACCGGTCCCAGTTCTCCGGGTACCACCGGGCCGCCGGCAGGTTCACCAGCACCACCGCCGTGATCGCCGTGCCGATGGCGACGAGTGCCGCGCGGATCCGGTCGGCGCGCAGCGCCAGGATGAGGATCGGGCCGAGCAGGAACAGCGGCCAGAGTTTCGCCGTTCCCGCGAGACCCAGCAGTACGCCGGCCACCGCTGGTCGTCGCCGTGCCCAGGCCAGCAGGCCGAAGGCGGCCAACCCGATGGCGAGCAGGTCCCAGTTGACGGTGGCGGTGAGCAGCAGGGCCGGGGCGAGCGCGAACAGCGCGGCGTCCCAGGGTCGTCGGCGGCGCAGGGCGAGGATCACCGCCACGGTGGCCACCGCGAGCGCGCCCAGCACCAGCGCGTTGAGGTTGTAGAACCACTGGCCCTGGTTGATGCTCGGGTCGCCGTCGCCCACGGCGTGCACGGGCAGGCCCAGTGCCCCCATGAAATAGCCGGTGAGCACCGGGTACTCCACCGGGTGGTCGCGGTAGGGCACCTTGCCCTCGTTGAGCCCTTCGGCGTAGTAGAGGGCGAGGACGTCGGTGTAGCAGAACCGGGTGTACTGGACGTTGTTCTGCCAGGCACCGTCCTGGCAGGGAGACTTCTGCACCCAGTGCAGGGCGAGCGTGAGGCAGGCCAGCGCCAGCACGATCCGGACGGCCGTCCAGAACCGGTGTTCCCCGCCGGCCGGTCGGTTCAGTGCCGTCGCGTGGTCGCCCAGCGGCCCGCCGATCGCGCCGGAGATGCCGCGAACGAACCCGTCGGAGCGGGACGGGTGGTCGGTGGTTCCGGCGTCGTCGATGCCGGGCGTCGACTGGGTGCTCATGACAAGGCATCCTGCCGTACGGCGGGGGTGCGCGTCCCGGCGCGGCGCGGAGATCCGGGTACGGAAACGCCGCAGCCGGTCGGACAGGTCGTCCGGCCGGCTGCGGCGTCGGTTCCACGAGTGCGGGTCAGTCCCGGGTTGTCGGTGTCAGGCCGGGCAGCAGCCCGCCACCGGCGCCGCCATTTCCACCGCCACCGGGACCGCCGGGACCGCCGGGACCACCCGGACCGCCGGGACCACCCGGACCGCCGCCACCGGGGTTCGGGCAGAACGGGTCGGTCAGCGGGTTACAGGGCTGCCCGCCGGGCAGGCCCGGAATGGTCGGCGGCGGCGCTGCCGGCTCCTTGCCGTTGCCCCTTGTGGTGTCGCCCTCGCCGGTGACGCTGGGCAGGGAGATCTCATCCTGCCCCTTGAGGGCGGCGTTCAAGTACTTCTCCCAGATCAGGCCGGGCAGCGTTCCGCCACTGATGTGCTTACCGTTGGCGAGGCGGATCTGGGGCTTCTTCGGATCCCGACTGCCCACCCAGACGACGGTGGCGTTCTGCGGCGTGTAGCCGACCGTCCACGCGTGGGCGTTGTCCTTGCTGTCGTACTCCCAGGTGCCGGTCTTGGCAGCGGCCTGGCGGCCGTCCTCGAGCGTCAGGCCGTTGGGCTTCGGGATCTGCTTCAGGACACCGGTGACCTCATCGGTGATCCTCTTGTCGATCCGCTGCTCCGGCTTGATGCGCTCGCTGCCGACGACCTTCCACTTGCCGGTGTCCTTGTCCTGCTGCTCCACCTTGATGACGAAGTGCGCCTTGATGTACTTGCCGTCATTGGCGAAGGTGGCCATGGCGTTGGCGTGGTCGAACACGGTGATCGGGTACTTGCCGAAACCGGTGTAGTTGTCGAAGGGGTTCGGCTCCTTCTTCGACAGGTCGAAGGCCTTCGGCGGGTCGACACCCCACATGGTGGTCACGCCGGCCTTGCGGGCCATGTCGACCACCTTCCCGGCGCCGATCTCCTTGGTGACCCAGTAGAAGGGCACGTTGTACGACTGGATCGTCGACTCTTCGAGCGTGCAGTACTTGCCGCACTTGAGGTTGGTACGGCCGGCGTTGCCGATCGCCACCGCGGAGCCCTCGGGCTTGTACGGCGTGGGGTCCCAGTGCGACTTCACCGAGATGCCCGCCTCGATCGCGGCGGCCAGGGTGTACACCTTCATCGACGAGCCCGGCTGGTGGCCACCGGCCAGGTCGCCGTACTGGTCGAGGTTCTTGCCGGCGTAGTCGAAGTCCGTGCCGCTGTCACCGCCGTAGTAGGCGAGCACGCGGCCCTTCTTCGGGTCGATCGAGACCATGGCCGCCATCAGGTTCTTCGGCTGCTCGTTGAGCTCGGAGCCCTTCTTCGACTGCATTGCGAGGTTCTCGGCAGCCGTCTGGAGCTTCGGATCGATGGTGGTGGTGATCCGGTAGCCGCCGTCCCGCAGGGCGTCGAAGCAGCTCGTCTTGCCGTCCGCGCCGCTGTTGGAGCAGAGACCCATCTGGTCCATCTCCCTGCGGACGTAGTTGATGACGTTGCCGCGCGGGCTGTCGACGCCGAACCCGTTGCCGCCCTTCTTCTGCGGCAGGACCTTGGGGTACTCGGTGGGCGCCGGCGGGTGGTTGGGGGAGTCCAGCCAGCCCTCCTGCTTCATGCCACCGATCACGTAGTCCCAGCGGGTCTTGGCGTCGGTCGGGTTGACCGCCGGGTCATAGCCCTTGTGGGTGTTGGTCGCCTGCGGCTGCTTGATCAACGCGGCCAGGACCGCGCCCTCGGCGGGGCTGAGCTTGATCGCGGACTTGCCGAAATAGGTCTGCGCCGCCGCCTCGATGCCGTACGCGCCGCGTCCGAAGTAGATGACGTTCAGGTAATGCTGCATGATCTCTGGCTTGCTGTACCTGTCGTTCAGCTTGGAGGCGAGGATCGCCTCCTTGACCTTCCGACCGTACGTGTCGTCCTTGAGGTTCTCGAACGCGTTGCGGGCGTACTGCTGGGTGATCGTCGAGGCGCCCTGCTTGTCGCCGTTGGAGACGTTGTTCCAGGCGGCCCGGACGATGCCCTTGTAGTCGACACCCGAGTGCCGGTAGAAGTTCCGGTCCTCGGCGGCGGCGACCGCGTCCTGCACGTGCTGCGGGATCTGGTCGATGGTGACGAAGGTGCGGTTCTCGCTGCCCAGCTTGGCGAGCTGGGTCTTGCCGTCCTTGGCGTACACGGTGGTGGACAGCGGCAGCGGCATCTCGTCGGGCATGACCACGTTGGTCGAGTAGTAGGTGAACCCGACCACACCGATGCCGGCGAGCATGATGAAGACGGCGAAACCGGCGATCAGCAGGTTCATCCGCTTGCGCTTCTTGGCGCGGGCCGCCCCGGCCGGATCACCCGGGCCACGACCGCCACGACCACCGCGCCCCGGACCGTTCGGTCCGCCGGGGCCACCTGGGCCGCCGGAGACCGGGGAGACACTCGCCCTGGCGACGGCGGCCCGACCACCGACCGACGCCGAGCCGACACTGGCCCGACCGGCCGAGGCGGCGCCCACCGCGGCGGCGCCGACCGTGGCCCGACCCGCCGGCGCGCCGGGCGCCGGGGACACCGGCACCGAGGCCCGGCCCGCTCCGGCACGACCGGCGGCCGCACCGGGCGCCGGGGACACCGGCACCGAGGCACGGCCGCTGCGGCCCGGCGTGGCCGACCCCACCGAGGCGGACCCGGCCGCACCACCGCGCGGCGGCACCGCGGCGGAACCACCCACCGACGCGCGACCGCCGGCGGGCCGTGGTGTCACCGAGGCACGGCCCGGGGGCGCCGCGCCCTCCTGGGCCGACCAGCCGCTCCCGCCGGAGTCACCGCCGGTCTGGCGGTGCGCGTCGTTCGCGCCCGGTCCGGGGTCACCGTCGAGGCCCGGGTACTGGGCCCGTCCGCGCGCAGAACTGGGATCGCCGTACGAGTTCATTCCTCACACCCTGCCGGTCGCGGTGGGGCGCGACTGCGCCGCCACCGGGTTGCCGTGAGTTGCTTCACCCGGGACGACGGCACGGGGGTGCCAATCCTCCGGGGTCATTGCTGGATCAATCGGGCCAATCAGAACAACGGGCGGTCGGCCGTCCCGGTTCATGTCTGCGGCCCCGGGGCCGGTCGATCCAGCTGAGATCACCGTTGCGCCTCTCGCCTCCGCCGACCCGTGCCCTCGGCGCCCGCCGCGTCCTGCTCGCCGGCGCTGTCGCCGTCGGCAGTGAGACCGTCCCGGCCGAGCAGGTACTGCTCGACGAGATGGTTCCAGTCACAGCCGAGGCACACCTCCACCACGAAGACCTGAAACTCACGCAGCGTCATCGCCAGCACGGGCAGCTCGGACAGTGTCCGAGCCTGGCCGGCGGACTGCTTGAGTTCGTCACCGTAAATGTAGTGGACGAGCGTCAGATTCTCGCTGCGGCAGATGGGGCAGCGCCGGTCGGTCGGCTCGCCGTGGAACCGAGCCGCGTTCTTCAGGTACGGCGACGCGTCACACACGTCGTACGTGCCGACCCGGCCGGCCAGGAGCTCACGCAGCACCGCTCGCTTCTGAAGCGAGTAGTCGACGACCTGGCGCTGCGTACGCATGCGGAGAAGGGTACGCGGTCCGGCCCGACCAGGCGACCATGGTCACGATCCGTGACGGAAGCGTCTCGGAACGGGGGTTTGCCCTGGCCTTCGCGACCCGCTAACGTGCGATGTATCGGTCCGATACATCGCGGCGGTTACCAATCCGCGCCGGAGGGTGATAGAGAGGGTGGCCAGTGCTCGAATTCGCCATCCTCGGCCTCCTGCAGGAGTCTCCGATGCACGGCTATGAGCTGCGCAAGGAGCTGACCGCCAAACTCGGTGCGATCCGGGCGGCGATCAGCTACGGCTCGCTCTACCCAACCCTGCGCAGGTTGCAGGCGGCGGGATGGATCACCGAAGCCGCCGAGACACCCGCCACCGCCGAGGAGGTTCCCGCGCTGACCAGCCGACGAGGTCGGGTGGTCTACAAAATCACCGCGGAGGGCAAGGAACGCTTCGCCCAGCTGATCGCACAGGCCGGGCCCGAGACGTACGACGACACGGGCTTCGGGGTGCACTTCGCGTTCTTCGCCCGGACCGACCAGGCGACCCGACTCCGCATCCTGGAGGGTCGCCGCCGCAAGATCGAGGAGCGTCGCGAAGGACTTCGTGACGTGCTGGGCCGGGCGGCCGAGCGCCTCGACGCTTACACCTTGGAACTGCAGCGCCACGGCCTTGACGCCTGTGAGCGTGAGGTCCGCTGGCTGGAGGAGCTCATCGCCAACGAGCGCTCCGGCCGAGCCCCGACGGCCCCGCACCTGGGGTCGGCCGGTGGCCGACGAGAAGACAACAGCCCGCCTCCGCCTGGAGAGACCAGGAAAGAGCGGCCGTGACAGAAAAGAAGGAGGCAGACGCTATGGGCTCCGTCCGCGTCGCCATCGTCGGTGTGGGTAACTGCGCCTCGTCCCTGGTTCAGGGCGTCGAGTACTACCGGAATGCCGACCCGAACGACCGCGTCCCGGGTCTCATGCACGTCGCCTTCGGCGACTACCACGTCAACGCCGTGGAGTTCGTCGCGGCATTCGACGTGGACGCCAAGAAGGTGGGCATGGACCTCGCGGAGGCGATCGTCGCCAGCGAGAACAACACCATCAAGCTCTGCGACGTGCCGCCGACCGGCGTGTCCGTGCAGCGCGGTCCGACCTTCGACGGTCTGGGCCAGTACTACCGCGAGATCGTCGAGGAGTCCGACGCCACTCCCGTCGACGTGGCGCAGGCGCTGCGTGACGCGCAGGTCGACGTCGTCGTCTGCTACCTCCCGGTCGGTTCCGAGCAGGCCGCCAAGTTCTACGCCCAGGCCGCGATCGACGCCGGCTGCGCGTTCGTCAACGCCCTGCCGGTCTTCATCGCCTCCGACCCCGAGTGGGCCCAGAAGTTCACCGACGCCGGCCTGCCGATCGTCGGTGACGACATCAAGAGCCAGGTCGGCGCCACCATCGTGCACCGCGCCCTGGCGAAGCTCTTCGAGGACCGCGGTGTCGAGCTGCTGCGCACGTACCAGCTCAACTTCGGCGGCAACATGGACTTCATGAACATGCTGGAGCGCAAGCGGCTGGTCTCGAAGAAGATCTCGAAGACCCAGTCGGTCACCTCGCAGATCCCGCACGAGATGAGCAAGAGCGACGTGCACATCGGCCCGTCGGACCACGTGCCGTGGCTGGACGACCGCAAGTGGGCGTACATCCGCCTGGAGGGCCGCTCGTTCGGTGACACCCCGCTCAACGCCGAGCTCAAGCTCGAGGTGTGGGACTCGCCGAACTCGGCCGGCGTCATCATCGACGCGGTCCGGGCCGCGAAGATCGCGCTGGACCGGAAGATCGGCGGCCCGATCCTGTCGGCCTCGTCGTACTTCATGAAGTCCCCGCCGGTGCAGTACGCCGACCACGACGCCCACCAGGCCGTGGAGGAGTTCATCGCCGGCGAGGTCGAGCGCTGACGCGCTGAACACCACGCACGACCGAGGGCCGGGTCCGAAAGGACCCGGCCCTCGCCGCGTTCAGTGCCGCCGTGGGTACGGCGACCGCATCACTTCCAGCTCGGCGTCCCCTGCTTGGCCGCCGCGGCCCGCTTCGCCCGGCGGTCCTCGGCCGACTCGGCGCTACGCGCCGACGCGCCGGCGGAGAACGGCAGGATGTCCGGGTAGACCTGTCCGACGCCGATCACGAACGCCACCACGTCGATGATGATGTGGGTGGTCCGGGCGGCGTAGACGGAGATGACGTCGCTGAAGTCCTCGTCGTAGCCGACACCCGACATGAACGAGTTCGAGATCACCTGGTTGGGCAGGTAGTTGATCGTTGAGAAGTTCGCCGGACGCGGGCTGCCGTACGGGAAGATCTGCACGAAGCCCGAGGCGACCGCGGTCGTCACGGTGAGGTTGCCGAAGAGGGCGTCGCTGAAGAAGACGAAGTCGCTCAGGTCGAGGTGGATGGTCTGCCCGTCGCGCAGGCGCCCCGAGCTGTCCAGGGTGGTCGACGAGGCGTTGAGGATCCGAGCGCGTGACCCGGCCGAACGGGTGTCCACGACCCGCTGCGGCACGATCGACACGATCTGGTTCGAGTTGCCGGTCGTGTGCACGTACTCCAGGTACTTGCCGCCGCCGTACTCGGCGACCACCTGAAGGTTGCTGGCGCTGTCCATGCCGATCGAGCCACCGGGCGAGTCCGGGTGCAGGTAGTCCCCGCTGGGCGTGAGCCGCAGCGCCGGTCGGGCCAGCACCGCGCCATCCGAGGTGGCGGTGCTCGTGTTCGCCAGCTGCAGCGTCGGCCCGGCCGCGGTGCTGGTCAGCGTGGTGATGGTGGCGCCGGCGGCGTTGGTGCCGCCCTGGACCACCGGGTCGCCGGGCGCGGCCTGGGCCGGCGCGGCGACAGCGGCGCCCACCACGGTGGTGCCGGCGACGCCCGCCGCCACGGTGCCGGCGCGGCGCAGCAGCCGGCGGCGGTTCACGGTCTTGTCCTCGTGCTCGGTCATCGGTCCCCCGCAGAGTCGGTTAAATGACGCCCGATCATGACGGTTGTCGCGGGGTGTCCACATCGACCGATCGGTCGATAAACGAGAGACCTTCCCGAGGGGGGCGGACCGGTCAGGACCACGCCTGCTGGAGGGCCACCCGGGCCTCCAGCTCCAGCAGGTGCACCTTGCGCGGCAGGCCGCCCCCGAACCCGACGAGCCGCCCACCGGCCCCGACGATGCGGTGGCACGGCACGATGACCGGGATCGGGTTGCGGTTGCAGGCGACACCCACGGCCCGGGCGGCGCCCGGATCGCCGACCCGACGCGCGACCTCGCCATAGGTCAGCGTCTCGCCGTACGGGATGAGGGTCATCTCCCGCCACACGGCCCGCTCGAAATCCGAGCCGCGGGGGATCGCCACCGGCACGGTGAACCCGGTCAGCTCACCGGCGAAGTACGCCCGCAGTTCGGCGACGACCTGCCGGGACGGCGTGTCGTCCGGCTCGTCGGCGGCCCCGTCGACCCGGCCGAAGTGCGCGCCACAGACGCTCACGCCGTCGCTGGCCACGGAGAACTCGCCGATCGGCGAGTCGAGCACGGTCCAGCGCATCCACCCATTGTCCCCGATCCCGCGACCGTTGCCGACTCCCGCCCTGCGTTGCGTCACGTCGATACCGTGCAGGTCGTGGCCACGGGGACGCTCATCTTTCTCATCATCGGCGGTGCCGGTGTGGCGGTACTGGCGCTCGCCCTGCTCGGCACCGAGCTGCTCCACTTCGGGCACGTCGACGTGGACGGGCCGATCTCGGTCGAGACGGTCGCCGGCTTCGCGGGTGCGTTCGGGTTCGGCGGTGCCATCGTCAACGAACTGCTCGGCGCGCGTACCCCTGCCATGATCGCGGGCGCGGTGGCCGGCGGCCTGCTCGCGGCCGTGCCCACCGGGTGGCTGGCCTCGCGGTTCAGCCGCGCGGCCCGGAACATGCGCACCGACCCCACCCCCACCCGGGACGACCTGGTGGGCGCGCTCGGCCTGGTCGTCACGCCGGTGCCGGTCAACGGCTACGGCGAGGTCCGGGTACGGGTCGCCGGCCAACCGGTCAAGCTCAACGCCCGCGCCGACCAGCCGATCCCGATCGGTGCCCAGGTCTTCGTCGTGCAGGCGCTCAGCGAGACCAGCGTGCACGTCGAGACCTACTGAACTCCTCTCACAGACGGGACGTCATCCATGCCCCTGCTGATCGCCATCGGCGGCGCGGTCCTCCTCGTACTCATCCTGGTGTTGTTCGTGCTCTCCCGGATCAAGGTGGCCGGGCCGAACGAGGCGTTCATCGTCACCGGCCGCAAGGGCCGCACCACGCAGACCGCCGACGGCGCCCGATCCACCGACAACTCCGGACAGAAGGTCGTGCTGGGCGCCTCGGTGTTCGTGCTACCGGTGGTGCAGAAACTCCAGTCTCTGGACCTGTCCAGCCGGCGGATCGACGTCGGCATCCGGGGCGCGGTGAGCAAGCAGGGCATCCGCGCCGACCTGCACGGCGTGGCGATCGTCAAGGTCGGCGGCACCGAGGACGCGATCCGGGCCGCCGCCCAGCGGTTCCTGCACCAGCAGGACGAGATCGACAACTTCACCCGGGAGGTGCTGGCCGGCGCGCTGCGCTCGATCGTCGGCCGGCTCACCGTCGAGGAGGTCATCCGGGACCGGGCGGCGTTCGCCAGCGCGGTCGCCGAGGAAGCCGAACACTCGATGACCAACCAGGGTCTGGTGCTGGACACCTTCCAACTCCAGGACATCCTCGCCGAGGGCTCCTACCTGCAGGACCTGGGCCGGCCGGAGGCCGCCCGTGTCCTCAAGGACGCGGCGATCGCCGAGGCGCGGGCCCGGCAGCAGGCCGAGCAGGAGCGGCTGCTCGCCGAGGAGGCCATCGCCGAGGCGAACCGGAACCTGGCCCTCAAGCAGGCCGGCATCCAGGCGGAGATCGACGCGGCGAAGGCAAAGTCCGCCGCGGCCGGGCCACTCGCCCAGGCGGAGCGGGACCAGGCGATCCTCTCCGAGCAGCAGAAGGTCGCCGAGCGCAACGCCGAACTCAAGCAGCGCCAACTGGACACCGAGGTGCGCAAGCCGGCCGACGCGGCCCGGTACAAGGTGGAGCAGGAGGCCGAGGCATCCCGCAACGCGGCCGTGCTGAACGCCGACGCGCAGCGCCAGGCCGTGATCGCCGCCGCGCAGGCCTCCGCCGAGCAGGCCCGGCTCACCGGTGAGGGCGAGCGGGCGCGACGGGCCGCGCTCGCCGAGGCCAACGCCATCGAGGGCGCCAAGGAAGGTGAGGCCGAGCAGCGGCGGCGCTCCGCCATCGCCGAGGCCGTGGAGCGGGAGGGTCAGGCCGAAGCGGCGGCCATCCTGGCCAAGGGTGAGGCCGAGGCCGACGCGATGGCGCGCAAGGCCGAGGCGTTCGCCGCGTACGGCGAGGCGGCGGTCCTGGACCTGCTGGTCAAGGTGCTGCCGCAGGTCGTCGAAGCGGCCAGCGCCCCGATCGGGGCGATCGACAAGATGACCGTCATCTCCACCGACGGCGCGTCGTCGCTGACGAAGTCGGTGGCCGGCAACGTGGCCCAGGGGCTCCAGCTCGGCAGCGACCTCACCGGCATCGACCTGGCCGGTCTGCTCGCCCGGCTCGGCTCGGCGTCCACCCCCGGTGGCAACGGCACCTCGACCGGCAAGGGCGTTGCCTCCGTCGACGGGACGGCCGTCGAGACGCGCTGACGCCGTACGCCGACGGGCGCCGCTCCCGGGGTCGGGGGTGGCGCCCGTCGGCGTACTCGATCAGGCCCTCGGCGGGCTACTCGATCAGGCCCTCGGCGCGCGCCCAGCGCAGCAGCTCCGCCTCGGCGGCGTCGCGGTCCAGCGGGCCGTGCTCGAGGCGCTGCTCCTTGAGGTGCTTCCAGGCCCGTCCGACGACCGGCCCCGGCGGTACGCCGAGCAGCTCCATGATCGCGTTGCCGTCCAGGTCGGGGCGGACCCGCGCCAGGTCCTCCTCGGCCGCGATCCGGGCGATCCGGTCCTCCAACGCGTCGTAGTCGGCGGCGAGCTGAGCCGCCTTACGCCGGTTGCGGGTGGTGCAGTCCGAGCGGGTCAGCTTGTGCAGCCGGGGCAGCAGGTCACCCGCGTCGGCGACGTAGCGGCGCACCGCGGAGTCGGTCCACTCGCCCCGCCCGTACCCGTAGAAGCGCAGGTGCAGCGCGACCAGCGCGGTCACCTTCGCGGTGATCTCCTTGGGGTAGCGCATCGCCTTCATCCGGGCCTTGGTCAGCCGGGCGCCCACCACCTCGTGGTGGTGGAAGCTGACCCGGCCGTCGGACCCGACGGCTTTCGTCGCCGGCTTGCCCACGTCGTGCATGAGGGCCGCCATCCGCAGGATGAAGTCGCAGCCCTCCTCCTCGAAGGAGACCGCGTTCTCGACGACCGTCAGCGTGTGCTCATAGACGTCCTTGTGCTGGGCGTGCTCGTCGATCTCCAGCTTCAGCCCGGTGAGCTCCGGTAGGAACCGCTCGGCCAGCCCCGTGTCGACCAGCAGCCGCAGGCCGGTGATCGGGTCGGCGCCGCAGAGCAGCTTGGTGAACTCGTCACGGATCCGCTCGGCGGTGATCCGGTCCAGGTCCGCCGCCATCTCACTCATCGCCCGGTGCGCGTCGAGGTGGACGACGAAGCCGAGCTGGGCGGCGAAGCGCGCGGCCCGGAGCATCCGCAGCGGATCGTCACCGAACGACTCACGCGGCGTGCTGGGGGTACGGATCAGCTTGGCCGAGATGTCCTCCAGCCCGCCGTGCGGATCGGCGAACCGGTGATCGGGGAGGCTGACCGCCATCGCGTTGATCGTGAAGTCGCGCCGCTTCAGGTCCTCGTCGAGGCTGGTGCCGTACACCACCACCGGGTTGCGGCTGACCTGGTCGTACGACTCGGCCCGGAAGGTGGTGATCTCCAGCCGGAGGCCGTCGCGCTGGGCGCCGATGGTGCCGAACTCGCGGCCGGTATCCCAGATCGACTCGGCCCAGCCCTTGAGGATCCGCAACGTCTCGTCAGGGTGAGCGTTTGTACAGAAGTCGAGGTCGTCGCCGAGCCGACCGAGCAGCGCGTCCCGGACCGAACCGCCCACCAGGTGCAGCTCGTAACCGGCACGGACGAAACGACGGCCCAGCTCGTCGGCGACCGGGGAGACCCGGAGCAGTTCGGCGACGGCGTTGCGCTGCGCGGCGGTGAGATCGCGGCGGGCGGCGGCGTGGGGAGCGGAGGCTTCGGACATGGGATCGCCAGCTTATCGGGCCCGGTCAGCATCGCGATCGCCGGACACCGTAACGACCGATTGGCTATAATTTGTCCCATTCGGGTCGATGCCCGGCTCGTGTACCTCTGGGAGGCTGGAGATGAGCGGCGGGCTCGACCGCAGCGCGGACGCCCTGCGGGACGGCGGTGCGGGAGCCGAGGTCCGCCCCTCCGACAGCACCACCTTCATCTCCGCCGAGCCGCTGAACCAGCCGGCCATGGAGTCGACCGCCCCTCCGCAGGAGCAGGTGGACGAGGCGAGCGCGGCGACCAACAGCGCGGTGATGGCGATCGGCAGCCTGGTCAGCCGGGGCACGGGCTTCCTGCGTACGTTGGCGTTGACCGCCGCGCTGGGTGGCGCGCTGGTCGGCGACGCGTACACGACGGCGCAGATCCTGCCCGGCATGGTGTACGAGTTCCTACTCGGCGGCATCCTCACCAGTGTCCTGATCCCGGTGCTGGTCCGCCGCCGAAAGTGCGACAGCGACGGCGGTCAGGCGTACGCCCAGCGGTTGTTGACCCTCGCGGTGCTGACCCTGGGGGCGGCGACCCTGCTGGCGTTGCTGTCGGCGGGCCTGCTGACCAAGCTCTACGCCGGCGACGACACCGGGAAGAACTTCCGGGATCTGGTCACGGCCCTGTCCTACCTGATGTTGCCGATGATCTTCTTCACCGGCCTCAGCGCGTTGATCAGCGCGGTGCTCAACACCCGGGGGCACTTCGCCGCCCCGATGTGGGCGCCGATCCTGAACAACATCGTGGTGATCGGCACGGCCGGGCTCTACATCGCGATTTTCGGCGCGGAGATCGTCCGGCCCGACGAGATGACCACCGGCCGGATCGTGTTGATCGGTGGCGGCACGCTGCTCGGTGTCGCCATCCAGGCCGCCGGGCTGCTGCCGGCACTACGCAAGGTCGGCTTCCGCTGGAAGCTGCGGTTCGATTTCCGCACCCTGGGGCTGCGCGAGCTGGGCCGGCTCGGTGGCTGGATGGTCTGCTACGTCGCGGTGAGCCAGGTCGGCCTGATCGTGCTGTTCAACCTGCTCAACCGGGCCGGCAAGGAGAACGCCGCCGGCCCACTGATCTACAACAACGTGTTCCTGCTGCTGATGATGGCGCACGGCATCATCGCCGTCTCGATCATCACGGCGCTGATGCCCCGGATGAGCGCGGCCGCCGCCGACGGCCGGTACACCGACGTCGCCGACGACCTGTCGCAGGGCACCCGGACCGTCTCGGCGGTGCTCGCCCCCATAGCGGTCTGCTACGCGGTGCTGGCCACCCCGCTGTCGGTGACGCTGTTCCGCTACGGCGCGTTCACCGACGAGAACACGGCCGACACCTCGCTGGTGCTGCTGCTGGCCGCGCTGGCACTGGTGCCGTTCGCGATCAGCCAACTCTTCATCTTCGCCTTCTACGCCCTGCCGGACACCCGCACCCCGGCACTGATCAACATTCCGGTGGTGGCGTTGCGGATCGGCGTGCAGGTGGTGCTCTACGTCGCCTTCGCCGCCCACTTCGCCGCGGCCGGAATGATGATCGGCAACGCGGTGTCCTACCTGGCTGCGGCATTCGCCTCGGCCTGGCTGCTGCGCCCCCGGGTCGGCCGGATCGGGATGGGTGCCATCCTGCGCACGCTCGGACGGGTGGCGGTCGCCGCGCTGGGTGCCGCCCTGGTCGGGCTGCTCGTGGTGAGTCTGCTGCCCGGCGGCGACACGCCGAGCCGGATGCAGGCCGTGCTCCAGCTCGTGATCGGCGGCGTGGTGATCGGCGGGATGTACCTGGGCCTGGCCGTGGTGCTGCGGATCGGGGAGATCACTGAGGTGGTCGGTATGGTCCGCCGCCGCTTGAGTCACTGACCGCCAGCATCCGATCACACGGTGGCCCACGACGGAACGTGACCGCAGATCACCAGCCTGGGGATGCACCTGTGGATAACTCCGCGATTCGCCGGTCAACAACCGGATCGTCCTGTGGATAACCAACCGTACGGATGAGCGTGGTCCCCCGATCGGTGGGAACATGCCGGTGAGCGAAGGTGCCATTCAGGGTCGGCCCCGACGTCGGCCGCTTGCGATGAAGCCGTAGATTAGCTAGTACATGTGCCAGCAACGTGGCTGACAACGGTAGTAATCGGACGACTTCCCCGACTCCCGGCACCCCGCCGGGTACGGCGGGAAGATGACATGTCGGGGAGACGGGCAACCCGGGTAAGGTCGCTCTCGACGGGTACGGCAGGCGCCGACGCTGGGCGTCGGCATCGGTCGGCCGGTTCCTTCGACGGCAGAGCGGGAAGCCACATGCCCAGCAGTTCGGGTCCATCGATCGACACGATCACCGAGGGAGGACGGGTGACCCAGGTCGGCGAGGGTCAGGAGGCGGACGAGAGCGCTCCGCCGGTCATGACCTTCGGTGCTCCCACGGCCGGTGAAATCCTCGCCGAGCGTTACGAGCTGGTCGAGCACATCAACAACGACAGCGCGGGTCGGCTGGTCTGGCGCGGGGTCGACGTCATCCTGCGCCGTCCCGTCGCGGTCGTGCTGCGCTACCCGGGTGGCGACTCCGCCACCGAGATGCTTCAGGCCGCCGTCGCGGCGAGCCGTGTCATCCATCCCAACCTGGTCGGCGTCTACGACGCGATCGACGAGGCCGAGCGGGCGTACGTGGTCCGCGAGTGGGTGGACGGGCAGTCGCTGCGCGACCTGGCGACCGAGGGACCCCTGGACCCGGCACGCGCCACCGCGATCGGCAACGCCGCCGCGAGCGCGCTCGCCGCGGTGCACGCCACCGGGATGGTGCACGGCAACGTCCACCCCGGCACCGTCATGATCAGCGACGAGGGCCGTGTGGTGCTGGCCGACGCGCGCACCGACGGCGCCGACAGCCAGGAGAACGACATCCGGGCGGTCGGCGGCATCCTCTACTTCGCCCTGACCGGTCACTGGCCGCACGCCGAGGCACCACTACGCGGTGCCACCGCGGGCCACGGCCGGGCCGCTATCCCGGACGCTGTCCGGGACGCCGCCGGCGCCATCGCGGCACCTCGCCAGGTCCGGGCCGGTGTGCCCGCATACCTGGACGACCTGACCATGGATCTGCTCGACGCCGAGATCGCCCCGCCCTCGTCAGACGTGCTCGCTGCCGAGCTGGCCCGCCTGGACGTGCCGGCCGAGGATGAGCACTACCTCGACAACAGCGGCCCGCTGCGGTTCGCCGCCGACACCGAGGAGGAGCCGTCGCCGCTGGCCGCGGCCGGCGGTCGCAAGGTCGCCGTGGGCATCGCCAGCCTGTTGGTGGTCGCCCTGGTCGGTCTGCTGATCGGGATCAGCGCCCTCGGCGGTGACGACAAGGAGCAGCAGGCCAACCCGGTCGCCACGCCCACCTCCAGCGCGCCGACCGGTGACGCCACTCCGGCCGCCGCCACGGCGCACAAGCTGACCGTGAAGAGCGTGCGGATCATCGACCCGTACAGCAAGGACCGCAGCGAGGTCGACGGCGCCGACAAGGTCATCGACGGTGACGATGACAAGGGCTGGGAGACCGAGACCTATCGGGGCTGGCCCAACTTCGGCAACCTGAAGAAGGGCATGGGCGTCTGGATCGACCTGGGCCAGCCGCGCAACGTCAAGTCGGTCCAGGCGGTGCTCTCGGCCACTGGCGCGTCCGCGCAGCTCCTCGCCGGCACCACCAACCCGCCGTCCAGCTCCAGCGGCGACAAGCAGCTGGTCGGGAGCTACAAGACCGCGATCGGCCAGCCGTTCGAGGACCACGACGGCACCACCATGACGTTCAACGGCTTCGACGCCGACACGAAATACCGGTACCTGCTGTTCTGGATCACCGAGCTGCCCCCGGCCGAGGGTGGTTTCAAGCTGGGGGTGCAGGAGATCACGGTCCAGGGGTCGTGAGCCCGGCACCTCCGCCGTGGCACCACATCCGTAGGACGTGGTGATGGACGGGCGCGACGCCGCAACGGATCTGGAGCTGCTGCGCGCCCACGTCGACGGCGACCGGGACGCCTTCGCCGAGTTGTTCCACCGGCACCGCGACCGGCTGTGGGCGGTGGCCCTGCGGACGCTCGGCGACCGCGAGGAGGCGGCGGACGCCCTCCAGGACGCCCTGCTGTCCGCGCACCGGGCCGCCGGGCGCTTCCGCGGCGACTCGGCTGTCACCACCTGGCTGCATCGGATCGTGGTCAACGCCTGCCTCGACCGGATCCGGCGCCGCCAGGCACACCCGACCGTGCCGCTGCCCGACGGCGACCGGGCCGGGGACGGCTCCGGCACCAGGGGCGTGGAGCCGGCCGCACCGGTGCAGGACCATGACACCGCGCTGGTGGTCCGCGACGCTCTCGCCACCCTGCCCGTCGAACAACGCGCCGCCCTGGTGCTGGTGGACGTGCAGGGCTACCCCGTCGCCGAGGTGGCCCGCATCCTCGGCGTCGCGGAGGGCACGGTGAAGAGCCGCTGCGCGCGGGGCCGCGCCCGGCTCGCGGTGGTGCTCGGGCATCTCCGCCCGACCCGGTCGGGTCCGCCCGGCCCGATCGCGGACGTGCCGGACGTCACCCCGGGGAACCCCCGCCCGGTAGAGGGCGTCGGATCGGGGCCGGGCCGTTACCGGCGGGACGCCAACCAGGAGGACACGTGACGACCGAGGGGTTCCGGGAGGTCGACGACGACCTGCTCGCTGACTACCTCGGCGGGGCGCTGGACGGCACGCCACAGCAGACCGAGGTCGCCCGGCTGGTGGACGAGGACCCGGCGTGGGCCGAGGCGCACGCCCGGCTGAGCGGCGCGCTGACGCAGGTGCACGCCGACCTGGCCGCCTGGGCCGACCCGTCCCCGGAGATGCCGTCGGAGATCGCCGACCGGCTGTCCGCGGCACTGGCCGCCGCACACGATTCGCCGGACGGGGCCTCGGCCGGCACGGACACCACGAACACCCCGGTTGTCGTGCCGTCCCAGGTCGGCTCCGGCCGCCGGCCGGCCGGATCGGCACCGTCCGAGCCGGATCGCGCCGCAGCCACCGGCCCGGGTCGCCGCCGACGCCGCTGGGCGCGGCGCGGTGCACCGGTGGCCCTCGCGGCGGCCGCGGTCATCACGGTCGCGCTGGGCCTCAACCAGCTCTCGACGGACACCTCGGACTCCGCCGGCACCAGCGCCCTGGACCGGCCGGCCAGCGCGCCCGAGGGCGCGGCGGCGGCCGGAGCGGTCCGCACCACCGGGCCGGCACTACGCAGCGGTACGAACTACGACCCGCAGACCCTCGGCGACGCGCAGAGCGGACCGGTGCCCTACCGGGCCACCGACATCCCCAGCCGCACGCCCACCGGCGCCTCCGGCGACGCCCCCGCCGAGCAGCCCGAGGTGGATGCCGAGGGTGGCCGGCGACCCGCGCCGGACGGCCTCAACCAGCTGGCCCGCCTGACCGACGAGACCGCGCTGACCGCCTGCCTGGCCGACATCGCGGCGGAGCACGGTTCCGCACCGCTGGTGGTCGAGGTGATCGACTACGCGCAGTTCCAGGGCGAGCAGGCGTTGATCGTCCGGTTCACCGACTCGACCGGGGCCCGCTGGGCCTGGGTGAGCGGCCCGGAGTGCGGCGTCCCCGGGTCCGCCTCGGACACGCGGTATTCGACGCGGGTAGGGTGAATCCACGGTCACCGGTGTGATGACCCTCTACGTGACCTGACCCACCGGATGCCCGGCTCGGGAATCCCCGGTTCGTACGATGACGTTCTGGAAGTCAGCTGCCGGCACCCTCCAGGCGTCGGCACTCGGATCGGCGTCGGTGCGCACCAACGCCGAACACACACAACGCGGGAGACGGCAGTGGACGAGGTCCGCAACCTGATCATCATCGGCTCCGGGCCGGCCGGTTACACGGCGGCGGTCTACGCCGCACGCGCCAACCTGAAGCCGCTGATCATCGAGGGCGTCCAGTCCGGTGGCGCGCTGATGACCACCACCGAGGTGGAAAACTTCCCCGGCTTCGCCGACGGCATCCTCGGCCCCGAGCTGATGGACAACATGCGCAAGCAGGCCGAGCGGTTCGGCGCCGAGTTCCTCACCGACGACGTGACCCGGGTCGAGCTGGTGGACACCGGCGACGCCGGTTCCGGCGCGGTGAGCACCGTCTGGGTCGGCGAGACCGCGTACCGGGCCCGTTCGATCATCCTCTCCACCGGTTCGGCCTGGCGTCCGCTGGGCGTGCCCGGCGAGCAGGAGTACCTGGGCCACGGTGTTTCCGCGTGCGCCACCTGTGACGGGTTCTTCTTCCGTAACCAGCACATCGTGGTTGTCGGCGGCGGTGACTCGGCGATGGAGGAGGCCACCTTCCTCACCCGTTTCGCCGACACGGTCACCATCATCCACCGGCGTGACTCGTTCCGGGCCAGCAAGATCATGGCCGACCGGGCGCTGAGCAACGAGAAGATCAAGGTCGAGTGGAACAGCACCGTCGAGGAGATCCTCGGCGACGACGGCAAGGTCACCGGCGTACGGGTTCGCAACGTGCACACCGGCGAGACCAAGGTGATGGACGTGACCGGCGTGTTCGTCGCCATCGGTCACGACCCGCGCAGTGAGCTGTTCCGGGACCAGGTCGAGCTGGACGACGAGGGCTACGTGAAGGTCCAGGCGCCGAGCACCCGCACCAACGTGCCCGGTGTCTTCGCCGCCGGCGACGTGGTCGACCACACCTACCGCCAGGCGATCACCGCGGCCGGCACCGGCTGTGCCGCCGCGCTCGACGCCGAGCGGTTCATCGCGACGCTCAGCTGAAACAGGAAACACATCCCGGAGGAGGGGCAAAGTGGGAAATACCAAGGCTGTCACGGACAAGAGCTTCGTCGCCGACGTGCTGCAGGCCGACAAGCCGGTTCTGGTGGACTTCTGGGCCGAGTGGTGCGGCCCCTGCCGCAAGGTGTCGCCGCTCCTTGAGGAGATCGCCGGCGAGATGGGCGACCGGGTCAGCATCGTCAAGCTCAACATCGACGAGAACCCGGAGACCGCCCGCGCCTACCGGGTCATGTCGGTGCCGACGCTCACCGTGTTCAAGAACGGCCAGCCGGTGCAGTCGATCGCCGGTGCCAAGCCGAAGGGCGAGCTGGTCCGACTCATCGAATCGGCGCTCTGACCAGTAGAAACAGCACCGAACCCCGTACCCGTCAAGGGGTGCGGGGTTCGGTCTTTTTCGGGTCGGAGCCGGCGGCGTTTTTCCCGGCCCGCGCCCCCTCACCGCCGGAGAACGCATAGCCTCAAGCCGAGGCCGCCGCCCGGCCAGCCACCGTCGTGCAGAGGGGGTCGTGCGTGCGTCCGATCCGACCCGGTGACCGGGGACCAGCGGTCACGGAGATCCGTACCATCCTCACCGGCCTCGACCTGCTCGCGTCCACCGCCGGTCCGGACGCCGACGAGTTCGACCTCGACACCGAACGGGCCGTCCGCGCGTTCCAGCAGTCCAGGGGGCTCAGCGTCGACGGCCGGGTCGGAACGGAAACCTGGGGTGCGCTGGACGCCGCCCGCTGGCGGCTCGGCGCCCGCACCCTCTACCACGCGGTGCCCGACCCGCTCACCGGCGAGGACGTCCGGTCGCTCCAGGAGCGACTGCTGGAAATGGGGTACGACGTGGGTCGCGCGGACGCCATCTACGGCATCCGGACCTCCCGTGCGGTGGCCCAGTTCCAGCGGGAGGTCGGGCTCACCCCCGACGGGTCCTGCGGGCCGCACACGATGAACGCGCTGCGTCGGATCGGCCGCAAGGTCGTCGGTGGCCGCCCCCAGTGGCTCCGCGAATCCGACGCCATCCGGCAGTCCGGGCCGGCGCTGGTCGGCAAGACCGTCGTCATCGACCCCGGGCACGGCGGCACCGACCCGGGCATGGTGGTGCCGGACGGGCCGCTGCGCTGGACGGAGGCGGACCTGGTGCACGACCTGGCCAGCCGGCTGGAGGGGCGGCTCGCCGCGGCTGGGGTGCGGGTGCAGCTGACCCGGGGTCCGTCGCCCGACAGCTGCCTGCCGGACACCGACCGGGCGCTGCTGGCCAATTCGCTCGGCGCCGACGTGTTCATCTCGCTGCACCTCGACGGGCACGCCAACCCGGACGCGGAGGGGGTGGCGACCTACCACTACGGCACCGACAACGGCGTGACCTCGGCGACCGGCGAACGGTTGGCCGGGCTGGTGCAGCGGGAGATCGTCGCGCGGACCGGGCTACGGGACTGCCGTACGCACGCCAAGGCGTGGGACCTGCTGCGGTTGACGCGGATGCCGGCCGTACGCGTCGAGGTCGGCTACCTCACCTCGCCGACCGACCGCGCCCGGCTGGTCGACCCCCGGTTCCGCGACCGGGTGGTCGAGGCGATCGTGGCCGCGGTGCAGCGGATGTACTACCCGATCGAGCGGGACGTGCCGACCGGCTCGCTCGACGTCAGCGAACTGCGTGCGGTGGTGACCGCCGCCACGGTGGTCACCTGATCCGCCGCGAGGCGTCGGTCAGCCGCCGGTGGCACGGGTCGCAGGAGCGGGACGGACCGGACGGAGCAGGGTTTCCGGGCTCATCGAGCCGAGCAGCTTCTCCAACGCGTACTCGACGTCGGATTTCCAGCTCAACGCGGTCCGCAGTTCAAGTCGCAGCCGGGGAAACCGAGGATGCGGACGGACGGTCTTGAACCCGACGGAGAGGAAGAAGTCGGCCGGCGCGACGCAGCCACCCGCAGGGTCGTCCGCGTCGCCGAACTTCGCGTCACCGAACGCCTCGATCGCCTTGATCCCCCGCTTGGTCAGGTCCCGTGCGACGCCCTGTACCAGCATCCGGCCCAACCCACCACCGGCGAAGGCGGCCACCACGTTCGCCGTCATCAGCAGCGCCGCGTCGGCGGAGACCGGCGACGTCGGGAAGGCCATCGAGCGGGGCACGTAGGCCGGCGGGGCGTACATCACGAAACCCGCCGGCATGCCGTCGACGTACGCGAGCTTGCCGCAGGAACCCCACTCCAGCAGGGTCTGGGAGACCCACGCCTCCTTCTCCAGACCCGGGTCACCGGCGGCGCAGGCCCGGTCGGCGGAGACCGGATCAAGCTCCCAGTAGACGCACTGCCGGCAGGGGCGAGGAAGATCCTCAAGCGTGTCGAGGGTCAGGCTGACCAGACGTCGCGACATATGGCGCATCCCCACAATAGGCTCGGTGGTGAGGCCGGCACGCAACGACAGCGCCGCCTTCCTGTCCCCGACGAGCGATCGTACGCCGCCGATCGGCGGTACGGGAGGGGACGCGCAGATCGCCACCGCACCGAGGGATGGTCCGGGATGTGGACGATCCGTCACGGAGGGCCAGCACCCTGGCCAGAGGCGACTAGGATCGACAATCGGTGTCCCGACCGCCATGGTCGCCCGCGTGCGGGGTACCCGGACGGGAGCCACCCGAGCAGTGATCGAGGTGAGGTCATGACCGGCACGACACTCGACGACTACACCGACCGGTACGCCCGGCGGGTACGCGGGATGACCGCATCGGAGATCCGAGCACTCTTCGCGGTGGCCAGCAGGCCGGAGGTCGTCTCACTCGCCGGCGGGGCACCGTACATCGCCGCCCTGCCGCTCGACGCGGTCGGCGAGATGCTCGGCCGGCTCGGCTCCGAGCACGGCGTCACCACCCTTCAGTACGGCATCGGCCAGGGCACCCTGGAGCTGCGCGAGCGGATCTGCGAGGTGATGGCGCTCTCCGGGATCGACGCCGGATGCGGCGCCTCCCCGGAGGACGTGGTGGTCACCGTCGGCGGGCAGCAGGCACTGGACCTGGTGGCCCGACTCTTCCTCGACCCGGGTGACGTGGTGCTCGCCGAGGGGCCCACCTACGTCGGCGCGCTCGGAGTGTTCCAGGCTGCCCAGGCCCAGGTCGTGCACGTGCCCATGGATGCCGACGGGCTGATCCCGGAGGCGCTGGAGACGGCCATCGCCGACCTGGCGCGCGCGGGCCGTCGGGTGAAGTTCCTCTACACGATCCCCACCTACCAGAACCCGACCGGCGTGACCCTCAGCGAGGAGCGCCGCGAACGGGTGCTCGACATCTGCGAGCGCGCCGGTCTGCTCGTCGTCGAGGACGACCCGTACGGCCAACTGGGGTTCGAGGGTGAGGCGCCGGCACCGTTGCGCGCCCGCCGCCGCGACGGGGTGTTCTACCTGAGCACCTTCTCCAAGACCTTCGCACCGGGTCTGCGGGTGGGCTGGATCCTGGCGCCGCACGCGGTCCGCGACAAGCTGGTCATCGCCAGCGAGGCGCAGATCCTCTGCCCCAGCGGCTACGCCCAGGCGGCGGTGGCCACCTACCTCGGCACGATGCCGTGGCGGCAGCAGCTCAAGGTCTACCGCGAGGTCTACCGGGAGCGGCGCGACGCGCTGCTCGACGCGATGGCGGACCTGATGCCCGAGGGCACCAGCTGGACGACACCGGCCGGCGGCCTCTTCGTCTGGGCCACCCTGCCCGACGGGCTCGACTCGAAGGCGATGATGCCGCGCGCGGTCGCCGCCCGGGTCGCCTACGTGCCCGGCACCGGCTTCTACGCGGACGGCACCGGCACGAGCACCATGCGACTGAACTTCAGCTTCCCGCCGCCGGAGCGGATCCGCGAGGGCGTCCGCCGGCTGGCCGGCGTCATGGAGCAGGAGATCGCGATGCGCCGCGTCTTCGGTGCCGTGGGCGGCGCCGCGGGTCGGCGCGGCCAGGCCGGCTCCGACGTGCCAGGTCCTGACTTGGCATGATGCCGGCATGGGTACGACAGCTGCCGAGCGCCTCCTCGTGACCGATCCCGCCGTCTCGGCCGACCTGCGTGTGCTGGTCCTCGCCGGCGGGCTCTCCTACGAGCGGGACGTGTCGCTGCGCTCGGGCCGCCGGGTGCTCGACGCGCTGCGTGCCGTCGGTGTCGAGGCGGAACTGCGGGACGCCGATGTCGCACTGCTGCCAGCCCTCACCGCCGACCCGCCGGACGCCGTGGTGATCGCACTGCACGGCGCGACCGGCGAGGACGGCTCGCTGCGCGGTGTGTTGGATCTGTGCGACGTCCCGTACGTCGGCTGCGACGCCCGCGCCTCCCGGCTCGCCTGGGACAAGCCGTCGGCCAAGGCGGTGCTCCGCGAGGCCGGCATCCCCACCCCCGACTGGGTGGCCCTCCCGCACGACCGCTTCTCCGAGCTTGGCGCGGTGGCCGTCCTGGACCGGATCGCCGACCGTCTCGGCCTGCCCCTGATGGTCAAGCCGGCACAGGGCGGGTCGGGGCTGGGCGGTGCGGTGGTCCGGGACGCCGCGTCGCTGCCCGCCGCGATGGTGGGCTGCTTCGCATACCACTCGACGGCGCTCGTGGAGCGGTACGTGCCCGGCATGGACGTGGCGGTCTCCGTAATCGACCTCGGCGACGGCCCGCAGGCGCTGCCGCCGGTGGAGATCGTGCCCCGCAACGGCGTGTACGACTACGCCGCCCGCTACACGGCCGGGCGGACCACGTGGCACGCCCCGGCCCGGTTGGACCCGGACGTGGCCGCCACGGTCGCGGACGTGGCGCTCGCCGCGCACACCGCTCTCGGCCTACGGGACCTGTCCCGGGTCGACGTGATCGTGGACGCCGCGGGTCAACCGCACGTCCTGGAGGTCAACGTCTCACCCGGCATGACCGAGACGTCGCTGCTGCCGCTCGCCGTGCAGGCGGCGGGCCTGGATTTCGGCCGGCTCATCGGCTCTCTGGTCACGCGGGCCGCCGCCCGCCTCGCCACGTCCTGATCCTCACGGCGCGACCCGGCGCCGTCTGCCGACTTCGAGGTTGGCGGCCGCACGTCCGGTGCCACCGCCAACCTCATCGGTCAACGACCGGACGACGCGTCCTCCGGTGCCTCACGCCCGCTGCCGGCCGGGGTGTCGACAGTCCTTGCCGTGCGGGTGCCACGGTCGGGGCTGGCCGAGCCCGAGGTGCCGCCGTTCTCCGGATCGGCGTCGTCGTCGGCACGTGCGGTGACCGTGCCTTCGGGGTTGGCCCGTCCGGTGGCCGTGCCTGCGCGGTCGGTGGCCGTGCCTTCGGCGTTGGCACGTCGGGCGGTGCTGTCGCCGACGTTGGCTGGTGTACCGGTGGCGGGGTCGGTGTCCGGCGGGGAACCGGCGACACCCTCCGCCGACTCGCTGCCGGTGGACAAGGACGCCTCCGATTCGGCGCGGACGGTGGTGCTGTTCACGGTCGACGATCCGCGCCCGGCGTGGGCGGCGCCCACGGTCGCGGGGACAGCATCGGTGACCGCGTCGTCGTCGCCCTCGCCGTCGGTCCCGATAGTGATGTCGGACGCGGGCTCCGGGATCTCCTCGGCCGCCTCGATCACCGACACGGCTTCCGCCTCGGCGGCGGCGTGGGCCGCGGCGGACTGGGCCAGCAGGCTGGACGGCGCCTGCCACTGGATGCGGGGCGGCTCGGCGAGCGGCCGGCCACCGAACTCCGCGAGCCACGCGGCGACGAGCGCCAGATTTTCCCGCCACTGGGCTTCGGAGATCGGCGGCAGGATCGAGTCCCACAGGGACAGGAACGTGCCGCGCAACTGAAGTCGGCCGTACGGCCGGGCCAGGAACCACATGTGCAGGTGCGCGGAGCCGTCACCCCACCGGTTGACGTGCACCCGGGCGACACCGTCGAGTGAGCGGATGGCCCGCTCCAGACGGACGGTCATCACGCCCAGTTCGGCGGCGAGCAGGTTCGGTAGGTCGCCCAGGTCGAGGTGGGTCCGCGATTCGAGGATGAGCACCATGGGCAGGCCGGTGGGCCGGTCCATGGCGCGTACTCGCCAACGCTCCCCGACCCAGATGTAGGCGTCGTCTGGTGCGTTGCAGGCGGTGCATTCCCGGAGGCCCTCGCCCTTGCGTGGCGGTTCGACCGGGACCGGGTCGTCGAGCTGCTTCACACGCAGGTCACCCTCGAAGGGGAACGAGGGCCACTGGGTGAAGTCCGGGACTGAGGGAGGGGTGTCGTGCACGACGCTGACCCTAACCGAGTCTGGCACCGCTGTCCCTACCCGATTGATCGCTCCCGACCGACCAGGTCAACGTTCACCGTCGATCGGTTCCCGGGTCGACGCCGCCCGGTCGAGGGGATATCCACAGGCTGCCGAGATCCCCAACACAGGCCGTCATCCACAGGCTGGCACCCGCTTTCACGCGCTGTTTCACGTGAAACGGGGGGTGCCTGTGGACAACCGGTGTGGATAACTTTTCGGGCTCTCGTTCGTTGCGTGCGGACCGCCCGGATCCGTGTTGTCGAGACGCGTGCGGACGGCCGCGCGGAGCGGCTCGGGTGCGCCGGCCGGCACTACACCTCGACAGCCTCGGACACCGGGCCGACGGTCCCGGACGGCCTCCCGCGCGATGGCCGGGTAAGCCATCCCGGCACGCGGGCGGCGCAGTAGTTTGGCACGGGGTTCGCCGTCGGCGGGCACGTCTCTCGCGGCAGGTCGGACCCCGCACACCCGATTCTCGGAGATGGTGGGTCGGCGGACTGAGGCGTGCACGCCCGAGGTAGGCCCGGCACGCCTGAGGCAGTTCCGGGCATGCCCGAGGCAGTGCCTCGGGTGCGCCCGGCCCGCCCGAGGCAGTCGCAGCCCGCCCGAGGCAGTCCCGGCACGGCCGGGCGCCCGAGTCATGCCCGGCGTGCCCGAGTCATGCCCGATCGGCGGGGGGAGGCGAGCCGGCGAAGGTGGTTCGGTCGAAGCCAGGCGCGGCGTATCTGCGGCGCGGACACACACACAACAGCGCGCAGAGCGACGAGGACGTCGGGGATGGACGTGATCAGACATGACGGACCCCCTCGCCGACCTACAGGCCGGTAGGAGGCTACTGAGCGGGCTGCGCGACCCTCCCATGGTGATCCTCGGACGTCCGCATCCGGCGGGTGCCGGGCGGGCGCTCGGTTTCACGTGAAACGAGCGCGGCGGAGCGTCGCGGCCGCCGTGTCGGGTACCCGCGCGAGTCCAGCGGTGGAGAGCGGTGTCCACGAGTCGACCACTCAACTCCGGTCGCCGTTTCACGTGAAACGGGGACCACAGCGTCAGACGCAGAACGGCCGCGCCCCCCGATGGAGCGGGATCGCAGCGTCAGACGCAGGACGGGCCGCGCCGCGAGGGAGCGGGACCGCAGCGTCAGACGCAGAACGGCCGCGCCCCGAGGGAGCGCGGCCGCGAGCGACGGGGAGAGAGGTCAGTCGCCGCTCTCCTCCTGCTGTACTCCGATGATGCCGACGATCCGCTCAAGGTCGTCGACCGTGGCGAACTCGATCGTGATCTTGCCCTTGCTCCGGCCGATGTCGACCTTCACCCGGGTGTCGAACCGGTCGGACAGCCGGTCGGCGAGATCGGAGAGGGCGGGCGCGTGCGGCTTCGGACGACGCTTCGCCGCCTGCCCCTTCGCCGGACCGTCGTTCAGCGTCAGGGCCACGATCTCCTCGGTCGCACGGACCGAGAGACCCTCGGCCACGATCCGCAGCGCCAACTGCTCCTGCGCGTCGGACTCGTCGAGGCTCAGGAGGGCACGGGCGTGACCCGCCGAGAGGATGCCGGCGGCGACCCGCCGCTGCACCTGCGCCGGCAGGTTCAGCAGTCGGATGGTGTTGGAGATCTGCGGACGGCTCCGGCCGATCCGTCGGGCGAGTTCCTCGTGGGTGGCACCGAACTCCTCCAGCAGCTGCTGGTAGGCGGCGGCCTCCTCCAAGGGGTTCAGGTTGGCCCGATGGATGTTCTCCAGCAACGCGTCGCGGAGCATGGCGTCGTCGCGGGTGTCCCGGACGATCGCGGGAATGTTCTCCCGCCCCACGGCCTGGGCGGCACGCCAGCGCCGCTCGCCCATCACCAGTTCGTACTTCTCGTCGTCGAGCTGCCGGACGACGATCGGCTGGAGGAAGCCGACCTCCTGGATCGAGGTCTTCAGCTCCTCCAGCGCCTCCTCGTCGAAGACCTGGCGGGGCTGCTTCGGGTTGGGCACGATCGCGTCGACCGGGATCTCGGCGAACCGGGCGCCGGGCACCGGGCTCAGCGCCAGTTCGGTCTCCGCCGGCGGCGCGGTAGGGACTGTCGCCGGTGTCGGTTCGAGGGCGGCGCCCTCGTCATCGACGAGCCCGTTCTCCGGCTCGGCCGTCGCGGTACCGACGCCGTTCACCGGCCCGGTCGGGATGAGCGCCCCCAGGCCCCGACCCAGACCGCCCCGAGGACGGTTCTTCATGCCACGCCTCCCAGCGACTCTTCCGCACTACGCATTCCGGCCCACCGGCTCCTTGACGCCCCGCTCGGCGATCTCCTGGGCGGCCTCGAAATAACTCGTGGCTCCCCGCGATCCGGGATCGTAGGTCATCACCGACTGGCCGTAGCTGGGTGCCTCGGAGACCCGGACGTTGCGGGGGATGACCGCCTGGAGGACCTTGTCGCCGAAGTGGTTCCGGACGTCCTGCTCGACCGCGTCCGCCAACCGGGTACGGCGGTCGTACATCGTCAACAGGATCGTGGAGACGTCGAGCTTCGGGTTGAGGTGCTGGCGTACCAGGTTGATGTTGTTGATCAGCTGGTTGAGCCCCTCCAGGGCGTAGTACTCGCACTGGATGGGGATCAGCACCTCCTGCGCGGCGACCAGGGCGTTGACCGTGAGCAGGCCGAGCGAGGGCGGGCAGTCGATGAAGACGTAGTCGAACTGGCCCGGATAGGCGGCGATGGCCCGATCCAGACGCGATTCGCGAGCCACGACGGACACCAGCTCGATCTCCGCGCCGGCGAGGTCGATCGTCGCCGGTACGCACCACAGGTTGGGGATGCCCTCGACCGCCTGCGCGACCTCGGACAGCGGCACGCTGTTGATAAGGCAGTCGTAGACGTCCGGGATGCCGGTGTGGTGCGGGACGTTGAGCCCGGTGGAGGCGTTGCCCTGCGGGTCGAGGTCGACGACGAGCACCCGGTTGCCGTGCAGGGCGAGTGCCACCGCAAGGTTGACCGTGGTCGTGGTCTTGCCCACGCCGCCCTTCTGGTTGGCGACGCACATGACCCGGGTCCGGTCCGGCCGAGGCATGGTCACCTCGCCACTGGGATTCAGGATCTGCACGGCGCGCATCGCCTCCATAGCCAACGGTGGGTCATCCTCTTCGCGCGTCGGGGTTTCACGTGAAACGTACGTGGGATCGGCCGCCATGGCCGCCAGCGACTCGGCCGACCCGACCGGCGCGTCGGCGACCACCGGCGCGGCGTCCCGAGCGACCGCCGCGGTGGGTTGGTGCGGGACCGCCGGCTCGAAACGCACCGCCGCTGCGGTGTTCCGCCGTCCGACCGTCTGCCGCACGTCGACGGCGTTGACCGGTCGGGTGAGCCCTTCGGACGCCCGTCGAGTAGTCATCGGATCCGGGCTCTCCGGTCCGACCGGCTGGCCCGCCGGATCGTCGCTCGACACCAGCGGATCGCTGTCCGCTGGTCGGGGCGACGGCCCGGGCTCGCCGGGCGACCAGCTCGGGTAGTCGGTTTCACGTGAAACAGGGTCGCTGGTTGACCCGGTCACGCGTGGATCGTCGTACCTGCCGTCGTCATGCACCTGTCATCCCTGCCCGCTTCGGATGGTCGGTCCGCGCCCCGGTCAACTTGGCCGCACCCGCGCTCGCACCCCGCAGCGTACGGCCCCTCGGGAGCGGTCGGAGACCTACGACGTCCGTCGCCCGCTCCACACTATCGACGCGCGGTCAGCCTACGGCGGACGGGCGTGGCCGGTCCACGTCGGGTTCTCATACCCTCGTTCCATCCGTACCGGTACAACGAGGCAACCCGTCGGCCGGACGCCCGATGGCGCACAGGGTCAGCGGCGGCGGGCCCGTCCGCCCCGGGTCCGCTTGCTGGCGGTGGGGCGGGCCGGGCCGACCATCCGCTCGCGCACGATCTCCACGACGGTCGTGGGCGGGTCGATGACTCCGACACCGCAGAGGTGCACGGTGGGCTCCCCTCCGCCGACCCGCGCCACCACATCGGCGTGCTCCTCGATCTCCGCGGCGGCGGATGATCCCTTGAGGGCCAGGAGCCGGCCGCCGCGCACCGCCAGTGGCAGGCTCCAGGTCGCCAGGCGGTCCAGTGGTGCGACCGCGCGGGAGGTCACGACGTCGCCGCTGATCGGATCCCGTCCGCTCGACCCACTGGCGGCCTCGTCGGCCCGACCCCGGAACACCCGTACCGATCTGGTCAGGCCGAGCCGCTCGACGACCTCGATGAGGAACGACGTCCGTCGCGCGAGCGGTTCGATCAGCGTGACCGTCAGGTCGGGGCGCGCGATGGCCAGGACCAGGCCGGGCAGGCCGGCGCCGGAGCCGACGTCGAGCACGGTCGCCGCGGTCGGGATCCGCTCGGCGACCGCGGCGCAGTTGAGCAGGTGCCGGTCCCAGATCCGGGGCGCCTCGCGGGGGCCGATCAGGCCGCGGACCACGCCGTCGGTGGCCAGCAGTTCGGCGTACGCGGCAGCCAGGTCGAGCCGGTCACCGAAGAGGGTGAGCGCGGCGGGCGCGAGGTCGGGTGGCAGTGCCGCGTCGCCCGGCGAGGGGATGTGGTCGTCCTGTGCCGGGGCGGTGTCGGTGTCGCCGGGCCGGACAGCGGACGGCCCGGGCGGCGTGCCGCCCGGGCCGGTCACGGCGTCGGCCGTGGCGTCGTCGTGTGTCACCCGATCAGTCCGCCGGCCGTACGACGATGCGCCGGTTCGGCTCGACACCCTCGGACTCGCTCTCCACGCCGGACATGGCGTTCACCACGTCGTGCACGCACTTGCGCTCGAACGCGGACATCGGCTCCAGCCGGACCGGCTCGCCGTACTCCTTGACCTTCTCGACGGCGTTCTTGGCGACCGCGGCCAGTTCCTTGCGGCGGTTCGCCCGGTAGCCGCCGACGTCGAGCAGCAGGCGGCTCGGAGTCCCGGTCTGCCGGAAGACGGCGAGCCGGGTCAGCTCCTGGAGTGCCTCCAGGGTGGCCCCGCGCTGACCCACCAGGTTCTGCAGGCGCGCGCCGACCACCTCGACCACCGGGCGGCCGCCGGCCACCAACTCGTCGATGTCACCGTCGTAGTCGAGGATGTCGAGGAGCCCCTCGACGTAGTCGGCTGCGATCTCGCTCTGCCGGAACAGGTCGCCCTCGCCCGTGGCCTTCTTCGCCCGGCCGCCGGCGGTGGTCTCGGTGTCGTCGGTCTCGGCGTCGTCGTCGGTGTCGTCGTCCACCGCGAGCGGTGCGGTCTCCTCCTCGTCCAGGGACTGCTCGGCGCGGGGGATGCTGGTCTCGGTCACGGTCTCATCTCCGTACTCGCTCGGCCGGACCGTCGGGTCCGACTGGTTTCCCGGGGCCGGCTGGAGGTCGCCGGTGCCCGCGGGCACGTCTGTACGGGCAGTGTCGCCCGTGGCCGCGTCAAGCGCGGTCGGTTCCGTCCGGCGCCGACCGTACGGCGGCTGCGCGGTGCGGAACGGGCCGCCGCCGGTTGCCCGACGACGGCCCGGACGAGTCAGCCCTGCCGCTTGGCGGGGCGGCTCTTCTTCGGGTTGGTGGGCTTGGCACCCGGCTTCGGGCCCGCCACCTTGGGCGCGGTGGCCTTCACCGGCGCCGGCGGGGCGGCCTTGGAACGCCCGAACAGACCGGCGGACTTGGCGGGCTGGACCGGGTTGCGGCTGGCGGCCGGGGCGGTGGCCTTCTTGGCGGTCACCGGCGGCGGGAACTTGCGGAGCACCCACTGCTGCTGGCCCAGCGTGAAGAGGTTGTTGGTGACCCAGTAGATGATCACGCCGATCGGGAAGATCGCACCGGAGATCAGCAGCGACGCGGGGATGCCGTAGAGCATCAGTCGCTGGATCATCCGCTGCTGCGGGTCCTCGGCCCAACCGGTCTTGAGGATCATCTGACGGCTGGTTAGGTAGGTGGTCGCGATCATCACCAGGACGAGGACACCAGCAATAATCTTGACGGTGGTGCCGTTGGCGCCGAGGCTGGCCAGCTCGTCGGCCGTGGAGCCGAACTTGCCGGCGATCGGGGCGGTGAAGAGCTTCGCCTGCGAGGCGCTCTGGAACTGGTCGACGGTCCAGCCGTACAGGGTCTTGTTCTGCTTGTCCGGGTCGAGCCGGCGCAGCACGTGGAAGAGGCCGAGGAAGACCGGGATCTGGAGGAACATCGGAAGGCAGCCCATCAGCGGGTTGGCCTTTTCCTTCCGGTAGAGCTCCATCATCTCCTTCTGGAGCGTCTCCCGGTCACCCTTGTGCTTCTCCTGCAGCTCCTTGACCTTGGGCTGGAGCGCCTGCATCGCCCGCTGCGACTTGATCTGCTTGACGAAGACCGGGAACAGGATCACCCGGACGGTGACCACCAGGAAGATGATGGACAGGATCCAGGCGAAGTTGGTGCCGATCACCGCGCCGACGGGCACCCCGATGGCGTCCCACGCCGAGTGCCAGGTCAGCAGGATCCACGAAATCGCGTAGTAGATCCAGTCGAGACTCAGACTCAATTCGGGGCTCCAGTCACATCAGCACGACGGCGGCCGCCCGGCTCCGGCACCGGGTCATGTCCACCAGGGTGAAAGGGGTGGCAGCGCAGCAGCCGCCGGACCGCGAGAGCGGCTCCCCGGATCGCGCCGTGGCGGACGACGGCCTCCTGGGCGTACGCACTGCACGACGGGTAGAACCGACAGCGGGCCGGCAGTGCCGGACTTATCCACCGACGGTACGCGATGATGGGTGCGATCAGCACCCTGGCCGCACCGGTTGGCACCGTGCCCGGGTCACCGCTCATCGGGACCGCCGCTCTCGGGGCGAACGCGCGACCGCGATGGCGGCGTCCAGGTCGGCGGCGAGCCGGGGGTACGACGCCTCGGCCGCCGCAGGCAGCGCCCGCACGACGAGGGTGCTGCCGGCCGGGAGTGCGGCCAGCCGCTCTCGGGTCAACGCCCGCAGCCGACGCCGCACCCGGTTGCGGACCACCGCGTTGCCGACGGCCTTGGACACGACGAAGCCGGCGCGGGTCGACGCGGAGGACTGCTCCACGCCAGCGTCCCGCGCCGGCTCCGGCGAGGTCACTGTGCTGGGGTCGGTGGTCGCCGGCACGGTCAGGTGGACGACGACGGCGCCTCGTCCGGCGCGTCGGCCACCGCGGACCGCTGCGGCGAAGTCAGTGCTGCGCCGCAGTCGCTGTGCGGCGGCCAGCACGACTGCCCACGTTCCCCGGACCGGCCCGGTCGGCTCAGGCCGACAGGGTGGTGCGACCCTTGGCGCGACGGCTCGAGAGGATGGCACGGCCGGCACGGGTGCGCATGCGCAGCCGGAAGCCGTGGGTCTTCGCGCGCCGGCGGTTGTTCGGCTGGTAGGTGCGCTTGCTCACGTCAGGCTCTCCGTTTTCGTACGCGCCCCGCGCGACGGGATCGCCGGGGTCGTGGGGTGGTCCAGGCCACCTCGACGGTGGCCACCGATCGGTGCTGCCCGGCGGAGCGGGACCTCGGCGATGCGGGGATGCGACCGCGGACAGCAAGCACCCATCACCCTAGCAGAGGGCGAGAGAGCAGCCGCTCCAGCCTACGCAGGGGGGCAATGACCGTCAAACACCCCGCAACGGCGGACAACGGGGCCGGGGCAGGGGACTCGCCCGGGACCGAAGGGGCGCTTTTCGCTGATGCCGACAAGGGCGCCTCCGCGCCGCCGGTTGATGGCGCAGGGACAACGCTGTTACCGTGCCCGATTGCGGTGAGCGTCGGCAAGCTCCGGTCGTCGCACAGGCAAGACCGGACAAGGCAGTGAATCGTTCGGCACGGTGAACCCGCTCAGCGCCCGTTCAGGCAGGGGGCAGGTCCCACCCGGGTCCGGCGGGCGGCCACCATCGGTCTGCACACAGGTTGTGGATAACCTGTGGACGACCACCGGTCGACCGTCCGGGTGGGTGATGTTCCACCCCGCGAACGCGGCGGGCCCGGGACGGCCGGCTGGCAGACAGCGGCGGCCGGGAGCAGAGGCGAGGGGGTGGCACGACGGTGGCCGGTACGACCGACCTTGCCGCGGTGTGGTTGGCGGCGACCGACGAGCTCGCCGACGAGATCATCTCCGCCCAGCAGCGCGCCTACCTCCGACTGACCCGGCTACGGGCCATCGTCGAGGACACCGCGCTGCTCTCCGTTCCGGACGCGTTCACGCGGGACGTGATCGAGTCGCGGCTGCGCCCGGCCATCACCGAGGCGCTGACCCGCCGGCTCGGCCGACCGATCCAGGTGGCGGTCACCGTGCGGGTGGCCGAGGACGCCAGTGGCCGCCCGGCCGGCACCGTCTACCGCAGCACCCCGGAGCCGGGGTCGATCGACGTCGACGGTCCGCCCGCCGGACCGCTCGACGACGAGCACCCTGGTCGACCGCTGAACGACCAGCTCATCCCCGACCAGCAGCGCGGGTCGTACGCCTCGGAGTCCGGCGCCCCGCCGGCACCCGCCGGTCCGCCCCTCGCGCCGACGGCCGACGGGCACCGGTCGGGGCTGATCCCGACCAGCCGTGACGGGCAGGAGGCACTCTTCAGCGCGTCGTCGTTCGTGGAGCCGCTGCGATCGCCCCGTCCGGGGCCGGACCGGCGCGGCTACGACGAGCAGGCCGCCCGCCTGGACCCGCCCGGCCCGGACACCAGGCCGTACGAGCCCCGCTACCGCGAAGAGGCGGCGACGCCGCGGGACCAGCACGTGATCCGCGCGCTGCCTCGGGACAGCGGGACGGACAGCGGGCCGGGTCGCAGCGGGGTGGACCACCGTGCGGGGGGTCGTGACGACCGGCGGCTGCCCGGTGCGGACACCGGCGGTAACCGGCTCAACCCGAAGTACATGTTCGAGACGTTCGTCATCGGCTCGTCCAACCGGTTCGCGCACGCGGCGAGCGTGGCGGTGGCGGAGTCACCGGCGAAGGCGTACAACCCGCTGTTCATCTACGGGCACTCCGGGCTGGGCAAGACCCACCTGCTGCACGCCATCGGGCACTACGCCACGACGCTCGGGAACGCCCGCTCGGTCCGGTACGTCTCGACCGAGGAGTTCACCAACGACTTCATCAACTCGCTCCGGGACGACAAGACGAGTGCGTTCCAGCGGCGCTACCGCGACGTCGACATCCTGCTGATCGACGACATCCAGTTCCTGGAGAACCGCGAGCGCACGCAGGAGGAGTTCTTCCACACCTTCAACACCCTGCACAACGCCAACAAGCAGATCGTGATCACGTCCGACCGGTCGCCGCGCCAGCTCGCCACCCTTGAGGACCGGATGCGAACCCGGTTCGAGTGGGGGCTGCTGGCCGACATCCAGCCGCCGGACCTGGAGACGCGGATCGCGATCCTGCAGAAGAAGGCGGCGCAGGAGCGGATGTACGCCCCGCCGGACGTGCTGGAGTTCATCGCCTCCCGGGTGTCGAACTCGATCCGGGAGCTGGAGGGCGCGCTGATCCGGGTGACCGCGTTCGCCAGCCTCACCCGGTCGACCGTCGAGCTGTCGCTGGCCGAGGAGGTGCTGCGGGACTTCATGCCCGACGGCGCCGGCCCGGAGATCAACGCCGACCAGATCATGGCGTCGACCGCCGACTACTTCGGGGTGAGCCTGGAGGACCTGCGTGGCCAGTCCCGCTCCCGGGTGTTGGTCAACGCCCGGCAGGTGGCCATGTATCTGTGTCGGGAGCTGACCGAGCTGTCGTTGCCGCGGATCGGGCAGGCGTTCGGCGGTCGGGACCACACCACGGTCATGCACGCCGACCGCAAGATCCGACAGCAGATGGCGGAGCGGCGTTCGCTCTACAACCAGATCGCCGAGCTGACCAACCGGATCAAGCAGAACACCTGAGGGGTACGCCGGCCGCCTCGGCGGCACGCTGCCCGGGACGGACACGCCCGGCCGGATCTCCGGCCGGGCGTTCTTTTTTTCCTCTTCCAGCGGCCGTCCGCTTGACCCTCGACATGGTGCAGACCACAGCATCGAGGCCGTGTCCGCCTCGATTGCCACTCGTTGTCCACAGCTCGTTGTCCACCGGCGGTGGATAACTACAGTCGGTCCGCCGCCGGTTACCCACAGGTTGTGGACAAACCCTGTGCACGACGCTGTGGACGCTTGGGGACAACCGTCACGTTGTCCACCGGTGATCATCGCCCTGTGCACGAGCTGTTGAAGGTTCTGGGGATGACGGCAATGGTGATCTTCACGGCGATCCACAGGCTTGGGGAGAAAGTCGGTGGATTACCGGTGGACAACCGGTGGACAACGGTGGACAACCGGCCGTCGGGACCGGGCTGTGGACACAGAAGCCGGTTGTCCCCCCGGTTCTCCACAGCCAAATCACCGGTGGATAACCTGTCTGAGCTGCGCAAACCCGGGTTCTCCACAGTTTGCACAGGTGCGATGAAGACGATGAGTTATCTCTTCTAAGAGAACAGAAACCAATCATCACCGTTGGGCTTTCTGTGGATCGTGCCGAACGCTGCCGGAGCAGACGTCAGCAGCGACACGATCCACGGGGTCGGGCGCACAGCCGATGCCGCCGCGCCCTAAGGTGCGATGGGTACCCGCACGGTCGGGCGGGACGGTAGGCAGCGGTCGGCATGAGAGAGTTGTCGCTGACGTCGACGCGGAGGCATTGATGAAGTTCCGAGTGGAGCGCGACGCGCTCGCCGAGGCCGTGGCGTGGACCGCGAAGAGCCTGCCGAACCGGCCATCCGTACCGGTGCTCGCCGGGGTGATGCTCCGCGTCACCGATGGCAACCTGCGGGTCTCCGGGTTCGACTACGAGGTCTCCAGCCAGGTCACCGTCGAGGTGCAGGGTGACGCCGACGGCGCCGCGCTGGTCTCCGGTCGCCTGCTCGCCGAGATCACCAAGGCACTGCCCGCCAAGCCGGTGGACATCGCCGCGGTCGGCGCGCACCTGGAGCTGGTCTGCGGCAGCGCCCGGTTCACCCTGCCCACCATGCCGGTGGAGGACTACCCGGCACTGCCGGAGATGCCGCAGAGCGCCGGCACGGTCGACGCCGCCGCGTTCGCCACCGCGGTCGCCCAGGTGGCCATCGCCGCCGGCCGGGACGAGACACTGCCGATGATGACCGGTGTCCGTGTCGAGCTGTCCGGCAGCACCCTGTCGATGCTCGCCACCGACCGTTACCGGCTCGCGCTGCGGGAGATCCAGTGGCGGCCGGACGACCCCGAGGTGAGCATCAACGCCCTGGTGCCGGCCCGCACCCTGAACGACACCGCCAAGGCGCTCGGCCCGCTGGGCGGCGAGGTCACCCTCGCGCTCGCGCAGGGCGCCGCCGGTGAGGGCATGGTGGGTCTCGCTGGGGGCACCCGGCGTACCACCAGCCGACTGTTGGACGGCGCCAACTACCCGCCGGTGCGCTCGCTCTTCCCGGCCACCCACAACGCCGAGGCCCGCGTGCCGGTCAGTACCCTCATCGAGGTGGTCAAGCGGGTCGCCCTGGTCGCCGAGCGCGCCACCCCGGTGCTGCTGAGCTTCAGCGCCGACGGTCTGGTCGTCGAGGCCGGCGGCTCCGAGGAGGCACGGGCCAGCGAGGCGATGGAGGCCACCTTCACCGGGGACGCGCTGACCATCGGCTTCAACCCCCAGTACCTCATCGACGGCCTGGCCAACCTTGGCGCGCAGACCGCCGTGCTCTCGTTCGTCGACGCCTTCAAGCCCGCGGTGATCTCACCCGCCGGCGAGGATGGCGAGGTCATTCCGGGGTACCGGTACCTCATCATGCCGATCCGCGTGTCTCGCTGATCGAGCCCAGCAACACCCAGATCCACGGAGGTAGAAACACATGCAGCTCGGCCTGGTAGGACTCGGCCGGATGGGCGGCAACATGCGCGAGCGGTTGCGGGCGGCCGGCCACGAGGTGGTCGGCTTCGACCACAACGCGCAGCTGAGCGACGCGACGAGCCTCGCGGAGCTGGCGAACAAGCTCGAGTCCCCGCGCGCGGTTTGGGTCATGGTGCCCGCCGGCGTCACCGATGCCACCATCGACGAACTCGCCGCGGTGCTCGGCGAGGGCGACATCATCATCGACGGCGGCAACTCGCGGTTCAGCGACGACGCCCCCCGGGCCGAGCGGCTCAACGAACGCGGCATCGGCTACCTCGACGTGGGCGTCTCCGGCGGCGTCTGGGGCCGGCAGAACGGCTACGGCCTGATGGTCGGCGGTGCCCAGGAGCACGTCGACCGGCTCATGCCGATCTTCAACGCGCTCAAGCCGGAGGGCGAGTTCGGCTTCGTGCACGCCGGCCCGGTCGGCGCCGGGCACTACTCGAAGATGGTGCACAACGGCATCGAGTACGGCCTGATGCACGCCTACGCCGAGGGCTACGAGCTGCTCACCGCCTCCGAGCTGGTGACCAACGTGCCGGGTGTCTTCAAGTCCTGGCGGGAGGGCACCGTCGTCCGTTCCTGGCTGCTCGACCTGCTCGACCGGGCCCTCGACGAGGACCCGGAGCTGGCCGAGCTGAGCGGCTACACCGAGGACACCGGCGAGGGCCGGTGGACGGTCGACGAGGCGGTCCGGCTGGCCGTCCCGCTGAACGTCATCACCGCCTCGCTGTTCGCCCGGTTCGCCTCCCGGCAGGACGACTCACCCGCCATGAAGGCCGTCGCCGCACTGCGCCAGCAGTTCGGTGGCCACGCCGTCCACAAGCGCTGAGCGGTATCCACACCCTGTGTACGTCCACCGGCTGGAACTGGTCGACTTCCGCTCGTACGAGCGGGTCGCCGTCGACCTCCAGCCGGGGGCGAACGTCCTGACCGGCGCCAACGGCGTCGGCAAGACGAACCTCGTCGAGGCGCTGGGCTACGTGGCGACCCTGGACTCGCACCGGGTCGCCACGGACGCCCCCCTGGTCCGGATGGGCGCCGCCTCGGCGGTGATCCGCTGCGCGGTGGTGCACGACGGCCGGGAACTCCTGGTCGAGCTGGAGATCGTGCCGGGCCGGGCCAACCGCGCCCGGCTGGGCCGTTCCCCGGCTCGACGGGCCCGCGACGTGCTCGGTGCGCTGCGGCTGGTGCTCTTCGCCCCGGAAGATTTGGAGCTGGTCCGGGGTGACCCGGCCGAGCGTCGCCGCTACCTCGACGACCTGCTGGTCAACCGCCAGCCCCGGTACGCGGGCGTGCGGGCCGACTACGAGCGGGTGGTCAAGCAGCGCAACGCCCTGCTGCGCACCGCGTACCTGGCCCGCAAGACGGGTGGATCCCGTGGCGGCGACCTCGGCACCCTGGCCGTCTGGGACGCCCACCTGGCCCAGCACGGCGCGGAGCTGCTCGCCGGCCGGTTGGAGCTGGTCGCCGCGCTCATCCCGCACGTCGCCAAGGCGTACGACGCGGTGGCCGCCGGTCGGGGCGCGGCGGGCATCGCGTACCGGCCCTCGATCGAGTTGGCCGAGCCGACCACCGACCGGGCCGCGCTGGCCGAGGCGCTGACGGCGGCCCTCGCGGCGTCACGCTCGGCCGAGATCGAACGGGGCACCACGCTGGTCGGCCCGCACCGCGACGAGTTGGCGTTGACCCTCGGCCCGCTGCCCGCCAAGGGGTACGCCAGCCACGGCGAGTCGTGGTCGTTCGCGCTCGCGCTGCGGCTGGCCGGCTACGACCTGCTGCGCGCGGACGGCATCGAGCCGGTGCTGGTGCTCGACGACGTCTTCGCCGAGCTGGACACCGGGCGCCGGGAACGTCTGGCGGAGCTGGTCGGCGGGGCGAGCCAACTGCTGGTGACCTGTGCCGTGGACGATGACGTGCCGGCTGCCCTGCGCGGCACCCGCTACCAGGTCGGCGAGGGGACGGTCCGCCGTGTCGGATGAGCCGCGCACCAACGGTCGAGGTGGCGGGGCGACCGGTGAGGGGGGTACGGCACGGCCGAAGGCCACCGGTGGTGGCGACGCCGCGGGCGCGCGTACCCCCGGATCGGAAGCGGTCGGCGGTGACGGGCCGGCGCCCGCCGGCCCGGAGCTGGCCAGGGCGGTGCTCGACGCGGCGCTGTCCCGCCGGCAGGCGGCGGCCCGCGCACGGCGTACCCCCGCTGGTGGCTCTGGTGGCGATGGCGCCGGCGGCTCGGGGCGGAGGCTGCGCGGCTATTCCGGCCCGGGCCCCGACCCGCGCGACCCGCAGCCCCTCAGCGCGGTGCTGAACCGGCTGGTGAAGGCGCGCGGCTGGCAGCAGCCCGCGGCCGAGGCCACGGTGTTCGGCGCGTGGGAGCGGGTGGTCGGCGCGGAGGTCGCGCAGAACAGC
The DNA here is from genome assembly GCF_029626045.1 of Micromonospora sp. WMMD710. Classification (NCBI taxonomy): domain Bacteria; kingdom Bacillati; phylum Actinomycetota; class Actinomycetes; order Micromonosporales; family Micromonosporaceae; genus Micromonospora; species Micromonospora sp. WMMD710. Next base: position 5,415,812 of record NZ_JARUBD010000001.1, on the reverse strand, counting down.
CGGCCGGTGAAGCTGGAGAACGGCGAGCTGACCGTGGAGGCCCGTTCGACCGCGTGGGCGACCCAGTTGCGGCTGCTGGCCGGTTCGCTGCTCAAGCAGATCGCCAGCGAGGTCGGCCACAACGTGGTGCGCAAGCTGCACATCCACGGCCCGGCCGCGCCGTCCTGGCAGAAGGGGCCGCGCCGGGTGCGTGGCCGGGGGCCGCGCGACACCTACGGCTGAGCGGGTGGGTCATGTGCGCCGGTCGGCGCGCCGGCGTTCGCGCTGTTCCCGGGTGTAGCGCTTGCGCTCGGCCAGGTCGCGCTTCCAGGCTTCGCGGGCCTCGGCCGAGCCGCCCTGGATCGCGCCCTGGACGCCGTCGGCCGGACCGGCGAGGTGCCGGTAGGCCCACCGCAGGAACCGGCCGCCCTCGCCGGGGGATCTCGTGGCCGCGCCGTCCTCGCTCATCTGGGCCTCCACCCTGCCGCCATATGATTGGTACACCAACAGTTGGTGTACCAATGGTTGGTACGATAGCCATCGTGCATCGGGAGGGCAACAGATGAGCGAACCGCCGGCCGGCGGGGATCCGCTGGCACTGGAACAGCAGGTGTGCTTCGCCCTGTCGGTGGCGGCACGCAGCGTCGTGGCCGTCTATCGGCCGCTACTGGAACCGATGGGCCTGACCCATCCGCAGTACCTGGTCATGCTGGCGCTGTGGCAGCACGCGCCGCTGTCCGGCCGCGACCTCAGCCGCCTCCTGCAGCTCGATCCGGGCACCCTGTCGCCCCTGCTCAAGCGGCTCGAAGCGGCCGGCTACCTGCGCCGCGAGCGTGACGCCGCCGACGAGCGCAGCCTCGCGGTCACCCTCACCGCCAGCGGAACGGCGCTCCGCGAGCAGGCGGAACGCATCCCGGCCGCGATCGTCGAGCGGCTCGGCCTGCCGCTCGAGGACCTGCGACACCTGCACGCGGTGCTCACCCAGGTGATCGCCGCGGCCAACCGACCCGGCGACCCCGCACCGCAGGCCGGGGTGGCCGGTCAGGCGTCGGCGTAGACCGCGAAGCCGCGCTCGGCGCAGCGCCGGTAGAAGGCGGCCAGCACGCCCAACTCGGCGCAGGTGAAGTTCCACTGCGGCGGGTCGCCGCTTTCGTCGCGCAACGCGTCGAGCCGGCTCTCCAGCCACCGCAGCTGCTGCTCGGCCAACCGGCCGTCGCCGAGCAACCCGCGCAGCACGATGCTGACCGAGTCGAAGGTGACGGCCTCGCCGTACTCCCGGTGGCCGGCCACGAACCGCTCGATCCCGCCGGCGATCCAGGCGCACCCGTCCGGGTCGATCACCGGGTCCTCGTCCTCGGCTGCGGCGTCTGTGGCGTACAACACACCTTCCAGCCCGAGGAGGAGATCCACCAGTTCGGTGTACGCGGTCGCCCGGACGGTCCCGGTCTTCGCGATCAGCTCGGCCAGCGCCGCCGTCGGCGCGGAGATTCGCGGCACGTCGACGATCTCGCCGAAGTCGACGAACTCCGCCGGCGCGACCGGATCGTAGAAGCGGCCGGTCCGCGGCCAGTGCACCGCGACGTTGTCCAGCCCCATCTGTCACCTCTTAAAGAGCACGTGTCGGGTCGATCGGGTCGATCGTCCCGGTTCCGGCCGGTAAAGATCAAGGGCGGTTCCGGGGCGCCGCAAACGTACGGCACGGGCGGCCCGACCGCGACCCCCGACCCGCCCGGGTGCGGGTCAACCCGTTCGGGGACGGCGCGTGCGATCGGAGCCTGGCGTGTGGGGGGAGTCGCGGGCAGCGGGGTTCTGCCGGCTACGGACATCTCAGCCGCCTCGTTGAGGGTGCCGAGTGGTGGTTCTGTCCTCCGCGCACAGTAGGATTGATGGTGAGACGAAGACCCGGTGCGGAGCGCGAGACGGGGCCGGTGGCCCCAGGATCATTCTCCACGTCGGGTCGAGCCGATCGCGATCCGCGGGCAACCGCGGCGACCGGCGCGTTCGACCCGTTGTCCGGAGGTCTCCGGCACCGGTCCGCGCGCCGACGTCGCGTCCTGTCCGCCGAACCCGCGCCCGACGCGCCCTAGCGGCGCGGACGACGCGAGAAAGTGGCCGAGGGTGGCAGCGCAGGACAAGCAGGAGTACGGCGCAGAGTCGATCACCGTTCTCGAAGGGCTGGAGGCGGTCCGCAAGCGGCCCGGTATGTACATCGGGTCCACCGGCGAGCGTGGCCTGCACCACCTCGTCTGGGAGGTCGTCGACAACGCGGTGGACGAGGCACTGGCCGGATACTGCGACACCATCGACGTGGTGCTGCTCGCCGACGGCGGCGTCCGGGTCACCGACAACGGCCGTGGTTTCCCCGTCGACCTGCACCCGAAGCTCAAGAAGCCGGGTGTCGAGGTCGCGCTGACCGTGCTGCACGCCGGTGGCAAGTTCGACGGCAAGGCGTACGCGGTCTCCGGCGGTCTGCACGGTGTCGGCGTCTCCGTCGTGAACGCGCTCTCCACCCGGATGGCAGTGGAGATCCACAAGTCCGGCTTCGTGTGGCGGCAGCAGTACAACAACTCCAAGCCCGGTCCTCTGGACAAGGGTGAGACCACCGATCGCACCGGCTCGGCGGTTTCCTTCTGGCCCGACCCGGACGTCTTCGAGACCGTCGACTTCGACTTCCAGACCATCTACCGGCGCCTGCAGGAGATGGCCTTCCTCAACCGCGCGCTGCGCATCCACCTGCTCGACGAGCGGGTGGATGCGGAGGAGGACGGCCGGCAGCGCGAGGTCACCTTCTTCTACGAGGGCGGCATCGCCGACTTCGTCCGGCACCTCAACGCCTCGAAGAACCCGATCCACAAGACCGTGGTCGAGTTCGGCGCCGAGGAGGAGGGCATGTCGGTCGAGATCGCCATGCAGTGGAACGAGTCGTACGGCGAGTCGGTCTACACCTTCGCCAACACGATCAACACCCACGAGGGCGGCACGCACGAGGAGGGCTTCCGGTCCGCGCTGACCAGCGTGGTCAACCGGTACGGCACCGACAAGAAGCTGCTCAAGGGCGACGAGAAGCTCTCCGGCGAGGACATCCGCGAAGGGCTCGCGGCGATCATCTCGGTCAAGCTCGCCAACCCGCAGTTCGAGGGCCAGACCAAGACCAAGCTCGGCAACACCCCGGTGAAGAGCTTCGTGCAGCGGGTCTGCAACGAGTGGCTGGTCGACTGGTTCGACCGTAACCCGGCCGAAGCCAAGATGATCATCACGAAGGCCTCCCAGGCCGCCCGCGCCCGCATCGCCGCGCAGCAGGCGCGCAAGCTGGCCCGCCGCAAGTCACTGCTGGAGTCCGGCTCGATGCCGGGCAAGCTGGCCGACTGCCAGTCCACCGACCCGCGCGAGTCCGAGGTGTTCATCGTCGAGGGCGACTCGGCCGGTGGCTCGGCCAAGCAGGGTCGTGACCCGCGGACCCAGGCGATCCTGCCGATCCGCGGCAAGATCCTCAACGTGGAGAAGGCCCGGATCGACCGGGTGCTGAAGAACAACGAGGTCCAGGCGCTGATCACCGCGCTGGGCACCGGCATCCACGACGACTTCGACATGGAGAAGCTGCGGTACCACAAGGTGGTGCTGATGGCCGACGCGGACGTCGACGGCCAGCACATCCAGACGCTGCTGCTGACCCTGCTGTTCCGCTTCATGCGTCCGCTGGTCGAGCTGGGCCACGTCTACCTGGCGGCCCCGCCGCTCTACAAGATCAAGTGGAACAAGAAGGGCGACGACGCGCAGTACGCCTACTCCGACCGCGAGCGGGACGGGCTCATCGCGCTGCGCCAGCAGAAGAAGCCGAACGCCAAGCCGGACGACATCCAGCGGTTCAAGGGCCTCGGCGAGATGAACTATCCCGAGCTGTGGGAGACCACGATGAATCCGGCGACGCGTACTTTGCGTCAGGTCACGCTCGACGACGCCGCAACCGCGGACGAGTTGTTCAGCGTCCTGATGGGTGAGGACGTCGAGGCGCGCCGCTCGTTCATCCAGCGCAACGCCAAGGACGTCCGGTTCCTGGACATCTGACGGACCTCGGTGGATCGGCCGGGCAAGCCCCGGCCGATCCACTGTTCCACAGAGTTATCCACAGCTTGGCCGGTATCCACAGCCGTTATCCACAGCACGAAAACGACTCTGAGTCTGATAAGGGTATACAGTGACCGATTCTCCCGAGTCCACACCGAACGAGCCTGAGGTCCCCGCCGAGGCCATCGCCGCGGTGGTCGCGCACGACCGGATCGAACCGGTCGGGCTTGAGGTGGAGATGCAGCGCTCCTACCTCGACTACGCGATGAGCGTCATCGTCGGTCGGGCGCTGCCGGACGTCCGGGACGGGCTCAAGCCGGTCCACCGCAAGATCCTCTACGCGATGTTCGACTCGGGATACCGGCCGGACCGCGGCTACGTGAAGTGCTCCCGCGTTGTCGGCGACGTGATGGGCCAGTTCCACCCGCACGGCGACTCGGCGATCTACGACGCACTGGTCCGGATGGCGCAGCCGTGGTCGCTGCGCTACCCGCTGGTGGACGGCAACGGCAACTTCGGCTCGCCCGGTAACGACCCGGCCGCCGCCATGCGGTACACCGAGTGCAAGCTCGACCCGCTCGCCATGGAGATGCTGCGGGACATCGACGAGGACACCGTCGACCTGCAGGACAACTACGACGGCCGGGCCAAGGAGCCCACGATCCTGCCGTCGCGGATCCCCAACCTACTGGTGAACGGCTCCGAGGGCATCGCGGTCGGCATGGCCACCAAGATCCCTCCGCACAACCTGCGGGAGATCGGCGCGGCGGTGCAGTGGTGCCTGGAGCACCCCGAGGAGGACGAGGAGACCACCCTCGAAGCCCTGCTCGGCATCGTCAAGGGCCCCGACTTCCCGACCCACGGCCTGATCGTCGGCACGACCGCCATCCAGGACGCGTACCGCACGGGTCGTGGCTCGATCCGGATGCGGGCCGTGGTGGAGGTCGAGGAGGACAAGCGGGGGCGGCCCTGCCTGGTCGTCAGCGAGCTGCCCTATCAGGTCAACCCGGACAACCTCGCCGAGCGGATCGCCGAGCTGATCAAGGAGGGCAAGCTCGCCGGCATCGCCGACATCCGCGACGAGTCCTCCGGGCGTACCGGCATGCGGATCGTGCTCGTGCTCAAGCGCGACGCGGTCGCCAAGGTGGTGCTGAACAACCTCTACAAGCACACCCAGCTCCAGGAGACCTTCGGCGCCAACATGCTGGCGCTTGTCGACGGCGTGCCGCGCACGCTCAACCTGGCCCAGTTCATCCGCTACTACGTCGAGCACCAGATCGACGTGATCCGCCGGCGGACCGCGTTCCGGCTGCGCAAGGCCGAGGAGCGGGCGCACATTCTGCGCGGTCTGGCCAAGGCGCTGGACGCACTGGACGAGGTCATCGCGCTGATCCGGCGGTCGCCCACCGTCGACGACGCCCGGCAGGGCCTGATCCGGCTGCTGGAGATCGACGAGATCCAGGCCACCGCGATCCTGGACATGCAGCTGCGTCGCCTCGCCGCCCTGGAGCGGCAGCGCATCGTCGACGACCTGACCAAGCTCGAGATCGAGATCGCCGACCTCAAGGACATCCTGGCCAAGCCCGAGCGCCAGCGCCGGATCGTCTCGGAGGAGCTGGGCGAGATCGTCGCGAAGTGGGGCGATGATCGGCGTACGCAGATCATCCCGTTCGACGGCGAGGTCTCGATGGAGGACCTCATCGCCCGCGAGGACGTGGTCGTCACGATCACCCGGACCGGGTACGCCAAGCGGACCAAGGTCGATCTGTACCGCTCGCAGCGGCGCGGCGGCAAGGGCGTCAGTGGCGCCACGCTGCGGCAGGACGACATCGTCAGCCACTTCTTCGTCTGCTCGACGCACGACTGGATCCTGTTCTTCACGAACAAGGGGCGCGTGTACCGGGCCAAGGCGTACGAGCTACCGGAGGCCAGTAGGGTAGCCAAGGGCCAACACGTGGCCAATCTGCTCGCCTTCCTACCCGACGAGCAGATCGCGCAGATCATCGAAATCCCGAACTACCAGGTAGCCCCCTATCTGGTACTGGCCACGAAGAACGGCCTGGTGAAGAAGACGCGGCTCGAGGAGTTCGACTCCAACCGTTCCGGCGGCATCATCGCGATCAACCTGCGCGATGAGGACGAGCTGGTCGGTGCTGCGCTGGTGGCGCCGGAGAACGACCTGCTGCTGGTCTCGAAGAAGGCGCAGGCGATCCGGTTCAACGCCTCCGACGAGGCGTTGCGGCCGATGGGTCGTGCCACCTCCGGCGTGATCGGCATGCGCTTCACGGACGACGATGTCCTGCTCGCCATGGAGGTCGTTCGGGAGGGTTTGGACGTCCTGGTGGCGACGAACGGGGGATACGCGAAACGTACCCCGATCGAGGAATACCCGGTGCAGGGCCGGGGAGGTAAGGGCGTGTTGACTGCGAAGATCACCGAACGGCGCGGTGGTCTGGTTGGCGCGGTGGTGATCGACCCGGACGACGAACTGTTCGCGATCACCAGCAACGGTGGTGTCATCCGGACTCCGGTGAAGCCTGTACGCCGTACGCGTGACCGGAACACAATGGGGGTCAAGCTGATGGACCTCCCGGACGGCGTGACTATCGTGGCGATTGCTCGCAATGCCGACGAGCCTGACGAACAGGACTAGTTGAATGACGGAGACACAGGCGAAGTCGGGGAACACGGGGACCTCGGCCAACCCGGTCGACGAGGAGGCCGCCAAGGGCGGCACACCAGCGACCGGCCGCGCGGCCGTGGGCCGGGCAACGGTCCCCGCCGATGCGCCTGCCCCGAAATTCACCCGGGCTCCCGGTATGACACCCCCGCCGGAGCCCGGCGAGGACAGCGGGTCGGGCGACAAGGGTGAGACGGCTGGTGCCGAGGCGCCGACGTCCACCACGCCCCCGGCAGCGGCGCCGGCGCCGGCCCGCCCGACGACCACACAGCCGATCAGTGTCCGGCCGGGTCAGGCGACACCCAGTGGGACAACGGGCACCCAGCCCCGGATCACGCCCGGCATGACGCAGCCGCAGCCGGACCCGGGACGTACCGGTGGGGCCGGTCGCCCGGCCAGCGGCGGTGGCCTGCCGCCGGGCATCGGCAACCCGTCCGCCGTCGGTGCGGCACGGGTCGGTGACGCGGTACGCGCCGCGCGTACCTCGGTCAGCTCGGCCGCGTCCCGCGGGCCGCGCCGGGCCCGACTGAACCTCAAGCGGATCGACCCCTGGTCCGTGATGAAGTTCGCGTTCGCCGTGTCGGTGGTGCTGTTCATCGTCGTGGTGGTCGCCACGTCGGTGCTCTACCTGGCGTTGGACGCGATGGGCGTGTTCCAGAGCGTCAACGACAGCCTGAGCGACCTGGTCAACGCCGGCGGTGGGCAGAGCACCAACGGCTTCCAGATCACCGCCAAGGGCGTGATTCTCAGCTCGGCGCTGATCGGCCTGGTCAACGTGGTGCTGTTCACCGCGCTGGCCACGCTGGGCGCGTTCGTCTACAACGTCTGCGCCGACCTGGTCGGTGGGATCGAGCTGACCCTCGCCGAGCGGGACTGAGTGATCGGGACGCCGGGGCACCGCGTAAAGCGGTCGCTCCGGCGTCCCGTACTCGGGTAGGTTGTGCAGGCGGCGACGGCCTGGCCCGCCGGTCCGGACCCCGATTTTGGTCCGGCCGAGCGGATGGGTTAATCTTGCTCGTCGCAACGCGGGGCTATAGCTCAGTCGGTTAGAGCGCAGAGCTGATAACTCTGAGGTCGATGGTTCGATTCCATCTAGCCCCACCGCATGTCGTCCGACGGTAGTCGAGCTTGAGGGGTTGCCCCATGTTCAAGAAGCTGCTGATCCTGGCTGGCGTCGTCGGCGTGGCCGCCGTCGTTTACAACAAGGTCAAGGCCTCGAACGACGAGCGCGCCCTGTGGCACGAGGCGACCACCGCTCCCGACCTGCGCTGAGGTCCGGCCCGGCGGTGAACGACCGGCGGCACCGCAGCCGCCCACGGGGCCCTAGCTCAACTGGCAGAGCACTGCCTTTGCAAGGCAGGGGTTAGGGGTTCGAGTCCCCTGGGCTCCACCAGCACTTTCCCCGGTTGATCTCGTCCAGAGCCACAGGCGACCGATCGAACTCCGGCAGAGAGTGGACCATTGCCGCCAGGACGCCATGCACGAGGGGAAGGTCGCGCAGCGCGCTGATCTCGACCCATGCGATGTCGTCATGCTCGTCAGGTGCACGGTTGGTGGGCGAGCCAACCCAGTCCCCAATTTGCCAGACGCCCACGTGAATAACGTCCCCACCACTGCCGGCGTGCAAGACGCCGATCCGCGAAGCGGACCCCGCCACAATGTGAACGCCGAGCTCCTCGTGCATCTCACGCGCGAGGGCTTGTAGTTCCGACTCACCCGCTTCGACCTGCCCCCCGGGCAGATCCCAGACATCAGGGTAGACCCGTTTGGTGGGCCTGCGGTGCACTAGCAGGACGGCGTCGTTCTCAACGAGTGCGCCCGTGACGACATGCATGGCGGGATTAGAGCACAGGGACAGGACAAGCTCGCGCAAGCCGAAGCAGGGGCCGACCTCTAGCCCTCACCTGGATCCACATCGGGAAGATTGACCTTTGACCGGTATTCGAAGGGCGTAGGGCGCCGGAGGATGCTGGCGTGGAAGTGTTGTTGAGGACGACCATCATCGAAATATACCGATGCTATTCCCTCGTTGGGTGCGCCAACCGTCGGAGTCGACACCGTGCTGGCGATACGGCCGAGAGCACCGTCGGGCGTAATGATCCTCATCCCTCTCATCACGGTCTTTCCGTCCCCCAACCGGACCTCACCCATCGGTCCTTGATAGGGGCGGGTGAGCGCCGCACCGCGCGGCGGTCATCGCACACGCGGTTGCCGACCTTCGTTCGGCCGACATCGACTGGTCCGGCGAGGAGAATGACCTCGAAACGGCGGTCGAGGAGTTGCGCGGGGATCTCGCCACCTCATTGGCGGGTGTGGTGGACCTCGGCCGGCTCGCCGACGGCATTCCGGGGGTGGAGTTTCGCGGTGGTCTCTGCTGGGCGGAACAGGCATCCGCCCGCGAGCCGTTCCGACCAGCGGAGATTGCCCGACCGGCTGGGGATTCACGTTGAGCGTGATGACTGTGCGGCATCAATATGACTGTGCGGCATCACGTTCGCTTCGGTGCATGCCGTCCGAGCGCCGCGATCGTGGTCAGTCCTCGGACCCGGTCGGCCCGTCGTCGTTCGCCGTCCGATCGGGCCGACCGGTGGCGGGCCGCGGCTGCGGCAGGTGTTCCACCAGCTTGGTGAGCGCGCCGTTGGCGAAGGCGGCGCCGAGCGCCGAGCCCGCGCCGATGGTCCAGCCGACCGGCCCCAGTGGCGTACAGCCGAAGAACTGGCTCACGCCGGGCGTCTGCACCACCACGACCAGCACGCCGAGGGACGCGGCCGTGGATGCCAGTACGGCGGGGCTGGTGCCGCCGGCCAGGATGGTCTGCCCGAGTTGGGTGCCGACCAGGGAGACCAGGGCGACGGTGCCGGCCCGTCGCTGGCGGCCGGTGTACCGGGCCAGCGTCCAGCCGACGGTCGCGCCCAGCGTGGTCGCCGCCGCCCGCAACGCGATCTCCCGGCTGAGGGTTTCGCCCAGCGACACGTCCGGGCCCTCCAGCAGGAGGCCGTCGGTGCGGTCCGACGCGGGTGGACGGACGGCGATGGCGAGCGCCGGTGCCAGGTCGGTGAGCAGGTTGACCAGCAGCAGTTGCCGCCCGGTGAGCGCGGAACGGCCGGTCGCCGCCGCAGTGAGCACACTGAACGCGATCTCGCCGAGGTTGCCGCCGACCAGGATGCTGAGCGCGTGCCGGACGGACGACCACATCGCCCGCCCCTCGACCAGGGTGGCGATGATGGTTTCCAACCGGTCGTCGGTGACCACCAGGTCGGCGGCGGCCCGCGCCGCCGGGGTGCCCCGCTGACCGAGGGCGATGCCGACGTCGGCCAGCCGGATCGCCGGGGCGTCGTTGGCGCCGTCACCGGTCATCGCCACGGTCCGCCCGCACTTCTGTAACGCCTGGATGATCCGCACCTTGTGCGTCGGGGTGCAGCGGGCCACCACGTCGGTGTTGGCCAGCCGCTCGGCGAGCGCCTCGTCGTCCAGCTGGTCCAGCTCGCCGGCGGTCACCACGCGCTGCTCGTCGTGCTCGCTGATGGTGGCGGCGATCGCCTCGGCGGTGGCCGGGTGATCACCGGTGATCATGATGGTGTGTACGCCGGCCTGCCGGATCCGCCGTACCGCCGGCGCGGCGCTCTCCCGGACCCCGTCCGCGAGGGCCAGGAAACCCACGAAGGTCAGACCTCGCACGTCCTCGTCGGACACCGTCGGATCGTCCACCTGGCACTCGGCGACGGCCAGGATCCGATGCCCTGCCCCGGCCCGGTCGGCCAGCATCCGGTGCAGCTCCGCTCGGCCGGCGTCGTCCAGGGGCTCCTGGCGGCCGTCGGTGCGTCGCGCGGCGCAGCGCGGCAGCACCGTCTCCGGTGCGCCCTTGACGCTCAACAGCAGGTGACCGTCGGTCTCTCCGACGCTCGCGTGGTAGCCACGGGACGGCTCGAACGGCAGCCCGCCGGCGGCGCGCCAGCCGGGGGCGCCGGTCTGCTCCACCACCCCGGCGGTGGCGGCACCCCGGCGAACGGCGCGGTCGGTCTGCAGGGCCAACTGTTCCGGGTCAGCTGCGGGAGGAGTGGCACGGAGCGCGGCGGCGAGCGTCAACCGGAGCCGGTCGTCCAGGCGGTCCACCGCGGCGTACCGGTCGCCCACGCCGTCGCCGACCCCGGCGAGCAGCAACTTGCCCTCGGTGAGGGTGCCGGTCTTGTCGAAGCAGAGCACGTCCACCCGGCCCAGCGCCTCGATGGTGCGCGGGTTGCGGACCAGGGCGCCGTGCTCGGCCAGTCGCCGCGCGGCCGCCAGCTGCGCCGCACTGACCAGGAACGGCAGCCCTTCCGGCACCGACGCGACGGCGAGGTTCGCGGCGGTCGCGGCCGTCTCGGCCAGAGGTACGCCCCGAAGCAGTCCCGCGCCGGCCACCGCCACCGCCGAACCTGCCGCGAGGGGGATGGCGGCGTTGGTCAGCGAGCCGAGCCGGGCTTCCACGCCGCTGGTCGGTGGGGCCTGGCGGACCATCGCGAGACTGCGCCCCGCCTCCGTGCCGGCGCCGGTCGCCACCACCACAGCCTTACCGTGCCCGGCGGCGATGGTGGTGCCGTCGTACAGCATCGAGTGCCGGTCGGCGATGGCGGCCGCGACCACCGGTCGGTCGTTCTTGGCGACCGGCAGCGACTCGCCGGTCAGCGACGACTCGTCCGCCTCCAACCCCACCGACTCCAGCACCCGGCAGTCGGCGGGCACCGAGTCACCCGACTCCAGGACGATGACGTCCCCGGCGACCAGGTCCTCGGCCGCGACCACGCGCTCGGCACCGTCCCGGCGCACCCGTGCGGTCACCGCCGAACGGGACAGCAGCTCCGCCAACGACCGTTCCGTGTTGCGTTCGTGCACCGCCCCGATCAGCGCGGATCCACCGACCACGCTGCCCACCAGAGCGGCGTCGACAAGCGAGCCGAACGATGCGGAGAGCACCGCCCCGGCGGCGAGCACCGGGGTCAACGGGTTGGACAACTCGTCCAGGAAGGCGCGCAGCAGGCCACCGCCCGCCGGGGCGTCGCCGCCGCCCGCACCGCGCCTCTCGTGTCGGCGCTGGGCCTCCGCGCTGTCCAACCCGTCCGAGCCGGTGCCCAGATGGTCGAGCACGGTGCGGACGGGCATCAGGTGCCAGGCGGTCGCCACCGGCACCGGGGTGTCCGACCGGTCGTGCAGCCGGTGGGCCTGCCAGACGCCGTTCGCGAAGGCCAGCCCGGCCGCGCCGTTGACCGCGACGAGCGCCCGGTGCGGCAGCTGCGTCGGTGGGGCGGTGAACGCACCCAGCGCCCCGAGACCGGTGCCGGCCATGGACAGCCGGATGTTCTGCTGGGCGGTCCGCCGGGCCACCCCGGTCGCCTCGATCACCAGGGCCACCACCCGCAGGTCCGCCCCGACCAGTAGGTGAGCGCCCCACGGTGGCAGCTCGTCCGGATCGGCCAACCCGAGGCCGCAGTCGGACGCGCCGAGCGCCCTGCGGTCCGCGGACACCAGCATCACCACCGCACCGTCGCGTTGCAGCGCGCGTACCGACTCGACCAACTGGTCGCCGCCGGGCAGCATCGCGTCGGCGAAGCCGTACCGCTGCTCGTCGCCGCCGGCCACGACCAGCCGCAGCCCGGCCTGTCGCGCGGCGGCCGGAAGGCCGTCGACGCCCGGCGCGGGTTCCGGTTCGACCCGCAGCAGCGCGGCGAGCCGGTCGCCGTGGGCGAGGCCGAGCAGTTGCCCTCCGGCGGCGCGGAGCCGCTCCCGGTCGGGGATGTCGCCCGCCGGCAGGTGGTCCGGCGGTCCGATCCGCCACCCGTCCACCGACCGTGCGGCGGCCGGATCGGCCGGGTCGAACAGCGCGAACGCCCGCTCCGCCACCTGGTCGACGTCGACTCCCGACGCCGGTGCGAGGTCGGCCAGGACACCCCGGTCGGAACCGAGCACCGCGGCGTCCAACACCAGCGTGTCGATCCGGTCCAGCTCGCGGAGCACACTGCGGTCCATGGCGATCACACCGCGCCGGGCGAGCATCCGGCCGAGCTGGGCGGCGTACCCCTCGCGTCCGCTGCCGGGGGCCTTGGGCAGCGTGGACAGGCCCAGAGCGGCGGCCCTCTTGGGGCCGGCGAACGGCACCGCCGCCGCTCCGGCCGTGGCACCCACCGCCAGCATCCGGTTGATGTGCCGCTCGACCGGGCCGTCCGGCTTCGGTCGGGGTCGGTCGATCACCGGCCAGCGGGCGGTGGCGCGTTCCGGGTCGCCGGTCAGTCGGGGCTCGGCGCGCTCCCATGCGGCAAGTTGGGCGCGATCCTCGCCCCACTGCACGATCCGTTGGGCACCGTCCAGCACGATCCCGGTCCACCGGCCGGTCAGGCCCTGCACCACCGCCTCGGCCAGGGGAAAGATGATGTCTGCGCGGGGGTCCGAGCGCAGCTTCTTACCCATGAACGCGTGCAGCTTGGGTTGCAGGTCCACCGCCGAGAGCAGGCCGGCCACCTCGCCGGGCAGCGGCGCGAACGGGAGGATCCGGGTGGCCGCCGAAATGGTCAGGCCCAGCGCGTCGGAGGCCAGCGCACCCAGGGTGCGCGGGGTGCGGGGCCCCTCCTCCGGTGGGTGCGGCGGCGGGATCTCCGGATCGGGTTCGTGGTCACAGGTCCGTTCGATCCGGCCGATCGTGGCGATCAGGTCGCGCAGTCTCGGCTCCGGGGCCTGCACGGCGACAACCACCCGGCCGGACGGGGCGTTCACCCGTGCCCAGGCCACCCCGGGCAGCCTCTCCAGGGCACCCTCCACCTGGCGGGCCAGCCGGTCGCCGCCGTCCTGGCAGACACCGTGCACCTCGATGTGGTGCCGGCCGGGGCGCGACCAGACCCGGCGACGGGTCAGTCCGGCCTGTCGGGCCAGTCGTGTCGCCGCCGACCCGACGGTCCGGGACGCCTCACCGACCAGGTGCGGCACACCGATGGACGGCAGGATGCGTCCGGTAGCCATCTCGCCCTCCCGCCGCGTCACGTCCGGCGGCCTGGCTTCCCGACCTGCCATCCGTTATGCCCCTCGGGCTGCGGAAGTTTCCGGCGCCGGCAGCGCATGGACGAGGCGGGCGGTGGAATCCGGCGACCATCATCACCGGACACGGGGAGGCCGGAATGAGCACGCTGACCAGACACCTGAACGGGTCGCACGAGAACGTCCAGATGTACAGCCGGCGGATGGACCTGCCGATCCTGGGTGAGATCGCGGTGCCACCACCGGACAAGGTCGCCTACTACGCCGGGCTCGGGGTGCTCGCCGCACTCCAGGTCATCGAGTGGCCGATCGCCCTCGTGATCACCGCTGGGCACCTCCTGGCCGACCAGCATTTTTCGGGACTGGTGAAGGGGGTCGGGGAAGCACTTCAGAACGCCTGACGAGAGCTGGGTCACCGGCGGTTGACTTCAATCCAGGTTGAGGTCGCAGGCTCGGTTCATGCCGACCACAGCCGCCACCGCCGTACCGGCCGCGCCCGGTCTGTTCGCACCCCGGCTGAGGGCGATGACGGTGGGCAGCGTCGCGTTGATCTCGCTGCTCGCGTTCGAGGCGTTGGCGGTCGGTACGGCGATGCCGACGGTCGCCCGGAACCTGGACGGGTTGGCGCTGTACGGGCTCGCGTTCGGTGGCCCGTTCGCCACGGGCGTGCTGGCCATGGTGGTGTCCGGCATCTGGTGCGACGCCCGTGGGCCGCGAGGGCCGATGTGGCACGGGGTCGCCTGGTTCGTGGTGGGGCTGCTGATTGCGGGGACCGCTACCGCGATGGGTGTGCTGGTCGTCGGCCGGGTGGTGCAGGGGTTCGGCTCCGGGCTGCTCTCGGTGGCGCTCTACGTGATCGTCGGGCAGGCGTACCCGCAGGATCTGCACCGGCGGATCTTCGCCGCTTTCGCGGCGGCGTGGGTCGTACCGTCGCTGGTCGGGCCGGCGGTGGCCGGCCTGATCGTGGAGCACTTGGGCTGGCGGTGGGTTTTCCTGGCGGTGCCGGCGGTGGCGGTGCCGGCGGTGCTGCTGATCCATCCCGGGCTGCGGTCGCTCGGGCGCACCGCGGCGGCCCGGCCGCCGGCCGGCGCGGTGGCGCGGATCGGGTGGGCGTGTGGGGCGGCGGTGAGCGCCGCACTGCTGCACATCGGGGGACAGCAGCGCGGCGCCGCGGCCCTGGCGCTGATCGCGATCGCGGTGGCCGGTCTGCTGGTCTGCGCGCCACGCCTGCTGCCGGCCGGGTTCCTCCGGGCGGCCCGCGGTCTGCCCACCGTGATCGGGCTGCGGGGTCTGGCATCGGCGGCCTTCGTCGGCGCCGAGGTGGTCATCCCGTTGATGCTCTCCCGGGAGCGGGGCCTGTCGCCGACCGCCGCCGGGCTGGTCCTCACGGTCGGCGCGTTGGCCTGGTCGGCGGGCTCCTGGACGCAGGGTCGGATCCCGGTGCCGGCCTCCCGTGCCAGCCTGCCGCGCGTCGGGTTGAGCTGCATCACCGTCGGTACCGCCACGGTGGCGTTGGCCGTCCGACCCGACCTGCCGGTGGCATTCGCCGTGGTGGGCTGGGCGGTCGCCGGGTTCGGCATGGGGCTGCTCTACCCGTCGTTGTCGGTGCTGACTTTGGAGCTGTCCGCGCCCGGCGAGCAGGGCCGCAACAGCTCGTCGCTGCAACTCGGCGACAACCTGTTCGCGGCGACCGTGCTCGCGTTGACGGGGGCGGTGCTGGCCGCCGGGAGCGCGCCCGGCCCGGCCAGTTACGTGGCGACCCTCGCGGTGACCGCCGGCCTGGCGCTGCTCGGTGCGCTGCTGTCCGGCCGGGTGGTCGTGGGTGGGGGCGCCGCCCCGGCCGGGTGATCCCCCGGTTTCGGCGGTGCCGACCCGGTCCGGCCGGGAGGATGGCGGGCGATGAACTTCCTGACCGTCCTGCCGCTGGCCGTCGTGATGGTCGCCGGGACCCAACTGGTCGTGGCGGTCTTCCTCGCGTCGTCGGATCGGCCACGGGCCGCGTCGCTGGGCTTCCTCGCCGGCGCCGGGCTGGTGGTGACCGCCGGGGTGACGGTGAGCTGGCTGCTGACCCGCCTGGCGAGCGGCCTGGCCGCCGACGCCAGCACGATCGCCGGGAAGGTCGATCGCGGTCCCGTCATCGACCTGGTCGTGCTCGCGCTGCTGGTCTGCCTGGCGGTCGTGATCTGGGTACGGCGGAACCGGTCCGGCCCGCCGAGGTGGCTGGGGAGCGTCGGGCATGCCAGTCCGCGGTGGGCGCTGCGGACGGGGGCGTTGCTCTTCGTGGTGACGCCCACCGACGACCTGACGATGGCGGCGGTCGGCGCGAGCGTGGCCCGACACAATCTGCCGTGGTGGCATCTGGTGCCGTTCATGCTGCTCACCGTGCTCCTGCTGGCCCTGCCCCTGCTGGCGTTGCTGCTGCTCGGCGGGAAGGCGGCGCGGGCGCTGACCCGGATGCGGCAGTGGGCCGAGGAGCACTCCTGGATCGTCAACGAGATCGTGATCGCGTTCTTCGCGCTGCTGACCGTCCTGGACCTGATCCGTTCGGGATGAGCCGCCGCACACCAGGTCACAGGGTGCCGCGTCGTTCCGTCAGACGATCGACGCGCCGCGGGGTCGGCCGGGGCGTCCGCAGCTGGGCGGACCACCTCGCCGACACGTACGGGGGAACCGGGCGGAAATGAGAGCAACAACGGTTCACGTTCGCCTTACGGTGACGCCATGTTCGCTGTCGTCACCACCGTGATCCTCTACGTCTTCGGCTTCGTCTTCCTCTACGGCGTGATCCGGCTGGGTGTCCGGCATGCGTTGGAGGACCTGGAGTTGCAACGGGCCAGGGCCCGACGCGAGGAGGAGTTGGCGGCCGCCCGCGACCGCTCCTTCATGCGCGACAACGCCTTCCTCGCCGGCAGTTGAGCCGCGCCGCGGAGGTGGCGTCCGGGGGTGGCGAGGGAGTCGCCGGGCGGTTCGGCGTGCCGGATGCGAGGATCGCACCCGTGATGGGAACGCTGAAGACCGAACCGGCGCGTGCTCGCCTCGACCTGCTCGCCCCGCCGGTGGCGGAGGCCATCGCGCAGTGGCCCGCCGAAGCTCCGGTGGACGTCGAGGACGTCCTGGTCGCACCGATCGACGCCGAACTCGCGGACACCGCCGCGTTCTGTGCCGCGTACGAGGTGGGGTTGGACGTGTCGGCCAACTGTGTCGTGGTGGCGGGCAAGCGCGAGGGTGTGGTCCGCTACGCGGCCTGCATCATCCTGGCCACCACCCGGGCCGACGTGAACGGGGTGGCCCGGCGGGCACTGGACGTGCGCAAGGCCAGCTTCGCCCCGATGGACGACGCGGTCGAGCTGACCGGCATGGAGTACGGGGGCATCACCCCGATCGGGCTGCCGGCGCAGTGGCCGATCCTGGTGGACGCGCGGGTGATCGCCACACCCCACGTGATCATCGGGTCCGGCGTACGCCACAGCAAGATCGCGCTGCCGGGGCCGGCACTTGGCGCGCTGCCCGGCGCGCAGGTGGTGGAGGGCCTGGCCAGGCCGGCCTGACCAGGCATCGACGTCGATACCGTTGCACGTGAAACATCACAACGGTCGATCTGGCTAGTGCGCTGCGGCCTCGCGCTGCTCGACCTCGGCGAGTGCGGCGAGCAGCGTCTGCGTCTCCTGTGCGCCGGACACCGCGTACTTCCCGGCCAGCACGAAGGTCGGCACGCTGGTGATGCCCAGGCCCTGCGCGGCGGCCAACTGGGCGCCGATGTCGGCGACGCGCTCGTCGGAGTCGAGGAATCGGCGCGCGTCGGCCGGGTCCAGGCCGACCTCACCGGCCAGGGTGGCCAGCGCCTCCCGGGAGCCGACGTCGATGCCGCGGTTGAAGTGCGCCTGGTAGAGCGCCTCCACCATCTCGGCCGCCCGACCGTGATCGGTGGCGTAGGAGACCAGCCGGTGCGCGTCGAACGTGTTGGCGATCACCGCGCGGTCGTAGTCCAGCCGTAGCCCGTCACCCGCGGCGACCTGGGTCGCGCGGGCGACCATCTGCCGGGCACGCTCCGGGCCTCCGAACTTGGTGGCCAGCGCCTCCACCAGCGGGCGGGGCTCGGGCACCGGCGACGGGTCGAGCTGGAACGGTCGGTAGCGGACCGTCACCTCGCCCTCGTAGCTGGCGAGGGCCTCATCCAGCCGGCGTTTGCCGATGTAGCACCACGGGCAGATGACGTCCGCATAGATCTCGATCTCCATGATCGGTGGCAACCTCGCGGTCAGTCGAGTTGTTCCCGTACCTGCCGCTTGAGCCGGCCCAGGATCGCGGTGCCGCCGCGTACCCGCAGCGGGCTGATCGCCTGTGCCAGGCCCATCCGTTGGTAGAGGTCGTCCGGCACGGCCAGCACCTCCTCGGCGCTCGCGCCGGCCAGCCCTTCGGCGAGGATTCCCGCGAACGCGCGGGTGGTCGGCGCCTCTGGAGGGCAGTCGAAGAGCGTCTCCACGGTGCCCTCCGGCGTCACCCGGGCACGCAGGAAGAACGCCGTCTGACACTCCGGCACCTGCTCCATGCCCTCGTGCGCGGCGCCGTCGGGCAGCGGCGGGATGACGTCCGCGTACTCCAGGAGCATCTCCAGCACCAGGTCGCGCGGCGCGGCGGCGAACTCGTCGACGATCTCGGCCAGTCGGGCCGGCATGTCAGCCATGTGTCGAGGCTACCGCCGGCCCTCCGGCCCGATTCGTCACACCGTCGGGGACTGCTCGCTGATCTCGCTGAGGGCGCTGGTCGGGTCGAGCTGCATGGCCAGGTCGCCGAGCGAGACGATCCCGACGAGCTTGCGGTCGCTGTCGCAGACCAGCACCCGCCGGATGCCCCGGTCCCGCATGAGCGCCGCCGCCTCGCCCGCCGTGCAGTGCTGCTCGATCATGACGACCTCGCGGGTGACGATCGAGCCGATCGTGGTGGCCGCGGGCGAGCTGTTCTCCGCAACGGCCCGCACCACGATGTCCCGGTCGGTGAGCATGCCGGCGAGGCTCGCGCCATCGGTGACCACCACGTCACCGATGTCCGCCTCCTTCATCACTCTGGCCGCCTCGTCCAGGGTCGTCTCCGCCGACAGGTACACCACCTGCTTGGTCATCACATCGCTGACCCGGTAACCGGTCATGAGAGCCTCCGAAGCTGTTCACCCGATCCAACTGCACTACCCCGTGACGTGGCGGCTACACCAGGTTCCCACGATCGCGGCGTACCCCGTCGACGATCCGCTCCACCAGACCGTCAACCGGCAGCTCCGCGCGCCCGTCGCCGGCCCGCTCGCGCAGCTCCACGTACCCCTCGGCGAGACGGCGGCCGACCACGACAGTGCGGGGGATGCCGATCAGCTCGGCGTCGGTGAACTTGACCCCGGCCGAGACGTGCGTGCGGTCGTCGACCAGCACCCGCAGCCCGGCGGCGGCGAGGCGTCCGCCGAGCTCCAGCGCCGCGTCGAGCTGCGGGCCCTTGCCCGCGACCACCAGGTGTACGTCACACGGCGCGACCGCCGCCGGCCAGATGAGCCCCCGGTCGTCGTGGTGCTGCTCGGCGATGGCCGCGACCGCCCGGGAGATCCCGATGCCGTAGCAGCCCATGGTGGGTCGGACCGGCTTGCCGGCCGGCCCGAGCACGTCGACCGTGAACGCGTCGGTGTACCGGCGACCGAGCTGGAAGATGTGCCCGATCTCGATGCCCCGCCGGATGGTCAGCTCGCCGTCGCCGCAGTCGGGGCAGAGGTCGCCGGCGCGCACCTCGGCCGCCTCGATCGTCCCGTCGGGCGTGAAGTCCCGGCCGCAGACCACGTCGGTCGCGTGCCGGCCGGGCTCGTTCGCCCCGGTCAACCAGGCCGAGCCGGGCACCACCCGGGGGTCGACCAGGTATCGGATGCCCAGCTTGTCGAGGATCTGCGGGCCGATGTACCCGCGTACCAGTTCCGGATGTTCGGCCCACTCGTCGAAGACGGCCACCTGGGCCGGCTCCAGCGCGGCGGTGACCCGCTTCAGGTCGACCTCCCGGTCGCCGGGCAGCCCGACCACCAAGGGCTCGGCACCGTCGGCACCCGGTTGGCGGACGGTCAGCACGACGTTCTTGAGCGTGTCGGCGGCCGTCCAGGTGTCCCGACCGCCCAGCCGGCGAGCGTTGGCCAGCGCCACCAGGCTGGCGATCGTCGGGGTCTCCGGTGTGTCGTGCACCTCGCCGGCCCTCTGCGCGGCCGGGTCACCGGTGGCGGGTGGCCGGGTGACCACGGCCTCGGTGTTCGCCGCGTAGTCGCAGGCCGTGCAGCCGACGAACGTGTCCTCGCCGACCGGCGTCGCGGCCAGGAACTCCTCCGACGCCGAGCCGCCCATCGCACCGGACATGGCGTGCACCACCGTGTGCTCCAGGCCCAGCCGATCGAAGATCCGCTGGTACGCCGCCCGGTGCCGGGCGTACGCCTCCCGCAGCCCCGCCTCGTCCAGGTCGAACGAGTACGCGTCCTTCATCAGGAACTCCCGGCCACGCAGCAGACCGGCCCGGGGCCGTGCCTCGTCGCGGAACTTCGTCTGCACCTGGAACAGCGTCACCGGGAAGTCGCGGTACGAGCTGAACAGGTCCTTGACCAGCAGCGCCGCCATCTCCTCGTGGGTGGGTGCCAGCAGGTGGTCGGCGCCGCGCCGGTCGACGAGGGTGAAGATGTCGTCGCCGTACTCCGTCCACCGCCCGCTGGTCCGGTACGGCTCGGCGGGCAGCAGCGCCGGGAAGTGCACCTCCTGGTCGCCGATCGCGGTCAGCTCGGCACGCACCACCTCGGTGATCCGGTCCAGCACCAGCTTGCCCAGCGGCAGCCACGTGTAGCCGCCCGGCGCGGCGCGACGGATGTAGCCGGCGCGCAGCAGCAGCCGGTGGCTCGGCACCTCCGCGTCGGCCGGGTCCTCACGAAGGGTCCGCAGCAAGAGGGTCGACACACGTAGCAGCATTCGGGCAGCGTAGAACCGGCGTGCCGCGATCGGCGATCCATTTCGGTCGTCAGGACGGGCCGGGGCGGACGGGCGGCAGGCGGCCCTCGCAACGCACGTCCGGCTCGGCCACCGGGCGCCGGGGCATCATCCAGTCCAGGGCGGTCTCCTCCACCGGCCAGCCGCGTACCGACACCTGGCTGTACGGCACCTGTGCCGCCTGCGGGCAGAGGACCTGCGACTCGACCTGGCCGTTCGGCAGGAACCGCACACCGGCGGTCTGGTCCAGCACGATCGTCGACGTGTCGGTGACGGTGATGAGCGCGCCGAGCACCACCTCCAGGCCGGCGGTGTCCTTCGGTGCCGCCTCGGCAGTCTCTTTCGGTGCCGCCTCGGCCGTGTCCTTCGGCGCGACCTCGATCGCGGCGGTCGGCAGCAGCGGCACCCGGAGGAAGACGGCCCCCATCACCACCGGGAGCACGGCGGCGACCGTGAACGCCAGACCGTGGGTCAGCGCCGGGGCGACCCAGTCGGGGACCGGGCCGGTGAGCAGCAGAGTGGCGGCAGGCGGCACGGCCAGCAGCGCCGCCGTGGACAGCTCACCCTCCTGCACGGCGGTCCAGATCGCCGGGCCGAGCACGCTGTACGCCAGCACCGCCGCCGCCAGTGGCAGCGCCACGCTGACCACCAGGACCCGGGTCGGCTGGTCCGGGTGCAGGTAGCGGGTGCGCAGCGCGAGCAGCCAGAGACCCAGCATCAGCAGCGACGGCAGGAAGCGGAGCTGCCAGGTGAGCGCCCCCAACGCGACCGCCGCGGTGAGCACCCAGCCGGGGGTACGTGCCGTCCCGGAGGCGAGCAGCGACCGTTCCGGGTCGAAGCGGTCAGGGGCGCTGAGCCGGAGCAGACGTCCGAGTACGCCGAAGGTGAGCACGACGACGGGGAACGCCCACACCAGGGCGATCAGCAGGGCGCTCAGCAGGCCGAGCGGGCTCACGTACTGCACCAGCAGCAGCATCGTCGACATGTCCTGCCGGCTGAGCTGCCACAGCCGCAGCACCAGAAGGAGGACGGGGAACGCGGGAAGGAGGGTCAGCAGCCACTGCTGCGCCTGCCGCGCCCCCGCCATCCGGCGTGGCTTGCCGCTCTTGCCGGGGCCGGTGGCGATCCGGGGTGCGCCGGGGCCGGTAGCGCGATCCTCTCCCACGGCCACTGCCGCACCTCCACCTTCCTCGCCTCGGGTTGCTCCTGCTCCGCGACCGGCTGCCCGGGGTTGTACTGCTGCTGCCAGCGGAGGTTGGCGTTGTACGCGTTCTCCCAGGTCGAGTTCTCCTCGTCGTTCGCCGAGACGTACAGCGCGAGGTCGACCAGATCGCGGAGCGCCTTGTTGGGGCCGGTGTTGACGCCCCACCTCTCCTGCGGGGACGAGCCGATGTCCCAGTGCCGCAGCGGCTTCGCGTTCTTGAGGGTGACCGGGAAACGCTGACCGTCGTCGCCCGGCTGATCGGCGGTGACGAAGCCGGCGAGGATCGCCGCGTCGGTGGTGACGGCCTCCACCTTGCCGTCGTACAGCTCCTGGATGCACTCGCTGATCCGGTTGCGGCCTCTCGGCTTCGCGCCGGCCTCGGTCAGGCGCTCGATCGAGGTCGAGGTGGTGAGCGAGCAGACCGCCCGCCCGGCAAGATCCTGAAGGCTGCTCAGTGGCCCCTTGAAGCTTTGCAGGGTCACCGCCGACTGCTCGGTGTGCAGGTACGCGGCGGAGAAGGCGGCGCCCTCCTCCTCACGTTTCTTGTTGATGCTGTACGAGGCGATGACGAGGTCGACGGTGACGAACCCGTCTCCGTCGCTGGCCTGTCGACGGGCCCGGTCCTCGCTCTCGATGGGCAGGAACCGCACCTGGGAGCGGTCGAACCCGAGGAAGCTGGCGATCATGTACGCGATGTCGACGTCGAAGCCCTTCCAGGTGTTGTTCGACAGTCGTAGCGAGATGCCGGGTTGGTCGTCCTTCACCCCGATGACGAGTTGCTGCTTGCCCTTCATGCCGGCCTGCTCGAGCAGGTCGTCGCGGGTCGGCGGACCCATGGCGAACACGATCGGCACCAGGGCCGCCGCCAGGACGGCCAGCGCGACGGCCAGCCCCACGACGCGGATCTGCCGGGCCCGTGTGGTGCGCGGTGTGGTCACCGCCGGCCCGGCGGGGCTCGGTTCGCTTGCCTGACTCAACTCGGCCTCCCGCTGCCTGGCCCGGTGACCGGCCCTCCATTGTGGGGCCTGGGCGCGGGCCGCGGCACCCCGCCACCAGGCGGATTGGCATCCACCCAACGTCGCTGATATCGGGGTATCCGCGGCATCGGGACACCCCGATTTCAGCGATCCTGTGTCGATCTTGGTCGTGCGCTGGCGGCAGATCCGTGAGCTGCCCCATGACCTCCGCCACGTCGTCGGTTCGGGGCTCCGCGGGCCGTGCTCGCGGTGACAGACTGGTCGCCGCAGGCAACGAGTGGCGTGAGGGAGGCGCGGGTGCGCTGGCGCAGTTTTGTCGCGGTCGGGGACAGCTTCACCGAGGGCATGGACGACGCGTACCCCGACGGCACCTATCGGGGATGGGCGGACCTGGTGGCGACCCGGCTCGCCGCCGACGCGGGCCCCGACTTCCGGTACGCGAACCTGGCCATCCGGGGTCGGCTCTTTCCCAGCGTGGTCGCCGAGCAGGTGCCCTCCGCGGTGGCGATGAAGCCCGACCTGATCAGCTTCGCGGCCGGTGGCAACGACGTGCTGCGGCGCACCTTCGACCCGGACACGCTGGTCTCCCGCTTCGACGAGGTCGTCCGGCAGTTGCGGTCCGGCGGCGCGGACGTGCTGCTGTTCCGCTTCGCCGACGTGATGGCCCGGCTGCCCGGTCAGCGCCTCGTCGCCCCTCGGGTGCAACTGCTCAACCAGGCGGTCGGCGAGACCGCCGAGCGGCACGGCGCGATCATGGTCGACCTGTACGCCGACGACACCTTCCTCAACCCGATGCTCTGGAGCACCGACCGGCTGCACCTCTCCCCGGCCGGGCACCGGCGGGTCGCCGGGCAGGTGTTGAACGCGCTCGGGGTGGGCTGCGACGAGGAGTGGCTGATGGTCCCCCCGCATCCGGCACCGAGCCCGTGGCTGGCCGCCCGCGCCGCCGACCTGCGCTGGGCCGGGCAGCACCTCGCCCCGTGGATCAAGCGGCGGCTGACCGGTCGCTCGTCCGGCGACACGGTGACCGCCAAGCGTCCGCTGCTCGGGCCGATCGTCGACTGACGGGTGCGCACCCTGCACACCGCGCCGTCGCTGCGGTACACGCCCGACGGCGAGCCGGTGCCGGCGCACGCCGTACTCATCGACGGCGACCGCGTCGAGGCCGTCGGCCCGCTGGCGGAGCTGAGCGAGGCGTACGCGGGGGTGCGGGTCCGTCGCTGGCCCGGCACGTTGGGGCCGGGCCTGCCGCACGACGGTCCGCTGCCGGCGGCGCCCACCCCGCGTGAGCGGGTGCACGCCCTGCTCCGGCAGGGGGTGACCCTGGTGCTGGCGGAGCACCTCGCCGATCCGGCGCTGCGGGCCGCCGTCGACAGGAGTGACCTGCTGGTGGTGCCCGCGCCCGTGGTGCCGACACTGCATCCGGGCGGGCGCGCCGACCTTGCGGTGCACGACGCCGACGGCACCTGCCTGGTGACCGTGGTCGCCGGCCGGATCGCCCACCGTCGCGCCTGACTCCACGTCACGTGGGCTGCGTCGCATCCGATGGCCGGTCGGCGGGCGGGGTTGCGGCGTACCTTGGGGATCATGTCTGTGCCCAACGATCCTGATCCCCGCCTCCAGTCGTACGCGGACCCGCAGCGGCTGGTCACCACCGAGTGGCTGGCCGAGCACCTGGGCGACGAGGGCCTCGTGGTGGTCGAGTCCGACGAGGACGTGCTGCTCTACGAATCCGGTCACATTCCGGGCGCCGTGAAGGTCGACTGGCACCTGGAGCTGAACGACCAGGTGACCCGGGACTACCTGGATGCCAAGAGCTTCGCCGAGCTGTGCGCCGCGAAGGGCATCGGCCGGGGCGACACCGTCGTCTTCTACGGCGACAACTTCAACTGGTGGGCCGCGTACGCCCTCTGGGTGTTCTCGCTTTTCGGCCACGCCGACGTGCGGCTGCTCGACGGTGGCCGGCAGAAGTGGATCGCCGAGGGCCGCGAGGTGACCCGCGACAAGCCGGCCCGCCCGCGCGCCGACTATCCGGTGCCGTTGCGCGACGACGCGCCGCTGCGGGCGTACCGCGAGCAGGTGATGGCGCACATCGCCGCCGGCCGGCCGCTGGTCGACGTCCGGTCGCCGGGTGAGTACACCGGCGAGATGCTGCACATGCCGGACTACCCGCAGGAGGGCGCCCTGCGGGGTGGGCACATCCCGGGCGCGGTCAGCAAGCCGTGGAAGTCCGCCGCGAACGAGGACGGGACGTTCAAGTCCGCCGACGAGCTGAAGGCGATCTACGCCGACCAGCTCGGGCTGAGCCCGGACGACGACGTCATCGCCTACTGCCGGATCGGTGAGCGTTCCAGCCACACCTGGTTTGTGCTGCGGCACCTGCTGGGCTACCCGCAGGTGCGCAACTACGACGGCTCGTGGACCGAGTGGGGCAACCTGGTCCGGGCGCCCGTGGTGAAGGGCGACCAGCCCGGCGGCCTCGCCGCCTGATCACCTGAGCACGTCCCCCGCGCGCCCGCGAACGGCCGCGCGGGGGGCGGTGCTCAGCCGGCCAGCGCCACCATGCCGGGCAGGTCGCGGACGATGCCGGTGATCTCGCCGGTCTCCGGGTTCCAGCGCGCCAGGCCGGCCGGTTCCAGGCGGAGCAGCACCGCTCCCCTGTTGTCCCAGCCCAGCACCGGGCAACAGCCCTTGGCGCGCTCCCGACCCAGGTCGAGCAGGTGGGTCACCGCGCCGGTACGGGCGTCCAGCACGGCCGCTCCCTCGGCGCCGTCGATCTCGCCGCTGGTGATCCACGCCGCGCTGGCGATTCGTTCGCCGTGCAGCCAGCCCCGGCCGTAGAACTCGTTGACCTCATACGGCGAGGGCAGCGCGTCGCCGGTGATCCGCTCTTCGGAGCGGATCGCACCCTCCCGGGCGGTCCGGCTGACCAGTGTCAGGCCACCCCGCTCGCCGGTCAGCTCGACCAGCGCCGCGTCGCGGCCGGCCTCCGGGTCGGGTGCGACCACGTTCCAGGCCGACACGTCGCTCGTGCTGGCCGTGGCGGTGACCCGGTCCACCGCGTACGTCCGGTTGTCGCCGCCCACCAGGACCCGGTCGTTGGCCCAGACCACCAGCTCCAGGTAGCCCTCAAGCGGTATCCGGCGCACGGCCGCGGTGGTGAGGTCGATCATGATCAGCTCGTTGGTCTGGGCGAAGGCGGCGGATCGGCCGTCCGGCGACAACACCCCCGGCTTGACGGCGGGTGCCTCGTTGCCGCTCTCGTCCCGGGTGGGTGCCAGGGTCACGACGTCGAGACTGCGCACCACGCCGTCGTCGCCGAGGACCCGGACCGCGCCGTCCGCGCGGAACTCCTCGTCCACGGGCTGGAACAGCGCCAGCGCCCGCTGGACCGGTCGCGCGGAGAGCGGCACGGTCGCCGGGTCGGCGAGCCGGGCCAACGGATCGGGTGGGAAGGTCAGCTCGGCGGGAGGTCGCTGCACGGGCCCGGCGTGGGTGGGCTCGGCGGTCGGGGTCGGCGCCACCGAGTGGTCCGGCGGCGGATCGGCCGGCGGTCGGAGGGCCGCCACCGTGCCGCCACCGAGCAGCGCCACGGCCAGGGCGACCGCACCGACGGCCCGCCGGGTACGCCGGGTGCGTCGCGCCCGGTCCCAGTGCGCACTTGCGGGCTGGCTGGGCAGTACGTCCTCGACGCTGACGGTCAGTAGCCGACGTAGCTCCTGCTCGTTCACGGGTTCACCTCCACGCCGGTGGTCGCCGCGCCGCCGCCCGGTCGGGCGTCTAGGGCGAGGTCCGGAGCCACCTCGCGGAGTCGGCGCAGGGCGGCGTGGCACTGGCTCTTCACGGTAGTCAAGTGCCGAAAGAAGCCATAACTACTCCATCTCAACAGGGGCACTTGGGTATCCGCTCGGACGTTCCGAAATCCGGGCAGGTTGGACTTCCGCGCTTCAGCTGACTTTGGTCCACCCTTGTCGCACGTTCGGCATACGCCCGACCTGCCGCAGAGCTGCCAGATCACGGATGGTGATCTGGCGGTATCCCGTCTCAAGAACCCCGGCCTGCCTAAGCTCGCGGAGCGCCTTCTCCACCGTCGGCTCCGCTGCGCCACTCAACGTTGCCA
The DNA here is from genome assembly GCF_029626045.1 of Micromonospora sp. WMMD710. Lineage (NCBI taxonomy): Bacteria > Bacillati > Actinomycetota > Actinomycetes > Micromonosporales > Micromonosporaceae > Micromonospora > Micromonospora sp. WMMD710. Next base: position 5,388,796 of record NZ_JARUBD010000001.1, on the reverse strand, counting down.
ACTCCGTTTGGGTCAGCGTTACGCCAAGAGTTCTGCCGGCCGGCACTGACTCTCCGTGTGCAGCCGATAGTTCTGCCAAGACCCTGGCCAATCGGACCTTCGCCGGGTAGGAGGCGAAGTCGACCCTTCGCTGGTTCGCCCAGCGGAAACGTTCAGCCGTGGTGCCCGCTAGCGCAAGCGCCGCCTCGGGGTGGTCCTGCAAGAAGGGATGCCAATCCCGCCGGTGAATAACGTTGACCACCCCGTCGCCGCAGCTGGTGACCGTGGCGGTGCGCGGCGTGCCACCTAGCGCCGAGATCTCACCAACGACGTCGCCCGAAACCCTGATTGCTAGAAGGGCTTGACGCCCATCTGCCATGTTGACGGTCACTTTCGCCAAAGCATGGCAGAGCAACACCATATGGCTACCCTCGTCGCCTTCGCGAAGGATGCGGTCTCCCGGCTCCACCCTGACGGCGGTACCGATGGCGAGGAGCGCGGTGCGAACCGGCGGGGCTAGGCAGCTGAGCAGGGACCCCGGGGGCCACGACGACAAGTCTTGTGGTCGGTCCTGGTGGTGTCGCATGTCAGCACCCCGTTCGCCGTCGGACGTGGCGATGCTTGGCCTGGTTGCGGTTGCATCGGCACAGCAACCATTCTGATCGATGCGGTCGGCCGGCAAAAGCTTTCCGAGCAGCGGCGTACCAGTCACAGGAAAGAAGCAAGGACCAACCACGATGTTGCCGAGGCGACTGCAACGAAGGTCCACGGAAGCGCCGACCGCACCCGACGATGCTTGCCGTACGCGATCTGCCCTAGCAGCATCACGAGCTGCCATGCCTCGTTGCTCTCCTGGCTAGCGACCAGCACGATGGGTAACGATTGAGGGGCGGGGAAGCCGAAACGGTTCGGTCCTTCAGGTCCGGTCACCACTGGGCGGAAGCCGAGTGCCAGCTGTCGGGCACCGGCGACCAGCGAGCAGATGAACACGACGCAGGTTAGGCCAAGGGCCAAGCCTAGACCTGGCGTGCCTGCCAGTTCGGATTGCGTGGGCAGACTACTGGCGATGAGGCTTGCGAGCGCTCCGTACATACCAACGAGCTTCGCGATCTTGGCGTCGGCGTGCTGGATCGAGTCTTGATGCATGCGAGCCGTGGCCAACGCTCGTTCCACGTCGGCAGTACCGGATGACACCGAGGGCTGAGGGATGCTCATGGCATCAGTCAAGCCACAGCGCCTCCGCCCCGCCCCTTCAAAGTACGGCTTGACGCAAAGACGACTGCAACCTCATTCCCGAAACCCGTACTTCGATGGCATTCCCAAGGTCGTGCGTCGCTATAAGTGACATGTCTCGCAGGCAAGGCGGGGCACGAGGAGGGCGAGATGGCACCGGCAGTGCAGTCGGATCGGCGGCTGATCATGTTCGTGGACATGGAGAGCTACAGCAGGAACGACGACATGGGACAGTTCCATGCCCAGAGCAACTTCCAAAAAATCATGCGAGACGCTGCAGATCTTTGCGGTCTGGACCGCAGCGGCTGGACGATCCAGGCGAGCGGGGACGGCGAGTTTGCGATCTTCCCGCCTGGGACCTCGGAGCCGAGGATCGTTGCCGAACTCGTGCCAGCCATGGACCGGGTTCTGCGCGACCACAATCGGCACGCCGCGGATCAGGCTCGTATCCGGATGCGCGTCGCCTTGCATCAGGGGCTGGTAGTAGCGGCAGAGAACGGCTTCGCCGGCACGGCGGTCGTTACGGCCGCTCGGCTGGTCAACGCCGAGCCAGTGCGAGAGGCATTGGCCTCGTTCCCCAACGCCGCAGTAGCGCTAATCGTGTCAGCCACCATCCATCGCGACGTCGTTTGCCAGTCCTACAGCGGTATCCGGCCAGACCGCTTCCGTCGGGTACGTGTTGAAGTGAAGTCCTTCGTGGACCAGGCGTGGGTGTTTGTGCCAGACGAGAATGTTAACTGCAGTCCCTCCGCGCTCGGCTCTGATGGTCCGGGCGACCCTCGCCGTCGTAGTGGAAAGACAAGGCGGCCGACAGCAGGTCCCTCCGGCGGTAGCAGGTTCAACTTCGGCACCGTCACGAACAACGGGCCTACCGTGTACGGCGACCACGGCCGCGCCTACGGCTCACACGCGGTGTGGCGCGAGGACGAGGAGAGAGAACGGTGACTCCCCACGGTCCCTCCGCTGATGAGCCATCACCAGCCAATCCTGGGCTTGGCGCCGTAACGCCCGGGTCTGAGCCGGAGGTGGACGATTCGAAGCAGTCGCCGACAGCAGGGGAACCCGAGCATGGCCGGGGCGAAGCGGGCGTCGATCTGCAAGATACGAAGGCCCGTGAGGAGGACGAAGAGGCAGAGGACCAGCCGGACGATCCAGCGGGGAGAAACGAGTCTGGCGACTCTGCCGACTTCGGGCAGTCCAATCCGACGCTCAGAGCATGGATGCCAGGGCAGGGCAACCGCTTCCGGTTCGACGACGTCCGAAACGAAGGACCGGCGGTCTATGGCGACTATGCGCGGATCATCGGCAGCATCATCAACATAGGCCAGGACGATCGAGCTCGGCTGAGTGCCGATCCCGTTCGCCGAATCAAGCTCAAGGTGGCCACGTTAGTCAAGCCTGCATGTTTCGATGACCTAACACAACGCTTGGGTCGAAGCCCGGTAGCGGGTCTCGCAGGTCCGGTTGGCACCGGGCGCTCGACGACTGCCTGCGCTGCACTAGCCGCTCGCCACGGCCAGGAAAATGTTCGGGAGATCATGCTCCCCGAGTCCAGCGATCCTCTGCAAGTCCGAGATCACCCAGATCTGCTGCAGAAAGGGCACGGCTACATCATCCGACTCGGCGCTAACGCCACTGCTGGACTACTCCGGGCGTTGGAGCGAACCTTCGAGCAGCACGAAGCGACTGCGGTGTTGGTCCGCGATCTAGACGTGCCAGACGGCGTGCTTCATCACGCGGAGGTGTTTCAGAAGTGCAGTTTTGATCCGATGTCTGTTTTCCGTCGTCACCTCGTCTATAACCTCCATGGCCGCTGTGTTGATGGCGATGAGTACTGCGACGGGCGCTGCGGGGTCCGCTACGCTCGGAGGCTCTTGAAAAACGATCTTCTCCGACGCAGTGTGACGCTGTTGGCTCGACCTCGAGAATGCGCGCAGCAGGCGGAAATGCTCGCGACCAGACTGCCGCAAAGCCATGAAGAACTGGCCGCACTGCTTCCGTCCGGAGAAGTGCGGCGACGTGTTCGCGCACGCGCCATTTTGGAGATGCCTACCGTCGACAGCGACTATCAACACCGTCAACTTCAGCACCGCAGATCCCTACGGGTCACCTATGCAGTATTTTCCGGCCATCCGATCGCCCACGTAACGGATGCAGCCGGGCTCTTGCTAGAGAAGCTCGATGGGCTCTTCGCCCATCCCGCCATCGGCCGGCCCGCGATGGTCCACAGCCTCCCCGGACTACTCGGTGACGATCTTGCAGGCGACTGGGACGGCGAGGAGGAGGTAGCAGATCGGCTCCGACCTGACGTGGCGACCCGGATGGCGCAGGTCGAGCCAGATATGGTTCGGGCACTTCTGGACGTTGCCTGGAACGAATTTGACAACAGCCGGGCGGCGCTCATCAGTTGGTTAGACGCGCTGGCCACCCATCCCGCTGAGGACTTCAAGCACTGCGCGGCGGTCGCCGCTGCCGGATTCGCCTGTCACGACTTCGATCAAGTCTATAACAGTGTGATCGGCAACTGGGCGAAGGACCGGAAGCCGGCCCTTCGCCGAGCCGCTGCGGCGGCACTGGTGGCCGTGGCAAACATTGTCAACTCAGGGACTCCCGACAGATCAGCGATCCACCGGATCAGCAGCCGTGTGAGCGGCGAGATTTCTTCACTCGCCCGGTCTGACGCCGCATTTGAACGCGACACAGCCGCCAAGGCTTGGTCCATGGGCTTCCCGACCTCGAATCACAACCGATTACTGCACGACCTAACCCACGTTGCCCGAAACGCCCACGGATATCTCGGCCACGAGGTCGCGGGGTCGGTCACTCGACTGGCCGCGGATCTCGGCCGAGCTCCAATCTTGGTGCTACTCAAAAGATGGGCGCTGAGTGGGGATTCCGTCCTCGAGGTCGCGGCCGGTCGTGCGTTCAGTCGGTTAACAACGTCGGAACTTCCCTTTCCCGGTCAGTTTCCGTTGCTCACGCTAGCTGGCGCATCGCCCCAAGCCTTGGAAGATATGGCGGCGCTCTGGCGCTTAGTCCTCTTGGACCCCGACCTTGCGGAGAACGGTTGGCGCCAACTGGGTCACTGGCTGCGATCCTTCCGGGCGTACCCACCGGCCGCCGAGGCCTTCCGCGCCCTGCTCCGGAAGCTTGTCCTCGACCGGAGCGTGCGACCAAGGTTCACCTACTGGCTATCACGAGCCGGTGCCCCATCCCCCTCTGCTTCGGCTGCTTGAGCTTAAGAGTGAGAGTGCCATGACCTCCCCCAACGCTATTGCTTCCACGACTTCCCTCGCCCGTTGGTGGCGGGGGCTGAAATCATGGCTGAGGCGACTGTGGCTCGCTGCGCGCCGCCTTCTTGCCGGTCCGCCACCGCCGATCCGGCAATCCGCCCCGGAGAGCGTCAGCCAACGCCGTCGGCTGTCCCAGCCCATTATCGTGCCGGCACGCGGTTTCGTCTTCACGTTCGAGATCCAGGTGCTGCTGACCTGGCACGCGGAGAAGCTGAGCGAGGAACTGCTAGGTGCCTGGTCGTTGCAGTTCTCCGACCTAGCACGGAGAGATGTTGAGAGACAGTGTGCTGAGCTGGCACGACATTTTCACCCGCAACAGGCCGGCGAACTCGAGTACCGCCTCAACCGGGAACTCTCGCGAAGCTACCGCACTTATGAAAGACGGGGGGTCGTACTACGCTGCCGGCCCGAGGTCAGGATCCGTCTCGACCCGGAGGTACGCGAACAACTCCGAGCGATCCACCTCCAGCGGATCCAGGAGGAAGGCGAGCACGAGTTACTCCTGCGACGAGCCCAGCGGACCGACCAACTGACCCAACGCTGGATCGCGGTGCTAGACCGGCTGCGCCGCAGCCCTCTGGCGCATGCTGCAGCCCATCTGACCGACGAGCATCTGGCCAGCGTTATCGGCCAGTACGTCACCGCCGAAGAGAAGGCGAACATCGACCATCTTGCTACCCGCCTGGACGAGATACTCCGACGTAGCGGACGGGTCGGGCAGCCCCTCGATGCGCACGAGGCTGACGAGGTCATCAGGCTGCTGAACGACGTCTTGGCCGACGTGCCCGACCTGTTGTCGACCACATACCGCCCGACGCCCAACGGCGCCAAGGCGCAGTGACCGCTGCCATCTGCGTCTAGACGAGTAGTTCCGAAGTCAGGGGTCGATGTCTGGGCATGAAGAGAGGGCATCCAAGATCATGTTGTGACGCAAGACCTGGATACCCTCTTGACCGCACTGTACGTGAAGATCGACGACAGCATCCGCACGCCCCGGTGGCGGGGCCGGCCGCCGCTGTTGACCGACTCCGAACTGGTATGCCTCGCGGTGGCGCAGGTCCTGCTCGGCGCCCGCTCGGAAGCGCATTGGATCCGCTACGCCCGTATTCATCTCGCCGGCATGTTTGCCTACCTGCCGCAGCGGCCGGGCTACAACAAGCGGCTCCGTGCGGCGCTTCCGCTGGTCAAGAAGGTGATCCGGGACCTGGCGCGCGACAGTGACTTCTGGTTCGACAACCACTGGATCGTCGATTCCACCCCGATACCCTGCGGCATGTCGCGCCCGACGGCGCAGCGTTCGGACCTGGCCGGCTGGGCCGGATACGGCTACTGCGCCTCCCATTCCCGCTTCTTCTGGGGCCTCCGGCTCTACCTGGTCTGCACCCCGACCGGGATGCCGATCCTGTGGGCCCTGGCGAACCCGAAGATCGGCGAGCGAGAGGTCCTCGCCGCGATGCTCGACGTCGAGGCCGCCGTGGTGGCCGAGCACGACGGGATCCTGCTGATCAGCGACAAGGGATTCGCCTCCACGCCGTTCGAGCGGCAGTTGGCCGAACAGGGCATCGAACTACTGCGCCCGTCCCGCAAGAAGGAGAAGACCCGCTACGGCGAGCCGATGCTCAAGAAGGTCCGACAACTGATCGAGTCGGTGAACGACACCCTCAAGGGCCAGCTTGACCTGGAACAACACGGCGGACGGACCTTCGCCGGTGTGGCCGTCCGTGTCGCCCAACGCCTGCTCGCCATGACAGCGGCGATCTGGCACAACAACAAGACCAGCGCGCCCGTCACCCGGTCACTGATCGCCTACGACCACTAACCGGAATTCGGAACAACTCGTCTAGTCAAGCAGCGCAACAAGCCACATACTTCGCGTTGCTCGTCGGCTCGACCTGCGGCGAGTGGTGCTGGACGTCTACGCGGACCCGTTCGAGGACGACTTGGACCAGTTCGCGGACCACCTCGGCCGGGGCGACGACTCGTGCTGCAGAGTACTCGACTCGAACCGGCCGTTACTCAGTTGGGCGAGCTCCGTCAAGAGTTCGGCAATGGTGGCCGCCGGACCGCCCAGAGCCCGTCGCGGAGTACGTGCTCTTCCGATTCTGGCCGCCGGCGGCCGAGATTGACGGCGTGGATGCGTGGCGATGCCCGAGCGACCGGCCGCAGGTTGACGGCGACGAGCGAGCTTCCGGGCATTGGGAGTGGCGCGCGCCGGTCCGGTACCGGCGGCCACCGCGGCCCCAGGTGTACTGATCTCGACGCCCGTGAGCCTCGCCTCGACCTCGGCGCTCGATATCGATGTCAGGCACCGGCCGCTTGTGTTTGTCGTTGACAGGACGGCCTGCTTGCCGTCTACCCCCCTCGTGGGCCGCGGCCCTACGCAGATAGGCTCCCCAGCGGCGGTCGGTGAGGAGCTGGTGTGAAGTACGAGCTGTTCGACTATCAAGAAGCTGCGGTCTCGGCGATCTCCAAGCACCTCGTGCGGGCAACGCGAGACTACGACGAGGATCCAGATGAGCGCGCCGCGGTCGTGCTCGCCGCCCCGACTGGGGCGGGCAAGACCGTTATCGCCACGGGCGTCATCGAGTCGGCCCTGGCCGGGGACGGGGCGATGTCGGCAGTTGAGGATGCGACGTTCCTGTGGGTCACGGATGACCCATCGCTGAACCGGCAGACGCTGCAGAAGATGCTCGATTCCTCCTCCGACCTGCAGCTCAGCCAGCTGACGATCATCGAGAACGACTTCGATGAGGAATTCTTTACGCCTGGCAAGGTCTACTTCCTCAACATCCAGAAACTTAGCGCGAATGCGACCCTCTCCCGGTCTCGCGGCGACGGGCGCGCTTACTCGCTTTGGGACACGATCGCCAACACGATCACTCAGCGACCACACGGGTTCGTCGTCGTAATCGATGAGGCGCACCGCGGCACAACGGCGGCCGCGAGCTTCGGTCGAACCCGCGAGACGATCGTGAGTCAGATCATCGGAGGCGGAAGGACTGAGCGGCCGGCGGCCCCAGTGGTGTGGGGCGTCTCGGCGACTCCGCGACGGTTTCTTAGCGCGATGGCCGAGATGGGGCGCACGACCAAGCAACACACCGTACGGATTGAGGACGTGCGCGCTTCAGGGCTGCTGAAGGAGCAGATCGTACTGGGGCATACCCAGGGCATTGACGCCGCAGAGTCGGCCTTGGTGAGGTTCGCGGTTCAGCGGGTGCGGCTTTACGACGGCAAGTGGGCCGCGTACACCGCCTCCACCGGCGAGCCGCCGGTTCGCCCCGCACTTGTGATTCAGGTGGCGGACAAGCCGACGCAGACCGAGCTGGGCGCTCTGATCGGCACGGTTCTGGAGGAGTGGCCCGACATCACCGCCGACGCTGTCGTCCACACGTTCGCCGATCACGCGCCCGTCGATGCCGGTGGCATTAAGGTGCCCTGGTGCCCACCCGAGGACATCCAGGACCGAAGCGATGTCCGAGTGGTGCTGTGCAAGACCGCCATCACCACCGGATGGGATTGCCCGCGCGCCGAGGTCTTGTTGTCCTTCCGGGTCGCGCGCGACCTAGACCTAATCACCCAGGTTATGGGCCGGATGGTCCGTACCCCGCTCGCCCGGCGGATCGACACCGACCAGGACCTTAACGCGGTCCACTGCATCTTGCCCAAGTTCGATCACGCTGCCGTGGAGGAAATCGCCGAGCGGTTCAAGGTTGGGGGCGACGAGGCACTCGCAGCAGGCTCCGCCGTCATCGTCGACGCGGTGGAACTCACCCGGAACCCCACGCTCGCGCCCCCGCCCGCGCCGACAGCCCTCCCGCCCGACGCGACCCCGGCACGGGCACCAGCAGAGGGCGAGCCGCCCGCCGACTGGCTCAGGCTGCAGGAAGTTGACGAGATAACCAAGGCCAGGGTGGCTCACGCGCCACGCTCCAGATCGACGGCGGAGTCTAGCGAGGACGTGGCGGTCGCAGGCGGCCTGTTCGCCGACCCCGAACCCGTGCACGACCTGTCCGCCGCCGCAGCGACATCGGCGTTCGACGTGGTCAGCTCTCTCCCGTCGTACACCATTCCCCGACGCACGCTGCGTTCGCCAGTGGACCGGCTGACGCAGATGGCGATCCTGCTGGCCGGCGAACACGACGGCTTCCGCATCGACGCGAAGGCGCCACTCAAGGCGCGAACCGCGTTGCTGTCAGTAATCGACGAGCACCACGCCGTTCTAGAAGAGTCAGGCGAGCTGGAGGAGCGTGTCCAACTCGCGAGCGTGACGCGCCTGTTTGAGCGGACCGTAGGCTTCGCAGACCCGGCTTCCATGAGCACAGACACCACCTCGGAGCTGACGCTCGATGCGCGCGGCGTGCAAATCCTCATGAAGCGCGCCGAAGCGCTACTGCCTCAAGGGCTGGCGAACGCATACGTGAAGCGGCTGGCAGAGCGCGACGAACAGGTGCGCAAGGCGCAGCTAACGACCATCGCCATTGCCGCTGAGCCATCGCTGCCTGAGGCGCTGCGGAGCCGCGCGTCCCACCTCGTAGAGCAGTGGTTCAAGGACTACGGTGCGGCAATCACCCGCCTACCCGCGCCCGAGCAGGAACGGTTCGACAGGATCAAGCGAGAGTCGGACCGCCCACTGCTGACCACCATTACCCTGCCGAGCAACAAGACCGAAAGCGCGGCGGGAGCCGCGTGGGAGCGGCACATCCTCTCTGACGCCAACGGGCTGTACCACGCCGAGCTGAAGAGTTGGGAGGAGCACGTGCTGCGCACCGAGCTCGAGGCGGGCGCGGTGGCCTGGTACCGGAATCCCTCAACCGGGCGGCACTCCCTGCAGATTCCGTACACAACCTCAGTCGGAATCAAAGGCCTTGCACCGGACTTCATCTTCGTCGACCGAGTCACCGGACGGCTCGTCGCCTCGATCGTCGACCCCCACGGCACCCACCTGGCCGACGCCGTCGACAAGCTCAAGGGATTGGCCACGTACGCCGCCAAGCACGCCGACGCGTATCACCGAATCCAGTCGATCGCCATGGTCGACGATGGCTACCTCATGCTCAACCACAAGGATCCCGAGATTCGGGCAGCGATCAAGGGCTTCGACGGCGCCGACTCGCGGGAGCTCTTTCGCTCCCATGGGACGAGGTACTAAGTTCGTGGCTCACATCGACAACCTCATCAACTCGATCAAGGATCCCCAACTGCGCGTCGCGCTGCGCGCCGAGTACGAGAAGGTCACCAAGGGCCGACGCCTCGGTCTGGTGTTCGACCGCCATCTGCCCGAGTCGGTCGTCCTGCCGGGGTTCACGATTCGGGAAGGCGAGAAGGTTCAAATCCTCCTCGGGGACGGTTCGGAGGATCCCACAGAGCTGGACGGTTCCGGGGTTTGGACGGTCACCAAGGTGGGGGCGAAGTCCGCGCAGCTGCGAGATAAGAATGGCGAGTGCCGGGAGGTGCCGACCGCGCAGCTTGTGACCGCTCGCGAGTTCGGCGATCCGATATATCCCGGCCTGGTATCCACGGGGCGCGTCGTGCGTGGCGGCGGAGCCGACGGCGATGACGGCGGCAAGCCCTTTCACACTGTCATCAACTCCGAGAACTACCACGCACTCGAGGCGCTCCTATTCGCATACGAGGGCCAGGTCGACGCCATCTACATCGACCCCCCCTACAACACCGGCGCCCGTGACTGGAAGTACAACAACGACTACGTCGACGACGCCGACCCCTACCGCCATTCCAAGTGGCTCAGCTTCATCGAACGCCGCCTCATCCTGGCGAAGCGGCTGCTGAACCCGAAGGATTCCGTCCTGATCGTCACCATCGACGAGAAGGAGTACCTGCGCCTCGGTCTCCTGCTCGAGCAGGTGTTCGCGAACGCCCGCATCACGATGGTCACGTCGTCCATCAACGCTGGCGGCTCCACCCGGACAGGCACCTTCGCAAGGTCCGCCGAGTACCTCTTCTTCGTGCAGGTCGGCGCCTCTCACCCCGCCGCCCTGCCCCTAGACGAGGAGTGGAACCCAGTCAAGACAGTCAACAAGCAAGACCTCTACTGGAACCGCCTCATCCGTTCCGGCACACAGCCCTTCCGCACCACGCACCCGAACCTGTTCTATCCAGTCTTCATCCGCAACACGGCCGACGGGCCGGTATTCGACTCGGTAGGCCAGCCCTTCTACGGCGAAGGCTGGCGCAACGTCGCTGCGCCCCCGGGCTGCGCGGCCGTCTGGCCCATCAGGCAGGACGGGAGAGAAGGCCGCTGGCAGATCTCAGCCGAAGCGTTGCGCGAGCTCATCGCCCTGGGCTACGCGCGTATCGGGACCTGGAAGGACGCCGCCACCTCCCTGAGCTACCTCAAGCAAGGAGAACGTAAGAAGGTCGATGACGGACTCTTCCCCGTCACCGGTCACCGTGCCGATGGGTCCGTCATCACCGACGGCTCCGGGTACCGAGCCCGCTACGTCCCGAACGACATCTGGCGGCTAACCAGCCATGACGCAGGTAACAGCGGGAGTCGGTTACTCGCGCGGTTCTTGCCCGACCGCACGTTCCCCTTCGCCAAGGCGTTGTACGCCGTCGAGGACGCACTACGCTTCTTCGTCATCAAAAAGACCAACGCATTGATCCTCGACTTTTTCGCTGGCTCAGGTACCACCGCCCACGCAGTCATGCGCCTCAACCGCCAGGACGGCGGGAAGCGGCGCAGCATCTGCGTGACCAATAATGAAGTTGGCGCCGCCGAGCGAGCAGCCCTGCTGGCGCAAGGACTGAAGCCCGGTGACGAAGCCTGGGAAGCACTGGGCATCTGCGACTACATCACTAAGCCGCGCATCCACGCCGCGATCACCGGCACTACGTCGACCGGCGAGCCGGTCAAGGGAGACTACCGTTTCATCGATGAGTTCCCGATGGCCGACGGGTTCGAGGAGAACGCCGAGTTCTTCACCCTGACCTACGAAGACCCCGCGCTCGTCACGCTCGGGCGCCGGTTCGAGGCAATCGCTCCGCTGCTGTGGCTACGCGCAGGCGCCACCGGCGAGCGCATCGACCGCATCCCCGACGAGGGCTGGGCCATGCCGCCGGCGGGGGTCTACGGCGTGCTCTTCGACACCAACGCCTGGGGACCATTTGTCGCCGCCGCAGCGCTGCGCGACGACCTGGTACACGCGTTCATCGTTACCGACTCGCTCGTGGAGTATCAGCAGATCATCGCCAAGCTGGACCCTGCGCTGAAGACGACACGGCTGTACGCCGACTATGTCCGCAGCTTTGAAATAAACATCCGTGCCTAAGGAACATCTCTTAACTAGGTGAAAGTATTGCCCGGCACCGACCCGGTTGTCCAACCGGAGAAGGCGATGTTCATCGGGCCGCAAGTTCAGGGAGGGTCGTTGGGCATCACCTGGGAGCAGGCGGGGCATGTCGCTGATGCGCTGGCGGTTCCTGGCTTCCTGTTCGGTACGGTCGGGCTTGGTATGGCGTGGTGGCAAGCCAGGGAGGCGAGTAGGCAGGCCAGGAACGCCCGCACCGCCGCCGAGGCCGCTCGAGATGCTGCTTCGCACACCGAAACTGCGATCGGTCGCAGTGCCTTGCTCGCGGCGATTCCGGGCTTTCAAGACGTGGAGCTTGCTCTGACCGACGCCATCGCGCAGAACTCCGCCGAGCTTGCCCGAGCGGGCTGCGCGGACTGGCGGACCAAAGCCAGTCACGTCCGTGGGCTGCTCGAGGCCGCTGAGCTTTCCACCCCGGCGCTGCTGAGCCTGATCCAGGAGTCCATGAGCCTTGCGGTGAAGGCGCGCAGTGAGGTGATTAGACCCGATTGCACCGAGATACCGACTGCTGTTGGCGATCTCCTGCTCATCGCTGGACGGGTGACGGATGAGCTGACAAGCCTCGCGTCGAGGGAGAGCTACCGAACGGGAAGGGTGAAGTAGATGCCGGCGCCGAGCGCGGAAGCCATCGAGCGGCTGAAGGCGTTAGTCGCGGCACTGGCGCGGCAGACGCGTGCGGGCCGCTTGAACTGGAAGGACCGCGCGCATTCCAATGCGCTGGTTCGGGCCCTCGTGGACCGTGAGGTCTTCGAGGTATCGCTGCCACGGTCCACTATCACGGTTGCCTCGCGCCCGGGAATTACGGTCACGGATCAGGGCGGCGAGATCCTTCAGGAGTACATGCCGGCACCATTAGGGTTCGAGCTGGAGAGGGATCTTGATCTGGAGCGGCTTCTGGGGCATCTCTTGACGGAGATCCGCGAAGAGCAACGACGAGCGCTGACTGCGCTCGATGACATCATCGCCGACGTGGAGGGGCTTAGCTGAGCTGATGGGGCGAAACCAGCAGTAGGGACCCCGTGTCCTCGTTACGCCGCTAGGTGCGAAGAAACGGCGCACGACAGCAAGCGGCACCGTCGCGGATGCTGGAGTCATCGTCGCGGCTGCCTTGCCGGCCGGTGGTACTAGACGAGTGAGTCCGAAGTCGGGTCAGTGGTCGTAGGCGATCAGGGACCTGGTCAGGGGTTGGCCGGTGGTGCGGTTGTACCAGATCGCGGCGGTCATGGCGAGGAGTCGCTGCGCGACTCGGGCAGCCACTCCCTCGATACTGCGACCGCCGTGTAGCTCAAGGTCGAGCTGGCCCTTCAACGTGTCGTTGACCGACTCGATGAGCTGTCGGACAGGCTTGAGCAGGTGCTCGTCCCGGCGTGAGACGCGGTTGCGGTACGACGGTCTCAGCAACCGCACTCCACGCTCGGCCAGCCACCGGTCCAACTCGGCGGAGACGTACCCCTTGTCCGCCACGATCAGCAGGCCCGGACGGTCAGCGACGAGATCGGGGGCGTGATCGAGGATCGCGGTCAGCACCTGCCGCTCGTCGATCTTTGGCGTCGCGAGCGCCCAGGTGACCGGCAGACCAGACGGAGTGCAGACCAGATGCAGACGCAGGCCCCAGAAGAACCGCGAGTGCGAAGCGCAGTAGCCGTAACCAGCCCACCCGGCCAGGTCCGACCGTTTCACCGTTGGCCTCGACCGACCGCACTCCACGGGCGTGGAGTCCACCACCCAGGTCGTGTCGGACCACAGGTCGGTGTCCGCAGCGACCGCCCGGATGGCGCGCTTGAGTAGCGGCAACGCCGCCCGTAGGCGCTTGTTGTAGCCGGACTGCCCGGGCAGGTACGGGAACGCCCCGGGCAGATGCCCGGGGACGAACCGCAGCCAACGGGCCTCGGAACGCACCCCGAGCAGCACCTGCGCGACAGCCAGGGTGAGCAACTCGGCGTCGGACAGCTTCGGTGGCCTACCGGTCCTGGGCGGCCGTCCGAGCCAATCGTCGATCTTCACGTACAGTGCGGTCAGAAGGGTGTTGAGGTCTGTCGTCACAAACGGATCTTCAACACCCTTCACCTATGCCCACAGCCCGGGGGTCGTTAGGACTTACTCGTCTAGCCCTGGGTGCTCGGCCGGTGGTAGGTGCCCGCGCCCTCTACTGCTGCTCACCGGCCGCTCGTGGGATGTTCGGAGGCGAGGGCGTCGATGGAGGCAACGAGTACCCGTCCGCGAGCGTCTCTGGCGGAGCCGTTCTGTTCAGTCTCCAGTACTGGGTGGCTGCCCAGGTAGCGGTAGACGGACTCACCGGTCGGGAGCTCCACCGTCACGGTGACACCACCGTCGGCACGGGGCTGAGCTAGCTCGACGCCCTGCGCGAGGTGACAGCGCGGGATGTAGGTGATGCTGGGCCCGAGGTCGAGTTCCCGTCCGGCGATGCGGATCATCGTGCGGGGCAGGACGTGCATAAGCCGGAACTCGCCGGTGAACTGCTGCGTGAGGCGGGTCGGGTCATGGGGCTGGAAGGTGAAGCTCGCTTCGCGGTCTGCGATCGGCACCTGCTCCCCGGCGATCAGGCGTGCGGCGCGACGGATCACGGCGGCGTCTTCAGCGGTGACGGTCGACGGCACCGCGAAGACGCAGCGGGTGTGTTCCTGGATCGTGGCCAGCTGCTCTACCAGTTGCACCACCTGCTGCGGCGCGGCGTCGCTCAACGGCTCGTCGATGGGGGTTTCGGCGAGAGTAGTGCTGTCACCGTTCACGTGAAGTCGGATGAGGTTGGGTGGGACGAAGGCGGCCAGCAGTCGCAGCAGGGGCAGTGCAGCCGACGGTGTCGACAGCGGCGCCTGCGCCACCGACACGGTAATGGTGCCGGTGCGCCGCAGCTCGTCGACGCGCAGCTGCACGGTGAGGACGTTCAGGGCGTCGGATCCCCGCAAGGTGAACCCACGCTGTCCGTGCAGCCGCTGAGTGAAGACGATCTCGAGGCCCTGCTGAGGCATCCCGGCTGGACTCAGCACGGTCAGCGTCGCCAGCAGCGGCGGCGTGAGGCGTTCAGGCACGGCCGTCATGAACAGCCGAGTGACCTGTCGGGTCCCCGAGATTCCTAGCTCAGCCGGCGCGTTGACCGTCAGCGGCCCCACGAACTGCCCGGAGAGATCCAAATCGCCGCCGTATGCCAACGCCTCGTCCACCTGCTGGCGCGTCTGCTCGCCCTCGGGTGTGGCGGGGAAATTGAACTCGCCCCTGACCGTGATGGGCGGCGCCTTTGCGCCGGGCCTTGCCGAGATCGTCACCTCGGTCCACCCATCGGCGGGAATCGCCTGGACCTGGTAGTCGGCAGAGATCTCCTCGGCGCGACGCCCGAGCGCCTCGACCCTGGCCACAAGATCAGGGACGCCGCCGGCGAGCATGTCGCGTTCAGCCCTGTGCTCTCGAATCGCCTCAAGCAGCTCACCGTCGACGTCCCTGAGCACTGCACGGACGAGGTCAGGATGGGCGGCAAGCTGCGTGTTGAGCCACGAGCATCCGTGCCACTGGCGGATGAAGCGGTACGTCTTCTTGAGTTCCGCGAACCACTGCAGCTCGGCCGGATTGTGGTTGATGGGCACCACGAGGTACCAGGCAAGCGGGTTCAGCGTCGCCGCCCGCGCCAACGACTTCTCGACCTGGCTGCGGCGGTTCGGTGAGCGGCTGCCGAGCCGTCCGGTGAAGCTTTTCAGCTCGTAGATGCTCAGCCGTCCCGCGTGCCGTACCTGGACGTCGCGTCCGCCGTCTCCGCCCGAGCCGTCGATCACCTCGGCACGGGGATGTAGCCGGACCAGTAGTCGCGACACGAGGTCGGCGTACTGCGGCTCGGACAGCTTCTCCCACGGAACCGACACCACGTGCTGTGCCTCCACCCTTCGAACAGCGAACACGAAATCATAAGCGGCATCACCGACCGCGAGCACGACAACAGAAGCGCGCCCGGCAAGGCGACAGCGACCTTGGCGGAGCAGCCGTGGCTGAATCCGGGCAGCCGGTGTGCGGCGCGCAAGCGTAGGCGGTCGCGCGCGGCTTCAGAGGTTCACGGCTACGTCCGGCTGGTTAACGAGCCCCCGCTCTGTAACACGGCGACGCCGTCCAACACGCCCTCGCCGCCGGCGCCCACTACCCCGGCTCCGGTGCCGACTACCACCCGCCCTCCGGCGCCTGCTCCCACCACGGCAACCACCGACCCCGTCCTGGACCCGGTGGTCCACTCCTCCGAGCTCGTCTCAGGCGACGCTGGCGGTGCGGCTCGATAGATCAGCAGGCTAAAGCAGCAGGCCCAGCCGCCATACCCCACGCTGAGGGTAGTGGGGCAACCGGGGTGTAACTTCTACTGTCTGTGCCAGGCGTGATGTCGATGGAGGTCTACGTGCGTGAGGTCGTACGTCGGTCGGTACGGGCGATCCTGTGGGACGAACGCGATCAGCTCGTGTTGATCAAGAGGACGAAGCCTGGCCAGGTCCCTTACTGGACTGCGCCCGGTGGCGGCCTCGAACCGACGGACGCATCCCTTGATGCAGCCCTGCGGCGTGAGTTGCGAGAGGAGTTGGGCGCGGAGGCAGAGCAGCTTAGCCAGGTGTTCTTGTTCAGCTCACCGTCGGGTGAGGGAGTGTCCGTACAGCACTTCGTCTCCTGCCGGCTCACTCGAGTAGACAAGAGCGCCCGTACGGGTGCGGAGTTCACAGATCCGGGCCGTGGTGGCTATGCCTTGGACCGCGTGGCTGTCGACCGCCTTTCTGAGGTAGACCTGAAGCCTGAAGCCCTGAAAGAGTTCATCCTCGCGAACGCCGATGCCTTGCTATCGGAGTTCAGCTAAGGCGGGCCAGATCCCTGCCGGTGGAAGCGTGAAGCGGCGCGCGGCTTGGAACACGTCTTGGGGGCGGCTCGCTCCGGCGGTGAGCGCTGCGACCGCGCCGATGAGCATTCGGTGCGAGACGATCAATGCTGTGTTTCCTTCACCCGGGTGGCCGACGATCGCCGAGGCAGCCGCCGCCCGTTCGTAAAGCGCTGTGAGGCTTTCGCCGCCGGCCAGGGTTGAGTCTGGGTCGCGGAGCCGGTTCGTGCGCCAGGTCTGGTACTCGGCTGGGTAGTCGTCCGGTCCTTTGCCGAGGACGCAATCGGGGGCGCGCCACTCGGCGTACAGCGGGTTGGGAGCGGCGAGCGGCACGCCGAGCAGCGCAGCCAGAATCTCCGCGCTTGTGGCGGCGCGCGGATGCGGGCTGGTCAAAACAATTGCAGGTCGGACACCGCGGTCACGAAGTGCGTGGGTGGCGGAGGCGATTTGTGCCGCGCCGCGCGCGCTGAGAGGCGTCTCGGGGCGGGCATGGGCGTGGGGGCGGGTGATTCCGTCGAGGCTGGTTCCGTGGCGGATCCAGAGGGTCGTCATGACAGGTGCCAGCCGCCGTCGATGTTGATCGCTTGGCCGGTGATGAAGCCCGCTTCTGGTGAGGCCAGGAAGGCGATGGCGGCGGCGACGTCTGCGGGTTGGCCCCGTCGTTTAATGGACTGTCGGTCGATCTGGCGTCGGACCATGGCCTCGTGATCGGGTACGACGCTATGTTCTGCGGGGACCTCGATCGAGCCGGGCCGCACAGTGTTGACGGTGATGTTGTGGGGGCCGAGTTCGCGGGCGAGCGCGCGAACGAGTCCTTCCAGGCCGCTTTTCGCGGCGATGTAACCGGCGAGGTCGACGCGTCCGATCTGGGTCATGACTGACGAGACAGCGACGATGCGGCCGTAATTGTTACTGATGAAGGCTGGTGTGGCGGCGCGGATCGCGGCGGCGTGCGTGACGAGGTTGAGTTCGAGCTGGTAGCGAAGGACGTTGAGGTCCGTCCGGCTCCACGGGATGCGGGGGTACGCGCCGGCGTTACTGATCAGGACTGCGAGTTGGGTGGCGTGTTGCTCGATGGTGGCGCGGAGTGCGGTCTGGGTGTCAGCGGCGGTCAGGTCGCCGGTGACGGTATGGGTCTGTGCGCCGTGGCGGCGGGCGGCGTCGACGACTGCGGCGAGGTTGGTGTCGTCGTATCGGTGGGTCAGGATGAGGTCGAAGGCGGCTGACAGCCGGGCGGCGATGGCCGCCCCGATGCCTGTGCCTGCTCCCGTGATGACGGCGATGGGGCGGCTCATGAGGGCGGCTCCGCTGGCGTCTGAGGGGTGAGTCCGAGAATCCGCTCAAGGTCGGCGTCGGGTGCGTAGAGGTCGGCGAGTAGGCCCAGCGACAGAGCGGCGTCGCGGGGTTCCAGGAGCTGTAGTGGGTAGACGGCGAGGATCCGCATGGCGAGGTATGGGCGTATCCAGGTGAGTAGGTCGGTGGCGGCGGAGAGTGCGAGCGGCCGGGCGAGCGTCGTGAGGTATCGGGTGATGGCATGCTGCCGGGCCGGCGATGGTTGGTGCTGGTAGTCGATGCCGACGGCTCGGTGGGAGAGTCTCCTGAGCCGTACGGTGGGCTCGACAGCTTCGACGAGTGCCATCCGGTGGTCGGCGTAGGCGTCGGTGTTGTAGTGAGGGACGAGCCAGGCGCCGTGCAATCTCTGGTACCACAGGAAGCAGGCGATCTCGCCGGGGAGGGCGTTGAGGCCTGCGGTGTCGTAGTCGAACCAGACGGGCTGGTTTTCGGCGTCGAGGCCGATGTTGAAGTCGGTGGGGTCGCCCTGGGTCATCGCGGCCCAGACCTGCTCGTCCGGGTGGAAGGCGTCGCGTAGCTCACCGAGGAGGGCAGGAAGGTCGAGCCGTCGGGGCTGTCCGTTGACCATGAGGGTGGTCTCCCGCAGCTCGGAGGGCCGGAGACCGTCGGCGCCGGCAAGTTTGAGCACGATCGGGTTGTGGCCGTAGTAGTGGTCCAGCCTGCCGCCGGGCTGGGCCCGGTCGCGGTAGAGCTTGCTGTTGGCGCGTGAGGCGGGGACTCGGCAGATGGTCGCGTCGATGGTTCGGCGGTAGTGATCGAGGATCGCGTCGAGCCCGCGGTCGAGGTTGGCCGCGCTGCCGGGGCCGGTGGATGTGAGAGCGTCGAGGAGCAGGCCGGTGTCCGGAAGATCAGGTCGGTGGCGGTCGTAGAGGGTGAGGGTCCAGTGCCCGACGCGGTGCTGGGAATGCAGCCTCGGTAGCCGGTAGTGGTGGCGGATTCGGTGGTGCCCAGCGACTTCGGCCGCAGCCTCCACGGGGTTCGGATTCACCTTGGCGAAGAGGTGGTGTGCGCCGATGTCGAGGTGGAAGGTGCGGTTCATGGTGAAGCGGCGGTAGCGGCCGACGCGGATCATCGAGTCCACCAGCCCGCGCACTGCCCCGCGAAGTCGGCTATGACCTTGGCGGGGATGGCGCGAAGGTCGCTCGCGGTGGACCAGAGAGTGTCGTCGTAGCGGTCCCGCACGGGACACGCGTCGGCGACCGACATCAGGTGCGAGAACGGGGTCGCCACCGCGTGGTGGCCTGCTGATCCGGTGATCCACTTGGCGTAGCCGTGCCGTCCATAAAGGCCGACCACATGCGGCTGGGTGCCGTCCGCTCGGATGGTGAGCGCGGCGAGATGGGTCAGGCCAGTGTCGTTGCCGATGACCAGCTCGGCAGCGGCGAACAGGTCAATGCACTCGACCGCCGTTGGTCCGTGAATCACCTCAATCTGCCCTACGGATGCCTGAGGCTGGTGGCCCGGCGGTGTCACCAGGCTGAAGCGCCAGGCGCCCGAGTGGCGGGCCGACAGATGTTCGGCGAGTGCGCCGAAGCTGTCGATGCCGTAGTCCTTGCGGTCGGGGCGACTCGTCGTGGCCACGAAGATCACGTGGAGTGGCTTCGGCGCTGCGACCGACGACCGGAACCTGGGGGACGGATCATCGGATGCGGGGAGCCTGACGCCGAGGGCTTGCTCGATATCGAGGTAGTAGCGCATCGGCAGCGCGGCGTGGACCTCGACAAGGTCGGCGTCGATGAGGTCGAGCAGCGTTGGAGGCGACTCCGGTACCGCGTCGAATTTTGAGGCGTCTTCGCTGCGAAGCGTGCCCAGTTGGTGCCCGTCGCCGCCCGTGACCGTGACTGGAAGGGTGCACCGGGCGATCAGGTCCGCCCGGCTGCCCGCGTACTCCAGGGTTCCGAACTGATCGTGGGTGGCATCGTGAAGCGCCTGCGCCATGGCGAGGCCGAGCAGCAGGTCGCCGAGTCCGCTAGAGCGGAAGTCGACGCGCCACCCATTCTCACGAACCGCGTCGAGGCGTGCCCGCCGGGGTGGGATCTCTCCGTTGGCCCGGCGATACGGCAGGAGCCGGCCGAGCGGCGCCTGTTCACGTCGGACGACGTACCGTCCGCCGCGGTGGCACACCGGTTCCTCGACGAGGGTCACAGCGTGGTCAGTACGCACAGCGGGACCCCATTGCGTTCGAGTAGCTGTCGGCCCTCGCCAGCGGTGTCTTCGACGAGGCAGAGCGCGCCGGTGATGTCGGCGCCGGCCGCGCGAAGCGCCTCGACGAGATTGGCCAGAGTCAGTCCGGTGGTGATCTCGTCGTCCACGATGAGGACGCGCAGTCCTTCGAAGTCGCCGTAGGCGAAGACCTCAAGACGCCGGGCATGCGGCTCGTGGAACACGAGCTTCCCGGGTAGGTCGAGGTTGACTTTCCAGGCAAGCCGATACTGGCTACCACTGGCCCAGGCCACCGCGATCGTCGGAATGATGCCGCCGGCGTCCAGGCCCAGGAGAAGGTCATGCGGCCGGTACGCCGGGTGCTCGCACCATCGCTTCCACAAGCTGCTCCCCGTCGCAAGCACCTGTTCCGCGGCCGCGTCGGTGCGGATGCCATCGAGGCCGTGGACGACGCGGATCGGACGAGTGGTGTCTCCCACCCCGAGCCGGGTCACCCGATCGGCGTGAAGAACCTCGTCAAAGGCGGTGGTCATCGAGGATCTGATCCTTCCGTCTGGGGCGTGTTGGACGCGACCAAGCAGCCGAGCGCGTCGTGGTAGGCGAGGATTTTGGTGGCGGCTCTGCGAACCCGATGGGAGAGAATCTCGTCCTGCCGCCACCGGCCGCCGCTGACCTCGGCCACCGCCGGGAGGTCGACGTCGGCGTCCGGATGACTGGTGGTGAAGGCGAGGCGAACCTCCTCGCTGGCGTCGAGGTCCACCCCGTCGGCGCGCAGGATGATCTTCATGATCAGCACGACGTGCTTGTAGACAGCGCGGACATCGGGCTCAGGGTTCGCGGCGAGTCGCCGCAACACCATCGCCACGAGCGGCAGCTCGCTGCGTGAGGCGCGGTCGTCGGCTGGTGCGTCGAAGGCGTTCAGTACGAGGTCGCTTCGGCGGTAGAGCAGTCCGCAGCCATCGCGGGCTATCTGCCGCACCGCGTGCAGTACTCGGGGTGGGACCAACCCGGCGAGCATCTCCCGGGTGGTGAACGACGACAGTGCGATCTTCTCCCCCGCCGGTCCGCTCTGGGGGACACGCCTGGTCTGAAGCCAGTGCAGCGGCAGCGTGTCGCGTACGACAAGGAGGTCGATGTCGCTCCACCCGGACTGCCAGCCCTGATGGGCGAGGCTCCCCGTGGCGGCGACGAGCGCGGTCTCAGAGGGCGGTCTGAGGATGTTCGACTTGATCTATGGCTTGCGTCCAGTTGGCGATCTTTCAGCGGGTTTCGTCGTATGGCGATCGCTCGATGTTGTGAAAGGTGAATCCTGGTCGTGACCGTCGAGCGGTCGCGGCGTTAGGCCCGTCATGGGTGATCGAAAGCCGTATCCCAGTGACGTCAGTGACGAGCAGTGGGCGTTGATCGGGCCGTTCCTGCGGGCGTGGAAGGCCAGGCGTGTCTCGGTCTCGGGTCATCAGGGCGACTACGACCTGCGGGAGATCGTGAACGCGATCCTCTACCAGAACCGGACCGGCTGTCAGTGGGCGTACCTGCCGCACGACCTGCCCCCGAAGTCGGCGACCTACTACTACTTCGCCCTGTGGCGTGACGACGGCACCGACCAGACGATCCACGACCTCCTGCGCTGCCAGGCACGGGAGAAGGCCGGCCGGGCCGAGGACCCGACCGCGGTCGTACTGGACACCCAGTCGATCCGGGCCGCGAACCACGTCCCGGCCGCCACGACCGGCAAAGACGCCGCGAAGAAGGTACCCGGCCGCAAGCGGGGCCTGGCCGTGGACACGTTGGGCCTGATCATCGCGGTCGTGGTGACCGCCGCGTCGGCCACCGACAACGCCATCGGCATCCATCTGCTCGACAAGGTCGTCGAACACACACCGACGGTCACCCGCGCCTGGGTCGACGCCGGGTTCAAACAGGACTTCGCGCTGCACGGCGCCGTCCTGGGTGTCGATGTCGAGGTCGTCAAACGCGCCGACACCAGGCCCGGCTTCGTGCCGATCCGCAAACGGTGGATCGTGGAGCAGACCCACGGCACGCTCATGCTCCACCGCCGTCTCGTGCGCGAGTACGAGAGCCGACCGGAATCGGCCGTGTCCCGAACGTTGTGGGCATCCACGGCGAACATCATGCGTCGGCTGACCGGGACCAGCACACCCACCTGGCGGCACCGGTGAACCTGCCCGCGATCCTCGACCTGATCGCCGAACGCGAAACCACCGCGCGCCAGGCCGCCGACCAGCTCCGCGAGAAGATCACCACCCTCACCGCAGAACTCGCCCGCATCGACAGCGACCTGGCCGACCTGGCAACCACCCGCACCACCCTGCGCACCCTCGCCGCCACCGAGTTCACAGCCGAGGACCCGACGATAGCCAGCGCCCCCTACCAGCAGATCCTGCACGTCCTCACCACCGCGCCCACCGGCATGCGGGCAAAGGGCATCTGCCTCGCACTCGGCGTCGAACCCTCACCGAAACACGTCGAAGCCACCCGCGCGAAGCTGAAACGCATGGTCAACCACCAGGTCCTGACCGAAGACGAACCCGGAATGTTCACTCTCGCCCCGAAACGGACCTAATCTTTCGAACCACCCTCTCAGAATCGGTCAGTCTGGCGACGCACTCCGCGAGTACCGGTTGCAGGGCCTCGGGGATGGCCGTGTCCGCGTGCGGTGGAACCCTTGCCCCGGACCTGCGGTGAACCACTTCCGTGACGGCCCACTTCAGCGCGGCGAGGCTGTGGCCGTTGTCGATGACCGTGTCGGCGATCGACGCGATGCGGTCTCCACCCCGGCTTCGCTTGATCGCGTCGCGGGCGGAGAGCGACTCCATGGCCTCGGTGGCGCGCTGCGCGCGAAGCCTGTCCGGGAGGCGGAGGAACACAATCTCGCAGCGCTCGCCCCAGATCCTGCGGAGGTGTGCTGTGGCCTCCAAGCGGTGCGCGCTCTCCAGGCTGATCCGGTGCGAGCCCGGGTTCAGCGCGGCGAACCGAAGGATCTCTTCTGTGAGCATCTGCGCCTGGGTCAGCTCGTCCCATTCGCGATACGGATCGGCCGCACCGAGCCGATCGGCGGCAAGCTGCATGAGGTAGCCGATCTTCAGCCGGGTGGCTGTGTGCTCCGTGCGCAGCAACTCACCGACCGTGCTCTTGCCGCTCTCGGACATACCAGCGAGCACCCATAGGTGCTTGATCCGGTCTGGTGGCAGCGGAACGACGGGCACGTCGAGCTGCGTCAGGGCCTCACGGATTTCACGCTGCACGTCGAGGAGTGGGCGGTGCCCGCGCACCACGATGGCCTGGTACTCCCCGCCATCGACTTGAAGGTCGATCGCCTCGGCCAGTCGCCGCTGGTACTCGACGTAGCGTTCGGTAGTCGGCACAGGCTCGCGTGCCACGGCGTGGTGCGCCTCGGCGACCGGCTGGTCGCTGTGGCGCAGCAGCAGGTGCAGCTCACGGCGCGGCGCGGGGGCATAGCGACGTGCTTTGGCCTCAACTTGGGCGAGCGCCTCGGCGGTGGAGATGCCGTCCTTGACCGCCGCTGTCGCCGCGCAGGTCGCCACAAGCATCGGCCAACCGCGGTCCTCCAAAGCCAAGGGGCCGCCACCGGCACACCGTGCGGCGTGGGAGCTGAACACGAGGTCGATGTGTTCGTCGGTGGTGCTGTCGACGAACCACCACTGACTGAAGTCTCGTCGCGACACCTCGGCCCATCGCCGGTCCCACCGATCGACTGTCCCGGTGAACTCGACGTTCGGCATCGCCGACGCCAGCCAACGGGCGTTCGTGGTCTTGCCGACGTTGTCGGCGCCGTTGAGGGTGACGGCGATCCTCATCGCGGCTCCCGATAGCTCTTGAGCGCGCGCCAGTGAGGAATCCGGCGGCGACCTCCATGGATGTCGAGCACAAGGGTGTCGAAGGCTTCGGTGAGTTCGGTGAACTGCTGGAGCGCCAGCGAAGGATCGACTTCGTTCGGGTCCAGCTGGGCGGTCTCCGAGAATCGCCTCCACCGAACCCATGCGATGGCCATGCGGTCGATCACGGAGCCGATCGTCTCGGTGTGCAACGGTGCCCCACCCGGAGGCCGAATCACATGCTCAACCCAAGAGTCGATCTCCCCGATGAGAGCGACGCGAGTGGCGTTGAGACGATCGATCGATCTCTTGGCAGCAGCTACCACGTGGTCGTCAGCGGCCGGGTCGCGGGAGATTGTCTCCGCCGCCCATTGTTCGCGGTGGTGCGAGGCGAGCCGAGACGCCGCGTGAAGGGGCACTGCCCAAACCTCTGGCAGAACCCGCGGATGGCCGCCGAACGTATTGGTGATCAGGTCTGAGCTGGGCAGCGGTGGACAATGCTGCGGGTCGGGGGCGAGTGGTGGGTCACCGACGGAACGGAGGGGCATGGGTGAGCCTCCTTGGTCCTTGGTAGGGCGGCGGCCGGTGCACGGCCTGTCAGGGCCGTAGGGAGGTGCCGGTGTGGGTGGTGTTGTCTTGCCAGCGGTTGCCGACCGGACGCGGGGAGTTGATCGGCATTGGGTTACTGGCGCGGTGCGGGTTACGGCGCATGGGTCGCAGGCTCGGCCCGTTCGGCACGGTGAGGGGCGGGCGGAGCGTGTACCCATAGCGGGCGAGCAGGTGCTCCGGTTCTGCGGTAACGGCGGTCCAGGAGGGCAGGCCGATGCGGTCGAGGCGGGCGCGGTGATGGCTGAGCAGGGCGCTGCCGCAGCCGGCCTTCTGCCGCGTTGGGGATACGGCGAGGAGCGCCAGGTGGTAGTGCGGTTCGGTGGGCTGCTGCTGTGCGATCAGGCACTCAAGGGCGTTGAAGCGCTCAGCGTGTGCTCCGGCGGCCTCCACGAGGCGGGTCGGGTAGTTGGCCGGTGGCGGGATCGGTCGGTAGCGGTGAAAGCCGACCATGGCGGCGGTGAGGTCGTCGGTGAGGTGCACGTCGCCGAAGAACATCGCGTGCTCCACCCACACCGCGACGACGTCGGTCATCACCTGGCGGCGCTGCGCCGCGTCCGGTACCAGCCAGGCACCGAGCGGGCTGGGGTGCAGGGCGTCGGCGATCAACGCGGCGACGGCCTGTCTGTCTGTCCAGCGGGCGGCGCGGATACGAACGCTTGAGTCCACGGCGTTGTCGTCCCTTTCGGCAATCTATCGGTAGGTGGCGGTGGCGAGGTCACCGGTCGCGGCGTCGACAGCGGCGGTGATCTCCCGGATGGGGCGGTGGTGTTGGGCGGCGATGGTCTTCAGGTGGGCGGTGAGGGTGGCGGTGTCGTCGTCGAGGTAGAGGTGATCGGCGAGGCCGAGGACGGCGACGAGTCCGGCGAGCGCGGCGGTGTGGTTGTCCGGTTGTTCGCGACCGGCGGCGAGGTAGCGCAGCCGGGCGCGGGCGACGACGGCCCACTTGGTGTCGGTGGCGAGGTAGGCGTCGGCGCGGATTAGGCCGCCGAGGCGGCGGCGGGCGGTGTGGCGCAGGATGCCGGCGGCGACGAGTCCGGCGCGGGTGCGTTCGTACAGGTCGTCGGCGAAGCTACGCAGGAACGCCTTCACGGTTGGGGTGGTCCGGGAGTGGTGGATCACGGCGAGGGCGGTGTCGGCGATCAGGTCACCGACTACCTGGTCGGAGTTCAGGCGTAGCCACCGGTCCGCAGCCCGATGGTCGCCGTAGGAGTCGAGGGTGATCCGTCCTGCGAGGAACAGGTCGATCAGCACTCCGCCGGCCATGCCGAGGGCCAAGGCTTGGCGGTGCACGTGCGGCTGGCCGGTGTCGTCGTGGTGCCCGAGCAGGAACAGCTCGTCGCGCAGCGACAGCTCGTCGCGCAGCGACAGCTGGGGTATCGACGCGGTCATCAGATGCCCCTATTCCTGAACTGCGGCAATGTCCCGCAGCCGGGCGTGCGCGTCGCGGTAGGCAGCCTGCGACTGCGGGAGCAGGGCTTTGTCGATGGCCGCCAGGACGGTGTAGTTGGGGTCGCAGACGTTGCCGATGGGTGCCCGCCCGGCCTGCGAGATGAGCTGATAGGCGTCCAGGGTCTGCAGGCCGCACAAGTCGACGGTCCAGGCGGTGAGGTCCCGGTGGGCCATGCGGTAGGCGTCCTCCAGGGGGCGGGCGCAGCCGACCGACATGATGGTCGTGTCAGTTTCCAGGCGCGGCCAGGCGGTGGCGGCACCCTTGACGACCTCGACGGCGAGGTTGGTGGCGGTGGCGATCTCCACGCCGACACCGCAGGCTTCGCCGTGGCCCTGGCGGGCGTGACCGTCGCCGAGGGCGAGCATCGCCCCGTGCACGTTCACCCCGAGATACAGGGTGGTCCCGGCGCGCAGTTCCGGGGTGTCGAGGTTCCCGCCGTAGTAGTCCGGAACGATCGTGGACCGGGACTCCATGCCGCCTGGGGCGACGCCGATGGTGCCGATCATGGGATCCAGCGGCAGCTCGACGGTGTGCTCGCTGGCGGTGGCCCGGTAGCGGACGATGCCCGCGTGCCGGTCGATGTCGTACACCCACACCCGCTCCTCCAGCGGCGGCTGCAGGGTGGCTGTGTGCGAGGTCGATGTGAGTGCCCCGAAGTACGGGAAGGTAGCCGATACGCCCCAGTCCCGGGCCGGTTCGATCGACAGGAGATGCACGGCGAGGGTGTCGCCGGGCTCGGCGTCCTCGACGAAGAACGGCCCCGACACGGGGTTCAGGTACGGCATCTGGCAGACCTGCGACGGCAGGTCCGCCGGTCCTCGCACGAGGCCGCCGAAGCAGTCCTCGGTGTGCACGGTGATGATGTCGCCGGAGCGGACGTGCGCCACCGGCAGGCGTCCGCCGAAGGTGTAGGCCAACTCGTCGCGGGCGGGCCGGTAGGTGAAGTGGCTCATCGCGATCACATCCGCTCCATGTCACGCCCGGCGGCCTGGGTGGGGGCCAGGCCGGACAGCACCGGCCGGCGGCCGGTCAGGTACAGGCCGGCCAGAACCAGCACGCCGAGGCCTAGCCAGGTCAGGCCGAGGCGCTGGGCGGCGATGTTGGCGTTCACCACCACGTAGGCGAGGATCACGAACCCGATTCCGGGCATGAGCAGGTGCGCGAGCCAGTTGCCGCTGTGACGGCGGATCACGTGGTGCACAACCACGGAGACGTGCAGGACCAGGAACGCCACCATCGCGCCGAAGTTGATCAGCGACGACAACAGCGTGATGCCATCCGCCCGCGTCGCCATGTACAAGCCCAGGGCGAGGGACACGACGCCGGTGAGCAGGGTCGCGTTGATCGGCACGCTGCGCCGCACCGACACCTTGGCAAGGAAGGCGGGGAGCTGCCGATCACGGGCCATCGCGTACAGCAGCCGGGACGTGGCGACCTGCGCGACCATCGAGTTCGGCAAACCCCATGCGATCGCGGTCGCCACCGCGCACACCGTCGCCAGCCAACTCCCGCCGGCTACGGCGGCGGCGTCGTAGAAGGCGGTGCCGTTCACGTCGCCCTCGGCCAGCAACCCGCCGGGGTTGGGCACGAGCATCGCCGCCAGCCACGTCTGCGCGATGAACAGCACCCCCGCCAGAACAAGCACGGCAGCCATCGCCCGGCCGATCTGCCGGGCGCCGTCACGGGTCTCCTCCGCCAACATGGAGATGCCGTCGAAGCCCAGGAACGACAGCACCGCGATTGACACCGCCCCCGCCACGAGGGACCAGGTGAAGGTGTCGGCGTTGTAGAACGCGTCCCAGCTGAACCGGCCCCTACCCGTCGCGAGGGCCCAACCGGCGACGACCAGGAACAAAGCCAAGACGATCAGCTCACCGACGAGCATCACCCGGGTGACCACCGCCGTCATGCGGATGCCGACCGAGTTGACGACGGTGTTGACCGCGACGAACCCGAGCAGCCACAGCCACACCGGCGCCGCCGGCACCGTGGAGTGCATCGCCACCGACGCCACCAGGTACAGCAGGCCGGGCACGAGCACGTAGTCGAGGAGGATCACCCAGCCGGCGAGGAACCCGACCGGCGGGCTGATGCCCCGACCGGCGTAGTTGTAGACGCTGCCTGACATCGGGAAGGCCTTCACCATCTGCGCGTACGAGAACGCGGTGAACACCAGCGCCACCACACCGATGGCATAGGCGAGGGCCACCATGCCGCCAGAGCCCGCATAGACGCTTCCGAAGATCGCCATCGGCGCGATCGGCACCATGTACACCAAGCCGTACGCCAACAGGTCCCGAAACCGCAGCTGGCGGCTGAGTTCCTGCCGATAGCCGTAGCGGGCCAAGTCGTTCGAGGTTGTCATCGGTAATCCTCACGAGGATGAGAAGCGCGAGCAGGGCGCGGTGAGACGCCTGCCGGGTGGTCGTCAACGACCCGACGGCGACGGGCATCCGCGGTTGGCGTTGCTATGGCAGCCACTCCATTCATCACGGGCGGTGGCTACATCCGGACCATCGGTGATCCGGCTCAGCAAGCTTGCCAAGCACATCTACGTGAATGGATCCCCAGTGGTGGTGAGATTTTCCCCCACCCGCGCATGCCCGCGACCTGCACAAACTTTGATCAATTAGCGGCTAGCTCCCCACCCCCGGGCCGGTGGCCTCGTCGCGCCCCGTACCGATTCCGATGAGAGGGGCGATACCGTGCGACAGGAGGCCGCAGGTAGGAGGTGACCGCGATGGCAAGGACGACGGGCACCAAGGCGCAGCGTGATCACGTACGCCAGACACTGGCCGGTTTCGGAGTGACCCCGGCCGCCATCGCCGCCGAGCTGCAGCGCCGCTTCGGGCTACGCCCCCGAGATGCCTTCCGCCAAGCCCATGGTTGGACCCAGGACGCGGTAGCCGAAAGATTGAACGCCAAAGGAAACGGTTCGGCGACGTTCACCGGGGCGCGGATCAGCGACTACGAGCGGTGGCCCTTCGGCGGTCGTCGGCCCACCTTGGCCGCCTTGAACGCACTGGCGCAGGTCTTCGGCACCGAACCGAGCAGTCTGGTCGACCTCGACGACCTGACCGCTATGCCGGAAGCAGACCGAGCGGCGCTGAGCGGCAGGAACGCCGCCCCGATGCCTGCACCATCGGTCGCATCCTCAGCACCGCCTGGCGCGATGGCTGAGCCTCTGCGGTGGGACCTCGGCGCTCTGCAGGACGAGGCGGAACTGGTGATAGCGGTGGCAGAACGCACGGCGAGCTTCGGCACATGGGCGCAAGCCTCCAACGTCGGGCCCTTCACCCTCGACGATGTCGCTGCTTCCACCCGCAGGATCGCCGTCGACTACCTGACTGAGCCGCCCGTCGTCGTCTACGCGCGGGCCGGGCTCTTGGCCGACCGCGTATTCCGCCTTCTGCAGACGGGGCGTCAGAACCCTGATCAGTCTCGGGAGCTCTACACCTGGGCGGGCTACCTCTGCACGCTGCTCGCCTGGATGGCCGGCGATCTCGGACACCCGGCCGCAGCCGAGTCCCAAGCGCGCACCGCCTGGATGTGCGCCGAGACCGTCCGCGACAACACCCTCCGCGCCTGGGTCCTCTCCACGATCAGCAAGACCCACCTGTGG
Organism: Micromonospora sp. WMMD710; assembly: GCF_029626045.1. Taxonomy (NCBI): domain Bacteria; kingdom Bacillati; phylum Actinomycetota; class Actinomycetes; order Micromonosporales; family Micromonosporaceae; genus Micromonospora; species Micromonospora sp. WMMD710. Next base: position 5,359,051 of record NZ_JARUBD010000001.1, on the reverse strand, counting down.
GAGCGGCGGTTCGAAGACGCGGCCAACGCCGCCGTGCGCGGCTACGGCCATGCCGCCGAAGGCAGCGCGGCGGTCATGCTTGCGTGCCAGGAAGCGGACGCGTGGGCGGAGATCGGCGCTGTCGAGCCGGCCCGGGCAGCACTGCAACGCGCCGAAGAGGCCCGCCAACATGCCAGCCGCGACCCCGTGGGTGGCCTTCTCGCCTGCGGCGCGGTGCGCCAACACAACTACGCTGGTTCAGTGCTGCTCCGCATCGGCGAGGCCGCCAACGCCATCGAGCATGCCGAGCACGCCCTTACGGAAGCCGCCGCGGACCCCTCGGTTGCCTACGGCACGCTCGCCCAGATCCGCATCTGGGCCGCTGCGGCGCATCTCAAAGCCGGCAGCCTCGACGGTGCGGTCTCGGTCCTGTCACCGGTGCTCGCTCTGCCACCCGAACAGCGGCTCGACCCGCTGGTGCACCGCCTGCGCGGCGTCGGGCGCAACATCGCCGGCAACCCGTCGCTGCGCACGAGCATCGAGGCCCGCAGTGTCCAAGCAGCAATCACCGAGTTCTGCGCCACCGGCGCCGCCCGGCAACTTCCCTGAACCTGGAGAACCCATGGCAGTCCCGCACGCCACCGATATCCGTAACCACTGGTACTGGCGACCGGGTTGGGGCATCGGCTCCCGCTTCTACACCTGGCACATCACCTTCGACGGGCAGCCCGAGGTCGAGAAGCTCGCTGACCAGTACCGGTCCCTACTGTCCTCGCAGCCCAGCCTCGACGTCATTCCGAACCGATGGCTTCACCTCACCATGCAGGGCATCGGCTTCGTCCAAGATGTCGCCACCGACGACGTCGACGCCATGACGGCCGCCGCCAGTGACCGCTGCTCGCGCCTGTCACCCTTCAAGCTCACCATCGGCGCCCCCCACGTCGATCCCGAGTCCATCCAGATCGCTGTCGACCCGATCGAGCCCGTGCGGCAACTACGCGCCGCCATCCGTGCCGCCATCGCCGACGTCTGGGGGAAGGACCGCGTACCCGAGGCCGCCGAGCCCTACAACCCTCATCTCAGCCTGGCCTACACCAACACCGACGGTCCCGCGGCGCCGCTCATCGAGGCACTCTCCGCCGCCCCGAAGATCAGCGCGGACGCTCTGATCACCTCGTGCCAGCTCATCGTCCTCAACCGGGACGAGGGCATGTACGTGTGGGAACCGTACGCCACGGTAGAACTCGGTTCCTGAACCCTGTTACGTCCGCCGCGTCACCCCATGGTGGTGATCGTCATGCCCATGCTTCCTCGCTCCGCGCCCGTCGCGGGCAGCGGGTGGAGATCGCCACAGAGATGGCTGCTCACTCGGCGGGCATTCGGGTGGAGGAGGCTGCGCCCGCCCCAGGCGGGCGGGCGCAGGTCAGGCGGCGCGTGGCGGTGCGGGTTGGTGTAGGCGAAGCAGGCGGGCGAGGGTGGCGGCCTGGTCGACGGTCGGGAGGCCGGCTTCGGCGGCCAAGGCTTGGATTTCGGTCTCGGTTGCGGGGTCGGTCAGGTAGCGGGCCATCGACAACGTCCCTGGCAGGAGTGGAGCGTCCGCCTCGGGGTGTGCGGTCGGGGCCTCGCCGCCGGTTGTCCGCGTGGGCGGGGTCGGCGGCGACGAGTGCGGTGTGTGCGCGCGTGATTGCTGGTCACGGCGTGCGGCCATGTCCCTCCCAGGACGGCTCGTGGCGTGGGGGTGAGGTGTAGGGCCATGGCATCTCCTCTCGGCAGGTAGGGGTTTCTGAAGATCGATCGGCGGATACGGCCAGCCGGAGTCGGGCGGCGGATCGACGCGGTCACCGGTCGGGCGACTTCTGATGCGGCGAGCAGCGCGGTGGAGGGCGGCGGACGGTACCTCCGGTGGCCACGGAAGTGAAGGCGTTCGCCACTCACAGCGACTCACAGCGGCGTGCCGTCGGTGTGAGTACTCGGACGGGCGCGGTCTGTCGCCGAACTGCGCTGCTGACAGACGACAGCTGCTCCCGCCTGACGGCGGGCGGTCCGCTCTCGTCGCCCTCGGTGCGTGCCCTCACGCGAAACAAATGGCTACCGCCCGGCGGGCTTGGGGCGGGTGCGGGTAGTCCGGCGGTGTGCGGGGCGTTCAGGGCCTCCGTACGCGCTGCACGTCCCGTGTGACCGCATCAGGCGGTCCGCTCATCCCGGCCGGGCTGATCGTGGCTGGGGTAATCCTCGTCGTGGTGGGTGTCTTTGTAGGGCAGGTCGATGAGGCGGTGACGGCCGGTACGGCTGAGTAGTTGCCAGATCTGGTGGGCAGGGCTGGCGGCGAGGGCGGTGCGTAGTTCAGCGGTGGTGGTGGCGATGACCGTCTTCCATCTGGTGCCGGCGATCCGGTGGTGCAGGTTCGCCTCGCGGCGGGCGGAGGGGAGGTGGAACAGCACCGGCCATCCCCAGGTGCTCATCGTGTACAGCCGCTCGTATTTGATGATTTTGTCGGTCAGGACCTGCAGGTTCTCACCGCTGGTGTCGTACTCGAGGAAGAACGGCACGGACCTTCCGTCCTCGGTCCATATTCCGGCGCCGTCGGGACGGGGGAGGCCGGTCGCTCCGGCGAGGATGACGTTCGGGTTGGCGCCTTCGCGGTAGAGGGTGCCGGGTTCGTGGTAGGTCGACGCGGGCTGCCAGCGGACCAACTCGGTGTGGCGGTGGGTGCGGGCGTGGGCGGCGAGGTCGATGAAGACCTGGTTGCCGCCGAGCAGGTGCGGCAGGTCCGGTCGGCGGGTGAGGGAGTGTTTGCGGCGGCGGGCCTGGTCCCTGCGGGGCCGGCCGAGGCCGCGTTGGGCGTGGACGTGGTCGTAGCCGAGTTGGTCCAGGACGTAGTGGTAGGGGTGGGAGCCTCCGTCGGCTTTGTTGGGTCGGAAGCGGTCGACTGCTCGCAGGGCGGTGAGGCGGCGCAGGCGGCGTTGGGTGAAGTCCAGGGATGGGAACAGGGCGGCGGCGATCTGGTCGGTGGTGAGCACGCCGTGGTCGTAGAGCCAGCCCAGGAGCCGGTCGTCGCGGGCGGTGATGCTGGCCTGCAGACGCAGCAGCGGGTCTGCGGCCGGTAGGTGTTTACCCATGGGAACAAGCCCTGGGGGAGAGACCCGAGACTGGAGGGTCTGTCTGGAGCGGTCCCAGACTCTTGACAGCGGGGTTGACCTGGGCTGTGAGCGGCCGTGCGGGGTCAGGTTGGGGGTCAGGATCAAGACGGACGGTAGAACGGAGATCGACACTGACCGCTGAAGCGCCGGGCACAACGGGTTCGGCGTGACGGTGTGGTGAGGGTGGGTGTGAGTCGGGCCGGTGACGCTGGTGAGGTTCGCGGTGCGGGGTGATCATCGTTGTTGCTCCAAGGTCAGAAGTACGAGTGGGTGTGACGGTGGTGCGCCTGCCGCCGCAGCGGGTGAGAGCGGGTGGGGAAGGTCCGGTCGGCTTCTGTCAGCTCGCGGGCGTGCTGACAGGCGCGCACGCTGGTCTGAGAGGGTGGTTCGAAAGATTAGGTCCGTTTCGGGGCGAGAGTGAACATTCCGGGTTCGTCTTCGGTCAGGACCTGGTGGTTGACCATGCGTTTCAGCTTCGCGCGGGTGGCTTCGACGTGTTTCGGTGAGGGTTCGACGCCGAGTGCGAGGCAGATGCCCTTTGCCCGCATGCCGGTGGGCGCGGTGGTGAGGACGTGCAGGATCTGCTGGTAGGGGGCGCTGGCTATCGTCGGGTCCTCGGCTGTGAACTCGGTGGCGGCGAGGGTGCGCAGGGTGGTGCGGGTGGTTGCCAGGTCGGCCAGGTCGCTGTCGATGCGGGCGAGTTCTGCGGTGAGGGTGGTGATCTTCTCGCGGAGCTGGTCGGCGGCCTGGCGCGCGGTGGTTTCGCGTTCGGCGATCAGGTCGAGGATCGCGGGCAGGTTCACCGGTGCCGCCAGGTGGGTGTGCTGGTCCCGGTCAGCCGACGCATGATGTTCGCCGTGGATGCCCACAACGTTCGGGACACGGCCGATTCCGGTCGGCTCTCGTACTCGCGCACGAGACGGCGGTGGAGCATGAGCGTGCCGTGGGTCTGCTCCACGATCCACCGTTTGCGGATCGGCACGAAGCCGGGCCTGGTGTCGGCGCGTTTGACGACCTCGACATCGACACCCAGGACGGCGCCGTGCAGCGCGAAGTCCTGTTTGAACCCGGCGTCGACCCAGGCGCGGGTGACCGTCGGTGTGTGTTCGACGACCTTGTCGAGCAGATGGATGCCGATGGCGTTGTCGGTGGCCGACGCGGCGGTCACCACGACCGCGATGATCAGGCCCAACGTGTCCACGGCCAGGCCCCGCTTGCGGCCGGGTACCTTCTTCGCGGCGTCTTTGCCGGTCGTGGCGGCCGGGACGTGGTTCGCGGCCCGGATCGACTGGGTGTCCAGTACGACCGCGGTCGGGTCCTCGGCCCGGCCGGCCTTCTCCCGTGCCTGGCAGCGCAGGAGGTCGTGGATCGTCTGGTCGGTGCCGTCGTCACGCCACAGGGCGAAGTAGTAGTAGGTCGCCGACTTCGGGGGCAGGTCGTGCGGCAGGTACGCCCACTGACAGCCGGTCCGGTTCTGGTAGAGGATCGCGTTCACGATCTCCCGCAGGTCGTAGTCGCCCTGATGACCCGAGACCGAGACACGCCTGGCCTTCCACGCCCGCAGGAACGGCCCGATCAACGCCCACTGCTCGTCACTGACGTCACTGGGATACGGCTTTCGATCACCCATGACGGGCCTAACGCCGCGACCGCTCGACGGTCACGACCAGGATTCACCTTTCACAACATCGAGCGATCGCCATACGACGAAACCCGCTGAAAGATCGCCAACTGGACGCAAGCCATAGATCAAGTCGAACATCCTCAGACCGCCCTCTGACAGCGTCGGCTCGGCCTGACAGAAGCCGTAGGTCCGGGTTCTGTCACGCGGCCTCCCTCGCTGACGGATCCGGTGCCGAAGAGGTGGTCTCGGCGCGCAGGACGCGCACGAGGGCTGAGGCGGTGGCGTTGGACAACTGGTGCCCGTCCGCGCGTAGCTTGTGGGCGAGGGCCTTGCGGGACAGTGGTGTCCCCTCGACGGTGAGGGTGCGGACGGCGGTCCGAGCGGCCGGGAGCAGCGTGGTGACCTCCGGACCGCCCTCGTTGGGCGATGGCTGATGGTCCGGGCGGTCCGGGACCGCCGATGGTTGGTCCGCGACGGCGGGGACCACGGTTGCGGAGTCCGGGACCGCGGCGGCGGTGACGGGGACCGACAGATGGTTGTCCGGGACTGACGTGTCGACGGTCCGCGGCCGTTCGCGCCCCGTCGGCGCGGGCCGGGCGGTTGAGGTGGGTGGGGTGGGGTCGGCGCGGCCGAGGGCGATCTTCACCATCGCCAGGAAACCCAGGGCGGGTAGGGCGGCGGCGATCCAGCCGATCACCGACGCCTCGGCCTCGACGACCTGCGCGGCAAGCGACAGCAGCACCGCCGCGGTCAGCATGGTGGCGGGGAAGACGATGCTCTTGCCCAAGCGTCGGTTGCGGCGCAGCTCCAGACCGGAGGCGATCGAGGTCAGCTCCAGGACGATCGCGTCGGCCCAGGCCAGCCAGCCCGGCTGGCCGTGCGCGGCGGCGACGTCATGCACGTGGGTGAACGACGCCGCGCCAGCCGCCCCGCCGATCAGCAGCATGATCGCCACCTGGGCGCGGTCCTCCAGCCGCTGCCGCCCCGGCCCCGCCGCAGCGGGCGGGTCGCGGCGTCGCTGGTCATGTGTCGCCAAGGGCCCACCACCTGCGGTCGGCTGGCCCGGATGACACCTGCTGAGGCGTCGTCGCCCAGATGTGGACCACCGGGAGGGCGGCCGTGACGGCCGTGCCCGTAGAGACGATGTTGTCGAGTGAAGTCACGATCTTCTCCAAGATTGTTGTTGTGGGTTCCAGGTGCGGCACGAGGGCGGGATGGCCCCGTGGGTCGCGCCTGCCCGCCGGGTACGGGCAGGCGCGACCCTGCCGGGTGACGCCCGGCCGGGCGGGCCCCTCACGTGGCGCGGGGGACGGCGAAGTCACTATGGTCGAGTCAAGGAACACGCCAGACCCCACGGAGGGGCAGGCAGCAGGGCAAGCAGGCGTCGCCGCGGCCCGCACAGCAGGCTGCGGTCAACAGCGTGGACACAGGGCGGACGGCCAAGCCGAGCCACAGATAATCAGGACCCACCACTGACAGCGCGCAGGCGCTCAGGTGGTGCGGCGGCTCAACTCGCCGACAGACGATCCTTCATGGGGTCCTCCGATCACTCGACGTACCCCGACAGGGTCGGCACCAGCAACGGCAGGCCCCCCCCGCTCGGGGGGGTGCCTGCCCGCTGCGTCTGTGGTCGACCGCGCCAGCCGGCGCTGCGGGAACGTCTCTCCATTACGCCCCGGAAACCCGATGGAGTCAACCACCCATTTCAACCGATCAGCCACCGGGTCTTGCCGCCAGTCCGCCTGAGTGCTATAGAAGTCGCCCGCGTCCTTGACGGTCCCTGTCCGTCCACGCGATCGCAGTCGAGAATCTTTCTGCGACGTCTCGCATGATGGGATGTCGATCTCCGTAGGCGGATGCTGGAACGCGAACCGGGAGGCCATTCTGGCCTCAGCCACCTGGTTCGCGGCCTTGTGTCCCACGGCTGTGGTGGTGCCACGGAGTGCGGGTGCCGTGGCCGAAGATCGTCAGATCGCGATGGCAGCCGATCCTTGCCGGCCGCTGTCAGAGGCCGCCGCTACACTCCCCGGCCGTGACAAGAGGTCAGTCGACATCAATGCGCCCGGGCGGGGAACACCTCTACGTCCTGCAGTTCGACAACGGGGTCATCAAGGTGGGCCGCACCGGCGGCCCCCGCACGCGCCACGAGCGTCACCAGCGAGATTGCGGTCGCTACGGTCTCACCATCAAGCGTCGCTGGGTCTCCGACGAGTGGCAGGGCGCCCAGTGGGCGGAACGCCAGCTGATCGCTGTCTGCGCCAAGATTGGCAGACGCACGCCGGCGGGCCGCGAGTACTTCCGCGACGTGCCCTTCAGCATCGCCTGCCAGCAGGCCCGGCAGGCGCACCTCACCACGTGCCCAGACTGCCGCCAAGGGGTGGTGGCCGCGCCGATGCGGATGCCCGCCACTGTCGTGAACGACGCCTCCGACCACGATGGTGAGCTGATCTGCGACTTCCGGCTGCCGTGCGACGGCGTCATCACCGCACGGCTGCACGACCCGGACATGGCCCCCGACGGCAGATATCCGATGCGCCGGGGCGAGCACTACGACATTGACCTGGAATACGGCGAGATCGACGCCTGGAACGTCTGGGGGGCCGAACCACGTACCCAGCCGCTCGCACCCGGTGTGCCCGCTCGACTGTGACCGCCTACCTTCCGGCCTGTTCGGACACCCGCCGCGACACCGCTCAGGTATGCATGAGCGCTCACGCAGGCATGCCTCTGACGCTGGCCCCGCTACGCGACGGCGCTCCTCACGGCTGACCAGTGCGGGAGGGTAGCCGAACGGCTGATGGGACGCGTCACCTCGAATAGTGACCGCGTCGTGAACCAGCCGGCAAAACCGCGTTGGGAAGACCCGGCCACCGTCGCGCGCCCCCGGGCTGATCGGGTACGTGAGGCGGTCGTTCGGGAAGACCGAGCGAGGGCCATCGCGCGGCGGGCAGCGCCCGCGGCGGCGCACATGCCCCGCTGCCCGACACACTGCAGATTCCGGCAGTTGCCACGCTCATTCGGTTGGTGCGCGGTGGCGACATCGAAGGCGAGCCGCCACAACAGCGGATCGATCACATCATCGGGCAGGGCAGCGAGAGTACTGAGTCGTTCGCGGGGCACGGCGAGGAACCTTCCGTCGACGGGTCACGCCGCCCCGCCCGATCACGGCGGGACGACGGACACGATCGACGCTCACCTCTTCCTGAAGGTCAAGTCGTCAGGCCACCCGCTGGTCCTGCGGGCCGAACTTCCACCGCCAGTCCAGGCGGTGGCGGCCGAACGTACTGCGGTCGCCTTTGTATGCGGCGCGCAGGAGTTTGATGTCGGCGACGAGGCGGATGATCTCTCGTTTAACGGGAGTGTTGCCGTCGAGTTCCTGCCATGCCTGCACGGCGTGGTCGCCGATGCGTCCGCGGAGCACGGCGGGGATGCCGGCGTCGGCGGCACGTTGTTCGTGGTCGGCGATCTGGGCGAGGAGGCCCTTCTCGGCGCGGGCGTAGGCGATGGCGGTGACGTCGCCCTCCTCGGCGAGGCGGCGCCAGTCCTCGAGTTCTCCGCGTAGGCGCTGGGCTTCGGCGCGGGCATGGGTGACGTCTTCGTCGCTACCACCGGCAGCGGTGAGGATGTTGTGAACGTCGGTGCGGGACAGCCACGCCACCACGACGCGCTGCACATACTCATCGAGGATCGGCGCCTTCACCCCGACGTGCCGGTTATGCAGGCAGGAGTACACCTGTCCGGTCCAGCCGTGGCGATTCTGCCGCTGCGATGAGAGGGGCCCATCGCACACGCCACACCGCACGATGTAGGACAGCAGGTGCACGGCTCGGCCCGGACGTGTCGTGGTGCGCGCCGGGTCGCCGAGCATGCGCACCACCGCCCAGTAGGTTTCCTCGCTGACCAGGGCGGGCCAGATCCCGTCGCCGACGATCTCCCCGCGCAGGATCCGCTTACCTATGTAGGCCGGGTTCATCACCTGCTTGCGCAGGATACCCCGCCACCAGTTGCCGCCCTGGGCTGCGGGGATCCCGAGGCGGTTCAACTCGGCCTCCCGGGCGGTCAACGGCATACCCTCGGCGATCTTGCGGAAGTTGTCGCGCACGACCTGCTCCCGCGAATACCGGGTCACCGTCCCGTCGGCCGCCACCGCAGTGCGGATCTCGTCGTCTGGCTCCTGGCGCAGCAGGGCACGGGTACGTTGGTCGTAGATCCGCCGGTAGCCGTAGGTGACCTTCCCGTGCGGACGACCGGCCTCGGCGGCGCCGACGATGCCGCGCAGCACGTTGTCGCGGATCGAGTCGGCCATCCACTCGGCTTGTACCGCCTGGAAGCCGAGCATCATCCGGTCGTTCTTGTCCCGCAGGTCGTACAGCACCCCGCCGACCAGCCAGAAGATGAGACCGACTTCGTGGCACATGTCGCGGATCTTCACGAACACGGCGAGGTCGCGTTCCTTGCGGGAGATCTCCCAGACCACCAGCACATCGCCCTTGCCCGCGCGGATCTGCTCGATCAGCAACTCGAACTGCTCGCGCTCCTTCGTGGCGCGCCGGCTGGCCGAGCGGTGGTTGTCGGTGAACGACCCCGCGTCGGTCCACGACCGCTTCGTGATCTCGGCCAGGTTGAGCACGCCCTGGTCGTGAACGCTCTTGCCCTGCTCCTTCTTGTCCTGGCTCGCGCGCTGATACCGCAACGCCCGCACCTCTACGCCACCGGCCAGCAGCGCGTCCTTGCTGTCGAACCGGCCCCGGTTTTCCGACCGGGCCTTCCGCCGTACCATCAGAACCGTCCCCTTGGATCGACGTTCGTGTCGGCAACATCGACCATAGCTTCTAACGATTTTTGACAGTGCCGACGGTCACCCCGAGCGCCTCCGCCGTGGCGACCTCGGTCAGGTCCTCGTAGTAGCGCAGCACCAGTACGGCCCGTTGCCGGGGCGGCAGCAGACCCAGCGCGTCGTGCAGCGTGAGCCGCAACGCGCCGTCCCGGTCGGGGGCCACCTGTTCCGGCGGTGTGGCGCTGAGCCATTCGCGACGGCGGCGACGCCACCAGGACACCGCGTCGCGGTAGAGGATCGTCCGCACGTACGCGGAGGGGTCGCCCTCGCGGACCGAGGGCCAACGCAGCGCGAGTTTCAGCAGGGCGTCCTGGAGGAGATCCTCGGCCTGGTGCCGGTTGCCGCAGATCAGGTAGGCCGCACGCAGGAGCCGGTGCTGGTGGTTCTCCACGAAGGCGAGGTAGCCGTCGCGGCCGTCGTTCGCCGTGGATCCCATCCGCCCCCCTTCCGGCCGTCGCGTCGCGCGTCACCTGGCAGACGCACGGGGAGGGGCAAAAGGTTGGCTCAGGCCTCCGGCTGCCCGGTCAGGTAGCGCTGGAGGGTCGGCCCGATCCAGGCGACCAGCTCATCCGGCTCGACGTCCACCATGGGCGGCAGGCGGACGATGTAGCGGGTGAAGGCGAGGCCGAGGATCTGACTGGCCACCAGGCCGGCGCGCCGGGCGGTCATCGCGGGGTCGGTGCCGAACGTGGACACGGCGGCGGTGAGCTGGTCGGTGAAGATGCCGCGCATCCGTTCGGCCGCGCCCGGGTTGGTGCTGGCGGCCCGCAGCAGCGCGACGAGGGTCTCGTCGCCCTCCCACCGGCTGAGGAAGTGCCGGACCAGCGTCTCACCGAGCTGCGCTGGCGGTACGACGGCCAGGTCGGGCAGGCGCAGGTCGAACTCGGCCGCCGCCGCGAAGAGCCCCTCCTTGCTGCCGTAGTAGCGCATGACCATGGACGGGTCGATCCGGGCGTCGGCGGCTATGGCCCGGATGGTGGCGCGTTCGTACCCGTCGGCGGCGAACCGTTCCCGGGCGGCCTGGAGGATCGCCGCCCGGGTGGCGTCCGAACGGCGGGGCTGGGTCGAGCGGGCGGGCGCGGTCATGCCAACGACGGTAGGCCAACACCTGTTGACACACAATCGGCACGCTCCTAATCTGCCAACAAGCGTTTGCCAACATGTGTTGGCAGCAGTCGTTTCCGGAGGTGGCCATGCTGCCCACGAGTACCGACGTCCTGGTGGTGGGAGCGGGCCCCACCGGCCTCGCCACCGCGCTGACACTGGCCCGGCGCGGGGTGCGGGTGACCGTCCTTGACCAGGTCGCCGACCCACCGGTGACGTCTCGCGCGGCGGTCGTGCACGCGTACACCCTGGAGGTGCTGGACCGGATCGGCGCCGCGGCGCCGCTGGTCGCCCAGGGGGTGCGGGCGCCGCGCTTCACGGTCCGCGACCGGGACCGGGTGCTGCTGTCGGTCCCGTTCCACGAGCTGCCGTCCCGTTACCCCTATGCGCTGCTGGTCTCCCAGGCCGTCACCGAAGACGTGCTCACCGCGCAGTTGGTCGACCTCGGCGTACGGGTACGCCGGCCGTGCCGGCTGACCGGTCTGAGCCGCACCGGCGAGGGGGTGCTCGCACAGGTCGACGGCACGGAGGTGCGCGCCCGGTACGTGGTCGGCGCGGACGGCCTGCACAGCACGGTCCGTCAGTTGGCCGGCATCGGCTTCACCGGTCCTGCCGACGAGGAGTCCTTCGTGCTCGCCGACGTACGCGTACGGAGCACGCTGCCCCGCGACGAGGCGGCGCTCTTCCTCGCCCGCCCCGGGCCGCTGGTCTGGGCACCACTGCCGGACGGTGTGGTGCGGCTGGTCGCCGCCGTGGCGACGGCCCCGGCCGACCCGGACGCGGCGTACCTCCAGGCGCTGCTCGACGAGCGTGGCCCGACACGGAGACCGGACCAGGTGACCGAGGTGCTCTGGGGTTCCCGGTTCCGGGTACGCCACCGGATCGCCGACACCTTCCGGTCCGGGCCGGTGCTGCTCGCCGGGGACGCCGGCCACGTGCACAGCCCCGCCGGCGGTCAGGGCATGAACCTCGGCATCTGCGACGCGGTGGCCCTCGGCACCGCCCTCGCCGACGTCCTGGACGGCGGCCCGGAGACGGCGCTCGACGACTACAACGCCCGGCAGCGGCCGATGGCCGAGGACGTGCTGAGCTTCGCCGCCGGGCTGACCCGGATGGCCACCCTCTCCCCGGCCCGGCGGCCGGCCCGTGACGTCCTGCTCCGGGTGGTTGGCGCCGTGCCACCGGCCCGACGGCGGATCGCGCTGCGCCTGTCCGGGTTGTCCCACCGGGAACGGACCCCGGGCTAGGCTGCGCCGACCGGGCGGGAAGCAGCCCGCGCGGCTGGCCGCAGTGTCCGCCACGCGGCAAGCGTGACCAGTGCGAACGTGCCCGCCGCCGCGCCCGTCACCGGCACCGTGCCGTACGCCGCGGCGGCCAGCCCGGCGAGCATCGCGCCGACCGGGGCGGTGAGCAGGCCGACCATCCGCTGGGCCGCGCCCACCCGGCCGAGGAGCCCCGCCGGCACGTGTCGCTGCCCGTACGACGCACACAGGCTGTTCCACACCACCGTGCCCGCGGCGAAGACGGCCAGCGCGAACCCGCCCGGCAGCGGATGTCGGGCCAGCGCGAACCCGGTCAGCGCCACCGTCTGCGCGGCGAGCACCGCGCACAGCGCGGGCACCGTGCCGAGTCGGGCGGCGAGCCGACCCGCACCCAGCGCCCCGGCCACGCCGCCGAGGATCGCCGCAGCGGCGAACAGCCCGTACCCGGCCGGCGGCACCCGCAGCACGTCCAGCGCGTAGAGCACCAGCACCGCCATGATGCCGCTGATCGCCAGGTTGCTCGCGGCGGCGAGCAGCGTCACCCTCCACAGTGTCTGGTGCCCGCGCAGCCATCGCACCCCCTCGACGACCTCGCCCCACACCGACCCGCGCGGCGCCTTCGCCGCCACCACGGGTGCCGGAGCGAGCGCCAGCACCAGTACGGCGGCCACGGCGAAGGTGACGGCGTCCACGGCGAAGGGGAGAGCCGGGGCGGTGGCGAAGAGGACACCGGCGGCGGGAGCGCCGAGAAAACCACCCGCGACGGCCGTACCGGCCTGAAGTCGGCCGTTCGCCCGGGTCAGCCCGGCCGGCGGCACCAGCGCGGGAAGCAGCGCGAACGAGGCGGAGTCGAACAGCGTGCCCAACCCGGCAAGGAGGAACGCCGCCACCAGTAGCACCTCGACGCCGGCCCGGTCGGCGGCGACCGCCGCGGCCAACGCCGCCACCACCCCGGCGCGTACCCCGTCCACCAGGGCCATCGTGCGGCGGCGGTCCCAACGGTCGGCGTACACGCCACCGAGCAGGCCGAGGAGCAGCGGCGGCACCTGCGCGGCCACGGTGACCGCCGCGATGACCCGGGGATCGCGGGTCACCGCCGCCGCCAGCAGGGCCAGAGCCGGCGTACGCAGGGCGTCGCCGAACCGCGACGCGACGGCGGCGCACCAGAGCAGCCGGAAGTCCCGGCCGAGAGCGGAAGCTGTCATGCCGGTGACCGTGCGGGTTCGACCGGGTCGAGGGTCAAGCCGCCGGGCGAAAGGGGGACGCGCCCGTCGGTGATCATCGGTACGGTGGGCGCCGGTATTCGGGACCGGGGGAGAAAACAGGCGTGGACCACACCTTCCAGGTCGACCTCCGTGGCGTCGTCGACCTGCTCAGCCATCACCTCTACGGCAGCCCACGGGTGTACGTCCGTGAGCTGCTGCAGAACGCGGTGGACGCGATCACGGCACGCCGCTCGACCGAACCGGACGCGCCCGCCCTGGTCCGCATCGAAACCCCGGACCGCACCGGCGACGGCACACTGCGGGTGCACGACACCGGCATCGGCCTGACCGAGGCGCAGGTGCACGAGCTGCTGGCCACCATCGGCCGAAGCTCCAAAAGGGACGAGCTCGGGTTCTCCCGCCACGAGTTCCTCGGCCAGTTCGGCATCGGCCTGCTCTCCTGCTTCCTGGTCGCCGACGAAATCCAGGTGCTCACCCGCAACGGCGAGCACCCCACGGTCCGCTGGACCGGGTACGCCGACGGCCGGTACGCGGTGAGCGTGGCACCGCCGCAGGCCGCCCGCGCCGAACCGGGCACCACCGTCACGCTGGTGCCCCGCCGCGACGCCGACCAGTGGTTCGCCACCCCGACCGTCACCGACCTGGCCCGGCTCTTCGGTTCGCTGCTGCCCGTCACGGTCCGGGTCGGCGACGTGGTCACCACCACCGGCGAACCGCCGTGGCCGACCGCGCCGGGTGCGCCGGTCGACCGGGCCGCGCTGATCGCGTACGCCCGGGAGGCGCTCGGCGTCGACCCGTTCGACGTGCTGCCACTGAGCGTGCCGGAGGCCGGGCTGACCGGTGTCGCCGTCATCCTGCCCACCCCGGTGAACCCGGCGGCCCGCGCGGGGCACCGGGTCTACCTCAAGCGGATGCTGCTCACCGAGCACGCCGACGGGCTGCTGCCGGACTGGGCGTTCTTCGCGCACTGCGTCGTGGACGCCAGCGAGCTGCGCCCCACCGCCAGCCGGGAGGCCCTCTACGAGGACACCCTGCTGACCGCGACCCGGGATGCGCTCGGCGACCAGATCCGCGGCTGGCTGGTCCGGTTGGCACGGCACGACCCGCACCGGCTCGCCGAGTTCCTCCAGGTGCACCACCTCGGCGTGAAGGCGCTGGCGTTGCACGACGACGAGATGCTGCGGCTGGTCGACCGGTGGTGGCCGATGGACACCAACGTCGGCACGCTCACCCTCGCCGAGTTCCGGGAACGCCACGGTGTGCTCCGCTACGCGGCGAGCCTGGACGAGTTCCGCCAGCTCGCCGCGGTGGCCGCCGCGCAGGACCTGGCGGTGGTCAACGCCGGCTACACGTACGACACCGAGCTGATCGAGCGGCTGCCGGTGGTGGACCGCTCGGTGCTCATCGAACGGCTGGAGCCGAGCGACCTCACGACCCGCTTCGACAGCCTCGACCCGCAGGTGGAGTTGGCGCTGCGGCCGTTCCTCACCGCCGCGCAGCGGGCCGTCGAACGCTCCGGCTGCGAGGTGGTGATCCGGGCGTACGACCCGGTCTCGCTGCCCGCGCTCTACCTGGTCAGCCGGTCGGCGGCATTCAACGACCAGCTCGCGGCCAGCCGGGACCGGGCCGACGAGCTGTGGGGTGGCGTGCTCGACGCGCTCGCCGCGACCGCCCCACCGGACCGCCCGCAGTTGGTGCTCAACCACCGCAACCCGCTGGTCCGCCGGGTCACCATGCTGGCCGACCCGGAGCTGGTGGGGCTCGCCATCGAGGCGCTGTACGGGCAGGCGTTGCTGCTCGGCCACCATCCGATCCGCGCCGCCGACGCGGCGCTGCTGAACGATTCCTTCCTCGGCCTGCTCGGCCGGGCCGTGCCGGGACGGGAGTGAGCATGAGCGACGAGGATCTGTGGCGGGTGCTGCGTGGCATCTCCGACATGCCGTACGGGGCGGGGCAGATCGCCGCCCTGGAGCAGTTGCTGCGCCGGGTGGACGCCGCCGACGACCGGCACCTCGCGTTCGTCACCCGGATGCAGGCCACCACGGGCTACATCTACGGCGGCGAGCCGGCGAAGTCCTTCGTGACGTTCTCCTGGTGTCTGTCCGAGTTCGACCGCGACCCGCAGCCCTACCACCAGCGGCACCTGCACAACCTGCTCTGGCACTTCAAGTACATGATCAACGGGCTGTTGAACTTCCCGGAGGTGCCGCTCGACCGCACGTACGCCGTGCTGGACGACATGGAGCGCCGCTACCGGGCGGGTGGGCACAGCCTGCAGACCGTCCACAAGCACCGGTTCCGGGTCGCCGACCACGTGGGCGACGCCGAGGCGGCCGAGCACTGGTACCGGCTCTGGCAGACCACCCCGCGCGACGACCTCTCCGACTGCGCCGGCTGTGATCCGACCAGCCAGGTGGGCTACCTCGCCGACAACGGGCGGGACGCGGAGGCGGTGGCGTTGGCCGAGCCGGTGCTCGCCGGCCGGCTCAGCTGCAACGAGCAGCCACAGTCGATCCTCACCGCGCTGCTCCTGCCGTACCTGCGGACCGGGCGGGGCGAGTCGGCGCGCGACGCGCACCGGGAGGCGTACCGCCGGTTGCGCGGCAACCTCGCCAACCTGTGGGACATCGGCGACCACGTCGAGTTCTGCACGATGACCGGTAACGAGGCACGGGCGCTGGAGCTGGTCGAACGGCACCTGGACTGGCTGGACCGGCCGCCGTCGCCGGCCGCCGCGATGCACTTCGCGGCGACGGCCGCCGCGGCGTTGCGCCAGGCCGGCCGGAGCGCCGGGACGACCGTGTACCGCCGGGCCGCCGAGGGACGGCCGGCCGGCGAGGTGTCGACGCTGGTGCTCGCCGACGAGTTGACGCGGACCGCGACCGACCTGGCGGCGCGCTTCGACGCCCGCAACGGCACCACCCACCAGTCGGAGTGGATCGCCCGCCGGCTCGCCGTGCGGCCGAGCGGCGAGCACGTGCCGCTGTCGGCGAGCGTCCGCCGTCGCCCGTCGCGTCCGACCGGGGACGACCCGACCATCCCCCTCGGCGGGGCTGCACCGGCGACCGTCGGCGACGCGCCGCACGCCGGTCCTGCCGAGGCGCCCGCGGTGACCGTGCCCGCCGACGCCGGCCCGGACGAGCTGCTGGATCTCGCCGAGCAGAGCTGGGGTCGGCACGACCGGGCCACGTTCCGGGCGGCGCTGGCCGCTTGCGACGAGCGCTTCGGCTCCGACGACCTGCCCCCGCGTACGGTCGCCCACCGGCTGGCGTTGCGGGCCGCCGAGCGCGGCGACGAGGACGACATCCAGGGTGCGGTGGAGATGAACCGGGCGGCTCTGGAGCTGTACCGGACGGCGGGTGAGGACCTGCCGGCCCAGGTGGTCGCCGGGCGACTCGGTGTGCTGCTGACCCGCTCCGACGACGACGCCGACGAGGGGCTGGCGTTGGTCCGGGAGGCCGCCGAGGCGCTGGACCGGGACGGCGACGCCCGACAGCGGGCCGCCGCGCACGACCGGGTGGCGCTGGCGCTGCTGCACCGGGAACGCTGGGCGGACGCGCTCGCGGCCCTCGACCGGGTGCCGGCCGACGCGGGCGGCGACCCACACCTCGCGGCCCGGATCGCGCTGCACCGCGCGCACCTGCTGGAGCAGTCCGAACGGGTCGAGGAGGCGCGCGCCGCCGCCGACGAGTCCCGCCGCATCGCCCGTGAGCTGGGTGTCGGCGAACTGGTCACGGCCGCCTGCCTGACCTACGCCCGCGCGGTGGACGATCCGGCCGACGCGGTGGCCGCCTGCGACGAGGCGCTGCTGGTGGCACCGGCGGACGCGGAGTTGCCGGTGCGGGTCGCCCGTGCCCGCGCGTTGCTCTCCGCCGGCCGCGCCGCCGACGCCGTCGACGACTTCGTCGAGGCGGTGACGCTCTGCGTCGAGCGGGGTGCCGAGGGCGACGCGTTCCTGCGCTGGGAGCTGGCGAACGCGTACCGGGTGGTGGGTCGGCTCGCCGAGGCGGCCGAGGTCGCCGAGGAGGCCGTCCTCGGTCTCGACCGGCTCGGCGCACAGGCCGAGGCGGACCGGTGCCGGCACCTGCTGGCGGGCGTGTACGCCGGGCTCGGCGAGATCGACCCCGCACTGGCCCTACTGGAGCAGTTGGCCGGCAATCTGGACGGTCCGGACAACCTCCCGTACCGGGCGCAGGTGCTCGAGGAGGCCGGCGGCATCCTGTACGACGCGGACCGGGACGCCGCCGGCGCGGAGCGGTTCGCAGCGGCTGCCACCGCGTACCGGCTCGGCGGCCTGCCGCTGGACGAGTTGCGGGCCCGCAGGCGGGAGGCGTACGCCTGGTTCTGGGCCGATGACCGACCGGCGGCGATCCGTGCCGTCGAGCAGGTGGACGGGTTGGCGGCGACGATGACCGGGCAGCCGGAGCCGCCGGTGACGTACGAGCTGGCGATGGCCGCCGAGGCCGGGGCGCGGGTGCTGACGGCCGAGGGTCGGCCGGACGAGGCGCTGGCCCGGCTCGCCGGGGTGCCGGACCGGTTGCGGTCGATCGAGGCGTTCGGTGAGGCCGCCCAGGTGGAGGTCCTCACCGGTGAGCTGCTGCTGCGACTGGACCGGCCGGGCGAGGCGGAGCCGCTCCTGCGGCGCGTCCTCGGTGGGCTCCCGGCCAACTCGCGGCCGGTGCGCCAGACCGCCTGGCTGCTGGCCCGTGCCCTGGATCTGCTGGACCGGCCCGCCGAGGCCGCCGCGTTGCGGGCGGAGCACGACCTCGACCCGGACGACGAGTGAGCGCGCCGGCGCGCGCCGGGGTGTGTGTAACCGCTCGGTAACCAGCGTCCCACCGGGCTCGCCTCGCGGTCTACGCTTGCCCGGTGACGGTGGAGCAGCAGGCACGGGGCGCGGCGGGCGCGGGCCGGCGCCGGTCCCGCAAGGACGAGATCCTGGAGATCGCGGTCGGTCTGTTCGCCGCCCGTGGCTACCACGGTGTGTCGATGGACGACATCGGCGCGGCAGCGGGAGTCACCGGTCCGGCGCTCTACCACCACTTCGCCGGCAAGGAGGCGATGCTGGCCGCCGCGCTGATCCCGGTGAGCGAGGGACTGCTGGCCGGCGGGCGGGAACGCTCCGCCGGGCATCCGGACGACCCGCGTGGCGTACTGGAGTCGCTGATCGATTTCCACGTCGAGTTCGCGTTGGCCAACCCCGCGGTGATCGCACTGCACCTGCACGAGTTGGACCGCCTGCCGGAGGAGCCGCGGCGGCGGATCCGCCGCCTGCAACGGATGTACGTCGAGGAGTGGGTGACGGTGCTCACCGCACTGCATCCGGGCATGCCCGACGGTGAGGCGCGGGTGCTCGCCCATGCCGCGTTCGGCCTGATGAACTCGACGCCGTTCCTCGGTGGTGAGGTGGACCGGCGCCGTCGCGCCGAGCTGCTGCGGGGCGCGACCCTGGCCGCTCTGCTCGCCTGAGTCGACTCGTCAGAAGTGCACCGGTCATGATTCCCTGACATCGTCCCACCATCCGGACGCCGGGAGGAAACATGATCGAGTCACTGCTGGTCGCCAATCGGGGCGAGATCGCCCGCCGGATCATCCGGACCGCCAGGCGGCTCGGCATCCGCGCGATCGCGGTGTACTCGGAGGCCGACGCCGACCTGCCGTTCGTCACCGAGGCGGACGAGGCGGTCCTGATCGGTCCGCCGAATCCGGCACAGAGCTACCGCAACGCCGAGGCGATCCTCGCCGCCGCGAAGTCGACCGGCGCGCAGGCCATCCATCCCGGGTACGGCTTCCTGTCCGAGAACGCCGAGTTCGCTCGTACCGTCGAGGCGAGTGGGCTGATCTGGGTCGGGCCCGACGCGGACGCGATCACCGCGATGGGCGACAAGATCAACGCCCGGAATCTGATGGCGGCGGCCGGCGTTCCGGTCGCGCCCGGCACCACCGACCCGGCCGCCGACCTGGACGCGGCGGTGGCGGCCGCCGCCGAGATCGGCTACCCGGTGATGGTCAAGGCCGCCGCCGGCGGCGGTGGGATGGGCATGGGTGTGGCCGTCGACGAGGCCGCGCTGCGCACCGAGTACGACAAGGTGCGCGCGTTCGCCGAGCGGATGTTCGGTGACGGCTCGGTGCTGATCGAGCGGTACTTCCCCCGGGTGCGCCACGTCGAGGTGCAGATCCTCGGCCTGGCCGACGGTCGGGTGGTGGCGCTCGGCGAGCGGGAGTGTTCGGTGCAGCGGCGCAACCAGAAGCTGGTCGAGGAGTCCCCGTCCCCGGCGGTCTCGCCGGAGCTGCGGGCACGTCTCCTGGCTGCGGCGGTGCGTGCCGGCGAGGCGGTCGGCTACCGCAACGCGGGGACCGTCGAGTGCCTGTTGGTCCCGCGTCAGCGGGACTCTGAGGGTGCCGGCTCCGGCTCCGAAGATTTCTTCTTCCTGGAGATGAACACGCGCCTTCAGGTGGAACACCCGGTGACCGAGTACGTCTACGGGATCGACCTGGTCGAGGAGCAGTTGCGGGTGGCGGCCGGGTTGGCGCCGACGTTCGACCCGGACGCGTTGACGCCGAGCGGACACGCGATCGAGATGCGGATCAACGCGGAGGACCCGAAGCGTTTCCTGCCCGGCCCCGGTGTGGTGAAGACCTGGGTGGAGCCGACGGGTGAGGGTGTCCGGGTGGACTCGGGCTACACCGAGGGCAACACGGTCACCCCGTTCTACGACAGCCTGCTGGCCAAGCTGATCGTCACCGGCGACACCCGCGAGCAGGCGCTCGAGCGTGCCCGGTCGGCGGTGGGCGCCTTCCGGATCGAGGGCCCCAAGAACAACGTCGCGTTCTTCGCCGAGCTGCTGGAGAACGGGGAGTTTCTCTCCGGCGCCTACGACACCGGCATCGTCGGTCGCATGCGCTGACCCCGGTCGGTTCGAGTGCAGGATGACAATAGGAAGCTGACGACTTCCTGACATCGATCACCAAGCATCGTCTTCTGAACGGAGGTCAATCCGATCATCCGTCGCTGACGAGAGGTCCATCCATGAGGAAACGGGCTTTGCCCAACGGCATGGTCGCTGTCGGGCTGCTGTTGGCTGCCGCGCTCACCCCGACGCCGGCGGTCGCCGCCGCTGCCCCGCCCACCGTCGGCGCCGGCGCGGTCATGCCGCACCTCACGGCACTGCAGGAGATCGCCGACCGCAACGGCGACACCCGGGCTGCCGGCACACCCGGTTACACCGAGTCCGTGCGCTACGTCAAGGGCGTGCTCGACCGTGCCGGCTTCCGCACCCGGATCGACGAGTTCGTGTACGTGGACGAGAAGGGCGTCCGCCACACCAGTCAGAACGTGATCGCCGACTGGCCGGGCGGGGACGACAACGACGTGGTGATGGTGGGGGCGCATCTGGACAGCGTCCCCGCCGGCCCGGGGATCAATGACAACGGCTCCGGCGCGGCGGCGGTGCTCGCCACCGCCGAAGTCGTGGCACGGGCACATCTCGTGTCGCGTCGACACCTACGGTTCGCCTGGTGGGGCGCGGAGGAACTGGGCGAGCTCGGGTCCGCCGCCTACCTCAAACACCTGCCGAGCAGGCAGCGCAAGGCGATCGGCGCCTATCTGAACTTCGATATGACTGGGATCGACACGACCGGAATGTGGCTGGTCGTCGACACCGGAGACGGGCTCGCGAAGGGGTTCTACGACTACTTCGCGGTGCACGACATCCCGACGTGGGATATCGGGGTGGGGAGCTCCGACCACGTGTCGTTCGCCGATCGGGGCATCCCGGTCAGCGGGTTCACCACCGGCATCGACGCCTGCTATCACCTCGCGTGCGATCGGTTGGAGAACATCTCTCCCACCGTGCAGACCACCAGCACCAACGCGATCATCTATGCCCTCTGGGGTCTCAGCGACGGGAAGCGCGCATGAGTAGGTACGCCTCCCGCAATCGCCGCCTCCTCCGAGCCGCCTGCGCGACCACCGTCGTCGTGGGCGTCAGCCTGCTCCTCGGCGCGCCGTCCGCTGGCGCGTACCCGCAGCGATCCACTGCCCGGTCAGGCTTGGGTGACCCGTACTTTCCCGACGACGGCAATGCCGGCTACGACGTGGGGCACTACGACGTGCGCGTCGCCTACGATCCGGCGAAGCCCGGTTGGCTCACCGGCGACACGACGATCACGGCGCGTGCCACCACCACCCTGAGCGTCTTCCACCTCGATCTGGTGGGCTTCGACGTCACCGCGGTGTCGGTCGATGGTCGTCCCGCGCACAAGGTCAGTCGGGAAGGTGCGCACGAGCTGGTGATCCGGCCGGCGGTCGAGATCAAGGCGGGGCGGGAGTTCACGGTGCGCGTGCGTTACGCCGGCGCCACTGGCAAGGATTGGTACACCACGGATGGCGGCGGTGCGGTAGCGCTCGGTGAGCCGCACAGTGCCACCTCGTGGTTCCCGGCCAACGACCACCCGTCGGACAAGGCGACGTTCGACGTGACCGCCACCGTCCCGACAGGTTGGACCGTGATCAGCAACGGCCGACCCGGCACGACCCGAACCGACGCCAAGAGCGCCACGTTCAGCTGGCACGAGGACCGGCCGATCGCGACCTACCTGACGACCATCGCCATCGACCGGTTCACCGTTCACAAGGCGGCGATGCCCGATGGCACACCACTGTTGTACGCGTACGCTCCCGGCACCGAGATCTGGCCCGAATCCGAGGAGGTGATGCCGTCGATCCTCGACTTCTACACGGACACGTTCGGCCCCTTTCCGTTCGGCGTCTCGGGTGCCACCGTGGTGCCCTACCTGAGCCCGCCGGGGGCGCCGTTGGCCTTGGAGACCCAGGGCAGGCCCACCTATCAGGGCGTCTTCTTCGAGGAGTCGATGGCGCACGAGGTGGCACACCAGTGGTTCGGTGACAGCGTGTCCTTCGCCGACTGGCGCGACGGATGCATCGCCGAGTGCTTCGCCACGTACGCGGCCCAGCTGTGGCGGGAGCACAAGGGTGCTGACATCGACGAGGACTACCTCGAATTGGTGGCGGAGAATCTCGGTGACCCCGAGTACTGGCGGGTCAAGCTCTACGATCCCGGGCCGGGACGCGAGCTCGACTCGGCTCTCTACGGCAAGGGTGCGCTGATGCTGCACGCACTTCGCCGCACGGTGGGTGACACTGCCTTCTTCGGTACGCTTCGGCAGTGGCTGCGCGACCACCGCTACGGCAACGCGTCGTTCACCCAGTTCGAGGCGCTTGCTCAGCGCAACACCACCGTCGACCTCACCGGCTTCTTCGCCGAGTGGGTCCACGGCACCGCCGTGCCCTCCCCAGCGAACCTCTACCCCGGCCCGCTGGCGGACCACAAGTAACGGACATAGTCGATTGCGTGAGGTGACTCCTTATGGCGGAACTGCCGGATTTCGTCTCCATCCGTGAGGTTGGGCCGCGGGACGGGTTGCAGAACGAGGAGCCGATTCCCGCCGCCGCCAAGGTGCGGCTGCTCGACGCGCTCTCCGCCACCGGCGTACGCCGGATCGAGGCGGTGTCGTTCGTGCATCCGAAGGCCATTCCGCAGATGGCCGACGCCGATGAGGTGTGGCGGCGGGCCGCGAAGGCCGACGGGGTGCGCTATTCGGCGCTGGTGCCGAACACCCGGGGCGCGCAGCGGGCCCTGGCCGCGGGGTTCACCGAGATCGAGGTGGTGGTGTCGGCCAGCGACACGCACAACCGTCGCAACGTCAACCGCTCGACCGACGAGTCGTTGGACGACATCGCCGAGCTGATCGACCTCCTGCACGGTGCCTCCGCGCGGGTCGAGGTGATCGTGGCGACCAGCTTCGGCTGCCCGTACGAGGGGGATGTCGACCCGGCGCGGGTGGCCGGCATCGTCGACCGGGTGGTCCGTGACGGCGCGGACCGGGTGGCGTTCGGCGACACCACCGGCATGGGCACGCCGCGCCGGGTCCGTGAGCTGCTGACGGCGGTACGCGACCGCAACGCGCACGTGCCGGTGCTGCTGCACTTCCACAACACCCGGGGTACGGCGCTGGCGAACCTGTTGACCGCTCTGGAGCTGGGGGTGACCGAGTTCGACGCCAGTGTGGGTGGTCTGGGCGGCTGCCCGTACGCCCCCGGGGCGAGCGGCAACCTGGCCACCGAGGAGGCTGTGCACATGCTGCACGACATGGGCATCGACACCGGCATCGACCTGGCGGCCCTGATCGAGGCGGCGGAGTTGGCCGAGGATCTGCTCGGCAAGAAGCTGCCGTCGGGCGTGCTGCGGGCCGGTCCGCGTACCCGGCTGACGCCGATGCCGAGCTGAGGACGCGACGAAGGGGCCGGCGCGTGCGCCGGCCCCTTCCACGTATCTGTCGGTCAGCTCACCGGAGCGAGCGCGGCCGGCCAGCTGTCGCGGAAGATGTCCGCGCTGCGGTCGGTGCTGCGCTCGGTGGCGCTGAACGTGCCGGCGAAGAGGTTGCTGACCCGGTTCGCCTCGGTGGTGCTCGGGTACGGGTTGGTGCAGCTGGTGCCGGCGCTGCCGCCGGACATCAGGATCGCGCAGTTGCCGTTGTAGTTGTCCGGCAGGCCGAGGATGTGCCCGATCTCGTGGGTCATGATCCGCAGCGGGCTGTACTGCGCGGCCTGTTGGGTGTCGATGTAGACCCGGCCGTTGCCGAGGCTGGTCCGCACGGCGTACGAGCCGCCGCCGGTGATCTGGTAGATCCGCAGGTTGGAGCCGCAGTTGGCGGAAAGCGTCAGGTTGACGGTGGCGTTGTTCCAGATCGAGGCGGCCTGGTTGGCGGTGCCGGCGTAGGCGCCTGCCTGGCTGGTGTTGTAGCAGATGGTCATGGCGGCGGACGCGGGCGACGGGTTGGCGACCGTGACGCCGAGGGTGGCGAGTGCCGTCGCGAGCATCGCGACCGCGAGCCGATTGAGTCGTGAGGTCATCGCTGACTCCAATCTTGGGAGGGGGTGCCAGGAGCCTAACGGCAAACATCAATACATTTCAATGCATGAGTTTCGAGGGGTGGTTGGCCGCGTCGGGTCGCCGACTGGCGCGCGAATGCGCTAACCTAACGATCGTTTAGGTTGGTGTGGCGAGGGGGTCGGCGTGACGCTCGACGGTGAGGCGCTGGAGCAACTGCGCAAGCGGGCCCGGTCCGGCGGCGCGGACAAGTACCACGCCGCCAACGCGGCCAAGGGCAAGCTGTTCGCCCGTGAGCGGGTCGCGCTCCTGGTCGACGAGGGCTCGTTCGTCGAGGACGGCCTCTACGCGAACGCGCTCGCCGACGGGCTGCCCGCCGACGGCGTGGTTACCGGCACCGCCACCATCGACGGGCGGCAGGTCTGCCTGATGGCCAACGACTCCACCGTCAAGGCCGGCAGCTGGGGCGCCCGTACCGTCGAGAAGATCATCCGGATCATCGAGCGGGCGTACGGCGCCGGCGTGCCGATGGTCTACCTGGTCGACTCGGCCGGCGCCCGGATCACCGACCAGGTCGACCTCTTCCCCGGCCGGCGTGGCGCCGGCAAGATCTTCTGGAACCAGGTCCGCGCCTCCGGCTCCATCCCGCAGGTGTGCGCGCTGTTCGGCCCGAGCGCCGCCGGTGGGGCGTACATTCCGGCGTTCTGCGACGTGGTCGCCATGGTCGACGGCAACGCCAGCATGTACCTCGGCTCCGACCGGATGGTCGAGATGGTCACCGGGGAGAAGACCACCCTGGAGGCGATGGGTGGCGCCAAGGTGCACACCGCCGAGTCTGGCGTCGGGCACTTCCTCTGCAAGACCGAGGCCGACGCGCTCGACGTGGTGAAAACCTACCTGTCGTACCTGCCGGCGAACTGGACGCAGGCACCGCCGGCCGCGCCGGCCGTCGCCGCGCCCGCGAAGGCCGACCTGGCGGCGCTCGTGCCGGCCAGCGAGCGGCAGGCGTTCGACATGCGGCGGTACGTCAAGGGCCTGCTCGACGAGGGCTCGTTCTTCGAGATCCAGGCGCTGTGGGCCAAGGAGTTGACCATCGGGTTCGGTCGCCTCGACGGCCAGGTCGTGGGCGTGCTCGGCAACAACTCGATGTTCAAGGGCGGCGTGCTCTTCGTCGACTCCGCCGACAAGGCGACCCGGTTCGTGCAGCTCTGCGACGCGTTCAACGTGCCCCTGCTGTTCCTCAGCGACGTGCCCGGCTTCATGGTCGGCAGCGCCGTGGAGAAGCAGGGCATCATCCGGCACGGCGCCAAGATGATCACGGCGATCTCCGAGGCGACCGTGCCGAAGATCTGCGTGGTGGTCCGCAAGGCGTACGGCGCGGGTCTCTACGCGATGGCCGGCCCCGGGTTCGAGCCGGACGCGACCATCGCGCTGCCCAGCGCGAAGATCGCGGTTATGGGGGCCGAGGCCGCCGTGAACGCGGTCTACGCCAACAAGATCGCGGCGATCGAGGGCGAGGCCGAGCGGGCCGCCTTCGTGGCCGCCAAGCGGGCCGAGTACGAGCAGGACATCGACGTCGTCCGGCTGGCCAGCGAGCTGGTGGTCGACGCCATCGTCGAGCCGCACGACCTGCGCGGCGAGTTGGTCCGCCGGTTCGCGGCGGCGCGTACCAAGGATCGGCACTTCTCCCGGCGCCGGCACGGCGTCACCCCGGTCTGACCCGACGACCGACCCCCGCACAGCCACCCGTCCCGGCGTCACGAGCGTCCGACGGCACCGTCCCCACAGGAGGATGAGATGGACTTCCGGCTCACCGACGACCAAGCGGCGCTGCGGGAGAGCGTGCGGGACTTCGCGCGCGAGGTGGTCGCACCGGTCATCGCCGAGCACTACGAGCAGCACACCTTCCCGTACGAGGTGATCCGGCAGATGGGCAAGATGGGCCTGTTCGGCCTGCCCTTCGGCGAGGAGCACGGCGGCATGGGTGGCGACTACTTCGCGCTGTGCCTGGCCCTGGAGGAACTCGCCCGGGTCGACTCCAGCGTGGCGATCACGCTGGAGGCGGCGGTCTCGCTGGGCGCGATGCCGATCTACCGGTTCGGCACCGAGGAGCAGAAGGCGACCTGGCTGCCGAAGCTGCTCAGCGGCGAGGCGTTGGCCGGTTTCGGGCTCACCGAGCCGGGCACCGGGTCGGACGCCGCCGGCACCCAGACCCGAGCGGTGCTGGACGGCGACGAGTGGGTGATCAACGGGTCGAAGGCGTTCATCACCAACTCGGGGACCGACATCACGGCCATGGTCACCGTCACCGCGGTGACCGGCACGAACCCGGACGGCTCGAAGGAACTGTCGACCATCATCGTGCCCACCGGAACGCCCGGCTTCACCGTGGCGCCCGGCTACTCCAAGGTGGGCTGGACCGCCTCGGACACCCACGAGCTGACCTTCGACGACTGCCGGGTGCCGGCGGCCAACCTGCTCGGTGCGCGTGGTCGGGGGTTCGCCCAGTTCCTGCGGATCCTCGACGAGGGTCGGATCGCCATCGCCGCGCTGGCCGTCGGCCTCGCCCAGGGCTGCGTCGACGAGTCGATCAAGTACGCGAAGGAGCGGCACGCCTTCGGCCGGCCGATCGGTGACAACCAGGCGATCCAGTTCAAGATCGCCGACATGGAGTTGAAGGCGCACACCGCCCGGCTGGCCTACTACGACGCCGCCGCCCGGATGCTGGCCGGCGAGCCGTTCAAGCGGCAGGCCGCCATCGCCAAGCTGCACGCCAGCACGATCGCGGTGGACAACGCGCGGGAGGCCACCCAGATCCACGGCGGCTACGGATTCATGAACGAGTACCCGGTCGCCCGGTTCTGGCGGGACTCCAAGATCCTGGAGATCGGTGAGGGCACCAGCGAGGTGCAGCGCATGATCATCGCGCGCGATCTGGGCCTCTGACCGGAACGACCGGACCCGCCGTACGGCATCGTCCGGCATCGTTGGACCGGGCGTGCCGGGCGGGGCTGTCCGTTCGGCTGTCGGGTTTCGGCGAGCGGGCGTCGGCAGCCCGACGTTCGACTGCCGATGGTCGTAGCCGATCCGTACTCTTCGTGCCCATGACTCCGGATCATGACGGGTCACCGGGGCCGGCCGGTCGTACCGGGCTGCCGGAACTGCTCCGCGCCCACCGTCGGGCCGCCGGCCTGACCCAGGCCGAACTCGCGGCCCGGTCTGGCGTGGGCGTACGGACGGTGCGTGACCTGGAGCGTGGCCGGTCCGTCCGGCCGCAGCGCACCACGGTCGGCCTGCTCGCCGAGGCGTTGGAGCTGAGCGGCGCGACCCGGGCGGCGTTCATGGCCGCCGCTCGTGGCCCGGTCCGGGGCGAGACCGCCCCGCCGGACGTACCTTCGACATCGTTGACGACCGCTCCGGCGGCGACCCGGCCCGCCAACACGGATCCGCCGGTCGCCCTCCCGCCGCCGGTCACGCTCATCGGGCGGGACCGGGACGTCGGCGAGCTGGCCGGCATGCTGACCACGGAGCCGGGGCCGCAGCTGGTCAGCCTGGTCGGGCTGACCGGGGTCGGCAAGACGGCGCTGGCGCTGTCCGTGGCGCACGCGGCCGCCGGGGCGTACCCGGGTGGTGTGGCCGGGGTGCTCATCGGTGAGGGCTCGGACGGCCCGGACGTGCTCGCCGCCTCGATGGCGGTCCTCGGTGGGGCCCGGCTGCCAGAACTCGCCGCCCGGCTCTCCGGGCGGCCGACGCTGCTGGTGATGGACGCGGTCGAGCGCGCTCCCGGCCCGGTGGCCGAGACGCTGCACCGGTTGACCGGCGTGCTGCCGTCCCTGCGCGTGCTGGTCACCGGACGGCATCCCGTCGGGCTACCCGGCGAGCGGGTCTGGCCGGTCGCGCCGCTCGACGTACCGCCGCCAGACGCCGACGGGGCCGGATCGGCGACGCTCGGAACGTGGCCGGCGGTCGCCCTGTTCACCGCCCGACTCGCCCAGGTCCGTCGGGAGCCGCCCACCCCCGACGAGTTGCCGGCGCTGGCCGCGCTGGTCCGCCGGTTGGGCGGATTGCCGCTGGCCATCGAGCTGATGGCGGCCCGGGGTCGGCTCCTCAACCTCACCGAACTGCTCGACCGGTACGGCGACCGCGTGCTCGACCTGACCACCCCCGCCGACCCGCCGACCCATCCCGGCTGGGACGGACCGGAGGCGGCGACCGGTCGTCCGAGCGGTGCCGACACCATCCGTGCGGCGGTGGCGGGCACCCTCCGGGACGCGGTGGCGACCAGCTACCGCCTGCTCGCCCCGGACGAGCGGGCGGCGCTGCGTCGGCTCGCCATGTTCGGCAACCGATGGTCGGTGGAGCAGGCCGAGGAGATGCTCGCCGACGAGGCTGACCGGGACGGCACCGTGGCGATCGACCCCCTTCCGGTGCTGGACCGGCTCGTCGAGTTGGGCCTGCTGAGCGTGCGGGGCACCGGTTCGTTCCGGTTCCGTCTGCTCGACGCGGTCCGCGACTTCGCCGTCGAGCAGGCGGCCGGGGGTGGTGAGCTGGGCTGTCTGCGGCGCC
Organism: Micromonospora sp. WMMD710; assembly: GCF_029626045.1. Classification (NCBI taxonomy): domain Bacteria; kingdom Bacillati; phylum Actinomycetota; class Actinomycetes; order Micromonosporales; family Micromonosporaceae; genus Micromonospora; species Micromonospora sp. WMMD710. The sequence goes on along the minus strand of NZ_JARUBD010000001.1, from coordinate 5,330,400 downwards.
GGCACGCCGAGGTGGTCGCCCGCCTGGCGGCGCGTACCGCGGCGGACCTGGCCGGCCCCCGGCTGCCCGATGCGGTGCACCGGTTGGACGAGGTGAGCAGCGACATCAGCTCGGCGCTGTCCCACGCGGCGACCGACGACCCGCTGACCGCGCTCCGCCTGGCGGCCTGCCTGCCGCGGTGGTGGCGGTTCCGCGGGCGCGATGTCACCGGGCGGCAGTGGTTGCGGCGGCTGCTGGCCGACCCGAGGACCGCCGACGCCGATCCGGTCCTGCGGGCCTGGGCGACCCTCGGGGTGGCTCGGCTCGCCACCGAGCACGGTGCGGGTGCCGACGAGTTGCCCACGGCGCGGGCCGCGTTGGACATGTTCCGGCAGGCGGGCGACGTGACCGGGGAGTTGGAGGCGCGGAACGTGCTCGGCGCGCTGCTGATCACCGTGGGTAGCCATGACGAGGCCCGCGAGCAGGCCGAGGCGGCACTCCGGCTGGCTGCTCGCAACGGGCGGACGCGGGACCTGGCGGTGGCCCAGAACAGTCTCGCCTGGCACGAGATCCGAGTGGGTGACCTGGCGGCGGCGCGCCGCCGGCTGGCCGCCGTGGACCGGCTCGCCGCCGAGGGTGGAGAGCAGCGGTTACGGGTGCTGGCCTGGGCGAACCGGGCCGAGGTCGCCCGCCTGGAGGGCCGGTACGCCGACGCCGTGGACCAGGGGCGGCGTGCGGTGGCGGCGTTGTCCGAGCTGGGGGATCCGGGGCATCGCCGTCGGGTGCTCGGCACGGTGGGCCTGGCGCTCGCCCAGGATGGTCGCGGTGCGGAGGCGACCGAGGTGCTCGCCGAGCTGCGCGCGGGGGCTGCCGAGGCGGCGGCCGTCCTGATGCCCTCGCCCGGCCCGCCGCGGCCGCGTTCGGACGACGCCGTGCTCGCCTGGGGTGGCCCCGAGGTGGGGATCTGCGCGCTGATTGAGGGGAATCTGGCGCTGCACCGGGGTGACCGGGAGTTGGCCGCCGAGTGGTTCGCGGCCGCCGCCGACGCCGGTCACGACCGGCGGGACGTGGTGGAGGCGCTGGTGGGGCTGGCGGCGAGCACCGGAGACCCGGCGATCCTCGACCGGCTCGACCGGGTCTGTCAGGACAGTGGCATCCAACTGCTGCCGCAGGAGTCCGGGTTGCTCTACGCGTTGACCGCCAGCCGGGGAGGGCCGGCGACGCGGTAGTGGCGGCGGAGTGGCGCGGACGAAGAGCCCCCTTGGTGCTACCCCTCGCTGTTCGCCCGCGCCGTCACCCCCCGGTGGATCCCCGGTGGACGAAGCCTGCCACCGCAGCCCGAGCGGAAGGCGCTTTTCGTGGTTTTTATCCGGATGCCAAGGTCAGTTCTGCCGGTCTTTCTGCCGGTGGTGTCACACGGCTTCTCGGTGCCGCCGACGGCCGCCGAACCGGTCAGGGTCGAGGCGCGGCGGCCTCCTCCGGGGCGGCGTCGGTGCTGCCGGCGGTGGCGCAGGGATGTACGGCGTCACGGACCCGACGCAGGCCGTCGAGGAGCGCGGCCAGGGCCTCCGGGTCGAGTTGACCGGTGAACCACTGCTCGATCATCTGCAGGTGCCCCGGTAGCGTCTCGTCCAGTCGCTGCATGCCGGCCGGGGTGACCACGGCGTACGAGCTGCGTCGGTCGTTCGGGCACGCCCGGCGGGTGAGCAGACCGTCGCGTTCCATCCGGTCGACCACCCTGGTCACCCCGCTGGTGGAGAGCGACGTCTGCGCGGCGAGGTCGGTCATCCTCAGCTGGTTGCCCGGCGAGCGGGCCAGTCGGGTGATGACCTCGAACTCGACCGCGGAGAAGCCGTGCTCCTCCAGTTGTGCGTCGAACCGGGCCGACAGCCCGGCGTGCACCTCGAAGAGCAGGCCGACAGCGGTGATCCGGGGATCGTCGAAGACGTTGGTCACTCGTTCATCCTACCAGTACTTGACACGGGGAATATTGTTATCGTTATAGTTGGCGTACTAAACGATCTCTTCTGGAGGACAGCAGCATGACCAGCAGCACCGATGCGGTTACCCGCGACTGGGACGGCCTCACCATCCCGGCGGCCGGCACCTACGTGCTGGACGTGGCGCACAAGCGGGTCGGCTTCGTCGCCCGACACATGATGGTGAGCAAGGTCCGTGGTGAGTTCAACGAGGCGACCGCCACCATCACCATCGCCGAGGACCCGCTGCAGTCCTCGGTCGTCGCGACCATCCAGGCCGCCAGCATCGACACCACCCAGGGCGACCGGGACGCGCACCTGCGCAGCCCCGAGTTCCTGGACGCCGAGAAGTACCCGACGATCGAGTTCCGCAGCACCGGCGTCACGTCCCGCCGCGGCAGCGAGTTCGTGCTCACCGGTGAGCTGACCATCAAGGACGTCACCCGTCCGGTCGAGCTCCAGGTGGAGTTCGAGGGCGTCGGTCGCAGCCCCTTCGGCCAGGACATCTTCGGCTTCTCCGCGAGCACCGAGATCGACCGCGAGGAGTTCGGCCTGACCTGGAACGTCGCCCTGGAGAGCGGTGGCGTGCTGGTCGGCAAGAAGGTCAAGATCGAGATCGAGGGCGAGGGCATCCGCCAGGCCTGATCCCTCGGATCGCCGGTACGCTCCGGGCCCGCGCCGCACGTCGGCGCGGGCCCGCCGTCATCTCCACGGCCTCCCGTCCGGGTGTGAATTGTCACGAGTTGCTCGCACCGCGAGCGGATCCGTCACCATGTCGACGGGGTACAGGTGGCGGCACGAGCGCGCTCGCCACGGCTGGCGTCGGAACGCCGCAACCGGCCTCTGGCCCGGCCAGGTGAGCGCTCTTACCGTGGATGGTTCACAATGCGCTTTCCGGGACGGCAGGATCCCGACCGCGCCGGCCGTCGGGAGGACACATGGGCAGGGACGTCTCGCAGGGCGCCTTCACCCGGGAGGACCGCGTCCGCTACCGGCACAAGGTCCGGCGATGCCTGGACGTCTTCGCCCTGATGCTGGACGACTTCGGCTTCGACGCCGACCGGCCGATGACCGGCCTGGAGATCGAACTCAACCTCGTCGACTCGGCCGCCGAGCCGGCGATGCGCAACGAGGAGATCCTCGCCGACATCGCCGACCCGCTCTTCCAGACCGAGCTGGGGCAGTTCAACCTGGAACTCAACGCCGAACCTCGACTGATCGAGGGCACCGGCTTCGCCAACTACGAGCACGACCTGCGCAGCAGCCTGGCCCGGGCCGATGAACGCGCGGCCAGGTCCGACGCGAAGATCGTCCTGGTCGGCATCCTGCCCACCCTCACCGAGGGGCACCTGGTGGAGGACAACCTCTCCACCAACGAGCGCTACCGGGTGCTCAACGACCAGATCGTCGGCGCCCGCGGCGAGGACATCGAGCTGGACATCCGCGGCGTCGAGCAGTTGCAGACGCACACCGACTCGATCGCCCCCGAGGCCGCCTGCACCAGCCTCCAGTTCCACCTCCAGGTCGCGCCGGACAGCTTCGCCGACTACTGGAACGCGTCCCAGGCCATCGCCGGGGTCCAGGTGGCGGTCGGGGCGAACTCTCCCTTCCTGTACGGCCGCCAGCTGTGGGCCGAGACCCGGATCGCCCTGTTCCAACAGGCCACCGACACCCGCCCGGACGAGCTCAAGGCCCAGGGGGTACGCCCCCGGGTGTGGTTCGGCGAGCGGTGGATCACCTCGATCTTCGACCTGTTCGAGGAGAACGTCCGCTACTTCCCGCCGCTGCTGCCCATCTGCGAGGACGAGGACCCGGTGGAGGTGCTGCACGCCGGCGGTGTGCCGCAGCTCGGTGAGCTGCGGTTGCACAACGGCACGGTCTACCGCTGGAACCGCCCGGTCTACGACATCATGAACGGCCGTCCGCACCTGCGGGTGGAGAACCGTGTGCTGCCGGCCGGCCCGACGGTGGTGGACATGCTGGCGAACGCGGCCTTCTACTTCGGCCTGGCCCGTGGTCTGGCCGAGGCGGACCGGCCGATCTGGAGCCAGCTCACCTTCAGCTCCGCCGAGGAGAACTTCCACGCCGCCGCCCGGCGCGGTCTGGACGCCGTCCTGCACTGGCCCCAGCTCGGCGATGTGCCGGTCACCAAGCTGGTGCTGGATGAGCTGCTGCCCACCGCCGCCGCGGGACTGGACGGGTTCGGGGTCGCGGCGGAGCAGCGGGACCGGCTGCTCGGCATCATCGAGCAGCGCTGCCGTACCGGCCGCAACGGTGCGGTCTGGCAGACGGAGGCGGTCTGGGCGGCGGAACGGCACCAGGGCATGGACCGGCCCGCGGCCCTGCACCACATGGTTCAGAACTACGCCGAACTCCAGCGCACCAACGAGCCGGTCCACACCTGGCCGGTCCACTGACGTCCCCCGCCTCACTTCCCGCTCCGCGCGGAGGAGCGGGAGCGGCAGCGGCGCAGGTCAGTCGCTGGCGGGGCGGGGGTTTTTGCGGGTAGCCCGGGCGCGGCGAAGGGTTGGTACCGGGTCCTGCGGTGGCATCCCGGTGTGGGCGGGAAGGTCCGGCTCCGACCGTGGTGCGGGCACCCGGGGTACGCGAGTCGCGTCACCAGGCCCGGATTCCTCTGGCGCGTCGGGTCCGTCGCGCCGCGCCGACGTGCCGATCTCGATGCCGGGTGCGGGCGACCCGGGTTCGGCCGCACCGGCCGGGACGTCCACCGTGGCCCTCGTCGGGTCGGGCTGGGCGGGTGGGGCAACCACGTGCCGGTGGCGCTGGGCGCGCTCGGCGAGGACGGCGGCCAGCACCGACCCGCCGACACCGACGATCACCGCGTACGGGGCGATCAGTTGGGTGGACAGCTGTGCCGGGCCCGGCGTCGACCAGCGCGGCACGGTGCTCAGGTACGCGAGCGCGACGAGCAACGGGCCGGCCGCCCCGGACGCCGCCGCGCCGACCCGGTGACCCGGTGATCGGGCGGCCCGCCGCGCGGCCGACGCCCCGATCACCAGTGCGGGGACGAGAGCCAGCAGCGCACCGGGCCAGTAGAGCTGGTCCCCGATCCAGTACCGGGGGTGATCCGGGTCGAGCTGCCACGTGCCGAGCTGAGCACCGACCAGGCCGCCTCCGACGCGTACCCCGTCGATCACCGAGACCACGGCGAGCAGCCACAGCCAGGCGGCCGTCGCGGTCACGTTCACCGCGGCGGCGCGGGCGCGCAGCGCCCAGAGCGCGACGAGTACGCCGATGAGGATGCCCAGTGCCGTGTGCGCGGCGGCGATCCGCTGTGGCACGTCGCTGTCGGCGCCGACCGCGACCCGCGCGGGCACGGCGACGAGTAGCACGGTGACCAACCCGCCGAGCCCGGCGCCGAGGGCGATGGCCACCCGCCCCAGCAGGTCACGGCCTTCGGCGGGAGCCGTCGGTCCGTGCAGGCCACGGCTCTCAGCGGGAGCCGTCGGTCCATCCACGGTGGGCGGTCGGTCGGTCCCGGTCGGGCCGGTGGCGGGAGTCGAGGGACGCTCGGACCCGTCCGCCGGCACCGGGGTGGGCACCTCGGGACGGGTCACCGGCACCGGCCGCTGGTGCAACCGCTGTGCGCAGACCGCGCCGAGCACCGTTGAGCTGGCGGCCAGCCAGGTCGCCCAGGCGAGGCCGTCCGCCCATGCCGTGTCGGCGGCGCCGGCGTCGGTGGGCGTCCAGGTGATGACGCCGAGCCCGTAGCCGAAGCCCAGTTGTGCGGCGCCCGCGCCGGCAGCGACGCCGATCGCCGTCGCGATCGATACTCCCCAGCCCCGTCTGGCCATGCCGGGCAGCGTAACGTCCCGTCGACGGCGCGGCGAGTCGCAGATGATCCGCCGGCACGGGCCGATGGGCGCGAACGGGCTTGGCGGTGACCGGTACGGTCGCCGGTGATGAGGCGGTGTGCGGTATGACGGATGTGAACACGGGGCGGCAGGAATCCGCTGGCGACCGGGACGGGGGCGGCCCGAGCAGGGCCACCGTGCTGCTCGGTGGCGGGCTGGTGGCGGTGCTCCTCGCCGCGGTGGGCGCGACCGGCGGTTGGCTGCTGGCCGGCGATGACGACGATCCGGAGCAGCCACTCGCCGTGGCGACCGCGTCCGCCACGCCGACCACCCAGACCACCGCGCCCAGGCCGAGTACGGGCCGGACCACGCCCTCGGCTCCCCGCACCACCGCCACCACGACCAAGGCGTCCGGGCTGACCGTGCCGCCGGTGCTCGGCGCCGATTTCGAGGAGGCCCGGGACATGCTGCGCAAGCAGCGCCTGGGCTGGCGGCTGGTCTTCGGAGGTGGCACCGGTCGTACGGTGGAGAGCGCCTCACCCGCCGTGGGCACCGAGGTCGTCCGGGGCACCACCGTGCAACTCCAGATCGCCGGGCCGCCGCCGCCCGCCGAGGTGCCGGATGTGGTTGGCGACGACTGCGCCAAGGCCGCCGACGAGTTGGTCGAGGAGGGCCTCTACCCCAGTTACCGCAGCGGACGCAGTGGAAAGGTCACCCGGCAGGAACCGGCCGAGGACGGCCCGGCCCGCTGGAACGACCAGGTCAGCATCTGGTGCGGTGCGGATCCGAACGGCCAGCCGACCGCGAAACCCACCTTATGATCCACGTCGGCCGGTGACCGTGTCCCGGCTCGCCGGGGCCGCTGATCCCCGCCGATGGTGCCGTGGGCCGCTAGGTTGACGGTCGAGGGCCATGCCGCCCGCCCGGTTCGGGAAAGGACGTGCGATGAGCGACGACCGCCAGGAGCCGCCCGCCGGGGAGCACGACGACGACCGGACCCGCGCCCTGCCGCCCGCCGACCGGCCGCAGCGGACGCCCGCCGCGCCGGACGAGACGGCGCCGATGGACCGGGCTGCCTCGCCCGACGAGACGGTGCCGATGGATCGCTCCGCCTCGCCCGACGAGACGGCGCCGATCGACCGCTCCGCATTCGCGCAGCCGGCCGACCGGACGGCGCGGATGCCCGCGGAGCGGTCCAACCCCGCGCCGTGGTCGGGGCGGGCGGAGGTACGGCCGCCGCGACCGGCCGAGCCGGGCGGCGAGTGGTACGCCGAAGATCAGGGTGGGCGGCGATGGTGGCTGCCGATCCTCTGGGGTGTGCTCGCGCTGGTGCTCGCCGGCCTGCTCGGGGCCGCGCTCTGGGTGGTGCTCAATGCTCGGGACAGCGACCGGGACGACCCGGAGTCCACCCCGTCGATTCCCCCGACCACTGCCACCAGCGCCGCGCCGACCAGCGCCGCCCCCACCTCCGCGACGCCGAGCAGTGCGACGCCGAGCAGCCCGCCGCCGTCCAGCGAGCCCGCCGAGGTGCCGGTGCCGCCGGTCGCCGGCCTGCCGCAGGCCACCGCCGAGGGGCTGCTGGACCGGCTCGGCCTGCCCTACCGGGTGGTGTACCGGCCGTCGGAGCTGCCGCCCGGGACGGTGGTGGGCACCGATCCGGAGGCCGGTACGACGGTGTCGACCGGCGAGGACGTACTACTGATCGTCTCGCAGGCCCGGCCCTCGACCGGGAGCAGCCCGACCGCGCCGAGCCCGACGGCGACGAGCACACCGTGACCGGTGTTCACCACATGCGGCGGCGGGTGCCGACCAGGCCGAGCCCGGCCAGCGAGATGGTGAGACCGAAGATCCCGGACCAGAACAGTGAGCGGCGCACGTCCGTCGAGGCGTCCCCGGTCGGGCCCGCCTCGGCGAGGTCCTGGCGTCCGTCGGACTGACCACCGGCACCGGCGCCGGCCACTGAGCTGGTCGGGTCGGCCGCTGCGGCGTGGTGGCTCGGGGCGACGGCGCCGATCCAGCCGGGGTCGTCGTCCAGTGGTGGGTCGGCGTCCACCACGGTGATCTCCGGTGCCGGCACCGGGGTGGTCAGCCGGGTCGCGGACGACGCCGGGTCGCGGACCAGGACCACGGCTGTGGTCACGGCCGCGAGCAGGGCGAGCAATCCGAGGGCATAGGCGATACGGGAGCGGTGGTGCCGCCGCGGGGCGGGCTGATTGACCATGACCATCCCAGGATCAGGGCCCGGGACGTGCGGGTGGAACGGTGCCGGGGTGGGCGTATCAATTCTATGGTGACGGCACGCCCACCGGCGGCGGATCGCGGTGGTCAGCCCACCCGGACGGGGGTACGGGAGACGGGCCGCCGCGTCCGTACGGTGTGCGGGCGGGGTTCCGGTGCGGCCTGCACCTGTTGCAACCCTTCCCGCTGGACGAAGATCGACCGTCGGTTGACCGCGTCGCCCGCGGCGTTGAGCTCGTAGCCGTCGAGCCAGAGCCAACCGTCGTACGTCGGCCAGTCGAGCACCCGGATCACCCGGAACATGATCGGCCTGAGGAACTGGACACTCGCCGCGCGAGTCACGTGCAGAACGTCACCGGAGCGGGGAAGCACATGGGCTCCTGGGGAGGGTTGGCCGGCGGTTGCGCCGGCGGTGACTGATCGGGGAAGAGTCTCGGCCGGTGACGGGGTCGTGCCTCGTGGACCGGTGGTGCGGATGGTGGTGGTCGGGCCGTACTCCGCTGGTGGCGTGCCGCCACCCGACCATCACCCGGCTGCTTCCGGGAACCGCGCCCGCCGCCGCAGCTTGCCGGCTTGCAGCGGCGGGGTCATCACCCCGGAGCAGGTCTCGGTGGTGCCGGCCAGGCCCGCGTCGTGCCCGACGCCCCCGGGTCGGTGGGGTCACCACTCCGGGGGATCAGACGGAGACGCTGAGTGATCCGTGCCATACGGACAGAGTGCATCAGTGACGTGCTTCATGCAAGTTGCACGTCGAGTTTTGCCGATACGCGAGCGTGTCGCGCAAAGCGGCGCTTGAAGCCTTCCGTGTCCGGACGGCACACTGGGGGCCAGTGTCGCCCGTCGCGGCCGGCCGATGACCGGCACCACCCCCTCGCCGCGAGCGTTCGCCGGTCGACGGTCGCGCCCCCGGCGGGCGGCAGCCAGCGGCGCGTCGACCGGAGGTAGCACGGGTGGGGTCGAGCAGCCAGCGGCGGGAACCAGTGACTCGAAGGTTGCGCGATGAGTGAACGGCGCAGCCCGACCATCAGACGGCGGCGGCTCGGTGCCGAGCTGCGCCGCCAGCGGGAGTCCGCCGGGATCACCATCGAGGTCGTCGCCGAGCAGTTGGAGTGCTCCGCGTCGAAGGTCTCCCGGATCGAGACCGGCCACACCACGGCCACGCCCCGCGACGTGCGGGACATGCTGCGGATCTACGGCGTGGTGGGCGCCGAGAGCGACGAGCTGGTGCAGATCGCCCGGGAGGCCCGACAGAAGGGCTGGTGGCACCCGTACAGCACGGTGCTTGTCGGCGCGTACGTCGGGCTGGAAGCCGCGGCCAGCTCGATCCGGGCGTACGAGCAGCAGGTGGTGCCGGGTCTTCTGGAGACCGAGGAGTACGCCAGTGCCATGATCCGCGCCGCCCGGCCGGACTTCACGGCCGATCAGGTACACCAAAGGGTGCGTGTCCGTCTGGGCCGTCAGTCGTTGTTGACCCAGGACGATCCGGTCGATCTGTGGGTGGTGCTCGATGAGGCGGTGGTGAGTCGGCCGGTGGGCGGGGACGAGGTGATGCGCGGCCAGCTGAAGAGGCTGGTCGAGGTGGCCGAGTTGCCGAACGTGACGCTTCAGATCCTGCCTTTCGAGGTGGGTGCGCACGCCGGCATGGACGGGACCTTCACGATCCTCAGCTTCCCTGAGCCCGGTGATCCGGATGTTGTGTACGCGGAGAACGCCACGGGTGGGCTCTTCCTCGAGAAGAGCGACGAACTACAGAAGTACAGCTTCATCTTCGATCACATCCGCGCTGCGGCCATACGTCCCGAGGAGTCCGTCGCACACATCGCAAAACTGGCAGAGGAGCCGTTGTGGAAATGGCGACCAAGGAGTTCCCCGTGGACCTGACGCAGGCAGCATGGTTCAAGAGCTCGAAGAGCGGGCCGAACTGTGACAACTGCGTGGAGGTGGCGTACGTGACGGGGGCGGTCGGAGTGCGGGACTCGAAGGACAAGGCCGGCCCGGCCCTGGTCTTCGCCCCAGGTGACTGGCACGCCTTCGTCGCTGGCACCAGAGGTGGTGTGTTCGGCTCGGCCTGACCGAGCGGCTGTGCGGTCCCCGTCCGGTTCCGACCGGGCGGGGACCTTCCCGTGCCCGGGGCCCGGCCGCCCGCGCCGTCGTCGGGCGGGGGCCGCGAGGTTCCGCCGGGATTCCCGTCGCCACAGCGGGTCCGTCTCGTTGAACCGGTCGGTAGCGGCGCTGGTCGATGATCCGCCGCGCCGATCCGCAACCGAGCGAGGTAGGCGAGACGGATGACGACGATCGGGTCAGACAATCTCACCAACGGTCCGGGCAAGCCGGAGCGGTTCGGTGGCAAGTACCGCGGGGCGCGTCGGGACACCGTACTGACCGAGGTGGTGTCGAGCGACCAGGAGGCGTCCGCCGCCGAGTCGGTCGATCCGCCCCTCTCCCTGCCCTCACTCGACCCGAACCCGCTGGTCGAGCCGTCGTTCCCGCCGAGCGGCTGGCCGATGGAGGCGACCGGCTCGCTGGCCGACCACCCGCTGCTGCGCGGTCTGCTGCTGGAGTTGCCGCCGAAGGGCAGCGTGCCGCCGCCCGGATGGCTGGACCGCTGGTTCGAGGCGACCAGGGCGATCCTGGAGCTGCTATACGTGCAGGGGCCCGGCCGCTCGCGCTGACGTCGACGCCGCCGGGCGGGTCCGCTCGGCGAGCCGGCTGTGTCGCAGCGCGTGCCGGACGCCGATGACGGCCACCGTGAGCGCGCCGACGGTGATCGCCGGCCCGGTGACACCGGGCTCGGCGCCGAGGTCGGCTCCGGCTGCCGCGATCACCGCCGGCAGCGTGGTCAGGGCGCTCACCTGCAAGGGCAGCCCGACGAGGGGATGTGCCCCCGCGGCACGCAGGCCGTGCGGGGCCGGGGTGGCGGGCGCGCTGGCGAACGCGCTGGCGCCGGCCCACAGCCGCCGGATCCGCCGTACGGAGCAGACCGCCACCACCAGCGCGGGGCCGACGGCCAGGGTCAGCCCGGCGGCGGCCCGGTCGACCGGGGCGGTGCCCGCGCTGAACAGCCCACCGGCGAGCACGGCCGCGGTGAGGGTCACACCGCTCAGGGCGAGGACCAGCAACCATCCGGTACGCCTACGCAACGTGCGGGTGTTGCGCAGCCGGGGCAGGCCGTCGGCCAGGACGCCGGCGGCCAGCCAGACGGCGGCGATCGGCAACAGGATGGTGAGCTGACTCTCCATGTCGGAGAGTCTTTCCCGGATCGACGTCGAGCGAATCCGGGCCGGTCCCCCGTTCACCCCGGACCCAGACCCCGTAGGGGGGTCATCCCACCGAGGTTATGGACGTTTCGACATGTTCAACCGGGCGACCATTGAAATACCCTCAGCTCGATCGGCAACAGTCGATTGACGGTGGGGCCGGTGGTCGCGATCCGCCGCCGGTCGGAGGGAGGTAGGAGATGGGTCTTCCACGCAGGTCCGTACTGGTCGGGGTGGCCACGGCGACCGCGCTGGCCGTCGGCACCCCAGCCCTGGCTGCGGAACCGGTCGGCGTGGTCCAGGCCGCCGGTGGAGCCACCGCCGTGCCGGACAGCTACATCGTGGTCCTCAAGGACAGCGCGGTGGCCCGCGACCGGGTCGGTGACACCGCGAAGCGGCTGTCCAGCCGCCACGGCGGCAGGGTGGCCCGCACCTACGGCACGGCGCTGCGCGGCTTCGAGGTCACCGTGAGCGCCAACGCGGCGGCGCGGATCGCGGCCGACCCCGCGGTGGCGTACGTGGAGCAGAACCACACCGTCTCGATCTCCGGAACGCAGGCCAACCCGCCCTCCTGGGGCCTGGACCGAATCGACCAGCGCAACCTGCCGTTGGACAGCTCCTACACCTACCCGAACACGGCGAGCAACGTGCACGCCTACATCATCGACACCGGCATCCACTTCTCGCACAACGACTTCGGCGGCCGGGCCACCTCCGGCTACGACGCCGTGGACGGCGGGTCGGCCGACGACTGCAACGGCCACGGGACGCACGTCGCCGGCACGGTCGGCGGGTCCGCGTACGGGGTCGCCAAGGGCGTCCAGCTGGTCGGCGTACGGGTACTGGACTGCTCCGGCAGTGGCACGATCGCGGGTGTGGTCGCCGGCGTCGACTGGGTCACCGCGAACGCGGTCAAGCCGGCGGTGGCGAACATGAGCCTCGGTGGTAGTGCCAACAGCTCGCTCGACACGGCCATCAACAACTCGATCAACTCCGGCGTCACGTACGCGGTCGCGGCCGGCAATGGCAACACCCTCGGCGTCCGGCAGAACGCCTGCAACTACTCCCCGGCGCGGGTGGCCTCCGCGATCACCGTAGGTGCGACGCAGAACAACGACGCGGCCGCGAGCTTCTCCAACTTCGGCACCTGCGTCGACATCCTGGCACCGGGCGTCAACATCACCTCGGCCTGGTACAACAGCAACACCGCGACCAACACGATCAGCGGCACCTCGATGGCCTCGCCGCACGTCGCCGGTGCGGCGGCGCAGGCGCTGTCGACGAACCCGTCCTGGACGCCGCAGCAGGTGCGGGACTACCTGGTCAGCAACTCCACCCCGAACGTGGTGACCAACGTCGGCACCGGCACCCCGAACCAGTTGCTCTACGTGGGCAGCGGCGGCACGACCCCGCCGCCGACCGGCTGCACCGGCACCAACGGCACGGACGTGTCGATCCCGGACGCCGGCGCGGCGGTGACCAGCTCGATCACCATCGCCGGCTGCGGCCGCAACGCCTCGTCGGCCGCCACGGTGGCGGTGAACATCGTGCACACCTACCGCGGTGACCTGGTCATCGACCTGCTCGCCCCGGACGGCAGCGCGTACCGCCTGAAGAACAGCAGCAGCTCGGACAGCGCCGACAACGTGAACACGACTTACACGGCCAACGTGTCCAGTGAGGCCGCCGACGGCACCTGGCGCCTGCAGGTGCGGGACACCTACTCGGCCGACACCGGCTACATCAACACCTGGACCCTGACCGTCTGACCGCCTCCCACGACCGAGGCCCCACCCGGATCGTCGGGTGGGGCCTCGGGTCGTACGGGATCGGGGGTCAGACCGCGAAGGTGGTCGGCCGCTCGGTGGCCGGTGCCGGCGGACGGGCCTTCCACAGGCCGGTCTTCTGCGCGGCGAGCCGAGTCAGGTAGGCCGGGTTGAGGATGACGTAGCGACGCCAGAGCCGCTTCGGCTCCAGACCGAGCCGCCAGAACCACTCCAGCCCGGCGCGCTGCATCCACGGCGGCGGCTGGCGCAGCAGCCCGGCGTGGTAGTCGAAGGCCGCGCCGACCGCCATCATCGGCATGTCGAGCAGCGGTCGCATGGCGTACGTGAAGACCTCCTGGCGCGGGCAGCCGAGCCCGACCAGGACGAGCCGCGCGCCGCTGGACCGGATCCGGTCGGCGATCTCGGCGTCCTCGCCCGGCTGGACGGCCCGGAACTTGGACGGTTCCACCCCGGCGATCTTCAGCGCGGGGAACATCCGCTCCAGTGCCGGGATCAGCTTGGCCAGCGTCTCCTCGGTCGACCCGTACAGGTAGACCGGCAGCCCCTCGTCGGCGAAGCGGGAGAGCACGTGCAGGGTCAGCGTCGGGCCGTAGACCCGGTCGGTGAGCCCGGCGTGGTGCAGCAGGTTGAGTGCCCAGCGCACCGGCTGCCCATCCGGCGTGACCACGTCGAAGGAGTTGAGCCGGGCGTTGTGCGCCGGGTCCAGGACACCGGTCATCACGCCGTGCACGGCCAGCGCGGTCAGCGCGAGCGGACGCCGCTCGTGCGCGGCGGTCACCACCGCGTCGGTCGCCGTGGCGTAGTCGGTGGCGTCGACCAGGACGCCGAGCACGTTGCGCTTGGTGCGGGACGTCATGACTGGGGCACCCACTTGTCCACGTTGGCCTCGTAGATCTCCCGCAGGATCATCGGTACGTCGTAGGTGATCTTCCAGTCCGGGTACTGCTCCTCGAACCGGGCCATGCTGCTGACGTACCACTTGTGGTCGCCGGTGCGGTTCTGCTCGACGTAGTTGATCCGCGCCTCGCGGCCGGTGATCTCCTCGGCGATCCGGAACGCCTCGATGTGCGAGGTGTTGGAGTGCCGGCCGCCGCCCAGGTTGTAGACCTCCGCCGAGCGCGGTGCCCGGAAGAACGCCTCGAACGCGCTCAGCACGTCCCGCGAGTGGATCGCGTCGCGGACCATCTTGCCCTTGTAGCCGAACAGGTTGTACGTCCGGCCCTCCATGACGCAGCGCATCAGGTACGCCAGGAAGCCGTGCAGCTCGGCCGCCGAGTGCGCCGGGCCGGTCAGCGTGCCGCCCCGGAAGCAGGCGGTCTTCATGTCGAAGTAGCGGCCGTACTCCTGGACCATCACGTCCGCGGCGACCTTGGAGGCACCGAAGATCGAGTGCAGGGATCTGTCGATCGACATGTCCTCGGTGATGCCCTCGTACCACGGGTGGTCCTCGGGCAGCTCGTACCGGGTTTCCAGCTCGACCAGCGGCAGGCTGTTGGGCCGGTCACCGTAGACCTTGTTGGTCGAACAGTGGATGAACGGTGCGTCGATCGCGTGCTTCCGGGTGTTTTCCAGGACGTTGAGCGTGCCGCCCGCGTTGACGTCGAAGTCGGTGTACGGCTCCTTCGCGGCCCAGTCGTGACTCGGCTGCGCGGCGCTGTGGATCACCACGGCGATGTCCGAGCCGTACCTCTTGAACACCTGCTCCAGGCCGTCGCGGTCCCGGATGTCCACCGCGAAGTGGGTGTACGAGTTACCCAGATCACGGCCGAGCCGCTCCAGGCTCCAGGATGTGGAGCCGTCCTCACCGAAGAAGTACCGGCGCATGTCGTTGTCGATGCCGACGACATCCAGGCCGAGGCCGGCGAAGTGCCGGACCGCCTCGGAGCCGATCAGACCACCAGACCCGGTCACCAACGCGACACTCACACGCCACTCCTGGTCCATCGGAGGCAGAATCCATCGGAGCATAGCGTGACGCCCGACGCGCCCCGATATGACGGAAGGGCCCCGCATGATGCGGAGCCCTCGTCGGTGGTGGGGATGGGGGGAGTTGAACCCCCACGCCCTTTCGGGCACACGGACCTGAACCGTGCGCGTCTGCCATTCCGCCACATCCCCGTGGCACAACCCGGAACACTGTAGCCGCCCCGATCCCGCTGTCTCCAGCGGGCCTCGGGAATACTACGCTGTCCCAGGTGCTCGCCACGAGCGGTTACCGTTCGTGGCGGACGAAAGATTAGCACGGCAGTCCCGGTCCTTCCGAGTGGGCCGGGAGCAGCCGGCCGAGCGGCGTGTGAGCTGCACGCGCGCCGGCCGGATACCATCATGTCCTCGGGACCCGAGGAGGAGCCGGTGAGCGTGCTGCAACGCTTCGAGAAGCGTCTGGAAGGCCTGGTCGAAGGGGCCTTCGCCAAGGTCTTCAAAGG
This sequence comes from Micromonospora sp. WMMD710, assembly GCF_029626045.1. Lineage (NCBI taxonomy): Bacteria > Bacillati > Actinomycetota > Actinomycetes > Micromonosporales > Micromonosporaceae > Micromonospora > Micromonospora sp. WMMD710. Next base: position 5,314,919 of record NZ_JARUBD010000001.1, on the reverse strand, counting down.
GGTGGTCCACCCCGTGGAGATCCTCAACGCCATGCAGCGGGAGGCCGAGGCGCACAAGGCGATCCTGGCCGGTGGGCGCACGTTGGTGCCCAACCGCTACGTGATCGATCTCTCGCCGTTCGACCACAGTCGTCTGGCGCCGTACGCCGCCGCACTGGCCCAGGAGCTGGCCCAGTCGCAGGCGGAGTTCATCGGCGAGCAGGCGTGGACGGTCTACGGTGACGTGATCGTGGAGATCGAGCGGGGTGACGGCCTGGACACGGGCATGTTCCGGGTCACCGCCGAGGTCTACACCGGTGGCGAGGTCGCCCCGGTGTCGGCGCCCGGCTACGACGCCGGCCCGCCCGCCTACCCCGCGTACGACCAGGGTGGTGGCTACGGCCCGCCGCCCGGCCACGGTGGCGGCCGCAACGTGCGGCTGGTCTCCGGCGACGGCCGCACCTACCCCCTCCAGATGGGGTCGACGGTGATCGGTCGTGGCGACCAAGCCAACCTGCGTCTGCCCGACGTCGGCATCTCCCGGCGACACGCCCGGCTGGATTTCGACGGCGGCCAGGTCGTGCTGACCGATCTGGGGTCGACCAACGGCACCATGGTCAACGGCCAGCGGGTCTCCGCGGTCGCCCTCAACCCGGGTGACATGGTCCAGCTCGGCACCACGACGCTGACCTTCCGCGTGGACGGCTGACCCGCCTTGCCGGAACTGGTCATCACCGTTGCCCGGTTCGGATTCCTGATCCTGCTGTGGATCTTCGTGTTCACGGTGGTCGGCGTGATTCGCCGCGACCTGTTCGCGGGGGCCCGGTCCGGTCGCCTGGTGGCGGCGCCGCGAGCGGTGGGCGCCTCGACGGGGCAGGCGGCCAAGCCGGCGAAGGTGAAGCGGGGCAGGGCGGCGCACCAGCTGGTGGTGACCGCCGGTCAGCTGGCCGGCACCAGGATCACTCTCGGTGAAGCGCAGATCACCATCGGTCGGGCCGAGGACTCCACCTTGGTCATCACCGACGACTACGCCTCCGCGCGGCACGCCCGGCTCGTGCCCCGCGACGGGCAGTGGTTCGTCGAGGACCTCGGCTCGACTAACGGCACGTACCTAGATCGCGCTAAGGTCACCGGACCAACCCCCGTCCCCCTCGGCGTGCCGATCCGGATCGGCCGCACTTCCCTCGAATTACGGCCATGACTCTGACCCTGCGCTATGCGGCCCACAGCGACCGCGGTCTGATCCGAGACGGCAATCAAGACTCCGTCTACGCCGGGCCGCGGCTACTCGCCGTTGCCGACGGCATGGGCGGCATGGCCGCCGGTGACGTCGCCAGCAACATCGTCATCGGTGCCATGGCGCCGCTCGACGAGGACGTCCCGGGGGACGCTCTCGTCGACGCGTTGCGTTCGGCCGTGGGTACCGCCAACCAACAACTCCGCGACACGGTGGACGCCAACCCGCAGTTGGAGGGGATGGGCACCACGCTGACGGCGACCCTCTTCTCCGGCAGCAAGATCGGGATGGTCCACATTGGTGACTCGCGGGCCTACCTGCTGCGCAACGGTGAGTTCGCGCAGATCACCAAGGACGACACGTACGTCCAGATGCTCGTCGACGAGGGCCGGATCAGCGCCGAGGAGGCGAGCAGCCACCCGCAGCGGTCGCTGCTGACCCGCGCCCTCGACGGCCGGGACATCGACCCGGAGTACTCGGTGCGCCAGGTTCTTCCCGGCGACCGGTACCTGATCTGCAGTGACGGCCTCTCGGGCGTGGTCAGCGCCGAGACCATCGGTGAGACCCTGCGGGAGTACCCCGACCCGCAGCAGTGCGTCGAGCGGCTGGTGCAGCTCGCGCTGCGCGGCGGCGGCCCGGACAACATCACCGTGATCATCGCCGACGCCACCGACCAGGACATCGTCGAGGCGACCCCGATCGTCGGTGGCGCCGCCGCCCGGGACCGGGGCATGGCCACCTCCGCCGACGACTCCACGCCGGCCGCCCGGGCCTCCGCGCTCTCCGCGCCGCGCCCGGCCGTGCCCGAGGAGCCCTCCGCCTCCGACGACGAGCCGGATCGCCCGAAGCGCCGGCCGGTGCGGGCCGCCGCGATGGCGCTGGCCCTGCTGGTGATCGTCGGGGGTGGGTCCTTCGCCGGCTGGACGTACACCCAGCGGCAGTACTACGTGGGTGCCACCGAGGAGGGGCAGGTCGCCGTCTTCCGGGGCATCCAGGGTCAGATCGCCGGGATGGACCTCTCCACCGTGCACCGCACCAGCGGCACCCGGCTGGACGACCTCACCGTCGCCGCGCAGGACACCGTCAAGGTGGGCATCCGGGCCAAGAGCGAGCCGGACGCCGAGCGCCAGCTCGCCGAACTGACCAGCGACACCCCGAGCAACCCCAACCTCAAGCCGCTCTGCCCGTCCGACCAGGCCGTGGTGGGTGCGACGCCGACCCCGGACGGGGCGACCCCGGCACCGAACGGCAGCCCCACCGCCAATGCGCCGGCGACTCCCAACGGGACCGTGACCGCGGGCCCGAGCACCGAGGCAACCGCCACCGTCGGTGTGACCAGCCCGACGACCACACCCGACGCCACGCCCTCCGATTCGACACCGCCGACGCTCGATCCGGCCGGTTGCCGGTCTCCTGAGTGAGCGTCGGCTGAGATCCAGAGGATTCCACCCGTGACCGTAGCGGCCACACCGGCACCCTCGCCCGCGACCACGGGCGGGCAGTCCGGCGTACGCCTGGCCCGGTCCCGGCGCAACGCCGAGCTGTCCCTGCTGCTGCTTGCGATGGTGCTGGTGGCCGCGTACGGGGCGACCGTCGAGGCGAACCTGTTGGACACGGTCACTCCGGACTTCTGGATGCCCGCCGCCGCCCTCGGAGCGGTCTTCCTCGGTCTGCATCTGGTCATCCGGTTCCTCGCCCCGTTCGCCGACCCGGCCCTGCTGCCGGCGGTAGCCCTGCTCAACGGCCTCGGGGTGGGTTTCCTGCGCCGCATCGACCTGGGTGAGGCCCCGGTGGCCGACCGGGAGACCCTGGCCGTCTTCGCCGGCATCGGGGGCCGGCAGTTGGCGTGGACGCTCGCCGCGGTGATCCTCGCCGCCGGCCTGCTCGCCATCATGCGTGACCACCGTTCGGTGTCCCGGTACGCGTACACCCTGGGGTTGGCCGGCATCGTGCTGGTGATGCTCCCGGCGGTGCTGCCGTCCAGCATCTCCGAGATCAACGGCGCGAAGCTGTGGATCCGGGTGGGTGGTTTCTCCATCCAGCCGGGTGAGTTCGCCAAGCTGGCGCTGCTGGTCTTCTTCGCCTACTACCTGGTGCGCAAGCGCGAGGTGCTGTCGCTGGCCAGCAGGCGGTTCCTCGGCATCGACTTCCCGCGTGGCCGTGACCTCGGCCCGGTGGTCGGGGTCTGGCTGATCAGCCTCCTGGTGCTCGTGTTCGAGAAGGACCTGGGCACCTCGCTGCTGTACTTCGGCATGTTCGTGGTGACTCTCTACATCGCCACCGAACGGGTCAGTTGGCTGCTGATCGGTCTGGTCCTCTTCTTCGGCGGTGCGTACCTGGCGTACGTCCTCGGCTCGACGGTCGGCGGGCCGTTCGCCAACTTCTACGTGCGGGCCGAGATCTGGCTGGACCCGTTCGCCGACCCGACCGACAAGGGCTACCAGCTCGTCCAGGGCCTGCTCGCCCTCGGCACGGGCGGGCTCTTCGGCACCGGGCCGGGCGGCGGTCAACCGGACATCCTCCCCGAGGTGCAGAATGACTTCATCTTCGCCGGCATCGGTGAGGAGATCGGCCTGTTCGGCCTCTCCGCACTGCTGGTGGTCTACCTGCTGATCGTGGAGCGGGGCCTGCGCGCCGCGCTCGCGGTGCGTGACTCGTTCGGCAAGCTGCTCGCGGGCGGTCTCGCCTTCACCCTGGGCCTGCAGGTCTTCGTGATCGCCGGCGGCATCAGCAAGCTCATCCCGCTGACCGGCCAGACCACCCCGTTCCTGTCCGCCGGTGGTTCGTCGCTGATGGCGAACTGGCTACTCATCGGGGTCCTGCTGCGGGTCTCCGACGGCGCTCGGCGGCCGGTGACCGGCGGTGCCGGCAAGGCGAGCCGACCGGCCGGCGGGCCGCCCGAGCAGTTGCATGGTGCTCCCACGGAGGTGATCAAGCCGTGAACGCACCCCTGCGCCGCGTCGGCGTCGTCGTCATGGTCCTGTTCGGCCTGCTCTTCGCGAACCTCAACTGGATCCAGGCGTACAAGGCCGACGAGTACCGCACCAGCGACTACAACGGCCGGGTCCAGGTTGCCGACTACAAGCGCAAGCGCGGCAACATCGAGGCCGGCGGCACGGCGGTGGCCACCAGCAAGGAGACCACCGGCAAGCTGAAGTTCCAGCGCACCTACCCGGGCGGCGCCAAGTACGCCCACGTGCTCGGCTACAAGCCGGTCAACCTGGCGGACCAGGGCATCGAGCAGGTGGAGAACGACTTCCTTGCCGGCACCAGCGACCAGTTGATCGGCGACCGGTTCAAGGACATGTTCACCGGCGACGAGACCGGGGGCGGCAACGTGCTGCTCACGCTCTCCAGGCGGGCCCAGGACGTGGCGTACGACCAGCTGCGCAACAACCAGGTGGGTGCGAAGAGGGGCGCGGCGGTCGCCATCGACCCGCGTACCGGTGCGGTGCAGGCCCTGGTCTCCATGCCCAGCTTCGACCCGAACCCGCTGGCCAGCCACGACACGGCTGCGGCGGCCGCGGCGTTCAACAAGCTGGAGCAGGATCCGGAAGGCCCGTTGAAGAACCGCGCGCTCGCCGAGACGCTGCCGCCGGGCTCCACCTTCAAGATCGTGGTGGCCGCGGCGGCGCTGGAGAACGGCGTCAGCAAGTCGACGCCGATCCCGGCCGGCCCCAGCTACACCCCGCCCACCTCGGGCAGCCCGATCCGCAACGCCGCCCCGTCGATCTGCCCCGAGGCGCAGGTCACGCTGCAGGAGGCGATCACCGAGTCCTGCAACACCGGTTTCGCCCAGCTCGGCGTGCGGTTCGGCGCCGACAAGATCAAAGAAAAGGCTCGGCAGTTCGGCTTCGAGCAGGACGACCTCACCGTCGGCCAGCTCGGCGAGGGCGGTCTGCCGACGGCGGCCAGCCGCACCGGGGACATGCAGAACCCGGACGGCAGCACCGACCCGGCCGCACTGGCCCAGTCGTCGATCGGCCAGAACAACGTCCGGATGACGCCGTTGCAGGGTGCCCTCATCGCCGGGTCGGTTGCCAACGGCGGCAGCCAGATGCGGCCGTACCTGGTCCGGCAGCTCCTCGCGCCGGACCGGACCACCAGCTACTACACCGCCAAGGCGCGGGAGTTGCGCCAGCCGGTCAGCCCGCAGGTCGCCGGCGACCTGCGGGACATGATGCTCACCGTGGTCCAGAACGGCACCGGCCGGAAGGCGGCCATCGCCGGCTACACGGTCGGCGGCAAGACGGGCACCGCGCAGTCCGCCCCGGACCGGCCCGACCACGGCTGGTTCATCGGATTCGCCATCGACAAGAACGGCAATCCCGTCTCCGCGGTGTGCGTCGTGCTGGAGCAGGCCGGCAGCGGCGGCAGCGCCGAGGCGGCCCGGATCGGCGGCCAGATCATGCGGGCCGCCATCGCCGACCCCGGAGGCCGCTGACATGCTCAGCCCCGGCGTCCAACTCGGCAACCGCTACCGCCTCGACGAGCGGATCGCCAGCGGCGGCATGGGTGACGTCTGGCGCGGCACCGACCAGGTGCTCGGCCGGACGGTCGCGGTAAAGAGCCTGCTTCCCGCGCTGCTCGACGACCCGGACTTCGCCGAGCGGTTCCGCGGCGAGGCCCGGACCATGGCGACCATCAACCACCCCGGCGTCGTGGACGTCTACGACTTTGGCAACGACCAGCAGATCGCGTTCCTGGTCATGGAGTACGTGGAGGGCGACGCCCTGTCGTCGACGCTGAGCCGGGTCGGCCGGCTCACGCCGGCCCGGACGATGGCCCTCGTCGCGCAGGCCGCGGACGCGCTGCACGCCGCCCACGAGAAGGGCATCGTGCACCGCGACGTGAAGCCGGGCAATCTGCTCGTCCGGCCGAACGGCACGCTGGTGCTGACCGACTTCGGCATCGCCCGCTCCGACCTGGTCGGTCAGCTCACCGCCGCCGGTTCGGTGCTCGGCACCGCCTCGTACATCTCACCCGAGCAGGCCACCGGCGGTGTCGCCACGCCAGCCTCCGATGTGTACGCCCTCGGCGTGGTCGCCTACCAGTGCCTGGCCGGGCGGCGTCCGTTCGAGGGCGACAACCCTCTCGACATCGCCATGCGGCACGTCCGGGAGACCCCGCGCCCTCTGCCCGCGGACATTCCGCCGCAGGTCCGGGCAGTGGTGGAACGAGCGTTGGCCAAGGATCCGGCCGCCCGCTGGCCCAGCGCCGCAGCCCTCGCCGGAGTCGCCCGCCAGCTCAAGGCCGCGCTCTCCCAGCAGGCCCGGGGCGGCCACCCGGGTCCGGTCTCCGGTGCGCCGGCCTCGCCGGCCGGGCCGGGCCGTGCGCAGGTGCCGCAGTCGCAGCACCATCGGCCACCGGCCGGCCCGCACCGTCCGGCGCCCGCCGGGCAGCGGCCGACCGCGATCGCCCCGGCCCAGCAGCCCCGTCCCACCGCCGTCGCGCCGGCGGTCCCGTACGCCCGGCCGCCGGCCGCTCCGACCGGCTACCCACGCGGTGCCGCAGCCGTGCCACAAGCGCAGACCCGGCAGGAACACCCTCCGGCGTACGTCCGGCAGGGCATTCCTGCGCCATCCACGTCCGCGCCCCGCCGGTCCCGGCCCGGAATGGTGCTTCTCGCCATCCTGCTGGCCGTGCTGGTCCTGCTCTGCTCGGGCGTGATTTCCTACAACCTGAAGAAGCAACAGTCGCAGTCCGGCGAAACCGGTGCGCTGGCTCCGCACGCGGCGACGTCCGGCGCGCTGCGGCCAGACGGACGCGACGATCCGACCCGGACGTCGTACCGTCGTGAGGTACGGCTCCAGCCGGACGACGGCGGGACGACGACGAGCGAAGGACGACAGACGCGATGACAGCGCAGGCCCGCCTGCTCGGTGGCAGGTACCAGGTCGGCGAGCTGCTCGGCTATGGCGGCATGGCCGAGGTGCACCGCGGTCGCGACCTCCGACTCGGTCGGGACGTCGCGATCAAGATGCTCCGCACCGACCTCGCCCGGGATGCGACGTTCCAGATGCGGTTCCGTCGGGAGGCGCAGAACGCCGCGTCGCTCAACCACCCGGCGATCGTGGCGGTCTACGACACCGGCGAGGAGACCGCGCCGACCGGTGAGACGCTGCCGTTCATCGTCATGGAGTTCGTCAACGGACGGACCCTCAAAGAGGTGCTCGGCGCCGAGGGCCGGTTGCAGCCCCGCCGCGCGCTGGAGATCTGCGCCGACATGTGCGCGGCGCTGGAGTTCAGCCACCGGCACGGCATCATCCACCGCGACATCAAGCCCGGCAACGTGATGCTCACCCAGACCGGCCAGGTCAAGGTGATGGACTTCGGCATCGCCCGGGCGCTGGCCAGCGGCGCGACCACCATGACGCAGACCAGCGCGGTGATCGGCACGGCACAGTACCTGTCGCCGGAGCAGGCGCGCGGCGAGGCCGTGGACGCTCGTTCCGACGTGTACGCGGCCGGCTGCGTGCTCTTCGAGCTGGTCTGCGGGCACCCGCCGTTCGTCGGGGACAGCCCGGTCAGCGTCGCCTACCAGCACGTCCGGGAGACGCCGCCGACGCCGAGCGACATCAACCCGGACGTCACCCCGGCCGTCGACGCGATCGTGCTCAAGGCCCTGTCGAAGAACCCGCTCAACCGTTACCAGAGCGCCGGCGAGATGCGTGCGGACCTGCTCCGCGCCGCCGCCGGCCGGCCCGTGCTGGCCACGCCGGTGATGCGCGAGGCGGAGACGGTGGCGATGGCCCCGGCCGGCGGCGGGGGCGGCTATCCGGCTCCCGCCGGCGGGCAGCAGACCCGGCAGATCCCGGCCCGGGTGGGTGACCCGCGCCAGCGTAAGGCGTCGTCCTGGCTGATCGCGATGTTCAGTGCGGTCGGTGTGCTGGCGGTGATCGCCCTGGTCGCCGCCCTGCTCTGGAACCAGCAACAGGACAAGGCCCTGAAGTCGGTGCCCACACTCACCGGCAAGAGCCAGGAAGTCGCGATCACCGAGATCCGCAACGCCGGCTTGCAGCCTCAGGTTGGCGATCCGGTGCTGGACAGCACCTGCAAACCGAACACGGTGTTCCAGCAGAACCCGCAGCCCGGTGCGCGGCTGAAGGAGAGCCAGACGGTCACCATCCAGATCTGTGGTGGCAAGCCCGAGGTGACCGTCCCGGCAGGTCTCAAGGGCAGCAAGCGGGAGAGCGCCATCGCGCGGCTGGAGGAGGCGAAGCTCGTCCCCGAGATCAAGACGGTCGATGGTGAGGCGAGCGAGGACGAGGTGCTCAGCGTCAACCCACCGTCGGGGCAGAGCGTGCCCGAGGGCACGACGGTGACGCTCACCGTCTCGAACGGCAAGGTCCGCGAGGTGCCGGACGTCGTCGGACTGGGTCAGGAGGAGGCCACCCGCGTCCTGCGCAACGCCGGCTTCACGGTCGTTGCGCAGGACGGCCCGGAGGTGCCCGCCACCGAGGCGGGAAAGGTCACCGACCAGAGCCCGAACGGCAAGGACAAGAAGCCGACCGGCACGAAGGTGACCATCAAGATCAGTCAACCGGAGCCCGTCACCGACCCGACGCCCACCGGCACACCCACGGGTACGCCGACGGGCACGCCGACCTCCCCCGGCACCGGGGCCGGCCTCGGTCTGCCGATCCCGCCCCCGCCGAACCGGCTTCCCGAGGACTAGGCCGAGCCAACGAGCGTGGGTGACGCGCAGGCGCCCGCTGCGACGCCGGCGCACCGCTGGCGGCGACGCCTCCGACGTCTGGCCGTTCTGGGCGTCGTCGCGCTGCTGCTCGCCAGCCTGCCGTGGCTGTGGACGACGATCTCCGCACGCGGCCACCTGTACGCCGAGGCCGACGCGCCCTCCGCCGACGTGGTGATCGTGCTCGGCACCGCCGTGGCGGCCGACCGGCGGCGGCCGGGTGAACGCCTCGCCGGCCGTCTGGAGACCGCCGCCGCCCTGGTGACCGGCGGGCGGGCGAAGGTTATCCTCGTGTCGGGCGACGGCGGCGGGACGTCGGGTGACGAGACGGCGGTGATGACGTCGTACCTCACCGAACTCGGCGTCGATCCGCGGCGCGTGGTGGCCGACCCGTCCGGCCTGGACACCTACGACAGTTGTGCGCGGGCCCGCCAGGTGTACGGCGTCGAACGGGCGCTGATCGTGACGCAGTCCTACCACCTGTCCCGGGCCGTGACGCTGTGCCGTCATCTGGGCCTCGACGTCGACGGGGTGGCCGCCCGCTGCCCCGGCTGCGGACGCGCCCTGCTCGTCGAGAAGTCGGTCCGGGACTATTTCGCCAGTGGCAAGGCCGCGTGGGACGCGGGTCGGGGTCGAGCGCCGCAGGTCCGTTCGCCCGCCGACCCGGCGGTCCGGGACGCGCTGGGCAGCTGAACCACCGGCCCGTGTCAGATGGTGACGAAGGCGGCCCGGCGACGGGCGTCGACCTCGGCGGCCAGCGCCGGCGCACGCTCCAGCGCCTCGGGGTGACCGCAGCCGGCCAACCAGTTGGCCAGCATCAGGTGGCCGCCCTCGGTGAGCACCGACTCCGGGTGGAACTGCACGCCCTCGATGGGCAGCGTCCGGTGTCGCATCGCCATCACCACGCCGGAGCCGGTCCAGCCGGTGACCTCCAGCTCATCGGGGAGCGTTTCGGGCAGCACCGCCAGGGAGTGGTACCGGGTGGCGGTGAACGGGTCCGGCAGACCGGCGAGGACGCCGACCGACTGGTGCCGTACCTCGGAGGTCTTGCCGTGCAGCAACTCGGGGGCGCGGGTCACGGTCGCCCCGAACGCCTCGCCGATCGCCTGGTGCCCGAGGCACACACCGAAGATCGGTAGCTTGCCCGCGTACTCCCGGATGACGTCCAGGCAGATGCCGGCGCGGTCGGGGCTGCCCGGTCCCGGCGAGAGCAGGACACCGGCCGCGCCCACCTGGCCGACCTCGGCGACGTCGATCTCGTCGTTGCGGCGGACCTCGCACTCCACGCCGAGCTGGCCCAGATACTGCACCAGGTTGAAGACGAACGAGTCGTAGTTGTCGATCACCAGGACGCGCATGGTCACCTGCTCGGGGAGGGCGGCGCGGAGTTGTTCTGGTCGGTGTCGTACGGCAGGTCGTGCTCGTCGCCCGCCGGGGTCTCATCCGTCACGGCGTCCCCGCCGCCCGTCTCACCGGGTACGCCGGAATCCTGGGTGACCTGCACGTCGTCGAAGGGCAGCAGCGGCTCGGCCCAGGGGAAGGCCACGTACCAGAGCAGGGCCCCCGCGGCGGCGGCGAGCAGCACCGAGCCGGTGAGCTTGCCGGCCAGCCCGAAGGGCAGCTTGCGCCAGATGAACGCGTACATCGGGTCAGCCTTCCAGCTCCGCGGGGCGGCCCGCCGACTTGGGTTGGGTCCGGTCCAGCTCCGCGTGGATGATCAGCCGCTGGTAGTTGTCCCATTTCGGGTTGCAGGTCGTCAGGGTCAGCATCCGCTTGGTGGGCTTCTTGTCCGGCTCGCCGGGCACCGGGGCGACCACCTCGACCTGGGTCGGCTTGACGATCCGGATCTGCGCCACCCGGTAGACGTACCAGTCGTTCTTGCCCTCGACGACGATCGCGTCGCCGTCGTCCAGCTCGTCCAGGCGCCAGAACGTGGCCCGGTTGCGGTGGCCGGCGACGGAGAAGTTGCCGACCTGGCCGGGCAGCGCACTGGTCGGGTAGTGACCCGGGGCGTACCGGATGTCGTCCTGGGTGACGCCCTCGACGACCACCCAGTTCTTGTCGAGCTTGGGGATGTAGAGGCCCGCGATCGGCTTGCCGTGCACCGGCGGGGACGGCTTGGCGCTCGGGGCGCCGGCCGACGGCGCGACCGTCGGGTCGCCGCCCCACGCCTGGGTGAGCTGGTGAGTGAGGTCGTTCTGGTGGGCGTCGACGACGGCCGACTTGCCCCACACCTCGTAGCCGGCGAAGAGCAGCACCACCAGGCCGAAGGTGATGAGGACCTCGCCGGTGACCCGGATGCCGCTGCGCAGCCGGGAGCCGAACGACGGGCGGGTGAGTTCCGAGTAGACGCTCTTGTAGCCCGCACCGGTCTGGTGCGGGCGGAGCTGGACCACCCGTTCGCCGCGCCGGGGCCGGGGAGGCTCGGCGGGGCCGTCGCCGGCACCGGGCGGCTCGTCTACGTCGGTCGGTGTGCGGGGCACGGCACCCATCAGCGCCGTGGAGTCCATCGCCGGCGGTCGGACCGACGGCCCGGCGGAGACGGTGGGGATCAGCGCGGTGGCGGACGGGTCAGCGGTGCGTTGAGGCCCGGCCGGGGGGATCGAGCCGGCCGGGGACGTCGGGGCGGCGGCCGGGGAGCCGGCCGCGCGGGTGGACCCGGTGCCGACCGTGGGGATGAACGCGGTCGGCGCGTCGCCAGCCGGAGGAGTCGGCGCACCCGAAACCGCCGGCCGGATCGAGGGGGCGGGAGCGGTTGACCGGGATGGCGTCGCACCGGGCGTACCCGGGTGGGTCGGCGTGGCCTTCGGCAGACCCGGCGTGCCACCGGTGGCCGACGGCCCGGTGCCGGGGGCAGGTGAGCGGGTCGGCCCGGTGCCAGAGGCTGGCGGGGTCGATGCCGTGCCGGGTGTGGGCGTGCGGGATGGCAGCTCGCCGGCGGTGCTCGGGCGTACCGGCTCCTGGTTGGGCGCGGTCGGTCGGCCGGGGTTGCCGCCGGGGGCAAGGCCTGACCCGTCGTGTGGCCCGGCGGCGGCAGCACCAGGCCAGGCCGGCGGCGCGGTTACCGGCGGTGGCACGGCCGCTGGCGGCGGCGCGGTTACCGGCGGTGGCACGGCCGCTGGCGGCGGCGCGGCGGCGGGCGGTGGCTCGGGGCTGGTCGGTGGGCGCGTGGCCCGGGGGCGGGCCGGCAGCTCGGGGGTGGGCCAGTTGCTGGCCGGGCCGGGCCGGGCCGGCGTCTGATCGGGCCGGTCGACCTTCGGCAGGAACGCCGTCGGGTCGTCGGCCTGGTCCCGGTGTCGCCCGTCCGCGCCGCTCACCTGGGCACCGTAGCCGAACGCAGGGCCGTCGAGTCCTCGAACGCCGGGACCGTCACCCTCGAGACGGCCTCCTCCTTATAACCGAGCTGGTAGTCATCGACTGCGTCCTTGAACAACCGGACTCCCTCAGAGCTGGCGAGGGCCTGCTGAAGGGCAGCGGGGTCGCCGATTGCCACGATCTTGAACGGTGGAGAATACACCCGCCCGTGGAGCAACAGGGTGTTACCGACGCAGCGTACCGCGCTGGTCGCGAGCACGCGGACATTCATGATTGACATGGCCTCCGCCCCGCCGGCCCACAGCGCGTTGACCACCGCCTGCACGTCGCCCTGGTGTACGACCAGGTCATCGTTGCTGGCGTCCGGGTGGGCCTGGTCCGACTGCGGCGCGTCGTTCAGCTCGACCGTCACGCCGGGGCCGGCGAGCGGGGTGAAGCCGGCGGCCTGGAGGCCGCCCTCGGCGCGGTCCCGCTGGGCCTTGATCGGGCCGTCCGAGTCGGCGAGCGCGTCGGTCCGTTGCTCGACCTCGCCGCGCAGTGTGGCGGCCCGGCGCTCGCTGCCCGCCACCTGCTCGCGGCGGTCCTCGATGAGCTGGTTGAGCTGGGGCCGGCGGTCCTCGCGCAGCGCGGTGCCGTCGGCGGTGGTGGCGGAGGTGGTGAACAGCAGGCCGGCCGCGGCGGCGATCAGGGGCACCCCGATCGACCAGCCCGGTCTGCGTTGACGGGGTCGCCGGGGCAGCAGCCCGGCGCCGGCCCGTCGGAGGACCTTCTGCCAGGAGGCGGCGCCGGATGTGTACTCCACCGAGCGTTCCTTCCGCGTGTCGGGGATCGGTCCGCCCCGGCCCGGCCGGTGATACGAACAGTCCCGCCTTTTTCGGTCACTCCGTGCACCGGCCTGACCCCATTCGTGGTCCGGGCGGGCGTTCCGGACTACGCTAGCTCTCGAACATTATTGGCCATGGACCGTCGCCCCCGCGCCCGGTTGTCAGGCCGGACGAGGTCGTCACCCCCTCTGGAGAGCGTCGTGCCCAAGTCACAGGTCCGCAAGAAGAAGGTGTACACCCCGCCGACGGACGTGCGTCCGACGACGGCGGCGACGTCGCGCAAGCCTAGCCCGGTGTGGCTGCCGGTCACCGCGGTCGCCCTGATCGTCGCCGGCATCGGCTGGCTGGTCGTCTACTACCTCTCCGAGCAGGAGTACCCGGTCATGTCGTGGGGTTACTGGAACCTCGCGGTGGGCTTCGGTGCGATGGTCGCCTCGCTGGCGCTGCTCTCCCGCTGGCGTTGAGCCGGCCCCGGCGCCGAGACGCCGGAGGGTCCACGTCACCCCACGAGCCCCTGCCCGGCGGGATCGGGCGGGGCACCCTATGGTGTCCGCAGGGCGGCGTGGCCGGATGCGAGATGACTCACGTTACTGCTGGGTAACCTTGCGCGTAGGCTGCACTGCATGACCGAGCGGAGCGAGGTCATCGACCGGTCCGGTCGCGGGTGCGGCAACGGCGTGAGGCCGCTTCGCACCTGACCCGGCCCCGGTCGCCGAGCCGCTCGACAGGCAGCAGACCGGGAGGCCAACTCGATGGGCAGCGTCCAGATCGTCACCACGATCCTCGCGGCCGCCATCACCGCGGTGGCGGTGTGGCTTGCGGTGCGCGCGGTCATGAAGATGACGGCCGTCATCCGGCTCGGGCAGCCCGCGCCGGAGCGGTTCGCCGACAAGGCCGCCCGCACCAGGACCATGCTGGTGGAGACCGCCGGCCACACCCGGATGCTCAAGTGGAGCGTGGTGGGTGCGGCGCACTGGTTCGTGATGGTCGGGTTCGTGGTGCTGTCGTTGCTGGTGCTCGAGGCGTACTTCGAGGTGGCCACCACCGACGGCGGTTTGCCGATCATCGGGCACTGGACGATCTTCGGCCTGGTCACCGAGATCATCGGTGTGCTGGGTCTGGTGGGCATCCTGGTGCTGATGGCGATCCGCCTGCGCAACCGACCGAACCGGCCGGGCGGACGCTCCCGGTTCACCGGCTCGACCATGTGGCAGGGCTACTTCGTCGAGTGGATCGTGCTGCTGGTCCTGATCTTCGGGTTCGTGATCCGGGGCTTCAAGGTCGCCACCGGCCACTTCGAGTTCCCGTTCTGGGCCACCCCGGTCAGCCACGCGGTCGGTGCGGTCCTGCCGGACTGGGCGGACGGCGTCAGCGTCGCCGCCGCCATCAAGATCATTATTTCGATGACGTGGCTGATCGTCATCTCCCTGAACGTCACCATGGGCGTCGCCTGGCACCGCTTCCTGGCGTTCCCCAACATCTTCTTCAAGCGCGAGCCGGCCAAGCCGGCCGGCTCCGGCCTCGGCGCGCTGCGCCCGATGACGAGTCAGGGCAAGCCGCTCGACTTCGAGGAGGCGGACCCGGAGAAGGACCAGTTCGGCGTCGCCCACGTCGAGCAGTTCAGCTGGAAGGGCCTGCTCGACTTCAGCACCTGCACCGAGTGCGGCCGCTGCCAGTCGCAGTGCCCCGCCTGGAACACCGGCAAGCCGCTGTCGCCCAAGCTGCTCGTGCTGAGCCTGCGCGACCACGCGTACGCCAAGGCGCCGTACCTGCTGGCCGGCGGCGGCAAGGACCTGACCGGCGAGGAGAAGGCCACCGCCGCGCAGCTCGCCCACCTCGACGTGCTGTCGCTCGCCGAGGGCGACAAGCCGTTGATCGGCGACGCCGAGTCCGGTGGCGTCATCGACCCGGACGTGCTCTGGTCCTGCACGACCTGCGGCGCCTGCGTCGAGCAGTGCCCGGTGGACATCGAGCACGTCGACCACATCGTCGACATGCGCCGCTACCAGGTGCTGATCGAGTCGAGCTTCCCGTCCGAGGCCGGCGTGATGCTGCGCAACCTGGAGAACAAGGGCAACCCGTGGGGTGCTCCGCAGAACACCCGCGAGGACTGGACCAAGGGGCTGGACTTCGAGGTGCCCCGGGTCGGCGAGGTGGACGACTTCGAGTACCTGTTCTGGGTCGGCTGCGCGGGCGCGTTCGAGGACCGGGCCAAGAAGACCACCCGCGCCGTGGCCACGCTGCTCAACGAGGCGGGCGTGACGTTCGCGATCCTGGGCGAGGGTGAGACCTGCTCCGGTGACCCGGCGCGACGCATCGGCAACGAGTTCGTGTTCCAGATGCTCGCCCAGCAGAACGTCGAGACCCTCAACGAGGCGTTCGAGGGCCGGGAGAAGGCCAAGCGCAAGATCGTCGCCACCTGCCCGCACTGCTTCAACACCCTGGGCAACGAGTACGGGCAGCTCGGCGGCGAGTTCGAGGTGGTCCACCACACCCAGCTCCTGGCCCACCTGGTCTCCACCGGAAAGCTCACCCCGGTGCAGCCGGTCGACGGCGGGGTCACCTACCACGATCCCTGCTACCTGGGCCGGCACAACCGGGTCTTCGCGGCACCCCGCGAGGTGCTCGGGGACGCCATCGAGGGCGAACTCACCGAGATGCCGCGCAACAGCGAGCGCTCCTTCTGCTGCGGCGCCGGCGGTGCCCGGATGTGGATGGAGGAGAAGATCGGCAAGCGGATCAACGTGGATCGCGTCGAGGAGGCCATGGCCACCGGCGCCAAGACGGTCGCCGTGGGCTGCCCGTTCTGCTCGACGATGCTCAGCGACGGCGTCAACGGCAAGGGTGCCGGCGAGCAGGTCGAGGTGATCGACGTGGCCACCGTGCTGCTCCGCTCGGTCAAGCCGGAGCAGCCGCAGAGCGACAGGGACGCCGCGCCGGTCGGCGGCTGAGCAGCGTACCCCTGGATCGATGTCGATCGACGGCGGTGGCGCCCCCGGGTGCCGCCGCCGTCGTGGGAGAATTCCCGCCGAGGTGAGGCGACATCAACGGCCTGCTGCTGACCACGCTGCTGCCCCTGGTCGGCTTCGTCGCGTTGACCGCGGGCAACGCGTTCTTCGTCGCGGCCGAGTTCGCCCTGGTCACGGTCGACCGGGCGGAGATCGACCGGCGGGCCGCCGCCGGCGACCAGGCCGCCCTGACGGTACGCACCGCACTGCGTGAGCTGTCCTTCCAGCTCTCCGGGGCGCAGCTCGGCATCACCATCACGGCGCTGCTCACCGGATACCTGGCCGAGCCGGCCCTGGCGCGGATCTTCACCCCGTTGCTGCGTCCGGTGGCGGGAAGCGGCGCCGAGCGGTTCACGCCCTTCCTGGCCCTGGCGCTGGCCACCCTGCTCTCCATGCTCTTCGGTGAGCTGGTGCCCAAGAACGCGGCGCTGGCCCGGCCGATGCCGGCCGCGCTGGCCACCGCCGGTCCGATGCACACCTTCTCCCGTACGTTCGGCTGGCTGATCCGGGGGTTGAACGGCTCGGCGAACCGGCTGGTGCGGGCGCTCGGTGTGGAGCCGCAGGAGGAGTTGGCCAGCGCCCGCTCACCGGAGGAACTGGGCCTGCTGGCGGCCATCTCGGCCCGCGCCGGTGCGCTGCCCACCGACACCGCGATGCTGCTGCGCCGCACCATCCGGTTCGGTGACAAGCGGGCGGCCGAGGCGATGACCCCCCGCGTGGACGTGGTGGCGCTGCGGGCCACGGCCACGGTGGCGCAGCTGCTGGAGGCGTCCCGACAGACCGGGCGGACACGCTTCCCGGTGTACGAGGAGACCCTGGACCTGGTCACCGGCGTGGCCGGTGTGCCCGACGCGCTGGGCGTGCCGTTGGCGGCCCGGGCCTCGACCATGGTCGGCTCGGTGGCCCGCGAGCCGGTGTACGTGCCGGAGAGCCTCAACCTGGACGGCGTACTGGCCGCGCTGAAGGCAGCCGGCGCGGATCTGGCGATCGTGGTCGACGAGTACGGCGGCACGGACGGCGTGGTGACCGTCGAGGACCTGGTCGAGGAGTTGGTGGGGGAGATCGCCGACGAGTTCGATCCGGCCACCGTGGACGACGCCGGTCCGGTCGAGCTGACCGTGCCCGGCGGGGAACGCACCGTGCTGGTCGACGGGGTGTTGCGGTCCGACGAGTTGGCCGAGCAGACCGGTTTCCGGCTGCCCGACGGTCCGTACGAGACGCTGGCCGGGTACCTGATGGCCCGGCTCGGGCACATCCCGTTGGCCGGCGAGACGGTCGAGGCCCAGGGCTGGGAGTTCACCGTGGTGGAGGTGGAGCGGCACCGGATCGAGCAGGTCCGGGTGCTGCGCCCGGCGGAGCCGGACGACGATGACTGAGCTGCTGGTGACCGTGCTGTTGCTGCTGGGCAACGGGTTCTTCGTCGGCAGCGAGTTCGCGCTGATCGCGTCCCGGCGGACGGTGATCGAACCCCTCGCGGCCGGCTCGAAGCGGGCCCGGTGGGCGCTGTCGGCGATGAACCAGATCCCCCTGATGATCGCCGGCGCCCAGCTCGGCATCACGGTCTGCTCGCTGGGCCTCGGTGCGATCGCCGAACCGGCGCTGGCGCACCTGCTGGAGCCGCCGTTCCACGCGGCCGGCCTGCCGGACCGGGCGGTGCATCCGGTGGCGTTCGTGCTGGCGCTGGGCGTGGTGGTCTTCCTGCACACGGTCGTCGGCGAGATGGTGCCGAAGAACATCACGCTGGCCGGTCCGGAGGTCTCCGCGCTGTGGCTCGGCCCGGCGATGCTGGCGTTCTGCGTGGCGACCAAGCCGCTGCTGTTGGCCATGAAGTGGGCGGCCCGCCGGGTGCTCGCGCTGTGGCGGATCGAGGCGTCCGAGGCGGTGAAGTCGGTGTTCACCGCCGAGGAGCTGGCCGGGTTGGTCTCCCAGGCACGTACCGAGGGATTGTTGGACGCCGAGCAGCACGCGCGGATCACCGGCGCGCTGGCCCTGCACGCGCGGACGGCGGCGGACGCGTTGCAGCCGTGGTCGACGGTGGTGACGGTGGCCGAGGATGTCTCGCCGGCGTCGCTGGAGGTGCTGGCCACCCGGACCGGTCGGTCCCGCTTCCCGGTGGTGCAGCGGTCGACCCGCCGGGTGCTCGGCTTCGTGCACGTCAAGGATGTGCTCGGCTACGCCGGGCAGGGTCGTCGTGCGCCGGTGCCGGCCGAGGTGTACCGGCCGCTGGCGGTGGTGCCGCCGGAGCGTACGCTCGCCGACCTCCTGCTCGCGATGCGCCGCGAACGGCGGCACATGGTGCTGGTGAGCGACGGGCGGCGTCCACTCGGTGTGGTGACACTCGATGACGTATTGACCGCAATCGTTGGTTGATCGACTGATACCCTCGGTGTGCAAGCGGTTGCGTGACAGTGATGGTGACCGGGTTCGCCTTGATTCCGGTGCGGCGCTTCCCTAATGTGGGGCACCGACCGCTGTGGGTCGTCTGCCTCGGCCCTTCCCGCACGCGAGGCGCCCGGCGGTCGGTTGCAAAGGAGTCGATGCCGGTGGCAACCATGCCCCCTCATCGTCACGCCCCAGGGCTGTCCGCGCGGCCGGGCGGTCTGCGCCGGGTCGCACACCGTCTGCTCGTCCTGGTCGCCGCGGCGGCCGTCGGAGCCGGTGTGCTCGCCGTGCCCGCGCAGGCCGAGCCCTCGGTCGACGAGATCGAGGCGCAGATCGACAAGCAGTGGGAGCAGTTGGAGCCCGCCGTCGAGCAGTACAACAAGGTGCGATCGCAGCTGCAGGTCAACCGCAAGAAATCGGCGGACCTGCAGAAGAAGATCGAGCCGCTGGCACTGCAGAGCGAGTTGGCCCTCACCCGGGTCGGTGACCTCGCCTCCCGCTACTACATGTCGGGTCCGTCGCAGGACATCGGCGCGCTGCTGGTCAGCGCCAAGCCGGACACCCTCACCGAGCAGCTCACCGTTCTGGACCGGCTTGCCGCGCAGGAGCGCAAGGAGGTCGCGGGTGTGCTCGCCGTGCGAGCCAAGTACGACGGCGAGAAGCAGAAGCTGGACGCGCTGATCGCCACCCAGACCAAGCAGCAGAACGAGTTGGCCGCCAAGAAGAAGCAGATCGACGCCGAGATCAAGAAGCTCGAGGCGTCCCTGCCGAAGACCACGATCAAGACCGCCGGTTGCCCGACCATCAACGGTGTCGCCAGCACCGCCGCCCAGAAGGCGATCAAGACCGCCTGCCAGCAGGTCGGCGACCCGTACGTCTGGGGTGCCGTCGGCCCGAACGCATTCGACTGCTCGGGTCTGACCCAGTACGCCTACAAGTCGGCCGGGATCTACCTCACCCACTACACCGGCGCCCAGTGGAACGAGGGTAAGGCCGTCTCTCGGGCCGACGCTCGCCCCGGTGACCTGGTCTTCTTCTACGGCGACCTGCGCCACGTCGGCCTGTACCTGGGCAACAACCTGATGGTGCACGCGCCCCGCGCCGGAAGACCGGTGACGGTGGCTAGCCTCACCATGCCGGTCGCCGGTTTCCGCAGACCCGGCTGATCCGCCCAGGCACGACGACGGCCCCCGGTCACCGACCGGGGGCCGTCGCGGTTTCTCAGCGGGGTGCGCCCGCCGGGCACGGCAGGAGCTGCACGTCGGCCAGGTTGACGTACATGATGCGGTGGCCGAACTGGATCTGCGCGTACCGGTTCTCGCCGCGGATCACCGTCCAGTCGCCGGGCGAGGACCCGTCGAACGTGCTGGCCCGGTAGTACTCGCCGGCCAGTACCGCGCCGACGGCGTACCGCTGCCCGGCGGCGAGGGTGTACTGAAGTGGGGAGATCGTCTGGTAGGGCACGCCGGCCGGGTAGGCCGCCTGCTCCGGGTACGCCCGCCCGTACACGGGGATGGTGGCCCGTCCGGGCTTCGGGGTGGCCACCACGCCCACGGTCCACCTGGCCGTCGGCGCGGACGCCGGGTTGTGGAACCAGGCGCGTTGTCCGAGGTACCAGATGGCCGTCCAGTCCCCCTGCCGGCCGGCCAACGCGTACGTCTGGCCGGCGGAGGCCCGGGCGCCGTGATCCGACACCTCCATGGTGTTCGGGGTGCCGTCCGGGCGTAGTGCGATGTCGTTGACCAGGGGCGCGTCGGCGGACGGCGCGGTGTGCAGCACCACCGACGAGGAGCCGCGCGGCGCGCACGGCACGCCGGGGGTGACGCATCCCGTGAACACCGGTTGGTTGGTGGCGGGGTCCGGGTCGATCCGGACCAGCCCGGTGGCCGGGGTGCCGGTGTCCAGTCGCGGCGCGTGCAGCAGGTCGAAGTAGTGCGACCAGTCCCAGTAGGGCCCCGGGTCCCAGTGCATCCCGCGAACGGTCGACGCGATGGTGCCGGGCACGTTGTCGTGGCCGATGATGTGCTGGCGGTCCAGCGGGATGCCGAGCCGCAGCGCGAGGTGCCGGACGAGTTTCGCCGAGGTCCGGTACATCGCCTCGGTGTACCAGGTGCCCTGCGCGGCGAAGCCCTCGTGTTCCAGGCCGATCGACTTGGCGTTGACGTACCAGTTGCCGGCGTGCCAGCCGACGTCCTTGGTCTTCACGTGCTGGGCGATGTGCCCGTCCACCGAGCGCAGTGAGTAGTGCCAGCTCACGTAGGTCGGGTCCTGAACGAGTTTCAGGGTGGTCGCCCAGCTCGCCTCGGTGTCGTGGATGACGATGTACTCGATCTTCTGCCGGGCGGGCCGGTCGGAGAGGTCGTGGTTGCCGTAGTCCCCGTCGCCGAACGCCTCGTAGGGCGCCGGGATCCATTCGCAGGAGACGGTGCGGGGGCATTCCAGCCCGTCCGGTCGGGCCAGCCGGCGCAGGCCCAGCCGGTCCAGCCAGGAACGCTCCGGCTGTACCGCGCGGGCCGGCAGGGTGATCCGTTGGCCGTCGTCGGTCACCCGGGACTCGCCGGCGCCGATCGTCGTGAAGACCTCGTCGGCGAAGGCCGCCGCCGCGTCGGCGCTGTCCGCGCCGGCGTAGCGGGCCACCGCGCCGTACCAGGTGGCCGGGTCGGTGCCGGCGCCCACCGGGGCACCTAGCTCCTTCTGGTACGCGGCCAGCAGCGCCGCCCCGCCCCGGATGTTGACGTCGGGGTCGGTGCGCAGCGACTCCGGCGCCGCGCCGGTCAGGGTGGCGGCGGTGTCCACGGTCTGCAACGCGGTGCCGGGTGGTGCGGGGTCCGCGGCCTGCGGGGGCGCGGGTGCCAGCGCCGGACGGGAGTCGTCGCCGCGCGGGTCCTCGGTGCCGGCGTCGTGGTGACCGCGCCCGGGCAGGGCGGCCACGTGGCGGGCGTCGGTCAGGTGCATCGGGCCGTAGCCGCCGCTGGTGCTCGGTGTGCCGGCGTTGCTGTCCCAGCGCGACTCCAGGTAGGAGACGCCGAGCAGCACGTCGATCGGTACGCCGTACTCCGCTGCCGCGGCGGCGTACCGCTGTTGACGGTCGACGGTGGGTGCGGCGGCGGCCGCGCCGGCGGGTAGCGGTACCCCGGTCGCGGCGGCGACCACGGCGGCGGCGAGCAGGGCGCGCCGGCCGGCGGACAGGGTTGGACGGTGCATCGAACCCCCTAGATTCCACGGACAAAGGTGAGGTCACCTTCGCGCCGCCCGGGAGTCCGCGTCAATACCTTTCCATGTATCGACGCGTTCGGAAGGAAATCTTCGCCTATCGCCGGCGACCCTCTCCGATCGGTACGGAGTGTCACGGCCGCACGGGTTGCGGATCGGTAACGGGCGTCTCTACGCTGGTCATTCGTCGGCCCGATAGCAGGTCCGCCCACCCCGGGCGGTGACGGACCGACACCGCCGAGTCGTTTCCGAACGAACCGGGGACCCAGGTTCCTCGGGGTGAATCCGCAGCCACTGCGGTAGGGCGCCGACTTCCCGCCCGAACCCGTCAGCTAACCCGGTAGGCGGTCAGGAAGAAGGAGAACGGAACCCCGGTGGCACTCCATGCCCCGCGGCCGCCGTCCGAGCGGCCGGCAGCAGCCGGCCCGACAACGATCGTGCCGCGCCCACGCTGGTCCCGCTTCACCAACGCTCTCGCCGCACTGGTCGGCGTCGCCGTCGTCCTGACGGGCAGCGCCACGGCGGCCCACGCCGACCCGTCCGTCGCCGAGATCGAGCGCCAGATCGACGCCGACTGGAACAAACTCGAACCCATCATCGAACGGCACAACGCCACCCGGGCCGACCTCGCCGTCAAGCGCAAGCAGGCCGACGCCCTGGCCGCCCGGATCGCTCCCCTGGAGCGTCAGGTCGACGCCGCGATGGACAAGGTCAGCGCCCTGGCCGTGCGTGCGTACAAGGGCGAGAACGTCTCCACCGTCAACGCGGTGCTCGGCAGCCGGTCGCCGAGCGAGGTGGTCGGGCAGCTCGAGATGCTCGACCGGTTCGCGCACAACCAGCAGCAGGACGTCCGCCAGGTGGCCGACCTGCGTGACGAACTGGCCGCGCAGAAGGCGCCGCTGGACGAGATGGTGACCCAACTGGGCCGTACCGAGGCGCAGTTGGCGGCGAAGAAGAAGCAGATCAACGAGGAGATCGACCGCCTGCAGAAGCTGCGCCTCAAGGTGTACGGCAACGGTGGCGGCGGCCCGCTGCGTCCCGCGCCCTGCCCGGCCAGCTATCCCGGAGGTGCCGCGGGCACGGCGGTCAAGTTCGCCTGCGCCCAGATCGGTAAGCCCTACGTGTGGGGTGCCGAGGGTCCGAACTCGTACGACTGCTCCGGGCTGATGCTGGCCGCCTGGGCCAAGGCCGGGGTGTCGCTGCCGCACAACGCCGCCGCGCAGAGCCGGGTGACCAAGAACGTCAGCAAGGGCGACCTGCTCCCCGGTGACCTGGTCTTCTACTACAGCGACATCCACCACGTCGGCATGTACGTCGGCAATGGCTGGGTGGTGCACGCCCCCCAGGCCGGTCAGCCCGTCAAGATGAAGAAGGTCGGCGACGGCCCGATCCACAGCTACGGCCGCCCAGGCTGACCCAGCCCGGACGCCCGAGGGCCCGCCGCGATCCGTTCGCGGCGGGCCCTCGGCGTCTGCCCGGTCGTGCGTCGCGGGTCAGCGGGTCGGCCAGGTACGCCAGTGCTGCCAGGCGCGGCTGGGCGTCGGCCCCCGCTGCCCCTGGTAGCGCGAGCCGTACACCACCGAGCCGTACGGGTGCTCGGCCGGCGAGGAGAGCCGGAAGATGCACAGCTGGCCGATCTTCATGCCCGGCCAGAGCGTGATCGGCAGGTTCGCCACGTTGGACAGCTCCAGCGTCACGTGCCCGGAGAAGCCCGGGTCGATGAAGCCGGCGGTGGAGTGGGTGAGCAGACCGAGTCGGCCCAGTGAGCTCTTCCCCTCGAGCCGGCCGGCGAGCTGGTCGCCCAGCGAGATGACCTCGAGCGTCGAGGCGAGCACGAACTCCCCCGGGTGCAGGACGAACGGTTCGCCGTCGGGCACCTCGACCACCGAGGTCAGGTCGTCCTGCTGCATCGCCGGGTCGATGTGGGTGTAGAGGTGGTTGTTGAAGACCCGGAACAGCCGGTCGAGTCGTACGTCAATGCTGGACGGTTGGACCAGCATGGGCTCGAAGGGCTCCAGGCCCAGCGTGCCGGCCTTGATCTCGGAGACCAGGTCGCGGTCGGAGAGCAGCATCGGACCACCATAGCGGCGTCTCGCGCGGCGCCCGGATTCGGTGCCGGTGACCAGCGCGTCGAGGTCGCTGCTCGTACATTTGTTCGATAGAATGCCCGCATGGCTTCCTGGTCCGAATTCGCCGCCGACGAGCCCCGCCTCGCCGACGGGATCCGCGTTCTCCTGCAGCAGTACGGGCCGGGCTTCGGCTACCTGGCCACGGTCCGCGCCGACGGCGGGCCCCGGGTCCACCCGGTCTCCCCGGTCATCACCGACGAGGGTCTGTTCTGCTTCGTCATCGACTCTCCGAAGCGCCGTGACCTCGAACGCGACGGCCGCTACGCGTTGCACTCGTTCCCGCCGGAGGAGAGCGACGACGAGGCGTACGTGGCGGGTCGCGCCCGTCCGGTGACCGATCCGGCCCAGTTGGCCCGGCTGGCGCAGGGTGCCCGAGCCGAGCCGCACGCCGACTGGCGGTTGTTCGAGTTCACCGTCGACGTGGCGATGCTGACCCGCCGCGAGCAGCACATCGCCGGCGTCCCGGGGGTGCCGCCGGGGCGGCCGGCCGTCCGGGTGTGGCTCGACCCGCAGGCTCCGCCGGCGCCGGTCGCGCCGGCCGCCGTACCGCAGACGCGCCCGACCCGTCTCAGCCGTGACGTTCAGTGCACGGCCGCCTGACCGCGGCCCGGTCCTGGGGAAAAGCCGGTGCCGGCTCCGTCGTGACGGAGCCGGCACCGGCTTGTACGCGGGAAAGCTACGCCGCGCGGTACGCGTTCCAGGCGGTCAGCATGCGGCTGGCCTGGCCCGGCGTGAACTGGTACATGCACGAGTCGTAGGTGTAGTCCATGAAGTTGGTGATCGGGTCCAGCCCGGTCGCCGAGCAGGTGTCGCGCCCGGTCGGGCACTGGTACGCGGGCGACGCCTCCGCCGGGGTGTCGCTGACGCTGTCACCCGAGCCGCCGCAGCCACCCTGGAAGGTGTGGTAGAGGTTCAGCCAGTGGCCGACCTCGTGGGTGCCGGTGTCGCCCTGGTTGTAGTTGGTGGCGGTGCCGCCCGGCAGCGACTCGTTAAGCGCGACCACGCCGTCGGTGCTGGCGAGCTTCCGCTGCGGGAAGGTCGCCCAACCCAGCAGGTCGTCGCTCAGTTCACCCAGGTAGATATTGAGCGTGTTCTTGCCGCCGACCCGCAGTGCGGACTTCATCGACCGCTCATCGAGTCAGGGATGTTGCCGCCGGCCCGGGTGCTGTTCTCCTGGATCACGTGCACCACCACCGGGATGGTGACCGTGGCCAGGGCCGTCGCGCCGGCGCCGGTGCGGAAGTTGGCGCGCTCGCGCAGCGCCGCCGCGAGGTCGGCGTCCCGCTCACGGACCTGCTTCGCGGTCAGCTCGTTCGGGTCGTGCCGGGCCGCGGCGCCCGGCTTGACCCGGGCGTTGGTGTGACTGTCGGCTGGCTCCGCGCAGGCGCCACCGGGCGCTGCGGAGACGGCCGAGGCAGCCGGAACGACGCCCACGGCAGCGGTGCTGAGCAGCAACGCGAGGGTCGTCGACGCGACACCGGCGGCACGCCGGGTCAGCAGGTTGGGACGGAGTCCCATGGGCCCACCTCTTTCTGGCGGCGCGGCAGGGGGTGTGTCACGCCGTGGCTGGGAACGTGTGGCAGACGTTACAACCCATCGACGCATTCGAGAACGACCATATGTTGCCGTCTGGAAACTTCTCCCTGCATGCGTGCCGTGGGGGTGCCTGGGTGCACCGGCTGGGTGACTCGGGTACAGTGGTCCCGCCTGCGGGTGTAGTTCAATGGCAGAACATCAGCTTCCCAAGCTGACAGTGCGGGTTCGATTCCCGTCACCCGCTCCACGTACGGAAGCCCTGGTCAGGACACATGTCCCGCCAGGGCTTCCGTGGTTCTAGGTCATGCTGAAACAGGGATGGGCCATTAGTGGGCCATTAGCCCGCCTCGGCGGCCGGTCCGTCGCCCTCGGCAACCCGCTTGACCTTGCGCTTGCTCGGCTTGCGCCGGGCAGCCTTGACCGCCTTGTCGATCGGCGTCGGCGATGCCCTGGTCGGCCTCCCGGTTGGCGTGCTGGTAGATCAGCGCGGCACGCGGGCTGTCGTGCCCCATCCGCGCCATGATGTCGCGCAGGCTCGCGCCAGGTGCCCGGGAGGCAAGGGTGTTCCCGGTGTGCCGCAAGTCGTGAAAGTGCAGCCCGGACGCGCCGATCGCCTTGACCGCCTCGGGCCACTTGACCAGCTTGTTGAAGTTGCCACGCCAGATGTTCCGGCCGCTATCACCGGTGAACACGAACGCCTCGGACGCTTCGTCGACGTGGCTGCCCATATGCTGTTTCAGCGCGGGTAGAGCGGCCTTCGGTAGCGCGATGGTCCGAACACCGGCCCGCGATTTCGGCGGACCGAGAATCAAGCCGGTTCCCCGATGCTCTACGAACGCCTGCCGCCAGTCGTTCCGGGAACCATGTGTATTCGACGTGAATTAATCGTCGGATTGGGTGGCTGGATGGCGCTACTCTCCTCGGAAGACGCGGGACTATTCATAGCTACCAACGTTCTTGCGGCAGGATACTTCATTCCGGAAATCGGCCTGTTTGTCAGAAACGGCCGCTGCGAAGCACGGCGAAAAACGCTCATGTAGACGAGGAAGAGCGCCGAACGAGATTCGCTGTCATTGAGTCCAGGGCGCGAGCACTTATCGCGATGCGAAGGCGAATAATAAACAACGGATAGCGATGGATCTTGGCTATGTATGTGCGCAGCGCAGGCAGGGCGGCGGTGCAGCGGGCCATGGTTGGGATAGGGCGTCGGGGAGGATCGGTACAGAATCCTCTCCGACCCCCTATCTGGACTGGTTGGTGCGCACCCAGGGCTATTGCGTAGTCCGTTTTCGCAGGCCAGCTCCAGCGCAGCCCCCGTCGTGGCGGTCCCGGTTTATCGGCCTACGGAGCTACGGGCCTTCGGTCGCACCACTTCAGCTTCGGTGCCCAGCCGAGCCGACCACCTGCACCGGACGGTTGACCGCGAGTTCCCGCAGGTCAGCCGGCACTCAAGCGACTAAGCAATAGCCCTGGTGCCAGTCGGCGCGGTCTAGCGCCGCACTGGAGCACGATTGGCAGCCCCAGCAGCAGGCTGAGGCTGAATTGCGGGAGCGGCCCCCGCATCCCGTACGGTATCGGCGAGAATCAAGCCACCAGTCATCGTGGATGCGATCCCAGCCGAAATAAATAGGGTACTTCCGGTTCTAGCCCCCTCTTGGATAAGGGCAGCGCCACTTGCGACCATGCTAGACCCTGATAGGGTTTTTGCGGCAGTTATGATGGAATCTGAGGGAGGCATTCGATATCCCTTCGGTAGCATCAACAATGCTCGGCCATATTGAAAATTTCTGCACATTCCGGACGTCGGCACTTGCCGCCCCAGCGCTAGTGCACTTCGGGTGTCTTCCGTGCTCCAAGCAGGCGGCGCTGCTTCCGCCCTGACCGGCGCACTAACTAGAGAAACGTTGCTGCGTCAGTGTTGGTTCAATCGGGGTGCGAGCGTCGGAACCTGTCAAGTCAGGTGAGACGTTTTCGTGATCAGGTGTTCTGTAGATCTGTGTGGGCTGAGCTGCTGGTTTGTTGATCCACACGGTGTCGGGCAGGGTCGGGGGTCGGAGGCGGCGGGTGAACCGGTCGGGGTGGGGCTCGCCAGGCGGCGCCGAGGGTGTGGCCTGCCGCTGGCCGTGCACGTTGCCGGCGGACCACCGCGGCGACCAACAAGGCCGAGTCCTGCAAGTGACCATCCGAACTCGACACTCAGATGCTCACAGTCTCTGACAGGTTCGCCGGCCGCACGACCGGCCCGGTCCTCCGCATCATCGCGATGCTGGGGCAGGTGTCTCGACGCGGCTAGGCTGGCGATCATGCGGATTGGCATCGTGATCCTGCCGGATCAGCGTTGGGCGGAGTCGAGGCGTCGTTGGCGGCAGGCCGACGAGTGGGGCTTCGACCACGCCTGGACGTACGACCACCTGGGCTGGCGGGACCTGGTCGATGGCCCGTGGTTCGACTCGATGGGCACGTTGACCGCCGCCGCGACGGTGACCGAACGGATCCGGTTGGGCACCCTGGTCGCGTCGCCGAACTTCCGGCACCCGGCCGCGTTCGCCCGCCAGATCACCACGGTGGACGACGTGTCGGGCGGCCGGTTGCTGCTCGGCCTGGGTGCGGGCGGTATCGGTTTCGATTCGGCGGTGCTGGGCGGCGAGACGTTGCCGCCGCGCCAGCGGGTCGACCGGTTCGCCGAGTTCACCGAGTTGCTGGATCTGATCCTGCGGGAGGACGGCACCACCTGGCGGGGCGAGTGGTTCGCCGCGGTGGACGCGCGGAACAATCCCGGCTGCGTGCAGCAGCCCCGGGTGCCGTTCGTGGTGGCCGCCAACGGGCCGCGGTCGATGCGCCTGGTGGCCCGGTTCGGTCAGGGGTGGGTGACCACCGGCACCGGCGACGACGATGATCTGGACAACTGGTGGGCCAGCGTGTCGGCGCTGTCCGCGCGGATGGACCGCACGTTGGACGAGGCGGGCCGCGACCCGGCCACTCTGGACCGTTATCTGTCGCTGGACGCGGCGCCGGTGTTCTCGCTGAGCAGCGCGCAGTTCTTCGCCGACCAGGTCGGCCGGGCCGCCGACCTGGGCTTCACCGACGTGGTGACGCACTGGCCGCGCGCCAGCAGCTGGTACGCCGGTGACGAGGCCGTCCTGGTGGACGTGGCCACGCGGTTGCTGCCCGAGCTGCGGGGCTGAGGCCGCACCCTCAGGTGCCGAGGTCTCCGCTGGCCACGCCGCCCTCGCCGCCGGAGACCAGCCGCAGCCGCAGGCAGACGATGGGTGTGTCGCCGTCGACGGGGGTGCCGAGCCGCGCCCAGTAGGCCGCGTGCCCGGCCCGCCACTCCTCGATCGAACGGTCGCCCTCACCTTCGGCGCGGGCGAAGTCCCAGGGCACCTCGGCGAAGCGGACCACCTCGACGCCGGTGATCTCGACGACGCCGGCCAGCGCGTCGTCGTCGTCGACCAGGGCCAGCCGTTCACCGACCCGCTCCAGCTCCTCGCCCTCTTCGGCGTACTCGGCGAGCCGGCCGGCGGTGGCGGTCTTCACGCCGGCCAGCACGAGGGTGTTCAGGGTCGCCCGCAGCTCGCCGGGGGTGCCGAGGGCGAGGGTGCGCAGTTCACCGATCCGAGGCCACATCCTGCCGAGGCTAGGCCAGCGCGGCCCACCCCGCCGCCGCAATTCGCCCGGCCCTGCTCAGATGAGCTGTCCGGCGTAACCGGCGGCGGCGAGCAGCCGCTCGTCACCGCTGGCCGCGTGCGCGTCGAGGACGGCGTCGGCCAGCTTGACCACGTGTTCGTCGCCGTGGCGGGCCGCGCGGGCGAAGGCCTCCGCCGGGGTCGCGGTGGTCACGGTCGGTGGCGCGATCCCGGCGGTCGAGGCGTACACCGAGGTCATGGCCGCCGTCGCGGCCCAGGCCGCGGCGAGGCTCGGCGCCCACAGCGCCCGGTCCAGTGCCGGCAGGGTACGCAGCACCGCGGTCGGCGCGGTGACCGCGTGTACGAGCATGACCGGCGACGCGTGCCCGTAGCGCAGATAGTTCAGGCCGGCCCGGTGCACCAGCGTGGTGAGCCCCTGCTGCGCCTCGGCCGGGGTCCGCGCGGGGCGCAGCGCCGTCAGCGCCGGCTCCCAGCGGGGTACGCCAGCCAGCTGGCCCAGCCGATCGCGGACGCCCCCGGTCTGGTCGTCGATGCGGGGCACCCCGGCCAGCGCGGCGTCGACGTCCAACTCTCCCGGGTCGACGGAGGGTCCGCCGAGGAGTCGGTCGGCGCCGGGGACGGGCTGCCAGCGGGCCGCCCAGTAGCCGAGGGCCTGGGCGAGTTCGGTGATCCGGTGCGGGTTGGTGTCGTCCGCTTCGAGCGCGCGTACGGCGTGCCCGACCCGGATCACGCCGTGGGTGGCGCCGGCGGCGATGCCGGGCAGCAGGCGGGGCCACCAGGTGCCGAGCACGTCCCGCCACGGGTGTTCGCGCAGTTGCCGGTCGAAGTACGCCAGCCAGTCGCCGGCCCGTTTCTCGTCGCCCAGCGCGGTCCGCCAGTCGTCGATGGGGCGGAGGCCCCGGGGTAGTTCGTCGAGCCGACCGAGGTAGTCGTCGAGCCAGCGGTGCACCCGCTGCTGGTGTCCGTGTCGGGCCAGCGCCTCGACGGCCATGGGTCCGTGGTTGGAGAGCCAGCCATCGTATTCGGGGCCGGTGCGGTGCAGCCGTTCGTACGCTTCGTCGAGGATTCCGTCACTCATACCTCGATCGTCGAAGGTGAACCAAGGTTCAGGTCAACCCGGCAGATCCGCCCCGCTGATCAGGCCGGTGATCCGGAACGCGGCCGCGACCTCGGGCGGGCAGTCGAGGGCCACCACGGCGGCACCGAGCACCTGGGCGCCGCGCGCCGCGCAGATGTCGTGCAGGGCGTGGATCTGCGCCCCCGTGCGGACCCAGTCGTCCACCACCAGGACCCGGTCGTCGGGGCCGAGGTGCCGGTCCCGGACGGCCAGGTCGACCCGCCGGCCCCGGTAGTCCGGGGGGCTCTGTGCCCAGGTGAGCGGACCGGCGGGCAGTCGCCCGTCGCCGGGCTTGTACGCGGCCACGAAGCCGACGCCGAGGGCGGTGGCCGCCAACGGGCCGAGCAGCAGGCCGGTGACCGCCGGCGCGAGCACCACGGTCGGCCGGGCGGCCCGGTACGGCGCCACCAGAGCCGGTCCCAGTTCCGCCAGCACGGCGGGGTCACGCCACCAGCCGGAGATGTCGCTGACCAGGTGGCTGGTGCCCGGCCCGGGGTCGATCCACCGGAACAGGGCGGCCAGGCGTCCGGTCAGGTCAGCGGGCATCCGTCCATCCTGCGGCACGCGCGCTCGGGGCGTCCGCACCCGGGCCGGTTGACCCATGCCGGCTCGTATGATCGGCTACACGTACCAGTGCAAATCCGGGCATACCACAATGATCACGTTGACTTCGGAAGTGCTTCTCTCGTTACGGTCCGACCCGGTTTGTTCAGTCGACGAAAGGACCGGGCTGGTGGTTGGTAAGCACTCCCGTACCCGTATCTTCTCCTCCCCGGCGGGCATCGTGGCCACCGCGGCCGTCGGCGTCGCCCTCGCCGTCGGAGGCACGTTCGGTGCCGTCCAGCTGACCTCCGGCTCCGGACAGTCGGAGCAGGCGGCTCTCGACTTCACCCCGACCACCGCCCCCAGCAGCCTGACCCCCAGCTCGCCGGCCGCATCCCCCAGCGCCAGCGCCTCGCCGAGCGTGACGGCCAGCCCGTCGGCCAGCCGGTCGGCGCAGGCCGCCTCCCGGGCCAAGGCCCGCACCGCGTCGCCGAAGCCGAGCCCGACCGCGAAGAAGACCACCGCGGCGGCGAAGGTGCTCGACAGCGGCTCGTGCGGTGCCTCGTTCTACTCCGACGGGCAGCTCACCGCCAACGGCGAGTCGTTCAACCCGGACGCGCTGACCGCCGCGCACAAGACGCTGCCCTTCAACACCAAGGTCCGGGTGACCAACCCGGCCAACGGCAAGTCGGTCGTGGTGCGGATCAACGACCGTGGTCCGTTCATCGACGGCCGCTGCCTGGACCTCTCCCGGGCCGCGTTCGCCACCATCGCGTCGGTGGACGTCGGCGCGCTCACTGTGCGCTACGAGGTGCTCGGCTGAGCGGTCCGGTTCCCGCCGATCCGGCCGGACACCCGAGCCGGCCGGTCAGAACCTTCTCGGACGACGGGCCAGGTTCATTCACCTGCTCACGCGGATCAGGCATGCTGTCCCTCGTACCCACGCGACTCCTCCAGTCGGGCCGCCGCCCGCTGAGCCCCGGATCCCGCGCCGGCCTCGGCGCGGCCGTTGCGCTGCTCCTGATCGTCTCGGCCGTCGAGGCGGCGGACGGCCGTCCCGCGCACTACATCGCCCTGCTGGCGGCCGCACCGGTCCTGGCCGCCGCCCTGGCGTCCTGGCAGGTGGTGCTGGGGGTGGGCGTCGCGGCGACGGTGATCGGGGCCGGCTTCGCCGTCATCGAGCCGAAGATGGCGCTGGTCACCTCGGTCAACGTTGTCGGGGTCGCGTTGGCCACCGGTCTGGCCGTGGCGGTGGCGGCGGTACGGCAGCGGCAGGCCCAGCACATCGCCGAGCTGTCGAAGCTCGCCTCGGTGGCCCAGCAGGCGGTCCTGCGTCCGCTCGGCCCGCAGGTCGGCACACTCTCGGTCGCCGGGCGCTACATCTCCTCCACGGCGACCGCCGAGATCGGCGGCGACCTGTACGAGGCGATCGACACGCCCTACGGGGTGCGCATGATCATCGGTGACGTACGCGGCAAGGGCCTGGACGCGGTCCGGCTGGCCAGCATCGTCCTCGGCTCGTACCGGCACGTGGCCTACGAGCGGGCGGACCTGCGCGCGGTCGTCGCCGACCTGGATCGTGCGGTGGCCCGCAACGTCGGCGACGAGGACTTCGTGACGGCGGCGCTGGTCGAGGAGCGTGGCGGCACGCTCACCATCGTCAACTGCGGGCACCCGCCACCGCTGCTCCTCCGTCGAGGTGCGGT
This sequence comes from Micromonospora sp. WMMD710, assembly GCF_029626045.1. Taxonomy (NCBI): domain Bacteria; kingdom Bacillati; phylum Actinomycetota; class Actinomycetes; order Micromonosporales; family Micromonosporaceae; genus Micromonospora; species Micromonospora sp. WMMD710. The sequence continues at coordinate 5,282,587 of NZ_JARUBD010000001.1, read as the reverse complement.
GATTCCGCTGGAGCCGCCGGCGCCGGCGCCCCCGCTCGGGTTCATGCCGGTGGTCCGCCCCCGGGTGGAGCGCCTGGAGCCCGGTGACCGGCTGCTGTTGTTCACCGACGGCCTCGGTGAGGCCCGGCGGGACGGCGAGTTCTTCCCCACTGCCGACCGGGCCTGGCGGCTGCTCGGGCACGGCACGGTCGCCGACGGGTTGGCTTCGCTGGAGACCGCCCTGGTGGAGTGGGTGCACGGTCGCCTCGACGACGACATCGCGCTGGTCCTCATGGAGTACGTGGGCGCCCGTACCGGGGCCGCCGCGGCCGTACCGAGCTGGGAGGTCGGCGCGGCCGAGAGCTGACCGGCGTCTGTTACAAGCGTGTGTGTAATCGCCGTCACTTGGGTGATCCGCTTGTCGCTGCCTACCCGCGAGTAATACAGTCGGGGTTACTGATCGGTAACACCTGTCCGGAAGCGGGGCCAGTGAGCATGACCCACTACAAGAGCAACCTCCGGGATCTCGAATTCAACCTGTTCGAGGTCTTCGGGGCGGACCGGGCGTTCGGCCAGGAGCCGTACTCGGATCTCGACACCGACACCGCCCGGAGCTTCCTCGCCGAGGTCGACCGCCTCGCCCGCGAGGACCTGGCCGCCAGCTACACGGACAGCGACCGCAACCCACCGGTCTTCGACCCGGCCACGCACACCGCGCCGCTGCCGGAGTCGTTCAAGAAGTCCTACCAGGCATTCATGGACTCCGAGTTCTGGCGCCTGGATCTGCCGCCCGAGCTGGGTGGCACCAACGCGCCGCGCGCCCTCTGGTGGGCGCTCGCCGAGCTGGTGCTCGGCTCGAACGCCCCGGTCTGGATGTACGCCTCCGGCCCGTCCTTCGCGCACGTGCTGCACGTCGAGGGCACCGAACGGCAGAAGGCGTGGGCGAAGCTCTTCATCGACAAGCAGTGGGGCTCCACCATGGTGCTCACCGAGCCGGACGCCGGCTCGGACGTCGGCGCCGGCCGCACCCGGGCGGTCCAGCAGCCGGACGGCACCTGGCACATCGAGGGCGTCAAGCGCTTCATCACCTCGGGTGAGCACGACCTGAGCGACAACATCGTGCACTACGTGCTGGCCCGCCCGGTGGGCGTGGAGGGTGTCGGCGGTCCGGGTACCAAGGGGCTGTCGCTGTTCGTGGTGCCGAAGTTCCACTTCGACGAGACCACCGGCGAGTTGGGTGAGCGCAACGGCGTCTACGCCACGAACGTCGAGCACAAGATGGGCCTGAAGGTCTCCAACACCTGCGAGGTGACCTTCGGCGAGCACGGCGTACCGGCCAAGGGCTGGCTGCTGGGCGACAAGCACGACGGCATCCGGCAGATGTTCATGATCATCGAGTACGCCCGGATGATGGTCGGCACGAAGGCCATCGCCACCCTCTCCACCGGCTACCTCAACGCCCTGGAGTACGCGAAGAACCGGGTGCAGGGCGCCGACCTCATCCAGCAGGCGGACAAGACCGCCCCGCGGGTCACCATCACCCACCACCCGGACGTGCGCCGCTCGCTGCTGCTGCAGAAGTCGTACGCCGAGGGTCTGCGCGCCCTGGTCCTCTACACCGCCACCTGGCAGGACAAGGTCGCCATCGCCGAGGCGGCCGGCGACGAGAAGGCCACCACGCTGGCGAAGCGGGTCAACGACCTGCTGCTGCCGCTGGTCAAGGGCGTCGGTTCGGAGCGGGCGTACGAGCTGCTCGGGCACGAGGCCCTGCAGACCTTCGGTGGTTCCGGCTTCCTCCAGGACTACCCCCTGGAGCAGTACGTCCGGGACGCCAAGATCGACACTCTGTACGAGGGCACCACGGCCATCCAGAGCCTGGACCTGATCTTCCGCAAGATCGTCCGGGACAACGGCAAGGCGCTGATGGTGGTCGCCGGCGAGATCCAGGAGTTCATCTCCTCCGAGGCGGGCAACGGCCAGCTCAAGGAGGAGCGGCAGGCGCTCGGCAAGGCGCTCGCCGAGATCCAGACCATCCTCGGCGTGCTGACCGGGTGGCTGGGCGAGGCGCAGGGCGGCGACACCCGCGCGCTCTACAAGGTCGGGCTGAGCAGCCGACGTTTCCTGCTGGCCATCGGTGACCTGGTGGTCGGCTGGCTGCTCCAGAAGCAGGCCGACGTGGCGCTGAAGGCCCTCGCGGGCGACGTCTCCGCCAGCGACAAGGCGTTCTACACCGGCAAGGTGGCCGCCGCGCGTTTCTTCGCCCGCGAGGTGCTGCCGCGCATCGGCGCCGACCGGCGGATCATCGAGGGTGCCGACCTCGACATCATGGACCTCCCGGAGGAGGCCTTCTGACCGTGCCACGGCACGCCTGACGGTCCCGGGTCGCACCACCCGGCAGCCACGGCCGGCGAGGGCATCCGCCCCGCCGGCCGTCGCCGTATCCGCGACCCGGGTCCGCGCCGGCGGGTCGGTCCGTCGCCCCGGCAGCGATCCTGCCCGGCCCGGCCCGGCCCGGCGACGAGCCGCGGCGGTGCGCGCCGCGGCGTTTGTCCGGCCCGGGAGCCCTCGTACAACAAGAGAGGGCAGGGTGGCCGCCGACTCGTTCGGTTGCGGGTCGTCACCTTGACCGGTGCGGCGAGGTCGCCCCGCAACGCCGAATGTCGGGATAGCAGACCGACGGCTGGTCGTCCCGGCATTGGCCGTGCCCGGTCGGGTATGCCGGCCCCGTGGCGGGTAACCGTCGCGTGACCACGAAAGGGAACGCCCAGAGCCACCGCACGGGGGAGTGCAGCGCACATGGGTGTAGGTAGCGGAATCTTTCTCATCGCGATCGGCGCGATCCTGACCTTCGCGCTGAGAGCCAACGTCTGGTGGATTGACGTGCGGGCGGTCGGCTGGGTGTTCATTCTGGCCGGGCTGGCCGTCCTGCTGACCACCGTCTGGTTCTGGCAGGACCGGCGCAAGCGGGCCCGGACCCTCATCGTCGAGGAGAACCGGCTCTCCCATCCGACGGCGATGATGCCGCCGCCGCCCGACCCGCCGCCGCCCACCGCGCCACCCTCCTGAGCGGCCCACCGTTGAGCCACCCGCCGATCGTCGACGGGTGGCTCAGCCGCGTGCGGTGTGCCGCGCGGTGAGCGACGCTCCGGGGCCGAACTCCGCCCAGCCGACAGTGCCGGTGTGCACCGCCACCTCCGCGGTCCGCAGACCCTCCTCGTCCGTACCCTCCGGGTCGAGATACGCCGACAGCAGGGAGATGCCCGGATTGTGGGCGATCAGCAGCGCCGTACGGGCCGCCGGGTCGACGGTGCGGACCAGCGCCAGCAACTCCTCGGGGTGGGCGTCGTACGCACCCGGTTCGTAGCGGACCGTCGGGTTCGGACCGGTCGGCCCGCCCTCCGGCGGCGAACCGGTCATCCCCATCGCCACCCCGTGCCAGGTCTGCCGGGTGCGTCTGGCGGTCGAGCAGATCACCACGTCGGGCAGCAGCCCGTGGTGGGCCAGCCACGCGCCGGCCGCTGCCGCGTCGGCGTCCCCCCGCGCGCTCAGCGAGCGGTTGGCGTCGTCCGCAGCGTCGCTGCCCTGCTCGGCCTTCGCGTGCCGGAGCAGCACAAGTGTCCGTGTCTCGGGATGGGCGTCCGTCATGCCCCCAGCTTGCCCGATTGGTGATCTCCGTGCCTGGGTAAGTCGATGGATGCCGCACCCCTACCGACGGCCGCGGCGGGACGTACGCCAGGTTAGAGCCGAGGAGCGAGACATGGGCATTGGTGGCAGCATCTTCCTTATCGCGTTGGGCGCGATCTTCGCATTCGCCGTGGAGGCCGACCTGGGTTGGCTGGACCTGGCCGTGGTCGGCTGGGTGCTGATGCTGGCCGGGGTCGCCGGCCTGATCACCACCCTGTACTTCTGGAACAGCCGCCGCCGCACCGTGGTCGCCGCGCCGGTCCGTGCGGAGCGCGTCGTGGCCGACCGGGTGGTGCCGGTCCAGGACGACCAGGTCATGCGGGAGTACCGCGAGGTGCGTCGGCCGGGCCGCCCGGTCTGACCGTCGCTCGCACACTCGGGGGTCCCGCAGCGTCGCGGGGCCCCGGCTCGCATGTGTCGCCTCCCGCGGCCCGCCCCCGACCTCGCCGCCGGGCGGCTGGCCCGATCATGCAGCCGCTACGGGCCGCACGAAGCTCGGCTCAGGCGAACAGCGCGAAGTAGATCGCGATGTGGTGGCAGAGCGCGGCCAGCAGGGTGCACGCGTGGAAGAACTCGTGGTGGCCGAAGACGGTCGGCCACGGGTTGGGTCGGCGCAGGGCGTAGAACACCGCGCCGACGCTGTAGATCGCCCCGCCGACGATCAGCAGGACCAGCGCCGTGACGCCGCCGCCGTGCAGGATCTCCGGCAGCATGGCCACCGCCACCCAGCCGAGCGCCAGGTAGAGCGGCGCGGAGACCCAGCGCGGCGCGTGCGGCCAGACCACCTTGAGCGCCACGCCGGCCAGCGCCCCACCCCAGACCAGGGCCAGCATGATGGTGGCCTGCCGGGTCGTGAGCAGCATGGCGCAGAGCGGGGTGTACGTGCCGGCGATGAACACGAAGATCATCGAGTGGTCCATCCGGCGCATCACCTGGTAGCCACGCTCCGACCACACGCGACGGTGGTACAGGGCGCTGGTGCCGAAGAGTCCACACACCGTCAGGCTGTAGACGACGCAACTGACCAGCGGTGCCCATCCCGGCCTGGTGGCGGCGATCGAGCAGAGCACGATGCCGGAGACCAAGGCGACGAAGAAGGCGTACGTGTGCAGCCAGCCGCGCATCCGGGGCTTACCGATGTCGACCGGCTTCAGGCGAAGCGGGGCGGAGGTGGTCACGCCATCAGGTTACGGCACCGTAGGTTACCTGCAAGTAGTTGCCTCGGTGACGCTTGGCACCGTCGCCGTGAACACCGTACCGGCGGGCCATCGGCGAAGATGAGCCGATGCGGATCCGACCCGTCGGGGCGCACGCCCTCCTGCTCGACTGCACCGCCCCCGCCGACGCGCCCGAGGCCGACCTGCCCGAGGCCGAGCTGGTCGAAGCGTGGCGGGCCGAGCTGTGGCGCCGCCGCGACCAGGGTGACCTGGCCGTCGTCGAGATCGTGCCGGCGGCCAGCACCGTCCTGCTCGACGGTCTGACGGACCCGGCCGCCACGGCGAAGCAGATGTCCCGCTGGGCACCAACGGTCATCCACGCGGCCCGCGCCGCCGAGGCCACCCTTGCGGCCCGTACGGAGGTCGTCGTTCCGGTCGACTTCGACGGGCCGGACCTGCCGGCCGTGGCCGACCACTGGGGAGTAGACGTGCCGGCGGTACTGCGCCGGCTGACCGGCACCCGGTTCCGGGTCGCCTTCTGCGGCTTCGCCCCCGGGTTCCCCTATCTGACCGGGCTGCCCGCCGAGCTGGCGCTGCCCCGACTGGCCACACCCCGCGCCCGCGTACCGGCCGGATCGGTCGCCCTGGCCGGCCCGTACGCCGGCATCTACCCGGGTCCGTCACCCGGCGGCTGGCTGCTGGTCGGCCGGACCGACCTGGTCCTCTTCGACGTGCACCGGGCGCCGCCCGCCCTGCTCGGGCCGGGCACCGAGGTGCGGATGGAGATCAGGTGACCGGCGCGGTCGAGGTGCTCCGCGCCGGCGCGCTCACCACCGTGCAGGACCTGGGCCGGCCCGGCTGGGCGCACCTCGGCGTACCCCGGTCCGGCGCGCTCGACCCGACCGCCCTGCGGCTCGCCAACCGGCTCGTCGGCAACCCCGAGCAGGCCGCCGGACTGGAGATCACTCTGACCGGCTGCGCGCTGCGGCTGACCCGGGCCACCACGCTCGCCCTCACCGGCGCCGAGGTGACGGTCCATGTCGGCGACCGGCCCGGCGACACCGGCCGCCCACTCAGCGTGCCGGCCGGCGCCGTGCTGCGGATCGGACCGGCCCGCCGGGGCGTACGGAGCTGGCTGGCCGTGGCGGGCGGGATCGACGTGCCAACGGTGCTCGGCAGCCGCTCCACCGACACTCTCTCCGGGCTCGGGCCGCCCCCGCTGCGCGACGGCGACCGGCTGCCGCTCGGCCGGCCGCCCGGCGAGCCCGCGTCGGTGGACCTGACCGTCGGCACCGCGCCGCCGCCGGAGCTGCACCTGAGCGTGCGCCTCGGCCCCCGGCACGACTGGTTCACCCCGACCGCGCTCGAGCGGCTGCTCGGCACCCCGTACACCGTGAGCCCGGTGAGTAACCGGGTCGGCGCGCGACTCGCCGGCGCGCCGCTGCCCCGCGCGGTCGCCGGCGAACTGCCCAGCGAGGCCATCGTGCTCGGCGCGGTGCAGGTGCCGGCGGACGGACAACCCCTGATCTTCCTGGCCGACCACCCGACCACCGGCGGATACCCCGTCGTCGGGGTGGTCACCGACGTGACCCCGCTCGCGCAGGCCCGGCCAGGTACTACCGTCAGATTCCATGGACCTCAACGCTGACCTGGGCGAGGGATTCGGCATCTGGCGACTCGGCGACGACGAGGCACTGCTGGACCTGGTCACCTCCGCGAACGTCGCCTGCGGCTTCCACGGCGGCGACCCGTCCACCATGCGGCGGGTCTGCGAGGGCGCGGCGCAACGCGGGGTCGCGGTGGGCGCGCAGGTCGGCTACCGGGACCTGGCCGGCTTCGGCCGGCGGCGCATCGCGTACGACTTCAGCGAGCTACGCGACGAGGTGACCTACCAGTTGGGGGCCCTCGACGCGTTCTGCCAGCTGTTCCGCACCCGCGTCCGCTACCTCAAGCCGCACGGGGCGCTCTACCACGCGGCGGCCACCGACGAGTCCCAGGCGGCCGCCGTCGTCGCCGCCGTCTGCGGCCACGACCCCGAGATGCCGGTGCTCTGCATGCCCGGTTCGACCCTCGCCCAGCTCGCCGTCGGCGCCGGCCTGCCCGTGGTCGCCGAGGCCTTCGCCGACCGTGGCTACCTGCCCAACGGGTCGCTGGTGCCCCGTAACCAGCCAGGCGCACTGATCACCGACCCGGAGGAGGTGGCCACCCGCGCCGTGCGGATGGCCACCGAACGGGTCGTCGTGGCGACGGACGGGACCGTCATCCCCTGCCCGGTGCAGTCGATCTGCGTACACGGCGACACACCCGGGGCGGTCTCCGCCACGGAACTCGTGCGCGCCAGCCTGATCGACGCCGGCGTCACCCTCGCCCCGTTCGCCTGAGCGCTACGCGTCGAGACCCCGCAGCACCAGCGGAAGCCGCGCCGCGCCGGCGTCGACCACCCGGACCGGTACGCCCCAGTCCTGGCGGGTCAGGTGGCAGGCCGCGTGTTCGACGTCCGCGTCGCAGGTCGCCGCCTGCGCGGTCACCTGAAGCACACCGCCCGTGACGTCGCCGTTGAGCACCAGCCGGCGGGACAGCTCGGTGCCCGTGCCGGCACCCTCCACCAGCAGCTCCGGCGGGGACGCCGACACCACCAGCCGGGTCGACGGCCCGAACGACTCGTCCAGCTTCTGCCCCGGCGCGGGCGTAAAGACGATGTCCAGGGTCACCTCGCCGGCCGCCACATCGGTCGGCTTGCGCTCGGTGCGGTGCCGGGGGCCGTCCACCGTGCTGGCGCCCGCCGCCGACAGGGCACCCGGAGCCAGTCGGGTCAACCGGTGCGCGGCGGACTCCACCACCAGCACCTCACCGTCACCGGTGAGCACCAGGTCGCTCGGCTCGGCCAGCCCGTCGGCGACCGTGGACACCTGGCCGGTGGCCGGGTCGAAGCGACGCACCGCACCGTTGTACGTGTCCGCGATCAGCACCGAACCGTCCGGCAGCGCGCACACCCCCAACGGATGCTGGAGCAGCGCCGACTCCGCCGGCCCGTCCACGTGACCGAAGTCGAACAGGCCCTGCCCGACGGCGGTGCCCAGCACCCCGTTCTCCACGTACCGCACGGCGCTGGTCTCGCTGTCGGCGATCCAGAGCCGAACGCCGTCAGCGGAGACGGACAGCCCCGACGGCTGCGCCATCCACGCCTCGGCCAGCGGGCCGTCGCGCAGCGCCTCGACCGTCGTGCCGGCGTACATGCCGGCGGTCCGCTTGATCGGGTCGAACCACCACAGCTGGTGGATACCCGCCATCGCGATGATCAGCTTGTCGTCGTACCAGGCCAGGTCCCACGGCGACGACAGGTCCACGGCCAGCGCGTCGTGCGCGTGGTCGTCGACCGAGGCGCGCCACTGCCGACCGCTGCCGGCCACGGTCACCACCTCGCCGGACTCCAGGCGTACGCCGCGCAGCAGGTGGTTGACGGTGTCGGCGACGACCAGGTCGTAGCCGGCCACCTCGGCGACGTGCGTGGGCAGCAGGCAGAGGCCCTGCGGCTCGGAGAAGGTCGCCGCCGTGGCCGGCCCGTCGGCACGGCCCCGCTCGCCCGAGCCGATCCGGCGCACCAGCGACTCGCCGTCCGGCGCCACCTCGACCAGCGAGTGCCGCGCCGAGTCGGAGACCAGCAGGTTGCCGTCCGGCAGCACCACCGCCTTGCCCGGGAACCGCAGCGTGGTCTCCGGCGCGGGCGGCGGAACGTAGGGGCCGTCGCCCCGGTGCAGGGTGCCCTTGGCCTCGTGGGTGGCGATCAGCTCGTCGATGAGGCGGGCCAGCCCCTCGGCGTGGCCCTCGCCGGCCATCGTGGCCACCACGTAACCCTCGGGGTCGATCACCGACAGGGTCGGCCAGGCGCGGGCCGCGTACTGCTGCCACATGTCCATCTCGGGATCGTCGAGCACGGGGTGGTGCACCCCGTACCGCTCGACGGCGGCGGCCAGCGCGTCGGCGTCCTTCTCGTGCTCGAACTTCGGCGAGTGCACGCCGATCACGACGAGCACGTCACCGTACTTCTCCTCTAGCGGGCGCAGCTCGTCGAGCACGTGCAGGCAGTTGATACAGCAGAAGGTCCAGAAATCTAACAAGACGCAGCGACCTCGAAGATCCTGCAAGGTCAGGTCCTGGCCGCCTGTGTTGAGCCATCCCCGGCCGCGCAGCTCGGGTGCACGTACACGCGCTGTCGTTCCCATGCCTGCCAGCCTGCCACGCCGCACCGGCCCGTCCGCCGTGACCCGGACGACAGCGCCCCCGAGCCAGGGTGATCGTCGGCAGTTCAGCAGCGCGACGCTCGGCGTGTCGAGTCGCTGAGCCGCCACCGATCACGGGACGGGGTCACGACGAAGGCGGGGCCACGGACGTCCGTGGCCCCGCCTTCGCAGGTGTCTACGGGGTGGCCGGCTTGAGGCAGAGCACCCGGTTGGTGCCGTCACCTGGCAGCACCACGTGCGGCTGCGTGATGTCGGTGCACTTCTCCTTGGCGTCCACCTTCGAGACGATGGTGAACGCGCCCGCCTCGCCGCAGTCGGCCGCCGAGGCGCCCTCACCGGACTTCTTCACGCAGGTGCCGACCGCCGGGTCGAAGGCCGGGGTCTCGTCGCCGCCACCGAACTTGCCGAGCAGCATCAGCAGGCCGAGCGGCACCGCCAGGATGAGTACCGCGGCGATCAGCACCGCGGCCAGCACCCGACCGTTGCGCACCTTCGGCGTCGGCGCCTCCACCTTCGGCTCCTCGGCGTCCGGCTTGAACGCGTCGAACCGACCCTGTTCCGGCTCCTGACCCCAGGACGGCGCGGGCTGCTGGCTGGCCGGCGGGAACGCCGGCGGGAAGCCACCGTCCGGTGCCGGCTCGGTGTCGGGACCGCCGAAGGGCGGCCCGCCCAAGCTCGGCGCGCCGTTCACCGTGGCGGCGCCGGCCGCCGGTGCCGCGGAACCACCGAACCGGTCGTCCGGTCGCTCGGCTCCGGCCTGCGGCCGGACCCCGTTCACCGGTCGGTTGTTGCCCGGCGCGTCGACGAAGGACGGCACACCGGGTGGGAACGCCGGCGGCGCGGACGGGGCTTCACCGAACCCGTTCGGCGTCGACGGCCGGTCACGGTCGTCGAAGCGTGGCTCCGGCGTGGACTCGCCGCTCCAACCCGGGCCGCTGTGCCGGTCCGGGCCCTGCTGCCAGTCCGGTGCGCTCGGACGCTCGGAACCCGGCTCCGCCGGGAAGGCGTCCTGCTGCGGCTCGCCCGCCGGTTCGGGCGCGGCGGGGCGGCCGTACACCCGGGGTTGGGGCGTGGGCGTGCCGGACGGTCGCATCGCCTGGTCGGTCGGGGGCATCACCCGGCTGGCCAGCGGCACCGAGGCGCTCGCCGAGGCCCGGCCGACCGCGCCGGCCGCCGGCTCGGCCTCCGGCACCGGTACGACCGCGCGGCCCGCTCCCGATTCGGGCGAGGTACGCGGGGCGGGCACCACGGCACCGCTCACCGGCGGGTCCCCCGCGCGACCCCAACCGGCCGGCTCCGCCTCGTACTGGGCGGCGGCGGGAGTCTCCCGCTCGGGGAGCGGGGCGTACTGGGCCTGCGGTACGAAGTCGGCCGGCGGGGCGGCGGCCAGGCTGGCACCCGGCACGCGCTGCTCCTGCGGCGGCAGCGGTACGGCGTTGGCGGGCGAGATGCCCGGCGCGGGCGCGGGCTGGTAGACCGGCGCGTCGTCGCCCCGGTCGGGCTCCCAGCCGCCGCGGGACTGAGCGGACGCTTCCGCCTCGGCACGACCCCACACCTCGCCGGGCGCCCACGGCTGGATCTCAGCGGCACCGCTCTGCGGCACGGGATTGTCCGGGGTGGCGGCCCAGTTGGGCGTGCCGTCGTTGCCGGGCATGCTGGCGCTGGCCCGGGCCGGCAGACCGGGCTGCTCGGTCGGGGTCCAGCCCGCACCGGCCTGCTCCGCCGGGCGTCCCGCCGGCTGGTCCTGCGGGGCGAGCACCCAGTCCGGCTGCTGCGGACGCCCCTCGGCGCCACCCCAGGAGGCGGGCTGCGCGGCCTCGTCCTGCTGCGCGTTGGCACCGTCGCCCCAGCCGGCGGGCTGGGCCTGCTGCTGGGCGGCCCAACCGCCGGAGCGGGCCGGGTCGTCCTGGCCCGGCCAGTTCGTCGCTGGTGCCGACACCTGCGCCGCGCCCCGCGCTGCGGGCGGCTCGGCCTGGCCCCACTCGGGGGCCGGCTGCTCGGTCGGCTGGGCGGCCTGGCCCCAGGCCGGGGGCGACTGCTCCGCCGGCGTCCACACCGGTTGGTCCTGCTGGCCCGTCCCCCCGGGCCAACCGCCGGGCTGTGCCGTCTCGGGCTGCTGCGGCTCGTCGCCGCGCCAGTCACCGGCGGGCGGGGTGGCCTGCGCGGAGGTGCCCCAGCCGCCGGAGCGGGACGGGTCCTCCTGGGCGGGCCAGGCGGCGGTGGCCGGCGGGACCTGAGCGGCACCCCTGCTGGCCGGCTGGGCCTGCGCCCAGTCCGGCTGCTCCGCGGGGCTGGTGGCCCAGTTGGGTGCGTTCTGCTCGGGCGGCGTCCAGCCCTGCTGCGACGTCGCCCACGGGGCGGGCTGCTGCTGGTTGTCGGGGGTGGCGTTGTTGCCGGCCCAGGCGCCCGGCTGCTGCGGCTCGCTCGCGCCACCGCCGGTGGCCCAGGCGGGCTGTGCCGGCTCGGCCGGCTGCGGCGCGGCACCCCAGGCGGGGTTGGGCTGCTGCTCGGGTTGGCTGGCCCAGGCCGGGGCGGCCTGGTTCGGCTGCGCCGGTGGCGGGGGTGCCCAGCCCAGGTCGGGGCCGGCGGCGTTGTAGCCGTTGTCCGGCTGCGCCGGGCGGTCGCCGTACGGCGCCGGTACGCCGGCGCCCGGTGACACCTCGTCCGGCTCCTGGCCGGGACGGTGCGGGCCCTCGGACGTCATGGGTGCGCCTCCTCCATCACATGTCGGCCGCCGGTGCCGATCGGTGTCCTCGGCATGGCTGCCGGCGTCACCGGCGTGCCGGCTCCCCGCACCGTATCGGGTGGCCGCACGGGGTGTCCAAGGAGCATCGCCCGTCACTCCGTGTTGCCGAGCGGTGTCGAGCAGCTTCTATCAGCTCGGCCGGTGGGGGCGGCGGGCGGCGACCGAAGCCCACCGTACCGGGCGTCGCGGCAGGGCGGAATCCCGGTGCCACGTGGTGGCGAAACGCCGATGGCCCACCCGGTGGGCCGGGTGGGCCATCGATCTGGAGGAGGTGAGGAAAGTTGTGGAGCGTCAGCTCATGTGACGCTGGGCGATGACGAGGAGTTCCTCGCGAACTGCCGGCGAGTTCGCGGAGCGCAGCGCGTGCTCGATGGCACGGGCGCGGCGGGTGGCGTCGCGGTGGTTGCGGATTCGCTCGATCATGCTCATTGCTGGGTCCCCCTGGCTATTCGGTTGTCAGCCCCTTGATGTCTCTATTCAACAGCAGAACCCCGTGAACTTCCATCGATTGTTAGGTGAGCTGGGACACTCGCCTAACAATCAAAGGTCAACAGGCGTCCCGGCCGAGGGTTTCTTCGCCTAACGGACACGGCCGGTGTGCCGGGTGTTAACCCGTGGCACACCGGCCGTGGCTGGTGATCTCCGACGATCAGGTCCAGGCGAGCAGCGCCGCCTCGGGGTCGGCGAGGAAGTCGCCGATGTCGCGCAGGAACTTCGAACCCAGCTCGCCATCGATGATCCGGTGGTCGAAGCTCAGCCCCAGCGTGGTGACCTGACGTGCCTTGACCTTGCCCTTGTGCACCCAGGGCATCTCCCGCACGGCGCCGAAGGCCAGGATCGCCGACTCACCCGGGGGCAGGATCGGCGTGCCGGTGTCCACCCCGAACACTCCGACGTTGGTGATGGTCAGGGTGCCGCCGGACATGTCCGCCGGTGCCGTGCGGCCGGACTTCGCCGTCTGCACCAGGCCGTTCAACGCGTCCGCCAGCTCCCGCAGCGAGAGCCGGCCGGCGTCCTTGACGTTCGGCACGATCAGGCCGCGCTCGGTGGCCGCCGCGATGCCGAGGTTGACGTACTCCTTGACCACGATCTCGTCGCCGGCCCAGGTCGAGTTGACCATCGGGTGCCGCTTGACCGCCAGGAGCACGGCCTTCGCCACCAGCAGCAGCGGCGAAACCCGGACGTCGCGCCACTCCCGCCGGCCGCGCAGCCGATCCAGTGCCTTCATCGCCCGGGTCACGTCGACGGTCAGGAACTCCGTCACGTGCGGAGCGGTGAACGCCGAGCGGGACATGTTCTCGGCGGTGAGCTTGCGTACTCCCTTGACCGGGATGCGCTGCTCACGGTCCGTGCCGAAGCTCGCGGCGCTCGTCGCGGTCGAGGTGACCGCGACCGGCTCGGCCGCCGCCACGGACCCACTCGCGGCCTGCTGTATGTCCTCCCGGGTGATCGAGCCCAGCGGCCCCGACCCGGTCAGCGTGCGCAGGTCGACGCCGAGGTCCTTGGCGAGCTTGCGGACCGGCGGCTTGGCCAACACGAGCCCGCCCGGCACCGGACCGCCGTTCCCGTTACGGACCGGCTCCGGCGTGACCGCCGGCTGCGGCGCGACCGGCTCCGGCGCGACCGGCGCCTCGGCCTGCGCCGGGACGGCACCCTTGCGGGGGCGGCGCTTCGCGGCGGTGGTACGCGGGCCGTAGCCGACCAGCACCGCCGTCCGCCCGCCCGGGGCGGCGCCGCCGATCAGGCCCGGCTCGACCATGCCCTCGGCCGGGGCCAGCTCCACGGCCGCCAGTGAGGCAGCCGACGGGGTGGGCAGGTCAGCGGTGGGCGTGGCCGTGGTCGACGACGTGGTGTCCAGCGGGCCGGCGCCCGGGTCGGTGTCGATCGCGATGATCGGCGTACCGACCTCGACCGTGGTGCCCTCCGGGTGGTGGATCGCCTGCACCTGCCCGGCCCACTTCGCCGGGATCTCCACCGCCGCCTTGGCCGTCTCGACCTCGACGATCGGCTGGTTCAGCTCGATGGTGTCGCCGACCTTGACGAGCCAGGACAGGATCTCGCCCTCGGTCAGCCCCTCGCCCAGGTCGGGCAGGTTGAACGTCTTGATCCGGGACATGGCGCTCACCAGCCGAAGGTGCGGTCGACGGCGTCGAGCACCCGGTCGAGGTCCGGCAGGTACTCCTCCTCCACCCGGGCGGCCGGGTAGGGAGTGTCGAAGCCCGTGACCCGCAGCACCGGCGACTCCAGGGAGTAGAAGCACTCCTCGGTGATCCGTGCGGCCAACTCCGCGCCGAGGCCGATGTTGGACGGCGCCTCGTGCACCACGACCGCCCGGCCGGTGCGCTTCACCGACTCGTAGGCGGCGGCGAGGTCCAGCGGGGACAGCGAGCGCAGGTCGATGACCTCCAGCTCCCGGCCGTCCTCGGCGGCGGCCGTCGCGGCCTCCAGGCAGGTCCGCACCATCGGCCCGTACGCCAGCAGGGTCACGTCGGTGCCGGGCCGCACCACCCGCGCCGAGTGCAGGGGGTACGCGTCGGACAGCGGCGCGTCCAGGTCGACCTGGCCCTTCTCCCAGTAGCGCCGCTTGGGCTCCAGGAAGACGATCGGGTCGTCCGAGGCGATGGCCTGCTGGATCATCACGTACGCGTCCTGCGGGTTGGAGCAGGTCACGACCTTGAGGCCGGCGGTGTGGGCGAAGTACGCCTCCGGCGACTCGGAGTGGTGCTCGACGGCGCCGATGCCGCCGCCGAACGGGATCCGAATGACCATGGGGATGCTGAGCCGGCCGCCCGAGCGGTAGTGCATCTTCGCCACCTGCGACACGATCTGGTCGTACGCGGGGTAGACGAAGCCGTCGAACTGGATCTCGCAGACCGGCCGGTAGCCACGGATGGCCAGGCCGACGGCGGTGCCGATGATGCCGGACTCGGCCAGCGGGGTGTCGATGACCCGCTGGTCGCCGAAGTCCTTCTGAAGCCCGTCGGTGATCCGGAAGACGCCGCCGAGCTTGCCGACGTCCTCGCCCATGATGATGACCTTGGGGTCGGTCTCCAGGGCGCGGCGCAGGCCGGTGTTGAGGGCCTTGCCGAGGGTGAGCGTCTCCGTGGCCATCAGTGGGCGCTCCCCTCGAACGACTCCATGTAACGGTTGAACTGCGCACGCTGCTGATCGAGCAGCGGCGACCCGTTGGGGTAGACGTGGTCGAACATCGTCACCGGCTCCGGGTTGGGCATGCTGAGCACCCGCTCGCGCAGGTGCACCGACTCGCGGCGGGCCTGCTCGTCGACCTCGGCGAAGAAGGTCGTGTCGGCGATCTGCTGCTTCTCCAGGAAGGCCTTGACCCGGATGATCGGGTCCTTGGCCTGCCACGACTCGACCTCGCTGGCGATCCGGTAACGGGTCGGGTCGTCGGAGGTGGTGTGCGCGCCCATCCGGTAGGTGTACGCCTCGATCAGGCTCGGGCCCTGCCCGTGCCGGGCGTTGTCCAGCGCCGTGCGGGTGACCGCGTACGACGCCAGCACGTCGTTGCCGTCCACCCGTACGCCGGGGAAGCCGAAGCCGGCGGCCCGCTGGTAGAGCGGGACGCGGGTCTGCCGCTCCAGCGGCTCGGAGATCGCGTACTGGTTGTTCTGGCAGAAGAAGACCAGCGGCGCGTTGAACACGCTGGCCCAGACGAACGCCTCGTTCACGTCGCCCTGGCTGGTGGCCCCGTCGCCGAAGTAGGCGATCGCCGCCTCGCCGTCGTCGGTGCCGACCTTGCCGTCCATGGTGATGCCCATGGCGTACCCGGTCGCGTGCAGGGTCTGCGCGCCGATGACGATCGTGTACATGTTGAACTTGAACTCGTTCGGGTCCCAGCCGCCCTGGTCGACCCCGCGGAACAGGCCCAGCGGCATGATCGGGTCGATGCCCCGGCAGTAGAGGACGCCGTGCTCCCGGTAGGTCGGGAAAGCCATGTCCTGCGCCCGCAGCGCCCGCCCGGAGCCGACCTGCGCGGCCTCCTGGCCGAGCAAGCTGGCCCAGAGGCCCAGCTCGCCCTGGCGCTGCAGCGCGGTCGCCTCGGCGTCCAGCTTGCGGACCAGCACCAGGTCCCGGTAGAGCCCGCGGTACTCCTCGTCGGTGAAGTCGACGCGGTACTCGGTGCCGTCGGGCCCGGTGGCGCTGTCGATCCGCTCGCCTTCGGGGGTGAGCAGCTGCACCAGCTCGGGGTCGCCGGCCGCGCCCTTCTTGGAGCGGGGAGCTGCCCGCCTGCTGCGGGTGGTGCCCCCGGGGTCGCCCTTTGCCATCGGTCTCTCCCTGTCGTGTCTGCGTCGGCACCGGGGGGTCACCCGGCCGCGCAACTCGTGCGCCTGTCCGGCTGCTGCCGGACCGGTTCCTGGCGGCCGCGCCTAGCCCCGGTGGGGGTTGCCGCACGGCGTGAGCCGGATTCTGGCCGAATCCGGTTCGGGAGCGCCGGTACACAACCGCGCCTGCCGCGAGGGTGCACGGAGGTCACGGCTGCGTTGCCGTCGTGTCCCATATTCGCAGAGCAGGTGAGCGCGCCCACAGTACGCCCGCCCCGCATTCCGACCGTCCACCGTTTGTCACTCTTTGTCGCCATCGTGCTGTCCCGCGTCCACCGGGCGTTCCGGCGATGATTCGTCACCGTTCGGTCAGCATCGCGTGTCGACACGCGGTGGAGGTTGGCTGACGGAGGGTGACTGGGCGAGGCTAATTACCGCTGGATCGTGCCGATAGGGTCAATTGCCGGGTTCTGTCGCCGGCGACGGCCATCCGCGTGCTGCAAGGTCGACGACAAGGGGTGTGCGGTGTACGAGCCAGGTGACGGTCCCGGCACACCCGCGCTCGGCCGGCACCGGTCGACCGGAGGCTACCGACGGGTGGTCGGCGTGCACCGGGCCCCCGGTGCCGGCGGGCCACCCCGGGGCTACCTGCTCACCGTCGCACTGCTGGCCGGCACCGCGTCGATGCCGATTCTCGCCGCGATCAGCGCGGGTTCGGCCACCCCGGGCAGCACCGCGCTGCCGGACAGCAGCACGCCGTTCATCCCGACCCCGTCGGTCGGGCCGGTGGTGATCCCGCTGCCGATGGCCAGCCAGCCGGCGCCCCCGCCACTCGGCACGCCCAGCGCCGCCCCGACCGTCACGCCCGGTTGGCTGCCCGCCGCACCCCGGCGTACCCCGGACCGGCCGGCACCCGTGCCGAGAGCCGTCGACCCGGACCGCGTCGACCGCGGGTTGCCCCCAATGCCCGGGCCGACCCGGAACACCCGACCGCCCGTGCCCCCACCGCCCCCACCGCCCCCGACAGCGTCGCCGACCGATCCTCCGGCCCCGACGCCGACGCCCACCTTCAGCCAGACTCCGACCATCAGCCCGACGCCGACCGAGACCGACTCCTCGACCGCGACGGCGGCGCCGACCAGCACCTGGTCCGAGCCGGCCACCACGCCCGCGACGTCCTCCACCCCCGACGCGCCGCCCAGCCCGCACGCACCGACACCCGGCGCGAGGACACCCTCGGTGAGCCCGCCGCCGCCCACGGCCAGCCCGTCGCCGCTCCCCGGACCGACGTACCCCGTGGTGTCCCCGGCGGTACGGTGACGATCAGCCGCGACCCATCCGGTGCCGGCGGTGTTCGGGGGTAGGCGCGGACCGGAGGGGGTGGCGTGGGCGGCGGTGCCGAACTCCGCCCGGTCGCCCGGCCCGGCCCGGGGCTGCGGGTCGCCCGGCTGGTCACCGAGCTGACGGCGCCGGCCGTGCTGGTGTCGCTGCTGATCTTCACGGTGAGCTGGCACAGCGCCCGGCGGACCGGTCACGGCCTGGCGTGGGGCCTGCTCGCCACACTCTTCGTCACCGGCATCCCGTTCGCCTACATCGTCGGCGGCGTACGGCGCGGCCGGCTCACCGACCACCACATCGGCCGCCGGGAGCAGCGCAGGGTGCCCCTGCTGATCGGCCTCGGCTCGGTCACGGCCGGGCTCGTGCTGCTCGCCGTGCTCGGTGCGCCCCGTCCGGTG
The DNA here is from genome assembly GCF_029626045.1 of Micromonospora sp. WMMD710. Lineage (NCBI taxonomy): Bacteria > Bacillati > Actinomycetota > Actinomycetes > Micromonosporales > Micromonosporaceae > Micromonospora > Micromonospora sp. WMMD710. The sequence continues at coordinate 5,264,761 of NZ_JARUBD010000001.1, read as the reverse complement.
CTGGCACTGGCGGTCGCCGGCCTGGTCGGCGTCGTCGTGACCGTCACCGTCAGCCACTGGTGGAAGATGTCGATCCACTCGGCGGTCGCCGCCGGCACGCTGGTCATCCTTGCGCTGATCTTCGGGGGTCGGCTGCTCGTCGCCGCGCCGCTGCTGGCCGTGGTCGGCTGGTCCCGGGTGCGGCTGCGGGACCACACCGTTCCCCAGGTGCTGGCCGGCGGGGCGCTCGGCGCACTGATCGCCGGCACGGTCTTCGGCCTGCTCCGCTGAGCGAGCCCGATCGGGAGCCACGGGCGCGCGGCTCGATCGGGAACCCAGGCGGGCGGCGGGGTGCCGCCCGCCCGGGTAAGCCCGTCAGACGCCGTCGTCGGCGAGGCGGTGCCGGTTCGCCTCGATCCAGGCGTCCAGCGCGGCCGGGTCGTCCGGGTCCACTCCGTCGGCCATCAACTGCGCCACCGCCGCCGTGGCCGGGCTGCGCCGCTCACCGGTCGAGTAGAGCCGCGCGAACTCCGGCACCATCTCCTCGATCGCCTCGTCGGTCCGCGCCGCGGCCGCCTCGGTCAGGCCGCGCTGGCGCGACGCGTACCGGGCCCAGGCGCGCAGCACCCGGGGCAGCATCGCGGCGTCGTCCATGTCCAGCACCGCGCGGCGGTGTACCCAGTCGAGCAGGAAGAGCCCGGACACCGCGGGGCTCCACCGCATCGGGTCGGCGTCCGGGAAGGTCGCCGAGTGGTCCAGCAGCAGACTCAGGCAGAAGTGCAGCGAGGCCAGCTCCGCGCCGTCGACGGCGTCCAGGCCGAAGCGGGCGGCCTCCGGCGCGGCCAGGAACCGCCGCACCAGGTCGGTGCGTTCGGCGGCGGAGAGCGGCTCGACCTCGGCCGGGCCGGTCGGCGCGGTCGCCGTCGGCAGCAGCGCCAGGCGGGCGCCGACCAGCGCCCGGTCGGTGGCGAGGGAGCCCTCGCCGGGCAGCTCGCTCAGCTCGTCGGTGACCGCCAGGTGCCGGGCCACCTCGCCGCGCAGGCGGGCCGGGTCCTCGGTACGGAACCAGGTCAGCTCGTCATCCGCGCACATCTGCCGGACCTGATCCAGGATCCGCTCCGCGGGGCCGCCGACGAAGATGTCCTTGGTGACCCCGATGTTGTGGTCCACCAGGGCCACCAGGGCGTGCTCGGAGCCGCCGGCCGCGTCGTCGTAGGCGAAGGTGGCGAGGTAGGAGGTCTGGTCGCCGTACACGTCGCCGTACGCCCAGCTGCCGGTGAGGTGCACCCGGCCGAGCTGGCCGGCCCAGGTGGGCGCCTGGCTGCCCGGACGCACCCGGTCGGTGCCGTCGGCGGTGGGGACGAGCGCGGCGAAGACCTGCCGGATGGTGGTCGCCGACGCGACCCGACGACGGGCGGTGGCGGCGAGGAACCCGGTGACGAACTCCCGTACGGCCGTGTCCCGGTCGGTTTCCGCGATCGCGTAGACGCTGCCGAGCAGGGCGCTGCCGAGCATCTCGGCGTCCAGCGCGGACTCCAGCTTGGTCACGTCGCGTGCGGCGTGCAGCACCGCGTCGTAGGGGGTCTGAGGCGTGGCCATGCTCCGACCCTACGCCGCTGCGCCGGTACGCAGAGCGGTAGCGAGCCGTGGGGACGTCAGCGGCGGGCGGCGTCGCGCAGCGCGTCCCGTGCCCGCGCGTACGAGGCGAGCACGATCCGCACCGGGGCGAGCACGTACTCCTCGCCCACCTCGGCGACCCGGACCGTGAGCCGCTGCCGGGCGCGGGCCCGCGCCCGCTGGGCGGCCCAGCGCACCACGGGTCGGGCCAGCGCGGCCACCAGCAGCCCGGCCAGCAGGCCGCCGAGCAGCAGCACGGTGGGCAGTGGCACCTGACCGACCATCGGGTTGTCCAGCGCGGGCAGGCCGAGCACCCGCAACGCGTAGCCGAGCGCCAGCCAACCCAGCCCGACCACGGCGGCCAGGGTGACCAGCCACTGCACACCGCCGACGACCCGCCACCACACCGGTCGGCGGTCCAGACCGAGATCGGTGCCGGCGATCGCGCGGTCCAGGGCGTCCGGCAGGTCGCCGAGGCGGGACCGGGCGGCCGAGGTGACCGCCGCCGGCCAGGCCGCGGGTAGGTCGGCGGCGGCCCGGTCGGCCACCGCGCGGATCGCCAGGCCCAGCGCGGAGCGTTGCGCGGCCGTCGGATCCGGCACCGAGGTGGCCGCCACCAGGCTCTCCGCCGGGTCGGTGCCCTCGCCCGCCGGGCCGGGCAGGTGCAGCCGGCGCAGCGGGTCGGGCCGCAGCCGCCGCCAGCCCTGGACCACGGGCCAGCCGGTGGCCGCGCCGGCCCGATGGCGGTACGCCCGTTCCACCGCCTCGCTCACCGCCGGCACCCCGGCGGCGCCGGCCAGCGCCCGGTTCAGTCCGGCGACGGTCGCGTCGTCCGGTCCGCCCGCGGGCCGCGCCGAGCCGACCAGCTCGTCCAGGCCGGCGACCACCGAGTCGACGTCACCGGCGAGCCGGCGCAGGGCGGCCTGCCGCTCGGCGACCGTCCGTTCCAGTGCGGTGCGCAGCCCGACCATCCCGGCCGGGTCGATGGCGGTGGTGGCCAGCAGCGGTACGCCGGTCAGGCCGTCGGAGTCGAGCAGTCGGCGCAGGTCGTCCAGGACCCGGGGCAACTCGGCCGGGGAGAGCCGGTCGGCCTGGTTGAGCACGACCAGCGTGACGTCGCGGTGCCGGTGGAACTCGCGCAGGTAGCTGTCGTGGATGACCCGGTCGGCGTACTTCTGCGGGTCCACCACCCAGACCACCTGGTCGACCAGGCCGAGCAGCCGGTCCACCTCCAGGCGGTGGGATCGCTGCACGGAGTCGAAGTCGGGCAGGTCGAGCAGGATCAGCCCGTGCAGCGCGGTCTCGTCGTCCGCGTCGAGCGCGCTCTCCCGGACGAAGCGGTGCCGGGGCAGCACGCCGGTCCAGTCGAGCAGCCGGTTGGCGCCCTCCAACGGCCCCCACACGCAGGCGTGCGTGACACCGGTGGTTGGCCGGCGGACGCCGACCGGCGAGAGTTCCAGTTGGGCCAACGCGTTGAAGAGGCTGGACTTGCCGCTGCCGGTGGCCCCGGCGAGGGCGACCACGGTGTGGTCACGGGACAACGCGAGCCGGGTGCCGGCCCGCTCGACAAGGGTGTGCGCGGGCACCAGCTCGGAGTCGGGCAGCAGGCCGTCCACCGCGGTCAGGAACCGGCTCACGGCGTCCAGGCGGGCGATCAGCGCGTCGGGGTCGACGCGCTGGTCACCCCGGAACGCCTCCCGGATCCGACCGGTGATGTTGGTCACCGGGAGCCCTCCTCGTCGGCAGCCAGGCCACTGCGGTGTCGGGCCAGCTCGACCCGGCCGGCGGCCCGGCGCAACCCGTCGCCGACCTCCGCGTCGGGCCGCGCGCCGGCGGTGCGGGTCAGGAAGCGGTCTGCCTCCACGTCGAGCAGCGTTCGTACCCGCTCCAGGAGGTCGCCACGCGCCTTGGCGGCGAGGGTACGCACCGCCTGGTCGCCGAAGATCGCCTGGAGCACGGCCTGCGCGGCGACGGTCGTGCCGGCACCGGTGGCCAACTCCAGTCCGGTCGGGATGAACGCGGTGGAGGCGAACACGGCGATCATCACGGCCAACCCGGTGGCGTTGACCGCATACGCGGCGGTGCGGGCCACGAACCGTTTGTCGGCACCCTCGACCCGGACCAGCTCCAGCACACCGCGCTGCCAGTCGCGGACCATGCGTTCGGCCCGCTCGGGCAGGTCGGCGCTCGGGTGGGCGAGCGCCGGGTCGAGCAGTCCCGCTCCCGCTGGGTGCGCCTTCCACGCCGTGTACGCGGACTCGGCGGCCTCGGACGCCACGCCGCGCAGCAACGTGACCAGCTGCGACTCGATGGCGTTGCGCAGCTCGGCGGAGGGTGCCGGCCGGCCGGTGACGGCGGCCACCACCCGGTCCCGGAGACGCCCGATGCGCGCCTCCAGGGTGCGGAAGAGCTCCCCGGTGCCGACGAACTCCTGCCAGCGGGCGAGCACCTCACCACGGAGCAGTCGGCCGTCCCGAAGGCCCTGCTCGACGGTCCGTTCGGCACCCCGGTACGCGGCCCGGACCCGCTCGTCCAACCCGTCGGCGGCGGCGACCTGCTCGTCGGCGGCCTCGGCCAGCTCCTCGACGGCCGGATGCAGCGCGGCCAGCGCGCCGTCCAGGGTCTGCCGGACCACCGAGGACCGCGCGTCGGCGTCGGCGGCCAGCCGGGCGAACCAGTCGGCCAGCGGCGCCGTGACGCCCTCGGGCAGCAGCCCCTGACCGTCGACCCAGGTCTCCGGGAGCACGAACAGGGGCGCCCGGCCGAGGTCCTGTGCGGCGAGCATCTCGGTCAGGTGCGCGGCGATCTCGTCGGTGGCCTCGGCGGGCACCCGGTCCAGCACCATGGCGATGACCGCGCCCCGGGCCCGGGCGCTGCGCAGCAGCTCCCAGGGCACCGCGTCGGCGTACCGGGCGGCGGTGGTGACGAAGAGCCAGAGGTCGGCGGCGGCCAGCAACTGGCTGGCGAGTGCCCGGTTGGCGTCGACCACGGAGTCGATGTCCGGTGCGTCGAGGAAGGCCAGCCCGGGTGGCAGAGCGGGAGCGGTGACCAGGTGCAGCGCGCGCGGATCTTCGCTGGGCTCGGTGGTGCGGGTCAGGCCGGGCAGCAGGTCACCCTGCCGGAACCAGGCCGCGTCGGCGGGGTTGCAGACCAGCACCGGGGAGCGGGTGGTGGGCCGGAGCACACCGGCGGCGCTGACCCGGGCCTTGACCAGGCTGTTGACCAGCGTCGACTTGCCCGCCCCGGTGGAGCCGCCGACCACCACGAGCAGCGGGGCGTCCAGCCGGGCGAGCCGGGGCAGCAGATAGTCGTCGAGCTGGTCGGTGAGGGCGGCGGCGGTGTGCCGGGCGGACCCGGCGGAGGGCAGGGAGAGGGGATAGCGGGTGGCGCCGATCGCGGCCCGGAGGCCCGACAGCGCGCCGGGGAGGCTGTCGTCCCCGGTGGTGGCGGGCGGCTCCTCCGCGGCGTCCGGCGGGCCGGTGCGGGCTGCGACGGCGGGCGCGCCGGAACGGGTGGCGGAATCGCCGTGCGTCGTCACCGCTAAAGCGTGCCCGACCGATGCAAGGGAAGACAACCGGACGGTAATAACGGCTGGGTTGCGTCGGGTCGGCTCAAGTCGACTTGACGATTCGCCGACGCGTGGCACTATTGAGTCAAGTTCACTCAACTTGTGGTGAGGCCCGCTGCGGGCGGTGCCCGCCAGGCAGCCCCGGGCGATGCCCGTCACCTGCACAACCTTACGAAGTGAGGAAGCGAAGATGGCACGTGCGGTCGGTATCGACCTCGGCACGACGAACTCCTGCGTCAGCGTTCTCGAGGGCGGTGAGCCCACCGTCATCGCCAACGCTGAGGGCTCGCGGACGACCCCGTCGATCGTCGCGTTCGCCCGCAACGGCGAGGTGCTCGTCGGTGAGGTCGCCAAGCGGCAGGCGGTGACCAACCCGGACCGGACGATCCGCTCGGTCAAGCGCGAGGTCGGTACGAACTGGTCCGTCGACATCGACGGCAAGAAGTACACCCCGCAGGAGATCTCGGCCCGGACGCTGATGAAGCTCAAGCGGGACGCCGAGGCGTACCTGGGCGAGCAGATCACCGACGCGGTGATCACCGTCCCGGCCTACTTCAACGACAGCCAGCGCCAGGCCACCAAGGAGGCCGGTGAGATCGCCGGCTTCAACGTGCTGCGGATCGTCAACGAGCCGACCGCGGCCGCCCTGGCGTACGGGCTGGACAAGGGCTCCAAGGAGCAGACCGTCCTGGTCTTCGACCTCGGCGGCGGCACCTTCGACGTGTCGCTGCTGGAGCTGGCCGAGGGCGTCATCGAGGTCAAGTCGACCAGCGGTGACAACCACCTCGGCGGCGACGACTGGGACCAGCGGATCATCGACCACCTGGTCAAGACGTTCCGCGGTGAGCACGGCATCGACCTCGGTCAGGACAAGATGGCCCTGCAGCGGCTCCGTGAGGCCGCCGAGAAGGCCAAGATCGAGCTGTCCGCCGCCACCACCACCAACATCAACCTGCCGTACATCACCGCCGGCTCCGCCGGCCCGCTGCACCTCGACGTGACACTGAGCCGCGCCGAGTTCCAGCGGATGACGCAGGATCTGCTGGACCGCTGCAAGGGCCCGTTTGAGCAGGCCGTGAAGGACGCCGGGATCAAGATCTCCGACGTCGAGCACGTCATCCTCGTCGGTGGTTCGACCCGGATGCCCGCCGTGACCGACCTGGTCAAGCAGCTCACCGGTCGCGACCCCAACAAGGGCGTCAACCCGGACGAGGTCGTCGCCGTCGGCGCCGCCCTCCAGGCCGGTGTGCTCAAGGGTGAGGTCAAGGACGTCCTGCTGCTCGACGTGACCCCGCTGAGCCTGGGCATCGAGACCAAGGGCGGCATCTTCACCAAGCTGATCGAGCGCAACACCACCATCCCGACCAAGCGCTCCGAGGTCTTCACCACGGCGGACGACAACCAGCCGTCGGTGCTGATCCAGGTGTTCCAGGGTGAGCGGGAGATCGCGGCCTACAACAAGAAGCTCGGCACCTTCGAGCTGACCGGCCTCCCGCCGGCGCCGCGCGGCGTGCCGCAGATCGAGGTCGCCTTCGACATCGACGCCAACGGCATCGTCAACGTGCACGCCAAGGACCTGGGCACCGGCAAGGAACAGAAGATGACGATCACCGGCGGCTCCTCGCTGCCGAAGGACGACATCGAGCGGATGCGCCGCGACGCCGAGGAGCACGCGGAGGAGGACAAGCGCCGCCGCGACGACGCCGAGACCCGCAACGTGGCCGAGGCGCTGCAGTGGCAGACCGAGAAGTTCCTCGCCGAGAGCGGCGACAAGCTGCCCAGCGAGAACCGGGAGCAGCTCAACGAGGCGCTCGGCGAGCTGCGCGGCGCCCTCGGCGGTCAGGACATTGAGAAGATCAAGTCCGCGCACGAGAAGCTGGCGCAGGTCTCCCAGCAGGCCGGTTCGCTGCTCTACTCGCAGCAGGCCGAGCAGGGCCAGCAGCCGGGCGGCGAGGCCGGCCCGGGTGCGACCGGTGCGACCGGCCCGCAGCCCGGCGCTGCCGGTGGTGCCGACGACGTGGTCGACGCGGAGATCGTGGACGAGGACGGCAAGAAGTGACCGTCGGCCTCCGACACGTATCCACGGCAAAGGGATGAGGTAGCCGCATGACGCAGAAGCCACGAGCCGCCGACCCGGGCGACACCGGGTCGACGCCGGGTGGCTCCGCGCCCACGGAGCCGACCACCGGCGCCGAGGAGCGGGTCGTCATCCGCAACAACCGCAAGCTCAGCGACGCGACGGAGCCGGAGGGCGCCGCCGCCGACGCGGGGAACGACGTCCCCGCCGAAGGTCTGGTCGAGGACGCCGAGATCGTGGTCGACGAGATCGAGGTCGAGGTCAACTCCACCGACGGGCCGGAGCCGTCCGGCCCGCCGGTGGTGGACGCCCCGGCGAAGCCGGCGGACGGCGGTGGCACCGGCACCACGCTCGGTGCCGAGCTGGAGGCGCTGCGGGCCGACCTGGACGAGCGGACCCGGGATCTCCAGCGGGTGTCGGCGGAGTACGCCAACTACCGCAAGCGGGTCGACCGGGACCGCAGCCTGGTGCAGGGGCAGGCGACCGGCTCGGTGCTGGCCGCGCTGCTGCCGATCCTCGACGACCTGGACCGGGCTCGGGAACACGGCGACCTGGTCGGACCGTTCGGCACGGTGGCGGAACAGCTCACCACCGCGCTGGGCAAGTTCGGTCTGAACGCCTTCGGCGAACAGGGCGACCCGTTCGACCCGACCCGGCACGAGGCGGTCGCGCACCAGACCTCGGCCGAGGTCAGCGAACCGACCTGCGTGCAGGTCATGCGGCGCGGCTACCAGCTCGGTGAGCGGCTGCTGCGCCCCGCGCTGGTCGCGGTCGCGGATCCGGAATAGTGCGAAACGGTGACCAGGCCGTCCCGCCCACCGCTCAGCGGTGGGCGGGACGGCCGGGCCACGACGGTTGGAAGGGGGTGGACCGGTGAGTTCGAAGGACTGGCTCGAGAAGGACTTCTACGCCGTGCTCGGCGTGGACAAGGCCGCCTCCGCGGATGACATCAAGAAGGCGTACCGCAAGTTGGCCCGGGAGTCGCACCCGGACCACAACCCGGGCGACGCCAAGGCCGAGGAGCGGTTCAAGGCCGCGTCCGAGGCGTACAACGTGCTCTCGGACGCCGGCCGCCGCCGGGAGTACGACGAGATGCGTTCGCTGTTCGGTTCGGGCGCGTTCCGGCGCAATGCCCGGGGCGGCGGCCAGCCGGGCGGTATGCCGTTCGACGTTTCCGACCTGTTCGGCGGTGGCGCCGCCGGGGGCGGCGACCGTCGCTTCGGCGGGGCCGGCTTCCAGGACCTGTTCAGCTCGATCTTCTCCGGTGGGCAGGCCGGTGGGCAGGCCACCCCGCGCGGTCCGGCCCGTGGTCGGGACGTCGAGACCGAGGTGGCACTGGACTTCGGGGACGCGGTGCGCGGGGTGACCCTGCCCCTGACGCTGCGCGCCCCGGGCGTCTGCGACACCTGCCACGGCAACGGGGCCAAGCCCGGCACCCAGCCGCGGACCTGCCCGGTCTGCCACGGCGCCGGGGTGACGACCCGCAACCAGGGGTCGTTCAGCTTCTCCGAGCCGTGCCGCAACTGCCAGGGCGTCGGCACCGTGGTCGAGGAGAAGTGCCCCGAGTGCCACGGCAGCGGCGGGGTCACCAAGACCCGCACGATGAACGTGCGCTTCCCGGCCGGCGTGGCCGACGGCCAACGCATCCGGCTGGCGGGGCGCGGTGAGCCGGGCGAGCGCGGCGGCCCGGCCGGTGATCTGTTCGTGCACGTCAAGGTCCGGCCGGACGACCTGTTCGGGCGTACCGGAGACGACCTGACGCTGACCGTGCCGGTGACGTTCGCGGAGGCCGTGCTCGGCACGGACCTGCGGGTGCCCACGCTCGACGGCGCGGTGACCCTGCGGGTGCCGCCGGGTACGCCGAGCGGTCGGGTGCTGCGGGCGCGGGGCAAGGGTGTGGTCCGCCGCGACGGGCAGGCCGGCGATCTGCTGGTCACGCTGGACGTGGTGGTGCCGTCCCGGTTGTCCGACGAGGCGCGCGCGGCGCTGGAGGCGTTCGCCGAGCAGAGCCCGCCGGCGGCCAGGGAACATCTCGACGCACGGGTGCGTCGGGTCAGTTAGTCCGGTGGGATGGACGCGGAGGTGAGCGGCATGTCGGGCGAGTTCCTCGGTTCGAGTGACCCTGCCTACGAGGCCAAGGTGTTGATGATCTCGGTCGCGGCGCGGATGGCGGGGATGCATCCACAGACCCTGCGCCAGTACGACCGGCTGGGGCTGGTGCAGCCCGGTCGGGCGGCCGGTGGCGGCCGTCGGTACAGCGTGCGCGACGTGGTGCTGCTGCGCGAGGTGCAGCGGCTCAGCCAGGACGACGGGATCAACCTGGCGGGCGTCAAGCGGATCATCGGGCTGGAGCGGTTGCTGGAGCAGGCGCAGCAGCGGGTGGCCCGACTGGAGGCGGAGCTGGACGCCGCGTACCGCCGGGTGGCCGAGCTGGAGTCATTGGCCCGCTTCCCGGGCAGTGACCTGGTGCCCACCAACCGCACGTCCACCGCGCTGGTGGTCTGGCGGCCCCGCCGCATGCCCGATCGCTGACCTGCTTTTCGCTGTCTCGGCCCGGTCCGCGCCGCATTTTCCGGCGCGGGTCGGGCCGCTTCCGTTAACCTGTCGATACGGGTCCAACCGGCTTAATTCGGACCCACCGGCATGGCGAGGGGGAGCGATGGCGGAGCCGGCGAAGAAGGTCGCCCAGCAGACGGAGGAACGGCTGGAGGACCTGGCCGACACCGTCCGCGAGAAGTTCGACAAGGTGACCGAGGGAAGTTTCCGGGACCGGATCGTCGAGGGGCGGTTCGCCGACCAGACCGACCACGGCGTCGACCAGGCCCGGGCCGAGACCGAACGGAAGCGCGACTGACCGGTGACCGACGTGCGGGCCGGGACCCACGGGGGGTCCCGGCCCGTTCGCGTTGGTGAGTGCGGGCCGGGACGCGGTGCTGCCGCGGCGGGGGTCCCGGCCCGTTCGCGTTGGCGTTCAGGCCCAGCTGGTGATCGTTGGCGGCTGAGCGACTCGACACGCCGGGCAGCCGACCGCTGAGCTGCCAACGATCATCGTCACGATTCCCCGCTCAGCCGAGGCGGCGGTTCTCCCGGACCAGGCCACCCTCGCACCAGTCCCGGTAGACGAAGAGATCCGGGCGGGCCAGCAGGACGCGACCGTTGTGCGCCCAGATCCTCATCAGCTCGTCACCGTCGCGCTCGGCCTGCTCGACCAGCTTGCGGAAGCGGCGCTTGGGGTGGGCACGGAAGTTCGTCCGGATGCCGTCCGCCGCGTAGATGTAGAGGCAGTGCAGCGCAAAGCGGCGCGCCGGGCAGGTCGGGTCCATGGCCAACTCGAAGAGCGTCAGGACCAGCCGGTCACCGGAGACCAGCAGATCCCAGTCGGGTGGCATGGAAGCCAACGGCACCGAATCGGGCTTGTACGCCCACGCTCGCAACTCCGCCGGAGTCGGATCGACGGGGTTGGCGAAGCCGTGGAACGTCGACTCCTGCACGCTCACCGGCCAACCTTCCGCTCTCGCCCGCGTCTGGCAACGCTGCCTGCGGACCCTGGCTGCTGCGGCGAAACGGTAACCCGCCGCCGGTTGCTGCGGTAGTACCCGCAGGGCGCAATTCGGCATCCGTCGGTAGACCTTGCCCGAACGGCCGTTCGGGTGTCCTGGCCACCGCCGTTGCCGCGCCGAGGGGCATGGCAACGGCGGTGAGCGTCAGTCGTGGATCGGAACCGCCGCCGCCCGCTGGGCCGCGGCCGCCGCGCGGGTGCGCAGCCACCGCTTGAACCACGGGAAGTCGGGCAGCCGGGCCAGCATCGGCCCGGTCACCACGGTGACGAGGACGTACGCCGTCGCCAGCGCCGCCAACCGCGGCTCGACGCTGCCGGCGGCGACCGCGAGCCCGGCGATGACGATGGAGAACTCACCACGGGGTACGAGTGCCAAACCGGCCCGCCATCGACCGGGTTCGGCGATGCCGACCCGCCGGGCCGCGAGGTAACCGGTGAGCGTCTTCGTCGCCATGGTGACCACGGCCAGCGCGAGCGCTGGCAGCAGCACCGGAGGGATGTCCCGCGGATCGGTGACCAGGCCGAAGAAGACGAAGAACACCGCCGCGAACAGGTCCCGCAGCGGAGAGAGCAGTTCGGTGGCGTGGTGCGCGACCGGGCCGGAGAGCGCGATGCCGACCAGGAACGCGCCGACCGCCGCCGAGACCTGGAGCTTCGCCGCGATGCCGGCGATCAGCAGGGTCAGACCGAGTACGCCGAGCAGCAGCGCCTCCGGGTCCTTCGCCGACAGGGCGGACGAGATCAGGTGGCCGTACCGGATGGCGACCACCAGCACGATCAGCACCGTGCCCACCGCGACGGTGAGCGCGATGCCGCCGCCGAGCAGACCGGTACCGGCCAGCACCGCGGTGACCAGCGGCAGGTAGAGCGCCATCGCCAGGTCCTCGATCACCAGGACCGAGAGGATCACCGGGGTCTCCCGGTTACCGAGTCGGCCCAGGTCGGCGAGGACCTTGGCGATCACACCGGAGGACGACACCCAGGTGATGCCGCCGAGCACCAGGGCGGCCACCCAGTCCCAGCCGAGCAGCAGGGCGAACGCGGCACCGGGCAACGCGTTGAGGACGCCGTCGATCAGCCCGGCCGGCGCGGCCGAGCGGAGGTTGCCGACAAGTTCGTTGGCGGAGTACTCCAGGCCGAGCATCACCAGCAGCAGGATGACGCCGATCTCGGCGCCGACCGCGAAGAACTCCTCGCTGGCGGCGAGCGGAAGCAGCCCGCCGTGCCCGAACGCGAGACCGGCCAGCAGGTAGAGGGGGATGGGTGAGAGACCGACGCGGCGGCTGAGCCGACCGAGGACGCCAAGCAGCAGCAGCAGCGCGCCGACTTCGACGAGCAGTGTGGTGGATTCGTGCATCCGCCTCAGCCGTCCGGGTCACTGTCGGCGAGGATGGCGGACACGCCGTCGAGACCCCTGCGGGTCCCGACAACGACCACCACGTCACCGGCCGCGAAGCGGAACGAGGGAAGCGGCGAGACGATCACCTCGCCCTCACGCAGCACCGCCACGATGGAGGCGCTGGTGCGGGTACGCGCCTTGGTGTCGCCGAGTTTCCGGTTGACGTACCGCGACCCCGCCGGGATGGCGATCTGCTCGGTGAGCAGGCCGGCGGCCTGCTCACGCAGCCCGGAGAGCTGCCCGAGCATCAGCGACGCGCCGAGGATGTCGGCCAGCGCCTCCGCCTCGTCGTCGGTCAGCGGGATGTCCGCCTGGCAGGAGTCGGGATCGTCGGGGTCGTACAGGACGAGATCCCGGCGACCATTGCGGTGGGAGACCACGCCGAGCCGACGACCGGATTCGGTCACCAGATCGTGACGCACTCCGATCCCGGGTAAGGCGGTCTGCTCGACACGTACTCGCACCCTCCAAGGCTACCGCCAAGTGAACAGAACGCAGATCTTGGCGGAACGCGCTGCGTGCTCCGGGCCGACCCACGGGATACCCCGACTTCCAGGAAGCCGAGTGGATCAACGGTCAGCGGAGGCTGGCGAAGAACTCGCGGATGTCGGCGACAAGGACATCGGTGGCCTGGTGGGCGGCGTAGTGGCCGCCGACGTCTCCTCGACCCTCGACATCGCTCTCGTACGCCGTCCACCGGACGATGTTCGTGTGGTCCCGGTCGGCGAAGCGGCGGATGGACTGGAAGTCGCCGGGGAACATGGCCAGCGCGGTCGGTGCCGTGGTCGGCTCGGTCGGCTGCTCGCCGGCGTGGGCGTCCTCCCAGTAGAAGCGGATCGCCGAGGCGGCCGTGCCGGTGAACCAGTACAGGGCCACGTTGCCCAGGATGAAGTCGGCGTCGAGGCTCTCGTCGAAGAGTTGGGCGTTCCAGGCGAGCAGCCCGACCGGTGAGTCGGCCAGCGCGAACGCCAGGGTCTGCGGCTGCTGGCTGTGCACCTGGTTGAAGGAGAACTTGTTCTCGTAGAACCACTGGAGGTGCGCGAGCGCCGCCTGGTCGGCCTCGGACAGTCCGGCGAACTCGGCCGGGTCGCCCGAGGGGAACGAGAAGAGCTGGGTGACGTGGACGCCCAGCACGTGGTCACGATCGATCCGGCCCAGCTCGGGCGCCACCATCGAGCCCGCGTCGTTGCCGACCGCGCCGTAGCTGTCGTACCCCAGTCGGTTCATCAGCTCGGCCCAGGCGCGGGCCGTGCGGTGCTGGTTCCAGCCGGCGCTGCGGGTCGGGCCGGAGAACCCGAAGCCGGGCAGCGATGGGACGACCACGTGGAAGGCCGGCGCGGTCGGGTCGGTCGGCTCGGCGAGCGGGGCGATCACGTCGAGGTACTCCAGCACCGAGCCGGGCCAGCCGTGGGTGAGCACGAGCGGGGTGGCGTCCGGCCGGGACGACCGGACGTGCAGGAAGTGGATCTGCTCGCCGTCGATGTCGGTGACGAACTGTGGGTGGGTGTTCAGCCGGGCCTCGACGGCCCGCCAGTCGAACCCGTTGCGCCAGCGGTCGGCGAGGGCGCGGACCCGGTCGGTGCTCATCCCGTACGTGTCGCCGGTACCGGGCAGGTCGGTGGGCCAGATCGTGCGGTCCAGTCGGGAAGCCAACTCGTCGAGGGCGGTCTGCGGGATCTCGACGCGGAACGGGCGGATCGCGGTGCCGGTCATGCGAGGACTCCTTCGGAACGGAATGTTTCGTTCTGCAATGACAGTAGCAGAGCGGAACGATCCGTTCCACTGTTAGTCTGAGGGCATGTCCACGACCCCTGAAAAGACGCTCGGCGGTCGCCGCGCCCAGGCCGCCCGCAACGACGAGGTGATCCTCGAAGCCGCCCGCGCCGTCTTCCTCGACGACCCGAAGGCCCCGATCGCCGCCGTCGCCGACCGCGCCGGCGTCGGCATCAGCGCCCTCTACCGGAGGTACGCGGGCAAGGAGGATCTGCTGCGCCAGCTCTGCCACGACGGGCTGCGCCGCTACGTGGCCGAGGCGGAGGCGGCGCTCGCCGAGCCGGACGACTGGGCCGCGTTCACCGGTTTCCTGACCCGTGTGGTCGACGCCGACGTGCACTCGCTCACCGTCCACCTGGCCGGCACGTTCACCCCGACCGAGGAGATGGGTCGGGACGCCGTGCGTGCCGGCGAGCTGGCCACCGCGCTGGTCGACCGGGCGCACGCCAGCGGGCGGCTGCGCGCCGACGCCGTGCCGCAGGACCTGGGCCTGCTGCTGGAGGCGTGCGCGGCGGTACGCGTACCCGATGCGGAGCGGACCCGGGAGCTGCGCCGCCGGCAGCTCGCGGTGTTGCTGGCCGGCCTGTCGACGGCGCCGGACACGGACCCGCTGCCCGGGCCGCCGCCGGCGGCCGGGGAGTTCGACTGGCGGTGGCGGCGGCGGGAGTGATGGGCGTCACAGGCTAAGGTTGAGTGGAATACGCTCAACTCTGGTTGTGTCCAACCCAATGGACAACGCCGATCCGGGGGAGCCCATGAACACCGAAAGACTCACCACCAAGAGCCGCGAAACCATCACCGGCGCCGTCGCGGTGGCCAACCAGCGTGGTCACGCCACCGTGGAGCCCTGGCACCTGCTGCTGTCCCTGCTGGACACCGACGGCTCGACCGCCGCCGGCCTGTTGCGCGCCGTCGGGAGCGACCCCGCCGAGCTGCGCCGGGCCGCCCAGCGGGCGGTCGACGCCCTGCCGGCGGCACGGGGCTCCAGCATCGCCGAGCCCACCCTGGCCCGCGAGTTCGTCAACGCCATCGGCGCCGCCGAGCAGATCGCCCGGCCGCTGGGCGACGAGTACACGTCCACCGAGCACCTGCTCGCCGGCCTGGCCCGGGTCGGCGGCGGTGTGTCCGCCGCACTGAAGTCGGCCGGTGCCACCGAGGAGGCCCTGGTCGCCGCGTTCCCCACCGTCCGGGGCGGGGACCGGCGGGTCACCACCGCCGACCCGGAGCAGACCTACCAGGCCCTCACCAAGTACGGCGTCGACCTCACCGCCAGCGCCCGCGACGGCAAGATCGACCCGGTGATCGGCCGGGACTCGGAGATCCGCCGCGTCATCCAGGTGCTCTCCCGGCGTACCAAGAACAACCCGGTGCTGATCGGCGAGCCCGGCGTCGGCAAGACCGCCATCGTCGAGGGCCTCGCCCAGCGGATCGTGGCTGGCGACGTGCCCGAGTCGTTGCGCGACAAGAAGCTCGTCTCGCTGGACCTCGGCGCGATGGTCGCCGGCGCCCAGTACCGGGGCCAGTTCGAGGAGCGGCTGAAGTCCGTCCTGGAGGAGATCAAGAACTCCAACGGGCAGGTCATCACGTTCCTCGACGAGCTGCACACCGTCGTCGGCGCCGGCAAGGGCGAGGGCTCGATGGACGCCGGCAACATGCTCAAGCCGATGCTCGCCCGCGGTGAGCTGCGGATGGTCGGCGCCACCACGCTGGACGAGTACCGCGAGCACATCGAGAAGGACCCGGCTCTGGAGCGGCGCTTCCAGCCGGTGCTGGTCGGCGAGCCGACCATCGAGGACACCATCGGCATCCTGCGCGGGCTCAAGGAGCGCTACGAGGTGCACCACGGCGTACGGATCACCGACGCCGCGCTGGTCGCCGCCGCCACCCTCTCCGACCGCTACATCACCGACCGGTTCCTGCCGGACAAGGCGATCGACCTGGTCGACGAGTCCGCGTCCCGGCTACGCATGGAGATCGACTCCCGGCCGGTCGAGGTCGACGAGATCGAGCGGGCGGTCCGCCGACTGGAGATCGAGGAAATGGCGCTGGCCAAGGAGCCGGACGACGCCTCCGCCCAGCGGCTGGAGCGGCTGCGCAAGGAGCTGGCCGACAAGCGCGAGCAGCTCACCGTGCTCTCCGAACGGTGGCAGACGGAGAAGAGCCACATCACCAAGCTCTCCACCGCCAAGGAGGAGTTGGAGCGCCTGGGCGGTGAGGCCGAGCGGGCCGAGCGCGACGGGGAGCTGGAGCGCGCCGCCGAGCTGCGCTACGGCCGGATCCCCGCGCTGAAGGTCGAGCTGACGCAGGCCGAGGAGGAACTGGCCCGGCTCCAGGCCGACGGCGCGATGCTCAAGGAGGAGGTCGGCGCCGACGACATCGCCGCGGTCGTCGCCTCCTGGACGGGCATCCCGGCCGGCCGGCTGCTGGAGGGCGAGACGGCCAAGCTGCTGCGGATGGAGGAGTCGCTGGGCGGCCGGGTGGTCGGCCAGGCCGAGGCCGTGAGCGCGGTCTCCGACGCGGTACGCCGGGCGCGGGCGGGTGTCGCCGACCCGGACCGGCCGACCGGAAGCTTCCTCTTCCTCGGCCCGACCGGTGTCGGCAAGACCGAGCTGGCCAAGGCGCTCGCCGAGTTCCTCTTCGACGACGAGCGGGCGATGGTCCGCATCGACATGAGCGAGTACGGCGAGAAGCACTCCGTGGCCCGCCTGGTCGGTGCCCCGCCCGGGTACGTCGGCTACGAGGAGGGCGGCCAGCTCACCGAGGCGGTGCGCCGCCGGCCGTACTCGGTGATCCTGCTGGACGAGGTGGAGAAGGCGCACCCGGACGTCTTCGACGTGCTGCTCCAGGTGCTCGATGACGGTCGGCTCACCGACGGCCAGGGTCGTACGGTGGACTTCCGCAACGCGATCCTGATCCTCACCTCCAACCTCGGGTCGTCGGTGATCAGCGACCTGACGCTGGCCGAGGAGCAGCGCCGGGAGGGCGTCCTCGCGGTGGTCCGGTCGCACTTCAAGCCGGAGTTCCTCAACCGGCTGGACGACATCGTGGTCTTCGCCTCGCTGCGGGGCGATGATCTGTACTCCATCGTGGACATCCAGCTGGACCGGATGCGGCGGCGGTTGGCCGACCGGCGGCTCGGCCTGGAGATCACCGATGCCGCCCGGGGCTGGCTGGCCGAGCACGGCTACGACCCGATCTACGGTGCCCGCCCGCTGCGCCGCCTGGTCCAGACCGCAATCGGAGACCAGCTGGCCAAGGCTCTGCTCAGCGGAACGATCCGAGACGGCGACACGGTAAAGACAGACCTCAACACCAGCTCAAACACCCTCACAGTAACCCCGGCCTAACCCAGCCCCACCCCGGCCTGATCACGGTGATCAAGAGGTTTGCGTCAATGAGACGTCTTCTCATGACGCAAACCTCTTGATCAACAGGGTGAGAGGTGGGCCGGCGGGGAAAGGTGGAAGCCATGTTCGGGATGCGGAACGCTTGGGAGCGGGACCTTCGTGCGGCCGTCGACGAGTTGGTGGGGGCCGACACGCTCGCCTTCGGTGGGGTGGGGATCGCCGGCACGCTGCTGCCGGTGACCGAGGCGTACCACCGGGTCGCGGCCGCCCTCGACGACCACCCCGAGGAGGTACGCCGGCAGCTCGACCGGGTGCTCGCCGAGGGGTCACCCGCCGGCCGGGCGTACGCGGCCACGCTGCTGGAACGGATCGATCCGGAGGCCGCCCGGGCGACCTGGACGTCGCTGCGCGACGACCCGACCGAGTTCACCACCTTCGTCGGCTGCGTGATGGACCGGGAAACCCTCGGCAACTACGCCACCCACCGCCTCGCCTCAGCATGATCCATTCGCCGGTCGGCGTTGCCCGATCGGTCCTGCCGGTGGCCGTTGACCTTCCGTACGTTGCGAGCCATGAGCCCGCCCGCCACCGCACCCCGGCTGCCCCGGCCCGCCACCGTGACCATCGCCTTCTGGCTGCAACTCGCCGTGGTGCTGGTCCTGCTCGGCCTGGCCGCGCTGACGGTCGTCGAGACGGTGCACTTCGACAACCAGATCGACCGCGCGGTGCGGCTGGTGCCGGACGCCGACCCGGCGGAGGTGGCCGGCGAGCGACAGGGCAACGTCGCGATGGGGTTCATCCTCGGCGTACCGGCTCTGCTGCTCGCGGTGTGGCTGGCGGTCACCGCCCTCCCGGTCTGGCGAGGTGGGAACCTGGCGCGGATCCTGGTCTTCGTCGCCAGTGGCGCGCAACTGCTGGTCTGCGTCGCACAGTGCTGCTCCGGCGGGTTCATCGTGCCCCTGCTGACGACACGAGAGATCGATGCGGAGTCGGTGCCCGAGTCGGCCGACGAGTGGGACACGTCGACGTTCTTCGACACGCTCTACTCCGGCACCGACCCCTGGGACGACCTGTTCTTCCCCGCGGCCGGGCTGGGTGTGCTCACCGTGTTGACGCTCTCCACGGCCGTCGTCCTGCTGCTGGCGTTGCCGCCGGCGAACCGCTGGTTCGTGCCGGGCACCGCGCTTCCCACTCCGGCGTGGGCGTCGCCCGTCCCCGGCTACGCCCCGACCGCCTATCTGCCGACCGGCTACGGGTATCCCGGCCTGCCGGGCTTCCTGCCCCCGCAGCAGCCGGTCCCGCCCGGCTACCTGATCTGTCCCGACCCGGCCGCACACCTGACGCCGGGTGCGGCACCTGCGCCGGGCGCGGCCTCCGCGCCGCCCGGACCGCCGGTGCCGCCCGACGACGCCCGCTAGACGAGTTGTTCCGAATTCCGGTTAGTGGTCGTAGGCGATCAGTGACCGGGTGACGGGCGCGCTGGTCTTGTTGTTGTGCCAGATCGCCGCTGTCATGGCGAGCAGGCGTTGGGCGACACGGACGGCCACACCGGCGAAGGTCCGTCCGCCGTGTTGTTCCAGGTCAAGCTGGCCCTTGAGGGTGTCGTTCACCGACTCGATCAGTTGTCGGACCTTCTTGAGCATCGGCTCGCCGTAGCGGGTCTTCTCCTTCTTGCGGGACGGGCGCAGTAGTTCGATGCCCTGTTCGGCCAACTGCCGCTCGAACGGCGTGGAGGCGAATCCCTTGTCGCTGATCAGCAGGATCCCGTCGTGCTCGGCCACCACGGCGGCCTCGACGTCGAGCATCGCGGCGAGGACCTCTCGCTCGCCGATCTTCGGGTTCGCCAGGGCCCACAGGATCGGCATCCCGGTCGGGGTGCAGACCAGGTAGAGCCGGAGGCCCCAGAAGAAGCGGGAATGGGAGGCGCAGTAGCCGTATCCGGCCCAGCCGGCCAGGTCCGAACGCTGCGCCGTCGGGCGCGACATGCCGCAGGGTATCGGGGTGGAATCGACGATCCAGTGGTTGTCGAACCAGAAGTCACTGTCGCGCGCCAGGTCCCGGATCACCTTCTTGACCAGCGGAAGCGCCGCACGGAGCCGCTTGTTGTAGCCCGGCCGCTGCGGCAGGTAGGCAAACATGCCGGCGAGATGAATACGGGCGTAGCGGATCCAATGCGCTTCCGAGCGGGCGCCGAGCAGGACCTGCGCCACCGCGAGGCATACCAGTTCGGAGTCGGTCAACAGCGGCGGCCGGCCCCGCCACCGGGGCGTGCGGATGCTGTCGTCGATCTTCACGTACAGTGCGGTCAAGAGGGTATCCAGGTCTTGCGTCACAACATGATCTTGGATGCCCTCTCTTCATGCCCAGACATCGACCCCTGACTTCGGAACTACTCGTCTAGCTGAGCTGTCGGCCACAGCACGGGCCTTCCTGGTACCGACGGTTGTTACCGTCTGCGCCGACGTACCTGGGGAGGTGGTCGGGTGGACGCGCTGGTGACGTACCTGGTGGGGGCGGTAGCCGTACTCGCGGTGGTCGTCGTGGTCGCACGGGCCCGGCGGGGGGCTGCGGCCCGGTCCGGCGGCCAGCCGGCGGAGTCGCCGCGCGGTGGTCCACACCGTCTGGCCCTGGGCGACCGCGTGCGGATCCGCCAACAGGAGTACGTCGTGAGCGGCACCATCCGTCTCGTCGAGGGGGACTGGAGCTGGGTGCAGCACCTGCTCGACGACGAGTCCGGCAGCCGGCACCGGCTCTCCGTGGAGGATGGCCCCGAACTGGAGCTGGTGCTCTGGACCGCGGAGCCCGGTGCGGCCGTCAGCCCGGGTGCCCCGACGATCGACCTCGACGGGCGGCGCTACACCTGGTCCGAAACCGGGCAGGCGCGCTACACCGCCAGAGGCGAGACGGACCTGCCGTCATCCGGCACGATGCGCTACCACGACTACCAGTCCGGCGGCGCCGCGCGGCTCTCCTTCGAGGCGTACGGCGAGGAGGGCTGGAGGGTGGCCCGCGGTGACCTGCTCGACCTCGCCGACCTGACGATCCGACCTCCCGTCGAGGAGCACTGAGCCGATCGGGTGGACGCGCCGGCCCGCCACGGCATGCCGGAGTGGCCGGTTGTCGATACGGTGTGGGCGCGATCTTAGGGAAGGAGAATCGTGGTCGATACCCAGAGCACGCCGGCCCGTCAGCGGCCATCCATCGTGTCGATTTCCAGTTACCTGCTGTTCCTGTTCCTCGCGTGCCAGGTGATCAGCCTGATCATCACGCTGAGCACCGCCGGCAAGATACGTGACGCGATCAGCGACGCGTACGCGGGCAGTTCCCTCGAGAACGCCGATCAGATCGCGGACGTCGCCTTCGCCTTCATCGTCGGCGTCAGCATCCTGCTGCTCCTGCTCGCGGTTGTGCTGGGCGTCCTGGCCCTGTTCAACAACCAGGGCCGCAACGGTTCCCGGATCACCACCTGGATCGTCGGTGGCATCCTGGTCTGCTGCACGGGTGGCAGCCTCCTCAGCGGGGCGGGCGGCGGCAGCTTCACCACCGGTGGGGACACCGCTGGTGCACCGAGCGGCGAGGAGGTCCAGCGTCGCATCGAGGAGGCTGTGCCCTCCTGGACCACCCCGGTCAGCCTTTTGCTCGGCGTGGTCAGCATCATCGCGCTGCTCACGGCGCTGATCCTGCTGGCGCTGCCGAAGGCCAACGCGTTCTTCCGCAAGCCCGCCGCGGGCTGGGAGCCGCCAACCCCGGGCGCCAGCTACCCGGGTTACCCGCAGGCGCCGGGCCAGCCGGGCTACCCGCAGTCCACCGGCGAGCCGGGCTACCCGCAGTCCACCGGCGAGCCGGGCTACCCGTCGGCACCGGCGCCGGGGCAGCCGGGTAATCCGCCGTCCAGTGCGGATCGGCCCGACGACACGCCGCCGGCCGACCGTCCCGGCACGACCCCGCCGTCGAGTTGACGGCTCGATAAGCACGACGCCGACGATCCCTCCGAGTAGGTTGCAACCCGACGCCTACCGGAGGGATTCGTCGTGTCGTACCCCGAATCGGCGCCGGCCCGACGGCCCGCCGTGGTCCTGCTGGCCACGGCGGTGTTGTTGGTGATGGCGGTCGCCGCGCTCGCGTACACCGTCGTCGACCTGGCGGTGCTGGGGCGGACGGTGGACGCGTTCCGTTCGGCCGCCCGCGGCACGTCGGCGAGCCCGCGGCAGATCGACGACGTGGTGACCCTGCTGCGGGTGTCCGCGGTGCTGTCGGCGGTGGTGGCGGCGTTCTCCGCGATCCTGCTCCCCGGTCTGGCTCTCGGCCTGCTGGCCGGTCGGCGCGGCGTCCGGGTGGCCACCTGGGTCGTCTGTGGGCTCGGTCTGCTCGCCGGCTGCTGCAGCGTGGCGGTGCTCATCGGCGAGCGGGCCGCCCCGCTGCGACTGGGTGACGGTGAACGGGCCACCGCCGAGTTGCTGGGCCTGATCGCGGACGCGTACCCGTCGTGGTGGATTCCGGTCAACGCCGGGCTTTCCGTGGCGCAGGGCCTCGGTTACCTTGTGGTAGCCGCGTTGCTGGCGCTGCCGGCGGCGAGCACCTGGTTCGGTCGGCATCGCCCGTCGGCGCCGACCGTGTCGTCCGCTCCGCCCGGGTTTCCGCCCGCCCCGTACCAGCCGCAGCCCCCGTATCCGCCCAGGTGAGGACCGCCCGTGACGCTCGACCCCTCCAGTGCCGAGCGACGGGCCCTGGTCACCGGCGCCACCGCCGGCATCGGTGCGGCGTTCGCTCGGCGGCTGGCCTCCGACGGCTGGCACCTGGTGTTGGTCGCCCGGGACGCGGCCCGACTGACCGAGTTGGCCGACGAGTTGCGGTCCCGGTACGGCCGCGAGGTGGAGACCCTGTCGGCGGACCTGTCCACGGACGACGGCTGCGATGTCGTCGAGCGGCGACTGGGCGACGGTAGCCCGGTGCAGTTGCTGGTCAACAACGCCGGCATCAGCCTGAACAAGCCGTTCCTGCGTTCCACCGCCGAGGACGAGGCGCGCCTGCTGCGGCTCAACGTGCACGCGGTCATGCGGCTGACCCTCGCGGCCCTGCGACCGATGACCGAACGACGGGATGGGGCAGTGATAAATGTCTCTTCGGTCGCGGGATTCGGCGCGGTGATGCCCGGGTCGACCTACTCGGCCAGCAAGGCGTGGGTCACCAACTTCAGCGAGTCCGTCGGCCAGTCGGCGCGGCCGTTCGGCGTACGCGTGATGGCTCTCTGCCCCGGCTACACCCGCACCGAATTCCACCAACGGGCCGGCATCAACATGTCGAAGACACCCGAGTGGATGTGGCTGAAAGCCGAGGACGTGGTCGACGAAGCCCTGCGTGACCTGGGCAAAGGCAAGTTGGTCAGCATCCCGGCGTGGAAGTACAAGGTGGCCGTCGCCGGTCTGCGGCACGCGCCGCGCCGGCTGCTCCAGGCCGTCTCCCGGGACACGCGCGGTCGGATCGGTCGCGACGCCAGCTGAGCCCGCACGGTCGTTCGGCGCCCGGTCGTCGAAGTCGTGACGTTGGCGCGACGCAACCGGGCCGGTCGCTGAGCGTAGTCGAACATCGCCAACCATCGGTGCCTCACTGGGCTGATCGGGGTGGGCCGTTCACACGACGTCCAGACTTGCGCAGTAACCTCTATCGCCATGGGGGACCACGACGACCTGCGTAAATTCATTACCGACCTGGCTGTGGTCCACGGCCGGGTCGTGCTGTCCTCGGGGCGCGAGGCGGACTGGTACGTCGATTTGCGACGTGTCACGCTCCATCACCAGGCTGCTCCGTTGGTCGGCCGGGTGTTGCTCGACCTCACCGCCGACTGGGAGTACGACGCCGTCGGCGGGCTCACCCTGGGCGCGGACCCGATCGCGCTCTCGATGCTGCACGCCGCCGCTCCGACCGGTCGTGCTCTGGACGCCTTTGTGGTGCGCAAGGCGGGCAAGGCGCACGGTCTTCAGCGACGGATCGAGGGACCGGAGGTGGCCGGCCGCCGGGTGTTGGCGGTGGAGGACACGTCGACGACGGGCGGAAGTGTGTTGACCGCGGTCGAGGCGCTTCGTGAGGCCGGAGCCGAAGTCGTGGGCGTGGCGGTTATTGTTGATCGAGGTGCCGGCGACGCGGTGCGAGCCGCCGGATTGCCGTACCGGGCGGCCTATACGTTGGCTGACCTCGGCCTTGTGGCGTAAAAGTTTACCGATTCGGATCTGCTGATATGCAGGCGGATCGATGCTGCTGGTGGAAGGATGGAATACGTGGGAACTGCGTTGGCCGAAATGACTATGCCTCAGATCTCGCCGCTTAACGGCGAGCCGATCGAACGTGCCGATGCCGAGCGTCTCGCGGGGGTCCTCAAGGCCCTTGCCGATCCTGCTCGGCTGCGGCTGCTCAGCCTGATCCAGTCGGCCCCCGAGGGCGAGGCGTGCGTCTGTGACCTGACCGCGCCCCTCGGCCTCTCCCAGCCGACGGTCAGTCACCACCTGCGCATCCTCACCGAGGCTGGCTTGCTGCAGCGGGAGAAGCGCGGTGTCTGGGCGTATTACAGCCTGGTCCCGAGTGCGATCGCGACGATCGCGGACCTGCTGACCCCGCCGCGTAAGCGGGCCACCAAGAAGGCTCGCTGACGTAGGCGCTGCGCACCGTCCCACTCCGGGGCGGTGTCCGGTGGCGAGCCAGGGGTGGCGTCACCGGTCGCTGACACCTGCTCGGCCCCGGTCGCACCGCCGGAGGCCGAGTCCGACATGCCGACGGCCGACCCCCACATCAGGGGGCCGGCCGTCGTCGTACGCGCGCCTCAGCGCTCCTGGCCGTGCTCCGGACGCCGACGGTCCTGCGGGTGCTCGTCGTGGTCGAATGCCTCACGGACCGCCTCCACCGCGCCGGCCGCGCTGGCCGCCGCGACCACGGCGACCGCCTCGCCGCGCTTGCGGGCCCGCCGGTCACGCAGGAACTCGAAGAAGATCGGCAGCACCGAGATCACGATGATCAGGGCCACCACCGGCAGGATGTAGTGGTCGATCTTGTCGCCGATGGCCTGGTAGATCTGCTCGGCCAACAAGTAGCCGATCAGCAGGATGCCGTCCACCCAGAGCACCGCGCCGACGATGTTCCAGATCAGGAACTGCCGGGCCGGCATGCCCAGCGCGCCGGCGACCGGGTTGAGGAAGGTGCGGACGATCGGAATGAAGCGCGCCAGCACCACGGCCTTCGCCGGGCCGAACTTCTGGAAGTAGTACTCCGCCTTCTCCACGTACTCCTTCTTGAAGAGCCGGGAATTCGGCCGCTCGAACATCGGCCGCCCGTACCGCGAACCGAGCCAGTGCCCCAGCTGCGCGCCGACGACCGCGCAGATCGGCCCACCGATGAGCAGGCCGACCAGGGAGAGGCGGGTGCCGTCGCCGAAGATGGCGTCCGCCACCGGCGAGGCGGCCACCCCGGCGAGGAACAGCAGCGAGTCCCCCGGGAAGAAGAAGCCCACCAGCAGGCCGGTCTCGGCGAAGAGGATCACCCAGACGCCGATCAGCCCGAAGGTCTGCAACAGCTCCTTGGGATCGAGCGGGTTCAGGGCGACGCTCTCCGTGAGAGCGCGGGTCTTCTCAGCTGTGTCCACGGCCACAAAGGGTACCGAAGTCCGGGTGTCGCACCGCGCCGGACCGGGTCAATCGCACCGTTGATCAGTGGTATCGCCCCGCCAGCGTGACGGTCAGCGGTAGTCGTCCTCGTCGCCGGTGACCACTCGGGCCTGCTCCATCGCGTCCCAGTCGTCGACCTCCAGGCCGCGGTGTGGCTCACCGTCGACGTCGGCGGGGCCGGCGACGGTGGCCTGCTCGACCGCGTCGGCCGGATCCGCCTCGGGGTCGCGTTCGTTCGCGGTGAGGTGGTCGCCGGGGGTGAAGTCCTCGTCGGGCTGACCCATTGTCTCTCCCGGGGGTCTTGAGGGCATGGACCCACCCACCGTACGGGCTGTGCCGGTGCGACGCCGGAAAGCCGAGTCGGCGGAATCAGCCCTCGGTGGTGCGCGCCGGTGCCAGGATGGGGCCGTGGGCTTCCTCATCCGACTGGCGATCACCGCGGTCGCGTTGTGGATAACCACGCTGATCGTGCCCGGGGTCGACGTGCACGGCCGCTCGGGCGGCAACACCGTCCTCACGCTGATCGTGGTCGCTCTGATCTTCGGCGTGATCAACGCGGTGCTCAAGCCCGTCATCAAGGTCGTCGGCTGCGTGTTCTACCTGCTGACCCTGGGCCTGTTCGCGCTGGTGGTCAACGCGCTGCTCTTCCTGCTCACCGACCGGATAGCGCGCGGGCTGGACCTTCCGTTCCAGGTGGACGGTTTCTGGCCGGCGTTCTGGGGAGCCATCGTGATGACCGTGGTCACGTGGCTGATCAGCGTCATCGTGCCGGACAACCTGGACCGCCGGTGAACGGCCGGCACCCGGGTCGGTTGTTCCGGCGCACCTCACCTACGGGATACTTCCGGCGGAGGACAGCGCGGTCCGGCGCACAAATGAACAACAGCGGCCAGCACGGCCGAGAGTGGTAAGTAAGGAGCGCATCACATGCCCATCGCTTCCCCCGAGGCTTACGCGGAGATGCTGGACCGCGCCAAGGCTGGCCGGTACGCGTACCCCGCGATCAACGTGACCTCCTCCCAGACGCTGAACGCGGCGCTCAAGGGCTTCGCCGACGCGGAGAGCGACGGCATCATCCAGGTCTCGACCGGTGGCGCCGAATACCTCTCCGGCCCCTCGATCAAGGACATGGTCACCGGTGCGGTCGCGTTCGCCGCGTACGCGCACGAGGTGGCCAAGAAGTACCCGGTCAACATCGCTCTGCACACCGACCACTGCCCGAAGGACAAGCTGGACGGCTTCGTGCGTCCGCTGATGGCCATCTCGCAGGAGCGGGTGAAGCGCGGCGAGCAGCCGCTGTACCAGTCGCACATGTGGGACGGCTCGGCCGTTCCGGTCGCCGAGAACCTGCAGATCGCCTCCCAGCTGCTCGACGAGGCCGCCAAGGGCAAGATCGTCCTTGAGATCGAGGTCGGCGTCGTCGGTGGCGAGGAGGACGGCGTCGAGAACGCCATCAACGACAAGCTCTACACCACCGTCGAGGACGGCCTGGCCATGGTCGACGCGCTCGGCCTGGGCGAGAAGGGCCGCTACATGGCGGCGCTGACCTTCGGCAACGTGCACGGCGTCTACAAGCCGGGCAACGTCAAGCTCCGCCCGGAGATCCTCAACCAGATCCAGGAGGCGGTCGGCGCCAAGTACGGCAAGGACAAGCCGCTCAGCCTGGTCTTCCACGGCGGCTCCGGCTCCCTGCTGAGCGAGATCCGCGAGGCTCTGGACTACGGCGTGGTGAAGATGAACATCGACACCGACACCCAGTACGCCTTCACCCGCCCCGTCGCGGACCACATGCTCCGCAACTACGACGGCGTGCTGAAGATCGACGGCGAGGTGGGCAACAAGAAGCAGTACGACCCGCGTACCTGGGGCAAGGCCGCCGAGGCCGGCCTGGCCGCCCGGGTCGTCGAGGCGTGCGAGCACCTGCGCTCCACCGGCACCTCGATGTCCAAGTAACAGCGTTCGACCGACGGCCGGTTCCCCCGCGGGGGAACCGGCCGTCGCCGTCAGCTCGTCAGCACGCGCACGGCCTCGCGTACGTCGTCGGTGAGGTGGATCGTCGCCGACAGGTCACCGAACGGTGAGGCGGCCAGCAGCGGGCGCAACAACGCCTCCACCGGCAGTTCGGTGGTCCAGTAGCCGCGGTCCAGGAAGACGTACGCGCCACTGGCCCCGTCGGTGCCGTAGTAGGTCTTCGTGGCCGCCTGGAACACCTCCTGCACCGTGCCCGCCCGCCCCGGGGCGAAGACGATGCCGCCCCGGGCGAGCCGCAGGATGGTGTCCTCCCGGATCGCGTTCGAAAAGTACTTGGCGATCCGGCCGGCGAACAGGTTCGCCGGCTCGTGCCCGTACAGCCAGGTCGGGATCGCCAACCCACCGGCCCGCGCCCAGCCCGCGTCGGTGCCGCGCTGCCGGGGCACGCCCGCGTACCGCTGCCGGACCGCCAACGCCGCCGCCGTGTACCGGTGGTGGTCGGTGAAGTCGGGTGCCGTGGCCAGCAGGTCGATCGCCGCCGTCACCTCCGCCGCCGGCCGGTCCGCCAGGTACGCGCCGAGGTTCGCCGCCTCCATCACCCCGGGTCCGCCGCCGGTCACCACCAGCCGGTCGGCCCGCGCCAGCTCCCAACCCAGCACGGCCGCCATCCGGTACGCCGGACTGCCCCGCCGCACCGCGTGCCCGCCCATGATGCCGACCACCGACTGCGGGCCGTACGCGGCCAGCCAGGCCCGGGTGGCGTCGCCCAGCGCGTTGTCCACGCCGTGATCGTGCAGGCGCTGGCCGAGCGCCTCCTTGACGTCCGGCAGCGCGCCGCCGTGCGCCCGGTAGTGCTCGTACACCCGGGTGTCGTACATCCCGGCGAACCCGCCCTCGGCGAACCCGGCGGCCAGGTCCTCCGGGCTGTAGAGGTGCGTCGGCTGGGTCGGGTACGGCAGCCCGGAGAACGGCGGCACCACGTTCGCGCCGCGCCGGACCAGGTCCGCGCCGACGTCCCGGGAGGCGAACCGGCAGCCCACGAAGAGGGTGCCGGTGACCTCGACCCCGGTCAGGTCGGGCAACGGATCAAGGTCGAGGCGCAGCCCCTGCACCGTCAGGCCGGTCAGTCGGCCGGTGGTCAACTGCCGATCCAACTCCTCGCGGGTCTGGATCTCGTTGGCGTGCGGGTGCGGCTCGATGACGTCCGCGGGAGGTGGGGTCGGCACCCGGCAATCCTGCCTCCTTGGTGGTGCCCGCCAAACCTCGGGCCGGTGGTGCAACGACAGGAGCCCGGTGGTCGTGGCCACCGGGCTCCTGCGTAACCGGGTCCTGGGGAGGCTCCGGACCATTAGTTGTAGTGGATAACACCTGGCCGCGGCATAGGCCACAGGCGTGAGCAAACCCTCAGCCGTTCAGCCGAACGCGTCAGCCGACCCGCTCGCGTGTCGCCCTGTCCAGCGGGTTGAATGGGGCGATGCAGAACCTTTTGCCAGAGCCACCGGCCACCCTTCTGCCCGCGCACGACGAGGCTGACGCCGCCCTGGCCGCCGCCGAGGAGGCCGGCACCGACGAGGCGTTCACCGAGGTCGCGGCCCACTTCCCGACGTACAGCGCGGCCTGGGCCGCGCTCGCGGCGCGGGCGTTCGCGCAGGGCCAGGTGGTGACGGGGTACGCCTACGCGCGCACCGGCTACCACCGCGGCCTGGACCAGCTGCGCCGCAGCGGCTGGAAGGGGCACGGCCCGGTGCCGTGGTCGCACGAGCCGAACCGCGGCTTCCTGCGCTGCCTGTACGTCCTGTCTCGGGCCGCCGACGAGATCGGCGAGGCCGACGAGGCGGCCCGCTGCGCCCAGTTCCTGCGCGACTGCGACCCGTCGGCGGCGGACGCGCTGGCCAGCAACTGACACCCGTCCGAAGGCCGGCCCGGCGTCGGGCCGGCCTTCGGAGGGCTACAGCCCTTCGGCGACCGCGGCGGCGATCTTCAGCCAGGCGTCCCGGGTGGCCGAGGAGAGCCCGCCGTACCGGATCGGCTCGCCACTGTCGATGAGCCGCTCGTACGGGGCCAGCAGCACCGCCCGGGTACGGGCCGCGAAGTGCTCCTGGATCGCCGGCAGGTCGATCTCCTTGCGCGACGGCGGCATCGACACCACGGTCACCGCCTGCCGGACCAGCCGTTGCCGGCCGCTCTGCTCCAGGTGGTCGAGCATCCGGGCAGCGGTCTCCGCCGAGTCGTTACGGGCGGACATGGTGACCACCAGCTGATCGGTGGCGTCCATCGACGCCTGCCAGTTCTGCGCGCGCACGTTGTTGCCGGTGTCCACGAAGATCAACTTGTAGAACCGGCTGACCACCTCACGGATCTCGGCGAACGCGGCCGCCGTGAGCATCTCGCCGCCGGTGGCCGACTCGTCCGAGGCCAGCACGTCGAACATCCCCTCGCCCTGCGAGCGGACGTACTGCGACAGGTCACCGACCCGCCCGTGCGCACCCTGGAACTGCCCGAGGTCACGCAGCATGTCCCGCACCGTGCGGGAGTGGAAGTCCTGCTGGGCCCGCATCCCGAGGGTGCCCTGAGTCTCGTTGTTGTCCCAGGCCAGCACGTAACCGCCGCGCTTCTGACCGAACGTCATCGCGAGCAGCAGGATGGCCACCGTCTTGCCGGCGCCGCCCTTCGGGTTGACCACGGTCACCTGCCGCAGCCCGCCGAAGTTGCGGCGCACCATCTCGATGTCCCGCTTGAGCTCCTGCTCGTGCCGCCCCGGTGAGAGCCGGAGCAGACCCATCTTGTTGACCACCGCCCGTACGCCCATGGTCGCCACCGGGTCGGGCGGACGGACCTGCCGCCGCCGGGCGAAGTCCTCGGCGGTCGGCGCGGCGGTGCTCTCCGGCGCCCAGGCGGCGTCCGGATAACCGGTGGCCGGCACCCGGGTCACCCCGTCGGCCTCCTGGTACTGCGGCGGCGGTGGCGGAACCCCGGGCGTGCCCTGCTGCCACGGCGGCGGATACCAGCCCGGCGACGGGGGGAACGGCCCCGGCGGAGGGGTCGCCGGCCCAGCCTGCGGCGGCACGGCCCCGCCATGCGCCGGGTCGCCGAACTGCGACGGGTCCGGTGGCGGCGGCAGCGGGACCTGACCGGGGATCGTCGGAGAGTACGACTGACCGGTGTACGTCTGCGCCCCGCCCGCCTGCGGAACGGCCGGGCCACCGGACAGCGGCGGCGGCACGCTGGGAGGGGCCGGGATCGGAGGCGGCGGGGTGGCCGCCGCGTCGGAGGGTGGCTCGGGCGCGCTGGCCGGCCGCTGCGGTGGATACGCCCACGGTGACTCGGCGGTCGGCCGCGCGGCGCCGACCGCGGACCCGTCCTCCCCGGCGTCACCACCCCGCGAGGCCACCGGTGCGGTCGCTGCGGCTGCGGTGCCCCCGGCCGTCGCCGATCCGGTCGCTGCCGCCGATCCGGTCGCTGCCGCCGATCCGGCGGCTGTCGTTGGTCCTGCCGCCGGCCTGGCGGCTGTCGCAGGCCCGTCCGTCGTCGTGGGTCCGGCCGCTGTCGTGTCGCCTGCCGTCGTGCCCGCCGGGGCTGGTGTCGCTGGGCCTGCTGTCGCCGCGTTCGGACCGGCGGCGTTGGGACTGGCGGCGCGCGGGTTGCCGCCCGCGCCGGAATTGGTGGCGGGCTCAGCGGCCGGTCGGTCCAGGGAGAACGGCAGGTCCAGGTCGACGCCGCCCGACACGATCGGAGGGGCGGGGACGGTCGAGCCCGAGGTCCCTTGCGGCGTCGGCGCGCCGTCTTTCGGCACGACCGGGGTGCCAGGTGCGGGGACTCCGGCCCCGCCCGCCAGGTCGTTGCTCGCCGGCCGGGACGAGCCGGTCGAGGTGCCACCCGTCGTGCCACCCGTCGGGCCGGTCGTCGGCCCGCCGTTCGGCGGCACGGTCGGGTCGGCCGGCGGAGGCCAGCTCGGCTGCGCCGGGGCCCAGCCCGACCCCGGGCTGTTCACTCCCCAACCGCCGGGTGCCGGTACCGCGCCGGTGAGCGACGGATAGTCCGACGGTGACGGTGGAGGCATCGCCGGTGCCCCGGGCTGCCCGGGAACCGGCGGCCGGCCGATCGGCGGCGCGGCCACCGGTGGCGTCACCGGCGACTGCGCGGTCGTCGGCGGCGCGCCCCGCTGCTCGGCCACGGCCGCCCACGGCGGCACCACGCCACCCGCGCCCGCGTCGGCTGGATCCGGTGGCCAGAGTGGTTCGATGTCCCGCTCCGGCACCGGCTGCTGGCCGGGCTTCCGCGCCCGGTCGGCGTTCTCGTCCATTACGGCCCTCCCCAGTCCTCCTGCGAGGATAGGCGCACCGGCCGAACGGGGCCGGTCGACGCAGCCGGGTCAGCTCGACCAGACCGCCCACGCACCCGGTTCGACCCACCAGGACCGCTTCCGGGTCAGCTCACCCTCGACTCCGTCGTCGAGGTAGGGCACCTTCCCCTCCCTGGGCAGCACCGACACGGCCCGCCCGCGAGCCCGACGGACCTCCAGGCGTACCCGCTTGCGACCCAACGCCGACCGGACGACCACCGGCACGGCCACCGCGACCTCGACCTGGCCGTCGGCCGGGTCCGGCGCGGCCAGCAGCCTGACTTCGTCGAGCGTCGCGTACCCGCCGGCGTTGCCCACCGCGCAGGCCAGCAACGGTTCGTCACCGTTGGTGAGGATGGTGTCGTCCACCTCGACCCGGGCCCGCCAGTGCAGCGGCCGGCCGGCATCGTCGGCGGCGCCGAGCAGAGCGCCGTCCAGGGTCACCGAGCCGCCGTCGTTGCGCAGCAGGTCCAGTCGGCGTGGCGTGCCGTCCAGCACCGCGGCGGCCACCGCCGCCGGGCCGCGGGGCAACCCGAGCTGCGCGGCCAGGTCCCGGTGGGTGCCGCCACGAGCCGGGTCGAGCGGGAGTACGGCCACCGGAGGCAGATCGGGCAGTGTCCGGTTACCGGGCAGGTCCGCCGGGCGGCGACTCGGCGCTGGCGCGTACCGCCGGACCAGCCGGCGCAGCACGGCGCGCAACTGCCCGTCGCTGGCCGTGGCGACGACCAGCCGGGTCTTGCTGTCCGGGTCGGGCCAGGTCAGGCCGTCGGGGCGGGCCGGGCCGTCGAACAGCGCCAACACCTCGTCGATCTCCGCGTCGGAGCGGGCGGTGACCGTCTGCACCCGGGCACCGCGGGCGTTCAGCGCGTCGGCGCAGGCCAGCACGGGAACTCGGGGCCGATCGGTGACGCACCGCTCGTCGTCGGAGGTCGTCGGGCCGGGTCGGGCCTCGGTCGTCGGGCCGCTCTCGGTCGTCGGGCCGCTCTCGTTGTCGGTCACACCGCCGCAGCAGGCTCCGCCGCTGCCGCAGGCCCCGGGAGCGTCCCGCTCCGAGCCGAGGGTGAGCAGCACCACGTCGTACACCGAAGGAGCCTCCTGCCTATCGCCGCGACCCCTGCCGGCCGCGCCGTCACTACTTGTTAACCTGACACCCCGGGCTCGCCGAGCGGTCGCCACCTGGCACCCGAGCCTTCTGGAGGCGGAAAAGATGCCAGCGATCGTGCTCATCGGCGCTCAGTGGGGCGACGAGGGCAAGGGCAAGGTTACCGACCTGCTGGGTGAGCGGGTCGACTACGTCGTGCGCTACTCCGGCGGCAACAACGCCGGACACACGGTGATCACCCCGGACGGCCAGAAGTACGCGCTGCACCTGATGCCCTCCGGCGCGCTGTCACCGAGCGCGATGATCGTCATCGGCAACGGTGTGGTGGTCGACCCGAAGGTGCTGCTCGCCGAGATCGACGGTCTGGCCGAGCGGGGCGTCGACGTGTCCCGGCTGCGGATCTCCGGTGACGCACACCTCATCATGCCGCACCACCGGGCACTGGACCGGGTGGTCGAGCGGTACCTCGGCTCGTCCCGGATCGGCACCACCGGCCGTGGCATCGGCCCGGCGTACGGCGACAAGGTCGCCCGGATGGGCATCCGACTTCAGGACCTGCTCGACCCGGGCATCCTGCGCAAGAAGCTGGAACTCGCGCTGCGCGAGAAGAACCAGATGCTGTTCAAGGTCTACAACCGCAAGGCCATCGACCTTGAGGCGACCGTCGAGGAGTACCTGGCGTACGCGGAGCGGCTCAAGCCGTACATCGCGGAGACCCGGGCCATGCTCTGGGACGCCCTGGACCGGGACGAGACGGTGCTCCTGGAGGGCGCCCAGGCCACCATGCTGGACATGGACCACGGCACGTACCCCTTCGTGACCTCGTCCAACCCGACCGCCGGTGGTGCGTGCGTGGGCGCCGGCATCCCGCCCACCGCGATCAGCAAGGTCATCGCGGTGAGCAAGGCGTACACCACCCGGGTCGGCTCCGGGCCGTTCCCCACCGAGCTGTTCGACTCCAACGGCGCGCACCTGCGCAAGATCGGCGCGGAGTACGGCACCACCACCGGCCGGGAACGCCGCTGCGGGTGGTTCGACGCCGTCGTGGCCCGGTACGCCTGCCGCCTCAACGGCGTCACCGACCTGGTCATCACCAAGCTGGACGTCCTCACCGGGCTGGCCAAGGTGCCGATCTGCGTCGGCTACGAGATCAACGGCCAGCGGGTCGACGACATGCCGATGAGCCAGACGGACTTCCACCACGCCACGCCCATCTACGAGGAACTCGACGGCTGGTGGGAGGACATCACCAAGGCAAGAACCGCCGATGACCTCCCGGAGAACGCCCGTCGCTACATCGCCCGCATCGAGGAGCTCTGCAAGACCAAGGTGAGCGTCGTAGGCGTAGGCCCCGGCCGAGAAGAAAACGTCCTCCTCCACCCCCTCCTCCCCTAACCCGAACCCCACTCCATCTTGGTGATCAAGAGGTTTGCGTCAATTTCGAGCGGAAATTTGACGTAAACCTCTTGATCACCGGAGTAGGAGCGGGGTGGGTGGGGCGGGGTTGTCCACAGGGGGGCGGGGGTTGTCCACAGGGGCTTTGGTGGGGCTGGGTTGGTGGGCAGGGTGTTGGTGTGGGAGCACACCAGCTACTTCGCGACATCGCGGCCGGCCAGGACGGGATGGTCACCCTGACGCAGGCGCTGCGCGCCGGCCTGAGCAGGGACCAGGTCCGACAGTTGTGTCGGTCGGGCAGGTGGCAACGGCTCCTGCGTGGCTGGTACATACCGGACGCGGAGCCGAGCGAATCGACACTGCGGCGCGCGCGTGTACGGGCGGCCGTCGTAGGTCTCGGTCCAGGTGCCTTCGCCGTCCTGGACACGGCGTTGGACCTGCACGGCATCGCCGGACTCCGCAGGTTCACATCTCGGTGCCGGTTGACGGGCCCCGTCCCCAGCGCGCTCTCGCACCGTGGCTGGTCGTGCACCAGGTGACGGTCGGTCCCGGCGACGTCACCGAGATTGCGGGCATTCGCACGACCACGTCGCTCCGAACGGTCTCGGACGTCATTCTCCGGGTTGATCGTTACCCAGCCGTCTCGGTGCTCGACTCGGCGCTGAACCAGGGCCGCATCACTCCGGCGCAGTTGGCGGTGATCCCGAGTTTGATCCGGGGGCGACGGGGCGCGGTCGGGGCGCGTTCCTGGCTGGCGGAAGCGGACGGGCGTGCGCAGTCGCCGCTGGAGACGCGTACCCGGTTGCGGTGCGTGGACGGCCGGGTGCCGCCGGACGCGCTGCAACTGGAGGTACGGGATGACGACGGTTACCTGCTCGGCATCGGCGACCTGGGGTGGCGTGCCCCGAGGGTGATCGCGGAAGCGGACGGCCGCGACGCCCACGGCACCCTGGAGGCGGCTTTCGCCGATCGTCGCCGCCAGAACCGCCTGGTCAACGCCGGCTGGACGATTCTCCGCTTCACCTGGCAGGACACCCTGCACCCCACCTACATCCCCCACACGGTCCGCGAAGCGATCGCGGCGGCCCGCAACCAAGTCCGGTGATCAAGAGGTTTGCGTCAGAAACAGGTCGACGTCTGACGCAAACTTCTTGATCACCGGCGGCGTCAACGAGGGTGAGTGGTGGGCACAGTAGGATGCGAGGTCGTGCGGGTTCTTTTGGTGGGTGGTGGCGGGCGGGAGCATGCGCTCGCGCTCGGGTTGGTCGGCGACCCGGCTGTTTCCGTGTTGGTTGCTGCGCCGGGTAACCCGGGGATCTCCTCGGTGGCCTCGCTGCGGGCCGTGAACGCCTCCGATCCTGCCGCGGTGGCGGCGCTGGCTGTGGAGACCGGCGCTGACCTGGTGGTGATCGGGCCGGAGGCGCCCCTCGTCGCCGGGGTTGCCGACGCGGTACGCGCCAAGGGCATCGCCGTGTTCGGCCCGTCGGCCGAGGCAGCTCGGCTGGAGGGGTCCAAGGCGTTCGCCAAGGACGTGATGACCGCCGCGAACGTGCCGACCGCCCGGGCGTACGTCTGCACGGACGAGGAGAGCACCGCGCGGGCGCTCGACGAGTTCGGCGCACCGTACGTGGTGAAGGACGACGGGCTGGCGGCGGGCAAGGGCGTGGTGGTGACCGACGACCGGTCCGCCGCGCTGGCGCACGCCGCGGAGTGTGGCCGGGTCGTGGTCGAGGAGTTCCTCGACGGCCCGGAGGTCAGCCTCTTCGTGGTGACCGACGGCGAGGCGGCCCTGCCGCTGCTGCCCGCACAGGACTTCAAGCGAATCGGCGATGGTGACACCGGCCCGAACACCGGCGGCATGGGTGCGTACGCGCCGCTGCCGTGGGCTCCGCCCGGCCTGGTCGACGAGGTCATGCGTGAGGTCGTCCACCCGACCCTGGCCGAGTTGCGCCGTCGAGGTGCCCCGTTCGCCGGTCTGCTCTACGTCGGTCTCGCGATGACGGCCGCCGGCCCCCGGGTGATCGAGTTCAACGCGCGCTTCGGTGACCCGGAGACCCAGGTGGTGCTCGCGCTGTTGGAGACTCCGCTGGGTGGGCTGTTGCACGCGGCGGCCACCGGCACGCTGGCCGAGCACCCGCCGCTGCGGTGGCGGGACGGCGCCGCGGTCACCGTGGTGCTCGCCGCGCAGGGCTATCCGGCGGCGCCGCGTACCGGCGATGTGATCACTGGCGCGGACCGTCCGGGCATCATCCACGCCGGCACCGCGCTGCGGGCCGGCGACGGCGCGTTGCTGTCCGCCGGTGGCCGGGTCCTCTGCGGTACGGCCACCGGCGCCGACCTGGCCGCCGCGCGGGACGCCGCGTACGCGCTGGTGGACGGGGTGGAGTTGGCCGGGTCGCAGTACCGCACCGACATCGCCGCCGCCGCGGTCGAAGGTCGGATCACGATCCCGGGCTGAGCGTGGGTTCGGCGTCTCAGCCGTAGTAGCGGCGCAGTTCGCGGGCGAGCACCTTGCCGGTGGCGTTGCGGGGCAGGTATTTGACGTAGACCACGTCCCGGGGGACGGAGAACCGGGCCAGGTAGTGCCGCACGTACTCGCGGACCGCCTCCGGGTCGAGGGTCTCGCCCGGGTGCAGGGCGAGGAACGCGGCGAGCCGTTGGCCGTACTCGGGGTCGGGTACGCCGATCACGGCCGCCTCGCGGACCTGCGGTAGTTGGGCGAGCAGGTCCTCCACCTCGGACGGGAAGACGTTCTCGCCACCGGAGACGATCATGTCGTCGGCCCGGCCGTCGACGAAGAGCAGCCCGTCGGCGTTGAGTCGACCGAGGTCGCCGGTGTCGAGCAGCCCGTCGCGGGTCTCCCGGCTGACACCGGAGGTGTAGCCCTCGAACAGCATCTCGTTGCCGACGAAGATCCGACCGACCCGTCCCTCGGGCACCGGCTGGCCGGTGTCGTCGAGGATCTCCAGCCGGGTGCCGTGTGGTGGGCGGCCGGCGGTGGTGGGTGCCTGGCGCAGGTCGGGCGGGCCGGCGATGGAGGCCCAGGAGACCTCCGTGGAGCCGTAGAGGTTGTACAGCACGTCCCCGTAGACGTCCATGAACCGGGGCGCCAGCCCACCGGGCAGTGCCGAGCCGCTGACCGCGACGACCGTGAGGTTGGGGCGCGGGTCGGGCGGGGGGACCTCCAGCAGCCGTTGCACCATCACCGGTACGGCGAACAGAGCGTCGCACCGGTGTTCGACGAGGGCGGCGAGCGTGGCGGCCGGGTCGAAGCGGCGCTGCACCACGATGGTCGCCCGTAGCGCGAAACAGACCTGGAGGGCGGCGAATCCCCAGGTGTGGAA
This sequence comes from Micromonospora sp. WMMD710, assembly GCF_029626045.1. Classification (NCBI taxonomy): domain Bacteria; kingdom Bacillati; phylum Actinomycetota; class Actinomycetes; order Micromonosporales; family Micromonosporaceae; genus Micromonospora; species Micromonospora sp. WMMD710. The sequence continues at coordinate 5,227,636 of NZ_JARUBD010000001.1, read as the reverse complement.
GATCGGTGCGGCGATCATCACCCGGTCCCGGGCGTGCAGGGGTATTCGGTCGATGATGGACACCAGTGGGCCGAATCCGTTGGGTGTGGGCCGGCGGGCGCCCTTGGGTGCCCCGGTGGTGCCGGAGGTGAGCACGATGATCCGGCCGTCGCGTTCCGGTGGGTGCAGCTCGCCCGGTAGGGCCCCGGCGACGAGTTCCTCGCGGCCGCGTTCGTCGAGGCGGGGCAGTTCGGCGGGGAGGCCGAGGACCCGTTCGGTGAACTCGTCGTCGTGCACCAGCAGGCGGAGTCGCTGCTCCTCGGCGACGGTGGCGAGCTGGGCCGCGGAGAGCCCGGTGTTGACGAGGACCGCGTCCACGCCCAGCAGGGTGGCCGCGACGATCGTCTCGATCAAGCCGTGGTGGTTGCGGCAGAGCACACCGATCCGGTCGCCGGCCTGTACGCCGAGCCCGGCCCGCATCGACCGGGCCATGCGTTCGGCCCGGTCGAGGAGGTCCTGGTAGGTCAGCTCGTTGCCGTCCTCGTCGATGACCGCCGGTCGTCCGGGGTCTCTCGCGGCTGCCTGGCGGAGTTCGCCGGCGAGGCTCCACCCCCATCTGCGCAGCGCGTTGAGCTGCGAGGCGATCCGGACCGGCCGGCCCGGGGTGAGCAGGCCACGACGGGTCAGCGTGGTGACGATGAACGGCAGGTCCATGCCGCAGACCTCCTTGGGGGTGGTACGCGAACAGCCCCCTTCAACCGGGGCGTCTTCCTTGATCATGCACCCGGCGTGCCGGTAGGCCCAGCCGGCGTCGGCGTGGAGTGACGAAGACGGCACGGATAGACAGGACGCCGCGTGCCTCCTCGGCCCGACCGACAGCCGGGCCGAGGAGGCAGCCGGGCCGAGGAGGCAGCCGGGCCGAGGAGCCAGCCGGGGGTCAGCGGATCTGCATCCCGGAGATGGCCCGTGAGATGACCAGTCGCTGGATCTCGGAGGTGCCCTCGAAGATGGTGTAGATCTTGGCGTCGCGGTACCAGCGCTCGACCGGGTGGTCGCGCAGGAAGCCGGCCCCGCCGAGCAGCTGCACCGCCTTCTCGGTGACCGACACCGCCACCTCACCGGCCTTGAGCTTGGACATCGAGCCCTCGCCCGCGGTGAACGGACGGTTGTTGCGGCCCATCCAGGAGGCCCTCCAGACGAGCAGCCGTGCCGCGTCGATCTCCATCCGCATGTCGGCCAGCGCGAACGCGACCGCCTGGTTCTCGATGATGGGCCGTCCGAACTGGACCCGGTCCTTGGCGTAGTCCAGGGCGTACTCGTAGGCGGCCCGGGCCACGCCGAGCGCCTGCGCGCCCACCGTGGGTCGGGACAGCTCGAAGGTGCGCATCGCGGCCTGTCCGCTGGCCCGCTGACCGGAACGGGCGCGGGCCAACCGCTCGTCCAGGGAGTCCTTGCCGCCGAGCAGGCAACGGCCGGGTACGCGTACCCCGTCGAGGAAGACGTCGGCGGTGTGCGATGCGCGGAGGCCGAGTTTGCGCAGCTTGCGGGTGGCGGTCAGGCCGGGGGTGCCGGGCGGTACGACGAACGCCGCCTGGCCCCGGGAGCCGAGCGTGGGGTCGATCGAGGCGGTGACCACGTGCACTCCGGCGATGCCGCCGTTGGTGGCGTACGCCTTCTGCCCGGTGAGCACCCACTCGTCGGTGGCCTCGTCGTAGACGGCCCGGGTGCGCATCGCGCCGACGTCGGAGCCGGCCTCGGGTTCGCTGGTGCAGAACGCGGCGACGGCCGGCGAGTCGATGTCGCCGAAGCACTGCGGCACCCACTCGACCATCTGCTCGGGGGTGCCGGTGCCGTAGATGGCGGCGACGGCGAGCGAGGTGCCGAAGATGCTCAGACCGATGCCGGCGTCACCCCAGAAGAGTTCCTCGCTGGCGATGGGGAGGGAGAGCCCGGTGGGGTCGGCCCAGCAGGTGGCGAGGAACTCGAAGCCGTAGAGGCCGACCTTGGCGGCTTCCTGGATCACCGGCCACGGGGTGTCCTCGCGCTCGTCCCACTCGGCGGCGGCCGGGCGCACGACCTCGGCGGCGAAGCCGTGCACCCAGTCGCGTAGATCCCGCTGTTCCTCGTTCAGGTCGAGCGAGAACTCGGCCATGTCAGGCCTTGGGGATGTCGAACAGGTTGGCGATGTTGGCGGCGAGCCCGAGGTCGCCCTTCGCCTTCAGCTTGCCGGTCATGAACATCATCACCGGGTTGGCGCCACCGGAGACGATCTTCAGGAACTCGACCGGGCCCATGGTCAGGCTCAGCTTCGGGTCGTGCTGCGGGGTCTCGCTCACCTCGCACTTGCCGTCGGCGATGACGACCTCGTAGGTGTCGCTGCCGCCGTCCGGGCGACCGGTGATGATCCAGTGGATGACCGCGTTGGTGGAGCCGGCCCGATCCGCGCGGAACAGCGACGGCATCCGTCCGAACACCTCGCCCAGGACCTTGCCGCGCAGGTCACCGGACATCACCTGGGTGATCTTGTCGTCCGGGGTGGACTTGACCAGCTGGGCGAACTCCTTGGGGCCGACGTTGGCGAAGGTGGCCGGGTCGAAGTCAGACATGAGGTACGCCTTCCGGAAGATTTGGCTACTCGCGCGTAACCCTACGCACGAGTAGGTATGCTCGCAAGGTGTCCACCGCGCCCGCCTTCAAGCGTCTGCCACGTGCCGTCCGTGAGCAGCAGATGCTCGACGCGGCCGTGAAAGTCTTCTCCCGGCGGGGTTTCCACGCTGCCAGCATGGACGAGATCGCGGAGGACGCGGGCATCTCCAAGCCCATGGTGTACGCGTACCTCGGCACGAAGGAAGAACTCTTCGTCGCCTGTCTGCACCGGGAGGGCACCCGGATGATGCAGGCCATCGCCGGCGCCGCCGTCCCCGACCTGCCGGCCGACGAACGGCTCTGGCGCGGGTTGAGGGCGTTCTTCGGCTTCGTTGGCGCACACCGTGACGGCTGGGCGGTGCTCTACCGGCAGGCCCGGGGCGAGCAGCCGTTCGCCGGCGAGTTGGCCACCATGCGGACCCGTCTGGTCGAGGTGGTGGCCGGGATGCTCGACCACGCCCTCCGCGCCGAGGGTCGCGAGATCACCGCCGTCGACCTGGAGGTCGTCGCGTACGCCCTGGTCGGCGCGTCCGAGTCGCTGGCGGACTGGCTCGCGGACCACCCGGAAGCCGACCCGGAGAAGACCGCCACCCGGATGATGAACGTGGCCTGGCTCGGCGCCGGCCAACTGCTGCACGGCGTCACCTGGCGCCCACCGATCGACTGACGTGCCGGTCAGCGACCGGAGGCGGCGCGGCGGTGTGCCCGGCGGCGCAGCCATCGGAAACACTCCAGGCCGAACGTGACGACCAGTGAGAGCCCCACGCCGACCAGGACGCCCTTCACCGGGTCACGTTCGAAGGCCAACCCGCCGAAGTAGCCGAGCAGCCCGCAGTACAGCGCCCAGGTGACTGCCGCGATGCTGTCGTACAGCAGGAACGCCCGTCGTGGATAGCGCACCGCGCCCATGGTGAGGGTGACGGCGGTCCGGCCGCCTGGCACGTACCGGCTGGTGGTCAGGATCATCCCGCCGCGTCGGTCCACGGCGCGGCGGGCCCAGTCGGAGCTGGCCCGTCGTCGGCTGCCGTCGGGCAGGCGGGCCAGCCGGTGGGCGCCCCCGCCCTGCCCGATGGCGTACGAGATGTGGTCGCCGATTACCGCACCGATGGCGGCGCTGGCGATCACCGCGGCCAGGTTGGGGCGCCCGCCGTTCGCGGAGAGCACCGCCGCGGTGATCACCGCCGCCTCGCCCGGCACCGCGGGGAAGAACGCGTCGACCGCGGTGAGAGCGAAGATCACCAGGTACACCCACGGTGACGTGACGGTCCCACGGATGAGGTCGAGCAGGGCGTCCATGACCCCATGCTCGCTGTGTGCGACCCGCCCGGTGGCCGAGTCGGCGGATCACCCGCGTTCGGTCGAGGACGTCAGGTCGGGCAGACCAGGGACGGTGGGGCTAGCAGCGGGCCGCGCGGGGTCTTGTCGTCGGCGGTGGGGCCGTGCGAGGTCAGCACCACCGGTGTGTCCAGCTCCGCGCTCACCGCCTCGGCCCAGTCCGGCGGCGGGTCGTCGTGCACCGGTCGGGAGCGCAGCAGGCGGGCGGTGAGGGCCGCCTGCCGATCCAGGTCGCCGGGCCGGCCCGGGGTGAGCCGGTCGGTGGTGTCGTAGCGCCGGCAGATCCGCAGGTCGGGGCCGGCGAGGTCGAGGTGGGTCAGCGCCAGGCCGTCGACCCCGCCGGCCGCGGCGAGGGCGTACCGGTGGGCGACCGCGTCGAAGTGGCCGAACCGGAACCGGCCCTGCCACGGGTTCGTCGGGTTGTGCGGATCGGCCAGAGGCAGGGCCGGGTCCTCGGTCACCAGCGGGCCGGCTCCGTGCCGGGTGGTGACGATCCGCAGCACGCCGAGCCGGGTCGCGTCGCCGGCCTGGCCCGCCTCGGCGAGCAGGTTGTCGGCGTTGGCGAACGTGGTGGTGCTCCACGTCGTGTACGGGTGGAAGCCGTGCCACTCGTCGAGCAGGATGCCCTGCGCGCCCTCGAAGACGCAGGTGCCGGCGCGCAGCGCCCCGGCGAGCCAGCTCCCGTTGACGATCTCGACCCGCCCGGCGAACCCGGTGAAGGCGGGCAGGCAGTCCTCGACCGGCGGGGCGTCCAGCGGGCCCAGTTCGGCGGTCAGCCGGTCCCGCAGGGCGGTCAACCTGCGACGCAGCACCGCCGGACGATGGCAGTCGGCGACCCGGGGTGCCTCGTCGGGGTGGGCGAGCCCGTACGCGACGGCCTCGCCCACCCCCAGCCCGCAGGAGCCGTGCCGGTCGGCTCCCCGGGCGATCTCCCGGGCCCGGTTGGCTGCCCGGTGGTACGGGGTGGCGAGCAGCGCGTCGGCGTCGACGGTCAGCCGGTCGAGCGCGTCGGGCACCCCGACCGTGGCGAGATGGTCGGCCTCGGCGGCCAGTGCCAGTGGGTCCACCACCACGTGCCGCGACAGGTGCGTACGGACACCGGAATGGAACAGGCCAGCGCCGAACTGCGCGAACGTGTGATGCCGCCCGTCGCGCAGCACGACGTTGTGCGCCGCCTGCGCGCCCCCGTTGAAGCGGACCACGGTGTGCACGGGTCGGGTGGCGCAGAGCCAGTCCACCACCGTGCCCTTGCCCGCGTCGCCGTAGCCGAGGTCGACCACCGCCACGTGCCTCACAGCCGGGTCACCGCACCGCTGGTGTCGCGGAACGCCGGCAGCGTGGACACCTCGGCCCGCCGCCCCCGGCCGAGGCGGGCCAGCGCCTTGGACACGGTGCCGGCGGCGGCCGAGCCGGTGCGGTGCAGGTGGCGAAGGCCCTCGTCCAGGTCGATGGCCTGTTCGCCGAGGCCGATGGTGAGCGCGATGGTCTCGCAGACCGCGTCGAGGTCGTCGAGCACGACGGCGTTCTGCCCGAGCAGGTCCCGCCAGAAGTCGAGGACCTTGGCGTTGCCGGCGTAGTGACTGCCGGCGGGGAGCAGATAGTAGGTGTCCCAGCGGCGGGTCACCTCGTCGACGACCTGCCGCAGTGGCACGTCCTCGGCCAGGTCGTCACCGATCAGGCCGGCCACCTCCCGGGCCTTCGCCTTCGGGTACGCCAGTTCGTCGCCGATGATGAACAGGTAGCCGCGCCGGCCGCGCTTCTCCCAACTGTCGGTGACGGTGTGTCGGGCCATGAAGTACATGGCCAGCTCGTACGACTCGCTCATCTGCCCGCCGCCACCGCCTTCGAGGACGATCCGGCCGAGGTCGTCGTCCATCCGGTTGTCCGACTCGAACTGGCCCACCTGCAACGGCACCCGGTCGCAGGTGGCGTCGCCGATCGCGCCGAACATGATCTGCGGGTCGCTGGCGTAGCCCTGCCGTTGCAGCAGCCCGAGCAGCTGCGGCAGCTTGGTCTGCAGGACGCGCGGGACCGTACGCATCGAGCCGGTCACGTCGAAGAGCACCGCGATGGGCGTCGACCGGGGGTGCTCGTCGGAGTCGCGGCTTTCACGGGTGGCGTCGCGGGGGTCGAGTGCGGCGTGCACGGTGCGTGCCCCGCTGTCGCTGTAGGAGAACGCGCTGCGGCCGGTGGAGCGCCGGTAGCGGTCGGCGGCGTCGTACACGTCGGTGGACCAGATTCCACTGCCCATGACAGCTCCTTACGGGTTGAGGGTGAAGGGTCGGAAGGTGCGTGGCCCGTAGAGCCGGTCCAGCACCTGGTCGAGTTCGCGCAGCAGACGCCACGCGTCGTCCGGTCGGGAGTCCAGCGACCGCTGCCGGCAGCCCTGCGCGAAGGCGTGCAGCTCGCGGGGCGCACGCGCCCCCATCAGCCAGCTCATGCAGCGGCTGGCCATCGCGATGTCGGTGCCCGGCCCGCAGGGCCGCTTGCGGGGGACCTCCTTCGGATACCACCCGTCGTGGCCGGGCACCAGGGCGGGAATCGTGCTGCCGACCGGGGCGGAGAAGCACCAGTCGACGAGCACCACGCCGTGGGCGTCCGGCTCGATGAGGACGTGTCGCGGCAGGACCGCGCCGTGCACCACGCCCGCCCGGTGGGCCAGGCCGAGCACCACCAGCAGCCGCCGCCACATCCAGGCCACGTCCCGGGCGTCCAGCCCGTCGGGGTACGCGCGCCGGACCTCGTCGAGGTCGTGCAGGCCGGGCGCGGTGGCGAGCACGTTGATCCGCCGTTGCGCGCCGGTCGCGGCGTCGCGGTGCAGGAACTCGTCGACGAGCCGGGGCACGTACGGCAGGTAGCGCGGGTCGCCCCGCTCGGCGATGGTGCACAGGGCATGCGCCTCGCGGGCCATCAGGTCGTTGTCGGTGGGTCGTCGGGGGAGCTTGAGCAGCCGGTCGTCGCCGACGTCGTAGAGGTCGGCCAGGTCGCCCGAGTGGACCGGCGCGCCGAGTCGGTAGTCACCGAGGACGGTGACCTGCCGGGCCTGCCACCGGCTGGTGACGTGGATGAACGCGTCGAGGGCTTCGGCGCGTACCGCCGGGTCGGCCGGCAGGCGGTCGGGGTGCAGGGCCGCGACCAGCTCGCGGTACCGCCGGGCCGGCTGGTCGGCGCCGAATAGGTCGGCATCGGTGCGGGCGGCCGCGACCAGGTCGATGGCCGCCGCCGTCCTCATCGCACCGTCTCCTCGCGGGCGGGGCGCAGCAGCGCCGGGTGCAGCAGCCGGGCGTCACCGGCCTGGTAGAGCCGGGCGCGGGGGCCGCCCCGGGCGCCGCCGCGTTCGGTGCTGGCGCCCGTGCTCTCCACGAAGCCCGGCACGGAGAGCACCTTGCGGTGGAAGTTGCCGGCGTGCAGCGGGTGACCCCAGACCGTCTCGTAGACGGCGCGCAGCTCACTGATGGTGAACTCGGCGGCGAGGAAACGCGTGGCGAGCGGCGTGTACTCCAGCTTGGACCGGGCCCGCTCCAGCGCGTCGTCGATGATCCGGCCGTGGTCGAAGGCCAGCTGCCGGCTGGTCAACGCGGTCACCGGCAGCCAGATCGCCTCGTCGGCGTCGGTGCCGGCGGCCGGGTCCGGCAGGTCGGGGGCGAACGCGAGGTGAGCGATCGAGACGACTCGCATCCGCGGGTCGCGGTCGGGCGTGCCGTAACTGCCCAACTGCTCCAGGTGTACGCGGCTCAGCCCTTCACCGCCGAGCCCGGTCTCCTCGGCCAGCTCCCGTCGGGCACCCGCGGTCAGGTCTTCGTCGGGGCGGACGAAGCCGCCGGGCAGCGCCCAGTGCCCCTCGAACGGCGCCTGTCCGCGCCGGATCAGCAGGAGGTGCAGTGCGCCGTCGCGGATGGTCAGTGCCACCACGTCGACGGTCACGGCGACCGACGGGTAGTCCCGCGGGTCGTACGTCGCCAGGAAATCCTGCTCGTTCACCGTGTCACTCTCATTCTGAGAACATCTCGTTGTGAGAACAACCTAGCGCACGGATGCAACCCTGCCAAGAGGGCTCAGCGCACGAGACCCGCCAGGTGCGGCCGTCCGCGGGAGTCGTGCAGGGCGAAAACGCCGTCCGGCAAGAGGGCGAAGTTGACGGTGCTCGGCAGCGGTACGGGCACCTTGAAGGCGACCTCGACGGTGTAGGCGTCGGGCAGCCGGGCCTCCAGCGCGGCCAGGCAGCGCGCCTTGCTCCACATGCCGTGCGCGATCGGCCGGCGGAAGCCGAACAGCCGTGCCCCGAGCAGGCTGGTGTGGATCGGGTTGTGGTCACCGGAGACCCGGGCGTACTCCGTACCGACGCGGGATTCCACCCGCCAGCGCGCGGTGGCCACCGGAGCCGCGGGACGCTCGCCTCGGTCCCGCCCGGCGGGCCTGCGCTCCCGACCCAGGTACGTCGAGACGCCGCGCCAGACCTCCTCCCCGTCGACCGAGCCGACCAGCACCACGTCCACCTGTCGCCCCCGGTCGTGCGGGCGCAGGTTCTCCGCGTACGTCGTGAAGTCGAGGGTCTCGTCGGCGGTGATCGGGCGGCGCACGGTGATCCGGTTCTCGACATGCACCAGGCCGATCAGCGGGAGGGGAAACTCCGGCGCGGTCATCAGCCGCAGGGCCAGCGGAAAGCCCAGGACGTGCGGGAACGTGCCCGGCAGCCGGTCGGTGAGCCGGAATCCGCAGACCCGGACGTAGTCGGCCAGGTGCGCCCGGTCGACGGTGATCCCGCCGACGCCCAGCTCGACCGCCGGCAGGTCGGGTCCACGCCGCCCGCCGCCGAGGCCCGGCACCGCACCGAGCACGGCCCTGCGGTACAGCGCGCCGGCCGCCGGCAGCCGGGGCAGCTCCACGAGCGTGCGGCCGCCCGACTCCGGCCGGCGAGCCGCGGCCTGGGTCTGCGCCGACAGGGTCTCCGTCGGGCCGTCGATCAGCTCGTGCAGGGAGAGTTCGTCGTCCGCGCCGCCCATCACGCCCCCAGCAGGCTCTGGCCGCAGACCCGGACCACGTTGCCGCTGACCGCGCCGCTGGCCGGCCAGGACAGCCAGCCGATCGTCTCGGCCACGTCCACCGGCAGCCCGCCCTGGGCCAGGCTGTTCATCCGTCGGCCCGCCTCCCGGACCACCAGCGGGATGCGCGCGGTGAGCCGGGTCTCGATGAAGCCGGGGGCCACCGCGTTGACGCTGATGTCCCGGTCGCGCAGAGCCGGGGCGAGCGCGTCGACCAGCCCGATCACGCCGGCCTTGCTGGTGGCGTAGTTGGTCTGCCCCCGGTTGCCGGCGATCCCGGCGATCGAGGAGACCCCGATGATCCGGCCGCCGGCTGGGATCAGCTCCCGCTCCAGCAGCACGTCGTTGATCCGCTCCTGGCTGGACAGGTTGACGTCGACGACCTGGTCCCACCGATCGGCGTCCATCCGGCCGAGCGTCTTGTCCCGGGTGATGCCGGCGTTGTGCACCACCACGTCGACGCGGCCGTGCCGGCCCGCCAGGTGGTCGGCGAGTCGGGTCGGCGCGTCCGGGGCGGTCAGGTCGAGCTGGAGGGCCGTACCGCCGATGTCGTTCGCCACGGCGGCGAGCGCGTCCCCGGCCGCCGGGATGTCGAGCGCGACGACCTTCGCGCCGTCGCGGGCGAGCACCGTCGCCAGCGCCGCGCCGATGCCCCGCGCGGCGCCGGTGACCAGCACGACCTGCCCGTCCAGCGGGCGGTCCCAGTCGGCCGGGGCGCTCGCCGCGCCGGCACCGACCCGGATGACCTGGCCCGAGACGTACGCGGACCGGCCGGACAGCAGGAACCGGAGCGTCGACTCGAGGCTCGTCCCGGTGCCGCCCTCGGCGCGCGTCACGTAGACGAGCTGCGCGGTGCTGCCCCGGCCGAACTCCTTGCCGATGCTGCGCACCAGCCCCTCCAGGGCGCGTTGGGCGGTCGCCTCGCGGGGCGTCGCGCACTCCTGCGGCGGGGTGCCGAGCACGATCACCCGGCCGCTGGGCAGCACGGACCGGGCCTGCGGGTGGAAGAAGTCGTAGAGCTGACGCAGCTGGGTGGAGTCGGTGATGCTGCTGGCGTCGTACACCAGGGCTCCGAAGCGATCCTGCGGTCCGGTCGTGCCGGTGTCGCGCAGCTCGACCCCGGCGGCGGTCAGGATCTTGGCAACCGGGTCGGCGAGCCGGCCGCCGGTGGCCGCGCCGAGCAGGGCCGGCCCGGGCAGCAGCGGGTCGCCGGGGTGGTACCGGCGCAGCCGGGGCGGGTCGGGCAGCCCGAGGCGCTTGACCAGCGCTCGGCCGGCGGCCGATTGGACGAAGCTCGCGTACCTGTCGGTCATGGGCGTAGCCTACTGGCGAGTAGGGTTCGAGCAACACATGTCGAGGAGGCGGATCGTGCAGAGCACCCGGCGGGTCGCGGTCATCGGGGGCAACCGCATCCCCTTCGCCCGTTCCAACTCCCGCTACGCGGACGCGTCCAACGCGGACCTGCTCGGCGCGGCACTGGACGGTCTGATCGCCCGGTACGGGCTGGCCGGGCAGCGGGTCGGCGAGGTGGTGACCGGGGCGGTGCTCAAGCACTCCCGCGACTTCAACCTCACCCGCGAGGTCGTCCTCGGATCCCGACTCGACCCGCACACTCCGGCGTACGACATCCAGCAGGCCTGCGGCACCGGCCTGGAGGCGGCGATCCTCGTCGCCAACAAGATCGCCCTCGGGCAGCTCGACGTGGGCATCGCCGGCGGGGTCGACACCACCTCCGACGCGCCCCTCGCGGTCAACGAGGAGATGCGGCGCACGCTGCTCAAGCTCAACTCGGCCCGGACGCTCGGCGCGCGGCTGAAGATCGCGGCGAAGCTGCGCCCGCTCCAGCCCTTCAAGCCGGAGATCCCGCGCAACGCCGAACCGCGTACCGGCCTGTCCATGGGGGACCACGCGGCCCGCACCGCGGTGCAGTGGCAGATCGACCGGCGCTCCCAGGACGAGTTGGCGCTGCGCTCGCACCAGCGGCTGGCCGCCGCGTACGACCGGGGCTTCTTCGACGACCTGATGACGCCGTACCTGGGGCTCACCCGCGATGCGAACCTCCGCCCGGACACCACCCTGGAGAAGCTCGGCGCGCTGAAGCCGGTCTTCGGCACCCGCGGCCCGGACGCCGAGCAGGCCACCATGACCGCCGGCAACTCGTCGCCGCTCACCGACGGCGCGTCCACCGTCCTGCTGGCCAGCGAGGAGTGGGCGGCGGCGCACAACCTGCCCGTCCTGGCCTGGTTCAGCTGGTCGGAGACCGCGGCGGTGGACTTCGTGCACGGCGACGAGGGGCTGCTGATGGCACCCGCGTACGCGGTGCCCCGGATGCTGGCCCGCGCCGGGCTGACGTTGCAGGACTTCGACTACTACGAGATCCACGAGGCGTTCGCGTCGCAGGTGCTGGCCACCCTCGCCGCCTGGGAGTCGCCGGAGTTCTGCAAGGACCGCCTCGGGTTGGACGCGCCGCTGGGCGGGATCGACACCGACCGGCTCAACGTGAACGGCTCCTCGCTGGCCGCCGGGCACCCGTTCGCCGCCACCGGCGGGCGGATCGTCGCCACGCTCGCCAAGCTGCTCGCCGAGAAGGGTGGCGGGCGCGGACTGATCTCGATCTGCGCCGCCGGCGGTCAGGGCGTCACGGCGATCCTGGAGCGCTGAGCGCCTCGATCGTCCCTTCCCGGGGCACCAGCCAACCGGCGTTAACGGACCGTTCAGGAGTCGGCCCGCTGGTGGAGGGTTTACCACGCGATGGTGATCGCTGCTGAACCGATCACTCCTGCGTGCGGAACGGGGCCGTAACACCATGGAGTCCGTCGTTCCACGGACAACCACCCTCTCGGTGGTCATCCCGATGTTCAACGAGACCGCGGTCATCCCGGCCCTGGTCGCCAGGCTGCGGCCGGTGCTCGACGCGCTCGGCGTCGACTACGAGGTGGTCGCCGTCGACGACGGCAGCCGGGACGACACCGTGTCGGTGCTCTTCGACCACGGCCGGGACTGGCCGCAGCTGCGGGTGCTGCGGCTGCGGCGTAACAGCGGCCACCAGGCGGCGCTGACCGCCGGGCTGCACCGGGCCGTCGGCCGGTGGGTGGTCAGCCTGGACGCCGATCTCCAGGATCCGCCGGAGACCATCGCCGAGATGCTCCGCGTGGCCCGCGAGGACGGAGTGGATGTCGTCTACGGCGTTCGCGCCGACCGCAGCACCGACACGGTCTTCAAGCGCAACACCGCCCGTGGCTACTACTGGGCGATGCGTCGGCTCGTCGGCGTCGACCTGCCCGCGCAGGCCGGCGACTTCCGGTTGCTCAGCCGGGACGTGATCGAGGTCCTGCGCCAACTGCCGGAACGTGCCCCGGTCTACCGGCTGCTGGTGCCGTCGCTCGGCTTCCCGAGCGCCGAGGTGCGCTACGACCGTGCGGCCCGCGCCGCCGGGGAGACGAAGTACCCGCTGCGCCGAATGGTGGCCCTGGCCTGGGAAAGCACGGCGAACTTCTCCGCCGCGCCACTGCGTCTGGCCACCTGGCTGGGGATGTCGAGCTTCCTGCTCTGCCTCGCGCTGATCGTGTTCGGCATGGTCGTTCACGTCTCCGGCGCCACCATCCCCGGCTGGACCTCGATGTTCGTCGCGGTGCTGCTGCTCAGCGGGGTGCAGCTGGTCTGCCTCGGCCTGCTCGGCGAGTACGTCGGCCGGATCTACGCCACCGTGCAGAACCGGCCGGCCTTCCACATCGGGTTCGACTCCCACGACGAGCTGCCGGGCACCGGGACGGTCCCGCGGAGCCGGGGCGACGACGGCTCGCGTACGCCGACCGTCGGACCGGCGGTCGGCGTCCGTGGCTGACACCCTGCTGGCCGATCGGATCGACACCCCGGCCCCGGCGACACGGCGAAACGCCCTCCTACCGGTCCTCACCACGCTGCCCTGGGTGCTCGTGATCGCCGCGCTGCTCCTGGTCTGGTCGCGCGGCAGCGTGCCGGCCCCGGATCTCGCCCGGTTCTCCGCGTACTGGGTCCTCGCGCTCATCCTCCCCGGGACCCTGGTGCACCGCGCGCTACGCGGCAGCCGGGGCAACCTTCCGGAGGACCTCGGCTTCGGCGCGGCCACCGGCCTGTTGCTGGAGCTCGCCGCCTGGGCGTTGGCCGCGGCGACCGGCCAGCAGTCCCTGCTGCGGTGGTGGCCGCTGCCCGTACTCATCGCCTTCGCCGCCGTTCCCGGGCTGCGTCGGCACTGGCGGGTCGGCGAGCACCGACCCCTGCCGGTCGCCTGGCACTGGGGGATGGGCGCGGCGCTGCTGGTGGTGCTGGCCTGGTCGTACACCCAGTGGCGGATGGTCGCGCTGCCCCCGGTGTACGGCGGCTACTACCCGGACGTGCTCTACCACCTGGGGCTGGTGCAGGAGCTGACCCGGGCGATGCCGTTCGAGTTGCCGCACGTCGCGGGAGAGGCCCTGCGCTACCACTACCTCTCCGACGCGCACATCGCGAGCGGCAGCATGGTCACCGGCATCCCGCCGGAGATGGTGCTGCTGCGACTCTGGCTGGTGCCGGTTGTCGGTACGGCGGTGCTGCTCGCGGCCGGGCTCGTCCGTGATCTGAGTCGGGCGGTCTGGGCCGGCCCGGTGGTCGCCCTCACCGCCCTCACCGGGAGCGCGGTCACGCTCGGCTCACCCGTGGGCGCGTCCGGCGAGATGCCGCTGTCGTACGCCAGCCCGTCGCAAACGTACGTGCTGGTGCCGTTGCTGCTGCTCGCCGGCCTCTGTGTCGACGTGGCCCGGGGGCGTTCCCTCGGCCCGGCGTGGCCGCTGGTCCCGGCGCTCGGGCTGGTGTGTGCGGGGGCGAAATCCAGCGCCCTGCCGCCACTGGTCGCCGGCCTGGGTCTCACCGCGGTGGTCTTCTGGTGGCGGAAGCGGCAGATCCCACGACCCGCGCTGGCCGCGCTGGCCTGCCTCGTGGCGGCGATGGCGCTCGGCTTCCGGCTGTTCGCCGGTGGCGGGGCCTCCACGCTGCGCGTGCAGGGGTTGGCGTTGCTGCACTTCATCGCCCCGTACGCCGAAACTCTCGGCCCGGGTGACGGCATCTGGCCGAGTGCGCCGCTGCCGCCCGGCATCAACGACGGTGGCGCCCTCGGGTGGCTGCTGGCGTTCTCCGTGGTCGCCTGGTGGGTGTTGGGTCAGGCGCCACGGTGGGTGGGCATGAGCCTGCTCGTCGACCGGGGGCACCGGGCCGACCCGGCCGTCTGGCTGCTCGCCGGCACGGTCCTGGCCGGGGCTGCCACCACCTGGGTGTTCCAGCACCCGTCGATCAGTCAGATCTACTTCTGGATGGGTGTCATCCCGATCGGCGTCGTGCTGACCACCTGGTCCCTCGCCGAGGCTCGGGCACCCTGGCCGGCGCTGGTGGTCCCCGCCGTGGCCGGCGCGTTGGCGGGGCTCGCCACGGCCGGCACGGTGGTGGGTCTCGCCGTGCCGAGGATCAACCGTCCCGGCACCCCCACCACCTCGACGATCGAGGGGTGGCTCCGGGTGCTGGGTCTCTCGGCGGCCCGGTACGTGCTGTTCGTGGCGGTGGCCGCCGCGCTCGCCGTCGGAGTGGCGGCCCTGTGGCGGCGTCGCGTCCCCTCGCCGGGCAGTCCCCGGCGGGCGGCGACGATCGCCCTGGCCGGGATCACCGCCGCGATGCTCGGTGCCAGCGCCGCCGTCGTGGTGGGCGGGACCGTCCGCTCGGTGCTGACCGAGCCGGGCCCGCCGGCCACCGGGCCGCAGCCGTACGCGCTGACCGCCGACGAGATGCGCGCCGCGCTGTGGCTGGACGACAACGCCGCCGACGACGACGTGGTCGCCACCAACGTGCACTGCCGGCCGGTGCGGACCACCCCGCACTGCGACGCCCGTGCGTTCTGGGTGACCGGCCTGGGCGGGCACCGCACCGTGGTGGAGAGCTGGGGCTACACCGACGCGGTCGTGGCCGCGCACGGCGTGCAGAACCTCGGGTACGCCCGGCAGAACTTCCCCGACCAGGCGCTGCTCGCGCTCAACGACGGGGTGTTCAGCGCCCCGACCCCGGCCGACCTGGACCGGCTCCGGACGGCGCACGGGGTCCGGTGGCTGTTCGCCGACACCCGGGCCGGTGCCGTGTCGGCGGAGTTGGCCCGGCTGGCCCAGGTCCGGCTGGTCGCCGGCCCGGTCACCATCTACCAGCTCAACCGCCCCTGAGCGGCCCGGTCCGGGTGGCCGGCCCCGGCCCGGTCCGGGTGCTGGTCAGCGGGTGCGGGACAATGAGGTACGTGACGACGATCCCCAACGTGCTCGCCAACCGGTACGCCTCGCCCGAGTTGGTCGCCCTCTGGTCGCCCGAGGAAAAGGTCCGGATGGAGCGGCGGCTCTGGCTCGCCGTGCTCCGCGCCCAGCGGGATCTGGGCGTACCGGTGCCGGACGGTGTGGTCGAGGCGTACGAGCGGGTGCTCGACCAGGTCGACCTCGCCTCGATCGCGGAGCGGGAGCGGGTCACCCGGCACGACGTGAAGGCCCGCATCGAGGAGTTCAGCGCGCTCGCCGGGTTCGAGCACGTGCACAAGGGAATGACCTCGCGCGACCTCACCGAGAACGTCGAGCAGCTCCAGCTGCGCGCCTCGCTGGAGCTGATCCGGGACCGGGTGGTGGCCACCCTCGCGCGGTTGGCCTGGCTGGCCCACGAGCACTCCGAGCTGGTCATGACCGGTCGTTCGCACAATGTGGCGGCGCAGGCCACCACGCTCGGCAAGCGCTTCGCGTCGGCGGCGGAGGAGCTGCTGATCGCGTACGAGCGGCTGGAGGATCTGATCGGCCGCTACCCGCTGCGGGGCATCAAGGGGCCGGTCGGCACGTCCGCCGACCAGCTCGACCTCTTCGACGGCGACGCCGACAAGGTGGCCGAGCTGGAGCGCCGGGTCGCCGAGCACCTGGGCTTCTCGCGGGTGCTGGACAGCGTCGGGCAGGTCTACCCGCGCTCGTTGGACTTCGACGTGCTGGCCGCGTTGGCGCAGGTCGCCGCCGCGCCGTCGTCGCTGGCCACCACGATCCGGCTGATGGTCGGCCAGGAGTTGGTGACCGAGGGCTTCAAGCCGGGCCAGGTCGGCTCCAGCGCCATGCCGCACAAGATGAACACCCGCTCGTCGGAGCGCGTGAACGGCTTCGCCGTGATCATCCGGGGTTACCTGTCGATGGTCGGCGAGCTGGCCGGGGACCAGTGGAACGAGGGGGACGTGTCCTGCTCGGTGGTCCGGCGGGTGGCCCTGCCGGACGCGTTCTTCGCCGCCGACGGGCTGTTCCAGACGTTCCTCACCGTGCTCGACGAGTTCGGCGCGTACCCGGCGGTGATCAACCGGGAGCTGGAGCGCTTCCTGCCGTTCCTGGCCACCACGAAGATCCTGGTGGCGGCGGTCCGGCGCGGCGTCGGCCGGGAGGTCGCCCACGAGGTGATCAAGGAGCACGCGGTCGCCGTGGCGTTGGCCATGCGCGAGAAGGGCGCCCCGGAGAACGACCTGTTCGACCGCCTGGCGGCAGATGGCCGTCTCGGCCTGTCCCGAGCCGACATCGACCTCCTGGTGGCCGACCGCACCGCCTTCGTAGGAGCGGCAAAAACCCAGGTGGAGTCGGTGACCCGCCGCATCACCAAGGTGGTGGAAACCCACCCCGAGGCCGCAACCTACTCCCCACCCCCCATCCTGTAACCCCCCTCGTCGCCCCGTTGATCAAGAGGCTTGCGTCATTTTCGATCTCCTGGATGACGCAAACCTCTTGATCAACGGGGCGAGGTGGGTGGGCGCTACTCGCCGGTCGGGGTTTCTGCGGCTGTTCTCAGGTTGGGGGCGCTCGCGGGTTCGGCGATGCCGCCGAGAGACTCGGCGAAGGCCGGGTCGGTGGCGGTTTCCGCCGCCACGGCCGGCTGGTCGGCCGGCATGACCTGGGGCATCGTGGGCACCGCGATAACCGCCGTGCCGTAGGCGCAGATCTCCATCCACATCTCGCCGCAGTCCCGGCTGTCGAACCGCATACCGATCACCGCGTTCGCGCCGAGCCGCAGGGCCTCCTCGCCGAGGCGGGTCACCGAGTCGGTGCGCCACCGGGTCAGGTTGTCCGGCGCCATCGGGTCGTACGCGCCACCGCGCAGGTTCTTGACCCCCTCGCGGTACGGGTTGCGCGTCCTGGCCATCGATGACACCACCTCACCGAGAATCTGGCGGATCTCGTAGCCGGGCAGTTGCTCTGTCGTCACGACCAGCACGTTTCCGATGCTGTCAGGAGCAGCCCGACCCGATCGTGCGCATTGTTCACCTGATCGGATGCTGCAAAACAGCGCGGCGCGGACGGCCGGCACTCGGTCGACCATCCACGCCGCGCCGGGCGCTAACCGTCAGACACCGGCCACCGAGGTGATCCAGGCCCGGTTGTACGCAACGCTGCCGTAGTTCTGGATGCTGGATCCGTCGGCCGTGGAGGCGACGCCGACCTGCTGGCCGTTGTAGAACTGGGGGCCGCCCGAGTCGCCGCGCCACGCGTTGCCGCTGATCTCGGTGCTGCGGATCGCCTGCCCGCCGTACGCGTCGGTGACGCTGTTGCTGGTCACCCGGACGGTGGCGGTCTTGAGCTGGCTGGACGCCGAGCAGCCGCTGTAGCAGGTCATGCCCCAGCCGTAGATCGAGTTGGTCGAGTTGATCGGCGGGTTGCTGCTGGCCAGGGACACCGTGGAGGTGCTGACGGTGCTGGAGAGCCGCATGAGGGCCAGGTCGTTACGGGTGTAGGTGGCGCTGACGGTGCGGGTGACCCCGCCCGAGGCGCGGTAGACGCTGCCGACAGGCACCGACATGGTGCCGCTGATGCAGTGCCGTGCGGTGAGCACCCACTGGGCGGCGATCACGCTGCCGGAGCAGGTGAACGAGCCGTTGCTGAACACCGCGGCGGCCCAGGGCGCGGACGAGACGGTGCTGCCGCCGATGATGGGTTGCGGGCCGGCCGGAGCGGCGACCGCGCCGGAGGTGGCGCCGAGGACGCCGACCAGGGCGGTCCCGAGTACGGCGAGCAGGGGGCGGATGCGCATCGGGTGGACTCCTTGAAACGGGGCGGGCCCGGGGTCGCCGGGTGCCGGACGGCGGCGGCGGGAGGTCCCCGGCGCCGCTAGGCATCGATTTACATCGATGTACGGTAGGACCGACGGCCGCCGTTTTCAAGAATTCGATCGAGGTTGACCAATGTAACGATTCAGCCACCCCGCGCGCCGTATATGCCCTGGTGGGAGCGCGTGTCCCAGGTGACGGCCCGCCCCGGACGCCGGTTATGTTGATCACCGTCTGAACTGCACCCGGCCGGTGCGTCCGCGACGGAATCTGCCAGGTACGCTGGCTGCGCTCGCCCGTTGTGGGTCGGCACCCAACTGCGTACACAGTCAGGAGTGCCCAGTGCCTCGCGTCGTCGTCGACGTCATGCTCAAGCCCGAGATCCTCGATCCGCAGGGCCAGGCCGTCGCAAACGCGCTGCCCCGGCTCGGCGTCAGCGATGTCGCCTCCGTTCGGATCGGCAGGCGGATCGAGATCGAATTCACCGGTGAACCGGACCTGGACCGGGCCCGGGAGATCGCCGACAAGCTGCTCGCCAACCCGGTCATCGAGGACTTCACCGTCCGCCTGGTCGAGGCCGACGAGACCGCGGACGCCCGCTCGTGACCGCCCGGGTCGGTGTGGTCACCTTCCCTGGCTCGCTCGACGACGGGGACGCGGCCCGGGCCGTCCGGATCGCCGGCGCCGAGCCGGTCCGGCTCTGGCACGGTGACCCGGATCTGCACGGCGTGGACGCCGTCGTCCTGCCCGGCGGCTTTTCCTACGGTGACTACCTGCGCTGCGGCGCCATCGCCCGGTTCGCCCCGGTGATGGAGACGATCGTGGACGCCGCCCAGGGTGGCCTGCCGGTGCTCGGCATCTGCAACGGCTTCCAGATCCTGTGCGAGGCGCACCTGCTGCCCGGCGCGCTCACCCGCAACCAGCACCTGCACTTCCGCAACCGGGACCAGATCCTGCGCATCGAGTCGGCCGGCACGGCGTGGACCAACACGTTCCAGCCCGGCCAGGAGGTGCTCATCCCGGTGAAGAACGGCGAAGGCTGCTACGTCGCCGACACCGCGACGCTGGACCAGCTCGAAGCCGAGGGCCGGGTGGTCGCCCGCTACGTCGGCGGTAACCCCAACGGGTCGCTGCGGGACATCGCAGCGATTACCAACCCCGCCGGCAACGTTGTCGGCATCATGCCGCACCCCGAGCACGCGGTGGAGGCGCTCACCGGCCCCTCGCTGGACGGCCTCGGCTTCTTCACCTCGGTCCTCAAGCACCTGGTGGGGACGCCGGCATGACCGCCGGCACGATCATCGGTCAGCTCAACCGCCGGCCTGGCGGGCACGAGCGCAGCGAGGAGAGGTCATGACCACCCATCCGGACCCGGTACGCGACACACCGGAGGCGTACTCCGCCCCGGCGCAGCCGGCCGAGCCGCTCCCGGCGCAGCCGGCCGCCCCGGCGGCCGCTTCCGTCGCTCCGGCGACCGCCGACTGGACCGACGGCGTGGACACCGTGCCGCGCGCGAACGGCACCCCGGGCGAGCTGCAGCCGTACACCGAGCTGGGGCTCCGCGACGACGAGTACGACCGGATCCGGCAGATCCTCGACCGCCGGCCCACCCAGTCCGAGCTCGCGATGTACTCGATCATGTGGAGCGAGCACTGCTCCTACAAGTCGAGCAAGGTGCACCTGCGCCAGTTCGGCGAGAAGGCCCCGCAGAGCGACCGGCTGCTCGCCGGCATCGGCGAGAACGCCGGCGTGGTGCAGGTGTCCGACGAGCTGGCGGTGACCTTCAAGGTCGAGTCGCACAACCACCCGAGCTTCGTCGAGCCGTACCAGGGCGCGGCGACCGGCGTCGGCGGCATCGTCCGGGACATCCTCGCCATGGGCGCCCGCCCGGTCGCGGTCATGGACCCGCTGCGCTTCGGTGCCGCGGACCACCCGGACACCGCCCGGGTGCTCACCGGCGTCGTCGCCGGCGTCGGTGGCTACGGCAACTGCCTCGGCCTGCCCAACATCGGTGGTGAGCTGGTCTTCGACCCCTCCTACCAGGGCAACCCGCTGCTCAACGCGCTCTGCCTCGGTGTCCTGCCCGTCGACCGGCTGCAGAACAAGGCTGCCGCCGGCCCCGGCAACGTCGTGGTGCTGATGGGTGCCAAGACCGGCCGGGACGGCATCGGCGGCGTGTCGGTGCTGGCCAGCGCGACCTTCGACGAGGGCAGCGAGGCACGCCGCCCCGCCGTGCAGGTCGGCGACCCGTTCACCGAGAAGCTGCTGATCGAGGCGTGCCTCGAGCTGTACGACGGCCAGCTGGTCGTCGGCATCCAGGACCTCGGCGGAGCCGGCCTCACCTGCGCGCTCACCGAGACCGCCGCCGCAGCCGGCACCGGCATGCGGGTCTGGCTGGAGCGGGTGCCGCTGCGGGAGCCCTCGATGGACCCGCACGAGATCCTGGCCAGCGAGTCCCAGGAACGGATGCTGCTGGTCGTCGAGCCGGACAAGCTCGACGCGGTGCTCAAGACCTGCGAGAAGTGGGGCGTGCTGGCCACCGCGATCGGCGAGGTCACCGCTCCCGAGCCGGACGGCCGCCCGGGTCGACTGCTGATCACCTGGCAGGACCACCTGGTCGTCGACGTGCCGCCGGGTTCGCTGGTGGACGACGGCCCGGTCTACGCCCGACCGATGCGGGAGCCGGCCGACCTGATCCTGCTCCAGGCCGACCGGGCCGAGACGCTGCCCCGCCCGGCCGACCCGGAGGCGCTGCGGGAGACCGTGCTGCGCATGATCGCGTCGCCGAACCTCGCCGACAAGACCTGGGTCACCGAGCAGTACGACCGCTACGTGCTGGGCAACACCGTGCTCGCCCAGCCGGAGGACGGCGGTGTGATCCGGATCGACGAGCGGACCGGGCTCGGCGTGGCGCTGTCCGTGGACGGCAACGGCCGGTACGCCCGACTGGACCCGTACAACGGCACCAAGCTTGCCCTGGCCGAGGCGTACCGGAACGTGGCGGTGACCGGCGCGAAGCCGATCGCCGTGACCAACTGCCTCAACTTCGGCTCCCCGGAGGACCCGGGCGTCATGTGGCAGTTCGCCGAGGCCGTCCGCGGCCTGGCGGACGGCTGCCTGGAGCTGGGCATCCCGGTGACCGGCGGCAACGTCAGCTTCTACAACCAGACCGGCGCGGCGGCCATCCACCCGACCCCTGTGGTCGGCGTGCTGGGTGTGCTGGACAACGTCGCCGACCGGGTGCCGATGGGCTTCGTGCCGCGCGCCGGTGGCGACCACGACCAGCTCTACCTGCTCGGCGAGACGAACGTGGAGCTGTCCGGTTCGGAGTGGGCCTGGGTGACGCACGAGCACCTCGGCGGCATCCCGCCGCAGGTCGACCTCCTCCGGGAGAAGGCGCTGGCCGATCTGCTGGCCGAGGCCGCCCGGGTCGGGCACCTCAGCTCGGCGCACGACCTCTCCGACGGTGGCCTCGCCCAGAGCCTCGTCGAGTCCTGCCTGCGTCGCGGCGTCGGCGCCCGGATCGCGGTGCCGGAGCAGTTCGCCGGCGGCTCGATGCCCTTCGTGTACCTGTTCAGCGAGTCCGCCACGCGGGCGCTGGTGTCGGTGCCGCGCGGCCACGACAAGGCGTTCGCGGCGCTCTGCGCCGAGCGGGGCGTGCCGTTCGAGCTGATCGGCGTCACCGATCCGACCGGCGGTGCGCTGGAGGTGCACGGCCAGTTCCGGATCGGCCTGGACGAGCTGCGTGCCGCGCACACCGAGACGTTGCCGCGCCTCTTCGGGGGTTCGGCGGCCGTCGAGGTGCCCGCACCGGCCGCCGGTGTGGCGGGTGCGGTCGAGGCCGTGCCGCTGCCGGTGGCGCAGGCCGAGCCGCTCGACCCGGCCGAGGTGGTCTCCGAGCCGATCGCGTCGTCGGGGCCCTCCCCGGAGACCGGCGCTGTCGAGCCGATCGGCCCGGAGCAGCCCGAGTCTGACACCGGTGTCACCGAGCCGTCGCCTGACGAGCGCTGAGGCGTTGGCCGCTGCCGTCTACGGCCAACCCGGATCGGGTGCCCGGTTCGACTGGGGCCTGACCGGGGCGGCCGAGCTCGGCCGGGTCTGCGCGGCGCTGGTGGTGGTGGACGTGCTGTCGTTCACCACCGCCGTCGAGGTGGCGGTGGCCCGGGGCATGCGGGTGCATCCGTTCCCCTGGGGTGAGCAGGCCGCCGACTACGCGGTGCGGGTCGGCGCGGTGGCCGCGGTGGGCCGGCGGCGGACGACGGCCGACCACCCGTGGTCGCTCTCGCCCGCCGCCCTGAGCACCGCGCCGGTGGTGGCGGACCTGGTGCTGCCGTCGCCGAACGGCTCCGCGATCAGCGCCGCCGCCAGCGCCACCGGGCTGCCGGTGGTCGCGGCGTGCCTGCGCAACGCCCGCGCCGTCGGGCGTTGGCTGCGCCGCCAGGGGTACGGCACGACGGACGCCCCGATCGGCGTGATCGCCTCGGGGGAGCGGTGGCCGGACGGGTCGCTGCGCCCGTCGGTAGAGGACCAGCTCGGCGCGGCCAGCGTGCTGGACGCCCTGTCCGGCGTACCCGGTGGGCTCTCCGTGGAGGCGGCCATGGCGCTCGCCGCGTTGGCCAGCACCCCCGACGTGCCCGCCGCGGTTCGCGGCAGCATCTCCGGCCGGGAGTTGGCCGAGGGTGGCTTCGCCGAGGACGTGGAGGTCGCCGTCCGCGTGGGTGTGTCGACCGTCGTGCCGGTGCTGCGGCAGGGCGTCTTCTCCGCCGCCTGAGCACGGTCGCCGGCGTCGGGTCGCCCGCCCGCCGCCCCCGGCCCGCGCCTGCGCGTTCGGTGAAAGCGGCCGGTCCCGGTCCGCCGGACACCCCGCTTTCATGGAACGCGAGTGGATCGAGCAACGAAACGGCCACCCGGTGATCCGGGTGGCCGTTTCCGTGCGCTGTGTGGGTCAGTCGTCCAGCCAGTCGAGGCGTCGGCCGCTGCGCTCGGTCGGCGGCGGGCCGTCCGGCCGGGCCCGACCGGCCTGCTGGCCGTAGCCGCCCTGGTCGTAGCCCTGGTCGTCGTAGCCGCCGCGCTGCTGCGGGGGCTCCTGGCCGTAGCCGCCCTGGTCGTAGCCGCCGCCCGCCTGCTGGCCGTAGCCGCCCTGGTCGTAGCCCCGGCCGTCGTAGCCGCCGCGCTGCTGCGGGGGCTCCTGGCCGTAGCCGCCCTGGTCGTAGCCGCCACCGGCCTGCTGGCCGTAGCCACCCTGGTCGTACCCGCCGCCCGCCTGCTGGCCGTAGCCGCCGGTCGGTTCGGCCGGCCGACCGCTGTACGGGGCCGTCGGGTCCGGCTGGCCGTAGCCCTGGCCCTGCTCCGGCTGGTAGACGCCGGTGGCGTACGGGTCGGCCGGAGCCGGGTACTGCGTGCTGTCGCCGGTGTACCGGCCGGTCGGCTCGTCGAAGCGCTCGCCGTACGCCCCACCGCCAGCGGGAGCCGGCGGGTAACCGGCCGCGCCGGCCGGGGCCGTGTAGTCGCGGCTGCCGTAGCCGCCGCCCGAGGAGGGTGCGCCGCCGTAGCCCGCGCCCGAGCCGGGTGCGGCGCCGTAGCCGTCACCGGCCGCCCCGGCGCCGTAGCCGCCCTCGGGGGCCGCCGCCGTGCCGTAGCCGCCGCCCGAGGCGGGAGCGTTGCCGTAGCCACCCGCGCCGTAGCCGCCGGGCGCCGGCTCGTCGCCGTAGCCCGTACCGCCCCAGCCCTGCGAGCCTGCCGCGCCGTACGGCTGCGCAGGCGCGCCGTACGGGTCCGGCGGGACGTCGTCGACCACGGGGCGGTGCATCATCGTCGGCGCCTCGCTCAGCGCCGCACCGCCCACCATGGTCGGGTCCGGTCCACCGCCGGCCCGGTTGACCACCCGGGTCTGGTCCTCGGCGCCACGGAACGCACCACGGGCCGCCGGCACCGCGCCGGCCGCGCCGGCACCCTCCGGGGCGTCCTCGTCGTCGCCGCTCTCCCTGCGCTTCATCCAGAGCAGCACGATCGTGCCGACACCCGCGGCCACCAGCAGGCCGCCGAGCAGGATGATCAGGTACGAGCCGAAGCCGCCACCGTCGTCCTCGTTCGAGGCGTTCGCCGCGCCACCCGCGCTGGCCTGCGTGGACGGCTCCTCCTCGGTGCCCTCCTCGGTCGCCTCGTCGGTGGGAAGGGCCTCGGCGGTGGCGGACGGGGTGGCGCTGGGCGTCGTCTCGGCCTTGATCGCGAGGGTGATTTTCTGGCCGGTGATGGACTGCCCTGCGTTGGCGTTCAAGGACTTGAAGGCCTGGATGCTGTCGAACGAGGCACCCAGGTCGATCCGTCCGGGCGTGATCGGGTTCTGCGTGGAGCCGCTGAACCGGAAGTTGCCGCTACCGTCGCTCATGGAGTCGTAGCGGTGACCGGCGGTGTCCTGGAGGATCACAAACGCGTTCGGCACGGCCTTGCCGTCAGCCTGCGTGACCACCTTGCCGGAGACCGACTTCACGGTCTGGTTCTGCGGCGGGGGCGCGGCCTTGGCCGTGAGGTTGACCGTGGTCGAGCCCTGCGGGTTCCCGAGCGCAGCACTGGCCCTCACGGTGATGCGGGCGGACCCGTTCGAAGCATCGTCCGCCGCCTTGAACTTGGCCGTGTAGGTCCGGGCCTCGGTCACGTTCCCCTGCGAGCAGCCCTCGATGCACTGGAGCTTGGGGTTGTCGGAGCTCACAGTCACATCGGTGGGAACTGCCGGGTCGTCAAAGCTGAGTGTGTAGCTCACTGTCGTCTCGCCGCCCGCTTGGACGGTGCCTGGGGAGGCTGAGACGTTTGTGACCTTAGGAGCGGCCGATGCTGGTGTGGCGGGGACGGCGAGCAGAGCGCCAGCTACCAGCGCTACGACCACACCGGCCCGCTGGTTCCAGGCACGTCGGTGTGTTGACACGTCCACCGCCTTCCGGGCTGACTTCCCTCTGACCGGCGGGGCGCCGGGCCGGGGATCATCACGGTACGAATACGCCGTCGGCAACTATGCCTTGTCTGACTGGATCGGCGCGACCCAGGGCCAGCGTCGAGTGCGCCACCTGCGGGTCGTATCGTCCCGTCGTGTCCTCTCCGTACAGTAAGTCGGCCGCCGTTGCGGCGGCGTTGTCGGCGCTCGACGAGGGTCGTACGCCCGAACGGTCGGTGTTCCGGGAGGCGGTCCGGACGTTGTTGGCCGTCCTCGCGGAGCGCGCCCCCGGCCGATCGGTGGAGGTGCGCGTCCCACCATACGGGGCGATCCAGTGCGTCCCCGGTCCTCGACACACCAGGGGAAACCCACCAAACGTGGTCGAGATGGCGCCGGACATCTGGCTCGCGCTGGCCCTCGGCCGGATCGGCTGGGCCGAGGCGGTTACCGACGGTCGCGTCCAGGTGAGTGGCGTCCGGGCGGACCTCTCGGCGTTTCTGCCCCTCTAGCTGCTCCGATGTCCAAGTGCCGGTGACTCTCAGCAGGGAAATCGTGACTATCTGTATCGACAGCTGTTCGCGTACACTGTCAGGCGACGACAGTGGTCCCGGCCGAGGAGTGTGGATCCGCCCCGTGATCCCCGCAAGGCCGGTCCAGACCAGCGTGAGGGAGCGGTAGGTGCCCCGAGGCGACGGCCGGCTGAGCCACGACCTTGACCCCCAACGACCCGGCCCACAGGACGCCTGCGGCGTCTTCGGCGTCTGGGCCCCCGGCGAAGAGGTCGCCAATCTGACCTACTTCGGCCTCTACGCCCTCCAGCACCGTGGCCAGGAGGCGGCGGGCATCGCGGTGAGCGACGGCTCCGGCGTGGTGGTCTACAAGGATCTCGGCCTGGTGGCCCAGGTCTTCGACGAGCCCACCCTGGCCAGCCTGCGCGGCCACCTGGCGATCGGGCACGCCCGCTACTCCACGACCGGCGCCTCGAACTGGGAGAACGCCCAGCCGACCATCCGGTCGACCAGCTCCGGCACGACCATCGCGCTGGCACACAACGGCAACCTGGTCAACACCGCCGAGCTGGAGAAAGAGGTGGCCGAGCGCGGCCTCGTCGCGGACGGCTCGACCAACGACACCTCGCTGGTGACGATGTTGCTGGCCGGTCGACCGGACGTCTCGGTCGAGGCGGCCGCACTGGAGGTGCTGCCGCAGCTGCGGGGCGCGTTCAGCTTCGTCTTCATGGACGAGTCGACGCTCTACGCGGCGCGTGACCCGCACGGCGTACGCCCGCTGGTGCTCGGCCGGCTCGAACGCGGCTGGGTGGTGGCCAGCGAGACCGCCGCGCTGGACATCGTCGGGGCGAGCGTGGTGCGCGAGGTCGAGCCGGGCGAGTTGATCGCGATCGACGAGGACGGGCTGCGTTCCACCCGGTTCGCCGCGCCGGAGCCGAAGGGCTGCCTCTTCGAGTACGTGTACATCGCCCGTCCGGACGCCACGATCGCCGGGCGCAACGTGCACGCCGCGCGGGTGCAGATCGGCCGGCAACTGGCCAAGGAGCACCCGGTCGAGGCCGACCTGGTGATCCCGGTGCCCGAGTCGGGCACCCCGGCCGCCATCGGCTACGCGGAGGCGTCCGGCATCACCTACGGCGCCGGCCTCATGAAGAACCCGTACGTGGGGCGCACCTTCATCCAGCCGTCGCAGACCCTGCGTCAGCTCGGCATCCGGCTCAAGCTCAACCCGCTGCGGGAGAACGTCCGCGGCAAGCGGCTGGTGGTGGTGGACGACTCGATCGTCCGCGGCAACACCCAGCGGGCCATCGTGCGGATGCTGCGCGAGGCGGGTGCGCTGGAGGTGCACGTCCGGATCTCCTCGCCGCCGGTCAGTTGGCCCTGTTTCTACGGCATCGACTTCGCCACCCGGGCGGAGCTGCTGGCCAACGGGTTGGACAACGACGGCATCCGGCGCTCGATCGGCGCCGACACGCTGGGTTACGTCTCACTTCCTGGCCTGATCGCCGCGACCGAGCAGCCGAAGACCCGGCTGTGCCGGGCGTGTTTCGATGGGGAGTACCCGATCGAGCTGCCGGCCGGCAACCTGATCGGCAAGCACGTGCTTGAAGGGGTGGGTCGACGGGTCGCCAACTCGGCGCCGGAGGCTCCGCACACCAACGGCTCGCTCGTCGCCACTCCGGGTGGCGTGACCGCCAACCGCCCGTAGCACCAACCGGCGCGGCCCGGCCACCGCCGGCGCGGCACCGAGAACCACAAAGGGGAGAACCGTGACGCACGTGTCCGAGCGCAGCGGCGCAGGAAGCAGCCCGACCGGCGCCGGCGGCGACCGCCAGCCCTGGACGGGCGGCGCCGGCCGCCAGGCGCGCAAACGCTCGGTCTCGTACGCCGACGCGGGTGTCTCCATCGACGCGGGCGACCGCGCGGTGGAGCTGCTCAAGTCGAAGGTGCGCCAGACCCGCCGGCCCGAGGTGCTCGGTGACCTCGGTGGCTTCGCCGGCCTGTTCCGGTTGGACACGACGAAGTACAAGAACCCGATCCTGGCGTCCTCCACCGACGGGGTGGGCACCAAGCTGGTGATCGCCCAGCAGATGGACATCCACGACACGGTCGGCATCGACCTGGTCGCGATGGTCGTCGACGACCTGGTGGCCTGCGGCGCCGAGCCGCTGTTCCTGCTCGACTACATCGCCACCGGCGAGGTCGTTCCGGACAAGGTCGCCGAGATCGGCGCGGGCATCGCCGACGGCTGCCGGTACGCGGGCTGCGCGCTGCTGGGCGGGGAGACCGCCGAGCACCCCGGTGTCCTGCGCCCCGACGAGTACGACATCTCCGCGACGGGTGTCGGCGTGGTCGAGGAGGCCGACATCCTCAGCCCCGACCGGGTCGAGGTGGGCGACGCGGTGATCGCCATGCGCTCGTCCGGTCTGCACTCGAACGGGTACTCGCTGGTCCGGCACGTGCTGCTCGGCGCCGCGCGGATGCGACTGGACATCGTGATCGACGACTTCGGTCGGCAGCGGACCCTCGGTGAGGAGCTGCTCACCCCCACCAAGATCTACGCCAAGGACTGCCTCAAGCTGATCGCCGAGGCCGACGTGCGGGCGCTGTCCCACATCACCGGCGGTGGTATCCCGGGCAACCTGGTCCGGGTGCTGCCGGAGCACGTCGACGCCGTGGTCAACCGGTCCACCTGGAAGCCGCAGCCGGTCTTCGACCTGATCCAGTCGAAGGGCCGGATCGACGACCACGACATGGAGTCGACGTTCAACATGGGCGTCGGCATGTTCGCGATCGTCTCGGCCGAGGACGCCGACCGTGCGCTGGCCACGCTGACCGGCCGCGGGGTCGAGGCGTGGCAGGCCGGCGAGATCATCGAGGGCACCGGCAACGTGCAGATGGTTGGTCAGCACACCCGCGGATGATCACGCTCTGGTGATCGTACGGGCACCTGATCAGGGCTTCACCCGAGTGGCCAACGCCGCCTAGCCTGAAGGGCACCCTCAGGCTAGGCGGAGGAGGGCGATGGCTGCTCGGGGACAGTCGTTCAGCGGGATGCGCGGCCTCGCCGCGGTTCCGTCGTACGTCGTCATGCAGCCGACCACCCTCTGCAACCTGGACTGCGCGTACTGCTACCTGCCGTTCCGTGCCGCCGACCGGCGGATGCCGGTGGCGGTCGCCGACGCGGTGGCGTCGGCGGTCGAGCCGTGGGCGACCGCGGGTCGGTTCTCGGTGGTGTGGCACGGCGGGGAGCCGTTGGCGGCCGGCCAGGAGCATCTGGCGGCCCTGATCGCGCCGTTCGGGCCGCGGGTCGAGCATCATGTGCAGACCAACGCGACGCTGATCGACGACGAGTGGTGTGACTTCTTCACCCGGCACGAGGTGCGGGTGAGCGTGAGCGTGGACGGGCCGCGGGAGCGTAACGGCGACCGGGTCAACCGGGGCGGCCAGCCGGCGTACGACCGGATCCTGCGCGGTGTGGCCGCGTTGCGCCGGCACGGGCTGCCCTTCTCCGCGTTGGCCGTGGTGTCCCGTCCGGAGCCGGGGCTCGCCACCGAGCTGTACGACTATTTCCTCGAGCTGGGCTGCGACGTCCTGGGCATCAACATCGAGGAGACCGAGGGCGTCAACACCCGCGACAACCGCCACGATCCGGCGGCGGTGACCGGGTTCTGGGCGGAGCTGGTGGCGGCGTGGCGCCGGGAGCCCCGGATCCACCTGCGCGAGGTGGAGTGGTCGCTGCGGTACGTGGCAGCGGTGCTCGACGGCTCGGCGGACGGGGTGCTGCCCCGCCGCCTGGATCCGATCCCGACGATCGGGCACGACGGTTCGGTGACGGTGCTCTCTCCGGAGCTGGCCGGCTTCACGGACCCCCGCTACGGCGATTTCAGCAGCGGCAATGTGCTCATCACCCCGCTGGGCGAGATCCTCGCCGGCGCGGCGGGCACGCCGTGGGTGGGCGAGTTCCTGGCCGGCGTGGAGGCGTGCCGGGCGTCCTGCCCCTATTTCGGCTTCTGCGGCGGCGGCCATGCCGCCAACCGTTACTTCGAGCTGGGGCGTTTTGACGGTACGGAGACCGAGCACTGCCGCAACAGCAAGATCCGCCTATTGGAGGGAGTGTTGGAGCATGCCCGAGACCACCAGTCACCGGCGGCCTGAGCGCGAGGCGGACGGGGCTACGGACGGAGTCACCGAACGGGTGCGGGAGGCGGCCCCAGGGCTCGTCGCGCTCCTTCAGGAGGCCGAGGACGCGCGTCGGCTCCGGGCGGAGGTGTCGGGCTCCGACGGCGCCAGCGCGGTCTGCGCCTGGAACCACTTCGAGAACATCCCGACCTTCTACAACTGGAACAACCGACCGCGCTGAGGGCGACCGCGGTCAGGGGCCTGTCGGCCGGCCGGATGAGTTCCCGGCCAGGGCAGGCCCCTGATCGTCGGCACCGGTGCCGCTCCCGACGGGCACATGCGTGAGCACGCGGGGGTCACCGCGTGCTCAGCTGCGTCGAGAGGTCAGCGGGTCGGACGGACCCAGGGATCCGGGTCGTCGTCCGCGTGATTCTCATCATCGTCGTCGACGAACTCTTTTGAGTCGTCGTCGAAGTGGTGCTCAGACTTACCAGCACCCGCCAGTTCGCGCTGCAAGGCGGTGAGGTCGGTGTTCGGGGAGTGGTACTTCAACTCCCGGGCCACCTTCGTCTGCTTGGCCTTAGCACGGCCGCGCCCCATGGCTCGACCCCCTCGCACAGAATGCGGGGCAGCCCGAAGGCGGGCCCCGATGACGTCAGGCATCTCTCGTGGCTCTTACGGTACATGGGGATGCCACCGTTCGGCACCTCGGGTTACCGTCGGCCGGCTCTGCGCGTCGCGTCGATCCGACCGTCACCCAGTGTACCCGGTAAGGAGCGGAACGGAGAGCACCCGTGACACGGGACAAACCACGCCAAACTTGACCCGGCCTCAGCTTACCCAGATGGGCCCGGTGAAGGTGCCCCGGAGACGGATCCCGGTCGATCCGCCTCCGGGAAAGGCTCAGCGCAGGTGAATGGAGCGCAGCCGGCCGACGTCGGCCATCCGCCGCTCCGCCAGCCGGTCCGCGGCCACCGCCGGAGGTACGCCCTCGGCGTCGGCCAGGTGCAGGATCTCCCGGGTGGTGTCGAAGATCCGGGTCGCCCGCAGCTTGGCCCGTTCGAAGTTGAAGCCCCCGATCTCGTCCGCCACCTGGATCACGCCGCCGGCGTTGACCACGTAGTCCGGGGTGTACAGGATGCCCCGGTCGGCCAGCAGCTTCTCGATGCCCGGGTGGGCGAGCTGGTTGTTCGCCGCGCCGGTCACCACCTTGGCCCGCAGGGCCGGCACGGTGTCGTCGTTCAGCGCGCCGCCCAGCGCGCACGGGGCGTACATGTCGATGTCCGCGGCGACCAGCGCGGTGGCGTCGTCGACCAGGGTGACCTGCGGGTGGTTGGTGCGCACCCACGCCAGCGCCTTCGGGTTGACGTCGGTGGCGACCACCTCGGCGCCGTCCTCCAGCAGGTGCCCGGTCAGGTACTTGCCGACCTTGCCCAGGCCGGCCACGCCGACCCGCCGGCCGCGCAGGCTCGGGGTGCCCCAGACGTGCTCGGCGGCGGCCCGCATCCCCTGGAAGACGCCCCAGGCGGTCAGAATCGACGAGTCACCGGCACCGCCGTGCTCGACGCTGCGGCCGGTCACGTAGCGGGTCTCGCGGGCCACCACGTCCATGTCCGCCACGTACGTGCCGACGTCGCAGGCCGTGTAGTACCGGCCGCCCAGCGACTCGACGAAGCGGCCGTACGCGCGCAGCAGCGCCTCGCTCTTGATCTGCTCCGGGTCGCCCCAGATCACCGCCTTGCCACCGCCCAGGTCCAGCCCGGCGAGCGCGTTCTTGTACGCCATCCCGCGGGACAGGTCGAGCACGTCGGCGAGCGCGTCGTCCTCGCTGGCGTACGGGTAGAAGCGGGTGCCGCCCAGCGCGGGCCCCAGCGCGGTGGAGTAGATCCCGATGATCGCCTTCAGGCCGCTCTGCTTGTCCTGGCAGAACACGACCTGTTCGTGACCGGTCGATATCGGGTCGTCGGTGCTCGCGAAAACGCCCATGACTGGCTCCTGGAGTGGTGTGCGTCCTTGTGGGACGCGGACCTGGTGAACCCCGGCGGGGATGCTGCCGGTGCGATCGAGCCTAGTATCGGCGGCCCCGCGGGTGCTCGACGCGCCGCCGCCGTCCGATGGTGCGGCGCGCGTGGTCCGGCCGCTGACCGCGCCCGTGTGCGGTTCGTGGGAGGATCGCGCCGTGCCGTCGCTCTTCGCTTCTTACCTGCGCGTGTACGAACCGCTGACCGCCTTCGATCGGGACCGCCAGAGTTACTGGCGCCGCTACGTCTCCGAGGGGCGAGCGGTGGCCCCCGTGGAGGGTCCCGGCCGTCAGCGGACGGCGGTGATCGAGGCGCTGGGCGCGGGCTGGACCCGGCTGCCCGACCTGCCGGAGGAGGCGTACGTCCTGGAGACGGACGACAGCCTGCTGGTGTGCCCGTGGAACCTGCGGATCCGGGTCGCTGAGGCGGCGCTCAGCGCCCGGGACGGGGTGCCCTCGGTGCTCGCCGACGCGTTCGTGCCGCCGGTGCTCGCCGGGCAGGCCAGGGCGGTGGTGGACGACTGGCGCAGTGGTGCCCGGGTGCTGGAGCACGGGGTGCCGCGGGTGCACGAGCAGATCGCGACCTGGGGCGTACCGCTGCGGTGGTTCGTGCTCTTCGACGCGGCGGAGCGGGACCTGGTGACCGAGCCGGGCCGGCGGGCGTTGCGTTACCGCACCGAGATCTCCAAGGCTCGGCGGCGCTCGTCGCGGGCGCTGTCGGTGCTGCGCAAGTCGGTGGGCGAGGCTCCGATCACCGACGCGGTGGAGGAGGCGGCCCGCTGGCTGGAGGAGTTCCACCCGCGGTCGGTGGTGGAGCTTGACTACGGCGGCCTGGTCGACCTGCTCTCCGACGAGACCCTCACCGCGGACGACTCGCCGGAACTGGTGGCCAGCGGCCTGGCCGGGCTGTCGCGCGGGGAGGCCGAGGAGGCGTCCGCCGCGTACGACACGTTGGTGGCTCGGTGGCGTGCGGTGCAGCTGCTGGAGCGGTGCAACTAACGCAAATCGCCTCAGGAGCGCTCCCAAGGCGAGGCTTGCTCGTAGTTAACGCATCACGAACCGTGATCATGAGTCCGAATAAGGTGGTTTCTGCCGTGTAAAAGTCGTAAAAATCGGGCATGGTTCATCCGTCCGTCTAGGGACCTTCATCCGTTCGGCCCATGTCGGACATCGGGGACTAGCCGGACCATGGGAGACGCGTCGGCCGGCGGGACCCCGGCCGATGTCTATACATGTGGAGGAGTGACCGATGGCATCGCGAACGCACGAACCAGAGCCGCTACTCACGCCGGCCGAGGTGGCGTCGATGTTCCGTGTCGACCCGAAGACGGTGACCCGGTGGGCGAAGGCCGGCAAGCTCAGCGCCATCCGCACCCTGGGTGGCCACCGTCGGTACCGCGAGTCGGAGGTCAGGGCGCTGTTGCAGGGCCAGATCCCGCAGCAGCGGCAGGGCGACTGACCCGGCAGGGGCTTTCTGGTCAGGGGCGGTGGATCTCGATCCGCCGCCCCTTTCCGTGCCCGCCGTCAGCCCTTCCCCTCGGTCAACGTGACCCGGATGCCGACCGTGCCGCCCTCGCCGCGACGCAGCCGGCTGCCGAGCAGGCTCAACCGACCGATCACCCGGTACTTGTGTTTGAGCAGATCGCGGATGCGGCCCGTCTCGCCGGCACCGGAGATCGTCGCGTGGGCCGGCACCTCCGCCCCGTGCGGCCGGCCCCGCACGTCGCACGGCGCCACCGTCACGTCGCCGTTGTGCCGGATCCGCTTGACCTTGCCCGAGTCGGCCCGGGTCCAGACCGCCAACGCCTCGCCGTCGCGTACCGCCCAGACCGGCGTCGGCACCGCCCGACCGTCCTTGCGGAAGGTCGTGAGCAGGATGTACTTCTCGGCCGACAGCCGGTCCAGCGTGGTCACGCCGCCAGGATACGACCGCTGCGGTCCTCCGGTGGGCGGTTAGCGTGAACGCCGTGACGGGTGAGCCTCAAATCGGTGACGTGGTCGGTGAACTGCTGCGGGACACGCTCGCCGTGGCCACCGGGGTCGGCCCCCGACCCCTGGTCGGCGGCCGACTGCCCCGACCGGTCATCGAGATCATCGAACGCGACGACGGGTTGATCAACGGTGCGCCCGCGGCGCACTACCTGGACGGGCCGGCGGACTGGCAGCCGTACGACCACCGGGCCGTGGACCGGGTCCGCGGCGAGACGTTGGACGTCGGCACCGGCGCCGGGCGGATCGCCCTGCTGCTCCAGGAGCGCGGCGTACCGGTCACCGGGCTGGACACCTCGGCCGGCGCGCTCGCGGTGAGCCGTCGTCGCGGCGTACGGCGGCTGGTGCACGGGACGGTGGACACCCACGTCGCCGACGGCCGGCGGTACGACACGTTCCTGCTGCTCGGCAACAATCTCGGGCTCTTCGAGGGCCGGGAGCGCGCCCCACGGTTCCTGGCCGCGCTCGCCGCCCTGGCCCGGCCGGGGGCACAGATCATCGCGCACGGCACCGACCCGTACGGCACCCGCGACCCGCTGCACACCGGCTACCACGAGCGCAACCGACGGCGTGGCCGGCTCGGCGGCCAGCTACGGCTGCGGCTGCGCTATCGCGAGCTGGGCACCGAGTGGTTCGACTACCTGGTCTGCTCGGCCGACGAGTTCGCCGGCCTGGTGCACGGCAGCGGCTGGCAGTTGACCGATGTGGACGACCGCGACGCCCCCTACTACCTGGCCACCCTGCGCCTCGCCGACTGAGCGACGGCCCCCGCGTCCGCCGGGCGGAAGCAGGGGCCGTCGTACGTCTCAGACCTGGACGGTCGGTGGGAGCTGCTCCGGCGGAAGGCCACCGTCGCCGTCGACCACCTCGTCCGGTTGGCCGTCCTCGTCGATGTCGACCATGGTGATGTCCACCTTGCCGTCGCCGTCGGTGTCGAACTGGAACAGGTCGGCCTTGCCGTCGCCGTCGGTGTCCACCACCCACACATCGGTCTTGCCGTCGTTGTTGGTGTCGGCGCGCAGCAACTCCACCCGCTCGTCGCCTCGGGTCTCCACGGTCTCGGAGTCGGTGCTGCCCTGCTCGGTGACGCTCTCCGGTGCCTGGCTCATGTCGATGCGGTCCTTCCCTCGGTTGACGGGCCGTCAGTACCCGATCCCGCGCTCCCCCACGCATGGACCGGGTTCCGTGCTGCATAGGGTCGCACCATGAGCGAGCGGACCGGGCGGAGCATCCGGGCCGGCGCGGCGGAGACCCCGCGCGCCGCCGGGCGGGACAGGGAGGCGTGATGAGCGATCGTTTCGTGGTCGTCGGTGCCGGCACGATGGGGCTGGGCATCGCGTACGTGGCGGCCGGTGCGGGTCACGCCGTGGAACTGGTCGAGGTGGACCCCGGCCGGGGTGCGACCGCACTGACCCGGCTCGCCGACCTGTGGGAGCGGGCCGTGCAGCGCGGGAAGCTGAGCGCCGACGAGGCCGCCGCGAACCGGCAGCGCGTGACGCTGCGCCCCACCCTCGCCGACGTCGCCCCCACACCGGAGGTGATCGTCGAGGCGGTGCCGGAACGGCTCGACCTGAAGCGCGCCGTGCTGCGCGAGGCCGCCGCGCTGGACCCGGCGCTGCTGGGCAGCAACACGTCCAGCATCGCCATCGGCGACCTGGCCGCCGGGCTGGACGCGCCCGAGCGCTTCCTCGGCCTGCACTTCTTCAACCCGGTCTGGGCGATGGCCCTGCTGGAGATCGTGGTCGGCCCGGCCACCGCCGAGGAGACCACCGCGGCGGCCGTCGCGCTCGCCGGCCGGCTGGGCAAGGACCCCGTCGTGGTACGCGACCTGCCCGGCTTCGCCACCTCCCGGCTCGGCGTCACCCTCGGTCTGGAGGCGATCCGGATGGTCGCCGACGAGGTGGCCAGCCCGGCCGACATCGACAAGGCCATGGTGCTGGGTTACCGGCACCCGATCGGCCCGCTGGAACTCACCGACCTGGTCGGCCTGGATGTGCGGCTGGACATCGCCCGCACCCTCCAGGCCGCGTACGGGGACCGCTTCGCGCCGCCGCCCCTGCTGGAGGAGATGGTGGCCGCCGGGCGCCTGGGCAAGAAGTCCGGGCACGGCTTCTACCGCTGGGAAGGCGGGGCGAAACAATGAGCGGTCTGCGGATCGAGGAGCGGTCGGACCGGCTCGTGGTCACCCTGGACCGGCCGGAGAAGCGCAACGCGATCGACGCCGACCTGATCGCCGAACTGCACCAGGTCTGCGCCGAGTTGGAAGCCCGCCCCCGGCTGCTGCTGCTCACCGGTGGGGCGGCGGGCATCTTCGCCGGCGGCGCGGACATCGGCCAGCTCCGGGAGCGGGGCCGCACCGACGCCCTCGCCGCGATCAACTCGGCCGCGTTCGCCCGGATCCGGGCACTGCCGATGCCGACCGTGGCCGCGGTGGACGGCCCGGCGTTGGGCGGTGGCGCGGAACTGGCGTACGCCTGCGATCTGCGGGTGTGCACGGCGCGGGCGGTCTTCGGTCAGCCGGAGGTGCGGTTGGGGATCCTGGCCGGCGCCGGCGCGACCCACCGGCTGCCCGCCCTCGTCGGCGAGGGCCGGGCCAAGGAACTGCTCTTCACCGGCCGGCGGGTGGACGCCGACG
The DNA here is from genome assembly GCF_029626045.1 of Micromonospora sp. WMMD710. NCBI lineage: Bacteria > Bacillati > Actinomycetota > Actinomycetes > Micromonosporales > Micromonosporaceae > Micromonospora > Micromonospora sp. WMMD710. Next base: position 5,191,337 of record NZ_JARUBD010000001.1, on the reverse strand, counting down.
AGGCGCTGCGGATCGGTCTGGTGAACCGGGTGGTGGACGAGCCTGGTGAGCTGCTGGAGGTGGCGCACGGGCTGCTGGACGAGATGGCCCTGGGCTCGCCGCTGGCGCTGCGGCTGACCAAACTGGCGGTGGACGCACCGGCCGCCGCGCACCCGCACCTCGACCTGGTCAGCCAGGCGGTGCTCTTCGAGGACGACGAGAAGCACCGCCGGATGACCGAGTTCCTGGAGCGTCGCCGCAACCGGTGACCCGCACCGAAAACGGCCGCACCGGCAAGCTGCCGGTGCGGCCGTCCGTGGTCCGTGTGGACGCGCTCAGTGCCGGATCGGCACCCCGCTGTCGGCGAGCGCCCGGATCACCTGTGCGGACTCACCGAAGCCGATGACCAGCACGGCGTCCGCGCCGAACTCCTTGATCTCCTTCGCGCCGCCGCTGAAGTCGACCGGTGCGGCCTTCGCGTCGGCCGGCGGCTCGTACGTCATGAGCTTGAGCCGGTCGTCGGCGATGCCGGCCTTCTCCAGCTCGTCGCGGACAGTGGCCTGCAGGCCCTCGCCGTAGGAGTCCTTGCGGGCGACGATGACGATCTTCTGCGATCCGTCGCGGAGGATCACGTCGGCCAGCGCCCGGCCCTGGAGGCTGTCCGGAGGGGCGGTGCGGAAGTAGAGGCCCTTGTCCTCGACGTCGGTGAGGCCGGCATCGGTGTTGGACGGCGAGAACAGGATCTTCCCGGCCTGCACCACGTCCGGCAGCACCGCCCGGGAGATACCCGAGGCGCCCGCGCCGATGATCAGACTGACCCCGTCCGTCACGTGCTTGGCAACGGTCGTCTTGGCCACCGCCGGGCTGGTGCCGTCGTCGCCGTCCAGCCAGGTCACCGGCTTGCCGAGCGCGCCGCCCGCGGCGTTGATCTCCTTGATCGCCAGCGCGGCGGCGGCGGCCATCGGCGGGTACGCGATCGCCAGGTCACCGGTCTTCGGCAGCAGACCACCCAGGATCAACGGCTTCTGGTCCGGGTCACTGCCCGGACGCGACTTCTTCGGCTTCGGCGGCGACTTGGTGCTCGCCGCCGACTCGTTGCCGGCCCCGACGAACTCGGTCTTGCCATCGTTGATCTGCTGCCCGTCGAAGGTCAGCATGGCGTAGCTGGCGGTGGCCGGCTCACCCTTCTCGGTGAAACCCGCCCGGGTCATCGACACGCTGCGGTACTCGATGTCCTGCCCGTTGCGGGCCAACGCCAGGCAACTCGCCGGGTCCTCGCAGCGCTGACCGTTGTTGGTCACGCCGACGATCTGCTTGGCGATGGCCGCCGGGTCGGTGCTCCCGGCCAACTGGGCGGCGAGCACCCCGATCACCACCGCGTCGTACGTCTCGGCGGTGTACAGGTAGTCCGTCAGTGCCGGATTGATGGACCGTAGCCGGCTCTTGAAGTCCTCCGGCAGAGGGGTGAGGGGCGTGGTTCCCTTCATCCCGTCGACGAGGTTGGCACGTTCCTTCAACTCCGCTGGATAGGAGTTGAGCATGTTGCCGTCGGTGCCGTAGAGGCGCACCTGATGGGCGCTTCCCTCCTCGGCCTTGTCATCCCCGCAAGCGCTCGTGGTGAGCAGGATCGTCGCGCAGGCGGCCAGCGAGGCCATCCGCGAGCGGCGTGATATAAGCATGGTCGTCCTTCCTCCGGCGAAGGTCCGCTGCGCACATTAGCGTGCCGAGGCCGATTGCGGGACCGTGCAGGTGGCCTAATGTGCAGGTCGCTCGCGTTGAGCACGGAGAGTGACGATTGACGGTGGCCTTGACCGGCCCTCCTACTGTGCGCTGCGTGACCGACCTACCACAGCAGACGTTCGACGACGCGGCCGCCGTGCTCCGTTCGGCGCTCAACGGGGATCAGGACGCGGTGGTGGGGGCGTTCGACGCGGTCGTCGACCGCGCCGGCCTGAGCGGCGCGTACGGGGTCGCCTGGTGCCTGGCCGCGACGATGGTCGGTGACCCACCGCCGACCACCGGGGCGGCGCTGGACTTCCCGGGGATAGACCAGGCGGAGTACGACACCCGCTGGGTGGCCCGCTTCGTCAGCGCGTACGCCAACCGGGACGTACCGACCGGGGAGGCGCTGTTCGGCGCGGCCGTCGCCGACGGGCTGCTGCCCGACTGTCTGCTCATGCTCGCCGGCTCGACGATCGCGACCCTGCGCAGCCGCGCGGGGTGACGTGCCGTCGGGCGCGGCGTCCGTTGGGGGCGGACGCCGCGCCCGGGGATGACATGCGTGCCGCCGGAAACGGTCAGATGACCGTCCGTACTGGACGGACGAGCTGATCGTGATGATCAGATTGACCGATTGATGGCGCCGTGGACCCTTCCCGTCCGGCCCATGTGATAGCTCTGAAGCATGTCCGAAGCCATGCTCAGCAAGGTGCGCAAGCTGCTCGCCCAGGCGGAGGATCCAGCCTGCACACCCGCCGAGTCGGCCGCGTTCACCGCCAAGGCCGCCGAGCTGATCGCGCGCTACGGGGTGGACCGGGCGCTGCTCGCCGCCCGCGACCCGGCCACCGACCCGGTCGGCGACCGGGTGCTGGACGTCGTCGCCCCGTACGCCCGGGACAAGGTCGGGCTGCTCGCCGCGGTCGCCGAGCCGCTGCGCTGCCGCTGCATACGCCGCCGGCAGGGCAACGGGTTCACGCTGCACCTGTTCGGTTTCGCCAGCGACCTGGAACGCGTCGACCTGCTCTTCACCTCGCTGCTCGTGCAGGCGGCGCACGGCCTGGCCGCCACCCCGGTGCCCGCCGACGACCATCCCGCCGCCTTCCGCCGCTCCTGGCTGGCCGGCTTCGCGGAGGTCATCGGCGGCCGGCTCTGGGCGGCGGAGACGGCCGCGGTCAACGAATCGGGCACCCCGTCGGTGGCGCTGGTGCTCGCCGACCGCTCGGATCGGGTGCAACGGCGCCTCGCCGAGCAGTACCCGCGCCTGCGCACGGCACCGCCGCGGAGGCTGGCCGGCACCGGGTTCGGCTCCGGGGCGGAGGCCGGGAGCCGCGCCGACCTGGGTGGTCACAACCTCGGCGGCGGCTCCGCTGCCGGCCGGCAGCTCGGCCGCTGACCTCCGGACGGAACGGTCAGGCGGCGGTGCCGGGATGGCGGCGCGACACCGTGGCGAGGTAGCGGCTGAGCAGCTCGTGCCAGCCAGCGGTGAGCGCCTTGCGGTACCCCTCGGCGGCCTCACCGTGCCGGTCGAAGTGCCGGTGTTCCAACTCGACCCTGGTGTGCTCGGACCCCTCGGGAAGAAACAGCACCTCGACCTCGCTCGCCCTGGCCGGATCCGGCATCGGCACCCGGTCCGGGCCGATCTGCCAGGCGAAGACCAGCCGGCGAGGCGGATCCCAGGTGAGCACCCGGCCCCAGTCGACGCGGAAGCCGTACGGGCCGACCTCGTAGAGCATGCCGCCGGCCCGAGGCTCCATGCCCAACTCGGCGAGCGCCTCCGGGCCGGACCAGGTGTACTCGGTGACCCACCAGTCGGTCAGCTCGTCGGTGAAGACGGCGAACGCGTGCTCGGCGGTGTCCGGGACGAGGAGGCTGCACCGTAAGGAGAACCGCTCCGTATCCTGCCGGATGTCGGCCGGATCAGTCATCCCCTGTCCCATAGGCCCGGACCATACCGGCTGATGCCCCGGTGTGCAGCTTTCCAGCTGCCCGGTTCCGGACAGTGGGTCGCCGGACCGTTACGGACGGGATGGCCCGCCGGAAAGCGGGTAACCGCGCCGGACGACCCGGACGACCGGGTGGGTGTCCGGCGGGGCGGGAGAGCATGAGCGAGAACGCGCAGCAGCGGAAGCCGGACCGGGACGCCGGCGAGGCGGACCCGGACGTCCTGCTCGACATTCCAAGGGTCTCGGTCGACTCCATCCGGCTGGCGGTGGACGGCCTGGACGCCGACCTGTCCCTGCGGGCCCGGTTGGCCAACCTCCTCCAACTCGACGCCGGCGTACGGGTGCATCTGAGCGGCGTCGAGCTGGACATCAGCGGGGTGCACGCCGAGGCGCAACTGCGGGTGCGGTTGGAACAGTTGGTCGCGGTCCTCGGCCGGGCGCTCGACACGATCGACAACAACCCGCAGATCATCGAAGCGCTCGCCCGGTCGGCCGGCACGGCCATCGACGACGTGAACCGCAGCGCGCAACAGCTGGCCGGCACCGCCGAGGTCGTCGCGTCGGCGCGGCACCCCCGCCCCGTACTCGACGAACTGGGCCACCAGGTGGGTCCGCCCGCCGACCGCCCGGCGCCCGGGCGACCGGGGCCGCCGGCCGCCGGTGGCCCCGGCCCACGCGCCGGCGGCCCCGGCCCAGCCGAACAGGCGCGACCAGGGTCCGGTGGCACGGAGGGTCGTGGTCCGGGGTCCGGTGGCACGGAGGGGTCGCGGCCGGGGGCTGGTGGCGCGGAGGGGCGTGGGCCGGAGGAGCAGCGCCCCGAGGGACGGCGACCCGAGGGCCCGGGTGCCGACCGGCGGCCGGGCGGAGCGGGTGGTGGTGGCGAGGGTTCGGCGGGGCAGCCGACCGGGGAACCCCGCGACCGGCCCGGCGGGACACCGGCGCCCGGTACGGGTCGGTCCGGCAGCGGTGGCGGTGGTCAGGGCGGCGGTGGTCAGGGCAGCGGGGTGCCCGGTGGGGCGCAGGCGGCGGCGCAGCTCGCCGAGCAGGCGGGGGAGACCCTGTGGCAGGCCGGACGCAGCGTGTGGGAGGCGATCCAGGGCGGCGTGGCGCAGCACCGCCAGCAGGGCCGCCGGGATCACTGACCCCCGGACACCGGCACCCTGATCGACTCGGTTTCGGTGGTGTCGCGGTATCCCGGTGCCCGGATGCCCCGTTATCGCCGAAACAGAGTGGATCTTGCGGTGCGGGGAGGGACAAAGGTGCGGGAGGGACAAAGCAGAACGCCGACCAGCGTTTCCGCTGATCGGCGTTCCTGTAGCCCGGCGAAAGGCTATGTGGCCAGGGGCGGGGTCGAACCGCCGACCTTCCGATTTTCAGTCGGACGCTCGTACCAACTGAGCTACCTGGCCGTGTCGCTCGGCTCATGCTACCCATCAGCAGGATGAACCGCTCACAGGATCACACGCTCCGATACGCAGAACGCCGCGCGGGGCGCGGCGTTAGCGCTGCGGTCCTGACGGGACTTGAACCCGCGACCTCCGCCTTGACAGGGCGGCGAGCACTCCAACTGCTCCACAGGACCTAGCTAATGCAAACTGCGTGTCACGCAGCCTTGGTGCGCGGTTCCGGCGGGACTTGAACCCACGACCTCCGCCTTGACAGGACGGCGAGCACTCCAAACTGCTCCACAGAACCAAACTAATGCAAAAACTGCGCGTCACGCAGCCTCGGTACCGCGGTTCCGGCGGGACTTGAACCCACGACCTCCGCCTTGACAGGACGGCGAGCACTCCAAACTGCTCCACAGAACCAAACTCGTGTTGCCCCGGCTTGCGCCGGTCGTGCCCCCAACGGGATTCGAACCCGTGCTACCGCCTTGAAAGGGCGGCGTCCTGGGCCGCTAGACGATGAGGGCGGCCCCGCCATCATTGCACACTCGCAACTTCAAGCGGACTTGCTCCCATCCGGCCCCGCCGGAGGCTTGGAAAGCATACGTGATGCCCGGTCCTTCGACAAAATCGGTATCGGCAAGGGCCTGAGGCGGCACGTTTTCACAGTTCAGAGGGGTTCAGCTGAGTCGGGCGACGCCGAAGCGGTGCTTCAGGTCGGCGATCAACTGCGGGCAGGCGGCCAGCGTCGCCGCCCGGTCGCCGCCCCCGTCGTGCAGCAGCACGATGGAGCCGGGCCGTGCCGCGTTGCGGACCCGCTTGGCGATCGTGGCCGCGGTCGGCTTGTCCCAGTCCTGCGGGTCGACGGCCCAGTGCAGCGGGCGCATGCCGAGGTCCTTCGCCACGCCCAGCACCTCCGGCGTCCACCGGCCGCCCGGCTGCCGGTAGAAGGTCACCGGGGTGCCGGGTGCCGCCGCCTGGATGGCCTTGTTGGTGCGGACCAGGTCGGCCCGGATCTCGGCGACCGGTCGCCGGGCCAGGTCCAGGTCGTGCCGCCAGCTGTGGTTGCAGAGCTGATGCCCCTCCCGGACGATCCGCCGGATCAGCTCCGGGTGACGTTGCGCCTCGCGACCGACCACACAGAAGGTGGCCGTGACCCGGGCGGCCCGCAGCTGGTCGAGCACCTTCGGCGTCCAGGCTGGGCTCGGCCCGTCGTCGAACGTCAGGGCCACCGGGCGTACACCGGTGTTGCGCCGCAGCCCGGCGGGGAGCTTGGCCGGCAGCGGACGCAGCTGGGGCTTCGGCGGCTTGGTGCGGGTGGGACGCGGCGACGGCGTGGGTGTGGGGGTGGGGGTGGGCGGCGTGGTCGATTCCACCGGCTGTGGTGCGCCGGCGGGTGCGATGGTGCCGTCCGGCTGGGCGCAGCCGGACAAGACCAGCGCCATGGCGAGGACGGACGCCAGGACAGCGCGGGCTTGCATCTGCTCGCTCCCGGAAGGGGTTCGGGGTAGGCGGACCCCCCGACGCTAGTGGAAGCCGCGCGAAGCGCACAGGGGCCGTCAGCCCTCGGTGGACTGGTCCAGCGAGTCACGGACCGCCACGGAGAGTGACACCGCCTCCGCGAGGTCGACCGGCCGGACCACCCCGGCGGGCAGGGAGTCGGCTCGCCAGCCGGGGCCGGCGGCGAGGACGAGCAGCGGACGGCGGGGTGCGGCGAGCAGCGCACTGAGCTGGCCCGGGTCGGCGGTCGCCCGGGTGTGCGACCAGAGCACGACGGCGGCCGGCCCGGTCCTGCTGACCGCCTCGATGAGCGCGCCGACCGGCACCCGGGCGCCGAGCATCCGATAGCTGACGCCGGCTTCGGCCAGTGCGGCGGCCAACGCCTCGAGCGGAAGCGTGTGCTGTTCCTCATCCGCGCAGGAGAGCAGGATGCGGGCCGGCCCGGTCGGCACCTTGGCCCTGCTGGCCGCCGCGAACGCCTCCGACACGCAGCGGGACACCAGGTGTTCCACCTCGATCAGGCCAGCCGTGGCGGAGTGCCGTTCGCCGATGCCGGCGAGTACGGGACGCAGCAGGCCCTCCCAGGTGGCGACGACCCCGCTGGCGGCCAGGGTGTGCGCGATCGTCTCGCTGATCGACGCCGCGTCCAACCGCATGGCGGCGCGGGCCAGCCCGCGGGCGGCCGGGCCGGCGCGACCCACCGGGATCGTTCCGCCGCCGTCGCGGGAGGGCGGTCGGACCCGGTGGTGGCCGATGGTGTCGGTGGACGCCGGATCCGGTGCCTGCCGGGCCCAGCGGGCCGCCTCGGCGGGGCTCACCCCCTCGGCGGTGAGCCGCCGCATGATCTCTAGGCGGGCCAGGTCGGCCGGCGTGTACCGGCGGTGGTGGCCCGGGATGTGCTGGCTGGGCCCGAGCCCGTAGCGCTGGTGCCAGGTGCGCAGCGTGGTGACCGCGACCCCCAGCCGGCGCGCGACGGCGCCCGCGCTCAGCGCCTCATCGGCCACCCGACCGCTCCGCCGCGTCATCCGCCGACGATCCGGACGGGGTCACGGCCGGGCCGGTCGCGCCGGGCGTCGACGCCGAGGGGCGCAGCAGGCGGCTCACCACCCCGCCCAGCCAGGGTGCGTACGACCGGGGATCCCGGTCGAGCTCGGCCTCCAGGGCGGTGGGGTCGGCCCAGCGCAGCTCGGCCACCTCGTCGGGGTCGGGCAGCAGCGGAGCCACCGGACGGAACTCGCCGCGCAGCACGTGGTCGTACTCGAACTCGACCCGACCGGTGGCCGGATCCTCGGCGTAGTAGACGTAGACGCCGACCTCGGTCAGCTCGACCGGGCCCGCGCCCAGTTCCTCGCGGAGCCGGCGGTTGGCAGCCTCGGCGAGGGACTCGCCCGGTCGGGGGTGGCCGCAACAGGAGTTCGCCCAGCGCAGCGGGAACCGTGTCTTGACGGCGGCCCGCCGCTGGAGCAGCACCTGGCCGTCCGGGTCGACCAGGATCACCGAGAAGGCCCGGTGCAGCTGCCCCGGTGGTTGGTGGGCGGCGGCGACGGTGGTCTCGCCATGTGCCCGCCCGGTGTCGTCGACCAGCTCGACGAGGTGCTCTTCGCGGTTGCTCATCGGCCCTCCCCGGTGATCCGACCGGCCGCCAGCTTGCCGGAGATCAGCACCATCGGCACACCGACCCCGGGCTGCGTGCCGGAGCCGACGAAGACGACGTTCGACAGGTCACGGTGCAGGTTCGACGGGCGGAACGGGCCGGTCTGGAAGAGGGTGTGCGCGGCGGCGAACGGGGTGCCGGCAGCCATCCCCTGCTCGGCCCACTCGGCGGGGGTGATGGCCCGCAGCACCTCCACCCCGGCGCCGAAGCCGACGTAGCCGCGCTCCTCCAGGGTGCCGATCAGCTGGTCGCCGTAGCGTTGGGTCAGGTCACCGCGCCACTCGAACGGGGCCCGGGCGAGGTTGGGCACCGGAGCGAGCACGTAGTAGGTGTGCCGGTCCGGTGGGGCCACCGACGGGTCGGTGCGGCTCGGGTTGGTGACCAGCAGCGACGGGTCGGTCATCAGCTCGCCCCGCCGGATGACCTCATCGAAGGTGCCCTTCCACGCGCGTCCGAAGTGGATGTTGTGGTGGGCGATCTTCGCATATCCCTGCCGGGAGCCGACGTGCAGGACGACGCAGGACGGCGAGTAGGTGAGTCGGCGTTCGCGGCCGGCGGGCAGCAGGTCGCGGTAGGCGACCGGCAGGTCCGGGTTGAGCACCACCACGTCCGCCGGCACGAGCTCGCCGTCGGCGGTCAGGACGCCGGTGGCCCGGCCGTTGGCGGTCTCCACCCGGGTCACCGTGGTGTCGTACCGGATCTGGACGCCGTGCTTCTCGGCGGCGCCGGCCATCGCCCGGGAGACCGCGTGGATGCCGCCGCGCGGGAAGTAGACCCCGGCCACCGAGTCGAGGTACGCGATGACCGCGTAGATGGCCAGCGCGTCGTGCGGGGCGAGGCCGGCGTACATCGCCTGGAAGGAGAAGATCCGCTGGGTGCGCGGGTCACGGAAGAACTGGTTGATCTTCGTTTGGAGGCGTCGGAACGCCCCACCGGTGAGCAGCTTGAGGAGGTTGCCGGTGATCAGGTCGGTCGGCGCGTCCAGGTTGCGTTCGATGAAGTCGGCCCGCTCCAACCGCCACAACTCCCGCGCGTAGTCGACGAAGCGCAGGTAGCCGTCGGCCTCCCTCGGCCCGCACACCCGGGAGATCTCGGCAGCCATCCGGGTGGTGTCGGTGAGCACGTCGAGGGTCGACCCGTCCGGGTAGTAGGCCCGGTAGGCGGGGTCGAGGGGCGTCAGGTCGAGCCAGTCGCGCAGCTCCTCGCCCACCGCGCCGAGCGCCTCGGCGATCAGGTCGGGCATGGTGAGCACGGTGGGGCCGGTGTCGAACTCGTAGCCGTCCACGGCGAGCCGCCCGGCCCGCCCGCCGGGCACCGGCTCACGTTCCAGCACGGTCACCTGCCGGCCACTGCCGGCCAGGTGCAGCGCGCAGGCGAGCCCACCCAACCCGGCGCCGACGACCACCACCCGGTCCGTCCGTCCTGTCACCGTCCGCACGTGACCACCTCCTTGGGAAAGTCGTTCATCAGGCCCGCCGATCGGTGGCGGCGGTGGCCAGCCCGGTCAGCGCGGTCCGTGCCGTCCGGTCCACGGGTGCGGCGTCCAGCGCGGCCAACGCGTCGCCGACCCGATCGGCGATCATCCGTTCCACCCGGGCCGCCGCGCCGGTCTCGGCGACCAGCTCGGCGAGCCGTTCGACCGGTGCCGTCCCGGCTTGGTCCAGCGCGGTGAGCTGGGCCGGCGTGGCCAACTGCCGGGCCAGCATGAGCAGCGTCGTCGGCTTGCCGGCGCGCAGATCGTCACCGGCCGGTTTGCCGGTGGCGGCCGGGTCGCCGTAGACGCCGAGCAGGTCGTCGCGCAGCTGGAACGCCTCGCCAACGGCCAGGCCGTAGCGGGTGTACGCGGCGGTCAGCGGGTCGTCGGCGGGCGCTCCGGCCAGGCAGGCGCCGAAGAGCAGCGGCCGTTGGACGGTGTAGCTGGCGGTCTTGTAACGCGCCACCCGCAGGGCCCGGTCGACCGACCAGTTGGCCGGGTCGTTCTCACCGAGCACGTCGAGATACTGCCCGGCGACGGTGTCGACCCGCATCTGGTCGTAGCAGTGGCGGACCTCGAACAGCTGGGCCGGCGCCACGGTGGCCTGCGCCAGCAGCCGGTCGGCCCAGACCATGCAGAGGTCGCCGATGAGCACCGCGACGGCCTCGCCGAACCGGCCCGGGTCGCCCCGGTGGCCGGCGGCGACGTGCTGCTCGGCGAGCGCGACATGTGCGGTGGGCCGGCCGCGTCGGACCGTGGAGGCGTCCATCACGTCGTCGTGCACCAGCGCGAAGGTGTGCAGCAGTTCGAGGGCGGCCAGCGCGGGCAGCACCGGCGCCAGTGGCTCGCTGCCGCCGACCGCCCCGCGCCAGCCCCAGTACGCGAAGGTGGGCCGGATCCGCTTGCCGCCGGCCAGCACGGCGTCCCGGGCGGCGACCGCGAAGCCGCCCATCCCCGCGTCGATCTCGGCGAGGGTGTCGACCTCGGCGGCGAGGAACGTGGTGAGGGTGTCGTCCACCGCCGTGATCAGGTCCTGGGTGTACGCGGCGAGCACCGCCCGGACCGGATCGTCCCCCTCGCCCGGCCCTGCCGGCGCCACACGAATCGCGTTGCCCGCAACTGCGTCGTTGGCCATGTGGGCGAGCGTACCCTAGGGTTACGAGTTGCGTCGATTGGTGCGTCGATATTTGAGGAGGGCCGGTGGACACCGATCTCACCGCTGCCTATGACCGGTGCCGTGAGCTGCACAGACGTCACGGCCGCACCTACTATCTCGCCACCCGGCTGCTTCCCGCGTGGAAACGACGACATGTGCACGCCCTCTACGGGTTCACGCGGTACGCCGACGAGATCGTCGACCGCACCGAGGACCTGCCGCCGGCCGAGCGGGCTGCCCTGCTCGACGACTGGGCCAGCCGTTTCGTGGCCGGCCTGCACGGTGCGCCGGTCGACGACCCGCTGCTGCCGGCCGTGCTGCACACGATCGCCGTCTTCGATCTCGACCGGGACGACTTTGCGTCGTTTCTGAAGAGCATGGCGATGGATCTGACCGTCACCGCGTACCCGACCTACGACCACCTGCTCGACTACATGGAGGGTTCGGCGGCGGTCATCGGCACGATGATGCTGCCCATCCTCGGCAGCTCCGACCCGGCGGCGGCCCGCGAGCCGGCCCGCCAACTCGGCTTCGCCTTCCAGCTCACCAACTTCATCCGGGACGTCGCCGAGGACCTCGACCGGGGCCGCACCTACCTGCCGGACGAGGACCTGGCGAAGTTCGGCGTCACCCGCGACGAGTTGGTCGAGGCCCGGGACCGGGGGCGGGGCACGCCCCGGACCCGCGAGCTGATCGAGTACGAGGTGACCCGCGCGCAGGCGCACTACGCCGCCGCCGCACCCGGCATCACCATGCTCGCGCCCGCCTCGCAGGCGTGCATGCGCACCGCGTACGCGCTGTACGGCGGCATCCTCGACGAGGTGGCCGCGCAGGACTACGACGTGTTCGCCCGGCGGGCCCTGGTGCCGCAACGGCGTCGGATGGCGGTGGCCGCCCGTGCCCTGCTCACGTCGACCGGTACCCCGGTCTCCATCCCCGGGCCGACGGTGCACCCGGCGGCCCGGTGACCGGGGGCACCGCGATCGTTCTCCTCACCCGCGACCTGCGGGTGCACGACCACCCGGCGCTGGCCACCACCTGCGCGGCCTTCGACCGGGTGGTTCCGCTGTACGTGTTCGACCCGGCGCTGGCCGGCCTGTCGGCCAACCGCACCCGGTTCCTGCACCAGGCCGTCGCCGAGTTGCGCACCGAGTTGCGCGAGCGGGGCGGCGACCTGGTGGTGCGCCACGGCGACCCGGTGGACGAGTAGGTCCGGCTGGCCGGCGAGGTCGGCGCCACCGCCGTCGCTCTCTCGGCCGATGTGAGCCGGCACGCCCGCCGGCGGGAGCGGCGCCTGCGCGACGAGTGTGCGCGGCACCGGCTGCACCTGCGACTGTTTCCCGGGCTGACCGTCATCGAGCCGGGTGTCCTGCGGCCGGGCGGCGGCGGTGACCACTACCGGGTGTTCACCCCGTACCACCGGGCCTGGGCGGCCTCGCCATGGCGCGAGGAGTTGGCCGCGCCGCGGCGGATCACGCTGCCCGACGGGGTACGCGTCGGTCGGCTGCCGGCGCTGCCGGCCGGAGAGTCACCCGACGCGGCCGTCGGCGGCGAGCGGGTCGCCCGCCAGCGGCTCACCGACTGGCTGCCCGACCTCGACCGGTACGGCGACCAGCACGACGACATGGCCGGCGACGACACGTCCCGGCTCAGCCCGTACCTGCGTTTCGGCTGCGTGTCGCCGCTGGCGGTGGCCAACCGGGCCGGCGACCGGTCCGGCCCGTTCGTCCGGCAGCTCTGCTGGCGGGACTTCTACTACCAGGTCACCGCCGCCTTTCCGGCGATCTCGACCGCCGCGTACCGGCCGGGTGCCACCGAGCGGTGGCGCTACGACGACGACGCGCTGGCGGCCTGGGCCGAGGGGCGCACCGGGATGCCGATCGTGGACGCGGGGATGCGGCAGCTGCGGGCGCAGGGCTGGATGCACAACCGGGCCCGGCTGATCACGGCCGGCTACCTGACGAAGCACCTCGGGCAGGACTGGCGGGCCGGGGTGGGCGTCTTCTTCCGTTGGCTGCTGGACGGCGACGTGGCCAACAACTCCGGCAACTGGCAGTGGGTCGCCGGCACCGGCAACGACACCAAGCCGTACCGGGGGTTCAACCCGGTCCGGCAGGCCGAACGGTACGACCCGGACGGCGACTACGTCCGCCGCTGGGTGCCGGAGCTGGCGGGGGTGCCGGGCAAGGCCGTGCACCAGCCGTGGAAGCTGCCCGACGACCCGCGCCGATCGCTGGACTACCCGCCGCCGCTCTCGGTGCCCGGCACCGATCCGGTGTGGCTGCGCTGACGGTCACAGGCAGGAGTGCAGGGCCTCGACCAGCTCGTCCACCCGGTCGTGTTCGGCGAGCAGGGCCGTGGCGTACGCGAAGACGTAACCCCGCTCCGGGTCGGCCCACGCACTGCTGCCACCGATGCCGCCCATGCCCCAGCTACCGTCCGGCTCCCACTGCATGCCGAGCGTCCACCGGACCTGGCGGTCCAGCACGAGGTCCGGCCCGTCGTACTGGACCCGGGTCGCCTCGGCCACCAGTTCGGGGCTGACCAGCCGGACCCCGTCCAGGACGCCACCGGCCAGTAGGCCGGCGTAGAGCCGGGCCAACCCGGACGCGCTGGCGTGCAGGTTGACCGCCGGCACCTCGGCACCCCGCCAGAGCGGGCTGTTCAGCACCGCCAGGTCAAGCCCACCGGCCGGGTTGCCCATCGCCCGCGCCCGCGGTGAACCCGGCTCGCCGAGCTTCCGGGCCGGCCACTGCGGGTCGCCGTAGCGCAGGTCCGCGCAGCGCCGCTGGTCCGCCTCGGCCAGCCCGAAGCCGAGGTCGAGCCGCCACGGGCCGGCGATCTCGTCGGCCAGGAACCTGCCCACCGGGCGGCCGTCGACCCGCCGGACCAGCTCGCCCACCAGGTGCCCGTACGTCCACGCGTGCTCCCCGGCCATCGAGCCCGGCGTCCACTCGGGATCGGCGGCGGCGAGGTCGCCGGCGAGCAGAGCCCAGTCGGCGATCGCGGCGGCCGGCCGGGGCACCGGGAAGGCCGGCAGCCCGGCGGTGTGCGACAGCAGGTGCCGCACGGTGGCCGGGGTGCGGAACTCCGGCCAGTACCGATCGACGGGCGCGTCGAGGTCGACCTGCCCACGGTCGACGAGCGTCAGCAGACACAGCGCGGCCACCGGCTTGCCGGCCGAGTAGACGTTGACCAGGGTGTCCGGCCGCCACGGCTCGCCACCCGGCCCGTCGCTGGTGCCACCGACCAGGTCGACCACCGGCTGCCCGTCGTACCAGACGGTCAGGCTCGCGCCGCTCTCCCGGCCGGAGGCGAGCAGGTCGTGGAAGTGATCCCGGACCGGGGTGAAGCGTGCGTGCATGCGGTAACCGTAGGCTGCCCGGCCCGCTACCGGGGTCGACTTTTCGTTGACCCCGGTGGTTGGCGTGCGGTCGCTGGGGGATGCTGTTCGGGTGGCGGAACCGGAGCTGGTGGATGTTGTCGTGGTCGGGCTCGGGGTCGGCGGCGAGGAGGTGGCCGAGCGGCTCGCCGACGCCGGCCTGAGCGTCGTCGGTGTCGAGCGAGATCTGGTCGGCGGTGAGTGCCCGTACTGGGGCTGCATCCCGAGCAAGATGATGATCAGGGCGGCCAACGCGCTCGCCGAGGCCCGCCGTGTCGACGGGTTGGCCGGGACGGCGCAGGTCCAGCCGGACTGGGCGCCGGTGGCGAAGCGGATCCGCGAGGAGGCCACCGACACCTGGGACGACACGGTCGCGGTGCAGCGGTTCACCGGCAAGGGTGGCCGCTTCGTCCGGGGCAGCGGCCGGCTCGACGGCCCGGGGCGGGTCCGGGTCGGTGACCAGGTGTTCCAGGCTCGGCACGGGGTCGTGCTGGGCACCGGCACGCGTCCGTCGGTGCCGCCGATCGACGGGTTGGCCGACACCCCGTACTGGACCAACCACCAGGCGATCGAGGTCGAGCAGTTGCCGGCGTCGCTGCTGGTGCTCGGCGGTGGCGCGATCGGACTGGAACTGGCCCAGGTCTTCGCCCGCTTCGGTGTGCGGGTCACCGTGGTGGAGGCGCTGGAGCGGGTGCTGGCCGTCGAGGAGCCGGAGGCGTCCGAGGTCGCCGCCGCGGCGCTGCGCGCCGACGGCGTGGAGATCCACACCGGGGTACGCGCCGAACGGGTCGAGCACGACGGGAACCGGTTCACCCTGCGGGGGGCCGGCGGTGCCGAGTTCACGGCCGACCAGTTGCTGGTGGTGACCGGGCGCCGCGCCCACCTGGAGGAGTTGGGGCTGGACACGGTCGGCGTGGACGCCGCCCAGCGCTACCTGCCGGTGGACGACCGGTTGCACGTCACCGACGGCATCTGGGCGGTCGGTGACCTGACCGGCGAGGGGGCCTTCACCCACATCGCCATGTACCAGGCGGCCATCGTGATCGCCGACATGCTGGCGCACGCCCGCCAGGCGGACGCGGGGCCGGATGCCAGCGGCACCGCCAGCGTGGTCGGCGGTGCGATGGGCGCGTCCAGTTCGCTGGCGGCCAGTGGGTCGAGCGGTTCAGCGGGCAGCGTGCCACGCGCCGACTACCGCGCGCTGCCCCGGGTGACGTTCACCGATCCCGAGGTCGGCGCGGTGGGGCTGACCGAGCGGCAAGCCCGCGAGCGCGGCATCAACGTGCAGGTCGGGTTCACCAAGCTGAGCAGCTCGACCCGGGGTTGGATCCACCAGGTCGGCGACGAGGGTTTCATCAAGCTGATCGCGGACGCCGACCAGGGCGTGCTGATCGGCGCGACGTCGGTCGGCCCGACCGGTGGCGAGGTGCTCTCGGCGCTGGTCGTGGCGGTGCACGCGGCGGTGCCGCTGAGTCAGCTCCGGCACATGATCTACGCGTACCCGACGTTCCACCGGGCCATCGAGGACGCGCTGCGCAACCTGTCCTGACGACACCGGCGGCCGGCCGGCGCCGTGCGGGCTCCGCGATGTCCGCGCCGTGCGGGCTCCGCGATGTCCGCGCCGTGCGGGCTCCGCGATGTCCGCGCCGTGCGGGCTCCGCGATGTCCGCGCCGTGCGGGCTCCGCGATGCCCGCGCTGTGCGGGCTCCGCGAGGCCCGTGCCCGGAAGAACGTGATGCCTCACAGTCATCTTGATGCCGCTGAGGCATCACGCGGGAAAGGGCGAGCGGGACAGGCCGGAGGCAGTGCGGCGCCGCGTCGGGCTGGCGTCACGGTGCACATCGACGTGTCGATCGACGTCAAGACGTGGCAGGTCAACGGCAAAACCCAGCGGGTTGGCTGTTCATTTCTTTCATGAGGTTGACGTACGATTGCGACCGTGACCAAGCGGTTGACTGAAGTTGCCAAGAAGGCGGGCGTCAGCGAGGCCACCGTCAGCCGGGTGCTCAACGGTCGGGACGGCGTGTCCGAGGCGACCCGGACG
This sequence comes from Micromonospora sp. WMMD710, assembly GCF_029626045.1. NCBI lineage: Bacteria > Bacillati > Actinomycetota > Actinomycetes > Micromonosporales > Micromonosporaceae > Micromonospora > Micromonospora sp. WMMD710. The sequence goes on along the minus strand of NZ_JARUBD010000001.1, from coordinate 5,175,098 downwards.
GCCGTGCTGACCGCGCTCGACGTGCTCGGCTACGAGCGGCCGACCAAGCTGCGTGGCGAGCGTGCCCGGCTGGTCGGGCTGGTGCTGCCCGAACTGCAGAACCCGATCTTCCCGGCGCTCGCCGAGGTGGTGACCGGGTCGCTCGCCCAGCGGGGTTACACCCCGGCGCTCTGCGCCCGCACCATCGGTGGTGTGTCCGAGATGGACTACGTGGAGATGCTCCTCGACCACCAGGTCTCCGGGGTGATCTTCGCCGGCGGTTCGTACGCCCTCGCCGACGCGCGGCACGACCACTACCGCCGGCTGACCGACCGGGGCCTGCCGGTGGTGTTGGTCAACGCGGGCGTGGACGAGTTGGGCTTTCCCCGGGTCTCCACGGACGACGCGGTGGCCGTGGAGCAGGCGTACGGGCACCTGCGGTCGCTCGGGCACGAGCGCATCGGGCTGGTGCTCGGCCCGGAGGGGCACGTGCCGTCGCGGCGCAAGCTGGACGCGATGATCCAGGCCGCGGGCTGGGACGAGGGCGACGACGCGGAATGCGTCGAGCGGTCCAGCTTCTCGATGGAGGGCGCCCGGGTGGCCGCGACGAAACTGGTCGAGCGGGGTGTCACCGGCATCATCTGCGCCAGCGACGTGCTGGCCCTGGGCACCATTCGAGCCGCACGGCGGCTGGGTCGTGCCGTGCCGACCGACATCTCGGTGGTGGGCTACGACGACTCCGCGTTCATGACCTGCACCGACCCGCCGCTGACCACAGTGCGGCAGCCGATCGAGACGATGGGCCAGGCCGCCGTGGACCTGCTGGTGACCCAGATCGAGGGGGCCGGCGTGCTGCACGACGAGCTGCTGTTCGAACCCGAGCTGGTGGTACGCGGCTCCACCGCACCGGCACCCCGCCGCTGACCCTCGCCGTACCGCACTGACCGACCGCCCTCCGGCCGTCGACCGCCTCCTGCGGTCGGCGGCCTTTTCACTGTCCAAAACCGTCCAAACCGGGTGAAATCCCAACTTCTGTTCGTCTCTGTCGTCAAGATGTCGCGTCCTTTCAGAACACGGTCGACACCTTGCTGAAATGAGTCGGCCTCGTTACAGTGACTCCACTCACACCTGGCTCCGGCGCAGCTACAGGGCGTCAGGTCGCATCACCGCAGATCAGCGAAGGTCTTGGAGACACCCGTTCCCGAAGGGATGGACAGATGTCCGTACCGCAATACCGAAAGGCTGCGGCGCTGGCGCTCGTGGCCGGCCTGGGGTTCAGCCTCACGGCGTGCTCCACGAAGAGCGGCGACAAGGACACGAACGCCGGCGGCAAGGTCACCATCACGGTCGACTGCCAGCCCGTCGGCGCCCAGAAAGAACTGTTGAAGAACTGGAACGACGACGTCGCCGAGTTCCAGCGGCAGAACCCGGACATCGTCGTCAAGAGCGTGAGCGTCGGCGAGCAGTGCAACAACCCGCCGGACTTCACCGCCCGCCTCGCCGGCGGCACCGTGACCGACGTGTTCTACGGGTACATGACCGACGTCCAGCAGGTGCTCGACTCCGGCCAGGCGATGGACATCACCCAGTACGCCAACAAGGACACGATCCCCACCTGGGACAGCATCGACCCGGCGCTCAAGGAGGTCTTCACCGACGGCGGCAAGCTCTACGCCGTCCCGGTGAAGAACTACTCGATGGGCCTGATCTACAACAAAGTCCTCTTCCAGCAGGCCGGGCTCGACGTGAACAACCCGCCCAAGACCTGGGCGGACGTCCGGGCGGCCGCCAAGAAGATCTCCGCCCTCGGCAACGGCATCGCCGGCTACTCGGAGTACAGCGCCGGCAACACCGGCGGCTGGCACTTCACCTCCCTGCTCTACTCGCAGGGCGGCCGGGTGCTGACCGAGGACGGCAAGAAGGCCGACTTCAACAACACCCAGGGCAAGCAGGTCCTGCAGAACCTCAAGGACATGCGGTACGGCGACAACAGCATGGGCAGCCGCCAGCTGCTCCAGTGGGCTGACCTGCTGACGAACGCCGGCGCGGGCAAGGTCGGCATGTTCATCGGTGCTCCGGACGCCACCCAGGCGATCGTCAGCCAGTTCCAGGGCAAGTTCCAGGACTGGGCGATGGCCCCGCTGCCCGGCCAGGATGGCGCGGCGAAGGGGACGCTCGGCGGCGGCGAGGGTTACTTCTTCAAGAAGGACCTGACCCCCGAGCAGGTCAAGGCCGGTATGAAGTGGATCGCGTACCAGAAGCTGACCCCGGGCAAGGGTCAGTTCGACTACGTGCGGGCCAAGCCGCAGAACTACCCGGTCGGTCTGCCCCAGCCGCTGCTGTTCGCCAACGGCAGCGACGCGCAGAAGCAGGAACTGGAGCTGCGCAAGGCCAACGCGAACGTCGACACCGCGAACTTCGCGATCTTCGAGGCGACCCCGGTGCCGATCAAGGGTGAGCCGCGCAACGCGCAGGCCATCTACGCGGTGCTCGACGCCGCGATGTCCGGGGTGCTGACCAACCCGAACGCGAACATCGACGCGCTGCTCAAGACCGCCGAGGAGAAGGTCAACCAGCTCCTCGCCGCGGAGAGCTGACCGAGCGTGTGGGGGCCGGGACGCCGACCCGGCCCCCACACCGTCCACGCCGCATCGACGACGTCACCGACTCACCCAGGAGTTGCCTTGGCGATCACCACCGTCCCGCCGACCTCTCGGACAGCGGGCCGTCCGCCGTCGCCGTACTCGGCGAGGCCGCAGCGCACGAGCCTCGGCCGCAAGGTACGGGACAACCTCACCGGTCACGCGTTCCTGATTGGGGCGGTGCTCTGCTTCGTCGTCTTCTCCTGGTACCCGATGGTCCGCGGCATCGTCATGAGCTTCCAGCGGACCCGGCGCGGCGAGACCACCTGGGTGGGTTGGGACAACTACTCCCGCATCCTCGCCGACCCGAGCTTCTGGCCGGCCTGGCAGAACACGCTCTACTTCACGGTGCTCGCGCTCGTCGTCGGGTACGCGGTGCCGTTCTGCGTGGCGATCCTGCTCAACGAGTTCCGCCACGCCAAGGGTTACCTGCGGATCCTGGTCTACCTGCCGGTGATGCTGCCGCCGGCCTCCGCGCTGTACCTGTTCAAGTTCTACGCGTACGACCCCAGCGACGCGGGGCTCTTCAACGCGATCCTGAAGGCGTTGCACCTGCCCACCTCCCAGTGGATGCAGTCGCCCGACATGACGATGCCGGCCATGGTGATCGCGTCGACCTGGATGAACATGGGTGGCGCGGTGCTCATCTACCTGGCGTCGTTGCAGAGCATCCCCGGTGAGCTGTACGAGGCGGCCGAGCTCGACGGCGCGGGGATCTGGCGGCGCATCCGGCACGTGACGATCCCGCAGACCCGCCTGATCCTCGCGCTCCTGGCGATGATCCAGATCGTCGCCACGATGCAGCTCTTCATCGAGCCCCTGATCCTCGCCAACGGCGCGGGCGCGGAGGACTCCGCGACGACGGTGGCGTACCTGATCTACCAGCACGGGTTCTTCCAGAACGACCTCAACGGCGCCGCCGCACTGGGCGTGATCATGCTCGTGGTGCTGGCCGGCTTCTCCGCCGTGTACCTGCGGCTGAGCGCGAAACAGGACTAGGACGGCGAGGAATGGCACAGGAATCCGGAACCCGGACCCTCATCTCCCAAGCCCAGCTCAGCCGGGGGCGCGGCAGGATCATCTACTGGACGCTGCTGGTGGTCGTCGTGACGGGGTTCACCCTCGTTTTCCTCGGCCCGCTCTACTGGATGGTTACCGGCGCGCTCAAGTCCGGCCAGGAGATCGCGCAGACCCCGCCGACGCTGTTCCCGAAGGACCCCCAGCCGCAGAACTACATCGACGCCTGGAACAACCTGGAACTCGCCAAGCTGCTGTTCAACACGTTCTACTACGCCATCGGCGCGGTGCTGTTCCAACTCGTCTTCGATGCGGCTGCCGCGTACTCGTTGTCCAAGCTGAGGCCGATTTTCGGCAACGTGATCCTCGCGCTGATGCTGGGAACGCTGATGATTCCGGCGATGGTCCTCATCGTTCCGCAGTACGTGACCGTGATCGACCTGCCGATCGCGCACATCAACCTGCTGGACTCGCCGTTCGCGATCTGGCTGCCCCTGGTGGCGAACGCATTCAACATCTTCCTGTTGAAGCGGTTCTTCGACTCGATTCCGGAGGAGCTGATGGCGGCGGCCCTGGTGGACGGGGCGACGCCACTGCGTACGCTCTGGTCGATCATCCTGCCGATGTCCCGCCCGATCCTCGGGGTCGTCGCGATCCTGGCCATGACGGCGGTCTGGAAGGACTTCCTCTGGCCGAAGCTGGTCATGCCGTCGCCGGAGACGCGGACGGTCAGCGTCGGCATCTACTCCTTCGCGGGTGGTACGCCCATGAACGTGGTGATCGCCGCGTCGGTCATCGCCGCGATCCCGACCGTCATCGTCTTCCTGATCTTCCAGCGGAACATCATGTCCGGCCTGACCACCGGCAGCCTCAAGGGGTGACCATTACCGCGTCTCCCCGCGGCGAACAATGACCGTTCGCCCGACACATATCCAGGTCCGGCGAACTCGCCGACGTACTGACGCAGAAAGCAGGTGCTCGTGTCCACAGCAGACAGTGGTCCGTGGTGGCGTGGAGCCGTTATCTACCAGGTGTATCCACGTAGCTTCGCCGACGGCAACGGCGACGGTATCGGCGACATCGCCGGGATCCGGTCCCGGCTGGATCACCTGGCCGCACTTGGCGTCGACGCGATCTGGTTCAGCCCCTGGTATCCGTCGCCGATGGCCGACGCCGGCTACGACGTGTCCGACTACCGTGACATCGACCCGGTCTTCGGCACGCTGGCCGAGGCGGAGGCCCTGATCGCGGAGGCCCACGCGCTCGGCATCCGGACCATCGTCGACGTCGTACCCAACCACTGCTCGGACGCGCACCCGTGGTTCCAGGCCGCCCTCGCCGGCGGCCCCGGGGCGCCCGAGCGGGACCTGTTCTGGTTCCGCCCCGGCCGGGGGCCGAACGGCGACCAGCGGCCCACCGACTGGGTCGGCGAGTTCGGCGGCGAGACCTGGACGCGCACCACCAACCCGGACGGCACCCCCGGCGACTGGTACCTGCACCTGTTCGCCCCGCAGCAGCCGGACTTCAACTGGGAGCACCCCCGGGTACGCGCCGAATTCGAGGACATCCTGCGGTTCTGGTTCGACCGGGGCGTCGACGGCATCCGGATCGACTCGGCCGGTCTGCTGGTCAAGGACGGCGAGCTGCCCGAGGTCCGGCCGGACCAGCCGCACCCGTTCCACGACCTCGACGGGGTCCACGACATCTACCGGGGCTGGCGCCGGGTCGCCGACTCCTACCCCGGCGAGCGCGCCCTGATCGGTGAGGTGTGGCTGCCGGACCGGCAGCGGTTCGCCAACTACCTGCGCCCGGACGAGCTGCACGCGGCGTTCAACTTCGACTTCCTCGGCTGCGCCTGGGACGCCTCTGCGTTGCGCGAGAGCATCGACGGCACGTTGAGCGCGCACGCGCCGGTCGGTGCGCCGGCCACCTGGGTGCTCTCCAACCACGACGTCACCCGGCACGTCACCCGCTACGGGCGGGCGGACACCACGTTCAGCTTCGCCGCCAAGCGCGAGGGCATCCCGACCGACCTGGAGCTGGGCACCCGGCGGGCCCGTGCCGCCGCGCTGCTCTCGCTGTCGCTGCCCGGCGCCGCCTACGTCTACCAGGGCGAGGAGCTGGGGCTCTACGAGGTCGAGGACATTCCGTACGCGATGCGCCAGGACCCGATGTGGGAGCGTTCCGGCCGCGTCGACCCCGGCCGTGACGGCTGCCGCGTGCCCTTGCCGTGGACCGGCGACGAGCCGCCGTTCGGGTTCAGCCCCGACGGCGCGACCGCTCCGTGGCTGCCTCAGCCGGCCGACTGGAAGGAACGGACCGCCCGGGCGCAAACCGGCGACGCGGCCTCGATGCTGGAGCTGTACCGGGCGGCGATCGGGATCCGCCGGGCCCAGCCGGCGCTCGGCGACGGCGAGCTGACCTGGCTGCCCGCCCCGGAGGGGGTGCTCGCGTTCAGCCGGGGCGGTGGCTTCCGCTGCCTGGTCAACCTCTCCGACACCCCGGTGGAGGTGCCCGCCGACGGGGATGTGCTGCTGGCCAGCGGGCCGCTCGACGACGGTCTGCTGCCGTCGGACACCGCCGTCTGGCTGCGTACCGCCGAATCGCCCGCGGCGGACGGCGCCGACCTCACCTGACCCACGCCGTGGTGCCGGCGGTCCCGTCCCGACCGCCGGCACCACACCCGTCGAAGAGAGGAGGACCAAGGGGAACGCGACACGCCGCACCGCAACGGGGGGACCTGGCCTGCCTGACGAAAGGGAGAGCGCAGCTCATGGCCAACCACACCACCGGCACCCCGCACCACCTTCGACACCCGACCCGGGCAGGGTTGGCCGCCATCGCCGCCACCCTGCTCGCCGCCACATCGGTGACCGTCCTCGCGGTCACCGGCACCGCCACCCCGGCCTCGGCGGCCGGGCTGTCCCCCTTCGACATCCCCGGCCGCGGCGCGACCGTGCCGTTCGTCGAGCAGGAGGCGGAGAAGGCCGCCCACAACGGCACGAAGATCGGCCCGGACCGCCGCTACGGCACGCTGCCGTCGGAGGCGTCCGGCCGGGAGGCGGTCACCCTCGACGCCGTCGGCGAGTACGTCGAGTTCACGCTCACCGCCCCGGCCAACGCGGTCACCTTCCGGATCAGCCTGCCGGACAGCCCGGCCGGCACCGGCCGGGACGCCGCCATCGACCTGCGAGCCAACGGGACGCTGCTGAAGTCGGTCCCGGTGACGTCGAGGTACGGCTGGTACTACGGCGGATACCCGTTCAACAACAACCCGGGCGACACCAACCCGCACCACTTCTACGACGAGACCCGGGCGCTGTTCGGCAGCACCCAGCCGGCCGGGACGAAGATTCGCCTCCAGGTCTCGTCGACGGCCCAGTCGCCGACGTTCACCGTCGACCTGGCCGACTTCGAGCTGGTCACGCCGATCGCCAAGCCCAGCGGTGTGCTCGACGTGGTCACCGACTTCGGTGCCGACCCGAGCGGCGCGACCGACTCGACCGCGAAGTTCCAGGCCGCGGTCGACGCCGGAAAGGCCCAGGGCAGGGCCGTCTGGATCCCGACCGGCACCTTCACCCTCTGGGACCACGTGGTGGTCGACGGGGTGACGCTGCGCGGTGCCGGACCGTGGTATTCGGTGCTCGGCGGCCGGCACCCCACCGACCGTAAGCGGGCCGCCGGCGTCTACGGCAAGTACGTCCCCGGCGGCGGCTACACCGGCGAGATCCGGTCGCACGAGGCCGGCGGGCCGAGCCGCAACGTCACGCTGCGGGACTTCGCCATCATCGGTGACATCCGGGAACGGATGGACGACGACCAGGTCAACGCCCTCGGTGGGGCGATGTCCAACTCGGTCGTGGACAACCTGTGGCTGGAGAACACCAAGGTCGGGGCGTGGATGGACGGCCCGATGGACAACTTCACCATCCGCAACAGCCGGATCCTGGACCAGACCGCGGACGGGGTGAACTTCCACACCGGCGTGACCAACTCGACGGTGACCAACACGTTCGTCCGCAACACCGGTGACGACGCCCTCGCGATGTGGGCGCAGAACGTGCCGAACGTCAACAATTCCTTCACGCACAACACCATCGGCGTGACCCTGTTGGCGAACCACCTGGTCAGCTACGGCGGCCGGGACATCACAATCACCGACAACGTCACGGCCGACTCGCTGACCAACGGCGGCGGCATCCACGTCGCCAACCGCTACCCCGGCGTGCAGGGTGCCACCGGTGTCCAGGGCACCTGGACGATCGCCCGGAACACCCTGATCCGCAACGGCAACTCGGACTACAACTGGAACTTCGGCGTCGGAGCGATCTGGTTCTCCGCCCTCAACGAGGCGTTCCAGAACCCCACCATCAACATCACCGACACCGACATCCTGGACAGCTCGTACGCGGCGCTGCACTGGATCGAGGGCCAGACCAACGGAATCAACCTCACCAACGTACGCATCGACGGCGCCGGCACGTACGCCCTCCAGGTGCAGGCGCCCAGCCAGGTGTCCTTCACCAACGTGCGGGCCAGCAACATCGCGCAGAGCAATCCGATCCACAACTGCGTGGGCGGGGGCTTCCAGATCACCCAGGGCTCGGGCAACTCGGGCTGGTACACCCCGACCCCGTACTGCGGCCCGTGGCCGGACCCGCAGTGGGGCGGTGGCCCGACCTCGCCGCCTCCGACCACCACGCCTCCCCCCACCACGCCGCCCCCCACGACCCCGCCTCCCACCGGCGGGAACCTGGCGCTGGGCCGGTCGGCGACCGCGACCAGCACCAACCAGAGCTACACGGCGGCCAACGTGGTGGACGGCAACGCGGCCAGCTACTGGGAGAGCGCCAACAACGCCTTCCCCCAGTCGGTCACCATCGACCTGGGCTCGGCCCGCTCGGTCGACCGGGTGGTGCTCAAGCTGCCCAGCGGTTGGGAGCAACGCACCCAGACCCTGTCGGTGCTCGGCTCCACCGACGGATCGTCGTACGCCACCCTGGCGTTGTCGGCCGGACGGGTCTTCAACCCCGGCGCGGGCAACACCGTGTCGATCGGCCTGCCCTCCGGTGACCGCCGCTTCATCCGGGTGACCGTCACCGGCAACACCGGCTGGCCGGCCGCGCAACTCTCCGAGGTCGAGGTGTACGGCGGCACGTCCACCACCCCGCCGACCACCCCGCCGCCCCCGACCACCCCACCCCCGACCACCCCGCCGCCCACCGGCAACCTGGCGGCCGGGCGCCCGATCACCGAGACCAGCCACTCCGACGTGTACGCGGCGTCCAACGCGGTGGACGGCAACCCGAACACCTACTGGGAGAGCGCGAACAACGCGTTCCCGCAGTCGGTGACGGTGGACCTGGGCGCCACTCGAACGGTGTCCCGGGTCGTGCTGAAGCTGCCACCGTCATCGGCCTGGCAGACCCGCACCCAGACGCTGTCGGTGCTCGGCTCCGCCGACGGCTCGTCGTTCTCCACCGTGAAGGCGTCCGCCGGCTACACCTTCAACCCGGCCAGCGGCAACACCGTCACCGTGACCTTCACGGCGACCAGCCAGCGGTACCTGCGGCTGACCGTGACCGGCAACAGCGGCTGGCCGGCCGGTCAGCTCAGCGAGTTCGAGGTCTATTCCAGCTAGACCGGCGGCCCCCGTCCCGCAGGGCGGGGGCCACCCGGTCCCGGCGACCCGGTGCAGCGCCGCCCCGGGCCGGCCAGAATCCCGTCCCCCAACCGTCCCCCACCTGTCGCGGCACGACGGGCGTACCCCTGCACCCGTCACCGGGCAACGCACCACACCCCACCCCCGAAAGAGGTGTAGCGACCCCATGTCCAGAACCGGTACCAGACGAGGCACCCCGCCGAGCGGCGCGCCCCGAACCAGCCGCAGGATCCTCGCCGGCGCGCTCGCCGGCCTGCTCCTCGCCACCGCCCCGGTCGTCACCCCCACGGCCAGCGCCGCACCGGCGGTCGACGCGTCCGCGTCCGCCGCCCGGATGGCCCTGCTCGCCGGGCTCTCCGCCACCATGACCGCCAGCAGCTACAACCAGAACTACGTGGCGGGCAACGCCAACGACGGCAACGCGTCGACCTACTGGGAGAGCGCGAACAACGCGTTCCCGCAGTGGATCCAGGCCGACCTCGGCGCCACGGTCAACGTGGACCGGGTGGTGCTGAAGCTGCCGCCCTCCTCGGACTGGCAGACGCGTACGCAGACGCTGTCGGTGCTGGGCTCGACCAACGGCTCGTCCTTCTCCACCCTGAAGGCGTCCGCCGGCTACACCTTCAACCCGAGCAGCGGCAACACCGCGACCGTCAGCTTCACCGCCGCCAGCACCCGCTACGTACGGGTGCAGGTCACCGGCAACACCGGCTGGCCGGCCGCGCAGTTCTCCGAGGTTGAGGTGTACGGCGCCAGCGGCAGCACGGACACCCAGGCGCCGAGCGTCCCCGGCAACCTCGCCTACACCCAGCCCGCCAGCGGGCAGGTCCGGCTCACCTGGTCGGCGTCCACCGACAACGTCGGGGTGACCGGCTACGACGTGTACGCCAACGGTGGGCTGCGCGGCAGCGTCAGCGGCTCGACGCTGACGTACACCGACAGTCAGCCCGACAGCGCCACGGTCTCGTACTACGTGCGGGCCAGGGACGCGGCCGGCAACCAGTCGGCGAACAGCAACACCGTGACCCGGACCGGTACCGGCACCCCGCCGACCGGTACCAACCTGGCGGTCGGTAAGCCGATCACCGCCTCCGGGTACGTGCACACGTTCGTGGCGACCAACGCCAACGACAACAACGTGGCCACCTACTGGGAGGGCAACGGCAACCCGAGCACGCTGACCGTGCAGCTCGGCGCGAACGCCAGCCTCAGCCAGGTCGTGCTGAAGCTCAACCCGGACTCGGCCTGGGGTACGCGTACCCAGAACATCACCGTGCTCGGCCGGGACCAGGGCTCGTCGACGTTCACCACCCTGGTCGGCGCGGCGATCTACACGTTCAACCCGTCCAGCGGCAACACGGTGACCATCCCGGTCTCCGCTGCGGCGGCCGACGTGCGGCTGTCGATCGCCTCGAACACCGGCGCACCGGCCGGGCAGGTCGCCGAGTTCCAGGTCTTCGGCACTCCGGCGCCGAACCCGGACCTGACCGTCACCGGCATGTCGTTCAGCCCGTCCGCACCGGTGGAGACCAGCACCATCACCCTCTCGGCCACCGTGCGCAACGCCGGATCGGCGGCCTCGGCGGCGACCAACGTCAACTTCTACCTGGGCTCCACCCGGGTGGGCACCGCGTCCGTCGGTGGCCTCGCGGCCGGCGCCTCGACCACCGTCAACGCCAGCATCGGCACCCGGGACGCGGGCAGCTACCCGCTCAGCGCGAAGGTCGACGAGTCGAACACGGTCGTCGAGCAGGACGACACCAACAACAGCTACACGAACCCCAGCCCGCTGGTGGTCAGCGCGGTCGCCAGCGCCGACCTGGTCGCCTCGGCGGTCGCCTGGTCACCGGGCAACCCGTCGGCCGGCAACACGGTCACCTTCTCGGTGTCCATCCGTAACGCCGGCAACCAGGCGTCCACCTCGGGTGCGCACGGCATCACGCTCACCGTGCTCAACGAGTCCGGCACTGCGGTCCGTACCCTGACCGGCTCGTACTCCGGTGTGATCAACGCCGGGGCCACGGTCGGCCCGATCAACCTGGGCACCTGGACGGCCGCGAACGGCAAGTACACCGTCCGGGTGGTGCTCGCCGCCGACGCCAACGAGCTGCCGGTCAAGCAGGCCAACAACACCAGCGACCGCCCGCTCTTCGTGGGGCGCGGCGCCAACCTCGGCTACGACATGTACGAGGCCGAGGACGGCACGACCGGCGGCGGTGCCGGGCAGGTCGGGCCGAACCGGGAGATCGGCAACCTCGGCGGTGAGGCGTCCGGACGTCGCGCGGTCACCCTGAACAGCACCGGCGCGTACGTCGAGTGGACCACCCGGGCGGCGACCAACACCCTGGTCACTCGCTTCTCCATCCCCGACGCGCCGGGTGGTGGAGGCATCGATTCGACGTTGAACATCTATGTCAACGGCACCCTGCACAAGCCGATCAACCTGACCTCCAAGCACATCTGGCTCTACGGCGCGGAGGCCGGCCCGAGTGATTCGCCGAGCGCCGGCCCGCCTCGCCACCTGTACGACGAGGCCAACGTGATGTTGAACTCGACCATCCCGGCCGGCAGCAAGATCCGCTTGCAGAAGGACCCGGCCAACACCACCACGTACGCGATCGACTTCATCAACCTGGAGCTGGTCGCACCGCGGGCCAACCCGGACCCGTCCCGCTACCGGGTGCCGAGCGGTTTCAGCCACCAGGACGTCCAGAACGCGCTGGACGCGGTCCGGATGGACACCACCGGCAACCTCATCGGTGTCTACCTGCCGGCGGGCACGTACGAGACCGCGCAGAAGCTCCAGGTGTACGGCAAGCCGATCACGGTGACCGGCGCGGGCATGTGGTACACCCGCTTCCAGACGCCGACCGGCCAGCAGAACACCGACGCGGGCTTCCGGGTGGAGTCCTCGGCCAGCGGGTCGACCTTCTCGCACCTGGCCTTCTTCGGCAACTACACCAACCGCATCGACGGGCCGGGCAAGGTCTGGGGTGAGCTGAAGGACGTCGACAACATGACCCTGGACAGCGTCTGGGTCGAGCACACCGTCTGCGCGTACTGGGGGGTGAGCGTCAGCGGGCTGACCATCCGCAACAGCCGCTTCCGCAACACCTTCGCCGATGGTGTGAACCTGACCAACGGCAGCACCGACAACCTGGTCACCAACACCGAGGGGCGGTCGAACGGCGATGACGCGTTCGCCCTCTTCTCGGCCACCGACCAGGGCGCGTCGACCGGCAACAACGGCAACGTGTTCGAGAACCTCACCGCCACGTTGACGTGGCGGGCGGCCGGGCTGGCGGTCTACGGCGGCTACAACAACATCTTCCGCAACCTGTACATCGCGGACATGTTGACGTACTCCGGGATCACCATCAGCTCGCTGGACTTCGGCTACCCGTTCATTGGCTTCGGAGCCAGCCCACCGACCCAGTTCCAGAACATCTCGATCATCCGGGCGGGTGGCCATTTCTGGGGCTCCCAGACGTTCCCCGCGATCTGGGTCTTCTCCGCCTCGAAGGAGTTCCGCGGCATCCGGGTGTCCGACGTGGACATCGTCGACCCGACGTACTCGGGAATCATGTTCCAGACCAAGTACACCGGATCGCAGCCGGAGAACCCGATCACCGACACGGTGTTCACCAACATCTCGATCAGCGGTGCCCGCAAGAGCGGTGACGCGTTCGACGCGAAGTCGGGCTTCGCCGTCTGGGCCAACGAGATGCCGGAACCCGGTCAGGGCCCGGCGGTCGGCTCGGTCACCTTCAACAACCTGCAGTTGAGCAACAACGCCGTGGACATCCGCAACACCACGTCGACCTTCACCATCAACCGCAACTGAGCTAGCCGGCACCGGATGCCGCCGGGAGGTTCGCCCCTCCCGGCGGCATCGTGCCGTGCCGGCCCTCGCCGGCGGCGAACCGGGCCGCGCCGGCCGCCGCGTCGGCGGCCAGCGAGGCCATCCCGTACGCCAGCTCGGTCGCCAGCGCCTCCGGCTCCGGGCGGCCGGCGCCGGCCAGCACCGCCGCCCGGTCGTTGCGCAGGCAGGTCTGCGGATGCCGGGCGATCGCCGCCGCCAGCTCCTCGGCCGCGGCCCGCGCCCGGCCGGGTGGCACCAACCGGTTGACCAACCCCATCGAGTACGCCTCGTCCGCCGGCACCGGACGGCCCGTGAGGATCAGGTCCAGTGCGCGACTCTCGCCGATCAGCCGGGGCAGCCGGGCCGTGCCCCCGTCGATCAGGGGTACGCCCCAGCGGCGGCAGAACACCCCCAGCGTCGCGTCGGACTCGGCGACCCGCAGGTCGCACCAGAGCGCCAGCTCCAGCCCGCCGGCCACCGCGTACCCGGAGATCGCCGCGATCACCGGCTTGCTGAGCGTCATCCGGGTCGGACCCATCGGCCCGTCCCCCTCGGGCTCGACGCGGTTGCCGCTGGGCGTGCCGATCGCCTTGAGGTCGGCGCCGGCGCAGAACGTGCCGCCCGCCCCCCAGAGCACGGCCACCGCCGCGTCCAGGTCGGCGTCGAAGGCCCGGAAGGCGTCCGCGAGCGCCCGGGCCGTCGGCCCGTCAACGGCGTTCCGAGCCTCCGCCCGATCGAGAATGATCGTGGTAACCGGACCTGCGCGCTCCACCCGTACGCTCACCGCTCCAGCATGCCCGCCCACCGACGATTTGTCGTCGGCGACCGGTTTGCTACCGCGTTCGCCGGGAAGTCGGTACTCGTGCGAGCACTTCTGACGAGAGTTGAGCAGGCATCCGGTATGGACCGGGCCGGTGACCGGTTGCAGCGGGCGGTCCTGAGCACGCTGCGTCCGCGACGACTACGGGACCTGCTGCACGGGGTGACGCTGGGCCATCCGCTGCACCCGGCCATGGTGCAGGTGCCGGTGGGCGCCTGGATCAGCGCCGCCGTGCTGGACCTGATGCCCGGGCAGCGCCGGCCCGCCACCGTGCTGGTCGGTCTCGGCACCGTCAGCGCGGTGCCGGCGGCCGTCGCCGGGCTGAACGACTGGGCGGCGCTGTCCCGCGACCAGCGCCGGGTCGGCCTGGTGCACGCCGCCGCGAACACGGTCGGCATCAGCCTCTACGCGGGCTCGCTGGCCGCGCGGCTCTCCGGGCGGTACGGCGTCGGCCGTACCCTCGGCTTCCTCGGGTTGTCCGCGGTGAGCCTCGGGGCCTACATCGGCGGCCACCTGGCGTACAAGCAGGGCGCGCAGGTCAACCAGAGCGTGTCCGAGCTGCACCGGATGAGCGACGGCTGGCACTCCCTGGCGGACATGGCCACCCTGCCGCAACGCACTCTGATCACCCGTGAGGTGGACGACGACATCTCGGTGATCCTCTACCGGCACGGTGACGAGGTCACCGTGATGTTGGAGCGCTGCCCGCACCAGAGCGGACCACTCGGTGAGGGTGAGGTGCAGGAGATCGACGGTCACGCCTGCGTGGTCTGCCCGTGGCACGGCAGCGCGTTCCGGCTCAACGGTGGCGAGGTCATGCAGGGCCCGTCCGGCAACGACCAACAGATCCTGCCCACCCGGATCCAGAACGGCGTGCTCCAGACCCGCCTGCCCTGACCACCATCGGGCCACAGCCCTCGAGCGGGCGCGGGGTTACCGAAGACCGATGCCTCCAGGTCATATTTATGACTCACAGGTATCGCTTCTGCGGGCACCTCGGCACCGAGCCCGCTCGTGGTCACCCGAGCGGCCGGGTCAACGCCGGTGCCTGCCGACCGGCGGGCCGTCCGGCACGGAGTCCAGGCCATGCCCGCCGTCGAGCAGCCCGTCGGGGGTGTCGCCGCCGGTCCCGCTCTCGTCATCGGTCCAGGTTGGCGCCCCGGCGGGTGCGGTCCCACCGAAGGACGCCCCGGCGGGCGCGTTCCCACCGAAGGGCGCCCCGGCCGGCGCCGCGTCACTTGCCGGTGAACCGGTGGCTTCGCTGGCCGCCGCCCGGCTGGCGGCCCACGCTGCCCCGCTGCTCCGAGCCGGGCCGCTGCCCCGAGCCGTGCCGCCCCCGCCCCGAGCCGTGCGGCCAGCGGTGCGAGCCGCGCGGCCCATGGTCGTGCGGGAGGCCGCGGCCAGTCGAGGTGCCGCACCGGCGGTTGCCGGGCGGCGGCGCAGCCCGAGCACCGCGCCGATCTGGGCGCCCACGATGCTCGCCACGGCCAGCACGGCGGAGACCGCGAGCGGTCGGTTCACCCGGTCGGTGGTGCCGGCCCGTGCCGCGCCCACGGTCATCGCTGGCGGTTGACCCGCCGACTCCGTACCGCCGGGTGGTGCCGGATCGACCCGCTCCGGCGCGGTCCGCTCGGGTGCCGGCCGGGGTGCCGGCGGCTTGGGCGGGGTGGGTCGGCTCACTAGCCGGCCGGTCGCATGCGGTCGTTTGCCCTGGTCGGCGGCCTCGGTGGGCAGCCGGAGCAGTTGGCCGGGATGGATCCGGTCCGGGTCGTTCAACCGGTTCAACTCGGCGAGTCGTCGGTAGTCGCCGAACTCGTCCAGATAACGCTCGGCCACCTCACCCAGGTAGTCGCCCCGGGCCACCCGGTACACCTGTGCCGTGGTGTCGGGTGTCGCAGCCGCGCGGGTCGGCGCGGCCACGGTGCTGACCGCCGGGGTGCCCGGCGGGGCGTACGTCGGACCGGCGTAGACCGCGGCGGCGCTGGCGGCGGCCGGGCTGGCGGCGAGGATCAGCGCGACCGAGCCGACCAGCGCGGCGGCGGCCTTCTGCTGGCGGCTCATCCCGGGCAGCTTCGGAGCCGGACGGCGCAGGGTCTGCGCCCCCAACTCGACGAGGACGGAGAAGGCGAACGTGGCCCAGCCGAACCAGCCGGCGAGAGCCAGTGCCCGCAGGAAGAGCTGACCGTCGTCCCGGCTGGTCAGCGCGGTGCCCACCTCGCTGATGGTGGGCAGGTGGTCGGGCAGCGGGTTGCCGGCGAAGGCGATCAACGCGACCGGCGCGCCGGCCAACAGCGCGCAGAGCACGACCAGCGCGCCGACGCCGGTGAGGATGCGTCCGGTCCGCCGTACGACGGACCCACCCGATACGGGCATGGCTGCCTCTCCCTTCCTACGGTCCTGCGGTGATGGCCCGGGCGGTCGCCTCGCCGGTGACGGTGACCGTCCCGGGGAAGCCGATCAGCCCGAGCATCGAGCGCTGGTAGGTGATCGTGACGGTCACCCGGATCAGGGTTTCCCCGCCGACCTGCGGGAAGCTCACGGTGTGGCCGGTGGTGCCGGCGGAGGTCAGGTAGTTGCCGACCGCGACGACGGCCTGTGGTTCGTCGATCCGCTTCGGTCCGCCCTCGATGGCCGTGGCCAGGTCGATGGCCTGACCGCCGGCCCGGGCGGCTTCCGCGGCCAGGTTGTTGGCGCGTTGCAGGGTGCGCAGCTGCCCGGCGCCGTCGAAGGAGAGGCCCACGATGGCCAGGACCCCGACCATCGCCACCGCCAGGAAGATGCTCACCCGGCCGTGCTCGGCCAACCACGGTGACGGCGGCGTCCGGGTGGCCGTGGTCACTGCCGGCTCCGGTAGCGGTCCAGCGGGGACGTGAACTTCGCCGTGATCACGTTGTCGGTCGGCATTCCGGGTAGGACGTCGAGGGAGATGTCCGTGAAGGACACCAGGCAACTGATCTGCACCGTCACCGTGGCATCCACGCCGACCGGGCTGCTGAACGCGTCGTCGAAGCTGGCGGCCGTGCCGGCCACCGAGCCAGTGAACGTCAGGTCCAGGGGGTTGGCGCAGGCCAACCCGGACCAGTCCAGTTGCTTCTCGGCGGCGTTCCGAGCGGCGTCCCGGGCGGTGTCGGCGTTCCGGGAGATCGAGGCGGCGCGGGCCGCGTCGTGCGCGGCGGTCTCGATCGACTCGGCCGCCACCGCGCTGCGACCGGCCACACCGGCCAGCACCATCAGCGCGATGAACGCGGGCGCGAGCACCGCCACCTCGATGGAGACCGAGCCCCGCTCGGCGGTGCGGTTCACGGCTGGGTCACCCTCTCCACGGTGCCGTGGGCGGTCTGCTGCACCGCGAAGTCCACGCCCGGTACGACCGACAGGGATCTACCGGAGACCGTGCAGGTCACCTCGGTGTCCGCGTCGGTGATCACGCAGGTGGGGCCGGGGTTGTCCCAACCGACGAGCCAGCCACCGGCGGTATTCAGAAACTGGGTGGCGCTGGCCACGCCGGCGCCGTCCTCGGCCTGCTGCACCCGCTGGGCGTTGACGCCGCTCTGCGCGGCGTTCAACGCGGCGGCGCGGGCCAGGAAGACGGCCGACACCTGCAGCGACGCGAAGAGCAGCACCAGGATCACCGGCATCACCACGGCGAGTTCCACCGGGTTGGCTCCCCGCTCCCGGTCGACGGCCACGAGGCGGTGCCGGGCGGTGACTACCGCCCGGCGCCACCTCGGGTACGCGGCCTGACTCATTCGGGCTACTACGGCGCCGTCGGGTTTCCGAAGGTCGGGATGTTGGTCATCCAGTTGTTGGCCCTGCTCAGGGCCAGGCCGGTGACGACCGTGGCGACGAAGACCAGCCCGAAGATGATCACGGCGGTCGGCACCGGGCTGTCACCGCGCTCGCCGTCGTGGCGCAGCTCGGCCAGGCGCGTCGTCATCACGACGTGCAGATAGCTGAGGATGGACATGGCGTACTCCTTCACGGGGGTGGGGTCAGATGCGGGCGATGAACGGATAGACGACGAAGCCGAGCAGCACGAAGACGAGCAGTGCTCCCGGAATGTCGAGTCGACTGGTCACCCCCTCGGCCCGGGCGAGGTTGTCGGTGCGGATCTGGTCGCGTAGCGAGTCGGCCCGGCTGCGCAGGGTCTCGTGCACCTGTGCGCCCTCGCTGCCTGAGGAGCGCATGATCGCGCCGACGTCGCCCAACTCCGGGATGCCGATCTTGTCGGCGAGTTCGCGCAGCTCGTCCCAGGGAGCGTGCATCTGCATCTGGGCGATCCGCAGTGACTCCTGGATCCGGTCGAACACCCAGCCGTCGCAGACCGCCGCCGCCCGCTCCAACGACTGGACCGGCCCGTGCGCGGCGGAGAGCTGCAACGCGACCAGGTCCAGGTAGGTGCAGACGGCCTGGCGGAACTCGTCGCGGGCGGCATCGGCCTTGGTCAGCACGGCCCGGTGCGCCAGCAGGCCGCCCATCAGCGCCAGGCCGAGGCTGCCCAGCACCGGTACGACCAGCGGGAACGAGATACCGAACGCCAACAGCGCCACCCCGAGCAGGGTCGGCGTGGCCAACCCGATCAGCGCGGACAGCAGCACCGACAGCGCGTACTGCTCGGGGGTCTGACCGATCAGGGCGAGCTGCCGGTGCGGCGGCCGCAACCAGCGGGACAGCCCGGTCAACCAGTCCAGCCGCCGGGACGCGGGAGTCGGAACCCGTCCGGTACCCGCCGGCTGGTGCAGTCGGCGCAGCGCCGGCCCGAGCGCCGGAGTCGCCGGCACCAACTCCCGGATCACCAGGAACAGGCCCAGTCCGATCCCGGCACCGCCGCACACCGCGATGGCCAGCTGCCAGTTGACGATCATCACGCGATCACCTCGCGCGGATCCGGCGCCGGCAGGAACCGGGCCGGGCGCTGCGGCTGGCTCATCGACCGCACCCAGGCCAGCAGGCTGATGAACGCGGCACCGAGCGCGGCCATCACCACCTGGCCGACCGGGGTGCCGTACGGCTTGATGTACTCGGTGTTGATCAGCCCGTACGCCAGGGTGGCCAGCGTCATTCCGGTGAGGAAGCGGACCGCGAACCGCGGCTGGGTGCGTTTGGCCTCGATCTCCCGACGGGTCGCCACCTCGGCCGCGGCCGCGCCGGCGATTGAGCCGAGCACGTCACCGAGCCGCTCACCACGGTCGCTGAGGTGCAGGATCAGTGCCGCGACCACCTGGTCGCAGACCGGGTCGCCGATCTCGTCGGCGAACGCCAGCAGCGCGGAGCGCGCCATCCAGCCGGCCTGCAGACGCGAGGCGAGCAACCGGACCTCGTCCTCGATGCCGGGCGGAACGCTGCCGATCGTCCCGATGATCGACTGTTGGAGGCCCTGCCCGGTGCCGGAGACGTCCTTGAGTCGGCGGGTCCATTCGCCGACCGCCTCGATCCGGGCGATCGCCCGCTGCTCGGCCTTGCCCACCCCGAACAGCCACGGGGCGCCGGGCACCGCGACGGCGACCAGCAGGCCGACCACCGGCAGCCCGGTCAGCAGGAAGGCCAGCGCTCCGGCGACCACCGCGGCGAGCAGGAGCACCTGGTAGGCGCGCCGCTCGGCGGGTGTGCTGCCGGAGCCCCGCCACAGCCGGCTCAGGCCCGACCCGGCACCCGGCGCCGGCCCCGCGGGCTTGCGGGTGCCGACCAGTGCCACCACGGCCAACAGCAGCCCCGCCACACACGCGGCCCCGGAGATCACCGCGATCAACTCCAGGCTGTCGGTCATCACGTCACCGCCGGGCCAGTCGGGTCTGCCGAGCCCGACGCCAGGCACCCGTGCCGGCGTCGATCCACCGGGTCAGCAGCCGGGCGTCGTAGCCCACCCGCAGCAACTGGTCGCGAACGCGTTCCGGCAGGTGCCGGGGGACCGCGCGACCGTCCGGGCCGGGCCCGAAGACGGAGGTGGTGGTGATCCGGCCACCCTCGCCGGCTCCGATGATCTCCTCCACGTGCGAAACGAACCGGTGTTTGCGCCCGCCGATGGCGGTCTCGTCCTCGACGGTGACGTAGACGATCAGGTCGAGGGCGTTGCCGGCCATCCGGCGGGCCTGGTCGACGGTCATCTCGCGGCCGTGCGCCAACGCCAGCTCGACGATCCGTTCACCCACGCCGGCGGCCGAGCGGGCGTGGATCGTGCACATCGAACCCCGGCTGGTGGTCATCGCCTGGAGCATCGGCACGATCTCCCGGGACCGCACCTCACCCACGATGATCCGCAGCACGCCCATCCGCAGCGAGAGCGGGATCAGGTCGGCGATGGTCACCTCGCCGGCCGGGCGACCGTCGAAGCCGCGTTCGCCGTGCCCCTCGCGGGCCTCGAAGCTCATCACGGCCCGGTGCCGCTCGCGGCGGCGGGCGGGCAGCAGCTCCCGGCTCTCCTCCAGCAGCACGTACGGCTCGTCCGGCGGGATCTCGTTCATCAACGCCCGGATGATCGTGGTCTTACCGGCGCCGGCGAGACCGGCGACCATGATGTTCAGCCCGGCGCGCATCGCCGCGCGGAGGAAGTCGCGCAGCAGCGGATCGATCATCTCGTCCAGATCACCCCGGGCGCCGGCCACGTCGTCCAGGCTCACGTCCAGCGTGTTGTGCTTGCGGATCACCGCGTACGGGCGGTGGCTGACCAGGAACACCGCGGCCAAGCGGCTGCCGTCGGGCAGTTGCAGGTCGAGGGTGGGCTTCACGGTGGACAGGGACCGCTCGGTCGCGCCCGCCCGGCGGGCCGCCGCCTGGAGGATCTCCACCAGTTCGGCGTCGCTGTCGGCGATCGGTTCGGCCCAGTCCACCCCGCCGCCGTGCCGGGTGATGCGCACCTGGTCGCAGCCGAGGATGTGCACCTCCTCGATCGTGTCGTCGACCAGCAGGGTCTGTAGCCGGCCGAGGCCGACCAGTTCGGCGGTCACCTGGTCGAGCAGCAGGCGTTCCTCGTCGGCGGCCATCGGGGTGCCGGCCCGGCGGACCGCGTCGGCGTACTCGGCGACCACCGTGACGGCGAGGCGTGCCCGCTCGGTGTCCTCCTCGTCGACGGTGAATTCCCGGCCGCGCTGCCACAGGGTGAGCCGTTCGGTGAGTTCCCGCCGTAGCTCCCGGACGACCTGGAAGTCCATCCGGGGGCGGAGTGGCTGCTCCGGCCTCGGCGGGCCGGGTGTGGGTGCGGGTGGTGGCACCGCCTGGGACTGGTGGTGGCGGCCGTTCGGCGTGGGCAGCGGAGGTGCGATGGAGGTGGCGCCCGGCGGCTGCTGGCGCGGGTCGGCGGAGACCGGCTCAAACCGCATCCGGCACCCCCTGCTGCACGGGCCAGGCAAGTCGTGCCTGCCGGCGTTCCAGCAGCGCGCCGATCGGCACCTCCAGCGCGGCCGCCGCGCGCAGCAGCGGCCGTCCGGATCGCACGGTCCCACCGAGGCCGAGCACCCCGGCGGTACGCGGGTCGTGCGGCAGCCGGGCGATCACCGGCAGTTTCATCGCGCGGCTGATCTCGGCCCGACCGTGCCCGTCGCCGACCAGCAGCAGCCGCAGGGTGCCCGGCGGTACCCGATGCTCGGCGAAGTCCCGTTCGATGGCGGTGACCACCGCCCGCGTCCCGGAGAGGTCGGGCAGGTTGGCGCGGGTCACCAGCAGCACCACCGAGGCGGCGCGCAGCAGCGGCCACGGCGGGCCGGCGACGTGCAGCCGGCCACAGTCGACGAGGACGTCGTAGCCGGGGTTGCCGCGGTCCAGGGCGTTGAAGTAGTCGGCGAAGCGCTGCCACAGCGGGGTGACACTGCCGGCCTGCGTCGGGTCGACGAGCCCGGGCAGCAGCAGCCGTTCGCGGCGAGGTGCGTCCAGGTCGACCAGTTGGGACCAGAACGCGGTCTCCAGGTTGCCGTCGCGCAGCTCCCCGACAGCCAGCTCGCCGATGCCGCGCGGCCCGTCCAACTGGCCACCGAGGTAGCCGGCGAGGATCGACCCGCCGGATGGGTCACATTCGGCGAGCACCAGCCGCCGGTGCCAGGTCAGCGCGCAGGCCAGCGCCGAGGTGGTGACGCCGGGCGAACCCTTCGCGGACACCAGCGCGACGATCGCCATGCTCAGGCCGCCTCGGTCAGTACGACGGCGATGCGCTTCTGTGCGGCGAGCGCCACCACCGCGGGCACGTCGCGGACGGGCAACGCGAGGTACACGACCTGGTCGTCGTTGGCCTGGTTCACCATGTCGATCACACTGGCCGCGAACCGGGTGCCCGTGGCGGCCGCTTCGCCGTTGGCGTTGCTGTCCGGGGTGCTGACCAGCAGAACCTTGTCTCCGGGGTGCAGTTTGCGGGCCGGCACCTGTGCGGTCTTCAGGCCGAGCGCGATCTGCTGCTGCCCGGGGCCGAGCAGCGGATCGTCGGTGATCTGGGACAGCGTGAGCAGGGTGCCCGGCACCAGCGCCACGGCGGCCCTCTTGCCGATCACCTCGTCGAGCCGGCCGGCGGGCACCGGCCGCAGCCCCTGCCCTCCGGCGACCTGCACGGTGATCAGGTCGGCGGTGCTGATCTCCCGGCCCACCTCCACCGGCCGGGCCACCGCCAGGTAGCTGCCGGTGGCGCGGACCGAGGTGACCGCGAAGGCCGCGCCCAACCCGCCCAGGGCGATCAGGAGTACGGCCAGACCGAGCAGCCCGGGGCGGACCCGGCGCTGCCGGACGACCTTGGGTGGGGTGACCGGCGCGTCCACCGACCCGGTTCCGTTGCGAGTCGCGAGGCTCATCTGGTGACCACCTGGAGTTCGTTGATCTGGATCGGCACGGTGCCGCTGGTCCGGGTCTGCGGGATCTGCCCGGTCGTCTCGCCGTCGCCGGTCCACCAGCGCACCGTCCAGTGCGTGGTGGCGCCGACGCGGTACGTGCCGGCCTTCGAATAGCCCGTGTGGAAGCCGCAGTCCGGGGAGGGTTTGCCGGCGTAACTGCCCTTCGCGTCGTACGGGGTGCCGGCGGTGGTGCAGGTGACCGTGTCCTTCTTGTTGCCCATGTCCCAGACGATCCGGTCGACCTTCGCCTCGATGGAGACGGTCAGGCCACGGTCGGACGCGGACGCGCGCAACGGGCCGAAGTAGCTGGCGCTCGGGGTCGCCCACATCCAGACCGGCAGGCCGACCAGGCCGGGGCCGACGTCCTTGCGGGGCGCGACTCTCAGGCGCGCCGGGAGCAGCTTGATCGACGCGAGGGCGCGGCGAGCCAGCTCCTCCGGGTCGGGCGGTGCGCCGTAGCCGGGCGGCGGCCCGTCCCGCAGCTCCTCGCGCTGGCTGCCCTGGTCACCGCCGTTGCAGGTCAACAGGTACCACTGCTGGCCCTCGGGGGTGTTGGCCGGTTGCGGCTCCTCCAGCTTGTAGTAGCAGCCGTCGCCGTTGTTGAACCAGCCCAGCACATCGTGGTAGCAGGGAACGGTCTGCCCGGCCCACTGGCAGACACCGCCGCCCCCACCTCCGCCGCCGTCGTCCCCGCCACCGCCGTTGTCACCGCCGCCGCCGGGGGTGCCGGGCTCGTCGTCCCAGACGCTGCAGTCGGGCTGGTCGGGCGGGCAGCCCGCCCCCGGGTCCGCGCGGCGGGCGGCGGCGGCCGGCAGCGTCCCGCCGACCACCAGCAGCAGCGCGAGGCCGATCCCGGCGAGCGCCCGGCGGGGCGTCCCGACCCGGGGGGTACGGGCCGGGGCGCCCCTTCCTCCCCGGGTCAGCACGGCTGGTCCCGGTGCGTCGTACCGGAGTTGATCAGCCATCGACCGTCCGGGTAGCGGGTGGCGGTGGCGGTGGAGAGGTGCTTGCCGCCGCCACTGCCCGGGACCACCCGCTTGTCCTTGGCGTAGACCAGCCGGTAGGCCGTCGTGTCCAGGCAGTCCTGGATGTCCACGGTGGCCGGGGTCGCGTCCAGGCTGACCGCCGTGACGGTCGGGTCGGACTTCACCGTCCCGGTACGCATAGCGCCGTGCTCCTTGGCCTCGTGAATGGACAACCGGACCCGGGTGAGAAGTGGATCAGCGAGGAACCGGGATAGTTCCGGCGCGCGCGGATCGCTGCGTCCGCTCGCCGTGCGGGAGGCCGCGAGATAACCGGAGTACGCGTCCAGTGCCGCCTTTTCGGCGGCTTGCCGTTCGACCTCCGGGTCGGTCTGCTGCCCCTCTTCCCGGGCCGCCGTCGGCCTTTCGACGGCGTCCCGTCCGCTGGCGCAGGCCGTGGCCGGCACCGCCGCCACGACCGCCAGCAGGCAGATTGCCGCTCGTCTGAGCTGCCGTCCGCGCACCGTCGAGCCTCCTCGTGGTCGCCTGGCGCGGTGACGGGTCACCGCCGCCGGACATGCGGAAGCGCGCCCGGATCAGCACATCCGGAGCTGTTCATTGCGCCTCTGCATTCACCGTTACGGATCTTCTACAAATGCAAGGTCCCGTGTCGTCCCGTTGTTGTAGTGAGGCTTGCGTCACACTCAAGGGGCGAGCATAAGCTGACGGTCGCCGATGCAACAGAGGCAATTCAAGTGAACACTCTCCGTGATGGCAGGTGGTGGTGACCGGTGTTCGTGCTGCACCCCCGACAGTGGCCGAATGATCGGCCGACGATGATCGGGCGTGGCCGGGTCGGACCGAGTCCCAGCGACGCGTCCGCCGGTCCCGGGAGTGGGACATCGCGGCGTCATCCCGGCATCCGGCTGGGCCTCGCCGGCCACGACGTTGCCGCGCGTGCCACCGCGACAGCCGTCCCGGAACCAGCCCGGGAGGCCCTCCGGGGCGCCGCGGCGCAGGTCGCTTTCTGCGCCATCCGCTACACCAAAGCGATCCCTCAGTCACGATCCGTGTTCATGTTGCGGGAGGGTACCTGCCGATCGGGACGGCCGACATGGCACTGACCGGCCCCCCGGCAGCCGTTCCCGGGCAGGAGGACCCACCCGATCGGAGTCGACGGCGGGCACGAACGGCGCGGCTCGGCCCGGTCGCGGGTCATCTCCGGCTCCCGACCGTGCTCCCTACTGTGCTCGCGATCGTGGCGGTCAGCCCGCTGCTGCGGTTGGCCGCCGTGCGGCACGCCGTACCGTCGGGCACCGCCAACCGCACCGGCTGCGACGCCTGCGGCGCGCCGATCGGCCTGACCCGGCCCTGGCCCGCGCTCGGTCCGACCGCTCGGTGCGGTCGCTGCCGGGCCCGGGTCGGCCCGCCGGCAGCCACCATCGAGCTGGCCGTGCTCGGCGCGGTCGTTCTGCTGCTGTCGGTCGGACCACCGGTCGGGCCGCTGTGGGCGCTGGCCTGGTGGCTCGGCTGGACCATCCCGGCGGTCGTCGTCGACCTGGCCGTGCACCGTCTGCCGGACCGTCTCACCCTGCCGGCAGCCGCCGGGACCTGGCTGCTGCTCGGCCTGGCCGTGCTCGGCGAAGCCACGCTGGGGTCATGGCTGCGTGCCATCGCCGCCGGCACGGGGCTGGCGTTGCTCTTCGCCGCGAGCACGCTGCTGCTCGGTCGCCGGGGCTTCGGGCTGGGCGACGCCAAACTGGCGCTCAGTGTGGGGGCGCTGCTCGGTTGGTACGGCTGGCCGGTCCTGCTGCTCGGGATGCTGCTCGCGTTCGGGCTGTCCGCGCTGGTCAGCGTAGGACTGCTGGCGGCCCGACGGGCCCGCTGGAGCACCCACCTGCCGTTCGGCCCGTTCCTGCTCCTGGGCACGGCAGCCGCCCTCCTGCTGGCAACCTGACCCGACCCCGCGCCCGCCGCCCTGCGCCGTGCCCGGCCACCCTGCGCCGCGCGAACCCGCCGCCCTGCCGGCCTGCGCCGCGCTCGGCCGGCCTGCGCCGCACGGACCCGCCGTCCTGCGCCGTGCCCGGCCGTCCTGCGCCGCGCGGACCCGCCGCCCTGCGCCTGGTCGCCTGGTCGCCCGGCCGCCCGCAAGATCGTGCTCGATCCAGGATGTAGTGGTCTCGGCCGGTCTGAGAGGCCACTAGAACCAGGATCAAGCACGATCTTGCGGGCGGACCCGCCGGGCGGACCCGCCGGGCGGACCCGCCGGGCGGACCCGGCGGGCGGACCCGCCGGGCGGACCCGCCGGGCGGACCCGGCGGGCGGACCCGGCGGGCGGACCCGCCGCGCAGGCCCGCGGTCAGGGACGGGTACGGCTTGCCAGTTTTGAGGTTGGGCGGGTGGTGCGGTCGGCCCGGCGGCGGAGCGCCTCGGCGGTCGGGCGGGCCAGCAGTGGGGTCAGTAGGGCGGCGAACAGGGCGCCGAGCAGTACGCCCGCGGCCACGTCGTGCGGGTAGTGCACGCCCACGAAGACGCGGGAGAAGGCGGCCAGCACGGCCAGTGGCAGCGCGATCAGTCCGAGCCGGCGGGACAGCAGCAGCGTGGTGACCGCCAGGGCGCCGGAGATGGTGGCGTGGTTGCTGGGGAACGACCAGTCCCCCGGTGGTGGGCAGGTGCCCGCGATGATCGCCCGGCCGACCGCCCGGCAGGGCCGATCCTCGTCGACGACAGTCTTGAGCCATTCGCTGCTGGCGTACGCCAGGAGGGTCGGCACCGGCGCGACCAGGGCGAGTGCGCGGTCGTGCGGGCCACCGGACAGGCGTCTCAGCGCGGCCACCAGCAGCAGCGCGCCGAGCAGCAGGAGCACCCACTCGGTGGCGTGCCCGACGAACCACCGCAACGGGTCGGGGCTGCCGGCGGCGGCGTTGACGACGTCGCGGTACCACTCGGCGCTGATCTCCGGAACGTCCATGCTGCCGCTGTCGGCCATGCATCACCTCGCCATATGTTCGTACCTCGTTCACCTGGGGGACATCGTACAAACGCGGCAGAGGGCACCGCTGCGTGGAGGAAGGTCAGGCCGGTCGCGCGACCTTCGTCCAGCAACCGCACAGCCTGCTCTGCTTGGCTGGTCGGGGACGTCGGCATCCACAGGAGGCTTCGTGCACACCAGTTCGGCCACCGATCAACCGTCGTCCGCTGCCGGGGCGGTGGGTGACGAGGTCTGGCGGATCCGGCGTACGGCGGCGGACCGGGACCGGCTCGGCGAGACCGAGTCGATCTTCGCGTTGGGCAACGGGTGGGTGGGCTGGCGTGGCGTCCTCGACGAGGGCGTGCCGTGCGGGATGCCGGGCAGCTACGTCAACGGCTTCCACGAGCGGCGGGAGCTGAGCTACCCCGAGGAGGGGTACGCGTTTCCGCAGGCCAGCGACACTGTCGTGAGCGCGCCGAACGCCGCGCTGATCCGGCTCTGGGTGAACGACGAGCCGCTGGACCTCCGCACCGGGACGCTGCGCAGCCACGAACGGGTGCTCGACCTGCGCGCGGGTGTGCTGCGCCGGGACACCGAGTGGATCTCGCCGGCCGGGCGGGGGGTACGCATCCGTAGCACCCGGCTGGTGTCGCTGCCCCGGCGGCCGGTGGCCGCCGTCCGGTACGAGGTCGAGCCGCTGGACGGTTCCGTCGAGCTGCGGGTCTGCTCGGATCTGCTGGCCAACGAGAGGGTGCCGGAACGCTCGGACGCCCCCCGGGCGGCCTCGGTGCTCACCGACCCGCTGACCGGTGAGGCGTACCGCGCGGACGGCCTCGACGGGGTGCTAATGCACCGCACCGAGCGCAGCGGCCAGCGGGTCGCGGTGGCGGTCAGCCACCTGGTGGACGCCCCGGACACGGTGACGGTCACCGGTGACGCGACCCCGGACCGGGTACGGCTGACCGTGGCGGGCCGGCTGCACCCGGGGGAGCGGCTGCGGTTGACGAAGTTCGCCGCGTACGAGTGCGGAACGGTCGACGGTATGCCCGTCGACGAACTGGCGGGCCTGGTGGCCGCCGAGGCGGATGCGGCCCGCGCGGACGGCTTCGACGCGCTGCTCACCGACCAGCGTGCCGCCCTCGACGCGGCCTGGCAGGTCGCCGACGTGCAGCTCGACGGTGACCCGGACCTTCAGCAGGCCCTCCGGTTCGCGATGTTCCACCTGATCCAGGCGGGTCGTCCGGACGGGGACCGGACCATCTCGGCCAAGGGGCTGACCGGCAACGGCTACGACGGGCACGTGCTCTGGGACACCGAGAGCTACGTCCTGCCGGTGCTGACCTATCTGGCTCCGGCGGTGGCCCGCTCGGCGCTGAGGTGGCGGCACGCGCACCTGCCGGAGGCCCGGGAGCGGGCCGCTGAGCTGCGGCTGACCGGCGCGACGTTCCCGTGGCGGACCATCGGCGGCCGGGAGTGCTCCGGCTACTGGCCGGCGGGCACCGCCGCGCTGCACGTCAACGCCGACATCGCCGACGCGGTACTGCGTTACGTGGCGGCGACCGATGACCAGCGCTTCCTCGCCGAGGCGGGGCTGGAACTGCTCGTGGAGACGGCCCGGCTGTGGCACGGTTTCGGCCACTGGTCCGACTCGACGACCTTCCACCTGCACGGGGTGACCGGCCCGGACGAGTACGCCGCGCTGGTCGACGACAACGTCTTCACCAACCTGATGGCCAGGCGCAATCTGCGGGGCGCGGCGGACGCCGCCGAGCGCCTGCCCGAGCTGGCCGGTCGGCTCGGTGTGGACCGGGTCGAGGTGACCGGCTGGCGGGCCGCCGCCGACGCGATGGCCATCCCGTACGACCGCGAGCGCGGGGTGCACCAGCAGGCCGCCGGGTTCACCGCGCAGCCGGAGTGGGACTTCGCGAGCACCGACGAGGACGACTACCCCCTGCTGCTGCACTATCCGTACCTGGAGCTGTACCGCAAACAGGTGGTCAAACAGGCCGACCTGGTGCTGGCCATGCAGCTCTGCCCCGGCGAGTTCACCGCCGCCGAGAAGGCCCGCAACCTGGCCTACTACGAGGCCCGCACGGTCCGCGACTCGTCTCTGTCGGCCGCACCGCAGGCCGTGCTCGCCGCCGAGGTCGGGCATCTGGATCTGGCGTACGACCTGTTCGCCGAGTCGGTGCTGCAGGACCTGGCGGACCTGGGCGACAAGACCGCCGACGGGCTGCACCTGGCGTCGCTGGCCGGTGCGTGGCTGGCGCTGGTGCAGGGCTTCGGTGGGCTGCGCGACGACCGCGGGGTGCTCTCCTTCGACCCCCGGCTACCGCGGCGGATCGACCGGCTGGCATTCAGCCTGCGCTGGCGCGGGCACCGGCTGCGGGTCACCTTGACTCCCGCCGAGGCCCGCTACGAGCTGCCCGACGCCGCCGCGGACGTCGAGGTCGAGCTGTGGCACCACGGCGAGTCGCTGCGGGTCACCGGTGCCGCGCCGGTCACCCGGCCGATGCCGCCGGTGCCCGACCCCGGGCCGGAACCACCCTCCCCGCCGGGTCGCCGCCCCACCCGCCGCTCGACCGACTGATCCGCCGGGTTTGCTCAGGTCGGCCCGGGGCCGCCCGCCATCCGTTCGCGGACGGCCTCCAGTGCCTCGAAGGCGTACGCCCAGTTGTGGCACTTGAAGCTGCGTAGGCCGTCGATCGCGGTGTGGCAGTCGGAGCACCGTACGCCGGCGATGGCATCGGGGACCTCGGTGTTGACGTACTTGCGGTCGCCCAGGATGACGGTCGCGATCATGGCCTTGTCGTGCAGGCCGGAGAGCGCCGACGAGACGATGTCGTACCAGGTGAGCCGCCGGCCGCACTTCGGGCAGTCCGGTTCGTCACCGCTGACCCAGAGCGGAGCGCCGATGCTGCGTGGCGGCATGCCGAGCAGCTTCTCCAACCGCCGGACGTCCGACTCGCCGGTGGTCCACCGGTGCCGGCCGGGCAGCGAGCTGGGCGAGTCGTACACGGCGCGGAACAGGTCGTTGTCGACCTGCACGGTTTCCCGCTGAGTGGTCATCGGCGTCCCTCCTCGTTGAGTGGGTGCCCCCACCGTGGTCTGCGATGACCATGGGTGCAGCCGGATCAACGACACGAGGGGTCGGCGGGTCGTCGCCGCAGGTGCTAGACATCGAGATCCGACCACGCCGTCGAAGGGACCTCTCGTGACCGACCAGCCGGCAGCCGACGCCACCGCCCGACCCAACGTCGCCCGGATGTACGACTACTTCCTGGGTGGCAGCCACAATTTCGCCGCCGACCGGGCCGCCGCCGAACGGGTGCTGGAGATCTTTCCGGAGACCGGGGTCGCCGCCCAGACCAACCGGCACTTCCTGCGCCGAGCGGTCCGGTACGCCGCCGCGCAGGGCGTACGCCAGTTTCTGGACATCGGTGCCGGGCTGCCCACCCAGGGCACGGTGCACGAGGTGGTGCGGACGGTGGCGCCGGACGCGCGGGTGGTCTACGTCGACTACGACGAGGTGGCCGTCGCGTACGCCCGGCAGTTGTTGACGGACGTGCCCGGCACGGCCGTCGTCCAGGGTGACCTGCGCCGGCCCGACGACCTGCTGGCACACCCGGACGTGCGGGGCACGCTCGACCTGGACCAGCCGGTGGCGGTGCTGCTCCTCGCGGTGCTGCACTTCGTGTCGAACGACGACGACCCGTGGGCGGCGGTCGCCCGACTGCGCGACGCGAGCGTGCCGGGCAGCCATCTGGTGCTGTCGCACCTGACGTTGGACGGCATCGCACCGGAGTTGGCCGAGCGCGGGAAGGCCATCTACCGCAACAGCAGCGCGCCGCTGGTGCCGCGCGCGCACGCCGAGACGTTGAGCTTCTTCGCCGGGTACGACCTGGTGGAGCCCGGCCTGGTGGAGACCACCCGGTGGCGGCCGGACGGCGAGTCGGAGGCCGTGGATTCGCACGGCTACGCGGGGGTCGGCGTCCGCCGCTGACCCGCTTTCGCCGCCGGCGGCCGGCTCCGGGTGGTACGACGGACGCAGCGCGTGCCACCGGAGGAGGAAGCGCCGATGGCGAGCAGGCCCGAGCGGGTGCTACGGGGGAGTGACGCACCGCTCAGCGCCTCCTTCCTGGAGCTGTTCTTCGACCTGGCGTTCGTCCTCGCCCTCAGCCAGCTGGCCCAGCACCTGCTGCACGACCTCACCCTGGGCGGGACGCTGCGGACCGCCCTGCTGCTGGCCGGTGTCTGGTGGATCTGGGTGACCACCACCTGGACCGCCGACTGGTACGACCCGGAGACCCCGGTCATCCGAGCGGTGCTGGTCGCCGCCACGCTGGGCAGTGTGCTGGCCGGGGTGGCGATCCCGCAGGCGCTGCACGGACGGGCCGGGCTGTTCGCGGGCGCGTACGTCGCGGTCCACCTGGTCCGGCGCCGGGCGCTGCGGATCCTCCTACCGCCGAGGCCGATCACCTGACTAAAGTCAGGTATATGGACTCCACGCTCATCGCCGCCGTGCGGCGGTTCAACCGGACGGTCACCCAACGGGTGGGTGCGCTCGACGACGAGTACATGGCCCAGGGTCGCCCCCTCGGGCAGGCCCGCCTGCTCTGGGAGATCGGTCCCGCCGGCGCCGAGGTCGCGGCACTACGGGCCCGGCTCGGCCTCGACTCGGGATACCTCAGCCGGCTCCTGCGCACTCTGGAGTCCGAAGGGTTGATCACCGTCGGGCAGGCCGACCAGGCCGGCGGCGACGGCCGGATACGCACCGTGCAGCTCACCGACGCCGGCCGGACCGAATGGACCCAACTCGACGAGCGGTCCGACGAACTCGCCGCCTCGATCCTCGAACCGCTCACCGAAAACCGCCGCGAACGACTCGTCACCGCCATGGCCGAGGTCGAACGACTGCTCATCGGGTCGATGGTCGTCATCGAGCCGTGCCCACCCGGCGACCCGCGGGTCCGCGCATGCCTGCGGGCGTACGTCCGGGACATCGCACGCCGATTCGACGACGGGTTCGACCCGGCACTGAGCAAGCAGCTCCCCGACGAGGCACTCATCCCACCCGCCGGGGTCGTCCTCCTCGCGACCCTCAACACCGAACCGATCGGCTGCGGCGCCGTCAAACTCCACCGCGACGCACCCGCCGAGATCAAACGCGTCTGGGTGGCGGACACCGTACGCGGGCTCGGCGTCGGGCGGCGGCTGCTGAGCGAGCTGGAACGGTACGCGGCGGAGCGCGGCGCGACCGCCGTCCGGCTGGACACCAACCGCAACCTCACCGAGGCCATCGCCCTGTACCGCGCGACGGGTTACCGGGAGATCGAGGCGTACAACACCGAGTACTACGCCCACCACTGGTTCGAGAAGCAGCTGGGACGGTGATGGCCAGGGTCATTGCGTTGCGGGGTAACTGCTGGTCACGGCCGCGATGAGGTCGTGTGGGCGCCCGACTTGATCTCACCCGCTCTACCCGCCGCCACAGGGCCAATCCCCGCGTAGATTCCCAGCTCAGGACAGCCACCGACCGAGGACGCAATCACCCTGCGGTGATGGCCCCGACCGTCTCTACAAGATCCGGGGCGGTCGATTGTCTGCGTGAGCGGCCGCCGGATTCTGTCTGGCACCGGAGAGAACCCCGACACCAACCGTTACGGTCGCGAGCCCAACCGACTTGATGATGTCATTCTGACTATTAGCCCCCACGTTCATAATGGCAACGCCACCTCCTACCAGGCCAGCCCCTGTTAGGAGTTTTGCGGCCTTTACGACGGATTCTGAGGCAGGCATTCGATATCCCTCCGGCAGTATCAACAACAGCGTGCACACGAGAGCTACCACGAAAAGCCGTTCGCACTTCGGCGCGGCGACGCGTAGACACTTTACTGAGGTAACGCTCGGAGAAGCAGTCAGGTTCAGACTCATTCTCGCGAGGTGGTGGCCGACGCCCGGCTCGCGCACGCCCTGGGCGACCTGCTCGGCGGTCATCGGCACACCCAGCCGCGGGTCGACGGCCAGCGCGGGCCACCAGCGCGGCCAGGACCTCGTCGGCGACGGTCAGGTTGAGAGAGCCCGGCCCGAAAACTGCCACGACGCCGCACGCGTCGGCAAGCTCGGCGTACCCCAGCACCTCGGCGGCGATGGCGCGCGGCGGCCGGCCGAGCCGCCGGGCCAAGGCCCGCGCCGTGTCGGACTGGAAATCCGCGCGCTGAGAGCGCCGCACCACCGGGTCCACCGGTACGCCGGCCACCGTCGCGTACGCCGGCGCCGGTCGGTCGGCAGTTTCTCCAGATCCACGGGTACGCCGATCTCGCTCGGATC
This sequence comes from Micromonospora sp. WMMD710, assembly GCF_029626045.1. Classification (NCBI taxonomy): domain Bacteria; kingdom Bacillati; phylum Actinomycetota; class Actinomycetes; order Micromonosporales; family Micromonosporaceae; genus Micromonospora; species Micromonospora sp. WMMD710. The sequence continues at coordinate 5,142,046 of NZ_JARUBD010000001.1, read as the reverse complement.
CGCCGCTCGCGGATCACCGGAATGGGATGCGGGCGGACCGGGGACGATCGGCGACGACCGGAGGATCGAGCCGCCGGTCGCAGGTGAGGAGTGCTCAGCGCGGGCGGTCGCCAGGACCGCCGCGTCGCAGCGCGCCGAACAGGACGTCGGGGGACGCCGACAGGAACGCGTGCGAGCTGGACATGGCGGCAGCCTAACCAGCCAACCCCCGGGGCCGCGCAACGCCATTGCTCACCCGCACGTCGCGTTGTCGACCTGTGAGTGGCTGGCAGACGGCTGACCGTCGACGACGACTCGGCCCGTGTTCTGTTTCTCGTTGCCGCCCTACGGTCGAGCGCCGCGCGGGTGCGTCTGATATTCCAGCCCGGGCTCGGCCACGACTGCGCCAGGGCCACGATCAGGGGACTCGCTGCCGGTGACCCGGCGGGGTGAGTTTGATTCGTCCTACCGTCGACACGTTCCAGCCCGGGAGTCCGAATCCCTGCCCGGGAGTTCGCGCCGTGCGGGCTGGAAAGCGTTGCTGGGCAACGACCCCGGATCGTCGTGGCGGAGGGTGACAGTGAGCGGTGACAAGCGGACCGATGTGATTCATAGGCGCCAGTTCGTCAAGCTGTCGGGGGTCGCCGGCGCCGGCGGACTGCTGGCGCTGGCCGGCGCGGACGGCGGTATGGCCGACGGTGGTCAGACCCCTCAGCCCTCCCCACCTGACCTGGGTGGGGCCAACTGCCCGCAACAGTCGGCCCTGTGCGGCTTCACCAACCAGACCGGCGGCAGGTACGACCTCTGGGACAGGGTGCAGGTCTGCCTGGGTACGAGGACCACACCGCCGACCAACTGTCTGACCACGACGTCCGACTACGTGGTGCTCAACGGCAGACCACCGAACACGCACAACTTCCTGCTGGTACCGACCTGCCGGATCAGCGGCATCGAATGCCCGTTCATCGCGACCAACGCCGCGCCGAACTACTGGCTGGACGCATGGATCAACGCCCAGCCCGGTCAACCCTCACACGTCGTGTACCCGAACATTGGCCTCGGGATCAATTCGGCCACCACCCGTGACCAGGACCAGCTGCACATCCATCTGGCCGGCATCCACAGTGGTATCCAGACCCAGCTCAACGCCTATGACAACTCGATCACCAACAACCCGGCGAACTGGCGAAGCCAGATCGTCCCGATCTGGGGCCTGACGAGTACCGGGATGCCGGCCCCCCGCTCGTACCGGGTGCTCCACGTCTCGAACCTGAACACCAACCTGTTCACGCTGCTGCGCGACAGCGTGGTGCTACCGACCGGGGCGAACATGGCCGACCAGGCGATGGCAGTCACCCCTCGCCTGGTCGGCAACGGCGGGTTCTATGTCCTGAACAGCGAACCCGCCCTCCAGACCCCACCCGGCCAGCCGGGCGGCACCGGAACCGTGGACTTCCTGCTCGCCTACAACTGACTCTCGGCAGCCGGTTAACCCTTGACCGCGCCTGCGGTGAGCCCTTCGGTGAGGAAACGCTGCCCGAGGGCGTACATGATGACCACGGGGATGCTGACGAGCAGTGACGCCGCGGCGAGCTGGCCTTGCGGTACGACGTCCCCGGCGATCATCGACTGCATCCCCACCGGGAGCGTCTTGTACTCGTCCTTCGTGATGAACACGAAGGCGAAGAGGAACTCGTTCCAGGCATTGGTCAGGGTGAAGAGCGCGACCGCCAGCAGCCCCGGCTTGGCCAGCGGCAGCACCACCCGGCCGAACGCCTGGAGGCGGGTGCAGCCGTCGACGAGGGCGGCCTCCTCCAGCTCGACGGGGATCGACGAGAAGTAGCCCACCAGCAGCCAGGTGGCGAACGGCAGCGTGAAGGTCGGGTACGTCACCACCAGCGACCACAACGAGTCGGTGAGCCGCGCGCCGATGAGCATCTGGTACAGCGGGATGAACAGCAGTGCGCCCGGCATCACGTAGGTGAGCAGCACCGTGACGGTGAAGCCCTGCGCCCCCCGGAATCGCAGCCGGGCCAACGCGTAGCCGGCCAGGGCGGCGCAGACCAGTGCCACCGCGGTGGACGCCGCGGACACCAGCAGGGTGTTGAGATACCAGCGGCCGAACGGTTGGTTGGCGAACAGGGCGCTGAACTGCTCCAGGGTCCACGGCGTCGGCCACAGGTCGTCGGTTCGCATGACGACCTGACCCTCCGACTTGAACGCCGTGACGCCGATCCAGTACAGCGGGCCCAGCACGAAGAAGAGCAGCCCGGCCAGCGCGACCCACGACCCCAGGCCCGACACCACGGACGACGACCGGCGACCGCCGCGGGACGACAGCGCGGAGACCACCCGGCCGACCGTCGTCGCGATCAGCAGGATCACCCCGAGGACGACCGCCGCCTTCCAGAAGATCTGCGGCGACGCCCAGGCCAGCAGGCCGGTGACCACTGCGGTGACGATCCACGGCAGCGCCTTGCGCGCCGTACCGGCCCACCGCCGCGCTCCGGTCCAGCGTGCCGCCCGCCGTCGCCGGGGCAGTTTGCTGGCGCCGTCCTGGCGCAACAACCGGACCAGGACGAACACCAGCCCGCCGATGACCGGCAGCATGACGAGCGTGACCGCCGCGCCGGCACCGTACTGCAACTGCAGGATCGCCTTCGAGTACGCGACGAGCACGTAGGGCGCGGTCACGTCTCCCGGGCCGCCCTGCGTCAACAGCCAGACCAGGTCGAAGTTGTTGAACGTCCAGATCGACGACAGGGTCACCGTCACGGTGATCACGTGACGTAGTCCGGGCAGCGTCACGTTGGCGAACCGCTGCCAGGACGAGGCACCCTCGATGGTCGCCGCCTCGTAGAGGTCCGCCGGGATGGCCTTCAACCCCGCGAGGAAACACACGGTGAAGAACGGCACCCCCTTCCAGACGTTCACGAGGATCACCGACGGCATGGCCAGCGACGGGTCGGACAGCCAGCCGGCGGGCCAGCTGTCCACCAGGTGCGCGCTGGCCAGCAGCGGCCCGATCCCGGTGGCGGTGAGCAGGGTGTTGACGCTGCCGAAGATCGGGTCGAGCAACGCGCGCCAGCTGAACGCCGTCACCACCGTCGGCACCACCCACGGCACCAGGAGCAGCCCGGCCAGCACCGCCCGCCCGCGGCGCCGGTGATGCAGCAGCAGGGCCGCGGACAACCCCAGAACAACCTTGAAAACCTCGGCGTACGCGGTGAAGACGAACGAGTTCACCACGCCGGTGTGGAACTGGTCGTCGCCGACGAGGGCGAGGTAGTTGTCCAGCCCGACGAAGACGGTGTCCTGCCCGTGTCGTTCCGTGGTGCTGGTGACGATCGACCGGGCGATCGGCACGAGCACGAGACCGCCGACCAGGACGGCCATCGGCGTCAGGAACAGCGCCGCCAGCCGCCAGTCCCGACCCAGCCGTCGCTGGGTCGCGGTAAGGGAGCCAGGCCCCGACGGCAGGGATTTCCTCGCCGTCGGGACCCGCGCGGGACGGACCGACCTCACTGCCGCAGCCCCTGCTGGTTGAAGATCTGCACCATCTTCGTGTGGGCGGCCTTCACGGCCTGCGCCGGCGCCGTGCCCTGGACGACCTGCTGCATCATGTCGGTCAGGACGTAGGCCGAACCCACCGCCTGCTGGCCCGCGCTGGCCTTCTGCGGGAAGGTCAGGCCGTTCTTCGTGTTCAACGGCAGCGACAGTTCGGTGATCTTACGGAGCATGGGGAACGCCGGGTCGCCGCTGGTGAAGAACGGGTCGGCGTCCCAGACCTTCTGCCACGCGGGCATCACCAGGCCGGGAGCCTCCTTCGCCACCCCGAGCAGCGCGGGCGCGCTGACCAGGTACTGCGCCAGGAGCTTGGCGAGCGCCGGGTTCTTGGCGCCCTTGAAGACGACGAAACCCTGCGACTGGCCGAGCAGCAGCGGATTGTTGGTCGCCGGCCCGATGCAGTCGGAGAAGACGTGGGTGTTCGCGTGCACCGGGTTTTTCTTGGTCCTGGAGTCCGCGTAGACGCTGAACTGGTTGCGGGTGTAGCCGAGGATTCCGGCGAGCCAGTTCTCGTTGTTGCTGGTGTCGGTCCAGCTGGCGATCCCCGGCGGCAGCATCGGCTTGTACTTGGAGTTGGTGTAGATGTCGCCCAGGAAGGTCACCGCCTGCACGGTCTCCGGGGAGTCGAACGTGACCTTCCGGCCGTCGTTGGAGGCGATCGACCCGCCGTACGCGTTGATCAGCGCCTCGATCATGCCGTTGCCGTCACCGGACCGGTTGACCGTCATGCCCCAGCCGAACCGGCGCTTGCCCGGATCGGAGATCTCCAGACAGAGGTCCCGCAGCTCTTCCCAGCTGTAGATGTCCTTGGGCGCGATGCCCTTGTCCTGCATCCAGTCCTTGCGCAGGAACGACCCGATCCCGATGAAGTGGTACGGGATCGCGAACCACCTGCCGTCGAAGACGCAGAAGTTCTTGGCCTCGGCGCAGGGTTCGCCGTACTTGGCGGTCAGCGCCTGGACGACGTCCGTCACGTCCTCCAGGTCGCCCAGCGCCTGGAACTGCGCGACGAACCGTGAGTCGGTCATGAACGCCAGGTCACGCGCCACTCCGCCCTTGACCTCGGCGTCGATCTTGGCGACCACGTCACCGGCGTCGGCCTGGACCAGGCTGTTCTCGATCTTCGTTCCGGTGGTGTCGGCGAACTTCTTGATCGAGCTGTCGAGAGCCTCGTTCGCCGCCGTCGAGTACAACTTCTGCGACAGCATCCCCATCGAGGAGCCTTTCATCGCCGCTGCCGCGTCGATCAGCTCCTGCGGAACCTCCGCCTGCACCCGGGTGGGCGATTCGGAGGTGCCCCCACACGCGGCCAGACCGGCCGCGCCGAGCACTCCCACCCCCATTCCCAGAAAGCCGCGCCGAGACCACGCCGGTTCGCCCTTCATGGACATTCGCCTCCCTCATCTCCCCGCGCGCGGCCGCACGCCGAAGGCGTACCGGCAATCACCGCGATGCTTGTCGTCCAGTTGTGTCGCTGTGGCGGCGACCACGGACCGTCGCCCGTAGAGGTCAGTTCGTTCGTGGGTTGCCACGGTGGTGAGCGGGCCCGCCCGTCACACACGCTTCGTCTGAACCGCCCGAGAGATTCCGGGTACCGCTCGCCGGGTGGCGCGACGAGGTCGAGGCGATCGGCGACCGGGCCGGGGCAGTGGCGCTGGCGTTCCAGTTCGGGCGGATCACGGGACCACCACCGTTCGAGATTTCGAACTGAGTTCGAGATACCGTATCGAGTGGTCGCGACGCTAGAGCAACGCCATGAGCGATGTCAATGTTTCGACGCTGTTTCGAACCGAAAACGGGAGGTCGGCTATCGAGCCTGAGCCCGGTAACCCATGCGCGCGGACAGCTCGGCGGCGCCCTCGCGAACCAGCCCGGTCCACTCCACCTGCGACTGGGGCGTCCAGCGGATGATCGGCGCGGACAGGCTCATCCCAGCGATGATGGCGCCGGAATGGTCCCGGATCGCCGCAGCGACGCAGCGCATGGCGCTGTCAGACTCGCCGATGTCGACCGCGACGCCCTCCGCCCGGACACGGTCGAGTTGGTCGCGCAGACGGTCCGGGTCAGTGATGCTGTCCGGCGTCATGCCCGGCAGGGGGTCCTTCAGCAGAACGGCGTCCAGATCCGCCGCACCGAGGCCCGACAGCAGTATCTTGCCGACCGCCGTGCAGTGCGCCGGCAGCCGCAGTCCGACCCCGGAGACCATCCGCACGGGGTGCGTGCTGTCGAACTTGACGAGGTAGATGACATCGGCGCCGTCGAGCACGGCCACGTGCACCGCCTCGTCGCACGCGGCGGCCATGTCCCGCGCGACGCTCTGCGCCTCGCGTACCAGGTCAAGCCGGCCGGCGAACGCCGCACCGAGCTGGAACAACGGCATGCCGAGCCGGTACTGCACCGGCTGACCCGGCACCGAGATCAGGTACGAGCGAGCCTCAAGCGTGACGAGCAGTTCGTGGACGGTGGTGCGGGGCAGGTCGAGCCGCTCCATCACCTGGCGGGCCGACAGTTGCGGGCAGTCCAGGAACAGTTCGAGCACGTCGAGTGCGCGGATGACCGCCGGTACCACACGGGGCATGTCGATAGTCCCTTCGCAGTGCCGGACCCGTGGCAACGATCTCCACCTGGGCCAGCACCTGAAGAGGATAGCCACGTCAGCCGTCAGCGCCAGGTTCCACAGGCCCGCCGCTCTGCCAGCAGGCGGGGGCCCGTCGTGCAGCTACTCGCTCTCAGCTCAGGGCAGGTCGCTGTTGCCGCCAAGGTTGGAGATCATCCGGCGCAGCACGTTGAGGGCGTTCACGTACTCGTCTGTCGTGATGCCATCGTGCGTCTGCTCGTGCGCCCGGGCACTCCGTTCCTTGGCGCGGAGGCGCCCCGCCTCGCCGGCATCGGTGAGGGACAGGGTGCCGGCCTGCTCGGTCATCCACCCGCGCGTCACCAGCTCGTCGATGACCTCTTCGAGATCGATGCCGAGGTCGTCGAAGGGGGCCAGGCGTTCGATGAGTTGGGTGCGACTCCACCTGCCGGGGGGCACCCGCCACGTGGTTCAGCGTCCACCAGTGCGGCTGGGTGAGTTGTTCCACGGCCAGCTCGGCCCGGATGCGCCCGACCACCGCACGGTAGGCCGCCCCACTCCAGTAGCCGATCGGCTGCGCGGCCAACTCCTCCCGGGTGTACTCCATCGGGATCACGGCGTAGCCCCCTGTCGACGACGAATGAACGCGATCACCGTAGAAGTTCAAGCCTCCTTGAGGTCAAGGGTGCGGTACGCGTGAGATGCGGTTCCTCCGCGGAGGTGAGTTACTGGCGGAGGACTAACGCCGGCGCTTCTGAACGAACTTGACCAGGTGGCCGTCGGGATCGCACACCCACGCGAAGTGCAGCCGCCCATCAGGCGAGTCCATCGGGGCCACGACGCTCGTCGCGCCTGCCGCCATGGCTCGGTCGTAGAACGCGTCGGTGTCTTCGCACCACAGCACCAGCTCGGTCGACGGGCTGCTGTCAGGGTCCACACCAAGACCCACGAGCGCGTTGGCGACCTGCGCCGAGGTCAGGCCAATCCGGAAACCGGCAGCCTCGACCTCGACATGTTCGATCGGACCCGTGGTCGGTGCCCGGAACGCCTCAACCAGCCCAAGGCGGGTGTAGAAGGTGAGGCACGCGTCCACGTCGGCGCAGAACAGGTTGATCTGAACCTGGGTAGCGCTGGTCGTCATGGCAAAACCCTATCCGGGGCTGCCGATGGGGTCCGCGCTCAGCGCAGGAAGATCGCTGCTCGGCATCGGTATCATGGCGAGCACCGAGGCGAGTTCACCCGGAATCGTCATGCCCATGCTCAACCCAACTTCGAGGCCAGTGCACCGAACTGGCCGGTGAGGTCCTCCTCGACGGCCATCAGGTCCTCAGCCAGTGTCACCAGGTCCTCGCCGCTGCTCTGGTACTCGTCGGCCATCGCGGCATAGCACGGCACCAGGTGGCCGGCGACGACCGGAACGAGAGGCCGACCAGGGTGCCGAGCAAGTCGCTACCCCACGGCTCACCAAAGCTCTTCAACCGGGCGTCGAGCGTCTCGAGTGCGGTCGCCAGCCGGTCACCCACGTCGGCGAGCCCACTGCCCGAGGCCCGGACGTGATCCGGAAGGGGCCGGCATGCCTACCGATCAGGAGGGCCGCGCGTGGGCCAGGCCGCAGCCCCGCTCGCCCCAACCCGGCGAGGAACTATGGATCGACCGTGCAGTTCCTGCGGCAGCGGTTCCGGTTTCGGGTGATCTCGGTGTGCCCGAAGCCGACTTGTCGGGGCTGGGCCTGGGTGACGGGCTACCAGCTCGATGAGCGGGGCAACGCGGTCAGCAAGCGGGAGATCTTCGTTCAGCTCGCCGGCCTGCATCCCGTGCGGCGATCGACGTAGTACGTCGCACTGCCTTAGCCATAGCGTCGCCGTCGTCCCACACACCGTGGAGCGGGTCCGGCCTCCTGGACCAAGGTGGAGCACTCCACGACTGAACGACCTTGGACCAGGAGGGCGGATCTGCTCTGATCAGCCTGGGACGACGATGACGGGACGGCTCTTCCCTCAACCACCCTCCCACCGCGCCGCCTGGTCACCCCTGGCCATCGCGGAGCCCGAGGCCACCGCAGGAGGCACGCCCTGACGTAGAAGGGCCGGACTTCCTGGTCAGGGGCCGGCCCTTCAGTCTGCGTCGGGTCAATACACGGATAACTTCACGCTCACCGGCAGGCATCGGCGCGAACGTGACCACCGCACCACGGGTACGGATCGACGCTCCGAACCCGCCACCCTCCACCGCTGCGGCGTGCCTGGAACTGCCACGGACGCGGGGTGCCGGCAGCACTTTGGCGGACCAGCCCCGCAGCCGACCCGGCCGATCGTTACCGCCTTTTTGCGATTGTTGATGGCTGGGTATTCCCAGCCGCAGGGCGCTGTCCGGGTGCATTGGTCCTAACGTTAGCCAATGCGACAACCCGCGAAGTGCTGCTGAGCAGCGCCGATGAAGCCACAGTGGCGACGGGTGCCCGGCTTGCCCTCGAATTCTCGCGATTCTGCACATTCCGTTTAATCAATTCGGCAATATCATGGGCTTTCTCGCCGATTTCCTGAGAAGCCGACCAATAATCTTCCCCTCCTGTCAGCACGCGTGCGGACATCAGCCGGGATTGGGCGACATAATGTTTGTTAGCCAAATTGCTGCGGTATCTATCAAACTTATCGAATTTGTGGAAACTCGTCAGAGCTTCGTGATAGGCGGTCTGCTCCACGCCTAATTCGGCAAAGGCCTTCGCGATCTCCATGGCCAGGCTCGTAGGTGTGCGCCGCCGGCTACCGGACCGCTCGAATTCTGCTTCGGATATGTTTACCACCTCCTCCGCGATGCGCAGCGTATCGAGGGATTGGTTCCTGACATTCTGTGCGATGAAATCTTTTGGTCCGGTAAACCCGCGCATTGCAGCACGAATTTGACTGACAAAATCTGACTCGTCCATTGTTCCCTCCAAGACCTGTCACCGCAGGCATCTCTTGGGTCGCTACGGGCGCCCACCGCGGTCAACGTGAACGACGGGTCGACGGTTCACGCAGGGCATTCGGGCTCTTCGAAGTTGAGCGGGGTTGGCGGGTGACGGCGACCCGGATATAGAGGGCTCGCAGCTCATCGGTGATCATCTGAGTGTCGAGTTCGGATGGTCACAAGTGAAGAGCTGCGAGCATGGTCAACGATACGACCCGGCTGCTGGGGCTGGACGGCCTGGTGGTGGAGCGGGTCGAGCTGGACGCCACCGGTGTCCCGGTGGTGGACTTGTCCACCGGTTGTGAGCAGGCGCGATGCTGCCCGAAGTGCGGGCAGCCGGCGGCCCGGGTCAAGCAGTGGACAACGACCCGGCCGCGAGACTTGCCGGTCGCAGGGCGGCCGGTGCGGCTGCGCTGGCGTAAACGGCGCTGGTACTGCCCGACCCCGGCCTGTCCGCGTCAGTCGTTCACCGAGCAGGTCGCCCAGGTGCCGGCCCGTGCCCGGCTGACCCTGCGATTACGGCAGGCGGCCGGGGCTGCGGTCGCCGACGCTGGCCGCACGATCGTGCAGTCGGCCCGCGATCACGGCGTCTCCTGGCCGGTCGTCGCGGCCGCGTTCACCACCCACGCCACTGCGGTGTTGCCGGACGAGCCGGAGCCGGTCGCGGTGCTCGGCATCGACGAGGTCCGGCGAGGAAAGCCGCACTGGATCTGGAACGCCCAAGCCGAATCCTGGACGGTCACGGCGGATCGCTGGCACGTCGGCTTCGTGGATCTGTCCGGCGGACAGGGGCTGCTCGCCCAGGTCGAAGGACGCACCACCGCCGCGGTCACCGGCTGGCTCGCCGCCCGCCGACCGGCCTGGCGCGAGCAGATCCAAGCGGTGGCGATCGACATGTGCACCGTGTTCAAGGCCGCGATCCGGCAGGTGCTGCCGCACGCGCTGCTGGTCGTCGACCATTTCCACGTCGTGCAGTTGGCCAACCGGGCCGTCACCGAGGTCCGCCGCCGGGTCACCCTCACCCAGCGCGGACGCCGCGGCCGCGGCACCGACCCGGAATGGCGGATGCGTAACCGGCTGACCCGCTCAGCTACGCGGATGCCCGCCAAGCACGTCGACCGCCTGGTCGACACCCTCGATGCCCTCCCGAGCACGATCGGCGCCCCGATCCTCACCGCGTGGAACGCCAAGGAAGACCTGCTCGACCTGCTCGCGACCGCCCGCACCCAACCCGACCGGGAACACGTCCACCGACTGCTGCACCGCTTCTACACCCGCTGCGCCGCCACCGACCTTCCCGAACTGCACCGACTCGCCACCACGATCGAGACCTGGTGGCCGCAGATCCACGCATTCCTGCACACCGGAATCACCAACGCCGGATCGGAAGGCACCAACCGCGTGATCAAGACCGTCGCCCGCGACGCCTACGGCTTCCGCAACCCCGAAAACCAGCGCCTACGCACCCGCACCGCGACCACCCGACGCCACCGCGGACACCTCAACCCCGCTTAACTTCGAAGAGCCGGCATTCGTCAGGTCGAGCTTTGACCGTTTAGCGCACTTTGCGATAGCACGGCAGCCGCCATTTGCTAGCCCGATCGCCAGTTAGATCACCCAGCGTCACGACCGTCGGCGTCGTGGTTCCTCCCCCAAGATCATCCGTAGCACGGTCGCCCAGCCACCGAATGACGACCACGACGGCGCGGCGGCATCCCTACCAGGGTGAGCGGTCACCGCGAGTCGGTAAGCGGGTGACCACGCCTCTCGGTCTTCAATGCTGAGCCACAGACGCAGCCGGAACGGCGCCAGCAACCCGGAGCCCGACGCACCCGTCGGTTCCGCTGCCGCGCGGGCGTCCGGTCCACAGCCCGCGTGCTCCTGTGGCAGCCATCGCCGGCGGCCTGCCTTGCGCGTAGCCATGTTGACGGCTCTCCACCACCGCGCCGTGTGCGCCGGGGCGTGACCGGCCGGCCAGGCCGCACGCGCGCCCCGGCGCGACACGGCGGCGGGCCGAAGGCCCGCCCTTGATGACGGCACGCCGAAGTCGTCAGTCAGTCTGTACTTCGGGCTGTTCAAGACCGTCATGAACGCCGCCGTTATCGACAAGGTGATTCCCGACAACCCCTGCGACGGGGTAAAGCTTGCGCAGATCCTGCGTGGCTTGTCGCGGGCACCGAAGTGGGTTCCCACCGGCGACCAGGTGCTCAAGCTCGCTGAGGTGGTGCCGCGCCGATTCCGGGCCGCTGTGTGGTTGGGGGCAGGGGAGGGGCTTCGCCTCGGTGAGGTGTTGGGCGTGGAGGCCGGGTCGCGTTGCGCCGACTACGACCGTGGAGAGCTGCACGTCGTTCAGCAGTTGCGGCCATTCGCCGGAGCACTTCGGCGGCTTCTACCTCTCGACGCCCAAGAGCGGTTCCACTGGCACTGTGGACCTGGACGCGGGGGTCGCCGAGGAACTGACCGCACACCTCGGCGAAGTCGGCCCGGTCGAGTTTGACCTTCCCGACATCACCACCGGGGAGCGGCTGACTCGTCCGGTGGCCGTCCTGTTCACCTCGGCCCGAGGGAAGCTACTGACCGACACCTACTGGTCGGAGTTGTGGGCGGACTGGCGCGAGGCGACCGGATGGCCGAAGGAAGGGACCTTCCATTCCCTGCGCCACTTCTTCGCTACCACGCTGATGAGCAACGGCGTCGAGCCCCAGGAGGTGCAGAAGGCGCTACGGCACGCCAACCTGCGGATCACGCTGGAGACCTATGTTCACTGGCTGCCAAAGAAGGACCGTCCGCGCGGCCTGGTGGGCAACCTCCTGCGGCAGGCAGGCAGGCAGGCAGACGGACGACGGCTGGAACCCTCTACTGGCCAAGATCGAATCTAGGTTGTGCCCTGGTTGTACCCGATGATCTTTGCCTGACGTTCTTGCAGCTCAGGATGGGTAAAGAGTGGGCCGCCAGGGACTCGAACCCTGAACCTATGGATTAAAAGTGACCAGAACGAGACAAATCTACTTCGGGGCATCGGAGTTATCCGCCGCCCGGATCCCGGCCGTGTTGTCCGGCTGCGTCAGGGCTGGTCCGCGCCACGTTCTATGGGGAGCGACGCCACGATGAGTGACCGGCGGAGGCATGAATCCGGCCATCGCGATGTGAGTCCGTCCGGCACCGGAGCATCCGAGCACCCGTGGAGCACCCCCGGTCCCGGGTGCTGCCCGCTTGCCGGCCACTTCTCCTGCCTCCGGGCGGTGGAGGGCTATGGTGACCGCCCAGCAAGGAGGTCCGAGCCGGTCGCGCCCATCCATGCGCTCGGGGCTGAACTCGGCACCGATGACGGCGGCTGCGGGAGGTCTCGTCCCTGACGTCGACTTCTACCCTCTGCCGCGCTCTACACTTCTGATAACGCAGGCATTATTTCTGGGCTATAGTGGGTGTGTGAGCGAGTGGGAGGTCGGCCTTACCGAGGACGTCGAGGACTGGCTGCTTGACCTGGCGAAGTCTGACCCCGACTCCGCTGACCAGGTCGCTGCGGCCATTGATCTGCTCGCCGCCGAGGGTCCGGCGCTCGGTCGACCGTTGGTCGATCGAGTCAAGGGCTCGAACTACAAGAACATGAAGGAGTTGCGGCCAGGCTCGGCAGGGGGAACCGAGATCCGTATCCTGTTCGCCTTCGATCCTCAGCGGGAAGCCATCCTGCTGGTGGAGGGTGACAAGAGCGGCAACTGGAAGGGCTGGTACGAAACCAGCATTCTCGAAGCCGACAGGAAGTTCGCCGATCATCTGCGAGAGCTGAAGGGACAGCACTGATGGCGCGAAGCTGGCGGGATGTCCGCTCCCGCATGAACCTCGACGAGGCCAAGGTTGAGCAGCACAAGGAGCGCATGCTTGGCGAGGTACGCGCGACGCGGCTGCGTGAGATGCGCGAGAAGCGCGGCCTGACTCAGCAGCAGGTTGCCGACCGCATGAACGTTTCACAGCCGCGCGTCGTCGCCATCGAGAGCGGCGAACTGCCGAAGACTGAGGTCGGCACGGTTGCCCGGTACATCGCTGCCCTTGGCGGCAAGGCCGAGTTTGTTGCCGAGTTCGATGGCGAACGGGTGACCCTGAGTTGATGTCTGGGGCATGAGGGCACCTCTGGCGTTGGGCTCATGTATATCGTTCACATCGCGAAGCCTCGGCTGATGCCGAGGCTTCGCCGTTTGAACGGGAACCTGACTGCGGCATCGGTCTCGCCCACCGCCGATGAATCGCCGTTCACGGCGATGCAGTGCGAGTGGCGCTGTCGGCCCCGGGCTGGTCGGCATCATGAATGAGTTCGCCTTCCTCGCCAACACCTGGCGCAACGCCGCCAAGCCGAACCTTCTCAATCTCGCCGTGCGGCTGGCTGCGACACCGGGCAGCACGATTTCTGCAAAGGTTGGCAACCCATGTGGGTTGCGGAGCAAACTCCTCCGGTGGAGCCTGGTCCAGCAGCCGACCGCCGCGACGACGCGTGGGAGCTTCGTTCGGTGTACTGCCCTTCCGCCTGCCAGACGGCCCCGCTACGTTCAAAGTATGGATGCTCCCGATGGCAGTGACATCCCGACCACGCTGACCTGTCGCAATCCGGCCTGCGGCGAAACGTACGACTTTCACGAGGTGGAAACCCGCGCCAGCGTGGACAACACGAAGTGGGAGTGGCGCTGTCCCGGGTGCGGGCGAGCGAACGCAGCCCAGGGATTCATCGTGAAGCACGGCGGCGACATTTCTCTGTAGGCGACCGTTCACCTGGCGACTCGCGGTGACTGCCTGTAGCCCTTCCGGCGCCATGTCAGCCCTGACCTATCTGAGTTACCGCCGCGCAGAGGTGGTGTGTGGTGGGCGGCTGCGAACTTCGATTGGATGTCTATCCCCGCGTGGCACCGGGTGGAAGAGCGAGGAACTGCTCGATGTCGGCGATGGCGTCCTCCACCGTGCCGCCGACCTCCGGGTCGCGCAGCCGGGCGCGCAGGGCGGGCAGGACTTTTTCGGTGTCGAGTTGGTGGTGGATGCGGGCAAGGTGGCCAAGGCAGATCGCTGCTGTGGCCCGGACGTCCTCCTCCGGATGATCCAGCACGCGTAGGTAGAAGTCCTGGCACCAGCGCCAGTCCGCATCGTGCAAGGCGAGCCCGACCATCGAGTCGGTGAGGGTGTCGATATCGCCCGCCGCGAGTGCGGCTGTGGCCGTGTCGTGGGTCGCCGGAGCCGGTTCGTAGTAGCTGCGCTGTGTGCTCATTCCCCGTCCTTCGGCGGCGCGGTCGGCCTGCCCTTCTTGTCTACCAGTCCGGCACGCTTGAGGGCGTTGCGCATGTCGTCGTTCGGGCCGTCTTTGCTGTGGTCCTCCCAGTTGCGGACATGGCCGTGGTAGATCTCGACGACGTCGTCGCCAGGGTTCGACGGCTCGATTCGTCGGTGCCGGTCGAGAACGACAATCTCACCCGTCTGGTGATCGACGCCGATACGGCGACGCTCGTTGGTTTCCTTGATCTGCACCGACCGGTCCAGTGCGCTCTGACCGTTGGTGGGGGCACGGCTCGCGCTGCCCATGGCCAGGTTGCGGTCGGTCTCCCGGTGCTTGGGCCGCTGCTCGTCGCCGACGTGGTACTCCCGGCGTACCCGGGGGGTCCTGGCGAGTTGCGCGACCGGCTTGACCAGCGCCGATTCCACCGCGGGTGGAACGGCCGCGTCGCGGAGATGTCGGTTGCGGTTTCGCTTACCCACCGAGGATCGCCCTCATGGCCATGTCGATAAGCTGGTCGAGGATCAGGCTGGTGATCATCTTGAAGATCGGGATCTCCAGCAGGGATGCACCGAAGGTGGGCACCGCCGTGGCCACCGCTTGGGCGATCTGAACGGCCAGAATGACCAGTTGAACGATGATCGCCACCTTCAGCGCCAGCACAACCGCGGCGACCACCACGTAACCGGCGCCCAGCACGGTAGTGGCGGTGGTGTTTCCGGCCAACACGCCGCCCGGCCCATCGGCACCAGACCAGTACGCGTCGAAGGCCGCGATCACGTCGCCCTGGTTGCCTCCGGTCACCTCCGCGGCCAGCGCGTCAGCCTCTCGGCCTACCTCCTCGACCGTGCTGGCGAAGTCCATCCAGATTTGCCCGAGCTCGAAGAGCTTCTCCTCGTCGCCCTCCGGCCAGTCGTACCCGATCATGGCGAGCACCGAGGCGAGTTCACCCGGAATTGTCATGCCCATCGTCAGCCCAACTTCGAGGCCAGTGCACCGAACTGGCCGGTCAGGTCCTCCTCGACGGCCATCAGGTCTTCCGCCAGTGCCATGAGGTCCTCGCCGCTGCTCTGGTACTCGTCGGCCATCGCGGCGTAGCACTGCACCAGGTATCCGGAGACAACCGGAAACGAGAGGCCGATCAGGGTGCCGAGCATGTCGCCACCCCACGGCTCGCCAAAGCTCTTCAGCCGGGCGTCGAGCGTCTCGAGTGCGCCAGCCAGCCGGTCACCCACGTCGACAAGCCGACTGCCTGCCGCCTGGACGTGATCCGGATCGATTTCCATCGACATCGTCAATCCACCGGCCGGGCTGCCCGGGCCTGGGCTGAGGTGAGCGCGCTCAGGAACGATTGCATTTGGCGCACCGATTGCTGCTGGACGTCTTCGAGCCGTTCGAGCAGCACTGCCGGGTTCGGAGCGTCCGGTGCTTCGGCGACCATTCGGGCTTGCAGGTCGTCGAGGGCCGCGTTGACGGCGAGCGTCATCTGTTCGGCGAGGTAGGCGCTACCCTGCCGCAGCGCCACGGTCCCGGCGGTGCCGGTGTGGCTGTGGCTGCTCGGTTTCGTCGCAGTGAACACGATCGTTAACTCGGTGGGGATCCGCATGACGGCGGCCGTCACCCGGGTGATGCTCGTCGGCGAGCTGATCGTCCTGGCGGTCTTCTTGGCCCTCGCCGGCTGGGCACTCGCCTCGGGTAGGGGCCGATTCAGCTGGGACGCCTTCTACAACGCCGACACGTTCACCTGGTCGGTGGTGGCGGGGGCGGTGTCGCTCGCGGTGCTGTCCTTCCTTGGCTTCGACGGGATCTCCATGCTGGCGGAGGAGACCAAGGGCGGCTCCCGTCAGATCGGCCGGGCCATGGCGGCCGTCCTGATCCTGGCGGGGGTGCTGTTCATTGCGCAGACGTGGCTGGCGGCGATGCTCGTCCCCGACCCCGGCACCCTCGTTGCGGAGGGTGATCCGAACGGCACTGCCTTCTATGACGCCGCCGCCGTGGCTGGTGGGAGTTGGCTGGCGACGGTGTGCGCGGTGGCTACGGCGATTGCGTGGGGGTTGCCGAACTCGATGGTCGCGCAGGTTGCAACGTCTCGGCTGCTGTACGCGATGGCCCGCGACCGGCAGCTGCCCGGGTTCCTGGCGAAGGTGTCGATCCGCCGGAACGTGCCGATCAACGCGACGCTACTCACCGGCGCGGTGTCCCTGGCGCTGGGCCTGTACATGGCGACCCGTGCGGATGGGATCACGCTGCTGTCGTCGTTGATCAACTTCGGGGCGATGGTCGCGTTCCTGGTCCTGCATGTCTCCGTGGTGGTGCATCACCTCATCCGGGAGCGCAGTGGGAACTGGTGGGCGCACCTGGTCATGCCCGGCATTGGCTTCGCCATCTTGGTGTGGGTGGTCGTCAACGCCAACATCGCCGCCCAGCGCCTCGGCCTGGCCTGGCTCACCCTTGGCGTCATCGTCCTGGCCGGCCTGTACCTGTCCGGCCGCCGCCCTGCCCTGTCGGGGTTGGCACCCGTGCAGCCGCAGGCGCGTCACGTGGAGCGGGTGTGACCGGCATGGACACGTTCACCTACCGGCCGGCTCGGGATGAGCTGGCGTACACCTTCGGCGGTCGGATGCCGGTGGCGCATGTGCGCGGCGGTGATGTTCTCACCGTCGTGACGGAGGACTGCTTCGGTGGTCTCGTGAGGGGGCCGGCGGACCTGCCGTCGCAGGTATGCCGCATGCCGTACCTCAACCCGGTGTCCGGGCCGTTCTTCGTCGAGGACGCCGAACCTGGCGATACGCTCGCCGTCCACCTCGCCGCTATCGTCCCGGCCCGGGACTGGGGTGTGTCGTCGACGTTCCCGCACTTCGGGGCACTGACCTCCACCTCCCACACCGCCACTCTGCAGCCGCCGCTGGATGAGCGGGTGTGGGTGTACGGCATCGACCGGCAGGCCGGGACCATCCGGTTCGAGGCCACACGCAGCGACCACAGCGTTGACCTGCCGCTGGACCCGATGATCGGCACGATCGGTATCGCCCCCGGCGGGTTCGAAGCCCGCTCCACCCTCGTGCCCGACACCCACGGCG
The DNA here is from genome assembly GCF_029626045.1 of Micromonospora sp. WMMD710. Lineage (NCBI taxonomy): Bacteria > Bacillati > Actinomycetota > Actinomycetes > Micromonosporales > Micromonosporaceae > Micromonospora > Micromonospora sp. WMMD710. Next base: position 5,124,645 of record NZ_JARUBD010000001.1, on the reverse strand, counting down.
GGAACCTCGACACCCCGCACCTACGCGCCGGCACCACCCTCTACCTCGGGGTGAATGTCCACGGGGCGATGCTCGCGCTCGGCGACGGACACGCCCGCCAGGGCGAGGGCGAGGCCTGCGGCGTCGGCGTGGAGATCGCCACGACCACCACCCTCGCCATCGACGTCATCAAAGGCGTCACCACACGGTGGCCGCGGTTGGAGACCGACCGGGACATCCTGACGATCGGGTGCGCGAGGCCCCTGGAGGACGCCTACCGCATCGCCCAGCACGACCTTGTCGGCTGGGCCAGCGCCCTGACCGGCCTGGAAACCCTGGACGCCTACCAGCTCGTGTCGCAGGCGGGGCGGGCACCGATCGGCAATGTGTGCGACCCCAACTACACCGTCCTCGCCGCCATCGACAAAACCCTGCTCCCCGCTCCTGGCCCCGCGTATGGCGGGGCACACGAGCGGCTGCGGCGACTCACCGCCGGGCTGCGGTAGGAGCCCCGCGATGACCGCGTCGATCCCGCGCCTGCCACTGCGCGACGACCTGTTCCTCCTCGGCCACGACGACGACACCGGACACCCCCACGTGCACCGGCAAACCCTCGCCCTCGGGCTCGCCGGCGCGGTCCTGATCGACCTGTACCTGGCCGGGCGGGTGACCCTCGACCCGAACGACGACACCCGCCCGGCCAACCACCAACGGATCCACCCGCACATCGACCGGCCAGTAGGGGACCTGATCGCCGACGCCGCGACCGCCACCATCCGCCACACCCACCCACCCCTGCGCGGGTGGTTGCGCGGGTTCTCCGACGACCTCTACGACCGCACCCGCGCCGGACTCGTCGCCGGCGGGATCCTGCGCCAGCACACTCGACGGCGCCTCGGCGGCCTCGTGCGCACCGACACCTACCTCGCCACCGACAGCAAATGGGCCGTCGTGGCCCGTTCCCGCCTGCGCTACCTCGCCGCCGGCCGCGAACAACCCGACAACCACACCGCCGCCCTCGCCGGCCTCGTCGCCGACCTCGGCCTCACCAGCCACCTCTACCTCGACGACGACATCACCACCCTGACCAGCCGCTTGAAGGCCATCGCCGGGCAGCACTACCAGCCAGTACGCGACATCACCGCCGCCGTGGACGCCGCCGTGGGGGACCTCGCTACGGCCGCCTACCGCTAGCCCAATTCACCTCACCTCGAGAAAGCTGACCGTGAACAACCTGCCCCACGTGCGACCCGCGACCGAGACGCCCCCACCCGCTGGGTCGGCGAGCCGCGAAGGTCACTGCCGCCGTCTGCGCGCTTGGCCTCCTCGCCACCGCCACAGCTATCCCGAACTGGACGGGCGTCGCCGGTCCAGCCCAATCCCCACCCTCGCCCTCCAGCACCGCCGCGTCCCGGTCGGCCGTGTCGCCGTGTCTGTCACCCGCCGCCCTCACCGCAGCACAGCTCAAGGCACGCGCAGAGCAGAGACTCGACCTGTCGCCGACGCATCTGTCGGAGTCGACCTCGGCGCGGCAGGCTCTGGAAGCGGTGACGGTTGGGCCGTCCGGCTGCGACGCCATTCCGGGCCGGTTCGCCTACATCCACCTGATGCAATGGGCCACGGACACCACGATCGCCGGCAACAGCACCACCACGCGGATCGTGCTGTTCGAAGAGCAACGCTGGCGCACCGACGACGCCTCCGGACGCGTCATCCGCAGCCGGTACCCCACCGATCAGCGGCCCACCGACGACAGCACCTACAAGCCCGGCGAGCTGGACGGACCCATCGGACCGATCGCCACCGACCCGGTAGCGCTCAGCGCGCACATCGACGCCACCCAGCCCCGGTTCCTCGGACCCACCGCCGTCATCCGCGACCTCGTCAGCCTGCTCGGCTGGCGTACTCCCAACCAAGCCGCCCGCACCGCGGTCCTCACCGTCCTGAGCGACACCCCCGGAATCGCGTACCACGGCTCGGTGACCGACCGCGCAGGCCGAACCGGCATCGGCGTCAGCGCCACCTCCAACGCCATCCGCTTCCTGCTGATCCTCAACCCCACCACCGGCGAACTACTCGCCTACGAAAGAACCGCACTCGCACCACCACCGGGCAGCGACCGAACCGGCCCCCTGGTTGACGACTACCACCTGTTCCTCGTCCACGCCCATGCCACCAGCAGCGGCAACTCCTGACCTGCGCGACCGACAAGATCGAGGGGAAATCTCGCCATGGACGCTGTAACGCGCATCCGCGCCGCCCGGTGGGCGGACAAAGACCATGTCGCCGCACTGATCGCCGACGCACTGCATCCCAGCCCTCTCGCCACATGGCTGATCCCCGACCCAGGCCCACGCCGCCGGATCCTCACCGACGTCCTCGGCATCTGGATCGAACACGCCATGTTCTACGGCGACATCCACCTCACTGACGACGCCGCCACTGTCGGCTTCCACCGATACCGCAGCATCCCGCCACCGGCGAACTATCAGATGCGGCTAGCTGACGCGGCAGGCCCGCACACCGGCCGCTTCGACATTCTCGATCGGTTGCTCGCCAAGGCGCGACCCACCGAGCCCCACTACGAGCTGGCGTTTCTCGCGGTACGGCCCAGCAGCACAGGTGCCGGCTACGGCACCGCCATGCTCGCCCACCACCGCAGCCGCCTCGACCACGTAGGCCTGCCGTCCTGGACCAGCACCACCACCGCCAGTGACCTCTACAGCCGGCACGGCTACGCACCCTGTCCCCCGATCATCCTGCCGGACGGTCCAACCCTGCACCCGATGCGCCGCAACCCCGAGGCAGACGGCGATCGGCGGGAGGGTATCGCCGCTCACGCGTCACGGCGGGCGTAGATCAGCATCGCTCGTCTGGACCGGGGGCGGACATCAACCCGGCCCCAGGTGGTCGGGTAGCCTGAAGCGCAGCGGGCCGTTAGCTCAATGGCAGAGCTGAGGACTTTTAATCCTTAGGTTCTGGGTTCGAGTCCCAGGCGGCCCACCATATAAGCGTTCTGCTCAGTCATCCGGCGGGTGATCAGCGCGAACCGCATGAGGGCTAGGACCTTGCTGCCAGCCCTTGCTGAGCCCGCAGCGGCGCAGTCCGCCGCCCCCGCCCGGTCACCAAGCGCAGCATCTCCCATTCCTGACCTGCCGCGCTACCGACGGGCGACAAGCCCAGCTTGCGCTACAGATCTTGAAAGGTCAGGTTTGTCCACTGTGGGTCGGCGTGTCGGCGTGATCTTCGCGGGTCGGGGGCGTAGGCCGGAGGGATGAGGTATCCCGACGGAGGTGGGCTGTCCGAGCGAGGGCGGGTGAAGCGTGAGGCGGTGCGGCGGCAAGCGGCCGGGTGGTTCGCGCAGGACGTGCCGGTTGCGGAGGTCGCCCGGCGGTTGCGGGTGTCGCAGACAGCGGTGTACGGCTGGCGGAAGCGGTGGCGTGCCGAAGGTGAGGCCGGGTTGGCGTCGAAAGGGCCGAGCGGTTCCCGCTGCCGCCTGGACGCCGGCCGGCTGCGGCGCCTGGCCGATGCCCTGGATGAGGGGCCAGCCGCGCACGGGTTCGGCGAGGACCAGCGGTGGACCCTGGCGCGGGTGTCGGATCTGATCGCTCGGATGTTCCGCACCCGGTACACGCTGCGCGGCACCTCGTATTTGCTGCATCGCATCGGCTGGTCGGTGCAGGTTCCGTCGCACCGGCCCGTCGAGCGTGACGAGGAGGCGATCGCGACGTGGCGGCGGGAGGTGTGGCCGGCGGGAAAACGGTAGCGGCGCAGCGCGACGCGTGGATCTGCTTCGAGGACGAGGCCGGTCAGACGCTGCGCCCACCGAAGGCCCGCACCTGGGGCCGACGCGGCGAAACTCCGGTGATTCCGTTGTCAGGTAAGGGGGTTCTGGCCGGGTCTCGATCGCGGGGCTGGTCTGCGTGAAACCGGGCCGACGCAGCCGGTTGATCTACCGAACGATCACCCACCGCGGCCGCAAGAACGAACGACGCAGCTTCGCCGAAACCGATTACATCGCCCTGCTCGACGCAGCCCACCAGCAGCTCGGCGGTCCGATCGTGCTCGTCTGGGACAACCTCAATACCCACATCAGCGCCGCGATGCGGCAGATGATCAACGGCCGGGACTGGCTACACGTGATTCGTCTGCCGGCCTACGCCCCCGACCTCAACCCCACCGAGCAGGTGTGGTCACACCTCAAACACAGCATCGGCAACCTCGCCGTCCGCGGCGTCGATCATCTCCAGGCGATCGTCAAGAACCGACTCAAACGCATCCAGTACCGGGCCGACCTGCTCGACAGCTTCCTCGCCCACACCGGCCTGACCCTCGAACCCGACTCAACCTAACCATTCAAGATCTGTAGCGGCCCGCGCGCTCAGGTTACCTGACAGTGAGCGCCGCCGACTCTCGGCTTCCGGCCGGGCCGTCGATGCCTGCCGCCGGACGACCGGCACCCCACTCGATCATCACTAGCTCGACCCACTGGCGGTGTCCAGAGCGCTGGAGGCCCCCAGGTCGGGGTATGGAGCCCGGCACAAGTGCTTGATCGACTCGTGCTCCTGGAAAGTGGGGTGTCGGGGCGCGGTGGGATGGCCCGGAATCCTTGAAGGCGAGTCGATCAAGGGCCGGCGCCGCGGGCAGCGGCGGGGCGGTTGAGGTGGTGCTGGGCGGGTACGGGGTCGGGCATGCGGATCGTGGTGGTGGGGGCGAGCGGCAACGTCGGTACGGCGGTGTTGCGCAGGCTGCGCCGGGAGCGGGGGGTGGAGCTGGCCGGGGTGGCTCGGCGGTTGCCCGGCCCGGACGCCGGTACGCCGTACGACCAGGTGGAGTGGCACTCGTGTGACATCGGCGCGCCGACTGCCCCACCCCAGCTCGCCGAGATCTTCGCCGGCGCGGACGCGGTGGTGCACCTGGCCTGGCAGATCCAGCCCAGTCATGATCAGCGGGTGCTGCGCCGCACCAACGTCGACGGCAGCCGGGCGGTGTTCGACGCGGTGGTGCGGGCCGGGGTGCCGGCGCTGGTGTACGCGTCGTCGGTCGGCACGTACGCGCCGGGCCCGAAGGATCACCCGATCAGCGAGCGGTGGCCGGCGACCGGTGTGTCCGGCTCGTCGTACAGCGAGCACAAGGCCGAGGTGGAGGCGTTGCTCGACGGGCTGGAGGGGGAGCATCCCGCGGTGCGGGTGGTGCGGCTGCGGCCGGGGCTGATCTTCCAGCGGGCCGCCGGTGTGGAGATCACCCGCTATTTTCTGGGTCCTTTCGCGCCGGTACGGCTGCTGCGCTTCGGCCGGATTCCGCTGGTGCCGACGAACCGCCGGCTGCGGATGCAGGCGGTGCACGCCGACGATGTGGCTGACGCGTACGCCAGGGCGGTTTTGGGTGATGCGCGCGGCGCCTTCAATCTCGCCGCGGACCCGGTGCTGACCCCGGAGCTGGTGGCCCGGCACTTCCACGGTTGGACGGTGCCGGTCGCGGCGCCGGTGCTGCGGGTGGCGGCGGCCCTGACCTGGCGGGCGCGGCTGCAACCGGTCGACGCGGGCTGGGTGGAGCTGGGCCTGAACGCGCCGCTGATGTCCAGTGAGCGGGCGGAGAGCGAGCTGGGGTGGGTGCCCCGGATCGACGCGCTCACCGCGCTCAAGGAACTCATCGTCGGCATGGCCGGCGGCGACCACACCGCGAGCCCGCCCTTGTCGGGCGCGCCCACCCTGCCGGGTCGCCCGGAGGGCCTCCTCGAAGCACGCCCCCCGGGCCAGGGAAATCCCTACTGAGGCTTGGTGCCGATGACCGTGGGGTTCTGGGCGCCCAGAAAGAAGATGCCGGGGTAGCCGCGGGTCTCGAACTTTCCGCTCGGGTTGCGGCGCAGGGTCGAGTTCTCGATCCGCATCGTGCCGGTGCGGTTGTTGCTCACGAAGAAGATCGCGCCGCCACCCTCGTTGGCCTTGTTGCTCTCGATGACGGTGCCGGCGATCCGTACGGTGAACTCGTTGCCGTCGCAGTAGATCGCGCCGCCGCTGCCGCCGCCGGGCGTACCCGACTTGGCCGGGTTGGCGCCGCTGCCGATCGCCTCGTTGTTCTTCAGCACACTGTTCAGTACCACCCACGACACGCCGATGCTGCTCAGCGCCCCGCCGTTGGAGCAGGAGCCGCCGTCGAAGGTGCTGCTGACCACGTACACCGGCTTGTTGTCGTACTGGCTGAGCACCCGGACGGCCGCGCCGCCCAGGTCGGGGCCGGTGCGGTCGCAGCGGTTGCGGACGAAGCGCGAGTTGACCACCGTCAACCGCCCGCCGCGTACGAAGATCGCGCCACCGCCGCCACCCTCGGCCTTGTCGCCGGTGGAGTTGCCGTCGGCGAAGGTCAGGTTCTGCACGGTGAGCTGCGGGTGGTCCTGGTTCTGGCAGTGCGAGGTGGTCCAGCCCTGGGCCTCGTCGCAGGTGTTCATGTAGAGGATGCGGCGCTGCCCCTGACCGCTGAGCGTGACCGTGCCGCCGCCGTCGAGGACGACCTTCGGCCCGTTGGCGTTGCGGACCTTCGCGGTGGCCGCCATCGTGATCGTCACCGGTGCCGGTCCACAGTTGAACGTGATGATGCCGCCGGCCGCGACGGCCTTCACGACCGCCGCGGAGGTGCAGCTCGCCGGGGTGCCGGTGCCGACGGTCCGGGTCGGCTTCGAGGTGTCCACCGCGCGTGCCTCGGCGGGCACGGTGGCCTTGCCGTTCGGGTTGCCGGCCGCGAGCGCCTTCGCGGCGGGCTTCGGGCTCGCGCTGGCCCCGGGGCCGCCGAGGCCGTCGCGGCCCGCCGGTACGACGCCCTGGTCGCCGGTCGCCAGGGCCTGCGGCGAGGCGGGCGAGCCGGCCTCGAAGGCGGGCGCCGGATCGTCGGACGCGCAGGCGGGCAGGGTCGCGGTAGCGACACCGAGGACGAGCAGAGCGGCAAGCGACGTCATGCGCACCCCGTGATGCTAGGAGCCGTGACGGCGTCGCGACGAATCCGCCGTGCCGGTTTAATGCCTCGCTAAGGCTGGTCGGGTCACTCAGGCGTGGGAGAGGGCGAAGGCGGTCAGGAAACCGGCGACCGTGATGAGACCGACCAGCAGGTGGGCGTCCTCGAACGCCTCCGGGACCATGGTGTCGGTGATCATGGCGAGGATCGCCCCGGCGGCCAACGCCGTGATGCTGGCCAGCACCTCCGGCGGTGCGCCACCCAGCAGGGTGTTGCCGACCAGCGCCGCGACGCCGCTGATCAGCGCGATCCCCGTCCAGAGCAGGAACACGTACCGTCGGGTCCGGCCGGCCTGGCGCATGCCGGCCGCGCTGGACAGCCCCTCCGGGATGTTGCTGAGGAACACCGCCACCACCGTGACCAGGCTGACCGCGCCGCCGCTGAGCAGGCTGGCGCCGATCACCACCGATTCCGGTACGCCGTCGAGCAGCGCACCCACCGCGATCGCCGTGCCGGAGCCGGGCTTCTCACCCTCGGAGGGCTGGCGGGCGCCGGAGCGTTTCCGGTTACGGGCGCCGCGCCGGGCCAGGGCTACGTTGGCGAGGGTGTACGCGCTCGCGCCGCCGGCCGCACCGAGCACGGTGGGCAGCATCCCGCCCTGGTCGTGCGCGACCTCGATCAGCTCGTACGACACCGCGGAGAGCAGCACCCCCGCGCCGAACGCCATGACCGACGCGATGAGCGTCTGCGGCACGCGCGCGAACCAGCCGACCGCCGCCCCGACCAACAGGGCCGACCCGGCCAGCAATCCCCATCCGCCCGCCTGCAACCACTCCGGCATTCCGGGGACCGTACCCGGTGGGGCACGAGCGGCAAACCGTGCTCAGAAGTCGGCGAACAGGTACGGCACTTCGCGCGGGAAGATGCTGCGCAGTTCGGCGGCCGCGTCCGGCTGGACCTCGCCCAGCCCTCGCAACGGCAGCTCGGCCGGGTCCAGCACCCCGTACGCGAGGGCGGAGAGCCCGGCGGCGGTGAGCGTGGCGGACGGCACCCGGGCGCTGCCGTCGGTGACCACGTCGAGGGTGCCGCTCGTGCCGTCCAGCAGGTGGGTGCCGGCCAGCCACCGGTCCCCGGTCAGCTCGACGCGTACCCGGCCCGGCCCGACGGGCAGCCCACTCAGCGCGTCCAGCGACAGCAGCCGGGCCATCGGGGCGGACGAGCCGGGCCGGCCCGCCCGCGCCTCGACGCGCACGTCCAGGTCGGTGAGCCACAGCTCGGGCAGCTCGTCGGGCGGGACCTGGAGGCTGACCCGCTCGACCTGGTCGACGTGCCGGGCGAGGAACTGCAACAGCAACGTCCGGGCGAGCGGATCGGTGGCGAGCAGTTCGTTGCCGAGCAGGGTGCCGCCGTAGTCGTCGATCCGGTACGTGATCGCGCCGGTGACCGCGCCATCCACCCGGGCGGTGAGCAGCCAGTGTTCGTCCCGGTCGCGCAACCCGACCGCCCGGTAGTCGGGGAAGACCGAGAAGCCGTGCCGTTGCTCAAGGCAGCGCTCGGTGAACGCGCGCCACGTCGGGTAGCCGGCGGCGATCCGCTCCCAGCCCACCTCGCCGGGCAGCTCGGCGCGCAGCAGCGACCCCAGATCCGCCGGGGTGAAGGTGACCGTGCGCGGCTTGGGCAGCCCGACGTAGCCGAACCGGGCGTAGAAGCTGGGCCGGAACGGATAGAGGGCGCTGAGCGGACGCCCCTCGTCGCGCATCTCGTCGAGCAGCCGGTGCAGCAGCGTCCGGACATGCCCCTGCCGGCGGGCCAGCGGATGGGTGGCCACCCCGGCGACGCCGGCCATCGGCAGCACCACCCCGCGGAGGTTCTGCCGCATTCCAATGGCCGACACGGCGGCCAGCGTGGCCCCGTCCTCCTCGATGACGAGCGTCGTGTTGCCCTGGTGGTAGGGCAGGTAGTCGCGGAAGTGCTCGACCCGGGCGGCACCGAGCGGCGACGACTCGAACGCGTACGCGGCCAGCGGAAAACTGGTGGTGAGACGGTCGTCGGCGGTCACCCGGCGGATGGTCATCCGCCCATCTCAACCCGCCGCGCAGGTCCGAGCAACCGAATTGACCGGATCAGCCGACGGGCAGGTGGCGCAGGTGCCGGCGGCGGCGCAGCCGGACACTCGCCACGGCGGCCACGCTGAGCACCAGCAGGGCGGTGACGGCGAACCCGTGCAGCACGCCCCGGGTGAGGTAACCCTCGTCGGTGTGATCCACCGACCAGGTGGCGATCTCCCGGCTCGACCAGAACGGCGTCAGCTTCGCACCCGACCCGGCCGGGTCGATCAGCATCTGCACGGTCACCACGGTCAGCAGCAGCAGCGTTCCCTCCAAATCGCGGGGCAGCAGCGTGCCGATCAGCATCCCGAAGGGCGCCGCCACACCGATCGAGCAGAGCATCGCCGCGGCCAGGCCGCCGTACCGCAGGTCCGCGCCGTCGACCAGGGGAAGCAGGAAGAAGGGTACGGAGATGACGAGCCCCACCGCCCACAGGCCGAGCATCCGACCCAGGTAGAGGTGGTGTGGGCGGTAGCCGGCGAACCGCAACCTCGGCTCCAGCTCCCGGGCCGCCGTGGTGGCGAAGAGCGCGGCGGTGCTCACCGCCCAGCCCACGCCGAGCAGCAGCGACCGTACCGACTGCCCGAGGTAGGCGTCCCGCCGGATCAGGTAGAAGGTCAACGGCATCAACAACAACAGCAGGAGTACGCCCCGACGACGCAACAACTCCCGCAGGGTCATCTCGGCGACGGTGACGAGCCGGTTCACGGACGGCCTCCTCGGACGCCGGGCGCGATCCGCCCGGACGGTTGTGCTGGGGTCAGGTCGAGCACGGTGTCCACCCGGTCGAGCTGGTTGAGCAGGTGGGTCACCACGACGATCGCCGCGCCCTCGTCGCGCAGTCGGCTGAGCTGGTCCCAGAAGTTGACGTAGGTGCCCTGGTCGAAGCCTTGGTACGGCTCGTCGAGCAGCAACACGTCCGGCTCACTGAGCGTGGACATGGTCAGGTTGAGTTTCTGGCGCGTACCGCCGGAGAGGTGCCGGGCCTGCACGTTTCCGCCCGCCTCCCAGCCGAGCTGTCGGGCGGCCGCCCGTCCGGCGCGGCGGGCCGGCCCCCGGGCCACGCCCTGACCGGCGCCGACCAGCACGAAGTGCTCGTCGGCGAGCAGGAAGTCGGCGGTGCCGCCGGACTGTGGGCAGTAGCCGAGTCGCCCGGAGACGGTCACCTCACCGGCGTCGGGTGAGATCAGCCCGGCGCAGATCCGCAGGAAGGTGCTCTTGCCGCAGCCGTTGGCGCCGACCACGGCGGCGATCTGTCCGGCCCGGACGGTCAGCGTCGCGTCGCGCAGCACCGTCTTTCGGCCGTACCGCTTGGTGATGCCGCGGGCGTGCAGCCGGACCGGTCCGGGGCGTGGCCCGGGTGCCGTGCCGATGCTCTCCACGATCGCGCCCGCGTACTGCTGGGGTGGGCCGAAGACGATCCACGGGTCGCCGCCGGAGTCGCGCAGGTGTGTGGCGGCCTCGGCGACCACGTGCCGGGCGGCGTCCACCGCGACCCGGCGGTGGTGCAGCTCGGCCGCGAACGTGCGTAGCCAGTCGTCGTTCACCCGGCAACCCCCTTCGTGACGATGTCGCTCACCGGCCTGACGAACGTGAGCCAGGCGTTGCCTCCGTCGCGCAGCGCGGCCTGCCCGCCCTCGGTCAGCCGGTAGTACTTGCGGGCCGGCCCGGCGGTGCCCTCCCGCCACTGCGCGGTCACCAGACCGGTCTTCTGCAGGCGCAGCAGCACGGGATAGAGCGTGCCGCCCTGGATCGGCCCGACGCCCGCCGCGTCGAGCGCCTGGGCGAGCTGGTAGCCGTAGGACTCGCGTTCGGCCAGCAGGGCCAGGACGCAGATGTCGAGCACCCCCCGCAGCCACTGCCCGCGTCGGTCGGAATCCACCCGCCGGACACTAGCTGCGCAACCTAGATGGCACAACTACCTACTGAGGTCGCCGACCGCCCGCTCCGGCCTGTGTCACGAGCAGGTGGAGGTCAGCGGGCCGTGACGTCGGAGACGACGACGGTGACGTTGTCCGGTGCGCCGGCGTGGTGGGCGAGCTTCACCAACTGCTCGCCGCACTGCTGGCGGTCGGCGTACATGCCCAGCGCCGCGGCGATGGCGTCGTCCTCGACGTAGTCGGAGAGCCCGTCGCTGCACAGCAGCAGCCGGTCGCCGGGGACGACGGTGAGCACACCGACGGCCGGTGGGGTGTCGGCACCCTGCACGGCCCGGGTCACGAGGGAGCGCTGCGGGTGGTGCCGGGCCTGCTCGGGGGAGAGCGTGCCCTGGTCGACCAGCGCCTGCACGAACGTGTCGTCCCGGGTGAGCTGGGTCAACTCCCCGTCCCGCAGCAGGTAGCAGCGGGAGTCACCGACCTGCGCCAGCACCAGCGTCTCCCCGGCGAGCAGCGCCGCCGTCAGTGTCGTACCCATCCCCTCGCGGGTCGGGTCGACGGTGATGGCGGCGTGGATTCGCTGGTTGGCGGTGCTGACGACGGCGCGTAGGGCGTCGGCGGCCCCGTCGGGGTCGGTCGGCGGGGCCAGCTCGTCCAGGATCCGGATCACGATCTCGCTCGCCACCTCGCCCGCGGGCAGCCCGCCCATGCCGTCGGCGACCGCGATCAGGCGGTCACCGGCGAGGGCGGAGTCCTCGTTGTTGGTGCGCACCAAGCCGATGTCGTTGAGGATGACCGAGCGGAGGATCAGCGTCATGGGGTCAAGCTTGCCAAGAACACCCCGCCTTCGTCTCTACGCCTCCTACGTCGGGTCGAGAAATGATTGCGATATCCGCCCGGAGGGGCGGTGCGCCGGCTCGGTCGGGCTCAGCGGCGGGGGTAGCGCAGCAGCAGGCTGGCGGCGACCTCCTCGTCGCCCACCGCCGCGTAGGTGTGCGGCACGTCGGAGACCCAGCGCAGGTGACCGCCGGCCGGGGCGGTCAGCGGCGCGTCCGCCCGGCCGGCGCGCAGCACGCCGGCGAAGACGGTGATGTGTTCGGTGACTCCCGGTTGGTGGGCGGGGGAGAGTTGCGTGACGCCGGGCGCGACCCGCATCCGGTACAGCTCGTAGGTCGCGTCGGTGTCGGAGAACACCTCCAGCAGGGTGGCGGTGACCGCGGTGCCGTGCACGGTCGGCTCGGCCGCCGGTTCCGCCAGCAGGGCGGTGAACGGTACGCCGAGTTGCGCGGTGACCGCCCAGAGCGTCTCCAGGGTCGGGTTGCGGGTGCCGTTCTCCAGGCCGGAGAGGGTGGCCTTACCGACGCCGGCGAGCCGGGCCAGTGTGGACAGCGAGACCCCCCGCTCCTCGCGCAGGGCTCGGACCCGGCGCCCGACGACGGCGGGGTCCACGTCGAGGCCCGGGCGGCGGGCTGGTGGTGGGTGCGGCACCCGGCTATCGTGCTACACGCAGTCGTTCCGTAAACGGAACAGTCGGGAGGGGTGGGGATGGCCGGGCGCACACAACCGGTACTGGCCGGTGTGGTGACCGCGCTGGTGGGCTTCGCCAGTTCGTTCACCGTCGTGCTGGCCGGGCTCCGGGCGGCCGGCGCGTCGGACGCGCAGGCGGCCTCCGGTCTGCTCGCCCTCTGCGTGGCGTGCGGGCTCGCCGCCGCCTGGCTGGGCTGGCGACACCGGATACCGATGAGCGTGGCCTGGTCCACGCCGGGCGCGGCGCTGCTGGTGGCGACCGGGTCACCGCCGGGCGGATGGCCGGTCGCGGTGGGTGCGTTCCTCGTCTCCGGCCTGCTGATCGTCGCGGCCGGGCTCTTCCCACCGCTCGGCCGGGCGGTGGCCGCCATTCCCAAGCCGGTCGCCGGCGCGATGCTCGCCGGGGTGCTGTTACCGCTGTGCACCGCCCCGGTCCGCGCGCTCGTCGAGCTGCCCACGGTGGCCGGACCGGTGGTGGCCGGCTGGCTGCTGCTGCACCGCTTCGCCCGCCGCTGGGCGGTGCCCGGCGCGCTGCTCGTGGCGGTGGCGGCGATCGCGCTGACCTCGCCGCCGACCGGTCTGAGCGGCGCCGCGCTGATCCCGTCGATCACGCTGACCGCGCCGGCCTGGAACGCGTCCGCGCTGATCGGGCTCGCCCTGCCGCTGTTCCTGGTCACCATGGCCGCGCAGAACGTGCCCGGCATGGCCGTGCTGGTCGGCTACGGCTACCGGCCGCCGTTCGGTGCCGCGCTGCGGGCCACCGGCCTGGCCAGCCTGCTCGCCGCCCCGGCCGGCGGGCACGCGGTGAACCTCGCGGCGATCACCGCCGCGCTGGCCGCCGGCCCGGACGCCCACCCGGACCCGGACCGCCGGTGGGTCGCCTCGGTCACCGCCGGCGTCGGACTGGCCCTGCTCGGGCTGGGCGCCGGCGTGGCCACCGCGCTGGTCGCGGTCGCCCCACCCATCCTTATCGAGGCGGTCGCCGGACTGGCCCTGCTCGGCGCCCTCGCCACCGCGCTCGCGTCGGCGGTCACCGACCCGGCGACCCGGGAGGCCGCCGTGGTCACCTTCGTGGTGACCGCCTCCGGCGTGACGCTGATCGGCGTGGGCGGCGCGTTCTGGGGCCTGGTCGCCGGGTGCCTGATGCTGCTGCTCTTCCGCCGCCGCTCAGCCGCGACGCCGGACCGGTCCGTCCCGGTCGTCGAGCCGTCCGTGGCCGACTCCGACCCGGTCGCCGATCGGGCTGCGGAGGGCGACAGCGATGGCGTCGGCGCACGCGTCGGCTGAGGCGGAGGGGCGGTGAACGCGAAGGCGGGGTTGGGCGGGGGTTACTCCTGCGGGGGCAGCTCGGCCACGCCGACGGCGAGGCGTACCCGGCCGTCGGCCACCGAACCGATCCGGTCGGCCGGCACGTACACCGCGCCGGTGCGGGTCAGCTCGGTGGAGACCTTCAGGTAGCCGGTGTGCAGCAGCCGCGCCGCCAGATCGGCCGGCACATCCGGCTCCTCGACCGCCGTCGACTCGATCAGCTCGTCCAGGCTGCTGCCCGGATCGGCGGTCGGCGCCTGCACGGTCACCGCGTTCGGGTCGCCGCGCTGGACGAGGTCCACGGTCCCGACCTCGGTGCCCGCGGAGTCGATCACCGGCATCCCGGTGGTGATCCGCGAGATGGTCGCCTGCTGCTCGTCCTGCTGGTCCATCCCAACGCGGTTCCCGGGGCGGTACGCCGTTAAACGCGCCGCCGACCCGCCCGCCCCACTCAGCTGTTCGGGAGGGTCCAGCTGCCCGGCGGGCGCGGGGACAACTCCCGCCAGGTGTCCGTGCCGTCAAGGAGAGCCCGGACCGTCTCCTCGGCCTCGTCCGCACTGCCGTACTCGTAGAAGCGGGAGATGCCCTCGGCACCGCCGGCCCGCTGCTCGACGTGCCACCGGTCGGCGTCCACCCGCAGGAAGACGTCCCGTCGGGCCAGCCGCCCCCACTTCCCGTTCCACCAGTGCTTTCGCTGCTCCATGGCGGGACTCTATCGAACACACGTACGAGAAGATGCGGCCCCTGCGGGATTCCCGCAGGGGCCGATGTGCATCTGTCCGGGTCAGCGCGGCGCCGGGGGTTCGGTGCGGCGGCCCAGCACGTCGTCCAGTGCCCCGCGCTGCTGGCCGGGGGTGGTGTGGCCGGCGGAGACCAGCGCGTCCCGAATCTCGGTGAGCAGCTTGACCTCCTCGCTCGGCGCGGCCGGTGGCGGCTCCTCGCCCCGCTGCCGCCGCTCGGCCAGCTTGTTCATCGGGAACACCACGAAGAAGTAGAGCACCGCCGCGGTGAGCAGGAAGGTGATCAGGGCGTTGATGAACGCCGCCCAGTCGAAGACCTGGTCGTTGAGAGTCCACGTCCCGGCCGAGAGGCTGGTGCCCCCGCCGATCGCCTTGATCAGTGGTTCGAGGAACGACTTGGTGAGCTGGGTGACCACGCCCGTGAACGCGGCGCCGATGACGACACCGACCGCCAGGTCGACGACGTTGCCGCGCATGATGAAGTCTTTGAAGCCCTTGAGCATCCGTACTCCCGAGGTGTCCGGTTTTCCGTCCGGCACAACCTATGCCTCAGGGGCGGGCTCCAGAAACGCGCCGGCTTCGATCGCCGCCCGGTCGGGCTCGCCGGCCCGGATCGCCTCGACCAGTCGGGTGTGGTCGACGTAGCGCTCCGGAGTGAGCGCGTCGCCCATCGCGTGGGCGACGGTGCTGCGCAGGGCGGTGCCGACCGAGGCGTACAGCTCGGCGAGCATGGCGTTGTGCGCGGCGGCGACCACCGCCGTGTGCAGGGCCGCGTCGGCCTCGACGAACGCGTCAACCCGGCCGCCGCGCCAGGCGGCCTCGCGGTCGGCGAGCGCGCCGTCGAGCGCCGCCAGGTCGGCCGGGGTACGCCTCAGCGCGGCGAGCCGGGCGGCCTCCACCTCGAAGGCGCGTCGTACCTCGATGACCTCGGTCATCCGGTCGTCGCCGAGCCGGCGGGCCACCACCGGCGCCAGTTCGTCGGTGGACACCACGTACGTGCCGGAGCCCTGCCGGCACTCCAGCACCCCGGCGTGCACCAGGGCGCGGACCGCCTCCCGGACCGTGTTGCGCCCCACGCCGAGCGCGGCGACGAGCTGTGGCTCGGTGGGGATCCGAGCGCCGACCGGCCACTCACCGCCCAGGATCCGGGCCCGGAGCTGCTCGATCGTCTGGCGGACACGGTGACCGCGCGGCGGCACGGCGGGCTGGCCGCGGGGCGGCACCGGCGGCGCGGAGGGGAAATCAACCGACGGTGGCACTGGTTACATCACCGGTCCCAAATTCATCCCATGATTGTAGGTTAGAGGCCATGACCCCGCCACCCACCGCCGCTCCGGCCCTGCCCGCACCCGCCGCCGTCGACACCCGCCCGGCGCGCGACCCCGCGGGCCGTCGGACGCACCCGGCGACCGGTGGCGCACTCGTGCTGGCCGGGATGCTGCTGGTCGCGCTCAACCTGCGCGCCGTGGTGACGAGCCTCGGCGCCCTGCTCGACGAGGTCCGCGACGGGCTGGGCCTCTCCGGCGCCATGGCCGGTCTGGTCACCACCCTGCCGACCATCGCGTTCGCCGGCCTCGGCGCGCTCACCCCGTGGCTGGTCCGCCGGGTGGCACCCGCCCGGGTGTTGGTGGTCGCCATGCTCGCCCTGGTCGCCGGTCAGGTGCTCCGGGCCGCCACCGACTCGGCCTGGATCTTCGTGCTGACCAGCGCGCTGGCGCTGGCCGGCATCGCGGTCTCCAACATCCTGCTGCCGATGCTCGTCAAGCAGCACTTCCCGCAGCGCACCGGCCTGGTCACCGGGGCGTACACGATGGCGTTGACCCTGGGGACGACGGTGGCCGCGGCCTCCGCGGTGCCGATCGCACACGCCTTCGGATCCTGGCGGGCCGGGCTGGGCGTCTGGGCCGCGATGGCCGCGGTGGCCGTACTCCCGTGGGTGCCGCTGGCGCTGCGGACCCGGGCGGGCGGGCGGCGGGCGACCCCGACGGGAGCCGCCGTGCCGACGCGGGTGCGGCCGGCGCGGACCCGCCTGGGGTGGGCGATGGCCATCTACTTCGGGGCGCAGTCGCTCAGCGGGTACGCGATCATGGGTTGGTTGGCCCAGCTGTTCCGCGACGCCGGCTACCAGCCGGAGTCGGCCGGGCTGCTGCTCGCCGGGGTGACCGCGCTCGGTGTGCCGATCGCGCTGCTGATGCCCACCGTGGCCGGCCGGTTGACCAGCCTGCGACCGCTGGTGCTCGGGCTGACCACCGCGTCGACCCTGGCCTACCTGGGGTTGGCCATCGCCCCGAACGGCCCCGCGCTGCTCTGGGTGACCCTGCTGGCGATCGGCCAGGGCGCGTTCCCGATGATCCTGACCGCCATCGGCCTGCGTGCCCGCACCGCCGAGGGGACCGTCGCGCTCTCCGCGTTCGCGCAGAGCACCGGGTACGTGATCGCCGCCCTCGGCCCGCTGTCGGTCGGCATCCTCTACGAGATCACCGGCGGCTGGACCGCGCCGATCGGGTTCCTGCTGGCCGCGCTCGCCGTCCAGACGGCGGCGGGCATGGCCATCGCCCGTCCCCGCTACGTCGAGGACGAGTAGGTCGAAACGGTGGTCAGGAGGACGCCGGTGTCGGTTCGCCGGCGACGGCCTCGTCCACCGTCGGATAGGTGTGCAGCACCTCGACGAGCCCGCTCACCTCGAGGATGCGCAGCACGCCCCGCTGCGGAGCGGCCAACCGCACCACACCGCCGGCCTCGTCACAGCTGTTCTTGGCGCGAACGAACACCGACAAACCGGTCGAGTCGCAGAACGAGACGTTCGCCAGGTCGAACACCAGCCGGTTACGGCCCTTGTCGAGCAGGTCGGTGATCTGGTCCTGCAACTGCGGTGCGGTTGCCATGTCCAGCTCGCCCGCGACCGACACGACGACCACGTCGCCGCGTTGTTCCGTGTGCACCGTCAAGGACATGTGGCAGACCTCCTGTTATCGGGGGAACGGTATCCCACGACCGGCGTCGTACGCAGAAGGGGAGCCGGCATCCGGTGGCCATCGTCATTCCGTTGCTACGGGGCAAGTAGTTCGACAGTCCCCGGTGATAGAGTCCGCCCGGTCCAGGTCGAGGGGGGTTTCGTAATGGCGTTGAACGCCGAGGAAAGTGGTCGGCTCGCCGCACTGCTCGGCGGACACGCCGAACAGGTCACGGCTCGGTGGACCGAGATCGTCACCGGTTCGTTGCGTGGACGCCTGAGTCAGGCCGAGTTGCGCCGGCAGGTCCAGGATCTGCACCGTGCCGTCGTCGCCAGCGGCGAGCAGGGCGCCATCGACCTGTCCGCCGAGAACTCCGCCGAACTGCGCGCCGCGCTCTCCGAGCTGTCCCGTGGTCGGGCCCGGCAGGGCTTCTCCGCCACCGAGACCACGATCAGCGTCTTCGCGCTCAAGGACGTGCTGGCCGAGCTGCTCCAGGACGGCGGCGGGGCCAACGCCCTGCACGACTACATCGCCTTTTCCAAGCTCGTCGACGAGCTGGGCCTGTTCACCTTCGAGAGCTTCGTCCGCACCCGCGAGAGCCTCATCGCCGACCAGGCCGAGCAACTGCTCGAGCTGTCCACGCCGGTGGTCAAGCTCTGGGAGGGCGTGGTCGCCGTCCCGCTGGTCGGCACACTGGACTCGGCGCGCGCCCAGGTGGTCATGGAGCGTCTGCTGCAGACCCTGGTCGACACCGGGTCGCCGTACGCGATCATCGACATCACCGGCGTGCCGGCGGTGGACACCCAGGTCGCCCAGCACATCCTGAAGACCGTGGTGGCCGCCCGGCTGATGGGCGCCGACTGCATCATCTCCGGCATCCGGCCGCAGATCGCCCAGACCATCGTCGCGCTCGGCATCGAGTTCGGCGACATCGCCACCAAGGCGAGCCTCGCCGACGCGCTGCGTCACGTGCTGCGGCTCACCGGGGTGGAGACCGCCCGCCGCCAGCCACGCCGGGACATCTGATGGAACGCGTTCCGATCCTCAAGATCGGCGACATCCTGCTGGTCTCCATCCAGCTCGACATGTCCGACCAGACCGCGGTCCAGCTCCAGGACGACCTCGCCGAGCGGATCGTCGCCACCGGCTGCCACGGCGTCATCATCGACATCACCGCCCTGGACATCGTCGACTCCTTCGTCGGTCGGATGCTGTCCACCATCGCGTCGATCTCCAAGGTGCTCGACGCGGAGACGGTGGTCGTCGGGATGCGTCCCGCCGTCGCCATCACCCTTGTCGAACTGGGGCTGTCCCTGAACGGCATCCGTACCGCGCTGAACGTCGAACGCGGCATGGAGCTGATCGCGGCGGCCCGCGCCGACGAGCTCGAATACCAGCTCGACGACGATCCGGACGCCGAGACGGCCATCCCGTGACCGCGGGCGTCGACCTGGGCCACCCGCAGGCACAGGCGATCCAGAGCGACGAGGACGTGGTGCGCGTCCGGCAGCTGGTCCGTGCCGTGGCGGTGGCGGTCAAGCTGTCCCTCGTCGACCAGACCAAGGTGGTCACCGCGGCGAGCGAACTCGCCCGCAACACCCTGGTGTACGGCGGTGGCGGCTCGGTCGAGGTGACAACCGTGGACAACGGCCGACGCATGGGCGTACGGATCGTCTTCGCCGACTCCGGCCCGGGCATCGCCGACCTCGACCTGGCCTTCACCGACGGCTACACCACCGGCGGTGGGCTGGGCCTCGGCCTCAGCGGCGCCCGCCGGCTGGTCGACGAATTCGAGATCGAGACGTCCGCGGAGGCCGGCACCCGTATCACGGTGACCAAGTGGTCCCGGTGAACGGGGACGCGGTCACCGACAGCGGCATCTGGTTCAGGGTGGAGGCCGGCAGCGCCGCCAGCGCCGTCCGGCGCGCCGCCGAACGCCTCGGCGCGCAGGTCGAGATGGGTGAGGCACGCATCGCCGACCTCGCCATCGTCGCCGCCGAGCTGACCAGCAACCTGGTCAAGCACGCCGACGAGGGTGTCCTGCTGCTCCGGCCGGTACGCCGCGCTGGTGAGGCGGGCGTGGAGCTGGTGGCCATCGACTCCGGCCCCGGCATGGCCGACCTGACCGTCTCGTCCCAGGACGGGCACTCCACGACCGGCACCCTCGGCATCGGCCTCGGCGCGATCGTCCGCCAGGCCAGCTGGTTCGACGGATACTCGCTGCCCGGCCGGGGCACCGTCCTCGCCGTGCAGGTCTGGCCGGCCACACCAGCCCGACCCTCCTGGGCCGGCGCCCTCACCCGGCCGATCACCGGCGAAACGGTCAGCGGCGACGGGTACGCCGTCCGGGTCGCCGACGGGCGGCACCAGGTGCTGGTCAGCGACGGCCTGGGGCACGGCCCACTGGCCGCCGGTGCCACCGACGCGGCGCTGGCCGCGTTCCGTAACGCCCCGGCCGGCCCGCCGGCGGCGGTGGTCGGTCACCTGCACCGGGGCATGTCGCACACCCGCGGCGCCGCGCTCGCGGTCGCCGAACTGGACCCGGAGGCCGGCGTGCTGCACTACGCCGGTCTGGGCAACATCGCCGGCGTGGTCGCCGACGGCGACGGCCAGCGCCGGGGGCTCGTGTCGCTGCCCGGCATCGCCGGGCACCAACGGCCGACGATCCGGGAGTACGACTACCCGTTCGGGCCGGGCGCCCGGCTGGTGATGCACAGCGACGGGGTGGTCGACCGCTGGCGGTTGACCGACTACCCGGGCCTCGCCGAGCGGTCACCACTGGTCATGGCGGCAACCCTCTTGCGGGACGCCGGGGTGCGACGCGACGACGCCTGCGTACTGGTCGCGAGGTCCTGGGCATGACCGCGGAGCCGGCCGCGCTGCCGCTGCTGCAGATGGCGCTGCGGGTCGAGCAGGACATCTTCGTGATCCGCCAGCGTGGCCGCGAGGTGGCCGCGGTGGTCGGCCTCGAACACCAGGACCAGGTCCGGATCGCCACCGCGCTCAGTGAGGTCGCCCGCGATCTGCTGCGGACGGCCGGTGGTGCGGACGTCTCGTTCCACATCGATCCGGGCGCCGACGGCCGGTTCCGCCTCCGCGCCGACCTGGCCCCGGTGACCCCGCTGCCCGACGGCCGGTACGAGCCGCAGTCCGGCGCGGTGTCCCGACTGGTCGACACACTGAGCGTGTCGACCGTCGAGGGGGTTACGGTCGTGAGGATGTCCCGACGAGTCCCGGCCAACGCGCCGACGCCGACCCCGGAGCGGCTCGCCGAGTTCCGCACCGAACTCGGCCGTACCGCGCCGGCCACCGCGCTGGAGGAGTTGACCGTCCAGAACGGGCAGCTCATCGCGGCGCTCGACGAGGTGCGCAGCCAGCGCGACGAGCTGGCCGTGCTCAACGACGAGCTGGCCGAGACCAACCGCGGTGTGCTGGCGCTCTACAACCAGCTGACCGAGGAGTTGGAGGAAACCAACCGGGGCGTCGTCGCCCTCTACGCGGAGCTGGACGAGAAGTCGGCCCAGCTGCGCGCGGCGAGCGAATCGAAGAGCCGGTTCCTCGCCAACGTGAGCCACGAGCTGCGCGCCCCGGTCACCGCGATCATCGGGTTGGGTCGGCTGCTCTCCGACTCGTCGTCCGACCCGCTCACCGCCGAACAGGCCCGCCAGGTCGGCCTGATCCGCTCGTCGGCGGAGGACCTGCTCGGGCTGGTCAACGAACTACTGGACCTGGCCAAGGCCGAGTCCGGCCGGATCGAGCCGGACTGGGCGGACGTCGACCTGCGTCCGGTCTTCGGCCAACTGCGCGGCACGTTGCGCGCGCTGGCCACCCGCCCCGGTGTGGAACTCGTGGTGGAGGAGCTGGCCGCGCCGGCCGTGCTGCGCACCGACGAGGTGCTGCTCGGTCAGGTGCTGCGCAACCTGCTGCACAACGGGCTGAAGTTCACCGAGCGCGGCGAGGTGCGGCTGCGGGCCCGGCAGCGCGACGACCGCTGGAACTTCGAGGTCAGCGACACCGGTCCGGGCATCGCGCCGGACCTACAGGAACGGATCTTCGAGGAGTTCTACCAGGTGCCCGGCGCCACCCGCGTCGGCGGCACCGGTCTCGGTCTGCCGTACGCCCGGCGACTGGTGACGCTGCTCGGTGGGACACTGCACCTGGCCAGCGAACCGGGCCGGGGCAGTACGTTCACCGTCTCCCTGCCCACCGGAGGAGCGTGACGGTGGACGGCATGCCAACGACCGTCCTGGTGGTCGATGACAGTCGCACCAAGCGTTACCTGCTGGTCAGCTGGCTGTCCCGGGCCGGGTTCACCGTGCTCGAAGCGGAGAACGGCGCCGACGCGCTGGCCCGGGTCGAGGTGGACCGGATCGACCTGGTGGTGCTCGACGTCCGGCTGCCCGACCTCAGCGGGTACGAGGTCTGCGAACGGATCAAGGAGCGGCATCCGGCGATGCCGGTGATCCACGTGTCGGCGCACGCCGTCGACGTGGCCGACCGCGCCCAGGGCCTCACCCGGGGCGCGGACGCCTACCTGACCGAGCCCATCGAGCCGGAAGAGCTGATCGCCACCAGCCGGGCGGTGCTGCGCTACTACCAGGCCCGGCAGCGCGCCGAACTGCTCGCCGAGCGGCTGCTCGGACTGGCCGACACGACCGTGGCGGTGCACTCCGCGCCGACGTTCGCACGCCTGCTGGAGACGGCCGCCGAGGGTGCGGCACAGATCTTCAAGAGCCCGGCGGCGGTGATCGCCGAGACGTTCGACGGTGACTGTCTCGCGGGGATCTGCGCCGGCCCGGGCGCGGAGGCCGCCGTGGTGCCGTGGGTCGTCGACGACACCGGGGTGCCGACCGGCGCCACGGTCCGGGTGGAGACCCCGTCGGGTTGGACGCTGGTCGACTGGCCGGCGGACGACACGGTGACGGTGGCCGCCGCCCGACTGCGGGAGGACCGGGCCCCGCTGTACGTGGTGGTCCCCACCGCCACCCAGACCGCCCGGACCCCGGTGCTGGTGCAGCTCGCCCAGGCGGTCGCGGCGGCGGTGGAGGCGCAACGCTCCTTCGACGAGGAACACCGGATCGCCGTCACCCTCCAGCGCAGCCTGCTCCCGCGCGGGCTGCCCACGGTGGCCGGGCTCGACCTCGCGGTGCGCTACGAGCCGGCCAGCGCACAGACCGAGGTGGGCGGCGACTTCTACGAGCTGGTGATGCTCGACGGGCACCTGCTCCTGGCGATCGGCGACGTGGCCGGCCACTCACTGCACGCGGCGACGGTGATGGCCGAGCTGCGGCACGCGGTGCGGGCGTACGCGGTCGAGGGGCACCAGCCCGGCGAGATCCTGCACCGGGTCAACGAGCTGATGCGTACCCTCCTGCCGAACGAACTGGCCACCCTCTGCGTGCTGCTGCTGCACCCGCCGAGCGGGCGCGTCCGGCTGGCCAGCGCCGGCCATCTTCCGCCGGTGCTCAGCCTGGACGGCAAGGTCGAGTTCGTGCAGCACTCGGCGCCGCTGCTCGGCGTCCGCGCACCCCGTCCCGCCGACCTGGAGTTCGTGCTGCCAGCCGGAGCGACGCTGGTGTTCTACACCGACGGGCTGATCGAGCGGCGGGACGCCACCATCGACGAGGGCCTGGCCGCACTCGCCGCGCTGACCGGCACCGTCGACGAGGATCTCGACCGGTTCTGCGAGCGGCTGCTGGTGGAACTGGCCCCACCGGAGATCCAGGACGACGTGGCCGTCGTCGTGCTGCGCCGCCGCTGAGCTGACGGTCCGCCACCTCCGCTGGACTGACGGTCCGCCACCTCCGCTGGACTGACGGTCCGCCACCTCCAATGGGCTGACGTCAGTGCACGGAGCGGGCGTACGCGGCGGGCGACACACCGGCGACGGCGGTGAAGTCGCGGACCAGATGGGCCTGGTCGCTGTAGCCGAGATCGGCGGCGAGATCCGCCCAGTTCAGCGGGCCGCCGGCGGCCTGCTCGACGGCCTCCTGGAGCCGGTAGCGGCGGATCACCCACTTCGGCCCGACGCCCACGTGCTCGGTGAACAGCCGTTGCAGCCGGCGGACCGGCACGTCGTGTCGCGCGGCGAAGTCGTCGACCCGCAGCACCGTCCGGTCCGTCCGGATCGCCTCCGCCAGTCGGACAACGTCCGCGGTCGCCGGGTCCGGGGTCGGTGCCCATGCGGCGAGCAGGGCGTCCAGCGCGTGGCAGCGATCGTCGTCGGTGCCCGCGCACACCGGGCCGACGGGGCGTGCCAGCGGGCCGGCGGGCAGTGGGACCCGGCGTCCGGTCAACTCGGCGACCGATCGCCGCCAGAACGGGTGGAAGCCGCCGGGGCGGAACTGGACACCGCAGACCCGGCCGGTGTCGGTCAGCGTGATCCGGAACAGGTCGCGGCCCACCCCGGCCACCTCACCGGCCTCCGACCCGCCGACGTTGCTCTGGAAGACCACGTTCACGGCGGGGTGCGGTACGACCCGCTGCTCGAACGGTGCCCGCAACGCCCAGTCGATCAGCCAGTAGTGCTCGACCCACGGGCGCAGCGACTCCGCGGGCAGATACCGGCGGAAGTGAACCTCGCGCAGCATCCGTACCGGGTCCAGAATTCCCCGGCTGTCGTCACGCGGTCGCTGTCGCATTTGTTCAAGACCACCCTCATACGCTGGCCCTATGGCCACTCAGACTAGCGATCTGCTGGCGGCTGCCGCGCCGCGAACCGTCGATGTGGTGCGCGGCGTCGCCGACGACCAGCTCGACCTGCCCACGCCGTGCCGCGACTACGTCGTCCGCGACCTGCTCAACCACCTGTTCGAGGTGGTGGTGAACTTCCAGGAACTGGCTGTGAAGCGTCCGGTGGAGTGGGCCGAGAAGCCCGATCACCTGGGCGACGGCTGGCGGGACCGGTTCGCCGTGGAGACCGACCGCCTGGTCGCCGCCTGGTCGGACCCATCCACGATGGAGGGTGTCTCGCCCGGCATGGGCATGCCGCAACCCGTCGTCGGTGGAATGGCGCTGCTGGACTTGACCGTGCACGGCTGGGACCTCGCCGTCGCCACCGGTCAGCCGTACCAGCCGGCCCCGGAGGCGGTGGCCGAGCTGCACGGGCTGGTCGAACAGCTCGGCCCCACCGCCCGCAAGATGGGCGTCTTCGCCGACCCCACCTCAACCCCCACCGCCACCGGAACTCCCAACCTGGCCCACCTTCTGTCCCAAACCGGCCGAACCCCCACCTGGCCCCAAACCCCCTAACCCCCGCCCCACCCACCCGGCCTCACCCCCACCCCCACCCCGGTGATCAAGAGGTTTGCGTCATCAGCGGGGCGAAATTTGACGCAAACCTCTTGATCACCGAGGCGGGGGTGGGGGGTGGGGCGGGGTGGGGTGGGGGCGGGGTGGGGGTGGGTTGTTGACTTGGGTATTCGCTTGGTGAATAGTTTGACTTGTGTCTACGTCGCACGTTCTGCTGGGGTTGCTCGCTGGTGGGAGCCGGCATGGTTATGACCTCAAGCGTGCGCATGACGAGCGGCTGCCCCGGGCGCGGCCGCTGGCGTTCGGGCAGGTCTACGCGACGCTCGGGCGCCTGCAACGCGACGGTCTGGTGGCGGCCGCCGGTCAGGACCGGGCGGCCGGACCGGACCGGACGACGTACGCGCTGACCGGTGAGGGTCGGGCCACGCTCGACCGGTGGCTGTCCACGGTGGAGCCTCCGATGCCGTACGTGGCCAGCACGCTCTTCACCAAGGTCGTCGTGGCGCTGCTGGTCGCCGACGTGGACCGGGCCCGGTCCTATCTGATCGCCCAGCGCGGCGCGCACACCGCGCGGCTGCGCGAGTTGACCGCGGTCAAGGCCGACCCGGCCGCCACCCTCAGCGATGTGGTCGCGGCCGACTTCGCGATCGCCCACCTCGACGCCGACCTGCGGTGGCTGCGCGCCACCCTGGACCGGGTCGCCGACTGGCACCGGGAGGTGCATCCGTGACGCAACTCCAGGCTCGCGGCGTGGTTCGGGCGTACGGCCCGACGCCCGCCCTGCGTGGCGTGACGCTCGACGTGGCCGAGGGTGAGATCGTCGCCGTCACCGGTCCGAGCGGCTGCGGCAAGTCGACCCTGCTGCACTGCCTGGCGGGGATCCTCCGCCCGGACGTCGGCGAGGTCACCTGGCGTGGCCATCGGATCGACACCTGGTCGGAGGCGGCCCGGTCCCGGTTGCGGCGCACCGAGTTCGGGGTGCTGTTCCAGTTCGGCCAGTTGGTCGCCGAGCTGACCGCGGCGGAGAACGTCGCCCTGCCCCTGCTTCTCGCCGGCACGGGGCGGCGAGAGGCGCGGACGGCGGCGCTCACCTGGCTGGAGCGGTTCGGGGTGGCCGACCTGGCCGACGTCCGGCCGGGTGAGATGTCCGGCGGTCAGCAGCAGCGCTGCGCGACGGCGCGGGCGTTGGTGACCGAGCCGCGGGTGCTCTTCGCCGACGAGCCGACCGGTGCGCTGGACACGCTCACCGGTGAGCAGGTCCTCACCCAGCTGGTCCGGCTCGCCCGCGAGCAGCACACCGCCGTCGTGCTGGTCACTCATGAGCCGCGGATCGCCGCGTACGCCGATCGGGAGATCGTGCTGCGCGACGGCCTGGTGGACCACACCGGCCTGGGGCTCGACGTGCCGCTGGCGGGCGGCGCCCGGTGAGGCCGGGGACGCTGGTCCGGCTCGCGCTCGCCGGCACCCGCACCGACACCGCCCGGGTGGTGCTCACCGCGCTCAGCGCCCTGCTGGCGACCCTGGCCGGGCTGGCGGCGCTCGCCGTGCTGGCGATCGACAAACCGCCGGGCGACGCGTGGGCGGAGTCGGAGCAGTACGGCAACGCGCTGCTGCGCGAGCCCGGGTTGCGCGGCGGGACGACGTTCGCGTTGCTGATGCTGACCATCCCGGTGCTGGCGTTGGCCGGTCAGTGCGCCCGGCTCGGCGCGCCGGCCCGGGACCGTCGGCTGGCAGGGCTCCGGCTGGCCGGTGCCACCCCCGGTCAGGTCACCCGGCTGGCGGTGCTGGAGACCGGCGTGGCCGCCCTGCTCGGCACGCTCGCCGGGCTGGGTGTCTACCTGGGTGGCCGCGAGTTGCTGCACCGCCCGGACGGGCAGGGCCAGCTCGCGCTGCCCACCGACGTGCTGCCGTCGGCCGGCGCGATGGCCGCGGTGGTGCTCGGTCTGCCGGTGGTCGCGGCGCTGGCCACCGCCCTGATGCTGCGTACGGTCACCACGAGCCCGCTCGGGGTGAGCCGTAAGGCCCCCCGCGAGCGTGGTCCGCGGCCGTGGGCCGGGTTGCTGATCGCGGTGGGCCTGGCCGCGTTCATCGCGGTCCGCCCGGTGCTGTTCCAGTTCGAGGGCAACGACGAGGTGTTGGCCTGGCTGGTGCCGCTGCTGTTCGTGGCGGGTGGGCTCACGGCGATGATCGGTGTGGTCATCGGTACCGGCTGGATCTCGTACACCTGCGGGCGGTTGTTGCGTCGGCATGGCCGCCGCCCGGCCGCCCTGCTCGCGGCGGGCCGGCTGATGGCCGACCCGTGGGCGGGCAGCCGTACGTTCGCCGCGCTGCTCGCCGCCCTGATCTTCGGCGGGGGCGCCGCCGCGCTGCGCGCCTTCTTCGCGGCACAGGACCAGCTTGACCGGGAGCAGAGCCGACTCGGCGGGGTGGACCAGGCCGCCGACTCGTTCTACCTGTCGACCATGGATCTGGTCGACGCCGCGGTCGCGGTGGCGGTGCTGATCGCGGCGGGCGGGCTGATGGTCGCGCTGGTCGAGGGGATCGTCGCCCGTCGACGCGCGTACGCCGCGCTGGTCGCGACGGGGGTGCCCCGCGCCACGCTGAGCCGTTCCGTGGCCTGGCAGGCGTTGGTCCCGGCGGTGCCGGCAATCCTGCTCGCGCTCACCGTGGGCACGCTGCTCGGCCGAGGGCTCTTCCCGAAAGCCACGACCGGCGGGTCGTCGACGGAGGTCTGCAACGCCACCGCTGCGCTCTGTGCCGACCCGGCCACCCGCGCCCAGTACACGCGGGTCGTGGAGACGCCGCCGGTCGAGCGGGTTCCGGACGTACCCCTGGAGCACCTGGCGTGGCTCGGTGCCGGCGCGCTGGCCGCGGTGCTGGTGACCGTCGGCGTCGGCCTGCTCTTCCTTCGCGTCAGCACGGCACTGGACGAGTTACGCGCGGCCTGACCTGATCCGCACCACGTCGCCGGTCAGGTCGGAGCGTGGAACAGGCCCGCTGACCAGGAGATCAAGAGACCGACGGCCGCGGAGCAGCAGCAGACGACCAGGGCGGCGGCCACCACCCCCAGGATCATCCACGCCGACATACGCCGGGCCGCACCCGGCGGCGTATCGGTGCCTGATTCGACCTCGTCGCTCACCCTGGGAAGTCTAGGTGCGCATGATCGTGCAGCTTCCTGGAAGTAGTGGCCTCGCCGGCCGGCCGAGGCCACTACTTCCACGATCGAGCGCGATCATGCCCGTCACGGTGATCACGCCCGCTGGGCGTCGTCAGGCGCGGCCGAGGCGATCCAGGATCCAGGCGTTGATGAACGCCTCCTCGCGCCAGGCGTCGTAGCGGCCGCTCGGCCCGCCGTGCCCGGCACCCATCTCGGTCTTGAGCAGGTAGTCGCCCTGCGGGGTGGTCGCCCGCAGCCGGGCGATCCACTTCGCCGGCTCCGAGTAGAGCACACGGGTGTCGTTGAGGCTGGTCACCGCGAGGATCGCCGGGTAGTCCACCGCCGTCACGTTCTCGTACGGCGTGTACGACTTCATGTACGCGTACACCTCGGGGTCGTCGAGGGGGTTGCCCCACTCCTCCCACTCGGTGACGGTCAACGGCAGCGACGGGTCGAGGATCGAGGTGAGCGCGTCCACGAACGGCACCTGCGCGACGATCCCGCTGAACGCGTCCGGCGCGAGATTGGCGACCGCGCCCATCAGCAGGCCACCGGCCGAGGCGCCCCGGGCGACCAGCCGGTCGCTGGCCGTCCAGCCGGCCTTGACCAGGTGCTGGGCGCAGGCGACGAAGTCGGTGAAGGTGTTCTTCTTGGCCAGCATCTTGCCCTGGTCGTACCAGCGCCGGCCCAGCTCACCGCCGCCCCGGATGTGCGCCACCGCGAAGACGACGCCCCGGTCCAGCAGGGACAGTCGGGCGACCGAGAACCATGGGTCCATGCTGGCCTCGTACGAGCCGTAGCCGTACAGCTCGCACGGTGCCGAGCCGTCCCGCGGGGTGCCGACCCGGCAGACCAGCGAGATCGGCACGCGGGTGCCGTCGTCGGCGAGCGCCCAGTCGCGGTGCTGCTCGTACTCGGCCGGGTCGTACGGCCGTCCGTCCGGCCCGGGCAGCACCGGCTTCTGCTTGCGCAGCACCATCTGCCGGGTGACCAGGTCGTAGTCGTACACCGAGTCGGGGGTGATCAGCGACGAGTAGCGCAGGCGGATCTGCCCGGTGCGGTACTCCGGGTTGGCGTCCAGGCCGACGCTGTACAGCGGTTCGGGGAAGTCGATGTCGTACCCGTCGTCGCTGCCGACCGGCAGCACCCGCAGGCCGGTGAGCCCGTCGGTGCGCAGCGACACCACCAGGTGGTTCGCGAACGCGTCCACCGCCTCCAGCCGGGTGCCGGGGGTGTGCTCGATCAGCGGCACCCAGTCGCCCGGAACGTCGGCCGAGGTGAACGCCAGCGCGAAGTCCTCCGCGCCGTCGTTGTGCAGGATGAGGAAGCGGTGCCCGTGGTGCTCCACCGCGTACTCGATGCCCTGCCGGCGTGGCGCGATCACGGCCGGCGCCCCGGCCGGGTTGCCGGCCGGGATCACCAGCACCTCGCTGGTGACCTTGCTGTGGATGTCGATGAGGATGAACTTCTCCGAGCGGGTCAGCTCCACCCCGACCCAGAACCGCTCGTCGTCCTCCTGGTGGACGACCACGTCGTCGGCGGCGGCCGAGCCGATGGTGTGCCGCCAGACCTTGTTGGGTCGCCAGGCGTCGTCGACGGTCACGTAGAACAGCACCGACGCGTCGGCCGACCAGGCGGTGCCGTAGAACGTGTCCGGTACCTCGTCGGGCAGCAGCTCGCCGGTGGTGAGGTCCTTCACGCGCAGGGTGAACCGCTCGTCGCCGGAGAAGTCGGTCGAGTACGCCAGCCAGCGCCCGTCGGGGCTGACGTCGAAGGCGCCCAGTGCGAAGAAGTCGTGCCCCTCGGCCAGCAGGTTGCCGTCGAGCAGCACCTCCTCGCCGTCGAGCGGGGCGCCCTCCGCGCTGACCGGCGGCTCGGTCTCGCCGTCGCGGACCGCGCGGCGGCAGTGCACCCCGTACTGCTGACCTTCGATCGTCCGGGTGTAGTACCAGTGCCCGCCCTTGCGGGTGGGCACGGACAGGTCGGTCTCCCGGGTGCGCTGGCGGGTCTCCTCGAACAGGTCGGCGCGCAGCTCGGCCAGGTGCGCCGTGCGCGCGTCGGTGTACGCGTTCTCCGCGGTCAGGTAGGCGATCGTCTCCGGGTCGTCCTTGGCGGCGAGCCAGGCGTACTCGTCGACGACCGTGTCGCCGTGGTGGGTGCGCTCGGTGGGCACCCGCTTCGCCGCGGGCGGGGCAGTCTCGGTGGTCACGGCGGCCACGTTACCGGCCGGGCCGCTCGGCGCGCCGGACCAGCGGCATCCCGATATCCACCACCACGACTTTCGAACACATGTACGATGGCCGGCATGGCGGCAGCAGCGAGTTCCCTCGGCCGGTCCGGAGCCCTTGAGATCACCCGGCGGTTGGCGGCGATCTGCGGTCCACCGTTCTCCCGGCTCGGCGGGGCGGCCGACGAGGTGGCGGGGCGGCGGGCGCGCTGGGTGGCGGTCCCCGGCGGTCCGCACGCCGCCGCCGAGGTGCTGCGGCTGGCCGCCGCGCACGACCTGACGGTGGTGCCCCGGGGCGCCGGCACGAAGATCGACTGGGGTGCCGCGCCGGTGCAGGTCGACATCATGCTCGACACCGGCCGGTTGGCCGGCATCGGTCACGAGCCGGTCGGCGCACCGGTCGCCGAGGTGGGTGCCGGCACGCCGCTGCGGGCGGTGCAGGCGACGCTGGAGCGCACCGGGCAACGGCTGGCGTTGGACGCTCCGTCGCCCGGGGCGACCCTGGGCGGGGTGCTCGCCTCCGGTGAGTCCGGCCCGCTGCGGCACCGCCACGGCAGCCCCTGTGACCAGCTCCTCGGCGTCCGCTATCTCGGCGCCGACGGTGAGCTGGTCAGCGCCGGCGGCGGCGCACCCGGTCTCGACCTGGCCCGGCTGCTCTGCGGCTCGCAGGGCGCGCTCGGCGTGCTGGTCTCGGCGAGCCTGCGCGTGCAGCCGGTGCCGGCCAGCCGGCTGTGGGTGTCCCGTCCGGTGTGGACCCCGTTGGAGGTGCACGACCTGGTCCGGATGATCATCGCCGCCCGCCTGGATCCGGCGGCCATCGAGCTCGACCTTCCCGGCGGTACGCCCCGGCCGCGCACGCCGTACCCGCCCGGTCACCCGTCCGCCACCGCTCGGGAGCGTCACCCGTCGATGTCCGGCCGGTCCGGCGCCCCGTCCCGCGCGGGCAGCCTGGTGGTGCTGTTGGAGGGCGGCCCGGCCGACGTCACCGAACGCGCCGAACGCCTGGTCGGCCTGCTGCACGGCGAGGCGACGGTCGCGCACTCCGCCCCGACGTGGTGGCGTCGCTACCCGTTCGCCCCCGGCGACACGGCGCTGCGCCTGGAGGTGCCGATCAGCGACCTGCACGCCGCCGTGTACGCGCTGCGCGACGCGGCCGGGAGCCCGGTGCCGGTCCGGGGCTCCGCCGGGCTGGGCGTGGTGCACGCGGCGCTGCCCGGCACGCTGGCCCCCGACCGGGTGGCGTCCATCCTGGCCGCCGTGCGCGGGGTGTTGCTGGCCCGGCAGGGTCGCTGCGTGGTGGTTTCCGCCCCCGCACCGGTCCGGCAGGCGGTCGACCTGTGGGGCGAGATCGCCGGCCTGGCCCAGCTCCGGGTCGCGAAGGAGCATCTCGACCCGGAGCACCGGCTCGCCCCCGGTCGCCTGCCCGGCGGCCTGTGACCCGTCCGGTCAGACCGCGTCGTTGCGCAGCACCAGGATGGCGATGTCGTCGCGGGGCGGCTCGACCGAGAAGTTGATCGCGGCGGCGCGCAGTCGGGCGGCCACCACGTCGGCCGAGTAGCCGGCCAGCGGCGCGGCCGTGTCACGCAGCCGGTCGGTGCCGAACAGCTCCCGGCCGTGCCGCCGCTCGGTGACGCCGTCGGTGTAGAAGATGAGGGCGTCGCCCGGGGCGAGCGCGATCTGCGCCGTCGGCGAGGTGATCGTGTCGAGCAGGCCGAGCGCTGTGCCGCCGGTGCCGACGAACCCGGCACCGCCCTTGCCGGCCAGCAGCACCGGTCGGTCGTGCCCGGCCAGGTGCAGCGCGACGTCCAGCTGGTTGCCGTCGCCGGGGCCGACCGCCGCCAGGGCCAACGTGCAATACCGGCCGCCGCCCCGCTCGACAAGCGTCTCGTTGAGCCGGGCCAGTGCCTCCGGCAACGGTTTGCCGTCGCCGACCAGCACCCGGATCACGTCCCGGACCAGCCCGGTGACCGCGGCGGCCTGCACACCCTTGCCGGAGACGTCGCCGATCACCACCAGCCAGCGCCCGTCGGGCAGCGGCACCACGTCGTAGAAGTCGCCGCCCACCTCCGCGTCGTCGCCGGTCGGGACGTACTCGGCGGCGAAGCCGATGCCATCCACCAGCGGCAGCACCGGGGGCAGCAGGGACTGCTGGAGGGTCTGCGCCACCCGCCGGCGTTCGGCGTGGATGCGGGCGTTCTCGATGGCTAGCGCGGCCCGTCGGGCCACGTCCTCCAGGACGGCCACCTCGTCCGGGTCGTGCCGGTGCCGCTGGTGCCGCCCCACGGCCAGGACGCCGAGCCGCTGCCCGCGCGCGATCAGCGGGACCGCGAACCCCTCCATCGGCCCGCCGAGCGGGATCTGCGCCGCACTGCGGGACGCTTCGCGCAGCCGCGCCTGGATCGAATCGGGGCCGGTCTCGGCCAGCACCTTGTGCAGTTGCGGCAGCACCGACTCGTCGGCGTGGGTCGCCGCGGCCAACCGCAGCCGGCCCCACTCGTCGGTGGTGTGCACCGCGCACCACTGGCCGAGTCGGGGCACCACCAGCTGCGGGATCAGCGCCATGGTCAGCTCGACGTCCAGGGACTGGGCCAGCAGTTCGCTCGCCTCGGCGAGGAAGGTCAGCCACGCCTGCCGGCGGACGTCGGCCCGGCGCAGCCGGTCGTTCTCGAGGTGCAGCGACAGCCGCTCGGCGGTGAGGACCGCGAGGGGCTGGGCGTACGCGGAGGGCGCGGCGTCCAACTCCAGCTCCCCGCCGTACGGGCGGTGCACGGTCAGCGGCACCCGGAGCAGTTCGCTGTCGTCGCGGGGCTGCCGGCCGAAACGGGCCAGCACCTGGCGGCCCTGCCCGTCGCCCCGGTCCAGGCGGATCGCGCCGCCGGCCGCTCCCACCATCTCGGCGAGGCGGCTGAGCAGGCCGGTGGCGAAGTCGGGCAGCGGATCGTCCGCGTACATGTCGGGAGCGGTCTGCATGAGTTCGCTCATGGCGCTGGCGCTCGGCGCGGAGCGGTCGTCGGCCGCGATCGGTGTCGCCGACCCCTCGGGGCCGGTGCCGCCGCGCGGGTCGGCGCCGGGGCGGTCCAGCCGGAACCAGACGCCCTTGCCGGTGGGCAGGTACGTGGTGCCCCAACGGCTGGCGAAGTGGTCGACCAGCAGCAGCCCCCGACCCCGCTCGGACACCTCGTTGATCTCGGTGGCGTCGTTGCGGGTGCCGACGGTCAGCTCGTCGCCCGAGCCGGCTGCGAAGTCGGAGACGGTCACGGTGAGCCCGACGTCGTCCGCGACGACGTCGATGTCCAGTTCGGTACGGGCGTGTTCGACGGCGTTGGTGGTCAGCTCCGTGGTGAGCAGCAGAGCCTCGTTGGCCAGCTCGTCGAGGTGCGCCTCGGTCAGCACCGAGCGGACCACCGCGCGGGCGGCGGCCGGTGTACGCCGGTCGGCGGGCAGACGGACATGCCGGACCGCCCCGTTCCGGGCCCCGGCCGTCGCGGGCCCCGCCTCGGCTGACACCCTCGTATCCTCCATCGTTCCCCCGCTGGGTGCCAAGCTGATCACTGTCGCCCCGTGCGGGGAGGTGCTGGCACCGAGATCGCCCGCCCAGGTGCGTCGATCGGGCCCGCGTGGCGGGTTCGGCACCGGGGCGAGGTCTGCGAGGCACCGTACCGGATCGGTCCTGCTTGGGCGGATCGATGCGGTGTCCGGGCGGTCCGGCGGGTCGCGCACCCTGGCACTGCGGCGCGCGCGGGCACAATATGGGGTGCCGGTGTGCGCGCACTGACCGGCGCCCCCGAGTTGAGCGAGGAATGATGACCACGGCGAAGCAGTCGGTGGCGGATCCGTCCGCGTCCGACCACGAGGCGCTCCTCGGTGAGTTGACCGAGGCGCTGCGACGGGTCCGTCGCGGCGACCTGAAGGTCCGGCTGCCCCGCCGAGCCGGTACGGCCGGTGAGGTGGCGGACGCCTTCAACGAGGTGGTCTCGCTCCAGGAGCGGCAGTACCTGGACCTGCGGCGGATCAGCCGGATCGTCGGCCGGGACGGTCGGCTCACCGAGCGCCTGGACGACGAGGGGCTGGACGGCTCGTGGGCGGAGGGGCAGCGGGCGATCAACTCGCTGATCGACGACCTGGGGCGGCCGACCACGGAGATCGCCCGGGTGATCGTGGCGGTCGCCGACGGCGACCTGTCCCAGCACATGGCGCTGGAGATCGACGGCCGGCCGCTGCGCGGTGAGTACCTGCGCATCGGGCGCACCGTGAACACGATGGTCGATCAGCTGTCGTCGTTCTCGAACGAGGTGACCCGGGTGGCCCGCGAGGTGGGCACCGAGGGCAAGTTGGGTGGCCAGGCCGACGTCCGGGGCGTCGCCGGCACCTGGAAGGACCTCACCGACTCGGTGAACACCATGGCGTCGAACCTGACCGGCCAGGTGCGGTCGATCTCACAGGTGGCGACGGCGGTGGCCAAGGGCGACCTGTCGCAGAAGATCACGGTCGGCGCGCGCGGTGAGGTCGCCGAGTTGGCCGCGACGATGAACTACCTCACGGACACGCTGCGGCTGTTCGCCGAGCAGGTGACCCGGGTGGCCCGCGAGGTGGGCACCGAGGGCAAGCTGGGCGGCCAGGCCGAGGTGCCGAACGTGGCCGGCACCTGGAAGGACCTGACCGACAGCGTCAACTCGATGGCGTCGAACCTGACCGCCCAGGTGCGGAACATCGCGCAGGTCTCCACGGCGGTGGCGCGCGGTGACCTGTCGCAGAAGATCACGGTGGCGGCGCAGGGCGAGATCCTGGAGCTGAAGGACACCGTCAACACGATGGTGGACCAACTCTCGTCGTTCGCCGACGAGGTGACCCGGGTCGCGCGTGAGGTGGGCATCGAGGGCAAGCTCGGCGGTCAGGCCCAGGTGCGGGGCGTTTCCGGCACCTGGCGCGACCTCACCGAGAACGTCAACCAGTTGGCCGGCAACCTGACCAGCCAGGTCCGCAACATCTCCCAGGTCTCCACGGCGGTGGCCAAGGGCGACCTGTCGCAGAAGATCACAGTGGACGCACAGGGCGAGATCCTGGAGCTGAAGAACACCGTCAACACGATGGTGGACCAACTCTCGTCGTTCGCCGACGAGGTGACCCGGGTCGCGCGTGAGGTGGGCACCGAGGGCAACCTGGGCGGTCAGGCGCAGGTCAAGGGCGTTTCCGGCACGTGGCGGGACCTGACCGACAACGTGAACTCGATGGCGTCGAACCTGACCAGCCAGGTCCGCAACATCGCGTCGGTGACCACGGCGGTGGCGAAGGGTGACCTCAGCCAGAAGATCACGGTGGACGCGCGGGGCGAGATCCTGGAGCTGAAGTCGACGGTCAACACGATGGTCGACCAGTTGTCGTCGTTCGCCGACGAGGTGACCCGGGTGGCCCGTGAGGTGGGCACCGAGGGCAAGCTCGGCGGTCAGGCCCAGGTACGCGGCGTCGCCGGCACCTGGCGCGACCTGACCGACAACGTGAACTCGATGGCGTCGAACCTGACCGCCCAGGTGCGCAACATCGCGCAGGTCTCCACGGCGGTGGCGAAGGGTGACCTCAGCCAGAAGATCACGGTGGACGCGCGGGGCGAGATCCTGGAGCTGAAGTCGACGGTCAACACGATGGTCGATCAGCTGTCGTCGTTCGCCGACGAGGTGACCCGGGTGGCCCGCGAGGTGGGCACCGAGGGCAAGCTCGGCGGTCAGGCGCAGGTCAAGGGCGTCTCCGGTACGTGGCGAGACCTGACCGACAACGTGAACTCGATGGCGTCCAACCTGACCAGCCAGGTCCGCAACATCGCCTCGGTGACCACGGCGGTGGCGAAGGGTGACCTCAGCCAGAAGATCACCGTGGACGCGCAGGGCGAGATCCTGGAGCTCAAGTCGACGGTCAACACGATGGTCGACCAGCTGTCGTCGTTCGCCGACGAGGTGACCCGGGTGGCCCGCGAGGTCGGCATCGAGGGCAAGCTCGGCGGTCAGGCGCAGGTCAAGGGTGTGTCCGGCACCTGGCGTGACCTCACCGAGAACGTCAACCAGCTCGCCTCGACGCTGACCACCCAGCTGCGGGCCATCGCCCAGGTGTCCACGTCGGTGACCCGCGGCGACCTGACCCAGCGGATCGCGGTCAAGGCGCAGGGCGAGGTCGCCGAGCTGAAGGACAACATCAACCAGATGATCGTCACCCTCCGGGAGACGACCAAGAAGAACGCCGAGCAGGGCTGGCTGGACTCCAACCTGGCCCGCATCGGTGGCCTGTTGCAGGGCCAACGGGACCTGGGCGAGGTCTGCCGCATGATCATGATGGAGGTGACCCCGCTGGTCGACGCCCAGCTCGGCGCCTTCTTCCTCGCCGACGACACCGACGGCAGCATGCGGCTGCGGCTGACCTCCTCGTACGGGTACGTGGCGCGGGGGCACGACGTCACCTTCGGGCCGGGTGAGGGGCTGGTCGGGCAGACCGCCCTCTCGCGCCGGACGATCCGGGTCAGCGCCTCACCGAACAGCCGGCTCACCCTGCGGTCCGGTCTGGCCGAGACACCCCCGTCCGACCTGGTGGTGCTCCCCGTGCTGTTCGAGGGTGAGCTGCTCGGGGTGATCGAGTTCGCAAGCGTGTCGGCCTTCTCCGAGCTGCACCTGTCGTTCCTGGAGCGGCTGGTGCTCACCATCGGCATCGCGGTCAACACCATCCAGGCCAACCGGCGTACGGAGCAACTGCTGGCCCAGTCGCAGCGGCTGGCACACGAGATGCAGGAGCAGTCGGCGGAGTTGCAGCGCACCAACGCCGAGCTGGAGGAGAAGGCCACTCTGCTGTCCGAGCAGAAGGGCAACATCGAGACGAAGAACCGGGAGATCGAGCTGGCGCGGCTGGGCTTGGAGGAGAAGGCTCAGCAGTTGACCCGGGCGTCGGCCTACAAGTCGGAGTTCCTGGCCAACATGAGCCACGAGCTGCGTACCCCGCTGAACTCGTTGCTGTTGCTGGCCCGTCTGCTGGCCGAGAACTCGGAGCAGAACCTCAGCCCGAAGCAGATCGAGTTCGCCCGGACCATCCACGGGTCCGGCTCCGACCTGCTGCGTCTGATCGACGACATCCTCGACCTGTCCAAGATCGAGGCGGGCCGGATGGACGTCGAGCCGACCGAGATCCGCTTCTCCGAGCTGCGCGGCTTCGTCGAGCAGGCGTTCGCGCCGCAGGCCGAGGAGAAGAACCTGGACTTCCAGGTACGGGTGAGCAAGGATCTGCCGCCGGCGTTGGTGACCGACGCGCAGCGGTTGCAGCAGATCCTGCGCAACCTGCTCTCCAACGCGGTGAAGTTCACCGACAACGGTGCGGTGACACTGCGGATCGCCCCGGCGGCGGAGAACGTGGTCTTCGACGTCCCGGCGCTGACGAACGCTCAGCAGGTGATCGCGTTCACCGTGATCGACACCGGGATCGGCATCTCCGACGACAAGTTGTCGATCATTTTCGAGGCGTTCCAGCAGGCCGACGGCACGACCAGTCGCCGCTATGGCGGCACCGGCCTGGGGCTGTCGATCAGCCGCGATCTGGCCCGACTGATCGGCGGCACCATTACCGTCTCGTCGGCGCCCGGTCAGGGCTCGACCTTCACCCTCTTCGTGCCGCAGGTGTTGGCCCCGGACGCCGTGGTCGCGCCTCAGTCACCGTCTCCGCAGCGCGCCGGCCTGCCGTCGTCGCTGCTGATGCCGCCGCTGGAGTTGTTGCCGGAGCGACCCGAGGCGCCGGCCACTCGCCAGTTGGACGGGGCGACCGTGCTGATCGTGGACGACGACGTGCGTAACGTCTTCGCCCTGACCAGCGCATTGGAGCTGCACGGGATGACCGTGCTGTACTCGGACAACGGGGCGGACGGTGTCCGCCTGCTGGCCGAGCATCCGGAGGTGGACATCGTGCTGATGGACGCCATGATGCCGGACCAGGACGGGTACGAGACCACCCGCCAGATCCGACGTAACCACCGCTTCGCGGACCTGCCGGTCGTCTTCCTGACCGCGAAGGCGATGCCGGGTGACCGCGAGTCGGCGCTCGCGGCCGGGGGCAGCGACTACATCACCAAGCCGGTCGACCTGGACGACCTGATCGAGTTGATGTCGTCCTGGATCAACGGCAGCCGGACCGAGGAGAATTCGTGACCCAGATGGCCAAGGCGCTGCTCGTGGACGACCGCCGGGAGAACCTGATGGCCCTGGAGGCGATCCTTCAGGGCCTGCCGGTCCAGTCCGTTGCGGTGGAGAGCGGCGAGGCGGCCCTCAAGCAGTTGCTGGTGGACGACTTCGCGGTGATCCTGCTGGACGCGCAGATGCCGGACATGGACGGCTTCGAGACGGCGAGCCACATCAAGCGCCGCGAGCGGACCCGGCATGTGCCGATCATCTTCCTCACCGCCGCCGACCGGGACGCCCAGCTCGCCCTTCGGGGTTACCAGGTGGGTGCGGTGGACTACCTGACCAAGCCGTTCGACCCGTGGGTGCTTCGGGCCAAGGTGTCGGTCTTCGTCGAACTGTGGGTGAAGACCCGGCAGTTGGCCGCCCAGTCGGACCTGGTCCGGGAGCGCGACACGCAGTGGCGGCGGCTCACCGACGCGGTCGACGAGGCGACCGCCCTGCTCCGCTCGGACGACGACGAGGTCCGCGACCGGGCGGTCCGTCTGCTGGAGCAGGCCCGCTGGGGCAACACCGCCTGACCGGCGCCGCTCAGACCTCGCCGGGGCGCAGGTGGCCGGTCTCGGCCCGGCGGATTCGCCAACGTTCACCCAGCGAGTCGATCTCTTCCTGAACGAAGAGGAAGAAGTCGCGCATCTCCGCGACCCGTTCGCCGGCCGGCGTCTGCGGGCCGTTGAGGGCGTCCACCCCGGCGCTGGCCACGTCGATGAACGTCTTGTAGATCGCGGTCTTGGTGATGGTCCCCTCGTACCAGGGGTTGTCCGGAATCCGGTAACGGTCGCGGCGGGAGCGGGGGACCGGCTCGCGGATCAGAATGCCGAACTGGGTGAGGTAGCGCACGGCGCCGCTGACCGCCGCCGCGCTCACCCCGAGCCGCTCGCCGATCTCGGCGGCGGTGAGCGGGTCGTCGGCGCTCATCACGGTGAACAGCACCCGGGCAGCCATCCGGGGGAAGCCGACCTCGGCGAACGTCAACGCCATCCGTTCGACGAAGAGGTGCACCGGGTCGTGGCCGTCGACGGCTGCCATGGTGGTCCCTTCTACGCGTGTCGTGGGCACCGATGGTGCCCCGACTCTCACAGTCTTCACAACTTTGTGAAACGAGTGTAGCTTCCGATATATGGAAACTCCCATTTCGGTGTCCGGCCTGGTCAAGACCTTCGGCCGGACCCGGGCGCTCGACGGCCTGGATCTGACCGTCCACGCCGGTGAGGTGCACGGCTTCCTCGGCCCGAACGGGGCCGGCAAGTCGACGACCATCCGGGCGCTGCTCGGCCTGCTGCGGGCGGACGCGGGAACGGTCCGCCTGCTCGGCGGTGACCCGTGGCGCGACGCGGTGGCCCTGCACCGCCGGCTGGCGTACGTGCCGGGTGACGTGACGCTCTGGCCCAACCTGTCCGGCGGCGAGGTCATCGACCTGCTCGGGCGGATGCGCGGCGGCCTCGACCCGACCCGCCGCGCGGAGCTGCTCGACTCCTTCGAGCTGGATCCCCGCAAGAAGGGCCGGGCGTACTCCAAGGGCAACCGGCAGAAGGTCGGCCTGGTGGCGGCCCTCGCCTCCGACGCCGAACTGCTCATCCTGGACGAGCCGACCTCCGGCCTGGACCCGCTCATGGAGGAGGTCTTCCAGCACTGGGTCCGCCGGGCCAGGACCGACGGCCGTACCGTGCTGCTCTCCAGTCACATCCTGGCCGAGGTGGAGGCGCTCTGCGACCGGGTGACGATCATCCGCAACGGGCGGGACGTGGAGACCGGCACCCTGTCCGAGCTGCGCCACCTGCGCCGCACCTCGATCGAGGCGGAGCTGATCGGCCCGGTGGACGGGCTGGGTCAGCTCGCCGGCGTACACGACCTGCGGGTGGACGGGCACCGGGTGCGCTTCGACGTGGAGAACGCCGCGCTGGACGCCGCGCTGCGTCAGCTCACCGAGATCGGCGTACGGAGTCTGGTCAGTCAGCCTCCGACCTTGGAGGAGCTGTTCCTGCGGCACTACCAGGCCGAGCAGGTGCGGTCATGACCTCCTTCACCGGCACCCGGCACCTGGTGCGGTTGATCCTGCGCCGGGACCGGGTCGTGCTGCCGATCTGGATCCTGCTGCTCGCGGTGCTGCCGGCCAGCTACGCCAGCGCGTACACCGGCCTCTACCCGACCGCCGCCGAGCGGGCCGCCTACCTGGCCGGGACGGCGAGCAACCCGTCGATCGTCGCCCTGCTCGGCCCGGTGTACGGCGACAGCATCGGCGCGCTCACCGTCCAGCGGGCCGGCCTGCTCGCGGTGATAGCCGCGCTGGTCAGCGTGCTGATGGTGGTGCGGCACACCCGTACCGAGGAGGAGGCCGGCCGGCGGGAGCTGCTCGGCGCGACCGTGCTGGGCCGGTACGCCGGTCTGACCGCGGCGCTGCTCGTCACGTACGCCGCGAACGTGCTGCTCGGCCTGCTCACGGCCGGCGGCCTCGTCGCCGCGGGCCTGCCCGGCACCGGCTCGCTGCTCTTCGGCGCCGGGATGGCGCTGACCGGCATCGTGTTCGCCACGGTCGGCGGGCTGGCCGCGCAGCTCACCGAGAGTGCCGGCGGGGCGCGCGGGATCGGCCTGGGCGTGCTCGGGTTGGCGTTCGCGCTGCGGCTGGGCGGTGACGCCGGGGGTTCCGGTGGCACCGGCGGGAGCGCGGAGTGGCTGAGCTGGCTGTCACCGCTGGGCTGGGCGGCCCGGGGTCGGGCCTTCGCCGGCGAACGCTGGTGGGTGCTGCTGCTTCCGGTGCTGTTCAGCGCGGTGCTCGCGCTCGTCGCGTACCCCGTCTCGGTGCGCCGTGACCTCGGCGCCGGGGTGTTCCCGCCCCGGCTCGGCCCGGCCTCCGCGGGCGCGGGGTTGACCGGCCCGTTCGGACTGGCCTGGCGGCTGCACCGGGGTCAGTTGCTCGGCTGGACCGTCGGCTTCGGGCTGCTCGGCCTGGTGCTGGGCGGCGCGGCCGACGCGGCCGGCGACGCGGTGGAGGGCAACGAGCAGGTTGCCGAGATCCTGGCCCGCCTGGGCGGCTCGTCGACCCTGGCCGAGGCGTACCTCGGGAGCACGTTGAGCCTGACCGCGCTGGCCGCCGCCGGGTACGGCATCCAGGCCGCGCTGCGCGCGCGGGCCGAGGAGACCGCCGGGCGGGCCGAACCGCTGCTCGCCACGGCGGTGAGCCGGACCCGCTGGTTGGCGGCGCACCTGGTCTTCGCGCTGCTCGGTCCCGTGGTGGTGCTGGCCGTAACGGGGCTCGCGACCGGGCTGGCGTACGGCGTCAGCGTCGGCGACGTCGGCGGCGAGGTGCCCCGGCTGCTCGGCGTGGGTTTGGCGCAGGTGCCGGCGGCCTGGGTGCTCGCCGGGCTCGCGGCGCTGCTGGTGGGCTGGCTGCCCCGGTTGTCGTTGGTGGCCTGGGCGGTCCTCGCCGGCTGCCTGCTGCTCGGTCAGCTCGGCGCGGTGCTGGAGCTGAGCCAGTGGGCGCTTGACGTCTCCCCGTTCACCCACACCCCGCAGGTCCTGGGCGACAACTGGACGGCCACGCCCCTGGCAGCCCTGACGGTGATCGCGGCAGCCCTGCTAACCCTGGCCCTGAGAACCTTCCAGTCCCGAGACGTTCCCACCCCCTGACCCGCGTTGATCATGAGGTTGGCGGGCGATCCGCTGCCCCGACGACCCGTCAACTTCATGATCAATCAAGGCAGGCGAGGGGGCGGTAGCCCGGGTGGGGTCAGCCGGTGGGCTGGTCGTTGCGGATCATCAGGGCGCTGCGCAGGCCGGTGATGTCCAGGACACGGATCAGGAAATCGCCCACGTGGGTGAGCATCAGCAGGCTCTGCGCGTGGCTGGCCTTGCGGCTGAGGACGACCAGCGTGCCCAGGCCCTGCGAGTCGCAGAAGGTGACGCCACCGAGGTCGAGCACGATGCGCGGCGGCGGGTCGGCCAGCACCTCGTTGACGACCGTGGAGAGCTGGGCGGCCGTGAGCATGTCGATCTCACCGGCCAGGCGCAGCACTGCTTCGTCGCCCGTCCGGTGTAGCGTGATGGACAGTTCGGCACGATCCACCCGGTCAGCCTAGCGCGATCCAGCCGGCCCGGCCTGTCGAGGCCGCGAGCCACTCCCGACCCCGGTGTCGGCAGCCTCCGACGAGCGCCGATGGTGGGTGAGCCCGGTAACCCCGGCCCGGGGTGGCTGCTGGTTGGCCGTCCGGCGCTGACACAATGGCCCCATCGTGACCGACATCGTTTCCGCCGGATCTGGCCGTTACCCGGCCGACGCGCCGGCCTCCGAGGCCCTGTTCGACCGCGCCCGCGCCATCGTGCCGGGCGGGGTGAACTCCCCCGTGCGCGCCTTCCAGGCGGTCGGTGGCACGCCACGTTTCATGGTCCGTGGCGAGGGTCCGTGGCTGTTCGACGCCGACGGCCGCCGCTACGTCGACCTGGTCTGCTCGTGGGGTCCGCTGATCCTCGGGCACGCCCACCCCGAGGTGGTGGACGCCGTGCAGGCCGCCGCCGCCCGGGGCACCAGCTTCGGCACCCCCACCCCCGGTGAGGTGGAGCTGGCCGCCGAGATCGTCGACCGGACCCCGGTGGAGCAGGTCCGCCTGGTCAACTCCGGCACCGAGGCGACCATGTCGGCGATCCGGCTGGCCCGCGGCTTCACCGGCCGCTCCAAGATCGTCAAGTTCGCCGGTTGCTACCACGGTCACGTCGACGCGCTGCTCGCCTCCGCCGGGTCCGGCGTGGCCACCCTGGGCCTGCCCGACTCGCCCGGTGTGACCGGCGCGGCGGCCAGCGAGACGATCGTTCTCCCCTACAACGACATCCGGGCCGTCGAGGAGGCATTCGCCGCCGAGGGCCCGCACATCGCCGCGGTGATCACCGAGGCCGCCGCCGGCAACATGGGAGTGGTCGCCCCCCGCGACGGCTTCAACCAGCAGCTCGCCCGGATCGCGCACGCGCACGGCGCACTGCTCGTGGTGGACGAGGTGATGACCGGGTTCCGGGTCTCCCGCGCCGGATGGCACGGCCTCGACGCCTCCGACGCGGACCTGTGGACGTACGGCAAGGTCATGGGTGGTGGCCTGCCCGCCGCGGCGTTCGGCGGGCGCGCGGAGATCATGGCGCGGCTCGCCCCGGCCGGCCCGGTCTACCAGGCCGGCACGCTCTCCGGTAACCCGCTCGCCTGCGCTGCCGGCCTGACCACGCTGCGGCTCGCCGACGACGCGCTGTACCGCCGCCTCGACGAGACGGCCGCCGTCGTGGGCAAGCTGGCGTCGGACGCGCTGGCCACCGCCGGGGTGCCGCACCGCCTGTCGTACGCGGGCAGCATGTTCTCGATCTTCTTCACCGACGCCGACGTCGTGGACTACGACAGTGCCCGCACCCAGCAGGTGCCGGCGTTCAAGGCGTTCTTCCACGCGATGCTCGCCGCCGGCGTCTACCTGCCGCCGAGCGCGTTCGAGTCGTGGTTCGTGTCGGCGGCGATCGACGACGCCGCTCTGGAGCACATCGCCGCCGCGCTGCCGACAGCGGCGAACGCGGCGGCGGCAGCGGCTGGTCACGGGGGGTAGCGAGCGGTGAGCAAGACGGTGGTCCACGTGCTCCGGCACGGCGAGGTGTACAACCCCAACCAGATCCTCTACGGCCGGCTGCCCGGTTTCCGCCTGTCCGAGCTGGGCGTGCAGATGGCCAAGGCCGCCGCGCAGGGCCTCGCCGAGCGGGAGGTCGTGCACGTGGTGGCGAGCCCGCTGGAACGCGCCCAGCAGACCGCCGAGCCGATCGCCGCCCAGTTCGGGCTGCCGGTCGGTGTCGACGAGCGGCTGATCGAGAGCGCCAACTGGTTCGAGGGCAAGAAGGTCTCCCCGGGTGACGGGTCGTTCCGTGACCCGCGCAACTGGTGGGTGCTGCGCGACCCGGTGACGCCGTCCTGGGGTGAGGCGTACCGGGTCATCGCCGAGCGGATGTTCGCCGCCGTGCACGCCGCCCGGGTCGCCGCCGAGGGCCGCGAGGCGGTGCTCGTGTCGCACCAGCTGCCGATCTGGACGCTGCGCCGCTACGTCGAGCGCAAGCGGCTCTGGCACGACCCGCGCAAGCGGCAGTGCGGCCTGGCGAGCCTCACCTCCTTCCACTTCGACGGCGCGAAGGTGGTGGGTATCGGCTACAGCGAGCCGGCCGCCCACCTGATCGCCCTCTCCGCGACAGCCCGGACGGCCAAGGGGGCCTGATGAACGCC
Organism: Micromonospora sp. WMMD710; assembly: GCF_029626045.1. Lineage (NCBI taxonomy): Bacteria > Bacillati > Actinomycetota > Actinomycetes > Micromonosporales > Micromonosporaceae > Micromonospora > Micromonospora sp. WMMD710. Next base: position 5,080,133 of record NZ_JARUBD010000001.1, on the reverse strand, counting down.
CGCAGGTGGACCGCCGGTCTGCTCGCCACCGTCGCCGCGGTGGCGCTGGTCGGCTGTACGTCGTCGAAGGGTCAGGAGAAGACCTGCACGACCACCACCGACGGGGTCATCGAGTGTGCGCCGGACCAGCGTTCGGCACCCCCGAAGCTCGCCGGTGAGCTGCTCACCGGCGGCAGCTACGACGTCGACCAGGCCCGCGGCCAGGTGGTGGTGGTCAACTTCTGGGGCTCCTGGTGTGCGCCGTGCCGCGCCGAGGCGGACGACCTGGAGGCCACCTACCAGGCCACCAAGGCCACCGGGGTGACGTTCCTCGGCATCAACGTGCAGGATTCGCGGGACAAGGCCAAGGCGTTCGAGGAGGGCCGGGTCACCTACCCGAGCCTCTTCGACCCGTCCAGCCGGCTCGCCCTCGACCTGGACATCCCGCCGAACACCGTGCCGGCGACCGTGGTGCTCGACCGGGATGGTCGGGTCGCCGCGGTCATCCGCGCGGCGGTCAAGCAGGAGGGTCTGCGACCGATCGTCGAGCGGGTCGCCGCCGAGAAGCCGGCGTCGAACTGATGGGCGAGACCTTCCGGGAGCTGGCCCTGAGCGGGCCACTGCTGCTCGCCATCGGCGCCGCGGCGCTCGCCGGCCTGCTCAGCTTCCTCTCCCCGTGCGTACTGCCGCTGGTGCCCGGCTACCTCTCGTACGTCACCGGTCTGGCCGGCGCCGACCTGGAGGGCCGTCGGCCGGCGGCCGATCCCGCGCCCGCCGAGGGCGGCGGGGGAGTCGCCGTCCGCGAGCGGGCCGCGACGGCGGCCGTCAAGGGCCGGGTGCTGGCCGGGACGCTGCTCTTCATCGCCGGCTTCACCGTCGTCTTCGTCGCCACCGCGATCCTGTTCGCCGGCATCGGCCGGGTCTTCTTCGAGTACGAGCGGCAGCTGGAGATCGTCGTCGGCGCCCTGATCATCGTGCTCGGTCTGGGCTACCTCGGGATGATCCCGGCGCTGCAACGCGAGTTCCGGATCTCCCGGCTGCCGTCGGCGGGGCTGCTCGGCGCACCGATCTTCGGTGCGGTCTTCGCACTCAGCTGGGTGCCCTGCACCGGCCCCACGCTCGGCGCGGTGATGGGCATGGCGGCCACCAGCGGCCAGAGTGACCGTGCCGTGGTGCTCGCCGTGGCGTACTGCCTCGGGCTGGGGATACCGTTCATCGTCTTCGGGCTGGGCTTCCAGCGCCTGCTCGGGGTCTTCCGCGCCATCCGGCGCAACAGCCGCTGGGTCACCCGGGTCGGCGGCGTCCTGCTCATCGTGATCGGCCTGGCGCTGATCACCGGCGGATGGCAGAGCTTCGTGATCTGGTTGCAGACCACCGTCGGGGTGGGCGAGGTGAGCATCTGATGACGGTCGTCGACGACCGGCCGGAGACCGTTGCACCGGCGCCCGGGCGCCGTCCCAACCGGCTGCTGGCCCTGCTGCGCAACTCGTGGCGGCAGCTGACCAGCATGCGTACGGCGCTGATCCTGCTCTTCCTGCTCGCGATCGCCGCCATCCCCGGCTCGGTGCTGCCGCAGCGCGGGATCAGCCCGGAGAAGGTCAACCAGTACTTCGTCGACCACCCGGACTGGGCACCCCGGCTGGACCGGATCGGCGCGTTCGAGGTCTTCGGCTCGGTCTGGTTCTCCGCGATCTACCTGCTGCTGTTCACGTCCCTGATCGGCTGCATCCTGCCCCGGCTGCGCGACCACGTCCGAGCGCTGCGGTCCCGGCCGCCGGCCGCGCCGAAGCGGATGGCGCGGTTGCCGCAGCACACCGTGCTGCCCGCTCCGGCCGGTGGCACGGCGGCCATCGCCCAGGTGCTGCGCAAGCGGCGCTGGCGCGTCGAGGTACGCGGCGACGAGGTCTCCGCCGAGAAGGGCTACCTCAAGGAGACCGGCAACCTGCTGTTCCACACCTCGCTGATCGCGGTGCTGCTCGGCGTGGCGCTCGGCTCCTGGTACGGCTGGAGCGGCAACCGCCTGCTCGTGGCGGGCGCGGACAACGCGTTCTGCAACACCCGCCAGCAGTACGCCGAGGCGAAGCTCGGCCCTCGGGTGGACAGCGCCGAGCTGCCCCGTTTCTGCCTGCGGCTGGACGACTTCCAGGCCCGGTTCCTGCCGTCCGGTCAGCCGGAGTTCTTCAACGCCACGGTGACCGTCGACGGCCCCGACGAGCCGACCCGCAGGGCGGACTTCTCGGTGAACTCGCCGCTGCGTCTCGCCGACGCGAGCGTCTACCTGCTCGGCCAGGGGTACGCCCCGGTGATTCGCTACACCGACCGGTTCGGTCGCAGTCAGACCAGCACCACACCGTTCCTGACGACCGGCGACATGGGCCTGACCAGCGAGGGTCTGGCCGCCTTCCCGGACGCGAACGTCGACCCGGCGACCGGTCAGCGCGCACCGGATCAGCAGGTGGCCTTCACCGGCATCTACCTGCCGACCGCGCCGCAGAAGGCCCCGTTCGTCCGCTCGGAGTACCCGACCGAGCGCAATCCGACGCTGAACCTCGTCGCGTACCGGGGCAACCTCGGCCTGGACGCCGGCATCCCCGGCTCGGTCTACCAGCTCGACCAGCGGCAGGTGCGCGCCGGCAAGGTCAAGGAGGTCGGCACCAAGCTGCTCCGCAAGGGCGAGACCTGGACGCTGGACGACGGCACGACCGTCGAGTTCCTGGGCACCGAGCGGTACGTCACGCTCTCCGTCCGGCACGATCCCGGCTCGACGATGCTGCTGGTGAGCTGCGGTGTCCTGCTGGTCGGGCTGATGGGCTCGCTGTTCGGCAAGCGCCGCCGGGTGTGGTTCCGGGTGACATCGGCCGACCCGACGCACGAATCTCCGACAAGCGGTAGTAGCTTGATGGAGGTCGGTGGGTTGCCGCGTACCGACTATCCAGGGTTCGCCGACGAGTTCGCCCAACTCGTCACCGCTGTGAGCGGTGCCGACGGGGCTGCCGAGCGGGCCGACACCGACGCTGACTCCAGCGACCGGGCCGGTGTGCGAGAAGGGACCGAGTGATGTCCGCGCTCTCCGACAATCTGGTGACCTTCGCTATCCTGACGTACCTGATCGCGATGATCAGTCACGCCGTCGAGTACGCGCTGGGCAACGCGCGTACCCGGGTCGCCGTGGTGTCGCCCGCCCGCGAGCTGGTGGGGGCGGGGGTTGGCGGTGGTGGCGGCGTCATCCCGGAGCCGCCCGCGCCGGTCCCGCCGACGGTCGACGGCGCGGCACGTCGTGCCCGGATCGCCGGCCTGGTCGCGGTGGGGGCCACCGCGCTGGCCGCCGTGCTGCACCTCGCGGCGCTGGTCACGCGGGGTCTGGCCGCCGACCGGATGCCGTGGGGCAACATGTACGAGTTCGTGCTCACGGTGACGTTCATCGGGGTCGCCGCCTGGCTGGTGGTGCTCTGGAAGCGGCCGTTGCTGCGCAAGCTCGGGCTGTTCCTCACCCTGGTGATGGTGCTGCTGGTCGCCACCGCCGAGCTGGTGCTGTACGTGCCGATCGTGCCGCTGGTGCCGGCGCTGAACTCGTACTGGTTCGTCATCCACGTCTCGACCATCGTCTTCGCGTCCGGCATCTTCCTGCTCGGCGTGGTGCCGGCGGTCGGCTTCCTGATGCGCAACGGGTACGAGCAGGGCAAGCGGAGCTTCCCGTACACCCTGGCCAAGCGGCTGCCCGGCGCGCTCGGCCTGGAGCGGCTCACCTTCGCGCTGCACGCCTTCGCGTTCCCGATCTTCACGTTCGCGGTGATCGCCGGTGCGATCTGGGCCGAGGCGGCCTGGGGTCGGCCGTGGGGCTGGGACCCGAAGGAGACCTGGGCGTTCATCTCCTGGGTGGTGTACGCCGGCTACCTGCACGCTCGCGCCACGCCCAGCGTCAAGCGCAACGTGGCCACCTGGATCGCGGTGCTCGGCTTCCTCACCATGCTGATGAACCTGTTCGGCGTGAACATCTTCTTCACCGGCCTGCACTCGTACGGCGGGTTGGACTAATCCTCACAGAATGTAGAACTACACTTCTAAGAATCGTAGTTCTACATTCTGTGGGATGTGGCAGTGAAGCTCTCCAAGCCAGCGGAAATCTTTGACCGTGACGTCGAATGGGCGGAGCTGGTCCGGTTTGCCACGGACGACCGGCCCGGTGCGACGCTGGGCGTGGTCAGCGGCCGTCGCCGGCAGGGCAAGACTCTGCTGTTGTACGAGCTGACCCGTGCCACCGACGGTTTCTACTTCGGGGCTACCGAGGCGACGCCGGCAGAGTCGCTGCGTCGACTCGGAGAGGCTCTCGGCCGGTACACCGACGCGCCTGGTCCGCTTCGCCTGGAAGACTGGTCGGGTGCGGTCGACGCGCTGCTCGCACTGGGCCAGCGCCGGCCAGTCACCGTGGTGATCGACGAGTTCCCCTACCTTGCCCGATCCAGCCGGCACCTCCCGTCGATCATTCAGCACGCCCTCACGCCGGGCCGGGTCGAGCGCACCGAATCTCGTACGCGCCTGCTGTTGTGCGGTTCGGCACTGTCGTTCATGGGCGGCCTGCTTGCCGGTTCGGCCCCGCTGCGCGGACGGGCTGGGCTGGAACTGCCTGTGCCGCCGCTGGACTATCGGGCCGCCGCGACGTTCTGGGGGATCGATGATCCTTCACTCGCTGCCCGCGTGTTCGCCATCGTCGGGGGCACGCCGGCCTACCGGCGAGAATACGTCCAGGACGATGTACCCGACGGGCCAGACGACTTCGACGACTGGGTCGTGCGCGCGGTGCTGAATCCGGCCCGCCCGTTGTTCCGCGAGGCCCGCTACCTGCTCGCCGAGGATCCCGACCTGCGGGACACCGCGCTTTACCACTCCGTGCTGTCCGCGGTCGCCGAAGGCAACGGCACCCGAGGGGGTATCGCCGGGTACATCGGGCGAAAGGCCACCGACCTCCAGCACCCGCTCACCGTCCTTGAGGACGCCGGTCTCCTCATCCGCGAGCCCGATCCGCTTCGCAGCGGGCGTAGCCGTTACCGCATCGCCGAACCCCTGATCACCTTCTACCAGGCGGTCATGCGTCCCTCCTGGACGGCTTTGGAGCAGCGGCGTGGTCCGGACGTCTGGAGGCGTTCCAACCGCCGGTACTCAAGCGGGGTGCTGGGGCCGGCGTTCGAGGAGATCGTCCGACAGTGGGCCCTGCGCTTCGCCGCGCCGGAGACATTCGGCGGTGTCGTCGCGGAGGCCAGCGCGGCCGTCCTCACCGATCCCTCCACCCGTACCAGTCTGGAACTCGACCTGGTGGCGTTCGGCGAGCCGCCGTTCGGCGACGGCCCTCGGCCGCTGCTCGCCATCGGCGAGGTCAAGTGGGGTCGCACGCTGGGGCAGCCCGAGTTGGATCGACTGGGACGGGCACGGGACCTGCTCGCCGCGCGTCCCGGTCTGGACGTGCGGGACGCCCGGTTGCTGCTCGCGAGCGCGGCGGGCTTCACCGACGAGCTTCGGCGGGCGGCCGGTCAGCGTCCCGATGTCGTCCTCGTCGACCCGTCGCGGCTCTATTCCGGCGATTGACGGCGTCCGGGCCGCACGGAAGGATGTCGACGGCTGCGGTTGCCGCGCAGGGTCTCGTCCACGCGCAGCGTGATCTGGTACGACACCTCCGGCAGGTCGGCCAGCTCGACCCGCTCGCCGCGTAACGCCAGTTGGGCGTGCAGCTCGCGGGCGATGGCGTCGCGAAGCTCGACCTGTAGGGGCGACAACCCGTCCGGGTCGCCGACGACATACGCGTCCGACATGGGTCCACTCTCCTTCGGCGTCCCGCCGTTCGGCCAGGCACGGTGAGATGTGTCCGCCGGGCTTGACCCGCCCCTGGTCGGTGATGTGGCGGCGCCCCGCGCCCAGTGGGCCGTTGATCCACTCGGGTTTCATGAAGTCGGAGTGTCCTGCGGCCTGGGATACCACGTTTGCGGCGAAACTGAGTGGATCTTGCGATGGTGGGCCGTCGATCGGCCCGCACCCACTGACCCGCCGCTGGCCTTCGGGCCATCGCGGGCGTCACACCACCCGGCTTGGGTCGGGCGGCACCCGGTGCGGGAGACTGGCGGCATGGCGGCTCGTGGCTTCCCGTACACCGATCTCAAGGACTTCCTCGCGGCGCTGGAGCGTGCGGGGGAGCTGCGGCGGGTCGACGTCCCGGTCGACCCCACCCTGGAGATCAGCGAGGTGGTCACCCGGACGGTGCGAGCCGGCGGGCCGGCGCTGCTCTTCGAGCACCCCACGCGGGGTGAGATGCCGGTGGCGATCAACCTGTTCGGCACCGAGAAGCGGATGGCGATGGCGCTCGGCGTGGAGTCGCTGGACGAGATCGGCGCCCGGATCGGCGCGCTGGTCAAGCCCGAGCTGCCGGTCGGCTGGTCCGGCATCCGGGAGGGCCTCGGCAAGGTCATGCAGCTCAAGTCGGTGCCGCCGCGCAAGGTCAAGACCGCGCCCTGCCAGGAGGTGGTCTACCGGGGCGACGACGTCGACCTGAACCGGCTGCCGGGGTTGCAGGTGTGGCCCGGCGACGGCGGGATCTTCCACAACTACGCGCTGACCCACACCAAGCACCCGGAGACCGGCAAGCGCAACCTGGGCCTGTACCGGCTCCAGCAGCACGGCCGCAACACCCTCGGCATGCACTGGCAGATCCACAAGGACTCGACGGCACACCACGCGGTCGCCGAGCGGCTCGGGCAGCGCCTGCCGGTCGCGGTCGCGATCGGCTGCGACCCGGTCGTCTCGTACGCGGCCAGCGCGCCACTGCCCGGCGACATCGACGAGTACCTGTTCGCCGGGTTCCTGCGCGGCGAACGGGTGGAGATGGTCGACTGCCTCACCGTGCCGTTGCAGGTGCCGGCGCACGCGCAGATCGTGCTGGAGGGCTACCTGGAGCCCGGCGAGCGGCTGCCCGAGGGGCCGTTCGGTGACCACACCGGCTTCTACACGCCGGTCGAGCCGTTCCCGGTGCTGCACATCGAGGCGATGACCATGCAGCGCAAGCCGGTCTACCACTCGATCGTCACCTCGAAGCCGCCGCAGGAGGACCACGGCCTCGGCAAGGCCACCGAGCGGATCTTCCAGCCGCTGCTCAAGCTGCTGGTCCCGGACATCGTCGACTACGACCTGCCGGCCGCCGGCGTCTTCCACAACTGCGCGATCGTGTCGATCCGCAAGCGCTACCCGAAGCACGCGCAGAAGGTGATGAACGCGATCTGGGGCGCGCACCTCATGTCGCTGACCAAGCTGATCGTGATCGTCGACGAGGACTGCGACGTGCACGACTACAACGAGGTCGCCTTCCGCGCCTTCGGCAACGTCGACTACGCCCGCGACCTGCTGCTCACCGAGGGGCCGGTGGACCACCTCGACCACTCGTCGTACCAGCAGTTCTGGGGCGGCAAGGTGGGCGTCGACGCGACCCGCAAACTGCCCACCGAGGGCTACACCCGCGGCTGGCCCGAGGAGATGACCATGAGTCCGGAAGTGGCTGCCCTCGTCGACAAGCGCTGGAAGGAGTACGGAATCTGATGGCCACCACCGACAACCCTCGCGATCTTGCACCTCCGGTTGCTGATTCGTCCCCTTCCTCCCCTTCTGGCGCGACCGAAACTGCACGATCGCAGGGGAGGGTGCGGGCCTTCCTGGACCTCGTCACCATCGAGCACTCCGTCTTCGCGTTGCCGTTCGCGTACCTGTCGGCGCTGACCGCCATGCGGGTCTCCGGCGGGCACGTACGGTGGCTCGACCTGCTGCTGATCACCGTGGCTATGGTCGGTGCGCGGACGTTCGCGATGGCCGCCAACCGGATCCTCGACCGGCGGATCGACGCGCGGAACCCGCGTACCGCCGGCCGGGAACTGGTCACCGGGGCGGTGAGCGTGCGGACGGCCTGGACCGGCGCGGCCGTCGCGCTTGTCGTGTTCCTCGTCGCCGCCGCCCTGCTCAACCCGCTCTGCCTGGTGCTGGCGCCGCTCGCCGTGGTGCCGCTGGTGGTCTACCCGTACGGCAAGCGGTTCACCAACTGGCCGCACGCCATCCTCGCGATCGCCCAGGCGGTCGGCCCGGTCGGCGCCTGGCTGGCCGTCACCGGCACCCTGGACGGCTCCTGGCCGGCCTGGCTGCTCGGCGCGGCGGTCGGCCTGTGGATCGGCGGCTTCGACCTGATCTACGCCTGCCAGGACTCCGAGATCGACCGGGAGATCGGCGTGCACAGCGTGCCCGCCCGCTACGGCCGGCGCTTCGCGCTGCACGCCTCCACCGTCGCGCACGTGGTGACGTTCGCGCTGTTCATCTGGTTCGGCGCGCTGGTCGGCTTCGGCTGGCTCTGGTGGATCGGGCTGGCGCTGACCGCCGTCGCGTTCGCCTACCAGCACCTGGTGGTCACGCCGACCGACCTGAGCAAGGTCAACCGGGCGTTCTTCACCGCCAACGGCTTCGTCGGCATCGTGCTGTTCGTGTTCGCCCTGCTGGACCTGGTGATCCGCCTCGACCTACGCCCCTGAGACCGGCTGCCCCGCGCTGGTCGGGTAGCGGGCGCTCTCCAACGTCCAGTCGATGGTGCCGCGGACCGCGTACGCCACCCCGTCGAGATGGTCGGTGACCGCCTCGTCCAACGCCGGGCCGAACGACGGCACCGCGTCCCGCAGCGCGACGAAGTGGTGCATCGACTCCCGCCAGCGTTCGGCCGCCCGGTCGACCGCCGCCGCCGTGGGCACACCCCACTCGCCCTGCATGGCGAGGACCAGGTTGTGCCCGCCGGCGGTGACCCGGTCCCGATCCAGTGAGGCCAGGTCGTTGTACCAGGAGAGCAGGTCGTTGCCGGTGCGGGCGATCTCGCGCAGCAGCGGATGGTGGTAGACCGGGTCGGGCAGTGGCCGTCCGGTCACGAACTCCACAAGCGGGTACGACACCTCCGCCGCCGAGGTCGCCCGACGCAGCTCGACGTACTCGGTAACCCCCGGGCGGCGGCCGACCTCCTTGTTGACCGCCTCCTGCCAGGTGCCGTCGAGATGCCGCGCCACCGCGTCGGCGAAGCGCAGCCGCCAGCGGGCCGGCATCCGGCGGCGTGGCTCCCGCCAGGCCAGCACCAGCAGCCGCCGCAGCGGACCGCTCAGACCGGCCTGCCGCAGCCGGGGACCGTCGTGCAGCAGCGCCAACGTGCCGTTGCGCAACGCCCGGATCTGCTCCGGCGCGAGCCGGCCCGGCCCGTCGCAGGCGTCGTCGACCAGGAAGAACCAGGTGAACAGTGCGGTGAGCGTCCGCAGGTCGGCCTCGGTCGCATCCGGGTAGAGCCGTCCGGCGTACCGGGCGAAGGCCCCCCGCGCCAGCCGGTGCAGCGCGGCGTCGTCCAGTGCCAGACCCAACCCGGGCAGCAGGTCGAGCAGCCACTCCTGGACCTGGTCGGCGTACGGCGACAGCCGGGCCGGAACAGGGCACTCGGCGCGCAACGTCCAGAGGACTTCGCCGGTCGTCACCGATGCCTCCTGTACGAACTGCTCCCGGTGCGAATCGCCACCGGCAGCATGTCAGGTCGACGGGACGCCCACACGCCCGCCGGACATGTCGGACCGGCCGGCCCGGGGGTGCCCACCAGCGCGCCGGCACGACCAGGCAGGCTGGAGGCATGCGGGAACCATGGGTGGTCGGTGTCTCCGGGGCCTCCGGCACGCCGTACGCGGCGGCCGTCATCGGCGGACTGCTCGACGCCGGCGAGTCGGTGGACCTCATCGTGTCCCGGGCGGCGCGGCTCACCGTGCTCGACGAGACGGGTCGGCCGTTCCGTGACGCCCACTGGGCCGAGGACCTCGCCGCCTGGCTCGGTCGGGACCTGACGGGCGCGGACGTGCGGCACTGGCCGGCCGGCGACCTGGCGGCCGGGCCGAGCAGCGGCTCCTACCGGGTACGCGGAATGGCCGTGGTGCCGGCGAGCACGGCCGCGTGCGCGGGCATCGCGATCGGGCTCTCCAAGGATCTGTTGCAGCGTGCCGCCGAGGTCAACCTCAAGGAACGCCGCCCGGTGGTCATGGTTCCCCGGGAGACCCCGGTGACCCGCAGCCACCTGGAGCACCTGATCGGCCTGCACGACGCGGGTGCGATCGTGCTGCCCGCCAGCCCCGGCTTCTACGGAGCCGGCGCGGCGGCCAGCGCCCAGCAGTTGGTCGACTTCGTCGCCGGCAAGGTGCTGGACGCGCTCGGCGTCCCGCACACCCTGTTCCGACGGTGGTCCGGCCAGCTCGGCGCGGCCCGCAGCTGAGCCGTCGGCTCAGCCCGCTCGGCCGGGCTGCCCGCCGGATCGGCCCAGCGGGACGCGGACCGGACTGGTGTCCGGTCCGCCTGACGTTGTCCGCACCAGTTCAGTACATGCCGGCGTTGGCCGGACCCGGCCCGGTGGAGGCGGCCGGTCCCACATTGCGTTGCTTTCCGACCTCGTCCACCTCGTCCAGCATGCCCTCCCCCTCAAGCAGGGCTCGCACCTCGGATTCCCGAAACCGGCGATGCCCGCCTGGAGTCCGGATGCTTCCTATCCGGCCGGCCGCCGCCCATCTCGTCACAGTCTTCGGGTCCACCCGAAACAGCGCGGCGACCTCACCCGGTGTCAGCAGGCGATCTCCAGTGTCCACAGCCCCCTCCTCGCGTCGACGAAGCCCCTGGCTGAACACACTGCCCCCGGCTGGTGCGAGCCCAGAGCCGTCATGAGGGACGTATGGCAATTACAGCACCAGGGACCTGGCCTGTCCGCCAAACGCGAAAAACGCACTGAGTGGGAAGTTAGTAAATGGTACTGGCGCAACCCCTACCTGGACCGTCAGTTTGTGAACAGTTACTCACTGCTGTGTGCAACGGATACCGAAGGGATCGCGTTACGCCCAACCGGTTAAGGTCACTCTCCGTGGACGCCATCGACCTGAGCCTCGTCGACCTGCTGCGCGGCAACGCCCGCCTCTCGTACGCCGAACTGGCCCGGCAGGTTGGTCTCTCCGCCCCCGCGGTCCACGAGCGGGTCGGCAAGCTGGAGAGCAGCGGCGTGGTCCGTGGCTACCGCGCGGAGGTGGAGCCGGAGGCGATCGGGCTGGGCGTCACCGCGTTGATCGGCATCGTCGAGGACTCCGGGGCGGACTCCGACGACATGCTCGAATCGCTGCGGGTGCTGCCCGAGATCGAATCCTGCTACTTCATGGCCGGCGTGGAGTCGTTCCTGCTCAAGGCCCGGGTCGGCACGATCGTCGAGCTGGAGCAGCTGATCGTGCGGCTCAACCGGACACCCGGGGTGGCCTCCACCCGCACCGCCATCGCGCTCAGCACCAAGTGGGAGAACCGCCCCCAGTCGGTCGGCCCGCCGGCTTCCTGACCGCCGCGCCGCGTACCCCTGGTGCCGCCCGTCGACCCGGCGGTAGCGTGCGCCGATGACCCCGCCGCGACGTGGCACGGCCGTGGTGACCGGCGCCGCCGGCGGCCTGGGCCGCGCCATCGCCACCGCGCTGCACACCGACGGCTGGTCGGTGCTGCTCACCGACCTCGACCCGGTGGCGGTGGCCGCCGCCGCGGCGCCGTTGGGCGGTTGGTCCGCCGCGCTGGACGTGCGGGACGAGGTCGCCTGCGCCGAGGTCGCGGCGACGGCGGCGAGCCGGGGTGGCCTCGACCTGTGGGTCAACAACGCCGGCATCCTGGTCACCGGCCCCGCCTGGGACCACGACGGGCGGACCCGCCGCAGGGTGCTCGACGTCAACACGTTCGGCGCGATGAACGGCACCCTGGCCGCGCTCGCGCTGATGCGCGAGCAGGGCCACGGCCACGTGCTCAACGTCGTGTCACTGGCCGGGCTGATCGCCGCGCCCGGTGAGACGGTGTACGCGGCCAGCAAGCACGCCCTGCTGGCGTTCAGCCTCGGCACCCTGTCCGACCTGCGGATGGCCGGGTACCGGCGGGTGCACGTCTCCTGCCTCTGCCCGGACGGCATCTGGACCCCGATGCTGCACGACCGGCTGGACGACCCGGGGGGCGCTGGCGTCGTTCACCGGCTCGATGCTCACCCCGCAGCGCGTCGCCGCCCGCGCGGTCCGGCTGGCCCGCCGGCCCCGCCCGGTGGTCAGCCTGCCCCGCTGGCGGGGGGCGCAGGTCCGGCTGCTGGACGCGCTGCCCCGACTCGCCGTCGCACTCACCCCGCTCGTCCGGGCCGCCGGCCGGGCCGGGCAACGCCGCCAACTGCGCCGGAGCACCCCACCGGACCGCAGCTGACCACCCCCGACCTGCTTGCTAGGTTTCCGGCGTGACTCATCTCGACCGGTGCGACGAGGCCAGCCGGACCTGGGTGACCGACGCGATCGCCGCCGTCGAGGCGGACGCGAACCGGTCGGCCGACACCCACCTGCTGCCGTTCCCGCTGCCCCGGGCATGGGGGATCGACCTCTACCTCAAGGACGAGTCGTCCCACCCGACCGGCTCGCTGAAGCACCGGCTGGCCCGTTCACTGTTCCTCTACGGGCTCTGCAACGGCTGGATCGGGCCGAGGACCACGATCGTCGAGGCGTCGTCGGGTTCCACCGCCGTCTCCGAGGCGTACTTCGCCCGGATGCTCGGTCTGCCGTTCATCGCCGTCATGCCCGCCTCCACCTCCCCGGAGAAGATCTCGCAGATCGAGTTCCAGGGCGGCCGGTGCCACCTCGTCGACGACCCGGCGACCGTTGTCGTCGAGGCCCGCTGGCTGGCCGAGGACTCCGGCGGGCACTTCATGGACCAGTTCACCTACGCCGAACGGGCCACCGACTGGCGGGGCAACAACAACATCGCCGAGTCGATCTACGCGCAGTTGGAGCTGGAACGGCACCCCATCCCGGCCTGGATCGTGGTCGGCGCCGGCACCGGCGGCACCAGCGCGACCATCGGCCGGTACGCCCGCTACCGCCGGCTGCCCACCAAACTCTGCGTGGTGGACCCGGAGAACTCGGCGTTCTACCCGGCGTGGCTCGCCGCCGACTGGTCGATCCGCACCGGCAAGGGCTCCCGGATCGAGGGCATCGGCCGTCCCACCGTGGAGGCGTCGTTCCTGCCCTCGGTGGTGGACCGGATGGTCCAGGTGCCGGACGCGGCGTCGCTCGCCGCCATGCGGGCCGGCTCGGCGGTGCTCGGCCGTCGGGTCGGCGGCTCCACCGGCACCAACCTGTGGGGCGCGTTCGGCCTGATCGCCGGGATGCTCGCCGAGGGCCGGACCGGCTCGGTGGTCACCCTGATCTGTGACCCCGGCGACCGGTACGCCGACACCTACTACGCCGACGACTGGCTGGCCGCACAGGGCCTCGACCTGGCACCCCACCTGGCCACCGTCGAGCGGTTCCTGGCCAGCGGCGAGTGGCCCACCTGAACCCCCGCGGGCGCCCTCAGCGCGGGTCGATCCGCTCGGCCAGCCCCGGGTAGCGCACCACGTACCCGTCGGCGTCCACGTCGATGTCGGCGGTGAAGGTGCCGCTGGCGAACCGCACCCGGCCCGGCCCGAGCCCGGTGTAGATCTGCTCGGCCGCCACCACCTCCAGGCCGGGCAGCAGCACCCACGCGACGGTGATCCGGCGGGGCATGTCGGCGGCCTGGGCGGCCATCCCGAGCCGGTGGAACGGCAGGGCGTTGAACAGCGGCGACCCGCTCAGGTCCACGTCGAGGGCGTCGGCCAGCCGGTCCGGGTCGTCGGTGCCCGGCAGGCCGGCCCGAGGGTGGCCGGCCGCGATGAGAGCCGCGTCCAGATCGCCCTGCTCGGCGGTGGTCACCCGCCACCGGCCCGTGGCCCGTTCCAGCGTCACCCGGCGCAGCCAGCCCGACCCCTCGGCCTCGACCTCCACCCGCGTGGTGCTCCAGTCCGGTGCGGTGGTCAGCTGGTAGCGGGCCGTCCACGGGATCGGGTCGACGGCGAGCAGCGTGCCCCGGGCCGCCAACCCGTTGCCGTCGTCGAGCAGAGCCTGCTCGCTGCCCGCGGTGTCCGTCCGGGACCAGAAGAGTGACTTCGGCATGGTCGGCATGAGGCGGACGTTACGCGACCGGGTCGACCTCGGCAGGGCCATGCGCGAACGCCGCCGCGGAGCGTGGGCTCCGCGACGGCGTTCGGGGTCGATCAGAGGATCAGTGGGTACGCGCCGGCGGACGCCCGCCGAAACCACGCCGGTCGTCGCGCGGCCGGTCGTCGCGCGGCCGGTCGTCCCGGCCACGGCCCTCGGAGCGGAAGCCACCCCGGGTGTCCCGGTCGCCGAAGCGCCGCTCACCCGCCGGCCGGTCGGTGAACCGTCGTTCGTCGGCGGGCCGGTCGCCCTGCCGCCGCTCACCCTGCGGCCGGTCGCCGAAGCGCCGCTCGCCGGTCGGCCGGTCGCCGTAACGCCGCTCGCCCTGCGGACGGTCACCGTAGGTCCGGTCCCCGGTCGGGCGGTCGCCGTAGCGGCGCTCGCCGGTCGGTCGGCCGTCCCGGTCGCCGAACTGCGGCCGGTCGCCGTAGCGGCGTTCGCCCTGCGGTCGGTCGCCGAAGCGCCGCTCGCCGCTGGGCCGGTCACCATACTGCCGGTCCCCGGTCGGGCGGTCGCCGAAGCGCCGCTCGCCCTGCGGACGGTCACCGAAGCGCCGCTCACCGGTCGGGCGGTCGCCGTAGCGGCGCTCGCCGGTCGGTCGGCCGTCCCGGTCACCGAACTGCGGCCGGTCGCCGAAGCGGCGCTCGCCCTGCGGCCGGTCCCGGTCACCGAAGCGGCGCGGGCCGCCGGACCGGTCGTCGAAACGACGCGAGCCGCCGGAGCGGTCGCCGTACCCGCGCGGCTCCGCCTCGACCCGAACCGGAACGCCGCTCGGCTCGCGGGCGCCGATCAGCTCGGCCAACGCGGGGTCGCCGAGCCGTACCCGGGTCTCGGCGGGCGCGACGCCCGCCTTCTCCATCATCGCCAGGGTGGTCCGCCGCTGCTTGGGCAGCACCAGCGTGGCCACCGCGCCCGACTCGCCCGCCCGGGCGGTGCGCCCGGCGCGGTGCAGGTAGTCCTTGGGGTCCTTCGGCGGGTCGACGTGCAGCACCAGGGTGACGCCGTCGACGTGGATGCCCCGGGCGGCGACGTCCGTGGCGACCAGGACGTTCATCCGGCCCTCACGGAACTCGGCCAGGGTCTTGGTACGCATCCGCTGGGTCTTGCCGCCGTGCAGGCCACCGGCCCGTACGCCGACCGCCGCGAGCTGCTCGACCAGCCGGTCCACACCCAGCTGGGTGCGGGCGAAGACCATGGTCCGGCCGTCCCGGGCGGCGATCGAGGCGGCCACCGGGAACTTCTCGTGCGGCGGGATCAACAGCATGTGGTGATCCATGGTGGACACCGAGGCGGTGGACGGCGCGGTGGAGTGGGTCACCGGGTCGTTCATGAACCGCTTGACCAGCGCGTCGACGTCACCGTCCAGGGTGGCCGAGAAGAGCAGCCGCTGACCGTTCGCGGGCGTCTTCGCCAGCAGCTCGGTCACTTCGGGCAGGAAGCCCATGTCGGCCATCTGGTCGGCCTCGTCGAGCACCGTCACCTCGACGTCGTCGAGCTGGCAGATGCCCCGCTCGATGAGGTCGCCGAGCCGGCCCGGCGTCGCCACGATGATCTCCACGCCGCGGCGCAGCGCGTCGATCTGACGGTCGTACGGAACACCGCCGACGGCGGTCTTCAGGAACACGTTGAGCGACTTGCCCAGCGGCAGCAGCGCGTCGTTGACCTGCATGGCCAACTCGCGGGTCGGGACCAGGACCAGGGCGCGCGGCCGCATCGGTCGGGCCGGCTTACCGGCGGCGACCCGGGCCAGCAGCGGCAGGCCGAAGGCGAGGGTCTTACCCGACCCGGTCTGCCCGCGGCCCAGCACGTCGCGGCCGGCGAGCGCGTCGGGCACGGTGGCCCGCTGGATCTCGAAGGGGGTGGTGATGCCCTGCCGCGCCAACGCGCGCACCAGGGGCTCGGGCAGACCGAGCGCGGCGAAGTCGATCTCCGCCGGCGCGGCGTCGGCCTGCGCCGGAATGGCGTCGGAGGTCTCGACAGTGGTGTCGTAAACGGACGGAACGATGCTGGAGTCAGCAGAGGTGGTCAACAAATGCCTTTCGAGCGGGGCGCATCTTCGCGATGGCCTGCCGCGGCTGTTGTCGCCGGATCGCCCGCAAGATCGCCCATGGGCGCGCACCACGCGCGCCGGGTCAGTGATCTCGACAAGTGTACGGCGGTTCGGCGAAGTCGCCAGCCGCTTGCCCGGCGGTAGTGGGCGGACTCACCATCGTCCCCTCGCGGCTCAGCTGTTGAGCACGTCGCCCATCAGGCCGTCCAGGGCGTTGTTGGCCAGCAGGACGACCAGGACGCCGACCGCGACCAACAGCCCCAGCGCGGCGGCGAGGACGAGCAGAACCCGGGTGGTGCGGGGCCGGTCGGCCGGCGTGTCCGCCCAGCCCTGGGCCAGGATGTGCCCGGTCAGGGAGCCCGAAGTCTCCACCGCGTTGGCGGGCAGGGCGATCGTGGCGAAGCCCGGCCCCTCCCCGCTGCCGTAGACGGTGCCGGCCAGGTCGGGGCCGGTAGCCGGCCGCCCGCCGGTGACACCGGCCGTGGACCGTCCCGCCGGGCTGGCGGTGGTGGGCGTGGTCGGTCGGGCGTCGTTGGCCGTGGACGGGGCAGCGCCGGTGGTGGACGGCGGCCACACGGGCAGTGCGGGTGCGGGCACCACCGGCGGAGCGGAGACGGGCGCCCCCGCCCAGCCGCCGCCGGAGGTCGGCAGCCCCGGCACAGCGCCGGGCGCCCGGTCCGCCGGCGGGGCGGAGACCGACGCGGTCGCCCGTACCCCGGGCAGGTGGGGCATCGCCGGCGGAGGGGGGAACGGAGGCGCGGGCATCGGGCCGGGCGGCGCCGGTGGGCCGGGCACCGGCGGGCCGGGCGGCGGAGCCGGCGGCCCGGGGACCGGCGGCGACGGCGGACTCGGCATGGGTGGCACCGGCGCGGGCGGCGGCACGGGCGGGCCCGGAACGGGCGGGACCGGGCTGGGCGGTGGCGTGGGGCGAGGCCCCGGCGTCGGTACCGGCCCGGGCGGGTACGGCCCCGGGCTGGGCGCGGGCACGGGCTCGGGTGGCGACGGCTCGGTCGGCCCCGGGCCGGGCGGCGTGGGGGCCGGCTCCGGTTCCGGGGTCGGCGGCGTGGGCGGCTGGGCCGGCTCCGGGGGCTGTGCCGGCTCGGGCGGCTCGGGGTTCACCGGGCCGGACCGGTAGACGGCGGGCGTGCTCGCCCGGGAGGCCGGGGTGACTATGGCACCGGCCGTGACCCGACTGCTGCCCGGCACGGTGGCGCTGGCCCGGGCGGACGAGCCCTCCCGCTGACCCGGTAGCGGTACGCCGGCCGGGCTGGCGGACCCGGTCGCCCGGTAGGTCGTGGCGGTGGCCGGCGAGGTGGCCGGAAGATCGCCGGGCAGGGCGCCGGCGGTGGCGACGGTGGCCCGTGCCCGCACCGGTGCCGGCGATTCGGGGCGGGTGTCCGCGGGAGTCGACTGCCCGGCGTCGGCGGCCGGAGCCTCGTCCGCGCTCTCGTCGACGCTGGACGCCGATTCGTCGACGCTGGACGCCGATTCGTCGACGCTGGACGCCGATTCGTCGACGCCTGTCTCCGGCGGGTCAGCCCGATCGACGACGGGGTCGACAGTCTCCGCCGGATCCTTCTGCTCGGCCATCTCCGCCCTCCGTGCCACGATCGCACCCGGACCCGTGACGTCGGACCGGATGTGCCTGGATGTCACGGTGCCACAGATCGTCGCGAGCGGACAGCCGGAGTGGGTTGTGGCGCCTCAGCTCCCGGTGCTCGGGCTGCCCGACGGGCTGTCACTGGCCGAACCGCTGCGGCTGGCCTCCGGTGTGCCGGGCGGGGTCGTGGTGGCCGGTGCGGTGGTCGGCGCCGACGGCGGGGTCGTCGGTGTCTCGCTGGCGGTCGACGAGGGGGTCGGATCGGCCGACTTGGTCGGTGTGGGCGTCGCGCTGGCGGTGGGCGTGGGGGTCGGCGTGGCCGATCCGGTCGGCGTCGGCGTCGGCTTGGTGGTCGGCGTCGTGCTCGGCGTCGGCTTCGGCGTGGACGTCGGCGGCTTCGGACCGGTCGTGGGCGGGGCGGGCGGTGCCGGCACCGCGCCGATCACCCGGGTGGCGGCGTAGAGCCGGGACCAGCTGACCACCGAGATCTTCACGACGTCGCCGGTGGTGGGCGCCTGCACCATCTTGCCGTTGCCGATGTACATGCCGACGTGGTGGATCGTCTCCCAGGAGCTGCCGGACGCGAAGAAGAGCAGGTCGCCCGCGAGCAGGCCGCTCTGCGGCACGGTCCGTTCGCGGGTGGCCCTGTACTGGTCGCGCGCGACCCGGGGCAGGTCGAAGTAGTCGGCCCCGGGGGACCGGTACGCCGCCCACATCAGGCCGGAGCAGTCGAACTGGTCCGGACCCTCTTCCGACCACTTGTACGGGTCGCCGAGCTGGGCGAGCGCGTACCGGACGGCGGCCAGCGCCCGGGGGTGTGCCGCCATGCCGCTGCTGCTCTGGCCGGCGACGTAGCCCGCGCCGAGCTGCTGCTCGGTGGCCTCCTGCTGGCGCTCGATCGCGATCAGCTGCGCGGCGTTGTCCCGGCGCAGCTTGAGCAGGCTGGCCTCGGCGGTGCGCAATGCCGTCTCGCCGGCGGTGAACTCGGCCTGGGCGGCGTCGACCTGGGCCTTGGCCGCCGAGTGCGCCTGGTAGGCGGTCTGCTCGGCGGCGCGGGCGCGGGACAGCTCCCCGGCCACGCCGGTGGTGCCACCCTCCACCTTCTCGCCACGGGTGATCTGCTGGAGCCGGCTCAGTCCCCGGATGTCGCGTGCGAGGTCACCGGGCGGCAGTGCGGCGGCGGCCTTCACCGCGTCCGCGGCGGCCGCGTCCGCCGCCTGCTGGGCCCGCAGGAGGGCGTCCTGCGCGCTCTCCAGCGCCTTACCGGCGGCGTCGAGCTGGGCCTGCGCGCCGGTGCGTTTCTGCTGACTCAGCAGCAACGCCTCGCCGAGCGCGCCGACCTGGATCTCGCCGGCGGAGATCTGGGCGGCCAGCGGGCCGGTGCCGATGTTGGCGAGCGGCGGGGCCGGGACCCCGGCGACCGGTACGCCGCCGGGCAGTTGGAATGAGCCGGTCACCGCCGGGCGCGCGCCGGAGTCCGGCACGGTGGTCGGCACGCCGGGCTCGGCGTACGCGGGGGTGGCCAGCACGGCCGCGGCGATCGCGCCGAGCAGGGCGGCCCAGAGCTTCGGACGTAGCACCGGCGAGATCACCGGGCTCCGTCGTCGCTGCCGTCGCCCGCGCCCGCTGTAGATCATTCCGCTCCCCGTCCACCTGCTCGTCGCCGCGCTCGGTGGGCGCGGCCGTCGGGACGGTACCAGTGTGTGTGTTCCGCCCCACCTTGTTACTACCGCACCTCGCCACTCATGTCGATGCGTGGCCGGGTTACGGGAGGCTGAGAGTCTGGTGAAGTGGGTCGCTGCTGCCGACCGTGCCGCAGGCCCGTCCGGCGTCCCGACGTACGCTCGATCCGACCGCAGGTGGAAGGGACGTGCCATGGACGCCGGACTCAAGCGTGAGCTCGAAGCGAAGGTGTACGCCGGTGAGCGGCTGACCCGGGAGGACGGGGTCGCCCTCTACGAGAGCGACGACCTGACCTGGTTGGGGCGCCTGGCGCACCACAAGCGCACCGAGCTGAACGGCGACCGGGTGATGTTCAACGTCAACCGGCACCTCAACCTGACCAACGTCTGCTCGGCGTCCTGTGCGTACTGCTCGTTCCAGCGCAAGCCGGGCGAGAAGGACGCGTACACGATGCGCATCGACGAGGCGGTCCGCAAGGCGAAGGAGATGGAGGGTGAGCAGCTCACCGAGCTGCACATCGTCAACGGCCTGCACCCGACGCTGCCCTGGCGGTATTACCCGAAGGTGCTGCGCGAGCTGAAGGCGGCACTGCCAAACGTCAAGCTCAAGTGCTTCACGGCGACCGAGGTGCAGTGGTTCGAGAAGATCAGTGGGCTGAGCGCCGACGAGATCCTCGACGAGCTGATGGACGCCGGCCTGGAGTCGCTGACCGGCGGTGGCGCGGAGATCTTCGACTGGGAGGTCCGGCAGCACATCGTCGACCACGCCTGCCACTGGGAGGACTGGTCGCGGATCCACGCCCTCGCGCACCGCAAGGGCATGAAGACCCCGGCGACCATGCTGTACGGCCACATCGAGGAGCCCCGGCACCGCGTCGACCATGTGCTGCGGTTGCGTGAGCTGCAGGACGAGACCGGTGGTTTCGCGGTCTTCATCCCGCTGCGCTACCAGCACGACTTCGTGGACTCGGCGGACGGCAAGATCCGCAACCGGATCCAGGCGCGTACCACGATGGCCTCGCCGGCCGAGTCGCTGAAGACCTTCGCGGTCTCCCGGCTGCTGTTCGACAACGTGCCGCACGTGAAGAACTTCTGGGTGATGCACGGGCTGTCGGTGGCCCAGCTCTCGCTGAACTTCGGCGTGGACGACCTGGACGGCTCCGTCGTCGAATACAAGATCACCCACGACGCCGACTCGTACGGCACCCCGAACACCATGCACCGCGACGACCTGCTGCACCTGATCTGGGACGCCGGCTTCCAGCCCGTCGAGCGGGACACCCGCTACAACGTGGTCCGGGAGTACGACAAGGCCCCGTCGCTGGCGCAGCGCCGCGCCGAGCCGCAGCAGGTCTGGGCCTGAGCCACCACGTACCCTCGCAGTCGATGACCGAGCAGAGCGGATCCGAGCAGCAGGGCGGCTTTCCCCGGCGGGACGCCGAGGGGCGCGTCCGTACCCTGGGTGACCTGCTCGGGGTGTGCCTGGCCGGCGTCGTCATCGGCGTGCTGGCGCTGGTGTTGTTCGACTGGGCGTTCGCGTCGATCGGCGCCGGCGACTTCGGGCACACCAACGGTTGGCTCGCGGTGATCCTTCCGGCCTGGCTGTTCTGGGACGACTTCCGGGCCTGGGAGTTCGGCGCGGCCCGGGTGGTGGCGGCGCTGGTCGCCGCGGCTGTCGGGGTGTTCGTCGGGCTGGTGGTCGCCGGGCTGGGCGCCGGGTTGCCGCCGCTGCTGTCCGGGTCGTTGGCGGCTGCGGCGTTCACCGTGGCGTACGCGACGGTCTGGTTTCCGGGCGTCCGCTGGCTGGCCCGTCGGACCGGCTGATCGCGGCCGGGTCGACCCTTCCGCCGTACGGCGGCTGACGCAGAGAACGGAGTGGTGCGGGTGAGCGCGGCGGTCAAGTACACGCTGGGTCGGATCGGGCTGTTCGTCGCCGTGCTGGCGGCCCTCTGGCTGATCGACATGAACGTGTTCCTGAAGCTGATGCTGGCGCTGGTGTTCTCCGCCGCGCTCTCCTTTTTTCTGCTGCGCGGTTGGCGGGACGAGATGGCCGGGGAGATGGCCGACGCGGCCAACCGCCGCCGCACCGAGAAGGAACGCCTCCGCTCGGCCCTGGCCGGCGAAGACCAGGACCCCACCACGGAAGGCCCCGACCCGCAGCGGTGATCAAGAGGTTTGCGTCACCAGGAGGGCTTCCGGTGACGCAAACCTCTTGATCAACAGCGTTCAGGCGCCGGGCTCACCAGTTGGTGGAGCCTTGGACCTTGGGCCAGGGCTTGGACGTCGGCTTGATCAGGTACGCGATGCCGCCGGAGCCGCCGGAGGTGCCGCCGCTGGCGTTGGTGCGCTTGGTCCGCAGCCAGATCTGCTCGAACTGCGCACGCTTGTAGACGTTGCGGACCACGTCGTTGCTGGACGAGGCGGGGTCGTTGACGATCACGTCACCGTCGGCGGTGAAGCCGACCACCACGAACAGGTGCCCGGACGTGCCGTAGTTCGCCCCGTCCAGTTCGCTGGCCAGGAAGGACTGGCTGGTCACCACGGGGATCCCGGCGGCGATGAACCGCTCCAACTCGTCCAGCGAGTGCAGCCGGGTCACCCGTCCCTCCAGGCCGGGGAAGCTGGCCGCGTACGCGGTGTTGAACGGCCAGTTGCCGGCGCCGTCGTACGCGTAGTCGTAGGTCATCCGGGCGGCGTGGTTGACCGTCGGGTCGGGGTAGGTCGGGTCCACCCAGGAGGTGTCGGCCTCCGACGGCTTGCGCCCCCAGTACTCGACGACCATCTCCGTGGAGGTGGGTGAGCACCAGGCCTCGCCGCCGCCGTCGTACTCGGGGTAGTGCCCGGCGTGCACGTTCTGCGAGTAGCGCGGCACCGGGAGTTCGACGCCCCAGGCGATGTGCCCGGCGCTGGGCGGCACGGTGAAGCGGTCCGGCACGGTGGAACTCATCGCGCCGAGCATCCGGACCACCGGCGCGGCGGCCTGCCCGGGTGCCCGGTAGAGGGTCAGCTTCAGCTGGTACGACCGCAGCAGCACCCCGGCGTCGGCGTCGTCGATGCTGAAGGTGTCGGTCCAGATCGTCGACCAGGGGTCGCCCTGCTTGTTGACGCTGGTCCGCTTGATGTCGGTGTCGCCGGAGGCCCAGCGACCCAGGACGTACCACGGGGTCTGGTCGCCACTGGTGTAGCTGCCCTGCATCTCCACCTGGATCCAGGTGCCGGCGGGGGTTTCCGCGTTCCACGAGGCGATCAACTCGGTGGCGTCGAACCCGATCCGGGTCACCGGCGACGTCCAGGTGCCGTACTCCCAGGTGCGGGTGGTGCCGGTGTGCGGGTCGGCGTACTCGATGGTGCCGGCCGGACGGGCCAGGGTGACGCCCGCTCGGGCACCGGGCACGACGCGGGTGCCGTCCCGGCTTCCCCGGTGCCAGTCGGCGGGGCCGGACCAGTCCTGGAAGGTGATCTGCTCGTCGTGGACGGTGGCGGGCGGGCGGCCCGCGGTGGCGGGCGCGGCGGTGGCGAGCAGGGTGAACGCGGTGACGCCGGCGAGGGCGGCCGCGTGCAGGCGGGATCTGGCCATGGGTGCTCCGCGGTGTCGAGAGGGACATCGTCGCTGGTCAGTGTTCCGCCTGGAAGGAAGTTTCGCCAGATGTTCGCGGGTGGAAAATCATTGCCGCCACGATGATCCACCTGGGATGCATTGGGCAATCAAGCATATTGATATGACCATGTGACAGATGGTGAAGTGTCCTCCACCGAGCGGGATCTCCCGCCGATCGAGGAGGTAGTCCATGGCCCTCCGCACGCCCATCACTCTCCGCCGCGTCCTGGTGCTCGCCGTCGTCACCGGGCTGGGAATCGTCACCGTCGCCACCGGACCGGTCGCCGCCCAGCCGGCGCCGGACCGCACCGCCGAGCCGGCCGCCGCCGGCTACCGGGTGCTCGGACCGCGAACCTCCGCCGACCGCAGCGCGGTGGCCCGCACCGGAGCCGCCATCGACTACTCCGAACACGGCGTTCTGCACGTCTCGGCCACCGCCGGGGAGGCCGCCGCGATCGGCAAGCTCGGCTTCCGGCTGGAACCGCTCGCCCCGCCGCCCAGCGCCGAGCGCGGGGCCGGCGACGTCGGCACGCTGGCGTTCCCGCCCGCCGACTCCAACTACCACGACTACGCGGAGCTGACCGCCGTCGTGAACCAGGCCGTCGCCGACCATCCGGCCATCGCCCGCAAGATCAGCATTGGTACGTCGTACGAGGGTCGGGACCTGATGGCGGTGAAGATCTCCGACAACGTGGGCACTGACGAGAGTGAACCGGAGATCCTGTTCAACGCCCAACAGCACGCCCGCGAGCACCTGACCGTCGAGATGGCGATCTACCTGCTCAACCTCTTCACCGACAGCTACGGCGGCGACTCCCGGATCACCAACATCGTCAACAGCCGGGAGATCTGGATCGTGCCGACGGTCAATCCGGACGGCAGCGAGTACGACATCGCCACCGGGTCGTACCGGTCCTGGCGCAAGAACCGCCAGCCCAACAGCGGTTCGTCCAACGTCGGCACCGACCTGAACCGCAACTGGTCCTACCAGTGGGGCTGCTGCGGCGGTTCGTCCGGCACCACCTCGTCGGAGACCTACCGCGGCCCGTCGGCGTTTTCCGCGCCCGAGACACAGGCGCTGCGTAACTTCGTCAACAGCCGGGTCGTCGGCGGCGCGCAGCAGATCAAGGCGAACATCGACTTCCACACGTACTCGCAGCTGGTGCTCTGGCCCTTCGGCTACACGACCGCCAACAACCCGTCCGGGATGAGCGCGGACCAGTACACCACCTTCGCCACCATCGGCCAGCAGATGGCGGCCACCAACAGCTACACCCCGGAGCAGTCCAGCGACCTCTACATCGCCGACGGCACCAGCATCGACTGGATGTGGGCCACCCACGGCATCTGGGCGTACACCTTCGAGATGTACCCCGGCTCGTCCAGCGGCGGCGGCTTCTACCCGCCCGACGAGGTCATCCCCGCGCAGACCACCCGCAACCGCGAGGCCGTGCTGATGCTCAGCGAGTACGCCGACTGCCCCTACCGGGCCATCGGCAAGCAGGCGCAGTACTGCGGCGGCGGTGGCGGCACCACGGTCTGGTCGGACACCTTCGAGACCGCCACCGGCTGGACCATCAACCCGGCCGGCACCGACACCGCGACCCTCGGGGCGTTCGAGCGGGGTGCCGCCCAGGCGACCACGTCCTCCGGCGCCAAGCAGCTCACCCCGTACGCCGGCGCCAACGACCTGGTCACCGGCCGGCTCGCCGGCTCGGCCGCCGGTGACTACGACGTCGACGGTGGAGTGACGAGCGCCCGTTCCCCGGCGGTGACCCTGCCGTCGTCCGGCACGTTGACCCTCTCGCTGGCCTGGTACCTGGCGCACGGCTCGAACGCCTCGTCGGCGGACTACCTGCGGGTGAGCGTGGTGCACAACGGCGGCACCACCGCACTGCTCACCCAGGCCGGAGCGGCCACCAACCGCGACGGCAGTTGGGCGGTGGCGAACCTCAACCTCACCCCGTACGCCGGCCAGTCCGTCCGCATCCTCGTCGAGGCGGCGGACGCCTCCGGCGCCAGCCTGGTCGAGGCGGCTGTGGACAACGTCACCATCACCTCCTCCTGATCGGGTGGGGCCCCGTTCCGCCCCGGCGGGGCCCCACCCCCCGATCCCGAGCCTCCGGATCCGGGACATATCCGTCGTGTATGGCGGTCCGATCGATCGACCAGAGCTGATCCGCTCTTGATCGATCCGGCACGTCCCGGCGGTGCGCTACCGTCTTACCGACCAGTCCGCAGCGAAGCCGGTGCGAAACCCGGCGCTGTCCCGCAACTGTGATGCCCCGCCCGACGGTGGGGACGAGCCAGGTCGCCTGCGGACCGATCGCGACACGCGCTCTCGAGGAAGGGCGCCTCGTGGGCGGGCGTACGAAAGTCCCTGTCGGCGAAGCACACTCCTCGACCGACAGGAGGACCCATGTCCAGACGTACCCCTCGGCTCTTCGCCACGACCCTCGCGGTCGCCGCACTCGCGCTGGGCGCCTGCGCCGAGAAGGCCGACGACACGCCGAGCGCCGGCACCGCGGCCGCCAGCTACCCCGTGGCGGTCGGTTCGCTCACCCTCGACAAGCGTCCCGAGAAGATCGTGTCGCTGTCGCCCAGCGCCACCGAGATGCTGTTCGCGATCGGCGCCGGCCCGCAGGTGAGCGCGGTCGACGACCAGTCCAACTACCCGGCCGACGCCCCCAAGAGCGACCTGTCCGGCTTCCAGCCCAACGCCGAGGCGATCGCCGGCAAGAACCCCGACCTGGTCGTGCTCTCCAACGACACCAACAAGATCGTCGACCAGCTCAGCAAGCTGAAGATCCCGGTGTACCTGACCCCGGCGGCCACCACGCTCGACGACTCGTACCGGCAGATCACCGAGCTGGGCACGCTGACCGGGCACGCCGACCAGGCCGCCGACGTCACCGGTCGGATGAAGGACGACATCGCCAAGCTGGTCAAGGACCTGCCGCAGCGCACCACGAAGCTCACCTACTACCACGAGCTGGGCCCGGAGCTGTACAGCGCCACCAGCAAGACCTTCATCGGCTCGCTCTACAGCCAGGTCGGCCTCACCAACATCGCCGACCCCGTCGACGCGGACGGCAAGAACGGCGGCTACCCGCAGCTGTCCCAGGAGTTCATCGTCAACGCCAACCCGGACTTCGTCTTCCTGGCCGACTCCAAGTGCTGCCAGCAGAACGCCGACACGGTCAAGGCGCGCAGCGGCTGGGCCGGCCTCACCGCGGTGAAGAACAGCCAGGTGGTCGCACTGGACGACGACATCGCCTCCCGTTGGGGCCCACGGGTCGTCGACCTTCTCCGGGTGATCATCGACGCGGTCGCCAAGGTGCCCGCGTGACCGCGAACCGTCGGTGACCGCGACACCGCCTCCGTCCCGGCGGGCCGGGCTGCGATCCGGCACCCAGCCCGCCGGGCTGCCCGCCGAGGCCCGGCCGGCGGGGTTGCTGGCCGGGTCGCGGCCTGCCGGGTTGCGTAAGCGCTGGCTGGTCGCGGGTGTGGTCGCGGTGTTCGTGGCGTTGATCGCCGGGGTGTCGCTCGGTCCGGTCAGCCTGCCACCGGGCAGCGTCGCCGCCGAACTGCTCAACCTGATCCCCGGCGTGCATCTCGACAGCGGGCTCTCCGAGCGGGAGATCGCCATCGTCACCGAGCTGCGGCTGCCCCGGGTGGTGCTCGGCCTGCTCGTCGGCGGGCTGCTCGCCCTGGCCGGAGGCTGCTACCAGGGCGTGTTCCGCAACCCGCTGGCCGACCCGTACCTGCTCGGCGTCGCCGCCGGCGCCGGCCTCGCCGTCACCGCGGTGATCGCCCTCGGCGGCGTGGGTCGGCAGGGCGCACTCACCGGCCTGCCGGTGAGCATCCCGCTAGCCGCGTTCGCCGGCTCACTGCTCGCCGTGACGATGACGTACGCGCTCGGGGCGGCCGGCGGGCGAAGCCGATCCCCGGCGATGCTGATCCTGGCCGGGGTCGCGGTCTCCGCCTTCCTCTCCGCCGGGCAGACGTACCTGCTGCAACGCAACGCCGACAGCATCCAGCCGGTCTACTCCTGGCTGCTCGGCCGGCTCGCCACCGCCGGCTGGCACGACGTGCTGCTGGTGCTGCCGTACGCCGCGCTGACCACCGTGGTGGTCCTGCTGCACCGCCGAGAACTGGACGTCCTCGCGGTCGGCGACGACGAGGCGAAGAGCCTCGGCCTGCACCCCCAACGCTCCCGCTACCTGCTGATCGCCGCCGCCTCGCTGGGCACCGCCGCAGCGGTCTCCGCGACCGGGCTGATCGGTTTCGTCGGCATCATCGTGCCGCACACCGTCCGGCTGCTCGCCGGATCGAGCTACCGGGTGATCCTGCCGCTGTCGCTGCTGTTCGGCGCCGCGTTCCTGGCCCTGACCGACGTGGTGGCCCGCACCGTGGTCGCACCGGCCGAACTGCCGATCGGGGTGGTCACCGCACTGCTCGGCGGCCCGTTCTTCGTACTCGTGCTGCGCACGGCACGGCGGGTCCTCACGTGAGCGCCGAACCCGTCGTCGACGCCAGCGCCCCGGCCATCGAGGTGCGGGGGCTGCACGTCAGCCTGGACGGCACGCCGATCCTCGCTGGGATCGACCTCACCGTCGCGGCCGGCGAATGGGTCACCGTGATCGGTCCGAACGGCGCCGGCAAATCGACCCTGCTGCGCGCCGTCGGTGGCCTACTGCCCGCGCCGGGCGCCATCACCCTCTTCGGTACGCCGAGCGCCGCCCTGCGTCGACGGGACCGCGCCCGGGTGGTGGCCACGGTGGCGCAGTCCCCGGTCGTACCGCCCGGCATGTCGGTGCTCGACTACGTGCTGCTCGGCCGCACCCCGTACATCCCGCCGCTGGGCCGGGAGTCGGCCGCCGACGTGGCCGCCGCACACGAGGTGCTCGACCGGTTGGATCTGATCGGCTTCCACCGCCGGGAACTGGCCACCCTCTCCGGAGGTGAACGGCAACGGGTCTTCCTCGCCCGCGCGCTGGCCCAGGGTGCGACGCTGCTGCTCCTCGACGAGCCGACCAGCGCACTCGACATCGGCCATCAGCAGGAGGTGCTGGAACTGGTCGACCAGCTGCGTCGCGAGCACGGCCTCACTGTGCTCGCCACCATGCACGACCTCTCCCTGGCCGGCGAGTACGCCGACCGGATGGTGCTGATCGCCGACGGCCGGGTCGTGGCGTCGGGAACACCGCACGAGGTGCTGACCGAGCACCTGCTGGCCACCCACTACCGGGCCAGCGTCCGGGTGGTCCCCGGAGCCCACGGCCCCCTGGTGGTCCCCGTCCGCCCCCGCCCCTAACCCCCACCGCGCCCCCGTCCTCGCCCGCCGCCTTGGCCCCCCCGGGCCCCACATCCAGACCCCCGACCTCGCACCCGCCACTCGGAGTTGATCATGGGGTTGGCGTGCGGCAATCGGGCGAATCCTCCGGTCAACCTCATGATCACCGAGGCTGGCGCAGCAAGATCGCGCTCAATCGTGGAAACAGTGGGGTCCTGGCGTGGGGAGGCCACTCCATCAAGGATCGAGCGCGATCTTGGCGCAGGGGCGCAGGGGCGCAGGGGCGCAGGGGCGCAGGGGCGCGCGGGTCGTCGGGCGGGGCTAGGGGCCTAGGTCGATCACCGAGAAGAGGGCGCCCTGGGGGTCGCGTAGGGCGGCGAAGCGGCCGGACGGGATGTCGCGGGGCGGGACCAGGATCGTGCCGCCCAGTTCGGCGGCACGGGCTGCGGCGGCGTCCGCGTCGGCCACGGCGAAGTACACCGTCCAGTACGCCGGCAGGTCGGCCGGGAAGTCCTCGGCCAGTGGACGCATCATTCCGGCGACGATCCGCGCCCCGAGCCGCCACCCGGTGTACGTCGTTCCGGCGACCGACTGGTCGTCCGGCTGCCAGCCGAACACCAGCTCGTAGAAGACCTTCGCACCTTCGGGGTCGGGGGTGACCAGTTCGTTCCAGCTCATCGCGCCCGGTACGCCGATCGCTTCGGCGCCGGCCATGGTCAGTGGCTGCCAGACGCTGAACGTGGCGCCGGCGGGGTCGGCGAAGACCGCCATCCAGCCTCGGTCGAACACCTCGAACGGCGGCACCACCACCTGTCCGCCGGCCCGTTCGACCCGGCCGGTGACCAGTTCGGCGTCGTCGGTGGCGATGTACGTCGACCAGATCGGCACCTGGTCCGGGATCGCCGGTGGTCCCGCCCCGGCGACCGCCCTGCCGTCGAGCTGGAAGACCGTGTAGCCGCCCGCCTCGGGTTCCGGCATCACCCGGCCGGTCCAGCCGAACAGTTCGGGGTAGAAGCGCCGCGCGGCGGTCAGGTCCGGGGTGGCCAGGTCGGCCCAGCAGGGCGTGCCCGGCGGGACGGTGCTCACGGTCAAGACCCCTCTCGGCGGGCGGCCACGGCGGCCCCCCTGCCCGGAATCCTGGCACCGTCCCGCGTCGGTACGGGGCGGAAACGGACGAATCGTCAGCTGAACCGGCGACCCTCGTCCCGCCGGTACGCCCAGCCGGCGAGCGACGCGAGCAGCACCACCCAGACGCCGAGCATGATCAGGGCCAGCGGCTCGACGCGGTAGTCGCCGACCGCCGACCACATCAGTTCGGCCGCGCCCCGGGTGGGCAGGAACGGTGCGATCGTCTCGATGAACCCGGGTGCCTCACCGGGTGCGGAGAGCAGCCCGCCGCCGAACGCGAGCGGCAGGAAGACGACCTGCGCCACGACGATCGCGGCCTTGCTCGGCAGCGAGTAGCCGATGGCGAGCCCCATCAGCGTGAACGGCACCGAGATGACGGCCACCGTGACGGCGGTCAGCAGGAATGCCGCCGGGGTGATCCGGGCCGCGGTGAGCGTCGCGCCGATGACCACGACCGGGATCAGCGAGAGGTACGTCAGCGCCAGTCCGGCCAGCACCCGGCCCGCGAAGCGGGGTGCCGGGCCGGCCGGCAGGGTCCGGGTGTACGGGTTCCACGGCTGGTCGCGGTCCTCGGCGACGCCGACGCCGTACTGGAAGATGTTGGCGCTCATCACCGAGAAGGT
The DNA here is from genome assembly GCF_029626045.1 of Micromonospora sp. WMMD710. Classification (NCBI taxonomy): domain Bacteria; kingdom Bacillati; phylum Actinomycetota; class Actinomycetes; order Micromonosporales; family Micromonosporaceae; genus Micromonospora; species Micromonospora sp. WMMD710. Next base: position 5,050,090 of record NZ_JARUBD010000001.1, on the reverse strand, counting down.
GACCATCGACGCGGTGGCGAAGGTCGCGCCGACCGGATCCTCACCGGCGAACGGCACCACAAAGAAGATCATGGCGGCGGCCGGGAAGAAGGCGCTGCCGAACACGGCCACCGGGATCCGGATGATCTCCAGGAGCTGGTAGCGGGCGTGGACCAGGGCGAGCTGCACGGGGGTCGCCTCCTCAGACGGTGGTGGGTCGGCCGCCGGCGGTGGCGGTGGCGGGTTGACCGTCGGTGGCGGGCTGGCCCTCGCCGGTGATCGCGAGGAACGCCTCCTCCAGCGATGTCGGGCGGACCTCCAGGTCGGTGAAGGTGGTCCCGGTGGTGACCAGCGCCCGGACCAGTTCGTCGGCGTCGGTGGTGAGCAGGTGCAGCCGACCGTCGATCCGTTCGGTGCGGACCACGCCGGGCAGGTCGGGCAGCTCGTCCGCGACGAGACTCACCCGGCGTACGCCGACGATGCCGCGTACCGCGTCGACGGTGTCGTCGGCGAGCACCCGGCCCTGCCCGATCACCACCACCCGGTGGGCCAGCGCCTCCACCTCCTCCAGGTAGTGGCTGCTGAGCAGGACGGTGCCGCCGTCGTCGTGGAACGCGCGGATCGCGTCCCACAGGGTGTGCCGGGCGGCCACGTCCAGGCCGGTGGTCGGTTCGTCGAGCAGCACCAGCCGGGGTCGGCCGACGAACGCCAGGGCCACGGCCAGCCGGCGGCGCTGCCCACCGGAGAGCCCACCGGTCTGCCGCCGGGCCAGGTCGCCGAGGCCGAAACGGTCGAGGAGTTCGCCCCGGGGCACTGGGTCGGGGTAGTGCGCGGAGACGAAGTCGACGACCTCGCCGACGCGCAGCGTGCCCGGCAGGCCGGTCTCCTGCGGGGTGACGCCGATCTGTCGCCGCGACGCCGGGTCGCGGGGGTCGCCCCCGAACAGCTCGACCCGGCCTGAGCTGGGGCGGCGCAGCCCGACCAGCAGGTTCATCAGGGTGCTCTTGCCGGCGCCGTTCGGGCCGAGCAGGCCGACCAGCTCACCGGCCCGGACTTCCAGGTCGACGCGGTCCAGGGCGAGGACGTCGCCGTACCGGCGGCTGGCCTGGTCGGCTCGGGCGAGGGTCATGACTGCTCCTTCGACGGGGTGGGGTCGAGCAGAGTGCGGATGGCTTCGGTGTACTCCTCGAACGCCAGCCGGCCCCGCCGGCTGAGCCGGATCAGCGTGGTCGGGGTACGTCCACGGTGGGTCTTGTTGACCTCCACGTACCCGGCGTCCTCGAGCTTGCGCAGGTGCACGGAAAGGTTGCCGGCGGTCATCCCCAGCAGCTCCTGTAGGCGGGGGAAGGTGATCCGGTCCCCGTCGCCGAGTGCGGAGAGGCTGGCCACGACGCGCAGCCGGGCCTGGGCGTGGATGACCGGGTCGAGGTCGGTCATCGGGCCCGCCGTCGACGCAGGTGGGCGAGCGTGCCGGCGACGAGGATGCCGCCGCCGCCGGCCACCGCGATCACCAGCGAGTGCCAGCCCGGCCCGGCGAACGTGCCGACCACGTTGATCACGCTGATCCACACGCCCAGCCGGAAGAGGTCGCGGTCCAGCCAGATCGCACCGCCGGCCATGTGCAGCGCGCCGGTCAGCCCGACGGCGGTCGCCGACCAGAGCAGTGCCGCCTGGTCGTGGGGCAGGTGCTCGCTGATCCGGCCGAGCCCCGCGTACACGCTCACCGAGCCCAGGGCCCAGGCGCAGCCGTACCAGCGCCCGCGCCGGGCCGAGTCGCCGGTCACCTGGCCGTACGCCCGCGCGCCGGCCACCGCCTGGATCGCCGCGGCGCACAGCAGCAGGACGAAGAGGGCGGTCAGCGGCAGCCAGTCGGGCAGCCGGACGAGCACCCGACCGTCGGGGGAGAAGCGCAGGAAAAACAGCCCGAAGCCGATCAGCCACGCGACGCCCCACGGCCAGTAGAGCACCCGGGAGTCCGGCTCGAGCCGGCGTACCGTCTCTGATCGCTGGTCTTCGATCAACCGGAGCGCGGCCGCGGCGTCGGCCGGCGGCAGGTCGTCGTCGTCGGGGCTCATGCAAACTACTTTAAAATACAAAGTCAACGTCGTGTGCCCCGTGTTCCGCAGGGGGGTCACCGACGGCGGCACGCAGTGCCTATGGTGGGTGGCTGTAGCGGCTGACCCGTCGCACAGGACACAGGGGAGGGTCCGTGTCGAGCCCGAACAGAGAACTGGACGTCCAGCCAGAGGCCCTGATGGCGTTCGCCGCGGCGTCCACCGACCGGGCGGCCCGTTTTCGCGAGCTGCACCGCTCGTTCGGCGACGGTCACGTGCCCCGGCACGCCTTCGGGGTGATGCCCGCGTCCTTCAGCCTCGCCGCGACGTACGCCGAGCAGTTCGAGGCGTGCCTGCAGGGGCTGGCCGACGGCGCCGAGGTGATGGCGGACATCGCCGAGGGGCTCCGTGACACCGCCGGGGCGTACACGGGCACCGACGTGGCCAACACCGACATGTTCGTACCGGGCCGCCCGGCCGCCCCCGATGTCATCGCGCCGGGCCCCTGGTCGCCCGGCACCGGTGGCACGACCGGGCCGGTGCCGGCATGAGCACCGAGGCGTTGCAGCGCAACAAGACCTATTTCGAGCAGATCGTCTCGGGCACCCCCGACCCGTTCAAGCCGCTGTCCAACGCGGTGCTCTGGCCCTTCGAGCAGCTCCTTGAACTGGTCGCGGGCGAGCCGGACGACCTGATGCGCGCGGCGCAACTCTGCCTGGACACCGGCGCGGCGGTCCGCGAGATCGCCGGCGAGCAGATCCAGGACCGGGTCCGGCTGCGCGGCTACTGGACGGGCGACGCCGCCGAGAGCTTCCACGCCTCGATGGCCTCGGTGGAGGAGGCCATCGAGGAGCTGGCCAAGGGATTGGATGGCACCAAGGAGGTGCTGGTCGACGCGGCCAACGCGGCCGTCGACGCGTTCAACCTGCTGGTCGAGCTGATCCTCGAGTTCCTGCTCTGGTTCCTCACCGAGGTGATCATCGCGGCGGTGGCGGCGGCGCTCAGCGCCGGCATCTCGCTCGCGGCGACGGTCGTCCGGGTGCTGGCCAAGCTTGCCACCACCGTCGGCCGGATGGTCAAGATCGTGGCGCGCTTCGCGGAGATCCTGACCAAGCTGGCCACCAAGATGCAGAAGGTCGCCGAGCTGCTGATGAGGTACCGCCGGGCGGTGCTGGAGATCCGCAAGGCGAAGAAGGCGTACCGGGCGTGGAACAAGTCCGGCTGGACCGCCGAGGCGAGGGCCTTCCAGATCGAGAAGTTCAAGACCCTCTTCCCGGGCAAGTTCCTGATCAACCAGGCGTCCCCGGTGAACATCCCCGGCCTCGGAGGTTCCCTCCTGGACACCGGGGTGGGGCTGCACGACGTCTCCGACGGCACCAAGGACCGCAACTATCTGGTGGACGGCACCTACCGCGAGGATCTGGGCCCCTACACCAAGGGCGTGCAGAATGTCTTCGACTCAATCCTGACCTGAGGGGACCGACATGACCTTTCCCGGTCTGGACCGCATCGAGGCGCTGGCCCGCAACCTGGACGGTTGGCAGCGTGAGCTGGCCGGCAAGATGGCCGAGCTGGAGGACAGCAGCGCCGAGGGTGTGAGCGACTCCGGCCTGGTCCGGGTCACCGCGTCGGCGGACGGCACGATCGTCTCGACCGATGTCAACGCCCGGGCCATGCGGTTCGACTCGTACACGCTGGCCGAGGAGTTCACCTCCGCTGCCAAGCGCGCCCAGGAGGCGGCCGCCGCCCGCGTACGCGAACTGGTGGGCGAGGTCATGGCCGACGCGCCTGGCGCGAGTCAGCCCCACCAGGATCGGTACTGAGCCGATGGCGGACCTCAGCTACCCGGAACGGCTCACCCACCTCGTCGAGCCGACTGAGCAGGTGCTCGCCGTAGCGAAGACGGGGATCGCCCAGGGCGTCCTGCCGCCCGACCCGCCCCAACCAGCCGACCCGCAGCGGCCGGACGCACCCGGCGCTGGCGGCGTCGTGGCCGGGGTGCTGCTCAACCTGATCTCGCCGCTGGTCTCCTTCGCGGCGGGAGACCGGCTCGTCGACCGCATCACCTACGGGGTGGCCGGTCGCGGCGCATCCGGCTCGGCGGCGTCCACACTGCAGCACTCCCGCCGGCCGGTGCCGCCTGCGACCACGATCGAGGACACCATCCTCGCCGTCACCGACCAGCGGTTCCTCGTCTGCGCGTCCGGGCCGGTCAAGCTCTGGTCGAGCCGGGCCGACGACGAGCGCGCAGCGGCCGAGACGAGGATCGTCTGGTCGGCTCCCCGCACGGCGGTCGCCGACGCCCGGGTGGGCTGGCACCGGCTCAACCCGAAGCGGCTCCGGGTCGAGTTCACCGACGGGTCGTGGCTGGCCTTCACCGTGCCGATCGCCGAGTCCGGCAAGCCGCTGCGCGAGATCGCCGCCGCCCTGACCAGCCGCTGAGCCGCGTCGCCGGTCGCTGAGCCGCGTCACTCGGCGGCTTCGGCCAGGAGCGGCGAGGGCAGCGGCTCGCTGTGCAGCACCGACAGCCGCGACACGGCTCGGGTGAGCACCACGTACAGCCGGTGCAGCCCGCGCGGTTCGGCCGCGACGATCGCGGCCGGCTCGACCACCACCACGTGGTCGTACTCCAGGCCCTTGACCAGCGTCGCGGGCACCAGGGTGACGCGCTCCGCGGCCGTCACGTCGTCGGCGGTCGCGGTTGCGACACCGGCGGCGGCCAGTGCCGCGCGCAGCCCGTCGACCGCGTCGTCCGCGGCGATCACACCGACCGAGCCGTCGTGCGCGAGCGCCGCGTGCACCTCGGCCACCGTCGCCGAGGTCAGGTCGGTCACCGTACGCACGTCCAGGCCACCGTCACGGCGCAGCGACTCGGCCGGGGGTACGTCCACAGCGAGCGCCGGCAGCAGCAGGTTCGCGAACGCGACCACCGCCGCGGGCACCCGGAAGCCGACCGTCAACGGGACCACCACGGCGTCCGGCTTGCCCAGGTGGGCCAGGGACTCCCGCCAGTCCGTCGCCGCCCACGGCGCGGTGCCCTGCGCCAGGTCACCGAGCAGGGTGACCGAACCGTGCTCGCTGCGCCGGCCGATGGCACGGCACTGCATCGGGGAGAGGTCCTGCGCCTCGTCCACCACCACGTGCCCGAACCCGGAGGGCCGTTCCAGCAGCCCGGCCGCCTCGTCGACCAGCACGGCGTCGGCGGCGGTCCAACGGGTCGCCTTCGCGGTGCGGGCCGGTTTCGCCCAGACCAGCAGCGCCTGCTCGGTGTCGCTGAGCAGGCCGTCCGCCGCCGCGGCGAGACGGGCCGGGTCGGACAGCAGGCCGTACACCAGCCCTTCGGGGGTGAGCGCCGGCCAGACCGCATCCAGGAAGTCGACCACCGGTCGGCACCGGCCCATCCGGCGCAGCCAGGCGTCGCTCGGCGACTCCGCACGCCGCGCCTCGGCCTGCCGTTGCAGCAGGCTCACCACGCGCGCCCGGACCCGCTCCCGGCCGGTGCCGTACGGCAGTCCCTCCCGTCGGGTCTCCTCCACGATCCGGTGCAGCGGCTCCAACCCGATCCGCCACCGGAACGACCCGTCGGACACCGTGATCGACTCGGTCGGCGTGCCGATCTGCGCCTGCACCGCGCGGTGCAGCACGCGCGCCATCCGCGCGTCGTGCTTCAGGGCGGCCACCGCCGGCGCCTCGACCGCCCGGACCGGCACCCGGGAGATCAACTCCTCTACTGTGGCCTGCTCGACCTCGACCTCGCCCAAGGCCGGCAGCACCGCCGCGATGTACGACAGGAACGCTCGATTCGGCCCCACGATCAGCACGCCGGCCCGCCGTAGCCGCTCGCGGTGCAGGTAGAGCAGGTATGCGGCCCGGTGCAGACCGACCGCCGTTTTCCCGGTGCCCGGGGCGCCCTGCACGCAGATCGAGTCGGCCAGGTCTGCCCGGACCAGCTCGTCCTGCTCCGGCTGGATCGTGGCGACGATGTCGCGCATCGGCCCGACACGCGGCCGCTCGATCTCGGCGGTGAGGATCCGGCTGGTCGTGCCCAACTCCTCGCCACGATCCAGCCGCTCATCCTCGAAGCTGGTCAGCACCCCGTTGCTAAACCCGAACCGCCGCCGAACCGCCACCCCCTGCGGATCCCGCGCACTGGCCCGGTAGAACGACCGGGAGACCGGCGCCCGCCAGTCCAGCACCAACGGCTCACCATGCTCATCGGTGACGTGCCGCCGTCCCACGTGATAGCGGTGCCCGTCATGATCGCTGGTGCTGGTGCTGGTGCTGGTGCTGGTGCTGGTGCTGGTGCTGGTGCTGGTGCTGGTGCTGGTGGCTTCGTGGGTCGTGGTCGCGCTGGCCGCGTCCCGGCCGGCTGCTTCCGTGCGGCTTGCCTCCGCGAAGGCTGCTTTCGTGCGGCCTGCCTCCGCGAGGGCTGCTTCCTCGGGGTGCGGGGTTCCGGCGAAGTCGAGGCGGCCGAAGAACAGGGGCGTGGTCGGGTCATCGGCGAGTTCGGCCACCCGGCGGGCCAGCGTGCGGCCGAGGGTCTCCGCGGCGTACGCGTCGCCGGCGACCTGATCACCGGTCGAGAAGAGCGCTTCGGCCCGTTCCCGCATCCGCCGCAGCGCCGCCCGCGACGTGTCCAGGTGTGCGCGCTCGGCGGTCAGATCCGCGTCGAGGCGGGTGCCGTCGGCTGTGGTGCCGTCGGGTGTGGTGTCGTCTGGGTGGGTGTCGAGGTCAAGTGCGGGCATGCTGACGTCCCATCGTTCACACCTGCTGCGCGCTCGCGTGTCCGGGGGCGGATTGGCCGGCCGCCCGGCGCGGGGACGTCCGTTCCGGTGCAGCTCACCTCGGCCGTCAAGCGGGCTGCAACCCTACGCCCTCCCCGCCACCCCTTCCACCGAATTACCACCGCAACCACCCGCGCGTGACGGCGTGGCGCACCCGGAACACTGTCCCGCCCCAACCGCAACCCACCCCACCCACCTCCCTCGCCCGGCGAGGGCGGCGGGTCCGGTGCCGGTGCGGGCTCACGGCCCGGCGTTGTTTGGGAGCGTCCGGTGGTCGTGGTGCGGGTGCCGCGCAGCAGTTTCCCATCGACCGCGACGGCGGGCAGCAGCCCGGTCGGGACGGGCCGGGTCACCGCCCGCAGCGCGGCGCTGCTCGCGTTCCACGGGCTCGTCTTCGGTGGCGGCGATGACCGGGATCGGGACGTCGCCATGGACCACGTCGGCGGCGTATCCGCAGGTCGCTGCGTCGATGGCGTCACCGTCCAGACCGGCCAGGACCCGCCGGAACGTCCGTTCGCTGGGCAGCGTGTACCGGCCGAGCAGCGGGTTGAACCGGGCCCCGTGGCGGTGCAGGACATCCTGCGGGGTCCGCGCCGCCCACTGCCGGATCGCAGTCATCGAGTCGTTTCCCGCTACCAGCGTGGCGCAGGCGGTCAGCACCAGGATCACCAGCAGCGGATGCCGAAGTCCTCGTAACCGCTGCGGGTCGGGCACCTGCCGGAGCCGGTCGAGCAGCGACGACGCCACCGACAACGGGCCAACCCCACCCGGGTCTACCGCGAGTTCGGCTTCCCACAAGGCCAGCTCCGCGAGGTGGTCGACAACAGGGCTGATTGGGGAAGATGACGACACGAGCGCAACTCTTGAAACGATCTTCTGGCGTAAGCACCCGAAAGATCATCAGAAGTTGCGCTCGTCCACAACTACCGCTCTGCTCGATCCCCACCTGGACAGAACACTTCAAGCCCGAACAACGCCGGGGCCGTGGCGGAACCCCTATCGACCACTACAAATACTCGGCATGTCGCGAAACGGGCAAATGGTCAACATGCCTGAGTCCTACCATGCGGATTAGGAAAATGGGGAGCCCAGGCAGCAGCCTCTCCCGTGCGCACCATGGCAGACGCCCCGGAGCTTCCCCTCGCCACCCATGGTGGGCGTGCGAAGGAACGCGTTGATGCGGCGACGGTACGCAGGGTGTCGCCCGATTGTATTCGGGCTATTGCCTCAGCCTTGGTCAGTGGCGATATTAGTTCCTCCACTTTCGAAGCCAGGGCAGCCGCCCTTGACCCGCAATCTTGCATAAGGGTGCCGAAGGCATGAGCTCTTGAAGCCACCAAAGACAACAACGCCTTCTCGCGCGCATGATCGTTAAACCGCGCAGCCCCGTCCCTTATTCTTTTCGACGCTTCAATGTTGGCGCTACCGTCAATTAGCGTCAGAAGTTCTTCCCGCTGCGAACCCGTATTCTCGCGGGCTGCCTTTTCCAGTCATTCCAAAAATTCTGCAACCCGGTATCACTCCCCCGCAGACTTGCCGGTAGCTTCTCGCCGGCATAGATTCGTTGGGACAGCTCCTCCATAGCCATCCTCTTGAGCGTTTCGGCAGTCGGCTTTCCCATAGCTACTCCCATCGCTGGCGCAGGTTCCGTGGCCCCATAGGGAACAATTGGATACAACGGACATCGCGAGCTTGAGGTTCAACCACTCCGTCTGGAGTAGGCACATTCCGGACCAGGGCCATTGCGTAGTCCGTTTGCGCAGATCGGCCCCAGCTGTAGCCCCGTCGTGGCGCTCCCGGTCCGTTGGGCCCGCAGGGCCGCCCAAGCTCCCCGGCTGCACGGCGCACTGCTGGCCCACGAAGGCTGCCGACTACGACTACCGCCTGCTCGACGGCACCCTCATCGAAACCGACCGGATCACCACGCCAGGATCCGCCCCCGGCGGCATCAACGTGATCGAGGTCTTCTTCATTCGGGAGACGCTGGGTGGCTCGGCCACCACGTTCGGACTGGTCAGCGCGGCGTGGTCGGCCGGCATGCTGCCCGGCGCCTGGTTCGCGACCCGACTCACCCGTCGGCTTCGACGTCGTGTGCGGGGACGAGGTGTGCGGCGCCTGCACGTAGCTGAGGGAGTTCTTCGAACACCAGCAGCGAGCGTACGTGCTGCGGGTGGCCTCCACGTTCCTGCTGGACCTCGGTGCCGGTGGCGGTTGACCTGCTGGTCCGCCGCCACCGACGCACCGGCGAGCTGGCGTTTCACTACTGCGACCAACCCGACGGGTAACCGAAGAGCCATGACCCGGCTGATCCGCGCCGCCGGACTACGCTGGTCAGTCGAGGAGGACTTCGAGTTCGGCAAGGACGAGTTCAGCCTCGACCAGTGCCAGGCCCGCCTCTACGGCGCGATCACCCCCGACCAGGCCCCGCCAGTAGGCCCCGGCCAGATCCCCCTGACCGTCCCCGAAACCCGACGACTGACCAGACTCACCCACCAGCCGAAACCACCCCACCACGCAGAACACCGGACCGGCTGGCATACCGCGAAACGAGCAAATGGTTACCTTGGATGATGCCCGCCATAAAAACTAGGGTCAGTATAAAAGGGAGCCCAGACAGCTACTCCCGGGCGCACCATGCCAGACACCCTGGAGCTTCCCCTCGCCACCGATGACGGCGGGCCGTTGAGAGAACTAGTTGCAGCGGCGACGGCATGGGGGGCGGCGGATGTTGCCTGGGCCCGGGTCAGCGGTTTTACAAAATCCGCCTTTTTCGATCTCAGGGCAGCCTTCCTCGACCCGAAGCGTCGGATACGGTCGCCGAAGTGAGTAGCTCTTGTAGCCACCGAAACCAACAATGACTTCTCTTGCGCATGGTCGCGGTAGCGCGCAGTCCCTGCCTTTATTCGTTCGGACGCTTCATGGTCGGCCCTACTGTCAACTATCTCCATACGCTGGTGCCACATCACATACGGAGGCATGCGGACTGCGTTTTCCCACTCGTCCCAAAACTTGTGCAACCCGGTATCACTACCCCGCAGACTTGCCGGTGGGTCTTCATCGGCATAGATTAGCGTGTCTAGCTCCTCCCAAGCCATTCTCTCGAGCGTTTCGGCAGTCGGCTTTCCCATAGCTACTCCCATCGCTGGCGCAGGTTCCGTGGCCCCACAGGGAGCCACTGGATACAACGGACATCGCGAGCTTAAGGTTCAACCCTGATTCTTCGTGGGTCTGGCGTCGATCGATGACCGGCGAGTCTGCATCGTTGGTGGTGGATGTATCGGCTCCGTTGGGTGTGGTTGTGGGCCGGCTGTCGCGCCGGTGGCGTGGTCTCCTGGGGTTCCTCCTGGTCGTTGGGGCGGTGGTGTGGGTGCTCGCTCAGGTGGCGGGCATGGGCATTCGGCGGATGATCTCGATCGCGGTGGCCAGGTCGGTGGCCCAGGGCCAGGTTCGGGGTAGGCGTAGCCCCCGGTAGCGGCGGGCTTGGACCAGGCGTGCGGGGGTCTGGAAGATCTGGTAACGCAGTGTTTTGGGCTCGGCTTTGGCCAGGGCGCCGGTCAGCGCGTAGAGGCGCATCCACGCGGTGAGGTCCACGGCGATGGTGACGGCGGCGCACCCGGCCTTGTTGACCTGCCATTGTTTGGACGGCAGATGCCCGAGGCCGGTGTCCTTGGTGGTGCGTACGTCGTCTTCGACGCGGGCGTGTACGCGGTGACGGGTGTCGGCGCGCTGGACGGACAGGCCGTCCGGGCCGTGGGCGCCGGTGTTGGTGACGAACGCCGAGTACCGGTAGCCGCGCAGGTGTCGAACAGGGTGGCTTGTTCGTGGTCGAACAGCTTGCGCCGGCGCACGATGACCCGCATCGTTTTCGGCCGTTTCAGGCCGGTCAGCCGCTCGCGAAGCAGGTCGGTGATCTCGGTGACCTGAAGGCCCGTCTTCGCGAACCTGCTCACCGCCCGTCGGGTGCCGGAGGCGATGCGCGCCCGTGCGTACGCCAGTTACGGGGCCGCCGTGCAGGGTGGTTCGATGGCCGGGTTCCTGGTCGGTGGGGCGCTGCTCGCGGCCGTGTCGCCCCGGCCGCTGATCGCCGGAACCGGTGCGGCCGGGCTCCTGGTGGTGCTGGCGTTCGTGCCGGTGGTCACCCGGGCCGTGCGGCGGCCGTCGCTGGACCCCGCTGGTGCGGATGCGGGATGAGCCACTTCGCGCCGGCCCGCCGAGCCCGAGCCGGACGCCGGGGATACGGTCGGGGCATGGCTGAGCGCATCGCACGCCCGCGGGTCGGGCACATCCAGTTCCTGAACTGCCTGCCGATCTACTGGGGTCTGATGCGCTCGGGTGCCCTGCTCGACGTGGATCTGCAGAAGGACTCGCCGGACCGGTTGAGTGCCGCGCTCGTCGCCGGTGATCTGGACATCGGCCCGATCACCCTCGTGGAGTACCTGAAGCACGCCGACGAGTTGCTGCTCCTGCCGGACCTGGCGGTGGGCAGCGACGGGCCGGTGCTCTCGGTCAACATCGTGTCCACGAAGCCGCTGGGCGAGCTGGACGGCGCCCGGGTGGCGCTCGGTTCGACGTCGCGTACCGGGGTGCTGCTGGCCCAGCTGCTGCTCGCCGACCAGTACGGTGTGCGGCCCGACTACTTCCGCTGCCCGCCGGACCTGACCCAGATGATGCTGGAGGCCGACGCCGGCGTGCTGATCGGGGACGTGGCGTTGCGGGCGCTGTACGAGGCGCCGCAGCTGGGCCTGACCGTCACCGACCTCGGGCAGGCCTGGCGGGAGTGGACCGGGCTGCCGATGGTCTTCGCCGTCTGGGCGGTACGCCGAGACTTCGCCACCGCCCACCCGGGCCTGGTCAAGGAGGTGCACGAGGCGTTCCTGCGCTCGCGTGACCTCTGCCTGGCCGAGCTGGACCAGGTCGCCGAGGCGGCGGCCCGGTGGGAGACGTTCGACGCCGCGACGCTGGCCACGTACTTCCGGACGCTGGACTTCTCCCTCGGTGACCGGCAGGTCGCCGGGCTGCGGGAGTTCGCCCGCCGCGCCGCCGCGATCGGCGAGACACCGGCGTTGCCCGACGGCGGCCCCGAGTTCTTCGCCGGCTGAGCCGCCGGCGTGCGGCACGCTTGTGCGGCGGGCCGCGCTGCGCCGGGCCCCAGACGCCGGGCGTCAGACGCCGGGCCGGAGCAGCGCCTCGGTGATCTTCTCGCAGTTCTGCATCCCGTAGTCGTAGCCCATGCCGATCGGGTACCTGACCATCACGCCCATCGTCCAGGTGTCGCCGATGGCCAGGCAGTTGACGTGCATCTCCTGCTCCTTGGTCCGGTCGATCCACCCGTTCTTGATGGCGATCTGCTTCTGCTCGGCGGCCGGGAACGCCTTGCGGATGCCGAAGTCACCGGCGCCACGGACCAGTTTCATCTCGTTGAGCAGCCACTTGGTCCACTTCGGCCCGGCGGCGGTGCCGGTGGCGATGCAGTTGCCCAGGCGGGCGGTGTCCCGTGGGGAGAGCGCCGTGCGGCTCCAACCGCCGTCGGGTGCGACGCTGCTGTCGGTGAGCTTGCACATGGAGATCAGCCGCTTGATCGAGGCTGCCCGGCCCACCGTGTTGTAGAACTGCTCGGCCCGGGTGTTGTCGCTGTCCCGGATGATCCGGGTGGCGTCGGCGAGCTTCGCGTCGCTCGGGGTCTGGCCGGCGTCGGCCGCGCGGCGCAGGTAGTCGGCGACGATCCAAGACTTGATCATCGAGGCGGTGGTGCTGGTCTCGCCCATGTTGTTCGAACCGATGATCTTCCCGGTGCGCCGGTCCAGCACGCTCCAGGAGTACCAGCCCTTGATGTTGAGGTTGAGGCCCTTGGCCACGAACGGCAGCGGTTCCAGCGACGGACTGGGGCTGGGGCTCGGCGACGGCGAGGCCGGCTTGCGGGCGCTGCGGTCGGTGGCCGTACCGGTGGATCGGTCGCTGACCGTGCCGGAGTGACCCCACTTGGCCGCGGCGGACGACTCGAACGGCGACCCGGGCAGCAGCCGCAGCGACACCAGCGCGAGCCCGATCAGGATGACCGCGATGGCGACCAGCCGCAGGGGGGACGACGTCTCGCCGTCGCCGCGTCGGTCCGCCCGACGGCTGCCCGCCATCAAAGCTTCCCGACCGGCTGCTGCGGGACCTTGAGCGCGGCGCCCGGCTGCGGGGTGACCAACTGGGTGGCCACGCTGGAACAGACCTGGGCACCGTAGTTCAGTCCGCTCCGGAGCGGGTAGCGCAACATCACCGCGAGGCTCCACTTTCCGTTGACGGCCAGGCAGTTGACGTGCCAGTTGCTGTCGTACGCGATCGGGGTCCACCCGTTCTTGATGCTGACCGGCCCCTGAGCGGTGATCGACTTGGGCAGGCCGTCGATGATCCCCCAGCGGCCACCACCGGACGTCTTCTTCTGCTCCTTGACGCTGCCGCGTACCTCGCTCATCTGGTCGAGCACCCACTTCGTCCACTTCGGGCCGGCGGCCTTGCCGTCGGCGATGCAGTCGCCGAGCCGGACCGCGTCGCGCGGTGACATCCGGGTGAAGCTCCAGTACCCGGTGTACGGAGCGACGTTGCCACGCTTGGTGTCGGTCAGCCCGCAGATCTTGATCGCCCGCTGGATCACCGCGTCGGGCGTGCTGCTCGTCGAGGGTTTGTACGAGCCGCCCGCGGCGGCGTGGATCTTGTTGGCCGCGACGTCGTCGCTGTCGATGATGGCGAGCCGCGCCGCCTCCTTGAGCGCTGCGGGAGGCTCCCTGTCTCCGAGCTGCCGCAGGTAGTCGGAGACGATCCACGCCTTGATCATCGACTCGGTGGAGCTGGTCGAGGTCATGTTCGACGACCCGGAGATCTTGCCGGTCTTCCGGTCCATCAGCGCCCACGAGAAGAATTCGCCCTGGAAGCTCACCGACACCGGGCCCGCCGCCAGGGTTGGCGGTGGCGGGGTGGGCGCGGGGACGGTCGAGGCGGCACCGCCGCCTCCGCCTCCGCTGCTGGTGTCGTCGGCCAGTCGGGCGTACGCGGCGGGAACCAGCAGGACGCCACCGAGCAGGGTCGCCGCGACGGCGAGCACCGTGGTCACGCGGGATCGCATGATGTGGGTGAGCTCCAGATGTCAGGGCCGGGGGACCGGCTTTGTTGTCCGGGGCGACCGGTGCGATCGCCGAGGCCGGGGGAGGTGGCCTCTGTGGAGACGGCGATTCTGGGCAGCCGATCGTGTGACCAGCAAAAGTCTACGTCCGGACTGGCGACTCGCCAGAACTCGACACCTGGCAACTTGCGATGAAGACGGGATATCGAGATGGTATGCGGCTTCTGGGCGGGTTCATCTTTGCATCGTGAGCTACCTCATAGCCGACGCGGCCGCGCAACGTGAGGAACAACCGCCTAAAGGTGACCGAAGGTGACACGGGTTTCCTGTTACACCCCCTGGTGCATCATGGCGCAAGCTGTAACACTTGTCCTCATGTATGGCAACGACTTCTCCGCACCGACGGACGCCTCGGACGACACCCCCGGCGGCGGTCTGCTGGGTGAGGTCGAGGCGGCCGAGGCGGAGCTGCGCGCGGCCGCCGCACGCGAGCGACGCGGCGGACCCGCGCCGGACGAGGACCTGGCGGCGTACTTCGCCGACGTCGTCGGCTCCGAGCAGAAGATCGAGCCGCGCGACTGGATGCCCGACGCGTACCGCCGGACGCTGATCCGCCAGATCGCCCAGCACGCCCACTCCGAGATCATCGGCATGCAGCCGGAGGGCAACTGGATCAGCCGGGCGCCGTCGCTCAAGCGCAAGGCGATCCTGCTGGCCAAGGTGCAGGACGAGGCCGGCCACGGGCTCTACCTCTACGCCGCCGCCGAGACTCTCGGCATCAGCCGCGACGAGCTGGTCCAGTTACTTCTCGACGGGCGGCAGAAGTACAGCTCGATCTTCAACTACCCCACCCTGAGCTGGGCCGACGTGGGCGCGATCGGGTGGCTGGTGGACGGCGCGGCGATCGTCAACCAGGTGCCGCTGTGCCGCTGCTCCTACGGCCCGTACGCGCGAGCGATGATCCGGGTCTGCAAGGAGGAGTCGTTCCACCAGCGCCAGGGCTACGAGATTCTGCACACCCTGGCCCACGGCACGCCGGCGCAGCGGGCCATGGCCCAGGACGCGGTGGACCGCTGGTGGTACCCGTCGCTGGCCATGTTCGGCCCGCCGGACGGCGACTCCACGCACTCCGCCCAGTCGATGGCCTGGAAGATCAAGCGTTTCTCGAACGACGACCTGCGCCAGCGCTTCGTCGACATGTGCGTCGGGCAGGCCGAGGTCCTCGGGCTACGCATCCCCGACGACGACCTGCGCTGGAACGAGGAACGGCAGGCGTACGACTACAGCCAGCCGGACTACGACGAACTCATGCGGGTGATCTCCGGCAACGGGCCGTGTAACCGGGAGCGGATGGCTCACCGGCGGGCCGCCCACGCCGACGGCGCCTGGGTGCGTGAGGCCGCCGCGGCGTACGCCGCCAAGCGGGCGGAGAACAGGGAGAAGGTGGCGGCATGACGGAACAGACCCCGCTGTGGGAGGTGTTCGTGCGGGCCCGGCGTGGGCTGTCGCACACCCACGTCGGCAGCCTGCACGCCCCGGACGCCGAGTTGGCGCTGCACAACGCCCGGGACCTCTACACCCGCCGGCAGGAGGGCGTGTCGATCTGGGTGGTGCCGGCCGCCGCGATCACCGCGACCAGCCCCGACGAGAAGGACGCCTTCTTCGACCCGGCGGCCGACAAGGTCTACCGCCACCCCACCTTCTACGAGGTGCCGGACGGGGTGGCACACCTGTGAGCGAGCGAACCAGTCAGCTCAGCCGCGCGGCCGCCGAGCGCGGCGAGGTGGCGGCGTGAACGGGCCCTTCGACTTCACCCTCGGCCTCGGTGACGACGCGCTGATCGCGGCGCAGCGACTGGCCGAGTGGACGACCCGCGCGCCGGAGATGGAAGAGGACATCGCGCTCGCCAACATCGCCCTCGACCAGCTCGGCGCGGCCCGGCTGCTGCTGTCGTACGCGGGGGAGCTGGAGGCCGCCGGCCGTGACGAGGACGCGCTGGCGTACCTGCGTGACGACCGCGAGTTCCGCAACGCCCTCCTGGTCGAGCTGCCCAACGGCGACTTCGCGGTGACGGTGGCGAAGCTGTTCTTCCTGGCGGCGTACCAGGTGCCGCTCTACACGGCGCTGGCCGGCTGCGCCGACGAGCGGCTGGCCGCGATCGGCGCGAAGGCCCGCAAGGAGTCTGCGTACCACCTGGACCACGGCGCGTTGTGGGTGAAGCGGCTCGGTGACGGCACCGAGGAGTCGCACCGCCGGATGCAGTCGGCCGTCGACGAGGTGTGGCCGTACACGCACGAGCTGTTCGGCGCGGACCCGGCGGCGCCGGTCGACCCGTCCACCCTGCGGCCGGCGTTCGACGAGACGGTCGGCGCGGTGCTGGCCGAGGCGACGCTCACCCGCCCCGAGGGTGCCTGGGCGCCGGCCGGCGGGCGCGACGGCGTGCACACCGAGCACCTGTCCTACCTGCTCGCCGAGATGCAGGTGCTGCACCGCGCGCACCCCGGGGCGCGGTGGTGAACCCCAGGGACGCGGCCGCGTCGGTGGTGGACCCGGAGATCCGGGTGATCACCATCGACGAGCTGGGCATCCTGCGCGCGGTCGAGGAGGATCCGGCCAGTGGCCGGGTCACCGTCACCATCACCCCGACCTACACCGGCTGCCCGGCGATGGACGTGATCCGGGCGGACATCCGCCGCGCGCTCGCGGTGGCCGGGCACCCGGACGCGGAGGTCCGGACCGTCTACAGCCCACCGTGGAGCACCGACTGGATCTCCGCGGGCGGCCGGGCCAAGCTCGCCGCCGCCGGGATCGCCCCGCCGGCCCCGGTGCCCACCGCCGGCGTGGTGTCGTTGACCCTCGCGGTCCGCTGCCCGCAGTGCGGCTCACCGGAGACCGAGCAGGTCAGCCGCTTCGGCTCGACCGCCTGCAAGGCGTTGTGGCGCTGCCGCTCCTGCGCCGAACCCTTCGACCACCTGAAGGCGCTGTGACTGTCACCATCACCCGTCCGGTCCGCCGTCGGCCGGTCTTCCACCCGCTGCCGGTCTCCGCCGTCGACCGCCTCACCGACGACTCGGTGGCGGTCACCTTCGCCGTACCCGAGGATCTGCGGGAGACTTTCGCGTTCCGCGCGGGTCAGCACCTCACCGTGCGGCGAGTCGCCGAGGACGGCACGGACGTGCGCCGGTCGTACTCGATCTGCTCCACCCCCGACGACCTGGCCCGGCACGGCCGGTTGCGGATCGGGGTGCGGGAGATTCCCGGTGGCGCCTTCTCGGCGTTCGCGTGCGGTGCGCTGCGCGGCGGCGACACGGTCGAGGTGCTGCCGCCGCTGGGCACCTTCACCACGGCGTTCGCGCCGGACCGGGTGCGGCACTACGGCGCGGTCGTCGCCGGCTCCGGCATCACCCCGGTGCTCGCGCTGGTCGCGACCGCCCTGGCCGTCGAGCCGGCCAGCACGTTCACCCTGGTGTACGGCAACCGCACGGCGAACACGGTGATGTTCGCCGAGGAGTTGGCCGACCTGAAGGACCGCCATCCGACCCGGCTGCACCTGGTGCACGTGCTGTCCCGCGAGCAGGGCGAGTCGCCGCTGCTCTCCGGTCGGATCGACGCGCGGCGGCTGGGCCGTCTGCTGGAGACCATCGTGCCGGGCGACGCCATCGAGGAGTGGTTCCTCTGCGGCCCGTACGCCATGGTGGTCGACGTCCGGGACGTGCTGACCGCGCGTGGGCTGCCCGAGTCGGCGGTACGCACCGAGCTGTTCCACGTCGACGCGCCGCCGGAGCCGGTGCGCCGCCCCGCCGACCAGGCCGGCGCCGGCACCGAGGTCACCATCCTGTTGGACGGCCGGTCGTCGAGCTTCGCGATGGGCCGCGAGGAGCGGGTGCTGGACGCCGCGCTGAAGGTGCGGGGCGAGCTGCCGTACGCCTGCAAGGGCGGCGTCTGCTCGACCTGCAAGGCGAAGGTCGTCGACGGCGCGGTCACCATGGCCCGCAACTACGCGCTGGAGCCCGACGAGCTGGCCGCCGGCTACGTGCTGACCTGCCAGTCCAGCCCGACCACCGACAAGCTCACGGTCGACTACGACGCCTGACTCACCGGCGACGAGTTCTGCTGTTCCGAGCCGGCAGGCCACCTCAGTTCTCGGGACGGACGTGTGCTGTCCAGTAGGTGAGGTCGGAGCGGTGCTCGACCAGGGTGACCCGCTCCCCGCACGCCTCCTCGATCAGCGTGACCGCCTCGTCGAGGTGAGCCGGGTAGTGGTCCCAGTCGGTGTCGCGGAACAGTTGGAGGCCGACCTCGCCTCGGTTGTCGCCCAGCGCTACCGCGGCCTCGGGTGGCACCAGCACCACTGTGTAGCGGCTCGCCTCTCGCTGCGCCTCGGTCGGTGTCGGCTCATCCTCCCGTCTGTGTCGCCGGAAGTGGGCGATCACCGACGGGATCGGCCCGGGTGAATCGGACGCATCGTACGGTCGCAGCCAGGCGGGCTGTTGAGTCCAGATCGGCATCGGACCTCCGGCGGGTGGGGAACGAGATCCAGCAACGTTGCTTGCGATGGTTGCGGGTTGCTGAGACGCGAACGGGAGGGAAATCCGCGCAGATCTTGGACACTTTCCGTTCCGCGCTGACGGAAACTGTCCAAGATCTCGCCGCTGGACAGATCGCCGCCGCTGAGCGCCGCTTGGGGTGCGCGTCACGGGAGGCAGAGCGGAGTGCTGGCCGCTGAGCGGGCGACGTAGGCTCGGGGTGTGACGGTGAGCCGGGAGATCGACGACATCCTGCAGCGCGGCGCGGACGGTGGGCGGATCACGCCCGAGGAGGCCCTGCTGCTCTACACCGAGGCGCCCTTCCACGCGCTGGGCGAGGCGGCGGACGCGGTGCGCCGCCGGCGCTACCCGGACAACGTCGTCACGTACCTGATCGACCGCAACATCAACTACACGAACGTCTGCGTGACGGCGTGCAAGTTCTGCGCCTTCTACCGCGCGCCCAAGCACAAGGAAGGGTGGACCCACCCGACCGAGGAGATCCTGCGCCGCTGCGGCGAGGCGGTCGAGCTGGGCGCGACCCAGGTGATGCTCCAGGGCGGCCACCACCCGGACTACGGCGTCGAGTACTACGAGGAGTTGTTCTCCTCGGTCAAGCAGGCGTACCCGCAGCTGGTCATCCACTCGATCGGCCCGAGCGAGATCCTGCACATGGCCAAGGTGTCCGGGGTGAGCCTGGACGAGGCCATCGCCCGGATCAAGACCGCCGGCCTGGACTCGATCGCGGGCGCCGGCGCGGAGATGCTGCCGGAGCGGCCCCGCAAGGCCATCGCGCCGCTCAAGGAGTCGGGTGAGCGCTGGCTGGAGGTCATGGAGCTGGCCCACCGGCAGGGCATCGAGTCGACCGCCACGATGATGATGGGCACCGGCGAGACGCACGCCGAGCGGATCGAGCACCTGCGCATGATCCGTGACGTGCAGGACCGTACCCGTGGCTTCCGGTCGTTCATCCCGTGGACGTACCAGCCGGAGAACAACCACCTCAAGGGCCGCACCCAGGCGACCACCCTGGAATACCTGCGCCTCGTCGCGGTGGCCCGGCTCTTCTTCGAGACCGTGCCGCACCTCCAGGCGTCCTGGCTGACCACCGGCAAGGACGTCGGGCAGCTCTCCCTGCACATGGGTGTGGACGACCTGGGCTCGATCATGCTGGAGGAGAACGTCATCTCCTCGGCCGGCGCGCGGCACCGCTCCAACCTGCACGAGCTGATCGGCATGATCCGCTCGGCGGACCGGATCCCCGCGCAGCGGGACACCCTCTACAACCGGCTCGCCGTGCACCACACGCCGGCCGACGACCCGACCGACGAGCGGGTGGTCTCGCACTTCTCCTCGATCGCCCTGCCCGGCGGCGGGGCGGGCCGGTCGCTGCCACTGGTCGAGGTCAACTGACCCGGCCGTTCGGCTGACCGGGGCTCGTGCTCCCGCCCGACGGTGGTGGGCGGTACGGGTGGTCCGCGCCGTCGCAGCGGCAGGCTGTCCGGTCCGGGGCTGGTGGAGATGATCGTCGGCGGCTAGCGTCCCGGCTCGGATCCGTCGCCAGCCGATCGGCGAAATCAGCGCGACCGTGCTGGTGGCGGATGGTCTGATGGTCCTGGTCGAGGGCTGTCCTCCATCGGCCCGTGAGGGTCGTTCATATAACGCACGGCGGTACGGGCGGGATGGGTGACCATCCCGCCCGTTCCGTCTCATCGGTCCAGGCCGGACGGATGAAAGCGGCCCTGCGCGCTGGCGTGGGAGATCGACCTCCGATAACGTCCGCTCGTTCCGCAACCACTCTTTCTTCCCTACCCCCGGGGGACTGATGACAGCGTTCCACCGCTCGGCCCTGGCCCGCGCCGGTGTCGTGGCCCTGTTGGCGACCGGTGGCCTGGCCACCCTGGCCGCCCCGGCGCACGCCGCCGACCAGGCCGATCTGGCCCTGGTGCCGATCAGCACCGAGCTCGCCAAGGGCGTCAAGGCGGCCAAGGCCAAGCCGTTCAAGTTCCGGGTCGACAACAGCCGGAGCACGGTTGCCGCCACGGGTGTCAGCTACACCGTGGACACCAGCAGGCTGAAGAAGAACAAGGTCGGCGTCGTGGTGCCCCTCGGCTGCCAGACGAAGGGCACGACGTTCACCTGCCCGCTCGGCGACCTGCCGGCCGGCACCGGCGAGGAGTTCGGCATCCCGCTGTTCTCCACCGGTGGTCGCGGAGACGCCGGCACGCTGGTGGTCTCCATCAGCTCGGCCACCTCCGGCTCCACCCCGATCGACAGGGTCGAGCACGACATCACCGTGGCCAAGGCCGGCTACGACCTGACCAGCTGGGTGCAGGACGTCCAGGCGAACGTCGTGGTCAACGGCGTCCAGGGCGACGACCCCGACCTGCGCCCGGTACGCCGGGGCGAGACGGTGCCGCTGGACTGGGCGGTCTACAACGACGGCAGCCGCAAGGCGACGGGCATCTTCTACGGCCTGACCCTGCCGGTGGGTGTGACGTTCGTGCAGAAGCCGCAGGGCTGCCTGGAGCAGGTGTTCCTGGGCAAGCAGCAGCTGTTCTGCGAGGACGCCGGCGCGGTCGTCAAGCCCGGGCAGTACTACACCGCGAACGTCACGGTGAAGGTCGGCAACAACGTCACCGAGCCGGTGCTGCACGAGGGTGACCTCTTCGCATTCGGGCTGGACGGTGCCGAGGGGCAGCCCGAGGAGGAGCCCGAGGTGGCCAGCTCGGCGCAGCGCAAGGCCTTCACCGAGGTCGACGAGGTGGACAACCACACGACCTTCGAGGCGTTCGTCGACCTGACCGCGGCCACGCCGAGCCCGACGCCCACGGCGACGGCGACTCCGACCGGCACGCCCACGCCGGGTGTCACCACCTCGCCGGGCACCGGCGGCGGTGGTGGCGGCGGTCTGCCGGTGACCGGTGTGCAGGCCGGCCTGATCGGCGGCATCGGCGGTCTGATCCTGCTCGCGGGCGGGGCGCTGCTGGTGCTCTCCCGCCGGCGCAAGGTGGTCCTGGTCGCACCGGGCGACGAGAAGTCGACCGACTGACGGTCGTCGCGACACGAGGGCGGGGTGGGCGACCACCCCGCCCTTTCGCGTCTCCGACCGGGCCGCGCCGGTCGCGCACCCGCCCGGGTACGCGGACCCGACGGCCGGCGGCCCGCGCGTGGCTGGCAGAGTGGAGGGGTGAGCCGTACCCCGCAGGGCCAGCGAGCCAGCCTGGACAAGCAGCCGCACGAGGTCGCCGCGATGTTCGACGGCGTGGCCGAGCGGTACGACCTGACCAACACGGTGCTCTCCTTCGGCCAGGACCGATCCTGGCGTCGGTCCACCCGGGCGGCGCTCGGGCTGCGACCGGGCGAGCGGGTGCTCGACGTGGGTGCGGGCACCGGTGTGTCGACCCAGGAGCTGGCCCAGTCCGGGGCGTACGCGGTGGGCGCCGACCTGTCGCTGGGCATGCTGTACGCGGGCAAGCGCGCTCGCCCCCAGGTGCCGCTGCTGGCCGGGGACGCGCTGCGGCTGCCGTTCGCCGACGCCAGCTTCGACGCGGTGACCATCTCGTTCGCGCTGCGCAACGTCAACGACACCGACGCGGCCCTGCGTGAGCTGGCCCGGGTCACCCGGCCGGGCGGGCGGCTGGTGGTGTGCGAGTTCAGCACCCCGGTCAACCCGGCCTTCCGGACGGTGTACCTGTCGTACCTGATGCGCTCCCTGCCGGTGGTCGCCCGGGCGGTGTCCAGCAACCCCGAGGCGTACGTCTATCTCGCCGAGTCGGTCCGGGCTTGGCCGGACCAGGCGGCGCTCGCGGGGCGGGTCGCCGCGGCCGGCTGGAGTCGGGTGGCGTGGCGCAACCTGACCGGTGGTGTGGTCGCCCTGCACCGGGGGATCCGCCAGTAACGCGGAGCTGACCGCAGGCGCGTTTCGTGAATATCCGTCTTTAGTCCACTTTGCCCCGTACGCTCGTCGGCATGACCGGAGCAGAGCCGGCGGACCCGGTGGCCGCCACCGACGACGACGCGGCCGAACTCGTCGCGCAGCTGCGCGCGCTGGCCGGAGCGGACCCGGCGGAGGTCCGGCAGGTGGTCGCCGAGGTGTTGGCCGCGCTGGACCGGGCCGCTGGTGGCGCGTTGCGCGAGCACCTGCCGGAAACCATCCGCGTCGACGCCGGCCTGGACGCGCCCAGCCCTGCCTGACACCCGACTGCTGTGGACGGTCGCTGACTGTCACATCGGCGAGTTAGGCACCCCTGATCCTGCGCAGGTATGACGTCGGTCATACACTCGTCCCGTCTGGCTTGTGAAGCATTTCACGAGCGTGCGGGAGGAGGCGCGAATGACCGCGGTGGAACGCGACGCCGACGTGATCGTCGTGGGCGCCGGTCCCGGTGGATCGGCGACGGCGTACCACCTGGCCCGGCACGGCGTACGGGTGTTGCTGTTGGAGAAGACCGAGTTCCCCCGGGAGAAGGTCTGCGGCGACGGGTTGACCCCGCGCGCCGTGCGCCAGCTCATCCGGATGGGTGTGGACACCTCACCCGAGGCCGGCTGGCTGCACAATCGGGGTCTGCGGGTCATCGGCGGCGGCGTACGCCTGGAACTGGACTGGCCGGAGCTGGCGAGCTTCCCCAACTACGGGCTGGTGCGCACCCGACTGGACTTCGACGACCTGCTCGCCCAGCGGGCGGTGGCCGCCGGCGCCACACTGCGCATCAACGTCAACGTGCTCGGCCCGGTGCTCGACGGCGACGGCCGCGTGACCGGTGTCGAGGCGGAGGTGGGGCCCGGCAAGGAGCCGACCACCTTCCACGCCCCGCTGGTCGTGGCGGCCGACGGGGTCTCCGGTCGGTTCCCGCTCGCGCTCGGGCTGGCCAAGCGGGAGGACCGGCCGATCGGCGTGGCCGTCCGCCGCTACTACCACTCCCCGGTCAAGCACGACGACGACTACCTGGAGTCGTGGCTGGAGCTGCGCAGCAAGGACAGCGGCGACAACCTGCTGCCCGGGTACGGCTGGATCTTCGGGCTCGGCGACGGGCGGGTCAACGTCGGTCTCGGCGTCCTCAACTCGTCCTCCGCGTTCGGTAAGACCAACTACCGCCGGCTGCTCACCGACTGGCTGGCGAACACGCCCGCCGACTGGGGGATGACCGACGAGACCAACGCCGACGGCCCGATCCTCGGCGCCGCCCTCCCGATGGGCTTCAACCGGGTGCCGCACTACACCCGCGGCGTTCTGCTGGTCGGCGACTCCGGCGGCATGGTCAACCCGTTCAACGGCGAGGGCATCGCGTACGCGATGGAGTCCGGCGAGTTGGCGGCGGAGGTGGCGGTGCAGGCCCTCGCGCGCCCCGCCGGCCCGGAGCGCGAGCGGGCGCTACTGGCGTACCCGAACGAGCTGAAGGCCCGCCTCGGTGGCTACTACCGCCTCGGCGGGATCTTCGTGAAGCTGATCGGCCGTCCGGAGATCATGCGGATCGCCACCAAGCACGGCATGCCACACCCGACGCTGATGCGTTTTGTGCTCAAGCTGCTGGCAAATCTGACCGACCCGCGCGGCGGGGATGCGATGGACCGGGTCATCAACGCGATGACGAAGGCCGCGCCAGCCGTATAGATGAACGGTGTCGGGCTGGTCGCAGCCCCGACACGACAAAGATCGACCCCCGCCGACAGCCACTGCGAGGGACGTGAATAGTGTGATTTTCGTCAAGCACCGAGGGCAGGGAAGGACGAGCAGGAGAAAACGATGTCGCTCTCGCCTTACGCACCGATCATCGGGCTGTTCGCCCTCGCCGCGGCGTTCTCGCTGTTCTCCGTTGGCGCCGCCCGCTTCGCCGGTCCCCGTCGATACAACAAGGCCAAACTCGAGGCTTACGAGTGCGGCATCGAGCCCAGCCCCCAGCCGGTCGGCGGCGGGCGGTTCCCGATCAAGTTCTACCTGACGGCGATGCTCTTCATCGTCTTCGACATCGAGATCATCTTCCTCTACCCCTGGGCGGTCTCGTTCGACGCCCTGCCGATCTTCGGCTTCGTGGAGATGGTCCTGTTCATCGTCGCGGTCTTCGTCGCGTACGCCTACGTGTGGCGGCGCGGCGGCCTGGACTGGGACTGAGGAAGGAACGTCAGATGGGCATCGAGGAGAAGCTTCCCGCCGGCGTCCTGCTCACCTCGGTGGAGAAGCTGGTCAACTGGTCCCGGAAGTCGTCCGTGTGGGGCGCCACCTTCGGCCTGGCCTGCTGCGCCATCGAGATGATGGCCGCCGGTGGTCCGCACTACGACATGGGCCGCTGGGGCATGGAGGTCTTCCGGGCCTCGCCCCGGCAGGCCGACCTGATGATCGTCGCCGGCCGGGTGAGTCAGAAGATGGCCCCGGTGCTGCGGCAGATCTACGACCAGATGGCCGAGCCCCGCTGGGTGCTCTCGATGGGCGTCTGCGCCAGCAGCGGCGGCATGTTCAACAACTACGCGATCGTGCAGGGCGTCGACCACGTGGTGCCGGTCGACATGTACCTGCCCGGGTGCCCGCCCCGGCCGGAGATGCTCATCGACGCGATCCTCAAGCTCCGCGAGAAGATCATGTACGAGCCGCTGGGCCCGAACGGCCGCAAGATGCTGGCCGCCCGTCAGGAGCGCGGCGACGTCCCGGTCGTGCCCTACGGCTCCATGCCGTCGTCGTACCGCAGTGACAAGACCCGCCGTGCCGAGTGGACCCGCGCGGTCCGCGAGGGCCGCGAGGAGCAGCTGCGCATCGAGAACTGGATGAACGCCCAGAACCACCTCCACCCGCAGGCAGGCCCCAAATGAGCGACAAGCCCAACGACGGCGGCGTACCGCTGCCGGTGGTGCCGGCCGGTGCCACCGGTGGTGCCCCGGCCGAGTTCCCGCCGGCCAGCCCGGCCGGTCGCGGGATGTTCGGCAACCACGGCAGCGGTGACGTGTCCGGCTACGGCGGCCTGGTCCGCCAGCGCCAGCCGATCGAGGAAACCCCCCGTCCGTACGGCGGTTACTTCGACGAGGTGCGCGACGCGCTGGAGGAGGCGTATCCGCACTTCGGTGACGCGATCGAGAAGGTCGTGGTGGACCGGGGCGAGCTGACCCTGCACGTACGCCCGGAGCGGATCGCCGAGGTCTGCCAGGTGATGCGTGACGACCTGGCGCTGCGCTTCGAGCTGTGCTCCTCGGTGTCCGGGGTGGACTACCTGGGCGCCGACGAACGTCGGCTGCACGTGATCTACCAGCTCACCTCGATGACCTACCGGCGTCGGGTCCGGCTGGAGGCCGCGGTCTCCGCCGAGGCCCCGCACCTGCCCAGCGTGACCGCGGTCTATCCGACGGCGGACTGGCAGGAGCGGGAGGCGTACGACATGTTCGGCATCGTCTTCGACGGCCACCCCAACCTGACCCGGATCCTCATGCCGGACGACTGGGAGGGCCACCCGCAGCGCAAGGACTACCCGCTCGGTGGCGTGGCGGTCGAGTACAAGGGCGCTGAGATTCCGCCGCCGGACCGGAGGAGGTCCTACCAGTGACCACGTCGAACTATGCGACCGAGCGGGAGACCACCGAGGGTCGGGTCTTCACCGTCACCGGTGGCGACTGGGACACCATCGTCTCGGGCACCGACCCGATCAACGACGAGCGGATCGTCGTCAACATGGGTCCGCAGCACCCGTCCACGCACGGCGTACTGCGGCTGATCCTGGAGCTGGAGGGCGAGACGGTCCGCGAGGCCCGTTCCGTCGTCGGCTACCTGCACACCGGCATCGAGAAGAACCTCGAATACCGCAACTGGGTGCAGGGTTCGACGTTCGTGACCCGGATGGACTACCTCGCCCCGATCTTCAACGAGACGGCGTACGCCCTCGCCGTGGAGAAGCTGCTCGGCATCACCGACGACATCACCGAGCGGGCCACCACCATCCGCGTGCTGATGATGGAGCTCAACCGGATCTCGTCGCACCTGGTCTGGCTGGCCACCACCGGCATGGAGCTGGGCGCGATCTCGATCATGCTGTACGGCTTCCGGGAGCGGGAGTACATCCTCGACATCTTCGAGACCATCACGGGTCTGCGGATGAACCACGCGTACGTCCGGCCGGGCGGTGTGGCGCAGGACGTGCCGGACGCGGCGATCGTCAAGATCCGCGAGTTCCTGAAGATGATGCCGAAGAAGCTCAAGGAGTACGAGGACCTGCTCTCCGGCCAGCCGATCTGGACCGAGCGTACGAAGAACGTGGCGGTGCTGGACGTGACCGGCTGCCTGGCGCTCGGTGTCACCGGCCCGGTGCTGCGCTCCGCCGGCCTCGCCTGGGACCTGCGCAAGACCATGCCGTACTGCGGCTACGAGACGTACGAGTTCGACGTGCCGACCCACCCCGACGGTGACGTGTGGGGCCGCTACCTGGTCCGGCTCGCCGAGATCCGCGAGTCGATGAAGCTGGTCGAGCAGGCGCTGGACCGGCTGAAGCCGGGTCCGGTGATGGTCGCCGACCGCAAGATCGCGTGGCCGGCGCAGCTGGCCATCGGCGTCGACGGCATGGGCAACTCGCTGGAGCACGTCGCGAAGATCATGGGTCAGTCGATGGAGTCGCTGATCCACCACTTCAAGCTGGTCACCGAGGGCTTCCGGGTTCCGCCCGGCCAGGTGTACGTCGGCATCGAGTCGCCGCGCGGCGAGCTGGGCGTGCACGCGGTCTCCGACGGCGGCACGCGGCCGTACCGGGTGCACTACCGGGAGCCGAGCTTCGTCAACCTCCAGGCCCTGCCGGCGATGGCCGAGGGCGGCCTGATCGCCGACGTGATCGCCGGCGGCGCCTCGCTGGACCCCGTGATGGGTGGGTGTGACCGATGAGTGTTGTCTTCACCGACGAGACGCGGGAGCGGGCGCGCGAGATCATCGCCCGTTACCCGGCGGACCGGTCCCGCTCGGCGCTGCTGCCGCTGCTGCACCTGGTCCAGGCCGAGGAGGGGTACGTCTCCCCGGCCGGTGTCGCGTTCTGCGCCGAGGTGCTTGGGTTGAACAAGGCCCAGGTGGGCGCGGTGGCCACCTTCTACACCATGTACAAGCGCAAGCCGACCGGTGACTTCCTGGTCAGCGTCTGCACCAACACCATGTGCAACGTGCTCGGTGGCCAGGAGGTCTACGACACGCTCTCCGAGCACCTGGGTGTCGGGCACGACGAGACGACCGCCGACGGCACGATCACGCTGGAGCACGCCGAGTGCCTGGCGGCCTGCGACTACGGCCCGGTGATGACCGTCAACTACGACTTCTTCGACGGCGTCGACCCGTCGACGGCCCGCGGCGTCGTCGACGAGCTGCGCGCGGGCGGGCGGCCGATGCCGACCCGCGGCGCCCGGCTCTGCACGCTCAAGGAGATGGCGGTGCAGCTCGCCGGTTTCGCCGACGAGCGCGACGGCGCGGTCGCCGACGGCGGGCCGGGCGAGCCCACCCTTCGCGGGCTGCGGCTGGCGCAGCAGCACGGCGTCTCGGTGCCGGGCTTCGACCCGAACACCCCGATCCGCAGCAAGGCGGAGGCGGACAAGGCCGCCGCCGAGGCGAAGGCGAAGGCGGAGGCCGCCAAGCCGGCGCCCGCCGAGGCCAGTGCTGCCCCGGTGAAGGGTGGCGACGGGGCGTCCGCCCCGACGGGGGCCGCCGGGGTCGCCGGGCCGGCCGCGCCCGCGGCTGGCGACGCGCGGGCGGCCGAGGCCGCCGGCGTGGCGGCCAACGCGCCGGCCGGCGACGGCAAGCCCGCCGGCGACGAGGCCGGGGCGCAGGAGCGCAACCTCACCGAAGCGAAGGCTGGCACGGACGCCGACGGCGCCGGACCGGCGGACGCGAGCGAAACGGGGGCCCAGAAGTGACCACTCCCCGCCCGGAGACGTTGGCCAAGCTGACGCCGGTGCTGACCAAGCGCTGGCTGTCGCCGGACGCCTGGCGGATCGGCACCTACGAGCAGCTCGACGGTTACGCCGCGCTGCGCAAGGCGCTCAAGGCCCACCCGGACGACCTGATCCAGCTGATCAAGGACTCCGGGCTGCGCGGCCGTGGCGGCGCCGGCTTCCCCACCGGACTCAAGTGGGGCTTCATCCCGCAGGGTGACGGGAAGCCGCACTACCTGGTGGTCAACGCAGACGAGGGCGAGCCGGGCACCTGCAAGGACCTGCCGCTGATGACCCACGACCCGCACGCGCTGGTCGAGGGCGTCATCATCGCGTCGTACGCGATCCGGGCCAGCCGCGCCTACATCTACATCCGGGGCGAGGCCGTGCACGCCGCACGTCGGCTGCGCAACGCCGTCCAGGAGGCGTACGACAAGGGCTACCTCGGCCGGAACATCCTGCGCAGCGGCTACGACCTGGAACTGGTCGTGCACTCCGGCGCCGGGGCGTACATCTGCGGCGAGGAGACGGCTCTGCTGGACTCGCTGGAGGGGTTCCGGGGTCAGCCCCGGCTGCGCCCGCCGTTCCCGGCCACCCACGGCCTCTACGCCAGCCCGACGGTGGTGAACAACGTCGGCACCATCGCCAGCGTGCCGCCGATCGTGCTCGGTGGGGCCGACTGGTGGAAGACCATGGGCACCGAGAAGTCCTCCGGTCCGATGATCTACTCGCTCTCCGGTCGGGTCGCCAACCCCGGCCAGTACGAGTGCTCGATGGGTGTCACGCTGCGCGAGCTGCTGGAGCTGGCCGGCGGGATGCAGCCCGGTCACAACCTGCGGTTCTGGACTCCGGGCGGATCGTCCACGCCGTTGCTCGCGGCCGAGCACCTGGACGTGCCACTGGACTTCGAGGGGGTGGCGGCGGCCGGCTCGATCCTGGGCACCACGGCCACCCAGATCTTCTCCGACCAGGACTGCCCGGTGTACGCGACGTACCGGTGGCTGGAGTTCTACCACCACGAGTCGTGCGGCAAGTGCACCCCGTGCCGCGAGGGCAACTACTGGATGGTCCGGGTCTACCGGCGGATCCTCGCCGGTCAGGGCACCCACGAGGACCTGGACACCCTTCTGGACACCTGCGACAACATCCTCGGCCGCTCGTTCTGCGGTCTGGGTGACGGCGCGACCAGCTCGGTGACCTCGTCGCTGAAGTACTTCAAGCAGGACTACCTCGACTACATCGAGGGACGTACCGCGCCGAAGCTGTCGGACAAGCAGCTGGTGGGAGCCCACTAATGACCGACGTAGCCAAGCAGACCGAGACCGTCACCCTCACCATCGACGGCATCGAGGTCACCGCCCCCAAGGGGACGCTGCTGATCCGGGTCGCCGAGCAGATGGGCACCGAGATCCCCCGGTTCTGCGACCACCCGCTGCTGGCCCCGGCCGGCGCGTGCCGGCAGTGCCTGGTCGAGGTGGAGGGGCAGCGCAAGCCGGTCGCCTCGTGCACCCAGACCGTCGCCGACGGCATGGTCGTGCGGACGCAGATCACCTCCCCGGTCGCCAAGAAGGCGCAGGAGGGGGTGATGGAGCTGCTGCTGCTCAACCACCCACTGGACTGCCCGATGTGTGACAAGGGCGGCGAGTGCCCCCTGCAGAACCAGGCGATGTCCACCGGCCGCACCGACTCGCGCTTCCACGAGCACAAGCGGGAGTACGAGAAGCCGATGGCGATCAGCAGCCAGGTGCTGCTGGACCGCGAGCGCTGCGTGCTCTGCCAGCGGTGCACCCGGTTCTCCGAGGAGATCGCCGGCGACAAGTTCATCGACCTGATGGGCCGGTCGTCCGCCGAGGAGATCAACATCTACCGGGACGACGCGTACGGCGAAGAGGGCGACGCCGGGGACGTCCCGTTCAACTCCTAC
Organism: Micromonospora sp. WMMD710; assembly: GCF_029626045.1. NCBI lineage: Bacteria > Bacillati > Actinomycetota > Actinomycetes > Micromonosporales > Micromonosporaceae > Micromonospora > Micromonospora sp. WMMD710. Next base: position 5,019,836 of record NZ_JARUBD010000001.1, on the reverse strand, counting down.
TTCTCCGGTAACACCGTGCAGATCTGCCCGGTGGGTGCGCTCACCGGTTCCCAGTACCGGTTCCGCGCCCGCCCGTTCGACCTGGTGTCCAGCCCCAGCGTCTGCGAGCACTGCTCGGCCGGCTGCGGGCAGCGCACCGACTGGCGTCGCGGCAAGGTGCTGCGCCGCCTGGCCGGTGACGAGCCGGAGGTGAACGAGGAGTGGAACTGCGACAAGGGCCGGTGGGGCTTCCAGTACGCCCGCGCCACCGACCGGCTGACCACCCCGCTGGTCCGCGACGAGCGCACCGGCGAGCTGCGCGAGGCGTCCTGGAGTGAGGCGCTCACCGTGGCCGCCGAGGGGCTGCACGCGGCCCGGGAGGGCGGGCAGGGCACGGCGGTGCTCACCGGCGGCCGGCTGACCGTCGAGGACGCCTACGCGTACGCGAAGTTCGCCCGGGTCGCCCTGAACACCAACGACATCGACTTCCGGGCCCGGCCGGTCTCCCGCGAGGAGGCCGACTTCCTGGCCAGCTCGGTCGCCGGGGTCACCGACGTCACCTACACCGACGTGGAGAACGCGCCGGCGGTGGTGCTGGTCGGCCTGGAGCCGGAGGAGGAGTGCCCCATCCTCTTCCTGCGGCTGCGCAAGGCGTACCTGAAGAAGACCCTGACGGTGTACGCGCTGGCGCCGTTCGCCACCCGCGGCCTGGAGAAGCTCGGTGCCAAGCTGGCCCGGGTGGTGCCGGGCGAGGAGGCCAGCGTGCTTGCCGAGCACGCCACGGTCACCGAGGCGCTGAGCGCGCCGGGCGCGATCCTGATCGTCGGCGAGCGGCTGGCCAGCGTGCCGGGTGGGCTCTCCGCCGCGGCGGACGTGGCCCGGCGTACCGGTGCGAAGCTGGCCTGGGTGCCGCGACGCGCGGGTGACCGTGGCGCGGTCGACGCGGGCTGCCTGCCCAACCTGCTCCCGGGTGGCCGGCTGGTCACCGAGCCGGCGGCGCGGGCCGAGCTGGGCGAGGCGTGGGACATCCCGGCTGGGGTGATCCCGAGCCAGGCCGGTCGGGACACCGATCAGATCCTGGCCGCCGCGGCCAACGGGCAGCTCGGCGCCCTGGTGGTCGGCGGTGTCGACCCGGCCGACCTGGCCGACCCTCGGCTGGCCGAGGCCGCTCTGGACGCGGTGCCGTTCCTGGTGAGCCTGGAACTGCGCGCCAGCGCGGTGACCCGACGCGCCAACGTGGTGCTGCCGGTCGCCCCGGTGGTCGAGAAGGCCGGCAGCTTCCTGGACTGGGAGGGTCGGCTGCGGCCGTTCGAGGCGGTGCTGGACACCGCCGCGATGACCGACGGCCGGGTCCTCGACGCGCTCGCCGCCCTGCTCGACGTGCGGCTCGGCACCGGCGACGTGCTGAGTGTGCGTCGCGAGTTGGGCTCGCTGCCGGCCACCCGCACGTCCCGGCCGGCGGCACCGTCGGTGTCGCCGGGCGCGGTGCCGCACCCGGGCGCCGGAGAGGCCGTGCTGGCCACCTGGCACCAGCTGGTCGACCTCGGCACCCTGACCGACGGCGACGAGCACCTCGCCGGCACCGCCCGCCCGCCGGTCGTCCGGCTGGGCAAGGGCACCGCCGAGGCACTCGGTGTGGCCGACGGTGACGCGGTCACGGTCGGCACCGACCGGGGCGCGTTGACCCTGCCGGCCGAACTCACCGAGATGCCGGACGGCGTGGTCTGGCTGCCGACCAACTCACCCGGTGCGACCGTGCGACGCAGCCTCGGGGCGACGTCCGGCGCGGTCGTCCGGATCTCCGTTCCCGCACCGGGCGCGGCCGTTCCGGCCGGGCGCGTCGCGGCGGACGAGGCCGGTCTCCCGGGTCCGCTGCTCAATGCTGGGGGTGTCGAGTGAGGTACCTGGCGCAGGATCCGACGCTGGCCGACTTCGGCCGGGATCCGTGGTGGCTGGTCCTGGGCAAGATTGTCTTCGCGTTCGCCTTCGGTCTGCTGGCCACCCTGCTCGGCGTCTGGTTCGAGCGGCGCGTGGTGGGCTACATGCAGGTGCGGCCCGGCCCCAACCAGGTCGGCCCGTTCGGTCTGCTGCAGACCCTCGCCGACGGCCTGAAGATGGCCTTCAAGGAGGACATCCTGCCGAAGGCGGCCGACAAGGTCGTCTACTTCTTCGCCCCGACCATCTCGGTGATCTGCGCGGTCACCGCGCTGTCGGTGGTGCCGTTCGGCCCGATGGTGAGCATCGCCGGTCACCACACGCCGTTGCAGGTCACCGACGTGCCGGTGGCGGTGCTGCTGCTGCTGGCCTGCTCCTCGATGGGCGTGTACGGCATCGTGCTGGGCGGCTGGGCCTCCGGCTCGACGTACCCGCTCCTCGGCGGTCTGCGCTCCAGCGCCCAGATGATCTCCTACGAGGTCGCCATGGGCCTGAGCATCGTCGCGGTGTTCATGACCGCCGGCACGATGAGCACCAGCGGGATCGTCGCCGCTCAGGGCGACGGCACCCAGCTGACCGTCTTCGGCACCGAGATCCCCGCGCCGGGCTGGTACGCGATCCTGCTGCTGCCCAGCTTCATCATCTTCTTCATCGCCACCGTGGGTGAGACCAACCGGGCGCCGTTCGACCTGCCCGAGGCCGAGTCCGAGCTGGTCGCCGGCTTCATGACGGAGTACAGCTCGCTGAAGTTCGCGCTCTTCATGCTCAGCGAGTACGTCGCGATGGTGACCATGTCCGCGGTCACCACCACGCTGTTCCTGGGCGGTTGGCGGGCACCCTGGCCGATCACCCTGTGGGAGGGCGCCAACTCCGGTTGGTGGCCGATGCTCTGGTTCTTCGGCAAGGTGATCGCGCTGGTCTTCGTGTTCGTGTGGCTGCGCGGCACGCTGCCCCGGCTGCGCTACGACCAGTTCATGCGCTTCGGCTGGAAGGTCCTGCTGCCGATCAACCTGGTCTGGATCCTGGTCCTGTCGGGCCTGCGATCCATCGAGGACTGGGACTCGCGCAGCAAGCTCATCGCCGTCGGCATCCCGGCCGGTGTCCTGCTGATCGCCACGCTGTTCTGGCCCAACCGCCGCCCGCAGCCGAAGCCGACGACGCAGGAACAGGTGGACAACCGGCCGTACGGGAGCTTCCCGCTGCCACCGATGGATCTACAGGTACCACCGAGCCCGCGTATCACGCGCGTGGTCGCCGAGCGGGAGCCGGCCAACATCGTCGCCGGCTCGGACTCCAGGGAGGTGTGACGTGGGCGCGATCACCGGAACGTTCAAGGGATTCGGTGTCACCTTCTCGCACATGTTCAGGAAGGTCGTCACCACCGACTACCCGTTCAAGCCGCCGGTGTCGGCGCCGCGCTACCACGGGCGGCACATCCTCAACCGGCACCCGGACGGCCTGGAGAAGTGCATCGGCTGCGAGTTGTGCGCCTGGGCCTGCCCGGCGGACGCGATCTACGTCGAGGGTGGCGACAACACCGACGACCAGCGCTTCTCGCCGGGTGAGCGGTACGCCAGCATCTACCAGATCAACTACGCGCGGTGCATCTTCTGCGGCCTGTGCATCGAGGCCTGCCCGACCCGTTCGCTGACCATGAGCAACGAGTACGAGCTGGCCCGGGACAACCGGCAGGACCTGATCTTCACGAAGGAGCAGTTGCTCGCGCCGCTGCTCGAAGGCATGGAGCAGCCGCCGCACCCGATGCGCCTGGGCGACAGCGAGAAGGACTACTACGTCGGCGCCCTGGACAACCCGGGCACCTCCGCCGGTGCCGAGACGTCCCCGATGGGCCCCGGCCGGTACCAGGTCGAGGAGCACCCCGGCGTGACGTTCCCGGGTGCCGAGCAGGCCGCCCAGCGCGCGGCGGCCGGCAAGGGAGAGCAAGCATGACCACGTCTACGGTGCTGGCCGCGGCGGGTGGGGTGTCCGGTGGTGAGGAGGTCACCTTCTGGATCCTCGCGCCGCTCGCGCTCATCGGCGCGATCGGGATGGTGGCGGCCCGCAACGCGGTGCACTCCGCGCTCTGGCTGGTGCTCACCATGCTCTGCCTGGGCGTGTTCTACGTGCTCCAGGCCGGGCCGTTCATCGGCATGGTGCAGATCATCGTCTACACCGGCGCGATCATGATGCTCTTCCTGTTCGTGCTGATGCTGGTCGGCCGGGACGCCTCCGACTCGCTGATCGAGACGCTGCGCGGCCAGCGCGTCGCCGCGATCGTGCTGGGGCTGGGCTTCGCCGGCCTGGTCGGCGGCGCGCTCTACCGGGCGCTGGAGGGCACCACCGCGGTCGGCCTGGAGCAGGCCAACGCGGAGGGCAACGTGCAGGGCATCGCCCGACTGCTCTTCACCAAGTACGTCTTCGCGTTCGAGCTGACCTCGGCGCTGCTGATCACCGCGGCGGTCGGCGCCATGGTGCTCGCGCACATCGAGCGGCGTAAGCAGGACAAGGTCGACCAGCCGTCGACGATGCGGGCCCGCTTCGCGCCGGGCAACTACCCCGGCCCCAAGCCGGGCCCGGGCGTCTTCGCGACCTCCTCCTCGGTGGCCACCCCGGCGCGGCTGCCGGACGGCCGGCTCACCGATCGGAGCACGCCGGACATCCTGCCGGTGCGGGAGCTGACCGCGCAGGAGACCACGCTGAAGGGTACGGATCGGTGAGCGCGAGGAGTGCAGCGAAGCGGAGCCCCGCAGTCGCGAACGAAAGGCGAGGCCAGTCATGACGCCCGACTACTACCTGGTGTTGGCCGCGGTGCTGTTCACCATCGGCGCCGCCGGGGTGCTCGTGCGGCGCAACGCGATCGTGCTGTTCATGTGCGTGGAGCTGATGCTCAACGCGGCCAACCTGACGCTGGTCACCTTCAGCCGGATCAACGGCGACCTCAACGGTCAGATCATGGCGTTCTTCGTGATGGTCGTGGCGGCGGCCGAGGTCGTGGTCGGTCTCGCGATCATCATGTCCATCTTCCGGACGCGGCGCTCGGCGAGCGTCGACGACGCCAACCTGCTCAAGTACTAAGGGGCAAGCAAGTGGAAGAGACTGTGCAGTACGCCGGTGCCACGGGCTTGCTCGGCAGCGTCTGGCTGCTGGTGGCGATCCCGCTGGTCAGCGCGGCCATCCTGCTGCTGCTCGGCCGTCGGGCCGACCGCTGGGGGCACTGGCTGGGCGTCGCCGCCATCGGTGCCGCCTTCGTGCTCGGCCTGACCTTCTTCTTCCAGCTGCGTGGCCTGGAGAACAAGTCGGTCGAGCTGAGCCTCTGGGACTTCATCGCGGTCGGTGATCTCCGGGTCGACTTCGGTCTGCTGTTCGACCCGCTGGCCGCGGTCTTCGTGCTGCTGATCACCGGGGTGGGTTTCCTGATCCACCTGTACGCGGTGGAGTACATGGCGCACGACGAGGGCCGCCGCCGGTTCTTCGCGTACTTCAACCTGTTCGTCGCGGCGATGCTGCTGCTGGTGCTCGGCAACAACTACGTAATGCTGTACTTCGGCTGGGAGGGCGTCGGTCTGGCGTCGTACCTGCTGATCTCCTTCTGGTACGGGCGGCCCAGCGCCGCCACCGCCGGCAAGAAGGCGTTCCTGATGAACCGGGTCGGCGACACCGGCCTGGCCATCGGCATCTTCATCATGTTCGCCACCCTGGGCACCACCCAGTACGACGAGGTGTTCAACGGCGTCGGTTCGCTGACCGGCACCACCGTGCTGGTGCTCGGCCTGCTGCTGCTGCTCGGCGCGGCCGGCAAGTCCGGTCAGTTCCCGCTGCAGGCGTGGCTGCCGGACGCGATGGAGGGCCCGACCCCGGTGTCGGCACTCATCCACGCCGCCACCATGGTCACCGCCGGCGTGTACCTGATCGCCCGCTCCAACCCGGTCTTCTCGGCGAACTCGACGCTGCAACTCGTGGTGGTCAGCGTCGGCGCGCTCACCCTGCTGATGGGCTGCATCATCGGCGCGGCCAAGGATGACATCAAGCGGGTACTGGCCTGGTCGACGGTGAGCCAGATCGGCTACATGTTCCTCGGCGTCGGCCTGGGCGGCGGGGCGTACGCGCTGGCCATCATCCACCTGCTGGCGCACGGCTTCTTCAAGGCCAACATGTTCCTGGGCGCCGGCTCGGTGATGCACGGCATGAAGGACCAGGTCGACATCCGCCGCTTCGGTGGCCTCTCGAAGCACATGAAGATCACCTGGTTGACCTTCATGATGGGATGGCTGGCCATCATCGGCCTCCCGCCGCTCTCCGGCTACTTCTCCAAGGAGCCGATCATCGCGAGCGCCTTCGATCGGGAGGACTGGACCGCCTGGCTCTTCGGCGGCGCGGCACTGCTCGGCGCCGGGCTGACCGCGTTCTACATGACGCGGCTGTTCGTGCTCACCTTCCACGGCCCCAAGCGCTGGACCGAGGACATCGAGCACCCGCACGAGTCGCCGAAGCTGATGACCATCCCGCTGATCCTGCTGGCTGCCGGCTCGGTGGTGGCCGGTGGCCTGATGGCCTGGAACGACGGGGTCGCCTCCTGGCTGTCACCGGTGCTCGGCGAGGAGGCCGCCGGTGAGGCCCACGGCGTGCTCTCCCACACGGTGATCACGATCCTGTCGCTGCTGGTCACCGTGCTCGGCGCCGGGCTGGCCTGGTTCCTGTTCCGGACCGGTACGGCCACCGCGCCGCAGCCGGCCGGGGTGCTGGTCACCGCCGCCCGGCGCAACCTCTACGCCGACGCGGTGAACGAGGCGGTCTTCGAGAAGCCGGGCATCTTCCTCACCCGGGCGCTGGTCTTCCTCGACAACCGGGGCATCGACGGGCTGGTCAACGGGCTCGCCGCCGCGGTCGGCGGTGGTTCGGGCCGGCTCCGGCGGATGCAGACCGGCTTCGTCCGCTCGTACGCCACCTCGATCCTGGCCGGCGCGCTGCTGGTGATGGCGGCGTTCCTGGCCGTGCAGGCGGGGTGGTTGGCGTGATCGACCTCTTTCCGGCCGCCCCCGCCGGCGGACCACGCAGTGACGACGGAGGTAAGGCCGCATAATGTCCAACTTCCCGTTCCTCTCGGTGCTCACCGTGGCGCCGCTGGTGGGCGCCCTGGTGGTGGCCTTCCTGCCGCGTCACCGGCCGGAGCTGGCCAAGCAGGTGGCGTTCGCCTGGTCACTGCTCGTGCTGGTGCTGTCGGTGGTGATGTGGGTCAGCTTCAACGCCGGCGGTGACCGGTTCCAGTTCCGCGAGTCGTACTCGTGGATCCCGAACTGGGGTGTCAGCTTCACCTTCGCGGCCGACGGCATCGCCCTGGTGATGCTGATGCTGATCGCGGTGCTGGTGCCGCTGGTGATCCTGGCGTCCTGGCACGACGCGGAGTCGTCGAAGCGGTCGGTGCCCGTCTACTTCGCGCTGCTGCTGGTCCTCGAATGCACGATGATCGGCGTCTTCGCGGCCGCCGACGTCTTCCTGTTCTACGTGTTCTTCGAGGTCATGCTGGTGCCGATGTACTTCCTCATCGGCAGCTACGGCGGCCACCAGCGGCAGTACGCGGCGGTGAAGTTCTTCCTCTACTCGCTCGTCGGCGGTCTGTTCATGCTGGCCGCGGTGATCGGCCTGTGGGTGGTCGGCGGGAAGACGTTCGACTGGCAGGCGCTGTCGCAGGTGGACATCAGCACCGGCACCGAGCGGTGGCTGTTCCTCGGCTTCTTCCTCGCGTTCGCCATCAAGGCGCCGTTCTTCCCGTTCCACACCTGGCTGCCGGACGCCGGTGGTGCCGCTCCGGCGGGTGCCGCCGCGCTGCTCGTCGGCGTGCTGGACAAGGTCGGCACGTTCGGCATCCTGCGCTACTGCCTGCCGCTGTTCCCCGAGGCGTCGAAGTGGTTCGCGCCGTGGGCTCTGGCGCTGGGCGTGATCGGCATCGTGTACGCCGCGCTGCTGGCGGTCGGCCAGAACGACCTCAAGCGGCTGGTGTCGTACACCTCGATCGCGCACTTCGGGTTCATCGGGGTGGGCATCTTCGCGTTCACCACGCAGGCCGGCACGGGCGCGGTGCTCTACATGCTCAACCACGGTCTGGCCACCGGCCTGCTGTTCCTGGTGGTGGGCATGCTGATCTCCCGGCGTGGTTCGGCGCTGATCAGCGACTTCGGTGGTGCCGGCAAGCTGGTTCCGGTGCTCGCCGGTGTGCTGTTCTTCGCCGGTCTCGCCTCGCTCGCGCTGCCCGGGACCGCGCCGTTCATCTCCGAGTTCCTGGTGCTGATCGGCACCTTCACGGTGAACAAGCCGGTGGCGGTCATCGCCACGCTCGGCATCATCCTGGCCGCCGCGTACGTGCTGTGGATGGTGCAACGCACCACCCAGGGCACGCTCAACCCGGCGCTGACCGAGGTCGACGGCATGCGCCGGGACCTGAATCTGCGCGAGAAGGTCGTGGTCGCCCCGCTGATCGCGCTGATCGTGCTGCTCGGCTTCTACCCCAAGCCGGTCACTGACGTGATCAACCCGGCCGTCCAGGCGACCATGGACGACATCGGCAGGACCGACCCCGCCCCGTCGGTGGGCACCGTCCAGGAGGCGCGCCGGTGAGCGCGAGGAGTGCAGCGCAGCGGAGCCCCGCAGTCGCGAACGAAAGGTCGGCACAGTGACCGAGTTGAAACTGCCGTCGCTCGACTACGCGGCGCTGGCCCCGATCCTGATCATGTTGGGCACCGCGTTGCTCGGTGTGCTGGTCGAGGCGTTCGTGCCCCGGCGTTCGCGGCACCTGGTGCAGCTGACGTTGGCACTGCTGGCGGTGCTCGCCGCGCTGACCATGGTGGTCCTGAGCGCCGACGACCGGATTATCACCGCCGGTCAGGCCCTCGCGGTGGACGGGCCGACGCTGTTCCTCCAGGGCGCGATCCTGGTGCTGGCCGCCATGGCGCTGCTGCTGATCGGTGACCGCTCGGTGGAACGCGGCGGTGCGTTCGTCGCCCAGGCCGCGGTGACCGCCGAGTCGGCCGACGACCGGCGGCAGGCCGAGGGCCGCAACGGGCTCACCGAGGTCTACCCGCTCACCACGTTCGCGATCGGCGGCATGCTGATCTTCGTGGCGGCGAACGACCTGCTGACCATGTTCATCGCGCTGGAGGTCTTCTCGCTGCCGCTGTACCTGCTCTGCGCGCTGGCCCGTCGCCGGCGGCTGCTGAGCCAGGAGGCGGCGATGAAGTACTTCCTGCTCGGCGCGTACGCCTCGGCGTTCTTCCTGTTCGGCGTGGCCCTGATCTACGGCTTCACGGCCGGCGTTCCGGGTCGGGCCGCCGGTGTTGACTTCGCCACCATCAACGCGGCGGTGACCGAGTCGCCGGCCAGCCCGGTGCTGCTCTTCGCCGGCATGGCGCTGCTCTCCATCGGCCTGCTCTTCAAGGCCGCCGCGGCACCGTTCCACGTGTGGACGCCGGACGTCTACCAGGGTGCGCCGACCCCGGTCACCGGGTTCATGGCGGCCTGCACGAAGGTCGCCGCGTTCGGTGCGCTGCTGCGTGTCTTCCACGTCGCGTTCGCGGACGCCGGCTGGGACTTCACGCCGGTGCTCGGTGCGGTCGCGGTGCTGACCATGCTGATCGGCGCGGTGCTCGCCGTCACCCAGACCGACATCAAGCGGCTGCTCGCGTACTCCTCGATCGCCAACGCCGGCTACCTGCTGGTCGGTGTGCTGGCGCCAAGCCGCGACGGGCTGTCCGGCACGATGTTCTACCTCGTGGCGTACGGGTTCTCGGTGCTGGCCGCGTTCGCGGTGGTGACGCTGGTGCGCGACGCCGACGGGGAGGCCACCCACCTGTCCCGCTGGGCGGGGCTGGGTCGGCGTTCGCCGTTCTTCGCCGGGCTGTTCACGTTCATCCTGCTGGCCTTCGCGGGTATCCCGCTGACCAGCGGCTTCACCAGCAAGTTCGCGATCTTCGGGCCGGCCCTGGAGGAGGGGCAGGCCTGGCTGGTGATCGCCGGTGTGTTGACCAGCATGGTGCTGGCGTTCCCGTACCTGCGGGTCGTGGTGATGATGTGGCTCTCCGAGCCGGGCGAGTCCACCCCGACCGTCACCGTGCCCGGTGGGCTCACCTCCGCCGCGCTGATGATCGGCGTGGTGGCCACTCTGGTGCTGGGTGTCGCCCCGGCGCCGCTGCTCGATCTGGCCGCCGGAGCAGCCGAATTCGTGCGATGACGCGAGTCTCGTCGATCGGAGGCCGGTACGCGTTCGCGTGCCGGCCTCGGGTGCGTATCCCCGACCCGGAGCAGGTCGAACGGGTGTGGCATGGTTGATGGTGTGGTGAATCCGGCTGGCGAGCGTTCAGGTGCCTCCGGCTCCGGCGGTCGTCGGGGTCGGGCGAGCACGAGTCAGTTCGGCGCGCTCGGCCTGCATCTCGCCGATCCCCGCGTCGAGGCGTCCGTGCTGGGTCTGCTGGACTCGGTGGAGGTCGAGCTAAGGGCCAGCGTGGCGAGCGCGGACCCGTTCGTCACGGAGGCCGCCCGGCATCTGGTCGAGGCCGGCGGAAAGCGTTTCCGCCCCCTGCTGGTGGCGCTGGGCGCCCAGTTCGGTGATCCGACCGGCGCACAGGTCATTCCGGCCGCCGTGGTGATGGAGCTCACGCACCTGGCGACGTTGTACCACGACGACGTGATGGACGAGGCGGCCGTGCGTCGGGGTGCGCCGAGCGCGAACTCCCGCTGGACCAACTCGGTCGCCATCCTGGTCGGCGACTATCTCTTCGCCCGCGCCGCGGACATCGCCGCCGATCTGGGCCCCGAGGCGGTCCGGTTGCAGGCGCGCACGTTCGCCCGCCTGGTGCACGGTCAGATCGCGGAGACCGTGGGGCCGCGTGCCGACGACGACCCGGTCGCGCACTACCTGAACGTCATCGCGGACAAGACCGGTTCGCTGATCGCCACGTCGGCCCGTTTCGGCGGCATGTTCGGTGGTGCCGCGCCGGAGCACGTCGAGGCGTTGGCCGGGTACGGCGAGACGATCGGGGTGGCCTTCCAGCTCTCCGACGACCTGCTGGACATCGCGTCCGAGTCGGTGCAGTCGGGCAAGACCCCCGGCACGGACCTGCGGGAGGGCGTTCCGACGCTGCCGGTGCTCTACGCCCGTGCGGCGGACGACTCCGACGCCTCCTCGGTGCGCCTGCGGGAGATCCTGGCGACCGGCCCGCTGACCGACGACGCGCTGCACGCGGAGGCGCTGGGGCTGCTCCGGGAGAGCCCGGCGCTCAAGCGGGCGCGGGAGACCGTGCGCAGCTACGCCGAGGACGCCCGCGCGCGCCTCGCCCCGCTGCCGGACGGGCCGTCGCGTCGCGCCCTCGAATCGCTCTGCGACTACATCGCCGACCGCACCAGCTGATCCGCACTCCGGGTCGTGCCGGCGACGGTCAGGAGCCGACTGCCGACGAGCATGAGCGCGGCGGCGAGCAGCATCGACACCGCCGCCGTGGACCACATCGCCGGGTAGCCGAGGTGGGCGGCGAGCGGGCCGAGGCTCAGCGGGCCGAGGCAGCCGCCCGCGTACACCCCGGTCTGGGTGATCGACGTGGCGGTGGCCGGCGCCTGCGGGTGGAGCCGGACCACCGCGAAGTTCATCAGGCCGGGCCACGCCCAGCCCAGGCCGAAGCCGAGCACCACGCCCGCCACCAGCGGCACCGCGCCGGTCAACGCGAGCAGGCCCAGGCCGACCGCGCCGACCACCAGCATCGCGGCGATCAGCGCGACGTGGCCGCTGGCCCTGCGGTCGGCCAGCGCGCCGGCACCCACGCGGGCCGTCACGCAGACGGCGCTGCCCAGGGTCAGGGTGAGGCCGGCGAGGCCCGGGGACAGTCCTCGGGCGGCCGCGGAGTCCACCAGGAAGGTGCCGAGCGCGTTGGCCGCTGCGGCGGCCAGGGTCGCCGCCGCGCCGATCACCACGAGCGCCCCGGTGGCCCGGCCGGCACGCCTGTCGCTGGCCTTGCGGGCGCGGCCGGCCTCCTGCCGGGGTACGAGCGGCAGCGTCGTCAGCGCCGCACCGGCGGCGGCCACGAACGCCCAGCGCCAGCCGGCGGTGAGCGCGATGGTGGGGACCGCGGCACCGGCGAGCAGGGTGGAGACCGGGATGGCCGCCTGCTTGACGCCGAACGACAGCCCCTGGCGGCGGGCCGGCACGTGCTGGGCCAGTGCCGCGTTGCTGGCCAGCTGGCCGAGGGCGTTCGCGGCGGCGCTGAGCGCCAGCAACCCCACCAACACCGGGTACGACCGGGCGAGCGCCGCCACGGCCAGCATCGACCCGGCGGCCAGCAGGATGCCGCCGCGGGCCACCACGGCCGGTCCGTACCGTTCGACCAGGCGGCCGGAGGGCACCGAGGCCAGTGCGCTGACCCCGAAGTAGACGGCCACGGCGACGCCCAGGCCGGCAGGGGAGAAGCCGACGTCGGCGCCCATCTGCACGGCGAGGCCACCGAGCAGGAAGACGGGCAGGACGCAGGCGACGGTGGTGGCGACGGCACCGACGCTGGCCCGGACGGGTCGGGGACGGGCGGTGGCCGGGGAGAGGGCTGTGTTGGTCATCGTCCGGCAAACCTACGCGAGGCATGTTCAGAGCACTCTTCGTGACCGGCGGGGCACAAGCTGTGGATGGTGATCTGGCATCCTCGAACCGAACAGGCATTTCGCACCGGGCCTGTTTTTCATATGGTGTAAGTCCCCGGCGGCGGAGGTGGTTGTGCGCGACCCCTTGGCAGAACCTTCGGACCTGATCCGCAGCGTGTCCAGAGCACTGCGGGTGCTGGAGTCGGTCGGTCGCGCCCCGAAGGGCCTGACCGTCAAGCAGATCGCTCGGCGTTGCGAGTTGACGGTGGCCACGACCTACCATCTGGTGCGCACACTCGCCTACGAGGGTTACGTGATCCGTCGCGAGGACGGCACGTACATCGTGGGGTTGGAGGTGGCCGACCGCTACCGGGAGCTGGTGACCGCGTTCCGGGGTCCGCCGGCCGTCGGTGAGACGCTGCGGCGGGCCGCGATGGACACCGGCTACAGCCACTACCTGGGCCGCTTCGTCGGCGGTCAGGTGGCCATCACGGCGGTCGCCGAGGGGCACCGGTCGCCCTACCTGGAGGATCTGGTCCCCGGCTTCGACGAGGGTGCGCACGCCACCGCCCTCGGCAAGGCGCTGCTCGCCACCCTCACCGCCGACCAGCGTTTCCGCTACCTGCGCGAGTACGGCATGCGGCCGTTCACCAGCGCCACGTTGACCACCACCGAGACGTTCGAGGCCGACCTGGCCGCCGGGGACCGGCGCGGGATGCAACTGGAGCTGGGGCAGTTCCGCCAGGGCGTGGCGTGCGCGGCGGTGCTGGTCACCCCAGACAAGGACATGGAACGCCGGGTCGTGCTGGCCTGTGCGTTGCCGGCCAGCGAGATGATGACCTCCGCCCGGGTGGTACGCGCCAAGCTGCTCACGGTGGCCCGCAGCGTCGCCGACGGTATCGCCGCCGACCACTGACCCGTACGACGCCGAGAGGCCCTCTCCCGGGCTGGGAGAGGGCCTCTGGGGGCGGTCCAGGGCCGGACCGCCGGAGCAACGTCAGCGGCCCGCCGGCCGCGTGGGTGACGTCAGCTGCCCACCGGGCCGCCGTCGAGACGCCAGGTGACCACCACGCCGGGCTTGGCGTAGTCGCCGTCCGGCCAGTTCGAGGCCGGGTTCTCCACCGAGGCGCCGGTGATCTCACCGGGGTGCTGCACCGCCACGAAGACCGAGCGGTTGTCGCCGGTGATGAACGGGCCGCAGGTCTCCGCGCCGATCGGCACGGTCAGGAACTGCTTGAGGTGACCGCGCTCCGGGCCCTCCACGGCGACCGCGAACAGGCCGTCGTTGCTGCCCAGCGCATTGCCGTCGGTGGAGATCCAGAGGTTGCCGGTGGCGTCGAAAGCGACGTTGTCCGGGCAGGAGATCGGGGAGACCTTGGTCTTGTCGTACCCGGCGAAGAAGGTCGACGGGTCGATCGGGTCGCCGCAGACGATCGGCAGCGACCAGGCGAACGTCTCCGCCGCGTTGTCGTTGCGGTCCTCGACCAGCTCGAGGATCTGCCCGTGCTTGTTGGCGATCCGCGGGTTGGCCTCGTCCGGCTTGGGGTTGCTGCCGACACCCCGGTTGGTGTTGTTGGTCAGCGCCACGTACACCTTGCCGGTGAGCTGGCTCGGCTCGACGTCCTCGGGGCGGTCCATCTTGGTCGCACCGACCTTGTCGCCGGCGAGCCGGGTGAAGGTGAGCACGTCCGCGGCGGTCATCCCGTCGACGAACGACCGGTTGCCGCTGACCAGCTTGATCCAGCGACCCCGGCCGTTGAAGGCACCGTCGCTGGGCAGCTTGCCGGAGCCGTCGATCTCACCGGCGCTGGTCTGGTCCAGCTGCGCCACGTAGAGCGTGCCGGACTCCAGCAGGGTCAGGTTGTGCTTGCGGGCAGCCCAGGAGTTGCCCTTCATGAACTTCTTGTCCGAGACGAACTTGTACAGGTAGTCGAACCGCTCGTCGTCGCCCATGTACGCGACCACGTGCCCGTCCTTGGCGACGATCACGTTCGCGCCCTCGTGCTTGAACCGGCCCATCGCGGTGTGCTTGCGCGGGCGGCTCTCCGGGTCGAACGGGTCGATCTCGACGATCCACCCGAACCGGTGCGCCTCGTTGGGGTGCTTGGCCAGGTCGAAGCGCTCGTCGGCGCGCTCCCACTTACGGCTGCCGCTGGGGTAGCGGCTGGCGGTGCTGATGCCGTAGCGGTCCAGCTTCGGCTTCAGCTCGGCGGGCGCGGCGTCGGCGCCGACGAAGTACTGGTTGAAGTTCTCCTCGCCGGAGAGCACCGTGCCCCACGGGGTCACGCCACCGGAGCAGTTGTTCAACGTGCCGACAACGGTACGACCCTTGGGGTCGGCGGCGGTCTTCAGCCACGCCGAGCCGGCGGCCGGGCCGGTCAGGTCGAACTTGGTGCTCAGCGCGGTGACCCGCCGGTTGTACGGTCGAGGGCCCTTGCCGACCGGCTTCCACTGCCCGGTGCCGGCGACCCGCTCCAACTCCACCACGGACATGCCGTGCGCGGCCATGGCCGTGCGCAGCTGCTCCACGGAGAGCCCGTCGAGGCCCGGGAAGCCCGGGAACATCAGGTCCTCGTTGGTGTACTCGTGGTTGACCACGAGCAGCGCCCGGTTGCCGCGCTTGTCGAGCGGCAGCACACCCACGAAGTCGTTGTTGTAGCCGAACTGCTTGGACTGCGCGGCGGCGGTCTGGTGGTGCACGTTGAACTCCGGCGCGCCCGGCACCACCGGGTCACCCCACTTGATCACCACGGCGTGGTCGTAACCGTTCGGCACGACCAGGTTGTCCAGCTTGTTCGGCGGGATCGGCTTGAACGACAGGGCACCGCTGCCGACACCGGTGCTGGGACGGCCGAAACCGAAGCCCTCCGGAACGTCCGGGGCGGCGGGGGCCGCCACGGCGGGGGCCGCGCCGGCCAGCGCGCCGGCCGCCGTACCGCCGAAACCGAGGACCAGCGCGCCGACCGCACCGGCCCGGACCACGCCGCGCCGCGAGACCTCCGCGTTCACCATGTCTCCGAAGTACGCGTTGTCGGACGTGTTCGGGACCGGGTGGTCGCAGGCGTTTCCGCAGCGGTAGAGACAGGTCATGGCGTCACGGGTGCCGTGGCGAGTGCCGGTCAACAAAGGGAGCAGCCGGGGACGGTCGCTCATGGGAGTGGCCTCCTGGAAGTCGGTGGCGCGCCGGAGAAGGTCGACGGCGGGTGTACCAGCCGGACGCTAGGAGGACGCGGTGAGCGGTCGTCGGCCGCAATGTGAACCAGGCATGAACACCTGTCCGGGTCCGCGCCGACCCGCAGCCGGTCTGACCTCGGTCTGAACCGTTCGGCGTCACCGCACGTATTCCCGGGCGAACGCACCGCCGGACGCGCGCCGGAAGTGAGGAGAACGCCATCAGCGACCACGACGCCCAACTGCTGCGCGCGCTGCACGACGAGCACGCGGAGGCGCTGTACGCACACGCCCTGCGGCTGGTCAACGGCGACCGGCAACGCGCCGAGGATCTGGTGCAGGAGACGCTGCTGCGGGCCTGGCGGCACCCGGAGTCACTCGACCCGCGGCGCGGTTCGGTCCGAGCCTGGCTCTTCACCACCGCCCGTAACCTGGCCATCGACGCCTGGCGTCGGCGATCCACCCGGGTCGGCGAGGTGTTCACCGACGAGATGCCCGAGCCGCCCGAGGTCGTCGACGAGGCCGAACGCGCGGTGGAGGCGTGGACCGTCGCCGAGGCGTTGAACCGGCTCAGCCCGACCCACCGGGAGGTCCTGGTCGAATGCTTCTACCAGGGACGGTCGGTGGCCGAGGCGGCGTCGCGGTTGGGCGTGCCACCGGGCACCGTGAAGTCCCGCACCCACTACGCGCTGCGGTCTCTACGGTTGGTCCTGGCTGAGATGGGAGTGACGGGATGACCCGGTGCGAGTTCGCGCACGACGATGGCGCGTACGTGCTGGGTGCCCTGGCTCCCGCCGAGCGGGCCGCGTACGAGCGGCACCTCGCCGGCTGCGCCGAGTGCCGCGACGCGGTCGCCGAGATCGCCGTCCTGCCCGGACTGCTCGGCCGTCTCGACCCGGCCGGGCTGGAGCAGTTCCTGCCGCCGCCGACCGCACCCCGGGTGCCCGCGCTGCTCGACGAGGCTCGGGCCCGGCGGCGCCGCGAGCGGTGGTCCAACCGCCGGGGGTACGCGGTGACCGGGCTGGTCGCCGCCGCGATGGCACTGGTGGTCGGTGCCGGCACCGCCACGGTGCTGCGAAACACCCCGGGCACGACGCCCCTCCCGGGCGCGGTGGGGACGAGCCCCGGCCCGCGGGTGTCGATGGTCGCCATGCGACCGGTGGCCGCCGCTGGGCCGGTGCACGCCGAGATCGGGCTGACCGGCACCGAGTGGGGCACCGAGGTGACCATGCGCTGCGGGTACGACCCGCGCACGAGCTACGGCAAGGCGTACCCGTTCCGGTTGGTGGCGCACGGCCCGAACGGCGCCAGTGAGCAGATCGGCTCGTGGCTCGCCGCGCCGGGCGACAGTCTCCAGTTCACCGGTGCCACGAGGTTCACCGACGCCGAACTGGTCAGCGTGGAGCTGCAGAGAGCCGACGGCACCCCCATCCTGACCTACGCGGTCCCCTGACCCGCCCCGGTGATCATGAGGTTGGCAGGGCCTCGGGAGATCGACAACACCGTCAACCTCATGATCAACCAGGGTTTGGCCGAGGTGGGCGGGTGGGCCGGTTGGTCAGGTGGGGAGGGGGGCTGGGGCCTTGGTGGGGGCGGGGGTGGCGCGTCGGCGGGTTTGGCGGATGGCGTCGGCGGTGAAGACGATCAGGGCCAACCAGACCAGGGCGAAGCCGGCCAGACGGGCCGGCGGCATGGGCTCGTGGAAGATCAGCACGCCGCAGCCGAGCTGAAGGATCGGCGCCAGATACTGGATCATGCCGAGGCCGGTCAGCGGCAGCCGGTTGGCGGCCCCGGCGAAGAGCAGCAGCGGGATCGCGGTGACCGCACCGGCCAGCACCAGCAGCGCGGTGTGCCCGACCGAGACATGCCCGAAGGTCAACTCGGCGCGGCGGGTCAGCCAGGCCAGGTAGCCCAGCGCGGGCAGCGCCAGCACCGCGGACTCGACGAAGAGCCCCTCGGCGGCGGGCAGCCCGAGCCGCTTCTTGATCAGGCCGTAGCCGGCGAAGCTGAACGCCAGGGTCAGGGCCAGCCAGGGCAGGCGACCGTAGTCCACGGCGAGCACCACGACGGCCGACCCGCCGATGCCCAGCGCCACCCACTGTGCCGGCCGTAGCCGCTCCCGCAGCACCGTCACCCCGAGCAGCACCACGACGAGGGGGTTGATGAAGTAGCCGAGCGCCGTCTCCACCACCCGCTCGGAGCTGACCCCGTAGATGTAGGTGCCCCAGTTGATCGCGATCAGCGCGGCGGCGGCGGCGATCCCCGCCATCGCCCACGGCCGGCGCAGCAGCGCCCGCAGGAAACCGATGTTGCGCAGCGCGCCCAGCAGCAGGGCCACGAAGACCACCGACCAGACGATCCGGTGAGCCAGGATCTCCAGCGGGCCGGCGGGTCGCAGCAGCTTGAGATAGAGCGGGAAGAAGCCCCAGATGAGGTACGCGACGAAGCCGTAGAGGTAGCCCAGGCGGAGTGACGTCACGCCTCCACCGTAAGGGGTTAATCCCCGCTATGTTCCTTTCCGGTGATCGGGGTCACCGGCGGCCGCTGGTCGAGATTCATCCACCGCTCCGGGACCTCCAGCGGAGTGAAGCCCACCCGCGCGTACACCTCGTGCGCGTCGTTGGTGACCAGCAGGATCCGGCGTACGCCCAACTCGGCCAGGTGGTCGCGGACCGCGGCCGCGAGCCAGCCGCCCAGGCCGTCGCCCCGGGCGGCGCGATCGACGTACACGTCGCAGAGCCAGGCGAAGGTGGTGCGGTCGGTGACCACCCGGGCCACCGCCACCTGCTGGCCGTCCCCGGGCCGGTAGACGCCGAACGGCAGCGAGCCGGCGAACGCCCGCGCGACCATCTCCCGGTCCCGCCCCAGTGCCCAGTACGCGTCGGTGGACAGCCACCGGTGCACCCGGTCCAGGTCGAGGCGTGCCGGATCGGTGCTGAGCAGGTGGCCGTCGGCGCGAGTCAGTGAGAACACTCCGCGACGCTAGCCGCGACGGCGGCCCCCCGCGCCGACCAATTCCCGCACTCTGGTCACCGACCCGTCCGGTCCCCGGTGCTCGTCGGGGACCGGACGGGGTCGAGGCTGTGCTGGTCAGTCCCGGTCGAGGACGGCGCCGAGGATCCAGGTCACGATGCTCACGAAGAGGGCGCCGAGTACGGCGGCCGGCCAGAAACCGTCCACCGAGAACGGCAGGCCGGCCTGGTCGGCGATCCAACTGGTGAGCAGGAACAGCAGGCCGTTCACCACCAGCGCGATGAGACCGAGCGTCAACAGGTAGAAACCACAACCGACGGTCTTGATGATCGGCTGGAGGACCGCGTTGACCACGCCGAAGATCGCCGCGACCAGGAGCAGCGTGGTGACCGTCTCGACGGCCGAGTTCGAGTCCAGGGTGATACCTGGAATGAGCAGTGTGGCCAACCAGAAGGCCAGCGCCGTGGTGGCCAGCCGGATCAGCAGACCTTTCAGAAAACCCATGGCGGGGATCGTGCCACGGACCGGGCGGCGGCGTAACCCGCCAGTTGCCGCGCCGGGCGGGTCAGCCGCGTCTCGCGCGCGGGCAGGTCGATCGCGTTCCGCGCCGGGCGGGTCAGCCGCGCGCGGGTCGTCCGATCAGCTGCGCCTCGATCGGGGTCGGGGAGAGCAGCGCCCAACGCAGGGCCCGCCGGTTCACCACGGCCACCATGTCGTCGCGGATCCGGGTCAGCCACTCGGCCGAACCGCCCAGCCCCAGCGCCGCGCCGGCCAGCGCGGCTTCGGCCGTGTCCAACGGTTGCAGCACCGCCAGGTCGGCGCGGCTCAGCGCATCGGTGTCCGCCGCGGTCAGCTCGTCCCGCACCACCAGGGTGGCCCGCCACGGGGCGCCCGGCTCCGCCTCGGCCGGCATCGGCCCCGCATCGACCACCAGCAGCAACGGCCGCAGCGCGGTCGCCACCCCGTCGGCGACCCGCCGGCCCGGCGGGATCAGCGGGATCGTCCCGCCCGGCGCGCCCACCCCACGGACGAACGGCTCCCAGGCGCGTGGCCGGGCGGTCTGCACGACCACCAGGGCACCCAGCGCCATCGCGCGCAGCGCCACCAGTTGGGCCGCGCGTACGCCGCCGACCAGCAGCACCCGGGTGCTCTCCGGCCGGAACAGTCGCACGGTGACGGCTCCGCCGTGCCGGTTGGTGCCGACCAGCATCCCGGCCTGACCCAGGGTCAGCTCCCAGTCGTCGAGCGCCGGCCGGGGCGGCGTGCCGGGGGTCGCGAGCGCCAGGGGCAGCGTGGCGGCCAGCCCCTCCAGGTGCGCGCCGTCGAGCCGGCGTAACCCTCCACCGAGGCCGCTCACCAACCGGTCCAGCGCCTCGGCGGCCAGGGTCAGCTCGGTCGTCGTCCCGGCGGCCAGCCGTACCGTCAGCTCGGTCGGCACCTCGGTGGCGCCGCCGGCCGGAAGCGGGCCCGCGCAGATCGACACGGTCGTCGCGGTCGCCGGCAGCGCGAGCAGCCGAGGCGCCAGGAGACGGCTGCCCGCGCCGCCGGTGTCCGGCCAGCGGGTCAGCCGGAAGGTGGCCTGGACGAGGGCGCCGGACCGAAGCACCGGCCAGGACTCGCGCACCGGGTGGCCGTCATGGTGGGCCAGCTCGCCCAGGACGCGCAGCGCCGCGGGTACGCCGAGTGGCCGTG
The DNA here is from genome assembly GCF_029626045.1 of Micromonospora sp. WMMD710. Taxonomy (NCBI): domain Bacteria; kingdom Bacillati; phylum Actinomycetota; class Actinomycetes; order Micromonosporales; family Micromonosporaceae; genus Micromonospora; species Micromonospora sp. WMMD710. Next base: position 4,999,475 of record NZ_JARUBD010000001.1, on the reverse strand, counting down.
CGGTCAGCGGCCCCAGCCGGCGGACGACGCGGCGGACCGTGCCGGCGAGCACCCGGCGCAGGGCCTCCTCCGACCAGCCGTCGACGCGCAGCACCCGGACCGCCAGCACCGCCTGCTCCCGCCCGGCGAGCCGCCCGTCGGTGAGCTGCCGGTACGACGTGCCGACCGTGCCGCCGGCCGCCGGTACGGGTGCCGGTGTCCCGGCGAGCAGCAGCTGGATCCGCAGCGGCGGGACGTCCACCCCCGGTGCGGGCAGCAGGGCCGATGGCGCGGGGATCGCCCGGGACGCGTCGCCGAGCAGGTCACCGGGGTCGCCGAGTTCCAGCAGCGCGACCATGCCGTCGGTGTCCTCCAGCACGGCCGCCGGCCCGTCGGACAGCTCCGTGGAGCGGACCACGGTGCCTGGCGCCACAAGGTCGAGCAGGTCGGCTGGCCCGGCCGGCCCGACCAGCGCCCGGCGACGGGTCAGGTGCCCGACGGCGGTGCCCAGCCACTCGAAGAGCCACCGGCCCCGGACGCGGACCCCGGCGACCGCCAACAGCACCGCCGCCGCGGTCCCGGCCGCGACGGTCACCGGCGCGCCCCGGCCGAGGGCGGCCAGGACGAGTGCCGCCGCGACCTGGGCGGTGACGAGCTGGCCGGCGCGTATTGCGGTGCCGGCGCGCTGGGCGAGCGCTGCCCACCGACCAGCGCGTCGACGAGGGGCGGCGCTCGGACCGGTGGGACCGGAGGCGGTGTCCACGACGCCCGGGGCGGGGCCGGTCCGGGTCGGCTGCTGCGGCCCCCCGGTGGTGATCGCCGGCACCGCGCCTCCTCCACCGATGTGGACCGAGCCGGGCGGCCGGCCGCTCTCCTGGCCCGTCACGCGCCGCGACGTGGCTGCGGCACATCGTAAGCGACCGATGGCTGCCGTGGTTGTCCACAGGGGAGACGCGGGGGGTAGCAGAACCGCTACCAGGCCGCTACCGTCAGCCACGAAGTTCATCGCTGCCCGCGTCCGCCGTGCTTCGAGGAGCGGGCCAAGCGACCGGCGCGTCCTCCGGGCGCGTCGACGGTCAGGCGCGATCGAGGAGACGAGGTGACGTCCGGGTGTCCCAGACCCAGGCAGAAGCCGCGGTGATGAAGCAAACCGCCGCGAAGTTCGAGCAGGTGGACCAGTCGTTGCAGTCCATGCTGACCGGCCTGCTGGCCGAGTTGGAGGTGTTGCAGCAGGCCTGGCGCGGCGCCGGTGGACGGTCGTTCGAGCAGGTCAAGCAGCAGTGGTCGCAGGATCAGGCCGCGCTGCACCGGGCCCTGCGGGAGACCGCCGGCGCCATCCGCAGCGCCGGCCGGCAGTACGACGTCTCGGACGACGAGGCGGCCAGCCGGGTCGCCGGCACCAACCGCGGCGGCATCCAACTGCCGCTCTGATCCCACTCGGGAGGGAGATCCGATGGACCACGGTGTGCTGGTCGTCAACTTCGCCGCACTTCAGCAGGCCGGCGCGGACATCCAGAAGGCGCTGAACACGCTCGACTCGCAGCTTGGCCAACTCGAACGCGATGCCGCGCCACTGGTCGCGGGCTGGAAGGGCGACGCCCGGGAGGCGTACGAGCAGCGCCAGGCTCGGTGGCGGTCCGCCTCGCAGGACCTCCAGGCGATGCTGCGCGACATCAAGCTGGCGGTGAACGACTCCGCCGCCGACTATCTGGACACCGAGAAGAAGAACGCCGGGCTGTTCCAGTGATCCCGGTGGGCCGGGAGCGCTGACCGTGTCCGGGTCCGCGCCCCGGCCGAGCCCGGCGTCGAGGAGCAGGGGCTCAGGCCGGGCCGGCGGGTCGCCACCGTCGACGCGCACCCCGGGGCAGCACCAGGGCGAGCAGCACCACCGCACCTGCCGTCGTCCCGACCACCGCCCCGATCAGCAGGGCCCGGTCGCGTGCCGTTTCGCGGCGAGCCTCGCGGGCGATTTGTGCGGCGTCGGCGCGGTCGTCGGCGAGCGCGGCAGCGGTCCGGGGGCCGGCCGGCTGACCGGCACCGGTCTCGGTGACCGCTCGGTACGGGTTGAGCACACCCGCGCCGTACCCGCCGCCGTGACCCGGACCGGGTGCCGGATCGGCGGTGGCGATGATCCGCTCCGCCACCTGGGCGGCGGTCAACTCGGGGCGGTACTGACGCAGCAGGGCGGCGGTGGCGGCCACGAACGGCGCCGCGTAGCTGGTGCCCTCGACCCGCTGGTGGCCCTGCCCGGGCGCGGCGGTCAGCACCTCGCTGCCCGGTGCGACCAGATCGACGTACGCGCCGGTCTGCGAGAAGGCCGCCCGCACGCCGTCCGCCCCGATCGCGCCCACTCCGAGCACCCCGTCGTACGCGGCCGGGAACGGGCGCGGATCGCCGCTGTCGTGCAGGTTGCCGGCGGCGGCCACCAACACCACGTTCCGCTCCACGGCGTAGCGGACGGCGGACTGGACGGCCGGGTCGTCGGCGTACAGCACGACGGAGAGGTTCACCACGTCGGCGTCGTGGTCGACGGCCCAACGGATGGCCTCGGCGAACTCGGCGGCGCTGACCGTACGTCCCGACTCCCGCCCCTGCACCACCTGCTGCTCACTCACCCGTACCGGCAGGATCCGGGCACCCGGCGCGAGGCCGTGGAAGGCGACACCGGGTTGGGGTTGCGCGGCGATGATGCTCGCCACGCCGGTGCCGTGCCCGGCGCAGTCACGGCTGCCGTCTCCGCCAGGGTCGAGCAGGTCGGTGCCGGTCAGCACCTGCCCGGCCAGTTGCGGGTGGGCCCGATCGACCCCGGAGTCGACCACCGCGACCGTCACTCCGGCCCCGGTGGCCAGCGGCGCGAGCCGTGCGGGGTCGTACCGTTGCTGCGTCCACGGGAGGGCCGCGACCGGCCGGACGGGGGCCAGGGGGGTCGCGCAGGTCGGCGCTGCCCGCCGCGCGGCGTCAGCGGCCTCGACCGGGAGGGCCGGCGCGGTCAGCAGGCCGGCCGCCAGGCCGGCGAGGACCGGGCGCGCAATCGACCGGGACATCGACGGCCTCCGTATCGTGTCGGCTCCGGGACGGGATGTTATCGCCTCGCTCGCGCCCCGGCGGACCGCCGCCGGCCAGCCATTGTGATCTTGGTACCACCTTGTAGGTTGTACGCGATACCTGTGGCCTGTTCTCGGAAGGAGAGGTGGCCGTGACCGAATGGGAGCCGGCCACGGAGGCCGAGGTGGCGATGCGGGACGCGCTGCGTGCCAACGACCAGGAGCTGTACTTCCGGCTGCTGTCCCGCACCGATCTGCTGTTGCCGGTCTCCGCGCCGGCGCTGGCCGGCCAGGCGTCGCCCGGCTGGGGCACCTGGACCACCGGTGGCCGGACGCACGTGCTGGCCTTCACCTCCGCCGCCGCGCTGCGGACCTGCCTCGGTGACCACCCGGGCAGCAACCGACGCGTCCCGTTCACCGACCTCGCGGTCGGCTGGCCCAACCACGAGTGGTGGCTCGCGGTCAATCCGGGGTTGCCCGTCGAGGGCTACCTGCCCGCCTGGTTCGTCTCCCAACTCTCCCGTGGCGACGTCCGACTGCCCGGTCGTGCCATGGGTGCCCGCGCCCGGCTGGAACGGGCGGAGACCCTCGCCCGCACCCGCACCGGTGCGCCGGGTCGGGACGCCGCAGGCTCGACGCCCACGGCCGGTCCGATGCCGTCCGGCCCGACGTCGTCCGGCCCGGATCCGGTGGCCATCCCGCCGGTGCGGCCCGCGCCGACGCGGCCCGCGGTGCCCCGGATGACCAGTCCGCTGGGACCGGGCACGTCGAGGAGTACGCCCGGTGCGGGTGACCTGTCCCGCCTCTCCGGCGGGGAGGACCTGCCGGCCGCCGGTCAGCGGCACCCGAGCGCCGCACCCGGCCCCGACTCCGTACCCGCGGCGGGCGCTCGGCCCGCCGCACCCCGGTTCGCGCCGTCGACGCCCGCCGACCGTCCCGGCGCCGTACCGACCGACCAGAGTGGCACCGCCACCGGCCGGCCGCCGACCGCGCGGCCCGGCGACGCCGCCGCACCGGCCAACGGCACCGCCCAGGGCGACCGGCGCTCCTTCTTCGAGCCGGCGTCCGGACGGGGCCGGGCCACCGGCCCGACACCGGGCGCGGGCCGTCCCGGCGAGCGCGCCGCGCCCCCGTCCCGGTTCGGCCGGGGTAGCCAACCGTTCCCGCGCCGTCGTCCCGCCGACGCGCCGAGCGCCGACGGTGCGACCCGGGCCTTCCCGATGACCGACGCGAGCGTCCCCCGGCCTCCGCGCCCGGCGGCCGGCGACCCGCTGGCGTTCCGAGGGGTACGCTCGCCCGCTCCCGGTGACGAGCCCACCCAGCCCCTGCCTCCACGCCGACCGGACCGGCTGGCCGAGGAGCCCACCCGCGCGTTCCGGGCGACCGGTGCGCCACCACCGACCCGACCCGCCCCGTCGGCCGAGGAGACCCAGGCGATCCCGCGTGGCCGGCCGGGGGAGCCTGGTCGGTACGAGCCGGTGGAGGAGCTGTCCGCGTCCATCGCGGAACCGGTCTCCGGCCCGCCCGCGCCACGCCGCGGCTTCACGCCCATCGTCATCGAGGGCACCATCATCGAGTCCCGCGACCTGACCGACCCGAGCGGGACGGCTCAGGCCGGCGGTGGCTGGCCGGCGGCCGGCAGCCTGCGTGCCGACGACCTCCTCGGCGGCCGGACCGTCTTCGACCCGGTCGTCGACCCCGTCAGCCCGCCGCCGCCCGCCCCGGACAGCGCGGCAGAGCCGCCCCGCCCGGACCCCGTCACGCCGCCGCCCCGCCCGGACAGCGGCCCGGAGCCGGTGCGGCCGGACATCGACGACCGGTACGCGGCCACGGGCGGCGAGGAGCAGCGCGCACCGGCCGAGCCGGCGCCGCTCGACTTCGATCCGGCCAACACGGTCGAGGAGGACCTGCTTAACGCGGCCGGTGCGGGCAGCACCGACACGTTCCTGTCCACCCTGCTGCTGGCCCGGGTGCTGTTGCCGGCCGCACCGGACTCGGTGCGGGGCAGCCGCCCCGGCGACCCGGGTTTCGTCTGGCGTACCGCCCAGCTCGACGGTGACACGTACGTGGTGGTCTACACGTCGCCTGAGCGCCTCGCCGACCACATCGACGGTGACGTCGACACGGTCCGGGTGAAGTTCGCCCAGCTGATCCGGCGCTGGCCGGACGAGGACTGGTCGTTCGCCGTCAACCCGGGCACCCCGGTCGGTGCGAAGCTGCCCGGCGAGCAGATCGTCGCCCTGGCCAACTGGGCGGCCGAGGTGGGGCTCGGTGACGACCTGGAGGTCGACCCGGAGGAGGCGCCGGTGGTGGCGGAGCCGGCCGCCCGCCCCCGGTACGCTCCGGCGGCCGTCGACCCGGCCCGCCCGACCGTGATGCAGAAGGCCATCGCACCCAGCCAGCTCGCGTACTACCTGGAGCGGGGCTACGACCGGGTGTCCGGCTTCGTGCACCGGGCGGGCGAGTTGGCGCACCTGACCACGCCGGCCCAGTTGTACGACGCGCTCGGACTCAGCTACCCGGCGTCGCCGTTCGTGCGTGACGCCGAGGAGATCTACGTGCTGCGCTGGCCGGCGCACCGGCCGAGCCTCTACCGGATCCCGTACGGCGGGCAGAACGAGCCGGCGATGCGGGCCATGGAGGGCTGGGTCATCGAACGGCCGCCGTTTAGGGGCAACGGCTTCGCGCCGGGTGAGAGCAGCGATGTGGTCGCCGAGTTCAAGGTGGACAGCGCCCGGCTGCCGCACGGCGCGCAGCTCTGGCGGATCGCCGCCGACGGCACCGAGCGGGTGGTCGCGTCGCTGGACACGGACGCGGTCGTGTGGCGACGGGTCGGGGAGGCGTGATGCGCGACGGCTACGTGGCCCGCTGGCAGGGCCGGGAGTACCAGGCCAGCCCGGACGGCGACGACATCCGGCTGTACCAGCCCGAGCCCGGTGAGGGCTTCGAGGAGGTCCGCCCCGGCCGGTACGTGCGGGTGCTGCCGGCGCACGAGATCGAGGATCTGGCGTACGTGCGGACGACCTGCACGTGGCAGGGGCAGCCGTTCATCGTGCTCGGCGAACACGACGCGTGGCTGCGCGTGGAGTACACCGGTGGTCGCTGGCCGGTCGCCGAGGCGATGCGGCTGGAGGTCTTCGACTTCGGCGTCTACCAGGGCTGGGCACCCGCCGCGGAGGTCACCGACCTGCGGGAGCAGCGGGTCTGACGGTCAGGACTTCGCCCACCGCAGGATCTCGCCGAGCACCAGCTCCGGTGCCTCCAGGTGCGGGAAGTGCCCCACTCCGTCGAGCAGCCGCCACTCGTACGGCGCGACGACGTACCGGCCGGAACCCAGGGCGGTCCGCGGCAGGGCCGCGACATCCTGCGCGCCGTGCAGTTGCAGGGTCGGGGTGACCAGCGGTTTCTGCATGAGGCGTACGAACCGGTAGCCGTGCAGTCGCAGCACCGAGCGGAACGCCCAGCGGTAACCCTCCAGCGCGCAGAACGCGGCCTGCGGAATGCGCATCGCCTCCCGGCACCGCTCGGCGTACGCCTCGAAGTCCGATCCGGCCACCCAGCGCGGCCCGCCCCACCGGCGCAGGATCTCCTCGACGGCCGCCGCGCCGTCCCGGGTCAGGACGTGCTCGTAGCGGGGAAGCTGGAACTTCAACGCCGGTGTGGAGGCGGCGAACTGACCGCGCGGGTCGGCGAAGATGGCGGCGCGCAGCCGCAGCGGGTGCGGTGCTCCCAGCACCACCAGGCGGCGGACCAGGGCCGGGTGGAACGACGCCACTGTCCAGGCCACCATGCCACCGACGCCGCTGCCGACCAGCGTCGCCGACCGCTCACCGAGGGCCCGGATCAGTCCGGCGATGTCCGCGGCGAGGGTGTAGCCGTCGTACCCCCGGGGTGGTTTGTCGCTGGCGCCGTAGCCGCGCAGGTCGACGGCGACCGCGCGGAAGCCGGCGTCGGCGACGGCCGGGAGCATCTGGTGCCAGGCCCACCAGTGCTCCGGGAAGCCGTGCAGGAAGAGCACCATCGGCCCGGTGCCGGCCTCGACCACGTGGAACCGGGTGCCGTTGGCGCCGACGAAACGGTGCGTCCACGGCCCCTCGGTGAGGACGCGGGACTCGTCGACGGCTCCGCCGCGCTGGTCGGTCATGGCAGACAGCCTAGGACCCGGTTGCCTCCGGCGGCCCTGGTGGTCGCGTTGAACAGGGAGAAGCCCGGGTTGTCCCCTACCGACACGGGGGTCCGGGTGCCCCGGCGGATCACCGCGTGACGATGCTGGCCCGGACACCCGGGCCGCAGTCCACCTCGGAGGATCGGGCGATGATCCGCAGGGTGACGAAGCTGCCCTCGGTCAGGGTGCCGAAACCGGTGCCGTGCAGGGCGTACTCGATGCCGTCCTCGGACACCAGCCCGTAGCAGGGTCCGCGACCGCCCCGGGTGACACGGGGGGAGAGGGGCACGGTGGTGGGACGTTCCAGCAGGTCGAACGGTTCCCGGTGGCGGCTGGACAAAGGGCGGCGCCCGGGCAGGTGACCTGCCCGGGCGCTGCTGGGTGGTGCGGGATCAGCGGTCAGAAGATCCGGATCTTCATCGACGTGCCGTCCTGCTCCAGAACCTTGATCTTGACACCGGTCGCGGGGAGCTTGACGCCGTGGTTCGGCAGCTCCTCGTAGAAGTACTTCTTGGTGTCGTCGAACAGGGGCTGCGCCGCCTCACCGCGGACGTACTGCGGCTGGCTGTTGAGGTGCAGGGTGAACGAGTCCGCCTTCTTGAGGCTGAACGGTGCGTCGTACACCTGGATCCGGGCCCGCCACGGAGCACCGGTCAGGTTGTAGATCGGCTCCGGGCGCGAGTCGATGTACAGGTTGCGGCCCTCACCGGGGTGACCACCCGGGTTGGTCGGCGACGCCGGAGCGGTGTTGTTGTCCGCCCAACGGGTGTTCCAGTACGAGATGAGCAGGCCCTCCTGGTACGCGTAGTGGTCCACGTAGTCCGGGCGGGTGTTCGCGTAGCCGAAGAAGTACGGGCCCGTCTTCAGGTACTTGTCGTACGAGACGTACGACCGGTTGCCGGCGATGTAGTAGTTGTCGAACAGCCGGGTGTAGGTCGCCCCGACCACCTGGAACTTGTCCAGGGTCCAACCGGCGTCGGTCTCGGCGCCGTCGCTGAACACGGTCTGACCGTCGGCGGTCACGGTGATCGCGTCACCGAAGAAGCCGCCCTCGGAGACACCACCGTCGGTGACGTAGTGCAGACGGATCTGCGCCGACTTGCCGGCGACCGAGGTCAGCGGGATGTTGATGTCCGCCCAGGCGCCGTTGCTGGTGCCGGCGAGGGCCGGGCGGCCCGCGCCGTCCACGCCGATCGGCTTGCCGTTGACCGTGCCGTCCAGGTCGGCCCAGGTCTGACCGCCGTCCGTCGAGGCCTCGAAGTAGAGGTAGTCGTAACCCGCTTCGATGCTGTACTTGCCCTTCAGCGACAGCGCCGCCGATGACTTACCGGTGAGGTCGAACGTCCTCGTCATCTTGCTGTCGAGGTCGTCCTCGTTACCGGAGAAGTACTGCTTGGAACCCGCGAACGGCGGGCCGTAGTTGAAGGTGTACTCCCGCTGGGGCAACACCACCACGGCGGCCTGTGGCTTATCCGAGTTGTACTCCTGCGGCCCGATCTCCACCTTCTTGTCCTGGCCCGCGACGAACACCTTGTAGTCGAGCCAGCCGAGCTGGAGCTTGTTCCACGCGCCGAGGTCGCCGCCCCGGTCGCCGATGGCGGGCTCATTCTTGGCGCCGAGCCGGCTCTGGGCCATCAGGGTCCAGTGCTCGTTGTTGTTGTCGGCGGGTCCGTAGTCGTCCGGCAGGCCCAGGTCGTGGCCGTACTCGTGGTAGAAGACGCTGCGGCCACCGTTTTCCGGCTGGATCGTGTAGTCGCGGATCCAGACGCCGGTGTTGCCGATCTGGGTGCCGCCGATCGGGAAGTTCGGCGGCCCGACGGGCGAGCTGTTGTACGCCGACCAGCGGTGGCTCCAGATGGCGTCCTCACCCTGCTGCGGGTCACCGTCGGCCTGGTCGCCGCCGGAGTGCACGATCTGGAAGTGGTCGATGTAACCGTCCGACTCGTTGAAGTCGCCGTCACCGTCGTAGTCGAACCGGTCCCACTGGTCGAAGGTCTTCATCTCGGCGGCGATCTGCGCGTCCGTCCGGCCCTTGGCCTTCTGGTCGGCGACCCACTGGTTGGCGGCGTCGCGGACCAGCGCCCAGGTGTTCGAGCAGACGTTGTCCGCGCAGACGGCGGGGTCGTTGGCCGGGTTCTCGGTGTCCTCGTCCTCGATCGGGTCGTCGGAACGACCGTAGCGGGCCTCGTTGTAGCGGACCTTGACCCAGTCGGTGACCTCACCGTCGACCGAGTACCGGCCGGAGGACTGCGCCTCGTAGTACTGCTTCAGCGACTCGTCGCCGGGGTTGGTGCCGAAGTACAGCTGGCGGTAGTGCTCCGGGCTGAAGTCCGGCTGCCAGACGGTGGAGTTGTCGACAGCCCGGTTGGGCTGCGGGATCTTGTTGTGCAGCGGGCCCTGGAAGGTCGTCGGCCCGGCGAAGGCCGGCGTGGTGTCCTTGTCCGGGTAGGACGGGTGCCGTTCGTCGCCGAACTCGGCCAGGATGACGAAGATCTTGTCGGTCCGCTCACGCTCGAGCTCGACGTACTGGTCCTTGCTGGTCTGCGCGCCGGCGGTCCGGGCGTTGCCGCTGGTGCCCGTCTTGCCGACCTGACCGACCTTGACGACCATGCTGCCGTTGCGCTCGATCGGCTTGCTACGACCGCTCAGCACATCGCTGAGACCCTGTTCACGCAGCTCGCGGCGCTTGTCCTCAAGCTTGTCGGGGAGCTCATCCTTCAGTGCCTGCGGTTCGGCAGCGGCCGGTGCTGCTGCCGGCAGTTTGGGCTGCGGCGCCGCCGAGGCCGACGGGCCGAAAGCCAGGCCCGTCGCCGTCAGTGAGAGCCCGATCAGACCCACTGCGACTTTGCGCACGTGGTACCTCCGGTGTGAGGGAACCGGCCCAACGGGGGTACGGGCCGGTGGGAGATCGATCCCACTAGTGGGACCAATGGTGAACATAGACACTGCTGGGACGGGTGGGAAGACGCACGCGTCGATTTGTTGCAAGATTTTGTTGAGGATGCTTTCCCCCGTAACACACCAGCGCTTCATCAGCCACGCTGGTCAAGGGGTTCGAACGACACTGAATACAACGACCAATTTCGATCAGTGCGATCGGGCATACGACAGTGGGGCCGGAGGCGTCTCCGCCACCGGCCCCACCGTTACCGCTGTTGTCAGTTGTCCAACCGCGTAACCGTCACTTCTTCGCCGGGGTGACGAAGATCGTGGCGGACGAGTTGTCCCGCGCGGCCTTCTTGATCGTCAGCGAGACCCCGAAGTTCACGCCCGCGTCGCCCGGGTTACCGGTGCCCAGCACGATCGCGCCACCGCCCAGCGTCACACCGTAGAACTCCGGTGCCGGGCTGCCGTCCGGGTTGGTGACCCGGGTGGTGTACGGCGCGTTGTTGCGCGACGGCAGGACCACCGAGGCGTCGTTGTCCCGCGCGTACGGGGCCCCGTCGCGCATCTCGATGCCCGGGTACCAGCCCTTGGCGTCGGTGAAGGACTTCACCGGCGCCTGCGCCTTGAACTTCGTGCAGTACGCGCTGTACGGCTCGTCCGCGGCCTCCAGGCACTCCGTGAAGGGGTACGTCTTCTGCAGCGTGAACGCCGCGTTCGACGACTGCGGACGGCTGGGCAGGTTGTCCGTCACCGACGGGTCCTTCACCGCCGCCTCGCCGGTGCGGCGGTACGGGTCGAAGTGCGAGTCCACAATGAGCAACCCACCCTTCGCGCCGTAGCTGGGCAGCGCGGTCATCTGCCCGGTGACGTGGTTGACGTCGCCGAGTGCGCTGTCCCGGTACCAGACCAGCATGCCGGGCGCGTTGTACGAGATCCGGTCGACCTTCCACGCCTCGTGGGAGTAGATGGTGTCGTACGCGTACTTCAGGCCCTTGTCGAAGCCGTCGAAGTTGCGCCACTCGGCCAGGTAGAAGTGCGCGTGCACCTCGGTGCCGCCGGAGACCTTCCAGCCCGCGCCGGTGGTGTCGACGAAGGTGCCGCCGGTGGCCGTCCAGCCGTTGGCGCCGCCCTCGACGTCGTCGCTCCAGGTGGTCGCGCCGCCGCCGGTGACCGCGAAGTCGTCGACGAACCAGTTGCGCTCCTCGAACGCCTCATCGGTGGCCTGGCGCAGCCGCAGCTGCACCGTGGTGCCCGCGTACGCCGACAGGTCGACGTAGTCGTGGCGCCAGCCGTCGGTGCTGCCGGTCAGGCCGTACTTCTTGCCGCCGAAGTCGTTCATCCGGCCGTTCGGGTCCGGGTAGCCGTCGGGGGTGGTGACGACCGTGCCGTCCTCGGCGTACACCTTCTGCTCGGTCCAGGTCGTACCGCCGTCCGTCGAAAGCTCGACGAAGCCGTAGTCCCAGTCCTCCTCGATGATGTAGTTGTTCCACATCCAGAACTTGGAGTCCGCGGCCGCCGGCACGTCGACCGAGCGGCTCAGCTTGACGTCGGCCCAGCTCTGGTCGTTGTTGCTGTGCCACATCTTGGTGCCACTGTGCGGCGTGGCCAGCGTCGTCACCTTGTCCGGCAGGTCGACCTTGATGCCGTCCTCGGCGTCGATCGGCGTGCGGGAGGTCTGCCCGAGCTTCACCTCGCGCGGGTTCGACCCGGGGCGGATGGTCAGCGGGTCGGCCCAGCCGAGCACCCACTTGTCCCAGATGCCCATGTGCGTCGGCAACGCCTGGAAGATCTCACCGGAGTGCGAGCCCGAGGCCATCAGGTCCCAGAAGTCCACGTCGGAGTCGGCGTTGCCGGAGGTGTCGTAGAGGTCCGGCAGGCCGAGGTCGTGACCGAACTCGTGGGCGAACACACCGACACCGGCGTCTTCCGGCTGCACGATGTAGTTCGACACCTTCAGGCTGGTGCCCGGGATGCTGTAGCCACCCGGAACCGAGGAGGAGTGCGCCCAGACGGCGTACACGCCCTGGTCGCCGCCGCCGCGGGACTTGCCCTGGCCGGCGTGCACCAGCACGAGGTGGTCGATCACGCCGTCCGGCTCGAAGAGGTTGCCGTCACCGTCGCGGTCGCCCTGGTCTTCCTTGTCGTAGTCGGCCCACGGGAAGGCGGGGTCCTTCGCGGCGAGCGCGTCGATAGCGTCGGTCGCCAGCCGGCCGGCGCCGGCCGGGTTGTCCGGGTGGCCGTTCATCGACTGCTCGCGGCCGGGGACCCAGTTGCCGTCCTCGTCCTGGGTGCAGCGGTTGGCCGCGTACCAGCCCTCCGAGTGCGGCACGGTGATCCAGGGGCTGGCCTGCCCGTCCACCGTGTACGCGTTCTTGGACATCTCCAGGTACATGTTGTGCATGGTGCGACCGGACAGGTCGACACCCTTCTTGCCGTCCGGGCCCTTCAGGTCCGTGCGGACCCGCTCGGTGATGCCCTTCTTGCTGTAGAGCATCTTGTTGTAGTGCGACGGCGAGAAGTCCGGCACCCACATCGAGTTGTTGTCCTCGTGGGGCAGACGCGCCGGGTCCGGGATCTTGTTGTGCTTCGGCCCGTTCTGCACGGTGCCCGGCACGCAGGTCCGGTCCTCGAACACCGTCTTCGGGACCATCACGTCCGTGAAGTCGTCGTTCGCCTTGTCGTTGAACTCCACCAGCAGCGTCAGCAGCTTCGCCGTCTGGGTGGTCGGCGCCTGCTTGATCTTGCGGGGGTTCTTGCCGGTCTGGATCGACTTGGCTTCGATCTTGGCCAGCTGCTTGGCGGTGACCGGGTTGCCTCGCGCGTGCTTCTGGTCGAACGCCCGCGCGGCGTCCCCGGCGGGCGTGTAGACGCCGCCCTTGCCCTTGACCTCACGGCCGGCGGTGTCCGGCTGCACCTCGGGCTCGGCGTAGTTGATGTAGTACTCGTCGGCGCCGATCACCGCCCGGGGGGTGCCGGACGCCGACTGGGCCGCCGCGCTGCCACTCACGGTCAGTGACGTGGCCGCGAGGGCGATGGCGGGTAACGCGACGAGTAGTCGTCGACGCGACCCCGGATGGGAGTTTCTGTTCATGCCACTCCGTTCTCGGCATGGGCGGAGGAAATCGGCTGGTCCGGGGCGCGGTGAGGGCGCTCCGACACCATCCGACGCGCGTGAAGCTAAATGAAAAACGTGCCGAACGGCGGGAACGTGACCGAGGCGTTATCCGCCGGATAGGCACTGATCGTCGGTACTCCGCACATCCGTGGGAGCGCTTCCGGCGCGTACCTCCACAAAAAGACAACGGTGGGTGACGGTCCGTCCGGACCGCCACCCACCGCGGGGTACGCCTGCCGTCAGTCCTCGTCGGACCTCGCTCCGCTCATCCCGGAGGAGATCAGCTCCATCACCGACGAGTCCTGCAACGTGGTCACGTCGCCCAGCGACCGGTTCTCCGCCACGTCTCGCAGCAACCGGCGCATGATCTTGCCCGAGCGGGTCTTCGGCAGCTCCGGCACCAGCATGATCTGCCGCGGCTTGGCGATCGGGCCGAGCGTCTTCGACACGTGGTTTCGCAGCTCGGCGATGAGCCGCTCACCCGCCTCGCCGGCGATGTCCGTGCTGCCTCGCGGAATGGCGAACGCGACGATCGCCTGACCGGTCGTCGGGTCGGTCGCACCCACCACCGCCGCCTCGGCCACCGACGGATGCGACACCAGCGCCGACTCCACCTCCGTGGTGGAGATGTTGTGCCCGGACACCAGCATCACGTCGTCGACCCGGCCGAGCAGCCAGATGTGCCCGTCGTCGTCCTTCTTCGCCCCGTCACCGGCGAAGTACATGCCCTCGAACCGGCTCCAGTAGGTGTCGATGAACCGATCGTCGTCACCCCAGATGGTGCGCAACATCGACGGCCACGGCTCCCGCAGCACCAGGTAACCGCCGCCGCCGTTCGGCACCGACTGGCCCTGGTCGTCCACCACGTCCGCGACGATGCCCGGCAGCGGAGTCATCGCCGAACCCGGCTTCGCCGCCGTCACCCCCGGCAGCGGGGAAATCATGATCGCGCCGGTCTCGGTCTGCCACCAGGTGTCCACGATGGGCAGCTCACCGCCGCCGACGTGCTGCCGATACCACATCCACGCCTCGGGGTTGATCGGCTCACCGACGCTGCCCAGCAGCCGCAGCGACGACAGATCGAAGCCGGCCGGAATGTCCTCGCCCCACTTCATCATCGTCCGGATCAGCGTGGGCGCCGTGTACAGGATGCTGACCCCGTACCTGTCGATGATCTCCCAGAACCGGCCCTTGTGCGGCGTGTCCGGCGTGCCCTCGTACATGACCTGGGTGACGCCGTTGGAGAGCGGGCCGTAGACGATGTACGAGTGGCCGGTGACCCAGCCGATGTCCGCCGTGCACCAGTAGACGTCCGTCTCCGGCTTCAGGTCGAAGACCGCGTGCGCGGTGTACGACGCCTGGGTCAGGTAGCCGCCGGTCGTGTGCAGGATGCCCTTCGGCCGGGCCGTGGTGCCGCTGGTGTACAGGATGAACAGCGGGTGCTCCGCGTCGAACGGCTGCGCGGTGTGCTCCGCCGAAGCGGTCTCCACCGTCTCGTGCCACCAGTGGTCCTTCGCCGACCAGGCCACCTCCTCGCCGGTACGCCGGACCACCAGCACGTGCTGCACCGACGGGCAGCTCGCCACCGCCTCGTCCACGGTCGGCTTCAACGCCGACGGCTTGCCCCGCCGGTAGCCGCCGTCCGCCGTGATCACGACCTTGGCGCTGGCGTCCTGGATCCGGTTGCTCAGCGAGTCGGCGGAGAAGCCGCCGAAGACCACACTGTGCGCCGCGCCGATCCGGGCGCACGCCAGCATCGCCACCGCCGCCTCCGGGATCATCGGCAGGTAGATCGCCACCCGATCGCCCGCGGTGACCCCCAGATCGGTCAACGCGTTCGCCGCCCGGCACGTCAGCTCGTGCAGGTCCGCGTACGTGATCGTGCGGGTGTCACCCGGCTCGCCCTCCCAGTGGATCGCGACCTTGTCGCCGCGGCCCGCCTCGACGTGCCGATCCAGGCAGTTGTACGCCACGTTGAGCTGCCCACCGACGAACCACTTCGCGAACGGCGGATTCGACCAGTCGAGCACCTCGTCCCACTTCTTCGACCAGGCCAGCCGGTCGGCCTGCTTCGCCCAGAACGCGAGCCGGTCGGCCTGCGCCTCGGCGTACGCGTCGACGGTGACGTTGGCGTGCGCGGCGAGTTCGGCCGGCGGGGGGAACTGGCGCGTCTCGTTCAGCAGATTGGCCAATGCCTCGCTCATGCCGTGACTCCTCGTCCTCGGGGTGACCTGCGTCTCGTGGGCACGAGGGTAGTCGTGGGCCCGGTGCCCGGCGACCGCTGCCCACTCCGTCGCGCCGAGCGGCCCCCGCCACGCGCCCGACGGCCCGTCCCGTCCGTCGCGCCCGGTCGATGCGCCCGGCCGGGGTGGCGCTGGCAGGCGCGGCGGGGTGGTTCGGGTCGCGTTGCGGGCGGGTGCGGCCCGCCGTGCCGGGGCGGGTCGCTAGCGTGGCGGGGTGACCACCGATCCGCTCGCCCCGCTGCTCGCGCTCGCCGACATCGCCACGGCCGTCGAGCAGGCACGCGAGCGTTTCGACCAGGCGCTCGGGCACCGTGCGCTGCGTCGCCACGGCGGCCAGGTCGCGGCCGAGGTCAGCCTGCGTTCCGCGGTGGCCAGCGCCGCCCTCGAAGGGGCCGTCCACGAGCGCGAGGAGGTCCGGGCCGGCACCGTCACCGACCCCGTACTCCAAGGGGCACTGCGGGTCGCCGGGGCGTTGCCCGGGCTGAGCGAACTCTGGCCCAAGGCCCCCCGGCAGGCCCTCGCCAAGCTGCACGTCCTCGCCGCCCGCGACATCGTGCCGGAGGCCGAGCTGGGCCGTCCGGTGACCGACCCGGTGGTGGCCACCCGGTTGGACGGCCTGGCCGGGCTGGTCGCCGGTGGCACGAAGGTGTCGCCGCTGGTGCTCGCCGCCGTCGTACACGGGGAGTTGCTGAACCTACGCCCGTTCGCCGGTCCGTCCGGCGTGGTGGCCCGCGGTGCCGCCCGCCTGGTGCTGCTCTCCAGCGGCCTCGACCCGCGCGGCCTGCTCGCCGTCGACGTCGGTCACCGGGAGCGGGAACCGGAGTACGTCGGCGCGGCCGGCGCGTTCGCGACCGGCACCCCGGACGGGCTGCGCTCCTGGCTGCGCCACTACATGGCGGCCGTCGAGGTGGGCGCCGGCCAGCTCACCGCCATCGGCGACGAGATCCTCACCGCCCCCTGAACCCTCCCGGCCCGCCCCCGCCCCGCCAGTGACGTCGATCATGTAGTTGTGGTGCCTGACAAAAGCCGCGAAACTGGCGAAGGCGCCCACCACAGGTCCATGATCGACCCGAGGGTGGATGGGGTCAGGCCGTGGTGGCGGCGGCGCGGGTGCGACGGTGGCGCCCGTACCAGGCGATGCCGATGGCCACGCCCACCCCGACGCCCAGGGCCGCCGCGGCAACCGGGACGGCGGGCCGCTCCCGCAGCCGGCGACCCAGCGGGATCGGGTGCCGGAACTCCAACACCGGCCACGCGTTCTCCGACGCCAGCTTGCGCAGCTGCCGATCCGGGTTGACCACACTCGGGTGGCCCACGCACTCCAACAGCGGGCGATCGCTGTACGAGTCGGAGTAGGCGTACGAGTCGGCCAGGTCGTAGTCGCGGGCGGCAGCCAGCTCGGTGACCGCCTCGACCTTGCTCGGGCCGGCCGCGTAGAACTCGACCTCGCCGCTGTACCGGCCGTCGCGCACCGTCATCCGCGTGGCGATCACGTCGGTCACGCCGAGCAGTTCACCGATCGGCCGGACCATCTCCTCGCCGGACGCGGAGACCAGCACCACGTCCCGACCGGCAGCCTGGTGCTCCTCGATCAGGGCGGCCGCCTCGGCGTACACGTAAGGGTTGATCAGCTCGTGCAGTGTCTCCGCGACGATCTGGCGGACCTGCTCCACCTGCCAGCCCTTGCACAGCGCAGCCAGGTAGTCCCGTGTTCGGGCCATGGTCTGCTCGTCGGTGCCGCCCAGCCGGAACATCAGCTGCGCGTACGCCGACTTGACCACGTCACGCCGGGTGATCAGCCCGTCCCGGTAGAACGGCCGACCGAACGCCAGGGCGCTCGACTTGGCGATGACGGTCTTGTCCAGATCGAAGAAAGCGGCACTTCGGCCCACGGCGCGAAAGTCTAGCCGGATGGTCTATCGTCGGCGGATGCCCGGGGTCACGCCACCCCCCAGACCTGCGGGCTGACACCGCCACCTCCGCTCCGCGTGATCACGCTCACACTGCGCGAGGAGATTTTCGCAGTGAGTGGAGGCGGCACCACTCGACGTGACGGGCCCGCTCAGGCAGACTTGTCGGTACGACGAGCTTTCACATCCTCGAAACAGACAGACCCTCGGCGGTTGCACCCCCCGTGACCGCTGAGTGGTTCGGCTCGACCCCCCCGGAGCCGAACCTCCGACGACCCCCGTCTCCCCCCGACGGGGGTCGTCCCTTTGTCGGGGAGCGCTCCCGGGCTGGTGACGGTGTGTCCTCCCGGGTCGGCCGGGCGGGCCGACGGGCGGAAAGTCAGCGAATCGTCAGCGAAGGTCAGCCGGACCCGGTCGGCGTAGTCCTCGGGCGTGTGCGTGTACCGGTCCAGCGTCGTCGACGCCTTCTCGTGCCCGACCACCCGCCGCACCACGTTGACCGGCACCCCGTCCGTCACCAGCCACGTGATGTACGAGTGCCGAAGGTCGTGGAACCGCAGCCCGCCGACCGCAGACGCCGCCGCGTGCGCCACCGCGGCCGCCTCCGTCGCAAACTCCGCCCGCTGCTCCCGGCCGTCCCGGTCCGGCCACACCGCCAGCCACCGGACCGGCGTCACCTCGCCGACCCGACCGAGCAGCCCGGCCCGCACCAACGACGGCAGCCAGATCCGCCGACGGAAGTTCGACCGCCGCTGCGGCCCGCCGTCCCGGTCGGCGAAGACCAACGCCCGCCCGTCCGGCGAGGTCTGGCCGCGCCTCTGGCGCAGCTCGTCAACCAGGAACGGCGGCATGGGCACCGCCCGCACTCCCGCCCGAGTCTTCGGGTACGCCCGCAACACGACCCCGCCGTGGGTCTCCACCGCGACCTGGGCCACGTGCAACAGCCCGCCGTCAAGGTCGACCGCCTCCCACGGCAGGCCCGCGCACTCACCCCACCGCAGCCCCGCCCCGGCGGCGGCGCAGACGATCCCCCGATGTTCGGCCGGAACGGCGGGCAGCAGCCGGCCGACGAAGGCGTCCCGGCTGATCGTGCCCGCGCGCGCCTCACCCGCCCGGTTGCGAGGCACCCGGACCCCCTCACAGGGGTTGACCGCGAGAAGCCGCGCCCGGATCGCCGTCTGCATGATCATCGAGAGCAGTCCGAGGTGCTTCGCCGTGGTCGAGGGTGCCAGCGTCCGACCAAGCTTGGTCACCCACTCCTGCACCGCCAGATAGTCGATCCGCCCCAACGGCCATTCGGCCCACTGCGGCAGCAGATGCGCCCTCAGCATCGACTTCGTCCGCTCGGTCGTCCGGGCCTCCACCGACCGTCCGGCCAGCCACCGAACCACGAACTCGTCGAACCGCATCTTGCCCGCGTGTGGATCGACGTACGTGCCCTTGTTCACGGCAGCCTCCACCTCGGCGAGGTAGGCGTTCGCGGCCTTCTTCGTCCGGAAGGTCTTCGCCTTCTGCCGGTTCGCCGAGTCCCGCCAGTTCGCCCGGTACGTACCCGCCGGAGTCTTGATGACGAAGCCCATGCTCACCGACCTCCGCGCGGGGCGTCGGTGCCAGTGGCGGCAAGGTCATCGGACGCGCCGTCAAGCCAGGCGTGGAAACGGCTACGCGGCACCACCCAGCGCCGCCCCAGGCGCTCGGCGGGAATCTGCCCAGCCCGAACCAGGGCGTAGGCCGAACTGACCGACAGGGCCAACATGACGGCCACCTCCTTGACCGTGTAGACCGCCCGGACCGGGCGGGGATGTGCTTCGCCGGCCCGAAGGCCGGACTGCCGTGGCGCGAACGGCACGACGATGGACAAGATTTCCTCCGAGGGGTTCATGCCGCGAGTGCGGCGGGTTGATCGGTTGCCGAAACAGCGGCGGCTGTTCGTAGCCGTGCGGTGTCGAGGTCTGCTCGCCAGCGGATGCGGGCGGATATCGCGCGCAGAAGGCGGTGTTCCAGCGGCGGCACGTCGGGGTCTTCGGGTCGGGCGAGTTCGAACCGGTACCGCTTCGACCCGTCCGCGTCGTTGGCGGCCTGGTTGTGCTCCTCGGTGTCGGCCATGCCCCCGGCGAGGATGGCCCGCACCCAGGCGCGGTTATCGGCACGGTGGTCTGCGAGGGTCTTCCCGGACCACTGGCGGGAGACGAGCACGCGCCGGCCGGTGAAGCCGAGGGTGGAGCGTTGGTGGACCTTCCCGGTGCATCGGCCGGGGGTCAAGCCTGCCTTGACCCCGTCCGGTTGGACGCCGTAGAGCAGCCAGTTAGCGCAGGTCGGCGAACATGGCAGCACCGACAGTTCGGCGTGGAGGCGGTCGAAGTGCGCCTTCTGGGGGTCCGAGCGGGGTTTCGCCTGGTCGGTCAAATCTTTGGTGACGTACTTGGTCACGTAGCGGATCGAGCGTTCGGCGTCCTTGGTGCCTTGCTCGATTCCGCGGGCGTCGATGCGACCCAGCCGGGCCACGTAGGCGGGTCGGCTGTCGGGTTCCTCCAGGGCGTCGAGTGCTTCACCCCAGGTGGGTAGCGGCTCGCGGGTCTTCGGGTCGACGTACGCCTGTCGGTCGACGTCCCAGACTGGCGGCTTGTCGACGCCGTAGGCCAGTTCGTCGAAGCGGGGCCACCACACTTGGTGGTAGGTGGCAGCCGCGATCTGCTTGAGCAGCCGGCGCGGGAGGGTGCCCCGGATGGCGAAGTGGGCGTGTGGGGCGAGGCGACGTTGCAGCTCGACGGCTCCGGCGTATTGGACGTTCCAGCCGGCGGCGCGGCGTACGTTCTGCCACCACCGGTCCAGGACCCGGGCGAAGTGGATCGAGTCCAGGGCGGCGCGTCGGTAGTCGTAGCTGGTCGGGTCGGTGGGGGTGCCGAGCACATCGTCATAAGGGCCGTGGCGTTGTCCGCACGAGCACGGGGCGACGTAGGGGCCGCGTCGTAGGTGGGTGTGCACGGGTCCGTGTGAGCCGAGGGTGAGCGTGATGAGCATCGACGGCCGGTGGGTCTTGCCGGTCTTGCCGGAGTAGGCGCGGCCGACGGTGCGTGGGTCGACGGGTAGCCGGGGCAGGTCGGGGGAGTCCTGCCGGCGTCGGGTGGAGCGTTTGCGGCGAGGGCGGTCGTCGCGGTCTTTCGGGGTGAGGTGTCCGCGCAGGCTGGTTTCGGCGAGGGCTTCGTCCAGGTCGGCTATCGCGGCGTCGATCTCGGCCACCTGCGCGGCCCGCTCGTCCGGGCTCATGGGCTGGTACTGCACGGCTTCGCGTTCGAATTCCAGGTGCGCCCGGACGCGCACCAGGGCGAGGGCGTCTTCGCCGGGCTTGTCGGGGCGTACGGCGGGTTCGTCGGCGAGGTGCCAGCCCTCGCGGATCTGTTGGATGCGTAGCCGTCGGCCGCGTTCGGCGCAGGGCTTGCACTTGACGGCGAGAGTCGCCCCGCACGGCACTTCCACGACCTCGGTAAGGCCGGTGGTGGTGTCGGTACGGCGCAGGGCCAGGGGCCGGACGCAGACGCCGTTGTCTTCGGCGAGCTGCTTGAGCGCGTCCTTGGCGAGGGGCTTGCGGAGCCGGTCGGCGCGTGATCCTGGTCGGGGTTGCTCGACGGGCGTGGTGGGGATGAGTTCGAGTTGGTTCACCGGTTCTGCTCCCCGCCGGAGAGGCTGCCGTTTCGAGGCGTGAACGCTGCCGCTGGCACAGGCACCAGCCCTGGCCGCCGCTGCACCGGCATCGTCGGGACCGGGCGCAGAGTCGCCGGGCGAGGCTGCTCGTCGGTAGCCCTCACGGCGGCGGTCAGCGCCTGGCCTTCGTCGACGACGGTCACGGCCTGGTCCTCGTCGACGGGTAGCCTGTCGTCGGCCGGGTTGTAGCCGGGCGGGGCGTCGCCCCAGCCGTCCGCGTCTGCCTGCTCGTTGACGGGTGCCGTAGGTGCGGTGGTGGAGAAGATGAGCTTCGACAGGCCGAGGAACGCCAAAGCTGGCACGGCGGACAGCAGCGCCCCGGACACGCCCGGCTTGGCCACGGCGAGTTGCGCGGACAGGGACAGGACGACGGCGCAGACGAGCAGGAACATCGGGTATCCGATCGGCCCGCCGGTGCGGCGGCGTCGCCGGACGGTGAGGAGCGCGGCCAGGGGTAGGAGTTCGGATATCGCGGCGTTGGCCCAGTCGAACCAGTCCCCGGTGCCGGTGGGGGAGTTGTTCATGGTCCAGTCGTGTACGTGGGTGAACGACGCCGCGCCGGCCAGCCCGCCGACGGTCAGGACGATGAGCACCAGGACCACGCCCTCCACCCGTTCGGTGGTCGTCTTCACCGAGTCACCTCCTGCTCGTCGTCGGTGTCGCAGAGCCGGCGGTAGTCACGGCCCAGCGCGCGGATGTCGTCATCGGTGAGGTAGGCGAAGCGCACCCGCACGGGTTCCCGGACGCCGTCGAGGACGACGAACCCCACTCCGGGGGCGGATTCGGGGATGCGGTCACATACCGCGCCCCGGTCCCGGGCGGCGTCACCGAGGACCATGTCCACCTGCTCGGGCTCGGTCAGCCGCAACCCGATCCGGGTCGGGAACAGGTCCCGGAACGGCAACACGTCCTTGCGCGGGTCCTGAAGTGCGGCCACCACGTGCACGCCGACCGCGCGGCCCTGGCTGAGTAGCAGGCCGAGGGATTCCTTGATCCGGTCACGGACCTTCCGATCCGTGATGTACGCGGTCAGCGCGGCCAGCTCGTCGACCACCAGGACCAGCAACGGCTCCTCCACGGTCGGCACGTGTTGGCGGGTGACGCCGCGTAGTCGAGCCGCGCGCAACCGCATCCGCTTGACGGCCTCGTCGAGGACGCCGGCCATGGCGTCGGGGTCGTCGTAGGAGAACCGGGCGAACAGCGGCACCCCGGCGGCTAACTCCATGCCGCCCTTCGGGTCGAACGCCCACACCTCCACCAACCCCGACCGGATACCCCCGGCCAGCGAACGCAGCAGCGACCACAACACCGACCCCTTGCCCGCGCCGGTCGCGCCCGCGATGAGCACGTGTGAGCCGGTCAGCCGCAACCGGTACACCTGCCCGTCCTCCCGCACCCCCAGCGGCAACCCGTCCAGGTCCGGCACCTCGACCACCGGCAACGGCCCGACGAAACCGGCCAGGGGATCGCGGCGCATCAAGCGCAGCACCACCCGATCAGGCCGGGCCGTCGAGCGTGCCTGACCGGTGGGCAGGCGAAACGCGTAGGCGAGGCGTTCCGCGGCCTGTCCCCAGTCGTCGGGGATCTGGCCCGGCAACATCCGCACCGTCAGTTCATCGCCGTAGCGGTCGCAGCGCACCCGCAACAGCCGAGGCACATACCGGTCACCACCAAAGACGGTGGCGAGCCCGCAGGTGGCCATCACCGACGCCCACCGAGGCCGATACACCACCAGCGCCCGGACTCGCGCGACGAGGGGGTACCAGCCGAAGCGCAGCCAGGACGACGGATGCCACCGCCACCACCCCACACACCCGAGGGCCACAGCCGCGACGACGACACCGAGGACGAGGCCGCCGAATTCGACCCGCACCCACAACGCAAGACCGGCCGGCGCGGTGATCCACCAGTAGCGGACGGCCAGGACGGCGAGGCGGAACAGGCCCCGGCCCAGCCACCAGAAGACCAGCAGCCAGCCTGGAACCCGCCACGCGGGAAGACGCACGTTCATCGGCGCGACGGGGATCTTGTCCCCCGGAATGATGTTGATCAGAGGCACAGGTCACCGCCCCGACCCGGACGGCCACGACCCAACGTCGACACGCAGGACCGGCACGACATCCGGCGTAGGTCGAACCGGCGCGGCTTGACCCACCGGCAGCAACGCGGGCAACGGATCGCGGAGACCGATGCGAGGGCGGGTGGCAGATGCAGCGCCGAACGGAGTGCCGCCGCCACCTCTCGATAGGCGTGCCGCAAATCCGCCAAGCGGGGGCGGACGGCCAGCAGCAGGACGCCGGCCAGCAGCGGCACGGCCAGGATCAGGGCAGGGTGAACTACGGTGGGCATCACGCCCTCCTTCAACAAGACGAGGGATGGGAGAGCGCGGGAGCGGGCCGGGACTCTTGGCGGGGAAACGACCCGCCCCGCGCGCCACAACAGCGGTCAGGCAGCCGCAGAACCCGGCACCACCGACGCCGCACGAAGAGCGGCAGCCCTCAGCGAATACGCCATCCGGGAACGGCAGTCACCCGACGAGCGGCCCGGCTTGCACCGCTGCGAATCCACATACGGCGTCAACGTCAAACCCTCGAACTCCACCGCCGGCGGATAACCCGGCACCGTCGACGGCGGCGGCACCGGCTGCTGCGCCGCGACCACCTTCACCTTCACCTCAGTCGACCGGCCGAACTTCCCCGCCTCCGGGTCCAGGTCCATCACCCGGACCACCCAGACACGTTCCCCGGTCTCCTTGTCCCGCGCCTGGTTGTCCGCCTCGCCACGCCGCTCGAAATCGATCTGCGGCGAGACGCCGAGGCAGAGCGCCCCGGCGGGGAAGACGTACTCGGACGGAACCGGCACCTTCAACGTCATCGGAACCACTACGTGAACCTCCATCAGCGTCGCCAACTCAACCAGTTGACTTGTTAAGTCGGACCAAAAGTAGACGCGGCCAACTTAACTTGTCAAGTGAAGTTTTCGCTTGATTAGTCGAGCGGATACACGTCTTCGAGGTCGTGCCGACGAGCAGGCAGGAGAAGATCCACCGCCAGGAGCGGCTTGCCCGTCCGGTCGCAAACGGACAGAAGCACTGTCAGCACGGGATCGCTCTGCCCGACCTGCAAGAGTTGCGCTTCCTCGGCGTTCGGCAGGCGGGCCGATATCCGCTCGCTGACATGGTCGAAGCGCACGCGCTTGCGAGATGCGACGTGCCGCAGCAGCCCTTCGGGAAGGACGTCGTTGCCGCCGACGCCGGTCCCTTCGGCCAAGTCGGATCGCAGGTAAGCCGTGCCGAGTTCGACTGGGCCGAGACCGTCGATGGCGAGGACGCGGCGGCGCGCGACGACCGGTGTGCCCGGCTCCACGCCCAGGGCTGCCGCTGCCCGAGGAGGGGCAGGCAGCTCGCCGGCAGCGAGGAGGGTGGAACCGGTGCGCTCGTCGTCTTCCAGCACGCCGTAGTGACGTTCTCTCTGTCGTTGGCCGGCACCAGAGGTCCGATTCAGGACGAAGCGGCCCTTGCCCTGCCGGCTATCAATCCATCCGTCCTGCCGCAGCAGGTCTAAGGCTCGTACGACCACAGGTCGGGAGGCACCGAACTCGCGGACCAGTTCGGTTTCGCTGGGCAGCATTGAGCCTGGCGCGTACGTGCCGTCCTGGATGCGTTGCTGCACCGCGTTGACGATCACGACGTACTTTGGCGGCGCAACTTCGATCGGCACCGTTTCACCCCAGACGACAACTCAGCTTGTCAACAGGCTATCTGCGCTGGTCAGGTTCTGTCCAACGCCCCGCGTTGGACATCCGGCTCGGCCTTGGGCCGAAGTTGCTCTGCCATTGGCGCAGGGCGGTCTTCAACCGGGCGTTCTCCGCTCGGAGACCGGCTTCCACGCCATCGCGCGCGGTCAAGTCGTCGACCACGGCGCGGAGGAAGGCGTAGACCTGTTCCTCGGCCAGGCCGCGCCGTCCAAGCTTCGTGCGACGGAACCGGATTCGTCTCACCTGCTCCGGACAGAGTCGGATCAAGCGCGACGCTGCCTGGAAGACGCCAACCGTATGCGTGGTCACTGCAACCTCCTCGAAGGTAGAACCGGCGTGCGGGCCTTCCGAACCGTGCTACCCCGGCCGCTGGGAGCGGATGATGGGCGCGCGGCGGTGGACGTAGCCGCAGGGATCAGCCGCAAGCCCGCACGCTGTACGTAGATCTCTCGACGATCGACCGCGTTGCCCGCCCGGTCGATTGAGTAGCCGGTCAGCCAGACCCAGCCCTCGTACGTCGGCCGGTCGCAAACCTTGATGACTCGAAAGATCAGCGCGCGATCACCGCTGAACTGGACGGACGCATCGTTGCCGACGTGCAGCACGTCGCCTGGCTTGGGAACCATCACCGCCCGCCCTCGATCAATGGATGGGCACCGAAGCAGGCGGACTGTGGCGACGGCCGACACCGCGAATCGCCTGTCAGCACCTGCTCCGGTGCCCTGCTTAGGACGCGACCGCCAGAAACACGGCCGCCGATCGTGGGCGCTCACCGGTGCCGGCGCAGTCGGGGCAGTCCCGTCGTTGCAGCCGGTTCGGATCACTCGGCGCACGAAGGGACCGCCGAGGGCTGGCCATCTTCCATCCCCGCCCCTCGCACGCCGAGCAAGGGCTAGGGGACGGTGAAGAGTGGTGCGAGGCTCGATCGGACTGGCCCTCGCCCACGCACCTGAGAACCCTGATGTTGCTCCCCACCTCGGCCGCAGCCAGACCGGCGCGGGCGCGAGCGGCACGGTGCCGAATCGGCACGTGCACCTCAGCGGCCAGTACATGCACAATTGCGGTGGGCGAAACGTCCATGGTGGAGATGGAACACCCGGATGCGGAGACCGATCGAGGACCGAAACAGCACCTCTGGCGGACCTCGGACGGACACCCGGAGGACCTGTGTTGTGTAGAGGACCTCGCACGGGTGAGCGTGGAGAAAGCCCATCAGGAAGGCGTCGACGATGGCCCGAGAGCGCCGTGAACCTCGCACCGTTCTGGAGCACCTGATCCAGAGCAGTGACCGCACGTACGAGGAGTTGGCCGACGAGTTCAGCCGCATGGATTCTCGCGCGGCGATCAGCGCGCGGCACCTCGGGCGGCTGGCCCGTGGTGAGCGCGACTTGGCTTCATCAACACCCGCGACCCGGCGAGCGTTGCAAGCCCTGTTCGGCAAGCCAGTCGATGAGTTGCAGCGCCCCTGGGCATCCCACCAGTTGACTCCCGCGCCGACTCGACAGCTCATCGTCGAGCCCACCGGCGCCGGCCCGGAAAGGAACCTCCTCGCCATGGCCGCACAACCCGCCCGCCAGTACGCCATGCTCGCCGCCGAAGCCACCTCCCCGGCGGCCATCGACCAGCTCACCGAGGACGTCCAGCGCCTCGCCCTGGCCTACCCACAGCGACCGGTCAGCCAGATCTTGCCGGACCTGGTCGAAACCCAAGACACCCTCTTCACGCTCCTCGAACGCCGCCAACAGCCGACCCAATCGCGTGACCTGCACTTCCTCGCTGGCATCACGAGCGGCCTCCTTGCCAAGGTCTCGCACGACATGGCCGACCCGCACTCGGCCATGCTGCAAGCCCGAACCGCCGTCCTCTGCGCCGACCAGTCCGGGCACCCCGGACTGCAAGCCTGGCTCCGCGGGCTTCAATCACTGGTCGCCTACTGGGCCGGTCGGTACGCCGAAGCCGTCCGCTACGCCGAGGCCGGACGGGAGTACGCCACCCAAGCAGGCGGTACGTCCGCCGTCTGGTTGCCGGTCAGCGCCGCCCGCGCCTACGCCGCCCTCGGTAACGCGGAACAGGCCAAAGCCGCCATCACCGAGGCCGAGGAGACGTGGTCCCGGGTACGCCCCGACGAGATGGACGAGATCGGCGGCATCTGCACCTTCAACCATCCCCGGACCCTCTACTACGCCAGCGACGCGCTCGCCTGGCTGCCCGACGAAGCCAACGCCACCGAGCGCTACGCCCTGCAAGCCGTTCAGGCGTACGCCGACCGCTACGACCCCGCTTGGGCCTTCGGCGACCAGGCGGGCTCGCACACCAACCTTGCCATCGCTCGGGTAGTCAACGGGGAGCTTGACGCCGCCACCGACGCCCTCGCCCTCGTGCTCGACCTCCCCGCCGACCAGCGCATCAACGGCGTCATTCACTCCGTCCGCCGCGTCCACCAGGCCATCACCCGAACTGGCCACGCCAACGACGCCCGCGACCTCATCGACGGCATCGAACACTTCACGCACACCCCTGCCAACGCCCTCCCTCGATAAGGCACCATCAGCACATGTACCCGATCACCATCCCCGGCCGCGTCATCACCCTCCGCGAACTGCGACCCGATGACGCGGCCGACGCCCTAACGGTCGTCGGCGACGAGAGGGTCACCCGGTGGCTCTCATTCGACAGCCGAGACCAGGCCGCCACCGTCGCCATGGTCAACGGCGCGGTGAGCCGGGCACAGCTCGACCCACGCACCGAGTACTACCTAGCCGTCGCTGACACCAACGACCGAATGATCGGCTTCGCCCGACTCGGACTCACCGGACACCAAGCCGCCAAACTCGGCTGTGCCATCGGTGCCGACCACTGGGGCCACGGCTACGCCACCGACGCAGCCCGAACCATCGTCGACTACGGCTTCCGAGAGCTGAAGCTTCACCGCATCACTGCAGCCATCGCCCCCGATAACGCTGCCTCCATCGCCGTTGTCAAGCGGCTCGGAATGCAGTACGAGGGCCGCCTACGCGACCATGTCTTCACCAACGGTGCCTGGCGCGACTCCCAGCTCTACTCCATCCTCGCCCCAGAGTGGTGGAGCCCCACCGCCGGCTGACCGCCTCGTCGCTCAGCATGCGGGCGAGCAATTCCGATCTTGGCACCCGGTACGATCGCCGCCATGCGCGACGCCGACACGCCGCCGCAGGAACCCGCCGACCGCCACGCCCACGCCGACCCCACACCTCGCCAACAAGCGGCCGTCATCCGAGCCGCCGCAGCCGAGGTGCATCAGCGCGTGCAGGAGTGGCGCACCTCGCCCGCGTGGCAGGACACACCGACGAACGCCCACCGGCACCAGGCGACCACGGACGCAGTCGCGGCGCTTGACGCCGTACCCGAGCCAAGCACTGCGGATGAGCTTGCCGGGCTCGTCGAAGCCATCCAGCCCATACTGGCCGAGTGGCGGCCGAGTCGACCTGGTCCCGAACAACAGATCTATGTCGCGGTCGAACGACTTCGAAAGGCGTGCCGGTAAGGCCGGCTGCCGGCGATGTGGTTCAAAGTTTCTGTACGTATTCAAGGCGGCCCTGAACGGGCCGCACGCGCCGCCGCCAGGGCGCGTGGCCTGCACTCCGCTGTCGCTCCGCTCCGGCCACACAAGATGCCCGGCGGCTGGCGCGGAGGGCGGGAAGCCCGGTGGTCCGCCGCAGAACGACAGACCGTTGACGAGTGAGGTGGTGGGCCGGCAGCCGGCCGGGCCGCGCGGCCACGAACCCGCGCGGCGTGGGGGAGGGCACGTCGGCCGCGTCGGCGAGCTGGTGGCGGTCGCGGGGTTGCGGTTACTGCGCCTCCGGCGGGGGCGCTCCAGCTCCAGGATGGCCGGGCTCCGTCAGCGGGTCACGGTCCGCAGTGGTTGCGGTAGGCCATCGCGCCTGCTCTCGACGCGGGGGAGCCGAGCAGACCACCGCCCGACCCGCCAGCGTCCGTACGGCCGTCAGGGTCCGCTTGACAAGGCGGGCCGCACGGCGGCCCGCTCCCCAGGACGGCGGGTCGAGGGCAGACGGGATGGCAAGTGCGGAGGCAGGCCCCGTTTATGATCCCGATTGCTCCGGGTTTTCGAGAGCCTTTTGCCTCTCAACGAGTCGAATCACCAGCGCGATCGAGGCAAGGTAGACGTAGAACAGCCATGCCCACCACAGTTCCCGATCGTAATCCTTATACTGATCCGGCTTATTGTGGCGAATCCAAAACTTATTGGCAATCTCGAAAAAGGCGCCCTCGTCTTTGGGCAATAGATGCGTCTTTATGCTGGGTCGGTAGTGTTCTAGCACGTCAGCCAGATCACGAATTGCATCCCGTCGGTCGGTAGGTGTTGCGCCCCTCCTCCGGAACTTGCTAATTGCCGCTTCCATGAGAGTTCGATTGTGTGGATCCACCCCTTTGGGTGCACTCTTCATCAGCGCTTCGGTGCCAGGAACAAGGGTGCGTTCAATAGCACCATCTTGGCCTAGCTGAAATCCAATTTCACACCGCCGCAAGATAGTGTTGATCCGCCTACGGTACTCGTCCTGTGCCGGCCTAGCGTGGAAGCGCGAGTAGTGCCAGCCGCAGCCGGAGTACGAGTGAAGCCCGCCCGCCGTCTCGTCCCCCACAGAGACGCGGTCGTGCAGATACTCGATCATATCAAATAGCGTGTCCTCGTCCCATGACTGAACTTCAACATTAGACAAGGGCCAAGCAATTTCCCGGCCGAGATCCAGGAGAATGCGGTCCCCGATCTCGTCGCCCATCAACCCAGGCACATAGCCGGCGTCAACACATTCGTATCCGAAGTATTCCTGTAAAAGATCGCGACGGTCGAAGTCCTGGATCAACACTAAGAAGAGACGCCGAACTGCCGATTGTCCTATTGAGCCACTAGGTCGACGGCCTTGCCGTTCGGACCAGTAGGTCCGCTCCAGATCCGCTTTTCCAGGATGAGGCTCCATGCAACAGCTCCTAGATGTATCAGACGTCAGCGCATCGGCGTGCTCGCTCAATCGAACGGTCAACTGCCAGTGAAATCCGGCTTCAAGGGAAGTTTGACGAATGACCGATCCCGCAGCAGTTCTAGGGTTACAGCGTTCTCGGGGAACTCACTAAGCCACTTAGTAACGTTGGTGCGAGAGCAGCCAGCTTCTAGGCCCGCTAAAGCAAGAGCGCGCCGATGCAGCGGGTTTTCAGCGCGCTTCACGGCTTCGGCAATTACTACCCGCGCCCCCTTGGGGTTCCACTTAGCAAGCCGCTGTGCAGCCACGGCAGTCATGGGTAGCGACGAACCACCTCGGGAAAGAATGGAGGAGAATGCTTCTTGGATGGGACGACCCACTGTGCCGCGCGACGGAAACATGGTACCGAGCTGGGCTGCCGCCCACTCAACCTTAGACCACGGCTTTCCGAGGTAATCGATATACCAGTCCTCCATATCGCCAGCCCTCTTGGCATCCCGGAAAAGCCGCGCTAGCGCGTCAGCGCCTTGAGGCATTCGCATAGCCACTTCTACAAAGCTGTCAACTTTCGCAAAGTGCTTGTGGGTTCTCATTCGGGTAGTGGCGAATTTCAGCGAAGTGCGGCTCGCGGTTTCTTTGGCATCAACTAGCCGCTCCACCAATTCATCAAGGCGCTTCGTGGCCGACCCCCTCTCGAAAAGAACCTTCCACTTCTTGACAAAAAGCTTCCCGAATAGAAGCTCTTCGTCGATTGCACTGTGTTCGACTTCACGGGCACTGAGGGCCACTTGCTCCCCCTCTAGCAGTTCAGTCTTCCCGGAGTTCATGTGTAAACCCATGTCGTTCAGTGCACTATTGATTTCGACCTGGGCGCGGCGGAGATTGCCAGCGTCCTCACCGAAAAGCCACACATCGTCCATCCATCGGACAAAGCTACGCCGTTTACCCGATTCGTAATCTATTTCGGATGAATGGTGATCCAGAACCTCGTCCAGTTGCGATAGGTAGAGATTAGCGAGCACGGCCGATGCCTGAAAGCGTTGGGGGATGCCACTCCGGCCGGAAATCTTGGTCCAGCTCTTAAGGCGGGGTACAAGATGATCGACGATGGGCCGAGCGCCCGCCCGAGTGATTTTGCCCTCAATCTCTTCGATCAGCCGGTCAACTGGGATGCTTGCGAAGCAGGAAACGATATCGGTTTTGAGTGCTACATCAAATTCTCCTGCCAGGAGCGACAGGTAGGAGCGGTAATTTTCCCACTGCTTGTCATTAGGAGAATAGAGGCCCGCAGTCATGTCCTTTACCGGGAGCCGCCAGCCATACGCATTGCGATGCATCCCGCCGATCAACGGCACGCTGAGGTGACCCACAAGCGCCTGATAGGCAAGACGGTCCAGCGGGTCCATCACCATCGCCGGCCGGATGCCAAAGTTCTCTTTTGGGACATCAATCTTGGAGATGGCCCGTACGTCAGTGCTTCGTAGGCGCTCCTCTATGAGGTCTCGCCGAGTGGCAACTACCCAGTCCAACTCGGGCCAGCCCCACGGGTCGCGGAACCAGTCACCCAACAAGTCCTGGTGACAGGCAACCAGAGCCCTCTCCAGGTCCAATGATGAGGCCCAAGACACGATGCACCCCCCTTGACCGGGCAAGAGCACCAATCTTCGCTGAGGTGGCCCGGCTTGGCCAGCCACTATTGGGCCGTCTTCGGCCGTCGCCGGGCCGTCGAACGATGACCAAAGACGACCGACAACACCCATAGAGGCCCGAGAAGCACCAGATCAGCCACCACGTAACGGCGGTTGATCTGGTGGGCGACGGACGAGTCGACCTGTATGCCGGAGGTTGTGGCATCGCGCCGTCGGTGGCGGACTGACGATGAACGTCAGTGCTGCGGCACTTGGACTGTCGCCGGCATGGTCTCCGTTTCGATCTCGCACGGCAGGTACCAACTCCCATGGTCCTTGTGCTCGGCGGTGAATGCCAGACGAATGACCGGACCCCGTTCTCGTAGCCAGGATGCCTGCGTGTAACTCCTCATCCAGTGGCCCGGGTGGGTGTGCTCCAGTTGGTATGGCAGCTCCTCGCCGATCGGCAGACTCTGGTCGTACACGACTTGACGCCCCATGCCATCAGCCCGAGCGTCGTCCGGACCAGTGTGAGGCGTGAAGCGGTAAGGCCCCCAGACGTGCTGCTTGACCTCTTCCTGGGTCGGGCCGTCCATGTACTGCTGGAGCTCTCCTTCACCTCGGCGGTGGTGGTCGTTCCTGATGGTTACGGTGAGCCGGTCGAGACGGTCGAGCCCTGGCGGTCCGATCAACGCCACGCGCAGGCGCACGATGTCTTCGGAACCTGGGTTGAGCGGCTCGCAAGCTACACGAAACCGAGGAGAGAGCTCACTCTTGCGGCGCTCGCTCTCGATGGCGGTCATCCTGACGGCAGTCTTCCTCGACTGCCAGGCGGCGACGGCGGCGATAACAGCGGCAGCGACAGCCGTAGCGCTTTGAACTGGTGCCCAGACGTCCAACGGTTGAGCCGATCGTGTGGAGGGGTGCTTGCGAGCGGTGATCGTGCCATCGACCGGGACATAGATTCGTTCGCCACGCCGGACTAGACCGGTTGCCCCCACCGGTGTGGCAAGAACCGGGAGCGGAAGGCTGTCGACAGCAACGGTGGCAGCAACAAGCCAGGACACCGCCAGCCAGTAGGACACCTATCTGGACCTGGCTTCCCGATGACAGGTTGGCGCTTCGACGCGGAGGACGATGCCGCCGCCAGCGAAGGTGAGCGACAGCAACCGTGACAGCATCCGCGCCGGACGGCGGCACGCTGACGTGGGCTGGTATGGACGAGGCTCCGAGCATGCGGTCATTCCCGGATGAGGGTGGACGCGGTGCACAGAGCTTGTAAACGAGACGTCGGCTAGACCTGACGCAACTTCTGATGCGGCGGATGCTGTGCGGTACCACTGCCGAAACAGCCTCTTTAGGATCAAGGCGGCCCGCAAGCGGGCCGCGCCGGCCCGGCCCCGGCCTGCTGGCGACCTCCGGCCGGCATCGGCCGGGCCGGCCGGCCACGCTGGCGGAAGATCCGAAGCACTAAAGGCTTGGCGGGACGATCGCCATCGGGGTCGCTCTCCATCGAGGTCTGGGCGATCGCTGCCGCGCAGCAAAGCTGCTTGCCCTCGAATCACGTGGACACTGTCGACGCGACTGAGACGTCGAGGACCAGGGCGTGGCCCATCCCCGCTGCCCGATCCTCTACGCCATTCGGCCAGCGTCAAGGGCGCTGCGCGTCGGCACGCCGATGGCCTTCGGCCACCCTTGACGCTGACCGGATGCCGCAGTCTTTGGCACCTATCGGGGGATGGGTGCAGAGTGGCGGCCACGTCTGCCGCGAAGCGGACCGCTCGCTAGGGATGCATCACTGACGTTGCCGGGTGCTCCTGCACGCCCCCTGTCGGGAGTATGAGGCGGTAGACCGCGAACGGTACGACCGAGAAGCCGGGGTGCTGGGGTTGATCCGCCAAGCCAAGGGCACCCAGCAGTGTAAGAAGGTTGTTAATCAACTGCGCCAACTTCCCTCGGTCCACCCCGGTTCCGTCAGTCCGAGAAATCAGGTTCGAGTCAAAGGTGTAGTCCGGGGGCGGGGAATAGGCGCCGATTGTTCCGACGAGCGTCCACTCCTGTTCTTGGACGCCATAGCGCGAAAAGAGGATTTCCGGTTCACTGTCCAGGAAGCGCCGATCCTCTTGCAATCGGGCCGTAACGCTTACTCCCTCGCTACCGCCGGGCGCCATAGCAAGATGGAAGCCTGGATGGAACACCCCCCGAGCGACCTTAACGAATGCGCGCAGCTGACTCGCAGGTATGCCGCCCACCTGGGAGTAGTCGAACTCCGGGATCAGGGATTCAAGCGTGTTGAATTCGGACACGACGCGGTCTTTCGCAGCTCTTTTTGTTCCGGGCTTGTTCCTCGGCGCTGGGGTGCGGGCGCCCGCAGGCTGTACTGCATAAGCGTTTGAGTCGATATCGGTGACACCATCAGCAGCCGTGGCATACCCGGCGAATGCGTTCGCCACGTACCGCGCGTCGAACAGGCGGGACGGGGCAGTGATGCGGACGAAGGAACCCGGCGGATATTTCTCCTTGAAAGAGTCAAATATCTCCGATGTGGTGTTCTGAAGTTCGTCGGAGATATCCGAGAGATAGCCCTCGGCGGTCAAGGCTTCCTCTAGCATTGGAAAAACTGCATCGGCCAACGACCGCTGAGTGCTCTCCTCAGTGCCCCATATCTGTTCTCGACTAGCTATGTGCCGCACGCCACCCGACAAGGTTCCTTGCTTCTTTTCGGTCACGCGCTGGTCTTCGGCTATGCCGCCTTCACGCTGGGAGAGCAGCGACCGAACCTTGTCGCTGTCGACGTAGATCAGTTCTCTCAGCATGATCAACCCCCGGTTGAGCCCAACGGCGGCCCTCAGTGTGCCAGTTGCCGCCAAGGAATACGGCAAGCCGCAGGATGTATCCGCGTGTCAGTAGCCGGCACCACCGACGAGAGCGTTTGGCTGTACAGCCATCGGTACAGCCAAGCAGGCCGACAGACGTGGGCGACGTGCGACGTCAGCCGACAGACCGAGCAGGTCAACTACGTTCACCGACGCCGGCCGACAGCAGTCTTGATCTTTGCAAGGCAGGGGTTCGGAACGTGGCCCGCTTGCGGCCTGCCCTGCGGGCGGCCTCCGGCCGTCCTCGGGCACCCGCAGCGCCTCATTCGAGAGTCAGCAGATCGTCAGTAAGTGCCGTACCGCGCGGCAGCTCTCGATCATGCTCAACGACATGACCGGTACGTCTGACCACGCGGTACGGCACTTGATCACACTCGCTGCTACGTCAGGTCACTTTCCCCCCGACGGGGGTCGTCCCTTTCCTGTGGGAGCGCGCACCGCACAGGTCGTCCTCCGGCCCGTCCAGACCAGCCAGTGGCGGCCCCGACGGCGGCCCGCCCCACCAGGGCGGGTCGACGGCGACGGGATGGCGAGGTTCCGCTGGCTGGGTCAATGCTTCACCAACACGCACGCGACACGGGGCGGGTCGAGCTGCCAGATCTTGTCGGCGGCTGCGGGGTGGCGGCTGCGTCGGTCGTTTGGGCAAGGGCCGCCAGAGTGGGTGGAGGCGGTGCTTGTGCGGAGCGCTGGTGGCCCGAGCAGGTCAGACGCCGCCCCGGATCGACTCATTTTCGCGGCGCATACATTGCCGCGAGTTTCCGGTAGCGATCAGTGAAAGTCTTGTCGCGGTCGACAAGTTCGAGCGCCTGGAGTGCCTGAGGCCGCGAACCGTGGGACACTTCTGACCGACACCTTGGTGCGCCTCGCCCGGGCAGACGCTGCTGCTTTCGAAACCTGCGTCACCACGAGCCCCTTCAGCTGAAGGTTCGAGAGCAACGCGCGGTACTGCTCGGTGTCGACCAGGCCGAGTGCGTCGAAGACCTGCTGGGTGCTGAACAGCGCGCCATCCCGCCCGAGGAGCAAGACCTTCATCTCGTCGACGGGCAGGTTGAACCCGTCGAAGGCCGCGAGCCAGCGCTGGTCCGTCTCGGAGAAAACCGATTCGTGGTGCAGTGTGATGGCGAAGTTGTCATTTTCGGCCCGAAGCTCCGGGTCCACCAGGTCGTTGGCTTTCATGAGCGCGAAGATCCGTCGCATTCCTTCGCCCACCTCACGCATGAAGCGTGCCTCGCGCAGGGTTCGGGCGACAAACGGGTTACGCGACTCGTGGGCCCCGGAGAGCCGAAGCAGATCTTGCACGGATACCGTAGACAGCAGGGATCCCGGGCTCCGTACTTCCATCCGGTCGTCGTACACGAACACCTCGACGCCGCGCCCCTCGTCGCTGTAGTCGCGGTGCGCAACAGCATTGATCAGGGCTTCCCGGCAGGCATCCTCCGGGTACATGACCCGCTCCTCGAACAGGCCACTCCGTTCGAGCCTCACCTGCACGAGGTGGTTACGGATGGCATCCCAGGCGCGCACCAACAGCGTGAGGATATTGCCGCGGACGATCTCGTCGTTCGACACATTGTATTCTTTGCCCGGCCGCATCTCGGTGCCCACAACCCGGAGGATTCGAACCTGGCACCGAGGATGCCACCGCTGAACGTCGTTGGCGAAGAGGAGCAGTGCCGCTCGGCGAAGCCGCACATGGAACCCGTCGTAGTCTGCCAGGTCGAGTAGCTGAAGAACCTTTTCTTCTGACATCCCGGGGGCGACTTGCTCACCGAGGCTGCGTATGAGTGGGATATCCAGGGAGTCCAGGTCGGCACCGTCGACGTACTGTCGATCGTAGGAACGGGAGTGCTGCTCCTGGCGCTCAAAGTGGACGATCTCGGTCGCGATCGGGATCGACTCCCGGTCGCTTCGCTGGAGACACTTCCCATCGCTCGTCTGATGAATGGCCACGGTGCTCTTGGCGACGGCAAATAGCAGGACCAGCTTGCCGTCATGATAGATGCGCGACTTGAGCGGCGATGGCAGCGGTGTTTGCGCCAGGACATTTGTCTGCGGGGCGGCCAGAAGCCCTTCGATGGCATTCGCCGAGTGCGGTACCCCGGTTACCGTGCCGTCGTCCTCGACGCCCACGAACAGCTGGCCCCCCTCGCTGTTGGCGAACGCCACCAGGGTTTCAGCGATATCTCGTTTGATATCCCGGACATCTCGCGGCCTTTTGTGCCCCGGCGGGCCCTCTAGTGCCGTCTTGAATTCGCGGAACTGGCTCTCACCCTTACGTATGGCGCTTTCCAGGCGTTCCTTCGGAAGTAGTTCCTCATCCATCTTTACCTCCGCGGCGTCCTCTGGTCCGGCATCGGCCAGCCTAGTGCCGCCGTCCAGTCAGGACGAGACCTGAAGAGCTGCCATTGGAGGCCCTCGACCTGAATGATCTTCTGCTTTCTGGTCTCAGGGGACAATTCGCTGCGTCGGACGTGGTGACCCGGGGGTCACACGAAAGCCGGCTCACCGCGTCGGCCGCTCGATCCGCGCGACGCCTCCGCATTTCGCCACGCGCTGACGCGCCAGCCGGACAGGCCGCGCGCGTAGCAGATCAACTGTCTCGACGGGCGTTGTCCACAGGCCGCGAAGTTGTCCACAGGCGGCGTACCTGGGGCGGTACCAGGGGCGGATTCCGAGCAGGGTCGGCGGCACAACCGAGCCCCGACTGCTGGAGGCCGCGATGCCACCCCGTACCTCCGTTCCGCCCCCGATCCGACGGCTTCCACTGCTCGTCACCGGCGACGGTGACCTGCTCGACGACCTGCTTCGGCTCGCCGCCGCAGGCGGCATCGAGGTGGAACTCGCCGCCGATCCAGCGGCAGCCCGCACTCGCTGGCTTCCCGCGCCGTTGGTTCTGCTCGGCGCCGACCAGGCGCAGCCGTGCCTGCGGGCCCGGCTGCCGCGGCGACCCCGGTTGGTGCTGGTTGGTCGGTCCGGTCAGCTCGACCCTGGTTGGCAGATCGCCGAGTTGATCGGCGCCGAGCATGTCGCCACGTTGCCGGCCGCCGAACCGTGGCTGGTGGATCGGTTCGCCGAGCACGGCCCCAGCCTCGCGGACGACTCCAGCGCGCGGATCGTCGCGCTGTTCGGCGGGCGCGGCGGTGCCGGTGCGAGTGTGCTCGCGGGCGGGCTGGCCGTGACCGCCGCGCGGGCGCGGCTGCGCACCCTGCTGGTCGACGCCGATCCGCTCGGCGGTGGCCTCGACCTCGTACTCGGTTGGGAACAGTTGGAGGGGCTGCGCTGGCCGGCGCTCAGTGGTGCCGACGGTCGGGTCGACGCGCCGGCGCTGGTCCGGGCTCTGCCCAGCCGGGGTGACCTGGTGGTGCTCTCCTGGGATCGCGGCGACCTGCTGGCGTTGCCCGCGGCGGCCATGGCGGCGACCGTCGACGCCGCCCGACGCGGCCGGGACTTCGTGGTGATCGACCTGCCCCGACAGTTGGACGACGCGGCGGTGGTCGCGCTGCAGGCAGCCGATCAGGCGTACGTCGTCGTACCCGCGGAGCTGCGCGCCACCGCCGCTGCCGCCCGGGTGGTGGCCGCGGCCGCGCCGCACTGCGCCGCGCTCTCGGTCGTGGTGCGCGGTCCCGCCCCGGGCCGGCTACGCGCCACCGAGGTCGCGCGGGCACTCGGGCTTCCCCTCGCCGGCACTCTGCGTCCCGAACCAGGGCTCTGCCGAGGGCTGGAACGGGGCGAGGCGCCAGCCGCCGCCGGGAAGGGCCCGCTGGCCGCGCTCTGCCAGCGGATCGTCGCCGACCTCACCGGCGTACCCGCGACGGGTGCGGCATGACGGCCCGGCCGGACGATGCGAGCCTGGCCGCCCGGGTACGACAGCGCATCGCCGGTGCCAGCACACCGGTCACGCCGGCGGCGATCGTCTCCGCGGTACGCGCGGAACCCGCAGCCGCGGTGCTCGGCGACACCGCCGTGCTGCGCATCGCCGACCGGGTGCACGACGACCTCGTCGGCGCCGGGCCGCTGGCCACGCTGCTCGCCGACCCCGAGGTGACCGACGTGCTGGTCAACGGCGTCCGGGTGTGGGTCGACCGGGGATCGGGGCTGCACCAGGTCCCGGTGCCGGTCGGCACGGTGGAGGACGTACGCCGGTTGGCGCAGCGGCTGATCGCCAGCGCCGGGCGACGGCTCGACGACGGATCCCCGTACGCGGACGCCCGGCTCGCCGACGGCACCCGGTTGCACGCGGTGCTGCCGCCGGTGGCGACCGAGGGACCGTACCTGTCGCTGCGGACCTTCCGGCACCGGCCGTTCACCGTCGACGAGTTGGTGCGTCAGGGGACGGTGCCGCGTCCGGTGGCTCCCGTGCTCGCGGCCGTCGTCGCCGCTCGGCTGGCATACCTGGTCACCGGCGGCACCGGATCCGGGAAGACGACCCTGCTCAACACGCTGCTCGGTCTGGTGCCGGCGACGGAGCGGATCGTGCTGGTCGAGGATGCCGCCGAACTGCGTCCGGGGCATCCGCACGTGGTGGGGCTCCAGGCTCGTACCGCCAATGTCGAGGGAACCGGCGTGGTCAGCCTCGCCGACCTGGTCCGGCAGGCGCTGCGGATGCGTCCGGACCGGCTGGTGATCGGTGAGTGCCGGGGCGGTGAGGTAGTGGACCTACTGGCGGCACTCAACACCGGCCACGACGGCGGCGCCGGCACGCTGCACGCCAACGCGCCGTCGGACGTACCGGCGCGCCTGGAGGCGCTCGGCATGCTGGGTGGGCTGCCGCGCGCCGCGCTGCACGCCCAGGTGGTCGCGGCATTGCAGGTGCTGTTTCAGGTACGACGTGGCGACCGCGGACGAGTCCTGGAATCGATCTGCCTGCTGCTCCCCGAGGGGCCGGATCGGCTGGTCACCGTGGTGCCCGCGTGGGTGCGTGGTCGTGGGCTGGGGCAGGCCGCACGCGCGCTGGGGGCGCTGTTGCACGAGCGGGGTGTGGCGGTGCCACCGATCCTTGGTGAGCCGTGGCCCGGATCGGCAGGTCCGGCATGACGGGCGGTTCGGTGCTGGTGGCGGTGCTGCTCCTGGGTGCCGCGGTCCTGGTGGCGTGGCCGGTTCGGACCATCCGTGCCCGCCGCCGTCGGGTGCTGGCCGCAGGCCCTGGCACCGTCGTTGATGATCCGGACGACGCCCTGGTGCAGTGGGTCCGGGAGTTGGGTCGCACGCCCGACGGACCCGAAGAGAGATCAACCCAGGCTGCCATCTCGCAGTACCCGCCGGCTGCGGAATCCGCTGGCGGACAGGCACCGGGCGCACGCTGCGACCGGGACACCATCGGTGTCGCGAGTTGGGTGGG
This sequence comes from Micromonospora sp. WMMD710, assembly GCF_029626045.1. NCBI lineage: Bacteria > Bacillati > Actinomycetota > Actinomycetes > Micromonosporales > Micromonosporaceae > Micromonospora > Micromonospora sp. WMMD710. The sequence continues at coordinate 4,959,857 of NZ_JARUBD010000001.1, read as the reverse complement.
CTCCACGCGTCCGGCCGGCCCGGCCCGTCCGCCGACCCGCCGGGACCCACGCCGCCCGGCCGGCACCGATCGACCGGGGGCGGTGGCCCTGGATGCGGAACCGCGTGCCGGTGCCTCCGTTGCCACGTCGACGTTCGACGGCGGTGAGCCCGAGGCGCACGGTCCGGGCGACACGTCAGGTGGCGACGGTCGCAGGGCAGTGCACGCGGACGGCCCGGGCCGCGTCGCAGGTGCGGCAACTGTTCCTCGCGGTGACGTGGATCGCCGTGACCAGCAGTTGGTCGACCCCGATGGCCGGGAGGATGGCGGGTTCGCCGCGGTACGTGGTGTGCGATCTGCGCGCGTACTACTGCTGGCCGGTCTGGTGGGTGCCGGCGTCGGCGCCGTGATCGGCGGTCCGGTCGCCGGGGTCGCACTGGCCGGGTACGGCACGCTGGTCGTGCGTGGCCTGGTGCGCCGGCGGGCCAACCGGCGCGCCGAGCGGATCCGTCGGCGCGGGTTGGACCAGCTATGTGGTCTCGCCGCGGACCTCCGGGCGGGCGTGCCCGTGCCGCCGGTCATCGAGGTCGCCTCCGCCGGTGGGTCGGACCGGCTTCGCCAGCTGACCTCGGCTGCGGTGCGGCTCGCGGACCGGACGGGCGCGCCGCTCGCCGAGCTGGTCGAGCGGATCGAGGCGGACGCACGGGCAACCGACCGAGGGCTCGCGGCCGCCGCTGCGCAGGCGGCCGGCGCCCGGGCCACCGCCTGGCTGTTGGCGGCCCTGCCGGTCGGCGGGATCGGGCTCGGGTACGCGATCGGCGTCGATCCCGTGGCGGTGCTCCTGCACAGCACGGTCGGCGGTGTCTGCGCTGTCCTCGCGGTCGCCCTACAGGTCGTCGGCCTGTTCTGGGCCGAACGGCTCGGTTCGACGCCGGGGCGGCCCGCCTGATGTCCCCAATGATGCTCGTCGCCATCGGGCTGGTGCTCGCTGCCCTGCTCGTCGCGTCACTCCGGTTGAGTAGGACAGTCCGCCAGCGCGGCCCGGCGAGCCATCCGGCGCGCCAGCGCGGCCCGGCGCGCCAGCGCGGGTCGGGCGGCGAAATGCCGGGTGACCGGCGTGGGTTGGGCAGCCAGTGTGTGCCGGATGACCGGCGTGGGTCGAGAAGCCAGCGTGTGCCGGTCGACCGGCGTGGTTCGGGGAGCCAGCGCGCTGCGGTCGACTGGCCGCGACCAGCCAACCGGCGGCGGCCGGACGCGATCCGGCTCGCCGCCGGCCTTGGCGGACTCGCCGTGGCCGTGATCGTCGAAGGGTGGTTCGGGCTGCTCGGCGGGGTCCTGACCGCGTTCCTTCTGGACGTGCTGCTGCGGCGGATCGAGCCGCCGGCCGTGCGCAGACGTCGGCTGCGGGAGGCCGCCGACCTGCCGCTCGCCGCCGACCTACTGGCTGCGGCGATGCGGGCAGGTGCCCCGGTGGACCGATCGGTGTTGGCCGTCGCGGAGGCGCTGGACGGCCCGCTCGCTGACCGGCTGGCCCGGGTCGGTCGCACGCTGCTGCTCGGCGGCGGTCCGGCGGAGGCGTGGTCCGCGCTGGACGGAGTCTCGGGTGCGGACCGGTTGGCGGCGGCCGCGGCGCGCTCGGCCAACAGTGGTGCCGCCCTGGCCGGTGCGCTGACCCGGCTCGCCGACGACCTGCGCGCCGACCGTGCCACCGCCGCCGAGGCGTCGGCCCGCCGGGCGGGGGTGCTCATCGTCCTACCGCTGGGGCTCTGCTTCCTGCCCGCGTTCATTCTCGCCGGTCTGGTGCCGGTGATCGTCGCCGTCCTCGGCGACGTGCTCTGATCCATCGAGAAGGGAAACAGCCATGCGCAAACTCATCGGCCGCCTGCGCGGCGACGCCGGGATGAACACCGCCGAGTACGCCGTCGGCACGCTCGCCGCGGTCGCCTTCGCCGGGATCCTGTTGAAGGTCTTGACCTCCGGCAACGTCCAGTCGGCGTTGACCGCCGTCATCGACCGGGCGCTGAAGTGACCGGGCGCCGGCAGGCCGGACCCGGTCGGGAATCCAGCGCCGGCGGGCTGACGTCCACCGGCACGCGGAGACCCGGTCGGGTCGCCAGAGGCGCTCGGAGGTTCTCGGGGCTGCCCGGCGGCGGGCGGCGACTCGTCGGCGGAGACCGGGGGTCCTTCACCGCCGAACTGGCGGCCGGCCTGCCGGCGCTGGTCTTGCTCCTGCTCGCCGGACTGACCGCCGTCAACGCCGTCGGTACCCAGGCGAGTTGCCTGCACGCGGCCCGGGAGGCGGCGCTGGCCGCAGCCCGGGGCGCGGACGGCAGCACCGATGGCCGGGGTGCGGGGCCGCCGGGCGCGGAGATGTCGGTGTCGATCGACGGCGAGCGGGTGTATGTGACGGTGCGCGCGCCCGTACGCACCCTGGGCGGTCGACTACCACGAATCACCGTGGTCGCCACCGCCGTCGCGGCCCTCGAACCGGGTGCAGGGGAGCTGGACCAATGAACCACCGGGCGACGGACGGACCACGGCACCAACACCGCAGACGCTGGCACAACGATCGCCCGGACGCTGAGCGACGAGACACCCGGTCCCAGGGCGAGCGGCTTGAGGGCGGGCGGTCTGAGGGTGAGCGGTTCGAGGGCGGGCGGTCCCAGGGCGAGCGGCTTGAGGGCGGGCGGTCGGACGGCGACCGGGGTGGGGCGACCGTCGTGCTGCTGGCGGTAGGGCTGGTCTTCGTGCTGGTCGGGACGTTCGGTGCGGCCGTCGCCGTGGCGGCGATGGCCGCTCAGCGGGCGGCGGTGGCAGCCGACCTCGGCGCGCTGGCCGGAGCCGGCAAGGCGCTGGACGGCGACGTGGGGGCCTGCGCGTCGGCCCTGGACGTCGTCGACCGCAACGGCGGACGGCTGGTCGCCTGTCGTCTCGACGGGCTCGACGTGCTGGTGACCGTCGAGGTGGCGGTCACGCCACTGCCCGGCCTGACCCGGGTCGCGGTGTCGACAGCGCGAGCAGGCCCGGTACGCGGCTGAGCGCTCGGACCGGACCGGGCGGCGATTCGTCTACGACATCAACTCCACAGCGTCGCCGACCGGGAGTGGGCATCGGCTTCTCGAACGCGGCAGCGACCGGTCACCAACCGGGCCGCGCTGCGACCGGGTCACCAATCGGGCCGCGCCCGAACGGTCACCGGCTGGGGCTGCGCCCGACGGCCTGCTGGCCGGGACGTGGGCAGGGTGCCCGCGTCCCGGCCGGCGATCGGGGATGTGCACGTCGGTTGGGTCAGCGCGCCTGCAGCGCGTCGAGCGCCACGGCCATCGCGATGACGAGACGGCGGTCGAGCTGCGGGTTCTGCACCTCGACGACGTACTTGTCGCGCAGGCCCCACTTCTTCACCACGGTGAAGCCCGGCTGGCCGCCGGCGGTGAAGTCGAAGTGGTACGGCAGCCAGGACAGCGAGTCGACGAACCGGCGCAGCAGCGCCACCGGCAGGCTGCGCTCCTGGCCCGTGACCTGCGGCAGACCGGCCTGCTCGACGTGCCAGGTGGACCGCAGCAGCGACTGGGCGAAGTCCTTACGGAACAGGCCGATCGGGTTGCCGGCCGCGTCGGTGACGTCGTACGTGGCGCCGAGGTCGAGGCGCTGGCGGGCCTTGAAGCCGAGCAGGGGCTGCTGCTTGGAGTCGTCGGTGTAGATCGTCACCTGCTCCTTGAAGGCGAGCCGCTTCTGCTGCGCGAACGCCAACAGCTCACCCTCGGTGCCGTCCGGGGAGACCGCCCGGACCTCGTACTGGTTGACCATCATCCGCAGCCGCTGGCGGACGTGAAACTGGTGCTGGCTCTGCAAGTTGTCGAGCTGCATCTGATCTCCTCAGGGGATGGTGCGCCGGAGTCTCGCACAGCCCGACAACCTCTGCGGGCCCGCGCCCCCGGCGCTCTCTTCCCCGGCCGGTCCGGTCGATCCCTGCGAAGGTCAGCGGCTCTCGGCGGTAGCGGCGCGCAGCGCCCAGCCGTTGAGGACCTGGTGGATGCCGCGCAGCCGTTCGTTGATCTGCTCCAGTCGTTCCGCCTGAGCCAGAGCGGCCAGCGCGGATCCGAGCGCGATCTGCTGATCGAGGGTGAGTTGTTCCTGGTCGATGGTGTAGAGCAGGTCGACGGTCTCGGCGATGGTGTCGGCCACGGCTTCTCCTCGGGGCGCGGGGGTGAACGGCTGGACAGGCATCGATGGAAGCGCTCCCACATCATTGTGCCCCGTGCCCGGTGGATTCATGCAAGGGCCGATCAGGCGGGCAGGTTCGCGAGCACCACGTCGAGGACGCGGATCGCGTCCGGCTTGGAGAGCGGATTGTTGCCGTTGCCGCACTTCGGCGACTGCACACACGACGGGCAGCCGGTTTCGCAGCCGCACTCCGCTATCGCGTCCCGGGTGGCCCGCAGCCACGCCGACGCCGTCCCGTACGCCCGCTCCGCGAAGCCGGCGCCACCCGGATGCCCGTCGTAGACGAAGACGGTCGGCGCCTCCGTGTCCGGGTGCACCGCCGTGGAGAGACCGCCGATGTCCCACCGGTCGCAGGTGGCCATCAGAGGCAGCAGACCGATCGCGGCATGCTCGGCCGCGTGCAGCGCGCCCGGCACGTCGGCCGGCTGGACTCCGGCGGCAGCCAACGACTGCGGCGACAGGGTGAACCAGACCGCCACCGTGCGCAGCTCACGGGTGGGCAGGTCGAGCGGCCGGGTGTCGATCACCTCACCGGTGGCGATCCGGCGCCGCTGGTACGACACCACCTGGCTGGTCACGTCCACCTCACCGAGGAACATGCCGACCGGACCGGCGTCCACGTAGGAGCGCACCGACACCACGGACAGGTCGGTGACATCCCGCGCGTGGGTGGACCAGTCTGGCTCCTCGACGTGCACCAGCGCGCAACCGTCGGCGAGGTCCAACTCGTCCACCACGTACGAGACGCCCTGGTGCAGGTAGACGGCGCCGGAATGGAGTAGGAAGTGCGAGGAGCCGCCGTCGACCGTTCCGAGCAGCCGGCCGGTGGCCGACTCGACCACGCAGACCGGTGCGCCGCCCTCGCCGCGCAAATCCACCTCGGGGCGTTCCCGGTGCCGCCAGTACCAGCCGGTGGGTCGCTGCCGTAGCGCACCGGCCGCCACCAGCTCGTCGATCGCCTCCTTCGCCCCGTCGCCGAAGAGCGCCAGGTCGGCCGGGGTGAGGGGCGCCTCCACCGCGGCGCAGGCCAGCTGTGGGGCCAGCACGTACGGGTTGGCCGGGTCGAGGACCGTCGCCTCCACCGGCGCCCCGAAGATGGCCTCCGGATGGTGCACCAGATAGGTGTCGAGCGGGTCGTCCCGGGCCACCAGCACCGCGAGCGCCTCCTGCCCGGAGCGCCCGGCGCGGCCCGCCTGCTGCCACAGCGACGCCCGGGTGCCCGGGTAGCCGCAGATCAGCACCGCGTCGAGCCCGATCAGGTCGACGCCCAGCTCCAGCGCGTTGGTGGAGGCCAGACCGAGCAGGTCACCGTGCAGCAGAGCCCGCTCCAGCTCACGGCGTTCCTCGCGCAGGTAGCCACCCCGGTAGGCGGCCACCCGGTCGCCGAGGCCGGGCACCGCGTCGTCCAGCGCCCGTCGCGCGCTGGCCGCCACCACCTCGGCGCCCTTGCGGGACCGGACGAACGCGAGCGTGCGTACCCCCTCGGCGACCGTGTCGGCGAGCAGGTCCGCGGTCTCGCGCAGCGCCGACCGGCGGACCTGGACGAGATCCGTCATGGCGTCGTGGTCGCCGGCCGCCTGCGGGGGCACCGCGGACGCGGCGGTGGAGTCGGGTGGCAGCAGCGGCGGCTCCCAGAGCGCGAAGGTCACCCCGCCGCGCGGTGACGCGTCCTCGGTGACCGCCGTCACCGGTAGGCCGGTCAGCCGCCCGGCCGCGGTCGCCGGGTCGCCGGAGGTCGCCGAGGCGAGCACGAACACCGGCGTGGCCCCGAACCGGGCGCACTGCCGGCGAAGCCGACGCAGCACGTGCGCCACGTGCGAGCCGAACACGCCCCGGTAGGTGTGGCACTCGTCGATCACCACGTACGCGAGGCGGCGCAAAAAACCGGACCACTGGGCGTGCCCGGGCAGGATGCCGTGGTGCAGCATGTCCGGGTTGGTCAGCACGAATCGGGAGTGCCGGCGGATCCACTCCCGCTCGGCGCGCGGAGTGTCCCCGTCGTAGCAGGCCGGACGTACCCCCTCCAGCTCCAGCGCGGCGACGGCCCGTAGCTGGTCGGCGGCGAGCGCCTTGGTCGGTGCCAGGTACAGCACGGTGGCCCGCGGGTCGGCGAGCAGCGTCGCCAGCGCCGGGAGCTGGTACGCCATCGACTTGCCGGACGCGGTGCCGGTGGCGACCACGACGTGCCCGCCGTCGTACGCCAGGTTGGCGGCCTCGGCCTGGTGCCGCCAGGGCGCGACCACGCCACGCCGGGCGAACGCCGCGCGCAGTTCCGTCGGTGCCCACGGCGGCCACGGCGCGGGCTCACCGGCGCGGGCCGGCACCCGTTCCACGTGGGTGACCGGGTCGCCGGCGCCCCGGGCGCGCAGCCGACGCAACAGGTCGCCCGGGGTTGGCCCAGGGCCGGGACCTGCGGATACGGTGGCGCTGGCCGACGGCTTCAGGTCGAGCCGCGGCGACAGGCGCGCGGAGCTGAAGTCGTCGGAGGTCACGCCCTGCACTCTCGCACTGGTGTTCGGAGATGAAAAGTCGGGCCGGGGGGTAAAGGGAAGCCTCCGCCGGCGACCGCAGGGTGTCCCGGCGGTAATGGTTAGATGCCCAAGAGAGTTTACGGCTCTGGCGAGGAGGACCGATGGAGCTGTCACTGGCGACCCGCACTGTGGGTGAGCACACGGTGCTCGAGGTCGGCGGTGAGGTGGACGTCTACACCGCGCCCCGGCTCCGCGAACGGCTCCTCGAACTGATCGACGGTGGCGCCCGGCACGTGGTGGTCGACCTCGGTCGGGTGGACTTCCTCGACTCCACCGGGCTGGGCGTGTTGGTCGGCGCGCTCAAGCGGCTGCGGACGGCCGGCGGCTCGTTCGCCCTGGTCTGCGACAAGGAGCCGTTGCTCAAGATCTTCCGGATCACCGCGTTGGACCAGGTGTTCCCGTTGCATTCGACGGTCGATGCCGCGGTCGGCGCGGAGCCGACCGGTGCCAACGCGTGATGGCGACAGTCCGGCTCTCCTTCTCACCGGCACCGGTGCACGTGCGCACCGCCCGGCTGGTCGGCGTCGCCGTCGCCCGGCGCGCCGGGGTTCGTGAGGACCTGCTGGACGAGGTACGGCTGGCCATCGGCGAGGCCTGCACCCGGGCGGTCGCCCTGCACCGCCAGTACGGCCTGCCCGATCCGGTGCTGGTGGAGATGTCCGACTCCGGCTCGTACGCGGTGCGGGTGGTCGACCGCGCGCCGATCGAGGCGGGCATCGGACTGGCCGCGCTGCCGCCGGACGCGCTGGCCAACGAGTCGCTCACCGATGAGGCGTTGACCACCGGTGTCGGCTTCGCGTTGCTGGCCGGTTTCGTCGAGGACCTGCAGGTGCGCCCGGTCGACGACGGTGTCGGCACCGAGGTGCGGATGGTGTGGCCGGTCGGCCGCTGACCCGCAACTGCTGCATGAAGGCCGCATCCCCGTCGGGATGCGGTCTTCTTGTCATGGACCGATCCCTATATCAGATTTCGTTTCATAACACAGCGACGAAGATCATCGAGACACGGTGCCACCTGGGTGTGACCTCTGACACTGTGGAGGGCTACAGTACCCGGGTTGTCAGCAAGTGACCCATCCCGCAGCCAGCGGGTATGGGTGGTCATCGCTGGTCCGCTGGGGTGGGTTGGCGCGCTTGCGATTCCGCATCCAGGCGCTGGTCGGTGCGTCTCCACCCACCGGCGCGAGTGTTCGGTAACAGGAGGACACAGATGTCCGAGACCTTGGCCGCCGACGGCGGCGGGCTTTCCCTTACCGGAAGCAATGTCACGTACGTCGTCATCGCCGCGGTAATCGCGCTGGTGGCGCTCGTCTTCGCCGCCGCCCTCACAAAGGCGGTGCTGGCAGCCGGCAAGGGCACCACGAACATGCAGGAGATCTCGGGGGCGGTCCAGGAGGGCGCCTCCGCCTACCTGCTCCGCCAATTCCGCACCCTGGCGATCTTCGTCGTGATCGCTGTGGTGCTGCTCTTCCTGCTGCCGGTGCACGACACCGACGGCAACGAGACGGCCGTGAAGATCGGCCGCTCGCTCTTCTTCGTGGTGGGCGCCCTGTTCAGCGCGTTCATCGGCGGCGCCGGCATGTGGCTGGCCACCCGCGCCAACCTGCGGGTCGCCGCCGCCGCCCGGGAGCGACAGGGTGGCCGCGAGGCCGCCATGAAGATCGCCTTCCGGACCGGCGGCGTGGTCGGCTTCCTCACCGTCGGCCTCGGGCTCTTCGGTGCGGCGCTGGTCGTCCTGGTCTACCGGGGCGACGCGCCGACCGTGCTGGAGGGCTTCGGCTTCGGCGCCGCGCTGCTCGCGATGTTCATGCGGGTCGGCGGCGGCATCTTCACCAAGGCCGCCGACGTCGGCGCCGACCTGGTCGGCAAGGTCGAGCAGGGCATCCCCGAGGACGACCCGCGCAACGCCGCCACCATCGCCGACAACGTGGGCGACAACGTCGGTGACTGCGCCGGCATGGCCGCCGACCTGTTCGAGTCGTACGCGGTGACGCTGGTCGCCGCGCTGATCCTCGGCCGGGCCGCGTTCGGCGAGGACGGGCTGGTCTTCCCGCTGATCATCTCCACGATCGGTGTGCTGATCGCGATCGTCGGCGTCTTCATCACCCGGCTGCGCACGTCCGACCGCAGCGGCCTCACCGCGATCAACCGGGCCTTCTACCTCTCGGCGGTGCTCTCCGCGGTGCTGGTGGCGATCGCCGCGTACGCCTACCTGCCGGCGACCTTCGCCGAGTTGGAGGGCGGGCTCGACATCACCGACCGCGACCCGCGGTTGGTGGCCATCGGCGCGGTGGTGATCGGTATCGTGCTGGCCGCCGCGATCCAGGCGCTGACCGGCTACTTCACCGAGACCAACCGTCGGCCGGTGCAGGACATCGGCAAGAGCTCGCAGACCGGTGCCGCCACCGTCATCCTGGCCGGCATCAGCATCGGTCTGGAGTCGGCGGTCTACTCGGCGCTGCTGATCGGCGCCGGCGTCTTCGGGGCGTTCCTGCTCGGTGGCAGCTCCATCACGCTGTCGCTGTTCGCGGTCGCACTGGCCGGCACCGGCCTGCTCACCACGGTCGGCGTCATCGTCGCCATGGACACCTTCGGGCCGATCTCCGACAACGCCCAGGGCATCGCCGAGATGTCCGGCGACATCGACGAGCACGGCGCCCGGACGCTCACCGAACTGGACGCCGTCGGCAACACCACCAAGGCGATCACCAAGGGCATCGCGATCGCCACGGCGGTGCTCGCCGCGACCGCGCTGTTCGGCTCGTACACCGACACGCTCAGCAGCGCGTACGCGGACGCCGGCGTGGCCGACGTCGGCAACGAGATCCTCAACTCGCTGAACGTCGCCAACCCGCGCAACCTGGTCGGCCTGATCATCGGCGCGGCGGTGGTGTTCCTCTTCTCCGGGCTGGCCATCAACGCGGTGTCCCGCTCGGCCGGCGCCGTGGTGATGGAGGTCCGCCGGCAGTTCCGTGAGCTGCCCGGCATCATGGACCGCACCCAGCGTCCGGAGTACGGCAAGGTCGTGGACATCTGCACCCGGGACGCGCAGCGCGAGCTGATGACCCCCGGTCTGCTCGCCATCCTGGCGCCGATCGCGGTCGGTTTCGGTCTCGGGCCCGGCGCGCTCGCCGCCTACCTGGCCGGGGCGATCGGGGCGGGCACTCTGATGGCCGTCTTCCTGGCCAACTCCGGTGGCGCGTGGGACAACGCCAAGAAGCTGGTCGAGGACGGCGCGTACGGCGGCAAGGGCTCCGAGGCGCACGCCGCGACGGTCATCGGCGACACCGTCGGCGACCCGTTCAAGGACACCGCCGGCCCGGCGATCAACCCGCTGATCAAGGTGATGAACCTGGTCTCGCTGCTGATCGCGCCCGCCGTGGTGGCGTGGAGCGTCGGCGACGACCGCAACGTCGGCCTGCGGGTCGGCGTCGCGCTGGTCGCGACGCTGATCATCGTGGCGTCGGTGGTGTTCAGCAAGCGCAAGGGCATCGCGATGGACAGCTCCGACGCCGACGGCAACACCGGCGCGGGCAGCACCGACCACCGGCCGGAGACGGTCAACGCCTGACCATCAACGGCTCCAGGGTCCCCGGTCGACGTACGTGTCGGCCGGGGACCCCGCCCATCCGGACCGGTGCCACACCTGGCCGAAGGTCGTACGCTGCAACGCATGCGTACGTGCCGGGCGTCTGCCGCCGGAAAGTTCACGGTGGTCCTGGCCACGATCGTCGTCGTGCTCGCCGGCTGCGGAGGCGGCCCCAGCCCGCGGGCCTGGGCGGCCACGGTCTGCGGCGCGCTCACCCCGTGGCGTTCCGAGATCAGCAAGTTGACCAGCAGCACGGACGAGCAGATGACCGCGCAGACCACGCCGGCGCAGGCCAAGGAGAACCTGGTGCGGCTCTTCGGTGGGGCCGAGCAGGCCAGCGAGACCGCGCGCCGCAAGGTGGAGCAGGCCGGCGTGCCGGAGACCGACAACGGTGAGGCCATCTCCGCCGGCTTCCGCAACTCGCTGGAGAAGATGCGGGACGCCTACGGCCGCGCCCGGGACACCATCGACGGCTTGAGCACCACCGAGCCGGCCACCTTCTACGACGGCGTGCGGGCCGCCGTCGACACGCTCAACAAGGAGTACGACGCCAGCGCCCTGGACACCAGTCAGCTCAACTCCGAGGAGCTGAAACAAGCCTTCGACGAGGTGCCGGAGTGTCGCTGAGCGGGTTCGGTGACACTCCGGGGGCGCAGCCGCCCCCGGCGCTGTTCCCCGCGCCCGAGCCCGACGTGTCCGTGCCCGCGCGACGGCGTGGGACTCCGGCCCACCCCGACCCACCGGTCCCGGCCGAGGACGCCGGCCGGCAACTGGTCTTCTTCGGCGCCGATGCGGCCGAGCCGACGGTCGCCGACCTGGCCGGACTGCTCGCCGGGCCGGGTGAGGTGGTGCGGATGGGCGGCACCGCGCGCCTCTCCGTGCGGGTGGACGCCGCCTGGCGGGTGCACGTGCTCGTCGCCGAGCTGGGGCAGCGCGGGCTCGCGGCGAGCTGGGAGCCGACCGGGGACGAGCGACACGCCGTCCGTACGTCGTACACCCGGGTCTTGAAACCGCTCGCAGCCGCGTGGCTGCACGGCCCGGCGAAACGCCCACCGGCCACCTTCCATCTCACCGGGCGGCGGCTGCGGCTCTGGCTCGCGGCCGCCGGGACGCCGGAGCCGCCCGGCGGTTTCCTGCTGCGGCTCGGTGAGAGCGACCAGGAGTGCTGGGAACCGGTGGGCGCGGCACTCGCCGCCGTCGGGCTGGCCGGCACGCTGCTCGGCCCGGACGAGGACGGCCCGGCGTACCGGATCACCGGCCGCCGCCGGATGGCCCGCCTCGCCGAACTGGTCGGCGGCCCGCCCCCCGCCGCCCCACCCACCGCCTGGCCCCCCCGCCCCTAACCCCACCCCACCCCGCCCCCGCCCCCCGCCCCCCGCCCCCCGCCCCCCGCCCCCCGCCCCCGTGTCGATCATGGAGTTGTGGTGGTGGACGTAATGCTCTTGCGGGGTTAAAACGCCCACCACAAGTCCATGATCGACGCGGGTCGGCGGCGGCGGCGGGGTGTCTGGTGCCGGACAGTCCGGCCGGTCGATCCACGCGGAAAACGGGCGGGTCGGACCTCGGCCGAGGGTCCGCCATCGTCACAGTGACCCGCTTCGAGCCCTACCCACGGTGTACGGTGGCGCCGTCCGGCAGTGCCGAGCGCGGCGGGGCGGGAGTTGACCGCCGCGTGGAGGCGGTTTGCCGCCCGCGAAACCCGAAACGCGGGCGGCGCGTTACGTTGGACATCCGGATCGCCGGTGCGACGGCGGGGTCGAGAGCGGTCGCTGTCCGGGCGCCGGCAGGCCACGAGCAGGAGTGAGGTCGGGGAGAGACGTGCCGAGTAACGCTGGAACCACCCGTCTGGTCATCGTCGAGTCACCGGCGAAGGCCAAGACGATCTCGGGCTACCTCGGCCCGGGGTACGTCGTGGAGGCCAGCTTCGGTCACGTCCGCGACCTGCCGCGCAACGCCGCCGACGTGCCGGCCAAGTTCAAGGGCGAGTCCTGGGCCCGCCTCGGGGTGGACGTCGACAACGGCTTCCACGCGCTCTACGTCGTCTCCGCCGACCGCAAGCAGCAGATCAGCAAGCTGATGAAGCTGTCCAAGGAGGTCGACGAGATCTTCCTGGCGACGGATGAGGACCGCGAGGGCGAGGCGATCGCCTGGCACCTGGTGGAGACGCTCAAGCCCAAGGTGCCGGTCAAGCGGATGGTCTTCCACGAGATCACCAAGCCGGCGATCCAGGCGGCGGTGGCCAACCCCCGCGAGATCGACCGGGATCTGGTCGACGCCCAGGAGGCCCGACGGATCCTCGACCGGCTCTACGGCTACGAGGTCTCCCCGGTGCTGTGGAAGAAGGTCATGCCGAGGCTGTCGGCGGGCCGCGTCCAGTCCGTGGCGACCCGGATCGTGGTCGAGCGGGAACGGCAGCGGATGGCCTTCCGCACCGCCGAGTACTGGGACATCCTGGCCACCCTCGCGGTGACCAACGCCGGCGAGGGGCCGCGCACCTTCAACGCCACCCTGATCGCCCTCAACGGTGACCGGATCGCCACCGGCAAGGACTTCGAGCCCACCACGGGCCGCGTCCGGGCCGGCGCGGGTGTCGTCCACCTGGACGAGGGCGGGGCCCGTGGTCTCGCGGCCCGGCTCGACGGGCGGCCGTTCACGGTCACCCGGGTCGAGGAGAAGCCGTACCGCCGCCGCCCGTACGCGCCGTTCATCACCTCCACCCTCCAGCAGGAGGCGGCCCGCAAGCTGCGCCTGTCCTCGCAGCAGACGATGCGCACCGCGCAGCGGCTCTACGAGAACGGCTACATCACCTATATGCGTACCGACTCGGTCAACCTGTCGGAGACCGCCATCTCGGCGGCCCGCCGGCAGATCGTCGAGCTGTACGGCGAGCGCAGTGTGCCGCCGGAGCCGCGCCGCTACACCGGCAAGGTGAAGAACGCGCAGGAGGCGCACGAGGCGATCCGCCCGGCGGGGGACAACTTCCGTACCCCGGGCGAGGTGGCCAAGGAGTTGTCGGCCGAGGAGTTCAAGCTCTACGAGCTGATCTGGCGGCGGACCATCGCCTCGCAGATGACCGACGCGGTCGGCTCCAGCGTGTCGGTGCGCATCCGCGCGGTCTCCACCTCGCAGGAGGAGGCCGACTTCGGCGCGACCGGCAAGACCATCACCGACCCGGGCTTCCTGCGCGCGTACGTCGAGTCCAGCGACGACGAGAACGCCGAGGCCGAGGACGCCGAGCGTCGGCTGCCGACCCTGGTCAAGGACCAGCCGCTGACCGCCGACGAGCTGGCCGCGCAGGGGCACCACACCCAGCCCCCGTCGCGTTACACCGAAGCGTCGCTGGTCAAGGCCCTGGAAGAGCTGGGCATCGGCCGCCCGTCCACCTACGCGTCGATCATGCAGACGATCCAGGACCGGGGGTACGTCACCAAGCGCGGCCAGGCGATGATCCCGACCTTCCTGGCCTTCGCGGTGATCGGTCTGATGGAGCGGCACTACCCCCGCCTCATCGACTACGACTTCACCGCCACCATGGAGAACGAGCTGGACGAGATCGCCGGCGGTGACCACGCCGCGGTCGACTTCCTCACCGCGTTCTACTTCGGCAGCGCCAACGGCGCCGGCGATCAGGACATCGCCCGTTCCGGCGGGCTGAAGAAGCTGGTCACCGAGAACCTCAGCGACATCGACGCCCGCAGCGTCAACTCCATCCCGCTCTTCACCGACGACGACGGCCGTGAGGTCGTCGTGCGGGTCGGCCGGTACGGGCCGTACCTGCAGCGGGAGCTGCCCGGCGGCGAGCAGCCGACTCCGGCCGCCTCGGGTGAGGGCGAGGAGGGTGGCACCCAGGGCGACCGGGCACCGATCCCCGAGGGCCTGGCCCCGGACGAGCTGACCCCGGAGAAGGTGCACGAGCTGTTCCTCGGCGGCGGGGGTGAGCGCAAGCTCGGCGACGACCCCGCGACCGGCGAGCCGATCGTGCTCAAGTCCGGCCGGTTCGGCCCGTACGTGTCCAGCGGTGAGCGCAAGTCGTCGCTGCTGCGGACGCAGACTCCGGACTCGCTGACCCTGGAGGACGCGCTCAAGCTGCTCAGCCTGCCCCGGCTGGTCGGTGTCGCGCCGGACGGCGTCGAGGTGTTCGCGAACAACGGCCGCTACGGCCCGTACGTGAAGCGGGGCGAGGAGTTCCGCTCGCTGGAGTCCGAAGAGCAGATGTTCACCGTCGGCCTGGACGAGGCGCTGGCCCTGCTGGCCGCCCCGAAGACCCGTGGCCGGCGCGCCGCCGCACCGCCGCTGCGCGAGATGGGCGCCGACCCGGCGACCGAGAAGCCGCTGGTGATCAAGGACGGCCGCTTCGGCCCGTACGTCACCGACGGGGAGTTCAACGCGTCGCTGCGGCGCGGGCAGACCCCGGAGGCGCTGACCCTCGAGGAAGCCTCCGAGATGCTCGCCGAGAAGCGGGCCAAGGGTCCGGCGCCGCGGAAGAAGGCGGCGGCGAAGAAGGCTCCGGCCAAGAAGGCCACGGCGGCGAAGAAGGCCACGGCCACCAAGAAGACGGCCGCCGCCAGCAAGTCCACGGCCGCGAAGAAGACGACGACGGCCAAGGCGACCACGGCGAAGAAGGCCCCGGCGAAGAAGGCCGCCCCCCGCAAGGCCGCGTCCAGCACGGAGTAACTTTGCTCTAACGAGATCTTGGTACGTGAGCGCCCCTGGAGGGACCGTCTCGTACCAAGATCTACAGGAGTCCGTCAGGCGCCGAGGACGTGGGTCAGGTGGGGGTTGGTGAAGACCCGGTTCGGGTCGAGGCGGTCGCGGACGGCCTGGAAGTCCGCGAAGCGGGGGTACGCCGCCGCCAGCGAGGCGGCGTCGCGGTAGTGCAGCTTGCCCCAGTGCGGGCGGCCGCCCAGCCCGGCGGCGACCTCCTCGAAGGCCCGGAAGTACGGCTCGTACGGGGTGCCGACGTACTGGTGCACGGCGATGTACGCGTTGTCCCGGCCGTAGCCGTGCGAGAGCCAGATGTCGTCGGCGGCGGTGAAGCGCACCTCGACCGGGAAGAGCACCTTGAACGGCAGCCCTTCGACGATCCGTTGGAGCGCGGCGAGCGCCTCGGGTAGCGCCTCGCGGGGCAGCCCGTACTCCATCTCGACGAAGCGGACCCGGCGCGGGGTGCAGAAGACCCGGTCGGAGCGGCCGGTGTAGTGGCGTTCGGTGAGCGCTCGGGCGGAGACTGCGCTGATTCCCGGTGCGAGTGCCGGCACGGCCCGGCCGAGGCGGCAGGCGGCGGCGAAGACGGTGTTGGACAGGAAGTCGTCGTCCAGCCAGCCGCGCCAGCGGGGCAGGGGCCGGTCGTTGACGGGTACCCGGTTGTTGGTCTTGACCTGGACCCGGGACGTGTAGGGGAACCAGTAGAACTCGACGTGGTCGTGGCCGCCGACCAGCGCGGGTAGGTCGGCGAGCACGTCGGCCAGGGCGGCGGGGCGTTCGTGGGCGTGCAGCACGAAGGCGTCCACGCAGCGCAGGGTCACCTCCACCAGGACGCCGAGGGTGCCGAGGGACACCCGGGCGGCGGCGAGGACGTCGGGGTGTTCGTCCGCCGAGCAGCGCAGCACCTCGCCGGTGCCGGTGACCAGGGTGAGGGCCTCGACGAAGGTGGACAGGCAGCCGTAGCCGGCGCCGGTGCCGTGGGTGCCGGTGGAGATCGCCCCGGCGACGGTCTGCGCGTCGATGTCGCCGAGGTTGGGCAGCGCCAGGCCGTGCCGGGCGAGCAGGCCGTTGAGCGCGTGCAGGGTCATTCCCGCCGGCACGGTGACCAGTCGGCGCTCGACGTCGACGCTGACGGTGGTGGCCAGTTCGGAGAGGTCCATGCGTCGGTCGTCGGCGAGCGCGACGGCGGTGAACGAGTGGCCGCTGCCGGCCACCCGGATGCGGTGGCCGGTTGCCGCGGCGTCGAGGACGGCTTCGGTGACGTCGTCCGGCGAGGCGGGGCGCAGGATCGCGGTGGCGCTGCCACGCTGGTTACCGGCCCAGTTGGACCAGCGGGCGGTGAGCGGTGCCGTGCCGACCATGCGCACTCCCCATTCATGAATATGAACTTACTTCATATCAGGAACGTTGTACCTGGTAAATACCGCAATCGAGGCCCGCTCGTTGTACCGGTAGTCACGGACTCGTGACGTGTAGATATGTTCATCCGTCGAAGGGGGGTGGCGCCGAGTGTCCACACCAGCCGCCACGACCGGGCCGCTGCGCCGCGTACCGGTGCAGGGTCGAAGTGTCGCGCGGGTACAGCGCATGTTGGATGCCTGCGCCGAACTCGTCGACGAGGTGGGGTACGAGGGGCTGACCACCACCCTGCTCGCCGAGCGCGCCGAGGTGGCGATCGGGTCGGTCTACCAGTTCTTCCCGGACAAGCGGGCGATCGTGCAGGCGTTGACCCTGCGCACGATGGAGTCCTACCTGCAGCGGCTCGACGAGCGGTTCGCCTCCGACGAGATGACGCACTGGTGGGACGGCGTCGACGCGGGCATCGACGAGTACATCACGATGCACCGCACCGTCCCCGGCTTCCGTACCCTGCACTTCGGCGACGTGGTCGACCTGCACCTGCTCGACGAGCAGCGCGACAACAACGGCGTGATCGCCGACCAGTTGGCCCGCGTGCTCACCGAGCGGTTCGGTCTCACCGACGTGCCGAAGCTGCGCTTCGTGCTGGAGATCGCCGTGGAGGCGGCGGACGCGCTGATCAAGCTCGCGTTCCGGCGGAAGTCCGACGGTGACGAGCGGGTGCTGCTCGAGGCGAAGGCGCTGATCCGGGAGTACCTGCACCGGCAGGTCGACGGCCGGGACAGCGACCGGGCCGCCGACCAGCAGGCCGAGGCGGCGCAACCCGCCTGACCCCGGTGCCCGAGGTGGTGGTCTCAGAGAAAGGCCCGCCCCTCGCCCCGGTAGGTGGGCACGGTCGCCACGACCGCGTCCCCCTCGATGAGGTACAGCTCGTTGACCCGTTCGCACAGCTCGCCGGCCTTGGCGTGCCGGAACCACACCCGGTCGCCGATGCGCAGGGTGGCCGCCGCCGGGCCGGCCAGCGGGGTCTGCACCTCGCCGGCTCCCTCGGTGCCGACGAGCTTCAGGCCGGCCGGCAGCCACGGTCGGGGCAGCCGGCTGTCCGCGGCCGGACCGGAGGCGATCCAACCGCCGCCGAGCACGGTCGCCAGCTCCGGCGTTGGCCGGCGGACCACCGCGCAGGCGAAGAACGCCGCCGGGGTGGGCCGCCAGGCACGGTAGGCGTCGAACAGCGTCGGCCCGTACAGGCCCGATCCCGCGGTGACCTCGGTGACCGCGGGATCGGCGCTGGTCGCCGCCACGCTGCCGGTGCCGCCGCCGTTGACGAACTCCAGGTCGGCGTGCTCGCGTACCGCGGCCACCGCCGCGCCCCGCCGGGCCAGCAACTCGCGGTACGACCCGCGCTGGGCCAGCCTGATCGCGCCGGCCAGCAGCGTCTGCCCAGGCGGCGCGTCGCCCAGGCCGGCGATCTGCGCCTCGTACGACATGAGCCCGACCAGCCGGAAGCCGGCGCGGCCGGCGACGGTGGCGGCGAGCGCGCCGGCCGCCCGGGCGCTGTGCACCGGTGAGCGGCGGACGCCGACGTGCACCCGCCCGCGCAGCGGTCGCCAGGAGGCGTCCAGATCGAGGCAGAGCCGTAGCTCGGCGCGCTGCCCGGGGGCCCGGACGGCGTCGATGAGGTCGAGCTGCCCGGTGCCGTCGATCATCAGGGTGATCGCGGCGGCCAGTGACTCCTCGGCCGCCAGTTCGGCGAGTGCCGCCCGGTCCGCGGTCGGGTACGCGACCAGCACGTCGTCGCTCACGCCGGCGCGGACCAGCCAGATCGCCTCGGGCAGGGTGAACGCCATCACGCCCCGCCAACCGGGCCGGGCGAGCGCCCGGTCGATCAGTTCCCGGCTGCGGACCGACTTGCTGGCCAGGCGGACCGGTTTGCCGGCGGCGCGGTCGGCCAGGGCGGCCGAGTTGGCGTCGAACGCGGTGAGGTCGACCACGGCGTACGGCGGGTCGAGGTGGGCCGTTGCCCGGTCCAGGCGCTCGCGAAGTTTGTCGCTTTCGATAGCCACGTGTGCACGCTAACTGTCCGACGATGAATGCGAAATACCCTCGCGTCCGGCCGGGCTGCGGGCGGTACCTTCGGCGGCCTAGGCTCAGCGAGCAGGAGAATGTCGCCGGTGGGGCGGCCCCCACCGGGTCTAGAGTGTTCCACCGGGGGTGCCCAGCGATGGGCCGGCACGTGGAGGTACGGCCATCGAAAGCCAGAACAGCGGCGAGTCGTCCGGCGTGTCGCGCTCGGGCGACCAGTCGGGCAACGCCGCCAACCAGCCCAGCACCGGCCAGGTCGATCCGTCCGGCTATGCCGCGATCCGCTCGGTCCTGCGCATCCGGCCGTTCCGCCGGCTCTGGATCGTGCTCGGCGCGGCCTCCTTCGGTGACTGGCTCGGCCTGCTGGCCACCTCGGTCTTCGCCGCCTCCCAGGTCCAGGGCAACACCGCGAAGGGCGCGGCATTCGGCGGTGTGATCGCCATCCGGCTGCTCCCGGCCCTGGTGCTCGGGCCGATCGCCGGCGTGCTCGCCGACCGGTTCGACCGCCGCTGGACGATGGTCATCTGCGACCTGCTCCGGTTCGTGCTCTTCGCCTCGATCCCGATGGTGGCGCTGGCCGGCGTCAGCGGCGGAGTGGTGGTCCTGTGGGCCACCGTCGCGACCTTCCTGATCGAGTCGATCACCCTGATCTGGATTCCGGCCAAGGAGGCCGCGGTCCCCAACCTGATCCCGCGCGCCCGGCTGGAGGCGGCCAACCAGCTCACGCTGATCACCACGTACGGCCTGACCCCGGTGCTCGCCGCGGCCGTCAGCGCCGGCCTGGACCGCAGCGTCCGGGGCATCACCGGGGGCGAATTCCCGAACTGGGCCGAACCGGCCCAGCTGGCGCTCTGGTTCAACGCCTTCTCCCGACTGGCCACCGCCCTGGTCGTCGCCTTCGGGATCAAGGAGATCAGCCAGGGGCAGACCGCCGAGGGCGACCGCACCGAGCAGAGCATGCTGCGCCAGTTCAAGGAGGGCTGGCAGTTCATCGGCCAGACCCCGCTGGTCCGCGGCCTGGTCCTCGGCATCCTGGGCGCGTTCGCCGGTGGCGGCATCGTGATCGGTACCGCGAAGTTCTTCGCCAGCTCGCTGGGCGCCGGTGACGCCGCGTTCTCGCTGCTCTTCGGTGCCATCTTCGTCGGCCTGGCGCTCGGCATCGGGCTCGGCCCGATGATCGTCAAGGAGATGTCCCGGCGCCGTTGGTTCGGCATGAGCATCGTGCTGGCAAGCGCCGCCGTGATGACCCTCTCCTTCGCCATCCACCTGTCCATGGCGATCGTCGGCGCGGTGCTGGTCGGCGCCGGCGCCGGCATGGCCTTCCTGGCCGGCACCACCCTGCTCGGCGGTGAGATCAAGGACGAGGTCCGCGGCCGGGTCTTCGCCGTCGTGCAGATCGGCACCCGGCTGGTGCTGATCCTCGCCATCGCGCTGAGCAGCCTGCTCGCCGGTGTCGGTGGCTCGCGCAAGCTGGAGATCGCCGACCTGGGCCTGTCCATCTCCTCGACCCGACTGCTCCTGCTCGCCGCCGGCGCCGCCGGCATCTTCGCCGGGATCAGCGCGTTCGGGCAGATGGACGACAAGAAGGGCGTACCCGTCCTCGCCGACCTCTGGGGCTCCATCCGGGGCCGCCCGCTGATGCCGGCCGAGCCGTTCGTCTCCGCCGGGCTCTTCGTGGTCTTCGAGGGCGGCGAGGGCGCCGGGAAGTCCACCCAGCTCTCCGCGCTCGCCGAGCGGCTGAGCGCCCACGGGCGCGACGTCGTGGTCACCCGCGAGCCGGGGGCCACCGGGGTCGGCCGGCGGATCCGGTCGCTGGTGCTGGACACCTCCGGCGACGAGGCGCCGTCACCCCGCGCGGAGGCGCTGCTCTACGCCGCCGACCGGGCGCACCACGTCGCCACCGTCGTGCGGCCCGCGCTGGTCCGGGGTGGCGTGGTGATCAGCGACCGGTACGTCGACTCGTCCCTGGCGTACCAGGGCGCCGGCCGGACGCTGCCCGTCGACGAGGTCTCCTGGCTCTCCTCCTGGGCCACCGGTGGGCTCAAGCCCGACCTGGTGGTGCTGCTGGACGTCGAGCCACGCACCGGCCTGTCCCGGGTCGCCTCGCGCAACACCGGCACCGACCGCCTGGAGGCCGAGTCGGTCGCCTTCCACGAGCGCGTCCGGTACGCCTTCCTCGACCTCGCCGCCGCCGACCCGAAGCGCTACCTGGTGCTCGACGCGTCCCGGCCGGCCGACGAGATCACCGGGCAGGTGGTCCGGCGTGTCGAGGAGATGCTCGGCAAGCCCGGCGGCATCGTGCACCCCCGCCCGGCGCAGGGCCCGGACACCTCGGTGCAGCCGGAGTTATCCGACGCGGAGCTGGTGACGATGGAGCACAAGACCTGATGCCGGACGTCTTCGCCGACCTCGTCGGTCAGGACGAGGCGGTGACCGAGCTGCGCCGGGCCGCCGCCGCGGCAGCGGCCGTGCTGCGGGCCGGCGTCGCCGACCGGGAGCCCGCGCTGATCGCCGCCGGCCCGGCCAGCGGCGCCGCTCCCGACGGGGTGGATCCTTCCGCCGGGATGACCCACGCCTGGATCTTCACCGGGCCGCCGGGCTCCGGCCGCTCCGTCGCCGCGCGGGCCTTCGCCGCCGCACTCCAGTGCACGTACGGCACCGGCTGCGGCGAGTGCCCCGGCTGCCACACCACGATGGGCGGCACCAACGCCGACGTGCGGATGGTGGTGCCGGAAGGGCTCTCCATCGGCGTCGGCGAGATGCGCGCACTGGTGCTCCGCGCGGCCAGCACCCCGTCCGGCGGGCGCTGGCAGGTGGTGGTCATCGAGGATGCCGACCGGCTCACCGAGGCGGCCGGCAACGCGCTGCTCAAGGCCATCGAGGAGCCTCCGCCGCGTACGGTGTTCCTGCTCTGCGCACCGTCCACCCACCCCGACGACGTCTCGGTGACCATCCGGTCGCGCTGTCGGGTCGTACCCCTGCGGCAGCCGCCGGCCACCGCGGTGGCCGAGGTGCTGGTCCGTCGGGACGGCATCGCGCCCGACGTGGCGCAGTGGGCGGCGGCGGCCGCGCAGGGGCACGTGGGTCGGGCCCGGCGGCTGGCCCGCGACCCGGAGGCCCGCAATCGGCGCGAGGCGGTGCTCGCCGTGCCCCGCCGACTGACCGGTGTCGGTGCGGCGTTCGACGCGGCGTCCGCGCTGATCGAGGCGGCCGAGGCGGAGGCCGAGGCGCTGGTCGCCGAATCCGACACGGCCGAGCGGACGGCACTGGAGACCGCGCTCGGCGCGGGCGGCACCGGCCGGGGTGCGGCCGGTGCGATGCGGGGTGCCGCCGGTCAGCTCAAGGAGTTGGAGAAGCGGCAGAAGTCGCGGGCCACCCGGGCGCAGCGCGACGCACTGGACCGGGCGCTCGTCGACCTGGCCGGCTTCTACCGGGACGCGCTCACCATGGCGCTGCGCGCCCCGGTCGCCCCGGTGCACACCGACACCGCGGCGCTGGCCGGTGCCGGCGCGCAGAAGTGGGACGCCGAGGGGTCGCTGCGCCGGCTGGAGGCCGTGCTCGCCTGCCGTGCGGCGATCGAGGCGAACGTCAAGCCGCGGATCGCCGTCGAGGCGATGATGCTCGCCCTCTGGAAGGGCTGACCCGCAGCTTCCGGCCGTTGTCCACAGGCATCGACAGGCCCGATTGCCGTGCGGTACGGTCCGGTGTGCCGTGGTGACGGTGACGGCACGCTCAGTGAGGGGTCATCCGGGAGGAGTCGGCCGATGCCGCGGGGGGAGATCGACGAGGCCTGGATCGAGGAGGCGGTGCGGCGCTACCGCCGGATCGAGTCACTCCAGGCCGAGTTCGACCAGGCGGTGTCGACCGTCGAGGTCACCGTCCGGTCGCCGGACGGGCTGGTCGAGGTGGTGGTCACCGCCGGTGGGCGGATCACCGACGTCCGGTTCCTCGGCCCGCTGCACACCCGCAGCCCACGCGACGTGGCCGGCTCCGTGCAGGCCGCGGTCACCGCGGCGGCCGACGCCGCCGAGTGGGCCCGGGAAAAGCTGCACAACGAGACGTTCGCCGCCTACCGACCGCTCGCGGGGGCCTGAGATGGACGCTCTGCGCGCGCTCTCCGCCCGGCTGGACGAGGCGAGCGCCACGCTGGTCGCCCTGTCCCGCACGGTCACCGCCAGCGATCCGGCCCAGGTCGCGTTCGGCGCGGACGCTCCTGGTCGACCCGGTGAGATCGGCCGGGCGCTGCACCGGCAGTGGGCCACCGCCACCGATGACCGGGCACGTGAGGCGCGCGCGGCCGCCGTCCGGCTGGCCGCCGCCGCCTCGGCCGTCCGCGAAGCCGCCGACCGTTACGGCGAGGTCGACCGGGCCGCCCGCCGGCGGATCACCGGGGAGCCGTGATGGACCCACTGGACCGGCTCGCCGAGCCCGGCCTGGACCTGCTGCACCGGGTGGACGCGCTGCTCGCCGCCGGCGTCCCCGAGGGGCACCGCGTCTGGCCGCTGCTGCGCCGCATGCAGGTGCTGCCGGGCGACGCGGTGCGCGGTTTCCTCGACCTCCATCCGACGCCGCTCACCGGCGCCGGGCACGCCGTGCGCCGGCTGGTCCGGGGGTACGACGATGTGTCCGCCGCGCTCACCGACCCGGTGCTGTGGGCGGGGCCGGCCGCCTCGGCGTACGGGCAGGAACGCGCGGCGCTGCTGCGCCACCTCGACGAGGGGCCGGACAGCCTGGTCGGGCGGTTGGAGTCCACCGCCGGGTACGCGGACGCGCTCGCCGACTGGGTGGAGGGCAGCCGCCTCGCCCTGGCCCGGACGCTGGCCGACGTGCTCCGCTCGGCGGAGGCCGTCGCCGTGGTCGCCGCCACCGTCGCGGGTCCACCGCTGCGCCCCGGGCCGATCGGGCCCGGGGTGGCCGACGCGGCCGAGATCGCCGCGCGGGTGCTGGCGGTGCTCTGCGTCGCGTACGACGGTGCCGAGACGCTGCTGCGTCAGTGGGCGCCGAGTCTGGCCGAGTCCGCCTGGCGGCCGCCGGCGGACGGTCGCCCCCGCTACGACCAGCCCACCCGGGTCGGCTGGTAACCCACCCGTCCCGATCCGTCGACGGCCCGGACAGACCACGGCGTCGCTCGCGGACACCCGAGAAGAGCCGGCGCCCACGGCGACGCCGTGGTCTTCCCCCTGCACCCCCCGCAGGTCTGCCTCCACTCAACGCCGCCCGGACGCGTTTGTCCCCTGCCGCGGCCCGGATTCAACCGTCCGGGCCATGAGCAACGGCACGACGGGTCGCCCGGCAATAGGTCAAGTCGACGGTCATGGATGGCAGCGGGGCGTAGCCGGCCGGTGGGCTCTGCGCGCTGGGCCGTCGTAGGGTGGAGGGCATGGGCATGCTCTGCGCGGTCAGCTTCAACCGGTACGGGCGCCTCTACTACCTCGACCCGGGTGAGTTGCGTCCGCAGGTCGGCGACAAGGTGCTCGTGCCGACCGACGACGGGCCCGAGGTGGCCGAGTGCGTCTGGGCGGCGCAGTGGGTCACCGAGGAGACCGACGGCTTTCCCCGGCTGGTGGGGCTGGCCGGGGACGACGACCTGAGTCGGGACGAGGCGTTACGTCGACGCAAGGCCGAGGCCAAGGTGGCCGCGAAGCGGCTGATCCGCGCGCACGGCCTGCCGATGAAGGTGGTGGCCGTCGACCACGTCCTCGGCTCCGCCGAGGGCGGCGGTGAGCGCAGCACCGTCTACTTCACCGCGCCGCACCGGGTCGACTTCCGCTCCCTGGTCCGCGACCTGGGCGCCACCCTGCACTGCCGGGTCGAGCTGCGCCAGCTCTCGGCCCGCGATTCGGCGCGGGTGCAGGGCGGTATCGGCTCGTGTGGCCGTGACCTGTGCTGCGCGACGTTCCTCACCGACTTCGAGCCGGTGACCATCCGGATGGCCAAGGATCAGGATCTGCCGCTCAACCCCCTGCGCATCTCCGGGGCGTGCGGCCGGCTGATGTGCTGCCTGAAGTACGAGCACCCCCTCTACCAGCGCTTCCAGGAGACCGCCCCGGCGGTCGGCAGCCGGGTCTCCACCCCCGAGGGCGACGGCCGGGTCGTCGGCCACAGCGTCCCGCGCGACGCGGTGACGGTCCGCCTGGACGCCGACGGCTCCCGCTGCTCCTGCTCCCGAGCCTCCGTCTGCGCCCCCCGCCAAGCCCACGACCAGCACTACACCCCCTAACCCCTCCCACCCGGACCTCCCACCCGGACCTCGCCTCGGTGATCAAGAGGTTTGCGTCAGAAATCGGGGTCCATCTGACGCAAACCTCTTGATCACCAGGGAATTGGGGGGCGGGGCTGTTAGGGGAGGACTATCGGGGGTTCGGCCAGGCGGGGGGGTAGCGGGGTTTTGGGGGTCAGCCAGCTTGCGGTGGGGGACTGGTCGGTGTTGATCTGCCAGTCTCTGGAGACCTGGTCCACCGCGATCGGGTAGATGGTCAGCGTTCCGTCGGGGTCGATGCGCAGCCGCAGGAACGACTTGGAGTCCTCGATGCCCTGACCGGCGAAGAGTTCGTTGACGTTCACCCCGAACGCGCCCGCCACCAGCAGGTACGCCGCCACCAACTGGCTCGCCACCAGCCCGATCATCGGGCCGTAGAGCACCGCCGCGGCGGCTGCGGGCAGCGGCCACGGCCAGTGGTAGAACGGCAGCGCCAGCCAGACCCAGGTGCCGCCGGCGGCCAACGCCACATGAGCCACGCCGTGCCCCACGCCGAGGATCCAGTGCCGCGCGTGCCGTTTGCCGCTCGCGCTGGGCGGCTTGGCGAACAGGGCCGCCGCCACCACCGTCACGAGCACCATCATCACCAGCGGAACGCTGAACAGTCGCTGGTCGGTGCTGTCGGCCCAGTTCGCCGTCGCACCGGCCATGGCCAGCATCAGCAGGGTGTGCAGGGTGCCGAGCAGTGTCGCGAAGCCGGGGTTGCGGAACGGCAGCCGGCCGAAGATGCCCCAGCCGTAGCGGCGGGAACGGGCCGCGTCCGGGTAGCGGGCCACCAGGTCGTACGGCTCGGTGCGGCTGGCCCGCCGGGTCGGGGTGTCCCGTGGCGGCACC
Organism: Micromonospora sp. WMMD710; assembly: GCF_029626045.1. Classification (NCBI taxonomy): domain Bacteria; kingdom Bacillati; phylum Actinomycetota; class Actinomycetes; order Micromonosporales; family Micromonosporaceae; genus Micromonospora; species Micromonospora sp. WMMD710. The sequence goes on along the minus strand of NZ_JARUBD010000001.1, from coordinate 4,934,297 downwards.
TCGATGCGCTCGGGCAGCTTGTGGGTGGGGTAGAGGTACGCCCCGCCGCCACCGCAGGTGATCAACTGCCGGTCCGTGCCGGCGTAGCGGGCGTAGTGGTGCAGGTCGCCCGAGAGCAGCAGCCGGACCTGCGCCCCCGTCGGGTCGATGATCGTACGGACGAAGTAGTCGATCGAGTCGTACGCCGTCGGGTTGTCCGCCGCCTTGACCCACGTCGGCGCCGGTGCCGCGATGATAACCTTGGACTCGGGGCCGAGCCGGCGGGCGACCTCGTCGAAGTAGGCCAGCTGCGGGTCGTCCAGGTATGAGCCGGACTGGTCGTCCACACCGAGCAGCCACCAGCCCGCCGGCAACTCCACCGCGAAGTACGACCGTGACTGCCCGGTACGCCACCCGGCGAAGTTGCGGTCCCGGGAGCGGACGAACAGCCGCAGGAAGGCGGTCAGACCGTCGTACCAGTCGTGGTTGCCGGGCACTGCGAACAGCGTGGGACGTTCCGGCGGCATCGCCGGCAGCGCGGCCTGGTACGGGCCCTTGCACCGGTCCTCGTAGGAGGCGTAGGCCGCCGACGGGTACACCTGGTCGCCGCCCATGACCAGCGTCTGTGCCCGGGGCAGCCGGTGCCCGTCCACGGTCAGCTCCGGCTGCGCCAGCAGGTACGCCACCGAGTAGGTGGCGTTGAAGCCGTCGCCCAGGTCGGCGACGTAGTCGAGCCAGACCCCGCCGTCCGGCCCGACCTGGCGGAAGATGTCGTCGCCGAACGCGTTCTGCAACTCCCGCTTGTCCAGGTACGCCCCGAAGAGCATCGCCAGCAGAGTACGGATGCCGGTGCTGATCAGCAGGAACGGTGCCAGCCACGGCACCGGCTTGCGCGGCGTGAAGCCCAACTCCAGCGGGTCGGTGCTGCGTGGCCGTCGAGCGGCCCGCTCACTGTCGGGGTGGTCGCTTTCGTCGCTCACCCGGCGCAGCGTAGTCCCGGACCCGATCATCCGCTGTCCGGTAAGCGTCCAGATGGCGGCCAATGTCCGGATGGTCGTGCCAGCCGGGGTGGGGGTATCCCGTTCGGTCGGTGCGCGGGTGGTGCCGTACACTTGCTGATCGTTGCCGCCTTAGCTCAGTCGGCTAGAGCGACGCACTCGTAATGCGTAGGTCGACGGTTCGATTCCGTCAGGCGGCTCAGAGTGGCCCTGGCCAGCATCACCGCTGGTCAGGGCCACATTTTATCGATGCGGTTTGCATTGCCCCCCGAAATCCTCCCACCAACGCCTACCGGGCGATGGGCTTTGCTGTCGAGGCGGTGGTGGCGGCACGATGGTCGGCGTGTCTGCGGCTGTGTCTTCTCGCCCGTCTCCGCACGTCCTTGAGGCGGTGTTGGAGCGGTTGACCTACGTCAACGAGGAGACCGGGTACACCATCGCCCGGGTTGCGACCGGGCGTGGTTCTGATCTGTTGACTGTGGTTGGGGCGTTGCTGGGGGCGCAGCCGGGGGAGAGTCTGCGGTTGCAGGGCTGGTGGTCGTCGCATCCGCAGTACGGCCGGCAGTTCGAGGTCGTCTCCCACACCACTGTGCTCCCGGCGACGATCCAGGGAATCCGGCGTTACCTGGGCTCGGGGTTGATCAAGGGCATCGGGCCGGTGTTCGCCGAGCGGATCGTGGAGCATTTCGGCTTGGACACGTTGCAGATCATCGAGGACGAGCCGGGCCGGTTGGTGGAGGTTCCGGGGCTCGGTCCGAAACGCACGGCGAAGATCACGGCCGCGTGGGCGGAGCAGAAGGCCATCAAGGAAGTGATGGTGTTTCTGCAGGGTGTGGGGGTGTCGACGTCGATCGCGGTGCGGATCTACAAGAAGTACGGTGACGCCTCGATCAGTGTGGTGCGTAACGAGCCGTACCGGCTGGCCGCCGATGTGTGGGGGATCGGATTCAAGACCGCTGACACGATCGCCCAGGCCGTCGGGATCCCGCACGACAGCCCGCAACGGGTCAAGGCGGGGTTGCAATACACGCTGTCGCAGGCCACGGAGAATGGTCACTGCTACCTCCCCGCCCCGCAACTGGTCGCCGACGCGGTGAAGATCCTCGACGTGTCAGCCGAGTTGACCGTCCGTTGCCTCGACGAGCTGGTTGGTGAGGAAGGCGTCGTCCGGGAGAGCTTGCCCGGCCCGGACGGCGTCGTTCCGGCGATCTACCTGGTGCCGTTCCATCGCGCCGAACAGTCCCTGGCCGGTTCGGTGCTGCGGCTGCTCGGTGGCCGCATGGACCGGCTGGCGCAGTTCGCTGACGTCGACTGGGACAAAGCGCTGAGCTGGCTGAAGGCACGCACCGGCACGGACCTGGCCCCGGAGCAGGAACAGGCCGTCCGGTTGGCGCTGACGTCGAAGGTCGCCGTACTCACCGGGGGTCCCGGCTGCGGGAAGAGCTTCACCGTCCGTTCGATTGTCGAACTCGCCGCCGCGAAGAAGGCGAAGATCCTGCTCGTCGCGCCGACCGGGCGGGCCGCGAAACGCCTGGCCGAGTTGACTGGCCAGCCGGCGGCGACGGTGCACCGGCTGCTGAAGCTGCAACCCGGCGGGGAGCCCACCTATGACCGGGACACGCCCCTGGACGCTGATCTGCTGGTGGTGGACGAGGCATCCATGCTCGACCTGATCCTGGCCAACAAATTGATCAAGGCCGTTCCGCCCGGGGTGCATCTGTTGCTGGTCGGTGACGTCGACCAGCTCCCGTCCGTCGGTGCCGGGGAGGTGCTGCGGGATCTGCTCGCCGCCGATCCGGTTCCCCGAGTGCGGCTCACCCAGGTGTTCCGCCAGGCCGCCGATTCCGGGGTGGTCAGCAATGCCCACCGGATCAACGCCGGCCGATCGCCGATCGTGCAGGGAATGAGTGACTTCTTCCTCTTCCCGAGCGACGACACCGAGGCAACCGCCGCGTTGACCGTCGACGTCGCGTGCACCCGCATCGCGAAACGATTCGGGCTCGATCCGCGTCGTGACGTGCAGGTCCTCGCTCCGATGCACCGTGGCCCAGCCGGGGCGGGCGTGCTGAACACTTTGTTGCAGCAGCAGCTCACACCAGCGCGGGAGGGGATGCCGGAACGTCGGGTCGGCGGCAGGGTGTTCCGCATCGGCGACAAGGTCACCCAGGTCCGCAACAACTACGACAAAGGCCAAGCGGGAGTGTTCAACGGCACCGTCGGGGTCGTCACCGCCCTATCCACCGACGAGCAGACACTGACCGTACGCACCGACGAAGACGAACTCATCGAGTACGACTTCGACGAGCTCGACGAACTGGCCCACGCCTATGCGATGACGATCCACCGCTCGCAGGGCTCCGAATATCCGGCGGTGGTCATCCCGATCACGACCAGCGCCTGGATGATGCTGCAACGCAATCTGCTCTACACCGCCATCACGAGAGCGAAGAAGCTCGTCGTGCTCGTCGGCTCCCGACGGGCATTGGCCGCCGCCGTACGCACCGTCGGCGCCGGCCGCCGCCACACCGCCCTTACCCACCGACTCGACCCGCAACAGGCATGACCCGCTTCCCACCGTGCCGACGCAGGAGTGTCCCCGGGCCGGCCGAGATGGCCGGCCCGGATCCGGCAACAGAGAAAGAGGCGTGTGATGCGGTTCTATGGGCGCTGGTCGGCAGCCCTCGCCCTCACGGCTGTCACGCTCGTGTCGGCTTGTGGTGGCCCGCCGCCGAAAAAGCGGTTGACCGAGGAGTTGCTCGCCATCGGCCAGGCCCGACTCGACGGGATCACCATTCCCGTGGGTTGGCAGCTGCGGGGCACACCGGTGGCCGAGCGATCCCGGGGGAAGCTGCGCTGGGAACGCCACTACCAGGCCTACAACAAGGCGGACACGGCGGTTCGCGAGCTGGATAAACAGATCGTGGCGGCCGGCTGGCGTCACCACACGAACTGCGACAACGGCCCGGGGGTGGCGTGCTGGACGTACGACAAGGGGGGATTGACGATCTGGCCGTCGGCGATCGACGGCACCCCTGCCCGGCTGGCCATCCGCTGTGCGCCGAAATAAAGATCTCCATGCGGGAGAACTTCACGAAGCCGATCTGATCAGAGCCACCCTTGGCGGACCGCCTCGGCGGGTAAACCCCCTCGACGCTAGTTGTCAGGCCCACCGACTCCAACACCTGGTCTCCCTCTTCCCCGTAGGCACTCATTCCTGCCGGTGCCCGTCCGTTGATCCATGAGTGGTCGTCGCTTGGCCGCAACCGGCTGCGCCGAATCAGGACAGCGCCCGCCGGATGACCACAGATCGGCTTGTCGTCACTATTGGCCTGGAGAGTGCCAACGGTGAAGAGGAGCAGAGCAGGTTGGGAACTGGTTGTCGCGTTCCGGTCCCCCGGCCTCTGCGCCCGCCCCCGGCCCATTGGCAGTGGCCGTGCTGATGTCCCTGATCGGCCAGGGCCCAGCCGTTCTTAGTCGCCAGCGGCGACAGCGACCCGACCAGACAATTCAGCGCCTGCCGGCGCGGCTCCGCCCGCCCGAAACGGTGCGCGAACCGCGCCAGCAGATCATCCAAACCCGCCCGCCAGCCCACGATCCCATCGATCAACATAAGCTCGGGAGCCTAACCGGCCTCCGGGCGCGGCACGCCCACCGACCGATCTTCACCGAAGTCCTCGACGTCGCAGACCTTTAGGAAGATGCCAGCGACGGATCTCAACTGATCAGGATCAGAGCGCTGCAGACTCGTCTGCCGCCCTCATCCCGTGCAGGTCGTAGCTCAATTCGCCGGCCTCCAGGCGCGCCCGCAGTCCGGTCTCCTTCTCGACTCGGGCCTTGGTCGCCGCAGCCACCTCGGCGAGGCTGTTCCTGTCGACGACCACTGCGCCGTCGGCGTCGAGCAACACGATGTCGCCGGGTGCGATGGCGGCGCCACCCACCATCACCACGACGTCGAGCGAGCCCCGCTCCTGTTTGGTCGCGCCCCGTACGCGGCGCCAGCGGGCCCAGATTGGCAGGCCAAGTGCGCGCAACTCATCCACGTCCCGGACCGCCGCGTCGACCAGCACACCAACGGCACCAGCCACCTTGGCCTGCGTTGCCAGCAACTCGCCGATCAGCGCGGTCGGTACGGGATCGGGCATGCTGAGGACCAGCACCTCGCCTGGCCTGAGCACCGTCATGGCTTCGTGTACGGCTCGATTGTCGCCCTGTCCGCATTGGACGGTCCGGGCCGGGCCGGCGACACGGGCGCCCGGCACGATCTGCGTCAGCTCCACGTCGATCAGACCGCGCCGCCCTGACGCCTCGTACACGGTGGCAACGCCGCCGGCGATCAATGCGGCAAGGGTGTCAGGGTCGATCTCGGTGCGATGGGGAGTGGCGCTCACAGCGCACCGACCACATTCGGGATCAGCCGCTGGAATGCTTCGGCCTGCCGGATCGCGGTGTTGCCGCTGACCCGACGAGCGTGGTTGCCGCGCTGCTCGGCCCGCTGGGTGTAGTACTCACGGAGGTAGCCCTGGGCGCCCATCGCGGCCATCGCGTCCTGCTTGGCTGGCATCACCTCCGTGATGTCGACGAAGACGGTGGGTGTGAAACCACACAGCTCGGGCTGGTGTGGTTCGAAGACCAGGAACTCCGAGGGTGGTGCGGTTTTGAAGCCGCTGGCGACACCGGCGCCGGAGGTGAGCTGCCGGGCGGTCGCCACCGCGGCGTGCGCGGCCGGGTGGTCCGGATTGAACGGGTCCCGGTCTGGGTGAGTAAGGATCACGTGGGGGGCGTAGTCGCGCATCAGCTCGGCCAGCCGATCGATGTCCTCATCCCGGATACGTAGTGGGTAGTCGCCCAGATCGAACGCCTCGAGTTTGGCCCCCACGGCGGCTGCGGCCCGCTCCGCCTCTGCGTGCCGAATCCGTTTGACGTTCTCGATCGTTTGGTTCGGGTCCTTCCAAAGCTCGCCGGACTCGCCCCGTTCGCCGTACGAAAGGGCCAGCACGAGGGCCTCCCCGCCGGCGGCGGTGTGGGTGGCGACCGCGCCGGCTGCCCGCCAGACGAAGTCCGCGCTGTGCGCCCCGACCACCAGCAGCCTGCGCCTACTCATGCCGGTACCTCCATCTTCGCTGCCGCGACCTGCCGGGAGTTGACCACTGCCATTGTGTGGATCTCCTGCTCGCTGAAGCCGGCGTCCAGCAGGCGGTCGGCGAAGAGCGCAAGACCGTCTTCGACTGGCGGGTTGAATGGTTGTCCCAGGTCGCTGGAGAGGATCGAGTGTTCGGCACCAACCTGCCGGATGTTGGCGAACAGGTCGTCCCAGGCGACCTTTCCGGTGTACGGCGTGGTGAAGCAGCGTTCCAGCAGAGCGCCGGCCTCGGCCAGTTCTCTCTGTCGATGCACTGGCAGGCGCTGGGAGGTGAACTCGGGGTGGGTGACGACGATACGGCGTACGCCCTCCTCCTTCGCGGCCCGGACCACGGCGAGGATCTCGTCGCCGTTCAGGTGCCCGGTGGCGAGCACCAGGTCGTGACGGGCCATGACCCGCAGCACTTGCCGCACATGGTCGAGCACCAGGCCTTCCTCGTCGATGACCTCGACGACAGCCGGCACGATGCCCTGGGCGTGTAGATCGGCCTGGAGCGCTCCCCACATAGCTGGTTTGGCGCCGGGTGGATCGGTGGCGTTGCTGCGGCGTTGGTTGCCCGAGTCGACGGTGGGCATCCAGACGATCCGTGCGCCCTGGCGGCCCGCGATCTCGACTGCGGCCGGGTTCATGCCGCCGATCGATCCGTTCAGCGTGACCGCGCCGAGCACGTCCACGTCGGGGACCACCTTGCGCACTACTGACGCGCGCTCAGCGGTCGGCACGTAATGGGACTTCAGTACGAAGCCGGCGAGGCCGACCTCGGCGAACCGTCGTGCCAGGCCGAGGTCGTCGATCCGCCGTTCCATCACGTCGGGAGCGACGTGTACGTGGGTGTCGTACGCCCCGGTGACCAGGGCGCGGGCACGCGGGGACGGGACGGGGTGATCTGACATGCTGCTCCTTGGGAGGGCTGGTGGGGTGACGCTCGACTCAAGCCGCGTGGGTGGAGTCGACGGGAGAGAACCGACGCCGGATCGCCGTCGCGGTCTTGTCCAAGGCGGATACGACGCTCGTAAGATGCTGGCGCATGGCGATTTCTGCGGCGTCGGGATCGCGATCGGCGATGGCCTCGACGATCGCGGTGTGCTCGGCGAGCGACTTGGGTGGTCGGCCGGCGACCAGAATCGTGCGGAACTGGAACCGGACGAGTTGTGCACGCAGGCCGGCGATGAGTTGCGCCGCGGTCCCGTGCCGGGCGGCCGCGATGATCGCCGCGTGCAGCTTGGCATTGCCCTCCGAATAGCCGAGCAGGTCATCCTGCTTGAGCTTCAGAGTCATCTGGTCGAGCTGCCGCCGGATCGCGGCGATTTCCTGGTCAGTCGCGTTCAATGCCGCCTGCCGTGCGGTCAGCGCCTCCAGGGCGGCACGCACCTGGAGGATCTCGACTGCCTCGGCCTCGGTGAACATCCGTACGTGTGCCCCGCGGTTGGGGGTGCGAACAACCAGACCATCCTGGGTCAGTCGGATCAGCGCGGTGCGCACCACCCCGCGGGTGACCTGAAGCCTGTCGGCCAACGTGGCCTCGACCAGCCGTTCGTTGGGCCCGAGCTCGCCATTGTGGATCGCCTGGCGCAGGTGCTCGTAGGCCTCCTCGGCGGAAATGCCTGCCGGACGTCGTGGCGAAGTACCCATGGCTGCGGTCACCGATCTCCCGTGTCGCCGGGCACGGCATGCCGAGCCCGAACCGATTAGGCGGCACCAGGTGTGATGCCGCCGCCCGCAGTGGACCGCCTGGCATCGTGGTGGCCCTGCCGCATCCCCGCTGCCGGAGACCGCCCTGCAAACTGTGCACCAAATCTTGCACAATCTTGTAGACAGGATCGTTGCTCGCGATCCGGATGTCAACAGGCCATTGAGCTGCCGGAAGAGCAATGTGGCCGGCTGTTGGAGCTCAGATCGGTCGTATCTCGGCGGTGACAGGTGCGGCGTGAATCCTCTACAGTCCACGATCGATGATCAGTGGTTGCCTCTACCCGCCTTGCTCGGGCGCTCCCCGCGCCCGCCTCTCAACCCCCTGGAAGATGGAGAAATGATGATTGCGCGCTCCCGAGTGCTGGCAGCTGCGGTCCTTGCTGCGGCCCTCGTGGCCGTGGGCGGCTGCAGTGGTTCAGACGCCGACCCCAAGGATTCGAAGAAGGTCGATAAAGTCGCGTACGTCACGGCCTTCGGCGCTGTCGGTCGGGACGCCTTCGCCTGGGTAGCGAAGGAGAAGGGCTATTTTGATGAGGTCGGCATTGAGGTGGAGATAAAGGAGGGTTCGGGTAATGTGCCGAACCTCACCGCCCTCAAGTCTGGTCAGGTTCAGTTCGGCGCACTCGACTTCACCGGCGCGGTGATCCAGGCGGGCAAGGGCGAGTTCACCGACTGGCGGGCAGTCGCGGCTGTTCACCAGCAGACACTGGTCGCCGTGATGACCACGAAGGACACCGGCATCAGTGCGCCGAGGGACCTCGCAGGCAAGACGATGGCCACCGGCGCCGGCTCGGTCACGGAACTGCTCTTTCCCGCCTACGCCAGGATGGCCGGGCTCGACCCCAACTCGGTCAAGATCCAGGGCGCGCAGACCACCGCGCTGAACGGGCTGATGGCCAGTCGCAAGGTAGACGCGCTCGGCACCTTCCTGCTCAGCCGTGGCGCACTGGCGACGACCTCGAAGAAGGAGGTCGTGGTGTTGCCGTACAGCGACTACCTCGGGGACCTCTTCGGCAACGCCATCATCACCACCCCGACCCTGATCCAGCAGAACCCGGACCTGGTGCGCCGCTTCACCGCGGCGATCCTCAAGGGGCTGCAGTACAGCGTCAAGAACCCGCAGGAAGCAGCGACGATCCTGAACAAGGTCAAGCCGACCTACCCGGTAGCGGCGGGCGTGGGTGAGATCGAGGCGATGGCCGCGTACGTGTCACCGGCCGGCGGAGCTCCGATCGGATCCATGGACGAGGTGCGGGTAACTCGGTCCATCGCCATCCTGCAGGGCGCCGGTGTGATCCCGAACGGCCTGACCCCGGCGAAGATCGTCGACAACAGCTTCATCCCCAAGGGCTGACCAAAAGCATCACCTCGCGGACCTAACGTGAGGGGATGGTTGCCGCAGGTGGGCGCCATCCCCTCACGACCACCGGGCACACCATTCAGCGCCTCGCCGCCGAACCCCTGCCACACGACCCTCCACGGAGGAAGCCACCATGCCTGTCAAGCGGACCAGCCCCAGGTCATCACAACTCTGGTCGAGTGCCGGGCTGCCTGTCCTGGGCGCGGTGCTGGCGGTCGCCCTCTGGTGGCTGGCCACCAGAGTCTTCAACATCGAGCCATTCTTCCTGCCTGCCCCACCCGATGTCGTCGACGCCTTCTTCCGGCTGCCCGACTATCTACTCAGCGAAGCCTGGGTGACCTTCCTGGAGACGGTCACCGGCTTCGGCATCGCCGCGGCTGGCGGACTGGCCATCGCGATCGTGCTAGCCGCCTCCCGAACGATAGAACGGATGACCCTACCGCTCATAGCCGGAATCAACGCAGTACCGAAGGTCGCGCTCGCGCCTCTCCTGCTGGTCTGGATCGGGTTCGGAACCCAACCCAAGATCGTGATGGTCGTCCTGCTCTGCTTCTTCCCGATCCTGGTCTCCGCCATGGCCGGGCTCACCGCGACTCCGAGCGACCTGAGCGAGCTAGCCAGCTCGCTCGCCGCGTCATGGTGGCAAACCTTCGTGAAGGTTCGCCTTCCCTGGGCGCTGCCGCAGGTCTTCGTAGGTCTGAAGGTGGCGACCTCACTGGCCATCGTCGGGGCGATCATCGGTGAGGTCATCCAGCCTGACCGGGGTCTCGGTTCGGTCGTCGTCAGCTCCGGGCAGTCCGCCGACACCCCGCTCGCCTTCGCCGCGCTGACCCTGCTCGCCATCATGGGGGCCGGCCTGTTCTACCTCGTGGGTGCACTCGAGCGAATCCTCGTGCCGTGGGCCCGAGCGATCGCGTCATGACCGGCGCACAGACCTCTGGGAGCATGATGATCAACCTCAGTGAAGTGTCACGGTCGTTCAAGAGCCGGACCGGTACTGTCAAGGCACTAGAAAACATCAACCTAGACATCCGCGACGGCGAGTTCATGGCCGTGGTCGGCCGGTCCGGATGTGGCAAATCCACCCTACTGCGGCTCATCGCCGGACTAATCCCGCAGTCGGCGGGCGACGTCCGGGTCGACGGCGAGCCGGTAACCCGACCTCGCCGTGACGTTGCCATGATGTTCCAACGCCCAGCACTGCTGCCCTGGCGGACGGTCCTCAGCAACGTGCTGCTGCCAGTCGAGATATTCCGGTGGCACAGGTCAGAGCATCGCGATCACGCGATGCACCTGTTGGAAATGACCGGGCTTGACGGATTCGCCAAGCGCCTCCCCCACGAGCTCTCCGGTGGCATGCAGCAGCGGGTCTCGCTCTGCCGAGCGCTCATCCAGCGGCCGAAGGTCCTGTTGATGGACGAGCCGTTCTCCGCACTCGACGCGCTGACCAGGGAGGAGATGGCGACCGAGTTGCAGCGAATCCACATGGATCTCGGCACGACCGTCGTCTTCGTGACCCACTCCATCCAGGAGGCTGTCCTGCTAGCTGACCGGGTGGCGGTGCTGAGCGCCCGGCCCGGCCGGCTACGACAGCTCGTAGACATCGATATCCCACGGCCCCGCTCCTTCGGGCACAACGCCCACATGGACCAGGTCGCCGCCTGCTCCGCGGAACTGCACCAACTGCTACTTGGCAGCGACTCGCCGGAAAGAGTCGGACCCACCGAGCTTGTCGTTTGAACTCGGTCACCGGCGGTTGGGGTGGTCGGCTGGGACGTTGGCGATGGTCGAGGGGTGGCGAGAGCGAGGCGGCCGAGGCGGCGGGCGGCCCGCTCCGGGCTGCGGGCGAACAGTTGGGCCCGTGCGAGGCGGAGCAGGTCGAAGAAGCCCAGTGCGGCCGAGGTCTCGGGTGGCACGCCTTGGCGCTGGCGTTCGTAGAGGTCCGCCAGCGGAGTCCGGCTGGCGATCTGGGCGCCCACGACGGCACCGGCGCTGGTGCCGATGATGACCGCCTCCTGCGCCACGGTCACCCCCTCGTCGGCGAGCCCGGCGAGAATGCCCACCTCCCAGGCAATGCCGGTCACTCCGCCGCCGCCGAGCACCCAGACGGCTCGTGCGTCGTCCGTCATCGGTCCTCCACCTGAGGCAGCCAACTGCTAACGGTGTTCGCAGTTTCAGGCCAGCAGGGGCGTCGGAGGGGTGACAACGGGTGCTCAGGGCTCGCGGCGCCCGAAGATGATCGCGCCGAGCTTGCTCTCCGGCGAAGTGAGAGTTGTCTCCGACTCGACCCGGAAGCCGCTCTCGCGCAGCCAGGCCGCCACCGCGGCCGGCTGGCGCCGATGCACGCGCACCTTCATCGGGTGGCCGCCGTACCCCTCGGTCTTGAGGGTCGTCTCGTCGCCCACGTGGAAACCGAGCAGCAGCGGGCCGCCGGGACGCACCACCCGCCGGAACTGGGCGAGGACCGCGCGGAGCCGATCGTCGGGGACGTGGATGAGCGAGTACCAGGCGATCAGGCCGGCGACCGAGCCGTCGGCCAGGTCGAGGTCGGTCATCGAGCCCACCTCGAACCTCAGGCCGGGGTGGTCGCGCCGCGCCACCGCGACCATGCCGGGGGAGAGATCGATCCCGAAGGCATTGAGGCCCAGCTCGTGCAGGTGGGCGGTGATGCGGCCCGGCCCGCAGCCCACGTCCACGACCGGACCGCCGCCCCCGGCGCGGACGAGATCGGCGAACAACGCCAGCGCCGCCCGTTCGTACGGTGCCTGCGCCAGCAGGTCGGTCACCAACTGGGCGTAACTGACCGCGACCTTGTCGTACGAGGTGCGGTTGTCGGCCAGCCAGTCGTCAACGTCCACGCCGAAAAGCTAGATCACCCCAAGTGGATGGTGTCCCGCGGCCCCTCAGGCGTAGATGTTCTTCGCGTACTCCGGGCCGTAGTGCCGCTCCAGATCCTCCAGGCTCTCCACCGGCGCCTCGACCTCCTTGATCAGGCGGGCGCGGGTCGGCAGCGCGTCGGGCTGCCAGGTCTCCGGCTGCCACAGCGCGGAACGGAGGAACGCCTTCGCGCAGTGGTAGAAGATCTGCTCGATCTCCACCACGACGGCGAGCACCGGCCGGTGCCCCTTGACCACCATGTCGTCGAACCAGGGCGCGTCGCGTACGAGCCGGGCCCGCCCGTTGATCCGCAGCGTGTCGGTCCGGCCCGGGATCAGGAAGAGCAGCCCGACGTGCGGGTTGTCGAGGATGTTGCGGTAGCCGTCGGCCCGCTTGTTGCCGGGCCGCTCCGGCAGCGCGATGGTCGTGTCGTCCAGCACCAGCGCGAAGCCGGCCGGGTCGCCCTTGGGGGAGACGTCGCAACTGCCGTCGGCGCCGGCCGTGGCCACCAGGCAGAACGGCGCGGCGGCCAGCCACTGCCGGTCCCGCTCGTGCAGGCGGGGGCGATCCTTGTTGGCGGCCCGCGCGCCCGGCACCCCGAGCAGTTCGCGCAGCTCCTCATGCGAGGTGATCTCCACCGTCACGTTGATCCTCCCTCAGCCGTTGACCTGGTGGCGGGCACCACCGGTTCTCAGCCTAGGCCGCCGTGACCAGGGCGAGGTTTGTGCCTGGTTGCCGGGGGTACGGCCTCACCCGACACGCCCGCCGCACGAACCGTCCGCAGGAGCCAGTCAGCCAGTAAGCCGACCAGTGGAGGCCGGGAGATGGAGAGCCGACTCAAGGTGCTGGGTCACCCAGTCCATCCGATGCTGGTCATGTTCCCGGTCGCGCTGCTGGTCACCGCGGTGCTGTTCGACCTGGTCGACACGGTCGGCGGTCCCGACTTCCTCGCCGAGGTCGCGTACTGGAACATCACCGTCGGTCTGATCGGCGGCCTGCTCGCCGCGGTGGCCGGCTCGTTCGACCTGCTGGCGATACCGACCGGCACCCGCGCCAAGCGGGTCGGTCTGCTGCACTCGGCCGCCAACGTCGCGGTGATCCTGCTCTTCGCCGCCGTCTGGGCGGTCCGGCTCAACGCGGACTCCCGGGCCGCCGGCGGCGCGCTGATCGCCATCGAGTTGGTCGCGGTGGCGATCCTCGGCATCAGCGCCTGGCTCGGCGGCGAGCTGGTCGACCGGCTCGGTGTGGGCGTCGACCGCGATGCCGGCCTGGACGCGCCCAGCTCGCTGCGGCCGACCACGGCCACCCGGCGGATCGGAGAGGTGTGATGAGCGAGCAGCAGAGCGGCGGTTTCGGCCGGGGCTGGCGGGGCCGCCAGCAGGGCTGGGATCCGATGGGCGAGTTGCAGTCGTTGCGCGCCGAGCTGAGTCGCCTGGTCGGTGGCCGGGCCGGTGGGTCCGACGTCGAGCTGAGCGAGACCTCCGACGGCTGGGAGGTCGTCGTCCGGCTGCCCGGTGTGGCACCGGAGGAGGTGGCGGTCGAGCTGGACGACCGGGAGCTGTGCGTGCGGGCCCGCTCCGAGGCCGAGGTCAACGCCGACCAGGGCATCCCGGGCGGCTTCGAGACCCGCGGCTTCGAATACCGGATCGACCTGCCGTCCCGGGTCGATCCGGAGGGCATCGACGCGGTGATGGACCACGGCCTGCTCCGCGTCCGGGTGCCCCGGGCGACGCGGCCCACGCCCCGCACCATCACCGTCGGCCGCACCGGGCCGCGTTCTGGCGGCTCTTTCGGGGGTACGCCGATGCCGGCCGATCCCGCGGCGGACCGGGAGCTGCACCGCCCGGACACCGTCGGCGAGATCGACCGGCCGTAGCGGGCCGCGTGGTCACCCCGCCCCTGCTCGGCCCGACGGCCGGGTACGTCCCCGACGTGCGGCGGATCGCCGTGCTGCGCGCGAACGCGCTCGGCGATTTCATCTTCGCGCTGCCGGCGCTCGACGCGCTACGTGCCGCGTACCCCTCGGCGGAGATCGTGTTGCTCGGTGCGCCGTGGCACGTGAAGCTCTGGCGCGACCGGCCCGGCCCGGTGGACCGGGTGCTGGTGGTGCCACCCGCGCCCGGCATCCGTACGCCCGAATCGGGTGAGCCCGAGTCGTCGATGGACGACTTCCTGGCGGCTGCCACCGGCGAGGGTTTCGACGTGGCGGTGCAGATCCACGGCGGTGGCGCCAACTCGAATCCGCTGGTGAGCCGGCTCGGCGCACGGGTGACCGTCGGCCTGTGCGCCGACGACGCGCCCCCTTTGGACCGGTGTCTGCGCTACGTCTACTACCAGCATGAGGTGATCCGCTACCTGGAGGTGGTGGGCCTGGTGGGCGCACCGGCGACCACCATCGTGCCGGCGTTGGCGGTCACCGACGCCGACCGGGCCGAGGCGGCCCGGGTGCTCGGGCCGGCCGACCGGCCCCGGGTGGCGCTGCATCCGGGTGCCACCGACACCCGCCGCCGCTGGCCGGCCGAGCGTTTCGCCGAGGTGGCCCGTGCGCTGCACGGCGACGGGTACGAGGTGCTGGTGACCGGTACGCCCGCCGAGCAGGAGGTGGTGGACCGGGTCGTCGCTGCGGCGGGGGTGCCGGTCCGGCCGCAGGTGGCCACGCTCAGCCTCGGCGGGCTGGTCGGCTGCTACGCCGACTGCGCGCTGGTCGTCTCCAACGACACCGGCCCGGTGCACCTGGCCGCCGCCGTGGGTACGCCCACGGTAGGCATCTTCTGGGTCGGCAACCTGATCACTACGGCGAATCCGTTGCGTGGCCGGCACCGGCCGATCAGCTCGTGGATGGTGCACTGCCCGGTCTGCGGGGTGGACTGCACGCCGGGCATCTATCCGCACCGGCCCGGCGACGGCGAGTGCCCGCACCGCGACTCGTTCGTCACCGACGTGCCGGTGGTCGAAGTCCTGGAAGCCGCCCGCGAACTGCTCAACCCGTAGGTCAGGCCGGCTGCGGGGTGTCCTCGTCGGCGAGGACGACCTCCCACGCCTCCACGTCCCGGGCGGTGACCGTGGTGGGGGACTCCAGGTGGTACGCGCCGCTGGGCAGGATGCCCGCCCCGCCGTGCCGGGCCAGCACGGCGAGCTGGGCGGCGACGTCCTCGCCCTGGTGGTTCTCCTGCACCCGCCGCCAGAAGTCGAAACCGCCGGAGTCGACGAGCTTCGCCCGGTCGTAGAGCACACACCCACCGATCCAGGAGACCTTGTACGCGCGCCAGGCATCGGGCGGCAGCGCCGCCTGTGCGGTGACGTGCAGCAGGTTGGCCGCCGAGTGGATCCGGGCCCGGTTCCACTCCGGTGTCCCCGGCCGGATCCGCTCCGGGGTGGGCGGGCCGTCCCACTCCTCGTAGTGCCCGTGTGTCTCCGGCCGTACGTCGTCGACGTACGAGAGGCCGTGCACGCCGTTGCCGACGAACCCGCAGCCCAGCTCCTCGATCGCGGTGACCAGCCGGTGCAGCGCCCCCGGCTCCAGCCAGACGTCGTCGTCGAGGCTGAGCACGTACCGGGCGGCCGAGGCGGCGAGCAGGTACGCCCGGTGTTCGGCCAACCCGCGCCGGGGCAGCCGGCGGGTCAGCAGCACCGGGTGACCCCGGTGGCGCAACGCCCGGGCCATGGTCGCCGCGGCCGGGTGCGCGTACGCCGGCTCGGCGTCGGACTGGTCGCTGACCACCACCCCGAAACCGGGCACCCCCTCCTGGGCGGCGAGCCCGGCGAGGGTGACCGCCAGTTCGGCCGGCCGGTTACGGGTCGGGATCAGCACGTCGACCAGCCGTTCGGTACGGAAGCCCGCCGGCGTGTCGAGGTCGAGGGGGCGGTTCACGACGCCCGGGTGCGGGTGCTCAGCGACGGGTCGGTCTCCCGGGCCGGGTCGTTCTCCCGGGTCGGCTCGGTCTCCCGGTCCTGGGTGTGGGACCGGATCCGGTCGATGATCGCCGACGTGGACCGGTCCGGCACGTACCCCAGGGTGCGCACCTGGCCGCCCAGCCGGCGCACCAGCGGCGCCTCCGGCACCAGCTCAGGTGGATAGTCGCCGCCCTTGACGTACACGTCGGGGCGGACGGCCTCGATCAGCGCGGCGGGTGAGTCCTCCTCGAAGACCACCACGTGGTCCACACAGGACAGCGCGGCGAGCAGGGCACCGCGGTCCTCGACCGGGTTGACCGGCCGGTCCGGGCCCTTGAGGCGACGTACGCTGCCGTCCGAGTTGACCGCGACGATAAGCAGGTCGCCCAGGGCGCGGGCCTGTTCCAGGTAGCGGACGTGACCCCGGTGCAGCACGTCGAAACAGCCGTTGGTGAACACCACCGAACGCCCCGCGTCGCGGTGCTCGGCGACGAGCGCCTCCAACTCGTCGGTGCCGACCAGCGACGGGTGCCCGATCGTCTCCGCCGGCAGGTCGAGCGCGGTCAGCAGATCCTCGCGCCGGCACACGCAGGTGCCGGTGTCGGACACCGTGCTGGTGGCCGCCAGTTGGGCGAGCTGGGCGGCGGTGGGCAGCGGGGCGTCGGCGGCCAGGGCCAGCGTCATCGCCGCCAGGTAGGCGTCGCCGGCGCCCACGGCGTGGCTCGCCGGGACCGGGGTGCTGTGGCTGCGCCGCGGCTCCCCGTCGGCGCCGCCGACCACCGCACCCTCGGTGTCCAGGGTCACCGCGACCACGTCCGCCCCGGTGTGCGCGCGCAGCTCGGCCAGGCGTGACTCGGCCAGGACGGCCCGGTCGACACCCGCACCGGCCTCGGTGTTCACGGTGACGCCGGTGCCGGTGACGCTGAGCCCGTCGCCGGTGAGGGCCACCCGGCCCTCGCCGGGCGTGGGTTCACCGACCGGCCCGGGGCGATCGTCGGCGCGGGCCCCGCCCGGGGCGGCGCCGACACTCAGTTCGGACGGACCGTCGGCCGGGTCGATGTCGGGGTGTTCCAGGTGCAGGCCGGTGTCGGCCGTCGGCCGGGTCGCACCGCCGGCGCGGGCCAGCAGCCGGGTCGCCTCGGCGAAGCTGGGGGTGACCACGGTGGGCGCGAGGCCCCGCCAGTCGGCCAGGTCGTGGGCGTCCAGCGCGACCGTGGCGTACCGCTCCCGCTGCTCGACCAGCCAGGCGCGCACCGGCGCGGGCAGCGCGCCGAGACCGTAGTCGCAGACCACCAGGGTCGGCGCCTGCCCACCGGCGGCGGCGCGCAGCTCCTCGGTGGCGCAGTCCAGCGCGGTGAGCAGCCGGGCCACGCCGTCCGGGTCGAGCGCGTCGTCCGCGTCGCCGGAGTCCTCCCGGAGCAGGATCTGGTTACCCGCCAGCATCCGCCGCTTCACCGGCGTGGGCCGGCCCGGCTGGTTGACCGTACGGTCCCAGACGCCGGCCCGGTCCAGACAGTCGTGCAGTTCGTCGCCGGCCACGTCGGCACCGACCGGTGCCACCAGCACCGCCCGACCGCCGAGGGCGGCGACGTTGACCGCGGTGTTCGCGGCCCCACCGGCGGCGGAGATCCGCCGGCGCAGGGTGAGGACCGGGGCGGGCGCCTCCCGGCACAACCGGTCTGAGTCGGCGAACCGCCACTCGTCCAACATGGCGTCGCCGACGATCAGGACTGGGCGTCCGAGCCAGCTCTCCACGACGGTCGCGAGCCGGCGCTGTTCCGCTGCTGCTCCTGCCATGCCTCCCCGGGTCCCCAGCGGCCCTCGGGACAAACCTGCCCGCTGCTCGGCCCGGAAGCCCCCGCTGGGCTGTTTCGGGCGTTCGAGGTCGGGAAGGGAACTCTGGTACCCCCGGAAAGGAGATGTACCGACATGGCACCGACACTGCAGGGCAAGCGGATCGCCTTCCTGGCCGCCGACGGCGTCGAGGAGGTCGAGTACGTCCAGCCGCGCGAGGCGGTCGAGGACGCCGGCGCGACGGTCGAGCTGGTCTCGCTCAAGCCCGGCTCCATCCAGTCCTTCAACCACCTGGACAAGTCCAGGACGTACGACGTGGACGTCACCGCGGACAAGGCGGACGCGGGCGGCTACGACGCGCTGGTGCTGCCCGGCGGGGTGGCGAACCCGGACTTCCTGCGGGGTGATCCGGACGCGGTGCGGTTCGTGCAGGCGTTCTTCGAGGCGGGCAAGCCGGTCGGGGTGATCTGTCACGGCCCGTGGACGCTGATCGAGGCCGACGTGGTGCGGGGCCGGCGGATCGCCTCCTGGCCCACCCTGCGTACCGACCTGACCAACGCCGGCGCCACCTGGGTGGACGAGGAGTGCGTGACCGACGGCAACCTGATCAGCAGCCGCAACCCCGACGACCTCCCCGCCTTCTGCGCCCAGATCACGAAATCCTTCGCAACCTCCTAACCCACCCCGGTGATCAAGAGGTTTGCGTCATGACACGCCGTGCGGGATGACGCAAACCTCTTGATCAACCCTGCGTGGGCGGTGGGAGGTTTTTTTCGGTTCGGCGCATGTTTCGGGGCTCGCGGGATAGATGGGCACATGACCACCGAAGCCTCCGCAGCGCCGGTGCTGAATCGCCAGCAGATCCGGCTGCTCATGTTCGGCCTGATGACCGGCATGCTGTTGGCCGCACTCGACCAGACCATCGTCGGTACGGCCCTGCCCACCATCGTCGGCGAGCTGGGCGGGATCAACCACTACTCGTGGGTGGTCACCGCGTACCTGCTCGCCTCGACGGCGTCGACGCCGCTGTACGGCAAGATGGCCGACCTGTACGGGCGCCGCCCGGTGTTCCTGTTCTCGATCGGCACGTTCCTGGTCGGGTCGCTGTTGGCGGGGTTGTCGCAGAACATGACCCAGCTGATCGTCACGCGGGGCATCCAGGGCCTCGGTGCCGGTGGTCTGCTGACGTTGGCGTTCACGATCATCTCGGATGTCGTGTCACCTCGGGAGCGTGGCCGCTACCAAGGGCTGTTCGGTGCCGTTTTCGGGATCTCGTCGGTGGCCGGTCCGCTGGTCGGTGGTTACTTCGCGGAGACCGACTGGCGGTGGATCTTCTACATCAACGTGCCGCTGGCGATCCTCGCCATCGTGGTCTGTTACCACGTGATGCGCTTGATCCCGTTCGAGCGCCGTGACCACGCGATCGACTGGCTCGGCGCGGGACTGCTGGTGGCCGGGGTGAGCTGTCTGCTGCTCGCGTTGAGCTGGGGCGGCAACGAGTACCCGTGGGGCTCCGGGGTGATCATCGGCCTCTTGGTGGCGGGTGCCGTGCTGGCCGTCCTGTTCGTGCTCCAGGAGGCCCGGGTCGCCGAACCGATCCTGCCGCTGCGGCTGTTCCGCAGCGCCACGTTCGCGCTCGCCAACTCGGCCGGCTTCGTGCTCGGTCTGGTGATGTTCGGGTCGATCATCTTCATCCCGCTGTACCTGCAGATCGTGAAGGGCGCCTCGCCGACCCGGAGCGGTCTGCTGATGCTGCCGATGATGGCCGGCATCATCGTCACCTCGATCCTGACCGGGCGGGCGATGAGCCGGATCGGGCGGTACAAGTGGTTCCCGGTGGTCGGGTCGGCGACCCTGGTGGTGGGCATGCTGCTGTTCACCCGACTGCAGGTGGGCACGTCGCTCTGGGTGGCGTTCGGCTTCATGGTGGTGATCGGCGTCGGCCTGGGTCTGTGCATGCAGTCGCTGGTCCTCGCGGTGCAGAACGCGGTATCCGTGCGGGACCTGGGCGCCGGCACGTCCTCGGCGACCTTCTTCCGGTCGCTGGGGGGTTCGTTCGGGGTGGCGATCCTCGGTACGCTGCTGTCGTCGCGGCTCAACTCGCAGTTGGCCGACCGGCTGCCCGGAGCGATCGCCCAGCTGCCCCCGGAGCAGCGGGCAGCGGTCGCCGCCGGCGGCGGCACGAACATCTCCGTCAACGACCCGGCGACCATCATGGCGCTGCCCGGTGCCGTCCGGGCCGCCATCCAGGCGTCGTTCGTCGAATCGCTGCACCTGGTCTTCCTGACCGCCGGCCTGATCGCCATCGTGGCGGTGTTGGTCACGGTGACGATGCCCAACAGCACGCTGCGGGGCGCGGGGCCGGAGGGCGCCACCGGCGGTGCCGACCCACTCGGCGGTAAGGCCGCCGCGCCGGGCGGTAAGCCGTTGAACCGCGAGTCCAAGGAAGAGGCCGCCGCGGACATGGAGTCCAAGTCCCAGACGATGATCTGACCGCGTCGACGTCGGCCGCCCCGGACCAGTTCCGAGGCGGCCGGCGTCATCCGGCCACGAGGCGCAGGGGCTGCGAGTGCTGGCTGGTGAGGCGGTCCAGCGCGGCGGAGGTCGCCGCGTCGGCGGGCAGGTGGACGATCAGCCGCTGGTCGTCGTCGGGGAGTTCGAGGATCTCGTACGCCAGCCGGAGCATGCCCGCCTCGGGATGGGCCAGCCGGACGATGCCGCTGGCCTTCGGCAGGCTGGGGACCGTGTCGACGCGACGGGTGAACGCGTCGCCCGCGGTGACGGTCAACTCGTCGACCAGGGCGGCCATCGGCGGATATGCCCGAAACGGCCCCTGCTTGAGGGTGGCGACCTGCTCGTCGGCGACGTGGTCCCAGTCGGGGTACGCGCCCCGTGCCCGGGAGTCGCTGAGGACGAACCGGGCGAGGTTGGGCTGTGTCGCGTCCAGCAACCCGATCGGTCCGACCAGCCGGACGAAGCCGGCGGTGTGGGCGAGGATGTCGCTCAGCTGGTTGAGCAGCACCGCCGGTGTCGGTTCGAGACGGTCGAGCAGGGCCTGCACGGTCGGACGTACCGTGCGCTCCGGCGTGGTGTCGCCCCGGCAGTTGAAGCCGGGATCGGCCCCCTTGCTGAGGCGGTACAGGTGAACGCGTTCGGTGCGGGTCAACCGGAGTGCGGTGGCGAGGGCGGCGAGCACCTGCGGAGACGGTCGACGGTCACGGCCCTGTTCGAGTCTCGTGACGTACTCCACGCTCACGTCGGCGAGGGCCGCCACCTCGGAGCGGCGTAGCCCGGTGGTGCGCCGGCGCGACCCGGAGGGCAGCCCCACCTCGGCCGGAGTCACCGCTTCTCGGCGGACGCGCAGGAACAGTCCGAGTTCGTTGTCGCTCACCATCCGAACGTAACAACGCCGGCCATTTCGATGGTGTCCCTGCCACTACCAGCCTCACAGCGGCCTCCCTGGGTGCCGTCGAGCTGACGACGGTTGGGGACGGCGCTCGACAGCGGTCGAGCGCACATCGATGGTCGGCAGGAGTTGAAATCATGAGTCGTACGGTTGTCGTCGTCGGCGGCGGTTACGGGGGCGCGGCGGTCGCCAAGGCGCTCCAGGAGGAGGCCGACGTCGTCCTCATCGACCCTCGGGACGCGTTCGTCAACGTGGCGGGATCGCTGCGGGCGCTGACCCGGCCCGACTGGGCCGGCAACATGTTCTTTCCCTTCGACACGCTGCTCACGCGGGGGACGGTGATCCGCGACCGAGCGGTCTCGGTGGATCCCGACGGCGTCACGCTGGCCTCGGGCCGACGCGTCGCGGCGGACTATCTGGTCCTCGCGACCGGTTCCAGTTACGCCTACCCGGCCAGACTCAACGCCGACTCCGTCGACGAGGCACTCGACGACCTGCGCCAGACCCACAAGGAGCTGGCCAGCGCCGAGCGGGTGCTGATCCTCGGTGCCGGGCCGGTCGGGTTGGAGCTGGCCGGTGAGATCAAGGACGTCTGGCCGGACAAGCACGTCACCATCGTCGATCCGGCCGAGCGGCTGCTGCCCGACTTCGAGTCGGAGATGCGCGACGACCTGCACCGGCAGCTCGATGAGCTGGGCATCCAGGTGCGGCTGGGCACCGGCCTGACCGCACCGCCGACGACCGAGGCCAGTCGGGCCGGGACCTTCACGGCCACCACCACCGGGGGTGAGGAGATCACTGCCGACATCTGGTTCCGTGCCTTCGGCCTGCGTGTCAACAGCGACTACCTCACCGACGGCCGGCTCACCACGCTCACGCCGCAGGGGCAGGTGTCCGTCACCGAGACCCTCAACGTCCACGGGCCCGACGGCATCCTCGGCCACGTCTACGCGATCGGCGACCTCACCGATGTCGCCGAGGACAAGATGGCGGCGTACGCGTTGCGACACGCCGAGGTCGTGGCGCAGAACATCACCGCGCACCTGCGTGGCGAGCAGGTCGCGGCCACCTACCGACCGATGCCCGACCCCATGATCCTGATTCCACTCGGGTCGCGTCGCGGTGTCGGCCAGATGCCCACGCCGGACGGCCCGGCCGTCATTCCCGCCGCGACGGTTTCCGAGTACAAGGGTGTCGACCTGTTCACCGGGCGCTTCACCGAACAGTTCGGCCCCACGGCTGCCTGAGCAGACCGACCGGCTGACGGCGATTCTGACGCGCCCGTCGTGCGGATCGATGCGCAGGCAGGCCGGCGCGCCGTACCACCACGGTGAAATTGGAGCCGTCCTGGCAGTGTGACTACTCCACGTTGGTCTGCGTGAGAACATCTCCGGTCCGGTGCCGGCGGGCGGCTCGGCCGAGCCGCTGGACATCTACCTCGGCCTGCCGGCCGGCCCGGCCCTCCGGAGCCGGGCCTACTTCAGGATCAGACGGTTGGTCTGCTCGAAGACGTCCAGGTCGGCCAGGGTTTCGAGAACCGAGGCGGAGAGCGGGCTGGGGAACCGGTCGCGGGGAAAGAAGCCCGCGTCGGTAGTCTCGTCGGTGGTCCGGGTCAGTTGCCCGTCCCACTCCTCCACCTTGAACGCCGTGGTGAAGACCTGGTAGGTGTGCCCGTACATGTTGGTGCTGGTCCGGTCCGGCCCGGTGTAGAGGGCGAACGCGCAGACCCGCAGTGCCCGCAGCCCGGTCTCCTCGCGGACCTCGCGCACCGCGCAGTCGGCGATCGACTCGCCCAGTTCCATCGCCCCGGCGGGCATGGCCCACTGGCCGTTGTCGGAGCGTTGGATCAGCAGGATGCGGCCGGCGTTGTCGCTGACCACGGCGCGGGCACCGACGAACATCAGCGTTCGGTCGCCGGCGAGCGCGCGTAACTGCCCCACGTACGAGTCGGCCCAGGAGATGCTCACCTGCGACAATTTACGGGGGTTCCCAACGTGTGACCGGCGACACTAGCTTGTTACCCATGCGTAGCACGATGATGGACGCCCCTCTGCAGGTCTCCCGGATCCTCGACCATGGCGCCACCGTGCACGGCACGGCCGAGGTGGTCACCTGGACCGGCGCGGAACCCCGGCGCATGACGTACGCCGAGGTGGGCCGGGCCGCCGCCCGGCTGGCACACGCACTGCGGGACGAGTGCGGGGTGACCGGCGACGAGCGGGTCGCCACCTTCATGTGGAACAACAACGAGCACCTGGTCGCCTACTTCGCGGTGCCGAGCATGGGCGCGGTGCTGCACACGCTCAACATCCGGCTCTTCCCCGACCAGGTCGTCTACATCGCCAACCACGCCGAGGACCGGGTGGTGCTGGTTGACAGCACCCTCATCCCGCTGCTGGCCCGGGTGATCGGCGAGCTGACCACGGTGCGGCACGTGGTGGTCGTCGGCGGTGGCGATCCGGCGCCGCTGGTGGCGCCGGCCGGCGACCGGATCACCGTGCACCACTGGGACGCGCTGCTCGCCGACCGTCCCGACGTGTACGACTGGCCCGCGGTGGACGAGCACGACGCGGCGGCGCTCTGCTACACCTCCGGCACCACCGGCCACCCGAAGGGTGTGGCGTACTCGCACCGGTCGATCTACCTGCACTCGTTGCAGGTCTGCATGCC
The DNA here is from genome assembly GCF_029626045.1 of Micromonospora sp. WMMD710. NCBI lineage: Bacteria > Bacillati > Actinomycetota > Actinomycetes > Micromonosporales > Micromonosporaceae > Micromonospora > Micromonospora sp. WMMD710. The sequence goes on along the minus strand of NZ_JARUBD010000001.1, from coordinate 4,910,487 downwards.
GGAGGGCTTCGGCCTCGAGCCGACCGACCGGGAGTTGGCGATCGTGCCGATGTTCCACGCCATGTCGTGGGGCCTGCCGTACGCGGCGTTCCTCTCCGGCGCGTCGCTGATCATGCCGGACCGTTTCCTCCAGGCCGCGCCGATCGCCGAGATGATCGCCGCCGAGCGACCCACCCTGGCCGGCGCGGTGCCGACGATCTGGACCGACCTGCTGGCCTACCTGGACGGCCACGAGGTGGACACCTCGTCGCTCACCGAGGTGATCGTGGGTGGGTCGGCCTGTCCGCCGGCGCTGATGCACGCGTTCGACGAGCGGCACGGGATCGATGTCGTCCACGCCTGGGGGATGACCGAGATGTCGCCGTTGGGGTCGGTGTCCCGCCCGCCGGCCGGCGTGAGTGGCGAAGAGGCGTGGCGCTACCGCTACACGCAGGGCCGCGTGCCGGCGGGCGTGCAGGCGCGGATCGTCGGCCCGCTGGGTGGGCCGTTGCCCGCCGACGGCACGGCCGTGGGCGAGCTGGAGGTCCGTGGGCCGTGGGTGACCGCGCGGTACGTCGGTGACGACGTCGGAGACGAGGAGAGGTTCCGCGACGGTTGGCTGCGTACGGGGGATGTGGGCACCCTCTCCCCGGACGGGTACATCACGCTGACCGACCGCGCCAAGGACGTCATCAAGTCCGGCGGTGAGTGGATCTCGTCGGTGGAGTTGGAGAACGCGCTGATGGGCCACCCGGCGGTATTGGAGGCGTGCGTGGTGGGTGTGCCGGACGAGCGGTGGGACGAGCGGCCCCTGGCGACCGTGGTGGTCCGGGAGGGTGCCTCGGTGACCGCCGAGGAGTTGCGTGACTTCCTGGCCGGTTCGGTGGCCCGCTGGCAGTTGCCCGAGCGGTGGGCGTTCATCGACGCGGTGCCGAAGACCAGCGTCGGCAAGTTCGACAAGAAGGTCGTCCGTTCGCGGTACGCCGAGGGCGAGCTGACTGTCCGGGAGCTGACAGCCCCGTAACGTCTTTCCGGGCACCGTCGCCTGTTGGGTGAGGGATTACTCCTGACGTTCCTCCCCCCAGGGGGCGGCCCCGGCGTTCGCACCGCGCCGGGGCCGCCCGCTTCACGCGGGGCGACCCGCACAGTCATTGTTGCGAAACTTGTTCGCCTCTGTCCTGATGACGGGGAAATCGGGCCTGATGGCGGGGAAATCGGGTGCTGAGCGACCCGATCAGGCGTCGCTGGTGCTGATCAGCACCTTGCCCACCGCCGAGTCCTCCACCGCCTGGTGCGCGGCGGCCGTTTCGGCCAGCGGGTAGCGGTGCAGCGGCAGACCGGCGTCCGCCCCGACACGCACCCAACCCTGGTTGGCGGCGGCCGCGACGTCGATCACGCCCTGCGCCTTCGCCGCCTTCGGTTCCGTGTAGACGAGCACGAACTGCCAGCGGGCGTTCACCACGTACAGCGGGCGGATCGGGATCGTCACGTCGGTCCCGCCGTCGTCGGCGTACACGCAGACCGCGCCGCCGTTACGGAGCACCTGCGCGTCCGCCGCCGCGTTCCGCGCCGGAGAGACCTCCACGATCGTGTGGACCCCGTCGGGCGCGATCTTGTGGACCTCCTCGACCACGTCCTCCTCCCGGTAGTTGATCACGTAGGAGGCGCCGGCCGCCGCCGCGAGCTGCGCCTTCTCCGCACTGCTCACCGTGGCGATCACCGTGGCGTCGGCCCAGCGGGCGAGCTGGATCGCCGCGTTGCCGACCGCACCCGCCCCACCCTGCACCAGCACGGTGTGATCGGTCAGCGCACCGGCGCGCAGCGCGTCCGGCATGAACTCACCAGCCGTCAGGCAGCGGTGCGCGGTGAGGAACGGAATGCCCAGGCTGGCCCCCACCTCGAACGACGCGTCGCCCAGCGGCACCGCCTGCCGGACCGGCACCAGCGTGTACTCCGCGCTGGTGCCCCACGGCCGCTGCCAGGCCGCCTCCCAGATCCAGACCCGCTCGCCGATCAGCTCACGGTCGACCCCCTCGCCGACCGCCTCGATCACACCCGCGCCGTCCTGCCCGGGGATCTGCCAGCCGTCCGGTGCGAAGGCCCGGCGCGACTTCCAGTCGGTCGGGTTCACCCCGGAGACCGCCATCCGGATCAACACCTCGCCCGCTCCGGGCTCCGGCACCGGCCGGTCGACCAGCTCCAGCACCGAAGGGTCGCCGGTGCGTTCGTACACGACGGCTTTCATCCGTGATCTCCTCACACGCAGGGCGTCCGGCCGGGCACCGCGGCTGCGGTACCCGGCTCAGCGCGCGTCAACCCAGGTCGTCCACCAGCTGCGGGGTCAGCTCACCGATCGCGCTCAGCGACACCACGGCCAGGCCCGCGGCGTCCGGGTCGAGGGGGTACGACCCGTGCGGCACCGCGACCACCCGCATCCCCGCCGCCGAGGCGGACCGGACCCCGTTCGACGAGTCCTCCACGGCCACGCAGCGGGCCGGGTCGACGCCGAGGCGCCGCGCGACGTCCAGGTAGACGTCGGGCGCCGGCTTGCCGCGCTCGGTCTGCTCGGTGGACAGGGTCGTCACGAACGCGTCGGTCAGGCCGGTGGCGGTCAGCGCCGCCGCGATCAGCCGGGTCGGCGACGAGCTGGCCAACCCCAGCGGCCACCGCGCGGCCAGCCGGCGCACCACGTCGTCGGCACCGTCGATCAGGGGTACGTGGTCGCGGTAGCGCCGGGTCATCTCCTCGACCACCTCGTCGGCGACCTGCCCGGCGGTGCGGTCCACGCCCAGCTCACCGCTTAGATAGTGCGCCCACTCGCCGGTGCTCATGCCCATCAACCGGCGCTGCGTGTCGGGCTGCCAGGTGCCGCCGTGCGCCGCCACGTACGCCCGCCGGACCTCCTCCCACACCGGTTCGGAATCCACGATCACGCCGTCCAGGTCGAAGACCACCGCATCCACCACGGGCCCCATCCTGCCCGAACCGGAGGCGTCTGGTCAGCCGGGCAGCGCGGGCAGCCCGATCGGGCTGCCCGCCGGGATCAGCGTGTGGCAGGTCCGGGCGATCGGCTCCAGCAGCTCCCGGAGCCGATCGGTGCCGGCCGGGCCGAGGGCCTGCCACGGGTGCGCGGCGGCCTGGTCGGTGGCGTCCTCGACCGCCTGGAAGGCGACCCGCCCGTGGTCGGTGGCCGCTCCGTCCGGTGTCAACCAGCCCCGCTGCGCCAGCCGCTCGCGGGCGGCGTGCCACTGCTCCTCCGACCAGCCCCGGCCGAGCAGATACTCCGGCGCCGTGCCGTCCAACGCGACCCGCCACGTCAGCGTCTCCACCGGGTCCAGGTCGGCGGCGACCAGCGCCGCCACGTGCCCGTCGCCCCGGTGCTCGCGCAGCGTGGTGGCGGCCTGCCACATCCGGGCGAGGGGGTACTCCCCGGTCGGCAGCGCCGCGTTGACCGCGCCGAGCACCCGGCCAGCCGTCCGCGCCGCCCCGGCGGCCTTCTCCAGCAGGTCGGCGGCCTCCGCCAGGTGCGTCTCCGGCAGCTCGTAGGTCAGCTCGGCGAGGGCCTGCACCGCACCGGTCAGCCGGGCGCGCAGCGCCTCCTGCGGAGTGGCCAGCCGCCAGACCGCCGGCAGCGCCCGGGTCACCATCGGCGGCGCGAAGGTGAAGAAGGTGGCGATCACCGGGGCCGCCTCGGTCGCGCCCAGCGGTGCGGCCCGACCGGCGAAGTAGCCCCGCCAGTAGCCGCGCAGCCCGACCGCCTCGTACGCGGCCCGAGCCCGGGGGTGGAAGTAGGTGACCGCGTGCACCGGCTCGAAGTGCGTCCACATCAACCGAGCGGTCCGCCCGGGCTCGTCCAGCGCCGTCACGTGCACCTCCGGGTCCTGCGTCCGCATGGTCACCCCGGACGGGGGGCCGCCCGGGGTGACGCCGAACCTACTGCCGGAGGGTGACGGGCCGGAAGCCTCATGTGAACAACTCCATCGCGTCCCGGCGACAACCAGGACGATCCGGGCAGGTCACTGGGCGGCGAGCACGTCCACCACGAAGCGCAGCGGGCCTTCGGGATAACCGCTAGCGGCGGCGTCCTTGCCGTACGCCAGCTCGCCCGGAATGTCGAGCTGCACCCGGCTGCCCACGGTCACGCCGACCAGGCCCTGGTCCCAGCCGGGGATGACCTGACCCACGCCGATCGGGAAGGAGGCCGGCTGCCCGGCGTTCCAGGAGGAGTCGAACTCCTTGCCGTCCTTGTAGAAGACGCCGACGTAGTTGGTGGTGATGGTCTGACCCTTCTTCACCGCCGGGCCGGTCCCCTTGATCACCGGGGTGACGGTGAGCTTCTTCAGCTCACCCGTGCCCGCCTTCACCGCCGGCTTGCTGCCCAGCGCCGGGTCGGCCCCCTCGGGCAGCTGCGGCGCGGGGGGCGCGGTCGGGGCGTCCGGGGCCGGGGCGGAGGCGGACGGGGTCGCGCCGGCCTGGGTCGCGGGCTTGTCGTCCCGGTTCTTGTCGACGATCACGAAGACCGTGATCAGCAGCGCCATCACGGCAACGCCGGCGGCACCGCCGATCCACGCGTTGCGGCGTCGCTTCGCCTCGGCGGCCTTCTGCGCCGCCAGCTGGGCGGCCAGCCGCCGCCCCGCCTTCGTCGCCGGGCTCTGGCCCTCCGACCGGTTCTGCTGCGTGCGCTCGCTCACGTCGTCGACTCCCTGCTGCGAAGGTGTGGCCGGCACGCGGTGCCGGGGGGAAAGCCGACGCACACGGTACCCGCCCGGCGGCCTGCTGTGCCCGCCCCGGACGCAACGGATCGCCGAGTGACGCTGTCCGCGACGGTTATTCCGGGACGACCATGAAGTCGGTCACGAACGAGGTGACCCGGCCGTCGGCCGTCCGCCCGATCCAGGTGCCGTAGCAGCCGTCGCCCCACCCGGTGGACACGGTGACGACGTTCGCGCCGGTGGCCTCGTCCAGCACCACCGTGATCAGCCCCGGAACGGGCGAGGCGGGCGTCTCGGCCGGGATGAACACCTCTTCCACCCGGTCGTACTCCCACGCCTCCAGGGCGGTGAGCGCCGTCGGATCGGCCAGGGTGCCCGCGCCGGCGTCCACCCCGTACCCGAAGTAGTCGTCGGCGCCGAGCGCGGCGACGTCCTGGTCGCCGACGACGGCCGGCTCCCAGCGGACCGTCGGCTCGTCGGAGACGACCAGTTCCAGCGCGGCGACCCGCCGGTCCACCTCGGCGTCCTCCCGGAGCACCGCGGCCACCCAGGCCCGGGCGGGATGCCGCCCCGGGGGCACGGTGACCGTGAACGGTTCGGCCTCCGGCCGCACCAGCGGATCACACCCCACCACCTGGCCGGTCGGCAGCACGATGTCGCCCACCGGGTGGACCTCGATGAGGTACGCGCCGTGCTGATCCGTGAAGCGGGCACCGGGCGTCAACAACCGGCCCAGGTCAGGGGTGTACGGCATGGGGGCTCCTCCGGTGGCCACTGGCCGGCGGAGCGTACCCGGTCCGGCGGACACCGTCGGTGCCGCGTACGGTCAGGCGCTCTTGCGGGGTGCGGTCTTGCGGGCGGCCGTCTTCTTCGCCGGCTCCGTCTTCTTCGCGGCCGTCTTCTTCGCCGGCTCGGCCTTCTTCGCGGCCGTCTTCTTCTCGGTCGTCTTCTTCGCCGCGGTCTTCTTCGCGGGTGCCTTGGCCGTCTTCTTCTCGGCCGCCTTCTGCGCCGAGCGGGCCGACGAGATGGGCGTCGGTTCGCCGCCCCCGCCGCCGCCGGCGGGCTGCTCGCCGCGGGCCGCCCGGGCCCGGTCCACCGACGCCTTCAGTGCGGCCATCAGATCCACCGCCGCGGCCGGGGCCTCCTCGACCTCCTCCGGCTGGACGACCTCCCGACCCTCCACCTTGGCGTCGATGACCTCCTGCAACGCGGCCCGGTAGTCGTCGGTGAAGACGTCCGGCTCGAACTCGCCGGTCATCGAGTCGATCAGCGAGCTGGCCATGGCCAGCTCGGGTGGGCGCACCTTGAGGTCCTCGTCGAGGAACCCGAAATCGGGGGTACGGATCTCGTCCGGCCAGAGCATGGTGTTGAGCAGCAGCACGCCCTCGCGTACTCGCAGCGTGGCGAGCTGCTCGCGTTGGCGCAGCGCCACCTTGACGATGGCGACCCGCTCCGAGTCGATCAGCGCGTCGCGCAGCAGCACGTACGGCTTGGTTGCGGTGCCCTCCGGCTCCAGGAAGTACGCCTTGTTGTAGAGGATCGGGTCGACCTGCTCGGCCGGCACGAACTCCAGCACGTCGATCGCACGGGAGCTGGTCAGCGGCAGATCGGCGAAGTCCTCGTCGGTGAGGATCACCATCTCACCGCCGCCGATGTCGTAGCCCTTGGCGATGTCGTCGTAGGTGACCTCCTCGCCGCAGACCGAGCAGGTGCGCTTGTAGCGGATCCGCCCGCCGTCCTCACGGTGCACCTGGTGGAACCGGATGTCCTTCTCCTCGGTCGCGGAGTAGAGCTTCACCCCGATCGAGACGAGCCCGAACGACACGGCTCCTTTCCAGATGGCACGCATCCTGCGCTCCCTTCCCCGGTATCGACCATGCTCGCATCCGAAAGAACATGACGCGAGGTGTTCGGCCTGCTACTACAGTCGGGTCGTGTCCGGCGCGCCGCTCAAGCCGATGCTCGCGATGACCGGGCCGCTCCCGGCCGGTGCCGGCTGGGCGTACGAGTTCAAGTGGGACGGGGTCCGCGCGCTCGCCGACATCTCCGGCGGCGGCCAGCACCTGTACGCCCGCTCCGGCGTGGAGATCACCGCCGCGTACCCCGAGCTGGCCACGCTCAACGAGCAGGTCGACGACGCGCTGCTCGACGGCGAGGTGGTGCTGCTCGGGGAGGGTGGGCAGCCGTCGTTCACGGCCCTGGCGGAGCGGATGCACGTGCGGGACCGCAACAAGGCGGCCCGGCTGGCGGCGGTCATGCCGGTGACGTACATGATCTTCGACCTGCTGCGGTTCAACGGCGACGACCTGACCGGCTGGCCGTATGAGCGCCGCCGCGCGGCCCTGGACGCCCTCGCTCTCGGCGGTGTCCGGTGGGCGGTGCCCCCGGTCTTCTCGGACGGCCCGGCCACCTACGAGGCGGCCGGCGAACACGGCCTGGAGGGGGTGATGGCCAAGCGGGTCGGTGCCGTCTACCGCCCGGGGGTGCGCTCGCCGGACTGGGTGAAGGTCAAGTTGGAGGTGACCGGAGACTTCGTCATCGGCGGCTGGCGGCCGGGCGCGCGCCGGATCGGCGGGCTGTTGGTCGGGGTTCCCGGCCCGGACGGCCGGCTGATCTACCGGGGTCGGGTCGGCGGCGGAATCGGCGCGGCCATCGAACGGGCGCTCCTCACCGAGCTGGAACCGTTGCGCTCCGGCGTGTCACCGTTCGCGCCGGGCGTGCCGCGCGAGGATGCCCGGGGCGCCATCTGGGTAGCACCCCGGGTGGTGGTGGAGGTGAAGTACGGCCAACGCACCCCGGACGGCCGGCTGCGCTTCCCCCGGGTGCTGCGGCTGCGCCCGGACAAGCCGCCGGAGGAGGTCGACGATGCCGGCTGAACGGCTGCGGGTGGACGTCGAGGGCCGCCCCCTGGAGCTGTCCAACCTGGACAAGGTGCTCTATCCGGCGGCCGGCTTCACCAAGGGTGAGGTGATCGACTACTACACCCGGATCTCCCCGGTGCTGCTGCCGCACCTGCGGGACCGGCCGGTGACCCGGATCCGCTTCCCGAACGGGGTGGACGACAAGTCGTTCTTCGAGAAGAACACGCCGGCCTCGACCCCGGACTGGGTGCGGGTGGAAAATCTGCCCGCCCCCGGCTCGACGAAGGGCCGGGAGTCGATCGACTACGTGGTCGCCGACGACCTGCCCACCCTGGTCTGGCTGGCCAACCTGGCCGCGTTGGAGCTGCACACACCGCAGTGGAAGGTGGGCGAGCACCCGGACATGATGGTCGTCGACCTGGACCCGGGCCCGCCGGCCGGGCTCGCCGAGTGTTGCCCGGTGGCCGTCCTGATGCGCGACCGCCTCGCCGACGACGGCATCGATTCGTACCCGAAGACCTCCGGCAAGAAGGGCATGCAGCTCTGCTGCCCGATCGCCGGTACCCAGTCGTCCGATCTCGTCTCCGACTACGCCCGGCGGATCGCCCAGGAGTTGGAGCAGGCGCACCCGAAGCTGATCGTGTCGAAGATGGCGAAGAACCTGCGCCCCGGCAAGGTCTTCATCGACTGGAGCCAGAACAACGCGGCGAAGACCACCGTGGCGCCCTATTCGCTGCGGGCCCAGGCGGTGCCGTCGGTGTCCACGCCGCTGACCTGGGACGAGGTCGAGGCCGGCGCCCGCGGCCGCAGGCCAGCCGTCCGCCAGTTCACCGCCGCCGAGGTCCTGGACCGGGTCGACGAGTACGGCGACCTGCTCGCCCCGCTGCTCGACGGCGGCCCGGAGTTGCCGGCGCGCTGACGGCCGCCCGGCCCGACGTCCACGCGGGTGAACGCCGGGCCGAGGCGGCTGGGACATCAGCGGTGCCCGAAGACCTTTCGGCTGGAGCCGAGGTGCAGGAGCACCGTCTCGCCGGTGGCGTCCTTGACCCCGTCGTTGTCGGTGATCGCGTACACCTCGCCGTTGCCGGCCACGGTCAGACCCTCCAGCTTCTCCTGCGTCCATCCGTTGGTGGCGCGCAGCGCGGGCAACACGTCGACGGCGAGCGTCTTCGGCAGCACCGTCAGCGGGCCGGTCGCCGCCGCGCCGGGCAGCGGCACGGTGTAGATGCGTTTGACCGTGGCGGCCGGACCGTTCAGCTTGTCCCGTTCGATGACCGCGAGCCGGTCGCCGACCACGGTGATCTCGGAGAGGCCCATCCAGTCGCCGGGCACGCTGGTGCTGTCGAGCTGGTAGCCGAACCAGCTCCAGGTGCCCGCCGTGACGTCGTACCGGCCGAGCCGGACGATGCCGGCCGGGTCGGTGCTCAGCTCCCGCTGCACGGCCACCCAGACGATCTCCCGGCCCTGCCGGTCGGTGGTCGCGGTGACGCCCTCCAGGCCCTGCTTGCCGAGGCCGGCGGCGACCTCGGCGGGCAACGCGACGGTTTGTCGGGTCACCCCGGCGGCGTCGAGCCGGACCAGCTTGTTCTCCACGCCCTTGGCGCCCTCGACGGCGAGCCAGAAGCCACCCTGCGGGCGGGCGAAGATGCCCTCCGCGTCGTACCCGACCGGTGCGCCCGCCGCGTCCCGCACCGGCAGCGCGCCGGTGACCACGGCTGGCATCCCCGGTCAGGCTGGCGGCAGCGACACCGGCCGTGGTGAGCGCGGTGAATGCTCTTCTGAGTGTCAAGGACTTCCTCCGTTAGGTCGTACCCGGACGGAGGCTGACAGCCGTTGGGGAGCATCAGCTTGCGGCGACGTGAACAGCGGGCGAAGCACGCAGCCGCCACCAGGCACCCACGAGCAGGGCGAGCGTGATGACGGAGACCGCGACGTCGCCGGCGAGGGCCGCCGCCGGGCTCGCCGGGGAGTACGGCGGCACCAGGTACGCGAACGCGGCGGCGCTGACCACGCTCGCCGAGGCGGCCGCGAGCACGTGCCGCTGCCCCCAGTTCACGCCCGACGACCAGTGCCCGACCAGGCCACCGACGGCAGCCGCGAGCCCCAGGGCGATGGCCGCTCCCGCCCAGCCGGGCGTGAGGTCGGTGAAGAGGTGGGCCAGGACGACCAGCAGACCCACCCACAGCGGATGCGGCACCCGGCGCGTGCGACGTGGTGCCCTCCGCCCTGCACCATCGACCGTGCGGCCCGGGCGTCGCCAGTGCGGCAGGAGGGCCGTCGTGACGAGTGCCAGGACCACCAGCGCGGCGACGGTCAGTTGGAGCGGGCTGGCCAGGAAGTTCTTCCGGCCCTCGGGTGACGAGAAGACAAAGAGGCTGCCGAGCAGGTAGACCACCCCGACCACGACGAGCCCGGGGCGCGCCAGCCACGGCCGAAGCCGGCGCTCCGGTCCGAGGAACGACTCGACGAACGCGATCGGCGCGCAGATGGTCAGCAGGATGTGGTTGCCCACGTAGTCGAACGCCTGCCGCAGACTGAACCCGAGCCCCGGCACCAGCGACGCCTCGGCCGCCGCCCGGGTGTCCGCGTACTGCGTGTCGTCGAGGTAGCCGGGGTTGAACAGCGACTGGTCGACCAGGCCGGCCTGGAGCACACCGAACGCGGCGGCGAGCAGCACGATCGTCGGCCAGCCCGCACCGAGGCGGCGGGCGGTCTCCCGGATCAGGATCGCCGCCCCGCCGTACATCGGACCCAGGACGATCAGCACCGGGAGGAAGTCGTCGATGGCGAATCCACCCCACGAGCACTCGGCCGCCCATGGCGCGAGCAGCAGCAACGCGATCACCGGCAGGAGCCGCCGGCGCAGTGGCAGCCGGTCGGCGCCCACCGCACGGTCGGCGGAAGGTCGATCGGCGGTGACGGGGTCGGGTTCGATCGGCATCGGCACTCCTCGGCGGCGTCTCGGGGGTCACCCGCACCGTGCGCGGGCCACCCGGTCACCCGATACGGCCATCGGCCGACGACCGGTGCGACCAAAGTCGTTGAGTAGGGTGGTGCCGACGTCGACCCGGGGAGCGTGGAGATGCGGCAGACCGTCACGGCCGATCTGGGTGGCCAACCCGTCGAGACTGAGCGCCCGCTGCTCAGCTACCGCGACGAGGCGACCGGGGAGCGCGTCGACCTGACCGCACAGCAGGTCGGTGCGTGGGCGGCGCGCAGCGCCAGCCTGCTGCGGGACGGCTGCGGGCTCGGCCCCGGCAGCCGCGTAGCGGTGCTGCTGCCTCCGCACTGGCGTACCGCCGTGGTGTTGTTGGGCGCGTGGGCCTCGGGCCTGGCGGTGTCGTTCCGGCCGCGCGCCACCGCGGGCCTGACGGTGCTCGAACCGGGCGGCGACCGGCCGTTCGACGCGGTCTTCGTGACCCCGGAGCGGCAGGACGACTGGCTGGAGGACGTGCCGGACGCGACGCACCGCTACCTCGTCGGCACCGGCCCGGGGCGGCTGGCCGACGTGCCGTTGGGCTGGCTCGACTGGTCCGCCGAGGTGCTCCGCCACGGTGAGGCCACGCCCGACCACACCGCCATCCGCCCGTCGGACCCGGCCACCGCGGACGGCACCACCTACGGGCAGTGGGGTGCGCTCGCCCAGGAGTTCGCCGCGATGCTCAACCTGCGCGCCGGCGACCGGCTGCTGGTCGACGCCGCCGAGCACGAGCAGCCGCTGAAGTGGTTGCTCGCGCCGCTCTCCGCGGGCGCGTCCGTGGTCATCAGCGCCAACCTCGACCCGGCGCGGCGGGACGCGGTCGTCGCCGCCGAACAGGTCACCCGGGTGCTCTGAGGCACGCCGGACGGGCCCAAACAGCGCTCCGCGATCCTGTTCCGTTACATCGGTATTCGCCCTGCTCAGAGGGTCTTTTGTCGATGTCGTCGGCATGTTCTCATACCCGAAGACGACGTCATCGACCTCGCACCGCTCCCTCACTGAAAGGTGCACCGATGCACAGGAGACCGACCTTCCGACTGGCCGTCCTCACCGCCACCGCCGCGACGCTCCTGGCGTCCGGGGGCACCTACGGCGCGGTGGGCGTGGCAGTGCCGGCGACCGCCGCACCGGGCGTCGTGGCGTGTGCGCCGGGCGGTGCCGCCCGGCTCGCCGAGGGCGCCACTGCCCACGAACCGGAGCTGTACTCCAAGAACGAGGCCAACGCCTACGGCGTGATCAAGGATGCGCCGCGCCTGCCCAACGGCAGCGTCACCATCCCGACGGTCTTCCACATGGTCTCCGACCACCCCCTCACCGCGGCCGAGACGACCAGGTGGAACACCCTGATCGCGGCGCAGATGGCGGTGCTCAACGACTCGTTCGCGGGCAATACGGCGGGCGACGCCTCCGAAACGCCGTTCCGGTTCTCGCTCGTCGACACCACCTGGACGGTGAACAGCGCCTGGTACACGGTCGAGCCGGGCAAGAACGAGCGGGACATGAAGAAGGCCCTCTACACCGGCGACTCCCGCACCCTGAACGTGTACGCGGCGAACATCGGTGGCGGTCTGCTCGGTTGGGCGTATTTCCCGAAGGGCTACAACAACGGCCGCGACTACATCGACGGCGTCGTGATGCTCGACGAGTCGATGCCGGGCGGAACGGCCGGCAAGTATGCCCTGGGTGACACGCTCACGCACGAGGTCGGGCACTGGCTGATGCTGGAGCACACCTTCGCGCACGGCTGCTCCGCGTCCGGCGACCTCGTGGCGGACACCCCGCGCGAGGCGGCGCCGCAGTTCAACTGCCCGGTGGGCGCGGACACCTGCACCGCCCCAGGGCTGGACCCGATCCACAACTTCATGGACTACACGCAGGACTCCTGCATGGACATGTTCACGGCCGGCCAGGCCGACCGGATGAGCGACGCCTGGGTGGCGTTCCGCGCCGGCTGATTTTTGGGCCTGTTTCAACGCGTTGATCAAGAGGTTTGCGTCACCGGAGTGCTGATCGGTGACGCAAACCTCTTGGTCATCTCCGGGAGGGCGCGTAGCGCCGGCAGGGCGCGGTGTGGTCGGCGGGCAGGGCGCATCGGCCGCCGCCGGGTAGTCGCTGATCGCAGAAGACCCAATGGCGTACGCCCTGCTGGTCCTCGGCCGACACGGTCACCCCGCCCGGCTCGACGCGGGCGCTGAGCCGGGCCAGCACGCGCGCGGCGGTCCGGGCGAAGATCCGGGCCCGGAGCAGGTCGGGTGCGGTCACCGGCAGGTGGATCACCCAGCGCTCGGTCATCGGTCGTGGCTTGCTGCCGTTGGTGGTCCTTCTTGGCGTCGGCTCACCAGCCGGCGGATCGGGTCGCGCACGGGGGACCGCCCTTCGTCGGGTCGCGTCGAAGTGGAGGGGGCGGCCTCCGCCGGTTGCGGGCGGCGGAGACCGCCCCACCCTGCCGACCGCAGCCTCAATCGGCGGTACGGCAGCAGGGCCGCGCCGGGGGAGCGCGGAGGGTGGGGTCTCGGCGGCGATGCGAGACCGGTACGAGAGGCGCCAACCGACCGCAGCAGCACCGCATCACCGGCAGTGACGCTACCGATACCTGTCACCTCTGTCAACGCTCTCTTACCTGTCGAATCTAGCTGTGGCTGCTCACCTGCTTCTCCTGCGTCAGTTATTGCCGCTCTTTCACCTGTTGCTCGATACTGGGAGGGCCAACCGACTGCAAGGGGCTTTCACGTGCCGATTCCGCCGACGATGGACGAGTTGATCAATGATCTGCTGAGGCGGGTCGAGGTGGGCGAGTTCCAGCCCGGGTCAAAGATTCCGTCCACTCAACAGCTGTCCGACCACTACGACGTGTCGGTGTCGACGATCCACCGGGCAGTGGCGGTCCTGCGGGAGCGGGGTGTGTTGGTTGGCCGCCCGGGTCGGGGCGTCTTCGTCTCTGAGTCGAAGAGGCGCTGACCTCGCTATGACGCGTTGACGGAGGAAGCGATTCGTAACGCGTAGGTCAGCAGGTCGGCACATCTGCTGACAGCAGCCACCGGCTGGCGACCAGGACCAAACGCAGAGACTTGCGTGGTTGCCGGAAGGAACACGAGGCCGCCCGGGTTCCGGGGAGTTGGAGGAGGGTGCCGCGTGGGAACTGCCCCATGCCGGCGCCCGGTGGTGAACGCCGCCAGCTTGAAAATCGAAACGAGTGGTCACCCGCCGCTCCGGCCGAGGTGACCCCTTGCGCCGGTCGGCCGGCCTACCGGATGCGCCGAGGTCGTCATACGGTGGGCTGCCCAAGGTGGAGTTGTCGAACGGCCGCAAGGGCTGTGCGCCGGGGAGGGGGACGCGTGGTCAAAGCACCGGGCACCCTCCTGGCTGCACGTTCGTATCGACGCGAAGCCCCAGGGGCACAGTTGCGCCAGCAGACGCAACGCGAAGCGTCTGCCGAACCGTGAGGTAGCTCGGAGGGGGCTCTACCGACGAGAGCACGAGCGATGAGCGACGCGCTACGCTTTAGCGCGATTTTGTGAAAAGATTGCGCATAGCCTCACGGCTATATGCAACTAGGTGTGGAGCACAGGTGACGTACTCAGCTCGAGTTCGCTAGGGAGAGTATGGCCGAGATTTCAGGACTACCCGCATTCTGGGAAGAGTTCTGCTCTTTAGGGCAAGAAGTTGACTATTTCGTGACCGCCCGACTTTTCGACGGCATACCCGCGGCATGGCCGCACGAACTCAACTACATCAGATGGCGGCATCTTGTTGCAACCGAACTTGGTGTTGACCCGATGGCGGTCCAGCTAGTGGGAAGTGCCCGTTTGGGCTACTCTCTAAACCCCGGAAAAAACTTTAGGAGATTCCGGGAAGGGTCGGACTTGGATATCGCGGTGATATCACCCGAACTTTTCGATCAGGCATGGAGTGAGCTCCGGGAAATGATCGAAGACGAGTTTTTCGAAAACAAAAAAAACTACCTTCGAAAACTGGTTTTCGAAGAATGTATCGCCCTTGACATCATGCTGCCTCGACTCTCCTTTGGGGAGCGGTGGTCGCGATCGAAAGATAGCTTTATTCAGGATCTCGGGGAAAATTTTTTAAACTGCGAAGTCAATTATCGGCTATACCGCAGCCATAAGTCACTGAGAAATTATCAAGCGAAGAGTGTGAGGATCGCGCGAGATCGTGCGGTCGAGGAGGGCGTGCACCATGGCTGACCACATGCTCAAGTTCGAAATCGAGTCGAAAACTGTGGCGGAGTTCCGGTCGCTGGACAAGTCGGGCGAGCTTATCCTGCGGCCTGAATATCAGCGTAAGGCTGTTTGGCCTGAGCGCGCGAAGGTCTCCTTGATGGAGACCATTTTACTCGGGTACCCAATACCGGAGATCTACCTCGCCTACGAGACCTCGCCGGAAGGAGAGCAAAAAGCTTCCGTTGTCGATGGTCAACAGCGCCTTACCTCCCTGTTAGGGTTCATAAATAACAAGTTCCCACTGGATGGGCTAGAGGACGGAAAGCTCAGCGAGAAGTTCGAGGGATTGTTCTTCAAGGAACTTCCTGACGAAGTGCGCCAGGAGTTCTTCCAGTATCGTTTCCCGATTCGCCGCCTATCGAACCTTGCGGACGAGTTCGTGCGCGCAGTTTTTGCTCGCGTCAACAGGGTGAATATGGTGCTTACAGATCAAGAGCTCCGGAATGCTCTCCTGCCTGGCCCCTTCAACGACTTCCTCAAGGATTGCGCAGTTCACCCGCTAACTACGGTCTCCGGAGTTTTCAGTGGCGAACGACGCAAGCGAGGTGGTGATTTGGAATTCTATGCCGAGATTTTTGGCACCTGCATTTTTGGGCTATCCAATAAAAAGGCTGAGCTCAACGAGCGCTATGATAAGATTTCCGCAGACTTCGAGGACTACCAGGACCGTGCGACGGAATTCCTCACGCTGCTGACGTTTCTCAAAGACGTCATCAAGTGGGGCGGCAGGACGAGGTGGTCGAACATCGTCGACATGTTCACATTGCTGCATGTTACTTGGGGGCTGCGCGAAGAGCTTAACAATGCTGACGCGACGCGGACAGCGCAAATTCGAGAACTTTCGGACCTTTTTCAGCGTGCAGTTTCCGCCAAGAAGCGAAAGGGTGAGGACGAAGCGGGAGTCAAGCTTTCGGCGTCTCTCTCGACAATGCTAAACATGACGCCCGAGGAAGTCGATCAGGTTATCGAAGCATACATGTCAGGAATTCGGAATTCATCTGACTTGGGATCACGTCGAATTCGCTCTCAGCAGCTAAATCTATTGATCTCAAAGCAGCTTGAGAACTGACGGATTGTTGCAGCGTTAGCAAGCCGGGTTCCGCTCGAATGTTGAGATTTCACACTTGCGGGCCCACCCTGCGGGCGGGCTGCAGCGCTACACGCCCTACGAGCCGGCGAGCGCGAGAGACATCCCGTCCTCGCGCCGCGCCCGCACACGCCTCTTGCTGGAAGCGAGTCGATTAGCGCCTTGACCACCGGTAGTTCTTGGGGGTAGTGGCCGCCATCCGCTAGCGCTCCTCGGCCTCCGCCGTCGCGTACGACATCCGCTCCGCGTCGGTCGGGTCACCCGGACCTCGGTGCGCTCGGCCGGGGCGATCCAGCCCTGCGACTCGAGGTCCTTTCACGGCGAGTCGTACCGCTTAGGCCCGACCAGGCTGAACACGTCATCCTCGCCTACCAGAGCCGCCGTTAGCTCATCCCGGCGAAGCGTTGTGTACTGGTACCGCCGGTAGTACCATCACTCCCGTGCCGTCCATAGACAAGCTCGTTGAAGCGATGCGGAAGAACCAGCAGAACATCGCCTACAACGATCTCTACGGGGTGTGTGAACACTACTTCGGGAAGGCGCGGCAGGCCGTCACCTCCCATGCGGTGTTCAAGATGCCCTGGCCGGGCGACCCACGCGTCAACATCCAGAACGACCACGGGAAGGCCAAGGCGTACCAGGTACGGCAAGTGCTCAAGGCGATCGACAAGAAGGAGGCCATACGATGCGAACCAATCCCCACCCCGACGTGTCCCACTACACCTACCGCGTCACGTGGTCGGTCCAGGACAACGAGTTCGTCGCCACCTGCGCCGAGTTCCCTTCCCTCTCCTGGCTGGCCCCTTCCCAGATCGAGGCTCTGCAGGGGCTCCAGGACCTACTGCGTGAAGTGATCGCGGACATGGAGGAGCAGGACGAGGCGGTGCCGCAGCCGTTCGCCGAGCGCAGCTACTCGGGCAAGTTCAACCTGCGCGTCGGCGAGAGCCTGCACCGCGAGCTGGCCATCCACGCCGCCGAGGATGGCATGAGCCTGAACCAGTACGTCCTACGGAAGCTCAGCGCCGCCTGACGAGAACGCAGTTGATCAACTAACTGTTCACCCTCGCTGCGCCCGTTTCTCATCAAGCTCGCCTGGCGAGTTCGCCAACGGCCGGCAGGGTCACTGAACGGCCGCGCCCACCGGCGTGCCACAGCACCTGCAGACCCGGAGCGCTGGCATGCCCGTAACCGCTCGGTGGCCCCGCCGCGTCGTGATCTCGGCGGCGTTCACCCTCACCCTGCTCGCCCCGGCGGTACCCGCCGACGCCCACCCGTACGGCTATCCGCAGACCGTGACCGTCGCGGCGGACGCAGCCCGCCCCGACGTGGTGCACCTGAGGTGGAAGCCAGGCGGCGTCGACGAGCTGACAGTGCTCGGCGTCCACCTCGGCCTGTTGCCGCAGGACCGCGTCCTGCTCGACGGCGCGGTCGACACCCGGGACACGGACGCGACGATCCTCGCCGGATCTAAGCCGTTCGCGGACTACCTGCTCAAGCAGATGACCGTCAGCAGCGGCGGCCAGGCGTGCACCGGCGTCGTCGGAAAGGCGAGCGACTCCGGTGTGGACGTCGACTACACCTGCCCCGGCCCGCTCGGCGTCGCCCGCATCGACATCAGGATGCTGAGCGACCTCGACCCCGCGTACCGCACCGTGGCGACCGGACCCGAGGGCAAACGCCAGGTGTACGGCACCGACGCGTACTCCCACGATTGGGTGCTCGGCGACGCGCCACCGCAAGCTGCTGCCGACAGCGGGACGGGCCACGGCCAAAACACCCTCCGGCGGGCTGCGATGGCCGTCGGCCCCCTGCTGCTCGTCGCGGCCATCGGATCGTTGCTGCGCCGCCAGGTACGTCGCCGACAGATCACCCGCGTTCGGCCGCCGTCCTGAGACCGGCCGCCATCAGGGCGGCCCCCTGTGCCCGCCGCAGTCGGCATCACGGCGTCGGCGGTTCCTCGCACCCAACGAAGGAGAAACCCCGCCATGACGCACGACAAACGTGCGCGCCGGAAGCGAACACGCGGACTCGTGTCCGCGATGGCGCTCGTCCTCATCGCCGGACCGGCGACGACCCTGCATCCGGCGCTGGCCGGAGCGGAGGCCGTGCCGGCCAGCGCCACCACGCCGCTGATCAACCTGAGCGCCGGGCAGAACGTCGAGGGCACGGTGCCCGTCGTCGTCGAGCCGGTCACCGAGAACGACTCGGTGACCACGCTCGCGGTCGACGGCGACAAGATCGCCGCCGACAAGACCGCCGGTACCGCCCACTTCGCCTTCGAGATGGGCGGCAACGGCACGGAGTCCCGCTACCGCAACTACCTCACCGTCAACGGGCACACCGCCGAGGCCGACCGCGTCTACTTCCCGGACATCCCGGGCGGGCGGGTCGGCACCCTCGACTTCCCGGGCGACTGGCTGAAGCCCGGCCCGAACACCGTCTCGGTGCACGCCGGAGCGAACTGGGTCGACACCACCACGAAGACCGCCGTCGGCTACCAGGAGCTGCCGAACGGTGAGGGTGGCCGCTGCCCCAACTACGACGACTACGCGCTGAGCAGCATCAGCCTCAGCCTGCTCGGCGTGGTCGCCGACGGCGAGCAGAACCTGTTCAGCTACAACTTCGGCGACGGCACCTGCGGTACCTCCACGAAGCTGCTCAACCAGGACCTGACCTTCGTCATCTCCGGTGAGCCGGGCAGCACGTCGGGCCTGCGCGCCGACCTGGACACCACCAAGCTCACCAACGGTACGCACACCGTCAGCGCGACCACCGTGTCGGGTGCGAAGACCTCGGTGACCGTTGACGTCAACAACGCCCCGGCCGGCGCAGCGGTGGTCACCCCCGGTGACGGTGCCCGCGTACGGGGAACCCGACCGGTGATCGCCGCGCTGCCCAGCGGTGGCAAGGACCACGTCGAGTCGTTGGCCATCGACGACAAGCCCGCCGAGAACACGGAGGCGCTGGCCGCCGGCACCGCCACGCTCGGGCTCACCGTCGCGGCCGGCAACTCCATCGAGGCCCGCTACCACAACTACGCGCTGGTCAACGGCCACCGGGTCGACCTCGGCGGTGACTACGGCGCGACCGGCGCGGAGGACGTCAAGCTGGCGTTCCCGAACCGGTTCCTGCACCTCGGCGACAACGTCGTCGAGATCCGGACCGGCGACTACAACGGCACTCTCAACGGCGCGACCTGCGCCAACCACGACGACTTCACCCTGAACCGAGCGGCGACCAGCCTCACGCTGAGCACGGCGGGCACGGTGACGGCCGGCATCACGAACGTCGTCACCACCAGCGGCACGACAGTGACGAAGGCGGAGACGACCGCGGCCGCACTGGCGCTGGGCGACGGCACCTGCGCGGCCAACAAGGACGCCGAGTTCCACTTCACCATCGCGGACGCCCCCACGACCCGTACGGTCGACACCCTCGGCAGCGGGGGTGACGCGCACCTGAAGGTGTTCGTCGGTGGCAACGGCAGCGACAACGGGTACGACAACAAGGTGCTGATCAACGGCATCCCGCTGGCGATCGGCATGTGGGAGAAGGAGGTCGCCGACCTCGCCTTCCCGAACGAGTGGCTGGTGCCGGGCGTCAACGCCGTGGAGTTCGTCGCCGGCAACGACCACGGCAGCGCCAAGCCGGGTGGCTGCGACAACTACGACGACTTCACCCTGCGCGACTTCCAGCTGGTGTCGGCCGGCGCGAAGGCGACCCAGCTGACCCGGTCGATCGCGCAGACGACCGTCACCATCGGCTCGGCGAGCTACCCGCCGGGTTCCCAGGTGGCCATGTACATCGGTGACGGCACCTGCGGCAGCAGCTTCAACGCGGTGCTGGACACGATGGTGCTGTTCGACGTCACCGCCGAGGACGGCTCGGCGCTGCCGGCGCTGGGCAAGCGTGCCGACGTGGACACGACGTCGATCGCGGACGGCGCCCACACCATCAAGGCCGTCGTCGGGGACAAGACGTCGACGCGGCGCTTCACCACCGACAACACCGCCCCGGAGATCGAGAGCAGCGTCCCGGCGGCCGGGCAGCGGTTGACGTCGACCGTCGCGCTCAACGTCAAGATCAAGGATGCCTCCGGGGTGGTGGGCACGCCGGCCATCACCCTGGACGGCGCGGCCGTCAAGCAGGGTGACCAGATCGGCCACGGACTGCCGGCCGGGGAGCACACCATCGCGCTGACGGCGACCGACGCGCTCGGCAACACCGCCACCCGCGAGGTGCGCTTCAGCAGCGCGAGCATCCCGGACGTCCCGACCGAGCTGAACTCGACCGTGAAGAGCACGGACCCGCTCTCGGCCGAGCTGTCCGCCCGGATTCCGGGTGCGGAGGGTGTCGGGCTGACCGCCACGTTCACCAAGGCGGACGTGATCCTGCCGACGGGCGGCTACCAGGGCGAGGCGGCCGACGTGCCGACCACGCTCGACGTCCAGCACGACAGGAACGTGGATGTCAGCTCGCTGCGTCCGCTCGACGGCGCGACCATCGACACCCCGTCCAGCCGTGGGGTGATCTTCCAGCGGTACGACCTGCCGCTGGCCGCCACCAAGCAGGAGTCGACGCTGCGCTGGTCGGGCACCATCGACCCGGCGCGGATCGTGGCGCTGCGGGCGTGGAACCCGGCCACCGGGAAGTGGGTCGTGCTGACCTCCTCGCGAGGGCAGGCCGGGCACGAGACGGTCCTGACCGCGCCGGTCGAGGCCGGCTACCGCGACGGCGGCGTCGTCCACGTGCTGGTCACCGGCGAGGACCCCTTCGCCGACGACCTGTCCCCGCACGACTCGTCGGCGCAGAACGACAAGGACCGCTTCGAGGACCCGGCGTCGTACGACTTCTCGCTGGCGCACTTCACCGACACCCAGTACGTCACCGAGGGTGCGGCCGGCGGCACGTACGACGACTTCGACGGCAACGCCGAACCCACGGACGTCGAGACGGCCGAGGAGCAGGCGATCTGGTCGGCCGCGTACCGCGACCAGATGCAGTGGATCGCCGACAACGCGGACAGTCGCAAGATCGCGTACGCCGCGCACACCGGCGACGTCATCGAGAACGACTACTACGACCCGCTGGCCAAGAACCCGGACGGCACCCTGAAGCGGCCCGGTCTGCACGAGCAGGTCGAGAAGGAACTGGCCACCGCCTCCGGCTTCCAGAAGATCCTCGACGACAACGGCGTCGTCAACCAGGTCATCGCGGGCAACCACGACGACCAGTTGGGCGCCGAGACGGGCCCCACCTCCCGGTTCAGCCGGACCTTCAGCGCCGAGCGGTACTACGGGACGGCGAAGGCCTGGCCGAAGGGCACCGAATACCACGCGTGGGACGAGGTGACCAACGCCGACGGGTCCGTCACGCCGGGTAAGGACAACCAGAACAACTACCTGCTCTTCTCCGCGGGTGGCCTGGACTTCGTCGCGGTCGGCCTGTCGTACGGCGTGACGCCGGCGGAGGCCAAGTGGGCTGACTCGATCTTCAAGCGGTACAAGGACCGCAACGGGATCCTGCTCTCCCACGACTATCTGAAGCCGTCGGCCAACCCCGACGGTCGTGGGGCGGACTTCTCCGCGCCGGACGGCTCGCCGCTGTTCAAGCAGGTCGTCGAGACCAACCCGAACGTCTTCCTGGTCCTCGCCGGCCACGAGCACGGCGTCGGCACCAACCTGAAGTCGAAGATCGGTGTGACGGTCAGCCACGACGTCGTCGAGCTGCTCGCGGACTACCAGTTCTACACGGTCACCGCCGCCGAGCTGTGGCCGAAGCAGGTCGCCGCCGACGGCACCATCGACGTCAACGGCGACGGCACGCCGGACCACAAGGCGACCGACCGGTTGCAGTTCGGGGCGAGCTTCCTGCGGCTGCTCCAGTTCGACGTGGACCGGGCCGAGATGCACATCGACACGTACTCGCCGTTCCTCAAGAACTTCGGCGCGACCGAGTACGACATCCGCCAGGACGGCAGCCAGCCCAAGCCGCGGTACAACGGCTCGGAGGACAACCTGACGCTGCCGGTCGACCTCACCACCCGCAAGACGTCGTTCACCACCGACTCGCTCGCCGCGTACGTGCCGTCCGGCACGATCGGCACCGACGAGGTGACCTCGAACGGTGTCGCCACGGCGACCTGGGACAAGCTCCTGCCCGGCACGTCGTACGGCTGGATCGTCTCCGCGAAGAGCGCCGACGGCGGCGAGGCGGTGGCCCAGCCGGCCGTGTTCCGTACCGTCAAGCAGGTCCCGACGATGACCGTCACCACCGCCCCGACCGCCTGGGGCACCGCGGCGACGGTGACCGTGAAGGTGGCGGCCGGCAGCACGCCGGTCACCGGCACGGTGGAGTTGCGCGAGGGTACGACCGTGCGCGGTTCGGCCACCGTGACCAACGGCGCCGCGACGTTCACCCTTCCGGTGGGCCTCGCGGGCGGCCAGCACACACTGACCGCGTCGTATTCGGGTGACGACCACCTCACCGCCGTGCAGGCCACCGCCACGCTGACGGTGAACCTGCCGGCGGAGTGGAACTCGTCGACGGTCTACAACGACGGGGACCGGGTCACCTACCAGGGCCGGGTTTTCCGGGCCTCCTGGTACACGAAGAACCAGAAGCCGGGCGCCGACGCCAACGGCGCGTGGCAGGAAATCGCCATGACCGAGGACGGCACCGCGATCTGGACCGCATCGCGGATCTTCAACTCGGGCGACCTCGCCATGTACGACGGTAAGAAGTGGCGGGCCCAGTGGTACACCCGCAACCAGAAGCCGGGCGACCGTAACGGCCCCTGGGAGGAGATCGCCCCGACCCCACCGGACAACAGCCCGGCGGCCTGGACGCTCACCAAGGTGTACAACGCCGGGGACCGGGTGTCCTTCAAGGGCCACGTCTACGAGGCGAAGTGGTGGACGCGCGGTCAGGAACCGGGTGACACGAACGGCCCGTGGAAACTGATCAAGTCATAAGGTTCGCGTGAACGCCGGCCCGGGACCGAATGCTGGTCCCGGGCCGGTGCGCTGTGTCGACCAAGGCGTCACCCGTCCGGTGGAGGCCATCCGTTCCACCCGCTCTCACGTTTGCGCTGCTCCTACGCTTCGCCGGAGGCAGGCGCGGGCGGGGCGTCAGCCACTGTCGACACTGGCGGAGGGCCGATGGCGTCGAGGCGTACACCTCGGGTTGTGGTTGCGGCGGTGGCCGGCGGGCTGTTCGCGCTCGGGGTGGTCGCGCCCGGTCCGGCCGCCGCGCCGCTGCCCCGCGCGGCCCGGGCGGACGGTGACGTGGCGCCCGTGCCGCGCGAGCCGCGACCGCCGCTGCTGCCGGCGGACTTCCGGGGCACCGGCCGGTACGTCGTGCGCGACCTCGGCATTGACGTGCCGTTCAGCTGGCAGGGCCGCGACGGCAACAGCCAGATGATCGCCGGCGGCCCCGAGCACCCGATCTGGTTCACGAACCTGATCTACGAGAACACGCTCTACACGCTCACCTACAAGTGGCCGAACATCCCGCTGTTCCCGCCCCGGGCGTGCAGCAAGGTTCCGGTGTTCTTCAACCGCCAGATCTTCAACGACAAGCTGAAGACGTCCCGCTACGTCGGCCCGGAGATCCTTCAGGGCGCGAAGGACCGGCACGTCGACCACTGGCGGGTGGGCGTGGTCGGCGGCTCGACCGTGCCGGGGGAGTTCTTCCGGTTCCCACTCGCGCTCGGCGACATCTACGTCGACCAGCGCGACCCGAGCCGATGGGTGCAGGTGCTGCAGTTCGGCCTGCAGAACCTCTTCGATCCAGAACTCGATGAGTGGTTCACGATGGACACCTTCGAGCACCGCCCCGGCGAGGTCACCCTCCCAGACCGCTGCCCACCCCCCTGACCCCCGTCTAGGTGATCAAGAGGTTTGCGTCACGGCACCAGTAGGGACCGCGCACCGATGAAGGCGACGAAGAGGCTGAGCACGACGACGAGCCCGTAGGCGAGGGGTGACAGCAGCTCCATAGCGAGCGCGAGAGACACCCCGCGCCCCGTGCGCCGAAACGGAGTCGATCAAGGGTGGCAGGGCGTGACGCGTCAGTCGAAGGACGGCAGGGACGGGCCGAGGACGTCGTCCGCGTCGACGATCGTGTACGCGTAGCCCTGCTCGGCCAGGAAGCGCTGCCGGTGCGCCGCGTACTCGGTGTCGATCGTGTCCCGGGACACCACCGTGTAGAAGTGCGCCTGCCGCTTGTCGGCCTTCGGCCGGAGCACCCGACCCAACCGCTGCGCCTCCTCCTGCCGTGACCCGAACGTGCCCGACACCTGGATCGCCACCGCCGCCTCGGGCAGGTCGATGGAGAAGTTACCGACCTTCGAGATCACCAGCGTGCGGATCTCCCCCGACCGGAAGGCGTCGAACAGCCGTTCCCGCTCCTTGTTCGTGGTGGAGCCCTGGATGATCGGCGCGTCCAGATATTCGCCGAGCTGGTGCAACTGGTCGATGTACGCGCCAATCACCAGCACCTGGTCCTCCGGATGCCGGTCGACGAGCGCCTTGACCACCGGCAGCTTCGTGCGCGCGGTCGCCGCCATCCGGTAGCGCTCCTCGGCCTCCGCCGTCGCGTACGACATCCGCTCGGCGTCGGTCAACGTCACCCGGACCTCGGTGCACTCGGCCGGGGCGATCCAGCCCTGCGACTCGATGTCCTTCCACGGCGCGTCGTACCGCTTCGGCCCGATCAGGCTGAACACGTCACCCTCGCGGCCGTCCTCGCGTACCAGAGTGGCAGTGAGGCCCAGCCGGCGGCGGGCCTGGAGGTCCGCCGTGAACCGGAAGATCGGCGCGGGCAGCAGGTGTACCTCGTCGTAGACGACCAGACCCCAGTCGCGGGCGCCGAACAGGTCCAGGTGGGTGAACGTGCCGCCGCGCCGCGAGGTGAGCACCTGGTACGTGGCGATGGTGACCGGGCGAATCTCCTTACGCTCACCCGAGTACTCGCCGATCTCCTCCTCGGTCAGCGACGTGCGGGCGATCAGCTCCCGCTTCCACTGCCGGCCGGCGACCGTGTTGGTGACCAGGATCAGCGTGGTCGCCTTCGCCTCGGCCATCGCCGCCGCGCCGACCAGCGTCTTCCCGGCCCCGCAGGGCAGCACCACCACACCCGACCCGCCGGCCCAGAACGCCTCCACGGCCTCCCGCTGGTACGACCGCAGCGTCCACGGCTTACGGCCGTCCTTGCCGGCCTCGGCCAGCTCGATCGGGTGCGCCTCACCGTCCACGTAACCGGCCAGGTCCTCCGCCGGCCAGCCCAACTTCAGCAGCGCCTGCTTGAGCCGACCACGCTCGGACGGGTGCACCCGGATCGTGTCGTCGTCGATCTTGTCGCCGAGCATCCCGGCGAGCTTCTTGCTCTTGGCCACCTCGATCAGCACCAGCCGGTCCAGCGCGCGCAGCACCAGCCCGTACGCCGGGTCGTTGGCCAACTGGAGCCGGCCGTAGCGGTCCATCGTCTCGGCCACATCCACCAGCAGCGCGTGCGGCACCGGATAGCGGGAGTACTTGATCAACGAATCGACGACACCCTCGGCGTCGTGCCCCGCCGCGCGGGCATTCCACAGGCCCAGCGGGGTCAGCCGGTACGTGTGCACGTGCTCCGGTGAACGCTCCAGTTCCGCGAAGGGCGCGATCGCCATCCGGCAGGCCTGCGAATCGGGGTGGTCGATCTCCAGCAGGAGGGTCTTGTCCGACTGCACGATCAGTGGTCCACCGCTCACGCCAGCGTCCTCTCCTCGGTTGGCCGACCATCCAGTGTTGCACGGTTCGGAATCTCGAAAGAAAGATGCGCACCGGGTGCAACCGGGACGGCACTCACGAACGTCTAGCAAAGGGACGACTGTCCGGGGGAGGTGCCATGAAGCGTGTCCGGAGCACATCCCCGCTGGTCGCCATGCTGGTGGTCGTGCTGGTCGGCGCCGGTGCGTGCACGTTCGATCCGCAGTCCGGCGGGAGTGGTGGCGGGGGAGCCGCACCGGCCGGTGCGGCGGAACAGGCAACGGGGGCGAGCGGCACGTCCGGGCCGGACCAGCGCGGCCGATCCACGCCGGCCGCGCCCACCCCGAAACCCTCCCGGACGCCCACCCCGAAACCGACCCGCAAGGCGCCCACACCCACACCCACCCCGAGCAGGGGTACGCCGACCGTCGCCGGCTGCCCGCAGGGCCAGCACCAGCGCGCGGTCGAGACCTACCTGGCCCGGCTGGGCGGCTTCGGAGCCGTCACCGTGGACGGCCGGCAGTCCGCCGCCGACTGCGCCGCGATCAAGAAGTTCCAGAAGAGGTACGACATTCGCCCCGTCGAGGGTCGCGCCGGACCGACCACCCTCGACGTGGCCCAGCGCCTCGCCACCACCGACCCGGCCCGCTGCAAGGCCGGCACCGGCACCACGTTCTGCGTGGACCTGACCCGGCAGACCGTCTGGGCGCTCCGCAACGGCAAGGTGATCATGCCGCCGACGGTGACCCGCACCGGCATGCCCGGCTACCGCACCCCCGCCGGCACGTACGCGGTCAACTACCGCAACCTGAAGGAATGGTCCAACCCGTACGAGGTGTGGCTGCCCTACTGGCAGCACTTCACCCAGGGCATGGGCTTCCACGAGACCACCACCTACCTGCACGACAAGTCGATCGGCTCGCACGGCTGCGTCAACCTGCTGCACGCCGACGCCGTCCGCATGTGGGAGCTGGGCAAGGTCGGCACCCGGGTGGTGCTGATCGGCCGCCGCCCCGGCACCTGAGCGACACGCGCCGCACTCCGGGTCTTATCCCCTGTCACACCGGTCCCAGGAGTGTCACCCTGGAGTCCAGGGCCGTACCGGGCGGGGAGGCTGGGCATGACGGTCGACCGTGAAGTGATCGCACAGCATGAGCAGGCACCACCCGACGAGGTGTCCCGGGCGACCGTCATCGCCTACGCCGTCGCGGCGACGCTCCTCCTCGGGTGGTTCCTCTTCGGGTGGCTGGTGCTTCGGCAGGGCTTCGTCGACTCGGTCGGGGAGTCCGCCGGCGCCGGCTTCGCGCTGCTCCTGGTCGTCTCCGTCATCGGCACCGTACGACGCAGCCGCCGCTGACCGACCGCGCCGCCGGCGGCGTCACACCTCAGTCCGCCAGCACCGCCGCGGTGATCCGGTGCAGCGCGAACGTGTGCAGCATCTCGGTCCGCTCGTCCTCGGCGCGCAGGTAACCCGCACCGATCGACACCGGCTTGACCAGGCGGGACGCGGTCGCCCCGTGTGCGTCGACGTACCCGACCCAGACCAGCGCCTTGTCGCGGACCGCCTGCTGGAGCACCGCCAACGCCTCGCTGTGGGTGTGCGCCGGCACCGGACCGCCGCCGAGCCCCGCCGCCCCACCGCGCACCACCGCCGGTGCCCGTCGAGCCGCCCGCGCCGCCGCGTCACCGCGCCGGATGTGCTCCACCACGCCGAGCAGACGCGGCATGGGCAGCTTCGGGGCGGCCAGCGGATCGAGCGTCCGGGTGGTCATCGGAACCCGGGTCGGTGCCCGTCGGATCCGTGGCCGGGACAGCACCGTGCCGCCGGTCGCGTCCTCCTGCACCGGCGCGTACCCGGCGTCGCGCAGCGCGCCCAACAGCCGAGCGACCTGGTACGGGGTGCACAGCACCGTCGGCGCGAGCCGGCGCAGCGTCAACGGCTCCAACCGCCGGTCGGCCAGCACCTCGCTGAGCAGGGCCTCGTCGTCGCTGCGCAGGTACGCCCCGGCAAGGCCGACCCGCAACCCGCCGTGCTTACGGGCCACGTCGTCCACCAGGTAGGTGAGGCCCTGCGGCACCGGGGTCCGGGACCGCCGCCGGAACACGTCGTGCAGGTCGCCGGCCGAGTAGCCGGAATCCAACGCCCGCCGGACACTCGCCGTGGTGACCCGGTGCACGCTCGCCCCGCCGGCCGACTCGGGTTCGGTCATCGCCTCCAACTCCGCGGCCAGCGACGGCTCGGGTGGGCCGGGCACCACCACGGTCAGGTCGGCCTGCACCAGGAAATGGTCGACGGGTGCGGGCAGCAACGCGTCCAACGCCCGGGCGGCGTCGGACGGGTCGCCGCTCTCGACGTCCGCGTGCACGCCCAGCGGGTCGTCGGCGCTCCGCCCGTCGGTCGACGTCAGGTCACCGAGCAGCAGCCGCCCGTACGAGGTGAGCGCCCCCAGCCCGGTGACACCGAGCTGCGCCGCCTCGGCCAGCACCTCCCGGTGGCCGGCCTCCCGGCCCCGGCTGCGCCGTGGCGCCCGCCAGTCCAGCAGGTCCTGCACCTCCTCCGGGGTGGGTGCGGTCGCCGGCTCCAGGTCGGCGAGCACACCGAGGACGGCCCGTCGGGTGCCCGGCGCCCCGGCCCGCTCGACCTCGGCGGAGAGCGCGGTGATCGGCCGGTCCCGGTCGTCGCGGCGGCCGACCAGTCCCACCTGCCGGGTCATCGTCAGCCAGGCGCGGGCCAACTGCTCCCAGCGTTGGGCCAGTGAGGCAGCTCGCCACACCTCGTACCCGCCGGTCGGCATCACCTGCTGATCCACCCCGTACCGGGTGGTGGCGGCACCGGGCATCTCCAGCTCACCGGCGAGCCCCGCCGCGTATGCCACCTCCAGCAGCAGCGCGGTCATCGGTTCGTCCAGCCCGGCCGTGCGCGCCAGCCGCCGCAGGTCGCGGACACCGATGCCGCCCGAGCGCAGCACCGGCGCGGGTTCGGCGGCGAGCTGCTCCAGCAGTCCCTCGGTGTGCCGGACCACCTCCATGGTCTGACCGGCGCCGGCGGAGTCGACGGCCTTCGCCTCGCGGGGCGCGGCGGCCACCGGCGGTGGGCTGGTGCGCAGCGGGCCGAGCGGGCCGCTGTCGCGGCGCAGCAGCAGGCCGACCTCGCGGGGCAGTTCGACCGTGCCGCTGGCCGTCGAGGAGCCGGCCGAGATGGGCACGAGCAGCCGGTTGTCGACCAGCCAGCGCACCGGGGAGCCGGCCGGCGCGCCGCCGTTGGTGGGGTCGGTGAGCACCGGGTCCTCCGCGCCGACGGGTGGCGCCTGCAGCGCGCCCGGGGGCACGCTGCCCACGGGCGGCCCGGCCGCCAGCCGGTCCAGGATCGCCCGGGCCGACGGGGGCGCGGCGAGCAGCGTCCGACGCAGTTTCGCCGGGTCCGCGCAGAGCGCGGCCGTGCGCGGGTCCAGCTCCGCGGCAGGCCGGCCGAGCCCGGCGGGGTACGGAGCCACCTCGTCGACGGCGGGTACCACCTGAAGCGCGTGCTCCGGGCCGTACAGCAGGAAGAGCGCTCGTAGCCTGCCCACGGCGGCCCGGACGGCCGTCGGGGCCGGCGGGTGGGGTCCGGTGGTCGCCATGGCGAGCACGGCGTCGGTGGCCGTGGTGCCGTCGTCCGGGGTCCGGGTGAGGCGGGCGGCGTCGAGGATCTGGAGGGTGAACTGGTCCAGTCCGTCCAGCGCGCGGGCCACCGAGACCCGGGACTGGGCACGGATGGCCAGGGCGGAGATGTCGGCCGGCACGGGCACGACGAGGTCGGGCCGCAGCTGGAGGAGCGCGGCCAGCGAATCGTCGGGCAGCGACCGTAGGTGGTCGGCGAGTGAGGTGGTCATCGTCTTTCCACGCTAGCCCGGCACCGGGCTGTCGCGCCCCTCGGACGTCCGCCCGGTCGGGAGTCGGCGGTACGTTTCTCGACATGTCTGCACT
Source organism: Micromonospora sp. WMMD710 (assembly GCF_029626045.1). Lineage (NCBI taxonomy): Bacteria > Bacillati > Actinomycetota > Actinomycetes > Micromonosporales > Micromonosporaceae > Micromonospora > Micromonospora sp. WMMD710. The sequence continues at coordinate 4,880,915 of NZ_JARUBD010000001.1, read as the reverse complement.
GACCGTCGGATTCGATCTCGACATGACGCTGGTCGACTCCCGTCCCGGTATCGCCGCGGCCTATCGGGCGCTGACCGCGAGGACCGGCGTGCCGGTGGACGCCGAGCTGGCGGTGTCCCGGCTCGGCCCGCCGCTGCGTACGGAGATCGCGCACTGGTTCCCGCCGGAGGAGGTCGAGTCGGCCGTGCTGGTGTACCGGGAGCTGTACCCGGCGTACGCGATCACCCCGACCGTGCCGCTGCCGGGTGCACGGGAGGCGATCGAGGTGATCCGTGCCCGGGGCGGACGGGTGCTCGTCGTCACGTCCAAGATCGCCCGGCTGGCACAGCTGCACCTGGACCATCTCGGCATCGCGGTCGACGAGGTGGCCGGTGACCTGTTCGCCGAGCAGAAGGCGACCGCCCTGCGGCAGCACGGGGCAACCCACTACGTCGGTGACCACGTGGCGGACATGGTGGCGGCGAGGGCGGCCGGGGTGCCGGGAATCGGCGTGGCGACGGGTCCGTGCTCGCGAGATGAGCTGCTCGCGGCGGGTGCGGAAGTGGTGCTGGACGATCTCACCGGATTCCCAGGGGCGCTCGACGGCATGATCCAGCTAGCCTTGGAGCAGTAGCGGCTCAAGTGAAGCAGGGGTTTTCAGGTGCCTACGGGTCGAGTGAAGTGGTACGACACGGCCAAGGGATACGGCTTCGTCACCAGTGACGAGGGCGGTGACGTGTTCCTGCCGAAGGGCGCGTTGCCGGCGGGCGTCACCGACCTCAAGGGTGGTCAGCGGGTCGACTTCAGCGTGGTGGACAGCCGCCGGGGCGCGCAGGCCATGGGCGTCAAGCTGCTGGATGCGCCGCCGTCGATGGCGGAGCTGCGTCGCCGGCCGGCCGAGGAGCTGCACGGCCTCGTCGAGGACATGATCAAGGTGTTGGAGGCGAAGGTCCAGCCGGATCTGCGCCGGGGCCGGTACCCGGACAAGAAGACCGCGCAGAAGATCGCTCAGCTGGTCCACGCGGTGGCGCGCGAGCTGGAGGTCTGAGGCACCAGCCCGGCGGTGGCGGCGCGGTCGAGCAGTGCCGTCACCGCGGCGAAGCCGGCTTCGCCCAGCTCCGCGGTGAACTCGTTGACGTAGAGGCCGATGTGCCGGTCCACCACGTCGAGTTCCATCTCCTGGGCGTGCGCGAGGACGTACTCCCGGCTCGCCGCCGGGTCCGCCCAGGCCTGCCGGACCGACTCGCGGACCCAGCCGGCGGCGGCCTCCGGGTCGACCGCGCCGCGCCGGGCCAGGATCGCGCCGAGGGGGATGGGGAGGCCGGTGTCGGCCTCCCACCATTCGCCGAGGTCGACCAGCGCGGTCAGGCCGTGCCGGTGGTAGGTGAACCGGGCCTCGTGGATGACCAGCCCGGCGTCGTAGCGGCCGGCCGCGACGCCCGGCATGATCTCGTGGAATGGGACCACCTCGACCCGTGCCGGCGGTTGCCCGGCCGACCAGAGCCGGAACAGCAGGTACGCGGTGGTCCGGTCACCCGGCACCGCCACCGTCGCGCCGGTCAGGTCGGTGCGGTCGCCCCTGGTGAGCACCAGCGGCCCGCAGCCGCGACCGAGCGCACCGCCGCAGGGCAGCAGGTGGTAGTCGTCGAGCAGCCACGGCAGCGCCGCGAAGCTCACCTTCACCAGGTCGAACGCGCCCCGCTCGGCGGCCGTGTTGGTGACGTCCACGTCGGCGTACGTCACCTCGAACGGCGGCGCACCCGGCACCCGGCCGTGCACGAGGGCGTGAAAGACGAACGTGTCGTTGGGGCAGGGCGAGATCGCCAGAGAGAGCGCCACGCCCTTCACGTTAGCCCTGTCCCCACTTGCGCCCACTTCGTGGTGCCGGGTCTGTGAGGTGCCAGTCAGCCATCGTCGGGGTGGCGGCCGGTGTGGGGTGGCGATGGTTGCTGTGCTTCCTGTAGAGCTGCCCCGTGGGTGGGGCGCGGTGGCGGCGGAGATGGTCGGCGCGGGTCCGGCCATTGGGTGCCGGCCGGTGTGAGGTGGCGATGGTTGCTGTGCTCCCTGTAGAGCTGCCCCGTGAGTGGGGCGCGGTGTTGGCGGGGATGGCCAGCCGGGTCCCGCCGCCCGGCGCGGTGGAGCGAGCGTTCGCGTCAGGGTGAGCTGCGGTCCAGCCGGGTCCGGCCCGGCCGTGCCCGGCCCGGCCCGGCCGTGCCCGCGGCGTGTACCCGGCCGTGCCCGCGGCGTGTACCCGGCTTGCCCCACCCACGGGGCAGCTCTACAGGCATTCAGCAAGAGATGTACACAGCGGCGGCGACACGATCCACAGGGTTGTCCACAGGTGGACGGGGTGCTGTTGACGGCGCGACCCGAGCGGAAAACCATGGTGCGGTGGCTGCCGACAAGGATGCGATCGACGTGGGGGCGACCTTGCGGGATCTTCGTCGACGTGCCGATCTGAGCCAGCGCGAGTTGGCCGAGCAGGCCGGGGTTCCGAAGAGCACGGTGGCGCGGATCGAGGCGGGGCAGGGTGCCCAGACGGCCTTCCGGACGGTGGAGCGGCTGGTTCTCGCGGCCGGCGGCGAGCTCGCCGTCACACGGCCCGGCGACCCCTCCGGCAAGGCGGTCAGCGAGCGAGAGGCCGCGCCAGAGGACGAGCCGCGGGACGAGGCCGGCCGGCGGTACCCGGCGCATCTCGACGTCCGCCGAGTCCTGAGCCTGAAGGACTGGCCTGGCGCCTGGTGGGTGCACTCGTACACGCTTCCGCAGCGGTTGTGGCCGGTGCGCGTGCCGGAGCTGACCTACGACCTGGATCGCGCTCGGCGGGACGACCGGCGGTTGCGGGATCGCACACGCGTCCAGGTGCGGTTCCGGCGTGCCTCCGAAGGGCTGCCGACCACGTCGTGGCGCTTTCTCGCCGAGGTTCCCGGGACCGGGCCGGTCGGCGAGCTGAGGGCCCACGAGCGGAGCGTTGACCTCCTCCTCGGCGAGGATTGGGGCGACCAGCGTGAGCTGGTGTTGGAGGGTGTTCTCGTTGCTCCCGGCCTGCGCACCCTGGGCATCGGGCGACAGCTGATCGGGTTGCTGGCCAGGGAGATGGCGGTGGCCGGCATCCGGACCGCCCACGCGGTTGCCGAGGCCGGCAACATCTTGTTCCTGCTCGCCTGCGGGTTCGAGCTACAGGCAAGTCGGCCGTCGGCGCTCACGCTTGACGTCGGGCCTGTCAGTGCAGCGCCGGGGCCGCCAAGGTCAGGGCGCTGAGGGCCTCGCGCAGCCGCCAGGCGTCGCGGTCGCGCGGGCCGATCGGGTTGGAGATGGTACGCAGCTCCGCGAAGGGGACCCCGGCCTGCGCGGCCGCGACCGCCACCCCGTACCCCTCCATGGCCTCGGCGACCGCCTCCGGATGTCGCCGACGCAGCTCCTCGGTGCTGGCGGCGGTGCCGGTGACCGTGCTGACCGTGAGCACCGCGCCGACCGTGGCGTTCGGCAGGGCCGCCCGCAACACCGCGAGCAACCGCGGGTCGGCGGGCACCGCGCTGCCGCCGCCGAGCAGCGCGGGCGGCATGCCCAGGTCCTCGATCGGGATGAAACCGTCGGGCGACTCGGCGCCCAGGTCGGCGGCGATGCTCGCGGTGCCCAGCACCGTGTCGCCAACCGCGGCCCGCCCGGCGAAGCCGCCGGCCACGCCGGCGCTGACCACCGCGCGGTACGGGTGCCCGGCCGCCTCGGCCAGCGCCAACAGCCGGGCCGTCGCGGCACCGGCCACCGCCGGGCCCACCCCCACCGGGGCGACGGTCACGCTCGTGTCGGCCAGCCCGGCCCGCACGGCGTCCGCCTCGGCGGGCACCGCGGTCACGACGAGTAGCCCGGTCACGAGAGCAGCCTGGTCACGAGAGGGGGCCCGGGGACTCCCGGCGGGACTCCTCGTCCGCGCCGCCACCCGGGCCGCCGACCGCCGAGGACGGTCGGTAGATGTGGTAGCCCGGCGGTGCCAGCCCCGGCTCGTCGTACTGCGGCGAGCTGGCCTGGTTGGGTGCCGGCGAGGTGGGCGTCGGGTCGGCGGGCTCGTCCGCCGGCTCGTCGTCGGTCAACTCGTCGTCGCCGAGCGGCCGGCCGGCCAGCTTCTCGCCGCGCAGTCGGGCGGCGACCAGCACGCCCCGGGTGGCGGCCAGTACGGCCACTCCGGCGGCGACCGCGATACCCACCCGCCCGTCGAACGGGACCAGTCCGAGCCCGCCGCCGGCGACGAACGCCAGCATCAGCACCGTCTCCGAGTGGGCGAACGAGCTGGCCCGCAGCCGCTCCGGGATGCGCTCCTGAATCGAGGCGTCCACCGCGAGCTTCGCCACCCCGCTCACCAGCGCGGTGACCAGACAGAGCAGGGCGACCATCGGCAGCGAGAACTGGATCACGGCGAGCACCGCCACCCCGGCCACGATGACCATGCTGCTGGACTGGATGGTGGCCGGCCGATGGATGCGCAGCCGGGTGCCGACGGCGGTGGCCAGGAAACTGCCGACCGCCAGCGCACCGCCGACCAGTCCCAACGCCCACTCGGCACCCAACTCCCGGCCGAACACGTCGGTGGTCAGGTCACCCTTCTTGATCGCGAAGGCGAGGAAGAGCAGCAGGAAGCCGTACGCCGCGCGCAGCGTCGCCGCACCGATCAGGGTGGCGATCACCAACCGCCCGGCGGGTCGGCCCCGGCCCAGCGGCCGGTCACCCCCGCGGCGGCCCAGCGCGCGCAGCGGACGGGGGACACGTTCGGGCGGCTCGGAGTCGGCCCTCGGCGGCAGGCGAAGCGAGATCACCATGCCGACCAGGAAGATCAGCGACGCGACCCGCAGGGGCCACTGCGGCCCGAACCAGAACGCGGCCAGCCCGATCGGCGCCACCAGGGCGCCCGCGACCGTGCCATAGACGCTGGCCCGGGCGCCCACCTGCGAGAGGCCCAGCCCCTCGGGCAGCAGCCGGGGCACGGCGGCCGAGCGGGCCACGCCGTACGCCCGGGACAGCGCGAGCACACCGAACGCGGCCGGGTAGAGCCCGAAGCCGTGGATGTAGTCGGAGATCAGCCAGGCCAGGAACGCGCGGCCGAGCATCGTGGCGGCCAGGGCGTAGCGCCGGCCGTGCCGGAAGTGGTCCAGCAGCGGGCCCACCACGGGGGCGAGCATCGCGAACGGCACCATGGTCACCAGCAGGTAGAGGGCGACCTTGCTGCGGGCCTCGCCCAGCGGCACGTTGAAGAAGATCGTCCCGGCCAGGCCGATGGCGATCAGCGTGTCACCGGCGCAGGACAGCGCGTGCAGATCGAACAGGCGGACCATGCCGACCTCGCCGCCGGCCCCCCGCGCCCGGGCCCGTCCGGCCCGGCGGGTCACCCAGCGTCCGCTGCCCACCGAACCGCGCACCAGCAGGCGGATCGTCCGGATGCCGGTGCCGACGGTCCGCCCGAGGACGGAACGCCCGGAGCGGGAGTACGACGGCATGTGCACCATCCTCGCCCATCTGATCCAGGTGCGCCGCACCACTGCGGGGAAAGGTTCCCCGGGAGTCCCTGTCACCCCTGCGGGGCGCATGGGGAACAATGGTCGGGTGACCAGGCCCGCCTCCACCCGCGCCGCCCGTCTCGACCAGGTCTGCGCCGCCGCCGTCGAGGTGGCTCGTGCTGGCATCACCGAGGTGGAGGCCGACGACGTCGGCGATCACCTGCAGGTCGTTGCCGAGGGCGACCGGCTGGTCACCCACTACTTCGAATGCCGGCTCGCCGGTTACCGCGGCTGGCGGTGGGCGGTCACCGTCACCCGGGTGCCGCGCAGCAAGACGGTGACGATCTGCGAGACGGTGCTGCTGCCCGGCTCGGACGCGCTGCTCGCGCCCGGCTGGTTGCCCTGGCAGGAGCGTCTCAAGCCGGGCGACCTCGGGCCGGGTGACCTGCTGCCGACTCCGCCGGACGACGACCGGCTGGCCCCCGGCTACCTGCTCTCCGACGATCCCGCGGTCGAGGAGACCGCCTGGGAGCTGGGCCTGGGCCGCGCCCGGGTGCTCTCCCGGGAGGGTCGTATCGACGCCGCGCAGCGCTGGTACGACGGTGAGCACGGCCCGTCCGCCGCGATCTCGACGGCCGCGCCGGCCGCCGCCCGCTGCGGCACCTGCGGCTTCTACCTGCCCCTGGCGGGTGCGATGCGCGCGGCTTTCGGTGCGTGCGGCAACTTCTACGCGCCCGACGACGGCCGGGTGGTGAGCGCCGACCATGGCTGCGGCGCTCACTCCGAGACGCTGATCGAGGCGGTCGAGACCGCCGTGGAGGAACTACCGACGGTGTACGACGACAGCGCCGTGGAGGCCATGTCGGTCAGTCGGGCACCGGGGTCGGTGGAGGCCGCCGAGCCGGCGGAGCCGTACGGGCACCCCTGACGGTTCGCGTCGGCGCCGGCGGGGTCAGCTCGCGCGGCGGCGGCGCCGGTTGGCGTCGTGCCGCAGCATGACGGCGAGGCCGGGGAAGCCCCAGAGGAACCCGGCCAGGCAGGTCCAGAGCCAGTTCTCGTGACCGTGGTCGGTCAGCCAGCCCCGGAAGAAGAGCAACAGGACGAGCCCGGCGACCGCCCACGCGATCAGCCCGGCGACCGCGAACGGCACCATCGGCGGGTCCAGGGGCGCGGGCCGCGGCTGTTGCTCGTTCGGCATTCGGCAAGCGTACGCGATCCACTTCCCCTGCCCGCCGCTGATCTGGGACGATGCGCGCGACAACCGGAAGATCACCTGCGAGGACCCGATGGCAGTAGCGCCGCCCGAGAACGGCACACCTCCCAACCCCGCTCACCCGCGTAACAGCTTCGACCGGTTCTTTGAGATTTCCGCGCGCGGCTCGACGATGAGCCGCGAGGTACGCGGTGGCCTGGCGACCTTCTTCACGATGGCGTACATCGTGGTGCTCAACCCGCTGATCCTGGGCGGTGCCGTCGACGGGGACGGCAAGACCCTTCCGATTCCGGCGCTGGCCGCCGCGACCGCGCTGGTCGCCGGCCTGATGACGATCCTGATGGGCGTGGTCGGCCGGTTCCCGCTGGCGCTCGCCGCCGGTCTGGGCGTCAACGCCCTGGTGGCGTACGAGATCGCGCCGGAGATGACCTGGGCCGACGCGATGGGCCTGGTGGTGATCGAAGGTGTGATCATCGCGGTGCTGGTGCTGACCGGCCTGCGGACCGCGGTGTTCCGCTCGGTGCCGACCCAGCTGAAGACCGCCATCGGCGTGGGCATCGGACTGTTCCTGACCATCATCGGCCTGGTGGACGCCGGCTTCGTCCGGCGCATCCCGGACGCCGCCAACACCACGGTTCCGGTCGGCCTGGGCATCGGCGGCAAGCTGGTGAGCTGGCCGATGCTGGTCTTCGTGGTGGGCCTGCTGCTCACGCTGGTGCTGGTGGTGCGCCGGGTGAAGGGCGCGATTCTGATCGGCATCCTCGCCTCGACGGTGCTCGCGGTGATCGTGGAGGCGGTCGGCAACATCGGTCCGTCGTTCGTCGACGGCAAGCCCAACCCGAAGGGCTGGTCGCTGAACGTTCCGGAGTTGCCGAAGACGGTGGTGGACCTGCCGGACCTGTCGCTGCTCGGCAAGTTCAACGTGCTCGACTCGTGGGGGCGCGCCGGCTGGGTGGTCGTGCTGATGTTCGTCTTCACCCTGTTGATCACGGACTTCTTCGACACCATGGGCACGATGGTGGCGGTCGGCCAGGAGGGTGGCCTGCTCGACGAGCAGGGCACGCCGCCGAGGGCCAAGGAGATCCTGCTGGTCGACTCGATCGCGGCGGCGGCCGGCGGTGCGGCCAGCACCTCCAGCAACACGTCGTACATCGAGAGTGCCGCCGGTGTCGGGGAGGGTGCCCGGACCGGCGTGGCCAGCCTGGTCACCGGCGTGCTCTTCCTGCTGGCGATGTTCCTGGCGCCGTTGGTGGTGATCGTGCCGTTCGAGGCGGCGTCGACGGCGCTGGTGGTGGTCGGATTCCTGATGATGACCGCGGTGCGGACGATCGACTGGTCCGACTACGAGATCGCCATTCCGGCGTTCCTCACCATCGTGCTGATGCCGTTCACCTACTCGATCTCCAACGGGATCGGCGCCGGTCTGATCACCTTCGTGGTGGTGAAGCTGGCCAAGGGTAAGGCCCGGGAAATCCACCCGCTGCTGTACGGGGTGGCCGCGCTGTTCGTGCTGTACTTCCTGCGCGGGCCCATCGAGTCCCTGGTGCTGTGACCCCCTCCGGGCGGGGAACCCGACCGGGTTCCCCGCCCGGAGCAGCGCAAACATCCTCGTGAGCCTGGTCATAACGGATGTCGTTAGCCAGGCTCATTAGTTAAGCTAACTAACGTGACGGAGCGGACGGTGACGGCGGAACGCGTGCCACCGGCGCAACTGGCTCCCCAGTTGCGAGATGCGATCACCCGACTCAACCGGCGGGTCCGCCAGGCCCGACCGGTCGGCGACCTCACGGTCACCCAGGTCTCCGCGCTCACCAGCCTGCGGCTGGCGGGTGCCATGACGCCTCGGGAACTGGCCGACGTGGAGCGGGTGCAGCCACCGACGATGACCAAGATCGTCGCGAAGTTGGAGGAACGCGGCCTCGTGCAGCGGACCCCCCACCCGACCGACGGCCGGCAGGTCATCCTCGCGGCTACCGAAGGAGGGCAGGCCGTGCTCGACCAGTTCGAGCGGGCCCGCGACGAATGGCTGGCCCACCGGCTGGCCGCGCTCGACGAGGACGAACGGGAGACCCTGCACAGGGCCGCCGAGATTCTCCAGCAGCTCGCTCGCGCCTGAGCACCGCGCCCACGCCACCGGGCCGTGCCGTCACCTGTCGATGACGCGTACGTCCCGGAGGAGGCGCACCAAGAGTGCAGGCCAAGCTGAGCACGATGTTCCAGTCCCTACAGGTCCGCAACTACCGGCTCTTCGCATCCGGGCAGCTGATCAAGTTGATCGGTGTCTGGATGATGTTCATCGCCCAGGACTGGCTCGTCCTCGAGCTCTCCGACAACTCGGCGACCGCCCTCGGCGTGGTCACCGCCTGCCAGTTCACCCCGGTGCTGCTGCTCACGCTGCTCTCCGGCCGGCTGGCCGACCGGTACGACAAGCGGGTGCTGCTGTTCGCCGCCAACACCTTCTGGAGCGTGCTGGCGCTCGGCATGTCCCTGCTGGTCCTCACCGACCTGGTGCAGCTCTGGCACGTCTTCGCGTTCGCCGCGCTGCTCGGCACGGCCAACGCCGTGGAGACCCCGGTGCGCCAGGCGTTCGTCTCCGAACTCGTCGGCACGCCCCTGCTGCCCAACGCGCTGTCGCTGAACGCCGCCGTGTTCAACTCGGCGCGGATCGTCGGCCCGGCCGTCGCCGGCCTGGCCATCGCCGCCTTCGACGTGGGTCCGGTCTTCCTCTTCACCGCCCTCAGTTCGATCGCGCCCCTGGTCAACGTCGTCCGGATGCGGACGGCCGAGCTGCACCGCGAGGCCCTGCTGCCGCGCGACGAGCGGGCGTCCGCGCGGGTCATCGACGGTCTGCGGTACGTGTGGCGTCGACCGGACCTGCTGCTGCCGATGGCGGTCATGTCGGTGATCGGCATGTCGCTGTTCAACTTCCAGCTCACCCTCGCCGCGCTGGCGAAGACGGTCTTCAACACCGGTGCCGCCTCCTTCGGCCTGTTCAGCACCGCTCTGGCCGTCGGCGCGCTGGGCGGCGCGCTCAGCGGCACCGGCCGCCGTAGCCGCCCGTCGGTGTGGCTGGTGCTCGGCGCCGCGATCGCCTGTGCCAGCTTCGGCACCCTGGTCGGCTTCGCGTCCACGTACTGGCTGGTCGTGGTGCTGCTGGTGCCGACCGGCTTCTTCATGGTCTTCTTCGCCCAGGCGTCCAACCAGCGGGTCCAGTTGGGGGTGGACGCGGCCTTCCGGGGGCGGGTGATGTCCCTGTGGGTGCTGGTGTTTCTGGGCACCAACCCGGTCGGCGCGCCGCTGATCGGCTGGGTCGCCGAGCACTTCGGGGCCGGCGCCAGCATCTGGATGGGTGGTCTGATCTCGTTGGCCACCGCGCTGATCGCCCTCACCTGGCAGCTGCGCCGCTCGGGCGCCCGGCTGCGCTTCCGGGTGCTGCCGATGCCCCGCTTCTACGTGACCTCCGCCGACTGCTGAGGGTCGCGCCCTGATCGGCGGATGGCGCGGATGCGGCCAAATCGCTGGCGAGGTGGCACGCCGGGGCTTAGCGTCGATACGTGGGAGTCGGACGCGCGCTGATGCTGGCCCTGGCGTTCCTCGCCGTGGCCAGCCTCCCGGCGGCGTTCGCCCTGCTCTTCTGCTACGACGAGATCCTCGACCGGGTGGTGTGTGGCTGGTCCGAGTGGCGTGAGCGCCGTCAGGAGAGACGCACCATCGCCCGCCTCGACCGGGCCATCGAGGCCGACGCGTTGACCCGGGACATCGATCTCAGCGAGTTCGACCGGGCCGATCGGCGGCCTCTGGAACAGCTGGCCGCCGATCTGCGCCGCCTCGGGGGCCAACGGATCGGCGGCGCCGGCCGGTCGATGGTCTGGCACGGCGCGGTGCTCCAGGCGTACGACGACCGGCTCCGACTGGCCTGCCGTGCTCTCGGCATCCCCGAACACCTCGCCGTGTTGGAGGGCGTCGACCAGGAGATCGAGCGGGTGCGGGTCGAGGGCGTGCTGCACGCCGCCGGGCTGACCCTGCCGGCGGCCCGCGCCGGGCACCGGCAACGCCACCACTGAGCGGGCCGACGGTGTGCGACTCTTCGTCGCGGTCGACCCGCCGGTCGAGGCGGTCAACCATCTCGGCGCACAGGTCGCCCGGCTGCGCGTGGGCGCGGCGGCGGCCGCCGGCACCAACGTCCGGCTCGCCGACCCCGCCCACCTGCATCTCACCGTCGCCCGGGCAGAAAGTGCAAGATCGGGGAGGGGCTGGCCGTGCCTCGCGCCGACGGGTGGCGAACCGCCACCCGTCAACGCGAAGCGTCAGGAGGACTCACGCGCGGCGGGGCCACTGCCGAAGAGCACGTCGTCCCAGCTCGGCAGCCTCTTGCGCGGCTTGCCGTTGGCATCGGTGGACTCACCGGCGGCTGCTGCCGCAGTGCCGGTGCGGCGGGGCCGCAGCACCGCCAGCGACGGCACGGCCGGCACCTCCTTGGGCGCGTCCGAGTCGTCGTCGAAGGCCGAACCCTGGCCGCCGCCGAGCAGCGCCGCGGCGCCCCCGCCGACCGGCCGCTGCCGGGGAGCGTCCGACCCGGCAAGGGCAGCCGGCGTACGCGGCTCCAGACCGCGACCCGACGAGGCGCCGAGCGGGCGGTCCAGGGAGGCGAGCAGCGCGTCCCGGCCGGCGCGGATCGGGTCGCGACCGGGTCGCGGGTGCTCCGACGCCGCCGGAAGCCCGTGCCCGCCACGGCTCGGCTCGCCGCGCGACGGACCGGGCAGGGCGTGCCCACCCCGCTCCGGCGCCGGCTCCTGGCCGAGAATCGGCGTGGGCCGCTCGGCGCACAGGTACTGTGCCATGTCGTCGTGCGGGGTGACCGCCTGCCGGGTCTTGTCGAGATCCCAGATCGCCTGCGCGGTGGCCTTGCCGGACGGCCAGGTCGCGATGATCCGCCAGGTGCCGTCGTCCCGCCGGTACGCGTCCCAGGAGATCTTCTCGGTGTCGATGCCGTGCTGGCTCAGCCGACCGTTGACCACCTCGGCGAGCGGGGTGGGCTTCTCCGCGCCCTTGAGGCGGGTGCGGCGGGCGTGCTGAGCGAGCATCGCCCGCTCCTGGAGCACCGGGCCCGCGTAGCGCAGCACCCGATCGACGGGCACGCCGGCGATCCGGGCGACGTCCTCGGCGGACTCGCCGGAGCGGATCCGGGCCTGAATGTCGCGAGGGGACAGCGACGGGATCGGGTCAGCGGCCGACGGCGGTGCCACCGGGAGCGGCGGCGCGCCGGGCTCGGGGTGCAACGCGCCGGCGATCCGGTCGTCGATAGGCAGGGCGAGCAGCCGCCCGACCTCGTCGGCGAGAACCAGGGCATGGCCGTCCTCGGAGAGGGCGACGAAGCGTACTGGGCGCATAGCGTTGCCTCCGTCCCGCTTCGTTGGCCGCACGCCACGAGTCGGCCACCCAGGCGTCTCGGACCACCGTACGCGCATCTGTCTCGGGGTGGGGGAAGCGACACCCCGCATGTCGCGACTGAGCTGCAACGATGATCACGGTGGGTGTCCGTCGAGGCCCCGACGGACACCCACCGTGACGAACCTCAGAGGCGCTCGACCACGTAGTCGATGGACGCGGTCAACGCCTCGACATCGGCCGGCTCGACGGCCGGGAACAGCGCCACCCGCAGCTGGTTGCGACCGAGCTTGCGGTACGGCTCGGTGTCCACGATCCCATTGGCGCGCAGCGCCTTCGCGATCGCGGTGGCGTCCACCCCGTCGGCGAAGTCGATGGTGGCGACCACGTTGGACCGCAGTGCCGGGTCGGTGACGAACGGGGTGGCCACCGTGGACCGCTCCGCCCAGCCGTACACCGTCGCGGCGCTCTCCGCGGTGCGCTTGGCCGCCCAGGCCAGACCGCCCTGCGCGTTCATCCAGTCGGTCTGCTCGGCGGCCAGGAAGATGGTCGCCAGCGCCGGGGTGTTGTACGTCTGCTCCAGGCGCGAGTTGTCGATCGCGGTGACCAGGTCGAGGAAGGCCGGGATGTACCGGCCGGACGCCTTGATCTCGGCGGCCCGGTCCAGGGCGGCCGGCGACATCAGCGCCAGCCAGAGCCCGCCGTCGGAGCCGAAGCACTTCTGCGGGGCGAAGTAGTAGACGTCGGTCTCGCCGACGTTCACCTCCAGGCCGCCTGCCCCCGAGGTGGCGTCGACGAGCAGCAGCGCACCCTCGTCCGCGCCGGCCACCCGGCTGATCGGCACCGCGACGCCGGTCGAGGTCTCGTTCTGCGGGGTCGCGTACGCGTCCACGCCGGACTCGGCGACCAGCGTCGGCGCGCTGCCCGCGGCGGCCTTGCGGACGGTCGGCTCGCCCAGGAACGGCGCGTCGGAGACCGACGTGGCGAACTTGGCGCCGAACTCGCCGAAGCTGGCGAACTGGGCGCGGTCGCGGATCAGACCGAAGGTGGCGACCTCCCAGAACGCGGTGGTGCCGCCGTTGCCGATCACGACCTCGTAGCCCTCGGGCAGCGAGAAGAACTCGGAGATGCCGGAGCGCAGCCGGGCCACCTGGTCGCGGACCGTCTTCTGCCGGTGCGAGGTTCCTAGGTAACTCGTGGCCACCTCGGCGAGAGCGGACACCGCCGCGGGACGGACCTTGGACGGGCCGCAGCCGAAACGTCCGTCGGCGGGCTTGATCTCATCGGGAATCCGGATGGTCGGTGCGTCAGCCACGGTCTTGAAGATCCTTCCGCAAGGGCGAGGGCGGGCCCGGCGACACTGCCGACCCTCATCCTCGCACCCGGACCCATCGGTGTAAGCCGGGCCCCCGAGGGCGGACCTGAGTCCTTCGCCACATCCACCGGCGTTATCCGCGACCGGGTCCCTCCGGCACGCCAGGCGTGCCGGAGGGACCCGGTCCGACAGATCAGACGCCGTGCGGGATGGCGGCCCAGCCCTCGACGTCGGACGGCTTGCGGGTCTCCGGGCCGACGTAGCGGGCGGACGGACGGACCAGCCGCTGCAGGCGCTTCTGCTCCAGGATGTGCGCGCTCCAGCCGCCCATCCGGGCGCAGGTGAACATCGAGGTGAACATGTGCGCCGGCACCTCGGCGAAATCGAGCACGACGGCCGACCAGAACTCGACGTTGGTGGCCAGCACCCGGTCCGGGCGGCGGGCCTGCAACTCGGCCAGGGCCGCCTTCTCCAGCGCCTCGGCGATCTCGAAGCGCGGCGCGCCCAGCTCCTTGGCGGTGCGCCGGAGCACGCGGGCGCGCGGGTCCTCGGCACGGTAGACCCGGTGACCGAAGCCCATCAGACGCTCGCCGCGGTCCAGGACACCCTTGACGTAGCCCTCCGCGTCGCCGCTGCGCTCCACCGCCTCCAGCATGCTGAGCACGCGGGACGGGGCACCGCCGTGCAGCGGGCCGGAGAGGGCGCCGATGCCCGACGAGATGCAGGCCGCCGCGTCCGCCCCGGTGGAGGCGACGATGCGGGCGGTGAACGTGGAGGCGTTCAGGCCGTGCTCGGCGGCCGAGATGAAGTACGCGTCGACGGCCTTGACGTGCCGCGGGTCGGGCTCACCCCGCCAGCGCTTCATGAACCGCTCGACGATCGTCTGCGCCTTGTCGATCTCCTTCTGCGGCACCGCCGGCAGACCGAGACCGCGGGCGGACTGGGCGACGAAGGAGAGCGCGGTCACCGACACCCGGGCCAGGTCCTCGCGGGCCTGCTCGTCGGAGATGTCCAGCAGCTGGTTGAGACCCCAGTACGGCGCCAGCATGGCGACGGCCGACTGCACGTCGACCCGGATGTCGCCGGAGTGCACCGGCACCGGGAAGGGCTCCGCCGGCGGAAGGCCGGGCCCGAACCGGCCGTCGACCAGCAGCGCCCAGACGTTGCCGAACGAGACCTGGCCGATCAGATCCTCGATGTCGACCCCGCGATAGCGCAGCGCGCCACCCTCACGGTCAGGTTCGGCGATCTCGGTCTCGAAGGCGACTACGCCCTCCAGTCCGGGTTTGAAATCGGCCATGTCATTCTCCTGGATCTGGTCGGTGCGCCCGGTCCGGCTCATCCGGCCCGATCGGCCGAGCGCCTTAGGCGACCCTCAGGGATGTGTTCGGAACATCTTGCCCGCTCAGTAACCGGATACGCGACCCGCTGCGACTGTGCTGCACACGACATCTCAGGACGCGCATTCTCCGCGCGGCTCGGTGAGACTGGGGCGGTGCGGGCTGGTCAGCGCGGGAGGGTGCCGGCGAGGCCGCCGAGAAGGAGTGGGGACGTGACGGGCGACACACCCGCCCCGGCCGCCATGCGTAACGAGTACGCAGCGGACCTGGGCCTGACCGAAGCTGACCTGGCCGCCGACTGGCACACCCAGTTCGACCGCTGGTTCGCCGACGCGGTGGCCTTCGGGCTACCCGAACCCAACGCGATGGTGGTGGGCACCGCCGACGCGGCCGGCCGGCCGAGTGGGCGGACGGTGTTGCTGAAGGGGTACGACCCGGACGGTTTCGTGTTCTTCACCAACCACCTCTCCCGCAAGGGTGTCGAGGCGAGCGTCAACCCGTACGCCAGCCTGGTCTTCCCGTGGTTTCCGATGCAGCGGCAGGTGGTGGTCACCGGGCGGATCGCCCCGGTCGACCGCGCGGAGACCGACGCGTACTTCGCGAGCCGTCCGCGCGGCTCCCAGCTCGGCGCCTGGGCCAGCCCGCAGTCGCAGGTCGTGCCGGACCGGGCCGCGCTGGAAGAGCGCTACCGGGAGGCCGCCGAGCGGTACGCCGACGAGACCGTCATCCCGTCCCCGCCGCACTGGGGCGGGCTGCGGGTCCGGCCCGACGCGGTGGAGTTCTGGCAGGGCCGGGCGAGCCGGCTGCACGACCGGCTCCGCTTCCGCCACGTCGACGAGGGCGACTGGACCGTCGAGCGGCTGGCCCCGTGACCGGTGTGCAGGAGGCCCGGCCGCGCGGAGCGCGCCGCTGGGCGATCGACGTCCGTCCGCTGCGCGTCCCGGCGTACCGGCGGTTGTGGCTCGGCAACACCGTGGCGATGTTCGGCTTCCAGTTCACCGCCGTCGCGGTCCCGGTGGAGATGTACGCCCTGACCCGGGACTCGTTCTGGGTGGGTCTGCTGGGCGTCGCGGCGTTCGTACCCCTGCTGATCTTCGGGCTCTGGGGTGGCGCGGTCGCCGACGCCCGCGACCGCCGTGCGGTGCTGCTCGGCGGGTCCGTGCTGCTCTGGGCGTCCACCCTCGGGCTGCTGGTCCAGGCGCTGCTCAACGTGGGCAGCCCGGTGCTGCTGCTGGCGTTGATGGCGGTGCAGTCGGTGGCGTTCGCGATCACCTCGCCGGCCCGCAGCGCCATGCTGCCCCGACTGGTCCCGGAGGATCTGGTCCCGGCCGCCAGCACCCTGAACTACACGACGTTCACCGCGGCCTCGGTCGCCGGCCCGCTCGCCGCCGGCCTGATCCTCTCCGCCTCGCCGGACACCACGGTGGTGCTGCCGATCGCGTACGGGGTGGACGCGGTGCTGTTCACCGCGATGCTCTGGGCCGCGCTGCGGCTGCCCGCGCTGCCGCCCGAGCCGCCCGCCGACGGTCAGGCCCACCGCGCCGGCCTGGCCAGCGTGATCGACGGATTCCGGTATCTGGCCACCACGCCGGTGCTGCTGCTCTCCTTCGGGGTCGACCTGATCGCGATGATCCTGGCCATGCCGAGGGCGCTCTTCCCGGAGATCGCCCACGAGCGATTCGGCGGCGGTGGTGCGGTCGGCCTGCTCTACAGCGCCATCGCGATCGGCTCGATGATCGGCGGGCTGACCTCCGGCTGGATCGGTCGGCTGCGCCGGCAGGGCCTCGGCCTGGTGGTCGCGGTGGTGGCCTGGGGTCTGGCGATCGCCGCCGCCGGGCTGGCCCACCAGCTCTGGCTGATGGTCCTGCTGCTCGCCGTCGCCGGCGCCGCCGACCTGGTCAGCGCCGTGCTGCGCCAGTCCATGCTGCTGGTGTACGCGCCGGACCGGATGCGCGGCCGGCTGCAGGGCGTCAACACGGTGGTGGTGGCGGGTGGCCCGCGCCTGGGCGACCTGCGGGCGGGCACCATGGCCGCCGGGTTCGGCGGTGGCGTGGCCTGGGTCGCCGGTGGTCTCGCCTCGGCGGTGCTCGTGGTGGTGCTCGCGGTCGCGTTCCCGGCGCTGCTGCGCTACCGGGCCGCGACCGCGTCGAGCGACGACCGCACGTGACCGGTTAGGGTCGCCGGCATGGAAAGCCCCGACCAGCGCCCGTTCTCCGGCGCCCAATGGACCATCTCCGCCGCCGGCCACGAGGCCGTCATCGTGGAGGTGGGCGGCGGGCTGCGGACGTACCGGCACGACGGCGTCGACCTGCTCGACGGGTACCGGGCCGACGAGGTCTGCCCCGGCTGTGCCGGGCAGGTGCTGGCACCCTGGCCGAACCGGATCCGCGACGGCCGCTACCCGTTCGGCGGGCGGACGCACCAGCTCCCGCTGACCGAGCCGGAACGGCACGTCGCCATCCACGGGCTGGTCAACTGGGTGCCGTGGCAGCTGCTGGAGCAGTCGGCGGACGCGGTGACCCTCGGCTACGACCTGCCGCCGCAGCCCGGCTACGAGTGGCCGCTGCGGCTGCGCAGCCGGTGGAGCGTCGACGCGGACGGGTTGCGCGCCGAGCACGAGGTGACCAACATCGGCGGCGAACTGGCGCCGTTCGGGTTCTCCGTGCACCCGTACCTGCAGCTGCCGGGCGTCGCCGTGGACGACCTGGTGATGCGACTGCCCACCCGTACCCGTGTGCTGGTGGACGGTCGGCTGCTGCCGGTGGGGGCGACCCCGGTCGCCGGCACCGAGTACGACTGGACCAGCCCGCGCCGGATCGGTGCCGCCACGCTCGACCTCTGCTTCGGCGACGTGATCCGCGACGCCGACGGCGGTTCCTCGGTGAGCCTGGCCGCGCCGGACGGATCGGCCGGCGTGCGCATCTGGGCGGACGCCGAGTTCGGCTGGTGGCAGGTCTTCACCGGTGACGCCCTCACCGGCGAGCGGCACCGGCGCTCGGTGGCGATCGAGCCGATGACCTGCCCGCCGGACGCGTTCCGGTCGGGCAAGGATCTGCTCACGCTCAAGCCCGGCACGACCTGGCGGGGCGCCTGGGGCATCCGCCCCGGAGCCTGATGGAGTTCGCCGAGGTCGTCCGCCGACGGCGGATGGTGCGCAACTACGACCCGGACCGTCCCGTCCCGCCCGACGTGGTGGACCGGCTCCTCGACCATGCCGTACGCGCGCCGTCGGCCGGGTTCGCGCAGGGCTGGGGCTTCCTGGTGCTGGAGGAGGCGGCCGACCGGGAACGGTTCTGGGCCGCGACCACGCCGGACGGAGGCGGCCGGGAGCGGTGGCTGGCCGGGATGCGGCGGGCGCCGCTGATCGTGGTGCCGCACGCCAACGAGTCGGCCTACCTCCAGCGGTACGCGGAACCGGACAAGGGCTGGACCGACCGGTCCACCGACCGCTGGCCGGTGCCGTACTGGCATGTCGACACCGGCTTCGCCGCGCTGCTGATGTTGCTCACCGCGGTGGACGAGGGCCTGGGAGCGTGCTTCTTCGGCATCCCGGCGCAGCGGCTGGCGGCCTACCGGGACGCGTTCGGCCTTCCGGCGGAGTACCAACCCATCGGTGCCGTCACAATCGGTTACCGCGCACCCGACCATAGGTCACCGTCTCTGCGCCGCGGGCGTCGCGGAATGGACGAGGTTGTACGGCGCGGGCGGTGGAGCTGAGCGGGTCGTCCCGTTCGTTGGAGTTGAGGATCGGACGACCGGTAGCGAAACTGGCATCAGGGAGCAGAACGCAACGTGTACCGGCCGGCTAGGCTGGCACGGTCATCGGTGCCGCGCCGCGCGGTGCCCGCCGCGGCCCGGCTCGGCGCCGTCGGTCGGCCCGGCCACGGGGAGGGGAGCGTGCCGTCGTGATCTTCAGAGCGGTCCGGGACGGGCGTCCCTATCCGGAGCACAATCTGACGCTCAAGCAGTGGGCGGAGATCCCTCCGCGCCCGCTGCGTCTGGACCAGTTGATCACCACCAAGCGCGAGTTGGCGCTCGACAAGCTCCTCGCCGAGGACTCCACGTTCTACGGCGACCTCTTCCCGCACGTCGTGCAGTGGAGCGGCGGGCTCTACCTGGAGGACGGGCTGCACCGGGCATTGCGCGCGGCCCTGCAGCAGCGCAACCAGATCCACGCCCGGGTGCTGGTGCTCTCCGAGCCGATCGAGTGAGCGGCGCTACCTGAAGCTTCGTTAAGGTGACGGGATGACTGCCCTGGATCTGCTCGACCTGGATCCGTCGCTCAGCGAGGAAGAGCGGCAGATCCGCGACGTCGTCCGCCAACTCGTCGACGACCGGGTGCGCCCACACGTCGCCGACTGGTACGAGCAGGGCCAGGTGCCGGCCCGCGAACTGGCCCGCGAGTTCGGCAAACTCGGCCTGCTCGGCATGCACCTCACCGGCTACGGCTGCGCCGGCGCCTCCGCCGTCGCGTACGGGCTCGCCTGCCAGGAGCTGGAGGCCGGCGACTCCGGCGTCCGCTCGCTGGTCTCCGTGCAGGGCTCGCTGGCCATGTACGCCATCTGGCGCTACGGCAGCGAGGAGCAGAAGCAGCGCTGGCTGCCGTCGATGGCGACCGGCGAGGCGATCGGCTGCTTCGGCTTGACCGAGCCGGACCACGGCTCCGACCCCGCCTCGATGGCCACCCGCGCACGCCGCGACGGCGACGACTGGCTGCTCAACGGCGGCAAGATGTGGATCACCAACGCGCCGATCGCCGATGTCGCGGTGATCTGGGCGCGCACCGACGAGGGCGTGCGGGGTTTCGTCGTACCCATCCAGACGCCCGGCGTCACGGCCCGCGAGATCCGCCGCAAGATGTCGCTGCGCGCGTCCGTGACCGGCGAGATCGTGCTCGACGACGTCCGGCTCCCGGCGGACGCCCAACTGCCCGAGGCCGTCGGGCTCAAGGCCCCGCTGAGCTGCCTGACCGAGGCCCGGTACGGCATCGTCTGGGGCTCCGTCGGCGCCGCCCGCGACTGCCTGGAAACCACCCTGGCGTACGCCACGACCCGCACCCAGTTCGGTCGCCCGCTCGCCGGGTTCCAACTCACCCAGGCCAAGCTCGCCGACATGGCCGTCGAGCTGGTCAAGGGGCAACTGCTCGCGCTGCACCTGGGCCGGCTCGCCGACGCCGGCCGACTCCGGCCCGAGCAGGTCAGCGTGGGCAAGCTGAACAACGTGCGGGAGGCCCTGGCCATCGCCCGGCAGTGCCGCACCATCCTCGGCGCCAACGGCGTCTCCGGTGAGTACCCGGTGATGCGGCACGCGAACAACCTGGAGAGCGTGCTGACCTACGAGGGCACCTCGGAAATCCACCAGCTGGTCGTCGGGCAGCGACTCACCGGGCTCTCCGCCTTCGCCTGACCTGCCGTTTTGTGCTTTCCGGCCGCTCGACGCGCGGCTGTCGTACGGGGGCCGTACCGTCATTGACAGACGACGTGTCTGACGAGGACGGTGAGCGTGATGGCCCGCGACGCTGGCATCAACGAGCCCACGAAGGAGTTCCCCGGTTACCCGACCGGCGACGATCTCAAGGAGCGGTCAACCGCGACACCCGACCCAACCACCGACACACCGGGCGGCTCCGGAGGCGGTGGGGCGGCCCGCGGCCTGCTGGTGCTGCTCGGCGCCGCCGCGCTGGCCGTGGTCGTGCTGCTCGGCATTCAGGCGACCGGCTTCCTACCGGACTTCCGCAACCCGTTCGCCAAGGAGCAGACCGACCGCAGTCAGCCACCGCTGCTGAAGTCGATCCAGGACCTCAGCCGCTACGTGGCCGCCGAGGGCAACTTCCAGGTCGTGGTCGACACGCAGAACGACCGGCGCAACGTTCCGGACTTCCTGCTCAACGAGCGCACCCTGTTCGTCGGGGCCGGCAGCGTCGAGGCGTACGTCGACTTCACCAAGATCGGTGAGGGTGCCGTCGTCCAGTCCGCGGACGGCAAGTCGGTCGAGATCAAACTGCCCGCGCCACAGCTTGGCGAGACCAACCTCGACCTGGAGAAGAGCTACGTCTTCGCCGAGCAGCGCGGCCTGCTCAACCGGCTCGGTGACCTGGTCGGCAACGACCCCAACCGGCAGCAGCAGGTCTACCAGCTCGCCGAGGAACGGATCACCGCCGCCGCGCGGGACAGCGGGCTCTCCGCCCGCGCCGAGGAGAACACCCGCAAGATGCTGGAGGGGCTGCTGCGCTCCCTCGGCTACCAGCAGATCACGGTCACCTACACGGCCCCCTGACCGAGTACGCGGAAACGCCCGCCCCGACGTCCACCGTTGGAGCGGGCGTTGCGCTTGCGTGGTGGGTCAGTGTCCGGTGGAGGCGAGGTAGCGGTCCTCGTTCGGCATCAGGATCCAGAGGATCAGGTAGACGATCACCTGGGTGCCGGGCAGCAGCAGCGACAGCAGGAACAGCAGCCGGACCATCCCGGCGGACATGCCGAACCGCTGACCGAGGCCGGCGCAGACACCGGCGAGCATGCGCCCCTGGCGGGGCCGGACCAGTTTGCGACTCATCGTCGTACTCCCACTCTGCGGCGGTGCGCCGCGTCTGCAATCCACGGTAGAAAGGGGCAGCCACTGCGCCCTCGGTCCCGAGGAGGATCGGCGGTCCGTGGACCCGTAGGTGCTTTACCCGGGCTGCCCCTCGCTGACGCCTCCCGGAACGCCCGCCCGCCGCCCGCCGCCCGCCGCCCGCCGCCGCCCGCCGCCGTGGAGATCGTGCTCGATCCTGGATGTAGTGGCCTCGGAGGTGGGTGGAGGCAACTGGAACGTGGATCGAGTGTGATCTTGTGGTGGCGGGGTGGTGGCGGGCGCGTGGGGCGGTGAGCTGCCGGGTGGGCGGGGTGAGCTGGGCGGGTAGGCTCGCTGGTCGGGCACCCTCACCCCGGGTGGCCGAGCGGCCGCCCGACCGGGCGGCCATCAGCGGGGCCGCCTGATCGGTGGCCACGACCGGGCCGGATCCCAACGGCGGGACGACGGCAAGGAAGCGCAGCGCAGCCATGATCAGTGTTTTCGACCTCTTCAGCGTCGGCATCGGGCCGTCCAGCTCGCACACGGTGGGGCCGATGCGGGCCGCCCGTACGTTCGTGGCGGGGCTCAAGGCCGACGGGCTGCTCACCGGCACCGCGCGAGTGCAGGCTGAGCTGTTCGGCTCGCTGGGTGCCACCGGGCACGGCCACGGCAGCGGGCCGGCCGTGTTGCTGGGGTTGGCGGGCGAGGCGCCGGAGACGGTCGACACCGACACGGTCGGCCCTCGGGTCGAGCGTATTCGCGCCGAGCGGCGGATCAGTCTGCTGGACGCGCACGAGATCGACTTCGACCCGGACCGGGATCTGACGCTGCACCGCCGGCGGTCGCTGCCGTACCACCCGAACGGGATGACCTTCGTGGCGTACGACGACAGTGGCGCCGAGCTGCGCAGCCGCACCTACTACTCGGTGGGCGGCGGCTTCGTGGTGGACGAGGAGGCGGCGGGCGCGGACCGGATCAAGCCGGACAGCACCCGGGTGCGGTACCCGTTCCTGACCGGTGCGCAGCTGTTGGAGCAGACCTCCGCCACCGGGCTGTCGATCAGCGAGGTGATGCTGGCCAACGAGCGTTCCTGGCGCAGCGAGGCGGAGATCCGGGCGGGCCTGCTGGAGATCTGGCGGGTGATGCGGGAGTGCGTGCAGCGTGGCTGCGAGCGGGACGGCGTACTCCCTGGTGGGTTGAAGGTCCGGCGGCGCGCGGCGGAGCTGCGGCGCGGCCTGGAGGCGGACGCCGGGACGGCCGATCCGCTGCACGCGATGGACTGGGTGACGCTGTTCGCGCTCGCGGTGAACGAGGAGAACGCGGCCGGCGGGCGGGTGGTCACCGCGCCGACCAACGGCGCGGCGGGGATCATCCCGGCGGTGCTGCACTACTACAGCCGCTTCATCGAGAAAGCCGATGATGACGGCGTGGTGCGGTTCCTGCTGGCGGCCGGGGCGATCGGTGTGCTGTTCAAGGAGAACGCGTCGATCTCCGGCGCGGAGGTCGGCTGTCAGGGTGAGGTCGGCTCGGCGTGCTCGATGGCGGCGGCGGGGCTGGCCGAGGCGCTCGGCGGCACCCCGGAGCAGGTGGAGAACGCGGCCGAGATCGGGATGGAGCACAACCTCGGCCTGACCTGTGACCCGGTGGGTGGCCTGGTGCAGATCCCCTGCATCGAGCGGAACGCGGTGGCTAGCATCAAGGCGATCACGGCCGCCCGGCTGGCGTTGCGCGGCGACGGTGTGCACGCGGTGTCGTTGGACAAGGTCATCAAGACCATGCGGGAGACGGGCGCCGACATGAAGGTCAAGTACAAGGAGACGGCGCGGGGCGGTCTGGCCGTCAACGTGATCGAGTGCTGAGTCCGGCCGATTCGGGGCATTCGTTCACCGACTGCTAACCTGTCGTCCGTTTCGGGAGGCGGGAGGCTCGCGGTGACCTCTGGCGTCGCGGCGTTGTGGTCGCACCGCAACTCGCTGCGCATCCTGGTCAGGCGGGACCTGGCGGTCAAGTACCAGCAGTCGGTGCTGGGCTACTTCTGGTCGCTGATCGAGCCGCTCGGCATGGGCGCCATCTACTGGTTCGTCTTCGGCGTGCTCTACTCCACCGACACCGGGCGGCACCTCGGCGAGGCGGCCGGGTCGTACCCGCTGTTCCTGATCACCGGCATCTTCGCCTGGATGTGGACCAGTTCGGCGCTGAGTGAGGCGACCAACGCGCTGACCGGCCAGTCCCGGCTGATCACCACGATGAACGTGCCGCGTCAGGTCTTCCCGATCGGCCGGGTCACCGGCCGGTTCGCCGAGTACGCGGCCGGCCTGCCGATCCTGATCGCCATCGCGGTGATCTACGCGGCGCACGGTCGGATCCATCCCGGCTGGTCGCTGCTCGCCCTGCCGCTGGCGGTGGCCGTCCAGGCGGTGCTGCTGGTCGGGCTGGCGCTGCTGCTGTCCGCGTGGAACGTGTTGATGCGTGACGTGGAGCGGTTCATGCGGCTGATCATCCGGGTGCTCTTCTACGCCACGCCGATCATCTATCCGCTCAGCCTGGTCCGGGAGTCTGGCCTGCCCGGCTGGCTGAAGGTGGTCTACGAGCTGAACCCGCTGGTCGGGATCTTCCAGCTGCACCACGCGATCTGGTACCCGGACGAGTTCCCGGACGCCCGGCTGCTCGCCACGACGGTCGTCGGCAGCCTGCTGGTGCTCGCCGCCGGCTGGTGGTCGTTCCGCCGGTTGGAGCCAGCCGTGCTCAAGGAACTCTGATGGCCACGCCGATCATCGAGGCCGACGGGCTGGGCATCCGGTTCGTCCGCAACCGTCGCCGTCAGCTGCGGCTGCGGGAGCTGTTCATCCACCGGGGCGGTCGTGGTGCCCTGCCCGGCCAGTTCTGGCCGCTGCGCGACGTGTCGTTCACCGTCGAGCCGGGCGAGACCGTCGGGGTGATCGGCCGTAACGGCACCGGCAAGAGCACCCTGCTGCGGCTGATCGCCGGGGTGCTCATCCCGGACGAGGGCGCCATCCGTGTGCACGGCGCGGTGGCGCCGCTGCTGGAGTTGTCCGCCGGCTTCTCCAACGACCTGACCGGGCGGGAGAACCTGCACCTGGTCGGTGGGCTGCACGGGCTGTCGACGAGCTACCTGAAACGGCACTTCGACGAGATCGTCGAGTTCGCCGGTGAGCAGGTGGAACGGGCCATCGACACGTCGGTGCGGCACTACTCGTCGGGGATGAAGGTGCGGCTCGGCTTCGCGATCATCTCGCACCTGCCGCACCCGATCCTGCTGATGGACGAGGTGACCGCGGTCGGCGACGCGGAGTTCCGCAAGAAGTGTTACGCGACGATTGATCGTCTGCTCGGGGAGGGGCGCACGCTGGTGCTGGTGTCACACAACGAAAAGGACCTGACCCGGTTCTGCCGTCGGGGGTTGTACCTCGACGCGGGCCGGTTGACGCTCGACGGCACCATCGCCGAGGCGCTCGACGCGTACCACGCCGCGGTTCCGCGGTGACGCTCGCGATCGTGCTCGCCGCCGGGACGCCCGCGGCGGGCCTCAGCACCGCGACCGGTGAGCTGTTGGCCGACCGGCTCGCCGACCAGCTACGCCGGGCCGGGGCGGCCGAGGTGCGCTTCGCCGCCACTTTGGACGAGCTGGCCGCGCTGGCCGACGCCGCCGACGGTCCGCTGCTGGTCACCGGCACCGACCTGGTGGCGCACACCGCCGTCCTGCGGCACCTCGCCACCAGCCCGGTGGGGCCGACCGTGGCGCTGGTGCTGACCGACCCGCCGGTGCCCGGCCGGACGGCCGTGCGTGAGGAGCGCGGCCAGGTGGTCGACGCCGGCCCGCTGACCGACCTCGACGGCGACGCCACCGGCGTGTTCGGAGGCGCGCTGCGGGTCGGCGTGGACGACCTGCCGAACCTCGCCGCCGCCGCCCGGGCCGCAGCCGTCGGCGCGCGGCCCGTCACCGCACCGCTCGGCCCGGCCGGCGACGTGTCGCCGCTGCCGGCGGGCGGGGGCGCCGGCCACGACGATCCCTCCTCCGCCGTGGACCGGCTCTTCGCGGGCCTCGCGGCGCTCGGCACCCTGATCTTCGCCCAGCGGGTACGCCTGCTCGTGGCGCACCGGGTCGAGGACGCCGCCGAGCTGGTCGCCGCCGAGGCGGCGGTGACCTCGGTCGACGAGGACCGGGCCGAGCTGCGGCTGGCGGTGAAGGAGAAGGACGACTTCTTCACCACGTACTTCGTCAGCACCTGGTCGCCGCACGTGGTGCGGTGGGCGGCCCGACTTCGGCTCACCCCGACCGGGGTGACGGTGATTTCGGTGCTGTTCGCGCTGGCCGCCGCGGTGCTGTTCGGGGTCGGTGGGCGGCTGGCGCTGGTCGGTGGCGCGGTGCTGCTCTACCTCGGCTTCGTGCTCGACTGCGTGGACGGCCAGCTGGCCCGCTACACCCGGCACTTCAGCGCCTGGGGTGGCTGGCTGGACACGATGGCCGACCGGGCGAAGGAGTACCTGGTCTACGCCGGTCTGGGCTTCGGGGTGAGCCACGCCGGCCTGGGCAACGGCTGGGCCCTCGCCATCGCCGCGATGACGTTGCAGACCGTGCGGCACATGACCGACACCTGGTACGGGGTGCTGCACGACGAGGCGGCCCGCCGGCCACGGGCGGCGGCGGGTGCCAGCGGCGGGATCGGTGACCGGCTGAACGCCGCGTCGACCCGGGTGCAGGCGGACACCGGCTCGCTGTCGTACTGGCTGAAGCGGACCGTGGTCTTCCCGATCGGTGAGCGGTGGGCGTTGATCGCGCTCACCGTGGCGCTGTTCAACCCGCTGGTCAGCCTGATCGCGGTGCTGGTCTGGGGTGCGCTGGCGTTCGCGTACACCGGGGCGCTGCGGACGTTGCGGGCCCGCTGGATGTGGGTGCCGGTGCTGGACACGGTCGACGCCACCCTGCACCGCGACGACGGCCCGGTGGCCCGCCGGCTGCCGGTGGTCCGCCCGATGGGGCCGCTCACCCTGGCGGTGATCGCCGCGCTCGGCCCGGCGGTGCTGCTGGTCACGGCGCTGTGGGGCGACACGCCCGACGGGCTGCGGTG
Source organism: Micromonospora sp. WMMD710 (assembly GCF_029626045.1). Taxonomy (NCBI): domain Bacteria; kingdom Bacillati; phylum Actinomycetota; class Actinomycetes; order Micromonosporales; family Micromonosporaceae; genus Micromonospora; species Micromonospora sp. WMMD710. The sequence goes on along the minus strand of NZ_JARUBD010000001.1, from coordinate 4,854,552 downwards.
GGCGGTGCCGGTGGCGCTGCTGGTGCTCCTGGCCGGCGGCCTGGGTGCCGGGGCCGCGCACAACGGTCCGCTGGACTGGCTCGTGCCGGCCGCACTGCGGGCCGCCGAGTACCTGTTCGCGATCGCGGTCGGGGTGGTCGGTGGCGCGCCGGGTTGGCTGATCTTCGCGTACGTCTTCGTGCTCACCGTGCACCACTACGACCTGACGGCCCGGCTGGAGAAGCGGCAGACGGCACCGCCGCTGCACGCGGCCACCCTGGGTTGGGACGGGCGTTCGGTCGTGCTGACCCTCGTGGCGATTGCCGGCATCGTGCGTATCGGCATGGCTACACTCGGTGCGTACCTTCTCGTGGTTTTCGTGGCGAGCGTCGTCCTGGCCTGGTTCGTCCGGCCGGCCCGTGGCGCGCGGGCGTCGGCCGCGCCGGTGGGCGCGGGAGGTGCCGTGCCGCGCTGACGGAGGGACGGCCGGATGACCCTGATCAGCTTCGTGGTGCCGGCCTTCCGGGTGCAGGGGTACCTGCGTGAGTGCCTGGACTCCATCCTCGGTCAGCCGATGACCGACCTTGAGGTGATCGCCGTCGACGACTGCTCGCCGGACGCGAGCGGCGAGATCATCGACGAGTACGCGGCCCGTGACCGGAGGGTCCGCTCGGTCCGGCTGCCGGAGAACGTCGGCCTCGGTCCGGCCCGCAACGCCGGGCTGGATCGGGCCGTCGGCGAGTACGTCTGGTTCCTCGACGGCGACGACTGGCTGGCGCCGGAGTGTCTGCCGGCGGTCGCCGAGCGGCTGCGCGCCACCAGCCCGGACGTTCTGCTGGTCGATCACGTCCGGACGCACTGGAACGACACCGTCACCCGCAGCGCGATGGCCGAGGTGTTCCCGGAGTCGCCCGGCGCGGCCACCTTCGGGCTGCGGGAGCGGCCCGAGGCGATGCGGCTGCTGCACACGGCCTGGAATCGGCTGGTCCGCCGACAGTTCCTCGTCGAGCTGGGGTTGCGCTTCGCGCCGGGCTGGTACGAGGACGTCTCCTTCAGCTACCCGGTGCTGATGGCGGCGCGTCGGATCGGCGTACTCGATCAGGTCTGTGTCAACTACCGGCAGCGCCGCGCCGGCGCGATCACCCGGACCCGCGGCGACCGGCACTTCGAGGTGTTTCCGCAGTGGCATCGGGTGTTCCACCTGATGGATGAGTGGGGGCCGGCGACGGACGCCCTGCGGCCGGCGGTCTTCGAGCGGATGATCTGGCACTACCTGACCGTGCTCGGCAACGGCCAGCGCATCGCGCCGGAGCTGCGGCCGGCGTTCTTCGCGCAGATCACCGCCGACTACGCGCGCTGGCTGCCGGCCGGCGGCTACCCGGTGCCGGACGGGGTGGAGGGGGTCAAGCACCGGCTCGTCGCCACCGGCCGGTGGCGGACGTTCAGCGCGTTGCGGGCCGCCAGCCGGGCCCGTGACACGGCCCGCCGGCAGGCCCGCACCGCGCGACGGCGGGTCGGTCCGGTGGCCCGGCGCGGTGCCCGACTGACCCGTGACGGCCTGCTGCGCGAGTACTACCGGGCGGAGCTGCGCCGGCCGGTGGACCCGACGCTCGCGGTGTACGCGGCCTACTGGTTTCGGGGGTACTCCTGCAATCCGGCGGCGATCTACGAGGTGGCCCGCCGGCTGGCCCCCGGCGTCCGGGGTGTGTGGATCGTGCGCCGCGACCGGGTGGACGAGGTGCCGGCGGGGGTGGAGTACGTGGTCGCCGGCACCCCGGCCTACTACCGGGCGTTGGCCCGCGCCCGCTGGCTGATCAACAACGTGAACTACCCGGACTTCGTCCGCAAGCGGCCGGAGCAGGTGCACGTGCAGACCCACCACGGCACGCCGGTGAAGGTGATGGGGCTCGACCAGCAGCGCTACCCGATCGGTGCGGGCCGGATGGATTTCGCCGGGCTGTTGCGCCGGGTGGACCGGTGGGACTACAGCGTCAGCTCGAACAGCTTCTCCACCCAGATGTGGGACCGGGCGTACCCGGCCACCTACACCACTCTGGAGGTGGGCTACCCGCGCAACGACCGGCTGGTCACCGCCGGGGCGGACGAGGTGCGCCGGCTGCGCGCCGAGTTCGGCTTCGCCCCCGACGAGCAGGTGGTGCTGTACGCCCCGACGCACCGCGAGCACCTGCCCGGCTACCGGCCGCCGTTCGATCCGGACCGGCTCGTCGAGGCGCTGGGGGAGTCGGGCCGCCTGCTGATGCGCAGCCACTACTTCCACGACCGGGAGCGCCGTCCCGGCCGGCCGGTGGACCGCGAACGGGTTCGCGACGTCAGCGGCCACCAGCGGGTGGAGGATCTCTACCTGGTCGCCGACGTGCTGATCACCGACTACTCCTCGGCGATGTTCGACTATGCGGTGCTGGATCGGCCGATCGTGCTCTACACCCCCGACTGGGAGGCGTACCGGCTGGCCCGCGGTGTCTACTTCGACGTGACGGCGGAACCGCCGGGCGCGGTGGTCACCACGTTCGCCGATCTGCTCGACCTGTTCCGTACCGACGCGGTGCGCTCGGATGCGGCGGCCAAGGCCCGTACGCACTTCCGGGGCCGATTCTGCACTCTGGACGATGGGCGTGCGGCGGAGCGGGTGGTGCGCCGGGTGTTCCTGGGTGAGCCGGCCGAGTGGAGGTTGCCCTGCTGACCGCGGCGTGCCGCGTCCTGTCGCGTAATGGCAGCGTCACAGGGGGAACATGAGACGTTTACCCGATGTGCTGATTCGATGATCCTGGCCACAGTCTTGTGGGGTTCGGCCGACAAGCTGGGGGAGGTGACGGTGAGCACCGTCGCGCTCAAGGATGTAAGCAAGATCTTCAAGGACGGCACGCTGGCCGTCGACAGCATCAACCTGGATGTCAACGACGGCGAGTTCATGGTGCTGCTCGGCCCGTCCGGCTGTGGGAAGTCCACGGTGCTGCGGATGATCGCCGGCCTGGAGGATCCGACCCAGGGTGCGGTCCTGCTCGACGGGGAACTCGCCAACGACCTGCCGCCACGGGACCGGAAGATCGCGATGGTCTTCCAGGACTTCGCGCTCTACCCGCACATGACCGTCGGCGACAACATCGCGTTCCCCCTGCGGCTGTCCGGCGTCGAACCGGTGCCACGCGGTGAGCGGGTCACCGACGTCGCCAGCGCGCTGGGCATCGGCGACGTGCTGGCCCGCAAGCCGGGGCAGCTCTCCGGTGGGCAGCGGCAGCGGGTCGCGATGGGTCGGGCCATCGTCCGCCGGCCCGGCCTGTTCCTGATGGACGAACCGCTGTCCAACCTGGACAGCGGCCTGCGCGCCGAGCTGCGCGCGGAGATCTCCGGTCTCACCCGGGAACTCGGCGTCACCACCGTCTACGTCACCCACGACCAGGCCGAGGCGCTCACCATGGCCGACCGGGTCGCCATCATGCGCCGCGGCGTGCTCCAGGACGTGGGCACACCAACCCAGGTGTACGGGCGGCCGGCGACGCTCTACGTGGCCGCGTTCCTGGGCAGCCCGCGGATGAACCTGCTGGAGGCGTCGGTCTACGTCCACCTCGACCGGTACGTCACGCTCAACCTCGGCGAGCAGTCCCTCTACCTGCCCTGGAACGACATCCGGAGCCGGGCGGTGGCGCACTACCACGGCGAGCGGATCGTCGTCGGCATGCGCGCCGAGGCGCTCACCCCGGTCTCCCCGGACAGCGCCGGCGACGTGCTGCACGGCCGGATCCGCTACCTGGAGCACCACGGGCACGAGTCGCTCGCGTTCCTCGACATCGGGGCCACGGCGATCATGGTCGACGAGATGGGTGCTCCGTTGGACCCGCCGCCGGTGGGTCAGCGGGGCCTGCGCCGGTTCGGCTCGGTGATGCAGCGGCTCACCGGTAAGCCGGTCGAGCCGGTCGAGGCGCCGACCGGCGGCAACCGGACGAGCGTTCTGCCCGACCCGGGCCGGCACCACCGGCGCCCCGCGGAGCTGGCGGTGCGGTTGGCGCCGTACCCGGCGGTCACCGCCGGTCACCAGCTCGCGGTCTCGGTGCGGATGGACGCGCTGCACTTCTTCGACGAGCGCGGAGCGCGGATCGACGTCGGCTGGCGCTGACGACTCGCCGCGACGGGGTGGCGGCGGCATCGACCGGTGTCCTACCGTCTGCGCACCCAGTCCACTGTGAGACTCCACCGAGAGGGGTGCACCCGTGTCGGGTGACCGTCCCAGCCCGCTCGTCATCGAGCGCATCCTGCGTGACCGCCAGGGCATCTGGCAGCAGATCGTCGCCGAAGGTGACCTGAACGCGTTGACCGGGCGGATGCTGGCCAGCTCCGCCATCGCGCTCGCCTGCTACGGGGCGGTGCTGGGCGCGTTCCACAGCCCGTTGATGGCGCTGACCTCCGCGCTCAAGCTGCCACTGCTGTTCCTGGTCACGCTGGCCATCTGTCTTCCCACGCTCTACCTGTTCAACCTGGTCTTCGGTGCCCGGCTCTCGGTACGCCAGTCGCTGGCTCTGGTGATGGTGGCCATCACGGTCACCTCGATGCTCGCGGTGGCGTTCGCGCCGATCAGCCTCTTCTTCCTGATCACCGCCCCCGACTACGGGTTCTTCAAGCTGCTCAACGTGGCGATCCTGACCCTGTCGGCGCTGGTCGGGCTGCGCTTCCTGACCGGCGGGATGCAGGTGCTCAACGACCACGGCCTGCTCGCCCCGGAGGCCACGCAGGCCACCGCCCAGGCCCCGGCGCAGGTCGCCGCACCGGCGCAGGTAGCGCCAGCTGCCGTGCCGGCGGGCTCGGTGCCGGCCGAGGTGCCGGCCACCGGCCAGAGTGCCGAACCGGTCGCCGTGCCGGCCGGCGCGGCAGTGGCCGGGTCGACCTCGAACGGCGCCGCCACCGTCGCGCCGACGCAGGTCCCCGCGCAGTGGGTCGGGCAGCCGGCGGGCGCCTCGTTGCCGCCCGGCTACCCGCCGGCGCAGCGCCCGTGGGGCAGCCCGCCGGTGCGGCGCGGCGAGCCGACGCAGCGGCCGGCCAGCATGACCCTGCTCTACATCTGGATCCTGCTCTTCGGCTTCGTCGGCACCCAGTTGGCGTGGACGCTGCGGCCGTTCTTCGGCGACCCGGGCCAGGATTTCGCCCTCTTCCGCAGCATCGACGGCAACTTCTACGCAGAGATCCTGCGAACGATCGCCAACCTCTGACCCCACCCCACCCCTGCCTGGTCGATCATGGAGTTGTGGTGCCGGAAATAGCGGCTTCTGTCGCTTGTGTGAGGCAGCACAACTCCATGATCAACGCGGCTGGAGCGGGGCTTGCCGAGGTTGTTACCGGCGAGTAGCGTCGGGGCATGTCAGTCGACTCACGCCAGGTGGCGGCCGGGATGCTCGAAGCCGTGCCGTTCGCTCGTACGCTCGGCTTCGAGTTCGTCGAGGTCGCCCCGGAGGCCGACGGCGGGGTGCGGGCGGTCGTCCGGTTGCCCGACACGCCGGCCACCCACAACCACGTCGGCGGTCCGCACGCCGGTGCGATGTTCACCCTCGGTGAGACGGCCACCGGCGCGGTCGTCCTGGCCGCCTTCGGCCATCTCCTCGACCGGGTCACCCCGCTCGCCGTGCGCGCCGAGATCGCGTACCGCAAGTTGGCCCTGGGGCCGGTGCTGGCCACGGCCCGGCTCTCCCGGCCGCCGGCCGAGGTGATCGCCGAGCTGGACGCCGGGCGGCGTCCCGAGTTCGCGGTGCCGGTGGTGATCGCCACCGAGGATGGCAGGCCCACCTCGGAGATGACCGTGATCTGGACGCTGCGGCCCAACTGAGCCGCGTCGAGGGCGGCGGAAACGGGTTTGCGGAACCGGCCGGGTGGTTAGATTCGTACCGTGCTGGGCCTACCTGCTCATGTGACCGCCTGTCTCTTCGATCTGGACGGTGTGCTGACGCAGACCGCCCTGGTGCACAACGCCGCTTGGACGCAGACCTTCGACGAGTTCCTGCGGCAGCGCGCCTCCGCCACCGGCGAGCCCTTCCAGCCGTTCGACCCCGGCCCGGACTACAACCGCTACGTCGACGGCCGGCCCCGGGCCGACGGCGTCCGAGCGTTCCTCGCCTCCCGCGGGATCGTGCTGCCCGAGGGCAGTCCCGACGACCCGCCGACCGCCGACACGGTCAACGGTGTGGGCAACCGCAAGAACGTCCTGCTGCTGGACCGGCTGCGCAGCTCCGGTGTGGACGTCTACCCGGGTTCGGTGCGCTACCTGCAGGCGGCGGCCGCCGCCGGGCTGCGCCGAGCCGTGGTGACCGCGAGCGCCAACGGGCGTGAGGTGGTCGCCGCCGCCGGGCTGGAGCCACTGCTCGAAGCGCGGGTCGACGGGCTGGTGGCCCGGGCTCAGGGGCTGCGCGGCAAACCGCAACCCGACAGCTTCCTGGCCGGGGCCAGGCTGCTCGGTGTCGACCCGACGCGGGCCGCCGTCTTCGAGGACGCGCTGTCCGGCGTGGCCGCCGGTCGGGCCGGCGGCTTCGGTTACGTGGTGGGCGTCGACCGGGTCGGCCAGGCCGACGAACTGCTCGCCCACGGTGCCGACATCGTGGTCACGGACCTCGCCGACCTGCTCGACGCCGCCGACCCACCGGCGCCACGCCCGGCCGGACAGCGGGGCACCGCGTGATCCGGGAACGGGCCTACCCCGTCGAACCGTGGCACGTCCGGGAGACCCGGCTAGACATGGACGTGCTGGCCCAGTCCGAGTCGGTCTTCGCGCTCTCCAACGGGCACGTGGGGCTGCGCGGCAACCTCGACGAGGGCGAGCCGCACGGCCTGCCCGGCACCTACCTCAACTCGTTCTACGAGCTGCGCCCCCTGCCGTACGCGGAGGCCGGCTACGGCTTCCCCGAGTCCGGGCAGACCATCGTCAACGTCACCAACGGCAAGCTGATCAGGCTGCTCGTCGACGACGAACCCCTCGACGTGCGCTACGGCGAGCTGATCGCCCACGAGCGGATCCTCGACATGCGGGCCGGCACCCTGCACCGCGAGCTGCACTGGCGGTCACCGGCCGGCCGGGAGGTCAAGGTCCGCAGCACCCGGCTGGTGTCGTTCACGCAGCGCTCGGTCGCCGCCATCAGTTACGAGGTGGAGGCGGTCGACGGCCCGCTGCGGCTGATCGTGCAGTCCGAGTTGGTGGCCAACGAGTCGCTGCCGGCGCAGAGCAAGGACCCCCGGGTCGCGGCCGTCCTGGAATCCCCGTTGCAGGCCGAGGAGGAGCTGACCACCCCGGACGGCGGGCAGCTGATCCACCGCACCAAGGTGTCCGGGCTGCGGGTCGCCGCCGCGATGGAACACGAGGTGCACGGCCCCGAGCACACCACCATCGAGTCCGAGGGGTACCAGGACTGGGTCCGCACCACGGTCGGCTGCGTCCTCAAACCCGGCGAGAAGCTGCGGGTGGTCAAGTACCTGACGTACGGCTGGTCGAGCCGACGGTCGCTGCCCGCCCTGCGCGACCAGGTCGGCGCGGCGCTGGCCGCGGCCAAGCTGGACGGTTGGGAGGGGCTCTGCCGGGAGCAGCGCGGCTACCTCGACGAGTTCTGGGACGCGGCCGACGTACGGGTCGAGGGTGATCCGGAGGTGCAGCAGGCCGTCCGGTTCGGTCTCTTCCACGTGCTCCAGGCCGGCTCCCGCGCCGAGCGGCGGCCCATCTCGGCGAAGGGGCTCACCGGCCCCGGGTACGACGGGCACGCCTTCTGGGACACCGAGATGTTCGTCCTGCCGGTGCTCACGTACACCCAGCCGAGCGCGGTGCGCAACGCGTTGCACTGGCGGCACAGCACGCTGGACAGCGCCCGGGAGCGGGCCGAGACGCTGAACCTGAAAGGCGCCGCCTTCCCCTGGCGGACCATCGGGGGTCCGGAGTCCTCCGGCTACTGGCCGGCCGGCACGGCGGCCTTCCACATCGCCGCCGACATCGCCGACGCGCTGCGCCGGTACGTCCTGGTCACCGGGGACACCGCACTGGAGCGGGAGATCGGGCTGGAGCTGCTGGTCGAGACCGCCCGGTTGTGGCGTTCGCTCGGGCACCACGACCGGCACGGGCAGTTCCACATCGACGGGGTGACCGGCCCGGACGAGTACACCGCCGTGAAGAACGACAACGTCTACACCAACCTGATGGCGCAGCGGAACCTGCTCTCCGCCGCCGACGTGGTCATGCGCTACCGGGACGACGCCGCCCACCTCGGGGTCACCGACGAGGAGGCGGCGAGCTGGCGGGACGCGGCCAGCTCCATGCACGTCCCCTACGACGACGAGATCGGCGTCCACCAGCAGGTGGAGGGGTTCACCCGGCTCGAGGAGTGGGACTTCGCGCACACACCGGCGGAGAAGTACCCGCTGCTGCTGCACTACCCGTACTTCGACCTGTACCGCAAGCAGGTGGTCAAGCAGGCCGACCTGGTGCTGGCCATGCACTGGCGGGGGGACGCGTTCACCCCCGAGGAGAAGGTCCGCAACTTCCTCTACTACGAGCGGCGCACCGTGCGGGACTCGTCGCTGTCGGCCTGCACTCAGTCCGTGCTCGCCGCCGAGGTGGGCCATCCCGAACTGGCGCACATCTATCTGCGCGAGGCCGCGCTGATGGACCTGCACGACCTCAACGAGAACACCCGCGACGGCGTGCACATGGCCTCGCTGGCCGGCGCATGGATCGCCCTGGTCGGCGGCCTCGGTGGCCTGCGCGACCACGACGGCCGGCTGTCGTTCGCGCCCCGGCTGTCCAGTCGCCTGAGTCGGCTGGAGTTCTCGCTCCAGTGGCGTGGCCTGGCGCTGCGGGTGGACGTCCGGCCACACCAGACGACGTACTCGCTGCGGCACGGTGGGCCGGACGACGTGATCGAGCTGCGTCACCACGACCAGGATCTGCGGGTCACCTGCGACGAGCCGGTGACCGTGCCGGTGCCGCCCGCCGAGCCGTCCGCACCGCGGCCGGAGCAACCGCCGGGCCGGTCGCCGCTGCTGCGGCTGCCCGAGCACCAGCAGTAACGGCCGGGGCGGGAAGGATCCCGCCCCGGCCGTCGCACCGCTGGGTCAGATGGGCTCGCCGGTGGACGGGCGCCCGATCGCGTCCCGGGGCGCCATCGCCTTGGGGTCGTCGGGCAGGCGGGCCGAGGCGGCCTGGTCCCCGAAGTCCTGATTGCGCTCGGCGTCCTGTTCCCGCCGGTCCCGTTCGGTCATCTGCTGCTGCCGGGATATCTGCTGCTTGGCCATGGCGATCCTCGCGATCCGTCGGGGCGCGGTTGCGCCGACACGGTCTGCGGTCGCTCGTCGCGTACCCGACGCCCCGACGCACAAACGCGGCCGTACGGTGCCGCCGGCCGCGTGCGTGCCGTGCGGCGGGCCGGGTACCCGGACCGCAGGCGACCACGCGGAGGTGGGGGCATGGACGTGCGGCGCAGCACGGTGACGATTCCGGTGGGGGACGTTGAACTCCCCGCCGACCTGACGGTGCCCGCCCAACCGGTCGGCGTGGTGCTGTTCGCGCACGGCAGCGGTAGTTCCCGGCACAGCCCGCGCAACGTGGAGGTGGCCGGGACGCTGAACGACCGTGGGCTCGGCACGGTGCTGGTGGATCTGCTGAGCCCGGCGGAGGACGAGGTGGACGCGCGCACCGCCGAGCTGCGCTTCGACATCGGGCTGTTGGCGAACCGGCTCGCCGGCATCGTCGACTGGCTGGCGGTCGAGCGGCCCGCTGGTGACGTACCCATCGGCCTGTTCGGCGCCAGCACGGGTGCCGCCGCCGCCCTGGTCGCGGCGTCGTCCCGCGCCGACCGGGTGGGTGCCGTGGTCAGCCGGGGCGGCCGGCCAGACCTCGCCGGCGCCGCGCTGACCCAGGTGCGTACGCCGACGCTGCTGCTGGTCGGCGGCCTGGACGAGGAGGTGCTCGCGCTGAACGAGCAAGCGTCGGCCGAGCTGGGCGACGTCGGTGAGCTGCGGGTCGTCCCCGGTGCCACCCACCTCTTCGAGGAGCCCGGCACCCTCGACCGGGTCGCCGAGTTCGCCGGCGCCTGGTTCACCACCCACCTCAGCCGGTGATCAGACCGCTCGCGGCGGACCGGCGTCGTTGGACGGTGTCGATGACGCGCCAGACGACGGCGGTGATCGGGACGCTGACGAACGCGCCGGCGATGCCCGCGATCAGCGTGCCGGCGGTGACCGCCACCAGGATCACCGCAGGATGCAGCCGGACCTGCCGCTTCATGACCAACGGCTCCAGCAGGTTGCCCTCGATCTGCTGCACGGCGATGACCGCGGCGAGGGTGAGCAGCGCGGTGGTCGGACCGTTGGCGGCCAGCGCCACCAGCACCGCCACCGCACCTGCCACGGTCGCCCCGATGATCGGCACGAAGCCGCCGAGGAAGGTGATCAGCGCCAGCGGCAGGGCGAGCGGCACCCGGAGCAGCACCAGGGCCAGACCGATGCCGATCGCGTCGATGGCCGCGATGAGCATCGTTCCCCGGCTGTACGCGCCCAGCGTCTGCCAGCCGGCCCGGCCGGCCTCGGTCATCACCGGCCGGGTCGGATCGGCCACCCGGGACAGCATCCAGTGCCACATCGATCGGCCGTCCTTGAGCAGGAAGAACAGCAGCACAAGGGCGAGCAGCGCGGAGCCGACCACCTCACTGGCGGTCCGGGCGCCCGCCACCGGGTCCGGTGAGCTGCCACTGAGCCCCTGGCGGGCCTGCTCGACCAGCTTGTCCAGTTGGGCGTCGCTGACCGGCAGCGTGGACGTGACGAAGTCCCGACTGCGATCCAGCCCCTGGGTCAGCTCCTGGCTGAGCTGGTCGAACTGGCTGGCGGTCAGGTTCCACACCAGCGCGCCGAGCCCGACCAGGATGCCGAGCAGCAGCAGCACGGTCAGCAGCGCGGCCAGCGCCGCCGGCAGGCGCAGTCGGCGCAACAGGAGCAGCACCGGGTCGAGCAGCGCGGTGAGGAAGATGGTGGCGGCCAGCGCGATCGCCAGTGGCGCCAGCAGTACGGCGATCTTGCCCAGCAGGTAGAGCCCGGCGACGATCACCACCAGGCAGGCGCTCCACAGCACCGCCGTGCGGACCAGCCAGGGCAGCGCCGTCCACGCCTGGCGCGGGCCGGTGCCGTCCGTCACCGGGCTGCCGTCCGTCGTCGTCGTGCTGCCCGTCGTCACCGTGCTGCCTCGTGTCGGTGTGCTGCCGGTGGTCGGCGCGGTGTCCGCACCGGGTTCGTCTGCCGCCATGTCGGCCCTCCTCGATCTCGGCGAGGTCGGTACCCGGCCGGCCGTGCGCCGACACCCGCTGGGGCTGGTCGGCGGCGTGGCGTGTGTATTCAGGACAGTCCGGATGGGCCGGTTCGCGCCGCCCGCGCGGATCGTACGCCGCTGCGGGCGCTCCGGTCGGGTGTTCACGGTCCACGCCCGGACCGTCGGTGTTTGCGCCGCCAGGCCCAGGGAACGCTGACGGCCCAGTACGCGACCGGGAAGCGATCGACCGGAGGGGGCACATCGTGGGTGACTTCATGGACAAGGCCAAGGACGTCGCGGACAAGCACGACAAGCAGGTCGACCAAGGGCTGGACAAGGCCGGCGACATGGCCGACAAGCGCACCGGCGGCAAGTACGACGACCAGATCGACAAGGGCGTCGACCAGGCCCAGGCGCGCACCGGTGAGGGCGATCAGGTCCGCTGACGTAACCGACGTCCCGGGCCGCCGAGGGTTCGGCGGCCCGGGAGTGCGGTCCGGACCGGACGATGGTCAGCGCTGCTGCTGCTCGCGCAGCTCGCCCATCGTGGTCGGCCGGTCGCTCAGTGCGTCGCGCAGCCGGTCGATCATCCCGGTGCCCGGGGCGAGCAGCTTGTTCGCCGGCGGGTGGTCCGGTGCGCCCGGGTGTGGTCGGGTCGGTGCGATCTGCTTGAACGCGGTCACCTTCGCGGCCAGCTCGACCAACTCCTCCCCGGCCGTGGCGGCACGCAGCCGGGGGAACAACTCGTTCTCCTCGTCCCGCACGTGGTGCCGGATGGTGCTGGTCAGGTGGGCGAGCAACTCGTCGAAGCGGGGGTCGGACGGGTCGATCGACTCCAGCTCCTTCATGGTCCTCTCGGCGTCGGCGTGCTCGACGATCTCGTGCTCGGCGATCTGGTCCCCGTCGGGCAGTACCTGGCGGGCGGTCGGGTAGACGTACGCCTCCTCGGCCTCCGCGTGACGGACGAGTTCGGCGATCACCACGTCGACGAGTTGGCGGCGGTACTCCGGGGTGCCCTGCCGGGTCTCCAGTTCGAGGAAAAGGACCTCGACTGCACGGTGGTCAGCGACGAGGATGTCGACGACGTCCTCGTCGTCGGTGGTCTCTGGACTGCTCATGTTCGGCCCCTTACCGGTTGCGGATCGGTGGGTGTGTGGCCCCTGGTACCCGGCACCGGTCGCACAAACCTACGGTCGCCGATGGATCCGCCGCCGGGCGTTGTCCGCGCAGGTACGGCTGCCATACGCTTCGTCTCGGCCCGCCCTCACGGTTTCCAGTGAGGAGCAGTCATGCCCTTGAACCGCCTGCTGGCCCTCGGGCTCGGCGCGTGCACGGCGGTGGCGCTGAGCGTCCCGCTGGTCGCGGCGCCAACGCGCTGCTCGCCGCGGCCCGACTGACGGTCGCACTGGACGCCCTCAACGGCCGCTGGCCCGGAGTGACCGTCAACGTCGGGCACCTGCACGCCGGGGATCGGCCGAACGTGGTCGCCGACCGCGCCCGGATGCTGGTCGACCTTTGCGCATGGCGCACCGGCGAGTACGAGGCCGCGCTGGCCGAGATCCGGCGGCTGGTGGCTCTGCCGACCGTGTCGGGGGTCCGGGCCGAGGTGTCCGTGCACGCGCCCACCCCGCCCTGGGAGCCGCGCCCGGCCGACCGCCGGCTCACCGAGTTGGCGGCGAAGGTGGGGGCGGGGCTGGGCGTACCGGTGTCCCACACCGCCACGGGTGGTTGTGCCGATGCGAACCTGCTGGCCGAGGCGGGTGCGGCGGTGCTGGACGGGCTCGGTCCGGTCGGCGGCGCGGACCACAGCCCGTCGGAGTGGCTGGACCTGGACTCCGTCGTACCCCGCACCGCCCTGCTCGCCGGCCTGATCGACCAGGTCAGCGGGGACAACGGCGGCTGACGCCGACGCCCGGTTGCCGGTGGTGCGGATGGGGTCGGCGGGGCGTACGGGCACGATTGCCGGGCCGCCGCCGGGGTAACCGCCGCCATGACCGACGACCGCCGACCAGCCGGCCCTGTGCGGTCGCGCCTCGACGAGGCCGCCGAGCGGAGCGGTCAGGTGGCCGAACGGGTGCGCCACCGCAGCGGGCAGGCTCGTCGGGTCCGGGCCCGGCAGTGGGAGGTCACCCTGGTCATCTCGCTCCAGGCCGGGTTGGCCGCCGCGATCGCCGCGCTGATCGCGAAGAACCTGCTCGGCCCGGGATCGCACGTCTTCGCTCCCGCCGCCGCCGTCGCCACGATCGCCACCGCCATCGGGCAACGGGCCCGGCGCACCTTCGAACTGCTGGGCGGCGTCGGACTGGGCATCGTCATCGGCGACACGCTGCGCTTCGTCCTCGGTTCGGGGCCGTGGCAGACCGGAGTGGTCGTCGCCCTGGCCATCGCCACCGCCCTGCTGGTGGCCGGGAAGGGCGGCCCGCTGGTCGGTCAGGCCGGCGGTACCGCAGTCCTGATCGCCACGCTGGCCCCGACGGGGCGGGGTCTGGAGTTGCCCCGGATCTTCGACGCGCTCGTCGGTGGGGCGGTCGGCCTCCTGGTGGTCGCGCTGCTGCTGCCGATCAACCCCATGCGGGTGCTGGACCGGGCGGCGACGCCGATCTTCGCGGTCCTCAGCGAGCAACTTGAGGAGCTGGCGCAGGCGCTGCGGCAGCGCAACGGCGACCGGTCGATGCGGGTCCTGGAACGGCTGCGCGGCACCGAGGAGGACCTGGGGCGACTGCACGACTCGCTGAGCGGGGCCGAGGAGGTGGTGACGATCGCGCCAGCGCGCTGGCACCGCCGCCAGCAGTTCCACGAGTACGCCCGCAGTGCGTCGAATCTGGAACGGCTGCTGCTGGACAGCCGTGCCATGGCCCGCTGGTCGACGACCGCCCTGCAGTACGACGAGCCGATCCCGCCGGAGCTGCCGGACGCGATCGCCCGGTTGGGTCAGGCGGTGGCGGAGATGCGGAGGGAGTGCCGGATGGGCGACTACCCGCTGTGCACCCGGAAGTTGGTCGAGGAATGCGCCGACCTGGCCGGGCGGGCCGCCGCGACCGGGGTGAAGTCCTTCGGCGACGCGCTCGTCACCGGCTTGCGTACCGCCTCCAGCGACCTGCTGCGGGCCGCCGGCTGCGAACCGGACGATGCCAACCGGATCGTGCGAAAAGCGGCAGGTGCCGGCGAGGCCGCCGTCCATCCGCCGCTGCGGCGACACCTGCACCGTGCCCGGCCCACCCGGGCCGCCCGCGCCCGCCGGCGTGCGCACCTCGCCGCCCGGCGGCGCGACGACGGCCGGGCCGGCCTCCCCCGCAGGGAGAGGCCGGCCCGGTGAGCCGTCAGGATCAGGAGGAGTAGCCGCGCTCGGCGATCCAGTTGGCGACCTTCGGCAGGCTCATCCAGTACTCGCCCAGCGCCGGGTCGGCCGGGTCGGCGACCCGGATCGTGTCACCGCCGTCGCGGTAGCCCACGAGCGTCAGATAGTGGCCGCCCTCGTACGAGTGCGGGTTGCCGTCGGTGTCGACGGTCGTGCCCTTGATGTTGGCCACCACCGGCCGGCCGGCGTCGACCGCGGCCAGGACGTCCTGGCGCAGCTTCTCGACCTGGTCGGGGCGGGCCACCGCGTCCCGGATCTCGGTGGTGCGGTACCTGCCGCCGGTCAGCTCGTTGAGCACCCGCGTGGTGTCCAGGGCTGAGGGGGTGCCGGCCTCGGTGGTGCCGAGCAGCTTGGCCACCTCGTCCTGGGAGACCGCCTTGCCCTGGGCGGACAACGCGATCCGAGTGGCTGCCGGACCGCAGTAGTAGAAGTTCGGCTGGGCCTGGTAGTCGATGCCGAGGATCCGCTCGCCGCCCTTGGCGGTCTGGCTCGACGAGGCCGGGGTGGCCTGCGCGGGGGCGGCCTGCGCGGCGACGGCGGGGCCGAGGGCGCATCCGCCGGCGACCAGCAGGCCGACGACGGACAGACCGCTCTTCTGCATGATCGGATTCATGGTCGAGTCTCCGTTCGGGGGTTGGCGCCTCCGACTGGCGGAGGCAGCGCACCGGGAATGGCGCTCGGCTCATCGGCCGGTGACGCCCGCAGCCGATCTGGGCTGCCGCTACGGGCGTCGCGACCAGGTGTAACGGCTGCTGGCGGTGGGGGATTCCGCAGGACCGCGGGTGCCCGGAGGAGACGAGGGCCGAAACGTGACCACCGGCACGCGAGTCAGTGCGCACGGAAACGGACAAGCGGCCGATTGTCGGACAGCGGGGTGCGGTCGGCCCAGGGCGTCAGAGACTGCCGAGCAGCCCGGTCACGGTGATCTCGATGACCACCCGCTCCGGGTTGGGGCGCGGCGTCCGGTACCGCTCCGCGTAGCGGCGCTCCGCCTCCGCCACGGCGGGCTGATCCGAGCGGAGCACCGCCCGGCCCTCGACGGTCAACCAGCGGCGCCCATCGACGTGACAGACGGCCACCGGGGTGCCGGCCGCACCGGCGGCGGCCACCTGCCGGGCCTTGCGGGAGGTGCCCGAGGTGATCACCCGAGCCAGCCCGGCCTCCGGGTCGAGAGTGACCCCGACCGGCACCACGTGCGGAGTGCCGTCGGCGCGCAGGGTGGTCAGCGTCGCGAGATGCCGTTCCGCGCAGAAGGCCGCCACGCGAGGGTCGCGTACGTCCAGCCGATGATCGCCCGCCATGCCCGTCCCCCGTCCACCGAACCGACCTCGATCATGGCACGCGGCGGCGCGCCCGATCCGGGTCCGACGGAGAGTCCGGCTGCCCCGGCAGTTGGCGCCCCGCCGCCCGCCGCTGGTGCACCAGTCGGGTGAGATAGATCAGCGCGCCGGCCAGGACGCCCATGTCGTCCAGATAGATCGGGTCGGGGAGCACGTCGATCGGGAAGATCGTGTAGATCAGTGCCCCGTAGAAGGCGACCTTGCCACCCGCGCCGAGCCCGGTCAGCAGCCGCCGGGTCCGTACCACCCGCACCGCGAGCAGCACCGCACCGACCAGTGTGGCGATCGCCAGGATGCCGGCGATCACCACGAGGACCCACGCCTCTCGGGACATGCCGTCACGCTAACCCACTACGGCCGTCGACGGCGGATCAGTACGCCGGCACCGCCGCGCGACCCCGAGCGACCACCTGGTTCTCCCGGGTCTGCTCGACCGACCGGCCGACCTCGCTCAGCGGCAGCACCGAGGCCGACTCCGCCACCCGTCGACCGCTCGCCTCGTGGGCCTCCTCGCGAAGGCTACGAGCCGCCGCGACCGCCAGTTCCGCCGCCCGCCACGCGGCCTGTTCCCGCTCGCGGGCAGCGGCGTGTCGAGCGGCCAGGTTGTCACGGATCGCCCGCTGCAACACCAGCTCCTGCTCCACCGGGTGCAGCCGCGGGTCCCAGCCGGCACGGTGCGCGAACACGTCACTGAGCTGTTCCACCGACAGCTCCCGCCGCCAGTACGCGTCCAGCGCGGCCCGGTGCAGGTAGCGCTCGCGGTCCGCGTACTCGGCGGGGGTGCGGGCGGTGTGCGGCAGCGGCATCGCCGCCGCCGTGCCGAGACGCCGGACGGCCGCCTCGGCGGCCTCGCAGGCCTGCCAGGCGGCCTCGACCTCATCCTGCGCGGCGACCCACTCCGCCCGGCGGCGCTGGGCGGTGGTGGTGGCCCGCTCGGCGGCCACCGTGACCTCCTGCGCGTAGCGGCTCTGCTCGCGCTCCTGGTGAGCCTGTTCGAGGTGGCTGGGCATGGCCGCACGGCGGATCCGGGCCCCCGGGTCGATGCGGAGTCGGCCGGGCCGCAGCAGCAGGGCGGCGACCGCGACCACGACGACCCCGAGCAGGCTCAGCCAGATGGCGGCGGCTCGGGGAACGTCGGGCAGAAGAGCGGAGAGGACGGTCTGCATGATCAGCACCTCGCGGTCGAATGGCGGGTATCCACGGATGGCAGGGAGGCGATCTCGACGACAGGGGCCGGATGGCCGGTCGGCCACGCCTCGGGGTCGGGTCACCGCTGGCCGGAGCCCGGCGGGTTGGTCACCGTTCGGTGCCGTCCGGCGGGTGTGGGGGGCCGGGAGGCCCCGACGGGTGACCTGGGCCGGGCCGCAGGAGCGGCCGCGGGCCGATGGTCGGCCGAGGTCAGTGGCTCGGCGGACCGCGTCGGGACGGGACACCTCGGCCGGGATCGACGGCCGGTGCGTGCTCGGGGCCCACGGTGACCGGAGCGGTCGCCGCACGGCGGTCGACCGTGCCGGTCGGCGGGGAGGTGACCGGGCGGCTCGCCTGCTCGACCGTGCCAGCGACGTCCGGTCGGAGGGTGTCCACCTGGCTGGTCACGGCGCTCGGCCGCGGCTGCGCCGGGGCGGGGGGTGCCGTCGCGGCGAGGGCGCCGCCGAGGCCGACCGCGAGCACCAGCGCGGTGACCGCCAGCCGGGTCAGCTCCCGCAGGGACCGCAGCACGGCCCACCGGGCGGGGCGGACGGACGCTGCGGACGACACCCGACCAACCTATCGCCCGCCCCGGCGTGGCGCAGCTCGATGAGAGCGCTTTGCGGCGTGACCACCACCACCGCGGCACTGTGGACGATCGCCGCCGGCACCCGAAAACGGCGGTGGCCCCGTCCAGGGGACGGGGCCACCGGAACGTGCTGCCGGGGTGTGTGCCTTACCTGTCGGTGCCGAGCACCGGGGGTGGGCCGGACTCACCCTCCCGCCACACCATCTCGTCCTCGGTCAGCCAGGTCAGCCGCTCGTCGGACTCGTCATCGTCGGAGTGGCCACGGCCGCCGAGCAGCCCGGGACGGGTCGCCGCGCGGACGGAGCCCGGGCGGGCGTTCCCGGCCTCCGCGCGCCGGCCGTCCATGCTGCGCCCGATGCCGCTGCCGGAGCGGTTGTCGGCCGGGGCTGGCGCGCTGGCCGGCCGGGCCGACGTGGTGGGCGTGCTGCCCGAGCTGGCGAGTGACGAGGTGCGCAGCACCCCGCCGGCCGGAGCCCCGCCCTGCGCACCGAAGAGCAGACCCGGGCCGCCGGCACTGGCGGGCATGGTGGCGGGCCCGGACAGACCGGCCAGGCCGGCGGCACCGCCGGCCAGCAGGGCACCGCCGACCAGCGGATCCGCGCCGGCGAGGCTGGTGCCGCCGCCCACGGTGTCGTCCGAGACGATGAGCACGCCCGGCGTGGCGCCGGTGTCCTGGTCGGGCACCGAGTCGTCACCGACGCCGACCACCGGCGGCTCACCGGCCCGGTCGGGCGTTCCGATGGTCGCGTCACCGGTGTGCGTGGTGTGGCCACTGATGGTGGGCGCGGCGGTGGGCGGTGCGGTGTGCGGGCCGCCGCGCGGCGTCGTCCGGTCGTTGGTGGTCGTCTCCGGCGTGTCCGGCGGAGGCGGAGGCGGATCGACCACCCGGTCGTACGCGGACAGGTCGTAACCGGCGGCCAGCTCGGCCACCAGGGTCACCATCCGCTGGTGGGCCTTCTGCTGCTCTTCCTTGTCCTGCTGGTGACCGAGCATGCCGCCGATCACGGCGCCGGGCAGGCCGAAGGCGCTGCCGGAGAGGGCGCCGTTGATCATCTGGTCGTTGTCGTCGGTCTCTTCCGGGTTTTCCGCCTGCTTGTGCGCGGTGCGCAACTGGCCGGCCATCATCGTGAGCCCCTGCTTGACGCCGGCCATCCCCTCGCCGAGCGCGTCGGAGTGCACGACGATCAGCCCCAGCCGTCGCTGGAACTCGCGGCCCGCCGAACCCGTCCAGGTGTTGCCGAGCTTGTCCAGGTCACCGCTCAGCTCCCGGCCGAGGCCGTCCAGGATGCCCTTGAGCGAAGCCCACTGGGCGGCTACGCCCTCGATCTGCTCCGGCTTGCCGGCCATCACGGCGTCGTACAACTCCTGGTGGCTGTGGCCCTGGTAGCGCTGGGTGTACTCAGACACGCCCGTCCCCCTTCGGCTCCAACGCCTGCTGGACCCCGGTCAACGCGGCGGTGATGTCGGTGGCGTTGGCCCTGTTGCGCGCCTCCGCCGTCCGGTAGTTGGCCAGGATCGTGCTGGTGGCCTGCTGGGCCGCCAGCACGGCCTGTCGGAGCCGCTCGGCCTGCTCGACGTAGGACTGGTGGACCGTGTTGTAACGGCGCGCGTTGTCGGTGGCGTCGGTGAACGACCCCAACGCCGGCGGGGTGCACTGCATCTCGGTGTTGAGCTTGCGCAACACCGACTCGGCCTGGCTCAGCCGGGCCGACAGGTTCTTGTGGAAGTCCTCAAGGGACAGCAGGTCGACTTCCGTGCGCCCGGTCATGGCAACCCTCCCCGTCGATCTGGTTGACAACCGTCAGCGCATCCAGGTTAGTTCACCACCGCGATCGCGGGCGACCCGTGTGAGCCGTTCAGCCGTCGGTGCCTGTCGATACCGCCGGGACCGCACCGCCTGCTCCTCCGGCCGGGGGCGTGGCGCCGGTCGTCGCGGTCGGGGCGGTCGCGGTCGGCGCGGCACCCTCCGGCGCGAAGAAGGCCGCCGCGTCCTCCGGGTCCAGAGTGGGCCCGGTCGGGATCAGCGCGAGCAGAGTCCCGGGCACCGCGAGGGGTGTGGCCCCGGCGTAGCCGAGCACGGCCAGCGTCTCGACCGACGCGAGCGGGTACCGGACGCCCTGCGGACTGATCAGATAGATCGTCGACCCGGCGGCGCCGGAACCGCTGGTCCCGGCCCCGGGCGCGGCCTGCGCGAGCACACCCTTCCCACCGGGCAGCAGCACCGCCTCGGCGGTACGCACCGCGTCCCGGGCGGTCTGGCGCACCGGCACCGGCCCCGGATCGGTCGCGGTCAGCTCCGCCGGTGCCCGGTCGAAGACCTCCAGGGTGGTGGTCGGCGGACCGCCACCGGTGCCCGCCCGGTACGTCGCGCACAGCGTGGTCTGCCCGGACCGGGCCGGGTACAGGCTCGGCAGCGTCTCCGGCAGCCCCTCCTCCTCCACCCGCTGGTCGACCAGCAGCTGACCGGCCTGGTTCGGGGTGATGTCGGTAATCTGACCGCCACCGCTGATCATCAACAGGGCGGTGATCTCGGTGACCGAGACGAGCCCTTCGCGAGCCAGCACGTAGTACCGGCCGGCCGCCTGGAACACCTGGCCGATGGTGGCCGGCCGGTCGCCCACGATCAGCCCGCTCCGCTCACCGTCGCCGGACAGTGTCGGCCTGCGCAGTGCCGGCCCGGCCGGGACCGCGTTGAGCAGTTGCTGCCCGACCCGCAGCTGGGTGGCGTTGGGCATCTTCAGCGCCGCGATCGTCTGCTCGCCACCGAGCACCTGGAGCCGGTTGTCACCGGTGAGCAGGTACCGCTCACCGTCCACGGTGACCAGCACCGCCCGGTCGCCCAGCGGCGCCCCACCGGGCAACGCCCGGTCGATCACGACCCGGGTGGTGGAGCGCTGCGGATCGGCCGGGTCCGGCACGTCGCAGACCGACCAGGGCAGCCCGGTCAGCGACGTGCGGTCCGGCAACGCGTCCGGGGCGCCGACGATGCCGAGCGTACGACCGCGAGGGCGGTCCCGCAGCGACGCCTGGGACATCGTCCGCACCGTCGGGTCCGGCACGTTCAGGATGAGCCGCGCCGACGTGTAGTTGAGGGCCGGATACAGCTGCCCGCCCACGAACACGTACGTCGCGCCGGTCTCCCGTTCGATGACCAGCGTCTTGTCTTCCAACGGCGCGGTGTTACCGGTCAACTGACCGTAGGCGCCCACCCCGCCGAGCACGATCGCGGCGGCGATGACACTGCCGAAGACCGCCATGCCGAGCCGTCTCATCGGCAGGTTGGTGGTCTCCGGATCGCCCGACAGCAGTGCGGAGACGATGCGGCGGGTGACGAAGCGGTACGCCTGCACCTGATCGCGGCGGGTCCGCATGACTTACCTCCGGCGGGATGGATCCGCGACGATCTCCTCGGGGTGCCGTCGCGGGCTTCCCTACGATAAGGGGCCGACGGCGGGTCTTCGGGACCACCGCCCGTGGCCGGCACCGGACCGACCCGGCGCAGAGCCGTACCGTGCAGGAGGGACAGTCAGCCATGACGCAGGTTCAGGCGCGACCCGCCCGAGCAGCCACGAGCCCGTCCGACGTCCCGGCACGAGCGACGCCACCGGCCGACCGTCCCGGTCGCGGCCGGGTCGGCCCGGTGCTCGTGGGGCAGCTCGTTCTGCTGGAGCTGTGCGCGGTCGCGGTCTGGGCCTCGACCACCGGCCCGAGTTGGCTGCTCGCCGCGGTGGGCACCGTGGCGGCACTGGTCGTCCTGGCCGCGTTCGCCCGCCGGGCCGGCCGCTGGTGGTTTGAGGACCTGCTGCTGCGCCGTCGACTGCGGCGACGCCGCGAACGCGCGACGGCGGCGCTGGCCGACGGCAGCGCCGCGGACCCACGCCTCGCCGCGCTCGCCCCCGAGTTGAGCGTCATCGAGCTGACTGACCGGGGCACCCGGCTCGGGATCGGGCAGGACGACAACGGCTGGTTCGCGGCGATCGCGTTGCAGTCCGGCACCGGCACGGCGGTCGGCTCGGTCGAGGCGTCCACCGTAGACCGAGCGCTGGCGGTGCTCGCGGACTTCGCCGCGCCGGTGTCCGGCACCCAGGTCGTCGCACACACCCTGGTCTGGTATCCGGCGCCCGGCGCGGCGCCAGCGGCGCACCGGACGGTCTGGGTGGCGCTGCGGCTCACCGTGCGCGACGCCCGTGTGGAGGCGGTGAGCCGGGGAGGCGGACTGGCTGGCGTACACCGGACGTTGGCCGCCGGCATCGGCCGGCTCGGCAAGGCGCTGACCGCGGCCGGGCTGTCCCACCGTCCGCTGGGTCGCGACGAGCTGCGCTCGGCGGTGGTCTCGGCCGCCGGGCTGGACCTCGTGCCGGAGCCACCGACGGAGACCTGGCAGGGGCTGCGCGGCGGCGGCTGGACGCACCGCTGCATGGCCCTGCGCGGCCGTCCGGACGCACCGCTCGGTCCGCTCGTGGACGCGGTCACCGCCACCTCTGCGCCGTCGCACACGGTGGCCGTGTCGGTGTCCGCGGACGGGCGGATGGCGGCGCCGCTGCTGCGGGTCGCGGCCATGGACAACCACGTGGAGGCGCTGGTCAAGGTGGTCCGGGAGGTGGCCGGCCGGGCCGGTGCGTCGGCCCGGCCGGTGGACGGGCAGCACGGCCCCGGTGTGTACGCGAGCGCGCCGGTCGGATCGATGCTGGGCGTCTCCACCCGCCCGCCGGCGCGCTGACCGGCTGGTCCGTGCTTCGGCGGTCAGGGCCGCAGGTTGACGATCCAGCCGTACAGCCCGCAGACCCAGACGGCGAGCGGCACCAGCGAGATGATCAGCAGGATCTCGACGATGTCGAGCAGCCGGCCCCAGACCGGTGAGATGCGCTTGCCGGCGACGGTCAGCCCGTAGACCAGGCTGATCACGGCGGCCAGCAGCAGCCCACCGAGGACCAGGCCGAGCCGGACCGGCAGCGACCCGTCGGCGAAGGCCGCCGCGGCGGCGAGGCCCAGCCCCACCGTGCCGGCGAGCAGCACCGGGACGCGCTGCGCCCGGCCCAGCAGCGGACGGGCACGCAGCAGCGAGAGCAGCCCCAGCACCAGGCACAGCAGGACCGCCGGCAGCCGGCCGTCCAGGGCGAGCACCAGCTCCGCGCCGAGGACCAGCATCGACACGGTCCACAGCAGACCGGTCAGGAACTCGTCGGCGCGCTCACTCTGCTGGAGCACCTGCCGGCCGTCGACCGACTCGTTGTCGGTCTTCAGGTCCTCCGGGCCGGTCGGGATCGACGGCACCGGCAGTCGGGCCAGCCGGTAGGCCACCATCGGCAGCGCCGGCACCGCGCCGAACGCGACCGCCGCGACCACCGCCGCCGCGGCCGCGGCGTCGATGCCAAAGGCCAGGCAGAGGAGTGCGCCCAGGCCGGTGGCCGCGCCCACGCCGATCGAGGCGAAGAACAGCGGGTACCGGTCACCGACCGCCAGCACCGCCACCGCCCCGCCGACCACCACGGCGGTCGCCGCGAGCAGGACGTGCGGGCTTGCCAGGTCGGTCAACGGCCGGTCGCCGGCCAGCAGCAGCAGACCCCCGGTGCCCGCGTGCACCAGGCCGACCATGGCCAGCACCGCGCCGGTCCGGCTGTCACCGGCGGCCCGGGACAGCACCGCCGCGCCGACCAGCAGCGCCACCGCCACCAGCAGAGCCGCCACCGCGCCGGGCAGGTGCGGTGGGCCGGCGAAGAGCGCGGCCAGCGCGCCGGCACCCAGCGCCGCCGCGGCGAACAGCACCGCGAAGGACCGGCTCTCGCCGACCTGCCAGGCACCGGGTCGCTGGTTGGTGGCGGTGGCCACCGCGTCCACCACGTCGTCGAAGACGATCTCCGGGGCCGCCGCCGAGCGGGGATTGAAGTAGAGCACCTCACCGTCGCGGACGCCGAGCTGCACCGCCGTACGCCCGCCGTCCAGCGGCGCACCGCCCAACCGGGACAGTGCCCAACCGCCGTGCCGCACCCCCTCGTCGGCGAGATCCTCTCCGGCGTAGCGCAGCAGGGTGGGGAGCAGGTCCGCCAACGGCACGTCCGACGGCAGGGCCAGATCCATTCGGGTACGCGGAGCCACGATGGTGATCCGGCTCAGACCACCGGTCGCCGTCTTCGTCGCCACAGTGGCCTCCAGGTGTCCGTCTACGATCGGCTGGCCGCGGTGCCGCGATGCGGGTCCACCGCGCCCACGGGAGATTACCTACGATGGCGTGCACGTACGATGCCCGCCCGCAGACTTCGGTCCGCGACGGCATGTCGTCAAGGCCGCTTCTGGGGAGGAGACAGCCGTGAGCACGGTGGTGTTCCGCCGGCTCCCGCGTCAGCCGGGGCCAGCCTTGCCGCGCGGTGAGGTGCTGCTGGAGTCCCCTCCGGAGCTGCCGGAGCCGACGCCCCGCGGGATGGGGCAGCTGCTCATGATCCTGCCGATGTTCTGCGGGGTCGGCGCGATGGCATTCCTCTACGCCGGCAAGGGCGGCGGCATGATGACGTACGTCGCCGGTGGTCTGTTCGGCGTCTCCATGCTCGGGATGGCGATCGGTTCGCTGGCCAACAACGGCGGCAAGGACAAGGCCGAGCTGAACGCCGACCGCCGCGACTACATGCGCTACCTGGCCCAGATGCGCAAGCGCACCCGGCGCGCGGCCGAGCAGCAGCGTGCGGCGATGGCGTGGCGGCATCCGGAGCCGGACGCGCTCTGGTCGATCGCCGCGTCCCGGCGGCTGTGGGAGCGGCGGATCACCGAGGACGACTTCGGCGAGACCCGGATCGCGCTCGGCCCGCAGCGACTGGCGGTGGAGATCGTTCCGCCGGAGACCAAGCCGGTCGAGGACCTGGAGCCGATGAGCGCGATCGCGCTGCGCCGGTTCGTCCGCGCCCACTCGAGCGTGCCCGACCTGCCGACCGCGCTGTCGGTGCGCGCGTTCAGCCGGGTGGTGCTACGTGGCGACCGGGAGCCGGTGCTCGACCTGGCCCGGGCCGCGCTGGGTCAGCTGGCGACCTTCCACGCCCCGGACGACCTGGTGATCGCGGTGGTGGCCGCACCGGACCGGCAGTCCGCCTGGAACTGGGTGAAGTGGCTGCCGCATGCGCACCACAGTGGACGCACCGACGCGGCGGGCGCGCGTCGACTGGTGTTCGCGAGCCTCGCCGACGCGGAGGAGTCCCTCGCCGGTGAGCTGGCCGGGCGACCCCGCTTCGCGCCGGAGGCCAAGCCGCTGACCACCGCGCCGCACCTGGTCGTGGTGATCGACGGCGGCGAGGTGTCGCCGACCGGCCAGCTGCTGGGCCCGGGTCTGCTGGGCGCCACGATGATCGACCTGTCCGGCACCGTCCCGCGCGACGCCGGCCGCTGGCTGCTGTGCCTCGACGTGGGCGACGGAAGCACCCTGGAGTTGGTCCGGGGCAGCTCGTCGTCGCCGCTGGGCCGCCCGGACCGGCTCACCGCCGAGGCCGCCGAGGGGCTGGCCCGGCAGATCGCCCCCTACCGGCTCTCCCAGCAGCAGACCAGCAACGAGGAGCCGCTGGCCCGCAGCATGGAGCTGCCCGACCTGCTCGGCGTGGGTGACGCCGCCACGGTCGACGTCCGGCAGACCTGGCGGCCACGCGGGCACCGGGACCGGCTGCGCATCCCGCTCGGCGTCGGCCCGGACGGCAACGTGGTCGAGCTGGATTTCAAGGAGTCCGCGCACGAGGGCATGGGCCCGCACGGTCTGGTGATCGGCGCGACCGGTTCCGGCAAGAGCGAGCTGCTCCGTACGGTGGTGGCCGCGCTGGCGGTCACCCACTCGTCGGAGGAACTGAACTTCGTCCTGGTGGACTTCAAGGGTGGCGCGACGTTCGCCTCGTTGGAGGCGCTGCCGCACACCAGCGCGGTGATCACCAACCTGGCCGACGAGCTGCCGCTGGTGGACCGCATGCGGGACGCGCTCGCCGGCGAGATGGTGCGCCGGCAGGAGCTGCTGCGGGCCGCCGGCAACTACGTCTCCCGCTTCGAGTACGAGAAGGCCCGCTCGGCCGGCGAACCGCTGGCGCCGATGCCCAGCCTCCTGATCATCTGTGACGAGTTCAGCGAGCTGCTCGCCGCCAAACCCGACTTCATCGACCTCTTCGTCATGATCGGCCGGCTGGGCCGTTCGCTCGGCGTGCACCTGCTGCTGGCCAGCCAGCGCCTCGAAGAGGGCAAGCTGCGCGGCCTGGACACCCACCTGTCGTACCGGATCGGTCTGCGGACCTTCTCGGCGGTGGAGAGCCGGATCGTGCTCGGCGTGCCGGACGCGTACGAGCTGCCGAACGCGCCCGGGCACGGCTACCTGAAGACGGACACCAGCACGATGCTGCGGTTCCGGGCCGCGTACGTGTCGGGGGCGTACCGGGCGCCGGGGCAGCAGGCGTCGGCGTCGCAGGCGCTGGTGCAACGCCGGATCGTGCCGTACGGGCTCGACTTCATTCCGGCGCAGGCCCCGCAGATGCCGGTGGACACCGCACCGGAGCCGGAGCAGCCGGCGGACGGCAAGGCCGTGGCGATGCTCGACGTGTTGATCGACCAGCTCAAGGGCCGTGGCCGTCCGGCGCACCAGGTCTGGTTGCCGCCGCTGGCCGACCCGCCGGGCCTGGGTGAACTGCTCGGCCAGCTGGCCGTGGACCCGACGTACGGCCTGTGCACCGCGTCGTGGCCGGGCCGGGGCCGCCTCACCGTGCCGGTCGGCGTGGTCGACCGCCCGTACGAGCAGCGCCGTGACCCGATGATGGTCGAGCTGGCCGGCGCGGGCGGCAACGTGGTCATCGTGGGCCGTTCGATGAGCGGCAAGAGCACCATGCTCCGTACGCTGCTGGCGTCGCTGGCGCTCACCCACACGCCGCGTGAGGTGCAGTTCTTCTGCCTGGACTTCGGCGGTGGCGCGTTGCGCAGCCTGGAGCGGCTGCCGCACATGGCCGGGGTGGCCGGCCGGCGGGACGTCGAGGCGGTGCGCCGCACGGTGGCCGAGGTTGTCGCGGTGCTGGACGACCGGGAGGCGCGCTTCGCCCAGCACGGCATCGACTCGGTGGCCAGCTACCGCCGTCGGCGGGCCGCCGGCGAGTTCGCCGACGACCCGTTCGGTGACGTGTTCCTGGTGGTGGACGGCTGGAACACGCTGCGCCAGGAGTACGAGGAGCTGGAGCAGACCATCACGACGCTCGCCAACCGGGGTCTCGGTTTCGGCGTGCACGTGGTGCTCACGGCGGTGCGCTGGGCGGAGATCCGGATCAACATGCGGGATCTGCTCGGCACCAAGCTTGAGCTGCGGCTGGGTGACGCGTCCGAGTCGGAGATCGACCGCCGCTCGGCGATGAACGTGCCGGAGAAGGCACCCGGCCGTGGTCTGACCCGGGACAAGCTGCACTTTCTCACCGCCATCTCCCGGATCGACGGCCGCCGCGACATCGAGGACCTGACCGAGGCGTCGATCGCCCTGGCCGGGCACGTGGCGACGAACTGGCCGGGTCGTCCGGCGCCGAAGGTGCGGCTGCTGCCGCGTCGACTTCCGGTGGCCGAGCTGGCCCGGATCATCGACCGGTCGGTGCCCGGTCTGCCGATCGGCGTCAACGAGTCGGCGCTCGCGCCGGTCTACCTGGACCTGGTCAACGAGCCGCATCTGACGGTCTTCGGCGACGCCGAGTGCGGCAAGACGAACCTGCTGCGGTTGATCGCCCGAGGCATCACCGAGCGGTACACGCCGGCGCAGGCCCGGCTGGTGATCGCCGACTACCGGCGCGGCCTGCTGGGTGCGGTGGAGGGCGACCACCTGCTGGACTATGCACCGTCCAACCAGGCGTTCGCCCAGGGGCTCGGCTCGATCCGCAGCGCGTTGTCCAACCGGCTGCCCGGCCCGGACGTGACCACGGCCCAGCTGCGCGACCGCAGTTGGTGGAAGGGTCCGGACCTGTACATCCTGGTGGACGACTACGACCTGGTGGCCTCCGGCGGCAGCAACCCACTCAGCGCCCTGCTGGAGTTGCTGCCGCAGGCTCGGGACATCGGCCTGCACCTGGTCGTCACGCGGCGGGTCGGTGGCGTGTCCCGGGCGCTCTACGAACCGGTGCTGCAACGGCTACGGGAACTGGACTCGCCGGGCCTGCTGATGTCCGGCAACCGGGAGGAGGGTGCCGTCTTCGGCACGTTGCGGCCGAGCCCGCAGCCGCCGGGTCGGGGCACCCTCGTGCGTCGCCGCGACGGCCAGCAACTGATCCAGACCGCCTGGTCCGAGCCGTCCTGACGGGGTCGACGTGCACGGGCGCCGATCGTTGGGTCGCATTCCCGATTCACCACTATCCATCGAACGTGGCCGGTCAGGGCTGCGCCGGCTGGACCGGGTCGGCTACGGTCTTCACTGGAGTGTCCGTCGGTGGGGTGTCGCTGCCTTGCCGCGGGGGAGGGGTGCGGCGAAGCCGCCACCACAACATGACGGAAGGGTGTGAAGCATGGCGTTCGAGGTCGAAGCTGCGACTCTGCATACCGCCGCGAGTGACGTGCGGTCCACGCGCAGCGAGGTCGACGGCGAGCTGAAGAAGCTGTGGAACGTGGTCGACGACCTGGCCATGGCGTGGAAGGGTCAGGCGTCCACGGGCTTCCAGTCGTTGATGTCGCGCTGGAACGAGGACACCGTCAAGCTGCTGACGGCGATGGACAGCATCGCCGACCTGCTCGACAAGTCGGGTACGACGCACCAGGTCAACGACGAAGAGCAGCAGCAGATGCTGGACAAGTTCCACTCTGCTCTCAACCCGTGATCCGCAGTCAGCAGAGGAGGAAGTCGTGACGATCAAGGTTGACTACGCGGTCCTCGAGAGCAGCAACCAGCAGATGCAGGCCATCTCGAAGACCATCGACGAGAAGCTCGACACGCTGCGGTCGATGCTGTCCAAGCTGCACTGGGACGGCGAGGACCGGGTCGCCTACGAGCAGCACCAGGCGAAGTGGGACACGGCCGTCCGGGACATCAACCGGATTCTCAACGAGATCGGTGGTGCCGTCGGCATCGCCCGGGAAAACTACGTCTCCACCGAGATGAGCAACTCCAAGGTGTGGAGCTGAGGCAATCTCCGCTGCGGCTCCGGTCCGGGTTCGACCTGGGTCGGGGCCGCAGTGCGTTGTCCAGCCCGTGGCGGCCCAGGAGCCAGCTCAGTCGGTGACGGGTGTGTCCGTACGCCGGCCCGGGCGCCAGCCGCGCCGACGGCCTCGGGCCAGCACCGGTCGCGCGACCAGCAGCAGCACGACGAGCAGAGCGCCGACCGCCGCGGCCCAGAGCGCGGCGGTGCGTTGCCAGCTCAGCGGGTCGGCCTCCGGGGTGGGTGCCGGCAGTGCCCCGGCGGGTGGGTCCGTGCGGGTGCCGAGCACACTCGACACCGCCCGGTACGGGCTGACCACGCCGTAGCCGATGTCCGCGTTGTGCCCGTCGGGCGGGTTGTCGGCGGTCCGTTCCAGCCGGTCGGCGACCTGCTGTGGGTCGAGGTTGGGGTAGGCGGCCCGGACCAGCGCGGCCGTCCCCGACACGTACGCGGCGGCGTAGCTGGTGCCGCCGTTGGGCTCGGCGCGGTAGCCGGACCCTCCGGGGGCCGGTCCGACGATGTTCAACCCCGGCGCGGCGATGTCCACGTAGGAGCCGCTGACCGACGTGCCGACGTGGCTACCCTGCTCGTCCACGCCGCCGACGGCGATCACGCCGGGATAGGCGGCCGGGTAGCCCGGCCGGTCCTGCTGGTTCTCCTGCCGGTTGCCGGCGGCGGCGACCAGGATCACCCGCTTGGTCAGCGCCCGTTCGACGGCCTGCGCCAGCTCGGGGCGGGGCAGTGTCGTCAGCGACATGTTGATCACGTCTGCGCCCTGGTCGACGGCCCAGTCGATGGCGGCGGCGACCTGCCCGGGCAGCGCCTCGTCGTTGGTGCTCTTGAGATCGGGCAGGACCCGGATCGGCAGGATGCGCGCGGCCGGGGCGATGCCGCTGAACGGGACGCCGGTGCCTTCCTTCCCGGCGATGATGCCGGCGATCATCGTGCCGTGCCCGACCAGGTCGCACTGCCCCTGGTTGGCCGGGAGGTCGTTGAAGTCGCGACCGTCGAGCACCTGGCCCTTGAGCACCGGGTGGATGGCGGAAACCCCGGAATCGATGACGGCGACCGTCACGCCGGCGCCACGGGACAACGGCCAGGCCGAGGACGGCTCCAGTCGGCGCAGCCCCCACGGCATCTCGGTCAGGCCCGACTCGCCGGCAGGGCCACAGGTGGGCGGTGCCGCGACCGCCGGGGCGGGTGCCACCAGGGCGGTGCCGAGCAGGGTCGCCAACGCTCCACTGAGGACGCGGCGGGTGGCCCGCCGGGCACGGCGGGGCGGCTCGGTCGCGCTCATCGGCAGGCTTTCGCGCACCCGCAGAGATTACCGCTGTGGTGCGCCGGGCAGCGGCCCGGCGGTCGCGGTCAGGAGGGGCGGGTGGTGTCCACGGGGGGTGCCTCGGTGAAGAGCGCGAGCAGGTCGCCGACCTGCCGGTCGGCCTCGGCGGGGTGCCGGAACCGGCCGGACGGGTTGAGGGTGTACTCGTTGCGCCGCCCGACCCGGGTGCGCCGCAGGTAGCCCTCCGCCTCCAGGTCCGCGACGATCGCCTGCGCGGCCCGTTCGGTCACGCCGACCTCCGCCGCGACGTCGCGTAGCCGTGCGGTGGGGTCGCGGGCGATGGCCAGCAGAACGTGCCCGTGGTTGGTGAGGAACGTCCAGTTCCGCCCGCCGCCGGTGTCGCCCGTCACAGTCCGTGCCATGGTTGGATCACCTCTCCAGGTGCCAAGCCTGCCTCAAGGGCTTCCCCGCCCCACTCTCGGGGGGTGTCCGACGACTGACCGCCGGGTCAATGCATGAAATCTAAATCACGCATATCTTGACGCCTCTTCCGGTGCGTGTGACGGTGTAGCCCCGAGCCGGCGCTCACCGCAGGCCCGCCTGAAGAGCCCGGTTGACCAGGTCATACGCATGGACGAGGAGCGGGGATGAGTCTTCCCGGAGCATCCGGCGGGCAGCCGGGTTCGCAGCGCGGCGCAGACGAGTCGTCGACGCACACCGAACCGGCCCGGGCGTACGCCGAGCTGGTCGCCGGCAACCGGCGTTTCGTCAGCGGCTCCCCGCGCCACCCCAACCAGGACGCCGGGCACCGGGCCGCGGTGGCCGACGGACAGCACCCGTTCGCGGTGATCGTCGGCTGCTCCGACTCACGGTTGGCCGCCGAGATCATCTTCGACCGGGGGCTGGGGGACCTGTTCGTGGTCCGCACGGCCGGGCACACGACCGGCCCGGAGGTGCTGGGCAGCGTCGAGTACGCCGTGACCGTGCTCGGCACCCCGCTGGTGGTCGTGCTGGGCCACGACTCGTGCGGCGCGGTCCAGGCGGCCCGGGAGGTCACCGCCACCGGCGTCGCACCGGCGGGGCACCTGGGCGCGGTGGTCGACGCCGTCCTGCCCAGCCTCCGTCGGGCCGCCGCCGAGGGGGTCGACGACATCGACGGCATCGTCGACATTCACATCGCGCAGACCGTCGAGACGTTGCTCGGGCAGTCGTCCGTGCTGGCCGACGAGGTGGCGCGGGGACGGTGCGCGGTAGTGGGCGTGTCGTACCGGCTGGCCGCCGGAGTGGTGCGCCCGGTCGCCGCCGTCCCGGCCGGCGTGGCGACGCTCGACGTGCCCGACGGGTCTGCGGCGGCAGCCGCCTGACGCGACGAGGGCCGCCCCGCGTGACGCGGGACGGCCCTCGACAGCGAGAGGTGCGGGTCAGAGCATCGACATGTGGACGTGGTCGGTGTGGTCCGAGTCCCCGCTGTACGACTTCCAGCCGGTTGCCGGGAACCAGATCTGCCGGTTCCAGATCACGTAGTAGATGCCGAGGCGGTCGGCGTTACGGATGAGGAATGCGGCAACGTTGTTGCCGTACATGCGGGTGTCGTCGTTGTGCCACGGGCTGAAGCCGCTCTTCTGCAACGACCAGTCGCAGGCGCGGCCCTTCGGGTGCTCCCACGGCCCGCCGGGGCGGTAGCAGCCGACGAACCGGTTGAAGCCGGCCTTCTTGACCTCCTTGTACGCGTGCAGCGTGCGCGGCGTGATGCAGCCGGAGGTGGTGGGGTCGTTCTCGCTGCAGGACTCGGACTTCCACTCACCGTCGACGGTCCGGCCGGGGCCGATCGCGGCGACCCGTGAGGTGGCGTCCACCAGACCGCCGGTGAAGCCCTGGCCGCCGACCAGGGCGAGCGCCTTGTCCGCGTCGCGCTTCTCCTTGGCCATCAGGGCGGCCTGCTTCTGCTGCTCGCGGACCTCCGCGTCGAGGGCCAGCTTGGCCTGCTCGGCGCGAAACTTCACCGCGTTGACCTCGGCGAGCTTCTTCTCGTTGACCATGTTCATCTCGTCGAGCGTGGCGACGCGCCGGACGAACGAGTCGGGGGCGTCGCTCTCCAGCAGCATCGCGATCGCGCCGATCCGACCGGTCCGGTACGACTGGGCGGCGATCTGACCGACCTGCGGGGCCAGGGCCTCCAGGTCGGCCTTCGCGCGGTCCACCTCGTGCGAGAGTTCGAGCTGTCGCTTCTTGGACTTGTCCAGCTTGGACTTGGCGGCGACGTAGTCCCGGTTGGTCTTCTCGATGACGTCGGTGAGCAGCTTGGGCTCGCCGTCCTCCTCGTGCCCGGACGGCGTGGGAGTCGTCGGGGCGGCGTGCGCGGGGAGGGGCCCGGCGAGCACGGTCAGTGCGGCGATCACGGCCACCACCGGTGTCAACCAGCGGCGTAGGGGTGCCGTCACAATGTTCCCTTCCGTCGACCGCCGACCGGGTTAGCTGACGGGTTCGGGGCGGAAGTGGCCCCTACCGCTGTCGCGGATTCACCCCACGTACCTGGGTTCCCGGCTCGCCGGTTGGCGATTGGGCGGTGGTACCGCAGGCGCCGCTTCGCGCCTTCGGCGGTGACCGGCAGCGAGGTTACCCGAGAGTCGACCGCCTGAGCTACGTCCCGATGCCGACTAAAAGCGTCATTTCGCCATGGCGTTGAGTGACCAGTGATGCGGTTCTCAGGCCGGATGCCCGATCTGGTCACGCTGAGGAGTGTCACCATGCCGTATCCGTGCTCCTGTTCGGCTCTGGCCACCGGTCGGTGGCGGTGGGCGGGGGTGTGGGCCCCGTCGGGTCCGGTCCGTCCGGTGGACCCGTGCGGGGGGAGCTCAGGGCGGCCAGCGCTTCCGCCCGGTCCGGCCGGGGCCGCCCGGCGGGGGCGTCGTCGGCCGGCGCGGCAGCCGACCGGCCGGCGGCGGTCACCACCGCGGCGAGCCCGGTGGTCAGCGGTACGGCGGCGATCAGGCCGAGGGTGGCGACCGCGCTGCGGACGATCTCCTGCGCGAGGAACTCGCTGGTGAGGATCTGGCCGAGGGGGCGCGTGTCGGCGGTGAGCAGGAGCAGCAGGGGCAGCGAGGCGCCCGCGTACGCCAGCACGATGGTGTTGACCGTGGAGGCGATGTGGGCCCGGCCGACCCGGGTGGCCGCCCGGTAGAGCTGCAACCGGGTCAGGCCGGGGTTGGCGTTCGCCAGCTCGGTGACGGTGGCCGCCTGGGTGACCGTCACGTCGTCGAGCACCCCGAGCGAACCGATGATGATCCCGGCGAGGAGCAGGCCGTGCAGGTCCACGTCGGCCTGGAACATCGACAGCGTGGTGGCGTCCTCGCTGCCGAAGCCGGTCAGGTGGGTGGCGGCGGTGGCGATGGTGGCCAGCACGCCGGTGAGCACCAGGCTGCCCAGGGTGCCGAGCACGGCGACCGAGGTCTGCGCGGTCACCCCGTGCGTCAGGTAGAGCACCACGAACATGATCAGCGCGGCGCCGACGACCGCCACGAGCAGCGGTGACCGACCGGCCGCGATGCCCGGCAGCACGAAGGTGAGCAGGATGGCGAAGCTCGCGGCCAGCCCGGCGAGCGCGGCCAGGCCACGCCACCGGCCGAACGCCACGATCGCGGCGGCGAAGACCACCGCGAGCCACACCAGCGGCGTGCCGCGCTGGTGTTCGGCGATGTTCCAGCTGCTGGCGCTGGGATCGGCCGGGTCGTTCAGCTCGACCAGGATGACCTCGTCGCCGACGTCGACCCGGGGCGCCCCCGGGCCGTCCGGTACCGGAGTCTGGAC
Source organism: Micromonospora sp. WMMD710 (assembly GCF_029626045.1). Lineage (NCBI taxonomy): Bacteria > Bacillati > Actinomycetota > Actinomycetes > Micromonosporales > Micromonosporaceae > Micromonospora > Micromonospora sp. WMMD710. The sequence goes on along the minus strand of NZ_JARUBD010000001.1, from coordinate 4,820,632 downwards.
CTGCTGCCCGGCACTCGGCCCGTTCTGCACCCGGACGTCCACGGTGCCGCACGGCCCGTCGCCGGCGTCCGGTGTGCCCTCCGGGGTCTGCGGCGTGGGCGGGCACGGCTCGGTCACCACACGGGTCACGGTGCCCTGGTAGCGCGGGACGTCCGCGCCGCCGCCGGTCTCCGGCGTGCCGTCGCGGGGCCAGAGCACCAGCGCCGCGACCACCGTGGCGACGAACAGGGGTACCACCGTCGCGACGAGGATCCGTCGTACCCGGGGCGGGGCGGACGGAGCGGAACGGGTGTGGTCGGAACCCAATGCGAGACTCCCAACGAATCCGGTGCGGGGTACGTGCCGACGGGCCGGTCGGTTCACCGCCGCCGCGGTATTGCGGCGGCGGGCGCGACGGATCGCTGGATGACGACCGTTTGGTCACACACCGTGAACGAGGGGTCGGCTCGGCCGGGGGCGCCGCCGCGTCGAGGCGGTGTCGGCGCCGGACTGCGCGGCGGGATCCGGAGGGCCATCGCCGGAAATGCTAACCAGCCCGGGCGCGGGACGCAGGTCGTGGCGGAGTGTCGGGGGTTGTCGAACAGCCCGCGGGGCGGCGTGCGGGGCTGGATGGTGGAGTCATGCGCGCTGAGTCACCGCAGGACCGGCATCGTGGCGGGCACGACAAGCACGCCGGTCACGATCCGGCGATGTTCCGTCGCCGGTTCTGGGTCTGTCTGGTGCTCACCGTGCCGGTGGTGTTGACCAGTCACCTCGTGGCGGACCGGCTCGGCCTGCGCGGGGATGTTCCGGGGCGTTCCTGGGTGGGGCCGGTGCTCGGCTCGGTGGTGTTCTGGTGGGGTGGCTGGCCGTTCCTGGTCGGTGCGGTCCGGGAGGTCCGGGACCGGGCGCCGGGCATGATGCTGCTGATCGCGATGGCGATCACCGTCGCGTACACCGCGTCGCTGGCCACCAGCGTGGGTGCCTTCGACCTGGACTTCTGGTGGGAGCTGGCGGCGTTGGTCACCATCATGCTGCTCGGGCACTGGCAGGAGATGAAGGCCATCGGACAGGCTCGGGGCGCGCTCGCGGCGCTGGCCGCGCTGCTGCCCGACGACGCCGAGCGGGTGACCGCCGACGGGCGGGTCGAGGCCGTGTCCGTCGGCGAGCTGCGGGTCGGCGATGTGGTGCTGGTCCGCCCGGGCGGTCGGGTGCCGGCCGACGGGGGCATCGTCGACGGCGGCGCGGAGCTGGACGAATCAATGATCACCGGCGAGTCGCGGCCGGTTGCCCGCGCGGTCGGCGACCGGGTGGTGGCGGGCACCGTCGCCACCGACTCGGCGATCCGGGTACGTGTCGAGGCGCTGGGTGCCCAGACGGCCCTCGCCGGCATCCAGCGCATGGTCGCCCAGGCGCAGCGTTCCGGCGGTCGTGCCCAACTGCTGGCCGACCGGTTCGCCGCCGCGTTGTTCTACGTGGCCACCGGCACCGCCGTGCTGACCGTGCTGGTGTGGACGGCGCTCGGCCAGCCCGACGAGGCGGTGGTGCGCGCGGTCACCGTCCTGGTGATCGCCTGCCCGCACGCGCTCGGCCTGGCCATTCCGCTCGTCGTCGCGCTCTCCACCGCGCTTGCCGCGCGATCCGGGATCCTGGTGAAGGACCGGTTGGCGCTGGAGCGGATGCGGACCGTGGGCGCGGTGCTCTTCGACAAGACCGGCACCCTGACCCGGGGCGAGCACGCCGTCACCGACGTGCTGGCCGCGGCGGGTGTCGACCGGGACGAGGCGCTGCGGCTCGCTGCCGGGGTGGAGTCGGACAGCGAGCACCCGTTGGCCCGGGCGATCGTCGCGGCGGCGGGGCCCGCCGGTCCGGCTCGGGCGGCCGGGTTCCGGTCGCTGCCGGGCCGCGGGGTGCAGGCAACCGTCGACGGTACGCGGTACGCGGTGGGTGGGCCGGCGCTGCTCCGCGAGCTGGGGGTGTCCCTCCCGGCCGATCTGGAGGCGGCGATCGGGCACTGGTCGGCGCGCGGTGCGGCGGTGCTGCACCTGGTGCGGCTGCCGGACACCGTGCTCGGCGCGTTCGCGTTGGCCGACGAGGTGCGTCCGGAGGCGCGGCGGGCCGTCGACGAGTTGCGTGCCGAGGGTGTCCGGACCATCGCCATGATCACCGGAGACGCGCGGCCGGTGGCCGAGGCGGTCGCTGCCGAACTCGGGTTCCGTCCCGGCGTCGACGAGGTCTTCGCCGAGGTGCTGCCCGCCGACAAGGACGGCCGGGTGGCCGAACTCCGGCGCCGGGGCCTGACCGTGGCGATGGTCGGCGACGGGGTGAACGACGCGCCCGCCCTGGCCCGCGCGGATGTGGGCATCGCGATCGGTGCGGGCACCGACGTGGCGATCGAGTCGGCCGGGGTGGTGCTCGCCTCGTCGGACCCGCGCGGGGTGGCTGCCGTGGTGCGGCTGTCCCGGGCGTCGTACCGGAAGATGCGGCAGAACCTGGCCTGGGCGGCGGGCTACAACGCGGTGGCGCTGCCGTTGGCGGCCGGGGTGCTGGCCTGGGCCGGGGTGGCGTTGAGCCCGGCGCTGGCCGCGGTGCTGATGTCCGCGTCCACCGTCGTGGTCGCGCTCAACGCCCAGTTGCTGCGGCGGGTGCGGCTCGACCCGGAGCGGGACTGAGGGGCGTCAGCCGCGCTTCATCAGCCGGCCGACCGCGGCCATCATCTCGGTGGCCATCTCGTCGGCGCGGCCCTCGGCGGCGCCCTCGTGCATGCAGTGCCGGGCGTGCCCGTCGAGCAGCCCCAGCGCCACCTTGTCCAGGGCGGCCTGGATCGCGGAGATCTGGGTGAGCACGTCGATGCAGTAGCGGTCGTCGTCGACCATCTTCTCGATCCCCCGGACCTGCCCCTCGACGCGGCGGAGCCGCGCGAGCAGCTGGTCCTTGCTGGCGGTGTACCCGCGGATCGGGGTGGGTGCGGTCATGGCGACCAGGATAGCCTACCCCTGGGGGGTATGGTACGGTCCTTCGTGCGATACCCCCACCGGGTACCGGTAAGCGAGGCGGAGGAGACGGTCCGATGGTCAACACGACGTACCAGGTGCAGGGCATGACCTGTGGGCACTGCGTCAGCGCGGTGAGCGCCGAGGTGGGCGCCCTCGCGGGTGTGCGCGACGTCCAGGTCGATCTCGCCAGCGGCCGGGTCACCGTGAGCAGCGACCAGCCGCTGGACGTGGCGAGCGTCCGGGCCGCCGTCGACGAGGCCGGCTACGACCTCGTGGACGGGTCGTCGGAAGTCCCGGCGTGAGCACGGTGACCCGACTGGGCGGGTTCGCCCTCGCTCTCGTTGCGGTCTTCGGCACGGCGTACGAGGTTGGCCAGGTGGTCGACCCCGAGGTGCCCGCCGTGGAGAGTCGGCACGACGGCGGCGCCACCTCGGCGGGGGGCCACGACGAGACGGCCGACCGGCTCCCCGGCGGCCTGCTCGTCTCCGACCGGGGCTACACCCTCGCCCCGGTCGGCGCCCCGGCCGGCGAGTTCGCCTTCCGGATCGACGGCCCGGACGGCCGCCCGGTCACCCGGTACGACGTGGCGCACGACAAGCGGATGCACCTGATCGTGGCCCGGCGGGACCTCTCCGGTTTCCGCCACGTCCACCCCGACCTCGGCCCGGACGGCACCTGGCGGGTCGCCACCCCGCTGGCCGGCCCCGGCCAGTGGCGTGCCTTCGCCGACTTCGCCCCGACCCGGGGTGAGCCGCTGACCCTCGGTGTCGACGTGACCGTCCCCGGGGAGCTGACCGAGCGGCCGCTGCCCGCACCGGCGACCAGCACCACCGTCGACGGTTACACGGTCACCCTGACCGGCGCGCCGCAGCCCGGCCGCACCTCGTCGCTCACCCTGACCGTCAGCCGTGCCGGGCAGCCGGTCACCGACCTGGAGCCCTACCTGGGCGCGTACGGCCACCTGGTGGCGCTGCGCCGGGGTGACCTCGCGTACCTGCACGTGCACCCGGACGGGACACCCGGCGACGGCCGGACCCGTCCCGGCCCGAACGTCACCTTCCTCGCCGAGGTGCCGTCGACCGGCAGCTACCGGCTCTACCTCGACTTCCGGCACGGCGGGGCGGTGCACACCGCCGAGTTCACCGTCGTCGCCGGCACCGCCCCGACCGGGGGCGACCCCGGCGCGAGCGGACCCGCGCCGACCGGAGGCGCCGAGCACGGCACCCCCGGGCACGGGCACAACTGACGGGACCAGACGATGACCACCACCAGCAGACCCCTGCCCGAGGCGCCGAACCGGATCGAGCTGGCGATCGGGGGGATGACCTGCGCCGCCTGCGCCGCCCGGATCGAGAAGAAGCTGAACCGGATGGACGGGGTGAGCGCCACCGTCAACTACGCCACCGAGAAGGCCACCGTCCGCTACGCCGACGGCGTCACGCCCGACGACCTGATCGACACCGTCCAGAAGACCGGCTACTCGGCGGCGTTGCCGGCCCCGCCGACCGCAGAGCAGCCGGTGGACCCGCTGCGCGGCCCGCGTACCCGGCTGTGGGTGTCGGTGGCGCTCAGCGTGCCCGTGGTCCTGCTGGCCATGGTCCCGGCCTGGCAGTTCGACTACTGGCAGTGGCTGTCGCTGACCCTCGCCGCCCCGGTGGTGGTCTGGGGTGGCCTGCCGTTCCACCGGGCCGCCTGGACCAACCTGCGCCACGGCGCGGCGACCATGGACACGCTGGTCTCGCTCGGCACCCTGGCCGCGTTCGGCTGGTCGCTGTGGGCGCTCTTCCTCGGCGACGCCGGTCTGCCCGGCATGACACACCCGTTCCGCCTCGACATCACCCGCACCGACGGCGCCGGCACCATCTACCTGGAGGCGGCCGCCGGGGTGACGGTGTTCATCCTGGCCGGCCGCTACTTCGAGGCGCGGTCCAAGCGCACCGCCGGCGCGGCCCTGCGCGCCCTCCTCGAACTCGGCGCCAGGGACGTGGCGGTGCTGCGCGACGGCGTGGGGACCCGGATACCGGTGGACCGGCTCGCCGTGGGCGACCGGTTCGTGGTCCGGCCCGGGGAGAAGATCGCCACCGACGGGGTGGTCGACGAGGGCACGTCGGCCGTCGACGCCAGCATGCTGACGGGCGAGTCGGTGCCGGTCGAGGTCGGTCCCGGTGACGGCGTGGTCGGTGCCACGATCAACGCGGGTGGCCGGCTGGTCGTCACCGCCACCCGGGTCGGCGGCGACACCCAGCTCGCCCGGATGGCCGACCTGGTCGAGCAGGCGCAGAGCGGCAAGGCGGCGGTGCAGAGGCTGGCCGACCGGATCTCCGGGGTCTTCGTGCCGATCGTCATCACCCTCGCCGTCGGCACGCTCGGCTGGTGGTTCGGCACCGGTGCCGGCCCGACCGCCGCGTTCACCGCCGCCGTGGCCGTGCTGATCATCGCCTGCCCGTGCGCGCTCGGCCTGGCCACCCCGACCGCGTTGCTGGTCGGCACCGGGCGGGGCGCCCAGCTCGGCGTACTGATCAAGGGGCCGGAGGTGCTGGAGTCGACCCGGCGGGTGGACACCGTGGTGCTGGACAAGACCGGCACCGTGACGACCGGCCGGATGACCCTGGTGGACGCGGTGCCGGCGAGCGGGGAGGACCGCGGCGAGCTGCTCCGGTTGGCCGGGGCGGTGGAGGCCGCCTCCGAGCACCCGATCGCCCGTGCGGTCGCCGCGGGCGCCGCCGAGGCCGGCACGCTGCCTCCGGTCACCGGCTTCGCCAACCTCGAGGGGCTGGGCGTGACCGGCACCGTCGACGGGCGGGTCGTGCTGGTCGGTCGGCCCCGGCTGCTGCGCGAGCGGGGACTCGACGTACCGCCGGAGGTCGAGTGGGCCGTCAGCGACGCGGAGGCCGCCGGCCGGACGGCGATCCTCGCCGGTTGGGACGGGCGGGCCCGAGGGGTCCTCGCGGTCGCCGACGTGGTCCGGCCGACCAGCCGGGCGGCCGTTGCGCGGTTGCGCGCGCTGGGGCTCACCCCGATCCTGCTGACCGGGGACAACGCCACCGTGGCCCGCGCGGTCGCCGCCGAGGTGGGCGTGGACGAGGTGATCGCCGAGGTGCTGCCCGCCGGCAAGGTCGACGTCGTGCAGCGGCTCCAGGCCGAGGGGCGGTCGGTGGCGATGGTCGGTGACGGGGTCAACGACGCCCCGGCGCTGGCCCAGGCCGACCTGGGTCTGGCCATGGGCACCGGCACCGACGTGGCGATCGAGGCGTCCGACCTCACGCTCGTCCGAGGCGACCTGGACGCGGCGGTGGACGCGATCCGACTGTCCCGGCGCACGCTCGGCATCATCCGGGGCAACCTCTTCTGGGCGTTCGGCTACAACGTGGCGGCCCTGCCGTTGGCCGCCGCCGGGCTGCTCAGCCCGATGATCGCCGGCGCCACCATGGCGTTGTCCTCGGTCTTCGTGGTGGCTAACAGCCTGCGCCTGCGCCGGTTCCGCCCGGCTGCTGGTGATCTGTGACGGCGGTAATGGTTGGAGTGGTGACGGCGGGGGTACCTCTGGGGTCGTAGAGACGCTTGCAATTGGAGGTTGGCAATGGGTATCGACGACAAGATCAACAACGCCACCGAGGACGCGACCGGCAAGCTGAAGGAAGGCGCCGGTCGGGCCACCGACAACGAGCAGCTCGAGGCCGAGGGCCGCGCTGACCAGTCCATCGCCAAGCTCAAGCAGGCCGGCGAGAAGATCAAGGACGCCTTCAAGAGCTGACGTACGACGTAACCCGCACGCCGGGCCGGTGATCATTTACCGGCCCGGCGTCGCGCTGACCAGCCGGTCCGAATCAGTGAAGCCGGCATCCGACCCCCTGGCGACATCTTCTCCGGGTCAGTGTCGCCCGCCTTGATGAAGTTGTGGGCGAACGGCTGGCAGGGAGGTGCTTTTAACAACCCCCACTGCCGCTCGCGCTAGCGCCGGCTCCGGGGAGGCCGCTTACGCAGCACGACCGCAATCGCGCCGATCGCGGCCAGGGCAATTCCGCTGATGGCAGGAATCGCTACCGGGCGACGTCGCCCATCTCCTCGGCGCTGCTCAAGACGATGCAGAGCAGCGCCCCGATGGACAGCGCCGTCACCAGCAACAACCCCGCGATCAGGGCGTTCTCCGTGCTGCCAGGTCCCCCGGGCTGGTGCGGCCCGGTACCCGTGGTCACTGGGTCTCGTTCTCCCTCATAGATGGTTCTTGCCTCGGACATGAGCGGACGTGACCGTTCAAGGCGGCCCCGGGGAGTGCCATCCCCGGGAGCCGGCCGCCTTGACCTGGCGAGCCAGGCCGGCTACTTCCGTTGGAGCAATCTAGCTTTCGCACCGGACAGCGACCCCACCACTGAGCGTTCGGCGGCCCGTCTCGCGCGCTCGGTTGGACTGTAACGGCACCTCCCTCCACTACCGACTCGCCCGCGCGTGCGCCAGGGCGTCGCAGCTAGAGGGCAAATGCACATCAGTGCGACAACTTGCGGGGTGTCGCTGTGGATAAGTATGTGGACGCTGTCTGACGGATCGCCGTTTTCGCCGTCGGTGCTCCGCGCAGGTGTGCCAGACGTGCTCCGAGATGAACTACCGGGGGCTGGCCGCCAACTACCTGTCCGGCGCAGAGCAGCGGGACGACGAATCGGGGGTCAAGCTGAATGCCAACGACCTCCGCCAGTGCGGCGCGGCGTACGCGATGCTGGCCGTTGCGCAGGAGTTGAACCGACTCCGCGACGCCGTGAAGGACGTAGCCGACAAGCTCGATGGCCCGGGTGCCTCCGACGCCGGCACGAGCCTCTACTACATCTCCGACTGGCTCAAGGGTGTGGTGGAGAAGCAGTAAGCGGTACGGCAGACGGCCCGGACCTTGGCAGGGTCCGGGCCGTCTCAGCTTTCGTCACGCGCTTGGTGCGGCCGGTGCTTCTTGATCCACGCTTCGACGTCGGCGCGGTCCCAGACTCGCACCTTGCCGCTGGCGACCGTATCAATCGGTGCCGGGAAGGTCGCGCGGTTCGTGATCTCGGTGGCGCGGGTGCGCGACACGCCGCCGAGCATGTCCGCGATGTCGGAGAGCGCCACGAGTCTCACGCCATGACCGTATGTACGTGTTACGTGCGCACGTTGCCACTTCCAAGCTTGACGGTGTGCACGTTGCAAGGGAGGCTGGCGGGGCGACAACCGGATGCGGTCCGGTCACCTGATCAGGGATCGGTGGCCGGACCTGCCCGTTCTGGAGGTAGAGCCGTGGCCATGGACGACGGACCTGTGACGCCAGCGCTGGTCGGTTGGACCGCGCAACGGGTGATCACCCAGCATCACAAGCCACCCAGCGAGCACCGGGCCACCGGAGGCTGAGCACAGTGCCAGGGCGACCGGTGCGACATGCTGACGTGGGCACGAGACACGCTCAAGGCGCACCGCAGGTGATCGAGCGGGAGTTGCCCCGGTCGGTGTGGGTGCCGATGCTGGCCCGGCAGACCCTCGCGCAGCACCAGGCGCATGGGTCGTGCCAGCGCTGCCGGCCAGGTGGGTGCAGCGAACTGCGGTGGGCGCGCGACCGGTTGAAGGCGTACCGGGTGGTCGGGACCGATCGCAGCGTTACTAGAAATCCCTCATCTGCATAATCGCCAAGGACGCCGTCGCGCCTACCTGATCGACCAGGTGGTACCCGAGTGGGGCGCGCGCTGTCCGGCCGTCGACCCCGTGGTCTGACCGCGCGGCTGTCGGACGGTCAGTGCCGCCCGGCGGCCAGCCGCGCCGCCCGCACCTCCAGGTACCGCTGCTCCGGCAGGCTCGTGGTGCCACGCGCCGCCGCCAGGTACGCCTCCCGCGCCGCACCGGGCTCACCGGCCAGCTCCAGCAGGTGCGCCCGGACGGCGGCGAGCCGGTGGTGCCCGGCCGTGCGCTCGTCGGCGTCCAGTGGTGTGAGCAGGGCCAGCCCGGCGCGTGGACCGTCCACCATGGCGACCGCCACCGCCTGGTTGAGGGTGACCATCGGATTCGGGGCGATCCGGGCCAGCAGCCGGTAGAGCGCGACGATCTGCCGCCAGTCCGTCTGCGCCGCCGTCGGCGCCTCGGCGTGCACGGCGGCGATCGCCGCCTGGAGCTGGTACGGGGCGGGTGGCGACCAGGTCAACGCCTCCGTGATCAGCGCGATCCCCTCCGCGGTGGCGGCGGCGTCCCAGCGGCTGCGGTCCTGCTCGGCCAGCGGCACCAACTCGCCGTCCGGACCCACCCGGGCCGCCCGGTGCGCGTCGGTGAGCAGCATCAGCGCCAGCAGGCCGGCCACCTCACCATCGTCGGGCAGCAGCCCGTGCAGGATGCGGGCCAGCCGGATCGCCTCGCCGGTCAGGTCGACCCGGTGCAGGTCCGGCCCGCTGGAGGCCGTGTACCCCTCGTTGAAGATCAGATAGAGCACCCGCAACACCGTGCGTAGCCGCTCCTCCCGCTCACCCGGCGCCGGCATGTCGAAGCGGGCGCCGGCGGCCTCGATCCGCTGCTTCGCCCGGCGGATCCGCTGGCTCATCGTCGCCTCCGGCAGCAGGTGCGCCCGGGCGATCTGGGCGGTACTGAGCCCGCCGACCGCGCGCAGCGTGAGCGCCACCTGCGCCGACCCGGCCAGTGCCGGATGACAGCAGAGAAACAGCAGGGTGAGGGTGTCGTCGGCGTCCGCCACCGCCGGCTCCGCGTCGGCCGGTGGCGCCACCTGACCGTACGCCGGCTCCCGCAACGCCACCGCCATCTCGCGGTCGCGGCGGGCGCGCTCGCTGCGCCACTCGTCGGTGAGCCGGCGGGTGGCGACGGTGAGCAGCCAGGCACGGGGATTGTCCGGTACGCCCTGCCCGGGCCATTGCAGGGCGGCGGCGAGCAGCGCCTCCTGGACCGCGTCCTCACACCTGTCGAACTGCCCGTGCCGGCGGACCAGCAGGCCGAGGACCTGCGGCGCGAGCGTGCGCAGCAGATCCTCGACCGTCCGGTCCCCGGTCACATCTCCGTCCCGGCCTCGTCCATGATCGGACGGACCTCCATCGCGCCGCCGAAGCGGACGTCCGGCCAGCGGGCGGCGATCTCGGCGGCCCGCTCGGGACTGTCGCAGTCGACAGCCAGGTAACCGGCGAACTGCTCCTTGCTCTCCATGAACGGTCCGTCGACGACTTCCGGGTGGCCGCCGGCGAGCCGGACCGTACGGGTCTGCGACGGATTGGCCAACGCCTGGCCGCCGATCAGCTCGCCGGTCTCGGTCAGCTCCTTCATGATCTCGTCGACCTCGCCGAACAGGGCGGTACGGTCCTGCTCGGACAGCTCCTCGGTGAAGCCGGGCCGGTTCCAGATCAGCAGCATGTACTTCACGGCGATGCTCCTCGCGTCCTGGTCGCACCCCGGTCGGGGTGCGGCTCACCGGAGGGTCGGAGCCGTCAGCCCGTTCCCTACCGCGTACCGAAGAAAATCGCAGAAAACCTCCCCGACGGCGGTCCCACGCCGATCGGGTCAGCGCCGATCGGGCCGTCCGGGCACCTGTCGAGGCTTTCCGCCGCCGCCGACCTCCAGCGACGCCCGGTCGGCGGCCGACGTGCCCGACGACCAGCCCTCGGCGTCGCGGACACTGAGCCGGTGCCGGGTGACGCCGGGGAACAGGGTGTCCAGCCGCTCCCGGACCGCCTCGCCGCGCTTGGCGAGCACCGGCAACAGCAGCTCCGCCCCAGCCGTCCCGGCCGCCGCCTGGTCCGCGGCGTCGGTGGCCGCGTCGGTGGCCGTCCGCAGCCGTTCACCGATCCGCAGCGCGAACGCGTTGAGGAACGACTCGTCCCACACCTTCGTCCGCCGGCCCGACCCCGCTCGGCGCTCGGTACGCCCGCGCAGCATCGCGGCGGTCGCCTGGACCAGCAGCGACGTGTAGAGCAACTCCACCGCCACCAGGTCCGCCGGCCAGCCCAGCACGGTGGTGAAGCCCAGGTCGTCGGACCAGACCGCCTCGCACCGGTTCGCCGCAGCCACCTCCTGCACCAGCAGGGCCTTCGCGCCCGCGTACGGGGGGTCGGTGCTCAGCCGGACTCCGCCCGGCACGTCGCCGCTCTCCGCCCCGGCGGCCAGTAACGCCTCGTCGATGCTGTGCCGGGCGATCAACTCCTGTGCCTTGCCGGTCAACGCCTCCGCCTCGGCCGGGAAGGTCGTCGACTCCGCCTTCGCCAGCAGCGCCCGTACCCGATCCAGCATCGGCGACCCACTGCGGGCCGTACCGGCCGCGCGGGGGATCGCCGCGCCGGTCGAGCCGGGCGGCGGGCGCAGCACCGCGATCGGCGGCAGGCTCTCCACCAGCGCGAGTACGTCGATGGCGGCGCGGAGGGCGTCGACCCGGTCCAGCCCTTCGCGGCTGGCCCAGCCGGCCAGCACGCCCCGGTCGTCGTGGCGCACCTCGGCGGTCAGCTCGCGGAGCTGGTCGTCCCACCAGGTGGGGACCGGCTCGGCCTGCTCGGGCCGCTGGGCGGCCATCGCGTCACCGACCAGCCGGGCCGCGCGGGCGTCGAGCCGTCGCGCGGTGAGCCGGTGCACGTCGGCCGGCTGCCACCCGCGCGGCCAGAGCCGCCCCAGGCCACGGACCAGGCGACGCAGCAACGCCGCGTCGACCGCCGTGGTGCCGTCCGCCGCGCCGGTGCCGACCATCAGCTGGTCCAGCTGCCGTTCGGCCTGGCGTACGTCGGTGCCGCGCACCGCCGCGAGCGCGTTGGCGACGAGTTCGTCCGCGTCCGGCACGTGCACCTCCTTCTCGGCTGACCCTTCAGGCTCCATGATCATGCCGCGCCAGGTGCCGGCGGCGCGAAACAGGGAAGTCGCCGCCCGCCCGCCCGCCCGCTCGCCGCTCCCAGGCCCGCTCTGCCGCGTTGATCAAGAGGTTCGCGTCATCAGAGGACGGCTCCCTGACGCGAACCTCTTGATCAACTTAGGGAGGTCGGTGTGGGTGGGTGTTAGGGCCAGGTGGTGAGGATCTGCTCTACCGGTAGGGCGTTGCGGGTCGGGTCGGGGGCCGGGGTCGGGCGCGGTGCTGGTGTGCGGTTGAAGCGGGGGGCCGGGGCCGGTTGGATCTGGCCGTCCACCTCGACGAAGGTGCCTCGGGCGGTGTTGTGCGGGTGTTGGTGCGCCTCGCCGGGGGCGAGTACCGGGGCGACGCAGGCGTCCAGCTCGGTGAAGACCGCCGTCCACTCGTCCCGGGTCCGCTCGGCGAACCGTTCGGTGAACCGTCGGCGCAGCTCGTCCCAGCCGCTCGGGTCGTACTGGGCGGGCAGGTCCGGGTCGTCGGCGAGGCCGAGGCCGTCGAGGAGAACGGCGTAGAAGGCCGGTTCCATCGCGCCGACGGCCATGAATCCACCGTCCGAGGTGGCGTACGTGTCGTAGAACGGCGCCCCACCGTCGAACAGGTTGCGCCCGCGCGGCGCCGCCCACAGGCCACCGCCCATGAGCCCGTGCAGGAACGAGGTGAGCAGCGCCGACCCGTCCACCATGGCCGCGTCGACCACCTGGCCGACGCCGGAGCGTTCCCGTTCCAGCAGCGCGGCCAGCACTCCCACGGCCAGCAGCATGCCGCCGCCACCGAAGTCGCCGAGCAGGTTCATCGGCGCGTACGGGCGCTCGCCGGCCCGTCCGAGCGGCTCCAACGCCCCGGCCACCGCGATGTAGTCGATGTCGTGTCCGGCGCGGCTCGCCAGCGGGCCGTCCTGACCCCAGCCGGTCATCCGCGCGTACACCAGTGCGGGGTTGCGGTCCTGGCACACCTGCGGGCCGAAGCCGAGCCGCTCGGCGACCCCCGGCCGGTACGCCTCGACCAGCACGTCCGCCCGCTCGGCGAGGCGCAGCAGGTCCGCCACGCCGTCCGGGGACTTCAGATCCAGCGTGGTGACCCGCCGGCCGCGCTGCAACGGCCCGTCGGTCGGCGCGGCCAGCCGGCCGGCTCCCGGGGCGCCGGGCCGGTCGACCCGCACCACGTCCGCGCCGAGGTCGGCGAGCACCATGCAGCCGAACGGCGCCGGCGCGAGGCTGGCCAACTCGACCACCCGCACCCCGGCGAGTGGCCCGCCGCGTGCCGGCGTCACGCGGTGCCCACCGACTCGGCGGGGCGGCCGGCCGAGGCGACGAGCCGGTCGACCAAATCCTCCGGCGGTGTGAACCGCTCGCCGTAGCGTTGCGCCAGTTCGGCCGCCCGTGCCGCGAAACCGGCCGGCCCGCCCGCGTACTGCCGCACGTAGCGGATCACTCCACCTGTCCAGGCCGGGAAGCCGATGCCGAAGATCGAACCGATGTTGGCGTCGGTCTCGGTGCGCAGCACTCCCTCGTCGAGGCAGCGCAGCGCGTCCAGCGCCTCGGCGAAGAGCATCCGCTCCTGGAGGTCGGTGAACGGCACGGCACGGCCGGCGTCGGTGACCAGGTCGGCGAGGCCGGGCCACAACCGGCCCCGGGTGCCGTCGTCGTAGGAGTAGAAGCCGCGTCCGGCGGCGCGGCCCGGCCGGTCGTACGCGTCGACCAACTCGTCGACGAGCCGGTGTGCGGGCAGTGGCAGGTACTCCTCGCTGGCCGCCTCGAACTGGCGGCGGATCCGCTGGATCAGGGTGAGGCTCACCTCGTCGGCCAGCGCGAGGGGCCCGGTCGGGTAGCCGGCCTGCAACGCGGCCTGTTCCACCGACGCAGCCGGTACGCCCTCGACGACCATGCCGACCGCCTCGTCGATGAACCGGCCGATGACCCGGCTGGTGAAGAAGCCCCGGCCGTCGTTGACCACGATCGGGGTCTTGCCGATCCGCCGGGCCAGGTCGAACGCACGGGCCAGCGCCTCGTCGCCGGTCCGGTCGCCGACCACGATCTCCAGCAGCGGCATCCGGTCCACCGGGGAGAAGAAGTGCATGCCGATGAAGTCGGCCGGACGGTCCACGCCCTCGGCCAGCCCGGTGATCGGCAGGGTGGAGGTGTTGGAGGCGAGCAACGCGTCGGGTGCCAGCACCGGCAACACCTCGGCGAAGACCGCCTTCTTCAGTGCCGGGTCCTCGAAGACCGCCTCGATGACCGCGTCGCAGCCGGTGAGGGCATCCACCTGGTCGGTGATGGTGATCCGGTCCAGTACGGCGCGGGCGTCCGCCTCGGTGGCGCGGCCCTTGCGGACCGCGCGGGCCAGCAGCCGTTCGGCGTGCTCCCGGGCCCGCCCCGCCGCCTCCGGCGAGACGTCCCGCACCACCACGTCCAGACCGGCGCTGGCGCAGGCGTACGCGATGCCGGCGCCCATCATGCCGGCGCCGAGCACCGCCACCCGGCGCACCGGCGCCACGTCCACGCCCGACGGTCGGGCCGCACCACCGTTGACGGCCTTCAGGTCGAAGAAGAACGCCCCGATCATGTTCTTGGCGACCTGCCCGGTGAGCAGACCGATCAGGTGCCGGGTCTCCACGGTGAACGCGGTCTCCACGTCGACCTGCGCGCCCTCGACGGCGGTGGCGAGGATCGCCTCGGGCGCGGGCAGCCGGGCACCCTTGAGCTGTTTGCGCAGGGTGGCCGGGAAGGCCGGCAACTGGGCGGCCAGCGATCGGCTGGCCGGTGAGCCGCCGGGCATCCGGTAGTCCGGCCGGTCCCACGGCTGCTTCGGCTGCGGGTTGGCCGCGATCCAGGCCCGGGCACGGTCCAGCAACTCCGCCTCGGTGGCGACCACCTCGTCGACCAGGCCGGCGGCGAGGGCGTCGGCCGGGCGCATCCGCCGGCCGGTGAGTAACACCGTGGTCAGCGCCCCGGCCAGGCCGAGCATCCGGACCGTCCGGGTGACACCGCCCGCCCCGGGCAGCAGGCCAAGGGTCACCTCGGGCAACCCGAGCCGGCTGTCGGGCGCGTCCAGCGCGACCCGGTGGTGGCAGGCGAGCGCGATCTCCAGGCCACCACCGAGCGCGGAGCCGTTGACGGCGGCGACCACCGGTTTGCCGAGCGTCTCCAGGCGGCGCAGGTCCCGCTTGATGGTGCCGAGCAGGTCGGCGAGGGCGGGCGCGTCCTCACGGGTGGCCCGGATCATCTCCGGCAGGTCGCCACCCGCGAAGAACGTCGACTTCGCGCTGGTCACGATCACACCGACGAGATCGGGCTCGGCCTCCAGCCGGTCGAGGACGGCGCTCATCGAGGCGGCGTACGCCCGGTTCATGGTGTTGGCGGACTGGGTCGGGTCGTCCAGGGTGAGCGTGACGATGCCGTCGGCGCCACGGTCGTACCGGATGGTGTCGGTCATCGGTCTTACCCCCGGTCAGCAGCGCTCGAGAACGGTGGCGACGCCCATGCCGCCGCCGATGCACAGGGTCACGACGGCGCGGCGTAGGTCGCGGCGTTCCAACTCGTCCAACGCCGTGCCGAGCAGCATCGCTCCGGTGGCGCCGAGCGGGTGGCCGAGGGCGATCGCGCCGCCGTTGACGTTCACCCGGTCCGGGTCGAGGCCCAGATCGCGGACGTACTTGAGCACCACCGCGGCGAACGCCTCGTTGATCTCGAACAGGTCGATGTCGTCGAGGGTCAGCCCGGCGACGGCGAGCGCCTTGTGGGTGGCCGGGATCGGGCCGGTCAGCATGAGGGTCGGGTCGGCGCCGGTGACCGCCGCGCCGACGATCCGGGCGCGCGGGGTGAGGCCGAGATCCCGACCGACCTCCTCCGAGCCGATCAGCACCAGCGCCGCGCCGTCCACGATGCCGGACGAGTTGCCGGCGTGGTGGACGTGCTCGATGGCCTCCAGCCAGTGGAACTTCTGCAACGCCACCGCGTCGAAGCCGGCCGCCTCGCCCATCGTGGCGAACGACGGGGTGAGCCGGGCCAAAGCCTCCCGGGTGGTCTCCGGGCGCGGGTGCTCGTCGACGGTGAGGATGTCCAACCCGTTGGCGTCACGGACCGGCACCACCGACCGGGCGAAGTGCCCGCCGGCCCACGCCTTGGCGGCCCGCTCCTGCGACCGCAGCGCATAGCCGTCCACGTCGTCGCGGCTGAAGCCCTCCAGGGTGGCGATCAGGTCCGCGCTGACCCCCTGCGGCACGAACGACGTGGCCAGCGCGGTCTGCGGGTCGGTGGCCCAGGCCGCGCCGTCGGAGCCCATCGGCACCCGGGACATCGACTCCACCCCGCCGGCCAGCAGCAGGTGCTCCCAGCCGGAGCGGATCCGCGCGGCGGCCGCGTTGACCGCCTCCAGCCCGGACGCGCAGAACCGGTTGAGCTGCACCCCGCCCACCTGATCGGGCAGCCCGGCCAGCAGGGCGGCGGCGCGGGCCAGGTCACCGCCCTGCTCGCCGACCGGGGTGACGATGCCGAGCAGCAGGTCCTCCAGCCGGCCGACGTCCAGGCCGGGGTTGCGCTCACGCAACGCGTCGATCAGGCCGACCACCAGCGAGATCGGCTTGACCCCGTGCAGCGCGCCGGTGTCCCGGCCGCGTCCGCGCGGGGTGCGGACCGCGTCATAGACGTACGCCTCAGAGGGCACGGGCGATCAGCTCCTTCATGATCTCGTTGGTGCCGCCGTAGATCTTCTGGACGCGCGCGTCGGCGTACATCCGGGCGATCGGGTACTCCGTCGTGTAGCCGTAGCCGCCGAAGATCTGCAGGCACCGGTCGATGACCTCGCACTGCCCGTCGGTGAGCCAGGACTTCGCCATCGCGGCGGTGGAAACGTCCAGCTCGCCACGGCTGTGCCGGACGATGCAGTCGTCCAGGAAGACCCGGCTGACCCGGGCGCGGGTGGCACACTCGGCGAGCACCATCCGGGTGTTCTGGTGACCCATCAGCGTCTTGCCGAAGGCGCTGCGCTCCTTGGCGTACGCGACGGTCAGCTCGACGGCGCGTTCCATGGCGGCGACCGCGCCGACGCCGATCACGAGGCGTTCCTGTGGAAGCTGCTGCATGAGCTGGATGAAGCCCAACCCCTCGGCGCCCCCGAGCAGGTTGGCCGCCGGCACCCGGAACTCGTCGAAGAACAACTCGGCGGTGTCGTTGGCGTGCAGCCCGATCTTGGACAGCAGCCGGCCCCGGCGGAAGCCCTCCGGGTCGCCACCGACCTCGCAGACCAGCAGCGAGACGCCGGCCGCCCGCTGCTCCGGGTCGGTCTTCACCGCCACGAGGATCAGATCGGCCAGTCCGCCGTTGGTGATGAACGTCTTCGCGCCGGTGACCACGTAGTCGTCGCCGTCGCGGACCGCCCGGGTGCGCATGGCCTGCAGGTCCGAGCCGCCGTCCGGCTCGGTCATCGCGATCGCGCCGACCAGCTCACCGCTGCACAGGCCGGGCAGCCACCGCCGCTTCTGCTCTTCGCTGCCGTACGCCACCAGGTAGCCGGTGACGATGCCACTGTGGACGGCCAGCCCGAGGCTGCTCTCCCCGGTGTACGCCTGCTCGTGCAGCAGGACGGCCTCGTGGGTGAAGCCACCGCCTCCGCCGCCGTACTCCTCCGGGACGGACAGGCCGAGCAGCCCCAGCTCGCCGGCGCGACGGTAGTGCTCGCGATCCGGGTGGCCCTGCGCCAGCAGGCGTTCGGTGTGCGGCAGCACCTCCTTGGTGAAGAAGGTGCGGGCCAGGTCGGCGAGGTCGTCGTGTTCCGGTTCGCGCCAGGGCGAGGGGGAGCCGTCGGGCGTGGGCATGTGCACCACCCTCGCGCCCTGTTGGCGGCATGTCAATAAGCCGTGAGCAGCCCTCGCCGTGATCGACTCCCGGTTTCGTGGAGTCGGGCCATCCGCTCGACACCCCGCCTTCATGGTGAGCTCAAGCTACCGGCGGGCTGGATGAGCGCGGGCCCCACCGTCTCCACCGGGGGGCGGTGGAGACGGTGGGGCGAGGGGTCGACCTGTCGCGGGGGTGTGTCGACCTATCGAGAGCGCCTCGGAGGAGTCGGGAACTGCGACAGCATCACCGCGACCTCCTGGCGAAGAGCGCCGAGGTAGGGGTGGAAGGCGTCGCCGGGACACTCGGTCGGACCGGCCCCGATGGTCGCCCAGTCCCGGTGGCCGGAGATGACGTTGACCGTGCCACTCGCCCCGCTGATCGGGTTGACGTAGTTGGTCTTGGCGCCGGGGGCGAGTCGACCCGTGGCGGCGAGGCCCGCCAGGACGAACACCAACGACCGGTGTGCCGCGGCGCTGGGCTGGCGGGACGTGAACCGGCCCAACAGGCAGATGCCGATGTTGCCCGCGTTGTAGCCACCCACGTGCGCCGCGTTGACCATGAGCGGCCGGCCGTCGGTGCCGGCGCTCGGGCCGTACACCGGGAGGCCTCCCGGGTCGGAGTAGCGACCCTCGTAGATCCGCCCCGCCTCGTCGATCAGCAGGTGGTAGCCGATGTCACCGAATTCCTGCAGGATGCACTGGTCGTAGTAGATGGCACGGACCGTCGCCGCCGGATCCGGGTCCTCGTTGTGTTCGTACACCCCGCTGTGGTGGACCGTCAGCGTCTGCACCGGGAAGAACTCGGTCGGAAACCGCTCGCTGCCGTCGTCGGCGAAGCGGAGCGACTCGTCAGCACCCCACCGTGCGCGGGGCAGGTAGGTCGGCTGCCGGCCACCTCGCGGCACCGGAAGACTGTTCGTCTGCGGGTTCGGGATCCTCCGCCGGGGCCCGTCGACCATGTTCAGTTCGGACACGGTGGCGTCGGAACCGTCGGCGACCTGGACTTCGTACGCGGTGGCGCCGTTGGCGACCACGACGTTGGAGCGGGCCGCTGCCAGGGCTCCGTCCCGGCCGTTCTGACACGCGTTCAGCTCCAGCCAGTCGCTCCACCCCTTGCCGGTGCGGAGTCGAACCGCCGCCGAGGGGCCGCCGTGCTTGATGGAGAGATGGGTCAGCGGGATGGCCGGTGAGGTCACCACCGTCCTGCTCATCAGGCGACCGCGCGGGGCGGCCAGCGGCGACGTCACTTCGGTGGAGGTGGACGGCGCCGCCGTCGCGGACCCGGCGAACGTGCCAGCGGCCGAGAGGCCAACCGCCGCGCCGGCCGCGCCGGAGAGGACTCGACGTCGAGAAACCACAATGCTGCTCCCTTGCTCGATGCCTCAGGCGCCAGCCGGCATGCCGAGCCGTCAGCCTGAGCCTTGGTGCCCTGGCAGGCCCTTCGGACACATCACCAGGATGGGGCGTTGCAGACGCTAAAGCGGCACTCTAGACGATTGGTTTATTGCCCGTGAAGAGCCGCACGAGCCGATCATCCCGCGTGACCGAGGTGATGAGCGGCGGCTGGCCCGGAGCTGCCGCTAGGGTCGGGCAGATGAGTGTCGAGACCGCCCCTCGCCGCCGCCGGTTGGAGCCGGACGCCCGGCGCGGGCAGATCCTGGCCTGCGCGGTCCGGCTGTTCGGCGAGCGGCCGTACGCGGACGTGTCGACCACCGACGTCGCCCGGGAGGCGGGCGTCGCCCGAGGGCTGGTCAACCACTACTTCGGCACCAAGAAGGACCTCTATCTGGAGGTCGTCCGGGTCATGGTGACCATCCCGGAGGTCGCCCTCGAACGGCTGCCCAAGGGTGACCTGCGGACGCGGGTCGACGCGAGCGTCTCGTGGTTCCTCGACGTGGTGTCCCGGCACAGCACCTCGTGGCTGGCGGCGGTAACCGCCCGGGGGATGGGTGGTGACGCCGACGTGGAGCGGGTGCTCGCCGAGGCCGAGGAGGTGGCCGCTGACCGGATGCTCGTCGCCGTCGGGCTGGCTGGTCAGGCCGTGCACCACGAGGAGCTTCGCGGCATGGTCCGGGCGTACTGCGGGTTGGCCACGTCGACCGCCCGCGAATGGCTCCAGCGTGGCGCGCTGACCCGCGCCCAGGTGCACCTGCTGCTCACGACGACCCTGCTGACCATCGTCGAACAGGTCGTCCCGCAGGTCATCGCTGCCGGCGAGCCGGTGCGCCCGGCCGATCCTCGCGCCTAGTCACCGGCGCGCACGGTCGCGGGATCAGGCGGCCCGACCGGCACGCCTGGCCTGGCCGGTACGCGCAGCCGGGGCGGCGAAACGGTCGGCGGCCTGCGCCGGATACGACTCGGGGCGTACCACCCGCAGGGGTCGCTCCACCTCGTCGGCCCCGAACCGCCAGCGGGACGGCGTCGGCTGCCGCTGCGGTGCCGGCCCGCCGGGGCGCAGACCGGGCCGGGACAGCAGCACGGTGATCAGGTAGCCGACCACCAGGAAGCCGTGGCTGATCAGTCGTTCCCCGCCCACCGACCCGGTGGCCAGGTCGTTGACCGACAGCAGCAGCAAGGTGCCGACGAACGCGCTGAGCATCGGCAGCAGACCGGCCGGCGGGGTGCGGCGTACCGCCACGAAGAGGAAGCCGGCACCCACCGCCACGTTCCAGGCGGCAGACTCGTGCCACAGGTGCTGACCGGCGGCATGCACATGATCGGCGGTCGCGCCCCGGCCCACCTGGGCCAGGCCGAGCACCAACTGCACCGCGCCGAGCAGCCCGAGCGTCGCGCGCAGCGCGGCGACCAGCGGGCCACGTCGGGGCATCCGGGGCCGCCACCACCAGCGGCGGGCCGGCGGTGCCTCGGCGGCCGCGGCCAGGATCGCCGCCGTCCGGTCGGGCACCTCAACGACCAATCGGGTACGAACCCGACGGGTCACCGCGGCCGCAGCCATGAACCAGGCCCGGCACTCGGCGCACTCGTCGAGGTGCCCCTGCGCCGCCGTCCGTTCGGCGGCGGTCTCCTCCCCGTCCAACTGCGCGGACAGGACCTCCCGCCACTGCTCACACCCCATGTACCGGTAGTCGCTCCAGTGGCCGCTCCGGTTCCCGGCGACCCGGGCGTGTTGTGGAATACTCGCCGGATCATGACGCGCTACGGCCTGCTGATCCTGCCCGCCACCAACCGGGTGTACGCCCGCTCCGCCATCGACCTCACCCGGGCCGAGCTGGAGATCTTCGGCCGCACGGCGCTCGACGGCCGGGTCGGCGAGCTGGACACCGAGGTGGTCGGCGGGGCGTCCTATGTCACCTTCACCGGTGACGGGCTGACCGAACGGGACCTGGCCGTCCTGGGCAACCTCTCCGCCGGGTACGCGCTGTTCGAGATCGTCGGCGAGCTGCTGCGCCCGATCGAGTGGAGCCGACTGGACCGGTACGACGACGATCTGCTCACCATCCAGAAGTACCCGGGCAAGACCAACGAGCAGTTCACCAAGCTGCTCCTCAACGTCACACTGCTCGCCTCGGACTGGGCCGGCGAGTTCACCAGCCGGCGCTTCCGGGTGCTCGACCCGCTGTGCGGTCGTGGCACCACCCTCAACCAGGCCCTGATGTACGGCTTCGACGCCGCCGGGATCGAGCGGGACCAGAAGGACGTCGAGGCGTACCGGGCGTTCATCACCACCTGGCTGAAGCAGAAGCGGGTCAAGCACCGGGTGCTGGAGTCGGGGCCGGTGCGGCGGGAGCGCAAGGTGGTCGGCCGGCGGGTACGCATCGAGGTGGCCCCGACCCGCGAGGAGCACAAGGCCGGTCGCACGCAGCTGCTGGACGTGGTCAACGCCGACACCACCCGCTCGGCGGAGTTCTTCCGCCCGGAGACCGTCGACCTGGTCGTCGCGGACGCCCCGTACGGCGTGCAGCACGGCAGTCGTACCGCCGATCATGGCTTGACCCGCGATCCGCTGGCGCTGCTCGCGGACGCCGCGCCGGTCTGGGCGCGGCTGCTGCGCCCCGGCGGGGCGCTCGGCATCTCCTGGAACACCCACGTCGCCAGCCGGGACGACGCGGCGGCGGCGCTGGCCGACGCCGGCCTGACCGTGGTGGACGCGGAGCCCTACCGCGCGCTGCGGCACCGGGTCGACCAGTCGATCATGCGAGACGTGCTGGTGGCCCGCCGCCCGGCCTGACCCGGCCTCGCACCTCTGCCCACCCCGCACCACGCCGCCACCCCCATTGGGGGTCTGTGCCGTATTTCACCTGTTCAGTAAGCAGGTGTGAAAACCGCGTCAAGAAAAGGTTCGGCTCCGTCATGGTCGCGTTATGACCCCTGCCGTCCGGCGGGTGGTGGGGCTTTGATTGCCCGGCGCGACCGGAAGGCGGTCGCGACGAACCTTTCCGGTAAGAGGAGTCAGCGTGTCTGACGTGGTGTTCGTGGTCCTCACGGTGGCGCTGTTCGCAGTGCTCGCCCTGGTGGTCCGGGCGGTGGAGAAGCTGTGAACGCGGTAAACGCCGTCGGTCTGGTGCTGGCGATCGTCCTGGGCGCGTTCCTGGTGTTCGCCCTGTTGTTCCCGGAGCGCTTCTGATGACCATGACAACAGCGGGCGTCATCTTCGTGCTGACGCTGGTGGCCGCCCTGGCCGCCGTCTACAAGCCGTTCGGCGACTACATGTTCCGGGCGGTCGCCGGCACGAAGCAGTCCCGGGTGGAACGGGGCATCTACCGGCTGGTCGGGGTCAACCCGGCCGCCGAGCAGACCTGGGGCGTGTACGCCCGCAGCGTGCTCGCGTTCTCCGCGGTTTCGATCCTGTTCCTGTACCTGTTCCAGCGGGTGCAGAACCACCTGTGGCTGTCGCTGGGCTTCGACGCGGTGGTGCCGCACGGCGCGTGGAACACCGCCGTGTCGTTCGTGACGAACACCAACTGGCAGTCGTACTCGGGTGAGTCGACGATGGGCCACCTGGTGCAGATGGCCGGTCTGGCCGTGCAGAACTTCGTCTCGGCGGCGGTCGGCATCGCGGTGGCGGTCGCGCTGGTACGCGGTTTCGCCCGCAGCCGTACCGGGCAGCTCGGCAACTTCTGGGTCGACCTGACCCGGATCGTGCTGCGGATCCTGCTGCCGATCGCGGTGCTCGGCGCCATCGCGCTGATGATCGGTGGGGTGGTGCAGAACCTGTCCGCCGGCACCGACGTGTCCACCCTGACCGGCGGCACGCAGACCATCACCGGTGGCCCGGTCGCCAGCCAGGAAGTGATCAAGGAGCTGGGCACCAACGGTGGCGGCTTCTACAACGTCAACAGCGCCCACCCGTTCGAGAACCCGACCACCTGGACGAACTGGCTGGAGATCTTCCTGCTCCTGCTGATCCCGTTCAGCCTGCCCCGGGTCTTCGGCCGGATGGTCGGGCAGAACCGACAGGGCTACGCCATCGCCGCGGTGATGGGCATCCTCGCGTTCGCCAGCGTCGCCATCACCAACATCTTCGAGCTGGCCGGCCACGGCACGGTGCCGCAGGCGGTCGGTGCGGCGATGGAGGGCAAGGAGGTGCGGTTCGACGTGTCGAACTCGGCCACCTTCGCCGCCGCCACCACGCTCACCTCGACCGGCGCGGTCAACTCGTTCCACGACTCGTTCACCTCGCTCGGCGGCATGATGGCCATGGTCAATATGATGCTCGGCGAGGTCGCGCCCGGCGGCACCGGTTCGGGCCTCTACGGTCTGCTGATCCTCGCCGTGATCACGGTGTTCATCGCCGGCCTGATGGTCGGTCGTACCCCGGAGTACCTGGGCAAGAAGATCGGCTCGCGGGAGATCAAGTTCGCCTCGCTCTACTTTCTCATCACGCCGATCCTGGTGCTGGTCGGCACGGCGGCGGCGTTCGCCACCGGCAACAACTCGACCGCGCTCAACGTCGGCCCGCACGGCCTCTCCGAGGTGCTGTACGCGTTCACCTCGGCCAGCAACAACAACGGCTCCGCGTTCGGCGGCATCACGGTCAACACCACCTGGTGGGACACCGCGCTCGGGCTGTGCATGCTGCTCGGCCGGTTCCTGCCGCTCATCTTCGTGCTCGCGCTGGCCGGCTCGCTGGCCCGCCAGGCACCCACCCCGGCGTCCGAGGGCACCCTGCCGACCCACCGACCGCTGTTCATCGGCATGGTCGTCGGCGTCACTGTCGTCCTCGTCGCGCTGACCTTCCTGCCCGCGCTCGCGCTCGGCCCGCTGGCAGAGGGGCTCTGACCATCATGAGGAACGAGGACATGTCCGTCACGTCCGCCCCAACAGAGCAGCTCCCCGGCACTCCGCGTACCCACGGCAACCGGGTCGGTGGGGGCCTGCTCGACCCTCAGCAGCTCATCCGGTCCCTGCCGGACGCGCTGCGCAAGCTCAACCCGACCACCCTGTGGCGCAACCCGGTGATGCTGATCGTGGAGATCGGCGCGGCGTTCACCACCGTCCTGGCGGTGACCGATCCGTCGGTGTTCGCCTGGGCGATCACCGTCTGGCTCTGGCTGACCGTGGTCTTCGCCAACCTGGCGGAGGCGGTCGCCGAGGGCCGGGGCAAGGCCCAGGCCGCCGCCCTGCGGCAGGCCAAGCAGGACACCATCGCCACCCGGCTGATCGACTGGAAGCCGGGCGCGCGGGCCAACACCTACCGCGACGAGGCGGTGCCCGCCCCGCAGTTGCGCCAGGGCGACGTCGTCCTGGTCGAGGCGGGCGGCATCATCCCCGGCGACGGCGACATCGTCGAGGGCATCGCCAGCGTCGACGAGTCGGCCATCACCGGCGAATCGGCCCCGGTCATCCGGGAGTCCGGCGGTGACCGCAGCGCGGTCACCGGCGGCACGAAGGTGCTCTCCGACCGGATCATCGTGAAGATCACCCAGAAGCCGGGGGAGAGCTTCATCGACCGGATGATCGCCCTGGTCGAGGGCGCCAACCGGCAGAAGACACCGAACGAGATCGCGCTGAACATCCTGCTCGCCGCGCTCACGATCATCTTCCTGCTGGCCGTGGTCACCCTCCAGCCGCTGGCGATCTTCTCCAAGGCGTACCAGGCGGCCGCTCCGGACAGTGGCGCGATCACCGACTCCGGCGTCACCGGGGTCGTGCTGATCTCGCTGCTGGTCTGCCTGATCCCGACCACCATCGGCGCGTTGCTCTCCGCCATCGGCATCGCCGGCATGGACCGCCTCGTCCAGCGCAACGTCCTGGCCATGAGCGGCCGGGCCGTCGAGGCGGCCGGCGACGTCAACACCCTGCTGCTGGACAAGACCGGCACCATCACGCTGGGCAATCGGCAGGCCGCCGAGTTCGTACCCGTCGAGGGGGTCGACGCCGCCACGGTGGCCGACGCCGCGCAGCTGTCCAGCCTGGCCGACGAGACCCCGGAGGGGCGCTCGGTGGTGGTGCTGGCGAAGAACGAGTTCGGGCTGCGGGAACGCGAGCCCGGCGTGATGCCGAACGCCACCTTCGTGCCGTTCACCGCGCAGACCCGGATGAGCGGCGTCGACCTCACCCCGGACGGCAGCGTGGACGGCGGCGCGGTGGGCACGGCCCGCCGGGTCCGCAAGGGTGCCGCCGCCGCGGTGATGAAGTGGGTACGGGAGAACGGCGGCCACCCGACCGAGCAGGTCGGCGAGATCGTGGACGCGATCAGCGGCACCGGCGGCACGCCGCTGGTCGTCGCCGAGCACGTCGACGGCCAGCCCGCCCGCGCGCTGGGTGTCATCCACCTCAAGGACGTCGTCAAATCCGGGATGCGGGAGCGGTTCGACGAGATGCGCCGGATGGGCATCCGAACCGTGATGATCACCGGCGACAACCCGCGGACCGCGAAGGCCATCGCCGACGAGGCCGGGGTGGACGACTTCCTGGCCGAGGCGACGCCGGAGGACAAGCTCGCGCTGATCAAGCGGGAGCAGGAGGGTGGCCGGCTGGTCGCGATGACCGGTGACGGCACCAACGACGCGCCGGCGCTCGCCCAGGCCGACGTCGGGGTGGCGATGAACACCGGTACGTCGGCCGCCAAGGAGGCCGGCAACATGGTCGACCTCGACTCCGACCCGACCAAGCTGATCGAGATCGTGGAGATCGGCAAGCAGTTGCTGATCACCCGTGGCGCGCTGACCACGTTCAGCATCGCCAACGACATCGCGAAGTACTTCGCGATCATCCCGGCCATGTTCGCCGGCCTCTACCCGAGCCTGGACGCGCTCAACATCATGCGGCTGTCCAGCCCGGAGTCGGCGATCCTGTCCGCGGTCATCTTCAACGCCCTGGTGATCATCGCGCTGATCCCGCTCGCCCTGCGGGGCGTGCGGTACCGGCCGGCCGCCGCGTCGAAGCTGCTCAGCCGCAACCTCTGGCTCTACGGTCTGGGCGGCATCATCGTGCCGTTCATCGGGATCAAGCTCATCGACCTGCTCATCCAGTTCATCCCGGGGATTTCGTGATGCGCCTACCCACCTGGATCGCCCAACACCTTGCCGCCCTGCGCGCGGTGCTCGTCTTCACCGTGCTGCTCGGCCTGGTCTACCCGCTGGCCCTGGTGGCGGTCGGCAAGCTGCCCGGCCTCAACCACAAGGCCGACGGCTCGCTGATCTCCTCGGGCGGGACGACGATCGGCAGTTCGCTGATCGGCCAGTCCTTCACCGACGCGGACGGCAACCCCGTCGCCCGCTATTTCCAGTCCCGCCCGTCGGCGGCCGGCGACGGCTACGACCCCACCTCCACCTCGGCCAGCAACCTGGGCCCGGAGAGCGTGGTCGACACCATCGCCACCGACCCGGAGGAGTCCAGCGAGAGCCTGCTCACCCAGGTGTGCGGGCGCAGCAAGGAGGTCGGCGAGCTGAACGGCGTCGACGGCCGGCGCCCCTTCTGCACCACCGACGGGGTGGGCGCGGTGCTCGCGGTCTTCCGCGCCGACGGCCTGACCGGCAAGGTCACCCGGGTGGTCAGCGTCAACCAGGCCGCCCCGGCCACCCCGTTCGTGACCTCGTACGAGGGTGTCGCGGTGGAGCTGGCCCAGCCGGGCGAGGACTACGTGGCCGACGGCGGGGTCATCACCCCGATCCGTGGCGACGCGCCCGCCAAGCCGGCGGTGCCCGCCGACGCGGTCACCGCCAGCGCCAGCGGTCTCGACCCGCAGATCAGCCCGGCGTACGCCGAGCTGCAGGTCAACCGGGTCGCGCGGGAGCGCGGCGCGGACCCGGCGGCGGTCCGCAAGCTCGTCAAGGAGCACACCGACGGTCGCGGGCTCGGCTTCATGGGTGAGCCCGGGGTCAACGTGCTGGAGCTCAACCTCGCCCTCGACAAGCAGTTCGCCGCACGCTGAGCACACGCGCAGACGGGGCCGTGCCGACCGGGCGCGGCCCCGCCGGCCGATCTGAACAGGGAGGATGTTCCCGTGCCACGCGGAGAACTGCGCATCTATCTCGGAGCCGCCCCCGGCGTCGGTAAGACGTACGCCATGTTGGAGGAGGCCCAGCGGCGCGCCGCCCGCGGCACCGACGTGGTGATCGGCTTCGTGGAGACCCACGGCCGGCAGCACACCGCGGCCATGCTCGGCGACCTGGAGCAGGTGCCCCGCCGCGCGATGACGTACCGGGGCGCCGAGTTCACCGAGATGGACGTGGACGCCGTGCTGGCCCGCCGGCCGGAGATCGCGGTGGTCGACGAGCTGGCGCACACCAACGTGCCCGGCTCCCGGCACGACAAGCGCTGGCAGGACGTCCAGGAGCTGCTCGACGCGGGCATCGACGTGCTGTCCACGGTTAACGTGCAGCACCTGGAGTCGGTCAACGACGTCGTCGCGCAGATCACCGGCACCACCCAGCGGGAGACCGTGCCGGACGAGATCGTCCGCGCCGCCGAGCAGGTCGAGCTTGTCGACATGACCCCGGAGGCGCTGCGGCGGCGGATGGCGCACGGCAACATCTACCGACCCGACAAGATCGATGCCGCGCTGGGCAACTACTTCCGGGTCGGCAACCTCACCGCGCTGCGCGAGCTGGCGCTGCTCTGGCTGGCCGACAAGGTCGACGAGCAGCTCGACCGGTACCGCAGCCAGCAGGGCATCGCGGCCACCTGGGAGGCCCGGGAACGCGTCGTGGTGGCGCTGACCGGAGGCCCGGAGGGCGAGACACTGATCCGCCGCGCGGCCCGGGTCGCGGCCCGCAGCAAGGGCGCCGACCTGCTCGCCGTGCACGTGGCCCGCAGCGACGGCCTGGCCGGCGCCGACCCGGCACAGTTGGCCCGCCAACGGGTCCTCGTCGAGAGCCTGGGCGGCACGTACCACCAGGTGCTCGGCACCGACGTGCCGGCCGCGCTGCTGGACTTCGCGCAGGGCGTGAACGCCACCCAGCTGGTGCTCGGCGCCAGCCGGCGGGGCCGCCTCGCGCAGATCTTCGCCCGGGGTGTCGGGGTGACCACCACCGCGCTGTCCGGCTCGATCGACGTGCACCTGGTCACCCACAAGCAGGCCGGTAAGGGACGGCGGGCGGCGGCCGTGCCGGCGGCGCTGTCCCGGCGCCGCCGGCTGCTCGGCTTCGGCCTGGCGGTGCTGGGCATGCCGCTGCTCACCCTGCTGCTGAAGACGCTGCCCGACCTGACGTTGACCAACGACATCCTGCTGTTCCTCGCCGGGGTCGTCGGTGTCGCGCTGGTCGGTGGCGTGTGGCCGGCGCTGGTCGCCGCGCTCGGCGGCTCGCTGCTGCTCAACTGGTTCTTCACCCCGCCGTACCGGACGCTGACCATCGCCGAGGCCGACAACCTGCTCGCCCTGGCCGTGTTCGTCGCGGTGGCGTTGGCGGTCAGCTGGATCGTCGACGTGGCCGCCCGGCGTACCCGGGAGGCCGCCCGCGCCGCCGCCGACGCGCAGACCCTCGCCGCCGTGGCCGGTGGCGTGCTGCGCGGCGAACGCCCGCTGCCCGCCCTGCTGGACCAGCTCCGGGAGACGTTCGGGCTGCGCGCGGTGAGCGTGCTTGAGCTGGCCGAGGAGGCCGGCGGTCGCCCCGACCGGGCACGCGAGGAGCACGCCTGGTGCGTGGTGGCGAGCGTCGGCGATCAGCCGGCCTGCACACCCGACGGCGGTGAGACGGCGGTGCCCGTCGACGAGCGGATCACCGTCGTACTCAGCGGCCGGCGGTTGGAGGCCGCCGACCGGCGCATCGTCGAGGCGTTCGCCGCCCAGGCCGCCGTCGCGCTGCGCCAGGAGCGCCTCGCCGAGGAGGCCGCCACCGCCCGACCCCTCGCCGCCGCCGACCGGATGCGCACCGCGCTGCTCGCGGCGGTCAGCCACGACCTGCGTACGCCGCTGGCCTCGGCGAAGGCCGCCGTGACCAGTCTGCGCAGCCACGACATCGAGTTCGACGAGTCCGATCGCGAGGAGCTGCTGGAGACCGCCGAGGAGTCGCTGGACCGGCTCGCCCGGCTGGTCGCCAACCTGCTGGACATGAGCCGCCTGCAGGCCGGCGTGCTGGGCATCTCGGCCACCGTGATCGGCCTGGAGGACGCCGTACCCCTGGCCCTGGACGAACTTGGCCCGGCGGCCGCGACCGTCGGCACGGACATCCCGGCCGACCTGCCGGCCGCCGCCGCGGATCCGGGCCTGCTGGAACGGGTGCTGGTCAACATCGTCGCCAACGCGCTGCGGTACAGCCCGCCCGACCAGCCGCCCACCATCACCGCCAGCGCCCACGCCGGTCAGGTGGAGCTGCGGGTCATCGACCGGGGGCCGGGCATCCCGGAGGACCAGTGGGAGCACGTCTTCCTGCCGTTCCAGCGCCTCGGCGACCGGGACAACCAGACCGGCGTCGGTCTCGGGCTCGCCCTGTCCCGGGGGTTGGCGGAGGCGATGGGTGGCAGCATCACCCCGGAGACCACACCCGGTGGTGGCCTCACCATGGTGCTGCGGCTCCCCGCCGCCGCGCAGACCAACTCGGAGGGGCCGTAGGAATGACCCGCATCCTGGTCGTCGACGACGAACCGCAGATCCTGCGCGCCCTGCGGATAAACCTGCGCGCCCGCCGGTACGACGTGGACGTCGCCGGCACCGGGGCCGCCGCGTTGAAGGCCGCCGCCAGTCACCCGCCCGACCTGGTGGTGCTCGACCTCGGCCTGCCCGACATCGACGGCGTGGAGGTGATCCGTGGCCTGCGCGGATGGACCAGCGTGCCGATCATCGTGCTGTCCGGGCGGGCCGGCAGCGAGGACAAGGTCGCCGCGCTCGACGCCGGAGCGGACGACTACGTCACGAAGCCGTTCGGGGTGGAGGAGCTGCTGGCCCGCATCCGCGCCGTCACCCGGCGGCTCGCCGCGCCCAGCGACGCGGTGCCCGCGCTGCGGATCGGCCAGCACACCGTCGACCTGGCCGACCACCGGGTCTGGCGCGACGACGGCGCCGAGGTCAAGCTGACCCCCACCCAGTGGAGTGTGCTGGAGAAGCTGCTGCGCCACCCCGGCAAGCTGGTCAGCCAACGTCAGCTCCTGCAGGACGTGTGGGGGCCGGAATACCAGAACGAGACCAACTACCTGCGGCAGTACCTGGCCCAGCTGCGACGCAAGCTGGAGGATGACCCGGCCCGCCCCCGCCACCTCATCACCGAACCGGGAATGGGCTACCGCTTCCGACCGTGACCCGTTGACACCTGCCGCCAGAGATTGAAGAATTTCGTTCGCAGCGGCAGCGGCGTGCTTCTGTAACCGTCCCCCTCCGGTTACCCCTCGGGAGCCCGCCGTGTCTGTGCCCCTGTCCCGTCGTCGGCTGCTGACCGCCGGCGGCGTCGGCCTCGTCCTGGCCGGTCTCACCGACCCGTTCCGGGCCGGTCCCGCCCGCGCCGCCGTCACCACCGCCGACCTGGTCGTCTACGGTGCCACCTCCGGTGGGTTGGCCGCCGCGATCACCATGCGCCGGTTGGGCCGCACCGCCGTCGTGGTGGAGCCCACCAGCCACGTCGGTGGGCTGAGCACCGCCGGCCTCGGCGCCACCGACACCGGCGTCCAGGCGTCCATCGGCGGGCTCGCCGCCGAGTTCTACCGCCGGGTGTACGTGAAGTACCACGGCGGTACGCTCACGCCGACGTCGCCGCTGCGGATGACCTTCGAACCGCACGTCGCCGCCGAGGTCTTCGCCGACCTGCTGGCCGAGGCGGGCGTTCCGGTGGTCGTCAATGCCCGGCTGACCAGCCTCGGTCGCAGCGGCAACCGGATCACCGAACTGCGCACCGAGGACGGGTCGGTCTACTCCGGCGGGGTGTTCGTCGACGCCACCTACGAGGGTGACCTGCTGGCCATGGCCGGCGTGGGTTTCACCGTCGGGCGGGAGTCCAACGACACCTACGGCGAGACGATCAACGGGGTGCAGTCGCGCAACACCCACCAGTTCGTCTACCCCGTCGACCCGTACGTGACGGCCGGCTCACCCGCGAGCGGGCTGCTGCCGGGCATCTCCGCCACCCCCCTCGCCCCGCAGTGCAGCGGCGACGACCGGATCCAGGCGTACTGCTTCCGGATGTGCCTGACCCAGGCGGCCAACCGGATCCCGTTCGGCAAGCCGTCCGGCTACGACCCGATCCGATACGAGCTGCTGCTGCGCCACATCCAGGCCGGCTACACCGGGCCGTACTTCACCACCCACTCCGTCGGCGGCGGCAAGACCGACTCCAACAACAACGGGGCGGTGTCCACCGACCACATCGGCTTCAACCACGCGTACCCGACGGCGAGCTGGGCCGCGCGGGAGAGCATCATCGCCGAGCACCGCACGTACCAGCAGGGGCTGATGTGGTTCCTGGCGAACGACCCCCGACTGCCGGCGCCGGTCCGCGACTCGACCGCCCGGTGGGGGCTGCCGGTCGACGAGTTCACCAGCACCGGCGGCTGGCCGCCGCTGCTCTACATCCGCGAGGCCCGCCGGATGGTCTCCGCGTACGTGATGACCGAGGCCGACTGCCGGGGCCGTGTACGGGCCACCGACTCGGTGGGCTTGGCCAGCTACACGATGGACTCGCACAACTGTCAGCGGGTGGTCGTCGACGGCAAGGTCCGCAACGAGGGGGACGTGCAGATCAGCGTGCCCGCGCCGTACCCGGTGAGCTACCGCTCGATCGTGCCGCACCAGGCCCAGTGCGCCAATCTGCTCGTGCCGGTCTGCCTCTCGGCGAGCCACATCGCGTACGGCTCGATCCGGATGGAACCGGTGTTCATGATCCTCGGGCAGGCCGCGGCCACCGCGGCGTCCCTGGCGCTCACCGGGAACCTCGCCGTGCAGGCCGTGCCCGTGCCCACCCTGCAGTCCCGGCTGCGGCAGGACGGCGCGGTGCTGGAGTGGGGTTCGACCAGCGAGGTGATCCTGGACAACGCGGCGTCCAGCGGGATCACCCGGGCTGGAACGTGGCTGCGCAGCACCAGCATCGGCGGCTACTACGGCCCGGACTACGAGCACGACGGCAACACCGCCAAGGGCGTCAACCGGTTGCGCTTCCGCCCCACGCTGCCCACCTCCGGCTCGTGGACCGTGCACCTGCGCTGGACCGCCGACCCGAACCGGGCGACCAACGTGCCGGTGGACATCGCGTACTCCGGCGGTGTGACCACCCGGATCGTCGACCAGCGGCAGTCCGGCGGCCAGTGGGTGCCGTTGGGCACCTACCCGTTCACGGCGGGCACCGACGGGAGCGTGCTGATCCGCACCGAGGACACCGACGGCCACGTGATCGCCGACGCGGTGCGCTTCGTCCGCGCCTGACCGGGACGGGGTGCCGGGTCGACCGGGTGCAGAGGCGGTGCGACCAGCAGCGGGTCGACCTGGATCACGTCGATGCCGAGCGGACGGAGCATGCCGCGCAGGGCCGACTCGCACAGCTCCTCCCACGGCTGTTCCGCGCCCATCGCGGCGACCAGCAGATCCGCGCGGGTGAACGCGATGCCCACCCGCTGACCCTGCGGTGAGCGTCCGGTCCGCACCGTCCGCACCATCCGTCCCGGCAGGTCACGCACCGGAACGGCGTAGATTCTCGGGCCCTCGTCCATGGTTGATGTGGTCCCTTCCAAACGTGTCGATCCCGAGGGGGTCAATGACTGAATCGTTCGAGGTCGCGAGAGAAGCGGCGGATCGTCGCGGCCCGCGCCCAGGACGGGGCCGGCACCGCGATGACCGGTACGACGGCACGTTTCACGCAGTACCGGGTCACGTGCCCCCGCGAACGGCCGAAGCGGCCTCGCTCGGGGCTGCCGACGACGAGCAGGTCGGACTCGCGGTCCGCGTGGTCGACCAGCACCTGCCCGGCGTACCCCTGGGCCGCCACCAGTCGCACGGCCACGTCGCCGGGCATCCCACCCAGCGCCGCGTCGAAGACGCCGCGCAGATAGGCCAGGGCGGCGCGGTCGCACTCGTCCTGCCAGTGCCAGGTCAGCGTGCCGGGCCGCCAGGTCGGCGCGAAGACCCACGCGCGGACGGCGTCCACCTGCGCGCCGTCGCGGCGGGCCAACTGCACGGCGCGGCGCAACGCCTGCATCCCGGCGAACGACCGGTCGACGCCCACGATGATCCGGCGGGCAGCGGTGGGGCGGCTCATGCGGCGGACACCGCCCATGCCGGGGCGTCCTCCCGTACGTCGACCGGTGGGGTCAGGTCGAGGGCGCGGAGGATGTGGTGCGCCACCACCACCTCCACGCCGGCGCGCCGGCGCAGGTCGGCCACGGCGCGGTGCAGCACGGTCATGCTGTCGGCGGAGAGCCGCACCATCGCGTCGACGTCGGCGGCGATCCACCAGGCGTCGACGGCGCACGGCTCGTGGCGCAGGTACTCCACCAGGTGGCTGCCGGGCGCGGACGGCCCGAGCCGGACGCTGACCAGCGCCTCATGCCGGCGTTCCGGCCCGCCCGCCCTCGTGACGGGCTCGTCAGGGCTGCTGTCTGTGTCGGCGCCGGGTGGCGGGTTCCCGCGTTCCCAGCGTGTCATCCGCCAAGGACTCATGGACCCATCGTCGCCACGCAACGGCGGCGGAGCGCCCGTCGATACGCCGTTTCGACGGGCCACCGCCCATTCTTGACGCGCCGTTCACGCCGGGCTCAGAACTCGACGCCCACCAACCGTTCGGAGACCCTCCAGAGGCGGGCGGCGTCGTCGGTGTCGCGCGCCGAACGGTAGACGGCCAGCTCGGTCGGTCTGCCGGTGAACTGCCCCAGGCCGTCCGGGCCGTAGAACCGGCCGCCCCGGGCCTGCGCGCTGGTGGCCGCGTAGAGGGCGGGCAGCAGCCCGGCGTCCACCGAGTGCACGAGGATGCCCCAGCCGCCGGCCCGACTGCGCCGGTCGAGTTCCAGCCCGAAGTGCAGGGTGGCCAGCTTCGACGCGAGGTCCAACTGCCGGGTCGACACGACGGCGTCCGGCGCGGCGGCCCGGACGGTCTGCAGCGCGGCGGTGCCCTTGGCCGGATTGCGGACCGGCAGCACCACCTCGGCACCGGCCCGCGCCAGCCGCGTGGCCAGGCCGAGGCCCAGCCCGTCGCTGCCGCCGGTCACCACGGCGAGCTTTCCAGTCAGGTCCGGAACGGTCAGGTCGAGCATGGCAACTCCCCGGTCAACGATGTCCCTCATCGGTCGCGGACAACACTGGGCCGGCCGCCGACCGTTGCCCAGGGTGGCCTTGTCCAGGGATCGGCGGTCCCGGTCTGGCGGACCGTTGTCGGGCCCGCCGGCGTGGCGAGTAACGTTCCGGACGGACCAAGATCGGCGTACGAGGAGGCCCGGTGCAGACGACGACGGTGGACATCCCGACCAGCGACGGCGTGGCGGACGCCTGCCTGACCAGACCGGACGGGGACGGCCCGTTCCCGGCCGTGCTGCTCTTCATGGACGCCTTCGGGCCACGCCCGCGCCTGGTGGAGATGGCGGAGCGGATCGCCGCCCGGGGCTACCTGGTGCTGACGCCGCACCTGTTCTACCGGGCCGGCCGGGCGCCCCTGTTCGACCTGTCCCGACTCGCCGAGGCCGACCAGCGGGGCGCGATCTTCGAGAAGATCATGCCGCTGATCGGTGCGTTGACCGCCGACGTCATCAGCCGGGACACCGCCGCGTACCTCGAGTTCCTGGCCGCCCGCGACGACGTCCGGTCGGGCCCGGTGGCGATCACCGGCTACTGCATGGGCGGCACGAACGCGCTGCGGGCCATCGAGGCGCACCCGGACCGGATCGCCGCGGCGGCGAGTTTCCACGGCGGGCGGATTGTCACCGACGCGCCGGACAGCCCTCACCTGGGCGTCGGCTCGATCATCGGCGAGGTGTACTTCGGCCACGCCGACGCCGACCAGTCGATGACGCCCGAGCAGGTCGCCACGCTGGAGAAGGCACTCGACGCCGCCGGCGTGCGGTACCGCTCCGAGGTGTACGCGGGAGCGCACCACGGCTACACCATGTCCGACACCCCGGCGTACGACGAGCAGGCCACCGAACGCCACTGGGCCGCCCTGTTCGATCTGCTGGACCGCACCCTGCCGGTCGGCTGAGGCCGCGGGCCCTGTCCCGGGCCGGTCGTCAGCCGAGGCCGCCCGGGGCGTCGAGGTCGTTGCGGGGCCGACCGGGTGTACGGGTGGTCACGCTGAACCGGCCGTCGGCCTCCATCCGCACCTCGCGGACCTGGGAGAGGTCGACGACGCCCTGCTCGCGCAGCAGGGTGTGCAGCTCCTCGTTGGTGATCAGCTCCCGGCGCATGTTGGCCCGCATGACCCGCCCGTCCCGCACCAGCACCAGCGACCCGGGTCGGATCAGCCGCGCGGCGGCCTGCCAGCGGTAGGCGACGGCGTTCAGCAGGTACGACCAACCGATGATCACCCCGACCAGCAGCACCCCGTCGGTGACCGAGGTGTAGCCGCCGGACATGCCGTTCTGGGCGGCGTCCGCGAGCAGCACGATGACCAGCAGGTCGGTGACGCCGGTGGTGCCGCTCTCCCGCTTGAGGATGACCCGCAGGAGGGTGAACAGCGCGAGGTACATGACGCTGCCCCGGACCACGATCTCCAATAGCGGGGTGTCCGGGACGAACACCTCATGCCAGTCGGCCACCCGAGGGGCTACCCGCCACCCGACCAGCCATGCCTACCGGTCAGCGGCGCAGGAGCACCGGGCCGGCGTCGATGCGGGTGCGGAACAGCCCGTACGGTTTGCGCCGCAGATCCTTGCCACCCTGGTACTGCGCCTGCCGGTGCAGTTGGTTGGCGGTGACGTAGAGGTACCCGTCGGTGGCCACCGACATGGTGTCTGGCCAGAGCAACCGAGGGTCGTGGACGAGGGTCTCGTACTCGCCGTTCGGCAGCCGCCGCAGCACCGCGTTGTGCTCGTACGAGGTGAGGTAGAGGCGCCCCGCGTCGTCGGACTCCAACCCGTCCGACCCGGTGGCCTTGTCCCCCTCGTCGACGACCGTCGCCGCCACCGCCTCCTGCGTGACCGACGGGTCGGCCAGCGCCTCGGCGGACACGCTGTGCAGGCGTCGGGAAATCAGTGGGGAGTAGTACAGCCGGCTGCCGTCGGCCGAGATGGCGATGCCGTCGGAGCCCATCGCCAGCGGCTTCGGCGGCCCGTCCGGCGGTCGGGACAGGAGTGGCCGGCCCTCGACGAACGGGCGGTAGTTCTTCAACGGCTCCGCCTTGGTGGACGGGTGGTCGTGCAGTCGCCGCCAGGAGGCTCCGCTGGCCAGGTCCACCACGATGATCCCGTTCGGCCCGGAGTCCGTCGAGTCGGTGAGGTACGCGACCCCCGACTCGCCCCGCCGCAGGTCGAAGCGGACGTCGTTGATGTACGTCGACGCGGGTGCCACGTCCCTCGGGAAGGTGATCACCTGGGCGACCGTGTCGGTGTCCAGGTCGATCCGGACCAGCTTTGGCCCACCCGGCTTCGTCGGCTGGAACTTCGGGCTGCCGGTGTCCACCACCCAGAGCCGGTCCGCCGGGTCCACCACGATGCTCTGCACCGAGACGAACGCCCCCGCGTCGTCGTCGCCGGACGGTTCGTTCCACGCCTGGTCGGGGTAGGGCACCTCGCGGCCGTCGCGCAGTTCGACGACGGTGGCTGGCACGTCGTCGCCCCACCTCGGGAAGTTGATGAAGATCCGGCCCTGGTGCGAGACGCTCACCCCGGTCGGCATCGGGCCGGTGAACGTGTGCACCAGCTCCAGCTCCCCGACCGGCTCGTCGCCGACCGGACCGTTCATGACGCCCGCCCCACGGTGCTCATCGTCTCGCCCCTCTGCCGGTTGCCGTCGTGCCGCTATTCCCGCCCCGGCGTCCGGTATGCCTGACGCGTTGGCCGGGACGGTCAGCTGGCCTCGGGTGCGGTGGCGGGCGGGGTGGGCAGGCCGGGGACCTCGACGTCCACGGCGAGCAGTGCGCCGTCCGCCGGACCGGCCGACGTCAGCCCCAGGCGGGCGGTGCCGATGAAGAGTCGGCGCAGGTCGGAGCCGCCGAGGCAGATGCCGGCCGGCTGGGCTGCCGGTAGTCGGATCTCCCGGTCGAGGGTGCCGTCCGGCCGGTAACGGCGTACCGCCGAGCCGCCCCAGAGGGCGACCCAGAGGTGGCCCGCCGCGTCGACCGTCATGCCGTCCGGGCCGCCGTCGGCGGGGGCCAGCCGCAGGAACGGCTCCCGCCCGTGCAGGTCACCGGTGCGCGGGTTGACGGTGAACCGGTCGACCTCGCCGCGTGGCGAGTCGGCCAGGTACATCGTGGTGCCGGCGGCGTCGAACGCCGGGCCGTTCGGGATGGTCATGCCGGTGACCGCGGGTACCGGTGCCGCGCCCGGGGTCAGCCGGTACAGCGTGCCGCCGCCGGGCACTCCGGCGTACGTCATGCTGCCGGCCCAGAAGCGGCCGTGCGGGTCGGCGACGGCGTCGTTCATGCGGGTCGGCTCGGGCGCGTCGCCGACCAGGTCGGCGACCGGTCGGGGGTCGCCGGTGGCGGGCAGCAGGGTGACGCCGGTCCCGGCGGCGGCCAGCCAGTCGCCGGGCCGGTCGGTCACCGGGGCGACGGCGCCGAGCGGAACGTCGAGGCGGCGTAGCTCCCGCAGCGGGCCGGGGGTGTCGCCGCCGGTTTCCAGCAGCCGGCCGGCCAGCAGGTCGACGAGGACCAGCCGGCCGTCGACCCAGCGCAGTCCCTCGCCCAGCTCCAACCGGTCGGTGCTCCAGACGGTCGGTTCGGTCAGCTCCATCGCGTTCCTCCAACGATCTCCGACGGCGGCGTCGGCCGCCGCGCCGGTCAGCGGACCGTACCGCCAGGCCCGTGGTCGAGCAGCGTCAGCTCGCTCCGGTCCGCCAGGCCCTCCCAGTCACCCCTGGTGGCGACCGCGAACGCGCCGGTGGTGACGGCCCGGTCCAGCCGGGCTCGCGCGTCGAGGCCGTCCAGCCAGCCGGAGAGCAACCCGGCTACGAGGGCGTCGCCGGCGCCGACGGTGTCGACCACCGGCACCGTCCGGGCCGGCCGGTGCACCGTGCCGGTCGTGCTGTGGCTGGTCGCTCCGTCGGCACCGTGCTTCACGACGACCTCGGTGACGCCGGCTTCGCGCAGTGCCGCGACCGGGTCGGTCGCGTCGGTCAGCACGGCGAGTTCGTCGTCGGAGGCGACGACCAGGTCGATCGAGGGCAGCAGCGGTCGCAGTGCGGCGGCGGCGTCGCTGACCGACCGGAGGCGGTTGCGGTGGTTGACGTCCAGGCTGACGGTGCTGCCCGCCGCTCCGGCACGCCGTACGGCCTCCACCACCGCCTGGTCACGGCAGCGCCCTCATCGGGACCGCGCGGTCGCGTAGGCACCGTCGTCCGGACGCCAGCGTCAGTGATTGACCTGGCGGTGTGGCGTCAGTCGCGGCGGATCAGGCCCGGGCCGGCGGTGATGTCGATGTCGCCGCTCTCGACGTCGTGTCCGGCCGCGCAGCGGATCACGGCACGGACGGGCTCGCCGCAGTTGTGGTGGGTGGCGAGGATGCCGGGGCCGGCCTCGTCGGCGCTCCAGGTGTCGCCCCAGTTGCGCAGCGCCGTGATGACGGGGAGTAGGTCGCCGCCCTTGCGGGTGAGTTGGTACTCGTGGCGGGTGCGCTGCCCGGGCTCCCGGTACGGGATCCGTTCGAGCAGGCCGGCGGCGACCATTTCCTTGAGTCGGGCCGCCATGGCGGGTTCGCCGACCCCG
The DNA here is from genome assembly GCF_029626045.1 of Micromonospora sp. WMMD710. Taxonomy (NCBI): domain Bacteria; kingdom Bacillati; phylum Actinomycetota; class Actinomycetes; order Micromonosporales; family Micromonosporaceae; genus Micromonospora; species Micromonospora sp. WMMD710. Next base: position 4,781,830 of record NZ_JARUBD010000001.1, on the reverse strand, counting down.
ACCCGGCGGACGAAGTCGTCGAAGCGTCGGGTGCCGAGCAGCGCCTCGCGCATGATCAGGATCGTCGACCGGCTGCCCACGATGTCCATCGCCCGTGCGACCGAGCAGTTCGCCATCGACCAGGAGTCGCGGTCGTCCCGTAGGTCCTCCATGCCACCCAGCCTACCTGACTTGCGTTGGAGTTAGCCAGCATGCTTCACTGGGGAGCTGCTGACTTGCCAGGATGAAAGCCAGCCTCCATCGACCCGAGGACACTTCGTGACCACTGGCATCACGGCCCCGTCCGGATCCGGACCGGCCGTCACCGCCCGCTCATCCGTCCGTGGCTCCCGCCCGATGACCCTGGTCGCCATGTGCCTGGGTGCGATGATCACGTTCCTGCAGATCACCGCGACGGTCTCCGCCCTGACCAGCATCCAGCGCGACCTGCGGGTCGACCCGACCACCGTGATCTGGATCCCCAGCGCCTACACCCTGGTCGTGGCGAGCCTGGTGCTGTCCGCAGCCACTCTGGGCAACCGCTACGGGCGCAGGCGCATGTTCGGCGCGGGTGTCGTCGCGATGATCGTTGGCGGTGCCGTCGTGGCCAGCGCGCCCACCGTCGCCTGGGTGCTCGTCGGGCAGTTGATCGCCGGACTCGGCGGGGCCCTGATCCTGCCGAACAGCCTGGCGATCCTCGGCGCGACGTTCACCGACCCGCACCGCCGTACCGAGGTCATCACCGCCTGGTCGGCCGCCTCCGGGATCGGGCTCGCGATCGGGCCGCTCATCGCCGGTACGCTGCTGCGGGACCACCAGTGGCACAGCGTCTACCTGTCGACGATCGTGCTGGGTGTGGTGACCCTCGTCGTCGCCGCGATCGGGGTGGCCGAGTCCCGGCAGAGCGCGGGCCGACTCGACCTCCCCGGCCTGCTGCTCGGCACCCTCGCCATCGCCGCCTCCGTCTACGCCATGATCCAGGGCGGGCGCGACGGCTACACCAGCCCAGTCGTGGCGACCGCCTGGATCGTCTCGGCCGCCGCGCTGGTCGCGTTCGTGCTGGTCGAGTTGCGCACCACCGCGCCGATGCTCGACGTACGGCTGTTCCGGTCGGCGTCGTTCAGCGCCGTCATGGTCGTCGCCGCGGTGTCGCTGTTCGGCTTCACCGGTGTGGCGATCCTGCTCGTCCTGTTCCACGAACGTGCCCAGGCCCTCACCCCGCTGGACACCGGCTGGCGGATGCTGGTGCTCTTCGGCGGGTACGTGCTCGTGGCCTTCGCCGCCGGGCGGACGATCCGGCGCACCGGCTTCAAGGCACCGCTCACCCTCGGCCTGGTCCTCGGCGCGGTGGCCACCTTCGGGCTCGCGGCACAGGGGGCGACCACGACATTCGATCACCGTTGGGCGCTGTTCGCCCTGTTCGGTGCCGCCAGCGGTCTGGTGGTGGCCCCGGCGACGGCGGCGGCGTTGGCCAGCGTCGCGCCCGCCCAGGCCGGCATGGCCTCCGGTGCGGTCAACGCGGCCCGGCAGGTCGGCTCGGTGCTCGGCTCGTCCCTGCTGGGCACGCTGCTCACCACCACGATGCTGGCCAACCTGCCGGACCGCCTCGCCGCACACCAGGTGCAAGAACCCACCCGATCGGCCGTGCGGGCGGCGGTGGCCGCCGGCGCCACCGGCGACCAGCCGCTGCCCGACCCGGTCCGGTCGGCACTCGCGGAGGCGATGACCACCGGAGTCCAGGCCGGTCTGCGGATCACCGGCATCGTCTTCCTGGTCACCGCCGTCCTCGCGCTCACCCTCATCCGCAACCGCCCGCACCAGCACTGAAGCCGGCTGCGCTAGGCGACGCCGATGCTGTCCAGCTCCTCGATCGCGTCGGCCGGCAGCTTCAGGTCGGCCGCGGCCATGTTCTCCCGCAGGTGCGCCAGGCTCGACGTGCCGGGGATCAGCACGGTGGTGGGGGAGCGCTGGAGCAGCCAGGCGAGGGCGACCTGCTGCGGCGAGGCGCCCACCCGGGCGGCCACGTCGGTGAGCGTGCCGGACTGCAACGGCGTGAACCCGCCGAGCGGGAAGAACGCGGCGAACGCGATATTCTCCGCCGCGCACCGGTCGACCAGGGCGTCGTCCTGCCGGTTGGCGACGTTGTAGAGGTTCTGCACCGTCACCACGGGCGCGATGGCCTGCGCCTCGGTGAGCTGGTTGAGCGTGACGTTGCTGAGCCCGAGGTGCCGGATCAGACCCTCCTGCCGCAGCTCCGCCAGGGCGGCGAACTGCTCCCCGAGCGGCGCGTCGCCGGTGCCCTCCGCCACGCCGACCCGCAGGTTGACCACGTCGAGGGCATCCAGGCCGAGGTGGTCCAGGTTGTCCCGGACCTGGGCCTTGAGGGCGTCCGGCTCGAGAGACGGGATCCAGGAGCGGTCGGCGCCGCGGCGCGCGCCGACCTTCGTGACCAGGTGCAGATCCTCGGGGTACGGGTGCAGTGCCTCGCGGATCAGCTCGTTGACCACCACGGGCCCGTAGAAGTCGCTGGTGTCGATGTGTCGGACCCCCAGGTCGACCGCCTCGCGGAGCACGGCGAGGGCCTGCTCGCGGTCGCGGGGTGGGCCGTAGACGCCGGGGCCGGCCAACTGCATCGCCCCGTAGCCCATCCGGCTCAGGGTGAGGCCGTCGGCCAGGGTCAGGGCACCGCCGGGAAGGTTCTCGCTCATGTCGTCCTCTGTCCGTGTTCGGAGTGGATACGTGTACTGTGCACCGACAACCGGCCGCCCGGCAGGGCGAGATGTTCCTGGTAGTGACACGGCCAGTCACCGCCCGGCCGGGCGGCATACCGTCGAGGGCATGGACGCGACCAATCCGCTCGGGGACTTCCTGCGGGCACGCCGGGAGCAGGTCCGGCCCGAGGACGTCGGGCTCGGCCCGGGCGTGGGGCTGCGCCGGGTGCCCGGCCTGCGCCGGGAGGAGGTGGCGATGCTGGCCGGCATCAGCGCCGACTACTACCTGCGGCTGGAACAGGGCCGCGAGCGGCACCCGTCGGTGCAGGTCCTCGATGCCCTCGCCGGGGTGCTGCGGCTGGACGCGGAGACGACCGCGTACATGATCGGTCTGACCCGGACCCGGTCCCGGCTGGCGGTCCGGCCGACGACCGAGCGGGTTCCGGCCAGCGTCCTGAACCTGGTGCGGGAGCTTCCCATGCCGGCCTTCGTGCAGGGCCGTTACCTGGACATCCTGGCCTCGAACCGGATGGCGCGGGCGTTGTCGCCGAATCTCGTCCCGGGGACCAACCGGCTCCGGGCGACCTTTCTCGACCCGGCCGAGCGGGAGTTCCACCGCGACTGGCGGCGGGCGACCGTGAACGCGGTGGGGCAGCTGCGCGCCGACTCGAGCGAGGCCGTCGACGATCCTCGCCTGGCGGCGCTCGTGGGTGAGCTGTCGATCAAGAGTGACTGCTTTCGGCGGTTGTGGGCGCGTCACGAGGTACGTCGGCGGGAGGGCGTGGTCAGCCGGCTACGCCATCCCGAGGTGGGTGACCTCGACCTGTACTGCGACAAGCTCGCGGTCGCCGGTGCCGACGGCCAGCTCCTGGTGATCTACCACGCGGAGCCCGGGTCGGAGTCGGCGCGTTCGTTGGCCCTGCTGGGGTCGATCGCCGCCAGCACGCCGGACGACAACCCGGACAGCCTCCGAGTGGAGTCCACCCCGGGGCTGAGCGACTGACCGGTCAGGGTTGGTGCTGGTCCGGGGCTGCCTGCGTACGGATGTGCTCGTAGCGCTTCCGCATGGTCTCGCTGGCGGCCGGGCCGGCGGCGAAGACGAAGTCGGTGTCGTCGAGCCGGCGTCCCGTGGTGCGGTCGACGATGACCGGATCGGCCTCCACGCCGGTGTCGCGGTCGACGAGGATCATGCTGCGCTCGGCGGGGTCGAGGCGGGAGTTCCCCCAGGCGGCGAGCGCGACGACGACGGGACGCAGGCTGCGCCCGAGGTCGGTGAGGACGTACTCGTAGCGGTCGGGACGGGTCTGGTAGCGGCGACGTTCGAGTAGTCCCTGCTCGGTGAGGGTCCTGAGCCGGCTGGTCAGGATGCTGGACGAGACTCCCAGGTTGGCCTGGAACTGGTCGAACCGGGTGTACCCGTCGAAAGCGTCGTGCAAGATCAGGAGCGTCCACCACTCGCCCACATGGCCCAGCGCGCTGGACAGCGGGCACTCGCGGTCCTCCAAGCGGATCTTCCCAGCCACAGATGTGCCCTCTCCCGAGTGGGTGCTAGTGTCGAAGTTAGTCGGTGCTGTTTCAGAAGTAACTGTACGACGTCCGCTTCATGCTGCCCAGAGAGGAGTGACAGATGCCCGACCGGGATTCACTGCACGGCCGACGCGCCCTGGTGACCGGGGGAACGAAGGGTGCCGGAGCGGCGATCGCCACCCGGTTGCGCGAGGCCGGCGCGGACGTGTGGGTCAGCGCCCGCGGCATGCCCGAAGGCTTCGAGTTCGCGGACCGGTTCGTCGCCGCTGACACGTCGAGCGTCGACGGTGCCGAGGTGGTGGCGGAGCGACTGCTCGGCGCGGGCGGTGCCGACATCGTCGTCCACGTCGTCGGCGGGTCGCACGCGCCGGCGGGCGGCTTCGCCGCGCTCACCGAGCAGGACTGGGCGCAGGAGTTGAACATCAACCTCCTCGGCGCGGTACGGCTCGACCGTCGGCTCGTGCCCGGCATGATCGAGAGGCGTTCGGGCGCGATCGTGCACGTCTCCTCGATCCAGCGCCGTAAACCGATGTACGAGGCCACCCTGGGGTACGCGGCGGCCAAGGCGGCGCTGACCGCGTACAGCAAGGGTCTGGCCAACGAGGTCGCGCCGTACGGCATCCGGGTCAACAGCGTCGCGCCCGGCTTCATCCAGACCGCCGCGGCGGATGCGCTGATCGGGCGCCTCGCCACCGGGAACGGCGTCGACCGTGACACCGCCCTCGGCCAGTTGATGGATTCGCTCGGTGGGATCCCGCTGGGCCGTCCGGCGCGCCCGGAGGAGGTCGCCGACCTGGTGGCCTTCCTGGTCTCCGACCGCGCCTCGGCGATCGTCGGCGCCGAGCACGTCATCGACGGCGGCACCATTCCGACGGTCTGATCGACCGTGATCCGACGTACAGAGGGGACACCCGCAGTGAGCGCCAACCAGTCCGTGCCGGCCATCATCCGCCGCTACTTCGAACTCGCCGGGCGACCGGATTCCGAGGACTACTTCGCCCTGTTCGCCGAGGACGCCGTCGTCGAGGACGAGTCGGCCGAGTACCGCGGCATCGCGGCCATCCGGCAGTGGCGCCGAGCGGTGCCACTGGTGTCGTACGAGGTCACCGACGTGCAGGACGGTCCCGCTGGCACGGTCGTGACCGCGACGATCACCGGCGACTTCCCGGGCAGCCCGTTCGCCGGGCTCCGGTACCGCTTCAGCGACTACGACGACAGCGCGATCCGGGTGCTGCGCATCGCGCCCTGACGGGGGTTGACGGCGTTAGTTTGTGAGTGCACACTTACAAACATGCGATCGACCGCCGAGGCCCGCCGGGTCACCGTCCTGAACGCCGCCGTGTCGGCGTTCGCGCGCACCGGCTTCCACGCCACGCCGGTCACCGCCGTGGCGGCCGCCGCCGGCATCTCCGAGGCGTACGTGTTCCGGCTCTTCTCCGGCAAACTCGGGTTGTTCGTGGCGGCCGCCGAGGCGTGCTTCGAGCGGATCGCCGAGGCGATCGAGGCCGGAGCGGAGCGGGCCGGTGGCACCAGCCCGGAGGAGGTCCTCGACGCGATGGGCGGTGCCTACGCGGAGCTGATCGCCGACCGTGATCTCCTGCTCTTCCAGGTGCAGGCGCAGGCCGTCGCGGACGTCCCCGAGATCGCCGAGGTGGTGCGTGCCGGCTACCGGCGGGTGGCGACCTTCGTGCAGGGTCGGGCCGGTGTCAGCGACGCGCAGGTCCAGCAGTTCTTCGCGTACGGCCAGCTCTGTCATCTCATCGTCACCGTGGGCCTGGAGCAGGTCCCCGAGCCGTGGGCGCGGGCGCTGACCGCCGGCATCCGCCACCCCTGACCCGACTCCCGAACCGGGCCGCGGAAGCGGCCCACTTTTTCAGCCTGCGAAGTGTGTGAGTGCACACTTACAAACAAAGGAGTACCTGATGACGACCGACACGATGATCACCGAAGTGGTGCTGCCCGGCGTGGTGGAGCCCGACGGGCTCCGGCTGCACCGACGCGCGATGCCCGTCCCGAACCGGGGGCAGGCGCTCGTCGAGGTCGAGGCCACCGGCATCTCGTACGCCGAGCAGTCCATGCGCCGTAACCTCTACCCCGGCCAGCCGAAGTTCCCGTTCGTGCCCGGCTACGACCTGGTCGGCACGGTCCGGTCGGTGGGGCCCGACGGGGACGACTCGTTGATCGGCACCCGGGTCGCGGCGGTCACCAAGACCGGCGCCTGGGCCTCCCACCTGGTGGTCGACGTCGACGACCTGCCCCCCGTACCCGCGGATCTGGACCCCGCCGAAGCCGAGACCGTCGTGGTGAACGGTGTGACCGCCTGGCAGCTGCTGCGCGGCGCCGAGCTGCGGGCCGGGCAGACCATCCTCGTGCACGGCGCCAACGGCGGGGTCGGGACGGTGCTCGTCCAACTCGGACGCCACCTCGGCCTGCGGGTCATCGGCACCGCCGCCGCGAAGCATCACGACGCGCTGCGCGCACTCGGCGTCGAACCGCTGGACTACCGCGACCCGGACCTGGCCGCGCGCGTCCGCGAGCTGTCGCCGGGTGGCGTCGACGCCGTCTTCGACCCGGTCGCCGGTCCCGGCGTCCGTACCTCGTACGACCTGCTCGCCCCCGGCGGCAAGCTGGTCGTCTACGGCAACGCCTCCGCACTGGGCTCCGCCACGTCGATCGTCTGGGTCTTCGTGAAGCTGCTGGCCCGCCTCTACACCTGGAACGCGTTGCCGAACGGGCACCGGGCCGGGTTCTACAACTTCTGGGCCGGCCGCCTGACCCGCCCCACGGCGTTCCGACGTCGCCTGCGTACCGACCTCGGCACCGTGCTCGACCTGCTGCGACAGGGAGTGATCGTGCCGCAGATCGCGGCCCGCTACCCGCTCACCGAGGTGTCCGCCGCGATGGTGTTCGCCGAGACCCGCAGCCGCGCCGGCAAGGTCGTGCTGGAGCCCTGACCTCCGGCTGTCTCGACGGCATCCTCGACCAGGTCGACATTGCTGGCCTGGTCGAAATGGGCCGGTCGGGTGGCCAGCCCGTGCGGCCCGCACCGGGAGGGCGTACGGTGAACATGTCGCCCGGGGCCTCCGGTGGCCGCAGATGCCGTCGCCACCAGCCCGTTCGGGGCGTAACCGATCGCCATCCCCATCGCCGTGACGTGTTGTCGTGCTGGTTCGTCGCCGACCACGTCCCCGCCGTGAGATGCACCGGTCATCGCACAGTTCGTGATCGCCGTACGCGCGCACGACCGCACGGCCAACCAGGGGGAGCACCAGATGAGAATCGCCCGAAACAGGATCGTCAGCGCACTTCGCGACCGGGGCCAGCAGGCGCGGGCCGACTGGGTCGAGCGGGAGCTGCCGGAGCGGGTCGACCCGGCCAAGCACTCCGGGCTGCTCGCCACCCTGCACCTCGACCCGGCCGACCTCGCCGACGCGCCATCCCCGTGAGGGTTGCGCTTCTCGGCCCGATCGCCTGATGAGTGGGGTGGATGGGGTCAGCGGGGTGACGTACGGAGGGCGCGAACGCGAGGGCCGGGGCCGGGTGGCGTCGCCGCCGTCGTGCTCCTACGGTGGTGGCACCCGGTCTGCTCGTCTCCGTCGCCGGACACAGGGGGAGGTGGAGCGTGGTTGACGCCGGCGACGCGGTGCGGTCGTTGCAGCTCAACGCACCACGGGGTGGGCCGGACGACCTGTCTCTGCTGGTCACCGGCGCCGCGGCGGCGATCAACGCCACCGAGATCGTGGTCTACCTGGCCGACTACACGCAGACCCTGCTCGTGCCGCTGCTCGGTGCCGGCCTCGTCCGCCACGAGCTGTCGATCGAGACGACACTCGCCGGCCGGGCGTTCACCACCCTCGACGTCCAGCGTGCCCCGGACAACCCCGACCGGATCTGGGTCCCGCTGCTGCTGGGGTGCGAGCGGATGGGTGTGCTCGAGGTCGTCACGCCGGCCGCCGGCGACCGGGCCATGGAGGGTCCGGCGTGGGAGGTGGCCGTCACCGTCGCCCAGTTGCTGGTGAACCGCCGGCCCTACGGCGACGTGGTCGAGCGGATGCGGCGTCGGCTCCCGATGCAGGTCGCCGCCGAGATCGTGTGGGGACTGCTGCCGCCGTTGACCTTCGCGACCGACGACATGGTGGTCACCGCCATCCTCGAGCCGTGTTACGACGTCGGCGGGGACATCTTCGACTACGCGTTGAACGGCGACGTGCTCAGCGTCGGGCTGTTCGACACGTGTGGGCACGGCATCAAGGCGAGCACCCTGGCCTCCCTGGTGGTCAGCGCCTACCGCAACGCCCGTCGGTGCGGCCTCGACCTGGTCGACACCGCGATCAGCATCGACCGGTGGGTGCGTTCCGAGCATCCGAACCTGTTCGCGACCGCGCTGCTCGCCGAGCTGGACCGGACGACCGGGCGGCTGCAGATGATCAACGCCGGTCATCCCGGAGCGATGCTGCTGCGCGACGGCAAGGCCATCCGGGAGCTGCCGGGGCCGACCGCGTTGCCGCTGGGTCTGGGCCACCTGTCGGGCCGACGCCCCGAGGTGCACGTGGAGGATCTGCATCCCGGCGACCGCATCCTCGCCTACACCGACGGCATCACCGATGCGCGCAGCGCCGACGGTGAGCGGTTCGGGCTGGACCGGCTCGTCGACTTCGTCAACCGCGCTCTCAACGACGGTCTGCCCAGCCCGGAGACGATGCGCCGGCTGGTGCGCGCCGTCGTCACCTACCAGGACGACGAACTCGACGACGACGCCACGGCCGTGTTCCTGGAGTGGCAACCGCCGCACACCCCGCTGGCTCACCTGCGCGACCTCGTCACGCCGGCCACCGGGTCGCCCTAGCGAGTGGGATTTTGCACTCGCAGTGCACTTGTCTGCGTTCCCGGTGCTGTCTAGCGTCAGGCCATGGATCCCTCGTGGACGTTCGCCGTGGCCCGCGCCGACCTCGGCCAGAGCACGCTCGTCGACGGCACGACCGCCGTCCCGTCCGACGGGGAGGCGCTCCTGCGGGTCGACCGCGTCGGCCTCAGCGCCAACAACGTGACCTACGCGGTGCTCGGCGACGCCATGCGCTACTGGGAGTTCTTCCCGCCCGGCCCGCGCGGGCTCGGGCCGGAATGGGGGCTTCCCCCGCTCTGGGGCTTCGCGGAGGTGGTCGCGTCGACGGTCGCGGGGGTCGACGTGGGGCAGCGGGTGTACGGCTACCTGCCGCCCGCCGGCCATCTGCTGGTGCGGCCGGACCGGGTCGACGCGTCGGGGTTCCGCGACGCCAGCCCGCACCGGGCCGACCTGCCCTCGCCGTACAACGCGTACCGGTCGACCGGCGCCGACCCGGCGTACCAGCCCGACCAGGAGGATCTGCTGATCCTGTTCCGGCCGCTGTTCTTCACCTCGTTCATGCTGGCCGACCAGGTCAGCGACAACGGCTTCCACGGCGCCGAGTCGCTGCTGCTGTCGTCGGCGTCGAGCGAGACCGCGTACGCGGCCGCGTTCGAGCTGCACGGGCGCGGCCCGCGCCTGGTCGGTCTCACCTCACCCGGCAACGTGGCCTTCACCCGGTCGCTCGGCTGCTACGACCAGGTCGTCTCGTACGACGACATCGGCGCTCTCGACGCCGTCGCGAGCGTCTACCTCGACCTGTCCGGCGCGCCCTCGACCCGCGCCGCACTCCGCCGGCACCTCGGTGACCTGCTGGTCCGGGACATCGCCGTCGGCCTGACCAACCAGACTCCGAACGCCGACGCCGCCGAGGAGGTGTTCTTCGCACCCGTCCAGATGCGCAAACGCAGCCAGGACTGGGGCCGTGACGGGCTCGACCGGCGGTTCGCCGAGGCGTGGCGGCGGTTCACCGCGGTGGCGGGCGGGTGGCTCGACGTTCAGGAAGGCGTCGGGCCGGAGGCCCTGCGACATGCGTGGCTCGACGTCCTCGCGGGTCGTACGCCACCGCGGGTGGGTCACGTCGTTCAGCTCTGACGGCCCGTCCGGGGACCACCTCGCCGCGCAACGCGTCCACGGCCAGCTCCGGTGGCGGACGGCGGCTAGAAGCCGCTGTCGGTGGAGAGCTGGTCGCGCAGGGCGGCCAACGAGCGGGTGATCAGCCGCGAGACGTGCATCTGGGAGATGCCGATCCGGTCGGCGATCTGGGCCTGGGTCAGGTTGCCGTGGAAGCGCAGGCTCAGGATCTCGCGCTCGCGCTCCGGCAGCGTGGCGAGGGCGGGGCCGAGGGCGACGCGGATCTCGACGAGGTCGAACTCGTGGTCGTCGCCGCCGAGGGTCTCCCCGAGCTCCCGGCCGCCGTCGGCTCCGGTCGGCGTGGACAGCGACGTGGCCCGGTAGGCGCGCGCACCCTCCAGTCCTTCCAGGACGGTCTCCTCGGACACGTCGAGGTAGGAGGCGATGTCCGCCACGGTCGGTGACCGGCCGAGAGTGTGGGTGAGGGTGCTGTTGGCCGCGCTGATCGACAGGCGCAGCTCCTGAAGGCGGCGGGGCACCCGGACGGCCCAGGTGCGATCACGGAAGTACCGCTTGATCTCGCCGATGACGGTGGGGATGGCGTACCCGCTGAAGTCGACGCCCCGGCTGGCGTCGAAGTTGTCGACGGCCTTGATGAGCCCGACCGCGGCGGTCTGGGCCAGGTCGTCGTCGGACGCGCCGCGCCCGGCGTACCGGCGTGCGAGGTGTCGGGCGAGCGGTAGCCACGCCTCGATGGTGCGGTCCCGCAGTGCCGGGCGGCGCGGATCGTCGGCTGGTGCCGCCGTCAGGGCGGCCAGGAGGTCGTCCGGCGTCTGGTCGCCGCGTCGCTGGCCGACGCGGGTGCTGATCGTCGATCCGAAGGTGGTGGCCATCAGGTGGTCCCTCCAGCACGTGCCCGTCGATCGAGTCGACCGGAGGAGTCTCCGAACCGGCTGCCGCCGGGGCGCACGTACGGGGCGAAGTGCGCTGTCGTAAGGCCACGAGCACGGGCCTCACCACCGCGTCATGTCGTGCACTTGATGATCCGGACACTACCCGAAACGCTGATCGATTACTAGCCGAAAGTACTATGCCGCGCTGGTGGGGCTGGTCGCGTGTAATGGCGGGGTCAGTCGCGTTGATCCCCGTCGTCCCCTGCGTTGCTGGTCGGCCGGGCCGGCGTCACCGCGAACGGGTGGCGTAGCCGTCGCATGGCCTCCTCGCTGGCGTCGAAGGTCACCGCCGACCCGTCGAGGCCGTCGGCGTTCGAGGTGGCGAGAAACAAGGCCGGCAGATCGTTGTCGTTCGATGTCATGCAGGATTCCTGTCTTCCACTAAGGGGTGTGTCTGGGCCTCGGCAACTCTCGCCGTACGACCTGGGTGGCGACCCGGCGCTCAGACTGGCGCCCGATCAGGGTGTCCCGATTCCGGGCGACCGCCCGGCGACACCGACACCCCGCACCTTACCCGTCGTCGTCACGGGTCACGCGTCGCCGTCGGAACCGCACGGCATCCCCAGGTCGCGGCCGACCCGCGACCGAGCCGAGAATTTCCGTAATCCGACCGCCCACCGCACGTCTCCGATAGAGGCGGTCAGCACGCACCACGCGACCGCCTTTGATGATGAGCACGAAGGAGTAAGACCCATGTCGTCAGCCGGTCGGGGACTACCCGACGTCGGGTCGGTCGTCGCCGCCCGCCGGGGCGACCAGCGCGCCCTCAACGACGTCGTAGCGGCCTCGCTCCCGCTGGTCTACAACATCGTCGGGCGTGCGCTGCGCGGCCACGCCGACGTCGACGACGTGGTCCAGGAGACGTTGGTACGCGTGATCCGGCACCTGCCCGGGCTCAACGACCCGGCCGCGTTCCGGTCCTGGCTCGTGGCGATCACGATCCGTCAGGTGCGCGACTGGGAACAGCGCCGGCGTGTCGCGCTCAGCCGCGACGCCGGGCTCGACGCGATCCACAACGTGCCCGACCCCGCGTCCGACTTCGCGGGAATGACGATCCTCCGGCTCGGCCTCACCGACCAGCGGCGCGAGGTCGCCGAGGCCACCCGCTGGCTCGACCCGGACGATCAGGAGTTGCTCTCGCTCTGGTGGCTGGAGGAGACCGGCGCGCTCGACCGGACCGAGGTCGCCGACGCGGTCGGGTTGTCCCCGGGGCACGTGGCGGTGCGGGTCCACCGGATGAAGGACCAGATCCAGACGGCCCGCGCCGTCGTCCGTGCCCTGCGGGCCCGTCCCGGCTGCCCGGAGCTGCGCACCGTGACGGCCGAGTGGGACGGCGCGCCCAACCCGCTGTGGCGCAAACGGCTCGCCCGGCACGTCCGCGACTGCGCGCTCTGCGGGCGGCTCGGTGCGAGCCTCCTGCCGATCGACCGGCTGCTCGCCGGTCTGCCGATGCTGCCGCTGCCGGCCGGTCTCAGCGCTCACCTGCCGGGTGTCGCGCTGCCGCCGGCCGCCTCGCCGGCCGACGGTCTCCACCTGCCGGACCCGGCGAGCGGGGGCACCGCCGGGACGACCCCGCCCGCCGGGGTGCCCACCGACGGCGACGGCGGTCACACGCTCGTCAACCGCGCGCTGAACCGGCCTCGTGGCCTGCTCCCATCGCTCGCCGTCGGGGTCGCCGCCGTCGTCCTGGCCATCACCACGCTGGTGGTGACCTGGCCGGACGACCCGTCCGCACCCTCCTGGGCCGCCCCACCGCCCGCGGCGCCCACCGCCGTCGCCAGCCCGAGCGCGGCACCCACCCCGAGCGCGCGACCCTCGTCGCGGGCTCCGGCCGCCGCGCCCACGATCAGCTCCGCCCGCAAGGGCGTCGGGGTGTGGAACTTCGCCGGGGTCAGCCAGGCCCTGGCCAGCTCGAAGGCCGGCTGGTACTACACCTGGGGCACCCAGCACCCGGGTATCACCACCCCGCCGGGGGTGACCTTCGTACCGATGATCCGCGGCGCGGAGAACGTCACCGCGCCGGAGCTGGCGCGAGCCCGGGCGGCCGGGCCGTACCTGCTCACGTTCAACGAGCCGGACCTGCGCGAACAGTCCAACATGACGGTCGAGCAGGCGCTGGATCTGTGGCCGCAGTTGATGGCGACGGGCAGCAGACTGGGCAGCCCGGCGGTCGCCTCCGGCGGCGCCGACCCGCAAGGTTGGCTGGGGCGGTTCATGTCCGGCGCGCAGGCCCGCGGGCATCGGGTCGACTTCATCACGCTGCACTGGTTCGGCGCCGACTTCACCACCGCCACGGCCGTCGACCAGCTCCGGCAGTACCTGCAGGACGTGTACGAGCGGTACCGGAAACCGATCTGGCTGACCGAGTTCGCGCTGATCCGCTTCGACGGCGGCGGCCAGCAGTTCCCCGGCCAGGAGCAGCAGGCCGCCTTCCTCACCTCGGCCACCTCCATGCTGAGCCAACTCCCGTACGTGCAGCGCTACGCCTGGTTCGGTCTGCCCGCCACCGACAAGGACCGGTCCGGGCTGTTCCGCGGCGCGACCGACGCGACCCTGGTCGGGCGCGCCTTCCAAACGGCCCGCTGAGTGGGTACGGACCGTGTGGGTGAGCACCAGATGACGACCAGAGGTCCGGTCCGGCGGATCGCCGGTGTGGTCGCGGCCCTGGTCGTGACCGCGCTGGCGGTGGGTCTCGCCCAGGGGTGGGGCGGCGGGGACGAGCCTGCGGCGGTCCCCTCGGCCGCGCCCGTGTCGACCACGCCGGTGCTGTTGAACGGCACCGATGACGCCTTCATCCAACTCGTGATCCCGATGGACGAGGGCCTGCTCGCGTTGATCGACCACCTGGGCACCCGACCGGTGGGCTCGGACGCCCGGCTGGCGGCCCGTCTCGGTGCGGTCCGGGCCGCGCACGAAAGCGAGCTGCGGGAGCTGCGTGGGCTGCTCGCCGCCGGCAACGTGCCGGAGCAGAACGTCCACGAAGGGCACCAGATGCCGGGGATGGTGACCGACGCGCACCTCGCCGAGCTGCGCGGCGTGCCCGACGCGGAGGTGTGGCCCCGGGCGGTCGCCCTGCTGCGCGCGCACCTCGAACAGACCATGGTGCTGTGCCGGGGTGAGCAGAGCGCCGGGGGCAGCCCGGAGTTGAAGGCGCTCGCGGGCCGGATCCAGCAGGCGCGGGCCGCCGAGCTGAGTGCTCTCGCGGAGGGGACATGACGACGCGCGGGGGGCCGGTCGGTGCGGACGTCTGATCTGCACTCCGCTGTCCGCCCGGTACGGGCCTCGTTGCCCGCGCACCGTGCCGCCATGCCGGCCCCGGCGCGCCGTGCCGGGCGCACGGCGACGCACCGTACCCGGGTCGGGTCACCGCCCGTCGTGGGCGCCGCGCCGCCGGCCCGCTGGCGTGGCGGTCACCGCCGTTCGGCCGGTGGCACCGCCGTCGGTGGCGCGATCCTGGCGATGACCCTCGGCTGGCTGGCGGCGATCCTGGTCGCGCCGCACCTCACCCTGTCCCCGGGTTGGCGGATGGCGGCGCTCTTCTGCCACCTGAGCTGCCTGGTGGTGGGTTTCGGCGCGGTGCTGACCGTCGACTGGTTCAGCCTGCGGTGGCTGCTGCGCCGTGAGCCGCTGGGCACCGTGCTCACCGCGGCGCACGGTGCGCATCCGCTCATCTGGCTGGGCCTGCTGGGCCTGGTGGTCAGCGGCGCCGCCCTGGGGCCGGACACGTCGTCCGGGCTGGTCTGGGTCAAGCTGCTCGCGGTGCTGGCGGTCGGGGTCAACGGGTTGTTCCTCGGCCGGGTCCGGGACCGACTCGCCGAGATGGACGGCGTTGCGCCCCGGGCCGCCCTGCTGCCCGGCGTCGCGGCGGCCTCCATCTCCCAGGTCGGGTGGTGGACCGCGACCCTCGTCGGCTTCTGGAACGCCAACCGTTGACGGGCCGCCGGTCAGGCCGGCGTCGGGTGGTCCGCCTCGAACCGGGCGCGGGTGAGGAACGCCAGCTGGGCACGCTTGTCCGGCATGTCGATCTCCGAGTCGAAGGTGAAGCCCTCGATCTCCAGTCGGCGCAGCGCGAGATGGTTGCGGACGTCGGGCTCGACGACGATCCGCTGGGCGGCCGGGTCGCGGAACAGGAAGCGCGCGAGGGCGGGGCCGACGGCGTTGGTGAGCCCGCGGGCGAGTCGCCGGTCGGGGCTGAGCAGCAGGTGCATGCCGACGTCGCCGGGTTGGACCGGGTAGCGCTCGCCGACCGGGTCCGCCTCGGGCTGATAGGTCTGGAACAGGCCGACCGGCTCGGCGTCGACCATGATCAGGTACGCGTGGTGCGTGGGCAGGCTGTCGACGAAGGCGTAGATCTCCCGCACCTCGTCCAGCGTGTGCGACCCCATTCCCCAGAAGGCGTTGCGGGGTCGGGTGACCCAGCGGTGCAGGAGCGCGGCGTGCCGGTCGGAGTCCACGGTCACCAGTGACAGGTCCCCGAGGCCGTCGATCTTCTCCAGGTACGTCATCGGGCGCTGTCCTTTGCTCCGAGGTGGCGGCGCGGGGCCGCGGCGGGGGTCGCAACGAGAGGGGTACGCATGTTCCGCGGAGCGCTCAACTTAGGTTACCCTCCCCTAACGAAGGCTGACCTTACCTGGAGGGGTGCGTGAAACGGAACTGGGAGGCCCTGGTCCTCAAGGCCATGGGAGGCCGGGACTTTCGGTTGACCGTGCTGGGCACCGAGTCGGTCGAGGGGCACTACCAGCGGCTGCTCGTCGACGGCGGTGGCCTGCTGGAGGCGTGCGGGGTCCACCCCACGATGTGGATCCGGCTGTGGTTCGACAACGACGGCCGGGCGCACCAGCGGGCGTACACCCTGGTGGATCCCGACCCGGCGACCGGCCGGTTCAGCCTCGAATTCGCCATCCACGACGGCTGCGCCGCCCGCTGGGCCACCACCGCGCAGGTCGGCGACACCATCGGCGCGACCGTCCAGGGCAGCGCGTTCGACCTGCCCGATCCCGCGCCCGGCCACCTCTACCTCATCGGCGACGCGGCGTCGCTGCCCGCGGTGAACAGCCTGCTCGACGCCGGCGCCGACATCCCCGCGACGGTCTGGCTGGAGTACGCCCACGAGGGCGAGAAGGCGCTCACGCCACGCGCCCGGGAGCACCACGAGGTCACCTGGGTGCCCCGGCGCGACGACGGTCGACACCTCGTCGACACAGTCTGCGCCGCGCTGCCGGCCACCGACGCGGCCCACTACTGGGTGGCGTGCGAGGCGGCCAGCACCCGCGGCATCACCAAGCACATCCGGCGGACGCTCGGCGTCGACAAGGACCGGCTGACCTCCCTGGGGTACTGGAGAGCGGCATGAGGGACCGGCTCGGCACCCTGACCGCGCTCTACGTCACCCAGTACCTCGGCATCGGGTTCATCACCGTCGGGTTGACCGCCATCCTGCGCGACGGCGGCACCTCGCTGGACACCCTGGCGTTGCTCCAGGTCGTCGGCCTGATCTGGCCCATCAAGTTCCTCTGGGCGCCGATCCTCGACCGGTACGGCTCCCGGCACCGAGGCCACTACCGGTCCTGGCTGCTCGTGCTCCAGGGCGCCCTGGTGCTCACGCTGCTGGCGTTGCTGCCGTTCTCCCGCCCGGCCGACGCGCTGGGCCCGGTCATCGCCATCTGTGCCGCGTACGTCTTCTTCTCCGCCACCCAGGACATCGCGGTGGACGCGGTCGCCGTCCGGCTGCTCAGCGAGTCGACGCGGGGGACCGGCAACGGGATCCAGGTAGCCGCGAGCTACCTCGGCAATTTGCTCGGCGGCGGTGCGTGCGTCCTGGTCTACGACCGGTTCGGCTGGGCGTCGGCGATCGGGCTGCTGGCCGTGCTGACGGCGGTAGGCCTGCTGGTGGTGTGGCGGTTCCGGGAACCGGTCCGCACCGACCGGGTCGCCCGGGTCGGTGTGGCGTACCGGGCGCTGCTGTCGGTGTTCGGCCAGCCGGGCTGCCGCTGGTGGACCTTCGGTGTGGTGCCGCTGGTCTACGTGGGTGCCGGGATGGCGTACGCGTTGGTCACCCCGGCCCTGGTCGACGCCGGTTGGTCCCTGGGCCGGATCGGTGTGGTCACCGGCGTGGTGACCAGCGCACCGGCCATCGTGGCCGGTCTGGTGGCGGGGCTGGGCATCGGGCGGTTCGGGCGCGGCGGTGTGCTCGTGGTCGGCGGCGCGGCCCTCGCGGTGTCGACGTTGCTGCTGCTGCCGTTGATGAGCGGACGCGCACCGCTGGGTGCGACGGTCGTCGCGCTCTGCTGTTTCATGGTGGCCTACACCGTCGCCAACGTCGTGCTCTACACGGTCAACATGGACTACTCCCGGCCCGGCACCGGCGGCACCGACTTCACCGTCCTGTCCTCGTTCGGGCTGATCTGCTCGTTCGTGGCCGCGTCCGTCGGTCTGGCAGCCGCCGACCGGGTCGGCTACCCCTCGGTCGCGGTCGCCGCCATCGTCCTGGTGGCCGCCGGGGTGGTCCTCGGGCTCGCCCACCAGCGGCGGTTCCCGCGCACCCCCGACCCGGCCGACGGGCCGGCCACCGAACACCCGTCGACGGACGGCGTGAAGGCAGCCGCGTGACCACAGTCCGATCGGTCGCCGCCGACCCGGCGGCGGCGCGGCTTCCGCACCGCTGGCTGATCCTGGCCGTGCTGTGCCTCGCCCAACTCGTCGTGGTGCTGGACAACACCGTGCTGACCGTGGCGGTGCCGGTGCTCGCCACCGAGTTGAACGCCAGCACCGCCGACGTGCAATGGATGATCAACGCGTACGCGCTGGTGCTGTCCGGGCTGCTGCTCACCGCCGGCAGCGCGGCCGACCGGTACGGGCGTCGCCGCATGCTGCTCACCGGGCTCGTGCTGTTCGGGGTCGGCTCGCTGGCCGCCGGGCTCGCCTCGACCAGTGGACAGTTGATCGCCGCACGGGCGGGCTGGGTGCCGTGCTGAACGCCCGGTTCGCCGCGCTGTTGCCGGCCGCGCTGGCCGGTGCCGGCTCGTTCCCCGCGGCCCTCACCGCCTCGCGGGTGGGGCCGGAGCGGGAGGCCGTCACCGCCGCGTTCGCCTCGGCGCTGGAGACCGGGCAGTTGGTGGGTGCGGCGGCGGTCCTGCTCGGCGGGCTGGTGGCCGCCGGATTGTTGCACCGGGCAGATCGTCCCGTATCAACTCAATAAGGGTAGGCTGCCCTAATGCGGCTGTACATCACCGCGCTCAACCCCACCGACGCCGTCCTGGACGGCTTCCTCCCGGCGGCGGCGTCGCTCGGGCTGCCGGTCACCGTGCTGACCGACCGGCCCG
Source organism: Micromonospora sp. WMMD710 (assembly GCF_029626045.1). Taxonomy (NCBI): domain Bacteria; kingdom Bacillati; phylum Actinomycetota; class Actinomycetes; order Micromonosporales; family Micromonosporaceae; genus Micromonospora; species Micromonospora sp. WMMD710. The sequence goes on along the minus strand of NZ_JARUBD010000001.1, from coordinate 4,763,382 downwards.
GCGAGTGGCCGTCCTGCACGGCGTCGGTGGTGCGGTGCGCGGTCCGGGAGGCGGCGGCGGTGGTCGCGGCGACGACAGCGGAGCGGCCAGCGGCGTTGCTGTCCAACAGCGACCACCTCCAGGAGGCCACCGCGGTCGCCGCACGCAAACTGGGGCTGCCCGGCAAGGACCCGGACGCCGCCCGCATCTGCAAGGACAAGGTCGAGGCCCGCCGGGTGGTCGCGGCGGCCGGGCTCGATCGGGTACGCACCGTCGCCCTCGACCCGGGTGCCCCACCCACCGTCGGAGAAGGCATGTTCCCGGCGGTGCTCAAACCCCGCTCAGGGGTGGCCAGCGAGGATGCCTACCTGGTGGCCGACGACCGGGAACTGGCCGCCCGGGTCACCGAGATCCGCAGCCGCCGGCCGGACGTGGCGCTCGTGGTCGAGGAGTACCTGACCGGCGAACTGCGGACCTTCGACACCCTCGGCGACGGCACGGCACTGGCCTCCCTCGGCGGGTGGCGCACCGCCCTGGGCCCGCCGCCGACCTTCACCGAGGAGAGCCTCGACTGGTCGCCCCCGGCGGAGCAGGCCGAGGCCCACCTGCGAGCCCGGCTCGACGCGCTCGGTGTCGGCTTCGGCGCCTGCCACACCGAGTACGTCGTCTCCGACGGCCGGGTCCGGCTGATCGAGGTGAACTACCGCCTCATCGGTGACCGGATGGACCTGATCCTCGCCGACCTGCTCGGTGTGCCGCTGTTCGAGTACGTCATCCGGCTGCACCTCGGTGAGCCGCTGGCCACCCTCGACCTGCCGGCCACCGTGGACGGGTACGCACGGGTCGAATACGTCTGCGCGGACCGGCCGGGCCGGCTCGCCGTCGCACCCGGCGCGATCGACCTGATGCACGGTGACGTCCGGCTGGGCTGCCGGCCGCTGCGCAAGGTGGGCCGGGTCGCCGACCACACCGGCACGAACCGGGACTATCTCGCCGTCCTGCACGGGATCGGTCCGGACCGGGTCAGCGTTCGGGCGTCCCTGACCGACTTCCGCCGCGATCTCCAGTGGACGATTGTCGAGTGAACGACGACTGTGAGCGGGAGGTGTTCGCGCGGGTGCTGGACGCCCTGCTGCGTGAGGATCACCTCGGCCTGGCCAGCCGTGGCCGGGCGGTCGGGTCGGGTTGGTGGGAGGTGTCGCACGGCGCTGGCCTGGTGCGCATCCCGGTGCGGGCGGACGGCTTCCAGCAGGCCCTGCGCAGCGCCGCGCCGACGGTGTACGTCGTCGACGGGACGGGCACCCACCGGACCGACACCGTGGACGGGTTGCTGACGCTGCTCGCTCCGCACGACGACGTCGAGGCCGAGGCGGGCTGGCGGGACTTCGGCGCGGAATGTCGCGCCGACCTGCGCGCCCGCCGCCTCGCCGCCGCCGCCCGGTCACAGGTGTTCGCCACGGTGGCCGTCGAACGCCGCACGACCCGTACCGGCATGCCGGGGGCGCTCCTGGACGACGTGCTCGCCGCCCACCACGGCCACCCGGTCTACCCCACCGACCGCTGCCGGCACGGCCTGACCGACGACGACCTGCTCCGGTACGCCCCGGAGCACGCCCCGCGCTTCACGCTGCGCTGGTACGCGGCACCCGCCGAGGAGGTGCGACTGGCCGGCGTCCTCCCGCCGTGGTGGCCGCCCGCGCCGCGTCCGGATCAGGTGCTGATGCCGGCGCATCCGCTGACCGCGGCACGCGACGCGCTACCGTCGGTCGCGCTGCCGGCGATCTCCGTACGGCCCACCCTGTCGATGCGGACGGTGGCGCTCGATGAGGACCCGTACCTGCATCTGAAGCTGCCGCTGCCCACCGCCAGTCTCGGCGCCCGCAACCGGCGGACGCTGGACCCGGGCTCACTCGCCGACGGCGCGGCCGTCGCCGGGCTGCTCGACCGGATCGCCGACGGGGAGCCGGCGTTCACCGGCCGGATCCGGCACGCCGACGAGAGCACCCACGCCCACGTCGACGCCGACGAGCGGCGCGGCTTCCTGCTGCGGCGGTTCCCCCGGGACCTCGACGGGGTCCAGGTGGTGCCGGTCGCGGCCCTCGCCGCACCCGATCCGGTCGCCGGCACCGTCCTCGAACGCGTCAGCTCGGGCCGGCCCGAGGCGCTGCTGGAGTCCTATCTGGACCTGCTGCTCGACTGGCACGTCTTCCTCTGGCTCCGGCACGGCGTGGCCCTCGAAGCGCATCCACAGAACATCCACCTGCTGATCCGCCCCGACGAGACGGTCGGCCTGCTCTACAAGGACAACGACGGCGCGCGCCTCGACCCCCGCCACCACGGGCCGGCCGGGCTTCCGCTGGCCGACGAGCGGATGTGGGCGCGCGATCCGCGAGAACTGGCCGACGTGTTCATCACCATCACGCTGCACCTCGCCGCGGCGGCACCCCTGATCGCGCTGGCCGCGCGGGGCCTGCCCGTACCCGCGCCGGCCGAGGCGCTGGCACCCCGACTGGCCGCCGCCCGGGACCGCTGGGGCGACGGGCCGCAGGTGCGTTCCTTCACCGAGCGGGTCCTGCGGGCCGCTCGACTACCTGTCAAGGCGATGCTCACCGCCGGCACCCTGCTGCCCAAGCAGCGGTTGGGCTGCACCGACATCAACAAGTACTACCTGCGCACCGGCCCGAACTACCTCCGGGAGACACCATGACGAGCGCACGGCTGCGCTCCCGGCCGGGCGTCGACACCCGCCAGCTCGCCGACCTGTCCGCCGCCCACGCCGTCTACGGCTGCCTGGTCCGCGAGGTCGGCCTCCCCGCCGGCGACACGACCGTGCTCGACGGTTGCGCGCACCTGCTGCTGCGGCACCTCGACGTCTCGTTGCGGTGCGCCGTCACGCGAGTCTCGCCACTCGGCGCGCACCGCTACGACGGCCCGGTGCAGCGGATGACAGACGGCAACCGGTGGGAGGACGTCGACGCGGACGCACTGGCCGGCCTGGCCGCGGCGGAACTGACCGCGCGTACCGGCCTGGCCAACGACGAGTTCGTCGGCCAGGTCCGGGCCAGCCGCGACACCGTGGCCCGGCTGCTGGCCGATCGGCCGGCGTGGGATCCCACCCCCACCAGCGACGCCGCCATCGACGCGTACGTCGACTCCGAACAGTCGCTGGTCCACGGCCACCCGCACCACCCCGCGCCCAAGTGGCGCAGTGGTGATCCGGACCGCTGGCAGGGGTACGCGCCGGAACTGCGCACCGCGTTCCGGCTGCGCTGGCTCGCCGTACCGGATGATCTCGTCGCGGGCGACGGACCGTTCGATGCGCTCGTCGCCGCCCTCGACCCGCCGCCGTCCCCGGCCGGGCACCGGGTGCTGCCGGTGCATCCGTGGCAGCTGTCGCTGATCCCACCGACCTACCCGGGATTGCGTGACCTGGGGGAGGGCGGTGTTGAAGTCCGGCCGACGGCGAGCGTCCGCACCGTCTACGCGCCGGACGCGGACCTGTTCGTCAAGACCAGCCTGCACGTACGGATCACCAACTGTCTGCGCAAGAACGCCCGCTACGAACTCACCGGGGCGGTGGCCCTGACCGACCTGTTGGCCCAGGTGCCGATGCCGGACGGGGTCGGGCTGCTCGCCGAGCCCGCCTACCGGACGGTCGACGTCGCCGGGGCGGACGAGGCGTACGGAACGATCCTGCGCACCGGCCTGCGCCCACATCTGCGACCGGGGGACACCCCGATCCTGGCGGCGGCACTGGCCGCCGCACCGCTGGCGGTGCCGGACCCGGTCACCTGGTGGCGGGAGTACGTGGAACTGCTGGTGCCGGCCGTCCTGCACTGCTGGCTCGGTCACGGCGTGGTGCACGAGGCGCACCTGCAGAACGTCGTGGTGGTGCTCGACTCCGCGCGACGGCCGGTCCGGATGCTGCTGCGCGACCTGGAGGGCGTCAAACTCGACACCGGCCGCTGGACCAGCTGGCCGGACGGCGTCCCACCGCAGGTCGGCTACGACGCGCGGTCCGCCCGGCGCAGGGTCGTGTACTGCCTCTTCGTCAACCACCTGGCCGGTCTGTGCGGTGCGCTCGCCGACGCGTGGCCGGGGATCGAACCGCGGCTGTGGCGGGAGCTGCGCGCCGTCGTCGCGGCGGTGGCCGCCGACCTCGACGACCCTCCCGAACTACGGGCGCTGCTGGACGGGGAGCCGCTGGTGGCGAAGGCGAACCTGCTGGTCCGGTGGCGCCGCGCCGCCGATCGCGCCGCGCCCTTCGTGTCGGTGCCCAACCCGTTGGCCGGGCCACGGTGACCCGACCGCTCTACGTCCACGACCTCGACGCCTTGGCCACGCACGCCCGGTCGATCAGGGACGCGCTGCCCCGGCGGGTCGAGCTGCTCTACGCGGTCAAGGCCAACCCGGATCCGGGCGTGCTGCGGACCCTCGCCGGAGTCGTCGACGGGTTCGAGGCCGCCAGCCGTGGCGAGCTGCGCCGGCTGGCCGAGGTGCTGCCGGGCCGGGCGCCGGCCGCGTACGCCGGTCCGGGCAAGACCGACGAGGACCTCGCCGCCGCCCTCGCCGCCGGGGTGCGCCGCATCCACGTCGAGTCACCGGCCGAGCTGCGGCGGCTCGGCGCGCTGGCCACCGCCACGGGCCGGACGGCCCAGGTGCTGCTGCGCGTGAACCTGCCGGTCGACGCGCCCGGCGCGAGCCTGGTCATGGGTGGCGGCCCCAGCCCGTTCGGCATGGACCCGGCCGACGCGGTCGAGTGCGCCCGCCGCCCGCCCGCCGGCATCGAGGTACGCGGTGTCCACACGCACCTGGCCAGCGGGCTGGACGCCCCACTCGCCGGGGCGGTCGCCGCCGCCGTGGTCCGCTGGGCGGTCGCCGACGTCGCCGCCGCCGAGGTCGACGTCGGCGGGGGCATGGCCGTCGACTACACCGATCCGGCGGGGCGATTCGACTGGGCCGGCTACGGCCGAGCGCTGGCGGGCGTCGCCGACGCGTACCCGGGTCTGCGGCTGCGCATCGAGCCGGGGCGGTCGGTCACCGCCTACTGCGGGGCGTACCTCACCGAGGTCATCGACGTGAAGCGTTCCTACGGCGAGTGGTTCGTGGTGGTGGCCGGCGGCACCCACCACCTGCGCACGCCGGCGGCCAAGGGGCACGCGCAGCCGTTCCGGGTGTACCGGCGCAGCGGTGCCGACGGCCCGCGCACCGACGGCGGGCCGGTCACCGTGGTCGGGCAGCTCTGCACTCCGAAGGACGTGCTGTCCCGGTCGGCCACCGCCGGGCCGATCGGCGTGGGTGACGTGCTGGCCTTCGCCATGGCCGGCGCGTACGCCTGGAACATCAGCCACCGCGACTTCCTGCTGCACGAACCTCCCCTGTTCCGCATCGGCGATCCGGACGAGGTGGCAGCCGGGTGGGCGGCGGGGTCGCCACCGTCCTGAACCCCGCCCCGAGACATCGCTTGTTATCGATAACATGCTATGTTTTCTCCCGGGGAGCGAAGGGCACGCTCCCGGTCACCTCAACCAGCCGGCGTGGACGCGCCGAGGGGGTTTCCACCCTCCCGCCGCCCACCCGGTCGGTGACTCGGTCCGGGCCACACCGTCGATGCCCGGCGACCCCAGCAGGTCGCCGGACGACGTCGCCCCGGCCGCATGTCCAGCTTCCGAAGCCCCGCCGCAGGCAGCCCTCGGCCCGGCTCGACTCCTGGCGCCAGGTGGATCGCGGGCGACTGGCATCGCACCCACCACCGGCACCTGACGCCCCTTCGCAAGGAGTCATGCAATGGCGAAACGTAGACATCTCCTCACCTCCATCGCGGCCGCGGCGGTGCTCCTCGCGGCCGCCGCCGGCGGCGCACTGAGCGGCGGCCTGCACGCGGCGGAAGTGGCGACGAACGGCACCCTCGCGGCGACCGCCGGCTGCGGCAAGGCCCCCACGCTGACCAGCGGGACGCGCACGATCCAGAGCAGCGGACAGAGCCGTACCTACAACCTGCGGATCCCTGACGGGTACGACCGCAACCGCCCCTACCGGCTGATCTTCGGCTTCCACTGGTTGAACGGCTCGGCCAACAACGTCACCTCAGCCGGCTACTACGGGCTTCAGCCACTGTCGAACAACAGCACGATCTTCGTCGCGCCGCAGGGCCTCAACGCCGGCTGGGCCAACACCAACGGTCGGGACCTGACCCTCTTCGACGACATCTCCCGCCAGATCGAGAACGACCTGTGCGTCGACACGAGCCAGCGCTTCGCCCTGGGTTGGAGCTACGGCGGGGCCATGAGCTACGCGGTGGCCTGCGCCCGGCCCGACGTCATCCGCGCGGTCACCGTCCTGTCCGGCGCCAACCTCAGCGGTTGCAACGGCGGCACCCAGCCCGTGGCCTACTTCGGCATCCACGGCATCTACGACAGCGTCCTGAACATCTCGCAGGGTCGGCAACTGCGCGACACGTTCGTCCGGAACAACGGCTGCACCGCGCAGAGCCCACGCGAACCGAGCCGCGGCAGCCTCACCCACATCACCACCACCTACTCGGGATGCCGGGCCGGTTACCCGGTCCAGTGGGCGGCGTTCGACGGGGACCACACCCCCAGCCCGGTCGACGGGTCCGGCAGCCCCAACGACTCCCGGACGTGGACGTCGGGCGAGATCTGGAGGTTCTTCAGCCAGTTCGAGTCGACCACGCCCCCGACGACCCCGCCGCCCACCACCCCGCCCCCGACCACCCCGCCGCCCACCGGCGAGCCGGGCACCTGCGCCGCCACCTACCGGACGCTCAACACCTGGCCCGGCGGCTTCCAGGCCGAGGTGACCGTCGCCAACACCACCACCACGACACTGAACGGCTGGACCGTGGGTCTGACCCTGGCCAGTGGTCAAGCCATCAGCAGCCTGTGGAACGGCACCAACACGGGCACCACCGGCAGCGTCACCGTCCGGAACGCCGCGTACAACGGCACGGTCGGCCCGAACGCCTCGACCACGTTCGGATACACCGCCACCGGTAACGGTGCCACCGCACCCGGCGCCATCACCTGCACCAGCCCCTGAGCAGGGCTGACCGGGCCCGGAGCCAGAGGGCTCCGGGCCCACAGGTGGCCCGGGGAGCGGCTGGTCAGTGTCTGAAGCGGGGTGGGGACGGGCGCTCGGAGGGCCTGCCCTTGGCACGCAACGTGTCGGAGGTGGCGATGCACGCGAGGACGAGTACGGCGGTGCCGGCCACGGCCAGCGGTGGCAGATGGGTCATCGCCGGCGCGGCGGCGACGAGCGCCAGCGCCCCGATCAGCCGGGAGCGGGACACGCGGGCGAACACGGCGTATTCGGCCAGCGCACGTCCGACCAGGAACAGGATCGGCCCGCCGAGGATGACGAGAACCCAGGCCGCCTCGGTCCGCCCCCACGGATGTTTGATCACCAGTTCGTACCCGACGGCGACGGCCACGATGCCGGCCACCATCAGGACGTGCGCGAGGAACGCCTCCCGGACGAGGCGGGCGGGGTCGGAGGACGCGTTGATCGCCTCGGGCAGCAGTTGGCCCGCCTTGAAGAGGTAGACCCGGAACAGCAGCACGGTGGTGATGAACGAGACCGAGAGCGCCGCCGCGGCTCCACCGCTACGAAAGGACGCGTCGCTGTAGGCCGAGCCGGTCGCCAGGATCAGCTCACCGAGAGCGATGATGAAGAACTGTCGGTAACGCTCGGACAGGTACTCGGCCAGGACGGGCCACTGGCCGGGGGTGGGCAGGGTCCAGGGGGCGGGGTAGAACAGCAGCAGTGCCGTGCCGTCGATGGCGATGGCGAGCGCCCACAGCGGCCCGCGGGCCGGATCCGGCAGGATCGCGCCGGCGATCCACGGCACGGCCGACACGCTGAACCAGAGGAGCACCCCCGCCGCCCTCCGCTGAGCCCGGTGGCCACGCAGCACCGGCACGAGGACGGAGCCGCGGACGAGGTGGACCGCAACGTACGCGCCGGCGAAGACCAGGCTCCCGTCGCCGAACGCCCGCGGCACCGCGACCGCCATCATCAGGGCGCCGAGCATCGCCGCGTACACCAGCAACTGGAGTTGTGGCCGCTGCGGATCGTAGATGTCGGTGACCCACGCCGTGACGAACCAGAGCACCAGGAAGGCGAGCAGTAACAGCAGGCTCTCGCCCGTTTCGGTGAGGACCATCCGCCCTTCGGTGAGATCCTCGACCAGCCGCTGGGAGACCCGGTTGAGAGCGAAGATGAAGACCAGGTCGAAGAAGAGTTCCAGCAGGCTCGGCCGCTGCGGTTGCCCTGGCTTACGAAGCAGCGCTGCCGCCCTTGTCGACATGGACCGTCCGTTTCTGCCGGCATCGTCCGTCTTCCGGGTATTGGTACCACGCTTTGCGGATCATTGAGCCGATACCGGACGAGTGCCGCCGGTGGTCCGGCTGAATCCCGGCCGTTGCACTCATCGACAAGTCTCTACATCTTGGCAGCGACGCAAGCCTCCGCTACCGTCCATGGGAACGCTCCCATCAATGTGGATACATCAATGTCATCTGGAGGTAACACGTCGTGGCTAGCCTCTCCTCGCTCCGCCGCAGATCGGTGGCAGCCAGCCTGGCGGCCGTCGCGGGCGCCACCCTGGTCGGCGTCTGCCTCACCGTCGGCAGCGCCTCCGCCGGCACGCTGTCCGGATCGCTGTATCGCGACCCGAGTTCGGCGGTCGTCCGCTGGGTCGCCGCCAACCCCGGCGACTCGCGTACCGCCGTCATCCGCGACAAGATCGCGAGTCAGCCGCAGGCCCGCTGGTTCGCCAACTTCAACCCGTCGACCGTGCAGTCCGAGGTCTCCGAGGTCATCGGCGCCGCCAACGCGGCGCAACAGATCCCGGTGCTGGCGGTGTACGAGATCACCAACCGGGACTGCGGCGGGGCCAGCGCCGGTGGGGCACCGGACCTCAACCAGTACCAGACGTGGGTGTCCAACTTCGCCAGAGGGCTCGGCAACCAGACCGTCATCATCATCCTGGAAACCGACTCGCTCGCCCTGCAGACGTGCCTGAGCGGCAGCGAGCTCAACGCGCGCAACCAGGCGATCACGACGGCCACCCGGACCATCAAGTCGGGCAACCCCAACGCCAAGGTGTACCTCGACGGCGGCCACTCCACCTGGAACAGCGCGGGTGAGACGGCCAACCGGCTCCGGGCGGCCGGGGTGCAGTACGCCGACGGCTTCTTCACCAACGTGTCGAACTACAACTCCACCTCGAACGAGGCGAACTTCGGCCGCTCGGTCATCTCCGCCCTCAACGGCATGGGCATCACGGGCAAGCGCCAGGTCATCGACACCAGCCGCAACGGCGGTGCCAGCGGAGACTGGTGCGGCGACGACAACACCGACCGGCGCATCGGGCAGTACCCGACGACCAGCACCGGCGACAGCAACATCGACGCGTACCTCTGGGTGAAGCCCCCGGGCGAGGCCGACGGCTGCCGCTACACGGCCGGTTCGTTCCAGCCCGACCTGGCCTTCAGCCTGGCCAACGGCGCGCCCAACCCGCCCACCACCACGCCACCGACGACCACCCCGCCGACGACCACGCCTCCGACCACCACCCCGCCGACGACGACCCCGCCGACCACCCCGCCCCCGAACACCACGCCGCCGGCCGGTGACGGCTGCTATGCGTCGGTGGCGCTCAACCAGTGGGCCGGGGGCTTCACCGCGAGCGTGACGGTCACCGCCGGCAAGTCGGACATCAACGGCTGGACCGTGACCATCGCGCTGCCCGCCGGCACCACGGTCACCGGCACCTGGAACGCCCAGGCCAGCGGCACCAGTGGGACCGTCGGGTTCACCAACGTGAGCTACAACGGACGGATCCTCGGCCGGCAGTCGACCAACTTCGGCTTCCAGGGCACCGGCACCGGCCCGGGCGTGACGGCCACCTGCGCGACCGCCTGACCCCACCCGACGACGCGGCCCGGCCCGGAGGACCACCCTTCGCGCCGGGCCCGTCCCGTTCAGCGGCGAAACGGCCGGCGCCGGAACGTCAACCCGGCTCACCGGCGGCCGACCGCCGGCCCGGAATCGGTCTGGTGTGTTCGAGGCGTGGCCCTGGGCTGGGCGAACGGTGATCCGGGTGACACGGGGTGGACGTGGGCCACTCCCTGCCACCTCAGGTGGACCCCAAGGTCGCGAGACTGTGCCCTCGCGCCCTCGTAGCTCAGGGGATAGAGCATCGGTTTCCTAACCCGACGCTCCGTGTGTAGCCGCAGGCCGATGACCTGCGGCTTCTCTCTTTCCAGGCTTCCTGCGCCGGTCGCACCCGCGCGCCGCTGTGATCGCCTGCGGCAGCTCAGCAAAGTGCGTAAGCACTGTTCAGCGCCACTTTCCCATCGACCGCCGTGGCGGTCTCTTGCGACCCGCTGCGCCCGGCCCGGCGTCGGCCGCACCCCACTCTGGACCGTGTTGATAGCAAAAGCTTCGCAACTACGTAATGGCGGCAGCAGTGGGCGGGTGCTCCGGCAACGCGATGATCTGCACCACCGCCGGGGTGCCCGCCCAACTCTGCGACGACGATGGTGTGAGGAGCTGCTGGTGGCCGTCTACTCTCTGCCCGACATGCCCTACGACTACGGCGCGCTGGAGCCGGCGATGTCCGGCGAGATCCTGGAGCTGCACCACAGCAAGCACCACGCCGCGTACGTCGAGGGAAGCAACGACGCCATGGAGCAGCTCGCCGAGGCCCGGGACAAGGGTGACTTCGCGGCGCTGGTCGGGTTGGAGAAGACGTTCGCGTTCAACCTGTCGGGGCGCGTGCTGCACTCGATCTTCTGGAACAACCTGTCCCCGGACGGCGGTGACCGCCCCGACGGTGAGCTGGCCGCGGCGATCGAGGAGCACCTCGGTTCCTTCGACGGTTTCGCCGGCCAACTGTCGGCGGCGACGAAGGGCGTGCAGGGCTCCGGTGGGGTGTCCTGGCCTGGGAGCCGCTGGGGCAGCGGCTGATCGTGGAGCAGGTCTACGACCACCACGGCAACGTCGGGCAGGGCTCCACGCCGCTGCTGGTGTTCGACGCGTGGGAGCACGCCTACTACCTGCAGTACCGCAACGTGCGCCCGGACTACGTCGACCGGCTGTGGAACCTGGTCAACTGGGCCGACGTCACCGCGCGCTTCGAGGCCGCCCGCGCCGCCGCGCCGAAGCTCTGACCGGCGTGACCGGTCCGGTTCCGGGTCGCCGCCGACCTCGTGCAACGCGCCGCCGGGGTCATCGCCGCCCGCCACCGCGGTGACCTCGCCGGCGCGGAGGCGCTGCTGGCCTCGTTCGACTCGGACCAGGCCCGCATGCTCGGCTTCTACCTGCTGGCCGACCTCGCCCTCGGTCTGGTCCGCGCGCAGACCGGTCAGTCCCTGGACGACCTGGTCCGGGAACTCACCCTGCTCGTGGCCGCCACACCGCCGCCCCCGCCCGGCTGAGGCATGCCCACTCCCATGACGGCTGAGGAGCGGCCTGCGAGCGAGGTCAGCCTGCTGTCGAGGCGGAAACCTGCCATAGGGCGCTGACCGGCATGGCGCGGAGTCTTTCGCCGAACGGCAGCGTGGACGATCCGGTATAGAGGACGATGCCGGCGAGGAAGTCGTCGCCGAGGCGGTCGGCGAGTCGGCGTAGTCCGCGGAAGTCGTCGGGTCCGACGGTGGTGGCTGCTTTGACTTCGATCCCGACCACCTGACCAGCTCGGTTCTCGAGCACCGCGTCGACTTCGTACCTGCTCTGGTCGCGGTAGTGGGCCAGGTCGACGGGCTGCTCGGACCAGGTGAGCTGCCGGGACAGCTCGGACAGGACGAAGGATTCGAGCAGCGGGCCGAACGGTGCTCCCGGCCGGAGCAGTGCCCGGGCGTCGGTCGCGGTCTCGTTGGCGGCGATGCCCGAGTCGACGAAGATCAGCTTTGGCGCGGCGGTGGCGCGGGTGCCGATGTTGCGGGACCAGCCGGGAATCCGTTTGATCAGGAAGATCTCTTCCAGCGCCTGGAGGTAGCGGGCGATCGTCGGCCGGCTCAGTCCGAGGGCGGATTCGAGGGAGTTGGCGGCGATGACGGTCGCGGACCTGGCCGCGAGGAGGCGTACCAGTTTGCGTAGCTCGCCCTTGTGCTGGATGTCGGACAGCTGCCGGACGTCGCGGTCGATGAGCGCCTGGACGTAGGCGTCGAGGAATCGTTGGCGGCGGCGTGGGTCGGTGCGGGTGGTGGCCTCGGGTAGGCCGCCGCGCACGATCCTGGCTGCGTAGTCGGCGCGGGTCACGTCCGACTCGTGTCGCAGGTCCGGGCCGAGCGTGAAGACGGCATCGATGAATCCGTCCAGTGCTCCGTCGAGTTCGCCTTGGGATAATGGCCAGAGCTCAACCGTTTCCATCCGGCCAGGCAGCGCGTCCGGCGCAGCCACCATTCCGAACAGCCGAGACGATCCGGTGAGCAGGTACCGGCCAGGACGGGGATCCTCGTCGACGGCGGCCTTGATGGCCAACAGGAGCTCCGGAGCGCGCTGGATCTCGTCGATGACCAAGAGCTCGGAGGAGTCCACGAATCCGACTGGATCGGCGATCGCCGCCGCCCGGTCCTGAGCCCGATCAAGATCGCGGCGCTCGGCGAGACGATCGCCGGCGACGATGCGGACCAGCGTGCTCTTGCCTGTCTGGCGTGCCCCGCTGATCAGGACGACGCGGGTGTCGGCCAGCGCGGCGTCGACCTGCGCGGCGGCCCGACGTGGAATCAGGTGCGGTGTCGGCACGACATCATGATAGCCAGTAAGATTTCGATCTGCGAGGGCCTTCGCATTCGATTTGCGGTAAGGATGCGTTCGAAATGCGGCGGTTCGGTGTTCGATTTGCGCGGCCGCTGGGGCGTTCTTGCAAGGTCTACCGCTACGTCACGTTGTTGCGGGTAATGGCGAGTTCGGGGAAGGTCTCCTCCCAGCGCTGGCGGAGTTGGGATGGCAGCCAGAGGGTGGGCCAGAGCCGTCGGAGGAGGTCGGCGTCGAGCCAGGTGTTCAGGTCCTCGACGATGCTGGCTTTGGTGAGCACCACCCTGTACATGCTGGTCAGCCGTGCGGGCCGGTCAAGGTCGTACTCGGCGTGCCCGGACCAGTCGAGATGACGCGGAAGCATCACCGTGCCTCCGGTCGGGCCGTGCAGTTTGGCAAGGGTTTCGGCCACCACGTAGGGCCGCCGGTCGCCGTAGGGTCGGTAGTCCGCCGGCGGCTGGGGTGACGTCCTGCGCCGGCTGAGGTTGGTCGCTCGTCTGGTCACACCCCAGAGCCGGCGGGACCAGCGATGGGGATCGCGATCGGATGCACTCATGTGCGGGTGAAGCCGAGTGCCCGGTATCCGGGCATGCGGCGTGGGAGTGAGGCGGCGAGGATGGGGGTGGCTGGGTCGTGGTAGTCGTGGACCTCGGCGAGGTCCTTGCCGGGCGCGGCGCGGATGACGCGGCCGGCGCATTGGACGAGTAGGCCGTCGTAGGAGATCGGGCCGGCGAGGAAGAGGGTGTCGAGGGCGGGGGCGTCGAAGCCTTCACCGATGAACGGTGTGGTGCCGATGACGAGCAGGCCGTCGCCGGCCTTGGCGCCGTCGAGCCGGTCAACAACGGTCCGTCGTTCACGGGTGCTCATCGCGCCTTGGAGCACGAGCGGTTGGTGTCCGCGTGCGGCGAGCAGGGCGGTGAGTGCCTCGACCTGGGCGACCCGTCGGGTCAGGACGAGACAGTTGCGGCCGCGCGCCAAGGCCGTGGCGACGTCATCGGCGATCCGAGCGTTGCGTGACTCATCGAGGGCGAGTCTTCGGTGCACCTCGGCGAGCGCGCCGGGGGCGTCCAGGTCGATGTCGCCGGGCTGGAAGGTGGTCTCGTGGATGTGCAGCGCTCGACGGGGTCCGGCGTCGGGGTGCATCGCTGCCGCGAGGGTGCCGTGTTCCTCGTCGGTCAGGGTGTGGCGGACGGGCCGAGTTGCCAGGTGACGAGTTGGCCGAGGCCGTCGCGTCGGGTGGGGGTGGCGGTGAGGCCGAGCCAGAACTGCGCGGCGATCCGTTTGACCGAGTGCTCGTAGGCTGCGGCGCCGAGGTGGTGGCATTCGTCGACGATGACGTGCCCGTACCCCTGGGTCAGGGTGGCGACGTCGTCGCGTCGAGCGAGGGAGGGCAGCAGTGCGATGTCCACCGTGCCGGCGAGCTTGCGTCGGCCGCCGCCGAGTTGACCGGGCTTGATGCCAAGGAACTGCTCGATGCGGGTGCGCCACTGGTCGGCGAGGGCTTTGCGGTCGACGAGGATCAGGGTGGAGGTGTTGCGTTCGGCGATCACGGCGCAGGCCATGACGGTCTTGCCGGAGCCCGGTGGGGCGACCAGGATCCCGTCGTCGTGGGCGAGAAGTGCGCCGACCGCGTCGGCCTGCTTGCCGGTGAGTTCGGCGGTGAACGCGGCGTCGATCTCGGCCCCGGGGTTCCGTGCGTCCGTGACGGCCAACCGTGACTCGGCGCGCTCGACAATGGTGGCGATGGTGTGCCGCAGGCCCCGCGGGAGGACAAGGCGGTCATCGAAGGTCAGGTCGTAGCCCTGGATGAAGCGTGGGGTGTCCCAGGTGGACTTGCGGAGCCGCTGCAGCTCGTAGAACTTCGGGTTCGCCATCGCGGTGGCGTGCTTGAACGTCGCCAGCGCGGCGGGCGTGAGCTGCTTCGCGTCGATGCTCAACCCGGCGCCTACCTCCGCATGGACCACCGCAGGGAGTGGAGGGTGGACCTGGGTCGCGGTAGACCGGCTCATCGTAGCGACGTCCGCGCCGGTGACGGGTTGCTTGGCCTGCCGGGCGATCTGTTCGGCGTCGCCGGGGCTGAGCCGGTCCAGCGTCGACAGGAACGCCCACTGGTCGGCGTGCGGCTCGAGCGTGCCGAGGTCGAGGAAGGTGGTCAGCCCGTCCTTGCGGCGGCGGCCCTGCAGCGGTGCGGCGATGAGGTTGCCGAAGCCACCCTCGGGCAGCACGTCCTGGTTGGGGAACAGCCGGTCGTACGAGCGCAGGTCCACCGACCCGCGCAGCACCATCGCCTCCCGCAGCAGGACCGTGCCCACGGCCCGCGCGGTGGCCGCAGCAACAGCGCCGGTGAAGAAAACCCACACATGGGCTCCGCGGCCCGACTGGGAGATCTCCAACGCGGCCGGCACCGCGCTGGCCCGTGCCGCCTTAACGTACGCGAGGGCATCGAGCATCGCCGTCGGACCGTCGAAGTCGGCCACGACGAAGTGACAGGTGTTGCCGGGCATCAGCGGGTACAGGCCCATGAACACGTCGCCGACCAGATGCGCCGCGACGACCTCCGTCGTGCGGGGCAGGTAGGTGGCACCCCGCCGGTCCATACCCTTACGCCAGCCACCGGCGACCGCGGGCATCCAACCGGCAGCGCCGGTACGGGCGTTGTCCCACCGCACGGCGTACACGTCGGCCCTGGCCCGGAACCGGTCGGCGAACAACGCCACCTTGTCCCGAGTCGGCGAAGCCATGGTGACCAGCCCTGGCGGCTCAACCGGCGCGGACAACTGCTCCGGTGCCGCAGACGTGTCCTGACCGCGTAACTCCAGCAGACGCGCCAGCCGGGCGTTCTCGGCCCGTAACCGCTCCACCTCCCGCCGAAGATCGACGAACTCGGCCACCGAACCCATGCCGACCATCCTCGCGCATCGGACTCCGAACAACCCGGCACCGGTCCGCTATCCTCCGCCAATGGCATCGAAGGCAAACGCCGCGCTGGAGGCGATGATCGAGGAAGCCACCGTCGACGCGTACAGCGACGACGAACAGCTCACCGGCCTGTTCACCATGATCGAAGAGCATCTGGCGGTGCCGTTCACCACCACCGTCCTCGGCGTCGAGGCCACCGTGCGCAAGATCGAGCTGACTGCGGACACTATCGTCGCGGTCTGCGCCCGAGACCGCCACCGGCAGAAGATCGACCTCCTCGACCTGCCGCTACCCACCCCAGCGCCCGTAGGCGCCGCGTGGATCGACGCCTACCGACACTGGGCCGGAAGGTAGGCCACGGTGAGCGAGTACCAGTACTACGAGTTCACCGCCGTCGACCGGCCCCTCACCGGCCGGGAACGGGCCGAGCTGCGGTCGCTGTCCACCCGGGCCGACATCACCGCCACCAGCTTCGTGAACACCTACGAGTGGGGCGACTTCAAGGGCGACCCGCGCACGCTGATGGAACGGTACTTCGACGCGCACCTGTACCTGGCGAACTGGGGCACCCGCCAGCTCATGCTGCGGCTACCGAAACACGTGCTCGACCCCGCCACCGTCGCCCGGTACTGCCAGGGTGACAGCGCGTCCGCCTGGACCGCCGGCACGCACGTCATCGTCGACCTGCACGACGAGGACGAGGACGGCGACGACGAGTGGGACCTCGACGGCCACGGCCTGCTCACCTCGATCATCCCGGTCCGGGCCGGCCTCGCCGCCGGTGACCTGCGCCTGCTCTACCTGGCCTGGCTGCGCTGCGTACAGTCCGCCGAGATCGCCGACGACGAGCCCGAACCGCCCGCCCCGGCCGGGCTGGGCAGCCTCGACGCGGCCCTCACCGCCGTCGCCGAGTTCCTGCGCATCGACCCCGACCTGATCGCGGCCGCGGCCACCGGGTCGACGCCGGCCGCCTCCGGTGAACCGACCGCCGCGCAACTCCGCACCTGGGTCGTCGGGCTGCCTGTACGGGACAAGGATTCCATCCTGGCCGACCTGATCACCGACGGCGACAGCCACCTGCGCAACCGACTGCTGCGCCGCTACCGCGACGCGCAGCCCACCGAAGCGTCCACCCCGACGACCGCCCGCACCGCCGGGGAACTACTCGCCACCGCCGCCGACCTGCGCGCCGAACGGGAACGCCTCGACGCCGAGCGGCGCGAACGCGACCGGGTTCGTTGAACCTGGCCCGAGCATGATCCGTTGAACTCTTTGGCGCGACACTGACGCGAGATCACCACACCCCAAGGAGCCACATGCTCAGCGACAAACAGCTTCTCGAACGCTTCGCCGACGAAATCATCGACAACCCGTGGAAGGTAAGCGTTGCTACCTTTCTTGCGAACAACCGCTCCGATTTAAGTGTAAATACATTCCAAAATTGGTATTCGGGTACGAGACGGCGTGGCGAACTTTTGGGCAGTCTCTCGACTGATCGTCAAAATGCAATCGCCGGTTGGGTGAACGATGATTATAAAGTTCGTGCTGTAATGGAGTATCTCGACCGCGGCCCCGGGTACCCCATCCAAACATTCGTAGAGGAAAAAGAAATCAACTACAACACCTTTTGGCAAATCCTAAAGGGGGGTAAGGGTGTTGTCGATCCCAACAGTACGTCGAAGGCGAAGGGTAACGGGGTTGATGTCTGGTACAGGTTGAACGAGGACTATCGGCGCCGGCTGGGTCGCGAGCCTGTAAATCGTAAGCCGAAGGGTTTAGTGGCGTCGCAGTCTCAGCACCCGCAGCCCTCGTCGTCTGCCCTGCCCTCCGGTCGATCAGGGTATACCCCCGCTGCAGCCGCCTTGTCATCAACTGCCGGTGCCAGCTCAAGCACCCCAGGCCGGCTCCAGACGACACCACCCTCTGAGAGGGTGGTTCGAAAGATTAGGTCCGTTTCGGGGCGAGAGTGAACATTCCGGGTTCGTCTTCGGTCAGGACCTGGTGGTTGACCATGCGTTTCAGCTTCGCGCGGGTGGCTTCGACGTGTTTCGGTGAGGGTTCGACGCCGAGTGCGAGGCAGATGCCCTTTGCCCGCATGCCGGTGGGCGCGGTGGTGAGGACGTGCAGGATCTGCTGGTAGGGGGCGCTGGCTATCGTCGGGTCCTCGGCTGTGAACTCGGTGGCGGCGAGGGTGCGCAGGGTGGTGCGGGTGGTTGCCAGGTCGGCCAGGTCGCTGTCGATGCGGGCGAGTTCTGCGGTGAGGGTGGTGATCTTCTCGCGGAGCTGGTCGGCGGCCTGGCGCGCGGTGGTTTCGCGTTCGGCGATCAGGTCGAGGATCGCGGGCAGGTTCACCGGTGCCGCCAGGTGGGTGTGCTGGTCCCGGTCAGCCGACGCATGATGTTCGCCGTGGATGCCCACAACGTTCGGGACACGGCCGATTCCGGTCGGCTCTCGTACTCGCGCACGAGACGGCGGTGGAGCATGAGCGTGCCGTGGGTCTGCTCCACGATCCACCGTTTGCGGATCGGCACGAAGCCGGGCCTGGTGTCGGCGCGTTTGACGACCTCGACATCGACACCCAGGACGGCGCCGTGCAGCGCGAAGTCCTGTTTGAACCCGGCGTCGACCCAGGCGCGGGTGACCGTCGGTGTGTGTTCGACGACCTTGTCGAGCAGATGGATGCCGATGGCGTTGTCGGTGGCCGACGCGGCGGTCACCACGACCGCGATGATCAGGCCCAACGTGTCCACGGCCAGGCCCCGCTTGCGGCCGGGTACCTTCTTCGCGGCGTCTTTGCCGGTCGTGGCGGCCGGGACGTGGTTCGCGGCCCGGATCGACTGGGTGTCCAGTACGACCGCGGTCGGGTCCTCGGCCCGGCCGGCCTTCTCCCGTGCCTGGCAGCGCAGGAGGTCGTGGATCGTCTGGTCGGTGCCGTCGTCACGCCACAGGGCGAAGTAGTAGTAGGTCGCCGACTTCGGGGGCAGGTCGTGCGGCAGGTACGCCCACTGACAGCCGGTCCGGTTCTGGTAGAGGATCGCGTTCACGATCTCCCGCAGGTCGTAGTCGCCCTGATGACCCGAGACCGAGACACGCCTGGCCTTCCACGCCCGCAGGAACGGCCCGATCAACGCCCACTGCTCGTCACTGACGTCACTGGGATACGGCTTTCGATCACCCATGACGGGCCTAACGCCGCGACCGCTCGACGGTCACGACCAGGATTCACCTTTCACAACATCGAGCGATCGCCATACGACGAAACCCGCTGAAAGATCGCCAACTGGACGCAAGCCATAGATCAAGTCGAACATCCTCAGACCGCCCTCTGAGACCTACGAGCAGTGGATCCACAGACAGGTGACGACGCCTACATCGCCCCGCTTCGTGTCGCCGGCCCTATCCCGCACCCCGCAGGCCTACCGGGAATGGATTCAGGCGAGCACGTCGCTTACCCATGCCCTGGAACCACCAGGCGTGGAATATAGGGAGAGGTATTCGGAATACCTGAGGCAACAGGCCGCTATGGCACAGACTTTGCGCCAGACGTCGCAGCCGACCCCATCATCTTCTTGGTTGCACCCAGTCCCACTTATGGCCGCTCCTTCGCTATCGGTCGCAGCCGCGACGACGAGCAGCCACATTCAAGTGGCACACCGACAGCAGCAGGCAGCCCCGAATCAGAATCCGCACTACGCGTACTCGATGTTTCCCCCTGCTGCAGATCTTGCGCCATCACAGCGACGGTGACGGAGATCCGGGAGCAAAAGGTCAGGTTTGTCCACTGTGGGTCGGCGTGATCTTCGCGGGTCGGGGGGTAAGGGATGTCTCGTAACTGGGTGAAGGCGTTGCCCTGGGCCGGGCCGGTGGTCAGCCGGTGAGGATGATGTTGTGGAGGTTGGCGATGCCGGAAGCGGCGTCGGTCAATGTGTGGCCGGCGCGGCGGTAGTCGCGCAGGATCTTGAAGTTCTTCATCCTGGCCAGGGCGTGTTCTACCCCTGCTCGAACGGTGCGGTGCTCGACGTTGAGGGCTTGTTTCCAGTCCGGCAGCGAGCTGCCGTCGGCGGGTTTGCGGTACGGCATGATCACCTTAGCTTGATCTTTAACCCTCTGAGGTCCTGCGGGGACCCCGAACGATCACGGAAGCAGCCCTTGGTTGATGATCTTCTTGTCTAGGGAAGAACATCAATAACCAAGGGCTGTTCTGGTGATCAGTGTGCATGACCGTGGTTCGGCTGATGCCGTTGGGGACCTGGACCGGTTCCGGCGGGAGTTCTACGACTGCTTGACCGCTCGGGCTGACGCGTTGTTCGACCTGACCGACGCGGTGTTGTGCGCCGACGGGCCGGTCCGGTCGCTGGTGGAGTTGTCGCTGGTGGGTGAGCACCGCCGGGGTCACGGGGCGTTGTATGACGCCCTCGCCTGCGGGAAGTTGGACATTGACCGGTTGCGCACCGCTCTCGCTGGGGTGCCGCTGCCCCGGGCAGCCGACGGCCGTCTCGTCCTGGCGGTGGACATCACCTGCTGGCTGCGGCCGGACGCGCACACCTCACCACAGCGGATCCTGTGTCACACCTACGGACGCGGCAAGGATCAGACCATCATGATCCCGGGCTGGCCGTATTCGATGGTCGTGGCCCTGGAGTCGGGCCGTAGTTCGTGGACCGCACCGTTGGACGCGGTGCGGCTGGCGCCTGGCGACGACGCGGCCACGGTCACCGCTGGGCAGCTGCGAGACATGGGGCGTCTGATCGCGGCCGGGCAGTGGCAGGCTGGGGACGCGGAGATCCTGGTCGTGGCCGACGCTGGCTACGACGCGCCCCGACTGGCGTTCCTCCTGCGTGACCTGCCCGTGCAGGTCCTCGCGCGAATGCGATCGGATCGGGTGCTGCGTCGGGCAGTGCCGCCTCGGCGGCCGGGAACGGTCGGCCGTCCGCCCCGCCACGGCGGCGAGTTCGTCTTCGGTGATCCCGCCACCTGGGGTGAGCCGGACGCGGCCACTGTCGCCGACACCCGTCTCTACGGCACGGCGTGGGCCCGCGCCTGGGACCGGTTGCACCCTCGGTTGACCCACCGATCCGCCTGGACCGCCGCGGCTAAAGTACTGCCGGTCATCGAGGGGACCGTCATCCGCCTGGAAGTCGACCACCTACCCAGCGGCGCTACACCGAAGCCGGTGTGGCTGTGGTGGTCCGGCGTCGACGCCACCTCGGATGACGTGAACCTGCTCTGGCAGACGTTCCTACGCCGCTTCGACATCGAACACACGTTCCGCCTGTTCAAACAGACCCTCGGCTGGACCTGCCCGAAGATCCGCACCCCGCAAGCCGCCGACCTATGGACCTGGCTGATCCTCGCCGCCTACACCCAGCTCCGTCTGGCCCGCGCCCTCGCCGCCGACCTGCGCCGCCCCTGGGAGCAACCCGCACCACCGCAGCGTCTGTCACCCGCCCGCGTCCGCCGAGGGTTTCGGCACCTCCGCGCGAAGGCGACCTGCCCGGCCGGTGCACCCAAACCCGCCCGGCCAGGCCCGGGGCGACCACCCGGCCGCCGCAACACCCACCCCACCCCGCGATACGACGTCCACATCGCGACCACCACGAACGCCAAAACATCGGCCACAAAGAAGACGAAGACTGTCAATCCCCGGCCACGCCGCACAGGTTAAAGATCAAGTTAGTACGGCAGCCGCCGTTTGAGATGTTGCTGGTGGGGGGCCGGGTGGACGAGGTGCGGCCACCGCGTGATCGTCTGTATGTTGTGGACAAACTTTCAGATCTGGCGGTGGCCGCGTGCCACAGCATAAACCCTGCCCAATGGCGGCAGGTCCTGACCGGGGTATGCGGCGCGTTCGCGGGACGGTTCGGGCGGGTCGAGCCGCGTCGGACGGCGGTGGCGTTCGTGTCGGGGCTGCTCTCGGATGTCGAGGTCAAGACGTGTTGGCAGTTGGCGGAGCAGGCTGGGCATGCTCGCCCGGATGCGATGCAGAAGTTGTTGTATCGGGCGGTGTGGGACGCCGATGCCGTCCGCGACGACCTGCGAAGGGTGATTGTCGAACGGTTCGGTGACCCGGACGCGGTCCTGGTCGTCGACGAGACCGGCGACCTGAAGAAGGGCGTGCATTCGGTCGGGGACCGGTACCGCCGGCAGGATCGAGAACGCGCAGGTCGGGGTGTTCTGCGGCTATGCCAGCCGGCACGGGCACACGCTGATCGACCGCAGGGTCTACCTACCGGTGTCCTGGACCGGTGACCAGGACCGTTGCCAGGCCGCCGGGGTCCCCGACACGGTCGTCTTTGCTACCAAGCCCGACTTGGCCGCCGACATGATCACCGCAGCTCTCGACGCCGGTGTCCCGGCCAGGTGGGCGGCCGCGGACGAGGCCTACGGCAACAGCAGCGTCTTCCGCGCCCACCTGCGCCACCACCAGTTGGGTTATGTCCTGGCCGTGTCCCGCAGCTGAGCTACCCCCGTTTTCATGGAGCTTCGTAATCATGGTCTGATGGCCATGGGGAGGAAGTTTCTGTGGCGGCACCGAAGAAGTACCCCGATGAGCTGCGTCAGCGCGCTGTGCGTTTGTACCGCGAGTCGGACCCGAAGCCCGTGATCCGGCGTCTGGCTGAGCAGTTGGGTGTGCATCACGAGGCGTTGCGGAACTGGATCCGGCAGGCCGAGGCCGACGCGGGCGAGCGCGACGATCGGCCCAGCAGCGACATGCTGGCCGAGAACCGCCGGCTGCTGAAGGAGAACGCGGAGCTGCGCCGGGCGAATGAGATTTTGAAGGCCGCGAGTGCGTATTTCGCGGCGGAGCTCGACCCGACCCGGCGACGGTCATGAGGTTCATCCATGAACATCGTGACCAGTTCGCGGTCGCGCTCCTGCTACGGGTCCTGAACATCGGCGCCTCGACGTACTACGCGTGGGTTAAGCAGGCCGAGCAGCCCTGCGACCGCGACGTGGTCGACCTGGGCCTGCTGTCGAACATCTACGAGATCTGGACGACGTCCGGGCATACCTATGGCGTGGACCGGGTCCACCGGCAGCTACGCCGTGATGGCATCCACGTCGGCCGCAAGCGCGTCGAGCGGCTGATGGCCGCCCAGGGTTGGCAGGGCGCGTTCCTGCGTCGAGGCTGGCGCGGCGGCTCCACCCGACAGGACCTACGGGCGACGCCGGCACCGGACCTGGTCAACCGGCAGTTCACCGCGACGGGGCCGAACCGGCTCTGGGTCGCCGACGCCACCCGCGTCCCCTGCGGTCAGGGCGTGTTCTGGCTCGCCGCGGTCCGCGACGTGTTCTCCCGCCGGATCGTGGGGTGGAAGACGTCTGAGCGCTGCGACACCGACCTGATCCTCGCCGCCCTCGAATATGGCATCTGGTCGCGCGATGTCCGCGATGGGCAACTGATCCACCACTCAGATCGCGGGTCCAACTACACGTCTTTCCGCTTCACGCAACGCTTACAGGACAACGGAATCCTGCCCTCGATGGGCTCCGTCGGCGACTCCTACGACAACGCGCTGATGGAGAACTTCTGGTCAACGCTGAAAATCGAACTCGTCTACCGCACAAGCTGGCGGACCCGCGACGAGGCCGAGAACGCGATCTTCGCCTACATCGACGGCTGGTATAACACCCGCCGCATCCAGAAAGAACTGGGCGACCTCAGCCCCGACGAGTACGAGACCACCTGGCACCACCAACAGACCAACCTGACCGAGCCAGATAGCGTCACCCCTGCACCGGCCGGCAGCAGGTAAACACCCCTCCATCAAAGCGGGGGAAGCTCAAAGCAGATCCACGCGTCGCGCTGCGCCGCTACCGTTTTCCCGCCGGCCACACCTCCCGCCGCCACGTCGCGACCGCCTCCTCGTCACGCTCGACGGGCCGGTGCGACGGAACCTGCACCGACCAGCCGATGCGATGCAGCAAATACGAGGTGCCGCGCAGCGTGTACCGGGTGCGGAACATCCGAGCGATCAGATCCGACACCCGCGCCAGGGTCCACCGCTGGTCCTCGCCGAACCCGTGCGCGGCCGGCCCCTCATCCAGGGCATCGGCCAGGCGCCGCAGCCGGCCGGCGTCCAGGCGGCAGCGGGAACCACTCGGCCCTTTCGACGCCAACCCGGCCTCACCTTCGGCACGCCACCGCTTCCGCCAGCCGTACACCGCTGTCTGCGACACCCGCAACCGCCGGGCGACCTCCGCAACCGGCACGTCCTGCGCGAACCACCCGGCCGCTTGCCGCCGCACCGCCTCACGCTTCACCCGCCCTCGCTCGGACAGCCCACCTCCGTCGGGATACCTCATCCCTCCGGCCTACGCCCCCGACCCGCGAAGATCACGCCGACACGCCGACCCACAGTGGACAAACCTGACCTTTCAAGATCTGTAAGCACGTCAACGCGCACAATTAGAGGGTCCCCGGCCGGGGGGGGACGATCAAAAAGGTAACGGGGCTACCTTCCCCTCTGAGTGCTGTTGCTGGGGCCGCCCCGCATATGGCCACCCCCCGATGGGAAGCCGGCCGGAGGTAAACCACGGCCCCGGGGTGCAGAGCTTTGCGCACCCGCTAACGCAGCGGATTGGGATACCGCCACGGAGGGCTGCTGCACGCTATTCATGTAGCGTACGAAGCTGCTCCACATCGCATTCACGTATGGGTCATCCCTGATTTGATCTTGCCGGCCATTTAAGTCGTCCGTCAAGAAGTTTCCCGCGACTGTAAGCTCGTCTTGTATTTCTCCCGACCTGCTTAGGATGTCCGCGTGTCTAACCGAGGCTCCTCCCAGGATCTCACCCTCTCGGCTTTGGTGTCGCTCGGCTGTGTTTCTAATTTGCAAAGCCATGAATACGATAAAATTGCGATGGGGGTCTTGAGAGTGGAGCATCCTTGCCGTTTGGTAAAATGCATCAGCGAGACTTACCGTTTCCTGTGTGTCGTTTGGGTCGCCTGCTGCGCCTGGTGCAACCATTAACTAGCCACTTTCTATGAGTTGAGAGACGGTTGGCGTCGATAGGGTGTCGGTCGAGGTGGGCCGTCAAATCGGCCGAAAGAGCGCTCCGTCCGGGGGCGACGCCGCGTGCGGTCGCTAAGGTAACGGATTCTGTGGGGATGTTGGTTCACTGTAACTGGATAGGTCCCTGATTCGAGACGCGTGGGAGCCGCCCGTGACAGCCATCGACCGCCGGCTCTGCTTGGCATCACCACCTAACGACTTTGCCGGGGCCCTGGGGTCCCGCTGGACGCTGGCCGGATCGCTGACCTGCGTCCCTGCATCCGCGACGAACCCCAACGAGCGCTTCCCCATCCTGGACATCATCACCAGCCACCCGGACACTCACGGAACTTGATCAGAGGCCCTGCGAAGAGCCCCTCGCCCGCAACGATTGCTACCTGCCGCGTTGCTGCTGGTGCCGCTCTACGTGCTGTCGCGGTGCCGGCGGAGGTGCGGCATTCGAACTGGACGAGGGAGATGCTTGAGGACTGGGAGCGGGCGGCCTGACGCTCGACGTCATGCCCGCTGCACGTCGGGCCTCGTCACTGGCTGCCCAGAGGCCCCGAACAACCTGAGCTCCAACTTTCGGCAGGAGTCTATCGACAAGTTCATCCCGTTCCGCTTCTCGTTTCTTCATTTGGGCGTCCCAGTGCTTATCCGAAGCAACTAATTCTCTATAATTCCTTGATTCCAGGCGATCGACCTCCAATCCGGTCGTGTTCCATTCAGCCCTCTGCTCTGCGGCGAGCATTGGGCCTAGGCCCGGAGCTTCCCGCAACCGAGCCACGCGACGATCGCTAGATTCATTCAATCGGCGATCACGTTCTTTCATCGCCTGCTGGACTTCATTTAACCCATGCGCATTCAGTGAGTTCCATTCGTCGTTTTTTGTTTTTTGTAGATCTTCGGTCGGTGGACGTTTAACTTGGCTAATTATCTGTTGGCCCAAGGTGGCGGGTTTGGGATTCGGTTGTGACATTTTACATTCCTTTCAACCGTTCGGCTCCACAGCAAGAGTTGACTTGTGTCGGGAGGCTGGGGCGATCGTGCCTCCAAGCGGGCGCGGCCGCAGTTGTGTCCAACAGTTCAACGGATCAACCCGGGACACAGGTTCAAGGGCCGAGCGGCAAAATACGCAGCGAGGCCAGTGCTACCTGGCCACGGCGCTCGACCACGACGAGCGCATCGTCGCGGTCGGCGTCGGCCCCACCATGGGCGAGGCGCTGCTGCGCCTGGCCCCGCCGGCCCCCGTCGAGGTGGTCGACGAACCGCCGTTCTAACTTGATCTTTAACCTGTGCGGCGTGGCCGGGGATTGACAGTCTTCGTCTTCTTTGTGGCCGATGTTTTGGCGTTCGTGGTGGTCGCGATGTGGACGTCGTATCGCGGGGTGGGGTGGGTGTTGCGGCGGCCGGGTGGTCGCCCCGGGCCTGGCCGGGCGGGTTTGGGTGCACCGGCCGGGCAGGTCGCCTTCGCGCGGAGGTGCCGAAACCCTCGGCGGACGCGGGCGGGTGACAGACGCTGCGGTGGTGCGGGTTGCTCCCAGGGGCGGCGCAGGTCGGCGGCGAGGGCGCGGGCCAGACGGAGCTGGGTGTAGGCGGCGAGGATCAGCCAGGTCCATAGGTCGGCGGCTTGCGGGGTGCGGATCTTCGGGCAGGTCCAGCCGAGGGTCTGTTTGAACAGGCGGAACGTGTGTTCGATGTCGAAGCGGCGTAGGAACGTCTGCCAGAGCAGGTTCACGTCATCCGAGGTGGCGTCGACGCCGGACCACCACAGCCACACCGGCTTCGGTGTAGCGCCGCTGGGTAGGTGGTCGACTTCCAGGCGGATGACGGTCCCCTCGATGACCGGCAGTACTTTAGCCGCGGCGGTCCAGGCGGATCGGTGGGTCAACCGAGGGTGCAACCGGTCCCAGGCGCGGGCCCACGCCGTGCCGTAGAGACGGGTGTCGGCGACAGTGGCCGCGTCCGGCTCACCCCAGGTGGCGGGATCACCGAAGACGAACTCGCCGCCGTGGCGGGGCGGACGGCCGACCGTTCCCGGCCGCCGAGGCGGCACTGCCCGACGCAGCACCCGATCCGATCGCATTCGCGCGAGGACCTGCACGGGCAGGTCACGCAGGAGGAACGCCAGTCGGGGCGCGTCGTAGCCGGCGTCGGCCACGACCAGGATCTCCGCGTCCCCAGCCTGCCACTGCCCGGCCGCGATCAGACGCCCCATGTCTCGCAGCTGCCCAGCGGTGACCGTGGCCGCGTCGTCGCCAGGCGCCAGCCGCACCGCGTCCAACGGTGCGGTCCACGAACTACGGCCCGACTCCAGGGCCACGACCATCGAATACGGCCAGCCCGGGATCATGATGGTCTGATCCTTGCCGCGTCCGTAGGTGTGACACAGGATCCGCTGTGGTGAGGTGTGCGCGTCCGGCCGCAGCCAGCAGGTGATGTCCACCGCCAGGACGAGACGGCCGTCGGCTGCCCGGGGCAGCGGCACCCCAGCGAGAGCGGTGCGCAACCGGTCAATGTCCAACTTCCCGCAGGCGAGGGCGTCATACAACGCCCCGTGACCCCGGCGGTGCTCACCCACCAGCGACAACTCCACCAGCGACCGGACCGGCCCGTCGGCGCACAACACCGCGTCGGTCAGGTCGAACAACGCGTCAGCCCGAGCGGTCAAGCAGTCGTAGAACTCCCGCCGGAACCGGTCCAGGTCCCCAACGGCATCAGCCGAACCACGGTCATGCACACTGATCACCAGAACAGCCCTTGGTTATTGATGTTCTTCCCTAGACAAGAAGATCATCAACCAAGGGCTGTTTCCGTGATCGTTCGGGGTCCCCGCAGGACCTCAGAGGGTTAAAGATCAAGCTAAGGGATGTCTCGTAACTGGGTGAAGGCGTTGCCCTGGGCCGGGCCGGTGGTCAGCCGGTGAGGATGATGTTGTGGAGGTTGGCGATGCCGGAAGCGGCGTCGGTCAATGTGTGGCCGGCGCGGCGGTAGTCGCGCAGGATCTTGAAGTTCTTCATCCTGGCCAGGGCGTGTTCTACCCCTGCTCGAACGGTGCGGTGCTCGACGTTGAGGGCTTGTTTCCAGTCCGGCAGCGAGCTGCCGTCGGCGGGTTTGCGGTACGGCATGATCACCTCAGGGTTGCCCCGGTAGCCGCCGTCGGCCATCACCGGCCGCCCGTCGAGCTTCTCCTGGATGCCGCTGGTGCGGTAGACGATGGTGTCGTTGCGGTTGCCGGGCTGTGGGTCGCCGACGGCGATGACCAGGCGGGTGGAGGCGTCGATGGCGACCTGCAGGTTTGTGGAGTAGCGGTAGTTCTTGCTCCGGGCGGCCAGCCGGTGATCGCGGGTCGGGACCAGCGTCCCGTCAACGATCGCGATCTGCTCGACCGGCCGTTTACGCACCGGCGCCAGGGCCAACAGCGGTGCGAGGGTGTCGATGACCCGGTGCG
This sequence comes from Micromonospora sp. WMMD710, assembly GCF_029626045.1. Taxonomy (NCBI): domain Bacteria; kingdom Bacillati; phylum Actinomycetota; class Actinomycetes; order Micromonosporales; family Micromonosporaceae; genus Micromonospora; species Micromonospora sp. WMMD710. Next base: position 4,735,254 of record NZ_JARUBD010000001.1, on the reverse strand, counting down.
CCGCGGAGTGCGACACCCCGAACAGCGGACCGATCTGGCGCATCGTCAGGTTCGTCCGCCAGTACGCGGCCACCAGCAAAACCCGATCGGCGAGGTCAAGAGCCCACTGCCGGCCCGGCCGACCGTCAGCTATGCCGTCACCGCCACGCTCGGCAACCAACCGGACCAGCGTGCGGAACTGCGGTGGCTGCAGCCCGGTGAACGGGAAGATCCACTCCGGGCGAGCTGCCGTGATCACCTGCACCCCGGCATCCTGCCCGACCATCCCCAACGGACAGACACCAGGGTTACGAGACATCCCTTACTGGCACCTCCTCCGCACGGGCTCTGCGCTGGTTGAACCCGACGGCGGTGGCCCTGCGCCAGCATACAGCCATTCCCGAGGCGGCGGCCTTCGTGCTCGCCTATCGGCAGGCGACCCTCGAAGCGTGCAACCATTAGCCCGTGGATCTCATCACCACGGCGACGAGCACCGACGAGTCCGAACGAGCAGCGTCCGTCGCGGTCCTTCCAGTCGGGAGTTTCGAACAGCACGGCGCCCACCTCCCGCTGCTGACGGACACCATCGTGGCATGCGCGATTGCGAAGGCAGTCGCCGAGCGCTACGGCCTCTTTCTGCTTCCGCCCGTGACGATCTCCTGCTCCCACGAGCACGCCTCGTGGCGTGGAACGGTCAGTATCAGCGCCACCACCCTCGCCGCCGTGGTCGTTGACATCGCTGACTCCCTGCGTGAATCGGGCATCGACCGGCTCGCTGTGATCAACGGCCACGGCGGGAACTACGCGCTTGCCAACATCGTTCAGGAAGCCAACGTCGCCGGACCGAGGATGACCCTGTTCCCCGCTCGGGCCGACTGGGACGACGCTCGAGTTGCCGCCGGCCTGCACAGCACAGCCCACCAGGACATGCACGCTGGCGAGCTCGAGGTTTCGCTGCTTCTGCACGTTGCGCCGGAAGTGGTGCGTGATGGCTTCCAGCATGCAGACCACCTAGCGGACGATCGACGTCACCTCCTCACGCGGGGCATGAGTGGCTACACCACCAGCGGCGTCATTGGTCTGCCGTCCCACGGCACCGCGGCCAAGGGCAGAGCCGTACTCGAAGACCTTGTTCGCTCCTTCGCCGACCACTACGGCCTCCTGCCTAGACCCAAGGCATGACCAGGAATGATGCTGGACGAGAGCTTCTGTTCGCATCGACGTTGCCCCCCGGGAGAGCGATCGAGCGGACGCAGTTTGCAGGGTGAGCCGGGAGCAGGGACAAGAAGCTCGGACGTAGAGTCGGCGACGTCTGGGCACACACACCGGCCCGGAAATCCGAGCCCTGGCGGTGGCCGCGCCGGTGTCCCCGCGACCGGTTGACGAGCCCGCCGTCGTCCGGCCCGCGTGGAAGTTGTTCGAGGAGGACCTGTGAGGCTGGGCGACAGGATCGCTGAAGTGTCGGTGGACGACGCCGTCCGCGCCTCCGTGAGTTATGACCAGCTGCGTACCGGTGATGACGGCCTGTACTGGCTGGAGACTCGCCCCGACGCCGGCGGGAGTACGACGGTGACACGGTGGCGGTCCGTTGAGGGCAAGCATGATGTCAGTCCGAAGGGCTTCGATGTCGCCAGCGGCGTGCACGCGTATGGGGGCGGATCGTTCGCTGTCGTCGAGGGGACGTTGTGGTGCGTCGGCGGAGATGGCCTCTACCGGAGCCGTCGTCACGGCGATGAACTCGAATTGGTCAGCCATGGATGCTTCGGTGACCTGACGATCGGCGACGGCGAGTTGCTGGCTGTGCGGGAGTCGGAGCAGGGTGACCAGCTCGTCGCGGTGTCGCTCACCGGTGCTCCGCAGATGCGAACTCTCGTCTCGTCCCGGGGGTTCCTCGGCGCGCCTCGGCCGGGTCCGGGCTCGTTGGCCTGGACCGCCTGGAGCGAGCACGACATGCCCTGGGACGCGTGTGAGGTGTGGACCGCCTCCTACTCACCGCACGGTGGGGTCGAGGACCCAGTAAGGCTCGCCGGCGGTCCGGATGAGTCTGCGCTGGAGCCGCAGTGGGGACCCGGCGGGGCGTTGTACTTCGTGTCGGACCGCAATGGCTGGTGGAACCTCTACCGGTGGAACGGCCTCCAGGCGGAGGCGGTGGCGCCGATCGAGGGTGAGTGCGCTGCGGAGCCGTGGGAATTGGGTTACGCGTCGTATGGCTTCCTCGACGACGGTCGGATCGTTATGGCGGTGCAGGAGGGGCCGCGACACCGGCTTGTCGTCATCGAGCCCGATGGCACTGTTCGCCCGGTCGACCTTCCGTACACGTCGATCAAGCCGTACCTGGCCGTTCGAGGGACGACGGTGGCGTTGATCGGATCATCGCCGACCGTAGCCCCGCAGATCGCGCTCGTAGACATGGCTGACGCTGACCCCCAGGTGGAGGTGCTTGCCAGGCCGGAGCACGCCGGACTCGACCGCACGCGGGTATCGACGCCGACGGAGCTGCCCGTTCGAGTGGCCAGTGGGCGGGAGGTCCTTGCCCTGGTGTATCCGCCGACGGGCTCGGCGGCGGACTGGCGGGCGCCGGTGATCGTCCGGGCGCATCCCGGGCCGACCGCGTCCTGCCTGCTGCGCCTGGACTGGCAGGCGCAGTTCTTCACCAGCCGTGGGTTCGCCGTTGTTGATGTCGACTATCTGGGTAGCACGGGGTACGGCCGGGTGTTCCGGGAGTCGTTGTACGGCCGGTGGGGTCTGGACGATGTCGGCGACTGCGCGGCGGTGGTGGTTCACCTACTATCGACGGGACGGGCGGTGCCGGGTCAGGTGTTCATCCGTGGTGCCAGCGCCGGCGGATACACCGCGTTGCACGCGGTGGCCCAGGACGGCCCGTTCGCCGCTGCCACCGCCGTGTCGGCGATCGTGGATCCTGACCAGTGGGCGCAGACGGTGCCCCGGTTCCAGCGGGCGCACGCGATGCGGCTGCGGGGTGGTGCCGGCCGGGTCCGTGCCGCTGCTGTCCAACGGCCGGTGCTGCTCATTCATGGCACCGTCGACGAGGTGGCCGTGGTCGAGGATGTCCGCGACCTCGCCGACGAGTTGACGTCTCTCGGCATGGCACCTGAGGTGTTGCTTCTTGCCGATGTCGGACACTATGTGGCGTCGTCCCGTCGAGCGGGCGCGGCGCTGGAGGCGGAGCTGGGTCACTACCGCTCGGTGATGGCGGATGCGGTTAACGACTAACGGGGGCTACACGGCCGCCAGCGGTAGTCGGTGACGCACGTACTCGCCGAACTCGCGGACCTCCGGCTCGCACCGGTAGGGCTCGAGGTCGGCCTGCACCTCAACGATGCGCTGCAGGCAGCGGTGTGAGGTGGTTCGTGCGGCGTGGTCGACTGCCTCGCGTGCGGTGGCGCAGGCTTCGTCGATGCGGCCGGCGGTGGCCAGCGACGAGGCCAGGAGCGCGGTGTCGATGGCGAGTCGCCGGACGTGGGTGGGGCTCAGGGCGGTGAGGGCGTCGCCCAGGTGCCGTTGGGTGTGCTGCGGTCGGCCCAGGTCGTGGAAGCAGTGGGCGATCTCGTCGGCGAGGTACGCCGCGTCGAAGTACCCGATCCACGCCGGCTCGTCCTTGGGCTTGGCACGGTCCAGTTGCCTTTCCGCGATGTCGAGGTGGGTCAGGCAGTCGTCTTCGCGTCCGAGGCGGGCCTGCGTGCGCGCCACCACTGCGTGCAGCGCGGCTGCCACGGCGGGCGTCGCCTGGGTCTCGCTTCCTCTCACGGCCGTCAGCGCCATCCGGCGTGCCGGCTCGGGTTGGCCGCAGTGCAGCGCGAGGTGGCCGATGTTCACGGCGAGCAGATAGCTGCCGTACAGGCGGTCGTCGGCAGCTTCCGTCAGACGTAGAGCGCGGAGGTAGCGGCGCTGGGCGAGGCCGTGGGCGCCGGTGTCGACCGCCTGGTACCCGCAGAGCTCGAAGAATCCGGCCGCCAGCGTGTAGAGGTGCCGGCCGACAGTCTCGGAGGTGGGAGTGTTCGCCAACAGCCGGTTCAGTTCGCCTTCGACGTACCGCTGCACCTGCGCGTGGACTCGTCCGGCGCCGTGGGTGTGGTCCAACTGCCGGAACATCGTCAGAGCGGTCTCCGCCGCATGAAGATCCTCTTCGTCAACATGGTCGGGTGAATTGGGTCGTCCGGCCACGGGCGGCCGGGGTTCCGCCGCAGCGTTCAGCCAGTCGAGGGCGGCGCGGTCGAGAACGCCGGGCTGGAAGGGCACACGGACGACCATGCCCGTCACCCCGGGTTTCTCCTCCAATTGGGTGGGCAGCAGGGGGTCTGCGTTGCCAGAGCCGTTCGGGGAAGTTGCCCGCTTGCTCTCGCTGTTGCGGCTTTCCTCGAGAAGGGGCAGCAGGCGGGTCAAGGCCCCTCCGGCCTGCAACGCCCTGTCGCAGGCCTCGACGAATTCCCGGGATGGGAAACGGTCCGCTGTCTCGATTCGACGCACCAGGTCGGCGCTGAAGCGGATCATCGCGCCGAGTCGCGCCTGGGAGAGGTTGGTCCGCTCCCGCAGCCGACGCAGCTCGGCTCCGAAGAAGTGGCGCTCGGACAGGGACGGCTGGAGCATCCGCGGGGTCTGGCCCATAACACCGCCTCCTCGTGACTGTTCGCACCACTATGGCGATGATCAGCGTGACTGTCGCGCACCTAGGGTCGCTCGGTGTTCAGTGCGGCGTAACCACGAACACCGAGATGCACAGGTACGAGAGACGCTCACCGGTGGCGCACATGCGGACAGCCGCTTCGTCCGCATGCTCGGCATTCACTCCACCGACTCGACGGGCGATTGTGGAGACGTCCCGTTGGCTGCTCGTCAGATACGCCACCGACTTAGCACGGGAGGCTGCAGTGCAGGAGGAGTCCGCTCCGCGCCGAGATCTTGATAAACGGCGGCACCCCGGCCTTCCCGCCGCACGAACGATCATGCCGATGGGCATCTGGGCGCTTACCCGGGCACCCATGAGCGCCAGTAGGAGGCGACCTTCGACCGGCACCACATCGACGTGAGATACCCGTGTGACTTGGCGAGTCCAGCGGCTTGACGCTCTGTTGAGCCCGAGAAGAGCGGTACGGCGGACCACCCGATCGGGAGGTCCTGATGGAGAGGGAGAGCACCGGAATGAGTGTCGACACGGCGAGCGGCGAGGACCTCCATGCCGCGATGGTCGATCAGCTCGTCGCTGATCACATGGAGAAAGGGCTGGTCATGCGGCCCGAGGTGGAGGCGGCACTACGGTCCGTGCCACGTCATCTGTTCACTCCGGATGCCGCGCTAGCGGAGGCGTACCGGGCCGACCAGGCCGTGGTGACGAAGCGGATCGGCGACGAGGCGGTCAGTTCGGTGTCGGCGCCGTGGCTCATCGCGGAGATGCTCGGTCAGGCCGCCGACGCCGTCGACGGTGGGCTGGCCGGCCGGCACGTCCTGGAGATCGGTTCCGGCGGATACAACGCCGCGCTGCTGCGCGAGCTGGTCGGCCCGTCGGGCTCCGTCACGACCATAGACATTGATCCCGAGGTGACCGGCCGGGCCGCTGCCTGCCTCACCGCGGCGGGTTACGACGACGTGGCCGTGGTGTGCGCGGACGCCGAGCAACCGGTCAACCCGGGCCGTTCATACGACCTGATCATCGTCACGGTCGGCGCATGGGACATCTCACCGGCCTGGACCGCGCAGCTCGCCGAGAACGGAACGCTCGTCGTGCCGCTACGGACGTTCGGGATGACCCGCTCATGGGCGATGCGTCGGACCGGCGATCGGCTGGTCAGCCACAGCCAGCGGTTGTGCGGGTTCGTGTCGATGCAGGGCGCCGGGGCGCATGACGTGCGGTACGTCGACATCACTGACGGGGTGCACCTGCGGCTGGACGAGGATCAGCAGGTCGATCGTCGCGCTGTTAAAGAGCTGTTGGCGCAGCCGCAGACGCAGGCATGGGCCGGGGTGAGCCTGCCCCCTCGTACTGTCCTGGCTGACCTCGACCTGTGGCTGGCGTCCCGCATCACCGATGCGGGACAACTTTTCGTTGTTCTCACGGCTCAGCAGGAGGCCGTGGATTCCGGCGTCGTCGCCCCGGCATGGCGCTTCGGCACACCGGCCGCCCTCAACAACGGCGCGTTCTGCTACCGCTCGACGCTGCGCTGGAACGACGACGACATGTTCGACCTCGGCGCCTGTGCACATGGGCCCGACGCCGCATCGGCGGCCGGTCGGATGGTCGGACAGATGCGCGCGTGGCTGGATTCGGGCAGCCCTTCACCGGTGTTGCACGTCCTGCCCACTGGTACTCCCGACGGCGACCTGCCGGCCGGGACGGTGTTGGACAAGCGGCACAGCCGCTTCGTCCTCACCTTCACCCCCGCATAGAAGGGAAAGCACGTGAACGACACCGACACCGACACCTCGGAGTTCGCCCTGGACGTCAGCCTGGTCGACGCCGGCCCCACCGCCGACGGCTACGCCACCGCCACCGACGACGGGTGCGGCTCCGGCAACACCGGCTCCAACGCCTGCACCACCAGGTGCGACGGCGGCAACTGACCCATCCGTTCCTCTCATGATCGGGCCCGGCGTCGAGCACGCCGGGCCCGACGATTCGGTGGTGCCTCATGGTTCCCGCAAGCAGTGCGGCGCTGATCAGAATCGCCGCCTACCCCAAGGATCTCGTTCTGCCACCCTGGCCCGACATGGCCCACGGTCATCCAGATCAGTGGCGCGAGTGGCTGGACAAGACGTGGACGCTGCCCGGATTCGCGGCAGCCGTTACCGGCGCGGCGCCGCAGCTGGCCGACCAGATCCAACGCGCGCTGAGCGGGGAGCCGGTGCCTCCGCAGCGGCTGCGGCGCCTGTTGCAGTCAGCGGTCCGGTACCTACTGCGCTGGACCACCCGTGCGACTCCGTTCGGCACGTTCGCCGGTGTCGCCCCGGTCCAATTCGGCGCTCGCGCGGCGGTCCGTCTGGACGACGCCCATCGTGCGGTCTCCCGCTCCGACGGCCAGTTCATCACCGAGCACACCGCACGGGCCGAGCAGAACCTGGCAACTCTGCGCACCGTCGCGGTGGTGACGAACTCGCTGGGATACCGGCGCGGCGACAGGTGGGTGCTGCCCTGTGCCCACGCCAGCGCCGATCGGCGGTGGGACGTCGAGGTCCGCCTGACCAGCCCGATTCGGGCCGCGATCCAGGCGGCGCGGTCCCCGGTCAGGTTCGCCGCACTCGCCGCGACGATCGCCGGGCCCCCCAGCATCGCCGACGCCGAGCGGCTGCTGGCCGACCTGGTCCACACCGGGGTGCTGCTATCGGCCCTACGCCCACCCATGACCGCCACCGACCCGGCCGCATACGTCGCCCGCCACTACGTCATTCCGGAGCCGGGCAGCCGGACCGCCGTCGATCTCCGCGCCGACATCGCGGTGACCCTGCCTCCGCCGGTACTGCAGGAGGCGGAGCGGGCCGCGTCCACGCTCGTGGCGGTAGCGCCACCACCTACCCCCGGATGGGTCGAGTACCACGACGCATTTATCGAGCGATGGGGCCCAGGAGCGGCCGTTCCCGTCCGTGAGGTGCTGAACGTGCTGGGTCTTCCGGCCGGCTACCGGGGATCCACTCGCCGCGCCCCAGCGCTGTTCACCGCCCGCGACCGGCTGCTCGGCCAGCTCGCGCAGCAGGCCGCACTCGACGGCTGCGCCGAGGTGGTGCTGGACGACGAGCTGATCGACCGGCTCCGCTGGAATGACGACCGGCCGCCGATCCCGCACAGCGAACTGCGGTTCACCCTCACCGCCGACACCCCGCGCGACCTGGACCTCGGCGCGTTCACCCGGACGGTGCTCAGCGGGTCCCGCCACGCCGGGGTCGCCGCGGCCCGGTTTCTGCACCTGCTCACCCCCTCCGAACTCGCCGGATTCCAGCAGGTCTACCGGCATCTGCCGACTGCCCTGCCCGGCGCGGCCCCGCTGCAGCTGTCCGGACCACCCCTTGACGCCCGCCTCACCGCAGTAGCCCGGACGCCCGAGCTGCTGCCAGTCCTCCCTGTCGGCGACTTCCACCCGGCACCGCCGCACACGATCGAGGACTTGGCGGTGACCGGCGACGGCCGCCGGTTGTGGCTGGTATCGCTGACCACCGGTCAGCCCGTCGAGCCGCTGCTGTTCAACAGCGTCCTGCTGCCTACGCTGCAGCAGCCGCTGATGCGGTTCCTGGCTGAGATCTGGACCGCCTGGACGGCACCGTGCAGCCGGTTCGACTGGGGCCACGCCAGCGGCCTGCCGTTCCTACCCCGCCTGCGGCGGGGACGCACCATCGTGCACCCCGCGCGCTGGATCGTCGACCACACCGCGCTTCCCGCTCAGGGGACAGCATGGGCGCAGTGGTGTGACGCCTGGCGACGACACCGCCTCCAACGGCACATCCCGGAGCAGGTCCTGGTCGGCGATGACGACATCCGCCTACGCCTCGACCTGGACGACCTCGCCCACCTGGCGGTCCTACGCGACCACCTCGACCGGCATCCCCGCACCGTGATCACCGAGGCTCCAGGGCCAGCGGGCTGGATCGACGACCGCCCCGCCGAACTTCTGCTAACCCTCACCCACCCCGCGCCGGCAGCCCGACCAGCCCGACCAGCCACCACTCTGCAGTACTGGCCTGGGCGGTCGCAGTGGCTGGAGGCGCACCTACATGGTCGGCTTGATGACATCCTGGCCGACCTCGCCGGCCGCTCGGCCGACCACCTACCGGCCGGCTGGTGGTTCCTGCGGTATCACCACCCCGAGCCGCACCTGCGGCTACGCATCCCACTACCGGACACCGGCCGGTTCGCCGACATCGCCCGCCACCTCGCCGGCTGGGTGCAGAAGCTGCACGATGACGCGCTCGTCCACGACTACAGCCTGCACCCGTACCGCCCCGAAACCCGCCACGGCGCCGCAGCGACCCTCGCCGCCGCCGAGCGGGTGTTCGCCGCCGACTCCCGCGCCGCCCTGCACCGGCTCACCGGCGACCGACAGGCCGCCACCGCCGCCGGGATGATCGCTATCGCTGACAGCTTCACCGGCGACGGGCCGCGCTGGCTCGCCACCCACGTCGCCCACCGGACCGGCCCCCGCCTCGACCCCGCCCAGCTCGAACACGCCCGACGCCCAGTCCATGACGACCGGCTCGCCGCAGCGCTGGTCGCCTACCGCTCCTTGGTCGCCGATGACGGGCTCGACCCCGACGAGGTGCTCGGTGACCTGCTGCACCTGCACCACGCCCGCATGATCGGCGTCGACCCCGCCTCCGAACGGCACTGCCTGCGGCTGGCCCGCACCATCGCCCGCACGAGCCTCGCCAGGCTCAAGCCGTGACCACGGGACAGTCCCTCGCCGACGGCGCGGCCGGCATCGCCCTGCTGCACCTGGAAACCGGCAACCGGCCGGCAGCGTACGAGGCACTGCGCCATGCCACCGCCGGTGGCGTGAGTATCAGCGACGGAGCCAGCCTCTTCTACGGCGCTCCCGCGCTCGCCTTCGTCCTCGCCGGCACTGACCATCCGGGGCTCGCCCCGGCACGAGCGGTCACCGCCGACGGCACCGCCACAGTGACACGCCGACGACTCGACACTGCCCACCGACGCATCGACCGCCACGAGCAGCCGCACTACGCCGAGTACGACCTCATCCGCGGGCTGACCGGGCTCGGCGTCGTCCTGCGCAGGCTCGGCGATAACGAACTGCTCCGCCAGGTCCTGGACTACCTCGTCCGGCTCACCGAACCGCAAGGCGAGCTACCCGGCTGGTGGTGCTGGAACGGCCCCGAACGCCGCCAGCCACCGCCCCCCGGCGGTCACGTGAACCTCGGTATGGCCCACGGCATCACGGGTCCGCTGACCCTGCTCGCCCTCACCCTCCGCGACGGCATCACCGTCGCCGGACACACCACGGCGATCAACCGCATCAGCCGATGGCTGGACGCCTGGCAGCAGCACACCGACGGCACGATCTGGTGGCCGCAAACCATCACCCTCACCGACCTACACCGCGCAACACCGACCCAAGTAACCCCACTGCGGCCGTCCTGGTGCTACGGCACCCCCGGCATCGCCCGAGCCCAGCAACTCGCCGCACAAGCCCTGCACGACATCACACGGCAGCGCCTCGCCGAGGCCGCCTTCACCACCTGCGTCACCGACCCCGAACAACTCCGACGGCTCACCGACCGAAGCCTGTGCCACGGCACCGCCGGACTGGTGGCCACCGCCCGCCGGGTCGCTTCCGACGCCCTGACCTCGATACCCCTGGCGGCCGTAGAAGATCTCCACCGGCAGACCGCCCCCACCCCCAACGAGCCTGAAGGGCTTCTCATCGGCAAGGCAGGAGCCGACCTCGTCACCGCCGCCACCACCGCCTGGGACGCCTGTCTCCTCCTCACCTGACGAAAGAGCCACCGTGAACCACACCCCCTGGCACCAGGTCAACATCACCTTGCCCGGCCACACCGCCCGAGAGCGAGAGCAACAGGCGGTCACCCACCTCAGCCGAGTGCTTCCCGCCGCCGAGACCGCCGGCCTGATCACCTCCTGGTGGTTCATCCGCAAAGGCGCCTGGCGCATCCGCTACCTCCCCACAAACAGCCCAGACAGCGGAGAGCAGGCCCGCCGGCTACTCACCGAAGGGGCCACCTGGACCGGCGACATCTACGAACCCGAAACCCACGCCTTCGGCGGCCACGACGCCATGACCACCGCCCATACGCTGTTCCACCACGACAGCCGGCACCTCCTCACCTACCTCCACGAGCACCCCACCACCCGGCGCGAACACTCGCTGATCTTGTGCACCGCCCTGATGCGCGCAGCAGGGCTGGACCTCAACGAGCAAGGCGACGTCTGGTCCCAAGTCGTCGAGCACCGCGCAGCACACCTCATCCAGTCACCCACAACCGATGCCCCAAGGTGGGAGAGGTTCACCGGAGACGTTCGAAGCCTGTTGCTCGGCGCACCTCGCACCCCCGGCGACTGCCACACCGCATTCGCACGCGCCGGCGCAGCTCTACACCGCCAACGGGAAAGGGGCACCCTCACCCGTGGTCTGCGGGCAGTAATCGCCTTGCACGTGATCTTCCACTGGAACAGGCTCGGACTGCCCGCCATCACCCAGGCCATCCTCGCCCGAGCGGCCCAGGAAGCCATCTTCGGCCTGCCCGATAAAATTCTGCCAGACCCGGCCACGATGGCGACGACGACACCAGTACCGCGGCAAACAGCCCAACACCAGCGAGGACACCGACTCCACCAGGTGCGGCCGGAGTGCTAGTGCTGCCCTTGCCTCTCGCTGGTTGCGCTGAACGTGGGGTGGGCCGGTCACCGCAGTGCCCGGCCCACGCCCGGTGGGTTCACCAGCCGCTAGCGATTTGTGTGCGGGTGCCCAGCAGGCCGTTGGCGGCGCCGGGGTACATCCAGAGGATTCCGGTGGAGTTGTCTCGGGCGACGATGTCCGGTTTGCCGTCGTGGTTGAAGTCGGTCAGTCCGAACGAGGTGTAGCCGCCCCAGCCGACTCCTACCTGCGTCACGCCTGTCACCGGGACGTCGTAGAGGCGCAGGATGCTGATGCTCGCGAGTCGGGTGTAGATGTCCGGGGTGGTGTCACCGACGACGTTGGCAATTCCGAACGGGGTGAAATCGGTCGTCCAGCCTCCGCCGAGCCCTACCCGGGCCGTCTTGCCGCCCTTGAGGTCCCCGGGGTAGTTCCACATTTGGCCGGTGGAGTCGGCAGCGATGACGTCCTGGTAGCCGTCTCTGTTCCAGTCGGCTACCCCGAATGGGCGGTAGCTGCACCAGCCGCTGCCGAGGAATGTGGGCGTGGGGCTCAGGTCGTTCGTGGTGCCGAGGAAGACCTGGAGGTTGCAGGAGGTGTTATCGCGAACGACGAGGTCTTGGTATCCGTCGTGGTCCATGTCGGCGATGCCGAGGCTGGTGAATTGGTTCCATCCCGTCGACACGAGGCTGGGAGCGGTACTGAGCTGATTGTCTTGTCGGTGGTATTTCCACAGGTTGCCGCTGGTGTCGGCGGTGTAGACGTCGGTCTGCGGGGTGCCGGTGCCGGGCGGCGTCCAGGTCGTCGCGCCGAACGAGGTGAAAGGTCCGGTCGCGGCGGCGCTTGCCTGCGCTTGCTGCGGCGTGAGGGCCCGGTTCCACACCTCAAGGTTGCTGAGCATGCCGGCGTAGTAGGCGGTGGGCGCGCCCAAATACTTGTAGCGGCCGACGACGAATTTGCCGGTGCTGGGCCAGGTCGGCGTGGCGGTGAACTGGGCGCTGCCCTTGAGTTGGTTGTTGACGTAGAGGGAGATGGTTCGGGTGTCGGCGTTGTAGGTGGCGACGAGGTGCGTCCAGACGCCGAGTGCGGTGCCGGCCGGGGTCACGACTTGGGTGTAGGACCAGCTGCTGTCGGTGTTGCCCAGGCCGAAGCGCCAGGTGTTGTCGCTGGCGTTGTTCCAGAGCAGGAAGCGTGAGGCGTTGGCGCCGTCCTCGCTGGCGATGACGCCGCCGGCGCCGGTCGGTTTCGCCCATACCGAGATGCTGAACGATTTGGTGGTGTCGATCAGCGGTGCGGCGTTGTAGAGCGCGCTGTTGCCTGCGGATTTGACCTGGGTTCCGGTGGCGTCGACGTTGAGGAACAGGGCGGGGCTGAAGAGTTCGTCGCTGCGCCATCTGGCGTCGATCGATACCTCGGCCTGGTCGGGGTCCTCGAGGCTCAGTGCCTTGCCGCCCGACACGTCTTCGGCGGTGGTGACCTGGGCGTCCTTGTTATCGTCGAGTTGCCAGGTGTGTTGCGAGGTGATGAGGGTCTGTGGCGGCTGCGCGGTGATGGTGGCGCTGCTGGCTTGCAGGTTGCTCACCAACCACATCGTCGTTGTCGCGCCCGCGCCGATGGTCGCGAGGTCGGGGGTGCCGTTGAGGTCGAAATCGGCGCTGCGCAGCACGAGTGAGGCGCCGGTGTTCCAGCCGGAGTTGGCGAGGATTCGCGGCGTGTACGTCAGCTGTCCGGTTTCCTCGCTGAAGGTGAGGTCGGACCACAGGTGTAGTGCGCCGGTCGTCTTGTTCCACAGGAACATCGCGGTGCCGGTGCTCATTTGTGTGGTGGCCAGCGTCCAGTTGTTCCACGCGGTGTCACCCGCGGGCGTGAGGGCTCCGGTCGAACGCGACATAAAGCTCGCGGAAATCTCGCCGAGGCTCGGGTAGTAGGTCAGTCGATACCCGGTGGACGGGTCGCCGCTGGTGCCGATCAGGTCGGGAAACTCGAAGGCACCTCGGCGGCTGTCTCCCGCGTTGGCGAGTTGGATCGGCAGCTGCCCATATTCGTCCGCTAGCTGGTCGGTCAGGAGGTTGAACTGGCTGACGCTCAGGACCGGTGTCGGTGCGGATCCGTCGCCGTTGCCGGCGGTGACGCTGCCGGTGCCGTTGGTGGGGTAGTAGGCCAGGACGTCTTGAAGGCCGGTTCCGGTGAAACGTCCGGTGATTACTTGTGCTCCGTCGAACTCTGCGGGCGAGTTGGTGTCGCTGAAGCCGTTGCCGCGGGCGCCGATGTTGGTGATCCGCGGATTGACACCGGTGGTGCCGTTGTTCTCGGCGAGCCAGATACCTGGCTTGAGGTTGTTGACGGAGCCGACGGTGACGAGGTCTGGTCTGCCGTCGCCGGTGAGGTCTGCGTCAACCGCGCGCATGGTCGGCCGCACAGAGTTGAATATCCAGGGTGTGGTGTCGCCGAAGTTCGCTCCGTTCGCGGTGACGCTGGTGACGCTCAGGGTGTTGGTGAAGCGGGTCGGGGTGATGGTGATGGTGGCGTCGCCGTTGGCGTCGGCTTGCCTGGTGAGTGGGGGCATCTCGTTGAGCTGGTAGGCGTAGCTGGTTGGTTTGGGGCCGTTCAGGGGAGCCTTGACTTGGAATGTGGCGGCCTCGCCTACTTTGCTCGTTTCCGGCGGGATCACCGTCGGCGGTGCCGCACGTGTGGCGTCGAAGGTGAACCGGCATGTCACCGACCAGGCGCTGGGCTTGTGGAAGTCGGTGACCTGCACTGCCCAGGCGAAGGTCGTGACCACTGGCTTGCCGGCGGCGTCCTGTGAATTCTCCCTGAGTTTGTCCAGAGGAGCGATGCGGACCGCAGTGCTGCCCGACGGGTAGGTGAGCAGGTTCGGGTCGCTGGTGACAATGGCCTTCTGGGCGGGGTCGCTGTCTTTCCACAGCTTGAAGCTCACGCCGAGCGTGCCACCGTTGGGGTCGGACACCGGGGCGTAGAGCGTGACTTCGGTATCACCGACGACCGTGGGGGTGGCAGCCGCGCATGCCGTGGTGGGAGCAGTCTTCATTCCGGTCGGGGTGTTGGGCGTGTGGTTGTAGCGGATGGTGAGGGTAGGGCTGGTCGCGAGGAACTTTTTCCAGCTCTCGATGTCGGTGGCTTCGTTTTCAGCCACCATCCACAATGTGCGGACCGCCTTTTGGTTGGCGACGTCGGTTCTGATTTGGCCGCTGATGTCGAAGGAGACACCGTCGGCGGGGCAGCCGCTGTAGCCGTAGGCAAAGCTCTTCGAGGCGATGGCGTTGCCCTTGCTGACGCCTTCCCAGTAACCCCAGGTGGCGTTGGACTGGGCCAATGTCGTGCTGGGGCCGTAGATGTTGACGGTCTTGGCGGTGCAACTCCACGACCACGTATTAGTGATCTTAAATTGTGCGTCGAGGATTTCCGCACCCTTCAACGTCCCGTAGGGCACGGGGAAGTTGATCAGCGTGTTGCGGCGTTGGCTGCCGGTGTTGCCGACCTGCATATGCCCATCAGGGTCGGGAGTGTTCTTCCAGTAATTGATCGACTGGTGCTGATAGGAAATCGTCGCCCAGCCGGACATGCTCTGCCCAACTGGCGTCCAATTGAATGTTGGGTCGATGTAGACCGGGTAGACCGTCTTCGGGTCGGCCAGCAATTTGTTGTTCGGCGTCAGGTTCAACTTCCCGGGCGTGACCGTCACGTCTACCGCGGCGGTCTGGGCACCCGGACCCGGGGCGACAACGGTGGAGACGGGTGCACGAGCGGCCGGGGCGGTGCCGGTGGAGTCCCACATGGCTGGCGCCGGCGCGGTGAGGACGGGCTGGTTCGCCCGGTCCCGGCCGGTGATATTTCCGACCTCGTCCGAGGTGAGGGTGACGCCCGTGGTGGTGGTGGTCAGCTCGATGCTGGCGAGCTGGGGGTTGGCCGCCGCGGCGGAGTTCTTGACGACGAAGACGTGGGAGAAGGAGCCCTCGCCAGTAACCCGAATGACGAGGTCCACGCCGGGAAACACCTCGGTGTACGTCGCGGTCGGGCCGGAAAGGATCGGTGCCGGCAGCGCCGGAGCGACGGCCATGGCGAAGTGTCGGTCGCCGCTGGTCATCTCGGCGAAGGGTCCGGCTCCGCCGGCAGACACGCGGACCGGTGTTGTCGTGACGGCCGCGGTGATGCTGCCGTCGGGGTGCCGAACCAGCGTTGGGTCGAGGTTCTTCCACTGGCCATCGACGCGTTTGCGGGTTGGCACGGCGCTCTGGGTCAACTCGACCACGCCGTCGGGGTTGGCGGTGACCGTCGTGGTGGGTGAGCCCGCGGCGGTGGCCTCGACCGGCTTGCCGGAGTTTTTGGCCTGCGCCATGGCCTGGTCGACGCCGAGTGACGCGCTCGTCGGAGCCGCAGGTTTCGCCGAGGTGGAGGCCGAGGCGGCTACGGGTGTGGCGGTCAAGGTCATGATGGTGCTGGCGGCGAGAACGCTGGCGGCCACGCCTGCGGCGGTGACCGTCCTGTGGCTTCTCGCCCCGTAGGTATGCCGTTTCCCGGGCATGAAGAGGTGCCTCCCCCATGGCTGTTGTCCGGAGCGCGAGGTCCGCGTCCGATGCGGCCACAGTGAAGCACCGCGTCCCGTCTTCGAGGAACGGCCGCCTCACGCGGGCTGTCCTTTTCGAAGTCACTGGAGCGCTTTGCTCCCCCAAGCATGATCAATCGTTACCTGCCCGTGACCATCTGGGTCGTGGGACGTGAAAGATTGTTCCGCGCCGCGAGCGTGTGCGAACAGCCACTCTGCGTGGCCTTTCTTCTATGTCGCAGGGGTGGGTTCTGATGGTCGGGCACGGGGGTACGCGTCTGCTGACTCGGCGCAGACGACTGGTCGCGATGGTGGTGGGCGCATCGTTGATTGCGGGTCTGCTGTCGGGTTCACCGGCGGCGGCCAAACCGCGAGACGACCAGCCGGCGAAGCCTCCGGCGACGTCGCCCGGACCGTCCGTCAAGGGGGTCAAGCCGCTACCGACGAGGTTCGTGAAGCCACCGGACGGGGCGAAGCACTCCTACACGCCGACGCGGACCTCGTGGCCGAAGGCGTCTTCCGCGCGGCTGGCGTTGACGCCGCCGACTGATCGGTCGGCGGCTCCGGTGAAAGCGCGTGCGGCGGGCACGCCCGTCTGGGCGCAGCCCGTGGCGGTCGCCGGTCGGTACGCGGCTCCGTCGAGCGTGGACGTGCAGGTCGCCGAGCCGACCGCGGCCAAGGCCGCCGGGGTCGATGGCGTGCTGCTGTCGGTGCGCCCGGCGGGGGTTTCTGGTTCTGGCCCGGTTCGTGTCGGCGTGGACTACGGCGCGTTCGCGGAGGTCTTCGGCGGCAACTACGGCTCACGGTTGACGCTGGTGCGGCTACCCGCCTGCGCGTTGACGACACCGACGGTGCCGCAGTGTCGAACCGCGACTGCGCTGCGGTCGCGCAACGACATCGCCGCGCGAACGGTGTCTGCGGAAATCCCGGTCGCGGCTACCGACGTCCAGAAGGCCAGCGGTTCCACGGTGCTGGCGGTGGTGGCGAGCGCGGCCGACAACGGCGGCGACGGGGGCACCTACGCCGCGACGGACCTGAAGCCGTCCGGGTCGTGGAGCGGCGGCGGGAACACCGGGTCCTTCACCTACTCGTATCCGATCACGGTCCCTCCGGCAGCGTCGGACCTGACGCCGACGGTGGCGCTGTCGTACGACTCGGCCAGCGTGGACGGGCAGACGGCCTCCACCAACGCGCAGTCCTCGTGGGTGGGTGACGGCTGGTCGACCCCACACTCGTACGTCGAGCAGACGTTCGCCTCGTGCATGGATGACCCAGGCGGGTCGGCGTCACCGGTGAAGACATCCGACCGCTGCTACGACGGGCCGATCCTCACCCTGTCGTTGAACGGGTCGTCGACGGCGTTGGTGTGGGATGCGACCAAAAAGGTGTGGAAGCCTGAGTCGGACAACGGTGAGGTCGTCACCCACGTCGAGAACTCCGGCAACGGGTCCGGCACCTACAACACCGACTACTGGCGGGTGACGCTGCGCGACGGCACCGTGTACGAGTTCGGGCGCAACCGGTTGCCGGGCTGGACTTCCGGCAAGACCGCGACGAACTCCGTCGATCACACGCCCGTGTACTCCCCACATTCCGGTGATCCCTGCTACCAGTCATCAGGCTTTGCCGCGTCGGTGTGCACGATGGCCTATCGGTGGAATCTCGACTACGTCACCGACGTGCACGGCAACGCGATGGCCTACTACTACGACCAGGACACCAACTTCTACGGCCGCAACATGGGTGCCAGCGACGTGTCGTACATCCGCGACAGCCACCTCGCGCGCATCGACTACGGCTTCACCGCGGGCGGCGCCTACGGCACCGTGCCGAACCGGGTCGTGTTCAACTCCGACGCCCGGTGCGTGTCCGGAACGTGTAAGCCGTTGAACGCCTCCACGAAGGCAAACTGGCCGGACGTACCGTACGACCTGGTCTGTGACTCCGGGGCCGACTGCGACGACTGGAGCCCGTCGTTCTTCTCCACCGTTCGCCTGACGTCCATCGAGACGCAGCAGTACGACACGGCGAGCGCCAAGTACGAGAAGGTCGACTCCTACGCGCTGACCCAAACCATGCCCGCCACGGGCGATGCCACCTCCCCGACGCTGTGGCTGACCTCGATCACCCGTACCGGGCACGACCTCAGCGCCGGCGGGTCGGCCGATGCGATCACCTTGCCATCGGTGTCCTTCACAGACATCAAGCTGGCCAACAGAGTCGACGTCGCCGGTGGGCTGTCGGCGTTCTACCGGCGACGTATCGCCACCATCACCACGGAGACTGGCTCGGTCATCAATCCCAGCTACGAGCTTCCCGTGCCCTGCGCGGCCCCGGTCACGACCGATCCGGCCAACAACACGAGGTCGTGCTACCCGGCTTACTGGACTCCGGATGGCGTGACCGAGCCAAAGAAGGACTGGTTCCACAAGTACGCCGTCACCCGGGTGACCTCCACCGACCCGACCGGCGGCTCGACCGGCCTGTCGACGAGCTACCAGTATCTGGGCGGCGCGGCCTGGCACTATGACGAGAACGAGGTCGTCAAGGCCAAGTACCGCACCTACGGTCAGTTCCGCGGCTACGCCAAGGTGCGGACGTTCACCGGCGACGGCGTCAACGACCGACGCACCCAATCCGACACCGCCTACTACCGCGGCATGTCCAAGAACAACACCACCACGACGGTCACCCTCACCGACTCCGCCGGCGGCACCCACGAAGACATCGACGAACTCGCCGGTAAGGAACTCGAGTCAACCCAGTACCTCGGCGAGAACGGGCGGGTCGACTCGTCGACGATCACCTCGTACTGGGTGTCCGGGGCGACCGCCACCCGCAGCCGGACGGGCCTGCCAGCCTTGAGCGCCCAGTGGGTACAGCCGGTCAAGACCTACAGCCGGCAGGCGATCACCAGCGGGACGTCGACAACCTGGCGGTACACCGCCACCGATAGCAGCTACGACGCGAACATCACCAGTGCGACTCTCGGCGAGCTGAAGCACACCTACACCTACACCGTGCCCGCGAATGCGGCCTACGACCAGTGCAGCACCTACACCTACGCGCCGGTCAACACCGGTAAGAACCTGGTCGGCTTGGTCGCCGAAACCGAAACCGTCGCCGTCGCCTGCGCGGGTTTCCAGCAGGGCAGCCCGGCCAGTGAGCCCGGAAGCGTCAACACCCTGTCCGCCCCGACAACGGTCAACCGACCGGCCCAGGTGGTGAAGGCGCAACGTACCTTCTACGACGACACCACCTTCTCCACCACTTTCCCCCAGCCCACCGCGCCCACCGCGGGCAACCCCACCATGACCCAAATCGCGGCGGACTGGACCTCCAGCACCTACCAGTGGCAGACCGCCAGCAGGTCGACCTACGACTCCTTCGGTCGAGTCGCCGACAGCTACGACGGCAGGGGCAACAAGACCGCGAGCGGCTTCACCATGAACGCGGCGAATCTCGTCGTCGGCACGTCGACGACGAACGCGTTGAACCAGTCGGTGTCCACCACCGTCAACCCACGCCGGGGAAGCGTGCTGACCAGTACGGACGCCAACCAGGTCACGACCCGACAGCAGTACGACGCGGTAGGCCGAAACACCGCGGTGTGGCTGAACTCCCGGCCCACCAGCAAAACGGCCAACCACAAGTTCAGCTACACCGTGTCCAAGACCGGTGTGACCGCCGTGCTCAGCCAGACGATGAACAACTCCGAGCAGTACACGCGCTCGGTCACGATCTACGACGCCCTGCTGCGCAGCCGCCAAACCCAAACGATGACCCCGACCGCGCAAGGCGGACGAATGGTCACCGACACGTTCTACGACACCCACGGCTGGGTCCGCGCCTCGAACAACGGCTGGTGGGACGACGCCAACCTGCCACAGGTCACCACCCCGGTGTCAGCCAGGGACCTGGGCAAGCAGGTACCGAACCAGACCTTCACCACCTACGACGGGCTCGGCCGGCCGGTCATCGTCGTCGCCGCGAAGAACGGTGTGACCGTCTCGACGACCACCACCGCCCACGGCGGTGACCGCACCACCGTGATCCCACCCCAGGGCGGCGTCGTGACCGCCACGGTGACTGACCCTCTGGGCCGCAAGAGCGAACTGCACGAATACAGCAGCACGCCCACGCTGACCACGCCAGCGGACACCTTCAGCGGCGCCTTCACCGTGACCGGCGGCACGGCCGCCGTGAGCAAGTACGGCTACGACAGCCACGGCAACCAAGCCACCCTCACCGACGCGGGAAGCCAAGCCACCCCCGGCGCCACGAGCAACGTCTGGACCTCCACCTACAACCTGCTCGGACAGGTCGTCGCCAAGTCCGACCCCGACGCGGGCGACAGCACCATGCGCTACGACGCCAACGGCAACCTCACCCAGTCCACCGACGGGCGAGGCAAGACGCTGTCCTACACCTACGACGCGCTGAACCGTAAGACTGGGGAGTACGCCGCCTCCGTCGAGAACCAGTCGGCGGCGAACCAACGCAACACGTGGCTCTACGACAACAGCAACACCGTCTCCGGCGTCACCAACCCGATCGGCCAGTTGACCACCACCATCGCCTACCGCGACGGCCAGGCCTACACCACCCAACACAAGGGATTCGACGTCTTCGGCAACAGCCTCGGCGTCACCATCACCATCCCCGCCAGCGAAGGCGCACTCGCCGGATCGTACGTCTTCGGACACACCTACACCTCCGTACTGGGCCTACCCCTGACCGACACCTACCCATCGAAGGGCAGCCTCCCCTACGAAACCGTGGTGCACGGCACCACCGGCGCGTTCGACCTCCCCAACAGAATCGGCGGCCTCGCCGGATACACCCAAAACGTCAGCTACGACGCCTGGGGCCGGGTGACCCAGCAACAAATCGGATCCTCCACCAGCTTCGCCAACGTCACCAACATTTACGACACCCACAACAGCCGACTGAAGAACCAAACCATCACCCGATCCACCGCAACACCAGCAACCGTGGACACGCAGGAATACGAGTACGACCCCGCCGGCAACATCACCCAAAAAATCAGCAAGCGATACGGCGCCGTCACCCCGGCTGAAACCCAGTGCTACGGATACGACGGCCTCGCCCGACTCACCGAAGCCTGGACCGCCACCGACGCCTGCGCCACTACCCCGACCGACGCGAACAAGTCCATGGTGGGCAACACCATCGGCGCCGGCAGCGCCTACTGGACCAGCTGGCAGATCGACCTCATCGGCAACCGCACCCAGCAAACCGAGCACAACCTCACCGGCGGCACCGACACCAAGACCACCTACGCCTATAACGGCAATGGTCAGAACAAGCCCCACACCCTGACCTCCACCACCACGACCGGCGGCTCGACCGGCACCACGTCATACGCCTACGACAACGCCGGCAACACCACCGGACGCAACGCCGCCCAAGGAAACCAAAACCTCACCTGGGACGACGCCGGCAAACTCACCGAAGTCACCGGCGGCACCAGCGGCACGAACACCTTCATCTACGACGCCGACGGCAACCTGCTCCTACAGAAGGAACCCGGCAACAACACCCTCTACCTCCCCGGACAGCAACTCACCCTCAACACCTCCACCGCAGCCATCAGCGGCAGCCGCTACTACGCACTCCCCGGCGGCGGCAGCTGCATCCGCACCGGCACCGGCACCGCCTACACCTTCGCCATCACCGACCACCAGGGCACACCGAGCCTCTACCTCGACTACACGGCTCAAAACCCGACTTGGCGGCAATACACCCCATACGGCGCTCCCCGAGGTGCCGCCGTCACCGCACCCGACAACCACGGCTTCCTCAACAAGCCAATGAGCCCAACCGGACTCACCACCGTTGGTGCCCGCTCCTACGACCCCACCCTCGGCCGCTTTGTCTCTGTGGACTCGCTGCAAGATGTGGGCCGGCCGCAACAATGGAATGGTTATTCCTATGCCAACAACACTCCCGTCACCTCTAGTGATCCGAGTGGTCAGATTCCGGCTGACTGCCGGGAGTTTGACTGTTACGGCTACAGCGTCGAAAATGGGTGCCCTTCCGGTTGTGGCAGCACCGACAACGTGAATTGGGGAAATGAGAACGGCAAGTCGTCTACCAAGGCGGGGGCAGGCTCGAGCAAGAGTGTGACTGTCAAACTCAAAGGATTCACCACCCCTCACGCCGGGAGCGACAGTCCCGCTTTCAATTCGGCGGCCTGGTATGAGCGAGCACCAATTTCACTGACGGGCGTGAGTAGCCTTATCGAGACGGAAGCTATTGCTGACTATCTCTGCCTACGTGGTTTGAGGACAGCTTGCGCGATGTGGGGCTACTATCTCAGCGCTGCAGGGGGCGACTATGAAATCGATCCGGCGATGCTCTTCTCGGAAGATAACTTTGTCGCAGACGTCGATCAAGCCAAGGGTGATATCCTGGCCGCATCGAAACAAGCGTGTGGTGGGGTAGAGGTGTGCTCGGTCCAGTTTGACACGCAATGGCGCGAAACGCTCGCTACGAGTGAGGATGCGCCAGTGAAGCAGGACTTCGCCTGGGGTATCGGCCGCGCTCGAATGCGTCTCAGTGGAAATGCAGTTCTTACCCGCGGCTCCGGCGGACAATACTCGTACAGCGGGTCATATTCGCTGGAGGTTGGGAAAGACTGGAATTTTGACAAGAATAAGAAGCCAAATATTAGGGGCCATGAAATTAGCTTGGAGCCAATGAGAGTTCTCCCGAAGTACGGATACGCTCGGGAGTATTTTCTTACTGGGTCGAGGACCTACGGTTGGACGGGTTGATATGGCGCGACACGCGTGGCTTGTGGCGGCTATCATAAATGCATTGATACTTTCCGCCTGTACTGGATGCGAGTCGCATGGAGGTGGCCGGACCGGTGAGACAATCACAGAAGTTTTGGCCGACTACGACCTCTCGCTTCCAGCGTGTGCTCAACGAGCGGCCAGCTTTTGGGACAGTCCGGACGAAATGGATAGAAGCCTCGTTTATGAGGCTGACCTGGATGGGTCTTGCTTGGACCAAATTTTGCCGAACGTGAATCTAGATCCGGGTGAACTGCTGCCGCATGAAGTGCTGCCTTGGTGGGTGGGTTCAGCGAGGGGGGAGGTAGCGCGGAGTGAGGTGGTGGGTGCAACCACGGTTCTGCCGAAAACGAACGCTCGCCCAGAAATGCAAGTTGATCTATACATTTTGAAGTCGAATCCTCCGAAGTTATTCCTTCGCGCAATTTATCCATAATGAAATGATTCTGGTGGGAGGGTCGCCGGGCGCTCGCGTCGGTTAAGAACGCGGGCGCCCGGTGATCTGCAGCTGATTGGCGGAAAACGCCCGCTCGTACTTCCCGACCACGATCGCGTCGAACCCGCGATCCGGATCGTCGAGCGCGGCCAGCAGCGCAGCGGCCTGCGGACGCTGCCGCCAACCGCGGCGGCGAGAGCAGCGACATCGAAGTATTCGGCAACGATCGCCCCGTGACCGGCGATGAGCTCGGCGGCGCAGTCCCGTTGCCAGTGCCGGGAGGTCACCCGGTCCTGGTGCTCGACGGTCGACATCCGGCCGTAGAACGCAAACCGTAGGCCGGGCTGCCTATGGGTAGGTGGTTGCGGATTGTGCGGCTGGTTGTGGAGCCAACGGGTCAGCGGATCGAGACCGTCGCTCGCACGTGTTCAGCCTGAGGTGAATCGCTGATTCGGACCTGCTGTCCACTGTGGCTGGGCTGGGCTGGCATGATCTTGGTGTGCCGGCCGCGTCGCAGCTTCCCTCGTATGAGGACCTGGTGGGGATGCTTGCTGAGCTGCGGGTTGAGGTGGAGCGGCGGCGTGAGGACAACGAGTGGCTGCGGGTGGAGAACGCCGAGTTGACGCGTCGGTTGGGGTTGAACTCAACGAACTCGTCGAAGCCTCCGTCGCCGGATGGGTTGGGTAGGCCGAGGCCGTAGCCGATGGGTGGGGGTCTGGGCAGCGTCGGGGTAAGCAGCCGGGTTCGTCGGGGTCGACGCTGGAGCTGGTCGCGGATCCGGATCACACGCTGGTGCACCGGCCGGATCGGTGTGTGAATCCGGCGTGTGGTGCGGACCTTGGTGACGCGGCGGAGTTCGGGCGTCAGCGCCGGCAGGTCTTCGAGTTGCCCGAGCCGATGCTGGTGGTCGCTGAGCATCAGGTGGTGGCGCTGGTGTGCGGGTGTGGTCAGGTCGGCGACGGTGAGGCCCCGGCGGGGGGTGACCGGCCGTGCGCAGTACGGGCCGGGGGTCAAGGCCGCGGCGGTGTATGGGCGTGGGGCGCAGTTCCTGCCGTTCGCGCGGGTGGCCAAGCTGCTGGCTGATCTGTGCGGCGTGTCGGTGTCGACCGGGTTCGTCCACGCGGTGGTGGCTGAGGCGGCCCGCCGGTTGGGGCCGTTCACCTCGCATGTCGCGGCGTTGCTGCACGCGGAGAAGGTGCTGCACGTCGATGAAACCCCGGCCCGCCTCGATGGTGGGTTCAAGTACGTGCACGTCGCCTGCACCCCGATGCTGACGTCGTTTCACGTCGGGGGCCGCAGCAAGGCCGACATCGACGCCGGTGGGGTAGTGCCCGACTTCGACGGCACCATCGTGCGTGACGGCCATGCCGCCTACCAACACCTCACTGACGCCGAGCACGCCTGGTGCGGCGCGCATCTGATCCGTGACCTACGCGCCGTGCACGAGGCCGACCCCGCCGGCCAGCAGTGGGGCGGAGGTGATGGCCGACACGCTGCTCATGGCCAAGTCGACCGAGTAGGCAATCGACGCCGGCCAGGACACGTTGACCGACGCCGAGATCAGCCATATCCGGGCCTGCTACGCCGGCGCGGTCGCCTACGGCCGGCAGCAGAACCCGCCCAACCGCCACGGGGAACTGTCCCGGGCCGGGAAGTTGGCCGAACGCTTCCACACCCGCCGCGCCATGATCCTGCAGTTCGTCGTCGACCTGGCCGTGCCGTTCACGAACAACCAGGCCGAACGTGATCTTCGCCCGGTCAAGCTCCAAGAGAAGATCTCCGGCACCTGGCGCAACCTGCAAGGACTATCCGACTTCGCCGCCGTCCGGTCCTACCTGTCCACCGCCGCGAAACAGGGCCTGGACGCACTCGACGTACTCAAACAGCTGTTCACCACCGGCCCGTGGATGCCCGCCGCTCCCTCAAGCTGAATACGTACGGTCGAGGATGGTGAATGGCCTGGTCATGTTGCGGGCTGGCGCGATCGTGCAGATCGTCCGTCGAGACTGAGGAGAGGCGCGGAGATAGCTGTCGAGTTCAGGTTGACCCTGGCGGGTAATCTGTCCCTGGACCACGTGGCTGATCTCGTGGCAGCCGAACCCGCCGAGAAGCCGAGGCCGAGTGGCACCAACCCACGGCTGCTCGGTGCCCGCCTCTACGACACCCGCGGGTACGCGCTGACCGTCTCCTCAGGCAGCCAGGGCTATTTCGATGCCGAGTGCGACGACGGTGCCCGCTGGGAATGGGAGCCGGAGACGTACGTCGACATCGACTTCTCCATGCGGGCAGACGACCTGCTCGACAAGGGGATCCCGAACATGATGAGGGCCGTGGCCCGTGTGTTGGCCGTCCGGCAGGAGGACGCGGCGCTGGTCCAGAACGGCAACTGGCTCCTGCTGACCCGCGTCGGGGGCACACTCCGCAGACACCGGCCTACCTGGTGGAGCCACTACGGCATAGACGACCCCATCACCCAATGAACCAGCCGAGCGCGGGTGACCCGCTCGCGGACGACGCGGCTTCGACCCGTCGTCCGTGGGCGACGTCGATGTCGTCTTCCTCGACCCGGCGGACCTGACTCGCGACATCGACGACCCGGGCCGCCGCGCGGCTGATCGCGACCCTTCCGGAATCCCCCGTGTAAGGCGGTGCCCAGCCGGGGAAGCGGCTAGCCCTCCGTGATCTTCGATGATGTGCGCGGTGTGTGCTCTCCAGCGGATGCCAACCGGGGTGAACCGGTGCCAACGTGGGTCACCATGGCCGACCGCCAGTCGCAAACGGGGGTTTGTGTGCTCGGTGTGTGGTCCTGGGCTGCGACAACGGCGGTCCGGGTGACGTGGGTGAACGTGGGCCACTCCCTGCCACCCCAGGTGAACCCCCAGGTCGCTAGACTAGGCCCTCGCGCCCTCGTAGCTCAGGGGATAGAGCATCGGTTTCCTAAACCGTGTTCTTATCTATGCCGCAGGCTGATGACCTGCGGCTTCTCTCTTCTGAGGCCCAGGAATGGGTCGCACGGGCGCGTCGCTGTGGTCGCCTGCTGAACGATTGCGGGGTGGGCATTTGCCCTGGTCAGGAGTCGCTCGCGGATCGGGACGTACATGATCAGGGCGACGCCGATCAGGCAGATGCCGGAGCCGATGACGTCCCACCGGTCGGGTCGGAACTTGTCGACGATCACGCCCCAGGCGACGAACACGCCGCCGTAGGCGGCGAGGATGCGCCCGAAGTTCGGGTCGGGCTGGAAGGTGGCGACGAATCCGTACGCGCCGAGGGCGATGATTCCGGCCGCGATCCACCACAGCCCGCGGTGTTCCCGCCAGCCCTGCCGGATGAGCCACGCCCCGCCGATCTTGGACAGGGCGGCGACGATGAATAGCAGGATGGAGCAGACGACGGTCATCGGTGCACCGTAGACGCCTGGCGGTGGCCCGCGATCATGCCGGCGACCCGGTTGAGCAGCCGCAGCCGCTCCCGCCAACGCAGCCGCCGCGGTGGGAGCGGCGCATCACCCACCACCAGGCACCGCCGGCGAGGGCGGCGAGAGTCACGGCGATGCCGGGCATCCACGAGTCGGCGGCGGCCCAGCCGGCGTCGGACAGGATCCCGGCGGTGAGCAGCAACGGGATGGCGCAGCACGCCGCGCAGGCCAACACAGCCAAGCCGGTCAGGCCGAAGGGGAGCCCGCAGCGGGTTCGGCCAGCATTCTGGTCAACGGTCTTCGGCATTGGGGACTCCTCTGACGGCGATGGCGAACGGGATGGGGCAGCACGGTTGCCCGGCGCATTCGACGAGGTCGTCGCAGCCGGCGTCCACCGCGGCGCGGAGGGTGTCGGCGATGACGTGCAGGTCGGCGATTTTCGCCTCGACCTCGGCGAGCTTGGCGTGAGCGCGGACCCGTAGGCCGGAGTCAGGGCCGTGGCGGTGTTGGCCCGCGTCGAGCAGGTCGGCCACCTCGTCGAGGGTGAACCCGAGCCCCTGCGCCGCCTTGATCACTCTCAGCACGATGACCGCTTCGGCGGGGTAGAGGCGGTGTCCGCCCAGGGTGCGCTCTGGTTCGGCCAGTAGGCCTCGGCGCTCGTAATAGCGCAGCGTCTGCGGGTTCACCCCCGCCGCGGCGGCGACCTGGCTGCTGCGGAGCCCGCTCACGCCGCCATTCCGGCGGCGGCACGTTGCGCGAGGGCGTCGAGGACGTCGACGTGCCCAGGCGGCACCTGCACGTCGAGGCGCAGAGTGCCGGCGTCGATGGTGATGGTGAAGGTGAAGTACGAGCAGCAGGCAATTTCCCGGCCGGTCAGATCGCGGGCGGTCATTTCGGCGGCGGGGTCGAGGCGCCACCGCAGGTGGGTGGGGGACTGTCGCTGCTGTGTTAGCAGGGCGGTGGTGAACATGTCGTCGAACTCGGCCAGCCGTAGCGGCCGTTGAATGCTCGGTAGGGTGCACTCCTCGGGCACCCATGCCTGGTCATCGCTGCTCATTTCTATGACGGTAAGCCTGTACTTGGGTACCGGATGCAAGCCCAGCGCTCGACGAAGTCGCCGTGGCGCCGCCGCCAGCCTTCTGATCGCCACTGATTCACCTGCCCGCGGTAGTGCCTCGGTCTACCCCCAGCTCAGACGCTGGGGGTAGACCCCGTGGTGGTGGGTGTGCGGATTGATCCGGGCACGCGCGCGACACCCATCGGATCGAGCGCCGGCGCTGCCGCTCCGGCGTTCACCAAGGGGCAGCGTGGCTCAAGGCTGGGTCGACAGGAACACGCTCAGGCCCTGGGCGCTGCCCTGATTGACGGGGGGATTTTACCGGCGGCGGCGGATCTCGGCGAGGCGCTCTTCGTAGTTCGTCACGCTGTCTCGCCGGAGCCAGTAGACGTTTGGCTGGCGGGCTGACGCCAGCGCGCAGATCCGGGCTAGGTTCAGCCGCACCAGTTCGATGATGTGGTCGCGGGCGGCGTCGCCGGGAAAAAGGAACATGTGCACTTTGGCTTTGAGGAAGGCTTGCAGCTCCAGGTCCCGCTTGAGGATGTACTGGTCGCGGCCGAACACGACCCAGCCCTTCTCGCCGATCACCGGCAGCCAGTCCTCGTCCCTGACGCCCTGCTCCAGGCGCTCTCGGGTGAAGACGGACGCGGGGCTGTGGACCTGGTAGCCGAGGTCGGTGATGCATCGGCGCAGCGACCGGCCGTGCATGTTCTCGTCGATGTAGAACTCAGGCGGCGCGGCCCAGGAGGACGCGTGCGGCGGCTCGGGCGTCGTGGATGTCGATTCCGAACTCGTCCGCGACTGTTTCAGCGCTCTCACCCGCCTTCATCATGCCGGCGACGTCCGCCACCCGGGTTCCCGTGGCGGCAAAGATCGGCTGCCCGAACGAGCGCCGCATGTTGACGATCACCTTGGCTGGCTGCCAGTTGGACAGCGTCAGCTGCTCGGGGATTCCGTCGCTGTCGAAGGCGATGTACTCCATGTGATCGGCCACGATTTCCTTGATCACATGTTGGTTGGTGCCACCGACGATAAGGCCCTCGCCGGGGCGGGTTGTGTTGAAGTCCCAGAGCACGTCGATGCCGTCAGTAGCCAGCTCGGGTGCGATGAGGACGTACTCACGGCCAAACTGCCGCTGGAGCTCCGTCAGAGCTGGGCGGATCTTCTGCGGACGCACGCCAGCGTTCCGCAGCGCCTCCAGCACGTGTGCCTCGGCTAGGGCGATGAACGTGACCGGCAGGACGTCCGGATGGCCATCGGCGACGTGCAGCAGCGGACCGCCGCGCTGGTAGCCGCGCGCCCAGCGGTGGAAAGTCTGTTGCGGGACCCGGAGATGACGCCCGGCTTGGGCCAGATTGAGAATTCCTTCCGTAAAGCGGACATCATCCATTTCTGCCCCCTTTCGATGCGTCATTGATTCGCTGTCAGCAGCATTGCATACGTAGCCTAGGGAGCGCACCAACGTGGGGCGAGGCGCTCGTGGCGACGCTCGCCCATGCTCTGGGCGGTAGCGGGCCGAGTGGCGCCTGGAGTGAGCCCGCGGACGGCAGGACTGGCAGGCGACCCGTTTTGCTCGGCTAACCCCTTTGACACCGGGAAGGTTCTCAGGGTCTAGCCGGTCCTACGTGCCAGCGGCGACGTCAACGGCGAGGGCGAGCAGGGCTGTGATCGTTTGGAGGACGCCGAGGGTCAACGCGCACAACGCGATCCGGGCTTCGAGCGTCATGCGCTTGCCAGGCGTCTCGGATGTTACTGGCGGCGCGACGCTGGGAGCAGTTGCCTGCGCTGGGTACAGCGGAAGGGGCGCGAACGACGGCAGCACAATATGCAACCGGTGGAGCCACGGATCGAGCCAGCTAGCCGCACCTAGATGGCGAACCCACGCCACCACCTTCTGTCGCCCGTGTTGCCGGCAGCTGACGAGAATTTTTCCGTCCTTCGTACGCGGCTTCCTGGTGGTCTTGGTCAAGACGAGGCACTGGGCGTTGATGCTGAAGCCGAAGTAGTAGCACAGATACAGAAGGAGACTCGCCGAGCCGAACATGATGCATGCGACGTTGTCCCAGAAGGTGGGTTGCGCTACGGGCTCCGAGTTCGCTGTCAGGAAAAGCACGACAGTGCAATCTGCAGTAGGCAATCAACCGGGCTCGGACTGTGACCGCCCTATAGGCCAGGTCCGCTCGATCCTCGGGCCTGTGGCGGTGACCGAGTTGAGTGGTCGGATGGAGGTCCTCGAACTTGCCGTCGATCCGATCGCCCGGCGAGGTGGTCTCGGCCGGCGGATGCTCGACGCTCTGGTCGAAGACCGCCCGGCGTGGCTGATCACCGTACCGACGATCCCCGGTACGACGGGCTTCTACGACGCCGTCGGCTGGCAGAGGTGCGGGACCGGCCACGGCATCGCGCTCTACCGGAATGCGCGCCTCACGGGCGCCGGCTGACGCTAGTCACCCGGCGACCGTGATTGGTGCACTCCCAGGACAGAAGACGGGCGCTGAGGTCGGCCCCGCTGGGTATGGGTGCGGGCGAGGTGCACCGTCGTCAGGTCGATCCGCAGCGCGTTCGCCCGGACTCGTTCGTGGACCCGCACGGTGCCCAGGTGCGCCACCACCCGATCCGATGCTTCTGTGATCAATCACGTCCGCTAACGACATCCGAGCCCTTGTTGCAAGATAATGGCAACAGCCAGACTGAGGCAGCAATGAGAGGACGTACCTGATGGCCGTGTACAACCTGCCCGACCTGCCCTACGACTACGGGGCACTCGAACCCGCCATGTCCGGGGAGATCCTGGAGTTGCACCACGACAAGCACCACGCGGCGTACGTCAAGGGCGCCAACGATGGGCTCGACCGGCTTGCCGAGGCACGGGACAAGGGCGACTACGCGACGCTTGTCGGGTTGGAGAAGACGTTCGCGTTCAACCTGTCCGGGCATGTGCTGCACTCGATCTTCTGGAACAACCTGTCCCCGGACGGCGGTGACCGTCCCGATGGTGAGTTGGCGGCGGCGATCGAGGAGCACTTCGGTTCCTTCGACGGCTTCGCCGGGCAGTTGTCGGCGGCGACGAAGGGTGTGCAGGGCTCCGGGTGGGGTGTGCTGGCGTGGGAGCCGTTGAGCCAGCGGTTGATCGTGGAGCAGGTCTACGACCACCACGGCAACGTCGGGCAGGGTTCCACTCCGGTCCTGGTCTTCGACGCGTGGGAGCACGCCTACTACCTGCAGTACCGCAATGTGCGTCCGGACTATGTGGATCGGCTGTGGAACCTGGTCAACTGGACCGACGTCACCGCCCGTTTCGACGCCGCCCGCGCCGCGACCCCGAAAATCTGATCCAGCGTGAGCGGGTACACCCCCGAGGCGGCCGAGATCGTGCAGCGCGCCGCCGGAGTCATCGCGGCCAAACACCGCGGTGACCTCGCTGGCGCCGAGGCGCTGATGTCGGCGTTCAGCTCCGAGCAGGCCCGTACTCTCGGCTTCTACCTACTGGCCGATCTCGCGCTCGGCCTGGTGAAGGCGCAGAGCGGCCAGACGATGGACGACCTGGTCCGGGAGCTGTCCCTGCTCCTGGCCGACACCGCCCAGACACCACCGGCCTGAGGTCTGTCGGGTCCCGCGGACCACGCGGGACCCGACGGACGAGGTCAGCTCCCGCATCGCCCATCGGGAGGGTCTTCTCGCCGCGCCCCCGGACAAACAACAGCGGCGGGAGACTCAGATCCCCCACTTCGAGTTGCTCCACAGATGTCGCCAACGGGGCAGCTCCGGTGCCCCAACCTCGATCAAGCTCCCACCTGGACGGTGGCGGGGTCGAGGTCGACGATCCGGTCGGCCCAGCGGTCCATCAGGATCTGGTCGTGGGTGATGACCAGGACACCGGCGTGCTGTGCCCGCTGGTAGTCGCTGATGATCGCGGCGACGTGGGCTTGGGTGGAGGCGTCGAGCATCGCGGTGGCTTCGTCGCAGAGCAGGTAGTCGGGGCGGTGCACGAGGGCCCGGGCGAGGCAGGCGCGTTGTAGTTGCCCGTCGGACACGGCGTGTGGCCGTCGGGTGCGCAGGTCCGGGGTGAGGCCGACGAGGTCGGCGAGTTCGGTCACCCGCTCGCGGACTGTCGCCTCGGGTGTGCGGGTGGCGCGCAGCGGTTCGGCGATCAGGTCGGTGAGGCTCAGCCGGGGATCGGCGGCGGCGCGGGGGCTCTGGAAGAGGACGGCGACGCGGGTTCGTAGGTCGACCGGTACGGCATAGCGAACGTCGGTGACCGGAGTGGCGTCGATGCTGACCTGGCCGTGGTCGGGGCGGTGCAGGAGGGCGAGTACCCGGGCCAGGGTGGATTTGCCGCAGCCGGACGGCCCACGGAGACCGACCGTTTCGCCGCGGCCGATGCGCAGGGTGACGCGGTCGAGCACGACGTGGCGGCCGTACCGGACGGTCACCTCGTCGGCGAGCAGCTGCGGGGTGGTCACGTGTTTGCTCCGGCGGGGATCGGGTGGTGGCAGGCCACGGTCGCGCCGTCACCGGTCTGGGCCAGCGGCGGCTGGGTGGCGCAGGTGTCGGTGCGGCGGGGGCAGCGGGGCGCGAAGGCGCAGCCGGTGGGCAGCGCGGTGAGCATCGGCGGGTGGCCGGGGACCGGCCGGAATGCCCGGTCCGGGAGGGCGTCGAGCAGCGCCGCGCCGTACGGGTGGGTGGGCGCGGCGAAGAGTCGGTCAGCCGCTTGGTGTTCGACGATGCGGCTGGCGTACATGACGGCGACGGTGTCGGCGACCCGGCGGGCGGCGGCGAGGTCGTGGGTGATGAGCACGACGGCGGCGCCGGTGTCGCAGCGGCGGCGCAGCAGGTCGAGGGTGTGGTCCACCAGGGGTCGGTCCAGGCCGGTGGTCGGTTCGTCGGCGATCAGCAGTGACGGGTCCGGTGCCAGGGCGAGGGCGGTGACCAGGCGTTGGGCCATGCCGCCGGAGAGTTCGTGGGGGTAGCGGTCCAGGTCGGCCGGGTTGAGCCCGACGTCGACCGCGAGCCGGTCGGCGTCCGCGCGGTCTCGGCCGTGCACGCGCAGCGTTTCGGCGAGCAGTCGCCGTCCGGTGCGGACCGGGTTCAGGGCGGTGGCGGGGCTCTGCGGTACGAGTCCGACGCGGCGACCACGTACGGTGCGGGCCAGGTGGCGCTGCCCGCAGGTGACCAGGTCGACCGGTTTGGTGTCGGGGTGGTGCAGCACGGCGTGGCCGGTGATGGTGGCGTTGCCGGGCAGGAGGCCGAGCAGCGCGTGGGCCAGGACGGACTTGCCGCAGCCGGACTCACCGACGACGGCCAGCAGTTCGCCGGTCCGGACGGTGAGGCTGAGGTCGGTGACGGCGTGCACGCTCGCGTCGGGCAGCCGAAATTGAACACTGAGGCTGTCGATGGCGAGCAGCGGTCGGCGGCCGGCTGCGGCGGAGAGCGCCGGGGCGGTGGTGGGCGCGGTGGCGGTCACAGGTGCAGCTCCGCTCGGATCCGGGGATCGAGGCGGTCGCGCCAGTGGGAGGCGAGGACCGCGATGGCGAGGGTGACGACGACGATGACCGCGCCGGGTGCCAGGCTGGCCCACCAGGCGCCGGTCAGCAGCGACCCCTGACCGTCGTTGATCATGTTGCCGAGTGAGGCGAGGTGCGGTGGCAGGCCGAGGCCGAGGAACGACAGGGCGGTCTCGTGCCACACCGCGTGCGGGATCATCAGGGTGGTGGCCAGCGCCAGTCGGGGCAGGACGTGTGGCAGCAGGTGCCGCGTCAGGACCCGGCTCCGGCTCGCTCCGCCGTTGATGGCGGCGTCGATGAACGGCCGAGTGCGGAGGCTGAGCAGTTCGGATCGGACGATGCGGGCGGTGGATAGCCAGTGAGTGAGCCCGATGGAGGCGATCACCGCGCCGAGGCTGGGACGCAGCATGGCGACAATGAAGATGCCCAGCAGCAGGTGCGGCATCGCGGCGATGGTGTCCACGATCCGCATCAGGATCCGGTCGACCCGGCCGCCGATCGTGCCGGCGATCGCGCCGACCAGCCCACCGAGGACTGTGGCGACCAGGGCGGCGACGGCGCCGACGAGCAGCGAGACCCGCAGCCCGTAGACGGCGCGCTGAGCCACGTCCCGGCCGAGGTCGTCGGTGCCGGCGAGGTGGGTCAAGGACGGTGCCAGCCGGGTCTGATCCAGGGCGACAGCGCTCTGGTCGAGCGGCCAGACGAACGGAGCGAGCAGCGAACCGACGATGGCGACGACCAGGATGAGGCCGGCCGTCATGGCGCCGATGTGGCCCGGCCGCAGCCGGTATCGGACTGGCCGCAGCAGCCGAGGCCGGGCGGCGAGGTCAGCCATCGAGTCGTACCCTCGGATCGGCGGCGGTGTAGGCGAGGTCGGCGGCGAGGTTCGCGGCCAGCACCACCGCGGTGGTGACCAGCGTGATCGCCGCCAGCAGCGGGAAGTCGCTGCCCAGCGCGGCGGCGACGGTGACGGCGCCGAGGCCCGGCAGCGAGAAAACGGTCTCGACCAGCACCGCCCCGCCAACCAATTCGGGCAGGTGCGTGCCGATCAGGGTGAGGAACGGCAGCAGCGCGGTCCGCAGCGCATGCCCGAACAGCACCGTCCGCCCGGGCAGACCACGGGCCCGCGCCGCGAGCACATGGTCGTCGCGCAGGCTGTCCGCCACCGCGTCCCGCACGAACAGCACGAACCACGGCGCCTGCGACACCGCCAGCACCCCGACCGGCAGGATCAGGTGGTGCGCCACGTCAGACCAGGAGGTGCCGGTCGCGGTGACGTCGGTCAGGCCGCCGGCCGGCAGCCAGCCCAGGGCCAGCGCGAACACGGCGATCGCGGCCAGGCCCAGCCAGAAGACCGGCATCGACTCGACCGCGTAGGCGCAGGCCCGCAACGCGCGGTCGAAAAGCCCACCCCTGCGGTACGCGGCCAGCGCGCCCAGCAGCAGGCTCGCGACCAGGACCACGGCGAGGGCGACGCCGATCAGCAGCAGCGTCCAGCCGGCCCGGGCGGCGAGCACCGAGGCGACCGGCTCGTGTCGGCTGGTCGACCAGCCCAGGTCGCCCTGGACGAGGTTGCTGATCCAGCGCAGGTACTGCACCGGCAGCGGGTCGTCGACACCCCAGTTGGCGCGGATCTGCGCCAGGTTCTCCTCGCTGGCGGTGAACGCCGCCGCCCCGGCGTACTGCTTCGCCGGGTCGACCGGCGACGCCGCGCCGAGGGCGAACATCCCGACGCTTGTCACGCCGAGCACCGGCAGGGCGACCAGGAGCCGACGCCGAACCACCGCCCCCGCTCCGGCCAGACGACCCGAGCGACGGCGCGGCGACGATGTCCGGCCGATCACGCGCGGGTCCAGGTGTTGATGTTCCACCAGAGGCTGTTCGCCACCCCGTGCTCGTGCGCCTCGACCCGGGGGGCCACCCCTTGGACCGAGGACTTCAGCACGTAGGTGTGCCGCAGGTAAGTGAGGAACAGCCAGGGTGCGTCGGCGGCGAGTTCCTTCTGCAACTGCGCGTACGCGGTCTTGCGGCGGGTCGGGTCGGTCTGATCCCGACCGTCCTGCAGCGCCCGGTCGGTAGCGGCGGAACGGTACGAGCCGGGGTTGAAGTAGCCCTGCCCCGCGAACTGCGAGCCGAACAGCTTGTAGGAGATGAAGTCCGGGTCGTACGGCGTGCCGTACCCCATGAGCAGGGCGTCGGACTTCATCCGCGGGTCGATGGCATCCCAGGTCAGCCCCGCCGGGGTCACCTCGATGCCGATCTTCTTCGCGTCCGCGGTGACCGCGAGGGCCAGGTCCTTGCGGAGCGTGTCGGTCGCCGGGTACATCAGCGTGAACCGAGCCGGCCGGCCGTCCTTGGCGCGTACCCCGCCCGGGCCGGGCGTCCAGCCGGCCGCGTCGAGCAGCGCCGCGGCGGCGGCCGGGTCCGCGGTCGGTGTGCCGTTGGTCGAGGGCTCCGCGAACTCGGAGGTCGGCGGGATCGGACCGTACGCCGGATCACCGGCGCCGCCGAGGATGCCGGTCACCATCGCGGACCGGTCAACGCCCAGGTTGAGGGCCCGGCGGACCGCCGGGTCGGCGAGGACCGGATTACCCATCGGCAGCATCACGCCGCGGTAGTCGGCGGTCGGCACCCGCTGCACCTGGTACGTGGCGTCCGGGTCGAAGCCGGCGGCGAGCTTCGGCGGCAACTCGGCCGCGTCGAACTCGCCGGCGCGCATCCGCTGGGCGCGGACGTTGTCGTCGGCGACGAACGCGACCACCACCCGATTGTTCGTCGGCCGACCGCCGAAGTAGCGCTCGTTCGCCGTGAGCACCAGCCGGTCGCCCGGCGTCCAGGACTCGACTGTGTACGGGCCGGTTCCGATCGGCTTGCGGTTGAACCCGGCGGTGTTGATGTCCTGCCCGGTGAGCAGCTTGGCCGGCACGATGCCGAGGGTGAGCCGTTGCAGGAACGGCGCGTACGGGTAGCGCAGCCGGAACACGACAGTCGCGGGATCGGGAGCGGTTACCGACTCGACCATGTCCAGATCGGAGCGCAGCGTCGAGTCCACCTTCGGATCCAGCACGGCCTGGTAGGTGAACACGACGTCCTGCGCGTTCAGCACGGTGCCGTCGTGGAACAGCACGCCGTCGCGGAGTTTCGCGGTCACGGTGCGGCCGTCCGGCGACACCGCAGGTAGGGCAGTGGCCAGGCCCGGGATCAGCCGGTTGTCGGCGTCCCGGGCGACGAGCCCGTCGAAGATCAATGACGCGCCGTCGAC
The DNA here is from genome assembly GCF_029626045.1 of Micromonospora sp. WMMD710. Lineage (NCBI taxonomy): Bacteria > Bacillati > Actinomycetota > Actinomycetes > Micromonosporales > Micromonosporaceae > Micromonospora > Micromonospora sp. WMMD710. Next base: position 4,698,883 of record NZ_JARUBD010000001.1, on the reverse strand, counting down.
ACCGTAGTTGAGCACGGGGTTCAGCGCCTCCGGCTCGTCGGCGGTGGCGACGACAAGCGTCGCTGCACCGGCCGCATCGTCGGGGGTGGCCGGGGCCGAGCAGGCGGCCAGGGCGAGCATCCCGGCCGCCGCGGTCGTCACCACGAGGCGCCGGAAGGTCGGACGCAACCGGAACACAGAACGCTCCTGAGCTGGGAAGTGGAGTGTGGGCGCGGAGGCACAGTGCCGTCCGCAGCCGCAACCGTTGATGATCACGGTGGCATAGTTGCCACTCCTTGGCAATTGCCAGACTTACGCATCATGAACAGACGCGCCCTTGCACGCCGAGGCTTCCGCACCCCGCAGCGGCCCTTACGCCTCGCCTCCGAGCGCTCACACGGGGTGGCTTCGTGGGGCGAGGGGTGCTCGGCCATCCGACCGCCGCCGCGATGAATGCCGGCACCCCTCGGCCCGGCGCCGTCGGCCCTTCATTGACGCACCCACATGTGTGATCAACGTGCTGTTCATGTGGGTGTTCCGTGCCGCACACCGGCCTGGACCTGCGTGTTTCCTCCACCCAGGCACGGTGGGGAATCCTCAGCTCACCGCAAGATCCGGAGCATCCCCTTGTCCCTGCACGGACGTCGTCACCGACGACGCAGCGCGGTGGCCGCCCTCCCGTTGGCGGCACTCGCCGTCACGGCGTCCGTCGCGGCCTTCCCGGCCCCGGCGGCGGCGCATCCGTTCGGCGATCCGCAGACCGTAGAAGTCACCGCCGATGACCAGCGGCCCGAGGCCGTACACGTGCGCTGGCGCGTCGGCGGTCCCGACGACCTGACCGTGCTCGGAGTCTCCCTCGGCCTGCTGCCGCACGACCGAATCCTGCTCGACGGCGCGGTCGACTACCGCATCACCGATCCCGCGGTGATCGCCTCGTCGAAGCAGTTTCCCACCTATCTGCTCCAGCGGATCACCGTCGCCGACGGCGCCCAGCCCTGCGCGGGCACCGTCGCGCCGCCGAAAGCTCTGGCCAGGGTCGGCGCGAGCATCGACTACACCTGCCCGGGCCCGGTCGAGCGGGTCACCGTCGCGGTGCGGATGCTGACCGACCTGAACCCCGCCTACCGGGCCATGGCCACCGGCCCCGGCGGACAACGCGCCGTGTACGGCTCAGGTGAGGACACCCACGACTGGACCCTCGTCGGCGCGCCCGCCGCGGGCAGCACCCACCTCGGCCGCAGCGCCGCCGTCCAGATCACCGCCCTCGCGGGCGGGGCGCTGCTGGTCACGGGCGCAGCGCTGGTGGCGGCGAGGCGACTGCGGCGACGGAAGGCCGGAGCATGAGCGCGACCACCATCTTCTCCGCGTCCGTGTCGGACCGGTTGCAGGATCTCATCCACTCGCCGGGTGTGCCGCCGCTGGCGTTCGTGCTCGCGTTCGCCGCCGGCGCGGGGCACGCCGTGGCCCCCGGGCATGGCAAGAGCCTTGCCGCAGCCTACCTCGCCGGCTCACGTGGTCGGATCCGCGACGCCGCCTGGCTGGGCGGCTCGGTGGCCGTCATGCACACGCTCTCGGTGCTGGTGATCGGCGTGGCGTGGACGTTCCTGTCCCTGTCCAAGGTTATCCAGATGCAGGAGCTCACGAGCTGGCTGCAGCTTGGGGCCGGCCTGATTGTCCTGGCCACCGGTGGGTGGATGGTGCGGCGGCACCTGCACGCCGCCGGCCACGGTCACAGCCATGGTCACGGGCACAGCCATGGTCATGACCATTCCCATGGGCACAGTCATGACCACGATCACGATCACGAGCACGGCAAACGGCCGGGTCTGTTTCTACTCGGCATCTCCGGCGGGTTGACCCCGTCGCCGGCCGCGTTCCTCGTGCTGGCGACCGGGCTGTTCCTCGGCCGCGCCGGCTTCGCGCTGCTGCTCGTTCTCACCTTCGGCCTCGGGATGGCCGTCGTGCTCTTCGGCGTCGGTGTCCTCGCGGTCGCCGGTAGTTCCCTGGTCACCCGAGGCGCCCAGTCGCGCGCCGTGCTGCGACTGGCTACCCGTGTGGCTCCCGTGCTGGCCGCTAGCGGCATCACGCTGTTCGGCGCCGGCCTCGTCACGGTCGCGGCGTTTCACCTCGTCACACTCGCCTAGCGCATTGACCGCCCACAATCACCCTGGGCTGGCCGCGGGGCTGCCTGGGGTGAAGCCGCGGATTTGGTCGTGGCCTGACCCATCTCTGGGCGGTAGTCCCGGCAGACGCTGGTCCTCGCGTCGCGCGCAACGTCGACGACCGGCGGCTACCTCTTGAGCAGTGTGATCAGCGCGGTATCGGCCTGGACCAGGACCGATGGGCCGTAGAGCGGTGTGGCCAGGGCTCGTCGGCAGTGGTCGAGTTCGACGTAGATCGCGTCGCCGGTGATGGTGGCGTCGAGCAACACGGCGAACCGGTCTGCGGCGTCTGCGCACTGCTTGGCGGGGCGCGGCACCGCCAGAGTCCGTTCGATGGCCGCGCGTCGCTGTGGTGGCAGGAGGAGTCCGTACTCGAAGGTCCCGGCGGGCTGGGGCTCGCCCTGCTGCTGCGCAGGCACCCGGTACACGCACAGCCGCACCTGGGACGGAAGCGACACCCGGCCCGGCCGTGGGCGGTACCTCGGGTCCCTGGTCTCGGTGGCCACCATGTCTGACCAATCCTGGTGGCATCCGGAAGCGGCGGCTCCAGCCGAGACGAGTTCCCGGACGACCGTCTCCGAGACAGTGGTCAGCCGCAGGCCCCGCACCGCCGCCGCGACCTCGGGGCGTGCCTTGCCGCAGTCGTCGACCGGCAGGCCCGGTCGGATCCATCGGCCCAGCGCGTCGAGTAACAGCAGGTTCGGCACCCAGGGCATGTCCGCAGTACAGGCTTCGACGGTGGTCGTATCGTCGGGTAGGCGCAGTGCGGCAAGGAGCGCTGTCACGTCGGTGGCCCGGCCCTCGGTGAGGACCAAGTCCTCACCGCCGTCAACGCGCCGTTTCGGCTCACGCTGGCAGTGAATTGCGGCCGAGACGGTGAAGTCGGTGCCCAGGCGGGGCATGGCGAGGGCGTCGAGCGGGCGCCCGTCGTCTCCGACCGGCGCGTCGACCGCGCACGACGTCCACCCGCCGCGCATGGCCGGTGTGCCGGTCACCGCAGCCGATGGGCGCACCTCCCGCCCACCAGAGGGTGCCTCAGCAGCCGTGGGCGCGCCAGCGCACGCGGTCAGTCCGGCCAAGGTCATCGTGACGACGAACCCATTGACGATTACTCGCATATCGCTCCTTGGCGACAGAATGCACCCAATCCGTGCACCCGTGAGACGGTGTCGGCGACGATGCGGTTCCCGGTCAGTTCCCGGGCTTGGGTCCAGTGACGGCGGCGGTAACTCGTGTCTGCGTCAGCCCCGATGCCCACCGTGCGACCCATCCGTGAGCCGGACTGCGGGCGGGGCGTTGGCGCGGTGGTGGCCGGGCACCGGCCCTCCGGTGAACATTTGAATCTTGCTCACATCTGATGTTGCACAGCATTGGCATTTGCGTAATCTGAGCGATAGTCCAGGTCAGCAGTGGTGTGGGGGAGCGGGAAGTGCACATTCCAGACGGGTATCTGAGTCCGCAGACCTGCGCGGCGGCGTTCGTCGCGGCGGTGCCGACGTGGGCGGTCGCCGCGAAACGGGTGACCCGAGTGGTGAAGACCCGCAACGTGCCCCTGCTGGCCGTTCTGTCCGCCCTGAGCTTCCTCGTGATGATGTTCAACATCCCGATCCCGGACGGCACGACCGCGCACGCCGTCGGCGGCGTGATCATCGCCCTGACGCTCGGGCCCTGGGCGGCGGTGATAGCCGTATCGGTCGCCCTGCTGTTCCAGGCGCTGCTCTTCGGCGACGGCGGCGTGCTGGCCTACGGGGCCAACGTGGTGAACATGGCGATCATCCTGCCGTTCGTCGGATACGGCGTGTACCGGCTGATCGCCGGCCGAGCCCCGCTGAACGCGGGACGCCGCACCGTCGCCGCCGCCATCGGCGGATACGTCGGGATCAACGCCGCCGCGTTCGCCGCGGCCATCGAGTTCGGCATCCAGCCGGACCTGTTCCACACCGCCTCCGGCGCCCCGCTGTACTCGCCGTACCACCTGTCGCAGACCATCCCGGCGATGATGCTGGCCCACCTGACGATCGCCGGCGCGGCCGAGGCCATCCTCACCGGCGGCGTGTTCGCCTACCTGGCCCGCACCGACCCGACCCGGCTGGCCGCCAACCACCCCGGCATCCCCCGCACCGCCGGTGACACCGCCCCAGCGCGCGCCGGTCGGGCGTTGACCCCGGCCCGGGTCGCGGTCGGCTTCATCGCGATCATGGTGCTGCTCACCCCGCTGGGCCTGCTCGCCCCCGGCGGCGCGTTCGGCGAAGACGCCCCGACCGACCTGAACCTCGGCGAACTCGACCTCAACGCCGTCCCGGCCGGTCTGGCCCAATACAACGGCTTCTGGAGCCACACCCTGCTCGGCGGGTACGGGTTCACCGACGGCCAGCACGCCAACCTGGGCTACATCCTCTCGGCAGTCGTCGGTATCGCGGTCACCGCGGCCCTGATCTTCGCCGTCGGCAAGGGAATCGAACTGCTGCTGCGCCGCCGCACCTCAGGGCACGAGCTGCACGCCGAAGAGGCGACCCGGGCATGAAGGCCACCGTCGACCCCGCAACCGCCAGCCAGACCCCGGCATGGCTGTTGCAGGGCGAGGTCGGTCTCTGCCCATGCGGCTGCGTCGGCGTACGCCGCAAGGGATCCTTCGTCGAGAAGACCCTGACCAGCGGCGCGGGCCTGCTGCGGCAGGTCATGTTCAGCGAGGACGTCGCCGCCCAGCGCGGGCTGCTGCAACGCCTCGACCCCCGGGTCAAAACTCTCGGACTGCTGATCCTGCTCGTGGCGGTCGGGCTCGTGCACCACATCGCGATGCTCGTCGCCGCATACGCGGCCACCCTGGTGCTGGCCGCTGCCTCGAAGCTCCCGGTGGGGTTCTTCGTCAAGCGGGTCTGGCTGTTCGTGCCGATCTTCACCGGCATCATCGTGTTGCCCGCCACCCTGTCGATCGTCACCCCCGGCCACGTGCTGCTACCCCTGTGGCACTGGCACGGCACCGCCCAGGGGTTCACCACCCAGGGCCTCACCTCCGCCGGGCTGGTCATCACCCGGGTCGCGACCTCGGTGTCACTGGTCGTCCTACTCACTCTGACCACCCCGTGGACCCGACTCCTCGCCGGCCTGCGGGCGCTGGGCGTACCCCGGATCTTCATCCTCATCATCGGGATGGCCTACCGGTACATATTCCTGCTCCTGGCCACGGTCATCGACATGTACGAGGCCCGAAAGGCCCGCACGATCACCGTCGCCAGCCACGACGGCCAGGCCCGCCGGTTCCTCGGCGCTACCGCCGGCGCCCTGTTCGGCAAGGCCCACCACCTCTCCGAGGAAGTGCACCAGGCGATGGTCGCCAGGGGCTACCGGGGAGAGGCCCGCACGCTTAGCGGCTTCCGGCTGCGCGCCGCCGACGGCATCGCCGCTGCGCTGGTGCTCGCCGCCGCCGTCACGATCTATGCAGGAGATGTGTTCCTTGGCCGCTGAACAACCCACCGCCGCGAACCTCCACGCTGGCACCGGTCCCCGCGATCACGACGGCGCTGTCTTTTCCTGCCGCGACCTGCGCTACACCTACCTCGACCGGTTCCCGGCCCTGGCCGGGGTCTCCCTCGACGTGCGGCCGGGGGAGCGAGTCGCCCTGCTCGGCCCAAACGGCTGCGGCAAATCCACCCTCCTCAAGCTCCTCGACGGCCTGATCTTCCCGGACTCCGGCACCTTCACCGCGTTCGGCCACCCGGTCACCGAGGACGTCCTGGAAGACGAACAGTTCTCCACCGCCTTCCGCTCCCGCGTCGGATTCGTGTTCCAAAACTCCGACACCCAGGTGTTCTCCCCGACCGTCCGCGACGAGGTCGCGTTCGGCTGCCTGCAACTGGGTCTCTCCGAGGACGAAACGCGCACCAGGGTCGAGGACGTGCTGCGCATGCTCGACATCACCGATCTCGCCGACCGGGCACCCTTCCAACTCTCCGGCGGGCAGAAGAAACGGGTCGCTATCGCCTCGGTTTTGGTGATGAACCCCGACGTGTTGCTCTTCGACGAACCCACCGCAGCCCTGGACCCCCGCACCCAGCAATGGCTCATCGACCTGATCGTCGAACTCGGTGCCGCCGGCAAGACCATCGTCCTGGCCACCCACGACCTGGACGGCCTCGACACCATCGCCGGCCGCTGCCTCGTCTTCGCCGAAGACCACACCATTGCCCGCAGCGCAAGCCCCACCGATGTCCTCGCCGACCGCGACCTCCTGCTGCAGGCCAACCTCATCCACGACCGCAGCCGCACCACCCGTTAGTACCTCGGGCACCCACGGATTCCCCGGCAACCGGTGGAGCATGCCGGCGTAGCAGCAGCCGGGTCGCACGAACCACCAACAGGGCGCCACAGTCGCGCTGACCACCGAGGGCCCATCCGGCTGAGACACGAATGAGCCACACACGGAGTCCGCTCTCGGTGCTACGCCTGCCAGGACACTGGCTCAGCGGGGGAGCGGTCATGGCTGTGTGTGGTCCGCCGGAATTGTGGCTGACGAACGATGTGCCAACCGCTCCCCGCCCGCGCCTACGCACCGGTGAACGCAACGAGCTGGCGGGCCGGTAGAAAGCTCATGCCCAGGAAGCGGTGGGCATGGCCGCACAGGTTTCGCCGAGACGTTGGCTGACGGTAGGAGATGCCACCCGCTGCTTCGTTCGTCTGTAGATCCGGTAGACCGCTGATGGAGACTCGCGACACAGTTTGCAGCTGAGAAGGTGCCGGCAATCCGAATCCGCAGACCAGGGCGACCCCCAGGCAAAACCATCCCCTGAAGAGGAGCATCCGGTGGCGAAATTGTGGATCGGTGTGGACATCGGCAAGGCCCACCATCATGTGGCCGCCGTCGACGGTGACGGCCGCCTGGTCTACTCCCAGCGCGTGGCCAACGACGAGACCGCGCTGCTGACCGTCATGGCCGAGGTGTCGGCCGTCGGTCGGCCGGTGTGCTGGGCGGTGGACATCACCACTGGCCTGTCTGCGCTGCTGCTGACCCTGCTGTGGCGGCGCCAGGTCCAGGTCCGCTACGTCTCCGGCACCGTCGCGTTCCACATGGCGGCAGCGTTCGCCGGAGAGAACAAGACCGACGCCCGTGACGCCCTGGTCATCGCCCAGACCATCCGCATGCGCCCCGACATCCCAGTCCTCGAACCCACCGACCGGCTCATCGCCGAACTGACCGTCCTGACCGGCTACCGCGCCGACCTCGTTGGTCAACGCGTCGCGACCCTCTTCCGGCTCCAGGAACTCCTTACCGGCATCAGCCCAGCCCTGGAACGAGCGGTTGACCTAAACCGGAAAGGCCCCATGATGGTCCTCGCGTGCTGGCAAACCCCCGCCGCGATCCGCCACGCCGGCGTCGACCGAATCACCGCGCTCCTGCGCCGAGGCCACGTCCGCAACGCCACCGACGTCGCCGACGCCATGGTCACCGCCGCCAGGCAGCAAACCGTCACCACACCCGGACACCGCACCGCCGCGGTCGTCGTCGGGCAGATGGCCACCGAAATCCTCGCCATCGAGCAACGCATCGCCAGCGTCGACGACCTCATCGCCGAACACCTCGACCAACACCCACTCGCACCGATCGTGACCAGCCTGCCCGGCATGGGCACCCTGCTCACCGCCGAACTCCTCGTCCACACCGCCGGCATGACCGCATACCCCACCGCCGCGAAACTCGCCGCCCACGCCGGCCTGGCACCCATCAGCCGCGACTCCGGCACCACCTCCGGCAACCACCGCGGACCCCGCCGCTTCCACCGGAAACTACGACACATCCTCTGGATGGCCGCGTTTACCGCCCTCAGAGAATGCCCCACATCCCGCGCCTACTACGAGAAAAAACGCGCCGAAGGCAAACCCCACCGCCAAGCAATGCTCGCCCTCGCAAGACGACGCGTCGACGTCCTCTGGGCCCTCGTCCGCGACGGCAAAACCTTCACCCGACCCGGCACACCCACCACACCCGCCAGCATCCCCGCCTGACCGACCCCGCCCACCGCCGACGCTACGACCGCGTCGGCCGCTGCACCCTGCCCATCGAGATCATCCGGAGTCACATGGGGACTCCTAAACCGTGTATATCCTTCAACCGCACGCTGCTGACCTGCAGTTTCCTGCTTCTCAAGATCAACAACCGATCGCAGGGCGGTACTGCTGTGATCGCTTGCTGAAGATTTGCGGGTGCGGCGTCTAGCCTGCTCAGAGTGCCGATGGCGCGATGAACTATGTCGACGCCGGGGACCCCAGCTCCCGGCACTACGCTGCTGACGGTCCAAAATAGCTGCGGTGAAATCCGCCGGCTCCTGGCGCCGCACACGCCATCACTGTCGTGACCTAGGCCGTTCACCCGGTGTCACTGGTGTGTTCCGCCGGGCATTCTGTGCCACATGCTTTTGGTTGTGGCACAGCCGCCCGTGTCCTCGGATCCGGGCTGGACAGAGTGGGTACCCGTGGCGTCGGCGGCCGTGGCACTTCTCGCGTTGCTGGTCACACTGTCCAACCGCAACACCTCGCGGCGCGCCCTGGCGTTATCGCTGCAGCAAGAGGAGCGCCGGGCGGCCCGACTAGACGTCACTCTTGCCGACTCGGCATCGTGGCGCCGTTCAGGCGCCTCACGCTGGGTCGGTATCAAGATCCTCGCAGTCAACCCTACCGACCGCGATGCGACTATCGTCGGCGCTGAGATGCACGTTGCTTACACCTTGCCGACCGGTTACGCGATGACGGTCAAGGTCGGTCATCGGACTACCGGAGATGGGTTCCCGGTCGACGTGGCGGCGCTGGACCTTCCCGTGCGACTGCCGTCCAACGGTGCGGTCGCCGGGTGGCTGACCTTCGAGCTACCCGTCGACCTTTTTCCACGCGGTGCCGGTATCCAGCGCTACGACGCAGTGCTGCAGGACAGTCGAGGTATCACCGTGACAGTCAGCGCATCAGTCCTGCGGGAGGTGGATCATGATCAAGCCTCGGACGGCCAAGCGGCCGATGAGACGGGCGGTAGATCCCGCTGACATCGTGCCCGTCGTCACGGACGGGTCGATTGCGGGTCCGGCCGCTGACGGCCGGATGGTGCCGTTGGTCATCATCGACACCACCAGTCGGCCTGACCTCGACGAACTAGTCCGCCTGCACCGCCATCTTCCACCCGGCGACGTCACGTATCGGTGGGGACAGGCTGAGCGCGATAAGGACCTAGTCTCTCTGTCGCTGTGGTTCGTTCGCCCGATCGAAGCCCCAGCGGTCCTGATGTTCAGCATCGAGCGTGAGGGCATCATCGTCGACAACGCCCTCAATAGCCGCGCTATCTACCTCCAGCCTGGCCGGCCGGGTGACCGTCTCAAGCACGACCCACACCGGCCGAAGATCCTCATCGAAGTGCCCGATGACGACTTCCGGGAACGGTGGGAGGACGTCGTGGTGCGGCGCCTAGCGAAGGTGATCCGCCGCAGTGCACGGATAACCCGGGAAGAGGCGCGCCTGCTGGCCGGACAGTGGCTGGCCCAGTCACGCGAAATCACAGGTCTTCGCCTGCCAACGTGAGTCCAACTGCGGCCGGTCTGACCGCCCTAGCGAATCCATCTGTTTGCGGTCGGTCCAGACGTCTCCGCTCCTGATAAGCGGGCTGTGCCTTGGGCGACGAGAAGGGTTGAGTCCGACCGCCGCGCCGGTCTCTCTTACTCGTGGCGGGCAGCAAGCACCTGACGCACCTGCGGGTGCCGCAGGATGAGACCGCCTGGGGGCGATTATCGGTGGGTCGCCGGCGACAACCCGGCAGCAGCACAACATTTGCTACCGCCCCTGACGATCGCGCTGGCGATCCTCGCCCCGCCGAGGGGCCTCATCCTGTTTCCCCACCGTTATGGCGGCGGACGCCCGCGCTTGGTGGATGGCGGGCGGAACTGCTGACCGGGCGGTCGGTAGTTCTGGGAATCGCCCCGGCCCCCGGACGGCTACCGTCGGAAAGTTGTTGGAACGGAACTACAAGTGAGCGTCGTGAGGTAGACCGTGGACAACAACAACGACATCGAGGTAACGGACATGACCATGACCGGCGAGTCCGACCAGTTGGGCGACGAGGACTTCGGGCCGCTCATCGATCCGGAGTGTGAGACCGCCGCCCCGGAGGTCTATCCCCGGCTGTGGAACTTGTCCGCCGGGCACATGGTTAAGGGCGTGATCCGGGCTGACGCTCCGGCGCGGCCGGAGTACGTGGCCGTGCCCCTGCGGCCAGGGCTCTGGGATGAGGCGAATCTCAAACTGTCGCTCGCGATCACCAAGTGGAACCTCCTGTGGGAGGCATCGCAGTTCCGCCGCCGGTTCTTTGACGATGAGGAGCTGCCGCCCTCGCTGAACAAGATCGCTGACCAGGGCGACGTCAACGTCATCTTCGTGCCGCGCACTGAGTCGCGGTACCACGAGTACGCGCCGCTGTTTCACCTGCTGTCCGGGGCCGCCGTGCAACGGCACGGCCTTCCGCTGCTGCAGCGCGGCCAGTGGCCCTTCGTCACTCAGCTGGAGAACATCGACGACTACCTCCCGAGTGATTTCCAGGATCGGCTGGCGCGGGCCTGGGCGGGCACTGTCTGGCGCCACCTCATGCCGCAGCCACATTCCGGCATCGCCAAGTTCACCAAGGATGACCCGATTCGGATCCTGGCCCACGACTTGGACTTCTGGCTGCCACCTGTGACCCAGGTGCTCGAGGACTACCTGCGTGAGTTCCCGGAGGTGAACAACGACGTCGTTCCGGGACCGGTGCCATTGGCGGACGGCTCGGTGCTGCCTGGGGCAACGACCGTCAACCCGCGGACAGGCGGGGACCTCTGGCGTGGTGAGGAGGAGGCCGCCGAGGCCGTGCGGCGCACCGTTGAGGCGGCCGATGCCACCGGAAGACTCCGCGGCATCCTCGACGCGGTCCGCTCACACCGCTGTGAGGACGACTTCTCACCCCACTGGAGCGGCGCTCGGGAGGACTTCGAGCGCAAGCTGTACCACAAGCGCGCCAAGCTTCGTGTCCGGTTTGTCGAGCTGACTGACACGATCCCTGTGCACGGCCCGGAAACAGAGGTCGTCGACCAACTCCTGATCGGAGATTTCCTTGCGCTCCTGGACACGCGTGACCGCACCATCGTCGTGCTGCTTCGTAGCGGCTTCACCAAGCTGACCGACGTTGCCGAGACCATGGGCTACCGGAACCATAGCGCCGTCTCAAAACGGATGAATCACATCCTCCAGCAGGCGACCCGCTTCGCCCGGACCCTGGACTCGTGAACACCATGGCGGAGATCCAGGCGGTGATCCGATGACGGAGACTCCCTGGCTACTGGCGAATCCTGATTGCGCTCTTGGTCGGCACCGTCACCGCCTGGATCTGATCCAGGTCCGGCACGATAAACCTGGAGGCTCGCACTCATATTCTGCGTGCGCGCCGGTGCCGTCATCGGTGACTACGGCACCGGCGTGACGCTGCCCCCGGTACGGGCCGGCAGCAACGTCGGCGCAGGGCACCACTCTAAGTGGCCCGGATGGACACCCATTTGATGTGGCGGTGGCCCGCCGTGCCGCAACGAGGACATCAACGCCGAGAAGGAGATTCTCGACGACTTCCGCGTGCGGCCAGGCCAACCAGTCTGCATGTTCCATCGGTGCGCGGGAGGGCCTGCCCACCGGGTGTCTACTGTCCGTCGCGTGACAACGGACAGTGGACGCGCCGCAACCTCCGGGAGTTGTCCCGTTGGCCCATTAGAGTGCACCAAGCAAGCCGGACCTGATCGGTTGGGATCAAGACGGCGGCCCGGGGGGTGGAGCCCCCGGGCCGTCTCTAACCGGTCTCGTCTAGCCCATATGTCCGCAGCAGGACCTAGTAGGAAGACAGATAGAACCTGTGTGCACCGTACCTAGTACGGCAGCCGCCGTTCGGGATCATGGTTGAAGTTCGAGGTTGAGGCGGCGTGTGTAGTGGGCTTGTCGGGCTCGGGCTTGGTGCTGGCGTCGCCACCTTGACCAGTGCAAACGGTGGGTGAGATCGGTGATCGGGCGGATGAGGCAGGCGTTGATCAGGCGGCGGATCTCGTTGACGGTCAGCTTGATCAGCCGGCTGTCGGTGGAGTCGTCGGTCGCGTCGGCGGCGCAGATAGCCAGGACGGCGAGGGCGGCCAGGGCGAGGGTGGTGAAGCGGTGCCAGGAGTCCCAGCGGCGGACCTGGTGCTGGTCCAGGCCGACTTGGCCCTTGGCTGCCTGGAAGGCTTCTTCGACGGTCCAGCGGATGCCCGCGACCCGCACGAGCTGGGCGAGAGTGGCTGGGCGTGGGGTCCAGCAGCGGTAGAAGGCCAGCTCACCGGTGGTGGTGTTGCGGCGGATCAGCAGGCTGTGTCGGCCGCCGTCGTCGGGGTCAGCGTCGGTGCACACGTCATCGAGCCAGGCCCAGTCGTAGAAGCGCGGCCCTTTCGACCCGGCGCCGGCTGAGCGGCGCTGCCACGCCGAGGCCGGCAGGTCAGCGGCGATCCGGTCGGCCCGGACTCGGGTCTTGCCGCCGTCGAGCGGCACCAGGTGACTGCGGGACACCGCCAGGACATAGCCGATCTCGTGTTCGCGCAGGCCAGCGCGAAAGACACTGCTGTTGCCGTAGGCCTCGTCCGCGGCGGCCCAGCCCGCCGGCACTCCGGCGACCAGTGCGGCGGTGATCATCTCGGCGGCCAGTTCGGGTTTGGTGGCGAACTCGACCTCGTCGGGCACGCCAGCGGCTCGGCAGCGGTCCCGGTCGTCGGTCCACAACGCCGGCAGATACACCCGCCGGTCGATCAGCGTGTGCCCATCGACGCCGGCGTAGCCGAGGAACACCCCGACCTGGCTGTTCTCGATGCGCCCCGCGGTGCCGGTGTACTGGCGTTGCACCCCGACCGTGTGCACGCCCTTCTTCAGGTCGCCGGTGTCGTCGACGACCAGGACCGCGTCCGGAGCACCGAACCGGGCGGTGATCAGCTGCCGCAGGTCGTCGCGGACAGCCTCGGCGTCCCACACCGCCCGGTACAACAGTCGCTGCATCGCATCCGGCCGGGAGTATCCGGCCTGCTCAGCCAACTGCCAACACGTCTTGACCTCACAATCGGACAGCAGCCCGGTCACGAACTGTCCCGCCGCCCGGCGCGGTTCCACCCGCCCAAACCGGCCCGCGAAGCAGCCCAGCACCTCGGCCAGCACCCCCTCCCACCGACCAACGGCTACGCTGTGGCACGCGGCCACCGCAAGATCTGATGATGTGTCCACAACGCACAGACGATCACGCGGTGGCCGCCTCGCGTCCACCCCACTTCACCAGCAAGATCTCAAACGGCGGCTGCCGTACTAGGACATCTACCAATCACCAGCGCAACGCGACGAACAGCACTGAGAAAGTCCTGATCGCGGCCCTCGTGCTGATCGCGGCGCTGGCCATCGGGGCACTCGCGTACGTCGTCAAGCTCAGCGGTGCCGACGTGGGTAGGGTCGCGCCCGTGGCGATACCGACCATCGGCGCGATCGGCAGTGCGGCGATCGGCGGCATCGTGGTGGTGCTGCGAAGGCGGCCCACCAGGCAGCGCAGCTAGCCATGGTGAGGCCGGGAGGGCATCCGACTCCCGGCCCCACCCACCGCTTCGTCAAACGCTTGACAGGTTCCGCAGACGACCGTGACCGCCCTATTGGGTGATCGGCGACGGCGGCCCGTGATCTCTCGTTCCGCGCTCGCCGCCTCCCGAGCCGTGACGGCCTCTGGCTGTTGTCACACCATTTCGTTTCATCCCCAGACCCAGGACAACTAGCTGAAGTAGAGGGTGCCTGGGAAGCTTTTGGCACTGGGGCCCTTCCGTCCGGGACTTGGCGAAGCACACGCTGTCGGCTCGCGGTGGTACTCCCGCCGGGACACTCGCTTAACGCGTGTGGCGCGACAAGCCGAGCCGTGGAAGAGGCCCACCATCCCAACGGCCCTACACTCGACCTTCCCATCGTCCTCACCCCGCCGCTGGCCGGTCGAGCCCGCCTCGACCGCGCCCCGCAGCGAGCGGCGCGCGTGAACGGTTCGCGGAAGCCCTAGCCCTGGCCCCGCTCAGCGGTGCGTGGGTCGGCGGCGGACGGGATGGCGCTAGGAGTCGGAGGGTAAGTCCCGGAAGGGACCGATTCCCCAGGCGCGCGCAATTGGTAGCAGAAAGTTTGGCACGTGATCGTAGTCCTTCTCGACAACTGGCCAAAAGATGATATTGCCTTCTGCGTCCCATTCGAATATCGATTGCAGTTGCTTCGTTCGGCCATCCTTAGTCATGCCGGTAACGGCGATCGCCTCCTTGCGGTCTGGGCGATCTCTGGCTGGCACGATTGCTCGATTCCGAAGATCCTCGCCAGGCTTGGCGAATGCAACCCACTGCTCTCCCGCAAAAATGAACCCGTTCGCTCCCGCTATGCGGATCTCGTTCGCCAGTCGCTGGAACGCGAGTCGTTTGGCGTCCTGATCGGAGAATGCAATCGGTAGGTGTGCGACTATGCGGTCATTAATCAGAAGGTAAGCGAAGGTCAGGTGGGATTTATCGACTTTCAACACGCTTTGAGCGGTCTTCAGTAGGTTGGGCAGGCGATTTATCGCGTCACCCGCTCCAACGTCAAGTTCTCCCCCATATTTCTCGAAGGCCATCCGCGTCAATTCGGCTGAGTCCCCATCGAAGTCCACACGTGACTCGCGAATTCTTTGTCCCGTTTGCAAATCTACATGTAGTAGACGGTTGTCGTCGGCAGAGTCCATACAGGTCAATGAACTGTGGATGTCGGAGGTCACGCACGCTGTCTGCCGAGAGGGCAGGTTGCAGGCTTCGACTCCCGCCTCTTGGTGGGCCGTGTAGATGATTTGGCCGATCCGGTCATAGGCATACGAGGTTGCCTCCAGCAACTCCCACTCTGGCAAAGCGCGGTCGATCCAACGCCGGTTGATTGTGATCGTGCCTGTTGGCGGTATGGTGTTCGCGACGAGTATGCCCGCGAGGATTTGTCTTGTAGGAAAGCGAGGGGGAAACTGAAGAGTTTTTTCGAATTCATGAGTCCAGTCGAGTGAGATGCGGACCTTTGCTTCACTGTGGATCTCTAGGTCCGCTTCCTTCACGATCCGATTGCGGGATTTCACAATCCACTTCATCACTGAGTCGTCTTTTACGGAATCCTGCCATGCCCCATACCAAAGTCGGAAATTGGTAAAGTCGCCTTTTCTCTTCTGAAGGAGCCAGGTGATGTTGCGCAGGTTCTGTATCAGTGCATTGAGGTTCAGGCGGAACCCATCAGGGCTCATATACGAATCTGCGGTCATGTGCCAGTGTGCATGGCAATCCATGAACCGCCGATGCGCGTCTCTGATGGGGCAGGGGAGCCGTTGGTCGTCCCCAAGATTCGGCTCGCCTATAGGACCCTCGTGCATCGACAAATCATACGTCCAACCGGACTCGCTTAGCAGTCCCAGGTCCGGGAGGATTGGATTCGCGCAACGCTCTCACCCAGCTGCCGAGCCGGTGCACGCCACAAGGTGGGACGAGTCAGAGGGTTATCGGACGAGGCAGCGCCAGCCGGGCCTGCCGCGGCATGTTCCGAGAGGGTGACCCTAAGCGACCCAACAGGCTGCAAGACGAGCACCGCAAGCACGTCCGGGGAGCAGGGCAGGGCCAAGCAAGGATGGCTGGCCAGGATCGAGAGACAGCACTCTTAAACCGGCGGTCCGTCGTCGCTGGCGAGGCAGCCGATAGGCAGCGAGAGGTTCAGCGGTGGGCGGCAGCAGGCGGCAGAGGGTTCTGCTCGACCGTGCAAGACAGCATTGGATGGCACACGATGCTGCGTCGTGCCTGGAGGAGGTGTCCGGCGGGCCGATCCACTCAATGGGGGACAGACGGACAGCGTTGGTCGGGTCGAGGTCGTGCTGGCCGACGGCGCTCGTGTGCAGGCGCACCGCCACGAGGTCGTCCTCGGATGACTTGGCGGCATGCTCGGCGTTCCTTAGCGCGCAGGCGCTTGTCCAGGTGGCACGCGGACCCAGGTGTAGGCCCACGGTGGGCCGGCCCCGGCGATCGGTTCTAATTCGTACTTCCCGTTCGTGTCGAGGTCGAGCAGCTCGCTCCCGTACTCGACCCAAAGCCAATTCTGGTCTATCTGCGCTGGGGGCAGGCCGTCGTCGTCGAGCGGTACGTGAAGGGACCGGCCGTTGACCGGGCCACCGACGCACGGCACCATGATCCTCACCCACACTCCCCAATCGTCGGCTTCGCCGATGGCCGACACAGGAGGTTTGGGGCAATCGAGGCGAACATGCCTTCGTACGGCTCAGTCTGTCTGGGCCTCGGTCACATCGAACACACGGAACAGATCCTTGAAGAACTGACGGACCGGGCCGCGCGCCTGTTGCCGGTCCTGTAGGTCTGCGGCACCGAAGCGAAACACTTCGTACCCGCTGAGCTTGAGTTCTCGATCGGCCCGCATGTTGGCCGCGTACACGGCCGGGTCCGGTCGGCCGTCGGTGGAATAGTGCTGGGATCCGTCTACCGCCAGAACGATGCGCTGGCCCCTTGGCAGGAGGAGTAGGAAATCCATGCGGAATCTCAGCAGCGCCTCCTTGCCGCGGGTCTTGACGGTCTTGGGGTCCCAGTGCAACCAAACCTCCGGCAGTAGCGCCGGGAGACCGCGCACTGAGGCGCCGAATATTTCGTGGTAGAGGCTATATAGCATGGTCTGTGGAGGTGAATTCTTGGGCAAACTTCGGTGTAGCCGAGCGTAAAGCGTCCGCTTCGCTTTGTCGTCACTCTGGAACCCGTGTGCATCTTTCCACCACGCCTGAAGATCGCGCCAAAGGAGGCCATCCGCTCCGATGGGGCGGTCGTAGACAAGGACCTCATCCGCATTGCCGACGATCTCAATGTCGTTGTCGATGGCATCGCGGAAACGAATATCGGGTTTGGTCTGCGAGGCGAATATCAGGTTCTTTGGGCGGCGACTGCCGTGTGATCTGGTCGAGACCACACTGAACACCGGGTAGCCACCAGCAGTGGCAGTTTCCCGCAACTCAACTCCGACCGTACGCAGATGGCCGTTGACCGCAGCGACGATGCCTCGTTGAGTGAGTTCGTCCGGGACGACCTCGGGGGATGTCAGGCCTTCGAGAAACAGTGCGAACCTTCTGTCGGACGCTTCGAACACGCCGAGATTCTCGAATAGTTGCTCGATGGTCCAGTCGCCGGGATTACGTATCATGTGCTGCTCGATGCGGTTTCGCAGGCCGGTCTCAGGATTGAAGACCGAAGCAATCGATTCATCGTCCAGGACCCACAAACGGTCGAGCAGGGTCATGAACCGGCGGGGGTTGTGGACGAGAACCTCGGGGTCAAGGTCACGCGCAATTTCCCGTCGAGTTCGTGTCGGCAGCTCCAGCGGGCTTTCGCCGGCCCACAGCAAGTCCTGGATGGCGTTGCGAAATCGCGCCTCCATTGCCACGCTGGCCAGCGCACGCCTCGCGACCATCGGCAGGTCGGTGTCGGGCAGGGCGGCGAAGCTCGCGGAGACCCGCTGGGACTTAGTACCCACATCCGGCGGCGTCGGAAGGCCAAGGCGTTCACAGGCGTCACCGAGAGTCGGACGCGTGTTGCGGTCGGCGAGGCTTCCGGTAACGGGTTGCAGAAGCTCGCGTAGTGCCGCGAAATCGATGTCACCCACCACCGGGTGATTCTGGCAGACGGGTAGGGCAAGGACAGCTACTCGAAGCGCCACGGCTTGCCGCCCGGTGGATGCCAGTTCGACCGGCGCAGCGCGTTCGGATGGTCGGGGCAGATCCGGCGGGTGGGAGGACGGAAGTTGAGTCGGCCGTTCCCCGATGGGGATGCGGTCGGGGTGTAGTCACCTACGGCGCAGGCGAAGTTCGTCTGCTGTTCTGCAAGGGCAGACACGCCTACTCGCAACGGTCCTCGGCGCCCCGACCGAACTGCTCGCAGCAGTCCGAGCGGTGCTGATACACCTGCCGGTCCACGCCGCCTCGGGTCGTTCGATCCGAGGTTGCCTCATACAGGCACGACTGCCAGACCGCGCTCCGTCCGGTCGCGACCGCTGCCTGGCCATCCCCGGGCCCACCGCGAAGGAGGACCTCGATCTCCATTAGCCGACCATATCCCCAGCTCAGGGTCATCACCCAATGCGCGGAGGCGGGACCGGTCGACCGGCGTTTGCACGGACAGGCGAGCCAAGATGTCGGCGGTGGCATCGGGCGGATCGCCAGGGACGGACGGGAGCCAGCCCGCGAGCGTCCAAAGCCCCCTGCGCCCGTGGTGCTCCCAACGCGGTCGCTCGCCATCGCTATCCCGCTGGTGATCCGAGTGAGGCAGGCGTCCGGACATCTGGTGTCTGCTGGTCGAAACGCCGCTGCACGGCCTGCGCGTGGAAGGCGGATTGGCTGGCCGCGCAAGCGGCAGTAGATGAACCTCGGTCTGCGGCGGCTGCGGCATTGCTGCGTGAAGTGCCTACGTGGCCGCTGATTGTGCAGATGGACGGGGGCGACATCCGTCAGCAGTGCCGGAAGGTGGCGGAGGCGGCCGAGCGAGCAGACGTGTCGGCTGTGCGCGACGACGTCCGTGCCAACTGCCCGTGGCACTCAATCGGCAACTTCCGCTGACTCCGACCTCGTCTCGCTCGACACTGACTACCGTTCCGCTGCCCAGCCAGGGTCCGGCTCACCGCACAGTCGCGATTGACCTGCCAGTTCCGGCGCCGGCAGCGACGGCCCCGGCAAGGCTTCCGTCCTGAGGGCGTCGAAGCTGGCCCGGCTTGGCGGCTACTGCTTCAGCAGTGCGATGAGCGTGTTGTCGGCCTGAGTCAGGATCGGTGGGCCGTACATGGGTGTGGACAGGACCCGCCGGCAATGGTCGAGTTCAACGTAAATCTCACCGCCCGTGATGGCGGGGCTTTGCAGCACGGCGAACCGGTCCGCCGCGCCTGAGCACGTCCTGGCCGGGGGGAGCACCGCCAACGTGCGTTCGATGGCTGCGCGACGCTGCTGAGGCAGGAGTAACCCGTGTTCGAAGGTCCCGGCGGGTTGGGGTGTCGCCTGCTGCTCCGCCGGCACCCGGTATACGCACAGACGCAGCTGTGCGGCCGACGGGATCGCCACCTTGCCCGGCCTCGGCAGGGACGACGGATTCCTGCTTTCGGCGGCCACCACGTCCGACCATTCCTGGCCGCACCCGGACGCAGCCGCCCCGGCTGACAGGATTTCGCGTATGACCGTCTCCGACATGGTGGTCAGCCGCAGTCCGCGCACCGCCTCCGGTATCTCGGCGAGCGGCTTGCCGCAGGTGTCCATCGGCAGCCCTGGCCGGATCCATCGGCCTTGCGCGTCGAAGAGCAACAGGTTCGGTTCCCACGGCATTTCCAGGGTGCAGGCCTCGATGATGGTCTTGTCATCGGGCAGGCGTAGCGCGGCAAGAAGCGCCGTCACATCGGTGGCTCGGCCCTCCGTAAGGACCAGGTCCTCACCGCCGTCCGCGCGTCGCTTCGGCTCTAGTTGGCAGTGGACCGCGGACGCGACCGCGAAGTCGGTGCCCAGGCGCGGCAGGGTGCGGATATGGGGCGGACGCCCGTCGTCCCCGAGTGGGGCATCGACCGCGCAGGAGGTCCACCCGGATCGGACAACCGGTGTGCCGGTCACGGCAACGGATGGCTGCGCCTCCCGCCCGTCGTTCGGTGCCTCGGCCATCGTGGGCGCACCCTCACCACACGCGGCCAGTCCGACCAAGGCCACTATCACGACAAAGGCTTTGACGATTACTCGCATATCGCTCCTTGGTGCTTGATCCACGCAATTCGTGCACCTCTGAGACGATGTCAGCCGCGGCGCGGTTCCCGGCCATCCTCCCCGGGCTCTCGGTTCAACCTGATGGTCGAACTCGGCAGACCCAACCGCGACCGTTTCGCCCTGCCACGAATGTCCGCCCTGCTCGTAGACTGGGGCCATGGCCGCCACAGCCCACACCATCGCCGCGGAACTCCGCCGACGCCTCCCCGGCCTGGGCGCGAAAAAGCTGCACAAGCTGCTCTACTACTGCCAAGGGCACCACCTGGCGACCTTCAACCGCGCCCTTTTTGACGAGACGATCTCCGCGTGGGACATGGGCCCCGTCGTGGGCACCCTGTGGCGGCAGGAGAAGGACGGCGACATCCCCGCCTTCGACTCGGAGCTGGGCGAGGCCGAACTGAACACCATCGGGTATGTGATCTCCCGGTACGGCAACCTCACCGGCAACGACCTGGAACACCTGACGCACAGCGAGACGCCGTGGCAGCTCGCCAACACCAGCCGGTCCCCAGGCGGCAGCGTTGCTATCCGCCACGAGTGGATCAAGGGCTATTTCCAGACGGCGGGGGCAGCCACCGACGGTCCTACCTTCGACACGGCGCAGGTCCGCGACTGGCTGTACGAGACCTCTGCCGCCCACCAGCCTGGAGACGTCGACAGCATCGATGCCCTGCGGGCGAGGATGACGGCGGGTGTCTGACGCGTCTCTGTGGGTGCTGCGCGGGTTTGACCAGCACCTCGAACTGTGGATCGCTCAGTTCCAGCCCGACCAGGACTTGATCAATCAGGTGACGGCGTGGGTGCTGTCCCGCTTCGAAGACCCATTCCAAGGGGTGCGTCGCGAACAGGGCTTCGACAACCTGTGGTGGGGGCATGTGCCGCTGTCGTTGCGGGATGAGGCCGTTGTGGTGTGTTCCTATTTCGTTCGCGAACGTGAGCGGACGGTGACGTGCAACAGCATCGCTCCGCTGTCGCTGCCAACCTGAACGGACCGAGACGATGATCGTGCGCGAGTTTGAGGGTTGGCTTGCCGACGTGCTGGCAGCGCAGCCGTGGGCGGGGCAGGTTGACCGCTGGTCGACGGGCTCCGGGCCGAAACCAGTCGGCCTGACGTTGGCCGGTCGGCTGCATCTGCAACTGGTGGGCGGCGATCAAAAGGCGGCGCCGCTCGACCCAGAGCACGCTGGTGTCGTCCCCGCCGTTCAGGCGTCGCCATCCGATCCGACCGGCTGGGCGGACGCGATCACCCGCACGGTTACGGAGGCTGGTCTGCCACGTCTGAAGTCGGCGCAGACGTACGCCGAGTGGGGTGGCAGCACGAAGCCGGGCGGCATGCGGGTGGTGTTCGCTGACGGATCCGAGCTGTTCGCGTCGATCCTCCCCGGCGCCCGGTAGTACCGACGGGGCGCCGGACCGAAGGAAGCCCCGACATCCGGCGAGGTCGGGGCTTCGTCGCGACCTGCCGCTACTCGCAGCCGATGCCGTCGCCGTCCCGGTCCAGTTTCTGCGGCGGGTTGCAAGACGAGCCAACTTCCACCCCGACCAGGAGAATTTTTCACTGACGGACAAGTCAGTGCCCGCGTGTCCGGCGTGATGGCGGCCTACCTATGGCCGAGCCGCTCTTGGGCTATCCGCTGCAGCACATCTGGCTGGTATGGGTAGTACTCATTCGCGTCACCCAGCCAGTGGTGTGTCTGTTCGTCGCGGAACCTAGATCGGGCTTGCTCGTACCAAGGGATCTGCACTCGCCGGACTAGATCGACAAAACCGTCCATGTCGCTGACGCGATTCGAATCGGGCACGTTCCGAATCGGGCCTGCGCTCAACCAGCCCAGCAGGCGGGTTAGCCCTTCCAGGCCAAGAAAGAACTTCAGTTCCAGATTGCCGGTGTATCCAGCTCCGGCCTCCGGATCACAATCTCTTCCGCCAACGGACTTGTGAACAATCAAAAAGTCCCGGTACTCCGGGCCGCTCCGCCACACCACCAACGCCATGCCCGGATCGGTGATGCCGTCGCCGCAACTATCACAAATCCACGTCCGTGTCACTGCAACTTCCACACCTACTCCTCGCCGTCGGGTCGCCTAGGTTGATGACCCTACGCAGTGGTGTCGCCACGGGGAAGGTTGAATCGCCTGGCTTGGTTGAGGTGGCACGGCTGCTGTCCTGTCTCGGCGTGGTGCGCCTCAGAGAGTGGGTCGCCACTCGGGCTGTCGATCTCGTCCGGATGGTCGGGCTCACCTTCTCGGTTCGCGATGAGCTGTGGCGCGAGCACTCTGAGCCTCTGGGGACCACCGTTCGATATCAGTGGCGTCACGCCTCCTGCGCAGTCGGGGATGGCCTGACCGTCAGGGCCCCTGGGGTGGCTGTGCGGCGTTGCCTGGTCCTCGCCTCCGGCGCAAAGCTTGCCCAGAATCTCGATCGCGTCCTTACGGCGCTCCTGGCCGCCAAGTACGCCAAAGAGTGTCGCGATGGAGCGAGGAGAGTCGATGAAGTGTCGGATCGTTCGATGCGATAAGTAGGAAATCCCCAAGATGACCAGGGCGGCCGGGGGTAGTTGACCGAGCAGATCCGCAAGCCAGGTTGGCACGTGTGCTCCCACAGGACGAGGGAGCGCGGATCTACATGGCCGCTAACTCCCGGAAGACAAGGGCTGGCAAGGTCTTCCGCACGCGACCGGGGGCGCGGCTGCGATGACTCTCAAGCGAGTGATCGATCTCAGGCGCAGTCCGATAGACATATGTTGGTCTCGGAGGCGTTCGAGGAGGAGCAAAGATACGTCGGAGATGAATCCTTACGTGACGGGCCAGCAATCGCCGGACAGCAGCATGTCGCCAGACCTGACCGCCTTCAGCGCCATCGTCAACGATGATCACTTGAGCGACGGTGACCCAGAACATCGACTTGCCGGCACCGACATCCGAGGCCGTAGGGCTGGGTGTCGAGATGCGGCGCCTCGTGAAAGTCCGCTGGAGGTGCTCTATTGCTGTCGAACTGGTCAGAGTCTGCTCAGATTGCGACCGGCTCACCGGAAGCGAATAGAAGAGGTTCGAGAAAGTCCGATCGGCCTCGGGCAGCGGCCGGTGTTGATCCAAGTCTCGGAGTGCAGGGATGACCAGCGTGTCGGTGACGCCGAGCGACACATCGAAGCGGTTTGCATTATCCGGGGCGGGACGGCGGTTCGTCCGGCCTGCGAGTTGAAGCAACCGTTCAGTGGGTGGCAGTGAAGAGACGAGGGCATCAACGCTGGCGTCGGCCGCCGAGCCGGTGAGCTTGTCCCAATATCTGGCGAGTCTGTTGCCCACCCGTCGGGCCACCTCGGGCTGGGCCAGGCCCGCGTTGATGAAGGCATCCCTGTGTTGGAGCCGCCGTATGGGGGTGGAGTGCGCAAGGGACCCCGTGGCGTACGGCATCAATACAGCCTAGCGGATCGTTGAGACACGTATTTTCTTGCCGACCACGCCAGCGGCCCTGGTCGCCGGGGAGGATCCCCCGGTCCCCTCCCGCTGCCCTTCTGTCCTGCCTAATTTGCAAAACCGACTCAACCGAGGCGCCGAGCCGGAGCTGCGACAGTCCAGACGTCGATCGAGGCTCTCGGGCCCTCACGCCACCTTGGGACGTGTTTTCTTGATCTTGTTGGCGACGGCGTCGGCGGCTTCGCGGTGGAGTTGTTTGCTGACGCTTTGGTAGGTGTCGCGGGTGAGGGTGGTGGTGGAGTGGCCGAGTTGTTCGGAGACGACTTTGATGTCGACGCCAGCGTCGAGGGCAAGGGTCGCGGCGCTGTGCCGTAGGTCGTGCAGCCGGATTGGTGGTAGTCCGGCCTTGCGGATGAGTCGGCGGAATCGTTGGGTGACGGCGTTGGGATGCCAGGGGTGGCCGTCGGGGCGGACGAAGAACAGCCCGGTGGTGGGCCAGGCGTCGCCGGCGGCGAGTCGCCACTGAGCGCGGAGCGCTTTGTAGGTGGTGAGGATCGTGACGGTGTCGGTGTCGAGGGCGACGTCGCGGTTGCCGGCTTGGCTTTTAGGGGCTTTCTGAACGGGGGTGTAGCCGTGGGTGGCGATCTGGTTGTTGATGGTGGTTTCGTGGCGGTGCAGTCGGACTTCGCTGTCGCGTAGTCCGCAGGCTTCACCGCGGCGGGGTCCGCGGTAGGCCATGTAGTGCCACATCGGGAACAGGTCGGGTGCGTGGATGGCGGCGTAGTCGAGGAATTCCACGACGTGGTCGTCGCTCCAGACCATCACCGGACCGGGGACCTTGCCGGTTTCCTTCCATTGCTGGACGCGTTCGTTTTCCCACATGACGGGCCGGGCTGCTTCGCCGGGGACTTTGACCAGGGCGGCGGGGTTGGTGCCGACGATGAGTTCGTCGGCGAGGGCGTCGTTGATGGCTTTGCGCAGGCAGGCGCGGATGCGTTGGCGGGTGTTGGGGCCGGTGGGCCGTACCCCGGCGACGGTTTTGCGGACGGCGGGGTCGGGGCTGGCTTTCGCGGCGATGATGTCGGCGTTGCGGCGTTCGATGGCGGCGAACATGGCGCGGATGTGGCTGGTGCGCAGCTTGTCGAGTGGGATGTCGGCGAGGTGTGGGGTGAGGTGCACGCGCACGATGGACTCGTAGCCGCGCAGGGTGTTCGCGTCGACGTTGATGTGGGCCAGCCAGGTGGTGAGGTAGTCGGCGACGGTGGGCATGTCGGCGAGGACCCCGTCGCCGCGTAGTCGTTGACGGATCCGGTCGACGTCGGGCAGGGGTCGTTTGGCGCGTACGGCGCTCTGGATGAGGTCGGCGATTTCGGTGCGGCGGCGCGTGTCTGTCTTGGGTGCGAGGGCGAGGAGTTCGCGCACCAGGTCGAGTTCGTCGGCGGCGGCTCGTCTGGTGGGTAGGCCGGCGCGTCGCAGGAGCCGTCGGCGGCCGTCGGTGCTGGGTGGGAGTTCGAGTTGGTAGGCCCAGCTTCCGTGCTCGGAGCTCCAGGCGCGGTTGGGTCGGCGTAGTTTCGGGCAGTCGTTTCCGTAGGGCTTGCCGGTGTCGGGATGGCGGCAGCCGCAGCGTTTGAAGACGTTTCCTGCAGGCATGGCTGGTGGTGCTCCTTGTTCGGATGGGGGTGCATCGGTTTCGGTGATCCACATCGACGCGTGACATGCGGGCACAATCAAGTCGGCCGGGCCCGTCCAATGGACGGGCCCGGCCGACAGGGGCTGCGGAATCAGGATTGACGTGGAAGATTGCGGGCCCTGTAGCCGCAATTGGCTACAGGGGCCGCGCGTCAGGTGGTCATGGGAAGGTGTCCGTTGCGGCGCTGGCCTCTGCGGGGGCGGGGGTGTCGAGCAGGTGCAGGGCGGCCAGTAGCGGCGTGGTGGGGATCCGGTAGTGGGCGCCGACGCGGAAGTGCGGCACGGGGAACGCGTCACGCCGGATCAGCTTGTAGGCCGTGGAGCGGGACATGCCGAGCACCGACGCAGCGGTAGCCAAATCGGTGCTGGCACCCAAGGCGCGGATACTCTCGGCGGTCCACACGATCTGCGAGTGGGCCGGTGTGGAGTTTGGAAATTGCTCTGGTGATGCTGAGTCTTTGTGTTCGTGGGGTCGCATGATTGTCTCCTCATTGGGGGGGGGGGGGGGGGGGGGGGGGGGGGATCGTGTGAGGCTGGGGCGCCGTCGTGCCCGATTGGTCGAAGCGATCGGCATCGGAAATGGGTCAGGGCGGCGACTGCCGACGGCGGAGCACGCTCGGCACTGATGCCGAGGCTTCGGCCAGCAGCGACGACACCGACTTGCTGGAGGTTTCGTGGCCGCTCAGGGAGTGGCCTCTGCTTCTCCTGCTGGCAGCGGACCCGACTGCTCTGGCCGGGCGGCGGTAGCCGAGGTTGTGGAGCGCCCGGGGCGACGGTCGTTGCTGGGCAACGGATCTAGCCGATGTCAGTACGCCAGAGGCCCGTGGGGGTGATATCTGGCGAAAGGCGAGTTCGTGTGTTATACAAGGTCCGCTTTTGGCGGAGCCCGACAAGACGGTACGGTGTGCCGCTCAAAACCTCTTACTCGTCGTACTGCGGCTAAGGACACCGGATGCGATTCACTCTGATCGGTCACGAATCCAGATTCCAGGCGGGTAGGCCGGGTGAGGCGTTCCTGGTCATTGATTGGTGGAATGACTATCACTTCGTTACTCAGTTCCAGCTAATCGTCTTCGACGCGGCCGGTCAGCGTCACGAGATCGGCAACGTCAAGATCGGGAGGTTTGGTCTTAGCGTCGACGAGCAGATGCCGGGACTGTTACCGGCCGAGTTTGACGTTCTCGACGAGGGCTTCTTTTCACTCGGCCAGGACGACACGTACTACGAGCGGCTGGAGAGCCTCGAAGTCCGCGTCGAGATGTTGACGGCGCTGCGGGACCTGGCATATAACTCGGCTTTGATGGAACGAGCGCGATCCGAGGAAGTCACTAGGGTCTCGCTGCTACGCCATATCACCATAGAAGTGGTCGAGGGGCAGCTTCGGGGCATTGCGCACGGCGGTGCCCGAACCACTCCGTATCAGTTCGAGTATCGACCGGCCGCCGGAGCGTGGGACGCCTTCGTGTGGGCGCGGCCACTCGAGTTCGACATCGTCCTCAATCGGCAGCCACCGACCAACATTCACGTGCTCATCGGTCGCAACAATGTAGGCAAATCACATCTTCTCCGCAATCTGGTCAGATCCGTCTGCGACCGACGCGCGAGCGATGCCGACGTGGGTTCGGTCGTCTACCGCGACCAATCAAGCCCTCACGGATTCCTCGGAGTTGTCGCCGTCTCCTTCAGCGTGTTCGACGACTTTGTCGCCATCCCCGAGGTGTACCAAGCCATTCCGTACTTGCACGTCGGTGCCCACGAACCAGTGGATGAACTGCCTCCCAGTTCTCCGCCTGGCAGTCGAGCCGAGACAGCGGCGAGACCACTCGGACGCGACGAACTGGCATCGCGTTTCGCTGAGAGTCTGGAGGCTTGCCTGACCGGACGGGCCGCTGAGCGGTGGACGAGGGCCGTCACTACTCTGCGGTACTCGGGCTCTGGATTCCTCGAAGACGATACGTGGGTGCCTCGGTTCCGTGATGCCAGCGCGGATGCACGCCGCGAGATGGCCACTCAGCTCTTTGGCAGCCTCAGCTCCGGCCACGCGATCGTCCTACTGATTATTACTAGCCTGGTCGAGAAGGTCAGCGAACGCACGCTGGTGGTGGTGGACGAACCGGAGTCGCACCTTCACCCGCCGCTGCTAGCGGCGTTGATGCGAGCTTTGTCCGACCTAGTGGTTGATCGCAACGGGGTCGCCGTGATCGCCACACACTCACCGGTCGTGCTCCAAGAGGTTCCCAAGTCATGCGTCTGGACAATCCGCCGTGACGGCATGTTCATCACTCCGGAACGGCCGACTCTGGAGACATTCGGCGAAAACGTTGGCACGCTAACGCACGAGGTATTCGCACTTGAGGTGAAAGACTCGGGATATCATCGGTTGATCCGCTCGGCGGTGCGTGCAAATCTGACTTTCGAGGGCGTCCTCGACCACTTTCACCGGCAACTCGGCGCCGAGGCGAAGGTCATCGCACGGACCCTGATCGCGATTAGAGACAGGGGCGGTGAGGTGTGATGTGGACCGTTCCGCGTCCGTCGTTCGACGCCCGGGAAGTCTACGTAGCTTGCTACGCTTCTTTGCGCGATGAAAAGACCCGCGAAAGTTTAGTCCTACTGGACATCGACGTCGTTTTCGCCGCTTATGTTTTTGCCTCTGTCGGTCCTAACGCAATGCTGCACACTCTCACATATTTTTCGGATCGACCAACAAGCAAGGACGTTCAGGCCGCACTAAAAAAGGCTTACACGGCAGGGATGGTCGAGAACAAGCCCGGCCGGTACTACTACGATCGCTTGCTGGCTGCGGCGGTGCATGGCCGCTGCCCGCTATGCGGACATGGCCGTGTCTCGACCCTCGACCATCAGCTGCCGAAGTCGTCCTACCCACTGCTCGCGGTCGTGCCCGACAATCTCGTCCCAGCCTGCGCGGACTGCAATCATCGGAAAAACGACCTCGCGCCGAGCAGCAGCGAAACCCAAACACTGCATCCGTATTTCGACGACGCTAACCAAGCGCGGTGGCTCGCCGCGCAGGTAGTACCTGGGGAAGACACCACTGTGCGCTTCTATGCCGACCCAGTCGCGACGTTCGGCCCGACAATGCAGGCCCGCATCCGCCACCACTTCAAGCAATTCAAGCTTGAGATCTTGTACGGCCTCCAGGCAGCTCAGGAACTCGCCGGCATCCACTCACAGATCTCCAAACTTCGCCAGGCGGCCGGTCCGGACGCCGTCGCCGAAGAGTTGCGTAGCCGTGCGGAAAGCTGGGCCGAGCACTCGTTGAACTGCTGGCAGCACGCCATGTACGAGGCATTGGCGGCTGATCAAGCGTATCTAGCTAATGGCTAGCAACTCTAGTGGTGATAAGCCAATTCGCCGACTTACTCTCATTCCGCGATTCGAGCCCCAGCCCTCGTCCACCGAGCACTCATCGTGAGTAGCGGACGTGGTTCGCCGAGCCGCCGCCATCGGCAGCGTGCGGAGTGCTTCGCGTCCCCGACCTGTGCACATTTGGCGTACTCGGCTCTGCATCGGTACCCGTACGCGGACACCCGCCGACATCGTGCTCGCCGAGCGGGTGATCACGACAGCCCCGTAAGCCGCGCGGGAGGCTTCCTCACTTTGGCGGTTTCCGTCGACTAGCCCGCCCCGTCACCCGTCCCTTTCGCCGCAGCCGAGAGCATGCCGCCTCTGCTCACTCTCTAGAGCGGCCCGGTTCGCTATTGGGGCATTGTGGGATCCCAGACGACGATCATCGTCGGGATGGGCAGCCCGGGCGTCTCGGTGTGGAGCTGCGGCAGAGGCACCCAGTCCATGCCGACCATGACCGGGCAGTCGCAGGACAAGGTGTCCTTGCCCAATGAGGGCTCGCCGTCAGCGACCTGCACGGCGAAGCAGGACGTCAGCCCTGATGGGTACGGCACGTCGAGCAGGTAGCGAACCGCCAGGGGTCGAAGGCCAACCTCCTCGACAACTTCGCGCCGTACCGCGTCTTCCGCTGTCTCGCCGGCGGCAATGCCGCCACCAGGCAAC
Organism: Micromonospora sp. WMMD710; assembly: GCF_029626045.1. Lineage (NCBI taxonomy): Bacteria > Bacillati > Actinomycetota > Actinomycetes > Micromonosporales > Micromonosporaceae > Micromonospora > Micromonospora sp. WMMD710. Next base: position 4,669,751 of record NZ_JARUBD010000001.1, on the reverse strand, counting down.
GTCCAGTACTCCTGGCCATCGTGGCGGCCGGACGGACCCCGCCCCCGCTCGCGCACCATCAACACCCGGTTCCCGCGGACGATCACCGCGGCTGCTCGCCTGCGAAGCGTCATCTCAGCGGTCATCCTTCACAAGGTCGCCTTGCATACTCCGAGCGGAGGCCATCGGCTGCTGCGCGCGGGCGAACCTCACGTCGTTCCAACGGTTGGCCTGACTACACCTCTTGGTGCGGTGAGTCGGGGTCCTTGTCGCGGGCGGCTTCCTCCAGGCGCATGAACTCGTCGATGACCCGGGCGAGGCTCTTGCGGGTTCTGGGAAGGAGCTTGTCGAAGGACCTGGCCATGACTCGTGCCTCGCGGCTTGTCAGTTCGACGTCGTCGTCGCCGAGGAGGTAGCCGGCCGGGACGCTGAAGAACTCGGCGAGGGCGACCAGTGTGGTGGCCTTGGGGTTGATCTTGGGTGAGCGCAGGAGAACACGGATGCCTTCCGGGGTGATCGGGTATCCGCGTTGCTTGAGCTCTCGGGCGACTTCGGTCTCCGTGTAGGGCGGCCGGTCCTCGCCGCGGGCTTCGAAGAGCTCTCGAAGCCGACTTTGGATCAGCCGGGAGGTGGCGTCCTCGGCTTGCTCGGCAGGCGTGTCGCTCACGCAGCCCTCCCAACTATGGTTGGTTTGCGAGCGAACCACAGTTGACGCGCTCGGTGTTCCGTGTTTAGCTCTCCGTACCGCTTCGGCAACTACGGTTCGGCGTAAGTCGAACTGAAGTTGGTTGGAGCGTAGCGGATCGGGGTGGTGTGCGCCATGCGGCCACCCGGATGTGCGGGCGACGGCGTCGGAGGGGACGCGCCGTCGCTGTTGGGGCAGGTCAACTGGTCGACGCGTGGATCGCGCCAGCACCGACAGGCGGAGCCGCGATGACTCCGGTCGTGCGGGCCGACGCGCCTGAGAAGGCGCAGACGGTCGAGCAGGAGCTGCCTCACCAGCTCATCACCTCATCGGGCCCCCCGTGCCGGTGAGGTGATGGGCCGGGGGAGCCGGCGGGCGGGGAGAGGGGCCCTTCCCGCCGGTCCTCCACCCCACGACATGCCCACCGCTCACACAGCGTCTCGCTGCCACAGGCCCCGCTCGGCGCGGAACCAGGCAACGGTGGCCCTGATGTGGCGACTAGGAAAAGAGGCAGCGGTGATCAGACAACGACAGGCCCGAACGGCCAACGATCCGCACCTGCTGGTCCGGCGACGCACTGCCGGGCGAGGTGTCACCAGGCGACGGACCAGTTCAACCACCGCGTTCGAGGCGCCGTTGACCGCTATCACCGCCAGCCTCGCCCAGCTGCGCGTCGACATTGACGCTCTCGTCGACACCGCGGAACGTCGGCCCACTGCGTCGCGCCGGGCAGCGCTGGTCGACGTCCATCACCAACTTCGCCTGCTCGGTCAGCGGGTCAACGCCGCACTTGGCGCCCCGCCCACGTCAGCGAATGATTCCCAGCACGCCTGACCTGCAGCCGTTGCGACAGGACCGCGATCAGTAGCACCGGCACGCCCTCGGTGGCGGTCCGAATCACCTGCGGCAACGCACCGCAACGCCGAGCGATCACCAGAAGTCTCGCGTCGCAGCAAGCTCGTTGACCCGCGCCCTGACGCGGCGCCACGGGCGGTGACACCGCTGACAGACGCCGATCACGCGCGCCCTGACATGGGGCCAGAGACCGCGAACCAGCGACGGTCGACATCACACGGATGAACGGGGTTCACCATGCCCAGTCAACGTTTCCTGCAGCTACGCGGGAGCTCACTCGCGCAGCCCGCACCCGCCAAGCGCAGTCGCGAAAGACGGCGACGCGATCGGCAGACCGTGCGCCGTGCGCGCCAGCGCAGGTGGTCACGATGAGCGCCACCACCTCACGGCGGGTGACAGGTGTGCACCGGCACCTGACCAACCGGCGCGCGGCGTCCCGCCCGGAGTCCGACCCGGTGGCGCAACTGTGCCGCACCGCCAACACCGTCCGCGCGCTCCTTGAGCGCACTGTGCTGCGGGAGGCGGACCTGACGTGGACCACCTACGACGTGCTGGTCCTTGTCTGTGCTTGTGACGTGCTGGAGCCGGCGGCTATCGCGGCGGAGATCGGGATCGCCAGGGCGACCCTCACCAACGCCCTCGGTCTGCTCAGCGACCGTGACCTGGTCCGGCGTGAACTGCAGGAGCATGACCTGCGGCGTACCGTCGTGCGTCCCACCCGGGCAGGCCTGGACCTTGCGGGGCAGCTGCGGCGGCGCGTTGACGCCCAGCAGTCGACCCTCTTCGCCGCACCGGGTATGCCGAGCGAGAATGACTTCGCCCGGGCGTTGAGGCTCCTTGCCCAACGCACCCGCCCTCCCAACGGCGGCCCGCATGCCGGGGGCACCCGATGAGCGGCGGTATCGGTGTGGCGCGGGGCACGGCCCTGTGCGTCGGGGCCGTTCTCGGCCCCGGAGTCCTCGTCCTGCCAGCGGTCGCGGTGCGCGCCGCCGGCCCGGCGTCCCTGCTGGCGTGGGCGGCGCTGCTTGCCCTGTCCGCGTTGATCGCGACGACGTTCGCGGACCTCGGCGCCCGCTACCCGGACACCGGCGGTGTCGCCGCGTTCACCGGCCGGGCGTTCGGCGACCGGGCCGCGGCGGTCGTTGGCTGCTGGCTGTACACGGCGGTTCCGGTCGGGGTGGTCGCTGGCGCGGTGGCGGGCGCCCATTACACCGCGACCGCACTGCACACCCCGCCGGCCACGACGGTGGGGATCGCGGCCGGGCTCCTGGCCGTCGTGTTCCTGACCAACATGGTGGGCCTGCATGTGTCCGGGCGCCTGCAGTTGGCGCTCACCGGCGCCCTGGTCGCGCTCCTCGTCACCGTCATCATGGTGGCCGGCCCGCACGTCGACCCGCAGCGGATCGGCCCGTTCGCGCCTCACGGCGCGGCCGGGGTCGGCAGTGCCGTCGCCGTGTTGTTCACCGCCATCTGTGGGTGGGAGGCCACCGCCAACCTCAGCGCCGAGTTCGCCCACCCTCGGCAGGTGCGCCGCGCTGCCGCGGCGAGCCTCGCCATCATCGTCGTGCTCTACGCGGGCCTGGCCATCTGCACCGTCGGAGTCCTCGGCAACCAGGCCGGTGACACCACGGTGCCGCTGATGCGTCTGCTCGCCATCTCCGGTCAGCCGTGGGCGCCCGGGGCGGTAGCGGGCGCGGCGGTGCTGCTGACCGTCGCGGCCAGCGTCACCTTCGTCGCCGCCGGCGCGCGAGCGGGCGTGTCTCTGGCCCGTCACCGCATCCTGCCTCGCGGTCTCGCGGTCGTGACCAGCGACGGCGCGCCCCGACGCGGCGTCGCGGCGCAGGCCGGCGCCGCCGCCGTCGTCGCGGTCGCCGCCGCGCTGGCACCGCGCGTGGTCACCGTGGAGACGTTGATGCGCCTGTTCGCCGCGCTCCTGGCCTGCGTCACGGTGCTCGGCCTCGCCGCGGCGGTGCGTTTGCTGCCCGCACCACGCCAGCGCGCCTGCGCGGCGGTGGCCGCGCTCGCCGTCGCGGCGGTGGCCGCCCTCAGCGCGGCGTTCCTGCTCGCACCTGCCGTCGTGGCCGCCGCTGTCTGGGCACACCGACGTCGGGAACCCACTCCACACCTTTATCCACAGCCGCCGACGCCTGTGGATAACCCATTCGATGACGCGCACGCCTACGCGCCGGCTCAGGAAGTGAGGATCCGATGACGGCCCCCGCCAGCACGTTGACCTTGACCTCCACGGCCAGCTCTGTCGTCCGTAGCGGCTCGCCTGCGGGGTGGCAGCTGGGTGTGCTGTACGGACCCGCTGTCTACGGAGTCAGCGCCGCCGCCGTCGCGCTTCCCGACGCCGCCACCCATCTACACGCCAACGCTGCGGGGCTGGCGTGGATCCTGACCGCATACGCCGCAGGCGTCGGCGTCGGCGCGGTCACCGCTGGACGCCTCACCGACCTGTGGGGCACCCGCCGGGTACTCCTGAGCGCCGCGGCACTGCTGACACTCGGCGCCCTGATCTGCGCGGTCGCCCCCACCCTGCACACCGTCGTCATCGGCCGCGTCCTGCTCGCGACAGGGTCCGGAGCGGTCATGGCAGCGGCACTCGCGAGCACCGCCCGCCTACCCGCCGCCCACCGACGGGCCAGCATGGCGACCTTCGGCGCCTGCATGGCCGGGTTCGCCGCGACCGCCCCGCTGGCCGGCGCGCTCGCGGCGCACTGGTCATGGCGCGCGGCGCTGATCCTGCCGGTGCTGTCCATCGCCGCGATCCCGTCATGCTGGCCCCTCACCGCACCAGCCACGCAGCATGACCGACTCGACTGGCCGGGCGCCGGACTCCTCGCGGCCGTCGCCGCCGGACTGCTGCTGACCGCCCAAACCGCACCCCACACCAGCGCGCTCACCACCGCGATACTCGCCGCCGCCACCGCAGCCGCCGCCCTGGGCCTGGCCGCGCGCACCCGCATACACCCGGGCGGGTTCCTCACCCGCGGGATCCTGTCCGCCGGCTGGTTCCACAAGGCCACCATCATCGGCGCCGGCGTGTACGCCGCCCTGTTCGCCGTGCTCTACACCGCACCTCACCTGCTCAACCAGCAGGGCTACAGCACCATGCAGATTGGCGTGCTCCTGCTACCCGGCGCCGTGATCGGCGCCGCGCTGGCCCGACTCGCCGCCCTCGCCGCTCGCCGCCTGCCCGCACGGCACGTCCTGGCCGCGGTGAGCGTGATCCTCGCCGCCACGATGCTCAACGCCGCGATCACCCCACGCCCCTGGACGATCGTGGCAACGGCCACCGCAGCGTTCACCGCCTCGGCCATCACGCAGATGCTGCTCACCACCCACGTCACCGCCCACACCGCCGTCGAATCCCGCGGCGGCGTAAGCGGTCTCCTCACCCTCGCGACGTTCCTTGGCGGCGGCTGCGGCACCGCGCTGTGCGCCACCCTGTGGCAAACGTGGGGCCCCGCCGCCGCGCTGGCCGTCGTCGCGATAGCGCCGGCCCTTGGCGCGCTTGCGGCCCGACGTATCCGCTGACCGCCCATCGCATGAGCATCGATGTTCTGGGACAGTGTGTCGGTGAGCGCGGCGGAACTGATGACTCGGCTTCTTCAGGCGAAAGCTCATCTCGACCGGTCCCGAGAGTTGATCCGGGCAGCCGGCGCTGAACTTCACCAAGCGCGGGCGTTGATTCAAGCGGCGCTGCACGGCGCCGCCGACCACAGCGCGGCGGAGATGGTCGACCGCAGCGCACGTCAGCTTGACGGCGTGAGCGTGGCGGTCGCGCAGTCAGCCAGCAAGGTGCAGGACATCCTCACCCGGGTGAGAGGGTTGGGTGGGCTGGGAAATTGACGGCGGGTGGCGACGAGAACCGTCGACCACCCGCATCACCTGACACACCACAAGTTGTCCTTCGGGCGGCTGCGAGCCTGGCGCGTCGCACCAGTGCGCACGACAAGACCGAAGCGGTCCTCCTCGCCGACAGCGCGGTCATCCATGACTCTGACTTCTCGGCGGAGCCTGACGGGCGGCTTCGAAGCCGCCAGCTGCGTGTCGGCCGGCTTCCCGCCGCCGGGGTGGGATTGAAGCCGCCGCTGGCCCAGGCCACGGTCATGGATCACGCCGAGGCGCAGGCCGCCGCCGTTCTCCGGCGTCGCGGCGGCCCAGAGGAGGCGGTCCTCGTGCTCAACCACACTCCATGCGACGACCCGGTACGACCTTTGGTCTGCGAGAAGATCCTCGCCACGATCCTGCCGGAGGGAACCCGCCTGACGGTGTTCCTCACCGACGGCGACCGGACGTGGCTCCATAAGCTGTACGTCGGAACAGGAGAAGGGATCCGGCGATGAGCATCGACATCACCTGGGGACGCGGTGACGGCGCGGCGTCCGTGACGACCGTCGCCGAACTCGACGCCACGCTCAGCAGCGTCGCTCAGGACCACCCCGAACGCCTGCCTTACTGCGTTACCCTCGTCGCTCCCAGCGGAGCGGATTTCCCGGTCATGCTCGACATCTGCGTCGGCCACCCGCAACGGTCGTTCGTCTATCACGTCGGCGCCGATGGCAGCAGCGCCTGGGGATACGAGCCGGACCTCGAAGCCGGGCCGCCGTTCACGTTCGACTATGCCGGCACCCCCACCGACGCGTGGCCCGAGCGCACCAGAGTGAGCAACGCGACCGCCCGGGAAGCCGCCCGGCAGTTCCTCACGAGCGATGGGCAACGTCCAAGTGCCCTGGCCTGGGAGATCCTCGACTAGGTGTGCCCCGCGGTCGGACGCGAAGGCGGTTGTTGGCTGCGGGCCGTCATCGACCCACACGCTGGGGGCCGCCCGCGGCGACCCCCAGCGATCGGTCACCAGTCGCCGGCGGCCTTGAAGCCGTACCACCTGCCCAAGTCGATGCGAATCCAGATGTAGAACTTGGTGCCGTCCTTCACGTTCGTCGCGAGGTTGCGCCACTGGCCGACGGGCACGTGCGTCCAGTAGTTGCAGGTGGCGCGTCCGTAGAAGTTGATGCAGGCGTCGAAGGGCCCGTAGTAGTCGTTGTCGCCGGTGTTGCGGATCTGGATGTCGCTGCACTGACTGGTCGTGGTGAGGTATTTCGGGTACTGCGGTTGACTGATGATCTCGACGCCGTCGTAGAGCATGTAGAGGTCGCTGTAGTTGGGGTAGCCGCTGTACGGAGCGACGCGGCAGCCGCCCGCTTGCGCGGGTGCCGAGGTGACGACGAGGCCGGCGGTGGTGCTCAGCAGCGTGACCGCGATCGCGGCCAGGCGAATCAGCCAGTGGTGGGTTCGAGCAGATGAGCGTGTGGACACGTGTCCTCCCTGGATTGGTTGGGTAGAGCGGCAGCGGCCGGGGGGACATCGGCGTGCTGACGCGGCGAGGGTCTTTGGCCGGGGTTGGGGTGACCGGCAGTGAGGGCGAGGCAGTGCGGGTCCGGCAGGAATGCCGGGGTGGGTTGGCTGGTGTCGTAGTAGCGGTTCCAGGAGGGGTCCTGGGGAGTCATGGGGTAGGAGTTCAGCCAGCTCCAGTCGCCTGTCACGCGGCGTCCCGCTGCCTCTTCGTTGGCGACGAAGCGGGCGAAGCGGCGGCTTTCGCGGTGGTGGTCGGTGATGGCCACCCTGGCGGCATCGAAGGAGTGCAGCACCGCCTCATGGAGCGTGAGCAGCGCTTTGTCGGCACGTAGTCGATCGCCAGGGCGCAGACCGAGGCCGGCGATGATGGTGGGGAGCAAGTTGTAGCGGTGGTGGTCGGCGAGGTTGCGGGTGGCGATCTCGCTGGCCATGAAGGTGCCGCTGAATGGTGCGGGAAACCGCAGTCCGCCGAGGTGCAGCATCATGTTGCTGACGACGGGGATGGCGGGCCACCGCAGACCGAGGCCGGCGATCCACGGGTGCTCGGGGTGCTCGATCGGCACCTCGAGGATCCGGCCCGGGTCGGTCGGTAGCAAGTGCAGCCGTCCGTCAGCGGTGACGGCCAGCCACGGCAGAAGGTCAAAAGCGCCGCGCCGAGCGGGGCCCGGCCAGCCCAGGTCCAAGGCGGCGTTGGTCAGGGGCAGGTTGGCGCGATCGCCGAGGATGCCGTCGTTGGTGCGCCATGCCGCGTATCGGGCCAGTTGGGTGCTGACGATGCGCACGGGCGGGGCCGAGGTGCCGGTGGCGGGTGCGAGGACGGTGATGACGGAGCGGACGTGTCCGCCGTTGGCGGCATCGTCGAGGTGCGCGGTGAGCTTCCGCGTGGCCTCGTCGAGGGTGGTGGCGTGGCGGCGGTCGCGGACGATCAGGCTGGGCCACCGCAGCCGGCCGATGCAGCGGCCGGAGTTGCGCCAGGCGGCGCGCGCCCCGTAGGCCAGCTCGTCATAGGTCGGCTGCCAAGTTCCCGTCGTGCGGATCTCGTCACGAACGTCGCGCCACCGGCGTGCGAGCGCCGACGTGCCGGTTTCCGCGTGGCGCTGATTCAGAAAGCCGTGGGCTTCGGCGAGCAGGTCGTGGTGCGTGCTGCCGGCCAGAAATGCTGGCGTTGGGTGCACGCTCATCGGCTGGTCTGTGACGGGTCGGTGGCGTCGGGGCCTTCGAACAGGGGAGTGTCGCGGCTGCGGAGCAGGTAGGGAGTTCCAGGCGTGTCGCCGGTGCCGCGTTGGTCGGTCCCCAGCATCCGTACGGCGAGGCGGTAGTGGGTGCGGCGCCATTGGTGGACGGCGGCGGTGAACTCTCGGAGCCCGTCGGCGAGGACTGGCTGTTCGGCGAGCGTGCGCTCGTCGCTGTGGATGGCGGCGAGGAGGTCGGCGATGGTGGCCTGCCCGCTGCTGATACGCGCCTGCACGTCGGGCACCGACAGGTACGCCGCGGAGTGCAGGCGGTCCGGGTCGGGTGTGCGGCACAGCGACTCGCACAGTTTGTAGGCGCGGGACTGTATGGCGCTGGCCCCGTCGGTGTGGACACGGAAATTGTGGAACGCCGCCGGTTGCAAGGTGGCCAGCAGGGACCACAGCGGTGTTGTTTCCCGCAGGAGCGCGGCGGCGAAGGACAGGCGCACGCCCACGGTGGGCAGCTGCCCACCCTGCGCCGCGGTGATGATCGCGGCGAGGTCCACGGCGAGTAGGCCGAAGGTCAACTCGAATGTCTGCAGCACCCGGATGAACATCCACTCGTCGTGGACTCGTGAGACCGGCAGCATGGTGGTCCGCAGCATCTGCTGTGCGCTGGTGCCCTGGCTGACCGCCACCGACGCGGCCAGCCGCCGGGCATTCGCGAGCGGGCTGCCGGCGTCGGGGATGACGAAGCTGAGCCGTCGCAGCGCGGGCGTCGCGGCGCGCACGGCGTGGCGTAGACGTTTGGTGACGAGGGCCAGGTCAGGGCGCTGAAGGGGGAGGGGCGCGCTGGTGGTGTCCAGGGCGCGTAGCTCGAAGGCGATGAGGTCGGTCAGCAGAAGGGTGTGCAGTCGGTCGCGGCGGGCCAGCAGCCGATGGGCCGGCTGGGGGCTGTCGTCCGGATCGGGTATGGGTATCAGCGGCAAGGCCAGGTAGCTGCGGTAGCCGAAGCGGCCATCGGATTTGTCGAGCAGGATGTTCAGGAGCGTGGCCAAAAGCTCGTTCGGGTCCGGCACCTCGGGTAGACGATCGCGGGCGCAGCGCAGCAGCACGGTCCATTCAGCGGGGACTGAGTGCTTCCCGTAGTGCTGGTAGGCGTCGATGACGGCGTGGACCGGGAAGCGGTACGCGGCGGTTCGTGGCTCAGCCAGCCACCGTCGCAGGGCGTCGGCGTTCATTGGCGTGCACCGGAGAGGACCCGGGCGCGGTAGCGGTAGGCGGCGATCGCCTCGCACGCGACGTCGATGTCGCTGTCGATGGTGTAGGCGTGGGTGGCCAGGCGCAGGACGTCTTGGCGGGGTGCGGTGATGACGCCGCGGTGTCCGAGCCAGGCGGCCATCGCCTCGGCGCGTGGCTCGACGATCGCCAGGTGGGCGCCTTGCGCGTCCACGCTGGCGGCCAGGCGGACGACCTCGCCTTGGGCTGCGAGGCGCTGGGCGGTCGTGGCGATCAGCCGCTGAGTGTGGTGACGCACCCGTTGCAGGTCGAGGTCACCGACCAGGGACAGGCCGGCGACGGCGGCGTACACGGCGGCTGCGGCGGGGGTGCCGGTCTCGTAGCGCCTGGCGGTCATCGGCGAGTCGAGGATGGTCGCCCGCATCGCGTGGGGGTCGGTGCGGCCGAGCCACCCGGTGAGCGTGGGCGGCGGTCCCCCTGGGTGGCGGGCGTAGATGAAGGCGAGTCCGGGCAGCCCGAACAGATATTTGCTGGCGCCGGTGACAAGGTAGTCGCAGCCCAACGTGTTGACGTTCAGGGGCATCACGCCAGCGGCCTGGTACGCGTCGATGAGGACCTCCGCGCCGGCTTCTCGTGCGGCGGTGGCGATCCGGGCTACGTCGAGGCGGGTCGCGTCGCGGTAGGTGACGGCGGGCACCGACACCAGGGCGGTCCGCGGCGTGATCTGCGACAGGTAGTCGCTCGTCCGTACGGCTCCGCCTACCGTGCCGCACCAGCGCACCCGCATTCCCGGCTGGGCCAGCAGCACGTGTGTGATCCCCGGGAACTCGGCGGTGCTGGTGAGGATGTCGCGGCGTCGTCGCCAGCGGCGGCCGGTGACGGCCTGGTGGGCGGCGATGCTGGCGTTGGGCATGATGCCGATCTGGTCGACATCAGCGCCGATGAGCTGTGCGAACAGGCGGCGAGCCTGCGCGACTTTCTGCTCGCACGCGTCCCAGAAGCCGGGCCGGGACAGGTCCTCGAGCATGTGGGCCATGGCCTGGTCGACGTCAATGGTGCGGGGGGCGATGCTGCATGCCGCCAGGTGGGCTCCGCTGGACGGCGCGGCCAGCCGCTGCCGCAGCGCCGCGGGCATCGTGAGAGTCGCTGCGGTCACCGCTGAACCTGTCCCGGGCAAGCAGCCGGTGCGGACGCGTCCATCAGTGCCGCACGGGCTTCCCACAGCGTGGGGAACCGTCGGTGGCTGATCAACTTGCTCAGGCTGTCGACCGGTGTGTGGCGGGTGCCGAGCACTCCCTGGCCGATGACGCGGGTGGCGACGGTGTAGTGCTCCGTGCGCCACAACGCGATCCGCTCGTCGAATCCCACCAGCGCCTCCGCCAGGCGATACAGCGGATCGGATGGTGCTGTGCCACGGTAAAGGTCGGTCGCGGTGAGGCGCAGCGAGGACAGTAGCCGGCTGAAGGCGATGTCCAGCTCGGTGCTCGCGGTGCGTAGCAGCCGCCAGCCGGGGGACTCGAATCCGGATCCGGCGCCGAGTACGGGGCGGATGATGGCGAACTGCGCCGGTGGCAGCGACCGCAGGATGTGCAGATGCTCGGTGATCAACCGCAGCGCCTCCGCGGCCCGGCGAATTAGCAGCTCAGCCGCTCCCACCTCTCCAGCGCCGACGTGGGTGAGCGCGCGAGACAGGTGGGAGCGCGTGAGCTTGAGCCACAGCTCGCTGGATTGATGGACGATCTGGAACAGCAGCTCGTCAGGATGCACCCATTCCGCCGGCCCCTTCTGCAGGGCGAGCAGTTCGTCGGTGCGCATGTAGCGGGCATAGTCGTCGGCGCCGCTCCCGGGCAGTACCGGCGGCAGGGGTGACGTGAGCATCTCTGGAACCTCCAGTCAGTTGCTGCGCAGGGGGCATCGGCCTGCGCAGGGGTGCTCAGGCGCGCAGGGTCTTCAGGGCGGACGAGACGACGGCGCCCAGCCGTTTGGCCAGGTCGGCGGGCAGAGCCGCTGCGATGCGTAAAGGTGCCGCGCCGACGGTGAGGTACAGGTTCGCGTCGTAGGCCACCACGTAGGTGCCAGTCGCTTTGTCCGTGTAGGTGTAGGCGGCGGCGCCGATGCCGGGCAGCTCGGTGACCGGACTGATGGCCTCCTGCACCTGGCGCAGACCCTCGTACATCAGCTGCCCGGATTCGGGCGCGCCGACGTCCGCGCGGACCGTCACGACAACGCCGTCGGGGAGGTGCCCGACGGTGACCGCGCACGCCAAGTTGGAAGTGCCGCCTGCGGTGCGGGAGGTGTCCTGCGGGGTGCCGACTTCACCGGCCAGGTCGGCGACGGCCTGCAGGTCGAGGCGCGTGCACAGTGCGTCCACCGGCCGGTAGGAAGCTGCCGGAGGTGCGGGCGTGGCCGGCGCGCTCGAATGAGCCGCCTGGCCGGGCGGGGTCGCGGCCGCGGGTACGTCGTTCTTCGCGGTGCACCCTGCTCCGATTAGTCCGACGACGCCGAAGGCGCAGAGCACCGTCCCGGCGGACGCGCGGCGGTACAAACGTGACGAGATAGGAGATTGAATTGACGGAAGCGTCATTCTGTTACCTGTTTCGGACGTGAGTGATTGCCCTACGCGCGATGTGCGGCAGGTTCTCGGGAAATTGCTCTTATTCGCGTCGGTGGCGCGGCCACCAGTGGGTTCAATTCAGCACGTACTCGAGCGCGGTGTCCATATTTCTGGCTAGGTCTGGCAGCATCACCGAGCCGTCAACAGATCCAGAGGAGCGCCCTCACCTGGGGATTTGCGGCCAGGTTACGGCTGGCGCGATGCACATCGGTATGGCCGACCAGGGGTGCCGGAGGTCGTGCGAGCAGTGCCAAACGACGCCCTGCCCGTGCTCATGTGTCTGCCCGAGGGTGAGCCGATGACGAGGCGATACGAGTCGGCCTGCGGATCTTTCGCTAGGGCTTCGGCCGCGCGATTCGCTGTCGAGAGACAGTCGGCTGCCACCGCCGGGCGCCGGGCGCCGGGCGGGCAGCGTGGGTGGCGGCAATGGCCCTTAACGTGGCCAGCTGTAGATCCGCCGGCATGGTCACCGATGAGAACGCCGCAGGCCGAAGCCGATCGCCGGACTGCTCAGTAGCGGATCCCCACAGCACCTCGCACCGGTGACGGTGTAGGCGCCGTGGCGTATGGGTCCGGCTCGCTGAGCTCGGGCCGCCAGTGGTTGAGCGGAACAAGTCCTGGCTCGATGAGGGCGAGGTCGCCGAACAAGGCAGTGAGTTGCTCGTCGGTGCGCAGAGTGATCTCGGTGGCGGCCTGAGTGCGGTACACGCTTCTGCCTTCGTCCAAGGCAGATTGGCCGAAACTGTCGGTTAGGGTCGCGCTCAGATGCGAGATGACCATGGCGCTGCCGGGAGCGAGCAGGTCTCGGATCGGCGCGACAACGTCGTCGACCTGGTCGTCGGCGACCTGCTGTAGGACGGAGCAGTACAGCACCGCGGTGGGCTGCTCAAGGTCGATCACGGTGGAGAGGTGGCTACCGGCGAGTGCGTCAAGGATCAGGTCGGGGCGTGTGAAGTCGCCTTCGATGGCGCGACACGTGGGGTTGCCGATGAGGATCTGGTTGGACGCGACAACCGCGACTGGATCAATATCGACGTATACCACGCGGATTGCCGGGTCGATGGCCTGCGCGATCTCATGGACGTTGCCCTGCGTGGGGATGCCGCTGCCCAGATCGAGGAACTGCTTGATCCCGTCCTCAGCGAGCGTCTGCACCGCGCGGCGCAGGAAGAGCCTGGCAGAAAGGGCCATGTCCGCGGCTTCCGGCACGGCCTGCAGGAGTTGCCGTGCCGCCTCCCGGTCAGCCGCGAAGTTCTGCTCGCCGCCCAGCAAGAAGTCGTAGACCCGGGCAACGGTGGCCCGACCACCCGTAGTGCCCTGCGCGCTCGTCCGCTGCTCAGTCACCGGTCGCACCCCCGAGGTCCGTACGGCGATCGGCGGCATCGCTGCCATCGATCATGGGGCCGAAGCCTATCGACCAACCGTCTGCTGTTGTGCCCCGTAGATTCGGGGTACCCACACGCGGCATCCGTGCGGCTACACTCTGATCTTTCGTCCGGCACTGACCGTAGTGTCAGGAGGTGCAGATGCTCTTTGCCAGGACGCGGATCGCGAGACGCCTGCGCAAGGCAGGTGTGCCACCGCCGCCCGCGCCGTACACCGTGGATGCTTGGTGCGAGGCGATCGGCCAAGCCCGGGGTCGTCCCCTCAAGGTGCGCTCGGTGCGGCTGGACGCGCACCTGCCTCCGGGAGTGATCCTCGCGCGCAACGGTGTGGATTACATCCTCGTCGACGCCGCGATGCCCGCTCTGCCCAAAAGGCAGACCGCACTGCACGAACTCGGGCACTACCTTCTCGACCACGACGGCGACGTGGTGAAAGGCCACGTCGATCCAAATGTTGAGGCCGATGCCGAACTGGCCGCCGACGTGCTGTACCAGCAGTTGGACCGAGCGGCAGCGTCCACGCCGCGCTCCTCTAATGCCGCCAGGCGGCTCATCTCACACTTACGACTCACCTGCGGGCCATCGGCGTGGTGGACCGACCGAAGCACTGACTGGCACGTACATCGTCTGTGGATGACGCTCCGCACCGGCATGCCCGACGCGGTCATTATCAGTACGAGCACTGCCGCGCCGGTTGCCGTCGAAGCCGGCGGCAGTCGACAACGCCACCGCACGGTCATCGAGGTTCACGAGGCCCTGCGGGTTCTACGCCCTTGGTGTAGCCCGCAGGTGTACGCCAGCGCGACCCGACGCGCTCAGCGCAATAGGCTCGATGACGACGCCGTCAAGGCCGTCGCAGAGGCCGCCACCGTCGCGGTCGCGCTACGCCGCCGCCAGGCCTCGTTGCCACCCGAGGCCGACGAATCGCCTCTGCTGCCACAGCGCCACGGCCCGCACGACGTACGCGTAGAAGCTCACCGCCTGGCCCGCGTGGCCCGGGCGCTGCACGAGTCCCCGCTCGTCGCTGCCGAGACCGCCCGATGGGCGCCGGTGGTGGCCGCCACGGATGAGACGGGACGCGTGAGCGCCGTGGGCGACACACCGCTGTTTCCGTTAGGCGCGTCGCGGCGCGACCGGTCGGCTCGCGCGGTGTAGTGGCAGCGCCCGGGCCCCGGCATCCAGCGCCGTTGGCTGCCACAGCCGCGCGTGGCTCCGCAATTGGCTCGGGAACATTTCACTTCCGAACAGCGGACCGCTGCCCAGGGCGCAACCGATCGTGGAAAGCTCGCGGCGCTCGTCCTCGCTGGTGATCCCAGCGGCGATGACGGAGAGGTCGAGATCGCTGGCGAGATCCACGGCTGCGTGGACGACCGACCGCGCTGGACTCCAACCCGCCTCCAATGCGTACGTTGGATTCAGGCGCAGGAGACTCCACGCTGCGGCGTCAAGCGAGTGGATGCCAACGCGGCTGTAGCCGTAGTTGTCCAACAGCAGCCGCACCCCGTATTGCCCGATCTGCTCGACCACCTTGCGGGTCTTCGGACCCGGGGGCTGACTGATCGCCAGCACTAGCGATGTCCCTGCGACGGAGTGCTCCCGCAGCACGTCAAGCATGGCTTCGGCGAAGGTGGACGTGAGGGCGCCAACCGGCACCGGAACGACCAGCGCCACCTCGGGCAACGCGTCACGCCAAGTCGCCGCGGCGGCCAGTGACCGCGTTAACACCTGCCGCGCCAGCCGCTCAAGGCTGTCGGGGTCATCGATGAGTTGGTAGACGTACTCATCGGCAGCCAGCACGTCATGGCGTGAGTGCAGCCACCGCGGTGTCGACTGTACGAGGGTTATCCGGCCGCTGATCAGGTTAACAACTGGCTCGACCGAGATCGACAACCGCGCCCGCGACAGCTCATGGGCCAACGACGACTCACGCACGGGGCCGGTTTGAAACGCCACCAATCTGTCCTGGCCGCGCCTAATAGCTCTCGACAACACCCTCTCGGCAGCATCGAGCAGGTCGGCCGCGTCCTCGGGCGCTCCCGCTGTCATCCCGGCGCTCGCCCGCACTGTCAGCCGACTCTGATCGACCTTGACCTCACGACGCAGTGTCGCCACCGCCCAGCACGCCGACTGATAGGCGGTGTCCGCCTCAACGCCCCACATGACGAGGGCGAAGGTCACGTCGCCCACACGAGCCACAGCCGATGTCGCTGCCTGCGACACGTGACACAGCCGAGCGGCTAGCCGATTCAGCAGTGCCAAAGCCCGGTCGCGGCCGAGCACATCAGCCAGAAAGTGGAAATTCTCCAAGCGGATTACCACTACGTAGCACGGCCCGACCGCCACCTCGGTGACACGGCTCAGCAAGGCCGCCCGATTGGGCATCGAGGTGTCCTCGTCAGTGGTCGCCGCCACTTCGTGACGATGCGCGTCGACCGCCAGCAGACCGTAGGCGTGAGCGATGTCCAGGCTGGTAGAAAGCGTTGCTGCGAAGGCTCGTAGGGCCACCTGCTCCCGAGCAGACAATTCGTCTCGCGGCCCACGCAGATACAGCCGAACCGCCCCGTGCAAGCCGGTCGCGTCGCCCCCGACCTCATGCCGCACCGTCCGCGTCGTGGCAATGCTCGGGGCGTTCGCGGCAAGGCCGTCGTACACCACGCGGGCGACGCCGGCCTGCTGGCTGGCTCGCACCAAACGCTGACCGTCGGCGATCTCTATGTCCGCCGAACGGGCACCGAACAGGTCGACCGCACCGGCTGCCGCGGTTCGTAGCACGACGTCCAGATCACGCGCGGACAGGGCATCACTTAAAGCGGCCAGGCGTTCCCAGGTCCGCCGCTCCTCGCCAACCCGCAACCGATACGTCAGCACGAGGTGCAGGACGAACATCACCGCAGGTAGTGCTATCAGTGTCCGCCGGTCCAGCCGAGTGGCCTCGGTGAACAATCCGGCGGTGATCGTCTCAGCAACCGCCACGGCCAGCCGGGTGCGCCACAGGTAGCGAAGCACGACCATTACCGGCCGTCCGGTCGCTAGCGTCACGGCCGCCGTCGTCACCAATTCTTCGAACAGCAGCACCGCGATTGCCGCAAGAAGGAAGCCCGCCAGGTAGCGCGGGAGCATGGGATCCGGCGCGGCTTCACCAACGGCTGGACGGATACCGAAGGCATACATCGCAGACGCGGCCAGCGCTGCGGCGATGATGTCCATGCTGGTGTTGTGTACCGCCTTGTACACGCCGGACGAGCGTGGGTATCTCGTCACCAGCCGAGCCGCACTGACGCCGACCGCTGCGCACACAATCACCCAGGGCGCAGGCAGCGCTGCCGCGCACACCAGGCACGCCGTTGGTGTCAACGTCACGCGAATGGACCTGCGAGGCGCTAACGGAACCGAAAAGGCCGCGCCCATCGCCATGAGCGCGGCACCCATCCACACATAGACCTGCTGCGAAGGTTCTGGCCACCGTGCCTCATGCACGGCCCACGCGAGGCATGCGAGCGCCACCAGAACACCAGAAGTGGTGAGCAGAGCGAGGGCCCACCGAGCGGGCCGGATGAATTTCAACTAGTACCCCGCGATCATCCCCAGCCCTTCGAAGCGAATCGTCCACAGTAGCAGGTCATGGTCATGTTCTTAGTCCCATTCGACGCCCTTGCACACGGTGACAACCCCCCTCCGCAGCGTCAGTAGCTGGTTCGACGATATGACCATCCAGTGGCGATCCTCAATGCCGGGGAGTCCCTTTGATCGGACTGCGCACAGTGAGGTGAGGCGCCGGTTACGCAGGGTGGGTCAGTGTGGGCGGGGTGCGTGGCCTCAACCACTGAACTCGCCGCCGCGGCGTCCCCATGGCGTGGAGGATCCCGGGGCGGTGGCGAGCCGGCATCGGCTAAGGAGGTCCTTCGCCCCTAGGGAAGGTTCCGACGCAGGGTCTGCTCCGGCATCGGAAGTCGTAGACAGTGCGGTACTGTGTCGACCATTTTGCGGAGATCTGTATCCCGCGTTACGCGACGGGTGTGCCCGCGGCGCAGTCGACGCGTTGGGGAGGCGCTGCCAATGTAAGGGCGATACCCGCGTCGACGACTACGCGAAAAGTCGTCGCCGGCTGCCTCGCCGTCGTCCCGCTACGATCAGAGCGTGCAGGAGAGGCTGCGTATCGGTACATGCCAGACCCAGGAGTTCCTCGGCGACATCGACGCAGCGCTGACGTGTATCGAGGGCTTCGCCCGGCAGGCCGATGCGCAGGACGTCGACCTCCTGCTGTTCCCGGAGTGCTTCCTGCAGGGGTATCTGGTCAACGACGACCATATGCGCACCCAGGCGGTGGAACTCAGCTCCGCAAGGTTCGCGTCGGTGCTCAAGCGGCTGAGCCCGATCGAGCAGACCCTCGTGTTCGGCGTCATCGAACGAAATGGCGACAGGTACTGCAACACTGCGGTCGTTGTCACGCAAGGTGTGCTTGTGGGCGTCTACCGCAAGACCCATCTACTGCCCGGGGAAGCGTTGTTCGACAAGGGCGATGCCTACCCGACCTTCGAGTTGAAGGGCGTCAGATACGGCATCAACATCTGCTACGACACCCAGTTCGCCGAGGCCGCCGCGGCGGTGGCGGCGCAGGGTGCCCATGTCCTGCTCGTGCCAGCTCAGAACATGATGCGGCGGGAGGCCGCAGTGCGCTGGAAGGACCTGCACCACGGGATCCGGGCTGAGCGCGCGCGGGAGAATGGCCTGTGGTTGGTGTCAGCGGATGTGACCGGCGAGCGCGACGAGCATCGTGTCGGCTACGGGCCGACCAGTGTCATCAGCCCACAGGGGGAGATTGTGGCGCAGGTGCCGTTGATGACTACCGGCATGGTGATTGTTGAGATCCCGCCGCTTCAGGATGGCCGTGGCTAGAACCACCGTGCGGGTTAGCCGCTCGGACGCGTGTTGATGCTTACGGACACTACCCAGATGCCGTGAAGGATTCGCATGGTGACACCTCACCGCTGGCCTCGACCGAGGCGCATGGTGAACCACGTGGGCGGTCGCGCTCGCTAGAGTGCACCGGTGATTGTCTGGGTGTCCTCGTTTCCCCGGTCCGGCAACACCTTCCTGCGAATCGCCCTCAACAGGCTCTACGGCGTGCGGACATCCGTCGTCTATGACGTCGACGGCGTGGCTGAGCGCTTGGGCGCCGATCTGGTCGGCTTCACCGAACGGCCTGCAGCGATCGATGCCATGCGCCAGTCCGAAGAGGTGCACCTCGTCAAGACACACCGGCAGCGCGACGACCAAGTCGAGGAGTTGGACAAGGCCATCTGCCTCGTCCGAGACGGCCGCGATGCACTCGTCTCGTGGGCCCGCCTGGCCAGCGAGGAAGACTCCACACGGTTCGCAACAGAATTGAGCGCTATGATTACCCGGCGGGACAAGGTTGGAACCGGTAGCTGGGGACGCAACGTGCTGAGCTGGCTGCGGCCACCGGCACCTCACCGGGTGGTCCTCAGGTACGAGGAGCTCGCCCGTGAGCCGAGAGCGGCCATTGAACAGGTCATGGCAACCCTGGTACCCCAGCTCCGACCCCTCGCCGACGCGCGGATTCCGTCGTTCACCGAGCTGCAGCAGTCCGACGACCGCTTCTTCCGCAAGGGGCTCACCGGCACCCATCGCGACGAGTTGCCCGACGAGCTACACCAGCTCTTCTGGGCCCAGCCCGACAACGTCGCTGCGATGCAGCTACTTGGGTACGGGACCAGGACGGACGATTAACAGCACACCTGAGCGTGCGGTGGAAGGCTGCGCGGCGATGGGCAGGCAAGCGACGATCCGGCGGTCCGGGGCGAGTTGATCCCTTCTCCGCAGCCGAGGCGATCCCTCCGGTGCCGTAGCTATGTGATCCTCCATCCGCTGTTCCAGCAGGGGAACTTTGTTGTGAAGATGTTGACGTCGAGGTTCAGGGTGTGGGCGGCGGGCGCGAACAGCGCCGCGTACTCCGCGTCGGGGGAGTAGAGGGTCCAGCGGCGCCGTCGGGCGTCGAGCACGAAGAGCAGTCCCCATTTTGCGGTGTCGGTAGCGGCCAGTTCCTTCAGTTGTTTCCGCAGCCCGCCGGGAAGGTGGGCGTGGTCAATGCGGCCATGGCCGACGAGCATCAGCGGGAGCTGAGGTTGGCCGCTGAGCAGGCGGCGCAGGTTCGGCACCGTTGTCACCTCCCGGTGCGGTCGTGGCTGCGTGGATCGTCCACGCGCCGCTGTCGGTAGATGGTGCCTTCGCGGGCGGTGACGCGCCAGGGACGGGCGTGGTGCACGGCGATACGCAGCTCTGGGGCATCTCGGTCGAGCGTTGCGCAGACCAGGTCGGCGGTGCCATCGGTTACGCAACGGGCGAGCCAACCGCCGTGTGGGCCGATGATTCCGGCGGGCATGGCGGTGCTGCATTGCGCGGGCACCGAGGTGCTCACCCACTGGCTCATGGTGGCGGCGTGGCCCTGGGCGATCACGGCGAACATCGGGTCTTCGGAGAAGGTGGAGAACAGGACGCAGTCCACGCCCCTGTGGAGGTAGTCGAGGAACAGCTCCGGGAAGTTGATCTCGATGCAGAGTGCCAGGCCCAGCTTGTACCCCGCGATGTCGAGGACGGTTGATGTGAAGCCGGGGGTGTAGAAGCGGGTGATCTCCGTGTGGGAGAGGTAGCGCTTGTCGTAGCGGTCGACGATGCGTCCCTGGTCGGAGATTACGTACAGGCTGTTGTGCGGACGGTGCTCGCCGCTGAGTCGGTGATTGCTGCCCAGGATCACCCACAGGCCGAGCTCACCCGCGAGCGCAGCGGTCGTGTCCAATTCTCTCCGCAGAGATGCCCAGTCGACGTCCCAGCCGGCGAAGTGGTCCTTGGCCTGCCCGGCGTAGCCGGAGAGGGCTCCTTCGGGGAATTGCACCAGGTGGGCGCCCTGCTGATGCGCGCGGCGCATGAGCGCACGGATTGCGGTGCCGTTGAGCGTGGCGTCGCAGGTGACCAGTGGTTGGGCGGCAGCGATCGTGAGAGTGGACGGGTTGTCCGTTCGGAGGGCGTCGAGCATTCGGGGTGAGCCTCCTGGCGTCGATCGTGGGTGGTCAGGTGAGGACTCGGACTCGGGGCCAGCGGTGGGCGGGGCGTTGCCGCGCTAGTCGTTGCGCGGACACGGCGAGGCTGACTCGGGCCGGGTTGCGTTGCCAGATGCCGTCGAGAAGGTGATCGAGTCCGTGTGGTGCGCAGACAGCGATGTGCCCGTCGGCGTCGAGACGGATCGCGACGGCGGTGGCGTATTCGGGCCAGGTCGCGACCGCGTCGGCGATGCTCCGCAGCGCGGGGACGGGGTCGCCTCCGAATCGGGCGGGGTACCAGGTATGCACGGCGGCCTGGTTCTTCGCCTCCCAGGGCGGTCCGGGCCACATCGTCGCCAGATGTCCGGTGGCGTGCTCGTCGTTGGCCCGGGTCAGGTCGGTGGGGTCGAAGAATGCCACGTCGATGTCCCGGACTTGGGAGAAGTCGAATCCATGCCCGTAGCGTTGGTCCCACACCAGATCCCTGAGGACACCAGCGCCGATCCAGGCGTCCGGTAGGCCCGACTCCCGCACGGTGCGCAGCGCCCGCATCAGCGGCTGACTCGCGCCAACCAGACCGCGTAACTCGTCATCGCGCATGCCCTCTTCACCTCCGTCAGGTCCAGGTTGATCGAGGTCGGGTCAGCTGCGCGGGTGCGTCAACCAGCTGGCCGTGGGCAGTTGTGGCTGCATGCTGGTGCGGATGTCTCCAGGCAGCTGCGCGGCGTCCGGATGCGGCGGGGTGCTGATGTGTTGCTGGTGGAGGCGGAGTGCGAGGTAGGCGGTCAGCGAGGTCGCGTGCGGTACGTCTGGGTCGGTGGTGGCGCCGGAGGGGGTGTAGTGGGTGTGCCGTAGTGGGGCCACGAACTCGGGCAGGGGTGCGCCGGCTTGCAGGCCGGTGGTGATCGCCGTGGACAGCGCTTCAGTTAGGCCGGCCAGGGTGGAGCCGTGTTTACCAACGCGCAGATCGACGTGGGTGAGCTGACCGGACGAGGTGGCCGTGGTGAGGCGTCCCGTGGTGCCGTCCAGCACGAAATCCGTCGTGGTGCCGGTGTGCCGTTGGGGTGCCCGCCGCTGCGGGTTGTCATCACTCACTTTGCGTTCTCCCTGGGTGTGGTGGCGGTGGCCGTGACGGCGGTGGGCAGGCGGGTGCTCGCGCTACCGAACGACGTGTTAGGCGGCGACGTCCGCTGGCGGCGGGCTAACCGGGGCGGGCTGTTCGGGGTTGTCTTCCACGGCAGGAACGCGGCGCTGGTGAGGGTGAGGGCGGCGGTTGCCGTGAGGGCGGTGCGGGGGCCGGTGACGGCGGCGAGGATGCCGGCGGCTGCGATGACGATGGGTTGGGTGAGTTTGCTGGTGATGGACCAGGCGGTCAGGACGCGGGACAGGCAGTGCTCGCTGGTGTGGTTCATTCGGTAGGCCGCAAAGGTGGGATTGAACGATCCCGCCATGAACAGCAGGAGCGTGTCGGCGAGGGTGATGATGATCAGGCCCGGTGTGCCGGGCGGGGCGAGGGGGATGAATCCCATCCAGAGGGTGCGGGCGACGCCGGTGGTGAGCAGGACCCTGCGGAGGCCGTATCGGGTAGTGAGGGGGCCGGCGGTGAGGGAGCCGAGGATGCCGCCGAGGCAGGGCAGTCCGAGGGCCAGGCCGTACTGCCAGGGCGCCAGGTGGAGGTCGCGGAGCATGAACACCGCGATGATGGGCGTGCTGGCCGTGATGGCGCCGCCGAAGATCACGGCGTTGACGAACAGGGCCCGCAGGCCCGCGTGGTGAAGAATGTGCCGCCATCCTTCGATGGCTTCCCGGCCCCAGTTTGGGGCGGGTTGCCGCGTTGGTGGCGGCGGTTCGGCGCTACGGAGGCGGCGGATCCCGAGCGCGGACATCAGGAAGCTCGCGCCGTCGACGGTGATGGACGCGGTAGCGCCGAGCCAGGACACGAGAACACCGCCGATGGGTGAGCCAAGGCTGTTCGCCGTCCACTGCGAGGTCTCGAATCGGCTGTTGGCGGTGACGCGTTGATCGACGGTGACCAGGTGTCGCAGGTGTGCGCCGCTGGCGGCGCTGAACACGATGGTGCCGGCGGTCTGCACGACGGCGACGACGCACAGGTGCGCGTACGTCAGGGCGCCGAGCGCGGCGGCGATGGGGACGCTGGTCAGGGCCGCGCAGCGCAGCAGGTCGGCCCCGATCATCACAGGCCGTTTGCGCCGGAACTCCACCCAAGGGCCCAGGGGTAAGACGATGACCGCCGAGGCGAGGCCGGAGATCACCGCGAGCAGGGAGATCTGCAGAGTCGATGAGTCCAGCAGCAGGATCGCGACCAGCGGCAGCGCGCCTGCCCCGACGGCGGATCCCAGGTGGCTGACCGAGTAGGCGCCCCACAGGCGGTGGAAGTCACCGCTAAGCGGGGCAGGTGCCGGTGCGTCGCCCGCGAGACCGCGCTGGACCGGTGCGCCGGCGGTTGTCCGGTTCAAGCCCATCGCATCAGCGCCTGAACGTCGTGGCGTGCCCGGCTTAGTAGCTGTCGCAGGTACGCGAGCCGGGACGCGGTCGAGTTGCCTGCTGCCAGCACGGTGTGTAGGCGAATCTCTCGGCAGGTGAGCAGGAGCAGGTTGACGTGGTAGGCGGTGGTGATGTTGGCGGTGTGCACGCGTTCGGCGATCGCAGCGGTGAGGGTCGGGCTGGCTGCAGCGCCGACGATGTGCAGCAGCGCGAGGTCGTAGCCGGGTAGGTAGCTGCCGCTGTGCTCGAAGTCGACGAGGGCGCAGTGCTCGCCGTCGAGAAGCAGGTTCGCGGGTAGGGGGTCACCGTGTGCGGTGACCCGGCCCGAGCCGAGCTGGTCGACGAGGAAGTGGAGGGGGTACTGGTCGGCATCGTCGAGAAGCCCGGCGGCGTGATCGGCGTCGATCCGGCCGTGGTAGTCGACAGGTTGCGGCAGTGGCCGTGCAGGCGTCCAAGTGGCGAAGGTGTCGAGGGTGTCCAGGACCAGCCTCGCGGTGCCCGGGCCGACGTCGTGAGTGAAGTGGCGCTGGTCGTCGAGGCGCTGCCCAGGTAGCTGAGTCAGGACGGTCAGGCGAGCGTCGGCGTACAGGACCCGCGGCACGCGCACGGGGGGCGGCTGATCGGTGAACAGCTCGTACATGCGCAGCTCGTGCTGGCGTCGGCCTACCCAGTACGGGTCGTCGGTGGTCAACAGCTTCACGATCACCGGTTGGCCGTCGCGGCGGCCGGTGGCGACGACGGCCTTGTCGGTGCGGTGCACAACCCGGCCGGTGCCCACCCGTACGGCAGCGGCACGGGCGACCAGCGCCGCGAACACGTCATCCGCCCCGTCCGCTACGCGACCGGCATGGTCTGGGGTTGCTCTCGGTAGTGCGGTCATGGGACTGCCGGGAGCAGGTCATTGTCGCGGCCGGTCAACGGCAGGCCGGCGGCGGTCGCGATGCGCTCGATTGCGTGCTCAAGCGTGGTGCTCTCGGGGAGGACGAGTTCGTCGGGCCAGCCGAGGACATCTTGTGGGGTGTACCAGCTGCGCAGGTGCTCCGGCGACACCTCCGCCGCCATGGGACGCGTTCCGTGGCGCCGCAGGGTCTCGGGCAGCGACACGTCGAGGTAGACGAAGAGCGTTCGCCCGCGGTGCGCGTCGCGCAGCTCGGTGAGCATGCTCCGGTACCGGGCGGTGTGCATGATCCCTTCCAGGATCACGTGGTAGCCGTGATCAAGACAGAAACGGACGTTCTGCGCCATGAGCGTGGGCGCGAGACCACCTGGCTTGTCACGTTCCCTGAGCAGGATCCGCCTAATATGATCTTGGCCGACGACGGCGCAGCCGCGGCCGTGCCGATACCGCAACTCACGGGCAATGGTGCTCTTACCGGAGCCGGAGTTCCCACGGAGGCATATCAAGATCGTCGACCCCGCGTTGGTCATCGGTCTGTCTCCGGCCAGGTGATCGCGGTCAGCGTGTGGCGGCGGGGCACGAGCAGCCGCAACCGCTCGGTGTCGGGCAGTCGCGTGCCGGCCGGGTGCACGGTGATGTCCGGGCCGGCGCCGGCCCGGAACCGCCGATCCCAGGCCACTATCAGTTCCAGCAAATCGCTTGTCAGTCTGGTGGCGTGCGGACCGAAGCCGTGCCCGCCGAACTGCCACGTCGTCGTGTCGTGGCTTCGCATCGTCAGGTAGGCGAGGCTGTCGCTGGTCAGCAGGGTGGGGCAGAAGAAGCGGTCCTGTGGATCCAGCAGGCCGGCGGTGCGGTCCCGATCGACTCTGAGCACGCCGTACGGGCGAGGTTGGCTGGCCAGCCACAGGTGCAGGCTCTCGAGGCAGGCGCCCATGCTCATGTCCAGGGTCACCGGCGAGGACACCTCAACCCGTGGCCCATCAAGGGCAGCGCGGAGGGCCTCGGCGTTGGTGGTGGTGGTGTCGTCATCCAGGGTGAGAACGGCGTCGTCGCCGCGCAGCGGCACCCGGCGGGCCGGGAACCGGCCGTGGCCTTGCATCGCGACGAACCCGCACTGCACGGACGCTGTCGCGGCCAGGTGGTCACCTGCAAACTGCAGGGTGAGGCAGCGGGTGTTGCCGCGCATCCGCAACGGCACCACCAGCCTGCCGGCTGGTGAGAGCTTGTCGGTCCACGCGGGCGGCAGGTCGCTGGCCTCGACCGTGACGAGCACCGCGTCCCACAACCCGTCTGCAGGATGGCCGTGTGCGCCATCGGCGTGGACCACCTGGACCTGCGGGTAGCCGGCCCGTGCCAGCGCCTGTTGCGCGTGGGTGACGACCTGCCCGTCGATGTCGACGCTGACGACCGTTCCGGCCGGGCCGACGACCTCGGCGATCAGTGCGGCGTTGTATCCTCCTGAGCCGATTTCGAGAACCCGGGCGCCGGGCCGCAGCCCGGCGGTCTCCAGCATGTACGCCTGCAACCACGGCGCGGAGATCGAACTGGTCGCCTTTCCGTCCGAGCCGCGTCGGGTGACGACAACATCATTCGCGTACGCGGTCTCGATGCTGGTACCGGCCGGAGCGAACAGGTGCCGCGGCACTGCGGTGAACGCCGCCGCCACCTCCGGCCGGGTAATCCAACCCTGACTGCGCAGCTGGTCGACCAGCTTCCGGCGAGCATCCTCCGCCGTCAACGTCTCGGTCGTCCCGCTTCCAGGTGCCACGACATCTCCTCCCTCGAACGAATATCAGGTGAGCAGCCGGCCGACCGCCACGAGCATCGATCCCGTTGCTGCGATGCGGCAGGTCGGAGATCAGGAAACCGGTGCGCCGTCTTCGAGGTAGCGGGTCGACCCGTCGGCCCGCGCCTGGAGGCATTCGCTGACGCGGCGGGCCAGCAACGGCTGCAACCGCTGGCGAATCTGCGGCGGGGCAGACCACGCCCAACCCTTCAACTCGGCGGGCGGCACGACGATCCGCTGCGCCTGAACCGCGTCCAGGACACCGCCGTCGAAGACGAGCATCACACCGTCGGTGCGGCCAGCACGGGCCGGCACCCAGTCCACGACGAGCAGCCGACCCGGCGTCAGGCCCACGCCGAGCTCTTCGCGGCACTCCCGCACCGCCGCCTGCCACGGCGACTCGCCGGCCTCAACACTGCCTCCGGGAATCTCCCAATCCGTTTTGTACGCCGGCTCGACCAGCAAAACCCGATCCTGCGAATCGGTGATCAACAGTCCGGCCGCCATCCGCTTGCGCGGGAGACCAGCGGCGAATTCCTGGGGGTCCGAGGGCATGCGGGCACCGTAGAACTCCAGGCAGCCGACACGCCCGCAGCGCCACGCACCGACAATGTCGGCACATCCCGACACCAACTCCAACACCCGCCACCTTGACCAGGTTCGGCGACATCTGATGGTGCTACCTCACCGCATGATGCGCCGGCTGCCGGCACGGAACATGTCACAGCGAGCCGCTACGGTGACCACTCACCGTGAGTGCTCAACCGGGGGTGGTGGCCGATGGGCGACAGCGACGAGATCAGTGCTGCCCGCCGCGCGCTCGGCCGTCGCCTCGCGCACCTGCGCAAGGCTGCCGGACTCACGCAGCACGGCCTCGCCCCTCTCGTGCGGTACGCCCGCAGCTCCATCGCCAGCATCGAGACCGGTCGGCAGCACCCCGACCGAACGTTCTGGAACCGCTGCGACACGATCCTGCAAACCGGCGGCGCGCTGACCACCGAGCACGACCGCATCATCGAGCTGGACCTGCACCGCCAACGCGCCCAGGCCGGGCCGGCCGACACCGCGACGGCCAGCGGTGACGTGCTGTGGGAGCCCGAGGAATGCATCACCGCCCGCCGGTCGGCCCTGATAGGCACCACAGACGATGACGCCCGGCTGACGCACCTGGAACACGAGATCCAGCAGGCGATCACTGACAACGAGCGCTTCGCGCCGAGCACGCTGGTTGCCCGTCTGCGTCCGCTGAGGGCCTGCGTCGACGAGCTGATGGCCGCCACGCAACACCCACCGCAACGGGCTCGGCTCTACATGGCCGCCGCACACCTGTCCGGACTGCTCACCGCCCTCGCCCTGGACCTGCGGGCCTTCCGCATCGCGCGCGCGTACGCCGCCGAGGTGTCCGACCTGGCCGTCGCCGCTGAGCAGCCCGACGTGCTGGCCTGGGCCCATGCCACTCAGGACCTGATTGCCAATCACACCAGCGATCCACCGGAGGCCCTCACTGATGCGGCGGGCGGCCTAAGACAGGTCAAAAAAGGTTCACACCGTATCCGTGTGGTCATCGACGAGCTGGCGCGGCATTCGAGCGCATCGGCGATCGAAACGACGTTGACCGCGCCGCCGGAGGTGCCGTCGCCGTGATAGCAAGCAGCCGACAGAGCGCAGGTCAACTCACCTTCAGCAGGCGACCCGGTAAGAAGTGTGATCGGGCTACCACCGACAGCGGAGGCGAGTCATGGCGATCGACAACTCGGACATCTTGGGAGCCTTGTCTGACTACCTCACGTGCTACCCCCACGAAGCCGCGTCGCTGGCGGCGCCGACGCGGCTGATGTCCGAAGGAGCGAACGTCACCTCTCGGCTTTATCTGCCCATGCACGTGACTGTCGGTGCGCTTCTGGTGCGCGGCGGCGCTGAAGTACTGCTTGTCGATCACCTCGCC
Source organism: Micromonospora sp. WMMD710 (assembly GCF_029626045.1). Classification (NCBI taxonomy): domain Bacteria; kingdom Bacillati; phylum Actinomycetota; class Actinomycetes; order Micromonosporales; family Micromonosporaceae; genus Micromonospora; species Micromonospora sp. WMMD710. The sequence continues at coordinate 4,642,269 of NZ_JARUBD010000001.1, read as the reverse complement.
TACGGGATACTGCTCCAGCCTGGAGGACACCTCGAGCCGACTGATGCCACGCTGATCGGTGCGGCGATGCGGGAGCTGGTGGAGGAGACCGGCGTTGATCCCGCCGGTATCGTCCCAACCTCGCAGGTGCCGGCTTATGTCGAATACGGGCAGGTTCCGGCGCGGCCCGATAGAGGGGAACCCGCACACTTCCATCTCGACTTCGGTTTTCCGTTTGCGACAGCGTCTGCTGATGTGGGTCTGATCCAGGAGTCGGAGGTGCGAGGTGCTGCGTGGTACCCGCTGGCCGAGGCCGAGCGGCTTGTCGGCCGCCGCATTGCGCGGGCCGACGCGAGCACGTTGGGGACCGGTGAGTGTGCACCGCTGATGCCGTGGGCAGGAGGCACACAAGACCTTTCGAAGTGATCACCGTGCGGGTGATGTCCGTGGCAGCTCACGAAGTTCGCGGAGGATGTCGCGGACCGCTGGTGAGCGCGGTGCGGCGGGGGCGAGTTCGTCGTGAAGTCGGTGTAGCAGTGCGACGCTGCGTACGGAGCTGACGGCGGGTAGGCGGCCAAGGGCGAGGCGGGCTGTGCTGACCGCGAGGTCGAGGTCGCCGGCGGCGTTGTGCGCGAGGCTGAGCCAGGCGCCGTGGCGTAGTGCGGAGCGTTGCGGGGAATCGGTTGGACTGGTGTGCGCGCGGGCGTGGAGCAGCCGTTCAGCTTGGCGAAGGAGTGCTGGCCGTTGAATCGGCACCTGCTCGGCCAGTACAACAAGACCGCGGCCGGTGATCGCGTCCAGCTCGACCCGATCGATGTACGACGCCCACGGGGGCAATGGGGCATCGGGAGCGGTGTCGAGGAGTGCGAGGGTGTTCTCGCGCATGTGGAAGAAGCTGGTGAGGTCGCCGGCGACGGCGTGGGCGAGGGTGCTGCGGGCGGCCACCAGTGAGCGGACGGCGGGCGGGGTCTTTGCCGCTGATTCTTGGGCTGCTGAGGCGAGTTGCAGGGCGTCGAGGGCGTGGCCTCGGTCGGCGGCTTGGTTGGACATGAGGGCCAAGATGCTGGCGGCTAGGCCGGGATCGCGAGCAGCGTGCGCGGCGCGTAGAGCAGTGAGGTACCAGCGTTGGGCGAGGCCGTCCTCGTTGGCATCGAACGCCATGAACCCCGCGGTCTGGGCGAGCTGCGCTAGTGCGCCGGCCAGGCGGCGGCCGGCCTCCGCGTCGTAGGACGCTCGGCGCAGGAGCCGGGCTACGGCGGTGAACTGGTCACTGACGAAGCCGCGGGCGGCGCCGCCCTGGTGGTCGTCGAGTTGTTGTGCGTGGGCGACGACGGTGTCGATCATGTCGAGCAGCGGTGGGGTGACCGGTCCGCCGTCTCCGGCAGCCGCGATCAGGTCTGGATGTGGCTGGTGAAGCGCGGCCCACGCGTGGCCGGTGAGCGCGGCGCCGGTGACAGCGATGATGGTGCGACGGGTCGGCACGGGTCCTCCTACGAGGCTGAGCAGTCCGTTGCTGTCCCAGGGTAGATCCATTGCGTGATTCGCCGGCAGCGCTGGATGCGGACGTGGGGCGGTTACCCCCCAGACGTCCTCGAACATCAGGTCGATTCTGAGCTTGGCGGAAAGTACCTCGACGACGAGTTCGGGTATGTCACCGTGCGGCACAGCGCCGTCCGCGACCCATTTGTAGGGGGTTTTGGGGTGGACTCTGCGGGTGCTGCCGCGGGCCACCAGAGCGGAGTTGATTCGTCGGGCGAGGGCCTCGGGCCCCCATTGCGCCTCTCGGAGCAGGCCGGCCAGCCGTTGGTTGGCGCGGGATGTTGTGGGTTCGGCTTCCACGGTGGGATCCCCCTTCCGGGTGCCGGTAGTGCAGCCGCGGGCCTGACAGTAGCGGCCATGGTCAGTGGCGGGGAGCGAAGCGCACCATCCGCACCAGGTTCCGAGCGAGGGGCACCGATGGCACTGCGTCGATGCCTGCCCCAGGCGCTTGGAACCGACAAAGGTCGATGTGTGGGCAGGGTCAGGGTCTCGGTTGTCGCCCCGGGATTCCTGCAGTTGATGCCCATTAGTCGACCTGCGGTCGCAAGGGAGAGCTGCCATGCCACGTCTGTTTTCCGGTCAGCCGGTTGGAGCCGATCCCGTCCTTACCGCTGGCATTGATCTGCTGGTGCGTCCCGGCCGGATGTCATTACGGCCCGACGATCGCGGTCAGTCACTGCACGAGCAGGCCGGTAATGAACCGGGCCGGATCAGTAAAGCCATCGTCGTAGGCCCGGCGCGGTTGAGCCAGGTCACTCGGACGGCGGGCGAGAACTCAGCCGGTTCGCTGCCGCTGTTGCTGAGCGTGAATCAGGAGGGCGGCCGGTTGAACGCGCTGGACTGGCCGGGTGTGGCTCAGTTGCCGGGAAATCTGGCGCTTGGGGCGGCGGGGGACGAGGACCTGGCCGAGCTGGCAGGGGCGGCGATCGGTGAGCAGCTCCGGGCGGTGGGGTTGACCTGGAATTTGGCGCCGGTGTGCGACACCGCAGGGTGGCCGGCGGCTGCTGCGGTTGGCGCTCGCTCCTTCGGCTCCGATCCTGAACGGGTTGGGCTGTTGGCGGCAGCGTTCGTGCGCGGAGTGCAGGGGGCTGGCGTCGCGGCGACGGCCAAGCACTTTCCCGGTCTGGGCGGGGTTGGTGGGGACCCGCACCACGTCGCGCCGGTGGTCGACCGACTCGGCCAGGGTGCGTTGCTGCCGTTTCGAGCGGCGATTGACGCGCAGGTGGCGTGCGTGATGGTCGGCAGCCACACCGTGCTCGCCGTGGACAACAAGCCGGCGTTGGCATCGCCGCGCGTGCTGGATTTGTTGCGCGAAGAGCTGGGCTTCGGCGGTGTGGTGGTGAGCGAGAACTTGTCGATTCCTGCGGTGCACGAGCCGCTCGGCGGTCCGGCCCGGGCGGCGGTCGCCGCGGTGGCCGCCGGGGTGGACATCGTGATGCTGGACTCGGAGGTTTCCCGGGGGCGCAGCTCGTCGGCGGCACGGACGGCGGCGGTTCGGCGGCGCGCGAAGGTGGTGCAGGCGCTGACGGCGGCGGTCGAGCAGGGCGTGATTGACCGCCAGCGGATCGGCGAGGCCGTGGACCGTGTGCAGGCGCTGCACCGGCGCTACGGCCTGATGCCCGGCGCGGTTCGACCGGAGTGGCCGTCGGCGAACTCGGCGGCCTGGCGTGCGGCGGAACGGATCGCTGACCGTTCGGTGGCGGTGGTGCGTGGAGACCGTCTCCTCCCGCTGGATGTGCCGTCTGGCAAGGTGCTGGCCTTGGTGCGGGTGCCTGACGAGGGGCAGCGGCGCGCCGACAGTGCCCGCTTAACGCCGGACTATCTGCCCACGCTGCTAGCCGCGCATCACCGTGTGGTGCAGGTGCCGGTCGGCGCTCCAGTGCCGACGGCCGGTCCGGTGATCGTGTACGGCTACGACACCGGCACCACGACCGCGGGTCCGAGTAGAGCTGTCCAGGAAGCCACCCGGCTGGTCGAGTGCAGGCGGAGGGTTGTTCAGGTCGCGATCGGTGACGTGGACGACCTGGGCGGCTCGCCCGCGCCGGTGTTGGTGGCCGCGTTCAGCCCGCACTGGGCCTCTGTCGCGGCGGTGGCCCGAATCCTGCTCGGCGACGGCCGCGCCCACGGTGTCGTGCCCGTCTCCGGTGCGTCATGGTGACCCGGGTTCCAGCCGGCCAACTCGCTAGTTTCCTGCAGTGTCTCTTTGAAGCAGCAGGGATGACACGAGCCGGGGCGCGCGTGATGGCCAATTCCCACGTGGAGGCTGACCTCCGCGGCATCCCCGGCCATGGCAGCCGATTGGCCCCCGGCTACCTGGACAAGCTGCGCACCGGGCGCCTGAACGCGCGTCCCCTGGTTCGGATCGTGCAGGACGAGGAAGCGGTCCTGGTCGTGGACGCCGACCTGGCTCCGGGACCGGTGGCCGCCCGCTTGGCGGTCGCCGCGGCGATGCTCCGTGCCCGGCGCTGTGGCATCGCCGCTGTGACCGTTCGTCGGGCCGGTCATGTCGGCGCGCTCGGCATTCCCGCCGCGCAGCTGGCCCGGCGCGGCCTGGTGGGCGTCGCTGCCGCGCAGGCGTCCGCGCGCAGCGTGGCCCTGATCGGAGGCACTAACACGCCGGTCCTGGGCAGCAGCGCACTGGCGGTCGCCGTTCCAGCTCCGGACCGGCAGCGCCCGGTGCTGGTGGACCTGGCCGCTGCCGCGATGTCGTGGGGCCGCCTGCACCACCTGGCCCGCTCGGGACAGGCGTTACCCAACGGGTCCGCTCTCGACGCGAGCGGGAATCGGGTCCACGATCCGCACCTCGCCGTGGCGCTATTGCCCGTGGGCGAGCGCGGCCAAGCCCTGGCGATCGTCCTGGAACTGCTGGTCGGCGCCCTGACCGGGAGCACCCCCTTGCCGGCAGGAGACGACGGCCGCGGACTGCTCGTCGTAGCGGTCGACCCTCGCCGCCTCGCCGGCGCCGAGTCGCTCGCCACCGGCGTAGCCGCTGTCGCCCTAGCGGTGCGCGAGCAGGGTGCCCGGATGCCCGGGGACCGCGCCTGGGCCCAGCGCGACCGGGCCCGCCAGGACGGCATCGCCCTCGACGCCGACGACATCGCCGCGCTCGTTGAGGCCGGTCGCCGCGTGAACGTCCGTGCTCCCCACGGATGGATCCAACCCGAACCCCTGGAAGCCAGCGCCGGATCACAGAAGGAGCAGATGTGAGCAGTCCGACCAGCACACCGACCCTCGGCGGCCCACCGGCCGCCGACCAACCGGCTTTCTACCGCGGTGCGGCCCGATCCGAGGTCGCCCGCCGCCTGCAAGCCGTCCTCGACCTATCCGACCCCTACCCGGTCTTGAACGCGGCGCGCCAACTCGCCGCTGGGCGGTTGGAGCGTGCCCTGGCTGACGTCGTTGCGGGCCGGCTGCTGCACGAGCCCACCGGCCGCCGCATCCCGCTGCAGGAACTACCCGCCCGCACGATCGCTGCGCTCACCCGCATCCACCACCTCGACGCGGACCAGAGCGACGCCCTGGGATTCGCGCTGCGCTGCGCCTTCGCGTGGCCCGGCGTCGTCGGTACGCCGGACGCTCCGCACGCGCTCAAGTCGGTGCTCCCGGCCGGATTCGCGCCGAAAGCAACGGTCGAGCAGATCGCCGCGAGCCAGGCCACCGCCGGTCCCGACGGGTTGAACACCAGCTACATGATCTCGCAGATGAAGGGCGGCATGTCCGCCGACTTCGGCATCGGCTGCCCCCTGATGTGCGCCTACTGCTACCGGCGCGAAGGCGACACCGTCGACGGCTACCTCGGCTCCTGGGAGCCGACCGGGTTCCTCGAACCGGAGGATGTCGTCGCGCGGCTGTTGTCGCACCCGTGGTTCACCCCGCACCACACGCCCATCGGCCTGCACATGTCCACCTCCGAGGCGTTCCTGCCGAAGCTGTGGCCGCGAACCTGGCGCGCGTTGCAGCTGCTCGACCAGCTCGGTCTGACCAACCGCGTCTCGTGCATCACGAAGTACACCCTCTCCGATGAGCAGATCGACTGCCTGGAATCCCTCGTCCACGTCGACCTCGACATCAACGTCTGCTACGCCGCCATGCCCGAGTCGATCGAGCCACCCAACCGTGGGCGCCGCCTGCGGTTCCTCCGCCGCATCCTGCACTCGGAGAAGATCAACGTCCTGGCGTACTACCGGCCGATCGCCGAAGGACTCAACACCACCGACGCCCACCTGCGACACGTATGGCAGACCTTCAAGGACGCCGACGCCCGCACCGTCGTCCTCGGCGGGCTGAAGTTCGCCGACGACCACGTCCACTCCTTCATGTCCTACGGGCTGCCCCTGCCCGCAGGCTCCTTCACCCCCGGCAAGAAACTGCTCACCGCCAGCACCGAAGCGCGGATCATGGCCGCCTTCGACGAGGTGTACGCCGACGTCGCCCCCGACTGGCGCCCCGCGGTCCTGAAACGATCCTCGTGCGGTCGAGCGGTGGAACGCGGCAGCCAAATCCCCGACTACAACGGCCACTACGACCAGCCCACCACCAACTGCCGACTGCGCTGCCCCGCCGCCCAGCACGAGGTGTGCGCCGCAGCCCAGCCGCCGGACGAGGAGACAGTCCGGCACCTCCTGGCACGCATCGGCAGGCCTGACGCACGCGTGGACATCACCGGCATCACCACCGTCGTGCACGCCGATCTAAGCCCGTTCGAACGAACGTTCCTGCGCCAGAACCTGCTCTTCCCGGTGCACACCGCCCGGCAGGCCGCCGAACTCGTCGCCGGAAGGATCACCCGATGACCGCCGGCGCACGCCCCACGCCTAAGCGGATCTTCCTGCCCCTGGCCGAGTCCCCGTTGCTCAGGCGCCACGGCGACGAGGACGTCGACCTCGCCGTGCTCCTGGCCACGAACGCTGACCCCGAACCCGCGACCGTGCGGGCGCTGCTATCGATCACCGCCGCTCCGGCCGCCGACCGGATCGCCCACGCGCTCGACGAGCGAACGGACCTACCCCTCACCTCACTCGCGCTGCTCGTGGCACACCGCCCCGACGCTAAGCAGGCGAACGGTGCCCTGCGCGGCAGACTCTTCCCCGACAGCACCTCACCCAGTGCATGTCATCGATTCGCCCGCACCATGGCAACGCTCGTCCACCGGCCCGCATCGGTCGACGATGCATACCTCGACAGTGAACGATTCCGCGCATCCGCCGCCGCAGCGGACGCGGTCGTCCTGGAACAGCTACTGGCTCCGATCCTGGACGGGGTCACCCTGACCGGTCCCGCCCAGACCGGGCTGCTCGCGCTGCTCGACGCCCGCGCAGGCCGCGTCCCAACGGCCCCCATCGACCTAGCGGGCGCGACCGCCCTCGACCGCGCCCGCCAGCAGCAGGTGCGCGCCGCGCTTCTCGCACGGCGCGAACAGACGATTCGTGACCTCGCCGACCACACCGCCGGACTGACGCTGGCCGCCGAGCTGTGGTACTCCGCTCTCACGGCCACCGCCGACACCCCCGCGCAAGCCAGCCAGGCCCTCGCCCTGGCCGAGAACGCAGCCAACAGCCTCGCCTCGGGAGAAGACCCGGCCTGCGCCTGGCCCGCCGTCCGTCGCCGATGGCAGCACGTCACCGCCGCCGCGAGCGCCGCCGGAGCCCAGCCGGGTGGCTGGGAGCAGGCGTGGCAGGCAGCGGAGTTCACCGACGAGGGCGCACGGTGGGACGACACCCAACGCGCCCTCGTGGCCGGCTACGACCTGCTCGCCAACCACGTCCGCAGCACCTGGGGATCACCCGACACCCCGCCCACCCCCGACCACTACTGGGCCGCCGACCCCACCGGCCGAGCGCTGCTACACCTGGTCGCCGACCACCTCACCGGCCACCAGACACACAGCCCCCTCCCGCACTACACCGACCAACTCCTCATCGCCTTCGCGCACGGCCTCGCCAAGAACCGCCACGACAACATCCCCGCGGACCTACACCTGCACGGCCTGATCGCCGCCATCAAGGCCGCCCGGTCCAAAGCCGCCCTCCTGACACGGCCGGTCCCCGCCGACCTCGGCATCGTCGTGCCGATGCGCGCCGAAGCCCACCGCCTCACCACCACACACTGCGACGACGCGCTCACCGTCAAGGTCGCCCAACTGGGCTGGCTCCTGCAAGCCTGCCCTGACGCCCACGCCGACCTCCTCCTGGTCGACGAGAGCACCGACGGCGCCTCCGCCCGCGCCGCCCGCGCGATCGACGTCGACCACCCGCAGATCCGCGTGACCGTCGCCCAACGCCCCGACGACACCAGCGCAAAAGGTGGCGCCGTGATCTGGGGCCTCACTGAACTCGCCGGTGCCGGCCGCACCATCCTCGCCTACACCGACCTCGACCTCACCTACCCCCTGGAGCAACTCGGTCTTCACGTTGCCGCCCTCGACCAACCCGGCGTCGGCGCCGTCATCGGCTCCCGCCGCCGCCCCGACTCCCACGGCTACTACCCGCCCAGCGGCCCGAACCCCGCCACCCGGCTCTACCAGCGAGCCGTCCGGGACCTGCTGCAACTCGACGCCACCGACCCGCAGGCCGGCTTCAAAGCCTTCCCGGCCACCGCCCTGCGCACCGCACTGCCCCTCACCGCCGACCACAGCTTGGCGTTCGACACCGACCTCCTCGCCGCCATCGCGCGCAGCGGACACACCGTGGCCGAAGTCGGCGTCGCCGCCCTCCACCAGTACACCGAAGGTCACCGGAGCACCCCGCACGACTACGACACCATGCTCAACGGCGTCCACCGGCAGGCCATGCGCCACGGCCTCGTCCCCGACACACGCCGGACCCCGACGTGGGACCGCATCCGTCAGGCCGGCTCCCTGGCCGCAGCCGCCGCCGAACCCACAACCACCACCATGCTCAAGGCGCCCACCTCACGCTGACGAATCCTCGCGGGCCGCCGGCGTCGACACGCCGGCGGCCTGCACCCGTGCGCGCCTTCACCATGTGCCCCGAATCGGACCAGTGCGATGCGTAAACTGCACAGATCCGCCCGGCTCACTGTCGCCACACCCTGACGGCCGGTGCAACCCAACCGAAAGGTAAGCGCGTGAGGGCCGTCATCGCTGTCGCCGGCATGGGCAGCCGCTTCTTCCCCATCGGCAAAACCATCAACAAGTGCATGCTGCCGATCCTCAACCAGCCAGTCGTCGCCTACGCGGTCGCTGACTGCGTTGCCGCAGGCGCCCACGAAATCGCGATTGTCACCGCCCCCGGCGAAATCGGCCGCCAGGTGCGTCATTACTTCACCGAAGACCACGACCTGAAGGACTACTTCACCGCGCGCGGCTGGCAGGACAAGTACGCGCCCCTCGCCGAGCTGCACAGCCAAGCCGACTTCACATTCATCGAACAACCACGCGACGACCGGTACGGCACCGCCCTGCCCGCCATCGTCGCCGCTGACTTCATCGCCGGCGACGACTTCCTCCTCGTCGCCGGCGACGACCTCCTCCTCCGCCACGACGGCGGGTCAGACCTGGCGGACCTCGCCGCTGCCCGGGCCAACGCCGGAGTACCGGCCGCGCTCGCCGCCGCCACGGTGCCCGGCGCCGAGGCCCACCGCTACGGCATCCTCCACCCGCGAGTGGCCGGGGGCCACCAGCTACTCGATCAGCTGCTGGAGAAGCCGCTGGACTACGGCGAGCCGGCCGCGTACATCAACATCAGCCGAACGCTGCTACCCGCCGACGCCATGGCCTACTTCCAGAAGCTGACTCCAGCGCCGAATGGCGAGTTTCAGGCCACCGACGCTGTCATCGCTTTCGCCCGCGACAACGACGTACTGATCCACCCCGTCACCGGTGAGTACCACGACTGCGGCAATCCCACTGGCTGGTTGGCGGCCAACAACGCCGCAGCCCAAGCGATCGTGGCCTCTGGGCCGCGCGCCTGATCACGATTCAGTCGACCGCGCCAACACCTGCGATGCCAACTCCGCCACCGGCAGCTCGCCATCTAGCACCACAGTGCCAGCCGGCAACAAGCCGACAGCGGCAGCGCAGCGGGTCACCTGCTCCAGCCGCCACGTACGCACCTGCGCATCACGAACCGGATCATCAGGCCAGACTGACTGCGCCTCGATTCGAGCCTGTAGGACACGGATGGGCACGTCGATGAAGAAATGGTCGACGCCCACGTTGTGGGCGCGCAGCCGGCTGAAAATTTCCTCGAGATACGACGGCTCCACCACGGTCATCGGTACCACGAGCGTGCGTCCGTACTCCTCCAGTAGTGCTATCGCCGTGTCCGCAACGCTACGACGCCACACCCGCAGATCCTGGAAATCGCCGCTCGCGGGCAGCGGAACTATCTCGCGGACCATGAACCCCGGCAACTCCGCATCGAACATCAACAGCCGAGGATGCTCCGCGGTTAACTTCTCCGACAGAGTCGTCTTTCCCGCGCCGAACGCACCGTTGATCCAGATCACTCGCATGTACCGCTCCTCACACGCTGTTGGTGCAAGATTCCCGGTGAAGATCACCCCGCTGCCCGGCGTCGCCGAACAGTCTCTGTGACGCGCTCGGCAGCCTGGGCTAGTGGTGGCGGTCGGTTGGGTGGTTGTCCGGGCCCGATGGTGTTGCCATTGCTCGCCTTAGCGCTGGCGGTCCGCGCCCGGCGGCTGGTCTGGGTCGGTGTCCGATGGTCGGGGCATTTCCGGGCCGCTGGCGCCCATGCGCAGCAGGGTCTCGATGCGGGTGACCCGGAAGTGGCGCCCGAGCGCGGTGACGTCGTCGACGGGATTGGTATCGAGGGTGTCGGCGGTGTGTTGGTAGGCGGCTGCCTGGTCATCGGTCAGCCTCAGTAGGCGCGGTTCGATGTGGCGCAGGCCGAAGGCGACCTCGTCGCGGGCCAGCTGTGGTGTGGCCACCGCGCGACTGTAGGGCCGCCACGACCCACCGACGGATTCGGCGGCGGCGTAGCGGGTCGGCAGGATGACCCCGACTGGGTGGGAGGCGACGGCGGCGACGCTGTCGGCGTATACGTTGGCGGGCACCTTGGCGCGGGGGTAGTGCGCGGTCGCCAGCTCTACCCGCAGGGTTGCCTCACTCAGGCCGGTCGCCCCGTCTGGGTCGATGACGATTTCTGGGGCGAGGAAGCTGTCGTGGTCCTCGGCGTCGCGGGGGTCGCGGTCGGTGGGTCGGGGCGGTTCAGGCCCGTCCGGGCCGAACCGCGCGAACGTGTCCACCCGCACGATGCGGTGCACGCGGCCGGTGATCATCACCTCGTTGACCTTCTCCCGGTCCAGGACGCCGAGCGCGGTGGTCAACTCCGCAGCCAACGGAGGGTCGGTGGTCTCGTCGAGCTGCTCCATGACGTGGTGCGCAAGATTGTCGCGCGCGGCCTGCGGCGTGTCCGACACGACGGCGTAGACCTGCCACCGCCCGCCCTCTGCCTGCACGGCGTGGCCAAACAGTGGGGCGCCGATGCGGATCTTCGGGTAGGCCGCCGTTCTCCGTGCCGCGTCGTCCTCGGTGACCGCGCCGACTGGGTCGGTGAGCTGCTGCACCCGCAGGACTACCGGCGGCTGCATTTCGTCGGCACTCATGCCACGGATTGTGTGACGGTTCGATGGCCTGTGTCACGAGGGCGCGCCCTTATGGCGCGATGCTGATCAACGCGTTCGACACCGCAGGGTTGGCTGGCCCGCGTGCACTCTGCCGCCTCGACCTGGCCACCGCGCACCTGCACGCCGACAATCCCGACCCCGAGGAAGCAGGCGCACTGGCGGTGGAGGCGCTCACCCTCACCGCGGACCAGCGTTTCGAATCGGTACACCAACGTGCCCGTCAGTTCCTCGCCGCCGCCTACCCCTTCGCCCGCCACCCGCAGCTACGGCACGTCGCCGACCTGCTCGCCGACCGTACAGAGGTCGCTGCCACCGGACAGGCCGCTCTACCATCGCTGTTATGAGCAGCCGGGAACTGGCCAGCCTGCACCAACGCTGGACCGCCTACCAGCACCTGCCCGAGCTCACCAACCACTGGTACTGGCGCCCGGGCTGGCGGGCCGACCGCGAGTTCTACACCTGGCACCTCACCTTCGAACACCAAGCTGAACTCCACGACCTCCGTCACCGACGTGCAGCGCCAACTTGCTCTGCCCGGACTGGACCTGGTTCCACTCAGCGGGCTCCACCTGACCATGCAAGGTCTCGGGTTCACCGACGAGGTCGCCAATAGCGACCTTGCAGCAGTCGTCGCTGCAACCCGGCGACGCTGCGCCAGCCTGCCGTGGCTGGAGCTGTCACTTGGCCCGGTCGACCCTGACGCCGAAGGAATCGGCATGCTCGTCCGCCCCTGGGACCGCGTCGAACACCTCCGCGCCACCATCCGCGATGCCATCGGCGCGGTGTGGCAGACAGTGCCGGAGGCCGCAGAAGGATTCCGGCCGCACGTGACGATCGCCTACAGCGGCTCGCAAGCACCGACCGCACCAATCCGCGACCGCCTCAACGCCTTCCGCCACCAGCCAGGGTGACCATCCGACAGGCAACGCTGATCGCGCTGCGCCGAGAACACCGCAATTACCGGTGGACAACCGTGGCGACCGCGCCCCTTGGCGGGTGACGCACTGGGGCCATGCTCCACTTCAGCGAACCCACGACTCGGCGCCGCCAGAGGTGGCACACGGTTGTAAGCCACGCGCTGTGAGGACCGATGACCCCGGCGGGCATGGCGGTGCTGCATCGTGCGGGACGGAGACGCTGGTCGACTGCTTCGTGATGGCGCCATGTCCGCGTGCGATCCCTGAAGGTCGGGTCGTCGGAGGATGAGCAGGACGAGCCCCGCCTCGTGGAGCGGCCCGGTGACCTACTGGACAACCTGGAACTCTCCCGCAGGGAACCGCTGTCCATTCACCTGGATCTGCAATGCGAAGCCTCCGGGCTTGACCGCCGCCGTGCCGATCGAGCGCAAAGGATGCTCCTTGGACAGGGTGACAGCTTGACCTGGTTTGGCAGTCACCCTGTTGAGGAAATAGACCTTCTCGCGGCGCGGCCCCCGCTGCGCGGTCGGGGAAATTGCGTACGATATATGAAGAGGTACTGTCGCATCGACTAGCAGCTCGGCGCTGAATTCCAGGGTTTCCCCTGCGCGAAGGGCGGTGCGCTGGATGTTGACGAACGAGATTTCGACGCGTACGTCGCTCGGGTAGCCGAGAAACTCGTACGCGGGCGACCAACCTTTTTTAAGCGCGACTTTCAGGGCCTCGCGTGCGATGAAGTCGAACTCCTGCTCCCTGACGCGCCTGTCGGTTTTCCAGCGGGTCAAGGTGGCGATGACGAGATCGCCGTCGGTGGCGGCGATGTCGCGTAGATGGTTGGCGACCGATCGCGTCACGTATCGGCTCTTGTCGAGGTACAGATGGTCAAGGACCGGCAGCCCTGCTTCGGGGGGCAGGCTGAGGCGTGGTGACCAGGGGAGCGCGGGTCGCGTCGACTCGCTCGCCAGGCGCCGCACCCGGTAGTCGTGGTCCCTTGCCCAGGCTTGTACGGCGTTCATTGTCTGATTGGGGAAGTCGTTGAGGAAGTACCGAACCGCGTCTTCGGCGGAGAAGTAGCAGGTGAAGGTGCGCAGCGCATCGAGAGTCTGGTCAAGGTCTTTGCCGGTACGGCAGTAATGCGCTACGTAGTCGGAATGCGGTGAGTACAGATGGAGGCCGAAGTCGTTGGTGATGCCGGCGGCTTGCGGTGTGGGGGGCAGAGAGCGCAGCAGCACGTCTAGCGCCGCGGTGCCGGTGACCGGCAGGTGATCGTGTAAGCCCTTCGCGGTGCGGGCTATGCGTGCCTTGAGCTCCAACCGGGGCAGGTCGGCCATCACGTCGGCGATGAAACTCTCTGCGGCAAACGCCGGCAGGACCCTCTTCACCTCTCGCGCGATCCGAGCAATCCGCTCCGCGTTCAATGCTCGGTCCTTAACGAGTACCTTCTCGACCATGCCGGAACCCTAGTCGAGATCGCTCGCTTGACGATGCGGGGAATCGCCCCTTCGTATGATCCGTGCGATGGTCCGTCTAGCGGACAGCGGTTCGCTACAGCAGGGGCGGTAGCGGGAGCTGTCGCGGAGAGGCGGTATGAAGGACAGCATGGCGCCTGGCGAGTGGATCAGGCGGGCGTGCTGGCGGCCGACGATCCTGCCGAATAGCCGGTCATGATTGACACTCCGGACGCGGTTGGCGTCAGGGGTCGTGCCGCGAGCAGACTTCACCGTCAACTCCTGACGTCTCAGGTGTCGCGTGTGATCAGGGTGGTCGTACTGGCCCCGGCCACCCGTCGGACCAGGGTCGAGCAGGTGAACCAGATCAGCGATAGCATTCGGAACATCGGAATCTACGAGCGAGGCATGAGGTGCCTTACAAGAAATTTGTAAGGCACCTCATGCTCTTTCTAGCTTGGCCTCGGCGTTTCAGGCGCGCCCAGAGAGATCTATGGCGGCTCGCAGGTCGACAGGTCGGGCCGCGATCGTGATTGTCGCCGTGGCGGCGTTGATCCGGGCCGGACGGTCGTACCGGTCGAAGGTGACCATCCATCGTTGCCAGGCCGGTCCGGAGAACCGGGCCATGGTTTTTGGGTAGATCGGCTCGGCGTCGCCGGTGGTGACGTGTATCGATAGATTGTCGATCTGCGGGTCTTTCCATGGCCCTGTCTGCAGGGTGCCGGTGGCGTCCTCGTCGACGACCTCGACGACGAGCGACAGCCCGTGAGGGCCGTCGACGATACCCCAGTGCAGCAGGGCGAGACCGGCGGCCCGGCTGAGCACGGCCGGCGGGCGCAGAAGGCGGGGGTCTGCGATGGTCATGTTGTCACGCTAGCCGCCCGCCTCCTGCCGCACGGTCACATCGAGCAGCGCAGGATGGGTTCCGTCGTGCTGAGCACGTTGCCGATGTAGATCCCTCGTGCGTACACGTCGGTCGACAGCCGGTACTTGCGGCGGTCCGAGTTTTCGCAGCCGAGTCCCCCGAAGGCGTTCGCGACACGGGCCGTGCGCCACTGCGAGTCGATCGACCCTTCGTCCTGGAAAATGACGCACCAGATGTCGGAGCAGGTGCTCTGCAGCTCGACCACGATCCGGTGTGGCCAGTCGCGGGCGTAGTCGCAGGTCTGCGCCCCGCCGAACTCCAGCGTCGAGGAGCCGAGCATTCGCGGGTTGGTGAAGTTCCCGTAGCAGTAGGACACCGGGTAGGTCGGCGTTATCCCGGACTCAGTGGCCTGCTGGATGCGCCACTGGCCGGTGTCCTTGTCGACGGCGAGGGCCAGACCGGCCTTGGCTGCGGCGTCGCTGGTCGTGGCGGTCCAGGCGGTGCTGGTCGGCTCGGCGGGCGCCGGATCCGGAGCGGCTGCCTGGGCTGGGGAAGCCACGAGCAGGACGGCAGCGACCATGATCGGTGCCACCGCGAGCCGAACGAGAGAGAGTCTTTGCATGTGCTGCCTCCTTGTGGCGGGCGAACCCGGGCCATCTGGCCCATGCACACAGCGTTACCGCCGAGCTGACGGTTGAGAAGGGAGTCGGTGTTGCGGCAACATCGACGTCTTCGGATCGGAGGGTCAGGCGTATGGAGGCAGACCACGACGCCGTGCGCCACGTGTTCGGCGTGGTCCTGCATCACCTGCGCACCGAAGCAGGCATGAGCCTGCGCACCCTGGCCGCGCAGGCCCGCTACGACTACACCCGGCTCAGCCGCGCCGAGCACGGCGAACATCTGCCCGCCACCGAATGGGTCCAAGGCATCGACACCGCCCTGAACGCCGGCGGCCTTCTGAAGCTGCTGCGCTCCCTGGCCCCGGCCGAAGTGGCGCCAGCGAAGAGACGCACGATCCTTCCGCTGGCTGGCCTGCACACCGATGATGGCGATAACGTGACCTTGGAGTTGCAGACACCGGACGGGAGGACGGTGCTGGTGAAGCTGTCCCGACGCCAGCTCGGTGAACTCATGGCCAGTGGCCTCCTCCGCACTGTCCTACCCGCGGGCGTGACCGATCCCGATCAAGTCGACCGCGTCGCCAAGGTTCTCGCCGGCGAAAACGCGGTGGATTCACAGGCGCTCGAATACTTCGGGCGGCTGCTGAACGAACACTTCACTGCGGACAAGATGCTCGGGCCCCGGCAGCTAATCGGAACAACCCTCGCCCAGATCCGAGTCCTTGACCGGCTGCGACGCACCGCCCTACCCGACAACACCGCACCCGTGCTCCGGCTGCTCGCACAGTACGGCGAGTTTGCCGGCTGGCTGCACCAGGACCTCGGTGACACCACCGCGGCCCGCTACTGGTCAGACCGCGCTAGCCAATGGGCGCAGGCCACAGGCGACTACGCCACCGTGGCGTACCTGATGATCCGCAAGTCGAATATCGCGCTGCTCGACAACGATGCTCGCGACGTAATCGAGCTCGCGGCCGGTGCCCGTAGGGTGCCCCGCGCAACGAGCCCTCGCCTCCACGCGCTGGCCCTGCAGCAGGAAGCCCGTGGCTGGGCGCTCTACGGCGACGCCACCCGATTCCAGCGGAAACTCGAAGACGCCTTCACGCTCCTACGTGACCACCCCGCCGACGTCGATCCCGACGCACCGGTCTACCTGTACCAATACAACCTCGGCGAGCTGGTAGAGCAATCCGCTGGCGGCTACCGAGCCTGCGGACAGGCAGCCACAGCCGTTCGCATCCTCGAGAACAAGATCAAAGCAACAAGCGAGCACCTGCGGCGGGATCAAGGGCACCTGCTGGCCAAACTCGCCAACACCGTCCTGGCAACGAAAGACCCGGAACCGGATCGCGCGATCGCGCTGGGGATGCGCAGCGCCTCAGCGGCACACCTCACGGGTTCCGCCCGGATCACCCAAGAACTCCGCGCGCTCGACACCGTGATAGCGGCGCGCTTCCCAACCGTGCCGGGCCGCCGCGAACTAAACGAGGCGATTGCTGCGCTCGGCTAACCTTCACCCGGCCCGGTTCCGAAGCCACTGTTGTGCATTGTGTGCTGACGCCGGCATCAGCCGCTGGTCCTATCGACACCTACGGCTGAGCGATACACAGCGACCACGCCGACAGCATCGTGAAAAGTCATTCCACCATCCGACCGGTACGCCGACGCAGGGCGGCATCGATGAGGAGAGCGGCCTCGGTCGGCTGATGGTGGTCTGTGTGGATACGCAACGCGAAGTCGTCCGGCGCAGCAGTATCGAGGTCCTGCAAGGTCTCGTCCCATACGGTCAGCCGTGCGTCCACGTCGACGCTGCCCCTCAGGCGGGCACGTGTGAAGGTTGTATCCCGGGAGCACCAGAGCAACACCGGCAGCCAGTCAACCTCGTAGGCGCGCAGGGCACGTACGCCGACGACCTGACCCATGTGCACGACCGGAATCTGGCCGGCGGCGAAGGCAGCGTCAAGGCCGGGCCGGTCGACGACGTATCGATTCCCGTAGCGATCATTCTCGTAAACCACGAGACCGTCAGCGCGCAGCTGCTGCAATTCCAGTGCACTAGCCAGTCGATATCTTGTGGTATCGCCGTGTTCAGCGGCGAGTTTGATTTTTCCGAATCCGACGTAGCGCGGATCGAGCTGATGCAGAGCTGCGGTGATGGTGTCCTTGCCGGACGCTGGTGGGCCATACAGGACGATCGCCGGAGTGGTCACGAGGGCGAGACTATCCGAGCCACCGCATCGGCGTGCCCGAAGAGCCCGGCAGCCGCGTGACGTGCGTTGTCGACGACGAAGTGCGGCAGCGCTGGCCGCAACGTCGGGTCAACGCTGGCGGCGTATGTGTCCCAATGGTTGAGCTTCCAGCTGTCGCGTGCGGCGTCTCGACGCACCAGATAGTCGTACATGGAATCGACGTCCGCGTCGACCCACACGGAGAGGATGCCAATCCCGCGAGTGCTGCACCTATTCGTGAGGCGCTGGAGCCACCCGGGATTTGGTAATTCTTGCAGGAAGGGGGCGCTGACAATGCAGGACCCGCCAGCATCCAGTTGAGCGAAAGCCGCGTTTAGTACACAACGATACTCCACCGGACGGACTTGGCGTAGGTATGCCTCCGAGTGCCGATCGTTGGGGTCGCGATCCATCGCAGACAACAGGTCCTCAACCAAGGGACGAGTGATCTGGTCCTTATCCAGCAACGTCCAACCAGTAATGCTGGCCAACATCCGGCCGAGTTCGGTCTTCCCGGAGCCCGCGTATCCTCCGATCAGAACAAGCGCGGGAGCACTCTCAGGCCGACCTGCGCGGGCCTCGTGCGCATCGAAAATTCGCCGTCGCAAGCCTTCGACGCTCGGCCCGGCGTTGTCGCCCGAACCTACCGCCGCAGTATGCCGGATGACATGATCCATCAACGGGTGTGCCCCACGGTGGCGGGCGGTGGTGGCGACGAGCGCTTGGTGACGACGCCTGCCACGTGTCAGCCGCTCCATCCGGTCGTACTCTTGGATCAAAGCGCCATCGGCGCCTAGCAACGTGTCGCAGCGGACCCAGAATTCACGGTCTACGCGCTGATGACCGGTCTCCACGTTCGCAATGGTGCTGCGGCCGTAGCAGGCCAGCGGGGCGAAGGTGTGTTGGGTGTAGCCGGCCGCTTTGCGCAGTGCCGCCAGCGTTTGCCCCAGCGCTAGCCAGGCACCACTGGGGTCGTCCGCCGCTGGAAATGACATCGACAGGCTCCTGAGTTGAGGCGCTGGCGGAGGGCAGAGTTATCGCTGCTCATCCGGCTTGGATCACACTAGCGTGGTCGCGTGACCTGAGGTAGCCCAAGGAGGCCCTGGGTGGTCTGCCGGCGCAAATCAAGGCGGGCCTACTTTGGGTCAGCGTGGTGAGGGTGTCACGATGCTTCCATGAACCACAGCGGCACCGGCTTAGTCATCTGGGACGTCGACGGGACGCTCATCCCCGCGGACTTGCGCTGGCTGACACGCGCGATCGCTCGTGCGTACGGCATCGCGGAGTCCGAGGTTGTCTTCCCTGACAAGAAGGTGCATGGGTATACGGATGAGTCGATCGCCGTGGACACGGCGATCGCATCGGGCGTGGACCCGTCAGCTGCGGAGGCGGGCATACCCGGCTTCCGTCAGGCCATTGCCGCGGTCATGCGAGAGGGTCGGCAGGAGCTGGCTGAGGTTCAGCCGCCGTATCCAGGTGCGGCGGCGAGCATCGCGGAGTTGCACGGCCTTGGTTTCATCCAGACCGTGCTGACTGGCAATCTGCGTTCGGCTGCCGAGGTAAAGCTGGACGTGGCGGGCTTGGACGAGTTTCTTGATCTTCGCATCGGCGGGTTCGGGTCGGACGCTCGGGATCGCTTTCAGCTTCCGGAAGTCGTAGCTCAGCGCTACTCCGCGATCTACGGGGATCCGCTCGATTCTGCGCGAGCGATCGTCATAGGGGATGCGCCCAACGATATCGCCTGCGCACGTCACGCCGATTTTCGTGTGGCTGTCGTCGCCCACCGGATTGGGCGTCAAGAGCTGGCATCCTACGAACCTGACGTGGTACTTGACAGTCTCGACCCGACTGCGGTGGTGGCTGCAGTCAGTTCTTTGTTGAGTGGGGGCGGGTCGCCGGCTGCCCGTTAGGCGGCCATCTGCTCCTTGAGTTCGAGGACGACCGGCTCGTCGCGCCATCGGGCCAGCCGCTGTCGGGCTTGTTGAGCTCGAGCGATGCCTCGATGGTTTCCACCTGCTTTCAGCTGGTGGTAGGTGTTGCCAAGCAGGGTGCAGGATTGTTCAAGTTCTCCGGCCTCGGCATAGGCGCTGGCGAGGTCTACGGCTGCTGCCAAGGCGACGTTGACATTGGCGTGGTCGGGTTCCAGCATCTGTAATGCACTTTCGAGCACAGTCACAGCCTGGTGGGGCTGGCCGAGAAGAAGATGGCATGTGCCCGCATAGACGTGGAGACGGGCGCTGCTCCAGTCGCTGTAGAGGCCAACGCAGTCAACAGGTGACAAGTCGTTGACCGCTTCTTCCGCCCGCGTCAGGGCCGCCCTGGCCTCGCGTGAAAGCCGCAGGGCGGCGAAGGCTTGAGCCTGCTCGGCAGCTACTCGAGCTCGTGCGGCGGGACTGAGATCGGTGGACGCGCGAGCGGCCTCATCGAGTAGCCGCAGGCCGATCATGATGTCACCGTCTGCTTCGATCAGTGTGGCGGCTTCCGAGTGGAGGTTGCTCTCGAAGATACGTGCCGTCGCGCTGATCCTGCGGCTGCCGAGCCTGTCGCCGAGCTGGCGAGCGTAAGCACAGTGAGCGAGCGCGAGAGCACGGTTGCCCTGTGCACTCCACAGCCGGCTGGCGACGATTGACGCTTCAGCGAGCATCGCTCCGATATCAGTACGGATGGGCGCACGGCCGGCTTTGCGATACAGCGTCGACAGGCAATCACGGTGGGCCTCGATCAGACCGAGTAGCGCGTCGGGTGACACGGCCTGACGCTGCTGGGCCAGCATGCTGGTGAGCGTGGAAAAGCTGTTCCACTCGCCCATCAGGTAGTCGGTTCCGGACGTGCGAGAGAGCATCTCCACCGCGGTGGAGGACGACGGTTCGGTAGCGACCTGAAATGTCTGAGTGGCAGCCATGGCGCTGGGTACGTGCCGGGAACTGGCGAGCCGGATGCGATCGTATTCCTGGGACAGTCTGCCGCCAGTCCCCAACAGATCGTCGCTTCGGGTCCAGAAGTCGCGCCCCACGCGCTGCCGGCCGGTCTCCACGTTCGCGATCGTGCTCCGTCCATAGCTCACCCGAGGCGCATACGTCTTCTGCGTGTAACCAGCGGCCTTACGGATGCGTGCCAGCATCTGACCAAGAGCGATCCATGCCTTGGCCAGGTCTTGTGGTGGCACGCTCGACATCAGCAGCTCCCGACGGTTACGAACGCTCGCGCGAGGCGAGACGCGGTGGCGTGGGAGCACTGTAGTGCAGGTCTGTGATGCGTCGGCTACTCAGCGCCTTGTTTCCAACATTCTTCCGACAAAGTTCCGACATCGCCCGCAGGCGTTCGGAACTTATGTGACCTGCAATTCTCGTATGCTCCCTGCTCGTGACCAACGAGTCGGCCTGCAATGATCATGAGGTTGAAGCCAAGTATCGTGTCGACGACCTGCAAGGGTTGATCACGGCGCTCGCCCGGCGGCAGGTGGTGTTGACGGAGCCGTCGGTGCAGGATGACCAGGCGTATGCGCCGGCCGGCTGGTCGTACGGAATGTCGAAGCTTGGTGTTCCGTTCGCGCGTCTGCGCACGCAGGAGGGTCGCCATCTGTTTACCGTGAAGAAGCCGATCGACAACGAGATGTCGTGTCTGGAGCATGAATGCGTGATCTTCGACCGTGACGCGATGCACGGTGCTCTGGCGACGATGGGTTGGGTGCCAACCGTGCGAATCGTCAAGCAGCGTCGAACTGGCGATTGGGAGGGTGCGACGGTATGCGTGGACGTCGTCGAGGGGCTCGGCGCGTTCGTCGAGGTGGAACGGGTGGTCAGCTCCCGGCATTCGGGCGAACAGGTGCAGCACGGACTCGACGCGATGGTGCGCTCACTGGGCGTGCCGGTGCTGCGGGTCGTGGACACCTACGACACATTGATGTGGGGCCTGACGAGGGCGGCCGTTAGGACATCGGCGCCGGTCTGAGGTGGTCGAGTCCACGGCTGTTGCCGCCCCCCGGCGCTGTGCCGGCTGTAATCCCGGGCCGTCATGCTCGACTGTCTTTAAGGGAACTGCAGGAGTGGCACGTCGTAGAGGTCGGTTTGGCGGACGCGCCTCATCGATGGCTCGGTGATCTCCACGATGATCATTTCGGTGAGGAACTGGACGGTCGCGGCGGTCAGGTGGCTGGTGTGGGCGGTGGCGCTGTGCGCTTTCAAGCCGACGGTGATGTGGATGTGCGGCTGGATGGTGTCGGTGTCGGGGTCGTAGGCGAGGGTGCCGCCGCCGAGGGCCTCGATGTTGGTCAGTTGGACTTTGGACCAGACAGGGGCGTCGGGGTTGTCGAGGCGTTCGCAGGTGCCGACGATGTCTGCGGTGGCGAGGCCGGCGATGAAGGTGGGGATGTAGCCCTGGCGGATGTTGTAAGTGCGGCAAGTGCGGTCGAGGGCGTCGTAGAAGTCTTCCCCGTGCTCGAAGACGGCGGCGATGGTGCGGCCGGGAAGGACTTCGCGGCTCCGCAATGTGGGCTCCTTCGAGTTTCGGCTGGCGCGCAGTGAGTGGTGGGTGTCGCCGGGAGGATTGTCTCGCGAGGCGCGACTGCTCGCCTATTTACGGGTGAGCATGGCAAGGGTGTCCTCGAAGCTGCGGGCAAGGCTGGCGAGCACGGCCTGTCCCTTGGCCGCGGTGGCCAATGACGGTTGCCCGATTACTCCGGTGCTCGTGTAGGCGATCATGCCGAGTGTCAGGAGGTGAGGCCGTTCCGTGAGGTGGTCGGCCGTGGCGCTGTCCGGGCCGACGGTGTGCGGTGCGGCGTGGAGAAGGATCGACGTTTCAATCTCTCCGGCGTGCATGTCGTCGTGGGTGGTGCTGTGCAGTCCGGCGTCGTGGCGTGCTTGGTCCCAGTCTTGGCGACCTGGGAACAGCGCGAGGCGTGGCCGGTCGGTGTTGGCCTCTTGGACGACGTTGAACAACACGTAGTTGCCGCCGTGTCCGTTGACGAGCACGAGATGGTCGATTCCTTGCCCGTGGAGGGACGCCACGACGTCGTTGACGATGGCGGTGAGCGTGGTCGAGCTGAGACTGACAGTTCCTCGCCACCCGGCGTGCTCGTGAGAGCAGGAGAGGGTGATTGGCGGAAGTAGGAACAGGCCGTAGCGTTCCGCGAGCGCGGTGGCGATGGCGCTGGCCACGATGGTGTCGGTGGCGAGCGGCAGGTGTGGGCCGTGTTGTTCAAAGCTGCCGATGGGGAGGACGGCGACCGTCGCTCGGCGGCTGGCTTCGTCGGCCGCCGTGGCGATTGTCCAGAGGGTCACCCGCCTATCCTGCCGCTCGTTTGGGAATACGTGCGTGACGTCAAAGGAGCCTCGGTGTTGCGAGTGCCGGCGCCGCGCCCGCCGGCGGGCGGCGTGTCGATGTCGGCGCTATGCGCGCAGTGGTCGGTGAGGCCTTCAAGGCGAGGTTGGTTCAGGTAGGCGGCGGCTACCAGGTGGGGCAGTAGCCCAGGGCCGGCGTGGAGGTAGTCGAAGCGGTATCCGTTGCCGGCTCGGCCTATCCAGCTGTGTGCCTGCACTTCGGGGTGCAACGTCCGGTGGATGTCGGCGAGCCCGAGTGCGGTGAGGGCGTCGAGGAACTCGTACTCGAAGGGTCGAAAGCCGGGGTAGCGGGGTTGGTGGTCGCGGCTGATGACGTTGTAGTCCCCGCCGACGACGAGGTGTGCGCGGTCGTCGGCGGATAGCTGGGTCAGGGCGTCGGTGACGGTGGTGAGGAAGGCCCGTTTTTTTGCGAGTTTGGCTGGTGCCCGGTCGCTGGAGGGGACGTAGAGGCCGAGGATTGTGACGTCGGGGTGGGTGTCCAGGGTGACGGCGGGGGCGCGGCCGGGCAGGCTGATTCCGGCGGTGAGGTCTGGGGCGGGCCGGGTCGGGATGCGGCTGGCGATAGCGCAGCCTCGGTCGCCGTCGAGTGAGGGCTGGTGGGTGACGAACATCCTGGCCGCGCGAAGGCCGGTGAGCAGATGGCGGGTGCCGGGTCCGTTGCTGGTTTCGGTCAGGATGATCAGGTGGTCGTCGCGCTGGAGCAGCCAGGTCAGCAGGTTCTGCGCGCGTGTGAGCGCCGCGGCTTGCACGTTGATCGTCAGGATGGACAGCACGGTGAGCCTCGCTGGTCAGGGGCCGTCGGCGGGTAGCAGGCCGAGGATAGTGTCCACGACCTGCTCGGGGGTGAGGCCGTGGCAGACGACGACGTGTTGGCGCCACTGCTGCCGGTGCAGGTGGGTTGCGGCCTCGCGGTAGAGGGCGAGTTCCTTCTCGGGTGAGCCGGCGAGCTCCAGCCTGGTCAGGTGTGGCCGGGCTGCCAGGCGGGTGCGGATGACCTCTGGGTGGTCTTCGAGGTAGATGACGGTGGCGGGCAGGACGTAGCGGTTGTAGGACCAGATCTCGCCGAGGTCGAGCCCGTCGATGCGTTGCAGCACTAGCGAGGAGGCGACGTACCGGTCGGTGACGACGTGCAGTCCGTCGTCGAGGCGAGGGATGATCTCTGTTTCGATGTGCGCGGCGCGGTCGGCGGCCAGGGCGAGGGCCAGGGCCTTGCCGTGCAGGAAGGATTCCTGCCGACGCAGGAGTTGGCCCAGGGGTGTGCGGGTGGGCTCGCCGGTCAGGTGGACCCCGGCCGATCCGAGTTCGGCGAGACGGTCGGCCAGGAGGCGGGCAATCGTGGTTTTGCCGACTCCGTTAGGCCCTTCGACGGCGATGAACAGACTGCTCACCCCTTCGATGGGGACAGCGGCAGCAAGCTGCGGCCGTTGGGTGCCGTGATGGGGCACTGCTCGGTGTCGACGTCGCCGATGCGGCCACCAGCGGCGACGACCGCGGCCGGGCAGCCCTTGCCGCACTGCCCGGCTATCTTGCAGGAGCCGCAGGTCGGGTTGGCGCCGAGTTGGTAGCGGGTGTGGAAGTCGTAGGCGTCGAGGCTGGGGGCGGCCTCCCCGTCGAGGATGTTGCCCGTCAGGAACTCGGTGTCGCGGTGCGCGGAGGCGGGCGTGCGGGCGGCGAAGACCAGGTAGGGGCATACGGCGACCTGCCCGTCGACGAAGACGTAGATCAGCTTGCCGGCGTCGCAGCCACCCAGCGGCAGGTTGTCGTTGGGGAAGCGAATGCGCACGAGATCGAGCTGGTCAGCGAAACGGTCGGTTACCGCTCGGATCGCGTTCATGGCAGTCGTGGTCGCGGCGAGCTTGCCGCGGCTCTTCACTCCGCGTCCGAAGGAGGAGAGCGGGTTCATCAGCACGTATTCGGCGCCGACGTCGACGGCGAACGCGCACAGATCGGCGAACTCCTCCGGCGTGGTCAGCGCGTTGGGCGTGGACAGCAGGCCCTTGAGCAGCCCGGCGTCGGCGAACTTGCGGGTGGTCGCGACAGTAGTGTCGAACGACGACCGGTCACCGCGGAACTTGCCGTGGCTTTCGGGCCGGAATCCGTCGAAGGACACGTTGATGTGTACGTTGCCGAGGGCGGCCAGGGCGTCGATGTCGGCGTCGCGGGTCAGCGTCGCGTTGGTGCAGATGCCCACCGGTAGTCCTCGGTCGGCTACTGCCTGGCACATGGCGATCAGGTCGGGGTGCACGAAGGGCTCGCCCCCGGTGAGCGTGAGGCGTTCGACGCGGGCCTCGAGCAGCCGCGGCAGCACGCGGGTAGTGAAATCGAGCCGGGACAGGTCAGACCCGGCGGCAGTCGACGAGACGAAGCAGTGGGCGCAGTGCAGGTTGCACCGTTCGGTGATCTGCACCAACGCCTTGCGCCCGTCGCCACCGACGGAGGTGCGGAAATAGCAGGACGAGGCGTGGGTGTCCACGACGAGGCGCTTCACGAGGATCTTCCTGTAGTAAGTGATGGGCGGCTGGCGCTAATGGGCGGCGGTGCTCCGAGCAGGTCCGCGGCGCCTTGGAGCTGCCGGAGGACGACTTGGGTATGGCCCCGATCGGCGGAGGCAGGGTGGTGGCCAGCGGCGGCGGTAGTGAGCAGCCACCAGGCTGCCCACACCCGGTGCCAGCCCAGCGCCCATCGGGCAGCGGGAAGCCCGCCCCGGTCGGCTTCGGCGTCGGGATGGCCGCCTGCGGCGACGTAGGCGTGGATGAGTTTGGTGAGGAGTCGAGGTTCGGTGGGTGTGCGGGTGCCGAACCAGGTGGCCAGGTCGAGTAGGCCCGGTCCGGTGAATGCCTTGGCCCAGTCGACGACGCGGCAGCCGGCGCGGCTGACGTGCAGCGACGTGCGGTGGAATTCGCCGTGGCACAGTCCGAACGGTGGTCGCTCGGCACCGTCGGCTCTGTGTCGTGCGGTGGCAGCGAGTCGCTGCAGCACCGCCTCGATCCCTTCCGCGTCGTGGGTGAAGCGCCCTTGTCGACGGAGCTGGTCTAACGCGTCGAGTCCTTGCTCTGGTAGCCGCGCCAGGCCCGCTTCGTCGAAGATCGGGAGGTTGGGGATGCCCGCAGCGGCGTGAACCCATCGGGCCGTGGCGGCAGCCTCCGCGAACGTCGCGGTCCGGCTCGCCTCGCCCAGGTCTTCCATCAGCATGCCCACCCCGTCGGGGCGCATCGTGTAGCCGTTCAGCAGCGGGACTGGGGCTTGCTGGTTGTTGAGCGCGTGAAGGACGGTCGCTTCGCCGGTGAACGGTGTAGTGGCGATTTTGCAGATCAGGCTGCTGTCATCGGGGAAGAACCAGCGCTCTACCGAGGACAGCTCCCATGTCTGGATGATGTGTCGCCGCGTCGGTACTCGTCGTGATGCGGCGAGCAGGTCGCCTCGTAGCTGCGTGCAGAGCTGCTCGTCGAGCCTGTCGCTGCTCACCGCGCACCCACTCGCTGTGCAGCAGCAGTGGCGCGCTCGAGCGGCGTGAGGGCGGCGTCGAGGTGCGCCGACATGCTGGCGGGCAGCCGAGGATGTGCGGCGCGTTGGAAGGCCCGGAAGTGCGGCAGTAGCCCGCATAGCACCGGGCGCCGGTCAAAGAAGTCCGGTGCGTTGCCGGTGCTTTGGGCCCGGCGTAGCAGCGAGGTCAGGGCGACAATCTTGTCGGCGGTGGAGGCGAGTAGCACCGGTTGGTCGTCGACGCGGATGGGCGGGTCGGGTTCGTCAAGGGCGCGGTGTTCGACCTGAAGGGCGGCGATGATCCGGGTGACCTCGGTCCCGTAGCCAGCGGTGAGGGTCTGGTAGACGTCCCGCTCTGTCGGGGCGAATTCCGGTGCGTCGTGTAGGAGTGCGGCGATGATGACGTCCTGTGCTGGGGCGGGGACGTGTTGCCCGATGGTCACTGCGACGCGCAGCGCGTGGACCAGGGCTGGCCGGTCGTCGATGGTGTGTCCCGCGCACCACGTTCGAGCGTCGCGGAGGGCGCGGGCGATGGCGGCGGGGCGGGGAGGCGATAAGACCGTCATACCCTGGTACCTCCTGATTGCCGTACGATCGGCGGCATGTCGGGGCCCCTTCCGCAGTGGTGTGAACAGACCTGCGTGGTGTGTCCGGCTCAGCAGTTGGGGCCGGGCCAGTTCGATGTCATCGACCGGCCGGGACCCGAATTCGCGTACCGACCTGCGCTCGGGTGGCGGGCAACCGCGGACGGGGTCGCCGTCTGCGTTCATCCGTTCCGGGTGGGCCTTCCCGCCGGCCGGTACGCCTCGCAGGGGGAACTAGTCCCCGATCAGGCGCCCCGACCGACGCCGACGGCGGCGGCGCTGGAGATGCCTGCCGACGTGGTGGACCTGGAAGGCTGGCTCGTAGCCGTCTTGCGGCAGGCACCCGCCGAAGGGATCTTCGCCGCTGTTGCCCGCGCCGAGCGGCTAGCCGCCGAACGCTTCGGAGCGAAGAAGGCGGTGACGGCCCTGCGGCGGGTGCTATCAGTGGAGTTGGCTAACCGCTGACCCCGGCGCCGACCGGCTCGTTGGGGTCGAAGTCGAAGTCGTGGCTGCGTCCGTCGCGGCCGAGGCCGGCCGCCTGGTAGTGCTCGTTGAGCAGGTTGAGACGTCGGTTTACCTCGGCCGAGTCCAGCCAGTACCGCAGTGGTTGCTCTCCCCACCCGGCGGCGGCGTAGTAGGCGTCGGTGATGCCGCCGCGGGTATAGGTGAACTCCTCCAACTCGGTGGCATGGGGGAACACGACGCCCAAGTCAAGCTGCAGGCGCGTCATCAGCGTGAACTGGGCCAGCACGGCGTGGATCATTTCGTCCACCGGCGCCGGCACCAGCAGTTCAGCGGCGCGCTCGTCACCCCCGGAAAGCTCGAACACCGCTGCTTTGAGCGCCAGCACGCGCAGCGCTTCGTCCAGCAGCGGAGCGGCATCGCGCTCCAACGACCAACGGCTGATAGCCGGGTAGCCGGTGAACGTGGCCCAGCAGGTGGAGTACTTCATCGACGAGCTCTGCAGCCGGCCGTAGGCCGGGTGCTCCTGCATCTTGTCGAGGATCTCGGCAGCGCGACGGCCAACCTCGTCGACCTCTGGCATGGATGAACTGGTCATGGTGCATGCCCTCCCAAGGGGGTCGTGGACACGACGGACCGTCGCGCCGCATCGCGGCTGCGGTCCCTCATCGCCTGCTCAGTCGACGCGGGCGGTGACTCAAACATCAAAAGGCGCCACCGGTGGTGTCGATAAGGGATGTCATCCAGTTCCGACAATCCGCTGACATTCATCTTCGACGGATGTTGCTGATGCCGGGAATGTTGGCGGATTGTCAAAACTGCTTGGCAGGGCTGGCCGACATTGATCGATTTCGTCTTAGGTCGCTCTATGCCGGCGTCATCGCCGCTGCTGCGCTGTACACACCAGCCAGCGATACCAACTCACCGAGGGAAGGTTCGCCGTGCCTGTTGCCAGGAGGTTCATGCCTCTGCTGATCACGCCGCTGGTGGCGCATTTGGCCATCGCGCCGCAGCTGCTGGTGTCGACCGGCCGGCAACTCTCCGCCGGCAGACCCGTCAACGAGCAGGCGCTTGCTACGGCGACCCTGTCGGCGACCGGGCGGCGCTCGCCCCGTGACACGGCGTGGAGCAGGCGTGGCTGCCGGGCCGCATCCACGGACAGTCGGGCGGCGGTGTGAGCGCGGCCAGTGGCGGTGCGATGCGGGTCTCACGGGTCAGAGTGGGCCGCCGGTTGGCGGATATGTCGGTGCGGTGGAAGGCCGCGCTGATCGTGCTGCCGACTGTGCTCGTCGCGATGGTGTCGGCGGGTTTCGGACTGTGGTCCTCCGTGGGGGAAGCCCGGACCGCCGAGGGGGCCGGGGACTTGTTCTCCGTCGGTGCGTCGGCGACCGAGGTGACTCAGCGACTGCAGGCGGAGCGGATTACCGCAGTGGGTCTGCTGCTGCCGGGGTCGAAGGTGACGCCAGCGGATTTCGAGCGGGCCGTGCAGCGCGCCGATGAGGCGATCTCCCGATTCCGGGTGCTGCGAGGAGAACTCGAAGACCCGCCCGGGGGTGTGCGCGCTGTCCTGGCGCGCGCTGACGCCGGGTTGGCGGATGTGCAGGCGCAGCGGCAGCGGGTGCGCGGCGACGGCCCGGTGGCGCTGTCCGCCGTGGCATTCGGGTACCGGGTCGTTCTCGCTGATCTTGGTGATCTGCTGTCGGCGGTGGCGCAGAGCGGTGTCGAACCGCAGTTGGCGGATGAGATGCGGGCGTCGGCAGCGGTGTCGCGGGCCCGTGAGGCGGTGGGTCAGCAGCAGGTGGCGGTGTTGCAGGCAGTGGCGGCGCGCCGGTTGACCCCGGCGCTGCACGCGGAGATTGTGGCCGCCCGGTCCGGCCAGGACGAGGCGCTGCGCGAGTTCGACGCCTTGGCGCGCCCGTCATGGAAAGCGCGGTTAGGGCGGACGTTGACCGGCGCGGACGTCCTCGCCGCGGTGCGCCTGGACGGGCTGGTCTCCGGCACCGGCGTGTATGAGCCGGTACGGCTTCCGGGCGGCGCCGAGCAATGGAGCCGGGTGATGACCACTCGGGCAGACCTGTTGGCCCAGGTACAGGCAGCGGTAAACGCTGACATCGCAGCTGCCGCTGATGATCTGTGGACGGCCCAGGTGCGCGCGGCGGCGGTGCAAGCCGCGGTGTTGTTGGTGATGTTGCTGGTCGCCGCGGTGACGGCGGTGCGCGTGGCCCGTTCGCTGGTTGCGCAGTTGTCGTCGCTAGAGCAGGGCGCACGCCGAGTCGCGGACGTGGAACTGCCAGCCTTGGTAGCGCGGCTCCGAGCGACATCGGATCCGGCGGCGGCCCAGCGGCTGGCCAAGGGCACCGATGGAGTGGCGGTGCCGGTTGTCGGCCGGGACGAGGTCGGGCAGGTCGCGAACGCGTTCAACCTGGTGTTGGCCGCGGCGGTAGACGCGGCGGTGGGGCAGGCACGGGGACGCGCCTTGGTCAGCGCCATGATCACCTCTGTCGGCCGGCGAGTACAGGCGCTGACCGATCAACTGCTCGGCAGCATCGATCGTCTCGAGCGTGACGAGGAAGACCCGGATCGGTTGGAGATGGTGTTCGCCGCTGACCAGCAGGCGACCCGGCTGCGTCGCTTTGGGGTGAATCTCCTGATTGTTGCCGGTGGTGGCCCAGGCCAGTCACAGCCGCATCCGGTGGTGCTCGCGGACTTGGTCAACGCCGCGTTGTCGGAGATCGAGGGCTTCGTCCGAATCACGATGGAGCAACTGGTCGAGGTCGAGGTCGACGCCCGCGCGGTTGACGCCGTGAAGTCGATCCTCGCGGAGCTGCTGGACAACGCGACCCGGTTCTCTGCCGCGCAGGTGCGGGTGTTCGCGGGGTGGTTGGGACATGACGTGCAGATCCTTGTTACCGATTCCGGTCTCGGGATGGGTGTGGAGCAACTCGCCCGTGCCAACGCGGTGTTGGCGAGCCCGGAGATGGAGGTTGCGGTCACTGACCAGATGGGTTTGGTCGTGATTTCCCGGCTGGCGGCCGAGTTCGGGGTGCGGGTACGCCTAGGTGCTACCCAGCCGACCGGCGTCACCGCCGAGGTCATAGTGCCGGCCGAATACGTCACCCGGGTGCACGTACGCGAGATCGTCGTACCGAGCCAGATCCAACGCCCGACGCGGCCGGCTCCCGCGCCGGCCGCTCATCCGGTCGCGGCGCCGTGGACGGGGACTGGCTGGACCGGTCCGACCAGGCAGACCCCGTTGGTGCCGGCGCCACCAGCACCCCCGCAAACGGACGCGACGATGGAGCTGCCGCCCGTGCCCCGCCAGCGGGGCCCGATGTCATTGCCGGTCGGCGCGCCGCGACCGCCCGATCCACCGATGTTTCAGGCGATGGCAGCCCAGTCGCCATGGCTGTGGCCGCCCCGCAGCGACGAGCGTGGCTTCAGCACCGATGCCGACGCGGGCTGGCAAGCGGCGGCGTCCGCCGCCGAACCAGCAACCGATGGACGCACTCCCTCCGGTCTGCCTAAACGTCGTCCCCAGGCGCACGTCGTCCCCGGTGGCCTCCCGGCGCAGCGGACCCCCTCGGAGCCCTACGTGCAGATCGACCCGGCGGCGATCCGGGCGCAGGTCGCCGGCACGATGCGCGGCCTGCGAGCCGCGCCGTCCACTGCTCCCCTCTCGACAGGAGAACGCCGATGAGCCTCGCCACTACTGCTCGCAATGCGCAGCTGTCCACCGTTCTGAACAATTTGGCCAACCAGATACCCGCAGTGGCTCACGTCGTCGCGGTATCCGGCGACGGCCTGCTGCTGGCCAGCACCGATGCGCTGGACACCGACCGCGGTGACCAACTCGCGGCGATCGTGTCCGGCCTGGTCAGTCTGGCGCGCGGGGCCACCGACCTGCTGCAGACCGGCGGCGTGCACTTCCAGATGCTGACGATGCGAGATGGGATCCTCGTCGTGCAGCAGGTGCCCGACGGGTCGTCTCTGGCGGCGCTCGCTCGCAACGACTGCGACCCCTCGCAGGTCGCCTACGAGCTGGCCACCATGGCGACGCGCATCGGCGACGCGGTCAGGCCAGGGCCGCGAACGGCCGGCTGAGCCGGCGTGCGGGCGGCGATGAGCATGAGCGCGGACTCGGGCGTGATCGGACGTGCCGCCCCGACGGTCAAGGTGCTGGTGACCGGCGGCGCGGGTGTGGGCAAGTCCTGCTTTCTGCGGGCCGCTCAGCGTGGCCGCTCGACGCTACCCGGCCAGCCGGGAGAGGTCGGAGAGATCGGTTACGCAACCCTGTCCACCGGCGCCACCGTCGTCCTGCACGTGACGCCGGAGCTGCGGCGCTGGTGGTGGATGTGGGACCACCTCGCTCTCGGCGCCACCAGCGCGGTCGTGCTGGTCGACACCACCCGCCTGCCGGTGTCCTATCCGGCGATGGATTACCTCGACGCCCGTGATCTGCCGTACCTGGTCGCGATCAACCGGCCGCTCGGCGGCACCCGCAACCGCCACGAGATCCGCGATGCCCTACAGGTCAGCGCGCAGGTGCCGGTCCTGACCTGCGACGCCACGGAACCCGCCTCCGTCCTGGCCGTCCTGCACCGCTCGGCCAGCCCTGTCGTACCACCCCAGCACCACGCACGGCCCTCGCACCATCCCCTCAGAACGGAAGGACGTCGACTCTCGTGACTCCTCAACCAAACGGCCGCCGGC
Source organism: Micromonospora sp. WMMD710 (assembly GCF_029626045.1). Classification (NCBI taxonomy): domain Bacteria; kingdom Bacillati; phylum Actinomycetota; class Actinomycetes; order Micromonosporales; family Micromonosporaceae; genus Micromonospora; species Micromonospora sp. WMMD710. Next base: position 4,610,486 of record NZ_JARUBD010000001.1, on the reverse strand, counting down.
ACCATCGCTGGCGAACGGCGACCGCCTCCATCGCTGCCACCACCCTCCTCGCTGTCGCCGGCTGCGCCGGATCGAGTCTCAGCGACGCGGACACCACCGCCACCGAGATCCGCATCGGCTTGATCGTGCCGAAGAGCGGCCCCTACAAGGCGATCGGTGACGACCAAGCCGCCGGGTGGCGGCTTGCCCTCGAGAAGCTGGACGGCAAGCTCGGCGGCCGACCCGTGAAGGTGATCGAGGCCGACGAGGGCGACGGCAAAGCAACCGCCCTCGCCTCGGCGCGCAAGCTCATCGAGCAGGACAAAGTCCTCGCCCTCGTCGGCGGGGGAACCGCCGACACCGTGCAGACCCTGTATCCGCTGCTGAACGAATCCAAGGTGCCGCTGATCGGCATGGGCGGGCGGCCCTCCACGATCGCCGATCCCACCTACCTGTGGTCGACGTCGTGGCTGAGCCAGGAGACCGGCGCGTCGATCGCCGGCTACCTGCGCATGACGGTCGGCAACGGCCGCGTGTGGGTGATCGGCCCGGACTACATCGGCGGCCGTGACCAGATCGGCGGCTTCGTCACCGCCTTCCGCAAGGCGGGTGGGCAGTTGGCGAACCCGGGTGGAGAGCCGACGTGGACGCCATGGGCACCGGCGCCGACGACCGAGTTCTCCCCGTACCTGACGAAGATCAAGGAGGCCAAGCCGGCGGCCGTCTACACCTTCTACGCCGGCGCGTCCGCGATCGAATTCGTCAAGCAGTACCGCCAATACGGCATCACCACGCCGCTGTACGCCTCGGGCTTCCTCACCGAAGGCGCACCACTGGCGGCGTTGAAGGAGCAGGCCAAGGGCATCTACACCGCCCTGAACTACTCGTCGACGCTGGACAACGCGGCCAACAGAGACTTCGTGCGCCGGTTCACCTCGGCCAACGAGGGGAAGCTGCCGAACGTCTACCACGTCTGCGCCTGGGACGCGGCCCTGGTACTGGACAGGGCCATCGCCGAAGCACTCGCCCAGCCCGACGCCCCCGCAGCCACACCCACCGCGACCGCACCGGTACCCAGCAACCCTGCGAGCAGCAGCCCGGCCGCGTCATCTGCCGCCGCGAGTGCGGCGGCCACCGGGCTGACCTCGCAGACGCTCACGGCGGCCTTGCCGCGGGTGGGGTCGATCGATTCGCCTCGGGGCGCCTGGCAGTTCGGGCCGACGAACCACACCCCTGTCCAGGCGTACTACCTGCGGGAAGTGGCCCAGGACGGGCAGGTGTGGGTCAACCGCACCGTGCAGACGCTCACCACCCTCGGCTCCTGAAATCAGGAAGGACAAATCATGACCACGACCGCTACGCAGCATGCCGGATACATGTTCGACAACGCCACCGACGAGGCCGCCAACCAGCTGCGTCACCTCGCTGAGATCCTCGACGCTGGCACCCGCCGGACCCTGTCCGAGCTTGGGGTCGGGCCGGGCTGGAAGGTCACGGACATCGGCGCCGGGGCGGGCACGCTGACCACCTGGCTGGCCGACCAGGTCGCCCCAGACGGGCACGTCACCGCCGTGGACCTCGACCCCCGCTACATCCCCGAGGGTCCCAACGTCACCGTCAAGGCCGGCGACATCCGCGACATCGAACTGCCGGCGGGGTCGCAGCAGGCGATCGTCGCCCGACTGGTGCTGATGCACCTGCCGGAACGGGAGCAGGTCCTCGCCGACCTGACGCGCGCTCTCGCCCCGGGCGGCGCGATGGTGGTAGCGGACTGGGACTGCACCTGGCGGGACATGATCCGCCGCAGCCCCAGCCCTCGGGCCACCGAGCTGATCGAGCGGTTCCAGGACGCCCTGCTCGCCTTCGGCGAGTCCCGCGGGGCGGACATGGGCTGGGCGCAGCGGGCGCCGGAGGTGATGCTGCGCCTCGGCCTGGTCGACGTCGACAGCCGCATCGAGTCCCGCTCGTGGCGCGGCGGCACCGGCATCTGCCGACTGCACCACTCCAACTCCATCCAGCGCGAAGCCGACCTGGTCGCCGCCGGCATGAGCCGCCATGACCTGGCCGAGCTGCGGCAGGTGCTGATGGACCCGCAGCTGATGCTGTCGGGCTACCTGATGCACACCACCATCGGCCGGCGCCTCGCCTCCGCCTGACCTACGTCCGGAAAGGAGGAGTGCCGTGGGCCTGAGCGGGCTCGTCAACCCCTACACGATCACCGCGGTGGACGGAGTCGCGTACGGACTGCTGCTGTTCGTCATCGCAGCCGGACTCACGCTGATCTTCGGCGTGGCCGGGGTGTTCTCGATGGCCCACGGCACCCTCTACCTCGCGGGCGCGTACCTCGCCTGGCACCTCGCCGATGGCGGTTGGACCGGCCTCGGCCTGGCCCTCGCCGCCGCGATCCTGATCGGCGCACTCGGGGGCGCGGGCCTCGCCGCCGCCGTGCGCCCCCTCACGGACCGGCCGCTGGACCAGGTGCTCGCCACCCTCGGGGTGGCGTACATCGCCGCCGACCAGTTCAGCACCGTGTTCGGCGCCGAACCGCGCTCCGTCGACCCACCCCGCGCGCTCGCCGGGTCGGTCAGCCTCGGCGGCTACCAGTACCCGGTCTACCGACTGGCGTTCATCGCAGTCGCCGCCCTGATCGTGGTGCTGCTGATCTGGCTCATCGAGCGCTCCCGCACCGGAGCGGTCGTGCGGGCCGTGGTCGCCGACCCCGTCATGGCCGCCGCCACCGGACTACGCACCCGCACGACTAGGGCCGCCGTGCTGGTCGGTGGGGGAGTCCTCGCGGTCACCGCCGGCGTGCTCGGCGCCCCGGTCATCGGCCCGGCCCCCGGCGTGGACACCACGATCCTGGTCAACTCGCTGATCGTCTGCGTCGTCGGCGGCCTCGGCAGCATCCGCGGCGCCCTACTCGCCGCCCTCGGCGTCGGACAAACCCTCACGCTTGGCGTCGCTCTCGTTCCTGGCGCCGCCGCGTTTGTCCTTGCCGCCGCGATGCTGGTCGCTCTCACCGTCCGGCACCGCCCTTCGCTTGCGGGACGGCCCGCATGACCACCACCCTCACACCCGCACCCAACACCGCCACGACCGAACACCGACCCGTCGGCCGGGCGGCGCGCCTGGTACCCATCGCTTCGGGGATCGTCATCGCGGCGGCCGTGGCGCTGCCGTGGATGGTCAACGCCTACCTCGTCTCGCTCGCCGCCACCGCCCTGGTCATGGCCGTGCTCGCGATGAGCGCGCAAGTACTGGTGGGGCTGGCCGGGCAACCACCGCTGGGGCAGGCCGCGTACCTCGTCGTCGGCGCGTACATCGCCGCGACCCTCGCCACGGTGACCAGTCTCGGTCCGGTTCAGTTGCTCGCGGCGAGCGCCGCCGGGGCCGTCGCTGCGGCCGTGACCGGCGTGCTCGCGGTGCGGGTCCGAAACACAACTTTCCTTATGGTCACCTTCGGGCTCGGTGAACTCGTGCACGCTGCCGCCGGCCAGTGGGCACCGGGTGGCAGCGAAGGCACCCACACCCCACCGGTGATCGCGCTGCCCGGCCTGGCACCGATGGTCCGGCCCGGCTGGGTGTACCTATACGTCCTCGCGTGCACCCTGATCATCGGCGCCGCGGTCATCGTCCTTACCCGCACTCGCTTCGCCCTGCTCCTGCGCGGCATCGCCGCCCACGAGCCCCGTGTACAAGCCAACGGCCACCACACCAGCCGACTCCTTCTCGCCGCCTACACCCTCGCCGGTGCCATCGCTGGCGCGGCCGGCGCACTACTCGTTGCGGTGACCCGATACGTCTCACCCGCCGACGCCGCCATGGGCGTATCCGCGATCGCCCTCGCCGCCGCGCTGATCGGATCCGGCAGCATGATCGGCGCCTGCGCCGCCGCGATCCTCCTCGTGGCCGCCCGGGACTGGGCTGGCGGCCTGCTCAGCGGCCACGGGAGCACCCTACTCGGCCTGAGCTTCCTCGCCCTGGCCTACCTGCCCCGACACCGGCTGGTCGGGCTTGTCACCCGACGCGATCGGGAGCGGACATGAGTACACCGCTGCTGCGACTGGACACCGTCAGCCGCGCCTACGGCGCCCGCCGCGCCGTCGACGAGGTCAGCCTCGACCTGCACCCCGGGGCCCGGCACGCCCTCATCGGACCCAACGGCGCCGGCAAGAGCACCCTGCTACACCTGATCGCCGGCACCCTGCGCCCAACGTCGGGGCGCATCCACTACGCCGGACACGACATCCACCGCTGGCCGGCCCACCGCCGCGCCCGCGCCGGCATCGCCCGCACCTGGCAACACCCCGCCCTCGCCCGGCCGCTGACCGTCGCGCAGAACGTGCTACTCGCCGTGCCCGGGCAGCACCTGGCCGCGCTGCGCCTGCAGCCCCGCGCATTGGCGGCGGCCCTGGACGCCCTGGACCAGGTCGGGCTGGCCGAGCACGCCCAGCGGACCACCAACCAACTCTCGTACGGCGACCAACGCCGCCTCGAAGTCGCCGTCGCCCTGGCCGCCCAGCCCCGACTGCTCCTGCTCGACGAACCCTCCGCCGGCCTCGCCACCACCGAGGTCACCCGCCTCGCCGAGCTGATCCGCGCACTGCCCAACGACATCGCCGTGCTGCTAGTCGACCACAACCTCGACTTCGTCACCGCAGTCGCCGACACCGTCACCGTCCTGCACCACGGCCAACACCTCACCACCGGCACCCCCAGCGAAGTGCGGGCCCACCCCGACGTGCGCCGCGTGTACCTCGCCGAGGCAGACACCACCAACCACGTGCCCACAACGCCGGGGGTCACCACCGACTCGCCCGCAGCTGCGCCGCCCGTCCTGCGGGTGCGCAACCTGCGCGCCGGGCACCACGGCGCACCCGTGCTCACCGGCGTCACCCTCGATGTGCAGGCCGGGAGGGTGAGCGCCGTCGTCGGCCGCAACGGCGCCGGCAAGACCACTCTGATCAACACCATCGCTGGCCTAAACCCCGCCCTGCCGGGCACCGAGATCCTCCTGCACGACCGACTGGTAATCGGACTCGATGCCCGCCGCCGCTGCCGCGCCGGCATCGGCCTCGTTCCACAAGGACGCCGCCTGTTCGCCGGACTCACCGTCGCCGAGCACCTCGCGCTGCCCCGACCGCAGCCCGGCCGCACCCGCACCATCACCGCACGGCAGATCCTCGACCTGTTTCCCGCGCTGGCCGAGCGCCGTCACCACCGGCCCCACCAACTCTCCGGCGGCGAACAGCAAATGCTCGCCCTGGCCCGCGCCCTGCTCGCCGGGCCGCAGGTGCTGCTGCTCGACGAACCCTCCGAAGGCCTCGCCCCCGCCATCGTCGGCCAGCTCGCCGAAATCATCACCAGCCTCGCCGCGACCGGTAGCGCTGTCCTGCTCGCCGAGCAGAATCTTGCCCTCGCCCTCGACATCGCGCACGACGTCGCCGTCCTCGACCGGGGCACCATCGCCCTGCACGCCCCCACAGCAGACCTGCGTGCCAATCCCGACCGGCTGCACGACGTGCTTGCCGTACCCACGGGATCCCCACGATGACCGCCAGCGCCACCGTCCGCAGCCCGGCGAGGCGACCTCCGCGCCTCGCGTACGCCCCTGCACCCGGCGGATCCGGCCCCACCAGGTGCAGGGCCGCCGTCCGAGCATCCAGCGCGGGCGGCGGTGGGTGGTTGGCGTCGCCGACCCGAACGGCGCCGCCGACCACCCCACCCACCTTCAAGCAGGCAAAGGCGGTGACATCGTGAACGACGACGACACCAGCCTCTGGCTGCTTACCGACCTGGCCCGCTGCACCACCTGCGAGCAGTACCTCCAGCCCTACGCCGCTGCCCCGCGTCGCCGGTTCTATGTCTGCTTCTGCCCTGGGGTCCTGTACGACGCGGCGCATCTGGAAGCACTCGTTGTCGGCTTCGCCGCCGCCTACGACCGGCGCACCGCGCCAACCCGGCCACTCATTACCTACCAGCGATGGCAGGAGTCCACCCGAGCCGACCTACGCCAACACCTGATCCGGCTTGTCGAGCAGGCACTCGTCCAGAGCCCTGAATCCGTCGAGCTGCGCTGGACCCACAACGGCACCAGCGTTCTCGCGAACCAGGGCTAAACCCAGGAGGAACCAATGACGTCCACCCACCAGCGCCACCAGATCTCCAGCAGCACGCCGCCCCGAGACCTGCCGAACGTGTTCGACCCGATCACGACACGCGAGTTCACCCGCATCGGGATCAAGGATGGGCAGCGCGTCCTCGATGTCGGCGCCGGACCCGGTTCGCTCACGCGTCACCTCGCCGGCCTGGTCGGATCGTCGGGTCGTGTCGTCGCCGTGGACAGCAACGCGAAACTGCTCGACCCCACCGCGATCGTCCACGTCTACGAACGCGACCTGCGCCACGGGCTGCAACTACCCGCCGAAGCCGCGCCGTTCGACCTGATCAATGCGCGCTGCGCCCTGGCGCCGCTTGCCAACCGAACCGATCTGCTCGACGAGATGATGCCCCTATTGAAGCCGGGCGGATGGCTCGTCCTCGGCGACATCGTCTACTCCCGCATGTGGGTGCACCGCGCGCCCTCCCCCGAAGACGCGGAACTACTCGCCACCGTTGTGCACCGCGTCCTCGACGTCCTCGCCAGCCAGGGCGTCGACCTGCACTGGGGCGACAGGGCAGCCTCCCTGCTGCTGCACGCCGGGATGAACCACGTACACGCCCGCACCACCGCCCGCACCTGGACCGGCGGCGGCCCCGGCTGCCAGCTCTACGCCGACAACGTCCACCAACTGGCCGACCAGCTGCTGGTCGACGGTGCGACGGAAGAGGACCTGGACCGCTTCGCCGAGCTGATGGCCGACCCGATGGTGGTGCTGCGCTCCTACCAGTTCACCTCCACCATCGCCCAAGCCCCCGCCCACTAGCGCGCCCGCGCCAGAACGAAACCTCAGCGCCCGGCCGCCACTGCAGGCACACCGACGTGAGTGGGCACCTGCCGGCGGCTCGCGCCTAGCCCCACAGTCCCCGCCAGCCCGTCGACTAACGCAAGGGAATAACCCGTGCACCTCACAATGCCCCGGGCACCGCAACCAGCGCGAGGGCTCTCCCAGACGCCCGCTCGCAGGGCAATCGACCACGCCGCCGAACGACAGACGCTCGGTGATCTCCATGACGCCTACCAGTGGGCGGTCTACGCCCACACGCTCGCTCACCGCAGCAATCATCCCGCGGAGCGCCTCGACGCGACGGCGATGATGGCACCCCTGGCCGCGCTGACCGGACACGCCGACCAGGCCGTCACCGCCTACCGCGACCTGGTCGACCTCGCCACCGCCGAACTCGGCGCTAGCCACGAGCGGACCCTGTACGCCCGCGCCGGCATGGCCGAGGCACACCACCGCGTCGGCCACTGTGAGAAAGCAATCCGAGACCTTGCCGATGTCTACATCGCTGCCGGACAACGGCACGGACCCGAAGCGGCGGTCAGCCTGAAAACGCTCACACAACTCGCGTGCCTCTACCGCGACTGCGGGTGGCACGACGTCGCCCACCGCTGCCTCGCCGCCGCCACGACCATCGCCGGCCGCTACCTGCGCAAAGGCGATCCCATTCGCGCCCGCGTCACGAACATCGCTCAGACGCCCGCCGGTGAAAACCACCGCGCCGTCTGCACCCAGGCAACGCCCTCATGGCCAGCACCGAGTGGCTTGTCAACCGCGAGAACCACCTGATCAGGGAAGGAACAGGCCATGCCGTCGCGGACCTCACCGGCTACCCCATGGACGCCGGCGTTCGTTGCCGACGCGGTCGCCGCGACGCTCAAGCGTGCCGCAGAGCACGACCTGCACCATGCGATCACCGAGGTGGCCCGCGAGCGCGGGTTGTCACAGGCCACGATCGACGAGTGGGTGGCCCGAGCCCGCGCGATGCCAGCCGCACCAATCCCACCGGGACTGGTGACCTGCCATGACTGCCACCACCCGATGATCCTGGTGCAGCTTCCCAAGTGCCCGCCGGTCTACCTATGCATGCCGGCCTGCGGCCGGACACCCGTGCCGGCGCAGTCGCTGCGCGACGCGGTCGCCCGGGCGGTGCTGCACCGCGCCCCGCACCTCGTGCCCAAGGACAAGATCGATGCCGCTGCCGCGTACGCCCCCGGCGGCATTCACCGGGTCGCAGTCGGTGCCTCGCCCAGCGATCTGCACTTCACGTGGCGGTCCAACCCGCGGCAGCTCGTCGGACCGCGGATGTCCCCGGCTCAACGGCTCAACTATGCCCGTGCTCGCGCCAATCATGGTGATCGTGCACGCGCCATCGAGGTTCTGCACACCGGCCTGCTGCACACCGACCCCACCGATGACAGCTCCGCCCTGGACGTCGCCACTGCCAACTCTGCCGCGTTACTCGCAGAACTCGCTCTCGCCGACGGCGACCCCAACGCCGCGTTGCCATGGGCCGGGTGGGCGCACCGATCCCTACGTCGTCTGCGCGGTGCCACGTCACCGGAGGCGACTGCCGCGCTTAAGGTCCTCGCCGCCGCGTACCGCCGTACTGGCAACCTCCCCGAAGCCGCCGACTGCTACCGCGATCTCATCCGCCACCACACCTCCGCCGACGGCCCCCGGGCATTGCCCACCCTCGCCGCCCAAGCGACTCTCGCGCTCGCCCTTTATCAAGACGGGCACTGCGCCCAAGCGCGCCAACTCCTCGCCCGGGCCGCCGCCGAGCACCGCGCCGCGCACCCAGGCCACCGCGACGGCCCGCGCCTGCGCCAAGAACTGAACCGCATGCGTGCCACCTGCGTCGACCAACGCCACGGCCACCCGGCCGGAATCGACGACCCGCCGCACGACATCGCGGCGGCACTCACCAAGGGGAGCTCAACACCTTGACTCACAGCACTAGCCACGCTGATCACAACAACGACACCGACGCGCCGATCGGCGGACAGCAGTGGCGCACAGCGGCACAAACAACACTCACGCGACTATTGACCGACCAACTAGACCGGGTCAACGTCAGCACCGGGCACCGAGTCTTGGACCTCACCGGCGCCGCCGACATCGCGCACGTGTCCCGGCTGGTCGGCCCGAGCGGACACCTCACCGCCGTCGACGCTCCAAGCGGGACGGATCTACCCGCTGATCCACGCAGCTTTGACATTGTGCTCGCCCACCGTCAGCCAGACCAACTCGACGCGATCGCACCGATGACCGCATTGCTCCGCTCCGAAGGCTGGCTCGTCCTCGCCGGCACCATCGTCGCCCCGCCGATCGTCTACAGCGCTGTCCCGGGTGGCACCACCGTCATCGACTTGGTTATCCGGGCGATCCACGCCCTCACTCCGTCTCCGGCGGCCTCTCCCTCGACCGACGCCACCATCGGGCTACTCGTCGCCCTGGGCATGGACCAGGTGTGCGCCACCACCCACACCGAGACCATCCGCGGCGGCGGTCCCGGATGCGCCCTCTACCGCCACGCCGCCCGGCACCTGCGGGATCAGCTCACCGGCACTGTCGGGTTTACCAAGGCCGAACTCGACCAATTCGAGAGACTCATGCAGGACCCGGGGGTCCTGCTACGCGTCGGCAGCAACGTCACCCTCCACGCCCGCATGACCACCTGATGCTGACTTCCCCGAAGCCGGCGACCACGCACGCCGGTCGGCATAACGCCGGGTGGCTCGCCGCGGCCACCATCGGCTTACCCGCCGACGTCTCCGACCAGCCGATTGAGGAGACGCCTATCGCGACCGACACATCGCCCAGTGACCGTGACCCTGTCCTGCGCGGCAGGCCAATCTGACCAGGCGGTGAGAAATTGCGCTCGGACGGTAGGTCGATGGCGGGCAAGCGGCGCCGCATCTACACGACGCTGCTCGAGGATCCCACACGGACATGGACGGTGCGTGAGCTGGCCGCCATGGTGGACACCCCTCCAGAGGGCACTTCAGAGGGCACCGTCCGCGACACCTTCAACGTGCTGCTCGCCGACGGACACCTGCGGCAGGTGCCACACCGGCGTTCCCTGACGGCCATGCTCACCGACCGCGGCCAACAGGAACTGACCAACCTGCTCCGCAATGCCACCTAGCGCCTACAGCCAACGGAAACACAACGAGCGGCGCACGCGCGCTTACGTCCCAACTGCCACCGACGACACCACAGCCGGGCCGTCTGAATGCCGAAGCCGGCCAGCGACAGCCTCTGACCACTTACCGATCCAGCGAGGAATCAGTACCACGATGCCCAAGCCCCGACGGACTGCCTTTGCCCACCTGCTGACTGCGAGCGCTCTCGGAGTCCTGCTTACTGCCTGCCAATCAAGCACCCCCGCCGGCCAAGGCCACCCGCAACCTGCGTCCGTAGCACCACGGCAGCAAAGCACCACGACGCCTCCAACGGCCGCCACCGATCCCGCCCTCACCCCGCACCAACGCCTGATGGCCCTCGCCGGGAACGTCGGCAGCACACCCGCCGACGCCGCCACCGGACTGCCCTATACCTACCTGCACACCCAGTCGTGGACCCGCGCCACCAACAAGATCACCCGCACCGACCTTAGGCGCTGGCGCCGCGACGCCGACGACTCCGGCCGCGAGGTGACCCGCCGGCTCCCCGACGTGCCTGGCCTCGCCCACCGCCCGACCCGGGCCGAGCACGGCCAATTCGCAACAGCCCAAAAGACGACCACCCCATACCTCGCGGGCGACCTGAAGCCGTACCTCACCGAACCGCTGCCCACCGACGCCACCGCGCTCGCCAGCGCGCTGGCCCCGCGCGAACTGGCCGGTAGGCCCGCCTACCCGCGAATGCTCGTCCACGGCGTCACCGGCCTCGCCATCCATCAATACCTCAACCAGGACCAGCGCCAGGCCACTCTGCGCGTCCTAGCCGCCGTACCGAACATCGCCTATCAAGGCGAGCAAACAGACCTCGCCGGACGGGCCGGCCTCGGCTTCACGGTGACCGCCGACGGCTCCACGACGCAGCTCATCATCAACCCCGGCACCGGTGAACTCCTCTCCGCGCGCGAACAAGTGTCCGGTACCCGGCCGGGCCTGTTCTCCTGCGTGCTGATCCTCGAGCGTGGCCACGCCACCAACGACACCGGAACACCTTCCACGCAACCCTGAGGTAGCCCGGCTAATGACGGGTCCCTGCCCACCCGAACAGCAACCGATACTTGAAGAGACCGTTGTCCGAAATCGGCCTGTTTCAGGCTCTGCTCTACCGGACCGCCGGGTGCGGCCTGACGACCGAGGCCCGGTGCCGTCCGTAGATCCAGTCAAGCGCTGCGGCTCGCGGCGGGCCAACGGCGTGCAGTGCGCGTCGATTGGACCCGACGCGACCCGCGCGTAGCAGCCGACTGCTGGCCAACATTGATCACGCACTCGGGTTGCCCGTCGAGGACCGGCAACACCTGCACGCGGTGCTGACACCGTGATTCCCAAACGAACCGCCGCATCGATGATGTCGGTTCTGGCCTGTCGGCATCGTGCTCAGGCGGTGCGTCTGTCAGGCTTGTCCGATGACCGATTGGCTGTCGTTCTCGCCTAAAGGAGAACGGGTGAGGTTGAGGCCACCGGGTTACGGCGATGAGCCAGCTTTGATCGAGATGGCTACCGACCCGCACGTTCGTTCATACATCGGCGGTCCGATCGATCCGACGGTCGCGGCAGCCAACGCGATGCAGAAAATCAGCGCCCAGGCGTGGGGCCAGTTCGTGATCGTCGGGCGCGTGAGCGGCGAGGTCGTTGGAAGCGGAAGCCTCGCGCGGAAGCGTGGCCCGTGGGAGGTGTCCTACCAGCTCCGGCGCGCGTACTGGGGGCACGGGCTGGCCGGCGAAGCGGTCGAGCTGATCCGCGTCTGGTTCTTCGAGAACCTCGATGAGAACCTGCTGATAGCTACGACTCAACGAGCGAACGATCGATCCAAGCGGTTGTTGTCGCGGGCGGGCGCGGTATTCGCCGGCACGTTCGAGCAGTACGGGTTGGTGCAGGAGCGGTTCGAGTTCCACCGTGGCGGGCACCCGCCACTGCGCCCTGACGCGTGAGGGCTTCCGCTCCTCATCGCCCCGTGCAGGTCGACGGCCGGGCAAGCAGACCGACCGCGGACCTGCCAAGCTAGGTGTCTTGCCGGGCCAACAGCTCGTTGCTGGTCTCGCTGTAGCTGGCAGTACCACGTCTGACATAGACGTGGACCAGTGGCGAGGCGCCACATCTTCCGTACACCGATTACGGGGTGCAGGGTTGCTGAGCCTCGTCCGATCGAACTCGTCGGCGTCCACCCGCGGGAGCGACGAGCGCGGCGGCGACGGCTTCCTGGATTCTGGCTATGAGTGATGACCGCCGGTCTCTAGGCCTGGACCGCGGGGTGCAGCTCGGACCGGCCCCGAGGACAAGGCCCGCCCACCCGTCGCTCCGCCGTGCTGCCCCCGCCGCTACGAGGGGCGGGACGCACCGCTGTTCAAGCACAACGCCTATGTTCGCCATCGATCGCCATCTCCCGAACCGGCTCACCAGCCGCGATCCTCTCGCAAAGCCGCAGCAGACCAGGATGCTGACGCAGGCGCACATACCCCTGTGGCGGATGGAAGCGACCGAGTTCGGCGCGCACTTCCGCCACGGAGAGGCCCGGATACTCACGGATCCGTCGAACCGGAATGGCGAAAGCCTGATCAAGATCTTTGACGTACTCGAGGACGGTTGAACCGTTGCCCTGGCGAACCCGCTCAGCGATCTCGGCGATGCGCTCGGGAGAATCCACGATCGCTGGCGCAAGGTCGATGACAGGCCCTAACCGACTCACGGGCGCGGTGAGGTAAACGAACCAACGTGTCGCTTGACCTCGGATGAACCTACGACGGAACTCGTGGTCCTTCGCATGCCGCCAAAAAAGTGCATAGTAATCCGGATTAAGGGCCATCAGGACGGGCTCAGGGCCGGCTAAAGGGTCACCCTCCCCGAAGAGAGACTCCTGCACCGAGGCGGCACGCCACGCGTTGGACATCAGGCATAGCTTTCCGACGACATGGCCAGCTCTAGGCTGGTCCAGCCGCCTGGATGCGGGCGGCGAACGGACGGATTCCGGGCAGCATTCCCCCTCGGTCGGCGGCAAGAAGGTCAGCGGTCAGATGCTGTACCCAAGGCCGGTACCGCACCTCTTGGGGGGCCGTCGCCTCGGCCTCCTGCAACGCCACCCACGCCTCCGCGACCCGGCCGCGACCCATCCATGCCAGCGCGACGTCTTCCCAGTAGCGGGCCCGACGCTCCGGCGTCGTGAACAGTTCGATCCGCACTCGGCGAGCGAGATCGACGGCTGCGCCGAAGTCGCCGAGCGCCCGTGCGATTCCCGACCGGTACAGCTCAAGATCGTTCGATCCAAATCCGGACGCCGTGCCGGAAGCCAACGCGTCTCCTGCCTCCGCAGCCAGTGTCCACGCATCGTCGCGTCGGTCTGCGCGAGCAGCGGTGTAGGCGGCCGTCGCCAGCATCGACGCGTACAGGGACAAATCCCTGCCGGCTTTCAAACGGGTGTGCTCCTGGAGGTGAGCCGCAGCCTGAACGACCATTCGCTGCGCCTCATCGTGGCGGCCTGATCGGCGCAACACCACGGCGGCCGTCCGGTATGTCTCCGCGAGTACGTGGAGGTCGTCGCACACCCGCGCCGCCTGCACCGCCCGGTCCGCCATCGACCACGCCACGCCAGGATCGTGCAACTTCACGCTGAGGCGCGTCGCCAGGCCATAAACCTCAGCGAGCACTGTCTGCACTGAGCCTGCCCGGTCGGTCGGTGCCGCGTCACGGGTCGCCTCGGCGGCGCGCAGTAGCTCCGGCAGTTGTCGTGCGAGTTGGCGATAGCGGACCGCGTGGAAGTTGGCTGACGCTTGCGACATCGCCGTTCGCAGGGCGTCGATGGTGACGGGTGCCGCGCCTGGGGCGGCGGGCTCAAACAGCAGCCGGTCATGACCAACGACGGCTGCCGATCCGATTGCCTGCGCTGGCGCGCCCAGCACGACACCGGCGAGCGTTCCAGTCACCAAGGTCCGTCGCCGCATGCCGCTGTCCTCTCCCTCTCACCGCTCAGGGCTAGCAGCCGCCCCGCGCGGGGGCGACCGCCTCGTCTAACGCGCCCAGCAGACACGGCGCTGGCCTCAGCTGCGCGTTCTCTAGGCGGGCTGGGGTAAGCCGTGCCGCAGTACACGGACTCCGCTAGTCGCCGCAGCCCTACCCTCTCACCTCGCGAAGCCTTCGGACCTCAGGCCCGGGGGTGTCGCCAGGTGTTGCCTCGGAATTGGCGGCAGGCCACTCGACGTTCGCGTCGTGCCACGGGCTCCGCCCCCAAGTCGACAGCCTCACAGCGGCCAGGGCGTGCACCAGTTGGCGATCGCGAGCGCTCCACCATCGGCTGGCGTATGGCCTTGGCTTCGATCCTCCTTTAAGGCCCAGCCGTAGTTTCCAGCCCGAGATCAGCGGCACCGCCGGTCAACCGGCTGCGGTACAAGCGACACCGACGCCCTGCCATCTGGCCCTGACCCGCGCTGCCGGCGATTTCGCAGAGGCTACGACTGGGCCTTCAATTCCTGCCGTCAGCGTCGGCCGGACATCGGCAGTGTGTGATGTGATGGCGTCAGTCAGTGAGTTGGCGTGCGGCACGGCGGCCTCTCGATCGGCGTCGTTACATGGACTGGTCCGGCAGAGATGCGCCTCCGGCCATCGCCGCGAGCGCGGTCGCGGTCCGGCGCGGTGAGGGCGACGCCGATCAGGACGATTGGAGCGACGCGTAGATGCGCTTCCCGCTGATCCGGGGATGCGGCAGGTCGCCGACGATCCGCGGCGTGTTGATCGCCTTAACGACCGGACGGTCGGCCGCCCGCGGTAGGGGCTGCGGGGCTTGCAGAAATCCGATGTGTAGATCAATGAGAGCGGTGACGAGCGCCTCTGCGGCAGTCCGCGCTGGCCGCGCGACCGGCTTCAAGTGCCTGTCTGTGGGCGCGCAGTGAAGCTGGTGGCGGGCGGCGTAGCCGGGTTAGTCCTTGTCGCCTCTGGCGAGGTGGCCCGTTCCGGGCTGAAAATCGTGTCGGTCGCTCGCTGACGTCGTCGCTCCTTGGTCCGTGTGAGGTCGTGGGTTAGTCGGACGCTGGTAGCCGCGTTATGGGCCCTTCACTGTTGCTGCGAGCACGCGAGTTAGATTCACCCGTTCTGTGGCTGCCGCGGGCGACCGCCCTGATATTCGCGCTGGTGGGGAGGGTTTCGGTTGCTGGAACAGGCCCAGGATGAAGAGCAGATCATCACGCGTGTGGCGGGGTTGGACATCGGCAAGGCGTCGTTGGTGTGCTGCGTGCGGGTTCCGGACGAGACGAAGCCCGGACGGCGGCTGCAGGAGGTGCGGACCTACCCGACGATGACCCGATCACTGATCGGGCTGGCCGAGCGCCTGGCCGCGCTGGGGGTGACCCGGGTGGTCATGGAGGCCACCAGTGACTACTGGAAACCGGTGTTCTACCTGTTGGAAGCGCACGGGTTCGAGGTGTGGCTGGTCAACGCCCGCGACGTCAAACACCTGCCGGGCCGGCCGAAGACCGACAAGCTGGACGCGGTGTGGTTGTGCAAGGTCGCTGAACGGCAGATGATCCGGCCGAGTTTCGTGCCACCGGCGCCGATCCGGATGCTGCGGGACCTGACCCGCTACCGGGTCGATCTAATCGCTGAGGCGGGGGCGGAACGCAACCGGGCGGAGAAGTTGCTCGAAGACGCGCAGATCAAACTGTCGGTCGTGGTCAGCGACCTGTTCGGCACGTCGGGGCGGGCCATGATGGCGGCGTTGATTGCCGGGCAGCGTGACCCACACACCCTGGCTGAGTTGGCCCGCTCCAGCCTGCGCCGCAAGATCCCCGCCCTGCAGGAAGCTCTCACCGGTCATTTCACCGACCATCACGCGTTTCTGCTGGGCAAGATGATCGCCCGGGTCGAGCAGGTCGAGGCCGACATCCGCGAGGTCGACGCCCGGATCGAGGCGCAACTGGCCCCTTTCGCCCCGGCGGCGGCCCGGCTGCTTGAGATCCCCGGGGTCGGCCCGGCCGCCGCTGCCGCGATCATCGCCGAGATCGGCGTGGACATGACCCGTTTCCCGACCCCGGCCCACCTCGCCGGCTGGGCCAAGTTCGCGCCCGGTGTCAAGGAATCAGCCGGCCGCCGCAAAGGCACCGGATCGACCGGGCACGGCAACCGCTACCTCGCCCGCGTTCTCGGGCAGATCGCGGTCTCCGCCGCCCGCACCAGCACGTTCCTCGGCGAACGCTACCGGCGCATCGCGCGAAGACGCGGCGCCAAACGCGCCATCGTCGCGGTCGGCCGCTCAGTCCTGACGATCATCTGGCACCTGCTGTCCGACCCCACAGCCGACTTCCGTGATCTCGGCGCCGACTTCTACCTCAGCCGCACCGACACCGAACGCCGCAAACGCAACCACATCCACCAACTCGAAGCCCTCGGCTACCGCGTCACCCTCGACCTCGCCGCCTAACGCACCACGCAACGACACCCATCCCGCGCCGCTTCGCGACGCGGGATGCTGCCGCACGTCAAGTCACGGTCGATTTTCGAGTTAGTGCGGCCGGTGGGGCGGTTAGGTTGTCATCGCCAGGACGTGGTGGGTCATCTCAGTCCAAGCGACGCCGAGCGCGTTGGGATGGTCGTCGAAGCAGAGCGCGAGACAATGTCCGCCAGAGCCGTCGATGAAGGCGTAGGTGACCGTTGGTTGGCGCGCCGCCGCTTGATGGGTCTCTATGACGAGGCTCCACCGGTCGCCGTGGAGTACGACCGCAGCGGGTTCGCCGCGCAGGTTCCGGCCTACACGTATAGCAGCGGGCGTCGGTGCGGCGACGAGTTGTAAGGCCTCGTCGATGATCGTGGCTATCCGGGGGATTTCGTCGACCGGAGCGGTCAGGGCCAGAACTGGGAAAAGACTCGGCCGGCCGGTCTGGGCGGCAACGGTCAGCCCGGTGGCGAGTAGGTCCGCTACCCGCCGTCGGTGTCGTTGGGTGACCGTGAGGGTGGGGAGGTTGATCGCCGCCGGTCGTACGGTGACGACCGGCCAGATGAGGTTGTCCCGTTGGCGCGGCTTGCGCCCCGCCCGCCGCGCCGATGGTCCGGTCCTGGGCGGCAGGTCGTCGGGGTGGTCGGTCTCAGGCATTTCTCGTCCTTCGCGAGCATCCTGATGTCGGGTCCGGCTCCACAGCCGATGTCCATGCGAAGTCGGCCGTTACGTAGGCGCCCCTGTTGGCGGCTTCGAGGTCGGGCTCTGTGCGTGTCCGGTGCTGTAGCCGCTGCAAGCCGCGTAGGTGCTTAGCACCCACAGGCCGCGCGGCGAGAACACGCCGCGCTAGCCGCCGACGAGTGGAACCGGCAGAGATCAAGGGTGACAGCGGACATCCCTTCGGTAGTGGGGTGGGTTGTGTTTGCAGCAGCGGGTGGGCGCCCGACGTAACTTGATGGGCGCCCACCCTGGGGGCTGGCTTCGGTGTCGAGGTGACGAGGGGCGGGCGTCAGCGCGGCGGTTGCCAGCGGAGGCGGGCGATGTGGTCGACGCCGTGGTCGCTGCGGGGTCGGGCAGCGCGGGACCAGCCGGGCGTGGGCGGCCGGGCGGCGACGACGCGCCACCCGGCCGCCCGCAGGCTGGCCCCGGACTCGCCCTGTTGGGTGTAGGTGACCAACCGTCGGTAGCCGAGCGCTTTCGCGGCTCGCCAGGCGGCGCCGTAGAGCATGCTGCAGCCATTCGGAGCGGTGTCGGCGACGGCGACGCGGGTGACTTCGAGAGTCTGGCCGTCGTCGAGCATCCGCGCGACGGGCCGGCCGACCACCGCCACCCCGACGAGAACGTCGTCCTGGGCGATGCCGAGGGAGAACTTGTGTCCTCGGGGCGGGCGGTGGTGGCGATGCCAGTCGGTGATGAACGCGCCGGCCTGAGCGAAGGTGACCGGCACGAGGCGCAGGCTCATGTCGTGTCCTGCGCCAGGTGTGGACGTAATCGGGTGATGGCCTCCTGGTGGAACTGCTCGGCGATGTCGATGCCGAGGTAGCGCCGACCGAGGTGCATCGCGGCAAGGCCGGTGGTGCTGGCGCCGGAGAACGGGTCGAGGACCACGCCGCCGGCTGGGCAGCCGGCGGCGATCGCCCGTAATGGCAGGTCGACGGGGAACGGCGCGACGTGGGAGCCCCGGTAGGGGCGGGTGGCGATGCGCCACACGTCACCGGGGTTGCGGCCCCGGACGTGTGCGGCGGTGTGGGCATGCCCGAGCGGTTTGAGGTTGCCCGCCGAGGCGCGTGGCTCGGCGGTGTCGGTGGCGGCGTACTTGCTGCCGTAGGCGGTGGCGCCTCGGCGGCGGGCGGTCGCTCCGATCCCGCCGGTGGCGCCCTTGCGGGCGCCGCCGATGACTCGGCTGCCGTCGGCCGCCGCTGGGTGCGCCAGCGGTATCCGGATGGGGTCGAGGTCGAAAAAGTAGGTGGGTGATGGGGTGAGCAGGAACAGCAGTTCGTAGGTGGTGGAGAGGCGGTCGCGGACAGACTCGGGCATCGGGTTGGTCTTGGACCAGATGATCGCGTTGCGCAGCCACCAGCCGTCGGCCTGCAGCGCGAACGCGACCCGCCAGGGCACACCGATGAGGTTCTTCGCCGCAAGGGTGTCCTGCGCGCGGGGGCCCGCCGGCCGTCGGCCTCCTGGCTGTGGCCGGCCTGCTTGGGGTGCGCCGCCGGAGGCGCTGCTGTAGCTGTCGCCGAGGTTGAGCCAGCAGGTGCCTGTGGGTGTGAGCACCCTGCGCACCTGGCGGAATACGTCGACCAGCCGGTCGATGTATTTGTCGAGGGTGGGTTCGAGTCCGTACTGCGGATCGGACCATCGGGCGGGGCATCGCCGGCAGGTGGCGCCGTCGACCCGCCGGCTTGCGGCGTGCGGGCAGTCGGGGTTGCCGCCGCTCCACCGGCCGGTGCCGTAGTCGCGCAGCCCCCAGAACGGGGGTGAGGTGACGACGCAGTCGACGGACGCCTCGGACATGGCGGTCAGCACCTGCCGCGTGTCGCCGAGGTAGAGGGTGACCGGCCCCTCCTGGTGGTACTGGTATTCAGCCAGACCCCCCGGGCGGTGATCTTCGGTCATGACGGCGCCTGCCAGCGGTGCGGGCACAGCAGCAGCCTCAGGGCGGCTGCTGCCTGCTGAGGGACGACGCCGTTACCCAAGACCCGCAGCGCGAGGGTGCGCGGCAAGCCCAGCGCGGGGTCGGTTACGTGGCCCTGGTTGAGGCCCATCAGCCATTCCACGAACGGTGGGGCGAGCACAGGCTTGCCGTGCTGCCCGGCCTGGGTCGGTTCCGGTGCGCCTCGGCCGAGCAGCAGCTCCCACCGGGCGACGGCGGCGGCGTAACCGCCCCACCGGTGCTCGTCGAGGTCGCCGAGGCCGGCAACGGTGGTGCGCAGGTCCGCCCCGCCGTCGCCGTGGCGTCCCGGGCCGCGCCCGTCGGACGCGCGGGGTGTGGGCAGGGTGCGGTTGGGTACCCGCACCGCCGCCGACGGCAGGGTGAGATCGCCGTGCGAGCCGCGCTGCCCTGGGCAACCTTTCGCTCCGTCGGTGGCCCTGGGGGTGGGTAGCAGCACCTGCGACAGCGGGGGCCGGAACCCGGCCCCCGCTTTACGTCCGGGGGTGCCGGTGTCGCTGGCCCTCGGGGTGGGCAGCAGCCGGGTGGCGTCGGTCAGCGTCCGGCCCTGGTGATCGATAGGCGTGACGCGGCCGGCGGTGACGTTGGCCGAGGATCGGCTGTCCGCCACCGTCGGCGTCGGCATGAGCTGCCCGGCGACGCCAGCCAGGCTCGGCCGGCGGGTCGCCCCGGCGGACGGGGACTTGTTCGACCCGTATGCCACCGCGGTGGGGGTGGGCAGCAGGCCGTGGGTGGAGCCGGACGGTTCGATCAGGTCGGGTAGCCCGTACTGGTGCCCGGGGCCCTTTCCGTCACGGGCGCACGGTGTCGGCAACGTCCGCACCCCCTCGGTGAGGTTCTGCGGGTGTGGCCAGCAGGAACAGTCGGTCGCGGCGGTGCGCGGCGCCGATGTCGGATGCGCGTAGGCACGTCCAGCTCGTGTCGTACCCGAGCGTGGCCAGGTCGGCTTCGACGACGTCGAAGCCGCGGCGAAGGAGCGCGGCGACGTTCTCCACGAAAACGAGCGGCGGTCGAAGGTGGCGAACGGCGTCGGCGACAGCGCTCCACAGACTGGAGTGCGCACCGGTGATGCCGGCTCGCTTGCCAGCGTTGGAGATGTCCTGGCAGGGGAATCCGGCGGTGAGGATGTCGACGGGCGCGACGGTGCTCCAGTCGACGGCACGGATGTCGCCGAGGTTCGTGACGCCGGGCCAGTGGTGGGCGCAGACGGTGGCGGCGTGTCGGTCGGTCTCGGCGTACCAGGTGAGCTGGCCGCCGAGCACCAGCTCGACGGCCATGTCGAGGCCGCCGTAGCCGGTGCACAGCGATCCGATGCGGGGTGGGAGGTGCCGGTCAATCGCGCACCTCCTGCCCCGGCGCGACCGATGAGTCGGGCGTTGGCTCGGTGGCCGTGTCTGGGTGGGGGCAGGTCCACGGCCCGCACCCCGGCACATCCGTCTGCGCCTCAGTCCTGGGGCGGAGGGTGACCTGGTCGAGGGGGACGCGCTGGCGGTGCAGAAAGAACTGCCCCCGCAAAGGCTGCCCGGCGGCGTTGGCTCGCGCCGACCCGTGGCGGATCGCCGCGTCGAACGCCACCGCGTCGACCCATCCGGTGGGGTCGTCGCGGCGCAACCGCTCCCATTCCGCGTCGGTGCGGAACGGGCACCCCACGCACGCGCTGCGCGGGGTGTCTGCCCACCCGTGCGCGGCGAGGTAGGCGAGGCAGTCCTTGCGCCGCCAGCCGAGATCGAGCAGCGGGAAGACGTTGCGCATGTAGGCGACGTCGGCGTCACGGGCACGGCCGATCTCGTCCAGGCTGATGCCGATCGCCATCTCGGCGATCACACCAGCGGGGACCCGCGCGGGGTACGGGTAGCCGAGGCGACGCCGCACCTCCACCTTGATCGGTTTGATCTTGTACTCGCCCGTGCACTGGCGGCGCGCCATACCCCGCTCGCCGTTGGGTCCCAAGGTGAACAGAGGCATTGAGGCGAAGCGGTGGTCCGGATCGAGGGCGTCGCGGCGGATGTCACCCGCCGCGACCCGGACAACCGGAATCCCCGATCGGGTGGCCAGCTGCTCCAGTCGGCGCAAATGTGCGTAGACCGCGGCCGGTTCCCAGCCGGTGTTCGCGAAAATCGCCGCGTCGAAGGCAGGGATCTCACCGCGTGCGGCCAACAGCAGGACCGTGGAGCTCTGTACTCCGGCGCCGAGGCTCAGGTATCGGTGGGTGGGTGCGTTCACGCGATCACCCCGCCCTCGGGGGTGTTCAGGATCGGTGAACCCGGGTCGCCGCCCGGCCGGCGGAAGATCAACACGTCCTCATGCGTGATCAGGTGCAGCGGGGTGCCACCGGCGCGGGCCTTGCGCACGGCCTGGAGTTGGAAGAACGATGGCCGGGCGACGAGCTGCCCGTCGCGTACCGCCGCGAGCAGCGCGACGCACCGTTCGGTGGGCACCAGGCCGGCGCGGACGCCGGCGGCGATCACGGCGCTGGGCAGGTCGACCAGCTGCCGGTGCTTGCGCCACGGTCGGGCGGTGACCACGACGGTGCCGCCTGGTCGCAGCAGGCCCGCGCAGCCGCGCAGGATCTGCTCGAACCCGTCGGCGAGGCCGGTGAGGTCACGGTAGGCGAGATTCCCGCGGTCGCCGTCGTTGTAGGCGTTGTCGAACTTCGCCACCCCGTCCTCGCCGGGGCGGACCAGACCGTGCACGGTCGGCCCGTACGGCGGCGAGGTGACCACGAGAGCGACCTGTCCCGCCAAAGCGGCGGGCAGGAGGGCGGACAGGCGGGTGGCGTCGCCGCGCACCACCGACGCCCGGCCGGTCGCGCCATGGTGGTGGGCGTGGGAGATGTTGGCGTCGGCGATGTTGGACCAGCGCGGTTCGTACTCCACGCCGATGGCGTCGCGGCCGAAGTGGATGGCCTCGACGAGGGTGGTGCCGATCCCGCACATCGGGTCGAGGACCAGGTCCCCAGGCTGGGTGTAGGCATGTACGGCGTGGGCGGCGATCGCCGGGAGCATTCGGGCCGGGTGCTTGACCGACTCGGGCACGTACCGGCCGCGGCGCTGCACCGGTCCGGTCCGCTGGGCGGTCGCCCACACCGACAGCCCTTCCGGCTGCGCAGGGTGGCGCTGAGCGCTGTCGCCCAGTGTCGAGTCCCGGGTCGGCTCCTGCGACTCGGCGGGAGAAGCGGTGTGGTCAGCCACGGCTCTCACCGCCGCCGTGGCGCTGCTCGCGCGCCTTGTTCGCGGGCGAGAACACCAGCAAGTCCGCATGAACCCGCACGTGCGCCACCCACTGCGGATGGGTCAGGGTGAGCAGTTCCTCGTCGGTGACGTGGTAGACGAACGCGTCGCCGTCGGTGTCGGCACCGACGGCGACGATGTGCTGCAGATAGCCCAGGCCCACCTGCGCGGCGGCGGTGGCCACCGGGGTGAAGTCCTCCGGGCCGCCGGCTACGGCGGTGGGGACGGTGACGACCAGGACGAGGCAGCCGCCGGGGCGCAGCAGCCGGGCGCACGCGCTCAGCAGCCACGCCAGCCGGACCCGGTTGGTGGTGCCGTCGGGATCCAGCGGCCAGCAGGCCACGACCAGGCTTGTCGCCTCGCCGAGGGAGGTGAGACCGTCTGCTGCGGTGGTGCGATCGGTGGGCGGTTGCCCGTCGGTGAGGTCGTCGCCGAACCAGACGGTCATGTCCGGAAGGCCATCGCCATCGCCGTCGTCGTCGAGGGCGGCGGGATCGGGTCGCGCCGGCGGGGTGGCTGGTCCGATGATCAGGCTAGACGAGTCGGTGAACCAGCCCGGGTGGTGCCGCCGGCCGCCCGCGGCGCACACGGCGCTCAGGGCGTGATCGGCGGTGAGGTCGACCACGACCTCACCGGGGCGGGTGTAGGCGGCGACCAGCCGGTAGGCCAGGCGGGCGCCGAGGCTACGCCCGGCGTCGGCCGGGTCGTGGGCGGTGCGCCACACGGTGACAGGCACCGGCGGGTCGCCGGCGACCACGTCGATCAGGGTCGGGTCGACCACGCGCGGGTCGACGGGGTGGATAGGGTGCTGGTGGTGCTGCGACGTGTGCTCGCTCATGTGGTGTCGGCTCCACGCCGCGCATGCAGTGCGCTGACACTTGTAAACCCGCGCCTGTGTGCTCTGGCGAACGCCTGTCAAACTCACAGCCGCTCACAACACGACCGCGACCGTGCTGCGCGCCGCCGGCCGATACCTCACCGACCACCGCACAGAAGCCCCCAATGAACGGTTGACTCGGCAGCGAGGCACACGACAGCACAGCAGCACCGCGTCGCGCCTGACCATCGACTGCCGGCGATGACGTGAGCCGATGACAAACTGTCCGC
Source organism: Micromonospora sp. WMMD710 (assembly GCF_029626045.1). Lineage (NCBI taxonomy): Bacteria > Bacillati > Actinomycetota > Actinomycetes > Micromonosporales > Micromonosporaceae > Micromonospora > Micromonospora sp. WMMD710. The sequence continues at coordinate 4,586,958 of NZ_JARUBD010000001.1, read as the reverse complement.
AGCGCCCTGATGCGAACCGTGGTGACAGCCCGAAAGCCGGCCTTGTCTTGTCCCGGCAAAGTGGCCGGGGCCGACGCGCCGCAGCGTCACAGGCGGCTTCATCGCCGGCCGGCGACGGCGTGGGCGCGACCACGTCCGGCGCCGTGCCGTTGCCTGCCGTGCGCACGTGTGACCGATGTCAACGTCCTGCTCACAAGGAGCTACGGACAATATGTCAACGACAAAGCTCTATGCCAGGATGACCGCCTGCCATGGGACGGTGTCGTCGCCGACAGTCGCGGCGCCGCCGCGGCAACCTTTTGGTCGTAGGCGTTGTCAATCTGTCCAGGGGCATCGAAAGCGATCGTTGACATTGTCACTGTGGCAGAGGGGCGCCGGCCGCGGCGGCGGCGCCCGCAAGATGGCCTTGATGACACGCCCAGCGCGCGGTCGTCATGTCACCTCGGCCACAGCCGCGTGCTTGCCGGACAGGATTGCGGGGACCCGCCCCGACGTCGTTCGGGCGACACCCGAACGTGTCGATGACTCCGTCGTCGTACACACGTCCCGGGAGGCCACTGTGAGCGGCTGTGAGCGGCACGACGGGCCACTGTGAGCGGCTGTGAGCGGCACGACGGGCCACTGTGAGCGGCTGTGAGCGGCATGACGGGCCGCTGTGAGAAGCGCCGTGAAACCGGGCCGGCGTGGGTTGGATTGTCGCTCACAGCCCTGGTCAGCGGCTCGCGCGACAACGAGCGCCACTGCCGAAGGCGGTGCCGAGGCGCAGCCCACCCGCGCCGTGGTGAGGGCACCTCTGACAGCGGCATAAGCGCGCTGACCTGCGCTGTGAGCGTCTGTGAGCCACGCATGGCGTAATCGGTTGCTCAGACGCCGCCCCGATCAGCGGCGACACCGAGATCGACTCCGAGGAGTGGCAATCATGAGCACGACTTCCCCGCAGTGGCCGCAGTCCCCGCTGGACGCCGCCGAGGTGGCGTTCACAGCGTTGACCTGCGACCCCGAGCCCTTGTCGATCGACCTCGACCAGCTCGGCCCGGACGTCGGCCTACCGGCGGGTGTCATGACGGTGCTGGCGGTGCGCGACTGGCTGCTGGCGCATCGCACGTCCTTCGAGGCGCGCGACGCGGTGTGGGCCGAGATGATCCGCCGGGCCCGCCTGGACGGGCCGCAGTGGGTCATCGGCGCGGTCGGCATGGCCCTGCCAGCGCTGCGCCGCTACACCCGGCAGTTGTGCACGGGCTACCCCGGCGACCCCGACGACATCGAGGCGGAGGTCCTCTCCGGGTTCCTGGTAGCGCTGCGCGATCACGTGGATCTCGCCCGGCCCGCCCCGTATGCCGGGTTGTGCCGCGCCGGCTGGCGCGCCGGGTTCAAGCTGCGCCAGCAGGCGGCGGAGGTCATCCCGGTCGAGGACGTCGAGCACGTCATCGGCCCGCGCACCCCGCAGATACCCTACGGTCATCCCGACGTGCTGATCAACCGCGCCGTACGGCTCGGCATCCTCGACGCCGACGACGAGCAGTCCTACATTGACGTGCGGCTCGGCCGGCGGGCGATCGAACCGATCGCCGCGCTGCGGGGCCTGAGCACCGATGCCCTACGGATGCGCCTGGGGCGCATCGACACCCGCATCGCCGAAGCCCTCGCCTCGGGCCTACTCACCGGGACGGCATCCCCACAGGCCGCCAAGGCCCTCGCCGCACAGGCTGAACGACGCAGCAACCTGCGTGCTGCCAGCCGCCGCCCTGCCCGTCAGGACACGAGCCAGGCGGCAGCCGCCGCCTGAGACCCGCCCCGCACGCGTTCTCGCGGCGCCCCACCGGATCCCCGGTGCGGGCGCCGCGGCCATGTCCACGCTGCGCCGACGGCATCTCCCGGGCTGGGCTTAAGAACCTGTCGCGGGAACGCCTCCACCCAATGAAGCGCCGGGGAAGAAGCACCGGCGCCCAGATCATCTCGACTCAGAGAACCGGCCTTCCGAGCGGAAACCGACAAAGTGCAGGTCAGGCGCGAGAAGACCTGCTGTGTGTGAGCGGCTGTGAGTCCCTGTGAGTCGCTGTGAGAACGACAGGCGTTCGCCAGAGCACACAGGCGGCGGTTTACAAGTGCGAGACCACTTCACCCGCCATCAAGTGGGCGTGACGGTCCCGCCCGCCGCCAGAGGGCCGGGCCCACACCGGGCCGCCCCACGCACCGGACGTCTCCGGGTGCCGCGCAATTTGGTGCGCTGACACCACACCGAACAGATCGCTACCCGACAAGGGAGGACGTGCTCCTCCCGGGGACGGTCGTGCTTCGAGGCGCTGTCCGCGCCCGCGCCCCTCTGGCGGCGGTCCACCCACCCGGACCGCCGACAACCGCCCCGCCCTCACCCGGCCGGGGCCGGAGGTGAACGCTCAATGTCCCGCATTCCGGCACGTCTTCGTGCCCTCACCCGCTCCCGCACCGCCCGTCAGGCCGGCCGCGTCGCCGCCGTCACCGGCGAAGTGCTGCTGTTTCTGTCCGTGCCCGCCGCCGCGTACGCCGACACCGGCGTGCCCGTGCTGGCGGCGAACTCCCTCCCGGTCGTCATCCTCAACCTGCAGATGTGGTTGATCGGCATCCTCGCGGCCGTCGCCACCTTGTTCCTCGTCCTGGCCGGCGTCTACTGGGCCACCGCCGGAGGTGACCCAGCGCAAGTTGACAAGGCCAAGAGCGCGCTGAAGAACGCCCTGATCGGCTACGGCCTCGCCGTGCTGGCTCCGATCCTGCTCGGGATCGTTCAGGGCATCGTCGGAGGCTGACGCCGCCATGGGAATGAGTTATCTGCTGGGCCAAATCCTCGACTGGATGGCGGCAGCGATCCTCGCGACCCTCGACGCGCTGATCGGGGTGATCAGCAGCGCGCTGCTGATCACCCCGGACGTCACGGTCCTGCCGCAGGTGCAGGCCCTGACCGGCCGCTCGATCTGGGTCGTCGACACCGTCTTCGTCCTCGCGTTCGTCGCCGCCGGCGTGCTCACCATGACCGCCGGCGGTGGCGAAGCCTCCCAGTACACCGTCAAGGACCTCATGCCGCGGCTGATCGTCGGGTTCGTCGCCGCGCACTTCTCGCAGCTGTGGTGCCGCATGCTCATCGACCTCGCCAACGCCCTCACCGCAGCCCTGACCACCCCCGACGGGGACAGCGACGGCGCGTTGCGGGCGATCAAGACGCACATCAGCGCGGGGCAGGACAAGACCGCGGTGCTGCTGTTCGTGGTCTGCGTGGCGATCATCGCGGTTCTGCTCGCGTCCACCGCGTTCAGCGTGATCGTTCGCTTCGCGACGGTGCTGGTCCTGACGGCGTTCGCGCCGTTGGCGCTGGCGTGTCACGCGCTTCCGCAAACCGATCCGATCGCCCGACTCTGGTGGAAGGCATACGCCGGGACCCTCGCGGTACCGATCGTGCAGGGCTTCACCCTGTACGCCGGGCAGTGGATGCTCACCGACCCCGACAACCTGCTGCCCGTGCTCGGGCTACCGGTCGACCCGGGCGGGGTGATCAACCTGTTCGTCGTGATGGTCATGCTGTGGACCACCCTGCGGGTGCCCGCGATGATGAAAAGCTTCGTCTCCACCGGCAACGGCCGCGGCGCGAACATGATCGGCGCGGCGGTGCGGGTGGTCGTGGTGCAGCAAGCCACCCGGTCGATCCCCGGCCTCGGCCGCGGACTGCGGGCGGTACGCCGATGAGCGCCAACGACCGCACCGAGGCAGGCCGAGCGCGGATGCCATCGGACGTAGACGCCCCGGACAAGGTTTTGTATGGGCTGACCTTCCGTCAGCTGGCGATCCTCGCCGTCGCCGCCCTGGCCTTCTACGGCGCCTGGCGCGTCCTGCACCCCTTCGTGCCGGTGCTGGTTCTCGTCGGCGCCGCCGTGGTCCTCGGCGGTCTCGTGTTCGGTGTCGCCGTCGGCCGCCGCGACGGCCTGCCGCTGGACGTGTGGCTGCTCGCCGCCGTCCGGCACGCCCGGGCACCTCGCGCGCTTTCGACCACGGACACGACCTCGACGACGCCGGACTGGGTCCAGGCACCAAAGAGCAGAGTGATGGTGCCAGCGCCGCTGAGGCTGCCCGCCGACGCGATCGACGACGAGGGAGAGATCCGCCTGGGCGGGGCGCGGGCGGCGATGGTCGCCGCGACCAGCGTCAACCTGGCACTGCGCACCGCCGACGAGCAGGCCGCCCTGGTCGACACGTTCGGCCGCTGGCTCAACAGCCTGTCCACGCCGACGCAGATCGTGGTCTCGGCGCAACCGGTCGACCTGCACTCCGCCGCCACCACCCTGTCTAAGGCCGTGGGCTCGCTTGCGCACCCGGCGCTGGCAGACGCGGCGGCCGATCACGCCCGTTTCCTCGACGACCTCGCGACTCGACGCGATCCGCTGCGCCGACAGGTCCTCATCGTCACCCGCAGCACCGCGGGCGAACGAGGGGAGCATGCGGCGCGGCGGCGTGCCGACGACACCGTCCGGTCTCTGTCCGGCCTTGGCGTGACCACCCGCGCCCTGGACGGGACGGCGGTCACCGCGGCGATCGCCGCAGCGGCCGACCCGTACCGGCCGTCGCGCCCCGGCGGACTCGCCGCCCCCGACGCCGTCATCACCGGCCCGGACACCCCACCCCGGCAGAAAAAGAGAGGACCCCGATGAGAACCCGCAACCGATCCCGCACGGACACCGGCGCCCGCCAGACCTCGTCGCTGGCGGGCACCGTCGCGCCCGCCTCGGTCGAGGTGACCCCGCGGATGCTGCGCGTCGGCGACGGGTACGCCGCGACCCTCGTCGTCACCGGCTACCCCGCCGAGGTCGGCCACGCCTGGCTGGAGCCGCTCCTGTCGTGGCCGGGCCGCCTCGACCTGGCCCTGCACATCGACCCGCTGCCCGCACCGATCGCGGCGTCTCGGCTGCGCAACCAGCGCGCCCGCTTCGAGTCCAGCCGCCGCGCTGGCGCCGAGAGCGGGAAGCTGCCCGACCCCTACGTCGAGGCGGCGGCCGAGGACGCCGCCGACCTCGCCCAACGCCTGGCCCGCGGCGCGGCGAAACTGTTCCGCGTCGGGCTTTACCTGACCGTGCACGCCCGCACCGAGGACGAACTGCTGCAGGCGTGCGCGCAGGTGAAGGCCGCCGCCGCGTCCACGCTCATCGAGGTGCAGCCCGCGACCTGGCGCCACCTCGCCGGCTGGACCACCACCCTGCCCCTGTGCACTGACTCGCTGCAGATGCGCCGCACTATGGACACCCAAGCCCTCGCCGCCGCGTTCCCCCTCGCGTCGGCCGACCTGCCCGCGCCGCTACCCGGCGACCCACCCGCCGAAGGCGGGGTGCTCTACGGGGTCAACCCCGACTCGCAGGGCATCGTGTGGTGGGACCGCTGGGCGGCGGAGAACCACAACTCCGTCGTGCTGGCCCGCTCGGGCGCCGGCAAGAGCTACTTCGTGAAGCTGGAGATCCTGCGCAACCTCTACCAGCAGGTGCAAGTCGCCGTCATCGACCCCGAAGACGAGTACCTGCGCCTCGCCGACGCCGTCGGCGGCACAGTGGTGCGCCTCGGCGCCACCGGCGTGAAGATCAATCCTCTCGATCTGCCCGCCGGAGACGCCCGACCCGACGTGCTGACCCGCCGCGGGCTGTTCCTGCACACCCTGATCGCCGTCCTGCTCGGCCACCAACCGCCGCCGGCTGAACGCGCCGCTCTTGACCGGGCGATTCTCGCTGTCTACCGCCGAGCTGGCATTACCGCCGACCCGGCCACCCATCACCGGCCCGCGCCGCTGCTGCGCGACCTCACCGGCTGCCTCATCGACGACAGCGACCCCGCCGCCGGGCAGCTCGCCGCCCGCCTCGCCCCGTGGGTGCACGGCTCGTTCTCCCAGCTGTTCGACGGCCCCTCCACCACCCGCCTGGACGGGCACCTAGTGGTGTGGTCGCTGCGGCAGCTGCCCGACGAACTGCGCACCGTCGGCACCCTCCTGGCCCTCGATGCGATCTGGCGGCAGGTCGACGCACCCGACAAAGCAACCAGGCGCCGACTGGTCGTGGTGGACGAGGCGTGGCTGCTGATGCGCGACGGCGAAGGCGCGAAGTTCTTGTTCCGCATGTCCAAGGCTGCCCGTAAACGCCACGCCGGCTTGGCCGTGATCACTCAGGACGTCGCCGATGTCCTGGGCACCGACCTGGGCCAGGCCGTCGTCGCCAACGCTGCCACCCAGGTGCTGCTCAAGCAGGCACCGCAGGCCATCGACGCCATCGGCGACGCGTTCGGCCTCACCGCCGGCGAGCGGCGGCTGCTGCTCGCCGCCCGCGTCGGGACCGGGCTGCTGATCTCCGGCACCAACCGGACGGGCTTCGAGGCGATCGCCTCCGAGGCCGAACATCGCCTCGCGACGACCCGTCCCGGCGACCTGGTCGGCCTCGACGACGAGGAGGAGGAGGACCTGTGAACCTCACCGATCACCTCGCCACCGATCCCGCACCCAGCGCACCCCCCACAGGTATCGCCCCACCCACCGGCATCGCGCCCCCCACGGGTGCGACTCGGTGGCTGCTCGACGCCGCCGCGTGGGCTGGGCAGCGACCGTGGCTGCTCGCCGTCGCCGCGACCGCGCTGGTCGCCTTCGTGGCCGCTCGCAACCTCCTCGCGACGTGGCGGCACCGCCGCCACGCCGAGGGCGCCCGGCTGGTGACCATCGCCCCACCGCCGGAGGTCGACCCCCACAGCGCCGCCGCGCTGTGGGCCAACCTCGCCGGCACCCTCACCCCCTCTCGGCGGCGCCGGCTGCGCTACGGCAGCCCGCACGTCGTGTGGCAGTACACCTGGAGCGGGCGGCGGCTACTCATCTCCGTGTGGGTGCCCGGCACCGTCCCACCCGGCGCCGTCGAAGCCGCCGTACGCGCCGCGTGGCCCGGCGCCGCCTGCACCACCGACACGGACCCCCAACCCCCGATCCCCCTGGACACGGCGGCGGTGGGCGGGCATCTGCTGCCCATCGCCGCCGAGTGGCTGCCGCTGCGCACCGACCACGACACCGACCCGCTGCGCGCCCTGATGTCGGCCGGCTCCAGCCTGCGCGCCGATGAGCACGCCTGCGTGCAGATCCTCGCCCGGCCCGCCGCCGCCCGCCGCGCACAACGGGCCCGCCGCGCCGCCGGCCGGCTGCGCGACGGCAAGACCGCCCTGCCGAGCATCAACCCGGCCGCGCCGCTGCTGTGGCTCATCGAGGCGTTCCTACCCGGGCGCACCGCCGGCACCGGTCGGGCCGCGCCAGCGACCCGCCGCGACCCGAGCGTGGAACGCGACGTCCGCGCCATCCTCGACAAGAGCGCCCACCCGCTGTGGGAGACCGCCGTGCGCTACGCCGTCGCCAAGGACACCGGCCGCGCCAACACCGACCAGCGGCCCCGGCTGCGCGGCCTCGCCGACACCATCGCCTCCGCGTTCGCCGTCTACTCCGCCCGCAACCGCCTCACCCACCGCTCACGTATGCCCCAACCCACCGCGGTGCTGGCTGCGCGGCGTCTCGGCGCCGGGTTTCTCACCAGCGTCCCCGAGCTGGCCGCGCTCGCCGCACTACCCCAGGACCTGGCAGTACCAGGCCTGGACCGGGCCCGCGCGAAGTCCATGCCGGCCCCGGTCGCCGTGACCGCAGGCGGGCGCGGCGAGAAAATCCTCGGCGACGCGCAGATGGGCGGGCACCGTGTCGGCCTGTCCGTGCCGGATTCGAGGTATCACATGCACGTGATCGGATCCACCGGCTCGGGCAAGACCACCATGTTGGTGAACATGGCCGTCGACGAGATCAAAGCCCGCCGCGGCACCGTGGTCATCGACCCGCACGGCGACCTGGTCCTGGACATCCTCGACCGGCTGCCCGCCGACGTCGCCGACCGGGTCGTGCTGTTCGACCCCGACCAACCCAACCCGCCCACGATCAATCCCCTCGAAGGTGACGACCCCGACCTCGTCGTCGACAACCTCGTGTCGATCTTCGGCAACATCTTCGCCAAGGCGTGGGGACCCCGCATGGACGACGTCATGCGAGTGGCGTGCCTGACCCTGCTGCGGCACGCCAACGTCACCCTGCAACACATCCCGCCGCTGCTCAACAGCGCCCAGTTCCGCTCTGCGATGACCGTGGACCTCGACGACCCGGCCGGGCTGCACGGCTTCTGGCAGTGGTACGACGAGCTCAACCCTGCCCTGCGCTCCCAAGTCATCGGACCGGTCCTCGCCCGGCTGCGCTCATTCCTGCTGCGTGACTTCGTCAAACGCACCATGCAGTACCCGCGGTCCAGCTTCGACATGGGCAAGGTCCTCGACGGCGGGGCGCTGCTCGTCCGCATTCCCAAGGGGCAGTTGGGGGAGGACACCAGCAAGCTGCTCGGGTCGCTGATCCTGGCGCAGGTGTGGCAGGCCGCCACCGCCCGCGCCCGCCTCAGCCCCGACCAGCGCCGTGACGCCACCCTGATCATTGACGAGGCGCAGAACTTCCTCACCCTGGCCAACAGCCTGGACACGATGCTCGCCGAGGCCCGCAAGTACCGGCTGTCCCTCGTCCTGTCGCATCAGGACCTCGCCCAGTTCCCCAAAGACCTGCTCGCCGCCGCGTCGGCCAACGCCCGCAACAAGGTGTACTTCTCCTGCGCGCCCGAGGACGCGCGAGTACTGGCCCGGCACACCCTGCCGGAGCTCGACGAGCACGACCTGACGCACCTCGACGCCTATACCACCGCGACCCGCCTGGTCGCCGACGGACGCCAGACGCCAGCGTTCACCATGCGCACCCGCGCACCGAAGCCCGTCGTCGGCGAGGCCACCGCCATCCGAGAAGTGGCCGCGGAAAAGGTCCTGCCCCAGGACAAGAGCGCCATCGACGCCCTCGTCGAGCAGTACTCCCGCCCGAAGAAGGACGACACCGCGACCCCTGAGGACAGCACCCGCGACTCGGAACGGACTCACCGTCCACGCCGCTGAGCCTGATAGCGATCGCCACGGCACGCCTTCGGCTCAGCACCACCTGCGGCTACTCCAAGGGCTTCGATAGCACCTTCGCTCCGGTCTTCGCCGTGCCTTCACCACCCCTAACCGCCGCCGCCGGCCATCACACCGGCCGATCGGCCCGTCACTGCAGCACACCGCCGGTGACCACTGCTGCTCACCGGCGATGACAGTTCCAGACTCCCTCCTGAAAGGAGGGGGATTCCTCTTCACTCTCCCTGAGGAGATCACCATGTCCCGCCAATCACACACTCCTGAACCTGACCCGTCCGAACCTCGACCCACCCCACCCGCTCGCCGGCTCAGCAAGGACGAGCGGCTGGCCCGCCTGCGGCTACTGACCCTGCGCGACCACGACCTGCTGAATTGGCTCGCCGAGCATTACCTGCTCTCCGCCGACCAGATCGCCGCCGCCCTGTTCCCCTCGAAGCGCTCCGCGCTGCTGCGCCTGGCCGCACTGCACCGCTACGAGGCCGTGCACCGCTTCGGTGACACCCGAACCGGCACCGACCAGTACCTCTACACCCTCGGCCCGCTCGGCATCGACGTGCACCCCCGCGCCTACAGCGACCCGCTGCGGCCGGACGCCCCCGCCCCCCGCACCAGCGTGGAACGCGCCCACCGCATCATCGGCAGCGGCCGAATGAGCCACCTGCTCGGCACCAACCAGCTCTTCATCGACCTGCACGCCTACACCCGCGCCGACCGCGACGCCGAACTTCTGCGGTGGTGGTCCGAGCAGCACGCCACCGCCGCCTACGCCATCGCCGGCGTGCGACCCGACGGCCACGGCATCTGGCGCGCCGCCGGCCGCACCGTCGGCTTCTTCCTCGAACACGACAACGGCACCGAGCCGCTGCGCATCGTGCTGGGCAAGCTGCGCGCCTACGAACGTCTCGCCGAGTTCGGACCCCGCTACCCCGTCCTGCTGCGCGTGCCCAACCGCCGACGTGAGGCGAACCTGCTCGACGCCCTCGCCGGCGTGCCCACCGTCATGCCGGTAGCCACCGGCCTGCACCAGGAGCACCCCGCCGGCCCCGCCTGGACCCTCGCCTTCGACCCCGGCTCACGCCGCTGGCTGCACGAGCTGCCCAGCGACCACGGCCCCGACACCGCCACCAACCCGCACCACTTCACCGACCCCGACGACGCCTAACAGCCCTCGCCGGCTCGCCCACAGCCGCTCACACCGCAGGTCAACCGCCGTCGCGAAGCCGCACCAGCGGCACGCGACGCCCGACCGCAGCCGAGCGGCTGTGAGCGGGCCCGCCACTCACAGCGGCTCACAGCAACTCACACCAGAACCGCCCGCGACGGCCGATGATCTCTCACAGCGCAGGTCAACCCGCCTGCCACGCCGCCACGACGCCCACCGCCGTTGTGAGTGCCCAGAGCTACCGTTCACGTCACTACCACACCCCACATATCGCTCCACCCGGTTCGGTCCCACCTCAGGGACACCCCGCCGCACCCAGCGGTACGCGACGCCCACCCGCATCAGCCGGTCGGCCCGCGCCCCGCGCGACGGCCCCACGAGGTCGCACCAACCACCCGCACCAGCGCCCATTCCAGGACCCGATCCACGCACCCGGTGGACCGGTCACACCAGCGCGTCCCGACGCGCACACCCTCAAGGAGCGCCGATGACCAGTTCCGACCAACAGGTCCCGCCGACGGCAGGACCAAACAGCAACGCCCGCACACCCTTGATCGACGGATCCCCGATGGCGGAAATAGTCAATCTGACCCCGCACCCTATCCATGTTTTCCCGAGTGGTACTCCGGATCGGATCGATCCAGGCAGCGTCACGCCGTTGCGCGTGATCGCACCAAGTTCGCAGCATCAAACGGTGAGGCTGGGTCAACGGGTCATCGGACCCGATGAGCTCGACTTCGACGTTCCCGTCGCACGGGTCGCCTTCGGCGTGGCAGACGGTGGCGTTCCGCCATTGCCACCGCCGGTCAAGGGCACCTACTTCTTGGTGTCCCTGGTCGTCGGTCTCGCCGCGTACAACCGCGACGACGTGCTGGTCTGCCACGACACCGTCCGAGACCTGGACGGTTCGATCATCGGCGTCCGCGCTCTCGCGCGTCCGCACCGCCCCTGACCGGCACTTACGACACCCCGACCGCCTAGGTAAGCGACAGCTTCTCCGTACCCGAGAGACCTGTTGCTGCCTGACTGGCTCCACCGCTGCCGACACCCACCACCTGTGAGAGGGTGGTTCGAAAGATTAGGTCCGTTTCGGGGCGAGAGTGAACATTCCGGGTTCGTCTTCGGTCAGGACCTGGTGGTTGACCATGCGTTTCAGCTTCGCGCGGGTGGCTTCGACGTGTTTCGGTGAGGGTTCGACGCCGAGTGCGAGGCAGATGCCCTTTGCCCGCATGCCGGTGGGCGCGGTGGTGAGGACGTGCAGGATCTGCTGGTAGGGGGCGCTGGCTATCGTCGGGTCCTCGGCTGTGAACTCGGTGGCGGCGAGGGTGCGCAGGGTGGTGCGGGTGGTTGCCAGGTCGGCCAGGTCGCTGTCGATGCGGGCGAGTTCTGCGGTGAGGGTGGTGATCTTCTCGCGGAGCTGGTCGGCGGCCTGGCGCGCGGTGGTTTCGCGTTCGGCGATCAGGTCGAGGATCGCGGGCAGGTTCACCGGTGCCGCCAGGTGGGTGTGCTGGTCCCGGTCAGCCGACGCATGATGTTCGCCGTGGATGCCCACAACGTTCGGGACACGGCCGATTCCGGTCGGCTCTCGTACTCGCGCACGAGACGGCGGTGGAGCATGAGCGTGCCGTGGGTCTGCTCCACGATCCACCGTTTGCGGATCGGCACGAAGCCGGGCCTGGTGTCGGCGCGTTTGACGACCTCGACATCGACACCCAGGACGGCGCCGTGCAGCGCGAAGTCCTGTTTGAACCCGGCGTCGACCCAGGCGCGGGTGACCGTCGGTGTGTGTTCGACGACCTTGTCGAGCAGATGGATGCCGATGGCGTTGTCGGTGGCCGACGCGGCGGTCACCACGACCGCGATGATCAGGCCCAACGTGTCCACGGCCAGGCCCCGCTTGCGGCCGGGTACCTTCTTCGCGGCGTCTTTGCCGGTCGTGGCGGCCGGGACGTGGTTCGCGGCCCGGATCGACTGGGTGTCCAGTACGACCGCGGTCGGGTCCTCGGCCCGGCCGGCCTTCTCCCGTGCCTGGCAGCGCAGGAGGTCGTGGATCGTCTGGTCGGTGCCGTCGTCACGCCACAGGGCGAAGTAGTAGTAGGTCGCCGACTTCGGGGGCAGGTCGTGCGGCAGGTACGCCCACTGACAGCCGGTCCGGTTCTGGTAGAGGATCGCGTTCACGATCTCCCGCAGGTCGTAGTCGCCCTGATGACCCGAGACCGAGACACGCCTGGCCTTCCACGCCCGCAGGAACGGCCCGATCAACGCCCACTGCTCGTCACTGACGTCACTGGGATACGGCTTTCGATCACCCATGACGGGCCTAACGCCGCGACCGCTCGACGGTCACGACCAGGATTCACCTTTCACAACATCGAGCGATCGCCATACGACGAAACCCGCTGAAAGATCGCCAACTGGACGCAAGCCATAGATCAAGTCGAACATCCTCAGACCGCCCTCTGAAAAGCAGGATTCACAGGCCTCCACAGCTCTGGCCCAACTGGCGTGCCTTGCTGCACGTGGCCGAACCCGCTGACCGCCCTGACCGACCCATGAATGGGTGGGTCGCTTCCGCATGCCCGCCCGCACCCAACAAGGAGGACCCCACCATGTCCGCTGTCAACGGCACCCCGCTGACCTCCCACGGCAGCCGCGTGCCCGCCATCCCCATCCGACCGGCCCCCGCGAAGGCCACCGCGGCGCCCGCGCGCCCACCGGCACCCGCACGGGCCAGCAGTGTCGTCCGCACGCCCGTAACGCCGGCGCCGACCATCGCCACGATGGTCATCTGCCTGCCCGACGAGGTGCCCGCCGAAGCGCTCACCGCGCATCAGCTGCGCACCCACTTCGGTGTCACCGGCACCCTCACCCCGCTGTTCTGGGCGGTACCGCAGCTGCGGCTGTGGCAGCGCAGCCAGATGATCGGCCTGCGTAAGGGCCGTCCCATCCCCTGCGCGGGAGGACCGTTGCGGCTGCTCGACCTGCACGGCATGCGTCACGCCGCCGCCATCGGCGCCGCGATTCGCTACCAGATCTGGGAGCAGGCGGTGCATGGCACCCGGGTGGCCACCCCGTGGCCGACCTTCGAAAGCCGGCACCTGACCGACCCGCAGAAGTACCCGTACGAGACGGCGGTGGCGGACTTCCACGCTCAGCCCCGTGTCAACGCCATGCGTCTGCACGCGGCCGTCACTCCCGGCCCCGGCCAGCCCGGCGTCGGAGAACTGGAGATGTACCAGGCAGGCCAGATGGCCTACCAGCACCACCGAGCAGCCAGCGCCGTCGTCGGCGACGCGATGCTCACCGTCGACGGCCACAAACTGGCCCCGATCAGCGACTCCCTCACCCACCGGGTGACCTACCTCGAACAGGCCCTGCGCCACCTCGACACCCTCGAGCCCGGCCAACGGCTCCTCGCGGTAGCCCTCGACACCACCGCATGACACCCGTCCGGACGGCGCGCCCTGATCCCTGCACCCAGGGGACCCCAGGCGCGTCGCCCGGCGGTGCCGCTTCCTGCCCCACTCGCCTATGCCAAGGAGGAACACCGTGAACCCAGAACGTCGCGCCGCCGCTATCACGGCCGCGCTGACCGCTGTCGAAGCCCTCGCCGACGAGCAGGGTTGGGACGCCTTCCCCACGCTGATCGGCGTGTTCGAATCCACCGCTCACACCGGCGTGGGAAGCCTCTACGTCGAGGAACTGCCCATCGACTCGTCGATTTGGCAGATGCACGCGATGCCCGGCGCCCGCTCGACGGTGCCCTACTGGATCGGCCTTCGCGCCATCACCGCAGTGTTGACCACCGCCAAGGCCCCTCAACTGCGGGCGTGGACCCGCGCCCAGATCGGGCCCATTCTCGCCCTGGCATTCCTTTGCGAAGGACTCGACACCAGCGAATCCGGTCGCCGCGATGCCACCGCCCTCGGACTACCAAGCACCGACGACGGCATCCCGGTACGGGCACTGACCGCCTGCGACGTCGACGGGCGCCACTACCAGTTCCTGCGCTACCGCGGCACCGCCACCATCACCAGCGTCGTGCTGCCCGACCCGCCAGCTGAGATCCGAGACCGCGGGATCTCGGCCGACCTGCGCCGTGTGCTCAGCACCATCCGCGCCTAACCTGCGGCGACCAAACAACCAGCGCGGACGCCCGACCGCTCCACCACCGGCGCACTCCAGCCATTCAGGCCGCACCGCAGCTGCGTCCGGCAGAGAGTCACGGCAGACCCTCACACCGCAGGCCGAAGCAGTCGCAGTCAACGCGAATGCGCCATGCGGCCCGATGCCGGGGGTCACTCATCGCCGCGGCTGGGCCACTGCCACACCTCAGCACGCCGCACCGGCAGGTCGGCGCCCGCGCGTCTCGCACCGGTAGCGCCGCAGCTCACGCCCCGCTGCGCCAGGCGCCCCGGGCATGGGGCTTTCGCAGCACCGGCCTGAGACAGGCCGCCCTATTCCTCTTCCCGCCCAACAAACCCTCTTGGAGGTTTCTTCACCATGTCCCGACTGTGGTTCCGCATCGAGGACGTCCTGCCCCTGGCAGAACACGCCCTCGCCAGCCCCACCCACCGCCTCACCGCAGGGCAGATCACCGCTGGCGAGCTTAACGGCCCAGCGCTGAGCCTCACCCGCACCGGCGAACGCGCACACATCCGGTCCAACGGCGTCCCCGTTTGGCACACCCACGACGGCGACGAGCAGATCGCCTTCAGCGCCTCCTGGCGCCGCACCCCCGCCGCGAGCCCCGATCGCGAGCGGGTACAGCACCTGTACATGCCGCTCGGCTCATCAACCGCCGCCGAGCGGCGGCTGATCGATGTCCTGCGCGGCGCGCGCCACCTTGAGCGCAACTGGCTGGCAATCGACACCCCGGTGTGGCCCGGCGCAGCTCTCAACACGATCCACCTGCAGCCCTTCGACTACCGGATCGACATCGCGCCACCCGACGCGCGCTGGCGGCCCGTGATGGTCTCCTCGCGGCAAGTCCGCAATCAGAGCTATCCCGCCTTGGTGGCTGACGGCTGCAGCACGAACGCCGGCGGTCTCATCTGCCGCTTCGACCCGAGCACCGCCCGACGGATCGCCGACGACCTGACCGGCCGGTGGCGGATGGGCAGCATGCCCGGGGAATACCCGCTGCTGCGCTTCGATGGTGACATCGCGGCGCTGCTGGAAGAACGCGATACCGGCAGCGGCGAGATCGTCCTCGATCTCGACGAGCGCTGCCACCCCGATCGGGACGGCTACTACAGCATCGGCGCCCACCGCTGGTTCTGGACCGCCGACACCTGGACCCCCATGCCGCAGCGTGCCCGAATGCGCCTGCACGTGACCGCTCTGGCCGGTCGGCTGCGCACCAGAACCGCCACCCACCTGCCGCCTCGGGAGGAACCCGCCGCGGTCACCGAGCCGCCGTTCTAACCGGCGGCGGCCCCGCCCCCTGCCCCGCCGAATCTCGCTCGTCCGCAGATCCGGCCATCGCACTTGATTCGTCCCGCGATCGAAGCGTGGATCAGTGCTGACCTCACACGACAAGGAGACGCCCATGCCCGACCAACCGGAAACCGTGCCACCGCACGCCCTATTCAAAGTGCTCGCCGCCCTCGCTGATCTCGGCGACGCCACCGCCGCCGCCGTGGCGGAGCACGCCGGCCTCGGCTACTCCACCGCCACTGCCAAGCTGCGCGTCTGGGAGGGGACCGGACAGACCGAACGCGTCCAAGGCGACGACAAGCGCGCCGTGTGGCGGCTGACCGATTCCGGCCACGCCACCGTCGGCGCCGGCCGCACCGCCTCACCAATGGACTCATCCGCCGGGCCCGAGTCGCCGCCCGACGACTCGCCAAGCACCGCCGATGCCGTTGACGACGATCCCGGCGCAACCAGCGACACCGAGCAGTCCGGCGAAAAACCCACCACGCCGACGTCCGACAATGCCGCCGACGGCGAACCTCCCGCCGCCGACCCGCACGCTCGCGCTGACGAGCCGACCGCAGGCGACGAAAACCCCACACCGACGGTCGACGACGACCCACCGCAGGCCGGCACGCTCGACGACGGCGAAGCGGAGGCGGTCGCCACCCCGGACGCGGCGAGCACGGCACCTGGGCGCAGCCACCGGGCGAAGGGCTCTCTACGCGCAGCGGTGCTGGACATCCTCGAAGCGCACCCCGACCGGGCCTACAAGACGAGCGAGTTGTGCAAGCTCATCGACGCCGCGAACGTCGGCACCGACGCGAAGAAAGCCAGCGCCGGCGCGGTCGTCAACGCCGCCGACAAACTCGTCGGCGCCGGCAAGGCCATTCGGACCGAGGAAAAGCCCGTCACCTTCCAGCTCGCCCCCGCCGCCCAGTAGCCGGCCACACCTCTCACATCAGGCAGCCCGAGGGCGGGCGTGAAGTTGGTCGCTGCTCGCCCGCCCCCGGTGCTCCTTCTCTGACAAGGAGCCATACCAGTGTCGCAAACCGCGCAACAGATGCTCACCTGCGCCGGCGGAATCCTCGCCGGTCTCGCCGTCGCCGCGCCCCTGCTGTCGTGGCAGCAGCGGGCCCTGATCAGGGCCCGCTGGGCGGCGAACCACGACGACATCACCGGCCTGCCCAACCGGCGGCTGTTCCACACCCGGCTGCGCGCCGCCCTGGCCGACAACACACCGGTCGGGGTCGTGCTGCTGGACCTCAACAACTTCAAAAGCGTCAACGACGCCCTCGGCCACGAAGTCGGCAACGACCTGCTCCACCAGGTCGGCCGCCGCCTGACCAGCCTCCCCGAGAACGTGTGGATCACCGCGAGGCTCTCCGGCGACGAATTCGCGCTGCTCGTCCGTGGTACTCGCGAGGACACCGAAGCCGCGGCCCACGCCGCCTGGCAAGCGATCGCCGCCGGCACGATCCTCGTGGTCAACGGCGACCTGCCCGTGACGGCCTCGGTCGGCTACACCCACACCCACCACCCCAACGTCAGCCCACGGCAGTTACTGACTCAAGCCGACAGCGCGATGTACGAGGCCAAGACCGCCGACGGTCGGGTCCGCGAGTACCTGCCCCACCGCACCGCGACGGTGCGCAGCCGCGACCGCCAGCGCCACTGAACCTCGCCCCGCCCAAACCCTCACGCGCCAAGGACCCCGCAGCCAATCCGGCCGCGGGGTCCTTGCCGTCGTGCACCCCGAGATGGGAGACCCCGTGCTGTCCTTCACCACTGTCCACCACCTCTGCACCTGCCTCATCGAGGCGTCCACCGACTCAGCCCGATTCGACTGGAACCAGCCGCCAACGCTGCTGCTCGTCCACGACTGGCCGCTGATCACCGCCGCACCACCGCGGGCCCCGGTGATGCGCAGCCTGGAGTTCCCGCCGCACCCCGACGACATGCTCGACAACCCGGCCGGGCTACCCGCCCTCCTGCACCACCTCGCGGCCACCCTGCACAGCACCCCAAGGGTCACGCCTTACCACCGCACCCTCGACACGATCATCACCCGGATCCGCGACGCCGCCCCGGACACGCGCCTTGTGGCCTGGGCCGCCTGCTACGGGGACATCGACACGCTCGACGGCGAACCACGACAGATTCGCCGCGTCGACGCCGTCGACACCGACGGGAGGCTCTACCAGCTCACCCACCTCAACGGCGAGGAGCACCCCCTGGTGCTCGTCGACGACACCCCCGACCCCCGCGACCTGCCCGCCACCTACCCCGGCCTGGTCGCGTTGCTGGCCGCCACCGCCCGCTATGCCCAACCCGCGTCCGCCGGGCCGAAGGCATGATCCGGGCCGACCCCGCCGGTGCCAGTGCAGACGAGCCGATCTTCAGCCGATGCGGGCCCGACGGCGGGTCTATCAAATGCCGGGTCTGCTCCGCCGTCGATGAGGTCGTCATCACGGAACTGCCAGCGTCGATGACCGCCTACGGCGAGAACACCACCGCCCGCTGCTTGCGCTGCGGGTCGAGCGAGACCACCGACCCGGTCTACGGCTGGCGCGCCAGGCCCAGCACCCCACCCGCCCCAGACCGTGCCCCACGTGAAAGCGCTACCCACACCTGCGTGCGAAGGAGCCTGTCCGTGAGTACCACCTGCTGCATCGGCGCCACCGACCCCGACAACCCAACCCTCGTGCGCGCACGAATCGTGCACTACGACGGATACCCGTCCAACGTGCTGCCGACCCTGGCCGCGATCTGGGCCACCCACACCCACCAGGACACCGCCGCGCTGATCACCACGATCCTCGCCAACGACTGGGAGCAGCTCGACGAGGACACCACCGCCAGCACCGACACGAACTTCGCCGGCCAGAAGCCGGTACCCGGAGTCGGCATCACCCTGGCCTCCGCCAGCGACGGCGTGACGGTGGACCCGCCGGAACCGGTCACGGTTTTCCCGCTCTGCCACGCCGGGCACCTCGACGTCGCGTGGATTTACCTCATCGATGCCGCCACCGACACCATCGTCGTGCACACCGGCGACGGGACCCGCGTCTCCGTCTACCCGCTGGGCACCTGCCTGAGCACCGACGGCGCCGGGGCGGCCGAGCGGCGGTGCGGATCGCAACCACCAGCATCGGCACCGCGATGAGTGCCCGCGCACTCGGTGCGGTCGCCGCCGGGGTGATCGCTGTGCTGGTGCTCTGCGCTGGCGGCATCGCCGCGCTGTTCGGCGGAGGCGGCAGCGCGTCAGCCGCCTGCTACACCGCTGTTGGCCCAGACGGACAACCGGTGCTGCCCACCCTCGCGGCGTCCCCGCCTACTGACGGAGCTGGGAGCTGGAGCGGCGAACAACTCGCCAACGCCCGCACGATCATCACCGTCGGCGCCGGACAGCAGGTGCCAGCTCGCGGCTGGATCATCGCGCTCGCCACCGCCATGCAGGAGTCCGGGCTCCGTAACCTCACCGGCGGCGACCGCGACTCCGTCGGCCTGTTCCAGCAACGCCCCAGCCAAGGCTGGGGAACGCCGGCCCAGCTCGGCGACCCCACCTACGCCGCCGGCAAGTTCTACGACAAGCTAGCCGCCATCACCGGCTGGCAGACCATGCCGCTCACCGAGGCCGCCCAAGCAGTCCAACGCTCCGCCTACCCCGACGCTTACGCGAAGTGGGAGGACGACGCGACCTCACTTGTACAGGAGCAGGTCACATCAAGCGGTGGCGTCGAGCTCGACTGCTCCTCCATGGCACTCGGCACCGCCGAACCGGCCCCGCGCAACTCCGATGGCTCCTGGCCGGAGGAGAACTGCGCTATCCGTCCCGATCCGACCACCGGCACCGGCTGCGTGACGCCCCGCCTACTTCATCTCGTCCAACAAACCACCTCTGCCGGCTTTCCAAAGCCAGGTTGCTACCGCATCGATGACCACGGCGAACACCCGAAAGGCCGCGCCTGCGACTGGATGATGACCTCCGGCGGGGAAGCCTCCGGCATCCAGAAAGCCCGCGGCGACGCGATGGCCGCATGGGCCGTCGCCAACGCCGACCGTCTCGGCATCCAGTACGTCATCTGGTTTCGCCAGATCTGGACCGAGTCCGAAGGCTGGCACCCCTACAACAACCCATGGGGTGGCAACGACCCCTCCGGATGGCACACCAACCACATCCACATCAGCGTCCAGTAAAGGACGGACGCGCTCCTCATGCCTACCCGGTACCCAGAGCATCCCCGATGGCGCCGTGGACGCAGCCCTCAAGCGGGCTACCCGCGACACCTTACCCGCCCGCCAGGCCCTTGTCCCGCACCGGGTTTGATGGAGACATCGAAACCTGGGAGGAACACCAGCGATGCCTGCACCGAAGAAGTACAACGATGAGTTGCGTGAGCGTGCGACCCGGTTGGCGGTCGAGGCCCGTCGGGACCCGGCGTCCGCGGTCGGAGCGATCCGGCGGATCGCGGGTCAGCTCGGGGTTCATCCGGAGGCGTTGCGCACGTGGGTGAAGAAGGCCGAGACCGATGCCGGGGAGCGGCCGGGCATGACCAGCAGCGACGCGCAACGCCTCGCCGCGTTGGAACGGGAGGTCCGTGAGCTGCGGCGGGCGAATCAGATCCTGAGGTCCGCGGCGTCTTTCTTCGCGGCGGAGTTGGACCGTCCGTCGCGATGAGGGTCGAGTTCGTCGACTCCCAGCGGGTCGAACACGGTGTCCAGCCGGTCCTGCGGGCGCTCGAAGACACGCCGGCACAGATCGCACCGTCGACCTACTACGCCGCCAAGGCCCGCCCCGCCAGCGCGCGATCTCGGCGCGACGAGGAGCTGACCGCGGTGATCGAGCAGGTCCATGCGGCCAACTACGGCGTCTACGGCGCTCGGAAGGTCTGGCACGAGTTGCACCGCCAAGGGGTGCCAGTGGCCCGGTGCACCGTCGAGCGGCTGATGCGCGAGTCCGGGCTGCGCGGGCTGCTGCGCGACAAAACGCCGCGCACGACCCGGCCGGCGGCCGAGACCAGCCGACCCGCTGACCTGGTCAAACGGGACTTCACCGCTGTGCGTCCGAACCAGCTGTGGGTCGCTGACCTGACCTACGTGCGTACGAATGTGGGCTGGGTGTACGCCGCGTTCGTCCTCGACGTGCACTCCCGCATGATCGTCGGCTGGCAGGTGTCGACGTCGCTCTACACCGATCTGGCCCTCGACGCGTTGAAGATGGCGATCTGGCGCCGCGAGAATCAAGGCGCTGACCTGGGCGGACTCGTGCATCACTCGGACAGGGGAGTCCAGTATCGAGCGATTCGCTACAGCCAGCGCCTCGCTGAGGCCGGCGCCGTCGCCTCGGTCGGCTCGAAGGGCGACTCGTACGACAACGCGATGGCCGAGGCGTTCAACTCCCTCTACAAGGCCGAACTCGTCCGGAACAAGGGCCCGTGGCGTGGGCTCGACGACCTGGAGATGGCCACCGTCGAGTACATCGACTGGTACAACAACCGGCGGCTGCACGGCGAGCTCGGACACGTCCCACCCGCCGAACACGAGGCCCTACACGCGGTAACCCACCCGGTCACCGCATCTCTGAAAACCAGATAACCCACTCTCCATCAAACCCGGGGCTTGACACCTAGCGGCGAAGCCGGCGAACCCACGGTCACCCGATTCGACAGCGCTCGACCGCGGGCGAACCCGCCGCAACCCCCACCCACAGTTCCCCAAGGAGGAGGAAGGCACGTGAGCGCACCCGCACTGATCGGTGTCGCCGCACTCCGCGGCAGGTACACCGCCCGCTCAATCCAGCTCGGCGAGAATCCGGAGATCCTGGTGCCGCTGTTGCGCCGGATCTGGACCGAGACGTTCGGCTGCGACACCGGCGCCATGGCCGGCGAGCTGCTGGCCCGTAACTGGTGGAGCCTCGCGGTCAACCCCAAGCCCCGGCGATGGCACCGACAGCCACCTGTAGCGGGGCTGGGCTACCCGGCCGTCACCGAGAACAACACGATCCGGCAGGGATCGCTGCGGGAGGACCTCGACGGGTTCGACGAATGGATGTACCTGCTGCGCCCCGACCAGCGGCTGCTGGTGGTGTACGAGGCGACGGTCCACGGCCGCTGGCTGCGGCACAGCGTCCACCACCTCGACCCGGTCGAGGACCTGTTCGTCACCGCACCCGCCCCCGACGAGGGCGGCCCGGAGATGACCGTCTGCACCGTCTGCGGCGCGGTCGACGAGATCGACCACGTCGAGGT
Source organism: Micromonospora sp. WMMD710 (assembly GCF_029626045.1). NCBI lineage: Bacteria > Bacillati > Actinomycetota > Actinomycetes > Micromonosporales > Micromonosporaceae > Micromonospora > Micromonospora sp. WMMD710. The sequence goes on along the minus strand of NZ_JARUBD010000001.1, from coordinate 4,565,115 downwards.
CCCGTCCATGGCCGGCTACGGCCACGACACCGCCACCAGCTGCACCCGCTGCGGCTCCTCGGTCGCCACCGACCCGATGTTCGGCGCCCGCCTCACCCGCAAGCCCTGGCCACCGCACGCCCCCACGACGGGTGACGCGACGGGCAGCACCCGATGAGCACGCCCGACCAGATGCCGCCGCCGCCCACCAGCCGCGTCCCATCCACTCACCGATTGGAGAGCACCATGTCCTACCAGCCCGGCCAGCGCGTCGCCCTGGTCCACACCAGCGACCCGCACACCCGGCTGCGGCCCGGCGACACCGGCACCGTCCGCCGCCACGACCAGCAGCAGAATATCGTTCAGGTCACCTGGGACAGCGGCTCAGATCTGTCGATGTGCCTCGACGCCGGCGACCGCATCCAATCGGTCAGCACCACCCCGCTCACCGATGGGCTGGTCTGCGAGGCCGCCGGTTGGGCCGCCACGCTGCAGCGGATGCGCGCCGCCGGCATCGAGGCCGGCTACACCGCCGCCGATTGGTGGGCGCAGGACACCATCGGCGGCCGTGCCAGCGGCGACACGTGCCTGGCCGCGCGCCGGGTCCTAGGCGGGATCGAGGACGGCGACCCCGCCGTCCTCGACGCCCTGCCCCGCTTCACCGTGGCCGGCGAGGCGGTCGACACCGCCGGATGGCAACTGTTCGCCGACGCCACCGGCGACGTCTGCGGCTGGTTCGGGCTGCGCATCCAGCAGCGCGACGAGGCGATCGGGGTCTACCGCGACGCCTTCGACACCGCGGCCACCGACCGCGTCGCCGACCTGTGTCACCTCGCGACCAGCCCCACCGGCGCCGACGTGTCCCACCTGCACCCGAGCGGGTCCGGGTCGGCGACGTCGGTGTGTTCTGCGGCGAGTGGGCGCTGACCGATGGCCCGGACGGCGGCGACCGTTTCACGGTCGGTTCGTCGGCACCCTGATCGAGCACTGGAACGGGTGGGCGGTGTTCTCCTGCACTCGCGCAATGGCCGAGGCGACCGTCACCGATTAGCAGCGCCACCGCGACCAGTACCGACACCGCCTGCGAGACGAGGGCGTGTCGGAGGACGAACTGGTCCGGCGGGTCGACGCCGCGCTGGCCAACCTGTCCTTCGACGGCGACGTTATCGTCGCTGACCAGCGCCCGGTCCGACGACCCCGAAGCCATCGACGGATCGCCCCGTACGGCGACGGTGTCCAGGCTGGCAGACCGTCGGGCGCTGTCGCTCTAATCGCTCGGCCTGGCCACCGTCCTCTCCCCGCAGCCCGGTCACTGGACTGCGCGGCCAGGCCAAAGGACCACCACGTTCAAGGTTCGCTGGACGCCCAGATCGCACGCCAGCTTCCTCGCGTGCCGCCCGCCAGAAACTCTCACGCCGTCCGGTCAACCGGGCGGCATCACCTGTTGTGGAGGAACTCCGTGAATCGCTCGACTCTCATCGGTGTTACCAACCCAGAGGGTGCCTTCGCCGCCCGGCTACTGCACCTCGACCATCCGCATGCGGTGCTACCGCTGCTGCGCACCGTCTGGCAGTCGACCCTCGACGGGAACACCGCAGCGCTGGCCGACGTGATCCTGCGCGACGACTGGGCTCCGCCGCAGTCGCAAACAGCCCTCGCAGTGTTGGCGGACGCCAAGCAATCGGCGGCGGGCATCGACCACTACGCCGACCCGCATGACGCCATGTACCGCGGGCACATTGATGCACCTGTCGAAGATCGTCTCGAATGGCTATACCTCGTCGATATCGCCACCGACTCGGTACAGGTATACGAGGCGACCCGCCGCGGACGGTGGCTGCGACACAGCGTCGTTCCGCTCGATCCCGACGCCGCCGAGCCGGTGCTGGGCTGTGGCGGCTACGCACGGCACGGGCACCAGTGGGACCGGATGCACCTGTGGCTGCCCCACGCTCGCGAAGGCTTGGACGCCGAGATCTGCCTCGGCCACCACCCGCATGCCACGCCTGTTCTGCGATTCACCGATGCCCTCGCTCAGCAAATCTGCGCAGCCACCACCGCCTCGACCGAAGGGCGGGACGGGCCACGCGATGCGCAGCTGCACCGGGTGGGGATCGAGTTCGACCTGATGTGGCCGCACCGGTGGGGGCCGCGCCAGCGGCACCGGCTGCGCCGCGATGCCCACGGGCTGTTGTTACTCGACAACGTGCCCAACTGGTCGTGGCGGCTCCTGCCCACCTCGAGCAACGGGGCGAGCCAGTGACCTACCAGCCTGGTGACCCGCGTCGCCCTGCAACACCTGGCCGACCCGCACACCGGGCTGCATCCCGCAGCGCAGGGCACGGTGCGCCGCTACAACCCAGACGGCCAGGTCCTCAACGTCACCTGCGACGGCGGCTGCCCACTATTACTTCGCTGGGCAACGGCGCAGAACCATCAACCGAAGGGGAAGGCTCATGATTATGCGAGCCCAGGAGCAGATCCTGCACCGCATCGACCAGCACACCACCTCCGATGAGGACAGGCTCGGCTTCCGCCGTGACCTGCTGATCAACGCCCTCGACATCGACCACGCCCGCCCGTTCCTGCAGCCCGACATCACCGCGCAGCAGTGGAACCGCCACCGCTGGGATAGTCACGCCGGCCCCGAAGAGTATGGCCGCAACTACCTCTGGTTCGCCGTGCACAAGATCCTGGATCACCGCAGTGGATCCGCAGGACGCGCGGTCAACAAGCTCACCGAACTGGCCTGGCTATTCGGCCGCGACGACGTCGTGACCGCCATGAACAGCGCCGCCTACCCGATGTACGGGGCCCCGAAGATCACCGTGTTCGCCGATGGGCTCGGCTGGCCCCTGCACAGCCTCGCGCACGACCCCGACTGGCGTGACGCCTTCATCCGCATGGCCGCCGGCCTGCCCTGCAGCCCCGACGGCTGCGTTCGGGGATGCGAGGAGTAACCCCGCCCCGGCACGACCCGCTCACCACGTGGCTCACCACCGGCCGCGACCCGAACCCGGGTCGCGGCCGGATCTCGTTTCCCCTCTTTTTCGAAAGGACCACCTGAAGTGACGTCTCAGCCGCCCTCACCTGAACCCGCCGGCTACATCCTGCGCCTGCCGCCCCTGCCGCCGGCAGCGCCCGTAGACCTCGACGCCTACAGCCACGATCCGGGTAGCCCGGTCCTCGACCGCGCCGCCGTCGAATACCGCTTGGCCGGCCGCGGCGAGAGCGGCAGCGCCATCGCCGTCGGCGACCTCGTCCAACCAGTCGGCGAAGCCACTCGACAGCGGGTCACCGCCGTCGACCACCAGACCGGCCAGATCACCATCACCAGCGACAGAGACACGCCCCGCACGCTCGCCGGTCGTGATGTGGAGGTCGTCAGCCGCGCCGCGCATCCACCGGTGCCCGACGACTTCCTGGAAGGGTTCAGCCTGGATCAGGCGCGGGAGCGTGTTACCGACATCGCCTCCGACTACGGCAGATATCCCCAGTACACGAAGGACTACTTCGCCGACTGGGTGTTCGGCCGCGTCGTGGCCGATATCCACTGGCGTAACGACCCCGCCGCGCCGGTGGACTTCCCCGCCGGGCAACGCGTGCTCGTGCGTCCCGACAACCGGCCCGTCTACGGCGCGACCAACCCGCCCACCCTGACTGCCTACTGCACCCGCGGCCCCCGACCTGGCATCCCCACCGCGGTCTGGCCGCATCAGATCCGCCTCGAAGGCTGACCGCCGGACACCCGACAGCCAGCGAACCCGCCGCCCGGACAGATCGAAACCGTCGCGCCGACGCCGACCGCGGACACGGGCCGGCACCCGCACGCCGTCGACGTCTCCCGTCAATGGCACGCCGCCGCCCCGATCCGGCGATGACGGCTATTTCGAAGAAAGAGAACAAATCATGATCAAACGCTCGCTGCATGAGATCGGCGATCGGCTACATCCGCTGCGCGACTTGCGGGGCAGGGATCCGTTCGGGATCCGCCGGGAGATCCTCCTGCAGGCGCTCAGCTACGAAGACGCCCGAGCGTTGCTCCCCGACGGGGTAGACGCGCGGCAGTTCGACCATGAGCGGTGGGGTGGGCACCGTGACCCCGAGGCGTACGCCCGCTCACAGCTCTGGTCGGCGGTGCTCAACACCCTGGCTCATCGCAGCCGCTGGGCGGGCCGGTCGGTTGACCAGCTCAACGAACTGGCCTGGCTGCTCGGCCACGACGACGTCGTCGCGGCCATGGACGCGGCCCCCTACCCGATGTACGGCGCGCCGAAAATCAAGGCATTCGCCGATGGGCTCGATTGGCCACTGGGAAGTATCGGCGACAACGGCCGGCGGATCTTCGCGCGCATGGCCGACGGCCAGCCATGCGATCCCGATGGCTGCAGCTCCGGCTGCGAGGACTAGACGCCGCCGACGCCACCACCTCTGCGGCAAGCCCGACAACCACCCCAGGTGAGAGACGGCGCCGACCATCTGCCGGGCCGAGCCTGACCGCCGTCGCCAGTACCAACCCCGACCGAGGTCTGCCTGAACCGAGGCCGGGCGCCGTTTGCGATCCCGCCGTGGAAAGGCACGCCGCCGCAGAACCGCGCTGAGCGCATCGACCATGTCGCCGTCGTCGCGGGCTTCAACCCGTGACAAGGCATGGCGGCGTCGGCGCGCCCCCTTACAACGACTCCGCAGCGTTTCCGAGCTAAGGACAACGACAGTGAACAGTCCAGACAACAGCACAACCGGGGGCCACCCCAATGACGGCAACTCTCAACTACACCCGGCGCAGCCCGAGTTCCAGGCGGGCGATCGGGTGATGCTCGAGCACACCGATGACCCGCACACCGGGCTGCTGCCCGGCGACACGGGAAGCGTGTGGCGCTACGAACCGGGCCAGCAGGTGCTCGACGTGCAGTGGGACAGCGGCTCACGGCTGTCGCTGCTACTGAACAAGGGTGACCACGTCCGCGGGCTGCCCGACGCCACCTGGCAGCGGGTCCTCGACGGCCTGCGCGCCGCCGGCACACAGGCCGGCCACGACGCCGCAGGCACCTGGGTCGAGTGCACCCTCGCCCATCGGGCCAGCAGCGACACGACGGCGACCGCCCGAGAAGTCCTCGCCAGCATCGAAGCCGACGACGGGCGAGACATCGAAGGTCTGCCTTTCCCGGACCGGTACGACGGGGGACAGGACGCCATCCGGTATGCCCAGCACGCCCCGCCCGGGGCAGCCCGGTGGGAGGACCTGTTGGGGTGGCAGCCGGAGCAGACACGGTGGTCATGGTGCGACGGGTTCGACACCGCCGTGACGACCGACGTTGTCCGGCAGTGCCGCATCATCCTGCACCCGGACGGCGACGAGCGGGACCTGCGCCACGTGTACCCCGAGCATGTGCGGCTGGGCGGGGTGGGGGTGTTCGCTGGTGACTGGGCGTGGACGCCCAACGCCGCCGGGGACATGCGCATCGGGGTCGGATTCGTCGGCACCCTGATCGACACCTGGAATGGGTGGGCGGTGTTCCGCTGCGCCCGGGAGGTCGCCGAGGCGATCGTCGCCGACCAACAGGCCCATCGCGACCAGTTCCGCCAGCAGCTCGCCGCCGCGGGCGTGCCGGAAGCGGATCTGGACGCTCGGGTGGACGAGTCCATGGGTCGGATGGCATTCGACGGGGACGTCATCGTCGCCGACGACACCCGCGTGCAAGACGACCCGGATGCGATCGACCGTATCCACCCCACCGACGACGGCCAGTACGTGGTGATGGGTTGGAACTGGACGTGGATCGCGGTGCACCCGTACGACTGCGACCGCATCGTCGGCGCCATCCCGGATCCGCTGCCGCACCCCAGCAATCCTGCTAGTGCCTCTGCCGAAGGCATGCCTCATGCCTGACGAGAGCACCCACGACGACGGGGAGCGCACGCTGCAGGCTGGGGAAGTCGTGACTGTCGGACCGGACCTTGTCGATGAGATAAGCGTGTACCTGTACGTCGTCATCGACGGCTTCAGCGAACCCTTGTACACCGTCGCCCGTCTCGGCGGTGACGGATACCAGTGGCCCAACATCGATCGCGGGCAGCTCCACCCGGTGATGCCGCAGCGGATCACGCGCGTGCACGACGCGTCCGGCGAGCCGGCGTACGTCGCAGGCTGACGGCCGGGCGGGCCGTGATCAGCCAAGATCCGGCCGCCAAGGGGTGACACCCGCGAGTGCGAGAGACCCCTCCCGACGCCAAGCGCGTTCGCCCGAGGCGAGTGGACCGCTATTCCGCGGTCACCACCCAGGCGATGGGGGAGTGGCCGACGAGTAATCAACACCGCTGCGGTGCACAGCCCCCTACCCACCAGCCGTGACAGAGCTGCCCCCGGACGCGCATCGACCTGCGCCGGGGGCAGCTCTGTCACCTCATGAAAGGACCATCCTGATGGCAACCAAGACGGTTGTCGTGCTCACCGACGACCTCGACCACAGCACCGAGGACGTCAGCACGCATCGCCTCGCCTTCAACGACGTCGAGTACGAGATCGACCTGGCCCCGCACAACCTGCAGCGGCTGCGGGAGGCCCTGTCCCCCTACGTCGAGGCAGCGCGCAGGCAGCCCAAGCGGCCCACCAGCCAGCGACGCGGCCCAAGTCCTCGCGCCGGCTACCCAGCCGATGTCCGCGCATTCTGGGAAACCAACGAAAAGCCCCTGCAGCTCCCCCCGCACCGCAGGCACGGCCCGATCCCACCGGCGGTTTACGACGCCTACCGCACCGCTGCCGCCCGCACGACCGGTCAGGGGACACGCTGATGGCACACCAGCTCTTCGCCGTCCTGGTACGCGCCGGCGCGACCGTCGCCAGCATCGACGCGCACCTGGTCAAGCCGATGCGGCTCGTGAGCCGTGAGCACCGCATCGATGGCTACCGGCTGGGTGGGCAGGTCACCGGAGCCTGGGACCCCACCTACGACCCCGCCGCCGACCCGAGCAACTGGCACACCTGCGACGCCTGCCGTGGCACCACCCAGGTTGGCGGGGCCACATGCCTCGCGTGCGCCGACGCCGCGCAAGCCGGCCGTCGGCCCGGCACCGTCGTGCCCTGGAGCTACACCGACTGGGCACCGTATCCGGGCGACATCGTGGCACTGCCGAGGCTGCTCCATCCCGGCTGGCGGTTCCCGCCCGGCCGCACACCGGTGGCCTGGGTCGACCTGGCCGGCGTCGTGTGGCTCGACACCGACCGGGCGATCCTCACCCGCAGCGACGGCGGTGATGTGCCACCGCGTCTGCGGACGATCTTTCGGGACCTGCTGAACGGACGTCGACACCCCGACCCGACGGTGCTGCCCGCAGTGCGCCGACCCACCGCGGCCGGCTGGCCCCTGCCCGCGGGACACCTCGGGCGCCTTCAGCGACGCCCGGTCCGGTTCCGTGCGGCGGATTGGTCGGTGGCGGTCGTCGATGCCCACTCCTGACTACCAGCCACCGCGCGGCAGCGCCGCCGTGTTCTCCGGGCCGTGGCTGCGCTACCAGACGAGTCGCCATTCGCACCGCTACCAGGAGGGCTACGCCGCGACATTGATCGGCTGGTGGAACGGCGTCTGCGAGCTCAGCATCGACGCCGACGTCGCCCGGGCACTCGCTCGCACGTTCGCCGAGATGGCCGAGACCGTCGGCGGTGACTGGCACACCGTCGACTTCGACGGCGACGTGCTCACCATCGCCCGACCTCTGTCCCTCGGCGGCGGCGTTCACCTCGCGCAACCCACCGGCGGGCGCTACCGAATCGGCTGGGGGTTGCCCTGGATGCCGGTAGATCCTCGGCGCTGCGACCGGGTGGTCGGACATCCCGAAGCCTGACCCGCCGACCGGTTGCGGTCTGAGCACGCCACCTCGCTAACCCTTCTGACCAGCAGACGACCGGTTCTTCGAATGCGTAGAACCGGCTAACTGTCGCGGTCCTCCGCTACATCCGATTTCCGTCTCCGCTGCGCGGATTTGCACCGCCCGCGCATCCCGGAGACGGGTGCGCGGGCTCCACCCCTCATCGATTGGGAGGACCCGCATGGATCCGACTACCAGCCCCACGTCGTCCACGACGACCGGTGACCGGCGTCCCGGCTACCTGTACCACAAGGTCGCCGCGCATCTGGCCGCTCACCCCGATCAGGTGTTCGCCGTCGGCGAGCTGACGAAAGCCCTCGCTGTTCCCTCGACCGGGGCGGTGTTCGAGGCGTTGAAGAAGATGGCCAAGGCCGGGTACGCCACCCACCTGACCGGCCCGCACCGTTTCCAGATCACTCAGGCCGGTATCGACGCGGCCGGCACCATGCCGCCGCCCGCACCACGATCGGCGCCAGGTGTCCGGGGTGGGTCAGGCCGGCGGCAGCCGGTCACCCGCCCCAACGGGGACCTGTACTTCCCCCGCAAACTCGCCGGGGCCACGGACGTGGACGTGCTGCGACGGTTGCGCGACAAACGCATCCCCGTGCTGCTCTACGGGCCGCCCGGCACCGGCAAGACCGCGCTGGTCGAGGCGGCATTCCCGGACCTGCTCACCGTCGCTGGCACCGGCGACACCGTCGTGGAGGACTTCCTCGGCAACTTCATCCCCCTGCCCGACGGCGGCTTCGAGTTCGCCTACGGCCCCCTTGTGCAGGCGATGCGCGAGGGCCGTGCGCTGCTGGTCGACGACGCCACCCTCATTCAGCCGAAGGTCCTCGCCGTGCTCTACCCGGCCATGGACGGCCGCCGTGTCATCACCATCCCCGGGTTCCGTAACGAACGCGTCGAAGCCGTCGAGGGGTTCTACCTCGTCGCCGGGCACAACCCCGGCGTGCACGGCGCCATCCTCACCGAGGCCCTCGCGTCGCGCTTCGACGTGCACATCGAGGTCACCACCGACTGGGACCTCGCCCGCCACCTCGGCGTCCCCCGACCCGCCGTCGACGCCGCGATCGCCCTGAACACCGACCTCACCGCAGGCCGGATCGGGTGGGCGCCGCAGCTACGCGAGCTGCTCGGCTTCACCCGCGTCAGCAAGACCCTCGGCTCCGCGGCGGCGGTGTCCAACCTCATCGGCCGCGCACCCATCGAGGACCGCGAGCAGGTCCTCGCCGCCCTCAAGGCGCAGTTCGGCACCGAGATCACGCCGCTGACTCTCGGCAAACAGCGCTGACCTCTCAACCGAAAGGACAAGATCAATGCCCAAACCCTCCGCCCACCGGGGCTCCGGCTCCGGCACCTCAGCCGCCAACGCCCCGGACTGGCTTGCCTGGAGCGACGCCTGGACCCGGCACGTCCCGGTCCTGACCGGCCGCACCGACCTGAGCGTCACCGTCGCCCCCGGCGCGGGCGGCGGCGCCCCCGCCTGCTTCTACCCCGACGCCCGTCGCATCGAGGTCGACGCCACCCACATCGGGGCCCCCGACATCACCGACCCGCGTCGCGCCGCGCACAAACGCCTGGTGCCCACCGCCTACGGACTGCTCGTGCACGAAGCCGCCCACGCCACCCACAGCCTGTGGACGGCCCCTGCTGGCACGCCGCCGATTGTCGCCGAAGTCGCCGACATGCTCGAGGAATCCCGCATCGAGAACCGCCAACGCTCCAGGCGCCGCGCGGATCGGCGGTGGCTGCGCCACACCGTGACTGCCCTGCTGAACCCCGGCGACGCGCCGGTGGACGACGCCTGGCACGCCGGCAACCTCGCCGCCCTGCTCCTGGCCCGGGTCGACGCGCGCATCATTACCGCGAAGGACATCAAAGGCGTCCGCGCCGCCGTCACCGCCGTCCTCGGCCGCCAGAAACTGCGCCAGCTCCGCGACGTGTGGCGCCAAGCCCACAGCACCGACGACACCAACGCCACGGCGATGATCGACCTGGCGTGGCGGTGGTGCCGCATCCTCGGCATCGACCCCCGCCAGCAGCCGACGCCACCCGAAGCCGATCCCGGCGAGTTCGCTGGCCAACTCGCCCAGGCCCTCTCCGACTACCTCGCGCACACCGCCGGCCTGACACCCTCCGAATACACCGCCCAGCAGAACGAGGCGCGACACGGGGCGCCCGCCTGGTGGACGCGCCGCGACCCGAGCGACGCCGAGCGGGCCGCCGCCCGCCGGCTCGCCGCCCGGCTGCGCCAGGCCCGTACGCACCAACCCGAACCCGACACCCGGCCCAGCCCGATACCGCCCGGACGACTGCGTACCCGCCACGCGATCACCGCCAAAGCGCAGATCGCCGCGGGCAGCATGCCCACCGCCACCCCGTGGCAGCGCCGCGCCCAGATCCCGCCGCCGAAGCCGACCCTGCACCTGGCCGTCCTCGTCGACACCTCAGGCTCGATGCGCGCCTACGCCGCACCGATGTCCGCCGCCGGCTGGATCCTCGCCAGCGCGGCCGGCAGCAACCAGGCCAGCACCGCGATGATCGGCTTCGGCACCAGCGCCGCCCTGCTCGTGTCGCCCCGCCAACGGCCCACCCAGGTCCTGGAGATGTCAGCGCTCGGAGGCACGACGGCGTTCCTCGACGCGGTCAAACTCGCCGATGAGGTGCTGCGCCTGCGCCAACCAGGCCGGCTGCGGATGCTCGCTGTCGTCTCCGACGGCGAACTGCCCAACACCGACGCCGCGCAACGGCTGATCACCACCCTGCACCAGTCCGGCTGCGCAGTGCTGTGGCTACGCCCCGCCGACCAGTCCGGCCACACCTTCACCCACACCACCACGCTCCTGGTCGACGACCCGATCCAGGCCGTCGACGCCATCGCCGACGCCGCCATCACCGCGCTCGAACAGGCCTAACCACCGAACGCTCGCTGCGGCTGCCAACGCCGACCGCGAACGGCTGCTCAACCGGATCGCGGCGCCGCTTGCCTCGGTCACCGCCCGCACCCCTCGACGGGCCACGAAACCGCACCCAACCAAGCCTGCACGGACGGCGATGACAACGACACCAAACGGTGCCCCGGTGCAGCCCCTGGCCGCGATCGTCCCGTACGGAGTCGCGGCCCACCTCACCAGCGCCTTTGTCTCCTCAATGACCCCGCACGTCCAGTGATTTCGTCACCAGGATCGGAGAAAGATGTTCACCCCACGACAACAAGCCATTTCGTACTGCCTGCATGGCATGGACCAGCACGCTGACCGCGCCTACCCGTGGCCCGGTCCGACCGTGTTGGCCGTGCTGCGGGAAGCCCCGGTCCCCGGGCACCCCGACCCGACCGCCCGGCACGTCGGCGTGGCCACCGCGCCATCCGCGGCAGCGAACGAGGCGAACACCGACGACCCCGTCGCGGTGCTGCGTCACGCCGCCGCCGAGCTACACAGCCCAATCGTGCAGGCCAACCTCGTCACGGCCACCGGCCCGGTCCGCATCGTGGCCTGGGTGTTCATGCACGCAGCCGTCACCGACGCCGTGGACCCGCCTCAACTGGTCCGCTACGTCGAGGCGGTGGACGCCGACGGCACCGCCTACGTCCTCACCCGCTTCCGCGACCAACCCGAAGGGCTCCTCGCCATCGAGGAGGACCCGCAGGCCGGCGCCAGTGAGGTGCTCGACCTGCTGCGCTCGCTGGCACGGATGCTGCGCCCTGGCACCTGAGCGGCCCTGGCAGCCGCTACACCCCACCGCGGATCCGCATCAACACCTGAGCGGCCCTTCACGGTGAACCCGTCCCGTACACCTGCTCCCGTCGCGCCCACCGCGAGACACACCCACCAGGTCGCCCCGTGGGCGCTGACCTGACCTGAACCGCACCGATTACGGCCGATGCCCGGCCACCTCGCGCACTACGCGCACCCGCCCGGGCACGGCCGTACGGCCGTGTCCGGGCTTCCTTTCGGAAGGAAACCCAGATGACACAGCCGAACACCCCTGGCGCAGAATTGCCCAGGGCATTGACCGCCCACGGCGGGACGCGACCGCGCGTCGCGGTCGTCGGTGGCTCCCTGACCGGTGCCACCTGCGCTTTGCTCCTGCTGCGGGCCGGCTTCCCGGTCACCGTCTACGAGGCCGCCCCCGCCGCCGCGCCGCGCGGCGGCGGACTAATCGGCCTGGAACACCCCGCCCTGGACGTCCTCGACCGCATCGGCATCAGCCAGGACGAGATCATCGCCCACCCCTCCGAGATGGTCCTGGAAGTCACCGTCCGCGACCGGCAGGCCATCCACACCGCCCGTCGCCTATATCCGGGCCGCAACACCACCTGGTCGCTGCTGCACCACGCCCTGACCCGCCGCCTACCCGCAGGTGTCCTGCAGCCCGGACACCGCGTCACCGGCATCACCGAGCGCGGCGGGCACCCGCACCTGCTCTTCGCCGACGACACGAACACGCCTGCGGATCTGGTGGTGTTCGCCGACGGCCGCACCTCCACTGGACGGCGGCTCCTCGACCCCGCGCGGCAGCTGCGCTACGCCGGCTACGTCGCCCACCGCGGACACGCCGCCAGCCAGCTTGTGGCGGTGAAGAACTTCTTGCGCCTGGAACCCGGGCCCGGATGCCAGTACAACGTCGCCCCGATTCCCGGTGGCCTGGACTGGACGCTGTACCTCACCTGCAGCGCCGCCGACTACGCCCACTGCTTTGGCGCGCCGCCGCAGCGGCGCGCGTTCGCGCTGCCCCATCACGTCTCCGAGACCGCCCGCGCGCTGGTCGACGCCCATGCGGCCCGGCTGCTGCCCGCCCCGCACGCCGCGACCGTGCACACGACCACCGTTCGGATGGCCGCGCCGGTGATGGACATCGACCTGCCCACCCGCATGGTCTGGCCCGTCGGCGCCGGTTGGGCGGTGCTGGTCGGCGATGCCCTCGCCCCCGTGCGCCCCCACACCGGCAGAGGCGCCAACAACGGCATCGAGCAGGCCGCCGCTCTCACCGTCGCCCTGACCCAGCACCACCGGTGGGGTGCCGACCTGGCCACCGCCCTTGACGGCTGGCAACGCCGCCAGCTTGACGGCGTCGTCGCCGCCGTGCGGCAAGGGCCACGCCTCGGCGCCCACCTAGGTACCACCCAAATCTAACCACCCGCACCGACAGGAGCCCTTCGATGGCACTGCACCTGTACTTTCCGCTGCCCGAGACGCTGCGGCTGGCCGAACACGCCGTCACCGCCAGCGAGCACATCCCCAGCCTCACTGAGACTGAGTTCGGGGTCGCCTGCCCGGGGGCGTTGGAGTGGGTCCACGACGACGGCGTGTACCTCATGTCCAACGGCCTTCCCCGACTGACCGAGCCGGAGCGGCCCGGCGCGAACCTCACCGTCTACGCCCTCGGCTGGGACCCCCGCCTCGACGGGCGCCGCACCGACCCCGACCTCGGCGGCGACGACTTCGTCGAGCACCTGCACCTCACCGAGAAGCCCGGTGCGCTGATCGAGGAACTGCACGGCGCCCGCGCCGCGGGCTACCAGTGGCTGGACCTGATGGTCGAAACCGGCACCTTCACCTACCGGTTCACCCGCACGCCACGCCTCGCCTGACCGAGCCGCCGGCGGCCCCGCCGCGAGCAGCGGCGGAGCCGTCAGCGCCGCTACACCGACCAGTCCCCATCGACCACAGCAGCCTTCCCACCTAGCTGATCCGCGACCGAACCCGGTCGCGGATCTTCCCATTTCTGCGGAGGAAATCTCGTGTCCGACCCCACCCACGCCACCGGCACCCCCGGTACGACAGCGGCCTCATCGAATGGGACCGCGGCGGACGCCGACAGCTTGGCCTACCCCATCTCACCGGAGTACGTGAAGTCGTGGACGCCTGTGCGGGCGATCTCCGAACTGATCGCCAACGCCCTCGACGAAGACCCCGACGCGGCAGCCAGCTGGGCCGACGGCGTCCTGACCATCGCCGACAATGGCCCCGGCATCCCCGAGGAGGGACTCATCCTCGGCATGTCCAGCAAGACCGACGAGCAAATCGGCCAGTTCGGTGAGGGCAAGAAACTCGCCTGCCTCGTGCTGGCCCGCAGCCCCGAGATCGGCGCCGTGCGGTGCGAGACCGTGTCCTACGGGTTCGTGCCCACCGTCGAGCGCCGCAAGCTCCTCGGCGGACTCATCCCGTCCCGCACGCAGCAGGGCAGCGAGGTTCTCGTCTACCATTTCCACCCCAACACCCGCACCGGCGGCACCGTGTTTACCATCGAATGCTCCCGAGAGCTGGCGCGGGAGGCCATCGGACGGTTCCGCGCCCTGGCCGAGCCCGGCTACCAGCCACCCGCCTCGCCCGGGGTGTGCGTGCGCGACGGCGAACCAGGACGGGTGTGGATCGGCGGAGTGCTGGTTACCCGCATGCCCAGCCTCCTGGCCTCCTACGATCTGTCGCTGGACCACAAGGCGCTGCAGAACCGCGACCGCACCGTCGTCGAGGCCGCCGCGCTGCGCACCGCCGTCCGCGACATCCTCGCCAGCAGCGACGACCCCTCACTCATCGGCATGTTCGCCCGGCACGTGCTCAGCGGCGGGAAACTCCGCGAGCAAGAGCAGTTCTTCACCGAAGTGCGCTTGCCTCGTCCTCGCGCCGCGTGGCGGACCTGGGGACGCGCCCACCTCCCCGAGCAGACCTACTACACGATCCCCGGCGGTGAGGAGGCGGCACTGGACCTGAAGGACAACGGCTACACCGAGCTGATCACCCCCGGCCTCGCCGGCCACCAACAGGCCGCCGTGATGGGACTGCTGGGCGTGGAGATGGCCAGAGCCAGCCAGCAGCGCCACTACGCCCGCAACCGCAACCGCACCAGCTGGGTCACGCTCAAGGCGTTGACCGCCGTGGAGCGCGATTCGCTACGTGAGGGTTGCGAGCTGGTGCGCCGCGCGATCGGCCCGTTCGCCCTGGACCGGGTGAAGGTGTACGACCACAGCGACGAGTCACCCTGCGCCGAAGGCTTCTACCGGCCGCTGACCGGAGACGTGGCCATCCACCGCGACGCGCTCACCGACCGGCACCGAACCCTGCTGGTGCTCCTGCACGAGGCCGCGCACCGCGTCGCGCACCGCGGCGGCGGCCATTGGATACCCGTGCAGGACTTCTACGACCGTAGCCGCGGCTTCGAACAGATGCTCTCCGACTTCGCCGCCCGTCTGCTGGGCCAGCTCGCCGACGGCAATGGCCTACCACCTCTCGACACGGAGTCCGTCAGCGCTGATGGTCAGCACGGCACCTCGAAGGCCACCACGTCCGGCAGGCGGGGCCGCCACTGGCGGGCTGACGACCCGAGTGTGCCGGCTGTTCGCCGCGAACTGGCCCACCTGCTGCTAGACCAACTCCCGCAGGCCCTGAACGCTGGCGGCTTCCGCGACGCGAAAGACCTCGTCGCCTCCACCGCCGTGTACCCCGGCTACTGGCGGGTGCTCACCAACCCCCGTCCCGTTGGCTACCGTCCGATCCGCGGTGACCAGGCCGGCGACTATGACAACGTCGCGCTGCTCGCCGAAGCCGCCGGACTGCGCCCTCCCGTGGTGTGGCTGGGCTACCACCTCTGTGAAGGCCCCCTTCGCGGACGTCGACGCGAAACGTGGGGCCGACCCGGACCCTGGACCCCCAAGACCCGCGCCGATATCGCACGCGTCTGCGCCGACCTGACCGCACTCGGCGGTCCCTACGCCGAGCAGGTACCCGCGCTGAAGGCTCTCGCCGACGGCACTACCGCCGCTCCGCTCGACGACGACACTTGGCACCAGCCCGCCCGCGTTCTCTTGGCCGCCGAACGCCGTCGCCTCAACCTCAGCACCACCTGACCCAACCCCGCCCCGATCAGACCTCTGGGGGCGGTGTCCCACGGACACGCCACCGCCGCCACGCGGGCGGCACCAATTCGGCCGGCAGAACACTCAACGGTGACTTAGCAGGTTAGTTGGCGGACCGGGTTGGTCAGCACCGGCTGCCGAGTTGAGCAGATTTCTTGGCACCTTCTAGCAGGCAAGCCGTATTGGTAAAGCTCAGCGTTGCTGAAACGCCAACATGCTGATCGTCGTGCCAGCTCCGGCCCGTGTTGAACGACGAGGTCGAGCATTGTGCGCCAAGGAGCCTGCCCCATCGCCAACTATGGCGCTCGGTGACAAGCAATCGGTCCTGCCCTTCGACGGCATGTAGCCGTGACGACTTGATCTATTGGGCAAGTCGAGCGTCACTCGTTGCGGTCGTCGCCCCGACATATCCGACAGGGTCCTTTACTCCTGTTGGTCGGGGCGGCGGCCACCCGAGTCGTCTCCGCACTGAAGGGCAGCCCTGATGTCACCGCAGCACCGTCACGCCCTACCGCACAACGTGACCGACGCCCTGTTGTGGCTTCTCGCCACCGACGTAGCCGATCAGCACCTGCAGGACCCCGATCGGCCTGGTCGCTGCGTCAACCTGCGCTGCAGGCGGGAAAGCTACCCGTGCCCGCCTCTGCAGGATGCGCGTTGGGCGCTGCGTGCCGCGACCCGCCGTACCCCGGTCGCCCGAGGTCGTGCGCGGGTGGTAGCCACGGTCGCTGCCGCAGCCACCCGATTTGCCGGCTGGTTCTCACCCACCCAGCCCGTAGGCCCCAGACCAGCCGTCAACGCCGAAGCGTCGATGCCGCTGCGGCCCACCGTCACCGTGTCGGCGGCTTGACGAACCCAGCCCTCACGTACGAGCGAGATGCCAACTAACCCGCCCCATCCGCACCCCATTTCACCGGCCACTGGAGCCGATGGTGCCGCTGGCTCGCGAGCAGCCTTCTGCCACCGCTTCATCGGCCGAGCCCTCGCGCGCCGATCCCCGCCGCCCGAACTGACCACGTCCGTTACCGGGCCACCACCACTCGACGTTCCTGCCCATCCAGCGGCGTCCCGATCCCTCGGGCTGCCCGCCAGAGCTCTGGAGAAGGTCCATGACCACACCAAATCCGCTGCCCAGCGACGATCCCACACGCCAGATGTCGAACGTCCTCGTCGCGGCACGCCATCCAGCCGACGCCACCCCGATGAGCGCGCCCGGATGGTCAAGTAACCACAGCGTCGGCGGCGGCGATGTCGCCGCTGGTCTGATCGTCAATCATTTGCCGGATCCCGTCGGCTGGCAGCGCCTCGCCATCCCCGCCGCCGTCACCGCCCTGCGGGCCGGCGGCCGGGGACAGATCCACGCCGCATGCGGCACTGGGAAGACCGTCACTGCCGCGCACATCGCCGCACAGCTATGCCCACCTGGCGGCTACGTCGTCATCGCGTGCCCATCAGTGGCGCTGGTGGCTCAAACCCTCGCAGTCCTTGGGCACTCCAACGGTACGGCCCTCGCGGTCTGTGGCGATGACACCGTTGCCGACACCGCCGCACACACCAGCGACCTGCCCGACGCCGTCACCGTCACCACCGACCCGGCCACGATCGCCGGCTGGCTACGTGCCCCTAGCCGCAGCGCCCGGCTGATCGTCACCACTCATCGCTCCGCAGGCCTGCTCGGCGGAGCGCTGATCGCCACCGGCATCGCTGCCGATGTCCTCGTCGTCGATGAGGCCCATCACAGCGCCGGACCCGACGACAAACTGACAGCGTTGCTGCACCACGATCAAGGGTTGCCCGCTGTCCGCCGCCTGTACCTCAGCGCCACCCCCCGCACGGGCGATCTCGACGACGAGCACCTGCTATCGATGGATGACACCGAGGTGTTCGGGCCGGTCCTGCACCGGTACACCTTCGCCCAGGCTATCGCCGACGGCTGGCTTGACGACTACCGCATCGCCGTCGTCGGTGTCAGCCGCGCCGAGATTCTGCCCCTGGTCCGCGACCTCACCGGCACTCGCGACGCAGGCCGCGGCGCGGACGGGCCACTGCGCACCGCGATGGTCGCCACAGCCCTGGCCCGCGCCGCCGCCGAATTCGACCTGCGACGCACCATCGTCTACACCCACCGCGTGGCCGACTCACGCGCTTTCGCCGCCGCCCTGCCCGTCACCCTCGCCGCGCTGTCCGAACCCACACGCCCAAACATGGCGCTGACCTGTCACCACGTCGATGGCCGACACAGCACCGCCGCGCGGCGTGCGTTTCTCAGCGACCTCGCCGACCCGCCGGACAATGGATGGGCGGTGTTGTCCAACGTCCGCTGCCTCGGCGAGGGCATCGATGTCCCCGCCGTCGACTCCGTCGTGTTCAGCCACCCCAAGACCTCCACCGTCGACGTCGTCCAAGCCGTCGGGCGTGGGCTGCGGCGTAACCCCACCGGCAGTGGTGTCGCCACCGTCCTGGTCCCGGTCCTCGTCGGTGACGACGCCGCCGTGGACGCTCAGGCCGACGCCGACGGCTACAGCACCATCTGGCAGGTCGTACGCGCCCTGCGCGCCCACGACGAATCCCTGGCCATCGCCCTCAACCGGCAGCGCCAGTACCTAGACGTCACCCCCGTGTTGCCTGAGCAAGTGGTAGTCCGACTTCCCGACGGCTACGACATCGATCAGTACCTGCAACACCTCACCGTCCGGCTGATCACCGCCACCACCTCACCGTGGTGGGAAGGCTACGGCGCCGCCGTGCGCTACCACGCCACCCACGGTCACCTCTATCCACGCGTCGACCACGTCACCGACGACGGATACCCGCTCGGCCGATGGATCCACCACCAACGCAAAGCCCGCCGCACCAAGACCATCGCAGCCGAACGCGTTCAGGCCCTCGACACCCTCGGCATGCTCTGGGACCCCAGAAGCACCAACTGGGAAACCGGACTGCAGCACGCCGCGGCCTACCGCGCCCAGCACGGACACCTTCGCGTGCCACCGGACCACACCACTATTCATGGCTATCCCCTCGGCAGTTGGGTTCGCACCCAACGCCGTGCCCACCGCTCCGGTCGCCTCGACCCCGATCGCAGCGCCGCTCTAGAGCACCTCGGCATCGAATTCGACCCCTACCAGGCAATGTGGGAGCGAGGCATCACCCACGCCATCGCCTTCCACGCCCGACAAGGGCACCTCAACGTGCCGCAGCACCACACGGAAGCGGATGGCTACCGCCTCGGGCAGTTCATCGTCGCGCAACGCATGCTCCGCAAGCGCGGCACCCTGACCGCCGAACGGATCACCGCCCTCAACGCCTTGAACATGATGTGGGACATCAGAACCCACAGCTTCGCCGTCGGTCTCGCCCACGCCCACGAATACCACCACCGTTACGGCACGCTACGCATGCCCAAATCGGCCGAAACCCGTGACGGCTACCGCCTCGGCAACTGGGTCAAAGAACAACGCCGCAGGCTCCGGGCGGGAAAACTCACGGCAGACCGGATCGCGCAACTCGACGCGATCAGCACAACCTGGCGCTCCTAACCACCCAACAACCCACACGTCACCACCGAAAACCCGCCTGCTTGCCAACGGCTAGCTCGCATCCACCCGCGCAACTCAAAACTGAACCGACACCACCACCTCCGCCCACCGCACGATCGCGCTTCAGGGATGCGGCCAGCGGTCGGAGTCGGGATCGCTCGGTGCCCGCCAACCTCGCGACAGCGCCTGCACAGTCCATCGGCGGGCCAGCGCAAGCATGACGCAACTACTTGGCGAAGTCCGCCCATTCAACGTGTGCTCCCGCCGAGAGACCGGGCAGCGGTCGGCCTCCCCCGAAGGCCAACATCTGTCATGACACGCTCGCGCCCTATCTGACCTCTGGGCCGCGCCCGCGAGCTGTTAACCAATCCCTACCAGGAAACGAGCCAAGTAGTGGCAAGGCCGAGGGCTGTCCGCGCTTCGCCGGCCAGCGGTGCCGCATTGGTTCGATGCCTACCTGGCTCAACCCGACTGGCTCACTCCAGTCGGGTCACGCCGGACAGCGACACGACGCCGGGGGCACCGTGAACGTAGGCGGTGCCCCCGTCTGATCAGCAGAGGAGCAATTGTGGAGCCTGTGCCCGATCTTGACGACGACCCCGACAACAGAGACGCAGATACGTCGCTGAGCGTTGGCGACCCGATTCTTGGCAAGTCCCGGCTGCTGTCGCGCCAATGCGACACCTGCATCTTCGCCCCCGGCAACCGGATGCACCTCGAGTCAGGGCAGCTTCGCGCCCTCGTCGCCGACGCCCGCGACCAAGAGTCCTACATCATCTGCCATGACACGTTGCCGCACTACCAGTACCCGCAGGCAAAGCCGGCGATCTGCCGCGGTTTCGCCGACCGCTACCGCACCCAGGCACTGGAGCTCATCGACCGGCTCTGGGGCTTCACCGAGGTCGATCCACCCTCTCTCACCGAGCGCCACGACAACGCGGAAGGACATGACCAGTGACCGGCAACGAGGACTTCCGACGCCGCCAAAGCGAGATCATCGACCGGGTCGGCTGGGTGGTGACACTCGTGCACCCCGCCGCGGACGACACCGACGACAGCACCCCGTTCGCCTACACCGTCGGGCTCACTGCTCACGGCTATCCCGAGCTGCTGATCGCCGGACTCGATCCCGCCATCGCGCATCAACTGCTCAACGACCTCGCCGCCCGTGTCTACGACCGAGCCGAGCGCTTCACCCATAATCAACGCGTCGGCGACCTGATCGCCGGCTACGACGCGGTCGTCATCGACGGCACGCCGACCGAACAGTTGCACCCGGGCGCCGCGATCGCCCGATACGGCCAGCAGGTTCGGGTGCAGCAGATTGTGTGGCCCGATCCGCAGGGCCGCTTCCCCTGGGACGGCGGCTACGCCTACCCGCCGTCGGCGCAGCCGACCATGCGACGTCCCTGACAGTCCGGGCACCGGAAGGTGCGTGCGGACGTGCGGTTACTTGGCCAGGCAGTTGGTGCCTGGTGGTAGTCCGGGTCGCGGCACTGATCACCCTGCGGGCGGCCAGCGTGAAGCGGGCGCCCCGCAGGGTGCAAGGTTTCGGTGGGCTGGACAGGATCGTTCCTGTCCAGCCTACCGTCGTGCCGCGGCCAATCCTTGCGCTCGCGGTGTGCCCCCGGGCTGAAGCCGTCCGCCCCCCCGCAGAGCACGAACTGGGTCCTTTTTGTCGTTGAAATCGCCGCCCGGGCCACTAGCCGACCAGAGGAACGACGATCAGCGTCGCCGCTTGCCGGCGGGATGGCCATTGGCGCGTGCGGTGCGGTTCCCCGGCCGTGGCTGCCAATGGCGGCGCACAGTCCGCTCTGACCTACCGATCCGTTCGGCGACCTCGCCTGGTTGCAGCGCGGGATCACGGCGCCGCCAGTACGCCACCGCTGCAGCGGTATCGCCCAACCACGTGTCAGCGCCGCCCGGCGGATCTGCTTCTTCTCGGTCACCGCCCGTGGCGCTCTCGGGTGACGGTTCGCCCATAGCGGTATCTGCGGCCTGCGTCGGCTGCGTCGCGACTTCGGCGGACGTCGGCTGGCTACCAGATGTCTCGGCCGCGGGCCCCGCGGTCTCTGACAGCGCACCGGCCGACTTGCCGGCGGCAGGCACGGTGACGGGATCGGGCGGTGTCTGCGCGGCATTGAGCTCCAGCGGCGGTCTGTCTGCGTTGGCGTCGGCGCTCGGTGGCCCGGCGGCAACGGCCAGCTGCGGCGTCTCGCCCGAGACTCGGGTGCGCGGCGTCGGCGCGACGGTGCGCCCGGCGCCCGCGAGCGGGCATGCGTCGAGGAGGTTTGCGCCACTTGCTGCGTTGTCTGACAGACCGACGTGTGTCGAGGCCGGGGTCGGGGTCTCGGTGGCATGAGCTGGGAGCGCCGGGGTTGTGTGGTGCTCGGTGGCGGCTGTGGCTGCTGCCTGCGGCGACATGACGCGGATTCGGGCGCTGATCTCGACGAGGCTGACGCTGGCGACGATGACGAGTCCGTCAACAGAGATGGGCAGGAGATAGGCGGCGCCGTAGCCGGCTTCGCCGTAGCGGGCGGCGACGCCGACGAGGTGCCAGTAGGACACCCATGCGGCGATGACGGCGATGACCGCCGCGGCGGTGACGCGGATCGCGCCGAGGTGCCAACGGTGGTGGGGGACGCGGGAGATCAACTCGACGGTGAGCAGGAGCGCCAGGGGCGGCCAGGCGGCGATGATTTGGCTGATCGGGTTCGGTCGGGCGTGCAGGACGTTCGCGGCCACCGACGCCGCGACGCCCAAGGCGAGAGTTGCCCGCACCGCCCACCGCAGCCTGCGCAGCTGCTTGTCCTCGACGCTGCCGGCCGCGATCGGTGTTCCCGGATCATCGGCCGGACGAACAGCGCTGCTCACGCCGACGACCGGCCGTCGGAGGAGCGTGGGCCGCGCCGCGAGCGCACCTCGGCGATGAGCCGGTCGGCGAGAGCGAGCGTGTCGTCGGTGGGCTCGGCGTCAATCTCACCGAGTCGTTGGGTCAGGGTCCGGCGCAGCACGCGGATGGCGTCGAGGTCACCGAGGGCGGCGTGGGCGCGCATCGCCTGCTGATACAGCTCCTCGTTGTACGGGTGGTGAGGCACAGCGGTGTCGTAGACGGCGGCCTGCTGCTCGGGCTGGCCGGCGAGATCCTCGATGAGTGCGGCGACGGCGTCGAGGGCCTCGCGTTGCACGGCGTGCCGGTGGGGTTCGAGCCATTCGTAGTCGCAGCTCTCAGCCAGAGGCCGGTAGCCCTCGACGGCGCGGCGCAGTGCCTGCGCCCGTTCGGTTCGACTGTCGGTGGCGCGCAGCGCGGCGCGTAGGCGCCACAGGTCGATGTCGAAGGAGTCGGGGTTGAGCTGGTAGCGGTGGTCAGGGCGGGTGAGGTAGGTGCCGGGTCCGGCGTGGTGGCGCAGCACGGCGCGTAGGTCGGAGGCGTAGGTGTGCAGACGGTGTGTGGCTTTGCTGGTGGGGGCGTCGGGCAGGAGGTCTTCGATGATCGTCTCGGCGGGGGCGGCGCCGTCATACACGGCGAGGTACACGAGCAGTTCCATGGACTTGGCGCGCAGCGCGCGCGGATGGTTGGCGCCGAGGATGGCCGGCGGGCCGAGAACCGTCACCTCGACCCGGCTGCGGTGCGCTTCGGCCGGGTCAGCGCCTGACGCGTCATCCTTGAACGGCCCCGCGGAAGGGGCGATGTCGTGGTCATGAGTCTCGGCGTTTGCGCCGGCGGGCCCGTCAGCACCCGCTGGCGCCGTGGGGTCTTCGGCGACAGGCCGCACAGCGGTCGGTGCGCTGTCGCCGTCGGTGTGCGGCTTCGATGAGGCCTCCGAGTCGTGTTCGTCGGGGTCAGCGAACTCATGGTCGGTGCTCTCGCCGGCCGGCTCTGGGGCGTCTGCTACGTCGGCGGGGGCCACGGCTATCGCGGGCCTGGGCTTAGGTGGCGTCTCGATGGGTGCGGGTGCCGGCATCTGGCCGGTGTGGGACTCCGCGAGGGTCGCGAGCACGTCGACGGTTTCGGTGGGATCGAGGATGGCGAGGCGGCCGACGTCGGCGGGATGGGGGCCGTGGCGGGCGTCGCCGTCGGCGCGGGTGACGGTGCCGTCGGCGGTGACGACGGCGGTGTCGCCGTCGGGCCATGTGCCGAGGAGCACGCCGTGGATGTCCAGGCGTTGGCCTTGGGCGAGGAGCGCGGCGATGCGGGCGCGTTCGTGGCGGCCGGTCGCGTCGGCGAGCAGCATCACCGGCGCCAGGGGTTCTTCGAAGGGATCGGCGGCGCGCAGTTCGGCGATGGTGTCGACTTCGTGGTGGTAGGCCAGCCGGGTGCGGTGCAGGGTTTGTTCCTCGAGGATTTCCAGGGCGTCGTCGAGGTCGGCGGTGACGGTGAGTCGAGGGGTGTGGGGCAAATTGACGGCGGCGGCGCCCAGCAGGGTCGCGGCGGTGGTTGCGGGGATGACCACTTGGGTGCGAGCGTCGGGGTGTTCCGCCGCGCCTGCGGCGAGGGCGGCGGTGAGGAAGCCGCGGGCGGCGGCGTCTGCGCCGGGCCCGGTGAGGCCCAGGCCGGCCGGAGGCCACACGGCCGATAGGGGGTGGGCGAGTGCCGGTGCCACCGGCCCGCTGTCGGGGGCGTCGTCAATAGCGGTGGGGGCCTGCGCGGGGCTGGCTTCATGGACGGCGTCGGCTTTGTCGGTGAGGACATCGTCGGTCCGAGGTGACGAGCCGTTCTCTTCATCAGCTGGGCTGTCGGGGGGTGAGGCATCGGCTGGGGTCGCCGCGTCGCGCAGGCCACGCCGGATCTGGCGGACCACGTGGGGCATAGGCGCCAGGTCGGGGTCCGTCACAGGGCGCTGGACCGGCGGTTTGCGGGCGCGGTATCGGCGCTGCCGGTGTGCCCACACGATGGCCACCGCGGCGGCGATGGCGAGCGCCAGCCCACCATCGATCCAGCTGCCGGTCGGCAGCGGCACACCGTGGCCGGGGCGGGCGCTTCGGCTGCTGTCGGGGGCAGTGGGGTTGGCGGCGGTCGCATCGCCGGTGGGGGTCGATGCAGTACCGGTGGGTGTCGGGCTGGCAGCCGGCGCGCTCGGGACGGGAACCTGCGGAACGGTGCTCATGGACGGCTGATCAGCGGGCGGAACGCCGAGTGTGGTCTCTGGTGCCGGCGTGCGCGGCGGAGCAGGCGTGGGGGCTGAGGGCCGGGGTTGCTGCCCGGCGGGCGGGGTGGCGTCGGCGGGCAGGTCCAGCGCCCAGCCCGGGTAGATCACGTTCGGGTTGCGCAGGGTGCCGCCGACGTCGGCGAAATGGGCGCCCCTGTTGAGGGCGAAAATTTCCGGCCACCGGTTCGCATCGCCAAGCCACTGCTCGGCGATCTTCGACAGGGTGTCACCGCGCTTGACGGTGTGTACGTACTCGCGGCCGTTCGCGACGAGGGTGACCTCGCCTTGGGCCAGCGTCCAATCGGGCGTCGCGGCTGCCTGCGATACCTGGGTGCTGGTGGTGCTGGGGAGAGACTCGCGGTGCGCGACAGCCGCCGTGGCCGAGGCGACGCCGGAGGCACCCGGGTGGGCGTGGGCGGGACCAGTCAGGGGCGGTGTGGCGGCTTGCGCGGCGGTGGCCAGGACTCCGCCGGTGATCATGGCGATGAGCAGCGCGGCGAGGCCACGACCAGGGTTCAGCACACGGGGCTGAGGCAGTCGTCGGCCGGTGAGAGCGGCGCCGAGTTCGGCGAGCACCGACCAGGTGAACGACACCCAGGCCGCCCAGAGCAGGGCGGTGAGGACCGCGCCGATCATCTCGTCGGTCAGCGGGCTGGTCAGCGCGGTGGTGACGGTGTCCCAGGTAGGCGGCTGGTCGGGCAGCGGCGGGTCGAGGTAGCGCAGCAGCGCGTACGGCACGCCAGCGAGCAGCAGTGCCAGCGTCGCTCCGCCGACCGCGCGGCGGGCGACCTTTGACAGTGTCGCGATCACAGTGGCACCTCCCCAGGCGTAGGCATGATCTGGGCTTCGGTGGCGGTGGTGACGCCGGTGGCGGGCGTGGCGGTGGCGGTGGCGGATACCGGGATGTCGGTGATTCCGACGAGGTGCAGGAGTTGGGTGCGATGCCGGGTGGTGACCGTGACGGTGACCTGCTCGGTGGTGGCCGACACGGTGCCTGCCTGGCCGGCTTGGGTGAGGAAGATTCTGGCAGCGGTGCTTGCTGCGGCGGGGTCGAGCTGCACCGCGCCGGTCGTGCGGTGCAGGGCCAGGTCGATCTCGTCCGCACCGGCGCGGGCGGCGGCCTGGGCGGTGTCGTACGCGGACACCTTGGTGGCCATGGCCATGCCCTGGTCGAAGACCAGGCCGGCGAGGATGAGCACGATCAGGGTCCCCACGACGGTCCATGGGGTGATCTGCCCTCGATCATCGCGACGAACCCGACGCGCCTTAGCGGGGGGGCGGGTGGTCACGGCTGTGCCCCGTACGCATCCAGGGGCTGCCGCGAGGTGGCGCGAATTGTCACCGACCCGGGCAGGCCCAGGCCGTAGAGGTCTTCGAGGCTCATGGTGCAGGCCACTGCTGCGGTGACCTGCCCGCCGGGGACGAACGCGCCGGGCTCGACGGTGATGGTCGACGGTTGGCAGGGGAGGGTGCGTCCGGCCAGGGTGATCGATGCGGCGTCAGCGCCGTCGAGGCGGGCTTCGGTGGGCGTGCGGGCGATGGATGCCTGCCGGGCCGCCGCCGCTGCTGCGGAGCGTACGTCGATGGCGGCTGATGCCAGGCGCAGGCAGGCCACGATGGCGAGGACGGCCAGGACCATCAGCGGCACGTAGCCGAGGGCCATCTCGACGCTGACCGACCCCCGATCGCGAGGCGACCGGCCCGCGGGCGGCCGGCGCATGCCGGGACGACGTTTCGTCCTGCCGAGGTCGCTCACCAGCCTTCTCCCTTCTCAAGACGCGATCTAGCCGACTTCGGGTCGGAACCGCTCGACGGGCGCGCTGACGTGGGTCTCCACCCGCAGGCGCAGAAACGGCACCACGGCCGGTACCCGACCGGCTATGGCCACGGTCGCGGTGTCGGCGTTACGGGCCACGGACACCTGCGGGTTGTCGACGGCGCGGCCCGCGACCTGGTCCAGGACGGTGGTGGCGTCGGCGGTGCCGGCGGCGGCGGTGCCGCCGGACACCCTGGTGGTCTGTAGGGCGTGGTTGGCGGCGTGCTGGATGCCGAGCTGCGCGAGGGCCCACAGCGCGAGTTGCACGCCGATGAGGACGAGCAGGAACAGCAGGGGCGCGTAGAGGACGACCTCGGTGCTCGCTGATCCCCGATCGTTGACGCGCAGGCGCCGCCTGGCGCGGGTTTGCCGGATGGTTGTCACAGGTTGATCCCGCTGACCTTGCCGATGATCTTGTCTCGAAAGATGGCGAAGACGGACAGGGCGAGGCCGACCAGCAGGGCGATCCACATGACCTTTTCGGCGGTCTCGCTGCCTCGGTCTGCGCTGTGGCGCAGTTGGCGGATCCGATCGGTGAGCGTGAGCTGTGCCAGGGTCAGCAGGACGAGTAAATTCCTCGGGCGCATGGGTCTGCCTCCTTGGGTGCGTCGTATGCGGCACGCGCGGGTTTGGTCAAAATGTGCCGATTCCAGAGATCGCCGGGTAGAGCAGGAACAGCAGGTAGGCGGCGGCGAGGAGCATGACGGGCATCGACATACGCTCGGTGGCGGAGTTCGCTTGCGCTTCGAGGGCCGCTGCCTGGTGGGCGCGCAGGGTGGCGGCGCGGATGGTCAGGGAGTCGCGGATGCGTGCGCCTTCGGTGCCGGCGAGGCTCATCGTCGCGGCGAGCTCGTGCAGCTCGCTCACGCCGGTGTCCTCACCGAGCTGGCCTAAGGTTTGCCAGGGTGCGACGCGCAGTAGGCGGGCGGTGTCGACCGCGCGGCGTAGCCGCTGTGCCGCCCAGCCGTGGCTGTCAGCGCAGGCGTCGTCGATGGCCTGCTCGAGGCCGGCGCCGCCGGCGAGGGAGATGACGGCGAGGTCGAGGACGGCGGACAGGGCGTAGCGCAGCTCGTCGCGGCGGCGTTGCGCCTCGCCGCGCACCGTGGTCTCGGCCAGCCACCATCCGCCAACGGCGCCAGCGAGGCACGCCCACAGGGGCATTCCGGCGGCGAAGGTGACCCCTGTGGTGGCGAGCACGGCCATCGCGACCGGAGGCAGAACCAGCCCGGCGAGGACGGCCACGGTTTGGTCGGCCAGGTGCAGGGCAACGGGTCGCTCGAGTACGGCCAGGTCGACGCGCATCCGCTCGCGGGGCATGCCGAGCGCGCGCATCGGCGCGGCCAGCAGGCGGGTCCGCGCCCGAATCGGCTCCGGCGGTGCCTGCGGTGAGCGGCGCAGCGCGTCAAGGGTGTGAGCGAGGCCGGGCCGGGCCGGCACCAGGCCAGATCCCGCCAGGACCAGGCCGAGCCCGGCGATGAGCCCACACGCGAGCACCACACTCATGACGCCCGTCCCGGTTCGGCCAGCACCCTCGGAGGCTGGGGGATACGGGAAGCGCGGGCCAGCCACCAGAACCCGCCACCGAAGACGCCGCCCACGACGAGCAGGACCAGTTGACCGTTGACGCTGTGGTAGGGGGCGAGGAATCCGCGGTTGAGCAGGATCAGCCCGACGACCATCGCCACCGAGGTGCCGGTGATGACCCGCGCGGCGGTGCGGGTCGCCGCCCGCGTCGTGGCCACCCGCATCCGGATCCCGGCCAGCTCGCGGGCGGTGACGGCGAGGCTGGTCAGGCACTGCGACAACTGCCCGCCGTGGTATCCGGCGGCCTGAGTTAGCGCCCGCACCATGAGGTCGGCGACCGGGTCGGCGAGGTCGGCGGCGAACACGCGCAGCGCGTCGGGCAGCCGCGCCCCACCGCGCACTGCCTGCGCGAGGGCGGTGACCTGCGCGCGGATCGGCTGCGGGGTGACCGGGGCGGTAGCGGTGATGGCCTGCTCCAGTCCGGCGGCCGAGGACAGGGTGTCGCGCAGCAGTTCCGCCCAGGTGGCGACCGCCTCGATGCGGGCGACCGCTCGGGTGTGCTCCCGGTCGGGGCCGAGCACCCGGGGCAATGCCCACACGGCCGCGCCGGCCAGCAGCGCCGCCACCGGCCATCGGGTCAGCGCCGCCGCCGCGAGCCCCCCGCCCACAGCTGCGAGCAGTCGGCTGCGGTCGGCGCCCGTCCAGGGTCGGCGCGACCGGCGGGTGGGGGTGCCGGGTGGCCGGCGGCGTAGGCCGTCGGCGATGAGAACGAGGCCGGCGGCGCAGCCGAGACCGAGCAGGATCGGCAGCATTCTTACCACCGGTCCTGGGCGAGGAAGACCACGTTGGGTACGGCGGCGATGAGCTCGTCGAGGGTTTCGGCGCGCATCGGCGCGGCCGGGACCGCCCGACGGTCCGGGCCGGGCCGGTAGATCTCGTTGGACGGGATCTGCTCGCCGTCTGTCTCCAACACCTCCCGGATTGAGGAGAGCACTCGGGTGCCGTCGGTGGCGACGTCGAGGTGCAGCACGAAATGCACGGCTTGACCGATGAGCACGTTCGCCGCGTCGAACGCCAACCGCTCCGGCGCCTGCATCACATACATCGCCAGCCGGGTCAGCGCCTGTTTGCTGGAGGAGGCGTGCACGGTGCACATTGACCCGTCGTTGCCCTGCGACATCGCCAGCAGCATTGGCACGGCCTCGGCGCCGCGGGACTCACCGACGATGACCCGGTCGGGGCGCATCCGCAGCCCCCACCGGACCATCGCGGCCATGTCAATGCCACCGACACCCTCCAGGTTCGGCTCGCGCTGCTGCAACGCGGCGGTGTTCGGGTGCGACGTGGCGTCCTCGTCCAGGCCGAGTTCGAACGCGTCTTCGACGGTGACGATCCGCTCGTGAACGCCGATCGCCCCGGCTGCGGCGCGCAGCAGCGTGGTCTTACCGGCGCCCGTGCCGCCGCAGATCACCAGGTTCTTGCGGGCCCGCACCATGGCCGTGATCAGGTCCCGCAGCCCGGGGGTGATTTCCGCACGGTGTACGAGGTCGTCGAGGGTAACCCGGTGTAGCACGTTGCGGCGGATCGACACCGACGGGCGCTTCGACACGGCCATCACCGCGAAAAGCCGCTGCCCGCCTGGCAGCCGCAGCGACAGGCTCGGGGAGCCGCGGTCGAAGCGGCGCTCTTCCAGACCGCTTCGGGCCGCCGCGATGCGCACCAGGTCGATCAGGTCTGCGTCCGACGCGGCGACCGGCGGGACTCGCCGGGTGCGCCCGTCGGTCCCGCGGACCCACACGTTGTCGCAGCCGTTGGCGAAAATGTCCTCGATCTGCGGGTCGTCAATCAGGCGTTGCAGGCCGCCGAGGCCGGTAAGGCCGTCGCGCAGCGCCCGCGCCAACGCCCCCTCGACCTGCGGTGTCAGTGGAGCCCGGCCGCTGCTGATGGTCTCCTGCGCGTATGCCATCAACTCTTGGGCGATGTAACCGGCGATCACTGCCTCACGTTGCCCGTCGGGCAGGTCCGCGCCGTGGGCGGTGAGGCGGTCACTGACGCGGGCGCGTAGCTGCGCCACCAGCTCCGGGGCCACCACGAGCGGGCTTTCACCATCGGATCGTGGGGCGGTCATCGCACGACCTCCAACGCGGGACGGGCTGGTCGCGGTCGCGGCTGTCCCGCGACGGTGCCGGCCAGGGCGCGCAATGCCTGCGCCAGCCGGGTCCGCGACCACGCCGGCCCAGTCATCCGCCCCGAGAGCACCGCCGCGCCCCACCGGTCACTGGGCAGGTGTGCCCACACCGGCACGCCGAGGCGGTTACTAATCTCCTGCGGCTCATAGGCGCATTTGCCGACGACGGCGACGCCGACACCGCCGGGCGAGGTGCTCACCCGCAGCGCAGCGAGCCGGGTGTCGAGATGATGCAGGTGCTCGACGGTCCCCGAGGTCACCAGGACCACCGCGTGCGCGCGGGGCAGCAGCCCGTGAGCCGGACTGCCCAGATACAGCCGGCCCACGTCCGCGACCACCACCGGTGCCAACGCCTCCACCGTCGGTTGGTGGGCGAGGACCGACAACGCCGCCGCGGCGGTCTCGGCGGCGCCGGGCCCGACGAGCGCGTGCAACCCCAGTGGCAACGACTGCACGAACGGCGCCGGCCCACTCAGTGGCGGGCCGTGGCGGGCCGCCGCCGCGAGCGTCGCGAGGCCCGGGTCCTGTGGGAGGCCGAACCGCGCGGCGAGCACCCCTCCGCAGGGGTCTGCCTCTACCAGCAGCCCGGGTCGGTTGGGCCACAGCGCGGCCAAGCCGAGCGCCGCCGTCGATACTCCTGCTGCGCCGGACACCGACGCGACCACCACCAACATGCTGTGCACCGTCCCGTCCCTCATTGCCCTGGCCCCAGTTGCACCAGCGACACATCCCCCGACGCCGAGGCCACCGCCTCCGCCTCCTGAGCGGCCAGCAGCAGGCCCACCACCTGCCCGCCTGCCTGTTCCCCTGCGCCCGCTGACACCACGGTGGCCAGTGCCCGCCGCGCCCCCGCCGCAGGCTGGTCAGCGGTGGGGGTTCCACCGGCCTGCTGAGCCGCGGCAGGCGGACCCACGAGCACCACGACTCGGGTCCCTGCGGCGAGAGCGGCGGGGGCGCGGCCCGCCTTGACCGGCACCGCGATCACCGCCTGTCCGGCCGCTGGCCACGCCGGCGGACCCACCTGCGACGACACCACCAAGCTGCCGGCGGCCAGCGGGACCGCCGCCGTTCGCCCCACCACCTCGTCGCGCCGGTCAGCGCTGATGAGCGCCAGGCCCGACGGGTTCGCCACCCGCACCACCCGCACGTCCCCGTCGCTGATCACCGCTCCGGCGTTCACGCCTCGGGTCAGGGCAAGGACCTGTTCTTCGGCGTGCCGACGCAGGTCGACCTGCCAGAACGTCACCACCGTCGCCAGCACCAGGAGCACGCCGGCGGCCACCCGTCGGCCGCTGCGCTGGCCCGCCCGATGCGACGGGCCGGCCTTCGTGCTCTGTACGGCCGGGCTGGCTGGCGGTCGCTCGGTCATCACGCTCATCGGGTACTCCCGACGATGGACTGCGACTGGGCCACCCGCACGGGCGCCGCCGAGGTCGTCGTCAGCGCCGCGAGCGTGCCCCCGCCGCCCGGCCCGGACCAGGTCACCGTCCACGTCACCGTCGCCCGCAGAACGAACGCCTCATCGCGCGTCGCGGCCGAGGACCGGGTGTAGGTGTGCCCGCACGACGAGGCGGTCCGAGGATCCGTGCCGGGCACCCACGGGTTACCCGGGCCAGCGCAGGTGAGGTCCGCGGTGCCGTCCCCGAAGGACCACCGCACCCGCACCGGTGTCGCCGTTGCCGTTACCGTCACCCCGGGCACCGCGGCCGTCGCTGATCGCGGACCCCACGTCAGCGGATCTACCCACAGCCACACGGGAACCCGGACCAGCACGAACGGCAGCCTGTCGGGGCTCGTGCGGATCTGCGGCGTGGGCAGCACCAGCCGCGAGCGCGCCGTCTGCGCCATCGCGGCCAAGTCCACTCCGGGTGCCTGATCGAGCCACACCGGCGTGCGCTGCGAACCGAAACCGTCCCCCGCGCACGTCCACGCGTACCAACCGCCAGCCGGGCCCTTCCCCGCCGGTGGCGGACGTTGTCCCTCCACCGGCGCCCAATGGCACGGGTCCTTCTGGCCCGTCGCGCCGTCGTCCGATCCGCCGCTGCCATCATTCGATGGACCGGCCGGCTGTCCGGGATCGCCGGGGGTGCCGGCGCTGATGTCGCACTGCGGCGCCGACGGGTTCTGCCGGCAGTCCACGCCGCCCAGGCCCCCGTCCGCGGCAGCGACCCCGGAGCAGGCCAGGACAACAGCGGCAGTGATTACGGGGGGCACGGCCAGACCGCCGCGCCGCGTCAGCATGTGCCGACCTCCCGCACACCGAAGCTGACGACCTTCCAACCCTGCGTGCCACCGCCAGTCACCGTCGCCTCGACGGCTCGGCGCCCACCCGGCACGTCGTTGATAGGGGAACCGGCAGCGGTGTAGACCAGAAACCGGGTGTCATCGATGCAGTCGGTCACCGTCACCGTGGGCGGCGTCGACACCAGCGACGACTGCCGCACCTGCGGGTTCACCACCAGATCACCTTTGAGAATCTGGCCCTTGCTCCGGTACGAGGACAGACCACTTTTCAACGTCTGTAGTGCGGCGTCGCTCGCGAAGCGAGCGAGGTCAGGGTCGTCCGGGTTCGCGGTCAGCCCGGCCTTGGCATAGGCCTGCCACATAGCCCGATACGCGGACAACGCCGCATCGTCCGCGCTCGCCCGCGGGCTCTGGCCCGGCGGCGGCGCGGAGACGCTCGGTGTCGCGTCTTCGCCGGGTCCATCTGAATCACAGGCGCCGACGGCGGCAGCGAGGCAGAGCACTATTGGCAGCCCGAGCAGCCGAGCCCACCGGCCACCTGACCTGGCACGGAACCTACGTCTCGCGACAACTACCGTCATTGCTGATCCTGCCTCCTGGTAACGGCGAGACGACGGTCTCGCGATCATGAACGTCGCGGGCATCCGGCGAACTGACCCTTTCGGCGCGCCGACTGCTCGAGCAGCCTCGCCACCGACGCTCCAGAGCCGACACTCCGTGGGCCACCCAGCGCACTCCGGGGCTAACTGTGGTTCGCCCTGACCGAACCGCAGTTAGCTCCACTGAGGCGAGCTAAGCACGGATCCACTCACATCGTCAACCACGGTTTGCACTTCAGCCAACTATGGTTGCGTCGTGTGGTGTCGAACGCAGATCGCATTCATGGACCAAGCTCGCTGCCCGAAAACTGGCAGCGCTGACCTCGCTGTGGGCGGTGCCCTCGATGGCCTGGTGACGAGCCGCCGGGTTCACCGGCTGCTGCCGTGGTTGACGGATGGGTGCGGTACGCGATGACCGAACCGGTCCTGTGGTGCGCCGCGCTGATCGGTGCGCTGGCCGGCCTGACAATGCCTCACGCCTACGTCCGGATCATGACGACCCTGACGGCGCCGAACGCCCAGCCCTCCCCGAGTCGCCACACTTACCACCGCCCCAGTACGAGCCGCCCGGCTCAACAAGCGCTCAATGCGCTGGCAAGCGGGATCGCTATGGCCGCAGCGTTCACGGGCATGGCCTGGCTCCTAGGGGAACGGCCCGACGGGTTGCTGCTGGTCGCGACCTGGGCCACCGTGCTCTACGCCGGCACGCTGCTCGCCGCTGTCGACGTCGCAACGAGAAGACTCCCCACGCCGATCATCGGCATCGCGACGCTCGCCATCGGGATAATCCTCACCGCCCACGCGCTAACCACCGGCCAGGCACACCCCCTGACCACCGCGGCACTCGCTGGCGGAGCACTCGGCGGCGGCTACCTCCTGCTGGCACTCATCACCACAAGCCAGATGGGCCTCGGCGACGTTCGCCTGGCCGTGCTCCTCGGCGCCTCGCTCGGCGTGATCGGATGGCCGGCGGTGTTCCTGGGCGCTGCCCTGCCGTACGCGCTCGCTGCGCCCGAGGCGCTGACCCGCCTCCTGCTGCGCCGCCAACCCGACATCGCCTTCGGCCCCTACATGCTCGCCGGCGCGGTTCTGTCGGCTGCGCTCAGTAGCCTGTGATCACCGGAGGGCAACTCACCGCGGCGCGGTTCGGCGTCGGCGGCCCAGAGCGAGGACACCGACACCGCAACGCCGCTCGGGCTCAGGAGGAACAGGTGTTGAGCATGCTCTGCAGGGCGGACTTTTCCGATGACTGCAGCCGCAGACCCCAGGCATACTTCACGGTGATCCACATCTTGCTGTAGGTGCACCGGTACGACGACACCGCCGGCTGCCACGACGACGGATCCTGGTCGCCCTTGGACTGGTTAACGTTGTCGGTCACCGCGATCAACTGTGGGCGCGACAGGTCGTTCGCGAAGCTCTGCCGGCGACTGGTCGTCCAAGAATTCGCGCCGGAGCGCCACGCTTCCGCGAGAGGAACGACGTGATCGATGTCGACGTCTGAGGCCGCTGACCAGGTCGCCCCGTCGTAGGGGCTGTACCAGCGACCAGACGTGGCCTGACACGACGCGTTGACGACCACTGACGTGCCGTCGCGCTTGAGGACCTGCTCCCGAGTGTCGCAGTTGCCACTGACGGCGATCCAGTGCGGAAACAGGTCGCGGGAGTCACCGCTCGTCGATCCCTCGCTGCCGACGGTGAGGGCGTTCAGCTGCGACTGCGCGGTCGCCTTCGATGGGATGCCCGGTGGCGATGCCGCCGCAGGCCCTGAGATGGCAACCGACAGGGCCGCGCCAGCGAGCGCCGCAAGTGCCAGGGCCGCTGTGCGCGCACGGGGTCGAGCGGGTGAGGACGTTATCGCTGTTGGTCGTGCCATGCCGTACCTCCGCGTCATCATCAACAACCGATCGCACACACCATCTTCGATGAACATGGCGGTGGGGCGGCATTCCTGTGAAGAGCTGGATGAGGGGCAGAGGCTCCCTCGGGGAGACGGCTTCTACCTGGCTGTGTCGCACACCGCCACCTGCCGCGCGGTCTTGCAGAGGTCGGCCGTCTGCGGGTGCGGTCGCCGCGGCTCGTCAGCCGAGGTAACAGGCTCGCAGAACGCCGGGGTCGCGTCGCGGCGAGAGCCGCTCAGTCGGGTGTGATGTGTTCGCGCCATGATCCCGGCGAGGGTGCCCGCAGCAGGCGGTCGACTACCTCCTGCGCTTCGGCTTGCGTGTCAAAGTCCCAACGCAGCACCCTGCCCGTTTCGCTGTCCCCGGCCCGTGCGACGACCTTCCAGCGCGTCTCGCGGATCAGCCACACATCACGGCGCGCGAGACGGCCCCAAATGCCGTTCCACCACCTCCGGACCACCTCATCCACAGACCCGATCGTACGCACGTTCGAACACAGTGAGGTGGGTGGTGGGACGATGTGGCGGTTCGTGCCGCACCTCGCGCACCTAGTAACCAGCGGGGATGGGAACCTTGGGCGTCACGCCTGGCAGCTGGCCCTAGGTGGGCTCACGTCAGTGGGCTTCCGTGTCTCCCTGCTGTAGCAGTCGGTTGACCTGGGCCTCTGGGGTGCGACGGGATCGCGGTCCGACGGGCGCTGCTGTTCAGGGCCGCCGGGTGAGAAGCTTAAGAACGCCTCGATGCGAGTGACCCGGAAGCGGGCGCCCGAGCACCGCGGTTTCACTACAGCGAAGCCGTAGTGGTGCAATCTTTCCGTGGTGCTTCTAACCCTGGGGCAAAGGGGCCCGGGGACGTGTGAAACTTGCATCGAATTGCCGAGCTACCAGCGGCAAGGCGATTTCAGTCAGGGTCAGCCCGTGTTAGCAGCGACTGGCCTAGTGCAACACGTCCCCGGCTCGCCAACCACGCGACCGGACTCGAATATCAAAGCTCGGCGACTCGCGACGTCCAGTTAGCCCCAACGGCAGGAACGCTGCTAGTCGGTGTGGTGGTGGCGCGAACAACTTGGTTCGCTTGCGGCAGGTCAGCGACCCGCCTGTGCGTGGAACTCCATGACGATCTCCTGGGGAATCCGTCCTCGGTCAGAGATGTTCTTGCCGGCCCGCTTGGCCCACACCCGAATTGCCTTGTTCTGCTCCGGGGAGCTGGCCGCGCTGACCCGCCCCCCGGTGACTCGTCCGTCACCAGCTCCTGCAGGGCCGCGTGCCCGTCCGCCACCAACGACACCGCCCCGGCCGACCCTGCTCCCGTTCGAGGTGTACAGCCCGAAGACCTCGCGCAATTTCCCGGCGTTAGCGCTCGAGAGGTCAATCTCGTAATGAACCCCATCGAGGGCGAACCTGACTGTCTCGTCGGCGTCCCCGCCGTCCAGGTCATCGAGCAGCTTGTGAATGATCTGCTTGGCCACGTCAATACTCCTTCGAACCGAATCGGCAGGTAACTGATAGCACAGTAACCCGCAAACTGCTCCCTGCGAAAGTAAAAGCAGGGTGCTGTCCCCTTGCGGCGACCTCGCAGTGGTGCGGCAGTGACGACTATTGCGAGTCGAGTCGTGCGATCGTCATCGGTAGGTGCACGGCAAATCGCTTTCAGTCATGGTCGGCGACCGACGGATGCTGCTGTCGTCCCGCGCCGCTTGCAGCCCAGGGCGGCCGGCGCATTTCGTCACCTTCTGTAGGCGGGCCATGTCGGATATGTAATTCATAGAATTTTTGCGACCGCCGCCAGATCCGCCGGTGATCAGGGCAGCGGAGAGCCGTCTGGTCCTCGTGACTCGCCGGGTGGCGTGTCAGCCCCTTCGGCACCCTTGTGCCTGTCATTGCTCGACTGGGGCGGTCAGCGCCGGCTGGCCGTCCTCTCAGGGTCAGCGAATTCGGTGTTCTGGCAGCTCAGGGGCGTTCTGCTGCGGTTAGCGTCGAGGGCTCCGACCGTAAGGGGGACCGTCGTGCTGAGCTGGCCCGTGGACCCGGTTCGCGCGGTCGCGGCCCGGTCAGTGCCCGCGCCGCGCAGCGGGTCCCTGTATGAGATGAAGTGGGACGGGTTCCGGGCGGTGGTCTGGCGCGCTGCCGGTGGCGTTCGGATTCAGTCACGTCAAGGTGTTGATCTCACCCGGTTCTTCCCCGACCTGGTGTCCCCGCTGGCGGGTGCGTTGCCGGCTAGGACGGTGCTGGACGGGGAGCTGCTGGTCTGGGACACCCGGCGTGGCCGGTCCAGTTTTTCGTTGCTGCAGCGTCGGCTGACGGCCGGCCACCGGCTGCCGGAGATCGTCCGGAAGCACCCGGCTCATCTCGTCGCGTTTGACCTGCTCCGCGACGGGGGTGGCGTCGAATTACTTGCTCAGCCGCTGGCGACGCGCCGGACGAAACTGGAGCGGCTGCTGCGCGGCGCGCCTGCGCAAATCGCCGTCTGCCCGCAGACCCAGGACCGGGAAGTTGCGCTGGGCTGGCTGGGCGAGCTCGGCGTCGCTGGAGTGGAGGGCCTGGTAATTAAGCCCGCCGCCAGTTTGTATCGCCCTGCCGCTGGGTTGTGGGTGAAGGTCCGCGCTCGTGACACCGCGGAGTTCGTCATCGGTGGGGTGACCGGTGCCCTCGATCGGCCGGTGACGTTGCTGCTCGGCCGCTTCGACGACCGCGGGACTTTCCGTTTCGTCGGCCAGACGCACCCGGTAAAGACCGAGGATCGTCAGGATGTGGCACGTGCGCTGCGCGGCCTGCCATTCCGCGGGCCCGACGCCGGCCACCCGTGGCCGTGTCCGCTGCCGGCCGCGTGGACCGGCAACTTCGCCGAGCGGCAGCCGGTGGCGTTCATCCCGGTAGAGCCGACCCTGGTCGCCGAGGTGGAAGTCGACACTGCGCTCGACGGCCCGTTCGGTCGCGTTCGGCACCGTGGCCGCTTGGTCCGAGTCCGGCTTGATCTTCACCCGCAGGACGTCACCACGGCTCGTGCCGAAGCGCACGGCCGGCTTGCAATCGGTGGAGGCGGCCGGTTGTCAGCGCAAGGACTCAACGGACTGAGCCTGGTATAGCTGAACATTCAGCGCCGGCAGAAGGGCGGGGGCATCCCGAGCCTTCGACCGTCGGCGAGACAGGTCGCGCCCGCAGCCCTAGGCGGCACGCCAGGGTGATGTGAGATGCCGTGTCGGCGCCGCGTGGTCCGGCCGTTCCTCGGCGTCGGATCACCTGTGAGGGCGTGTGGTGGGCGAGACGAGCCGAGGTCGCGAGGACCTGTTTTCAGGCGGAGCGGCGCCTACCCGCTGTGAACCTCCACCCGTAGCGTGGCGTTGCTGCTGCGCCTGCACGACGAACTCGCCCCCGCCACCTCGCGCTCCCCAGCCGTGCATGACCTCGTCACCGAGCTACGCACCCTGCCGACACGGGGCGGGAACGCCGCACTACAGCAACGCAGCGCACCCTCGGCGCGTCCCGAAGGCCGCCCGAACATTTCCATAAGACCCTTAATCTGCAGTCTGCGAAGGGAACATCCGTTGAATGACCACGAGGTGCCTGCAGGAGTCCGTGCCCCGCGGCTGCGCCAAGGGGATCGGGTGCGCATCGTCGCCCCGGCCAGCCCGCCGACCCGTGACGGCGTCGCTCGCGGCGTGAAACTGTTGACCTCGTGGGGGCTTCAGGTCGAGATCGGGCCCCACGTGTTCGACCGGTGGGGCTACATGGCCGGACGAGACGAGGACCGAGCCGCCGACCTGAATTCCGCGTTCCGCGATCCTGGGGTCCGTGGCATCTTCACGGCGCGCGGTGGCAAAGGCGCGTACCGCATCGTTGATGACCTTGACCTAGTGGCCGCCCGGCGAGACCCCAAGCCGCTGGTCGGCTTCAGCGATATCAGCCATGTTCACCTCGCCCTATGGGCGCGTGCCGGGCTGGCCAGCCTACATGGCCCGTTCGCCAATTGGAGCGACGAATGGACCGGACCCGCGTCTGCCGAGGCGCTGCGTAGCGCGCTGATGACAACTGAATCCGTCGTCCTGCAACAGCAGCGGGGCGAGGTCACCACGCCGGTCACCGTGGACGGCACCGCGACAGGGGTCCTGGTCGGCGGGAACCTCGACGCGATCCGTACCGAGACCGGCGCGGGGCTGCCGAGCCTGCGAGGGACGATCCTTTTCCTTGAACACCAGAAAGGCACTGGTCTGGGCGAGGTTGACCGCGCCCTCACCCAGCTCACCCGCTCACGTGCGCTCAACGGCCTGCACGGCGTCGTTCTCGGGCAGTTCCTTGGTTTTGAAGGCGCCGCCGACGACCCGTCGCTCGGCGGGTGGGGCATTATCGACGTCCTGCGTGACCGTCTGACCCGCCTCGGCGTCCCAGTGCTCGGGGGGATCCCAGCCGGACACGGCCTGCACCCCCCGACGATTCCACTCGGCACGATAGCGAACATCGACACTGCCGCCGGCACGCTGACCGTCGGACCGGCCGTTCACTAAACGGGCACCGGCGGCTACCCGCATCGCCTGCGGGGCCGGCGGGGTATCACCCCGTCCTCGTATCGCAAACCGCCAGCGTTCGCCAAGCAGTCGCCGCGGCGGAGCAACCGGCGGTGACTGCTCAGATGAGCTGAATCCTGCCGCATCCGGGTACTCCACTGTCGGGGTAGACCGACTGGCACCTGCCCCGCGTGAGGCGCCCGATCGGGCACCTGGAGGGCGCCGACTACGACGAGGCACGGCAAGGCGTGCCAGTCCTACCGGGTCGTCCGACCGAGCCGTTCAACGCCGCCTGGCACGTTTCGCCGCAACACACTGAGGCGTACCAGGGCCGCCTGCGCCGATTGCGGGAGGCTTCATGCACCACGTGCCGAACCTGACGCAGGGCATGGCGGCCAGCTCCTCCATCGAGTACACCCGCGAGGCTCGAAGGCGACCGGCTACTACATCGACCCCGAGTTCTCAGACGGCGAGGCGCGGTCCTGCTGCCCGCCGAACCCGGGAGTCTGAAAGGGCGACCTCACCGATGCGCATTGACTGGACCGCACTACCCAAGGCCGTCACCAAAGAGGTAGCCGCCCGAGCCGGCGGAACTCACAGCACCCCTGCCACGACCGGTGACCACGCGGTGTCCCGCACCGGGTTTGATGGAGACATCGAAACCTGGGAGGAACACCAGCGATGCCTGCACCGAAGAAGTACAACGATGAGTTGCGTGAGCGTGCGACCCGGTTGGCGGTCGAGGCCCGTCGGGACCCGGCGTCCGCGGTCGGAGCGATCCGGCGGATCGCGGGTCAGCTCGGGGTTCATCCGGAGGCGTTGCGCACGTGGGTGAAGAAGGCCGAGACCGATGCCGGGGAGCGGCCGGGCATGACCAGCAGCGACGCGCAACGCCTCGCCGCGTTGGAACGGGAGGTCCGTGAGCTGCGGCGGGCGAATCAGATCCTGAGGTCCGCGGCGTCTTTCTTCGCGGCGGAGTTGGACCGTCCGTCGCGATGAGGGTCGAGTTCGTCGACTCCCAGCGGGTCGAACACGGTGTCCAGCCGGTCCTGCGGGCGCTCGAAGACACGCCGGCACAGATCGCACCGTCGACCTACTACGCCGCCAAGGCCCGCCCCGCCAGCGCGCGATCTCGGCGCGACGAGGAGCTGACCGCGGTGATCGAGCAGGTCCATGCGGCCAACTACGGCGTCTACGGCGCTCGGAAGGTCTGGCACGAGTTGCACCGCCAAGGGGTGCCAGTGGCCCGGTGCACCGTCGAGCGGCTGATGCGCGAGTCCGGGCTGCGCGGGCTGCTGCGCGACAAAACGCCGCGCACGACCCGGCCGGCGGCCGAGACCAGCCGACCCGCTGACCTGGTCAAACGGGACTTCACCGCTGTGCGTCCGAACCAGCTGTGGGTCGCTGACCTGACCTACGTGCGTACGAATGTGGGCTGGGTGTACGCCGCGTTCGTCCTCGACGTGCACTCCCGCATGATCGTCGGCTGGCAGGTGTCGACGTCGCTCTACACCGATCTGGCCCTCGACGCGTTGAAGATGGCGATCTGGCGCCGCGAGAATCAAGGCGCTGACCTGGGCGGACTCGTGCATCACTCGGACAGGGGAGTCCAGTATCGAGCGATTCGCTACAGCCAGCGCCTCGCTGAGGCCGGCGCCGTCGCCTCGGTCGGCTCGAAGGGCGACTCGTACGACAACGCGATGGCCGAGGCGTTCAACTCCCTCTACAAGGCCGAACTCGTCCGGAACAAGGGCCCGTGGCGTGGGCTCGACGACCTGGAGATGGCCACCGTCGAGTACATCGACTGGTACAACAACCGGCGGCTGCACGGCGAGCTCGGACACGTCCCACCCGCCGAACACGAGGCCCTACACGCGGTAACCCACCCGGTCACCGCATCTCTGAAAACCAGATAACCCACTCTCCATCAAACCCGGGGCTTGACACGGAGATAGCCGCAACCATCACCGGAACGACCGGAAAGGTGTTCGTCAAAGCCGCCCATACCGACTTTGGTGTTCGGTCACTGCGCTTCGAGCTGCGGGTAAGTGAGGCCGTCAGCGGGTCTCACCTACCCGCCGTCGAGTGGCACTTCGAGGCAGATGGCTGGCTGGTGGTGGGCTTCGAGCACTGCGACGGCCCGCACGCTGACCTGTCCCCGGCTAGCCCCGATCTGGATCTTCTCGCTGAAGCACTGACGGTGCTCGGTGAGACACCAGCACCCGATGTGCCGTTGTTCACTCCGACGGCGCGGCTCGGGTTCGAGCACCCGGCAATGGGCGGCAACACGCTCGTTCACACCGACCTCGGCCCGGCCAACCTGATCGTGACCCCGCACGGCCTGCGGATCGTCGATTGGGCGATGGCGACCAAGGCCGCGCCGTGGGTCGAGCTGGCCATGCTCACCCAGTGGCTGATCAGCGCCGGACACACCCCGCAACAGGCCGAACAGTGGCTAGCGCGACACCCCGCGTGGGGGCTGACCGACCCAAAGGCATTGGACTACTTCGCGATGATGAGCGCGGAGAAGTGGGCGTCGAAGTCGACCGGGTCGACCGCGGCTTGGGTGCGGGACCTTGCGGCCTGGACGTCTCAATGGGCGGCTTATCGGTGCCGAACCGGCAGGACCGCCTAACGGTCAACTATCACAGCTGACCCCCTGACCGTTCGCGGGACAGGCGGTGGGTCCACGATGGTGGCGAATCTGCTTTCGTCTCCGACCGGGCTGGGCGGCAAATCCCCGCTGCCAGCGGCTGAGGAGCTTGGCGTGGTTGCCAGACGCTGGGGCCAGCCCATCACCCCCCGGTTCGGCGGGAGCTTGCCCGCAGCACCTGCCGAACCGGCCCGGCCGCCAGCACCAGGCGTAGGAAGATTTGTCAGGACAGTGCAACCTTCTGCGGTGGTGCCAACACGTCATCCATAGTGTCCATTGCACGAGCGGAGCCGATGGCCCGATTCAGGGACTGGGCCATGCCTGCTCGGGCGGTGAGTGGGTTGACGTTGTCGATGCGGTGCGCTGAGCCCAGTGTGGATGCTGTCGGTGGTGCAAGTCCGGTCATGGCTGCCGTCATGTACCGACGTGGTTCTTGATCTGTAGGTCCCAGCCTGGAAGATCGCCATCCTCGATGAGGGTGAGGGTGGGTGTGAACCAATCCACGGCGGGTCGTGCGGCCTGTTCCCATCGGCCGAGCCACGTCCGCAGCGCTGTCAGGGATGCGGAGTCCGGGCTGTCGGCGATGATGGTCGAGTCGGTCAGGATCACAGCGGCTGAGGTTGCGGTGGTGTGGCCGATGCCGCGTATGCCGTCGCGGAGAGCGGCGATACTGCGGTGGTGGCCGCCGACGATGACGGAGAAGGCCGTCCATGACAACCAGTCCAACGGTGCATGGGCGTAGGTTTCCGTGTGACCAGGGTTCAGTAGCAGGTTGAGGGCGGTGCGGGCGCCGCTGTGATGCTGGTCGTCGCGGTCGCGCCAGCTGATGGATATCCACGCTGGCTCGGGCTGCTGGATGCAGTAGTCCACCCAGCGGCCGGGGATGGTCAGCGCGTCGTCGACGGGGACGGCGGTGCTCTGGGCGTATCCGCCGAAGGTGATCGTCTCGATGTGCGGTTGCCCCGCTGTGAGGGTGATGGTCGCGATGAGGGTGGTGGAGGGCTGGGCGGCGATGGGCAGGCAGGCCACGATCCGTCCGTCGGGGGTGAGCTGTTCGACCCACGCTCGGGGAAGCCGTGGGGGTGTGCACCAGGCCACGAGTCGTTGGTAGGGGGCGTGCGGCGGGTAGCCGGCCATTCCGTCGGCGACGTGGCAGGTGATCGTGGTAACCCCGCGTTGGTGATGCAGCCGGTTCGCCCATCCGACCAGGTGATCGCTGATATCGATGCTGGTTACGTGTCCGGTGGGCCCGGCATACGCGGCGAGTAACGCGCCGGAGTATCCCGTGCCGGTGCCGATTTCCAGCACGCGCGCGCTGTCGCCGACGTTGAGGGCGATCACATCGCGGTGGATGGCTTGCGCGGCGGACCGGTGCAGGGTCTCACCGCGGTGCTCGTTGTCGACGTAGTAGTGCTCCGGCACGGCATCGAGCAGTGGATCGGGGACGGTCACCGGACTCCTTCCGCGACGTGTGGCGGCTTGCCCTCAGCACGTTTCGATGGCCACCACCACACGTTCAGCCGGGGCACACCCAGCAGCTGCCCCACCGCGCCCATGCCGAGCCGCCGACGGCCCTCCGGTTCATCCACGCCCGCGATCCTCCGTAACGAAGAGGCTGCCCTGTGTCACTGCCGCACTAGAGTGCCAGAGCAGTCCGACACCGGCTACCCGCTGCCGCCCGCGCGTTTTCGGCCGCAGGCACCGCCGGCGTCGCAAACCAGCTGGGTCGAGAGGGCAAGTGCGTGCCCCTGGCGCTGAGGTCGCCGAGAATCCCAGATCACCCCGGCGCTCGGTCGGGGCGCGGCCGAAGATGACGGTCGTGCCGGCGATGAACCGCGATCCCGTCAGAGGGCGCGCCGCGTCTACCCCTTCGAGCGGTTCTGTCGGCTCGCGCATTCGTACCCGAGTGGCCCCTTACAGCTCGCCGAGGATGCGAGTGCGTTGCTCGGCGTACTCGCCA
Source organism: Micromonospora sp. WMMD710 (assembly GCF_029626045.1). Taxonomy (NCBI): domain Bacteria; kingdom Bacillati; phylum Actinomycetota; class Actinomycetes; order Micromonosporales; family Micromonosporaceae; genus Micromonospora; species Micromonospora sp. WMMD710. The sequence continues at coordinate 4,521,337 of NZ_JARUBD010000001.1, read as the reverse complement.
TCGCTGATCAGCCCCTGCTGATACACGGCGGCGACCTGGCGGAGCCGGTCGGCGATCGGGCTGGGCGGTGCAGTTGTCGGGTCGGGGTGGGGATGCGCGACATGGTTGTCGGGATTTAACCCGACAACGTGTTCGACGATCGGCGTGCTGCCTGGGGAGGTTGTGGTGTCGACGGTGCCGGCGATGCTCCAGAAGTGTTCGTCGACGGCGGTGGCGCTGCTGGCGGCGCCAATGAGGTAGCGCAAGGTGTCTGGTTCGCAGTTCAGCACGGTGGTCAATCGGGTGGCGTGGGCGGCGGTGGGTACGAGGCGCCCAGCGAGGATGTCCATCGTCACCGTGGTCGCGATGTCCGCTCTGCTGGCGAGCTCGGTGGGGGAGACGCCGGTGAGCTCGGCGTAGACGCACAGATAGCGGGCCAGCGCCCGGCGCGCTGGTGGTGCCTGCATGTCGATTCCGGCGACGAGGAGCCCGAAGCGGACCCGGCGGCGGGTGGCGGGCAGTTCCGGCAGGTCGATGACCGGCGTCGAGCGCAGGCCGGGCGCGGCCACGAGTTCGAGTGCGACGCACTGGCGGGCGTACTCCTCGCGGAGCGTCGCGACCTCCGCGGCGATGGTACGAACGCGCAGCAGCTCATCGCGTGTCTGGTGGAATTGCACTTCGAGCTGGGTGGCCTGGCGGACCGCTTCGTTGCGGGCGTTCTCCGAGGCACGCAGGTTGCTGACGTGGCGCTCGGTTTCCGCCTTGAGGCGTTCCTGCAGGCGGGCGACTCGGCGTTGCAGGACCGGAATTGAGGGTTCGCTCTCCGGGACGTTGCGCTGGCCGGGTTTACCCGGCGGGCGGCTGACCGGACCGTTATAGCCGTCAGGGAGCTGGCCGCGGGCGCACTGGTACCAGCCCGCAGCGAGGGCCCGGATGCCAGCGGTGTCGCAGCTGTCGGGCAGGCAGGCGATGATCAGCTCGGTCATCTCCCAGGTCGGGCCGAGGCGGTAGCGGCTGAGCTGCTCGGACAGCTTCTGCCGGTTGAGACCGGGGTAGTGCAGCCCTCTGTTGCGGGCGTGTTCGAGGATCTTCGCCTGCCCGCCGACGCCCAGGTAGGCGTCGATGAGCCCGCGCACGTAGAGGGTGTACTCGGCGGCGTCGGGGTTGGCGCACCGCTGGCGGATGGTGACCTCGTCGACGGCGTACGGGCGGGCGTTGCGGCGCGGCGCGGGGTGCTGGCCGGTGCTCATGCGGTCGTCCTTGATGCACGAGGGTGGCCCGACAGCGGTCCATGTTGTCGGGAGTTGGTCCGGACTCCTTTCCCGACATTAGGGACGTCGAGGAAAGTTATCCGCGCCGATCGGTGCTGACTGGCTGGTCGGTCAGGGTGCTCCGTGCTGCTTGGTTGAGCGCCGGGTTAGCGCGGAGCACCCGCCATCTATACATCATGCGAGAAGGCGGTGACAGAGTGCAGCCCTCAACGAGCATTCGGCGGGTTACGACCACCCTTGGCGCACTAGTTGTGGCTTGGCAACGTCGAGCCGGCGCAACCAGTCGTCCAACCCGACCGGCGCGTCATCATCCCAAGCACCGTCGTCCACGTCCGTGGCCGCGGCGCCCACGACGGCGACGTCCCTAGGCGCGGCAGGGTCGTCGAGCCACCGCGTTAACCAACGGTGACGCGCGCCGCCCCGGCGATCGCGAGGCCCGAACGTTTCGCGTCCAGCGTCGAGGGCGGCGCGCCCAGCCCAGCAGCTGTGGGCGGTAGCCGAACCGGATCACACCACCATCCGCTGATCATGCAGGTGGGGGGTCTCCGTCAGATGCCAGGCCTTCCAATACGGCTCGCTTGCCCCCAGTCGTACTGTGAACGCAGGCCTTCGACGTCGGGTGAAGGCGACAGCGCTGTGACGGCAGTACGCGCGGCGATGGCTGCCGTGCCTGGTGCGGAGATCCGGTCGCCGTCACCTGGTAGCGGACCCGGCCCCTCGGGCGCGAGCGCTCACAATGGCGGTCTGCACACTCGTGCGACTGCATTGCAGACGGCAGCAGGGAGGGTGGGCGAAGCCAGTTGGGTACCGACTACGGGGATGGCGACGGCCAGGAGATGGGTGCCACCGAACGGGCAGCGCAGGACGCGTTCGCTCAGTTCGTACGGCACGCAGTTGACGCCGCTCATGACGAGCATGACTGGTCGATCACGCAGGTGGCGGCACGTAGCGGCGTCGGACGTTCCACCATCTTCCGGTGGCTCTCCGGTGACTGGCAGCACCATCCAGAGCTACCCAAGGTGCGGGCGTTCTGCGCGGCCTTGGACCTCCCGCTCGGTGCTGCCCTGCGCGCCCTCACCCCGCTGACCTACAAGACACCGCCGTCGCCAGAGGTGCCCGCGGCGACGGCGATGGAGGTGCTCCTGATGGCCGTGCGCGACCGATTTATCGACCCCCACACCACCTCCGCCGAGAAAGAGCACATTCTTGCCACCTTGCACCAACTCGCGCGCCGGACAACCTCGCGCGCCGGCTGACGGCGCACTGATGAACTCCCATCCTGAGGAGTGGCTGGCCCGACGTCGCGCAGTCACCCGCACCAGCCGGCATCGACTCGCGCTGAGCCGCGGACTGATTTCCGACTCTTCGGTGTGCATTCACGTGCCGCGGCGGTGTGATCTCCTGATCGGCATGTGGAACACGCTGCACGTGGATGTGTCGTTGGAGGATCTGCTGGCCCGACCGGCAATCGGTCCGGGCTACCTCACCCGCGACGAGGCGCGCGCCGGGGTGCAGCAGATCCTCGACGCCGACCCGGCGCTTGGCCGCGCTGCCGGGCAGTGGCGCATGGATGTGCAGCGCGTCCGGGTGGGCTCGCAGACGTGGACGATCTACGAGTACGAGGACGATCCGCAGAAGGCTGCCCTGACTTGGATTGAGGAGTACCACAGGAAATTCCGTGAGGCTGGTGTCGATATTCGCGTGGCGACCCCGGGCAGCTGATCGCCCCGGCGCAGTGGCTAAAACGTCGCGGCGTGCTCGGCGTGTCACGCGACCTCATCGGCAGTGCAAGATCCTTACGGATGACGCTGAGGCGGGGCGGCGTCTGCCCGGGGAATGGGTTGTTGGTTGGAGTGGAAATCGTGTCATCATGTGGCGCATGTCTACTTCTGCGCTGCGGGTGGCTGTCCCCAATAAGGGCTCATTGAGTGAGTCAGCTTTCAGGTTGCTGACCGACGCCGGTTACCTGGTTCATCGGGGCAGCGGCAGGGAGCTGCAATGTAATGATCCTGAGAACAATATGAAGTTCTTTTTTCAGCGGCCCAGGGACATCGCGGTCTATGTCGGGTCGGGGGCGCTCGACGTGGGCATCACGGGTCTGGACCTGCTGGTGGATTCAGCGGCTCCAGCGCGGGAGGTCCTTCGGCTGGGGTTCGCGCGGTCACGGTTCCAGTTCGCTGCCCGCCCCGACGGCCCGCAGCAACTGGCTGATCTCGCGGGTCTCGGCGTCGCCACGAGTTACCCGACCCTGGTCGGGAAATACCTCGCGGATGTTGGGGTGAGCGTCTCGTTGGTGAAGCTCGACGGGGCGGTGGAAAACGCGATCAGCCTGGGGCTGGCCGACGCGATCGCCGATGTGGTGGAGACAGGCACCTCGTTGCAGAACTGTGGACTGGTGACGTTCGGTGAGTCGTTGATGGAGTCCGAGGCGGTGCTGATCCGCAGCGAGACGTCCCGCCAGTCGTCGCGGGCAGGGGAGGCGATCGACGCCCTCGTCGAGCGGCTGGAGGGTGTGCTGACGGCCCGGCGGTATGTGATGGTCGAGTACGACTGCCCGAGTGAGGCGCTCGATGCGGCGTGCGCGTTGACGCCGGGAATCGAAGGGCCGACCGTGTCGCCTCTGGCGCGCGACGGCTGGGTAGCGGTGCGGGCGATGGTCAAGCGCGCTGGTGTGCAGCGCACCATGGATGACCTGAAGCGTGTGGGTGCGCGGGCGATTCTGGTTATCCCGTTGGAGGCGTGCCGGATGTAGCTGAGGCGGTAGTGGACCGGGTCGCGGAGCGCAGCTGGGGCGCTGGAGGGGGCGGTCCTGGACGCGCTGCGGATGATGCCGCTGCGGAACCGGGGAAGCCGCCCTTGCCGACGATGCCGACGACCGTACGGACGCCCGCCTCCGTGGGCAACGGTCCGGGCGGTTGATTTGGATGCGCCGGTCAAGCAGCTAAGCGCCCAAACCAGCGTCTGCCGCGCGTACTGCTCGGTCAACTGACCGTCATGTCGTATCCCCGCTTTATTGTTATCCGCGATTGAGTTGATCTGGGGTCGCTCACGGCTGATGTGAACGTCCCCGCTGGGCCAGCTCCGCGGGCTGCGGATGCCAGGGGAGGGAACGTGCAGGGCGCATTGCCAGAAGAGTCCTCTTTAAACGATGAGGACCGGCGGTTCGACGTCGGCGTGACTGACTCGCGGCGGGCCATGGCGTACGTGGTGGCGCCTGGATCGGATGAGTACATCCGGATCATGACCGTGTTGGAGTCGTCGGTAACGGACCTCACCCCGGCGGAGATATCCGTGGCGGTGTCGGTCAGCGGATCTCCATTGTCAGAGAAGCAGGTACAGGTTCGGCTCGACAAGCTGAAGAGTTGGACGGCGGCGACGGGACGTAGCGACCCGTCTAGGATCCGGCGGCACTCCGACATCTTGTCCAGGAACTGGCGGTGGACAGCGACGCCTGCGGGACGGCAGGTCCACCGCTTCTACACATCGGTTTTGGCAAGCACTCCGACGATGCGGGAAGTGCCACTCTCGAGTCTGGCGCGCATTGTCGAGTCGTTGGAGGCGCTCGGCCCCAAGCTGGTGTTCGAGCCCCGCGATGATCGCCGGATCGCCGAGTTGGTCGGGCGAGTGTTTACCAGCCACGATGATCTCGATGCGGCTCTGGTGGGCGCCGAGGACGCCCTGGCGGGCCTAGCCGATCGTTTCGATCTGGATCAGGACGCGACCGCCGAACTTAAGGGCTTGCTGGTCGACTACGCCACTCAGGTCGCTGGGGAACTGGAACAGGGCGCGGCGCTGGCACACAAGGCCCTGACTAAGCTGCGCCCCTTCTTTACCGAGCTGGCGACGGTGTCGGTGTCAGGTTCACAGGCGCGCGCCTTGATCGAGCGAGGGGCGCTGGCGGCGTCGAAGGGCGGCCAGGTCGGCGACTGGGAAGGCCTGGCCTCCTGGTGCGATCCGCAGACGGGCCGATCTGGCAGGTTCGCCCTGCGTCTCGTTCGTGCTCTGCCGGGAATGCACGCCAACCTCCGGCGTCTGCACAGCTCCGCCGGGTACGCGACCGGCCGCAGCCGGGCGCTGATGCTGGCCCGCGCCTGCGCGGACCCGAAGCATGGCACGGCGATCTTCCTCGCCGCCGTCGGCGACCACAAGTGGCGCAAGTTCTACGACGATGCCGACGACGAGGACTTGCCCGGCAATCCGCCCTGGCGGGCTGGCCCGACCGTGCCGGTGCCGGATTTGCTGCGAACGACCGGCAAGACCGGTTCCCCCGGGCGCCCACCGGCGGCCCGCGATGACAGTGCAGCGCGTGCCACACTCCAGGCCGATCGAGCGCAACGTTTGCAGGAGCATCGGGAGGCGCTGCGCGAGGTTCTGGCAACGCCGCATGGCGAGATGTTGTCGCCACGCGCCGCGAGGACGGCGCTGAACGCGTTGATGGCGGCGGTTCGCACCGGGGTGCACCCGGGACGGCGCGACCGGCGCTCCGCGACGCACGAGGGCCTGTCCTGCACGCTGTTCCATCTGGGCGCGGGAACCGGAGCTGTCATCGCTCCGACCTGGCGCGTGCTGCTGCCCGGCCGCGTCCCGGTGTTCCACCGACCCGGCCAACGGCCGGCCGCGCCGGCGAATACCCGACCTGACCCGGAAGCTCGACCCACCATGCTGATCAACCGTTGGAAGGGCGCAGCGTGAACAGCCTGGGACCGGACAGCGGCACCGGTAGTTCGGCCAAACCGCGGCGCCATCGCCCGGAAGCCGGCTTCGAGGTCGCGGCGGCCTTGCGACGGTTGATGGTCCAACCGTGGCTCATCACCAGCCGCGATGAAGACGCCATCGGCGCGATCCGCCGCAATGAGGAGAAGGTACGCGACCCGATCAACAAGCTGGGTTGGGTATTGATCGTAGAGCGGGACTTCGTCCGACTGCGCAAGTCTCCACCACCGCGCCGACAGGCCTGGGCCGCGACCGGCCCCAAACCGCTGACCTGCTCCTGGTTCTTTCTGCTCGTCGCGGCGGCCGAGGCCATGCCGCCGAAGGTTGGCATCGGCCACCTGGTGAGCGCTGCCCGAGCCGCAGCAGCGGAGGCGGGCCTGCCGGCACCCAACGACCAGGCCGAGCGGTACGCCACCATCGGTGCGTTGAAAATGCTGCACGAACGCGGCGTCATCGAGCGTCTCGACGGTGACCTCAACGAATATCTGACCAACAACGATGCCCCGGTCCTGCTCGCCGTGCACCACCACCGGCTCGCGCACGTGATCGCGAACTTCGGAAGCGGTGATCCGTCGCTCGACCCGCAGGCATGGCTGGATCAGATTGAGCGCGAAGCAGACCCGGCCCGGCGGATGCGTCGCAAGCTGATCGACGACACAGTTGTGTACACCAGCGACCTGGAGCCGGCCGAGGCTGACTGGCTGTCGCGGCGAGTGCGCTCCGACGACGGCCTGCCGCTGGCCACCGCGTTCGGGTTGCACCTGGAACGCAGGGCGGAAGGAGCGGCCTTCGTCGTACCCGAGGACGCCTTTCGCTCTCGAAAAGATCTCGGAGACCGGCCGTTCCCTGCTGGCGGGACTGTCGCGCACGCGGCGCTGTTGCTGTGCGACGTGGCATCGGCTGACGGAATGCTCGACCCCGGCCGACCCGGTTGGCGCGGGCTTGCCCTGGAGGACGTCCTAGACCGGCTGGCCGGATTCGCCACCGTGTTCGGCGACGGGCGTGGCTGGGCCGCCGAGGACGTTGCCGACCTACCCGGACTCGCAGCCAAGGTACGAGGTTTGCTCGACGCTATTGCCCTTCTCCGAGCCGACGACGATGGCACCTGGTGGTTTTCCCCCGCCACAGGTCGATGGGAACCGCCGCCACCGCCGGCCCCCGCCAAGGCCGCTCCCGCGCATCGCCCCGGCCAGTCCGAGGACACCCCCGACCTGTTCGACCAGGCCGCGCCGATCGACCTGTTCAACCAGTGACCTTGCCTTTCGACTCCACCTGGAAGGACCTCTCTCTGTGGGCCCCGACGCCACACTCACGCTCTTCGGTACCGACAACCTCGTGGAGCCCTCAGGCGACCCCAACCGGTTCACACAACGCTGGCGGCTGATCGCCGCCGGTGTCTCTAACGTGTGGCGCTACGGGGACCTGATCCTCGACGCCGCTACCGGCCGCCTATTGCTGCGCGGGCCCAATGGCACCGGCAAGACCACCCTGCTGGAAGGCTTGTGGCCTTACCTGCTGGACCTCAACGCTCAGCGTCTGTCCGCCGGCAAGGCACGCCCGACAACGCTGTCCTCACTGATGCGCGAAGGCGCGACCGGCAAACGCCGTTGCGGTTTCCTCTGGCTGACCTTCGCCGCCCCTGCCGAGGAGGGCATCTGGTCCTACGGGGCCAAGCTGCTGTACACCGAGGGCAGCTCACCGCAGGTCAAGGTGACGCCCTTCATGGCTGCCGGCATGCCGCTGCAGGACTTCCCGCTCTACGGTCCCAACCGTGAGCAGCTCGCCGCGGACGAGTTCGAGCGGCACATCACGAGCCTCGGCGGCCAGGTCTTCGACGACGAGGAGGACTACGTCACGCACCTGGCAAACCGCGTATGGCGTACCGGTGAGCCGGAACTGGCTGACCTTGCCACGCGGTTGCGGGCGGTACGAAATCCCACCCTGTTGGGCGCGGTGTCTCCCCGTGAAGCAGCCGACGCGCTGCGGGACTCCTTGCCCAGCGTGTCCGATGATGTCGTCGCCGCTACCGCCGATGCTCTGGCCGAGTCGGAGACCACCCGGACCGTCTTCCGCAACGACAGCACGGCCGCTGATGCGATCACTCAGTTCGCCCAAGCGTGGGGCGGTCACGTCGTCGACGTTGTCGGCAACGCTCACCAGCAACTGCATGACGCGGTAAAGACCTTCGGGCAAGTCAAGGCCAACCTGCGACGCCTCGAAAAAGTGTTGAAAGAGGCTGAGGACTCCGAAACGGAGGCAGGAGAGCAGCTTGAGGACCTCAAGTCCGAGCACCGCAAGCTGACCGCGCTCGTCGCCGAACTGGGGAATAGCGCCGCGTTCAAGAACGCTGGCCGCCTCGCTGACCTCAAGAACACATGGACGGCCCGCCAGGACCATGCCGGCGGGCAGATGGATCTATTGGAAGTGGCTGCCCGGTCCGCGGCCAGCCGCGCGGAGCAACTGCACCACGCCGTCGCGCAACTGCACCAGGACCTTGAAGACCTTCGCGCCCAAGCTTTAGCTGTCGACGGCCGCGCCCTGGACAACGCCCGCGACACGTTCACCAGTACGACCAAGCCCCGCGCGGTGTATCAGGTCCGCGATCGGTTCGCAGATGCCGGCCCTCACCACACGATCACCGTCAACGACGGCGCGGTCGACGACACGGTCGCGCGATGGAAGGAGATGGCCCAGCAGCACCGCACGCGTGCCCACGACGCACGCCTCGCACACATTGATCATCAGGAGGCCAAGGAGGCGCAAGACGCCGCCGACGCCGCCGGGCTGAAAAGCCGGGAACTGCGCGGACAGGCCGAGAAGACCGCCACCGAAGCGAGCAAGGCTCGGCGCCGTGCCGCAGAAGCCGCGCAAACATTGCTACAAGAGGCGGACGAGTGGGCCCGGCGGTTCCCGCAACTCGCCGCAGCTGACCTGGCCGCGCTGACTGCCGACCTTCCCAACTCGCAAGCTGAGCAGGTACGCGGAGACGACATCGAGCTGTGGGAAACCCATGACCTCGTGGAACTCCGCGTTGCCGAACCGGCCCAAATCATCGCTGAGATGGATCGTTGGGCGTCGCAGACGAACGTTGTCGCAAACGCCGCCGCACAGGCCCACCACTTTGCCGGCGAGACGCTGCGCGCCCAGGGCAGGGAACTCGCCGGCCATGCCACCAAGAAGCGCGAAGATGCCGCGAAACTGCGGGCGGGGAAGCTGCTGCCGGTTCCTCGGCCTGCCTGGTGCGAGCCGGGCGACGATGATCAGACCGTCGCTATGGCCGTCGATTGGCACCATTCCGTCCCCGAAGGCACACCGCGCGCGTTGATCGAGGCCGCACTGTCGGCCAGCGGATTGCTCGGGGCCACCATCACCGCGTCAGACGTGCGGACCGAGGCATGGACCGTCACGGCCACCGGCAACACCGTCGCGCACAACCTGACCTCGGTGCTGACCGTCGATCCGTCCCACCCGCACGCCGATATCGTGATGGCCGTCCTCAACCGGATCGGCCTTGCCGACAGCGCCGAGCGCGGCGACACCAACACCCTCATCGTCGGGCGGGACGGGACATTCCGCATCGGCCCGCTCCACGGCCGGCCCGCACTAGTCGGCACCGACCTTGCGCAGGCGTCGCACGTCGGTGCCCGTCAGCGCCGCCAGGCAGCCTTGGAACACGCCGACGAGCTGGACCGCGCAGCCGGCGACCTCGACCAGCAAGCGGACCACCGCAAGCAGCTCGCGGACGGCCATGCCGCGACCATGCGCGCTATGCGCAACGCGGCCGGCCGATTTCCTGCCCGCAGCACCGCGCGCGCCCGCGAGACCGAACGCGCCGCTGTCGCCGCCGCAGCCACCGACGCCGACAAGGCCGCCTCAGCCGCCGAGAGCGCAGCGGCCGAGAAGTCCGACACGGCAACCCTCCTGCAGCAGGAATGGAAGCAGCGCACCGCAGCCCGGGGCCTTCCGGTCACCATCACCGAACTCGAAGAGATCGCCGACACCGGAGACCAGCACGCCCGACGGCTCACGGAGCTATTCACCATGCTCGACGACCGGCTGCGCCCACGCCTGCGCCGCCTCGCCGCGGAGGCCGCTGCGGACACCACCGAGTCGGTGAAGCTGCCCACCCTTCACCTGCAGGCCAAGAGGGCTGCCGACAACGCCGACAGCGCTGGCGCCGAATACGAGGCTTTGAGAATCGCCGTCGGAGCCGACGCCGAAACCGCGGTGACCGACCACGCCACCGCTAAGGACGACCTCGCAGACAACGCCGCAGCCCAAGATGTGCTGCAAGATGCTCTGCGTGACGCTAGCCGCCGAAGCGCCGATACCCGTGCCCGTATCGATGAGGCAGATAAAAAGCTGACCGAGGCCGGCCCACGAGTCGACCAACTGCGCGAGGAACTGATGACTCTGCTCGACGTTCCCGGGGCCCGGCAGGTCCTGTTCAACCGGGCTGCCGCAGAGCCAGAAAAGGCCGACGCTGTGTCGGCTGACACGGCCACCGTTGAACGCATCCAGGAGCCGACGCACGCCAGCGACAGCATCGATGCCCTGCTCGAGACTGTCGCTGCTGCGGTCAGCGCCTTCGGGCCGACCACCCGCCGCATGCTGCGGGAACGCTACGACCAGTGCCGTACGACGCTCGCCGGCATATGGACCCTCGACCCCGGCGAAACCGTCAAGGGCTTGGACACCTTCGTCCTCATCCACGACAACATCGCCTACACCCCACCGGCAGCAGCGACGCGCGCCGAGCAGCTACGACGACGTGCCCAGCAAGCCCTCGATGCCGCCGAGGAGTCAGCTCTCGACCAGTTCGTCATCGGCCGCCTGCCGCACGCGATCGGTGCCGCCTGGCAGAGCATGCACGACTGGGTCATCGACGTGAACAAGAAAATGAAACGAGCGTCCGCTTCCTCCGGCGTCGGGGTTCGAGTGAGCATGGCACTGTCCAAGGACCTGCCCGCCGCCGCGTACACAGTCCACAAGTTGTGCTGCCTGTCCAGCCACACCGACCACACGTCTGAACAACGCGCTGAGGCCGGTGCCGCCCTTCAGGCACTTATCGCCGCCGCTGACGGCGACACCATGGCTGGGCGCGTCACCGATGCCATCGACATCCGCAGCTGGGTGACCCTCACCTACGAGATCACTCGACCCGGCGCCGAACCCCAACGTTGGACCAGCAAGACGGGCCTGTCCGGAGGCGAACGGCGCCTCGTCGTCCTCGCACCCATGCTCGCCGCCGTCGCCGCAACCTACGACCGGCTCGACGCTGCCAGTCTGCGACTGGTCGCCCTCGATGAGGTCCCCGCCGAAGTCGACGAACGAGGTCGCGAGGGTCTGGCCCGCTTCATCGCCGAACTTGACCTCGACCTCATCTGCACCAGCTATTTGTGGGACGGCGCGCCCGGCGCCTGGGATGGAATCGACGCCTGGGACCTCGAAGCCGCCGCCGACGGCACCGTCATCGGCTTCCCCATGCTGATCCGAAGCCTCGAGGACATTCCCGGCGACCAGACGGAGACGCCCGCATGACCGCAACCCCCAACCCCCCGGGACTCTCCGACCCAATTGGCCACAAGCCAGGGCCGTGGTGCGCGCCGCCGTGCCGTCAAACGGACCTCACCCCGCTGCTTCATCCAAGCCTGACCTGGCTCTGGAAACACCTCGCCGCTGTCGCCGACAAGCGCGGCGACCGGCACCTCACCGACGGCAGCACCCGGATCACTATGCCGGCCGAGCCTGGGCACCGTGCCGCTGCCGTGGGTCTGCTTAGGTTAAGGACACCACGTCCCGGGCAGCAGATCCGCGTCGACCTCGCCTCGCTCGCGCAACGCCTACGCGCCCGCCACAACGAACTAACCCCCGGACTCGTCGCCGCCCACGCTGTCCAGCGCGTCCTGGCAGCCAGCGCCGAGGCGACCGCCAGACGCGAAGCGGCGCTCGATCAACTTCACCAGACCGCAGTTAACGAATTCGCCGCCATACCCGCCACGGCTGCCCACCGACCCGACATCGACCAATTGTGGCCCCTGCTGAAGCGCCGCGGAACTGTTGGACGGCTGGAGAAAATCGAGACTCGCGACGCCATCCTTCGGCAGGCCGCAGCCGTCATCGCCCGTCTGCCGCACCCCGACCAACGCGTCGACCGTCGACGCCTCGCCGAAGCGGCCACCGGCTCCCCACACGCTCTCGACAGCGGCACTCTGCCCGGTCTCATCCTGACCACCCTCGCCGGCGCGGGAGCCCTCGACCCTGCCCTGAAAAGGCGAGCCGCATGGGCAGCCCTCGGCGTCAACTGCGACGACCTGACCGGAGGCCTCACCACACTCGGCATCTACCCCGCGGGCTGGCAATTACCGTCTACTGAAACCCCAACGCTCACCCCGCGTGTGCTCGCACGGTGCGACTGGCCCCGTCCAACCAGCCCGAACAGTTGGGTCTTCGTCACCGAAAACCCATCCGTCGTGACGGCCGCCGCGGACGTCGCCGATGAGCAACCGGAACGCCAACCACCATTGCGGGTCATGTGCACCGTGGGCACCCCATCCGCCCTAGAGATCAACGCACTAGGACGGCTCGCCGCCACCGGCTGGAACATCGCCGTCCGCGCTGACTTCGACGAAGCCGGCTTGAACCATACAAACGCCCTCCTGGCCGGCATACCAGGGGCAACGCCGTGGCGGATGAGCGAAAGCGACTACCACGCCAGTCTTTCTGACGACACCGACGCCGCCCTGGACACTCTGCGACTCCCGGACACCCCGTGGAGGCCCGCCCTCCACGCAGCGATGCGCGAGAGAAAGGCCGCCGCGTACGAGGAGAGCCTCATCGAAGACCTCCTTCAGGATCTTCTCGCTGGACAACCCCAACGCGACGGCTGGGTTCTAACGATTGATTGAGGTCAAGCTACAGCTCCTGGCAGGGGGACCTAACGTGCGGCCACGGCGCGCCCGCGAGTGGGCCGAACGTCGACAGGTGTGACCATGGTCGCGAGACGCAATTCGCCAGGCATCGGCCGTGCGTCGTCATGTCAACATGCCACGACTAAGATCGTCGTTGATGATTCGATCGCGTTCCTCCGGGCTGGCCCAGCGCGCACGGCTGCCAGTGAACGTCTTCTCGACGACCAGGACATGGTCTGCAATCTCAGTGATGGCGCGCATGTGGCTGATCACGGTGACGAGTCGGCCCTCGGTGCTGTGCGCGGTGAGGGCGTGCAGCGCGTCGCGTAGCACGCCGGCGTCCAGTGAGCCGAACCCTTCATCCAGGAACAGGGAATCGAGACGGCCGGTAGCGCGGCTGGCAAGCTCCACGACGGCGAGCGCCAGAGCGAGGCTGGCCTGAAAGGTCTCTCCGCCGGAAAGCGTCTCGACGGGTCGGGGCTGACCGGCGTCCGTATCGATGATGCGGAAGTTCGGTGCGAAGCCGAATTTCCCACCTGAGATGGTGTGAAAGATGTTACTTGCGGTACCGAGCAGGGCGCGTTGGCGCTGCTGCACAGCATTCGAGATGAACTTGCTCGGTGCCAAGAGCGCCACGAGTTCGCCGAGAGCCTTGACGGTTGGGGTGGCCCCGTTGATACGCCGTTCCAGTTCCTCGACCAGAGGTAGGTGCGCCTTAGCTTTCACTACGGCTTGCGATGCGCTGTAGTGAACGTTGCTTGCCTGCCTGATCATGCTCTCAAGGTGATCGTCGTCGTCAACTTGAGAGCTGCGGCGTACGTCGTCTGCGGTCTGTCGGGCGGCGGTGATGGCACGCACAGCCTCGCTCGCAGTATCGCCGCATCGCTCCGCGAGGTGGATGGCGTGGCGTTCTAGACCGCTACCCCAAGAGGCCTCGGCGCTCAATGCTGCGTCGATCGGACCGTCCGGATAGGGCTCGATGGCCAAGAGCCTCGCTGCTTCCTGGGCGCGGTCGAGCAGGGTGTCGAGTTCGCGGCGAAGTGCGGCAGCCGGGTATTCGACCTCGAGCCGTTTCTCCGCTTCCAAGCTGTCGGCCGCGACCTTGAGGTCGGCGTGCTGCCCATCAACGGCGGTGAGGTCGTCGGACAGGCGCTTGAGTTCCTGCTGACGCCGTTCGGCAGCCAGCTGGCACTGCTTAATGTCTGGTAACGCGAGGTCGCTGTTGGGTCGATACGCCCGAACGATCGTGCGGCGTGCCTGGCCGAGGGCGACCAAAGCGTCCTCGTGTACGGCTACGTCCTCGTCATACTTCGCCGCTCGTTGCCCGTGAGCCTGTTCCATGAGAGGTAGCTGATCTTCCACCGTCTGGCAACGCTCTCGCGCATCGGTCCGAGCGCGCGTCATCTCGTCGTGCCGCGCCTGCGTGGCTTCTACCGCCTCAAACAGACCACGGAGCAGGTCGTCATCCAGCGCGTCGAGGTCGACGTTGCCGAGGATCTCCTGGGTAGCAGTGAGGGTGCGACTCGCATTGGCTGCGGCACGAGTTCTCTGCTCCGCGGCAGCGAGAGCCTCCTTCATCGCCTGCTTGACGCGCTCCTCCGCAGCGGCGACGTCCGCACTGGCCTGCTTAGCGGTCTTGCGGGCCGCCTTGACGGCAGCCTCCGTTGCTCGGGGAGCCGCATTAGCGGGGGCGATGAAGCCTACCGGTAGATCACGACTGCATACCGGGCAAGGATCTCCTGGGGCGCAGCTTTCTGCGGCGGTGGCCGCAGCATGCGACTTCACGGCAAGAGCCTGATCGGCCTCCCGCGCGGACACCTGGCTGTCAGCCTTCTCGGCCTCGTTTTGAGCGATGGCTGCGGCGGCTGTTGTGCCTTCAACCTCTTTTAGGGCGGCGACGTGACGCGCGTCAGCCTCTCGCCGGGTCTGGCTGGCCTGCCGAAACTCCGAGAGGACCTTGCCGGCGGCTGCGTGGCGCTCCTTTGCACCCGTGAGGCGCGATGACGCTTCGAACGCAGCCTGACTCGCCGGCCCGAGGGCCTCACGCAGTTCCTCCAGGATGGCCTTTTTGTTGTCGATGGCAATCTGAGAGACCTGGATCTCATCTTCCACCTTCGCTAGCCGCACCTCTTGCGCGTCGATTCGGGGCACCTGCTCGGCGAGCAGCCCCAGAGTGGTGACGGCCGAGGTGGCGGCCTCAAGCCCTGTGCCTTCCTGGTTCGCCTGTTGGAGTTGGTCGCGTAGTTCCCGCTGCTTTCGGTCGGCTTCAGCAAGTCGTCCATTAAGTACCTGGCGGCGTGTGGCGATGTCGATGTCGGCCGTGTGGAGTCCTTGGTAACGCGGTTCAACCCCTTTGGGCACAGCACTGAGCAGGCGTGTCCGCATTTGCTCGTATGTGTCGCGTCGCTTGCCAGCCTTGGCCGAGGATGCCGCTGCCTCCGAGATCCTCTTCCGCGCCGCCTCCAACCCGTTGAGGCGCTTCTGTGCGGCGAGTTGGCGCTCCGATGACTCGGCGAGGGTCTTGGCGGGGTCGGGAAGGAAGGCGGCGCGGCGCTTCTCGTAGTCCGCCAGGCGGGTCGCGAGCTGGGTGTGCAGAGTCTGGGCGTGCTCCCGCACCGCAGTCAGCTGGTCGAGGCCGAGCACGGATGTAAGGGCCTTGGTGCGATCGGCAACCTTCAGGTGCAGGAGTTCAGCGAATCGGCCCTGTGGGAGGACGACCGCTCGCAGGAATGTCTCGTAATTCAGCCCGACGATGCGACGGATCGCCTTGTTGACTTCCTTGGCGCCAGTCGCGGCGATCGAGTCGAGATCCTCCGCGAAGAGCTTGTGTACCGCCGATCCTCGAGGGCCGGTGGAGCGTTCGACGCGCCACACCTGGGTGTTGACCATGAACGTGAAATCCACGCTGATGCTGCCGTTGCCGCTGTCTGAGATGAGGTCTGAGACGCTGCCGCTGGTCCAGCTGCACCGGTTGTAGAGCGCGTAGCAGATAGCGTCGAGGACGGTCGATTTGCCCGACCCGGTGTCGCCGACGATCGCGACGAAGTTCTTTCCCGTAAAGTCGATGGTTTGCTGCTCCGGGTATGAGCGAATCCCGGTGAAGGTCAGCATGTGCGGCTTCATGAGACGAGTTCCCCCTCGTCGTCGGGGACGATGAACGCGGCGGGGTCCTTGGCGAGGAGGTCTTCGGCGGGAAGCCTCGGCGGCTGCTCATCGTCGACGTGGTCGAGCAGGATGTCGAAGAGTTCAGCGACCTGTTCGGCTGGGGCGTCGTTGGTTCCCCGTTCGGCGAGGAAGGTGCGGAACATCGTGGGGTTGTCTGGTTCGCCCTCGGCGGGCGTGTCGGAGGTGACGAGGTCAAAGGTGCGATCGGCGCACACTTCGGCGATGTCCACGATGGCCGCGTCCGGAAAAATCTCTCGGACCTGGCGGGACAGATCTGCCTCGTGAGTCTGGGTGTTGACGGTGATGTGACAGATCTCGTCAGTGATGGCCGCCGCCTGCGACCGGAGTTGGTCGAGGCTGCCGCTGAGTCTCATCAGCCGTCGGCCAGCGCGCAGCGGCACACGGTCAATCCGCGTCGGCCCGTTGGGCTCCATGTGTGCCACGACGATGCTCTTGTCCTCGCCGGTCTCACCGAAGTCGAGTTGGATTGGTGAGCCGGCGTAGGCGCCGATGACGCGGCTGCCTGGCAGAATCTGCGGCTTGTGAATGTGCCCGAATGCAGCGTAGTTGACCTGTGGAATTTGTTCTGGATCCGTCACGTAGAAGTCGCTGGTGTGAGTGGGATTCTCAGTTCGGGATGGAATGCTGCCACTGACGTACTGGTGGGTCGCGAAAATGGTGACATCCGTGGATTGGTCAAAATCCTGACGCAGTTCTTGCAGCAGTAGGTGCTGCAGGTGCGCGAGGAACTTCGCGTAGCTGTCGCGACGTCCGTCTGGGTCGTCCAGTGCGCTGACGACGCGGTTGGCGGTGATGAACGGTAGAGCGGCGACGTGCAATCTGCCGGTGCCTACCGGAAACCGTAGGACGGTGCCACCGCGCATGGCGTCAGGGTCTGCTACGAAGTGTATACGGTCGCCGTGTCGCATGAGTCCGTGCAGCCAGTGCAGAAGCGCAGCGGAATCATGGTTGCCGCAGATGACGACAACGGGCGCAATCGCAGCGAGATCCTGCAGCGCATCGGTGGCAAGCCTGAGGGCATGCACGGGAGGACGTTGCTGATCGAAAAGGTCGCCGCTATGGATGATCAGGTCGGGTTGTTGCTCGGAAGCGATCCTAATGACTTCGGCGAGAACCGCCTGATGGTCAGGTGCTCGACTAACGCCCCAGACAGTTCGCCCGAGATGCCAGTCGGAGGTGTGGACGATCTTCATCGTTTCCTCTTTGAGGTCGGTCGACGCTGCGCGCCGACTCTCGATCGTGTGACGCCTCTTACAGGGACTGGCAGCAGGTGGCGTGGCCGACCGCCGAGTCTTTGGAGGGCGGGGTGGTGCAGATGCCTGACCGGCACTTACTAACTGGCGCGGACGAGGTGGTGGCTCAGGTGCTCAAGCATGGACTGATTCGCTTCCCACCCGTTCGGAAACCTGGGCTCGGTGTACAGCGGAACAGGGTCGACGGTGGGGTGGGCGTCCAACATTTCAGCGATACCGGCCCGCCCGACGACGATGCAGGCGTGCCGGTGTCGAGACGTCAAGACACACAGACGTCCAGACTCGAGGTGGAAAGCGCTGGCGTCGCGGCGTCCCGATAGTGGATGTAGGACGACCACGACGTCGAACTCCGCACCTTGCAGACGGTTAGCGGTGTCAACCACGCGGATCTTCGACCCGCCAACACGGTCCAGTTCCTTTCGGATTGCCGCCACCTGGTCGCGGTGCACCGCGCCCACGGCGACTCGGTCAGGACGGACGTGAGCGCCAGCAGGCTGATCCAACGACTCGACCATGGCTCCACGCTGTAACACTCGGACGGCCATGGCGGCGACCGCTCCAACTGCCTCCGCATCGGTGCGCAACGTGTGGCGTGCCGGGAGTTCGTAATAGGCCCAGCCAGTGCCCGCTGCGGTGTCCAGCGCCCGGTCCAGGGTGGTGCCGAAGCCGTTGGTGGCAAACCACATCCGGCGCGTCCCCTGCCCAGGAGCAGACGTGAAGGGCGCGAACGGATAGAACGCTGCCGAGACCGGTGCGGACGCCGACGGAGGGAGCCTCCACGAGTGGCGTAGTTGAAACACTGGTATGGCGGGATTGTTGGCGATCATGGCTGCAACGGCGCTCTGTAGGGGGTTCCACGGAAGCCCGGTCCACCGCTCAACGTTGACGACCGAGAAGGGGTCCAGTTGGCCGGGATCTCCGACGAACATGGCACGATCAAACATGGGAGCGAGCCCTAATAGGGTGTCAGAACGCATCTGGTACGCCTCATCGATGACCCCCCAGCGGGTTTGGTCGGTGATTGCGGGGTCGAGCCACTTCGCGGCGGTCCCCACCACGACGGGTACCTGAGACAGGTCGCCAATTTTCCGGCCGATGATCACGTTCGGTCGCCTAAGGGAGTCGTGCGGCTCGTACTTGAGGCTTGTGTATCGTCCGACTTGTAGGTCCGGTGCTCGACGCGCGATCTTGTCAACAAGGTCATCAACCTGCGAGTTGGTTTGCGCTACGACGCGCACCGGCTCGCCGGCAGCCGCCAAGTGCAACGCGGTATGGATCACAGCCCGGGACTTACCCGCCCCCGGCGGAGAGTCGAGGACGACGCCCGGTTGCGACCCATGCAGCAGGGCGTCGACAGCCTGTGTGACGGGGTCGGGAACAAGGTCGCTCATTCCCACTCCTCCTCCGCGTCTTCCTCAGTGGGGATATAGGGCGTAGGGGGGCCGCCGTGCGTCCACGGTGTTTCCTCGATCCGGGGTAGCGCGGGTGTCCGTCGGAAGTTGTCGCTGAACAAGCTGTAGCAGATTTCCTCCCCTATGCTCGGAACGGTGCCCGGGGCGGGTTCACGTCGGTTGCCCATTCCCTCAGACAGTTCGAGTTCGATCTGTAGGCCGCCATCGACCTCAACGATGTCCTTGATTTCGGCCCTTTGGCGTGGCCGTGCTGGGCTGCAAAGGCCAGTCTCGTCGCTGGTCAGGCGTACCGGGTCGGTTGTTTCAACGATGATGCGAGGAAGCTTCCTCGCGCCGACGCGCAGGTTGGGCCGTGCCGCAGTCACGATGCCGACGAACGCCTCGCCGAGCATCCGGGCCTCTGCCATGACGAGCGGGTCGTCGAAAGCTCGCTGGGCCTCATACCTGGCGTGATGGCGCTCAAACTCGTGTAGGCGGCGCGCAGCCTCCACAGCCAGGTCACGCTTGCGCTGCGCACCGGGGCTCGTCGCGATCCAATCGGCGGTCCGAGTAAGGGCCGCCAAGTCGTCTTGCCACCGCTGGTCGACGTGGTCGCCGGGATCTAAGCCTTCGAGCAGGTCGATAGCCCGCCAGACTTGGTGCCAGGTATCAATGAGCTGCGTGTGTAGTTCGGATTCGATCTGCGACTGAACGTGGTCACGGGCGGGGGAGTTGTGGACGGTCTCGTGATAGCGCTGGATTAACGGCGCTAGGACAGTGTTGTCGAAGCTCGGGTCGGTGGACGGGCCAGCGGGCGGATGTTCGACCGGGTCCTCCATCCGATCAGCAGCTTCCACCCCGGTCAGCCCGTCTCCGGGTTCGATCCACGCCAGGAGCGTGCCTAGATGCTCGTCCTCCTCGGCGCTCTGCCCGGTTGCCCAATGCTGCGACAGCGCTGCCGTCGCTGGCACCAGCAGACTGGACCCCGCGTACAGGGTGCGGTCGGCGTAGAACGTCAACCACTTCCCCATCCTGGGCACGTTGGCCGGCACCTTCCATGGCCCGGTGGTCTTGCGGAAGCGCGTCGACCTCCCGAGCATCCGCACGAACTCGGCGCCGGCCCGGTTCGGCACCCAGATTTGCGGCGCATCAGAGCACTGCATCACGCCCTTGCCCGCGCCACGTTTCGGTATCCGCCGCTCGGCATCCTGCAGGATCTCCTTCATAAAGATCCGAGCGAGCTTGTGGGCAAACTCGAACCGCTGATCGCGGTTGCGGGGCTGCGCCACGACGAGCAAATGCGGATCCTTCTGGTCCGTACCGATCATGGCGGCTACAGGCGCATGGGCCTCACCTGCCATCGCTAGCGGGATGAAGACGAGCGGGTGCCGGCCGATATGCACGTGTCGTACCGTGGTGAGTCGCTGTGCACGGCCTCGGTCCACGGCCAAGGCCCGCCCTAGGGAAGTCAGCACAGTCATGCTGCACCCCCGAGAGCCGCCGCGCGGTAGCTGTTTGCCAGTTGGAGCATCTGCGCCTGCTCGACCTGGTCTGCGGCCGGGCGCCGAACTCCCATGGCCAGCCCGACCGCCTCGGCCACCGATTCCAGGCCGCCCAGCTCTCCGCGCACCTGCCGGCCCAGCGCGGCAGTCGAGCCCCGTTCATCGTTGCGGCAAAACTTCGCCAGCTCGCACACCCTGAAACACTGAGGCACGTAGTGAGCCTGGACCTCGCGCAGAGCCCGTATGAGTTCGGCCGCCGGTCTGAGGTCGAGTTGGTCCTGGTCGCGCCACCGGTCGAGCGTCGCTCCACGAGAAACGTCAGCGACGATGCTGTCGAGACGCCGCATCCGGGTGAGCTGCCGTCGCACGGCTGCCACCTGATTCGTTACGTCGATCTTGACGGCCACCGGCCGGTTGGTGAAGTCCTTAGGGCAGACAAGGACCGCATGGCTGGAGACCATTCCTTCGTCGAGGCCGCGTGAGCGCAGCAGTTCCCGCATGGCGTGCACGTAGACCGCGGCCTGCACCTCGGCAGCCGCCACACTGCTGTCTGCGGCCTGCCCGTCGATTATCGCGAAGGACTTGATTTCCACCACGTGAAACTTTCCGTTAGCACGGAAGGCAACCAGATCAGGTTCGAGGTGCACCTTGTATCCGGCAACATCAAGCTCCAGTACCGGTCCGTCGAAGAAGGTTCCCGCTTCGTCGCTTAAAGCAGCTGCCCGAATCAGCACTTGTGCGGTGTGTCGGTGGCGGACGGAGAAGCTGTCGTTCCCTCCCACACTCTTGAGATCGTCGTAGGACACCTCAGGGAGGGTGAATCCGAGGACCGCTCGGAGTAGCGTCAGCAGCTGAGCGCACCCGTTGGCTTTGACCTGGGCTTCGAACGAGTTTCCTCGAGTGATCGCGAACTGGGACTGGTCGGCCGGCATAGGAAAGTCGATCGCTGCCGCAAGATCACTTTTGTTGATTCCAGCCGCGTCGAGCAGCGCGCGGCGATGGCAGGCCGGATTGCCGGTCAGGGCGGCGATTGCCCTGGCATCCAAGCCCTTGCGTTTACCTGACCCCCGCAGCGCGTCGAGACGCGCCGTAAGTTCGTTCACGTGCTCTTCCTTCGCGTGGAGTTGCGAATTCGGCAGACCTACTGGCCCTTGGTGGTCGCGGTTGCCAGCTTCAAGGCGACGCCGAACATCTGCTGAGAATCGTCAAGCTGATTGAGTGCTCGCCGGGCAGCCGCTTCGCGGTGCGACAGATCGGCATCGTGGTGTACCTGAAGCTCCGCCAACGCTGCACGTTGGACAATGTTCGGCTTCATCGTTCCGAAGGACCTGGCGCCGCCAGGGATGTTGGACGCGAACTCCCACAGCAGGCGTTGTGCTGGGAGTGTCGCCAAGTCGGACTGGCTCAGGTGCTCCGCCAGACGGACGGCGGCGGTAAGGAAGTGAACTCTCTGGCTCAGCGGGCCAGCAATCCTCTCGGCCAGCGGCCAGGTGGAGACCGCTAGCAGACCGCGTGCCGGCGACAGATGATCAGCCGTCAGGACGGCGCACAGGTAGTAGGGCCGGCCATAAGGTGCAGCCTTGAATGAATTGGCTTCGTCGCGACGCAGGCTCGTCAGCTGCGTCCCGGTGAGCGCCCCAGCGAACAGTGCCGCGTGGAGCGCCACGATCATCTTCGGTGCCGCAGGCACGGTCAGGAATGTCAGCACCTGGTGCACCTGCTCGCGTACTGGAAGCAACGACGCTGTTGGAGCCTTCGCTTCCAGATCCTCGCCCGGGTCGTGCCCGGTAATGGCAAGGATGGCCACGTCCCATTCTGCTTCGACCGCGCGCAGCTCCGCGCGTAGTCGCTTCGCTCGCGCGCGGTCGCCGGCCATCACGGTCCGCCGCACCTCGGCGCGGAGGGCGCCGATTCGCTGCTCAAGAAGGTCCATTGGCTCGGCCACTCCGGGAGACTATAGTCCCCGGACTCTTCCAGCAAGTTCCTGTGTTTTCCCGAGAGCGTGTCGTTGGTGTGTCGCTCTCACCGCTCGCCCGCCTGTGGTCGCCGTCGCGCCACACTGGTCGTCTCTGCGGCCTGTCTGAGGCCGACAGGAGATGCGGCCATAGTTCAGGGGGACCCTCGACACGTGAGCCTGAAACCGGATAGGCGGGGAGTTTCCGCGTCGGCGGTCGGAGTGGGCGTAGCAGCCGTTGTTGCGGGCTGTGCGCGGTCGGAGGCCCGGTGTGGCGATCTCCCGCGGCAGGTGATGTTGGATCGAACCCTGGTGAGCTGGGCGTGCGTGCCATCCCGTGGGGGTCCGTTCTAGGGCGGATGGCTGGTGTAGCAATGTGGAGTCGTGGCTCTGATCGAGGAACTGCTGCACCGGCGAACCGACCTGTCGACTTTCCTGATACACCTAACCCGTGACCGCCCCGACGCAACCGCGCGCCAGAACCTCCTAGCCATGGTGGGGAGCGGTGTTATCGAGGCTCGCACCGCATTCGGTCCTGCTGCCCCGCAGGAGCCGTACCTTGCCGTCGGGGCAACCCAGAAGGCGGTCTGCTTCACCGAAACGCCACTCGAACACGCATGGATGATGTTGGAGCACATCGATGGACGTTCCGTGCGTTTCCAGCCCTACGGGTTGGCCCTTACGAAGACCACTGCCCGCAAGGGCGGGTGTAATCCGGTCTGGTACTCGGACATCACACCCGGCCGTCCGTGGCCGATTACCTCAGTAAACGCCATGATCAAAGATGCCGTACGCCGTGCCACTACCGATGGAAAGGTTGACCCCGAGGCACTCAGCGAGGAGCCGATCTTCAAGGTCACCCCGTTCTTCGAGCAGATGGGGCCGACGACGTACCGCCGCAAAGAGTTCTGGTGGGAACGGGAGTGGCGGCACGTTGGCGATTTCAACCTCAGCTTCCCGAGCAGGATTGTGGCGATCTTCGCGCCCGCCGACGACCACGAGCACCTTCGTGAGGAACTCAGGCAGATCCACGATGCGTGGGGGAGGCGGCCCATCCTCGACCCTCACTGGGGACTTGAGCGCATGATCGCGGAACTGGCTCAAATTAGCGAAGAGCAGATCGGCCCCTTTCCCGAAGCCGGCTGAGAGGCGATACGTCCGCCGAGTGCCGCACGACGCCAGTGCCAGAGAACGTCTTGCAGCGGGCGACCGAGTGCTGAAGCCGGTGCCGGACACCTCGGCCGCGGGGATGAGCGCCCTTGTTGCGAAGGCGTCGTGGGTGGCGAGGTCACAACGAGGGAGTGGTCAGGCGAGGGCGAGGTGAATGCTGCCGGTAAGCCCTTATTGATCTTGCTGATGTGGTCGCCGTGTGGTCTCCAGCGGAGGTCACCCCGGGTCAATCCGTGCCACTTCAGGTCAACCGGGGCCAATGATCATGGTCGCAGACCCGTCCGGTGTGATCCGCGTGTGGTCGTCGGTTGGGCCGGCCCGCCGGGTCAACGCAGGTCAACGGGGGTCACTCCCTGCCCACGCGGGTCGACCCGCAGGTCGCTAGACTGGCCACTCGCGCCCCCGTAGCTCAGGGGATAGAGCATCGGTTTCCTAAGACGACGCTCTATCTGAACCCATATGCTGATGACCTGCGGGTTCCTATTTTGTATTCACTTCAGTGGGTCGCACACGCGCGTTGCTGTGGTCGCTTGCTGAAGATCAGCAGAGCTGACGTAAGTCCTGCTCAGGCCGTACTTTGGTCGGTCCGACGCGTTCATGCCGGAATCCGGCGAAGTTGCTGCGCCGCGTCAGTCTACGGTGCCGAGAGAGCCGGGGCCAGCAGCGTGACGGGTTTGGCTGCGCGTGCCGGGTGGTGGTGACCGACCCGGAGGGCTCGTCCGGTGAGATATTGGGCGAAGTCGGGGTGGCCGGTCCGGTTCTGCAGGGCGAGGCCGCTCTGGGCGGTTGTTGTGCAGGGCGGCACGGAGTTGGTCGTACTCGTCCTGTGGTGTGGCGGGGCTCGCTCGCAGGAGGTCAGCAATCGAGGCGGTGCGTGCGATTGGCCGCGCTCCTGCTGCGGGCTTGGTCAAGCCCGCGGGCTCTTGCGGGGGACGCGCAGGCAGGAATGAGTCCGATCAGACTTGGATTGCGACGGGAACGCCGACCTGCTGGGCGACGGGTGTCCAAATGTCGACGTCTTGTTCCGGGGTCTCGATGGATACGGCGAGAGCGTAGCGTGCGCCGGAGTCGCTGCCGTCACGCTTGGGGTTCTCCTTCCACCATCCAGTCACGGGGAAGATGGCTATGGCGCCGCACCCGGCGAGATCCGCCGCTTATCCTTCCCAGATATCGGTATGGAGGGAGCCTGCGGTTCGTTGATTACTCCCGAAGATCCACTGCTTGGCGTCATTGGTGCTACTCGGTCGGCGCTCCTCTTCGGCTAGCGCGCGTTGATTAATGCGCTTGCGGAAGAGTTCAGTGGACTCTGTAGGCCGCCGGATGTCGAAGCGAAGGCCGTGGGATGCGTAGCTGTATCTCCGTTGCCAACCGCGGCGTCCGGGGTTGGGCTCGATGAAGTACGACAATGTCACGCGCATCCTGACCTGCGCGGCTCCGAGTCCTGTCAGGACGTCAGTGGGCCATGGCAGGTCGTGAAGGTGCATCTCCCTCATGGTTCCGTCGCGGTAAGGGTGGATTGTGTCCTGAACGATAAGGGTGAGTGCGTCGCTTGCGCTGCGGGTCGCACGATCTAGGCTGGGTAGGCCCATTCCGTATCGTCTGTGGAGCTGATGGACCGCGGCCTTGCCTACCCTGCGGGCTCGGTCGACGCGCTGCTGCATGGCAGTCGTCCACTCCGCAGAATGGACGATCAGGGCACGAACCGTCTCAGGCCAAAGTGTCGGGTAGTCAGCAAGGATCGATGCGGCTAGGTGAGCAGCCTGGGCTGTGGCGGCGCTGGTTGCGCAGGTGGTTGTGAGGAGGCGTGCATCGACGCCCGGGTGTCGGGTGGTCAGCACCTGCAGGGCCTCTGGAGTGTCATAGCTCGTTCCCGCGGGCGAGCAGGCGACGTTGCCGCCTTCGAGCACGATGTCGGGCTTGACCGGCCACCTACGGCTGAACGGGACGGAAGTTCGGCTGTGTGGTGATAGCTCACCGCGGGGGGCAAGCGGTATCCAGCCGTCCCACATTTGCCCTGCGGATGCGAGATTATCCAGGCTTGTGTAGGCCCCCACGGTCAACGCGTTCCACGCTTGTCCGGGGTCCTCGACCGGCTCGACATCGTTTCGGGTCAGGTAGTCCTGCTGGAACTTGGTGCGCTCCACGTTCCCGGCGCTAATGAGGAAGAGGCGACGAGCTGCCTCCTCGGCCTGGTCAAGATAGACCAAGCCGTTGTCGGTGACGTCGATGCTTCTTCCGGCCGCGAGCGCATCGACAGCTGCAGACCACGACGTCGGTTCGCCCGTCACGCGACGGCGGCTGCCGTCCTCTTGGACCGGTCCTCCTTTTGCCGTAACAGCCATCGAGAATACCCGGCGACGCGCAGGCGCTTGAACCTCCACAAGGCTCGCCGCTGTGGCGGTAACTGCACCATGCAGCTCGGGTGGATGCGCCTGAGGAGGCGGCGGTACCAGCTTGACAGACTCTAGGCGGTGCCGAAGCTTTACTGGTCCCGCTGATCGTATGACCTTGCCAAGATCGCCATAGAGAGCGAGGCCGGCCATCTCTGTACCATGGCCACCGTGGTCGTCAAGCCGCCAATTCGGATCGCAAGAGTGGCAGTCGGTTAGGTCGAGTGAGTGTTCCAAGAGCGCATGGTTTTTGTGAACACCGGTATCGAGGATGCATACGGTGGGGGCTTCGGCTGAAGCGGCGCTTGTTCGGTCGACGAGTTGGTCTACCCACTCACGCTGTTCGCTGGCGGGCTCAGAGGCAATTTGTTGCGCGAGTTCATGAGGTTGACGTAGCTCAGCGAGGTCATCGAGCACGTCTAGGGCGGTTGCCAGATCCCGGGCGGTCGCTTCGACCAAGACGACCGTTCGGTCCGAGAAGCCCAGGGTACGCGGACCCATCCGGACTCCCGCCCGCTCGGCGAACTGCTGAAGACGGCCGATCTCGTTGCCGTCGCGGCGACGCAGCCACACTTCCCACCAGACGCGGGCATCCGGCTCTGGAAATTGCTCTGGCGGATCGGTCCATAGCGCCTCGACTGAAGCTAGCCTAACCGC
The DNA here is from genome assembly GCF_029626045.1 of Micromonospora sp. WMMD710. Taxonomy (NCBI): domain Bacteria; kingdom Bacillati; phylum Actinomycetota; class Actinomycetes; order Micromonosporales; family Micromonosporaceae; genus Micromonospora; species Micromonospora sp. WMMD710. The sequence goes on along the minus strand of NZ_JARUBD010000001.1, from coordinate 4,494,960 downwards.
TGCGATCCGGTCGACGAGGTTGGCGTTCTTCGGCTTGGCGTCATTAGTGGTCTCAGCGTAGCCCTCGAGCTTGGAGAAGAAGTGACCAAGTTTGCCGTCTGGGACGAAGACGGTCGCCTGCTCCACCGGTCCTGTTGGCGTTTCGACTTCATGGACCGAGACCAGTTCTGGTTGGAGACCCCTGCGCTGCGATTCCAGCGATTGGAGTGCTAGGCCGACGCCAGGAAAGCTCTCGAACACTAGATACAGGCCGTCGATTGCTCCTTCGACGGTCGCCTCTCGTTCCGCACGCCTAGCCTGTGCGGCTATGTCGACTTCTCTCAGTTGCTCGGAGAGCCGTTGCGCGTGAGCCTGACGATCCGAGGGTGCCGCCACGGTGCCGTTGTCGCCCCCGCTTCCGGGGCGGCGGTATGGCTCGGCAGTGGCGGCTCGCGTGAGGAGGAGATGGGGGCGGTTTCGAGGGGCCATCTTTACTGCTTCTCGTGGGCCATGTTCTGCCGATCTCGCAGGGCTGCCGCCAGGATGGCAGGAGTGACGTGCTGCTGACCAGACAGGATGGCCTCCTTGGCGGCTAGTTCGCAGGCGACTGTGATCTCGGCGTGACTCAGGCCTGCTGCGGCCTCGTCGATAGCACTCCACGCCCACTTTTTGGGCCCCATAGTAGCCAACCGATTGCGGATAACAGCCCTGCTGACCTCGGGCGTGGGTAGCGGATACCCGACAACGAGGTCGAACCTCCGGAACAGCGCGCGGTCGAGCAGTTGAGGGTGGTTCGACGCGGCCACCAAGAGGCTGTCCGAGTCCTGCTGGTCTAAGAACTGCAAGAAGGAGTTCAACACGCGTCTGATCTCACCGACATCGTTGGTCCTGGAGCGCTCTCCCCCAAGAGCGTCGACCTCATCGAACAGGTAGATTCCCCGGGTCTCCGCTAGCGCATCGAACACAAGCCGCAGCTTTGCGGCCGTCTCGCCCATCATCTTGGTGATCAGGGCGTCCAGGCGGATGGTGAAGAGTGGTAGTCGAAGCTCGCCGGCGAGGCTGCGCGCCGTCATCGTCTTTCCGGTCCCGGGCGGGCCGACTAGTAGGAGGCGACGCAGAGGGTCGAAGCCGTGTTCTCGGAGTCTGTCTTGCTGTCGCTGCTCAAGCAAGACACGCTCCAACCGTTGCCGAACTTCCGGCTCCAGCGCGAGGTCTGCCAAACGCGTGGTCGGGTAGGCGACGCTCAGGAGGTCAGCTAGCTCACCTCGTGGTCGAGCGACAGGAACCGGGCGGCTAACTGGCCTGTCTGCCCTCTCAGAAGTTGCTCGGAGTCCATCGACTAGATCTCGCAGCTCTTGGGCGAAGTGCGCTTGACCGCTTCGAGCGGCCTTCGCGGCTACCTGCAGGGCTACCGAGTAGAAGCGGGCATCGTCACCCTCGCCATGACTTCTGACCAGGGCCTTGACTTGATCAGCTGTCGCCACGTACGCCGCACCTCCCCCAGCTGCCGTGCATGAAGCCGCCGCAGACGCTGACCTGACCCTAGCGTCAACGACTGACTTCCCTGTGCGACATGACCAAAAATGATCTTGAGTATCGCGACCTTCGCGATTTCCCCACTTGCCGACCAAGCTTAGAGCCAAGACAGGTGGCAGGGCCGTCGCGGTTCGGTCGTAAGGAGCCTGCGGGGCAGAGGCTTCATCCGGCCAGCGCCACCATCATTGCGGTGATGCACCGGATCAGCAAGGCTGTCCCCGCCGAACATCGCATAGGCCCACCACTGGTCCGAGTGCTCCGGCTCGTTACGAATCACCTGGCGACCCTGGAGCACTACTTCGGCCTCGCACGCGAGTCCGACCTGGCCGACGACAGCGTGGTCCGCTTTCACGACGACCTCAACATCATCGTCCGCCTGCGCAACGGCGCCGAGGTCGGGGCCGGTGTCCGACCCGACCCGGACAAGAAGGAGACCGGCGACGCCACGCTCCAGTTGCACACCAACCGCCTCGCAAGGGATGTTCTCGGCAGGAGCACGACCGTCTGGGCGCCATTGTCGGACTGCAGGACGTCGCCTTCTTCCAACCTGCCAGGCATCGACCCGCAGTCTGGCCTGAAGAGGGCCTTCGTCCGCACCAACCGGCGCCTGCAGTGCTGGAGGCAGCCCAGCTGAGCTACCCCCGTTTTCATGGAGCTTCGTAATCATGGTCTGATGGCCATGGGGAGGAAGTTTCTGTGGCGGCACCGAAGAAGTACCCCGATGAGCTGCGTCAGCGCGCTGTGCGTTTGTACCGCGAGTCGGACCCGAAGCCCGTGATCCGGCGTCTGGCTGAGCAGTTGGGTGTGCATCACGAGGCGTTGCGGAACTGGATCCGGCAGGCCGAGGCCGACGCGGGCGAGCGCGACGATCGGCCCAGCAGCGACATGCTGGCCGAGAACCGCCGGCTGCTGAAGGAGAACGCGGAGCTGCGCCGGGCGAATGAGATTTTGAAGGCCGCGAGTGCGTATTTCGCGGCGGAGCTCGACCCGACCCGGCGACGGTCATGAGGTTCATCCATGAACATCGTGACCAGTTCGCGGTCGCGCTCCTGCTACGGGTCCTGAACATCGGCGCCTCGACGTACTACGCGTGGGTTAAGCAGGCCGAGCAGCCCTGCGACCGCGACGTGGTCGACCTGGGCCTGCTGTCGAACATCTACGAGATCTGGACGACGTCCGGGCATACCTATGGCGTGGACCGGGTCCACCGGCAGCTACGCCGTGATGGCATCCACGTCGGCCGCAAGCGCGTCGAGCGGCTGATGGCCGCCCAGGGTTGGCAGGGCGCGTTCCTGCGTCGAGGCTGGCGCGGCGGCTCCACCCGACAGGACCTACGGGCGACGCCGGCACCGGACCTGGTCAACCGGCAGTTCACCGCGACGGGGCCGAACCGGCTCTGGGTCGCCGACGCCACCCGCGTCCCCTGCGGTCAGGGCGTGTTCTGGCTCGCCGCGGTCCGCGACGTGTTCTCCCGCCGGATCGTGGGGTGGAAGACGTCTGACCGCTGCGACACCGACCTGATCCTCGCCGCCCTCGAATATGGCATCTGGTCGCGCGATGTCCGCGATGGGCAACTGATCCACCACTCAGATCGCGGGTCCAACTACACGTCTTTCCGCTTCACGCAACGCTTACAGGACAACGGAATCCTGCCCTCGATGGGCTCCGTCGGCGACTCCTACGACAACGCGCTGATGGAGAACTTCTGGTCAACGCTGAAAATCGAACTCGTCTACCGCACAAGCTGGCGGACCCGCGACGAGGCCGAGAACGCGATCTTCGCCTACATCGACGGCTGGTATAACACCCGCCGCATCCAGAAAGAACTGGGCGACCTCAGCCCCGACGAGTACGAGACCACCTGGCACCACCAACAGACCAACCTGACCGAGCCAGATAGCGTCACCCCTGCACCGGCCGGCAGCAGGTAAACACCCCTCCATCAAAGCGGGGGAAGCTCAAGCTGTTCACCGAGCCCAAAGGCCTGGCCCGAGAACCCCAAACGGAAGAAGCCCGAGCCCTGCCTCGGCATCAGGTTTGGGGCCGGCACGATCCTGCGGGCTTCCGCCTCACCGCCCCGAGTGGGACCGTTGCGCAGCCGTCTCGTATAGCGCTGCGGCGGCTTATGGATACTCGGCCCGGATGAGGGTGGCGAGGTGGTTGCCGGCTTCGGTGGTGTCGACAGGTCCGCCGGCCAACTCGGTGGTGAGTGCATCAATCGGGTAGCGGGCAAGTACGTGGTAGCGGGCCAGGTACGCCGCAACCGCGGAGACCTGGTAACCGCTCACAGCGGCGAGCAGTGTGTAGGTAAGGACCTGGTCGATGAGACCCTCGAACTGGTGGGTCTCGGTGAGGTGGCCGGTCTTGACTTCCACGATCGTGGCGCCGGCGAGTAGGTCGGCGACCCTCAGCCCATCGAGTAGAGCGGGACCGGCGGTTAGGGGGCCGTAGCTACGTAGCGCAGCACGGAATCCGCTGAGGTAGCTGGCCCAGAAGGCGGCAAATGCTGGTCGGGCGGCACGGGTCGCGGTCGCGCAGATGGCGATGGTCCGGCGATGCCGCAGCGGACCTTGCAGCGCGGCATGGACCCCGTCCGGCGTGCTGATCGGAAGCTGTCGCAGGGCTTGTTCGAGGATGGTGAGCACGCTGCCCACCGTGAGCAGCCGGGCACCTGGCACTTCAGAGTTGGTCCTGCGCCACGCCGCGTCGCCTCTCCGGCGGTCGGGCCGGTATCCGGCGGTGGTGAGGAGGGTCTGGCGCTCGGTCTTGGGCAGGCTGGCGAACAGGTGTGGGTACGGCGGGGTGTCGCACAGGTCGAGTGCGAAGGTCTTCTCGATAGCGTGGCCGAAGTGTCGCGGATTCGGCGGCCACACGGTGATCGGCGCAGGAGCGCGGCGGATGCGGTGGCGTAGGTCGGCGATCAGCTCCTCACGGTACGGGAAACGGCGGGCAAGCCACCGTTTCGACGACAACGGCTCGAGGCCGGGGCGGAACACATCCATCGGACACTCCTCGGCAGGAGGGCACACCAGTGCGGCTTCCAACACGGCCTGGTCAATGACCGGCAGGCAGCCTGCGGCGGGAAGGACAGCAAGAACGACCGGCTCATGCGTGAGCGCGTGGGAGAGCCGTGAGCGCTGCCGCTGGCGGGGTCTCAGCCCTTCGACATCATCGGCCGATGTCGGGCTCCGCTACTGCAGGGCGGCGTGGTTAAGAAGCGTTCGGTCACACGAACCGAAGCCGCTCAGTAACTCTACGCCACAACGAAGTTCAGGGATACCCGTGTAGATGCCGGCGGTCACGACCAGCGGTACTCCAGACGCAGACCCTGGCCGACGAAGCGATACCGGCCGCGGCTCGCCGGGTCGAACGGGTTCGGGAGCATACGGATTTGGCGGTTCTCATTCATGACGTTGGTGATCACTAGGAGCCGCCACCGCCGGTTCCGGGCGTTCTCCTGCGCCGCGATGACCTGAGTCTCGCCCAGCTCGATTCGACCGCCCTCGGCGAGGGTGGCCTTGACCTCGTAGTACCAGGTGCCGCGCCGGCCGGGGACTTCAAAGTCCCAGCCCAGGCTGTCGTCACCAGTGCCGGGGAAGACCCGCTCACGGTATCCCGACACCCAGCATTCCGGGCTGAAGTCGGCGCCGTACTGCCGCTCCAGCCATCGATAAGCGAACCACTCGCCAGCGAAACCCACCCCCAGCTTTTGCAGGCTTGACAGCTCGGACGCGAACCCACCGCCGCCGAAGCCGCCACCCGCGATCCGGCCGCCGGGGCCGGACCGAGCGTCGGTTGCCTTGAGGCCGATGAACCTGCGTGGAGTGGCCAGGAACGCGGGTGTTCGGTCCAGCGAATTGTCGAGAGCCGCGCGTAGCGAGGTGAAGCCGTCGTCCAGGTCGAATGGCTTGTCGTCGATGTTCACGGTCCGCCGCTGCCGTTCCCGTTCGGCGCGTTGCTGCCGCTCCTCGGCTTTCTGGCGGTCGAGGTCGTCGGGGGTGAGACCAAGCGCGTCAACGTCGTCGGTCGCGGGCATGTCCGTCGGCCAGACGCCGAGCGTTTGCAGCCAGCGGAGTACGTCCGGAAGCCTCAGCATGGCGAAGTCGAGCGCGCCGGCCGAGTCGAGCGTTGCGCGCAGCGCCGGGCCTGCCGACGCCTCGTCCGTCCACGGCGCGGGGACCGGGCGGCTGTGCCGTTCGAGCCAGGCGCGCACGAGCTTGGTCAGCCTGCCGGCGGCGGTGTCGACCAGCTCGGCGTTGACCTTGGCGCAGTCGCTGCGGCGCGGCAGAGGGGGGCCGCTTTCTGGCGGCTGTTCGCCCAGCCGCGCTGTGAGTTCCTCCTCGACGCGCGCCGCCATGAGATCGGTCGAGAGGACGTCGACGGTGGTGCCCCAGTCCGCGTCCGGGGCGAGCAGCTCAACCCGCCGGAGCTGGGGCCAGTCCGGCTGGGGGTCGCCGGCCGCGAAGCGGTCCCACCGATGCCAGCGCAGCCGGTCAAGCAGGGAGTCGCGATGGTGGCGTACGTAGTCGGCGAAGTCCTCGGAGTGCTGCGCGCCGTAGTCGATGAGCGGATAGCGCCCGCCCATGCCGGACAGGGTGGCGTTGAGTTCGCGTACGGGTATCTTCAGCTGCTGCTGGAGCGCCGCGAGCGTCGGAGCGTCGAGCGCGGCGGCAAACAGCTCGTCCGGCTCGTGGTCGAGTCGGTCGGCCAGCGCAGTAAGCCGGTCTCGGGCCTCCTGTTCGCTTTCCATCGACGGTGAGTCGGGGTCGAACGGCGCGGCTGACTCGGCGTCCAGGTAATGCGCGACGACGGGATAGAGCCTACGTAGTAGGGGCCGCAAAGAAGACTGGATGCGGCGCGCCATCGTCTGGACGTTCTCGGCCGTGACGTCGCATATCTCGGCCACGTCGTCGTCGGCGAGCTGAGCGACGGGAACGCCGACCCGCCGGGTCCGCTCTGCGGCCCACCGGAAGGTGCGGGCGTAGTCCCGCCGGCCGATGAGGTATGCCAGCGGCTCCGCCATCGCCTCCAGCACGTCCCAGTCCAGCTCCGTCTCGGTACCCTCGACGATCAGGTTGGGATGCGCGGTGTGCGGCATCGGCAGCACCCCGTGCAGCCGGTCCGGGAGCCGCCGGGTTTCCTCGCCGAGGCGCACCTCGACCGTCCCAGCGAAGGCGACCCGCACCCGCCGCAACGCGTCGAGCGTGTCGTCGAACGCCCGCTGACCGAGGCGGCTGAACTGGCTGCGCTGGTGTTCAAGCAGCGTCGCCACGAACAGCGGCAGCCACGGCAGGATGCCAACGATCGGTCGGGCGCCGGCGACGGCCGGCGTGCCGAACTCGTGTCCGTCCAGCAGCACGACCGGCGTGACGCCGCTGGCACGTGAAACCCGGTCGCCGAGGCGGCGGCGCAAGATGGCGGTGACCGTCTCCGGATGCGCGTCCACCTCGAGGACCCGCCACCCGAAGTCGGCCATCAGCCGGAGCAGGCTCTGCTCGTCGTCCCGCGACGCGACTACCACGTCGGGCGGCTCCTGGTCGCCACTGGCCGGCTCGAGCGGCAGGGCTGTCGACGAGCCGCCGACGTCGACAACGAGGTAGCCCCGGGTGTCCGGCGGGAACGGCTCCACCTCGGCGCCACGGGCGGCACAGGCCGCCCACGCCGCCCGGTACGTGTTGTGGAACTGCGCTACGTGCATCTCGGTAACCGCGCCGGCGTGAAAGAGCGCGCCCAGGTGGCGCACCAGGCGCGGGGCATCGGCGTCCCGGCCCCACACGCCCAGACCCAGCTCGGTCAGCCGCCGCAGCGCCGCCGGGTCGTCGTCGAGCAGATCCCGCATCGGCTTGGCGAGCAGCGTCGCGAACCGCGGCGGCACGTCGTCACTGCGAACCGGAAACGTCCAGCACTCGGCCGGCGTCGCGAAAGCCCCGCCGCTCTGGCCGGGTCGTTGCGTCGGCAACCAGGCCACCGTACGCAGGAACGCGCCGAGCGGCGTGCACCGCCGTTGCGGGTTCTTGTCGCCGGGCCGGTCGCGTTCCCAGACGGTTGTCAGGGCGTCGGCCGACCAGGCGCCCTTGAGTCCGCGCAGGATCTGCCGTGCCAGGTGCGAGCGCACCCGGTCGGTCAGCCGTTCCCAGTCGGCCTGTCCCGGCATCCACCAGAGCGGGCTTTTCACCACGTAGGGGGTGGACGGATACCATGCAGCGGACGTCGTCGGCAGGACCTTCGCCCACTGGTTGCGGACCGGATCGGGCAGCCCGGGCACGGCCGAAAGCCGATCGCGGGTCAGGTTGCTGCCGTAGATCCCGCGCCCGTCGGATACAGACCTGAGCGGCACCACCTCGCCAACGCCGATGCGCCGCAGGAAGGCAACCCAGTCGGCAACAGGGTCGCCGGCTCGCATGACCTGCGCCGGAGGTGCCAGCAACCGGCCCGCGAGCGAGTACAGCTCGGCCGATCGGTCCTCTGGAGTGGCCGCGATCGCGGACAGCTCCTTGCCGGTGGTACCCGGCCAGTCGGACGAGAACAGACAGTCCCCGGCAGCCATCCAAACGCCGTTCGCAGTCGGCAGTCGCAGGCCCAAGGCGGCCAGGTCGGTCTTGATGCGGGCACCGCTGCGGCTCAGGTTAAAGACGAACGTCAGCGCGTCTCGGGCGACCCGCTGCGCGCGGCTGTCGGCGAGCACGGCACGGATGTGTTCGAGGATGCCCCGCGTCTCGAAGCCGCGCACGAGCCGATTCTCCTGCAGGAACTTGCGCGCCGGGGTCTGTTGCCGGTTGACGTGCCAGGTCAGATCGCCGTGCAGATAGAACAGCCGGCTGGACAGGCTCGCTGGCAGCGACAGGTCGGCGCCGGGGTCGACGTCGTCCTCGTCGGCGATCCGCTGGGTCGTCGGCGGAAAGAACGGCGCGGCCTCCCGGGTCGCGGATGTCTCGCCGGCCCGCCGGCCAGCGCACGCCGCGAGCTCGTCCGAGTCGGTCAACAGAATGCGCCGCGCCCGCAACGCCTCGGGCGCCTTTTCGAAGAGGCGCGCAACGTCCGCGTAGGCCTGGTCCCAGTCGCTGATCGGGCGGCGGTCGCGCTGCATCACCGCCATCATCTGCTCGACCCAGCCGGCCAGACGCTCCGGCTCCGGCGTCACGTCAAGTCCGAGCTGCGACAGCAGGCTCCTCAGCCGCGCCTGCCGGCGCGTCGGCATCTCCCGCAGGAACTCGGCGCCGCTGGCTGCTGTCGCAAACGCTGCGGTCAGCATGCCTGTGTCGGGTACGGGCCAGCGCCATGCCGCAGCTGGTGTGAGCCAGCGGCCGGCCGCCTGCGCGGGCAGCAGCGGACGCTCGCCCAGCGGCCGGCCCTGCTCCTCCGCGCGAGAGATGAGCAGCCCCAGACGGTCGTTGTCCCAGCACAAAAGATCGAGCACAGCCGCAGGGGCGGCGTCGTCCGGCCAGCCGGTGAGCGCCTCGGCCGCGTCGAGGCAGAGTTCCGCCGCCGAGGTGAGCAGCAGCCGGTTCAGCGGGTTCGTCTCGTCGATGTCCGTGCGGGACAGGTCGGTGAAGAACGGCGCGTTGAGGTGCCCCGCGAACGGTGACGGCGCCTTACGGCCCATCGGCAGGAAGGTGTAACACCGGCCGACGTGCGCGTCCGCAGCCCCGTACGGCACCGCGACCGAGACTTCGACCGCCGCCGTCGACTCGGCATACCTGGGGTCGAGCTGACGCCGGTTGATCGCTTCCTGCACCGCACGCCGGTAGGCGGCCGGATCGACCCGCCGAGACAGCACCAGGTATGTGCCGTCCTCGTCCATCGTCACAAGGTCGCAGGTGAAGTCATCGGCCGCCACCGGCGCGCTGCTGCGTACCCGGGCCAGCACCCGCTCTTCGCTGGCGGAACCGTCCTCTCTCCGGACAGTGACACTTTCCAGCCGCTTCAGGAACAGCATGAGCGGCACCTCTGACGCTTCGAGCTCGTCGAGACGCTCGGCCACCGCATCGACGGCACCCTCGTCGAGCGGCAGCCGCACCACGGTGGCATAGCCGTCGGCCCAGAGCGTGGCCACCCGAGCGGGCGTTCCCTCTGCTGGCAACGTGATGCTGTAGAGCGAAACCTCGTCGATGATCTGCCGAGTGAGCAGCGGATCGGCGCCGACCAGCCCTGGCACGTCGTCCTCGGTAGCAAACCGGAAGCAAAACCCCGGATCTCCGCTGTCCAGCGTGCTGTAGACCTCCGGAGTCGCGCATATCTGGAGCACGCTCTTGAAGCCGACACCCTTGTTGCCGATACCCTCGCCGATCGGCTTGTCGCTCAGCCCGAGTGAGCGGATCCGCCGGGCGTTGCTGGCGGTGAACCCGCGCCCGGTGTTGGCGACGTAGAGAGTGCCGTGTGTGCCCTCGTCGCGCGCCAGCACCACCGCGATGCGCCCGCTGCCGGCGTCCGGCGGCTGCGCGTCGTACCCGTTCTGGATCAGCTCGAACAGGAACCGGCCGCCGTACTCCCGCATCGTCTGGCCGATCATGCTCTTCTGGCTGCGCGCGAAGTCCTGATCCTCCCGGGTCATCAGCTGGGCCCGGACGAGGCGCTCGGCCCGGTCACGCAGCTGCGCGTCGGCCTCGGAGCGTGAAGTCGGCTCGGTACCTTTCATCTGCTCTGTCCCCCCGGGGTGGAACTACCGCCTCTTGCGTTCCAGGCTGCTGCGGAGGTTCTTCGCGCCCACCTCCGAGACCCCGGCATGCGCCAGGGCATACCCCACAGCGGTGTCGACGTCGATCAGCCCGCCGCGTAACACGGCGTCCAAGGCCTTGCGGGCGTGCTCGCGCTCGTGACTTCCGGTCCAGTTGTTGCGCCCGCCGAAGAACACGGCCCGGTCGAGGGCCTTCTGCGCCTCGGGGTCCAGCGCCGGCACCTGCGGATACACCCCGGACAAGTCCTCTGCCCCGGTCCCGGCAGCCCATCCGGCCAGCGGGGTCATCGCGCTCTCCAGGACCACCAGCGCCGATCCGCGCGCCAGGTCAGCCGCTCGTCGCAGGGACCGGGCGTCGGGGTGGTAGGCCACCAAAGCGCCACGTGGCCGGTCTCGGTCGAGCGGGTAGCTGAACCGGTAGCGGCTCGCCAGCCGGTGGACCGGGCCAGGGCCCCCGTGCGCCTTCGCCGCGTTGTAGAACACCACCGGGGCAACCCCGTCGGCGGCAGCCTGCTCCTCGATCCACTGCACCGCAATCTGCTCGAGTTCCTCCCACCTCTCCAGGTTCTCGTCGACGTCAGGGATCCACGCGGCCACCCGCAGCAGGCTCGGGTGCTGCCGCCACGGTTCGTCCGGCTGATCGGTCACTCCACGCCTCTTTCGTCAGTCACGTGCGGCCAAGTGAACCAGCAGAGTCCGACATGGGGCCAGCCCTCGAACGGCCTGAGGTTCCCTGGCCGTCGAGGGCGGCCGAACGGGAAGCCGCGGGCGTGTGGGCCCTGAGAGTGTCAGGGGCGGGGTGTCTACTGGAGCCGCCCCTTGCACGGGGAATGTCGGGTCGGACTTTAGCTGTGAGGAAGGGCTCCAATGGACGTTCATGCTCAAGTGCCAATCGTTGGCGAGCAATCCGGGCGGGTTCGGAGCCCGGATGACGACTACCTGACGGTGATGATGTTGTCCGCTGGACTGGCCGGCATCGTTCAGCGGAGGAGACAGGCGGCGGGCGGGTCGGCGAAGGAGGCGGGGTTGTTGCCAGCTCCGTGGCGGGCGGGCTTCTCGCGTCTGTGGTGGCGTTTTGCCGACCAGGGTCTGCAGCCGCTCGACAGCGACCTCGCCCTGCTGGAGCTCTGTGCGCAACCGCTGGCGACGTGGCCTGTGCAGCTCGACCTGTCGATCACTGACCTGCAGAACAGTCTGTTGGCCGACGGTGACCTGTCCGAGTTCGCGGAGCAGGGTTCTCGGCTCGCGCGGCACGACGTGGAGGCCGAGTGGACCGAGAACCAGGTACACCTGGCGCTGCGGGAAGCCGCAGCCGCGAACGGCTCCTCGGACGAGGAGGTCGGGGAGGCGTACGCGGAGCTTCGGCGCTACCTCATCGACCACGCGGTCGTCGCCGACCGTGAGGTTCGCGGCCTTGAGCGGCGTTTCCCGGCGACGGACAACAGCGGACAGACGCACGTCCACCGGCTGATCGGCCTCGCCTACCACTCGAGGCCCACCCGGGAGCCGCAGGAGTACATCCTGTGCCCTTCGTGCCGCAACGTGCTGGCCGATCCATCGGCGTGCTGCGCGACCGCGGGTTGTCCCGGGGGTTCACCGGAGACGTGGACGGCCGTGCCGATGGCAGTGGTCTACGAGCAGCACCGGGCGACCCGCAAGTACATCCATGATCCGGGCCTGGTGGAGGCGCGGATCATCGACGCGCTGTCGGTCGACTCGCTGGCGCCGGTGGTCAGGGTGACGCCGTACCCGAAAGTCGACGCGCTGGACGTGTTGATCGAGTTCCTGCGCCCAGGCGCGAGTGGTGTGCCGGAGGTTGTCGAGACCTGGGGCGTAGACGCGAAGGACCAGGTCAGCGCGCGGCTGTTGGGCCGGGGATTCACCTGGCCGCAGGCACCGGTGTGCGGCCGGCGGTACCTGGCGCTTCCCGCTCACCGGGCAGTTCAGCCGGGCTACATCAGTGACTTGGAGGCCGAACTCGACGGGCGGGTCGCGGGCGTGCAGGTGATCGACGAGAACCAGCTGGTGGCTCGGGTCAAGGAACGCGTGAAGGAGTTGGCCACGTGAGAGAGACCTCGTCGTGGCGCGACAGCTTGATGAAGCAGATGCGCCGGGAGCAGTTCCCGGAAGCGGTGATGGCTCGGGACGCGTTCTGCCGAGTCGAGCTGGGGCTGCACTTCCTGACGAAGCACTTCCCGGGCGAGCCAGTGGGGGCACTGCAGCCGCTGCTGTCCGGGTACGTCGACCTGCCGCCCGAGCTCGTGGCGGCGTGCCGGCGGGTGCGGCACCGCATGGGTGACGTGGCCCGGCGCGGCTACTGGCGCAGGCTGCTCAACCACTACCTGCGGGTGCCGCAGGAATGGCGGCGCTTCGCCCGCACGGACGCCGCGGACGGGCAGGTCAACGACAACACCGTGTTCACCGTCGTGGGCTCGGCGTTGTGCCACGACCGCGTGGCAACGTACGACGGGGCGCTGGCCGACCCGCTGCAGTACCGGCTGACCCCGCCCCGCCCGCCAGCGCCGGCCGGGCGGCGGTACGAGTTCCGCGTCGGAGACAACGTCGAGGTGGTGCACCTGCCGTCGACGCTGCCGCCGGCCCCGCCCGTCGCGCGGCTTCCCCTCGTGCCCCGCCGCTCCCGGGAACCCTGGACGGTGTCGTTCGAGAAGGAGCTGCTGGAGACGGCGAAGGAGATCGACCGCAGGCTCGTTGACAAGCCCCACATCACGAACCGGAACTGGCACAAGCGCCTGACGGAGAACATGCACTTCAGCTCCGTCGACCGCAACGGCCCCGGCCTGGTCGACAGACCCGAGACCTTCGTCCTCGACGGCGTGTCCCACATCGTCGGGCTCATGAACTCGGGCAAGACCACCCTCACCGACGTGTTGGCGGTCAACCGGGTGCTGAAGCACGGCAACCGGGTCGGGATGGTCCTGGGCTCAGTCGGTGACGTCTACGCCAAGGTGTCGTTCCTCCGGTCGATCGGCATCGACGCCGTGCCCCTCATCGGGCGCAGCAACCGCGCCGAGCACGCCGCCCGGTACTGGCGCTCCGCGATCGAGGAATCTCCCGTCCTCGTGCCCGACGACGACAACCCTGCCGACCCGGCTGCCGCCTACGCCAACGCCTCCTGCCTGCTGGAACCGTTCCGGCGCTCGGCCAACCCCGACTGGAAGCCGCTGGAGCCGAACGAGTTCCCGTGCCACGGCAAGCTCCGCGACGCCGAGGCAGACGAGCCGGCCGCCTACGACTGCCCGCTGCTGCCGATCTGCCCGGCGCAGAAGGCCCACCGCGAGATCGCCACCGCGCAGGTCTGGGTCACCACCGCGCAGTGCCTCATCGCCAGCCGCGCGGAACCGGCTGACGCGTCCATGCGCTGGTTCGAGGCCTTCCAGCCGCACACCGACCTGCTCGTCATCGACGAAGCGGACGCGGTCCAGCAGGTGCTGGACTCCCGGTTCGTGCAGACCGAGCCCTTGGTGGCCGCGGGCAAGGGCTGGACGCACCGGATGGTCCAGTACACCAACGCCGCCCTGGACAACCAGAGCATGGCGCCGGCCGCCGATGACGAGGTCGACCGCTGGCACACGCAGCTGCAGATCCACCAGAACGCGGTCTTCGTCCTGAACCGGCTGGCCCTGTCGCCGCCCGGGCAGCGGCTAAAGGAGTTGCTCGGCGACGCGCCGTTCACGGCGCACTCGCTGTTGCGCCGCGTCGCCCGGACCCTCTTCGGGCTGCCCTCGCGCGGTGACGGGGACAAGCGCGTCGAGGACCTCGCCGACGAATTCTACCGCCACGAGCTGCAGGAATTCGCGGAGAGCCCGCTGAGCGAGCAGCCGCACAGCCTCGACGAGGTCGTCGCCCAAGTGACCCGCCAGCCGCGGACGGACGCCGCAGTGGCGCTGGCCATCGACGACTGGCTCGACCGGTGGCTGAAACCGAACATCGAGGCAGGACACGTGCGCCGCGAATGGTTCGACCAGCATCGGAGCTTGCTGCGCCTGGTCGTCGAGGCAGCCATCTGCGCCGGCCGCATCACCACGACGTTCTTCACGATGACGACGATGTACCCATCGGTGCGGGAACACCTGCAACTGCCCGACGAGGAAACCTTCTGGGCCGACCAACCGCCACGCGACTACCGGCCGATCGTCCCCGAGGCCCCGATGGGCAACATCCTCGCCCTGCGGTGGGCCGACAGCCGCAACGGCGGCGCGTCTCTGCAACTGCTGTGGGTCCATGGAGTCGGCCGGTGGCTGCTGCACCACGCGCACGACCTCCTCGCCTGCGAGGGCGTGCAGGGCCCCCACGTCGTTCTGACCTCTGCCACCAGCTGGGCGCCCGGCTCGTCGTTCTACCACATCCCCATCGAGCCCACCGCCGTGCTGCGCCCACCCCCCGAGGACGAGACTGCCCTGCGCCAATCCCACATGGCAGTCAAAGCCCAGAGGAACGGCGCCGACCCGATCTTCGTGTCCGGCAAGACAGGCAGCCGGCGCCACGACGCCCTGCGGCTGCTGGTCACCGCGCTGTGCCAGCCCGTCGACGGCCGCCCGCGCAGCCTCGTCGACGAGCTGCGGGCGAAGCTGCCCGCAGACCGGCGCAAGATCCTGTTCGTGGTCCTCTCCGGCGACGAGGCACGCACCGTCGGCGACCACATCAACGCCCGAGTACCCCAGCTCAGCGCGCGGATCGTCGTACCCGACGCCGCCGACCCCGGCGTCGCCGGCATCCAACGCCGTCTCGTCGGGCGCTTCGGCACCGGCGAGGAGGACATCCTCGTCGCCGCCGAGATGTCGATCCAACGCGGCTACAACATCCTCAACGCCAACGACACCGCCGCCCTCGGCGCCGTCATCTACCTGACCCGCTCCCACCCGCCGCCCTTCGACTTGGCCTTCCCCCTGTCACTGGTCAGCCAGCTGGCGATGGACCACCTTCAACGGCCGCCGGCCGCAGAGCCTGGCGAAGTCGGCAACCTCGTGAAGCAGCTCCGCTCCACCGCCCGCAAGGTCTGGTTCGACGCCATCGGCCGCCCCATCCAGTTCCGTGCCCTCGACCCGCAGGACCGGCGCGTCTTCGTCGCCAACAACCTCGTCCCCATGAGCCAGACCATCGGACGCAGCATCCGGGGCAACCAGCCGACCAACGTGCTGCTGTGCGACGCGGCCTTCGCCGAACGACTCGCCGACCCCGAGGAGAAAACCGCGGACACGGCGCGTACCAGCATCGTCGTGGCCACCGACCAGTACCTTGGACAACTGCTGGCCACGCCCGCCGACGGCGCAAGCCAGCACCGCCTGCGAGAGCACGCCGTCAACACCGCAGTGTGGGGCCTGATGGGCCACCTGGTCCGCACCAACGAGCCCCTGGGATCGAGGAGGACCTCCCGGTGACCGACACCGAGACCAGCGAGAACACGGCCAAGGCGCCCCGCAGGACCACCGGCGACCACCTGCGGCTGCTCGCGTTCGACATCGAGCCAGGCGCCCGCTGGGACGTGGAGTGCGACGTCGCGGCGATGCCCGCCACCTGGTTCGCCGAACTCGACAGGCAATGGCGCACCCGGCCGTTCGGCCGGCCTGGGCACTCGCTACCCACCAGCAGCCTCAAAGAGCTCCTCTGCGGCATCGACCCGGCGATCATGTACGTCAACTGGGACCCGAGGTCGGACGACTTCATCGTCGCGTTCCCCGGCATCGACACGTACGTGGTCGCCGATGCAATCGCCAGCTGGGCCACCACTGAGATCACCGACCAGGTCGACTGGTACCAGATGCTCAAGCCGGCCGACTTCGTCTTCGACCGCCGCTGCTTCAATCTCCTCGAATACGCCATCCGCGCCAACGGTACCGCCGCGGTGGCCCGGCACGTCTACCAGATGCTGCCCTCGTTCCTCGCCAAGGAGGTCGTCGACAACAAACTCGACCTGCTCGGCAAGGCCCGGCGCGACTTCATCCTCGGGCCACCGAAGAGCGACGGCCGGCGCAGCGCCGTCCTCTGGCCGCCCCAGCGAACCGACGACGACCGAGCCGGCCCCGGACTCGTCACCGCAAAGATCGACTTTCACGTGGAGACCGCACCCAACTTTCCCGTACCGCGCATCCATGCCGACGTCAGCATCAGCCGCTTCCCCTCATGCCCGTGGCCTACGTGCCGTCGCGCGGCAAGGGCCCCACCTCAGCCACCATCTGGCTCCACGGCCCCCAAGGCTTTCTCGGCCGCGACGACGAACCCCACACCCTGCTGTCCGCGCCGGCACGCCAGATGCGGATTCCCGGCGGCGGCTGGCAGTGGCAGTGGAGCCCCGGCCTGGCCCGCGCCCTCGCGAAGCTCACTCAACTCTCGTTCCCCGACCCGCAGAAGACCCTCGCCGATCCGGCGGCAGCCGCCGACCTGCTCGACGAACGGGCCATCCGCGCCTACTTCCTGTACAGCGAAGGCACTAAGAGCCAAGCGGCGGACACCGACGCCGCACCCAGCATGGACGCCGACGGCAACGGGACCAGACGAGCCAAGACACTGGTTCACGCCGCCAACACCGGCCTGGTCCCAGGAGACCACGTCGACGTCTACAACAGGCTGCGCGGCCTTCTCACCCGGCGCGGAATCCGGCCGCTGCCCGAACTCGAGCGTGTCGGCTCCCGCGCCACCCGCAAGATCAAAGCCGCGTTCGACCCGAACACCACGTACACCATCGAACTGTGGACGCAGAGCGACATCACTAACGAGGCCGTACTCGCGACCCTGGAACACCACTTCGGCCTCGCACCCGCGTCCGACCCGAGTGACAACAGAGTGATCCGTTTCGCCGGCGACCTCAACATCACCGTCCGCCTGCGCAACGGCGCCGAGGTCGGCCTCGGCGTCCAACCCGACCCGGACAAGAAGAAGACCGACGACGCCTTGCTCCAGCTGCACACCAACCGGCTCGCAAGGGAGGTCCTCGCCGGAAGCGCTGACCGACTGGGGGCCATCGTCGAACTGCAGGACGCTGCCTTCTTCCAACGCGCCAGGCTCATCGACCCGAAGCCCGGCCTGAAGAAGGCCTTCGCCCGCACCAACCGGCGCCTGCAGTGCCTGCGGCCAGCCCAGCTGTTCACCGAGCCGAAGACCTGGCCCGAGAACGCCAAACGGAAAAGGCCCGAACCCTACCCCGGCACCCGGTTCGGGGCCGGCACCATCCTGCGCGTGGCGTCCGCCATCAACGACTGCCTTCGCCAGCTCGGCCGTTTCGGCCCCTACCACATGCCCGTCGGACTGCCCGACATCGAGCAGGTCGGGATCTGGCTCCACCACGACGGCCCTACCTGCATCCCGATGGTCATTCGCCAACAACCCGACGGCACCGCAACCGCCTACCTCCCCGGCGCAG
Source organism: Micromonospora sp. WMMD710 (assembly GCF_029626045.1). Lineage (NCBI taxonomy): Bacteria > Bacillati > Actinomycetota > Actinomycetes > Micromonosporales > Micromonosporaceae > Micromonospora > Micromonospora sp. WMMD710. The sequence goes on along the minus strand of NZ_JARUBD010000001.1, from coordinate 4,477,393 downwards.
ACGGCAGTCCCTCCCACACGGTGCCCTACGCCGACCTACCCGCCCTCCTCGCCGACGGCAAGGGACGCATCGGCCCCGGCAGGCAGCAGAAGCAGATCCTGGCAGCCTTCCTCGTCAACGTCCTGGGTGTCGGCGGCGCCGCCGACTCGGCAACCCACGACCGCATTGTCATGGCCAGAGCCGCCGGATTCCGGAACTGGGGCTGGGACTGGATGCAGGACAAGCACCTGCGCCCCGACCAGCTGATCCTGCCCGGCGTCGACATCGATGACGACACCGACCTCCCCGAGACCATCGGACCCGACAAGACACCGGGCCTGCGCATCGTCCGCGTCCGAGACCGCTCCAGCACCATGGAAGTCCCCCGCGGCTTCGCCGACGACCTCGACAAGCACCACCCCAGGGTCAGCGGGCTATTCCGCGCCAGCGAACGCGTCTACTACTCGGTCAACCCAAAGTCCGACCAGATGCAAACTCCACACGGCCGCACGAAGCTCGATCCCGACATCCACACCAACTTTTCGGTCCAAGCGGCGAACCCAGTGCCCCTGGAGATCTGTGTCGCCCACCAACAGCCCGATGACGATCCGGCAGCCCTCGCCACTCTGGTGTCTCTGCTGCGTAGAGCACATGCCCACACCGACCAAGCCACCAAATATCCGGGCGTCCTGCACCTCTGCTCGCTAGCGGACGAGTACCTGTGAGGGGCCCAACGGATCGGTGGATTGCCGGAGCTGCGGCTTCTCTATTCGGCATCGGGGGCGGCTCCCGAGTTGGTGCACCGCCAGATTCCGGCTGATGCTGGGCTGGCGAGCAGCGCCACATCCGCTCCGGCGAACGGCTCGCTGTCCGCCACCGATGTCGGCAGGGGCGCAAGGCCTGCCGGCTGTCGTCGCCGCCGTTCTCGTCATAGGTCATGGCAGCGTGAGCGAGCCATAAGGCTCTACGCGGAGCGCCTTGGGCTGCCGCGGCCCCGAACAGGCCCGCGGCCAGGATGCCGGAGGCATAGGAGGCGGCCAGTTCACCGGCGGCGAGTTGTACCTGCCAGGATGCCACACCCAGCCATGCTGGTCTTCTGGCCTGCCACTGCCGCAGCACCTCGGCCGGGCGGTCCTCGACGGCCGTCACCGCCGTGATCAGTCGCCACGCCAGCGTCTGGTCGTCGCGCCAAGCTCCAGACAACCGGGGGCCGTGCAGTGCTGGTGCTGGCAATTGCTGCGGCCGCTCATATACCTGCTCGGTCCGTACGACCGCCGGAGCGAAAGCCGGCGTCAGCGGGGCGATCGACACCAGGGTGTCGACATCGCGGACCAGCATTTCATGGGACACGCCGCGGCGGTCTGCGCGTACTCGGCGGACAGCTGCCGCCGTTACAGATCTTGACGTTGGTTGCCGGCGGCGCCGCCACGGCTCGGCGGAACGCGGGGTCGTCCGGCTGCCGACGCGCCAGGAATGCCAATTGCGCTACTTCGACGGCACCTGTGTGCGGGGCGGCGACGGCGAGCCCAAGCGTTCCCGCCCAGTGTCGAGCCCAGGGTGCCGATCGATCACCATTCATAGGTAGTTCGTGAGAAAAGTGAAAGACGAGGCGTTGCCACCTCCGACCGTCGGCATTCGACGGACCCCGACGTACATGGTGCGTGAGTTCGGCGTGCAGCCGGCGAGCACGACGAGGTCGTCGACACGGCACGTGATGCCCTGCTGGAAGGGACCTCACGGTCGGTGAATTCGTCGCCGACCAGCAACGGGACGCCGCAGCAGCAACGCGGCGAGCAACAGCGCCCCGTAAGAATGCTCCAAGGTGGTCCCGCCGCGGTCCATAGAGTAGGGGTGGCGTACCCGCGGTCGGTCGGCCTCACCGGGTCGCGCCACTCCTTCCGCCATCACCCGCCTTCTGACGGGCACCGTACCGGTACGACAGGTCTAGGCACAGACGCATTACGCACGACGTCGCGGTCGTAGACTGGCGAGCCGTCTGGACGGCGGTTAGTAACCGAGCGTGAACGCAGCGCTTCGCAGCGCAGCCCAAACCAGCCCGTTTACCGCCGACGCGACCCCGGCGTCGCGTCGGCCGAAGCGCTCTGCACATCAAGGCCACCGAGCTGATGGAGGCTCCCACGACGTTTGCTCGGTTCGCGTCCGCAGGCCCACTGCCTGCGCCATTCCGTCTCTGCCGTCACGTCGCTATCGCAACCCCGCGCTGCTCTTCTCGCCTTATTGCTGGCGATTCGGGGCAGGCCCCGTCGTGATCAGAAGGCAGAGCAGTCCTGCCGCTCGCCTAACATGCGTGCGAAACACTACGATCCGTAGCCCGGATCAGTAAGGCCCATTTCGCGGAGTCGCGACTGCAGGTGGGCCGAGGCGTCTTCACGTCTCTTCTCCAGATCCCAGAGCGACAGTGCGTACCGGTTACCCCAGCTGAGAAAAGACCTGGTCAGCTCATATCGAGCAGCTCCGACAAGTTCTTCTAGCTTCGAAAGCAGGCCCTCGCCGAGGCTTATGACAAGGTCCTCATCCGACTGGCGCTCGAGGGCGGCAGCCAAGTTGTCGGCCGACTCTCGCCGCACGCGCAGCCCGCGTACTCCAACGTGGCCAAGACTTCGAAGATCGTCGTGATATTCATTCCACCAAGAGGCGAAGGCTCCCGCAAGGGCGTCTGTATCAAGAAGTCCAAAGGGTGCGAGAGGCGCAGAGAATTGCGCCATCAATCGGTCTCTCGACATCAGAACTTGGTCAGATGCCGCCAGATCGATAAGCGCTGCAGCGGTGTCCTCCCACGCCTTTCCGCTGGCCACCTTGAACTCTCGTTCACGTGCGGCGGCCATGTGTTGGATCCGATTGGCAGTCTCTCTGTACCCTTCGGTTAAGAAAGCCAGGTAGCCGGGCCTGCCGGGTTCGAACAGCTGGAAGACGTCGATTCCGAAAACCCGGAACCTCGAAGCCTTCGACTCAACTTCTGCTCGGGGCACGCCACCCGCAATTGTTGCGCGCACGTCGATTTGCGGCTCTTCCCTCGACAGGGCCTCGATGTAGCGCCCAATATTCAGGTTGAAACCGTTATCCGCAATCTCTGAAATGGAGACGGGTCGGGAGAAGCCAGAGATCGTTGACCAGGACTCGTGCGTCCGCACGATCCTCTCGATATGTTGCGGTTTCAGCAAGTTCTGCGTCCGCCCGGTGGCAACTTCTCGCTCAGCGTTGATGTAAAGAACCTCGTCACGCGGCCCCCGGCGCGGAGCTTCGGTGCCGCGCACCACGATGACGCAGGCAGGAATGGCGGTGCCGTAGAAGACGTTGGCTCCAATCCCGATAATCGCCTCGACGTGCCCATCTTCAATGATGCCCCGGCGAATCTCGCCCTCGACGCCGCCTCGAAAAAGCGCCCCATGGGGGGCGATCATGGCGCCGACGCCGGTAGGCTTGAGAGCTCCAACGACGTGCTGCAGGTTCATCAGGTCGGCCTTGCCGCGCCCTTTGGCGACGCCGTACCTCATCCACTCCCTATGTTGTACGCCGGCGTCAAAAAATTCCATGGCCATCGGAGGGTTCGTGATCACCCGGTCGAATCGCAAGAGCCTTCCGTCAGTGACGTGGCGAGGGTCCGTCAATGTATTTCCTAGAGCCAAGGATGCGTCACCAAGGCCGTGAAGCAGAAGGTTCAGACGAGCGAGGGCGTATGTTGATCGGTTGATCTCTTGTCCAAAGAGGCAAAGTGCCGATTCGGCTCCATCTGCCTCGCTGACATATTGCCGAGCGCGCAGCAGCATGCCGCCAGACCCCGCGAAAGGGTCGTACACTGAATGCCCCCGGCTCGGGCTGGTCAACCGCACCAGCAGGTCTGTAACTGACCGTGGTGTATGAAATTCGCCTCCCGTTTTCCCTACTTGTTCTGCCGACCAACTCAGAAACTGGTCGTACGCCTCGCCGGCCGTTTCGGGGAACTCCAAGATATTGGGGTAGAGTCGAACTTTTTCGTCGAAATAGCGGACCAGGTGCTTAAGATTTTCGGAATTCAGCCTCCTCGACACGTCGAGGATTTCGAGAATTTGCCCTAATGCCTCACCTTTGTTGTACTGTAGGGCTTGCCGGGCGACTTCGAGGGCTCTCCGAGGATCTTCGTCAGCGGCGGCCATTATGTTGGGCCATTGCGCTTGTTCGGGAATCGCTGAGGCCGTAGAGTTCTCGTATGCCCACTTCAAGGTCAGTATTAGGGAGATCACGCCCAACTGCTCTGACGGTTCGGTCTGACCACTGAGTTTGGTTGCCCCTTGAAGAGCGTTAGAAAGCTTCTCAACTGTCACTATGGGCATCGTTCTGAGCTCTCATGAGTTCGTCGAGCACCGCTGGGCCGAGGGTTTCCAGGCGTTCAACTACTGCGTGCTGAGCAGCGATGCTGTCCTCCAGTGCAGTCATTGTTTCGACGATCTTAATCTGTCGATTTAGAGAGGGAACGGCGATGGGAAAATCATTCAGCACCTGAGTGTTCAGCGACGGGACCGTTCCCGGAAGAGCGCGCTCAAGTAAGCTTTTCCGAACTGGCGGATGCGATAAGTAGTAAGCCAAAAAGGGTGGGGAGATGAGCTCCCTTTTTGGTCTGACACGGAGGCATGACGACCCGTAAAGCCATCCGGACTGCCTAGCGGTGACCAAGGCTAATCGGCCGATCGATCCCTGCCTGACAAGGACCAGGTCGTCTTCCTGTAACGTGAATCGACGAAGCTTCTGACAGTCAGCCCAGGGTAGTCGCCGCAACTCACTCTCTCGGACGCTGTATGGGCGATCCCCGAGATCTTGTGGCGATAGCACAGGAACGCCGTCCGGCCTGTTGGACAGGTTGCCCAGTAGTGAGCCAGACGGCCCTGCGGCCACGTCGGCAAGATGCTTAAGCCGATGAAGTCCGACTTTAGCGGTAATCTCTTGAAATCGCATCTGGTTCCCGTCGTGTTCGGTGCTGGAGGCTGGGCGTGCGCTCCTGTGGGTGGGCCTCGGCAGTACCTACTCCGAGGCCCACCCGAGCGCTATGCCGTACGAAACCAGTATCGGAGGTTGACCCGTACGAACTCTTCAACAACGACGGTAAGAGTTGCCACGCCGAGCATCACCAGCAACGCCCACCCGCGGTCAGCGAGAGCGGCGGCAGAGATGATCACGACGACGATCACTGCTATCGTCGCGCGGGTCCTACTGGATCGAGGGGGCAACGGCCAGGCATCATGGGAGCTGACAGTCCTCACGAGGGGGTGTCCCTTCTGCCTCGGCGCTTCTCCGAGGCGGTCTGAACCGCGCCGCCCTGTCGGGCGTCCAACCATGCAGGGCGGCGCGGGTGATCAATGAGCAGATATTCGGAGAGTGCAGGCCCCGGAGGTAGCCGACTTGCGCGAAGCCCTCGCTCGCCAGCAACCTCCATGCACTCAATCTAGCAATCGACGGCTTGCGTAGCTAGCTTCGCGGGCCGCTCCGGCAGCGTGTGGGGCATGCTAGGGCAGACCTTCTGCCCGCATTCGGTATGAATTTCGAATGCCTATAGTCGGCTTCCAGACAAAATCTTGCGCAAGAGGCGCTGGTGTAGTCGGCCGGGCCGGCTGTTGTGGTTGCTTGTGGGCGGTCTTCGCCGCCCTAGTGGGCTCGTATGGGCCTCACCACCACTGCCAGGCTCGGCGCACGACCTCACCGCGGCCCGCGCCCAAGGCATCGTCGAAGCGCTGACCAACAGGGAAGTGATGACCTTCGTCGACACGGGCTACCAAGGCGCCACGGCGGCGTACGTACACCGTTCAAGCGCCGCCGCTTCCGGCCAAAGCTGTCACGCCGACAACAGGCGGTCAACCAGGCCCCCGCGAGAATCCGCGCCCGCGGCGAGCGCGCCATCGCCACATTCAAGGCCTGGGAGACCCTGGCCAAGCGGCGCTGCCCACGCCGCGCCACTGCAATCGTGCAGGCCATCCTCGCCCTGCATCACCTCGAAGCCAACCGCTACGCGCGGTGAGAACGGCTCAGGGAACCCTTGGGCAATCTCCATCGCGCGCAGGCGCGTCGCACGCTGGAGCAGGGTGACCAACCGCTCCGGCCCCGACCGCCACCCGGGAAGTCGTGAACGCTCTGATGGCGGCGGTCGATCAGGTCTAGGAGCTCATCGTCCGGCCTCACCTCGTGGCGGTCCGCAGCAGGCACCGCGCCAAGGGCTTCTCAGCGGATCTCATGGCGTATCGACTAGCAAGGCGTACGGATTGGTCTTGTCCACCGTCACCCAGTGCATCAACTTGCCGCCGGCCGGCACAGTGGTGGAGGGGGTGACTAGGTGGAACCCAATTGTGGTCTTTTCGTCTTCGATGGCTTGGCCCTCACTCCCGGAGAGGTTGCCCTTCTCGACAGTCGGATAGAGGATGATCGCTCCGGTGGAGCCGTCCCCGAGCGCGTCGGCTTTGGAGTCTGGGGTCGCTGTGTCTACGCCGGCGATCCTCATTGCCGCGTTTCGGTGTCGTTCCTCGCTGAACACTCGGAACGAGGCGCTGGACGAGGTGCGTTGGCGTTCGAAGATGCTGAACGGTCCCTGCCCGGCGACGAGGCGTCGTGTGGTGGACCTCGTCTGCTGGGGCAGGAGCACGACCCACCGTGCGAGTTGGTCGTCGCTCAGGCGGCGTAGCCAGGCGAGTTCGGGTTGGAAGGTGTCGTCGGCCAGCCACTTGAGGTTGCCGAGCACGGCCAGAAGCGCTGCGTGACTGACGACTGCCACCCGCGCCTCGTAGGTCGTTTTGGCGCCCGGCACCGCGAATTTGACGGACCGTTGGGCTGCGGCAGCGAGTAGCGGTTCCCACTGTTCGAGGTTGTGTTTCATCTTGCTTGCGACAGAGGGGAAGGCCACGGGTTCCATGGGCTGGCCGGGTGAGCTCTTCAGGACGAGCTTGGCGTTCCACATCTTGTTGCGGCCGGTCGGACGCAGGTCCGGTCGGTGCTGGGCGATGAGGGGTGGGATCTGCCGTGGGGTGAGCTGCTTTGTCCCGTCGGCCGGGGCCGCGTACTGCCGCAGTTCGCGTCGTAGGAAGTCCTCGTCGCGGCAGGCGGCTTCAAACATGTCGTGCAGGTCTGGGGTGGTGTAGAGGCGAACCAGGTCTCGGTAGCCGGGTCGGAAGCCGAACCATCGGCCCATCTGCATGAGCGTGTCGACCTGTGTCGTGGCGCGTCGGTAGTAGGTCACGGTGAGCCCTTCCACGGTGAAACCGCGGGCGAGCTTGTTCCCGCCGACCAGGATGCGCCAGATCTCGCGCTTGTCGAAGTCGAGGCTCTCCTGCTGCCTCTCAAGGTCGGTGTCGCTGTTTACGACGATGACCGGGCTGCCGTTACGGTCGGCAGGGCTGACGAGTCGGAGTGCCTCGCCGATGTCGTCGCGGAGGTCGTCGAAGTCGGCCGGAGTGAGCAGTGCAGGTGACTGTGCGCTGGACACGGGCAGGATGTCGGTGAGGTACAGGTCGCGTAGCCGGGCCAAGCCGCTGGGCCGGTAGTAGCCGGCGGTGTTCCACAGGTGGCCGATCAGCTCGGCTGTCTGCCGGTGGGAGTCCTTGCCCATGGCCTCGTGGACGAGCATCGTGTGGTGCCGGTAGGTGGTTCCGTGTCGCTGTCGGTACAGCTTGACGGCGCCGGTGAGGACGAACATGTCCATTGCGCGGCGCAGTTCGCCGTCGTCGGGCTCGTCGCCGAGGTACCGCACGTGTGCCCGTTCCTTCGACGTCAGGAGAGGACGCTGCTCAAGGGGTAGTTCGGCGTCGAAGTCGTGGAAGTCCTCCGCGCCCATGTAGCCGTCGGGCCGCGGCAGGGAGATGAGGAAGTCGCGGGGGAAGATGTCCTCGACGTCGGACGGGTCGATGAACACGTTGGCGTAGGGGGTGGCGGTGTAGCCGACATACTGGGCGCGGGGCATCATCCGCAGCAGCTGCCCGATGAGGCGGTTGATCGCGGTGCGCTTCTTGCTGTCCTCCTTCCACTTCTTCGGGCTGACGGTGTTCACCGACGCCTGGTCCGACTCGTCGTCGATGATGAGGACCGGTACCTCACCGAGGCGTTCGCTGATGCGGCCCAGGTCTGCTACCAGCGCCTCGAGAACGGAGGCGTTCTTCTTGGCGACAACGAGACGAGCGTCGCTGGTGTGCAGGTTCGCCGGGTCGAAGAACTTCCGGTTGCGCTCTCGTCCCCTGAACTCGAGCGCGGAGAAGCCCATCTTGAGCCGCCGGTAGTCGCCGGCGTGATTGCTCAGGCGATGGATGTCCGGGTACCCGGCGTCGGACGGCCGTCCGCCGTGGCGGACGAAGCGGTCGCGTTTCCAGTCCGGGTCGTCCTGGTACTCGTGGGCCTTTTGGTCGTGGGGGGAAATCTCCCGCTCAATGTTCTCCCGGCCGCAGAGTTCGATGTCGAGACGTCGCTGGGTCTGGGCGCGGAGCATGTTGGTGGTGCCGGTGAGCACGATGACGAGTCGGTAGCCGGCGTCGATGGCCTTGGCTACGACGCCGGTGAAGTTGGCGGTCTTGCCACTCTGGACGTAACCGACCACGAGACCCTTGGCCTGGTACGCCACGGATCGCGTCGGGTCCGAGAGGCGGCGGACGACCTCCTCGGTGGCCTTGTCGAGGTCGGCGACAGCGTCCGGGTTGCGCCACTTGTCGAGCAGGTAGCGCTGGTAGTGCGCCCAGTAGAAGCTGCGTTCGGTGCGACGTTGGGGGGTGCGCCACTCCGCCCAGTCGTCTGCGATGACGATGGGACCGTCGGCGGCGGCGAAGGGGAACAGGTCGGCGAACAGAGCCGCTGTCTGCTCGTCAGTACCGAGGGCGGCGATCACCGCCGCGCGACGTGCGGCGGTGTTGTGACTGGTGCCGCCGGTCCAGGGGGCGCCGCTCTGCTCGTGGTCCCAGGCGGCGAGCGCGTGGGCGAATTGCTGGCGCAGGGCGTCCTCGGGGCCGACGTCTTGGAGGTGGCTGAGGAGAGCGGACCCGTCGGCGACACCGGGGGCGTCGCCACCCAGCATGGCTGCCAGGGCGTGTAGCGGCTTGGGTCCGGGACGCTGCATTGCGTCGAGGGCGGCGCTGTAGGCGGTGGTGACGGTGTCGCTCATGGCAGTTCCCGCTGTCCCCTCGTCAGTGCTTCGGTGAGGATCTGCGGCGTCGGGTCGCCGCTTCGTCCGGTGAGGTCCAAGCGGTAGCGGACGTCAGTCACGTGCGTGCCGTCGACGCCAGCGTCGGCTAGGAGGCGGGGCGTGAGGCGTGGGAACGTCTCCGTCACCTGGAACGCCTCGGCCGGAGTTCGTAGACGCCACCGGCGTTGGCAGGTGGCCGAGTAGCGGTCCCGCCATCCGGAGCCGCGGAGCAGGTCGTCGAACGTGGCGCGGTGGGCCGTGGACGACAGCTTGCTGCGGACACTGGTGATGAGGTTGGGTAGCGTGCGGCCCGCGCTGCCGGCGGCGGTGATCTGCAGGGACACCAGCCAGAGTTCCCGACCGCCGGTCTCGACCATCTGGGTCAGCGAGGAGATCCAGTGGGCGCGGCGTTCGGACACGGTGGTCTTGACCTCGACGTCGTGGTCAGGGAGCCCGAAGTCGTGCTCCTCGGCCTGCCCGCCGCGCCATGACGCGAGCGCGTTGTCCGGTCCGGCGGCGTGTACGAGGCCGGCAAACAGGAGTAGTTCCCCGATGAGCCCCGTCTCCTTCTCCTGTGAGAGGACGTCCTCAGTTTTAAGGAGATGTCCGAGGCGGCGCAGGGTCTCGACCAGCGCGGCGGTCAGTGTCTGTTGGTCCAGTTGGACTCGGTCGGCGACAGCGCACAGCAGGGGATAGGCATCGACGAAGAGCCGGGGATCGGTGACGGAAACCTCGATCATCCGCTGCCCGTCGTGGTGCACGACGCGGACAGTGAGGTGCTCCAGCCCGGCTGGAACAACCTCGTGGGAGGTTGCGGGTCCGCGTAGCCCGACTCGCCTGGCGTGGGGGTCGACGAAGAGCACGAGTCGGGGTGACCCAGTGATCGGGTGGTCGATCGGGACACTGCTTCTCAGGTAGTCGCTGAAGCTGTCGGTGCTGAGGTGACGGTCTGCCGGTGTCGTCATGAGCGGGCCTCGAAGGTCGACCTCTCTGCCTTGGCCGCGGTGGTGAGGACCTCCTGCCAGAGGTCGATGTTGTCCTTGTCGCGGGCGCCGAAGTGCGCACCCTCGAAGACGTTGCCGGCGAGCAGGAACAGCAGGGCCTTGAGAACCGGGGCGTCGTTGGCGCCGCCGCGTCGTCCGCCGAGCAGGGCCCGCCGGTACGCCTGGTTGAGCCACAGCGTCCTGGTTCCGCGGTCGAATTCGAGGAACGCGTCGGTGGTGAAGCGCTTCCACTGGATGTTGAGGGGTTCCTCGGGGAGTAGCGGCAGCTCGTTGCGGACCTCACGAGACACCTTGGGGTGGAAACCCTTGCCGGGTGGTAGCACAGCCTTACGGCGTGCGGTCGTCCGTCGGTTGGCGTTGATCCATGCCGCCTCGGCGGCCTGAAGGTAGTCGGTGATCGTGGTGCCGTCCTCGGCGCGTGCCGTGGCGACGGCGTGGGCGAACCGGGGCCCGGCCGACACGCGAGACTTCTCGGGGTTCATGACGAACAGTCCGGTGGTGTCCTCGTCGATGTCGATGCAGACCCGAGCAAGCTGGAGTCGGGTGTCGGGGGCGTGGATGCCCTCCCAGCCGCCGGCGTGCAGGAGTCGTCCACGGCGGTAGAAGTAGAGGCCCTGTCGGGCCTCCGCCCCGCCGGGCAGTCGGTACTCGGGCGAGTTGGAACGGCGCGGCCAGATGTGACAGCGCATGAGCAGGTCGGTTCCGCTGGTCCGTACCCTCAGGTCCTTCGGCCAGCCGGGCAGTGTGTCGGGGTAGGCGAAGGGGTCGGTGGGCGCCACCGGGTGACGGACGCCGATGCCGAGCTGGATGTCCTCGACATCTATGACGATTCGGATGTCACGTTCGGTGAGGATGCGGTGGAAGGTCAGGCCCAGGTGTCCCTGCAGGTGCGAGATGGTGCGGCTGAGGAACTCGTCGACCTGCTCGGGGTCGTCGGACGAGGGTAGGCCGTGTACCTGGTCCCAACGGACGATGGTGCCTGACCCGCTGGTGGGGAGTTGCCAGTCGCGGTCGAGTTCGGCGGCGGCGAACGTACCGGCCACGATGTCGCAGGTGTAGTCGCGTTTGCCAGAGGCGAGTTTCCAGCGTCTTCCCACGGCTGCGTGTCCGGGTGCGCGGGACAGCACGGTAAGGCTGGCGGCCTGGCTGAACGAGGCTGCCTTGAGTCCGAGGCCGAAGTGCCCAAGGTCCTCGCCGGTGTAGTGGCGGTTACCGCCGACGGTCATCGCCGCGTCGATGTGGTCGGGCTTGATGCCTCGGCCGTTATCGACGACGTAGAGCCCAACCAGGCGGGTGCCGCGTTGGACGAATCGGACGAGGATGTCGGTGGCTCCGGCGTCGATGGAGTTGTCCACCAGGTCGGCGAGGGCGGTCTCCAAGGAGTGGTTGCGGCCCAGGGCGTCCATTGCCCGCGGGTCCGGCGGCAACTGCACCGCTCCCTCGGTGGGGACCTCCTGAGACCAGACGGACATTTACGCTCCAGTGGGTGTGGCCGGTGTGTGACGGGCGGAACTGTCAGAAGCCGTTGACGGGACGGAAGCCGTGGCGTCGGGCGTGGCGCATGGCCTCCAGCGCGCCGCGCAGGTGCTTGCCTGCGGGGTCCCAACCCTGGTGCAGGGCTTGGGCGACCTCGGTCACCGACCGCCGTTGCTCCGGGCTGAGGATCCCTGTGGCGGTGCCCCAGGCGGTCAGGTCGCTCCAATCGGCACCGGTGGTATCCCGGACCAGCTGCAGGTCGTCGACGTAGGTGTCGACGTCGGCGAGTTCCGTCTCCAGCTGCGGCGGGATGACCCAGTCGAGTTCGCGTACCGCCGTCCAGCACTCCGGTCGTTTGGTCCACTCGCCCACGTTGGTACGACCCTCGGGTGGCGACGTGATGACCTTCTGAACGAGCGGGCACAGGTCGGTTATTGCGTCCTGCAGCGCGGGGGTGAGGTCCTGGTTGCGCCAGATGCGGTCGAGGTCGACCCTTTGGCTGGTCGCGTGGGCGAGTTTCGCGATGGTGTAGGTGACGATGTTGGCCTTGTACCCACCGAAGTTCTGTCTGGCGACGAGCTTGTCGACCTTCCTGAACAGGATTGCCTTGGCCACCAGGTGCCGGCAGTACTGCTTGTCCACCACCGGTGGCTGCTCGTCCAGCCGCTGCGAGAACAGGGTGAAGTTCTTCTCCGCCCCGAGGCTGACCAGATGCGGTTCCATACTCCAGGAGTGCTCGAACTTGGCCAGGTCGGACTTGGTGAACTTCTGAGCTGACGGGTTGGCAGCCTTGAACACCTTCTGCCGGGCCGGTGTCCCCTCACGGGTGAGAGCGTTGGCGTACTGTCCGCGGGCCCGTTCGTAGAACCAGTGGGTGTCGTGCGGATGGGCAGGGCTGGGCGGTGCCCACAGGGTCCGCATGATCCGCTCGACATCGACGTGGAAGGCACTGTTCGCCTTCAGGTCCGAGGCGGTGACGCGGTTCTGGGTGTTGGAGTAGGCGGAGATCTGCGGGACGATGTCATCGAGCCGGTCCGGTGAGACAACCGTCAGCTTCATCTGCACGTGCGCGGCACCGACGTCGACCTTGTTGCGGTGGGCGTGGTGGATGGTCGCGGTGGTCTGGCCTCCGTTGACGATCTGGAGGTTGTGGAGGCGGCGGATCACCCGCTGGCCGGACGCCGTGTCGTCGAACTCGACTTTCGAGGCGGTGGCTGCGATCCCGTTGTTGTAGGCGAGGAACCGCTCGGGATTGCTCTTCAGGGTGTCCAGGATCCCTCGATTGACCGCGCCCCGGACCTGCAGGAAGGAGCGCACGTTCAGCTCCAGCAACCGAGCCCCGTGGGCGGAGTACAGCTCGGCCAGTCCGCTGGCAGGCACGATGGCCAACAGAACCGAGTAGTCCTCGTCGGTCCGCGGAGTGGCCAGGCAGGGCAGCCCTTCCGGGAACTCCGCGACGATCGGCTCGGCTTTGCTTCCGGAGGTTGACCAGTTGGCCAGGCGTCGCAGGTCCCACAACTCGCGGTTGACGTGCCGGCCCTCGAACAGCATCGGCGCGATGCTGTCGCGGACCACGCTGCGAGCATTGGTGACCAGCACCAGACGTACCGACTCGACCCGACCGAATCTCTCGCTGACGGCGGCACACATACCCGCCACGTCCGAGGAGCGGTCACGCCTGGTCAGGGTGCCACCGACACAGCGGGACAGGAAGTTCTCCACGCGCCTGAACGCCGCATCGACCTCGACACGGCCGATCTTGTGGCCGTCGTCGGCACGGGGGCTGTAGTGGGTAAGAAACAGGTCCAGCGACCGGTCGTCAGATGCGGCACCGTACCCGCTGACCTCGACACCGTGGTCCTTGAAGTGCACCGCCACCGCATCCTCGGTGTGTCCGTCGGCGGCCAGCTGGTCGAGCATCAGCTGGGTAAAGGCTTCCTGAAGGTCGCAACCCTCGATCTCAGCCTGGGCCCTGACGTCCTCGATCAGACCGTGCGCGTAGTCGCTGACGTCCGACTCAGCCACGCGCACCCCTGTGCCGCAGGACATGGGTACGGCACAGCGGGCCGCACATCCCAGGCGGACTTGTGAGGGGCATGCAGTTCTCCGGGGGATCGTTCGGCATGTCGGGTGACGGTACGCGCCGACTCGGTCGCTGATGGCACCAACTCTCCCTGATGAGGACAGGACCGACAAGACCCACCGGGCTGAGTCCTGATCACCGCATCGGTCCTGTTCCGGGTCGGTCGAACCACCTGTGGCGCGACCGGAGCCCGAGGAGTCTCGTGCGCTCCCGTCAGGCGGACGATCCATCGTGACGACGCGGGGGCGGCCGACGCGCCGCGTCGGACCGCAGAGGTAACCTGCGCAGTGCGTTCTGACTGATCGGGGAGGTGACGCGGGTGACGGACGATGCCGTCGAACGGCGTCGGGCGGGTTACGGCGTCAAGCTCGTGCGTGGCCCGTTCGTACGCCTGGCGCCACACCCTGAGGCGTGCAAGGACGACGCCGAGTTCCTCCGCTTCGCGGCAGCGTGCCGTGAGCGGGGCGAGCGGCTGGCGGCGGACCTGTTCAGCGGTGCCGGCGGCTTGAGCCTGGGCCTCACCCAAGCAGGGTTCCGTGTGGTTCTGTCGGCCGACCGCGACCCCGAGTCCGTCGAGACCCACCGACACCACTACCCGGGCCTCACCCTCGACTGCGACCTCGGAGAGTCCGGCAACGTCAGGCGGATCGCCGCCCTGGTCAAGGAGGCGGGGATCGAGCTGCTCACCGGCGGTCCGCCGTGCCAACCCTTCTCCCGGGCGGGCCGCTCACTAATCCGTCACCAGGTCCGCCACGGCCTTCGCCCGGCGCACGACGAACGCCGGGACCTCTGGCGCTCGTTCCTGGAGGTCATCCAGGTTGCCCGACCCGCCGCCGTGATCATGGAAAACGTCCCCGACATGGCACTCGACCGGGAGATGTTCATCCTCCGCACCATGGTGCACGAGTTGGAGTCGATCGGTTACGCGGTTGAGGAACGGGTGGTCGACACCCTGCGCTATGGCGTACCCCAGTTCCGTCAGCGGCTGATCCTGGTCGCACTGCGAGACGGGATAGCCTTCGACTGGCCTCAGGAGGTGCCGGACCGGGTATCGGTGTGGAACGCTATCGGCGACTTACCCGAGGTCGAGGGCGGCTGGAGGCCCCAGGGTGGCGCCGATGGCTGGTCAGACTACGCCGGCCCCGTGTCTGCCTTCCAAGAGCAGATGCGTCAGGGTGTTGCACCGGCGGACACGGGCAAGGTCTTCGACCACATCACCCGACCCGTGCGCGAGGACGACCTGCGCGCCTTCGACATGATGGACGCCGGCACCCGATACTCGGACCTACCGGAGGACGTCAAGCGCTACCGCGACGACATCTTCGACGACAAGTACAAGCGCCTGAGCGAGGACACCTACTCCCGCACCATCACCGCGCACATCGCCAAGGATGGTTACTGGTACATCCATCCCCGACAGGACCGCACACTCACCGTGCGTGAGGCCGCGCGGTTGCAGACCTTCCCCGACAGGTTCCGCTTCGCCGGCCCACCGTCGGCGGCGTTCCGCCAAATCGGTAACGCCGTCCCCCCGGCGCTCGGCACCCAGTTGGGGCGCGCCGTGATGACCGCGCTGGACGCCCGAAGGCCGGTTTCCTACCGTAGTCGCGACATAGCCCGGGCCCTCGCCACCTGGTTTGACGACCTCGGCGACCCGGCCCTCCCGTGGCTGCGCGCCCGGACACGATGGCAGGTCATATCCGCCGAGATGCTCCTCGACCGGGCAGCACCGGAGCAGGTCCGAATTCTCTGGTCACTGCTCGAACGGTGGGCCCAGCCGCAGGACACCGTTGACGCCGGCGACGAACTTCTCGAGATCGGGCGGTGGATCAACCGCGAGCACCGCGCCGAGCGGCTGCTCGAACTGGCGCGCACCCTGACGTCGCAACCGGGCCTGCTCGACGACGACAAGATCCACAGTCTCCGCGGGGTCGATGCCTCGGTCATCGACCTTGCCGTCCTCGCAGTCCCGACCCGAGACGAGGACGACGCGGAGGAACCTGTGCTAATCACCAAGGGCACCCACCGCGTCGCCGCCCGCTTCACGCACGAGCAGGAGCATGTCGAGCGCAGTCACAGGATGACCGCCGGGCGTCTGGCCGTCGCCCGGATGATCGGCGATGACACCGACGCGCGGCGAGCGCACCTCGGTCTGATCGAGCTGGCCACCTCCGTATGCCGTCCCACCGCCCCCGCCTGTCCCCGCTGCCCGCTGAACGAGGCATGCAGCGAGGCTGCCAAACGGAGCGGTCGGACCGGACGGCGGCCGGCGCTCAGTCCCTGAAGCCGAGTGCGGCGGCGACGTCAGGGGCCTCTGCCCGCAACGTCTCACCGATGCGCTGCAGGGCCGCGTACTCGCCGGCGCGCATAGCAGCGGCGCGCAGCGCCAAGCCGACAACCGGCATAGGCGGCGTCGCCCCCGATGCCTCGCCACGAGACAGGGCGGCCAGCTGCTCGGAAGCCGCCTTCGGGCCCTCGGAGGCACTCCGCGAGTTCTTGCGGTAGGCGTCGTCCGCACGCATACACAGCTCGTGCACCGGGCGTTCAATCAGCTGACGTAGCTGCGGTGGCATCGCCACCCTGATCTTCGCCACGTTGATGTTGAACACCACGTCGAGGTCTGTGTCGAAGTCCAGCGCGACCCGCGCGAGCTTGGTGTGCTCGTCAATGCCCCGCATCCCGTTCCAGCCGCCCCACTGGACCAACCGCTGGGCGCGGTAGACGTACAGACCCTGCTGGCGGTTCCAGTTCAGCGGGCCCGACAGCCGCTCGAACTCCGCCTGCGACGTGAACTGATCGCGGGACGGCAGAACGTACCGCTGTAGCCCTACCGTGCCGGTAGCCTCACCAACGGTGACCTCGAAGCGCAGCGGGGGGAGTACCTCCCGTGCCGGCTCGTCCGGGGCGAACGGGTTCCAGGGCCGGACCTTCTCGCCGTTGACGGTGATCACGAGGCCGTCACCGACCTCACCCTCGAGGAAGCGGTGGAAAACCGTACCCAGGTGGTCGGCAGTTTTGCTCGCCAACGCCTCCAACCGGCGACGCGCCCAACCGCCCTCCGGCTTACGCTCCGGCAGAACTCGGTCGAGTCCGCGCCAGAGCACCACTGTCCCCCCCGCGTCCGCCACCGTCTCGCGAGCCTTGGCGACCTGCTCGTCGTCCGCCGGTTCGGCGACGACCCAGTCATCCATCTCGGCGATGAGATCGAGATCGATCATCCGCGACACGGTGCGGGCCGTGGCCGCCCTCCTGCGACTGACCACCGTCAGGGACCGGCACTGCGACAAGGATGCGGTTTTCAGCCCCAGCCCGTACCGACCCAAGTCTCCACGGCCGTAGTCGCGCCGACTGCCGTAGCGCAGTGCCTCCAAGAGACCATTGGCGCTCATTCCCTCGCCGTCGTCCGCGATCATCACCCACGAGTCGGAACCGTCGAACACAACTCCGATCTCGACCCGACTCGCGCCGGCGGCGACGCTGTTGTCCACGACGTCGGCTACTGCGGTCGGGAAGTCGTAACCGATGTCGCGCAGCGAGTCGGTCAACCGCGCGGCCGATGGCGCCACGCTGTACAGGTTCCGAGCGCTCACGACGACTCCTCCGTTCGAAAACGACGACGGGGACCAGGATGTCATACTCCTACGCACCCCATCCTGCGGGACGCACACGTGTGGGCCAGCGATCAGTCTTCTGCCTCAAGAACCGCCGACACACGCGTCAGGTGGGCGGATCTGGATGAGGCGCCGAGGCTCACCCACTCCGACGACAGGAGCGTCTAGCGTTCCAGACGCCTAGGTATCGTTCCGCCCGACACGCCAGCGACACTAGAACATAGGTACGACGAAGCCCGCTCATTCATGACCGACCGTCGCTTGACGGCAACGCTGCGCAACGTTCGAGGAACGGCGACGCCAAGACCGTTTGGAGGAGGGCTCTCGTGGGCGGCTGCCCGGCGGGCCGGGCGCGGGGATGATGTCCGGATTAACGGGCCCGTACCTCGATGGCAACCCGGCGCGCCGCCTCGCCGACCTCTCGACGTACCTCACACTCCCACACTCTGACAACGCGCCAACCGGCCTCGGTGAGCTCGTTGTCGATTCGTTGATCACGAGCCTGGTTCGTCGAGATCTTTGTTGCCCATCTGCCCGCGTTGGGGCCACGGAATCGCGACGGTCCGTGCTGCGGACACCCGTGCCAGAAGCATCCGTTGACGAATACCGCGACGCGTGGACCGGGAAACACCAGGTCCGGTCGGCTGCGGTTGAACAGGGTTCGTCCGAGGCGGAATCGGAGACCGAGGGCGTGCACGGCACGGCGCAGCGCCATCTCGGGCACCGTGTTGCGTGTACGCCGTCCTCGCAGGTGAGACCCTTGGGCTGTGGCCACCCAGGTATGAGTACCGTCGTGCGGCGTAGAGCCGCCATCGCTGGAGTTCGTCATCGCACACCTCGATGGGGCCACTCACCGGCGGCCAACTTTCGCTCTATCTGCCAGGTAGCCCTCGCGTTCTGAGTGCTGAGAGCAATCGATCTACCTGCGGCCTCCTCCGGGTTGGGCGCCGCGGTCCTCGGCGCTGACCAATCTACCTTCGGCAGGTGTCGACCTGGACTCTGGGATCTCGGCGCCCTCGCATCTGAGTGCGGGAGCTGTCGCGAAACGGCGTGGCTGACAGACTCTGACAGCTTCTGATCGAGGCGCAGTCCGCTCCGGTCGACTCGGTGCGCGCCCGCACGGCGGGTGACGGTTACCGGCCCGGCGAGCTTGGCGGGTGGGGGCGGGTTCGGCGGCGTGTGCGGCCCGCAGTCCGCCGCGCACGCCATGTGTTCCGCCCCCCTCATTGGGCGGTCCGCTCGTCCGGGGTGGGCTGGTGATGGGTGGGGTATTGGTCGTCGTGGTGGGTATCGGTGTAGGGCAGGTCGATGAGGCGGTGACGGCCGGTACGGCCGGGTAGTTGCCAGATCTGGTGGGCGGGGCTGGCGGCGAGTGCAGTGCGCAGTTCGGCGGTAGTGGTGGCGATGGCCGCCTTCAGGCCGGCGCCGGCCAAGCGGTGGTGCAGGTTCGCCTCGCGTCGTGCGGAGGGTAGGTGGAACAGCACCGGCCATGCCCAGGTGCTCATGGTGTACAGCCGCTCGTACTTGATGACCTTGTCGATGAGGACCTGCAGGTTCTCGCCGCTGGTGTCGTACTCGAGGAAGAACGGCACGGACCGTCCTCGCTCGGTCCATACCCCGGCGCCGTCCGGGCGGGGGAATCCGGTTGATCCGCCGATGATGATGTGCGGGTCGCCGCCTTTGCGGTAGAGGGTGCCGGGTTCGTGGTAGGCCGACGCGGGCTGCCAGCGGGCCAGTTCGGTGTGGGGGTGGGTGCGGGCGTGGGCGGCGAGGTCGATGAAGACCTGGTTGCCGCCGAGCAGGTGCGGCAGGTCCGGTCGGTTGGTCAGGGAGTGTTTGCGGCGGCGGGCTTGATCGCGGCGGCCTCGTGGGAGTCCGCGTTGGGCGTGGACGTGGTCGTAGCCGAGTTGGTCCAAGACGTAGTGATAGGGGTAGGAGCCGCCGTCGGCTTTGTTGGGTCGGAATCGGTCCACCGCTCGTAGAGCGGTAAGGCGGCGGAGGCGGCGTTGGGTGAAGTCCAGGGATGGGAACAGGGCGGCGGCGATCTGGTCGGTGGTGAGCACGCCGTGGTCGTAGAGCCATCCGAGGAGCCGGTCGTCGCGGGCGGTGATGCTGGCCTGCAGCCGCAGCAGCGGGTCCGCAGTCGGTAGGTGTTTACCCATGGGCACCAGCCCTGGGGGAGAGACCCGAGACCGGAGGGTCTGTCTGGAGCGGTCCCCGACTCCTGACAGCGGGGCTGACCTGGGCTGTGAGCGGCCGTGAGGGGCCAGGTTGGGGGTCAGGATCAAGACGGACGGTAGAACGGAGATCGGCACTGACTGCTGAAGCGCCGGGCACAACGGGTTCGGCGTGAAGGTGCGGTGGGGGTAGGTGTGAGTTGGGCCGGTGACGCTGGTGGGGTTCGGGGTGCGCGGTGATCATCGGTGTTGCTCCAAGGTCGCAGGTGCGGGTAGGTGTGAGGTTGGTGCCCCCGGCCGCAGCGGGCCGGAGCAACCGGAGGTCGGTAGTCGCTGTCCGCCAGCCTGGTTGGACGTGCCAATCTCGCTGGTCTTGCCCGTGTGGCGAACTTCCGGTGACACGGGCAGTCAGTCGCCTGTTCGACCGAAGTTGGCCACAGCGGCTGCGACCTGCGGTGTGAGAGCCGCAGGCGTTGCCGTTCGGGTTCGAAGCGAACGGCAACCTCCGACAGCCCTTGACAGTCACCGGGTAAGCGCTTCGCTGGGCCGCCCCCGGGCTGCTCCTCGACCGGCCCGTGGGCCCGTCGAGGAGCAGTTGTCGGTTGGTCAGGGGCGCGGCGGGTAGTGGTACTCGCCGTCGGCGACGGATTCGTCGTAGGGGCGCTCGGGGTCGTAGATGGGGTGTGGGGCTCGGGGCCGTACCTCCTTGAAGGTCACGGTGTCGGGCGGCCACTGCTCGGGGGTGCGGGGAAGGTCGGTCAGGGCGAGGCGGTGTGTCTCGCCGATCGGCTGCCAGACCGGGTCGGCCGGATGGCCGTGCTCGGGGTTGCTGGTGACGACGGTGAGGTGCCGCGTGTTGCGGCGCTCGAGGTAGCGGCGCAGTTCCTGCTCTCGCTGCGGGTCGGCGGCGTGGAACATCAGGGTCGCCAGGCCGGTCTGTTCGGCCAGGTGCCTGTAGGCGTGGATGCGGTCGGCGAGGTCGACGGGACGGATCTCCGCAGCGTCGGGCTGGTACCAGAACGCGTGGCGGTCGCGGTCGTGGATGTACTCGCCGTGCCAGGCGGCATGCCGCGCTCGGGTGACGTATCGGCAGGTGCGCGGTGACCACCAGGTGCGCAGGTCGCGCCCGGGTTCGGTAAGCGCGCGGGTGGCCAGGTCGACGAAGAAGTCGTTGGCCTGCAGCAGGCCGTGCAGGCCCGGATGTTCGCGGAGCCGGTCGCGGGCCCGGTACACCTGCGCCGGTGTGACGTCGAGGTCTTCGTCGAGTGGGGTGAGTTGGGCGCCGATCGGGCCGAGGCACCACGAGGTGTCGGCGGTGGCCGCGGTGCCGGTGTGCCAGAGGCGGTCGATCCAGCCGCGGCGGGCGAGGATCGTCAGACGTCGGGTGGCCGACGCCGTGGTGGTGGCGAAGCCGAGTGCGGTGAGCTGCGCGGTGGTCAGGACGCGGTGCTCGGCGAGCATCTCGACGGCCCACCAGTCGGGCAGGCGCATGCGGCCGCTCTCGGCCAGGAGCAGCTCCGCCAGGATCGGTCGGGTGGACGGGACAGCGAACTGGGGATGGTAGGTGGTCGCCATGACCGGTACCTCCAAGATGGCGCCACCCCGGCAGGGGGTGACAGGGGTGGATGAATGCCTGGACGACCGCATCGGTGCGGCGCACCTCGGGCGGATCACGCCACCGCGGTCGTGCGTCGCGGCGGGTGACAGGGCAACGCTCGCCGGTTTCGTGCCCGGACGGCAGCCCGGGCACGGAACTGGCTGGTCTGCGCGGCCGGATCACCGGCCGGTCGTGCGGTACGGCGAGAATCTGAGCGCGGCTTGTGGCGCCGTCATTAAGGAACCGCCGTTTGTGTGCTCTGGCGAACGCCTGCCTCACTCACAGCCACTCACAGCCACTCAGAACGAGGGGTTTTCTCAGGTGAGGTGATCTGTCCCAGGAGCCCTCACCGGGGGAAGTGACGGCGCCGCGAGAAGAGGGAGCCGACCTAGGCGACCGCCGTTGACGTGGCGGCAGTGGTGGCGAGGCGGCGGCTGGCGGCGCGCAGACTGGCCCGGCGTTCGGCTCGCGCCGCCAACGCCTCGGCGGCCTGCGGGGACGCCGCGCCGGTCAGCATTCCGTTGGCGAGGGCTTCGGCGAGGCGGGTGTCGATGCGCCCCAGCCGCATGCGCAGGGCGTCGGTGCTGATGCCCATCCGGGCCGCGATGGGTTCCATGGCTCGCCGTCCCAGCCGTACGTCGATGTAGGGCTGCTCGTCGTCGGCGTCGAGGATCCCCAGGCGTGCCGCGCGGCGTACCAGCACGTCCGGATGCCCGTAGGGCACCTGCGGGGTCCGCGGTCCCGTTACGCGCTCTACGTCCTCGACCGGAACGAACTCGTTGGCCTGCTGACGTAGCGCGTGCCCGGCGCGCCACCCGGCCCGGCACAACGACGCGTACGGTGCCCGGCGGGTCACATCCACGTGGTCCCGCAGCGCCGCCAGGAATCCCGCGAGGATCTCCGCGCTGATGTCGTCGGGGTCACCGCGGTAGCCGTCGGACAACCGTCTCGCCTGGCGGCGTAGCGCCGGCATCGCCATGCCGACCGCGGCGATGACCCACTGCGGCCCGGCCAGGCGGGCTCGACGGATCAGCTCCCGCCACACCGCGTCGCGAGCGGTGTAGGCGCGCGGGTTGGCCAGTAGCCAGTCCCGCAGCGTCGGCAGCGCCACGACGCCTCTTGGCAGGCCGTCATCCGGACCGAACTCGTCGAGGTCGAGGGACAGGGGCGCCGGGTCGCTGGTCAGCGCGGCGAACGCGACATCGACGGCGTCCAGGGGTGCGGCAGGGAAGACCGTGTCGGACACACTCATGATCAGTACTCCTAGGCCAGTGAGGCCATCGGGCGTCGCCGCCGTGTTGTGGCGACGCTGGAATGCCGATTACGCCACGACTGACTCACAGGCACTCACAGCGCAGGTCAAGCCGGCTTTCGCGCCCAGCCAGCCGCTGCGGTGTCCCGCGCGAACTCCGGACGCGAGGCGGCACTAGACAGGCGATGCGGGACGGGTCGCGGTACGCCTGAGCAGGGCTGTGAGCCACTGAGGCACGCCAAGCGCGGCACTTAGACGGCTCAGCGACGAAGCTGCGATGGTTGGGCCCCACCACCACTCACAGCGACTCACAGCCGCTCACAAAGACTCACAGCGACTCACGGCGGCGTTGCACGCGCTGCCGGCGCCCGAATGTCGACGGCGACGCCGGTGGTGGCGCGAGCCCCGGCCACCTCCTGCGTCCCCGGGGCGGGGCCATCGTGCCTGGCGCCGTACCCGTGTCGGTCGCCGGTGCAGGCACCAGTAATGAGGACTCCACCGGTGACGGCTGCCTTGTCCGGGAACGGGCGACCCGGTGTCAACGGTGGTTATCGATGGACATCTTGTCCCTGCATCCGGCGGTGACCGTGTCCGCGGGGACAGGAACGTCGGCTGTGGCGCTGTCTCACCTTGTCCGGCCACGCGATCGGCGGGCGGTCACATGACGTCGAGATCTGTTGACCGTTTCCGTGCGAGCGGCCATGGCCTCAAGGCGGGAGGACGGTGTCCTCAACGTCCGGCCAAAGTGTCCGCGGCGTCGCGCATGTCATCGATGTTCGTCGTTGACAACGTGTCCGGCGTGGTTGCTGAGCAGGGCGGGGACAGTTTGGCCACGCGCGTGTCCCTGGCCCGGAGTGACGCTGGCGCCGACCGCGAGAGTCCGTCCCGTGGTGGCGGTGGTCAAACCGGCATGACATCCCTGCGCCGCATGGGCGAGCGTGTCAATCGTCCGCGGGCTGTGTCCGCGCCTGCCGGGTAAGGACATGTCCGCGGACATCGTGTCCATCGATCCTCATGAGTGTCCGACCGGTCGTCGCCGCTGGGCGTGTGACACGTAGGCACCCTGGCCGAGCCGTCGGTGGACACGGTGTCGCGGCATTCGTGAACCGTCGCACCACCCACCGTGTCGTCGACTCTTGCCACTGTCCGGGTGGTGGGCGTCGAGGCGGTGGCAAATCCGCGTCGGATCGGGCCGGCTCGGAACGCATGGCCGGACGGGCAGCCCTGTGAGCCTCTGTGAGTGGGTGGTGAGTCACATAGGCGTTCGCCAGAGCACACAAGCGCGGGTTTACAGATGTCAGCGCCTCACCGGCGCGACGTGAAGCGCATCCGGCCTCGCCGCGGTGCGCCCCGCGCCTGAGCCTGAGCCTGTACGCCCGTACTCACCGCCGAGGAGATGACGATGAGATCGTCCAGACCCACTCGAACCCTGTCACCTCAGTCCGTTGAAGGGCCGGCCGGCGGGGAGCGGGAGCCGACGTGGACGGCCGAACGGGTCCGCGCCCTGGGCGCCAGCACCGACCTGGCCACCGCCGCGGCGGTGCTCGGCATGTCCCGCTCCGCCGCATACAAGCTGATCCGCCGCGACGCGTTCCCCGTGCCGCACTTCCGCGTCGGCGCCCACTACCGGATACCCACGGCCCCGCTGCTGGCCACCCTGCACCTGAACGACCGCGACACGTCCGCGCCTCAGCGAAACCCCGACGCCCTGGACTCACCGCCGTAGGCGCCCTCCCGTGCCGACGGACACCACCCGTACAGCCTTCGTGCCACAGCCACGCGGGCCCTCTGCTCCAGCCCTCCCACTCTTCAGCCGGACCCCTGTCGTGACGGGATCCGGCGACTTGATCGTGCCCGCGGATGACGCGTGGATGTCGATCAGCGGAAACCGATGCACCCCAACCTGATCGAGGAGCACCACCTGCCATGCCTGACGGAAGCATTTTCAAGCGCTGCGGCTGCCGCCACCCTGACACCGGCAAGCCACTCGGCAACGACTGCCCGAAACTGCGCCGCCCGAACCGCTCCTGGAGTTTCGAGCACGGCCACTGGACCTACCAACTCGAACTTCCACCCACCGCAGACGGCGGGCGCCGGCAACTACGCCGCTCCGGCCTCCCCACCCGCCGGGCCGCCGCCGACGAACTCGACCACGCCCGCGAACTGCTCGCCCTCGCCAAGGGCGACCGGCGCCGCCGGACCGAGATCGGCGACCTACTCCAGAACGCCGCGCGCACCAAACGGTCCCTGCCCGAGGTCGACCGGATCCGCCAGCGGCTGCGCGGCGACGGCCCCCTCGCTGACGCGCCCACCGTCGCGGACTACCTCACCGGCTGGCTGACTCACCTCAGCGTGGACGACAACACCCTGGGCGGCTACGAGTCCATCGTGCGGGTGCATTTGATCCCGCACCTCGGCGAGGTTCCGCTGGACAAACTGCGCACCAGCCACGTCCGTGCCATGTTCGCCGCTATTGAACGCCGCAGCGACGACATCCGCGCCGCAAAGACCAGCCCCGACCCGGCGGTGCGCAGGTCCGTCGCCGGGGTACGGCCCACCGGCCCCACGACCCGCCAGCGCATCCGCGCCTGCTTGCGCAAGGCCATCAACGATGCCCTCGCCGACGAACTGATCGTCGGCTCCAACCCGGCCGCGCTGGTCAAGACCCCGGGTGACCGGCCGCTGCCGATCGTGTGGGAGGACGAACGCGTGCAGCGTTGGAAGGACACCGGCGAGGTGCCCGGACCGGTGATGGTGTGGACCGACGCGCAGGTCGTGGACTTACTCGACCACGCCGCCCGGCTCGCCCCGGACCTGCATCCCATGTGGCATTACATGGCCTACCGCGGACCTCGCCGTGGCGAGGCCTGCGGACTGCGCGACAGCGAGGTCCGCCTGCACCGCCGGGAAACGACCATCAACAACCAGATCGCCACCCACGGCTACACCCCCGTGCAGAAACCCCCGAAGAGCAGGGCCGGAAACCGTGACGTCGCCCTCGACACCGACACCGCGAAGGTCCTCACCGCCTACAAGGCCCGCCGCGCCGAATGGCAACTCGCCGCCGGCCCGGCGTGGCCCGACACCGGCCTGTTCTTCGTCCGCCCCGACGGGCGGCCCTGGCACCCCAACGCCGTCACCCAACGCTTCCGCCGGCTCATCCGCAAGGCCGGCCTACCGCCGATCCGGCTGCACGACCTGCGCCACAGCGCCGCCACCATCGCCCTCGACGCCGGCGTCGACATCAAGGTCCTCTCCGACCAACTCGGCCACTCCACCACGACCTTGACCCGCGACACCTACCAGAGCGTCACCAAGCAGCTGCGCCAGGACGCCGCCGACGCCGTCGCAGAAAAGATCAACAAAAGGCGCCGCGGCCCACGTAAGGCGGGGTGAACCCACCGTCACCGACGCGGTAGCGGCTGGACTCCCGGTCAGGCGAGCGAACACGCGGGGCGCTGTAGGTCCTGGGCTTGATCTCTGGGATCAGCGGGGCGCGTGGGCATCGCGGCGGGCGGGCGACGCTCGTCGCGCCCGGCACCGGGACGGTCCCGTCCGAGACCACGGGTTACATGGCGCAGGATCGGCCACGGTTCGGTTCGTGAGGCCATCGTGCGGATCAAACGCCCAGGCCTCTGGCCTGCGAGCTACCGGCCGCGCTGATGGTGTCCAGGGGATGGGAGCCCGGCGTAGGGGTGCGGCGCATCGGGGTGACGGCCGGGCCGTCGGGCAGCCGGATGGCTTGCTGCGGGGTGTAGCCGTAGCGGGTGTAGAGGCCTTGGAGCTGGCCGGTGGTGTCGGTCCAGGAGGGCAGTTCGACGCGGTCGAGTCTGTCGCGGTGGTGGGCGAGCATCGTCGCGCCGATGCCTTGCCGTTGGGCGGCGGGCGCGACGGCGAGGAATGCCAGGTGGTAGTGCGGTTCGGTGGGCCGGCGTGCGCTGAGCAGCCCGTCGAGGATCTCGAACCGCTGCGCATGGTCGCCGGCCGCGTCGGTGAGGCGGCTGCGGTAGTTCGCCGGTGGTGGGATGCTGCGGTAGCGGTGGAAACCGACTGCGGCGGCGTTCAGGTCGTCGGTGACGTGGGTGTCGCCGTAGAACATGGCGTGTTCCACCCAGATCACCGCCACGTCGGTGAGGATGCGGCGCCGGTGGGTCGCCTCGGGCACTAGCCAGGCGGCCAGCGGGTCGGGGTGCAGGGCGTCGGCGATGAGCGCGGCGACCTTGTCCTTGTCGGCCCAGCGGGCGGCGCGGATGCGAGCAGTGGCGTCCATGAGGATCCCTTGACAGTTCGGAGGCGGATTGGGAGTTGCCGTGTGATTGGCGGGGCGGTGTCAGGGTGTGTTGGTGGTGCTTTTGCGGGTGTGGGTGGTGAACAGCAGGTAGTCCTCGACGTTGCCGGTGCGGGGGTGGCCGCGCTGTGATGGCGTGAAGTGGGCGCGTTCGTAGGCGAGGACCTCGCCGGTGCTGGGGTGCAGGATGAGCAGGCTGCGGGTGGTGCCGTCGTCGCTTGTGGCGCTGACGCCGGCGCCGGTGCGCCCGGCGCGGTCTCGTACCGCAGGGTGGTAGGTGAGCCCGTTGGTGTTGCTTAACAGGGTGAGGATCGCGGTGCGGGCGTCTTGGTTGGGTGTGCGCCATGACGTCAGGCTGGCGATGGCGCGCAGGACTGCCGGTGCGCCGAGGAACGGCGGCGAGATGCTGCTGATCTGTGCGGTGAGGCCGGTGGTGTCGACGGCGATGGGGCCGATGGTTCCGTCGAGCGTGCCCGGCTGGTAGGTCTCGTCGGTGGTGGGTTGTGGGCCGGGCGGGTGGCGCAGGCTGATGGCCCGTCCGGAGGCGTTGTCGGCTCGCCAGTGCCGCTGTTCGAAGACCACGACGGTGCTGGTCGCGCGTCCTGCGTCGATGCGGGTGTCGGCGGCCCATTGCCGTATCAGCACGAACGAGAACCGTCCCGGGACGTCGCAGTGCGCCTCGGCGGCGACCTGGGGGAGCACGTGGTCGGCTGGCCGCGGTGCGGGTAGGGCGGTGGGTGGCGTCGCCGAGGTCCGCGCGGCGAGGGCACGCAGTTCGGCGGCGGTCAGCGGCGCGGGGATCTCACACGGGGCAGTGCTCGTTCGGGCAGGCGAGGTGATTGGCCAGCGGCTGCCCTCCGGTGCGGGGGTGGTGTGCGTGGCGGCCCATCCGGGCACGAGGGCGGCAGCGGCGAGCACGCCCAGCACGCACAGCGCGGCAGCGATCCTGACGGCGGGCCGCCGACGCCAGTGGGCCGGCAGATCCGTGGGCGTCGAGGGTGGGTGAGGTGGGTGAATCACGGTCGATGGCTCCGGGAGTCTGTGGCAGGGGTCAGCGGTATGCGGCGGTGGCGAGGTCACCGACCGCGGCGTCGACCGCGGCGGTGATGTCGCGTACGGGCCGGTAGTGCTGCTCGGCGATCGCCCGCAGCTGGGCGGCGACGGCGTTGGTGTCGTCGAGGTAGAGGTGGGTGGCGAGGCCGAGGACGGTGACGAGGCCGGCGAGGGCGGCGGTGTGGTTGTCCGGCGGCTCCCGGCCGGCGGCGAGATACCGCAGCCTGGATCGGGCCACGACCGCCCATTTGGTGTCGGTGGCGAGGTAGACGTCGGTGCGGGCGAGTCCGCCGAGCCGGCGGCGGCTGGTGCGGTGCAGGATCCCGCCGGCGTGCAGGCCGGCGCGGGTGCGTTCGTACAGGTCCTCGGCGAACCATGTCAGCCAGCCCCGCAGCGTCGGGGCGGGGTTGGCGTAGCGGACCGAGGCGATAGCGGCGTCGGCGACCAGGTCACCGACGGGCCGATCGAGGCTGAGCCGGATCCTCTGGTCGGCGGCCGGGCGGGTGTCGTCGTTCGGGTCGTCGAGTGCGATTCGTCCGGCCAGGAAGAGGTCGGTCAGGACCGCGCCGGCCATGCCGAGGGCGAGGGCTTGGCGGTGGATGTGGGGTTGGCCGGTGTCGTCGTTGTGGCCGAGCAGGAACAACTCGTCCCGCAACGGCAGCTGAGGAATCGACGGGGTCATCTCGTCAGCTCCTACCGCAGCCCGGCGACGTGCTGGCGCAGCCGGGCGTGCACCCCCGTGTAGACGGCGCTCGGGTGCGGAAGCAGCGCCTTGTCGACGGCGGCCAGGACCGTGTAGTTGGGGTCGCACACGTTGCCGATCGGTGCCCTGCCGGTCTGCGAGATCAGTTGGTAGGCGTCGAGTTCTTCCAACCCGGTGAGGGTGCTGGTCCAGCCGACCAGGTCGCGGTGGGCGATCCGGTAGGCGTCCTCCAGCGGCCGGGCGCAGCCGACTGACATGATCGACGTGTCGGTCTCCAGGCGTGGCCACACCGTCCGGGTGCCCTTGATGACCTCGATGACCAGGGTGGTGGTCGTGGCGATCTCCACCCCGACCCCGCAGGCCTCACCCTCGCCCTGGCGTGCGTGTCCGTCGCCGAGGGCGAGCATCGCCCCGTGCACGTTCACCCCGAGGTAGAGGGTGGCCCCGGCGCGCAACTCCGGGGTGTCCAGGTTCCCGCCATGGGAGTCAGGGACGATCGTGGAGCGGGCCTCGAACCCGCCAGGAGCGACGCCGATCGTGCCGATCATCGGGTCCAGCGGCAGCTTCACTGAATGGTCGCTGGCCGTGGCGTGGAAGCCGACCGTGCCGGCCTGCCGGTCGATGTCGTACACCCACACCCGCTCCTGCAGCGGCTCTTGTAGCGTCGCGGTCTGGGCGGTGGAGGTCAGCGCCCCGAAGTGCGGGAACGTCGATGACACACCCCAGCCCCGGGCGGGGACGATCGAGGCGAGATGGACGGCGAGGGTGTCACCGGGTTCGGCGTCCTCGACGAAGAACGGCCCGGACACCGGATTCAGGTACGGCATCCGGCACACCTGCGACGGCAGGTCCGCCGGACCGCGCACGAGACCGCCGAAGCAATCCTCGGTGTGCACCTGCAGGATGTCGCCCGAGCGGACGTGGGCCACCGGCATCCGCCCGCCGAAGGTGTAGGCCAACTCGTCGCGGGCGGGCCGGTAGGTGATCGTGTCCATGGCGGTCACACCCGTTCCACGTGGCGGGCCTGCGGCTGCGCGGGCGCCAGACCCGACAGCGCGGGCCGGCGGCCGGACAGGTACAGGCTGGCGAGAACGACCATGCCGAGGGCGAGCCAGGCCAGGCCGAGGCGCTGCGCGGCGATGTTGGCGTTGACCACCACGTAGGCGAGGATCGCGAACCCGATCCCGGGCATGACCAAATGCGCCCACCAGTTGCCACTGCGCCGGCGGATGAGGTGGTGCACGACCACGGAGACGTGCAGGACAAGGAAGGCAACCATCGCCCCGAAGTTGATCAGCGACGACAGCAGCGTGATCCCGTCCGCCCGGGTCGCCATGTACAGGCCGAGCACCAGGGACACCGCGCCGGTGAGCAGGGTCGCGTTGATCGGCACGTTCCGGCGGATCGACACCTTCGCCAAGAAGGCGGGAAGCTGCCGGTCCCGGGCCATCGCATACAGCAGCCGGGACGTGGCAACCTGGGCGACCATCGAGTTCGGCAGGCCCCACGCTATCGCCGTCGCCACCGCGCACAACGTCGCTAACCATCCTCCGCCGGCCACGGCCGCGGCGTCGTAAAAGGCGGTGCCGTTCACGTCGCCCTCCGCGAGGAGGGCGCCGGCGTCCGGGACGAGCATCGCGGCCAGCCACGTCTGAGCGATGAACAGCACGCCGGCGAGGATTAGCACGGCGGCCATCGCCCGGCCGATCTGCCGGGAACCGCCCTTGGTCTCCTCGGCCAACATGCTGATCCCGTCGAAGCCGAGGAAGGACAGCACCGCGATCGACACCGCCCCGGCCACGAGGGACCAGGTGAACGTGTCGGCGTTGTAGAAGGCGTCCCAGCTGAACCGGCCCCTGCCTGAGGAGGCGAGGGCCCAGCCGGCGACGGCGAGGAAGATCGCCAGGACGATCAGCTCGCCGACGAGCATCACCCGGGTCACCATCGCGGTCATCCGGATGCCGACCGAGTTGACGACCGTGTTGACCGCCACGAAGACGAGCAGCCACAACCACACCGGCACCGCGGGCACGGTCGAGTGCATCGCCACCGACGCCACCAGATACAGCAGCCCGGGTACGAGCACATAGTCGAGCAGGATCACCCAACCAGCCAAGAAACCGACCGGCGCGCTGATGCCTCGGCCGGCGTAGTTGTAGACGCTGCCCGACATCGGGAACGCCTTGACCATCTGCGCGTACGAGAACGCGGTGAACACCAACGCCACCACACCCACCGCGTACGCCAGGGCCACCATCCCGCCGGAGCCGGCGTACACGCTGCCGAAGATCGCCATCGGCGCGATCGGCACCATGTACACCAGCCCATACGCGACCAAGTCTCGGAACCGGAGCCTCCGAGCCAGCTCCTGGCGATAGCCGTATCGGGCTAAGTCGTCTTGCTCATACATCAGCGAGCCTCTCTCCCCATCAATTGCTCGGGCGCAGCGTCAGGTGGGGGGTGGTCACCCTGCTTGAGGGCGACGCCATCAACGCCCGCGCTTCCGGCCGGTTCTGGATCGCATGCCGCCAGGCAATGCCCCTTGAGCAGGCGATCCGCGTCGTGATCGAGGGTCGCGTCCGTAGCGGCAAAGATCGACCCCGACTGGTGGGGATCACCGACCCGCCGGTACTCCACGGATCACGGGGAGTGCTCGTACGGATGGCTTCCGTCACAGCGATGGTGATCGCTAACGTGCTACTCACGGCGGCCCGGAGGCGGAGGCGGGGATGGCGAGGAGCGCGCGTAGCTACCAGCGGGAGGCCGACGAGCTTCGCGCCAGCGGCTGGACGTACCGGCAGATCGCCTCGCACTGGCGGAAGCGGTACCGCTTCAACCCGCGGGTGGCCTTCCGCCTCGCCCACGGCCTGACGCAGGCTGACGTGGCGCGGCGCTGGAACGAGCAGTGGCCCGACGCGGACGCGCCGAAGACCGCAAAGCAGATCTCGTACTGGGAGATCTGGCCGGGCCCGGCGGGCCGGGCCCCGTCGTTGGACACGCTGAACAAGCTGGCGTTTCTCTACCGGTGCGCGGCCGGCGACCTGCTCGGCGGCGAGGACCACAGCCACCTCGACACAGCGGCCCTACGCGAGAGCGAACCGGAGCCGCACGCTGGCCGATCGACCGGCGAGCACAGCACTGGCGCTCCGCTGCCCGCCGGCACGGTCCTGACCCGGGTCACCGACCGGATCGTCGAGGACTTCGAGATCCTGACCGACACCTATCGGCACCTCGACTACCGGGAGGGCTCAGGCCGGGTAAGCGCGGATCTCGGCGCTCACCTGCACCGCATGCTGGAGGTCAGCAACCGCACCACCAACACCGGCACCCATCACCGGCTACTGCGCGCGGCGGGCGACGCTGCTCAGCTCGCGGCTTGGTTCGCCATCGACGCGCAGCGCTACCAACAGGCACATGGCCTCTGCCGACTCACGATCTCGCTCGCCGAGAAGGCGAACGACCGAGCCCTGCACTCGTACGGTCTCGGTGTTCTTAGCCAGATCTACCTGCATCGCGGTGACGGCCGTACCGCCCTCAGCCTGCTGGGCACCGCCCGAGACATCGGCGGACAGGGCATGCCGGCCGCCGTCAACTCCTGGCTGAGTGAGGCAATCGGTGAGGCGTACGGCCTCCTTGACGAGTCTCGCCGGGGAATGACCGCCCTGGCCGAAGCTGAGCGGATCTTCGACGGCGTCAGCGCGGCCAACACGCCCGCCTGGCTGAGCTTCTTCAACGCCGACTGCCACGCCGCCCGACTCAAGGGCCGGTGCTTAACCCGGCTCAGCCGGCCCACCGACGCGACCCGCTCGCTCTACGAAGCGTTGACCCTGCTGCCCGCCGACTTCGTCCGGGAACGCTCCGGCACCTTCATCGACCTCGCCGTCGCGTACACGCAGATGAACCAGATCGAGCAGGCTTGCCACGCGGCCACCCAGGCCGACGTCCTCGCGCGCCGGACCGGATCCGAACGCAACCGCAAGCGCCTACGGCAACTCCTGATCGACCTGCTGCCCTGGACCAGGCTCGACTGCGTGCAGAGCCTCTACCGGCAGGTGCTGATTAACTAGAGCGCGTGCGTACGCCGACCCGCTCCGACCCGCTGTGACCCGACGCTCCTGGATCGAACTGGTCATCCTCTCCGCCCTGTGGGGCGCGGTGTACCCGCTCATCACCGTCGCTCTGCGGGATCTCTCGCCAGCGCTCGTCGTCCTTGGCCGAGTGCTCCTCGCCGCGCTTCTGCTGCTTCCCCTCGCGATACGCCGGGACGCGCTTCGGCCCGTTTGGCGTAACCCTCGGGCGACCATCGAGACGGTGCTGGTGCAGTCCACGGCGCCGCTGCTGCTGCTCACCTACGGTCAGCAGTACGTGTCGGCGAGCGTCGCCGGCATCCTCGTCGGTGCGCAGCCACTGTTCGTCGCGCTCCTCGCCCTCCGCTTCGCGCCCGACGAGCGCCCGCAAGGCTGGAAGGGCCTGACCGGGGTGCTCCTCGGCCTGGTCGGCCTGGTCTTGCTCTTCGGCGTCGACCTGCGTGGAGGTCGACTGGCACTGCTCGGCGGCGCGCTCATCCTCGTCGCGGCGGTCTGCTATGCCGCTGGCGCGATGCTGATACATCGCAGATATGCCGAGGCTCCGCCCCTCGGCGTCGCCACCTCCGCCATGCTCGTCACCACCGTGGCCGTGGCCGTGCCCGCCTCGGCGACGATTCCGAGCAGGTTGCCTGGCCTGGAACCGACAGCGGCCCTGCTTGTGCTCGGGATCGCTTGCACGGGCGCGACGCTCGCGCTGTTCTACAAGCTCATCACCCAGATCGGACCTGCCCGCGCCGCGCTCGCCTTCTATCTCTCACCCGCGTTCGCCGTCGCCTTCGGTGTGGCCTTCCTGCGTGAGCAGATCAGTATGGCGGCGGTCCTCGGGCTCGCGGCGATCGTTGTTGGATCCGTACTCGCCGCCCACCGCAGCGAGCCAGCACCTCCGTGATGCCTGTTTCCACCCCTCGACAGGGCTCACCCGTCTCGGGATCCCCGAACGGTCTTGGGCCGCATTTGGTGTGATCAGCCGGAATCAACGGTGGCGAGACGCACTCGAGGCTTGGCCTCAGCCGATCGAGGCGAAGCGGTCGGAGAGGGCGTAGCGATGGAACACGACGTCTCCGACCTGTCGTACCTCGGCAAGGCGGGCCCGGCTTGTTGATGTCCATGAGAATGACCCCGGGTTCACGAACCGGGGAGCGTCGGACTCGCCAACGAAGAAGGGCGCCACGACAAGGTGCAGCTCGTCCGCAAGATCCGCCGTCAGCAGTGCGGTGTGTACGCTGCCGCCGCCCTCGACCAGGAGTCGAGCGATACCGCGCCCGGCAAGGTCGGCCAATACGCGCGGGAATGAAAGCGGGTCGCCGCCATCGATGACCGTCGCCACCGACCCGAGGTGTTCCCGCTGCTTGGCGATCGCGCTGGTCTCGCAGTACACGATCTTCTCGATGTCACCGGTGGCGAAGAACGCCGCGGTGGGATCGAGGTCGCCCCCGCGGCTCACGGTGACCTTGACGGGCGTGGCCGAGAATCCGGCTGCAGTCCGGGCTTCGCGGCGGGCTTCGGACCGCACCATGAGCCGGGGGTTGTCTCGGCGGATGGTGTTGGCTCCGACGAGGATCGCGTCGCAGGCGGCCCGCACCGCATCGACCCGGTCGAGGTCCTGCTCGTTGGAGAGAATGAGCCGCGTGGGGCCGGCCGTGTCGATGTAGCCGTCGAGGGACATGGCGCACTTGAGCAGGACGTACGGTCGGTCACTCACGGATGTCACTCCTACGGTCTATGGCGATGATCCGCTCGACGAGTTCTATGAACTCGTCAGCGATGGCGCATGAGTTCAGCGAGTCGAACAGATCCTGCGTGATCCACTCGCGCAATCGTAGATTGATCCGCATCCGGTCGAGCGCGCTGCGAGCCGCTCCGCCCGTGGCGCTATAAGGGATGATCTTCTTTTCCATGGAGACGGCAAGGTCGATCTCGTCCAGCGTGCCCTGGCCGCCACCGAACACGAGGACGTAGTCGGCGTTGCGGACGACGTTCGGATGGCCGAAGACGCCGACCGCCGCGCCGAGGCTGGGCGGGCGGTAGTGATTGGCGATGTAGGTCATGATCTCGATGCCAACGCCTCGCGGTCCATGGTCGACGTCGAAGTGGCGGTTCATGAGCCATCGGCTCACGGCGATGATGCAGTCGTCGATTGCCTTGTCGTCCACTTCTGGTGATCGGCTTCCGCAGATCGAGATGCGGAGTGGTTGTTCGGATCGCGTGGGCCGGAACCACCCGGTCGTCACCGCAGCCTTGTCGCCAGTCGGGGCACCGCGCTGCTTTGGTGCGGTGAACGCGGAGATGGCCACATCGACCGGGGCGAGGCCGAGCATCACGCGGGATTCGTCGGGCATGAGGAGCCCATCGGCGACGCGGGCGAGCACGTCGATGTCAGTGACGCGCGGGCCACGCGTTCCTCGAATGAAGTTCGATACGTCGGACCGGTCGTGGCTGGTCAGGAGCGCGAGTTGGGTCTGCGTGCAGTCCGGGTGTGCCTCGAGATAGATCTTGAAGAGGGTCCCGACCTCGCGGCGGGCCAGCGCGAGCCGCACGTCATCGCGCCGCCAGAACAGGAGCGAGACGCCGGTGACGTCGAACGTCTTGCGCCGAGCCACCCCGCCCCCACTGGTCGTCGATCTGCGATGACCAGAGGGTAGTGGATGTCGATGGAAGTTCGCGTGACCTGGTCCCACCGCTTTGTTGTCCGACGCCCGTGGACTCAGACCACGGGTCGCGTCAATTTCCTGATGTCGTCGGCAAGCCCAAACTCCCAAACGTGACCGACCACGCCGGACCTGCCGGCGGTCGAGGTGACGCAAATCGAAGGAGTTGAGGCGGGCACATGGTTGATCCCGTTCTGCGGCTTGGCGCAGGTGGTGGGCTGAACGAGTCCACGATCGTCGTGACTGGTGGCGCCGGCTTCATCGGCAGCCACGTGGTCGCCCGGTTGCTGGCAGCCGGCGCGGCTGTGAAGGTCATCGACGATCTTTCGACGGGCCGGCTCGAGAACCTGCACGACAGCCTGGGCGCCGGCCTAACCGATGGGGACATTCGGATCTGTGACGTGCGGTCGACCGATGCCGCCAACGCTATACGGCTGTGGCGGCCGGAGATCGTCGTTCATCTCGCAGCGCAGTCGAACCTGCCAGCCTCGACACGGTCGCCGCTCGTCGACGCGGACATCAACATCCGGGGAACCGTGAACGTCCTGGATTCGTGCGCCGAGGCAGAGACCGGGCTCGTCGTGTACGCGGCCACCAGCGCGATCTACGGCACGGTGGACGGCGACGCCCTGCCTGTTGCGGAGACCGCGCCGATCGCGCCGACCAGTCCGTACGGGCTGAGCAAGGCGACGGCACTGAAGTACCTCGACTGGTACCGAGATCACCGGAGCGTCGACTACACGGCGCTCGTGCTGGGCAACGTCTACGGGCCGCGCCAAGTTGGCCCGATGTGCGGCGTCGTCGGCCTGATGGCGCAGGCCGCGATGGCGGGCGCGGACTTGGCAATCTTTGGCGACGGCCACCAGACGCGAGACTTCGTGTTCGTCGCCGACATTGCCGAGGCGGTGACCGCCGCCTGCACCACTGGCGGCCTCGGGCTGGTCAACATCGCCTCGGGCGTCGAGACGACCGTTGGCGAGATCGCTGGGTTGGTCTCTCAGGCAGCTGGCACCGGAGCGCCGCGGCATGCCGATCCGCTGCCAGGTGAGGTGCGGCGCATGGCGCTGGACATCTCGCGGGCGAGGGACCTGCTCGGCTGGCACCCCACGACCTCGCTCGCGGAAGGCGTCCGGATTACCGTCCGGGCCGCGCGGCGGCGCGATTCCATCAAGGAGGCGTCATGAGGTACGCGCGTCGATTCGCGGTCGGGCCGGTCGAGGTGCAGGTGACCTCGAATGAAGAATCGGTTCTCGACTATCTTGGCGAGTTCTACACCGCGACGGGTGCCGCCTTGCCGGGCCACGGTTGGACGGTCGACGCTCAGGTTGGCCTGCCAGAACCCGATGCGAGCACCAACCAGTGGGGCGTCTCCTGGCGGATAGACCGCTCTGACCACACGGTCCATCTGCGCGCCGAGGCCGCCGAGAGCCTCTCGATCACTGCCCGGAAGTGCGTACGGGAAGTCTTGGTCGACCACTGCGAGCAGCGGCGGTACACGATGTTGCACGCCTCCGCGGTCCTTGATGATGCCCTCAAGATCGTTGTTGTCGGAGACAAGGGAAGCGGCAAGACCACCCTCGCTCTGAAGGCCGCTCTCCGGCACAGGATGCGGTATGTGTCCAACGATCACTTGATCATGTATGGGCCTGATGGCGCGGGCACCCTCACGTTGACGTCGCTTCCCACTTTGATCCCGCTCAAGATCGGCACGTTTCTGGACCTCGAGAGCGCGTTGCCGGAGCCGTGGGACCGTGACGGGCTCGATGTCGAGGCATATCGTGCGTCGTCGAGATCTGAGGTTTATCCGCTCGATCGGCGCGTGCTCTACACCTACCGCCGGCTGGGTCACGACAACCCGGTCACGGTCGACCTCGGCCCCCGCCGCTCCCCGATTACGACGTTGATCGTATTGGCGAGCTACTCGCCGGGCGACGCTGGCGAACCCGAACCCGTCGCGGATCCCGTAACGGAGCTTCTCGCTCACGTGCGTACCGATTGGATGTTCGACCCGACGCTCAACCAGCGATACCTTCCGCGGGCCGAGCGCGGCCGGGATGAGTACCTCGCTGATGCCCGCCGCATCGTCACCGCCCTGGTCGAGCGGTCGACAGTCCTTCGCTGGACTCACCGCGGTGAGCCGGCCCCGATCTTGGAGTTCGCCGCCAATCGGAGGCTGGCATGAAACCCCTCGTCACCGTCGTAATCCCCACGTACAACCGACCCGGCCCTCTGCGGCATGCCCTGGACAGCGTCGCCGCCCAGCGCGCCGTACCCGGCCCCGTCGAGGTAGTCGTCGTCAATGACGGCGGATGCGACGTGAGCACGGTCGCGAACGCAGCCCGCGAGCAGGGCCTCGTCGTCCGCCTCATCGATCTGGACCAGAACGGTGGTCTTCCTGCAGCGCGCAACGTCGGCATTGAGGTCGCACGAGGTGATCACCTCGCCTTCCTCGACGACGATGACATCTTCCTGCCCAGCCACCTGAGTACAGCCCTCGCAGCGCTGAGCACGGGGGGCGCCGACCTCGCGTACACGGTGTGCGTCGTCCAGGAAGCCCGCGTCGACCCCACGAACCCGCCGGCATTCGCCACCCCCACGACATTCTCGTTCGATCCGGACCTGCTGTCGGTGGCCAACTTCATGCCGGTCCACACCGCAGTGCTTCGGCGCCCACCGGAGTCGGCCCGGTTCGACCCTGACCTTCCCGCGCTTGAGGACTGGGACATGTGGCTGCGTCTGGCCGGCGAGCATCGTTACCGGTTCGTGCACGTCCCGGAGCCCACCGTCGTCTACCACCGCATCGCGAGCGAGGCCAGCATGGTCGGCGCGACGGTCGGCGACGGGCATGCCCTCGCCCACTTCGGGGCCCTCACCGAACAGATGTGGTGTCGCTGGCCCGCCCGCACGGCCAAGGTGCAGCACTTCCGGCTGTACATCGCCGTCATGTACTGGCACTCGTTCGCGCGTCTGGCGGCCGGTCATGCGCTCAGCGACCAGTACTTTCAACGCTGCGTCGCAGAGATCGCCGCAGTCTGGCACGGGGAGCGCTCCGAGACCGGCCTTCGCCAGCGGATCATCGACTCGATCAAGGAGACCGCCGATGTCGCACACGCCGCCTGATCTGCCGGGCTCAGCAGCCACGATCGGACTGACCATCGACACGGTGCTACGGCGCACGGACAAGACCCTGCTGGCGCGAGGCTCGTTCCGCGGCGAACCGGCAGCCGTGAAATACCTGATCGACCCAGATCCGTTCTGGGCGGCCAGGTGGCGGCACGAGCTAAACGTGTACGAGGTCTTCGGTGACACCACCCCGCCAGTCCGCATTCCTCGGCTGCTCCATACCGACCGTGACCGGCTGCTGGTCCTGGAATGGGTCGACGCATCGCCCCTCGCGGTCGAACGCTACCCCCAGCGAGAGCTCGATACCCGAGAGGTCAATGCCGTCCTGGACTGCATCACCGCGTTGAACGCGTGGACCTACCCCGCCGCCCGGTTCTCGCCCACCTTCGACTACTCCGAGCGCGTGGCTCGGTACCAGGCCAAGGGGTACCTCACTGAGGGCCAGCGAGAGGCTCTGGACAGTCTGCTGGCCCGATGCGGCGCGCCGGCACAGCTCAATCACGGCGACCCGCTGGCCAGCAACATCCTCCTCAATGCCGGCCGTTCCGACAGCGATGACGAGGCCGAGACCACGGTGGTGCTGGTCGACTGGGAGTTCACCGGGCTGTTCCTTCCTGGCTTCGACTTTGCGATGCTCCACACCCAGGTCGGCGCAAGTACGCCAGTGATCCGCGAGCGTATCGAGGCGATCGTGAGTGAGACGGGCATCGAGGCCGCATTCGCGCTCAACCTCGCTGTGGTCCTGACCCGCGAGCTGCGCCTACACCACGAACTGCCCGAGGACGACCCGACCCGGAAGCGGTGTTTACCGATCATCGAGGCCGCCTGGACCTCGGCCAGCACCCGCCTACAACGGATCGCCGCCGCGAGGCCAGCATGATCCACGTAGCCCTGGTCCATCGTGACCTCCACGAAGTGAGCCGCGGCGGCATCTGCACGCTCTACCGCGCCCTGGCCCGGCAGCTGGCCGACCTGGGCGCATCGGTAACCATGATCACGCAGGAGTCACCCCACCCACTGCGGGCGAAGGATGTCACTGTCGTTCCGCTTCCCCGGACCGAAGACCTGGTTCAACACCGCGAGGCCGTCGCCGACGCCCTCGACGCGGTCAGGCCCGACGTCATCGACTGTTCCACCTGGGAGGCGGAGACCCTGCGGTATCTCGCCCGACCTCGCGAAGGCCGAGCCCCCGTCCTCGTACGCGGCGAGTTCAGCGCCGCTCGCCTCGGCGCGGGCGACCTCGCTCGCGACGAACACCAACTCGTCCAAGCCGCCGACCAGGTCATCGCGGTCAGCCGGTACGCGGCCCATGATCTCGCGACGGAGTACGGCATTCCTCTGCCACTCGCGGTGGCCAACGGAGTCGACCGGGAACGGTTCCATCCTGGGAGGCCGACCACGCCCGCCAGCGGCTCTTACATCGATCTCGGGGCCGACGGCCACGTCGCAGGCCGCAGATCGATACCCGACCTCCTTGCGGCCGGAGAAACAGTCTCGCCGTGGTCGCCCGATCCGGCGGGACGCCTCCGGCTCGTGTGGGTCGGGAAGATCACGCCGATGAAGGGCTGGGACGTGCTCGAGGCCGCCGCGACCCGGCTTCGGGACATCGCCTCCATCTCCGTGCTGCTCGGCCACTCACCAACGTTCGCGCCGGTCACATCAGCCAGCAGCGCACTCACCGTCCTCCAAGATCTGGACGACACCGACCTTCCTGGCCTCTACCGCACGGCGGACTGGCTGCTGTCGACGTCGCGCTGGGAAGGCTTCGGCCTCGCCATCGCCGAAGCGCTCGCCTGTGGCACTCCGGTCCTGCTGCCAGAGCACCTCGGCACCGCGCCCGAGCTGCTCGCCGCCGGTGGCGGTTACACGTACCGCGACGTCGATCACCTCGAGGACATCCTGACCCGGGCCGAACGCCCGGCCGGCCGCCTCCCCGACCACTTCGACTGGGCAGTCAACGCGGCGGAAAGCCTCCGGCTCTACCGAGCGCTCGTCGGCAGGTGAGCCCGTGCGAATCCTGCTGATCGGCCCACACCACGGCGGCGGAAGCATCCCGCCCTACCTCGACGTCTTCACCGCCGCACTGCGATTCCTCGGCGTGCAGGTCGACCGCCTCGGCTCGTCGGGCGTGCCCTACGACAAGGAGCAGGACCGATTCTGGACGGCCGGGCGCGTCCGCCAGGAGGTCGAGGGCATGCTCGTCGGCGTCGACATGAACGCCTACGACCTACTCTCTGTCCATTTCGGAAATCTCGATATCGAGCAACTGCTACCCCAACTGTGGCCAGCCCGCCGACCCCCAGCCATCTACCACCTGCACAGCCTCGACTGGACCCTGTTCACCGACCACATCCCCGAGCCGGACCTACGCGAGGCGGTGAACAGGGGAGTTGCCGGAATGGACGCCTTCGTGTGCTTCGGCGCCTACGGAGCCGAGCGCCTCGAAACCCTCGCCGGGCCCCGCGCACCACGCCTTGTCTCCTGGCTGCCAACCACCATCCCATCGGGCACCTCGCCCAGATACCCGAAGGATCTCGCCGCAGCCCTGGAACCCTCAGACCCCCGGCCGCTTGGCAGCCTCTACGGCTACGCAGCCCCCTGGAAAGACAGCGAGAACCTCATCGCCGCATGTAAGCGGACGAACGAACCCGGCCGCATGATCGTCGCCGGCCCGCTCTGGAACGACCCATCACAGGCAGGACTGGATCTCGCCGCCGAGGTCAAGGGCACCACGCACGGATCAACACAGCTGCGTGTCGTGCCGACGTACCTCGACGCCGCCGCCCGGTTAGCGCTCGTCACGGCGACGGACTTCGGGATCTTCCCCTACCGCACCCAGCCGACCTTCCAGGGCAGCGGTGCCATCGCCGACTACCTCGCACACGGTGTGCCCGTCCTCGCAACGGACGTTGCCAACATGGCCGAACTGATCGGCGGTGCGGGAGTGGTCATGGAGCCCGCGAATCCCCAGTCGATGGCCGAGGCGGTCGATCGCTTTATCCACGATGTGCAACACCGCAAGACCCTGGCCAGCGCTGCTCGGTGCCACGCCCGCCGCTTCAGCGCCGTCCACCACGCCGCCCAGTGCCTTCGGTTCTACGACACCCTCATCAGACGCTGAGAACGGGACCAGCGACCATGACACTTCCCGCTGAACTGATCATCGCCCGCCACGGCGAGGCCCACTGCAACCGCGAACAGCTCGTCGGAGGCCCGCAAGGGTGTCGCGGACTGACCGACCGAGGCCGACGCCAGATCGAACGACTAGCCCAACGACTCGGTCAAGAGCACCACGAGCGCCCGATCCACGCCATCTACACCACGCCGCTGCGTCGAGCCCAGGAAAGTGCCGCGATCATCGGCGCGTACCTTAGCTTGGACGCCGAGACCGTCGCCGACCTCGCCGAGCAGGACTACGGCACCGCCGACGGGCGG
Source organism: Micromonospora sp. WMMD710 (assembly GCF_029626045.1). NCBI lineage: Bacteria > Bacillati > Actinomycetota > Actinomycetes > Micromonosporales > Micromonosporaceae > Micromonospora > Micromonospora sp. WMMD710. The sequence goes on along the minus strand of NZ_JARUBD010000001.1, from coordinate 4,435,734 downwards.
CCGTGGGCCGACGTTGTCGCTGAGTACGGGGACATCCCTGCTCTCGATGCGGACCGTCCGCTCGCAGCCGGCGGCGAAACCTGGCGGGACTACCTGCATCGGTCCAGCGCTGCCATCGGTGAGATCACGGCCCTGCATGTAGGTGAGCGTGTCCTGGTCGTCGGCCACGGCGAAACCATCGATGCCGCCTTCCACCACTTCCTGGCCGTGCCCATCGCCGGTCGGGCCACTGCGGCTGTTGCGGCGTACCACGCGAGCGTCACGACCTGGGTGCAGCAACCGCTCTCCTGGACCCGACCCTCCGCTGGTTGGCGATGGACCCTGACCAGCCAAAACGACACCCGGCACCTGTTCGCAGATGCAGAGATGACCGAAGTTAGCGGGCCTGTCTGCGGTGCCAGGCGTCCATCTGAAGACAGGCGACCGATCATCGGGTCGCCGACGCTGCCGACATCATCACCTTCCGGGGCTCGTCTCCCCGACGCGTTCCAGGCCCCGCAGACATCCTCGGGAGGCGTCCAGCCATGACTCGTCGATCTGCCTCCGCCGGTGCCGTTGTCGTGACCGACGACCTCAGCTCTCCACAGATCCTGCTCCTCGATCAGGTCCGCAAGACCGGTGAACGACAGACCGTCGCCCCGAAAGGCCAGCTGGAGCCGGGCGAGGCGCCACTTCAGGCAGCCAAGAGGGAAGTGGCCGAGGAAGCCGGCCTCACCAGAGCGCGCTACAGCGCGTATCTCGGGCAGGAGGCCTACACGTTCACCGACAACGACGGCATGCCAGCGGCGAAGGTCGTCGACTGGTTCCTCTTCACGACATCCACCACCGCCACGACGCCGGCCCGGGACGAAGGCTTCGTCCAGGCCCGCTGGCTCGAGGCTTCCGCGGCCCGGCAGGCCGCCAGCCACCCCCAGTTCCAGCAGGTACTGGATCGCGCCATTGCCGTCATCACCTGGCGTGCTGCTCTTCCTCTGCCGTTCAGCCGGAAGCTCAGTTACCTGGTCGACCAGGTGACGGCAGAGGTCGAGGCCGCCTTCGCCGGACATCCGGATGCCGGGGTGGGGCTGTGCGGATCCGCCGCACGAGGAGACTTCATCGAGGGCTGGAGCGATGTCGACTTCATCGCTTGGAACCTGCCCCCCACGTCGGCCGCCGCCACGTCGCTCCACGAGATCGTCAGTCAAGCGGCCCAACGCCACGATCCTCACGCGTCACTGCACCTCGCGGACAGCCACGGGGGCGACGCCCGTCGCCTCGGTCCGCTCTACGACATGAAGATGCGGATGGCGCTGCGCCGCGTAGGGCTCGACACCGCCGTGATCGCAGGTGCCGCCCCTACCCTCACAGCCGCTCCAGAACAAGTCGATCTCGCTGGTGACCTTGCCGTACTGCACGAGTTCGCCGTCGCCCGTCTGTCCGAGAGCCACCGTACAGAATCGGAACGCGAGAATGCCGCGCGCCAGGTGTTGTCTGTCCTGTCGAGTGCAGGTCGGCTGCTCGTTGCAAGCCGAGCGCCAGAGGTTGGCATGTGGCTTTCTGACGTGGTCGAGGCCCTGCGCGGCCGGCCCGACGACGAGCTCACTTCGCTCCTGCGCGACTACGACGCCTACCGCCGGACAGGCGCAAGCGACATCGAGCGGGCCGAGCGGCTTGCCGCCCGCGTACCAAGTGCGCTCGTGGCCGCGAGACGCATGATCGAGAAGTTGGCATCGCTATGATCATTTTCGCTGACTTGCGACCAGGGACCACGGTCGGCTCTTCCTCCTCCGTGACCCGTCGATCCGCTTGCAGAGACGCCTCGACGAGGCAATCGGAACGATGCTGATCGCTGTCAAAGTCTACGGTGAGTCCATGGCGCACCCGTTCGCGCTGACGCCGCGGCCCGCTGAGGAACGCGACGACCTGATGCTGTGTCGGTCGCCGTTCAAGCCGCACGTCACGTTCGGTGCCAGGGGCCGACCACGTCGGGCTGGCCACCGACTGCTTGCACTACGGGTAAGTGATCCGACAACATCATCGCCGATTGGAGACCGCTCCACGTGTCGAACATCGAGAAGGTTGACGCCGAGCTGCGTGCCCTGACAGCCGGCGTCGACAGAGCTCGCGGCCTCACCGCCGCAGCCGGCACTCAGGCGCAGGAGGTCGGGGTTCGTGCCGCGGGCGCCGGCTTCGCCGCGGTGGCTGCCGGCATGGCCCGGGTCCATAGCGCGATCAATGAGATCCAGGCTGGTCTGGGCCGCCTCTCCGCCTCGATCGGGGAGGCGGCCCAGGCCACCGCGGCGGTGCCCCGCCAGGGCACGCCGCAGGAGACAATGTCCGGGCTCGCGCCGGTGCACAGCGCGGTGGACGGCGCCCGCGACGCGGCGACCGCAGTAATCAGTCAGGCCGGCGCGGCGCAACAACTCGTCACGGCCGTCCTCCTCGGCGGGCAGCCGGGACCCCTGTTGCAGGCCTTGGACGGCGTCAAGCAGGTCATGGTGCTCATCGTTCAACGTACCGGCACCGCCCGGCAGTTCGTCGACGCGGCAGCCGCCGAAGCACGACAGCTGGGATCAGCGGGAAACTGACGAGGGCTGGCGGTTCCTCGCCGGCCAGCCCTTCCCTCGACACCGACGGCAGTACGGCCGCAACCACACCCGCCAAGGAAGCCCCCGACCTCCCCGGATCGGCCTTCACCCGCTGGAGCAGGCCACCCACAGGCGTTCCCGGCGGCTCACCAACCGGACCACGAACCAGGATCCCACCGCGCGAGGACGAAGCGGTACGGCGCTCACTGGAGTTGGAGAACGAGTGCGCCGACACCCTCGCCCACGACGGCTACCGCGTACACCAGAACCCGACACGGCGGGAAATCGCCGATGCACGCCAGAGCACCGGCGACGTGGGCAAGCCGGACAAGGAACCCGACTACCTCATCGAGGGCCACGTCTTCGACTGCTACTCACCCACCCCGGACAAAGCGGTACGCGGGGTATGGACGGAAGTGTCGCAGAAGGTGGCGAGACAGCAGACCCAGCGGGTGGTGCTGAACCTGCAGGACTGGCGCGGTGACATCACCGCCCTGCAGAAGCAGTTCGACGACTGGCCGGTTCCGCAGCTCAAAGAACTGGCAGCGGTGACCCGAAGCGGTGCGATCATTCAGATCGTTCGACGAGACTGAGAAAGCAGGCAGCACGTGGGCATCGAGTACCGACTAACCCTGGCCGGCGACATCCCGCTGGAGGACCTCGCTCCGCTCGTCGCCCCACGTGGCGTCGAGGAGTCGACACAGCCCGGCTACCCCCGGCTGCTCAGCGCCGACCTCCGGGAGGAACTCGGCTATACGGTCACCATCTACGCAGGCAGCAACGGCTACTTCGACGCCGAAGTCGACGGCGGCGCCCGATGGGAATGGGAACCCGACACGTACACCAACGTCGTCTTTGACCTGCGCAAGAACGACCCACCCGAGGACGTGGTCAAGACCATGGTGTCGGCCGTCGGCCGTGTTCTCGCCAGGCGGCAAGAGGATGCCGCGCTCGTGCTCAATGGCAACTGGCTCCTGCTGACGCGAGTCGCGAGAGAGCTACGCGAACACCGACAATCGTGGTGGGACTTTTACGGCGTTCGGGAGATGATTGTGCGGTAGGCCGGCCCACGGGCCGACGAACCCGTGACCGCCTGCGCGGAGTCTTCCTTTCTGCGACCGGCGGATCGAGCCAACGGTCGTCCTCTGTCCGCCAAGGGTATGTCTCGACTGCTACGCGCCCCTCTCTTCCCGTGCCGGGCCGCGCAATCTGGAGCGCGGTAGCTAGAAAGGTCGACGCCGAGCAGACCCAACACGTGATGTTGAACCTTCATGCCTGACGAGGAGACCTCGCCGCCCTGCACAAGCAGATCCACCACTGGCCCACGACAGGCTGGAGGAACTGGCGGCGGTAACGCGCGACGGTGCGATCATTCAGATCCTCCGGCGAGGCTAACGAAGGGACGCGGATGGCTGTCGAGTACCGGTTGACGCTGGCGGGTGACATCCCACTCGAGCATCTGGCGGAACTGGCCGCTCCGGGAGCGGTCGAGACGTCCACGGCGTCCGGCGGCAGGATGCTCAGCGGCGACCTGAACGACGAGCACGGGTACGTCGTGGACGTCACCGGCGGCCGGCGCGGCTACTGCAGCGCCGAGGACGACGGTGGTGCTCTGTGGGAGTGGGAGCCGGAGGCCTACGTCGAAGTCAGCTTCTACATGCGCAAGGACACCCTGGTCGATAGGGGTAAACCCCAGATGCTGGCGACGGTGGCCAGGATCCTCGCCGGCACGGCCGAGGATCCGGCCCTGACTCTCAACGGCGACGTGCTGATGCTGACGCGCGTCGCGGGCAGCCTTCGAAAGCACAACACCGACGGCTGGAACGACGAAGACTACGACAGGATTCTCCACCCCTGAAGGGCGTACGCCTACCTGCCTTACTCTCCCTGCGTGGAACTATCCCTGGACTCTGCGTTCGCGATCTTCGACGCCCAGGACTCCGGGTGCCTCTCCTACGGCGTCGAGGCGTCCGGGCGCCGCTGGTTCGTCAAGACAGCCACCACCGCGCCCAGTCGCCGTTCCTTGCTGCGAGCCGCCCAGTTCCACGCCGCGGTCCAGCACCCGGCGATCGTATGCCCCGAGCAGGTCCTCGACGGGCCGACGCTGGTCTACCCATGGCATGACGGCAGCGTGCTTAACCACGCCACCGTCCACGGTTCGGACCGCAGCGCACTACACCGGTTTCAGCAACTACCCCTGCCCGACGTTGAAACAGCCATCAACACCATCCTCGACGCACACCTGGCCGTAACCGCCGCCGGATATGTCGCGGTCGACCTCTACGACGGCTGCTTCCTCTACGACTTCCACGCCCGCCGACTCCGCCTGATCGACCTCGACGAGTACCGGCCCGGGCCGTTCACCCTCGGCACAGACCGCCTCCCCGGATCCCGCCGCTACATGGCTCCCGAAGAATTCGTCCGCGGCGGCGTCATCGACCAGCGCACCACCGTCTACACCCTCGGCCGCACCGTCCACCACCTCCTCGACTCCCCAACCGGCTGGCGCGGCTCCCACCACCAGATGCAAGTAGCCGTTAACGCCACCGCCACGACACCTGCCGACCGATACCCCGACGTGGCAGCACTCACCGCCGCCTGGCGCACAACCCTGCCGAATCCGTAGCTCGGAGCGCACATCATGATCTTCGTTGACGTGCGCGATGTGTGCTCTCCAGCGGATGTCAACCCGGGTGAACCGGTGCCAACGCGGGTCACCGCGGCCGACCGCCGGTCGCAAACCGGGGTTCGTGTGCTCGAGCTGTGGTCCTGGGCTGGGCGAACGACGGTCCGGGTGACGCGGGCGAACGTGGGCCACTCCCTGCCACCCCAGGTGAACCCCAGGTCGCTAGACTGTCCCCTCGCGCCCTCGTAGCTCAGGGGATAGAGCATCGGTTTCCTAAACCGTGTGTCGCAGGTTCGAATCCTGCCGGGGGCACCACTGCGAGGCCCTGACCAGCGGAAAGCAGGCCATGTTCTCGATGTCTATCTATGTAATTTTGAATCGTCCCTCAGAAACCCCCCAATAACGCTGCAGGGCGACCGGGTTTGGACCGGCACGCCAGGGGGTGCCGGCTGCCGTCCCCGTGCGCCTATCCGGTCTGACGTGGGTTGTGGTCGCGGCGCGTGGGCTTCGTTGTCGGCAGGTCGCCGCCGAGCTGTTCGAGGATGCCGGAGCTGTCCGTAGCGAGGGCGGATTTAACGGTGTAGTGCCTGTTGGTGACCTGCGCCGTGGCATGCCCGAGTTGGGCTGCGGCGCGCTTGGCATCGGCCTCCTTGTCGATCAGGGTGGCGGCGGTCTTGCGGGGGGTGTGCGGGGTGACCCAGTCGAGGCGCGTCGGCGCGAGCTTGCCGCCACTGGCGGCGTGCGTTCTGCGGGGACAGCCAGGTGCCACGCCGGGAGGCAAGGGATCTCCTCCGCCTTGCGTGTGGCGAAGCTGGCCATGTCGCCAGCTTGGGTGGTCACCTTCTTTACGGGATTTGTAGCGGAAAGCCTTGTCGCTACAGCAACTCGCTTGTTGCAGGTTGGTCATCTTGTATGTCGGTCTCCATGACGGCCGACGCTCACGAACGGACGAAATCCTTTCGTAAGTTGACGGCGTCTTCGCGTGTCTGGCAAGGCTGCGCCCCCGCTGAGCGGGCGACTCGCGGGGGCCGTAGAGAGACGTGAAGAAATTGTCCTTGATGAACGAGTTCGGCAGGGCCGGTCAGCACCATCTCATTGGCGGCATCCAACCAGTCGATGTCGAGATTGCCGCCGGGTAGGGTGGCCGCAAATTTTCGATCAAATCAATGGCCACGATGGTGAAGCTGGCAACGATATCGCGCCAAACAGGCCGCCGCCAGTGAAGGCGCCGGCTCCGCAAGGCACGGCTGGCGTATTAAATAGCCATACAAAATCAGTAGTATCCCAGGCTCGAGAATTTCTCCCCGACGTGCCCTGAAAGCTGGGCCTGGTGCGCACGTCAGGATCAGCCGCCCCACCTGCAGATTCTCAGTCATCAAGGGCCTGTGGTTGGGGTCAGGGGCAAGTGGTCAGTCGATATCAACTATGAGTTCATAGTGTCGGGCCTATATTTACGGCGCAATCGGCCGAAACGCCACAGGCGGTATCGATCGTGCGAACCACGAAGCGAATCGCCGTCACCGTTGCGGCATTTGCGGAGTCGCTGTCGGGTATGACGGTGATCGAAACGAGCGGCCAAGCTTCAGCCAGCGACTTCCCTGCCAACCACGCTCTTTGGTGCGAGACGGTGGAATTCGGCGACTGTGTACGATCGAACGATTCACGAGACGGTTCGGGCGGGTTGAGCCCGCAGTAATTTTTTGAACAATTGGCCGGGCGGGCGCGAAAGATGCCCGTAATGCAGGCCCAGGGGTCTGGTCCGTGTGGGAGTGGTGTTGGCCGCAGCCCGTTGTGTGCCTATCCGGTCTGACGTGGGTTGTGGTCGCGGCGTGTGGGCTCAGTTGTTGGCAGGTCGCACCGCCGAGTTGTCCGATGATTCTCTTGTTTGCCAACAGTGTGGGTATGTGCGACCACTCGATGGGGTGTGGAGTCGCGACGGACCTCCTGATGTGTGTGCTTCCTCACCTTCGACGTCACGCGAATTGCCGGTAAAATCTATCGGGTTAATAGGAAATTCTAGGACGGAGTGGCAGTGGTCCGCCATGTGGTGCGTAAGGCGTTGGGGTGGCTGGCGATGATCGTCGTAGCTACCAACGCCACCTTCTTCCTCGCCAGCTGGTTCCTGGACCCACGGTCGAACTACCGGGAGTTGCGACCGGTGCGCACCGACGAGCAGATCGCTCATGCTCTTGCGCCGTACGGATTGTCACCACAGTGGTCGGTCCTTCACCGGTGGTGGTATTGGGCATCAGACGTCGTGCTGCACTTCGACTGGGGCCACTCGCCGACCGGTGTGCAGGTCAACACCGAGGTGCCGCAGCGGGCGTTGGTCAGCGGTCAGCTGATCCTCCTTGGCGTGGTGGCCTCGGTGGTGGTCGGTGTGGCGCTGGGGGTCTATACCGCCAGCCGGCAGTACGGCTTGGCGGATCGCGCCACCCAAACACTCTCGGTTGTGCTGTTCAACGTCCCGACCGCGGTCAGCGCGCTCGGGCTCGTCCTGATGGCCGTCTGGCTCAACGAGCGCGTCGGCACGACGGTGCTGCACGTCGCTGGGGCCAACACCGTCGGCGTGGAGGGAACCTGGGCGACCCTTCTGGACCGCGCCAACCACCTGGTGCTGCCGACGGTCAACCTCATCCTGCTCGGGTACGTCAGCTGGCACCTCACTCAGCGCTCGCTACTGCTCGACACGCTCAACGCCGACTTCGTCCGGACGGCCCGAGCGACGGGGCTGAGCCGGGCTCAGGCGATCAGACGCCATGCCCTGCGGGCCTCGCTGATCCCCACCGCCACCTCGGTCGCCTTCAGTATCCCGGCCGTCTTCACCGGCGCGATCATCACCGAAACAATCTTCGGCTGGGAGGGGATGGGGCGTTACTTCACGGAGACCATCGCCAAGAACGACGTGCATGGTGTGGTGGCGGTGGCCGCCTTCGGTGCCGCCGCGACCGCGGTCGGCGCGATCCTCTCCGATGTCGCCACCGCGGTCCTCGACCCCCGGGTCCGGGTGAGTTGAGATGACCAGGGCACTTCCGACCGGCTCCGTGGGCGGTCCGATCGACGCGTCCCAGGGGGCTCAGGCCGACGTCGCGCCACCGCCGTTACGCCTCGGGCGCCGGAGGCTCTATGCCCGCCGGTTCGCCCGTAACCGCCCGGCGGTCGTCGGCATGGCGATCTTCGTGTTCCTGGGCGCCTACGCTGTGCTCGGCGGGCTGTTCGTCCCGTGGAACTGGTCCGACCAGGACTTCCTTGCGTTGACACAGCCGCCGAGCGGCAGCCACTGGTTCGGCACCAACCAGGGCGGAAACGATACCTTCGCCCAGTCTGTGCACGGCCTGCAGCGCTCATTGGTTATTGCGCTGAGCGTGTCGTTGATGACGATCGCCATTTCGGCGATCGTCGGCGCGGGTGCCGCCTACGTCGGCGGCCGGGTGGAGCGGTGGACCCTCGCGCTGATCCACTTCTTGCTGGTGGTGCCGTCGTTCCTGATTCTCGCCCTGGTGTCGAACCGGGTGGGGGGTGACTGGCGCGTCCTGATTCCGCTGCTGACCATCTTCGGCTGGATGTTCACCGCGCGAGTGATCTGGTCGGTCTCCACCTCGCTACGCGAGCGGGACTACGTCTTGTTGGCCGAGTTCATGGGCGTGCCCGGCTGGCGGATCGTGTTGCGCCACATCGTGCCCCACCTCGGCGCCCTGCTCGTTATCAACTTCACGCTCGGGGTGGTCGCGACGGTCCTGAGCGAGACCTCGCTGAGCTTCCTCGGCTTCGGAGTGAAGACGCCCGACGTCTCGCTGGGCTCGCTACTCGCCGACGGTTCCCAGACGCTGACCTCCGCGCCGTGGCTCTTCGCCTTCCCCGCGGGACTGCTCGTCTTGCTGACGGTGTCGGTGACTCTCATCGGGGACGGGCTGCGTGACGCGCTCGACCCGACCTCAACCGCAGGAGGCCGGGGATGACCACGACCATCACGAACCGAATACTTTCCGTACGCGATCTGGCTGTGACGTTCCCCTCCGAGCAGGGTCCGGTGGAGGCGGTACGCGGCATCGACCTCGACCTGATCGCCGGTCGGACGCTCGCACTGGTCGGAGAGTCCGGCTCGGGCAAGTCGACCGTCGCCACGAGCATCATGGGTCTGCTCCCACCGGGTGCCCGGACGCAGGGCGAGGTCGTGCTCGACGGTCGGAATCTCCTCGACCTCAACGACCGGCAGATGTCCGCCGTGCGCGGGCGCCGAATCGGGATGGTCTTCCAGGACCCCCTGTCGGCGCTGACGCCGATCTTCTCGGTCGGCCGCCAGGTCGCTGACGCGGTCCAGGTGCACAACAAGGTGTCGAAGCGGGCGGCTTGGGAGCGAGCGGTCGAGCTGCTCGACCTTGTCGGTATCCCACAGCCGCATCTGCGCGCCCGGGACTTTCCGCACCAGTTCTCCGGAGGCATGCGCCAACGGGTCATCATCGCCCTGGCGATCGCCAACGACCCCGACGTCATCATCGCCGATGAGCCGACCACGGCGCTCGACGTGACCGTGCAGGCCCAGATCCTCGAAGTGCTGGAGGTGGCGAAGTCCGAGACCGGTGCCGGGGTCCTGCTCATCACCCATGATCTGGGCGTCGTGGCCGGTCATGCCGACGACGTCGCCGTGATGTACGCCGGCCGCATCGTCGAGCGCGCCCCGGTCGAGGTCCTGTTCGCGACGCCGGCTATGCCCTACACCCTCGGACTGCTGGGCTCGATGCCGTCGCCGGAGGCGACCCGCAGGCCGTCGCTGGTCCCGATCGAGGGGGAACCGCCCTCACCCGCGCAGCGGCCCACCGGCTGCCCGTTCGCGCCGCGCTGCCCGCTCGTCCGGGATGACTGCCGCGACAAGGAACCAATCCTCGCCGAGAGCGGGCCACGGCATGACGTCGCCTGCCTGCGAGCCGCGGACGTCGTCGGACGCCAGCCCGAGGAGGTCTTCCCAAGGGTCGAGGAGCCCTCGATCGCTCCCGCCTCCGCCGGCGAGCCGATCCTGCGGCTGACCGGCCTGGCCCGGACGTTCCCTGTCACCAAGGGCGCGATCCTGCGGCGGCAGGTCGGGACGCTGCGGGCGGTCAGCGACGTGAGTTTCGAGATCCGCGCGGGTGAGACGTTCTGCCTGGTCGGGGAGTCCGGCAGCGGTAAGACCACCACGTTGCTGGAGATCTTGCGACTGCGGTCTCCTGAAGCCGGGATCGTGGAGATCCTCGGAAACGACGTGGCGAGCGCGCTTCCGGCGCAGCAACGACGTGAGCTGCGACAGGCCGTCCAGATCGTCATGCAGGACCCACAGGGCGCGCTCGATCCTCGGCTCCCCGTCTTTGAACTTCTCGCCGAGCCGTTGCGCGCCGCCGGGTACACGGCGCAGGCCACCCGCGATCGGATGGTCGAACTGCTCGACCTTGTCGGTCTGCCGCGTTCCTCGCTGGACCGCTTTCCGGCCGCGTTCTCCGGCGGCCAGCGGCAGCGACTGACGATCGCTCGCGCGCTGGCGACCAAACCGCGTCTGCTGGTGCTCGACGAGCCTGTCTCAGCGCTTGACGTCTCGGTTCAGGCCAGTGTCCTGAACCTGCTGATGCGGCTCAAGTCCGAACTAGGTCTGGCGTACCTCGTGGTCGCGCACGACCTCGCCGTCGTCCGCCACGTCGCTGACCGGATCGCGGTGATGTATCTCGGCCACATCGTTGAGATCGGCAATGCCGACGATCTGTTCGCCGAACCGCGACATCCCTACACCCAGGCGTTGATCTCGGCGATTCCCATCCCCGATCCGGTTCGCGAGCGTTCCCGCGAGCGGATCGTGCTGAGCGGCGAGCAGCCCAGCGCGGCGAACCCGCCGGCTGGCTGTGTCTTCGCAGATCGCTGCCAGCTACGTCCGACGCTCGACATCGAGACGCAGGAACTTTGCGGTAGTCGCATGCCAGCCCTCGAGCCGTCGTCGAGCGGCGTCCGGGTCGCCTGTCACGCGGCCTGACAGGGTCGGGGACTGCGCCGGCGACAACCGCCACCTAATCCACATACCTCAATTGGACGCCGTCCGGCGTCGATTCCCCAGAAAGGCACGTCATGCGTACGAAGCTGGAACGACCGCCCCGATTCGGAGCCAGAGCGGGCGCGCGAACGATTGCGTTCGCCGCCGTGCTCACCGTTGGCCTGGCGGGCTGCGCCGCAGGGTCCACCTCCAACGGGTCCACCCGGCCGACGCCCAACGCGGCGCCAGCCAACCTGGACTACAACCCCCAGCCTTACGAGAAGATCAAAGACGGCGGCACACTTCGCATACCCGGCTCGGTCATCGAGCAGGGCAATTTCTTTCACGCCGACGCGAACCTGACCGCGGCCAGGTTGTGGTTCTGGTACAACGCTGACGCGATCACCTACTCACCGACCGGTGAGGTGCAGTACAACCCCGACTACTTCACCGATGTGAAGACCGAGGTCGTCGGTGGCAACCAGCGGGTCACGATCACGATAAACCCGAAGGCGACCTTCAACGACGGCACGCCGATCGACTTCCGGTCCGTCGAGGCGACCTGGAAAGCCAGCAACGGCTCGAACAAGGACTTCTACGCCAGCGACACGATTCCCTACTCGCGGATCGCCGCCGTACACGCCGGCGCGAACGACAAGCAGGCGGTCATCGAGTTCACCGGTGTGAACGCCTGGTGGTCGGCACTCTTCACCACCCTGCTGCACCCCAAGGCGGCCGTTGATGCGAAAACCTTCAACACCGCGTACCTCAAGCAGGTCCAGCCGCAGTGGGGTGCCGGGCCGTACGTCGTGACGAAGTACAACGCCAGCACCGGTGACACCACCTTCGAGCGGAATCCGAAGTGGTGGGGCAAGCGGGGCAAGCTCGACAAGCGGGTCCTGGTCGGCCTCGACACCCAGGCCGCCATCAACGCGTTCCGCAACGGTGAGCTCGACTACGCCTCGGCCAGCACCGCCGAGAGGCTCAAGCAGGTATCCGGCGTGAACGGCACCGAGATCCGTCGCGGCGGAAGCCCGTTCGAGTACTTCCTCTTCCTGAACGCGAAGTCACCGCTCCTCACGGACATCGCCGTCCGTAAGGCCATTCTGCAGAGCATCGATCGCCCGCAGATCGCCCAGATCAATCTGCAGGGACTGGACTACAGCGAACCTCTGCCCGGGTCGGCGATCTTCTACTCCTTCCAGAAGGGCTACCACGACAACGTCTCGGAGATCATCAAGTACGCTCCCGACGCGGCCAAGAGCGACCTCGACGCCGCCGGGTGGAAGATCGGCAGTGACGGCATCAGGGAGAAGGACGGCAAGAAGCTGGAGCTGGGGTACACCCTCACTGGCGACGACGCGCTCGGCAAGGCGACCGCGAACGCGCTCGCCGCGCAGTTGAAGCCGATCGGAATCAAACTCACCATCAAGGTGACCTCGGACAACGACTTCGACTCGACCATCAGCGGCCGTAAGTTCGATCTGTTCCAGGCCGGCAACCGGTCCCTCGACCCGTTCGGCGCGCGCTACCTCGACGGCTTCTACGGCAGCACGAGCAACGAGAACATCACCGGCACCGGCACCCCTGAGCTGGACCAAAAGATCAAAGCTGCCGCCGAGATCGCCAACCCCGACGAGCAGATCGCGAAGGCCAACGAGCTGGAGCGGGAGGGCCTCGCGCAGTACGGCTTCATCCCGCTCTACAGCGGCCCCTCGATCTACGCGCTACCCAAGGGTCTCGCCAACATCGGCGCGACCATCTTCGGCACTCCGCTGCCGGAAACGGTCGGCTGGCAGGGCTAGCAGCTGGCCTTGACCAGTGGCCTCGGCGGGCACGGACTCAACCACGTGTCCGTGCCTGCCGGGGACGCGGGCGGCGGCTGCGGCGACGGTTGCCAGGTCTTCGCTCGGGAAGCCGGCGCGGCTCAGCACCGCCAGGGATGTGGCAGCCATCCGGGACCGTCGGGTCGGCGGCTGCGCTTCAGGGTGACCGGTTCACGATTGCGGCCATTACCTGGCCGAGGAGCAGCCGGCGTGGTTCACCGAGATCCTGGAAGACTTTCTCAGTAGCTAACCGGACCCCCGGGTAGCTGTTCGGCCCGGGTGAGCACCTGGTCGATGAGGCCGTACTCCCGGGCCTGCTCGGCGGTGAACCAGCGGTCCCGGTCCCAGTCGCGCTGGATCTCGTCCAGTGTCCGTCCACTGTGCTGGGCGATCAGCTCCTGCATGGTCCGCTTCACATGCAGCATGTTCTCGGCCTGGATGGTGATGTCCGAGGCGGTGCCGCCCATCCCGCCGGACGGCTGGTGCATCATGATCCGCGAGTGCGGCAGTGCGTACCGCTTACCGGCCGCGCCCGCGCAGAGCAGGAACTGCCCCATCGAGCCGGCGAATCCGAGCGCCAGCGTGGCCACGTCGTTGCGGACGTAGCGCATCGTGTCGTAGACGGCCATCCCGGCGCTCACCGACCCGCCCGGCGAGTTGATGTAGAGGTAGATGTCCCGTTCGGCGTCCTCGGCGGCGAGCAGCAGGATCTGCGCGCAGATCTGGTTGGCCGACTCCTCGGTCACCTCCGTGCCGAGGAAGACGATCCGCTCCCGCAACAGCCGCTCGAACACCTGGTCACCGAAGGTCGGCTGCGCGCCGTCCACCATCCGTATGCCGTACCCGACCATGTGTCGTCGCCTTCCGCCGTGCCGGCGGGCGGCGGGACCGCCCGGTGGACCGGCCCCTCCAGCGTGCGTGCGACGGCCGTCGCCGGCTCAGCGAATCTGCCGCCGGCAGATTCGCCGACGGCAGAACCGGCGCGGCCTACGCGGCGGTCAACCGCCGCGCGCCCGCCCGGGACCGCACGCAGCCCAGCAGGGCGGCGGTACGCGGACCGCGGCGCGAGCCGCCAGCGGAGGCCGTCGCGCCGACGCGCAGGGTCGGCCCGGCAGCCCCCGGCCCTCGGTCCAGGATCGGTCGGCCCGTGCGCAGGGTGTGCTGACCGGCGACGCGGCGGGCCACCTCCACCCGTTCGAGGCGGGTCAGCGCGGCCCGTGGCGCGCTCGGGATGCGGGGCTCGACCCGGCGCAGGTCGTCGCGGGCCTCTTCGAGGAGATCGGAGAGGCGGATGCCGAGGGCGCGGCAGATCGCCGCGAGCACCTCCGAGGAGGCTTCCTTGCGCCCCCGCTCCACCTCGGAGAGGTAGGGGACCGAGACGCCGGCGGCCGAGGCCACCTCACGCAGCGTGCGGCCCTGGCTCTGGCGCAGCCGACGCAACACTCCGCCGATCACTCGTCGCAGCAACGACATGCGGGCCTCACTCTCGCGGTCGTCTGGCGGACACCCCCATCATGCCCTTTCATCGGCACCCTGGCCGACCCGTACCGCCGCCCGAAGCTGGCCGATCGTTGTCCTGTGCGCAACCCCGGCGTGCGGTGCACGGCGTACCCGCTATGTTGTGGGCGTGCAGGCGACGGTGGCGGGGCAGGTTCGACGGTGATCCACTTTCCCGCGCAGCGCCGTGGCCCGCTCAGCGCGCTGAGCCTGCGGCTGGCCGCCGCCCTGGGCCTGGTGTTCGCCGTGGTCGCCGCGGTCTATCTGGGCCGGGACGGCTACCGCGACGTCAACGAGGACGGCCTGACCCTGCTCGACTGCTTCTACTACGCGGTCGTGTCGCTCTCCACGACCGGTTACGGCGACATCACGCCGGCCTCCCAGTCGGCCCGGATGGTCAACGTCCTCTTCGTCACCCCGGCCCGGGTGCTCTTCCTGATCATCCTGGTCGGCACCACTCTGGAAGTTCTGACCGAGCAGTACCGGACCGGCCGTCGCCTGTCGCGGTGGAGGAGAACCGTGAAGGACCACGTCATCATCTGTGGCTACGGCACCAAGGGTCGCAGCGCGGTCTCCGCGCTGATGGAGAACGGTCTGGGCCGCTCCCGCATCGTGGTGGTCGAGCGCAGCGCCGCCGCCCTGCGGCAGGCCACCTCCGCCGGGCTGGTGGCGATCGAGGGTTCGGCGACCCGGTCGTCGGTGTTGAACGAGGCGCATGTCAAGAACGCGAAGGCAGTGATCATCGCGACCGACAGTGACGATGCCTCGGTGCTGGTGGCGCTGACCGTCCGGCAGCTCACGGCCGGGCAGGTCAGGATCATCGCGGCGGCCCGGGAGGCGGAGAACGCTCCGCTGCTCAAGCAGAGCGGCGCGCACCACGTGATCGTCTCCTCGGCCACCGCCGGTCGACTGCTCGGCCTGTCGACGTCGGCGCCGCCGCTCATCGACGTGGTGGAGGACCTGCTGACCCCCGGGCAGGGGATGGCGTTGGCGATGCGCTCGGCGGAGCGGGACGAGGTGGGTCGCTCGCCGCGCGAACTGGACTCGCTGGTGATCGCCCTGGTGCGTCGGGGCAAGGTGGTCACCCTGGCCGACCGGGCGGGTGCGGTGATCGAGACCGGCGACATGCTGGTGCACGTACGCGACGACCGCCCGCAGTCCACCGCGACCGCCTGAGGTCACGCCGGACGCGGCGGCGTCAGCAGGCGTCGATGTCGGTGTCCGTGCCGCAGATCGTCTCGGTGCAGGTGACCTGCGTGGTGGCGGCCCGCCGGAGCAGCTCGTAGAGCGTCTCCCGCTCGGCTGGCCCCAACGCCCCCAGCACCTCGTCCTCGGCGCTCGCGAGGGCACATTCGGCCTCTTTGAGGCTTTTCGCCCCATCGTCGGTGAGTTCGACGACGTGCCGTCGGCGGTCCTGCGGCGACCGGCGGCGCTCGATCAGCTGCTTCGCTTCCAGGTCGTTGAGCAGCCCGACGATGTTGGTGCTGTCCATTTCCAGGGTGGTGGCGAGCGCCTGCTGGCTGGTGCCACCGCCGGCGCGCAGCACCGTGAGCGCGACCAGGTGTCGAGGTCGCAGGCCCAGCGGCGCCAGTACCGACTCCGCCCGTAGTCGCATCCGCCGGGCCAGGTGGTCCAGCAGTGCCCCGGAGCGGTGCTCCGAGGGCTCCAGGGGCGGGGCGGACATGTGACCCAGTCTACCGAGCCCACGGAACATCTGCCTGCTATAAATAGTTGGTGCTTCACAGACGATTCCTGGAGGAGGAATAGTGAACTTGCTGCATATCGACTCGAGCATCCGCGGCGACTGGTCGGTCAGCCGGCGGCTCACCGCCCGCGCCGTCGCCACCTGGCGTGCGGCCCACCCGGACGGCACGGTCACCTACCGTGACCTGGGTGCCGAACCGCTGCCGCACCTGGACGCGGACGGCGGACTGGCCCGGATGACACCCCCGGACCAGCACACGCCGGCGCAGCGCGAGTCCTGGGAGCTCAGCGAGCGTCTGGTCGACGAGGTGAAGCAGGCCGACGTGGTGCTGCTCGGGCTGCCGCTCTACAACTTCGGCGCGCCCAGCAGCGTCAAGTCCTGGGTCGACCACCTGATCGTCCCCGGGCTGGCGTACGACCCGACGACGCAGGAGGGCCTGCTCGGCGGCCGCGAGTTCGTCGTACTGGCCACCCGGGGTGGCGGCTACGGCGAGGGCACCCCGCGCTACGGCTGGGACCACGCCGAGCCGTGGCTGCCGCACGGCCTGTCGATGACCGGCATGCAGCCGCGCTTCATCAGCGCCGAGCTGACCCTGGCACCCTCGGTGCCGGCGATGGCCGAGCTGATCCCGCTGCACGAGGCGAGCCTCGCGGCGGCCGAGAAGGAGATCGACAACCTCTGGACGCCGGCCTCCGCCCAGCGCTGAACAGCCGGTACGACGAGAGCGGCCGTCCCCGTGTCCGGGGACGGCCGCTCTCGTCAGTGCGTACGGATCAGATGATCGTCCAGGTGTCGCCGCTGCCCAGCAGGCCGGCGAGCTGCTGCTCCGGGGTCTCGGTGACCGTCGCCTTCGCGGCGGCGAGCTGGCTCTGCACCACGCTGTCGTACGACGGCCGGTCCACCGAGCGGAACACCCCGATCGGGGTGTTGCGCAGGTCCAGGCCGGGCAGCCGGGACAGCGCGAACGCGTACGCGGGGTCGGCCACCGTCGCGTCGTGCACGACGATCTCCTCCGGCCGGACCGTGCTGGTCTCCCGGACCTCCAGGCCGAAGCCGCCGGGCGGGTGCACCACGCAGAACCGCCCGTCCGCCCCGAAGGTGATCGGCTGGCCGTGCTCCAGGCGGATCAGGTAGTCGTCCCGGGTGGACGGGTCCTTGAGCTGCTCGAACGCCCCGTCGTTGAAGATGTTGCAGTTCTGGTAGATCTCCACGAACGCCGAGCCCTCGTGTTGGGCGGCGGCGCGCAGCACCGACTGCAGGTGCTTGCGGTCGGAGTCGATGGTCCGGCCGACGAAGCTCGCCTCGGCGCCGAGGGCGAGCGAGAGCGGGTTGAACGGAGCGTCCGCCGAGCCGGCCGGGGTCGACTTGGTGACCTTGCCGACCTCGGAGGTGGGCGAGTACTGACCCTTGGTCAGGCCGTAGATCCGGTTGTTGAACAGCAGGATCTTGAGGTTGACGTTGCGCCGCAACGCGTGGATCAGGTGGTTGCCGCCGATGGAGAGGGCGTCACCGTCGCCGGTGACCACCCAGACCGACAGGTCCGGCCGGGACACCGACAGGCCCGTCGCGATCGCCGGGGCGCGCCCGTGGATCGAGTGCATGCCGTACGTGTTCATGTAGTACGGGAAGCGCGACGAGCAGCCGATCCCGGAGACGAAGACGGTCCGTTCCCGGGGGATGTTCAACTCCGGCATGAACTGCTGGATCGCCGCCAGGATCGCGTAGTCACCGCAGCCGGGGCACCAGCGCACCTCCTGGTCGGACTTGAAGTCCTTGGCGGTGAGCTTGAGAGCGACGGGCTCAGACATTCTTCAGGACCTCTTCCAGCGTCGTCTCCAGCTCGGCGGCCGTGAACGGCAGGCCGCGGACCTGGTTGTAGCTGATCGCGTCGACCAGGTAGCGGGCCCGGATGACGTGGGCGAGCTGGCCCAGGTTCATCTCCGGGATGACCACCTTGTCGTAGGAGCGCAGCACCTCACCGAGGTTGGCCGGCATCGGCGCCAGGTGCCGCAGGTGCGCCTGAGCGATGGACAGGCCGCGCTGGCGCACACCGCGGCACGCCGCGCCGATCGGCCCGTACGTCGAGCCCCAACCGAGGACCAGCACCCGGGCGTCGCCGTCCGGGTCCTCCACCTCGATGTCCGGCACTCGGATCGTCTCGATGCGGGCGGCCCGGGTGCGCACCATGAAGTCGTGGTTGGCCGGGTCGTAGGAGATGTCACCGGTCTTGTCGGCCTTCTCCAGACCGCCGATGCGGTGCTCCAGCCCCGCCGTGCCGGGGATCGCCCACGGGCGGGCCAGGGTCTCCGGGTCGCGCAGGTACGGCAGGAAGGTGGTGCCGTCGTCGCCGTTGGGCTCGGTGGCGAACTCGACCCGCAGGTCCGGCAGCGACTCCACGTCGGGCAGCAGCCACGGCTCGGAGCCGTTGGCGACGTAGTTGTCGGACAGCAGGATCACCGGCGTGCGGTAGGTCAGCGCGATCCGGGCCGCCTCCAGCGCGGCGAAGAAGCAGTCCGACGGTGACCGGGGCGCGATCACCGCGACCGGCGCCTCGCCGTGCCGGCCGTAGAGCGCCATGTTGAGGTCGGCCTGCTCGGTCTTGGTCGGCATGCCGGTCGACGGGCCGGCGCGCTGCACGTCCACGATCACCAGCGGCAGCTCCAGGGCCACCGCCAGGGAGATCGTCTCGCTCTTGAGCGCCACACCCGGGCCGCTGGTGGTGGTCACACCCAGCGACCCGCCGTACGACGCGCCCAGCGCCGCGCCGACGGCCGCGATCTCGTCCTCGGCCTGCATGGTGAGCACACCGAAACGCTTGTGCTTGCTCAACTCGTGCAGGATGTCCGACGCCGGCGTGATCGGGTACGCGCCCAGGAAGACCGGCAGCCCGGAGCGGACCCCGGCGGCGACCAGGCCCAGCGAGAGCGCCGCGTTGCCGGTGATGTTGCGGTAGGTGCCCGGCTGCATCTTCGCCGGCTTGACCTCGTAGCGGACCGCGAAGTCCTCGGTGGTCTCGCCGAAGTTCCAGCCGGCCGTGAACGCGGCCACGTTCGCCGCGACCAGCTCCGGACGGGCCGCGAACTTGCGCTCCAGGAAGCGCAGCGTCGACTCGTACGGCCGGGAGTACATCCAGGAGAGCAGGCCGAGGGCGAACATGTTCTTCGACCGCTCGGCGTCCTTCTTGGACACCTCGTGGGCGGCGAGCGCGCCGACCGTCATCGACGTCAGCGCCACCGGGTGTACGACGTAGCCGGCCAACGTGTCGTCGTCGAGCGGGCTGCTCTGGTAGCCGACCTTGGCCAGGTTGCGCTTGGTGAACTCGTCGGTGTTGACGATGATGTCCGCGCCGCGCGGCAGGTCGGCCAGGTTGGCCTTGAGGGCCGCCGGGTTCATCGCCACCAGCACGTTGGGCGCGTCGCCCGGGGTGAGGATGTCGTAGTCGGCGAAGTGCACCTGGAAGCTCGACACGCCGGGCAGGGTGCCGGCGGGGGCCCGGATCTCGGCGGGGAAGTTGGGCAGCGTGGAGATGTCGTTGCCGAGCTGCGCCGTCTCCGAGGTGAACCGGTCGCCGGTCAGCTGCATGCCGTCACCGGAGTCACCGGCGAACCGGATGACCACCCGGTCGAGTTGACGGATCTGCTTGGTCACTGTGCCACCTTCGTTCGCGACATGATGGTGACCTCGCTCTGCCCGGCCACGGGACCTCCTTGACGCAACCTCGCACCGCACCGCCCCAGGCTGGTCCGGCCGCTGTCGTTCCTCACCTGAGAGCCTACGTCGAACAGACCCCCGACCCTCCCCGGAGGTCCGCCGTCTGGGACCGCAATCGGAAGGTAGTTGGGAAGTATTGCGGTGTTTCGCCCGGCACGCCGTAATCCAGATCACCTGGATGTCGCGCGCCGGTCGACGCCCGTCAGTCGGTGGGCGCGGTGCTCGGCTCGGGCGCCGGGT
This sequence comes from Micromonospora sp. WMMD710, assembly GCF_029626045.1. Lineage (NCBI taxonomy): Bacteria > Bacillati > Actinomycetota > Actinomycetes > Micromonosporales > Micromonosporaceae > Micromonospora > Micromonospora sp. WMMD710. The sequence continues at coordinate 4,415,570 of NZ_JARUBD010000001.1, read as the reverse complement.
CGCTGAGCCGGCGCCGCAGCGAGGTGGTGGCGAGCGTGAGGGCCAGCACCACCAGCAGCGCGGAGACCGCGATCAGGATGATCGCGGTGCGCTGCACCGAGGACATCCCGCCGTCGTCGGTCGCGGACCCGGCGGCGAGTACGCCCTGCGAGCCGGTCGGTGCGGGCGGCGACACCGGCGTGGCCAGTGCGGCCGCTGCGGTGATCCGGAAGCTCATCTGCACCTGCCGCGTCGGCCCGCTGCGCGGGTCGAGTCTGCCGATGACCGCGCCGGACAGCGGCGCTTCGCGCTGGGCCTGCGGGGTGGCCTCCACCGGCAGTCGCAGTTCCGCGGTCTCGCCCGCCGGCACCGTGCCGGCGTCACACCGCACCCGCGTCGGGTCGACCGCCACGCAGCCGGCCGGTGGGGTCGGCACGCTCACCCCGGGCGGCAGGACCACCTCGATCCCGCCGGCGGCGTCCACCGTGCCGGTGTTGCCCAGCCGGACCCCGAGGGTGCTGGCCGCGCCACTGATGTCGAAGGTCACCTCGTCGGCGGCGAGCGAGATCCCGGGCACCGGCGGGCCGGGCGGGAAGAGCACCGCGAACCCCTGGTTGTCGACCGCCTCGCCGGTCATCCCCGGCGCGTCCGCGGCGACCTGGACGGAGCCGCTGAGCGGCATCTGCTTCCACGCGTCGCCGGTCACCTGCAACTGGACCACGCTGCTGAACCGCGCGCCCGCCTCGGCCATCCAGGCCCCGCACCGGTAGGTGCCGCCACCGACGGCGGTGCATCCCTTCGTCCCGGTGTCGGTGAGGCCGGCGGGCAGGGTGTAGGAGAGCCGCACCCGCTGCGCGGTGGTGCCGGTGTTGGCCACCGTGACGCGCAACGCGGCGGCCGTGCTGGCCGCGTTCCAGTACGCACCGCCGAGGGTGACGTCCTCGGTGGTGACCTGCACGCCGAGCGGGCTCGGCGGCGGCACCGGCGCACCCAGTGCCGGTGGATGGACCGGGGGTACCGGTGGCACCGGGGGCCAGGGGGTGGGCGGGCCGTTCGTGCCGCCCGGCGCGGGGGCGTTGGTCGTCGGCGCCGGGGGTACGTCCGGGGTCGTCGGCGGTGCCGCCGGCGTCGTCTCCGGCGGTGGCGCGGTGGTCTCCGGGGCCGGCTCGGTCGGCGGGGTGCCGTCGCCCGGCTCCTCGGTCGGGGTGGGCTCCTCGGCGGGTGTGGTCTCGGGATCCGGATCCGTCTCGGGTTCGCTCACCGGGTCGGTCGCCACCGCAGCCGGGTACGCGTGCGGGACCGCCGCGCTGGCCCATGCCGGTGCCACGGCGAGCGCGGCCAGCAGGCCGAGCGCCAGCGAGGTCGCCAGCAGGGGCGTGGGACGTCGCCCCGCAGCCCGGCGATCGGGCGAAACCTTCACGCGGGCCATCTGTCCTCCGGATGACATGGGTGGGAGTCCAATGTTCGGTAACAGTTGCCCCGGTGCACTAGTCCCATCCGGAAACAAATACGTAACGTGTTTGGGACGGTCGCTCCGGGCGGGCGGTAGGCTCCCGGACGTGACCGGTTACCTGGGCTCGTACGCGACGCTCGGGCTCCTGCTGCTCGCCAGCGTCCTGTTCTTTGTTGTGGCGTTCTCGGCCAACCGGGTGTTACGTCCCGCGCGTCCGGCCGACCCGCCCGGCAAGCGGACCAGCTACGAGTGCGGGCTCGATCCCGTCGGCGCGGACTGGGCGCAGATGCAGATCCGCTACTACGTCTACGCCTATCTGTACGTGCTGTTCGCGGTCGAGGCGGTGTTCCTCTTTCCGTGGGCGGTGGTCTTCGACCGCCCGGGCTTCGGCCTGGTCACGGTGGTGGAGATGGCGGTGTTCGTGGCGGTGCTCGCGCTCGGCATCCTCTACGCCTGGCGTAGGAACATCCTGCGCTGGACCTGACCGCCGCGCCCTCCGGCGATCGTGCCGGACCGTCCGGCCGTTCGCGGTCGGTCACGCCGACGACCGGTCAGGCGAGACCCCGCCGGGTCGCCGCGGGTGGGCGGTCGCCGCGGATCGAGGCGACCATGTCCAGCACCCGCCGGGTGGGCCCGACCTGGTGGGCGCGGAACACCCGGGCTCCCAGCCAGGCGGAGACCGCCGTGGCGGCGAGCGTCCCCTCCAACCGTTCGGTCACCGGCAGGTCGAGCGTCTCGCCGATGAAGTCCTTGTTGGAGAGCGCCACCAGCACCGGCCAGCCGGTCCCGGTCAGCTCGTCCAGCCGACGGGTGATCTCCAGCGAGTGCCGGGTGTTCTTGCCGAAGTCGTGCGCCGGGTCGATGAGGATGCCGTCGGGGCGTACCCCCGCCGCCACCGCGCCCTCGGCGAGCCCGGTCACCGTCGCGACCACGTCGGCCACCACGTCGTCGAACGCGGCCCGGTGCGGGCGGGTCCGCGGGACCAGCCCGCCGGCGTGCGAGCAGACCAGGCCCGCGCCGGTCTGCGCGGCCACCCGAGCCAGCGCCGGGTCGGCGCCCGACCAGGTGTCGTTGAGCAGGTCCGCGCCGGCGGCTACGGCCTCCGTCGCCACCTCGGCGCGCCAGGTGTCGATCGAGATCACCACCTCCGGGAACGCGGCCCGGACGGCGGCGATGGTGTCCACCGTGCGCCGGATCTCCTCCGCGACGTCCACGTCGGCGCCCGGGCCGGCCTTCACCCCGCCGATGTCGATGATCGCCGCGCCCTCGTCCACCGCCCGCTCGACCGCGCGCAGCGCGCTGTCGGCGGCGAAGGTGGCACCCCGGTCGAAGAACGAGTCCGGTGTGCGGTTGACGATCGCCATCACCACCAGCTCGTCCGGGGCGAACGTCCGCCCACCCAGCCGCAGCGCCCCGGCCATGCCCGCCTCCTGAGAGTCCGCACCGTCGCCGCCCGCGTCGGCCGGTCCCGACGCTAGCCGGTCGGTCGACCGCAGCGCAGCGCGCCGTCGACCACGACTCGTGATCGGGGTGGTGGGCTCGCTACCGGCCGGCCGCCGTGCCACGATCAGTACATGGGTCAGCTTCTGCTCCTCCTGGTCGTGGCGTTGACCGTCGCGGCGGTGGTGTTCGGCGTGACGGTGCTGGTCAGCGGCCGTGATCCCGGCCTGGTGCCGGTCGAGCCCGATTCGCAGGCCGTGCCGTTGCCGGGCACCCGGCCGCTGCGCGAATCCGATGTGGGCGCGGTCCGTTTCGACACCGGGTTGCGCGGGTACCGGATGGCCCAGGTCGACCAGGCGATGCGTCGTGCGGCGTACGACATCGGCTACAAGTCGGAGCTGATCGGGGTGCTGGAGGCGGAGGTCATCGCGTTGCGTGCGGGCCGTACCGCCGACGCGGACGCGCTGCGCCAGGCCCGCGAGCAGTCGGCCAGCGCCGCCGAGCGGTCGACCGACGTGGCCGAGCAGCCGACCGGCGTGGCGACGGACGCGCCACGGGCCGACGGCGCGGCGGCGGTCGGCTCGGCCGGCGCTGTCGAGCAGCCCGACGCCACCTCGTCGCCGGCGGACGCCGACGGCGTGGCACCGGTCAACGACGCCGAGCCCGTGTCGGCGCCGCCGGGTTCGTCCGGCGTGACCGGCCCGGCCGACGCCACCTCCTCGGCGGCGGACGCCGACGGCGTGGCCCCGGCCGACGACGACACCAGCAGGAACGGGGCGGTTGTCCGGTCGGAGTCGGCGTGACCGGCCCGGAGGGCACCGACGATCTCCGCGAGGCGGCCCAACCCGGTGCCGGCGAGGTGACCGCCACCGTGATCGTCGACGCCCCGGCCGAGCGGGTCTTCGCGGCGCTGCTCGCCTGGGAGCGGCAGTCCGACTGGATCCCCTTCACCCGGGTACGGGTCGTCGAGGGCGACGGGCGGGAGGGCAGCCGGATCGAGGCCGTGACGTCGCTCGGCCCGGCGGTGCTGCGCGACGAGATGCGCGTGGTCCGGGTCGACGAGCCGTACGAGATCGGTGTGGTGCACTGCGGTCAACTGCTGCGCGGGCCGGGTGTGCTGCGCTGCACCCAACTGGACCGTAACCGCACGCAGGTGGTCTGGCACGAGTGGTTCCACCTGCCCGGCGGTCGGGCCGGCCGGTTGGCGTGGCCGGTGCTGTGGCCCGGGTCCAAGGTCAGCCTCACCCAGGCGCTGAAGAGGTTCGCCCGTCTGGTCGAGCAGGGCCGGTTGCCCTGACCACGCCCGGTGCCGGCTGCCAGCCCGGCGCCCGGAACAGGTGCCCGGCGCGGTGCCGCCAGCTCACCGCGGACCGCAGGTCCCGGGCGATCGACGCGTACTCGTGGAAGGCCACCCGCACCGGGTTGTAGCTGCCCACGTTCGTGGTCAGGCCGTACACGCAGCGTTCCCGCTCCGGCGCGAACGAGCCGAAGAGCCGGTCCCAGACGATCAGGATGCCGCCGAAGTTGCGGTCCAGGTAGCCGCCCTGGGAGGCGTGGTGCACCCGGTGGTGCGACGGGGTGTTGAACACCGCCTCGTACCAGCGGGGCATCCGGTCGATGCGTTCGGTGTGGATCCAGAACTGGTAGAGCAGGTTGACCGACCCGCAGAAAGCCACCACCGCCGGGTGTACGCCGACGAGGATCAACGGGATGTAGAAGATCCAGCTGGTCAGGCCGGTCCACGGCTGGCGCAGCGCGGTGGAGAGGTTGAACCGCTGCGACGAGTGGTGCACCACGTGCGAGGCCCAGAGGATCCGGATCACGTGGTGGCCCCGGTGCGACCAGTAGTAGAAGAAGTCCTGCGCCAGCAGGATCAGCGGCCAGGTCCACCAGAACTCGGCCACCCGCAGCGGAGTGAGCGCGTAGAGCAGCGCGTACGCGGCGGCGATCGGCACCTTCCAGAGCAGATCGGTGAAGACGCTGCCCAGTCCCATCGCCAGGCTGGTCGCGGTGTCCGCGCCGCCGTAGCCGACCTCGTCGTCGTCGCGGTGCAGCAGGTAGGAGACCCGCTCCAGCACGATGAGCAGCAGGAAGGCCGGGATCGACCAGGCGATGACGTTCGGGAATTCCTTCATCGCGCCACCTCCAGTGGCCGTCGCCGGCCGGGGGACACCGGTGGGTGACCCTGACCTACCGGTCGGTAACAAGCACCATAGGCAGCCGGACGGCCGGTGGCAATGGGCTGTCGGTGCGATGGCCTAGCGTGTGCGAGGTGACTGACCTGGTGATCGGCGCCGACGGGCTGGCCCGCTGCGCCTGGGGGGCGAGCACCCCGGACTACGCCGTCTACCACGACACCGAGTGGGGGCGGCCGCTGCGTGGCGACGACGCGCTCTACGAGCGGATGACCCTGGAGGCGTTCCAGTCCGGCCTGTCCTGGCTGACCATCCTGCGTAAGCGCCCGGCGTTCCGGCTGGCCTTCGACGAGTTCCACATCCCGACCGTCGCCGGATACGACGACACCGACGTGACCCGCCTGCTCGCCGACGCCGGCATCGTCCGCAACCGGGCCAAGATCGAGGCGGCGATCGCCAACGCCCGCGCGGCACTGGAGCTGCCCGAGGGCCTGTCCACGCTGCTCTGGTCCTTCGCGCCGGAGCAGCGGCCGGCCCGCCCCGCCTCGTTCGCCGAGCTGGCCCCGATCACCCCGGAGTCGACGGCGATGGCCAAGGCCCTCAAGAAACGGGGCTTCCGGTTCGTCGGTCCCACCACCGCGTACGCGCTCATGCAGGCCACCGGGATGGTCGACGATCACATCGTCGGCTGTCACGTCACCCTCTGACCGCCGACATGATGGGATGGCAGGCATGACGACCGAGACCGCGTACCGGGCCGGCCCGGCCGGCAACGCCGACGGAGCGGGCACCTGGGCGGTGCTGTTGCCCGCCGAGCGGTACGAGGCCGAGCGGCTCGTGCACCACGACACGCTGGAGTTGACCGGGCTGACCGACGTCGGCCGGCCGACGTCGGGTGACCGGGTGGCGGTGCTCGCCGACGCGCCGACCAGGCTGGTGGCGCTCGGCCGGGTCACGGCGCCGGCCCAGCGGCACTCCGAGGACCCGGACGATCCGCAGTCCCCGGTCGAGCCGGGGACGCTCGTCGTCGCGTACACCCGGCGGGCCTTCGACGAGCCGGTGCCGGCCGACCTGCTCACCCTCGACGGGCCGGTCACCGCACTGGACCCGGCGGCCTTCCGGGCGTTGGCCGACCGGCTCGGCCCGCCCCCGGCGCGGCGCACCTGGCTGGTCAGCCTCGACCTGCCGATCGAGGCCGGCACGCCGGCCGAGGCGGTGCGCCTGTTCTGGTCGTACGTGCAGGAGTTGGGCCCTCGCGAGCTGCCCGCGTTCGTGTCACCGTCCGGCGACGAGCTGGCCATGCAGGCGTTCGTGCTGGGCGAGCAGGCCAACCAGGACCCGGAAGAGGACGACTAGAACAGCTTGTCGACGCGTCCCCGCCAGTCGGCGAGCACCGGGCCCGGGTCGGTGTCCAGCACCCGTTCCAGCAGCGTGGCGTAGACGTCCCGGAAGTCGGTGGTGTATTTCAGGTCGCCGTCGTCGAGGTCGGTGAGGCTGGGCGCCTCGCCGTGCCAGCCGCCGTGCACGCCCGCGCCGAGCAGCAGCACGTCCGACGCGGTGCCGTGGTCGGTGCCGTCCGAGGCGTTGGCCCGGACGCGTCGGCCGAACTCGGAGTAGACCGCAACCACCACCTTGCGGCCGGCGTCGGTGCGACCCATCCGGTCGGCGAACCCGGTCAACGCCCGGTCCAGCTGCCCCAGCAGGACGGCCTGCAACTGCTTCTCGTCGGCGTGTGTGTCGAAGCCGCCCAGCGACACCGAGAAGACCCGGGTGGACACTCCGGCCTCGACACACTGGGCGACCAGGTCCAGCTGCGCGTCCAGTGGTGTCCGCGCCCCGCCGGTGGCCGTCGCGGGCGCCTGCTCGCCGTCCGGGTCCGCCGTGTCCTGCTCGGCGGAGTCCCGCACCTGGCGGATCATGTCGTCCACCGACCGCAGGTCGGCGAAGCAGGCGGCGGCCCGGGCCCGCGCGGCGGATTCACCCGGCTCGGCCGCTTCGAACGCCTTCAGCGTCTCCGCCGACAGCCCCTTGGCGGCCTTGCGGTCGGCCACCGGCACCGCGGCGCCCGCGCTTCGCGCCCCGGCCAGGAGTGGCGGCAGGGCCGGTTCGAAGGAGACCGCCAGCCGGGGGTCGCCGCCCGCCCCGTCCAGCCAGCGACCCAGCCAGCCGGTGGTGCCCGGCCGGTCCGGCTGCGCGGTGTGCCAGATGTCCATCGACCGGAAGTGGCTGCGGTCCGGCTTCGGGTAGCCGACGCCGCGCACGATCGCCAGCCCGCCCTGGGACCACCGCTGGTGCAGGCCCTCCAGGGCCGGGTTGAGCCCGAAGTCGTCGTCCAGCCGTCGTACCTCGTTGTCCGGGTACGCCAGCTCGGGACGGGCCGCCCGGTAGGCCGGGTCGCCGTACGGGATGACGGTGTTCAGGCCGTCGTTGCCGCCGTACAGGGTGACCAGCACCAGGGTGTGCGACTGCGGGTCTCGGTCGCCGGCGGTGTCCAGCAGGTCCCGCAGGCTGTACGCGCCGGCTCCGGCGGCCAGCGCGCCCGCGCCGACCACTCCGCTGGTGAGCAGGAACCTCCGTCGGGTCAGGGTGTCCATCTCTCGACTCCTCCGCTCAGCTGACGGTGTATTCGGGACTGATCAGGCCGGCGGCCAGCAGCTTGCGGGGCTCGCCGGCCAGCGGGGTGAGCGCGGCCCGGGTGCGGGCACCCCACCCGTCGACGACCAGCAGCCGGGCCAGCGCGTCCGGCCGGCCGGCGGCGGGCGCCGCGGTCAGCCGGGCCAGCACCGCCGGCGCGGTGGCGGCGGCGAGCATCCCGGCCAGCCGGAGCCGGGCCTGCAACGACGAGGTGGTCAGCCAGGCGGCCCCGGCCGGCCAGCCGCCCACGCTGGGTGGGCGCAGCGGCACCTGGTCCAGCGCGTTCAGGCCGCCCAGCAGTTGCTTGCGCTGCTGCTCGGGGAGGGCGGAGGGGCGGATGCCGAGTTGCCGCAGCGCGCCGACCATCCACTCGACCGGCTGCTTGACCAGGGTGCCCCGGGTCTGGGCGAAGGCCGGCGCGGAGAAGATCGCCCGTAGCGTCGTGGTGGTGTCCGTGCCGGCCAGGCCGTCCGGCGCCGGAACGTCGGTGCCGGCGTACCGGAACCAGAGCCGCCCGGCCACGAACGTCGCGGTCGCCGGCTCGGCGGCCAGCAGCCCGGCGTACGCCTCGGCGTCGAACCGGCCGCTGTGCCCGAGGATCGTCTTCTCCCCGGGGTCGTGCCGGCGTGCCTCGAAACGGGCGGTGCCGGTGCCGCGGTCCACCGTCCAGCCGGTCAACGCCCGCGCGCCGGCCTTCACGTCGGCCTCGGTGTAGGCGCCGATGCCGAGCGTGAACAGCTCCATCAGCTCGCGGGCCAGGTTCTCGTTCGGCGCCTTGCGGGTGTTCTTCTGCCCGTCCAACCAGATGATCAGGGCCGGGTCGCGCACCATCGCGGCGACCAGCGGACCGAACGGCCCGCGACCGTGCCGGCGCAGCGTCTCCAACTGGCCCTGCATCACCCGTGCCGACTTGACCTTCTGGGCGCTGGTGGCCCAGTGCCCGTGCCAGAAGAAGACCAACTTCTCGGTCAGCCCGTCCTCGGCGGCCACCATCCGGTCCAGCCACCACTCGGTGACCTGCTGGAGCTGCTTGCGGCGCTCCGCGTTGGCCTTCTGCCGCTGTTCGCGGGTGGACTCCTTGGTCAGCGCGGCGTACGGGTCGGCGGGCAGCGCCGGCGGCGGGGTGGCGGCCGCACCCCGATCGGCCCGGCCCGGGGCCAGCAGCCGGTCCAGCGTCGCCGCCGCCCCGGCCCGCTCGGCCGCGTCCACCTCGTCGGCGGTCGGCCCGAAGGTGGCCCGGCGCAGCAGGTGCGCCACCGCTTCACGATCGCTCATGGGACCGACGCTAGGCGGGGCGTGTTCGAGGACGGTAAGGCCGAGGTGCGAATCGCGTTCAGTGTCCCTCGAAGACCGGTTTCTGCTTGGCGACGAAGGCGAGGGTGGCCGCCCGGTGGTCATCGGTGGCGCCGCAGATCGACTGTGCCTGCGCCTCGGCCGCCAGGGCGTCGGCGAGGGTGCCGGCATCGGCGATGGAGAGCTGCCGCTTGATCGCCCCGTACGCGACGGTGGGGCCGGCGGCGAGGCGGGCGGCCAGCTCCTGCGCGGCCGGCAGCACCTTCTCGTCGTCGTCCATCAGCCGGTTGAGCAGGCCCAGCCGGCAGGCCTCCTCCGCGCGGACCGGCTCGGCGAGCATCAGCAGCTCCACCGCCTTGGCGTGGCCGACGAGCCGGGGCAGTGTCCAGGAGGCGCCGGTGTCGGCGGCGAGGCCCACCTTGGCGAAGGCCATCAGGAAGCTGGTGCTCGGACCGCCGATGCGGATGTCGGCGAGGAACGCCAGGGAGGCGCCCGCTCCGGCGGCCATGCCGCAGACGGCGGCGACGACCGGCTTGGGCAGGTTGGCCAGCCGGGCGGCGATCGGGTTGTAGTGCGCCCGCACGGTGCCCAGCGGGTCGGCGGAGCTGTTCTCCAGCGTCGACACGTGCTCGCGCAGATCCTGACCGGCGCTGAACGACCCGCCCGCGCCGGCGAGGACGACCGCCCGGCAGGACCGGTCGGTCTCCAGCTCCGCCAGGGCGTCCCGCAGCGCCTCCTTCAGCGCCACGTCGAGCGCGTTCATCGCGTTCGGCCGGTTCAGCGTGAGGGTGACGACGGCGTCGGTCCGGTCGACGAGCAACGGCTCGGTCACGTGTCTAACGACCCTTCTGTCGGACGATGCGGTTGCCGGCGTCGAGGCACTGCTCGACGTACCGGTCGGCGGCCGGACGCAGGCGGGCCGCGTGCCGGTCGAAGAAGCTGGCGGCGGCGGTGCCGGGCCAGCGCTCGGGCAGCAGCGCCGGGGGCAGCTGCGGGTCCCGGAACAGGAAGGTACGCCACGCGTGCACCAGCCGGAACCGGGCCGCGTACGCCTCCTCGTCGCTGCTGCGCACGGTGACCGCGGCGAGCAGTGGACGCTGGTCGGCGACGAAGCGTTCGTAGGCGCGGCCGATCTCGGTGAGGTTCCAGGCCCGCCGGACCACGCCCATCGCCCCGGGTGTGCCGGAGTAGTGCGAGGCGGTGAACCGCTCGAACCGGATGCCGGCCTCGGCGAGCAGCAGGTCGACGTCCTCGGCGGGCCGGGTGGCCACCCAGGTCTGTTCGTCGAGGGTGCCGTAGCCGAGGAAGCTCAGGGTGGCGGCGAGCCGCTGCCGGTCCCGCCGGGAGCCCGGCGCCTCCAGGACGAGCAGATCGAACCGGCCGTCCCAGGTGACCCGGCCGGTTCGGTAGATTCGGGCCGCGGCCTCGTCCAGTCGTCGGGCAGCTTTTGGCGTGATCGAATATCCCGGTCCGGAGGCCAGGCGGAGCGGGTCGAGCCAGCCCTGACGCACCATCCGGGACACGGCGGTGCGAACGGCCGGCGGTGCAATTCCCAACGGCGCCAGTAGCTTGACCAGGGCGGCGACCGGTGCCCGGCCACCTCTCGGTCGGAGGTGGTCGCCGTACAGGTCGAAGAGTGCCGACCGTGCCTGCATGACCGCACATTGTGACAGGCCTTCTCAAGATAAGCTAGATGCTGTTACATCAATGCTGCTCCGGTTTGGGTCCGGCGGTGTTCATCAGGGAAAATCGTTGGTCGACACCCCCGCGACGGTTGCGGGTGGTCGTGACGAAGTGGCTGTGGGGCAACCCACCGACCCTGGTGTAGGTCTGAGGGGAGACAACATGGCGGCGATGAAGCCGCGGACGGGCGACGGTCCGCTGGAAGTCACCAAGGAGGGTCGGGGCATCGTCATGCGGGTCCCGCTGGAGGGCGGTGGCCGGCTCGTCGTCGAGATGACTCCCGACGAGGCCAACGCGCTCGGTGACGCGTTGAAGGCAGCCGCCGGCTGAGTGAGGAGTGCTCCGGGTGGTGTACTCCGCCCGGAACGTTCCCCAGACCCTGAGCCACCGGTATCGCCGGTGGCTCAGGGTCTTCATCGGCGCGGACCGGGCGGCCCGGTCCGCTCCGCGACACTTTCCTGGAGGTGCGGTTCCGCGTGCTCGACATCCGACTCGTCACCGAATCCGACCAGCTCGACGTGCTCGTCCTGCCCGTCCGCCCGGCCGGCCAGGCCCTCGGGGGTGCGGAGTCGGCCGAGCCGGTGCCGACCGCCGTGGCACCCCCGGACGGCACCGCCGATGAGGCCGCCGCGCTGACGCCGGCGGCCCGGCTGACCGGTCGGGCCGGCGAGATCCGCACCCAGCTCCGCCCCGGGCGCACCCCCGGGCGTCTGCTGCTGCTCGGCATCGGCGACGGCGACGAGGCGGCCTGGCGGGCCGCCGGCGCGGCTCTGGCCCGCTCCGCCTCCGATGAGACGCACATCACCATCGCGCTTCCGGCCGGGGCGACCCCGGCGACCGTCCGTGGGCTGGCCGAGGGGCTGCTGCTCGCCTCGTACCGGTTCCGGCTCACCGAGGCCGGCGACACGCCCGCACTCGGCGGCATCGACCTGCTGCTCACCGACCCGGCCGGGTACGAGGCGACCCTCGCCACGGCCCGGACGACCGCGGCGATGACCCACCTCGCCCGCGACCTGACCAACATGCCCTCTTCGGTGAAGAACCCGCAGTGGTTCGCCGAGCAGGTGGCGACCGCTGCGGCCGACCTCCCCGACCTGCGCCTGCGGGTCCGTGGCCCGGCCGAACTGGCCGCCGAGGGCTTCGGCGGGATCCTCGCCGTGGGCGGCGGCTCGGCGAGCGGCCCCCGCCTGGTCGAACTGGACTGGCACCCGGCCGACGCACGTGCCCACGTGGTGCTGATCGGCAAGGGCATCACCTTCGACACCGGCGGCATCTCGATCAAGCCGGTCCCGGCGATGAAGCTGATGCGCAAGGACATGGCCGGCGCGGCGGCGGTCGTCGCGGCCACCCTCGGCGCCGCCACGCTGCGGCTGCCGGTCCGGGTCACCACGCTGGCTCCGCTCGCCGAGAACATGGTCAGCGGCTCGGCGTTCCGCCCCGGCGACGTCGTGCGGCACTACGGCGGCACGACCAGCGAGACGACCAACTCCGACGCCGAGGGCCGGCTGGTCCTCGCCGACGCGCTGGCGTACGCGGTGCAGCAGCTCAAGCCGGACCTCCTGCTCGATCTGGCCACGCTCACCGGCGCCAACGCCGTGGCCCTGGGCAAGCGCACCGCCGCCCTCTACACCGAGAACGACGACCTGGCCGCCGGCGTGCTGGCGGCGGCCGAGGCGGCCGGCGAGTCGGCGTGGCGGATGCCGCTGCACACCGACTACGTGGAATACCTGGGCAGCGAGATCGCCGACCTGTACAGCGCGCCCGCCCAGGGTGCCGGGTCGGTGCTGGCGGCGCTCTACCTGCGTGAGTTCACCGGCGAACTACGGGACCGCTGGCTGCACCTGGACATGTCGGCCCCGTCCTGGGCGGACGGCGACCAGGCCGAGGTCAGCCGCGGCGCGACCGGCTGGGGCGTGCGCTGGCTGCTGCGCTGGCTGGCCAGCGTCGACTGACGCCGGTCAGCACTTCACCGCGGCGAGCACCCCGTGCCCGACCGGGAGCAGCGCCGGGATCCAGTGCTCCGACTCCCGGATCGCCTTGATCGTCTCGCGGACGGTCACCGTCTCGGCGTCCCGGGCGGCCGGGTCGGCGATCCGGCCACCGGCCAGCATGCCGTTGAGCGCGAGCACGCCTCCCGGGCGCAGCAGTCGCAGCGCGGCCTCCACGCAGGCGTGGAAGCCGGTCGCCTCGGCGTCCACGAAGACGAGGTCGTACGCGCCGTCGGCGAGCCGGGGGAGCACGTCCAGGGCGCGTCCGGTGATGATCCGGGTGCGGCCGGCGGCGAAGCCCGCCTCGGCGAAGATCCGCCGGGCGATCCGCTGGTGCTCCACCTCCACGTCGATGGTGGTGAGCACCCCGTCGGCGCGCATGCCGCGCAGCAGCCACACACCGCTCACGCCGGTGCCGGTGCCGATCTCCACCACCGCCCGGGCGTTGCCGGCCGCGGCCAGCAGACGCAGCGCCGCGCCAGCGCCGGGGGTGACCGCGTCGAGGCCCACCTCGTGGGCCAGGCTGCGGGCGGTACGCAGGACGAGATCCTCGGTGACGTACGACTCGGCGAACTGCTGAGCCTGGGTCGTCGAATTGCCGGAACCGGCGACCGTGGCGATGGGGCACCTCCGGGGGCGGTGCGTGGTGCGGGGGCGGGTTGGCACTGTGAGCGTAGAGGCGACCGTCGCGCGGCGCAGCCGCGGCTTCCGTCGTACGCGATCACCGGGGGCAACCGCTGACTCCACCGCGCGCATCCGTGCAATCCTGGAGGCGGTATCCCGTCAGCCGCGCCCACACCGGACCGTGGCCGGGCGACGCGGCGCGGGATCCGGGGACGGACTGGGAGGCACCGACGTGACCGACGGCTGGGACTGGCGCCGGAGCGGTGAGACTCCGGCACCGGCGCGACCGCCCGGGGCAGGGGTACCGCCTGCGGGGCCACCAGGCACGCCGGGGGCCGGCAGCGCGCCCGTGGCGTCGCCGGGCGGCGTACCGGCGGCAGGGGGCCCGCCACCGGTGGCGGCCGCCCCGTACGCCGGGTCACCGGCACCGGCCGGGTCGACCGCCGGCCCGTCGCCCTGGTGGTCGGACGCGCTCGCCGACCCCTGGCGGGATCCGGCTGCCCCGGTCGCGGTGGTGGTGCCCGCGACGGTGGCGGCCGGCACCGAGCCGGAGCCGGTCAGCGACCCGGACGCACCTGGTCGTCCGACGTTGCGTCACCTGCTGCTCATCCCGGTGATCACCGCCCTGCTGGCGGGTGCCCTCGGCGGTGCGCTCGGTTACGCGTTCGCGGTGCGTGGTGGGGCTGCCGCGACGGTCCTCGGAGCTGAGCCGGCCCAGCCGCCCGCACTGGCCCAGCGCAAACCGGAGTCACTGGCCGGGGTCGCCGAACGTGTCCTGCCCAGCGTGGTCACGGTGCGGGTGAGCAGCCTCGGCGGCACCAGTGAGGGTTCCGGTTTCATCGCCAGCGCCGACGGCCATGTGATCACCAACGACCACGTGCTGGCCGGCGGCAGTGGCAAGGCTTCGGTGATCTTCAACGACGGCAGCACCGCGCCCGCGACCGTGGTCGGTCAGGACCCGGAGTCGGACATCGCGGTGATCAAGGTGAGCCGGACGGGTCTGCGGCCGGTGGAGTTCGGCAACTCCGACGCGCTGGCCGTCGGTGACCCGGTGCTCGCCGTGGGCTCGCCGCTCTCGCTGGCCAACACGGTCACCGCCGGCATCGTGAGCGCCCTCGACCGGACGATGCAGGCCGGCGAGCCGGGTGGGCCGGTGCGCTACTACGCGGCGATCCAGACCGACGCGGCGGTCAACCACGGCAATTCGGGTGGCCCGCTGGTCGACGGCGCCGGGCGGGTGGTCGGGGTGAACTCCACGATCAAGTCGCTGGTCGCCGAGGGCCAGGAGGCCGGCAACATCGGCCTCGCGTTCGCCATCCCGATCAACCAGGCCAAGCGGGTGACCCAGGACATCATCGGCACCGGCAAGGCCCGGCGTACGGTGATCGGCGCCCAGGTGGGCGGGCCGGGGGCGGGTGCCGGCGGCGGCGTACGGCTGGCGGCCGTCGAGCCGTCCGGGCCGGCGGCCGGTGCCGGGCTGCGGGTCGGCGACGTGATCCTCAAGCTCAACGGCCGGCCGATGACCGAACCGACCGACCTGATCGCCCTGGTCCGCAAGTTCGCGCCCGGCTCGGTGGTGACCGTCGAGTTCCGGCGCGGCGCCGACCGGCAGAACACGTCCGTCACCCTCGCCGCGGATGCGAAGTGAACAGCGGCCCACCCCCTGCCCGAAAGCCGTCTCACGTGCGTAGTCTTGCTGCTGACGCCGAGAGGAGGCCCGCGGGATGTTCGAGAATCTGAACATGTGGGAAGTCGGGGCACTGCTGCTCCTGGCGCTGTTGATCTTTGGTGACCGGTTGCCCGCCGTGATCAATGACGGTTTGCGGATGGTGCGCAACCTGCGCAACATGGCCCGCAACGCCACCGGCGACCTGAGCCGCGAGCTGGGCACCGACATTCAGCTCGAAGACCTGCACCCGAAGGCGTTCATCCGCAAGCACCTCCTCAGCGAGGAGGACGAGGCGGCGATCCGCAAGCCGATGCAGGGCGTCTACGACAATCTGCGCGCCGACGTCAGTGGCGTACACAACGAGCTGAAGGACGTGGCCAACGCCGTGGACCCGCGGTCGAACGGCACCCGGTCCGGCACGGCCACCGGTGCCCCCTCGGCACCGGCCCCCCGGGCCAGCTACGACGACGCCACCTGAGCGACCCGGCACGGAGACGATCGCGCCCCGCAGGCCCGAGTGGCCGGCGGGGCGTCGTCGATCGTGGTGCTCAGCGCCCGGCGGGCTTGAGGCCGAGCGGCTTGCCGAGCAGCGACTCGCGGCGCAGCGCCAGCCGGTCGGCGATCGTGCCGAGCGCCTGTGCGGCCGGCGACTCCGGCTCGGCCAGCACGATCGGGTTGCCGGCGTCCCCGGCTTCCCGGACGCGGGTGTCCAGGGGGATCTGCCCGAGCAGCGGCACCTGCGCGCCGATGGTCCGGGTCAGCGACTCGGCGACCGCCGCGCCACCGCCGGCACCGAAGATCTCCATCCGGGAGCCGTCCGGCAGTTCCAGCCAGGACATGTTCTCGATGACACCGACGACCCGCTGGTGGGTCTGCAGGGCGATCGCGCCGGCCCGCTCGGCCACCTCGGCGGCGGCGGCCTGCGGGGTGGTGACCACCAGGATCTCCGAGTTGGGCAGCAGCTGGGCCAGCGAGATGGCCACGTCGCCGGTGCCCGGCGGCAGGTCCAGCAGGAGCACGTCCAGGTCGCCCCAGTAGACGTCGGCGAGGAACTGCTGCAACGCCCGGTGCAGCATCGGGCCACGCCACACCACGGCGGCGTTGCCGGAGGTGAACATGCCGATCGAGATCACCTTCACGCCGTGCGACTGCGGCGGCATGATCATGTCCTCGACGCGGGTGGGGCGGGCGTCCGCACCGAGCATCCGGGGCACCGAGTGGCCGTAGATGTCCGCGTCGACCACACCCACGGACAGCCCACGGGCGGCGAGCGCCGCCGCCAGGTTGACCGTCACGCTGGACTTGCCGACGCCACCCTTGCCGCTGGCCACCGCGTACACCCGGGTCCGGGAGCCGGGCTGGGCGAACGGAATGACCGGCTCCTCGCCGCCGCCACCGCGCAGCTGCGACTGCAACGACTGCCGCTGCTCCGGCGTCATCACACCGAAGTCGATCTCCACTCCGGTCACCCCGGGCACCGCGGCGACCGCGACGGTGATGTCCGTCCGCAGCTTGTCCTTCAGCGGGCAGCCGGCGACGGTGAGCAGCAGCTCGACCCGTACGACCCCGTTGTCGGCGATCGTGGCCGAGCGGACCATGCCCAGCTCGGTGATGGGCCGGCGGATCTCCGGGTCGTTGACGGTGGCCAGGGCGGCCTGGATCGCGTCCTCGACGGTGCTGACGGGTGCTGACATGCCCGCAATGCTACGTCGCGAGGCATCCGCTGCCGCCGCTGCCCGCAGCGGTGTGAGCCAATCGATGACCCCGTGGTCAACCCTCCGACCGGCGCGGGCCGGTGCCGTCCGGCCGGGCGTCGTGGGTGAGGTCGCCGTCCAGGTCGTCGCGCGGCTCGTCCAGCCCCACACCGTCGGTCGCCCGCTGGGCGCGCCGCTCCTGCCGGCCCTCCTTCTCCACCTGGCGGCGCTCCAGCCGCTGCCGGCGCTGCCCCGCCTCGTCCAGCTCCTCGGCCAGCCGGGTCAGCTCGGAGCGGAGGAAGTCGCGGGTGGCGACCTCGCCCAGCGCGATCCGCAGCGCGGCGATCTCCCGGGCCAGGTACTCGGTGTCCGCCTTCTGCGCGGTGGCCCGCCGCCGGTCCTCCTCCAACGCGACCCGGTCCCGGTCGGCCTGCCGGTTCTGTGCCAGCAGGATCAGCGGCGCCGCGTAGCTGGCCTGCAACGACAGCACCAACGTGAGGAACGTGAAGGTGTACGGGTCGAAGCGCAGATTCGCCGGTGCGAGAGTGTTCCAGACGAACCAGATCGTGATGACCACCGTCATGACCACGATGAAGTTCGCGGTGCCCATGCCCCGGGCGATGCCCTCCGACCACCGGCCGAACGCCTCCGCGTCGAACCGGGGCAGCTTGACGCCTCGGGGCTCGCGCGGCTGGTCCAGCCGCTCGGCCCGCCGCTGGTCAGCCATCCGTGCCGTCCAGCGCCGCGTCGGAGGCACCCGCGGCGGTCAGGGTGTCCCGGTCCCGCCAGTCCCGGGGCAGCGAGTGGTCCAGCACGTCGTCCACCGTCACGGCGCCGACCAGCCGGTTGTTCCGGTCGATCACCGGCATGGCGACCAGGTCGTACGTGGCCATCCGGCGGGTGATCTCCGGCAGTGGAGTGGTGGGGCGCAGCGGGTCGATGTCGTTGACCACCACCTTGCCCAGCAGGTCGGCCGGTGGTTCGCGCAGCAGCGCCTGGAAGTGCACCATGCCCAGGTAGCGGCCCGTCGGGGTGTTCTGCGGGGCGCGGGTCACGAAGACCTGGGCGGCGACGGCGGGGGACAGCTGCGGCTCCCGGATCCGGGCGAGCGCCTCGGCGACGGTGGCGTCCGGCGGCAGGATGACCGGCTCCGAGGTCATCACGCTGCCCGCCGTGCCCGGCGTGTACTTGAGCAGCTGACGCACCGGGTCCGCCTCGTCCGGCTCCATCAGGTCCAGCAGGACGTCCTGCTCGGGCGGGGGCAGCTCGTTGAGCAGGTCGGCGGCGTCGTCCGGGTCCATCTCCTCGAGGACGTCGGCGGCCCGCTCCCGGTCCAGTGCGGCGAGGATCTCCACCTGGTCGTGTTCCGGCAGCTCGCTGAGCACGTCGGCCAACCGTTCGTCGTTCAAAGCCGCGGCGACCTCGTTGCGTCGTGCGTCCGGCAGGTCCTGCAGGGCGTTGGCCAGGTCGGCCGGGCGCATGTCCTCGAGCACGGCGAGCAGGTTCGCCGTACCCCGGTTGTCGGCGATGCCGCTGAGCCCGCGCACCCGGTCCCATTCGACCTGGTGCAGGTGGCCGCGGCGGGTGAGCCGGCCGGTCTGCTCGCGGACCGCGACCCGGCTGAGTGCCCACTCACCGCCCCGGCTGCACTCCATCGCGACGTCCACCACCGCGCCGGGCTGGCCGCCCGGTTCGAGCTGCACCCGCCGGTCCAGCAGCTCCTGGAGCACGAGCAGCTCGTTGGGACGCTTCTCGAACCGGCGCAGGTTGAGGGTGCCGGAGCCGAGCACCACGGCGTCCGGGTCGATGGACGTGATCCGGTTGATGGACAGGAAGATCCGTCGACGCATCGGCATCTCGGCGACGAGGCCCACCACTTCCGGTGGACGCTTGGTGGCCCGGAGCCGGGCCACGGCGTCCCGAACACGGCCCACCTGGTCGCCGTTCGGATCGAAGACGGCGACTCCGGCGAGGCGGGCGATGTAGACCCGGGTCGGCGTGCTCACGGGCACCAGCCTAAGCGCCTAGTGTTTATCAACATGTCGACCTTGGCGTACGAGATCGTGGACGTCTTCACCGACCGCCCGTTCGCCGGCAACCCGCTGGCCGTGGTGTTCGGCGCGGAGGCGCTGGCGACCGAGCAGATGCAGACGCTCGCGCTGGAGTTCAACCTCTCCGAGACGGTGTTCGTGCTGCCTCCGACGCAGGTCGGCGCCACCTACCGGGCGCGGATCTTCACTCCGGTGGAGGAGTTGCCGTTCGCCGGGCACCCCAGCGTCGGCGCGGCGGTGACCGCGAGCCGGCGCGGAATGTTCGGTGTGGGGCAGATCACCCAGGAGTGTGGTGCCGGGGTGCTGCCGATCGAGGTGACGGCGTCCGGCGCGACGCTGACCGGCGGCACCCCCACCCTCGGCCCCGAGTTGGACGCGGAGCCGTTGCTGGAGATCGCCGGGCTGGGCGCGGACGACCACGCCGGCCCCGCACCCCGGGTGGCCGGATGTGGGCTCGAGTTCCCCTACCTGCCGGTGCGGCCGGAGGCGGTCGCCCGGGCACGGCTGAACCCGGCGGTGGCGGAGCGGTACGGGGTGGCGCACGTCAGCGTCTTCTCCTGGGACGCCGCCACGCAAACCGCGCACGCCCGGGTCTTCGTGCCGGGGCTCGGCGTACCGGAGGACCCGGCGACCGGCTCGGCGGCGCTCGGCCTCGGTGTCTGGCTGGTGGCGAGTGGCCTGCTGCCCGGCGAGGGGACGTCGGAGTACGTGGTCCGCCAGGGTGTGGAGGTGAACCGTCCGTCCGAGCTGGCCTGCACGGTCACCGCGGCAGGTGGCGTGGTGGTCGGCGCTACCGTCTCCGGCCAGGTGATGGCGGTGGCCCGGGGCGAGATCGCCGTACCGCCCTTCGTGGGCTGACCGGCGCGCACGCGTCCATGCGGGAGAATGCGGGTGTGACGGACGAGGACGCCCCCGGCGGCACGCCGCTGGTCGACGAGGCGATGAAGAAAGCGGCGGTGGCCTGGGTCAGCGTGGCCGGCGGGCCGGCGCTCGCGCTCTGGTGCGCCCCGCTGGAGGGGGCGCTCTTCGTGGTCAGTGGCCCCGGTGAACAGGCCGCGCCGGGCCTGGCCGACGCGACCGAGGCGCAGGTCACCCTGCGCGGCGACCACGGTGGCCGGATCGTCACCTGGTCGGCGCGGGTGACCCGGGTACGCCCGGGCACCGAAGCATGGGACACCACCGCGCCGCTGGTGGCGGGCAAGCGCCTGAACGCGCCCGGTCCGACCGCGGATCTGGTGGCCCGATGGGCCGCCGAGGACTGCGCCGTGAACCGCCTCGCCCCGGCCGGTGTGCCGCTGGCCGGCGCCGACCTGCCGTCCGACGCGCAGTCCGAGCCGCCCCGGCCCACACCCGCGGTTCGTGTCACCCGCAAACCGTTCCGCCTGCACCGGGTGCGCCGCCGCTGACGCCGGTCGTCAGACCGCACCCACCACCTCGGCGTCGATGTCGATGAGGTCGAGCACGTCGCGCAGCGTGCCGAGCATCGGGCCGTGCCATTCCCGGTCGGCGTTGAACACCATGTGGTCGCTCAGGTCGGGTGCGGCGAGCCGGACGGCGGTCATCCCGGCCCGCTCGGCGCCGGTCAACTCCTGGCTGCCGCCGTCGCCGACGTAGAGGCAGTCGCCCGGCGCCAGCCCGAGCCGGTGACAGGCGGTCAGGTAGAGCGCCGGGGCCGGCTTGCACTGTCCGACCTGCACGGAGAAGACCCGCACGTCGAGGAGCGGGGCGATGGCGAGCTGCGGGAGGAACGCCGGCAGCTCGTGCGTACAGTCGCTGATCACGCCGGTGCGCAGACCGCGCTCGCGCAGGGCCGCGAGCACCGGCACCGCGTCGGCGCGCAGCCGGGTGTCCGCGCGGACGGCCTGGTGCCGGGACGCGACGGCCGCGCGCAGCGCATGGTCACTGGGGTGTACGCCGGCCTGGGCGCACACCCAGCGCAGTGTCGCCTCCGCGTCGCCGAGCTGGCCGGTGGCCCGCTCGTAGTAGGTGCGGTCCAGCACCTCGGTCAACGTGTCGGCGTGGCATCCGAGCAGTTCGGCGGTGCCGAGGTGCGCGACGCCGCGTTGCACCGAACGGGTCAGCGTGCCGAAGAAGTCGAACAGCACCGCCTGGTAGCTGGGCATGGAAAGCGCCTCCGGGCGGTCGGGGGTCACCGACGGGAACCCGCGTGATCGTAACGGAGCGCTGATCGTCCGTGTTGTCCGTCATACGTGTGAGGATTGCTTCCCGTGGCACCACCTGACTCCCGCCCCTCCCTGGATCCGCTGACCACCGGCGCGGTCGGCCTGGCCGTCGTCGCCGTGTCGTCGTCCGCACCGTTGATCGCGTACGCGGCCGCTCCCGCGCTCGCCATCGCGTTCTGGCGCAACATGCTCGCGGTCGCCGTGCTGAGTCCCTTCTCCCTGGCTCGGCGCCGCGCCGAGTTCCGCCGGCTGGCCGTCGGCGCGGGCCGGCGGGAGGGCCTCTTCTGCGTCCTCTCCGGGGTCGCGCTGGCCGCGCACTTCGCGACCTGGGTGCCGAGCGCCCAGCTCACCTCCGTCGCCGCGGCCACCGCCTTGGGCGCCACCCAGCCGGTCTGGCAGGGGCTGAT
Source organism: Micromonospora sp. WMMD710 (assembly GCF_029626045.1). Classification (NCBI taxonomy): domain Bacteria; kingdom Bacillati; phylum Actinomycetota; class Actinomycetes; order Micromonosporales; family Micromonosporaceae; genus Micromonospora; species Micromonospora sp. WMMD710. Next base: position 4,394,337 of record NZ_JARUBD010000001.1, on the reverse strand, counting down.
CGCCCGTGGCCAGGGGCGGCGGCTGCCCCCGATGGTGTGGATCGGCATCGCGGTGGCGGTCAGCGGCGCGGTGGTCGCCACCGGCGCCGACGTGGGTGTCTCCGGCAAGGCTGTCCTCGGTGACCTGCTGGCGATGACCGGTGGCATGTTCGCGGCCGTCTACGTCGCCTTCGGGGAGCGGGCCCGGGCGAGCATCAGCACCACCACCTACACCACCATCTGCTACGGGATCTGCGCGCTGGTCCTGCTGCTGATCTGCCTGGTCGGCGGGGTACGGCTGACCGGTTTCGACGGGCGCACCTGGCTGGCCATCCTGGCCCTGGTGGCGGGTGCCCAACTGCTCGGGCACTCGATGTTCAGCTACGCCCTGCAGAAGATCCGGGCGACCACGGTGAGCGTGCTGATCCTGCTGGAGGTGCCCGGTGCGGCGCTGCTCGGGTGGGCCTGGCTGGGTCAGCTGCCCCGCCCGTACGCGCTGCTGGGGATGGCGCTGCTGCTGGTCGGGGTGGCGGTGGTGGTGCTCGGCGGCGCCCGCGCCGGCCGCCGTGCCACGCCACCCACCCCGCTACCCGCCGACGCCGCCGCCCTGAGGGACTGAGCGCCCGGTCAGACCTCGTGGACCTCGATGACCCGGGTGGTCGGCGCGGTCCCGCCGAGAGCGGCGCGCTCCGGGTCGACGAGGAACGACTCGGACCCGGCCCGATCCTCGAAGTGGATCACGTGCGCCTCGGCCCGCCCGTCGGTGCCGCGCAGTCGCCGCTCCAGCCGGCCGGACGCTACCCATCGATGCCGACGGCCGCGGCGCTGGCCGTCCAGAGCCGTGCGGCGAGCCGCGGGTCGGCCGCCTTGCGGTACGGCCTGCGCAGCCGGCGGTTGTAGTAGTAGCCGCCGTCGACGAGGCGGGCCGGATCCTGGTTGGTCAACCAGAGCAGCGTCTCGGCGCCCTTTTCCGGGCTGCGGAACGGCAGGACGCGCATGCCGAAGGCGACCAGCCTGCTGTCGTTGGCGAACCGGGTGCGCACCACCCCGGGGTGGAAGCTGTACGCGGGGATGCCCGGCCAGCGGCGGGCCGCCTCGGCGGTGAACAGGATGTTCGCCTGCTTGCTCGTGCCGTACGCGCCCATCGGTCGGTAGCTGCGCAGCGGCCCGTTCAGGTCGTCCGGGTCGAGCGCTCCGAAGCGGTGCGCGCCGGAGGCGGTCACCACGATCCGGCCGATCCGGTCGGCGAGCAGGTTGGTCAGCAGGAACGGGGCCAGGTGGTTGGCCTGGATCGACAGCTCGAAGCCGTCGACGGTGGTGAGTGGTTGCAGCGCGATGGCGCCGGCGTTGTTGGCGAGCACGTCGATCCGGTCGTACGCGTCGCGCAGCCGGTCGGCGAGCCGGCGTACGTCGTCGAGCACCGCGAAGTCGGCCCGGAACAGCTCGGGACGCTCACCCGAGGTCTCCCGTACGCGTTCCGCGGCGGACTGCAGGCGTGCCGGGTCACGTCCGACCAGCACCACCTGGTCGCCTCGGCACGCCAGTTTGATGGCGGCGGCCAGCCCGATGCCGGAGCTGGCCCCGGTCACCACCACCAGTCGACGCCCAGTGAGATCTTCCACAGGTCCATTCACCCCGGTCATGGCGCGAGGTTACCGTGGCGTCACCACGCCCTTTGGGATCGTTAAGTTTCTGGATCTGTCGTCAGGTGGCGTCGGCGTGCCCGCCGGACGCTGGAAGGAGCGCATCCATGGCCGCAGTCGGTCGTCCCCGCCGATCCTGCCTCGCCGTACCCGGTTCCAGCGTCAAGATGCTCGGCAAGGCGCAGGGCCTCCCGGCCGACCAGGTCTTCCTCGACCTGGAGGACGCCGTCGCCCCGCTGGCCAAGCCGGATGCGCGCAAGAACATCGTGGCCGCGCTCAACGAGGGGGACTGGGCCGGCAAGACCCGCGTGGTGAGGGTCAACGACCTGACCACCCCGTGGACCTACCGGGACGTCATCGAGGTCGTCGAGGGTGCCGGCGCGAACCTGGACTGCATCATGCTGCCGAAGGTGCAGACCGCCGCCCAGGTGCAGTGGCTGGACCTGACGCTCACCCAGATCGAGAAGACGCTCGGTCTCGAGGTCGGCCGGATCGGCATCGAGGCGCAGATCGAGAACGCCGCCGGTCTGGTCAACGTGGACGCCATCGCCGCGGCGTCGCCCCGGGTGGAGACCATCATCTTCGGCCCCGCCGACTTCATGGCCTCGATCAACATGAGGTCGTTGGTGGTCGGCGCGCTGATCCCCGACTACCCGGGCGACCCGTACCACTACATCCTGATGCGGATCCTGATGGCCGCCCGGATGCACGACAAGCAGGCCATCGACGGCCCGTTCCTGCAGATCCGCGACGTCGACGCGTTCCGCGAGGTGGCCAAGCGCTCGGCGGCGCTGGGCTTCGACGGCAAGTGGGTGCTGCACCCGGGTCAGATCGACGCCGCCAACGAGGTGTACCAGCCGGCGCAGGCCGACTACGACCACGCCGAGCTGATCCTCGACGCGTACGAGCACTACACGTCGGAGGCTGGCGGCAGGCTGGGCGCGGTGATGCTCGGCGACGAGATGATCGACGAGGCGTCCCGCAAGATGGCGCTCGTCATCGCCGCCAAGGGCCGGGCCGCCGGGATGAGCCGTACCTCGTCGTTCACCCCGCCCGAGTGACCGGCCCGGGGTGGCCACCGCCGGTGGTCACCCCGGCCTCGGGTATTCGCTGCTCAGTAGCCGCTGTCGCTGCTGGCACCCGTGGTGATGGCCAGAACGATCACCACGATGTAGAAGATGATGAGCAGCACCAGCAGCGCGGTGAGGATCCAGCCGATGATGATGGCCGCCTTCGCCATCCCCTCACCGCCCTCGCCGCTGAGCCGGATCTGCTTCTGCGCCACGTGCCCGAGGATCGCGCCGACCGGCGCGGTGATGCATGACGCGAAGCCGACCAGGGCCAGTACCAGCGCCGCGATGGCCAGCCCGTTGGTCTTCGGTGGCGGCGGGTAGCCGTAGCCGGAGTACTGCGGCGGGTAGCCCGGCGGGGCGTACCCCGGCGAGGGGTACCCGGGCGGGGCGTAGCCGGGCACCGGCTGCCCCGGCACCGGCTGCCCGCCGGCGTAGGGGTCGACCGGCGCGTACGGGTCCGCGGGGCCGGCTTGGGCGGGCACCGGCTGACCGGCCACGAGGGTCGGGTCCGGTGGCGCGCTCGACGGTTGGGCCGACCAGGTGGGGTCGGTCCAGCCGCCGGGCGGTGGGGGATTGGTCATGCGAACTCTCCGTCAGGTCGGGTGCGCCGTCAGGGTAGCCAGCGTCGGGTAAACACGACGCCCCCGCTACCGGGTGCCGCGTTGCTCGGGCCCCTCGCAAGGGGCAGGATCCCTGGCATGGCAATAGACGCGCGCGCCGCGGACCGCTCCGGCAGCCGACCGAGACGGGACGCCAGCCGCCCCGGCATGGCGCGACGCACCCGTGCTGCCACACCGCCCGGCAGTCCCGGTCCGGACGAACCGGTCGCGCTCGCCGACCCGGTGACCATGCGGCTCGACGGGCGGGTCGCCCTGGTGACGGGGGCGGGCAGCGCGGACGGCATCGGGTACGCGACGGCCCGCCGCCTGACCGACCTGGGTGCCCGGGTCGCCATCGTCTCCACCACGCGGCGCATCCACGATCGGGCCGGCGAGCTGGGTGTGACCGGCTTCGTCGCCGACCTGACCGACGAGTCCGAGGTCGGCGCTCTGGCGGACGCCGTCGCCGAGCAGTTGGGCGACGTGGAGGTGCTGGTCAACAACGCGGGCCTGGCGAGCCGGGCCAGCCCGGAGGTGCTGCGGCCGGTCGCCCAGTTGTCCTACGACGAGTGGCGCGGCGAGATCGACCGCAACCTGACCACCGCCTTCCTGTGCAGCCGGGCGTTCATCGGCGGGATGGCCGAGCGGGGCTGGGGTCGGATCGTCAACCTGTCGGCCACGGCCGGCCCGCTCAACGCGCTGCCCACCGAGGCCGCGTACGCGGCGGCGAAGGCCGGGGTGGTCGGGCTGACCCGGGCGCTGGCCATGGAGATGATCGCCGACGGGGTGACCGTCAACGCGGTGGCGCCCGGCACCATCTACACCGCGGCGTCCACGATGGCCGAGATCAAGCAGGGACTGGGTACGCCGGTGGGTCGACCGGGCACTCCGGACGAGGTCGCCGCGGCGATCAGCTTCCTGTGCTCGCCGGCCGCCTCGTACATCACCGGGCAGATGCTGGTGGTGGACGGCGGCAACAGCGTTCGGGAGGCCCGCTTCCGCTGACCGCGCGGCGGGTCAGTATCCGCCGCTGTCGCCGGTGTTGCCGAACAGCACCAGGGCCAGCCAACCGCAGCAGGCCAGCACGGTGAGCCCGGTGAACACGTACCCGAGGATCAGCCCCCACGTGGCGAGCTGGTCGCCCTCCTCGCCGCTGGTGCGGATCTGCCGTTTGGCAACGTGGCCGAGGACGGCGCCGGCCGGTGGGAACACGAAGGCGAACACCAGCGACAGGATCGCCAGTACGTTGGTGCCCCGACCCTGGCCGGGTGACGGTGGACCGTACTGGCCGTAGGGGCCCTGCGGGGCGTACGGCGGTTGCTGGCCCCAGTGTCCGGCCTGGTGCGGCCCCGGCTGCCCGTACGGCGCCGGTTGGTCCGCCGGCGGAGGCGCGTACGGCGGCTGGTCCCGGGGTGGCTCGTAGGGTGACGGCGGCGGCTCGTCTCCCGGGGGTCCCAACGGCGGCGGGTAGCTCACAGTTGTGCTCCTCCTGCCGGTGCCGGAAAAGTCCCTCTTGCCGGACGCTACCCGCAGCGGTGAACCTTTTCACAGCGGTTGTGTGGACTGGTCACCTTGGCCTCGTCGGCCCCGTAGACCGATACTGAGCCAGCGTTCAGTTACCCATGAGTAGTGCGCTGATCCCCGGAGGCTGAGATGGCCCGACTAGCCCAGACGCCCGGCCTGACCGATGTGCAGCGGTCGATCCTGGAGACGGTCCGGGAGTTCGCCGACAAGGAGATCATCCCGCACGCCCAGCGACTGGAGCACGCCGACGAGTACCCCACCGACATCCTCGACGGGATGCGCGAGATGGGACTGTTCGGCCTCACCATCGACGAGGAGTACGGCGGGCTGGGCGAGTCGCTGCTCACCTACGCGCTCGTGGTCGAGGAGCTGTCCCGGGGCTGGATGTCGATCTCCGGCATCGTCAACACCCACTTCATCGTGGCGTACCTGATCTCCCAGCACGGCTCCGCCGAGCAGAAGGCCCGGCTGCTGCCGAAGATGGTCACCGGTGAGGTGCGTGGCGCGTTCTCGATGTCCGAGCCGGAGACCGGCTCCGACGTCTCGGCGATCACGTCCCGCGCCGTCCGCGACGGCGACCGCTACGTGCTCAACGGGCAGAAGATGTGGCTCACCAACGGGGCGTACTCCTCGGTGGTGGCCACTCTGGTCAAGACCGACACCGGCGCCGACTCGGTGTACGGCAACATGAGCACCTTCCTGCTCGAGAAGGAGCCGGGCTTCGGCGAGACCGCGCCCGGCCTCACCATCCCCGGCAAGATCGACAAGATGGGTTACAAGGGCGTCGAGACCACCGAGATGGTGCTCGACGGTGTCACCGTGCCCGACTCCGCGATCCTCGGCGGCGCCGACAAGGTGGGTCGCGGCTTCTACCAGATGATGGACGGCATCGAGGTGGGCCGCGTCAACGTGGCCGCTCGTGCCTGCGGCATCTCCATCCGCGCCTTCGAGCTGGCGGTCGGCTACGCCCAGCAGCGCAGGACCTTCGGCCAGCCGCTCGCCAAGCATCAGGCCATCGCCTTCAAGCTCGCCGAGATGGGCACCAAGATCGAGGCCGCGCACGCCCTCATGGTGAACGCGGCCCGCCTCAAGGACGCCGGCCAGCGCAACGACGTCGAGGCCGGGATGGCCAAGCTGCTCGCCTCGGAATACTGCGCCGAGGTCGTCCAGGAGGCGTTCCGCATCCACGGCGGCTACGGCTACTCCAAGGAGTACGAGATCGAGCGGCTGATGCGGGAGGCCCCGTTCCTGCTCATCGGCGAGGGCACCTCGGAGATCCAGAAGACCATCATTTCCCGTGGCCTGCTCAAGGAGTACAAGCTCTGAACCGCGCCTGCTGATTCGGTCGCCGGTCGCCGGTCGCCGGTCGGTCCGGCCGCGTCGTCGCTCAAGGGCGTGATGACTGTGAGGCATCAATATGACTCACAGGCATCACGCTTCCCACCGAGGTCGTCCGCGCCGACACACGCCTCGTCTCTGGTACCCGCCGGCTCTCTGGCCAGGTCCCGCGGCTGGGGTGGGGCGGGTCAGGTTAGGCGGGTCAGGTTGGCGGCGGCGCGTTCGACGATCAGGCAGCGGTCTTCCACGTAGTCCATGCCCGCCTCTTCGGCGATCTGTCGCGCTTCGGCCGAGACGATGCCGAGTTGCAGCCAGACCGCCGGGGCGCCGATCGCCGCCGCGTCCCGGACCACCTGCACGGCGTCGGCCGCCGGGCGGAACACGTCCACCAGGTCGACGGGGTGCGGGATGTCGGCAAGGGTCTTGTAGGCCCGTTCCCCGAACAGTTCGTCGACCGTCGGGTTGACCGGGATGATGCGCCAGCCGTACTGCTGCATCTGCAACGGCACGCCGTGCGCGGCCTTGAACGGGTCGCGGGACGCGCCCACGACGGCGATCACGGCGGAGTCGGCGAGGATCTGCTGAGCGGTGCGCACCCGCCGACTGTAGCTCCGCCGGCCCCGCCGAAGGCGGGCGAGGAACACGCGACGCCCACGGGCCCGACTGGCCGCCCTACCAGCCAGTCGGGCCCGGCCGGCGCTTCGCGCGGAGCGAAGCAGACCGGTAACTCCGTGGGTTGTCGTACGTGTCGCGGTGGAAGGGGGAGGTGTCGCCGCAGGTCGGAGCTTTCCGCCTGGCAGGAAGACTAGAGCAGGGTCAGCTGCTCGGCGGTCGGCGCGGGCGGCGGCTCGGGCAGGCGTCGGTTGTCGCCCAGCTCGCCCCGGAGCAGCCCGTGGCGGCGGGCCGCGATCCGCACCCGCGCGGTCAGCTCCCGCTGGTACGCCTGCGGGGCGTACGCGCCGGAGCGGTACAGCTCGCGGTAGCGGGAGACGAGGTGCGGGTGCTCACGCGCGAGCCACTGCGCGTACCACTCCCGGGCGCCGGGCCGCAGGTGCAGCGCCAACGGAGTCACGTCGGTCGCTCCGGCAGCGGCGATTGCCGAGACCGTGGCGTCGATCGACTCCTCGCTGTCGCTGAGGCCGGGCAGGATCGGCGCCATCAGGACTCCGACGGAGAAGCCGGCGTCGGTGAGCCGGCGGACCGCGTCGAGCCGGCGGCTCGGGTGCGGTGTGCCCGGCTCGACGCCACGCCAGAGCTGGTCGTCGACGAAGCCCACCGAGAAGGAGATGCCGACCCTGGTCACCTCGGCCGCCTGGCGCAGCAGGGGCAGGTCGCGCAGGATCAGCGTGCCCTTGGTGAGGATCGAGAACGGGTTGGTGAAGTCTCGCAGGGCCGCGATGATCTGTGGCATCAAGCGGTAGCGGCCCTCGGCTCGCTGGTAGCAGTCCACGTTGGTGCCCATCGCCACGTGCGCGCCCCGCCATTTCGGCGCGGCCAGTTCCCGCCGCACCAGCTCGCCGGCGTTGACCTTGACAATCACCTGCCGGTCGAAGTCCGCGCCCGCGTCGAGGTCCAGATATGTGTGAGTATTTCTCGCGAAGCAGTAGCGGCACGCATGAGTGCATCCACGGTACGGGTTGATCGTCCATTCGAACGGGACGCGGGACTGCCCGGGCACCCGGTTGAGGATGGACTTGGCCTGCACCTCGTAGAAGGTCATCCCCGCGAACTCGGGGGTGTCGAAGGTGCGGGCGACGGCGCCGGGCAGCGCCAGCGGCAGGGGTGGCGTCGCTGGCGCTGCCCGCTCGGGGTCTCCCTCGACCGGGGGAGCGGTGAGGTTGTCCCAGCGCATGGCCACTATTCGAACACGTGTACGAGGTCGGCGCAAGTGACTCGCCGGACACCCGTGACTGATCGACGCCCCGGCGGGGCAGGATGGACGGCATGGAGACGTCGACCTTCGTCTACGACGGGGACTGCGCGTTCTGCACGACGTGTGCGGAGTTCATCGAACGCCGGATCCCCACCACCGCGCGGGTGGTGCCCTGGCAGTTCGCCGACCTCGACGCGCTCGGCCTCACCGTCGCCGAGTGCGAGGAGGCCGTGCAGTGGGTCGGCGCGGACGGCTCGCGCGCGGCCGGGCCGGACGCCATCGCGAAGCTGCTCGCCGCGAGTGGGCGACTCTGGCGGGTGGCCGGGGCGGGCCTGCGGTTCCCACCGGCGCGGGCCGTCGCCTGGCCGGCGTACCGCTGGGTGGCCCGCAACCGGCACCGGTTGCCGGGCGGCACGGCCGCGTGTTCCCTGCCGCAGGAGGCCCGGGAACGGCTCTATGGCCCGGCTGGCCGCCCGAGCGCCGGGGCCTGATCCTCGCGCGACGTCGGCTCGGTGCCGGGGCCGGACGGCTCATGGACCACGGTGGTCGCGGGCTCACGGCGGCCGATCAGCCAGCGGGCCCAGAGCAGCGGGCGGATCCGCTCCAACGGCAGGAAGCTGGCCATCGCGGCCAGGTGCGGCGCGAACGAGATGGTGATGGTCGCGATGGTGACCGCGTGGAACGAGTAGAAGAAGCCGACCATGGCCAGCCGCCACCGGGCCGGCAGCAGGAAGACCACCGGGCTGAGCAGCTCGAAGGCGACGATGCCGAACTGGGCGACGATCAGCAGGTACGGCACCTGGGCGATGAGGTCCGCCAGGTCGGTGCCGCGCCGGATGATCGCTCTGGCCAGCACCGAGCCGGTCAGCCAGTCCAGCCCGCCGAAGCGGAGCTTGGCCCAGGCGGCGAGGAAGTACGTGCAGATCACCGCGATCTGGGTGACGCGCAGCGCCCAGCCGCCGGCCTCGGTTCGGGTGGTGTCGCCGTGCCGGGCCCAACCGGCGGTGGGTAGGACGGCCAGGGCGACGAGCAGCCCGAAACGGTCGTGGTCGACCTTTCCGTAGCTCATCGCGATGATCATCCATTCCAGGTACAGCGCGCAGACCGCCCAGCCGAGCAGCCGGGGCGCCCGACCGGTCGCGGCGAGCAGGGCGAGCAGCAGCAGCGCCCAGAAGATCACGGCCACCAGCGCCGGCGTCGGTGTCGGCAGGGGGAGCACACGGCCGATCAGCAGCGGTTGGTACAGCTCGCCCGGGACACTGACCCGGGTGCGTACCCAGGGAGTGAAGATCACCAGGTCGGCGGCGACGAAGAGGTAGATCACCGTCCGGAACGCGGCGATGCGGCCTCGCGGCACCGCCTCGGTCAGCCAGCGGCTCATCGGGGGGCCTGCCAGCTGACCACGGTCTCGTCGGTGTGCTGGCCGGTCGGCCGGCCGGCGCGGATGCCGTGCCACCGGATGACGATGCGGACCTCGACCAGCGCGGCGGCGCCGGGGTGGCGTTCGGCGTACGCGTCGGCGACCTCGGTGAGCAGCGTCGGGTCGGCGGCGTACCGGGCCTGCTGGCCCTCGATCTCGGCGCGGCGGATACCGGTGGCGTTCTGGTCGAGGTCGATCACGACGCCGGCCGAGTCCACCCCCTCCACGCGGGTGTCCGGTGCGGGCGCGTTCGGCGGGTTCGAGGTGGCGTACATCCGGAAGGGGCCGAACGGGAAGTCGTCGTCGCTGCCCCACAGGGTGCCGGCCAGTAGCAGGACGAGACCGAGTGCGGTCGCGCCCAGCCGGGTCGCACGCCCGCGGGTGGTCAGGGTCTCCATCGGGTCGTGACGATACGGGATGTACCGGCCGTGCCGGGTCCCACCGACGGCCAGTTCCGCCTGCCCAGGTCGGTGATCAAGCGGGCGTCGGGTGGGTACGACGAAGGCCGGGCCCGATCGGGCCCGGCCTCGCGTGCCGTCGTACGACGACTCAGTGGTTGTGCTCGGCCAGCTGCTTGCGGACGTCGTCCATGTCCAGCGCCTCGACCTGCTCGATCAGGTTCTCCAGGGCGGACTCGGGAAGGGCGCCCGGCTGGGCGAAGACGATGACGCCGTCGCGGATCGCCATGATCGTCGGGATCGACCGGATGTCGAACTTGGCACCCAGCTCCTGCTGGGCCTCGGTGTCGACCTTGCCGAAGACGATGTTCTGGTGCTTCTCCGAGGAGCGCTCGTAGACCGGGGCGAACCGCTTGCACGGACCACACCAGTCGGCCCAGAAGTCGACCAGGACGATGCCGTCGTTGCCGGTCACCTCGTCGAAGTTCGCCGAGGTCAGCTCAACGGTTGCCATTGCACTCTCCGATCACCGCGGTTTGTCTACGTCCCGTAGAACCAGGGCTGACCGTATCGAATTCCCGGGCGGTGGGGCCCGAAACGTGCTGCGGGCTGCTCAGGGCTGCCGCGCGTCATCGATCCGCGTCTGTCCGTCCCGACCTGCGGAACGCAAATGCACGACGCACTTGCGTGACCTGCCGTGATGGGAGCGTTTCCAGGGAGATCCACCCGATCGAGCGCTACGAATCGGTAACTTGACCCCTGACAAGGACGTATCCGGCCTGCGGAGATCGCTGATCAACTCATGATTCGTCACTGAGAGTAGTGTTACAAAAAGATAAATGTGACCTCGATCTCTGTTGAACCTACGCACCCGTAGGGCAGAATTCCTCACATCAGAGCGTGGGCGGCGGGTGCCGGGGAGGGCCCCGCCGCTCATTGCGTCTCCCCTCTTTCGAGTGACCGGTGTGACATTTCCGCCGGGCTCGCGCCCCGCCGGTCGCCTTAACCACCGGTAAGGCATGCTGTGCCGAACTCCATCGCCGCCCGTCGAAGGGGACCAGGATGCAGTTCGGCCGCTACTACGAGGAGTTCGAGGTCGGCGCGGTCTACCGGCACTGGCCGGGCAAGACCGTCACCGAGTACGACGACCACCTCTTCTGCCTGCTCACCATGAACCACCACCCGCTGCACATGGACGCGCACTACGCCGAGACGGCCAGCCAGTTCAAGCGCAACGTCGTGGTCGGCAACTACATCTACTCGCTGCTGCTCGGCATGTCCGTGCCGGACGTCAGCGGCAAGGCGATCGCCAACCTGGAGGTCGAGTCGCTGCGGCACGTGGCGCCCACCTTCCACGGCGACACCATCTACGGCGAGACCACCGTGCTGGACAAGCGGGAGTCCGGCTCCAAGCCCGACCGGGGCGTGGTGTCGGTGGAGACCCGCGGCTACAACCAGGACGGCACCATGGTCTGCGTCTTCCGCCGCAAGGTCATGGTCCCCAAGCGGGAGTACGCGGCCAGCGCCGTCCCCGACGGCGTGGACCCGGAACGGCCCAGCTTCCCCACGCCCCGCTGAACGCGCGGCGTGTCGACGCCGCAGGATCAGGGCTCCTTCCCTCGGGTAGGGGTCCTATTTCCGTTTCGAGGCATATGCTGGCGCCGGAGGTTCCGATGAGCCACTCCGTCGCCGGAGAGCCGCCCTCTGCCGGCCGCCGAGCCGCACCCTTGACCACCGCCGTCTACTCCGCCGCCGAGTGGGACCTGCTCACCAGCCTGCCCGGTCGGGTCCTCGTGGCCGCCGCCGCGCCCGGCCCGGGTCGTCCCGAGCGGGGTGTCCTGGCGAACCTCGCCGGCCTGGACGCGGTGGCCGCCGGCCGGGCGTCCGACAGCGACCTCGTCCGTGCCGTCGTCGCCGCGATCTACGCCCGCCACGACGGCACCCCGCAGCCCGCCGAGCGGCTCACCGATCTGGTGGACCTGCTGGCCGCCTGCCGCGCGGCGGTCCGGGTCATGCACCGGCGCGCCGATCCCGCCGACTCGGCCGCGTACCGCCAGTGGGTGCAGTCGGTCGCGGCCCGGGTCTGCCGGTCGGTGCCCGGCCCGCCGGGACAACCGGCCAGCCCGGCCGACCGGCGTTTCCTCGACCGGCTCGGCGGCGCGCTCGGGTTGGGCTGAGATCGGCGGGGTGTCGCGGCGGGCGCCGAGCTGGTCCGTACCCTCTGATGACCGTGACCGACGACCAGCTTGAGGTGGGTGTGGGCCCCTGGCCGGGCGACCCGCCGGACGACCCGCGCTACGACCCGCAGTTGCTCGCCGAGGGCGACCGGCGCAACGTGGTCGACCGCTACCGCTACTGGCGGCACGAGGCGATCGTCGCCGACCTGGACCGGCACCGGCACGGCTTCCACGTCGCCATCGAGAACTGGCAGCACGACTTCAACATCGGCACGGTGGTCCGTAACGCCAACGCGTTCAACGCCGCCGAGGTGCACATCGTCGGACGTCGACGGTGGAACCGGCGCGGCGCCATGGTGACCGATCGCTACCAGCACGTCCGTCACCACGAGACGATCGAGGAGTTCGTCGCCTGGGCGGCCGGGCGGCGGCTGCCGGTGTTCGGCATCGACAACCTGCCCGGTTCGGTTCCGCTGGAGACCGGCACCCTGCCGCGGGACTGCGTGCTGCTGTTCGGTCAGGAGGGGCCGGGTCTGTCCGAACCGGCGCGCGCCGCGTGCGACCAGCTCTACTCCATCGCGCAGTACGGCTCCACGAGGTCGATCAATGCGGGTGTGGCCAGCGGGATCGCCATGCACGCGTGGATCCGTACGCATGCCGGGCCGCCGCCGGACTGACCCTTCCGGGCGCCGAATCGGACGGTCCGGCTTGACGTGTCGGCGGATCGGGGTGACGGTGGGGATGTGAGTGTCGCGGTGAGTTGTCCGAGATGCGGGGGCCCGGTACGGGCGCCGGATCTGATGCACACCGAGTCGAGATGCCTGGGCTGCGGGCCCGTCCCGCCGCTGCATGTGCCCGAGCACATCGGAGCGGAGATCGTGGCGAGTGTGGTCGATCGCATCACCGCGACCACGGATCCGCCGGTGACGCCGCTCTGGTGCCCGTGGCCGCTGCCGCCCGGCTGGACCCTCACCGGCGTGGCGTACGCGGGGGACGAGCGGACCGGTGTGCGGGCGACCGCCGTGGCCTGCGCGGGCCCGGCGCCGCTCGGCGGTGGTCCGGCCGACCTGGTCTTCGTGGCCGAGGAGCCGGGCGTGGGCCTCGGTACGCGACTCGCCGGCCTGTCCGGCCCGGACCCGGGACCGCAACTGGTCGACGCGCTGACCGACCCCGGACCGGGTCATCCGGAGCACGTCGGGCAGGCCAGGATCAAGGTCGGCGGGCATCCGACTCCACTGTGGGTGGTGAATTCACCCACGGATCGAAGCGCGTACGCCGGCGAGGCTCGGGGAATGTGGCTGCATGCGATAGCCTGGCCGGCGAGTGCGGGACACCTGCTCGCGGAAGATGTCGTGCTTCACGACCTGACCGAGTGGACTCCACCCGAGCTCGTGTACGGCGCACCATCTCCGTACCTATCAGGTAGGGCTTGACAACCCTCCCGGATTGACGGAGAACGGACGCAGATCTTCACTGTACGACACCACACTGATACTCTGGGTGCCGCTGCGGTAATGGGACCCGGCGCCGCGCGAGAGGATGGCCCGCCATGGTCAAGAAGGTCCTCACCTGGGCCGGAATCGCATTCTTGATCTTCTTCGTTGCCTACCGGCCAAACTCTGCGGCGGATGTGTTCAAGTCGCTCGGCGGTGGCATCGTGGATATCGCCCAGGGATTCGGCGACTTCTTCACCAGTCTCGTCGCCTAGCCGTCGATGGGTAGCCCCTCCGGTCCACCCTTCGACCCGGACGACCCCGACCGGGAACGTCGCGAGCGTGACACCGAGCCGATACCGCGGATCGGGCCCGATGACGGCCCGGGCTACGGTGCCGGCCCCGGCCTGTCCGACGGTCCGTCCCTATCGGACGACGTCGGCTACGGCGACGGGCCCGGCTATGCCGGTGAGGGTCGCTCCGGTCGGGCCTGGATCCGTGATCCGGAGGCCAGCTACCAGCCTCCACAGATCTCCGAGGACGAGCTGGCCGGGTTGCGCGCCGACGCGACCGGGGCAACCCCTCGGCGGGTGTTGCCCCTGGAAGACGAGCCCAGCTCGCTGGTCGCCCGTTACCTCTTCCCCACCGAGCGCTACCGGGGCGAGTGGAAGCGGCACTGGATCCACCTCACCAACCCGCTGCTGATCGGCATCGGGGCGACGTTCGTGCTCGGCTACCTGTCCGGCTTTCTCGCCGGTAACGACGTGGGTGCGTTGACGACCATCGCCGTGCTGCTGTGGTTCGCGGTGATGGGCTGGGTGGCCTGGAAGGTCGCCGACTGGTGGTATGACCGTTTCATCCTGACGAACAAGCGGGTCATGGTGGTCAACGGCATCGTCACCCGCAAGGTCGCCATGATGCCGCTGGTCCGGGTCACCGACATGAAGTACGAGCAGACGCCGACCGGTCGGGCGCTCAACTACGGCACGTTCGTGCTGGAGTCCGCCGGCCAGGAGCAGGCCCTGCGGGAGATCAAGAACCTGCCCAACCCGAACGAGCTCTACCTGCGTGTGGTGGAAGAGATGTACGAGCCGCAGGCGGTGGAGGCCCGGCTGGGCAAGGAGGCCGACGAGGCCAAGGCCGACGACGGGGCGTGAAAGTTTTCGTCCGAACATCGGAGCAAGTGCGCACCTTTCGTCATGGACCAGGCGGCCCCTGACGTGGCACTCTGCCAACACGGCAGGGTGGCTGGGGAGGTGAGCGGTGGCGAGCAGGGACTCGTTGGAGGAGGAGTTTCGCGAGTTCGTCGCGGCTCGTTCACCCGCGCTGCTGCGCACCGCGTACCTGCTCGCCGGTGACTGGGCCACGGCCGAGGACCTGCTCCAGACGGCGCTCACCAAGACGTACCTGGCGTGGAAGCGGCTCGGTGGGATCGAGGCGGTCGAACCGTACGCCCGACGGGTGATGGTCAACACGTCGACGAGTTGGTGGCGGCGACGCTGGCACGGTGAGCGCCCCACGGAGGTGCTGCCCGAGCGGGCCGGTGTCGACGAGATCGAGCAACAACTCGACCGCGACCTGCTCTGGCGGCATCTGCGGGAGCTGCCCACCCGGCAGCGGGCGGTGCTGGTGCTGCGCTACTACGAGGACATGTCCGAGGCGCAAACCGCCGCGATGTTGGACATTTCGCCGGGCACGGTGAAGAGCCAGGCGTCCCGGGCGCTGGCCACCCTGCGCCGGCGGTTGGGCTCCGCCGTGCCGGAACTGGCCGCCGATACAGCCACCCCGGGCCGGGCGGCCACCGCCGGCACCGCGCGCACCGGCGGCGCGGGCTACCTGACCAGGCGGACGCCGGCCGGCACGACGCCCCGACCCCGGCCGGCGTCCGAGCGGTCGGTGCCCGGCGCGGCCGCGCCCCGCCCGGCCGCGCCCCGCCCGATCGGTCCGCCGATCGAGCTGCCCACCGCTCCGGCGGCCGTGCCCGTCGGTACCGGCCCCGGAGAGCAGCAGTGAGCGGGTACCCGGGCCGGTCCGACAACCTGACGGGCCGCCCGCCGCGTCCATACGACGTGCGGCCTGACGAGTTCGAAGGTGCGGTGCGGGAAACTCTCTCGCGCCAGGTCGGCGTTGCCCGTCCGCTGAGCGCCGACCCGGCCGGTCAGGCCATCCGCCGCGGCAACCGGATCCGGCGCCGACGTACCGGGGTCGGCCTGTCTCTCGCGGCGATCACCACCGTCGTGGTCAGCACCGGCATGGCGCAGCTCGCCCAGGACCCCGACCGGCAGGGCTCATCGATCGTCGTGATCGGCGACCCGGACCCCTCGGCGCGGGCGATCCCCACCGCCACCGTGCCCGCCCCGCCGCCCTCGCCCGGAGCGCCGGCCGACCTGCTCGTTGGCGGGACGTTGATCAGCGCCGACGGGAAGCGGCTGGAGCTGCCCGGCGTCGGGCCGGCCGAACGCGCCCGACCGCTACCCGGCGGCGGAGGACTGCTGGTGGTGGGTGCCGCGACCACTGCCGGCCGCTCCCTCTGGGTCGCGCAGAGCGACGGCCTGGTGCAGGTGCTGCTGGCCGGCGCGGGCCAGATCGTCCTGGCACCCGACGGTCGTCAGGTCGCCTGGCGCGACGGCACCGACCTGTTGGTGGCGGGAGTGATCGGCACCCAGCTGATCGGGTCGGCGCGTACGCCGGTGCCGGCCGGGGCGGAACCGGTCCGGTTCGTCGGCGACAGCGTGCTGGTCCGGCTCGACCCGGCCGCCCCGGGCCACGCCCTGTGGCGGCCCGGTGCCGGGCAACTGGTGGCGCGGGGCGACCGCAGCACCATCAACGTCTACGGCACGCTGCCCGACGGCCGGCTGATCGGTCAGGTCGCCACGGACGATCCCCGCCGCACCTGCCTGGCCGTGCTCGGCCCGACGCCCGCCCTGAAACCGGACCGCACCGGCTGCGGCCTCCAGCTGAGCCGGGACGGCGTCGGCGGGATCTCGACCGACGGCCGGTGGCTCCTGGTGAACGGATCGGTCGGCAAGGTCAGCCGGTCCCTGCTGGTCGACCTGAGCCAGCTCGGGCCGGACACGGCCGCCGTGCCGGCCGGCCCGCCGATGACCGGCACGGTCGCCTGGACGACCACCTCCCAGGCCTCCTACCTCGACGGCACCGGTCAACTGGTCCGGGTCGACGTCGATCGGGTACGGGCCGGGACGCCGGCCACGCCGGCTCCCGTCAACGGCGTCCAACCGGGCTACCGTCCCGTCCTGGTGACCGGCTCCTGACCTGCGCCGGCCGAGGTGCTGGCCCGTCGGTGTGGTCGCCGGCGCCGCCGTGGGTCGCCCTCCGGCGGCCCGGACCACCGGGCGCTCGGTAGCGTCGTGACGTGACCTCGCATCTCGGCCCCAGCCCGCGGATCGACCTGCACACCCACTCGACGGCCAGCGACGGCACGCTGACCCCGGCCGAGCTGGTGCGCGCCGCCTCAGACGCCGGGCTGGACGTGCTGGCGATCACCGACCACGACACCACCGCCGGCTGGGAGCCAGCCGTGCGGGCGCTGCCGCCCGGGTTGCGCCTGATCCGCGGCGCGGAACTGTCCTGCCGCTGGTCCGGCACCGAGCCGGCGGTGCCACTGCACCTGCTGGCGTACCTCTTCGATCCGGACCACCCGGAGCTGGTCGCCGAGCTGGCCCGGGTGCGCGCGGCCCGCGAGGAGCGCGGTGAACGCATCGTCGCGCTGCTGCGAGCCGACGGCATCGACGTGAGCTGGTTGGACATCCTGGCCGGCGCGGGCGGTGGCACCGTGGGCCGCCCGCACATCGCGCAGGCGCTGATCCGGGCCGGGCTGGTCGGCAGCACCCGGGAGGCGTTCGGCCCCGACTGGTTGGGCGAGCGGTACCGGCTGCCCAAGGAGGACATCGACGTGTTCCACGCGGTCCGGCTGGTCCGGGCGGCCGGTGGGGTGCCGGTCTTCGCCCACCCCCGGGCCACCCGGCGCGGCCGGGTGGTCCCCGACGAGCTGATCGTCGAGCTGGCCGCGGCGGGGCTGGCCGGGCTGGAGGCCGACCACGAGGACCACAGCCCGGCCGAGCAGGCACACGTCCGTGGCCTCGCCGCCGAGCTGGGCCTGGTGGTCACCGGCTCCTCGGACTTCCACGGCACCCACAAGACCGTCCAGCTCGGTGCCTTCAGCACCGGCGTCGAGGCGTACGAGCGGATCGTGGCCGCCGGGGTGACCGAGGTCGCTTCGGGCTGATCCGGGTATTTCGCCCACCACGGCGCGGCTAGGTTGATCACGTGGATCTGAAGCTGTTCGGCGAGGTTTTCGTGACCCTGCTGGTGATCACCGACCCGCCGGGCATGATGCCGATCTTCCTGGCGCTGACCGGCCCGCTGCCCGCCCGGGACCGCAACCGCGCGGCCTGGCAGGCGGTCGCGCTGGCGCTCGGCGTCATCGTGATCTTCGCGGTCGCGGGGCAGACCCTGCTCGACTACCTGCACGTGGACCTGCCGGCCCTCCAGGCCGCCGGCGGGCTGCTGCTCGTGCTCGTCGCCCTGGAACTGCTGACCGGCAAGGCCGACGACCCGAGCCAGCAGGTCACCTCCAACATCGCGCTGGTGCCGCTGGGCACTCCGCTGCTGGCCGGACCGGGCGCCATCGTGGCCACCATGCTCTTCGTCCAGCAGGCCGACGGGCTGGGCGAGTTCACCGCCATCGCCCTCGCGATCCTCGCCGTGATGGTCGCCGTGTGGATCGTCCTCCGCTTCTCCGGCGGAATCGTGAAGATCCTGCGCCCCGGTGGCATCGAGGTGCTGACCCGGATCGCCGGCCTGCTGCTGGCCGCCATCGCCGTACAGCTCATCGCGGACGCGGTGGCCGCCTTCGTCACGCAGTACGTCAACATGGCCTGACCCGGAGCACCCGCGATGTCGGGGGTGGATGGCAGGATCGCAGGCGTGCGACGAGCCTCCTCAGCCGGACGACCCGCCGCCGGCGGCGGCCGGCCCCCTCACCAACGCGCCGGTGGCGCCGAGCAGCTCGGTTTCGAGGGCATGCCGGAGCGGCTGTTCGTCTGCACCCCGAGCAAGCTCGGCACGTACACGGACTGCCCGCGCCGCTACCGCTACTCCTACGTCGACCGGCCGAGCCCCCCGAAGGGCCCGCCGTGGGCGCACAACTCCCTCGGCGCCAGCGTGCACACCGCCCTGAAGAACTGGTACGCGCTGCCCACCGAGCGACGCCGGCCCGAGGTGCTCGCCACCCTGCTCAAGGGCACCTGGGTGCGCGAGGGCTACCGCGACGACGAGCAGGAACGCGCCGCGTTCCGGCGGGCATTGGGCTGGCTGGAGGCGTACGTCGAGACGCTGGAGCCGGAGACCGACCCGCTGGGGGTGGAGCGGGTGGTGGCCGTCAAGACCGCGGTGCTCGCCTTCAACGGCCGGGCCGACCGCATCGACTCCCGCCCCGGCCCGGCCGGCCCGGAGCTGGTCATCGTCGACTACAAGACCGGCCGCACCGGGCTGGACACGGACGACGCCCGGGGCTCGCAGGCGTTGGCGCTCTACGCGTACGCGGCCGAGCGGGTGTTCCGCCGGCCGTGTCGCCGGGTGGAGCTGCACCACCTGCCCACCGGCACGGTCGCCGGCCACGACCACACCGTCGAGTCGCTGGCCCGCCAGTTGACCCGTGCCGAGGAGACCGCCCGCGACATCATGGCCGCCGAACGGGCGGTCGCCGAGGGCGGCGACGCGGACGAGGCGTTCCCCGTCGCGCCCGGCCCACGCTGCGGCTGGTGCGACTTCCGGCGCCACTGCCCGACCGGCGCGCAGGCTCCCGGCAAGGGGCCGTGGGCCGCCGTGGACCGCGCCGCCGATGCCTGACCCGACACCACCCGGCTCGGCTCAGCGGGCCAGCGAAGCGGCGGCGTGCCGTTCGGCCCGCTGCTTGGCGGCCTGCGTCAACGGCCCCTCGAGGTAGCGGCGGGGCACCGCGGCGAACGCGAGCCGCAGGGCGCGCACCGTCAGATCCGCCGACAGGGCGGTCGTGGGCAGCCCGAGCCCGCCGTACATCCGGCGCGCCCACGCCGGCAGCAGCGCCAACGCGGTGCCGGCGATCTCCAGGTACGCCCAACGCGGCGGGCCGAGGGTGAGCCCCAGACGGGCCGGCAGGCTGAGCTTCCACGGCAGTGGGGGAGCGGTGAGGAAGACCGCCGTCTCGGCCGCCTCCCGGGTCATCCGCAACTGCGGCCGTACGTCCTCGTAGTACGCCGCCACCTCGGCGGCGGTGCCGGGGACGGTGGCCGGGTCCAGACCGACCAGCTCGGCGGAGCGGCGCTGCTCGGTGTAGTAGCCGTCCACCTCGTCGTCGGTCAGCGGCAGCCCGGCGCGTCGGGCCGTGCTGAGGAACGATTCGACCTCCGTGACATGCACCCAGCGCAGCAGGTCCGGATCGTCGACCCGGAACTCCGTACCGGTGAACGGGTCGGTGGCCCGTAGGCGGGCGTGCAACCGGCGCAGCCGGGCGCCGGCCGCCTCCGCCTCGGCGGTGGTTCCGTAGACGGTGGTCGCCACGTAGGTGGCGGTGCGGACCAGACGGCCCCAGGCGTCGGTACGGTAGTTGCTGTTCTGCGCGACCCCGGCCATCGCCCGCGGGTGCAACGCCTGAAGGTAGAGCGAGCGCAGGCCGGCGACGATCAGGATCGGCTCCTCGTGCACCTTCCACGTGACCGAACCCGGACCGAAGAGGCCGAGGTCATCGGAGTCCACCGCCCAAGAGTGCCACGCCCGTGCCGACCGCGCCGGTCGCCCGTTCTCGTCAGTGGCGGCTTCTCGTCAGTGGTCGGCGGACCGGCGGGACTGACAGCCCGGGCACAGACCCCAGAACGTCACTTCCGCCTCGTCCACCTCGAACCCGTGGGAGACGTTCGGCTCCAGGCAGGGGGGGCCGCCGACGGCGCAGTCGATGTCAGCGATCTCGCCGCAGCCCCGGCAGACCACGTGGTGATGGTTGTCGCCGACACGCGCCTCGTAGCGGGCGGGACTGCCGGCGGGCTCGATGCGGCGGGACAGTCCGGCCCGGGACAGCGCGCCCAGCACGTCGTACACCGCCTGGGTGGAGACCGAGTCGAGGCGTTCCCGGACCCGCCGGGTGATCTCGTCGACCTCCAGGTGACCACCACCGGCCAGCACGTCGAGCACGGCGAGACGCGGTCGGGTGACGCGCAGCCCTCTCGATCGCAGCAGCTCCTCGGCACCGGACATGCGCCAATGACAGCACGCGCGACCACCATCGACAACCGACGTGTGACCAGGGTGGCCACGGACACAACCGGAGGCGGGCATCGATCGGTGAACCCGAGCGTGGCATCGCGCGTGTGTCCGGTCGAGAGCTCGGGGCGACCGGCCGGCCGTAAGCTGGCGATCCTGTGACCGTGATCCACCTGGAGGGCGCGATGTTCGAGGAGATCCTGGGTCTACCGGTCCATGCGTTGGTGATCCACGCCGTGGTCGTGTTCGTGCCGCTGCTGGCGGTGCTGGCCATCGCGTACGTGGGTCTGCCGCGGTGGCGGCACCGGCTGGACTGGGCGCTGGGCCTCTTCGCCGTGGCCGCCCCGGTGACCACCTTCGTGGCCGTCGAGTCGGGCGAGGCGTTCACCGACGCGCTGGTCGCCCGAGGTTTCCAAGGCCCGATCCTCGACCAGATCTTCGAACACTCCCGCTACGGCGACATCCTGTTCCGGATCGTGGTGCCGCTCGGCATCGCGGCCATCCTGCTGCTGGTGGCGACCAGCGGGCATCCTCGGGTGCCACGGCTGCCGGCGCTGGTGACCCCGGTGCTGGCGGTGGTCGTCGTCGCCCTCTCCATCGCCGCCCTGGTCTACGTCTATCTGACCGGCCACTCCGGTGCCGAGGCGGTCTGGGGCACCACCCTCTGACCCACGCGGTCAGAAGATGATCCGCGAGCACAGCAGGCAGACCAGCACCACCAGGACCACCCCGGCCGCCGCGCCGAAACCGTAGGTGACCCGTTGCGAACGCTGCTCGGCCGCGTCCAGGCCGGCCATGTCCTGCGCCGGCAGCCGTCGGGGCGGCGTCGGCTCCAGGTGTACGGGCGGACGCCAGCCCGCCGGAGGCGGCGTGCTCGGCGGAGGGCCCGCATACCCACCCGTCGGCGTGGGCGCCGGCCCGGCGGGGGGTTGGTCCGCCGTGTCACCGGCATCGGTCCCGGGTCGCCGCCAGTAGTCGTCCGGGGTGCTGCCACCGCTGGGGGTCGTCGTCACGCCGTCCGACGCTACCAACCAGGCCGACAGCCCGGTCGCTTCTGGCCGGCGCGGCCACCGTCGGCTGGGCTAGTCTTGCCGTTCGTGAGCACCGAGGACCCCGGCACGCAGGGCACGCGCGGCGACGACGACCGCACCGTCGACCTGAGCGACGACTTCGTGGTGCTGCCCGAGCAGACGTCCGACGACACCGATCACGGCTGGGGCGAGCGGGCCGACGGCAACGACGACTGGCTGCTCTCCCAACGCCCTCCGCACTGGGACTGACCCCGGCACCGCCGGGCGGGTTGTCTGGGTCGGTGGGCCACCCACATGGGCGAAACGGTGTCGATCATGGTCGGCCTGGTCAGCCACGGATGACGATGGCGAAGCGGCTGCCCTCGGGCAGGCCGACCGCGCGTTGTGCCTGGTCTGGGCGAAGCGCGAGATACAGCGCGGCGGACCCGTCGGTTGTGCCGGCGCCCAACACGTCCAAGACGAGCGCGGCGGGGGCCAGCAGGGTCGCCTCGGAGCTGCCTGCTCCGCCCGGCGGCGCGGCCAGGAGGTCGACGTGGGCGCCGGGGCGGACCACTGCCAGCGCGGCCGGCTCGGCCAGCCGAACCGGCACCCCGACCGCGCCGCTGGGTAGCGGCAGCGGTCCGGAGGTGCCGCGTGCCGCGTCGGCGCCGAGGTTCGTGCCGGTGGATCTTGACCCGTCGGCCGCGCCGGCTGGCCCTCTCCCCGAGCCGGAGCCTGCCCCCGGCCCTGAGCCCGACTCTGGCCCGGAGCCCGCCCTCGGCTCCGAGCCAGTCCCTGGCCCCGAGTCGGACTCCGGCCCTGGGCCTGCCTCTGGCCCTGAGCCGGAGCCGGAGCCGGTTCTGGCGGTGGGGGTTTGGTCTGCGGCGCCGCTGGTGGGCGGGCAGCCGGTCGGGGTGTGCAGCACCGCAGCGGCCAGGCCGAGCAGTGCGGCGACCAGCCCGGCCCGGAGCAGAGTGCGCCCGCCGGGGAGGACGAGCCGACGCAGTGGACGCAGGGCCCGTACGGAGTCTGGATCGCCCGTCACCATCAGCCGTCTCCCGTCCCGGATGCCACAGCGACATCCCTGGGCGGCAGGTTAGGCCGGTGGGGAGCCAGACATCAGGCCGTAAGACCGTGCCTGTGGACAACCGGCGGGCCTGTGGACAACGCCCACCGGCCGGCCGGAGCTGCTATGTACGCGGAAGGGTCGCGCGCCTCGATCCACTCGGGTTCGGGGAAAACGGGGTGTCATACGAACGCGGACAGGCCGATTTCCAGGATCCCGAGTGGATCAAGGTGTGGTCGCTCGCGGTCAGGCTGCGGGCTCGCGGTCAGGACGCGGAACTGGCCGCCGGGGCCTTGCCGCCACCCGACCCGCCGGACGACGAGGACGACCCCGACGACGAGGATCCCGACGACGAGGACGACCCGGACGACGAAGACGACGACGACCCGGAGTCCCCACCCGAGGACGACGAGGACGACTCGGACTTGGTCGGCTTGCTGGCCGTGCCGCCGGCCGTGGTCTCGGACCCGGAGGCGCGGGAGTCGGTGCGGTAGAAGCCGGAGCCCTTGAAGACGATGCCGACCGAGTTGAAGACCTTGCGCAGCCGCCCCTGACACGCCGGGCACTCGGTCAACGGCTCGTCAGAGAAGGACTGCACCGCCTCGAGCTGGTGACCGCACGCGGTGCAGGCGTACTGGTACGTGGGCACGTTCTCCTCCGGATCTGGGCTCGGCCAGTTGGCACTCGACGTATTCGAGTGCCAATGGTGCGTCATTCGGCCCGGGTTCGTCCAGCGGACGTGTGGGGCGCGACACCACGCGCCGTACCCGGGCCGCCGTCAAGCGTACGCACCCCGTCGGCGGGGGTGACCACCGCGCGGACCGGTCGGTCGTGCGGCTCCACGGGCAGCGTCTCGACCAGCTCCCCGTCATGCAGCGGGCACACGGTCAGCGTCGCCACCGGCACCCGGGCCAGCGCCCGGTCGTAGGAGCCGCCACCGCGGCCGAGCCGTCGGCCGTGCCGGTCGACGGCGAGCGCCGGTACGAGCACCAGGTCGGCGTCGGCCACCGCGGCCACCCCGAGCCGGGGCCCGTCCGGCTCCCGGATACCCCGACCGGCGGCGAGTAGACCCTCCGGCCCGGTGTAGGCGGCCCAGTCCAGATCCAGGTCGGCGAGGAGCACCGGCAGCAGCAACTCGGCGTCGGCCGGCAGCGCCGCCCGCAGCACCGCCGGCAGGTCGGGGCCGCCCGGCTCGGAGCCGACCGGGACGTACGCCGTCACCCGGCGGGGACGGAGCCGGCGGACCAGGGCGACCAGCTCGGCCTGGACGCGTCCGGCGGCTGCCGCCCGGGCCGGTGTCGACAGCTTTCGGCGGCGGGCGAGCAGTTCGGCCCGCGCGTCCCGCTTCGCCACCCGGGTCACTTCCGCTTCATAAGAAAAATCCGGCACGCAACACTCCTGACGCAACGCCTCTCCCACGGTTGCTCTGTGTCAGCATCGCAAGCAACGGAGGCGGAACTTCCGGGGGGACCGAGTGACGCTACGCGGGCGGTTGACGGCAGCCTTCCTCGTGGTGGTGCTCGGCCCGGTGCTGCTCGGCGCGATCTTCGTCGCCTCGACCGTCACCGCCGTCGACCGCAGCCGTTCCACCGAGCGCCTCGCCGTGGCGGCGTCCACCGTGCGGACCTCGGTCGACGCGCTCTGCCAGCAACTGCGCGCCACCGCCGACGCGGTGGCCCTCACCGGCGATCCGCCCGCCGCCGCCACCCAACTGGTGGGTCGGGGGCTGGCCGCCGCCGTGCAGATCACCGACGTGACCGGCCAGGTCACGTACGCCTCGCCCGGCGCGCCGTCGATGCCCTGGCGGGACTGTTCCGGCCCGGTCGAGACGCAGTCCGGGCCGGTCCGGGCGCTGGCCGCCCGGGTCGACCTGCGCGACCGCGCCGGTGCCCTGCGCGGCACGGTCGCCGCCGCGCAACTCGTCGATCCGGTGTTCGTGGCCCGGCTGGCCGCGGTCACCGGGGTGGCGGTCACCCTGCTCGGCGGCGCGAGCAGCGACCGGGTCACCCACACCACCGAATCCCGGGACGTCCGCGACGCGGTGCTCGCCGCCGCCAGCGCCGTCGACAGCGAGCGGGTCACCGAGACCACCGAGGGCCGGTACGTGCGCAGGATCGGGCCGTCCACCGGGCAGCCGCTGCCGCTGGTGCTGTCCGTGCCGAGTGAACGGCCACCCGGGCTGCACGTCACGTTGATCGGCGCGGTCGTGCTGGCCGGCCTGCTCGCCGTGCTGACCGCGTGGCGGCTGGCCCGGGTGACCACCCGACCGCTGGCGGAGCTGGCCAGCGCCGTCGACCGGGTGGCGTACGGCGACCTGACCGCCCGGGTGCCGGTGCGCAGCCACGACGAGCTGGGCCGGCTGGCCGAGGCGTTCAACCGGATGACCCGCGAGACCGGCTCGTACGTCGCGGCGCTGACCAGCAGCCGCGACCAGTTACGTGGCCATCTGGCGGTGCTCGGCGACACCCTGGCCAGCACGCACGACCTGCAACGCATCCTGCGGGTGATCCTGCACAGCGCCATCGCGGCCACCGGCGCCCGGGCCGGCGCGGTGCTGCTGGTCGAGACCGGCGGGATGCTCGCCGCCCAGTGCACCGAAGGGCTGGACGGCCGCTGGCCGGAGGGGGACGCGGACGGGTCGCAGACGCTGCGGGTGCCGGTGGGCGTCGGCGTGGTCGGCGCGGTGGCCGCCACCGGTGAGCCGCAGCGGGGCCGGGTGGAGCCGACCGAGGTACTCGCCGGTGAGCCCCGCTGCCGCACCTACGTCGCCGTGCCGTTCGCCACCCCCGGTGGGTCCGCCGTGCCGACCGCCACCCCCGGGTCCGCCGACGACACGGGTACGCCGGCGGTGGCGCTCGGTGTGCTGGCCCTCTACGACCGGGTGGGCGCGGCCGAGTTCGACGACGACGACCTGGTCACGCTGCGCACCTTCGCCGGGCACGCGGCGGTGGCGGTGGAGAACGTGCGGGTGCACGAGGAGGCCCAGCGGCTGTCCCTCACCGACCCGCTCACCGGGCTGTGGAACTACCGCTACCTGCGCGAGTCGATCCGGCGGGAGGTGGAACGGGCCAGCCGGTTCGGCCGGATGCTCAGCGTCCTCGCGTTGGACCTGGACCGGTTCAAGGACGTCAACGACACGTACGGGCACGCGGCGGGGGACACCGTGCTGGCCGAGTTCGCCCGGCGGGTGCGCGGCGAGATCCGCGAGGTCGACCTGGCCTTCCGGCAGGGCGGGGAGGAGTTCGTCCTGCTGTTGCCGGAGACCGACGCCCGGGGCGCGGCGATCGTCGCGGAGCGGTTGGGCGCGGCCGTGCGGGACACACCGATCGCGGTCGAGGCGTACGCCGGGCCGGTCCTGGTGACGGTGTCGGTGGGCATCGCCGTCTACCCGGACCACGGCAGCACCGGACGGGAGGTGCTGGAGGCCGCCGACGACGCCCTCTACGGCGCGAAGGCGGCCGGCCGGGACACCTACCGGGTCGCCGAGGTACGCCCGGACGTGCCGACCCGGGAGCTGCCGGTGCTGGCGGGCGCGGTCAGCCCACCGGATGGACTGCCGCGCGCCGGCCGGCCCGTGCCGGCCCACCGGGAGCCGGGCGGGCCCGCCCGGTCGGAGCCGGCCGCGGGCGTACCCGAATCGTCGCCGGCGGGGCCGGCACATGCCCGGCCGGAGCCGGCCGACAACCCGGCGGCCGGTGTCCCGGACGGTGCCCGGGCCGGTCCGGACGCCGCACGGCCGGGACCGGGCGGCGGCGCGTCTTCTGGGCCACACCCGCCGCGGCAGAGCCGTGGCCGATAGTCTCGCGGCATGTCGGAGCACTCAGCGAACCCCTCATCGACGGTCGCCGCAACTGGCCGTCCCCTGGCGGTCAAGGCCGTCATCCCGGCCGCCGGACTGGCCACCCGGTTCCTGCCGGCCACCAAGGCGGTGCCCAAGGAGCTGTTGCCGGTGGTGGATCGGCCGGTCCTGCAGTACATCGTCGAGGAGGCCACCCAGGCCGGCATCGGTGACGTGTTGCTGATCACCGGTCGGGGTAAGACGTCGATGGTGGACCACTTCGACCGGCGCCCAGACCTGGAGACCAGGCTGGAGGAGAAGGGCGACACCGAGCGGCTGGCCGCCGTGCGCCGGCCCAGCGAGCTGGCCAAGATCTACACGGTGCGGCAGCCCGAGCAGCTCGGGCTCGGCCACGCCGTCGGGTACGCCGAGTCGCACGTCGGTGACCAGCCCTTCGCGGTGCTGCTCGGCGACGAGTTCGTCAAGCCGTCCGAGCCGCTGCTGCCGGCGATGCTGGAGTTGCAGGCCCGCACCGGCGGTGTGGTGCTCGCCTTCTTCGAGGTCGACCCGGCCGACACCAAGCGGTACGGCATCGCCTCCGTCGAACCCGCCGAGTCGGAGCTGACCGACATCGGCGAGGTCGTCAAGGTGACCGGGATGGTGGAGAAGCCGCAGCCGGAGGACGCGCCGAGCAACCTCGCGGTGCTCGGCCGGTACGTGCTGCCCGGCAAGATCTTCGACGCGATCCGGCGGACCAAGCCGGGCAGCGGCGGCGAGATCCAGCTGACCGACGCCATGGAGCTGCTGCGCACCGAGGGCACACCGGTGCACGCGATCGTCTACCGGGGTACCCGCTACGACACCGGCATGCCGCTGGGCTACCTGCAGACGGTGGTGCAGATCGCCGCCGACCGGGACGACCTCGGCGCCGAGTTCCGTTCCTGGCTGGCCGAGTTCGTCAACGCCAACGCGGCAGGCGGATCTGGTACATGACCGCGACGGCCGACGCCGAGGCGGCCGCGAACGAGTTGACGCCGCTCGCCGACTACCTGGGCAGTGTGCTGCGCAGGTTACGAGCGCTGCCGCCACTCGACCTCGACCTCACCCAGGCGCACGGCAACGTCCTCGCCGAGGACGTCGTCGCGCCGCACGCGTTCCCGGCCTTCGACCAGGCGGCCGTGGACGGGTACGCGGCCCGCTGGGAGGACATCTCCGGAGGGGGCCGGGGCCCGAGCTACGTCCCGGCCCCCTCCGGCACTCCCGGCGGCCGGACCATCCGGCTCAACGTGGTCGGCGACCTCGGCGCGGCGAGCTGGCGACCGGTCCGGCTCACCCCGGGTTCGTGCTTCTCGGTGGCCGCCGGCGCGCCACTGCCGGTCGCCGCCGACGTGGTGGTCCCGGTGGAGTGGACCGACCAGGGCATGGCCGCCGTGGAGATCTTCCGCACCCCCAAGCGGGGGTACGGCGTACGCCGCGCCGGTGAGGAACTGCCCGCCGGCACCCTGCTCGCCCGCGCCGGCACGTACGTCTCCCCGGCGCTGGTCGCCGTCTTCGCGGCCACCGGCATCGGGCACGTGGTGGTCCGTCCCAGCCCTCGGGTGGTCATCGTGGCCACCGGTGACGAGCTGGTCGACGTGGGCCGGGGCAGCCAACCCGGGCAGGTGGTCGACGCGAACTCGCACGCGCTGACCGCCGCCGCGGCCGAGGTGGGCGCACTGGCGTACCGGGTGGGTATCTGCGACGACGACCCGGAAGGGCTGCGCGGGCTGCTGGAGGACCAGACCCTGCGCGCCGACCTGATCATCACCACCGGCGGCACCGGCACCGGGCCCGGCGACATGGTGCGGCGGATCCTGTCCCGCCGCGAGGGGGGCCGCGCCGGGCCGGTCACCTTCACCGACGTGGCGCTCTACCCCGGCACCGCGCTCGGGTTCGGCACGGTGGGCGCCGAGGAGGTGCCGGTGGTCTGCCTGCCCGGCGACCCCGGCGCCGCGCTGATCGGCTTCGAGGTGCTGGCCCGCCCCGCCATCCAACTGCTCGCCGGCGCCGAGCCGGTGTTCCGGCCCAGTGTCCGGGCGCACCTGCTGGAGACCGTGTCGTCCCCGGGCGGGCTGCGCGAGTTCCGGCCCGCGCACGTCGCCGAACGGCGTGGCGGCGGCTACACGGTGCAGCCGCTGCGCGGTGGGCCGTTCACCCTCTCCGGGCTCGCCGAGGCGAACGGTCTGCTGGTGCTCGGTGAGCGGGTCACCACCGCCGCCGCCGGTTCCACCGTGGACGTCCTGCTGCTGGACCGTCGCCGGTGACGGGTCACCCCGCTCGCCGGCACATCGCGGGTCCACTTGCGCGGGACACGGTCCCGCGCGGGAGACTGTGCGGGTGAGCCTCTTCGGACCGCCGCGGGCGCCCGGCTGGCCGGCGGTGCTGGTCGACGGTCCGGTGCTGCTGCGGCCGTACCGGCGCTCGGACGCCGCGGCCTGGTCGGAGGTACGCCGGGCCAATCGGGCCTGGCTGGCGCCCTGGGAGTCGTCGCTGTCGGGCAGTTGGGACGAGCTGAACTCGCCGGCCGCGTTCCGCTGGGTGCACCGCGACCAGCGACGGTCGGCGCGGGAGGGCGAGGGGATGCCGTTCGCGGTCTGCCTGCGTGAGGCCGACCGGGATCGGCTGGTCGGGCACCTCAACGTGGGCAGCATCGTGCGGCGGGCGTTCTGCTCCGGCTACGTCGGATACTGGGTCGACGCCCGAGTCGCCGGCCAGGGCGTGATCCCGACCGCGCTCGCGCTCGCCGTCGACCACGCGTTCGGGCCGGGCGGCCTGCACCGGGTGGAGGTCAACATCCGGCCGGAGAACCGACCGTCGCGGCGGGTGGTGGAGAAGCTCGGCTTCCGCGAGGAGTCGTACCACGTGCGCTACATGCACATCGACGGCGCCTGGCGGGACCACATCGGATACGCGATGACCAGTGAGGAGATCGCCGTCGAGGGTGGCCTGCTGGCCCGCTGGCATCGGGTACGCGCCGCCGCGCGGTGAGCCGTCCCACGGACGGGATCGGCGCGGCGCGGCGGCATGACGGTCGGCGCGCCGTAACCTCAAGTAACTGCAAGCTACGGCAAGCGCTGCCCGTCCGGACGATCCACGCACCCGAGCGCGATCGGTGGAAGATCCTGCGGTCCGGTGGCGGTTGCTCCGAATTCGGTGACGGGAGGGGTGAGGGTGCCGACCTCGGTGCTCCTCGCCGTCCTCGCCGCCGCCGGCCTGCTCGCCCTGGCCCCGGCGTTGGTTCGCCGGTACGACGCCACCGAGCGGCTGGTGGCGGAGCGGGCGCAGTCGACGGCGCGGGTGCTCCAGCGCCGCCGGCGGCGCCGCACTGTGCCGGGACGGCGGCCCGTTCACCCGCCGCGCTCGCTCATCGTCACCCTCAGTGAAGACACGGCTACCGGAACGTTGACGGCACCGGTCTCCGCGCCGCCGGCCGCCCGCCGCTCCGGCCGGCTACGCGCCGTGCCAGCCACCCCGAAGCGGCCCCGCCGCCGGCCGCCGCGCCGGCACCACACCCCGGCCGTGTACCGCCGCCGCCGAGTCCTCGCCGCCCTGCTGCTGCTCAACGTCGTCGAGCTGATCGGTGTGCTCTTCGTCAGCCCCGGCTTCTGGGTCGGGTTCGGGGTCACCTTCCTGCTGCTGGCCGCCTACGTCGTCCACCTGCGCGGCCAGGCCCTCGCCGGGCGTCGTCGCCGCCGCGCCCGGGCCCGGGAGGCGGCGTGGCTGGCCGCGCGGCAGGCCGAGGTGCGCCGTGAACAGGCCCGCCGGGCGGCAGCCCGCCGGGAGGCGCAGCGCCGCCTGGCCGCCCAGCGCGAGGGGGTACGCCGAGCCGCCATGGGCCTCGACCGCCCCGGGGACCTGCCGGCCGCCGTCAACGGAGGATCGGTGTCGTACCGGCGTTCGGGTGGTCTGCGCGGCCGCCCCTACGAGGCCGGCCGAGGCGCCTGACCGCCGACCGGCCACGGCCCGCCGCGCGGCCCGCGGCCCGTGGCGCGCGGCCCGTGGCGCGCGGCGCGCGGCCCGTGGCGCGCGGCCCGTGGCGCGCGGCCCGTGGCGCGCGGCGTTGATCCACTCGCCTTCCCGGAGAACGGGGTGTCCGGGCGCCCTCGATGGCCCGACTTCCAGGAAGGCGAGTGGATCTCCGGCGGGGGCCAGCGCCGCGCCGGGGGTGGATTCGCGGTGCGGGGCGACGACCTGTTAGCCTTGCTCCCGGCCCGCCCGGTGTAAGCCGGGTGGGACCGAAGCCGGTTCGCCGGCGGGGGGCTGTGGCGCAGACTGGTAGCGCACCTCGTTCGCATCGAGGGGGTCAGGGGTTCAAATCCCCTCAGCTCCACCCCAGATCAAAGGCCGTTTCCCGTAGTGGGAAACGGCCTTTTCGATCGTGTGCCACGCCCGGGTGCGACGGCGAGGGCCCGCCTCGGCCCGGGGCCGCCCGTCCGTCAGCCCTTCATCTTGGCGAGGTGCCGTTCCTTCGCGTCGGCGAAGACCTGCTTGACGGGGTCGAGTGCCTGGACGAACTCGAGCTGCTCACCCTCCGGGCCCTTGCAGTAGATCAGCGCCCACCCGTTTGACTTGCCCTCGCGGATCTTGTTGGTGTTGGCGGTCGCCGGTGCGGCGAGGCGTGCCTGCTCGGTGCGTACGGTGATGACCCGGTTTGCCTTGACCTGGCTCATTCCGCGCCGGGCGCTCTCCGCCTCGAGGTCGGCGATGAACTTGTTGAAGTCGACGTCGTCGCGGATGTGGAAGCAGATGTGCATGGAGCGCGGGTAGGCCGGGCTCATGCGGTCGCGTGGCGGCGCGAAACTCCGGCCGGTGCCCTGCGGCTGGTTCGAGTCGCGATACTGCAGGAGCTCGATCACCACGTTGTCGAATTGGACGAACCGCACGTCGAGTCGCTGCTTTCCGCTGGCCAGATCCGGCACACCGATCTTCGCCGGATCGATCCTCTGCTCGGTCGCGATGATCTCCTGATCGGTGAGGAGCGTGTCGTGGATGACCTGGCCCTGGAAGTCGCCGTCGCGCATCACCTCGGTGCCGCCGAGCACTTCGGTGTAGAACTCGAAGGCTCGCTCCATATTGTCGACCGTCACCCCGAAGTGCTGGATGCCCTGCAACCTCAGGCCGAGCGCCGCGCCGTCCCGGTTGGCTGCCGGCATCGCCGTGCTGGACGCGGCCGGGGCCGCATCGCTCTTCTCCGCCGTGCAGCCGGTCACCACGGACAGCGCGGCACCGGCGCCGGCCGCCGCAAAGAGGCTGCGACGAGAGATTTTGGACGCGATCACTTCTTCCACCTTGAGGCTCCTTTGAGGTCAGTGCGCTGTGCCATCGATGATTAGTGCGGTGAATGTATGCGGACTGGATTACCACTTGATTCGGTGCGGGCTCCCGCTAATCGACAACGAATTGGAAAGGCGCGTTTGGCGCTGTCCCGGACGGGGAACTGAAAGCCGATTATTTTCTGCACTGGGGGCCCGTGGGCGTGGTTGCCGGTCCGGGAGGCGCGTGCTAACTTTCCATACGAGCAAGTACTTTCCGTCGCGTGAAGGAGCTGCCTCATGAACACCACGCCCACGCCCGAAGAGGCAGAAGGGGCCTTGCGGGACGTCCACCGGCGGCGAGGCCAGAGCGCGGCTGCGGCCGGTTGGCCGTGGTGGGCCTGGATCGTGACCGGGGTTCTCATCGCGGCGCTCGGAGTTCTCGCCGATCGGTATCCGGAATTCACACGCACCTACGGCACCACCATCGCCATCCTGCTGCTGCTCGTCGCCATGGCGAGTAACACCCGGTGGGGTGGTGCCCTGCTCCGCCGACCGGTGCGCCCCCGCATTCAGCCAGACACGTCGGCCCTGATGTGGTCGGCGCTGATCCTGGCCCTCCTCATCGGCGGCACCGCGCTCGCCGGCGCCCTGGGCGTCCCGCACGTCCTGCTGTGGGGCGGACTGTTCATCGGTGTCCTGCTGGCCGCCGCCGGCCCCTGGTGGCAGCGCCGGGTGCTCATCCGCGCGGCCTGACGGCCGTCGACCGGGCGGCGGCACTTCGCCCGCCGACTGAATTGCTGTTCCGCTAACCATCCGTGTGTTCCCCAACCATCTGGTGAACGGCGGAACGACCGATCCGCCCCGAGGTTAGGGAGCCCCATCATGCCGGTGGAGAAGCTGGACGACCTGTTCGACATCGAGATCGAGGAAGCCGAGATCGAGACGGCGGTGGAGAACGGCATCGTCGCCTACCCGACGATCGACCGGACGATCACGACCTGCGCCATCTGCTGATGTCCCGGCCGGACGGAAGGCAATCGCCGTCCGTCCGGCCGGCCCCACCGTCAGGAGTCGCATGGACGTCGTCTTCACCTGCACGGAGCAGTTCGTGCTCAGGGCGGCGGCGCTGCCCCGCAGTGCCGCCCGAGGCACCCGCGCGGCGCCGGTGGACGTGCGGAACGTGGTTGCCGATCCGGTGGCCGCACCGTTCTCAGAGGCGGTCGGGCTCGCGAGTCGGTCGTTGGACGCGACGTTCGCGAAGGTGGCGCACAGTCAGGATCTTCCGGACCGCCGCGCGGATCGGGCCGCCGATTCACTGACCCGGTACCTGCTCCGGATGTCGGGCCGCGCCGGGGATCGCGCGGGCACTTCAGTTGGCCGCTCGCGCGTACGGAGAGCCGGACTGGGAGCGGGAGGCACTCATCACCCTCGGCGTGGCGCTGGCCCGCCCCTGGGCGACAACCGGCATCCGCGACCCCTCCTTCTGCCACGGCTCGGCGGGGGTTCTGCACATCCTGAACCTCGTGATCCGCGCCGCGGCCTCGCCGGAGACCGTCGCGCCGCTGAACCGTTCACCGCGCGGCTCCGCGAGCACCTGCACGCGTTCGCCGAGCCGGAGAGCATGATCGCCGTGCGAACGGTCCCCGCGGACTGGGCTGGTCTGCTCGATGGCGCGGCGGGGGTCGCGCTCGCATTGGGCGGTACGAGCCCGGGCGGCCCGGTGCTGAGGTGGGACGGCGCGCTGTTGTTGTCCTGAGCGGAGACGCCCTCAGGCGAACCGTTCGGTCGTCACGGGGACCAAGCCGTGCTGCCGCAGGATGTTCGTCAGGTCGGACAGGGTCGAACTCACCACGGCCTGCGCCGCGCTGGACCTCATCAGGACGGTCACGTCGAGGCACCAGGCCCGGCCGTGACCGACCGGGCGCACATCCCAGGTGAATCGGTCCCCGCCCTCGTCCAGTTGCCCGCTGGCGAGCGACCCGGTGCCGACGTCCGTCGCGCGCCAGAGCATCCTGAGGCTCGCCACCTGGTCTGCCCCGAGCTGTCGGGCGAACAGAACGCGGTACACGCGCCGCTCGTGGAACCCGTCCGGTGGCTGCGCGGGGCCGAGCCGCAGCGGCGGGGCGGACGCGAGATCCAGGTGCTCCCGGAAGTACGTGCGCAGCACCGATTCGGCCGGCAGGTCTCCGCCACCGAGCATGCGGCAGATGACCTCGGCCTCGTGGCGGGAGCTGGGAACCACCCTCGCCAGGGTGTCCGGGTCGGTGCGAACGCTGCGGCTCAGCGCGGCGGAACTCCACCAGCCGGCCTCTCGTGTCCAACCCGCGCTGTTCAGGCCCGTGGTGGAGAAGTCGTGCGCGCGGCTGAACTCCTCGACGAGGATCCCCTCCGGTTGGCCGGTCGGCGCAGCGCCCGCGCGTCGAGGAAGGACCACGTAGTAGTCCAGCTCGGGCTGCCGGGCGGCCACGTCGACGGGCACCGCGCGCAACGGGTTGGCGGTCACGGCCGTAACCCTAGCGAGGAGAAACGGCTAGCATCCGGATCTCGACGTGAGGAGCCCGGATGACAGCCGCCACCCAGACCCGGTTCGGCCTCGTCGGCAGTGGCTGGCGGGGTGAGTTCTTCCTCCGCCTGGCGGGGCTGTTGCCGGAGCGGTTCCGCGCGACCGGCGTGGTCACGCGTACCGGATCGCGCGGTGACGCCGTGACGGCCCGGTGGGGTGTGCGAACGTTCCGTACGACGGCCGACCTTCTCGCCCACGAGCGGCCGGACTTCGTCATCGTGTCGGTGCCCTGGTCGGTGACGCCCGACGCGACCCGTGAGCTGGTCGCGGCCGGCGTGCCGGTGCTCGCCGAGACACCACCCGCGCCCGATGTGGCGGGGCTGCGGTCGCTCTGGTCCGACGTCGGCGGCAGCGGCCTGGTGCAGGTGGCCGAGCAGTACCTGCTGATGCCCGGGCACGCGGCCCGCCTGGAGGTGATCCGCGCCGGGGTGCTCGGCGAGCCGACCTCCGTCCAGCTGTCGTCGACGCACCTGTATCACGCGGTATCGCTGATCCGTGGTCTGCTCGGCGTCGGGTACGACACCGCCGAGGTCAACGCACGGGCGTTCGTCGCGCCGCTGGCCAACCCGTTGTCGCCGGACGGCTGGAGCGGTGACGCCACCCCGCAGCAGCTCACCACCACCCTCGCGACGATCGACTTCGGTGGGCGGATGGGGCTCTACGACTTCACCGACAACCAGTGGTGGAATCCGCTGCGTACCCGTCGGCTGGTGGTCCGGGGGTCACTCGGCGAGCTGGTGGACGACCGGGTCGTCCGCCTGGTCGACCCGACCACACCGGTGGAGTCCGCCCTGGTGCGGCGGCAGACCGGTCTGGACCTGAACCTGGAAGGGCTCGACCTGAAGCACATCAGCTTCGACGGCCGGGTGGTCTACCGCAATCCGTTCGTCGGCAGTGGATTGTCCGACGACGACCTCGCGGTGGCCGACATCATGGCGCGTACCGGCGCCTGGGCGCGGGAGGAGGGTCCGGCGCCCTACCCGCTGGCCGAAGCCTGCCAGGATCACCTGATCAGCCTCGCCATCGAGGAGTCGGTACGCACCGGTCAGCCGGTCGTCACCGCCGAGGAGTCGTGGGCGCGGTAGCCCTCCGTCGGGCTAGTCGTCCTGCTCCCAGCTCGGCCGGCGCTGCCGTGCCACCTCCGCCTGACTCGTCGCCTGCGGGGTCCATCCCTCATGCGGCAGCAGGATCTGCGGGTAGACCTCGCCGAACCCGATCACGAAGGCGACCACGTCGATGATCACGTGGGTGGTCCGCGCGGCGTAGATGGAGATGCGGTCGGTGCTCCAATTGACGCCGGACATGAACGCGTTCGACACGGTCTGGTTGGTCTCGAAATTGATCGTCGAGAACGACGTCGGGCGCGGCAGGCCGGCCGGGAAGATCTGCAGGAAGCTGCCCGCGACCGAACCGGTGACCGTCACGTTGCCGAACACCGCGTCGGCGATGAAGACGTAGCCCGCGAGGGTGACCTCGATCGTCCGACCGCCCAGCAGTCGGCCCGTGCTGTCCAGGTCGCCCGGGGCGGCCAGGCCGCCGGGATCGTGGATGTTGACGCGCCCCTGTGGCGTGCGGGTGTCGAGGACCCGTTGCGGTATGACCGGCACGATCCGGTTGGAGTTGGCGCTGGTGTGGACCCGGTCCACGAAGCCGTAGTGGCGGTAGTTGCCGGAGGCCGCCCAGATGGTGCCGGTGGTGTCCATGCCGATCGAGCCGATTTCGGCCTGGGCGGAGAGCCCGGTCCCGTTGGGTGCCAGGCGCAGGGTGGGTGCGGTCAGCGCCTTCCCGTTGGGGCCGGTGGTCAGCTTGGCGTTCGCCAGCCGCAGGGTGGCGGTGTCGGAGGAACTGCGGAGCGTGGTGGCGCTGCCGGCGTCGTTGTCCGCACCCTGGAGCACGGGATCGCCCGGGTCGGCCTCGGCCGAGGCGGCGGTCGCCGCGGCGGTCACGCCGGCGCCGGCCAGCCCGGCGGCGACGGTTCCGGCCCGCCGCAGCAGACGGCGGCGGTCGACGGTGTTGTCCTGGTCCCTGTTCATCCGGGCCCCCGAAAGGTATTGACAGTGTTCGACATGGCTGATGCTCGTCCCCTTCGTTGTCGGCCGCATCGCCCGAACGGCCCCCGGGGCATCAGCCCTGCCCGGAGGGTGCCCACGCCGCCCTCGGTGACACCCCGGCCGTCCATAACAGACCGAAGGTCCGGCGCGTCGACTGTGTCTCTCATCCGATCCATGGCAACCATCGGCCGTGCTCGGCGTGTGTATCGGATACCACTTCGACGCCCGGAGTATCCGGGCACACACGGGGAGTAGAAATGACTCGTACCGCTCGACGCAGGATCCTCGGTGGCGTCGCCGCCGGACTGCTCGCCACCTCGCTCGGCCTCGCCGTCTCCGGCACGGCGACCGCCGCGACCGCCGGACCCGTCGGCGCCTGCACGATCAGCCCGCTGCCGTACCCGGCCGACACGTACCGTGCCGACGCGAACGCCGTCGACCCGACCGGACGCTTCGTCGCCGGTTCCGCCCTGCGGGTCAGTGACAGCGGCAACCAGCCACTGCTGCTGGTCTGGGACCGGGACCAGCTCACGACCGTCGAGTCGCCGACCGACGGCGACGTCGTCGACGTCAACGCGTACGGCGTCGTCGTCGGCAACGGCTGGGTCAACGGCATCGGCCAGCCGTGGAGGTACCGCGACGGCCGGTTCGAGCAGCTGCCGGTGGTGCCGTCCGACGGCATCTTCGTCACGGCCATCAACAAGGCCGGCGACATCGTCGGTCACGGCTCGAACAGCGCGACCGGGGAGTATTTCGCGTTGCGTTGGCCGGCCGCCCGGCCGGGTACCGTCGAGGTGCTCGACGCCCCGGCCGGTGCCGCACCGGTGGCGATCACCGCGAACGGCACCATCGTGGGCAACGCCGGCGAGTGGGGTAGCTGGTCCGCCTGGGTCCGTCGGCCGGGCGGCCGGATCGAGGCACTCGGCGCGCCGGGTGCCCGCACGACGGTGGCCGTCGCGGCGGCGGGGCACTGGGCCGTCGGCCAGGCGGATCTGGGCGGCGAGGGCGGCCCGGTGGACGTGCGGTGGGACCTTCGGGACGGCTCCTACACGGCACTCGACCCGTGGCTGGAATGGGTGACGGACGTCAACAACAAGGGCGTGGTCGTGGGCGGCGACCGGGTGGTTCGTGGCGCGACGTCCCGCGTCCTGCCGGGTGGCGGTGACCGGGTGACCATCGGTGCGCGTTCGATCTCCGACACGGGCACCATCGTGGGCTTCCGCAACGGCGACCGGGTCACCCCGGTCCGCTGGACGGGCTGCTGACCCGACTCACCAACGGCGTGGGGCCGGCCCGCCAGGGGTCGGCCCCACGCCTGGGGTCACGGCTTCCAGGAACCGGCGGTCTCGAACTGGTGCTGGTACTCCAGCACCCCCGAGGTGTCGTGGACGTCGAACACGACGCTGCCGGTCTGCCGGGTGCCGGCGGTCAGGTCGTTGCCGGCGGGCATCGGTTTGCCGCAGCCGGAGAACGCTCCGCCGATCGCGTTCGTCTCGGTGCCGTCCGCGGCGACCCACTGGAAGGAGAGCGGGTTCGTCGCTGCGGTGCCCTTGGTCACGGTCACCGTCACGTCGGCGATCACGTACATGCCCTCGTCCGGCTTGAGACCGTACGACTTGCAGGGCTTGGTCGCGGTGCTGAACTTCGTCACGGTGATCTCGACGGTGCCGTCGTCACCATCGATGACCAGGGTGTCGCCGGCGGACATGTTCCGGGTGTCGCCGTTTGCCGAGCGTGGGGTCGACTTCGGCGCGGCGGCCGGCGGCTGCCCGACACCCCGGGTGACACCCGGCGTGGGCAGCGCGTCGGTCACCTCGTTCGCGGCCCGGTTCGCGCCGATCACCACCGCGACGATGCCGCCGGCGCAGCAGAGCAGGGTGAGTACGGCAGCCGTGACCGCGACGGCCACGACGGTCCTCTTGGAACTCTTCGGCTGGACGGGCGGCGGCATCGTGAGCGGATAGCCCGGCCCGCCGGCTGCCGGGTACGCGCCACCGGAGAACGGGGGCTGCGGCCACGCCTGGTCGGGTGGTGCCGTGCTGGCGTACGGCGGCGGTGGCACGGTCTGCGGCGCCCACTGGCTCGGTACGGCCGTCACCGGCGACCCCGGGACCGGAGGCGCGGAGACCGGAGGCGCGGAGACCGGAGGCGCGGAGGCCGGAGGCGCGGACACCGGCGGCTGCGGTGTCGCCGGGTTCGGCTGCGTCGACGGTTCCGGGTTCGGCTGCTGGCGGTCCTGCGGCCCGACGGGGGGCTGGGGGTGGGTCACCGTACTCCTTGACGCCTCGGTACGTGCGGTTCGGGAACCCGCCGACGTTACCGTGCGTCGCCCACCCTCCTGTCGTCGCGCCGGATCGCGTCCACCCCCGGCGGGATCCACCAGGGTGGACGGTGGGAACGTCAGCGCAGCGGAAGGACGGCCGCGGTACGGATCAGCCCCTCGGCGACCACGAAGCGACCGCTGATCGTGGACGGCGGATCGGCGACGTCGGCCGCGTCCAGCCGGGCCGGAGCGATCCGAGCCGTGAACGTGCCGGCGTCGGGATCCACCTCCAGCCGGGCGTCGTGGAAGTCCAGCCAGCTGCCGACGACCGGGTACCAAACCTTGTAGACGGTCTCCTTGGCACTGAACAGCACGACCGGCCAGGAGATGCCGGCGGGCAGCCGCGCGCACGTCTCCTCCTCCTCGGGCAGCAGCACGATTCGTCGTACTCCGGCGTTGATCTCGCGGTGTTGCTCGGCGTCCATCCCGACGGACCGGATGTCGGTGCGGCGCGCCGCGGCGGCGGCGCAGTAGCCGGTGGTGTGGGTGATGCTGCCGATCACCCCGGCCGGCCAGACGGGCGCGCGGTCGGCGGCGGCCGGGACGGCCGTCGGCGGTAGGCCGAGGCTGGCCATGGCCCGCCGGGCGCAGACCCGCCCGGCCGTGAAGTCCCGTCGGCGGGTCTGTACCGCCTGCTCGCCGAGGCACGCCTGTTCGGCGGCGAGCAGTTCCCCGGCCCAGTCGTCGGGGCCGGCGACCGCCACGGCGACCGTCGGCGGCAAAAGGTCACGCACGGTCGCCACCTACTGGCGGGTAGGAAGGAGGCGTCCGGCCGATCGTCAAATTTCCGACTCCCACGACGGGAGAAGCTACCGCAAAGATGTAACACCGGAGGGACGCGTCGCGCTCTCCTGATGGCTCCGGGGGGACCACCATCAACATCTGGCTAGCCCCGTATACGTCTGGAGAGGACCTGCGATGACCGATGGTGCCCGATCGCCGGGGGGACGGGTTGACGACCACGCCCCGACGACCCCCGGCTGGAGCTGCGGCTCCTGCGGGGACGAGTGGCCGTGCGCGACGAAGCGTGATCGGCTGCTGGCGGAGTACGGCGGCGACCGGGCGATGCTCAGCGTCTATCTGGGCTCGTGTCTCGCCGCCGCCACCGAGGATCTGCGCGCCGCCCCGGTGACGTCGCTGCAGGATCGGTTCATCGGCTGGCTGCCACGCGGCTCGCGACGGGTCTGAACACGCCGGTGGCCCCGCCGTCGGGCGGGGCCACCGGGCGGGGCGGGTCGGCTCAGGCGCGCCGGGGCCGCCGGGTCAGGGCGAAGCCGACCACGCCGGCCACGGCGGCGAGCACGCCGCCGACGCTGGTCCAGATCCAGCGCGAGCCGAGGTCCGGCAGCCAGTCCGCCGGCCAGTCACTGTCCTCGTCCGCCTCCGCTTCCACCGGAGGTACGGCGTTGAGCACCGTGCCCGCCTTGGTGTTGGGCACCAGGGGCGCGGCCAACTCACCGTCGTCGGCCGAGGCGCCCCGGTCGGCGATGGTGCCGACCAGCAGGTCCACGTCGATCGGCGCCCCCAGGTCCGGCTCCGGCAGGTCGATCACCGAGAGCCGGATGACGTACGTGCCGGGCAGCGGATCGGCCGACCACGGCTCGGCCCAGGGCCGTACCTCGCGCAGCGTGCAGCCCAGCGTCACGCTCGACGCCTGCGCGTCCACCGTCGGGGTCTGCGCCCCGGCGGTGCACGCCTGGCGCCGGCGCAGTCCGTCGAACACGTCGACGGTCCAGGTGGAGGCGCCGCCTCGGGCCTTCGGGAAGGTGACGGTTGCGTTGATCTCGTGCACCTGCCCGGCCGTCGCCGGGAACGACCAGTACAGATGGTCGCCGATCGAGGCGTCCACCCGTACCGGCTGCCCGGCGGTGATCGGGGTCGCGCTGAGAAACGAGGTGCCGGCCCGGTTCACCGGCGTGGCACCCGGCGAGGGCGTTGGTGCGGCGACGGCCGCCGCCGGCAGCAGTGCGGACCCGCCGGCGACGAACAGCGCGGCCAGCGTCCGGAGCAGTGCGGTACGCATCAGTTCTCCCTCCAGGTGGCGACCCACCAGCGGGTGAGCAGGCCGGCGAGCAGGCCGGTGAGCAGTCCGGCCACGGTGAGCAGGGCGAGCAGCACCCAGCCCCGGCCGAGGTCCGGCCCGTTCGGTGCGGGTGCGGCGGCGACCACGTCGATGGTCAGCTCCACCGGCATGCCCGGGGTCGCGGCGGTGCCGGGACGCGCGGCGAACGAGTTGCTCACCACCAGGCACACGGTGGTGGGTTCCACGACCGGCGCCGAGGTCTGCTCGGCCTCGTCGGCGTCCTCGTCGTCGGCGGTGGCCGACCAGCGCAGCCCGGCGGAGAGCACGTCGGCCCGTCCGCTGCCGGCGTCCGCGCCACGGACCAGTTCCCGACCGTCTGTGGCGGTGGCCCGCAGCAGCACGCCGTAGTCCCGGTTCACCGGCCGGTCCAGCGCCATGCTCACCGACGCGCGCAGCTCCTGTCCGGGGCGTACCGGCACCCGGTACCAGCGGTGCTCGGAGAACGCCTCCCGGTCGGCGTACACGCCGGGTGCGAGCAGCGGCGCCGAGTCGCAGGCGTTCGCACCGCCGACGACGGTCGGCGCGCGGGTGTGCGTGTCGCCGGCACGCTCAACGAGCTGTTTGATCCGGTCGGTCAGCTCCTCGGCGCTCTGCGCGGCCGTGTAGGTGCCGCCGGTCGCGCCGGCGATGCACAGCAGCTGCCGGCGGACCTTCTCGTCGGGCGCCAGGCCGAGCGTGTCGACCACCAGGCTGGTGCCCTTGGCGGCCAGCTCCCGGGCCACCTCGCACGGGTCCGGTGGGGCGCAGGTGTCCTCCCCGTCGGTGATCAGCACGATCCGGCGGGTGGTGGCGCCGGTGCCCAGGTCCTCCGCGGCGGACCGCAGTGCGAGCCCGACCGGTGTGAACCCGGTCGGCCGCAGTGTCGCGACCGCCGCCTTGGCCGCGGACCGGTCGACCGGGCCGACCGGCACGATCTGTTGTGTGTCCTGGCAGCCGACCTTCTTGTCCTTGCCCCGGTAGGTCGCGCCGAGCACCCGGATGCCGAGCTGGGTTTCCTCCGGCAGTGCGTCGACCACCTCGTTGAACGCCTGCTGCGCGACCGAGATCCGGCTGCGCCCGTCGATGTCGGCGGCCCGCATCGAGCCGCTGACGTCGAGCACCAGTTCGACCCGGGGCGGCTCGGCCACCGGCTCCTCGTCGTCGGCCGCCGCCGGGGCCGGCCCGCTCAGCGCGGTGGTCGCCAGCAGTCCGAGGAGGA
Source organism: Micromonospora sp. WMMD710 (assembly GCF_029626045.1). Taxonomy (NCBI): domain Bacteria; kingdom Bacillati; phylum Actinomycetota; class Actinomycetes; order Micromonosporales; family Micromonosporaceae; genus Micromonospora; species Micromonospora sp. WMMD710. The sequence goes on along the minus strand of NZ_JARUBD010000001.1, from coordinate 4,352,257 downwards.
CGGCCGTCGATCGTCTGAAGTTGATCACGGCCCGCAGTGTAGTGAGATCCACTTTGGATGATCACTGGGGTGGCGGGGTTCGAGACCAGTGCCCCGATCAGGGCGCGGACCGGCGCGTCCCGCGCTCTGGGTCCACGGTGGGTCACCCTCGGTCAACTGCCGAAAGACAACTAACGGTCCGGGCGCCATCCGTCGGAAATCTGACCCAAGTTGACCCGTTGTGCCGGTGGTGCGCCGTGGTTAAGCTCTTCATGCGCGCCCCAATCGCCCGCTTCCCCCGTGGCAGGCGATCGGGGCGCGCGTCTTTGTGCAACGGGCCCACACGCTCCAGAGCGTGTGGGCCCGTTTCCGTCGCGCTGAGCGGCGCGTCGCCTGCCGATGCTTATATCCAGCGACCGTCCAGCCACATCCGGGCCAGCCAGTCCGAGTACGGGATGAGTTTGCCGACGAAGATCGGATAGAAGTACGCGAAGCACAGCGCCACCAGCAGCACGTACGCCCCGGCCGCGATGCTGCCGACCAGCCGGCGTTCGTAACCCGGGTCGCCCGGGACGAGCGGAGCCACCTCACCGACCTCGCCGCCGGCCGGGGCGATCAACGCACCCAGCACGTACACCACGGCGAGCACCAGGAACGGCAGCGCCGGCGCGGCGTAGAACGAGAACATCGTCCGGCCGTCGAGGGCGAACCAGAACCAGGGCAGCAGCCCCGCCGCCACGCTGAGGAGGATCGCGCCGGCCCGCCAGTCCCGGCGGGCCACGCCCAGCCAGACCAGCGCCACCAGCGCGGGCAGGAACGACCACCACAGCAGCGGGGTGCCGAGCAGCAGGATCTCGGAGGCGCAGCTCGGCGCGCCGCAGGCGCCGTCACCGGACCAGTGGAACGCCACCGGGCGACCCAGCAGCAGCCACTGCCACGGCCACGACTGATACTTGTGCGCGTCGTCGAGTTGGGCGTGGAAGCCGTACGCCGCCCGGTGGTACTCGAACAGGTTGATCAGCGGACCGACCACTGGGGCGTCGCTGAGCGGGGCGTTCGGGTAGGACGACGCGAGCCGGTAGTAGCCGTCGTCGCTGAGCAGCCAGCCCGACCAGGTGGCCAGATAGGTGCCCACCATGACCACGCCGGCCAGCACCAGCCAGGGCAGCTCGTCGAGCAGAGTGTCCCGCCAGGGCCGGCGGACCCCCGCCGAACGGCGGACGCCGACCTCCCAGAGGAGCACCAGCAGTGCGAAGGCCGGCACGAAGTACAGACCGCTCCACTTCACCGCGCAGGCGCAGCCGAGTAGCACCCCGGCCGCCAGCCGCCACCACGGCCAGGTGCGCCAGCCGCCCGGTGGCCGGCCGGCGCGGCCCGGCCGGCTCGGGTCGAGCCCGTCGTCCAGTGCCCGCGCCCAGCGCCGACGCCGGGCGTCCCGGTCGAGCACCAGAGCACCGAAGGCGGCCAGCACGAAGAAGAGCAGGAAGATGTCGAGCAGCGCCGCGCGGGACAGCACCAGGTGGAAGCCGTCCAGGGCGAGCAGCAGGCCGGCCGCGCAGCCCAGCACCGTCGAACGGAACATCCGCCGGCCGATGCGGACGAGCAGCAGCACCGACAGCGTGCCGATCACGGCGGCCGAGAACCGCCAGCCGAACTCCGGCGCGGTGGTGAACAGGTGCCCGGGGACGGTGACCCGTGAATCGGCGTCCTGGTAGCCGAAGGCCCACTCGCCGACGCCGATCAGCCACTTGCCCAGCGGCGGGTGCACCACGTACGACGGGACGTTGTCCTTGTAGTTCCACTCGACACCACGGCTGATCAGCCCGTAGGCGTCCTTCGCGTAGTACGTCTCGTCGAAGATCTTGCCCTTGGGGCTGGACAGGCCGACGAAGCGCAGGATCGCCGCGATGGCCACCACCACGGCGGTGGCGAGCCACGAGTAGTGGTCCAGTCGGCCGTCGACGGTGGCGAACCGTCTGCGGACCACGGCGGCCACACCGCCACCGCCGGCACGCGGTGTGGTGGGCTCCGCATCGGGGCTGTGGTCGGTCGTCACCTCGACCATCTTTGCCGGGTCGGCGCTCGGGCTCTGCGCTGTCGACGCACTCGTCACCCGGCGATCGTAGGCTGCCAAGGTGTCCGGTGGCGCCCGTCGTCCCTGATACCGGTATCCGCTGTCGATGAAGGAGACGAATTCGTGGGTGAAATGTCCGAAGCTGGACGCCTGATCCTGCTCGGCGCCCCGCTCGGCAACCCCGCCGACGCCTCGACCCGGTTCCGGGAGGTGCTCACCAGCGCCGACGTGGTGGCCGCCGAGGACACGCGTCGCCTCACCCGGCTGGCCCGCGACCTCGACATCACCATCGGCGGCCGGATCGTCTCCTACTTCGAGGGCAACGAGGAGCGCCGCACCCCCGAGCTGGTCGAGGTCATCCTCGGTGGATACGTGGTCGCGCTGGTCACCGACGGCGGGATGCCCAGCGTCTCCGACCCCGGCTACCGGCTGGTCCGTGCCGCGCTCGACGTCGGCGCGCCGGTCACCGTGGCACCCGGGCCCAGCGCGGTGACCACCGCCCTGGCCGTCTCCGGGCTGCCCTGCGACCGGTTCTGCTTCGAGGGTTTCCTGCCTCGCACCCCCGGCGCCCGCCGGACCCGACTGCGGGCGCTCGCCGCCGAGGAGCGCACCCTCGTCTTCTTCGAGGCACCGCACCGGATCGGCGCGGCGCTCACCGACCTGGCCGACACTTTCGGCGCCGACCGGCCCGCCGCGCTCTGCCGGGAGCTCACCAAGACCTACGAGGAGGTGCTCCGCCGCCCGCTCGGCGACCTGGCCCGCTGGGCCGCCGAGGGGGAGCCGCGTGGAGAGATCACGCTGGTGGTGGCCGGTGCGCCGGTGACCCCGCAGGAGCGCCCCGACGACGACACCTTGCGCGCGGCGGTCGCCCAGCGGGAGGCGGCCGGCCGGTCGCGCCGGGACGCCATCACCGACGTCGCCACCGAGTACGCGCTGCGCCGCCGCGACGTCTACACGATCGTGCACAGCTGACCCGCGTCGCCAGCGTGACGCGGGTCCGTGCGGCGGCCGGCGTGATCCTCCGGGATCAGGCCGGCCGCGTGGCTGGTGGCCCGGCTGGCGTGCGGGAATAACCGCGTCGGGTGCCGACCGGGACCAGCCGTTCGCTTCTCAGGCCAACTGCTGAACCAGACGTGAGCGGATTTCCGTTGGACGTGTACGTGGTGTCTCCCGACAGGAAGGAACGTTGACTGTGGATCCCAGGGAACAGGCGTCACGTGATCAGGCGGCACGTGAACAGGCGGCACGTGAAAAGCCGTTACCTGAAGAGGCGGTACAGGCGTTACGGCAGGTGCTGTTACACAAGCTGGAACGACGCGAGCTGGAACGACGCGAGCTGGAACGACGCCAGCTGGAACTACGCCGGCGGGAACTACACCTGCGGGAACGACGCGGGCGGGCGAACCCGAGCCAGCCTGCCAGTACGTTTGCGCATGATATGTCGGCTCAAGCCAGGTCTTTGGTCAGACAAGCGGACAAAGCAGCCCAGGAGCGGGTGGATAATAGGTATCTGGACGAAGCAGCCAGGACTGCCGCGAGACGCAAGGAAAGTGTGGAGGAGGAAAGGGCCTATCTGGCCCTCAGAGCCGGGTTGCATATGGCAAGTGCGGCGAGACTACTCCGAGGCGAAGCGGCAGCCCTCGGGTCGACGGCACTGCCCTCGGCCTCGTCACGATCGGCACTCCCCAAACCAGCGGCGACGAATGTCTCTCGTGACCCGTCAGCCTCGGCCTCGAATCCGACTCGCCGATAAGGCCTGGACGGGTAAGTCCTAACGACCCTGGGTGGTGGAGATAGACGAAGGTGTTGAGGGCCAGTTTGTGACGACCGGCCCCAACACCCTTCTAACCGCACCGTAGGTGAAGGTCGATGGCTGTCTACGCGGAACTGCTCACCCTGGCCGTGGCTCAGGCTCTGCTCGGCGTGCGGCCCGAAGCCCGCTGGCTGCGGTTCGCCCCGGGGGATCTGCCCGGGGTGTTCCCATGCCTGCCCGGGCAGTCCGGCTGCAACAAGCGGTTGCGTGCGGTGGTGCCGCTGCTCAAGCGAGCGATCCGCGTGGTCGCGGCGGACACCGACCTGTGGACGGACACACCGTCCTCGACCTGGTCGGCGTCATCGGCGAACAGGTCCTGGTGAAACTGCTACCGGAACGCCGCGTCCGGACGAGAACCCCCATGATCAAACGCTCCAACTCCCAGTACCAGGCCCGCAGACCGACCATCGACCGTCGCACTTACAGGCCCCCACCAACATTGACGTCATCACCGACGAACCTTGACGAACCAGCCGCCGCCCTAACTGAACGGCGTTGGGTCCTGGGTGATGGTGCAAAGCCCGGCGGCACTGGGGCCGTCCGGAAAGACGCGACTATCCTGCGGTGAATTCTGGGTCTCGATCTGTTCATCAGGAGGCCGAAGGGTGTTTATTCCGGGTACCTAGCGTGTGGTGGATGATCGGCGAGAACAACGGCCAAGGAATCGCTGCGTCTGCCGCAGTCATGTCGTCACGGGAGTCCACCCCGGAGCCGCCGCGACCACTGACCCCGTTCCCTGTCGAGATGGTCCACCAGCTTGCGGCCGTCACGTTCGGTCCCGCGAAGCTGGTGAGCCTGCCGCCGGCTCCCGCCACGCCGCGGACGCCAACCCCGGTACCGACCCGGGCGCCGGAGCAGGCCACCGATTCGAGGTCAGCCGTCGCCACCGAGGCGCTTCAACCCCTTGACGCCCCGCACGCGTGGCGCCAGGGCGGCGCTGCGGATGACCTCGAGCGGAATCAAGTCCGTCAGCCGGTACCAGCGGCGCGGAGCAGGGTCGGTGACGTCCCGAAGGCCGTTTTCGCCGCCCTCGCGACTGCCGGGCCGTTGCTGTCGACGGCTGGTCAGGACCGGGACGCGGTCGCCGGTGCCGTGGGCATGGCAAGCGCGACGGCGGTCGGGGACGCGATCAACGAGATCTGGAAGTGGGGCCGTGCCGCGAGCAGGTACGAGGTCAACGTGCCGAAGATCGCCGCAGGTGTGGTCACCGCCGGCGGCATCGTCGCCAACGCCGTAGGCGCACAAAGGGCCATGCATGTCGTACGCGCGGGCGGTTTGATCACGCAGTCCGCCGGCCTCGGCCTCAAGGGGGTCGGCGAGTGGTGGAAGTCGGAGAACGGCTGGAAACTGATCCCGGACGGCGACTACGCGAAGGCCGCTGGCGCCTTCTTCGCCGTAGCCGCCCCGATCCTGCAGAAGCGGGCCGTGGAGCTGCAGAGGCAGCTGGCGGAAACCGGCGTGGGAACACCCATTCCCTTCGCCGCGGCCTCGGCCGGTATGGCCGGATCAACTGCGGCGGGTGAATTTTTCAGCGAGGTCGGCAAGGGTTTCTTCGCGGACGGATTCACCCAGGGAATCAAGCTCGGCAAAATCAACATTCCGAAGATCCTGGGTGGCTTCTTCGGGATGGTGGGCGCTGGCGTCATTGCCGCGGGCACGGCCACCGACAACCGCGCCGCGCGCATCGCCGGCTTCACCATTCAGGGGTTGGCCCTGCTCACCAAGGCGGTCGGTGAAGCCCACAAGTGGGAGGACCACCCGTGGGGCAGGCCGCAGAACTGGATCTCCACCCCTGTGCCGCAACAAGCCGGAGACATCGCGGCAGCGGCGACACTCACCGGCCGCCGTCCCACGGCCGGCCCGCCGCGGGGCGCTGACCTGGGACCTGCACGGGTCACTCACGATCACGGAAACTCGCCGGTCCGAGCCGCAGCACGCTGAGTCGGCGGCTCACCAGGCGGCGGCGAGGAAGCCGAGGGTGATCAGCGCCGGGCCGGCGAGGGCGGCGGCCACCGCCCAGCGACGGTGTCGCCGCCCCGGTAGTCGGGTCGACCCGGTCCATCGGGCGATGCCGGCGGCGCAGCCGATGACCATCAGCAGGCCGGGCAGCCAGCGCAGGTGCCGGCCGACGCCGGTGTCGGCGTACGCGGTGCCGCCGTCCGGGCCGGTCATCCGCGCCGGCAGCGAGGTTCCGGGTGCGTCCCGTCCGTCCGGTACGCCGCTGACCCGTACCCCGTGTGCCAGGAACCGCCCGTCGTCGGCCGTGAAGATCCCCCGGCACCGCTGGGTGAGCCCGCCGCCGGTGCAGTCGTCGATCAGCACCGTGCCGACGCGGGCGTGTCCGACCGCGAGCCAGAACGGGCCGGCGCTCACCCAGGCGAAGAAGGCCACCACCAGACTGAGCAGCACCAGCACGGTCAGCCCGGGCAGCGGGTCCGGCGGTCGGGGGGTACGCGCCGCCGAGCGGCGTCCCGCCGGCCCGGAACCGCGCTCCCGCTCCGGCGCGGCGTCCTCGCGGACCGGGGTGCCGTCCCAGTGCACCTGCTCGATCGGTGCCCAGAAGGCGCTGTCGTCGGTCGGCGCGTCGCCGTCGGAGCGGCGGGACCCCCGGTGCCACCGGCTCTGCTGCCGGACCGGCACCCGGCGGGGCACCGCGTCCACCGGGGCCCCCGTCGTCGGCTCCACCTCGACGACCTCCACCGGATCATGCCCGGTCGGCCCCGAGCCGGCCGCCGGGCCGGGTGGTGCGGGCCGGGCCGGGCTGGGTACCGGCGACGCCGGTGTGGGTCGGGCCGGGGTGGGTGCCGGCGCGGCGGGTGTCGGGCGGGCCGGGGTCGCAGCGAGCCCCGCCGCGCCTGCCCGCCCCGCTGGTGTGGGTCGCTGTTCCCCGGTGCGGGCCGGGCTCGGGCGCGCGTTGCTGCCCGGGTCGATGCCGGGCACCACCCGGGGCTGGGGCGCGACCCCGGCGCTCCGGGATCCACCGGCCCCGGAGCCGGCGTCGTCGTCCACCGCCGGCCCGGTGTGCCGGTCGTCGTGGTCCCGGGCCGCTCGTCTGCCAGTCACGACGTTCATTGCACACCGGTCGGGGAGGCGGAACGGGCAGCTCGGCCGCGTGTCGGCGACAAATCGGACCATTGGTCGAGGTCGCCGATCCGGTCCGCCGGCCCGGCACCCCCTATTGGTTCGCGGGCGCCCCGGACGGGTCACTAGGCTTGCTGCTCATGAGTCACGTTCTCGCGGCAGTGGCCTGGCCGTACGCCAACGGCCCCCGCCACATCGGCCACGTCTCCGGTTTCGGCGTTCCCTCCGACGTCTTCGCCCGGTACATGCGGATGGCCGGCCACGACGTGCTCATGGTCTCCGGCACCGACGAGCACGGCACCCCCATCCAGGTGCAGGCCGACGCCGACGGGGTCACCCCGCGCGAGCTGGCCGACCGGTACAACAGGGTGATCGTGGAGGACCTGCACGGCCTCGGCCTCTCCTACGACCTGTTCACCCGCACCACCACCCGCAACCACTACGCGGTGGTGCAGGAGCTGTTCGAGGGGATGTACCGCAACGGCTACATCGTGCCGAAGACCACCATGGGCGCGATCTCCCCGTCCACCGGGCGCACCCTGCCCGACCGGTACATCGAGGGCACCTGCCCGATCTGCGGGTACGACAGCGCGCGCGGCGACCAGTGCGACAACTGCGGCAACCAGCTCGACCCGATCGACCTGATCGACCCGAAGTCGCGGATCAACGGGGAGACCCCGAAGTTCGTCGAGACCGAGCACTTCTTCCTGGACCTGCCCGCCCTGGCCGAGGTGCTGCGGCAGTGGCTGGACACCCGGGACGGGTGGCGGCCCAACGTGCTGCGGTTCTCCCGCAACCTGCTCGACGACCTCCAGCCCCGGGCGATCACCCGGGACCTGGAGTGGGGCGTCCCGATCCCGCTGGACGGCTGGCGGGACCGGCCGGACAAGCGGATCTACGTGTGGTTCGACGCGGTGATCGGCTACCTGTCCGCGTCGATCGAGTGGGCCCGGCGCTCCGGCGACCCCGAGGCGTGGCGCAGGTGGTGGTCCGCCGACGGGCAGGGCAAGGACGCCCGGTCCTACTACTTCATGGGTAAGGACAACATCGTCTTCCACTCGGTGATCTGGCCGGCGCTGCTGTCCGGATACTCCGGCGAGGGCTCCCGCGACGGCGAGCCGGGCGAGCTGGGCCAGCTCAACCTGCCCACCGAGGTCGTCTCCAGCGAATACCTGACCATGGAGGGGCGCAAGTTCTCCTCGTCACGCAAGGTGGTCATCTACGTCCGGGACTTCCTGGAGCGCTACGACGCCGACGCGCTGCGCTACTTCATCGCCGCCGCCGGTCCGGAGAGCAACGACACCGACTTCACCTGGGCCGAGTTCCTCCGGCGCAACAACGACGAGCTGGTCGCCGGCTGGGGCAACCTGGTCAACCGGTCCATCTCGCTGACGGCGAAGAACTTCGGCGCGATCCCGCCGGTCGACCCGGCCGGGCTCACCGAGGCCGACGAGGCGCTGCTCGCCGTGGCCCGGGCCGGCTTCACCACCGTCGGTGACCTGATCGGCCGGCACCGGCAGAAGCAGGCGATCGGCGAGGCGATGAGGGTGGTCGCCGAGGCCAACAAGTACCTGTCCGAACAGGCACCGTGGAAGCTCAAGGACGAGGCCGACAAGCCCCGGATGGGCACCATCCTGCACGTCGCCCTCCAGGTGGTCAGCGACGCCAACACGCTGCTCACCCCGTTCCTGCCGCACTCCGCCCAGCAGGTACACGAGCTGCTCGGCGGCACCGGTGTGCACGCGCCGATGCCGGTCATCGAGCAGGTCGACGACCTGGACGGCGGGCCGGGGTACCCGGTGCTGACCGGTGACTACACGGTCGGCGCGCGCTGGGAGTCGGTGCCGCTGGAGGCGGGTCGGCCGCTGGCCGCGCCGAAGCCGGTGTTCCGCAAGCTCGACCCGTCGATCGTCGACGAGGAGCTGGCCCGACTGGCCGGCTGAGCCGACGAGGCCGCGCGGCGGAAGCACGCCTCACCGCCGCGCGGCGTCACATCGCGTACCGGGTGTCCATCACCTGGTCGTCGGTCACCTCGGCGCCCGGTGCCCAGGTCTCGTAGACGCCGCGGTCGTGGCACTGCGCGCCGGTGGTGATCACCGCGTCCGGGTCCGGGAAGCGCAGCCGCAGCCGCAGCCAACCGGCCTCCTCGCGCAGCACCAGACAGGGCACACCCCGCCATTGGGCGAACCGGAGCCGGCGGGCCACCGCGTCCACCGGGTAGCGCGCCGCCCGGGTCATCGCCAGCACCCGGAACCCGCCGGGCAGGTCCGCGACCGCCTCGTACTCGGTGTCACCGTGCATGCCGACCAGTTGCGTGGAGCGCAGCGCGTCCCCGGTCGGCACGTACTCCTGGTCCGGGGAGAGACCCGGCACCGCGGCGAGCAGGTGCCGCCACTGCGGGCCGACCATGCGCAGCCAACCGCGCTGCTCGGCCTGGTAGGTGTAGAGCACCACCTCCACCCCCTCCGCCGGGTAGGCGAGCAGGGCGGCGTTCGCCGGCATCGGCAGGTCCGCGAAGTCCCGGGTGATGAACTCCGGGATGAGCTGGCCGGTGCTCGGCACGAAACCCGTGCCCAGCACCGGTGGGCCCAGCCGGTCCCGGGACGCCAACGCGGTCAGTCCCCGGTGCGCCTCGCCGGCAGGCACGTCGTAGTCGCCCGGGTCGGCGGCCCGCCAGCGCAGCGCGTACGCCACGTCGGAGCCGTCCCGGCCGACGTCGCCGTCGGTGCGCAGCACCGTGGTCGCAGTCTGCGTACGCAGGTGCGCCACGTCGTGTTCCCGGTAGCAGAAGCCGTGCGGCAGCCAGCCCCGCACGTACCCGGCGAGCTGGCGGGCGGAGAGCACCTTCACCATCCGGGTGCCCCGCCGGACGACCGCCGATGCGCGTGCCGCGACCAGCAGGGGATCTCCCGCGGCGGCCGGCTGCTGGCTGAGTTGGTGCAGCTGCGCCCAACCCCGCTCCCGGTGGGCGGGCATCATCAGCGGAGTCTCCGGCTCCTCGGCCGGTTGCGTCGCCCCGTGGACCGCGGTCACCTCGGTGACGTGCACGAATCGGCGCCACGGCAGGGCACTGCCCGGTCGGGGCGCCCACTCGAAGCCGGGCACCTCGTCGGCGCTGAACAGTTCGTACGCGGCGCCCCGGGCGACCTCCTCGGCCGGGTACACGCCGCCGCCGAACGCCACGCGCAGCCCGGTGCGCTCGCTGGCGGCACCGCTGGCCTGAGGGGTGACGCTCACGCCGCCGCCTCGCTCCTGTGCCTCATGGTTCGCTCGCTGCGCTCGCTCACCGGGCGACGGTAGAGTCGCGCGGCGTAGTCGAGGTGAACGCCGGGTGGCGGGCGGGTGGACAGCCCCGGTGTGTGATGCTGTCGCTGATGAGCGAGCCGACTGAAACCCGCCGCGAGCGTGCCGCCCGGCGGGCCGGAGAGTTCCCGCCCGCCCCCGAGCCGCTGCCCCGGCCGGTGCTGGACAGCCATACCCACCTGGACATCACGGTCAGCGAGGCCGGCGTACCCGGCGGTGGGCCGGCCGACGACCCGGTCGCCGCGGCGGTCGCGGTGGCCGCGAAGGTCGGCGTGGACCGGCTGGTCCAGGTGGGCGTGGACGTCGCCTCCTCCCGGTGGGGCGCGGACACCGCCGACGCGTACCCCGCGGTGCTGGCCACCGTGGCGCTGCATCCCAACGAGGCGCCCCGGCTGGCCGACCTCGACGAGGCGCTGCGGGAGATCGAGTCGCTGGCCGCCCGCGACCGGGTGCGGGGGATCGGCGAGACCGGGATGGACTTCTTCCGTACCGGCGACGAGGGCCGCGCCGCGCAGGAGGCCAGCTTCCGGGCGCACATCGCCATCGCCAAGCGGTACGACAAGGCGCTGGTCATCCACGACCGGGACGCGCACGCGGACGTGCTGCGGATCCTCGACGACGAGGGTGCCCCGGAGACGGTGGTGCTGCACTGCTTCTCCGGTGACGCCGAGTTCGCCCGCGAGTGCGTGCGCCGGGGCTACCTGCTCAGCTTCGCCGGCACCGTCACGTTCGGCAGCGCCACCGCCCTGCGCGAGGCCGCCGCGCTCACCCCGCTGGACCAGATCCTGGTGGAGACCGACGCCCCGTATCTCACCCCGACGCCGCACCGTGGCCGGCCGAACGCGTCGTACCTGATCCCGCTCACCGTCCGCGCGCTCGCCGCGACCACCGGCACCGACCTCGACGACCTGTGCGGGGCCATCTCCGCCACCGGCGACCGGGCCTTCGGCCCGTGGTGAGCCTCCTCGGCCCGGCGGAGATCCGGGAACTCGCCGCCCGGCTGGGCGTCGCGCCCACCAAGAAGCTGGGCCAGAACTTCGTGCACGACCCGAACACGGTGCGCCGGATCGTCACCGCCGCCGGCCTGACCCCCGACGACGTCGCCCTGGAGGTCGGCCCGGGCCTCGGCTCGCTGACCCTGGGGCTGCTGCCGGTCGCCGGGCACGTACACGCCGTGGAGATCGACCCGGTGCTCGCCGGGGCACTGCCGGAGACCGTCGCCCGGCACGCCGGCGCGGACGCCGGCCGGCTCACCGTGCACCAGGCCGACGCGCTGCGCGTCGACGCCGCCGAGCTGGCCGACCCCGCACCGACCGCGCTGGTCGCGAACCTGCCCTACAACGTCGCCGTTCCGGTGGTGCTGCACCTGCTCGCCGAGCTGCCCAGCCTGCGGCACGGGTTGGTGATGGTGCAGAAGGAGGTGGCCGACCGGCTGGTCGCCGGTCCCGGCTCCAAGGTGTACGGCATCCCGTCGGTCAAGCTCGCCTGGTACGCGACGGCCCGCGGCGCCGGCCGGGTGCCGCCGAACGTGTTCTGGCCGGTGCCCAACGTCGACTCCGGCCTGGTCGCCTTCACCTGTCACGAACCGCCCCGCGCCGACGTACCCCGGGAGCGGGTCTTCGCCGTGGTGGACGCGGCGTTCGCGCAGCGTCGCAAGACCCTGCGCGCGGCGCTGGCCGGCTGGGCCGGCGGCGCCGACCGGGCCGCCGCCGCGCTCGTCGCGGCCGGCGTCGACCCCGGTGCCCGGGGGGAGTCACTGACCGTCGAGCAGTTCGCCGCCATCGCCGCGTCGGCTCCGGTCGGTACGCCGGCCGCGAAGTAGGCTGACGCCGTGCCTGCCGAGGACGCCGAGGAGCTGATCGTGGCCAAGCCGTTCGACATCCGCCTGCGCGGGCGGGACATCACCCCGTGACCGAGGCCTGGCGACCGGACGACGAGGACGAGCGACGTGGGGCCGTCGGCCCGGTGAAGGTGCGGGTGCCCGCGAAGGTCAACCTGCACCTCGGGGTGGGTCCGCTGCGCCGTGACGGCTACCACGAGCTGAACACCGTCTACCACGCCATCTCCATCTACGACGAGCTGACCGCCCGGCGGGGCGACACGCTGGCGTTGACCATGGAGGGAGAGGGCACCGGCGAGCTGGCCCTGGACGACTCCAACCTGGTGATCCGCGCCGCGCACGCCCTCGCCGGGTACGCCGGGGTCCTGCCGCACGCCCGTCTGCACCTGCGCAAGCAGATCCCCCTCGCCGGAGGGCTGGCCGGCGGCAGCGCCGACGCGGCCGCCGCGCTGGTGGCCTGCGACGCGCTGTGGGGCACCGGCCTGTCCCGTGACGAGCTGGCGGGGATCGCCGCCGACCTCGGCTCCGACGTGCCGTTCCTGATCTACGGGGGCACCGCGCTGGGCACCGGCCGGGGCGAGGCGGTCAGCCCCGTGCTGGTCCGCCCCACCTCCTGGCACTGGGTGGTGGCCATCGCCGACGGGGGCCTGTCCACCCCGGCCGCGTACCGCGAGTTGGACCGGCTGCGCGAATCCGGCGCCGCCGGCGACCCGCTGGGCAGCACCGACGCGCTGCTGGGCGCGCTGCGTCAGCGTGACCCCCGGGTCCTCGCCCGGACGCTCGGCAACGATCTTCAGGACGCCGCGCTGGCCATGCGCCCGGCGCTTGCCGACACCCTCAAGGCCGGCGAGGCGGCGGGCGCGCTCACCGGCATCGTGTCCGGCTCCGGCCCGACCTGCGTCTTCCTCGCCGCCGACGCCGCCAACGCCGAGCGGATCGCCGCCGAGCTGAGCAGCGCCGGCGTGTGCCGCCAGGCCCGGGTCGCACACGGCCCAGTAGCGGGCGCCCGCGTCATCTAACCCCCGTGCCACGGCGTCCCGGCGTCCCCGCCCCTGCTCCGCCGATCTTGCACTTTTGGTCGCCGAGATGACTGGAATGCCCCTTACGGCGCGACAGTAACTGCAAGATCGCGGGAGGGGGGCGGGTCCGCGTACCCTTGGGGTCGGCGTCCCGAGGTGCCCGCCGGCACCCGGACGCCTTGATCTTGAAGGGTGGACTGTGGCCAACATCGTCAATCTGGACCGGGTGTCCAAGGGGTACGGCGCCGCCGGGCGGCTGCTCACGGACGTCTCGCTCGGCCTGGACGACGCCGACCGGATCGGTGTGGTCGGCCTCAACGGTGCCGGCAAGTCCACCCTGCTGCGCCTGCTCACCAAGCAGGAGGAGCCCGACGACGGTCGGGTCACCCACCGCCGCGATCTGCGCGTGCTCTGGCTGCCGCAGCAGCTCACCCTCGCCCCCGACGCCACCGTCCGGGACGTCGTGCTCGGCACCGCCTGGCTCGGCGAGGGCATGGGCGCCGAGCACGAGTGGGCCGGCGACGCGGGCGTGCGCAACATCCTCGACGGCCTCGGCATGCCGCACCTCGGCCTCGACCAGCCGGTCGGCCCGATGTCCGGTGGCGAACGCCGGCGGGTGGCGCTCGCCGCACTGCTCGTCCGCGACTCGGATCTGCTCATCCTCGACGAGCCCACCAACCACCTCGACGTCGGTGGTGTCGACTGGCTGGCCCGGCACCTGGTCGGTCGCCGGGGCGCCCTGGTCGTCGTCACCCACGACCGGTGGTTCCTGGACGCGGTCTGCACCACCACCTGGGAGGTCGCCGACCAGACCGTCCGCGCGTACGAGGGTGGCTTCGCCGCCTGGACCCTCGCCCGCGCCGAACGTGAGCGCGTCGCCGCCGCCACCGAGGCCCGCCGGCAGAACCTGCTCCGCAAGGAGATCGCCTGGCTGCGGCGGGGCCCGCCCGCCCGCACCTCCAAGCCCCAGTTCCGCATCGACGCCGCGAACGCGCTGATCGCCGACGTGCCGCCGGCCCGCGACACCATGTCGTTGCAGCGGATGGCCACCTCCCGGCTCGGCAAGCAGGTGTACGACCTGGAGAACGTCGAGCTGCACGCCGGCCCGAAGGAGATCCTGCGCGACGTGACGTGGCTGGTCGGTCCGGGTGACCGGATCGCCATCCTCGGCGCCAACGGGGCCGGCAAGACCACCCTGTTGCGGATGCTCGCCGGCATCACCCGCCCCGACGGTGGCCGCCTCGGCACCGGCTCCACGGTGCGGCCGGCGTTCCTCTCCCAGGAACTCGCCGAGCTGCCCGGGCACCTGCGGGTGCTCGAAGCGGTCGAGGAGGTCGCCCGCCGGGTGCAGCTCGGCGACCGGGAGGTCTCCGCCGCCCAACTCGCCGAGGTCTTCGGCTTCGACGACCGCCGCCTCTGGACCCCGGTCAGCGACCTCTCCGGCGGTGAACGTCGCCGGTTGCAGATGCTGCGGCTGCTCGCCGGCGAACCCAACGTGCTGCTCTTCGACGAGCCCACCAACGACCTGGACACCGACACCCTGGCCGCGCTGGAGGACCTGCTCGACTCGTGGCCGGGCACGATCATCGTGGCCAGCCACGACCGCTACCTGATCGAGCGGGTCACCGACACGGCGTACGGGATGTTCGGCGACGGCCGGCTCGTGCACCTGCCGGGCGGGGTCGACGAGTACCTTGCCCGGACCGCCGAGCGGGCTGGCCCTTCTCGGGCCGGTGCCGCGCCGACCGTCACGTCCGGCGAACCCACCGCGACCGGCATGTCGGCCGCCGAGGTGCGTCAGGCCCGCAAGGAACTGACCCGCCTGGAACGCCAGCTCGGCAAGCTCGACCAGCGCGAGGCCACCCTGCTCGATCAGCTCGCGGCCGACGCCACCGACTACGCCCGGGTCGCCGAACTGGACACCCAGCTCAAGGATCTGCGGGCCGAGCGGGAGCGGATCGAGGAGAGCTGGATGACCCTCGCCGAGGAGCTTCCGGAGAGCTGACCGGGCCGGGCGCGCCGGCGCGGGGGCCGTGTGCGGCGTCACACCGCCACATGCGGGACAATCGTCGGCGACACCTCACCCCACGGCGTTGGAGACTCAGACATGGCCCACACCCCCGTCAACCACCCCGCGCGGCCGATCTACCGGGCGATCGGCGGGTTGACCGGTCTGTACCTGGTGGCATTCGGTGTGCTCAGCATCATCACGAGCACCGGCAACGAGATCCTCGCCCAGGACGACACCCGGGTCCTCGGCCAGGGCACCAACCTCGCCCTCGGGCTGCTCAGCGTGCTGCTCGGGCTCATCGTGCTGGTCGGCACCGCGCTCGGCCGCAACATCGACGTGGCGATCAACCAGTGGCTGGCGTACGCCCTGATGGTGATCAGCCTGGCCAGCCTCGCCTTCATCCGGACCGACGCCAACATCCTCAACGTCAGCATCGTCACCGTCATCGTGATGATGACGGTCGCCCTGGTGCTGCTCATGGTCGGGATGTACGGCAAGGTCGGCACGGAGGATGAGGCGGAGGCGTTCCAGAAGGCTCGTCTGGTTCTCTGAGCCTTCCCGTGGTCACTGGTGTGGTTTTCGCCGGAGCCCGAGTTGCTCCGGGCGGTCAGGCCTGATCCCTGCGCAGCTCGGGCTCCGGCGAAAACCTGACCCGGTCCTGCCATTCGGCGGACCATTCTAGCTTTGGGGTTTTTCGGACAGTTGGCTCTTCTTTGGGCGACAATCCTCCTGAATCGGTCTAACTCAGGTGGATGGGGTCTGGTATGCCGCACTTTCCGGTCAACCATCCGGCTCGGCCGTTGTACCGGGTCCTCTCCGGTCTGATCGGCGTCTACATCCTCGTCTTCGGCGTCTGGGGTGTCGCCGAGACGATCGGTGACCCGCTGTTCGATCGGAGCAGCACCTGGGCGCTCGGGCTGCGCACCAACCTGGCCTTCTCACTCGCCTCGGTGGTCTTCGGAATCGTCCTGATCATCGGGGCGTCCCGGCGCACCAACCTCGGCCACTACATGAACCTCACCGCCGGCGTGGTGTTCCTGGTGACCAGCATCCTGACGATGTCGGTGCTGCAGACCGGCGCGAACGTGCTCAACTTCTCGATGTCGACAGTGATCGTGTCGATGCTGTTCGGGCTGATCCTGCTCGGCACCGGTCTCTACGACAAGGTGGGTCCTCCGGAGCACGCCGAGGCGGAACTGGAGCACCGCAAACACCCGGTGGCCGACGTGCACCGCCGCTGACCGGGGGTCAGCGGCGACGGCTGGTGATCAACGTCGGCTTCGCCTCCAGGTGCGACAACCCGTTCCAGGCCAGGTTGACCAGGTGCGCCGCGACCGTCTCCTTACGCGGCTTGCGCACCTCCAGCCACCAGCGGCCGGTCAGCGCGACCATGCCCACCAGCGCCTGCGAGTACAGCTCGGCGAGCTTCGGGTCGTACCCGCGGCTCTTGAACTCGGCGCCGAGGATGTGCTCGACCTGGTGCGCCACGTCGTTCATCACGCTGCTGAAGTTGGCCGTGCCCGACATCAGCGGCGACTCGCGGACCAGCACCCGGAACCCGCTGGTCTCCTCCTCGATGTAACCCAGCAGGGCCAGAGCCGCCTGCTCCAGCAACTCCCGAGGATGCCCGGCCGTCAACGCCGTGGTGATCCGGTCCAGCAGAGCCCGGACCTCCCGGTCCACCACCACCGCGTAGAGCCCCTCCTTGCCGCCGAAGTGCTCGTACACCACCGGCTTGGAGACCTTGGCGCGGGCCGCCACCTCCTCGATCGAGGTGGCGTCGAAACCACGCTCGGCGAAGAGCTGCCGGCCGATCGCGATCAACTGCTCCCGCCGCTGGGCCGCCGACATGCGGACCCGCGAGGTGGGCTTCGGTTTGGGTGCCGGGGCCGGGGGCGTACGCCGACCGCCGGCACCGTCGCTGACCTCGGGCATGCCGCCGCCTCGCTGGCGCTCGGTGACGCCCTGCCGTGGAATGGTGCCTCCGTCGTGCCCGTTCACGTCGTCGCCTCACTGGCGAGCGGTCCGACCGCCCGGCCGCGCCGTCCGACCGTACCCGGATCGGGCCCGGCTCCCCGTCCGCCGAGCCGTCCGGTCCCCCCGCGTCGCTCGGTCATCCGGCCATCCTGCCAGGCGGCCTCCCGGTGCACCGCCCGGTTTTACCGGGGTGCGACCGGCTTCACGAGCTTTGCGGCGAGCCGTTCCGGCTTCGGCCAGCGCACCTGCGACGCCGCACCGAACTTCTCGAACAGCCAGATCACCCGGGCCGAGATGTCCACCTGACCGCGCAGCACACCGTGCCGGGCGCTGGTCGGGTCGGCGTGGTGCAGGTTGTGCCAGCTCTCGCCGAACGACAGGATCGCCAGCGGCCAGAAGTTCGACGCGCGGTCACCCTGGCGCATCGCGAAGGGGCGCTCGCCGTAGACGTGGCAGACCGAGTTGATGGCCCAGGTGACGTGGTGCAGCAGGCCGATCCGGACCAGCCCGGCCCAGAAGAACGCGGTCAGCGCGCCCTGCCACGACCAGGTCACCAGACCGCCGATCAGCGCCGGGCCGAGCAGCGAGACGGCCACCAGCGCGGGGAAGAGCCGGTCCACCCGGCTGATGTCCCGGTCGGCGATGAGGTCCGGCGCGAACCGCTCCCGGTTGGACAGCTCCCGACGGAACAGCCAGCCCACGTGGGCGTGGAAGAGGCCCCGGGTCAGCGCCCAGAAGCTGGTGCCGAAGCGCCACGGCGAGTGCGGGTCACCCTCCAGGTCGGAGAACGCGTGGTGCCGACGGTGATCGGCCACCCACTGGATGATCTCGCCCTGCACCGCGAGCGAACCCGCGACCGCCAACGTGACGCGCAGCCACCGCTTCGCCTTGAACGATCCGTGGGTGAAGTAGCGGTGGAAGCCCACCGTGATGCCGAGTCCGGAGACCACGTACCAGACCAGTCCGATGATCACGTCGGTCCAACCCAGCCAGCCACCCCATGCCAACGGCACCGCGACCAGAAGGGCGACGAAGGGGATCACCACGAAGGCCCACAGCGCGGCCAGGATCCCGGAGGACTGACTGCCGTCGGTGAGTGGTTTGGGGCCGGGGCCGGCGGTGTTGGGTTCGAGCAGGGTGGTGGACATGGCACCTCGCAGAGGGGGGCGGAAACGATTACGAAGCTACGCCTACGTTACCGTAACTTACGGCACCGTAGATCGCACGAGGAAGTTCCGAAAACCCACGGCCGTTCGGGAAAACAAGCAGGTCAGAGCCTTGAAATGCGGGACCGGCCAACGCGTGCAGACCTTCACGGCAGCGACGACGCGGCGCTGCGGCCGGCGCCGCGCAGCTGAGCGGAATCGATGCTCGGCGGTGCGCCGAACTGGCGGCGGTACTCCCTACTGAATTGTGACGGGCTGTCGTAGCCGACCCGCTGACCGACACCGGTGACGTCGCTGGGGTGGGTGGCGAGCAGCAGCCGGGCCTCCTGGAGCCGAATCTGCTTCTGGAACTGGATCGGGCTCATGGCCGTGACGGCCTGGAAGTGGCGGTAGAACGCGGACACGCTCATCCCGGACAGTCGGGCCACATCCTCCACCCGGAAGGACTGCCGGTAGTGGTCGCGGATCCAGTGGACCGCCCGGGCGATGTGGGTGAGGCTGCTGTCCGCGAGGCCCAACTGACGGACGATGGCACCCTGTTCGCCGGTGATCAGTCGCCAGAGGATCTCCCGGATGGTGAGGGGCGCGAGCACCGCGAGGTCGCGCGGCCGGTCGAGAAGTCGCAGCAGCCGGATCACCGCGTCGAGCAACTCGTCCGAGGCGTCGCTGACGGCGATGCCCGGCAACGCGCTGCCGCTGCGGGGAATGTCGCCGGCGGCCTGCAACAGCAGTTCGGCGATGGCGGCCGGCTGGAGCGTGAGCCCGAACCCGAGCGCCGGCCGGTCGGGGCTGGCCTCGGTGAAGTGGCCGGTGACCGGCAGATCGACCGACGCGACGAGGTACTGGCCGGCTCGGTACTCGTAGACGCGGTCACCCAGCGCGAGCCGCTTCGCGCCCTGCGCGATGACCGCCAGCACCGTGCCGGACATCGACGCCGACGGCGCGTTCGACCGCTCGACTTTCGAGATCAGCACGCCGTCGATGGCGGTGCCGCCGTCCGGCCGGGCATGGCGGGCGAGGAGGGCGCGCAGTTCGTCGAGGTGCACGAGTCGATTGAAGCACCCGACACTATTCCCCACAAAGAGAGGATCAGGCAAGAGGCGGAGAACATTCAGCTATCAGTCCCCCTGTTCAAGCTGGTTGTCTGGGGTCAGTCAACTCCCCAGGAGCATGCAACGGCTCCACGAATGAACAGGTAGGCGAAGTTATGCGGGTCGCTATCGTCACCGGCGCCAGCTCGGGCATCGGCCAGAGCGCTGCCATCCAGCTCGCCAAGCGCGGGTCCGGAGTCATCCTGACCTACAGCAACAACCAGCCGGGGGCGCTGGAGACTGTGGAGAGCATCGAGAAGGAGGGCGGCACGGCCGTCGCGTTACCGCTGGACGTCGGCCGGAGCGAAACCTTCCCGGCCTTCCGCGAGTCGGTCGGCGCGGCACTGCGCGACACCTGGCAGCGGGACACGTTCGACTCCCTCGTCAACAACGCCGGGTTCGCGCAGATGGCGCTCTTCGAGGACACCTCCGAGGACCTGTTCGACCGGCTCATGCGGGTGCTGCTCAAGGGGCCGTTCTTCCTCACCCAGGCCCTGCTGCCGTTGCTGGCCGACGGCGGCGCGATCGTCAACACCAGCAGCAACTCCGCACTGGCCGCCGGCCTGGAGCCCGGCTACTCCGCGTACGCCTCGATGAAGGGCGGCCTCATGGTGCTGACCCGGTACATGGCGAAGGAGTTCAGCACCCGCGGCATCAGGGTCAACTCCGTTGCCCCCGGCTCCACCCGGACGCGCCTTGCCGACAACGCCTTTGAGCGGTTTCCCGAGGTGATCCCGCTCCTCGCCGCGAAGACCGCCCTCGGTCGGGTGGGCGAGCCCGACGACATCGGCATGGTGATCGCCACGCTGCTCAGCGAGGAGGGGCGCTGGATCACCGCGCAGAACATCGAGGTCGCCGGCGGGTACAACCTCTGATCGACGCCTCTGCGGCGTTCGGGGTCGGGCCTGGACGGCCCGCCCGGACGCCGTCCGGGCGCCCCGCCGTCTTCCGGCGGGGCGGGATGAGCGATGGCGTCCGGCGGATGGGGCGCTAAGGTATAGCGCGGGATGCCCATCCCCAGATGCGACGCGCTTGTGTCGCTGATCGGCCGTGGTGTAATTGGCAACACCCGGGTCTTTGGTACCCGTATTTCAGGTTCGAACCCTGGCGGCCGAGCTGCCCCCTAACGTCCGTTTTGGGTCCCACTGGGGGTAAGAGGGAACCGTGCCGGGCCCCGCGGTTAGCATGACCGCGAGAGTGTCCGCCGTCCCGACGGGAGCCACATCGTGCCCCAGCCCCACCTTCGTACCGTCGTCGTGCTCGCCGCCGGTGAGGGCAAGCGGATGAAGTCGACACTGCCCAAGGTGCTGCACCCCCTGCTCGGTCGTACGCTGCTCGGCCACGTGCTGAGCGCGGCCGCGCCGCTGGCCGCGGACCGCACCGTCGTGGTGGTGGGGCACGGCGCCGACCAGGTCCGGAGCCACCTGGGCGAGGTCGCCCCGGAGGCGACCCCCGTCCTCCAGGCCGAGCAGCTCGGCACCGGGCACGCCGTCCGGATCGCGTTGGAGGCCGTCCCGGAGGGCGCCGGCACCGTCGTGGTGATCAACGGGGACGTGCCGCTGCTGCGCCCGGAGACGGTGGGTGCGCTCGTGACCGCGCACGAGGAGGCCGCCGCGGCGGCCACCGTGCTGGCCGCCGAGGTGCCCGACCCGACCGGCCTCGGACGGATCGTCCGGGACGCCGACGGGCGGCTCGAGCAGATCGTCGAGGAGCGCGACGCCGACGCCACGCAGCGCGCGCTCCGGGAGATCAACGCCGGCATCTACGCGTTCGACGCGGTGCGGCTGCGCGACGCGCTCGGCAAGCTCTCCACCGACAACGACCAGGGCGAGGAATACCTGACCGACGTCTTCGGCCTGCTCCGCTCGGCCGGCGAGCCGGTCGCGGTGCACGTGGCCGTCGATCACGTCGAGACGTTGGGGTGCAACGACCGGGTGGAGCTCGCATCGCTGCGGCGTCTGCTGCGCGACCGGGTCAACGAGGCATGGATGCGCACCGGTGTCAGCCTGCTCGACCCGGCGACCACCTGGATCGACGTGACGGTCGCGCTGGACCGCGACGCGGTGGTGGACCAGAACACCCAGCTGCGCGGCGGCACGGTGGTCGGCGCGGGCGCGCTGATCGGGCCGGACGTCACGCTTGTCGACACGATCGTCGGCCCCGGCGCGTCGGTGGTTCGCAGCCACGCCGTCGGCGCCGAGATCGGCCAGGGCGCCAGCGTCGGGCCGTACGCGTACCTGCGGCCAGCCGCGCGGCTCGCCGACAAGGCGAAGGTCGGCACGTTCGTCGAGGTGAAGAACTCCGCGATCGGTGCCGGCTCGAAGGTGCCGCACCTGACGTACGTCGGCGACGCGACGATCGGTGAGCAGACCAACATCGGCGCGGCCTCGGTCTTCGTCAACTACGACGGGGTCAACAAGCACCGCACGGTGATCGGCAGCCACGCCCGCACGGGCGCGGACAACATGTTCGTGGCGCCGGTCGAGGTGGGCGACGGCGCGTACACGGCCGCCGGCTCGGTGATCGTGGACGACGTGCCGGCGGGCGCGATGGGTGTCGCACGGGCGCGCCAGCGCAACATCGAGGGCTGGGTGGTGAAGCGGCGGGCCGGTACGGCGGCGGCCGAGGCCGCGCAGCGCGCCGGCGACGCGAAGGGTGCGTCGGAGGTGGCCGGCACCGCAAGCGACAGTGAGGCAATGCACGGGCAGGCCGAGACGGTGGGCGGTGCGTCCGGCGCGGGAGATACTGCAACCGACTAGTCCCCGACCCACCACCACCGGGTCGGGTACCGCCGACAAACGGGAGCAGACGGGCCCATGGGCAGCATCGTCGCCGAAAACCGCAAAAGCCTGATGCTCTTTTCCGGACGGGGCTTTCCGGAGCTGGCCAAGGAGATCGGCGAGGTGCTCGGCGTGGCGCCGACGCCGGCCGACGCGTACGAGTTCGCCAACGGCGAGATCTTCGTACGCTTCAAGGACTCGGTGCGTGGTTCGGACGCCTTCGTGGTGCAGTCCGTGACGCACGGGGTGAACACCTGGGTCATGGAGACCCTGATCATGGTGGACGCGCTGAAGCGGGGGTCCGCCAAGCGGATCACCGTGGTGCTGCCGTTCTACCCGTACGCGCGGCAGGACAAGAAGCACCGCGGTCGGGAGCCGATCTCGGCCCGGCTCGTGGCGGACCTGCTGAAGACGGCCGGCGCGAACCGGATCCTCACCGTCGACCTGCACACCGCGCAGATCCAGGGCTTCTTCGACGGCCCGGTGGATCACCTCTTCGCCATGGACATCCTGGCGGAGTACGTGGAGCACAAGTACGCCGGCCGGCCGATGACGGTGGTGGCACCGGATTCGGGGCGGGTGCGGGTGGCCGAGCGGTGGACCGACCGGTTGGGCGGCTGCCCGCTGGCGTTCATCCACAAGACCCGCGACCCGATGAAGCCGAACCAGGTGGTGGCGAACCGGGTCGTCGGCGAGGTGGAGGGCCGGGTGTGTCTGATCGTGGACGACATGATCGACACCGGTGGCACGATCGCCAAGGCTGCGGACATCCTCAAGGAGTCGGGCGCGGCGGAGATCGTGGTCGCGTCCACCCACGCGCTGCTGTCCGACCCGGCGACCGAGCGGCTGAAGAACAGCTCGATCAGCGAGATCGTGGTGACCAACACGCTGCCGTTGCCCCCGGAGAAGCAGCTGGACAAGCTGACCGTGCTGTCGATCGCGCCGCTGTTGGCGCGGGCGATCCGGGAGGTCTTCGACGACGGCTCGGTGACCACCCTCTTCGGCGGCCTGAGCTGAGCGCGGCCTGAGCTGAGCGCGGCCTGAGCTGAGCGTGGGCCTGAGCTGAGCTGGGCGCGGTTGGGCCCCTTTTCCGCCAGTCGGCGCGCCGACGGGGGGCCGGGCTGACAAACTGGTCGAAAAGGGGGCTGGCGTGCTGGCGGGAACGCCGTCGGCGCGCCGGCCCGGAGCCGTGACCGGGGACTGCCGGAAACCTTGGAATCAGCTCGGGTAGACTGGTGCGGTTGCCACGGCGAGGGTGCCCGGCGGGCCGCTGAAGAGCGCCGCACGGAGGCACCGTCATCGACGCGGTGCTCCGGGCAGTCGTTCATGACGCATGAGCCCCAGCGAGCCCCTCGCCCCAGCACCGCCAGACGACAAGCCGCCGCAGCGAAAGCATCAGGAGTTTCCCCGTGTCCGAGGTAAAGATCAGCGCC
Organism: Micromonospora sp. WMMD710; assembly: GCF_029626045.1. Classification (NCBI taxonomy): domain Bacteria; kingdom Bacillati; phylum Actinomycetota; class Actinomycetes; order Micromonosporales; family Micromonosporaceae; genus Micromonospora; species Micromonospora sp. WMMD710. The sequence continues at coordinate 4,328,690 of NZ_JARUBD010000001.1, read as the reverse complement.
GAGCCCCGCACCGAGTTCGGCAAGGGTGGTGCCCGTCGTACCCGCCGGGCCGGCAAGGTGCCCGCCGTGCTGTACGGCCACGGCGAGAAGCCCAAGCACATCGCGCTGCCGTCGCGGGAGTTCGCCGCGGCGATCCGCAAGGGTGGCGCCAACCAGCTCTTCGCGATCGACATCACCGACGGCACCCAGGTGCTGGCGCTGCCGAAGGCGATCCAGCGTGACCCGATCCGGGACACCTTCGAGCACGTCGACCTGCTCCTGGTCCGGCGTGGCGAGAAGGTCACCGTCGAGGTTCCGGTTCAGCTGACCGGCGAGGCCGCACGGGACACCCTGATCGTGCACGACCACGACACCCTCTCGGTGACCGCCGACGCCACCAAGGTGCCCGACCACCTCGAGGCCTCGATCGAGGGCCTGGAGGCGGGCTCCCAGGTGACCGCCGCCGACGTGCAGCTGCCGGCCGGTGTCGAGCTGGTGGGCGACTCGGAGCTGATGGTCGCCTCGGTGACCGCCGCGCCGACCGCCGAGCAGCTTGAGGCGACGCTGCCCGAGGTCGAGTCGGCCACCGAGGAGGCCGAGGCTGAGGTCGGCGAGGGCACCGAGGGTTCCGAGGGCGCGGACGCCCCGGCCGCCGAGGGCGACGAGACCACCGAGGCGCGCACCGAGGCCTGATCGGTTCGTACTCTGCTGGCAGGCGTCCCCGAGTGTTCGGGGGCGCCTGCCGGCGTATCGGGAGTCGGTGGGACGGACGTCGGAAGGGACGGGTCGTGACGGACGAGGCGGGGCCGTGGCTGGTGGTCGGCCTGGGCAACCCGGGCCGGGAGTACGCCGGTAATCGGCACAACGTCGGGTTCATGGTGGCCGACCTGCTGGCCGGGCGGGTGGGCGCGCGGTTCGGCCGGCACAAGCGGGCGGTCGCCGAGGTGGCCGAGGGACGGCTGGGATTCGGCGGACCGAAGCTGGTGCTGGCGAAGCCACTGACGTACATGAACCTGTCCGGTGGGCCGGTGGCGGCGCTGGCGCAGTTCTACAAGGTGCCGGCGGCCCAGGTGGTCGCGGTGCATGACGAGTTGGACATCGGCTTCGGCCAGGTGCGGATCAAGTGCGGCGGTGGCGAGGGCGGGCACAACGGCCTGCGGTCGATGTCGAAGTCGTTGGGCACGAAGGACTACGTCCGGGTGCGGTTCGGCGTCGGCCGGCCACCGGGGCGGCAGGACCCGGCGGATTATGTGCTGTCGGATTTCAGCGCCGCCGAGCGCAAGGAACTGGATTTCCTGGTGGACCGTGCCGCGGACGTGGTGGAGTCGGTGATCGTCAAGGGCGTGGAGCCGACCCAGAACCTCTACCACGGCGCCTGAGCCGGGCGGGGCGTACCGGATCCGTAGCAGTGGGCCGGTAGTCTGCGCCTCTTGGCGGGCCGCGACCGGCGAGGTGCCCCGCGGTGGAGCGTGCGTGCGGGCACGGCGCGCGGCGAGGTGACGGGAGCGGGCAGATGGGCAGTCCTCCGATGATCGACGGCGCGTTCGCCCGGTGGTTGGCGGCCCGGGCCGGTCAGGTGCTGCTCGATCTGCGCGCGGAGTTGGGTTTCACCGACGCCGGCGCGCTCAGGTCGGCCGGGGACAAGGTGTCGCACGACCTGATCCGTACGGAGTTGGCGAAGTGGCGGCCGGGCGACGCCGTGCTCTCCGAGGAGGACGAGGGGTCGCGGCTGGCCTGGGCGGCGGAGGTCAACACCGAGGCGGTGTCCCGACTGGCCGCGGACCGGGTGTGGATCATCGACCCGTTGGACGGCACCCGGGAGTTCGCCGAGGAGGGCCGCTCGGACTGGGCCGTGCACGTGGCGCTGTGGGCGCGCAGTGCGCCGAGCCCGCAGGGGCTGGTCGCCGGGGCGGTCGGGCTGCCGGCGCAGCACCGGGTGCTGGGCACCGACTACCCGCCGGCGTACCCGCCGATGACGGTGGAGGCGGCGACGGCGGGTACCCGGGTGATCCGTTTGGCGGCGAGCCGGAGCCGGCCGCCGGTGTTCCTCACCGACCTCGCCGAGGACGTGGGGGCGAAGCTGGTGCCGATGGGTTCCGCCGGAGCGAAGATCGCCGCGGTGATCACCGGCGAGGTGGACGCCTACATCCATGCCGGCGGGCAGTACGAGTGGGACTCGGCGGCGCCGGTGGCTGTGGCGACGGCCACCGGACTGCACGCTTCCCGGATCGATGGTTCTGCGCTGAAATACAACGAGGCGGATCCGCGCCTGCCTGACCTGCTGGTCTGTCGCAAGGATCTCGCCACCCGGTTGCTTGCAGCGCTGCAGAGACATTCCGGGTAGCCTGAGCGGACTTTCTTGACATGCCCGACCGGAAAGGTCTGGAAATCGGATGAGCGAGCGAATCGAGCCGGTGTCATGACCACCCCCGCGGCCTACCGGGTCTCCCACCTGGACGCCCTGGAGGCGGAGAGCATCTTCGTGATGCGCGAGGTGGTCGCCGAGATGGAACGCCCGGTGCTGCTCTTCTCCGGCGGTAAGGATTCGATCGTCATGCTGCGGCTGGCGCAGAAGGCGTTCGCCCCGGCCAACATTCCTTTCCCGGTCATGCACGTCGACACCGGGCACAACTTCCCCGAGGTGCTCGAATACCGCGACCAGCGGGTCGCCGAGCTGGGACTGCAGCTCGTGGTGGCGAGCGTGCCGGAGGCCCTGGCCAGCGGGCTGGTCCGGGAGTCCGGCGACGGGATGCGCAACCGGATCCAGACGCCGGTGCTGCTGGACGCGGTGGAGAAGCACCGCTTCGACGCGCTGTTCGGCGGCGCCCGCCGCGACGAGGAGAAGGCCCGCGCCAAGGAGCGGGTGTTCAGCTTCCGCGACGAGTTCGGCCAGTGGGATCCGAAGAACCAGCGGCCGGAGTTGTGGTCGCTGTACAACGGCCGGCACCACCCGGGCGAGTCGATCCGGGTCTTCCCGCTGTCCAACTGGACCGAGTTGGATGTGTGGCACTACATCGCCCGGGAACGGATCCCGCTGCCGTCGATCTACTACGCGCACGAGCGCGAGGTGATCGAGCGGGACGGGATGGTCTACGCGGTCAACGAGTTCTTCCGGCCCCGCGCGGGTGAGGAGCGGTTCAAGGCGCAGGTGCGCTACCGCACCGTCGGCGACGCCTCCTGCACCGCGGCGGTCCGCTCCGACGCGGACACCGTGGAGAAGGTCATCGAGGAGGTGGCGGCCACCCGGATCACCGAGCGTGGCGCCACCCGTGGTGACGACCGGGTCAGTGAGGCCGCCATGGAGGACCGCAAGCGGGAGGGCTACTTCTGATGAGCACCGAGATCGTGGCATCCGCGAATGCGGAGGCCCGGGCTGTCACCGGGGCCGGGCCGGAGGCCCGGCCGATGGACCTGCTGCGGTTCGCGACCGCCGGCAGCGTGGACGACGGCAAGTCGACCCTGATCGGCCGGCTTCTCTACGACACCAAGTCGCTCTTCACCGATCAGTTGGCCGCGGTCGAGGCGGTCAGCGCGGCCCGTGGCGACGAGTACACCAACCTGGCGCTGCTCACCGACGGCCTGCGCGCCGAACGCGAGCAGGGCATCACCATCGACGTGGCGTACCGGTACTTCGCCACGCCCCGGCGCAAGTTCATCATCGCCGACACCCCCGGGCACATCCAGTACACCCGCAACATGGTCACCGGGGCGTCCACCGCCGACCTGGCGCTGATCCTGGTCGACGCGCGCAAGGGCCTGGTCGAGCAGTCCCGCCGGCACGCGTTCCTGTGCTCCCTGCTGCGGGTGCCGCACCTGGTCCTGTGCGTCAACAAGATGGACCTGGTCGACTGGTCGCAGGAGGTCTACGAGCGCATCGCCGACGAGTTCACCGCGTTCGCCGCGAAGCTCGACGTACCGGACCTGACCGTGGTGCCGATCTCCGCGCTGCGCGGCGACAACATCGCCGCCCGCTCGGAGAACATGCCCTGGTACGAAGGCCCGTCGCTGCTGCACCACCTGGAGCGGGTGCACATCGCCAGCGACCGCAACCTGGTCGACGTCCGGTTCCCGGTGCAGTACGTGATCCGACCGCAGTCCACGACGGTCACCGACTACCGCGGTTACGCCGGTCAGGTCGCCTCCGGCGTGCTCAAGCCGGGCGACGAGGTGATGGTGCTGCCGTCCGGCTTCACCAGCCGGATCGCCGCGGTGGAGACCGCCGAGGGGCCGGTCGCGGAGGCGTTCCCGCCGATGTCGGTGACGGTACGACTGGCCGACGAGATCGACATCTCCCGGGGCGACCTGATCTGCCGTCCCAACAACGCTCCGGCGGTGGCCCAGGACATCGAGGCGATGGTGTGCTGGATGGACGAGACCGCCCCGCTTCGGGTCGGCGGCCGGTACGCGATCAAGCACACCACCCGGTCGGCGCGGGCGATCGTGCGCGGGCTGCACTACCGACTGGACATCAACTCGCTGCACCGTGACGAGTCGGCGGACGAACTGCGGCTCAACGAGATCGGCCGGGTGCGGCTGCGGACCACGGTGCCGCTGCTTGCCGACGAGTACCGCCGTAACCGCACCACCGGCGGCTTCGTCATCATCGACGAGACCACCAACCGCACGGTAGGCGCCGCCATGATCGTCGAAGCCAGCTGACCCCAAGCCGGCACCCACCCGGGCGGCCTCCGGCCGTGCCAGTCCGTGCCGCCCTCGGCTGTGCGCTCGTGCGGCCCTCGGTTGTGCCAGTCCGCCCCGCCTGGGCCGCGCGCTCGTGCGGCCGTCGGCTGTGCCAGTCCGTGCCGCCTCGGCCGCGCCGCCTGCTGCCCCAAGATCGCGCTCGATCCACGAAGTAGTGGCCTCGGCAAACGGCCGAGGCCACTACTTCCATGTACGAGCCCGCCCCGCCCCGCGCCCCCGCCCCGAGCCCCCCGCCCCCGCCCCGGTGATCAAGAGGTTTGCGTCAAAATCCGGGCTCGGATTGACGCAAACTTCTTGATCAACTTGCGGTGGGTGGGGGGTGCGGGTGGGTGGGGGGTGGGGGTTACGGGAGGCGGGTTGTTCCGGGGGAGGGGAGGACCGTGAGTGTGGTGGGGGCGGTGAAAGCGCGTTCGGCGTACGCCGCTTTCACGGCGGTGGCTACCGTGTCGGCGCGGTCGACCCCGACCAGGGCCAGGACGCAGCCGCCGAAGCCGCCGCCGGTCATCCGGGCGCCGAGCGCACCGGCCTCCAGCGCCGCCTCGACCGCCGTGTCGGTCTCCGGGACGGTGATCTCGAAGTCGTCGCGCATCGAGACGTGTGAGGCCGTGAGCAGCGGGCCGATGTCCTGGACGCGGCCGGCGCGCAGCAGCGCCACCGTGTCCAGCACACGCTGGTCCTCGGTGACCACGTGCCGCACCCGACGTCGGGTCTCGTCGTCGTCGAGTCGGGCCAGCGCGGAGTCGAGTTGGTCGACGGTCACGTCACGCAGCGCGGGAACGCCGAGCGCCTTCGCGGCCGCCTCGCAGGATCGGCGACGGGCGGCGTACTCACCGTCGGCGTGCCGGTGCGGCGCCCGGCTGTCGATGACCAGCACGGCCAGCCCGGCGGCGTCCAGGTCGAACGGGATCTGCTCGACCGACTCGTCGCGGCAGTCCAGGAAGAGGGCGTGCCCGGCGCGGCAGCGGATCGCGGCGGACTGGTCCATGATCCCGGTCGGCGCGCCCACGTAGACGTTCTCCGCCCGCTGTGCGAGCCGGGGCTGCCGTTCGGCGGGCAGGTCCAGCCCACCGAGGTCGAGCAGGGCGGCGAGGACGGCCGACTCCAGCGCGGCCGAGGACGACAGGCCGGCGCCCAGCGGCACGTCGGAGGCGATGGCCAGCCGGGCACCGGGGGCCGGGTGGCCCGCGTCGCGCAACGCCCAGACCACTCCGGCCACGTACGCGCCCCACCCGGTGACCCGACCCGGCTCGGCGACGTCGTCCGCGCCGAAGGTGATCGTCTCGCCGGAGAGCTCGGACCAGACCGTCCACTGCTCGCCGTCCTGCCGGTCGGCGGCGACCACGGTCCGCAGTGGCAGCGCGAAGGGCAGCACGAACCCGTCGTTGTAGTCGGTGTGCTCGCCGATCAGGTTGACCCGACCGGGAGCCGCCCAGCGGCCGGCCGCGTCGCCGCCGTACTGGCTGGTGAAACCCTCGGCGGCCCGCTCGGCGACGTCACCGGTGGGGTTGGTCATGACTGCTCCAGGACGTGCGCGCGGTAGAAGGCCCAGGCGTCGCCGACCATGTCGTGCAGGGTCGGCTTGTCGGGCACCCAGCCCAGCTCGTCGCGGGCCAGTGCGGAGGAGGCGACGAGTTCGGCGGGGTCGCCCTCGCGACGCGGGGCCACCTCGACCGGCACGGGTCGCCCGGTGACCTCGCGGACCACATCGACCACCTGGCGGTTGGTGAAGCCGTTGCCGTTGCCCAGGTTGTAGATCCGGTGCTGACCGCCGGCGGCGGCGTCCAGGGCCAGCAGGTGCGCGCGGGCGAGGTCGGCGACGTGGATGTAGTCACGGACGCAGGTGCCGTCCACGGTGGGGTAGTCGTCGCCGAAGAGCTGGAGCTTCTCCCGCCGGCCGGCGGCGACCTCCAGCGCGATCGGGATCAGGTGGGTCTCCGGGTCGTGCCGCTCGCCGAGCGAGACGTCGCCGTCGAGGTGCGCGCCGGCCACGTTGAAGTAGCGCAGCGAGACGGCGGCCAGCCCGTGCGCGATGGCCTCGGAGGTGAGCGCCATGTCGACGGCGAGTTTGGTGGCGCCGTACGTGTTGGTGGGCGCCTTGACCGCGGTCTCCGGGATGGGCAGCTCGGTGGGGTTGCCGTAGACGGCGGCGGTGGAGGAGAACACCATCCGGGGCACCCCGGCGGCCCGGACCGCGTCGATCAGGGCGAGCGTGCCGACGGTGTTGGTCTGCCAGTACAGCTCGGGCTTGACCATCGACTCGCCGGCGGCGATCAGGGCGGCGAAGTGCAGCACCCCGTCGAAGCCGGCGTCGGGGGTGACGATCCGGGCGGCGTCGTGGATGGACGCCTCGACGTGGGTCGCGTCGGGGGCGAGTGCCTCACGGTGGCCGGTACGCAGGTCGTCCAGGACGACGACCTCGTGCCCCGCGTCGAGCAGCATCCGGGTCACCACGCTGCCGATGAAGCCGGCGCCCCCGGTGACGAGCAGTTTCACGTCGTTGCCTCCTGTTTCGACCCCGCCCGGGACTGGCCCTTCGGTGATCACCCTACGGCCGCGGCGGGCACCCTCGCCGACCACGCCACCATCACTATTCCATCATAATCTCTCATGATTAAACAGACCCGCACATGACGGTCCGTCGTCCGCGAATCCCGGTGCGGGCGGCGAACGGTGTCTACCATCTCTGTCATGCGGGAAGCGGCCCGTACCGGGCTCCGGCGACGCGCGCCGGGGCGGCCCCGCCGCGACCCCGGCCCGCTCGCCCGGGCCGTCGCCCGCGTGCTGGTCCGCACCGCCGACGGGGCCAGCCGCCTCGTCACCGACCTGCTCGGCGCCGGTCCGGCGGCCGGCCGGGAACGCATCTCCGAAGCCGAACTGCGGGACCTGGTCGCCGCGAACACGGTGCTCGACCCGGACGAGCGGCGGATCATCGACGAGGTTCTGGTGGCCGGCGCCAGCCTCGTCCGCAAGGTGATGATGCCCCGCACCGAGGTGGTCTTCCTGCCCGCCCGGCTGACCATCGCCGAGGCCGCCCGGCTGGTCCGCGCCGAGACGCACACCCGCTACCCGGTCACCGACGGCACCCACGACGACGTGGTGGGTTTCGTGCACCTGCGCGACGTGCTGCTGCGCCCGGACGTCGACCCGTGCGTCACCGTCGGCGAACTGATCCGCGAGGTGAAACGGCTGCCAGGCAGCAAACGGGTGCTGCCCGCGCTGACCGAGATGCGCCGGGAGGGCCAGCACCTGGCGGTGGTGGTCGACGAGTACGGCGGCACCGCCGGGATCGTCACCCTGGAGGACCTGATCGAGGAGTTGATCGGCGAGATCCACGACGAGTACGACGCCGCTCCGGACCCGGTGCACGCCGGCCTGCCCACCGTGGTGGACGGTCGGCTCAACCTGTCCGACTTCGCCGAGCGGACCGGGGTGGTGCTGCCCGCCGGGCCGTACGAGACGGTCGGCGGGTTCGTGATGGCCGCGCTGGGGCGGCTGCCGGTGACCGGTGACGAGGTGTCGGTGCCCGGTGAGCCGGTCGACGTCGACGAGCCCGACCCACCGGCCGGCTGGTCGTTGCGGGTGGTGGCGCTGGACGGACGACGGGTGGCGCGCCTCGCGGTGTCCGCCGCACGGACCGCGGAGCAGCGGCCCGATCCCGCCGCCGTGCCGTCGCGCCAGCCCGGGGTGGGCCAGCCGCGGGATCCGCTGGCCGGGCAGCGGCGTCGGGCCTCGGTCGGGCCGACCCGCCGGGTCGACGCGGGGGAGCCGCACGAGGTCAACACGCCCACACCGGCGGGCCGCGGCCGACCCGCCGGCCCGTCATGACGGACCCGGTTGCTTGCTGACAGAATTATCGCCATGTCCGACGTTCCCGCCCGTCCCCGCGTCTTCTCCGGCATCCAGCCGACGGCCGACTCGTTCCACCTCGGCAACTACCTCGGCGCGGTACGGCACTGGGTGGCCCTGCAGGAGACCCACGACGCGTTCTACTGCGTGGTGGACCTGCACGCCATCACCGCGGGGCACGACCCGGCGCTGCTGCGCCAGCGGACCAGGGTGGCCGCCGCCCAGCTCTTCGCGGTCGGCCTCGACCCGGAGCGCAGCACCCTGTTCGTGCAGTCGCAGGTGCCCGAGCACCCGCAGCTGGCCTGGGTGCTCGGCTGCATCACCGGCTTCGGCGAGGCCAGCCGGATGACGCAGTTCAAGGACAAGTCGCAGAAGCAGGGCAACGAGAGGGCCAGCGTCGGGCTCTTCACCTACCCGATCCTGCAGGCCGCCGACATCCTGCTCTACCAGGCCAACGCGGTGCCCGTCGGCGAGGACCAGCGCCAGCACCTGGAGCTCTCCCGGGACCTGGCCCAGCGGTTCAACTCGCTGTTCGGCACGACGTTCACGGTGCCGGCGCCGCACATCGTCAAGGACACCGCGAAGATCACCGACCTGCAGGAGCCGACGGCGAAGATGTCCAAGTCGTCGTCCTCGCCGGCCGGCATCATCGACCTCCTGGACGATCCGGCCCGCTCGGCCAAGAAGATCCGCTCGGCGGTGACCGACACCGGCCGGGAGATCGTCTTCGACACCGAGACCAAGCCGGGCGTGTCCAACCTGCTGACCATCCACTCGGCGCTCAGCGGGCGCGGCATCGACGAGCTGGTGGCCGCGTACGCCGGCCGCGGCTACGGCGACCTCAAGAAGGACCTGGCCGAGGTGGTGGCGGAGTTCGTCCGACCGATCCAGGAGCGCACCCGCACGTACCTCGACGACCCGGCGCAGTTGGACAAGCTGCTCGCCGCCGGCGCCGAGAAGGCCCGGGCGGTGGCGGGGCCGACGCTGCGGTCGGCGTACGAGCGGGTCGGGTTCTTCCCGCCGGTGCGCGGCGAATAGCGCCGCGGGACAGGTGGGCGGGTCGGTGGCCGAGAGGGCGGCGCGGAGCGTGGATCGCAGTGGCGGGGTGCCGCCCGCCGGCGACACCATCCAGATCGGCATCGCGGTGGACATCCCGGAGCCGTGGGGTGGCCACCTCACCCGGCGACGGGTCGAGGCCGGTGACCCGCTCGCGGTGCCCGCGCACGTGACGCTGCTCGGGCCGACCGAGATCCCGACGGCCAACCTGCCCGCCGTCGAGGAGCACCTGGCCGGCGTCGCCGCCACGCATCTGCCGTTCGCGCTGCACCTGCGGGGCACCGGCACCTTCCGCCCGGTGACGCAGGTGGTCTTCGTCGCGGTGGCAGCTGGGATCAGCGAGTGCGAACTGCTGGCGGCGGCCATCGCCGCCGCGCCGGGCCTGCACCGCGAGACCCGCTTCCCGTACCATCCGCACGTCACCGTGGCGCAGGACGTCGCGCCGGAGGCTCTGGACAAGGCGTACGAGGACCTCGCCGACTTCTCGGCGATGTTCGAGGTCGACGCGTTCACCCTCTTCTCGCACAGCGGGCAGGCCCGGTGGCAGCCGCGTCGGGACTTCCGGCTCGGCGACTGACCGGCCGGCGACGCGCCGGTCGGCGAGCATCGGAAGCCGGTTGCCACTACGGCGGTGGGAGATCGGCGAGGATGATCGCGTGAACGTGATCGGCCAGATCGAGGCGGGCATCGACCGCTGGGTGAGTGCCGCGCGCGGCCGATCCGGCCTCTTCGACCACGTGTGGCGCGCCGGAGCGCTCTACGCCGAGGTGCTCGCCGGGCGGCTGGCCGCGGCGATCGCCTACTACGGCTTCTTCGCGGTCTTCGCGCTCGCTCTGGTCGCGTACTCCATCTTCGGCGCGATCCTGGAGGACAACGACGAGGTCAGTACGGCGGCGGCCGGGTTCCTGAAGGAGAACCTGCCGTTCCTGGACGCGCAGCAGATCGCCAACTCCAGCGGCACCGTGGGCGTGGTCGGTCTCGTCATCCTGGTCTTCACCGGCATCGGTTGGGTGGAGGCGATCCGCTCCTCGCAGCGGCTCATGTACGCCCTCAACCAGCAGCCGGGCAACCTCGTGGTCCGGCGGCTGGTCGACCTGGGCGTGATGATCGGCGTCTTCGTGCTGCTCGGCCTCTCGGTGGCGGCGGTGGACGCGTTGGAGTCGTTGCTGCGTTTCCTGCTGCGCAGCACCGGGTCGGTCGGCCTGACCACGATCAGCGCCGTGCTCAGCGTGCTGGTCAACGCGGTCCTCGCCACCGCGCTGCTGCTCGCGGTGCCCCGGCTGCGGATGAGCCGGTCCCGGCTGCGCCCGGTGGTGCTGCTGGTCGCCGTCGGCATCACGCTGCTCAACACGGTCGGGCGGTACTACGTGGTACGCACCGAGCGGAACCCGGCGTACACGGTGGTGGCCGGCGCGGTCGGTCTGCTGCTCTACCTCTACCTGCTCAACCAGTTGGTGCTGTTCGGGGCGGCGCTGCTCGCGACCAGCACGAAGGGGCGGGTGGTGGACCTGGCGGAAGGTGCCCCGCCGGTGGATCTCGACGAGGACACCGACCCCGGGGCACCGGGCGGTGCGGGCTGATGGCGGAAGGTGCGCAGGTGCTGATCACGGTCGACCCGGACTCGTCGGTGCCCCCGTACGAGCAGGTGCGGGTGCAGCTCGCCGGGCTGATCGGCGACGGCCGGTTGCCGGTGGGCAGCCGCCTGCCCACCGTCCGGCAGCTCGCCGCCGACCTGCGGCTGGCCGCGAACACGGTGGCGCGGGCGTACCGGGAGTTGGAGACGGCCGGCCTGCTGGAGACCCGGGGGCGCAACGGGACCTTCGTCGCGCCCGGCCGGGACGACGCGGTCGACCGGCTGCACCGGTCGGCGGCCGGCTACGCGGCGGAGGCGGCCCGGCTGGGCGTACCGCCCGCCACCGCGCTCGCCCTGGTCCGTGCCGCCCTGGACGCGACCCGTCCCGGCTGACCGGCCCGAGAACCCCCGCCGGACGGGCGGTACTGCCGCGAACCGCGTCCGACACTCGCGTTTGCGGACCATGATGAGCCGGTGGGCGCACTCATGACACTGGACCTGCCGGCCGACTCGCCGATGCTCGGCCTGCCGTGGATCATCACTTTCGGTCCGCTCGGTGACCTCGACGAGTGGGAGCCCGTGGTCTGCGGACCGTACGAGCGACCGCACGCGTTGGCGCTGGCCGAGGCGGTGGTGGCCGATGAGCAGCTGATGGCCGTGGTGGAGCCGCTGCTGCCGGCGCTGTCGGCCGACGAGATCCGCAGCGAGATCGCCGCCGCGCAGGTCGCCGCCGAGGACGAGGCGCGTCAGGTCGAGGGAGCCGACCTGTACGGCGACTTCGAGGACGTGATCGACGAGGAGTTGGACGCCGCTGCCGACGAGGCGGGCCACGGCGAGCCCGCCGAGCCGCCGAACGAGGCCGAGGTCCGCGCCGGCTTCACCCGGATCGCGGCGCTGCTCACGGCGAAGTGACGCTGGTCGGCACCCAGCGCCGCGCAGACGGACACCGGCGCCGCGCGGAGCGGACTCCGCGTGGCGCCGGCACCACCTCACCCCCCACCACAAGGGGCCGGTAGCCCAGTCGCCCGTTGGCGCGGGGCACGACGGACGACCAGGTCGAGAACGGGTTACCCGCTCAGCGGCGTTCCAACCAGACGGCCGCGTCAACCGGCAGCAGATGGCCGGAGCCCTCCCCGGTCAGCGCCGCGCTGGCGACGACCGGCTGGCCGTACCCGTCGATCAGGACCGGCGCCCCGCTCAGGTTGACCACGCAGGTCAGCACGGTGTCGCCGGCGGCGCGGGAGAAGGCGAGCACGCCCGGCCCGGTCTCCAGTTAGGTGATCCCGCCGGCGTCGGCGGCCAGCGCCGGGTGGTCGTGACGGATGCGCAGCGCGGCCCGGTACAGCTCCAGCGTCGAGCCGGGCACGCCGGTCTGCGTGGCGACGGACAGGGCCTGCCAGGTGGAGGGTGCGGGCAGCCAGCTCAACTTGCTGCCGGCCGGCCCGAAGCCGTACGGCGCCAGCTCACCGGTCCACGGGATCGGCACCCGGCAGCCGTCGCGGCTCTCGCCGGTGCGCAGGAACGCGGGGTCCTGGCGCAGCTCGTCGGGGAGGTCGAGCACCTCGGGCAGGCCCAGTTCCTCGCCCTGGTAGAGGTACGCGCAACCGGGCAGGGCGAGCATCAGCAGGCTGGCCGCGCGGGCCCGACGTAGCCCTTCGGGGCCGTCGCCGTAGCGGGTGACGTGGCGCTGTTTGTCGTGGTTGGACAGCACCCAGGTGGTCGGTGCGCCGACCACCGCCGCCTCGGCCAGCGCGGTGTCGATCACCTTGCGGAACGAGTCGGCCGACCAGGTGGCGTCGAGGAAGTCGAAGCTGAACGCCTGGTGCAGTTCGTCCGGGCCGATGTAGCGGGCGAGCCGTTGCGGGGTCTCGGCCCACGCCTCGGCGACCGCCATCCGGCCGCCGGGGTAGCTGTCCAGGATGGGTCGCCAGGCGCGGTAGATCTCGTGCACCTCGTCCTGGTCGAAGTAGGGCAGCCGGCCCCTGCCGAGCAGTTCGACCTGGCGCTGGCCGGTGGTCAGGATGCCGAAGCCGACGTCCGGCAGCCCTTCGGCCTTGATCATGCCGTGGGCCACGTCGATCCGGAAACCGTCCACGCCCCGGTCCAGCCAGAACCGCAGCACGTCCTCGAACTCGGCGCGGACCTCCGGGTGGCGCCAGTTCAGGTCCGGCTGGGCCGGGTCGAACAGGTGCAGGTACCACTGGCCGTCGGCGACGCGGGTCCAGGCCGGCCCGCCGAAGATGCTCTCCCAGTCGTTCGGCGGCAGCTCACCGTGCGCGCCCCTGCCATCGGCGAAGAGGTAGCGGGCCCGCTCCGGTGAGCCGGGGCCGGCGGCGAGGGCGTCGACGAACCAGCGGTGCGCGCTGGACGTGTGGTTGGGCACCAGGTCGACGATGATCCGCAGGCCGAGGGCGTGCGCGTCGGTGATCATCGCGTCGAAGTCGGCGAGGGTGCCGAACATCGGGTCCACGTCGCGGTAGTCGGCGACGTCGTAGCCGCCGTCGACCATCGGGGACGTGTAGAAGGGGGTCAGCCAGAGCGCGTCCACCCCGAGGTCGTGCAGGTACGGCAGGCGTTGCCGGATGCCCTGGAGGTCACCGACACCGTCGCCGTCGCTGTCGGCGAAGCTGCGGACGTACACCTGGTAGACGACCGCGGCGCGCCACCAGTCGTCGTCGGCGGTGCGGTGCGGGGTGGTGGTGCTGGCGGTCATCGGTTGGCGTTCCCCGTCTGTGTCGGGCCGGCGCGGTGGCACCCGTTGCGGTGCGGCCGGCTGCCCGCGCGGGTGTCTCAGCAATATGCCGGCCAAGCGCTGCAAGAGTCAAGCAGTTCTTGCGCAAGGAATGGCGGCTCGATGCGGCCGCAGTTCGGCCCCTGGTGTCCCACCAGACGGGCGGGCCGGCGGTCAGGCCGAGACGGCGAGCGCCGACGAGCCGCCCCGGCGCCGGTTCGACCCGCCCGCGCCGTGGCGGGCGTCGGCCGGGGCGACCGCGGTCGAGCCGCGCACCACCAGCTCCGGGCGGAACAGGTACTCGGAGTGCGGTGCGCCGTGCCCGTTGATCTCGTCCACCAGGGCCCGGACCGCGGCCACCGCCATCGCGATCACCGGTTGGCGCATGGTGGTCAGCGGCGGGTCGGTGAAGGCCATCAACGGCGAGTCGTCGTACCCGACGACGGAGAGATCGCCCGGAACGGTCAGGCCCCGTTGGCGTGCCGCCCGGACCGCGCCGAGCGCCATCAGGTCCGAGCCGCAGACCACGCCGGTCACGCCCCGGTCCAGCAGCCGGCCGGCCGCCGCCTCGCCACCCTCCACACCAAACAGCGACAGCTCGGCGAGCGGGCCGAGATCGGCCTCGGCGACGCCGGCCAACCGGGTCATCGCGGCACGCCAGCCGGCCACCTTGCGCTGCACCGGGACGAACCGGTCCGGGCCGGTGATCAGGCCGATCCGCCGGTGTCCGAGTGCGACGAGGTGGGCCACGGCCAGCTCGGCGGCCTCCCGGTCGTCGCAGGAGACGAAGGGCGCGCCGATGCCCGGCACGTACCCGTTGATCATCACGACCGGCAGCGGCCGGGCGATCAGCGCCCGGTAGCGGTCGTGGTTGGCGGCGGTGTCGGCGTGCAGGCCGGACACGAAGACGATGCCGGAGACCTGCCGGTCCAGCAGCATCTCCACGTACTCGTCCTCGGTGACGCCGCCGGCGGTCTGCGTGCAGAGCACCGGTGTGAACCCACTCTGCGCCAGGGTCGACTCGATGACCTGGGCGAAGGCGGGGAAGATCGGGTTGTCCAGCTCCGGCACCACCAGGCCGACCAGTCCGGCGCTGCGCTTGCGCAGCCGGGCCGGGCGCTCGTAACCGAGCACGTCGAGGGCGGTGAGGACGGCCTGCCGGGTCTCCGGGGCCACGCCGGGGCGGTCGTTGAGCACCCGCGACACCGTGGCCTCGCTGACTTCGGCCTGCTGGGCGATGTCGGACAGTCGAGCGCGCATGGCGGCACTTTAGCCCACCGGCAAGTTCTTGCGGGGCTCTCTGCAAGCCCTTCCATTATCTGCAACGTCTTGCTAACGTCCCCGCAACATACGAGAGCAGCGGCGCAGTTCTATGCGCCGGATGGCAAGAACTTCCAGAGGTTCCCACTGGCGGGCCGCCCTTCCCCCGGCGGACCCGCCATGACGACAGGAGTACCGATGCGCATCCGTACCGCGGGTGTGGTCGCCCTCTTCGCCCTGGCGCTCGCCGCCTCCGGCTGTGGCGGCGACAGCGACAAGCCGGCCGCGAAGGAGTCCCCCAAGGCCGCCGGCGGCAAATTGGTGATCTGGGCGGACGACAAGCGGACCGCCGCCCTGAAGCCGTTCGCGGAGAAGTTCGGCACCGAGAACGGCGTCACCGTGGAGGTCCAGGCCGTCAGTAAGGACCTGCAGACCAACTTCGTCACCGCCTCGCAGCAGGGCAGCGGCCCGGACGTGGTGGTCGGCGCGCACGACTGGATCGGCAACCTGGTGCAGAACGGCGCCATCGAGCCGGTGCAGCTCGCCGCCGCGCAGAAGAGCGCGTTCAACGAGACCGCCATCAAGGCGGTCACCTTCAACGGCCAGCTCTTCGGCGTCCCGTACGCGCAGGAGAACCTGGCGCTGATCCGCAACACCGAGCTGGCCCCCGAGGCGCCGAAGACCATCGAGGACCTGGTCGCCAGCGGCAAGAAGCTCAAGGCGGAGAAGAAGGCCACCGAGACGCTCTGCCTCCAGGTCGGCCAGAACGGCGACGCGTACCACATCTACCCCCTCTACACCTCGGCCGGCGGCTACCTCTTCGGCACCGCCGCGAACGGTGACTACGACCCGAAGGACCTCGGTGTGGGCAAGCCCGCGTCGATCGAGGCGTTCAAGAAGATCGGCGCGCTCGGCGAGAAGGGCGAGGGTGTGCTCAAGCGCTCCATCGCGGACACCAACTCGATCGCCACCTTCACCGGCAAGAAGTGCGCGTACCTGGTCTCCGGCCCGTGGGCGGTCGCCGACGTCAAGAAGGCCAACATCAAGTACGACATCTCCGCCATCCCCGGCTTCGCCGGCGGCAAGGAGGCCCAGCCGTTCGTGGGTGTCCAGGCGTTCTACGTCGCCGCCAAGGGCAAGAACAAGGCGCTGGCGCAGGAGTTCGTCGCCAACTACACGACCACTCCCGAGCTGGCCGTCGCGCTGTACAACGCCGAGCCCCGGCCGCCGGCGCTGACCGCCGCCCTCGACCAGGTCAAGGGCAGCGACCCGGACCTGGCCAAGTTCCAGGAGGCCGGCAGGAACGGCCAGGTGCTCCCGGCGATCCCGGCGATGGCCGCCATCTGGGACCCGTTCGGCAAGGCCGAGGCCGCCGTCATCGGTGGGGCCGACCCGACCAGCACCATCACCGCCGCCGGCAAGACCATCTCCGGCCAGATCAAGTAATGAGTACGCCGCTGTCCGGCCCGGGGTCTGCCACGCAGACCCCGGGCCGGGGGCCTGTCGACTCCCGGCCCCCGCGCTCCCGCGCCGCGCACCACGCGCCGATCACCCTGTCCGGCCTCGTCGGCAAGGTGCTCCTGCTCGGCCTGACCGCCGGAATCGCGGTCTGGGCGGCCTTCCCGCTCATCGACGGCGAGAAGTGGGCCGGCCTGGCCCTGTTGGCGGCGACCACCGCCGGCCTGTTCTACCTGTACCTCACCCGCCGGCACATCCCGGCCAAGTACCTGGTCCCGGGCACCCTGTTCCTGATCGCCTTCCAGGTCTTCCCGGTGCTCTACACGGCCAGCACCGCCTTCACCAACTTCGGTGACGGGCACCGGGGCAGCAAGGACGAGGCGATCGTCGCGATCCAGACCTCCTCGGTCACCCAGGTGCCCGGCTCCACGGAGTACGCCCTGTCGGTCGCCACCAAGGGCGACCCGGCCACCGGCCCGCTCGTCTTCCTGGTCACCGACCCCGCCACCGGAACGGTCTCCGCCGGCGACACGGGTGGGCTGCGCCGGCTCGACGCCGACGACGTCGCCGTCGCCACCGGCGGCAAGGTCACCGCCGCCGACGGCTACACCGTGCTGAACTTCGGCCAGGCCAGCGCCCGCAGCAAGGAGATCACCGACCTGGTGGTCCCGACCGCCGGCGGCGCACTGCGATCCAGCGGCCTGTCCCGCGCGTACGAGGGCAAGGCGGTGCGGGCGTACGAGGCCGGCTGCGACTGCGTCCGGGACACCGCGACCGGGCAGACCTGGACCGCCGACGAGGAGGTGGGCGCCTTCGTCGCCGCCGACGGCGAGCATCTGACCCAGGGCTGGAAGATCAACGTCGGGCTGCGCAACTTCACCCGGGTGCTCACCGACGAGAACATCTCCGGCCCGTTCCTCGGCACCCTGATCTGGAACTTCGCCTTCGCCATCGGCTCCACCGGCGGCACGTTCCTGCTCGGCATGCTCATCGCGCTCGTGCTGCACTCGCCCCGGATGCGCGGCACGAACCTTTACCGGGTGCTGCTGGTCCTGCCGTACGCCATGCCGTCGTTCGCGATGCTGCTGGCCTGGCGGGACATGTTCAACGCCGACTTCGGGCTGATCAACAACCTGTTCGGGCTGGACGTGGACTGGTTCGGTCAGCCGTGGACGGCCCGTTTCGCGGTGATCCTGGTGCAGCTCTGGATCGGCTACCCGTACATGTTCCTGGTGGCCACCGGCGCGCTGCAGGCCATCCCGCGCGAGCTGACCGAGGCCACCTCGGTCGACGGGGCATCGCCCTGGCAGTCCTTCCGCGCGGTCACCCTGCCACTGCTGCTGGTCGCGCTGTCGCCGCTGCTGATCTCGTCGTTCGCGTACAACTTCAACAACTTCAACGCGATCTACCTGACCACCGAGGGTGCGCCCTTCCCGGCCGACAACCCGACCAACGGCGCCACCGACCTGCTGATCACGTACACCTACCGGCTCGCCTTCGGCGGGCAGGGCGCGGAGTTCGGTTTCGCCGCAGCGATCTCGCTGTTCATCTTCGCCATCGTCGCCGTGGTTTCGACGGTCGGCTTCCGGCGGACCCGCAAGCAGGAGGAGGTGTATTCGTGACCACCCTGAGCGGGGCCGCGCGTACCGGCGACAGGCCCGCAGTCAACCGTAACGTCACCGGCCGGCGGCGCAACCGCTGGTTCGCGCAGGTCGGCTGGCGGCACCTGGTCGCCGTGCTCGGCGTGCTGTTCAGCCTTTTCCCGATCGTGTTCGTGCTCTCCGCCGCACTCAACCCGCTCGGCACGCTCTCCACCACCGAGCTGGTGCCGACCGGCGGGGTGTCGCTCGGCAACTTCAGCGGGCTGTTCGAGCGGACCGCCTTCGAGCGGTGGTTCCTCAACTCGCTGCTGATCGCCGGGGTGGCCTCGTTCGCGTCGGTGTTCCTGTCCGCGCTGGCCGCGTACGCCTTCTCGCGGATGCGGTTCCGCGGCCGGCGGGTGGGTCTGCTCTCGCTGCTGCTGATCCAGATGTTCCCGCAGTTCCTGGCGATCGTGGCGATCTACCTGATCTTCGGCACGATCACCGACCTGTGGCCGTCGATCGGCTTCAACACCCCGTGGGGCCTGCTGCTGCTCTACATGGGTGGCGCGCTCGGCGTGAACACCTGGCTGATGAAGGGCTTCTTCGACACCCTGCCCCGGGAGCTGGACGAGTCGGCGACCATGGACGGGGCCTCGCACGCCCAGGTCTTCTTCCGGATCATGCTGCCGTTGGTGGCGCCGATCCTGGCGGTGACCGGTCTGCTGGCGTTCATCGGCACCATCAACGAGTTCCTGATGGCCAACGTGTTCCTCACCAGCACCGACTCCAAGACCCTCGCGGTCGGCATGTACGGCATGTTGCAGGGCAACGAGCGCAACAACAACTTCGGCATCTTCGCGGCCGGCACCCTGCTCACCGCGATCCCGACCGTGCTGGTCTTCCAACTCCTGCAGCGCTACATCGTGTCCGGCCTGACCGCCGGAGCGGTCAAGGGATGAGCATGCGGCAGCCGCACCACGACGGATCCGCCCGCTACGTCCCGCAGCAGGAGCCGGTGCTGGGGGAGACGGTCGACGTCTTCGTCCGGGTGCCGGTCGGCGCGGACGTCGGGCAGGTGCACGTCCGCACCACCGGTGACGGTGAGCCCCGCTTCCGGGAGGCCACCGTGGACCGCGTCGAGGGCGACACCGTCTGGTGGCGGGCCGAGGTCGAGGCCCGCAACCCGGTGAGCAACTACCGTTTCCTGCTCTCCGGTCGGCGTGGCCCCACCTGGTTGACCGCGGCCGGCGTGGTCGACCACGACGTGCCCGACCATGGTGACTTCAAGCTGGTCACGTACGCCGCGCCGCCAGCCTGGGCACGGGACGCCGTCATCTACCAGATCTTCCCGGACCGGTTCGCCCGATCCGCGGGCGCCGACGCCCGACCGCTGCCGGACTGGGCGATCCCGTGCGACTGGGACACCCCGGTGATCGGGCGGGGCCCGGAGACCCCGCACCAGTTCTACGGCGGTGACCTGGACGGGATCACCGAGCGGTTGGACCATCTGGACCGGCTCGGCGTGAACACGGTCTACCTGACCCCGATCTTCCCAGCCCGGTCCAACCACCGCTACGACGCCGCCAGCTTCGACCGGGTCGATCCGCTGCTCGGCGGGGACGCCGCGCTGGCCCGGCTCGCCGACGCGGTACGCGCCCGGGGCTGGCGGCTGCTCGGCGACATCACCAGCAACCACACCGGGGACGGTCACGACTGGTTCAGCGCCGCGTCCTCGGACGTGCACGCCGCCGAGCGGGAGCTGTACTACTTCGACGAGGCCGGGGACTACGAGTCCTGGAACGGCGTCAAGTCCCTGCCGAAGCTGAACTGGGGCAGCGCCGAGCTGCGTCGCCGCTTCGCCACCGTGCCGGACGCGGCACTGCGCCGCTGGCTGCGCCCGCCGTACGGGCTGGACGGGTGGCGGGTCGACGTGGCGAACATGACCGGCCGGCGGGGCGCCGACGCGTACACCCACGAGGTGGCGGCGCTGCTGCGTTCGGTGGTCGTCGACGAGCGCTCGGACGGCCTGCTGATGGCCGAGCACGGCCACGACCACACCGGCGACCTGGACCGTGACGGCTGGCACGGCACCATGAACTACGTCGGCTTCACCGACCCCGTCTGGTCCTGGCTGCGGCACGGCGACCAGCCGGTGCCGAACTTCCTGGGTACGCCGGGCGGGGTGCCCCGCCGCGACGCGGGCACGGTGCTGGCGACCATGGACACCTACCGTTCACTGATCTCCTGGCGCTCGTACGTGCACTCCTGGCAGCTGCTCGGCTCGCACGACTCGGCGCGGATCCGGACGGTGGTCGGTGACGCGGCCCGGCAGGAGGTGGCCGCCGGTCTGCTCGCCACGATGCCGGGCACCCCGATGATCTTTGCCGGGGACGAGCTGGGCCTGACCGGCACCAACGGCGAATCCTCGCGTACCCCGATGCCGTGGCACCGGCCGGACGCCTGGGACACCGGCACGTTCGCCGCGTACCGGGCGCTGATCGCGCTGCGCCGCGGTGAGCCGGCGTTGCGCCACGGCGGTCTGCGCCGGCTGCACGACGACCCGGACACGCTGGTCTTCCTTCGCGAGGCGCCGACCGGCGCGGTGCTGGTGCTGGCCCGGCGGGCAGCCGGTGTGCCGGTCCGGTTGGCCGGGTTGCCGGCCGCCGAGAACGTGTACGGCGCAGCGCCCGCGCTGCGGCCCGGCCCGGACGGGGCGGTGACCCTGCCCGGTCACGGCCCCACCTTCCAGGTCTGGCGGTGGGGCTGAGCGGTGGTGACGCGCCGACCACCGGACCCCCTACTACAAACCGTCGTTGATAGGGGAGGATGAGCGGCGTGGAAGCACTGCGACTGATCCTCCTCTATGTCCATCTGATCGGCTTCGCCCTGCTGCTCGGCGGCTCGATCGCCCAGTACGCCAGCGGCAGGCTGCGGATCAACCCCGCCATGCTCTGGGGGGCCGTGATCCAGTTGCTGACCGGCCTCGGGCTCGCCGCGCCGCTGCGCGGCGGCGGTGACGACGAGCCGGCACCGGCGAAGCTTGTGACGAAGTTGGTGATCGCGCTGCTGATCTTCGTCATGGTCTTCTTCTCCCGGAAGCGGGACGTGGTCAACCGCGGGCACTTCCTCGCGATCGTCGGTCTGACCCTGGTCAACGCGGCGGTGGCGGTCTTTTGGCGGTAACGTCCGGGGAGGGGATGGCCCCCGCGAACCGGACGTTCGGGACGCCTCCATGCGCGGTTACCAGCACGAAGAGTGACTTGCCCCACGCAAGGGTTACACCCGGGTAACAGGCGTTCAACAGTCGTGCACGATTGTCGGCCGGTGGGTGGGCGCGGGCGTACGCTCCCGTCCGTAACGTGGGACAGCCGGCGGCACACCCGCAGGTCGGCTGATGGGCTGCCACCGCACTAGGCGCGGTGTGCAATGGGAAGGAGACGTCTTGCGCTCGGTGCGTGGGATGCGGATCGCCTCGATCTTCGCGGTGGGTGGGCTTCTGCTCACCGCCGCCGCGTGTGGCGAGGCCCCCGATGATGACAACAACGCCGGCAGTGGCGCCAAGAAGTACAGCGCCTGCATGGTGACCGACGTCGGTGGCATCGACGACAAGTCGTTCAACACCTCGGCCTGGAAGGGCCTGCAGGAGGCCAAGGCCGCCAACAGCAACATCGACATCAAGTTCGTGGCGTCGAAGGCCGAGGCCGACTACGAGCCGAACCTGACCCAGTTCGTCAACCAGAAGTGCGACTTCATCCTGGCGGTCGGTGGCCTGATGGCCAACGCCACCTCGAAGATCGCCAAGGCGAACCCGAACCAGCAGTTCGGCATCGTCGACGCCAACCCGGGTGACGCCAACGTCTACCCGATGCAGTTCGACACCGCCCAGGCCGCGTTCCAGGCCGGCTACCTGGCCGCCGGGATGAGCAAGAGCGGCAAGGTGGGCACCTACGGTGGTCTGCCGATCCCGCCGGTGACCATCTTCATGGACGGCTTCGTCGACGGCGTGGCGTACTACAACACCACCAAGGGCAAGAACGTCCAGGCGCTGGGTTGGAACAAGGAGACCCAGAAGGGCTCCTTCACCAACGACTTCGCCAAGCAGGACGAGGGCAAGAAGGTCTCCGACGCGCTGGTCGCCCAGGGCGCGGACATCATCATGCCGGTCGCCGGCGGCTCCGGCCTCGGCACCACCGCCGCCGCCAAGGCGTCGGGTGGCAAGTACAGCACCATCTGGGTGGATGTCGACGGCTGCGAGAGCACCCCGGACTGCTCGGCGATCATCACGACGGTCGTCAAGAACATCCCGGAGGCCGTCAAGGAGGCCGTGCTGAAGGCCGCCGGTGGCGAGAAGCTGGAGGCCAAGCCGGGCTTCGTCGGCACCCTGGCCAACACCGGTGTCTCGATCGCCCCGTTCCACGACTTCGACAGCAAGGTCCCGGCCGAGCTGAAGGCAGAGGTCGACAAGATCAAGGCGGACATCGCCGCGGGCACCATCACCGTCACCTCGAAGGCTCAGCCGACCAAGTGACGACCGGCCAGCTCCTCCGGTGAGATCATCGGAGGGCCGGCGGGGAACAGGTACGACCGATCCGGCCGCTCCGGCGCCGCGGGTGACCCCCGTGGGGCCGGAGCGGCCGATCGCGCGCCACGGCGACCGGCCGGTCCGGCCCGGTCGCCGGCAGCTACGCTGCACCATCGCTCGCACTCCAGGAGGTTGCGCTGAGACTCGAACTGCGCGGCATCACCAAACGATTCGGTGATCTGGTCGCCAACGACCACATCGATCTGACGGTCGAGCCTGGAGAGATCCACGCCCTGCTCGGCGAGAACGGCGCGGGCAAGTCGACCCTGATGAACGTGCTCTACGGGCTCTACCAGCCCGACGAGGGCGAGATCCTGGTCGACGGCAAGCCGCTGAAGCTGAAGGGCCCGTCCGACGCGATCGGTGCCGGGATCGGCATGGTGCACCAGCACTTCATGCTGGTGCCGGTCTTCACCGTGGCCGAGAACATCATGCTCGGCGCCGAGCAGACCAGGGGCGGCATCGCCGGATTCCTGGACCGGCGGCGGGCCCGGCGCGAGGTCGCCGAGGTGTCCGAGCGCTACAACCTGCGGGTCGACCCGGACGCGGTGATCGAGGACCTGCCGGTCGGCATCCAACAGCGCGTCGAGATCGTCAAGGCGCTCACGCGCGACGTCGACCTGCTCATCCTGGACGAGCCGACCGCCGTGCTCACCCCGCAGGAGACCGAGGAACTGCTGACCGTCATGCGGTCGCTCAAGGCCGCCGGCAAGTCGATCGTCTTCATCACCCACAAGCTCGGCGAGGTCAAGGCCATCGCCGACCGGATCACGGTGATCCGACGCGGGAAGACCGTCGGCACCGCCTCGCCGGAGGCCAGCCGGGACGAGCTGGCCGCGCTGATGGTCGGGCGCAACGTCCGGCTCACCGTGGACAAGTCCCCGGCCACGCCGGGCGACCCGGTGCTGGAGGTGGCCGGGCTGGTCGTCGACGACGACCGGCAGATCCGCGCCGTCGACGGGGTGGACCTGACCGTGCGCGCCGGTGAGGTGCTCGGCGTGGCGGGCGTACAGGGCAACGGTCAGACCGAGCTGATCGAGGCGATCATGGGTCTGCGGCCGGTGCTCGCCGGCACGGTCAGCCTGGCTGGCGACCGGATCGACGGCTGGAAGACCAAGAAGGTGCTCCGCGCGGGCGTCGGCTACGTGCCCGAGGACCGCAGCGTGGACGGCCTGGTCAAGGAGTTCAGCGTCGCGGAGAACCTGGTGCTGGACATCTACGACCGGCCGCCGTTCGGTGCCGGGCTCGCGCTGAAGCCGGACGCCATCACGTCCTCGGCCAAGGAGCGGATCGAGCAGTTCGACGTCCGTACCTCATCGGCCGACGCGCCGGTGGGCACCCTCTCCGGCGGCAACCAGCAGAAGGTGATCGTGGCGCGGGAGTTGTCCCGCCCGCTGAAGCTCTTCATCGCCGCCCAGCCGACCCGCGGCGTCGACGTCGGGTCGATCGAGTTCATCCACAGCCGGATCATCCATGAGCGGGACGTCGGGACCGCCGTCGTGGTGGTCTCCAGCGAACTCGACGAGGTGATCGGGCTGGCCGACCGGATCGCGGTGATGTATCGCGGCCGGATCATCGGCGTCGTCGGCCCGGACACCCCGCGCGAGGAGATCGGCCTGCTGATGGCCGGCATCAGCCCGGACGCCGCCGCTGCGACCGACGGGGGCCCCGCGACCGACGCGGGCTCCGCGAGCGAGGACGAGGCATGACCAACCCCAACCCGCAGTCGGGCTCTCCGGACAAGGAGCCGGCGAGCGAGGCGCAGGCCGCGCAGAACGCCCTCGGCAACACCGAGCGGGCCAGCACGACCACCGCGCCGAAGCCGTCCGAGCCGGAGCCGAAGCCGTCCCTGGGCCGGCTGTTCCTGGACAACCTCTGGGCGGCCAACACCTTCACGGTGACCCTGCTGTCGCTGGTGCTGGCGGTCGTGGTCGGCGCGGTACTGATGATCATTTCTGATCCGGACGTGCTGCACACCTACTCGTACATCACCGCGCGTCCCTCCGACGCGTTCAGCGCCAGCTGGACACTGGTGAGCGAGGCGTACGCGAACCTGTTCAAGGGCTCGGTGTTCGACCCGGAGGCGTTCGCCGGCTGGTTGAACGGCAGCAACGGCTGGCAGGCCGTGCTGGCGCCGATCTCCGAGACGCTCACCTACGCCGTGCCGCTGGTCTTCACCGGCCTGGCGGTGGCGCTGGCCTTCCGCGGCGGCCTGTTCAACATCGGCGCGCAGGGCCAGGCCACCATCGGCGTGATCCTGGCGGCGCTGGCCGGCTTCCTGCTGCCGCTGCCGCCCGGCCTGCACCTGCTGGTGGCGGTGCTGGCCGGCGCCCTGGGTGGTGCGCTCTGGGGGTTCATCCCGGGCATCCTCAAGGCCCGCGCCGGCGCACACGAGGTGATCAACACGATCATGCTCAACTACGTCGCCACGTACTTCCTCACCTGGCTGATCGTGCAGAACGGCGTGCAGGACCCGAAGCGCACCGACGCGATCAGCAAGGCGGTCGACACCTCCGCCCAGCTGCCCCGGCTCCTCGGCGACAACCTGCGGGTGCACGCCGGCATCCTGCTCGCCGTGCTGGCCACCTGGGCGGTCGCCTGGCTGCTCAACCGCTCCACGCTCGGCTTCGAGCTGCGGGCGGTCGGCGCCAACCCGGACGCCGCCCGGACCGCCGGCATCAGCGTCACCCGGACGTACATCCTGATCATGGTGTTCTCCGGGATCCTGGCCGGCCTCGGCGGCTCGAACATGGTGCTCGGCTCCACGGCCAGCGCGCTGACCCCGCTGGTGGTCGCGCAGATCGGCTTCGACGGCATCCTCGTGGCGCTGCTCGGTCGGGTGAAGCCCTGGGGGGTGCTGCTCGCCGCGCTGCTGTTCGGTGCGCTCCAGGCCGGCGGCAACCGGATGCAGTCGTACTCGGGGATCTCGCTGGAGCTGGTGACCGTGCTCCAGGCGCTGATCGTCATCTTCATCGCCGCGCCGGCCCTGGTGAAGGCGATTTTCCAGCTCCGGGCCGCACGTGCCGCCCGGTTGCAGACGAGCCTGGCGAAGGGCTGGTAACTCATGTCCACCATGGCTGTCCCCGACGTCGCGGTCGCCCCGGTCGACGAGGGCTTCTGGACCCGTAGCCGCAAGGTCGGCCTCACGCTGCTGGCGCTCGGCCTGTTGGCGGCGGTGCTCTTCGGGGCGCTCGCCACCGACCAGCAGGCCCGGTTCACCCTCAGCGACGACGCTGCCGGTGCCGCACTGGAGATCAACGGCACGATCGGCGCGATCCTGTTCGGGATCATCGCGATCGCCGCGGGCGCGGCGCTGCTCGCCGGGGTGCCGAAGCGCTGGTTCCTGCCCGTGCTCGGCGTCGGGCTGGTCGGCTTCGTGCTCTCGTTCCTCTGCTGGCAGGTCTCCGCCGCGCCGACCGGGCAGAACTTCATGCCGCTGGTCAACATCATCCGGGGCACGTTCATCCTGGCCCTGCCGCTGATCTTCGGCGCGCTCGCCGGGGTGCTCTGCGAGCGGTCCGGTGTGGTCAACGTGGCCATCGAGGGTCAGCTGCTGATGGGCGCGTTCAGTGGCGCCCTGTTCGGCAGCATCTCCGGCAGCGTCTGGGTGGGCCTGGTCGCCGCCGCCGTCGGTGGGGCGTTCATCTCGCTGCTGCTCGCCGTCTTCGCCATCCGCTACCTGGTCGACCAGGTCGTCATCGGCATCGTGCTGAATCTGCTGGCGGTCGGCGTCACCGGCTTCCTCTACGAGCGGCTGATGCAGACCGACGCGGAGCGGTACAACAGCGCGCCCCGCTTCAGCAACTGGGAGATCCCGCTGCTCAAGGACATCCCGGTGCTCGGTCCGGCGCTGTTCCGCGGCAACATCTTCCTCTACGTCGGCCTGCTGCTGGTCCTGGTGATCCACATCGGGCTGTTCCGCACCCGCTGGGGTCTGCGTACCCGCTCGGTCGGCGAGCACCCGACCGCCGCCGACACGCTCGGCGTCAAGGTGCTGCGGGTGCGCTACCGCAACGTGCTGCTGGCCGGCGTGGTCGCCGGCATCGGCGGCGCGTCGTACACGCTGGCGCTCTACTCGTTCACCAAGAACATGATCGGCGGCAAGGGCTTCATCGCGCTGGCCGCGCTGATCTTCGGCCGGTGGAACCCGACGGGGGCGCTGCTCGCCGCGCTCTTCTTCGGGTTCGCCGACCAGCTCGCGACCTACCTGAGCGCGATCAACAGCTCGATCCCCAGCCAGTTCCTGGCCATGCTGCCCTACCTGGCCACCATCCTGGCGGTCGCCGGGCTGGTCGGCCGGGTTCGCGCACCGGCCGCCGACGGCAAGCCCTACATCAAGGGCTGACCCGCCCCCACCGCGTCAGGGCGTCAGGGTGGGGTGCCCTGGTGGGGTCTGAGCTGGGTTACTTCGGCAGAATGGCGGCATGACCGACATTGACTGGCCGCGGCTGCGGGCCGCCGCCACCGAGGCGATGCGGCACGCGTACGCGCCGTACTCGACGTTCCCGGTCGGCGCCGCCGCGCTGGTCGACGACGGCCGCGTGGTGGTCGGCTGCAACGTGGAGAACGCCGCGTACGGGGTGACGCTCTGCGCCGAGTGCGGGGTCGTGTCCAGCCTGCACGCCACCGGTGGCGGTCGGCTCGTCGCGCTCTCCTGCGTCGACGCGACCGGTGAGCCGTTGATGCCGTGCGGCCGGTGCCGGCAGCTGCTCTGGGAGCACGGCGGGCCGGAGTGCCTGATCGAGTCGAAGACCCGCCCGCTGCGGATGGCCGAGTTGCTGCCGCACGCCTTCGGCGTGGAGGACCTGGAGGCGGTGACCGGCGAGACGCCGTTGCCCGTCGTCCCCGAACGGCTGGCCGCCTGGCGCGGACGCGGCACCGTCTTCGTGCATCCGGATCTCGCGGCCGGGCAGCAGGTCTGGACGGCGTACTGGGAGCGGTCGGCCGGAGACGACGCCGGCGCCGAGACCGGGGTGCTGGAAGAGGCGCCGAGCTGGGACGATACGGCCGAGGCGATCACCTGGGGCCTGGCCCGGACGCCCCGAGTGGTGGTGGTGGACGAGACCGGCACGATCTTCTGGGCCGGCGAAGGTGAGCCGCCGCTGGAGATCCCGGTCCGCTGGTCCGCCGGCTGACCGCAACGCCGCAAGCGGGCACGCCGCCCCGCCCGCCCCGCCATGATCGTGCTCGATCCTGGAAGTAGTGCCCAACCCCCGATGCGAGGGGACTACTTCCAGGATCGAGCGCGATCACCACGGCACCGAGCCGGCTCGCACGGCCCCGTACTGATCCACAACGATGTGAGAAGGAACCCCACGGTGAGTGCTTTTGCTGCTGTCGACGTTATCCGGGTGAAGCGGGACGGGGGTGTGCTGTCCGACGCGCAGATCGACTGGGTGGTCGACGCGTACACCCGGGGGGTGGTCGCCGACGAGCAGATGTCCGCGCTGGCCATGGCGATCCTGCTCAACGGCATGACCGGGCCGGAGATCGCCCGGTGGACCGCTGCGATGATCGCCAGCGGTGAACGGCTGGACCTCGCGGCGGTACGCCGGCCGACCGTCGACAAGCACTCCACCGGCGGCGTCGGCGACAAGATCACTCTGCCGCTCACCCCGCTGGTGGCGGCGTGCGGCGCTGCCGTACCGCAGCTGAGTGGGCGCGGCCTCGGGCACACCGGCGGCACGCTCGACAAGTTGGAGTCCATCCCGGGCTGGCTGGCCACGGTGAGCAACGACGAGTTCATCGCCCAGCTCGACGAGGTCGGCGCGGTGATCTGCGCGGCGGGTGCCGGCCTGGCCCCGGCGGACCGGAAGCTGTACGCGCTGCGCGACGTGACCGGCACGGTGGAGGCGATTCCACTGATCGCCAGCTCGATCATGAGCAAGAAGATCGCCGAGGGCACCGGTGCGCTGGTCCTCGACGTCAAGGTCGGCTCGGGCGCGTTCATGAAGTCCGTCGACCAGGCGCGCGAGCTGGCCCGGACGATGGTCGAGCTGGGCGGCGCGCACGGGGTGCGGACGGTCGCTCTGCTCACCGACATGTCCACCCCGCTCGGCCTGGCGATCGGCAACGCGGTCGAGGTGACCGAGTCCGTCGAGGTGCTGGCCGGTGGTGGCCCGGCCGACGTGGTGGAGCTGACGGTCGCCCTGGCCCGGGAGATGCTCGACGCCGCCGGCCTGCCGGACGTCGATCCCGCGGCGGCGCTGCGCGACGGCCGGGCGATGGACTCGTGGCGGGCGATGATCCGGGCGCAGGGCGGCGACCCGGACGCGCCGATGCCGACCGCCGCCGAGGTCGAGGTGGTCCGCGCCGAGCAGGACGGGTACGTGGCGGCCGTCGACGCGTACGCCATGGGGGTTGCCGCGTGGCGTCTCGGCGCGGGCCGCGCCCGCAAGGAGGACCCGGTGAGTGTGCCGGCGGGTGTGGTGCTGCACCGGCGTCCGGGTGACCAGGTGCGGGCCGGCGACCCGCTGTACGAGTTGCGCGCCGAGGAAGCGACGCGGATCCCGGCGGCGCTGGCGGAGGCGGCGCGTGCGGTACGGATCGCGCCGACCGCGCCGGCGACGACGCCGCTGGTCTTCGAGCGGATCGGCTGACCGGACGCGAGGCCGGGGTGGCGTGGTGCCGGTCACCTGGGAGCGCTATTCTCCCAGGCCAAGGGGGGACAGCCGGCCTTGAGCCGTCGCGAGCAGACAGGAATTTGCCCCGTGACCGTACCTGCTCCCGATCCTCGTGAGGTACGCGAGGCGAGCCTGGACGAGCTGTCCCGGCTCGGCCTGCCGTTGCCCCCGGCCCAGTTTCCGCTCGTGTGGGAGCCGGGTGACGAGATCGAGTTGCGTCCGACGCCGGAGATCGAGGCGCGGATCGCCGTCCTGCATCTGATCCTGGCCCGCTGTTTCGGGATGCCACCGCAGGCCGCGATGAGCTGGCTGCTCGGTTCGCATCTGGTCGAGATGGTCACCCCGCCGGAGTGGCAGTTCGTGATGGGCGGCAGGGGCGACCACCGCTCGTTCGTGCTGCACCACGACGCGCTCTTCGCGCTGGTCTGGGTGCTGGGGCTGAGCAAGCAGCTCGACCCCACCCTGGCCGTGGACGAGCGGCTGGTGGAGCGGCTGCCGCACATTTCGGAGGGGGAGACGTTCCCCCGCTGGCAGGCCCGGATCCTCACCGCGCCGCAGCATCCGGCCGACGCCGCCGCGTTGCTCGACCTGCACTACTGCCTGGACTGGGCGTACCTGGAGACGGAGCGCGGCGGCCGGCGGGCGCCGGGCCTGGTCGACGCGAACGCGATCGGCCAGCGGCGGTGGGCGTTGGAGTGGGCGGTGATCCTGCGCGGGCCGTACCACGACGAGCCGCCCGGCTGGGAAGAGGTCGACCTCTCCACCTGAGGTCAGCGGGGGCGGTGGGCGTCGAGCCGGACCGCCACGGTCACCCGGACCGGTTCGGGCAGCGCGGCCACCCGGGCGGCGAGGGCGCCGGGGTCGGTGTGCCAGGCGCTCGGACCCATCCCGACCAGGGTGGCCACCCCGGCGCGGGTCAGCGTCAGTTCGGCCCGGTGCGTCGTCGAGCCGACCGGGGTGAAGTGCCCGCCGAGGCTGGCGGCCACCCGGTCGGCCTTGTCCGGGTCCACCCGCAACAGGTCGAGGGCGTCCACCAGTTCGGTGAGGTGGTCGGCGGCGGGCGTGACCACCAGCAGTGTGCCGGCCGGGTCGAGCACCCGGTGGAACTCCGGCCCGTTGCGCGGAGCGAAGACGTTCAGCAGTACGGCCGTCGAGCCGTCGGCGAGGGGCAGCCGTTGCCAGGTGTCGGCGAGCGCCGCGGCCGCCCGTGGATGCGCCCGGGCCGCGCGGCGCAGCGCCGGCTTGGAGACGTCCAGGGCCAGACCCACGGCGTCGGGCAGCGCCGCCAGCACCGCGCCGAGATACCGGCCGGTGCCGGCGCCAGCATCCACCACCAGGGGGTACGCCCCGAAGCCCGCCACCGCCCGCGGCACCGCGTCGGCGAGGGCGCCCGAGATCAGGTCGTAGTGCCCGGCGGCGAGGAAGTCGGCTCGGGCGGCCACCATCTCGGCGGTGTCCCCGACGTGCGGCGCGCGCCCGGCGAGCAGGTTGACGTACCCCTGCCGGGCGATGTCGAAGCTGTGCCCGCGTGGGCAGCGCAGCGCCCGGGCGGTGCCGGCGGTCGCCTCGGTCAGGGGCTCGCCGCAGACCGGGCAGCGCAGCTGTCGCAGGATCCGGGGGTCCACGTCAGGTCTCCGTGCCGCGCCGCGGGCGGGGCGCGCGGCCCTCGGCGAGGTGGTCGACGACCCGGTGGGTGAACGCGCCGAGCGCCTCGACCTCGGCCGGGGTGAGCAGGTCGAGGAAGTGCCGCCGGACGGCCGTCACGTGGCCGGGGGCGGCGGCCTCGATGGCGCCACGGCCGGCGGGGGTGAGCACGACGATCGCGCCGCGGGCATCGTCGGGGCATTCCTCGCGGGTGACCAGGCCGCGCTGCTGCATCCGGGTCAGGTGGTGCGAGAGCCGGCTGCGGGACCAGAGCATCCGGTCTGCCAGTTCGCTGAGGCGCAGCCGTCCCTGGGGTGTTTCGGAGAGGTCGGAGAGCACGTCGTAGTCGGGCTCGGACAGGCCGCCGTCCTGGGTCAGCTCCCGGGCCAGCTCCAGGTCGAGCAGTCGTCGCATCCGGCGGTAACCCCGCCAGGCGTGGTCCTCCCGGGCGTCCAGCCAGCGTGGCGCGTCCATGCCGCCCAGCCTAACGGCTTGGTTGACATGTCATCGGATCACCCCCTACGGTCGATGACATGTCAACGAACCGGTTGTGGGAACTGTTCGGCACCCGCGCGGTGAGCACCCCGACTGGTCGGAGTACCGGTCGGCCATGGTCGCCGACGGTCGACTGGTGATCCGGCTCGCCGTCACACACGTCTACGGCTGGCCGGGATGAGCGGGCTGGCGCTACCGGCCGCAGCGCGCTGACTAGGGTCTGAGCATGGTCGCAACTATCCGATACGAGGACATCGTCAAGGTCCCGAAGGCGCTGCTGCACGACCACCTCGACGGCGGGCTGCGGCCGGCGACGATCGTCGAGCTGGCCGCGGAGGTCGGCCACGAGCTGCCCACCACCGACCCGGAGGCGCTCGGGCGCTGGTTTGTCGAGGCGGCGGACTCGGGCTCGCTGGAGCGCTACCTCGAGACGTTCGCGCACACGGTGGCGGTCATGCAGACCGCGCCCGCGCTGCGCCGGGTGGCCCGCGAGTGCGCCCTGGACCTGGCCGCCGACGGCGTGGTCTACGCCGAGGTGCGTTTCGCCCCGGAGCAGCACCTGGAACAGGATCTGAGTCTCGACGAGGTGGTCGAGGCGGTGCTCGCCGGGTTCGCCGAGGGCACCGCGCAGGCCGTCGAGGCGGGCCTGAGCATCCGGGTGGGCACCCTGCTCACCGCGATGCGGCACGCCGCCCGATCGCAGGAGATCGCCGAGCTGGCGGTGCGGCACCGGGACGCCGGGGTGGTCGGCTTCGACATCGCGGGCGCCGAGGCGGGCTTCCCGCCCACCCGGCACCTGGACGCCTTCGAGTACCTGCAACGGGAGAACTTCCACTTCACCATCCACGCCGGCGAGGCGTTCGGCCTGCCGTCGATCTGGCAGGCGATCCAGTGGTGCGGCGCGGACCGGCTCGGTCACGGGGTGCGGATCGTCGACGACATCGCCTCCGACGGCGCGCTCGGCCGGCTGGCCGCGTACGTGCGGGACAAGCGCATCCCGCTGGAGCTGTGCCCGTCGTCGAACGTGCAGACCGGGGCGGTGGACTCGATCGCGGACCACCCGATCGGCCTGCTGCGGGACCTGCGGTTCCGGGTCACCGTCAACACCGACAACCGGCTGATGAGCGGCACGTCGATGTCCCGCGAGATGTCGCTGCTGGTGGACACCTTCGGCTACGGCTGGCGGGAGTTGCAGTGGTTCACCATCAACGCGATGAAGAGCGCCTTCATCCCGTTCGACGAGCGACTGCGGATCATCGATGAGGTGATCAAGCCGGCGTACGCCAAGCTGCTGGCCTGACCGTCAGTGGTGCGGGTGGCCGGCGAGCAGGCCGGCCACCCGGCGCAGCACCTCCCGCGCGCGGGCCGCCTCGGCACCGAGCCCGGTCTGCCGGCGCAGCACGGCGGGTTCGGCCCGCAGCAACGCCACCCCGCGCCGCACCAGCACCCGGGGCGCCTTGCGCTGCTCGGCGAGGTCACGGGCCAGCCGGCGTACGAAGGTCGCTGCGCGCGGGCGTCGCAGCGCGTACGCCCCGGCGAGCAACCCGCGGCGGCGGCACTCCTCGACGATCTCGGCGGCGAAGATCCCTTCCGCGACGAAGATTGGCGACCCGGCGACATCAAATGGCCGGGTGGCCACCCTTCGATCCGCGCCGATCGCATAAACCGGCACATCGGCCCGACCATGGCGGGCCAGTTGGGCAATCGTTTCGACCGCCGTCAGAGCGTCCCACGAGTCGGGTGATTCCCAATCGACCTGGCCGTTTCGGTGCGGCAACGTAGGGTCATCACCGTCTTTGTAGAAGTCGTCCAGGCAGAGCACCGGCAAGCCGGTTTGCTGAGCTATGTACGACTTTCCGGAGCCCGAAGGCCCAGCGAGCAGGACAACGCGGTGCGGATGTTTCATTACCTTCAGTTACTCCGGCCAGACAGACTGCTATCAAATCGTATCAACATCTCATCACACCTTCGGCGGGTGACAACCTGGGCTTTCTTCTTGCCGGGCGTCGTGATGGAATCTCGGGGGTCCGACCCGCCGGGTCGGTCGCTGGGCGTTGCCCGGGGCAACGCGTTCAAGCTGTAATCGCGAGGGCGGTGACGTGAGCAAACGGCCAAAGACGGCGGGCTCCTTCCTGTCGCGGCTGCGCCGGCCGGCCAGCCGGCTCCGGGACATGCCGATCTGGTCCAAGCTCGGTCTCATCATGATCGTGCCGACCATCGCCACGGTCGTCGTGGGCACCAGTGGTCTCGTCGACCACCTGGAAACGCTCAGCAATGCCAACCGAGCTGGCGACCTGGCAAACCTGTCGAGCTATTCGGGCGACCTGGTCGACACGCTGCAGGACGAGCGGACCAGCGCCGTGCTGCTGCTACAGGCGGCCGGGACGCAACCGAAGGCGCAGTACCAGGAGGCGTTCAACCGGGTGAACTCCCGGGTGGACCAGGCGACCGGCCCCTACCGGCAGCAGCGGGCCGAGGTCGAGGACCTGCCGAGCAGCCTGGAGGGGCAGCTCGACGGGATCGACCAGTCCCTGAAGGACCTGCCGGGCGTTCGCAGCCAGGTGTTCGCCGGCAAGCTCAAGCTGACCGAGACCATTCAGGCCTACGAGGGCCTGATCAGCGACCTGCTCGCCATCCGTGACTCGGCCACGCAGCTCGCCGGTGACAGCGACCTGAGCGACCGGATGCGCGCCGCCGCTGCGGTCGCCCGGGAAAAGGAGTTCCTCTCCGTACGCCGGGTCGTCGTCCACCGCGCGCTCGGCGCGCAGCGGATGACCCCGGTGCTGCGTACCGACTACATCGCCAGCGGCACCGGCCAGCAGCAGGCGTTGCAGAGCTTCAAGGCGGTGGCCAGCCCGGACGAGGCGAAGTTCCACGACCAGACGGTCGCCGGTGGTGACCGCCGGGAGGCGCAGAACTACACCGGCTGGATCGACGGCAACACCACCGGGGAGATGCGCGGGGCGCCGTTCGGCCCCGACCAGTGGGAATCCGCGATGACGGCCAACGCCAAGCTGATCCGCGCCGTCGAGACGAAGCTCGACAACGACGTGGTCACCGAGGCCGACAACCTGCGCTCCGACGTCCAACGTCAGGTCTTCCTGGAGACCGGCCTGCTGCTCAGCATGCTGCTGCTGGCCATCCTCTTCGCCTACCTGGTCGCCCGCTCGATGGCTCGCTCGCTGCGTGAGCTGCGCCAGGGCGCCCTGTCCGTCGCCCAGTACGGCCTGCCGCAGGCGGTGGCCCGTCTGCGCGACCCGCAGGTCGTCGGGCAGCTCTCCCCGGTCGAGCTGGCCAACCAGATCGCCGAGCCGCTGCCGGTCCGCAGCAGGGACGAGTTCGGTCAGGTGACCGAGGCGTTCAACGCGGTCCACCTGGAGGCCGTCCGTACGGCCGCCGAGCAGGCCGCGCTGCGCGCCTCCGTCGCCACCATGTTCGTCAACCTGGCCCGCCGTTCCCAGATCCTGGTCGACCGCCTCATCGGGCACCTCGACCGGCTGGAGCGCGGCGAGGAGGACCCGGACCGCCTGGCCGAGCTGTTCCAGCTCGACCACCTGGCCACCCGGATGCGCCGCAACGACGAAAACCTGCTGGTGCTCGCCGGTGCCGACTCCACCCGTGTGCAACGCGAGCCGGCCGCCCTCATCGACGTGCTGCGCGCCGCGCAGTCCGAGGTCGAGCACTACACCCGGATCGAGTTCGGGGTCATCGACCGCGACATCGAGGTCGCCGCGCACGCGGTCAACGACCTGGTGCACCTCGTCGCCGAGCTGTTCGACAACGCCACCGCGTTCTCGCCGCCCGACTCGCAGGTGATGGTCGAGGCCCGTCGGGTCGGCGACCGCGCCTCGCTCTACGTCGAGGACCGCGGTATCGGAATCAGCCGCGAGCAGTTGCAGGACCTCAACGAGCGGCTGGCGACGCCGCCGCAGGTGGACGTGGCCGTCTCCCGGATGATGGGCCTGGTCGTGGTCGCCCGACTGGCGTCCCGGCACGGGGTCCGGGTCGAGCTGCGTCCGGGTGCCGACCGGGGCACGGTCGCGGACGTGACGCTGCCCACCTCGGTGCTGGTGCCCCGGGCGCTCTCCGGCCGGGTGCAGCAGCCTCCGGCCCTGCCCGCAGCCGGCGGCGGCGCACAGAACGGTGCGCCCATTCCCGCCTTCGGCGCGCTGCCCGCGCTGGGCAACGGCCCCCGCCCGAGCGAGTCCGGCAACCAGGTCACCCTGGGCGGCCGGCCGTTCGACCCGGCGCCGCGCAACGGTGCCGGCACTCCCGCCAACTCGGGTGGTTACCGCTCGATGCCGGCGTGGTCCGACCTGACCGGCGCGGCCGGGACGAACGGCGTCAACGGCGGCGACGGGTTCACGCCTCGGCCGGCCAACGGCCAGCCGATCGACCCGCTGCCGCAGCGCCGGGCGGGCGACGAGCCCTCCACGACCGGCCCGCAACAGGCCATCCCGCGGCAG
Source organism: Micromonospora sp. WMMD710 (assembly GCF_029626045.1). Taxonomy (NCBI): domain Bacteria; kingdom Bacillati; phylum Actinomycetota; class Actinomycetes; order Micromonosporales; family Micromonosporaceae; genus Micromonospora; species Micromonospora sp. WMMD710. Next base: position 4,292,693 of record NZ_JARUBD010000001.1, on the reverse strand, counting down.
CTGCCCAGCAGCCCGGAGGCACACCCGTACTCGGTGCCGCCGGTCTCCTCGCAGCCGTACTCCGGTGCGCCGGTGTCCGCCTCGCCGGCCTCGGGTCAGCCGTACTCCGGCCAGCCCTACTCGGGTGCGCCGTACGGCGGTGCGCCGGTGTCCGCCGTCCCGGCCTCCGGTCAGCCGTACGCCGGTCCGCCGGTGTCGGCGTCCCCGGTGTCGGCGTCGCCGTACTCCGGGCAGCCGTACTCGGCGCCGCCGGCCGCCGGCCAGTCGTTCAGCGGCTTCGTGCCCCGTTCCGCCCCGCCCGCCCAGGCGGCCAGCGCACCTCCGGCCCAGGCGCCCAGCGCTCCCGCACCCCCGGCCTGGCCGCCGGTGCCAGGTGGCGACCGGGAGACGGCGACCCCGCCGGTGCCCGAGCGGCTCGCCGCCGCCCTGGACATGACGACGGAGCTGCCGCGGGTGCCCCGCCCCGGCGAGCCGCCGGCCGCCGAGGCCCAGCCGCCGGCACCGGCTCCGGCCCCTGCCGCCCCGCAGAGCCGGCCGGCACCGCAGCAGCCGCAGGCCCAGAACCGGCAGCGGTACGCGGACGAGACGATGGAGCTGCCGATCTTCCGGGAGCTCGAGTCGGCCTGGTTCCGTACCCGACGTCCCGGTCCCGAGGAGGCGGCAGCCGCCAAGCCGGCGAACGGCGGCGCCGCGACCCAGCAGTTCGCCACGGTCGAGGCGGGCGCTCCGGCAGTCCACAAGACACCACCCGGAACGACAGGTAACACACCGATGGCAGACACTCCGACGGCCGGAGGAGCGCCGCGGGACAACGGGTCGACAGCGAACGGGGGCACCCGCCCCAGCCTCGCCGAGAGCCTGCCGAACCGCCGGCCCCAACAGCAGACCAACGGCTGGCAGACCGCCGCCGACGACGGCTGGCGTGCCGCCTCGGCAGCGGCCAGCGCGGCGCCGGTGGCCGAGACCACCACGACCGGTCTGCCGAAGCGCAAGCCGATGGCGCAGCTTGTGCCGGGTGCGGTGGAGAAGCCCACCACCTCGGTCCAGCGGCGCTCCCCGGAGGCGGTCCGTGGCCTGCTCTCCGCCTACCACCGGGGCGTGCAGCGAGGGCGTAGCACCTCGGACAACCCGACCAGCCCGGAGGAGACTCCGGGAGGGCAGCAATCCTCGCAGTCTGGCTCAGGCCCAGCGGCCGGGAGCGGGCAGAAGGAGCAAGAAGGATGACAACTACGCAGGATCTTGGTTGGCTGCTGGCCAACTTCGCCGACCGGGTGCCGGGTGTCGCACACGCGGTCGCGGTCTCGGCGGACGGCCTGCTTCTCGCGTCGTCGCGGGACCTGCCACGGGACCGGGCCGACCAGCTCGCCGCGATCGCGTCCGGTCTGGTCAGCCTGACCCAGGGAGCGGCTCGCTGCTTCGAGGGAGGCGCTGTGCTGCAGACCGTCGTGGAGATGGACAATGGCTTCCTGTTCCTGATGTCCATCTCGGACGGTTCGTCCTTCGCCGTGCTGGCCGCCCGCAGCTCCGACGTGGGCCAGGTCGGCTACGAGATGGCACTGCTGGTCGACCGGGTGGGCGACGCGCTGACCCCGCAGCCGCGTGCGGCCGCGGGCATGCTGGGCTGACGCCTGGCCGACCGTGAGGTCGGCGAAACTGCAACGACAACAACGACGAGTTTCACCGGTGGGAGCCGGTATCGGGTACGAAGGAGGTGAGCGGCGACATGGCCGATCGTGACGAGCCGACCGGAGCGTTGGTCCGTCCATACGCCGTGACCCGTGGTCGTACCCGTCCCCGGCTTGACATCGCGCTGGAGGCGCTCGTCGAGACGACGGTGCGCGGCCGCGCCGCTGCCAATGGCAACGGCGGCCAGGGCCGCGAACACCAGTACATCGCCGCGCTGTGTGACGGACGCGTGCAATCGCTCGCCGAGATCGCGGCGCGGATGCAGCTCCCGCTCGGTGTGGCCCGGGTGCTCATCGCCGACATGGCGACGGACGGCCTGGTCGCGGTCCACGAGCCGACCATCCTGGACGACTCCGACGACGCGGTGGGCACTGAACTGCTGGAGAGGGTGCTGAGTGGACTTCGCAGGCTCTGACATGTCGCACCGCCCGCCGAATCCGAGCGGCCGCGTGACGTCGGCGAAGATCGTTATCGCCGGTGGGTTCGGCGTCGGTAAGACGACGCTGGTCGGCTCGGTCTCGGAGATCACGCCGCTGACCACCGAGGCCATCATGACCTCGGCCGGCGTGGGCGTCGACGACACCCGGCAGGTGCCGGGCAAGACGACGACCACCGTGGCCATGGACTTCGGCCGGATCTCGATCGACCGTGACCTGATCCTGTACCTGTTCGGTACGCCGGGTCAGACCCGGTTCTGGTTCATGTGGGACGAACTGGTCCGGGGTGCCATCGGCGCGGTGGTGCTGGTGGACACTCGCCGGCTGGCGGACTGCTTCGCGGCGATCGACTTCTTCGAGCACCGGCGGCTGCCGTACCTGGTGGCCATCAACTGCTTCGACGGGATGCAGTACCACGATCCGCAGGACGTCCGGGACGCCTTGGCGATCTCCAGTGACGTTCCGGTCGTGGCCTGCGACGCCCGTAACCGGGAGTCGACGAAGCACGTGCTGATCTCGCTGGTCGAGTACGTGCTCACCATGCGCCGTACGCGCGCCGTCGCCCCGGCCTGACCGGGACGGTTTCACACCCGGTGGTGGCTCCGGCCGCCACCGGGTGCCACACACTGCCCAGCGTCGACCGCGCCGGCCGTCTCCCCGACGGTCGGCGCGGACTCGTGCGCGGCCCTCTCTCCCGGGTAGCTCCCGCCGCCGGTCCCGTCTACGAATCGCGCCCCCAGTCAGCCGACTGGGGGCGCGATTGTCGCGTGTGGAGTGAGACCGGTCAGGACTGGTAGCCGGCGGAGCGGTACTCGTACTCCCGGTCGTCGTCGCGGTCACCGTGGTCGCGGCTGAAGTCCCAGCCGCCGGCGGCCTCACGACCCGGCCGGCCGCCCACCGCGAACCCGCCGATCTCCTGCCCACGGCGCCAGCCGCGGAAGTACCCGGTGGTGTTCTCCGCGAGGCTCGCCGCGTCTCGCACTATCCGCAGTGGACGCTCCTCGCGCAGCGGGGAACCGGGGACCAGGTTGGCCTGCGGCACCCGCTTCGGCAGCCCGGCGTTGGTCTCCGCGCCCACCGCCGGGCGGGCCGCCTGCTCGGCTGCCTGCCACCCGGTGTCGGCCGTGGTCGACCAGTCCAGGTCGGACTCCTCGGTCTGCCCGACGAACCAGGCCGACTTCGCCTGCGCGAAAATCAGCAGGTCGCCGTCGCCCTCGTCGGCCACCGGCGGAGGCCGATGCTCGACCGGCGGCGGGGGCCGGTGCTCGACCGGCGGCGGAGGCCGGTGCTCGGCGGCACGCTCGACGCGCGGCACGGGACGGCCGCCGCGAGCTGCCTGCTCCCGGTCGACCAGCCGCAGCGGTGGCGTCTCCAGGTGCGGGTCGCTGGGCGGGTTGATGCCCTCGCGCAGCGCCCGGTCGGCCAGCGGCGGCGGCTCCACCAGCCGCAGCATGGGCGGCTCCTGCGGCAGGTCGTCCGCCAGCCAGGGCGGGGTCACCCGGCCGTCGGCCCGACCCGGGTCGGTCGGGGCGTCGATGCCGCGGCCACCACCGTACGGGTAGGCGACCGGGTTGTTCGCCGAGCTGTCGCTCGGGTCCTCCGGGTTGTTGACCAGCGGCCAGTTGGCCCGCGATCCCGGTGGCGCCGACTCCTGACCAGGTCGTGGCGTCGGCACGGGGATGCTCAGGTCGGTGGCGCTGAACCCGCCGGTGGGGGCCTCGTCGATCGGCCGCTGCTGGTGGCTCGGCCGGGGCTCGCCGTTGGTCTTGGGACGGGGCGGGATGACCGTGCGCTGCCGCTCGGCCCGCGCGTGATTGATCGCGGCGGTGGTCAGCGTCGGGCGGAACGGCTCGCCCGCCTCGGCCGGCGGTACCGTGCCACGTTGCGCCGGCGCGATGGGGGTGATCCCCGGGGGCGGAGGCGGTGGCGAGGAGACCGGCCGGTTGGTCGGGCCGTCGATCCGGCTCGGGGCGGGTTCGCCGCGTACCGGCAGTGCGGACACCGGCGGGCCGGCGACGGCGGCCGGAGCCACCGGCGCGGGTGCGACCGGCGGTGGGGTGACCGGGGCCGGGGCGACCGGCGGCGGACCGAGCGGGCGGGGCGTGGCCAGCGGAGCGCTGCCCGGGGCGGGCTCGGGACGGCTGCGTCGGCCCATGGTGGGTGCCGGCTCAGCGGCGGCCGGCGTCGGTCGGACCGCGCGCAGGCCGGCGCCGGTGTTGCTCAGGCCGGCGGCGGTGTGACTCAGGCCGTTGGCGGTCAGCTCGCCGACGGTCTCGCCTCGCCGGGCGGCGGCGCGTCGCCCGGGGGCCGGGGCGGGTGTGCTCGCGCGGGAGCTGAGCGCGCTCACCAGCGCCTCGCAGCCGGCATCGCAGGCCCGCACCGAGGCGACCGCCTGGCGGACCGTCTCGGCCACCGCGGAGGTGAGCGCCCGGTTCACCGCGGCACGACGGGGTGTCTCGGAGATGGCGACCCGCAGCGCGGTCACCGCATCGTTGATCTCTTCGGCGTCGGCCACCCCGTCCGCGGCGAGGTGCGCGGCGATGGCGTCCGCCGCGACCGACACCTCGCGGCCCCGGGCGACGGTGCCGCCGAGCATGCCCGGCTCGGGCAGGGCGTCCAGCACCGCCAGGGAGACCGGCTCGGCCGGGTCCGGGTACGCGCGCAGCGCGGCCGGGTACAACTCACGCAGCACCTCGCGCAGCGCCACGGCGGCAGAGTGCCGACCACTGGCCAGCGCGGCGTGCGCGGCGAGCACCTGCTTGTAGCCGGCGAGATCCCGAGGTGCGGGGAGGGTGACCGCGGAGAGTGCGCCCGCCTGTAACGCGCGGGCCAGGCCGACGGCACGTCGTTCGGCCGGCGGTGACTGCATCTCCTCCAGTGAGTCGTCGTCGGCGAAGCGTTCAGCGAAGTCGTCCACCGAGTCGTCGTCGGCGATCGCCAGAGGTCGACCTGCCGCGCTCAACAGCGAGGTGACCGTGTGGTCGTCGCTGTCGGCGGCGATGGCCGCACCGCTCGGCCCGCCCGACCGCTCCACGAGCAGCGCGACGAGCTGGGCGTAGCCAGCGGCGTCGTCGCCGATCTCGCTGACATGCAGCAGACGGCCTGCGTCGTCGACCACAGCGGACGTCAGCGTCGAACCGGCGGAGGCCGGTCGGTCAGCCGGATCCGCCGAGGCCAGACCGCAGTACACGCGCACGAGCGCCACGGCGTCGTCCTCCTCCCGGGACAGGTCTTTCCTCTGCCAGCAACTGATGCTCCCCGGTACGGGTCAGTCGCGCCAGTCCACGACCGCAGAGATCTTGCCGACAATGGTGCGCCAGCCCAAACTCGCGGTCTGTGCCCCGATCTTCTTCAGCCGCCGACGGCCCATGAAACCGCCGATCCCGCCGTTGACGGTCGAGCGCAGGGCCTCGTCCAGGTTGTCGAGGCTGGAGCCTGCGGACAGCATGTCGAGTACCGCAGGCAGCCGCAACGCGTACGACAGGTCACGCGCGACCTCACCGGCCTCGATCAGCAGCGTCGAATCCCAGGCGTCGTGCCCGCCGCGCAGGTTCTCCACCACGAGGTCGAGCTCGTACGTGTCCTCGTCGAGCGGAGCGATGTCGGCCGGCTCCACCCGTTCGGACAATTCATTCCAGCTGTCCAGTTGGGACAGATCGTTGGGCGCGCCGGATCGGATGAAACTGACCAACGACTCGGGGGTCTTGAACAGCAGCAGCTTGCCCCGGTGGCTGAGGAAGACCGGCACCTCCTCGTCGTCCGACTCGTCCGTGGCGGCCTCGTCGTCCGCCTCGTCGTCGGCGTCGGAGGTCGCGTCGGCGTCCCGGCGGCGCGACGGCTCGTCCTCGTCGCTTTCGGCGAACTCCTCGGCCAGCTCCTCGTCGAGGATGACGACGGTCTCGTCGTCCTCCTCCTCGATCACCTGACGGCGCGCGAGGAACGGGTCGTCCTGGTCGCGCTCGGTCACGTCGGTCGGGGTCAGCTCCCCCGCCGGCCGGTACGCGCGCAGCGTGAAACCGGTGCCGGCGGGCAGGGCGATCTCCACCGGGTCGATCCGCAGCTCGTCCCAGAGCGTCCGGTCGGCCGGGGCGGACGCGCTGCCGGTCTCCTCGACGTCATCTGGCTCGGCCGCGCCGGTGGTGTCGTCGAGCTCGGGCTCGTCGGCGTCGGGCCGTTGGGGCGACTGGCGGGCCACGCTGACCTCCGTGTGCTTCGGGTTGCCCACCCGCCGGCGTCTCGGTCCGGCGAGTGACTCTGGGCACATACCCTAGTCGGCTGCTCGGGAAGACCGGAGCCCGCACCCCGGTGGCGGCACCCCGCACCCGGTCGGGCCTGCGGATCGCGGCCGCTGGCGGACCGGCCGTCGAACAAGTAGCGTAGCTACACATGAAGGCCCAGGCGCTGCACGGCCACCTCGACGCCCTGCTGCTCGCCGTTCTCGAACAGGGCGCGCTGCACGGCTACGCCATCATCGAGGCACTGCGCGCGCGCAGCGACGGCAACCTCGACCTGCCCACCGGCACCATCTATCCGGCGCTGCGGCGGCTGGAGCGGGCCGGGCACGTGGCGAGCACGTGGAGCACCGTCAACGGTCGGGAGCGACGGACGTACCAGCTCACCGACGCCGGCCGGCGGGCGCTGGCCGGGGAGCGCGCCGGTTGGCACGAGTTCCAGTCGACCGTCGGCCGCTTCCTCGACCCGGGCAGCCCATCCGGCAGCCCGGCCTGAGCTCGCATCCGCCCGTGGGCGGCACCTCTCAGCGCGCGGTGGCCAGCATCCACCCGCGCGCCGCGCGGGCCAGCGAGAAGTAGGCCGCGCCGGCCACCGTCACACCGATGAGCATCGGTGGCCAGCTCAGCGCCGCGTCCCAGAGGCCGAGTGACCAGGTGAAGAGGGCACCGCCGGCCACCATGCCCAGGGCCAGCGCAGCGGTCAGGCCGGCGCCCACCGCGCGCTGCGCGACGGCCAGGCCCGGCCGGGACGTACGGGCGCTCGCCGTGACCACCAGCAGACCGGCCACGGACAGCAGCAGCGCGCCCATCCAGATCCAGTCGACCGAGTTGGCGAGCAGCAGGTAGACGGCCGGTGGGCGGGGGCCGTCGCTCCAGCTCGCCCCCCGCCAGGTCAGGTCGCCGGCGGCCACCCCGACCCCGGCGATCGCGAGCATCCGCAGGGCGAACCCGCGCAGCGCGGCCATCGCCAGCTCGGCCTGCCAGGAGGGCAGCAGCTGCGCCGGCGAGCCGAACTCGGCTACCGCGCGGCGCTGCGCCTCGGTCGGTGGCACCCCGCTCTCGCGGTACGCCTCGACGGCGTCCAGCAGCCCGTGCCGGGCCTCGGTCAGCAGGTCGGTCTTCAGGCGCGCAGGGCCCTGCAACCGGGCGGCCAGCTCCCGCAGGTGCTCGTCGACCAACACGTCCTCACAGCGCGGCATGGCACCACCCTGCCACGACTTCGGCGCGCCGACGTCCGGGGGAACCCTGGTCCGTCCCCGAGCCGGGTCAGGGGGCGAGCGCCAGGTACCCGCGTTCGGCCGCCTCCTGCAGCAGCCACTGGTCCCGGTACCAGCCGGGGGTGGCAACCAGGTCGCCGTGCCGGCCACGTTGGATCACCCGCCCGCCGTCGAGGACGACGATCTCGTCCAGCTCGGCCAGCCCGCTGAGCCGGTGGCTGATCAGCAGCACCGAGTGCCCGGCGGGGGTGGCGGCGAGGGCGGACGCGAGCACGGCGTCCGCGGCGGTCGGATCCAGCCCTTCGGTGGGCTCGTCGAGCACCAGCACGGGCGGCGCGGCGAGCAACGCCCGGGCGAGCGCGAGCCGTTGCCGCTGGCCACCGGAGAGCTGGCCACCCTCCTCTCCGACCAGGGTGTCCCAGCCGGCCGGCTGGGCGCGTACCCAGTCCAGCAGGCCGGCGGCGGCGGTGGCCGCGGCCAGCTCGTCGTCGTCCGCCCCGGCACGCCCGAGCAGGAGGTTCTCCCGGACGGTCGCGTGGAAGACGTACGCCTCGGCGAGCAGCCCGCCGACCACTCGGGGCAGCTCCTGCTCGGTGTACGCGGACAGGTCCCGCCCGCCCAGTTCGACCCGGCCGGACGCGGGCCGGACCGCCCCGGTCAGCACGGCGGCCAGGGTGCTCTTGCCGGCGCCGCTCGGGCCGACCACCGCGATTCGTCGACCGGCGGGCAGATCCAGGCTGACGGCGTCCAGGGCGGGCGCGGCGCCGGCCCGGTACCGCACGGTCACCCCGACGAAGCGCAGGTCGTACGGGCCGGCGAGGTCCCCGCCGCCGTCGGCGGGCGGGGGGGTGGGCGCGCCCTCGTCGAGCAGGGCGGCAACCCGGGTCAGGCCGGGCCGCAGCTGGGTCCACTGTCGGGCCGCCGCGACCAGGGCCAGCGCCACCTCGACGGCGGCCAGCGAGCCGACGGCCAGCACACCGACCAGCACCCCCGACACGTCGGCGGCCAGCGCGGCCAGCACCACCACGGCGGCGGTCAGCCCGCCGACCAGCACCCCGGCGGCGTCCACCGCGAACCCGGTCGCGGCCAGCCGGCGTTCCAGCCGGGCCAACCGGCCGGCCCGCTGCTGAGCGGCGTGCAGCGCGGAGTCGGTCGCGCCGAACGCGGCCAGATCGGCAGCGCCGTGGGTGAGGTCGATCGCGTCGGTCGCCAGCGCGCCGCGCAGTGGGGCCACCTCGGCCGCGCTGCGTCGGGTGACCACGACGGCCAGTGCGGGCAGCGCCACTCCGGCGACGAGCAGCCCGACGGCGAGCGCCGCGCCGGCCGGCGGCGAGATCAGCACCGCACCGCCCACGGCCAGCACCCCGACGAGGACCGCCGCCGAGCCGGGCACCAGCACCCGCAACAGCAGGTCCTGGACGGCTTCGACGTCGGAGACCAGCCGGCTCAGCACGTCCCCCGAGCGGTGCCCGGCGGTACGGCGGGCCGCGAGGGTGGCGAACACCCGAGCCCGCACGTCGGTGATCATGCGGAGCACCGCGTCGTGCCCGGCGAGCCGCTCGGTGTAGCGGAACACGCCCCGGCTGATCGCGAGCGCCCGGACCGCGACGATCGCCACGGTGAGCCGGTCCAGGGGCGGCCGGCCGGCGGCGCTCATCAGCAGCCAGGTCGCGGTGGCCATCAGGGCCAGCCCGGCGAACTCGGTGGCGGCGGCGAGCAGCCCCGCGCCGACCAGGCGGCCCAGGTACGGGCGGGCCAGTCGCAGCACCGCCCGTTCGGCGACCCCGCGTCCGGCCGGTGTCGCGTTCATCGGGCCACCTTCGGTGTCGGCGTCAGCTCGGTGACCCGGCCGTCCTCGATGCGCAGGATCCGGTCGGCGTCGGCCAGCAGCGCCGGCCGGTGCGCGACCAGCAGCGCCGTCCGCCCGGTGACCAGTCGGCGGGTGGCGTCGAGCACCACCGCCTCGGAGGCGGTGTCCAGCCGGGCGGTCGGCTCGTCGAGCAGCACCACCGGGGCGTCCCGGAGGAACGCGCGGGCCAGGGCCACCCGTTGCCGCTGACCGCTGGACAGCCCGTGCCCGCGTTCACCGAGCAGCGTGTCCAGGCCGTCGGGCAGGCCGGCGACCACGTCGTCCAGGGCGGCGTCGCGCACCGCCGCGGCAAGCGCCTCGGGCGGCGTGTCCGGCGCGCCGAGCCGGATGTTGTCGGCCAGCGAGGCGGCGAAGAGGTGGGCGCGCTGCGGCACCCAGGCCAGCTGCCGACGCCAGGCGTCGGGGTCGGCGGCGGCGAGGTCCACACCGTCCACGGTGATCCGACCGCTGGTCGGGGTCACGAAGCCGAGCAGCAGGCCGAGCAGTGTGCTCTTGCCGGCGCCGCTGGGCCCGATGACGGCGATCCGTTCGCCGGGTCGGACGGTCAGCGTCACGTCGCGCAGCGCGGTGGTCCGCTCGTACGCCACGGTGACCGACTCGAACCGGATCTCACCGCGCCCGTCCGGGGTGGCCGCGCCCTCGGCCGCCCGGGGTGCGGCGGGCGTGGCCGAGACGGTCAGCGCCTCGTCGAGCGCGGCCAGCCCTTCCATGCTGGCGTGGAAGCGGCTGCCGGCGGCCCGCAGTGGCAGGTACGCCTCCGGGGTGAGCAGCAGCACCAGCAGCGCCGTCTGCAGGGCCAGGCCCCCGCCGAGCAGGCGGATGCCGACCGGCACCGCGACCAGCGCCACCGAGAGGGTGGCGACCAGCTCCAGCACCAGCGCGGACAGGAACGCGATCCGCAGCGTCTTCATGGTGGCGACCCGGTGCCCGTCGGCCATCCGGCGGACCACCTCGGTCTGCGCTCGGGCACGGCCGAACGCGCGCAGCGTGGGCAGCCCGGCGACCATGTCCAGGAAGTGCCCGCCCAGCAGGGACAGCCGACGCCACTGCCGCTCGGTGGCCGCCTGCGCCTGCCAGCCCAGCAGCGCGCCGAAGACCGGGATCAGCGGCAGGGTCAGCGCGATGATGACCGCCGAACTCCAGTCGGCGACGACGATCCGGGCCAGCACGGCCAGCGGCACCGTCACGCTGAGCACCAACTGCGGCAGGTACCCGGTGAAGTACGCGTCCAGCGCGTCCAGCCCACGGCCGGCCAGGGTGGCGAGCTGACCGGCCCGCTGCCCGGCCACCCAACCCGGCCCGTGTCGGCCGACCGCACCGAGCAGGTCGGCCCGCAACGCGGCCTTGACCGTGGCGGCGACCCGCGCCGACACCGTCCCCTGAGCCCAGACCAGCGCCGCCCGGGCGGCGACCGCGACCAGGAACCCGGCCAGCGCCGGCCGGTCCAGTCGCCCGCCGATACCGGTGGCCAGCACCGCCGCCAGCGCCGTGGCCTGCGCCACGATCAGCCCGGCGGCGAGCACGCCGAGCAGGGCGAGCACGGCAAGGTCGCGCCGGGCCGCAGGGACCCGGCGCAGGAGACGCGGGTCGAAGGGACGGCGGTTCACCAGTACACCGGTGCCCTGCCGTCGGTCCGTCCCCGGAAAACCCACCAGCACATTGCCTGGAAGCCTAGTAGGGCCGGCAGCAGCGGCAGCGCCACCCAGCCGAGCAGCCGTAGCGTCGGTGCGCTCGCGGCGGCGTCGGCCACCGTCAGCGAGGCGCCCGGGTCGGTCGTGGACACCAGCACGTAGGGCCACAGGGCCGCGCCGACCAGCGCCACCGGCAATGCCAGTGCCGCGCCGGTGGCGGCCAGGGCCCACCCCGGCCGCCGCCGCGCCAGCGCCGCGCGGGCCGCCAGCAGCGCCGCCGCCAGCAGCACCGGCAGGAGTACGGCCACCGCCGGTCGCTCGACAGCGTCGCGTACCCGGGGGGAAAGCAGGCCCACGACGGTGGCCAGGGCGACCGCGCAGAGCGCCACCGGCACCAGCCGGCGGGCGGTGCGGCCGACCACGGCGGCGTCGGCGACCGGCAGTCGCAGGGTGAGGAAGGTCGCACCGTGCACCGCGACCAGGGCGACCATGGCCAGCCCGGCGGCGGCCGCGAACGGCGTGGCCAGGTGCGACACCCCGGCCACGTGCCCGTCGGCCTGGCGGGGTACGCCCTGCAGGAGCGCGGCGAGCAGCACGCCCCAGCCCAGCGCGGCGAGCGCGCTGCCGACCACCACCATCCGGTCCCAGCGGGCCCGGATCCGCTCGTCGGCCGGCCGGCTGCGCAGCTGCACCCCGGCGGTGACCAGGATGACCCCGACCAGGGCGCCGGCGACCGCCGGATAGCAACCGGACAGCAGTTCGCCCTCCAGCACCGGGAAGGCGCCGAAGAGGATGCCCACGGCGGCCACCAGCCAGACCTCGTTGCCGAGGAAGAACGGGCCGAGCGCGGTGAGGGCGGCGCGCCGCCCGGTGGGTCCACCGCCCCGGGCGAGCAGCAGCCCGACGCCGTAGTCGTAGCCGGCGAGCACCAGGTAGCCGCCGAAGAAGAGGCCGAGCAGGGCGTACCAGGCGAGGTCCACGGTGAGTCTCCTCAGTCGCTCAGGCGAGGGCGGGTTCGGGGTGGGCCGGCTCGCCGGGTGCTGCCGGTGGGCGGCCGAGGGCCGGATCGGCCGCACCGCGTGCCGCGTGGCGGGCGAGCAGCACCCAATTGGTGACGGCGAGGGTGCCGAGCAGCAGGCTGAAGCCGATCAGCGAGGTGAGCATCACCGGTGCGCCGACCGGGGAGACGGCCTGTTCGGTGGGGAGCAGCCCGTACGCCACCCAGGGCTGACGGCCCACCTCACGGGCGATCCAGCCGAGGATCACCGCGATGAACGGCAGGGGCGAAGCGAGCAGGATCAGCCAGAGCGGGAAACGCAGCCGGATGATCCAGTCGCGGAAGAGCAGCGGGAGCAGCAGCCAGACGCAACCGAGGGTGAAGCCGATCAGGATCATGAAGCCCAGCCCGACGCTGGCCAGCACCGGCGGCGCGTAGTCGCCGGGGCCGAACCGCGTGGTCCACTCGGCGATCTGTGCCTGCGCCTCCGGGTTGTTACCGCCGAATTTGGTCGGCTGCACCGAGCCGACCGGGCCGAACTGGGCGAAGCCGAAGCCCTGCACCATCGTGATCGCCAGCGCCGCGGTGACCAGGCCGACCCGCAGCGAGGTGCCGAACAGCACGAAGTCGGGCGTACGCCGGATCAGGTGCCCGGCGCTGACGGCCGCCATGAGCATCCCGCCGACCAGGAGCGCGGCCGACACCACGTGCCCGAACGCCATGCCGAGGCTGGGGTTGGTGAGCAGCGCGCCGAAGTCGGTGAGGTGGGCGATCCCGTCGCGCACCTCGTACCCGACCGGGTGTTGCAGCCAGGAGTTGGCCACCATGATCCAGAACGCCGAGGCGTACGCGGTGATGGCCACACCCCAGAGCAGCGCGAGGTGGACGCCCTTGCGGAGTCGGTGCCATCCGAAGATCCACATGCCGAGGAATGTGGACTCCAGGAAGAACGCCACGAGCGTCTCGATGGCCAGCGGCGCGCCGAAGACGTTGCCGACGTAGCGCGACAGGCCACTCCAGTTCAGCCCGAACTGGAACTCCATCACGATGCCGGTGGCGATGCCGAGCACGTAGTTGATGACGTAGAGCTGGCCCCAGTACCGGGTGAGCCGCTCCCACTTCGGGTTGCCCGTGAGCACCCAGGCGGTCTGCATCCCGACCAGCAGGGTGACCAGCCCGAGCGTGACCACCACGAACAGGAAGTGGATCGAGGTGGTGGTGGCGAACTGCAGGCGGGCGAGGAGCAGGGTGTCCATGGCCGGCCCTCCGTAGGTTGGCATCCTTGTCGTAGTCACCCTACACGTAGCCTGGCTACACGTCATTCTCTACTACATCCTGTAGTAGAGAATGTTACGACGAGACGTAGTAGCTGTTCTTGTCGGGGTCAGGTGCCGTGACGCAACGCCGGAGGAGGAGGCCCGCAAAGGGAAACTCGACCACCTGACCACCCGGCCGGCGACACCCACGCCGTCACGCCGATGGTGTGGGGCGGGCTGGTGCGTCGGCTCAGGAAAGGAAGAGGCTGATCGGCAGGGCGACAAGCGTGGTGGCGACCGCGAGGGCGGTGGCGCCGAGCATCCGGGGCGGCCGGTCGCTGACCAGGAGACGCTGTACCCGTACGTCCAGATCCCGGTCGCCCATGCCCAGCGCGCCGGCCGGGGTGATCCGGTGACCGGCGGCGGCGAACCGGCGTAGCGCGCCGGCGAGCGGCGCCTCGGCGTGCAACTCGCACGCCTTGTCGTCGGCGCGCATCTCGACCAGCAGGGCGACCCGCTCGTGCGCGTCGCGGACCCAGCCGAACCACGGCAACGCCCGGCAGAGCGCGGTGAACGGCAGCAGCACCAGATCGTGCCGCTCGTGGGCGTGTGCCCGTTCGTGGCTGAGGACGGCGGCCAGCTCGGCCCGGTCCAGCAGGCTCAACGTGCCCGCGCTGACCACCACCTGGGGCTTCACCCCGGGCAGGCAGTACGCGGCGGCGCTCGGATGGTCCAGTACGAGCGCGCCGGGTGCGGCCGGGTCGTCCCGGGCGACCAGGGTGAGCAGGTCACGGTGGCGGCGCTGGGCGCGGACGGTGCCGTGGATGCTGCGCACGGTCGTGGTGACCAGCACCGCCCCGATGCCGAAGCCCACCCCGACGCCGGCGAGGTGCACCGCGGTCACCCCGATCGGCAGGGTGCCGTGGCCGAGGTCGCTGGCCAGGGCGAGCAGGGCGCTTCCGGTGGGCAGGTCGTACGCGCTCAGCCCGAGAGCCATCGGCAGGCCCATCGCGGAGAGGCCCAGCGCGAGACCGGCCGCCTGCCAGCAGATGATCGCCACCCGGGGGCTGCGCCACGTCCAGGTGGAGCGGGCCAGCACCTGAGCGGTCAGGTAGCAGGCCACCATGGTGGCGGCGAAGTGCACGGCGTAGGCCATGGCGTACGCCCTACCGCTCCGCTGCCTCGCCGGCCGGCCGTCGGCCCGCCGGCCCGTCCACCCGGTCGGTCAGGGTGTCGGCCCCGGCCGGGTCACCGCCGGTGGAGCCCGGCCCGGTCAGGCCGGCCTCGCTGCCCAGGGCGGCGCGCAGCACCTCGGCCTCGGTGCCGGTGACCGAGCGGGCGAAGCGCACCAGCGCGGCGTCCCGGCTGCCGCCCAGGTCGAGGGCGTCGAGCATGAGCTGGGCGATGTGTGCCTCGCGGCTGGCTGCCGGCCGGTACCGCCAGGCCCGGCCCTCCCGCTCCCGCTGCACCATGCCCTTGCCGGCGAGTCGGTCGAGAACGGTCATCACCGTCGTGTACGCCAACTCGCGCCCGTCGAGCGCGTCGGCCACCTCGCGCACGGTCACACCGTCCGACGTGCCGGGGACCACGTCCCACAGCACGTCCATCACCGCACGCTCAAGATCGCCCAACCGAGTCACAGGCCAATCCTACCTCCGGTAGTAGACCCCCACCCACCCCACCAGGTCGATCATGAGGTTGACCGGCTCCGAAGAGATCGATCCCCCCGCCAACCCCATGATCACCCCAGCCGAGCGCACCCCAACGCTGGGCAGAACCCGTGAGCTGACCACCCGACGAACCCGGACCAGGTCAGGTTTTCCGGGGGAGCCCGCCCACTCAGGGATCAAGCCTGACCGCCCGGAGTGGGCGGGCTCCCCCGGAAAACCAAAGACCGGGAACGACTCACACCCCCTTGGGGTGCCACACCGTCTTGGTCTCCAGCAGGGCGGTCATCCGGGCCACGCCCGGGTCGGCGGACCAGTCGATGTCGGCCGGGTCCGGCCGGAGCACCCGCTTGAGGTTCTCCGCCGCCTTGACCTCCAGGTCGGTGGCGAGCGAGGCGTCGGTCACGCCGGTCAGGTCGATCGCGTTGACGTCCATGTGCGCGGCCAGCGTCGGCGCGGTCTCGGTGATCGCGCCGGTGAGGATGTTGACCACGCCGCCCGGCAGGTCGGACGTGGCGAGCACCTCGGCCAGCGTCACCGCCGCCAGTGGCTCGGACGCCGACGCCGCCACCACCACCGTGTTGCCGGTGACGATCGCCGGGGCGATCACGCTGACCAGGCCGAGCAGCGCCGGACGCTCCGGGGCGACCACCGCGACCACACCGGTCGGCTCGGGCGCGGAGATGTTGAAGTACGGGCCGGCCACCGGGTTGGCGCCGCCGTACACCTGGGCGAGCTTGTCGGCCCAACCGGCGTACCAGACCCAGCGGTCCACGGCGGCGTCCACCTCGTCGCCGGGCACGCCCAGGGCGACGAACTGCTCGCGGCGTCCCTCCAGCATCTCGGCGGCCCGGTAGAGGATCTGACCCCGGTTGTACGCGGTCGCGCCGGCCCAGCCCTTCACGGCGGCGCGGGCGGCGAGCACCGCGTCCCGGGCGTCCTTGCGGGAGGCCAGTGACACATTCGAGGACTGCACGAGATACGACCGTCCCGACTCGCTGCGCGGGAACTTCCCGCCGATGAAGAGCTTGTACGTCTTTCGTACCGCGACCCGCTCAGACATTGAGGTAGCCCTCCAGCCCGTGCCGGCCGCCCTCGCGACCGTAACCCGACTCCTTGTATCCACCGAACGGCGAGGTGGGGTCGAACTTGTTGAACGTGTTGGCCCACACCACGCCGGCGCGCAGCCGGTCGGCCATCCACAGGATCCGGGATCCCTTGTCGGTCCAGATCCCCGCCGACAGGCCGAACGGCGTGTTGTTCGCCTTCTCCACGGCCTCGGCCGGGGTGCGGAAGGTCAGCACCGACAGCACCGGGCCGAAGATCTCCTCGCGGGCGATGCGGTGTGCCTGGGTGACGCCGGTGAAGATGGTCGGCGCGAACCAGAAGCCCCGGTCGGGCAGCTCGCACGGCGGCGACCAGCGCTCGGCGCCCTCGGCCGACCCGGCGTCGGACAGCTTGCGGATCCGCTCCAGCTGGGCGGCCGAGTTGATGGCGCCGACGTCGGTGTTCTTGTCCAGCGGGTCGCCGACGCGCAGCTGGGCCATCCGCCGTTTCAGCGACTCCAGGACGCGGTCGGCCACGTTCTCCTGCACGAGCAGGCGGGAGCCGGCGCAGCAGACGTGCCCCTGGTTGAAGAAGATGCCGTTGACGATGCCCTCGACGGCCTGATCGATCGGCGCGTCGTCGAAGACGATGTTGGCGGCCTTGCCGCCCAGCTCCAGGGCAAGCTTCTTGCGGGTGCCGGCGACGGATCGGGCGATGGCCCGGCCGACCTCGGTGGAGCCGGTGAAGGCGACCTTGTCCACGCCCGGGTGCTCGACCAGCGCCCGGCCGGTGTCGCCGGCGCCAGTGACGATGTTGACCACACCGGCGGGCAGCTCCGCCTGCTGGCAGATCTCGGCGAACAGCAGCGCGGTCAGCGGGGTCGTCTCGGCGGGCTTCAGCACCACCGTGTTGCCCGCGGCGAGCGCCGGGGCGATCTTCCAGGCCAGCATGAGCAGCGGGAAGTTCCACGGGATGACCTGCGCGGCCACACCGATCGGCCGCGGATTCGGCCCGAAGCCGGCGTGCTCCAGCTTGTCGGCCCAGCCCGCGTAGTAGAAGAAGTGCGCGGCGACCAGCGGCAGGTCGACGTCCCGGGACTCCCTGATCGGCTTGCCGTTGTCCAGGGATTCCAGGACGGCCAACTCGCGGGAACGCTCCTGGATGAGACGCGCGATCCGGAACAGGTACTTCGCCCGGTCGCGGCCCGGCATCGGACCCCAGACCGTGTCGTACGCCGTACGGGCGGCGCGGACCGCACGCTCCACGTCCTGGGCGCCGGCCTCGGCGATCTCGGCGAGGACCTCCTCGGAGGCGGGGTTGATCGACTTGAAGCTGCCGCCGTCGGTCGGGTCGACGAACGCGCCGTCGATGAACAGCCCGTACGAGGGCTTGAGGTCCACCACCGAGCGGGACTCGGGGGCGGGGGCGTATTCGAACATCGGCTATCAGTCCAGGGTGAAGTAGTCGGGACCGGAGTAGGTGCCGGTCGTCAGCTTGGTGCGCTGCATCAGCAGGTCGTTGAGCAGGCTGGACGCGCCGAAGCGGAACCAGTCCGGGTCGAGCCAGTCCGCGCCGACGGTCTCGTTGACCATCACCAGGTACTTGATCGCGTCCTTGGTGGTCTTGATGCCGCCGGCCGGCTTCACACCGACCTGCCGGCCGGTGGCCTCGCGGAAGTCGCGGACCGCCTCCAGCATCACCAGGGTCACCGGCAGCGTGGCCGCCACCGGGACCTTGCCGGTGGAGGTCTTGATGAAGTCGCCGCCGGCCAGCATGGCCAGCCAGGAGGCCCGGCGCACGTTGTCGTAGGTGGCCAGCTCGCCGGTCTCCAGAATGACCTTGAGGTGGGCTGCCGGGCGCCCTTGGCGACCGCCATCAGCAGGGCCGCAGGCTTCCTTAACCGCGACGATCTCGTCGTAGACCTCCTTGTACCGCCCGGCCAGGAACGCGCCCCGGTTGATCACCATGTCGATCTCGTCGGCGCCGGCCGCGACGGCGGCCCGGGTGTCGGCGAGCTTGATCTCCAGGGGGGCCTGTCCCGACGGGAAGGCCGTCGCCACGCTGGCCAGGTGGACGCCGCTTCCGCGCAGCACCTCGGCGACGTACGGGACCATCGCCGGGTAGACGCAGACGGCGCCGACGTGCGGGCAGGACGGGTCGGCTGGGTCCGGGCGGAGTGCCTTCGCGGCCAGCGCGCGCACCTTGCCCGGGGTGTCCGCGCCCTCCAGGGTGGTCAGGTCGACCATGCGGATCGCGAGGTCGATCGCCTGCGCCTTGGCGGTGGTCTTGATGGAGCGGGTGCCGAGCTGTGCCGCCCGCTGCTCCGCGCCGACCTGGTCCACGCCGGGCAGGCCGTGCAGGAAGGTCCGCAGAGCGGTCTCGGATCGTCCCAGCTCGGAGAGCTCCGACCGGGCCGACGTCGTTGTCGCCGTCATGCCGAGAAGTCTACGCACGAGACGGCCGAGTGATCTTGGTCACGGTGGGGCCGGCGTGAGCGGCGTCGCTGCTCCCCGCGCAGCCGCACCGAAGCGCCGAACGGACCGGTAGGTTGAGCGATCGTGGACGTACACGTCATTGACCACCCGCTGGCCCAGGCCCGGCTGACCGCCATGCGGGACGCGCGCACCGATTCGTCGACGTTTCGGGCGTCGCTGCACGAACTGACCACCATGCTGGTGTACGAGGCGGCGCGCTCCTTCCCCGTCGAGCGGTACCCGGTGCAGACGCCGGTCACCGGCACCGAGGGCACCCGGCTGGCCAACCCGCCGCTGCTCGTCCCGGTGCTGCGGGCCGGGCTGGGCATGGCGGACGCCGCGCTCGGCCTGCTGCCGGAATCCTCGATGGGCTTCGTCGGCCTGGCCCGCGACGAGGAGACCTACGAGCCGCGCGCGTACATGGAGTCGCTGCCCCGGGACCTGGCCGGCCTGCCGGTGCTGGTGCTCGACCCGATGTTGGCGACCGGCGGCTCGCTGGAGCACTGCTGCCGGCTGCTGGCCGACCGGGGCTGCACCGACATCACCGTGCTCTGCGTGCTCGCCGCGCCGGTCGGCATCGAGCGGCTGGAACGCTCCGGCCTGCCGTTGCGACTGGTCACCGCCGCCATCGACGAGGGCCTCAACGACCGGATGTTCATCGTCCCCGGCCTCGGCGACGCCGGTGACCGCCAGTTCGGCGGCATGCCCCGGTTCTGATCGTGCACCCGGTCGGTGCTGGGTAACGGCGGGTTCGCGCGCGATGGTGCGCGGACCCGCTACCGTCTCCGGCCATGACTGGTGTTGCGCTCGCCGAGGAGTTGCTGCTCCTCGCCTACGACGATTCGACCGGCAAGGCGACGATGCCGCGGATCAGCCTCGACCTGGGTATGGCCGCGGCGGTGCTGGTCGAGCTGGCCCTGGCCGGCCGGATCGCGTACGCCGACGGGTCCCTGACCGTGGTCGACCCGTCGCCCACCGGCGAGCCGGTCGCCGACGAGGTGCTGGGTCGGATCGCCGCTGACACCCCCCACACGCCGGCCTCCTGGGTGCAGCGCCTGCGGCACGGCCTGCGCGACAAGATCCTCGGCGACCTGTGCACCCAGGGTGTGGTCCGGGACGTCGACGAGACCGAGCTGGGCTTCATCCACGTGCACCGCTACCCGGTCGTGGACACGTCCGTCGAGGCGGAGACCCGCCAGCGGCTGGCCGACGCGCTGACCGGCGCGGCGGCCCCGGACGAGCGGACCGCCGCGCTGGCCACCCTGGTCGTGGTGCTGCGGATGGAGTCGGCGCTCGGGGTGGACGGTGAGACCGCCGCCGACGCGCGCCGCAGGCTGGAGCAGATCGCCACCGGCGCCGGTTTCTCCGGCGAGGTGAGCAGCGACGACTCGGTGGTCCGCCCGTCGGTCGGCCTGGTCGTCGCCGCCCTGGGCCGCGCCGTCGACCAGGCCCTCGGCCCCCGCCGCTGACCCCGCGCGCGGAGGTCTCCCGAGGTGCGACCAGGCGTCGGTCTGCCTCTCCTGCTTGCGTGCCCTTTGCTCTGCTTCAGCGGACGCAACAGTGCGGGCCCGTTTTCGTAGCGTGGGTTGACGCAGAGCAAAGGACGCCGAGGGGGCGGGCGGCCGGGTGGTCGACCCCGGCGCGGCCCGTCGGTCAGAGCCCCAGAGCCGTGGCGATCTCGCCGCGCAGGGCGGCCACCGCCTCCGCCGCCCGGCTGCGGGCCGTCGGGACGTCACCGTCCACGACCGGTTCCACCACCTCGAGGTACGCCTTGAGCTTCGGCTCCGTCCCGGAGGGGCGGATCACCACCCGCGCCGCCGCGGTCCGCAGGATCACCACGTCCGCCTCGGGGAGCAGGTCCCGGACGCTGTCGACGGGCTGCCCCAGCAGGGTCGTCGGGGTGGCCGCCCGGATCCGCGCCATCGCGTCGGCGATCAGCCGCAGGTCGTCCACCCGGACGGAGAGCTGGTCGGTGTGGTGCACGCCGAACTCCGCGGCAAGCTCGTCCAGCCGGTCGGTCAGCGTACGACCCTGCGCCTTGAGGCCGGCGGCGAGCTCGGCCACGGTCAGCGCGGCCGTGATGCCGTCCTTGTCACGTACGTGCTCGGGGGCGACGCAGTAACCGAGCGCCTCCTCGTAGCCGAAGACCAGCGGCGCGCTCCCGCCGCCGGCCCGGACGATCCACTTGAAGCCGGTCAGCGTCTCGTCGTACGGCAGACCCCGGGCTGCGCACAGGGCCCGCAGCAGGGACGACGAGACGATGGTCGTGGCGTAGAGCCCGGTCACCCCGCGGCGCATCAGATGGTCGGCGAGCAGCACACCGACCTCGTCGCCGCGCAGCATCCGCCAGCCGTCGTGGCCCTCGCGGACCACCACGGCGCAGCGGTCCGCGTCCGGGTCGTTGGCGATGGCGAGATCCGCGCCGGTCGAGTCGGCCAGGGCGATCAGTCGGTCCACCGCCCCCGGCTCCTCCGGGTTGGGGAACGACACGGTGGGGAACGCCGGGTCCGGCTCGGCCTGGTCGGGCACCACCCCGGGCACCGGGAACCCGGCGCGGGCGAAGGCGGCGGTGAGCACCGCGGCGCCCACCCCGTGCAGCGGGGTGTACGCCACCGTCAGGTCCCGCGACCCGCCCGGGTCGATCACCGCGGTCGCCCGTTCGACGTACGCGGCGACCAGGTCGTCGCCGAGCACCTGACCGGGGGCGCCCAGCGGCACCTCGGTCAGCGGGCCGACCGCCCGGATGGCCGCCTCGATACCCGCGTCGGCGGGCGGCACGATCTGCGCTCCCGCGCCCAGCTCACCGCCCAGCTCCGCGCCGAGGTAGACCTTGTAGCCGTTGTCCTGTGGCGGGTTGTGGCTGGCCGTCACCATCACGCCGGCGACCGCACCGAGTTGGCGCACCGCGTACGCCAGGACGGGGGTGGGCAGCGGGCGGGGCAGCAGCAGCGCCGGGCGGCCGACCCCGGTGGCCACCTGGGCGGTCCGCTCGGCGAACTGCCGGGAGCCGTGCCGGGCGTCGTACCCGATCACCAGGGGGCCGGTGCCGCCCTGGGCGGCGAGCCAGTCGACCAGGCCGGCGGCGGCGCGGGTGACCACGGCGAGGTTCATTCCGTTGGGGCCGGCGCGCAGCGGGCCGCGCAGGCCCGCGGTGCCGAACGTCAGCGGCCCGGCGAACCGGTCGGCCAGGTCGGGGCCGCTCGACGGCAGCGCGTCGAGCACCGCCGTCAGCTCGTCCCGGCTGGCCGGGTCGGGGTCGTCGGCGAGCCAGCGTTCGGCTTGCTCGCGAATGTCGTCGATGTCAGTCGTGTCCGCCGCCATGCCCCTTGATAGCACGACGGCGGATCACCTGTCGGTTCCCTCCGGCTCAGCCGTTTCCGGTGAGCTGGAACGTCTTCACCATCTCGTCGAAGATCGGCTTGCTCTCGGCGAACCTCGCGTCGGTGGAGGTGAGGTAGAACGAGTAGGCCTTGCCGCCTTGTGCCACGCCCCGCCAGACGCCGTGCCGCATCGTGTCGCCATCGCCGCAGGTGTACTCGAATTCGGCAGCGGGCTTGCTGGCCAGTTCGGTCTCCGTGGCGCTGACCTGCGCGTACGGCTTGGCGCAGGAGGTGCTCTTGGTCCTCAGGCCGTTCTCGGCGGTCTCCGCCCACCGGGCGGAGCTGTTGGACCACTTCTCGGTGATGATGCGCACCTTGCGGCCGCTGTCCTCCGGGTCGATGTAGTCGGTGTACGAGCCGCCGGTGGCCTTCTTCCAGCCCTTCGGCACCATGACCTGGATGCCGCGGGCGGCGTGCTCCTGCATCTCGACCCCGGGGCCCGCCGCGGCGGACGGGCTGGGCTGCGCCTGCGGGGCGCTCGGAGCGGGGTCGTCGCCACCGGAGAGCGCCACGACGGTGAGCAGCAGCACGACGGCCAGCCCGCCGGCAGCGGCGAGCTGCACCTTGCGGGGCCAGCCCTTGACCGTGCTGACGAGGTGGCCCCCGGTGGCGCGGACCTTGCCCAGGGCGCCGCCGCCCGCCGCGGTGGACGGGGTCGTCCAGGGCAGGCCGGTGCCCGGCACCGACCACTGGTTGCCGCCGCCGTAGGTGCCGCCGATGCGCTGGGTGGCCTCCGGCGCGCCGTAGCCGACCTGCTGGGTGGCGTCGGGCCGGCTGCCGTAGCTGACCGGCTGGGTGGCGTCCGGGTGGGCGCCGGCGTCGACGCGCTGGGTCGCGTCCGCGCTGCCGCCGTAGGTGCGCCCGGTGGCGGGTCGACCGGACGCGGGCATCGCGCCGGTGGGCGTGTGCAGCGGGCCGGCGAGGGCGTCGGCGCTCGTCTCGTCGAGCCCGGTGGAGGCGGCGACGGCCGGCTGTGGGCGCTCGCCCCGGCGCAGTGCGGCCAACCGGTCGGTGAGCGACTCGCCGGGGGCGAGCATGGCCGGGCCGCCGATCTGGCTGTCCGGCTTCGGCTCCGGCTGGGCCGGCGGGATGGGCGCGGGACGCTGCTGCACCGGGACCACCGCGTACGGGTCGGTGACCGAGTGCACGGCGGTGGCGGTGCTGCCCAGCGGGCCGGCGAGCAGCTCGCGCAGCATGGACCGGGAGGTGTGCACGTCCAGCCGGCGGGCCGGATCCTTCTCCAGCAGGCCCATCAGCACCCGGGTCAACGGGCCGCTGCGCTGCGGCGGGGCCGGCGGGTCCTCGACCACGGCGTGCATCGTCTCGATCGGATCGCCCTTGTCGAACGGCGGTCGTCCCTCGACGGCCGTGTAGAGCGTCACACCCAGCGAGAAGAGGTCGCTCGGCGGCCCGAACTCCTGGCCCATGGCCCGCTCGGGGGAGATGAAGTGCGGTGAGCCCAGCACCATGCCGGGGGTGGTGAGCTGCACGTCGGTGGGCATCCGGGCGACGCCGAAGTCGGTCAGCACGCAGCGGCCGTCGGTGCAGATCAGCACGTTGGCCGGCTTGACGTCGCGGTGCAGCACGCCGATCGCGTGCGCGACCTCCAGCGCGCCGAGCAGCGCGATGCCGATCTTGGCGACGGCGCGGGGTGCGACCGGGCCGTCCTCGATCACCATGTCGGCGAGGCTGCGGGCGTCCAGCAGCTCCATCACGATCCACGGCCGGCCGGCCTCGGTGACCACGTCGTACACCTGCACGACCGCCGGGTGCTGGATGGCGGCGGCGGCGCGGGCCTCGCGCAGGGTGCGTTCGTACATGGCGTCGCGGTCGCTGGGGGCCAGTCCCGGGGGCAGGACGACCTCCTTGACCGCCACGTCGCGGCGCAGCAGCGTGTCTGTGGCGCGCCACACCGTACCCATGCCGCCGTTACCCACCGAGGACCGCAGCGAGTACCGGCCACCGATGGTGGTGCCGGGTGCCGCTCGGCCGTTGGCGGGACTGACCGGTCCGCCGCTCCACGTCGGGATCTGAGTCACAGAAAAGCCACCGGGGGAAATCGAGGGGGGCTGGGACACAACCCCCCTATCTTGCTGGTTCCGACGCCCGATGCGAAAGCCGACGCGTCGGACGTTTATCGAAGTCGACAGAACGTGCCCTGTCGTTCACCTCCTGTCGACCGGTCGGGACGCACTGTGCGGTATCCCTCACCCGATGACGTGGCCAGGCGTCCTACCATCCGGGGATGAGCGAACGGCGGTCAAGCGAGTCCGGTTTTCCGATCAAGGGCGTCTACACGGGTGCCGACCTTCCGGAGGACCTGGACTCCCGGCTGGGCGGCCCCGGCGAGTTCCCG
Source organism: Micromonospora sp. WMMD710 (assembly GCF_029626045.1). NCBI lineage: Bacteria > Bacillati > Actinomycetota > Actinomycetes > Micromonosporales > Micromonosporaceae > Micromonospora > Micromonospora sp. WMMD710. Next base: position 4,268,443 of record NZ_JARUBD010000001.1, on the reverse strand, counting down.
TACACCCGGGGTGTCTACCCCACCATGTACACCTCCCGTCCGTGGACCATGCGCCAGTACGCCGGCTTCGGCACCGCCACCGAGTCCAACGCGCGGTACCACCAACTGTTGCGGGCCGGCACGATGGGCCTCTCGGTGGCCTTCGACCTGCCGACCCAGATGGGCTACGACTCCGACGAGCCGATCGCTCACGGCGAGGTCGGCAAGGTGGGCGTGGCCATCGACTCCCTTGAGGACATGCGGCTGCTGTTCGCCGACATTCCCCTGGACAAGGTGTCCACCTCGATGACCATCAACGCGCCCGGTTCGGTGCTGCTGCTGCTCTACCAGCTCGTCGCCGAGGAGAACGGCGTGCCCGGCTCGGCGCTCAACGGCACCATCCAGAACGACATCCTCAAGGAGTACATCGCCCGGGGGACGTACATCTTCCCGCCGAAGCCGTCGCTGCGCCTGGTGGCCGACACGTTCGCGTACTGCCGCAAGGAGGTGCCGAAGTGGAACACCATCTCCATCTCCGGCTACCACATGGCCGAGGCCGGCGCGACGCCCGCGCAGGAGATTGCGTTCACCCTGGCCAACGGCGTGGAGTACGTGCGCGCGGCGCTGGCCGCCGGGCTCGCGGTGGACGATTTCGCGCCCCGGCTGTCGTTCTTCTTCGTGGCCCGCACCACGCTGCTGGAGGAGGTGGCGAAGTTCCGTGCCGCCCGACGGATCTGGGCCCGGCTGATGCGCGACGACTTCGGCGCCAAGGATCCGAAGTCGATGATGCTGCGTTTCCACACCCAGACCGCCGGCGTGCAACTCACCGCGCAGCAGCCCGAGGTCAACCTCGTCCGGGTGGCGGTGCAGGGGCTGGGCGCGGTGCTCGGCGGCACCCAGTCGCTGCACACCAACAGCTTCGACGAGGCCATCGCGCTGCCCACCGAGAAGGCCGCCCGGCTCGCGCTGCGTACCCAGCAGGTGCTGGCGTACGAGACGGATCTGACCGCCACCGTCGACCCGTTCGCCGGCTCGTACGTGGTGGAGGCGATGACCGCCGAGATCGAGGCCGCCGCCGTCGAGCTGATGGAGCGGGTGGCCGACCACGGCTCCGCGGTGGACGCGATCGAGGCCGGCTTCCAGAAGCGGGAGATCGAGCAGTCCGCGTACCGGATCGCCCAGGAGATCGACTCGGGTGAGCGGGTGGTGGTCGGGCTCAACCGGTTCACGGTGGACGAGGAGGAGCCGTACGAGCCGCTGCGGGTCGACCCGACGATCGAGGCGGCGCAGGCCGACCGGCTGGCGCGGCTGCGCGCCGAGCGGGACGCCGACGCGGTGGCGCGGGCGCTCGCCGACCTGCGGGCCGCGGCCGACGGTACGGAGAACGTGCTGTACCCGATGAAGGAGGCGCTGCGGGCCCGGGCCACGGTGGGTGAGGTCTGCGGGACGCTGCGCGAGGTGTGGGGGCTGTACCGGCCGACCGATCGCTTCTGAGTGCTCGTTCGCTGTTTTCGCAGCTCATGGTGGGTGTGCGGTGGTCGGCGGAGCTACCGTGGGAGGCGCAACCCGGGGCGGCGCGGCCCTTCTTCGGGCGTCCTCGGTGTGTCCGCCGAGGTTTACGGGTAACCCGAGCGGGTCGTCGGGACGCACACCCTGTGCGGTGACGGCGGGCGGACGCGTGTGAGCGTCTTTCCGGCTCGTTGCGGAGCGTGGTCGGCTAATTGTCGGAGTGTCAGTTCATCGCCCCGACTAATGCGACAATTCGCAACAGGGGCCGGCGGCCGGCACCGAGATTCGAGTCCGCCGGGATCGGTTACGCGTTGTAGGAGGTGAGGGGCAGATGACGGCCTTCGACCGCGATCTACCTGCTGTCCCACAGCTCTCCGAGCGTTCTCAGCAGGGCATACGTGACGCTACGCGGTCCGATCATTACCGGAACGAGGTTGCGCAGCGTCACCGCCGGAGGTCTAGGCTGTCTGCTGTCCCCGATGATCCATCCATCTCTAGTGATCGAGAATTCGACGTGACGAGTGCGTTGACGCTGCCCACCGGCGGCCAGCTGGCGTCGTCCTGGCTGGAGACGCCCCCCGGGTCCCAGCCCCTGCCCCGCGAACTGGACCACCTGCTCGCACTCCGGGTACCCGGGCTGATCGCCACGCGCCGTCACCTCCACTCGCACCCCGAGCTGTCCGGCACGGAGTTCGAGACGGCCGCCCTGATCGCGCGGGAGCTGTCCCTGGCCGGACTGCAGCCCCGGCTGCTGCCCAAGGGCAACGGCGTGATCTGCGACATCAACGGCCGCCCGGACGGCCCGGTCGTCGCGCTGCGCGCCGACATCGACGCGTTGCCGCTCGACGACCCGAAGGACGTGCCCTACCGGTCCACGGTGGCGGGCGTCTGCCACGCCTGCGGACACGACGTGCACACCTCGATCCTGCTCGGCGTCGGCATGCTGCTGGCCCAGCTGGCCGACCTCGGTGAGCTGGACGGCCGCGTCCGGCTCATCTTCCAGCCGGCCGAGGAGATCCTGCCCTGCGGTTCGCTGGAGGTCATCGAGGCCGGCGGCCTGGACGATGTGGTGCAGATCTTCGCCCTGCACTGCGACCCGAACCTGCCGGTGGGCCAGGTCGGCCTGCGGGTCGGCCCGATCACCGCGGCCGCCGACAACGTCACGGTCCGGCTCTCCGGCCCCGGCGGGCACACCGCCCGTCCGCACCTGACGGTCGACCTGGTCGACGCGCTCGGTCGGCTGATCACCGAGGTGCCCGCGCTGGTCAGCCGCCGGGTGCCGGCCAACAGCGGCCTGCTGCTGGTCTTCGGCCACGCCTCGGCCGGCACCCGCTACAACGTCATCCCATCCGAGGCCAGCGCCTCGGGCACCCTCCGGGTGATGGACCGCGACACGTGGGAGCAGGCTCCCAAGATCGTCGCTCAGGTGGTCCGGGACGTGATCGCCCCGACCGGCGCCACGGTCGACCTGGAGTACCTGCGCGGCCGGCCGCCGGTGTGCAACGACTCCCGCGCCATCCAGGTGCTGACCGCCGCCACCGCCGCCGCGCTCGGCCCGGAGGGGATCGCCGAGACACCCCAGAGCATGGGCGGCGAGGACTTCTCCTGGTATCTGGAGTACGTCCCCGGTGCCCTCGCCCGCCTCGGCGTGGGCCGCTCGGGCCCCAACGTCGACCTGCACCGCGCATCCTTCGACGTGGACGAGCGGGCCATCCCGGCCGGCGTACGCGTCATGGTGCAGACCGCGCTGCGGGCACTGGCGGCGGCGCGCTGACCGGTGCGACCAGGGCCGGCGACTTCCGCCGCCGGCGCAGCACCACCAGCAGCACCGCCAGCGGCACGCCGAGCGCCACCAGCCACGGCAGCAACGCGCCCAGCACCGTGAGCAGGACGGTCATCGAGACGACGAACGCCTTCCAGCCGCCCTCGAGCCCGACCAGGAAGCCGGTCTCGGCCTCCTCCTCGGCGGTCTTCGCCGCCGGCCCGGCCAGCGAGACGGTGATCGTGGAGAGCGCGGTCAGGTCGGCGAGCCGTCGCTTCTTGGCCTCCAGCGAGGCCAGGTCGGCCTCCCGGCGCCCCAGCTCGTTCTCCAACGACACCAGGTCGGTGATCGAGGTGGCGCGGGCCAGCAACCGGCGGGCGCTGTCCACCCGGGCACGCTGACTGGTGATCCGGGCGTCCAGGTCGACGGTCTCCTCGGTGACGTCCTGGGTGTTGATCTCCCGGCTCTGCTGCCGGCCGAGCTTGGCGATCTCCTCCACCACGCCGGAGAACTTCGCCGCCGGCACCCGCAGCTCCAACTCCGCCACCGCGTCGGCGTCGGCACTACGCCGCTGGTCGCCGCCGATGAAGCCACCGGCCCGGGTGGCCACGGCGGCGGCCTCGCGGGCGGCGGCGTCCACATCGTCCACCTGCACCCGCATCGTTCCGGTGAAGATGATCGCCCGCTGGTCGATCCGCAGGTCCGGGGCGCCGGCCCCGGCCGCCTCGGGTGCGCCCGCGGCGGCGTCCCTGCCGGCCTCGCCCCCGTTGGCCGCCGGCGCCTCGGCGGCCGAACCCGCGGTGTCCTGCGATCCGCTGTCGCCGGCTCCGCAACCCGTCAGCAGCAGCGTCACCGCCAGTGCCGTCGCCGCCAGCAGTGCGCCGCGACGTCCTCCCGCTCGTCCGTCCATCCCCGCTCCCATCGTTGTCAACCGGTGTGGCGATACCTCGGACGCGGCGCGCGCGGCGGCCGGTTCCGGCAGACTGCGCTCAGGACGTCACGATTCGATAATCGAGGAGTCACGATGCGGCTCACCAAGTACGCCCACTCCTGCCTCCGGGTGGAACACGACGGGGGAGTGCTCGTCGTCGACCCCGGGGTGTTCAGCGACCCGGCGGCACTGGACGGTGCGGACGCGGTGCTGATCACCCACGAACATCCCGACCACCTGGACGTGGCGGCGGTCCGCCTGGAACTCGACCGGCGGCCGTTCCCGATCCACGGGCCCGCCTCGCTCGCCGGCACCCTGGGCGACGCGGCCGACGTGTTGCACCCGGTCACGGCCGGTGAGTCGTTCACCGCCGCCGGCGTCGCCATCCGCGCGTACGGCGGGCGGCACGCGGTGATCCACCCGGACATCCCGGTGGTCGACAACCTCGGTTACCTGATCAACGACGTGGTCTACCACCCGGGTGACGCCCTGGTGGTGCCGGACGAGACGCCGGTCGACACGCTCTTCGCGCCGATCCACGCCCCCTGGTCGAAGTTCTCCGAGGTGGTCGACTTCATCCGGGCGGTCGCGCCCCGCCGGGCGTACGCGTTGCACGACGGGCTGCTCAACGACAACGGGCTGGGTGTGCTCGACCGGCAGTACACGGCGCTGTCCGGCACCGAGTACCAGCGTCTGGAGCCCGGTAGCCGGGTGGACGTCTGAGCGATGCCCGGCCCCTCCCCGGAGCTGGTGCAGCAGCTCTACCGCATCCCACCGGACCGGTTCGTGGCCGCCCGGGACGCCGCCGTGGCCGAGGCGCGGCGCGCCGGCGACCCGGCGACCGCCCGGCAACTGGCCCGACTGCGCCGCCCCACGGTGGCCGCCTGGCTGGTGAACCTCCTCGCCATCCACCGTCCCGAGCTGGTCGCCGACCTGGTGCAGCTCGCCGACGCGCTGCGGGCCGCCCAGCGGGAACTGCGCGGGCCCCGGCTGCGGGAGTTGTCCGCCCAGCGCCGGGCCGTGGTCGGCGCCCTCGTCGCCGAGGTCCGCAAGCTCGCCGCGGCGGAGCCGGACGCCCCACCGGCCGGCAAACTGCCGCTGGCCGAGGTGGAAGCCACCCTCAACGCGGCGCTCTCCGACGCCGAGGTCGCCGAGCAGGTCCGGGCCGGGCGCCTGCTCCGGTCGGCGACCTACGCCGGCTTCGGCGAGGTGCCCCGGCCACAGCTGCGGCTGGTCACCGGCACCGATGAGGAGCCGGAACGGCCGACCCGCCGACCCGGGGCCCAGCGGGTGCCGCCCGAGGCGGCCACCGACCGGGCCGCCGAACGCGCCGAACGGGCGGCCCGCGCCGAACGGGATCGGCAGCGCCGGACGCTGGACCGGGAGCTGGCCAGGGCCCGGTCCGACCAGCAGCGGGCCGAGGACGAGTTGGCCGAGGCGAACGGGGAGGAACGCGACGGCGTCGAGGCGCTGGAGGCGATCGAGACCGAGCTGGCCGAGTTGGAGCGGCGGCGGGCGGTCGCCGAGCAGGATCTCAGCCGGGCCAGGCTCGCCCGGCGCGCGGCCGAGCGGGCGGTCACCGTGGCCCGGCGACGCGCCGGCGAGGTGGAGGCGGCGGTGGAGGCGCTGGCGGCCGAAGAGGGGACTGCGGACTCCGGCGGTGGCGCGGCAGACTGACCATCGATGGACGACGACCAGCGGGCGGCCCGTCCCGGGCACCCGGATCGGGGCACCGCGACGGCCGCCCCGCCGGGGTGGGCGCGGGCGGCGATCGGATGACGCCGGAGCAGGTCGCCGCAGCCAGCAAACCCGTCGTGCTCGATCTGGGTGACGCGTTCAGCCGCAGTCCGACCACCCTGCGGCGAGCTCGACTGCTCGGCATCTCCGGCTGGGCCTTCTACATCAGCGGCCGGGCCGGGGCGCTCGGCGACGTACGGGCCGAGACGGCCGCCGCCGCCCTCGGTTTCGTCGCCCCGGACGCGGTCGCCGACGGGTGGGACGCCGCCGCCCGGTCCACCCGGCCGATCGAGGTGGCCGCCGCGAGCCTCGCCGAGTGCTGCGAGTGGGGCACCCGGCAGTTGGGTCCGCTCCCCGGCACCGATCGCCTGTCCGAACTCGTCGAGCGGGCGGTGGCGGCGGCGGACGCCAGCGGCATGCCGCTCTTCGCCGCGTGGCGGGCCATGCCGCTGCCGGAGAACACCCCCGGTGCCCGCTGCGCCGCCGGGCTGCGCCTGCTCCGCGAGCACTTCACCGGCGCGTACCTGCTGGCCGTGCGGGCCGCCGGGATGACACCGCTGGAGGCGGTGCTGGCCGGGCCGGAGGGTGAGGCCGGCGCGGTGGCCTGCGGCTGGCCGCCCCCGTACCCGCCGGTCGGGCCGCTGGTGCGTCGGCGGCTGTGGGCGGAGGCGGTGACCAACCGGTTGGCCGCGCCGGCGTTCGTGGCACTCGGCCCCGCCGACGGCGCCGAACTGGTGGAGCTGCTGCACCGCACCCGGGCCGACCTCGCCTGAGCCGGCCGACCGGCCGGAAAATGGGCGGCGCCGGCACCCGCCGGCTGCCAGGATCAGCTGCCGTGACCCTCCCCGCGGGTTGGACCGCGCGCCGACCCACCCTCGACGACGTTCCGGCGATCCTCGCGGTGGTGCACGCCGCCGACACCTTCGCCATCGGCCATCCCGACTTCGACGCCGAGGACGTGGCGGCGTCGCTCACCGCGCCCTTCTTCGACCCGGCACGGGACTCCTGGCTGGCCGTGGACCCAGACGACGACGTGGTGGGCTGGGCGACCGTGGACAACCCGAGCGGCGTCGGCCGGGAGTTTGTGGAGGTGTACGTCGACCCGGGCCGGGCCGCCGTGCTCCGGGCGCCGCTGCTGGCCCGCCAACTCGACCGGGTCGCCGAACGGGCCGCCGAGCGCGGGCTGCCCGCACTCACCGTCCGGTGCGCGGTCTTCGCCCCGGAACGCGCCTGGGAAGCCGACCTGCGCGCTGCCGGCTTCACCCTGGCCAAGCGGTACGTCCGAATGCGTCGCATGCTGGCCGACCTGCCCGCCGCGCCGGCCCCGCGACCCGGGGTGACGGTGCGACCGGTCCGCCCCGACGACGAGGCCGACCTGCGGGAGTTCCACCGGATCCACGACATCGCCTTCCGTGACACCCCGGACCACGAGCCGCTGTCGTACGAGCGGTGGCGCGCCCGGATCGGTGATCTGACCGCCTGGGACGAGTGGTTCGTCGCCGAGGTGCACGGGGTGCCGGCCGGCGCGTTGCAGTCCTCCGACCAAGCCCTGGACCAGCAGGAGGGCTTCGTGAAGAGCCTGTCGGTGCTGCCGGCGTACCGTCGGCGGGGTGTGGGTGCGGCGCTGCTGCGCCGCGCCTTCGCCCGCTACGCCGAGAAGGGTCGGATGGCGGCCGGCCTGGGGGTGGATCTCAGCAACCCGACCACGCCGCTGTCCCTCTACCGGTCGGTGGGCCTGCGGGAGACCCGATGGACCGACATGTACGAGCTTTCCGTCCCGGCCACGGTGTGTGATTGACGACGCCGACGGGGCCCGACGCCCGCGCCGACCGGCGACGGTTGCAGACTGAGGGGTGTGGGAGACGCGCTACGCGGACGCGGTGCCGGTGGGGCGGGACCGCAGCTCGTTGACGTAGTCGTCCGGCGCGCCCGCCTTCTCGGCGGCGTTGGCGATCTCCGAGAGATACCACGACGTGGGCAGGCCGCCCTCGTACCCGTCGAACACGTAGATCCACGCGGTCACGTCGCCGTCGAGGGTGGAGACCCGCACGTGCAGCTTGCGGTACGTGCCGGCGGCGACTCCCTCCAGCTCGTCGAGCTGGGCGGCATCGTACGGGTGGATGTCGTAGATCGCCACGAACACCCGGTCGCCGGGGGACTCGACGAGGGTGCTCACCGCGCCCTCCCAACCGATCACGTCTGCCCCGGCGAAGGTCAGCCGCCACCCCTCCAGCCAGCCGGTGCCCACCATCGGCGAGTGCGGGCAGTAGGCGCGCATCCGGGCGGGATCAAGGTTTGAGCCGTAGGCGGCGTGATGACGCACGGCGATGACGATAGCCCGGCGGGCGGGTGGGGGAGAATACGACTGTGCGTGTCGGGTGCGTTCGGGAGAAGAAAGTCACTGTGAGCATCAACGAAGGGCGAACGCTGTGAGCCGGATCGTGATCATCGGCGGGGGGCCGGCCGGGTACGAGGCGGCCCTCGTCGCCGCCCAGCTGGACGCCGATGTCACCGTGGTCGAGGCCGACGGGGCGGGTGGGGCGTGCGTGCTCTCCGACTGCGTGCCGTCGAAGACCTTCATCGCCAGCTCCGAGGTGGTCACCGGCTACCGGGACACCGAGGAGTTCGGGGTGCACTCCGACGGCCTGGAGGCCGTCACCGTCGACGCGCGGGCGGTGCACGAGCGGGTCAAGCGGTTGGCGCTGGCCCAGTCCGCCGACATCCACGCCAAGCTGCTCAAGGCGGGGGTCGCCTTCGTGGCCGGCACCGCCCGGCTCGGCGAGGACACCCTCGGGCACACGCACCGGGTGATCGTCACCCCGGCCGACGGCGGCGAGGAATACTCGATCGCCGCGTCCACCGTGCTGGTGGCCACCGGCTCGACACCCCGCCAGTTGCCCACCGCCGTACCGGACGGTGAACGCATCCTGACCTGGCGCCAGGTGTACGACCTGCCGGAGCTGCCGGAGCACCTGATCGTGGTCGGCTCCGGCGTGACCGGCGCGGAGTTCGCCAGCGCGTACCTGGCCATGGGCGTCGAGGTCACCCTGGTCTCCAGCCGGGACCGGGTGATGCCGCACGAGGACGCCGACGCGGCGTCCGCCATCGAGCGGGTGTTCCGCAACCGGGGCATGGAGATCCTCAACAACTCGCGGGCCGACGCGGTGCGGCGTACCGCCGACGGGGTCGAGGTGGAGCTGTCCGACGGCCGCAAGGTCACCGGCTCGCACGCGTTGATCACGGTCGGCTCGGTCCCGAACACCGCCAACCTGGGCCTGACCGAGTACGGCGTGGAGCTGGGCCGTGGCGGCTACGTCACGGTCGACCGGGTCTCCCGGACCAACGTGCCCGGCATCTACGCCGCCGGCGACTGCACCGGGGTTCTGCTGCTGGCCAGCGTCGCCGCCATGCAGGGCCGGATCGCGATGTGGCACGCCCTCGGTGAGGCGGTCCGCCCGCTGCGGCTGCGGACCGTCGCCGCGAACGTCTTCACCGACCCGGAGCTGGCCACCGTCGGCGTCTCACAGGACGAGGTGGACGCGGGCAAGGTGCCGGCCCGGCAGGTGATGCTGCCGCTGTCCGGCAACGCCCGGGCCAAGATGGACGACCTGTCCGACGGTTTCGTGAAGTTGTTCTGCCGGCCCGCCAGCGGGCAGGTCATCGGCGGTGTGGTGGTCGCCCCCAAGGCCAGCGAGCTGATTCTGCCGATCACCATGGCCGTGGAGAACAACCTGACGGTCAACGAGCTGGCCCAGACCATCACCATCTACCCGAGTCTCTCCGGTTCCATCACCGAAGCAGCCCGCCAGCTGATGCTCCACGAGCTGGAGTAATCCCCCCCGCCCCCCGCCCCCCGCCCCCGCCCCCCGCCCCCGCCCCCCGCCCGGTCGATCATGGAGTTGTGGTGGCCGGTTCATGCCGCCAAGCCCCTTTTGTGAGGCACCACAACTCCATGATCGACGGCAGCGGTGGCGGCAGCGGTGGCGGTGGCGGTGGTGGCGGCGGTGGTGGCGGTGGCGGTGGCGGTGGTGGCGGCGGTGGTGGTGGGGGCGGTGGTGGTGGTGGCGCGGGTTTGCGTTATCGCTACCGTGGCGAGGACGGCTACCTCGGTGACGATGAGGAGGCGTTCCGCCAGACCGATGAGCATTCGGTCGCCGGGGTAGGCGGACCAGATCATGGCCGCTGCCAGGGCCAGGCTGAGCAGGACGAGGGCACGCAGCGGCCGGGCGGCGGTTGTCAGGTCGGGTCGGCGGGCGAGCAGCCAGCCGGCGAGCGGTAGCGCCAGGAAGGCGACCACCGAGGCGTACCGGTGCACGTACGCGGTGGTGGTCACGGCGGTGCCCGGCTCGTTCGTCGGCACCACCGCGGCCACCAGCAGCCCGGCCACCCATGCGCCGAGCAGCAGCTCGGCCGTCCGGCCGACGTTGCGTCGGGGCGGGCCGGTGTGGCGCAGGCCGGACAGCAGCGCCACGGTGGCGAACGCCAGCACCACCATGGCGACGTCGATGGCGCCGCCCCGGTCGGAGACGGCGAAGTCGCTGATGGTCAACGCCCACGGGTTGAGGTCGTCGTTGACTTCGAGGTGACCGATCACGGTGAGGACAGCCGCCAGGGCGATCCCGCCGAGGGCCAGTAGGCCGGTAGTCCGGGTTCCAGGCATGCCTCAGCCTGTCGCCGCGGGTACCCGAGCCGAATCGGGGAAGCCCACCGAAATCGTCCCCAGGGACCACCCCTACAGGCACCCGGACCCGAGGAGGTGACCTCGCCAGATCACGCAACGTTCAGTGGGATGTTCCCAATGCCGGCGACGACCTCAAGGTGGCCGCCGAGGCCGGTGACGTAGGCGCGGAGGGTTTCGAGGCTGGTGTGCCCGCCGCTTTCAATCTGGCTGATACGCGCCTGAGTCAACCCGCCGCCTCGGCCAGTTTGGCCAGGCTTATAGCCGCAGGTCTGTCGACACTCAGTCGATGGGGATGTCGGTTGCGGCGCGGGCGTGGCGGGCAGCGACCAGGGTCATCGCCCAGCCGGCCGCCGCGAAACTGGCCGCCGCGGCGGTGGCGATGATGGCCAGCCGCCATGCCGACTCGGTGAGCGCGGTGCCGCCGAGGTGCCCGACCAGCGCGCCGTACGTGGCCCAGCCGAGCGCGGCGATCGCCTCGTAGAGCACGAACAGCCGGTACGGGTAGCGGCTGCGACCGGCCGAGAAGCAGGCCGCCATCCGGCCACCGGGCACGAATCGGCAGAGCAGGATCACCAGCGGCCCGGGTTGCCGGAGCCCCTGGGTGACCCGGATGGCCACCCGGCGGGCCCGGCCGGGCTCGGCGTGCCGGGGTGCCCGCCGGTCGGGCGCACCTCGACCGAGCAGGTAGCAGGCCAGGTCCCCGGCGAACACGCCGAGCGCGCCGACGGCGATGGTGACCGGCAGGCTGAGCCCGCCGTAGACGGTGAGGGCACCGCTGGTGATCATGACGATCTGGGTGGGGATGACGGGTACGAACGCGTCCGCGATCAGCAAGCCGAGCAGCACCAGGTACGCCCACGTCGGCGATGCGACGTCAGTCAGTAGTTCGGGCACGCCTGCCACCTCGCCGAATGCGGCCGATTGGGTGTCTCGAGCCTGACGGCGTGTCCGGCGTCACCGTGGACAGCCCCACCCCGTCGTGACCGTCGACACGACCGGGCCACCCAGGTACAACGAGGCGAACCAGCCTCGGGTGACGGTTTCACCCGTGCCGGAGCGGTCGGCGGATCGGCGTTCGTCGGCGTACCGTTGTCGGCGCGGCTCCGCCCGTCGGGTCCCCCGTTCCTGACGTTTTCGGGCCGCCAGGGCCGCCGGCGGGTCCCGCGCCGGCGGCCCGCCTCCTCCCTTGCCGCCGTAAATCCGGGTGCGTCCTCGACCGCCCGATGGGTAGCGTCGCGGAATGCGCAGTGCGGTAGTGGTGACCACGACGCCGGGTGTCCCCGGCGCGCCGCTCTGACGTAACCACCGTCGACCAGGCCCCGGGGCGATCCGCCCCCGAGGCCCGCGCGGCGTTCGGTGTCGAGGTCGCTCCCGGGTCGTACCCGATCCAGGAGCTCGACATGAGCGACCACCGCAGGCTCGGCCGTGAGCTGGACCTCTTCGTCTCCGATCCGCTGGCCGGCGCCGGCCTGCCGATCTGGCTGCCCGCCGGCGCCGCCGCCCGGCACGCCGTCGAGGAGTACGTCCGGGAGCTGGAGCGCCGCTCCGGCCACCAGCACGTCTACTCGCCGCCGCTGGGCAAACGCGAACTCTTCGAGCTCTCCGGCCATCTCGGCTACTTCGCCGACGACATGTTCCCGCCGATGCGGCTGAGCGCCGACGACGAGTTCGTGCTCCGCCCGGCGCTCTGCCCGCACCACGCGCTGGTGTTCCGGGCGCGGGGCCGGTCCTACCGGGAGTTGCCGCTGCGGATCGCGGAGCTGGGCGGGATGTACCGCTCGGAGCGCTCGGGAGTGCTCGGCGGGCTGTCCCGGGTACGCGCCATCTCGCTCAACGACGCGCACACCTTCTGCGCACCAGAGCAGGTGGGCGAGGAGGTCGCGGAGGTTCTGCGGCTGATCCGGGAGGCGCACGCCGCGCTCGGCGTCCGCCCGGCCGGCCTCCGGCTGTCGGTGCGCGGGCCGGGCGGGAAGTACGTCGGCGACGACGCGCAGTGGGCCCGCGCCGAGGAGTTGCTCCGGGGAGCACTGGCCGGGGTGGAGTACGTCGAGGCACCCGGTGAGGCCGCCTTCTACGGGCCGAAGATCGACATCCAGATCGTCGACGCGGCCGGCCGGGAGTCGACCATCTCCACCATCCAACTCGACTTCGACAAGCCGGAGCGGTTCGACCTGTCGTACACCGGTCCCGACGGCAGCCGGCACCGGCCGGTCATGCTGCACCGCAGCCTCGTCGGCAGCATGGAACGGCTGTTCGCGTACCTCATCGAGGTGCACGAGGGTGCCTTCCCGGCCTGGTACGCGCCCGTGCAGCTGGTGGTGCTGCCGGTGGACGACGGGCAGGCCGACGCGGCGGCGGAGCTGGCCCGGCGGGCCGTCGACGCCGGCCTGCGGGTCGAGGTCGACGTCGCCGGCTCGCTGGGCGCCCGGATCCGGGACGCGGCCCGCCGCCGCGTCCCGTACCTCGGGGTGCTGGGCGCCCGGGAGGTGGCCGACGGTCGCCTCGCGTTGCGCCCGCGCGGCGGCCGCGCCCTGGCCCCGATGCCCGTCGACGCCGCGCTGGCCCTGATCGGCGGGCAGGTCGCCGCCCGCGCGGCCGACCTGCTCCCGCCGCACTGACCCGCCCTCAGACCGACGCGGGCTGGGCGGCGGGAACGGCGGGTTCCTCGTCGACCACCGCGCCGGTGAACTGGGACCGGTAGAGCCGGTGGTACGCGCCCTGGGCGGCGAGCAACTGCTCGTGGGTGCCCTGCTCGACGATCCGGCCGTTCTCCATCATCAGGATCAGGTCGGCGTCGCGGATGGTGGAGAGGCGGTGGGCGATGACGAAGCTGGTGCGGTCCGAGCGCAGCGCCGCCATCGCCCGCTGGAGCAGCACCTCGGTGCGGGTGTCCACCGAGCTGGTGGCTTCGTCGAGGATGAGCAGCGACGGTTCGGCGAGGAACGCCCGGGCGATCGTGATCAGCTGCTTCTCGCCGGCGCTGACGTTGCTGCCCTCCTCGTCGATGACCGTGTCGTAGCCGTCGGGCAGGCTGCGCACGAACCGGTCGACGAAGGTGGCACGGGCTGCGGCGACGATCTCCTCCTCGGTCGCGTCCGGCCGGCCGTAGGCGATGTTGTCGCGGATGGTGCCGCCGAAGAGCCAGGTGTCCTGGAGCACCATGCCGATCCGTCCGCGCAGGTCGTCGCGGCGCATCGTGGTGATGTCCACCCCGTCGAGGGTGATCCGGCCGGCGTCCAGCTCGTAGAACCGCATGATCAGGTTGACCAGGGTGGTCTTGCCGGCGCCGGTCGGGCCGACGATGGCCACCGTGTGCCCCGGCTCGGCGACCAGCGACAGGTCGTCGATCAGCGGCTTGTCCGGCTCGTAGCGGAACGAGACATGCTCGAACTCGACCCGGCCGTGCGGGTCGGCGACCCGGACCGGCTCGGCCGGGTCGGGTGTCTGCTCGTCGGCGTCGAGCACCGCGAAGACCCGCTCGGCGGACGCCACTCCGGACTGGAGCAGGTTGGCCATCGACGCGAGTTGGGTGAGCGGCTGGGTGAACTGGCGGGAGTACTGGATGAACGCCTGCACGTCACCGAGGCTCATCGAGCCGGAGGCGACCCGCAGCCCACCGACCACGGCGATCGCCACGTAGCTCAGATTTCCGATGAACATCATCGACGGCATGATGATCCCGGAGATGAACTGCGCGCCGAAGCTGGCCCGGAACAGCTCCTCGTTCTTCGCGTGGAACGCCGCCTCCACCTCGCGCTGCCGGCCGAAGACCTTCACCAGCTCGTGGCCCGTGTACGCCTCCTCGATCTGGCCGTTCAGCTCGCCGGTGTGCGTCCACTGGGCGATGAACTGCTTCTGCGAACGCTTGGCGATGCGCTGGGTGACCAGTACCGACAGCGGCACCGCGACCAGGGCCACCAGGGCCAGCAGCGGCGAGATCCAGAACATCACGGCCAACACGCCGACCACCGTCAGCAGCGAGGTGAGCAGCTGGCTGAGGGTCTGCTGGAGGCTGGTGGAGATGTTGTCGATGTCGTTGGTGACCCGGCTGAGCAGCTCGCCTCGGGGTTGCCGGTCGAAGTAGGGCAGCGGCAGCCGGTTGAGCTTCTCCTCCACCTCGGCGCGCAGCCGCAGCACGGTGCGCTGGACGACGCCGTTGAGCAGCCAGCCCTGCCACCACGACAGCAGGCTCGCCGCGAGGTAGAGCCCGAGCGCCAGCAGCAGCACCCGGCGCAGGGCGTCGAAGTCGATGCCGACCCCGGGCACCACGTCCATCCGGGCCAGCATGTCGGCGAAGCTGCCGTTGCCGCTGGCCCGCGCTGCGGCGGCGGCCTGCTCGGTGGTGGTGCCGGGCTCCAATTGCCGACCGATCACCCCGGTGAAGATAAGGTCGGTGGCGTGGCCGAGGATCTTCGGCCCGGCCACGCTGAAGCCGACGCTCACCACCGCGAGGGTGATGATGGCGGCCAGGTGCAGCCGGTGCGGGCGGAGCCGACCGAGCAGCCGCCGGGCCGACGGTCCGAAGTTCATCGACTTCTCGGCGGGCATCCCGGCGCTCATCCACGGCGGCCCACCGCCCGCACGGCCGGGCGGCAGCCGCTTCGGCGTCCGCGTGTCGCCGCCGGGCTGCTGCGCGGCTTCGCCGCCGGCTTGCGGCGGGGTGTCGCCGGCGGGCTTCTGACTGGGTACGGTCGCGGTCCGCGACTCGTCGGGCTCGCTCATGCCGGCACCTCCGTCGTCTGCTGAGAGGCCACGATCTCGGCGTACGTCGGGCAGGTCTCCAACAACTGCGCGTGTCGTCCCACTCCGACGACCCCTCCGTTCTCGAGCACGATGATCTGGTCGGCGTCCACGATGGTGGAGACCCGTTGGGCCACGATCACCACGGCGGACTGTGCGGTGACCGGCCGCAGTGCCGCCCGCAGCCGCGCGTCGGTGCCGAGGTCCAGCGCGGAGAACGAGTCGTCGAACAGGTAGATCTCCGGTTTCCGGACCAGGGCCCTGGCGATGGCCAGACGTTGCCGCTGACCACCGGAGACGGTGCTGCCGCCCTGGGCGATCGGTGCGTCCAGGCCGCCGGGCATCTGGGCCACGAAGTCCCGGGCCTGGGCGATCTCCAGCGCCGTCCACAGTTCCTCGTCGGTGGCGTCCGGGTTGCCGTAGCGCAGGTTGCTGGCGACCGTGCCGGTGAACAGGTACGGCCGTTGCGGCACCAACCCGATGCGTCGCCACAGTTCGTCGGGTGCGAGGTCGCGTACGTCCACGCCGTCGACCAGCACCGCGCCGCCGGTGACGTCGACGAGGCGGGGGATCAGTGACAGCAGCGTCGTCTTGCCCGCACCGGTGCTGCCGATGATCGCCGTGGTGGTGCCCGGCGTCGCCCGGAAGGAGATGTCGCGCAGCACCGGTTCGACCGCGCCCGGGTACTGGAAGCGCACCCCGCGCAGCTCCAGCTCGGCCCTGCTGGACAGCTCGGTGACCGGGGCGGTGGAG
This sequence comes from Micromonospora sp. WMMD710, assembly GCF_029626045.1. NCBI lineage: Bacteria > Bacillati > Actinomycetota > Actinomycetes > Micromonosporales > Micromonosporaceae > Micromonospora > Micromonospora sp. WMMD710. The sequence continues at coordinate 4,252,351 of NZ_JARUBD010000001.1, read as the reverse complement.
GGGGCCACCGAGGAGTCGGTGTCCAGCACCTCGACGATCCGCTCGGCGCAGACCGCGGCCCGGGGCACCATCATCAGCATGAAGGTGGCCATCATCACGGCCATCAGGATCTGCATCAGATACTGCAGGAACGCGGTGAGCGCGCCGACCTGGATCGCGTTGGCGTCCACCCGCTGCGCGCCGAACCAGAGCACCGCCACGCTGGAGACGTTCAGCACCAGCATGACCACCGGGAAGATCAACGCCAGCAGCCGTCCGGTCCGCAGCGCGGTGGCGGTCAGGTCGGCGTTCGCGACGGCGAAGCGATCCGTCTCGTACGGCTCGCGGACGAACGCGCGGACCACCCGGATGCCGGTGATCTGCTCGCGCAGCACCCGGTTGACGGTGTCGATCCGGGTCTGCATCAGCCGGAAGCCCGGCACCATCCGACGGATGATCGCGCCGAGCGTGATGGCGAGCACCGGCACGCTGACCAGCATCAGCCAGGAGAGCCCGATGTCCTCACGCAGCGCCATGAAGACGCCGCCGACGCTCATGATCGGTGCGGCGACGAGCATCGTGCAGCTCATCAGCACCAGCATCTGCACCTGTTGCACGTCGTTGGTGTTCCGCGTGATCAGCGAGGGTGCCCCGAACCGGGCCACCTCGCGCGCGGAGAAGCGGTTGACGTGCCCGAACAGCGTGGCGCGGACGTCGCGGCCGAAGCCCATCGCGATCCGCGCGCCCAGATAGACCGCGGCGATGGAACAGACGATCTGGATCAGGCTGACCAGCAGCATCCAGCCGCCGGTACGCACGATGTAGTCGGTGTCGCCCCGGGCCACGCCCTGGTCGATGATGTCCGCGTTGAGGCTGGGCAGGTAGAGCGAGGCCATGGTGCCCACGAACTGGAGCAGCACCACCGCCAGCAACGGTCTCTGATAGGTGCGCAGTTGGCCGCGCAGGAGTCGGATCAGCACGCCGGGTCCTTCGGTTCGGTTGGGCGTCCGGTCATCCGCGGGTCGTCCCCGCTGCCGATGACCTCCAGCAGGAACTCCCGGATCACCTGGGCCTTCGCCGGGTCGGCGTCGATCGAGGTGAGCGGTCGTCCGGTATGCATGAGTGCGCTGAGCGCGGCAACCTTCTCCCGCCCGGCGGGGGTGATGGCGAGTCGGATGCTGCGCCGGTCGCTGTCGTCGCGCTGCCGTTCGACGAGACCGTCGCGGGCGAGCGTGTCGACGATGCCGGTCAGGGTCGCCGGGCGTACGAACCCCTTCTCGGCGACCTCGCGGTGCGGCAGCTCGCCATGACGAGCGAGCGTCATCAGGGTGACCATGCCGGCCTGGGTGAGGCCGTGCTCCTCGGCGAGGTAGCGGTTCCAACGCTGCCCCACGAGGTGCCCGGCCACCACCAGCAGTCGCCCGATCGGCACGTCCTGGAGGGTGACGAGTTCCACGGGCACAGGTTAGCCCCCTGATAGTCAGGGGCCAAACGAAATTACCGCCGCAGTGGCGACGAACACGATCTGCAGGGCGGTGCGCTGCCCGAGCGGGGTGACCGGACGCCCGGCGAGAGTCAGGCTCCGGCGAGCGGCCGAGACGTTGGCCGGAAACATCGCGAGCATGAGCAGGCCGAGGTCGGCCGCGGCCAGGCGGGCGGTCGCCGGGATCAGCAGGCCGACGGCGCCGACCAGCTCCAGTACGCCGGTGAGGGTGACCAGCAGGTCCGGCCGGGGCAGTCGGGGCGGAACCATCGCGATCAGGTCGGCGCGGCGCTGTCCCGCGAAGTGCGCGACGCCGGTCAGCACGAACATCAGAGCCAGCCCGACCCGCAGTGCGGGGTGCCGGCCGTCGAGTGCGGAGATGCCGGCCAGGCCGGCGAGTCGGGCCAGCGCGGTGCCGAGAACCAGGGCGATCAGGGGTGCCATCGGAGTCCTCCTCGCAGCAACTTGTCGGTGACAAGATTGCGTCAGGCGCTGGCATCTTGTCAATGGCAAGATAGGATTCCGGTATGACCGAGACGCGCTCGTACCACCACGGCGACCTCCGTCGCACTCTGCTCGCGGCCGCGCTCGACGCGATCGAGGAGGTCGGGCCGGCCGCGTTGAGCCTGCGCGACCTGGCCCGCCGGGCCGGCGTCTCGCACGCCGCGCCCGCGCACCACTTCGGCGACAAGGCGGGCCTGCTCACCGCGCTCGCCGCCCAGGGGTTCGACCTGCTGACCCAGACGTTGACCGAGGCGGATGACGACCTGCTGGAGGCCGGCGTCGCCTACGTCGACTTCGCCGTCGGGCACCGGGCGTACTTCGAGGTGATGTTCCGTCCGGAGCTCTACCGGGCCGACGACGCCGAGCTGATCGCCGCCCGCGAGCGCGCCGGCGCCGCGCTCCGCTCCGGGGTGGTGGCGCTACCCGTTGGCGGCGTCCCCGCCGACGCCGACCGGGACGCGCTCGCCGCCTGGTCGATCGCGCACGGCTTCGCGACCCTCTGGCTGGCCGGCGCGCTGCCCGAGCGGGTCGGCGACAACCCCCGCGAGGCAGCCCGCAACGTCCTGAGCCGCCTGGCGACCTGATCACCCCAAACGCCCGCCCCCAACGCCCGCCCCCAAACGCGTCGATCATGGACTTGTGGTGGGCGGTTCGCCCATCGGCACCCCTTTTACGGGGCACCACAACTCCATGATCGACCCTGAGGTGGGTGGGCCCGGGGGGGAAGGGGGGTAGGGCGAGGTGGGTGCCGTTACCAGCTGGTGGGGAGGGGCATTCCTTCGGTGAAGCCGGCGGCGCTCTGCACGCCCACGATCGCCCGCTCGTGGAACTGCGTCAGGTCTCGCGCACCGGCGTAGGTGAAGGCGCTGCGAACCCCGGCGATGATCTCGTCGATCAGATCCTCGACGCCGGGCCGGGACGGATCCAGGTACATCCGGGCCGACGAGATTCCCTCCTCGAACACCGCCTTGCGGGCCCTGTCGTACGGGCTGTCGTCGGCGGTACGGGCGCTGACCGCCCGCGCCGAGGCCATCCCGAAGCTCTCCTTGTACCGCCGGCCGTCCGGCTCGGTGTACAGGTCGCCGGGCGACTCGTAGGTGCCGGCGAACCAGGAGCCGATCATCACGTTCGACGCGCCGGCGGCGAGCGCGAGCGCCACGTCGCGCGGGTGTCGCACACCGCCGTCGGCCCAGACGTGCCGGCCCAGCTCGCGAGCTGCCGTCGAGCAGTCGAGTACGGCGGAGAACTGCGGCCGGCCCACGCCGGTCATCATCCGGGTGGTGCACATCGCGCCGGGCCCGACGCCGACCTTGATGATGTCCGCGCCGGCCTCGACCAGGTCGCGTACGCCCTCGGCGGTGACCACGTTGCCGGCGGCGATCGGGACGCCCGGGTCCAGCTTGCGGACCGCCTGCAACGCCGAGATCATCCGCGTCTGGTGACCGTGCGCGGTGTCCACGACCAGCGTGTCCACCCCCGCCTCGAGCAGCGCGGCGGCCTTGCCGGTGACGTCACCGTTGATCCCGACCGCCGCCGCGATCCGCAGCCGCCCCCGGTCGTCCACCGCCGGGGTGTAGAGGGTGGCCCGCAGCGCACCCTGCCGGGTCAGCACCCCGACCAGCCGGCCGTCCGCGTCCACCACCGGGGCGAGCCGGCGCCGACCCGCGGAGAGCAGGTCGAAGCCGGTACGCGGGTCCGCGTCCGCCGGCACGGTGTGCAGCTCCGTGGACATCACGTGGCGCAGCTGGGCGAACCGGTCGACGCCCACGGTGTCCGCCTCGGTGACCACGCCCACCGGCCGGCCGGCCTCGTCGACCACGATCACCGCGCCGTGCGAACGCTTGGGCAGCAGGTGGATGGCGTCGCCGACGGTCTCGGTCGGGCCGAGCGTGATCGGCGTGTCGTAGACCAGGTGACGCCGCTTCACCCAGGCGACGACGTTCGCCACCACCTCGATCGGGATGTCCTGCGGGATCACCGCGATCGCGCCCCGCCGGGCCACCGTCTCGGCCATCCGCCGACCCGCGACCGCGGTCATGTTCGACACCACCAGCGGGATGGTGGTGCCCGTGCCGTCGCCGGTGGACAGGTCGACGTCGAGCCGGGAGCCGAGGTCGGAACGGGCCGGCGCCATGAACACGTCGGTATAGGTCAGGTCGTGCGCGGGGGCCGCGCCGTGAAGGAACCGCACCCGGCCATCATTCCCGCTCCGCGCCGCCCCCGCCGCCGGTGGTGGCCGAAACCACCCGCGACCGGTCGGTCACGCGATGGTGCAGATGGGGGCGCCGGCGGTGATCACGGCACCGACCTCGGCGGTGAGACCGCTGACCGTACCCGCCTTGTGGGCGTGCAGCGGCTGCTCCATCTTCATCGCCTCCAGCACCACCACCAGGTCGCCCTCAGCCACGGTGTCGCCGTCCGCCACCGCGATCTTGACGATCGTGCCCTGCATGGGTGAGGTGAGCGCGTCGCCGCCGACCGGAGCACCGGCCTTGGCCCCGCCGCCGCGCCGGGTCGGCTTACGGGAGGCGGGTGCCGCGGTGGTCGTACTCCCGCCGAAGCCGGCGGGGAGGCTGACCTCGAGGCGCTTGCCGCCGACCTCGACCACGACGGTGTCGCGTTCGGCCGGCGCCTCGGCGGTGCCGGCGGCGGCCGCGAACGGCGGCACGGTGTTGTGGAACTCGGTCTCGATCCACCGGGTGTGCACGGTGAACGGTTCGGCGGTGAACGCCTCGTCCCGCACGACCAGCCGGTGGAACGGCAGCGCGGTGGCCATCCCGTCGAGGACCATCTCGTCGAGGGCGCGGCGGGCGCGCTCCAGCGCCTCGGTCCGTGTCTCACCGGTGATGATCACCTTGGCCAGCAGCGAGTCGAAGTTGCCGCCGATCACGTCGCCGGCCGAGATGCCGGTGTCCACCCGGACGCCGGGGCCGGTGGGCAGCCGCAGCGCGGTGACCGTGCCCGGAGCGGGCAGGAAGTTACGGCCCGGATCCTCGCCGTTGATCCGGAACTCGATGGAGTGCCCGCGCGGCGTCGGGTCCTCGGTGATTCGCAGCTTCTCGCCGTCGGCGATCCGGAACTGCTCGCGGACCAGGTCGATGCCGGCGGTCTCCTCGGTGACCGGGTGCTCGACCTGCAGGCGGGTGTTGACCTCCAGGAAGGAGATCGTGCCGTCCTTGCCGACCAGGTACTCCACCGTGCCGGCGCCGTGGTAGCCCGCCTCCCGGCAGATCGCCTTGGCGCTGTCGTGGATCTGCGCCCGCTGGGCGTCGGTGAGGAAGGGCGCGGGCGCCTCCTCCACCAGCTTCTGGTGCCGCCGCTGCAACGAGCAGTCCCGGGTGCCCACCACGATCACGTTGCCGTGCTGGTCGGCGAGGACCTGCGCCTCGACGTGCCGGGGCTGGTCCAGGTACCGCTCGACGAAGCACTCGCCCCGACCGAACGCCGCGACCGCCTCCCGGGTGGCCGACTCGAACAGCTGGGGAATCTCCTCCATCGTGCGGGCCACCTTGAGCCCGCGCCCGCCACCGCCGAACGCGGCCTTGATGGCGACCGGCAGGCCGTGGTCGACGGCGAACGCCATCACCTCGTCCGGGCTGGCCACGGGGTCGGGGGTGCCGGGGACCAGCGGGGCGCCGGCGCGCTGGGCGATGTGCCGGGCGGTCACCTTGTCGCCCAGGTCGCGGATTGCCTGCGGGGTGGGGCCGATCCAGGTCAGCCCGGCGTCGATGACCGCCTGGGCGAAGTCGGCGTTCTCGGACAGGAAGCCGTAGCCGGGGTGCACGGCGTCGGCGCCGGCCCGCGCGGCCACGTCGAGCAGCTTGTCGATGCGCAGGTACGTCTCGGTCGCGCTGTCACCGCCGAGCGCGTACGCCTCGTCGGCGAGCGTGGCGTGCAGGGCGTCGCGGTCGGAGTCCGCGTAGACGGCGACGCTGGCGAGGCGGGCGTCACGGCAGGCGCGGATGACCCGGACGGCGATCTCGCCGCGGTTGGCGATGAGTACCTTGCGCACCTTCGTGGCTCCTCCCGGCAGGTTACTGACGGGGAGTGTATCGGCCACCCGTGGTGGCCCTAACGATCGCTCAGTGTGGGATGGGGCACTGAGCTTAGTCAAACTTGGCTATTACGCTTGTGCGGTGTCGTCGACTCGAATGATGATCCTCGGTCTGGTGCGCTGGATGCAGCCGGTGCACGGCTATGACGTGCGCCGCGAGCTGCTGAGCTGGAGCGCCGACAAGTGGGCGAACGTGCAACCCGGATCGATCTACCACGCGCTGCGCAAGCTCACCGAGGAAGGGCTGCTCCGTGCCGTTGCCACCGAGCAGGTCGGTGCCCGTCCGGCCCGGACCACGTACGAGGTGACCACCAAGGGGGACGACGAGTTCGAGACGCTGCTGCGCAACCACTGGTGGAACATCAGCGAGCCCGCCGATCCGTTCGTGGCGGCCTTCTCGTTCCTGCCGGCCATGCCGCGCGCGGAGGCGGCCGCCGCCCTGCGTAACCGGGCCAATCTGCTGCGCGCCGGCGTCGAGTCGATGCGCGCCTCGCTGGAGTCGGACTGGGTGCGCAACCGCAAGCCGACCCACGTGGGCTGGATGTTTGAGCTGTGGTCGGCGCGGGCCGAGGCGGAGATGAGCTGGTGCGAGCGGATCGCGGAGCGGATCGATTCCGGAGTGTCGTACCTGCCTGCTGAGCTGGACGAAGCGCAGGGTTGGCCGGGGTGGCGGGACGGCGTGGAGCCCACCGAGTCGGAATAATCAACGTTGACTAAAAAAGCTATATCGCGTTAGCCTGCTGTCGGCACAGCGGGGGAGTGCGCCGTCCGGCGTCGTCCCACCCGGCGGCCGGCCCGGCCGGCCCGAACGACCAGGAGTAGAAATGATCGAGACCAGGGGGCTGCGGAAGTCGTTCCGCTCCCGCGCGGGTCGAGAAACCAAGACGGTCGACGCCGTGCGCGGCGTCAACCTCGAGGTCGCCGAGGGTGAGATCTTCGGCTTCCTCGGCCCCAACGGCGCCGGCAAGACCACCACGCTGCGGATGCTCGCCACGCTGATCGAGCCGGACGGCGGCGATGCCACCATCGCGGGCGCCGACCTGCGCAAGGACCCGGCGGAGGTGCGCCGCCGCATCGGGTACGTGCCGCAGGGCGGCAGCACCTGGGACGAGTCCACCGCCCGCGAGGAGCTGGTGCTGCACGCCCGGATGTACGGCATCGGCAAGGCCGACGCGCAGCGGCGCGCGGCCCGCGCGCTGGACGCCTTCCAGCTCACCGAGTACGCCGACCGCAAGTGCAAGACCTACTCGGGCGGTCAGCGCCGGCGGGTCGAGATCGCGCTCGGCATCATCCACGAGCCGAAGATCGTCTTCCTGGACGAGCCGACCACCGGCCTCGACCCGCAGAGCCGCGCCCACATGTGGGACGAGATCCGGCGGCTGCGCAGCGACGGGATGACCGTCTTCATCACCACGCACTACCTCGACGAGGCCGACGCGCTCTGCGACCGGATCGCGATCATGGACAACGGCGAGGTGGTGGCCGAGGGCACCCCGGCCGCGCTGAAGCGGGAGATCTCCGGCGACGTGGTGCTGGTCGGCCTCGACGTGGCCGCCACCCCGCAGGCCGCCAAGGCGCTCGACGGCGAGCCGTACGTCAACAAGTTGGAGACCGCTGACGAGGGCGGCCTGCGTCTCTACGTCGACGAGGGCGCCACCGCCATTCCGCAGGTGCTGCGCCGACTCGACCACGCCGGGCTGGAGTTGCGCTCGATCGAGCTGCACCGGCCCAGCCTGGACGACGTCTTCCTGACCAAGACCGGCCGCTCGCTGCGCGAGTCCTGACCATCCCGGAGACGACTCATGAAATTCGCCCGTGACACGTGGCTGATCTTCCAGCGGCAGCTCCAACTCCTGCTGCGCAACCCGGTCTGGGTCTTCGTCGGCGTCTTCCAGCCGGTGATGTACCTGCTGCTCTTCGCCCCGCTGCTCAAGCCGGCGCTGAACGCGCCCACCCAGGCTGCCGCCTACAAGATCTTCGTACCGGGTCTGCTGGTGCTGCTGGCCATCTTCGGTGGCCTGTTCCAGGGTTTCGGTCTGATCGCCGAACTGCGCGCCGGGGTCATCGAACGCTCCCGGGTCACCCCGATCAGCCGGCTCGCCCTGCTGCTCGGCCGCTCACTGCGCGACGTGGTCTCGCTCATCGCGCAGGCCATCATCATCACCCTGCTGGCGCTCCTGTTCGACCTGCGGGTGTTCATCGGTGACCTGCTGCTGGCGTACCTGATGCTCGCCCTCATCGCGCTCATGACCTCGGCCGTCTCGTACGGCGTCGCACTCAAGGTCAAGAGCGAGGACGCGCTGGCACCCCTGATGAACACGGTGGCACAGCCGGTGCTGCTGCTGTCCGGCATCCTGCTGCCGCTGACCTTCGCACCCGGCTGGTTGCAGGGCATCGCCGACTGGAACCCGTTCTCCTGGGCGGTCGACGGCACCCGGGCGCTGTTCGCCGGCGACCTCGGCAGCGACAAGGTCTGGCAGGGTCTCACCATCACCGCGGTCCTCGCCGCACTGGGCGTCTTCTGGGCCGCACGCCAGTTCGCCCGCAGCGTCCGCTGACGCTGGCTTGCACACGAAAATCGGGGTGTCCCTCGTGCTGAGGGGCACCCCGATCTGCGTGCGCGGCCGGGCGCTGGCCGCCGTTCTTCAGCGTCGCGTGTCCGGCGTTCAGCGCACCCGGGCGAGGGTGAGGCCGTCCGCGATCGGCAGCATCACCGGATCCACCCGTACATCAGCGAGGACCTCGTCGTTGAAGGCGGCGATGGCCCGATCGTTGGCGTCCCGCGGCGCGATGACCCGGCCGCCGCGCAGCACGTTGTCGACCGCGATCACCCCACCCGGCCGCATCCGGGGCACCAGCTCCGCCCAGTAGACCGGGTACCCCGTCTTGTCCGCGTCGATGAACGCGAAGTCCAGGTGACGCTCCTGCGGCAGCTCCCGCAGCGTCTCCCCGGCCGGGCCGATCCGCAGGTCGATCCGGTCCTGCACGCCGGCCCGAGCCCAGTAGCGCCGGGCGATGCCGGTGAACTCCTCGGAAATGTCGAAGCAGGTCAACCGCCCGCCCTCGGGCAGCCCGCGGGCGATCGCCAGCGACGACAGCCCGGTGAACGTGCCGACCTCGACGGCCTGCCGGACGTCGAGCAGTCGGGTGAGGAACGTCAGGAAGGCCGCCTGCTCCGGTGCCACCTGCATGGTGGCGTGCTCCGGCAGCACCGACCGGGTCTCCTCGGCCAGATCCTGAATGATCTCGTCCGGCGGGGCGCCGTGCGCGACCAGGTACGCGTGCAGTTCGTCGGTGAGCGGGATCGACTTGGTGGTCATGACTGGACGTTACCGAGCGGCTCGACAGATTGGCCGCCCGGCGCGACCTTCGTCCACAGGTCGGTGATCCGCAGATCCAGCTCGGCGAGGAGACGGCGCAGCAGCGGCATCGACAAACCGACCACCGTGCCCGGGTCACCCTCGATCCGCTCCACGAACGGCCCACCGAGGCCGTCGATCGTGAACGCCCCGGCCACGGCCAGCGGCTCACCAGTCGCCACGTACGCGGCGATCTCGTCGTCACTGATGTCCGCGAAGTGAACGGTCGTCGAGGCGACCGCCTCCGCACGCCGGCCGGCGACAACATCGATCAGGCAGTGGCCACTGTGCAGAACACCACTGCGCCCCCGCATCCGCAGCCAACGCCGGGTCGCGTCCGCCGGATCCGCCGGCTTGCCGAGGATCTCCCCGTCGAACGCCAGCACCGAGTCACAGCCGATCACCAGCGTCCGCTGGTTGCTGCCGGCGCCGGCCGGCCCGCCGTCCGGGCCAGCCGGGTTCAGCCGCGTCAGCACCGCCTGCGCCTTGAGCCGCGCCAACTCCAGGCACAACTCCTCGGCCCGGTCGGTCACCACCAGGGATTCGTCCACCCCACTGACCAGGACATCCGGTTCGATCCCGGCGGCCTGCAGAGACTTGCGGCGGGCAGGGCTCGCCGAGGCGAGCACGAGGCGGAGCGGCAGAGAGTCAGACACGGTTTCGACGTTACCGGCTCCCATCCCGCACACCGTGCCCGCCAGGCCGCCCGAGGTCTCGTCAGGTGCCTCCCGGTGCCCTTGATCGACTTCGTCTCGCCGAAATCGGCCTGTCGCACCTCGACATAAGCCCAATATTGCCGACATCGGGTCGACCAGCGCAGCCCACCCTCGTGATCCACTCACCTTTAAGGAAATCGGGGTATCCGGCAGGCATTGGATAGCGCGATTTCAATGAACACGAGTTGATCAGAGCGGTTGGCCCGATTAGCGGCTGATTCTGGGCGGTGGATCGTCACCGCGCCGACGACGTCGCGCCACCAGCGCCCAACCGACACCAACGGCCACGATCACAGCGAGAGTGACCACTCCACGAGCCGTCGCGCCAGCACCGTCGTCGCCCGGTCGGGCGCCAGCCGTCGTACTCGCCCCAGCACCGGCCGGAGCGCTAACCGATTCAAACCCCAGCGGAGGTACGTCTGCCGTCAGGGCCGCCACAAGATCGATCACTCCGTACCCGTACTCGTCGTCACGGCCGGGCGGCCCCTTGTCGACAGCCGTGGCCGTGAGTCGATGCGCCACCTCCCGAGCCGGCAGGTAGGGGTACTTCGACCTGATCAACGCCGCCGCCCCCGCCACAATCGCCGTAGCGTCCGAGGTGCCGGTGCCTCTGCGGTACTTGCCGTTGATGCTCGTGCTGTAGATGTCTACCGCTGGCGCAACCACGTCAACTTCCGGCCCGGCCACGGAGACGGAGGCATGGTTTCCGATGCGGTCGATTCCACCGACCGCAACGACACCCGGGTATGCGGCCGGAAAGCTGACGTACCGGTCACGGGGACTATTGCCTGCGGCCGCGATTATGAGAACTTCTGCCTGTATGGCATTTTCCACGGCTCTTTGCAGATTTCGATTTGGCCCGGTGACTGAAGAGATGCTGATGACTTTGGCTCCGCGGGAGACTGCATATTCGATCCCTGCAGCAAGGTCGTCGCTGTCACCTTCCTCCTCTGTGACCTGAATCCGAATAGGCAGGAGCTTGGATCCTGGGGCGACGCCAAGCGCTCCTAGATTGTCGCCACGTCCATGAGCGGCAATCAGGCCCGCCATTCCGGTGCCATGGCTACTTGAATCGACTTTCCCGTCGCCAGTGCCGCCGGCGGTGACGTCGGTGCCGGTGAGAAGGTTACTCCGCAGATCTGGATGATCATCAACGCCGGTGTCGGGCACTGCCACAATTACCCCGTCGCCTCGACTTATCTTCTGCGCATCATCTAGGTGAAGGTAGCCTAGATGCCACTGGTCCGCACGAATTCTCTCAGCTCCGTTAGGCTCTGGTGCGGCATTTGCCGCCAGTGGAGGCATCAGCAGAGCGGCTGCGGTAATCGCACTTCCTGTGGCCGTCCAGGCGGCATGCGGCTTACCGGTCAAGGCCGATGGCAGGGCCCGGATCGATTGGGCCCTGCTTGTCCGGCGGACGGACCACTGGCTCGACACCCTGGTCGGTTTCCCAGGGGTGATCAGGATCCCAAGGGCGACTCTTGTGGCGGTCGACATCTGGTGGGTCCGGACGAAAAGCGCCACCGCCTGCATTGGTCAATTTTGGGGCTCCACCGAATGGGGTTAGGCCGCTTGAGAGACCGGGATTCCGGCCGCTGCCCGGCCGTGATCCCGCTCCTCCTGAAGGTCCAGTTCCGGCGCCTCCACCGCCTATCACACCGCCGACCGGGTTGACTCGGCGAGGTGGTGTGCTCGCATCTGGCTGCCCAAGTCCGGCACCGGGTACCCCCCCGATCAGACCGCCGGGTGGCATTGCGCGCGGTGGCGTTGGTGGCGTCGCGTGCGGTGCCGGTTTGTCGGCGCCGGTTGGACGGTTGATTGGAGAGAGGTGTGAATCAACGGCTCTTGGTGGGCCGGCAATGGGGGCGACTCCAGGCGGAAGGGATTGCGGTCCAAGAATGGATGTCGGGCCTGTTGATGCTGGCGGTGTGGAACCAAGGCCTGCTGCAGTCGTCAATGCACCGGGTGATCCGCTACCCGCAGTGCCAAGTACAGGCCCAGATGCCGGAGCATTCGGAATGGAGACAGGTTGGGTTGATATGGGCTGGCGGCTTCCGGAAGTTGTTCGTACCGGAACGGGCACGACTGGAGGAATAATTGGGCCGATAGCTCCGCCGTATACATCTGGGTTCGCCTGGTCGGCGATTGGCTTTCCTTTTGGTGGTGAGGGTGGTTTTTGGAGGGTTGCTTGGGCTTGCTGGAGTTCGCCGCTGAGGCCGAACATCATGCCCCGGGCCTGCACGTTCAGCCGTTCCAGTTCCGCGTCGGAGACAGGTGGCTCGGTGACCCGGCTGCCCATGATCGCCTTAGGGTCGGCGGCGGTGGCGTCGTACGCCTGCTTTTGTTGGAGTTTGGCCGCGTACTCCTCGTAGATCTTGCGGAGTGCGGCGCGGGTGGTGCCGATGGCCTGGGTGGCGGCGGACAGCGCGGTGTAGTTGGCTGCGGCGGCGTCGTGGGTGTGCCGCACCTTCTCGATGAGTTCGTCGAGTTGGGCCAGGTACGTGCCGGAGGCGGCGCTGGTCTCCGGCGGCCAGGCCGACGCGAGACCGCGTCGGTATTCCTGGAGTCGGCCGAGGTGGATCTGTGCGAGGTCGCAGACCTTGCGCCAGCCGGCCACCTGTTTCCAGTGGTTGGCGGTGTCGTGGTCCTGGAGGCATGCCCACATGCTGTTGACGTCCATCAGCTGCCAGTTGGTGCCGGCGGTGCGGCTGTTGCCCCGTTCGTTCATGGGAGCACCACCGGGCCGGTGGGGTCGCTGAGCATCGGTGTGGACGTGGGTGTGTGGGGCAGGATCGTGCCCGGGTCGGCGAGGGCCTGTTGGACGTCGACCACTCGGGCGGCGGAGAAGGCGTCGGTGTCGGCGTACTGCGTGGCGACGCGGTCGGCGGCGGCGGCGAGGTGGCCGGTGGCACCTCGGACGGCATACACCATGTCGGCGGTCGCCTGCTGTGTCTCGTGGTGCGCGTGCAGGAAGGTGACCAGCTCGACGAAGGCGTCGCAGGGGTTGGGTATCTCGGCGGACATGTCGGCGGCGATGTACGGCAGGTGCGGCGCGTAGTTGCGTTCGACCTCGGCGGCGAGTTGGTCGGCGAACTCCCGGAGTTGGCGGATGTCAGCCTCGATGCCGCCGTAGTTGCGCAGCCAGGGCGCTGGCCCGTCTTCTTCGGGGATCATCGATCCTCCTCACCGTCACCACACCACTTCCCTGAGTGAGGTTAACGGCTCCCCGCGACCCTGGCAGCCCCCGCCTGGCGGGTCGTGTCAGCGGGGCAGGCCAGCGGTGCGCCAGGTGCCGCGATTGGCCGGCCGGGCGCTGCGGGCCCAGGCCGACGTGGCCGTCGGAGCGGGGGTGGCGGCCGGGCGGGACCGGACGACGATGGCACCCACCAGGGCGGCCAGCTCCTCCGCGGTGGGTACGCCGCGGACGACCCGGAACAGCGGCTCTTCGGCAGACATGCCGCCAGGGTACGCGGCCGGAAGTTACGGGGAACGCACAGTGGCGTGCCGGCGGTGTGACCGTCGGCGGGTCCGGGTACCGTCTCACCGATGTCGAACGCGCTTCCCCAACTCGTCGCTGACCGATACCGGCTTCTGTCGCCGCTCGGCCAGGGCGGCATGGGTCGGGTGTGGAAGGCGCGCGACGAGGTGCTGCACCGGGACGTCGCCATCAAGGAGTTGGTGCCGCCGCCCGGTCTCACCGACGAGGAGCGCCGCGAGATGCGGGAACGCTCGCTGCGGGAGGCGCGGGCCATCGCCCGGCTCAACCACGCCAACGTCGTCCGCATCTTCGACGTGCTGCGCACCGACGGCGATCCGTGGATCGTCATGGAGTACGTGGCGTCGAAATCGTTGCAGGACACGCTCGCCGAGGATGGCCCGGTGCCGGTGGCCCGTGCGGTGGAGATCGGCCTCGGTGTGCTGGGCGCTCTCAACGCGGCGCACAAGGCGGGCGTCATGCACCGCGACGTGAAGCCCGGCAATGTGCTGCTCGGCGACGACGGCCGGGTGGTGTTGACCGATTTCGGTCTCGCCACCATCCCGGGTGACCCGAACGTCACCCGCACCGGCATGGTCCTCGGTTCGCCCGCGTACATCTCGCCGGAGCGGGCTCGGGACGGCACCGCCGGTCCGGAGGCCGACCTGTGGTCGTTGGGCGCGACGCTGTACGCGGCGGTCGAGGGCAAGTCGCCGTACGCCCGGCCGTCGGCGATCGGCACCCTGGCCGCGCTCGCCACCGAGCCGATTCCGCCGCCGAAGAACGCCGGCCCGTTGAAGGCCGTGCTCAACGGGCTGCTGCGCAAGGACCCGAACGAGCGGATCACCGCCGAGGTGGCGGAGCGGTTGCTGCGCCGCGCCGGAGGCAAGCGGTCGCGGGGCATCTCACTGCTTGATGGCGTACGCCGGCCCGGGCCGAACGGTCCGCGCGAGCCGCGCCTGCCGGTGGTGCCGGCACCGCGACCCGCCGAGGAGGTCACCGACCGCCCGGTGTCGCCGCCTGCTCCGCGTACCCCACCGCCGGTTGCCGCTGCTGCGGCCGGGCCGGCGGTGGCAGATGCGACGCCGACGGAGGTCGTGCCGGCCGGCGCGGACGTCGAGCCGACGGCCACGGTGCCGGCCGAGCCGACCGCGAAGATCGACCGCCCGTCCGAGGCCGAGCCGACCGCGACGGTGGCGGCCGCCGACGACAGCACGACCGACGCCGACGACGAGCCGACGGCCGTCGATGGCCCGCCGGTGGCGCCGGTGGCGCCGGAACAGCGCAAGCCCTCGACGCCCACGTCGGTGATGCCGCCGGTGGGTCCGCCCGGGCGCGCGGCGGTGCCGGCGTTCGACGGTACGAAGCCGAACAACACCCGCCGGAATGTGCTGATCGGGGCGCTGGTGGCCCTGCTGCTGGTCGGTCTTGTGGTGATCGTGCCGCTGTTGACCAAGGGCGACGACAAGGAGACCCCGCAGGCCGAGCCGACGACTGCCGCCCCGACGTCCGGGCCACCGCAGTCCTCCGCCCCGGCGGCGCCCCCGGCCACCACGAGCGCACCGACGCCCTCGGCCACGCCGTCGGTGGACCCGAACGCGTTACCGGCGGGCTGGAAGCTGCACAAGGACCCGGCCGGCTTCGCTCTGCCGATCCCGGATGGTTGGGTGCGTAGCCAGGTCGACGGCACTACGGTCGTCTTCAATCAGTCCAACGGGCCGGGCAGGCTGCTCGTGCAGTGGACCCCCAACCCGAAGAAGGATGCGGTCGCGGACTGGCGGGAGCAGGAGCCAAACCGCAAGAGGCTCGTCAGCAACTACCAGTACCTCAGCATCAAGGCCTGCGACTTCTGGAAGACCTGCGGCGACTGGGAGTGGCTGGAGACCCGGGACGGTCAACGGATCCACGTCCGTAACCGCGGGTTCGTGACGGCCAGCAACCGGGGCTACGCGCTGCGGTGGGAGATCGCGGACAAGGACTGGCAGGCCAACCTGCCGAACTTCGACCTGATCGCCAAGGGTTTCGTGCCTGACCGTCAAGACTGAACTCATTCGCATGACCTTGCGTCGTCCGGGGTAATTGACCTTCGACGACGGAAGGAGGTACGACATGGGTTACCGACGGAGGGACGCCCGGCCCCGGCTGGCACTGTGGATGCTCGTCGCGTTCGGCGACGCGGTCCTGCTGCTGGTCGCCGCGGGCATTCCGGCGCTCATCGCACTGCTCAGCGTCGTGACCGTGGCCGTCTGCGGGGTTGGCGCGTGGCGGCTGACCAGGCGGGCTGCGCTGGTCCCGGACGAGACGAGAGTGCCGGCGATGAGCCGGCGGAGGGCCTGACTCGTACCGGTGGTGTGGCGGCAGCCGGATCGATTGTCGACCGTGTGGTGACCGTCGATCCCGCTGCCGCCAACGGCCCGGTCAGGTGTTGTTGGCCAGTGCGATCAGCCGGCTCCGGTCACCGTTCCAGTAGTTGCGGTCCACGTTGCCGCTGATCCCGGAGACGGCTCCCGTGCTGGTGTACTGCCAGAAGCTCCACACCGACGCGCCGGCCGGCAGGGCGCCCGGCGTGCTCGACCAGCGGGCCAGCCAGAGCGGGTGGTTCGCCCACGGGCCGGTCCAGCTGCCGGTGCACTGGTTCCACCAGCTGGTGGTGGTGTAGATGACCGCGTACCGGCCGGTGCGGGAGCGGTAGGTGTTCAGGAAGTCCTGGATCCAGTTGCGCATCCCGGTGGTGCTCAGGCCGTAGCAGTAGCCGCCGCTGTACGGGTTCCCCTCGATGTCCAACGCGGCCGGCAGGGTGCGGCTGTCCGCCGACCAGGCGCCACCGTTGGAGGCCAGGTAGGCGGCCTGCGTGGAGCCGGCGGAGATGTTCGGTCGGGCGAAGTGGTACGCCCCGCGGATCACCTCGGCGTTGTACGAGTTGACGTAGTTCGCGTTGAAGGCTGAGTCCTTGACGCTGGTGCCCTCGGTCGCCTTGATGAAGGCGAACTGGATGCCCGCGTTGCGGACGCTGGTCCAGTTGATGGTGCCCTGATAGTGGGACACGTCGATGCCGGGCGTGGTGGCCGCAGCCGCCGGACCGGTGGTCGCGACGAGGGTCGCCGCCGCGGTGGCGAGGACGGTGAGGCCGGCCGCGAGCACGCGGCGCAGCGGTGATGAGGTACGGGCCATGAGTGCCTCCAGGAACGGCGTTCTATTGACGCCCATCTTTGGAGGTAACTGCCCTAGATCGCAAGGGCTGCTGAAGAAAGTTTCATCGACGGGCGTCGGTCGCCCCGGTGGCCTGACTCGAACTGATCAGCGCAAGGTGCCGGGGTCGAGCTGCCAGCGGAACGGCTCGACGACGGTCAGCGTCTCGCCGGGCTTCGCCACCTGGTCCTCGACGTAGTGCTCGCCGTCCAGCCGGTACAGCCGCAGCGAGTGACCGTCGCCGTCCTGCTCGACCAGCAGGTACCAGGGGATGCGCGCGATGGCGTAGAGCTGCATCGTGACCAGCCGGTCGGCGGCGGCGTTGCCGGGCGAGACGACCTCGCAGACGAGCACCACCTCAGCGGCTTCCACCGCCGTGCCCTCGTCGTCGGTGTTCGCGACAACGACATCGGGGATGGCGATCCGATCCACTCCGAGCCGGACGTTGACCGCCTCGAAGACGAGGAGGGGTTGTGGTCGCACCGCTCGACGCAGGCTGTAGACGAGTTCCCAGGACACCAACTGGTGCCGCTTGCTCGGGGCAGGGCTCACGATCAGGCTCCCGTCGAGCAGCTCGATCCGGTCCGGGCTTTCACCCAGGGCGAAGTAGTCGGCCTCGGTCCAGAGCCCGACGTGGTGTCCCAGGGGTTCCGTGCTCATCGGCCCTCACCTCCCGCTTCACTCGCCACCCGATCAGTCTCACAGGATACGAGCCGGTGCCTCGGCAGCGACACGGACCGTCGCCGGTAGGCTCGCGCCCCATGATGTCGATCGACGGGCTGGGCGATCTGTGGGACACGTTGTTCGGCGCGCAGCCGGACCCGCCCGCACTGCTGGTGCTGATCACTGCCGCCGTGGCGCTGGTGGTGGTGTCCACCCGACTGCCCTGGCGGATCGCCCGCAACGCCATCACCATCGCGCACGAGGGCGGGCACGCCCTCGTCGCCCTGCTCACCGGCCGCAAGCTGCGGGGCATCCGGCTGCACTCGGACACCTCCGGGTTGACGCTCTCCGCCGGCCGACCCACCGGTCCGGGCATGATCCTCACCCTGCTCGCCGGCTACGTCGCCCCGCCGCTGGTCGGGTTGGCCGGTGCCTGGCTGCTCGGCGGCAACCGGATCACCCTGCTGCTCTGGGTGGCCGTGGCGCTGCTGCTCGCCATGCTGATCATGATCCGCAACGCCTTCGGGGTGGTGTCGTTGCTGGTCACCGGCGCGCTGGTGTTCGCCGTCTCCTGGTACGCCACGCCGCAGGTGCAGGCCGCGTTCGCGTACGCCGGGGTGTGGTTCCTGCTGCTCGGCGGGGTGCGGCCGGTGGTGGAGCTGCAACGGCTGCGCTCGCGCGGCCGGATGCCCGCCTCCGACGCTGACCAGTTGGCCGGGCTGACCCCGTTCCCGGCGTTCTTCTGGGTGCTGGTGTTCGCCCTGATCAACCTGGTCGCACTGGTCACGGGCGCCCTCCTGCTGGCCGGCCCCATCCTCACCGACGCGGGCCTGACACTCTGACCCCACCGGGCAGAATGGGGCCATGCGATATGTGATCATCGGGGCGGGCGCGGTCGGCGGGACGGTTGGCGTACGGCTGGCTGAGGCTGGTCGGGACGTGACCCTGGTGGCACGCGGGGCCCACTTGGACGCGATCCGCGAGCGGGGTCTGACCCTACGCCGGCCCGACGGTGACGTGACCGCCCGGCTCGCCGCCGTGGACGGTCCCGGTGATCGTCCGTTGCCGGCGGACACGGTGCTGGTCCTCACGGTGAAATCGCAGGACACCGCCGGCGCGCTGGCCGCCTGGGTGGACGCGCCGGTGGCCGGGGGCGGTACGGCGGGTGAGCGTCTGCCGCTGGTCACCGCGCAGAACGGGGTGGCGAACGAGCGGGCCGCGCTGCGGCTCTTCGCCGACGTGCACGCGGTCTGCGTCTGGCTGCCGGCCACCCACCTGAAACCCGGCGTGGTGGTGGCCAACGGCTACCCGCATCCGGGGATGCTCCACATCGGGCGGTACCCGGGCGGCACCGACGACACCGACCGGGCGGTCGCCGACGACCTGACCGAGGCCGGGTTCGTCGCACCGGTGCGGGACGACGTGCTGCGCTGGAAGTACGGCAAGCTGCTCAACAACCTCGGCAACGGCCTGCAGGCGCTGCTCGGCCGCGACATCCCGGAGGCGCTGGCCGAGCGGGTACGCGCCGAGGGCGTCGCCGTACTCGCCGCCGCGGGTGTCGCGCACACCTCCCCGGAGGAGGAGAAGGCTGAGCGCGGCGACCTGGTCGGGCAGCGCCCGGTGGACGGCGAGGCCCGTTCCGGCGGCTCCACCTGGCAGAGCCTGGCCCGGGGCGCGGGCTCTACCGAGGTCGACCACCTCAACGGGGAGGTCGCCCTGCTCGGCCGGTTGCACGGCGTACCGACGCCCGCGAACGTGGCCGTGCAGAGGGCGGTCCGACGGGCCGTCCGGGAGCGGATCGCGGCCGGCGCGTTCCCGCTCGCCGAGCTGGAGAAGATGATCGCCTGACCGGGGCAACCGACGACCCCGCCCGGCGCGTGTTCCCTGCGACCGACACGGGGAGGTAGCGGGTGCCGGACGTCGACGGGTTCGACGAGTTCTACCGGGGGAGCCGGCAACGGCTGCTCGGGTTCGTCTACGCCCTGACCGGCGACCGGGTCGAGGCTCAGGACGCCGTGCAAGAGGCGTACATCCGGGCGTGGCAGCGCTGGTCGACGGTCAGCGGGTACGACGACCCGGAGGCGTGGGTGCGGGTGGTGGCCAGCCGGGTCGCCGTCAGCCGGTGGCGCAGCCTACGCAGCCGCGCCCGGGCGTACCTGCGGCACGGGGCCACCGAGACCGTTCCGGGGCCGGGTACCGACACCGTCGAGGTGGTCGCCGCGTTGCGCCTGCTTCCCGAGGAGCAACGCACCGCGATCGCCCTGTACTACCTGGTCGGCATGCCGGTCGCCGACGTGGCCCGGGAGACCGAGGCGCCGGTGGGCACGGTGAAGGCCCGGCTGTCCCGGGGGCGCGCCGCGCTCGCCGGCCTGCTCGCCGTCTCTGATCTGGGGGAGGCTACCGATGCATGACGACCTGGCATTCGTCGAACGGATCCACCGGGACCTCAACGATGTGCGGTGGCCCGAGCCGCAGGAGATTCGGGCCAGGGCCCGGCGGCGCAGCCGTCGTACGGTGGCGATGGCGGCGGTCGCGGTGCTCGTGGCGGTGACCGGCCCGGCGTACGCCATGACGGCACGCCCGGCGGCTTCGCCCGCTACCGCCCTGCCGGCGCCGACCCACGGCTCCGTCCGGGCGGATATCCCACTGGACTCCCTGCTGAGGGCCACCGACGTGCCGGTGGAGAGCGGCGTCCAGCTCGGCGATGCCGGTCTCGGCGAGGTCATGCGGTTGGACCCGCTGCTCATGAGGTGCGGCGGCGAGCGCGGCCTGCCGATGGTCGACTCGTACTCCCGCTACAGTCGATCGCTGACCCTGCTGTCGCCGACGGGTGTCGGAGGTGCGGCGGCGAAGGGGGTGCTCAGCCAGGACGTGTACCGGGTCGATTCGGCGGTGGGCAGACAGTACTTCGGTCAGCTGAGGACGATGCTTGTCGCCTGCCGTGAATGGCGGCCCGTCGGGAGCACCATGCCGGACCGCGAGTCGGTGCCGCTGGAGACCGTGCACTCCTGGATGGTGCCGGCGACCGACTTCGCGGGCGACGAGTCGATGGTCGTGCGCCACGAGTCGAGCGCGACCCCTGGCCGGGGCGACGCACGGACGTTGGAGCCGGCCGAGACGACCGTTGTGGTCCGGGTGGGCGACCTGGTCACGGTGCTGGTGACCGGTCCCGGCCTCGTCGTGGGCCGGGTCGACGGAAGCCAATCCACCCTGGGGTACGCGGACCTTGAGGCCCTGGGCCGCACCGCCGCCCAGCGACTGTGCGCCGGCGCCAACCCGCCCTGCTGACCTCGGCCGCGGCGATGATCCGCGCACCTTCACGGATGTTGCTGCCTCCCGGCGCCCGGAGGCAGCACGTTCCCGATAGTTGCGCGGATCAAGTGAGCAGGGTCGTCGCGGATCAGAGCGGGATGTTGCCGTGCTTCTTCGGGGGCAGGGTCTCCCGCTTGGTACGCAGGATGCGCAGTGCCCGGACGATCTGGGTCCGCGTCTCGTGCGGCGGGATCACCGAGTCGATGTACCCACGTTCGGCCGCCACGTACGGGTTGGCCAGGGTGTCCTCGTACTCGGCGATCTTCTCGGCGCGGACCGCAGCCGGATCCTCGGCGCCGGCCAGCTCGGAGCGGTAGAGGATGTTCACCGCGCCCTGGGCGCCCATCACCGCGATCTGCGCGGTCGGCCAGGCGAAGTTCAGGTCGGCGCCGAGATGCTTGGAGCCCATCACGTCGTACGCCCCGCCGTACGCCTTGCGGGTGATCACGGTGACCTTCGGGACGGTCGCCTCGGCGTACGCGTAGATGAGCTTGGCGCCCCGGCGGATGATGCCGTCCCATTCCTGGCCGGTGCCGGGCAGGAAGCCGGGCACGTCCACGAAGGTCAGCACCGGGATGTTGAACGCGTCGCAGGTACGAACGAATCGCGCGGCCTTCTCCGAGGCGGCGATGTCCAGGGTGCCGGCGAAGTGCATCGGCTGGTTGGCGACCACACCGACCGGGCGTCCCTCGACCCGGCCGTAGCCGACCACGATGTTCTGCGCGTAGAGCGGCTGGACCTCCAGGAACTCCCCGTCGTCGAGGATGTGCTCGATGACCGTGTGCATGTCGTACGGCTGGTTGGCCGAGTCCGGGATCAGCGTGTCCAGGGCCCGGTCCTCGTCGGTGATCTCCAGGTCGGCGGGTGCCTCGAAGACGACCGGCTCGTCGAGGTTGTTCGACGGCAGGTACGACAGCAGCGCCTTGACGTAGTCGACCGCGTCCTCCTCGTCGGTGGCGAGGTAGTGCGCGTTGCCGCTGCGCGAGTTGTGGGTGCGGGCGCCGCCCAACTCCTCCATGCCGACGTCCTCGCCGGTCACCGTCTTGATCACGTCCGGGCCGGTGATGAACATGTGCGAGGTCTGGTCGACCATGACGGTGAAGTCGGTGACCGCCGGGGAGTAGACCGCGCCGCCGGCGCAGGGCCCCATCACCAGCGAGATCTGCGGGATGACGCCGGAGGCCCGTACGTTGCGGAAGAAGATCTCGCCGTAGAGGCCGAGCGAGACGACACCCTCCTGGATGCGGGCGCCACCGGAGTCGTTGATGCCGACCACCGGGCAGCCGATCTTCATGGCGAGGTCCATCACCTTGACGATCTTCTCGCCGAACACCTCGCCGAGGGAGCCGCCGAAGACCGTGAAGTCCTGCGCGAACACGCAGACCTGCCGCCCGTCGACCGTGCCGTAGCCGGTGACCACGCCGTCGCCGTAGGGGCGGTTGCGCTCCAGCCCGAAGGCCGTGGACCGGTGCCGGGCCAGTTCGTCGAGTTCGACGAAGGAACCCTCGTCGAGCAGCATCTCGATCCGCTCGCGGGCGGTCTTCTTGCCCCGGGCGTGCTGCTTCTCGACCGCGCGCGCCGATCCGGCGTGCACCGCCTCGTCGACCCGGCGCTCCAGGTCCGCCAGCTTGCCCGCAGTGCTGTGGATGTTGGTCCCGGTCTCGGTAGTCACCCAGGGAATATAACGATGGTTCAGGTGGACGCGGCTGTGCAGTACGCCTCAGTGCCGCTCCGGTCACCGCCGTAGGCTGGCGGGATGTCGGGCTCCCCGTACACCGATCTGGACCGCCCGCCGCTGTCGGCGGCCCGGCTGCGGCGCGCGCTGGTCGCGCCGAACGGGCCGTGGGCCCGGCTGGAGTTGCACGCCGAGACCGGCTCCACCAACGCCGACGTGGCCGAGGCCGCCGCGGCGGGTGAGCCGGAGGGCCTGGTCGTGGTCGCCGAGCGGCAGACCGCCGGGCGCGGCCGGCGCGGCCGGGTGTGGCAGTCGCCGCCGCGCGCCGGCATCGCGACGAGCGTGCTGCTGCGGCCCGGCGAGGCCGTGCCGGACCGCGGCTGGCCGGCGGCGCCACCCACGGGGTACGGCTGGTTGCCGCTGCTCGCCGGCGTCGCGCTGGTGGAGGCGGTGCAACGGCTGGCCGAGCTGGACGCCACCCTGAAGTGGCCCAACGACCTGCTGATCGGCGACGCCAAGTGCGCGGGGGTGCTCGCCGAGGCGGTGCCCGGGCGTTCGCCGGCCCAGCCGCCGGCCATCGTGCTCGGCGTCGGGCTCAACGTGACGCTGCGCGCCGACGAGTTGCCGGTGAACCCGACCGGGCTGCCGGCCACCTCCCTGCAACTGGCGGGCGCGGCGGCCACCGACCGGGATCCGCTGCTGCGGGCGCTGCTGCGCTCGGTCGCCGACTGGTACGACCGCTGGCGTGTCGCCGGCGGGGACGCCGTGGCCAGCGGGCTGCGCGACGCCTATCTGGCGGCCTGCGCCACGGTCGGCCGTGAGGTGCGCGTCCTGCTCCCCAACGGCGAAACCCAGACCGGCACCGCCACCGGAGTGGACCCGGACGGCCAGCTGATCCTCAGCACCCCGACGGGCGACCGCGCCCTGGCCGCCGGCGACGTCCTCCACCTGCGGTGATCTCCACCTGAGGGTGGGGGCCGCGTGGCGGATGTTGTGGTGGGGCTTGGGGGGTTTACCGTCTGCGCGTCGAGAAAATGGCGTTGGAGGTTGTCGTGGCGTTTCCCGAAGATGTGCTCACCAAGGACGAGCACGTCGTGCTGCACCTGCATCCGCACTGGAAGGCCCTGATCCGGCCGATCGTGGTGCTGGTGCTGGCCATCGCCGCGGTGGTGGTCGGCGTGCTCCTGCTGCCCGAGAGTGGCGGCGGTTCGATCGCCCTGGCCGTGATCGGGGTCATCGCCCTGGGCGCGGTGCTCTGGCTCGGTCTGTGGCCGTTCCTGGTCTGGCGTACCACCCACTACCTGTTCACCAACGAGCGCGTCCTGCTGCAGCAGGGTGTCTTCTCCCGGGATCGACGGGACCTCCCGCTCACCCGGATCAACGACCACTCGATGAACCAGCACTTCTTCGAGCGGCTGCTCGGCTGCGGCACGCTCACCATCGAGTCGGCCGGCGAGCGCGGCCAGTCGGTGCTCTCCGACGTGCCGGGCGTCAGCCGGGTGCAGACCACCCTGTACGAGCTGGTCGAGGCGCAGCACGACAAGCACTCGTTGGGCGACGGGGAGATGCGCGACATCCTCGCCGACATGCGCGAGGGCAAGCCGCTGCGCGACACCACGACCTGATCCCGAACGGCTGAGATCGTTCCGGCGTACGCGCGCCGGGGTGGTCTCAGCCGGTCGGTCCGGCCCCCGTCGGCTCGGTCCTGGTCGGGCGGGCCTCGGCCCGGGCGGGTCCGGTCTGGTCGGGTTCCGCAGCGTCCGTCCCGGCCGGGTCAGTCCCGGTCGGCTCCGTCTCGGCTGACTCCGTCGCGGTCGGGCGTAGGGCGAACCAGCCACGGAACCGGGTCCGCAGCACCTCCTGCTCGGGTCGACCGTCCGGGCCGAGGCGGAGCATGGTGCCGGTGAGGGTGGCCGTACCGAGCCCGGGGCGGGCGGTCGACGGCCGGGCGCCCATCACGTCGACCCGTACGGCGAGCCGGTCCCCGGCGCGCACCGGGGCGAGCCAGCGCAGTTCCTCCAGGCCGGGGGAGGCGTCCGCCGCCGCCCGGGACAGCAGATGGTCGACGTACGCCCGCATGAAGAGGCTGACCGTGTAGAAGCCGCTGGCGATCACGCCACCGTGCCGGCTTGCACCGGCCAGCTCCGGGTCGACGTGGTACCACTGCGGGTCGAACCGGCGGGCGAAGGCGACCATCTCGTCGCCGTCCACGGTGACCACGCCGAGATCGACGGTGAGCCCCGGGACGAGGTCCTCGAAGAACAGCTCGGCGGAAGCCCCGGTGCCGGAGCGGGCGGCGGGCGTCGTCACCGGCGGGGCGAGCGGCGCGTGCCGGCGTGCAGTTCGGCGGCCAGTTCCGCGTCCAGGTTGGCCGTGAGGCCGGCGGGCAGCGGCGTGGGACGCCCCTGGACGGGTGCGCCGACAGGGCCGGGGTTGGCGGCGACGGTCGGACCGGCGCTCGGGTCCGGTCGCTTGTCGGCCTCCGCCTCCTCCAGCTCGGTGACCGACTCGGCGAGTTCGGCGACCGGGTCCATCTCGGCCATGGTGTCCCACTCGTCGCGCGGAAGGCCGATCCAGGTGGGCTCGGGCTTCGCCTCTTCCTCGGCCGGTACGACGGGTTGGAAGACGAAGGTCCGGTAGGACCAGAATCGGAACAGGGTGGCCAGCAGGACGCCGGCGGTCTTCGCTACGTTCAGTGCCAGCAGACCGTGTACGCCGAGCCCGTACTTGGCCGCCGCCACGGCACCGAGTTCGATCAGCAGGCCGGCCCCGTTGAACAGGAAGAACAGGACGTACTCCCGGCGAAGTGCCGATTTCGGGCGATCCCGGTACGTCCAGTGGCGATTCATCAGATACGACGTGATCGTGGCGACGATGGTCGCGATCACGGTCGCCTTCAACTGACCGTTGACGAAAACGGTAAGTGCAAGGACATTGAACACCGCGTAATTGATGACGGTGTTGATGCCGCCGACGATGCCGAACTTGAGCGCCTCGTGGATGAACTTCTGCCAGCGCTCAGGCAGCAGACGGACAAGACGCATGCGAAACACCTTAGGGCAGTCGGAGAGGCCGGCGATCACCGGCTGGACGAGGTGGGCGGCAGGTCACGCCCCGTGGTCACGGTCGTGCTTCACCTGCGGAACGGTTCGGGTTCCCGCTTCGACGAAGACGAACCGCCGGTAGGACCAGAATCGGAACAGCGTGCCGAGGCCCGTGCCCACGACGAAGCTGGCGATGTTGTCGGCCAGCTGCGTCTGGAACACCGCAGGCCAGATGCTGCCCAGCCCGTACCGGCTGATCGCGAGGCAGGCCACCGCGATGCCGAGGCCGACCGCGTTGAAGAAGAAGAACAGCGCGTACTCGCGGGCGGGGTTGCTGCGCTGGCGGTGCCGCCAGGTCCAGAACCGATTGCCGACGAAGGCGACGGTGGCCGCGATCACCGTGGAGATCGTCTTGGCGGTCACCTGCTCGACACCGCGAACGGTGGTCAGGTAGTTGAACAGCGCGAAGTCGATGAGGAAGGCGATCCCGCCCACGGTGGCGAACTTGCTCAACTCGCGGAAGAGGTGACCGAAGCGGTCGAGCAGCACGCGGACCGGACCCCATCGGGTCTGCCGGGGGCCCGGTTGCTCCCCGGTCATTGTGGCGGCCACGGGCCGAGCCTACCGGCTGGTGACCAGTCAGCGGGGGAGCAACGACGAGCGGGTGTCGACGCTCGTGCCGGCCCGTCGCCGGGTGCGCCGCCGCTGCACAGAGCGTAACCAAGTGGGAGGACTGACGCGCCTCCGAACGGGAATCCACCAACCGGTCGGCGGGCAGGTCCACGGCCCGACCGCACCTCACGTCGGCCGGGGTACACAACAAGATTTGCGTGAAACTGCGCGGGAAAGCGGGTATCAGCTCGTGATACCGCAGCGTGGCCGTACCTTGTGCAGTTCTTCACAACCAGTCCCACTGACTCGGAAGGCTGCCCGGTTTACGCTGAGCCCAATCCCAGGTTTCCACGAAGCGACGCATCGCGCCGCTGAGACTCGTGCATCCCATAGATCGGTCAGCGTCGACCACAAGGAGATGTGTCATGGTTGCTCCGGCTGTTGTTCGGGGTATCGATCAGGCCCCGACGTCCCATCCGAAACTGCTTGCCTGGGTCCGTGAGGTCGCGGAACTGACAACCCCCGACCGTGTCGTCTGGGTGGACGGGTCCGACGAGGAGTGGCGTCGCCTCACCGATGAGCTGGTCGAGGCCGGCACGCTGATCCGACTGAACCCGGAGAAGAAGCCCAACTCGTTCTACGCGCGCACCGACCCGACGGACGTCGCCCGGGTCGAGGAGCGCACCTTCATCTGCTCCGTCGACGAGGCGGACGCCGGCCCCACCAACAACTGGATGGCGCCGGCCGAGATGAAGCGGACGATGACCGAGTTGTACCGCGGCTCGATGCGGGGCCGCACCATGTACGTCATCCCGTTCGTCATGGGCCCGGTCGAGGCCGAGAGCCCAATGTTCGGCGTCGAGATCACCGACAGCCCGTACGTGGTCGCGTCCATGCGGATCATGACGCGGATGGGTGCCCGGATCCTCGAGGCGATGGGCACCGACGCGGACTTCGTGCACGCGTTGCACTCGATCGGCGCGCCGCTCGCCCCCGGTCAGCAGGACGTGCCGTGGCCGTGCAACGAGACGAAGTACATCTCGCACTTCCCGGAGACCCGGGAGATCTGGTCGTTCGGCTCCGGCTACGGCGGCAACTCGCTGCTCGGCAAGAAGTGCTACTCGCTGCGGATCGCCAGCGTGATGGGCCGGGACGAGGGTTGGCTCGCCGAGCACATGCTGATCCTCAAGATCACCTCGCCGGAGGGCAAGGTCCACCACATCGCCGGCGCCTTCCCGTCGGCCTGCGGCAAGACCAACCTGGCCATGGTGGAGCCCACCATCCCGGGCTGGAAGGTCGAGACCATCGGCGACGACATCGCCTGGATGCGGTTCGGCCCGGACGGCCGCCTGTACGCGGTCAACCCGGAGTACGGCCTGTTCGGCGTCGCGCCCGGCACCGACTGGAAGACCAACGCCAACGCCATGCGCACGCTGGACCGGGGCAACTCGGTCTTCACCAATGTGGGTCTCACCGACGACGGCGACGTCTGGTGGGAGGGCATGGGCGATCCGCCGGCACACCTGATCGACTGGAAGGGCAACGACTGGACGCCGGAGAGCGACAGCCTCTCCTCACACGCGAACAGCCGGTTCTGCACCCCGATCACCCAGTGCCCGATCCTCGCCGACGAGTACTTCGACCCGAACGGCGTGCCGATCGACGCGATCCTCTTCGGTGGACGCCGGAAGGACACCATCCCGCTGGTGACCGAGGCCCGCGACTGGGTGCACGGCGTCTACATGGGTGCGACGCTCTCGTCGGAGACGACGGCCGCCGCCTCCGGTGCGGTCGGCGTGGTCCGCCGCGACCCGATGGCGATGCTGCCGTTCATCGGCTACAACGCGGGCGACTACTTCCGGCACTGGATCGAGATGGGCAAGGGCAACGACGGCGACGAGGCGAAGCTGCCGAAGATCTACTACGTCAACTGGTTCCGCAAGGACCCGGACGGCTCGTTCCTCTGGCCGGGCTTCGGGGAGAACTCCCGGGTGCTCAAGTGGGTCGTCGAGCGGATCGAGGGCACCGCCGACGCGGTCGAGACCCCGGTGGGCATGGTTCCGGCACCCGACTCGCTGGACGTCGAGGGCCTGGACATGACCCCGGAGGACGTCCGGATCGCGCTCAAGGTCGACCCGGACGAGTGGCGCAACGAACTGCCGCTGATCAACGAGTGGTTCGAGAAGTTCGGTGACAAGCTGCCGGGCGTGCTCTGGGCCGAGTTGGACGCCCTGCGCGCCCGCCTGGACGCCGCACAGCCGCAGCGGTAGGTGTGAAGGAAGCCCCTCGCGGGCATCATCGGATTCCATGAGGACGGCCGCCGAGACCGAAGTCCGGCGGCCGTCCGCCGTCCGGGTGCTCACCTTCCTGCTCGCGACGACCGCGGCGGCCACCGTCGTGGTCGAGCTGCTCAACTGGTGGTACGCCCCGGAGCAGGGCTTCGGGCTGGCGGTACGGACCGGCTGGGCGATGCTGCGCTCGTTCGGTTTCCTGCTGCTGATCGGGCACGTGCGACGAGGTCGGACGGTGGCCCGCCCGTTCGGGCTGATCCTCGCGGTCACCACGATCTTCGCCGTCGGCCGGCTGATCGTGCCCCGGCAGGGCGTGCCGCCGCTGCCCGGCCTGCTCGGCTTCGCCGTGCTCACCGCGCTCTGCGTGGCGGTGGTCTGGCTGCTCTACCGCTCATCGGCGCTCGCCGGGCATCTCGTCCGGCACCGGCCACGATTGGTCATCGACCGCGACGGCATCTCCTGGCGGGAAACCCCTCCACGCCGACCACAGGCCAGTGCCTGGTTGTTGACCAGCCGGGTGGCGGCCTTCACCTACAGCCCGTTAATGCTGGTGCCGGCCCTGGTGGCCGGGGGTTCCATCCTGGACGGTCGGCTGACCGCCGTGCCGGCCGTGCTGCTCTGGTTCGGCGCGGGCATCACGGCCAGCTACGCGGTGCTGTTCTGCACCGCCTTCCTGATGCGCGGCAAGGACTGGGCGCGTGGCCTGCTTGTCGTCGTCACGGTCGCCGTCCTCGCGGTGGACCTGCCGCTGTGCTGGTGGCTCCTCGGGGTGGACGGCCTGGTCCGCGACGGCGCCCCCCTGCTGGCCGCCGCCACACTGGCCCTGTACGGCCTGCGCCGTGCCGCCCGCGCCGACGACTCTGTGCCGGCCTGACACCGGCGCGACCCGATACCCGAGGGGTCGGCCGTCTCGCGGCCCGGACCCAGCACCGTGTGGTCCGGCCCTGTAGAGCTGCCCCAGATTTGGACCGCCTCGCGCGGCGCGCGCCGCGCCTAGATCGTGCTCGATGCAGGAAGTAGTGGCCTCATCGGTACGCCGACACCACTACTTCCTGGTTCCAGCACGAACACGACGGCGCACCACAGGGAGCGATGCCCCAGATGCGGGGCAGGTCTACAGGCGCGTGGACAGATGTGCCGACCTTTGCCGACCGGTGTGCTCGGACGAGGACCGGGAGCCATCAGCGCCGCGCGGTGCGGTCTGCGCGGGCGGGCAGGGGGCAGGATGGCGGGGTGGCGTCGGTCACAACGGCCGGCGTGGGTGGTGCGGGTGGATCGTCGGGGCGATGCGGGAGCAGTCGCGGCGGCCGGAGGGAGGCGCACGGTGGGCGACGAGTTCGATGTGGTGGTGGTGGGGGCGGGGCCGGCCGGAGCGGCAGCCGCGCTGACGGCCCGCCGGGCCGGTGCGAGTGTGCTGCTGCTGGACCGGGCCGACTTTCCCCGGGACAAGGCGTGCGGCGACGGGATCGCGGCCCACTCGGTGGATGTGCTCGCCGAGCTGGGGGTGCCCGAGGCGGTGGCCGGCTACGCCCCGCTGCCCGCGCTGCGCATGGTCGCCCCCGGTGGCGGGTCGGTGGCGCGGGCGCTGCCCCGACCGGCGTACACCGTGCCCCGGGAGGTCTTCGACGCGCGGCTGGTGGCGGCTGCGGTGGCCGCCGGCGCGCAGTTGCGGCGGCACTCCGTGCGCCGGGTCGAGCCCCGGGCGGACCGGGTGGTGCTCGACGGGGAGGTGTCCGGCCGGGTGGTGGTCGGCGCGGACGGCGCCGGATCGGTGGTACGTCGCGCCCTCGGCCACCGCCCGAACCCCGACCGGCACCTGGCGTTGGCCATCCGGGGGTACGCGCCGGCCTTGCCCGGCCCGTCCGAGCAGCTCATCGTCACGTCGCAGGCGCGCTGGCCGGCGTACGCCTGGTCCTTTCCGATCGGCGACGGGCGGGCGAACGTCGGGTACGGGGAGGTGCTGCGCGGCGAGCCGCTGAGCCGGGGTTACCTGCTGGATCGGCTGGCCGCGCTGCTGCCCGGCACCGATCTGGCGACGGTGACCGCGCTGCGCGCCCACCACCTGCCGCTGTCCACCCACCGGCCGGCGCCGGGGCAGGGTCGGACGCTGCTGGCCGGTGACGCGCTGTCGCTGATCAATCCGTTCACCGGCGAGGGCATCTTCTACGCGCTGCTCTCCGGGGCGCTGGCCGGTACGGCGGCCGCCCGCGCGCCCGAGACCGCCGCGCGCCGCTATGCCGACGGGTTGCGCCGCCGTCTCGGCACCCATCTGCGGCACAGCTCGGTGGCCGCCTGGCTGGCGCGACGACGGAGGGTGGTCGACGCGGCGGTGCGGGCGGCGCGCCGCGACGACCGGGTATTCGACGACGTGGTCGAATTGGGGCTGGGTGACGGGCGGCTTACCGCCCGGACCCTGGCCATGATCGGTGCCGGTCTGCCCGGCGGGGATCGGCCTCCCCGGCGGTGATCCGGCTGGCGGGTCGCTACGCTGCTAGGTGATGACGCTGCGGAACCTTATCTACTCCGTGTACGAGCGCCGGCTCACGGCGAAGCTCGCGGGTAAGCCGGTGCCCCGACACGTCGGGGTGATGTGCGACGGCAACCGCCGCTGGGCGAGGGAGATGGGCTTCGTCGACCCGAACGACGGGCACCGGGTCGGCGCGGCGAAGATCAAGCATGTGCTCGGCTGGTGCGACCAGGCCGGCATCGGGCACGTGACCCTCTACCTGCTGGCCACCGACAACCTGCGCCGCCCGGCCAGTGAACTGGATCCACTGCTGAAGATCATCGAGGATCTGGTGGTGGAGCTGGCCGAGGACGGCAACCCGTGGCGGCTGCGTATCGTCGGCGCGCTCGACCTGCTGCCGGCGCAGACCGCGGCGGCGCTCAAGGGCGCCGAGGAGCGCACCCGCGAGCGCAGCGGCGGCGCGGAGGTCAACATCGCGGTGGGCTACGGCGGCCGGCGGGAGATCACCGACGCGGTCCGCTCGCTCCTGCTGGAGCACGCGGCCTCCGGCGGCACCATCGAGGAGCTGGCCGAGGTGCTGGACGTCGAGCACATCTCCGAGCACCTCTACACGCGCGGCCAACCCGACCCCGACCTGGTCATCCGCACCAGCGGTGAGCAGCGGCTGTCCGGTTTCATGCTGTGGCAGTCCGCGCACTCGGAGTTCTACTTCTGCGAACTCAACTGGCCGGACTTCCGGCACATCGACTTTCTGCGGGCACTGCGCTCGTACGCCACGCGCCAGCGCCGCTACGGGGCCTGAGCCGAGCCCGTCAGGGCAGGTGGGTGAGCGCCTGGGTGAGGAAGTCACCCAGGGCGGCCGGGGACTCGATGGTGAGGTCGGCGGCGTTGGCCACCTCGTGGCCGGTTTCCGGGTTGGCGACCGCGACGCAGACGCCGAAGAAGTGCGGGTCGGCGGCGGCCCGGGCGCGCAGCGCGGCGAACGCCTTGATGTCCGAGACGTCGTCACCGAAATACCAGGCGCCGGTGGCGTCCCGGACGACCTCGCCGATCACCATGCCCTTGTCCCGGTCGACCGGGGGCTTGAGCTCCAGCACCATCCGCCCGGCCTGCACCCGCAGCCCCAGGCGGTCGGCCTGGGCCTGCCCCCACTGCTGGACGGTCGAGCCGAGCTGCGGCGCGGTACGCCAGTGCAGCGCCACGGAGAGCCGCTTGAACTCGACGAGGGTGCCCGGCGGCAGCTCCGTACGGGCCAGGTCGGCCAGCTCGGCCATGGTCGGCACCCAGGGCAGCGCGGCGGGCTCGGTGACGGTCTCGCCACCGGAGTGGCTGTGCTCCAGGCCGTAGAGGCCGTAGAGGTCCACGCCGGCCAGTCCGCCGAGGCGTTCCCGGAGGAACTCGACCGGTCGGGCGGAGACGATCGCGACCCGTTGCACGATCGGGGCCAGCGCCTCGATCGCGGCCAGCGCCTTCGGTGCGGGGCGTACCGCGGTCGGGTCGTCGTCGACGGGCGCGAGCGTGCCGTCGAAGTCGAAGAAGAGGACCGTCCCGGCGGCCCGGTCGGCGGTGGTTCGCCAGGCCTGGTCGGCGTTCAACGGGGTCCTCGGCTGCTGATTGCCCAGATTCAACGGCGGCACGCGCGTCAGCGTACCCCGGCGATGGGGGCTCATTCCTGGCCGAGCGGACGCGCTCGGCGGGTCACGGTCACCGTTCGGCGGCTCCCCGTCCGCGACGCCCGAACGGCACCACCGCCGCCTCCTGGCCGTGGCTCAGCAGGTAGCCCTCCACGAAGCCGGTGTTGCGGTCCCCGGTGTGGTTCTCGATCTCGTTGAGTCGTGCCACCAGGAACTCGGTGAGTGCGCTGATCCGGTCGTTGAGGCGCTCGTGCAGCTCGGCGACGACGGCCAGGATGACCGCCGTGCTGGCGCTGGTGAGCACGAGAAGGTTGACGAGCAGCGGAAGCTGCCCGCCGTTGACCACGAGGGTCACCACGTTGCCGGTCGCCCCCAGTGTCATCGACACGGTTGCGACCACGACTGCCAACCACTTCAGGGTCATGGACAGACCCCTCCTTCTGTCCCGCAGGGCTGGGTTCGGCCTTGTCCCGTCCCCCCGCCGATGACGAGCCCAAGCAGTACGAGTAGGGACGCTAGCGTGCCCGTTCCGGCCCCGGAGCGAAACGAATGAACCTGACCAGGCGTTCTTTCGCCATCTGAGGAACTACCCTGCTTGATTCCCTCTTTTTCGGACATCGACCGGCAACGTTGGGCGGTATGCGAGGTATCTGATGGTTTCGCGGATGTGGAACTTCTCCGCGTCCGACACGTCGGGGTCGACCAGCCGGCGCAGCAGCGCCTCCACGTCGGGGTCCATCGGAGGGGCGGGTTGGCCGGCGCGCGGGCCGGTCGCGGTGCGGTCCCAGCCGAGCGCGGCGAAGGCGGCGGCCGGATTGAGGCCCAGGCCCTCGCAGAAGGCGACCACCCGTTCGGCCTCCGGGTCGCTGGCCCAGTCGCCCCGGACCCACCGGTTGATGGTCTGCCGGGAGACGCCGGTGCGCCGCGACACCTCGGTGCCGCTCCAGGCCCGCGTCGCCCGCGCCTCGTCGAGCGCGCGCCGGACGAAGGTGGCGAAGGCGATCTTCCGCGCATTGGCCGTCTCGGTCACCCCGTGACGGTACGGCGAGGCGGCGGCGGGCGCGCGCCCAGGCGCGTCACTGTCACGTGAACGTGACGGGTTCCTCGGGTTTCCGGTAAACGATCCAGCGCCACTCTTGAGGGGTGTCACCCGGGCAGAATAGATGCCCGTAGTGGTGAAGGTAAACGGACGAAAAGCTGATACTGTCACGCTCATGGGACAACCTACGGTGTGTCACGTGCATGAGACGACTGGTGCTCACATGCGTCACGCTCCCGGTGCAGAGGGGGTGTGGTGACCGAGCTCGCCACCCGCGCCCAGGCCTTCGGGCTGATCGCCGAGGGGGTCGCCGCCGGGCTGACCGCCCCCTGGCGCCTCTACCTCGCCCGAGGCTGCCGCTATCTGTCGCTGAGCGTCGGCGACCGCACCGAGTGGAACGCCTGGCGTACCCATCTCGGCTGCCCGGAGCTGAGCGTCCGCGTGTACGACGCCGGCGGCGAGATCCGCCGGTCCTCGGTGGCCGAGGTCGTGCTGGACGGCTGCCGGATCAGCGTCGAACTGGTGGAGGAGGTCAGCACCGACGACCTGGACCGGTTGCTGGTCGCGGACCCCACCACCGTCGAGCCGGAGGAGCGATGATCCGGCGACCGGGCCGGGCCGGGGCCGCCCGATGAGCCCGTTCCTCGCGGTCTTCCTCGTCCTGGTGCTCGGTGCCACCAGCTACGCGGCCGGACGGCTGCACGGGCAGCTCAGCTACCGCATCGGCTACCGCTTCGGCTACCGGCAGGGCTACTTCGACGGTGACCGGGGCGCCTGGAACCGGCGGCGACGCGACGCCCAGGCGGCGATCGCCTCCGCCCTGTCGGTCTCCCCGGCCGGTGTCGTGCGCTCGGCCGGCACCGTGGCCCGCCCCGGCACCACCTACACCGGCTCGTCGTTCACCGCGCCGGCCGCCCCGATCACCGGGCGGCACCCGACCGGCACGCTCGTTCGACGTACCGGCTGAGCCGGCCGGCGGGCCGCCACCAGCGCGGACCCGCCGACCGGCGCCATGATCACGGTGCGTCGTCCGCGGCGGACACGCACCGTCGGGGTCACGTCAGACCGGTGACGGTGGCCCCACCGGCCGGGATGCGCGCAGGGGGCATGCATCCCGGCCGGATCCGCCGCGCCCGCCCGACCGGCGTGCGCGGCGTTCACCGCTCGTCTCCCGAAGATCCACGATCGCCCTCTAGCCGCGACGGGCCGCCGCCGCTAGCGTCTAGGCATGGCACGGGGTTCTCCCGGGCCAGCCGGTCCGCCCGGATCTGCGACCTCGCACACGGGGTTCCGCATCCGACCCCGTGTCCCCGGGCACCGGAGGAGGCGGAACACGGGTGGCGGGTGCCCATCCGTCGGAGCAGGCCTGTGACGACTCGCCGTACCACCGCCGGTGCCGATCAGACCCCGGCCGCGACTGCCACGACCCGCCGTGCCACCAGGAGCCGCCGTGCGGCGGCGACCGCGCCGGCCGACCCCAAGGAGCCGCGACCAGCAGGCCAGGCGTTCGTCCTGGACACGTCCGTGCTGCTCTCCGATCCGGCGGCGTTCCACCGGTTCGCCGAGCACGAGGTGGTGCTGCCGCTGGTGGTCATCACCGAGTTGGAGGGCAAGCGGCACCATCCGGAGCTGGGCTGGTTCGCCCGGCAGTCGCTGCGGATGCTCGACGAACTGCGCATCCGGCACGGCCGCCTGGACACGCCGGTGCCCGCCAACGACGTCGGCGGCACGCTGCGGGTGGAGCTGAACCACACCGACGACGGGGTCCTGCCGCCGGGTTTCCGCACCGAGAGCAACGACGCCCGGATCCTCTCCGTGGCGCTCAACCTCGCCGCGGAGGGGCGGGACGTCACGCTGGTAAGCAAGGACATGCCGCTGCGGGTCAAGGCCGCCTCGGTGGGCCTGCGGGCCGACGAGTACCGGCACGGCCAGGCCAGCGACCCGACCTGGACCGGCATGTCCGAGCTGGAGCTGGGTGAGGAGCAGATCTCCTCGTTGTACGCCGGGGAGACGCTCGACGTCGACGAGGCGGCCGGGCTGCCGTGCCACACCGGCCTGGTGCTGCACTCCGGGCGGGGCTCCGCGCTGGGCCGGGTGCTGCCGGACAAGTCGGTGCGGTTGGTCCGGGGCGACCGGGAGGCGTTCGGGCTGCACGGCCGTTCGGCCGAGCAGCGGGTCGCCCTCGACCTGCTACTGGACGAGTCGATCGGGATCGTCTCGCTGGGCGGGCGGGCCGGCACCGGCAAGTCGGCGTTGGCGCTCTGCGCGGGCCTGGAGGCGGTGATGGAGCGTCGCCGGCACAAGAAGGTGATCGTGTTCCGCCCGCTGTACGCCGTCGGCGGTCAGGAGCTGGGCTATCTGCCCGGTTCGGAGTCGGAGAAGATGTCGCCGTGGGCCCAGGCGGTCTTCGACACGCTCGGCGCGGTGGTGCACGAGAACGTGCTGGAGGAGGTCACCTCGCGGGGAATCCTGGAGGTGCTGCCACTGACCCACATCCGGGGGCGCAGCCTGCACGACGCCTTCGTGATCGTGGACGAGGCCCAGTCGCTGGAGCGGGGGGTCCTGCTGACCGTGCTGTCCCGCATCGGTCAGGGTTCCCGGGTCGTGCTCACCCACGACGTGGCTCAGCGCGACAATCTGCGCGTCGGGCGCCACGACGGCGTGACCGCGGTGATCGAGGCGCTCAAGGGCCATCCGCTCTTCGCCCACGTCACGCTCAGCCGTTCGGAGCGGTCGCCGATCGCCGCGATGGTGACGGATCTTCTGGAGGACATCCCACTGTGACGGTGCTTATATAGGCTTTTGTCCGCATTTTATGTGTGGCGCAGATCACAAACAGCCCGGTTGGTTTCCCATCGGTCTCACTGTGCGCGATGGTGTCCCACGAGCGCCCACGCACCACAGGCATCGCTGGTGATCGTTCGTCCCGAGCGGGGGCGACAGTGGCGAAGGTCGGTGCGTCGGCGCGACCGGCAACCGGTCGGGGCGCTCGCGGAACGGCCGACGGCCAGGTGGCCCGGCACCGCTCCGCGTCCTTGCACCCGACGAAGGGACCACTTCGTGAGTCGGCTGTGGAGCCGGTTGGGCGCCCGTACGGCCGCTGTCGCGCTGCTCTCCGTGGGCGTTGCCGGTGGCTTCTACCTGGGCGAAGACCGGGAAACCCAGCAACAGGGGCTGACCGAGCAGGTCAGCCTGGAGGTCGACCGGGCCGACTTCGCGTACCAGCGCGAGCGGCAGGCCGCCCACCAGGTGGCGTTCGCCCGGCAGCGGGCCGCCGAGTACCAGGCCAAGCTGCGGGCGGCGCAGGCAGCCAAGGAGGCCGCCGAACGGGCTCGCCGGGCCGAGGCCGCCGCGGCATCCCGCAAGCGCGAGCGCGACGCCGCCAACGCGGCCGCCAAGCCGTACGACGGCCCGATCCCGGCGTCGTGCGCGGAGTACAGCGGCAACCGTAAGACCGGTTGCGCGTTGATGATCGACGCGGGCTTCGGCATCGCCGAATTCCCCTGCCTGGAGAAGCTCTGGACCAAGGAGAGCGGCTGGAACCACAAGGCCAGCAACGCCTCCTCCGGTGCGTACGGCATCGCGCAGGCGTTGCCGGGCAGCAAGATGGGCTCGGTCGCGGACGACTGGAAGACGAACCCGGCCACCCAGATCAAGTGGGGGCTGGGCTACATCAAGGGCAGGTACAAGACGCCCTGCGGTGCCTGGAGCTACTTCCAGAACAACGGGCACTACTGACGGTGTCGACGGCGGGGCGGGTGGAGGTTCACCCGCCCCGCCGTCGCGCGTACTCCTGGGCGAGCGGGCGGGACGTGAGTGGCGGTCGGCCCCTTTTGCTGATAGCAGTTGGGGGGTGAGCCTGCACCCGCCAAGCGGCGACCCGTACCGGTTCGGCACCGAGGCGTTCTACGCCGCGCTCGGCCGGGCCTTCGTCGCCATGTGCGCGGTGGTCCCGTTCCTCTTCCTCATCGAGGCCGCCGACCAGGGCCTCGCGTTCGGCCTGGACGCCACGGCCGGCATCATCCCGCACCGCATCGACGGCCTGGACGGGGTGTTCTTCTCCCCGTTCCTGCACCACGGCTTCGACCACCTGTACAGCAACAGCATCCCGTTGATCCTGCTCGGCACCTTCGTGCTGGCCGCCGGTGCCCGCCGCTTCCTCTGGTCGACCCTGGTCATCATCCTGGTCAGCGGGCTCGGTGTGTGGTTCACCGGCTCGCCCAACTCGGTGGTGGTCGGTGCCAGCGGGGTGATCTTCGGGTACCTGGGCATCCTGCTCACCCGGGGCATCGTCGAGCGCAGTTGGTGGAACTTCGCGGTCTTCCTGCTGGTCGGCCTGCTCTACGGCTGGCAACTCGTCGGCATCCTCCCCACCGACGAGCGGATCTCCTGGCAGGGGCACCTTTTCGGGCTGCTCGGTGGGGTGGTCGCGGCGATCTTGTTCCGCCGCCGCCGGCCGGCCGTGGACGGCCCGGACTACTCGGGGTCCACGCTCAGCCTGCCCTGACCTGGTCTTCGGCGCGCCTCTGGGACATGCTTGCCCGACCGCTGCCACCCGCCTACGGTCGAGATCAGCAAGCGTTGATCCGTGAGCGGAAAGCGACGGTACGCCATGCGCGAGGTCGACATCGCTGTGATCGGGGCCGGTCCGGCCGGCCTCTTCGCGGCGTACTACGCCGGATTCCGCGGGTTGTCCGTGGCGGTGATCGACGCGCTGCCCGAGCCCGGTGGTCAGGTCACCGCCATGTACCCGGAGAAGCTGATCCTGGACGTGGCCGGGTTTCCCGCCGTGAAGGGCCGCGGCCTGGTGGCCAACCTGGTCGCCCAGGCCGCGCCGTTCGCCCCGCGGTACCTGCTCGGCACTCGGGCGGAGAAGCTCTCCTACGCCGGTGAGCGGCCGGTGCTCGGTCTGGCCGGTGGTGAGCAGCTCGGCTGCGGCGCCGTGGTGGTCACCGGCGGGCTGGGCAGCTTCAGCCCGCGGCCGCTGCCCTGCGCCGACGCCGCGCCCGGTACCGGGATCGTCTACTTCGTCACCGAACCGGCCGAGTTGACCGACCGGGACGTGCTGATCGTCGGCGGCGGTGACTCGGCCTTCGACTGGGCGTTGGCACTGCAACCACTGGCCCGTTCGGTGACGCTCGTCCACCGGCGGGAGAAGTTCCGGGCGCACGCCTCGACGGTCGCCCGGGTGCTGTCCCTGCCGGTGCGTGTGGTGGTCAACGCCGAGGTCACCCGGCTGTTCGGCGAGGGTGCCGTGACCGGCGCCGAGGTGACCGTGCGCGGTGGCGCGACCGAGACGTTGCCGGTCGACACCGTGGTCGCCGCGCTCGGCTTCACCGCCGACCTGGGCCCGCTCGCGGAGTGGGGGCTGCGGCTGGACCGCCGGCACATCCTGGTGGACAGCGCGATGGCCACGAACCTGCCCCGGGTCTTCGCGGCCGGCGACATCACCGAGTACCCGGGCAAGGTCCGGTTGATCGCCACCGGGTTCGGCGAGGCGGCCACGGCCGTCAACAACGCGGCGGTGGCCATCGACCCGAGCGCCCACCTGTTTCCCGGGCACTCCTCCGACGCCGGCTGACGATCGCGTCCGCGGTACCTGCCGGTGGCGTCCGCGGTACCCGCCGGTGGGGCCTGACCCGCCCTACCTGTCGCGGCGGCCGCCACGCTGAGGCTTGCGGCCGGTCAGCGGCGGGCGGGTGGCGCCAGCGCGGCGATCAGCACGGCCACCATGGTCAGCGCCGCCCCGAGCAGGGTGTTCAGGCCGGGGTGCGAGGCCGCCGTGGGCAGCAGCAGGTCGAGCAGGACCGCCCCCACGATCTGGCCGGCGATGGTGGCCAGGCCGAGCAGCAGCACACCCGTGAAACGCACGATCGCGGCGGCGACCGCGATGAACACGATGCCGATCGGGCCGCCCAGATAGAGCCACGGCTCGCTCGGCAGGTGGCCGGCCGGCCAACCGCGTACGGCGGTATCGATCGCGAACGCGACGAGCAGGGTGGTCGTGCCCACGGCGAAGTTGACAAGCGTGGCGGTCAACGCGCTGTCGGCCGCCGCCCGTACCCGCCCGTTGACGGCCTGCTGCCAGGCGATGCCGACCCCCGCCAGCAGCGGCAGCACGGCCAGCACCAGCATGCCCGGGTCACCGAGCCGGTCACCGACCGCCAGGCCGACCGCGAGCACGGTGAGCACCGCCCCGGCCAGCCGCTGCCGGGTGATTGGCTGCCGTCCGGTCGGCCCGATGCCGGCCCGGTCCACCGCGAGGCTGCTGCCGGACTGACCGGCGACCACCGCCACGGTGAAGAGCGCCACACCGAGCGATCCGATGGTGAGCCCCTGGGTGGCCACCAGGAACGCCCCGCACACGCCGCCGAGGCACTGCCACGGCCGCAGCGTGCCCGTCGCGAGCGCGCGCCGCATCGCGACCAGGCCCCTTCGCCCACCGGGGGTGGCGGGCACCAGCACCAGCAGCACCAGCAGACCCAGCCCGAACGAGACCACCGCCGCGGCGAATCCGTCGGCCAGGCGTACCCCCAGCTCGCCGTTGATGCGGGACTGCACCGCCACCGCGACCCCGGAGACCGACGCCAACGCGACACCGGCGATCCGACGGGTCGCGGAGAGGGCCTGCGGTGCCGCGGCGCCGGTGGTGGTCACTCCTGCTCGGCCAGCGGCCGACCGTCGAAGTCGACCGCCGAGTAGAGCGCCAGCTTCTCCAGCCGGTGGTACGAGTCGATGACCCGGATCGTGCCGCTCTTCGAGCGCATCACGATCGACTGGGTGTACGCGCCGCCGGCCCGGTACCGCACCCCGCGCAGCAGGTCGCCGGAGGTGACGCCGGTGGCCACGAAGAAGCAGTTGTCCCCGGTGACCAGGTCGTCGGTGCCCAGCACCCGGTCCAGGTCGTGCCCGGCGGCGAGCGCCTTCTCCCGCTCCTCGGCGTCGCGCGGCCAGAGCTTGGCCTGCATCGCACCGCCCATGCACTTCAACGCGCAGGCCGAGATGATGCCCTCGGGCGTGCCGCCGATGCCCATCAGCACGTCGACGTCCGACTCGCCCCGCGCCGCCGCGATGGAGCCGGCGATGTCCCCGTCGGAGATGAACCGGATGCCGGCCCCGGTCCGGCGGATCTGGGTGACCAGGTCGTCGTGGCGGCTGCGGTCCAGCACGCAGACCGTCACCTCGGAGACGTCGGTGCCCTTGACCTTCGCGATCCGGCGCACGTTCTCGGCCACCCCGGCGTTGATGTCGATCACGTCGGCGTACGCCGGGCCGACCGCCAGCTTCTCCATGTAGAAGACCGCGCTCGGGTCGAACATCGCGCCGCGCTCGGAGACGGCGAGCACCGCGACGGCGTTCGGCATGCCCTTGCTCATCAGCGTGGTGCCATCGACCGGGTCGACGGCGACGTCCACCTCCGGGCCGGTGCCGTCGCCGACGTGTTCGCCGTTGAAGAGCATCGGCGCGTTGTCCTTCTCGCCCTCGCCGATAACCACGACACCGCGCATCTGGATCGAGTTGATCAGCTTGCGCATGGCGTCGACGGCGGCGCCGTCACCGCCCTCCTTGTCGCCGCGGCCGACCCACCGGCCGGCGGCCATCGCCGCGGCCTCGGTGACCCGGACCAGGTCGAGGGCAAGGTTGCGGTCGAGATCCTGTGGGATCCGCGTCCTGGTGTTCGTCATGACGGCTCCTCCTCGCGACGGTGCGGGGACGACCGGTGGCAGGGCGGTCCCTGCTGCCGGCTTTGTCGCTGATCCTCACACGATGGCCGACCGAGCGTCGGCGCGGGGCGGTGATGGCCCGGATACCGCCGGTCGGGCGGCTGCGAAGATGACGGGGTGGAACCCGCACAGCCAGCCGACCGCGTACCCGCCGACCGCACGCCGCCCGACGGCCAGCCGCCGGCCGACGTCCCCGCCGGTGAGCCTGCCGTGACCTCCCCGACGACGCCGCCGGACGGCGAACCGGCCCTGGTCGAACCCGACCCGAGCCGGGGCGATGCCGCCACGGACACCGGCGAGCGCCCGGCCCCGCCGCCGCGGGTGGAGGCCGCCAGGTCCGAGCGGTCGCCGAAGGACATGGCGATCTCGCTGCTGGTGCTGCTCGTCCCGATCGCGCTGCTGTTGGCGTTCTACCGGGGCTTCCTCGGTGGCGACCAGGCCAGCACGGTCGACCCGGCGCCGGCGATCGAACAGGCCCGCTCGGCAAACGTCTTCCCGGTGAGCCAGCCGCAAGGGCTCGGCTCCGACTGGCGCACGGTCAGCGCCCGATACCAGAGCGTCGAGGGCGGCGCGAACCTGCGGATCGGCTACCTCACGCCGGAGGGGCGGGGCGTCCAACTGGTGCAGAGCAGCGTGCCCGCCGAGCGGCTGCTCCCCGCCGAGCTGACCGACCAGAGCCAGCCGCAGGGTCCGACGGAGCTGGCCGGGCGCACCTGGCAGCGCTACAGCGCCCGGGGCAACCAGCAGGCGCTGGTCCTGCTGGAGCCGACCCGCACGGTGCTCATCGTCGGCGACGCCCGGGACAATGAGCTGCGCGAACTCGCCGCCGCACTGCGCTGACCGGTCGCCCGTCCGACGTCGTCACGCGACAAGCGGACAGAAGGGCGATTGTGCGACGTGTCGGCAGGGAACAAGGAGGGAGTGATCCGGGCGCGCTGCTCGGTCCGGGTCGCGCGGCGCAGCCGACGGTGCTGCTGCGTCGCCCGGTTTCCGGCGCCGACCTGGTCGTCGGGTGACCCCCTTGGGAGACACGCATGACTGTTCGACGACTCGGCGCAGGCCTGGTAGCCGCCGCCCTGTTCACGCCCGCCCTGGCCGCCTGCGCCAGCGGCGGCACCGGCACCGCCGGATCGACCGCCTCGCCGACCGTGAGCGCGTCCGGCTCGGCGAGCCCGTCCGGCGCGCCGGCGGCGGGCGACGCCAAGCAGGCGCTGCTCGACTCCACCAAGGAGATCAGCAACGGCAACTTCCGGTTCAGCCTGACCGCCGCCGGCTCCACCGCTGAGGGCCAGGTGCACCAGCCGAGCCAGAGCGCGGCCATGAAGATCGCCATCGGTGGCCCCTCGTCCGACCTGGCCATGAAGCTCGACGTGATCCACTTCAAGCCGGACAGCTGGGTGAAGCTGGAGCTGACCGGCCCCACCGCCAACAGCCTGCCCGCCATCAAGCAGCTCAACCTGGGCAAGTACCAGCACCTCGACCAGGCCCGGATCAAGGGCAACCGCAATCTCGGCTTCGACTTCGACAAGGTCGACCCGGCCGGCAGCGCGGTGCTGACCCAGGGCATCACCGAGGTCCGCAGCACCGGCACCGGCACGTACGCGGGCACCATCGACGTCACCAAGGCGGCCGAGGCCGGCTCGCTGAACCCCGCCACCATCGCCGCCCTCGGCACCCAGGCGAAGACCGTCCCGTTCACCGCGAAGGTGGACACGCAGGGCCGGCTCAGCGAGCTGGTGCTGCAGCTCCCCGCCGCGGGGCAGACCGCCGCGCAGGAGATCCGGATGACGTACTCCGACTACGGTGCGGCCACCGCGGCCCAGAAGCCGCCGGCGGACCAGGTCGTCGAGGCGCCGGCCGAGCTGTACAGCCTGTTCAACTGACCCGTTCACCGGGCGGGGCGGCTCCGGCCGCCCTGCCCGGGGCGCTCAGGAGGCGGGATCCTGCCGGGCGGCGTCGATCCGCGCCCGGGCACCGTCCAGCCAGCGCTGGCAGATCACGGCGAGGGCCTCGCCGCGCTCCCAGAGCGCCAGCGACTCCTCCAGGGACGTACTGCCGGCCTCCAGCCGTTCGACCACCGAGGCCAGTTCGGCGCGGGCCTGCTCGTAGCTGAGCCGCTCGTCCGGCCCGGCCTTCGTGTCGTCGCTCATCCGGACCATCCCATCACACCGGTCCCGGCCACGTCGCAGGCGCAGGGAGGTAGGCGTGTTATCCGAATGGCTGCTGCCGTCTCTGCGGTGCGAGTGGAGACGGCCGTTCGCGTGACGGGGGGCCGCAGCCGCCGCCCGGACCGGTCAGCCGTCGACCGTGGCGGCCAGTTCACCCTCGGCCAGCCGGACGCGCAGCGGGTCGCCCTTGCCGACCTCCGCCGCCGCGCGCACCACGTGGCCGTCGGCGCGCTGCACGATGGCGTACCCCCGGTCCAGGGTGGCGGCGGGGGACAGCGCGCGCAGCCGCGCCAACGTGTGCCGCAGCTCGTCGTCGGCGGCGCCGAGCCGGTGCTCCAGACAGCGGCCGGCGCGCTGGCGCAGCGCGGTCAGCTCGGTCGCCCGCTGCTCGACCATCACCTGCGGGCGGGCCAGCACCGGCCGGGACCGCAGCCCGTCGAGGCGGTGGGATTCCCGGTCCACCAGGTGC
Organism: Micromonospora sp. WMMD710; assembly: GCF_029626045.1. Classification (NCBI taxonomy): domain Bacteria; kingdom Bacillati; phylum Actinomycetota; class Actinomycetes; order Micromonosporales; family Micromonosporaceae; genus Micromonospora; species Micromonospora sp. WMMD710. Next base: position 4,208,494 of record NZ_JARUBD010000001.1, on the reverse strand, counting down.
CGTACCGCCCGCTGGAGGCGATGCCGGGCCTGACCGATCAGGCGTACCTCCTCGGAGAGGTCGGGGACCACCCGCTTGGCCGCGTCGGTCGGGGTGGAGGCGCGCAGGTCGGCGACGTAGTCGATCAGCGGGGCGTCCGTCTCGTGACCGATCGCGCTGACCACCGGCGTACGGCAGCCGAACACCGCGCGGCAGAGCGCCTCGTCGGAGAAGGGCAGCAGATCCTCGATGCCACCGCCGCCCCGGGCGATGATGATCACCTCGATGCTCGGGTCGGCGTCCAGCACCTTGAGCGCGTCGATGATCTGCGGAACCGCGGACGGCCCCTGCACGGCCACGTTGACCGTGCGGAACTCCACGGCCGGCCAGCGCCGCCGGGCGTTGGTCAACACGTCCCGTTCGGCGGCGGAGGCCCGGCCAGTGATCAGGCCGATCCGGCCGGGCAGGAACGGCAGTCGACGTTTGCGGGCCCGGTCGAACAGCCCTTCGGCGGCGAGCAGCTTCTTGAGTTTCTCCAGCCGGGCCAGCAGCTCACCGAGCCCCACCTGGCGGATCTCGTCGGCCCGCAGGCTCAGCGTGCCCCGGGCGGCGTAGAACTCCGGCTTGGCGTGCAGCACCACCCGCGCGCCCTCGCGCAGCTCCGGCGCGCCGGCGTCGAGGACGTCCCGGTTGGTGGTGACGGTCAGGCTCAGGTCCGCCGATGGGTCGCGCAGGGTGAGGAAGACGGTGCTGGCACCGGGGCGGCGGCTGATCTGCGCCACCTGCCCGTCCACCCACACCCAGCCCAGCTTGGCGATCCAGGCCCCCACCTTCTGGCTGACCACCCGAACCGGCCACGGCTCCTCGGCAGTGCTGCTCCCGCTCACCCGCCCACCCTACGACCCACCCCACCAGGAGCGTTGATCATGAGGTTGGCGGCGTGACTTATCGGCGTGTCGTACCGTCAACCTCATGATCAACAACGGGGGGGTGGGGGTTGCTGGGCGGTGGCGGCGGGAGCGCTGGCACGTACGATGGGCGGGTGACTGATCTCCGGACTGGCAAGCGCGTGCTCCTGGCCAAGCCTCGCGGCTACTGCGCGGGTGTCGACCGCGCGGTGCAGACCGTCGAGGAGGCGCTGAAGCTCTACGGCGCCCCGATCTACGTCCGCAAGCAGATCGTGCACAACAAGCACGTCGTGCAGACCCTGGAGGCCCAGGGCGCGATCTTCGTGGAGGAGAACGAAGAGGTGCCGGAGGGCGCCACCGTCATCTTCTCCGCGCACGGCGTGGCACCGGAGGTCTACGAGCAGGCGAAGGCGCGCTCGCTCAAGGCCATCGACGCGACCTGCCCCCTGGTCACGAAGGTGCACCAGGAGGCCAAGCGGTTCGCCGCCGAGGACTACGACATCCTGCTGATCGGCCACGAGGGGCACGAGGAGGTCATCGGCACCGCCGGTGAGGCCCCCGCGCACATCCAGTTGGTGGACGGCCCGGACGGCGCTGACACGATCACCGTACGCGACCCGGAGAAGGTCGTCTGGCTCTCCCAGACCACCCTGTCCGTGGACGAGACGCTGGAGACGGTGGCCCGGCTCAAGCAGCGGCTGCCGCTGCTGCAGTCCCCACCCAGCGACGACATCTGCTACGCCACCTCCAACCGTCAGCACGTGGTCAAGGAGATCGCCGCCGACTGCGACGTGGTGCTCGTCGTCGGCTCGACGAACTCCTCCAACTCGGTCCGCCTGGTCGAGGTCGCCCTGGACGCCGGCGCCCGCGCCGGTCACCTGATCGACTTCGCCCACGAGATCGACGACGCCTGGCTGGAGGGGGCCACCACGGTCGGCCTGACCTCCGGCGCGAGCGTCCCCGAGGGCCTGGTCCAGGAGGTGCTGGCCCACCTCGCCGCGCGGGGCTTCGGTGACGTCGAGGAGATCACCACCGCCAACGAGCGGCTCACCTTCTCCCTGCCGCAGGAACTCAAGCGGGACATGAAGGCCGCCGCCTCGGCGCGTGGCTGAGTGTCGTCGGGAACGGCCCGGCGGCGCGGTACGTCGGATCCGGGTATGAGGACCCTTCGGCTCGCCGTACCCGCCCTGGTGCTGTGCCTGGCGCTGAGCGCCTGTGGCGACACGGGTGGCCCCGCCACCCCCGACCCGACCGGAACGTCGCCGGTGCCCAGCCAGCCCAGCGCCGATCCGACCGTCCCGCCCTCGACGCCGCCCGCCGGGTCCAGCTCACCGTCGGCCGGCGCCGCCACCTCGATCTCCGGCACGGTCACCGCCGGAGTCGAGCCGAACTGTCTGCTGCTCGACGGCTACCTGCTGCTGGGTGGTCCACGGGACGTGCTGCACGCCGGCGCGGAGGTCACCGTCACCGGTCGGGCCGAGCCGGGGCTGATGACCACCTGCCAGCAGGGCACCCCGTTCCAGGTGGAGACGGCCCGACCGTCCTGATCTCAGGGATGGGTCGGTGCCGACACCCCGTCGTCGGCCGGGTCGACCAACTCGGGTGCCTGCGGCTGCCGCGGCGTCAACTCGACCTGCGCCGGCGTGGCCAACTCATCGTCCGAGACGCCCAACTCGGCGAGCTTGCGGGCGCTGACCAGCACCCGGGCCTCCAGCGAACCGACCGCCCGGTTGTACGCGGTCACCGCCCCGGCCAGCGACGACCCGAGCTTGCCCACGTGGTCGCCGAGCGTGGACAGCCGCCCGTACAACTCGCGGGCGAGGGTGTGCACGGCGAGCGCGTTGCGGGCCAGCGCCTCCTGCCGCCAGGAGTAGGCCACCGTCCGCAGCAGGGCGACCAGGGTGGCCGGTGTGGCCAGCACCACGTTGCGGCTGAAGGCGTGCTCCAGCAGCGACGGATCACGCTGCAGGGCGACGTCGAGGAACGGGTCGGCGGGGACGAACAGCACCACGAACTCCGGTGAGTTGTCGAACGCCGACCAGTACGACTTGGCGGCCAGGGCGTCGACGTGCCCGCGCAGGTGTCGGGCGTGCGCGTCGAGATGGGTGTCCCGGCCGCGCTCGTCGCGAGCCTCCATCGCGGTGAGGTACGCGTCGAACGGCGCCTTGGCGTCCACCACCACCGACCGACCGCCGTGCAGCCGGACCACCAGATCCGGACGGACGACCTGCTGATCGGTGGCGGCGGTCACCTGCTCGGAGAAGTCGCAGTGCTCCAGCATGCCGGCCGCCTCGACGATCCGGCGCAGCCGGTGCTCGCCCCACCGGCCCCGCACCTGTGGTGCGCGCAGCGCCGCCACCAACTGCTTGGTCTCGGTGCGCAGCTCACCCGAGACCGCGCTCATCGAACGCACCTGCTCGCGCAGCTCGGCGTACGCGTCGACCCGGTCGTGCTCCAGCTCGGCCACCCGCTGCTCGTAGCGGCGCAGGGTGTCGTGCAGCGGCGCGACCGCGCGGGCCACCGCCTCCTGGGACTGGGCGGTCGCCTCGTAGCTCAACGCCCGCATGGACTGCTCCAGCCGCCCCTCGCCGTCCCGGGTCGCGGCCAGGGTCGCGTCGAGACGGGCGATGTCGGCCGCCGAACGGGACCGGGCCGCGAGCCAACCCAGCGCCCCACCGACGCCGAGGCACACGATCACCAGGAGCAGCGTCGAGACGTCCATCACCGGAGCTTGCCAGACGGGTACGACGTGACACCCGGGGGTACGTTCGTTGCCATGGAACTTGTGCTGTGCCTCGCGGTCGTGCTGGTCGGCGCGCTGGGTGCCGGGGCGCTCATCCGCGCTCAGGCCACCGCCCGTCGGCGCACCGAGCTGGGGGACGCCCGCGCGGAGGCGCAACGCTGGTACGAGCGCCTCGGCGGTCAGTTGATCAACCTGCACGGCGACGAGCCGGCGGTCCGGCAGGCGCTGGCCGACGCCGGCGAGCGGTACAACGCGGCCGGCTCGCAGCTGGAGCAGGCGACCACGCCGCACCAGTACGCGCTCGCTCGGGAAACCGCGCTGGAGGGTCTGGCGTACATCCGGGCGGCGCGTACCGCACTGGGCATCGACCCCGGTCCCGAGGTGCCGGTGCTGGCCGCCGCGCGGGGCGTCGGGCAGCTCACCAAGGAACGTGAGGTCGACGTGCAGGGGCAGACCTTCCGGGCCGGCCCCCAGCCGGGCCGGGAGACGCCCTACTACTACCCCGGTGGGCGTTACCAGGGTCGGCCGGTGCCGGCCGGCTGGTACTCGACGCCGTGGTGGAAGACGGCGTTGGGCGCCGGCGCGGGCGTGCTCGGCGGCATGTTGATCGCCGACGCGCTGTTCTCGCCGGCCTTCGCCGACCCGGGGTACGGCTACGACGAGGGCTACCAGGAGGGCTTCGGTGACGGCGCCGACTACGCCGGTGACCAGGGCGGCGACGTCGGCGACCAGGGCGGCGACTTCGGTGGCGGCGACCAGGGTGGGGACTTCGGTGGCGGCGACTACGCCGGTGGGGACTTCGGCGGCGGCGGCGACTTCGGTGGTGGGGATTTCGGCGGCGGCGACTTCTGACCGTCGATCGCAGACCTACGACAACGGGCCCCGGTCACCCCGACCGGGGCCCGTTCTCGGACCTGTTGATCAGCCGGTGTTGCGCATTCCGGCGGCGATGCCGTTGACCGTGGTGAGCAGCGCCCGCTCCAGGGCGGTGCCGTCGCTCGGCGCGCGACGGCCACCCGGCGCGGTGGCCACCGCCCGTCCGGCGGCACCCGAGTCCCGGTACTGCTGCAGCAGCGCCACCTGAAGGTGGTGCAGCGGCTCCAGGTAGGTGTCGCGGACGGCCAGGGTGCGCTGGAGCACCGGCGAGTTCTCCAGCAGGGCGGGTGAGGCGGTCACCGCCAGCACCTCCCGCTTGGTCAGCTCGTACTCCCGCTCGATCTGCTCGAAGATCGGGTGCAGCTTCTTCGGTACCAGCGTCTCGACGTAGCGGCGGGCGATGCTCAGATCGGTCTTGGTCAGCATCATCTCGACGTTCGACAGGAACGTGCGGAAGAAGTGCCAGTTGCGGTGCATCTCGGCGAGCACGTCGGCCAGCCCGGCCTCACGGGCCGCGGCCAGCCCGGAGCCGACGCCGAACCAGCCGGGCACGATCTGCCGGGTCTGCGTCCAGCCGAACACCCACGGGATGGCCCGCAGGCCGGACAGCCCCGCGCCGGTGTTCGGGCGCTTCGCCGGCCGGGAGCCGATGTTCAGTGCGCCGAGCAGCTCGGTGGGGGTGGACGCCCAGAAGTACGCCGGCAGGTCCGGGTCCTCGACCAGCGACCGGTACGACCGGAACGCCGACTCGGAGACCACGTCCATCGTCGCGTCCCAGCGTTCCAGCATCTCGGCCGGTTGCCGGGGGGCCGTGTGCAGCAGCGTCGCCTGAAGCACCGCGGCGAGGGTGAGTTCCAGGTTTTCCCGGGCCAGCGAGGGCAGCGTGTACTTGTCGGAGATCACCTCGCCCTGCTCGGTCACCTTGATCGCGCCGTCGAGCGTGCCGTACGGCTGGGCGAGGATCGCCTCGTGCGTCGGCCCGCCGCCGCGACCCACGGTGCCGCCGCGGCCGTGGAACAGCCGCAGGTGCACGCCGTGCCGGGCGGCCACGTCCCGCAGTGCGCGCTGCGCCCGGTGGATCGACCACTGGCTGGTGGTGATCCCGGCCTCCTTGTTGGAGTCCGAGTAGCCGAGCATGACCTCCTGCACGTCGCCCCGGGCCGACACGATCGCCCGGTACGCGGGCAGTGACAGCAGCTCGTCGAGGAGTTCGCCGCCGGCGTTCAGCTCGGCGGGGGTCTCCAGCAGCGGCACGAAGCCCACCCGCGCCCGCCCGCTGTGGACGTCCACCAGGCCGGCCTCCCGGGCCAGTACCACCGCGGCCAGCACGTCGTCCACGCCCAGGGTCATCGAGATGATGTACGACTCGACCACCTCGTTGCCGAACCGGTCCTGTGCCTCGCGGATCGTGCTGAACACGTCGAACGTCTTGCGCGTCGCCTCGGTCAGCGGAGTGTCCAGCGTCGACAGGGGGCGGCGGCCGGACAGCTCGTCGGCGAGCAGCTTGGTGCGTTCCAACCGGGTCAGCGCCGGGTAGTCGGAGACCTCGCCGACGGCCTCGTACAGCTGGGCGAGCACCGCGTGGTGCGCCTCGGCGTGTTCCCGGACGTCCATCGTGGCGAGGTGCAGGCCGAACGCGGAGACCGTACGGATGGTGGAGGCCAGCCGGCCGACGGCGGTGAGCTGCCCGGAGTTGCGGGCCAGCGAGGCGCGCAGCAGGTCCAGGTCGGCGATCAGCTCGGCGGACCCCCGGTAGTCCCGGCCGGGCACGTGCGCGGTGCCCTGGCGCAGCCGCTGGCGGGTGTTGGCGAGCTTCGCCTTCACGCAGCGCGCCTTGAGCCGGTACGGCTCCTCGGCGTTGACCCGGCGGAACCGGGATGCCACCTCGGGCAGCGCGTCGAGGTCGGCGGCGAGGCTGGCGGACAGGTCGAGGGACACCCCGCGCAGCCGACGGGAGACGGACACCTCGTTGATGAGGTGGTCCATCGCCTTCTCGGTGGCCGCGATGCCGTGCTCGTGCTGGATGGTCAGCACCTCGCGGGTGACCGCCGGGGTGACGAACGGGTTGCCGTCGCGGTCGCCGCCGATCCAGGTGCCGAAACTCAGCGGACGGGCCGTCGGCGAGGTCTCCACGCCGAGCGTGCGCAGCGTGTCGGCCAGGTCGTCGAGCACCTGCGGTGCGGCCTCGGCGTACAGGTCGCGCAGGTAGTAGATGGCGTTGCGGGCCTCGTCGGTCGGGTCCGGTCGGTCCAGCCGCAGTTCGTCGGTCTGCCACATCAGGTCGAGCAGTTCGGCCAGCCGACGGTTGGCCGGGCCCTCGTCGCTGGCGCCGTAGAGGATCGCGTTGGCGGTCTCGGTGTCCAACTCGTCGGCGATGGCCCGCAGCTTGGAGAGGATCGAACGGCGGGCCGCCTCGGTGGGGTGCGCGGTGAAGACCGGCCGGACGGCCAGCCGTCGGGCCGCGTTGGCGATCTCCTCGGCCGGCACCCCGCGCTCGGCGATCATCTTGGCCGCCTGGTCCAGCCAGCCGCCCTGCACCGCGCGGCGGCGGCGCAGATCCCGGGCGCGGTGCACCTGCTCGGTGATGTTGGCCAGGTGGAAGTAGGTGGAGAAGGCCCGCGCGAGCTTGGTGCCGGTGGTCACGTCGAGCCCGCCGAGCCGCTGGGCGGCCGCCGGGGGATCGGTGCGGACCTGGGCGCGGATCTCCTCGACGAGGTCGAGCAGCGGGCGGCCCTCCTGGCGGGCCAGGGTCTGCCCGAGCAGGGTGCCGAGCCTGCGGATGTCGGCGCGCAGCGCGGCGTCCGGGCCGTCGTGGTCGTGCTGGTCGGTCACGATGCGCTCCTTACGTTGGTACGAAGGACAGCGCTGTCCGACTCCCTGGATGGTATCCGCGCGGACCCGGATGGCAGCAGGGGCCCCGGGAGATCTCCTGCCCCAAGAGGGGTGATTCCGACGTGATCTCAACCACCGTCCGGGGTCGGGCCGGGGCATGCGGCGTCGGGCCGGCGACCCCGGACCAGGCTGGCGGTGAGCAGCCCGAACCCGCCGAGCACCGCCCAGAGCGCGAGCGCCAGCGCCGGCCAGCCGGCCGAACGCCAGTCGAAGTACACCGCGGCCTTGGTCAGGTCGTTGGCGAGCCCGGGGATGTTCCACCGGTGCATGTCGCGCAGCGGCGTGGGCAGGAACTCCGGCGCGTAGATGCCACCGGAGCCCGGGTTGCCGAGCACCACGAGGAGCAGGATGACCAGCGCGGTGCCGGCGACGCCAAGCCACCCCTGGATGGCGCTGGCGAACATCGCGGCGGCGAAGACGGCCAGCGCGCCGATGGCGGCGATGGTCGGCACGTCGTGGTGCCAGATGTCCAGGCCCGGTCCGACCACGAGCGCGCCGGCGACGCCGAGCAGCACGCTGTAGACCGCGAGCGCGGCGATCCGCAGCCCGGCCCGCCGTGCCGTCCGTGGCGTGGTGTCGGCGGAGATGCCGAGCACGGTCGAGGCGAGGTAGCCGCCGAGCACGTACCCGACGTTCAGGTAGAAGGGCACCACCCCGCGCGGGTCGGTCGAGGGGACCGGCACCTCGTCGACGACCTGCAGTCCGGGGCCGCCCCGGGACGCCGCGGTGGCCAGCACCTCCCGGATCGCGCTGGTGGCGGAGGGGCCGGACGCGCTGGCGACGGTGAGGAGCAGGCCGTCGTCCCGGCTGCTGAGCACCGCGTACACCGCGCGGCTGAGCAGCCCGTGCTCGGCGGCGCCCTGATCGTCGTACTCGATGGCTTTGATCTTGTTGGTCTGCCCGCGCACGGCGGCGAGTGTCGCCTCGGCGCGTTGGTCGCCGCGGGCGACGCCGACCGGCAGGTCCCGGGGTGTGGGCTGGTGCAGTGCTCCGACATAGGCCGCGATGAACGCGGTGGCCAGCGCGAGGGTGCCGAGGAGCAGCCCGATGCTGCGGGGCGCCCAGTCGCGCACCCTACCCTGGGATGCTTTGTCCACGTTGTCAGCCTATGGTCCGTTTCCTGATTAGCAGGGCGGAAACCGCTTGGCCGGCCGGTTAGCGTCTGATCATGGTGTCGCCGAGTTACCCCCCGAAACCGCGACCGGGAGACCGGGTCGCGGTCGTCTCACCGTCCGCCGGCCTGCCGGCGATCTTCCCCCACGTGTACGACCTTGGGCTGCGCCGGCTGCGCGAGGAGTTCGGCCTGGAGCCGGTGGAGTATCCGACCACCCGAGTCATGGGGGCCGACCCGCGCGACCGGGCCCGCGACCTCACCGCCGCCTTCGCCGACCCGAGCATCACCGCCGTGCTCGCCACGGTCGGCGGGAACGACCTGATCACCGTCACCCCGCACCTCGACGACGACGTGCTGCGTGCCAACCCGAAGCCCTACTTCGGCTACTCCGACAACACCAACGTGCTCAACCACCTGTACCGGCTCGGAATCGTGGCGTACCACGGCGGATCCGTGCTGGTGCACCTCGGCCGACCCGGCGCGCCGCACCCGTTGACGTTCGACTCGCTGCGCGCCGCGCTATTCACCACCGACTGGTACGACCTGAAACCCGCGCCCGAGTGGGGTGACCGGCCGAACTCGTGGACCGAGCCGGAGGCGCTGGCGTACGAGCCGGAGATGCTGCCCGGCAAGGGATGGCGCTGGCAGGGGCCCGCGCGGACGGTGCGGGGGCGCACCTGGGGTGGCTGCCTGGAGATCCTGCACTGGCTGATGGCCACCGACCGGGTCCCGGGCATCGACGAGCTGACCGGGTCCGTGCTGGTCTTCGAGACCTCGCAGGAGATGCCCGACGCGAAGGAGGTGTTCCGGATCGTCCGCAACATGGGGGAGCGGGGACTGCTCGCCGCCTTCCCCGCGGTCGTCGTCGGCCGACCCAAGGCGTGGGACTTCGCCACGCCGCTGTCCGTACCTGAACGGCTGGCGTGGGGTGAGGCCCAGCGGGAGGCCATCACCCGGGCGCTCGCCCCGTACAACCCGGATGCGGTAACCGTGTTCGACGTCGACCTCGGCCACACCGACCCGCAACTGATCATCCCGTACGGCGGCGAGATCCTGGTCGACGCCGTCGAGCGCCGCATCGCCGTGCGCTACTGATGAGCAACTCGCGGGCGTACCCGATTCTGCGGACGACGGACGTCGACCGCGCACTGCACGCCGTCGGGCACCTGCTGAGCGTGGCCTACCCGCGCGACACCGAGGTGCAGCTCTGTGCGCGTACCGGGCGGCAGTCGGGTCTGCCCCGCTACCTCGACCCGTACGGCCACTGGCTGGGTGCGGACGGGTAGGACCGGATGTGGGCGCATGAGGCCCCGGAGGGCGAGACCGGTCCGCAGGACCCCGCCGACCCGCTGGTCGACGTCGAGGTGATGGTGCACGGCCTCGGCCTGCTGGAGGGACGACTGGCGGAGACCGTCAGGTCCGACCCGGCGCGGTTGGAGTGGTGGCACCATGGCTGGCCGGCGGTGCCCAGCCGGGACCTGGCCGGACAGTTCAAGCACGCGTACGTTCAGGTGGTGCTCAACGCCGCGGACATCTGGGCCACCGAGCCCGCCGACGAGCACACCGTCTTCGTGCACGTCGGCCCCGGGGAGTCCGAGGTGACCCGTGCCGACTGGCTGGCCGGGGTCGTCGGCCTGACCCTGCTCGGCCCCGGTGTGCTCGGGTTCTGAGGCGTTGTGGGTGCTCTTGGCTTCGGCTTCGGCTTCGGGCTTCGGGTCTCGGGTCTCGGGTCTCGGGCTTCGGGCTTCGGGTCTCGGGCTTTGGGCCTCGGGCCGGCCGGTGGTCGGCGGTCGATGGTCAGTGGTCGGCGGCCCGTGGTCGTGGCGGCGGCCCGTGGCCGCGGCTGTGGCTTCAGGCGTCGAGGGTGGCGAACGCGCGGACCGGGAAGGTGCCCATGCCGGCGATCCGGGGTGGAGCCGCGGTGAACCGGAATCCCTCCGGAGGTAACGCGGCGAGGCCGGACAGGTGCTCCACGATCGGGATGCCGGCGGCGAGCAGCGTGCTATGCGCGGGGCGCTCACCACCGGCGGCCGGGCTCATGTCGTCGATGTTGATCGAGTCGATCCCGACCAGGGCGGCACCCGCGTCGACCAGTGCCTGAGCGGCGTCCCCGGTCAGGTACGGCGCTTCCGGTGCGCCGTACCGCTCGGTGCCGAAGTGCGCATCCCACCCGGTGTGCAGCAGCACCGCACGCCCCGCAACCTCGTACGGGGCCAGCATCAGCCGATCCACCGCCCGTACGCCGGCCGGCACCCGGACCACCACGCCGGGCAGGTCGGCGAGGCGGTCCAGCGGGACACCGGTCAGATCGGGCCCGTCCGCCCAGCGGTGTGCCGGCGCGTCGAGATACGTACCGGTGTTGGCGATCATGTCGATCCGGGCCACGTGGAACTCCACGCCCGGGGCGTACCGCTCCCGGGACGCCTCCCGGGTCAGCCAGTCGGTGATCCGGGGGGCCGGCCAGTCGGGCAGCGTGGTCATCCCGTCGCTGATCACCTGGCTCAGCTCGACGAGCCGGCGGCCCGCGCGGGGCTCGGCGGCGACACCCCGGCCGCCCTTGTGTGGCTCCTCGATGATCGTCTTCGCGCTGATCCGGACGTCGGCGACCAGCAGAAGCCCGAGGTGCCGTACAAGGAGCGCGGCCAGATCCTGGTCGGTGATCTCCCGGCCCGGGATGTCCAACCGGAACCCCTCGGTGCGCAGCCCGCCACCGTTGGCGAAGCTCACCTCCGCGTCGAACTGCACCCGCCACTGATCACCCATCCCCAGACCCGACCATGCCCACAGGCACCTGGTCAAGATCGCGCCTGCCTGCCGGGCCGGGCTCCGCGCCTGCCTGCCGGGCCGGGCTCCGCGCCGGCTCGCCGGGCTGGGCTCCGCGCCGGCTCGCCGGGCTGGGCTCCGCGCCTGCTCGCCGGGCTGGGCTCCGCGCCGGCTCGCCGGGCTGGGCTCCGCGCCTGCTCGCCGGGCTGGGCTCCGCGCCTGCTCGCCGGGCTGGGCTCTGCGTGGCCTGCGCGGCTGGGCTCTGCGTGGCCTGCGCGGCTGGGCTCCGCGCGGCCCGTCCGCCGCGAGATCCACACAACTTCAGGGAAACTGCTGCCTCAAAGCGCGCCTGTGCAGCAGTTTCTTTGAAACTGAGTGGATCTCGCGGTGGTAGAGGCGGGGGAGTCAGTCGAACAGGCGGGGGCACCGCCGCCTCGCCGATCATGGAGTTGTGGTGGGCAACAAAAAACTCACAAGGCCCCAAACCAGGCACCACAACTCCTTGATCGACGGGGCTGGACCCCGCCTGCTCCGCGATCTTGCACTTTCTGTCCCGGCTTAAGGGGCATACCGCACATGTCGACGATCGAAACTGCAAGATCGGCGCGACCGGCGCGCTTGAGGCACGCTGGTCTGCCGGGAGTGTCATGGCCAGCACGGGCGGGTTGCGGCCACGTCCGTGACGGCGGTGACATCCGGGCGCGGCGCGGCGCGGCGCGGGGCATGCGGCATGGGGCGTGCGGATGCGGGTGCGGGGCGTGGGGCATGGGGTGCGGGGCGGGCGGCATGGGGCGTGCGGGTGCGGGCACGGGGCGTGGGGTGCGGGGCGTGCGGGCACGGGGCGTGGGGCGTGGGGTGCGGGGGCGACCTGGGGCGGAAGGGGGTGGCTGTCGGTGGACGGGGCTAGGCTTGTTGTCGTGCACCCCCCGTCCAACCGGACGAGGGGCAGCCGTCGTGTGCGTCGACTCCCCTGGAAGTGATCACATGCTCACCGGTCTGTTCTCCGCCGCCCTGGCCGACCCCGGGCTGGCCCGGGCGCGTGACCTGGCGCGCTCCGGTGCCGCCCAGGTCGACGGGCTCGACATCACCGCCCCCGCCGCGCTGCGCCCGTTCGCCGTCGCGGCGGTCGCCGCGGACAACGAAGGGGCCGGGCGGCCGGTGCTGGCGGTGACCGCCACCACCCGCGAAGCCGACGACCTCGCCGCCGCGCTGGGCGGGCTGCTGCCGCCCGAGCAGGTCGTGGTCTTCCCCTCCTGGGAGACGCTGCCGCACGAGCGGCTCTCCCCGCGCTCGGACACGGTCGGCCGGCGGCTGGCGGTGCTGCGCCGGCTGGCGCACCCGGAGTCGACCGACGCGCACGGCGGCACCGGGCCGCTGCGGGTGGTCGTGGCCCCGGTTCGTTCGCTGCTTCAGCCGCAGCTCAAGGGTCTCGGTGACCTGGAGCCGGTGCAGCTCGCCGCGGGCGAGGAGGCGGACCTGGAGGAGGTCGCCCACCGTCTGGTCGACATGGCGTACGCCCGGGTCGACCTGGTCACCAAGCGCGGCGAGTTCGCGGTACGCGGCGGCATCCTGGATGTCTTCCCGCCCACCGACGAGCACCCGTCGCGGGTCGAGTTCTGGGGCGACGAGGTGGAGGAGATTCGCACCTTCGCGGTCGCCGACCAGCGGACCATCGAGCAGGTTCCGCTGCTCTGGGCGCCGCCCTGCCGTGAGCTGCTGCTCACCCCGGCGGTCCGCGACCGGGCCGCCGCGCTCGCCGAGGAGCATCCGGAGCTGGCGGAGATCCTGGACAAGCTGGCCGAAGGCATCCCGGTGGAGGGCATGGAGTCGCTGGCCCCGGTGCTGGTCGGCCCCGACTCGCTGGAGCTGCTGCTGGACGCGATGCCGGCCGGCACCCACGTCCTGCTGTGCGACCCGGAGCGGATCCGCACCAGGGCGCACGATCTGGTGCGTACCTCGGAGGAGTTCTTGCAGGCCAGCTGGGCCGCCGCCGCGGTCGGCGGCCAGGCCCCGGTGGACGTCGGCGCCGCCGCCTTCCGCACCCTGGGCGAGGTCCGCGCCGCCGCCGCCACGTTGCGCCAGCCGTGGTGGACGCTCTCCCCGTTCGGCCTGGTCGAAGGGGAGACGGCGGAGACCGCCGAGACGCGGCAACCCTGGGAGGACGCGCCCGAGCGGGCCGCCGTCACCCCGGACGACGCCATCGCGGTGACCCTCGCCGCCCAGCCGGCGCCGCTCTACCACGGCGAGACCGGCCGGGTCGTCGACGACCTCAAGCGGTGGGCCGGTGAGGGCTGGTCGATCGCGCTGGTCTTCGAGGGGCACGGCCCCGCCCAGCGGGCGGTGGAGGTGCTGCGCGACGCCGGCCTCGGTGCCCGGCTGACCGAGGAGGTGCCGACCGCGCCCGTCCCGGGCGAGCTGGTGGTCACCTGCGGCGCGCTGAGCAGCGGGTTCGTCGACGAGGCGTCCCGTTTCGTGCTGTTGACCGGCAACGACGTCACCGGCGGTCGGGGCACCTCGACGCGGGACATGCGCAAGATGCCGAGCCGTCGGCGCAACACCATCGACCCGCTGGAGCTGAAGGCCGGCGATTTCGTGGTGCACGAGCAGCACGGCATCGGCCGCTACGTCGAGCTGGTGCAGCGCACCGTCAACGGCGCCAGCCGCGAATACCTGGTCATCGAGTACGCGGCCAGCAAGCGGGGCCAACCCGGCGACCGGCTGTTCGTGCCGACCGACCAGCTCGACCAGCTCTCCCGTTATGTGGGCGGCGAGCAGCCGACCCTGCACAAGATGGGCGGCTCGGACTGGCAGAAGTCGAAGGCCCGGGCCCGCAAGGCGGTCCGGGAGATCGCCGCGCAGCTCATCCAGCTGTACGCGGCCCGCAAGGCGTCCAAGGGGCACTCGTTCGGCCCGGACACGCCCTGGCAGCGGGAGTTGGAGGACGCGTTCCCCTGGCAGGAGACCCCCGACCAGCTCGCCGCGATCGACGAGGTCAAGCGGGACATGGAGCAGACCGTCCCGATGGACCGACTGATCTGCGGTGACGTCGGCTACGGCAAGACCGAGATCGCGGTCCGTGCGGCGTTCAAGGCCGTGCAGGACGGCAAGCAGGTCGCGGTGCTGGTGCCGACCACGCTGTTGGTGCAGCAGCACTTCAACACGTTCGCCGAGCGGATGAGCCAGTTCCCCGTCGAGATCCGGCAGCTGTCGCGGTTCCAGACCGCGAAGGAGACCGAGCGGACGCTGGAGATGGTGGCCGCCGGCACGGTCGACATCGTCATCGGCACCCACCGCCTGTTGCAGACCGCGACCCGGTTCAAGCAGCTCGGTCTGGTGATCGTCGACGAGGAGCAGCGTTTCGGTGTCGAGCACAAGGAGCACCTGAAGACGCTGCGCGCGTCGGTCGACGTGCTGAGCATGTCGGCCACCCCGATCCCGCGGACGCTGGAGATGGCGATCACCGGCATCCGGGAGATGTCCACGATCGCCACCCCACCGGAGGAGCGGCACCCGGTGCTCACCTTCGTCGGCGCGCAGGACGACCGGCAGGTCGCCGCGTCCATCCACCGGGAGCTGCTCCGCGACGGGCAGGTCTTCTACCTGCACAACCGGGTCGAGTCGATCGACCGGGCGGCGCGGCGGCTGCGGGAGCTGGTGCCCGAGGCGCGGGTCGCGGTGGCGCACGGCCAGATGGGTGAGGACGCCCTGGAGAAGGTGATGGTCGGCTTCTGGGAGAAGGAGTTCGACGTCCTGGTCTGCACCACGATCGTCGAGTCGGGCATCGACATCCCGAACGCCAACACGCTGATCGTGGAGCGCGCCGACCTGCTCGGCCTGGCCCAGCTGCACCAGATCCGGGGCCGGGTCGGCCGGGGTCGGGAGCGGGCGTACGCGTACTTCCTCTACCCGCCGGAAAAGCCGCTCACCGAGCACGCCCACGAGCGGCTGGCGACCATCGCCCAGCACACCGAGTTGGGCGCGGGTATGTACGTGGCCATGAAGGACCTGGAGATCCGGGGCGCGGGCAACCTGCTCGGCGGCGAGCAGTCCGGGCACATCGAGGGTGTCGGTTTCGACCTGTACGTGCGGATGGTCGGCGAGGCGGTGTCCGCGTTCAAGGGTGAGCGGCCGGAGGAGGAGACCGACGTCAAGATCGATCTGCCGATCGACGCGCACCTGCCGCACGACTACGTGAGCGTGGAACGGCTGCGCCTGGAGATGTACCGCAAGCTCGCCGAGGCGCGCGACGAGGAGCGGCTGCGTGAGGTGGTCGCGGAGATGACCGACCGGTACGGCGAGCCGCCGGCCCCCGTGCAGAACCTGGTGGAGGTGGCCCGGTTCCGCCTGCTGGCCCGCCGGTACGGCCTCACCGACGTGTCCATGCAGGGCAAGCACGTGCGGTTCGGCCCGCTGCCGTTGCCCGACTCGAAGCAGTTGCGGCTCAAGCGCTACCACCCGGACGCGGTCTACAAGCAGGCCACCGACCAGGTCAGCGTGCCTCGGCCGACGACCCGTCGGGTCGGTGGCGAGCCGCTGCGCGACCAGGCGCTGCTCCAGTGGTGCGCCCAGTTGCTCTCCGATGTGCTCGGTGCCCCCGCCCCGCTCGCCGTCGCGGCGAGCTGACCCGGCCGGCCAGAACCTGGCCGGCCAGGACCCGGCCGGCCACAGAGCCGGCCGGCCACGGGAGCCGGCCGGCCACGGGAGCCGGCCGGCCACGGGAGCCGGCCGGCCACGGGAGCCGGCCGGCCACGGGAGCCGGCCGGCCACGGGAGCCGGCCGGCCACGGGAGCCGGCCGGCCACGGGAGCCGGCCGGCCACGGGAGCCGGCCGGCCACGGGAGCCGGCCGGCCACGGGAGCCGGCCGGCCACGGGAGCCGGCCGGCCACGGGAGCCGGCCGGCCACGGGAGCCGGCCGGCCACGGGAGCCGGCCGGCCACGGGAGCCGGCCGGCCACGGGAGCCGGCCGGCCACGGGAGCCGGCCGGCCACAGGACTCGGCCGGCCACGTGAGGCCGGCCGGGTGAGGTGGGGGCCGTCACAGCATGGAACAGGGCATGAGAGAGTGACGGGCATGCGTGCTCGCCGTGTGATCGCCGCCGCCAGCGTCGCGGCTCTGGGTGTCCTCTCCCTCGCCGCCTGCGGGAAGTCCGCACCGGACGTCGCCGCGTACGTCGGTGACACGACGTACTCGCTCGACCGGGTCGACGCGATCTACGACGACGTGCAGGCGAAGTACGGCGACGCGGTCCGCCGGGAGGCCGGTCAGGCGGGCGCGACGCCGTCACCCGAGCAGCTGCGTTCCGCCGTCACCCGGCAGGACGTGGTGAACCTGCTGGTCAGCCTGGATCTCGGCAAGCGGGTCGCGGCGGCGAAGAAGCTCCAGGTGCCCGACGAGGTCACGCCGCAGCAGTTGGAGCAGAACCTGCGGGTGCCGGCCAGCACCGAGTACGCCAAGCTCTGGGGTGAGTGGATCGACCTGCTCCAGGCGCTCAACCAGCAGCTCCCGCCGGCCGACCTCAGCGACGATTCGTTGATGGCCGTCTACGACGCGCTCGCGAAGACCGGGGCGATCCAGGGCGGGATGCCGGTGGCCGACGTGCGGCGGGCCTTCGGTGACGGCGGTTTCGTGCGCAGCGCCACCGCGCTCAGCGCCGCGCTGGAGGAAGAGGCGAGCCGGGTCGACGTCACGATCAACCCGCGCTACCGGTCGGTGGGCGTGCCGTCGGTGGTGAGCACCGGGCAGTCGTTGGTCTTCTACTCGCTGCCGTACATCAACGAGGAGGGCCCGGTCACCGACATCTCCACCCCGGAGTCGGTGCCGTCGGACGCGTCCCCGGACGCCGAGGGCACGGCCAGCTGAGCATGACGGCACGGATCGTCCTGCTGGTCACCTCGCCCCGGCTGCCGGCCGGTCTGCTGACCGCCGCCGCCTGGGACGTCGTACGCCAGCACCCGGTGTTGACCGGCGCGGAGAGTGAGTTGACCACGGCGGTGCGCCAGGCGGGCGCCGAGGTGACCGTGGTGGACGGCCCGGCGACGCAGCGGCTGCTGGACACGGTGGCCGAGCACGGCACGGCGGTCTGGTTGGCCGGCCCGGCCGGCGATGAGGCCCTGGCCCGTGAGTTGGGTCTGCGGCTGGCCCGGGAGCCGGGGCTGGCCGAGATGGAGCTGATGTACGGCTCGTGGGATCCGCCGGGCGCCCGGCTGCTGGACGCGGTGGCCGTGCTGGATCGGCTGGCCTCGCCCGGTGGTGACCCGTGGAAGCGGGCGCAGACGCACCGCAGCCTCGCCGGGTACCTGCTGGAGGAGAGCTACGAGGCGTACGACGCGATCGACGCCGACGACACCGACGCGCTCCGTGAGGAGTTGGGTGACGTGCTCCTGCAGGTGGTGCTGCACGCCCGGCTCGCCGAGGAGTTGCCCGAGGGTGAGCGGTGGACCATCGACGACGTGGCCGGTGGCCTGGTCGACAAGATGATCCGGCGTAACCCGCACGTCTTCGCCGGCGCGGAGGCGGGCACGCTGGAGGAGATCACCGCCAACTGGGAGCGGATCAAGCGGGCCGAGAAGGCACGCGAATCGGTGCTGGACGGCGTGGCGCTGAGCCAGCCCGCCCTCGCCCTGGCCGCGCAGATCCTGGACCGTGCCGCCCGCGCAGGTTTGTCGGTCCCACCCCCGCTGGCCGCCACCCAGGTCGACGCCGAGGCGAGACTGGGAGCCAGCCTGCTGGCCACGGTAGCGGCGGCCCGCGAGGCGAACCTGAATCCGGAACAGGCCCTCCGCCGCGCGACCCTGGCCTACGCCGAGGCCGTCCGCATCGCCGAAACTGGTTGATCAACCTGCCCGGAACTGACGCAAACCTTTTGATCAACACGACCGGGGCGGGCCGGTCGGTAGGGTGGTCCGGTGGAGGAGTTCGGGGTACTCGCTGAGCGGGTTGTTGAGGCACTACTGGAAGCGCGGCCCGGGGTTGCCACCTCGGCGGGGGATCACCGGTTCGACGACCGGCTCCCGGATCTGTCGGCCGGGGCGGTGGCCGGCGATCTCGCGATGCTCTCCGACGCGGCGAACGCGCTGTCCGAACTGGACCCGGACTCGCTCGACGTCGACGACCAGGTGGACCACGCGCTGCTCACCTCGTTCGTCGACCGGGAGCTGTTCGAGCTGACCGAGATCCGCTCGCACGAGTGGAACCCGCTGCGGCACAATCCCGGCCCGCTGCTGCACCCGCTGCTGGCCCGCTCGTACGCCCCGGCCGAGGTGCGACTGACCCAACTGGCCGGCCGGCTCGCCGCCGTACCGGACGCCCTCGCCACCGCCCGCGCGACCCTGCGGGACATGCCGCGCATCCACGCCGAGACGGCGGTCGGGCAGTTCACCGGCACGGCCGCACTGATCCGCGACCAACTGCCGGGGCTGATCGCCCAGGCGCCGGGCAGCCTCGACCGGGTGGAGCCGGCGGCCACCGCCGCGATCGCCGCACTGGAGGAGTTCGTCGCCTGGCTGCGTGCCGGCCTCGCCGCCGACGCCGGCCCCGGCCGCGACCCACGGCTGGGCCGCCGCCGGTGGGAGGCACGCCTCTGGCACACCCTGGACACCGAGCTGGGCGCCGCCGAGATCCAGCGCCGCGCGTGGGCCAACCTGGACCGGGTCACCGCGGAGATCCGCGAGGCGGCCGTCGAGCTGGTCGGTGGCCGGGCCGACGACGAGGCGGTACGCCGGGCACTCGACGTGCTCGCCGCCGAGCACCCCGACGACGCGACCATCGTCGAGCTGGCCGGCATCACCCTGGACGAGGAGACCGACTTCGTCCGCGCCCACGACCTCGTCACCCTGGTCGACGACCGGTGCGTCATCCAGGAGATGCCGGAGTTCGCCCGTGGCGTCGCCGTCGCGTACTGCGACTCGCCCGGCCCGCTGGAGACCGCGAACGTCCCCACCTTCTACTGCATCGCGCCCACCCCGTCGGACTGGCCCGCGCAGCGGGTCGAGTCGTTCTACCGCGAGTACAACGACCACATGATCCGCAACCTGACCGTGCACGAGGCGATGCCGGGGCACTTCCTCCAGCTCGCCCACGCCCGCCGCTACGTCGGTGGCACCCGCGTGCGGGCGCTGGCCGAGTCCGGCCCGTTCATCGAGGGCTGGGCGGTGTACGCCGAGGAGCTGATGGCCGGGCTCGGCTTCGGCGGTCTGCCGGTGCGGTTGCAGCAGCTCAAGATGCAGCTGCGGATGACCATCAACGCGCTGCTCGACCAGTTGGTGCACGCCGAGGATCTGCCCGAGGCCGAGGCGATGGCGTTGATGACCGGGCGGGGCTTCCAGGAGGAGGGCGAGGCGGCCGGCAAGTGGCGCCGGGCGCTGCTCACCTCCACGCAGCTGTCCACCTACTTCGTCGGGTACAGCGAGGTGGCCGAGATCGCCGCCGCCCGCCCCGACGGGGTGCCGGTGCGTGACTGGCACGACGCGATGCTCGCGCACGACTGCCCACCCCCGCGCCACCTGCGCACCCTGCTGGGCATCTGAGCAACCGCCGCTCACCAGCCGACGCCCGCGCCGAAACGCGCCGCGGACGCAGCGAGACGGCGCGGGCGCAGCGGGCCGCGCGGGTTACGGGCGACCGGGGCGGCGGTCCACCACGTTCGCGCCCGCCGGCGGGTCGAACGCGTCCTGCTGCACCGTCTCGGAGTAGCGGCTCAGTGCCAGTTCCATCGGCTTGCCGTCGACCGGCCCGGTGAAGCTGCCCAGCACGCCCTCCGTGGTGACGCAGGCGGTGAAGTCGCCGTCCGCGCGTTGCACCTCGACGCAGGTGGCGTGGCGGCCGGCGACGGTGGTGTCGGTCTGCTTGATGGCGGCCTGCGGGTCGAGCGCCGCGGCGGTCAGCAGCCCCACCACCACCGGTGGAGTGGCCAGGCCCTGCCGGTTCGCCTCGCTGAAGAGCGCCACGGTGGGCTTGCCGGCGGGTGTGGGCGGTGCGACGAGTGTGCACTCCGTGTGACTGCCGGTGGCGGTGCACCGGGTGACCGCCTCCGGGGTGACGGTCAGCCGCCCACCCGGGTAGGTGTACGACGAGCGGGCCGGATCCTGGGCCTGCACGATCGCGGCGGTCTGGCCACCGGGGAGTTGGTAGTCGGCCGAGTAGGTCAGCTCCAACGCCCGGTCGAGGCGGGCGGCGAGGTCGTTGACGAGGTCGGAGCGTTCCATGGCCACTCCGGCGTCCTCGAATGTCTGACAGCCGGTGACCGTGAGCGACGCGATGACCGACACGGCGAGCATGCGGAGGGTGGTCGAGGCGGCGGGCATGGCGACCAGCCTGGTGGATCTGGTCCGCGCAGCGCAAACTCGTTGCCGGTTGACGCCCGGAAATCCGGGAATGTCCGTCAGTGCGGGGCGAGTCGGGTGCGCGGGCGACGCCGTGTCCGTTCCCGTGGCCCGATACGCTGCGTTCAACACCTGCCTCAGCCGCACCGTCGCGGCCCACCCACGGACCGGATCACAACAACGAGGAGCGACTCAGTGGCAACCATCGAGGGAATCGTCGCCCGGGAGATTCTCGACTCGCGGGGCAACCCGACGGTCGAGGTCGAGGTCGGCCTGGACGACGGCACGGTGGCTCGCGCCGCGGTGCCCTCCGGCGCCTCCACCGGCGCGTTCGAGGCGATCGAGCTGCGCGACGGTGACGACGACCGCTACCAGGGCAAGGGCGTGGAGAAGGCGGTCTCCAACGTCGAAGACAAGATCGTCGACCAGATCATCGGGTACGAGGCCAGCGAGCAGCGCCTGATCGACCAGAAGATGCTCGACATCGACGGCACCGACAGCAAGTCGGAGCTGGGCGCGAACGCCATCCTCGGGGTGTCCCTCGCGGTGGCGAAGGCGGCCGCCGGCAGCGCCGAGCTGAGCCTCTTCCGCTACCTGGGCGGCCCGAACGCGCACCTGCTGCCGGTGCCGATGATGAACATCCTCAACGGTGGCGCGCACGCCGACTCCAACGTCGACATCCAGGAATTCATGATTGCGCCGATCGGCGCGCCCACGTTCCGTGAGGCGCTGCGCTCCGGCGCGGAGGTCTACCACGCGTTGAAGTCGGTGCTGAAGAAGAAGGGCCTGTCGACGGGTCTCGGCGACGAGGGTGGCTTCGCGCCGAACCTGCCGACCAACGCCGCCGCCCTGGACCTGATCGCCGAGGCGGTCGAGAAGGCCGGCTACCGGCTCGGCACCGACATCGTGTTCGCGCTCGACGTGGCGGCGACCGAGTTCTTCGACAACGGCACCTACACGTTCGAGGGTGCCGCGAAGTCCGCCGAGGAGATGAGCACCTACTACACCAAGCTCGCCGACGAGTACCCGATCGTGTCGATCGAGGACCCGCTGGCCGAGGACGACTGGAGTGGCTGGCAGACGCTGACCGCGTCGATCGGCGACCGGGTGCAGATCGTCGGTGACGACCTGTTCGTCACCAACCCGCAGCGCATCGCCCGTGGCATCGCGGAGAAGGCGGCGAACGCCGTCCTCGTCAAGGTCAACCAGATCGGTTCGCTGACCGAGACCCTGGACGCGGTGGACCTGGCCCACCGGGCCGGCTTCACGTGCATGATGAGCCACCGCTCCGGCGAGACCGAGGACACCACCATCGCCGACCTGGCGGTGGCCACCGGCTGCGGCCAGATCAAGACCGGCGCGCCGGCCCGCTCGGACCGGGTCGCCAAGTACAACCAGCTGCTCCGGATCGAGGAGGAGCTGGCGGACGCGGCGCGCTACGCCGGCGCCGGTGCGTTCCCGCGCTACCGTTCCGCCTGAGATCGCTGTCGGGAAGCCCCGAGCGGGGCTTCCCGACACCCTCTGTCA
Source organism: Micromonospora sp. WMMD710 (assembly GCF_029626045.1). Classification (NCBI taxonomy): domain Bacteria; kingdom Bacillati; phylum Actinomycetota; class Actinomycetes; order Micromonosporales; family Micromonosporaceae; genus Micromonospora; species Micromonospora sp. WMMD710. The sequence goes on along the minus strand of NZ_JARUBD010000001.1, from coordinate 4,186,372 downwards.
CGCACGAAGCCTCGGGGGAGGGGTGTGACGATGCAGCAGCGGCGCACACCGGGTGGTCAGCGTCCCGCCCGCCGGCCGGGTCAGTCCGGCCGGCCGGGTGGCGGCCGGGCCACCCGTGGGTCGGTCCGGGAGGCCGGGGTACGCGCCGAGCCGCGGGGTGCCGCCGGTCGGGCGCCGGGCGCGGCCCGGGGCGCCGACGGCGTGCGCTCCGCGAACCGGCCGGCCGCCGCTCGGCGTACCGCCGCCGGCGGTGCGGTCAAACGGCTCGTCGCACCCCATCCCCGTCGCTTCACCGGCCGGGCCACCGTGCTGTTCGCGGTGCTGATCGCGCTCGCCCTGGCCTACACCTACCCGGTGCGGGTCTACCTGGACCAGCAGGCCGACATCGAACGGATGGAGGCCGCGCAGGCAGTGCAGGAGGAGGAGATCGCCAAGCTCGCCGCCGAGGCCGCGAAGTGGCAGGACAAGGCGTTCATCGAGACCAAGGCCCGGGAACGGTTCTTCATGGGTCGGCCGGGCGAGAAGATGATGGTGGTCCTACACGATCCGGAGGGCGCCGCCCGGGACGCCGGGAAGTCGGCCGGCCCGGCCGCCCCGGCGGGTCCAGTGACCTGGTACGACACGCTGTGGTCCAGCGTGCAGGCGGCGGACAGCCAGCAGCCGGGCAAGTGACCAACCGACCAGCACCAGGAGAGATGGGCACCGTGACAGTCGTACCACCGTCGGAGTCGGCGGCGGATTCCGTACCTCTGCCGCAGCGGGAACCGGCCACGGAGGCCGACCTGGCCGCGGTGGCCGCGCAGCTCGGCCGCCCGCCCCGGGGCACCCGGGCGGTGGCGCACCGCTGCCCGTGCGGCCTGCCGGACGTGGTGGAGACGACGCCGCGCCTCGCCGACGGCACCCCGTTCCCGACGCTGTACTACCTGACCTGCCCCCGGGCCACGGCGGCGTGCAGCCGCCTGGAGTCGGCGGGGTTGATGAAGGAGATGGCCGACCGGCTGACGACGGACCCCGAGCTGGCCGCGCACTACCGGGCGGCCCACGAGGACTACCTGGCGCGTCGGGAGGCGATTGGCGAGGTGCCGGAGATCGCCGGCATCTCGGCCGGCGGGATGCCGGGCCGGGTGAAGTGCCTGCACGTGCACCTGGGCCATGCGCTGGGCGCGGGGCCCGGCGTGAACCCGTTCGGCGACGAGACGCTGGAGCTGGTCGAGCCGTGGTGGACGGCCGGGCCGTGCGTGGACGTGCCCCCCACCGAATGAGAGCTCAGACCGAGGGGCAGATCCTGGTGCGGCCGGCCCGCACCGGTGATGTGCGGGGCATCCGACGGCTGGTCGACACGTACACCGACGACCGGCGGCTGCTGAGCAAGGCCACCGTGACCCTGTACGAGGACGTGCAGGAGTTCCGGGTGGCGGTCCGCGCCGAGGACGGCGTGGTGGTGGGCTGCGGCGCGCTGCACGTGATGTGGGAGGACCTGGCCGAGATCCGGACGGTGGCGGTGGATCCGTCCTGCCGGGGCCAGCGGATCGGTCACCGGCTGGTGGGTGAGCTGATCGACGCGGCCCGCGAGGTGGGCGTGGCGCGGATCTTCGTGCTCACCTTCGAGACGCGGTTCTTCCACTCGTTCGGCTTCCGCGAGATCGACGGCGCTCCGGTGCCACAGCCGGTGTACGAGCAGTTGCTGCGCTCGTACGACGAGGGTGTCGCCGAGTTTTTGAACCTGGAGCGGGTCAAACCGAACACGCTGGGCAACACCCGGATGCTGCTGCGCCTGTGAGCTGAGTCCTCGCCGGGCTGTCGTAGGGTTGCGGGGTGACGACGCGTGTGGCGGCCATCGACTGCGGGACCAACTCGATCCGACTGCTGGTCGCCGACCTGCCGGAGGCGTCGGCCGGGTCGCAGGCGCCGCTGATCGACCTGACCCGGCGGATGGAGATCGTCCGGCTGGGGCAGGGCGTGGACCGGACGGGTCGGCTGGCGCCGGAGGCGATCGAACGGACCCGGGTGGCGTTGGCGTCGTACGCCGCCGACATCGAGAAACTGGGCGCCCAGCGGGTGCGGATGTGCGCCACCTCGGCCTCCCGCGACGCGGCGAACGCCGCCGACTTCACCGAGATGGTGCAGGCCACCCTCGGGGTCGCCCCCGAGGTGGTCACCGGTGACGAGGAGGCCCGGCTGTCGTTCACCGGCGCGGTGCGCGGGTTGCCGGCCGACGCGCGGGAGCCGTTCCTGGTCGTCGACATCGGTGGCGGCTCGACCGAGTTCGTGGTCGGTGACCGGGCCGGCGGGGTGCGGGCGGCGATCTCGGTGGATATCGGCTGCGTTCGGATGACCGAGCGTCACCTGGCCGGCGACCCGCCGACGCTGGAGCAGGTCGCCGCCGCGCAGGCCGACATCGCGGCGGCGGTGGACCGGGCGCTCGCGGTGGTGCCCGGCCGCGAGGCGGCCACGCTGGTCGGCCTCGCCGGCTCGGTCACGACCGTGGTCGCCATCGCGCAGGACCTTCAGGAGTACGACCCGGAGCGCATCCACCACGCCCGGGTGTCGTACGAGGCGGTGGCCCAGGTCACCGAGGACCTGCTGGGTCGCACCAGCGCGCAGCGGTTGGCGATCCCGGTGATGCACCCGGGCCGGGCGGACGTGATCGGTGCGGGCGCTCTCGTACTTCGCGTGATCATGGAGCGGGCCGGCATGCCGTCGGTGGTCGCCTCGGAGCACGACATTCTCGACGGCATCGCGTGGAGCCTCCAGTAGGGCACGCGCAGGCGTGATCGACTCACCTTCAGTGAAGGTGGGGTGTCCGGGCGCCTTGAATGGCCCGTTTTCCAGGAACGCGAGTGGATCACCCCGCGGGTGCGGGCGTGTCGCGGCGGATTTCGTTGACGCTATTTCGCATTGCACGGTAGTGTGCAGTGCGTGGACACCACACAGTTGCTGAAGGGCGTGCTCGATCTCGCCGTCCTCGCCGTGCTCCGGGAGGAGGACGGCTACGGCTACGACATCCTGCGCCGGCTCCGGGAGGCCGGGCTGGAGGAGGTCGGCGACGCCTCGGTCTACGGCACCCTGCGCCGTCTCTACGCCGCCGGCCTGCTCACCACCTACGTCGTGCCGAGCGAGTCCGGGCCGCACCGCAAGTACTACGCGCTCAACGCCGCCGGGCGCGACCAGTTGACCCGCTCCGGCAAGCTCTGGCGTTCGTTCGCCACCACCATGGACAGTCTGCTCGACGATCGGGGGATGGCGGTATGACCGTCACGGAGCAGGAGATCACCAACTACGTGGCGCGGGTCCGGGCCGTCCTGGCCGACCTGCCGCCCGCCCAGCGTGACGAGCTGACCGAGGATCTCGCCGACCACCTCGCCGAGTTCGCCGCCGAGACCGACGGTACTCTCGTCGAGCGGTTGGGTGAGCCCGAGACGTACGCCGCCGAGTTGCGCGCCGCGGCCGGCGCGACCGGGCCGGGTGGACGCAACCTGGACCAGCGGGTCGCGTCCGCGGTGGTCCGAGTCCGTGGCCGGCTGCGCGTGCTCGACTCTCGGCTTGGCCCGGTTCTGGGGTACGAGACGGCGAGTGATTTCCTGCGGTTGCTGCGCCCCGCCTGGTGGGTGTTGCGCGGCTACCTGGCGGCGATGCTGGTCACCGTGATCACCACGGGCGGCGAATCCGGCCTGCTGCCCCGATTCGGTGGCGAGTTGCTGGCCGGCGTGATCATGTTGGTCGGGTTCGTGCTCGCCTCGATCTGGCTCGGACGCCGTTCCGGGCGGTTGACTCGCTGGCCACGGTGGGCGCTGCACGCCGGCAGCCTGGTGCTGGTCGTCTTCGCGCTCGCCGCACTGGTCGACGCGGAGGGCCGGCGCGACGACGGCTACTACTACGACCAGACCTCGGTCGACAGTCCGTACAGCCAGGTCCGTGACGTCTTCGTCTACGACAGCGAGGGCAAGCTGGTGGAGAACGCCCGGCTCTTCGACCAGAACGGCAACCCGATCCGTCTGGGCTACCCGGACTGCGAGGGCCGCGTCGACGAGTACGGCAACCCGCTGCTGCGCCCGTACCCGTACTGCGTCGAGCAGGCGCCGTTCGGATTCCGCGCCCCGAACGGGCGCGTCCCGACACCGACCGCCGTCCCGACACCTGCCGCGACGACCGGGCCGACCGCGACGCCCGAGCCGACCGTCACACCGTCCGGCACTCCGAGCGCCGAGCCCACTCCGACCCCGACGAGCTGAGTGTTGATGTGAACTGGATCATGCGACGGAGGCTGCGGCCTTCACCTCGTCGATGGCGCGGGCGACCGCGATGGCGTCGCGGCCCCGCGACCGCACCAGGTCCACTTTCCGCTGCGCGTCGTCGGAGATCCGGACGGCGGCCGTCGACATCGCCATCTGCGACGTCAGCTTGCCCAGCACCGGGATGACCGCGCCGATCACGGCGATCGGGACGGTGGTGGCGGCCAGGCCGTGCACTGGCCGGGAGAGCGCCCGACGCCTGACCCCCGAACGCGAACCGGCCCCGCTCTCGCAGGAGAGCGGGGCCGGTTGCTGTCACATCGTGGGCTGGCCGCTACCGGGGCAGCGAGCGCGACTACCCTCCGCCTGATGGGGAGGACAGGGCTGGCCAGGCCGGGGGCCTACACGAGCGCCGCAGACGGAGCACTGGGACTGAGGTGCCATGATCGGACTCCTTCAAGAGGGATTTGGTAGTCCGGGTACGGGTCGGCCTCGGGCTCGCGCACCTGGCCCGACGCCGCCAGGCCACGCAGATAGATCACCGAGCCGTCGCGGGCGGTGATCCGGAGCGCCGCGGCGATCGGCCCGTGCGTTCCCTCCTGGCGGCAGAGGTCCCACGAGGCGAAGACCTCGGGGCGGGCCGCGTCGAGGAGCTGGTGCGCGAAGACGAGGATTCGAGCTGCCCGCCACCGCATCGTTATCGGCTCGGTGGGCAGCGGCACCGGCGTGGCGTCACGCGGTGCGGGGAAGGCGGTCAGAAGGGCCCGTGTGTCCGATGACCGGTGCAGTACCGAGACTCCGGGAGGTGACTGACCGCCGACCTCGGAGTCCCGGCCGTACCGCGCGATCGCGGCGATGTCCGGGTGGTCGGAGGCCTGCAGCAGGGCCTCCATCACGTCCAGGGCCTGGGATGCCTGCACGGTGCTCTCCGATCTGGTTGGCGGGATCTGGGCAGCTCACGGGCCGGGTCAGTGTAGCGGCGCAGCTCGGCGGGCCCCGGCTCCTGGCCGTGATGGCGCTTATCGGGTCCACGCCACGAACCGCTCGTGCAGCTCGGCCGGCGGCGTCTTCGGCATCTCCACCAGGGCGGCGGTCAGCAGCGACGCGAGGTACATGGACAGGCTGATTCGGTTTTCCCCGTACGCCTCGATCAGGCGCTCACGTGCCGGCTGGCACGGCCAGGGGGTGCTCGGGTCGCAGGCCTTGCAGGTCCACGCCGGCCGGCTCGGCATGTGCTGCCCCTCCAGACGTTGCTCCAACGCGCTGACCGAATGGACCGCCAGCTCGGCCCGAGCGGCCCGGACCGACGTCGGCACCTCGCCCATCACCGGTTGCCGCCGCCGGAGCGACGCAGCTGCCCCGGGGTCATCAGCGGGGACAGTGTCGTGATGAGCGTAGGCCCGTCCCACGTCGGCCGGTCGGGGGCGGGGTGGGCACCGGCGCGCTGCGGGTAGCAGGTGGCCGGGCCAGTCTGGTCGAGCTGTACGGGCCGGCGGCGCCGGCGGAACGGGAGCCTCATCGCGGTGCCCTCTCGCCTCCGGGACTGAGGCGGCCGGCTCCTCTGCGCGGCCGCCCCCGCCCTTCCTGGGTGGGGCGCGGCGGCGGGCTCCGCACGGGGGTCGGTGTCCGCCGCCGCTACCCGGGGCGCGGTGCTCGCGGACGGGGGACCGTCGCTCATGCCGTGCCCGGCTGGTGGTTGCGACCGCAGCCGAGATGGGTGCTGAGGTGTCCGTACGGCCGCATCCTGTGCGCCGGCATAATTCGCTCCGGCATCCATCACACTGACATCCTGCGCTCAAGGTCACAAGGGCAACACGGGCGGCAATATAGAAGAGGGCCGACACCAACCGGTGTCGGCCCTCTGGTTGAGCTGGGTCAGGTCAGATGTGGTCGAACGCCCCCGAACGCGCTCCAGACAGGAAGGCGGACCACGACCTCCTCGGAACCACCTGGATCGGTGCGTCGGGGCCGGCCTCGCTCTCGACCAGGGCCACGTCACCGGAGCCGTCGGCCGAGCCGGAGACGTACAAGCAGCCCTCGTTCGGCCCCGAATCCGGGCTCTTCATCCACTGCGTAAACCGAGGGTCGGATGTGTTCGTGAACTGCGGGTCGGACATGGGTTCTCCTCAGATCGTGGTGGCCAGCGAGCTGGCCACCTCGCGGATAAGCGCCGCACTGTCCTCGTCAGACAGTGCGGCACGACGTAGCCGCAGATGCAGCTGCGCATACCCCGCCACCTCGGCTGGGTCGGTAACAAGAGCAACGCGCACGGCGTTGTCCACAGCCACGATCGGCGGGTCCTCTGGATCGGGGTAGGTCACATAAACGAACGGCGCCCGGGGCGCGTATCCATCATCGAGACAGGCGTCAACCGGCACAACGCGAATGCTGACGCCCTTACCGATCAGCGAGAGCAGATGATCGAGCTGCTCCCGCATGACCGGTGCCGGGACCGGATGACGGCGGATGGCCTGCTCCTCCAGGACCAGGCTGTACTCCGTCGCCCCCTCGGTGGCGACTCGCCGCTGCCGCTCCAGGCGGCCAGCCACGATCGGTGCCGGGTCGGCAGCCGGGTCGTCACCTGTCACGGCCAGGATGCGGTGACGGGCGTATGCCGCCGTCTGCACCACGCCGGGGAGGAGCAGGCCGGCGTAGTCGCGAACCTGGGAAGCGCCCGCTTCGATCAGTGCGGAGAGGCGCTGCCCGTCGCCCATCCGCGAGTACGGTGCCGCGTCCCACCAGCGGGCGGCTGAGGCGTCCTCGGTGTAGCTCTCGATGGCGGCCCATTCCTGGCTGCCGCGTGGCACCTCCAGCGCATCGAGGAGCCGGCGGACGGTCAGGAGGTTTGCCCTGCGCAGATCGTTGACCGGGTTCTCGATGCGCGAGATGACGGAGGCGGAGACACCGCTCTTGCGGCCGAGTTCAGCGTGGTTGTAGCCGTGGCTGGTACGTAGGTCATGCAGGGCGGTGGCGAGCCGTCTCATCTTGGCCAGCGGGTTGGGGGTCAACCTGGGCTCTCCTTGCCGAGTCGAATTATGCCGGTCGGCATCGAGGGTACTCATCGTGCGTGCTCCGGTGTAGAGACCGGCGTCGGTGCGTCCCGATACTCTGGAGGTGCCCCTCGACGCGGGTCGGGCGCGGCGGCACGACCGGAGGGCTCGGCAGCGTCAGCCGGGCCCTCCGGCACGTACCAGGGGCCCCAGACCCGGGGTGCCCAGTTGGTACGCCGTACGTGGGAAATAGCTGAACGGACGAGGCGAGCGGGACGGCACCGGAAATCAATGATCGTTACGGTGTCGTCTGCTCATCAACCCCTCGGAAGGATCCACCGTGTCAGACCAGGTCGCACCGCCCTCCGCGCCCGAGGCAGCGCCGTCCCAGCCGGCCGACGAGACGCCCAAGACGGTCGACGAGACGGCCAAGGCGGCGGTCGACACGCCGCAGCCGGCGGAGCCGGAGGCGAAGAAGTCCGGTGCCAAGAAGGCGCTCGGCATCGTCGGCGCGATCGTCGTGTTCCTCGTCATCGCCGGCCTGAAGTTCGGTATCGGCTCGGCGATCGGCAACTACCTGAACAAGGACGAGACGGCCGACGCCAAGGCCGGTGACTGCATCGCGGAGCTTCCCGAGATCACCGGCACCGAGGAGGAGAAGGTCGACGGGGCGAAGGTCGTCTCCTGCACCTCCACCGACGCGGCGTACAACGTGGTCGGTCGGGTGGACGGGCAGAGCGAGGCACAGGCCAAGGCCGGCACCGCGTGCGACCAGTTCCTCAAGCAGGGCGATGATGGCTACGTCTTCTACAACATCGAGCCGGGCAAGACGGGCTACGTGCTCTGCCTGACGAAGAAGGCCTGACCGGCCTTCGCGGTACCGACGGCGGCGGGGGAGACGATCCCCGCCGCCGTCGGCGTACCCGGAGTCACCGGCGGGCGAACAGGAGGTAAATGCCACTGTTTCCGCGTCTTCCCGACGGCCGCGCGGCGTGGCAGGCTACCGGCACGTAGGACCACTGGGCGACCAGCCAACGATGACTGACCGCTAGGAGGACGGCCGATGGGCGAAATGGTGCGCTACCGCAGCAACGGGGGCACGAGCGAGGGGTATCTCGCGATACCCGCCAGCGGCACGGCCAGCCCCGCCGTCATCGTCATCCAGGAGTGGTGGGGCCTGGTCCCGCACATCCGGTCGGTGGCGGACCGCTTCGCCGAGGCCGGCTTCGTCGCCCTCGCACCCGACTTCTACCACGGTGAGACCACCAGCGAGCCGGACGAGGCGCAGCGCCTGCTGATGGCCATGCGGATGGACGAGGCGGCGAAGGACATCGCGGGCGCGGCCGACTACCTCGCCGAGCGGCCCGAGGTCACCGGCAAGGTCGGTGCGGTCGGCTTCTGCGCCGGCGGCAGCCTGGCCCTCTGGTCGGCCACCATCTCCGAGCGGATCGTCGCCACCGCCGGCTTCTACCCGGTGCTGCCGTGGGAGTCGATGCGCCCCGACTGGGCCGACTACGCCGGCAAGGCCGCCGTCATCCACTGCTCCGAAGAGGACGGCACGTCGACCGACGAGGGTGTGCAGACCGCCCGCCGGGCCATCGAGGAGGCCGGCGGCACCTGCCAGCTCTACGACTACCCCGGCACCTCGCACGCGTTCTTCAACGACGACCGTCCCGAAGCGTTCGACCAGCGGTCCGCCGCCAGCGCCTTCGCCCGGACACTGGAACTCTTCCGGGCCAAGCTTGGCTGAGCCGCGTACCCCCGAGCAGGTGGTCGCCCGCGCAGCGCGGGCGACCGACCTGGCCGACCTCGACGCGGCCGTGAGCGACTGTTTCGCCTGCCCCCGGCTCGTTCAGTGGCGGGAGGAGGTGGCGCGCACCCGCCGGGCCGCCTTCCGCGACCAGGAGTACTGGGGTCGACCGGTGCCGGGCTTCGGCACCGCCGACGCGCGGATCGGCATCCTCGGGCTGGCGCCCGCCGCGCATGGCGGAAACCGCACCGGCCGGATCTTCACCGGTGACCGCTCCGGCGACGTGCTCTTCGCCGCCCTGCACCGCGCCGGGCTCGCCAACCAGCCGACCAGCGTCGCCAGCGACGACGGCCTGACCCTGCGGGACACCCGGATCTTCGCGGCCGTCCGGTGCGCGCCGCCGGACAACAAACCCACGCCCGGCGAACGGGACACCTGCGCTCCCTGGCTGCACCGCGAGGTCACCCTGATCCGGCCCACCCTGCGCGTCGTGGTGGCGCTGGGCGCGTTCGCGTGGGCCGCGTGGTGGCCGGTGCTGACCCGGGTGTACGGGCAGCGCCCGCCCAGCCCGCGACCGGCGTTCGGCCATGGGGCACACTGGTCCGCAACGGACGCACCGGAGTTGCTCGGCTGCTACCACGTCAGCCAGCAGAACACCTTCACCGGGCGGCTGACACCTGAGATGTTGGACGACGTCTTCGGCCGGGCCAAGCAGCTGGCCGGAGTGGACTGAGACACGCGTGGGGCGGTGGCGATGACAGACGGTACGCGCCCGCCCACGCCGTACCCGGCCGCCGAGGCGGGGGTGCTGCGCCCGGCGGTCGGCCTGCTTCGGCGATGGTGGCCGGTGGGCACGATCGCCGTCCTGCTCGTCGGCGCGGCGTTGGCGTCCGCGCACTCGTCGATCGGGGCCAGCCGGATCCCGCCGGCCGCGGACAACGTTCCGTGGGTGCCCGAATATCCGACCGCCGAGCCGCCGCCGTCGATCCCGGTGGAGCCGCGCGAGGCCGGAGAGGCCACCCAGGCGCACATCCCGCAGTGGATCGCGACGGTGGCGATGGTGCTGCTCGGCGTGGCCATCCTCGCCGCTCTCAGCTACCTCGGCTGGATCCTGCTGCGTGGCCTGCGGCGTCGCCGGGCGACCCGCGCGCTGCCCGCGCACCGGTCCCGGCGGACGGCCGAGGGCACCGCCCGCGACGTGGTCGCCGCCCTCGACGCCGGTCTGGTGGAGCTGGACGACGCCGCCACCGATCCCCGGGTGGCGGTGATCGCCTGCTGGGTACGTCTGGAGGAGGCCGCGGCCACGGCGGGCGTGCCCCGGCGTACCGGCGACACCCCCACCGACCTGGTCAGCCGGCTGCTGCGCGGTGACGCCGAGGCGGGGGTGCCGGCGATCGTCAGCACCGACGTGCTGGCCGAGTTCGCGTACGTCTACCGGGAGGCCCGGTACGCCACCCGCCCGGTCGACGAACGCACCCGCGACCAGGCCCGCGCCGCGCTGCGCCGGCTCCGCCAGGAACTGTCGACGGCGGTGGCCGGATGAGCAGCACCAGCATCGACGACCTGCTCGCCTTCGAGGAGGAGGCGGCACCGGCCGGCCCGCAGGAGCGTGGCTCCCGGGCCCGCCCGGTCCTGCGATCACTCGCGGCGGCCGCCGCGGTGGTCGCCGTGCTGCTCGTCGGCCTCCGCGCGGTCGGGCTCCAGGTCTCGCTGCCCGTGCTGATCGCCGGGGTGCTCGCCGTGCTGGCGGTCCGCCGGGTCACCACCCTGCTCGCGCCGCCACCCCCGCCCCCGCCCGCGGGCCGGACGGCGACGGGCGAGGAGGACGGCAGCTACCGCTGGGGCTCCCGGGACGCGCTGCGCGCGGCGATCAACGGCTGGGAGCGGCCGCTGGACTGGTCGTCGGGCCACCGTGAGCGGTTCACCGAGCGGATCCTGCCGCGCCTCGGCGAGCTGGCCGACGAACGGCTGCGCCAGCGTCACGGCCTCACCCGCGAATCCGATCCGACCCGCGCCCGAGCGTTGCTCGGCGACCAGCTCTGGAGCTTCCTCGCCACCCCCTCCCGCCGCCCCCCGTCGCCCCGCGACGTCGCGGCGATCGTCGCCGAACTGGAGAAGATCTGATGAACGACGTGGACCGGAGCATTCCCCCCGCCGAGGTCGGCCACCTGGCGCGGGCGGTCCTGGACGCGGTCGGCACCGTCGTGGTCGGCAAGCGGGACGCGTTGGAGCTGGTCCTCGCCGGCATTCTGGCGGGCGGGCACGTACTCCTGGAGGACCTGCCGGGGCTGGGCAAGACGCTCACCGCACGCTCCTTCGCCCAGGCGCTCGGGCTGGACTTCCGCCGCCTCCAGTTCACCCCCGACCTGCTGCCCGCCGACGTCACCGGCTCGTTCCTGTACGACCAGCGCAACGGTGACTTCACCTTCCGGGCCGGCCCGGTGTTCACCAACCTGCTCCTCGCCGACGAGATCAACCGGACGCCGCCGAAGACGCAGTCCGCGCTGCTGGAGGCGATGCAGGAGAAGCAGGTCTCGGTGGAGGGCGTCACCTACAAGCTGGACGAGCCGTTCCACGTGCTGGCGACCGCCAACCCCATCGAGTACGAGGGCACCTACCCGCTGCCCGAGGCGCAGCTGGACCGCTTCCTGCTCCGGGTCTCCTTCGGTTATCCGGAGCACGAGGAGGAGTGGGAGGTGCTGCGCCGCCGGATGGGCCGCCGCCGCGAGGAGGCGGACATCAAGCCGGTGGTCGACGCGGCCACCCTGCGGGCGATGCAGGCCGCCCTGGAGGACGTGGTCGTGGAGGATTCCATCGGCCGCTACATCGTGTCCCTCACGGCGGCCACCCGGGAACACCCGTCGGTGCTGGTCGGCGCGTCACCCCGTGGCTCGTTGGCGCTGCTGCTGCTGGCCCGCGTGCGCGCGGTGTTCGGCGGCCGGGACTACGTCGTGCCGGAGGACGTCAAGGAGGTGGCGGCACCCGCGCTCGCCCACCGGATCACGCTGCGTCCGGAGATGTGGCTGCGCCGCGTCGACCCGGCGTTCGTGGTCGGCGAGGTGCTGGATGCCACGCCCGCGCCGGCCAGCGGTGCGTTGCCGAGCTACGCCGCCGGCGGGCCCCGGCGCTGATGACCGGATCGACCGTGCCGCACGCTGCCGAGCCGGAGCCGGCCGCCGGCTGGGCGCCCACCCGGGCGCTCGGTCGGGCCGTGCTGCTCGCCGGCCTGCTGCTGGTGGCGGGGGTCCTACTGGGCCGGGCCGACCTGATCGTGCTGGCCGCGCCGTTCGCGCTGGGCACCGCGTACGCGCTGCGCCGCCGGCCCACCGCGCTGCCGCAGGTCTGGATCAGCTCCGGTGACGAGGGGCCGCTGGTCGAGGGCGGCGACGTCACGGCGGCGGTGAGCGTCGGTAACCCGGACACGGTCGACTACGACCTGGTGGTGGTGCGGTCCCGGGTGTCGCCGTGGCTGCGCATCGACCGGGCCGGCTTCGCCAGTGCGGAAGCCTCCGACGACGCGCCGGCGGCCGATGCCGCGGCACCCTCCGGCGGCGGCACCGGCCGGTCCGTGGCCGATCGGCCGTTCGTGACCTCGGTGCCCACCGGCGCGGCCGTGGATCTGGAACTCGCCGGCCGGGCCCTGCGCTGGGGTCGGCATCCCGTCGGCCCGGCCGGAGCCCGGGTCGCCACGGCGGGCGGCCTGCTGGTCTCCCGCGCGGTGATCACCGAGCCGGTCGGGGTGCGGGTCTACCCGCGTACCGAGCCGTTCGAGGCGGTGGAGGCGATGCCCCGAGCCGCCGGCCTGGTCGGGGCGCACCACTCCCGCCGGCCCGGCGAGGGTGGCGAGCTGGCCGGCGTACGGATCTTCGCGCCCGGTGACCGGCTGCGCCGCATCGACTGGCGGGTGTCGCTGCGCGCCCGGCAGCTGCACGTGGCGGCCACCCTCTCCGACCGGGACGCCGAGGTGGTGGTGCTGCTCGACGTGCTCGCCGAGGCCGGCCGTTCGGGTGGCGTGGGTGGTGCTGCCTCGGTGCTGGACACCACCGTGCGGGCCACCGCGGCGATCGCCGAGCACTACCTGCACCGCGGCGACCGGGTGTCGCTGCTGGAGTACGGGCCGGGGGCGCGACGGTTGCGCCCGGCTGCCGGTCGTCGGCAGTACCTGACGGTGTTGGAGTGGCTGCTCGACGTCCGCGCCGACTCCTCTCCGCACGAGCCGTACGACCAGGTTTTCGGCCCGCAGTTGCTCTCCTCGGACGCGCTGGTGGTGGTGCTCACGCCGCTGCTGGACGAGCGGTCGGCGCAGATGTTGGCCCGGCTGGCTCGTGCCGGGCGGTTCGTGGTGGCGGTCGACACGCTGCCGACCGACCTGACCCCGCCGCGGGACCGGGGCTGGGCGGAGGTGGCGTACCGGCTGTGGCGGTTGGACCGGGAGACCATGATCGGGCAGTTGCGGGAGCACGGGGTGCCGGTGGTGCGCTGGGCCGGCGCCGGCAGCCTGGACCAGGTGTTGCGGGATGTGGCCCGGCTCGCCACGGCCCCGAGGGTGGGTGGCCGGTGAACGCCGTCGTCGAGCGGGTCCGGGCCGCGCAGGTCGCTGTCGGCCGGATCAGCCTCGCACCGTTGCTGGTCCGGGGTGGGATCTTCGTCACAGTGCTGGCCGGGTTCGCGCTGGCGTTCCCCGTCGAGGTGCTGACCGGTCGACCGCTGCTCTTCCTGACGGTGGCGGCGCTGCTGCCCGCCGTGGGGCCTCGCCGGGTCTGGCCGACCTTCGCGGCTCTCGTCATGGTCGGTGGTTGGGTGCTCGCCACCGACGGATACGGCCGGCCGGTGGCGCTGTGGCGGCTGCTCGCCCTCGCCACGCTGCTCTACCTGGGGCACACCCTGTGCGCGCTGGGCGCGTTGCTGCCGTACGACGCCGTGGTGGACCCGGAGTTGATCACCCGGTGGCTGTTGCGGGCGGGTGCGGTGGTGCTGGGTTCCGCGGTGCTCGCGGTGCTGCTGTTGCAGGTCGCGGGCCTGGGTGGCGAGACCGGCCACCAGTGGGTCACCGTGCTCGGACTGCTGGTGGCGGTGGGTGCGGCCGCGTTGCTGGGCTGGCTGCTGCGACGCAGGTAGTCCGCTGGGACGGCAGGGTTACGCAGGTCACAGGGGTTGTGCTCCGTCACAGATGGGGGGCGCGGGCGGGATTACCTGAGCAGGCCGGGGAAAGATAGATGACGTGAATCCGAAGCGGATCCTTGTGGTGGGTGCCGGGCACGTCGGTCTGTACGCCGCCCTGCGCCTGTCGAAGAAGCTCAGCTCCCGTGAGGCTGAGGTCATCGTGGTGGACCCCCAGCCGCACATGACCTATCAGCCGTTCCTGCCCGAGGCGGCGGCGGGCAACATCTCCCCGCGGCACTCCGTGGTGCCGCTGCGGCGGGAGTTGCGCCGGTGCAAGGTGGTGGCCGGCACGGTCACCCGCATCGAGCACGACCGCAAGGTGGCCACCGTGCAGCCGATCATCGGCCCGGCCCGGGAGATCGCGTACGACCACGTGATCGTGGCACCGGGCTCGGTGTCCCGGACGCTGCCGATCCCCGGCCTGCACGAGCAGGGCATCGGGTTCAAGACCATCGGCGAGGCGATCTACCTCCGCAACCACGTCCTGGACCGGCTGGACGTCGCCGCCGTCACCCCGGACGAGGACGTTCGCCGCTCGGCGCTGACCTTCACCTTCGTCGGCGGTGGTTACGCCGGCATCGAGGCGCTCGCCGAGATGGAGGACATGGCCCGCGACGCACTGCGCTACTACCCGGAGTTGAAGCCGGAGGACATGCGCTGGGTGCTCGTCGAGGCCACCCAGCGGGTGCTGCCCGAGGTGGACCGGGACATGGGCGCCTACACGGTGCAGCAGCTACTCAAGCGGAACATGGACATCCGTCTGGACACCCGGCTGGAGTCCTGCGTCGACGGCGTGGTCAAGCTGTCCGACGGTGACAGCTTCCGCTCCGACACGATCGTCTGGACGGCCGGCGTGAAGCCGTCGCCGATGCTGGACGCCACGGACTTCCCGCGCGACGAGCGCCGGCGGGTCACCTGCATCCCCACCCTCCAGGTGGTCGACGGCGACCGGGTCATCGAGGGCGCGTGGAGCGCCGGTGACTGTGCTGCGGTGCCCGACCTGACCAAGGAGCCGGGCAACTTCTGCTCGCCGAGCGCCCAGCACGCGGTGCGCCAGGCCGCGCGGATGGCCGACAACATCGCGAACGTGATCCGGGGTCGCGAGCCGGTCAACTACAGGCACAAGCACGTCGGCAGCGTGGCGAGCCTCGGCCTGCACAAGGGCGTCGCCCAGGTGTACGGGATCAAGATGACCGGTTGGCCGGCGTGGTTCATGCACCGGACGTACCACATGAGCCGGATCCCGTCGTTCAACCGCAAGGTCCGGGTCGTGGTCGACTGGTCGCTGGCCTTCTTCCTCAAGCGTGAGGTGGTCGCACTGGGCCAGCTGCACGACCCGCGCGAGGAGTTCATCGAGGCGTCCCAGCCGGTCGGCGCCCCCCGCGCCTGACCGCCGCTCCACCCCGCCGATCTTGCACTTTCGGTCACCGTAACGCCCCATTCACAGGGGTTTGCCGGTGCAGAAAGTGCAAGATCGGCGGCGTTTCCGGGTCAGACCCGCCAGATCCAGGCGTCGGCGATCCGGGTGGACGGGCCGTAGAGCTGCTCCAGGGTGGCCTTCAGGGCCTCCACATGGGGGGCGTCGTCGGGCAGGGCCACGCAGGTGGCGCCCCAGAAATCAGCGTCCCTCGCGGCCTGCCGGCGCTGCTCGTCGCCGATGGCCGGCTGGTCCCCGCGCCGGGCGACGTCCGCCAGCAGAGCCGAGGTGGGCTGCTTGAAGGTGCCCATCGCGGCGGTGCCGTCCCGCCCGTACGGGCCGATGAAGAACCCCTCGGGCAGCCCGAAGTCGGCGTCGGCGGCGGCCGCCCAGCGCATCGGCCACGGCTCCTTGGGCGTGGGCAGCGGCACCGGAACCAGCACACCGCCGGGTCGTACGCACTGCCGCCAGTGCCCACCGGTGATGAACTCCGGCACGGCGGGCCGCTCGGTGGTCGGCAACGGCGTCGGGAAGATTGGCAGCAGCGCCGCGATCACGGCCAGCGGCACGAACCGTCGCGCCCGCCCGGTGCCGCGCAGCGCCCGGTCGACGGCCAGCACCAGCAGCGTCGCGACGATCGGCAGGAGCGCCAGGCCGAACCGCATGGGCAGCGCGCCGTCCACCACGGGCAGCCCGGCGAGCAGGGCGTACGGGCCGGGCAGGGCGGTGCGGGTGCCGCCGAGCACCACCTCCGGGCCGAGCGAGAGGGCACCCATGACCAGTCCCGCGACCACGCAGGCCAGCACCAGTCGCCGTCGCCCGGCCCAGACCGCGCAGGCCACGGCGGCCAGGAGCAGAGGCCAACCGAGGAAGGTGTTGTATTCCGCCGGCCCGGTGGTGAGGTGCGCGGATTCGGCGCGACCGAGCACCGACAGCGGGGAGATCGTCCACCAACTGCTCAGGTCGGCGGAGAAGTAGGCGGGGCTGAACATGCCGTCGGCGACGCCCTGCGGCCCGTCGAACTGGAACCACAGCGGGTACCCGAGCACGAGCAGCGCCAGGCCGGCGGCGACCGCCAGCCCGGCGGCGACGGTGGGCAGCGCCCGCCGCGCCAGCTCCCGGTCGGTCACCGCGTAGCTGACCGCCATCACGAGCAGCGTGAGGGCGGCGAGGAAGAGCACCTCCTCGCCGACGAAGACCTGCACGGTGACGGCGGCGGCCAGTCCGGCCGCGGAGCTGAGGATCCGTCGCCGGTCCGGTCCGGTGAGCGTCGTCGTCCCGGGGTCGGACGCCCGCAGCAGCCGGACCACCAGCCAGACGATCACCGGCACCAGCCACTGGGCGGTCATGTGCAGGTGGCTGTTGGTCTGCGACACCATTCCGGGGCCGAAACCGCACAGCCCGCCGCCGAGCGCGGCGGCGAACCGGCGGGCGCCCAGTGTCCGGTGGAACAGCAGATACCAGGCGAGCGCGGTGCCGGCCAGGTTGGCGGCGGCGAGCAGCGCGAAGGTGACCGGCGCGCCGAGCAGCAGGGTGACCGGCGCGCAGACGACGCCGAGCGCGATGACCGTGGTGTTGGCCATCAGGTTGACCCCGTCCGGGGCGTTGAGCCGGTCGGTGAGCAGGCTGAAGTCGCCGAGCAGCGCTCGCGCGTCGACGGCCAGGAACCACTCGTAGAGGGCCTGGTCCTCCGGGTTGAGCGCGAGCGTACGGCCGGCCGGGTCGGGCCACAGCCCGTGGGTGAGCCAGCCGGCCAGCGCGACACAGGCCATCACGACCAGCAGGTCGACCCGGTGCCGGCGGGCGGCGCTTCGCAGCCGGACGGCCCGAGGACGGCGGTTGACCTGATCGGCCAGGCGTAATTCCTGCTCAGGGGCGGCGTCGGGGGCCGTGGGGGCTGCGCTGCTCACGGCATCGACCCTAATGTGGCCGCGCCGCCGGGGTACGCCGGGTCGCCACGGACCGGCTACGGTGACATTGCACCGTGCGTGTCGGCGCACCGGTGCCACCCGCCCGGGTGGTGGAACGGCAGACACGGCCGCCTTAAAAGCGGCTGCCGCAAGGCGTGCGGGTTCGACCCCCGCCCCGGGCACCAGTCGGCCCGCATGCCGCATTTCATTCGTGATCACCAGGACTTGGCTGCGCCGTTTACTCTTGGAGGGCACGTTCACGTGCAAACGACCCCCTGAGGGAGGCCAGACAGTGAAGACCTCGAACCCGGTGCTCGCCCGGCTCGGCCAAGCGGCCGAGCGGGAGCGCTCCGCCGGGTACGCACCGGCCGGGCCGTACGGACAGCCCGGCATTCCCCAGCAGTACCCGTCCCAGGCCGGTTACCCGGCCGCGCCGCCGACCGTGGCGCCGATGACCGTCGACGACGTGGTCGTCAAGACGATCGCTCTGCTCGGCATCCTCGGCATCACCGCCGCGGCCGCCTGGGTGCTCGTGCCCGACGCGTTGGTCGGTGCCGCCTGGATCGGCGCGGCAGTGGTCGGCCTGGTCCTCGGCTTGATCATCTCGTTCTCCCGGATGGCCAACCCCGCGCTCGTCATCGCGTACGCGGTCGTCGAGGGCGTCTTCGTCGGCATGGTCAGCAAGGCGTTCGAGTCGGCGTACGACGGCATCGTGCTCCAGGCCGCCGTGGCCAGCTTCGGCATCTTCTTCCTGATGGCGATGCTCTACCGGGCGAAGGTCATCCGGGCCACCCCGGCATTCGTCAAGGGCATGATCGCGGCGATGGTCGGCCTGTTCGCCGTCATGCTGATCAACCTGGTGCTGGCGCTGTTCGGCGTCAACACGGGCCTGCGTGACGGCAGCCCGCTGGCCATCGGCTTCAGCCTGGTCTGCATCGTGGTCGCCTCGCTGAGCTTCGTGCTCAGCTTCAAGGAGATCGAGGACGGCGTCCGGATGGGCCTCCCGCAGCGCTACTCCTGGGTGGCCGCGTTCGGCATCCTGGTCAGCCTGGTCTGGCTCTACATCGAGATCCTGCGCCTGCTGAGCTACTTCCAGGGCGACGACTGACCTCGTCCGCTCTGCCGAACGGCGCCCGTCCCCGCTCTCGTGGGGGCGGGCGCCGGCGTCCGCGCCGTTTCGCCGCCACCGCCGGGCCGCCCGGGGGAGAGTGACCGCAGGGGTACGCGGGCGGAGGAGGCGGCGGTGCGCAGCAACAACCCGGTGCTCAACCGGCTGGACGAGACCGGGCGCCTGGCGTCCCGGGTGCTCGGCACCCGTGACGTCGAGCCGATGACCGTCGACGACGTGGTGGTCCGTACCGTCGGGCTGCTGCTCGTCACCGGTGCGGCCGCGGCGGTGTCCTGGGCGGTGATCCCCGACGCGGTGTGGCTGGGCGCCGCACTGGCCGGCAGCGCCCTCGCCTCGATCGCGCTGGTGCTGGTCATCTCCCTGCGCGGGATCACCAACCCGGTGCCCATCGTCGGCTACGCCCTGCTCCAAGGGCTGCTGCTGGGGGTGGCCAGCCGTGCCTTCGAGCAGGTGTATCCGGGCATCGTGGTGCAGGCGGTGGCCGGCACGTTCGGTGTCTTCCTCGGGATGGCGGCCCTCTACCGTGCCCGGGTGATCCGGGCGACGCCCCGACTGGCCCGCCTGGTGATCGGAACCCTGCTCGGCATCGCCGTGCTCAGCGTCGTCAACCTGGTGTCGTACCTGATCTCCGGGCGGCCGGGGTTGGAGGTCTACAGCGCCAGCGGGGAGGTCGGCTGGCTGCCGTACGCCTTCTCGGTGGTGGCGATCATCGCCGGGGCGTTCAGCTTCATCCTCGACTTCGACCTCGTCGAACGTTCGGTGCGCGACGGCCGACCCCGCCGGTACGCGTGGCTGAGCGCGTTCGGCCTGCTCACCGGGCTGGTGTTTCTGTACTGGCAGCTGCTGCGGCTGCTCAGCTACCTGCGTCGCTGACCGGCCCGGCCGGCCGTAGACTCGCGACGATGAGCGCAGCGGAATTGGATCAGGCCGTGCAGCTGCTGGTCCGCCAGGTCGGGCACTGGGAGCAGCCGCGCTGGGCGGCGGCCGCGGCCACCGGCAATGTGCCACGCGCCGACCTGGTCCACCGGTTGGTGCAGGAGATCGCAAATCTGGCCGCCGACGCCGAGGGCGAACCTCGTCGGACGGTACCCCGGCTGGACAACGACGTGGCGCTGCCCGACCAGTTGCGGGTGGTGACGGCGGATCTGTTTGCCGCCGGCACGGACGCCGAGGTGCTGGCACGGGCCGCCGCCGAGGTGACGGCGACCCGCAGCGCGCTCTGACGCCCACTTCCGCGAGCGTCAGTTCAGTTCAGCCGCTCCAGCACCATCGCCATGCCCTGGCCGCCGCCGACGCACATGGTCTCCAGACCGATGGTCTTGTCGTGCCACTTCAGGGCGTTGAGCAGGGTGCCGGTGATGCGGGCACCGGTCATGCCGAACGGGTGGCCGACCGCGATCGCGCCCCCCATCACGTTCAGCTTCTCCTCCGGGATGCCCAGCTCGCGGTAGGAGGGGATGACCTGCGCGGCGAACGCCTCGTTGATCTCGACGAGGTCAACGTCGTCGATGGCCATGCCGGCCCGGCGCAGCGCCTGCCGGGACGCCTCGACCGGTCCGAGGCCCATGATCTCCGGCGACAACGCGGTCACGCCGGTGGAGACGATCCGGGCCAGCGGGGTCAACCCCAGCTCCTCGGCCCGCTGGGCGCTCATCACGACCACGGCGGCGGCACCGTCGTTGAGCGGGCAGCAGTTGCCGGCGGTGATCCGGCCGTCCGGGCGGAACACCGGCTTCAGGCCGGCGACCGCGTCGAGGGTGACACCGGCGCGGGGGCCGTCGTCGGTGCTGACCACGGTGCCGTCCGGCGTCGTGACCGGGGTGATCTCCCGGGCCCAGAAGCCGTCGGCGATGGCCTTCTCGGCGAGGTTCTGGCTGCGGACGCCGAACTCGTCCATGTCGGCGCGGGTGACGTCGTACACCTGGGCCAGGTTCTCCGCGGTCTGCCCCATGGTCAGGTAGATGTCCGGCAGGTCACCGGCGTCACGCGGGTCGGTCCACACCTCGGCGCCGCCCTGCGCGCGGCGCTTCGAGCGTTCGCCGGCCGCCGCGAAGCGCGGGTTCTCCCAGCCGCCGCCGACCAGCGCCTGCGCCTCCGGCGGCAGACCGTCGGAACTGCCCCGGGCGTACCGGGAGACCATCTCGACGCCGGCGGAGACGAACACGTCGCCCTCCCCGGCCCGGATCGCGTGCATGGCCATCCGGGTGGTCTGCAACGAGGAGGCGCAGTAGCGGGTCAGCGTGGCACCCGGCACGGTGTCGAGCCCGAGCAGGGTGGACACCACCCGGGCCATGTTGAAGCCCTGTTCGCCGCCGGGCAGGCCGCACCCGAGGTAGAGGTCGTCGACGGTGGTCGGATCGAGCTGGGGGATCTTGTCCAACGCGGCCTGGACGATGGTCGCGGCGAGGTCGTCGGAGCGGACGTCGCGCAGGGACCCCTTGTGCGCCCGGCCGATGGGGGAGCGGGCGGTGGCGACGATGACGGCGTCGCGGGACGACTCAATCGGCATGGACCAACGTTAACCCGCCGGTAACATGGCGCGGAAGAAGCCGGGGCGGCGGGAAATGTCACCCCGATCTAACGCCGCGAGGTCATCGCCGCCGCGGCCGCGACGGCCGGCAGCAGGGCGTGCGCCCACACCCGGTAACCGTCGGCGGAGGGGTGGAAACCGTCGTGGCAGAGCGTCCCCGCGTCGGCCCGGAACACCGGCCCGGTCTCGGTGGCCAGGTCGACCACGGCCCCACCGGCGTCCAGCACGGCAGTGGTCTGCGCGCGTGCCATCCGCCGGCCGGCCCAGCCGACCACCTGACGCAGCGGGGGAGCGATGGCGCGCACCGCGCCGAGATCGGGGCACGTGCCCACCACCACCTCGACCCGCGCCTCGCGCAGCCGGTGCACCGCCGCCCCCAGATACGCGGCCGCGTCGGCCGGCCGGCGCAGCCCGGTGGCGTCGTTCGCGCCGATCAGGATCAACGCCACGTCGGGCCGCTCACCGAGCAGGGCCCGGGCCACCTGGGTGGCCAGATCCGTCGAACGGGACCCGGAGACACCGACGCTGGACAGGTGCACCCGCCGGCCGGCCGGGCCCTCGGCGAGCAGATGGGCCAACTGGCCGCCGATGGTGTCCTCCAGGCGGTCGACGCCCACACCGAGCGCCGACGAGTCGCCGAGCAGCACCAGCCGCAGCGGCGCAGCACCGGCCCGGCCGATCGTGGCGCGCAGCGCCAGCCCCAACTCCGGCTGGGCGTACCGCCGGTGCCGGGCTACGAACGCCTCACCGGCCAGGACGGCGGCGCCGCCCACCGTGCCGGCGAGCAGCGAGAGTGCCGCCGCCCGGCCTAGTCGGCCGGGAAGGCCGGCGGTCACGTCCCGCCCGCTGCGCTCGTTCATGCCAGTCCCTCCACTGTCGAGGTGTCCGGGGCGGACCCGCGCTGCGGCACCGCGCCGACACCGAAGAACGCCCGGCGACGCAGCTGCGCCCACCGGCCGGCCGGACCTCGGTCGCGGCCCCGGACCTGGGTGCCGCTGACCTCGGTGCCGGCGTGCCGGGCCGCCTCCTGCGCGGCCTCCGGCAGCGACCGTACGCCCTCGCCCCGCGCCTGTGTAGCCCGTCGTTCCTGCCCCGCGCCGAGCGCCGAGAGCATCGTCGGCAGGAGGGCGGCGGCAGCCATCGCGTACCCCTCGGCGGAGGGATGGAACCGGTCCCAGGCGAACATCCGGGCCGGCTCGGCGGCGAACCGCGGGCCGAGCAGGTCACCGAGGGACACCGTCCAGCCGCCCGCCTCGACCACCGCCACCGTCTGGGCGGCGGCGAGCTGTCGGCTCCAGCGGTGCGCCAACCAGCGCAGCGGCGGCTGGATCGGGCGGATCGCGCCCAGGTCGGGGCAGGTGCCGACGACCACTTCGCAACCGGCGTCGCGGAGCGAGTGGACCGCCTCGACCAGGTAACGCACGGCCAGCCCGCGCGGCGTGCGATTGGTGATGTCGTTGCCGCCGATGAGGATCACCGCGATGTCCGGGCGGTGCTCCAACGCCGCATCCACCTGGTGTCGCAGCGCCGCCGAGATGGCGCCGACCACCGCGAAGCGGTGCAGGCGCACCGGGCGGTGCAGTCGGCGCGACAGACCGGTGGCGAGCAGCGCGCCGGGCGTCTCCCGGCGGCGGTGCACCCCGTAGCCGGCCGCCGACGAGTCACCGAGCACGACCATGGTGAGCGCGGGGCCGGGGAACTTCGCGCCGTACACCCCGTCGCAGCGCGGCGGCGGCGCCTCGGCCATCGGGATGGTGCGTCGGGCCTGCCGCGCCTGGCCGAGCAGCACCCCGCCGGTCGCCACCGCGGCCGCCGCGGTGGCGACCGTCCCGATCGCCGCCAGGCGGACGACCCGCCGGGCGTGTCGCCAGCGCGGACCAACGGGTACGACAGAACCAGCCACCCCCATACCGCGACATTATCGCGCCGGCCCGACACGCCGCTGTCGTCGTGACGGCACCCGGGTGCCTGGAAACCGACGCGACGGGGTACCAGTACGGGGGAGGCCGGCCGACTTGCGCCGACCCGCCACGCTGATCCGGCGGAGAGGAGCGCGACGATGGGGAAGACACTGAAGCGCAGCGCGGCGTTCACGGCACTGGCCCGGGCCCTGGCGGCCGGGGCGCGCGGCGGCCCGTCGCTGGGCACCCGGTTGGCGGCGTTGCCCCGGATGATCCGGGCCACCACCAGGGGCGAGTACGACGGCGGCCTCCGCCTGGCCCTGATGACGGCCGCGACGGCGTACATCGTCTCGCCGATCGATCTGCTCCCGGAGATCCCGCTGGCGATCTTCGGGCTGGCCGACGACGCCGTCATGATCACCTGGCTGGCCGGTAGCGTGCTCGCCGAGACCGACCGCTTCCTGGAGTGGGAGGCGCGGCGCAGCTCGGTCATCCCCGGGGGCCTGGTGCCCTGACGGCACGTACGCTGGGCGGCGAGGAAACGTCTGCCCGGCCGCCGTCGCCGGCGCCGCAACGAAGGGCACACCGTGCAGTACTACGACAACGTCGTCGACATGATCGGCAACACCCCGCTGGTACGTCTGCGTAACGTCACCGAGGGCATCCAGGCCACCGTGCTCGCCAAGGTCGAGTACCTGAATCCGGGTGGCTCGGTGAAGGACCGGATCGCCCTGCGCATGGTGGAGGACGCCGAAGCGGCGGGCCTGCTCCAGCCGGGCGGCACGATCGTCGAGCCGACCAGCGGCAACACCGGTGTCGGGCTGGCCCTGGTGGCCCAGCTCAAGGGCTACAAGTGTGTCTTCGTCTGCCCCGACAAGGTCAGCCAGGACAAGCAGGACGTGCTCCGGGCGTACGGCGCCGAGGTGGTGGTCTGCCCGACCGCGGTCGCTCCGGAGGACCCGCGCTCGTACTACAACGTCTCCGACCGGCTCACCCGGGAGATCCCCGGCGCCTGGAAGCCTGACCAGTACAGCAACCCGGCCAACCCGCGGTCGCACTACGAGACCACCGGTCCGGAGCTGTGGAAGCAGACCGAGGGCGGTCTGACCCACTTCGTGACGGGCGTCGGCACCGGCGGCACGATCTCCGGCATCGGCCGGTACCTCAAGGAGGCGTCCGAGGGCCGGGTCCGGGTCATCGGGGCCGACCCGGAGGGTTCGGTCTACTCCGGCGGCACCGGCCGGCCGTACCTGGTGGAGGGCGTCGGCGAGGACTTCTGGCCGGAGACGTACGACCGGGGTGTGGCCGACGAGATCGTCGAGGTGTCCGACAAGGCGTCCTTCGAGATGACCCGGCGGCTGGCCCGCGAGGAGGGGCTGCTGGTCGGCGGCTCCTGCGGGATGGCGGTGGTCGCCGCCCTGGAGGTGGCGCGCAAGGCCGGCCCGGACGACGTTGTGGTGGTGCTGCTGCCCGACGGCGGGCGGGGTTACCTGTCGAAGATCTTCAACGACTCGTGGATGGCCCGGTACGGCTTCCTTGACAACTCCGGCGCCGAGCCGACGGTGGCCGACGCGCTGGCCAGCAAGCCGGGCGGGCTGCCCGAGCTGGTGCACGTGCACCCGACCGAGACGGTCCGCGACGCGATCGACTACATGCGCGAGTACGGCGTCTCCCAACTGCCGGTGCTCAAGGCGGAGCCGCCGGTGGTGACCGGTGAGGTCGCCGGCTCGATCGCCGAGCGGGACCTGCTCGACGCGCTGTTCACCGGTCAGGCCCACCTGCACGACACCATCGAGCGGCACATGGGCGACCCGCTGCCGATGATCGGTGGTGGCCAGCCGGTCAGCGAGGCTGTCGGCCTGCTGGAGAAGTCCGACGCCGCCCTGGTCCTGGTCGACGGCAAGCCCAAGGGAGTCCTGACCCGTCAAGACCTCCTGGCCCACCTAGGCGCCCACTAACAGCCCCACCCCCCACCCCCACCCCCACCCCCCACCCCCCACCCCCCACCCCCACCCCCCGCCCCGTCGATCATGGAGTTGTGGTGCCGGATGAGACCGGCATGAGCGGATTAATCGCCCACCACAACTCCATGATCGACGGAATGGGAGGGTGGGGGCGGGAGGCAGAAGAGCTACAGGGGGCGGGTGTAGCGGAGCTGGGGGGTTGGGACGGGGCCGATGTACTCGTCGCGTTGCGCGCCCGTCAGGGTCCAGCCGCCGCGCTCGTAGAAGGCGCGGGCGTGGGCGTTGTCCCGCAGCACCCACAGCACCGCGCGGCGCCAACCCTGGGCGCGCATCGCATCCAGGGCGTCCACCATCAGCGCGCGGCCGGTGCCCCGGCCCTGCTCGCGCGGGTCCAGGTGGAGCGCGTTGAGCAGCCCGGTCGCCGGGCCACCCTCGTCATCCGGGCCCAGGTAGCTGAACCCGACCAGCGCCCCGGCGCGCTCCGCCACGGTCATCCGGTGGACGTCCCGTTCCCAGCGCCACCGCTCGGTCCAGTACCACCCCATCGCCTCTTCCGTCGGCTCGACCAGCGCCTCGGGCGGCAGGAACGAGGAGTACGCGGCGACCCGGGAACGTTGGTGCAACGCACCCACCCCCATCAGGTCGTCACCGGTCGCTGGACGGAGCGTGACGGTCACTCGGCCGAGGCTACCCGGCGGGGCGGAACCTGCACCGTGGTCAGATCCTCGGCGATGATCAGGTCGCCGTCGAAGTGGGCGCGCGCCTCGTCGTGGAACCGGCGCGGGTC
Source organism: Micromonospora sp. WMMD710 (assembly GCF_029626045.1). Taxonomy (NCBI): domain Bacteria; kingdom Bacillati; phylum Actinomycetota; class Actinomycetes; order Micromonosporales; family Micromonosporaceae; genus Micromonospora; species Micromonospora sp. WMMD710. Next base: position 4,160,599 of record NZ_JARUBD010000001.1, on the reverse strand, counting down.
GGGGTACCGCTGGGAGAAATGGGTGAGCACCAGCCGTCGTACCCCGGACTCGGTCGCCACCCGGGCGGCCTGCGCCGCGGTCAGGTGGCCGACCTCGGCGGCCAACGCGGCCTCCGACTCCAGGAACGTCGACTCGATGACCAGCAGGTCGGCGTGCTCGGCGAGGGCGTACACCCCGTCGCAGAGGCCGGTGTCCATCACGAAGGCGAACCGCTGCCCCGGCCGGGGCACGCTCACCTCGGCCCGGGTGACGCGGCGTCCGTCGAGGTCGAGGTGCCCCACGCGGATCAGCTCGCCGACGGCCGGCCCGGCGATGCCGTACGCGGCCAGCCTTTCCGGCAGCATCCGGTGCCCGTCCGGCTCGACGAGCCGGTACCCGTACGTCTCGATGGGGTGCCGTAGCCGGCGTGCCTCCAGGAGGCCGCAGCCCAGCGCGATGCGCTGCCCGTCGGTCTCGATCGGGGTCACCGCCAGCTCGGCGGTCTCGTAGAACGAGGTGGCGTGCCGCAGCCGGGCGAAGTACTCGGCGCCACCGGCCGGGAAGTGCACGGCAACCGGATGCGCCACCCGGTCCAGGGAGAGTCGCTGGATGGTGCCGGGCAGGCCCAGGCAGTGGTCGCCGTGGAAGTGGGTGACGCAGATCCGGGTCAGGTCGGTGGCCGTGACCGTGGTGTGCAGGAACTGGCGCTGGGTGCCCTCACCCGGGTCGAAGAGGATCACCTCGTCGTCCCAGCGCAGCACGTACCCGTTGTGGTTGCGCTGCCGGGTCGGCGCCTGGCTGGCCGTCCCCAGCACCACCAGTTCGCGCATCGACATCGCCGGTCCTCCGGATATGAAGCGACCCCCGGGGCGCTCCGCGCTGTCGCGCGGGCCGGCTGGACTGGGCCGGCACCCCGGGGGTCGGGTGGCTGTCTGGAATTCGCCGCACCGCTGCCACACGGTCCCGACGATGGTGCTGGTGCCCGCCTGTCGGCGGACCGATCACTGTCGAGGACAGCGGCTAGCGGACAGCCACCTCACGAGTCCGATTGCTATACAAGTCTGGACCACCTCCTTTCGCGTGTACGGCCACGTTATCGAGTCCTCGCGGGGCTCGGCAACGGATTTCGATCACAGGGCCGAACGGGAATGCCCGGCCACCTGTCGGTAGCGGCCCTCGAGGTCGTGCGGCAGCCGGGCGTTGCGTCGCGCTGGAGGTCGGCTGTAGCGCCAGCTGCGACGATCACCCCGCCCATGCCAGTTCGTGGGTCGGCGCCGCGATCAGCGATCGGTTGGCTCACCGCCATGAACCGACTGCCTTCCGTCCCGTTGTAGTCCTCGACCGGACGTTACGATGTAGTTGGCAGGCACCCCATGTCCTATGAGCGCAGTTTGGCAGATGCCACGAGCGCTCTGTTCCGCCTCGGTGCCCAGGCTGAGCAGGCAGTGATTCAGCGGCAATACAACGAGATGAGAAACAACCGTCCCGTCGACCACGCGCTCATCGCCGACACGCTCGGCACGCTCGGGTTCCGACTCGCAAACAGAGGCGGGTTCACCGATCAGAACGATCCGCAGCACGGCATCCGGAACGCTCAGGCCTACGCCGACGAGGCGCGGCGACAGCAGCACCAGCAGGCCGCTGCCGCAGCCCGTGCTCCCGGCATCGAGGCATGGCGTCAGCGCGTGGGACATTCCGCCAGCACTCATCCGGTGTCGCCGTGGCGCGCGTCGCCCGATAGCGGGTACGGCGGTCGGCAGGAGTTCGACGCGAACATGTCGCGTCTGTCCAGCCCTGGGTTCCGGCAAACGCCGACACCCCCCGCCTCCGGGGACCAGTCATCGACACAGGCTCCCCGCGTGGGTGGAACCGACCCCGGTGCGGCCCCCAAGGCGGTAACCCGGAGGAGGAGCGCCTGACCGGAAACGGTGGCGGGATGATTCTCGCCAGGATGGCACAACCGGAAAGCTGGCAGTCGAGCCTGCCGCAGGCTCCCGACGAGGTGTGAAGCGCGGGGGATCGTGGTTGGCGTCCGGGGGTCGGGCGTGTACGTCGCTGAGACGTAGCAGGCCCCGCCGCCGGCTAGCCGCCGACGCGCGCCACGCCGACCGGGCAGCTCAGGCCGTTCGGACCGTGGTTGCAGTACCCGTTCGGGTTCTTCGTGGGTGCCAGGTACTGCTGGTGGTAGTCCTCGGCGAAGTAGTAGCTGCCGAGCGGGGCGATCTCGGTGGTGATCTCACCCTTGCCGGCCCGCGTCACGATCGGCTGGAACGCGTCCCGGGACGACTCCGCAATGGTCCGCTGCTCGTCGGTGGTCGTGTAGATCGCCGAGCGGTACTGGGTGCCCACGTCGTTGCCCTGGCGCATGCCCTGGGTGGGGTCGTGGTTCTCCCAGAAGACCTTCAGCAGGTCCTCATAGTTGATCTTGCTGGGGTCGTACACCACCTGGACGACCTCGGCGTGCCCGGTGCGGCCGGAACACGTCTCCTCGTACGTCGGGTTCTTGGTGATGCCACCGGCGTAGCCGGCGGAGGTGGTGTAGACGCCGGGCAGCGTCCAGAACAGCCGCTCGGCGCCCCAGAAACAGCCCATGCCGAAGACGGCGACCTGCAGGCCCTCCGGGAACGGGCCCTTGAGCGGGGTGCCCAGGACCTCGTGCCGGTCGGCGACCGGCATGGCGATCGGGCGGCCGGGCAGAGCCTGGTCGGGCGAGACCATCTCGGCGTTCATACGGCGCAGGAACACGGTGGGACTCCTCTCATACCTCTCCCAGCGTGTAACACCGGTGGGCCTTCCTTCCTTACCCGCGCCAGTGTGACTCAGGCCCCTGCCGGGAGGGCGGCGGCCACCCGGTCGGCGTGGGCGCGGGCCTCGGCGTCGTCGGCATAACGGGTACGCGGCCAGAAGAAGCCGCGCAGCCCGTCGCCCTTGGTCCGCGGTACCACGTGGGTGTGCAGGTGCGGCACCGATTGGGACACCGTGTTGTTCATCGCGACGAACGTCCCGCCGGCCCCCAGACCGGTCTGGACCGCCACGGCCATCCGCCGAACCAGCGCGAAGTAGCCCGGCAGCAGGTCGGCCGGCAGTTCGGCCAGGGTGACCAGGTGGACCCGGGGGACCACCAGCACGTGCCCCTTGAACACCGGCCGGGTGTCCAGGAAAGCCACCCCGTCCGGCTCGTCGGCGACCCGGAACGCCGGCACCGTACCCGCCACGATGTCGCAGAACACGCACCCGCTCATCGGTCCAGGCTATGCCGCCTGCCCGGCTCCGCCCCGGCCCGCCGAGCGGGGCACTAGCCTCACCAGAATGAGTCACGGCTTCGAGACGCTCGCTATCCACGCCGGTCAGGACCCTGAGGCCCGCACCGGCGCGGTGATTCCACCGATTTATCAGACCAGCACGTACGCCCAGGACGCCGTCGGCGCGCCCCGGCTCGGCTACGAGTACAGCCGCTCCGGCAACCCGACCCGCGACGCCCTGCAGGAGTGCCTGGCGGCGCTGGAGGGTGGCCCGGTCGGGCTCGCCTTCGCCAGCGGCCTGGCGGCCGAGGACGCCCTGCTGCGGGCCGTCTGCCAGCCGGGCGACCACGTGATCATCCCGGACGACGCGTACGGCGGCACCTACCGGCTCTTCGCCCGGGTCGCCCGGCGCTGGGGCCTGGAGTTCACCCCGGCCAAGGTCTCCGACCCGGCTGCGATCCGGGCCGCCGTGCAGCCCGGCCGTACGAAGATCGTCTGGGTGGAGACGCCGACCAACCCGTTGCTCGGCATCGCCGACATCGCCGCCCTGGCCGGTGTCGCGCACGACGCGGGCGCGCTGCTGGTGGTCGACAACACCTTCGCCTCGCCGTACCTCCAGCAGCCGATCGCGTACGGCGCGGACGTGGTCGTGCACTCCACCACCAAGTACATCGGCGGGCACTCCGACGTGGTCGGCGGCGCACTCGTCGTCGCCGACGCCGCGCTCGGCGAGGAGCTGCGCTACCACCAGAACGCGATGGGCGCGATCAACGGCCCGTTCGACGCCTGGCTCACCCTGCGCGGCATCAAGACCCTCGGGGTACGGATGGACCGGCACTGCGACAATGCCGAGCGGCTCGCCGGCTACCTCGACGGGCACGCCAAGGTGGCCGAGGTGATCTACCCGGGGCTGCCCTCGCACCCCGGTCACGAGGTGGCCGCCAAGCAGATGCGCCGCTTCGGCGGCATGATCTCGTTCCGGGCGTCCGGCGGCGAGGACCACGCCGTGGAGATCTGCAACCGCACGAAGCTCTTCGTGCTCGCCGAATCGCTCGGCGGAGTGGAATCCCTGATCGAGCACCCCGGCCGGATGACACACGCAAGTGCTGCCGGCTCGCCGCTTGAAGTTCCCGGCGATCTCGTGCGACTGTCTGTCGGCATCGAGACGGTCGACGACCTGCTCGCCGATCTGGAGCAGGCACTGGGCTGACCGCTGGGGAGGATGGCCGTGCAGGACATCATGGCGACCTGGGTCGGGGCGACCGCCAAGCAGATCGCCCGGGGGGTGCGCCGGGGCGACGTCTCGGCCACTCAGGTCGTCGCCGACCACCTCGAGTACATCGCTGCCGCCGACCGCGAACTGGCCGCGTTCCGCGCCGTTCGCGGCGGCGAGGCGATCACCGAGGCGGAGAAGGTCGACGAGCAGGAGGACCTGGCCAACCTGCCCCTCGCCGGGGTGCCGGTGGCGGTGAAGGAGAACACTCCGGTCGCCGGCCTGCCCACCTGGAACGGGTCGGCCGCAGTCCGTACCGACGTCGCGGAGGCCGACCATGAGGTGGTCCGCCGGCTACGCGGCGCCGGCGCGGTGATCCTGGGCGTGACCCGGATGCCCGAGCTAGGCCTGTGGGCACTCACCGACGACGACAGCGCGGTGACCCGCAACCCGTGGGACAGCTCGCGTACCCCTGGCGGTTCCTCCGGCGGCGCGGCCGCCGCGGTGGCCGCCGGGCTGGTGCCGATCGCGCACGGCGACGACGGTCTCGGTTCGATCCGGATCCCCGCCGCCTGCTGCGGGCTGGTCGGGCTGAAGCCGGGTCGGGGCGTGGTCCCCTGCCAGCTCGGCGCGGACGACTGGTTCGGTCTCACCGAGCACGGCATGCTGACCAGCACGGTCGCCGACGCCGCGGTCGGCTTCTCGGTGCTCGCCGGGCGGCGGCAGGAGAAGCTGGTCCCACCGCAGCGACTGCGCGTGGGTGTCTCGCTGCGGTCGCCGGTGCGTGGCGTCGCACCGGACGGGCCCAACCGCGACGCGGTCGCCGCTGCCGGCCGGCTGCTCGCCGCCGCCGGGCACGACACCGTACCGGCCGATCCGGTCTACCCCACCGCGCTCGGCCTGCAGGGCATCGCCACCTGGTTCGCCGCCGCCGCTGCCGATGTGCGGGCCTCCGGTCTGGACCGGCGCGGCCTGCAACGGCGCAGCCGTCGACACGTCGCGTTGGGCGAGTGGGCGCAGCGTCGCGGGTACGTCCGGGAGGCCGACCGGGCTGCCTGGCGGCAGCGGTCCACCGACTTCTTCACCGACCACTCGGTCGACCTGCTGCTCACCCCGGCGCTGGCCACCGCTCCGCCGGAGGCCGCGCGGTGGTCAGACCGGTCGTGGCGGGCGAACATGACGGCCAGCATCCGGTACGCCCCGTACGCGGCGCCGTGGAACATCGCCGGCCTGCCGGCGATCGTCGTGCCGGTGGGTCGCCGCCCGGACGGCCTGCCGGTGGCCGTGCAGTTGGTCGGCCCGCCCGGCTCGGAGCTGCTGCTGCTCGGCGTGGCGGGTCAGTTCGAGATGGCCGCTCCGTGGGCGCGTCACGCCCCCGGCTATCCCCGGGTCGGAACGGGGTCGCCGGCCGCTGCATGATCGTCTACGGTGTGCGCGCATCGTCGCGCTGACCGCCCCGGTCTGGCCGCCGGCCCAGGTCTCGCCGGTGGCTCAGGTCTCGACGGCTGTTCACGTGTCGGCGGTGGCCCAGCCGGGCCCGGTGGCCCAGGTCTCGCCAGCGGCTCAGCCGGGCCCGGTGGCCCAGGTCCCGCCAGCGGCTCAGCCGGGCCCGGTGTCGCCGCCGGGGCCGCCGGAGGCGGGTGGCACGATCGGGGCATGACGGAACTGGTCGGCCTCGACGACGTGCGGGCTGCGCGGAAACTGCTCGACGGCGTCATCCGGACCACCCCGCTGGAGCCCTCCCGGCCGTTGAGCGCGGCGCTGGGCGGGCCGACCTGGCTCAAGTGCGAGAACGTCCAGCGCGCCGGCTCGTACAAGGTGCGCGGCGCGTACGTGCGGATCTCCCGGTTGTCGGCCCAGGAGCGGGAACGCGGCGTCGTCGCGGCGAGCGCCGGTAACCACGCCCAGGGCGTGGCTCTCGCGGCCGGCCTGGTCGGCACGCACGCAACGGTCTTCATGCCGGTCAACGCGCCGCTGCCGAAGGTCGCCGCCACCAAAAGGTACGGCGCGCAGGTCGAGTTGGCCGGCAACACCGTCGACGAGGCGCTGGTCGCCGCTCAGACGTACGCCGAGCGCACCGGAGCGGTGCTGATCCACCCGTTCGACCACCCGGACGTGATCGCCGGGCAGGGCACGGTGGCGCTGGAGATCCTCGAACAGTGCCCGGACGTGCGGACCATCATCACCGGGGTGGGTGGCGGCGGACTGATCTCAGGCATGGCGGTGGCGGCCAAGGCGCTGCGGCCGGACATCCGGATCATCGGGGTGCAGGCGGCCGGTGCGGCGGCCTTCCCGCCCTCCCTGGCGGCCGGGGAGCCGGTCCGGCTGCCCGCCTTCGCCACCATCGCGGACGGCATCGCGGTCGGCCGTCCCGGGGTGATCACCTTCAACCACGTCCGCAAGCTGGTCGACGAGGTCGTCACGGTCTCCGAGGAGGACATCTCCCGGGCGCTGCTGATGTTGTTGGAGCGGGGCAAGCAGGTGGTCGAGCCGGCCGGCGCGGTCGGCGTGGCCGCGCTGCTGGCCGGTGTGGTGCAGGTGGAGACACCGGTGGTCGCCGTGCTGTCCGGCGGCAACATCGATCCGCTGCTGATGATGCGTGTGATCGAGCACGGTCTGGCGGCCGCGGGACGCTACCTGCGGGTGACGGTGCGCTGCTCGGACCGACCGGGACAGTTGGCCTCGCTGCTCAGCCAGATCGCCGAGCACCGGGCGAACGTGGTCGACGTGGAGCACCAGCGGGCCAACCCGCACCTGAGCCTCGGCGAGGTGGAGGTGGCGCTGTCGGTGGAGACCCGGGGTGTGGAGCACTCGGACACGCTCATCAGCGCACTGCGGGCCAGCGGCTACCAGGTGGTGTTCGCCGCCGAGGCGTGACACCAACGGGTGCCACGCCTCGGATGCGCGTCTGATCGTGCGGTGGAGCCGGCGACGACTAGCCGGAGAACGGCTCGAAGCTGACCACGGTCACCTTGATGTCGGCGCCGCTGGGCGCCGTGTAGGTGCAGGTCTGCCCGGCCCGGCCGCCCAGGATCGCCTTGCCGAGCGCGGACTCGGGGCTGTAGACGGTCAGGTCGGTGGTGGCCGCGATCTCTCGGGAGCCCAGCAGGAACGTCTCGGTGTCGTCGGTGTCGTCGTCGAAGTAGATCGTCACGACCATGCCGGGCGACACCGCGTCCGCCGTCGGCGCCTCGCCGACCTTGGCGGTACGCAGCAGCTCTTGGAGGTAGCGGATGCGACCCTCGGCCTTGCCCTGCTCCTCGCGGGCGGCGTGGTAGCCGCCGTTCTCCCGCAGGTCGCCCTCCTCGCGCCGGGCGTTGATCTCGGCTGCGATCGCCGGGCGGTTGGCGATGTGCTCGTCGAGCTCGGCCTGGAGGCGGTCGTACGCGTCCTGGGACAGCCAGGTGGCGGGCGCCTCGTTGCCAGTGGACACAGGCGGTCTCCTCAGTTGTGCGTGGCTGGCTGACAGGTGAATTACCAAGTTACCAGTGCAGTACGACACAGCGTGTCGGCCATCACCACCGGTGCCCGTACCGAGCACCGGAGGTGGTCGGCCCCAGACACCCGCTGAGGGAGATGTTTTCGCAGCTCAGGCGGGGGGTCGGCAGCGCAGTACCTCGCCGATGAACGGCCGCGCGGTGGTGGCGAGGCGGTGCCGGGTGGTGACGTGCCGATCGCCGGCGGCCGCGGTCACCGTGATCTCCTCGCGGGCCACCTCGACCCCGGCGCGGTCCCGGGCGCGCAGCACGCACACCGCCGATCCGCCCGGCGGCACGGTCACCCGGAAGTCGACCAGCACCTGGCTGTCCGTGATGTCGGTGTACGTGATCACCTGGGCGTCGTACGCCGGATCGCCGTACTGCCGGTAGAGCCGGAACGAGATCAGCGTCAGCGCGGTCACCAGCACCAGAAGCACCAGGCCGGCCAGCAGCGTACGACGGGTCTTTCCGCCGGGTGCCCGGCGGCGGCCGTAGCGTCCGGCGGGAAAAACCGGCGCGCCCGGTGAAATTGTGGCGTGCGTCTCGGTCACCGGCGGGTATCTCCTGGCGTTGTTGTCGGCGGCATCGGCAAGAATGACAGAGTCCATCTTCCCAGCCCGGCGCAGCCGCAGGAATGGCAGGTCGGGCCCCGCGCGGTGCTACCGGTGGCGGGGTGCGGAGGATCCCCGGCAGGTCACGCCGGTTGAGTCCGGTCGGATCCACCGTCCGGCACAGACGAGGAGCGCCGAAGTTGGCAGAGCAACTGCGTCTCATGGCCGTCCACGCGCACCCGGACGACGAGTCGAGCAAGGGTGCGGCGACCACGGCAAAGTACGTCGCCGAGGGGGTGGACGTCCTGGTGGTGACGTGCACCGGCGGTGAGCGCGGCAGCGTGCTCAACCCCAAGCTCGACCGGCCCGACGTGTGGGCCAACATCGCCGACATCCGGCGCGCCGAGATGGACGCCGCGCGGGCGATCCTCGGCGTCGAGCAGGCCTGGCTCGGCTTCGTCGACTCCGGGCTGCCCGAGGGCGACCCGCTGCCGCCGCTGCCGGAGGGCTGCTTCGCCCTCCAGGACGTCGAGGTGGCCGCCGGTCCGCTGGTGCGGCTGATGCGCGAGTTCCGTCCGCACGTGGTGACCACGTACGACGAGGAGGGTGGCTACCCGCACCCCGACCACATCATGTGTCACAAGGTGAGCGTGGCCGCGTTCGAGGCCGCCGGCGACCCGGAGCGGTACCCGGAGCTGGGTGCCCCGTGGCAGCCGTTGAAGCTCTACTACGACATCGGCTTCTCCAAGGCCAAGATCATGGCTCTGCACGAGGGCATGCTCGCCGCCGGCAAGGAGTCGCCGTACGAGGAGTGGCTCACGCGCTGGGAGGACCGCCCGGACAAGGGCCCCCGGATCACCACGCGGGTCGAGTGCGCCGAGTACTTCCCGGTCCGCGACGACGCGTTGCGTGCCCACGCCACCCAGGTCGACCCGGACGGGTTCTGGTTCCACGTCCCGATGGAGCTGCAACAGCGTGCCTGGCCGACCGAGGACTACGAGCTGGCCCGATCGATGGTGGACAGCCCGATGCCCGAGTCCGACCTTTTCGCCGGTGTGCGGGAGACGGTGCACGCGCGCTGATTCCCGGCGGCGCTACCCTGATAATCAACCGCACATCGGAGGAACGCCATGCTGACCGCTGCCCAGGTGCTCGCGGAGAACAACTTCGGGGACACCCGCACGGGCGGGCTGGCCGGCCCGATGGGCCTCTTCCTCATCCTGCTGCTGGCCACCGCGACCATCCTGCTGATCCGCAACATGAACGCCCGGCTGCGTCGGTTGCCTGACCGGTTCCCCCCGCAGGGGCGGCCGGCCGACCCGACCAGGGTCGATTCGGCAGTCGCTGATCCGACAGACGGGACCGCGGGCGGCGATTCATCCACGCCCGCTCCCAACGGGCACCAGCAGCAGCGTAACGGGTAGTCCCCGCATGATTCACGCCGAACCGGGTGGTCGCCCCCTGTTGCGACCACCCGGTTTGGCTTAGCCTTCCGCCGGGGGGACCAAAAGTCCCCGAGCCATGCGCGGGAGGGGGCGCCGATGACAGTGACAGCACCGGCCGCCCGTCGTACCGTCGCCCGGTCGGCTGACGGGGAAGGTCGATGACCTCCGGCCCGGCCGGCGACCCGTTCGACCGGCTCGGGGTGCGGGGTACGCCGGCACGGCTGCTCGTCCTCACCGCCGCGCTGACGCTGACCGCCCTCGCCGCCGCCACCGTGGGGTTGACCCTCCCGGCCAGCCTGCCGCCCGACGACCCGCTCGGCGGTCCGGCCCGCTTCGGCATCGTCGTCGCCGTCATCGCCATCGCCCAGCTCGCCCGGCTGCGGTTCCGTTCGCCCGCCGGCATGGTCAGCATCACCTGGGGCGAGGCGGCGTTGATCGTCTGCCTCTACCTCGCGCCCGCCGGCTGGCTGCCATCGGCCACCCTGCTCGGCGCCGGGCTGTCCTGGACGGTGCTGTCGCTGCACAACGACCGTCGTCCCGCGCTGGAGATCGTCCGGATCGCGGCGTCGTTGGCCGCCGCCACGGCGCTGGCGGTGTCCGTGGCCACCGCGCTGGGGCAGCCGCTGCTCGCCGCGCCCACCCCGATGCTGGCGCTGGCCGTGATCGCCGGGTCGGTGACCTACCTGCTGGTGACCGCCTGGCTCGGTGGCGTGACGGTGGGTCTGCGGCACGGTCTGCCGATCGGTCCGCCCCTGCTGGCGGCGCTGCGCGGCAAACTGCTGATGTTCGTCGGCAACCTGGCGGTCGGCCTGGTGGTGGTCGCGCTGCTGGAGCTGGACCCGCGCTGGTTGTTGCTCCTTCCGCCGCTGCTCTGGCTGCTTCAGCAGACCTACCGTTACCGTCTGCGCGCCGACCAGGAACGCCGGACGTGGCGGGCCTTCGCCGAGGCCACCGCAGCCCTCAACCAGCTCGACGAGCGGGGCGCGGCCAGCGCGGCGGTGACCGGCGCGCTGGCGCTGTTCAACGCCGAGCTGGTGGATGTCGACGTGGCGCGGGCCGACGGCCGCTGGCGCCGCTACCGGGGTGATGCGGGCGGCCAACTGGTCGACCGGGAGGTGGGCCCACCGGACCTGTCGGAGCCGGACGAGCACGAGCTGGTCCGCGCCCTCTCCGTCGGCGCCGCGCCGGTCGGTCGGCTGCGGGTCCGGTTCCCCCGCTCCGCCCCGCCCAGCAACCGGGAACGCGACGCCGTGGCCGCGTTCGGTGACGCGCTCGCCGCGGCGCTGCACGACGCCGCGACCCACCGTGAGCTTCGGCTCGTCACCGCGCGGTCGTCGTACGAGGCGGTGCACGACCCGCTCACCGGGCTGGCCAACCGGGCGGCCATGCTCGGCAAGGGCGACCAGTCGTTGCGTCAGCTCGCGCACGACCATCCGGTGGCGCTGCTGCTGCTGGACATCAACCAGTTCAAGGAAGTCAACGACACCCTCGGGCACGCCGCCGGCGATCAACTGCTGCGGCTGACCGCGAACCGGCTCAGCGCGATGGCCCGCCCCGGCGACCTGCTCGGCCGGCTCGGTGGCGACGAGTTCGCGTTGCTGCTCACCTCCGCCCCGGTGCTCGGCGACCGGGCCGCCCCGTTGGCGCACGCGCTGCGGCAGGCCCGGGAGATCGCCGAACGGCTGGCGGCCCCGACCGAGGTGGCCGGGGTGCGGATGTCGATCGAGGTGTCCGTCGGCGTGGTGGTGGCCGACGCCGGCACCGCCGACCTGACCGAGCTACTGCGCCGGGCCGACATCGCGATGTACCAGGCCAAGGAGGGCGGCGGCAACGTCGCCGCGTACGACGGCAGCCGGGACGCGGCCAGCACCGACCAGCTCGCCCTCCTCGCCGAGCTGCGCGAGGCGCTGAAGGTCGACGACCAGCTGGTGTTGGCGTTGCAGCCGGCGGTCGACCTGGCCACCGGCGCGCCCACCGGGGTGGAGGCGCTGATCCGCTGGCGGCACCCCCGGCGCGGCTGGCTGGGCCCGGCCGACTTCATCCGCCCGGTGGAGAACAGCGAGCAGCTCGGCACCTTCACCCGGTATGTGCTGGACAAGGCGCTCGGTGTGGCCGCCGAATGGGCACGGGAGGGGCTGGACGTCCCGATCTCGGTCAACCTGTCGGCACGTAGCCTGCTCGACCCCCGGCTGCCGGCGGAGATCGCCGACGCGTTGCGCCGCCACCAGGTGCCGCCGCGCCGACTCGTCCTGGAGATCACCGAGACGGTGGTGATGAGCGAGCTGGAGATCATCGACGAGGTGTTGGCCACCCTCCGGTCGATGGGTGTGCAGCTCGCCGTGGACGACTTCGGCACCGGCTTCTCGTCGCTGACCTTCCTCACCCGGATCGCGGTGGACGAGTTGAAGGTCGACCGCTCGTTCGTGATCCGGATGGCCGACTCGCCGGAGGCGGCGGCGATCGTACGGACCACCGTGGGCCTCGCTCACGAGCTGGGGTTGCGGGTGGTCGCCGAGGGGGTGGAGACCGCCGAGCAGCGGATGGCGCTGGCCGAGCTGGGCTGCACCTCCGCGCAGGGTTACCACTTCTTCAAGCCGATGCCGGCGGACAAGATCGGCGCGGTGCTGGGGTCGCTGCGCGACTCGGCCGAGTCGAACGTCTTCCGGCTGCGCGCCGACGGCGCGTCCTGACCGCCCCCGCTGATCGGTTTCGGACGGGGCGGCCGCCCGCCTGGTGAGGCCCTAGAGCCGATCGAACAGCGCGGATGTATCGGTCTGCGTTGTCCTCCTCTCGAAGGGACACCATGCGACTCTGCGGGAAACGACCTCTGCTCGCCGTGGGGCTCGCGCTGACCGTCGCGGCGTTCGGCACGCTGGCCGTCGCCGCACCCGCACAGGCCAAGGCGCCGCAGTCCGCCTCGCTGACGGTCACCGGCGATCCGGACGACCCGATCACCGAGGGCGGCAGCTTCTCGTTCGCCACGGCCTCCGGGGACGGCTTCAACGTCTGGGGCACGCCGAACCACCTCACCGTCCAGGTCTTCGACCCACCCGCCGGCCCCTGGACGATCGAGCTGAGCGCGCCGGTCGGCCAGCCGCTGACCGTGGGCACCTACACCGGCGCCACCGAATACCTCTACGAGAGTCCGCTGCCCGGCATCGCCCTGACCGGCAACGACCGGATCTGTCCGTTCGGGCAGACCGGATCGTTCACCGTCACCGACATCTCCTGGGGTCCACACGACTACCTGGAGCGGTTCGACGCCACGTTCGAGCAGCGCTGCAACTACTCGACGGGCTCGGCCCGGGGCGAGGTGCACGTCGCCTTCCCGCCCGCGCCGCCGGTGCTCGCCGTCGACGTGGAGGTGGCCACGACGGGCACGATCGACCCGGGGACCGACGAGGTGACGGTGCACGGCACGGTGACCTGCACGGCGCCGGCCACCGTGTACGTGGAGGGTGGCCTGACCCAGACGTGGCACGGCAGGCGCGCCGAGGGTCTGGTTCGGGCGGAGGTGGCCTGCACGCCGGGCACCCCGATCGCCTGGACGTCGAGTTCGCCCTCGTTCAGCGAGACCCCGTTCCGTAAGGGCGACGTCGAGGTGACCGCCAACGCCACCTCCTACGACACCACGTACGACGTCTTCGTGGCTGACACGGACACCGCCCGGGTCAAGGTGCGGCGCGGCTGATCCGCGACCGGCCCGGGCCCACGCGGCCCGGGCCGGGTGACCGCCGGGCGGGACCCGGCGGCGCTGGTTATGGTCGTCGGGTGAACCGACTCGTCGACGCCACCAGTCCGTACCTGCTCCAGCACGCCGACAACCCGGTCGACTGGTGGCCCTGGTGCGACGAGGCGTTCGCCGAGGCGAAACGGCGCGATGTCCCGGTGATCATTTCGGTGGGCTACGCCGCCTGCCACTGGTGTCACGTGATGGCACACGAGTCGTTCGAGAACGAGCAGGTCGCCGCCCTCATGAACGACGGCTTCGTGTCGATCAAGGTGGACCGCGAGGAGCGCCCGGACGTGGACGCGGTCTACATGACCGCCACGCAGGCGATGACCGGCCAGGGCGGCTGGCCGATGACGGTCTTCGCCGCCCCCGACGGCACCCCGTTCTTCTGCGGCACCTACTTCCCCCGCGCCAACTTCGTCCGGCTGCTCCAGTCGGTCACCACCGCCTGGACCGACCAGCGCGAGGAGGTGCTGCGCCAGGGCGCCGCCGTGGTCGAGGCGATCGGCGGCGCGCAGGCCGTGGGCGGCCCCACCGCGCCGCTGGACGCCACGCTGCTCGACGCCGCGGCGGCCGGGCTGGCCGGCGAGTACGACGCGACGAACGGCGGCTTCGGGGGCGCACCGAAGTTCCCGCCGCACATGAACCTGCTCTTCCTGCTGCGCCACCACCAGCGCACGGCCGACCCGCGCAGCCTGGAGATCGTCCGACACACCGCCGAGGCGATGGCCCGGGGCGGCATCTACGACCAGCTCGCCGGCGGCTTCGCCCGGTACTCGGTGGACGCGCACTGGACGGTGCCGCACTTCGAGAAGATGCTCTACGACAACGCGCTGCTGCTGCGCGTCTACACGCAGCTGTGGCGGCTCACCGGCGACCCGCTGGCCCGCCGGATCGCCCGGGACACCGCCCGGTTCCTGGCCGACGAGCTGCACCGGCCGGGCGAGGGCTTCGCGTCGGCGCTGGACGCCGACACCGAGGGCGTCGAGGGTCTCACCTACGCCTGGACGCCCGCCCAGCTCGTCGAGGCGCTGGGCGAGGACGACGGCCGCTTCGCCGTCGACCTGTTCACCGTGACCGAGGCGGGCACCTTCGAACACGGCATGAGCGTGCTGCGGCTCGCCCGGGACGTCGACGACGTCGCACCCGAGATTCGGGCCCGCTGGCAGCAGGTGGTGGGGCAGCTGCTCGCGGCCCGCGACACCCGCCCCCAGCCGGCTCGCGACGACAAGGTGGTGGCCGCCTGGAACGGCCTGGCGATCACCGCCATCGCCGAGTTCCTCCAGGTCGCCGGGCTGTACGCGTCGCGGCAGGACGAGGACGCCAACCTGATGGAGGGCGTCACCATCGTGGCCGACGGCGCGATGCGTGACGCGGCCGAGCACCTGGCGAGCGCGCACCTGGTGGACGGCCGGCTGCGCCGCGTCTCCCGGGACGGCAAGGTCGGCGAGCCGGCCGGCGTACTGGAGGACTACGGCTGCGTGGCCGAGGCATTCTGCGCGCTGCACCAGCTCACCGGCGAGGGCCGCTGGCTCACCCCGGCCGGTCAGCTGCTGGACGCCGCGCTGGCCCACTTCGCCGCCTCCGGCGGCGCGTACTACGACACGGCCGATGACGCGGAGCGGCTGATCACCCGGCCGGCCGACCCGACCGACAACGCCACCCCGTCCGGTCGGTCGGCGTTGGTGGCCGGTCTGGTCGCGTACGCGGCCCTGACCGGGGAGACCCGCTACCGGGAGGCGGCCGAGGCGGCGCTGGCCACGGTGGCACCGATCGTCGCGCGGCACGCCCGGTTCACCGGGTATGCCGCCATGTCCGGCGAGGCGCTGCTCTCCGGGCCGTACGAGATCGCCGTGGTGACCGACGACCCGGCGGGCGACCCTCTGGTGGCCGCGGCCCGGCGGCACGCCCCGCCCGGCGCGGTGGTGGTCGCCGGCCTGCCGGACCAGCCCGGCGTGCCGCTGCTCGCCGACCGGCCACTGGTCGACGGGCGGTCCGCCGCGTACGTCTGCCGGGGCTTCGTCTGCCAGCGACCGGTCACCTCGGTCGAGGACCTGGTCGCCGAGCTGCGTGCGGCCCGCTGACGGTCGGCTAGTCGTCGTGACAGCCGATCTGGTCGCCGATCTCGTTCGGGATGCCGAACGGGCTGCATTCGAGGGCGCTGCCCTCGCCGATCTTCTTCCAGCTGCCGGCGGCGTACTCGAAAACGATCACTCCGTCGCCCTGCTGCCCCGGGTCGACAGCGATCACTCCGGCCGTCGCCCACCGGCGTGCGCACGCGATGTGCTCCGGGTCGATCCGGTGGGTGCTGCCCAGCCCCGATGCCGTCTGTAGGGTCGCGGCGCTCACCGGGCAGGCGGCCTCGGTGCTGGGCGACGTGGCGGGTGCCGCGCCGGGGGTCGGCGTCGCGCCGCTGGTTGGCGTCGCACCGGAGGGCGTGGCGCTCGGTGCGGACGACGTGGCACCGGAGCCGGCCACGGGATCGGGCGACGCGGTGGTGCAGGCCGTCAGCCCTGCCAGGACGGTCAGCGGCGCGAGGACGCGTAGGACTGCCAGATTCATCGTTCCCCCCATGGTCCAGCGTGAATCGTCGATGCCCGTTACACGCCCGGCGGAGCACCCGGGTTGCGGCCGGACGTTCGGACCGTAAGTCACGACCAGCACCACGCTCCGCGCAGCCCGACATACGCCCGGTGGTCACCGGCGGGCCCACCCGGGCGGTGCTCCGGCATCGCCCGGATGGGTCGCCGGCCCTCCGGGGTGGCCACGTCGAAGGCCCGGATAGGCTGGCCGCGCTATGGATTCCCGTACCGGTCTACCCGTTGTCGGCATGGTGGGTGGCGGCCAGTTGGCCCGGATGACCCATCAGGCCGCGATCGCCCTCGGCCAGTCACTGCGCGTGCTCGCGGCGGCCCCCGACGACGGCGCTGCGCTGGTCGCCGCCGACGTCCAGTACGGCGATCACACCGACCTCGCCGCGCTGCGCACCTTCGCGAAGAGCTGCGACGTGGTCACCTTCGACCACGAGCACGTGCCCAACGAGCACATCCGCACGCTCGCGGCGGAGGGCGTGACCCTGTACCCGCCGGCGGACGCGCTGCTGCACGCCCAGGACAAGCAGGTCATGCGGGAACGCCTGACCGAGCTGGGCGCACCGAACCCCGCGTGGCGGCCCGTCGGCGAGCCGGGCGAGCTGGTCGACTTCGGCACGCAGGTCGGCTGGCCGGTGGTGCTCAAGGCGGCCCGGGGCGGCTACGACGGTCGGGGCGTCTGGATGGTCGACGACGCCGCCCAGGCCACCGAGCTGGCGAGCACGCTGCTCGCCGGTGGCACCCGGCTGATCGTCGAGGAGCGGGTGCCGCTGCGCCGCGAGTTGGCCGTGCAGGTGGCCCGCTCGCCGTTCGGTCAGGTGGCCGCGTACCCGGTGGTCGAGACGGTCCAGCGCGACGGCATCAACGTCGAGGTGCTCGCCCCGGCGCCCGGCCTGGACGAGGAACTGGCGCTCTCCACCCAGCAGCTCGCGATCGACCTGGCCACCGCGCTCGGCGTGGTCGGCCTGCTCGCCGTGGAGCTGTTCGAGGTGCGCGACGCGGCCGGCCGTCCGGCGATCGTGGTCAACGAGCTGGCGATGCGCCCGCACAACTCCGGGCACTGGACCATCGAGGGCGCCCGGACGTCCCAGTTCGAGCAGCACCTGCGGGCGGTGCTCGACTACCCGATGGGCGACACGGCGCTGACCGCGCCGGTGGTCGTGATGGCGAACGTGCTCGGTGGCGAGCCGGGCGGAATGTCGATCGACGAGCGGCTGCACCACCTCTTCGCCGCCGAACCGGGCGCGAAGGTGCACCTCTACGGCAAGCAGGTGCGCCCCGGCCGCAAGGTCGGCCACGTCACGGTGCTCGGCGACGACCTGGACGACGTACGGGCGCGGGCGGCGCGCGCCGTGCGCTGGCTGCGCGAGGGGCACGAGTGACCCCCGCGGCCGCGAATCGAGGAGAGTCGACGTGAGCACGGTCGGGCTGATCATGGGCAGCGACTCGGACTGGCCGACCATGCGGGCGGCGGCCGAGGTGCTGGACGACTTCGGAGTGTCGTACGAGGTCCGGGTGATCTCGGCGCACCGGACTCCGGTGGCGATGATCGAGTACGGCCGTGACGCCGCGGACCGGGGCCTGAAGGTGATCATCGCCGGTGCGGGCGGGGCCGCCGCCCTGCCGGGCATGGTCGCCTCGGTGACCCCGCTGCCGGTGATCGGTGTGCCGGTGCCGCTGAAGCACCTCGACGGCATGGACTCGCTGCTGTCCATCGTGCAGATGCCGGCCGGCGTTCCGGTGGCCACGGTGTCGATCGGCAATGCCCGCAACGCCGGCCTGCTGGCCGTACGGATCCTCGGCGCCACCGACGAGGGCCTGCGTGCCCGGATGGCGACCTACCAGCAGGACCTGGAAGAGCTGGTGGCGCAGAAGGAAGCAGCCCTCCAGGCCACGCTCCGCTGATCCCTGCCGCGCCCCCGCGATCTTGCACTTTGGGTCGTCGTTACGCGGCATTCGCACCTTTTGCCGCGACAGAAAGTGCAAGATCGCCGGGGCTGCGGCTCTATCTCATGCCGCGGAGGGCGGTTTGTAGACGTTCCTGGGCTCGGCGGCGGCGTTCGTTGCTGGCGCCGAGCACCAGCAGCAGGATGCCCACCGGGATCAGCGCCAGCCACGGGCCGAGACTGAACAGGGCGTGGATGGCGGCGATCGCGGTGACCGACGCACCGACGATCACCGGCGCCTGTTGACGGCTCGACGAACCGAAGATCAGCACGGCGACCGCGCCGAGCAGCAGGAGCATCTGCCGCAGCGTGCTGGTCTCGGTGGCCAGCACGATCGCCAGCGTCGGCACGAATGCGGCGACCAGCGCCGGCCCGTACGCCACCCAACTGCTCAAGTCCGGACGGTGGCGTAGCTCCAGTACGCCGACCAGCAGGGCCAGGGCGGCGAACGGCAGCGTGTACGCCTCGGGCAGCGCCACGTCGGCGACCCGCATCAGGATCCACCAGGCGGTGATCTCGCACGCCACCACCGACCAGAACAGGATCCGTCGTTCCACCGGCCGGCGGCCGGGCCGGGTGGCCGCCACCCCGAGGACCGCGCCCCACGCGGCCAGCAGGGCGGCGATGTGCCGGGGCGAGTCGAAGGCGAGAGCCAGCGCGATGAGCGCGGCCGCGTACCCGCTCCACTGCACGGTGGAGGCTTCGCGCTGCGCCTCGGGTCGGCGCAGGCGGGGCAGGGTCGCGGCGAACACCTGCAGGGCGGCGCCGACGGCGAGCACCCCGAACGCGGACCAGACCTCCGCCAGGCCGACGACGAGGCCGGCGGTGAGGACGAAGAGCTGTGCCATCAGCGAGGTGAACAGCCAGCCGAGGATGCGGGCCCGCTGGGTGGTGCCGAAGAGCGCCGCCACCACGCCCACGCCGACAGCGCCGCCGAGGGTGAACAGGGTGAGTTCCCGGGTGGCGAGGCTGCCGGCCAGGCCCGCGCCTCCGGCGGCCAACCCGATGACGAACACCAGCACCCGGGCGAGCCGCAGGGAGCGGGCCGGTTCGACAAGTGGTGGTGGCGGGGTCAGCGCGAGGCCGAGCATCGCGATGGTGAAGACGGAGAGCGCGGCGAGTGTGCTGGCCGGCCAGCCACTGCCCAGCGCGATGGGCGCGATCAGCAGGGTGACGGCCGCACCGGGCAGCACCACCGGCACGGCCCGGGACCGTCGTCCGCCGCTGAACCCGGTGGCGGCCAGCGCCGCGGTCGCGGTGAGCAGCAGCGCGGTCAGCACGTGGGTGGGATCGACCACGTCCGGCGGTGGGGTACGCAGCTCCGGCGGTGGCCCCTGCCAGATCCTGGTCAACGTCCGGTGCGGCTCGACCAGGGCGGCGATCAGGGCGGGCGCGATCGAGACGAGCGCCAGGACGGTCGGCAGGGCAGCGGCGGCCAGGGCGCCGGCGGACGGGCTGACCCGCCACCGCCGGTTCTCCGGGTCGTCGGGCAACCGGCGCAGTGCCCCGTTGAACAGCACCGTCCACCGGCGGACCGGTTGGGCCGAGCCGGTCGGCGGCACGGTCGCGGCCCGGATCAACTCGGCGAGTACACCGAGCAGGGCGGCGGCGGCCGCGTAGACGCCCGCGGCGAGACCGGTGGGGATCGCCGCGAGCGCGCTGATGGTGGCGCCGCCGACCACGGCCACGCTGACCCAGGGCAGATACTGCGGTACGTGTCGCCGGACGGCGGCAACGGCGGCCAGACCGAGGCTGGTGGCGGCCAGCGCGGCGGTGAGCACCACCTGCGCGGAATGGTGGAACTCGGCGGACAGCGCCGCCACCGCGCCGGGGAGGGCCAGCAGCGCGGCACCGGTCGCCGCGCCGCCGATCTGCACCAGGTGCGGCGGCATCCCCTCGGTCTCGATGTCGGCCACCTGCGGCCCGGCCAGGACGCGGGCCAGCGTGGCCACCACCACGCCGATCAGCGCGATGCTGCCCAGCGCCAGCGCGGTCGTCCACGGCCGGACCAGGCCGGCGCCGGCCGCGTGCAGCGCCACGACCCCGGCGACGGTGGCCCGGGACAGCGCGGCCCGGGCCTCCTCGGTGGCCACCGAGGCCATCCCGAAGACGGTGGCGACCATCCCGCCGACCAGGACCGGCGACCACCAGGGCAGGTCGAACGCGGCCGGTGCGCCGATCGTGGCGAGCACCACGGCAACGCCGGAGACGTCCCAGCGCCAGGGTGGCGGGAGCAGAATGCCGGCGGCGACGGCCAGCAGCGCCAGCGCGACCGGGGCCTGCCAGGTGGCGCCGCCGGTCGGCGCGGCCGGCCAGCCGCTCAGGTCGCCGTCCCAGATCGGGCCGGGGGTCGCCAGCACGCCCACCCCGCCGCGCAGCGCCGTCCATCCGGCGAGCACACCGATGAGTACGCCGCCGACGGCGATGCCGAGGATCGGCCCGCGCCGCCAGTCCTCGGGCATGGCGCGGGCGCCCACGGCGACCACGAGCACGAGGCCGGCGGCCACCGCCAACTGCCCGCCCGGGGTGAGTACCGCCGCGATGCGTACCAGCGTCGCGATCAGGGCGGTGGTCACCGCCGCCGCGGCCAGGTCGGAGCCGTCCAGGGTGAGGTCGGATCGGCGGCCGGCGTCGATCGACGGGGCGAGGAAGAGCAGCACGGCGGCGACCAGCAGTAACGCGCCCACCCACGCGTCGGCGACGGTCGCGCCGGGTGCGCCGAAGGCGGCGGCGGTGACGACCAGTGCGCCGAGCCCGGTGCCGACCGACAGTGGCGCGGGGATGCGCCGCTGGGAGACCTGCACGACGGCGGCGTACCCGAGGGTCACGCAGACGGCCAGGAAGCTCGCCGCGAGCACCGGGACGGTCACCTCGCGGAGGCTGGCCGGCGTGGGGGTGGGGTCGACCGGCATGGTGGAGGTCACGAACGCGGCCACCGCGCCGGGCAGCGCGAAGGCGGCACCACCGGCAGCCCACGCGGTGACCGTGTCGGCGGCCTCGGAGGCGAGTCGGACACGGGAGGCCAGCGCGACCAGTGCGCCGGCCACGAAGAGGGTGAGCAGGACGGCGGCGGTGAGCGTCGGCCGCGCGAGGCTGGCGCCCGCCCCGAACAGGCCCACCACGGCGGCACCGACGCCGTGCGCCACAGCGGCCCGGCCGGTACGCGCGGAGAGGCCGATCACCCCGATGCCGATCGCGGTGACGACCATCGGCCAGGGCGCGACCGTCCAACCAAGACCGAACGAGGCCGGTACGGCGAGCGCGGTCAGCGCCGCGCCGGCGACCGCGAACTCGCGGCGGATCTCCGGTGGCAGGGCCAGCACGGCGGCGATGGTGAGCAGGAACGCGGCGGCGGCGAGCTGCCAGGTGGTGGGGCCGACCGCGGCGGCCAGCTCGGACGGGTACCGCTCCAGGTCGGCGGCCCAGGCGGGAAGTGCCGCCCGGACCGGCGCCACCCCGGCGCGCAGCGCGCCTCCGGCGACCACCAGCCCGCTGACGGTGAGCGCCACCGCCGAGGCGATCTGTGGGCCGCGCCGGGCGGCCTCGGGGACCGCGCGCACGGCCAGCCCGGTGACCGTGATGACCGCCGCGATCAGCAGCAGCGACCGGCCGGGCAGTGCCACCGAGACGATCCGGCCGAGCGCGCCGATGACCGCCAGGGTGAGGATGCCGGCCGCGACGTCGGGCAGCGGCGGGCGCCGCAGCACCAGCGCGCCGGCCAGGCCGACCACGGCGGCCAGCAGGAGTGCCGCCCCGGCCCCGGCAGCCGTCGGCACGGTCTGCGCCCGGAGCAGGGCGGTGACCGCGTACGCGAGGGCGACCGCGATCGCCGCCGCGTGCAGCAGCCAGATCAGCTCGCGCAGCCCCGGCACCGGGCTGGTCGGGCGGGGGTCGGCGGACCCGGTGTCGACGTCGACGACCTCGCCGGCTTCCTCCGGGTCACCCTCCGGGCGGCTCTCGTTGCCGCGTTGGCGGGGCGTCGACGGCGGGACCGGATCCGGCAGGTCCGGCCCGACGGGCCGCTCGACCGCCACCCCGGAGCGGGTCAGCCACAGGTCGAAGAGGGCCACCAGGGTCAGCACCAGGGCCCAGCCGGCCGGCCCGGTGACCCGGTCGTAGGCCAGCAGGGGCAGCACCGGCTGCGCGGCGAGCACGGTGGCGAACCGGGGTACGCGCAGGCCCGTCCAGCGCGCGTACCCGAAGGCGACGGCCGCGGTGACCGCGAAGATCACACCGGCGAAGACCGCGCCGGTGACGCCGACCCGGTCCACCGCCCAGAGCGCGTTCCCGGCCAACGGCACCAGCAGCAGGCCGACCGCGGAGATCGTCTCGGCGGTCGAGGTGAGGCCGCGCCGGGCCAGTGCCGGTGGGGCGAGCAGCATCAGCGCGGTGGCGAGGAGCAGGATGCCGAGCCGGGCCAGCGCGTCCATCGAGCTGGTCGCCACCGCCGCGAAGACCACCGCGGCCACGCCGAGCAGCAACGCGCCCAGCCCGAGCGGGATGTTCTGCACCTCCCGCGACGACGCCTCCGGTGGATGCTCCGGGTCGTCGGCGTCCAGCCAGGACGGCCGGGGCGGGGGCGGCGGCGGGTCCTCCGGGGCGGGTGGTGTGCCCTGGCGGGGCACCCGCGGCGGGGCGCCGGTGGTGGCGGTCGGTGGGCGTCGGCCGGGGCGGCGACGCAGCACCCGGCGGGGCCGGGTCGCCTGCTTGATCCGTTCCTCACCGGCGTGCGCGAGGATGTCCCGCTGGAAGAGCGCGGCCTGCATCTTGGCGGCGATCTGCCGTTGCTCCCGGGCGATGGCGGCGTCGCGCGCCTTCATCTCCGCGATCGAGCGCTCGATGTCCGCCAGGTGCTCGACCCACTGCGGCTGATCGGCACCGCAGTGCGGACAGCGCACGGCCGGCTTGATCTCCCGACCGCACGAGGAGCACTGAAAGGTCGCCACGACACCCCTCCGCCCGCACTGTGGACTCCCACTGTCGCAGCATGCCCAATGCTGGCGCGTTTTTCGACACTTGTCGGCGGGTCCGGGGCAAACAACGACAACGGCCGGCCGCGGAGGGGACTCCGCGACCGGCCGTGAACGTCGGATCCGTCAGGGACGGCCCATGCCCCGGTACTCCCAGCCGGCCTGCGTCCACAGTGTCGAGTCGAGGCAGTTGCGGCCGTCGACGACCTTGCGGCCGGCGACCAGCTCACCCAGGGCGACCGGGTCGGCGTTGCGGAAGTCGGCCCACTCGGTGAGGACGCAGACCAGGTCGGCGTCGGCGACGGCCTCGTTGATGCCGGTCTCGTAGGTCAGCTCGGGTACGGCGCGGCGGGCGTTCTCGGTGCCCTGCGGGTCGTACACGTGCACGTCGGCGCCGGCCTTCTGCAGCAGTGCGGCGACGGCGAGCGCCGGGGCGTCGCGGACGTCGTCGGTGTTGGGCTTGAAGGTGGCGCCGAGCACGGCGATCCGGGTGCCGGAGAAGTCCGGACCGGCCGGCCCGGAGCGGCGGCCGAGCAGGTCCGCGGCGAGCTGGAGGACCCGGGTCCGGCGGCGCAGGTTGATCAGGTCGACCTCGTGCAGGAACCGCAGCGCCTCGCCGGCGCCCAACTCCTGGGCCCGAGCCTGGAAGGCGCGGATGTCCTTGGGCAGGCAGGCGCCGCCGAAGCCGAGGCCGGCCTGGAGGAACCGGTTGCCGATGCGCGGGTCGTATCCGATGGCCCGGGCCAGCTGGGTGACGTCGCCGCCGGAGGCCTCGCAGACCTCGGCCATCGCGTTGATGAAGGAGATCTTGGTGGCGAGGAAGGCGTTCGCGGCGACCTTGACCAGCTCGGCGGTCGCGAAGTCGGTGACCACCAGGGGCACCTCGCGGTCCTCGGTGGCGGCCAGGTCGAAGACGCCCTTGTGCGCGGCGTAGAGCATGCCGTTGGCCCACTCGCTCTTCACGCCGACCACGATCCGGTTGGGGCGCAGCACGTCGTCGACGGCGAAGCCCTCCTGGAGGAACTCCGGGCTCCAGGCCACCTCGACGCCCAGGTCGCCGGGGGTGTGCTTGCCGACCAGCTGCTCCACCCACTCGGCGGTGCCCACCGGCACGGTGGACTTGCCGACGATCAGCGCCTTGCGGGTCAGGTGCTGCGCGAGGCTGGTGACCGACGCCTCGACGTACGACAGGTCGGCGCCCATCCCGTCGGCCCGCTGCGGGGTGCCGACGCAGATGAAGTGCACGTCACCGAAATCGGCGGTTTCCGCGATGTCGGTCGAGAACCGCAGCCGACCGGCGGCGAGGTTGCGCTTGAGCAGCTCGTCCAGGCCGGGCTCGTGGATCGGCACCTGACCGGCGTTCAGCATCGCGATCTTGTCGGCGTCGACGTCGAACCCGAGCACCTCGTAGCCCAGCTCGGCGTAACAGATGGCGTACGTCGCACCGAGGTATCCGGTCCCCAGGAACGTCACCCGCGGCCGAGGTGCGCCCGAGGGCGGCGTCACCGCGGCGATGGCGGGGGTCGGCTGGATGGTGGGGTAGGGGATCGTCACGCCTGTCTTCTCCGCTCGCGCTGGCGGCGCGTCGTCGCGTCGCATTCTGCTGCGGCGCCTGGGCGGGCACCGGAGGGGTGGCTCACTGTCTGTCTTCCATCATCGCCCAGCCGCGCGGGTGCTCCGTCATGCCCATGCCTACGCGCCGGTAACATCACCTGAACTGCAGTCGCTAGTCTTCAGTCTGCGCGGTCGGCGGTCGGGAGATGTCACAGACTGCGCATGATAGCGGTGAAGGGGAGGGGCCGACATGGCCGCAGGCGAGTCGTTCGACGTCTACCGGTTGCCCGAGGAGCATGAGGCGATCCGGGAGGCGGTCCGTGAGGTCTGCACGGCGAAGGTAGCCCCGCACGCCGCCGAGGCCGACGAGACCGGAGAGTTCCCCAAGGCATCGTACGACGCACTGCGGGCGGCCGACTTCCACGCACCGCACATCCCCGAGGAGTACGGCGGCGCGGGCGCGGACGCGCTGGCCACCGCCATCGTGATCGAGGAGGTGGCTCGCGCCTGCGCGTCCTCCTCGCTGATCCCGGCGGTGAACAAGCTCGGCACGATGCCGCTGCTGTTGTCCGGCTCCGAGGAGCTCACGCGCCGCTACCTGACGCCGGTCGCGGCCGGCGACGCCATGTTCTCGTACTGCCTCTCCGAACCGGAGGCGGGCAGCGACGCGGCGTCGATGACCACCCGGGCCGTACGTGACGGGGATCACTGGGTGCTCAACGGCGTGAAGCGCTGGATCACCAACGCCGGCGTGTCGGAGTTCTACACCGTCTTCGCCGTCACCGACCCGGCCGCCCGGTCCCGGGGCATCTCGGCCTTCGTGGTCGAGAAGTCCGACCCCGGGGTGAGCTTCGGCGCCCCGGAGAAGAAGCTCGGCATCAAGGGTTCGCCCACCCGCGAGGTCTACCTGGACAACGTGCGGATCCCGGCCGACCGGATCATCGGCGCGGAGGGCACCGGCTTCGCCACCGCCATGAAGACCCTGGACCACACCCGGGTCACCATCGCCGCGCAGGCCGTCGGGATCGCGCAGGGCGCGCTCGACTACGCCAAGGGGTACGTGGCCGAGCGCCGGCAGTTCGGCAAGGCCGTCGCCGAGTTTCAGGGCATCCAGTTCATGCTCGCCGACATGGGCATGAAGCTGGAGGCGGCCCGGCAGCTCACCTACGCGGCGGCCGGCAAGTCCGAGCGCGGTGACGCCGACCTGACCTACTTTGGCGCGGCGGCCAAGTGCTTCGCGTCCGACGCCGCCATGGAGATCACCACCGACGCGGTGCAGCTGCTCGGCGGCTACGGCTACACCCGTGACTACCCGGTCGAGCGGATGATGCGGGACGCCAAGATCACTCAGATCTACGAGGGCACCAACCAGGTGCAGCGGATCGTCATGGCGCGGCAACTCCTGAAGGGCTGACCGGGACTCGGCGCGGCCGGCCGGGGGCGTGCCCGGCGATCAGCGGGCCGGCGGTGCCTCGGGCGTACGTCGGCTCGTGGTCCGTCGAGCCTTTCCCTGGTCGTCGTTGGCGTCGCGCGGCCTGCGCATGGTGTCGGTGAGCACGCCGAAGCCCTCCGGCCCGATGGCGCTGAGCACCCGTTCGCGCAGAGACTGGGTCGCGACCCGGGCGATCGACTCGGCGGTCTCCTCGCCCTTGTCGGTCAGTTCGAGGTAGGTCACCCGCCGGTCGGCCTCGCACGCCACGCGTCCGGCCAGCCCGGCCGTGCAGAGACGGTCGGCGAGCTTGGTGAACCCGCCACTGGACATGCCCGCGTCATGGGCCAGGCGGGTCATCGGCATCCGGTGCTGGTCGGCCATGAGCAGGCGCAGCAGCACGTCGGCGGGGCCCTCACCCAGGTCGAAGAGCAGGATCGGGCCGGAGAACGGCTCGGCGGCCACCGTGGTCAGCACCACCGGGACGGTGAACGCCTTCGCGAGACCGACGGTGGCGTTGATGATCGCGGTGCGGGCAGCCGACGCCTCAGCGGTGGTGACTCCCCACACACCGGGGATACACATCCGCCTCTGCCGCGTTGATCAGCAGAAGAATCACGTTCGTCGCAGCCCTGCCTCGTCACGCTCTCGTTGACGGCGCGCCACCATCCCGCAGAGAGACCGAGATTGATGACGCAGCAGGTGGACACGACCCCGTCCGACACCGCCGACGCCGAGGTTCTGGCCGGTGACCTGATGACCGGCCGTCAACGGGTCCAGCTCGTCCTCGTGCTCGGCGCGCTGATCGCGATCGGCCCACTGACCATCGACATGTACCTGCCGGCACTGCCCGCCATCACGACCGGCCTGCAGACCACCGAGACGGCCGTGCAGCTGACGTTGACGGGCACGCTGCTCGGTCTCGCGCTCGGCCAGTTGCTGATCGGGCCGCTGTCCGACGTGGTCGGGCGGCGTCTGCCGCTGCTCGCCGGCCTGGCCGCACACATCGTGGCCTCCGTGCTGTGCGTCTTCGCGCCCAACATCGCCGTGCTCGGCGTGCTGCGCGTCCTGCAGGGTCTCGGCGTCGCGGCCGCCACCGTGGTCGCCACGGCCGTCGTGCGCGACCTGTTCAGCGGCGCATCCTTCGCGCGGATCTTCTCCCGCCTGATGCTGGTGATGGGGTTGGCGCCGATCCTCGCGCCGACGCTGGGCAGCGCCCTACTGCGGTGGACCGAGTGGCGCGGTGTCTTCGCGGCACTGGCGGTGCTGGGCGCCCTGCTGATCGTCGTCGCCGCGCTGCGACTGCCGGAGACCCTTGCGGTGGCGCGACGCCGACACGGCGGGGTGGCGGCGACCATGCGCGACTACCGGGGGCTGCTCAACGACCGGGCCTTCGTCGGTCTGGTGCTGGTCGCCGGACTGGCCATGGCGTCCCTGTTCGCCTACGTGTCCGGGTCGTCGTTCGTCCTGCAGGACCAGTACGGCCTCGACGAGCAGCAGTTCGGTCTGGCCTTCGGGGCCGGCGCCGTCGGCCTCATCGCGGCCACCCAGTTCAACGTCCGGCTGCTGCGCCGCTACACGCCGCAGCAGATCCTCATCAGCGCCCTGATCGCCGGAACGGCCGCCGGGCTGCTGCTGGTCCTGTTCGCCGTCACCGGCTTCGGTGGCCTGGGCACCCTGCTCGCGTCACTGTGGCTCGTCCTGGCCGCCGCCGGCCTGGCCCTGCCGAACGCTCCGGCGCTGGCCATGAGCCGGCACAGTGAGGCCGCCGGGACGGCCGCGGCGCTGCTCGGGGCCGTGCAGTTCGGCACCGGCGCGCTCTCGGCGCCCCTCGCCGGCCTGTTCGGCACGGGGAGCGTACCGATGGCGGTGGTCGTCGCGGGCGGCATGGCCGCGGCGCTGGCGGTCATGGTGCTGGTCGTGCCCCGCGCCACCCTCGGCACGATCGAGAAGGACCTCGCTGTCGCCCTGCACTAGCGGGCGGGAAACGGTGTCCCGGCCCGCCCGACGATCAGTTGATCTCGGTGGTGTCCTCGGGGCACGGCTGACCACGCGGCGGCGCGGACCACGGCGACTCGCCGCCCACCCGGCGCGGCAGCGGCACTCTGCGCGCGAACACCTCGCGCCGCTCCTCGGACGTTCAGCGGGCGACATATCCAGCGGGATCAGCGACGACCGACGCGGACTCCGCGCCCACGGGCTCATCCAGGGCAGCCCCCACAGCCGCAGCTCCCAGATCACCGGCAGCGGAATCCGCCACGCGTTGCCCCTCACCCGCCTCGACCGGCTGCTGCTCCTCGGATCAGGTCGTCAGGACTGCCGAGCGGGAAAGCGCGAGAACACTTCGTTGAGCCGATGGCGCCAGCGGGTACCGAGGTCCTGGACCCCGTAGCCGGTCCCCTCGTCCACCGTGAGTTCAAGCCCGATCTCGTGTTCGCGGACCGTCGCGGCGGCCGTGAACGGCGACATTGGCTGGTTATGGCCAAACCGCGGCGAGACCTCGACAGCCTCGACCCCCGCGACGTTCACGCTGCCCTCCGTCGCGGCCTCATAGACGAACATCCCCGCGTAGACGAGCGTCCCCGCGACCGAGCCGGGGAGGTCGGATCCGAGCCGTGCGAGCGAACCGAACGGCACATCCGCGTGGTCGATCTCCAGACACCAGTCGTCGAGGAAGTCGTCCATCGCATCGAGCGGGCTGCGTGGTCCGGTCAGGTCGATCGAGATGACAGTGTTCAGGAAACATCCGGTGACGTCGGAGAACGCCTCGTTCCGCCGTCCCCATGGGTAAGCGATGACGGTTGCGTCGCCCCCCGTGACGTCGCGCAGAGCGCGGTGGAGCGAGAAGAGGACGTATGGGAAGTGGGAGCCACGGACGGCACTCGGGATGGCGACGCCCGGGAGACCGGCGATGATTTCAGAGGGCATCTGCGCCGCCCCCTGGGGGAGCTCTCCGTGGAAGTTCTTCAGGCGGTCCGCCCAGAAGGCGGTTCCGCGCCCGCCTGCCGCCGCGCTCTCGGACTCGGCCCTGTCCCGCACAGCGGCCTCGAAGCGCTCCCACTGCGCGTCATCGGGAGACCCCGGGGCAGCCAACTGTTGGATCATCATGAGCTGCGACTGGCCGTCGACAAGTGCGTGGTCGAAAACCAGCAGCAGATAGTCGGCGTCGCGTGAGCGTACGAGGCGTGCCGCCATCGCGACACCGTCCAGAGAGGCTTCGAATTCATCGACTACCGTCATGGATAGTCGCACGACTCCCGCTTCGTCCTCGGCCCGCAATTCGGCGAAGTCATACGTGGTGGAATACCGCTCCTGATACGCCTTGCCACGGGAAAACCCTATGCGACAGGACAGCGTGGGATTCCTGAGCATGATCGAGTGTAGAACCCGATTCAGGTCGACGGCTGACAGGACTGCGGGCGGCATACGAAAGAGTTTGTTTATAGCGACTCGCTGACCGGTGCGTTCCGCCGTCAGCGCGAAGCCGAGTTGCGTGCTCAGCAACGGGAGCATGTCCGCCATATGTGTCCCTTTCGGCCGCGACAACGGCCCCTGCCGACCGCATGGAGAATCTGGTTCAGATTACTGACGCAGGTGCCTCTGACGTCCTGACAGACAACAGGAGCAGGGCGGAGGCCGGCAGCAGCTTCATATGCCCATTCCGGTCTGTGTCGGCGATCGAGCCGTCCGAGCGACCCTGGTGCATATCGCCTTCACGATCAGTGGCGGAAAAGCCGTCCAAATAGCAGGGCCGGCGGCGCAATCCCGGTTTTGGAATGACGCCGTGGTGTGCTGGGGTCAGGCGCGCCGCCGCGGGTGAGTTCGTCGTCTCGGGTGTCCGTCACCGCCGGTTCTGTTCCGCCAGGCTGTGCGGGCCAGTACTGCCGCTCTCTGCTGGCGCTCGCCGCCAAGGTCCGAATCCTGCCGGTGCAGTACCCGGGGCGACAGGACTGCCGTGCCGAGCGCCGTCGAGAGCGTCGCGCTGCTCGCGGACGAGATCCCACGGCTGCTGGCCGCACTGCTGCTGGCCGCTTCGCCGGTTCTGTGTGGACGGTGCCGCCTGGGTGGGGAGAGCACACGAGCGTGCGGGTGTCCTGGCGGGCGTCGTGGAAGGAGCGGAGTCAGGCGGCGCGTTCGCGCTCCGTCGTGTGGGGTCGGAGGAGTCATGCGGCACTTCGTCCGCTGATCAGTGCGGTGACCGACTCCACCGTAGGCTCGGACAGGAACTCCTGCACGGACACCTGGACGTGGAAGCGCTGATGGATGCGGGTGACAACCAGCGCGGCGGAGAGCGAGGTGCCGCCCAGGTCCATGAAGTGCCGGTCGGGTGGTATGTCGGTAACGCCGAGCACCGTCGACAAGATGCCGGCGACGGCCGACTTCAGATCGCCGGGGTCCGGGAGTGACCCGGTGTAGTCACGAGCGTCGCCGGGGGCCGGCAGGCGTCGGCGATCGATCTTTCCGTGCGGGGAGAGCGGCAGTTCGGACGCGTGGACCACGTGGTGGGGAACCATGTAGTCCGGCAGCAACTGCGCCGCATGTGCGCGTAGTTCGCTGGTCGCCAATGAGCAGCCCGGCTCAGGCACTACATGAGCAACGAGCCTGCGTTCCTCGCTGTCGGGCGGCGTCCAGGCCACGACGGCGCATTCCCGGACCGCGGGGTGGCGGAGCAGCGCTGCCTCGATGTCACCGGGCTCGACCCGGTATCCGCGGATCTTAAGCTGGTCGTCGGACCGGCCCAGATAATCCAGGGCTCCGTCGGGCCGCTCGCGCACGAGGTCACCGGTGCGGTACGCCCGTACGGTCCGTCCCTCGATCTGTACGCTGCGGAACCGCGCGTCCGTCAGCTGTGGATCACCCACATACTCGCGGGCGAGGCCGACCCCTGCCAACCACAACTCGCTGCCCTCCTCCTGCGGGATGACATGGGCCGTCATGCCGGGCAGCGGCCGCCCGATGGGGGGAAGGTCGGGCCAGGAGTACGACGGGCCGGTGAGCGTGTGGGCGAGGGCGACGTGGGTCTCCACCGGGCCGTAGTGGTTGTGCAGACGCGCCGCGGGCAGCCGTCGGAACAGTTCCCGGACGGCAGGGGTGATCTGCAGCGCCTCTCCCGCGACTGCCACTTCGCGCAACGCGCCAGGAACTATGCCGAACTCGACGGTCAGCTCCG
Organism: Micromonospora sp. WMMD710; assembly: GCF_029626045.1. NCBI lineage: Bacteria > Bacillati > Actinomycetota > Actinomycetes > Micromonosporales > Micromonosporaceae > Micromonospora > Micromonospora sp. WMMD710. Next base: position 4,129,296 of record NZ_JARUBD010000001.1, on the reverse strand, counting down.
CGAGTCGACGCAGCGCCACGGGCGGCAGGAAGATCCGCTCGATCTCCCACGCACGGCACAGCTCCCACACACGCTGCAGGTCAACGCGTTCTGCGTCGGACGGTGTGTACAGGCAGCCGCCACTGCACCAGGCTGTGAACACCTCCTGGACGAATATGTCGAAGCCGAGCGGGGCGAACATCAGCGTGCGCAGTGGCTCGGGGGACGTACTGGCCAGCGTCCACTCGATCAGATTGTCCAGACAGCGGTGCGGCAGGGAAACCGCCTTGGGCCCTCCGGTGGACCCGGACGTGAACACCACGTAAGCGGGATCCTCGCCGCCCGGCTCCGTTCGGCCAGGTGCCGGGGCATCGTGCGCAGTGCTGGCAGCGGGGTCCTCGCGGAGCGGCAGCACGATGGGCCCGTCCGACTCGTCCGGGAGCCGCAGACCCGGCTCGACCAACGCGAACCGGGCACCGCAACGCTGCCACATGTGCTGGATGCGGTCCGCCGGATAATCCGGATCCACCACGCAGAAGGCGCCGCCCGCCCGGAGTATTGCAAGGACAGCTACGCCGAGTGCGATGCCGCGGCAAGCCTGGACAAGCACGACATCGCCGGGGCGTACCCCGTGTCGCCTCAGGCGACCGGCCAAGTCGGCTGACCTTCGGTCGAGTTCGGCATAGTCGAGCCTGCCGTCGGGTGCGACCATGGCGGCCGCCAGAGGGCGGCGTTGTGCCTGGGAGGCGATCAACTCAACTACTCGGCTGGGCAACTCTCTAGCCTCTCCCTCGTGCCAGACTCAAGCGGACGGCCCAGCGCCTCGAGGACCGCGACCCGCGTCTCATCGGCCCTGAGCAGTTCAAACCGGTCGCAGCTCAGGCGCAGTGCGCGCTGGTGCCCGGCAGTGCAGGCGTAACCCGCCGGGTCGGCGTCCGCGGAGTCAACGCGCAGCACATGTCCCTCCCAGGTCGGAGTACGGGCGTGGTGGGCCGCTACCAGGTGGCTGAACCAGTCCGTGTACGCACTGACCATCTGCGTGGCGCTTGCCGCGATCTCCGACTCGGTGGCGCCTGCCGCCCGCAGCGCCGCAAGGGCATGGCGGGCCAGTTCGTCGGTGAGGTCGGCGACGAAGCGCTCCGGGTCCGCGGCCAGTGTGTCGGCGTCGACGCGCTCGCTCACCTCCTGTTCGTTCAGCTGGACGCCGAGTTCAGCGAGCCGCGCGCGGTATTCCGCCCTGATTGATTCCAGCGACGCGACCTGGGGGTCGAACAGCATGATCACCGGTGGCTCTCCACCCAGGGCGGCGGCCACCTCGAAGGCAAGCGGCGCGGAGGCACAGTAGGCGGCGACCGCCGCGATCGGGCCCGTCCCGGCCGGCACGTTCGCCAACAGGCGGGCCGCGTACGCCGCGCCACTCACCGCCCTTGGCAGGGGGGAGGGCAGCAGGTCGTGGACTCGCACCCCGTGCCGCTCCAGGGCCAGTTCGTCGATCCGGGCCTCTTTGCGGTATCCGGGATAGTCGAGCGCGAGAACCACAGGGCGTTCGCTCTGGGGCATGGGGGAGTTCCTTTCGCTGCTGGTGCCCGCTGTCCAGGCTCAGGCGGGAGCTTCACTTGTCGAGGTCACCCCGTCGATCGGAGCTTCGATGCGTCCGTCACCAGCACATTCACCTGATCATCACTGTGGAACCGCCGCGCCGACGCACCCGGTGACTGGGAGATTCATGCACGGCGGCCGATTTGCTCGGACGTCGTTACGCGACATCTCCACGCGCGGAGAGCGGCCGTCTTGGCAGTTCCGGGGAAGGACCGAGGATGAGCAGGTCGAGTGACACCCGAGGTGGAACACCAAGCTAAGCCTGGGAGCTGTCGATGAATGCCGACAGCGTCTGCGGCGAGGCGTGCGTGAAGAGGTCGCGCAGCCGGACGTCGACACCGAGGACGTCGTAGATCTTGCCGACGATCTGAAGCAGCTGTAGGGACGTGCTGCCGTTCTCGACGAGGTCCGAGGTCTCGTCGACGTCTTCCCTCCCAAGGACCTCGCGCCAGATCTCCGTGAGTGCGGCGGTGCGGTCCGAGACATGCTGGTATTCGGTCTTCATACTTGGCAGCTCCTTTGACTGTCGTTACCGAGGAGGTATTCGATGCCCGCTTGCTGATGCGACAGCGTCGGGGCGGGTGCGGACATCGGGCATTCGCGTGCCACCCGGCCATCCGCTTCCGCTTCGGCTGCCACTCTCCTGCGTGAGCCGGGAGACCAGACGCGCACTGACGCTCCGGGCCGTGGTCTCGGTCACCAGCGCGGTCTCGTAGGTGACCCGCACCGTCGACGCGATGCCGTCGTCCGCGAGCAGTTCGACGAGCAGTGGAGCCTGGAGGCGGATGTACGGCAGCTCGATCCCGTGCACCGCGCAGCCGTCGAGCTGGAGCTCAGCGCTGGGCGAGTCCTGCACCGCGCCGATGACGTGGTACAACTGCTGCCCTGCCAGCCCGGCGGCCCGGGCCACCTCGGCGATGGACAGGTTGCTGTTGCGCAGGGCAGCGAGAACTGCGCTCTCGGCGCGGGCTGCGGCATCGTCAGCTGTGGTTTTCCGCAGTCTGACACCGATCATGTCGATCAGGCAGGCGATGGTGTCCTGCAGAACCGGGGTGGAACGTTGGTTCACCGGGATACCGATCATGACGTCCTCGGCACCGGTGACCTCGGACAGCGCTCCGCCAAGCGCGGCGATGAAGAGTGGGAGAAGGCCACCGCCGATGGAGTGCCTACTCAGGAAGTCCGTCTGCTCGGGCAGCAGAGGCACGTCAATCTTCGTCACGCCGGCTTCCGCGCACTCTGCGGGCGTGACCCACGGTGCCGGGCCGACCGGAAGCTCAGCCAGTTCCTCCGCCCAGTGCTCCCGTTGCGCCGCGAGATCCGCCGAGTCCCGGATCCGCTCCATCTCCGCGTATATCTCAGATGGTGCGGCCACCGGATGCGCGAACCGTGGCTCCCGCCCCTCACCACGCGCGCGGTACGCCTCAGCCAGATCATCCACGAAGATCCGCTTAGACCACCCGTCGAACGCGATGTGGTGAACGGACATCCCGAAGATCCACCCCTCGGGCTCTTCGAGCTTGCAGAGCACCGCACGCCAGACTTCTCCCTCGAACAGGGAGAAGGTCTTGTCGAGTAGTGCCTTCACCTGCGGTAGGGCCGTCTCCTCGTCCGGGGCCTCCATGTGCTCGACCGAGACCGGGCGGCCGGAACGATTCCACGTAGCCAGGTCCTCGAAGTCGTAACGGCCCTGGAGGTACAGGTGGCGGTGGTGGACGTCGTGCAGCGCCTTCACGAGATGGTCGGTGTCGAGCGCGCCCGCGATGCGCCAGGCCAAGTAGAGGTGATTGTGCGTGTCGTTGCCGTCGAGGTGCGGCAGGAGAAATCCGGATTGCATCCCGGTCAGCGGTGACGGCGCGGTTGCGTCCGCCCGGTCCGCACTGTCCGCTGCGTCGGTCCCGTTCGCCCCGCCCGGCGTCGCCCCGGACTGCTTGGCGATCCAGTCGCGCATCTCGTTGACCGAGGGGTGGCCGCGCACAACCGACACGGGAATGCTGAGACCGGTCACCCTGCTCAGGGCCGTGCACAGGCGAACCGCGCCCAGCGATGTGCCGCCCAGGTCGAACAGCGAGGCGTCGGGATCCACCAGTGCGCCACCGAGAACCCGGCTGAACGCAGACTCGATCGGATCGCTGGAGTTGGCCTGTGCGCGAGCTGAGGTCAGCTCTGCGATGGCGGATTGCAGCGCGACCGTGTCGAGCTTCGCGTTGCTGGTCAGCGGCAACGCCGCCAGTCGGACGACGGCCTCCGGAGCCCACCCCGGAGGCAGGTCGGCCACCAGCGCAGTCCGCAGGCTCTCCTCGTCGAAGTGGTCGCTGGCCGAGACCACGGCGAGGGCGAGTGACTCCGGTCGGCCGGAGAGGCCGAGCAGCGGGACCACGGCGCATTGCGCGACTCCATCGAAAGTGGCTGCCGTCCGCTCGATCTGGTGCGCGTCGATCCGGTGTCCACGGATCTTCAGCTCGCGATCGCGGCGCCCCTCGAACGTGAACAAGCCATCGGTGGTCCTGCTGCCGTAGTCCCCGGTGCGGTACACCCGCAGACGTCGGCCACCGATGAGCACCTCGGTGAACTTGGTCGCGGTCAACGCCTCGTCACCGAGGTATCCAGGCGACACTCCGTCGCCCGAGATGCACAGCTCGCCGATCTCGTCTGGGCCGCACTCGCGTTCGCCGTCCAGCACGTGTACGCCGGTGCGGGGTATCGGATAACCGAGGGGGATGGCGTCGTGGGTGTCGTCGACTGTCACTCGGTGCATCAGAGCGATGCACGTCGACTCGGCGGGGCCGTACCCGTTGATGAAGGGAATGTCCGGATGGGCGGCCAGGAAGCGCGCAACGTGCGCGGGGGAGAGGGCTTCGCCGCCGGCCATGGCCACGCGTAGGCCTTCGAATGCGGACACGTCCTCGTCGACCAGAACGTTGAACAGCGAAGAGGTGACGAAGAGGGTGTTGAGGCCGTTGTGCGAGATCTCGTGACGTAGCTCGTCGGGCGTGAGTGCCCGATGCTTCCGGAGCAAGGAGGCGCCGCCGCGCAGGAGTGGGCCCCAGACCTCAAACGGAAACGCGTCCCAGTTCGAGGAGCCCAGGTGCGCCAGCACGGTCTCGCTGTCGATGGATGCGATGCCCTCCCCGGTGAACATCCGCAGGGTCGCGACATGCGTCGAGAGCACCGCCTTCGGCTCGCCGGTGCTGCCCGAGGTGAAGAAGACCGTTGCGATGTCGGTGCCCGAAACGGGGATCGACTTCCAGGCGCGCTCGGCAGAGTCCCCAGCGGGCGGGTCGAAGTCGGGCAACTCGACCTCACGTTCGAAGCAGCCGCTGGATCGGCCCGGTGCGGCGACCGCGAGGGCGCCGCCGAGAATCTCGTCGATCCGCCGCAGGCGTCGCGCGTTCCACTCCAGATCCATGACCGCGTAAGCGGCGCCGAGCTTCAGCACACCGAGGGCTGTGGCAATCAGTGCCGGTGATGTCTCCAGCTGAAGGGGCACGATGCTGCCAGCTCGAACCCCCTCCGCTGCCAGCCAGTCGGCGACAGCGTCGGACCAGGCATCGAGCTGACCCCGACTGACGACCTCACCGCCGTGGATTAACGCAGCACGCGCATGATCCGCCTGAGCAAGGTCGTGCAGAACCATATGGATGGATGCGGCGCTCATGACTCAGCCAGCTTCCTTCGTCAAAGTGGAGACAGTTCGTGCACTGAAGCAGTAAATGCGAACGGGTTGGCTACATGTCTGGAGCAATGATGCTTCCCTTGTGCCGCCGGGGGACGAATGTGGCCGCAGCCTAAGCAAAGCCACCAGGGCCGCGGCTCCTTTTCGTCTCCCGTATATCCAGTGGTAGCCGAGCTCGTTCGGTCGTCGCTGTAAGCACGACGGAGTAGCTGCCGGCGACTCGCTCGGGCGGACAATTTATTAGGAGGCCGGGATCGTTGGCCCTTTGCGAAGCTAATGGCGTACTGCTCCGACGTGCGGCAATAGGTGCGACATGCATTACTAACTTATCGACGGACTCCCTGAGTCTAAGCGGGGTCGCCCCTGCGTCGCCCCTGACATATGGCAGTGACCGGCCACAGCCTCCGGCTCCCACTCCGCCGGCGGGACACGAGCCGCTCGCCCTCGGGCGAGCCTGGTCAGCCTCAGCGCGCCACGATGACGACATCCCGACCGCGGTGGCCGGTGACCGGGTCGACCAGTGCGAAACTCCGACGAAGGCTTCTGCCCCAGCGTTGTGGTGCCCCGTCCCTCGACCTGCTCAGCTGCATTCCGCGGGCCCCGAGCCCCACGTGTCCGCCAGCCCCGCACACCGGTCGGCAGCGAACCGGCGTGCCACTTGCGCAGGCCTCCCGCGAGATCCCGAAGCCCTCCGCGACCGGCGCGTTCCGCCGGCGTGCCGCGCACGGCAGCGCGGCTCCGACCGCATCGCCAGCGCCTCGGTCGCCGATTGACGACTATGGGAGGCTGTGTTTAGTATCCCAGACGACTGTGAGATCTATCGGGCCACGACCCCTCAATCGGGGTACCTTCGGAGGGCTTTGAGTGGTCGGTCCAAACTGCCTCCAGGTTCATGATCCTTCACTTGGACGGGGTATTTGGCGCAGGCAAACGTCACTCGCTGAAGATCTCTCCACTCGCCGCCGCTCTTGGATCTTGTTCGATCCCGAGACTGCCGATAGCATCCGTGCAATTGCCAAGGAAGCGGCATGGCGCGCCTGTGGCGACTGTGCAAAACCTCGGGCTAGCAGAAAGGTGGCTTCGCATGACTGTGCGCTCTGAGCGAGCCTTATTTGCATCGGAGGGAATTCGATGACCGGCATAGGAGTGGCGTTGTGGGTCATTGATGGGCACCTAGACGGAGAAGGCGCTTGACGTTACCTACCAGTCCCTCATCGGCGCCCACGACCGCGCCCTCCAGGCTGCCGCCCAGTGGGTCGGGGCGCGGGAAGCCCGGGCGCCGGCGTCGTCTACGCCCAGGACTTCGGCTCTTCGCCGAGCTTCCCGCCGCCTTCCGATGGCTCCTCGCGGGCCGCACGATGTCGATCTTGGGCAACACCGTTGCGCCCATCGGACTCGCACTCGCCATCATCGATGCCGGCGGGAGTGCCGGCACGATAGGCATCGTTGTCGGCGCGAGGTCCGCCGGCAACCTGCTCTTTGTTCTGGCCGGAGGAATCCTCGCCGACCGGTTCCCGCGGAGGTTGGTCCTCGAGGGGTCGAGTGGAGCCAGCGCGGTCACACAAGCGTTGGTGGCGTGGTACGTCTTATCCGGTGGCAACTCCCTGGCCCCGCTGACCCTACTGGCCCTGCTGAACGGGATCTGTGCGGCGTTCGCGTCCCCGGCCTCGTCGGCGCTACTGCCGCAGACCGTCCCGTCCGAATTGCGCCCCCAGGCCAACGCGGCCATGCGACTGACCCTGAATCTGTGCGCCGTGACATCCGGGGCACTCGCCGCGCTATTCCTGCTCGTAGCCGCCCCTGGCTGGCTGATCGCCTTCGACGCGTTCTGTTTTGCCGTCGCCGGAGTCCTGTTCTCAAGGGTTCGGGTCGCAGCCAGCACCGCGTCCAAGAAGGAATCGCTGATGAGCCAGGTCCGCGGGGGCTGGGTAGCCTTCTCGGAGCAAAAGTGGTTGTGGCAGGCCATCGTCGGCTCAACGTTGATGAACCTGTGCTACTCCGGCACCATCCCGGTGCTGGGGCCAATCATTGCCGAGGAAACCTTCGGCAGTCACCTCTGGGGCCTCGTGCTCGGCGCCCAAGTCTTCGGCTTGACAGTAGCGGCCGCTCTGATCATGAGAAGCGGCCGGCGAATCTCGCTGCGCCTTGGCCTCCTGGCGCTTCCCCTCGGTGCCGCGCTGCCGCTCACTCTCGGCGTCTATCCGATATTCGCGGTGTTGCTACTGGCCGCGTTCGTCGGAGGCCTGTCAATGGAGATCTTCGGAACCGTCTGGGAGACGACCCTCCAGGACAGGATCGAACCGGACAAGCTAGGGCGAGTGTACTCGTACGACGCCCTCGGATCCTTTGTGGGCGTACCGCTGGGACAGGTGTTGGTGGGTCCTGTCAGCGCTGAACTGAGCCTTCGCACAACCCTGATCATCGGGGGTGTGCTGATGGTCGGCGCGGCTCTGGCGATCGCGTATGCACTCGGCGGCCAACGGACGGCGGCAAAAGAGGCCTGATGTATTCGATGAGATACCGGAGGACTACGGGTGCCGCAGCATCATGAGGGACTGGTCACCGCTACCCTTGCAGAGAACGACCACTCGGCGTGGAAGGCACTCAGGTTCCGCAAAGACCTGCACGTCGTCAACGTGGCGCCGCCGCCGGCATCCGGCAGCGAGTGGCTGACCGAGGGATTCCGCTTCCGACCTACCAATGTCGTCTGGCTCGCGGATCCAAAGGGATCCGAAGAGGAATACGTCGGAGGGCTAGGGCATAAAGCGCGGTACGCCGTGCGAAAGGGACTCAGGGATCTCCGGGCCTCCGCGATGACGCTCGAGCACGTCGAGAAGATCACGCATGCGCTGGCCGAAGAATGGCTGCCACTGTACCGAGCGTCCCTGGCCGGCATGGCCTTCGCGGCCCCCATAGTGAACTCGCCGGAAGAGGTGGTGGGCATCGGGCCGGACGTGGAGATGCTGGTGATCCGAGACCCCGACGGAAACATGTGCGCCGGCATGGTTACGCTCAACGACCACCGCCGCGGTGTCTACACGGCCGGGCTGTACGGCGAACGGAACGGCCTGCGAGGCAGCCACAGCCTCTCCCGGGTACTTCATCTTGCCTTGATGAATGTCACCCGAGCACACGGGTTGCCACTAGCCAGCGCGGGGTGGGAGCCCAACCTGTATGGGCACATCGCCAAGGCTGGCCTAGCAGCATACAAGCTGTCGATGGGGTTCCGTCCAGTACCTCGAGTCGCGCTGCGAACCGACGGTTCCGAAGACGTGCTCACACGTGTTGTGCATGACGACGGGCTGACTCCACCGTTGGTGTTCTTCGCGTATCCGACCTGGCCGCCAGAGCAAGCCAACCTGATGGACGTCCGGCTCCGGGCCGTTGCACACCCCGACAAAAACACTCCATTCGAGTTGAGCGTGTTTGGCTCCGGTGTCGAGTCGTTGGCACTATCGGCAGCTGAGAACGTGGCGGTGTCTTGAGAGGGCGGCAAGCCCCCGTTCCTGGTTACCACCTGGGTGTGACGCCCGGGTCGCAGTCAGATCCGCTTGGACGACTCGGCGGGTCGCCATCCCGCGTCAGCGTAGAAGTACGGACTGTCGAACGCCTGCCGCGCCTGTGAGTGGTTCATGGCAGCACGATCGACTGCGCCATCCCGGGCCGCCACGAATGCCTCAGCAATTAGGGCCATGGACGTCTCGGAAGCGCCTTCGAACGTGACCTCGTTGGTGCCCAGACGAAACACGGAACCGGAGACGTTCGGCATTTCATTCTCCGTCTGGACGTTGACCCGGATACCAGCCTCGGCCAGGGTTCCAGCGAGCTTGTTGGTTGCGGCGTGATCCCCGACGTGAACCCAGACCATGTGGTTGTCGGTGTACCCGTCCGTGCGGCGGGCAACATCAAAGCCTCGCTGCGCCAACTCGGCGCCGAGTCGCTTGGCATTGACGACGACCTGTCGAGCGTAGGCCGGGCCAAAGTGCTCGAACTCGCGCGCGGCCAGACCCAGTGCCAGGGTCGCGCCGAAATGGTGACTGCTTACCAAGACGCGCTGCGCGTCCTTGATGAGCCGGCTCACGTGCGGCAGCCTGGTGAACAGTACGCCCTTGTGCGGCCCGGGAAACGTCTTGTGCGTAGAGCCACCGAAGCTGGTGGCGCCAAGATCAAGGGGGTTGGGCGCCTGACCGCCGAGAATAAGCCCGAGGGTGTGGCTGGCGTCGATGTGTAGCAACGTGTGCGGGCTGTGCTCAGCGAGGCAGGCGGCAACCGCGGCGACGTCCAGTAGATGCAGGCTGTTAGCCAGGTCGAGGAAAATCAGGGATACGTTTTGTGAGGATAGGATTTTTCGTAGGCCATCGAGGTCCACCGCACCTGCCTCAACGGAGATGGCGGCAGGAACGAACCCGAAACGCTTGATCACTGCCGCAGTGGCGTAGTGACCTCCGCTCGCGGGGTCGATGCATACGACCGTGCTGCCCGGGTCGCCGCCCATGCCCGCAATTGCGATGAGCATCGCGCTGAGCCCGGAAACCGGACGGAGGTTGACGAACGGCGCGTCAGACAGCGCCCTCAGGCTGCTGTACGCCACCTCTGTCTCGATGTCTGAAATGCTTTCCCCGCCCCTGAATTGCCAGAAATCCGGGTCGTGGTCTTCATTGAAGAAGTAACGGTTGTGGAAATCGAACTGCAGGGGCAACTGTGCCAGAGGGGAGAGACGGTTCTCGCTCGGGACCAGGCTCAACGCCTCTCGACTACGGTTGTGACTATCACTGAGTCGCCGTGCAAGTTCATGGATTTGACGCCTGTGCTGTTGTTGCGGAGCCGCGCTGAGCGTTCCGTCTTCGACTACCCGCATCGTACCTCGCATGTCAGAATGAGTAATGGTGATGGCGGGCCAAGTGTGTCTAGCCGTTGACCCTGCGGCACTGCACAAGCGTCCATAAATGAAAGCTCACTCATTTCCCGGCGCTGCCCTTGCAGGTTCCCCGCCTACATCTGAGTGCCATGACTCGCAGCGCCTGCATGTGGTTTGCGTTGGCGGATCCTGCTGTTCGGGGAAGCGTTTCCACCCGCAGGGCACCCGAGCTCATCGCCTGAATGCACGTGTTCCACCTGCCCTGTAGGCACCCGAGATGGACGAGTCTTGCCCCTGCTTGAGTTCGGCATCGTGGACGGCCTGCTCGTCGGCATCGGAGCAGTCCAAAGCCCCGTCCGCCGCCGGCTCAAGCAGATCCCATATCGCCTCTACGCGATCATCGGCTGGCTCCCCGAGGCCGATCTGAGCTACGGATCCCCATGATCATGGCCAGCGATGCTAAGAGCTCGACCTGACTACGGCTGTTGCTGTCTTCCAACCGTTGATGTGAGACGCTCTTCCCGATCCGACAGCCGTTAGACCCGCGGTCCGGAATGGGCGTCGCCGTCTATGCGCCGGAATCACGCTACCGGCTGCCCTGCTCCACGGTCCGCTCGCGAAGCGCGGCCGACTCCGCCTCGAGCTCGCGCGGGGATGCGAACTTGAACAGGAGACTCACGGGCGGCCGCCAACCCGAGCGCGATTCGTAGCAAGTCAACAGCTTCGGGATCAGCAATGAGTGGCCACCCGCCTGGAAGAAATTGGTGTCCTCGTTGATGTCCTCGGACGGAAGAACCTCACGAAATGCTTGGAGCCAGACCGAGTCGGTCGGTACTCCACTGCCAGGCTGTGGCGTGCCAGGTGTGAACACGAGGCCTCCCAGGTAAGGCGAAGGATGCTGAGCAGGCACCCTCTAAGGGTGGATGGCGGGGATGGTAGAGCGGTCTGGAACGACCCATCGGCGGCTGGTCACCATGAACTGAAGGGTGAGGCTATGACACCCCCCGACGCATACGTACTGGCACCAGTCAGGGTCTCCCGTGCGTGATGCTCAGGCCGCACTCCTGCCGAGAGGGTTCTGCGGGAACAGCCCCGTCACGGGCCGCGGAGGGGTTCGCGGGTCACCAGACGTTCGGTGAAGCACCGGCGGAGCCGGTGGCGGCGCGGCAGGGTGGGGCATGGCTCTCGGCCGGTTCGCCTTCGCCTGAGCACCTGTCGGAGCCGCAGCGGGAGACAATCTAGGCATCGCTGGACGCGGGTCTGGGGGCGACCGGCTTCGAGGTGGACCAGTCTGGACGTCGGCGCGGAGCGCACAGGTGTGTGCCACGCCAACGACACGCCATGCGAGGTGAGTAAGCCCGCTGCGGAGGCTTGGCCCTCTCGGTGTTGCTCGGTCGGATGCCTATGCTCGCGCTGACCGGCCAGGCCGGTCTCTCGGAGCCGCGCCCCCGCTCGTCACCCTGAGCCGCTACCGCATTCTCCGCCTCGCCGACCACCGGCCCTGACCAGCATCACCACCTGAGCCCTGGACCGCGGACCTTCCGGCCCAGCGACGCGCGAGGATCCCGTCGGTCTGCGCCGGGGGATGGACCGGTTGGTTTCGCCAGCGGCGATCCCGACGGCGATCGGGTCAGTTGTCGGCGGAGAGCAGGAATTTGTCGGCTGCCTGGATCAGCGACTCGACGATGTCGCTCGGAAAATAGTTTTCGTTGTATGAGACGACGGCCTGCGGGTCTGTTCCATCTAGTTCCCACCTGAATTGGATGGTTCGCGGCCAGGTCACCTCGCCCGGCACGTAGAGGTAGACGATCTCGGCTGTTGTTCCGGGAAGAAGCGATTCTCCGAGGTCCACCGTTCGTTTGTCGAGGACCACGTTCACCCCGGCTGCCCGGTCGGTGGAGACCAGTTCCTCGTTCCAGAGTCTGCCGGCGGACCGGAGCGGGAGGATGTACTCGAACACGTCAAGGGTGTGCGAGAAGACCTCCCGAACTGTTTCCAGTGGACTGCGCGACCCCGCAGCCAGGTGCAGGGGCACCATCTGGACGAACAGGCCAGCGATGTCGGATGTGCCCGGCAGCACGCGCCCGTGGTAAGGGGTGGTGGCTCCCACGGTCGGGGCGCCACTCACCTGCTGTAAACCTGACAGCACAGCGGAGGCCACCGTCACGAACGATGTCGCCCGGGCGCGCTTGGCGATGTCGGACACTCTCGCTTTCGTGTCCGCCGGCAGGGCGTGGGTCACCACCGTGAGCCTCGATTCGCCTTCCGATTCGAAGGTGATCGGAAAGGGCGGGGGGAACGTGCCGAACCGCTCGGTCTGGGAGCGCCAGAACGCTCTCCGCTGCGCACCCCAGGCAGAGGACAACTCGCGGCGCTCAAGCAACGTGAAGTCGTGATACGCGTTCTTCTCGACCTTGTCGGGGACGCTCGCCCCTCGAGTGGCGCGCTCATAGAACACGCCGAAATCCGCCATGAAACGCTTCCACGTCTTCTCATCGACGATGATGTGATCCAGCACGATCGCGAGGAGGTGCCTACGCTCGTCGCGCTGCACGATCGCGAGGCGCGACAAACCCACATCGGCGAGGTCGAACGGAGTCGTGACCGTGCGTACGGTCTCAAGCGCCTCCATATCCGAATCAGCGGTGTAGAACTCTACCTCGCCCAACACGTCGTCGTACGTGCACGCTTCGTCCGGCGAGACGTACGCCCGACGCAACACGTCATGACTCAGGCAGACGCCACGCCACGCCTGACGAACGGCGCCGATGTCCAACGCCCCGTCAAGCCACGCCACGCAATAAACAAGATTGTGCCTATCCGCGAACTCCCCAGACAGCCGGGCCATCTCAGCGAGCGCTGTCGGACCCCGCGTGACCTCACCCCGGCCCACAGTCATTTCCCCACCCTTCTCTCAGCCCAAAAGGGCGACAACGCGTTACCGTAGGACGGCGTCGGATTTCGAAGCATGATCGAGTGTGGGACCCGATTCAGAGCGACGGCTGACAAGGCAGAGGTCGGTAGACGAAAGAGCCTGTCTATGGCGACTCGTCGACCGGAGCGTTCCACCGTTAGCGCGAAGCCGAGGTGTGCTCAGCAACGGGAGTCTGCCTGCCACGCATTCCCCTTTCGGCCGTGACAACGGCTCTGCCGACACATGAAGAATCTGACCCATATTACCGGTGCACGAACCCCTGAAGCCCTAACAGACAACAGGAGTCGGGGGCAGCGTCAGGGACGATCCAGGCACTCGCTGGGCCTGAGGTGCTGACATGGCGAATGAGCTGCGGGTACAAGGCCTCCGACGGAGTCTCCCTGACTAGTGCCAGTACGTACGCGTCCGGGCGGTGGCATAGCCTCACCCTTCAGTTCATGGCGACCGACCGCTAGAGCACCGTTCAGTCTGATCCACGATTCCCTTCGTCCATCCCTAAAGGATGCCTGCTCATCATCCTTCGCCTTACCTGGGAGACCTCGTGTTCACGCCTGGCACGTCACAGCCTGACAGTGGAGAAGCTTCCAACTCGACTTGACTCCATGCATTTCGTGGAGTTCTTGAGTCGCCGACGACGACGAGGACACCGGCTTTCTTCTGGCGGGTGGCCATGCACTGCTGATCCAGAGTCCGTTGACGCGCGAGGGTCCACCTTCGAATAGGCAGCGCCTGTGAGTTGCTGTTCAAGTTCGCGTCCTCGCGCGAGGCCGAACCTGGGTCGGCCGCGCTTTGCGAGCGGTCCGCGGAACAGGGCAGCAGGTAACGCGATTCCGGCGCATCGGCGGTCAGCGCTATATCCGCGACGCCGGACCTGGACGGCTCTCGGGTCGGAGGAAGCGTTTTCACCCGAACTACTGAAGGAGGGCAGTAGCCATAGTCGATTTCGAGATCAGGCCTAATCGGAAGCCGATGCCCGAGGCGGAGCGCCGAGCGGCGGTCGACACCGCTGCGTTCGGTCAGGTGTTCACCGATCACATGATCACTCTGCGCTGGGATGAGGAGCGCGGGTGGCACGACGGACGGGTGGAGGCCTTTCAGCCCATCTCCCTGCTGCCGTCGGCGTCGGTCTTCCACTATGGGCAGGAGATCTTCGAGGGGATGAAGGCGTACCGCCACGCAGGTGGGTCCATCGCCCTCTTCCGGCCGGAGCGCAACGCCTCCCGTTTCAACGCTTCCGCCCGTCGGATGGCGATGCCGGAGATCCCGCGGGAGACGTTTGTCCGCGCCGTTGAACTGCTCGTCCGGCAGGACCGCGAATGGGTGCCGGACGGCGAGGGCAACAGCCTGTATCTGCGGCCGATGATGATCGCGACCCAGCCGACGCTGGGGTTCACGCTTCCGTCCAACAGCTATCTGTTCTGTGTCTTCGCAAGTCCGGTATCCGGGCCCTTCAACGGACGCACCGGGCCGTCTGCGCTGTCCGTCTGGCTGTCCGAGGAATACAGCCGCGCCTCGCCCGGCGGAACCGGTGCCGCGAAGACCGGCGGCAATTACGCCGCGGCGTTCCTGGCTCAGCGAAACGCTGTGAAGAACGGCTGCGACCAGGTCGTCTGGCTGGACGCGGTCGAGCACACGTGGGTCGAGGAGATGGGCGGGATGAACCTCTGCTTCGTCCAGGGTGCCGGTGACTCTCAGACGCTCATGACACCTGCGTTGACCGGAACGCTACTGCCGGGGGTGACGCGGAACTCGCTGCTCCAGCTCGCCGAAAGACTCGGCCTCGGTTGCGAGGAGGGGCGCATTTCGGTAGATCAGTGGCGCAAACAGTGTGAAACCGGCAATATCACCGAGGTCTTCGCCTGCGGGACCGCAGCAGTCATCGCGCCAATTGGACAGGTGCGCGGCGCCAATGGCGGATGGACGATCGGCGACGGCCGCCCCGGACCGGTCACCATGCGGCTCCGCGAAGCGTTGATCGGCATTCAGTACGGACGCATTCCAGATGAGTTCGGGTGGGTGCATACCGTGTGCTGACCATATTTGGCCGCAGGCAGGACTCACAGAGGAAGGTGTCCCAACTTGAACGAATTTGACAATCCCAACGGCACGTTTGTGGTCCTGGTCAATGACGAGGAACAGTACTCGTTGTGGCCGTCGAAGCTGGAGTACCCGACCGGTTGGCGGGAAGCACGGCAGACCGGCTCTCGCGAAGAGTGCCACGCATTCATCGAATCAACGTGGTCCGACATCCGGCCAGCGAGTGCCCGAGGCGCCGCGCCTGAGCACGACCCGGTAGCGCTCATCCACGACATGGTTGCCGACCAGGCCAGGCGTACGCCCCACAATGTGGCTGTCAACCACGCAGGGACCGCGTTGACCTACGAGGAACTGGACACGCAGGCTGAGTCGCTGGCCGCCCGACTGCGTTCGGCAGGCGTCGGCGGCGGGTCCGTCGTCGCTGTCGTTCTCGGCCGGTCATTGCCGCTCATCACAACGCTGCTGGCCATCCTGAAGGCCGGCGGGGCGTACCTGTATCTCGATCCGACCGAATCGCCCGACCTGCGGCGTCGCATCTTGGCGGACTCCGCCGCCCGGTTCGCCGTCGTCAGCGGCGAGACTGCGGACGCGGTCCCGGAGATCGGCCAGATCCTGTGCGTCGACGACGAGACCGCCGACCGGTTCTCGCCGGAGCCGGCCGACGAGACGCCGATCACGGCGGACACCCCCATGTACGTCTGCTACACCTCGGGGTCCACGGGCGAGCCCAAGGGCGTCGTGGTGCCGCACCGCGCGGTCTTCCGGCTGATCAACAAGCCCGATTGGATCGATGTCCAGCCCCAGGACGTCTTCCTCCAGCTCACCCGCGTCGGGTTCGACGTCTCCACCTTCGAGATCTGGACCCCGCTGATCCGCGGCAACCGGCTCGCGCTGGCCAGCACCGGCCACGCCGATTTCGGCGAGCTCATCGCCACGGTACAGAACGAGGGCATCACCGTTCTGTGGCTCACGACCGGGCTCTTCCACAAGATCGTCGACCACCATCTCGACGGCCTCGGTGGGGTCCGCCACCTCCTCGCCGGCGGAGACGTCCTGTCGCCGTCGCACGTCCGGCAGCTCATGGAAGCACACCCGCACCTCATCTTCACCAACGGCTACGGCCCGACGGAGAACACGACGTACACGACCTGCTGGACGTCACGAACGCCACCCAGTGGTCCCCGGGTGTCGATCGGGCGGGCCATTGAAGGCACTACGACCATGATCCTCGACGACGCGCTCCGGCCGGTGAAGCCGGGCGAGGTCGGCGAGCTCTGGGTCGGCGGCCCCGGAGTCGCCACGGGCTACCTGCGCAGGCCGGTGGCCACCGCGGAGAAGTTCGTCGCCGACATCGACCCCTCCAGTCCCGGCGCCCGAATGTACCGGACCGGCGATCTCGTGGTCGTCGACGACTCCGGCGACCTCGACTTCCTGGGCCGTGCCGACCGACAGCTCAAGATCCGCGGCTACCGCGTCGAGCCGAGCACGGTGGAGATGGAACTGATGTCCCATCCGAAGGTGCAGCGGGCTGTGGTGCTCGCTCACACCGACGGTGCGGGCGACGCCCGGCTCATCGCCACCGTTGCCGTCGGGGAGCTCCTGGCGGACGAAGCGAGCACTCTGGGCAACGAGTTGCGCGACTACCTGCACAAGAAGCTGCCGGCGCACCTCGTCCCATGGGGGATCTTCCCCGTCACAGACATCCCACTGAACCCGAATGGCAAGGTCGATCGCTCGGCCCTGCCCGCGGCCAAGATGCCGCGCAACGTCTGGAACGAATACGTCGAGCCCTCCAACGATCTCCAGAGGAAGCTGGCGGAGATCTGGAGTGACGCCCTCGAGATCGAGCCGATCGGCATCACCGACGACTTCTTCGAACTGGGCGGGCACTCACTGCTCGCGGCCGAACTGCTGGCCGCACTGGAGAGTCGATTCACGGTGGCCATGTCCGCGCGCACCCTGTTCCTGAATCCCACCATCGAGGCTTTGGCCGAAGAGGTCTCGCAGAGGCTGGATCTCGCTGCGGCCGAGGTCGGAAAGGCGTGACGAAGATGACCGATCTGGAGGAGACGCCTGCCCGCCTGGTGGGCAGATGCCCGGTGAGTCACACGGCGGCGTTTGGTCCCGCCGACCCAATGCTGTTCAGCGACGGTGACTACCGCGCCACCTGGGCCAACTTGCGCGGCCTTGATCGGCTCACCTGGCAGCAGGTGGACGAGCGGCGCGGCTTCTGGTCCGTGGTCAAGTACGACGACGCTGACCGTGTCCTGCGCGACCACGAGACGTTCACGTCTGAACGCGGAACGATGCTCGACACCCTGGGTAGCCAGGACCCCGCGGGCGGCCGTCAGATTCCGGTGACCGACCCTCCGCGACACACCGGAATGCGCGCCAGACTGCAGAGGGCGCTTACGCCCAAGTCGCTGGAGGCCCAGCACGCGGCGATCCAGGGTCTGGTGCGCGAGCTGTTCGCGCCGCTCGGTGACGGCGGTTCGTTCGACTTCGCCCAGGCCATGCTCATGCTCCCCGTGGCGGTGGCCGGCGTCGCGATGGACCTGCCCCGGGAGGACTGGCCGCGGCTGTGCCACCTGCTCAACGCATCGATCGCGGGCAGCGATCCCGACTATCTGGACGCCGGCAGCGGCGATGCCGTGGCGACGGTGGACAACGCACACCGGGAGCTGTTCGCCTACTTCCAAGAGGTCTACCGCGAGCGCAGGCGCAAGCTCGGAGACGACCTCATCAGTATCTTGATGACCACCCAGGTGGACGGTCGCCCGATGGCACCCGGCGAGGTCATGTCCAACTGCTACAGCGTGCTGCTCGGCGCGTCGGTGACGACGCCGCACTCGCCCAACTACGTCATGTCCGAGCACATCGGGGACGGGCTGCTCGACGAGTGGGCCGCCGATATCAGTGTCACCGGGTCGGCGGTCGAGGAAGCCCTGCGGCTCGCGGCGCCCGTGAACTACTTCATGCGCCATGCCACCAGGGACGTCGAGGTGCGGGGGACCGTTGTCCAGGAGGGCGACCCGCTCGTCGTCTGGTTCGGATCCGCGAACCGAGACCCGGACGCGTTTCCCGATCCCGACACGTTCCAGCTGCGCCGCAAGCCGAACCGGCACCTCTCGTTCGGGATGGGACCGCACTACTGCGTCGGCCACTCGCTCGCCCGCACCACCCTGAAGATCCTTTTCGAAGAACTGCTGACCACGTACCACCGGTTTGAGCTCGCTGGCACTCCGGTACGGATGCGCTCGACGTTCGTGTCCGGTTACAAGCATCTGCCGATCACGGCACGCCGTATCTGAGGAAGACCGGAAGGTAAGAGGTTCCATGTCCGACGGACATCGCTGGTTCAAGCGATTTCAAAGCCCGGCAGCTGAGGCGACCACGCTGCTGTGCCTACACCACGCGGGCGGCAACGCAGCGATGTTCCGCGAGTGGCCGCGGCTGCTGCCACCGTCGATCGATCCGATCGCGGTGCAGCTGCCCGGCCGTGCCAACCGGATCGACGAACCGCCGTTCCACGCCATGGACGAGTTGGTCGACGGCCTCGTCGATGCCGTCGAGCCGCTGTTGGACCGGCCGGTCGCCGTCTTCGGGGCAAGCATGGGTGCGCGGGTCGGGTGGCAGCTTGCACATGCCCTGCGCGAGAGAGAGCTGCCGATGCTGCGTGCGCTGTACGTCTCGGCGAGCTCGGCGCCGAGCCTTGATCGCGAGGTGCGCGGCTGGGACGGCCCGGACGAGGGCCTGGTGCAGTACATGCAGAGGCTGGGAGGGACACCGGCCCAGTTCCTCGACGATCCCGAACTGTTGGCGGGAATCGTGGCCACCCTGCGCGCTGACCTGACCGTGCTCAGTACGCACACGTATCAACCCGACGTGCTGCTCGACACCCCGATCACAGCCTTCGCCGGCGTGGACGACGAAGAATCCACGCCGCAGCAAATCGAGCCGTGGGGCAAGGAAACCACCGGTCCGTTCGTCATGAACGTCATCGAGGGCGGGCACTTCCTCGACACGTTTGCCATGAGGCTCGTGACCGACGCCATCTCGGAGGACCTGCGATGAACGATGTCAACGCGAGACTGAAACCGAACAAGTGGTTGCCGCGTGTGCCGCTGGCCGACGCGTCGGCGCGCCTGTTCTGCATCCCCTACTCCGGCTGCGGGGCGATGATGTACCGGAATTGGCCGGAGTCCTATCAGGGAATCGACTTCTGCCGCCTGCAACCGCCGGGCCGGGAGAACCGGTTCAACGAGCCGATCTTCGCCACCTACCAGGAGATGGCGGCGGCGCTGGCGGACGCCGTCGAGCCCTACCTCGACGTCCCCTATGGGTTTTTCGGCCACTGCGGTTCAGCGCTCGCGGCGTATGAGGTATCTGCAGAGATCGAGCGGCGCGGATGGCCGACGCCGAGCTCCCTGTTCATTTCGTCGCAGGTCGCACCGCAGGACGGCCCGACCGGGCGATGGCTCGTGATGAACCGCTCCGAGTTGAACGACGAGCTGGACAAGATGACCATAGCGATGGGCGGCACCCCGATCCCCGAGCTCAGCGACGTCTACCTGGACATTCTCGAAGAAGACATCGCCACCAACAAACGATACGTCATGCCGAATCCTCAGCGGCTGATGACGCCGATCGTTACGATCGGATGGAGCGAGGACATCGAGGTCGATCATCGGAGCATGGGCGGGTGGGCGGCCTGCGGGGACACGAAGTTCGTGCTCCTCAACGGCCCACACCAACAATTTCTCAATGCGCCGGCGGAACTACTCGATACCTTTGCCATGAGCCTACCGAGCCGTGCATGAAGCCCTCCCCGGGTTGGGGGCAGACATAGGCTGAAACCGCCGATCCCGTCCTGCGGTACCGCCTCGGCCTGCTCACCTCGGCAGGGGTGCTGATACCCAGCCAGCCGGGTCAGGACGGCGCTAGGCCGTCGTGTTTCCCATCGGTGACTGGCGTCGCGTCAGCGACGGAGGCGGGTGCGGCTACGACGAGTGTGGGTGTGCGAGAAGGTGACATCGGGTCCTCGTCAGGTCGTGAACCGCCGCAACCCGATGATCATAGG
This sequence comes from Micromonospora sp. WMMD710, assembly GCF_029626045.1. Lineage (NCBI taxonomy): Bacteria > Bacillati > Actinomycetota > Actinomycetes > Micromonosporales > Micromonosporaceae > Micromonospora > Micromonospora sp. WMMD710. The sequence goes on along the minus strand of NZ_JARUBD010000001.1, from coordinate 4,109,132 downwards.
CGCCGCCTCATGCGCTCCCGACGTCTCCACAGAGGCCGGAATCGCCTCGAAGTTCCTGGTCAGCATCTCGGCTGCCGACTATGCAATTTGCCCTGTCCGGGGCCGCCTCCCGTTTAGAGAAGCGGTCTCAGCGGTGGAAGTACGCCCAGGTAAACGCCCACACTCCCGGCCGCTGATCCCGCACACCCCACGAGGAGCACCATCGCCCTGACTGATGTCAGTACGCCTGCCGCCGAAGGGTCGCTAGTGTGCAGTTCCATACAGTCAATGAAATGCCCCCGCTCAGGGCCTCGCACAAACCGGCAGGAGATGACCTAGCTGCGATAGAGATTGGCTGCCACACATGGAGACGTTCAATCCGACCTAGCTCCCGTCGGAGCAAACCCAGTTTTGGGCTCCTTCTCGTGGCCGTGATAGCCCGTGAAGTTAAACTCAGAATTGCCGACCGAGATGTCGTCCGGCTACCCACCAGCCCGGCTGGGGCGAGGCCGACGCGCCGCTCGCCTAAATCTAAGTGCGCTCCCTTTGCGGCCTGCCGCGGGGGAGCCGCCAGGCCGGGAGCGGCAGTTACTGGACAAACCCGTATGGGAACCGACGATCGCACGAAGGATCTGATTAATGGCACAGCTCTTTGCGCGAACGCTACTGCCTGAGGTGCGCGACCACCTGGAAACGACAGGTCACCTTGGCGACGGCAAGCTCTCCGAGCGAGCCGGGGCAGTGGTCCGCAGCCTCGCCAAACACGACGAGATGCGGTATCTGATAGATCAGACGCTATCGGACGACGGTCAACTCGCCGAGATCGCAGCGCGGTCATATTATCACGCCAACAGCTTTCTCAAGCTTGTCCTGGCGGTCGGCGACGAGAATGCCTGGAAGCTTCGCCTCCATGTATGGCATCCACAGTCGGAGTCGGATCGCCCGCCGAGGGAAGACATCCACTCGCATCGCTGGGACTTCACGACCGCCCTGCTGCTCGGCGAGTACAACGCCCGCGAGTACATGATCGCCCCCGGCGAGGAGTACCACCACTACAAGTACACCCCGGTTCGGGCGGACCAGTTCTTCTCGCTGGAACCCATGGGAACCGGGCAGTTGGCCCAGATGTGCGAATCCATCGTCCCGGCGGGCACGATTTACCACCTTGACCACAGGGTCCTCCACAGCATCGCACGTTCGCACGACGGGCCGACGGCCACACTCGTCCTGCAAGGGCCCACTGTGCGGGACTCGACGAATGTTTATCGCACGACCCCGGTAAGCGAGAAGGGCGGAGTCGGACAAGTCTACGTCGCGCGGCCCTCCGTCCAACAGCTGCGCGCGGAGCTGACCCAGCTCCTCCGCTGGCTGTGACCCCAGGCCGGGAGCACAAAGCCGTGACTCAATACAAATACACAACTGAGGCAGCCGCACGCTTCAGCAAGCACGGCGTCGACCTGAGCGTATACGGACTGGCCGATTCTTCGGTGACTGTCGCCCATGTCCGTGTCGCGGAAGGTCACTTTGAAGAGTTCTACAACCTGAAGAGCACGTACACGCTCTACATCATCAGCGGCTCTGGCACCTTCTATCTCAACGACGAAGCCCTGGATGTGGGCGCCATGGATCTGGTCGTCATTCCACCGAAAACGCGTATCTACTATCTCGGAACCATGGAGATGGTTCTCACTGTCTCGCCGGCGTGGGACGAAGCAAACGAACGGCACGTTAGATTTCTGGAAAAGAGCCACATTTCTAACCTCCCCGCCTCTCTGGATCGCCGCCCGGTCTAGACAACGCTGGACCCAGGCGACGGGCAAAACTCTCTCTAATCGCGTGACGGGAAGGCCGTACAATGAATCCTCTTGAACTGGAAGCAGACCGCAGAGCCGCCTCGCAGTCTGCGGCTGACATCTTCAACTCGGCAGTCGCGTCCTGGGCAATCGCCGCAGGATGGGAGATCGGCGCACTCGATGAGCTGAGCGAGAAGGGCAAGCTCGATACGCGCGACTTCTCCGAGCAGCATGACCTGCATGTCCAGTCGGTGAGGGGCATGTTCACCGCGCTGGCCAGCGTCGGCGTCGTCGAGCGTGATGGCGACACCATCCTCCCTGGCTCATTGTTTGACGAAGTGTTCCAGACTAAGTCATTCTTTCATTGGCTCAGCCGCGGTAGCGCGCCTTTGTTTACGGCGATGCCCACGGTCATGAAGAATGCCAACCGCGTCGGCGACTTCTACACCCGAGACGCGCCGGCGATCAGTTATGCCTGCCGCGAAATCAATGCGGAGGTCTTTGATCCTCTCTTCTGGTCGGTGATGGAGAGTCTGGATTTCCCCTTCACCAAGGTTGCCGATCTCGGTTGCGGCAGCGGTGAACGACTGCGGCAGATCGCCCGACGCCATGCCGGAGTCCAGGGCATCGGGCTCGACATCGCCGCCCGTTCGCTGGAGGCCGCCGAGGCCTCCACCGTGGAGGCCGGGCTCGGCGATCGCATCTCGTTCGGCATCGCAGATGCTCGCGCGCTCGAGCCTCGTCCCGAACTCGTCGACGTCGATCTCGTTACCAGCTTCATGATGGCGCACGACTTCTGGCCGCGCGAGGAGTGCATCTCCTCCTTCCGGAAACTTCGTGAGGTATTTCCGAACGCGCGCCGATTCCTACTGGCGGACACCGCTCGGTTGACCGATCTGCCCGACCACCGATTCCCGATGTTCAACCTGGGCTTCGAAGTCGGACACGACCTCATGGGCGTCTATCTGCCGACGATGGAGGATTGGGAAGGCGTCTTTCCCGAGGCCGGCTGGCGGCTGGTGAAGACGCACCGGGTGCAGGGGTTGACTAACGGATTCATATTTGAGCTCGAATAAACCGTGTTAAGGAGCTGAGAAGTACGTGCAGGAACAATCAATAGAGACCTCCGACCCGTACTATGTCGCGCGACGTGCCGAAATAGCGACCTTGGCGGATCGCTGTGGTCCGGATGATCCGATCCCCACGATCAAGTACACGGAGGAGGAGCACGAGGTCTGGCGTCTGGTGTGCGAAAAACTCGCCGCGCGCCACCGCACGGACGCTTCGAACGAGTACCTTGAAGCCGCGGAAGGTCTCGCAGTTCCACGGGAACGGATTCCGCAGCTGCGAGACATCAGCAGACGTATCGATTCGCTTTCCGGCTTTCGGTTCAGGTCGGCACCCGCGCTCGTTCCTTTTCGAGATTTCTGCAACGGCCTGGCAGGTTCGGTCTTCCACTCCACACAATACCTGAGGCACCCTAGCACGCCCTTCTACACTGCCGACCCGGATATGTTGCACGATGTTGTCGGGCACGGAAATGTTCTGGGGGATAAGCGGTTCGCCCGTCTATACCGCCTGGCTGGAGAGGCGGCCGCGCGAGTCGAAAGTGAGGCGGCGCTGCAGTTCATTGCCAAGGTGTTCTGGTTTACTCTTGAGTGCGGACTGATCCGACAGCAGGGAACGACCAAGGCATACGGTGCTACGATCGTTTCCTCGTACGGAGAGCTGAACCACTTTCGCGGCGCTGACATCCGTCCGTTGGATCTGAAGAGCCTGGCCGACGTCGATTATGACATCTCGACCTACCAGAAAACCCTGTTCGAGGCGGACTCGATGGACCACCTCGAAGATGTTGTGGGCGGCTTCTGGGAGACCTGCGACGACAATACTATTGAGGCCCTCCTGGAACTCCAGCCGTTCAGATGACGTGACGGCAGATGGGCTGAGGTGAGGCCAAGAAGGGTCAAGTTGGTGTGCGGGTATGGCGTTCGCAGGTGGTTGACCGGCAGTACCCGGTGAGCTAGGTCGTGGTCCGCTCGATGACCCACCTGCGATCGCCGACGTGCCCTGAGGGCTCGATTCCCTTTGCGGGGTATACAGAGCCGATGCGTTAACCGTGGCCCGTCTCCACAGCTCAGGTATACCGGCGCCGTGTCGGGCCCAGGCGCTGGAGCGCGCTCCTCGTGCAGCCGGTCCCGGAACACCGGCACGTGACTGGAGCAGGGATCGTTCCGCCACTCTGTCGCGACACCTCACCTCCCACAACCGGGGGTGGAACGAGGGGGACCAGTGCTGGAAGCTGGCACGGATCGGCGTGCTGATCACACGGACGTGGCACGCCAACTACACACCCAGCGGGGTGAGCGAGATGCTGCGGCGGCATGGCCCCTCCGCACAGGTGTGCCCAGCACTGGGCCCCGTTCCTTCGTGTCTCAGTCGCAGAACGCGAAATTTTCCGCCGACTCCGTCAGCGGTTCATCACGAACGACGCCAGGAAGCAGGGAAAGGTGTTCCTCGCGGACCAGGTCGAACCTGAGGGCGAATGCGACCAATGCTTCACGCTTGGAGTGCATACGGCCTCCGTCCACATACTTGGCCCAACGGCTGATCGGTAGCTTCTGATCGGCGAGATATTCGACGTGATAGTTGATGCTGCTGCGGTTTGCTTCTCTGAACTGGTCAGTGCACCTCAGCCTCTCGACCACCTCGTGCACGGAGGGCACTGCCGCCATGGATGAACCGCGCAATCGAGGCTCACAGAGCGCAGCGAGCACAGCGAAGTACTTGCTTGTCGTGTCCAGCTTGAACATGTTCGATTCGACCGCTGTAGCGGCCCGCTCAGGTGTAAGCATGGTCGGCGGCGGAGCAAAAACAGTAAGTTCGGTAATTCCTGAGTCTGATGGAATTAGAATTCGAGACATTTCAAATGGAATTACCATGCCCAATCGCCGGGGACGGGCTTTGATCAGCTCCGCACCCCCCTCCAGGTTCTCGATGACAAAAGTCGAGCACGCGGTGAAATTCGAGAGGAGGAGATGGCTGTCTGAAACCTCGAACGCCCCGAAACCTGGTGCAACATTGAGTTGGAATTCCCCGGTGCGGCTTGATATGCCAAATTCCAGACGATCGTCGGCTTTCAGGTTAACGCGACCCGCCTTGGGATTTACTCCGTTAGGGTTGCGATAGTTTCCCCGCCAGGTCACGATCACTTCTACGTCGGATTCAGTTTGCTTAGGCATGAACAGCACTTCCCCGTTTTTGTTTACACGCCATTTTTAACTGTGTTGGCCCGGAAGCCTTTCCATCGCCTCAACTGTCACCGTTTACTCAGTGTGACGTGGGTGTCGATCGGCAGGCTTCATTGACCCGGCAGGACAAACCTGGTATCGAAGCCTGCTGGCATAGGGCTTGACGAACCCACAGCCGGCAACACTCCCAAACGTCGTATCTGACCCGCTTGTCGATCCTACAACGCCCACTGCGAACCTCGCCAGGGTCAATGCGTAATGGGATAAGCGCTGGTCACGGTGGCGATGATGTCGTGTGGCACGGTTGGCCTGGGCGGTGGTTGGCCTCGTCGTTCGTGCGGGGCAGCGGCTTGAAGTGTTGGGCAGGGCAGTAAGGACGGCGGGTCCGATGCCTGCCCGCGGCTTGTGGAGGTCCTTACGGAACGTGACGTCCCGGCTGGGATGTGGGCGGCTCCGGGTGTGCTATCTGCAGCCGGTGCGGTCGCGCAACTTGGCGGGTTTGGCCTGCTCGGCGGGTAGCGACACCGCGACGTAGGTGGATGTGATCTCCATTCTTGACGCTCGACGGCCCCCGGGATAGCATCCTGAATATTTGTGATTTCGCAGAACTTCGTGACGGTCCTGCATTCCGACGCGGATCCCCCCTTGGTGTGATCTCGCATTTTGACGATTCGAATGCAGGCCGCAATCACGCTGCACGTGTCCAGTGTCGAAGAGGTCGAAAAGCGGATGGCCAGCAATTCGAGATCGGGGCATGGAGCAGGTCTCACCTCCTCTACACGAATGGGCGAAGCCGTGAAACCCGTATCCCTCATAAAGCTCGCGACCTGGAACATGGGGGGCGGGATTCTCGGCGCATCCCATCAGCATGGCGCAATCCCCTCGCCGGACTACTATGCATCGGTACTGCGGCGGCATGGCCCCGATGTGGTCTGCCTTCAGGAGGCTCACGACTACCACGGGCGTTTCGAGAGTCAGCCGCACTACCTGGCGCGCCAAGCGGGGTATCCGCACGTGCTGTCGTTCCCGACCAGCGCCTCGCACCTAGCCGAAGATGCCAGCCTTACGCTGGCGGTCCTCTCCCGATTTCCGCTCGGCAACGGGGTGTACAGGCAGTTCCCCAATCCCGGTTTGACTGGCACCGGCCCTGACGGGGAGCCATGGTTGCTGGCGGACAAGGGATATATGATCACGCAGGTAGACCTGGGCGGCCGTCAGATGGGCCTGATCAACGGCCACTGCTTTCCGTTGCGATACTTTGGCGCACGTGCCACCGACCCAGGTTTTGCTGAGGTATGGCACATGCTCACACAGGACATGCTGACTCTCAAGGAGATCGGCCCGGCGGTGGTCGCCGTCGACCTCAACCACGAACCCATCGAGGACGTGCTGAATGAGGCCCTCACGCGAGACAGGTACATCAACGCTTTTGCGAATACCGTCACGACTGTCAGGGGCGCCAAGCGGGACTACATCCTCTACGAGCAGGGGATGCGTCTACTAACGGCTACTGTGACGGCCACGGAATCAGATCACGCGTATCGCCAGGTGAGCCTTGTCCTCTAGGCCGTGACCTCGAAGATGCACAACCATGCCCTCTTCGCCGACGGCAGGTACCTGGACAGCGCTTCCTGCTCGACGTCGGACAACTCGTAGCGACGGACCACGCGCTCCATCATCCGACACCACGAGCCCTTGATGACGCCGCGTAGGGGCGGGCCGGTTCCCCGGCCCGCCCGACGATCAGCGGATCTCGGTGGTGTCCTCGGGCCGCGACTGCCCGCGCGGTGGCGCTGACCAGGGCGACTCGCCGCCCACCCGGCGCGGCAGCGGCTCGGTCGGCGTCGGGTCGGCCGGGTAACCCAGGGTGAGCGGAGCGGTGTCCCGCTCGGCAGGCTCGGCGGGCGGCCAGTCGGTCAGGGTGAAGTTGTCGCCGCGGGGGCCGTCCGAGGGCGCCGGGACCGGCGTCTCAGCGGGAACGGCTACCGGCTGTGGCCACCGCCGCCAGCGCTGCCCGCTGAACGTCGCCATCAGCAGCAGCATGCCGAGCAGGAAGAGCGTGCCGTTCTCCACCGGCAGCCGCAGCGGCAGCGGGTCACCCAACACCTTCCATCCCTGCGGGACCGCGTCGCGCACCTCGAACGGCGCGACGAACATCCCGACATACGGGGTGACCAGCAGCAGCCCGGCGACCAGTGGACCCAGCGGCGAGAAGCGCAGCGTGCCGAGCAGACCCAGCAGAACACCGCCAACACCGAGGTAGACGGCCGGCTCGATCAGGTTGGCGGTGTTGAACGTGCCGATCTCCACCCAGCGGTCGACCGTCCGGCTCGACCCGTCCTGCCCGAGTGTGACCAGCACCCAGGTGATGGGCGCCACCACCAGCCCGGCGAGGAAGCTCCAGAGATGTCGCATCCGCGCACCGTACCGTTTCCGGCATGACCGAGCACCTCTCCGCCGCTCCGACCGGCAAGCCGACGTCGTACTCCCGCGTCACCCTCAGCAAGATCATGACCGCCGTCGACGTGAACCTCTACGGCACCGTGCACGGCGGGGTCCTGATGAAGTTCGTCGACGACGTGGCGGGCGCGGCGGCGGCCCGCCACAGCGGAGGTACGGCGGTCACCGCGGCGATCGACGAGATCGTCTTCTCCGAGGCGGTCCGGGTCGGTGACCTGGTGCACGCGCACGCACAGGTGAACTGGACCGGGCAGACCTCGATGGAGGTGGGCGTACGGGTGGTTGCCGAGCGGTGGGACTCGGCGGAGGACGCGCCGGTGCGGGTGGCCACCGCGTACCTGGTCTTCGTCGGCGTGGACGTCGGCGGCGCGCCACGGGTCGTCCGCCCGGTGCTGCCGGAGACGCCGGAGGACGAGCGGCGGTACCGGGAGGCGGAGATCCGCCGCGAGCACCGGCTGGCCCGCCGCCGGGCCATCCAGGCCCACCGCGCCGGCTGAACCACATGGGTTGGCCGGGTGGAGTGTGGGCCGGGCACGCGTCGGTCGGTGCACCCGGTGCGCAGAATGGCGCTTCGAGGTAGGGCAAGATGGCGCCACGGCCCATTCACAGTGTCGTGCCGGGCCAGGGGAGGGTGGACCAGTGGGTGACATGCTGTGGGCGCCGCCGGCGGACGTACTGGAGCGGTCCCGGATCGGCGACTACCTGCGCTGGCTGCGCGAGCACCGCGGGCTGGACTTCGCGGACTACGACGCGCTGTGGCACTGGTCGGTCACCGACCTGGACGGGTTCTGGCGCTCGATCTGGGACCACTTCGAGGTGATCGCGCACACCCCGCCGACCGCCACCCTCGCCGAGCGGGGCATGCCCGGGGCCCGCTGGTTCCCCGGCGCCACGCTCAACTACGCCGAGAATGTGCTGCGGATGCCGGGTCGCGCCGCCGACGACCCGGTGGTGATCGCGCACGGTCAGACCCGGGCACCGGTCACTCTGACCGCCGCCGAACTGCGTGAGCAGGTCCGCCGGGTGTCGGCCGGGCTGCGCCGGCTCGGCGTCACCGCCGGGGACCGGGTCGCGGCGTACGCCCCGAACATTCCCGAGACGTACGTGCTGCTGCTCGCCACGGCCAGCCTGGGAGCGATCTTCTCGTCCTGCGCGCCGGAGTTCGGCACCCGCAGTGTCACCGACCGGTGGCAGCAGATCGAGCCGACCGTGCTGGTCGCCGTGGACGGCTACCGGTACGGCGACAAGCCGGTGGACCGCCGGGCCGAGGTCGCCGCGATCCGGGCCGCCCTGCCGTCGCTGCGGCACACCGTCAGCATCGCCTACCTCGACCCCGGGGCCGCGCCGGAGGGCGTACTCGACTGGGCCGAGCTGGCCGCGCCGACCGACGAGCCGTTGACGTTCACGCCGGTGCCGTTCGACCACCCGCTGTACGTGCTGTACTCCTCGGGCACCACCGGGCTGCCCAAGCCGATCGTGCACGGCCACGGCGGCATCCTGCTGGAACACCTGAAGATGCTCGCCCTGCACCACGACCTGGGCCCGTCCGACCGGTTCTTCTGGTTCACCACCACCGGCTGGATGATGTGGAACTTCCTGGTGTCCGGCCCGGCGGTCGGCGCGGCCATCGTGCTCTTCGACGGCAACCCGGGCCACCCTGACCTGGGTGGGTTGTGGCGCCTGGCGGCGGAGACCGGGACGACGTACTTCGGCACCTCGGCGCCGTACCTGCTGGCCTGCCGCAAGGCCGGGCTGGTGCCCCGGGACATCGCCGACCTGTCCGCGCTGCGCGGTGTCGGTTCCACCGGCGCGCCGCTGCCCGCCGAGGGCTTCCGATGGGTGTACGAGACCGTCAGCGACCGCGTGCAGCTCCAGTCGCTCTCCGGCGGCACCGACGTGTGCACCGGTTTCGTCGGTGGGGTGCCGCTGCTGCCCGTGTACGCCGGTGAGATCGCCTGTCGGGCGTTGGGCGCGAAGGTGGAGGCCCGGTCCGCCGACGGCACGCCGGTCATCGGCGAGCTGGGCGAGCTGGTGATCACCGAGCCGATGCCGAGCATGCCGGTGGGCTTCTGGAACGACCCGGACGGCAGGCGCTACCGCGAGGCCTACTTCGACGTCTATCCGGGCGTCTGGCGGCACGGCGACTGGATCACCATCAACTCCCGGGGCGGTTGCGTGATCACCGGGCGCTCCGACGCCACCCTCAACCGGGGCGGGGTGCGGTTGGGCACCGCGGAGTTCTACTCGGTGGTCGAGGGGCTGGACGAGGTCGTCGACTCGGTCGTCGTGCATCTGGAGGACGACGAGGGCGGCGCCGGCGAGCTGTTGCTCTTCGTGGTGCTGGCCGACGGCCTGGAGCTGGACGACCCGCTGCGCGCGAAGATCTGCCGGGAGTTGCGGACCGCGCTGTCGCCCCGGCACGTCCCCGACGAGATCCACCAGGTTCGTGCGGTGCCGCGCACCCTGTCGGCGAAGAAGCTGGAGGTCCCGGTCAAGAAGATCCTGACCGGCGTCCCGGTCGATCGGGCCGCCGCCAAGGGTGCCCTGGCCAACCCCGAGTCCCTGGCGTCCTTCGCCGCCTTCGCCCAACGCCGGACCACCGACAACACGCCCGCCTGACAGATCCTGCCGGCGGCCCACTCGCCCACTCGCTCGCTCGCGGGCCCAGGCTCGGCGAGGTCCCGGCCAGGTGCCGGCACCACCCTCTGCTCTGCTTCAACGGGCGCAACAGGTGGGCCCGTTGGTGGTGCGTCCCTTGAAGCAGTGCAAAGGGCGCGGACACACCCACCGGCCCTCGACGGCGCCGGACGCCCAACCGGGCACCGGAGTGGGGCTACGGGAGGGTGTGGGTGACTTTTTCCGTGGCCTGGCGGCTGGCCAGGCGATTCTGGTCGAGGTTCGCGCAGAGGACGACGGTGGCGGCCCGGGTGAGCGGGGCCAGCAGCCAATCCACCGGATCGGGGTAGCGGTCGGCGTCGACGAGCACACGAGCGCCGGGCTCGATGCCCAGCTCCGCGGCGCGAGCCTCCGCGCGGGCCAGCAGGCGCGCGTCGGCGGGACCGGGCCCGGCCTGCGGGGTGAAGTGGTCGCCGTGCCGGCGTACCTCGACCACGTAGTCGGCGAACCCGGGCGGCACCTGGCGTAGCGGAGCGGCGAGCGGGGCCAGCCCCAGGGCGTACCGCTCGTCGGCCGACCAGGACTGCGCCTCGTCGAACCGGTCGACGGCGGCGAACAGCACCTCCACCTCGCCCGGCGTGTCGGTGACGCTCAACGTGGCCGACCAACACCCCAGCAGCACCGCCGCGGTCTGCCAGTGCGGCGGCAGCAGCACGCCGGCCGGTGTGCCCGGCGCGAGGCCGACCTCGTCGACGAGGAGATTGGCGGTCTTCGCCACCCAGTTCGCCAGCGTGGCGCCGGACAGTTCGGTGCGGTCGCCGCTGGCGTCGTCGTACCAGGTCAGCAGCGGTCGGGTCGGGTCACTCGCGATCGCGTCGGCGAAAACCCGGGCAATGTTGTCGGCCATCGGCGCGAACGATACGCCCCTGTGGGCCGTACTCGAAGACGATGACAAGTCGGCGTACGGTCGGGTCGCAGTCAGCGTCGGCCCCGTACTCCGGCGTAGGCTTTACCCCCGGAGTGTTGTTCCCCACAGACCCGCCAGTGCAAGGAGTCGCCCCGTGACCGCCGGTCGCCCGCCCCGCGTGCTCATCGACGCCACGAGTGTCCCCGCCGACCGTGGTGGTGTCGGTCGATACGTCGACGGTCTGCTCGGTGCCCTCGGCAAGGTGTGCGGGTCGGGGGTGGAGTTGGCCGTGGTCAGCCTCCGCACCGACCTGGAGCGGTACACCCGGATGCTGCCCGGCGCGGAGATCATCCCGGCGCCGGCCGCCGTGGCGCACCGTCCGGCGCGGCTCGCCTGGGAGCAGACCGGCCTGCCGCTGCTCGCCCAGCAGGTGGGCGCGCACGTGCTGCACTCGCCCTTCTACACCTGCCCGCTGCGGGCCGGTTGCCCGGTTACGGTCACCGTGCACGACGCGACGTTCTTCACCGAGCCGGAGCACTACGACAAGTCGCGCCGGACGTTCTTCCGCAGTGCCATCAAGACCTCGCTGCGTCGAGCGGACCGGGTGATCGTGCCCAGCAAGGCCACCCGGGACGAGCTGATCCGGCTGCTCGACGCCGACCCGACCCGCATCGACGTGGCCTACCACGGTGTCGACCACTCCGCCTTCCACGCGCCCAGCGAGGAGGAGAAAGCCCGGGTTCGCGCCCGGCTGGGGTTGGGCAACAGCAGCTACGTCGCCTTCCTCGGTGCCAAGGAGCCCCGCAAGAACGTCCCCAACCTGATCCGTGGTTGGGCCCGCGCGGTGGCCGACCGGGCCGACCCGCCGGCACTGGTGATCGCCGGTGGCCAGGGGCACGACGACGACATCGACCGGGCGGTGGCCGAGGTCCCGTCGCACCTGCGCCTGCTGCGCCCCGGCTACCTGCGCTACGCCGACCTGCCCGGCTTCCTCGGTGGCGCGCTGGTCGCCGCCTACCCGTCGTACGGGGAGGGGTTCGGCCTGCCGATCCTCGAGGCGATGGCATGTGCCGCCCCGGTACTCACCACGCCCCGGCTGTCGCTGCCCGAGGTGGGCGGCGACGCGGTGGCGTACACCTCGGAGGACGCGGAGCAGATCGGCACCGACCTGGCGGCCCTGCTGGACGACGAGCAGCGCCGGTTGTCGCTGGCGAAGGCCGGTTTCGACCGGGCCAAGGAGTTCACCTGGGAGTCCAGCGCGGAGGTGCACATCGCCGCGTGGAGCCGCGCCCGGTCGTGACCGTCGGGGGCTCCGGGGGCGACCCGACCACCGGGCGGAACTCTGTCGGGCATGATGTGCGGATGCTCTATGCGGTCATCCCGGCAGGTGGCAGCGGCACGAGGTTGTGGCCGTTGTCCCGCGCCGGCCACCCCAAGTTCCTCCACCCGCTGACCGGCACCAACGCCTCGCTGCTCCAGGCGACGGTGGCCCGGCTCGCGCCGTTGACCACCGTCGAGCGGACCCTTGTGGTCACCGGCGCCGCGCACGTCGCGGCAGTGGCCCGGCAGCTGACCGGTCTGCCCGAGGAGAACATCCTCGTCGAGCCGTCCCCCCGGGACTCCTGCGCGGCGATCGCGCTGGCCGCGGCGGTGATCGCGCTGCGGGAGCCGGAGGCGGTGATGGGTAGCTTCGCCGCCGACCACCTGATCGGTGACCCGGAGAGCTGGGTGCGCACGGTTCGGGAAGCCGCCCGCGGCGCCGAGCGGGGCATGTTGATGACGGTCGGGATCACCCCGACCCGACCGGAGACCGGCTACGGCTACCTGGAGACCGGCGAGGAGACCGGCGGCACGCCGTGGCGGCCGGTGGCCGAGTTCAAGGAGAAGCCGGCCGCCGAGGTCGCCGAGGCGTACGTCCGTTCCGGACGACACCTGTGGAACGCGAGCATGTTCGTGTGGCGGGTGGACGTGTTCCTCGCCGAACTGGCCCGCCAGCAGCCGGCCCTGCACGCCGGTGTCACCGCCATCGCCGCCGCGTGGGGCACCCCCGAGCAGGACGAGGTGCTCGGGGCGATCTGGCCGACCCTGCCGAAGATCTCCGTCGACTACGCAGTCATGGAGGGCGCTGCCACCGCGGGTCGGGTGGCCACCGTGCCGGGCGATTTCGGCTGGAACGACGTCGGAGACTTCCACACCCTCGGCGACGTGCTGCCGGCCGACGAGGCGGGCAACGTGGTGCTGGGCACCGATGCCAAGCCGGGTGTGCTGCTGCGGGACAGCGCCAACCTGGTGGTCGTGCCGCAGTCCGGCCGGTTGGTGGCGGTGCTCGGTCTGCGGGACCTGATCGTGGTGGACACTCCGGACGCGGTGCTGGTCTGCCCCCGCGACCGGGCCCAGGACGTCAAGGCCCTGGTCGACGACCTCAAGGAGCGAGGCGAAGAGGGCTACGTCTGAGGGCCGCGAGGGCCGGCGCGACGAGTTGCGCGGTCCCGCTGGCCAGCGGCTCGGGCAGCGCGTCCGGCGGGAACCACCCCAGCGCCTCGGCCTCGTCGCTGACCTGTTCCACCGCGCCGGGCGGCGTGAGTACGGCGAACCGGACGTCGAAGTGCAGGGAGCCGCCCTGGCAGGCCACCGTGTGCACGTCCACGTCGATCGGCACCGGGTCGATGCGCAGGCCGTCGATCCCGGATTCCTCGGTGGCCTCCCGCAGGGCCGCGCCGACCAGGGTGTCGTCGGTCGGCTCGCAGTGGCCGCCGAGCTGCACCCACATGCCGAACTTGCCGTGCAGGCAGAGCAGCACCCGCGAGCCGGTCGAGTCCAGGATCAGCGTGCTGGCGGTGAGATGACCGGGACGGTGCTGCCGGCTCATCGCGACCGGACCGGCGGCGAGCAGTCCCAGGGTCCTGTCGCGTGCTGCGGCGGCGTCCAGGCTGGTGGGCTGCCAGTCGCCGAGCAGCGCGGTCGCGTCGGCGTGCAGCGCGGCGTACGTCTCGGGGTCGGTCGGGTGGGCGGGGGGTCCGGTGAGCACGGTGTCGGGCACCTCGCCACTGTACGAGCGTGTGCTCCGTACCCTGGCGCGGTGACCCTGCGACTCGTTGAATTTGTGGTGGCCGGTAACGAGGCCAGCGACCTGCTGCCGGTGCGTTCGGCCGAGCTGCTGCGCGCGTACGGCGCCCGGCGGGGCTTCTGGACGGTGCTGGACGAGGGGCCGGTGGAGCGTTGCCTGGCCCTGCTGCTCGAGTTGGACGACGGCGAATGGGCGGCACGGCACGTCCTGGCCGACGCCGGATTGGAGAACGGCCGCACCGAGGATGGCGAGGCGCTCGCCCACCACGACGGCTGGGTGTACGTCTTCGGCTCCCACTTCGGGTCCAAGGCCGGCCCGCTGCGCCCCCGACGTGCCTTCGTGGCCCGGTTCCGGGAGGCCGACGCTGCGTCCGGGGTGCTGCCGGTGCAGGTGGTGCGCAACCGGTTCCGGCTGCACCGGGCGGTCAACGACGCCCTCGCCGCGGCGCCGCTGAGTCTGCTGCCGCCGGGGGAGCGGGTGCGGGACCGGTTCATCGTGGAGACCCGGGCCCGGGGGACCGCCCGGGCGAAGAGCTGGGTGAGCCGGCTGGCACCGGACGACCTGCCCCTGAACGTGGAGGCGGCGGCCTTCACCCCGGCGGGGACGGCGCTGCTCGGGCTGCGCTACCCGGTCAGCGGGGCCGGTGAGCCGATCGTGGTGGAGGTGGCCGACGTGCCGGGCATGTTCGCGGCGGAGCCGGCGTGGCCTCGGGCGCTGCGAGCGTACGCGGTGGCCGGGGTGACCCCGCCGGGCGTGTTGACCGGGTTCCGGGCGATCACACCGACCGTCGACGGCGGGTACGACGCCGTGATCGGGTCGATCGACGCGTTGGGCAAGGGTTCGGTGCTGCTCGACGACCACCCGGGCGGGGGTGACGTCCGGTCGCGGCACGTCCGGTTCCGGCTGCCCGCGGTCGAGTCGGGCGGCGCGGTGCCGGACACGTACCGGCTCGACGGGGAGGTGGTGGCGGACCTGGCGCCGTTCCACCACGTCGAGGGGCTGGCCACGCTGGACGGGCGGTTCTTCTACGTCACGGACGAGGACCACCGGGTCGCGCTGTGGGTGGGCTGAGCGGGGCGACGATGCGGCGGCGGGATGATCGGACGGCACCTCTGCGGAGCAAGGGCCGCAGACCCTCGTGGTGCCGCCCGATCACGGGTCCTCCCCGGTCCCGGTGCCCAGGCGCCGGATGCGTCCATGACGTACCGGCACCGTGCTCGGGCACTGGAAGCATGCCGAACCGGCACGGGAGGCGTCGAGCTTTTTCAGCCCAGGCTTAAAGATGGAGATAACTGCCGGCCGGGTAGAGTCGAACGGTCACTCGGCATCCCCCTGCCGGCGACACGGGAGCGCCCCATGCTGAAAATCCACTTTTCTGGCGAGGACATCCTCCGGACCCGGGTGGCCCCGGCGGCGGACCCGGTCTGGGAGCTGGTCCTCAGCCTGCACGCGTTGCAGAGCCGCAACCGCGACCCACTGACGTCGACGTGGCGACGCACGGTGAGCCGGGAGCTGCGCCAGGATGCTGCCTCCGAGCAGCTCAGACTGCTCTTCGCGCTGAACCCGCCGCGTGGCTACTTTCCCGACTTCCTCACCCCGTACGCCAGCGTCGACGGCCTCGAGGCCGGACTGGACGCGATCCAACGCACGCCCGTCGGGCTGCTGCAACGTGACCTGGGCGTGCTGGCCGCCGAGACGCCGCTGCCGGCGTCGGCCGCCGCGCTGGCCCGGGGTGACGTGGCGGCGCTGTACCACCTCACCGAGTCGATGGAGCAGTACCGGTCGCTGGCGATCAGCCCGTACTGGAACCGGATCCAGGCGGCGGTGGCGGCGGACCGGAACCGCCGCGCCCGGGCGCTGCTCGACGGCGGGGTGGAGGGGTTGCTGACCAGCCTCCGGCCGGCGATGCGCTGGGAGGGTGGGGTCCTCGAGGTTCGCGCCTACCCGCACAGCCGGGAGCTGCACCTGGACGGCCGGGGACTGTTGCTGGTGCCGTCGTTCTTTTGCGCGGCCACCCCGGTCGCCCTGCTCGATCCGGCGCTACCGCCGGTGCTCGTCTATCCGGTGGACCGGCTGGGCGGGTTGGCCCCGACCGACCGCGTCGGGACGGCCGCGCCGGGTGCCGGCCGGGACTCGCTCGCCGCGCTGCTCGGGCGCACCCGGGCGGCGGTGTTGCAGGCCAGCGACGACGGCTGCACCACCGGGGAGGTGGCCCGTCGGCTCAACATCTCACCGGCGGCGGCGAGTCAGCACGCTACCGTGCTGCGCAACGCCGGTCTGCTCGTCAGTCACCGCGAACGCAACACGGTGCTGCACACGTTGACCCCGCTCGGCCGGGCCATGCTCGACGCCTGACCCCGGTCAGCCCCGCCGCGAGGCCGGGTCGCCGCGAGGCCGGGCCGCCGCGAGGCCGGGCCGCCGCGACGCCGGGCCGCCGCGACGCCGGGCCGCTTGTCCGGCCGCGACGCCGGGCCGGCCCGGCCCGGCGGTCACAGGGCGAGCGCGGCGCTCGCCGTGCTGCCGGAGGGCGGGGGGAGCAGGGTCGACCCGATGCCCTCGGCGGCCAGGGCGACGCGCAGGCGGTGCAGGTCGGCGCCGAAGCGGACCAGGTCCATCGGGTCCACCGGGGCCGGCGGTGCGCCGAGCACCAGGGCGGTGGCGCTGTCCGGCCAGCCGGGCACGTCGGCGATCAGGCCGGCGCGTACCTCCGATTCGTCGACCAGGGTGAAGACCGTGCCGGGCGCGAC
The DNA here is from genome assembly GCF_029626045.1 of Micromonospora sp. WMMD710. Lineage (NCBI taxonomy): Bacteria > Bacillati > Actinomycetota > Actinomycetes > Micromonosporales > Micromonosporaceae > Micromonospora > Micromonospora sp. WMMD710. The sequence goes on along the minus strand of NZ_JARUBD010000001.1, from coordinate 4,092,312 downwards.
CACGCCGGCAACCGCCTCGATCGCCCGTCGCGTGGCCGCCGGATCGGCCGGCGTCGGGCCGGGACCGTCGGTCAACGTGACGGCGTCGGTCAGGCCGGCCGACCGGGCCTCGGCGGTGCCGAGCGAGAACAGGTCCTGCGCGGCGTCGCGGACCAGCACCCGCGCGCCACCGCCGTCGTCCGGGCCGGTGGCGGACAGGTATCCGCGGACCACCGCGACCGGGACCTGGTCACACTTGCCCTTGATCAGCTCACCGGCGCCGGCCAGCTCGTCCACCACGGCCATCTGGGTCAGTTGCAGCTCGTTACCGTACGGGTCGACCTCGCCCCGGTGGTCGCGGATGGCCGGCATCCCCGCCACCCCGAGCGCCACGTCGGTGAGCCCGTTGCGCCAGGGCCGACCCATGGTGTCGGTGATGATCACGGCGACGTCCAGGCCGTAGTGCTCCCGCAGCGCGGCGCGCAGCGCGCGGGCCGACGCGTCCGGGTCCACCGGGAGCAACACCAGCCGCGTCTTGTCCACGTTCGACGCGTCGATGCCGGCGGAGGCCATCACGAAGCCGTGATGCGTCTGCACGATCCGGGTCGGCCCCCGGCTGGCGACGACCCGCGCCGTCTCGGCGGCCAGCACCTCGTCCCGGGCGGCGAGACGCTCGGGACCGTCCGCCGGGACGTCGACCAGCCGCCCCTCCGCCTTCGACACGATCTTGCTGGTGACCACCAGCACATCACCGTCGTGCAGCCAGGGCGCGGCGGTCGCGATCAACGCCGCCAGGTCGTCCCCCTCGGTCACGTGGCCGATGCCCAGCACCGGCAGGATCTCCAGCCTCACGTCAACTCCACCGCGGCGCGGACCATCGCCGCCGTCGCCGCCTCGTCGGTCATCCGCAACGGCACCGCGCGGACCGTCACCTCCGGCACCACCGTGCCCGCGTCCTCCTCGGCCACCAGCCATCCGTCCAGCAGGCCACCGGCCGGCCTGCCGCCGTAGAGCCGGCCCACCCCCGCCGCGCTGCACTCGACACCGAGCACGGCCAGGCAACGGTCGGCCATCCCCCGGACGGGCGCGCCACCGATGATCGGCGAGACACCCACCACCGGCGCGGGCGCGTCGGCCACCGCTTCGCGCAGGCCCGGAACGGCCAGCACCGGCGCGACGCTCACCACCGGGTTGCTCGGTGCGATCAGCACCAGATCGGCCGTACCGATGGCGTCCAGCACCCCCGGCGCCGGCTTGGCCGTCTCCGCGCCGACGAAGACGAAACGGTGGGTCAGGATGTCGGCCCGGTACCGCACCCACCACTCCTGGAAGTGGATCGCCCGCTGGCCCTGGTCGTCCTCGACCACCGCGTGGGTCTCCAGGCGGTCGTCGGTGGCCGGCAGCAGGCGTACGCCCGGCTCCCAGCGGGTCGACAGCGCCTCGGTGACCGTGCTGAGTGGGTAACCGGCGTTGAGCATGGTGCTGCGGACCAGGTGGGTGGCGATGTCCTTGTCGCCGAGGCCGAACCAGGTCGGCTCCGCCCCGTACGCGGCCAGCTCCGTCTTGACCGTCCAGCTCTCCCCGACCCGGCCCCAGCCCCGCTCGGGGTCGGCGCCGCCGCCGAGGGTGTACATGACGCTGTCCAGGTCGGGACAGATCTTCAACCCGTGCAGCCACAGGTCGTCGCCGACGTTGACGACGGCGGTCACCTCGGCGCCGACCTCGCGGGCGTACGCCCGGACGCCGAGCAGGAACCGGGCGCCGCCGATGCCGCCGGCCAGAACCACGATGCGCATGTCGACCATCCTCGCGCACGTGACGCCTCCGGTCCGCCGGTGGCCGGGGAGACTAGGCTCACGTGCGCCCTGTCCGTCCACGCCCCGAGGGGGAGCTCGTGACCAGCCCCGCCGAGCCCGCGTCCACCGATGCGACGCAGGCCCGTCAGCTGACCAAGCCACTACGCGAACTGGGCGCGCTCGCCCTGCTCGGCGCCAACGCCGTGTTCCTCTTCGTGGGCCTGCTCCGGCTGATCGCTCCGAACGACTACAGCGACTTCACCGACCGCGCGGGCGGTGCCTTCTTCGCGTTCATCGGGGTGGAGGCGGTGGTCCTGCCACTGCTGGCCGTGCTGTTGGCCACCCACGTCTCGCCGGTGCTGCCGAAGGCCAAGCTGATCACGCAGGTGGCGCTCGGCGAGTACGCGGTCAGCGCCCTGTTCGGCACGCTGACCATGCTGATCTGGACGGTGGGCCGGCTGGCCAAGGCCGAGGTGCTCGACGCGCTGCTCGGCGTCCTCACCCGCTTCGCCTGGCTGGTGATCTTCGCGGTCGCCGCCTGGGTGGTCTACACCGTCTGGCGCGCCCTCTACTACGTGCCGAGGCCGAAGCCGCAGCCGGGCGTCTACGGTCAGCCCCAGCCGGGCTGGCCGCAGCAGGGTGGTTGGCCGGGTCAGCCCGGTGGCCAGCCGCAGGGCGGGTGGCCCGCTCCCGGCCAGCCGGGCGGCTACCCGCAGGCCGGCCAGCCGGGCGGCTACCCGCAGGCCGGCCAGCCGGGCGGCTACCCGCAGGCCGGCCAGCCGGGCGGCTACCCGCCGGGGCAGTTCGCCGGCCAGTACGGCCAGCCGTCGCCGACGTTCCCGCAGTCGGCGCCGCCGCACCCCCAGTCCGCGCCGCCGTTCCCGCAGTCCGCGCCGCCGTTCCCGGCCGCTCCGCAGTCGGCGCCGCCGGTGAATCCCGCCCCGCAGTCCGCCCCGCCGCCCCCGGCCGCCCCGCCGTTCGGGCAGCCGCCGTCGGCCGACCCGACGCAGACCATCCCGCGTCAGTCCGCTGCCCCGGCGCCCGGCGACCCGACGTCCGCCGACCCGACCCAGGCGATCCGCCGCCCCGCGGACACGGACGCCGACCGTACCCAGCACATCAACCCGGGCGAGCACCCCGACCAGCCGCGCTGAGCCGGCGCCAGCAGAGCTTCTCGATCACCGCCGCACCCCCAAGGGGTACGGCGGTGTCCGGGTCTTCCTTTGCTCTGCTTCAACCGAGGCAACACCCGGTGTCCGGATATCGGACGTGCGGTGTTACGTCCGTCGAAGCAGAGCAAAGGAGCGACGCGTGGGTGCCTGCCCCCACCGACGCAGCGGGGTGAGCAGGAGCGGGTGCCGTTTCCCACGCTGCGGGCCGGGCCTGGTGGTGCGGGCACGCGCGGCGCATAGGGTGAGCGGATGGTTGATCGCACCCACTCCGGCCCGAGCGACGCTGCCGTGCGGCGGGCACTGGGCCGGGCCGCGACCGGTCGGGCACTGGACGTCGACGAGGCGACCGCGCTGCTCTCCGCCCGCGGTGACGCGCTCGACGAGCTGCTCCGGGTGGCCGGTGGGATCCGCGACGCCGGCCTACGCGAGGCCGGGCGGCCGGGCGTGGTCACGTACTCGAAGAAGGTTTTCATCCCGCTGACCCGGCTCTGCCGGGACCGCTGCCACTACTGCACGTTCGCCACCGTGCCGCACCGGCTGCCGGCGCCGTTCCTCGACCGTGACGAGGTGCTGGCCATCGCCCGCGAGGGGGCCGCGCAGGGTTGCAAGGAAGCCCTGTTCACCCTGGGTGACCGGCCGGAGGAGCGCTGGCCGGCGGCCCGGAGCTGGCTGGACGAACGGGGCTACGACTCCACACTGGATTACCTGCGCGCCTGCGCGGTGGCCGTGCTGGAGGAGACGGGGCTGTTGCCGCACCTCAACCCCGGGGTGCTGTCCTGGTCGGAGCTGCAACGGCTCAAGCCGGTCGCGCCGAGCATGGGCATGATGCTGGAGACCACCGCGACGCGGCTCTGGTCCGAGCCGGGCGGCCCGCACTACGGCTCACCGGACAAGGAGCCGGCGGTCCGGCTGCGGGTCCTGGAGGACGCGGGCCGGGTCGGGGTGCCGTTCACGACCGGCATCCTCATCGGCATCGGTGAGACGCCGGCCGAGCGGGTGGACGCGCTCTTCGCGATCCGCCGCGCCCACCGGGAGTACGGCCACCTCCAGGAGGTGATCGTGCAGAACTTTCGCGCCAAGCCGGACACGGCGATGCGCGGCATGCCCGACGCGGAGCTGCACGACCTGGCCGCCACGGTGGCGGTGGCCCGACTGCTGCTCGGCCCGAAGGCCCGGATCCAGGCCCCGCCGAACCTCATCGCCGGCGAGTACGACCTGCTGCTGCGTGCCGGCATCGACGACTGGGGCGGCGTCTCGCCGCTCACCCCGGACCACGTCAACCCGGAACGTCCGTGGCCGCAGATCGAGGAACTGGCCCGGCACACCGAGCTGGCCGGGTTCACGCTGCGGGAGCGGCTGACCATCTATCCCGAGTACGTGCGCGCCGGCGACCCGTGGCTCGACCCGAGGCTGTTGCCGCACGTCAACGCGTTGGCCGACCCGAGTACCGGCATGGCCGTGGAGTCGGCCATGCCGCAGGGTCGCCCCTGGCAGGAGCCGGAGGAGGTGTTCGGCGGGCGGACCGACCTGCACGCCACCATCGACACCACCGGGCGCACCGACGACCGGCGCGGCGACTTCGACAGCGTCTACGGCGACTGGTCCGAGGTGGCCGGCAAGGTCACCCCCGAGGCGGTCGCGCGCCGGGCCGGCGTACCCCCGGTGCCGGCCCGCAGCGGTGCGGACCGTGACCTGGCGGCCGGGCTCAAGCTGGCCGCCGACGATCCGGCGGCGCTGCTCGACCCCGCCAACACCGACGCGGCGCTGGCGTTGTTCGCGGCGGACGGGCCGGCGCTCGACGAGGTGTGCCGGCTCGCCGACGACGTACGCCGCGACACGGTCGGCGACGACGTCACCTACGTGGTGAACCGCAACATCAACTTCAGCAACGTCTGCTACGTGGGGTGCCGGTTCTGCGCGTTCGCCCAGCGTGAGCGGGACGCCGACGCCTACCGGCTCTCCGTCGGGCAGGTCGCCGACCGGGCCGAGGAGGCCTGGGCGGCCGGTGCCAGCGAGGTGTGCCTCCAGGGTGGCATCGACCCGAAGATGCCGGTCACCGGGTACGCCGACATCGTCCGCGCCATCAAGGCCCGGGTGCCGGGGATGCACGTGCACGCGTTCTCCCCGATGGAGATCGTCACCGCCGCCGCGAAGGCGGGCGTGCCGGTTCGCGAGTGGCTCACGCAGCTGCGCGAGGCAGGGCTGGACACCATCCCGGGCACCGCCGCGGAGATCCTCGACGACGACGTGCGCTGGGTGCTGACCAAGGGCAAACTGCCGGCCGCCGCCTGGGTCGATGTCGTCAGCACGGCCCACGAGTTGGGCATCCGGTCCAGCTCCACGATGATGTACGGCCACGTCGACCATCCCGGGCAGTGGCTGGCGCACTTCCGGGTGCTGGCCGGCGTGCAGGACCGTACCGGTGGGTTCACCGAGTTCGTGGCGCTGCCGTTCGTGCACACCAACGCCCCGATCTACCTGGCCGGCATCGCCCGCCCCGGGCCGACCTGGCGGGAGAACCGGGTGGTGCACGCCATGTCCCGGCTGCTGCTGCACGGCCGGATCGACAACATCCAGTGCTCCTGGGTGAAGCTCGGCGACGAGGGCACGGTGGCGATGCTCCAGGGTGGCTGCAACGACCTGGGCGGCACACTGATGGAGGAGACCATCTCCCGGATGGCCGGCTCCGGTAACGGTTCGGCGCGTACCGAGGAGCAGTTGCGGGCCATCGCGAAGGCCGCCGGACGTCCGGCGCGCAAGCGATCGACCGCGTACGGTCACGTTCGGCCCTGAGGTCGAACCTTTTCCCGCCGCCGCCCGTACCACGCGGCATGACCAGTGATCAGCGGAAGCGGCCCTGGCCGCGACTGACCCGCCGGCAGACGTTGACCGCTGCGGCCAGCGCCACCCTCGGCGCCGCCGCGCTCACCGTGCCGGGTCTGTCGGCCGCCCAGAACGCGCCGGGCGCGGCTGGCCGGGCCGACGAGCCGATCGTCGTGCACCTGCGCGACGCGGCCTCCGGGACGATGGACGTCTTCGTCGGCGAGACCCGGATCGAGGTACGTGACCGCGGGCTGGCGGACCGGCTGCGGCGTGCCGCTCGGCGCTGACCCGACGCTCCATTCCCACCATCTGTCCCCGCCCAGTGAGGTTGGTCCGCCATGTCTTCCCACCGCGAGGCACCGGAGATAGCCAAGGATCCGGTCGCCGACAGCTCCGACCTGTACGCGTTCGTGAGCCCCGACAAGCCCGACACGGTGACGCTGATCGCCAACTACGTGCCGTTGCAGCTCCCCTCCGGAGGGCCGAACTTCTTCGAGTTCGGCGACGACGTGCGGTACGAGATCCATATCGACAACGACGGTGACGGCAGTCCGGATGTCACCTACCGCTTCGAATTCACCACCGAGATCACGAACCCGAACAGTTTTCTCTACAACACCGGCCCGATCGATTCGCTGGACAGCAGGAACTGGAACCGGCGGCAGTTCTACAGCCTGACCCGGGTGGCCGATGGCCGGGAGCATCGGCTGGCGCACAAGCTGCCCTGCCCGCCGTGCAACGTCGGCCCGCTGTCCACCCCGAAGTACGCCGATCTGGTCCGGCAGGCCACCTACTCGCTCTCCACCGGGGAGCGGGTCTTCGCGGGGCAGCGCGCGGACGGCTTCTTCGTCGACCTGGGTGCGATCTTCGATCTGGGCACGCTGCGGCCGTTCCAGCAGTTGCACGTCGCCGGCAAGAAGATCTTCAAGGCCGAGGGGGAGCCGGTCAACGCCACCGACCGGATGAACGTGCACAGCATCGCGGTGCAGGTGCCGCTGAACCGGGTACGTCGGCGCGCCAGTCGGTACGGCGCGGCTGATTCGGCTTCGATCATCGGAGTGTGGACGTCCGCGTCGCGCCGGCAGGTCCGGGTGCTCGGCGACCGGGTTGCGGCGGACACGTCGACCGGCCCGTTCACCCAGGTCTCCCGGCTGGGCAACCCGCTGTTCAACGAGGTGATCGTGCCGATGTCCAAGAAGGACCTGTGGAACTCGCTGCCGCCGTCGGAGGACAAGCGGTTCGCGCAGTTCGTCGAGCGGCCCGAGTTGGCGGCGCTGCTGCCGGCGCTCTACCCGGACGTCTTTCCCAACCTGGACAAGCTCAACAAGGCGAAGAAGGCCCGCGCCGACCTGGTGGCGATCCTGCTCACCGGCGTGCCCGCGGGCCTGATCGACGGCTTCACCAACGCCACCGGCGACGTGCAGGCCGACATGCTGCGGCTGAACACCGCGATCCCGCCGACCAAACGGCCGGACCGGTTCGGGGTGCTCGGCGGCGACCTGGCCGGCTTCCCGAACGGGCGACGGGTCGGCGACGACGTGGTCAGCATCGCGTTGCGGGCGATCGCCGGGGTGACCGTCCCGCTGGTGGACAAGACGTTCCGTCCGGACGCGGCGGCCGGCGCGGTCACGCCGGGGTTGAGCGCCGCCGACGTGACCGCCCCGTTCCTCGGCAACTTCCCCTACCTGGGTACGCCGTACGACGGGTTCAACAACCCGCCGGCGTCGTCCTGACCGGGGCTGGGACCAGCGGATGCACGAGCACGCGTACGGGGCGTCGGAGACCGCGAGCGTCGTCCTGGAACTGGGCGGCGAGACCGGCGCGTTGATCCTCTACACCGGTCGGGATCTGCACGGCCGGGAGATCGAGATCAGCCGGGGTGGTGACCGGCGGGTCCACTCGGCGGTGCGGGAGCGCCGGGTGCGGGACGGCTCGTTCCACAGTGCGGTCTATCCGGATCTGCCCGCCGGCATCTATACCGTCTGGTGGGACGAGGACACGTCCGTCGGCACAGTTTCTGTCCATGGTGGAGAGATAGCCGAGTTCGTGTGGCCCAGCAGCGGTTTTGGTGCTGCAGGCTGACCTCCCCGCGCTGGTTCCACCGTCGCGCCCCGTCCACATCGTGGACGGGGCGCGAACGTCGTCCTCGGCTCGACGGGCGGTCTGCGCCGCGTCGCGTTAACCTGTCCCCCACCAAGATCAGCTTTACGGGTGGGGGTCGTCCGATGTGTCTGGCGCCGTGATGGCGACGACTCGTCGGAGGCGCGCCACGTCAGAAAAGTCGGGCAACTCGCCGGAGAGGGCGTTACTCGGCCGGGGTCTGAATCGATAGGGCAGGTTGCGAGGCTGGACGACCCGAGTGGTCGGCCGGGGGTGTCGGGAGGGCGACTCCATTATCAAGTTTGGCTTGACGGCGCACGCATTACACGCGTGTAATTTGAATGGGGTTGTTCGCACGGAACGCAACAAAACGGGACCGGACGGACAAGCACGCCTTTCGCGTGGGGGGTTGCAGCGGCGATGACGCCGGTGCGCGACAAGGAGGCATTTGATGGACGGCCAGCTTGAGGTGGCCGACCTGCTCGGAAACGCGCCGGAGTGGCAGGAGCGGGCGCTGTGCTCGCAGACCGACCCCGAGGCGTTTTTTCCCGAGAAGGGCGGCTCGACCCGTGAGGCGAAGCGAATCTGCTCGCGCTGCGAGGTCAAGACCGAATGCCTCGAATACGCTCTCGGGCACGACGAGCGGTTCGGCATCTGGGGTGGGCTCTCGGAGCGGGAGCGGCGCAAGTTGAAGCGGCGGGCCGCCTGAGCGGTGCGAGTCGGGGCGGTGGGGGCTGCCCGGCTCAGGCCAGCTCGTCGGGGTCGACCCCGAGCAGGTTCGCCACCTGTTCGATGATCACGTCATGCACGAGGTCGGCGAGGTCCTCACGGTCCATCGCCCGGAACTCCAGAGGCCGCCGGTACAGCACGATCCGCGGCGGCACCTCCTGCCGGCCCGGGCGGCCGGGCAGCAGCCGGGCCAACGGGACCTCGCCGTCCTCCAGCACGTCGGAGTCGTAGACGTTCAGGTCCGGCGGGACGTCCTCGACCGCGAACTCGACGCCGGCCAGCTCCTTGGCGAACCGCCGCTCCAGCGTTTCGACGGTGTCCAGGACCAGGTCGTCGAAGACCTCCGCCTTCGTGCGGGCCAGCGGTACGGTGGCCGGCACCAGCCGTCCGCGCAGGCCACGCCCGTGCCGGTCGCGGTGCGCACGGCGACCGGAACCGGGGCGGCGGTGTTCCGGACTCGTCATGAGGGAAGCGTAGCCCCCGCTGCGGGCTGGTCAGCGGCAGCGCCGCCCGCGTGGCGCGGCGCGTACCGGACCGGACCGGACCGGTGAATTGTGATCACCGCGACGGGCGTGTCGCAACGCGAAGCGATGCGCCGGACCCGGTAATGGAGATACCCTGCCGCCGTGAGGTCACCACGGCGCTGCTCCCGTAACGGCTGCCCCCGGCAAGCGGTCGCCACATTGACCTATGTCTACAACGAGTCGACGGCGGTGGTGGGTCCGCTGGCCGCGTTCGCCGAGCCGCACACATACGACCTGTGTGAGCCGCACGCCCGCAGCCTCACCGCCCCCCGCGGCTGGGACGTGGTCCGGCACGAGGGTGAGTTCGAGCCGCCACCGCCCACCACCGACGACCTCGTCGCGTTGGCCGAAGCCGTCCGTGAGGCCGCCCGTCCCGCTCCCCGCCCTCCGGAGCCCGACCAGACCCACGACAACCCGCACCAGACCGGCCGGCGCGGCCACCTCCGGGTGATCCCTCCCAACCACTGATCCGATCAGTGGCCGAGGAGGCGGGAGAAGGCTGCCGCCCGTCGGGAGGGGCGGTCGGTTCGGGATTCCGCCGCGTCGGCGCCGGTCATGATCCGTAGTCCGGCGTTGACCGCCAGCCAGCGCAGCGGCTCGGGTTCCCAGCGCGGGGAGTGGTGGTTGACCCACGGCAGGGTGGTTAGCTCGGTGCGTTCGCCGCGGATCAGGTCGGCCAGGGTGCGGCCAGCGAGGTTGCTGGAACCCACCCCGTCCCCGACGTAGCCGCCCGCCCACGCCAGCCCGCTGCCCCGGTCGTGGACAGCCAGTACGACAGGTCCCGGTAGCGACCGGCGCCGCTCAGAGCCGCGCCCATGCCTCGGTGAGCACCGTGCGCAGGATCTGCTCGATCTCGTCGAAGTGCTGCTGCTCGGCGATCAGCGGCGGGGCAAGCTGCACGACGGGGTCGCCCCGGTCGTCGGCCCGGCAGTAGAGCCCGGCCTGGAACAGCGCGGTGGACAGGAATCCGCGCAGCAGCCGCTCCGACTCGGCCTCGTCGAACGTCTCCCGGGTCGTCTTGTCCTTGACCAGCTCGATGCCGTAGAAGTAGCCGTCGCCCCGGACGTCGCCGACGATCGGCAGGTCGTACAGCTTCTCCAGGGTGGACCGGAAGGCGTCCTCGTTGGCGCGTACGTGCCCGACCAGGTCCTCGCGGGCGAAGACCTCCAGGTTGGCCAGGGCCACCGCGCAGGAGACCGGGTGCCCGCCGAAGGTCACCCCGTGGGCGAACATGCCGGTCTCGGTGAGGAACGGCTCCATCAGCCGGTCGCTGGCGATCATCGCGCCGAGCGGGGCGTACCCGGAGGTGATGCCCTTCGCGGTGGTGATGATGTCCGGTTGGTAGCCGTAGCGCACGGCGCCGAAGTACTCGCCGAGCCGACCCCACGAGCAGATCACCTCGTCGGAGACGAGCAGCACGTCGTACGCGTCGCAGATCTCCCGGACCCGCACGAAGTAGCCGGGCGGGGGCGGGAAACATCCGCCGGAGTTCTGCACCGGCTCCAGGAAGACCGCCGCGACCGTGTCCGGACCCTCCCGCTCGATGGCCCGGCCGATCTCGTCGGCGGCCCAGCGGCCGAACGCCTCGGCGTCGTCACCGTGCTCGGGCGCCCGGTAGAAGTTGGTGTTCGGTACCTTGATCGCGCCCGGCACCAGCGGCTCGAAGTCGCTCTTGATGCCCGGCAGGCCGGTGATCGACAGGGCGCCCATCGAGGTGCCGTGGTAGGCGATGTACCGGCTGATCACCTTGTACTTGTTGGGCTGACCGGTGCGCTTGAAGTAGGCGCGGGCCAGCTTCCACGCCGCCTCGACGGCCTCGGACCCACCGGTGGTGAAGAAGACCCGGTTGAGGTCGCCCGGGGTGAGGGTGGAGATCTTCTCGGCCAACTCCACGGCCTTCGGGTGGGCGTACGACCACAGCGGGAAGTAGGCCAGCTCGCCGGCCTGCTTGGCGGCGGCCTCGGCCAGCTCGGTGCGGCCGTGGCCGGCGTTGACGACGAAGAGCCCGGCGAGCCCGTCCAGGTAGCGGCGACCCTGCGCGTCCCACACGTACGCGCCCTCGCCGCGCACGATGGTCGGCACCTCGCCGGCGGAGTAGCTCGCCATCCGGGTGAAGTGCATCCAGAGGTGGTCGGTGGCGTTGGCCATGTCAGCCCCATCGGTCCGTCGGGCCGGTCCAAGGGGTGAGGCCGGCCGCTCTGCCAACGGTTATCGCACAGTCCGGGGCTCGGAGGCAAGTGGTATCAGTGGCGTTGTGAGGCCGAGGCAACGGAATCAGCGAGCTGTTTCGGTCTCAGCAACGGATTCCGCATCGCCGCGGCCCTGTCGGTAGGGGGCGCGACGCTGTAGAGCTGCCCCAGATCTGGGGCAGCCGCCTGGCGCACTGGCCCGCTAGCGCCGCGCTTATCGGTTGATCCACTCCGGTTCGACGATGTCGGGGTATCGGGGGTTGATACCGCGTTTTCGGCGATGTCGAGTGGATCACCGTCAGGGCCGGTGCGGATCGGCGTGGACTGGCGTGGACCGGCCCCGGGACGCTCGCGGGGACACCTTCGGGGCGGTCGGGGGGCGTCCTGAATGCGCGCCAACACGTCCCACCGCAACACGCCGGTAGGCGGGGGACATCGACACTCAGCGTGGCTATCGCGCGCCGCAGTGTGCACCGAGCGGAGCGGCAGTCCGCAGCGGGCGAATCCGCGGGGGGCGTCCGGCGGGCGGGAGGATCGGTGGCGAACGAGGCGTTGCGGGTGGCGATGGCCGAGGCGGGGGAGACGGTCGAGTCCCTGGCCGAGAAGGTCCACGTCGACCCCAAGACGGCGGCGCGGTGGCTCGCTGCGGGACGGATTCCGCATCCGCGTACCCGGATCGCGGTGGCCGAGGTCCTGCGCCGGGACGCGGCGGACCTCTGGCCGGAGCCGTTCCGCCGCCGCGACCTGCCGTGGTTCCGACCGCGGGGACGGAATTGGCGTATCTCGACAACCAGCTCCGTGGTCAGGTCGTGACCGATCCTCTCGACGTCGCTAGCCTGGGACGCAGGTGGGAGAGCGTCACCGGTGAGGCGTTGCCCCAACGTCAGTCGATCGAGCTGATCAGGGAAGTGGCCACGGCATGGACATGACCGACGCGCGCTGGCGCACCGCGACCCGCAGCAGCAACAACGGCGGCAACTGTGTCGAGGTGGCCGACAACCTGCCCGGTCGGGTGCTGGTGCGCGACAGCAAGGACCGTGACGGCGGCACCCTGACCTTCGCGCCGACCGCTTGGACGTCGTTCGTCGACGCGGTCCGCGCGGCAGGCCGCTGATCCACTCCGGTTCACGGAAAACGGGGTGTCAGCGCGGCGCGGACACCCCGACTTCCTGCAAACCGAGTGGATCAACCGCGACCGCCGACCGCGACCGCCGACCGCGACCGCCGACCGCGACCGCCGACCGCGACCGCCGGGCGTCAGGCCGTACCCCAGGTGTAGGTCTGCTTGCGCAGCTTGAGGTAGACGAACGCCTCGGTGGAGAGCACCCCGGGCACCGCGCGCAGTCGTTGCAGGATCTCCAGCAGGTGGTCGTCGTTGCGGCAGACCACCTCGGTGAGCAGGTCGAACGACCCGGCGGTGATGACCACGTAGTCGACCTCCTCCAACTCGGCGAGCCGGTCCGCGACCGCCTCCAGGTCGCCGTCGGTACGCAGGCCGATCATCGCCTGGCGGGGGAAGCCGAGCTGGAGCGGATCGGTCACCGCCACGATCTGCATCACGCCGGAGTCGAGTAGTCGCTGCACCCGCTGGCGGACGGCCGCCTCGGAGAGCCCGACCGCCTTGCCGATGGTGGCGTACGGTCGGCGGCCGTCCTCCTGAAGCTGTTCGATGATCTGCTTGGCCACGTCATCCAGCAGAGCGTGATTGGCGCCTTCACGGACAGCGACGCGCCGACCGCCGTTGTTGCTGTCCTGCTGCCGGTTCGTCATCGTGCGCTCCCCATGTCCCGAATCGTGATGTCGCGCGTTTGTCCCCGCGCAGTCTGGCGTATTTCGTCGTGCATCGCTAATCCCGCAACGGAATCCCTTGTAGGGGAGGTGTCCTCATGTCAGGATCAGTCGTCCATGGCAACTGACCCTCCCGATATTCCCGCCGGCGCGCCTCCCCCCGTCCCGCCCGCCGACGATGACCCCCTAGGAGTCGTCATGCGTACTCCCCTCCGGCCCCTCTCCCGGCGTGGACTGCTCACCGGCACTCTCGGTTCGGCCGCTCTGCTCGCCACGGGCGGCAGCCTCGCCGGCTGCGGCACCAAGGGCGCGCAGCAGACCGAGGCCGGCTGCGTCAGCGAGGACCTGTCCGGCACCGAGAAGAAGCTTGCGTTCTCCAACTGGCCGCAGTACATGGACGTGGACGAGAAGGACGAGTCCAAGCGGCCCAGCCTGGACGAGTTCATCACGAAGAGCGGCATTCAGGTCACCTACACCGAGGACATCAACGACAACAACGAGTTCTTCGGCAAGGTGCAGAACCAACTGGCGGCCTGCCAGAGCACCGACCGGGACATCATCGTGCTGACCGACTGGATGGCGGCCCGGATGATCCGCCTCGGCTGGATCCAGAAGCTCGACCCCGCGAAGATCCCGAACGTCCAGGCGAACCTGCTGCCGTCGCTGCTCAACCGTTCCTTCGACAAGGACAACCGGATCTCGATCCCGTGGCAGTCCGGCCTGGCCGGGTTGGCGTACAACGGCAGCGTCACCAAGGAGCTGCGGACGGTCGACGAGCTGCTCACCCGCCCCGACCTCAAGGGCAAGGTGACGGCGCTCAGCGAGATGCGCGACACGATGGGCCTGCTGATGCAGTCCAACGGGCACGACCCGGCCAACTTCACCGCCGCCCAGTTCGACGACGCGCTCAACAAGCTCAAGAAGGCCGTCGACTCCGGGCAGATCCGCAAGTTCACCGGCAACGACTACGCACCGGACCTGGCCAAGGGCGACATCGCCGCGTGCATCGGCTGGTCCGGGGACGTCATCCAGCTCTCCAGTGAGAACGAGAAGGTGCAGTTCGTCGCGCCCGACTCCGGCGTGATGCTCTACAGCGACAACATGATGGTCCCCAACAAGGCCACCCACAAGGGCAACGCCGAAGCACTGATCAACTACTACTACGAGCCGGCCGTCGCCGCGAAACTCGCCGCGTACGTCAACTACATCTGCCCGGTCAAGGGCGCCCAGGCCGAGATGGAGAAGATCGACCCGGAGCTGGCCGCCAACCCGCTGATCTTCCCCGACGAGGCGCTGCTGTCGAAGTCCACGGTGTTCATGGCCCTGGACGAGAAGCAGGAGAGGGAGTACGAGGGCAAGTTCCAGCAGGTCATCGGGGCGTGACGGGAATGGCGAGCGAGACACCGGCCGGCGACCTGCGCCTGGCCAACCTCACCAAGCGGTTCGGTATCTTCACGGCTGTCGACGACCTCAGCCTGACGATTCCGCAGGGCTCGTTCTTCGCGCTGCTGGGCGCGTCCGGCTGCGGCAAGACCACCACCCTGCGGATGATCGCCGGGCTGGAGGAACCGACAAGCGGCCAGGTGCTGCTCGGCGACCGCGACATCGCCCGGCTGCGGCCGTACAAGCGGCCGGTCAACACCGTGTTCCAGAGCTACGCGCTCTTCCCGCACCTCACCATCTTCGAGAACGTGGCCTTCGGGCTGCGCCGTCGCGGCATCCGCTCGGTCGACGACGAGGTCACCCGGATGCTGTCGCTCGTGCAGCTCGACGGCTTCGGCCCGCGCCGCCCGGCCCAGCTCTCCGGCGGCCAGCAGCAGCGGGTCGCGCTGGCCCGCGCGCTGATCAACCAGCCGCAGGTGCTACTGCTCGACGAGCCGCTCGGCGCGCTCGACCTGAAGCTGCGCCGGCAGATGCAGATCGAGCTGAAGCGGATCCAGACCGAGGTCGGCATCACCTTCGTGCACGTCACCCACGACCAGGAGGAGGCCATGACGATGGCCGACACCGTCGCGGTGATGAACGCCGGCCGGATCGAGCAGCTCGGCGCACCGGCCGACCTCTACGAGTTCCCGGCCACCGCGTTCGTCGCGAACTTCCTCGGCCAGTCCAACCTGCTCGCCGGCGAGGCCGCCGGCACGAGCGGCGGCGAGGTCGCGGTGACGGCGCACGGCGCGCGCTTCTCGGTGCCCGCCGGCCGGTCGCGGGCCGACCGGGGCCCGGTCCACCTGGGGGTACGCCCGGAGAAGCTGCATCTGGTCGGCTCCGCCGACCAGGTGCCCGCAGGACATCAGCACGTCACCGGGGTGGTCAGCGACGCCTCCTACGTCGGGGTCAGCACGCAGTACCTGCTGCGCACCGGCTGGGGCACCGAACTGTCGGTCTTCGCGGCGAACAGCGGGACGTCGGCGCGGGTGCCGGTCGGCAGCGAAGCCGTGGCGTACTGGGATCCACGGCACGCGTTCCTGCTGCCCCGCGAGGCCGCCGACACCGACCGGACGGCACCGGTGCTCGACGAGCCGGTGGGTGCGTCGTCGTGACCCTCCTGGCCCCCACCGGATCGGGGCAGGCGCCACCCGCGCCACCGGCAGCCCGGTCCGGGCGGCACCGGCTCCTGCCGTACCTCCTGCTGCTGCCCGGCGCGGCCTGGCTGCTCATCTTCTTTGGTGTGCCGCTGGTGCAGCTCGCGGCGGCCAGCCTGTACGACCCCGGCGGGTCGCTGTCCACCGGGTACGCGCTGACCTGGGCGTTCGGCAACTATCCGGACGTGGTGCAGGCGTACTGGCCGCAGTTCCTGCGCTCGTTCGGCTACGCCGGTCTGGCCCTGGTGCTGGCGCTGCTGCTCGGCTACCCGCTGGCGTACGCCATCGCGCAGAAGGCCGGCCGGTGGAAGAACCTGCTGCTGGTGTGCGTGGTCGCGCCGATGTTCACCAGCTTCCTGGTCCGCACCCTCGCTTGGAAGACGATCCTGTCGGACAACGGCGCGCTCGTCGGCCTGCTGCGTGACGTGCACCTGCTCGCCCCGGACGGCCGGCTGCTGGCCACCCCGTTCGCGGTGGTGCTCGGCCTGACGTACAACTTCCTGCCGTTCCTGGTGCTGCCGCTGTACGCGAGCCTGGAGCGGCTCGACTACCGGCTGCTGGAGGCCGCCACCGACCTGTACGCGAGCCCGGTGCAGGCGTTCCGCCGGGTGACGCTGCCGCTGTCCATGCCCGGCCTGGTCGCCGGCACGCTGCTGTTCTTCATCCCGGCCAGTGGCGACTACATCAACGCCGAACTGCTCGGCACCCCGAACGAATACATGATCGGCAACGTCATCGACTCGGCGTTCCTGGTCCGGCTGGACTACCCGCAGGGCGCCGCGCTGTCGTTCCTGCTGATGGCGGCGATCCTCGCGGTGGTCTTCGGCTACCTCCGTCGAGCCGGCACTGAGGAGGTGCTGTGAGGGTCTCCCGTTGGCTCGCGGACCGTTGGGTGATGATCGTGGCGTTGCTGGTGCTCGGTTACCTGGCGTTGCCGATCCTGGTGGTGGCCGGGTTGTCGTTCAACCGGCCGTCGAGCCGGCTGTCGTACGACTTCAACGAGTTCACCCTGGACAACTGGCGTCAGCCCTGCGCCACCTCGGACATGTGCGACGCCGTCGTCCGCAGCGTGCAGATCGGCTTCATCGCCACGGTCGTCGCCACCGTGCTCGGCACGCTGATGGCGTTCGCGCTGGTCCGGCACCGCTTCCGTGGCCGGGCCGGCATCAACGTGCTGATCTTCCTGCCGATGGCCACCCCGGAGCTGGTGATGGGCACCTCGCTGCTGGCCCTGTTCGTGTCCGCGGGGGTGCCGCAGGGCTTCTGGACCATCGTGATCGCGCACGTCATGTTCTGCGTGTCGTTCGTGGTGGTCACCGTCAAGGCGCGCCTCGTCGGGATGGACCGGCGGCTGGAGGAGGCCGCCATGGACCTGTACGCCAGCGAGTGGCAGACCTTCCGGAGGATCACGCTGCCGCTGGTGCTGCCCGGCATCGTGGCCGCCGCGCTGCTGGCGTTCTCGTTGAGCTTCGACGACTTCATCATCACGAACTTCAACGCCGGCACCACCGTCACGTTCCCGATGTACGTCTGGGGCGCTGCCCAGCGGGGCATCCCGCCGCAGGTGAACGTCATCGGCACCGCGATGTTCGCGATCGCCCTGCTGCTGGTGGGCCTCAGCTCGCTGCGCGGACGGCGGGCCCGCCGGGCCAACCTGCTGGCCGCCGCGCCCGCTGCCCGTCCGGCACGCCGGCCGTCATGAACCTCCCGCATACCGGCCGGGCGCTGGCCGACGCGGCGCCCGTGCCGTACTGGCTGGACCGCCCGGAACGCCCCGACCCGCTGCCGCCGCTCACCGGCCCGCAGCACGCCGACCGGCTGGTGATCGGCGGCGGGTTCGGCGGGCTCTGGGCCGCACTGCTGGCCAAGCAGGCCGACCCCGATCGCGACGTGCTGCTCGTCGACGCCGGGACCTGCGGCTGGGCCGCGTCCGGGCGCAACGGCGGGTTCTGCGCCGCCTCCCTCACCCACGGCCTCGCCAACGGCGTCGACCGGTTCCCCGCCGAGGTCGGCGAGCTGGAACGCCTCGGCCGGGAAAACCTGGACGCCATCGCCGCCACCGTTGCGGAGTTCGACATCGACTGCGACTTCGAGCGCACGGGCGAACTGGCCGTCGCCGTCGAGCCGTACCAACTCGACGGGCTGGCCGCCGACGCCGACCTGGCCCGCCGGTACGGCCACCGGGTGCGGCTGCTCGACCGCGACGAGGTGCGTGCCGAGGTCGACTCGCCGACGTACCTCGGCGGGATGATCGACGCCGACCGGGTGGCCATGGTGGACCCGGCGAAGCTCGCGTGGGGTCTACGCCGAGCCTGCCTCGACCTCGGCGTACGGGTGCACGAGCACACCCGGGTCACCGGGCTGCGCGCCGACCGTGCGGCGCTGCACGCGGTGACCGCCGGCGGGCCGGACGCCGCGCCCGGATCCGTGCGAGCCCGGCGGGTCGTGCTGGCCACCAACGCGTTCCCACCGCTGCTGCGCCGGCTGCGGGCGGCAGGCTTCCGGCTTGGTGCTGCAGATTCCTGCGACATGGCAGAGCGTCTGTATCGATACTCGGAGCTACTCGCCGCGGGCCTGAGTCGGGAACAGGTGCGCAGGCTGGCTGACCGGTCCCGACTGCACCGACTGTCGCGGAGCGTGTACGCGCCCTCGGGCGATCCGGCTCGGCACCTGCCGGCGATCTTCCGACGGTTGCCGGACACCGCTGTTGTTGGCTTCCACACCGGTGCGCAGCTGCACGGTTTCGGAGACGCCCGCAGCTCCGACGTGCACGTAATCGTGCCGGCAGGGGAGCGGGTGCCGCATATTCGCGGGGTCGTCGCCCACGAGGCGGTGCTGCCGGTACGCGACCCGGTGGTTCTGGCTGGAGTGCCGTGTGCGCCCGCTGCCCGGTGCGCGGTCGACCTCGCCCGATCATTGTGCCGGCTGGACGCGATGCCACTTCTGGATCTGTGTCTTCGCTCAGGCGCGTGTCGACCCGAGGACCTTCTGGTTGAGGTCGCTCGGCACGAGCGCCTGCGTGGCATCTGCCAGGCGCGGGATCTGGTGCCGCGGGCGGACCCTCGTGCGGAGTGCCGGCAGGAGAGTCAGCTTCGCATGGTGATGATCGACGGTGGACTGCCCGCGCCGGAGCCGCAGATCTGGGTCCCGGACAGCAACGGGGTGCCGCTCTACCGCCTCGACCTTGGCTATCGGAAGCGCCGAGTCGGTGTCGAGTACGACGGATCGTCCCACCTGGACCGTGACCGCCTCCGCCGCGATCGATCCCGGATCACTTGTTATCCGCTCACGGCTGGCAGATGCGTCACTTCACCGACGTGGACCTCTACCGCCGCCCCAGTCACATAATCGCCACCCTGACCCCCCTCCTCCACCCCTAAACCCGCCGGTTGCTCCAACCCGCCGCCCCTACCCCTCCCTGGGCCCAGCCCTCACCGTCGATCATGGAGTTGTGGTGCCTCGCAAAGGGTGCATTAAGGCATCTTCTCCCCACCACAACTCCATGATCGACGCGGCGGGGTGGGGGTGGGGCGGGCGCGGCGCGGCGGGCGCGGCGGGGTGGGGCGGGGTGGGGTGGGGTGGGGTGGGGCGGGTGGGGGACTGTTAGGGGGCTAGGTGGGAGCGGATGAGGAAGCGGAGGCCTTCGGGGGCTTCCAGGGAGAAGCCGCTGCCTCGGCCGGGGACCACGTCGACGGTCAGTCTCGTGTGTTTCCACAACTCCCACTGGGCGGTCGACATCCAGAACTCGACCGGCTCGGACACCCCGTCGACCGAGAGCGAGGCGAGCAGCACGTCCGACGAGCCGGTGCGGAACTCGCCTGCCGGGAAGCACATCGGGGCGCTGCCGTCGCAGCAGCCGCCGGACTGGTGGAACATCAGCGGCCCGTGCCGCCCCCGCAGCGACCGGATCAACTCGGCCGCTGCGGGGGTGAGTGAGACGACGGACATCAGAAGAATCCGAGCTTCTGGGTGGAGTAGCTGACCAGCAGGTTCTTGGTCTGCTGGTAGTGCTCCAGCATCATCTTGTGGTTCTCCCGGCCGATGCCGGACTGCTTGTACCCGCCGAACGCGGCGTGCGCCGGGTACGCGTGGTAGCAGTTGGTCCACACCCGCCCGGCCTGGATGGCCCGCCCGGCCCGGTACGCGGTGTTCATGTCCCGGGACCACACGCCGGCGCCCAACCCGTACAGGGTGTCGTTGGCGATCTTGACGGCGTCGTCGAGGTCGGCGAAGGAGGTCACCGAGACCACCGGGCCGAAGATCTCCTCCTGGAAGATCCGCATCGAGTTGTCGCCCTCGAAGATGGTCGGCTCGACGTAGTACCCGCCGGACAGGTCGCCGCCCAGGTCGGCGCGCGACCCGCCGGTGAGCACGCGAGCGCCCTCCTGCCGGCCGATGTCCAGGTAGGACAGGATCTTCTCCAACTGGTCGTTGGAGGCCTGCGCGCCGATCATCGTGTCGGTGTCCAGGGGGTGCCCGGCGACGATCGCCTTGGTGCGGTCGACCGCCGCGCCGAGGAAGTCGCTGTAGTGGCCCTGCTGGATCAGCGCCCGGGACGGGCACGTGCACACCTCGCCCTGGTTGAGCGCGAACATGGTGAAGCCTTCCAGGGCCTTGTCCAGGAAGTTGTCGGAGGTGGCGCTGACGTCGTCGAAGAAGATGTTCGGGCTCTTGCCGCCCAGCTCCAGGGTGACGGGTTTGATGTTCTCGCTGGCGTACTGCATGATCAGCCGCCCGGTGGTGGTCTCACCGGTGAACGCCACCTTCGCCACCCGGGCCGAGGACGCCAGCGGTTTGCCGGCCTCCACGCCGAATCCGTTGACAATGTTGAGCACGCCCGGCGGCAGCAGGTCCGCCACCAGCGACAGCCAGTAGTGGATGGACGCCGGGGTCTGCTCGGCCGGCTTGAGCACCACGGCGTTGCCGGCCGCGAGGGCTGGCGCCAGCTTCCAGGTGGCCATGAGGATCGGGAAGTTCCACGGGATGATCTGCCCGACCACGCCGAGCGGCTCGTGGAAGTGGTACGCCACGGTGTCGTCGTCGATCTCGCCGAGCGAACCCTCCTGGGCCCGGATCGCACCGGCGAAGTACCGGAAGTGGTCGATGGCCAGCGGAATGTCCGCGGCGAGGGTCTCCCGGACGGGTTTGCCGTTCTCCCAGCTCTCGGCGATCGCCAGGGACTCCAGGTTGTCCTGCATGCGGTCGGCGATCCGGTTGAGGATCAGGGCCCGCTCGGCCACCGAGGTGCGCCCCCAGGCGTCGGCGGCGCCGTGGGCGGCGTCCAGGGCCTTCTCGATGTCCGGGGCGGTGCCCCGGGCCACCTCGGTGAAGGTTTGGCCGGTGACCGGGGTGGGGTTCTCGAAGTAGCCACCGCCGTGCGGCTTGACGTACTCGCCGCCGATGAAGTGGTCGTAACGGGACTGCCAGTGGGTGGGCGCGTCGTAGCGCGTCATGGTTACCTCCGCCGTCGTGGTGCGGGTGTGCCGACGGCGACGCTAGTTTCCAGAACGTTGCAGCCACGTTGCGCGCGTGAGGTCGTACTCCCCGGCAAGCTGGTCAATGCGGGCCAGGGCGAGCGGCCGGCGGGGCGTGCCCACTGGCAACGCCCGCGCCAGGACCTGCCAGGCGGCCAGGTCGTCGGCGCCGGCGGGCGTCGCGGTCCACGCCGTGAGCAGCGCCGGGTCCGCGGTGGCCAGCACGGCCGCGCGGAGCTGGCCGTCGATCAGCTGGCGTAGTCGCGTCACTCCCGGCGCGTCCGATCCGGGCAGCAACGGCCCGGGGTACGCGTCGAGCGCGCCCGCGACATCGCCCTGGTCGAGCCGTGCGGCCATGGTGGTGAAGTCGGCCCGGATGGTGCCGCGCAGCCGGTACGGGCGGGAGTCGAGCAGCTCCGGCCCGAGCACCCGGCGCAACCGGGACAGCTCCGCGCGCAGGGTGACCGGGTGCAGCCGGTCGTCGCCGTAGAGGTCGAGGCCGAGCTGTTCGCCGGTGCGGCCTTCGGGGTGGTGCAGCAGCAGCACCAGCAGCTCGCTGTGTCGGCGGCCGAGTCGGATGCGTCGCCCGTCGATGCGCAGTTCCGCCTCGTCGCGACCGAGCGCGGTCACGACGGCGACGCCCGGCTGCACCGGTCGGTCCCCGGCGAGTTGCGCCTCGGCGGCGCGGGCGGTGGCCCGGACCAGCGCGAGGCTGTGCGGGTTGGCCAGGTTGTCGCCGCCGGTGATGTCGACCGCGCCGAGCAGCAGCCCGGTGGCCGGGTCGTGGATCGGCGCGGCCGCGCAGGTCCAGCGCTGCACCGGCCGGCTGAAGTGCTCGGTGGCGAAGATCTGCACGCTGTGGTCGACGGCCAGCGCGGTGCCCGGGGCGTTGGTGCCGGCGTGGGTCTCGTCCCAGCGCGCGCCGGGCACGAAGTTCATCCGCTCGGCGTGCCGGAGCACCCCCGGGTGCCCCTCGACCCAGAGCAGCCGCCCGTACGCGTCGCACACGGCCATCAGGTGCGCGCCGTCCTGCGCGATGCCGCCGAGCAGGTCCCGGAAGAGTGGCAGCACGCGGGCCAGCGGATGCGCGGCCCGGTACGCGGCCAGCGCGTCGTCGGTCAGGTCGACCGGCGGGGTGGCCTCCGGGTCGAGTCGCGCCGAGCGTTCCCAGGATCGACGGACCACCTCACGGACCCGGTGTGGCGCCGCGCCGGCGGTGAGGAACGCCTCGTGGGCGGCACCGACCTGCGCGATCCGCTCGGCCGGATCGACGCCGAACTCCAGGGCGAGCCACGGGTCAGCCATGGGGCGACCTCCTCGACCCCCATCGTGACGCAGCTCACCCTCGATCGCCAACCGTCGGGTCCGGCGGGACGGAGGTGCGGAGAGTGTCGGCTGCGGCTGAACGGTAGGGCGCTCCCGTCCGTACCACGCGGTGAAGAACACCATCGAGGACGGGAGCGACGGGCGATGAGGGTGCAGCGCAAGCACGTGCTGGCGGCGACGGTGGCGGTGCTCGCCACGGCGGGTGTGGCGGTGGGGACCGGGTTCGGGTTCGCCGGCACCGCCCCGGCACGGTCGTCGGTGTGCTCCGGCTCGGTCACCTTCTCGGCCGAGGGCGGGGCCCCGGCGGCGACCAGCGACCGGTTTCCGGTGGGTACCCGGCTGCGGGTGACCAACCTGGACAACAACCGGGCCGCCACGGTGACGGTGACCGGTCCGTCGGGCAGTTGTGTGCTGCTCAACGCGGCGGCCATGGACCTCGTGCGGGAGCCGGGCAAGAACGTGATCCGCCGCAACGTGGTGGAACGCCTCGACGCCGCGCCGCCGGCCGCCGACGCGCCGCCCGCCGGCACGGTACGCCCCGGTGCCGCGTCCCCCGGTGCGCCCGGCCCGGCGCCCCGCTCGGCGTGCCCGGGTGCGATCACGTTCTTCGAGGAGGCGGCCGGGCCGGCGGCGACCAGCGGTCAGTTCCCGGTGGGCACCCGGCTGCGGGTGACCAACCTGGACAACAACCGGGCGACCACGGTGACGGTGACCGGCCCGTCGGGCAGTTGCGTGCTGCTCAACTCGGCGGCGATGGACCAGATCCGTGAACCCGGCAAGAACCTGGTCCGCCGCAACACGGTGGAGGTCGTCCGCTAGGCGTCAGTCAGGTCTCCCACCGTCTGGACGTGGCCTTCTCCGCCGCGCGGACCTTCGACGTGGGTGGGGTGATCGTCGGCGACGGGCCGTCGTACCGGGCCGACCAGATGCCGTACGGCGGCGTCAAGGGCAGCGGCGTCGGCCGGGAGGGACTGCGCAGTGCGATGGACGACTACACCGAGCCGCGCGTCATGGTGCTGACCGGCCTCGCGCTCTAGCCGGCCTGCCAGGTGCCGTCGTCGCGGACCCGGGCCGGCGCACGGCCGAGCAGCAGGGTGGTCAGCGCGGCGTCGATCGTGTCGCCGAGGAACCACTCGCCGGCCTGATCGAGGGCGAAGACCCGGCCGCGCTCGTCCACCGCCAGGATGCTGTCCTGCTGCTCGGTGCCGATCGGAAAGAGCCGGACGCCGAGCACCGCGCCGAAGTCGGCGAGCGTGTCGGCGGTGTGCGCGATCGTGTGCGGGCGGATGTCGAACCGGGAGATCCACACCTGCTCGCCGGGGCCGCGCCGCGCGCCGACCAGGCTGGGGAACGCGGTCAACGCCTCGATGGCGGCCGGGAAGACCGTGTGCCGGTGGGAGCGCCCCGCCACGGCGGTGACGTCCCGCACGGCGGCGGCAGCCATGATCTGGTCGCCGATGTGCGGACGCCAGCCGGCCGCCACCAGCGCGTCGGCCACCTCGCGCGGGAAACGGCCCGGGTCCGGGTCGGGCGCCGTCGGCGGCAGCCAGGTTTCGGTGTACGCCCGAGCCGACTCCGGCAGAACGTTCGCCCGCACCAGGAAGTTGACGCACGAGTCGCAGGGCCGATCGGCCGCGCCACCGGCCGGATCGCCCGGCTCACGCACCCGGAAAATCTCGAACCGCGCGCCGTCCAGCAGTGCCGCCGCCTCGGCCCGCCCCATCGGGGCGATGCCCTCGGCCGCCCGCAGGTGGTCGTACTCGTGCAGCACGTCGGACACCACGATCAGCTCGGCGTGGCCCGCGCCGCCGCGGACCAGCTCGCCCGGGGGCAGCCGATCCAGGTAGGTGCGCACGAGCGGGTGATGGTTGAGCGGGACGTCGCCCTTCGTGCCGTGGGCCGTCCAGATGCGACCGTCGATGGTCAGATGGGCGGTGGTGCTCGGGGTGGCGACCCGGCTGATCTCGCGGACCAGCAGGCTCGACTGGTCCACCGTGCGGGCGGCCGTCGGCCCGGTCGGCTGGCTGCGCCGGTACATGTCGGCCACCACGTCGCTCGGCACCCGCGGCCAGGTGGTGACCTTCCCGGTCTGCTTGTCGATGACGGTCGTCGGCAGGTCACCGGGGACCGTCCGCGCCTCGGTGGGCACGATGGACGTGATGACGTAGCCGAGATCGAACTCGTCGACCATCGGCGTGCACTCGTGGCCGAGACGCTGCGAATCACGGCGAGCCCAGGTGGCCGCGAGCTGCTCGGCCTGTTGACGGTCGATCACACACCGAAACTACCGGATTACGCGGATCGATGGCGGCCGGTATGGTTCGGCCTACCGACGGTGACGGGAGGAGCGGCGGTGAGCGAACGCGTGGACCGGGACGCCAATCGCGAGCTACGGGCCCGATTCGACGACGTGTACGGGCAGTATCAGCAGCTCAGGTCCAATCTGGACGAGCTGCGAGCCCGACTCGCCGCGGTCCGGGTGACCCGGCGGTCGGCCGACGGGCAGGTCACCGCGACCGTCGGTGCCCGGGGCGAGTTGGTGGCCGTCGACCTCGACCCGGCCATCTATCAGGCCCGGGACGCCGAGGCGTTGAGCCGCACAATTACCGAGACCATCCGGGCCGCCACGACCGCCGCCGGCGACGCCACCCGGGAGTTGGTGGCCGAGCACGTGCCGGCCGGCGGCCCCGTCGAGTTCCTGCGCACCGGAGATTTCGGCGCGCTGCTCGGGCGCGCCGAGGCCGTACTCGGCCGGGGCGAGGGGCCGGCATGACCGACGGGCAGCTCTGGCTCGATCCGTCCCGAGCACGCCGGGGCGGTGCCGACCTCGCCCTCGCCGGCGACGCCGTGACCGCCCGACGGGCGGCGGAGGGCGGCGAGATCGAAACCGCCAGCGGCGCCCGCCCGTGGGGCCGCGACGACATCGGCGCCGCGTTCGAGCGCAGCTATCGAGGCTTCGAGCAGACCGTCCTGCGGGCCTGGACGGGCATCGGCCACCGGCTCACCGAGCTGGGCACCGACGTGGTCCAGGCGGTCGACGCGAGCGTGCAGACCGACGGCAGCAGCGCCGCCCGGCTCGACCGGGCCGCCGACCGGCGCTGACAGCGGGGCGATCCGGATGAGCGTGCTCCCCAGCCCGATCCCGCACCCGCTCGACTACGCACCCTGGGACGTGCCCGGCTGGATCTACGAGGCACTCGACTGGGTCGTCGGCGTGCAGTGGCCGGAGGGCGACGAGCGGGCCGTCTGGGACGTCGCCGACCGGTGGTACGCCGTCGCCGCCGTACTCGCCGGGCCGCACAGCGACGCCGCCGCGGCCGCCACCGAGGTACGCGCCGGATACGGCGGCGTCGGTGCGGTCGACGCCGCGTTCGAGGCAGCCTGGCGGGGGATCGCCGAGGGCGCCGACGCACCGCTGCCGGTGCTGCTCGCCGTCACCAGCGACCTGGGCCGACTGGTCGAGGAGTGCGGCTGCGACATCGAGGGTGCCAAGCTCGAAGTCTGGATCGAGCTGGGCATCCTGGTCATCGAACTGCTGACGGTGGCGGTGGCGGCGGTGCTCACCGCCGGTGCCGCGTCGCCCGCCGCCGGAGCGGCGATCACCGCGACCCGCCTGCTGATCCAGCAGATCTTCAAACGTCTGATGGGGCAACTGGCCAGCAAG
This sequence comes from Micromonospora sp. WMMD710, assembly GCF_029626045.1. Taxonomy (NCBI): domain Bacteria; kingdom Bacillati; phylum Actinomycetota; class Actinomycetes; order Micromonosporales; family Micromonosporaceae; genus Micromonospora; species Micromonospora sp. WMMD710. The sequence goes on along the minus strand of NZ_JARUBD010000001.1, from coordinate 4,066,166 downwards.
TCCCTCAGACACGGGCTGAAGGAGGCCGGCGAACGGGCCGCCAAGGAGGTCGCCCGTGGCGGCGTACGCGGGCTGGCCACGCGCGCCACCCGGGAAGGACTGGAGGAGGCGGCCGAGGAGGCCGGGGTCACCCTGGCGACCCAGGCGTACCAGAATTCCACCGGCCGGGCACACGGCCTGGACCTGACCGACCTCGGCGCGTCGGCCGTCGGCGGCCTCGCCGGCGGGGCGGTCGCACCGCTGGCCGGCCTGGGGCGGCACGCCACCGGTCGGGCCGCGCGGGTCGGTGAACACCTGGGCCGGGAGATGACCGGTGAGGTGCTCGCCGAGGCTGCCGCCGGCCTGGCCACCGGGCAGGGCCTGACCTCGATCGAGGACGTCGCCCGCGCGGCCGCCTCCGGGGCCACCGGCTCGGCCACCGCACAGACCGACCACGCCCTGCACGCCAAGCTGGACGCGCAGGCCAACGCCCTGGCGGGAGCCTCGCTCGCGGGCCAGCCGCTGTCTCCGGCGTCCCCTCTGGCCTCTGCATCCGGCTCTGCCTCGGCGTCGGGCGCGGCGGCTTCGGTGTCCACCGGGGTGGCGTCTACGGTGTCGGCGTCTACGGATGCGGCGTCTTCGGTGTCGGCCGCCTCGGGTGCTGCCGCTTCGGGCGCGGCCTCCTCGGCGTCGGTGTCGATCTCTGTGGAGGCGGCCGGGCCGGTGGTCGGGTCGCCGGTGGTTGCGGCGCAGGCGGCGCTCGGCGGGGCGGACACGCTCGCGTCGCCGGTACACGACCAGGCGGGGTCGGTGCGCGACGCGGAAGCCGCCGTCCCGCACGGCCCGACCCAGCCCACCGCCTCGGACCTGAGCCTGTCGTCGGCGTCGCCGCTGGTCGGCGACGCGCCGGGTCGTCCGGTGCTCTCGACCGAGGCGGCCGTGTCATCCCCGGACGGGCACGGCCCGGCCATCGCGGACCGGCCCGGCCCAGCGCACCCGATCGCCGCCGACCCCACCCTCTCGTCGGTGGCCGCGCCCACGGCCGGCGCCCTCTCGTCGGTCGCGGTGCCCACGGCCGGCGCCCTCTCGTCGGTCGCGGCGCCCACGGCCGGCACTCTCGACCAGGCCACGCCACACGGTGGTTCGGTTGCCCCGGGTGTCACCGGCCCGTCCGGGTGGTCCCCGCCGGCCACGAGCCCGCCCAGCACCCCGGCCACGTCCAGCACCCCGGCCACGACCGTCGGCCCGGCACCGCTCGCCAGCCCGGCCTCGCCCTTCGCGATCCGGGAGGCATTCGCTCCGGGACGCGTACCCGCCCACCCGGCCCGCGGCCGGGCGTCGATCCCCACCGACCTGTCAGCACCCTCGCAGTCCGAGATCGAGGACAGCGACTGGTACGCGGCCCGGTGGGCCGCCGAGGCGGAAGCCGCCGAGCGGCGACGCTACCGGGGCTACTACGAGTCGCGACGCAACGAGTTCGAGAACAGCCGGCGGCAGGCCGAGGCCGACCGACTGCACGCCCTGGCCGCCGAGCACGACCGCAGGGCCGTCGAATACGCCACCTACGCCCGGCAACTGCACCGGACCGGCCACCCCCGGTGGGCCGACGGCTGGCAGCGGGCCGCGAACGACGAGACGCGCGCGTACACCCAATGCCGTGACCTGGCCGACGCGGTGCTGGCCGGCACCCGGGCACCGCAGGTCGTCGACATCGGCGACGCCGCCTTCCGGCAGGCCAACAAGGACGTGGGCGCGCTCGCCCTCGGCGCGGTGGAGACCGCCGGGCCATCCCGGCTCACCGGCGACGACGTACCCCCGCCGATCGACGACTCCCGGCCGTACGGACAGCCCGGCGGACTGCGCCCGCCGCTGGCCCTGCACCAGGTCGACGTCGAACGGCAGATGCCCCGCGACCCGGACGGCAACGTCACCCGCACCGCCGATCCCCGCCGCGGCGCCTGGTTCCGGCTCTTGAACGACGGCGGTCCGATGGCCGACGCCACCCGGGGCATCAACTGCCTGGACTGCACCCTGTCGATGTTCGAGACATGGGTGCACGGACGGCCGCGGGTGTCGGCACCGCGCACCTTCGACGGCTACCTCGACGGCGACACCCGTCGCCCGATCCGCGGCGAGGCCGGCGGGCCCGGCCGGGTGGAAGACGTCACCGGTGGTCGTTTCCAGCAGGTCCTCGCCCCGCCGCCCGGCCAACGGCTGCACCCCGCACACGCGCGGCAGGCCGCCGACCGCAGCTACCGCAACCTGCACGACCAGTTGCTGCTCGGCGGCCACGGCAGCTACGCGTTCCTGGTCACCGAATGGGCCGGCGGAGGCTCGCACGCCTGGGTGGCGCTCAACCAGAACGGCACCGTCCTCTACGTCGACCCGCAGACCGGCCTCATCCGCGACCGACCGCTGTACCCCGACGTGGTCGGCATCGACGCGCTGGTGCTCGACGGAGGCGGCCGCCCCATGCCGCTCGGCGGACTACCCCGAGGCCGGTTCAGCGAACGGCCCGACCTGCCGCACCACCCACCGGTACGCGACGACGGTGGCCACGGCGACCCGTACATCAACCGGATGTACCTGCTCCTGGACGGGCCGGGCGCGGCCTCGTCATCGCCGGACGGCGATCGGTCGCCCGGCGCTACGTTGGATCAGCCCTCGCCGCCCGCTGACCCGGCCCGCGCCGTCACGCTGGCCGAAAGTCTGGACCAGGTCTTCGCGGCCGGGGTGAGCCCCGTTGAGTTCGCGTCAGTGGTCGATCCGCCCACCCTTCGTCGGCTCCTGCCGGAGCTGGACGAGGCGTCGGCCCAGGATGTCGTGCGGTTGTTTGCCGACGATCGGGTCCGCGACATGCTCGACCACGCCCGGCGGGAGCCGCCCTCGAACGAGCCGGACCTGGCCGAGAACCTGGTTCGGCAATTGGTGCGGCGGCCCGATCTGGCCCGCATGATCGAGTCCACACCGGAACTCGGGAAGTCGTTGACCGCTCGCCCGCTGACCCTCTTCCACCTGGCCAGCCACCAGCAGGCCATCGACGTCCTCGCCGAGGTCCTGGACGATGTCGCCCAGCAGGAGGTTGCGGGACTGCAGGCGGCGGGACAGAAGAACGCGACCAACAGAAGAGATGTGGACCAACCACAGCCGACGCCGCTTACGGATGATCAGCGGCGGATCAGCCGGAGTATCCCGATGCCCGATGATCCGCCCTTCCAACCGGGCTTTGACAAGCGTCGTCAAGCCGACGGGGCATATCGGCGGCAATACCTCGACGACCTCTACGCAGCGGCGGCCGTCGCCCAGGCGGAGCTGAATCAATTGGCGGTCTCGCTCGCACACGTAGACGGTCAGCAGGTCGGCGAGCCCGGCTGGCGGTCTCAGCCGAAACAGCGACGCCGAGCCGAGGACAAGGTGAACAAGCACCAGGGCGACGCGTCGAAGCTGCTGGACCTGGCCGCCGCCAAGGTCGAGTTTCGTAGTCTCGATGACATCTACGCGGCGCTCGGACGAATACGTGACGACCCTGACGTCGTGGTTGTGAGCTGCCAGGACCGGTTCATCTCTCCCGAGGACAGCGGCTACCGGGACCTGCAACTCGTACTGCGAACGCGGAACGGGCACCTCGCCGAGTTCCGTCTGCACCTGGCCGCGCTCGATGCGATAGCGGTCTGGGAACATGCGCTGTATGAGGTGCGCCGTGACGTGGATGCCCTGGCCCGAGCCGAGGGCCGAGCCTTGACGAGGCGCGAGGGAGCGATCGCAGACGGGATCCTCCGTCGCGAGCAGCAATTGTTCTGGAATGCACTGCAGTCGACCTACAGGGGGAATGCTTGATGGTTCAAATGCCAGGTCTAATGCTGCCCTCTTACTACCTCTACTACCAGTCGCCGGTAAAGATCGTGGAGACGCCCGAGGGTGGTGCCAGGACATGGCGGGTTTCCATCGACACCGGCGGCTGGCAGGAGGAGAACGATCTCTTCAGCGAAATTGTCTTCGATGTCGGGGGTGAGATTTTTCGGCGCACCCCAGAGGACTTCGTTCAGGAGGTGGAACGCTTTCGGGCGCACTATCTCGAGGGCGACGGGCCGATCTTCGCCCTCTACGAGACGATACAGGCGCTTCGAGATGCGGCGACGGCCGAAGACCGCCACCTGACGCCCAGAGAGCGAGCCCTCATTCGTGGAATCCGCCAGCGGACGTTCGTGATGTTCGAGGAGCAGCTGCGCCTCGCTGGCGACCCTGGCGCGGACCCCGATATCGCCGGCCGGACTGTTCGTGACTGATGGGGGCTTGGGGTAACGCGATCCTGTGGGAGCACCGCAGCCGAGGATGGGCTTTCGATCCCGACCTGGTCGAGCGATTCGATCCAGATGCCCAGTACGAGTTGAGGAGGTCGACATGACCCGCAGATCCGGGTCGGACGCCGAGAGCGGGGCCGAGCCTCACATCTCCGGCGGTGAACCCACGCGGGTCTTCGGCTGGTCGACGATGTTCGTTCATTCGGGCGACGACCCGCGCTCGGGCGGCAATTTCGCCGATGAGCGGACCGTCCTCGTCGAGTTCCTGCGCAACCAGCGCCTGACGCTGGAGCGCAAATGTGACGGCTTGGACGCCGAGCAGTTGGCCCGCCGTTCCGTCCCGCCGTCGACGATGTCGCTGCTCGGCTTGATCCGGCACATGGCGGAGGTGGAGCGGGGGTGGTTCCGGCGGACGATGGCTGGCCAGGAAGCGCCCCAGATCTACTGTTCGGATGACGATCCCGACGGGGACTTCGACGGCGCGTTAGCCGATCCGGCAGTGGTCGACGAGGCACGACGCGCCTGGCGGGCCGAGGTCGAGTTCGCCGAGCGGTTCGTGGCCGAGGCTCCGGACCTTGAGGTGCAGGGGCGGCAACGGAAGGGCAACGTCGTCGTGCTGCGCGAGCTGTTGGTGCACATGATCGAGGAGTACGCGCGCCACAATGGCCACGCTGATCTGCTGCGCGAGCGGATCGACGGAAGGGTCGGCCTGTGATGGTCGCAAACTTTGTCGCCGGCCCTTCAGGGCCGCCGCCCAGCCTGATGGGGTAGTTCGGGTCGGCGAATAACATTGAGGGATGGCAGAGCCCAAGACGGAGAAGAGCACGTCCAACGCCTGGGCATGGCCGGTCGGCATTCTGATCGGTCTGGTGATCGGCATCCCCTCGTTCGGTTCGACGGGTGGAGTCGCCTTCGGTGTCGCCCTCGGCATTGCCTTCGCGCTCGCCTTCGGCGCGACCGGGAAGCGGTCCGAAGGCGGCCCATCCGCAGGCGACACGGCCGAAGGCGACCCGTCGGCAGGCGGCACGGCCGGAGAAGGGGGCTCGACCGCAATTCCCCCGAAGGGTTCCTCCATCCCGGACATTGCGGACGCCAGCGCAACCGGAGACAGCGCCGACGGTCCGCGCCGAGGGTGATCCACTCCCGTTCACCGAAAGTGGGGTATCCGGGCCCCCTGGGGATAGCCCGTTTTCGCCGAAGCCGAGTGGATTAAGCAGTGCGCCAGGCCTGACGGCCGCGCCGCGCACTGTTGCGGAGGCGGTGGGCGTGCAGGAGGCGTTGCGACCGCTGGTTGACCTGGTCGGGCCGGGCCCGGCCACGCCGGTGACGGTGGCCGGGCTGGACGTCGCGTACGCGCAGAGCGGCGACCTGCTCGCGGCGGCCGTGACCGTGTTGGACGCCCGGACGCTGGCCGTGGTGGATTCCGCGGTGAGCGTGGGTCGGCCGGCATTCGGGTACGTGCCGGGGTTGTTCGCGTTCCGTGAGTTGCCGGCGCTGCTCGCCGCGCTGGATCGGCTGTCCACCCGACCGGACCTGCTGGTCTGCGACGGGCACGGGTTGGCTCATCCGCGCCGGTTCGGGCTCGCCTGCCATCTCGGGGTGGTGACGGGGCTGCCCGCGATCGGGGTGGGTAAGACGCCGCTGATCGGTGAGTGGGATCCGGTGCAGTGGGGGCGGGGTTCCTGGTCGCCGCTGCGGGACGGGGGTGACGTCGTCGGCCGGGCGGTGCGGACGCAGGACGGGGTGAAGCCGGTCTTCGTCAGCGTCGGGCATCGGATGAGCCTGGACAACGCCACCACTCAGGTGCTCGCGTTGGCGCCGCGGTACCGGCTGCCGGAGACGACCCGGACCGCCGACCGGCTGTGCCGGGAGGCGCTGGCCCGCGCCCGTTGACCGCGGCACCGGTCGACACGGCCCGGCCGACCGAGCCGACCGAAGGCCGAGCCGACCGAAGGCCGAGCCGACCGAGCAAATGCCAGGCGGAAGGCCCGGCCGACCGAGCGAAGACCGAGCCGACCGAGCAAAGGCCAGGCGGAAGGCCCGGCCGACCGAGCGAAGACCGAGCCGACCGAGCAAAGGCCAGGCGAAGGGCCGTGCGGCGCAGGGGTCGGCGAGCGGGCGGGCGGGGCCGTAAACCGTAACGCCGCACACATGCGGACCGCTCTATGACCAGGGGTGGGGGTGGGCCGGTAGTAGCCTGACCCGCGGACCCCACCCGGGGAGAAACGGTGAGGTGATCATGACGGTGCGTCGGCGCGCGGCGCGGCTCGCGACGGTCTGCGGTGTTCTGGGCGGCCTGGTGCTGCTCGGTGCGTCGCCGGCGTTGGCCGACGACGACTCGGTCCGGGTCGCTTCGGCCAGCAGTTTCGCCGCCGGTGGCTCCCCCCAGGGGGTGAATGTCGCGGTGCGCAAGCGCTCCGACGGGTGCGTCGTGCTGCGGACCGCTCTGGGTCTGCATCTTGAGGGTCTCCAGCCGGATCAGGTGGCGGTGCAGGTGAACGCGGGTGGGCGCTGGTTCCCGGTGGCGGTGTCCGGGAATGACGGCAGCGCGGTGACCGCGCAGACGTCGCCGGCGAAGCCGACCCTGTGCAAGGGCAAGGGCATCACGGTGCGGTACCGGGTGGCGTTCGCCGCGGGCGCTCCGGGCGGCCGGCTCGTGGTGACCGGCGTGGGGGCCAGCGCGGCCGGCCAGGAGTTGGGCCGGGGCACCGACACGGCGAAGGTGACCGGTGCCCGGGTCACCCCGTCGCCGACGCCGTCGAAGAAGCCGACCCCGACCCCGAGTCCGACCGAGGCCGCGACGGCCGCTGAGGCGGTGAACCCGGTCGCGCTGGGTCCGACGTCGGGCGCGCCCGACGCGTCGGCGGCCGCCGACGCGTCCGGAGGTGGCTCGCCGGTGATGTTCTTCGGTATCGCGATGGTCGCGGTCGGGCTGCTGCTCATCGTCCTGCTGGTGCGACGCTCCCGGCAGGACCGGCCGCCGGCCGACCGGCCGTCCGGGCCGCTTCCGGGCAACCCCGGCGGCACCACCTACCGCTCCGGCGGTGGGTTGCCGGCCGCGCCCGGTCACCCCGGCTCGGTGTACGGCCAGCAGCCGCCGCCCGGCAGCTACCCGACGGTGCCCGTCCCGCGGCCCACCCCCGGTGGGGTCTACGGGACGCGGCCTGCCGCGACGGAGTCGACTCCGGACGCGACGCAGCCGATGCCGGGTGCGCCGGGTGCCAAGGGGCAGCCCGACGATCCGTCCGACGGCGGAGAGCACACGACGGTCATGCCCCGGCTCCCCGGCTGAGCGGGGCCGGACCCCTCCCCTCCGATACGCTCAGGTTCGGTGGAAACTGCGGCCAAGGAGCGAAACTAGTGTCTGATCTGTCCCGGATTGTGAAGGCGTACGACGTCCGAGGGACGGTGCCGGACCAGTGGGACGAGCGGGTCGCCGAGGCACTTGGAGCCGCGTTCACCCAGCTTCTCAACTCCACCGACGAGCCGGGCGACGCGGTCGTCGTCGGGTACGACATGCGGGCGACCTCGCCCGGGTTGGCTGCCGCCTTCGCGGCCGGCGTCCGCGCCGAGGGCCGTTCGGTGATCGAGATCGGGCTCGCCTCCACCGATCTGCTCTACTTCGCCTCGGGTTCGCTCGACCTGCCCGGGGCGATGTTCACGGCCAGCCACAACCCGGCGCAGTACAACGGCATCAAGATGTGCCGCTCGGGTGCCCGGCCGATCGGCCAGGCCAGCGGGCTCGCCGAGATCCGGGACCGCGCGCAGGCCCTGTTGGACTCGGGTGAATCCCGTCCGGCGGGTGAGCCGACCCGACCGGCCGAGCGGCGTGACCTGCTTCCCGACTACGCCGCGTACCTGCGCAAGCTGGTTGACCTGTCCGGCATCCGGCCGTTGAAGGTCGTGGTCGACGCGGGCAACGGGATGGGTGGGTTCACGGTTCCCACCGTGCTCGGCGACGCGGCACTGTCGGCGCTGCCGTTGGAGATCGTGCCGCTCTACTTCGAGTTGGACGGCAGTTTCCCCAACCACGAGGCCAACCCGTTGGATCCGGCGAACCTGGTTGACCTGCAGCGCGCCGTGGTCGAGCACGGCGCCGAGATCGGGCTGGCCTTCGACGGTGACGCCGACCGGTGCTTCGTGGTGGACGAGCGCGGCGAGCCGGTCTCGCCGTCGGCGATCACCGCGCTGGTGGCCGCGCGTGAGCTGGCGAAGCACCCGGGTTCCACGGTGATCCACGGCATCATCACGTCCAGCGCGGTTCCGGAGATCATCCGCGAGCACGGCGGCAAGCCGGTCGTCGCGCGGGTCGGCCACTCGTTCATCAAGGCGGAGATGGCGCGGACCAACGCCGTCTTCGGGGGTGAGCACTCGGCGCACTACTACTTCCGGGACTTCTGGTTCGCCGACACCGGGATGCTCGCCGCGATGCACACCCTGGCCGCGCTGGGCGAGCAGTCGCTGCCGCTGTCCGTGCTGGCGGGGGAGTACGAGCGCTACGTCGCCTCCGGCGAGATCAACTCGACGGTGGCCGACCAGGCCGCCGCGGTGGCCGACGTGCGGGCCGCGTACGCCGACGCGGTCGTCGACGAGATGGACGGGCTCACCCTGCGTTTCCCCGACGGCGCCTGGTTCAACCTGCGTGCCTCCAACACCGAGCCGCTGCTGCGGCTCAACGTCGAAGCACCCACCCGGGAACGGATGGTCTCGCTCCGGGACGACGTGCTCAACCGCGTTCGCCGATAAGATCGCCTGCGCCGGTCGGCACCGCCGCCGGTCAAGCCGCACACGTGGAAGGAGCCGTGCCATGGCCCTGGATCCGCAGTTGCTCGAGATTCTCGCCTGTCCGGACACGCACCACGCCCCGCTCACCTACGATGCCGAGGCGCAGACGTTGACCTGCACGCAGTGCGGCCGGATCTTCGAGGTCCGGGACGACGTGCCGGTGCTGCTGCTCGACGAGGCGCGTGGCGGCCCCGGGCAGGCATCATGATCGACGGTACGGCCGGGGTCAGCGGTCGTCGCGAAGCCGACGAGGCCCTGCTCGACAATCCGGACGCGCTGGCCGAGCACGATCCGGGCGGCATGCTCCGACACACCGCGTCGGCCGGCGCGCAGGTACGTGAGAGCGCGGCGTTGGCCGCCGAGGCGAATCTGGCGGTGCTGGCCGACGACGGGCGGCCCCGGGCCGTGGTGATCGCGGGCATCGGCACCGCGGGGCGTACCGGTGACGTGCTGGCCACGGTCGCCGGCCCGCGCTGCCCGGTCCCGATCATCGGGCACCGCAGCGCGGGCGTACCCGGCTGGGTGGGTGCCGCCGACGTGGTGATCGCGGTGAGTGCGTCCGGTCGGAGCCCGGAGGCGCTGGGCGCCGCCGAGGCGGCGCACCGGCGGGGTGCCCGGCTGGTCGCGGTGGGTGCCCCGGATTCGCAGTTGCAGTCGATCGCCGAGCAGGCCCGTGCGCCGTTCATCCCGGTGCCCCGGCGCGCGCCGGCGCGGGCCAGCCTCTGGGCGCTCACCGTGCCGGTGCTGCTCGCCGCCCGCTCGCTGGGCCTGGTGAAGGTCAACGAGGCGGATCTGGCGGAGACCGCCGCCCGGCTCGACGCGGACGCCGACCGCTGTCGTTCCGCCGCGGAGTCCTTCGTCAACCCGGCGAAGTCGCTGGCCATGGGCCTGGCCGGGTCCATCCCGATCGTCTGGGGTTCGTCCCCGCTGGCGACCGTGGCGGCCCGCCGGTTCGGTGACACCCTGTCGGCCAACGCCCGCTACCCGGTGGTCACCGGGGCGCTCGGTGAGGCCGGTCGTGGTCGGGTCGGCCTGCTCGACGGCGTGTTCGGTGGTCTGGCCGAGGGGGAGCGGGACATCTTCGCCGACCCGTCGGAGGACGACGGCGAGGGGACCCGTCTGCGGCTGGTGCTGCTGCGCGACGGCGGGCTCAACGCCGAGGACGACACCGACGAACCCTTCGCCGTGGAGGAGCGCCGTGCGGACGCGGTGCAGACCCTCGCCGAGCGTCGCGGGGTGCGGTGTGACGTGGTGACCGCCGAGGGCGGCTCCGCGCTGGAGCGGCTGGCCTCGCTGATCGCGGTGCCGGATTTCGCCTCGATCTACCTTGCTCTGGCCCACGGGCTGGATCCGATGGCCGTACCGGCCATCACCGAGATGAAGGAGCTGTCGAACCAGTGAACGAACGTAGGGGGCGGCGCGTCATGCGCGGACCGGTCGGCTTCGTCGGGCGAAGCGGAGCGGCGGCATGAGCGCCAACGGTGGGACGAGGGCGATCGTCGCCGCTCTGCTGGCCAACGTCGGCATCGCCGTCACCAAGTTCGTCGCGTTCCTGCTGACCGGGTCGTCGTCGATGCTGGCCGAGTCGATCCACTCGGTCGCCGACTCCGGCAACCAGGGTCTGCTGCTGCTCGGTGGCAAGCGGGCCAAGCGCGCGGCCACCCCGGAACACCCCTTCGGGTACGGCCGGGAGCGCTACATTTACGCGTTCATCGTGTCGATCGTGCTGTTCAGCCTCGGTGGCCTCTTCGCCCTCTACGAGGCGTGGCACAAGTGGTCGGATCCGCACGGCATCAGCGAGTGGCAGTGGGTGCCGGTGACCGTGCTGGTCGCGGCGATCCTGATGGAGTCGTTCTCCTTCCGGACCGCGATCAAGGAGTCGAACCACATCCGGGGCAACCAGTCCTGGGTGCGTTTCATCCGCCGGGCGAAGGCGCCGGAGCTGCCGGTGGTGCTTCTGGAGGACTTCGGCGCGCTCGTCGGTCTGGTGTTCGCGCTCTTCGGCGTCACCATGACGCTGATCACCGGCAACGGCGAGTGGGATGCCGCCGGCACCGCGATGATCGGCGTACTGCTGGTGGTCATCGCCGTCGTGCTGGCCATCGAGACCAAGAGCCTGCTGCTCGGTGAGGGTGCCGAGCCGAAGGACCTGGCCGCCATCGAGCACGCCGTCACCGATGGTCCCGAGGTCGAGCGGATCATCCACATGAAGACGCTCTACCTGGGTCCGGAGGAGCTGATGGTCGCCGCGAAGATCGGCGTTCCGGCCTGCGAGAGCGCCCACGACCTGGCCCGCGGCATCAACGCCGTGGAGGCGCGGATCCGTGCCGCCGTGCCGATCGCGCGGGTGATCTACCTGGAGCCGGACGTCTACAGCGTCGCAGCCGCCGAGTCCGGCACCGGTGCCGCCGCCGACACCGCGGTGCCCCAGGCCCAGGACGTGTCGGGCGAGGCGGCCGGGCGGCCCGGGGGCTGACGGGTGGAGCTCCTGTACGGACCGATCCGGGACTACGCCTGGGGGTCGCGCTCGGCGATCGCCCTGTTGCAGGGCCGGCCGGTGCCCAGCGCCGGCCCGGAGGCGGAACTGTGGCTGGGCGCCCACCCGGGCGCCCCGGCCATGGTGGCGCGCGCCGGGCTCCAGGTCAGCCTCTGTGACCTGGTGCGGGACGAACCGGGGCAGTGGCTCGGCCAGCGGGTGTCCGACCGGTTCGGCAATCGGCTGCCGTTCCTGCTCAAGGTCCTCGCCGCGGACGCCCCGCTGAGCCTGCAGGCCCACCCGGACGCCGAGCAGGCGCGGGCCGGGTACGCGGCGGACGCGGAGCGCCCCGAGGCGGAACGCAACTACTCCGACCCGCACCACAAGCCGGAGTTGCTGGTGGCGCTCACCCCGTTCGAGGCGCTGTGCGGCTTCCGGGCACCGGCCGAGTCGGCCGAGGCGCTCGCGGCGTTCGGCGTACCGGTGCTGGCGCCGGTGGTGGACGCGTTGCGGGCCGGGCCGGCGGGGCTGCGGACGGCGGTGCGGACGCTGCTCTGCTGGCCGGCCGGGGAGCGCGAGGACCTGCTGTCGGCCGTGGTGGCGGCGCCGGCCGACGGCCCGGACGCTGAGTTGGCCCGCCGGTTGGCGGTCGCCTACCCGGGCGATCCGGGTGTGCTGGTCGCGCTGCTGCTGCACCACCTGCGGCTGGTGCCGGGGGAGGCGATCTGGATGCCCGCCGGCAACCTGCACGCCTATCTGAGCGGCTGTGGCGTGGAGATCATGGCGGCCAGCGACAACGTGCTGCGCGGCGGACTGACACCGAAGCGGGTGGACGTCGACGAGTTGCTGCGGGTGCTGCGTTTCGAGGTGCTCGACGACCCGGTTCGGACGGCGCGGCCGGTCGGCCCGGGGGTGGACTGTTGGCCGGTGCCGGTGGACGACTTCGCGCTGCACCGGGTCCGAGTCGGGTCGGCGGTGCCGTCGGTCACGGTGTCGCTGCCCGGCCCGCGGGTGGTGCTCTGCGCCTCGGGGTCGATCACGGTGGACGACGGGGCGGGTGCGGTGACGCTGGTCTCGGGTCAGGCGGCGATCGGCGACGCGGCCGGCGAGCCGTTGCGGATCGGTGGCGCCGGTGAGGCGTATGTGGCGACGTCGGGGCTGCGCTGACGCGCGCCCGTCGCTACGACACAAGTCCGACTTTCCCGGAATGGCTTGACGCATCCCTGCCTCAGTGTGACTCTATGAGTACGCAGCGTTATCGCGACGATGGTCCGACGACGTGCGGGGGAACCAAACCGGGGGGATGCGCGGGGCGGGCGGGACGTGGGCGGATGTCTGTCCACCACCGACCGCCCCGTGCGCTGTCCGTGGACCGTCCCCTGATGTCCGTCGCCGACGCGCGTAAGGTGGAAGGTCGGCGCAGACATCGTTCGACAGGAGCTTTCATGACCAGCACCCTCCCGGCGTCCGCCAGCGGTACGCCGTCCGAGGCCCGGCCGAGCACGCTCGCCGAGGGCGACTTCAAGGTGGCGGATCTGTCGCTCGCCGAGTTCGGGCGTAAGGAGATCCAGCTCGCCGAGCACGAGATGCCCGGCCTGATGGCGATCCGTCGGGAGTTCGCCGAGGCGCAGCCGCTCGCCGGCGCGCGGATCACCGGTTCGCTGCACATGACCATCCAGACCGCCGTCCTGATCGAGACGCTGGTGGCCCTCGGCGCGCAGGTGCGCTGGGCGTCCTGCAACATCTTCTCCACGCAGGACCACGCCGCCGCGGCGATCGTCGTCGGCCCGGACGGCACCCCCGAGGCCCCCGCCGGCGTCCCCGTGTACGCCTGGAAGGGCGAGACGCTTCCGGAGTACTGGTGGTGCACCGAGCAGGTGCTCCTCTGGCCGGACGGCCACGGCCCGAACATGATCCTCGACGATGGCGGCGACGCCACCCTGCTCGTGCACAAGGGCGCCGAGTTCGAGAAGTCGGGGGTCGTCCCGCCGGTCGAGTCCGCCGACTCGGAGGAGTACGCGGTCATCCTCGAGCTGCTGCACCGTTCGCTCGGCGAGGACGGCCAGCGCTGGACGCGGATCGCCGCCGACATCAAGGGCGTGACCGAGGAGACCACGACCGGCGTGCACCGGCTCTACGAGATGCACCGCGCCGGCACCCTGCTCTTCCCGGCCATCAACGTCAACGACTCGGTGACCAAGAGCAAGTTCGACAACAAGTACGGCTGCCGGCACTCGCTCATCGACGGCCTCAACCGGGCCACCGACGTGCTGATCGGCGGCAAGATGGCCGTCGTGATGGGCTACGGCGACGTGGGCAAGGGCTGCGCCGAGTCGCTGCGCGGTCAGGGTGCCCGGGTCGTGGTGACCGAGGTGGACCCGATCTGCGCGTTGCAGGCCGCGATGGACGGCTACCAGGTCGCCACCCTGGACGACGTGGTCGAGCAGGCGGACATCTTCATCACCGCCACCGGCTGCTTCGACGTCATCACCAACGAGCACATGGCCCGGATGAAGCACCAGGCCATCGTCGGCAACATCGGCCACTTCGACAACGAGATCGACATGGCCGGCCTGGCGAAGCGTTCCGACGTCGAGCGGGTCAACATCAAGCCGCAGGTCGACCTGTGGCGCTTCGCCGACGGGCACGCGATCATCGTGCTCTCCGAGGGCCGCCTGCTGAACCTGGGCAACGCGACCGGGCACCCGAGCTTCGTGATGTCGAACTCGTTCGCCAACCAGACGATCGCCCAGATCGAGCTGTTCACCAAGACCGAGGAGTACCCGATCGGCGTCTACGTGCTGCCCAAGCACCTGGACGAGAAGGTGGCCCGGCTGCACCTGGGCGCGCTCGGCGCCAAGCTGAGCACGCTCACCAAGGAGCAGGCCGCGTACCTGGGTGTCTCCCAGGAGGGTCCGTTCAAGCCGGACCACTACCGCTACTGATCGACGTTTCCGGACCGGGTCGGCTGTTCGCAGCCGGCCCGGTTTCGTCGTATCCGGGTCAGGGGCGGCGACGCGCGGGCCGGAACCAGGTCCAGACGCACCAGGCCAGCCACGAGAGTGACACGACGGTGGCCAGTGCCCGCAGGCGCAGCGCGCTGAGCAGCAGCACCACGGCCAGGACGGTCAGCCACGGCAGGAATCCCTTCACGGCGGGATCCTCCCACAGTCGGCGAGAGTGAGCTTGTCATGAACGACTTGACGAGCGCCCTGAGCAGGGAGGAAGGTATGGCTGCCCTAAGTTAGCTGAGGCGTGCCTAACGAACACGGAGCCCGGATGTTCGCCACCTACCTGATCGGCCTGCGGGAAGGCTTGGAAGCGACCCTGGTGGTCAGCATCCTGGTGGCGTTCCTGGTGAAGTCGCAGCGTCGGGACCGGTTGCCGCAGGTCTGGGCGGGCGTCGGCCTGGCCGTGGCGCTCTCGGTGCTCTTCGGCTGGCTGATCGAGTACACGTCGACCTCGCTGCTGGCCCGCTCCGAGGACCGGGAGCTGTTCGAGGCGATCACGTCCGTCGCCGCCGTGGTCTTCGTCACCTGGATGATCTTCTGGATGCGCCGTGCCGCCCGGACCATCGCCGGCGAACTGCGCGGCAAGCTCACCGAGGCGCTGGCCGTCGGATCCCTCGCGGTCGCCGGCATGGCCTTTCTCGCGGTGATCCGCGAGGGCCTGGAGACCGCGCTGATCTTCTACTCCGCGGCCCAGGGCGCGGCCGGTGACAGCGGGCCGCTGCTCGCGTTGATCGGCGGCATCGTCACCGCCGTGGTGCTCGGCGCGCTGCTCTACGCCAGCGCCCTGCGGATCAACCTCAGCAAGTTCTTCACCTGGACCGGCGCGCTGCTGATCCTGGTCGCCGCCGGCATCCTCAAGTACGGCGTGCACGACTTCCAGGAGGCCGGCGTGCTGCCGGGCCTCAATGACCTGGCCTTCGACATCACCAGCGCGCTCGACCCGACCACCTGGTACGCGGCACTGCTGGCCGGGATGTTCAACGTGACGCCCGCGCCCACCGTGCTGGAGACCATCGCCTGGGTCGGGTACGCGGTGCCGGTCCTCCTGCTCTTCCTGCGCCCGACCCGGCGTAAGCCGACTTCCACCGCGACCACCACCACCGGCACCGAGCGCGGGGCCGACACCGGCACCGAGGCCGAGGCGGCGACCACGCCGCAGCCTGCCTGACCCCCACGAGGAGAGACAGCTCAGATGCGTACCACCCGCTTTTTCGCGCTGGCCGCCGCCGGCGTGCTGGCGACGGCCGGTGTGGCCGGTTGTTCCGACTCCGACAAGGGTGACGCGGCCGGTGCCGGCGGCCCGATCGTGGTCAAGGCCAGCGACACGGCCTGCGAGGTCGGCGCCACCGACCTCGACGCCGGCACCGCCACCTTCAAGATCACCAACTCGGGTGCCAAGGTGACCGAGTTCTACGTGTACGCCTCCGGCGACCGGGTGATGGGCGAGGTGGAGAACATCGCCCCCGGGCTGAGCCGCGAACTGCACGTCGAGCTGCCGGCCGGCACCTACGAGACGGCCTGCAAGCCGGGGATGAGCGGCAAGGGCATCCGGGGTGCGCTCAAGGTCAGCGGGTCGGCGCAGCCGCTGACCGCCGACGCCGCGCTGGCCGGCGCCACCGAGAACTACCAGCGCTACGTCAAGAGCCAGACCGACGCCCTGCTGGTCAAGACCGAGGAGTTCGTCGCCGCCGTGAAGGCCGGCGACGTGGCGAAGGCCAAGGCTCTCTACCCGGTCGCCCGCACCTACTGGGAGCGGATCGAGCCGGTGGCCGAGATCTTCGGCGACCTCGACCCCAAGATCGACGGCCGCGAGGAGGTCATCGAGGAGGGGATGGAGTTCACCGGCTTCCACCGGATCGAGATGGACCTCTGGCAGTCCGGCGACATCAGCAAGGACGGTCCGATCGCCGACCGGCTGCTGGTCGACGTCAAGGAGATCGTGGCCAAGGCCAACGCCGAGAAGCTCTCCCCACTGCAACTCGCCAACGGTGCCAAGGAACTGCTCGACGAGGTGGCCAGCGGCAAGATCACCGGCGAGGAGGACCGCTACTCGCACACCGACCTGTGGGACTTCGCCGCCAACCTGGAAGGTTCCAAGGCGGCCGTGTCGGCCCTCCGGCCGGCGCTGGAGCAGCGCTCCCCGGAGCTGGTCACGCAGTTGGACACCGAGTTCGCCAACGTCGAGGCGCTGCTCGGCAAGCACCGGGACGGCGACGGCTGGAAGCTGCACACCGCGCTGAGCAAGACCGAGCTCAAGGACCTGTCCGACGGGATCAACGCGCTCGCCGAGCCGATCAGCAAGGTCGCCGCGGCCGTCGCTCGGTGACCGGACCTCAGGGGGAGTCGAAACCGATGAGCGGGAGCAGGGTGACCCGGCGGCGGGCGATCACGCTCGCCGGCGCCGGGGTGGCCGGTGTCGCCGGAGTGGCGGTCGGTGCGGGAGCGCTGGTCAGCGGCTCCCGTGGGCCGGCCGCCGCGAGCGACCACCCGGCCGGGGCGGTGCCGTTCCACGGTGAACACCAGGCCGGCATCGTCACCCCGGCCCAGGATCGGCTGCACTTCGTCGCCTTCGACGTGATCACGAAGGACTGGGCCCGGCTGGTCGAGCTGCTCGAGGAGTGGACCGCCGCCGCCGCCCGGATGACCACCGGGCGCGACGCCGGTGTGCTGGGCGCGGTCGGTGGGATGCCGGAGGCGCCGCCGGACGACACCGGCGAGGCGCTGGGCCTGCCCCCGTCGCAGCTCACCCTGACCATCGGTTTCGGGCCGACGCTGTTCCGCGACGCCGACGGCCGGGACCGGTTCGGCATCGCCGACCGGCGCCCGGCCGCCCTCGCCGAGCTGCCCCGGTTCCCCGGCGACGCGTTGCAGCCGCAGATCTCCGGCGGCGACCTCTGTGTGCAGGCGTGCGCGAACGATCCGCAGGTCGCGGTGCACGCCATCCGCAACCTGGCCCGGATCGGCATGGGCGTGGTGAGCGTCCGCTGGTCGCAGCTCGGCTTCGGCCGGACCTCGTCGACCTCCCGCGACCAGGCCACCGCGCGCAACCTCTTCGGCTTCAAGGACGGCACCGCCAACCTCAAGGCCGAGGACACCGCCCTGCTGCGCGACCAGCTGTGGGTGCAGCCGGGCGACGGGCCGGACTGGATGACCGGCGGGTCGTACCTGGTCACCCGCAAGATCCGGATGCTCGTGGAGACCTGGGACCGGACGTCGTTGTCCGAGCAGGAGGAGATCGTCGGCCGGACCAAGGGCAGCGGTGCCCCGCTGGGCCGGACCGACGAGTTCGACGAGCCGGACTTTGCGGCGCGCGGCGCGGACGGCAAGCCGGTGATCGCCGAGCACGCCCACGTCACACTGGCCCACCCGAGCCGCAACAACGGCGCCCACCTGTTGCGTCGCGGCTACAACTTCGTCGACGGGTCGGACGGCCTCGGCCGCCTCGACGCGGGCCTGTTCTTCATCGCCTACCAGCGTGATCCACGCCGGCAGTTCGTGCCGATCCAGACCCAGTTGGCCCGCCACGACGTGATGAACGAGTACCTGCGGCACGTCTCCAGCGGCCTGTTCGCCTGCCCGCCCGGCGTCCGTGACGGGGGCGACCACTGGGGGCGGGCGCTCTTCGGCTGACCGCCGTCCGGATCACGACAGGGCGACCGGCTGGAGGCAGCGGTGGCGCTGGGCGGCGCCGACGGGGGATCATGGGGGCAGCCCGGCCCGGGATCCACCCGACGCCGGTCCCACCGAACTGAACGGGGATGCAATATTAATCCCATGAGAGCCCGGGTACTGGTGGTCGACGACGACCCCGCACTCGCCGAGATGCTCGGCATCGTGCTGCGCAGTGAGGGTTTCCTGCCCTCGTTCGTGGCCGATGGTGAGCGGGCGTTGGCCGCGTTCCGCGACAGCCGGCCCGATATCGTCCTGCTCGACCTGATGTTGCCCGGGATGAGCGGTATCGACGTGGCCCGGTCCATCCGGGCCGAGTCCGGCGTGCCGATCGTCATGCTGACGGCCAAGAGCGACACCGTGGACGTGGTGCTCGGCCTGGAGTCCGGCGCCGACGACTACGTGGTCAAGCCGTTCAAGCCCAAGGAGCTGGTCGCCCGGATGCGGGCCCGGCTGCGCCGGGGCGAGGACGTGGCGCCGGAGATGTTGACCATCGGCCCGCCCGGCAACCAGATCACCATCGACGTGCCCGCGCACACGGTGAGCCGCAACGACGAGGAGGTGAAGCTGACGCCGCTGGAATTCGACCTGCTGGTCGCGCTCGCCCGCAAGCCGCGTCAGGTCTTCACCCGCGAGGTGCTGCTCGAGCAGGTCTGGGGCTACCGGCACGCGGCCGACACCCGCCTGGTCAACGTGCACGTCCAGCGACTGCGGGCCAAGATCGAGCCGGACCCGGAGCGACCGGAAATCATCCTCACCGTGCGGGGCGTGGGCTACAAGGCGGGGACCGGATAGCCTGGTCACACTGTGTTGACCTCGCCGCCCCCGCACCCCTCGACCACGGCTACCCGCCGGCCCACCGCCGGTGGGGAGTTTTGGCGTGCCGTGAGTGGTCGCGCCGCCCGGGTGGTGGCCCGGGTGCACCAGACGTGGCGTCGCTCGCTGCAGGTGCGGGTGGTCACCATCACGCTGGTCGCCTCCAGCCTGCTGGTCGGCGGGTTCGCGTTCCTGATCGCCGACAAGATCACCACGATCCTGCTGGACAACGCCCGCACCGACGTCCGGCTGCGCGTGAACAGCGGTGCCAGCTACGCCGCCAAGCAGGTCTCGCTGTACGGCCAGGCGCAGGAGGCGCAGCTCCAGGAGACCATCGACGGCACGGTCAACTACCTGGCCGGCGGCGACCCGCAGCAGACCAGTGGCGTGGTGGTGGCGATCACCGCGGACAATTACCCCAACGACATCCAGACCCGCACGGCACCGTCGGTGAACGTCCAGCCACTGATCAGCCCGGAGCTGCGGGCCGCGGTCGCCGACGGCAAGGTGGCCAGCCAGATCCGCACCGGCCGGCTCACCGGGCAGAGCACCAAATACCTGGTGTACGGCTCTCCGGTGCCCACCCGCTTCGGCCAGATCGAGCTCTACTACCTGGTGCCGTTGACCCGGCAGGACTCCACCGCCGCCGACGCCCGAGCCACCGTGGTGGCCACCGGCGTCGCCCTGGTGATCCTGCTCGGGCTGCTCGCCGCGCTGGTCACCCGCCTGGTGGTCAACCCGGTCCGGGTCGCCGCGCGTACCGCCCAGCGGCTCTCCGCCGGCCTGCTCGACCAGCGGATGGTGGTCAACGGCGAGGACGACCTGGCCCTGCTCGCCGCCTCGTTCAACCAGATGGCCACCAACCTGCAACGGCAGATCCTGCGCCTGGAGGAGATGTCCCGGTTGCAGCGTCGGTTCACCTCCGACGTCTCGCACGAGCTGCGTACCCCGTTGACCACGGTCCGGATGGCAGCCGACCTGATCTTCGCCGAGCGCGACGAGTTCGACCCCGCGGTGGCCCGCAGCGCCGAGCTGCTCCAGGCCGAACTGGACCGATTCGAGGAACTGCTCACCGACCTGCTCGAGATCAGCCGGTTCGACGCGGGCTTCGCCATGCTGGACGCGGAGCCGACCGACCTGGTGCCGGTGGTGCACCGGGTGGTCGAGCGGCTGGCCGGCCTGGCCGAGCGGGTGGGCGTACCCATCGAACTCGACCTTCCGGGTACGCCGGTGATTGCCGAGGTCGACCCGCGCCGGGTCGAGCGTGTGCTGCGTAACCTGGTCGGCAACGCCGTCGAGCACGGTGAGGCCCGGCCGGTGCTGATCACCCTCGGCATCGACGACACCGCCGTGGCGATCACCGTGCGGGACCACGGAGTGGGCCTCAAGGCGGGCGAGGAGAAGCTGGTGTTCAACCGGTTCTGGCGGGCGGACCCGTCCCGGGCGCGGCAGACCGGGGGCACCGGTCTGGGCCTGTCGATCAGCGTGGAGGATGCCCGGCTGCACGGCGGCTGGCTGGAGGCGTGGGGCGCTCCGGGTCAGGGTGCCCAGTTCCGGCTCACCCTGCCGGCCCGTGCCGGCGACCGGTTGACGACCTCGCCGCTGCGGCTGGTGCCGGCCGACGCCGCGTTGCCGTTCGGCGGCCCCCGCGACGGTGGCCCGCTGGCCATCGGCCCCGGCACCGGTGGGGCGTTGGCGATCGGCCCGGCACCGGCCGGGGACGGGCAGCGGGCGGAGGTGGGTTCGTGAAGCGGCCGGCCCTGCTCGGAACACTCGGCGTGGTGCTGATGGTCGGTGCCGCCTGTGGCATCCCGGCATCGTCGGACGTGCGGGTGGACGGCAAGGGCGGGGCCGCGACCGAGGCCGGCTCGGTCGACGGCCGGCGGAGCGAGCCGCCGTCGCGGACGGCCAGCGGCAGCTCCAACGAGGCGTTCGTCCGCAACTTCCTGTCCGCCGCCGCCGGCGAGCCGGACCGGGCGTACGAGCGGGTCAAGGCGTTCATCCTGCCGGAGGACCGGCCCCGCCTGCAGGACAAGAAGGGCAGCGAGGTCGCGCTGACCGTGGTCCGGTTGCGGGAGTCGGTCTACACGCTCAACAGCGACTCGACCACCACGGTGAAGATCACCGTGCAGCAGCTCGGTGTGCTGCGGGCCAACGGCACCCTGGCCCCGCCGGTGGCCACCGAGACGGAGTACGAGTTCCGGCTGCGCAGCGGTGTGGTCAACGGCGCCGGCACCGACGAGCGGGCCGGCCTGTACGTGCTCGACCCGCCGAACGTGCTGCTGCTCAGCGACATCGCCCTCCAGCAGTACTACAAGAGCGAGTCGATCTACTTCTGGAGTTCCGACCGCACCCGGCTGGTGCCCGATCAGCGCTACCTGCCCGAGGCGGTGCCGGAGGAGCGCCGGGTCAACGAGGTCGTGAAGTGGCTGGTCGGCGGCCCGTCCGACTGGCTGCGCCCCGGTGTCGTCGGGCTACCCGACCGCACCGAGCTGATCAACAACGCCACCGGCGCGAACGACCGGTGGGAGGTCAACCTGGACATGTCCGGCGATGACCAGAACACCATCGACCAGCTGGTCACCCAGCTCGCCTGGTCGCTGGGCGACCTCGCGGGCGAGCTGGAGTTGAAGATCCGCAACAACTCGCAGCCCGTGCAGGACCTGAGCGCCCGCCGGGCGGCACAGCGGCTCTACCCGATCAGCGAGAACCCGCAGCGGTTCTGCGTGTACGAGGGCACGATCCGTCCGCTCGACTTCGTCGGCGAGCTCAGCGGCGCGGTCCCGCTGGCGGCCGAGGTCAACCGTGGTATCGTCTCGGCCAGCATGGCGCGGGCCGACAACCGGATCCTCGCCGCGATGGTGCTGACCGGCGGCAAGAGTCGCCAGCGGCTCGCGGTGGGCACCGGGCCCGCCCCGATCACCACGATCACGCGCAGTACGAGCGAGTACGCCTCGATCAGTCGTCCGGTCTGGTTGCGGATGGCCGACTCCCGGCCCGGTCGGGGTCTGGTGGTGGCCGATGGCCAGCTCTACCGCTTCGACGAGGGCGCACGGATGTACCCGGTGCCGCTCAACCTGCCCTCGGCACCGGTCACCGCGGTGGCCGCCGCGCTGGACGGTCAGCGCGTCGCGTTGATCGCCGGCGGCCGGCTCTACGTCGCGGCGGTCAACCTCGACGGCGGCGGGGTCTCCATCGGCCCGCCCCGGCAGTTGATCACCTCGCTGTCCGGCCTCACGACGGTGGACTGGGGTCGGGAGGACCAGCTGGTGGTGGGCGGGTTGGCCGGCCAGCCGGCGATCTACGAGATCAGCGTCGACGGCGTCCTGGAGACACCGCTGCGCACCGACGTCGGTGCCAAGGTCAACCACCTGGCGGCGTACCCGACGAACCGCAGCGTGCCCCTGCCCAGCGGGGCGTACATGTACGAGGCGAACGGGGTGGCGTACCGCAGCAGCCCGTTGGAGCGGATCGGGCTCGAACGGGTACGCGACATCGCCCCACCGTCGGCCGGCGTCCGGCCGAACAACCCGTCCGCCCCGTTCTTCCTCTACTGACGCCGTGCGCGGGCTCTGGGCGGACCTCACCGACCTGGTGCTGCCCGCCGACTGCGCGGGCTGCCGGGAGAGCCGGTCCGGCCTGCGGCACGGGGTCTGCCCCGCCTGCGTGGCGACGCTGAACGCGCTGCGTCCCGGGCCGGTGCGTCCCACCCCCGTCCCGGCGGGCATGCCACCCTGCGTCGCCCTCGGTCCGTACGCCGGCCCGTTGCGCGAGGCCCTGCTGGCGTACAAGGAGCACGGCCGGCACGGGTTGGCCCGTCCGCTCGGCGGGCTGCTCGCGGAGGTCGTCGCGACGGCGGTCGGCGACGTCCGCCGTCCGGTGGCGCTGGTGCCGGTGCCCGACACCGCCGCGGCGGCCCGGGCCCGGTACGGCGACCACCTGGACCGGTTGGCGCGGCACTGCGCGGCCCGGCTGCGCCGGGGTGGCTGGTCGGTCCGGGTACGCCGGCCGCTGCGCGCCCTACCCCGACCCGACTCGGTGACGCTGGACAGCGTGGGCCGGGCGGCGGCCGCCGAGGCGGCGTTCCGACCCCGCTCCCCGGTCGGTGCCGGCGCGGCGGTCGTGGTGCTGCTGGACGACATCGTGACCACCGGGGTCACGCTGGCCGCGGCGGCCCGCGTGCTGGGCGCGACCGGTTCGGCACCGAGTGTCGCGGCGGTGCTCGCGGCGACCGAGAAAAGACGCCGTTTGTAACCGACCGTGTTTCCGTTTCACCCGTTGGTGTATGAGCTGCGAAAAATCCTGGGCGGTCTCGGCAACATGGGGTGACTGCCGGGCAAACAGGCGTTAGCGTTTTGCTGTCGGGGGTAGGAGGTCGTTCCACCCGCCCCCGGCGGTGAGAGGAGGCGTAGCCGTACTGACCGGTCGACGCCAGCGGGTCTCCCACGGCGCGCGACCGGGTTACCGGATCGAAGACCATCCGAACAAGGGAGGTCACGTGGACATCGTGGTCAAGGGCCGTAACGTCGAAGTGCCGGACCATTACCGGGTACACGTAGCCGAGAAACTCGCAAAGATCGAACGCTACGATCACAAACTGATTCGTGTCGATGTCGAGCTGTTTCACGAGCGCAATCCGCGCCAAGCCGACCACTGCCAGCGGGTGGAGATCACCTGCATTTCCCGCGGCCCGGTGATGAGGGCCGAGGCCTGCACGAACGACTTCTACAGCGCACTCGACGCCGCTATCGCGAAGCTCGACACCCGGCTGCGTCGCGCGGCCGATCGCCGCCGCGTACACCGGGGTCGGCACGCGCCGATCTCCGTCGCCGCCGCCACCGCTGGCCTACCGGTCGCGGACCTGGTGGCCGCTCCGCTCAGCGCGCCGGGTGACGGCGCCCGCGCCGGCACCGCCGTCGCGGAGCGGGTCGAGGAGGAGGGCGACGACCGGCAGCCGTGGCACATCGCCCGGGAGAAGGTGCACCCGGCGGAGCCGATGACGATCGACGACGCGTTGTTCGAGATGGAACTGGTCGGCCACGACTTCTACCTGTTCCAGGACAAGGAGTCCGGCCGCCCCAGCGTCGTCTACCGGCGCCACGCCTACGACTACGGGATCATCTCCCTCGCCACCTGACCGGTCGCGGAGCCATGTCGATCATGGAGTTGTGGTGGGCGACCACCACAACTCCATGATCCGGCGTCACCGGAGGTCGGCGGGCAGCAGCGCGAAGGTGAGGTCGTCCAGGCGGCCCCCGGCCAGGCCGGGGAGACTCGCGCGGTGCAGGGCCTCCCGGTGGAAGCCGGTCCGCTCCAGCACCCGGTGCGAGGCGGTGTTGTCCGGCACGGTGCCGGCGGTCAGCCGGGCGACTCCGGCCGAGCCGAACGCCCAGGCCGCGATCAGCCGGACCGCCCGGGTGGCGTACCCCCGGCCCCGCCAGTCGGGGAGCAGCGCGTAGCCCACCGACGCCTCGCCCCGCGCCACGTCGGTGTACGACAACCCGCAGCTGCCCACCGGCTCGCCGCTGGCCACGTCGGTGATCAGCAACCGGGCGATGTCACCGGTCAGCCACCCGCTCTCCGCGAGCCGGCAGCGCCGCTCGATCGCCTCCCGCGTCGGCGGTACCGGCGGCGCCTGGTTGGCGACGACCTCGGGCCGGCTGTGCAGCCGGTACATCAGCTCCGCGTCCTCGGGCGCCAGCCGGCGCAGGGTAACCACCTGATCGGTGAGCACCCCGCCGGGTAGGTCGGGCAGCAGCCGGGCGGCCGGGCCGGGCGGATCGTCGGCGAGGCGTACCCAGGCCAGCAGATCGTGCCGGTCGCCGCCGCGGCCGGACCCGGCCGACCGGCGCGAGCCCTCGTAGTGGAAGCCGGCGGCCAGTGCGACACGCTGGCTGGCGGCATTCGCCGGGTTGGTGAGCAGCTCCAACCGGACGGTTCCGGTGGCGAACGCGTGTTCGCTCAACGCGCGGGTCGCCGCCGCGGCGACGCCGCGTCCGCGCGCCGACGGCCGTACCCAGTAGCCGATCTCGGCCTGGCCTCGCGCGGGCACCGGATTGCTGAGACCCACCGTGCCGAGCAGGCGGTCGGTGGCCGGGTCGGCGACCGCGTACGCGGCGCCGCCGCCGGCCCAGGCCGCCGGGGCGCCGGCGTCGATCCACCGGCGGGCGTCGACCTCGGTGTACGGGGCCGGCAGGCCCGTCATGAACCGCTGGCTGACCGGGTCGGCCAGGCCGTCGACCACGTCGGCCGTGTCCTCGGGGCGAAACGGCCGCAGCCGCACCCCGTGCGCCTCGACGACCTCCTGCGGCGTCATGCCAGATCCTCGGCCAGCAGCGCGGCGATCCAGACGTCGGCCCGCTCACCCCGGTGCGGCACGCCACCCCGGGCGACCCCCTCGAACGTGAAGCCCGCCTTGTCCGCGACCCGGCGGGAGGCCGTGTTGCCCACGTTCGCCTTCCACTCGATTCGGGCCAGGCCCAGGGCGGTGAAGCCCCAGGCGCTCAGCGCGAGCAACGCGGCCGGCATGTAGCCCCGACCCCGGACCTCCGGGGAGGTCATGAACCCCACGTCGGCCAGCAACGGATCGCCGGGGGAGAGCCGCAGGTCGATGGTGCCGGCGTACCGGTCGTCCGGGTCGGCGATCGCGAAACACGCGGCGTCGCCGCGCGCCCAGAGCTCTCGACCGTATCCCTGGTACCACTGCGCGTCGGCATGGTCGTACGGGTCCGGCACGGTGGTCCAGCGGACGCTCTCCGGGTCCTGGCAGGCCCGCACCACGGCGTCCAGATCCTTTGCCTCCATCGGCCGCAACCGCAGCTCGCCGGCGCCGGCGGTGGCGAAGAGGGTCGGCTGCGGGCGGCCGAAGACGGCGGCCCGTCGGGCGGCCAGGGTGCCCGCTCCGGCCGGCCCGGTCGACCCCGGCTCGGGCACCTCGCCGGGCAGCAGCGAGCCGACCCAGCCGTCCGACGCTGGTGGGGAGAGCCGCAGCCGGCCGTCGATCCGGAAGCCGGCCCGGAGCGCGACCAGGCGGGAGGCGTGATTACCCACCTCGGCCTGCCAGAGCAGTCGACTCAGCCCGAGCGTCCCGAACGACCAGCGGGCCACGGCCCGGGTCGCCCGGACGCTCACCCCCCGGCCCCGCGCCCACGGGGCCGTCCAGTAACCGACCTCGCCGGTGCCGGCACCATCGATGGAGACCAGACCGCACGAGCCGAGCAGCTCGCCGGAGGCCGGATCGCAGACCGCGAACGGTGCGCCGGTGCCCTCCGTCCAGGCCCGTCCGCTCAGCTCGGTGACGAAGCCGTGAGCGTGTTCGGGCCGATATGGGCGCGGTACGCTCGTCCAGTGCTGAATGTCCGGATCCTGGCACGCTCGGTGTACGGCGTCGGCGTCGGCCTCCCGCCAGGGGCGCAGCAGCACGCCGTCCTCGATGATCTTCACGGGCTCCACTCGCGCATCGTGCCGGAACGTTCGCCGACGGCGTAACCGGATAACGTCCAGCGCACGGCCAGGACGTGACTTATGTCGGGTTCGGTGTGACGGACCACCGCCACCAGTGACCATGGCGCCGATGGAGCGCCTACGATGGTTCGAGACTGTCTAGGGGAGCGTTGATCCGTGTCGATTCTGGAAAAGGTCCTTAACGCGGGCGAAGGCCGCATGGTGCGCCGGCTCAAGGCCATCGCCAATGCCGTCAGCTCGATCGAGGACGACTACGTCAACCTCACCGACGAGGAGCTGCGCGGCATGACCGAGCAGTTCCGGGAGCGGCTCGCCGACGGCGAGACCCTCGACGACCTGCTGCCGGAGGCGTTCGCCGTGGCCCGCGAGGCGGCCGCCCGGGTGCTCGGCCAGCGGCCGTACGACGTCCAGGTGATGGGTGGAGCGGCGCTGCACTTCGGCAACATCGCCGAGATGAAGACCGGTGAGGGCAAGACGCTGACCTCGGTCATGGCCGTCTACCTCAACGCGCTCTCCGGCGACGGCGTGCACGTGGTCACCGTCAACGACTACCTCGCCCAGCGCGACGCGGCCTGGATGGGCCGGGTGCACGAGTTCCTCGGGCTGACCGTCGGCGTGGTGCTGCCCAACCGGCCGGCCAGCGAGCACAAGGCCGCCTACGAGTGCGACATCACCTACGGCACCAACAACGAGTTCGGCTTCGACTACCTCCGCGACAACATGGCCTGGTCAAAGGACGAACTGGTCCAGCGCGGCCACAACTTCGCGGTGGTCGACGAGGTCGACTCGATCCTGATCGACGAGGCCCGTACCCCGCTGATCATCTCCGGTCCGGCCGAACACTCGGCCCGCTGGTACGGCGAGTTCGCCGGCGTGGTGGCCCGGCTCCAGCCCGGCACCGACGGCGAGGGCGACTACGAGGTCGACCACTCCAAGCGCACCATCGCGGTGACCGAGCGCGGTGTCGCCAAGGTCGAGGACCGGCTCGGCATCGACAACCTGTACGAGTCGGTGAACACTCCGCTGGTCGGCTACCTCAACAACGCCATCAAGGCCAAGGAGCTGTACAAGCGCGACAAGGACTACATCGTCAGCGACGGTGAGGTCCTGATCGTCGACGAGTTCACCGGTCGCATCCTGCACGGTCGTCGCTACAACGAGGGCATGCACCAGGCGATCGAGGCCAAGGAGGGGGTGGAGATCAAGCAGGAGAACCAGACCCTGGCCACCATCACCCTCCAGAACTACTTCCGCCTCTACAACAAGCTGTCCGGGATGACCGGTACGGCGCAGACCGAGGCGAGCGAGTTCAACAAGGTCTACAAGGTCGGCGTCGTGAGCATCCCGACGCACCGCCCGATGGTCCGCGAGGACCGGCCGGACGTCATCTACAAGACCGAGAAGGCCAAGTTCAACGCCGTCATCGAGGACATCGCCGAGCGGCACCAGCTGGGCCAGCCGGTGCTGGTCGGCACCGTCTCGGTGGAAAACTCGGAGATCCTCTCCCAGCTGCTGCGCCGCCGCGGCATCCCGCACAACGTGCTGAACGCCAAGTTCCACGCCCGGGAGGCCGAGATCGTCGCCCAGGCCGGGCGAAAGGGCGCGGTCACCGTGGCCACCAACATGGCCGGCCGCGGCACCGACATCCTGCTCGGCGGCAACCCCGAGTTCCTCGCGGCCAACGACCTGCGCCAGCGCGGTCTCGACCCGCTGGAAAACGAGGAGGAGTACGCCAAGGCGATGGAGGAGGTCCTGCCCACCTGGAAGCAGGCCTGCGACGCCGAGGCGGACGAGGTCTCCGCCGCCGGTGGCCTGTACGTGCTGGGCACCGAGCGGCACGAGTCCCGTCGGATCGACAACCAGCTGCGCGGTCGCGCCGGCCGGCAGGGCGACCCGGGCGAGTCCCGCTTCTACCTGTCGCTGCAGGACGAGCTGATGCGGCGCTTCCGGGCCGGCGCGGTCGAGGCGGTGATGGAGCGCTTCAACATCCCGGAGGACGTGCCCATCGAGTCGAAGATGGTCACCCGCCAGATCAAGAGCGCCCAGGCCCAGATCGAGGGCCAGAACGCCGAGATCCGCAAGAACGTGCTGAAGTACGACGAGGTGCTCAACAAGCAGCGCCAGGTCGTCTACGCCGAGCGGCTGCGGGTGCTCAACGGTGAGGACCTGTCCGACCAGGTCCGCAACATGATCGACGACACCGTCGAGGCGTACGTGCGGGGTGCCACCTCCGAGGGCTACGGCGAGGACTGGGACCTGGAGCAGCTCTGGTCCAGCCTCAAGCAGCTCTACCCGGTCGGCGTGACGATCGAGGAGCTGGAGGAGGACGCCGGCGGCTCCCGGGCCGGCATGGATGCCGACTTCCTGGTCGCCCGCCTCAAGGAGGACGCGAACGCCGCGTACGACCGCCGCGAGGAGCAACTCGGCACCGAGGGTGTGCGCCAGCTCGAGCGGATGGTGCTGCTGCAGGTCATCGACCGCAAGTGGCGCGAGCACCTCTACGAGATGGACTACCTCCAGGAGGGCATCAACCTCCGGGCGTACGCCCAGCGTGACCCCGTGGTGGAGTACCAGCGCGAGGGCTTCGACATGTTCGCCACCATGATGGACGGCATCAAGGAGGAGACGGTCGGCTTCCTCTACAACGTGGACGTCCAGGTGACCGAGCCGGAGCCCGCGGAGTCGGAGGAGGTCACGCTTCTCGACAAGCCGGTGGAGATCCGGGCCAAGGGTCTCAACCGCGCCCCGCAGCGCCAGGGCCTGCAATACTCGGCCCCCACCATCGACGGTGAGGCCAGCCCGGGTGCGGTGGCGGTCGAGCAGGCCGAGCAGCAGGCGCCCGCGCTCGGTGTGGGCCGTCCGGCCCAGGCTGCACCGGCGGCGCCGGGGCAGACCGCACCGTCCGCCCCGCAGCGGCCGGCCTCCGGGCTGCGTGGCCCGGCGCTCCCGACCGCCGGCTCCCGACGTCCAGCGCCGAACCAGGCGGACGCCGGCAACGGCCCGTCGCGCAACGCGCCGTGCCCGTGTGGCTCGGGCCGCAAGTACAAGCGCTGCCACGGCGCCCCCAACGGCGGCAACTGACCGACAGCAGTCCCGACGGGCCCCGGCCGATCTGGCCGGGGCCCGTCGGCGTCTCGTCTCCAGCCTCGCGCGCCCGGCCCGGCCCGGCCCGGCCCGGCCCGGCCCGGCCCGGCCCGGCCCGGCCCGGCCCGGCCCGGCCCGGCCCGGCCCGGCCCGGCCCGGCCCGGCCCGGCCCGGCCCGGCCCGGCCCGGCCCGGCCCGGCCTCGCCGACTGGCCCCGCGTCGGTGTCGGCCGCTTGAGAAGTGCCCGCGTCGGGGGGCTCTCGAAGGGCCTGTCGGCCGGGGTGCTGGCCGAGGCGACGGGCGGTCAGAGGACGTGTAGGGCGGTGCAGAGCCAGCGGCCTCGGCGGTGCTCCAGGCGGAGCGCCATTGCCCAGCTCCGCCCGCCGTCGCCGGTGAACACGGCGGCGGCCTCCACCGCCGCGTCCCGAGGTTCACAGACGCGAAGACGGAGCAGCCGGGCCAGCGGCCTCGTACCGCGGCGGCGGGGCGTCCCGGCCCGCCCGGACGCCCGTGCCAGTTCGATCAGCAGGTCGCCGGACCGGGTCGGGTCGAGCAGTGGCCGGACCTGTGCGGGCGAGCGGTAACCGTTGACCGCCTCCAGACACGTGCTGACGAAGCGGTGCGCGGCCCGGGTCGCCTCGGAGACCGTCGCGGACGGCAGCGGCGCACCCGGGTGGCCGGCGGGCCGACCGGGCACCGGACGCAGCGAGCGGCGGCGCTCCGGCGGTCGGGCCTGGTCCTGTCGGGACGCGGCGAACAGGTCGAGGGCGAGCTGGCCGTGGGTCGGCGCCGGCCAGTACGCCCCGTCGGCCTCGTCGGTGTACGGCGGATCGATGGGTGGGGCGGGGCGCAGCCGTACGGGTGGTCGGGACGGACGCTCACTCATCGCAGCCCTCTCGATCTTGCGTTTGCCTTCGTTTGCCTCCGACACCATAGATTCTGAGCGATGGCGGCACCGGGGTCAATGGCAACAGTGGGGAGGGATGCGCCGTCGCAACGCGTGATCCGCGCCGTTTCGCCAGTGGCGGGTTGTCCAGGCCGCGCGGATACCGCGACATCGGCGAGACGGAGTGGATTCTTACTCCGGATCGCGGTCGACCAGGGGATTGCTCTGCACCCACTCGGCGGTCTCGTCGTACTTGCGGGCTATGTACTCCTCCAGTCGAGCGCGCTCGACACGCCACTGGCCGCGCCCACCGATCTTGATCGCCGGCAACTCTCCGCTGCGCACCATGTGGTAGACCTGCGAGTCCGACACGTTCAGCTCGGTGGCGACGTCGGACAGCAGCAGGAACCTGGGCTCCACAGAAACTCCCGGGGTTGATGTCGTTTGGCTCAGTTTGCCACCGACAGCGCCGACCGCCCAGCACCGGAACAGCACCGGTCCCGGACCGGCGTCGGCGGACACACCGGCGGGGAGCTTCCGCCGATCGGAGGTGCGGTGTATGACGGTCACGGCGTGCGGCATGATCTGCGCCCGTGCCGGCGGCCGCCGGCGCAGGACCGAGCGGGGAGACGACCGGTGAACCACGAGCTTGTGCGGGTGTACGTACCGGCGACCGTACCGATGCTGGCCCGGCTGCGTGAGCAGGGCCTGAGCGCCGACCAGGCGCACGCCGTGACCCCGGCGCTGCGCGAGTGGTACGCCGAGGGCGACGAGGAGGAGCTGGAGTACGTCGCGTTCACCCGGGCCGCCCAGGACGCGCTGCACCTGCTCCGGGACGACCCGAGCGCACCTCGCCGCCGGGTGGTCGTCTCGGCCGACCTGCCGCCGGCCGCGCTCGGGCGGGGCGACGGCGAGCTGGGATCCAGCACGGTGACGTTGGCCGACGTCGTGCCGGTCGGTGCCGTGGCGGCGATCCACGTGGACGGCGCGGACGCCGTCGAGGAGGTCGCCGCGGCGGCCGACGTGGTGGCCGAGGCCGCCGCCGGTGACCCGGACGCCCAGTTCACCGTCGACAGCGCCGAGGACCACGAGCTGGAGTGGTACGACGTGACGGAACTGGACCTGCTGCTGCGCGCGGCCGGCTGAGTCGGCCGTGGGTCAGCGGGCCGGGTCCGTTTCGACGGCGTCGGCCGGCTCGTCCGCCTCCGCCGGGGAGTCGGGCTCGTCGTCGTCGGTGTGTGCCGGTCCGAGTGTGCGGCCGAACGCGATGAGCGCGGTCAGCGCGCCCACGAACAGCACCCAGATGCCGTTGTCCACCCGCGACGTGCCCAGCGAGGTCTGCGCCACCGCGTCCGCCTCACTGAGCGCGCTGGCCAGGTCCAGCAGCGAACGGCCCCCGATCCGGATGATCACCTCGGCGACCAGCAGGAGCAGCCCCGGCCCGGCGCCGGCGAGCAGGTACGCCGGCCAGCGCAGTGCGGGCGTCGCCGGGTCGCGGCGGACGGCCCGCCGGCGCGCCCAGGCCAGATAGCCGAACACGAGCAGGCCGGCGAGCAGGCCGGCGATGAGCGATTCGGTACGTGACACCCACTTTGCCGCGTTGACCATCGACTCCTGGCTGTCGCCCGCGCCGAAGAGGTCGAACAGCGGATCCCGGGCCTGGCTGAACGCCACCACGAAGAGCAGGGTGCCCAGGGCGGCGGTCACCACGGCGCCGACCGTCGGGGCCGAGCGCGCGCCGGCGATCGCACCACCGATGACCGCGGCGGCGGCGGTGGTGCCGGCGATCACGTTGGTGATCGAGGTGTCGAAGTAGGTCAGGTTGATCGCCAGCGCGGCGGCCAGCCCGACCACCATTCCGACGCCGATCGCCCCGACGAAGCGCAGGGTGACCCAGTCGCCGTAGCGGCGGGCCAGCAGGTTGCCGCCAGCCAGCGCCATGGCCGCCCCGGCCACCAGCGCGGCCGAGATCACGCCGGGCAGGGCGAACGCGGAGAGGCTGATCGCGGTGATCCCGGCCGAGGCCGAGGTGATGGCCTCCCGGGTCGACCAGAGCATGGCGGTCAGCCAGCCCAGCGCCAGCAGCGCGAGCACCGCCGCGCCGGGGGCGGGTGCCGGACGGCCGTTGGGGATGGCCGCATCGACCGCCGCTTCGTTCGACTCCGCGGCCGTGACGCGGCCGGGCTGCTTGGTCATCGTCTTCCCTTCGACGCGGCAGGTCACCGACCACTCAGGGTACGCGGGCCCGCGGGCCCGCGGGCCAGTCCGTCGCCCCGGGACGGTCCGCGCCGGCTGGGAGCCCTCGGCGTGCCGGCCGGGCTGCCCGGCGTCCGGCGTGGGCGGGCCACCCGGCGTCCGGCGTGGGCCGGCTACCCGGCGCAGGGGCGGATCGTCGGATCGAGCCCGATCGGTAAGGAGAGAAGGGGTGGGCCGGTCCTTGGCCCAGTGAGGTGGCCCAGGTGGGGCGCGCGGCCCCGCATGGGAGAATCCTGCGAGGTCCCGCCGCTGCTCGGCCCTCCCGTGCGGCGTCCGGTGTCCGGCCATCCGGTCGGTGCCCGCGGGTCCGGTTTCGCCACTGCTGTCGAGATCGCCAGGAGCCTTGATGGATGCCGTGTTCTCCGTACCCGAGCCGCGCAACGAGCCGGTTCGCAACTACGAGCCGGGCAGCACCGACCGGGAGCGGCTCCAGCGGCGGCTGACCGAGCTTGCCGCGGAGCGCGTCGACCTGCCGATGACCATCGCTGGCGAGCAGCGGATGGCCGCCGGCGATCCGATCAACGTGGTGCAGCCGCACAAGCACGCCCACGTGCTGGGCGTGACCGCGCACGCCACCCACGACGACGCCCGCGCGGCGATCAAGGCGGCCAAGGACGCCGCCCCGATGTGGCGGGCGCTGCCGTTCGAGGAGCGCGCGGCGATCTTCCTGCGCGCCGCCGAGCTGCTCGCCGGCCCGTGGCGCGACACCCTCAACGCCGCCACGATGCTCGGCCAGTCGAAGACCGCGATCCAGGCGGAGATCGACTCGGCCTGCGAGTTCATCGACTTCCTCCGGTTCAACGTGCACTTCGCCCGGCGCCTGCTCGAGGAGCAGCCGGCGTCGTCGCCGGGCGTCTGGAACCGCTTCGACCACCGCCCGCTGGAGGGCTTCGTCTACGCGGTCACCCCGTTCAACTTCACCGCGATCGCCGGCAACCTCCCGTCGGCGCCGGCCCTGCTGGGCAACACGGTGATCTGGAAGCCGGGCCCGACCCAGCAGTTCGCCGCGCACTTCACCATGCGCCTGTTCGAGGCCGCCGGCCTCCCGCCCGGCGTGATCAACATGGTGACCGGCCGGGGCGAGGAGGTCTCCGACGTCGTGCTCGCCGACCCGGACCTGGCCGGCATCCACTTCACCGGGTCGACGAGGGTCTTCCAGCAGTTGTGGCGGACCGTCGGCGACAACATCGCCCGCTACCGGGGTTACCCCCGGCTGGTCGGCGAGACCGGCGGTAAGGACTTCGTGGTCGCGCACACCAGTGCCGACGTGGACGCCCTGCACACCGCGCTCATCCGCGGCGCGTACGAGTACCAGGGTCAGAAGTGCTCGGCGGCCTCGCGGGCGTACGTGCCGCGTTCGCTCTGGGAGGGTGGGCTGCGTGATCGGCTGGCCGCGACCACCGACTCGTTGACCTACGGTGACGTCGCCGACTTCAGCAACTTCGGCGGTGCGGTGATCGACGACAAGGCGTTCGCCCGGCACACCGCCGCGCTGGAGTTGATCGCCGGCGACGACAGCTGCCGGGTGCTGGCCGGCGGCACCGCCGACGACTCGGTCGGCTACTTCGTCCGGCCGACCCTCTTCGAGTGCGGCGACGCCGCGCACGAGACGTTCACGACCGAGTACTTCGGGCCGATCCTGGGCGTGCACGTGTTCGACGACGCCCGCTTCGACGAGGTGGTGGCGCAGGCCGAGTCGATCGCCCCGTACGCGCTGACCGGGTCGGTGTTCGCCACCGACCGGCAGGTGGTCGACGCGGTCGCCGAGCGGATGCGGTACGCGGCCGGCAACTTCTACATCAACGACAAGCCGACCGGCGCGGTGGTTGGGCAGCAGCCCTTCGGCGGTGCCCGGGCCAGTGGCACCAACGACAAGGCGGGCTCCTGGCTGAACCTGGTCCGCTGGGTGTCGCCGCGCACGATCAAGGAGACGTTCGTGCCGCCGACCGACCACACGTACCCCCACATGGGCTGACCGTCGACGACCCGCCGGCGGCGCGCGTGGCGCCGCCGGCGGTCGGCCGATCGTCCCAACTCATCGATAGTCCTCAACGGACAGTCTGCCGCCGACAGTGCACTTAGGAAGTCCTGTCGGGTGGCAAACTGCCAAATCCTGGACGCCGCGTGCGCAAAGTGGCAGCGTAGTGGCCATGGCGGAATCCGGAGTCAACCCTACGGCGGCGGCCCTTCTCGGCCTCCTCCACGAGGGCCCGATGACAGGCGGCCAGTTGATGGCCGCCGCTGAGCGCCGACTGGCGCCGTACTGGTCGATGACCCGCAGTCAGGTCTACCGCGAGTTGCCGGTGCTGGCGGAGCGGGGTTTCGTGCGGCTCGGCAAGCCGGGGCCGCGAATGAGCCAGCCGTACGCTCTCACCGCCAGCGGGAAACGGACATTTTCCCGTTGGCTGGCGGAGAACCCGGGGCGGGACACCATCCGCAACCCGATAGCGCTCCGGATGGCCTTCGGCAACCTGCACTCCGCCAGCCAGTTGAAGGGCCTGTACGCCTCCGCCAACGAGTACCACACGGAGGCCCTCGCCCAGGTACGCGAACAGGTCAAAAACGCCAAACGGGACGGCGAGACCTACGACGCCAGCGCGCTGGAGTTCGCGGTCGCCTACCACCGGGCGGCCCTGTCGTGGCTGAAAACCGCCCCCGTCGGGTGACGATCGGCGGGTTCCCGCATACGCGACGAGCTGGGCTGCCTACGGCACAGTACGCTTGTCTGTCGTGACCGCTGCCGATTACGCCGAACAGCTCAAGGAACTCGACGCGACCCTGCGAAACATCGAGGCCGTCCTCAACATCGACCGTCTCCACGAGGACAAGGCCCGCCTTGAGCAGGAGGCGTCCGCCCCTGACCTCTGGGACGACCAGGCCAAGGCCCAGCAGGTGACCTCGCAGCTGTCGTACGTCAACGGCGAGATCAGCAAGCTGGGCAGCCTGCGCGCCCAACTCGACGACGCCCGGGTGCTGCTGGAGCTGGCCGAGGCCGAATCCGACCCGGGTGTGCTCACCGAGGTCGAGGCGGAGATCACCGGGTTGACCAAGTCGATCCAGGAGATGGAGGTCCGCACCCTGCTCTCCGGCGAGTACGACTCCCGGGAGGCGTTGGTCGCCATCCGGGCCGGTGCGGGTGGCGTGGACGCGGCGGACTTCGCCGAGATGCTGCTGCGGATGTACCTGCGCTGGGCGGAGCGCCACGGCTACCCGACCGAGGTCTACGAAACCTCGTACGCCGAGGAGGCGGGCCTCAAGTCGGCCACCTTCGCGGTCAAGGTGCCCTACGCGTACGGGACGCTCAGCGTCGAGTCGGGGACGCACCGCCTGGTCCGGATCAGCCCGTTCGACAACCAGGGCCGCCGGCAGACCAGCTTCGCGGGCGTCGAGGTCCTGCCGGTCACCGAGCAGACCGACCACATCGACATCCCGGAGAACGAGGTACGGGTCGACGTCTACCGCTCCTCCGGCCCCGGTGGGCAGAGCGTCAACACCACCGACTCGGCGGTCCGACTCACCCACATCCCGACCGGCATCGTGGTGACCTGCCAGAACGAGAAGTCCCAACTGCAGAACAAGGCGTCCGCGCTGCGGGTGCTGCAGGCCCGGCTGCTGGAGCGCAAGCGCCAGGAGGAGCAGGCCAAGCTGGAGGGGCTCAAGGAGAACGCCGCCGGCTCGTGGGGCGACCAGATGCGCTCCTACGTCCTGCACCCGTATCAGATGGTGAAGGATCTCCGAACCGAGCAGGAGACCGGCAATCCGAGCGCGGTCTTCGACGGCGAGTTGGACGGGTTCATCGAGGCGGGTATCCGTTGGCGCAAGCAGCGTCAGCTCGCTGGCGACGGTGCGTGACGGCTCGCGGGCGGAGCGCGTCGTCGATCTCCAGGTAGAAGCCTGATTCGACGACGCGCGCCGGATCTATGGGGCGTGGGGCTTGGCTCAGTTGTTACACCGCGTAGACTCACCACCCGTGATTCAGCTTGAGCAAGTGACGAAGACGTACCCGAAGGCGTCCCGGCCTTCGCTCGACAACGTGTCCGTCTCGATCGAGAAGGGCGAGTTCGTCTTCTTCATCGGTCCATCCGGCTCCGGCAAGTCCACAATCATCAAGATGCTGCTGCACGAGGTCGCCCCCAACAAGGGCCGCGTCGTCGTCAACGGCAAGGACGTCACGTCGATGCGCTCGTGGAAGCGACCCCACTTCCGGCGTTCGATCGGCTGTGTCTTCCAGGACTTCCGGCTTCTGCCGAACCGCACCGCCTACGAGAACGTGGCGTTCGCTCTCGAGGTGATCGGCAAGACCAAGGCGGTTGCCCGCCGGGTCGTGCCGGAGGTGCTGGAGCTGGTCGGTCTCGGTGGCAAGGAGCACCGCTACCCGCACGAGCTCTCCGGTGGTGAGCAGCAGCGGGTCGCCGTCGCCCGGGCGTTCGTGAACCGTCCGCTGATCCTGCTGGCGGACGAGCCCACCGGAAACCTGGACCCGGACACCTCGATCGAGATCATGCGCCTGCTGGACCGGATCAACCGCACCGGCACGACCGTCGTGATGGTCACCCACGATTCCAACATCGTGAACCAGATGCGCCGCCGCGTCGTCGAGATCGAGAGCGGTCGCATCGTCCGTGACCAGGCCCGCGGCGTCTACGGGTGAGCCGGCGCTCCACCCCTGCGCAGCCTGACGACGAACACCACATGCCGGAGACCCGGAGGAAATCCCGATGCGCGTGAAATACGTCCTGTCCGAGGTACTGGTCGGACTGTGGCGCAACGTGACCATGTCCATCGCGATGATCATCACGATGGCGGTCTCGCTGACCATGCTCGGCGCCAGCGGTCTCATGTACCGCCAGGTCGACGACATGAAGGACCTCTACTACAAGAACATCGAAGTCTCGATCTTCTTGAACCAGGAGGTGAGCGAGCAGGAGCGCACAGAGCTGCAAACCAAGCTCGACGGCGACCCTCTGGTGAAGGACGTCCTTTACGTCAACAAGGACGAGGCGTACAAGCGCTTCAAGGAGATGTACCAGGACGCTCCGGACCTGGTGAACGCCGTCAAGCCGGACCAGCTGCCCGAGTCGTTCCGGCTCAAGCTGAACAACCCGGAGCAGTACAAGGACATCTACGACCAGTACAAGGACACGGCGGGCGTCGACGAGATCGTCGACCAGAGCCGCCTGCTGGACAAGATCTTCAACATCCTCACCTCGATCCAGAACATCGCGCTGGCCGCGGCCATCGTGATGGCGATCGCCGCCCTGCTGCTGGTCGCGAACACCATTCAGGTGGCCGCGTACAGCAAGCGGCGCGAGGTGGCGGTCATGAAGCTCGTCGGTGCGTCCAACTGGTTCATCCAGGCGCCGTTCGTGCTGGAGGCTGTCGTGGCCGGCCTGATCGGCTCGCTGCTCGGTCTGGTCGCTCTCGTCGCGGCGAAGTATCTGCTCTTCGACGGGTCGCTCAGCGCGTTGCAGGGCCTGCTCTCGCCGATCAGCTGGGGTGACATCCTGTTCATCTTCCCGCTGATGGCCGGCGTCGGTGGCCTCGTGAGCGCCGCCACCGCCTGGATCACCCTGCGCTTCTACCTGCGGGTCTAGGCACCGTACGGGTCGTCCCGTCGTCTCCCGGGGACCCTCCCGCGGCCGGAAATAAACGGCGCGGGAGGGTCCTTGTCATTCAGGTAACATGATCGGTTGTCCGGCCGGGGTGACCCCGGCCGAGGACGACGCAGGAGAGGGGGTGGCACCGATGCCACGGGAAAAGGGGCGCAAGGTGGTCGCCTCCAACAAGAAGGCGCGCCACGACTACTCGATCCTCGACACGTACGAGGCGGGCATGGCCTTGACCGGCACCGAGGTCAAGTCGCTGCGGGCCGGGCGGGCGTCGCTGGTCGACGCGTTCGCCCAGGAGCGCGACGGCGAGTTGTACCTGCACGCCATGCACATCCCGGAGTACACGCAGGGCACCTGGACCAACCATGAGCCCCGGCGTACGCGCAAGCTGCTGCTCAACCGTGTCGAGATCGACAAGCTCGTCGGCAAGACCCGCGAGGGCGGTTTCACCATCGTCCCGTTGCAGGTGTACTTCGCCGACGGCTGGGCCAAGGTGGAGATCGCCCTGGCCAAGGGCAAGAAGTCGTACGACAAGCGTCAGGACCTCGCCAAGCGGGACGCGGACCGGGAGATCGCCCGGGTGTCCGGTCGACGCGGTAAGGGAATGGACGACTGATTCATCCCATTTGTCCTGGTCGGCACGCCCGGCCCGGGCCTCGGGATGAAAGGCGTTGCGGCAGGCGTTAGTCTTGTCAGTGCCGCCACATCGGTGGCCTGTCGAGGGGGTGACTGGTTTCGACTTCGTACGCAGCGACAGGGGAAGCGAGCCGAGGAAGCCGACGTCGTCTCGAGAATCGGTCGTCGGAAACTTATAAGCGCCAAGAACAATCGCGCTGACTTCGCTCTCGCCGCCTGAGGCGAGTAGCTAAGTCTGTCGGCCTGGGAACGCCTTCGTCCCAGTAGCCGGCATCAGCTAGAAGGCTGGCCAATCGGACCCGGTCGCGGGGTCCGAGCGGCGAGATCAATCAGCGACTGGGCCCGTCACACCAACTTGCTCGCGTGAGCGGTGGGGCCGAGTAGAGGCACAGCGAGCTGCGCTCGGAGAAGCCCTGACAAACCGGCGAAGGACCCGGGTTCGATTCCCGGCACCTCCACCACCTCGAGCGAAGCGCCCCGGCCCCACGGCCGGGGCGCTTCGTCGTGTGGACGCTGGCCCTCACTCGCCTACGCTGCCGGTGTGACGAACCAGCAGCTGCGCCTGTCGGTCGGCGCTCCGCCCGGCCGGCGCGCCGTCGCGATGGTGGTCGGCGTCCTGGTGGCGGGCGTCGGTGCGGCGTTCGTGCTGCTGCCCCTGATCGCTGGCGGGCTACTGCGTCGGCTGACCGGCCCGGGTGACGCGCTCGCCTCCTACGAGGAGGCTCGCGACCTGCCGCCGGGGATGCTGCTGCCCACCCTGCCGCCGTCCGAGTTGCGGGCGCTGGCCGACGCGAATCGCGGCGAGCCGACCCGACGACCGACCCGATGGCGACGTGGCCGGCGAGCTGCGCCGCCTGGCGGAGCGCCCGTCAGGCGACTGAGCGCATCGCCGGACCCGCTCGGCGGAAGGGACGCGGGGACGGTGACCGAAGGAGCAGATGAGGGCTCTTGAGCCCCTGGACAGGGACGGCGGGCGGGTTCACCATCGCGGTATGGGGTAGCAGCGCCGCGCGGGAGGTGCCATGGTCACCGGTCCGGTCCACCAGCCGTCACACGTGCTCTCCGCTCCCGATCCGTACCCCGCTGGTCTTCCCGGCGAGCCCCGGCCCGCCGGGCTCGCCGGCGACGTGC
Source organism: Micromonospora sp. WMMD710 (assembly GCF_029626045.1). Classification (NCBI taxonomy): domain Bacteria; kingdom Bacillati; phylum Actinomycetota; class Actinomycetes; order Micromonosporales; family Micromonosporaceae; genus Micromonospora; species Micromonospora sp. WMMD710. Next base: position 4,026,063 of record NZ_JARUBD010000001.1, on the reverse strand, counting down.
ACGCCCTCGCCCGGGCGGTCGCCGTCGCGACGTCCGAGCCGCGCTGGCGCGAGGACGTGCTGCTCCGCCTGCGGCCGGTCGAGCAACGCTTCGCCGAGCACGTCCGGGTCACCGAGGGCCCGGCCGGTCTCTACCGGGAGCTGCTCGCCCACTCGCCCCGCCTGCACCACGGGGTACGGCTGTTGACCCGGGAGCACGCCGGGATCGTCGCCGCCCTCCGGGCCGTGCGACGGCTGGCCGAGCACTGCGACGTCAGCCCCGACGAGGTGCGGCACCGGGCCGGGTACCTGCTGCGGACGCTGGCCCGCCATCGGCGACGCGGCGCCGACCTGCTCTGGCAGGCGTACCAGACGGATCTGGGTGGCGAAACCTGAGCGTCGGCCCGGGAACCGGGGTGTCGACGGGCGCGTCGAACCGGCATGCGTCGACCGGCTCTGCTGCTCGTACTCCCGCTGCTGCTCGCCGCGGGCTGCGCCCCGACCGGCGCCGGCCCGGCGGTCGGGCCCACCGATCCGGCAGAGCGGTCGGCGGCGTTCGACCAGCGGGCCACCGAGGTCGCGCAGGCGTGGCGGCCTGACGCGAGCTGGCGAAGCGGGTACGTCCCGTTGCAGGGCCCGACCGTGCTCGTCGGCGATCCACGCTTCACTCCCGACACCGAGGCGGCGTTCCGGGCCGGCTGGTACCGCGAGCAGGTCCCGATCACGCCCATGCGGGTCGGCGGGGAGATCCAGTTCCCGGACGGTCGCCTCACCGTGCCGCTGGTCAACGCGGTCGAGGCGTACCGGCAACTCGACCAGGGTGATCCGCCACCCTGCCCCGGGCGACCGAAACGGCCCGGCCTGCCGAGCCCCGGTGGCCCCACCGTCGAACCAGGACCGGACGGCTGGGCCACCAGCACGACGCAGACCGCCTGCCTGCCGCTGACCGTCACCGGCGTCACGTTGGGGGCCGTGCCGGTCCACACCAGCCGGGGCGAGGCGCAGGTGCCGGCCTGGCTGTTCACGATCGAGGAACTGGCCGTCCCGGTGGCCCGGCTCGCCGTCGCGCCGACGGCGGTGACGGCGGTCCCCGAGCCCACCGTGCCGCCCCGGCCCCTGCCGGACGGGCTGGTCGGTGCGCAGGACCTGGTGGCCGTCGACGGGGCACGGGTGACCGTCCGGCTCGGCGTCGGCGCCTGCGACACCGGGATCACACCGCTGGTGCGGGAAGGACCCGACGCCGTGGTGGTCGGTGGCGCCGTCACCCGATCCACCGGAGTCTGCATCGACCTGCTCAAACTCGAACCGGTCACGGTGACCCTCGCGGCACCACTGGGTGCCCGGCCGGTGCTGGACGCCTTCACCGGAGCTCCGCTGTCGATCGCCGCGCGCTGAGGTGGACCGGGTCAGAGGATGCTGGGCACGTCGGTGCTGATCGGCACCGGCAGGACGGTGGGACGGTCGGCGCGCAGCCCGGCGGCGAGCGCCGCGCCGAGCTGGTCGGGTGTCTCGGCCACCTCGGTGGCGCAGCCGTAGCCGGCCGCGATGGCGGTGATGTCCAGCCCCGGCAGATCCAGGCCGGGCACCCCGGGCGTCTCCTTCAGCTCGGCGAACGCCTTGAGGATCGCGTACTGCTGGTTGACCGGGACGACGACCACCACCGGCAGTGCCAGGCGCGCGGCCGTCCACAGCGCCTGCACCGAGTAGTGGAACGAGCCGTCGCCGATAACCGCCACCACCGGCCGACCCCGCCCGGTGTCCCGCTCGGCCAGCGCCACGCCGATCGCGGCCGGCAGACCGTAGCCGAGGCCACCACTGGCCATCGTGAAGTACGACGCGGGCCGGGTGACCCGCAGCTGGCGGCGCAGCGCGGCCAGGTTGGACGGTGACTCCTGCACCAGCACCCCGTCGGTCGGCCAGTGCGCGGCCAGCGCGGCGAACAGGGCGTCGGCGCTCAACGGCACGGTCACCTCCGGCGCCGTCGGCGTGGCGCGGGGTGCCGGGGCGGGCCGGTCGGTCTGCGGTATCCGGTCGAGCAGCGCGGCCAGGGTCAGCCCGGGGTCGCCGAGCAGGCTGTCGCCGACCGGCGCGCGGGCGGCCTCGTCCGGGTCGTCCGTGACGTGCAGCAGACGGGTGCCCGAGGGCAGGTGCTCGCCCGGCACGTACGGGTAGTAGCGGAACACCGGGGCGCCGACGACGAGCACCGTGTCGTGGCCGCTCAGCGCCTCGGCCAGCGGCCCGATCGCGAACGGCAGCACCCCACGAAAGTGCGGGTGGTCCTCCGGGAAGACGGCCCGCTCCGGTGCGGGCGCCGACCAGACCGGTGCGGCCAGCCGCTCGGCCAGCGCGACCGCGCTCGCCCAACTGCCCGAACGGTCCACTCCCGGCCCGAACACCAGCACCGGGTCGCGGCTGCCGGCCAGCATCCGGGCGAACTCGTCGAGCCGCTGCGGATCCGGGCCGAACCGGGTGGCCACCGAGCGCGGCTCGGGCGTCGTGCCGGCCGGCTGGGCCCAGTCGTCCATCGGCAGCGAGAGAAAGACCGGGCCGGCCGGCGGTTGCACCGCGGTGGCGTACGCCCGCAGCACCGCCGCCGGGATGTCCTGCGCCCGGGCCGGCTCGTAGGCCCACTTGACGTACGGCTGCGGCAGCTCGGTGGCGCGGCGGCTGGTCAGCCGTGGTTCGAGCAGCAGCATCTCCCGGGTCTGCTGGCCAGCGGTGACGATCAGTGGGGTCTTGTTGTGCCAGGCGGTGACCAGGTTGCCCATGCCGTTGCCGGTGCCCGGGGCGGTGTGCAGGTTGACGTGCGCGGGCACGCCGGCGGCCTGGGCGTAGCCGTCGGCCATGGCGACCGCCGTCGCCTCGTGCAGGGCATGGACGTAGTGGAAGTCGGCCGGGAAGTCCCGCAGGAACGGTTCCTCGGTGGAGCCGGGATTGCCGAAGACGGTGGTCATGCCGAGGGTGCGGAGCACGTCGTACGTGGCGTCCCGGACCGTTGCCATCGCCGCCTGCCTCCGTATCGCGTGCAGGGGCGACCGTGGTCGCCCTCCCGATCAACCGAATCTATCGGGATGTGACGGACCTTTCGGGCGTTTCCCGGGCGCCCGTGGCGACGCGCTCGTGGGCGCGTCGACTCAGGGCAGCGCGAAGGGCAGGGTGATGCCGTCCAGCGCCCGGCCACAGGCGCAGTCCTGAGCGGCCGGCAACGCCGCCAGCGCGTCCAGCAGCACGTCCCGCAGCCGGTCGGTGTTCGCCGCGAAGACCCGGAACACCTCGTCCTGCGTCACCGACTCGCCCGCCTGCACCCCGGCGTCCAGATCGGTGATCAGCGCAATCGACGAGTAACAGATGGCCAGTTCCCGGGCGAGGACCGCCTCCGGGTGGCCGGTCATGTTGACGACAGTGCCGCCGATCGAGGCGAACCAACGCGACTCGGCCCGGGTGGAGAACCGGGGGCCCTCGACCACCACCACCGTGCCGCCGTCCACGGCTGAGACGTCCCGGCCCACCGCGGCGGTGAGCAGCGAACGCCGGCCGTTCGGGCAGTACGGGTCGGCGAACGGCACGTGCACCGCGCCCCGGTCGTAGTAGGTCTGCGCCCGACCGCTGGTCCGGTCGATCAGCTGGTCCGGCACCACGAACGTGCCCGGCCCCAGCTCAGGGCGCAGCCCGCCGACCGCGCACGGGGCGAGCACCTGGCGTACGCCCAGGGAGCGCAACGCCCAGAGATTGGCCCGGTAGGGGATCAGGTGCGGTGGATACCGGTGGTCGCGACCGTGCCGGGGCAGGAACGCGACCCGCCGCCCGGCGACCTCGGCGATGGTCACCGCATCCGACGGTGGGCCGTACGGGGTGTCCAGCTCATGCGTGGTGCCGTCGAGGAGCGCGTACAGGCCCGAACCGCCGATCACCGCCACGTCCGCCGTCGGTGCCATTGACCCTCCGTCTTAACTGTCCGATCACCTGCCGGTCAGACCTTAGCCAGCGCCCGGGACGCAGGCTATGGTGCCAGGCATGGCGTTGACAGCGCGGCTGATCCCGGTGCACCGTGCGGATCCGGTGGGTGACGGATCCCCGGTGCGGGCTCACGGTTGACGGGTGTGTGAGATGCAGGGAGAGGGCCAGGCGATCGGCGGACGAGCGATGGAGTCGATGACCGGGCGACTGCTGGTCGCGACTCCGGCGCTCAAGGACCCGAATTTCGACCGTACGGTGGTGCTGCTGGTCGCCCACGAGCCGGGCGGCGCGCTCGGCGTGGTGCTGAACCGGGCCACCGAGGTGCCGGTGGCCGACGTGCTCGGCGACTGGAGCGACCTGGCCCGCCACCCGGCGGTGCTCTTCGAGGGCGGCCCGGTGCAGCCCGACTCGGCGATCTGCCTGGCCCGGATGCGGCACCCGATGCGCCGGGTCAAGGGGTTCCACCAGGTCTCCGGGGCGGTCGGCACGATCGACCTGTCGGTCGACCCGGAACGGCTGCGGGAGAGCATCGGCGGGATCCGGGTGTTCGCCGGCTACTCGGGGTGGGGCAGCGGGCAGTTGGAGCAGGAGATCGCGGACGGCTCCTGGTTCGTGCTGGACGCGCTGCCCGGTGACGCCTTCGTCGACCGGCCGGACGACCTGTGGCCGATGGTGCTGCGCCGGCAGGGCGGGATGATGGCCGCCGTCGCCCACTTCCCTCCGGACGTGGCGCTGAACTGACCCCGGCCCGGCGGTGACCCCCGCGAGATGACCATGCCGGCCGGTCTGTGTATAGTTTCCCAGTGCCCGGGCGACCGGGACGACCGCAAGGGGCCGTGGCGCAGCTGGTAGCGCACCACACTGGCAGTGTGGGGGTCAGGGGTTCGAGTCCCCTCGGCTCCACCTTGCGAAGACAGGCCAGCGGCCCGGTTGATGATCATCAACCGGGCCGCTGTCTGTGCTGCACCCGACCTGCGGGTCAGGCGGGGCTGCCGGTCACCGACGTACCGGCCTTCGTCACGCGGTACGTGATCTGTGTGCCGCTCCAGAAGTGGAACGTCAGGGTGACCACACCGTCGTTGACCTCGGCGAAGAACTCCGGCTTCATGATGATCGTGTTCGCGCCGTAGTCGGGTTGGAAGCTGCTCCAGAACTCCTTGTACGAGGTCCAGTTGGCTGGGCCGGCGGGGCTGCCGTCGGCGTACGTGGCCTCCATGGTGGCGAGCTGGTCACCGCGGAACTGGGTGGGGATGACGAGTGAGCTGGTCGTCCCGTTTGCGGCGGTCTGCGTCGGGGGGTCGTAGGAGATGATGCTGATCGACCACGGCACACCCTGCGAGAAGGTCGCCTCCAGGCTGGCGTTGACGCCCGGCGCGCGGTTGCCGACCAGCCGGGTCAGCGCCGCGCTGGTCAGGGTCAACGTGTTGCCGGACACGGTGTAGTCGGTGCCGTTGGTCAGGACGGTGCTGCCGTGGCGCAGGCTCCGGAACGAGGCGCCGTTGAGGTTCAGCGTGAGGGACCTGCTGGTGATGGTGCCGCGCCGGCGTACGTAGATCTGGTCCGACGACGCCGTGGCCGAACGGGTGGTCCAGCTCGCCTTCATCAGCGCGTACAGACCGGGGTCGCGCCACTGCAGGTCGTTGCGGTTGAGGAACGAGCCGGCGTCCCAGAGCATGGTGGTGAGCTTGCGGATCCGCGCCTGGTAGCCGACCGCCTCGAAGTACTTGAGCAGTTCGCCGCGTTCGATGATGCCGGGCCGGGTGTAGTCGTAGCTGAGCAGGGCCCACTCGCCGACGATCACGGGGATGCCCCGGGCGACGAGGGTGTCGTGCACCCGGTCGAAGCCGTCGACCATGTCCTGCTCGACGTTGGCGTCGTAGCGGGTGCCGCCGGCGATGTTGACGCTGAACGGCCACCATCCGTAGAAGAGGCCGCGCGGGCGCGGCCGGCACCTAGCGGATGATCGGTGACCACTCCCGCTGGCTGACGATCGTCACTCCCGAGGTGCGGTAATACGGGTCCTCGGCGACGATCGCGGCGAACGCCTCGGCGTCCGGGACGTCGAAGACGAGCAGCGCGCCGGAATCGTCGGAGAACGGCCCGGCCATCACGAGCAGGCCCTCCCCGTGCAGGGCCTGGAGACGCTCCCGGTGCGCCGGTCGGGCGGCGAGCCGGTCGGGGTCGTCGCCGAAGGACAGCTCCAAGATGAACACGAGGTCCCCCTCACCGGGCCGACTCTTCCGAGGCACCCTAGTTCGGCGACAGCGCCGTCGCCAGGGAGTTCACCGCGACGGCGTCGAAGAACCGGGTCTGGACGTACGCCGGGTTGCTGGGCCAGCCGTCGATGAGCTGCCGGATGCGCAGCGGGACCTGGGCCGGCGGCGACGTCCGGGCGTGGGCGGCGGCCGCCCGGGTCGACCGGCGTGAGACCTGCTGCTGGCCCAGGCGGACCAGGTGGGCGTTGGCGTCCGGGTGGTCTTTCCCCCGTCGTCACGGGCGTCCGGGTACGCGAAAACGCCCCGACCGGAGTGACCCGGTCGGGGCGTTCATCGACTGTATGTCCGGTTGAGGGTTTATCAGCCCTGGCGGCTCTTCCACTGCGGGTTCGCGCGGTTCACCACGACCACCCGGCCACGACGGCGGACCACCACCGAACCCGGCTTCTGCTTCAGTGCACGCAACGAGCTACGTACCTTCATGTCTGCCTCCTCGGTGCAAGCGGTTCCGAGTATCGAAACGCTGGGCACCCCCGCCGGATTCCCGGCCATCCGGCGTCGAACCTTTGGCCCCCCGCGCCCGTACCACTGCTGGGAGGTCACGTCATGACCATGCGCCGAGTGCTCGCCGCCGTACTGGTCGCTGCCGCGACGGTGCCGCTGGCCGCCACGCCCGCCGCCGCGCACGGCGCCCCGACCGACCCGATCAGCCGGGCCGCGGCCTGCGGACCCGAGGGCCGGTACGCGGCCACCGCCGCCTGCCGGGCCGCTGTCCAGGCGGGCGCCGCCGTCCGCGAGTGGGACAACGTGCGGGTCGCCGCGATCAACGGCCGGGACCGGGAACGGATCCCGGACGGCGAGCTGTGCAGCGGCGGGCTGTCCGCGTACCGGGGACTGGACCTGCCCCGGACCGACTGGCCGTCCACCGAGGTGACCAGCGGCGCGACGTTCACCTTCCGGTACCGGACCACCATCGAGCACCGGGGCGCCTTCCGGCTTTACGTCACCCGGCCCGACTACGACCCCCGCGCACGGCTCACCTGGGCGGACCTGGAGGCGCGCCCCTTCCTGACGGTGACCGACCCGCCGGTGCGGGCCGGGGCGTACCAGCTGGCGGGTCGACTGCCGGCGGGCCGCGAGGGGCGGCACCTCATCTACACGATCTGGCAGAACTCCAACACCCCGGACACCTACTACTCCTGCTCGGACGTGGTGTTCCGCACGGCGAAGAGCGGCACGGCGAAAAGTGGCGCGGCGAAGAGCGCGCCGGCTGCTCCGCGTACCCCCGCGAGCCGGCCGCCCGCCACCGAGCAGGCGGTGGCGGCGGCGGCCGACCCGGGCGTCTCGGTGGCGTCGGTGACCAACCTCAGCGCCCGCTGGCCGGTGCTGGCCGGCTCCGCTGTCGTGCTCGTGCTGGCACTGCTGATCGGCGCGAGCCGGCGACGTCGCAGCGCCGCCGCCCCGGTCGGCCGGCAGTGCGAGGTACGCAACCACCGGGCCGGGCGGCGCCGGATCTGGTGACCCGGGCCGCCCGCACCGATCAGCCCAGGAGGCCGTCGATCTCGGTCAGTTCCTCGCCGGTGAAGTCGAGGTTGTCGAGCGCGGCGATGTTCGTCTCCAGCTGCTCCACGCTGCTTGCCCCGATGATCAGGCTGGTCATCCGCGGGTCCCGCAGCGCCCACGCGAGAGCGAGCTGCGCGAGGGACTGGCCGCGCCGCTCGGCGACCGCGCCGAGCCCCCGGATGGTGGCCATCCTGTCCTCGCTGAGGTCGCTCTCGTTGAGGAAGACGCTCGTGCGCACCCGCGAGTCCGCCGGGATGCCGCCCAGGTAACGGTCGGTCAGCAAGCCCTGGGCCAGCGGGCTGTACACGATGCACCCCGCCCCGACCTGCTCCAGCGTGTCGAGCAGGCCGTCGTCCTCGGTCCAGCGGTTGAGCATCGAGTACGACGGCTGGTTGATCAGCAGCGGCGTACCCAGCTCACGCAGGATCGCGGCGGCACGGGCGGTCTGCTCCGAGTTGTAGTTCGAGATGCCCACGTAGAGCGCCTTGCCGGAGCGCACGACGGCGTCCAACGCGCCCATCGTCTCCTCCAGCGGGGTGTCCGGATCGAAGCGGTGCGAGTAGAAGATGTCGACGTAGTCGAGCCCCATCCGAGCCAGCGACTGATCCAGCGAGGAGATCAGGTTCTTGCGCGAGCCCCACTCGCCGTACGGGCCGGGCCACATCAGGTAGCCGGCCTTGCTGGAGATGACCAGCTCGTCGCGGTACGGCTTGAGGTCGGTGGCGAGCAGCCGGCCGAAGTTCTGCTCCGCCGAGCCGGGCGGCGGCCCGTAATTGTTGGCCAGGTCGAAGTGGGTGACACCCAGGTCGAAGGCGCGCCGGACGATGTCACGCTGCCGGTCGAACGGGCGGTCCGGGCCGAAGTTGTGCCACAGCCCGAGCGAGACGGCGGGCAGCCGCAGGCCACTGCGTCCGCTGCGCCGGTAGGTCATGGTGTCGTAGCGGTCATCCGCGGCGAGGTAGGTCACGATCATGAGCCTAGCTCCGGCCGATGGTGCCGGGGATCGGGTGTGCGAACCGGGACATCGGGGTAGTTTCGACGCCATGCGGTTCGCCCGCCTCGCCGGGCCATGGGGAAAGTGAGCACAGTGGACGACATCACCGCGTTGATCCTGGACGACCACGCCGCCTTCCGGCGCGGCTTCGCCCGCCTCGACGACGCCCGCGACGAGCAGGAACTGCTCGCCATCTGGGACGCCCTCAACCTGCACCTCGACATCCACGCCGAGGCGGAGGAGGCGATCCTCTACCCGCACCTGGTGAAGCACGGCGACGACGGCGAGGACGAGACCGCCGACGCGATCGGCGACCACAACAAGATCCGCGACGCCATCGCCGAGTCGAAGCTGCACCCGGTCGGCTCGAAGCCCTGGTGGGAGGCGGTCGGCACGGCCCGCCGGGAGAACAGCGAACACCTGGCCGAGGAGGAGGACGAGGCGCTGCCCGACTTCCGCCGGCACGCCAGCTTCGAACTGCGCGCCGAGCTGGGCCAACGCTGGCTGACCTTCTACGGCGAGCACAAGAACGGCCGTAACCTGCCGTTCCGCGACAAGGACCCGAAGGAGTACGTCGCCGACCACCGCTGAGATCTCCCCGGTGCGGGGGAGTCGCACCCCGGGACGCGGCAGCAGAATGACCGGATGAGCTTCCGAGCGGCGCTGGGCCCGCTGGTTGCCGGCACCACCTGGCGGCGCGGAGTGTTCCTGCTGCTAGGCGGGGTGCTGGCGCTGCCGTACGGGCTGCTCGCGGTGACCTTCGCCCAGCTGCTCGCCGACTCGGAGATCCCCCGCCCCCTCGTGTACGCCCTGCTGGTGATCGCGGCGCTGATCGCCGTGGTGCCGCTGCTGCTGGACGGCAGCCGGGCACTGGAGATCGCCGCCGTACGGGCGTTGCTCGGCGTCGATCTGCCCGAACCCGCACCGGGCCACCGTGGCGACCGGGAGACCCGGCTGCGCAGCGCGCTCTGGATCGCCACGCACCTCATCGTCGGCGCTCTGGTGATGATCGCTCTGTTCAGCGCCCTGCCGATGGCGTTGGCGTTCATCGCCCAGCAGTTCGGCATCGGCGTCGAACTGACCAGCCGGGAACAGTTCGGCCCGCTGGACGGGCGGGACGGCGGGTGGCTGACCCTGACCGGGGTGGCGCTGCTGATCGGCCTCGGCTACGCCGTGGCCGGCCTCGGCGCACTCGCCGTGTCGATGGCGCCGGTGCTGCTCGGCCCCGCCCAGGCGGAGCGGATCGCCGCCCTGGAGGCGCGGGCCACCCGGCTCGCCGAACGCAACCGGCTGGCCCGGGAGTTGCACGACTCGATCGGCCACGCGCTGACCGTCGCCACCCTCCAGGCCGGGGCGGCCCGCCAGGTGCTCGACACCGACCCGGAGTTCGTCCGGCGGGCGCTCACCGCGATCGAGGACGTCGGGCGGACCGCCATGGACGAGCTGGACCACGTCCTCGGGCTGCTCCGGGAGACCGCCGGCGGCCCGCGGGGGGTGGCGCCGCAGCGTACCCTCGCCGACCTGGACCGGCTGGTCACCGACACCCGCGCGGCCGGGCTGACGGTGCACGCGCATCGCGTCGGCGACCCGGCGCGGCTGCCCGCGGCGGTCTCCCGGGAGGGCTACCGGATCGTCCAGGAGGGACTGACCAACGCCGCCCGGTACGGCCACGGGCCGGTGACGCTGCGGCTGGACCTGTGGCCGGACGCGCTGGAACTGGAACTGGTCAACGCGATGAGCCGCCCCGACCGGGCCGACACGGGGCGGTCCGGTCGGGGCCTGGACGGCATGCGGGAACGGGTCCTGCTGCTCGGCGGTCGGCTCACCGTCGGGCCGGACGGTGACCGCTGGCTGATCCGGGCCCGCCTGCCGTACGAGGAGACGCCATGACCACCGGAGTGCTGATCGTCGACGACGACGAGCTGATCCGGGTCGGACTGCGGGCCATCATCGACGCCCAACCCGACCTACGGGTGCTCGCCGAGGCCGCCGACGGCGCCGAGGTGCCGCCCCTGGTGGCCCGGCACCGGCCGGACGTGGTGCTGATGGACGTGCGGATGCCTGGCATCGACGGCATCCAGGCCACCCGGCACCTGCTGGCCACGTCCGCCGCCCCGCCCCGGGTGCTGGTGGTCACCACGTTCGCCAACGACGAGTACGTCTACCAGGCGCTGCGCGCCGGCGCCTCCGGTTTCCTGCTCAAACGGGCCCGGCCGGCCGAGGTGGTGGAGGCCGTCCGGGTGGTCGCGGCCGGGGAGTCGCTGCTGTTCCCGGCCGCGATCCGCCAGCTCGTCGGGGCGTACGGGCCGGCCGGTGGCGACCGGCTGCGCGCCGCCCGGCTCACCGAACGGGAGGCCGAGGTGCTGCGGCTCATGTCCACCGGCCGGTCCAACCCGGAGATCGCCGCGCACCTCGTGGTGGGGGTGGAGACGGTCAAGACGCACGTCGGCAACGTGCTGGCGAAGCTGGGCGTCCGGGACCGTACGCAGGCCGTCATCGCCGCCTACGAGTCCGGCTTCGTCACCCCGTCGGGCTGAGCGTTCCCTCCGGTGGGGGAGCCGGTTCACCGCTGCCCGGGAGGGAACCGACCGGCCGTCGGCCGAGGCTGAGAGCATGACAACGATCACTGCCTCCCGGCCCCGTCGCGACTCCCGATGGCCGGACCGGCTCGCCCCGATGGCCGCCGGCTGGCTCGGCCTGTGGGGCGTACTGGCCCTGCTCGGCACACTCACCGGCACCGGTTACCCGTTCGGCGCGAACGATCCGCACGGCGGCGAGGTCAACCTGCTGCGCCTGGTGCCGGTGGACCTGGCCACCCCGCTCTTCGCGGGCGTCCTGCTCACCGCCGCGGTGGCCGCACTGGCGATGAGCCGCCCGGCGGTCCGTCCACCCGGCCCGCTGCGGGCGCTGCTCGCCGGCTACGGCTGGGCGGTGGCGTTCGTACTCGCCGTGGTCGTCCCGGACTCCCGGGTGCTGGTCATCCTCGGCTACCTGCCGATGCTGATCATCGGGGCACCGTTCGGCTGGCCGCCGGTCGACTACTCCGAGATCTTCACCTGGGCGCTGTTCGCCCGGTTCGCCGCCCTGGTCGGCGGGCTGCTGCTGGCCGGTGCGGTGCTCGCCTGGCAGCGCCGTACCGCCGGATCCTGCGTCGGGTGCGGCCGCGACGACACCGACCAGGGCTGGACCACCCCGGCCGCCGCCGCGCGCTGGGGTCGGTGGGCCGCCGGCATCGCCGCGGCCATCCCACTGGCGTACGCGTCGACCCGGTTCGCCTGGGCGGCCGGCATCCCGCTGGGCATCTCCCGGGAGTTCCTGACCGAGATGCAGGACACCGGGCTGGTGTGGGCCGGGTTCGGGTTGGGGGCGTTCGCCACCGTCGGCGCGATCCTCACCCTCGGGCTGGTGCGGAGCTGGGGCGAACGGTTCCCCCCGCTGGATGGTCGGGCTCGCCGGTCGCCGGGTGCCGGTGACGCTGGCCGTGGTGCCGGCCACGCTGGTCGCCATCGCGGTGACCGCGGCCTCGTTGGGACTGCTCAGCAACCCCAAATTCTGGGAACTCACCGGCGGGATCAGCCTGACCGGGGCGCCGATGCTGCTCTGGCCGGTGTGGGGTGTGGCGCTCGGTGCGGCCACGTACGCGTACCACCTGCGTCGCCGCGGCGCGTGCCGGCGCTGCGACCGGGCGTGATTCCGGCGGTGGGGGCGCCCCGCGATGCCCGGGGCGCCCTGGAAAATGTGAGCTAGCGTGGGTCGGGTGACTGCGCCTAACCCGGTAATCCCGGTTCCACCGGCCGACCTGCCCGGCACGCTCGGCGCGCTACGGGCGGCCGGTCACCAGTACCGCACCGTCAAGCAGGAACTCCGCGACAACCTCCTCGCCCGGATGCGTTCCGGCGAGCCCCGTTTTCCCGGCATCGTCGGCTACGACGACAGCGTCCTGCCCGAGGTCGAGCGGGCCCTGCTCGCCGGGCACGACATGGTGCTGCTCGGCGAGCGCGGCCAGGGCAAGACCCGACTGATCCGCGCACTCGGCGGCCTGCTCGACGAGTGGACCCCGGTGATTGCGGGCTCGGTCCTCAACGAGCACCCGATGCACCCGCTCACCCCGGCGTCCCGCGCCCAGGTCGCGGAGGCCGGCGACGACCTGCCGGTCGGCTGGCTGCACCGCTCGATGCGCTACGGCGAGAAGTTGGCCACCCCGGACACCAGCGTCGGTGACCTGATCGGTGACGTCGACCCGATCCGGATCGCCCAGGGTCGTACCCTCGGTGACCCGGAGACGATCCACTTCGGGCTGGTGCCGCGCACCAACCGGGGCATCTTCGCCGTCAACGAACTTCCCGACCTGGCCGAACGCATCCAGGTGGCCCTGCTCAACGTGCTCGAGGAGCGGGACATCCAGGTCCGCGGCTACCAGCTGCGCCTCCCCCTGGACCTGCTGCTGGTGGCCAGCGCCAACCCGGAGGACTACACCAACCGGGGTCGGATCATCACCCCGCTGAAGGACCGGTTCGGTGCGGAGATCCGTACCCACTACCCGGTCGACCTGGAGTTGGAGCTGGCGCTGATCCGCCAGGAGGCTGACCTGGTCGCCGACGTGCCGGAGCACGTACTGGAGGTGCTGGCGCGCTTCGCCCGCGCGGTGCGGGAGTCGCCGTCGGTGGATCCGCGCTCCGGCGTCTCCGCCCGGTTCGCCATCGCCGCCGCCGAGACCGTCGCCGGTGCCGCGTTGCGCCGCGCCGGCCTGCTTGCCGCCGTCGGCACCCCGGAGGACCGCCCCGAGGCCGCCGTGGCGCGCGTCGGTGACGCCGTGTCGGTGACCAGCACGTTGCGGGGCAAGGTGGAGTTCGAAAGCGGCGAGGAGGGGCGGGAGATCGAGATCCTCGCCCACCTGCTGCGGACCGCGACCGCCGAGACGTTCCGGGCGCACCTGGCCGGGCTGGACCTGTCCGGGTTCACCGCCCTGGTCGACGACGGCGCCGCCATCGAGACCGGAGAGCTGGTCAGCTCCGCCGAACTGCTGCGCCAGGTCGGCACCGTACCCGGCCTGGCGAAGGTCCTGGACCGGCTCGGCCTGGGTGACGCGCCAACCCCGGAGGAGGCCGCCGCCGCCGTCGAGTTCGTGCTGGAAGGACTGCACCTCACCCGACGGCTCGGCAAGGACGTCACCGACTCGGGGCGCACCGTCTACGGCGGCCGGGGCTGACCGTGGCCGGCAACCGGTTCCGGTACGGGCAGTGGAACGGCGGGCCCGACCCGCTCGCACCCCCGTACGACGTGCGTGAGGCGGTGGACGCGGTCGGCGCCGAGGTGCTGGCCGGCGGCAGCCTGCGGGAGGCGCTGCGTGATCTGCTGCGCCGTGGTCCGCAGGGACGCGGTGGCCTGGACGACCTGGCCGCCCGGGCCCGGCGGCTACGCCGAGAGGCGCTGAGTCGGGGTGATCTGGACGGCGCGGTGACCCGCGCACAGGCACTGCTCGACCAGGCCCTCGCCGCCGAGCGGGACGAGCTGCGGGGTCGCGACGACGACGCCGCGCGGTTCGCCGAGTCGGTGCTGGACAACCTGCCCCGTTCCACCGCTCGTGCGGTGGAGGAGCTGTCCGGCTACCAGTGGGCCAGCGACGATGCCCGCCGCTCGTACCAGCAGATCCTCGACCAGCTCCGCGACGACGTCCTCGGTCAGCGGTTCGCCGGGCTGCGCGACGCGGTGCGCGCCTCGGCCGACCCGGCCGCCCAGCAGCGGCTCGCCGAGATGATGGGCGACCTGAACGACCTGCTGGCCCGGCACGCCCGCGCGGAGGACACCACCGACGCGTTCGCCGAGTTCATGCGCCGGCACGGCGACTTCTTCCCGGAGAAGCCGGAGACCGTGGACGAGCTGATCGACGTCCTCGCCCGCCGCTCGGCGGCCGGCGAGCGGCTGATGAACTCGCTGTCCGACCGGCAGCGGGCCGAGCTGGCCGGCCTGATGCACCAGTCGCTCGGCGACCGCCTCGCCGGGGAGCTGTCCGCGCTCGACGCGAACCTGCGGGCGCTGCGGCCCGATCTGCGGTGGGGGCGCGGCGAGCGGGTCCGCGGCGAGCAGCCGCTGGACTACGCCGACGCGGCCGGCGCGTTGGGTGAGATCGGCGACCTGGACGACCTGCTGGATCAGCTCGACCAGGAGCACCCCGGGGCCACCCTCGACGACGTGGACGTCGACGCCGTGGCCCGGACACTGGGCCGGGACGCCGCCGACGACGTCCGCCGCCTGCGCGAGCTGGAGCGCGAGCTGCGCCGGCAGGGCTGGGTGAGTCGGGACGCGGAGGGGCTCACGCTGAGCCCGAAGGCGCTGCGCCGGCTCGGCGGGACCGCGCTGCGGCGGGTCTTCGCCGAGCTGACCGCCGGGCCACGCGGCCAGCACGACCTCCGCTCGGCGGGTGCGGCGGGCGAGGTCAGCGGCGCGTCGCGCCCCTGGGAGTACGGCGACGAGCAGCCGCTGGACGTGGTCCGCACGCTGACCCGGGCGGTTCGCCGGGCCGGGCCGACGGTCCCGCTGCAACTCGCCGTGGACGACTTCGAGGTGGTGGAGACCGAGAAGCGGGCCTCCGCCGCGGTGGTGCTCTGCGTCGACCTGTCGTACTCGATGATCTCCCAGGGTCGTTGGGGGCCGATGAAGCAGACGGCGCTGGCGCTGGCGCACCTGATGGAGACCCGTTTCCCGCAGGACGCGTTGCAGATCGTCGGGTTCGGCCGGGAGGCGATGACGCTCACCCAGCAGGAGTTGGCGGCCGTCGAGCCGGACATGGAGCAGGGCACGAACCTCCAGCATGCGTTGCGGCTGGCCGGACGGCACCTGCGTCGACACCCGGACGCCGAGCCGGTGGTGCTGGTGGTCACCGACGGCGAACCGACCGCCCACCTGGACCCGGACGACGGGGAGGCGCTGTTCCACTGGCCGCCGCTGCCGGAGACGATCGAGGCGACGGTCCGTGAGGTGGACCGGCTCAGCCGCTACGGCGCCACGCTCAACCTGTTCATGCTCGGCGACGACCCGGGCCTGCGGCGCTTCGTCGACGCGGTGGCCCGCCGCAGCCGTGGCCGCATGTTCACCCCGGACACCGACGACCTGGGCGAGTACGTGGTCAGCGACTACCTCCGCTCCCGCCAATCCCGCCGCTAACCCGCGCCGGGACGGGTTGACTGGGGGGATGGAGAGCGGGGGTTTGCGGCGGGCCTACGGCGCGGTGTTCGCGGAGATTGACGCGGGTTCCTTCGGGGTGGCGCCGGAGGGGCAGCTCAGCGCCGAGCAGATCGTCGCGCATCTGGTGGCCAACGACGAGCTGATGATCCAGGCCACCGAGGCGTTGCTGGCCGGGTCGCCGTTCGCCTACTACGAGCTGGAGGAGGACGTGCACCGGCCGCAGCTCGACGCGCTGGTCGCTGAGCAGGGCGGTCTACGCGGCGTGACGGCGCTGCTGCACGGCACCAGCGACCGCCTGTGCGCCCTGGTCGACCGGCTCGGCCTGGCCGTGGAAACCCCGGTCGAGACGCATCTACGCGAGGGCTTCGACCTCGTCGTCGACGAGCCGCTGCCCTGGTCCCGCACCCTCGACCTGCACGCCCGGGTCCACCTCCCCAAACACCAGTCCCAACTACACCTGCTCCGGGCCTGAGCAGCGGCGGTCGTGCGCCGGCCGGTCCGGGTGGGGCCGTCCTGGTCTATTGAGAGTGATGCCTGTGAGTCATCTTGATGACTCACAGGCATCACGCTCGAAGTAGTGCTGCCCCCCGACCGGAGGAGCCCGGCAACCGGGCGACAGCATGTGCACGGTCGCGGGAAGCGGGTCGCGGGAAGCGGGAAGCGGGTGGCGGGTCAGCCGTTGATCAGCTCGGCGCGGGGGTGGAAGGTGCGGCGGTAGGTCGAGGGCGCCACGCCGATGCGCTGGTGGAGTTGTTGGCGCAGGGCGGCCGTGGTGCCGAAGCCGCTGCGGTGGGCGATCTGGTCCACGGTGAGGTCCGTCGTCTCCAGCAGCAGCCGCGCGTGGTCCGTGCGCTGTTGCAGCAGCCACTGTGCCGGGCTCAGCCCGGTCTCCGACCGGAACCGCCGGGTGAAGGTGCGCACGCTCATCCGGGCCTGCTCGGCCAGGTCGCGCAGGGCGATCGGCTCGTGCAGCCGCTGCCGGGCCCATTCGCGGGCGGTCGCGGTGCTGGCGTCGCTGACCTTCGGCACCGGCTGTTCGATGTACTGCGCCTGCCCGCCGTCGCGCCACGGCGGCATCACGCAGCGGCGGGCCGCCCGGTTGGCCACCTCACTGCCGTGGTCGAGGCGGATGACGTGCAGGCAGAGGTCGATGCCGGCGGCCACTCCGGCCGAGGTGAGCACCCGGTCGTCGACGATGAAGAGCACTCCCGGGTCGAGGTCCACCCGCGGGTGCAGGCGGCGGAACTGCTCGGCGTACGCCCAGTGGGTGGTCGCCCGACGCCCGTCGAGCAGGCCCGCGGCGGCCAGCACGAACGCACCGGTGCAGATCGACATGATTCGGGCGCCCCGCTCGTACGCCGCGCGCAGCGCCTCGGCCACCTCCGGCTCGACGATGCCCGAGGTCAACGCGCTGCCGGCGTGGATGCCCGGCACGATCACCGTGTCGGTGGTCTCGAGCAGCTCCAGACCGTGGTCGGGGACCACCTGAAAGCCGGCGGTGCTGCGGACCGGCTGCCCGCCCGGGGTGCACACCCGCACGTCGTAGAAGGGTGCCCCGTCGGTGCCCCGGGCGGTGCTGAAGACCTGGGACGGAGTGCCCAGGTCCAGGCCGACCACGTGGTCGAGGGCGAGGACGGCGATCCGGTGCGGGCGTACGCTCATGGCCCGATTATTGCGCATGATGGCTTTCCGGCCACTCGCCGCCGTCCTCGGTGCCGCCCAGACTTGTCGCGTGACCAAGAACCGCCGCCTGCATCCCGCCTGGCTCGTCGCCGCCGTCGCCTTCGTGGCGCTGGTCGGCGCGGCCGGTTTCCGCGCCACACCGTCGGTGCTGCTGCACCCCCTGCACGAGGAGTTCGGCTGGCCACTGGCCACCATCTCCGCCGCCGTGTCGGTCAACCTGCTGCTCTACGGGCTCACCGCGCCGTTCGCCGCCGCGCTGATGGACCGGTTCGGCATCCGTCGGGTGGTCTCGGTGGCGCTGCTGCTGGTGGCCGCGGGCAGCGGGTTGACCGTCTTCATGACCGCGAGCTGGCAGTTGTGGCTCTGCTGGGGTGTGCTGGTCGGTCTGGGCACCGGCTCGATGGCCCTGGCGTTCGTGGCCACCATCACCGGTCGCTGGTTCGTGCACCGCCGGGGCCTGGTCACCGGTGTGCTGACCGCCGGCGGCGCGGCCGGGCAACTCGTCTTCCTGCCGCTGATCGCCGTGCTGGTGCGCGACCACGGTTGGCGCACGGCGGCGCTCGTCGTGGCCGGAGCCGCGCTGGTGGTCGTACCCCTGGTGGTGTGGCTGCTGCGCGAGCACCCGGCGGATCTCGGGCTGCCGGCCTACGGCGCGACCGAGGTCGTCGCGGCGCCGCCGCCGGCCGGCGGCGCGGCGAGCCGGGCGTTGGGCGCGCTGGCCGCCGCGGCCCGGACCCGGCCGTTCTGGCTGCTGGCCGGCGGGTTCGCGATCTGCGGCGCGACCACCAACGGCCTCGTCGGTACGCACTTCGTGCCGGCCGCGCACGACCACGGCATGGCCGAGACCACGGCGGCGGGGCTGCTCGCGCTGGTCGGGTTGTTCGACATCGTCGGCACCATCGCCTCCGGCTGGCTGACCGACCGGGTGGACAGCCGGCTGCTGCTCGGCGCCTACTACGCGCTGCGCGGGCTGTCGCTGCTGGTGCTGCCGAGCCTGTTCGCGGGCACCGCCAGGCCGAGCATGCTGGTGTTCATCATCTTCTACGGCCTGGACTGGGTGGCCACCGTGCCGCCGACGGTGGCGCTGTGCCGCGAGTACTTCGGCGGCGCGGGAGCGGTGGTGTTCGGCTGGGTGTTCGCCGCGCACCAGCTCGGGGCGGCGGTCGCGGCGACGGGTGCGGGGCTGGTGCGGGACCGGCTCGGCGACTACGCGCTGGCCTGGTACGTGGCCGGCGCCCTGTCGATCGGTGCCGCCGGTCTGTCGTTGCTGCTGCGTCACCGGCCGGGCCGACCGGTGACGGAGGCCGTCCTGGCCGCCGCGACCGCACCCCGGGCCTGGAGCTACCGGGGCTGAGCGGGCGGTCAGCCCACGATCCACTGTTGGGCTGGCCGTCCGTCACAGGGCCGCTGCCGGACGTCGTCCCCGGCTTCGACCCCGTCGTCGTCGACCTGCCCGCACTTGCCGCTGTGCACCGCCACGAGCAGCACCGGACCGGCGCCGGTGGCGGGCAGCCGCCACTGCTGGTTGGGCTCACCGTGGCAGGGGAACTGCTGCAACCGTGCCCCGTCATCGCCGCTGCCGCCCTCGACGTCGAGGCACTGCCCGTGGGCGGCGTTGGTCAACGTCACCGTGTCCGGGCCGATCGGGCTGACCACCCACTGCTGCTCCGGGCCACCGGTGCAGACGGCCAACTCGGCCTCGGCCTTCTCACCGTCACCGTTGAGCCCCAGGCAGAGCCCGGAGACCGACCGCAGCACCCGGGGCCCGGTGGCCGGCGCGGCCGGGGTGGTCGCCGAGGGGGTCGGCGACGGCTCGACCGAGGGCGTCGGGCTCGGCTCGGCCGCCGGCGTGGTGGGCTCCGCCGCACTGGACGGCACGCCGACCGTGGACGGCACCACCGGCTCGTCGTCACCGCCGAGCAGCCCGGTGGCGAAGACCACCCCGAGGAGTACGCCCACCAGCCCGACCGCCAGCGCCACCCGCAGCAGCGGATCGGCCAGCGGGCCGGAGCGCGCCGCCCGTCGGCTGCCGCCGTAGACGGTGCCGGCGGGGTCGGGGCGATTCTCGGGCGCGGGCATACGGGACATCCTCACCCACCGCCGCCGGCCACGGCCAGCCCGGGCGGTCAGTCGACGACCCGGACGTCCTTCCAGAACGCCACCCGGTCACGCACCATCTCGGCGTCCGGCTTGGGCTCCGGGTAGTACCAGACCGCGTCCTCGCTGGTGCTGCCCTCGTGCGCGAGGGTGTAGTACGAGGCGGTGCCCTTCCACGGGCAGACGGTGTGCGTCGCGGACTCGCGGATCAGGTCGTCGCGCAGGGCGGAGCGGGGGAAGTAGTGGTTGCCCTCCACCAGCACGGTGTCGTCGCTCTCGGCGATGACCAGGTCGTTCCACACGGCTTTCGGCATGCCCCCAACACTAGGCCGTCGCACCGACGACGACATCTCCCAGCGGGTCGGCTGCACCTCTCAGCGGGTGGGCTGCGGATCGGTGACGTCGGCCACGGTGGCATCGAGGGCGGTGATCGCGGCATCCGCGTCGATCGCGACGGCGAGGCCACGCTCGCCGGCACCCAGGGTGATCTGCCGGCCGCGAATCCGTTCGTCGGCGATCACCGGCCAGGCCGTGCTCGCGCCGAACGGGGTGATGGTGCCGCGCTCGTACCCGGTCGCGGCCAGGGCGCCGGCCGCGTCGGGCATGGAGAGCCGGTGCACCCCGAGCAGGGCGCGCAGCTTCGGCCAGGAGATCACCCGGTCCCCGGGGGTGAGCACGAACAGGTGGTCATCCTCACCCCGACGGACCACGATCGTCTTGACCACGTCGGCGACGGCGACGCCCCGGACGGCGGCGGCCTCGGCCAGGCTGCCGACCGCACCGTGGCTGACCAGCCGGTATGGCAGTCCGGCGGAGTCCAGGGCGACGATCGCGGGCGATGGCATGCCCGCCACGGTAACCGCCGCATCCGCTGCCGGACGGGAAACGGCCACCGTCGACATCCCACCGTTTCCGGAGTGCAGGCGTAAGGTGATCACATGCGCGCGGAGCGTGTGGATCACCCCATTGACCATGTTCAAGCGGTGGACACGCTGCGGCGGTCGTACGCCGCGGTGCCCACGGGCGAACCTGTCCGGCTCGCCAAACGCACCTCCAACCTGTTCCGCCCCCGGTCCGCTCTGCAGACCCCGGGCCTCGACGTCAGTGGCCTCAACCGGGTGCTCTCGGTCGATCCGACCGGTCGCACCGCCGACGTGCAGGGCATGTGCACGTACGAGGATCTGGTCGACGCGACGCTGCCGCACGGGCTGATGCCGTTGGTGGTGCCGCAGTTGCGCACCATCACGCTGGGCGGCGCGGTGACCGGCCTCGGGATCGAGTCGACCTCGTTCCGCAACGGTCTGCCGCACGAGTCGGTCCAGGAGATGGACATCCTCACCGGCACCGGCGAGATCATCACGGCCCGCCCGGACGGAGAGCACGCCGACCTGTTCACCGCGTTCCCCAACTCGCTGGGCAGCCTCGGTTACGCCACCCGGCTGCGCATCGAGCTGCAACCGATCGGTCGGTACGTGGCGTTGCGCAACATCCGGTTCACCCAGCTGGAGGCGCTCACCGACGCGATCGCCGAGGTGACCGCCACCCGGGCCTGGGCCGGTGAACCGGTCGACGCGATGGACGGGGTGATGTTCAGCCCCGGCGAGGCGTACCTGGTGCTGGCCACGTTCACCGACGCGGCGGACCCGCCGAGCGACTACACCGGTCAGGCGATCTACTACCGGTCGCTGCGTCAGCGCACCCGCGACGTGCTCACCGCGTACGACTATCTGTGGCGCTGGGACACCGACTGGTTCTGGTGTTCGGCGGCGTTCGGCGCGCAGCACCCGGTGGTGCGCCGGCTGTGGCCGTCGCGGTATCGGCGTAGCGACTTCTACCACCGGCTGGTGCGCCTGGAGCATCGGCACCAGGTGGCGGCACGGATCGACCGGTTGCGCGGCCAGCCTGCCCGGGAACGGGTCGTGCAGGACGTGGAGATCCCGCTGGAACGTACCGCCGACTTCCTGCGCTGGTTCGCGGCCAACGTGGGGATGAACCCGGTGTGGCTGTGTCCGTTGCGACTGCGTGAACCGGCGGGTCCCGGTTCCGCGCGGTCCTGGCCGCTGTATCCGCTCCACGCGGGTCAGGACTACGTCAACATTGGGTTCTGGGGGAGCGTGCCGATCGCGCCGGGCGCCGCCGACGGCGACGTCAACCGCACGATCGAACGCAGGGTGTCGGAGTCGGGCGGCCACAAGTCGCTCTACTCCGACGCGTACTACGACCGGGATGCCTTCGATCGCCTCTACGGCGGCGACACGTGGCGGGCGGTGAAGGACCGCTACGACCCGGACCACCGGCTGACGGGACTGTACGAAAAGGCGGTAGCACGAGCATGAGCCTGACCGACCGAGACCAGGGGGCGGCGAGCGTCCCCGCCACCCCGCCGGCGGGGGGCCGGCACACGGGTCCGACCGTCGCGGATGTCGTCCGCGCGGTCACCGCCGGGCCGTTGCCGGTGCGGATCACGGGGTACGACGGCAGCGCCGTCGGCCCGTCCGACGCGGGCATCACCCTGGCGATCCGTAGTGAGCGGGGATTGTCCTACCTGCTCACCGCCCCCGGTGATCTGGGCATGGCCCGGGCGTACGTCAGCGGCGACCTGGCGTTGCAGGGGGTGCACCCGGGTGACCCGTACGAGGCGTTGCGGGTGCTCAAGGACGAGCTGCGGTTGCGGCCACCGTCGCTGGCCGACGGGCTGGCGCTGGTCCGCGGGTTGGGGTGGGAGCGGCTGATGCCGCCGCCAGCTCCACCGCAGGAGGCGCTGCCGCGGTGGAAGCGGGTGATGAACGGGCTGCGGCACTCGCGGGTGCGCGACAGCACCGCCATCTCGCACCACTACGACGTGTCGAACGCCTTCTACGAGAAGGTGCTCGGCCCGTCGATGACGTACACCTGCGCGGTGTACCGGTCGCCGGACGACACCCTGGAGCAGGCGCAGGCGGCGAAGTACGACCTGGTCGCCGCCAAGTTGGCGCTCAAGCAGGGGATGCGGCTGCTGGATGTGGGCTGCGGCTGGGGTGGCATGGTGCGGCACGCCGCCCGCGAGTACGGGGTGAAGGCGCTCGGGGTGACCCTGTCGAAGGCGCAGGCGCAGTGGGCGCAGGCGGCTATCGAGCGGGAGGGGCTGACCGGGCTGGCCGAGGTGCGGCACCTGGACTACCGGGACGCGCCGGCGGAGCAGTTCGACGCCATCTCGTCGATCGGGCTGACCGAGCACATCGGGGTGCGCAACTATCCGGCGTACTTCGGGGCTCTGCGGGACCGGCTGCGACCGGGCGGGCGGCTGCTCAACCACTGCATCACCCGGGCGGACAATCGGGCGCCGCACCGCTCCGGGGCGTTCATCGACCGGTACGTCTTCCCGGACGGTGAGCTGGCCGGCCCGGGTCGCCTGATCAGTGAGGTGCACGACGCGGGGCTGGAGGTGCACCACGAGGAGAACCTGCGTCAGCACTACGCGCTGACGTTGGCCGCCTGGTGTCGCAACCTGGTCGAGCACTGGGACTTCTGCGTCTCCGAGGTGGGCGCGGGCACCGCCCGGGTGTGGGGTCTGTACATGGCCGGGTCGCGGATGGCGTTCGAGCGCAACGGCATCCAGCTGCACCAGGTGCTGGCGACCCGTAACGGCCCGGACGGGGTGAACGGCTACCCGCTGCGTCCCGACTGGTTGCCCTGACCATCCGCTGACCGTTGCCTGAAGCCGCGCCGAGAAAGTCGGCGCGGCTTCTCGCGAAGCGATTGACAAACAAGTTTCGTACGTACAAACTTATTTTGCCATGAGAGATGTCCTGTACCTGGAGCAGATCGAGCAGGCCGAAGTCCTGCTCAAGCCGCAGCGCGTCGAGGTGCTGCGGCAACTGGCCGAACCGCGCACCTGCACCGAGGTCGCGGCCCGACTCGACCAGACGCCGCAGCGCGTCTACTACCACGTCAAGCAACTCGTCGCGGCCGGCCTGGTCGAGCTGGTCAACGAGCGCAAGGTCCGCGGGATCACCGAGGGCATCTACCAGGCGGCCGCCCGGTCGTACTGGCTCTCGCCGCGGCTGGTCGGCCGGATCGGGCTGCGCCGCGCCCGTGACGAGCTGAGCCTGGGCTACCTGCTCGACCTGATGGAGGAGGTCCAGGCCGACATCGCCGCCCTGGACCGGGCGGCGCCCGAGCTGCCCTCGATCGGGGTGTCCGGCGAGATCCGGGTGCCCGCGGAGCGGCGCCAGCAGTTCCTGCACGACCTGCAGACCGCACTACAGGATCTGTTCACCCGCTACGGCGGCCGCGAAGGAGATGCCTTCAAGCTGGCCGTGGCCTGCTATCCGAAGGGGACCGAACATGAGTGAACCGTTGAAGGTGCAGGCCCGCCTCTCCGCGTCGGTGGGACGCGTCCGCGAGGCCCTGACCGACCCCGCCGCGCTGCGACTCTGGCTGGCCGAGCACGCCGAGGTCGAGCTGCCGCAGCGGTACGAGTTCTGGGGCCGCTACACGCCCGAGGGCGACGCCCCGCACCAGCGGCTGCTGCACGCCGACGACGACACGCTGCGCTTCGGCTGGCTGCTCGACGGCGTGGAGACCACCACCGAGTTCCAGCTCACCGCCGACGGCCCGGACGCCACCGTGCTGACGCTGACCCAGAGCCACTTCGACTTCGCCGAGGCGATGAGCGGCTCCAGTATCCGGGGTGTGCTCCAGACGTACTGGGCGCTGTCCATCGCCAACCTGGCCGCCCACCTGGAGGGCCAGCCTCTGCTGCCCCGCACCGACTTCACCTCCGCCGACCTGCGCGGCGAGCTGGTCATCGCCGCCCCCGCCGACAAGGTCTGGGAGTCGCTGACTGACTCCGAGCAGGCCAGCGCCTGGTTCGGCTACCCGATCGGCATCGAGCCGTGGGTCGGCGGCCGGTACGCCATGGGCGGCTTCGAGGCCGGGTACGCGGCCAAGATCGTCGACCTGGAGCCGGGTCGGAAGATGTCCGTCGACTGGGGACCCACCGGCGTCAGCACGTGGGAGCTGGCCGAGTCCGGTGGCAAGACCACGCTGACCTTCGTGCAGAGCGGCTTCGACGAGGCCAACCCGCCGTACGCGGCCTGGAGCGGGTCGGTCGCCGGGCTGTTCGAGCTGCGCCGCTACCACGAGATGGTGGCCTGGCAGCCGATCTGGATCGCTGAGGAGGTGCCGGGCCTGGAGCCGGCCAGCTGACGCGCCGCACCCCTTGATCGTGCTCGATCACGGATGTAGTGCCCTCCTGCGACCACGAGAGCGCCACATCCTGGATCGAGCACGATCGTGCGTCGGCGGCGCGACGGGGCTGTGCTGATCCGCCTGCGGAATTCGGTGACTTTTCGCGGTGGAGTGGGTACTGGCGGGCGATGTTCTTCATCTTTGGTCTGCGTACCAAGGTCAACCGGTCCGGTGTCGTGCAGCAGGTCTGCCGCCACTGCGGCAACCAGGCTGCCCAGGTGATCACGCGACGGTCGACGAAATTCACTCTCTTCTTCATCCCCCTCATCCCGATCCGCACCCGGTACGCGCAGCAGTGCACGTTCTGCGGGGCGGAGTACGAGATCTCCCGATCCGACGCCGAGCGCCTCCCGGTCGGCTGATCCGCCGATGGAACGCTTCCTCTGCTGGCTGATCGGTCGGCCACCGCCGTCGGCCGGCCCCGCCGTGCACACCGTGGCGCGCCCGCCCTGCACCCCTGGCCGGCGCGGACGCCGCCGCGCCCGCCGTCCGTCGGCCGGCACCACGCTGCCCCGCTCACCCTGGAACCGCTCCGCCGGCCGCTGACCGACCGGCCGCGACGCGTACCCCGACGGGCCGGTCGGGGGCGCGGTCGGTCGTGGCCGGAGCGGCGCGGACGTTCGGCCCTGGCGGCGTAACCGGGCGGTAGCTAGGCTTTCGGGGTTTGCCGTGGAGCGGTCCGCCCGACTGTGCACACACGACGAAGAGCCGGAGCGACCGTGTCGCGACAGGACGTGAAGCAGGCCGCGGGGCAGCTCCATCCCGCCGGCCCGATTCTCGCCGCCACGGTCCTCGTCCTGGAGGCGGGCTGGCTGGTCGCCGCCCTGCCCGGCGCCGCGCTGGTCAGTGACGTCGGCGCGCCGCTGGTGGCCGGCTGGGCGACCGTCGCCTGTGCCGGGGTGGCCCGTCGCCATCCGGCTCCGCTGCGCCGGTTCTGGACGCTGCTCGCCGTCACCATGGCCCTCGCCGCGTGTGGCCGGGCGATCTGGACCGTGCAACGGCTCGTCGGCGGTGACCTGCCGCACACCCCGCTGGTCGGTGTGGTCTTCACCGCCGGCATCCTCACCGGCACGGCCGCGCTGCTCAGCTCACACTCCGCGCCACGGAGCGGGGTCGGGCGGGCCCGGACGCTGCTGGACGGGGTGATCGTCGCGCTGGCCCTGGTGCCGGTCGGCTGGGTGCTGGTGTTCCAGGGGGTGGCCGCCGCCGAGCTGGCCGACCCGGCGCGCACGTTGGGGTTGCTCTACCCGATGTTCGACCTGATGCAGCTCACCATCCTGGTGGCGGTCTCCGGCCCGGCGCGGCCGATGTGGCGGCCCATGGGCATGCTCGCCGCGAGCCTCACCATCCGGGTGGTCGCCGACGTCGTCTACGTCTCGCTGGTGGCGCGCGGCGACTATGCCGCCGGGCATCCGATCGACCTGTGCTGGCCGTTGAGTTACCTGCTGATCGGGCTGGCCACCCGGTACCCGCCGCCGCCGGACTGCGACGGCACCGACGACACCGTCGAGTCGCCGTTGCCGCCCTGGTGGCGGGTCGCCCTGCCGTACCTGCCGGTGGGTGGGGCGATCATCGCGGTGCTGCTGGCCCGGCGGCCCACCGGGCAGACCCCGCAGCTGGTGTTCGTCACGATGATGGCGTTGCTCGCCACCCTCGCCCTGCGCCAGGGGCTGGCGTCCAACGAGAACCTGCGCCTGGTGGTCCGGCTGCGTCGGCTCGCGTACGGCGATCAGCTCACCGGGCTGCCCAACCGGCTGTTGTTCAACCGGCTGCTGCGGCTGGCCCTGCGCGATGGCCGACCGGTGGCCGTGCTGCTGCTCGACCTGGACGGGTTCAAGCAGGTCAACGACCGGTTCGGGCACGCCACCGGCGACACCCTGTTGACCGGCCTGGCGGCGCGGATGCGGGCCGCCGTGGACGACGACGGCATGATCGCCCGTCTGGGCGGGGACGAGTTCGCGGTGCTGGTCGACGGTGACCGGCCGGTGTCGCCGGAGCGGCTCGCCGAGCGGCTGCTGGACGCCCTGCGCCCCTCCGACGGCGACGACGACGTCGGCGTGCATCCGTCGGCGAGCATCGGCATCGCCGAGTACGGCCCGCAGCACACCTCGCACACCGACCTGCTACGCGACGCCGACATCGCCATGTACGCGGCGAAGGCCGCCGGGAAGTCCGCGTACCGGACGTGCACGCCCGCACTGCGCGAGTCGGCCGTGTCCCGCGCCGAGTTGATCGCCGACCTGCGCCGGGCCGTCGACGAGGAGCAGCTGCACCTGGAGTTCCAACCCATCGTCGACCTGACCACCGGCGTGGTCCGCAGTGCGGAGGCCCTGGTGCGGTGGCGGCATCCCCGGCTCGGCATGCTGCCGCCGGCGAGGTTCCTGCCGCTGGCCGAGGAGACCGGGCTGATCCTGCCGATCGACCGTTGGGTGATCCATGAGGCGTGCCGGGCGGCGGCGACCTGGCGGGTGCGGGCACCGGAGGCGACCGTGGCGGTGAACATCGCGGCCGCGCACCTGCGCCGGCCGGACCTCATCGCCACGGTCACCGAGGCCACCGCCGGCGCCGGGTTGGCACCGCGCGCCCTGACCCTGGAGTTGACCGAGTCGGCGCTGATCGAGGGCACCGACGCGGTGCTGGAGCGGCTGCACCAGCTCCGGGAGCTGGGCATCGCGATCGCCATCGACGACTTCGGCACCGGCTACTCGTCGCTGAGCTACCTGCACCGCATCCCGGCCACCGAGCTGAAGATCGACCGGTCGTTCGTGGCCCGGCTCGGGACCGACGACCGGGCGTACGCCACGGTGGAGATGGTCACCCGGCTGGCCGGGGCGTTCGATCTGGCGGTGGTCGCCGAGGGGGTGGAGACCGAACGCCAGCACGAGGCGGTCACCGCGATCGGCTGCCCCCGAGGTCAGGGCTATCTGTACGGGCGACCGGACGGCGCCGCCACGGTGGGTCAGAATCGGGCTTGACCCTGACGTAGCGGCAGGCGGGAGCGTGGTTCCCGGAAGGGAGGGGAACCATGGCGTACACGGTGGGTCAGGTGGCGCGGGTCGCCGGCGTGACGGTGCGGACGTTGCACCACTACGACGAGATCGGCCTGCTCTCGCCCAGCGGGCGCACCTCGGCCGGTTACCGCCGCTACGACGACGCGGACCTGCAACGGCTGCAACTCGTCCTGTACTACCGGGAGCTGGGTTTCCCGCTTGAGGAGATCGCCGCGATCGTCGCCGACCCGGCGGCCGATCCGGCCGCGCACCTGCGCCGTCAGCACGAGCTGCTGACGGTCCGGATCAAACGGTTGCAGGAGATGGTCACGGCGATCGAGTTCGCGATGGAGGCGAGCAAGTTGAACATCCAACTCACGCCCGAGGAGCGGTTCGAGGTCTTCGGCGACTTCACGCCGGAGGAGCACGAGGCCGAGGCGGAGCAGCGGTGGGGTGATACCGACGCGTACCGGGAGTCGAACCGGCGGGCGTCCCGTTACGGCAAGGAGGACTGGCTGCGGATCAAGGCGGAGACCGAGGACTGGGGCCGGCGGATCGTCGCCGCGCTGGCCTCGGGTGCGCCGGCGGACGGCCCGGAGGCGATGGACCTGGCCGAGGAGCACCGGCAGAGCATCAGCCGCTGGTTCTACGAGTGCTCGTACGAGATGCACACCGGCCTGGCCGACATGTACCTGGCCGATGAGCGGTTCACCGCGTACTACGAGAACCTCGCGCCGGGCCTGGCGGCGTACCTGAACGAGGCGATCCACGCCAACGCGATCAGCCGCGCCTGATCGGCCGGGAGGCCGACCCGGAACAGCAGTGCGGGCGGTCCGGCTAGTCTGGCCGGACCGCACCCGCCCCCGGGGAGATGACCGTGCAGAAGCCGAAGCTGATCGCCGCTGTCGCCGTGCTCGCCGTGGTGGTCGGCGGTGGGGTGTGGGCACTGGTCGCCGCCGGCGACGAGCCGGACGCGGGTCGTCCGGCGGCCGACGCCCCACCGCTGCCCAGCGATCCGGTCGCTGTGCTGAAGGCGGCCGCCGCGAAGGCCGACGAGCAGCCGTACAAGTTGACGGTGGGCACCGGCGGGACGGCCGACGGGGGTGACAGCACGGTGGTGCTCTGGGATCCGAAGGCGAAGCGTGGTCTGGAGACCACGTCGCTGAAGGTGCCCAACGGCGCGGTGAAGATCGAGCGGTTGACCACCGGGCCGGACGTCTACGTGCGGGTCACCGCGCCGGACCGCCGTGTCCCGGTCTGGGACGGCAAGACCTGGTGGCACGTGGGCGCGCCGGGTGCGCCGGCCGCGAAGCAGGGTCTGGACAACACCCGGTTGGCCGGCACGCTGGCCGCGCCCGCGGGGGTCCGGCAGACCGGGGTACGGGAGTACGCCGGCACCCTGGACCTGCGGGGCAGCGGCGAGGTGCTGGGCAGTGGCGTCGGCACCGTGCTGGGTGACCGGGCCGGCGCGGTGCCGTTCACCGCGTCCGTCGACGAGCAGGGGCGGTTGGTCCGCTACCGCATCGAGTTGGCCAGCGAGCAGTCGCAGACGGCCCAGCTCGACCTGATGTACTCGGATTTCGGGCTGTCGGTGACGGCCGACCCGCCGGCCGCGGACCTCATCGGCGAGGACCCGCCGGCGAACATCCCGGGCGCCTGACGCCGGCTCACTCTTCGACCGCGCCGTCGGCGGGGGTGACCAGGAAGTCGTAGACGGTGCGGGCCATCCGGCGGACGGTTTCGTCGCCGGTGGCCATCGGCCCGGCAGTGAGGAACGCGACGGCGGTCTCGGTGCCGGGGATCAGGTAGTAGCCGACGTCGTGGGAGGCGTCGGGCAGGTCGCCGGTCTTGTGCGCGACCGGCACCCCGGGTGGCAGTGCCGCCGGAATTTTGGTGTTCAGGGTCTGCTCGCGCATGAAGCCGATCATCAGGTCGCGGGAGGCGGGAGTGAGGATCTCGCCGTCCCAGACCGCGCCGAGCAGGGACACCACGTCGTCCGGACTGGTGTAGTTCTCCTCGCCGCGCTGGGCGGCCGCGCTGTCGAGCATCCGCCGGGCCAGGATGGTGGACCGCTGGTTCATCGAGTCGATCAGCGCGTTGACCGGGGCGAATCCGCCCAGGTAGGTGATGAGCACGTTCGCGGCGATGTTGTCGCTGTACTTGATCAGGTATTGCGCGAGCCGGTGCAGGGTCACCACCTGCGGAAACGTTTCGAACTGGAGCTGGCCGGTGCCGCCGACCACGTCGGCCGGTGTGACCAGCACACCCTCGTCGAGCGAGACCTGTCCACAGTCGACACGGCGGAGCAGCTCGACCAGGATCCACAGTTTGATCACGCTGGCGGCCTTGGGGCGCAGTGCGCCGTTGACCGCGATCTGCTGGTCGCCGTACCGGCCGGACAGGTCGCGGACGGTGGCACCGGCCGGGTTGAGGCTGGCGTCGGCGACGACCCGGGCGAGCTGCCCGCTGAGCGGGAGCAGCCGGGCTCCGGCGACCGGGTCGGTGGGCGGCTGCGGGCTGGTGACCACCACGCCGGTCAGCTCCACCGGCTGTGCCTGCGGCCCGGACACCACGACCGTGCCCTGCGTACGCCCGACGAGCGGCACCCGGTAACGGAAGCTGCGGCCCTCGACGGTCACCTCGCCGCTGGCCACTCCAGCGGCGACCCGCAGGTCCGGGTCGGCGACCCGGCCGGTGTCCCCGTCGCACGCCCGGTAGCGCACGGTGTGCCCGAGCGGGTCCACGGCGAATGCGCCGCCGGGGAACGACAGCCAGGACACCTCGCTGGTGGGTGCCCGCTCCGGCGTCGGCTCCAGGCCGGGCTCGTGGCTCTGCCCCTCGGCCGCGTACCCCGGTGTGCTCGGGTGGTCCGGCTCCGCGGCGGCCCCCGGGCCGTCCGCGGTGGCCGGCCCGGTCGTCGCGACGACCGCGAGCGCGACCGCCGCCGTCAGCCATTTCAGGGGTACGCGGGGATGTTTGTCGCTTTTACTCACGTTTGCACGATAAGAAGCGCGAGGGGTCGCTGAGGCCGCCGGGAACGCCGTCACCCGTCCGGGCGGCGATGTCCCCATCGGTGTGATGACTCAGGGGTATAAATATGACTCTGTGGCATCACGCGCATCAGCGTCCCCCCGACCCGAGGGAAGCCCGTGTTGATCATTACCTGATCTCCGGCCTCGAGGCGGCCTGATCCGGTCCGCTACAGCAGCAGGTCGAGCAGGAGAACGCCCAGGAAGCCGACCACCGAGATGATCGTCTCCATCACCGACCAGCTCTTGATGGTCTGCCCGACGGTCAGTCCGAAGTACTCCTTGACCAGCCAGAAGCCGGCGTCGTTGACGTGGGAGAAGAACAGCGACCCGCAACCGATCGCCAGGGCCAGCAGGGCCACCGCCGGCCGGTCCATCGTCGCCGCGAGCGGTGCCACGATGCCGGCCGCGGTGATGGTGGCGACGGTCGCCGAGCCGGTGGCGACGCGGATGCCGACCGCGACGAGCCAGCCCAGCAGCAGCGGGGAGAGGTTCGCGTCCTTCGCCGCGTCGGCGACGAGGGTGCCCACCCCGGCGTCCACCAGCACCTGCTTGAACCCACCGCCGGCCGCGACGATGAGCAGGATGCCGGCGATCGGCGGCAGCGAACCACCGATCACCGAGGAGACCTGGGACCGGTTAAACCCGGCCTGGTAGCCGAGGGTGAACATCGCCAGGATCACCCCGGCGAGCAGCGCCACGATCGGCGTACCGATGATGTCGAGCGTCTGACGACCGGTGGTGCCCTCGTCCAGGGTCAGCTCGCCGATCGCGCGCAGCAGCATCAGCACCACCGGCAGCAGCACGGTGATCACCGCCGGCCAGAACGCCGGGGTCCGCCGGGCGGTCTCGGTGCCGCTGTCGTCCACCGGCGCACCCGGTCGGCCGCCACCCGGGTTGACCAGGTCGTCGTCGGTGAGCAGGTCACCGTCCACATCGCGCTGTTCGGCGCCCGAGCCCGCCGTCCGGTCGACGTCGCGCCGGGTCGGCAGCAGCGCGGCGGGCGCGGTCGCCGGCACGTACCGGGCGATGATGCTGCCGAACACCGGCCCCGAGATGATCACCGTGGGGATCGCCACGAGCAGGCCCAGCCCGAGCGTCAGCCCCAGGTCGGCGTTGAGCGAGGAGATCGCCACCAGCGGGCCGGGGTGCGGCGGCACGAGACCGTGCAGCACCGACAGGCCGGCCAGCGCCGGGATGCCGATCTTCGTGAGCGGTACGTCGGTGCGCATCGACACGAGCAGCACGATCGGCACCAGCAGCACCACGCCGACCTCGAAGAAGAGCGGCAGGCCGATGAGCGCGGCCACCCCGGCCATCGCCCAGGGCAACGCTCGGCCGGAGACCCGGCCGACGATCCGGCCCACGATGCCGTCCGCGCCGCCGGACTCGGCGAGCAGGCCGCCGATCATCGCGCCGAGGGCGATCAGCAACCCCACGCCGCCGACCGTGGAGCCCACACCGGCGGTGAACGAGGTGATCATCTTGTCCGGGGCGACGCTGGCGACCACGCCGAGCACCGCCGCGCCGAGGATCAGCGACAGGAACGGGTGCACCTTCGCCCAGGCGATCAGCAGCACCACGGCGGCGATGCCGAGCAGGGCGGCGATGACGAGTTGGGCGTCGCCGGCGCTGGTCACCGGTTCGGCCGGGGCGGCGAGGATGGTCAACGGTTCGGTGCGGGTGAGAGCGGCGGGTGGCGGCACGGGGATCACGACCTTCGGGACGGGGTCGACCCTTGTCGGGCCGGCCGAAGGGTCACATCGGGGGTCCTGCTGAGGGCTCCGGCTCCGCGGGCAGGCCGGGTGCCATCCGGCGCATCGAGGTGAACGTGGGCACCAGCGCGTCGTACAGCTCAGCGAAGAGCGGCAGCAGCGCCGCGTACGTGGCGGACGCGGCCGGGTCGGGCCGGACCGTCTCCTCGATCCGCACCAGGTCGGCGGCGACGTCGATGCTCGCGATCAGGCCCAGCGCCTGCATGCCGAGCAGCGCCGCGCCGAAGCTCGACCCCTCGTGCGCGGCCGGGAAGCTCACCGGCAGGCCGAGCACGTCGGAGAGCATCTGCCGCCACAGGCCGCTGCGGGCGAAGCCCCCACCGGCGCGGATCTCACGGACCTCGTTGCCGGCCGCGCGTACCGAGCTGAGCACCAGCGCGAGCTGCTGGCAGACCCCCTCCAGCGCGGCCCGCACCAGGTGCTCGCGGCGGTGCCCGTGGGTCAACCCGACGTACGCGCCGCGCGGCAGGGCGCTCCAGTGTGGCGCCCGCTCGCTGTGCAGGTAGGGCAGCATGATGAGCCCGCCCGAGCCGGCCGGGGCACGGGCGGCGATGGCGACCAACTCCTCCTCGGCGTGCTCGCCCAGGTCCGGGGCGAGCGCCTCGCCGGCCCACTTGAGCACGATGCCGCCGTTGTTGATGGCACCGCCGACCGCCCAGCGGTCCTTGGTCAACGCGTAGCAGAACACCCCGCCCAGCGGGTCCACGCCGGGCTGCTCGACCATCACCCGCATCGCGCCGCTGGTGCCGATCGAGCAGGCCACCATGCCGGGGTGCACCGCGCCGAGGCCCAGGTTCGCCAGTGGCCCGTCGCCGGCGCCGACGACCACCGGGGTGCGCTGCGGCAGGCCGGTCGTGGCTGCGGCCTGCGCGGTGAGCCCGGGCAGGACGGCGGTGGTGGCGACCAGCTGGGGGAGCTGCTCCTCGGTGATGCCGGCGATGCGGAGCGCCTCGCTGTCCCACTCCAGCCGGTGGATGTCCATCAGGCCGGTGGCCGAGGCGATCGAGTGGTCGACGACCAGTGCCTCGCAGAGCCGCAGCAGCACCCAGTCCTTGATGCCGACCCAGTGGGCGACGCTCTCGAAGAGCTTCGGCTCCTGCTCGGCGAACCACAGCAGCTTGGGCAGTGGCGACATCGGGTGGATCGGCGTGCCGGTACGGCGGTGCAGCGCCAGGCCGGACGGCACCGCCCGCAGCCGCTCGGCCTGCCGGGTCGACCGGGAGTCGGCCCAGGTGACCGACGGCGTGAGTGGGTTGCCGTCCGCGTCCAGCCCGATGAGGCTGTGCATGGCGGAGCTGAACGACAGCCCGGCCACCGGATCGACCAGCTCCGCGA
This sequence comes from Micromonospora sp. WMMD710, assembly GCF_029626045.1. NCBI lineage: Bacteria > Bacillati > Actinomycetota > Actinomycetes > Micromonosporales > Micromonosporaceae > Micromonospora > Micromonospora sp. WMMD710. The sequence continues at coordinate 3,992,029 of NZ_JARUBD010000001.1, read as the reverse complement.
CGACCATGCTGATCGACTTGAGCACCGCCTCGAGGATGAGCTGCGGGTCCTGCTCGGCGTACCCGGGTTGCGGGTCGTTGAGGGGATAGCCGACCGAGTGGCTGGCGAGCTGCCGCCCCTCGGTGTCGTACGCGACGGCCTTGGTGCTGGTGGTGCCGATGTCCACGCCGACGACCACGGCCGGCCGGGTGCCCTGCGACATGACGCTCACCCCCTCCGTACGGCGGTGCGGCGGCATCGCCACCCGGCTGCGGCTGACGTTACCGAGCCGGCGACCGCCGCGCACGACAGAGCGAAACGTGAATCGACGCAGCAGTATCGCCCTATAGTGCGGGTTGCTCCGCCGATCGGGTAATTCGTCCGTACCTGGCGTTTCCGGGCACCACGCCGCGCCTGTTAACACTGTGACAACCCAGATTGGTGGCCTACGCGGCGAAGGAGTCGGCGTGGCAAAGACTGATTCGACGGGTTCCACATGGCGGTACCGGTGGGCGCACCGGCAGAACGTGCGGCGGGTCAGCACGTACCGCGGCGCCGAGGCGGCCTGGCGGCGACGCGACGACGAGTTACGCCGGTTGCGCGCCCTCGCCGCCGACTTCGCGGGCTCCGCCGCGGCCGGCGAGGGCCTGCCCCTGGAGCTGAGTGCCGACGAGGTGGTGCTCTGGGCGCTGCCCGCCGCGCAGCTCGTCGAGGTACGGCACACCACCGTGCTGCCCGCCCCGGACCTCACGGTCGCCCCGCCGTCCGGGCCGCTGCGCCCGCGCCGCCCGGACGGCGTACGCGTCACCGACGCCGGCATGGCGGTCATCACCAGCCGCCGGCTCGTGCTGCTCGGCGGACGCGGCCGGCGCGACTGGGCGTACGGCAGGATGACCGGCCTGGCCCACGACCCGGCGGCCCCGGTCACCCTGATCCAGGTGCTGGACCGGCGGCGTACCTCCGGCCTGCTGCTGCCCACCGACGCGGCACCGGATTTCCGGTTCAAGCTGACGTTGGCGTTCGCCGACGCGATCGAGCAACGCGCCGCGGTGCTCGCGCAGCTCGACGAGCTGATCGCCGAACATGCCCAGCTCAAGCCGTTCCGGCCGGCCGTGGCCACACCGGCGCAGGCCCGGCTGACGGCGTTCGTGCCCGGTGGGCGGCGGACCGTCGCGGTGGCCGCGGCCGTCGCGTTGCTGGTGCCGGCGGCGCTGATCGAGTCGGACCCGTCCGACCCGACCGGAGGCGCCGAGGTCGCCGCCGCCGCCACCCCGGCGCTCACGCCCAGCGTTGCCCCCGCGCTGATCCGCCCGGCGGCTCCCCGGCAGGGCACGACGCCGAAGCCGACGAAGTCGCCCCGCCCGTCGCCGAGCACGAGCCGCGACGCGCGCTGCGGCGCCCCGGACAACCCCCTGGGGTACGACTTCTGCGCCGGCACCCGCATCCGTCAGCCCGCTGCCGAGGTCTGCGACTGGTTCGACTGCGTGCCCGGCTTCTGGGCCGGTCGCGGGTACCTCGTGCAGTGCCGGGACGGCTCGGTCAGCCTGACCGGCGGCCGGGCCAACGCCTGCGCCGACCACCGGGGAGTACGTCGTACCATCGCGAAGTGACCGATTTGGGGACGAACGTCCCCTTCGGTCGGCGACAATGATCGAATGGAGATCCGGTCTGACGACGGCGCGCGGGTACGGATCCGCCCGATCGGCTACCAGCCCGGCATCGACCCGCCCGACGACCCCGACGTGGCCGCGCCCGGCTGGCGCGACTGGCTGCTCATTGAGGTCGACGCCCGCACCGCGGACGGTCAGACCTGGTCGCACCACTACCCGAGCCTCCTCGTCGAGGAGGCCCGCGCGCTCGGCGGATGGCTGCACGGGCAGGCATCCGCGGCGCTCGGGTCCGACTCGCCACCCGCGACGGTCCGCTTCACCGAACCCAACCTGGTCCTGCGCACCCGGATGATCCGCCGTCGACGGCTGGAGCTGACCGTCGAGTTCTCCGCCGAGTCGCTGCCGCCGTGGATGCGCCGCCCGGTCACCGCCGTCTACCCGCTGGTCCTCACCGTCTCCGCGGACGCCCTCGCCGTCGCCGCCGAGCAGTGGGCGGAGCACTGCGAGGCGTACCCGCCGCGAACCCGGTCGCGGTTTCCCGCCCGCGACCCGCTACCGCACCGCCGGCGCGCCGGGTGACCGTGTGAGCTGAGGCAGTTCTTCACCTCGCTCCGCGGGTGATGCGCGGCGGTGGAGCCGAGCCCAGCGTGGCCAGCTCCGCCGCTGCCGGTCGTTGCCTGTAATTCTCTCCTTTCGGGACCAAAGGGGAGCATCGATCGCGTCCGCGTTCCCTGTCACGTACGTGAGCGGTTGTACCGCGTGTGACCGTGACCTCACTGGCATCTTCACCGTGGCGGACCGCCTGGGCCGAACGCGAGAACGACCGGCGTCGGCGCGCGTACCGCGACGCCACCGACTCCTGGCGGCGCCGAAACGACCACCTGGTCAGGCTGCGGATCGAAGCCGCCGGCTTCCTCGGGTGTACGCAGCCGCGCACCGGCCTGCCCGTGGATCTCGACGACGACGAACTCGTCTTCCGCGTCGTCCCCGTCGCCGAACTGGTCGAGGCCGAGGCGCGGCATATTCCTGGGCTGCCCACGCCGGGCGGTCTCTGTGCCTTCGCCGACGTTGTGCGCGAAGCGCTGCCAACGGGCCTGCGGGTCGTCGACGCGGGCCTGGCCGTCGTGACCAGCCGACGGGTGGCGTTCGCCGGCCGCGAGTGCCGGCGCGAGTGGCGGTACGCGGACCTGGTCGGCGCCGCCCATCACCCCGACGTGCCGGTGACCCTGCTGCACGACCACGGTGGACTCTCCGGGCTGCTCGTCCCGGTCAACGCGGTGGTGAACTTCCGCTTCTACCTCACGCTCGCCGCCACCGGGGACCGCGCCGCCCTCACCGCCCACCTCGACGCGCTGCTGTCGGCCCACCAGGCCGCCCGGCCCACACCGCTGCCGATGGTGGGGCCTGACGAGGCGCCGCCGACCGCGGTACGCCCCGATCGACGAATGACCGCCGTCGCCGCCGTCACGGCGGTGGTGATCGCGACGTTGGGGCCGGGTGCCTTCGGGGCGGAACAGCAGGGACGCTCGGCGCAGGCGAGCCCGGTCGCGGACGTGCCGGCAGCCGTTCAGGTCCAGGTGCCGGCCCGTCCCATCGGGCCGGTTCTGCCTGGCGGTCCGGCGTCACCGGTCCGGCCGGCCGCTCCGGGTGGGCCGGCCGCCCCGGTGCCGGTGGTGCCTCCGGCCGGTGTGGTGGGCCGTGCGGCGCCGAGTGCGCCCGCCCGGCCGGTGGTCCAGGCGGCCCGCCCGGTGGCGGTGGCTCCGACCCCGGCGGTCGTACCGTCGCCCCCGCCGGTGCCGACCCCCGGCCCGGCTCCCACGGCCTCGCCCACGCCGGCGCTCCCGACGCCCAGCGCATCGGTCACACCGAGCGCGCCCGCCGCGAGCCCGACGCCGTCCCCGTCGGACTCCACGCTGGTGACGGTCTGCCTGGACCCCCTTCAGCTCCCGCTGCTGTGCCGGTCCGCGGCGCGGTGAGCGTCTTGTTGTCCGGCCTCAGGTGGTGGCGCTGAAGTCGGGCAGGGTCAGGGTGCCGTCCGGGCCGAGCTGGAAGCCGGGGTTCCAGGCGATCTCCCACAGGTGGCCGTCCGGATCGGCGAAGTAGCCGGCGTAGCCGCCGTAGAACGTCTCCCGCGCCGGTTGGGTCACCTCGGCACCCGCCTTGCTCGCGGTGGCGATCACCTCGTCGACCTCCTCCCGCGAACGGACGTTCTGGGCCAGGCTCATCGCGCCAGTACCCGGATTCCGGACGCCGGCGTCGTCGGCCAGCTTGTCCCGGCCCCACAGCACCAAGGCCAGACCGCCGGCCTGGAAGAAGACCGTCTCCTCCACCTCCTGGCCGCGCCAGCCGAGCTGCTCGTAGAACGCTTTGGCGCGCGGCACGTCGGTGACTCCGAGGGTGATCAGGCTGATCCGCTGCTCCATCTTCGTAACCTAGCGCGCGGCCAGTCGGGGATCCGCGAAGGTAGACCAGAACATACCAACGAATCTACAATCATCTCTGTTAACGCTCACACTCGTCCCAGTGCTGAGGCAGTAACGCCATGCCGATCTGGCGATCGGCGCACGCCGGGTGACGCCCGGCAGCCGGCGGCTGCTCGGTCCGGCCGGCCCCGCTCCCAGACGGTTGTCGACTGCCCGTGGCGGCCCGTACCGGCCGGCCCATGCCCTCGGCCAGCTCGACCAACCAGGGGAGAGATCCATGCGAACGAGGGCACGATGGCTCGCGACGCTCGCCGCGCTCGGTGTCGTGGTCGCCGGAGTGGTGACACCCGCCGGCCCGGCCAACGCGGAGTCCAACGGCGGGGTACGGGTGATGCCGCTCGGCGACTCCATCACCGAGGGCACCCAGGTGCCGGGCGGGTACCGCATCGGGCTGTGGCAGCGCCTCGCCGCCGGCCGGTACACGGTGGACTTCGTCGGGTCGCAGTTCAACGGGCCGGCCAGCCTGGGCGATCACGACCATCAGGGGCACCCCGGCTGGCGGATCGACCAGATCGACGCCAACATCGTCGGCTGGCTGAACACCCAGCGGCCGCAGACCGTCCTGCTGCACATCGGCACCAACGACATCCTGCAGAACTACAACGTGAGCACCGCGCCGAACCGCCTGTCCACGCTCATCGACAAGATCATCAACACCGCGCCCACCGCCGAGGTGTTCGTGGCGCAGCTCATCCCGCTCTCCAACAGCAACCAGGAGGCGGCCGTCCGCACGTTCAACGCGGCGATACCCGGCATCGTGCAGAGCAAGGTGAACGCCGGCAAGCGGGTGCACCTGGTCGACATGCACAGCGCTCTCACCACCGCCGACCTGATCGACGGCGTCCACCCCACCGCCGGCGGCTACGACAAGATGGCCGCCCGTTGGTACAGCGCGTTGCAGTCGGTGCCCGGAAGCATCGGCAACCCGGGCAGCGGCGGCGGACAGACCACCGCCATCGTGGGCACGCTGTCCGGCAGGTGCGTCGACGTCCCCGGGTACTCCACCACCAACGGCAGCCAGCTGCAGCTGTGGGACTGCCACGGCGGCACGAACCAACAGTGGACCTACACGACCGGCAAGGCGCTGACCGTCTACGGCAACAAGTGTCTCGACGCCGCCGGTTACGGCACCTCCCCGGGCACCCTGGTCACCATCTACGACTGCCACGGCGGGACGAACCAGCAGTGGAACGTCAACGCGAACGGCACCATCACCGGCGTGCAGTCCGGCCTCTGCCTGGACCCCGTCAACCAGGGCACCGGCAACGGCACGAAGCTCGTCCTCTGGACCTGCACCGGCCAGACCAACCAGCAGTGGAGCCGCCGATAGCTTGCGGGACCGCGCGGACACACCTTCCACCACCACGTACGGGCCTCGGCCCGATCGCCGCGCGCCTCGACCAGCGTCGAGGCGCGCGGCGAGGCTCGCCGACGTACTTCAGGGCAGCCGTCGTCAGGTCGGCGCCTGGCGTCGCACCGAGAGACCGGCGCCAAGCCGATCGACGACACGTCCGGATGAAGTTCTCGGATGACCGAGCAACTCATAGCATCGATGCTATGGGTTGGGGTAGCGTGGAGCTGGAACCAGAGGTCCGAGACTGGCTGGAGGAATTGCCAACCGCCGACTTCGCCCGAGCGGCGTTCTACATCGATCTTCTGGCAGGCCGAGGTGCGCTGCTCGGAGAGCCGCACACCAGACAACTCGACGGCAAGTTGCGAGAGCTGCGGTTTTATCTAGAGCGCGATGCGGTGCGCGTGACGTACTGGATAGCCTCCGACCGGAGGATCATCCTGCTTACGGTGTTCCGGAAGACGCGGATGCGGGAGGACCGGGAAGTCGAGCGGGCTCGCCGCGCATTCGAGCGGTGCATGGCGGAGCGGCACATCGTGAACGAGGGGGCAGAGCGATGACTGATCGCCTGGATTGGAACGACCTACGTGAGCGCCGGATGGCGGAGCCAGGGGCAGCCGAGACCTACGAGGCCACTCGGATCGCCTTCGAGCTTGGTCAAGAGGTGCGCCATCTGCGGGAGGGGCATGGCTGGAGCCAGAGTCAGTTGGCCCGAACCGCTGGCATGACCCAGTCCGCGGTGGCCCGCTTCGAGGCGGGCGGCACTGTGCCGACTCTGCCGGTCCTGGAACGCCTCGCGCGCGCCCTCGACAGGAGGCTCGACGTCAGGTTCACGCCGAACGCGGACGCCGCCTGACCGGGCAGAGCTACGCGGCGATCGTGCGAGCGGTGGCGTACACGTCGGCGGGTAGGGCGTGGTCGAGCTGCCAGAGAACGCGCATCGGCCGGTCGCCGGTGTGCGACTCGTACGTCATGGTGCCGGCGTAGAGGTACGGCGGCGCGCCCAGGTCCCGGTCGGCGACCCGGGTTTCCCGGACGAAGAGGTGCACGGCCGAGCCGCCCGACGTGTAGCGCTGACCCGTCGCCGATGCCGCGGCGGTGGTGCTCTGTGACTCCCACTGGAACAGCGTGTCGGTGATGGCCCGGTCGGCGTACATGGTGGTGGGGGAGTAGTGAGCCTCCGACTTGACCAGGGTGACGAAGAACAGGTCGGCCTGGGCGTCGGGGAGCCACTTCACTCCCTCGCGCAGTGACCCCGGGTTGGTCATCCCGAAGGCGGCGCACGCCTCGTTGCGGCTGTAGCGGGCGTGCACCCGCAGCGGCACGGCACCCGAGGCGGCAGCCGGCGTGACCCGGTGGATGCGGTCCCGCAGCACTTCGGCGACCTGCCGCAACTCGGTGCAGCGCGCCGGCTCCTTCCACAGCCGTGCCAGCCGCTCGTCACGCGTGGCGAGCGGGGCGTTCGGCCCCCAGAGGCTGAAGTGCAGCATGTCCAGCAGTCGGCCGTTGCCCGCGTACACCTGCTGACCTGGCGCGGGCGGTCCGGCCGCGACCCGGGTCAGCAGTTCCAGCCGGTCGATGTCGTCGGTGTGCAGCATGCGACCGATTGCCCGGCCCAGCTCCCGGTCATCCTCCCCGGCGGTGGACGTCTCGATGCCGGCGAGCCGCCGCAGCCCGGTCCAGCCACCGATGCTGGCCGACCGGTACACGTCCTCGATCTCCAGGCCGGTCTCCCGCAGGAACATCGCCAGGCTCACGTTGCCGAGTTGCCGCAGCTCGGACACCAGGCCGGCCTTCGAGGTGGGCAGCGCGGTCCTCAGGTTGGCGAGCACCACCTCCTTGGCGACCCGGTCCAACTCGACGTGGCAACCGCTCGGCAGGCTCGGGAAGTCGTCCCGGACCGCCTCGGTGACCGCCCTCCGACTGACTCCGGTCAGGGCACGCCACCGCAGGTCGAAGCGGAAGTTGGCGTTCTGGCCGCCGATGAAGTCGAGCACCGTGAGACAGGGTTTGTCGTCGTCGAGGCGTAGGCCACGGCCGAGCTGTTGCAGGAAGATCGTTGCGCTCTCGGTGGGTCGCAGCATCAGGATCGTGTCGACCATCGGCAGGTCGACGCCCTCGTTGAACAGGTCCACGGTGAAGAGCACCCGCAGCTTGCCGGCCTTGAAGTCCCGCAACAGTCCCGCCCGATCGGTGCCGGCCCGCGAGGTCACCGCCGCCGCCTCGACACCGTGCTGCCGGAACCAGTCGGCCATGAACTCCGCGTGCCCGATGCTCACGCAGAACCCGAGCGCCCGCATCCGCCCGACGTCCACCTTGTCGCGGACTGCGCGCAACACCGATCGCGCCCTCGCGTGATTGCCGGTGTAGAGGCCGTTGAGTTCTGCCAGGTCGTAGCCCTGGCCGCGCTTCCACGCGACGTGCGACAGGTCGACGTCGTCGTGCAGCCCGAAGTACTGAAAGGGCGCCAACAGCTGCCGCTCCAACGCGTCCCACAGGTGCAGCTCCACGGCCGCGCGCCCGTCGAACCACCGGCGCACGTCGCCGCCGTCGGCCCGGTCGGGGGTCGCCGTCAGCCCCAGGAGTACGCGGGGACGCAGCCGCTCCAACAGCCGGGCGTACGTCGGCGCCTCCGCGTGGTGGAACTCGTCGACGATCACCATGTCGTACGCCTCCGGGTCCACCTCCCGGCGGTGCAGCGATTGGATCGAGGCGAAGACGTTCTTCCAGCCGTTCGGCTTCTCGCCTGCGACGAGCATCTCGCCGAAGCTGCCGTCGCCCATCACCTGCCGAAACGTCGACAGGCTCTGCCGCAGGATCTGCTCCTGATGAGCGATGAAGAGCAGTGAGTCTGTTCGGCCTGCCTTGTTCAGCCGGCGGTAGTCGAGTGCGGCGACGACGGTCTTGCCGGTGCCGGTAGCCATCACCACGAGGTTGCGCCAGCGCCCGTGCACCAGCCGCTCGGCGTCCAGATCCGCCAGGATCTCGGCCTGGTACGGGTACGGGCGCACATCCAGGTTCGAAATCTCGGTTGGAGCCTGGTCTCGGCGCTCCCCGGTGAGTGCGTGCCGCAGCCGCTCGGCGTCCCGGGCCGCGTCGTACGCCTCGAACGCCGGATCGTTCCAGTAGTCCTCGAACGTCGCGGTGAACGTGTCGATGACGTGCGGCTGCTCGATGTTCGAGATGCGGACGTTCCACTCCACGCCGTCCACCAGCGCGGTCTTCGACAGGTTCGACGATCCGACGTACGCGGTGGTAGTGCCGTTGGCCCGGCGGAACAGCCACGCCTTGGCGTGCAGCCTTGTCGTCCTCGTCTCGTACGACACCTTGATCTCGGCGCCCAGCTCGGCGAGCCGGTCTAACGCTCGCTGATCGGTCGCGCCGAGGTAGGTCGTGGTGATGACGCGGACCTTGCCGCCTCGGGCGATCAGCTCGCGGATGGCCGGCTCGACGATGCGCAGGCCGTACCACTTGATGAACGCGCAGAGCAGATCGACGCTCTCGGCCGACGCCATCTCGTGGTTGACCTCGTGGCCGATGCGGGGCTGGTGGCGACCGTTGACCAGCAGCGCGCCGGTGGAGAGGGGGGTGTTGGGGCGCTCCGGGAAGCTGGGCTGTGCGGGTGGCGTCGGTGGGGCGGCGATGGCGTGGAGCAGGTGCCTGGCGTCGGTTACCTGGTCTTGTTCGGTCGCTGCCCTTGGGCTCAGGGTGGCGATGGCTTCGGCTATGCGATTCGCCATTTCGACCTGGTGATGCAGCTTGTCGTCGCCGTTGGGGACGGCTTGCAGAGCTCTCGCTGCCAGGGTGGCGATGTGGCGTGCGAGGGTGTGGTGGGCGTCGGCGGGGTCGAGCTTGTGGCGCTGGATCCGGGCGGGGTCAACGTGCTGGAGGCTGTCGGCCACCTCGCGGGTGATCAGGTGCTCGTACACGCCCTGCTCAAGATCCGTCATTCGAGCAACCTAATCACACGACCTATCTACAGGTGGGGCGTGGCGGGCGGTCGTATAGGCAAAAGTTGTCACGCATTTGTCGAGGTCGCCTCATCCGTGTGACGACTCACGCAACGGGCAATGCAGGCAGCAGTCGGACCGACTGCAGGCGTTCGTAGGCCAATTCGATATGCGCGGCTGTGAAGAGCCGAGCTTTGCGGCCACTCCACGAACGAACCCGCTCGGTCAGCTCATCCAGGTCGTCGGTGGGAGGCTGTGATGCGGCTGCGTAATGCACGGTTGCCAGCAGTTCCAGGCTGTATGGTGCCTCGAATCCGTCGGTAAGCCGGGCCAGTTGATCCAACGTTTCGGTTGCTGCTGCGCCATGGGCTCGAGACCAGTCGGCAACGGCGTCGGCTGCGCCCGGGGTCAGCCCGATGGGCTGCATCTCCTCGACCCGTGCCGAACGGTCACCGAAGCCCGTCAGGTAGTGCCCTTCGAGACGGTCCAGCACGTGGTTGAGGCTCTCGGCGTACGGGCCGTATCTGCCGCGGCTGAACTCCAGACGCAGCGGTTGCCCCAGCACCTGGAGGAAATAGGCGATCTTCTGAATCTCCAGGACGGTGACGCCATCGCGTGGCTCGAGTCGTCGTGCTCGGCTCAGGTAGCGGTCGATGGCCTGAATGAGAGTTACGCGTCCGGGGGTCAGCGGTGGTCTTTCGGTCGCTACCGGCATGTCGGCCGGGTCGGGGGCTCCCTCTGGAGGAAATAGCAGGACCCGCACCTCGGGGGTCTCGGCGAAGGCGCCTTCGATGAGGGGCCGGACATCGTCCCAGTTGAGCCCACCGTTGCCGCAGCCCAGAGCGGGCATCGCCACAGAGGTGATCCTTCGCTCGCGAACCACGCGGACGAGATCGGCCAGTCCGGCCTGAATGTCGTCCAGCTTCGAGTTGGCCCGCCAATGGCCCTTGGTGGGAAAGTTGATCACGTATCTGCGCGGACCGAGTCGCGCTGAGTCGAAAACGAACATTCGCCCCAAGTTGACTTGGTTCTCGCGGCATGCCGTGCGGTAGGCCGCGTAGTTTGCCGGGTAGGCGCGCTTGAACTGTAGAGCGATGCCCTTGCCCATGACCCCAACCGTGTTGACGGTGTTGACCAGCGCGTCCGCCTCAGCGGTCAGTAGGTTCCCGTGGCTGATGATGATCATTCGCGCACCTCCCCCCGTGTGTACCCGTAGTACCAGCCCGGTCTGACAGCAACGTACGGCTCGATCATGCCAGCGTCGCGGAACACCTGCCTCACCTGTTCCTGTCGGTCCGTCGTCCGTACGGCGTAACCGGTGAGCAGGTCAACAGGAAACTCACGGTGGACCAGGAACTCGGCAGCTCGCCGGCGCATGCGGTCCATGTCGTCGGGAACGTCCCTCCAGATCTGGGCTCCCAGCAAGGGCCAGTCCACGAGGGTGTCGAGCTCGGCCAACTCGGCCGAGAACCTGGTCAAGCCGACCGCGCAGTTCCCGTCACTTGCCACCCAATCGACTCCGGCCGCGTGCACCCGCTCCACGGAGCTCACCAGGTAGACGAGGGGATCGTCTCCTCCTGGATAACACCCCGACTTGCCTGCTCGATGGTCGCAGGCTATGCGGAACATCATGGGCGAGCGCGGAGCGAAGTAGAACGGTACGTAATCCGCTACGACACCACCCGGAGGACACGGCACGGGCCGTTCCCGCCGTCGTGCTTTGATCTCGACCGAGCCCACGTTCGTGGCGAGCTGCGCCCCTACGCCGCTGTCCGCGAGCAACCGGCCGGTCTTGATAATCCTCGACAGATTGTCGAGGTGGGTGAAATGCATGATCAGGGTGGGTGTCGGCCGCGCGATTGGATTCACCAGAGATCAACCCAACTCACTCCGGTGGGCGGGTGCACGGACCAGGACATCAAAGATCGGTGCTTTCTCCCAATTTGGCTGAAGTTCGGTCACCTTCGTCCAGCCCCAGGACTGGTACGCCCTTTGAGCGGCAGCATTCTCGGGCCGAACCAATAGGATGGTTCGTGGCTCCGTCCGGACCGCCACCAGTTCGGTGTGCAGAGTCGCCGCAATGCCCTGACGTCGCCTGGCCGGATGTACCAACAGCTCGCTGATTGCGAAGGTACGCGTCCCGTCCTCATCGGTGAACCCGGCCGGCACCGGCTCGTGGATGCCATCCCACCACCGCGTCTGCGCAGGTAAGGGAAAGCCATAGATGTAGCCGGCCAAAATTCCGTGGACTCGCGCGGTGACCAACTCCCACCCAGCCCGCTGCATGTGCAGGTCGAGCTGACGCCGGTAGCGGTCCTCGCTGTGGAACTCGTCGCCATCTGAGTAAACCGCCAAGTACAAGTCCACGAGCTGATCGAGGATCCCGCGCGCCTCGTCGGCGTTGTGATGGCGAAGCTGCAAGCCCTCGATCACGCAGTCACCGCCCGATCGTAGGCGTCGATGAACTGACGGGTCGTTGTGGATGCGTGCCGAGGTGCCGCCAGGTTTGAGCGGACCTGTGCAAGATGCCTGCTCACCCGCCCCGAGTTCATCTGAGTCACCGCCGGCATGACGTCCAGAGCGATGCGCGCTGCCCCGCTGGCATCACCCTGCTGGTAGGTCGCCTCGGCGAGGTCGATTGTGTAGAGGACCTGATTGCGCCGATGGCCCGGCGACGGGTTGGCAGTGATGGCACGGAACGATTGAGCGGCACGGTCGGGCCTGCCCAGAGCGAGGTAGGAGAGCCCCTGGATGCCGTTCAGCTCTTGCTCGTTCACGAAGTCGACGAAACCTGGATCGTCTTCGTGCGGCCCGCGCTCCAGCTCCCGACAGGCCTTGGTCATCTCCCGGCTGAACCCACTGGCATCGCTGAGGACGGCGTACGCGTGTGCCCTCCGCAGGTGCAGCAGCGTGGTGAGTCGAGGTGTCGCCCAGCCGGCAGAGACACGTATTGCCGCCTCGGCGCAGTGCAGTGCCTCGCCGGGTTGACTATCGCGGAGTAGGAGCGATAGCAGGGCCAGCGCCCGTACCTCCACCCGAGGGTCGTCGGCGATACGGGCGCGGGTGATGGCCTCATTAGGGAAGGGTCTGGCCTCCTGCCGGCGTTCGGCGTCGATGGCGAGCCACGCCGCCTGGATGCCGAGATCGGCCAGGGCGCCTTGAAGGGCATCGCCTACCTCTCGGCTGTATCTCGCCTTGGCGGCCCAGGTCGACAGCCTGGTGTGCACCTGAATGGCGACGTCACAGAGCTGGGCTGCGCCCACCGCAGCATCCGCCTGCCGAAGACCGCCAACCAGCGAACTGGCGAGTCGTACCTGCTCCATGCCGATGGTTCCGGGCTCGTCGGCCTGACCCGCGAGCAGGTAAGGATGACCGGCTGCGGCGAGGCCCGCGAGTGCGGCCAATACGGTGAAGCGACGGCGGTCCGTAGCGTCACCCCCTCGGCTTGATGCCCGGTCCACGTTAACCGTCACGGCGGCCTGCACCCCTTGTTCGGCCGCCTGATCGTCGCCATTTGCGACGCTCGCACCGGTCCAACGAGGCGCATCTGGGAGGCGGAACCACAGGCTCTCCACTGGAACTCGGAGGAGCCGCGCCCAATGCGACAGCCGATCCAGGTGCACCAGCGGCGGTCCGTTTTCCACCCGGCTCAACTGCGCCTGCGTAATTCCGAGCCATCCCGCCACCACGGTCTGCGGCAACGCGACCCGCCCGTGGTACGGATGGCATCGGTAAGCCCTGATCACCCGGCCCAGATGCCGCTCGGCCAAGGCCAGCCGCACCGGCCCGTGCTCCCAGAAGCTCGCCGGCACCATCGGCGGCGAGCTCAGCCGGTCCCGCTCGGCAGCCTGGCACGGCGTGCACCGTCCGCTGTCGTTGTCCCGGGCCAGCCGCCCGCCACACCGAGGGCAGTTCGCGTGTGTCACCGGCGGCTCCGTCCAGTTCGCCTCATCGAACCTATCCATTGAACACGGTGCGTGGAGCGCTGGTATACGCACGACGCATATCGTCAAGGACCGTCGATCATGGAGACCTCAGGACGGGCGATACATCTGCACCGCCTCGATGACCACGTTCCAGCGCTCCCGCCCGGCCGCCGGGCTCAGCGCCCTGCCGTCGGCGGCGACGACACCAGCGCCGCGCAGCACCGCTAGGTGGCCCGCATATGCCGGATGGGCGGCCAGCTCCGCCTTCACGTGCGGGAAGGCAAGGATCGGTAGGCCCGCGCCCAGTGACTCATTGAGGACTCCAAGCGCCAGTGTGTCGTTGATGCCCAGCGCCCACTTCGTCACCGTGTTGAACGTGAGCGGCGCGGCCACCACCACATCAGCCGGTGGGTGCGGCTCGGGGTCGCCGGGCATCCGCCACTCGACGCGTACGAGATAGCCGGTCTTGTCTTGCAACGCCGCCCGGTCGAGCCAGGGGGCCGCCGTGGGACTGACGATCATGCACACCTGCCACCCGTCGGCGATCAGCAGGTCGACCAGCTCGTCGATGTGTTCCGCCGGCCCCGCTGCGCAGACGACCAGATGCAGCACCGGACGTTCCGTCATGCCCGCAGTCTGCCCGACCCGGCCGTCACGTAGTCGACCGCATACGCGCAGCGCATGCCCTCGACGATCACCATGACATGCCGTCGTGCCTGGTCAACCGCGAGGGTCGGCGCATGGCCCGGGGCGGGTGCTGGCTCCGGAGTTGTCCGGCCCTCATCGGCGCAGCCCCGCACCCACCCGCCCCGGCGTCCCCCGACCCCGTCGACGTCTCGGAGCCGCCATGAACACCCCGCAAAGCCCGGAAGGTGCCATCGTCGACCGTTGGCTGCGGCTGGTCGTGGCGGACGTGGAGCTGTCGCCGTACCTCATCGGGGTTGACCTTGATCGGCTCGCCGCGCATCTCACCGCGAGCCTGGCGCACGGGTTCGACGGCGAGGCGAACCAATGGCGTGGCCTCGGGTTGTCGGAGGCGCAGCACCGCCGGATCGTCGACTACCTCGTAGGGGCGCTGCCGGAGGAGCAGGACCACCTGCCGGACGAGCAGGTCGCCCACGTGCGGCGGGCCTTCGTCGATGACCGGGCGGCCTCCGACTTCTGGTGCGCCCTCGAAGATCGCCGGCCCGGCCTGCTGCCCAGTCGTGAGGCGCCGGTGTTCTTCGCCGCGCTGGGCAGTCTCGTGGCAGGCGGGGACGATGCGGCGGGCCGGGCGGCGCTGCTGCTGGTGCTCGCCCGCGCGTACCGTTATTTTGACCTGCTCCCACACGCCACCGCCGTAGGTGACGCGCTGCTCGCCACCGTCACCCGCCACGGGCCGCATGCCCTGTGGAAGGCCGCCGTGGAGCGCGCCACGCGCGCGATCCGTCGCGCCGCCGCGCAGGTCGGCGACGGCCCGGCCTGGTGGCACGTCCAGGTGATCGATCATGACCGGCCGTCGCCCGACATCGCCATCCTGACGGTACGTCCCTGGCGGCGACTGCCCTTCCAGCCGGGCCAGGCCGTGCCGGTCTGCACACCCCGCGTGCCGGGGCATTGGCGCTGGCTCTCGCCGGCCAACGCCCCACGCCCCGACGGCACCGTCGAGCTGCACGTCCGCGCCGTACCCGCCGGCGCCGTCTCCCACCGCCTGGTCCGTGAGGTACGCCCCGGAGAGCTGCTCTGGCTCGGCCCACCCGACGACGCCGGCCTCAGCCTCGACGCGGCACGATCCGATGATCTGCTGCTCGTCGCTGGCGGCACCGGGTTGGCGCCGCTGCGCGCCCTCGTCGAGCAGGTCGCCGCCGCACCGGCCGGCCGACGGGTGACATTGGTCGTCGGCGCGCGCTCGTTCACCGATGCGCTGCTTAGCCGCCTCGCCCACGATCTGCACGAGCGGGGTCGCCAACTCGACCTCGCCCAAGCCGAGAACCACCGCATCAAGAACGCCCTCCGCACCTGGCAGACCCACCAGGCGAGGTCGCGGCACAGCAGGACACACCCGCCGTATTCACCAGGACATCCGGATGCGTGACCTGCTGACGCCGAGGGTGATCATGCTGATCCACTGCCCCATGTCGCCAACCTGGACGCGTGATCATTTGGGACGTGGCAGACGGCCTCGACGTTGTAGCTGCGGCAACACACGCCGCCCTCGGAGTTGAAGCATCCCAAAAGGAGTGCCACGCGAAGGTAGTCTGCACAGCGGGTAGCGAAGCCCGCCTGGGTGACGGGCGGATGCCCTGGGCGCTCCGGGCCCGGACGTCGACGGTGCCGAACACACGGGGGAAACCATGTTCGAGCGGCTGGGCAGATTCGTTGTGGGCAGGGCGTGGTGGGTGATTGCCGGGTGGGTGCTCGCGGCTGCCGCCATCATCCTCACCACACCATCGCTGAGCGACATCACCTCCGCCGATCAGGAAAGCTTCCTGCCCCGCTCGTACGAGTCCGTGCAGGCCACCGAGCTCGGGCAGAAGGCGTTTCCGCAGCAGGCCACCTCGACGGCGATCATCGTGGTCAAGCGCGCCGACGGTCAGAAGCTCACGCCGGCGGACGAGGCGAGAGTGGGGCAGCTCGCCCAATCGCTCAAGGCCAAGAACATCCCGCGCACGTCCGGCTACCTGACCGGTCCGCCAGCTGTGGCGCCGGACAAGTCGGTGCAGGTGGTCAACGTCGGGCTCGACGCCCCTACCCCAGACGACCCGGCGTTGCTCGACGCCGTACGCGATCTGCGCGCGGACATCGGCCCGGAGCTGGCGAACAGTGGGCTGACCGCGGGCGTGGCCGGCGACGTGGCGAGCTTCGTCGACAACGAGGACACCTTCAACAACGCCTTCGCCGTGGTCGGCGTCGCGACGATCATCCTGATCATCGGACTGATCCTGATCATCTTCCGCAGCCCCATCGCCGCGCTGCTGCCCGTGGTGGTCGTCGGCGTCGTTCTGAGCATCACGACGGGTCTCGTCGCCGCCGCGGGCAAGGCATTCGATCTCAGTGTCAGCCAGGATCTACAAACGATCCTGCTGATCGTGTTGTTCGGCATCGGCACCGACTACATCCTGTTCCTGCTCTTCCGCTACCGGGAGCGGCTGCGCGCCGGTGACGACAAGCGCACCGCGATGATCGTCTCCGTCCAGCGGGTCGGCGAGGTCATCACGTCGGCCGCCGGGGCGGTCATCGTCGCGTTCCTCGTGCTGCTCCTCGCCTCTCTGGGCTTCTTCGGCTCGCTCGGCCCGGCGCTCGCGATCGCGGTCGGCGTCATGCTGGTCACCTCGCTCACTCTCGTCCCGGCGGTCATCTCGCTGCTCGGCCGGTACGTCTTCTGGCCGTCGAAGGCGTGGCAGCGTGCGCCCAAGGCGACCATCTCGCACCGGCTCGGCACCGCCGTCGGGCGCCGGCCGGCACTCGTCGCGGCGGCATCCGGCGTCCTCCTGGTCGCGCTTGCGGCAGGCGTACTGGGCTACAAGGCCGACTACGACTTCAGCGCCGGCTTCCCGCAGGACACCGAGTCGGCGAAGGCCGCGCAGGACCTGCAGCGCGGGTTCGCCGCCGGTGCGCTCGCCCCTACCGAGGTCTACCTGACCACCAGTAATGGGTCACAGCTGACCGAGCAGCAGGTCAACGACTTCGCCGCGGCCGTATCGAAAGCCCCGGGTGTGGGCCAGGCGCAGCCCCCGGAGCGCAGCACCGACCCGAGTGTGGCCCGGGTCAACCTGCTGCTCAACGAGAACCCGGTCTCCAACGAGGCGATCACCCTCGTCCGCGAGGACCTGCGCGGTGCCGTGCACGCGGCGGCCCCGCCCGGCACCCGGGCGCTGGTCGGTGGGACCACCGCGATCTTCGCGGACATCAACTCGGCGAACAACCGCGACCTGTCGGTGATCCTGCCGGTCGCGGCCGGGCTGATCGCGCTCATCCTCGCGCTGTTGCTGCGCAGCCTGGTCGCGCCGATCTACCTCGTGATCGCGGTGCTGCTAAACTTCGCCGCCACGCTGGGTGCCACGGTCTACCTCTTCCAAGGGCTGCGGGGCGAGCCCGGTGTCACCTTCCAGCTGCCGATCATCCTCTACCTCTTCGTGGTGGCGATCGGGACGGACTACAACATCCTGATGATCGCCCGACTACGCGAGGAGGCGCGGGAGGGCAACGAGCCACACGAGGCTGCCGCCATCGGAGTGGAACACGCCGGCCCGACCGTCGCGGCGGCCGGACTGATCCTGGCAGGGACGTTTGCGGTGCTCCTGCTTGCGCCGATTTCGTTCCTGCAGCAGATGGGCTTCGCGGTGGCGATCGGCATCGTGCTGTCGGCGTTCGTCATGTCGATGTTCTTCGTTCCGGCGTTGACCGCGCTGATCGGGCACAAGGCGTGGTGGCCGGGGCACGGCGACGAGCGGCCGGCCAGCGGGCCGCACACCCCGCCGGAGCCGACGACCGTGGCGAGGGGATAGCGCGAGTTGCCCACGCGGAGGGTCTCGACGCGGTGCGCCGAGTGGCGGGGCCAGCGGCGAGGTCGGCCCATCGGCCTACCCCTGCAATGTCTGGAACCAGGACTGCTGGCCGATCGAGCTGTGACCGAAGGTCACCCTCGGTTACCGGGTGCCTGAATACCGATAGCTGGTTCGGAGGATGCCGTTCCCACAGATCACACTGACCGGGGATCGGCATCCTCATCAGTACGGATAGCCGGGGACGTTGAGTCGCACGCTGTACAGGCCGGAGTCGTTCCTCGGGCCTGAGGTGATGTAGAGGGTCTGCCGGTCGGGGCCGCCGAACGCCACGTTTGTCGTACCGGAGGTGCCGGAGCGGATCGTGCCGAGCGGGTTGCCCGTGGGGGAGTAGACGTGGATCAGGGAGTCCGAGCCGGACGCCCAGTACACGTTGCCGGCGCAGTCGATCGTGACGCCGTCCGGCCCGCCGAGGTAGTTCACGAAGACGCTGCGGGCGCCGGTGCTGCCGTCGGGCTGGACGGCGTACCGGTAGATCCTGTTCTCGGAGTAGGCGCCCACGTACAGCGCGGTGCCGTCCGGCGAGAGCGCGATGCCGTTGGGCTGGCGCAACCGGTCGTCGACCAGGGACACCTGACCACCGGAGACGCGGAAGACGCTGGTACGCCCGCTCAATTGGTCCGGGCGGTTGCCGCGCTGGAAGGTGGGGTCGGTGAAGTAGGCGACGCCGTCGGAGCGGACCGCCACATCGTTGGGCGAGTTGAACGCCCGACCCTGGTAGTTCGTGGCGATGGTGCTGCGGGCCCGGTCGCTGATCCGGTACGCGGACACGTTGCGCTGGTCGTGGGTGGCCGCGATGATCTGCTGGGCGTCGGTGCTGAGGGCCAGGCCGTTGCTGCCGGCGTTGGCGAGGAACGTGTCGAAGGTCGCCGGCGGGGTGAACCGGCGGATCGTGGACGGCTGGACGTTGTACGGCCCGGTGCCGGCCGCCATGTCGGAGAACAGCAGATAGCCGCCGTCGGCGACCCAGACCGGGCCTTCGAGGAACGAGAAGCCACTCTGGATCTTCGTGGCCGTCACGGAACTGCCCGGCAGCGGCGGGCCGTAGCCGGTCCCCGTCGGGCAGACCCCCGGTGGTGTGCCGGGCGGATTGGCGAGGGCCGCGCCGGCGGGCAGTGGCGCGGTGCTGAGCGCGACGCACAGGCCGGCCAGCGCGGCAATGGTGGGACGCCAGGTCATCGAAATACTCCAAGGGACGGGTCGGTGCCTCCGCGGGCTGTCTCCGCCCGGCGTGACGAATGGGTACGTCAGGCGTTCGTGTCACCGAACTCGCGTACCCCGTCGACGTCCAGCGTGATCCGCCCGTTCTCGGTCCACTGGCCGGTGGCGGGGAGCCAGCTCGGGTCGTCGCGTTCGTCGATGTCGCTCCAGCTGTGCCGGTGGTGCCGTAGCTGGATCGGCCCGGTCGACGCGCCCGGTGCGAGCGTCCCGCTGGTGAAGGTCAGCTCGACCCAGCCGGGGACGGGCGTGCCCGGCGGCGGGTAGGGCGGCGCTGGCGTCGACATCGTCGACGGCGCGCCCGGTGGGATGAAGAACTGCACGGTCTGCCGGATCCTGTCGCAGCCCAGCGTCGCCCAGTCACAGTTCGGCACCAGCGAGGTGTTGCCGCCCTCGAAGCGCAGGTGGTAGCGCACCCGCACCGTCGTCAGGTCCAGTGGTCCGGTGCCGGTGTTGGTGACCCGCAGGAGGTGCTGGATCTGGTTGTTCGTCGGCGCCCAGTCGAGGTTGAGGTAGCTGACCGTGGCGCGGCCGGAGGCGGTGCGCACGGTGGTGGCGGGCGAGCTGTCGGAGTAGCCGCCGAGTGCGCGGGCGGCAACCGCGATCCGGTACGTCGTGCCGGGCGCCAGGTCGGTCAGCGTGATCGTGGTGTCGGTCGTGGTGCCGAGCCAGCGGTACGTGTTGGGGCCCAGCGGGACCTGCACCTCGTAGTTGATCGGCTGCTCGGCGGCCGGATCGCCGATCCAGGTGGAGGGTGCCCAGCTGAGGGTGAGCTGGTGAGGTTGGTTCACCACCACCGTCGGGCTGCCGGGGGTGCTGATCGCCGGGCCGTCGGCGCGTGCGGCGTTGACGGCGAGCAGGCTCGCCACCGTGGCTACGGCGACGGCGGCGATGACACGGCGAGCGGACATGGTCCGAATGCTAGGGCGATCCGGAGCTAATTCATAGCCGGATGTCAATATGTGGACGGGCTTCATCCGTTACACGACGTAGTCGGCTTGAAGATAATGCCTGGTCAGCCGACTACCCACCGTGAACCCTGTCATCACCAACGGCCTCGGCGTCGGCGACCCAACGGCCGCCGCGGGGCCTCTGACGGGAGAAACACATGCGTGCTCAGAAGCAGACCCGGCGAGCGTCCGTACTCGTGCTCGGTCTCGTCGTGGCCGGGGCGGTGGTCGACGACTTCCGCCCCAACGGCGGCCCCGCGACCGCGCCGACAACCGTCGATTCGGGCGCGTACGAGGAGGATGCGTTCGCCGGCAACTGGTCCGACACGGCGTACGCCATCTGCGCGACGGCGTAGGAAACTGCTCAACCGGTGCGGCCGCCCCGCGAACGCGCGGTGCGGCCGCACCATCGACTGATCGGCTCAGGAGCCGCCCTGGCGCTGAATCCGCCCGTCGCCCGAGACCTTGGCCCGGCCCAGGCCACCCTCGGTGCCGGCCGGGCCGGTCGCGGTACGGCGGTGCCGTTGGTCGGGCGAGTGTTCCATGGTCGAGCCCTGGCGGCCCGGAGCGCCGCTGCCCGAATGCCGCCGGCCTCGCGCCGACTCGCCGCCGCTGTCGTGTTTGTTCTGCTTGTGGCTACCCATCGCTCGCGCGTACCCGGTCACCGGGCGGCTAGTCACCAGCGCCGAACAGCTTGCCCGGCCCCGTACCCGGCGGTGCGTTCGACCCGCCGATCTGACCGTGCTGCGGATCCGGGTCGGGCAGAGCGTGCTCGATACCGCGATATGGCGTCGTCGCCAGCCGCCTCCCCGCCGACGCCGGTGTGGGCCGCCGGAACGGCTGGTCGGCCGAGGAGTGGCTGGCCTATCTGCGCTGGGCGGCCGATCAGGGCCAGGCCCGGGGCGTGGAAACGGACGCGGTGGAGATGGCGCTACGCCGTGGCGCGGAGACGGGCGTCGAGGGCGTCGAGGTCGGGGACGAACCAGATGTGCTCGGCCTTGTTCGACTCGTGCACCAGGGCGCGTAGCGCCGAGCTGCCCTCCAGCCGCGCCGAGATGTCACCGACGACGGCCAGGCGCAGCCGGTAGTTGACGAACTTCTGCATCACCTCGCCGGCGAAGCGGGTGCCCAGCGAGAAGAAGCGTTCGTCGAAGCGGTCAGCCGGCACGGCAACCACCTGGGCGCCGGCGAAGGCCGCGCCGATCAGGTCCAGCGCGTCCTGCTCGGTGGCGATGGTCGGTCCGGCCGGGTCGCAGACCAGCACCTGCACGCCCGCGCGTTCCTGGATCTCGTCAGGCATCGGGGACCTCCCGGTCGAGTAGGCCGTTGTCGGCGTTGAGGACGGCGTCGAGCAGGTGCAGCAGTTCGGCGGCGGCGGCGGGAGCACCCAGGATGATGATCTTCAGGCGGTGGCGCTCCTCGTCGTGCACCGTCTGCACCCGCAGCGGGTTGGCCTGATCGTGGCCGGTGTTGGCGCTGGCCAGCATGAGCGTGCCGAGGCGGTCGGCGGCGGCCCGGTCGACCCCGTCGATCTGCACGATGCTCGACACCTCCGCCGGCCCGACGACGCTGGCCGCCGCCGGGCGCTGCCCGGTGAGCGCGTCGAGATCGGTGGCGGCGATCCGGTACTGCTTGCCGATCCGCACCGCCCGCAGCCGACCCGAGCGGATGTAGCCGCGCACCGTCCGCACGTGTAGGCCGAGCCGGTCGGCGACCTGCTCCACCGAGTACATGTCTTCCATCATCGTTCCCTACGGTAGCTCGGATAGGGAACTTTAGGTAATGACGCGGCCTGATTCGTCGACGGCATCAACTCCAAAGGGCCCGCAACACCCCCGCCCCGCCCTTGAGACGGCGAGGTCGAGCGCGCCGAGAACGCCGGGTACGCCAAACCAACCGCGCCCGCGCTGTCGGAGCGTTCCAGTACCGTCTGGAAACCATGGACGCGCGGCTCGGCGACGCCATCATCGGGCGGGATCACCCCGCGGGTCTGCTGCGCGCCGAGCTGGACCGGGCCGCCACCAGCCACGGGGGTCTCGTTCTGGTCACCGGGGAGCCCGGCATCGGCAAGACGACCCTCGTCACGTCGGCGGCGCGGCAGGCCCGCCAGCGCGGCGCGCTCGTGCTCGGCGCCGCCTGCTGGGATTCCGACAGCGCTCCCGGCTACTGGCCGTGGGTGCAGGTGCTGCGCGCCCTGCGGCGCTCCGCCGACGACTGGGCGGTCGCACGGCCCGACGCGGAACCAGCCCTCGCGGCCCTGCTCGGCGAGACGGCGAGCACCGACGACCTGCGCAGGCTCGCCGACGGCTGGGCGCCCGAGGACGCCGGCCGGGACGTCGCCGACCAGGAGGCGTTCGCCCTGTACGACGCGGTGACCGCCGCGCTGGTCGCCGTCTCCCAGCGCCGGCCGGTCGTGGTCGTGCTCGACGACCTGCACTGGGCCGACCCGGCCTCGCTGCGGCTGCTCGGGTTCGCCGCCCAGCACACCTGGTTCGAGCGGCTGCTGCTGATCGGCACCTACCGCGACGCCGAGGTCGAGTCAGGCGAGCATCCGTTGCGCCCACTGCTCATGCCGCTGGTCGCCAAGTCCACCACGATCACGCTCACCGGCCTGGCCCGTGACGAGGTCGCCGCCCTGATGGCACGGACGGCCGGACGGGAGCCCGACGCCGGCCTGGCCGACGAGGTGCACCGGCGCACCGGCGGCAACCCGTTCTTCGTCGAGCAGACCGCCCGACTCTGGCACGCCGACGGCACGACCGGCACCATCGCGCCCGGCGTACGGGAGGCGGTGCGGCGGCGGCTGGCCCAGTTGCCCGCGCCCGTGGTCGAGGCGCTGACCGTCGCCGCCGTGCTGGGCCGCGAGTTTCACCGGCAGGTCCTGGCGGCCAGCGTGGCGGCCCCGGCGGCACAGGTCGACCGGCTGCTCGACCGGGCGGTGACCGCCCGGCTGGTGGCCGCCCGAGGTGGCGGCCGGTTCGCCTTCGCCCACGACCTCGTCCGGGAAACCCTCTACGACGGGTTGACCGACGACGACCGGCAGGCCCGGCACGCCGACGTCGTCCGGGCCGTCGACGACCTCCGCGAACTCACCGATCGACTGGTCCCGGCCGACCTCGCCCGCCACGCCTACCTCGCCGGCCCCGCGCTCGACCGCGCCCGGGTGGCCACCCTGCTGGTCGCCGCCGGCCGGGACGCGTTCGCCCGGCTGGCCACCGACGAGGCGGCCGTGCACTTCCGCCGGGCGCTGGATGTCGTCGAGGACCGGGCGCAACGGGTGCGGATCCTCGTCGAGTTCGGTGAGGCGCAATACCACCACGCCGGCCGGGACGAGGCCGGCCAGCTGCTCACCGAGGCCGCGACGCTGGCCCGCACACTCGACGACCCGGTGCTGCTGGCCCGCGTCGCCCTCATCGTGAACCGCGCCCGCCAGGTCGAGACCGCCGACTCCGTCGAGGCGGCGGAACTGGTGCGCGAGGCGTACCGGCAACTGATCGGCGAGCCGGACGCCACCGCGTCGGTCGGCACGCTGATCGCCGACCTGATCACCGCCACCGAGACCATCGCCCGGCGAGGGCAGGACGACGAGGCACTCACCTTCAGCCTCTGGGCCCGCCACGACACCACCTGGGGGCTGGGCACCGCGGCGGCCCGTGCCGCGCTGACCACCGAGATCCGGGACGTGGCCCGTCGTACGGGAGACCGGGAAACCGAGCTGTGGGCCACCTCGTTGCGTTGGGTGGCGCTCCTGGAGCTGGGCGACCCCCGATTCGTCGACGAGTTCACCACCTTCGTCACCGCCAACGAGCAGGGCGACCTCGCCCGACACCGGATGGCGGCGGCCGTGGACAGCGGGATCATCGCGGCCTTCCGAGGTGACTTCGCCGAGGCCGACGAGCGGTTCACCGACATCACCGACGTCGCCGACCCGAGCCACGCCGAGTTCGGGTTCATGGGTCATCACCTGCGCTGGTCCCGGCTGGTGCTCCAGGGCCGGTTCGCCGAGGCCGGCACCCTGCTGGACGCGCTGGCCCCCATCGACTACCCCTACCGGGAGCTGCTGCGGGCCATCACCGCCGCCGAAGGCGGCGACGCCGAGACGGCGATCCGGCTGACCGCCGGCATCGAGGCGACCGGCACCCGCTACCCGCGTCCGGTGTCGCCGCTCTGGCTGCGGTTACGCGCGCAGGTCGCCGCCGCATCCGGTGACCCGCGCCGCTGCGACGACGTGCGGGCCGCGCTCGCCCCGCACCGCGGCCAGTGGGCGGTGGGGCTCTTCGGCTGCGACATCAGCGGTCCCGTCGACCACTGGCTGGCGTTGATCGACGCCGCCCAGGAACGCTGGGACGACGCCATCGCCGGCTTCACGGCCGCCCGTGACTCCGCCGACCGGATGGGCTCCCGGCCCTGGTCGCTCATCGCCCGGGCCGGCCTCGCCAACGCCGTGGCGGGCCGGGGCCATCCGGGCGACGCCGCGACGCTGGCCGAGCTGCGCGCCACCACCGCCCGGGAGGCCACCGCCCTCGGCATGACGCAGGTGCCGCACCGGCTCGCCGACCCGACCCCAGCCGCGGCCCAGGCCAGCCCCGCACGGCAGGCCGTCGCGCCGGCCATCGAGGGGTACGAGTTTCGGCGCGACGGGCCGGTGTGGCAGCTCGCGTACGCCGGTGTCGTGGTGCACCTGCCCGACGCCAAGGGGCTGCACGACCTGCACCTGCTGCTCAGCCGCCCCGGCAGCGACGTGCCGGCGGTCGAGCTGCTCGACCCGGCCGCCGGCCCGGAGCTGGTGGCCGCCCGCCGGATGGGCGGCGACCCGATCCTCGACGACGAGGCGAAGGCCCGCTACCGGCGGCACCTGGCACGCCTCGATGAGGAGATCGACCGGGCCGCCGCACGCGACGACGAGCGGAAGGTGGCCGCACTGGACGCCGAGCGCGGCGCGCTGCTCGACGAGCTGCGCGCCGCGGCGGGGCTGGCCGGCCGGAGCCGCCGGCTGGGCGACGAGGCCGAGCGGGCCCGCAAGACGGTCACCGCGCGGATCAGGGACACGCTGCGCAAGCTCGACGACCGGCACCCGGCCCTCGCAGGCCACCTGCGCGAATCCGTCTCCACCGGCAACACCTGCCGCTACCTGCCCGCCAACCCACCGCACTGGCAGCTCTGAAGCCCGCCGACCGGGTCAGCGGCGGTTGTACCGGTACATCGTCAGCGTGCCGAAGACGAGCACGAAACCGGCGCTCCACGCCAGCAGCCACATCATGGCCGACGGGTCCGACGCGCCGTCCATCACCGCACGGACCGCGGCCACCAGCTGGGTGACCGGATTGACCTTCACGAACGCCTGGAGCCAGCCGGGCATGGTGCTCGGCTCGACGAAGACGTTGCTGAGGAACGTCAACGGGAACAGCACCATCATGCTGACCCCCATCACCGACTTCTCGCTGCGCAGGATCAGCCCGAAGAACGTCCACACCCAGGAGAACGCGAACGAGAAGATCACCAGCAGTCCGATCCCGGCGGCGACTCCGGCGACCCCGCCTCCGGGGCGGAACCCGAGCGCCAGCCCGACGCCCAGGATCACCAGGGCGGCGAGGATGTAGCGCAGCACGTCGCCGAAGATCATGCCGACCAGGGCGGCCGGGCGCCACACGGGCAGCGTGCGGAAGCGGTCGAAGATGCCCTTCTCGATGTCGGTGTTGAGGCCGATACCCGTGTACATGGTGATCATCACGACGCTGGTCACCATGATGCCGGGCAGGAAGAACTGCAGGTAGTCGCGCGGGCTGTCGGCGAGGGCGCCACCGAACAGGTACGTGAACATCAGCACCATGATGATCGGGAACGCGGTCACGTCGAAGAGCTGCTCCGGCACGTGCTTGATCTTCAGCAGGGCCCGCCAGCCGAAGGTCAGCGACGCGCCCAGCGCGCTCGGTCGGGGCGGCCGGGCACCCGGTGCCAGGACGGTCGCCAGCGCCTCGGCGGACGGGACGTAGACCGACGGGGCGCGTTCGGTCGTGGTGGTGGTCGCGTTGCTCATCGGGCTGCCTCCAGCTCGTCGTCGTGCTCGTCGGCCGACACGGCCGGGTGATCGGTCAGGGCCAGGAAGACCTCGTCCAGGCTCGGCTGGCCGAGGGAGAAGTCGTCGACGACGATGCCGGCGCGGGCCAGGTCGCCGAGTGCGCGGGCGGCCTGCGCGCTCGCGTCGAGGTCGCTGCCGGCCTCGCCGACACGCGCGGTCAACGCCACCGGGTCCGCGGGGAGCTGCACCGGCACGTTGAGCGCATCCCGGAGCACCTTCTCCGCCTGGGGCCGCTGACCGGGGTCGCGCAGTCGCAGGTGGACCGTGCCGGAGCCGACCGACGACTTCAACTCGCCCGGGGTGCCCTCCGCGATCACCCGGCCGTGGTCGACGACCGCGATCCGCCCGGCGAGCTGGTCGGCCTCGTCGAGGTACTGGGTGGTCAGCAGCACGGTCGTCCCGTGCGACACCACGGCCCGGACGATCTCCCACACCTGGTTGCGGCTGCGCGGGTCCAGACCGGTCGTCGGCTCGTCGAGGAAGAGCAGGTCGGGCGTGCTGAGGATGCTCGCGGCGATGTCGATGCGCCGCCGCATCCCGCCCGAGTACTTCTTCACCTGCCGGTCGCTCGCCTCGGTCAGACCGAACGCGGCGAGCAGGGCGGCGGCGCGTTCGCGGGCGGCCGCCCTGGGCAGGCCGAGGAGGCGGGCGAGGAGCACCAGGTTCTCCGTACCGGTCAGGTCCTCGTCGACCGAGGCGTACTGCCCGGTGAGGCTGACCCGGCTGCGGACCTTGTCGGCCTCGGTGACCACGTCGTGCCCGAAGACCCGGGCGGTGCCGCCGTCGGGGCGCAGCAGCGTCGCGAGCACCCGGACGGCCGTGGTCTTGCCCGCCCCGTTCGGGCCGAGCAGGCCGTAGACGGTGCCGGCGGGGACCTGAAGGTCCATGCCAGCCAACGCCCGGGTCTCCCCGAACGAGCGGGTGAGACCCTCGGCCTCGATGGCCAGGCCGGTGGTGCGTCTATTCATGATCCTTACCTTTCGTCGGGCGTGTTCAGGAGACGTAGGGCCGTGCCGCGCGCCCGTCGCGCAGCGCCAGACCCCACCAGCGCAGCTGGTCGAGCAGGACGCCGGCGTCGTGGCTCAGCTCGTCGGTGCACTGCGGTGTCGGTTCGCCGGCGAGCAGGTCGATACCGACGACGTCGCGCACCGTCATCGCGTGTAACGCGGTGAAGACCGTCCGCAGGTGATCGACCGCGTGCAGGCCGGTGGACCGGCAGCCGTACGACACGAAGCCGACCGGCTTGGCCTGCCACTCGTCGTACGCATAGTCGATCGCCTGTTTCAGGGGTGCCGGGAAGCTGTGGTTGTACTCGGGGGTGACCACGACGAACGCGTCGGCCCGGCCCACCTCGTGCACGAAGGCCTTGATGGACGCGGTCGGCGCGGCCGGGTAGCTGGCCGGGAAGTCGTACTCGCTGAGGTCAACGACCGTCACCGTCAGGTCGTCGTGCCGTTCAGCCTGCTCGACGAACCAGTTGGCGACCCGGTCGCCGGCCCGCCCCTCCCGGGTGCTGCCGACGATCACAGCGATCCGCAACGGTGTCACATCGTCACCTCCTCCCTTCCTGAAGGCGCGAGGTGACGGCCGCCGCCCGCTAGATCGGATCTAGCGGGCGGTGTTTTGGGGCCGCGATGTCGGTGGGATCGGCTTGACTGGGGTCGACGGACGGGGGAATCGGATGGCACAGGCACACATCGAGCCGTGGAGTGAGAGCGATCTCGACCTGCTGCGACAGCTCAACTCACCGGACACCCGCAAGCACACCGGCGGCCCGGAGACCGACGAGCAGGTGCTCGCCCGGCACGACCGGTACGTGCATTTCGCCGACACCGGGCAGGGGTGCATGTTCACCCTGGTGTTGCCGGACGGCGCGCGGGTGGGCAGCGTCGGCTACTGGGCCCGCGAGTGGCGCGACCAGCCGGTGTACGAGCTGGGCTGGGCGGTGCTGCCCGCGTACCGGGGGCAGGGGCTGGCCACCGTCGCGGTGCGCGCGGCGCTCGACGTGGCCCGCGCCCGGCGGGACCGGCGCTACGCGCACGCGTACCCGTCGGTCGACAATCCCGCCTCGAACGCGGTCTGCCGCAAGGCCGGGTTCACGCTGCTCGGCGAGACGAGTTTCGAGTACCCGCCGGGGCGGATGATGCGCTCCAACGACTGGCAGCTCGACCTGGCCGCCCCGCCGACCGGGGGCTGAGGTCGGCGGCGGCGGACACCGACTCGGCGTCGGTCACGTCCAGTGGTACGAACCGGGCGTCCGCGCCGGGCCCGGCCGAGGCTGGGACCGGCGGTACCACCCTGGGTGGTCCTGCCCCGGGCATGCTGGACGCATGACGAGCAGCGGCCTGCGGCGTGACGATCTGGCGGCGTTCCTGCGTACCCGTCGCGTCCGCCTGCGCCCCGCCGAGGTCGGCCTCCCCGACGGGGTACGTCGGCGCACCCCCGGCCTGCGTCGGCAGGAGGTCGCCCAGCTCGCCGGGATGTCGATCGACTACTACATCGGGCTGGAGCAGGGCCGGGGGCCGCGCCGCGTACCAGGTATTGGCCTGGAACCGTCTGGCCACGTACTTCGTGGGAGATCTCGCGGCCGTGCCGGACGCGGACCGCAACATGATTCGCTGGACGTTCCGCCAGGCGGTGACCGACGCGCACTGGACCGATGCCGACGCACGCCGGTTCGTGCACAGCACGGTGGCGGACCTGCGGGCCGCCTACGGCCGCTACCCGGGCGATCCGGCGATTCGTGAGCTGGTCACCGAGCTGCTGGGCACCTCGCCCCGGTTCGCCCGGCTCTGGGCGGAGCACGACGTCGAGGAACGCCGTCCCATCGTCAAGCGGGTGCCGCATCCCGACCTGGGGTCGCTGGAGTTCGAGTGCCGCGTGCTGCTGGTGCCGGAGACCGAGCAGCGGCTGATCGTCTACGTGCCCGCGCCCGACTCGCCGACCCAGGCGGTGTTCCGTCGGCTCGCCGAGCGCGTCGGCACCTGAGCCGTCCGGGGGAGCCGCACCGCAACGAGCGTGATGCCCCACAGTCATCAAGATGACTGTGGGGCATCACGCATTGGAGCGAGCGGTCAGCGGGGGACGTAGGCGAAGGTGTCCGGGTTCGGGCCCTGCCGCCCGGCCTCGCCCTTGTTCAGGTCGGTGATCCGCTCCATCGCCGCGTCGTCCAGCTGGAAGTCGAAGATCCGGGTGTTCTCCTCGATCCGCTTCGGGGTGGTCGACTTCGGGAAGATGATGTCGCCGCGCTGCACGTGCCAGCGCAGCACCACCTGCGCCGGGGTCCGGCCGACCTGCTCGGCGATGTCGACCACCGTCGGGTCGTCCAGCACCTTGCCCTGCGCGATGGGTGACCACGCCTCGGTCAGGATGTTGTGCTCGCGGCCGTACGCGCGAACCTCGTCGTTGGTGAAGTACGGGTGCGCCTCGATCTGGTTGACCGCCGGCACGACGCTCGCCTCGTCGGCGAGCCGCTGCAGGTGCGACACCTGGAAGTTCGACACACCGATCGAGCGGGCGCGGCCGTCGCGCTGGAACTCCTCCAGCACCTTCCACGTCGAGACGTAGTCGCCGTCGTACAGCGTCGGCAGCGGCCAGTGGATCAGGAACAGGTCGATGTAGTCCATCTTGAGCGCCGCGAGCGTCGAGTCGAACGCCTTGCGCGCGTCGTCCGGGCGGTGGAAGCCGTTGTTCAGCTTGCTGGTCACGTACACCGAGGCCCGGTCGAGGCCGGACATGCGCACCGCCTCGCCGACCTCGGCCTCGTTGCCGTACATCTCTGCGGTGTCGATGTGCCGGTAGCCCGTCTCAAGCGCGGTGGTCACCGCCGCGACGGTGTCCTTCGGCTCGATCTGGAACACCCCGAAGCCGAGCTGCGGAATGGTGGTGCCGTCGTTCAGGCTGATGTCGGGAATCGTGTTGGCCACTGCGGCTCCTTCGCTTTTTTTCGTTACCTGTTCATCCATACCCGCCTGGGTGGGCGATTCACCGCCCAAATCAAGGTGACGAGCGCAACGGCGGTTCGGTTCACCCTGTCGTGTCGAAGAGCACCGGCCACGGCCGCGCCCCCGCCGCGGAGGGCGGCGCGAGCGGGGTGGGCTCGGCGGCGGCCAGCACCTCGGCGGCGAGCTGCCCGACCATCGGCGCGGCCGGATGCGCCGACCGGTGCGGCCAGGCCGCCGACGTCCGCTTGACCACCGGCGTGTCGGCGATCGGTCGCCACGCGATCCGAGGTTCCCGCCGGGCGGCCGTCGCCGGCTCCACGGCCGCCGCGCCGCCGGCCAGCACCAACCCGAACAGGAACTCCGGGTTGCGGGCCGGTCGGACCCGGGCCGGTCGCCAGCCCTGCCGGCGGCACACCGCCAGCAGGTGGTCGTGCCAGCCGGGCGCGGTGGCGCGGGGCGCGGCCACCAGGTCCAGGCCGGCCAGCTCGGGTGGTGAGTTCGTCCAGCAGCGCCCGCAGCGAGCGCGGTGAAGGGTGGGGAGGTGCTCGACTTCGGCGACCACACCATCGAGGTGGTCGGCTCGCTGCACAGCCGCAACCCGTCGTACTCGGTGGCGTTCCCCGGGGTGCGGGTGAGCCAGCCGGCGCTGCCCGCGACCATCGAGGACCTGCCGGAGGGGGACACGCTGGGCTACCTGCTGCGGGTCGAGCACGGTCCGTCGGTCTACTTCACCGGCGCCAGCGACGTCGCCGAGCGCAACCTCACCGGGCTGGCGCCGGACGTGGCGATGGTGGCCATGCAGAGCGCCACCACCACCGGCGACTACCTGCCCCGGCTGCTGGCCGGCCTGGACTACCCGAAGGTCGTGGTGCCGGTGCACTACGACAACTTCGAGACCCCGCTGCGGAACCCGCCGGTCGTCGCGCCGGCCGACCGCGCCCGCCTGGACGACATGATCGCGGCGGTGCGCCGGATCTCACCGCGGAGTCGGCTGCTGGTGCCCGAGTACGAGACCGCGGACCACTTCTGACCGGTGCCGGCGGACGTGGCCGCTGCCGGCTCAGGCGGCGGCCATGTCGGCCAGGGTGCGCACCGACTTCCCGTTGCGGGTGGTGGCCACGACGGCGAGCTTCTTCTCCAGGTACGCGTTGGTGAACTTCGACCGGCCGTAGCCGCCGTCGGGGAAATGCAGGTAGACCTCCCGGCCGGTCACCGTGAACGCCACGTTCTCGCCCCCGGGCACGGTCAGCGCGTCCACTGTGGCCTTCGCCGGAGCGGTCGCGAGGAAGGCCACCAGCAACCTCGTCGGGTCGGCCTCGACCTCGGCGTACGGGTTGCCGCCGGCCACCGCCGCCAGCTCCCGGGCGCTGCGCACCAGCACCGGCACGGTCAGGCCCAGCTCGTCGGTGAGCGCCCGCTCGATCCCGCCGGCCAGCTTCTCGGCGTCACGCACGGTGCTGCCGAACACCACGTTGCCACTTTGCAGGTACGTCCGGACGTCGTCATGCCCGAGGTCGGTGACGATCCGGCGCAGGTCGGCCATCGCGAGCCGGGTGGTGCCGACGTTGACCCCACGCAGCAGGGCGACGTACCGGGTCATGGGCTCCTCCTCGGTGCGGGCCGACCCGCTCAGCGTAGGGCGACCGGCCCGAGATGTGCGGGCTGCCGGGCCGAGCCTCTGACGGCTACCGTCCAGGAATGCGATCCGCGCGCCCGATCGGGCTGCTTCTCTCCGGTGCCGCCGTGCTGCTCTGGGCGGTCGGGATGACGGTGCTGCAACCGTTGACCGAGCCGATCGGCCCCTGGTCGGAGCGGCTGCCGGGCAACAACGCCTACTGGGCACGGGACCTGCGGTTCGTGGCGATCGTCGCGGTGGTGCTCGGGCTGTTGCTGGCCGGTCGGGGGCAGCTGAGGTGGAGCGGCCCGGCGGTGGTGCTCGGTGGTGTGTGGATCGCGGCCGACGTGGCGATCGACCGGTCCGACCCGGCCGGTACGCCGTCGACGGTGCTGCTCGCCGCGGGCGGCTGCGCGGTGCTCGGTGCGCTGGTGGCGGTCCTGTCGTGGCGGGAGCGCGGCGCGCCGCCCAGCACCGACCGGAGGGCGGTGACCGGCACGGCCTGCGTGGCCGGGGTGCTCGCGGTGGTGGCCGCCGGGATCGAGTCACCGACCGACCGGGAGCCGGAGCTGACCCCGGCGGCCTTCGTGACCGGCGTACTCCTGGTCGCCCTGACCGTCGTCGCCGCCCTGGCGGCGGCCCCGGCCCGCACGCGGAGCCGCGGCCTGCTGGCCGCCGGGCTCGGCGCGGTCGCCGTCGCCGGTGTCGCGCTGATCCGGGCGGTCCCGCCCGGCACGCGAATCCTGCCGATGGTCGCCCTCGGCGCGGTGCTGCTCACCGGTGTCACCCTGCTGGCCTGGGACTGGCCGGGAGGCCGGCCGGTCTGGCGGCATCACACCCTGGCGGGTTTCGCCTCGCTGGTCGGGCCGGTGCCGATGCTGCTGGTCGCGGGTGTCGCCATGATGGGGCTGCTGCCGATCGGCCCGACGTTCACCGCGCTGGCCGGCAACAGCCCGATCAACTCCGCCGATTCCGACGTGCTGCTCTCGCTGGCCGGGGTGCTCGCCGGGCTCGGCATGGCGCTGCTGCTGGCCTGGCCGGCCGCGCTCGGCCACCGGCCCGGCCCGCCGAGGTAGCGCGGCTCACTCCACGACCGGCAGGACGACCTCGTTGCGGCGCAGGAACCACGGTTTCCACGGCGGGTCGTAGCGGGCGTACCGGATGGCACCGGTGGGTTGCAGGCCGGCCGCGGTGACCGACCGGCCGAGCACGGTGGCCCGCTGGCCGAACGCCCGCTCGGTCCACCGGCCGGAGAAGCGCATCGCGGCCGCGAGCTGCGGTGGGATCTCCCGGATCCGGACCCGGGGATCCACCGGCTCGGGCAGGGTGGCGGCGGTGAAGGCGGCTGGCATGACGAACTGGATCAGGTACGCGCCCGGCCGCTCACCCTCCTCCTGGACCACCGGTACGGTCATCGCGATCCTCGTCGTCCCGGGGGCCGCCCGCGTCACCGGGGCGGTCGTCCCGATCGGCTGGCGGACCCGGTTGGCGCCGCCGATGTAGCCGGCCAGGGGTCGCAGCGCCTCGATCGGCGCCCGGATGAACGACGACTGGACCCGTACCTCGGCGACCAGGTGGGCCGGATAACGGCGCAGCTCGAAGCCGGGGTGTCGGGACACCACCCGGTACGGCTGCTGTTCGGTCATCGCGCGCTCCCAGGATCTCTGGGACGAACGCTACCGCCCTCCGGGCTCCCGCTCGGCCGAAGTCGGCCGGCCCGACCTCGGGGTGACGGCCCGCCAGTACTGTCGTTTGCCCTCGTCGCGCAGCACCACCCCGATGCGGCCGAGTTCGCGGCGCAGCTCCCTCGCGTCGTCGTGGCGGTCCCGTCCGAGTGCCCGCTCGCGGGCCCGCAGCAGGGCGTCCGCGCCGGCGGGCAATCCGGGCAGGTCGGGCACCCAGAGTCGGTACGCCGACCGGTGTGGGTCGGCGTCCGCCCAGCCCCAGCCGTGGGTGCGGAACGCCGCCGCGAGCTGGGCGGTCGGCAGGTCCGTCGATTCCCGGGCCAGTTCCGCGTCGTCGGCGTCGAGCAGCACCAGGTGCTTGTCGTCGACGAAGACGACCCGGGTCTCCGCCCGTGCGACGCTCCGGTCGCTGCCGGCGCGGCGCAGCCGGACCTGCGCCGCGTCGACGGTGACGATCAGCCGCTCGGCGGTGCCGATCGCGCCGACGACCAGACCGCCCAGGACGCCCACCGCGATCGTGCCGATGGTGGCCTGCGGCTCGGGCAGCCGGTCCAGCAGCGTGATGAAATCCTGGAACGGCACCCAGGGCAGGCCGGCGAGCCAGCCCGTCGTGGCCGCGAGGAGCCATCCGGCGCCGGCGCCGAGCAGCGGGAAGCCGCCCCACAGGACCGCCAGTTCCAGCGGCCCGCCGGTGACCACGGTGCGTGGGCCGTAGCCGTCGCCGGCCATGCTCAGGACACCTCGCGACGGAGCGTCCGGACCAGACCAACGGCCATCGGCAGGACCAGCCAGACCAGCAGCGACACGGCCAGTCGGCCCCACTGCCCGCCGGTGAGGTGGTCGGTGAAGAGCGGTTCCATGGTCCGGCTGGTGTCCAGCCAGCCGGCCGGGCCGCGCAGCGGGCGTACCAGTTCGCTGAGCACCGACCAGAGGGTGGGCAGCAGCAGGTAGCCGACGATGGCCAGCGGCGGGTTCAGCAGGAGCAGGCCGAAGGCGGCGCCCATCAGCACGTTGGCCACCTGGAAGATGACCGCGTTGCCGATCAGGGCGGCCTCGACCCGCCAGGTGCCGGCGCCGCCGGTGGCACCGGCGACCAGCGTCCCGGCGGCGGCGATGGCCAGGCTGGCCAGCACCGAGGCGAGCGCGGTCAGCACCACGGCGATCAGCTTCGCGGCCACGACGCGTTCCCGGCGGGGCACCAGCGCGTACGTGGTGAGGGCGGTGCGTTGCGACCACTCGCTGGTGATCGACAGGATGCCGAGCACCGGCAGCAGCACCCCGACCGGCAGCAGCGAGGGCGTGAAGAAGTTGACGAACGTCTGGTCGGCGTCCTTCGCGTAGATCAACTGAAGGGTGACGATCGCGGCGGCGATCAGGCCGATGGTGATCAGCAGCCAGCGGCCGGCCCGGGTGTCGACGAGCTTGCGCAGCTCCACGACGGTGAGCCGGACCAGCGACGGCCGGTCTGCCGGGGCGTGCTGCCGGGGCGCGACGGCGCCGGCGGCGGGCGCGGTGGTGGTGGTCATCGGACGGCCTCCTTGGTGGATTCGCCGGCGGTCAGGGTGAGGAAGAGCTGTTCGAGGCCACCGCTGCCGGCGGGCCGCAGCTCGGCCAGCGCGACGCCGGCGTCCGCGGCGGCCTGGCCGACCGTCTCGGCGTCGGCCTGCACGAGCAGGCCGTCGGTGCCGTCGGCGGCGCTGAGGTTGGCCGCGTCCAACGCCCGGCGCAGCGCCGCGCCGTCGCGCGCCCGCACGAGCGTGCCGCCACCGGCGAGCAGTTCGTTCTTGTCGCCCTGGGCCACGATCCGGCCGCCCCCGATCACCACCAGCCGGTCCGCGACCGCCTCCACCTCGCGTAGCAGGTGGGAGGAGAGCAGCACGGTGCCGCCCCGGTCGGCGAAGTCGCGCAGCAGCCCGCGCATCCAGAAGATGCCCTCCGGGTCCAGGCCGTTGGCCGGCTCGTCGAGGATCAGCACCCGGGGGTCGCCGAGCAGCGCCTGGGCCAGGCCGAGCCGCTGGCGCATGCCCAGTGAGTACGCCCGTACCCGCCGCTTGGCGGCCACCGCGTTCAACCCGACCAGGTCGAGCTTCGCGGCGACCTCGCGCCGGTCCAGACCCATGGTGTACGCGGACAGCGTCAACGCCTCGCGGCCGGTGCGCCCGGCGTGCTGGGCGGAGGCGTCCAGCAGCACCCCGACCTCCCGTCCCGGGTTGGGCAGCTCCCGGTAGGGGCGGCCGGCGACGGTGGCGCGACCGGCGGTCGGCGCGGTGAGCCCGGTGATCATCCGCATGGTGGTGGACTT
The DNA here is from genome assembly GCF_029626045.1 of Micromonospora sp. WMMD710. NCBI lineage: Bacteria > Bacillati > Actinomycetota > Actinomycetes > Micromonosporales > Micromonosporaceae > Micromonospora > Micromonospora sp. WMMD710. Next base: position 3,956,393 of record NZ_JARUBD010000001.1, on the reverse strand, counting down.
GCCGGCGCCGTTGGGGCCGAGGAAGCCGGTGACGGTGCCCGGCTCGCAGTGGAAGGACACGTCGTTGACGACCGGATGTGGCCCGTACCGCTTGGTGAGGTTCTCCACGGTGATCATGCGGTCGAGCGTGCCCGCGCCGCCCGGCCATCTGCAGCGGCCACCGGTCGGTGCCGCACCGACCTTGGTCGACCGCGGGGTCTCGACTTTGGTAGCTGGTTGTCGGCGCCCGTGCTGCCTAGCATGGGCGCGTGACCCGCGTCGCCGTCCCGGAGCACCCCTGGCTGCTGCCAGGGGAGCTGGCCGTGCCGGTCGACCGTGCGCGTACCCATCCGCGTCGCACCACCCGCGACTGGATCGTGGACGGCCTGGCGTTCCTGCTCGGGCTGCTCTGGGTGCTGTTCGTCACCGTCGACAGCCTGTCGCCGGCTCCCGAGACGGCGATCCCGCTGCCGCACGACTGGATGGTCGGCGCGGACGCGCTGCTCGGGCTGGCCTGCTGCGGGCTGCTCTGGCTGCGCCGACGGTGGCCGCTCGGGCTGGCGGTGGCCACCCTGCCGCTCACCCTCTTCTCGTTGGCCGCCGCCGTCCCGCTGTTGATCATGTACTTCACCGTGGTGGTGCACCGGCGGACCGCCGTCGCGATCGCGATCACCGGTGTCGGCCTCCTCACCAACCTGGTCTTCAGTTGGCTGCGCCCGGACCCGGCATGGCCGTACTGGGCCACCGTGTCGTGGGGTGTGGTGATCACCCTCTCGGTGCTGGCCTGGGGGATGTTCGTCCGGGCCCGCCGGCAGTTGATCGTGTCGCTGCGGGAGCGCGCCGAGCGGGCCGAGGCGGAGCAGCAGCTCCGGGTCGCCCAGGCCCGCCACCTCGAACGCACCCGCATCGCCCGGGAGATGCACGACGTGCTGGCCCACCGGATCTCGCTGCTCAGCCTGCACGCCGGCGCGTTGGAGTTTCGTCCGGACGCTCCGCCGGACGAGGTGGCCCGAGCCGCCGGGGTGATCCGGGGCAGCGCCCACGCCGCTCTGCAGGACCTGCGTGAGGTCATCGGGGTGCTCCGGGCCGAGGGCGGCGGCGACGCCCCGGAACCGCCGCAGCCCACCCTCGCCGACCTGCCGGCCCTGATCGCCGAGTCGCGGGCGGCCGGGGTGCGGGTGAACGTGAACGACGGCGTCGTCGCGCCGCAGGACGTGCCCGCCGCGCTGGGCCGGGCCGCGTACCGGATCGTGCAGGAGGGGTTGACCAACGCCCGCAAGCACGCGGCCGGGGCGGTGGTCACGGTGGACCTGGCCGGTGGGCCGGGCATCGGGCTGACCGTGGCGATCTGCAACCGGTGGCCGGTGGGCGCACCGGCCGGCGACACCCTCCCGGGGGCCGGCACCGGCCTGGTCGGTATCACCGAGCGGGTCACCCTCGCGGGCGGCCGGGTGGCGTACGGCCGCGACGACGCGGGCGACTTCCGGCTGGCCGCGTCGCTGCCGTGGCCGGCGTGACCGGGCCGTCCGGCGGGCCTTCCGGCGTGGCCGGGCCCTCCGGCCCAGCGGGGGAACCGGTCGCGTCGCCGGTGCGGGTGCTGATCGTCGACGACGACGCACTGGTCCGCGCCGGGCTCTCGATGATCCTCGGCGGCCTGCCGGACCTGACCGTGGTGGGCGAGGCGGCCGACGGCGCTGAGGTGCCCACCGCGGTCGACGCGTACGCCCCGGACGTGGTGCTGATGGACATCCGGATGCCACGGGTCGACGGGCTGACCGCCACCGAGGCGCTGCGCGCCCAGCCGCACCCACCGGAGGTGCTGGTGTTGACCACCTTCGACGCCGACGAGCAGGTGTTACGGGCGCTGCGTGCCGGCGCCGCCGGGTTCCTGCTCAAGGACACTCCGCCGGCGGAGATCGTGCACGCGGTACGTCGGGTGGCCGCCGGTGAGGCGACGCTGTCCCCGTCGGTGACCCGGAAGCTGATCGCCCACGTGACCGCCCCCGGCACCCCGGCCGGTCCCGACCCGCGCCGCGAGCGTGCCTCGCGGCTGCTCAGCGGGCTCAGCGAGCGGGAGCGGCAGGTCGCGGTCGCGCTGGGTCGGGGCCGTACCAACGCCGAGATCGCGGGGGAGTTGTTCATGAGCGTGGCGACCGTGAAGGCGTACGTCTCGCGGCTGTTGACCCGCCTCGACCTCAACAACCGGGTCCAGGTGGCCCTGCTCGTCCACGACGCCGGCCTCGTCTGAGCAACCTCATCCGTGTCATTCCGCTGCGGAGGATCTGCTTACCGCGTAGGGGAATTGAACTTTCGTCCGGTGCCGGCCGTACCTATGGCAGAGGATGTCGGTGCGGTGGGTCCGCCGTACCGCTGCCGAACTGCGGGAGGCCTGCCGTGCGAGTTGGTGAGCAGTCGACGGATCCCATCGATCAGGTACTGGGTGAGGTGCCGGTGCCGGCACCGCTGACGCCCGAGGATGTTCGGCTCGCGGTCCGGGCGGTGGTGGTGCACACCGCCGAGGAGTGGCCGACCGGGCCGCTGTGCCGCAACGACGGCGCCTCCTACCCGTGCCGCCTGCACCGCTGGGGGCGGCGGGTGCTGGAGACGCACGGGCTCAACGAGCGGCAGATCGAGGCGCTGATCCGGCACGGCAACCCGTTCGTGCACGTACCCTTCCCGTTCACGGCGACCGGGCCGTCGCGGCAGCAGGCCGCGCGGGTCGTCCCGCCCGGGGTACGACCGACCGCTGCTGGCCGGCCGGTGACTCCCCCCGTCACCGCGCCGCGCTGGCCCCGGGCGAGCTGAGCGCGGCACCCCTCCGCCCGCCCGACCCGGGGCACACGACGTCGGCCCGCCGCGAAGATTCCCCCTCCGCGTCGGGCCGACGTCGCTCCGGCCGATCAGCTCAGTTGCCGACGCCGCAGTCCGGCGCGGACCAACTCGTGGTGTTCGAGCTGCGGTCGCTGTTGTTCTCCCGCCGCGAGTCGACGTGCACGTGATCGTCGTGGTCGGGGTAGCCCGGCCCGTAGATGCCGCTGAAGCCGTTGTTGCGGGCACCGCGGGCGACCTGGCACAGCGACGACGTCCGCGAGGTGACGTCGGCCGCGTTGCCGTAGAGGTGCTGACTGTCCGACACCCCGCCGACCTGGTCGTTGCAGGCGCGGCTACGGAATCCGCTGGACACGTTGAGCGGCTTGTCGCCGAGGCTCTTGCGCAGCGCCTCCAGCTTCCACATGGTGCGCAGCGCGTTCTGCTTGGTCTGGGCCGCCGACAGGGGGCCGCCGCTCCACCCGCTTCCGCCGCACCCGTTGTCCAGCTCGCTGTAGCTGAAGTGGGCGGGCGTGCAGTCGTTGTCCTGTAGCTGGTACAGCTTGGCGAAGGTCTGGGGGCCGGCGATCCCGTCGGCGCGTAGCCCGTACGCCTGCTGGAACCGTTTGACCGCGGCGGCGGTCTTGGGTCCGTAGCGGCCGTCGTTCTCCACGATGTCCCGGTAGCCGGCCCAGCCGGCGACCCGGATCTGCAGCTGGCGGACGTCGTCGCCCGAGCGCCCCTGGGTCAGGGTGCGGTTCCACGTGTAGCAGCCGTCCGCATGCGCCGCCGGCGCGGCGACCACCGCGGCGATCGCTGCCCCGGGCAGCGCCAGGGCGAATGCGACGGCGGCTCGCTTCCAGGTCTTTACGCGCACAGAAGTCCTCCCGATAGGAGAGCGAATGGGGTGGCTTCGGGACATCCACCGAGGCGTCCCGCGATTTCCACCCTCGCACTGATCGCGACGGTTGGCGGCAATTAACGAGAATTGTCCTCACGATCCGCGATTCCTGGGGCTTGGCTGTGAATTCGACTGATTTGCGAAACAGCCATTTACTCCCGATCACCCCTGAGTTGGTCAAGTGCCACCGAACGTCACAATCAGCCCCACCGAGGGTGATGTTCCTCGGCCCGCGGAGCGCGGTACCGTCAGCGCGGGGCGGTGGACTGGCGGAGGTGCACGTGGCACGCGGTGGCGTCTTCTGTGTCGAGGGTCAGTGGCACCGCGACCTCAACGAGCGGGGCTCGGTGCTGCCCACCCTCGAGTTGCTGGAGCGGCTCGGCAAGATCCGCTTCATCCACAAGGACGCGGCCACCCGCGACGAGCTGTTCTACTTCCTGGACCGGTGGCTGCTCAAGCAGTACGCGGACCACCGCGTCGGCTTCTTCGCCATGCACGGCGAGCCGAGCCGACTCTGCCTCACCGACTGGCAGTCGGTGGAGTTGAGCGAGGTCGCCGATCTGATGGCCGGCCGGTGCGAGGGGCGTCGACTCTATTTCGGCAGCTGTTCCGTGCTGCGCGCCTCGGACGCCGTGCTGCGCGAGTTCCTGGACGTCACCGGAGCCGCTCTGATCTGCGGTTTCACCCGAGAAGTGGACTGGGTCGAATCGGCGGCCTTCGAAACCGTTCTCCTCGACGTGCTGGCCAACGGGCAACGACACAATGCCGCCGAGCTGCGGATGGGCTCGGCCCACTGGGCGCCGCTCGCCTCGTACCTCGGCTTTCGGGTGATCTACGCCAACGGCCGGGCCTGGCGCCCGTCCGGCCGCCCCCGGGTGCCCCGCCAGGCGGTGCACCGCACGGCGGCCCCGCCCCGCTGACCCGCCGCCCTGCCGCCACCTGGCCGCCGTCGCCCTGGTAGGAACGAGGCATGGCGCCCAGCATCGCGAAGAACACCCGGGTAGACCGGGACACCCTGCTCGACTTCCTCCGGCCGCGACACCGCGTCGTGCTGATGACCACCCGGGCCGACGGCCGCCCGCAGTCGTCCCCGGTCTCCGCCGGCATCGACGAGCAGGGCCGGCTGGTCGTCTCCACCTACCCCGAGCGGGCCAAGGTGACGAACATCCGCCGCGACCCCCGGGTGTCGGCCTGCGTGCTCAGCGACGACTGGAACGGCCCCTGGGTGCAGATCGACGGCACCGCCGAGGTGCTGGACCTGCCCGAGGCGCTGGAGCCCCTCGTCGAGTACTTCCGCAGCATCTCCGGCGAGCACCCGGACTGGGACGACTACCGCGCGGCGATGGTGCGCCAGGGCAAGTCGCTGATCCGGGTCACCATCGACTCGTGGGGCCCGATCGCCACCGGCGGCTTCCCCGCCCGCCTCGCCGACTGACCGCTGCCGGTCAGTCGACCAGGGCGGAGTACACGAGCTGGCGCAGGTGCGAGCGCAGCGGGTACGTGCTCGACGGCATCAGCTGCGTGAACAGCAGCGCGGTGATCTCCTCGGTCGGATCCACCCAGAACGCGGTGCTGGCCACCCCACCCCAGTAGTACTCGCCGACGCTGCTCGGGACCCGGCTGGGGATCGGGTCGCCGGTGACCGCGAAGCCGAGCCCGAAGCCGATCCCGTCCAGGGTCGTCTCGGCGAAGCCGCCGGTGGACAGGGTGCCCAGGTCCTGTCCGCCGGGCAGGTGGTTGCGGGTCATGAACCGCACCGTGCGTGACCCGAGCAGGCGGACCCCGTCCAGCTCGCCGCCGCGCAGCAGCATAGAGGTGAAGCGGTGGTAGTCGGCGGCGCTGGAGATCAGACCACCGCCGCCGGAGAGCAGGCCGGGCTTGCGGTACGCGAGCGCGCCGAGGCTGTCGTGGCGGACCGCCTGACCGCTGCGGGGGTTCGGTACGTAGAGCGCGGCCAGCCGGTCCGCCTCGTCGCCGTCCACCCACCACCGGGCGTCGGTCATGCCGAGCGGGCCGAAGATCCGGTCGGCGAAGAACGCGTCGAGACTCTGCCCGGAGATCACCTCGACCAGCCGACCGAGCACGTCGGTGGCGACCGAGTAGCCCCAGGCGGTGCCCGGCTGGAACAGCAGCGGCAGCGCACCGAAGGCCGCGCAGGCGCCCGCCAGGTCGACGTCCGCCGGCGGGTACAGGTCGTATCCGGCGGCCCGGTACAGCCCGTCGACCACCGAGGTCTGCATGAAGCCGTACGTCAGGCCGGCGGTGTGGGTGAGCAGGTGCCAGACCCGGATCGGCTCGACCGCCGGCACGGTGTACGGCTTGAGCGTCGAACCCTTGGAATAGACCCGCAGGTCGGCGAACTCCGGCAGCCAGCGGCTGATCTCGTCGGTCAGCTCGAACCGGCCCTCCTCCCACAGCATCATCGCCGCGACCGAGGTGACCGGCTTGGTCATCGAGTAGATCCGCCAGAGCGTGTCGGCCTCGACCGGGGCACCCGACTCCCGGTCCCGCAGCCCGTACGTCGAGGAGTGCGCGACCTCGCCGCGGCGGGTGACCACCACCTGCCAGCCGGCCAGCCGGCCGTCGTCGACGTACCGGCCGAAGTGCTCGTCGATGCGCGCCAACCGCGCCGGGTCGAAACCGAGCTGATCCGGGTCCATGCTCCGAGCGACACTCACGTCGCCGAACCTACTAGCCGGTACGCCCGCACCGGAAGGGGGCAGCCTTCAGCCTGCCCGTCCACGGGCTGTCGGTGGCCGCCACTAGCCTGACCGGATGCCGGAGCTGACCGAGGACGCGACCTTCCGCCACGAGGACTGGTACGCCGAGGAGTTGACCGACCGGCACTTCGTGGGCTGCGAGTTCTTCCAGGTGGATCTGACCGAGGCGGTGAGCCGGGGTGCGGTCTTCACCGGCTGCACGTTCGGCAACGTGCGGTTCAACGCCTCCCGGCACGTCGATTCGGCCTTCACCCGCTGCGTCTTCAAGCGATGCAACTTCTTCGAGGCCGAGTTCACCGGCTGCAAGCTGGTCGGCAGCACCTTCGCGCAGTGCGACCTGCGCCCCTTGCGGGTCGACGGCGGGGACTGGTCCTTCGTCGCGCTGCCCGGCGCGGATCTGCGCGGCGTCCGCTTCACTGACGTCCGGATGCGCGAGGCCGACCTGACCGGGGCCAACCTCACCGGCGCCACGGTGACCGGCGTCGACCTCTCCGGTGCGCAGCTGCACCACAGCCGGCTGGGCGGTGCCGACCTGCGTCGCAGCGACCTGACGGCGCTCGACCCCACGACCGTCGAGCGGGCCGGTGCCATCGTCGACGCCGATCAGGCGGTGCTCATCACGCAGGCGCTCGGCTTCCGGATCGGCTGAGGCGGGGCGCGCGGGCGGGCGGCCGGGCGCGGCCCGGTTGTCCGATACCGTCCGGTTCCGGACTGGACAGGTCCGCCGGTCCGGATCTAGCGTGTCGTCCACGCCGGTGCAAACGTCAAACGGCCCACAGTGGATGGTGCGATCCGCGACGGTCGATGGTGGCCGGGCGGTGGAGGTGGAGGGTCGGTGGCGGACGAAGACCGCGTGCGGGCGGATTCCCGGGCCGGAGGCGAGCAGTCCGACATGCCGGCATCGCACCGATGGCGGGCCGTCAACGCCGGGCAGACCCGCAGCACACTGCGCCGAATCGCCCGCGCCCGGCAGCGCCGACGCTGGGCGGTGGAGGGGCTGGCCGTCCTCGCCTGCCTAGCGGCGCTGGGCACGTACCTGGCCACCCGGTCCGGCCCGGAGCCCGGCGACGACCTGGCGGGTCGCTCGGGCGTGCCCGCCGGGGCCACCCGACCCTCCGGCTTCCCCGCGGCCGAGGGACGCACCGGCGACGTCGGGCCGGCGACGCCCGGCCTGCGCCCCCGCCAGCGTCCACCGTCGCCCGACCCGACGCCGTCGGCCAGTGCGCCCGCGGCCCCGCCACCGTCGACGGCGCCCACCCTGTCGGTGAGCCGGGCCGAGGCTCCCGGCGAGATCGATCTCACCGCCGTGGGCAGCCGGGACTGGATGCACTGGGGGTTGCACGGCGGCACGTCGTCGGTCCGCAAACGCGGCGGATCCGGGGAGATCGTCGACGGGGGAGGCAAGGGTGCCAGGGTCGGCTGGGACGGCAACCAGGAACTCGTCAGCTGGCGCGACGGCACGCCCGAGCGGTCGGAGAGCGACAGCTCGAACGGTGTCTACACCTGCGGTGCCGGCAACGGCTTCAGCCTCGCGATCGCCGGCAGCGGTGAACCGCGCACCGTCCAGGTCTACGCCGGGACCTGGATGGCACGGGGTCGGCTGGACGCGTGGCTGTCCACCGGTGGGCCGGTGAGCAAGGTGCGGTTGGAGGACCCGTACACCAGCCAGAGCGCCCAGTTCACCATCCGTTTCCAGCTGCCGAAGGGTGCCCGGCTGCTGTTGAGCTGGACGGTGGAGAAGGCCTTCACCCCGCACTGCGGCAACGTTGGCCTCCAGGCCGTGGCGGTGCGCTGACCGACTGCTCCGCGGGACAGTTTGTCCGTCGCGTACCGTCGATGGCGTCGTAACTTTCTGCTGTCCCCGTGCAACCATCCATTGTGGAGGCAGCGCAGATGAGCAGCAGTACCGCGCACCGCGTCCGTCCCGCCGCCCCGTCCGGCGCCGGCGAAGCGTCCGGGGAGGTGCTCCGCGACATCCCCCTGCCGCCGTACGTCACTGTGGAGGACGCCCAGTTCGCGGTACGGGCGGTGGTGGTGCACGCGCCCCGGCGGTGGTCCGGTGGCGTGGTCTGCCGCAACGACGCCAGCCCACACCCGTGCCGGCTGCACCGCTGGGGCACCCGCGTGCTGGCGTTGCGCGGGCTGCGGGCCGCCGAGATCGCCGCGCTCATCGAGCGCGGCGATCCCACGGCTGTCGTCCGTCCACCCGACCGCCCGGCCTGAGCGTCCCGCCGGCCGCGGGGGCGGTCAGCAGGTGATCGGCTTGATCCAGGAGCACTCCACGCCCTCCGGCGTCCGCGGCGTCTCCGGTACCGCCGGGGCTGCCATCCGGGCCGTGGTCGTCGCGCCCTCGCGGTAGCCGGCCAGCGTCACCGCGATCTGGTCCTCCAACGCCTTGACCGACGCGGTCAGGTAGTTGTTGAGCAGGATGGAGAACGCCAGCAGGTGGCCATCGGCGCTGGTGACGTAGCCGGACAGCCCGGACACGCCGGTCAGGCTGCCGGTCTTGGCGTGCACGTTGCCCGCCGCCGGGGTGCCGGCCATCCGGCTGCGCAACGTGCCACCGACGAACCGTTCCGGCTGTCCGGCGATGGGCAGCGCCTCGTACCAGGTGGCGAACCAGGGTTCGGCCCGGACGGCGGCCAGCAGGTCGACGAACTCCGCCGCCGGCACCAGGTTGCGTCGGGACAGGCCGGAGCCGTCGCGTTGGCGCAGCGAGCCGGTGTCCATGCCGGTGTCGGCGACGTACTCGCTGATCGCGGTGATGCCGGCGGACCAGGTGCCCGAGCCGGACAGCACCCGGCCGATCTCCTTGGTCAACACCTCGGCGTGCCCGTTGTTGGAGAGCTTGAGGAACGGCGTCATCAACTCGCCCAGGCTCATCGAGTCGTGCCGGGCCACCGGGTGCGCCGCCTCCGGGGTGGGCTGACCGAGCACGGTCCGGCCGAGCACCCTTACGCCGTGTCGTTTCAGGGCCGCGCGGAACACGTCGGCCGCGTAGCCGGTGGGTTCCCAGACCGTCACCCAGTCACTGGCCGGGTCGTCGCCGAGCGCGATCTGGCCGGTCACCACGACCGTGTTCCCGCCGTGCTCGCGCTCGATCGAGATCGAGGTCTCGCCCTCGGCGACCGTCTCGGCGCGGTTGTCGATGCGGACGTACCCGGTGGCCGGGGTGGTGCTGACCACCGCCGGGGCGCCGGCCCGGGCGGCCGGCGCGGCGTTCACGATCACGGTGCCCGCGTCGTAGTCGGTGTCCGGCGCGACGGTCAGCGCGGAGACCTGCGCGGCGTAGTAGTAGGGCTCGTCGTCCCAGGTCCAGTCGGGGCCGAGGCGGGTGCGGTCGTAACGGGTGTCATCGGCGATCAGGTTGCCGGTCACGACCCGTACGCCGTCGGCGGCCACCTGCGCGGCGAGCGCGTCGTAGTCGGCCGCGAGCATGGTCGGGTCGCCGCCGCCGCGCAGGTAGAGGTTGCCGGAGAGCAGGCCGGCGCGACGCGTGCCGGTGGTCCGTACGTCGGTGGTGAAGTGGTGCCCGGGGCTGAGCAGCGCGAGCGCCGCGGTCGAGGTCAGCAGCTTGGTGTTGGAGGCCGGGATCAGCCGCCGCTCCCCGTTGCGGTCGTAGAGGGTCTGGCCCGTGCTGGTGTCGACCACGACCACGGACGCCTGCGCGCCACCCAGTCGGGTGTCGGCGAGGATCGTGTCGATGGTGGCGCGAAGTTGGGTCGTCGCGGGGGTCGGCGACTCGGCGGTGACGCCGGGCGCGCCGGCGGTGGCCGCGGTGGCGACCAGCGCGAGCAGCGCGAGCGCCCGAGGAAAGAGACGGCGATGCATGGGCTGATGCTGCCACGAAGGTATTCGCCGGAGAAGGGCCTCTGGCGAAGGTTATTGCCGACCTTGTCTACGTCGGCCGTCCGACGGACCGGTCGTGCCCGCCCCAGTAGTGCCGCTGCGCACCCATGATCAACGGTGCCACCAGTGCGGCGATCGCCCCGCCGAGCAGGGGAAAGACGATGAACAGCCAGAGTTGGCGCAGGGCGACGCCGCCCTCGAAGACGGCCGGGCCGAAGGCGCGGGCGGGGTTGACCGCCGCGCCGGTGAGCGTCACGCCGACCAGCTGGGTGGCGGCCAGGGCCAGACCGATGGCCACGCCGGCGACGCCCGGATCTTCGCTGCGGCTGGTCACCACCAGGACGACCAGGACGAAGAGGAACGTCAGGATGAGTTCCAGTACGGCCGCTCCGCCCCGGTTGATGTGCGCGCCGTACCCGTTCGCGCCGAGCGCGCCGGTCTGGTCCGCCACCTCGCCCCAGCGGGTCAGTGCCCAGAGCGCGAAGCCGGCCACCGTCGCGCCGGCGAACTGGGCGATCCAGTACGCCACCGCGCCGATCACCGTGATCTTGCCGGAGAGTAGGACGCCGAGCGTGACGGCCGGATTGACGTGGCTGCCGGACAACGGGCCGATCGTGTACACCAGGGCCAGCATGACGAAGCCGAAGGCCAGCGCGACCACCACCACGCCGCCCTGCACGCGTGCCGCGACGGCGGAACCGACGCCGAAGAACACCAGCAGCAGAGTGCCGAGGAACTCGGCAGCTGCGCGACGGGAATCTTCCATTTCCCCAGCATAAGGACAATCCGGGCAGGCTGGGCGGGATTGCTGGTCTGTGATCGACACGACGACCGACGCCGGGCAGACCGCGCGGTGCACTCCCGTCCGGACGGCTGGCTGGACGTCGACACCGACCGCGACCGGTGGACGACGCGCGCACTCATCAATGCCACCGGCACCTGGACCAGGCCGTTCTGGCCGCACTACCCCGGCCGGTCGTCGTTCCGCGGGCGACAGCTGCACACCGCCGACTACCGGGGGCCGGGCGAGTTCGCCGGCCAGCGGGTGGTGGTGGTCGGCGGCGGCACGTCGGCCGTGCAGTTGCTCGGCGAGGTCTCCACCGTCGCGGCGGCCACCACCTGGGTGACCCGTCGACCGCCGGTGTTCCGCGATGAGGAGTTCGGCCCGGAGCTGGGCCGGGCCGCCGTGGCCCGGGTGGACGAGGCGGTACGGGCCGGGCGCCCACCGGGCAGCGTGGTGGGGGTGACCGGGCTGCCGGTCACTCCCGAGGTGCGTCGGCTCCGCGAGCGTGGCGTACTCGACCGACTACCCATGTTCGACCGGATCACGCCCGACGGGATCGCCTGGTCCGACGGCCGGTCCGTGCCGGCGGACGTGATCCTCTGGTGCACCGGCTTTCGCGCGGCCCTCGACCATCTCGCACCCCTGGGGCTGCGCGCACCGGGCGGCGGAATCACGATGGACGGCACCCGGGTGGTCGCCGACCCGCGGCTCCACCTCGTCGGGTACGGCCCCTCGGCGAGCACCATCGGCGCCAACCGGGCCGGCCGCGCGGCGGTCAACGAGATCCGCGCGTTGCTCGCCCCCGCCGCCGCACTCGACTGATCCCGCTCTATTTGACGGATGGCCTGATAGCGGGCACCGTTGGCCAGGACGGGGCCTGTCAGCTGCCCCGATGCCGCGATGCGACGGCGACGATCGTCGTCGTGCAGGTCGCCTCCCACGTGTGCTCGTACGCGGACCGACTGACCGGTCTGCGCGGTAACCGACCGCGAGCCGAGATTCCACGAGGAGTTCCGCCAATGCTCACCATGACCGACAACGCCGTGCTCGTCATCCGTGACCTCGCCAACCAACAGGACGTCGCCGAGGACGGCGGGGTGCGGATCGCCGCCGACGCCGAGGCCGGGTCGCTCACCGTGGAACTGGTGCCCGAGCCGGAGCAGGGCGACCGGGTGGTCGACAACCAGGGTGCCCGGATCTTCCTCGACGCGGATGCCGCCGAGTTGCTCGGCGACGCCTCCGTGGATGCCACCGTCGACGACGAGGGCATCATCCAGTTCGGCTTCACCGAGCGGCAGTAGGGCGGGCTCAGCCAGTCCGGCGGGTCGCTCCGCCGTGCGGCCGACCTCGCTGCGGCGAATCCGGTCGGTGCCGGAATCCGGTGTCACCGACCGGGCGCAGCAGGGCGGTCAGCACGTGCGCCAGATGATGCGACGTGCTCCACGCCGCCCAGTTGGCGGCCGATCCGGCGCCGGCTCCGCGCCGGGCCCGACGTAGCAACTCGTGGTCGCCCCAGGAGAAGGCCGCGCCGGCGCTCGGCCAGTGCGGCGCCGACACCAGGGTGCGGCACAGGTCGGCGAACCGCCCGTCCCCCCGCCCGCCCCGGCGTGACCAGCGGTAGACCCACCAGTCGCCGTCGGCCGTGTACCGAACGGTGGGCAGCCGGTCGCCGGCCTCGCCGGTGCCCGGCACGGCCGGCCCGACGCCGTAGTCGCCGTAACCGACCCCGGTGTCGGTCAGCCGCTGCCAGAGCTGCCAGTCCCAGCGGTCCAGCCGGACCGGCTCGTCGGTGGGCAGGCGGGACAGCGTCGGCGGCATCCCGCCCGCAGCCACCGTCACCGATCGCCAGGCGTGCCGGCGTGCCCACTCCAACAGCCGGCGTACCCGGGCCTCGGCGAGGCGTACGTCCGCCCGGCAGCACACGTCTCCCGCGTCCACCAGCAGGTCGCACTCCTCCGGCGCCAACCCGGTGAGCCGCCAGATCCGCTCCACGGAGGCGGTGCTCGCGTCCGGCCCGGCCCGGTCCTGGCCGGCTCGCAGCCGGATCAGCGCACGCCGGCCGTACGCCCGCGCCGCCGCGCCGTGCGCGACCAGCCGGCGGTCGCTCTCCGCGAGCCCCAGCACCGGCACCAGCGGTACGCCCCAGCGCACCAACTCCGTGTCCGGGCCGTCGGCCAGGGCGGTGACGTCGACGGCCGGCAACAGCCCGACGGGCAGCCGGCGCAGGGTGTCGATTGTGGATCGGACCGCCGCACCGACCTCCAGGATCGGGGCGAGCAGCGGGACTGCGGCCGGGTCGAGGTGGTTCAGTGCCTCCAGCTCTCCGCGCCGGCCGGCGAGGATGGGACGGTAGACCGGTCCCGCCGCGCGGCTTTCGTGGGCGGGCACCATACTTCAATCTAGCCAGGTAAATGCATGTCTCCCAGGTCGTCGAGGTGGAATCCGGGTGCCCGGCTGTCGGGTCGGCGACTACGCTCGCCCGATGCGCACGCCACCCCGCCGCTACCGATCCGAGGACGAGGACAGCGGCCGGTGGATCGGCTTCCCGTTCCGGGCCGGCGACATCGTGATCAGCACCCGGTCCAAGAGCGGCACCACCTGGATGCAGATGATCTGCGCGCTGCTGGTGCGGGGCACCACGGAGTTGCCGGCGCCGCTGACCGAACTGTCACCCTGGCTGGACTGGCTGGTCGAGCCACGGGACGTGGTGTACCGCCGGCTGGCCGCGCAGCCGCACCGGCGGATCATCAAGACGCACACCCCGCTGGACGGCGTACCCCTCGACCCCCGGGTGCACTACGTGGTGGTGGCCCGGCACCCGCTGGACATGGCGGTCTCCCTCTACCACCAGGCCGGCAACCTGGACCGGGCGCGGGTGGCCGAGCTGACCGGTCAGCCCGTACCCGCCGGGCCGCCGGCGCCGCGTCGGCCGGTCGAGCAGTGGCTGGCGAGCTGGGTCGACCGGGAGGCGGACCCGCGCACCGACTTGGACTCGCTGCCCGGGGTGCTGTGGCATCTGAGCGACGCCTGGGCCCGCCGGCACGAGTCGAACGTCGCGCTGGTGCACTACGACGACCTGCTGGCCGATCTGGAGGGCGAGATGCGCCGGCTCGCCGGACGGTGGGGCCTGGAAGTCCCCGCCGAGCGCTGGCCGGAGCTGGTCGAGGCGGCCACGTTCGGCCGGATGCGGGAGCGCGCCGACCAACTGGCCCCGGACGGCCACGGAGTGCTGCGCGACCGCCGGGCGTTCTTCCGGCGGGGGGGCTCGGGGCAGGGCCGCGACCTGCTCGACGCGTCCGGCCTGGCCCGCTACCAGCGGCGGACGACGGCCCTGGCCGCACCCGACCTGCTCGCCTGGCTGCACCGCTGAGACTGCGCCGCCCGCTGAGGTGGTGCGTGGACGAGCGCACGGCGCCGCTTCGACCGTGGTCGGAACGTCGCCGCGCTCTGGCCGTCTCCCACCACCGCAGCCGTTCGGCGGTACGCCGGCGGGGACCTGGCTCGACCGGCCGCTCGCGCCGGTCAACGTCACGATCCCCGGTCGGTGGGGATCCAAACCTGCCGGGCGTGGCGAATTCCGCCATTCGCGAGTCCCGGCGTGGTGGGCCGTCGAACGGGGTATGAGCGCGGCATGGAGCATTTCACGATCGCGACCGTCGCCGAGAAGAGTCCCGACTTCCGGCGGGTGCTGTGGACCGGGGAGCACACCCAGCTGGTCATCATGACCATCCCGCCGGGCGGGGAGATCGGCGAGGAGGTGCACGAGGGGATCGACCAGATCCTGACGTTCGTCAGCGGCACGGGTGAGGCCCGCGTCGCCGGTGAGAAGCGGGATGTCGTCTCGGGCGACCTGGTCGTGGTGCCTTCCGGCACGAAGCACAACTTCGTCAACACCGGCCCCAACCCCCTGGTGCTGTACACCGTGTACGGCCCGCCGGAGCACGCCGACCAGGCCGTCCACCACACCAAGGAGGAGGCAGACGCGGCCGAGGCCGCCGGAGAGGACGAGCCGCCGACCGAGTGACGCTGGTGGCGTCGGCCTGATCGGGGCCGATCCGGGTACCCACGGCGGATGCGGCGGCAACCGGCGATTTCCGACTACGGGTTCCTTTCGGATTCCCGTTCCGGCGCGCTGGTCGGCGTGGACGGCTCGATCGACTGGTGGTGCCCGGATCGCTTCGACGGCGCGTCCGTGTTCGGTCGGCTGCTCGACCCGCACGCCGGGCACTTCCAGGTGGCCCCGGTCGGCGTCGGCGGGCCGGGGTACCGGGTGGAGCGCGCGTACCGGCCGGACACGCTCGTGTTGCGGACGGTGCACCACACGCCGCACGGCAGTGTGGCGGTGACCGACGCCCTGGCCGCCGAGATCGGTGCCCGCGCCCACGAGCTGGGCAGGAATTCGCCCGCCGTGCTGATCCGGGTGGTCGAGGGGCTGTCCGGGCGGGTCCGGATGGTGTTGGATTTCGCGCCCCGCCCGGAGTACGGCCTGCTCACGCCGTACCTGCACGAGCAGCCGGGCGGCGGGGTGCTGGCCGCCGCCGGCCCCGCGCTGCTGGTGCTGCGTGCCGAGGGCCTGGCGCTGCGGGCCGATCGCGACCGGGTGACCCACGAGTTCGAGGTGTCCGCCGGCCAGGTGGTCGGGATCGACGTGGCGTCCAGCAAGACGTACGGCGACCCGCCCGCCCGGATGGATCCGCTGGCCGCGCTCGCCGAGACGACGCGGGCGTGGGAGGCGTACCGGGAGTCGCACACGTACCCGGGGCGGTATCCGGAACTGGTCCGGCACAGCGCCACGATCCTGACCGGCCTCACGTACGCCCGCAGCGGCGCGGTGGTGGCGGCGCTGACGACCTCGTTGCCGGAGCAGATCGGCGGCGACCGCAACTACGACTACCGCTACTCCTGGCTGCGGGACTTCTCGCTCACCATGCGCGCCCTGTGGGTGGCGGCCTGCCCCGACGAGGCGTCACGTCTGTTCGGCTGGGCGGCCCGCTCGATCGGCCGGTTCGGTGACGAGGCGGTGCCGGTGCTGTTCGGGGTGGAGGGCGAGCGTGATCTGACCGAGCACCACTTCCACCACCTGCGCGGATATCGCGACAGCCGGCCGGTCCGGATCGGCAACGACGCCTGGCGGCAACGGCAGCTCGACGTGCCGGGTGAGGTGATATCGGCGGTGTGGCGGCTGCGCGACTACCTCGGCGCGACGTTCGAGGACGAGTTGCGGGAGATGGTGCTCGGACTGACCGAGCAGGTGGCCGCGACGTGGCACCTGCCGGACCGGGGGATGTGGGAGACCCGGGACGAGGAGCGGCACTACCTGTCGTCCAAGGTGTCCTGCTGGCTGACGATGGACCGGGCGGTGGGGCTCGCCAGCCGGCTCGGTGAGCGGGCCGACCCGCGTCGCTGGGCCGGGGTGCGGGACGAGATCCGCGAGGCCGTGCTGCGCGAGGGGTGGAACGAGCGGATCGGGGCGTTCACCGGAGCGTTCGGGTCGCCGGAGTTGGACGCCTCGGCGCTGGTGCTGCCGGTGGCGCGTTTCCTGCCGGCCTCCGACCCGCGGATGCGGTCGACCATCGCGATGGTGGAGCGGGAGCTGGGCACGGACGACGGACTGGTCCGGCGCTGGGCGACCGACCCGGCCGGCTTCCTGCTGTGTTCGTTCTGGCTGGTGGAGTGCCTGGTGATGGCGGGTGAGCAGCGGCGGGCCGAGGAGCTGTTCGAGCGGGTGGCCGGATATTCCAACGACGTGGGCGTGTTCAGCGAGCAGATCGACCTGACCACCGGGGCGCAGCTCGGCAACACCCCGCAGGCGCTGTCGCACATCGGGCTGATCAACGCGGCCTGGCGGTTGACCGAGCCGCAGAGCTACTGATTCGCCGGCCGTAATCCTGCAACAGACCTGCAAGCGGCAGGCATTGACGCTGATGGTTGCGCGATCGCCGGCATCAACACCAACTGGGGTGACACCGCCCGGTTCAGCCGGATCACCATCGTCGGCGACCCGGACCGGGAGACCTCGATCTGCGTCAAGTACAAGGGCGTACCGAAGGGCAGCGAGCCCACCGAGATCGGCGAGGGCGCCGACGGCGTGAACTGCCTGTACTCGCCCTCGGACATCACCTACCAGTAGACCCGGCAGGACGGCACCCCGCGGACCGCCCGGTCCGCGGGGTGCCGACTCCTCACACCATCAGGGGTACGCCGGACACGTCGACCGTGTCCGGATACTTCAGCCCGGCGCCGGTGTTGAGCACCACCACCCGTTCACCGGCCCGGATCCAGCCCCCGGCACGCAGCTGCCGTGCCGCGGTCAGGCAGGCCGCACCCTCCGGGCAGAGCAGCAGCCCTTCCCGGGCGGCGAAGTCCCGCAGGTCGGCCAGGATGTCCGCGTCGTCGACGGCGACCGCCGTGCCGGAGGACTCCCGCAGCGCGGCCAGGATCAGCTCGTCGCCCAGCGGCGCCGGCACGGTGATGCCGAACGCCACGGTGTGTGCGTCCACCCACGGCTGTGCCCGGTCCTCCCCGGCGGCGAACGCCCGCACGATCGGCGCGCAGCCGGTCGACTGCACCGCCACCAACCGGGGCAGCTTGTCGCCGACCCAGCCCAGCTCACGCAGCTCGTGCAGCGCCTTGTGGATGCCGATCAGGCCGACGCCGCCGCCGGTCGGGTAGATGATCACGTCGGGCACCTGCCAGCCGAGCTGCTCGACGATCTCGTACCCCATCGTCTTCTTGCCCTCCAGCCGGTAGGGCTCGCGCAGCGTGCCGGCGTCGAAGATCGCCCCGCCGGACTCCGCGATCAGCTCGGCCACCCGCCGGCCGGCGTCGCTGATCAGCCCGTCGACCAGACGCAGGTCGGCCCCGGCGGCCACGCACTCGCGCCGGCAGATGCTCGGCGCCTCCAGCGGCATGACGATGGTCGCGCCCATTCCGGCGCGTGCCGCGTACGTCGCCCAGGCCGACCCGGCGTTGCCGTTGGTGGGCATCGCGATCCGCTCGACGCCCAGCTCACGGGCCCGGCTCACCCCGACCGCCGCGCCGCGTGCCTTGAACGAGCCGGTCGGGATCAACCCCTCGTCCTTGACCATCAGGTCGGCGATGCCGATCTCGGCGCCGTACGCCGGGGCGCGCAGCAGCGGCGTCCAACCCTCGCCCAGCGTGGTCACGTGCCGCGGGTCGGCGACCGGCAGCAGCTCCCGGTAGCGCCACAGGTCGGCCGGACGCAGTCCGAAGCGCTCCGGGGCGACCGCCTTCGCCACCTCCGGCAGGTCGTAGCGGGCCAGCAGCGGCGAGCCGCACCCGCAGAGGTTGTGCAACTCGTCGGCGGCGTACTCCTTGCCGCAGCGCGGGCAGTCCAGATGGGTCAGGTACACGTCGCTCCTCGCCGTCAGACCGCGTCGATGCTCAACCACCGTCGGCTGCGCCGGCCCGGCTCGTAGACCGAGTCCAGTCGCTTGGCGACCACACCGGGCAGCCCCTGCTCCCGCCCGGTGCGCAGAGCCTCGTCGCCGGCACCGGGAAACCACGGCGGAGTCTGCCAGTGCGTACCGGTCAACGCCAGCCCATCGAGCAGCTCACGGCGTTGCGCGTACGGCACGTCGACGCTGCTCACGCCCTCCAGCCAGAGCAGGTCGACGATCAGGAACGCCGCGCCGGCCGGAACCCGGCCGCCTCCGGCCGGTCGGTCACATCCGCATGCTCCGGCAAACCGTACCGCTGGAGGCCGGAGTGTCCGGTTCGCTCGGCGGCCGGGGGTGCGGCGGGGTACAACGGACGTCATGGACATCTCCGACCAGCCCAGCGTCCTGCTCCCCGGTGAGGTGCGGATGCCCCTGCTCGGCTTCGGCACCTGGCAGGCCACCGGCCAGGCCGGCTACGACGCCGTACTGGCCGCGCTCGACACCGGCTACCGGCACCTCGACACCGCCACCATGTATGGCAACGAGCGAGAGGTCGGCCGGGCGGTGCGGGAGAGCGGGCTGCGCCGCGAGGACGTCTTCATCACCACGAAGCTCCCGCCGGACCGGGTGGGCCGCGAGCGCCAGACGTTGGAGGCCAGCCTGGAGGCGCTCGGCGTCGACCAGGTGGACCTCTGGCTGATCCACTGGCCGCCGTCCGCCACGGACAGCATCCCGATGTGGCGGGAGCTGCTGGCCGCCCGGGACGAGAACCTGACCCGGGCGGTCGGGGTGAGCAACTACAGCACCCCGGAGATCGACGAGCTGATCCAGTCGACCGAGGAGAACCCGGCGGTCAACCAGATCCGGTGGAGCCCGTCGCTGTACGACCGGCAGCGGCACGCCGAACACCGGGATCGGGGCGTGGTGCTGGAGGGGTACAGCCCGTTCAAGACCAGCGACCTGAGCGATCCGGTGCTGACCCGGATCGCCGGCGCGCACGGCGTGTCCCCGGCGCAGGTGGTGCTGCGCTGGCACATCGACCACGAGATCGTGGTGATCCCGAAGTCGGTGACCCCGGAGCGGATCACCGCCAACTTCGACGTCTTCCACTTCTCGCTGACGGCGGAGGAGATGCGCGACATCGACGCGCTCGGCGAGGTCTGACCCGGCGGTTTCCTTCAGCTTGTGTCTCGACAGTGAAGGGTATCGACATCGACGCTCGTGACGGTATAGCCTGCCCGTCATCACGTACGTCGATACGTGAACCCGCCGTAGCTGGAGGATCGCCATGGCCCGGTCACCACACATCCGTCTGCGCCGCCGCGGGGTGCTCGCCATCCCTGCCCTGGTGGCCGCCGCGCTGACCACCGTCGTCCGACCCACCCCGGCGAACGCCGCCCCGAAGGCCGAGTGCCTGGCCGACCTGCTCGGGGAGTCCTGATGGCCACGATTGGATGGCTCGTGGACGTGCTGCGCGCCGCCGGCGTCCAGGTCGTGGTCGAGGGGGACTGGCTCAACCGGATGCGCCCCGGCTCCTTCGACCCGATCGGGGTGCTCTGGCACCACACCGCCTCGACCTCCAGCGCCAGCAACCCGCACCCGGCGCTCGGCATCTGCATCAACGGCCGCTCCGACCTGCCCGGCCCGCTCTGCCAGGCGCTCGTCGACTACAACGGCGTCTTCCACGTCATCTCCGCCGGCCGCTGCAACCACGCCGGAGTCAGCGGCGGCAGCGGACCGATCCCCTCCGGGGACGGCAACACCCTCATGATCGGGTGGGAGATCGACTACAACGGCGTCAACCAGGAGATGACCGCCGCGCAGTACAACGCGTCGATCGCCGCCACCGCCGCCGTGCTCACCCGGCTCGGCCGGGACAGCAGCTACGCCCGGGGCCACCGGGAGACCAGCACCACCGGCAAGATCGACCCGTCCTTCATCGATCTGAACGTGATGCGCGCCGACGTCGCGGCGAAGATGGCCGGCGGCGGCACCGCGTGGTCGTCCACGGTCGACAACACCACCTCCGGACGGTTCACCGCCAGCGCCAACTGGGGCGTGTCGACGTTCTCCAGCCAGCGCTACGGCGCCGACTACCGGTACGCCGACCCGATCGCCGCGAGCGACCCCGCCTGGTATCGGTTCAACGTCCCGGCGACCGGCAACTACCGCGTCGAGGCGTGGTGGCCGACGAACAGCGGCTACAACAGCGCCACCCCGTACATCGTCGCCACCACCACGGGCAACAAGACGGTGTACGTGGACCAGCGGGTGACCGGCGGGCAGTGGCGCGTCCTCGGCACCTTCACCCTGCCGGCCGGGGACGCCAACCGGGTCGCGGTGAGCCGCTGGAGCAACGCGTCGGGCCTGGTCATCGCCGACGCCGTACGCCTCACCCGCGTCTGACCCCCGACGGCGCCCGTCCCGGCTTGATCGACTTGGGTTCCCTGAACTCGGGGTATCCCCATCGCGGGGATGCCCCGACTTCAAGGAACCCGAGTGGACCTCCTGAGTGGTGGGGGCGCGACCGAATGGTCACGCCCCCACGACAGCTCAGGTGCGGGAGCAGGTTGCCCCGTTCAGCGTGAAGCTGGTCGGGGACGAGTACGACCCGCTCAGCGTGCCCTGGTAGCCGAAGCTGGTCGTGCCGCCGGGTGCGATGGACCCGTTGTGACCCACGTTTCGGGCGGTCACCCCGGAGCCGCTCTGGCTCACCGTGGCGTTCCACGCGTTGGTGACCGCCTGCCCGCCGGGCAGGCTGTAGGTCATCGTCCACCCGTTGATCGCGCTGGAGCCGGTGTTGGTGATCTGCACGTCGGCGGTGAAGCCGTTGTTCCACGAGTTCGCCGTGTACTTCACCGCGCAGCTAGCGCCACCGCCCGGCGGCGGCGTGGTCGGCGGCGGCGTGGTCGGGTTGCCGCCACCGTTGACGGTGGCCGAGAACGACGTCACCGCGAGGCCGACGCCACCCTGCCAGGGCTCGAAGCCGGCCTGGATGCTGGTCAGGTACCACGAGTTGGTGATCGCGCCCCGGTTGCGGACGTCGTTGATGAAGTCCAGCACGCTGAAGTTCAGGCTGGAGATCGCCGACGGCGCGACGTAGGAGATGACATTGTTGGAGCCGTTGCTGCCCCGCCAGACCTCCCACGTCCGGCCGGCCAGGTTGGTGGTGCCGACGACCGAGCCGATGGGCTGGATCGGGCCCTGCCGGTTGAGCCAGATCATGATCTCCATCTGGTTCACCCCGTCCCGCTTGGGTGACGGGTCCAGCCAGATGTCGTACGACGCGTTGTAGGTGGCGCCGCTGACGTACCGGTAGCTGATGCTGCTGGTGGCGCTGCTGATCTGGGACACCTGGATCGGCAGGTTCGTGCCGGGGGAGCAGTTGGTGTAGTGACAACCGAAGAACACCGAGGGGTACGCGGTGGGTGCGCCGTTGGTCGGGCTGCTGCCGTTCAGGGTGGTGATCTCGAAGCCGTTGCTGGTGACGTTGATGCACTGCTGGGCCGTGGTGCCCCAGCGGTTGTTCTGCACGACGTACCGGCCCTGGATCACGGCCGAGCCGTACTGTTCGCAGATCTGGGTGTCGGCGGAGGCGTTGCCGCCGAGGGCGACGGCGACCAGCGAGCTGGCGACCAGCAGCCCGGCGGCGGCCAGGGCCCGAATCTTACGTTTCATGACACTCCTTGACTGCGGCGCGTGCCCGAGCGCCGGACGGGTCGGGGCATGGGTTCGGGGCAGATGCGGGAGCGCTCCCACGCTCAACGACACATTTACATGCCTGAAACTGCTGCGCAACCGTACGCGTCAAACTGGTGAATTGTGACGATTCCCACGGCCCCTCCGGACGGCTCTCGCCGTACGGCCAGCTAAGCGACGCGAGCCGCCGGCGAGCGTCGCCGGGCGGGCCGATCGACCCTGGTGTGCACCGATTGCTCCGAGTAGCGTGTTGCCTCCAACGCGTGCCGCTCCCCCTCCGGAGGCGTACACCACCATGGGTGGCTCCCCCCTGCGCATTCTCGTCGTCGGCGCGGGCATCGCCGGCCTGGCCGTCGCCCGGGCCCTGCACCTGGCGGGCTTCCGGCCGGACGTCACCGACAAGCTGCCACCGGGGGAGTCCACCGAGGCCGGCCTCTACCTGCCGGGCAACGCCGCCCGCGCGCTGCACCGGCTGGACCTGCACGATCCGGTCCGCCCGCTCGGGCAGGTGATCCGCCGGCAACGGTTCTTCGACGCCGCCGGCGCGCCGCTCTGCGAGGTCGACCTCGACGCCCTGTGGGCCGACGTCGGCGAGTGCCGGGCGCTGCCCCGGGCCGACCTGCACCGCGTGCTGCTCAGCGGCGCCGGCGGCGCCGTCCGCCACGGCGCCGAGGTCCGCACCCTGGACCTGCTGCCGGGCGCCGTCGGCGTCACCTTCACCGACGGCACCACCGGTGAGTACGACCTGGTCATCGGCGCCGACGGTCCGCGCTCCTCGGTCCGTGCCCTGGCCGCGCTCGGCGGGCCACCCCGGCCGGTCGGGCAGGTGGTCTACCGGGCCGTGCTGCGCGACGGCCCGCCGGTCACTGAGTGGACCGCGCTGCTCGGGCAGCGCTCCGGGTTCCTCATGGTGCCGATCGGCGGCGGCCGGCTGCACTGCTACGCCGACGAGGCCGGCACTGAGGCGCCCACCGACCCCCTCGCCCGGCTGCGTGAACTCTTCGCCAACTACCGGGGCCCGGTGCCCGAGGTGCTGGCGG
This sequence comes from Micromonospora sp. WMMD710, assembly GCF_029626045.1. Classification (NCBI taxonomy): domain Bacteria; kingdom Bacillati; phylum Actinomycetota; class Actinomycetes; order Micromonosporales; family Micromonosporaceae; genus Micromonospora; species Micromonospora sp. WMMD710. Next base: position 3,933,213 of record NZ_JARUBD010000001.1, on the reverse strand, counting down.
GGCTCGACGCGGTGCACGTCGGGATCACCGACGAGGTGGAACTGGGCCGCTGGCATCGGGGGAGGGTGCTGCTCATCGGCGACGCCGCGCACGCCACCGCGCCCACGCTGTCCCAGGGCGCGGCGATGGCGCTGGAGGACGCCGTGGTGCTGGCCGAGTCGCTGCGCGCCGCCACCAGCGTGGACGCGGCCCTGGTGGCGTACGAGAGTCGTCGCCGTCCGCGTACCCGATGGGTGGCCGACCGGACCCGCGACCGCAACCGGACCAGGGACGTGCCGCCGGCGCTGCGCGACCCGTTGCTGCGCGGGCGCGGCGGCCGGATCTTCGGGGAGCACTACCGGCTGCTGCTCGGCCCGCTGTAGGCCCGTAGTAGATCGTGTCACGCCACCCCACGCGGCGCTGCGACCTGCCGGGGACTATCCTCCTTGCGGATGACGGCCCGCCGATAACCAGCGTGTGCCGAGCGGGACAACCGAGAACCGGAGGCCACTCGTGACCACCGTCGCACCCAAGCCGGTCGTGACCCGGCCCTGGCCGGTCCGGGAGCCGGTCAAGGGGTCGGCCATCGCGCGGCTGCTGCGTACCACGGACGCGAAGCAAATCGGGATCATGTACATGGTCACCGCGTTCGTGTTCTTCATGATCGGTGGCCTGATGGCCCTGGTCATGCGGGCTGAGCTGGCCCGACCCGGGCTGCAGTTCCTGTCGCCCGAGCAGTACAACCAGCTCTTCACGATGCACGGCACGATCATGTTGCTGTTCTTCGCGACGCCGATCGTGTTCGCCTTCGCGAACTACATCGTGCCGATTCAGATCGGCGCGCCCGACGTCTCCTTCCCCCGACTGAACAGCTTCGCCTACTGGCTGTACCTGTTCGGCGGCACGATGGCGACCGCCGGTTTCATCACCCCGGGTGGCGCCGCTGACTTCGGCTGGTTCGCGTACGCGCCGCTGAGCAGCGTCGAGCACTCGCCCGGCGTCGGCGCCAACATGTGGATCATGGGTCTGGCCATCTCCGGTCTGGGCACCATCCTCGGGGCGGTGAACATGATCACCACGGTGCTCACGCTGCGCGCGCCCGGCATGACCATGTTCCGGATGCCGATCTTCACGTGGAACATCCTGGTCACCAGCCTGCTGGTGATCCTGGTCTTCCCGCTGCTGGCCGCCGCGCTGTTCGCGCTCGCCGCGGACCGCATCCTCGGCGCGCACGTGTACGACCCCGCGACCGGTGGGCCGATGCTCTGGCAGCACCTGTTCTGGTTCTTCGGGCACCCCGAGGTGTACATCGTCGCGCTGCCGTTCTTCGGCATCATCAGCGAGGTCATCCCGGTCTTCTCCCGCAAGCCGATCTTCGGCTACAAGGGTCTGGTCGCCGCGACCGTCGCGATCGCCGCGCTCTCCATGAGCGTCTGGGCGCACCACATGTTCGCCACCGGCCAGGTGCTGCTGCCGTTCTTCAGCTTCCTGAGCTACCTGATCGCCGTGCCGACCGGTATGAAGTTCTTCAACTGGATCGGCACCATGTGGCGGGGCCAGATCAGCTTCGAGACGCCCATGCTCTGGGCGGTCGGCTTCCTGGTCACCTTCCTCTTCGGTGGTCTCACCGGTGTGCTGCTGGCCAGCCCGCCGATCGACTTCCACGTGTCGGACTCGTACTTCGTGGTGGCGCACTTCCACTACGTGCTCTTCGGCACGATCGTGTTCGCCGTGTTCGCCGGCATCTACTTCTGGTTCCCGAAGATGTTCGGCCGGATGCTCGACGAGCGCCTGGGCAAGGTGCACTTCTGGCTCACCATGATCGGCTTCCACACCACGTTCCTGGTGCAGCACTGGCTGGGCAACGAGGGCATGCCCCGCCGGTACGCCGACTACCTGCCCAGCGACGGCTTCACCACGCTGAACACGATCTCCACGATCGGCGCGTTCATCACCGGTATCTCCACGCTGCCGTTCATCTACAACTGCTGGAAGTCGTACAAGACCGGCCCCGTGGTCGAGGTGAACGACCCCTGGGGTCACGGCAACTCGCTGGAGTGGGCGACCAGCAGCCCGCCGCCGCTGCGCAACTTCGACCGGATGCCCCGGATCCGCTCCGAGCGGCCGGCGTTCGACGCGAAGTTCCCCGAGCTGGCCGCCGGCCAGAGCGTGGCCGGCCCGCCGGAGGGTGGCGCCAAGCCGCTCACCAGCGAGTCGGACGGTGGGGCCAGCTACAACGAGGACACCGCCAGCGACGTCGACCGGCACTGACGCACCGGCTGAGCCGTACAACGGGCGCCGCCCCCGGGACCACCGGGAGCGGCGCCCGTCGCCATGTCCGGCCCGCCCGTCCTCGGCCTGCCTGTTCGGCCTGCCTGTCCTCGGCCTGCCTGTCTTCGGCCTGACTTCGGCCTCGCGGCCCGGCCTCGCTGGCGGCCTGGCTTTGGGGGGCGGCCCGGCCTCGCGGCCTGGCTTTGGAGGGCGGCCCGGCCACGCGGCCTCGCGATATCCCGGGTTATGGGGCACCGACCAGCGATATACCTGATGCCTGTGAGTCATCAATATGACTCACAGGCATCAGGTTCATCGCGTGCGAGCCGCCACCGCCGCTGCCACCGCCGCCACCGCCACCACCGCCACCACCGCCGCCGATGCCGCTGCCGCCGCTGCCGCTGCCGCTGCCGCCGTCGACGACGCCGCCGCCGACGCCGCCGAGGTCGACGACGGTGCCGGTGCCGATCCGCACCTGGGCCGGCACTCCACCGCTGGGGCGGCGCCGCGTCGGTCGGTTCGCTGCGGTCGGGGCGCCAACGGCGTGCCGCATTCCGGTGTGCGGCTTACCGCACCCTCAGCGGGTTGCCGTGGCCAGGTCCGCCTCGACGGGCGCGGGCAGATCGGCGTCGTTGCGGCGGCGACGGAGCTCGATCGGCAGCACCACGAGGGTGACCAGCGCGCCGAGCGCACCGGTCACCACGAAACCCCACAGCGGCGCGCTGGCGTCGATCACCGCGCCGGCGAGTGGAGCGCCGACCGCGATGCCGACGGTGACCGCGGAGCCGTGTAGGCCCATCGCCTCACCGCGTACCTCGGCCGGGACGAGCCGGCTGACGGCGTCGGAGGAGGCCGCGATGGTCGGCGCGCAGAGCGCCCCGGCCGGGAGCAGAGCCAGGCAGAGCAGCCACCAGTGCGCGCCGCCCAGCCCGACCGGGATGGTGCACAGGGCGAGCGCCGCGGTCAGCGCCAGCGGGGAGAACGAGCGGTGCACAGCCCCGTAGGCGAAGCCGCCGACCAGCGACGCGACCGCCCAGATGGCCAGCACCGCGCCGGTCCAGCTGACCTCACCACTGGCCCGCAGTACGGCGACCACCGCGACGTCGGTGCCGCCGAGCACCAGGGTGGCGGCGGTGCTGAGCGCCAGCACGGCGAACAGCCGGGGCGTCAGCCACTCGCGGCGGGGCACCCGACGCTGCGGCCCGGGGGTCTCGGCAGCCTCCCGGATCGGGGGATTGACCAGCCACAGCGCGATTCCGGCGGCGACGATGCCGCCGCCGACCAGATACATGGTGGTCTGAGCGGAGATCGCGGTGACCAGGGCCACGGCCAGCGCCGGGCCGATCATGAAGGACAGCTCGACCGACATCGAGTCCAACGCGTACGCCGGCCGTCGCTGGTCCTCCGGGACCAGCGCGGCGATCGACTGGCGGACCACCGTGAAGATCGGCAGGGCCAACGAGCCGGCCACGAAGGCGGCCGGCAGCAGCAGGGCGTACGGCAGTGCGGGCGCAGTGGACCAGAACACCGCCTCGGCGATCCCGGTGAGCACCAGGACCGGCCGCAGACCACGCCGGTCCACCAGGCGACCGAGCAGCGGACCACCGATCGCCGCGCCCACCGTGATGGCCGCGCCGACCAGACCCGCCGCGCCGTAGCCGCGGTCGAGGTCGAGCACCACGTGGAAGGTCAGCGTCACCCCGGTCGCGGTGAGCGGGATGCGGGCGAGGACGGCGACCAGCAGCAGCGACCGCAGGCCGGGCAGGGCGAGCGCTGTCCGGTAAGGCTTCATGTTCACGTCGGTCCGTACCTCCGGCGACATCTTCGACCGGCGACGGCCCGATGACCAACGAATTACCGCCTCATGCGGCCCTGATCACAGGATCCCCGTGCATCGTCACCCCCGCGCCCTCCATCGCCCGCAGGGCCACGTCGGTGGTCTCCGGGGCGACGGCGGCGGTCAGCTCGAGCAGCACGGTGGTCGCGAAGCCCTCCCGGGCGGCGTCCAGCGCGGTCGCCCGGACGCAGTGGTCGGTCGCGATGCCGACCAGGTCGACCCGGTCCACGTCGTGGCGGCGCAGCCAGTCGGCCAGGCACTCGCCGTCGTCGGCGTGCCCCTCGAACCCGGAGTACGCCGCCGCGTGCTCGCCCTTGTGAAAGATCGCCTCGACCCGGCCGGTGTCCAGGTCGGGGTGGAACTCCGACCCGGTGGTGCCGACCACGCAGTGCCGGGGCCAGGACTCCACGAAGTCCGGCGGATCGCCGAAGTGCGCGCCCGGGTCGACGTGATAGTCCTTGGTGGCGACCACGTGCGCCCACCGGTCCGGCTCGGCGGCGAGCAGACGGGAGATGCCGGCGGCCACCCCGGCGCCGCCCGCGACGGCCAGTGAGCCGCCCTCGCAGAAGTCGTTCTGCACGTCCACGATGATCAGCGCGTTGGCCATCGGGTCTCCCTCTCAGGTCGGGCCGGCGGTCGGCTCAGCTGGCAGGTACGACGGTGACCGGCACGGCCGGGTCGCCGGCGGAGAGCTTCAACCCCTCCCACGGGATGGAGATCAGGCACTCCCGCAGGTGCTCCCGTGACTGGTCGAGGGTCGGCAGGGCCATCGGCTCGCCGTCGACCACGTACGAGCGCTGGAGCATCCGGTCGTTGGGCTGCCGGTCCGGCACGCCCTGCGGAACGATGATCTCGTCGGTGGCGGTGCCGGTCGGCTTGTGCCGGCGGACGGCCACCTTCCGGCCGCCGATGGTCGCCTTGTGTTCGGACCGCTTCACCACGGGCCGGCCGTCGACCTCGACGAGCTTGTAGACCAGCCCGGCTGTCGGTGCCCCGGAGCCGGTGACGACGGCCGTACCGGCGCCGTACATGTCGACCGGTTCGGCGGCCAGCGCGGCGATCGAGTACTCGTCGAGGTCACCCGAGACGATGATCTTGGTCTCGGTGGCGCCCAGCGAGTCCAGCAACTCCCGGGACTGCTGGGCGATGACCGCCAGGTCACCCGAGTCGATGCGGACCGCCCGCAGCTCCGGCCCGGCCACCGCGATCGCGTTGCGGATGCCCTGGCTGATGTCGTACGTGTCGACCAGCAGCGTGGTGTCCTTGCCCAGCGTGGCCACCTGCGACGCGAAGGCGGCCCGCTCGTCGTCGTGCAGCAGCGTGAACGCGTGCGCCGCCGTACCCGCCGTGGGGATGCCGTAGCGCGCGCCCGCGGCGAGGTTGGAGGTGAACCGGAACCCGGCCAGGTACGCGGCCCGCGCCGCGGCCACCGCGGACTCCTCGTGCGCCCGACGCGACCCCATCTCGATCAGCGCCCGACCACGCGCCGCGGTCACCATCCGGGCTGCCGCGGCCGCCACCGCGCTGTCGTGGTTGAGCACCGACAGCGCCAGCGTCTCCAGCACCACGCACTCGGCGAAGCCGCCGGAGACGGTGAGGATCGGCGAGCCGGGGAAGAACAGCTCACCCTCGGCGTACCCGTCGATGTCGCCGGTGAAGCGGTAGTCGGCGAGCCAGGCCGCCGCCGTCTCGTCGACCACCCCGGTCCGGCGCAGGAAGTCGATCTCCGCCTCGTCGAACCGGAAGTCACGGATCAGCTCGATCAGCCGGGCCGTGCCGGCGACCACGCCGTAGCGGCGGCCGGACGGCAGTCGACGGGTGAAGACCTCGAAGACGCAGCGGCGGTCGGCGGTGCCGTCCTTCAGTGCCGCGCTGACCATGGTCAGCTCGTAGTGGTCGGTCAGCAGCGCGGGGCGGAGGGTGCTCACCGCCCCAGCCTAAGGTTCAGCCCGCCGCGCCGCCCTCGTGGCCCGGGATCGACCGCAGCGCCGCCCACAGCTCGGCCCGGCCGGTCACGCCCAACTTGGTGTAGATCCGCTGGAGGTGGTTTTCCACCGTGCGTGCCGAGAGGTAGAGCCGCTCGGCGATGGCCCGGCTGGGTGCGCCGTGCGCGGCGAGGCGGGCCACCTCCCACTCCCGGTCGGTGAGCACCGGCACCCCGGCGTACAGCGCCGGCGTACGGACCAGGTCGCAGCGGCCGAGCAGACCCGCCAGGCGCTCCCGGGCGTCGTTCGCCGCGGTCGAGTGCTGCCGGCGCAGCCGCTGCACGGCCTGGGCGGTGGCCTCGGCGGCGTACACGGTCAACTCGAGTGCGGCGTAGTCGTCGGCGACCGCCAGCAGATCCGTGGCGGAGTCGGTCGCCGCGGCCCGGGCGTGCCGGGCCAGCAGTGGCGGCAGCACCCCGTCGACCCGTTCGGACAACTCGGCGAGCCGCTGCGCGACCGTACGCCGGCCGCCGTCGGAGCAGGTGGGTCCGACCGGCATGCTCGCCTGGTCGAGCCGCACCAGATCGTGCAGGACGTGCACCTCGTGCCCGGAGAAGTCGTCCGCGCGCAGCCGGTCCACCAGGTCGCCGAGGTGCTTGACCGCACCGGGCAGGTCGCCGGACACGGCGAGCGTCGCGCCGCGGGCCTGCTCCAGCCACGGGTAGAGCACCGCCATGCCCGGCGCGTGGGTGCGGTCCGCCTCGGCCATCGCGGCGGCGGCCTGCGCCGCGTCCCCGCGCAGCGCCGCCGACTGGGCCCGCTCGGCCTGCGCCAGTCCGGCGTAGACCCGGCTGGTGGCCAGCACCGCGCAGGCGCCCAACGACGTCCGCATCGCCGCGTCGCTCTGCCCGCGCAGGCGGGCCGCGTACGCCTGGAGGATGGCCAGGTAGCCGGTGCCGAGCCGGAAGTCGCCGGCGCCCGCGAGGTCGGCGAACTCGTCGGCCACGATCGCGTCGATCCCGGCCAGGTCGCCGGTGAGCATGAGCCGGGTGCCCCGGGCCAGCTCCAGGGCCAGTTGCAGGTACGGCATGTCGGTGCGCCAACTGGCCGCGGCGGAGTGCACCTGCGCGATGGCGGCGCCGCTGCGGGTCAGTTGGCCCTGCGCGGCCTGGACGTACGCGATGGTGGAGCGGGCCAGCTCGCGGGCGGCCACGCCGGCCGCCGGCCGGTCCAGTACCCGCTGGCTGAGGCGTACGGCGGCGGTCGTGTCGAGCCGGTGCAGACGCATGATCGCCTCGAACGCGTGCACCCGGGCCCGGTCGGCCGAGTCGCTGAGCTGCTCGGCACGACTCGCGATGTCCTCCACCGTGGATTCCTGGCTCAGCCCCCAGTAGCTGACCATCCCCCGGACCGTCAGCCAGCGGCAGAGCCGCCGGTCGTCGCCCGGCTCCGGGGTCACCGCGTCGAGGACGTCGATGGCCTCCTCCGGACGGTCGGCGAACATCAGGATGGTGGCCAGCAGCTCGGCCGCGTCGGAGCCGCCGTCGGCGTTCAGCGCGGCGCGGGCCAGCCGGGTCGCCAGCGGCACGTCGTAGCGGGTGAACGCCTGCACCGCGGCGTCCACCAGCAGGGCCGGGTCCTGTGCGGTGCCCGAGTCCAGGCGCCAGACGGCCACCCGCAGGAGGTCGTCGCGGCGGCGCTTGCCGACCTGCTCCAGCAACTCCGCGAGGCGGGCCTGGAGTCGGCGGGTGCGGCTGACCGGGCAGCGCCGCCGCAGCACCTCGCCGTAGAGCGGATGGGCCAGCCGGACGTTGGTGCGCCGGTCGTGCTGCACCACGGTGATCAGGCCGCGTTCCTCGGCCATCTCCACGTCCGCCTGCTCGGCGGCCTGGTTGAGCAGGTGCAGGCCGAGCGGCTCGCCGAAGGCGACCAGTTCACCGACGGCGCGGACGCCGTCGGTGAGCTGCCCGACCCGGGTGTCGATCAGGTCGGTCAGGTTGGGTGCCAGCTCCAGCCGCCCGGTCCATTTCCAGATCCCGTACGTGCGCTTGAGCTCCTCGCTGCCGTTGGCGGCGTGCACCAGCTCGCGCAGCAGCAGCGGGTTGCCGGCCGAGAGGCGGCCGAGCCGGTCGGCGGAGCCGGCGTCGACCGGACCGCCCAGGATCTCCGCCAGCAGGCCGGCGGTCTCCGCCGGCGGCATCGGGGTCAGCTCGACGTGCTCGACCAGGTCGTCGGTCCACAGTGCACGGATTGGCAGGGGGATCTGCTCGCCGTCGCGCAGGGTGCCGACCACGGTGGCGTTCTCCGCGCGGGCGACCAGGTGCACCAGTGCCGCGGACGGCGGGTCGAGCAGGTGCGCGTCGTCGATGGCGAGGACGATCCGTCGGCCGGCGGCCTGCTGTTGCAGCACGTCCAGTGCCCACCGCAGGATGCCGGCGGGGGAGAGGCCCTGCGGCTGCTCGGCGGGGAGGACCTGCACCAGCCCGCCGAACGGCAGCGCGGCGGTGGTGGCACTCGCCGCGATGGACCAGATCGCGTACCGGTCGGTGGGCAGCGTGGCCATGCCCTCGCGCAGCAGCCGGCTCTTGCCGATGCCGGCGCTGCCGCTGAAGAAGAGCCCACGCCCGGCCTCGCCGGTCACCGCCGCCAGTAGGCGGTTGAGCTCGTCGGTGCGGCCGACGAACTTCCAGCGACTCATTCGCGCAGCATATCCATCGAGTCCGGTCCGCGCCCGTACCGTCACGCACCGAAGTTGAGTAATCTCGCAATTACCGGTGAGTATCCGAAGTGTTCCGCCCGGTGACCAGGGCACACGTACTCTTCCGGCATCCGGGTACCGTCACCGGAATTTCCACGCGACCGGGTTCCCCGGTCACCTGCCATGGGAGGCCACCCGATGAAGCAGGGCCCTCTCCCCTCGGTCGACTCGTCCGACGACATGACCGGCCACACCGATCTACCCAGCTGCGGCCCCCTGCCCACCCCCATCGGCGTGACCGGCCCCGCTCCCAGTGAGCCGCTCGGTGTGATCGCCGTCGGCCCGGCCGGCGCCGAGCGGCGTACCGTGCTCGCCTCCCTGCTCGGGCTCGACCCGCTGATGCTCACCGTCCCGGCGGGCAGTTGGTTGGTGGTCCGGCACGCCAAGGTGCCGACCCGGGCCGCGTTCGTGCCCGGCTACCGGCAGCCCTACTCGTACGGAGCGGACCGGGACGCCGCCGGCCCGGCGCTGGCCCGTCCGCCCCGACGGGTCGAGTTGAGCGTGTCGGAGCCCCTGTTGCGGCACTTCACGCTGATCGACACACCCGACACGGGCGCGCTCGGTGTCGCCGGCGCCCGGGTGCTGCTGGACGCGGTCGGCCGGGCCGGCGCGCTGCTCTTCGTGATCGCGGCGGACCAGGCGTTCACCGCCGCCGAGCTGAACCTGCTCGCCGAGGTCGCCCCGGCAGCGGTCGAGGTCACCTTCGCGGTCACTCCGGGCTCGGCGGGTTGGGGTCCCGCGGCCGACGGCGCGGCGACGACGGAGGACGCGGGGGCGTCCGTCCCGCCCGCCGGTGGACGGCCGGGCGAGGTGACCCCGGTCGAGGTGACCGTGGCGGCGCACCGGGCGGCGCTGCTGGCCGCCGTGCCGGCGTTGGCCGGCGCGCGCTGGTTCCCGGTCGAGGACGCCAACTCCGCGGCCGACCTGCGCCGGGCGCTGGTGGGCTGGTCGGCGGACGAAGGGTTGCACCGCACGAGCGCCGATCCGCCGGTGCTGCCCGGCCAGCACGACCGGGTGGCCGTCGTGGCCGACCCGGGAGACTGGTCCGAGCGGCTCGACCGGCAGACCCGCTCCTGCTCGCAGCGGATCCGTCAGCACCTCGCACTGGAGTTGGCCAACATCCACCTACGGGCGGTTCAGGAGATCGTCTTCGGGGTCGGCTGCGCCGGCCTGCCCGATCTCCTGGACCGGGAGATGGCCGCGCTGTCGCTGTTGGCCACCGCGCAGTGCGACCACGCGGTGCGGGGCATCGTGGCGGACGCGACGGCCCGGGTGCTCGGCGCGCCACCGGCCGAGGGCGTACGCCGCCGGATCGCCACCGCCATCCAGTACGGCCTCGCCGATCACCGCAACGGCCGCGATCTGGACCGGGTGCTCCTGATCACCAGCACGGCCGGGGTTGCCAACCTGACCGGCACGGACGCGATCGACGCGCTCGCCAGCTATCCGACGGCGTCCCGCGACGAGGTGCTCCCGCCGGTCGCGGTAGCGCTCTCCGGTGGCTGCTGGCAGCAGTGGCGTACGCCCGGCAACGACGACCACAACGCCGCGCGGGCCTGGTCGCAGCGGGCGTTGCGGGAGGTCGAGCTGGGGTTGTCCCGGGAGGTGTCCCGGCGGTTCGAGGTGATCCGCCTCTCGCTGGGCGCGGTGCTCTCCGATGCAGTCGACCACGGCATCCTGCTCGCCTGACGGCGTGGTCGCCTCCCCCTCCGGGCTCGCATCGCCCCTCGCGTCGGACGACGTCCGGGGCGGCTCGGGCGCGGCCGGAGTGGGCGATCCTCGCTCGCCCGGCGTTCCGGTTCCTCGGTTCCGGGAAACCGGTGGCACGATGGGGGGCATGGCGGCTCCACAGGTTGCACCGGTCGAGACGCCGGACACTGACGACGTGCCGGCGGCTGACCGGCAATGGGTGACGATCGTGTGGGACGACCCGGTCAACCTGATGACGTACGTGACCTGGGTCTTCCAGAAGCTCTTCGGCTACAGCCGGGAGAGGGCCGAGCAGCTCATGCTGGACGTGCACCACAAGGGCCGGGCCGTGGTCTCCACGGGTGCCCGGGAGCGGATGGAGCACGACGCGTCGCAGCTGCACGCGTACGGCCTGTGGGCGACGGTGGATCGCTCGTGAGCATGTTCCGTCGCCAGGCCGGCCGTTACGTCGCCACCTTCGCCGTCGACGAGGTGCGGGTGCTGCGCAAGGTGGCCAACGAGGTGGTCGGCCTGTTGACCGATGGCTTCGACCACACCGATCCGGTGGTCGGTCGGCTCTTTCCCGCCGTCTACCCGAAGGACGCGGCCGACTCGGCCGAGTTCCGCCGCTACACCGAGGGTGACCTGAAGACTGCCAAGATCGATCAGGCGGGTGCGATCCTGGCCGCGCTGCCCGACGACGCCGGTGGCGAGGTGCGGCTGGACGCGGAGGCGGCCGAGGCGTGGCTGCGGGCGTTGAACGACGCCCGGCTCGCGATGGGTGTCCGGCTGGAGATCAAGGACGGCACGGACCTCGGCGAGGAGTTGGACGACGCGGTCACCGAGGATCCGGGTTCCAGTCGGGTGTTCCAGCTGTCGGTCTACGCGTACCTCGGTTATCTGCAGGAGTCGCTGCTCAACGCCTTGATCGACTAGGCGTGACCGGCACCACTTCAGGCGCTGTCCGGCAGGCGTTAGGCTGGTGGACGTGCTGAGCATCGACCGGTCGATCATCGACGCGATCGTCGCCCACGCGCGCCGGGACCACCCCGACGAGGCGTGCGGCGTCGTCGCCGGTGCCGTCGGCAGCGACACCCCGACCCGGCACATCCCGATGGACAATGCCGCGCGGTCGATGACCTTCTACGAGTTCGACTCGATGGAGCAGTTGCGCGTCTGGCGGGACATGGACGACCGCGACGAGGAACCCGTGGTCATCTACCACTCGCACACCGCCACTGAGGCGTACCCGTCGCGGACCGACGTCTCCTTCGCCGGCGAGCCGGGCGCGCACTACCTGCTCGTCTCGACCCGCGAGCCGGACTCGGAGGAGATCCGGTCGTTCCGGATCGTCGACGGGGTGGTGACCGAGGAGCCGGTCCGGATCGTGGAGGCCGGCGTCGACCCGCACGCCGTCCAGTCGTACATGTTCGGGCAGAGCCCGGCGACGGTCGACTACGAGTGTTCCGGTCGCTGACCCGTCAGCGTCCGCACCCGTTTCGTCCCGTCACCGTAGGCACATCCGAGCGAGGAGCACGACATCATGGCCATTGAGGTTCGCATCCCCACCATCCTGCGCAGCTACACCGGCGGCGCCAAGGTCGTCGACGGCGCCGGCGACACCCTGGGCGACCTGCTCGTCGACCTGGACTCCCGGCACGCCGGGCTGCGTGGCCGGCTGGTCACCGAGGCCGGCGCGCTGCACCGCTTCGTCAACGTGTACGTCAACGACGAGGACGTCCGCTTCCTCGGCGCCCTGGACGCCAAGCTCTCCGACGGTGACAGTGTCACCATCCTGCCGGCGGTGGCCGGCGGCGCGTTCGGCTTCGCGGCGGCAGCCGCGATCAGCTCGCACAGCGCGGCGGCAGCCGCGACCAGCTCGCACAGCGCGGCGGCAGCCGCGATCAGCTCGCACAGCGCGGCGGCAGCCGCGACCAGCTCGCACAGCGCGGCGGCAGCCGCGACCAGCCAGCGCAGCGCCGCAGCTGCGGCCCGCTGAGGGCGGCCGCCATGGCGCGGTACGACAGCCTGCTCGACGCGTGCGGCGGCACGCCGCTGGTCGGTCTGCCCCGGCTCTCGCCGACGGTGCCCGACGGCGCTCCACCGGTGCGGCTGTGGGCCAAGTTGGAGGATCGGAACCCCACCGGCAGCATCAAGGACCGGGCCGCGCTGTTCATGGTCCGCGCCGCCGAGGAGGCCGGTCGGCTCCGGACGGGTGACACCATCCTCGAGCCGACCAGCGGCAACACCGGCATCTCGCTGGCCATGGTGGCAAAGTTGCGCGGCTACCGGCTGGTCTGTGTGATGCCGGAGAACGTCTCGACCGAGCGGGTCCAGCTGCTCCGGATGTACGGCGCCGAGATCATCTTCTCGCCGGCGGCCGGGGGTTCCAACCAGGCTGTCGCCACCGCCAAGCAGATCTCCGCCGAGCATCCGGACTGGGTGATGCTCTACCAGTACGGCAACGAGGCCAACGCCCGGGCGCACTACGAGACGACCGGGCCGGAGCTGCTGCACGACCTGCCCACCATCACGCACTTCGTGGCCGGGCTGGGCACCACGGGCACCCTGATGGGCACCGGCCGTTACCTGCGGGAGAAGGTCGACGGCATCCAGGTCGTGGCCGCCGAGCCGCGCTACGGCGAGGTGGTCTACGGGCTGCGCAACATCGACGAGGGGTACGTGCCGGAGCTGTACGACGCGTCGGTGCTCTCCCGGCGTTTCTCGGTGGGCACCCGGGACGCGGTGCTGCGCACCCGGCAGCTCGTCGAGGTGGAGGGCATCTTCGCCGGGTTCTCCACCGGCGCGATCCTGCATGCCGCGCTCGCGGTGGCGCACGAGGCGGTCCGCGACGGCCGTCGCGCCGACGTGGCGTTCGTGGTCTGCGACGGTGGCTGGAAGTACCTGTCCACCGGCGCGTACGGCGGCACCCTCGCGGACGCCGAGGACGCCCTGGAGGGGCAGCTCTGGGCGTGACCGGAATGGTCGTTGTGTACGGGCCGTCGATGCGCGCGTCGACGGCCCGTAGGCTGCCCGGCGCGCCGTGAGCGGGTGTCACGTTCGTGACAACTTCCAGTGGATGATTCTTGCCGCCAGGCACCCGGGCGTAGGCTGCGCAGCGTGGCGTACGCGTCGGTAGAGATCATGGCTGGAGCGATGGCCGACTCGGATGCTACTGACAGTGATAGCGAGACAACCCGATGCGACTGACCGTCCTGGGTTGCGCCGGCAGTTTTCCCGGCCCCGAGTCCCCGTGCTCGGCCTACCTCGTCGAGGCCGACGGCTTCCGGCTCCTGGTCGACTTCGGTTCGGGGTCGATGTCCAGCCTCCAGCGGTACGCGGGGCTGCACGCCCCGGACGCGATCCTGCTGACCCACCTGCACTGCGATCACATCCTCGACGCCGTGACGTACGTGGTGGTCCGCCGGTACGCCCCGGGAGGCCCCCACCCGGCGCTGCCGGTGTACGCGCCCGCCGGCGCACCGGACCGGCTCAGTGCCGCGTACCACGACGACGGCACCATCGACGACGTCTACCAGTTCTACGCGCTTGAGCCGGGCACCTTCCCGATCGGCCCGTTCACGGTCACCGTCGACCGGGTCAACCATCCCGTCGAGACGTACGGGGTGCGCCTGGAGCACAACGGCCGGTCGCTGTGCTACTCGTCGGACACCGCGCCCTGCGACGCGTTGCTGCGGCTGGCCCAGAACGCCGACGTCTTCCTGTGCGAGGCGAGCTTCCTCGACGGGGTGGACAATCCGCCGGATCTGCACCTGACGGGCCGGGAGGCCGGTGAGACGGCGACGAAGGCGATGGTGGGTCGGCTGCTGCTCACCCACCTGGTGGCCGCGTGGGGCAGCGAGGCGCACACGTTGGATTCGGCCGCCGCCGCGTACACCGGCCCGCTCGAGGTGGTCCGGGCCGGCGCGAGCTACGACATCTGACCCGGCGCGTCCCGGTCCGTCGGGGCGGCCGGCGGTGTTGTGCCGAACTGTTCGCCGGCCGGTCAGCGGACCGTCGTCTGCCGCACCCATGGCACCCGCACGGTGTGGGCATGCGGATCGCCATCGTGACCGAGTCGTTCCCGCCGGATGTGAACGGCGTCGCGCACTCCGTGGTGCGTACGGCGGAGCATCTACTCGCCCGGGGCCACGAGCCGGTCGTCATCGCACCCTCCCCGCCTGGGGCCGGACGGCAGGACATCGAGCGGATGCCGTACCCGGTGGTGCGCATCCCCAGCGTGCCGTTGCCGCGTTACCAGGGCTTCCGGCTGGGCGTGCCGACCACCACCCGGTTGTCCGGGGCGCTGCTGTCGGCCGCACCGGACGTCGTCCACCTGGCCAGCCCGTTCATCCTCGGTGCGCGGGCGGCCACGCTGGCCAGCCGGCACGGGCTGCCCACCGTGGCGGTGTACCAGACCGACGTCGCCGCGTACGCCCGGGCGTACCGGGTGAGCTGGGGTGAGGCGGCGGCGTGGCGACGGATCCGGGAGATCCACAATTCGGCGCACCGGACCCTCGCCCCGTCCACCCGGGCCGCCGCCGACCTGATCGCCAACGGGGTGCAGCGGATCTGGTTGTGGGGTCGGGGTGTGGACGCCGTCCGGTTCGATCCGGCGAAACGCTGCGCGGCGCTGCGGCAACGGCTGGCGCCCGGCGGTGAGCTGCTGGTCGGCTACGTCGGCCGGCTCGCTCCGGAGAAGCGGGTGGACCTGCTGGCGGCGACATCCCGGCTGCCGGGCGTGCGGGTGGTGGTGGCCGGTGACGGCCCGGCCCGCCGCCAGTTGGCCCGGACGCTGCCCGGGGTGAGCTTTCTGGGCGTGCAGCACGGCGAGGACCTGGCCCGGCTCTACGCCAGCCTGGACGTGTTCGTGCACACCGGGCCGCACGAGACGTTCGGCCAGACCCTCCAGGAGGCGCTGGCCTCCGGGGTGCCGGTGGTGGCGCCGGCCAGCGGCGGTCCGCTCGACCTGGTCGACGAGGGCGTCACCGGGCTGCTGGTGCCGCCGAACGACGGCGACGCGCTGGCCGCGGCGGTGGCCGACCTGGCCGGCGACGCCGACCGGCGGCGGGCGTACGGCCTGGCCGCCCGGGCCGCGGTCAGCCGGCGCAGCTGGGCCGCCGTCGGCGACGAGCTGATCGGGCACTACCACGCGGTACGGGCCTCGACCGCCACCGTCGGCCTGCCGGCCGCCTCATGACCGGCACGGCCCGCGGACTGCGGATCGTGCGGCTCGCCAACTTCGTGACCGCCCGCTCCGGTGGTCTGCGCACGGCGTTGCGCCACCTCGGCGAGGGGTACCGGGCCGCCGGGCACGATCCGGTGCTGGTGGTGCCCGGCGAACGGGCCGCCGACGAGTCGTACCCGTGGGGGCGGGTGGTCACCCTGCCCGGTCCGGAGCTGCCGGGCAGCGGCGGTTACCGGCTGTTGGCCGGCCGCCGCCGGTTGACCCGCCTGCTCGCCGAGCTGGCCCCGGACCGGCTGGAGGTCTCGGACCGGTCGTCGCTGCGCTGGACGGGACGGTGGGCGCGGGAGCACGGGGTGCCGTCGGTGATGGTGTCGCACGAGTCGTTGACCGGGCTGCTCGGCCAGTGGGGCGTTCCGCACCTGGTGCGCCGGGCGACCGCCGACCGGCTCAACCGGGCGACCAGCCGGGCGTACGACCGGATCGTCTGCACGACCCGGTGGGCGGCCGAGGAGTTCGACCGGGTCGGCGCCGGCAACGTGGACCTGGTGCCGCTCGGGGTGGACCTGGACACCTTCCACCCGGACCGGGCCGAGCCACGGCTGCGGGAACGCTACGCCGACACCACGGAGCTGCTGCTGGTGCACTGTGCCCGGCTGTCCCCGGAGAAGCGGCCGGAGCTGGCCGTGCAGGCCCTCGCCGAGCTGCGGCGCGCGGGCGTACCGGCGGTCCTGGTGATGGCCGGGGACGGTCCACTGCGCGCCGCGCTGGCCCGGCAGGCCGCCGGGCTTCCGGTCACGTTCACCGGCTTCCTGCCCGACCGCGCGGCGGTGGCCGCGCTGCTGGCGAGCGCCGACGTCGTGCTCGCCCCCGGCCCGGTGGAGACCTTCGGCCTGGCCGGGCTGGAGGCGTTGGCCTGCGGTACCCCGGTGGTGGTCAACGCGGCCAGCGCCCTGCCCGAGGTGGTCGGCGCCGCGGGCGTCGCCGCCTACGGCTCGGCGACGTCGATGGCGCAGGCGGTGACCCGCCTGGCGGCCCGGCCGGAGACGCAGCGGCGGCGGGCCGCCCGGGAGCGGGCCGAGGAGTTCGGCTGGCCGGCGGCGGTCGCCGGATTCCTCCGGGTGCACGACGCGGACGCTGGTCGGGACACCCGGGCGGAGGTGGATCACCGCACCGCATAGGGTGCAGGCATGGCGCGACCTGACGGGCGAGGGCCCGATCAACTTCGACCGGTGACCCTGACCCGTGGCTGGAGCACCCACCCGGAGGGCTCGGTGCTCGTCGAGTTCGGCGGCACCCGGGTGCTCTGCACGGCGAGCGTCACCGAGGGGGTGCCCCGCTGGCGCAAGGGCTCCGGGCTCGGCTGGGTGACCGCCGAGTACGCGATGCTGCCCCGAGCCACCAACACCCGCTCCGATCGGGAGAGCGTCAAGGGCCGGGTCGGTGGCCGTACCCACGAGATCTCCCGCCTGATCGGCCGCAGCCTGCGGGCCTGCATCGACCTCAAGGCGCTCGGCGAGAACTCGGTGGTGCTCGACTGCGACGTGCTCCAGGCCGACGGCGGCACCCGCACGGCAGCGATCACCGGCGCGTACGTCGCGCTGCACGACGCGGTGGGCTGGCTGGCCGCCCGCAAGGCCCTCGCCGGCAAGCCGGAGAAGGTCATGCACCGGTCGGTGGCGGCGGTCAGCGTCGGCATCATCGCCGGCGAGGCCCGCCTCGACCTCTGCTACGAGGAGGACGTCGCCGCCGAGGTCGACATGAACGTGGTGTGCACCGGCGCGGGTGACTTCGTCGAGGTGCAGGGCACCGGTGAGGCGGGCGTGTTCGCCCGTGACCAGCTCGACAGCCTGCTCGACCTGGCCGTGGCCGGGTGCGCCGAGTTGGCCGAAGCCCAGCGGAAGGCTCTCTCGTGAACAAGGTCCTGCTGGCCACGCGTAACCGCAAGAAGCTGGTCGAACTCCAGCGGATCCTGGACGGCGCGCTCGGCGCGCACCGGGTCGCCCTGCTCGGCCTGGACGACGTCGAGCAGTACGCGGAACTGCCGGAGACCGGCCTGACCTTCGGCGAGAACGCGCTGATCAAAGCGCGGGAGGGCTGCCGGCAGAGCGGGCTGCCCACCATCGCCGACGACTCCGGTCTCGCGGTGGACGCGCTCAACGGCATGCCCGGCGTGTTCAGCGCCCGCTGGTCCGGTAAGCACGGCGACGACCAGGCCAACCTCCAACTGGTGCTGGACCAGATCGCCGACGTGCCGGACGAGCAGCGGGCGGCCTCGTTCGTCTGCACGGTCGCTCTCGTGCTGCCCGGCGGCAAGGAACACCTCGTCGACGGCCGGCAGTCCGGGCGGGTGCTGCGCGCCCCGCGCGGTGACGGTGGGTTCGGCTACGACCCGATCTTCCTGGGCGACGGGCAGGACCGGACCAACGCCGAGCTGACCCCGGCCGAGAAGGACGCGATCAGCCACCGGGGCAAGGCGCTGCGCGAGCTCGCCAAGCTGGTCGCCAAGGTGCTGCCGCCCGCCGCCTAGCCAACACGGGGGCGGGTCGGCTGTCACCAGCGCTTCGTCACGAGGTCACCGCCCAGCTCGTCGATCGGTACGCGGTCCTCCGTCGCCAGCACGGTGAGCATTCGCTCGGCCTCGGCGATGGTGGCGATCCGGCCGGTCGAGGTGGACCCCGCCGTGTTCAGCTCTTCCAGCCACAGCCCATCGCGCTCCCAGGCGACCTGCACGCAGCCACCGGAGCGGCCGAAGGCGGTCAGGAAGTCCCTACTCAGTGGCCGCATCGCGCGGAGCAGGAGGCATGCCTCGACCGCGTCCAGAGGCACGTCCTTATGGATGCCACCGCGGTACTGTTAGGTCGCCTCAAGAAAATCGGGCGGGGCCGGCAGGGCGACCGTCGGCACCGACCCGCCGGTCAACCGACAGATCAGATTCATGCCGTCGTACCGGCCGACGGTCAGCTCCCGCCCGCCCTGCTCCGGGTACGCGCCCACCAGGACGTCCCCCTCCCGCCGAACGAGGACGGAGGCTTCCTCGTGGGCCAGCCGGATCCGCACGCCGGCAGGCAACCAGGGCAGGTGCAGGGCGGCGAGCCGGGCGGCCGACGACAGCCCTTCGGTTGGGGCGAACACCCCCGTCCACCGGTTCAGCAGCTCCACGTCGATGTCCACGTCGTCGTCGACTGTGGGGGGCAGCGCGGCCAGCCGGCCGACCCGGCGTCGCTGCCAGGTCAGCGAGACCTTGATCCGGGTGCCGGTGTGGCCATCCCAGTGCACCGTCAACCCTTCGGCGCGCAGCGCCGCCGCGATCTCCTCACCGACGTCGACCGTCGCGGGCTGCCCCAGGAGGCCGTACGTCAGGTACACCCCGGAGCCGTCGACACCGCGCTCGGCATCCTGCTGGTGATAGAACGCGTACCCCCGTGCCGTGCGCCCACGCGGCACCTCTTCGCCGATCTCGGCAACGCCGCAGTTCTGGCAGCAGCTGAAGTTCTCCCGGGCCACCAGCCCAGCGGCCGAGAGCGTCCGGAACGCCGCGGTGAGCCGGTCGTTGTCGGTGACCTCCGGCCACTGCGCCTGGAAGGTGAGGTGCGCGGCCAACTCCTCGGTCACGACAGGCCAGGCGCGGGCCTCGACCTCCGCCGGGTTCGCCTCGCCGTGCAGGTACTCCATCGTCTGGGCGACGATCGCCGCCGCCGGCAACTCGGCCAGCGCCGCCTGGCGGCGGACGAAATCCCGGATCTGCTCGTCGAGCCCCGGCTCCTCGATCTCCACGGCGGCGAACCTAGCAGTACCAGCCGACAGGCCGGCCGGGAACCGGGTGCTGCCGCCCGCCGCCTGACCCGCGGCGGACGGCAGCCACCCGTCGGAGGTCAGCCCAGCGGGCCGACCTCCCGTTCGATGGCGGCGCGCAGCTCTGGCCCGGCCAGCACCGCGCGGGCCGCCTCCATGACGGGGGCGAGGAACACGTCCGGCCCGGGTTCGCCAGCGGCCCCGCCCAGCGCGGCGACGGCGGCACGGCCGGCCGGCGACGGCACCAGGGGCGCGCGTAGTTGAAGCCCGCGTACGCCGGCCAGCAGCTCCACAGCGAGCAGGCTGGTCAGGTTGTCCAGGACGGTCCGCAGCTTCTTCGCCGCGGCCCAGCCCATCGAGACGTGGTCCTCCTGCATGCCGCTGGTGGGCAGCGAGTCCACCGACGCGGGGGCGGCCAGCCGCCGGTTCTCCGCGACGATCCCGGCGGCCGTGTACTGGGCGATCATCAGCCCGGAGTTCACCCCGGCGTCGGGGGAGAGGAACGCGGGCAGTTCCCGGGAACGGGTCACGTCGAGCAGCCGGTCCACCCGCCGCTCGGCGATCGCGCCGACCTCGGCGGCGGCGATGGCCAGGAAGTCCGCGGCGAAGCCGAGCGGCGCACCGTGGAAGTTGCCGGTCGACTCGACCCGACCGTCCGGCAGCACCACCGGGTTGTCCACAACGGACACCAGCTCCCGGGCGGCGACCGTACGCACGAAGTCCAGGGTGTCGCGGGCCGCGCCGGCCACCTGCGGCGCGCAGCGCATCGAGTACGCGTCCTGCACGGCGTGCGCCAGGTCGTCGCGGTGCGAGTCCATCACGCGGGAGTCCTGCAACAGCCGGTGGATGTTCGCCGCCGAGGCCGCCTGCCCGGGGTGCGGCCGGATCGCGTGCAGCTCGGGCAGGAACGGCCGCTCCGAGCCGAGCATCGCCTCGATGGCGAGCGCGGCGGTCACGTCGGCCATCGCGAACAGGTGCTCCGCGTCGTGGATGGCCAGCAGCAGCATGCCGAGCATGCCGTCGGTGCCGTTGATCAGCGCCAGCCCCTCCTTGGCCGCCAGCTCGATCGGCTTGAGCCCGGCGGCGGCCAGCACGTCGGCCGCGTCGCGTCGGTCACCGGCCGGGCCGAGCACCCAGCTCTCGCCGAGCAGCACCAGCGCGCAGTGCGCCAGCGGCGCCAGGTCACCGGAGGCACCCAGCGAGCCGTGCTCCGGCACCCACGGGGTGATGTCGTGGTTGAGCAGGTCGACCAGCGCCTCGGCGACGAGCGGGCGGACCCCGGAGCGGCCCAGCGCGAGGGACCGGACGCGCAGCAGCATCATGGCCCGGACGACCTCGCGGGGCATGGGCGCGCCGACCCCGGCGGCGTGCGAGCGGATCAGCGCGTGTTGCAGCTCGGCCCGCCGCTCCGGGGCGACGAAGGTGTTGGCCAGCGCCCCGAATCCGGTCGACACGCCGTACACGGGCCGCCCGGCGGCCTCGATGCCGTCCACGATGGCGCGGCTGGTCGCCATCGCCTCCCGGGTGGCCGGAGCGAGGAGCACCGTGGCGGTGCCGCGCGCCACCGCGAGCACGTCGTCGGCGGAGATTCCGGTGGGCTGGATGGTCACGGTCGTCATTGCGGAGCTCCGTTGCGTATTACCTGGCGGATCAGGGGGACACCGGGCCGGTAGGCCAGGTGCAGGTACGACGGCGCGTCCAGGACGACCAGGTCGGCCCGCGCGCCGGGGGTGAGGACACCGATGTCGTCGCGGCGCAGCGCCCGCGCGCCGCCGGCGGTCGCGGCCCAGACCGCCTCCGCCGGGGTCATCCGCATCTCGCGGACCGCGAGGGCCACGCAGAACGGCATCGACGAGGTGTACGACGAGCCGGGGTTGCAGTCGGTGGCAAGGGCCACGGTGACGCCGGCGTCGAGCAGCCGACGCGCGTCCGGGTAGGGCGAGCGGGTGGAGAACTCGGCGCCGGGCAGCAGGGTCGCGACGGTGGTGGTGTGCGCGCCCGCGAGCGCGTCCACGTCCGCGTCGGACAGGTGGGTGCAGTGGTCGACGCTCGCCGCGCCCAGTTCCACACCAAGCTGGACGCCCGCGCCGGGACCGAGCTGGTTGGCGTGCAGCCGTACGCCCAGCCCGGCAGCCTGCCCGCAGGCCAGGATCGCGCGGGCGTGGTCGACGTCGAAGGCGCCCCGCTCGCAGAACACGTCGATCCACTTCGCGTACGGCGCGGCGGCGGCCAGCATCGGGCCGCAGACCAGCCCGACGTAGTCGTCGGGGCGGTCGGCGTACTCGCTCGGCACCACGTGCGCGCCCAGGAACGTGGTCTCGGTGCTGGTCTCGGCGGCGATCCGCAGTGAGCGGGCCTCGTCGGCGACGGTCAGGCCGTACCCACTCTTGATCTCCATGGTCGTGGTGCCCTGGCGCAGCGCCTCCCCGCGCAGCCGGCGCACGGTGGCCCGCAGCTCGTCGTCGGTGGCGGCCCGGGTCGCGCCGACCGTGGTGCGGATGCCGCCGCCGGTGTAGGGCTGCCCGGCCATTCGCGCGGCGAACTCGGCGGCCCGGTCACCGGCGAAGACCAGGTGAGCGTGGCTGTCCACGAAGCCGGGCAGCACGGCGGCCCCGCCGGCGTCGATCCGCCGGTCCGCGGCCGGCGCGTACGCGGCCGCACCGACCCAGGCCACCCGGCCGTCCTCGACCAGTACGGCCGCGTCCCGGCGGATGCCCAGCGGATCCTCGCCGGGGCCGTTGGTGACCAGCTCCCCGATGTTGTCCACCAGCAGGCTGCCGCTCACGAGGGCGTCACCGCCTCGATGGCCGCCGCCAGCTCGGCCGGCACGTCGACGCTCAGGTGCCGGCCCTCGGCCACCACCATCCGGCCGTCCACCACGACCTGCTCGACGTCCGCGGCGGAGGCCGCGAAGAACGCGCCGACCGGTGGCACCCCGGCGGTACGGGCGCTGTCCAGCCGTACCGTCACCAGGTCGGCGCGGGCGCCGACGGCGATCCGCCCGGCGTCGGCCCACCCCAGCGCGGCGTGCCCGGTGGCGGTTGCCGCGGTCAGCAGGTCGACCGGGGTGAAGTGGCCGCGGCGGCGGGTGCGCAGCCGCTCGTCCAACTCCACCGCCCGGGCCTCCTCGAACAGGTCGATCACCGCGTGACTGTCGCTGCCCAGGCTCAGCCGGATCCCCGCGTCGGCCATCCGGCGGGCCGGCCCGATTCCGTCGGCGAGGTCCCGTTCGGTGGTCGGGCAGAGGCACACCCCGGTCCGGCTGTCGGCGAGCGAGGTCACGTCGGCGCTGGTCGGATGGGTGGCGTGCACGGCGGTGGTGTCCGGCCCGAGCACGCCACGCTCGGCCAGCAGCGCGGTGGGCGTGCGGCCGTGCACGGCCCGGCACTCGTCGTTCTCGGCGGGCTGTTCGGAGAGGTGCACGTGCAGGGGCGCCTGCCGGTCGCGGGCCCAGTCGGCGACCGTGCCGAGCTGGTCGGCGGGCACCGCGCGTACCGAGTGCACGGCCGCGCCGACCCGCACGTGGGCGTCGGTCGGCTGCAACGCCGACACCCGTTGCGCCCACCGGGCCGCGTCGCCGTCGCCGAAGCGCCGCTGCGGTCCGGCGAGGGGCCGGCCGTCCACTCCGGCGCTCAGGTAGCAGGCGTCGAGCAGGGTGAGCCGGATCCCGGCGTGCGCGGCGGCCTCCACCAGCGCGGCGCCCATCGCGTTCGGGTCGTCGTACGCGCCGCCGTCGGGTCGACGGTGCAGGTAGTGGAACTCGCCGACGCAGGTGATGCCCGCGAGCGCCATCTCGGCGTAGACGGCGCGCGCCAGGGCCAGGTAGGTGTCCGGGTCCAGCCGGTCCGCGACGGCGTACATCCGGTCCCGCCAGCTGAAGAAGTCACCCCGACCGCCGTGGGTACGCCCGCGCAGCGCCCGGTGGAAGGCGTGCGAGTGCACATTGGACAGGCCGGGCAGGGTGAGGCCGGGCAGCGGCACGGCGTCGGCGTACACGTCCACGCCGGCGCTCGGCCGCCCGGGGGCCGCCAACGCGGTCACACCGGTGATCCGTCCCCCGTCGGTCTCGATCAGCACGTCCGGGGTCGGTTGGGCGAGATCGGGCAACCAGGCGTACTCGGCCAGCCAGCGGGTCGGCGTCACCGGCATGTCAGCTCCTCCAGCACCCGGGCCAACGCGCGTACCCCGGCCGCGCAGTCGGCGTCGCGCGCCGCCTCGGCGGGGGAGTGCGACACCCCGGTCGGGTTGCGCACGAAGAGCATGGCCGTCGGCAGGTGCGCGGCGAGCACCCCGGCGTCGTGTCCCGCACCGGTGGGCAGCACCGGCGCGTCGAGCAACGTGGCCAACCGCTTGGCCAGCCCGCCGTCGAAGGTGACCAGCGGGGTCACCGACTCCTCGGTGACCGTCACCTCCGTACCGTCGCGGCGGGCCCGCTCGGCCAGCTTGCCGCGCACGGCGTCGACCAGCCCGCTCAGCGTCTCCGGGTCGGCCGCGCGGGCGTCCAGCCAGCCGGTCACCTTCGACGGAATGGCGTTGGTGGCGTTGGGTTCGACGGAGACCCGGCCCACCGTGGCGTGCGCGCCGCGCAGCCGGGCCTCCTTGTTGGCCGCCAGCACCGTGAACGCGTAGGTGAGCATCGGGTCGCGGCGATCGGCCATCCGGGTGGTGCCCGCGTGGTTGCCCTCGCCCACGACGTCGAAGCGCCAGCGGCCGTGCGGCCAGATCGCGCTGGCCACCCCGACCGGCGCGTCCGCGTCGACCAGTGCGCGGCCCTGCTCGACGTGCAGCTCCACGAACGCGCCGAACCGGCCCAGCAGGTCCGGACGGGCGCCCGCCGGCGGCCCGCCCAACGCCTCGGCGAAGCTCACCCCGGCCGCGTCGCGCAGCCCGGCCGCGCGGTCGGCCGCCAGCGCGCCGGTGAGCAGCCGCGACCCCAGGCAGGGTACGCCGAAGCGCGCCCCCTCCTCCTCCACGAACGCGGCCAGCACCAGCGGCCGGTCCGGGGCCACACCGGCGGCACGCAACTCGTCCACGGCCAGGAACGCGCTCACGATGCCGAGCGGCCCGTCGTACGCCCCGCCGTGCGGCACCGAGTCGAAGTGACTGCCGGTCAGCACCGCGTCGGAGCCCTCGGGCTCACCCCAGTGGGCGAAGAGGTTGCCGTTGCCGTCCTCGGTGACCGGCAGGCCCCGCCGCTGCGCCTGCGACCGGAACCAGGCCCGCAGCTCCCGCTCGGGCTCGGTCAGCGCGTAGCGCAGATAACCACCGCTGCCGGCGTCCCGCCCGACCGGCGCGATCTCGTCCCACAGCGCCCGGAAACGGCTCGCCAGGTCGCCGCTCACGCGGCACCTCCTATGTTCGCGACTGCGGGGCTCCGCTGCGCTGCACTCCTCGCGCTCACGCGGCCCCCTCGGCCATCGGGATGCGGACGCCGGTGCGCTCGGCGACCTCGCGGGCGCTGTCGTAGCCGGCGTCGACGTGCCGGATGACGCCCATCGCCGGGTCGTTGGTGAGCACCCGCTCGATCTTCTGCCCGGCCAGGGCGGTGCCGTCGGCCACGCAGACCTGCCCGGCGTGGATCGACCGTCCGATGCCGACACCTCCGCCGTGGTGAATGGACACCCAGGAGGCGCCGCTGGCCGTGTTGACCAGCGCGTTGAGCAGCGGCCAGTCGGCGATGGCGTCGGAGCCGTCGGCCATCCCCTCGGTCTCCCGGTACGGGCTGGCCACGCTGCCGGTGTCCAGGTGGTCCCGACCGATGACGACCGGGGCGGAGAGCTCGCCGGAGGCGACCATGTCGTTGAACCGCACGCCCGCCCGGTCCCGCTCGCCCTGGCCGAGCCAGCAGATCCGGGCCGGCAGGCACTGGAAGGCGACCCGCTCGCCGGCCAGCTTGATCCATCGGGCCAGCGACTCGTTCTCCGGAAACAACTCCAGGATGGCCCGGTCGGTGGCGGCGATGTCCGCCGGGTCGCCGGAGAGCGCGGCCCACCGGAACGGCCCCCTGCCCTCGCAGAACAACGGTCGGATGTACGCCGGCACGAAGCCGGGGAAGTCGAAGGCGCGCTGGTAGCCGCCGAGCTGCGCCTCGCCGCGGATCGAGTTGCCGTAGTCGAAGACCTCGGCGCCGGCATCGAGGAAACCGACCATCGCCTCGACGTGCCGCGCCATCGACGCCCGCGCCCGGTCGGTGAACTCGGCCGGCTTGGCCTTCGCGTAGTCGCGGGCGTCGGCCAGCTCCACCCCCACCGGCAGGTACGCCAGCGGGTCGTGGGCACTGGTCTGGTCGGTCACGATGTCGATCTCGACGCCACGGCTGAGCAGCTCGGGGAAGACCTCGGCGGCGTTGCCGACCACGCCGACGGAGAGCGCGCGCCGGTCCCGCTTGGCGGCGCGGACCCGCTCCACCGCGTCGTCCAACGAGTCGGCGACCTCGTCCAGGTAGCGGTCGTGCACCCGGCGGTCCAGCCGGGTGCGGTCCACGTCGACGATCAGGCAGACGCCACCGTTCATGGTCACCGCGAGTGGCTGCGCGCCGCCCATCCCGCCGCAGCCGGCGGTCAGCGTGAGCGTGCCGGCCAGCGTTGCCTGGAACCGCTTCGCGGCGACCGCCGCGAACGTCTCGTAGGTGCCCTGGAGGATGCCCTGCGTGCCGATGTAGATCCAGGAGCCAGCGGTCATCTGCCCGTACATGGTCAGGCCGAGCTGTTCGAGGCGCCGGAACTCCGGCCAGGTCGCCCAGTCACCGACCAGGTTGGAGTTGGCCAGCAGCACCCGGGGCGCCCACTCGTGCGTCCGCAGCACGCCGACCGGCCGGCCCGACTGGACCAGCATCGTCTCGTCCTCGCGCAGATCGGTCAGCGTGCGGACCAACGCGTGGTACGACGGCCAGTCCCGGGCGGCCTTGCCGGTGCCCCCGTAGACGACCAGGTCGTCGGGGCGTTCGGCCACCTCGGGGTCGAGGTTGTTCATGAGCATCCGCAGGGCGGCCTCCTGCGGCCACCCCCGGGCGGTGAGCTGGCTGCCCCGTGCGGCACGGACGGGCTGGGTCATCTTTGGTCTCCTCCGGTCAACCGAGGAACAACTGTCGGCGGGCCGCGGAGGCTTCGAACGCCTCCAGTCGGCGCTGGGTGTCGGCCGGCGCGGCGTCGCAGATCGCCTGCAACAGCACCATGGCCAGGGTCATCGGTGCGGTGTGCAGGTCGAAGACGAGCTGGGCGCCGACCGCGGCGGGCAGCACCACATCGGCGTGCTCGGTGGCCGGGCTCACCGGCGAATCGGTGATCGCCACCACGGTCAGCCCGGCGGCGCGTGCCTCGCGCAGCGCGTCCAGGGTCTCCCGGGGGTAGCGGGGCAGCACGAAGGCGAGCACGGCGGACGCGCCGGCCTCGGCGGCCTGCTCCAGGCGGTCGGTCAGCATGGTGCCGCCGTCGTCGAGGACCCGCACGTCCGGGTGCACCTTCGCGGCGAAGTAGGCGAAGTACGCGGCCAGCGGTGCGGCGGCACGCAGGCCGAGCACCGGCAGCGGGCGGCTGGCGGCGAGCAGTCGGCCGGTGCTGGCGATCCGGTCCCGGTCGGCGAGCTGGCCGGCCAGCCGGTCCAGGTTGCCCATCTCGGCGCGTACCGCCTGCTGGAGTTCGTTGCCGGCGTCCGTCGGCCGGCCGGCGGCGGCGGTCAGGTCGCGCAGTCGACGGCGCAGCGCCGGGTAGCCGTCGTGGCCGAGCGCGACGGCGAACCGGGTGACCGACGGCTGGCTGACCCCGGCCAGTTCGGCGACCTCGGCCGCCGACAGGTACGCCACGGCCGGGGCGTGCTGCACGAGGCAGTGTGCGATCCGGCGCTGGGTGGGGGTGAGCCGCACTCCGTCGAACAGGTCGAGCACCTGATCGACCGGCGCTCCGGCAGCTCCTTCATTCACACCGCGACTCTATGCATGAAAACTTTCAGAGGGCAAGGGTTCACCCGTCCACCCCCCTGTCGATCCGCCGACCGGCGGGACGCTGAGATGGCGCCGGCTCTGTAGGATCCACGGCGGGTGAGCTAAGGAGTGGCATGCAGCCGGAGAGCCCGTACAGGTACACCCACATGTTGGGCGCGTGTCAGGTTGGTAAGGCCTGGGCCGCAGTCGACGGGCAGGGGCAGTTCGCCACCGTGGCCGTGTTGGACGGGGTCGCCGCGTCCGACGAGCGCTGGCGGGTGGCCTTCGGCAACGCGGCGAACGCGCTGGCGCAGGCGGCCGGCGGTCACCGCTACGCGGACGCCGACCTGACCGCCGCCCACCCGTGGGTGGCCTACGGAGCGCAGGAGGGCAACGCACCGCAGCGGCTCTTCCAGAGCCTCGGCATGGACTACCAGCCGGTGCCCGACCAGCCGGTCTCCGCGCCGCCCACGTCGGCACCGCCCACCTCCGCGCCACCCGCCCTGCCGGTGTCCGGTGTGCCGCAGCAGGCCAGCGGGCCGCCACAGCCCCAGACGCCCGAGCTGGTGTCCGAGATGCCGCAGCTTCCGTGGGCGGTGCACATGGCCCCCGTCTCCGGGCAGCCGGTCTCGGCGTCCCCGCAGCCGGTGTCCGCGGCCCCGCAGCCGGTCTCCGCCGCGCCGGCCTCGCCCGCGCCGCAGCCGGTCTCCGCCGCCCCGCAGTCGGCGGCGTACGCCAACAACGCCCCGTCGGTCCCGCCGTTCGACCCGTTCTCCACCTCCGGCGGCCGGCGGATCGCCCCCGTGGCACCGAAGCCGAAGCGACCGAACTGGATCCTGATCGCCGGTGCGCTGGTGCTCGCCCTGGTCGCCGGCACCGCGGGCTTCCTCATCGGCGGCAGCGGCGACGACACGCCCGCGCCGCCGGTCGAGGCCAGTCTCGGGCCGTTCGAGACGACGCAGATGTCCATCAACAGGGCCAAGTTCCAGGGTGAGTTGGCGCCGCTGGCCGAGCCCTGGCTGGCGCAGGCCGGCGGCTGCGCGGCCTACGACGAACTCGGCGCCCCGAAGCTGCCGGCCGACGAGAAGCGGCACGTCTTCTGCCACTTCGGCGGCGCGTTCCTGCACTTCGTGGTCTACCCGGCGACCAAGGAGAAGGACGCGGCCCGGGCGTTCCGCCTCCAGCTCAACCTCGCCGCGGGCGCGTTGGCGCCGGGGCTGCGCCAGGCGACGCGGACCAACGGCAACAAGACCGGCGCGCCCGGCAGCTATCTCGAGTACGCGTTCAAGCTGCAGGACGGCCGGACGATGTGCGGCATCTGGTGGGACCAGGACGACTCGCCTGGCGTCCTCTACATCGAGACGCTCTGCCAGGACGGCATCGCCGGCAACTGGGACGCGCTGCGGGATCTGTGGCGTCGCGGCAGCTGACGCCTCACTGCACCCTGATCACCTGGAACTCGATGGTGCCACCACGGTTGAAGGTGAGCTGGCGGTAGTGGAAGGCGTCGAAGGGCGCCTGCCACGCCACCTCGGCCGGGAGAGAGACCAGCAGCGGGCCGTCGGTCAGTGCCTCCGGCAGCCGGAAGGTCCCGTCGTCGGTCCCGACCTCGATCGGTGACCAGTCCTTCAGACCGAGGTGGACCAGCGAGGCCAGCATCGAGCTTGGTTGCGGGCGGTAGCGGGCGACGAGGATCTCGCCCGGCCCGACCTGCGGCACCGCGACGGGCGTACCCGCCGTCACCGGTTGGGTGAGCGTCGTCTGCGGTGGTGAGCAGCGGTTCTGGCCGTGGTGCAGCACCGACCACCGGTCGGCGCGGGCACCGGCGCGGTAGTTGCAGGCCAGCGCCAGCAGGTAGCGGGGAGTGTCCCAGCGGATGTTGCGGCGGTCGATGCCGACGGTGGCCTCCTGCAGCACGACCTGGTCGCCCGGCGCCGCGACGAGCGCCTCGGCGTTGATCTCGTCGAGGTACGGCGTGTACGCGGAGAACGACTGGAACACCGGTACCGGGTGCCAGTCCAGCGCGTAGGCCCACGGCAGGGTCAGTTCCGTCGGGTCGACGTGCACGGGCCGACCCGTCAGTTCGCTGAGGACGTTCTCCGGCAACCGGTACGTGTCCCGGGCCCGTGCCCTGCTCGCCTCGACCGAGGTGAGCCGGTACTCGTTGTTGACCAGCAGTTCGGTACCGGTCCTCCACTGGTTGCGGGCCAGGAACGGGTCGTAGTTCGCGAGGCTGGACGGTGCCATCAGGAACGCCGCCGTGGCGGCCGCCACCACCACCGCGGGACGGCGCACCCAGGTGGCGAAGCCGATCAGCAGGAACCCCGCCGCCAGGAAGAACGAGATCTCGTGCGCCGGGTCGTGACGGGTGAAGCCGTGCTTGAATCCGAACCCGAGCATGACGCCCGAGACCACCACGACTCCGGCCGTCGCCACGGCACGGTGCCGCAGGGCCCGGCGCAGTGCCAGGACTCCCACGACGATCGCGAGGACACCCGCCGCCAGGTAACCGACGACGTACTCGCCCTGTTCGATGGCGAGTGCTTCCTGGTAACCGCTGGAGATTTCCTGCGACCCGCGTACCCATGGCGAAATGTCGGTGATGCGCTGCCCCGCGGCGAGCCACAGCGCCAGGAACGTCACCACGAACGTCGCCAGGCACGCTCCGACGCCGCGCACGAGGTCCCGGACCGACCCGACGCTCACCGCGACGAGGCCGGCCAGGACCAGCAGCACCACGCCCTCGGAGAACTTGACCTGGAGCAACAGGGCCCCGACGGCGGTGAGGAGGACGGTCGACATGGTGTCCCGCCAGCCGCTCGTCGCCCTGCCGGCCCGGTCGTGAAGCGTCAGGAGGGCGAACAGCAGACCGGCGTAGACGAGCCTGCCGCCCGGCCCGGCCGGACCACTGGCGACCGTGACGGCGAAGGCGATCAGGCCGGCGATTCCGGCGGTCCACCGGAGGCGGACGCAGAGGTAGATGACCCAGTAGAGGGCGAGGACCGCCGTCGTCGAGAACAGGAAGCCCAGCACGGCCTGCGGTCGGCTGACGTGCTGCGGCCAGTCGAGGAAACCCCACGGGCCGTAGTTGAAGACGATGTCCGTGCCGAAGCGCAGGTCCGCGGAGACCGCGAAGCCGATGCCGGCCTGCCAGCTCGGATCGAAACCCGGCGTCGGCATCAGGGCGGACGGCACACCCGCGATCAGCATCGTGAGGCCGAACCACGCGAACGCCGCCATCTGCGGCGAGCGGCCGGCCATGTCCCGGTACGCCGACTCGATCCGGACCCGGAGCCGGCCGGCAGGCTCCGACCCGACCGGCTCGGGGGGAAGATCGCTCCCCGCCGGCGTCGATTCCGTGGCAGCGGCGGATTCGCGGCTGTCCTGCTCGGCTGTCTGCATGCGTCCGTCCATGGATCGAATTCCGACTGCTGAAGGGTGGGGCGCTGGGTCTGTCATCGCTCGCTGATCACGACGACCGGCTCCATGCCGCCGGTCACCTGCTCCACGCGGTAGTCGGCGAGCACCGTCTGCCACGCGATGGCCTCCTCGGCACCGACGAAGGACCGGATCAGCCAGATCCGCGCGCCCCCGCGCTGCCCGGCCAACCGCAACGCCTCGTCGACGCCGAGACGGATGCCCGCCACATCCGTTCCAGGGGCCATGACGACGTCCGACCGGGTGGGCATCCTGACCCACCAGCCGACCGTGTTGCCGAACGGCGCCACCAGGTCGACCTCGTCGCGGCTGGAATAGAACGCGAAGCCATACCACGCGGAGTGGTTCAGGATGACCACGTCGTTTCGGGAGCGGTGCGCGTTCACGTACTCCGTCGCCGATCGGACGTCCATCATCGTGACCGGGGTGCGCTCGAGGCCCGGCTCGTTCCCGTCGAACCGGTACCAGGCGCTGTTGTGCAGGCCGAACACGCCGAGCAGGATCGCGCAGATCGCGGCGGTCACGACGGTGGACGGTGTGCCGGGAAGCGCACGGCCGACGAGCCGGGCCGCCGAGTTCGCCGCGCCGACGAGCCCGATGCCCGCCACCGCCGCCGCCGTGACGAAGAAGAAGTGCGACGTACGTGGATCCAGCAGTGGATACACCTCGGTGACTCCCAGGACGAGCACCGTCACCGGCAGCAGGAGGACCGCGATGGCCGTCGCGGGACGACTGCACCTTGCGAGGGTCACGGCGCCGACCACGACCAGTCCGACGATGAGCAGCACGGGCGCACCGAGGATCGGCGTCAGGTCGTCGGCACGCTCCGCGAGATAGCCGGACAGTTCGTCGACCTCGGGGAAGCTGGCGGCCCAGAAGTCCCGCATCGCGTCGGTTCGCGCCCGCGCCGAGATGGTGAGGTAGATGGTCGTCGCCGCGCAGGCCGCGACGAACCCGGCCACCGCCACCTCGAGGAGCCGAGCCCACTGCCGCCGGATCGCGGTGACCAGGAGCAGCCCACCGAACACGCACGGAGCGACGATGGCGGTCACGTGGCTGAACAGCATCCCGCCGCCGAACGTGGCCGCGACCACCGCGAGCCTCCGGCGCGACCAGGACTGCTCCGTCCACGCGGTCAGCGCGAGCACGCCCACCGCGACAGCGGCATCGGCGGAGTACTGCTTGAGGTCGTGCCGGACCTGCTGGGCCGGGAGGAGCAGCACCGCCGCCCCGGTGACGGTGCCCGCCACGATCCCCACCCGCAGACTCGGCCACCTCGGCAGCCGCCCGAGCGCGTACGCCGCGCCGACCGAAAGCCCGTGGAAGACGAGCGGAACCACCCTCAGGTGATCCGTGCCCGGAACGAGTCGGAGGAGAAACGTCCAGCCCAGCGGGGTCGACGAGGTCGCCACCGGCAGGTCGGTGAGCGGGAACCGGACGGAGAGCGCCACCCACGCCTCGTCGAGCCAGTAGGGGGCCGCGAGCATGGTCGGCATGTCGTGGACGACCGGCAGGAACGCGAGCAGCACGGCGACGGCGATCCAGTCGGCGCCTGGCAGGCGGCGACGGGCTGCCGGAGCCGTCCGCGTGACGCGACGGCTCACGCGCGCGAGCTGGGCGACCACGCTGATGTCCATCCTGGGAGTGTGGAACGGTCCGGCGTCGTACGGGGACCGCGGGTGCGTGGTGTCCAGTCCTTCAGCCGCAGCGCGGGCTTCTCGACCAGATGCCAGGACAGCACCGCCAGCACGGTACTGACCAGCGCGCTGGCGAGGAAGAAGCCGACCAGGCCGACCGCCTGGACCCCAGCCTTCGCCATGACCTGCTGCACCACGAACGAGTAGATGTACAACCCGTACGAGTAGTCGTTGGTGTTTCCGACCCGGTGCAGGGCCTTCGGCAGCCGCACGGCGAGCCAGAGAATGACGTACGCGTAGGCGAGCAGCCCCGGGCCGAGGAAGTCGCCGGTGAGGGCGAACGCGCCGCCGACCACGAGTGCGAGCACCCCGAGCAGGTCGTTGACCGGCAGTCGATCGCTGTACAGCTCGGCGACTCCGCCCACGAGGAACATGAAGCCGTACCAGAGCAGGGAGTCCCGCTCCAGTGCGCCGAGCAGGGGCA
Organism: Micromonospora sp. WMMD710; assembly: GCF_029626045.1. Classification (NCBI taxonomy): domain Bacteria; kingdom Bacillati; phylum Actinomycetota; class Actinomycetes; order Micromonosporales; family Micromonosporaceae; genus Micromonospora; species Micromonospora sp. WMMD710. The sequence continues at coordinate 3,900,297 of NZ_JARUBD010000001.1, read as the reverse complement.
GCGGGCCGACCTGCCCCGTCATCCAGATGCCCTGCTCGCCGGAGCCGTGCCGGACGTGGTTCCAGCAGAGCACGCCGAACACCGCGACGGCGGCGAGCAGCGCGAGCCAGCGCAGCTGTCGGCGCAGGATGGTGAGGGCGGCCAGGGCGGCCACCAGCAGGTAGCAGAACAGCTCGTAGGCGAGGGTCCACAACGACCCGTTGATGGTGTTGCCGCCCTGCCACCGCCAGTACGGGGTGTCACCCTGCAACAGGTCGCCGATCCCGAGCTGGCGGAGGCCACCCCACCAGTTCTGCCGCAGGTAGTCGAGGACGCCGCCGGGGCTGCGCCACAACCCGTCCAGCGTGCCGTGCCGGTCCTGGTGCAGCAGGGGCGCGACGACCAGACCCGTGACCAGCAGGCACACCCACAGACCGGGCCAGATCCGCAGGGCCCGGTGCCACAGGAAACGGGGTGTCGAGGTGCGTCGGGCGGAACGGACGATCAGGAACCCGGAAATGGTGAAGAAGCCGGCCACCGCCACGGCGCCCAGGTCGAAGCGCTGCACGAGTGGACGGCCGAAGCCGAGCGCGGCGGCGTGCGACAGCACCACGGCGAGCGCGAACGCGAGCCGGAGGGCGCCGAAGCTGTTCGCGCGACCGCCGTACGCCTCGCCGAACGGCTGCGACGTCGTGGCGCGGCGCGCCGCACGCTGGAGGAGAGGGAGCAATGACGACCGCCTCAGTTAGCTGGCTCCCGCGGAGCCGGCCGGCGAGGGCACCGGCCGCTCGCCCGCGTCCCGTTGGGCCGGCACCGGCGACCCGATCAGGCGTGCCGCCTGCCGGTTACGCCGGGCGGCCAGGGGCAACCCGACCAGAAACTCGGGGAACAAGCCGAAGAAGGTCCGGGCGCTCTGCAACTCGAGGGTGTGGGCCCGGGACCACTGGAACGTGTTCGTCGCCCGCGCCCAGTGGTGGGTCCAGCGGACGTCACCGAGCAACGCCACCGGAAGGCCGTGCCGCCACGCGCGCAGCCCGAGTTCGTGGTCCTCGTAGTACAGGAAGAAACGCTCGTTCCATCCGCCGATCGCGACGAAGTCCCCGGTACGGGCGGCGACGGCGGCGCCCATCACCCAGGCGACGTACACGGCCGTACCGGGCTGCGCCACCACCCGGTACCCCGCGTGTATTTTGGACAGTGGCCAGATCTTCCGGTTGCCCAGCTTGGCCGTGGCGTAGGGGAATCCGCGGCCGTTGGGCTGTGCGTCGCCCTCCGAGGAGAGCAGCTGAGGGGCGACCAGGCCACCGTGCGCGTCGAGGTGTCGTCGCAGCGCGTCGAGGCCGTCCGGCTGGATCTCGAGATCCGGGTTCGCGAACAGGACGTAGTCGCCGGTCGCCTCGCGTACGCCGACGTTGTTGGCCCGGGAGAAGCCGACGTTCTCCGGCAGCCGGATCACCCGGGCGCCCAACTCCTCGGCGACGGCCGCGGAGTCGTCGGCGGAGCAGTTGTCCACCACGATCCACTCGTACGGCTTGGCCGCGCCGGCCCAACACCGGTGCAGGGTGTCCGCCGAGTTGTAGGTGACCGTGACGACGCTCCAGTGCTGTGCGGTCATCAGGCTCTCCGAACTGTCAGGTAGCGGTAGAGGGATGCGAAGCCGAACCGCTCGCCGTTCCACTCCCGGCGGGCGGCCGGCCCCTCCACGAGACCCCGCCCGACGCCCCGCAGGAACGGCCCCAGCAGGCCCTGACGGACACGGCGGGCCGCGAGCGCGAGATGCGCCAGGGCCAGCACCGGCAGGGCCAGCAGCATGAGCGGCCAGGTGAAGGTCCGTGCCGCGACCAGGAGCCGGTTACGGGCGAGCAGGAACGCCCGGAAGCCCTGGAGCTTGGTGTCGCCGTCGACGCTGTGCCCACCGGCGTGCGGGAGGATGAGGTCCAGCGCGCGGGTCCGCAGACCCGAGGCGTACATCCGGTACGCCAGGTCGGCGTCCTCGCCCCACGCGAAGAGGTGCTCGTAGAACCCGCCGAAGCGGTGGAACAGGTCGGTCGGGAACACCGAGGCACCGCCCGACGGGCCGAGCGGCCCCCGCGTCGCGGTGGCCGTCCGGTCGATGAACAGCGAGATCGGATTCACGTCGATGCCGACGTACTCCCCGCCGTGCATGGCCAGGCCGACCGCGATCGGCGTGCCCGGGGCCTCGGCGATGGCCGCGCACACCCGGGCCAACGCGTCCTCGGGGAGCCAGACATCCGGGTTGAGCAGCAGCACGTGGCTCGTCCGCGCGGCCGCCACGGCCCGGTTGCAGCCCGCCGCGAACCCCGGATTCGACGAGTCGGGGAGGTACTCGTACCGCTCGTCGTCGAGCGACCCGGCGACGACCTTGTCGCAGCCGTCCTCGGGCCAGTTGTCGGCGAAGATGAACCGCACCGGGAGCCCTTCGGCGCTGCGTACCCAGGTCGGCAACGTCTGGGTCAGCATGTCGCCCGACCGGTAGAGAACGGTGACGACCGTCAGCGCTTCAGCCATGCCGGGACCCACCTCATCGGCTCGCTCAGCAGGTACAGGGCGACGAGGCCGGGCCCGAGAGCCAGCCAGAACGGCTGGACCACCGGATAGAGCTCGTAGACGCCGAAGGTGGCGAAGTAGATGACGAACGCCCGGGCCAGGTGATGCGCGGGACTCCAGGTGGACGCGAGCCGCCGGTCGACGACCCCGACACAGAGGCCCAGCAGGCCGAGGAAGAGCGCCGCCCCGATCGGCCCGTAGTCCAGCAGCGGTATCGCCACGAACGTCGCGGTGTTCATGTAGAACGGCTTGCTCAGCCCAGCGGTGATGGCGTACAGGTCGGCCGGCCCGAACAGCCGCTCACCCACTGAGCCGGTGAACGTCACCGAGTAGCGGCCCCAGGTGGGCGGATGCTGCTCCCGCACCTGCCACAGCCGCCCGAACGTCTCGACCGACGAGCTCAGCGACAGGTCCAGTGAGCCGACGCTGGCGTAGAGCGGGCTGGCGCCGTACTGCGCGCGGAACTGGTCCTCGAACTGACCGGTGCCGGCGAGCGTCCGTTGACCGCCGAGGAAGACGGCGGCACCGACCGCGACGGCCCCGATCACCACGACCACGAGGGAGATCCGCAGCCGGTTCTTCGGGCTGATGGTCGCCGAACGGCGCACCGAGAGAGCGGCGACGAGCGCCGGAACGACTCCCAGCAGGACCGAGTTCTTGCTCGCCCCGAGGGCCGCGCCGAACCCGAAGATGACGACGAGGAGGACGTACATCCACCGCCCCTGTGCCCGGCCGGTGAGCGCCCGCAGCAGCGAGATCGCCAGTCCGAGACCCCAGAACTCCGACAGCAGCCCGGTCACCAGGTTGGAGCGCAGCCGCAGCGCCTCGCGGGCCGCGTCCGGGTTGTCGGCGAACAGGGGCGGCACGTCGCCACGGAACTTCAGCGCCGCGCCGATGAGGGCGAGTAGGAGCATGAAGAGGACGAAGACCCGCAGTCGGCTCTCCGACGGCCAGCGCAACTCGGCCCGCGCCGACTCGCCCTGTGCCGATTCGCCCTGCGTCGACTCGACGGCTGAGGGCTCTCCGGGTGGCGGCGTCCCGGCGTCCGGGGCCGGACGCGCGACGGACCGGGCGGACCTGAACCTGCTGGCCGCCAACCGGCGCCCGAGATACCAGGCGGCCAGGAAGCAGGCCGCGTAGATGCCCAGGATCGGCACCGCCGCCGGACCGGCCGGGGAGTCGTACGGGCCCGGGATGGTGAGCACGGCGAGGAAGACGAAGCCCCACGCGGCCGTGCAGATGGCGAGCCAGGTGTGGCCACGGAACATCAGTGCCGCCACCGCGAGGAACGCGGCCGCGACACCGAAACCGGTGTGCCACACGAAGATCGCCACGACGACGGCCAGCGCCACCGCCCAGAGCACCGGTGTCCGGTACCGGTTGCTGTTGGTGTTCCTGGTCGTCGTGGTCACAGAAGGGACCTGTACAAGCTCTGCCACCGCTCCACACACCGATCGAAGGCGTACTCCTGGGCGTACCACTCGGCCACCCGCTGTCCATCGTCGACCGACCGGCGGTCGACGGCCTCCCGGATCGCACCGGCCAGTGCGGCGGGCGCGAGGTCCGCCCGGAACGCCAGGGTGCCCGTGGCGTGCCGGCTGACTTCGGCCAGACCGCCGGCCCCGGTGTGCACCACGGGTACGCCCAGGGACAGCGCCTCCAGCGCGCTGAGCCCGAACGACTCGACCCGGGACGGCACCAGGAGGCAGTCGATCCGTTGGAGGAAATCCGCGGCCGAGACCCGGCCGACGAGTTCGAGGTTGGGCCGGGGCGCGATCGGCAGTGAGCCGGCGCCGGCGACCGTGAAGTCCACGTCCGGGAGGAGATCGGCGATCTCCGGGAGGAGGTCGGCCCCCTTCTCCTTCTCCAACCGGCCGAGGTAACCGACCACCGGCCGGCGACCCGGCTCCGGCGTGTGCGCGGGCTTCGGGGCGGGCCAGGTGGCGGGCAGCGGGTTCGGGATCAGGTGGATGTTCCTGACGTGCCCGCGTTCGCGCAGCTCGGTGGCCTCGAACTCGGACACCGCGACGGTGGCGTGCGGCCGGGCGCGACGCATGGCCAGGTCCAGCGTGATGTTGGACTGGATGAGGGCCTTCTGCGGCAGGGATGCGGCGGTGTCCCGGTACTGCCAGAGGCTGTTGTGCAGGGTGACGACGAGGGGGGTCCGTCGGCGTTCCATGCTCAGCGCGGCCCGGCAGTGCATCGCGGCGGACAGCAGGTGCGCGCAGACCACGTCCGGTTGCACCTCGTTGACGAGGCGGCGGATCTCCCGGGCGTACGCCAGGTCGATGCGGCTCGTCGCGCTGAGCCCGACCCACGGCACCCCGGCGTCGCGCAGCGCGCCGCCCACCTCGTCGTCCGAGGTCGCGGCCATGACGTCGACGCCCGTTCGGGCGTGCGCCGGGATGATCTCGGTGAGGATGCGTTCGGCGCCACCGAGCTGCCGCCGGCCGGAGCCGCCGGTGGTGCAGACGAACAACACCTTCACGAGGCACGCAGCCCCTCGACGGCGCCACGCGCGATGGCGCGGCGGACCGGGTTACCGCCCACCGCCGCGCGCAGCAGTACCCCGCACACGTACGCCGTCGTGGCAATCCGCCCGCGCCGGCCGCCCAGGTCCCGACTGGCCCGGATGAACTCCCGGGTACGACGCTGGGAGATCTCCTCCTCGGACCAGCGCCGCTTGGCGGTCGCGTCGTCCTCGTGCATGATCACGGCCTCCGGCACGTACGCCAGCCGCATGCCGTGCCGGCGCACGGCCCAGCACAGCCGCATGTCCTCGGAGTAGAAGAAGGACGTCTCGTCGACGCCGCCGATGGTGTCGAAGGCGCTGCGGCGCATGGCGACGAAGGGACCGGTCAGCCAGTCGGCCTTCTCCGGCGGTGCGACGATCCGCAGGTTCGGCAGCACGAAGCTCAACCCGGTGGCGTGGGCGAAGCCGACGCCCATGCTCAGGAACCGCCCGCCCTCGGTCTGCGACACACCCGACGGTGTGACCACACCGGGGAACGCCGCTCCCACCGTGGGGTCGTCGAGGGCGGCCAGCAGCCGCGGCACGGCATCGTCGTGCACGATGATGTCGTTGTTGGAGAGGATGACGTTCGCCCGGGTCGTGTGGCGTACGCCGAGGTTCATCCCGCGCGCGTACCCGAGGTTCGCGCCGGACTGGACGTACCGGACGCCCTGCTCGGCGCAGAAACCGCTCAGCGCCTCCTGGATGTGCGGGGAGCTGCCGTTGTCCACGACGACGATCTCCGCCTCCGCGGGCAGCGACAGGACACACGCGCGGGTGCGTTCGAAGTCCTCCCACGCGAGGACAACGATCGAGACATCCATGTCAAACCGTCCCATGATTCGGTGACTGCGCTCGTCGCAGACTCGCTCGGGAGGCGAAGGCGTGTACGGCGTAGGCGAGCGTCGAGGCGAGCGCGGCGCCGATCACACCGGCCCACGGGATGATCGCAAAGTACGCGGGGATGGCTACCGCCAGCGTGATCAAGGCGACCACGGTCGTCGCCCGCTCGCCCCGCCTCTTCAGCAGCAGCGCGCTCCAGCTCTTACCGGCGGCGGTGGCCAGCGAACCGGGCAGCAGGACAAGACCGAGGATCCAGGCGTGCCGGTACTCCGGTCGCAGGTAGCCCAGCACGGCGAGCCCGAGGACGGCCGCCAGGGCGACCGGGAGGGCCGCCCTGACCACGGATCGCGTGGGGTCCGGCCCGTCGGCGCCGTCCCGGCTGGCCAGGATCCGCTGCGCGCGGACGACGGCACCCGCCTGTGCGAACTCCAACGCGGCGACGGCCAGGGCGTAGACGCCGAGTGGTCCGGCGCCGACGAACCGGGCCACCAGGATCTGGTTGAACCGCAGCGTCATCATCTGGGCGAAGATCCCGAGGTGGAGGTTGCCGACGGCGGCCAGGTCGGCGCGGTACTCCGGCCCGGTGGCCTCCGGCGTCGGTGCCGGCCCGATCCGCCGGACCAGGCCCAGCACCACGGCGCACACGGCCAGCGCGCTGAGCCACTGCACGGCGAGCCACACCATGCTCCACAGGCCGCCGTCGAGGTGCCCGGCGAGGTAGAGGGCGATGTACCCGCCGACCAGGACCGCCCCGCTCACCGCGCGCATCGCGTAGACGAGCAGGAAGCTCTTCTGCCGCAGCGCGATCGACGAGACGGTGTTGAAGATGGTCAGGCCCGCCGCCGACCCCACCGCGACCAGGTAGCTGCCGATCCCGGCGACGGCGGTGAGCAGCCCGGCGGCGACGGCGGAGAGCAGGATCGACGCCCCCAGCATGGCGAGGACCCACAGCCGGCCCCGGGAGAACACCCAACCCCCGGGGCGGGAGAGCAGGAACGTGTCCAGCGACAGGCCACCGATGGCCGCGCCGAGCGTCGCGCTCACCATGTTCGCGGAGAGTTCACCACGCTCCGCCGGCGGCAGCGCCACCGACAGGACCGCGGCCAGGCCGGTCAGGCCGAGGGCACCGATGTAGAGACGCTCGGGTGCGATGAGCCGTCGGAGCAGGTCCGCCACGCGACGGCCGGGAGGCGGTGTCGTGCCGGCGCCCGGCGACGGCCGAGCAGCATTGACCAGCGACACGCCGTTTCGCCCCCCATTTTGCGACACGAGCAGTACGACGAGTCGTACGCCGCTGGTGTTTTCTACCGGACGACTGCTTCACCTGCAATCGCCCGGGCGGCTGGCCGCTGCCCGCCGAATCCCTTCTGTGGCAACCGAACGGTCGTTGACGGACGTCGGCTGCGGCCCGTCCGGTCAGCGACCCCCGGCGCGGAAGACCTCCGCGACCGTCCGCAGCACCACCTTGACGTCCAACCACAGCGACCAGTTCTCGATGTAGTAGTTGTCGAAGCGTGCCCGGTCGGAGATCGGGGTGTCGCCCCGCAGGCCGCTGACCTGGGCGAGCCCGGTGAGCCCCACGGGGACGCGGTGCCGAGCCGCGTACGTCGGGTACTCGGCGGAGAACTTCTCGACGAAGTACGGGCGCTCCGGTCGCGGCCCGACCACGCTCATGTCACCGCGCAGGATGTTCCACAGTTGGGGCAGCTCGTCCAGGGAGGTCCGGCGCATGAACCGGCCGATCGGCCCGACCCGGCGGTCGTGGGCGATGGACCAGTTGGTCTGTGACTCGTGCTCGTTCACCGGACGCATCGACCGGAACTTGATGACGTTGAACGGCTTGCCGTACCGGCCGATCCGCTCCTGGTGGAAGAAGATCCCCGGACCGCCGTCGATGAACGTGGCGATCGTGCAGAGCAGCAGCAGCGGGCTCAGGAGGATGAGGGCGACCGCCGCGAACACCATGTCGGACGCACGCTTGATCGCCCATCGCGGGCCGGTCAGCGAGATGTCCGCGATCTTGACGATCGGGAACGCTCCGATGTGGTCCGGATAGCCACTGTGTGAACGGGATCCCCACAGGCGGGGCACCGCCCAGAGGTCACAGTGCGAGCTGCGGGGCCGCAACAGCGTCTCCATCAGCGTGGACTCGGGGCAGTCCGGATCGGCGATGACCAGCACCTCGCACTCCAGCAACCGGACGAGGTGTTCGAGGTCGGACAGCGTGCCACTCAACGGGAGCGCCGCGGTGTCCTGGCGCGACGGAGCGTCGACGCAGCCGACGAACCGCAGGCCGTACTGCGGGTAGCGGCGCAGCAGGCGGGCGAGCTCGACGCCGATCGGCCCACCACCGACGATGATCGCGTTGTGCTCCGCCCAGCGACGCTTGCGGGACAGGACGGTGAACGCCCGGCTGGCCGCCCGCCCGAGGATCACCAGCCCCGCCGACAGCGCGACGCCCCGCATGAACCCGCCCACGTACGCCACCGAGGAGTGGCGCTCCGCCGCGATGATCGCCACCACCGCGGCGGAGGCCAGCAACCGCCCGCACAGGCCGGGCAGCTCGTCCAGGATGCTCACGTGCCGGCGGGGCCGGTACAGACCACCGGCCGCGAAGAAGGCCACCGTCAGGACGGCGTTGGCCAGCGTCCCCCGCCAGTAATTGTGGGTCAGCAACAGCGGCGCGAGCAGCGCCACGGCGTCGACCGGCGCGGTCATCATCCACGCCCGCAACCACCGGGTACGCGACGACGTGCGGGATCGCGCGTACGGCAGGACGGCGGTGGTGCTCAGGCCGGCCGGCTGCGTCTCGGACTCCGACTGCCGGGCTTGCGGGACGGGTGGGGCACCGTAGAGACGGGCCCCGTCGCCCGGCGGGTCGAACTGCCCTTCATCGATCTGCGGCGCCGGTGAATGGCTGGTCGCCTGCTGGCCTGACACTTGTGGACCTCCCCGTGAATGCCCCGGTCAGAACACCACGACCAGTAGGGCGACCGAACTTTACGATCGGCCGGGGCGCGCCACCATGGCCGGCAAGCCAGTTCCCTCTCCTACTTTGCGGCGGACAGAATCTCCGGAACGTTGTCGCTGCGCACCGCCCCGAAAACCCGCGCGGCCTTCTCCTTGTCGGCCAGGACCACGCTCTCGCTGCCGATCATCCCGGTGCCCTTGGTGGGGCAGGTCAGGAACGTCAGGTTGCCGCTGCGCAGGTCGCGAAGCTCGGACGCGAGATCGAGCAGGTTCAGTGACTTGTCCACCGCCACCGCGTCCGCCGTGGCCTTCACGAAGGAGTTGAGCTTGGCCGGGTTGGCGAGCGTGCCACCGGACGCGGCCTTGTCCAGGATCGCCTTGATGACCTGCTGCTGGTGCCGGATCCGGGCGAAGTCGCCGTCGGCGAAGGCGTGGCGTTCGCGGGCGTAGTCGAGCGCCGCGGCACCGTCCATCCGCTGCTGGCCCGCCTTGAACGTCCGGCTGCCGTTGAGCGCGTACAGCGTGGTGAAGCCCTTCTCCACGTTCACGTCGATGCCACCCAGGGCGTCCACGATCTCCTGGAACCCACCGAAGTCGACCATCGTCACGTGATCGACCCGCACGCCGGTGAACTTCTCGACCGTCTGGACCATCAACGGAACGCCACCCCACGCGAACGACGCGTTGATCTTCGCGTCCCGGCCGCCCCGCCCCTGCGCCGACTTCGGCACGTTCACCCAGGTGTCCCGGGGAATCGAGATGAGCTGGGCGCTGGAGCGGTCCTTCGGAAGGTGGGCCAGGATGATGGTGTCGGTGCGGGAGCCGTCGTCGCTCTCCGGATCACGCGAGTCACTGCCGAGGATCATGATGTTCATGGCGCCCTTGGCCTGCTCGACCACCGGCGGGCGCTCGGCCTCCGGCACACCGTCGAAGGCGTCGACGCGTTCGATCCCCTTGTTGATGGAACGGTAGTAGAGCCCGCCGGCGACCGCGCCGCCCCCGGCGAGCACGGCCAGCACCACGAGGGTGATCAGGGCGACCTTCTTCCACCGGCGACGCTTCGGAGGCGCCTCCTTCGTCGGCTCCGATGGTGACTGCGCCGCGATGAACTGGGTCTCGGGCTCGGCGTACTCCTGGCGATACTGCATGCTCGCGATGCTACTGATTTCGCGTTACGGCCACGTACCCCCGATGGTGCCCCTGCGGGTCCACTTGACGACTGAAACTTTTCTCTGACGAGCGGGGGCACGAACCTGGTATGAAGCAGCCGTGGACCCCACGAAGCTGCGCCGGGCCATCGCCCGTACGCCCCTGGCCCCCGTCGCCGCCTTCCCCAAGCGGCTCGCCCGGGTCGCCCGCCACGACGCCAAGGTGCTCCGGGTCTCGGCCCGCTGGGTGGTGACCTCCCGGGAGCACCACAACTACACGTACGAGCTCACCACGCTCAGCCGCAACCACCTGGCCTGGTTCGTCAGCGTGGTCTGCGACCGGCCGGTCAAGCAGGTCCGCGCGTGGATCGACGAGATCGAGTCCGACCAGGTGTTGCGCCAACACATCGAGCGGTCCACCGCCGGCGCGGCCCGCCGCGGCCTCGCCGACAAGCGGGTCCACTACGCCCGCCGGGTCGGCTGGTACGCGATCGTCCGGGCCACCCGACCCGCGCACGTCGTGGAGACCGGCGTCGACAAGGGGTTGGGCACCTGCGTACTGGCCGCCGCCCTGCTGCGTAACGCCCAGGAGGGCGACCCGGGCCGGGTCACCTCGCTGGACATCAACCCGGAGGCCGGTTACCTCGCCGCCAGCGCACCCTGGTCCGAGGTGGTCGACCTGGTGATCGGCGACTCGATCGCCTCGATCGGGGCCCTCGACCGTCCCGTCGACCTGTTCCTGCACGACAGCGACCACAGCCGCGCCCACGAGAAGCGCGAGTTCGACGCGGTGGAGCCGCACCTCGCCCCCGACGCGATCCTGCTCACCGACAACGTCACCAGCACCAACGTGCTCGCCGAGCACGCCGAACGCACCGGCCGACGGTTCCTCGCCTACCGGGAGAGCCCGGCCAACCACTGGTACCCGGGCGACGGCATCGGCGTGGCATGGTAGCCGGGTGCGGCTGACCTCGATCCACACGTACCCGGTCAAGGGTTGTCACCGGCTCGACCACGACGGCGCGTTCGTGCAGCCGTGGGGCCTGGCCGGCGACCGACGCTGGATGGTGGTGGACGCCGACGGCGTCGGCGTCACCCAGCGGGAGACGACCCGGCTGGTCGGCCTGCGCGCCACCGTGCGCCCGGGGGCCCTGACGCTGCGCGCCGACGGGCGGCCCGACCTCGACGTGCCCGAACCGGTCGGCGGCGACCCGGTCCTGGTGCGCACCTTCCGCAGCCGCAAGCTGCCGGTCCCCGCCGTGGCGGCGGGTGCGGCCGCCGACGCCTGGCTCGGCGCGCTGCTCGGCCGGCCGGTCCGGCTGGTCTGGCTGGCCCGGCCGACCCGCCACCTGGCCGTCGAGGGCCGCGAGTACGACACCGGCGACCAGGTCAGCTTCGCCGACGCCTACCCCCTGCTGCTGACGAACGCCGCCTCCCTCGACGCGCTCAACGGCTGGCTGGCCGAGGCGGGGGAGGAACCGGTGCCGATGACCCGGTTCCGGCCCAACCTGGTCGTCGACGGCGCGCCGGCCTGGGCCGAGGACGGCTGGGCCGGCCGGTCGCTGCGCGTCGGTGACCTGCGGATGCGCGCCGCCGGGCCGTGCGACCGCTGCGTGGTGACCACCACCGACCAGGAGACCGGGGTACGCGCCAGGGAGCCGCTGCGCACCCTGGGGCGCTACCGCAACATCCGGCAGAGCCTCCTCTTCGGACTGAACGTGGTCCCGATCGACAGTGGACCGGTGACGGTGGGCGACCAGGTCGTCATCGAGCCCTGACCGGCCGGGTCCGGTCGCCGCCATCGCGAGTCGCGCGGTCCGGCCACACCGGCCGCCGGTCCGCTGCGGGAACGCTCCGGTCACCGTCCGTCGATGCTGTCTTAGCTTTGGCTTAGCCCGCTTGTCCGGGCACTTGCGGGTCCGGCACCATCGCCGTCGTGACGGACGGAAGCGCTCCTGCGGTCGTCGACATCGACATCGACCTGGACCGGGCTCCCGACGACCCGCCCGCGTCCTCGTCCGGCCCGCTGCCCTGGCTGGTCGCCACCGGCGTCACCGTCCTCGCGGCGGCACTCGGGCTCACCCTGGCGCTGCGCTCCGGCTCCACCCCGGCCTGCGCCGCCGGTCGTACGCTCGCCGCGCCACCCACCGGCACCACCACGCACAGCGGCAAGGCCACCTTCTACGACTCCAACGGCGCCGGCGGCAACTGCTCGAACCCCGCCGCACCCGCCAACCGGCTCTATGTCGCGCTCGGCCCGACCGAGTACGCGGCCGGCGCCGCCTGCGGCGGATTCCTCGACGTGACCGGACCGAAGGGCACCGTCCGAGTCCTCATCATGGACCAGTGCCCGGAGTGCGCGCCCGGGCATCTCGACCTGTCCCGGGAGGCGTTCGCCCGGATCGCCAACCCGGTGCAGGGCCTCGTCCCGGTCACCTACCGCGCGGTGGTCAACCCGCCGCTGCCCGGCCCCCTCACCTTCCGGATCAAGGAGGGCGCGTCGCAGTGGTGGTTCGCCGTCCGGATCGGCAATCACGGCAACCCGTTGCGGACCGTGGAGGTCCGCCAGGGTGACAGCGGTCCGTGGCGTTTGACCGCCCGGCAGGACTACAACTACTGGCTGATCCCCTCCGGCGCCGGGGCCGGCCCGTTCCGCGTCCGGGTCACTGACGTGTACGGAAACCAGGTCACCGTCGCCGGCATCCGGATGGCCCCCGGCCAGATCCAGACCAGCGCGGTCCGGATGTACGGGTCGGGCGCGTCGACCAGTTCGCGGAAGTCCCCCTCGGCCCGGCCGTCCGCCACCCGGCCGGGCGGTACGCCGACACCGGCCCGCCCGGTCGAGGTCGCGAGGGCGAGCGCGCCGCCCGCCGAAACGCCGTCGACCCGTCCGGCCGGGGCCACCGCCCGCTGGTGCGGCTGACCGCTCAGCGGGCTGTCTGGCCGGTCAGCCCGTCGGCCGTCAGGTTGAGCCACATCAGGATCTCGTCCCGGTCGTCACCGGGCGCCACCCGCAGCGCGCCCGGGAGTCGGCCGATCTCCCGGTACCCGAGGCGGCGGTAGAACCCGTCCAGCCCCAGCCCGTCGCGCACCGTCACGTGCAACGCCTCGTGGCCCATCTCCGCACCCAGCCGGGCGGCCTCGCGCATCAACGCCGCGCCGTACCCGGTGCCCTGGGTGTCCGGGTGGACCATCACCCGCTTCAGCACACACCAGTGCGCCTTCAGCGGGAAACGGTTGTCGGAGAAGACCAGCACGGCGACCAGCCGGTCGCCCACGTACCCGACCAGCAGCCGGTCCGGCCCCTCGGCGATGCCCGCGAAGGTCGGGTCGGCGATCGTGCGGACGTCGGCGGCGGTGACCGGCGGCACGAAACCCACCGCCCCGCCAGCATTGCTGACGTCCGTCCAGAGGTCGACGATCGCGGCGCGCAGGTGGGGCGTCAGGTCGGGGTCGAGGACGAAGCGCAGACTCACGGCGCCCATCCTGACCCGGTGACCGGGCTCCCGACCTCAGATCGTGACGTGCCTGACAACCGCCGATCGGGCGCGTGGTGCTCGTTGATGTGTGCGGGAGAGGGGATTCGAACCCCTACGCCCTTTCGGACAATAGGACCTAAACCTATCGCGGCTGCCGTTACGCCACTCCCGCCAACTCGCTGAGTCTAGAGCGTCCGGCCCCGACGGTGTCGAGCCCGGCCTCCGTCAGCTCGACGGTCAGTCCAGGCCGAGGTCGCGGCGGAGCTTGGCGACGTGCCCGGTGGCCTTGACGTTGTAGAGCGCCCGTTCGATCTTGCCGTCGGCGTCGATGACGAAGGTCGAGCGGATCACGCCGGTCACGGTCTTGCCGTAGAGCTGCTTCTCGCCGTACGCGCCGTACGCGGTGAGCACCGACCGGTCCACGTCCGACACCAGCGGGAAGGTGATCGCGTCGTGGTCGCGGAACTTCGCCAGCTTCTCCGGCTTGTCCGGGGAGATGCCGACGATCTCGTACCCGGCCGCCTGGAGGGAGGCGAGCGAGTCGCGGAAGTCGCAGGCCTGCTTGGTGCAGCCGGGGGTCATCGCGGCGGGGTAGGCGTACAGGACGACCTTGCGGCCACGCAGGTCGGCGAGGGCGAGCTGGTCGCCGGTGTCGGTGGGCAGGGTCCACTCGGGGGCGGGGTCGCCGGGGGAGAGGCGGTCGGGCGCGGTCATGGCCCGACCCTACCGCCGGGCCGGCCGGTGCTGCCGGTGCCGGCGCGCCGCAGCGCGGAACGCGCCCAGCGGGGCCGACCGGGGGTGATCAAGGCCATCCGTTGTTGCCAGGATCTGGCAACAACGAGGCATGGGAAATAGGCTGACCCACGCCGGCCCCGGACGGGTCCGCTGACGCGTGGGAGGTCGCGTGGACACACTGGCGATGCACATCTCGAACGGGATCATCAATGGTCCCGTGGCGGCGGTCTTCGCAGCACTCGCGCTCGCCGCGCTCACCGGCTGCGTCCTGCGCGGCCGACGTGACCTGGACGACCGGCTGGCACCGATGGCCGGCCTGGTGGCCGCGTTCATCTTCGCCGTCCAGATGCTCAACTTTCCGATCTTCACGGCCGGGGTCAGTGGTCACCTGCTCGGTGGCGCGCTCGCCGCGATGCTGGTCGGCCCCTGGGTCGGCGCGCTCTGCGTGGCCGTCGTCCTCGTCGTGCAGGCACTGATCTTCGGCGACGGCGGCGTGGCGATGCTCGGTCTCAACATCACGAACATGGCGCTGCTCGGCACCGCTGCGGCGTACCTGCTGATCGCCGTGCTGCTGCGGGTGCTGCCCCGTACGCCCGCCGGCCTGGCGGTGACCGCCTTCGTCGCCGCGATGGTCAGCGTGGTCGTCGCGTCGCAGGGCTTCGTCCTGCAGTACTGGCTCGGCGGCACCACCGACCTGGGCGGCAACCTTGCCGGCCTGGCCGGAACGATGGCCGGCGTCCACCTGCTCATCGGCATCGGCGAGGGCCTGATCACCGCGACCACGGTGCTCACCGTCGCGAAGGTGCGCCCCGACCTGGTGTACGCGCTGCGTTCGCTGCGCAAGCCCGCCGCTCCCGCCGTCCCGGTCGCCGGAGGTGTCCGATGAAGAACCGCACCTGGGCCTTCCTGGCCGGCGGCCTGCTGGTCGCCCTGCTGCTCGCCGGCGTGGTGAGCAACTACGCCTCGTCCCACCCGGACGGGCTGGACTCGTCGCTACTCAAGGGCTGCACGGTCGACGCCGACGACACCATCGTCGCCGGTAGCTGCCCGGCCCAGCAGGCGAAGGACCACGAGCTGGCCGGCAGCCCGCTCGCCGACTACGGCGTCCGCGGCGTGCGGAACGGCTTCGTCTCCACCGGCCTGTCCGGGGTGCTCGGGGTGCTGGTGACCTTCGCGATCGGCGCCGGCGGCTTCTGGCTGCTGCGCCGCCGAGGCACCGCGCCGACCGACGGCGAAGCGACGACGTCCGCCGAGGGCGACGCCGTGGAGTCCACCGACGAGCGGCGCCACGCCGGCGCCAACGGCTGAGCAGGGGTACGCGGATGGGTGCCGGTCACGGGCACGTGCTGTACCGCGAGTCGGACTCGCCGGTGCACCGGCTCCCGCCCGAGGTCAAGATCGCGGCGATGGTGGTCTTCACCATCGCCGTGGTGGCCACCCCGCGCGAGGCGTTCTGGGCCTTCGGCGCGTACGCCCTGCTGGTGGCCGTGGTGGCGGCGCTGGCCCGGGTGGGGCCGCGGTGGCTGCTCAGCCGGGCGTTGATCGAGCTGCCGTTCGTGCTGTTCGCCGTCGCGCTGCCGTTCCTGGGCGCCGGCGAGCGGGTCGACGTGCTGGGTCTGCGGTTGTCCGAGGACGGGCTGCACGGCGCGTGGAACATCCTGGCCAAGGGCACCCTGGGCGTCCTCGCCTCGCTGCTGCTCGCCGCGACCACCACCACCCGGGACCTGATCGTGGGGTTGGACCGGCTGCACTGCCCGCAGGTGCTGACCCAGATCGCCACGTTCATGCTGCGCTACCTGGACGTGCTGGTCGGCGAGGCGCGGCGGATGCGGGTGGCCCGGATCTCCCGGGGTGACGACCCGCGCTTCCTGTGGCAGGTGCGTGGCTTCGCCGCCGGGATCGGGGCGTTGTTCCTGCGCGCCTTCGAGCGGGGTGAGCGGGTCTACCTGGCGATGCTGTCGCGGGGTTACACCGGGCGGATGCCCGCCGTGTGGCAGGGCGACGGCGCGGCGACCGCCGGCCAGTGGCTGGTCGCGGCGACCGTACCGGTGGTGGCGGCCTCCATCGCCGCCACCGCCGTCGTGCTGACATGATCGGTGCCGTGCAGACCGCTGTCTCGCTGGACGTTCGTGGCGTCCGCTACGCGTACCCGGATGGTCACGTCGCCCTGCACGGTGTGGACCTGACGGTGCCGCGCGGCGAGCGGGTGGCGCTGCTCGGGCCCAACGGCGCGGGCAAGACCACGCTGGTGCTGCACCTCAACGGCATCCTCACCCCGACCGAGGGCAGCGTGAGCGTCGGCGGGCTGACCGTCACACCGGACCGGGCCACCCTGTCCGAGGTGCGCCGCCGCGTGGGCATCGTCTTCCAGGACCCGGACGACCAGCTGTTCCTGCCCACGGTGGCGGAGGATGTGGCGTTCGGGCCGGCCAACCTGGGCCTGCGTGGGGCGGAGCTGTCGACCCGGGTCGACGAGGCCCTGGCGGCGGTGGGGATGGGTGAGCACCGGGACCGGGCGCCGCAGCATCTGTCGTTCGGGCAGCGCCGTCGGGTGGCGGTGGCCACCGTCCTCGCCATGCATCCGGAGATCCTGGTGCTGGACGAGCCGTCGTCGAACCTGGATCCGGCGGCCCGACGCGAGCTGGCCGAGATCCTGCGCGGCCTGCCGGTGACGCTGCTGATGGTCACCCACGACCTGCCGTACGCGGCGGAGCTGTGCGAACGTTCGGTGATCCTGGACAACGGCCGGATCGTGGCTGACGCCCCCACCCCGACGTTGCTGGCCGACGAGACCCTGCTAGCCCGCCACCGCCTGGAACTCCCCCACGGCTTCACCCCCCCGGCCTAGCCCCCCGGGTCCCCGCTTTTGCCGCGAAAGCCACAAGAGTGCACCACAAACTGCAAGATCGCGGATGGTCAGCGAGGCTGGGTCAGGGCTGCCGCGGCGGCGCGGGAGGTGGCATGCAGGCGGAGGATGCCGGCTGCGGTCGCACCCGCGCCCGTGATCAGCAGCGCCGCCACCATGACCCGGGCGGCCTCGGGGGGCCAGGGCACCGGGGCGATGGAGCGGGCGAAGACCGCGGCGTTGCCGGTTCCGGCGAGCAGCGCCAGGCAGGCTCCGCCCAGCGCGACCACGAAGTCGGCACCCGGGCGGCGGGCCAGCGCGTAGCAACCGGCGGCGATCGCGCCGAGGCCGGTGAGCAACGACCAGACCTGCCCGGACAGCAACCCGATCAGCACACCCCCCACGCCCCGCGCGCCGGCGTCCACCTCCCGCCCGACCGGGTACACCACGGCGATCGCACCGCCGACGATCAGCAGCGCCCCGAGCGCGGACAGCGCCCGGGACCCGGCGGGGGAGGCGGCGGCGAGCAGGCCGAGCGCCCCCACGGCGAGCAGCCCCACGATGGTCACCGCCCACCAGGTGTACGCGTCCGGCGGCGGCAACCAGTCCAACGTGCCGTCGATCCGCGCCGGGTCGGCGCCGTCGCGCAGCGGGACCGTCCAGTCCCGGACCCGGTGCTCGCGGTCCGGTGCGGCGCGTACCGCGTCCGGCGGCGCCGTCTCCTGCCACAGGGCGCGCTGGTCGTGCCAGCGGGCCGTGCTGCCGTCGGCGATCCGCCGCCACGAGGGAGGCGCCGCCGGGTCGGCGTCGGTGGGGAGCGCGGTGTCCCCCGCGATGGTGCGGTTCAGGTACGTGGCGGGGGAACGGCTGTTCTCGTACACCCCGTCCGGACCGACCCGCAGGTACGGCTCCCCGGAGTAGCCGATCACCTCGATCGGGCGGCCGGTGTGGTTGGTCAGCTCCAGGCGGGCGCCGGCCTCGACGACGCGTACCTCCAGGCCGGGCCGGGCCGGGGTGACGCCGGTGGCCCGGGTGCGGTAGTCGGTGCCGTCCGGGGCGTCCGCGCCGTGCGCGGCGGCGGGCGCCGCGCTGAGCAGGGTCGCCAGGCCGGCGGCGGTGGCGACCAGGCCGGCGCGGGCCAGCAGGGTACGGATCACTTGCCGGCCGCCGCCACGGCTGCGTTGAGGCCCTGTGGGGTGCGGTCGGCGAGCGGCTGACCGTTGATCAGGATGGTCGGCGTGCCGGTGACGTCGCTGCGGCTGGCCTCGTCGGTGACGTGCGCGGTCCACGTCCGGTACGTGCCGTCGGAGACGCAGCCACCGAACGAGCCCCGGTCGAGCCCCACCCCGGCAGCGATGTCGATCAGCTCGTCGTTGCTGAGCCCGGCGCTGCCCTCCGGCGGCTGCTTCGCGAAGAGCGCCTTCGCGTACTCCCGGAACTTGCCGCCGGCCGCGGCGCAGCCGGAGGCGGCCGAGGAGCGGGTCGAGTACTCGGTGGTGGAGAAGCGGTTGAGGTACGCCACCGGGTGGTAGACGACCTTCGCCTTGTTCCCGGCCGCCAACTGCTCCAGGGTCGCCCCGCTGGTCTGCTCGAACTGGTTGCACGCCGGGCAGAGGAAGTCCTCGTAGACGTCGACGGTGACCGGCCCGCCGCCGGTGACGATGCCGGTGCCGTCGGCGTTCGCGCCGGGCGGGGTGGTGAAGGTGTCCGACTTCTGGCTGGACCAGACGCTCCAACCGATCACGCCGGCGATGACCAGGACGGCGACGGCGGCGGCGGAGACCCAGATCGTGCGGCGGCGACGCCGTTCCCGGGCGAGTTGCTCGCGGACCACCCGGGCCGCGTCCCGCTGCCCCTTGCGACTACTCATCCTCGTCCTCCACAGCGGGTTCGCCGGACAGCCATCCGTCCACCGACACGGGCGTACGTGGCCAGATCAGCAGAAATCCGGCCAGCACCAAGAATCCCAGGTCCCGCAGGATCTCCGGGAGGTAACTGGGTGCCTGCCCCTGCGCCAGCTGCCCGCCACTGCCGAAACAGCCGCAGTCGATGGACAGCCCACGCGCCCAGGCCGAGGCGATCCCCGCGATGAAGACCACCAGCAGCGCGGCGGACACCCCCGCGCCGAGCCGGGTGGCCAGCCCGAGCAGCAGCAGAACGCCCAGCGCCAGCTCGACGAAGGGCAACGCGGCGCCCACGACGGTCGCCACGTCGTACGGCAGCACCTGGTAGGCGTTGACGGCCCGACCGGACGCGGCCAGGTCGCCGACCTTCGACGCGCCGGCGATCAGCCAGACGGCGGCGAGGCCGAGCCGGGCCGCGACGCCGAGCCACGGCCGGACGCCGGGCCAGCGGCCGGCCCAGGTGGGGGGTGCAGTCACGCTCATTTGTCGTCCCGTCCGCGCCGGAAGTTCCGCGCTCAGCCGGTCAGGGCGTCGCCGACCGCCTCGACCAACTCGTCGCGGGCCCGGGCGACCCGGGATCGGATGGTGCCCACCGGCACCCCCTCGACGGCGGCGGCCTCGGCGTACGACAGGCCGAGCAGTTGGGTGAGCACGAACGCGGCGCGCCGCTCGGCGCTCAACCGGCGAACCAGGTCGGCGGCGCCGAACTGCCCGGCCGGGTCGGGGTGCGGCCGGTCGGTGTACGCGTTCGCCGCCAACCGCTCGTCGAGACGGCGACGGCGGACCACGGTGCGCAGGTGGTCGGCGCAGGCCCGCCGGGCGATGCCAAGCAGCCAGGTGCGGGCGGTGGAGCGACCCTCGAACGCCGGCAGCGCCCGGAACGCCCGCAGGTAGGTCTCCTGGGTCAGATCGTCGGCGCTGTCGGTGTCGACCAGGGCCGCGGCGAAACGCCAGACCTCGGCCTGGGTCAGCCGGACGAACGCGGCCTGGGCGGCGGGGTCACCGTCGCGGGCGGTCAGCGCCCACTCGGTCGCCGGGTCCCGGACGGCGTCACCGGTCGGCTGGGCCGGACCGGAGGCGCCGGTGTCACGCGGGACGGGGATCACGAAAAACCAGGTTACGCGGCGCCCGGCGCAGCGTCAGGGTCCTTCGGCCCTTGGATGGTCTGCGCCACGTCGGGAACTTTTCGCCGCGCCCGGCCGACTACCTGCTCATGACACGCGACCAGGTACGCGCGGCACTGGTGGCTGGGTGCAGGTGAGCCGTTCACCCGCCTCGGGTCGCCGAGATCCAGGTCGGTCGGCGACCATGGCCGGCATGACTGTCGCCCCCCGCCGTTGGATCGCCCGGCTGGCCGCAGCCGCCGGCCTCCTGGTCACCCTCGTCGCCCTGTTGATCGCGCCGGGCACCCCCGCCAGCGCCCACGCGGTGCTGTCGAGTAGCAGCCCCGCCGCCTCGGCGGTGGTGCCGAGCGGGCCGTCCGCGGTGGTTCTCACCTTCACCGAGTCGGTCCGCAAGGTCCCCGGCAAGGTCCGGGTGATCGCGCCGGACGGCTCCCGGGCCGACCGGGGTGAGCCGTCGTTCGAGGGCGCCGTGGTGACCATCCCGGTGGACCCGGCCGGCGCTCGGGGCACCTACCTGGTCAGCTTCCGGGTGATCTCCGCCGACAGCCACCCCGTCTCCGGCGCGTTCACCTACTCGGTGGGCGCACCGTCGACCCCACCGGTCGACTCCGGCACCGACAGCCGCGCGAACCCGGTGGTGGAGAACGCGGTGAAGGTGGCCCGTTTCCTCGGCTACGCCGGCCTGGTGCTGCTGGTCGGGCCGGTGCTGGTGCTCGCCGCGCTGTGGCCGCGGCGGCTCTCCCGCCGGGGGCCGAGCCGGTTGGCCTGGACCGGCCTCGGCCTGGTGGCCGTCGCCACCCTCGCCGACCTGTGGCTGCAGGTGCCGTACACCGCCGGTGGTGGCCTCTTCGAGGTGACCGGCGAGGGGTTCGGCAGCGTGTTCGGCAGCGCCTTCGGCACCGCCCACCTGGTCCGGCTCGGCCTGCTGGCGGCCTCGGCGTTCCTGCTGCGGCCGATGCTGGCCCGCCCGTCCGGCCGCACCGACGCGATCATCCTGGGCGTGCTCGGCGGGGCCGCGCTGCTGACCTGGCCACTGGCCGGGCACCCGGCGGCGTCTCCGGCGCCGGCGGTGTCGGTGGTCGTCGACGCGGTCCACCTCGGCAGCATGGCGGTCTGGCTGGGCGGTCTGCTGATGCTCGGCGCCTTCCTGCTGCGTCGGGCCGACGAGCGGGAGCTGGGCGCGATCCTGCCGATCTGGTCCCGCTGGGCGGCGCTCGCCGTCTCGGCACTGCTGCTGGCCGGCACCGTCCAGGCGTTGATCGAGGTGGCCACCCCCGACGCCCTGTTCAGCACCACCTACGGACGGCTCCTGCTGGCCAAGATCGGCCTGTTCGCGATCGTGATCGCCGTGGCCGCGTACTCCCGGCAGTTGGTGCGTCGACGCACCGCCGCGCAGCGCCCGGTGCCGGTGCGCCGAGCGGTCCTGGTGGAGCTGGCCGTCACCGCGGTGGTGCTGGGGCTGTCCGCGACGTTGGTGCAGACCACACCCGCGCGGACCGCGGTGGCGGAGCCCTCGGGCACCCAGGCCGGCCTGTTCAGCACCACCCTGTCCAGCCCGCTCTACTCCCTGCGGGTCGAGCTGGACCCGGCCCAGCGGGGCAACAACTCGGTGCACCTGTACGCGTACGCCCCGGGCGGCCAGTCGCAGCCGCTGCCGGTGGAGGAGTGGAAGGCCACCGTGGCGCTGCCCTCGGCCGGGATCGAGCCGATCGACGTCCCGTTGCTGCCACTGGTGGACAACCACGCGTACGGCGACGTCAGCCTGCCGGCCGCCGGCGACTGGCAACTGAAGATCACCGTCCGTACGACCGACATCGACCAGGCCACGGTGACCGCCACCGTGCCCATCCGTTAGAGAGGTTCGCGAAACCCATGACCCGACTCCGGCGTACCGCAACCGCCGCTGCCGTCCTGGCGTTCACCGCCGTCGCCGTCCTCGGCTTTGCCGGGCCGGCCTCCGCCCACGTCACGGTGAACCCGAAGGAGGCGACCCAGGGTGGCTACGCCCGGGTGGCGTTCCGGGTGCCCAACGAGAGCGACACCGCGTCGACCACCAAGCTGGAGGTGGTCATGCCGGAGAACGCCCCGGTCGGTTCGGTGTCGACCATCCCGGTGCCCGGCTGGACGGTGACGGTGGAGAAGCGCAAGGTGGACCCGCCGATCGAGGTGCACGGCAGCCAGATCACCGAGGCGGTCGCCAAGATCACCTGGACGGCCGCCGGCGACGTCGCGGTGAAGCCCGGCCAGTTCCAGGAGTTCGGAGTCTCGATGGGGCCGCTGCCGAAGGTCGAGTCGATGGTCTTCAAGACCCTCCAGACGTACTCGGACGGCAACGTGTCGCGCTGGATCGACGAGCCGCAGCCGGGCGGCGAGGAGCCGGAGAAGCCGGCGCCGGTGCTCACCCTCACCGCCGCGGCACCGTCGGCGTCGGCCACGCCGGCCGCCGCCGTGGCGTCGACCGACGACGACGATGACGACGAGGGCGACGGCCTCGCGGTCGGCCTCGGCGTGGCCGGTCTCGTCGCCGGCCTGGCCGGCCTGGCACTGGGCGGTCTGGCGTTCGCCCGGACCCGTCGGGAGCCGGTCGCCAAGTCCTGACCCCCCGCACATCCGCTGGCCCGCCGGACCACCCGGCGGGCCAGCGTGCTTTCCGGGGACGGGAGCCGCCCGTGCTGTGGATATCCCCTGATCAGACGGCGTACGTCGGTAAGGTCGGCCGGGTATCTGGCTACGGAGGGGGACGGTGCGAATGCGGTTCGTGCGGGCGATCGCCGGAATGCTGCTGTTGGTCATCGGGATTCCGGCGCTGTTCGCCGGCGGGGCGCTCTGGCTGGTGACCCGGCACGCCGACCCCGGTGGGGCCTTCGCCGCACGGTTCGAGACGGTCCGCACACCGGGGCACGCCGTCGTGGTCGGCGACCTCGACCGGCTGCTGCGGGAGGAGGCGCCGTTCGCGCGTACCCCGCAGACCCGGCTGCGGGTGGACGCCCGCACGCCCGACGGCCCGGCGTTCGTGGGCCTGGCGCCCACCGCCGAGGTGCGTCGCTGGCTGGAGCCGGTGCCGCACGCCACGGTCCGCCGGGTCGCGCTGGCCCGGGGTCCGCTGCCGGTCCGGCTGGACCCGGCCGGCCCGGCCGTCGCCGCCGACGCGGCCAGCCCGCTGGGCCGCCCGTTCTGGGTACGCGAGGGCATCGGCTCGCTGGAGTGGAGCGCCGACGACGTGGCCGGCGAACCGATGAGTCTGGTGGTGATGCGTCCGGACGGCGGCGGCGACCTGGCCCTGGATCTGCGCGCCGAGTTGCAGGCCGCCTGGACCGGCCCGGCCACCTGGGGCCTGCTGACCGTTGGGGTCCTGTTGGTGGTGGGCGCGGTGCTGCTGCTGCTGCGACCGCAGCGCCCGCGCGAGGTGGTCTTCGTGGTCGAACCGGACCAGGTGCCGGTGCTCGCCGGCCGGCTGGGGGTCACCTCGCTCAGTGGCCTGGGCGTCCGGGATCCCGCGGCGGCCCCGCCGATGACCACGGTGCGGCAGCTCGCCCCGGTCGGCTCGGGTGAGCGACCCCGCTCGGCGATCGGTGCCGAGCCGGCCCGGCCGGCCACCCTCGCCGACCTGGACGCGCCAGCCGGGCAACCCGGCCCGCCCGAGGTGACGTTGAGCCTGGCCTGGCCTCCCGTGGCGGCGGAGGCGACGGCCCGGCCGGTGACGGTGGAGGACAAACGATGAGCGGCCCTCCGCGCTGCCGACGCGGAGGGCCGCCCTCACCGGGGGATCGGTGCTACCCGAGCGAAGCTTGAGGTAGATGAGACCAGATTAACCCCGATCGACGCTACTGGGGAAGTCTGTCCATTTGATGCGACTTTTCCTCGACCTGGTCCGAGCGGACCGGCAGGGCCGCCAGCAGCAGCAGGCTCAGCAGCACGTACCCGTTGCGCAGCACGAAGTCCACCGGATCGTCGGTGCGGACCGGTGCCACACCCCAGTCGTGAAACGACACGACGCCGTAGATGATCAGGGCACCGGTGGCCACCGCGAGCGCGGCCAGCCACCGCCGCCGGCGGACCTCGTCCGGCCGGTCGGCGCGCAACGCCGCGTCGGCGAGCAGCACCACCGCCGGCACGAACCAGTAGATGTGGTGGGTCCAGGTGATCGGGCTGACCAGGGCGCCGACCAGGCCGGTCAGGGTCAGACCGGTCAACGGATCCCCGGCCCGCGCGGCGCGGACCGCCCGCCACAGCCCGTAGCCGGCCACCACGGCGACCACCAGCAACCAGAGCAGCCGGTCCGGCTTCTCCGGCGCGGTGAAGCGGCTGAGCAGCCCGAACAACGACTGGTTGCCGGTGTAGTCGGTCCGGCCCACCCGCTCGGTGGCCCACAGCTCGTGCGTCCAGAACCGCCACGAGTCCCGCGGAGCGACCGCCGCCGCGAGCAGGGTCGCCGCCGCGGCGGTCACACTCGCCACCGCCGCGGCCCGCCACCGCCGGGTGGCCAGCAGGTAGACGATGAAGATGCCGGGGAAGAGCTTGAGCGCCGTCGCCAGCCCCACACCGACGCCGGCCCAGCGCCGCGCCTGCGGTACGGCGACCAGCAGGTCGGCCAGGATCAGCACGACCAGCAGCATGTTGATCTGCCCGAAGGTGATCGTCTCCCGGGTGCTCTCCACCGCCAGCACCAGCAGCACGGCGACGGTGAGCGTGAACGCCCTCGGCAGGTCGTGCCGGGCGATCACCGGCGTCACCAGCCAGCGGGTCGTCAGCACCACGGCCAGCACGGTGAGCACCGTGAAGATCGTCACGGTGGCGCCGAGCCTCAGCAGCCCGAACGGCCACAGCAGCAGCGCGCTGAACGGCGGATAGGTGAAGTACAGCTCGCCCTGCACCCGGTCCGGCTGGACGTAGTCGTAGAGCGGGTTGCCGGCCGTCCACCAGTCCATCGCGGACATGTAGATCTTCAGGTCGAAGAAGTTGTGCACCAGCCCTGGTAGGTAGAGCGCCGGCAGCACGGCGATCAGGGCCACCACCGTGACCAACCGACGGACCGTACGGCCGCCGGGGTCGTCCTCGGTGACGGCGGGCGGTGCGACGGGTTCTGCTGGCACTCCGAAACCCTAGCGGTCTGCTCCGCCGACAGCGCGCAGCCGCGGGGTGTGGGCTGCGCGTAGGCTGTGCCGGTGGCTGAACTCCTCGTCTGGATCGACTGTGAGATGACCGGTTTGGACCTCGGCAGAGACAAACTGATCGAGGTCGCGGCACTCGTCACCGACCCCAACCTCAACGTGCTCGGCGACGGGGTCGACGTGGTGATCCACGCCGACGAGGCCGCGCTGGAGGCGATGCCGGAGGTCGTCCAGACGATGCACGCCAGGTCCGGCCTCACCGAGGAGGTCCGCCGCTCGGCGGTGACCCTGGCCGAGGCCGAGGACCTGGTGCTGGATTACGTGCGCACCTTCGTCAAGGATCCGCGTACGGCTCCGCTGTGCGGCAACTCGATCGCGACCGACCGGGGCTTCATCGCCCGGGACATGCCCCGCCTCGACGCGCACCTGCACTACCGCATGATCGACGTCTCCTCGATCAAGGAGCTGTGCCGCCGCTGGTACCCCCGGGTGTACTTCGGGCAGCCGCAGAAGGGCCTCGCGCACCGGGCGCTCGCCGACATCCGGGAGAGCATCCGCGAGTTGGAGTACTACCGGCGCACCATCTTCGTCCCGCTGCCCGGCCCCGACGTCGAGACCGCCAAGGGCATCGCCGCCGAACTCTGACCCGTTACCTTTTTGATCGTCCCCAGCCGGGGACCCTCGGTCGCCCGGCCCGGTATGACTTCCTGCCCCTGTCGTTCGGATGATCCGGGGGGTGTTGTCGCCGGGTCGGGTGGCGTCGGCGGACCGCTGATAGGGACACGGCCACCCGTGTTGGGGTAGGTCTCTTCGTAACGTGGCTGCCGGCAGTCCGACGCTGACCAGCGGCCGGGGCCACGGATCGATGCGTGGAGGCGGGTGTGGTGCACGACGGATACGGCGTCTTCCTGGGTTTGGACGTCGGTAAAGGTGATCACCACGCGGTCGGGTTGGCCCCGGACGGCAAGCGGCTGCACGATGCGCCGTTGCCGAACACCGAGGCCCGGCTGCGGCAACTGTTCGACAAACTCGCCCGTCACGGTGCGGTTCTGGTGGTGGTCGACCAGCCGGCCTCGATCGGCGCCTTGCCGGTCGCGGTGGCGCGGGCGTGTGGGCATCAGGTTGCCTACCTGCCCGGCCTAGCGATGCGTCGGATCGCTGATCTGCACCCCGGTTCGGCGAAGACCGACGCGCGTGACGCTTACGTCATCGCCGACGCGGCGCGCACCCTGCCGCATACGCTGCGGCGGGTCGACGTCGGCGACGAGGCTCTGGCTGAGCTGGAAGTCCTGGTCGGCTTCGACGACGACCTCGCCGGCGAAGCCACTCGGGTGTCCAACCGCATCCGGGGACTGCTCACCCAGATCCACCCCGCCCTGGAACGGGTCCTCGGCCCGAAAGTCCAGCACAAGGCCGTGTTGGAGCTGCTGTCGCGTTGCGGCGGTCCGATCGGGCTGCGCAAGTCCGGCCGCCGCAGGCTGCTCTCGATCGCCGCAGTGCACGCGCCCCGCATGGGAGAGCGGCTCGTCGAGCAGATCATGACCGCCCTGGACGAGCAAACCGTCACCGTCCCCGGCACTGCAGCGGCGGAGACGATCCTGCCTCGCCTTGCCGACAGCCTCCGCGACGTCCTACGACAACGCGACCAGGTCGCCGTCGAGGTCGAGAGGATGCTTGATGCGCACCCTCTTGCCCCGGTCCTGACCTCGATGCCCGGCATCGGCGTCAGGACCGCAGCCCGGATCCTGCTCGAAGTCGGCGACGGAACCGCCTTCGCCACCCCCGGGCACCTCGCCGCCTACGCCGGGCTTGCCCCCGTCACCCGACGATCCGGCAGCAGCATCCGCGGCGAACACCCACCCCGCGGCGGCAACAAGAACCTCAAACGCGCGTTCTTCCTCGCCGCGTTCGCCGCCCTCGCTGACCCCGTCAACAGGGCCTACTACGACCGCAAACGCGCCGAAGGCAAACGCCACAACGCCGCCCTCATCTGCCTCGCCCGACGCCGCTGCGACGTCCTGTTCGCCATGCTCCGCGACAAGATCCCCTACCAACCCCGCCCCACCGCACCGATCGCAGCTTGACGAAACCCATAGGGACACCCCCCGTCCGCGGAGCCGGGAACCCGCTGGACGGCCCCGGCGGCGGTGTGGCTATTATTGGTCCGCACCCCGCCCGGGGCGATCGACCGGGTGACGGCGGCATGGTGGCTGTAGCTCAGTTGGCAGAGCACCGGGTTGTGGTCCCGGTTGTCGTGGGTTCAATTCCCATCAGTCACCCCAGCAAGACTCAGGCCCCCTCACGCGAGGGGGCCTGAGTCGTTTGCGGGGCTCACGCGAAAGCCCCCTCCGTGGAGGGGGCTTTCGTCGTCCGCGTTGCTCAGGCGGTCGGCGTCGGAGAGGGCGTGTCCGCCCCGTCCGGGGTCGGCGAGGCGTCCGGGTCGGCCGGCGGCTCGTACGGCAGGGCGCTGCCCTTGACGTACTCGTCCCAGCTCATGTTCCAGTCGGTCCAGCCGTTGCCGTTCTGGAGCTTGCTCTCGGTGCCCTTGACCATGATCGGGTCGCCGACCAGGGTGTTGTTGAACAACCACTCGCCGTTCGCCATCGACACGTTGACGCAGCCGTGGGAGGTGTTGACGCTGCCCTGCTGGCCATCGGACCAGGGGGCCGCGTGGATGAACTCGCCGCCCCAGGTGAGGCGCTGCGCGAAGTCAATCTTGGTGCGGTAACCCTCCTCGGGGCCCATTTCCGCGTACGTGTCGAAGACGGTCTTGCGCAGCTTCTCGATGACCACCATCGTGCCGCTGGACGAGGGGGTGCTCTTCTTGCCCAGGCTGACCGGGATGGTCTTGATCGCCTTGCCGTCGCGGGTCACCGTCATCCGCTTGGTCTTGTTGTCCACCGTCATGATCAGCGACGGGCCGATCTTGATGTCCACCGCGAGGTCCGCGCGGCCGTAGTAGCCGTTGCCCATCGGCAGGCCACCGGTCTGCACGCGGTAGCGGACCTTGCTGTTCGCCTTCCAGAACTCCTTGGGCCGGTACCGGATCTCGGTCGGGCTGACCCAGTGCCAGATGCCCTCCTGGGCCGGCGTCGAGGTCACCGTCATCCGGCGTTGCACGTCGTCGCGGTAGTCCTGCGGAACGTCCCGGTCGAACTTCACGATCAGCGGCATCCCGACGCCGACGACCTGCTCGTCACCGAGGAAGCTGCTCACCCGGATCTGCTTGGCCGGCTTGGCCATGGTGGTGAAGGTGCTGGTCGCGGTGGCCGGACGGTTGTCGTCGCCAGTCGCGGTCACGGTGGCGGTGTAGCTCGTGCCGTACGCCAACGCCCCGGCCGGGAGCCACGTCTTGCCGTCCTTGGCGAGGGTGCCCTCGACCGCCTTGCCGGCCGCGTCCTTGAGTTCGACCGAGGTCTCCTCGGCGTCCTTCGTGGTGAAGGTGATTCCGGTGGAGGCCGGCACGTCCTTGGCGTCGGCCGCCGGTTCGCTGATGGTCGCCGCCGCCTTGGGCGGCGGGCTCTCACCGCCGCCCTGCCACGAGGACGGCTTGCCGCCGTTGCCGTCGGTGCAGGCGGAGGTCACGGCCAGCGCCACGGCGAGAAGCCCCGCCGCGAGCACGCGGCGTCGCCCACGGGGCCGGATCAGCTGGTCCTGGCTAGCTCGCATGATGTCCTCACAGTCGTGGTCCCTGACCCATCGTCTCCTACTGACGCGCCAGAACCGGTCCCGGTTGCTGAGGGTGAACCGGAACACGCCGACCAGGATGCCGGAATTTTGCTACTATCCGGCGTTTCGTGATTGGGGCTCGTCTTCGTACCGGGGACTGAGGGGTCGCCGCCGCCGTCGTCGCGTCGCGGGCAGTGCAAGAGTACGCGCCGACCCCTGCGTCCGCAGCGGCCGGCGCGAGGACGTCGACGCTCAGAGTGCCGGGCCGGACCCACCCTCGGGTACCGGCAGCGCGCTGCCCTTCACGAACTCCGACCAGCTCAGACTCCACGCCGTCCAACCGTTGCCGGCGGCGATCCTGCGCTCGGTGCCCTTGATCGTGATCGGGTCACCGATCCGGGTCTTGTCGAACAGCCACTTGGCGTTCGCCGTCGACATGTTGACGCAGCCGTGCGACACGTTCTGCCGCCCCTGCACGTGGTCCGACCAGGGCGCGGCGTGGATGTACTCGCCGCCCCAGGTGAGCCGCTGGGCGAACTGGATGTCGGTGACGTAGCGATTAACTGGATTCGGATCGCTGCGGGTGTCGAAGACAGTGGCTTCCTTCTTGTCCATCACGATCAACGTCCCGCTCGACGACGGCGTGCTCTTCTTGCCCAGGCTCACCGGGATGCTGCGGACCAACGCGCCGTTCTCGTACACCGACATCTTCTTGGTGGCGTTGTCCACCTTCATCTCGAACAAACGGCCGATCTTCGCGGTGGCCTTGCGGTCGACGTCGCCGTACTTGCCGTTGCTCAGCGGTACCCCCGCCAGCGCGATCCGCACCGTGATGGTCGTACCGGGCTTCCAGTACTCCGGTGCCCGGTAGTACGCCTGCGTGCCGTTGTCCACCCAGTGCCAGGCGCCCGGCTGCGGCGGGTCGGTCTTGACGAACATCCGCTTCTGCACCGCCGCCCGGTCCTTCTTCGGGATGCCCGGGTGGAACTCGGTGACCACCGGCATGGCCACGCCATAGCTCTTGTCGTCGAACAGGTACAGGCCGGACCCGATGGTCGACTTCGGCTTGGCCATCGTGGTGAAGCTGCTGGTGCCCTGACTGCTGGTGCCGTCGGACGCGCTCGCCGTCAGGGTGGCCGTGTACTTCGTCCCGTACTTCAACGGAGCGGACGGCACCCAGGAGGAACCGTCGGTGCGCAGCTTGCCCTCCACCGCGCCCCCGCCGTCGGCCGTCAGCGTCACCGCGGACACCTTCGTGCCGTCCGGGAGCTTGGCGCTGATCTCCGTACTCACCGGCTTGTTCTTCGTGCCGTCGGCCGGGCTCAACGTGAGCGCCGGCCCGCTCGGCGTCGCCGACGTCGCGGGTGCCGCCGAGCCGGGCTCGGCGCCCGCGCTCGCGTCGGACGACGTGCCACCCACGAATTCCGGCTTCTTCTGCTCGTCGCCGCACCCGGTCAGTGCCAGCGACGCCGCCAGGGTCAGAGCGCCCACCACCGCCCCGGCTCGCCTGAACCGTGCCATCCCCACCTCTGTTCTCGCGTACCTGGCGGACATCGTGCCGTATCGGCGCCCGGACCCACGCCCCCATGTTCCGCACGCCGGCCCTTTTGTGGCCATATGCCCGGTAAGCTCGACCGAAGGGGGGAGTCGGGTAACCGAATTGGAGCCCGGCTCAGCCGGGTGCTAATGTTCTCTCCGTTGCCGACGAGCGCCGCTAGCTCAACTGGCAGAGCAGCGGACTCTTAATCCGCGGGTTCGGGGTTCGAGTCCCTGGCGGCGCACCAACGATCAAGGCTCTGACCTGGTGGTTCACACTGGGTCGGGGCCTTTTTCGTGTCTGGCCATCGGTGGTGTTGGCTCGGTGGGTGCTCGGGGGCCGTTGGACGGGGCCGGCGTTGCCCGGACTGAACGCGGGTCTCGTGTACGTCCGACGCGCACCGCTGGGTCTTCTCCGGGGTTGATGGCGCCGGGTGTGTGCGGGGCGCGTCAGGCCAGAGCTTCCGGGGCGCGCCGCCGCCACCACGCACTGAAGAGGGTGACCACGTGCGTCTTGATCTCGTCCGTGATGATCTCGTGCGCGTCGCCCATGAGCGGCCGGACGGCGTGCCTGTAGACCTCTGGGTGGTGTTCGACCGAGGGGCAGGTGAAGATGGCCAGCATCCTCAGGACGCGCAGGGTGTCTGTTCCGAGAAGGGGAAAGTGAGCCTCCAGCAGCCTCGCCAGGGCTGACCACACCTTGTCCACGACAAGGCGGATGACGGCGTCGGTCACCAGCCGGGGCAGCCCCGAATCGAACCGCCGCGACAACGCGTCGGTGATGAACTGCTTGGCGGTATCCGTCAGCAGGTCGACGCCCTTGTTGATCTTCTCGATCGACTGGATCAGGGCCACCAGCAGGCTGCACCATGTGTGATCTGCCAGGCGCTTCTTGACCTCCCTGGCGTCAGACTCGTTCCGGACGAGGCTGTCTATGTCGGCTGAGATCTCGGGCCACGTGTTCTTCATGACCTGGTGGGCAAGGGTGTCCATCCGGGCAAGGTCTGATGACGTCGATGTTGGTTCAACATCACGTGGTAGCCGGCCGTTGGTCTTGGTTCGGCTGTCGGCGGCCCACAGGTAGTCGGCGATGTCCAGGCGTGCGAGGTCGAAGTAGATCTGGCGGTTGTGGGCGTTGAACTTCTGGCGTCCGGATCGTTGGTCCGCTTCTGCTTTCTCCTTGAGTTCGCGCCGCCGGTCGTCGCGCTTCTCTGGTCGGTCGGCGGCGAGGGTCGTCCATCCCTGCCAGCCGTGTTGTGAGCCCCCGCAGCCGGAGCATGTGCAGCCCGGCCTCTGGGCGTTTGCGCAGTTGGCTCTGTGGGTGTTGGTCATCATCCGCAAGTCGCCGCCCGGTCCGTTGCGCTTAACGTGACTGGGTGGTGACCTTACGTGAGAAAATGATAGATGCCAATGGGTGTGTGCGGGCCCGGGCCGCCCACGGCGTCCCGCACCGCTCCGGCTGACTTGTCTCCCGACGCTCATTTCTGTCGGTAACCAGACTGAAGTCCCCACTCGGGCGTTCGTGGCCGTCTGGATGGCTGACCAGCCGATCTGAGTCGTCGATGTCCGCCCGAGGGCTACGGCGCTACCGTCGTCGGGCCGTGGTCGAGCCTGGGGGAACAATGGGATACCGCTTCAACGCACCACCGAACTGGCCGACGCCGCCTGCTGGATGGGTCCCGCCTTCGGGCTGGACACCGGATCCCGCTTGGGGCCCTCCTCCGCCGGGGTGGCAGCTATGGATCCCGGATTCGCCGGCTCCGGCCCCGACGGAGCCCGTCACGGCCGCCCCGCAGGCTGCTGGTGCTCCCGCAGTCGTTGTCTCGCAGCAGCGCAACGCAAGTCCGGACATTCCTCTGTTCGGTGCCCGGGGCAAGGCGCGTGAGCTAGCGGTGGAGAATGCGCAGCTCCGCGGCGAGCTCAATCAAGTACGCGTTGAGCTGACGGGTCTACGGGCGGAGATGTCACGGCTCGGCGTGCTGTCCGCGATCGAGCTCGAGCAGCACCGGGTTCGACTCAGTCGTGAGATCGCGGACCTGACAACGAAGGGCGAAGCTGAAAAGGCTGAACTCGATCGATACCTGCGCGGTCTCCGTCAGCAGATCGTGGTCACCGAGGAGACGGCACTGCTGCAGGAAGCCGGTGTCTATCAGTACCGGCATCCCCTGTCGGACGCGGTTGCCTACCAGAGCCAGCTCAGCCGGCTTCAGGACCAGATCAAGGCCATGACCAGGAAGGATGGGGGAGCGGTCAAGGCTGCCACCGGATGGACGGTCAACGGCTCGGCCGCCGAGGGCCGGGTGATGCTCCGGGACTTCTCAGAGGGTGGTTCGAAAGATTAGGTCCGTTTCGGGGCGAGAGTGAACATTCCGGGTTCGTCTTCGGTCAGGACCTGGTGGTTGACCATGCGTTTCAGCTTCGCGCGGGTGGCTTCGACGTGTTTCGGTGAGGGTTCGACGCCGAGTGCGAGGCAGATGCCCTTTGCCCGCATGCCGGTGGGCGCGGTGGTGAGGACGTGCAGGATCTGCTGGTAGGGGGCGCTGGCTATCGTCGGGTCCTCGGCTGTGAACTCGGTGGCGGCGAGGGTGCGCAGGGTGGTGCGGGTGGTTGCCAGGTCGGCCAGGTCGCTGTCGATGCGGGCGAGTTCTGCGGTGAGGGTGGTGATCTTCTCGCGGAGCTGGTCGGCGGCCTGGCGCGCGGTGGTTTCGCGTTCGGCGATCAGGTCGAGGATCGCGGGCAGGTTCACCGGTGCCGCCAGGTGGGTGTGCTGGTCCCGGTCAGCCGACGCATGATGTTCGCCGTGGATGCCCACAACGTTCGGGACACGGCCGATTCCGGTCGGCTCTCGTACTCGCGCACGAGACGGCGGTGGAGCATGAGCGTGCCGTGGGTCTGCTCCACGATCCACCGTTTGCGGATCGGCACGAAGCCGGGCCTGGTGTCGGCGCGTTTGACGACCTCGACATCGACACCCAGGACGGCGCCGTGCAGCGCGAAGTCCTGTTTGAACCCGGCGTCGACCCAGGCGCGGGTGACCGTCGGTGTGTGTTCGACGACCTTGTCGAGCAGATGGATGCCGATGGCGTTGTCGGTGGCCGACGCGGCGGTCACCACGACCGCGATGATCAGGCCCAACGTGTCCACGGCCAGGCCCCGCTTGCGGCCGGGTACCTTCTTCGCGGCGTCTTTGCCGGTCGTGGCGGCCGGGACGTGGTTCGCGGCCCGGATCGACTGGGTGTCCAGTACGACCGCGGTCGGGTCCTCGGCCCGGCCGGCCTTCTCCCGTGCCTGGCAGCGCAGGAGGTCGTGGATCGTCTGGTCGGTGCCGTCGTCACGCCACAGGGCGAAGTAGTAGTAGGTCGCCGACTTCGGGGGCAGGTCGTGCGGCAGGTACGCCCACTGACAGCCGGTCCGGTTCTGGTAGAGGATCGCGTTCACGATCTCCCGCAGGTCGTAGTCGCCCTGATGACCCGAGACCGAGACACGCCTGGCCTTCCACGCCCGCAGGAACGGCCCGATCAACGCCCACTGCTCGTCACTGACGTCACTGGGATACGGCTTTCGATCACCCATGACGGGCCTAACGCCGCGACCGCTCGACGGTCACGACCAGGATTCACCTTTCACAACATCGAGCGATCGCCATACGACGAAACCCGCTGAAAGATCGCCAACTGGACGCAAGCCATAGATCAAGTCGAACATCCTCAGACCGCCCTCTCAAAGCTCATGCTCCGCGCCTACAACGCCGAGGCGGACAACCTTGTACGGGGTTTGAAGCCGTACAAGCTCGACTCGGCCGTCGACCGGCTGGGGAAGGTGGCGGCAACCATCGCCAAGCTCGGCAAGACGATGAACATTCGGATCGCCGAGGAGTACCACCGGCTGCGGGTCAAGGAGTTGGAACTCACCGCCGACTGCCAGGAGAAGCTGGCCGAGGAGAAGGAACGGGAACGGGAAGAGAAGGCCCGGCTGCGCGAAGAGCGACGTGCCCAGCAGGAGATCGAACGCGAACGTGCTCGGCTCGACAAGGAACGCCAGCACTACGCCAACGCCCTGGCCGCCTTGCAGGCCAAGGGCGATGCCGACGGTGCCGCCCAGATGCAGGACCGGTTGACCCAGATCGACACCGCGATCCAGGACGTCGACCGGCGGGCCGCCAACGTCCGGGCCGGCTACGTGTACGTGATCTCCAACCTCGGCGCGTTCGGCGAGAAGATGGTCAAGGTCGGCATGACCCGTCGCCTGGACCCGCTGGACCGGGTACGCGAACTCAGTGACGCCTCGGTGCCCTTCAACTTCGACGTCCACGCCCTGTTCTTCTCCGAAGACGCCGCCGGCATCGAGGCGAAAATGCACGCACGGCTGGCCGACCGGCGGGTCAACCTGGTCAACCACCGTCGCGAGTTCTTCTACGCCACGCCGGAGGAGGCCAAGGAACACCTGCTGGCGTTGACCGGCAGCCTGCTGCAGTACGAGGAGGTCCCGGAGGCCCTGGAGTACCGGCAGAGCCTCAACCAGGCGCAGGAGCAACCAGTCGCGACCACATGACATGCCGAGGCCTTGGATGACGGGTGCCTGCTAAGCCGGTTGGTCCAACGGATCACTCGTGCACGCGGCCGTTCTGGTGACCCATGAGCATCCGTCGCTGGAGGGCCAGCCGCTCTGGCCAGGATCAAGCCGAATTGCTGAGATAGAGAGGTACACATGTCGTCGGTCGGACTGTTCGCCTACGGGTCAGCGGGCGGAAGGGAAGGTGTCGACCTGGGTGAGGTCCCGTTCGTGGTGGTGGACGTGGAGACGACCGGGCTGTCATCGACGTCCGACCGGATCGTGGAGATCGCCCTGGTCCGCATCGAAGGAGGTCGGGTGGTCGATGAGTGGGCCACCCTCGTCGACCCAGGCCGCGACCCAGGTCCGACTTTCGTCCACCACATCACCGCAGACATGCTGTCCGGAGCGCCGACGTTCGCGGACGTGGCGGGGGAGATCCTGTCCAGGCTCGACGGCGCTGTGGCGGTGGCGCATAACGCCCGCTTCGAGGAGGGGTTCATCGCGCAGGAGTTCGCTCGAGTCGGCATCAGCACCGCGCCCCTGCCGGCGGTGTGCACTCTGCGGCTGGCCCGACAGGTCCTGGCCGCGCCGAACTTCCAGCTCGTGTCCTGCTGCACCGTGTACGGCATCGAGCTGCATGACGCCCACACCGCTCTCGGTGACACCCGGGCAACCGCCCAACTTCTACCCAGACTCCTGGCCCACGCGCCCGCCCTGCGGTTCCCGTCCGCTCCTGTCCCGCTGCCGCGGTACCCGCGCCATGCCCGGCCACGTACCCGGGTCACCGGCCTGCGCAAGGGCGCGGACGGTTGGATCCAGTCGTTGCTAGGAAAATTGCCCTACTCCACTGGCGACGCCGACCCCGCCTCGGCCGAGGCGTACCTCGCCGCCGTCGGGAGCGTACTCAGCGACGGTAAACTGACCGGCGTCGAAGCCAAGGCGCTGGCACGACTGGCCGGGCAGTCCGGCATGGGCGCCCAGCAGGTACGCGTTTTGCATCATCGCTACCTCGACGGACTGCGGGACGTGGCACTCGCCGACGACATCCTGACCAGCACCGAGTACCGGCAGCTCGTCACGGCCGCACGAATTCTCGGTGAACCGGACTACTTCGCGGACCTCACCGCGCCCGAGATAGAGAACACGGACCGCATCCAGGCCGCCAAGCAGAGGGGACAACGCGTCTGGTGTAGCCCGTCCGTGTCCGCTGACGTCCGCGATCGCCTCACCCAGGCTGGCTTCGTCCTGGCGCTGAACCTGACCCGCAACGTCGTTACCGCCGTTGTCGCTGCCGCTGACCAGGACAACACGAAGGTAGCGCGAGCACGCATCCTCGCCATACCTATCCGCTCCGATCTGACCCTCGACGACATGCTTGGGACCGCCGCCACGCCTTCCCTGGCATCCCAGCAGACCGGCAGTACAGCCGCCGCCGTGGGCGCCGAAGGGACCGGGCCCCGTACGGTGCCGACACCGGCCGCTGC
The DNA here is from genome assembly GCF_029626045.1 of Micromonospora sp. WMMD710. NCBI lineage: Bacteria > Bacillati > Actinomycetota > Actinomycetes > Micromonosporales > Micromonosporaceae > Micromonospora > Micromonospora sp. WMMD710. The sequence goes on along the minus strand of NZ_JARUBD010000001.1, from coordinate 3,863,836 downwards.
GGCGCACGTGCCCACTCAACGTGTACCGCAGGTCATCGCTGGCTGGTACCTGGACCCGTCAGGGCGGTGGACCTACCGATTCTGGGACGGCCAGGGCTGGACCGAGAAGGTCAGCGGCGGAGACGGCCGTACGTGGTCGGACAGCACTGCCCTACCGCTCTGGTGCGCGCCCACGACGGGCGGCCTGGTCGACGGCCAGCAGCCGCACACCCTCGTGGACCAGATCATGACGATGCAGAAGAACGACATCCACGCGGCGCTGCTCCTGACCGTCCGATGCATCGACGCGGTAGAGAACGACTCACGTATCAAGGGATACGGGGTGGCTCCCTGGTTCTACGAGAGGGCCGCCATCATATTCGCCCGACTGGCCGACCCCGCTGCCGAGGTCGCCGTGCTTGAACGATTCGCGCGGCAGAGACATGCTCCCGGGGCCAAGCCGCCTCAGCTCCTCGATCGCCTCCGCAGACTGCGTGAGGCCATTACCGGCGCATAGCAGCGACGAACCGTCAATGATTCGCGTTCACGATATGGAGTTGCGATCAGCCCTGCTCCGACACCGGATGCGCGGCCCCGCTGTCCAGAACCCTGCTTACCTACCTCGCCGCCTCAGGATGAAAGCCACGATCAGCCCGGCGCAGAAACCGCAGGCGCCAGACCGGTGCTCAGGTGCACGATTACCTCGTTCGCCCCTTCATGGTGGCGGATGGTGAGGGGGATCCTGCCATGCGGCTGCTGCTGAGCGCGGCCCGCGCGTGTCAGCAGCAGGCCGACACGTTGCAGCAGACCCTGACCCGCGTGCATGACGCCACCCCGGCGCCGGACGCGTGGTGTAACCGCGACGACCGGGCGCTCAACACGATGGTCCGTGCCCAGGCCCGCCGGCAGATCTGGCGCGACTGCGTGCTCACCGCGATGAGCATGGGAGTGCACGTCGCCGATCACGTACGCGCCATTGGACTACTGCTGACCCACGTGCGAGAGCCGGGCGCTCCCGTCTACGCGCACGCAGCCTTGACGCGCGGAGCCGTCGAGTCGGCGTCATGGCTGTGGTGGCTGCTCGCCGAAGGCGAGCCGTTCGCCACCCGGCTGGGTCGCGGCGTCGCGTTCCTGGTCGAGGACGCGACCCTCGCGATCAGGGCCGCCCAGCAGGTTCCCTCAGCCGCATACATGGCCGCGCCCGGCGACGGCATCAAGCGGCGGCGTCAGGGACTCCTTGACCGGCTGGAGGATGCGCGCATCGAGACGATCGCTGACCGGCCAGGTACACGCCTCAAGGGCGTGCGGGTGGTCCGCGGCGGCGAGGAGACCTCGACGGGCACGAAGGTCAGCACTCTGGTGACGGAAGCGTTCGCTGACCTGCCCGCCCTCTACGACCTGCTGTCCGGGGCTGCGCACGCCCGCGCTTGGGGGCTGTCGGACAGCATGAGCATGCACGGAGACGAGGCGGCCTGGTCCGCGAATGTCATCGACGTGAGCGCGTTGGCGCTGACAGGGTTGTTGGCTGCGCAGCGCGCCGGAGCGATGTTCACCACCTACCGAGGCTTCCCGGACGACCCCGGCGTCGCGCACATGCGGGACCAGCACACGAACTTCGACCAGGAGATGGTCCGCTACGGTCGTGCTGCCGGCCTTCTGACCGGTATGGGTCCGGTGATTGGGTTCCTCGACTGACTGGCGCTTGGGGTCGGTCTCGTCGCGACGTCCGACATTCCAGATGGTGTGCACACCCCCGGCCACCGACTCGGTTGTTGATCGTGTTGGCGGGCTGGCGAGCGATGTCACCTTACTCGCTTCGAGTTGGTGGCACCGACGATGGGCGTGTACACGTAACGGCTGATCGACCGCTCATGGCTGACACTCCCGGAAACCGGATGGTCGTACATCCGGGTGCTCGGCGGGTGCTCGGTCGCCGTGGACAGGGTCGGCGTCGTATGGATTGTGTGGTACGTGCTGCCGGTGGGATCAGCCGAGACCTGCCGATGCGTGGACTGGTGGGACGCGCGGGCACGCGAGGCATCGATTCGACGCTGGCTCTTAATCCGCGGGTTCGGGGTTCGAGTCCCTGGCGGCGCACCAACGAGCAAGGCCCTGACCTGGTGGTTCACACCGGCCGGGGCCTTTTTCGTGTACCCGGGCGCAGGGCGGTCGGCACGAGTGGTGCCGGCGCCCGGAGGCGCCGGCACCACGGGTGTCAGCTGGCGTGGGTCAGACGCGTGGTGATGCGCAGACCCATGAGGGTGTCGTTCATCCACGGCACCCGCTCGTGGTGCAGACCGGCGGTCATCTGGTCCGCCCAGACCTCGTACCGCTGCGTCAGCGCGGTGGCGCGGGACCGCGCGCTGGTGATCAGACAGTCGCCGAGGGGGTCACCGGGCAGGTTGGACGAGTCGACGGCGGGCTCGCAGGGCAGCTTGAGGCTGACCTGGTCGCGTAGCGGGCGGCTGGGGTCGGGTGCACACGGGGGCGGCCCGCAGAGCGTGTAGTTCCCGCTCGCCCTGGCGTAGGCGTTGCCGATCTTGGCATCGGTCGGCATGTTCACCGGAATCTGGTACTGCCCGAACAGGTTCGCGGACAGCACGTCGTCCGAGTCGAGGGCGTTGGGCAGACCCAACCGGGTGTACGCCTGGAGCAGCCGCGCCGCCGTGTTCAGCTTCTTCAGCGCGGCGGGCACCGGCCCGCTCACCTGGGTGCTCAGGTCCCGGACCCGGTCGTACATGGACTTCTGCCGGGCCTGCAGGAAACCGCGCAGGGTCGGTGTCAGCGAGGCGTTGAGCGCCGTGTTGTCCACGGCGGTCGCGGCGCTCGCGAAGGTCCACCGCCCGGACGGCCACTTCTGGGTCAGCGCCTGCTCGGGCGGGGTCTCGCTGTCACAGTTGAACAGCTCGCAGTCGACCTGGTAGACCTGCTCGTCGGGCCAGGTGTAGTCGGCGGTCCGCGAGTTCTGCCAGGTCCCGGTCGAGTTCAGCCGGAACCGGCTGTGGATCTGCAACCGCAGCTTGCCGTAGTGGCGGATCACTCCGGTGCCGTAGCCCGTCGTACGCGTGTAGACCCAGCTCGGTGTGTAGCAGTACCCCACCTCCGGCAATTCCCGTACGCCCGCCGGCGGCTCGTCGAGGCGCGGCGTGTACGCGTAGTGGAGCGTCCGTACCACGTTCGACATCAGGTCGTAGCGGACGTTGCTGGGCCGGTCGATCTGCCTGGTGCCGCTGCACGACGGCACCATCGCCTCGTCGGCCTTCGCCGGTGCCGGAGCGAGCGGCTTGTCCTCGTCCCAGAACAGGTCGTAGTTCTTCGGCGTCCTCACCTGCACGCCGTTGGCGTCCGGCTCCCAGCGGACCTGGACCTCGTTGGTCCGGAAGGCGGCCAACGCGGTCGACAGCTCGTTGGTGGCGCCGACGTACTCGTCGACCAGCCCCGTGATCAGGCCGTTGGCGTTGCCGTTGACGGGTCGACCGAAGCTGGCCGCGAGGTCGGCGATGCGGGTGCCCTCCGCCTCGATCTGCGCCGCGCGGCTGGCGCTGACCTGGGCGGCGTACGTCGGGTTCTGCAGCATCACCATCGCGTACGCCTGCGCGCCGAGGTTCCACACCGTCGGGTTGCCGACCGGCGTGGACGGTTCGACCATCGACGGGTCACGGCCGCTGGCGATCCGGCCCAGGTAGTTGATCGACCGGGCCTCGCCGAAGCTGTTGAGCACGGTGGTCGGGTCGATCGCCGGGTTGTCGGCGTCGGTTTTGGGCACCACGAAGGCGGCGCCGCTGGCCAGCTGCGTGGCGGTCAGATGGAATTCGTTCTCCGGGCCGACGAACTCGTTGTACGTCGGGATCGGCTGACCGAAGTTCTCCAGGTAGCCGACGTACTTGTTGATGTCGGCGCGGGCGTCGTGCAGGGTGGCGTCGCCGATCGCGGCGAGAACGGTCGCGGCGATGTCCTCCAGCCGCAGACCGAGCTGGGCGACCTGCTGCTGGACGAGGGTGATCTGCGCGGTGTTGCCGGCGATGGCGGCGTTCAGCTTGTCGAACTGGGCCATCATGTTCGCGTACACCGTGTTGATCTGGGCCTCGACCCGCGCGAAGCTGGCGCGCATCTCGTCGCCGAGCGCCCGCACCTCGTCGCGCAGGGCCTTGACCTGGGCGAGGATCTGCGCGTCCAGCGACGGCGCGCTGCTGCCGAAGAGGCCGACGACGGACATCACGGCACCGAAGATGTTGCCGGTCATCGCCAACGTCGCGGTGCTGAAGATCGAGCCCGCCAGGCCACGGCCGGCGATCGCCGCCGCGTACGTGGAGATCGCGCTGATCGTGCTGAGGACCGCCTCCCCGATCACCTTGGACTTCTTGCCGGCGTCCGGGTCGGCGAACCCGATGATGGTGGACACCATGCCGACCCCGGCCTTGATGTCGGAGATGGTCTGCTGCCGGTCCTTGTTCCGATCCTCGGCGGCCTTCTTGGCCGCCGCGGTGCACTCGGCGCTCGGCGGACCCTCCGGCGGGCACTTGCGGTTGTTCTCGCCGATCTCGAGGCGGATCTCCAGGCTCAGGCCGAGCAGTTGCGCGTGCAGCGAGGCCAACTGCTGCTTCGCCGCCGCGACGTACGCCACCGAGTCGCCCTGCAACGCCAGGATCGCGTCGAGGTCCACGTGCGACAGCCCGGGATCCTGCTCAAGTTCCTCGTAGGTGCTGGTGACGTCCACCCCGAACGGCGCACCGAGTACGGCGTTCCAGGCGGTGGCGACCGGCGCGCTGGCTGCTCCCGCCTGTCGGAGGGCCGACCACACCGCGGCGAGAGCGTCGTCGCGGCCGCGCAGCCACTGGGCGGTACGCAGCGCTCCGGATGCGAGTTCCTCGCGGGTGTCCCACGGTTCGACCGTCCTGCCGATCACGGACCCGACCAGGCCGGTGATCTCCGGTGCGGTCCGGGTGTCGCCGCCGGGGGTGCCGAGCAGGATGTCGACGGACCTGAGCAGCAGATCCTGTTCGGGTGCCAGGAGGTCGAACGCGGTCAGCGAGCTGTAGAGCAGCTGCTTGCGTGCGGTGAGCTGGGCCTGTGCCTGTTCGGCCGTGGCGTTCGGGTGCAGCCGGTGCCACTGGACGAACTCGGCCGACAGCGCGACGGCCTTGATCCGATCGGGTCCCTGGATGTGGATCTCGGCGACCTGACCGAAGGCCCGGTCGGTGAGCGCCGCCTGGGGGACGGGGACACCGACGGGGTCGGCCCACGCGGGTCCGCCGACCAGCACGCCTGCCGCCGTGACCGCGATCATCGCGACCACCGCGGTCCCGCGCCTCGCGCGCGGGGAATGCATGATTGTCATGCCGCGAACGTATTGAGCGGCCTGAAAGCGTGCTGAAACCGCGCTGACGCGCAGGTCGACGCCCCCTGGCCGGGGCGATGGGGCACCCGTGCGGACGCCACGGGCACCCCATCGGTGGTTCAGACCTGGGGAGCAGGCTCGACCGTCACCTCGTCGCTGTCCTGGCGCGGTGCCGGGACGAGCTTCTCGTCGCCCTCGTCGGCGAAGTAGTCGCTGCGGCTGGTGCCGTCCGTGCCGTCGGGCACCCGGCCCGCCTTCAGCGCGAGCGTCGCCAGTGCGGCGACCGCCAGGTTGACCAGTACGGCGACGATGCCGACGTAGATCGTCTTCGGGGTGTCGAAGCCGAACTTCTCCAGCGGGAACGCCGACCCGCCGAAGTGCGCGCGCTTCGTCGCCGCGTTCGGGATCTGGTAGAGCATCCAGACGCCCAGGCCCATGCCGGCCACCCAGCCGGCGATGAGCGCGCCGCGGTGGAACCAGCGGGTGTAGAGGCCCAGCGCCACGGCCGGCAGCGTCTGCAGGATGATGACGCCGCCGATGAGCTGGAGGTCGATGGAGAACTGCGGGTCGAGGAAGACGATGCAGGCGACCGCGCCGACCTTCACCACCAGCGAGGCGACCTTGGAGACCTTCGCCTCCTGGGCCGCCGAGGCGTCCTTCTTCAGGTACTCCTTGTAGATGTTGCGGGTGAACAGGTTCGCCGCCGCGATCGACATGATCGCCGCCGGGACCAGCGCGCCGATGCCGATCGCCGCGTACGCCACGCCGGCGAACCAGTCCGGGAAGGTGTGGTCGAACAGCAGCGGCACGACGGTGTTGCTGTCGACCGTGCCCTCCTTGGCCCCGGGCAGCGGCTTCACCCCGGCCGCGATGGCCATGTAGCCGAGCAGCGCGATGAGCCCGAGCAGCAGGGTGTACGCGGGCAGCGCCGACATGTTCCGCTTGATCACGGCACGGCTGCGGCTGGCCAGGACGCCGGTCTGGGTGTGCGGGTAGAGGAACAGCGCGAGTGCCGAGCCCAGCGCCAGCGTCACGTACTGCAGTTGGTTGTTCTGGTTCAGCAGAATGCCGTCACCCGGCGCGGGCGTCGCCGCGAACTTGGCGTCCGCCGCGTCGAAGATCTTGCCCCAGCCGCCCAGCTTGTACGGCAGGTAGATCACCGCCACGAGGATGACGATGTAGATCAGGCTGTCCTTGACGAACGCGATCAACGCGGGCGCGCGCAGCCCCGACTGGTAGGTGTACGCGGCGAGGATGGCGAACGCGATGATGATCGGCAGGTGCCGGGCGACCGTGCTGTCGCCGGTGACGCCCATCGTCTTGAGCACCGCCTCGATGCCGACCAGCTGCAACGCGATGTACGGCATGGTCGCGGCGATACCGGTGATCGCGATGATCAGCGCCAGGGTCGGCGAGCCGAACCGGGTCCGGACGAAGTCGGCCGGCGTGACGAACCCGTGCCGGTGCGACACCGACCAGAGCCGGAGCAGCACCAGGAAGACCAACGGGTAGACGATGATCGTGTACGGCACGGCGAAGAACCCCGCCGCACCGGCACCGAACAGCAGTGCCGGCACCGCCACGAAGGTGTACGCCGTGTAGACGTCGCCGCCGACCAGGAACCAGGTGATCCAGCCGCCGAAGGTGCGCCCACCCAGACCCCACTCGTCGAGATGGGCCATGTCCTTCGGGGCCCGCCACCGCGCCGCCAGGAAGCCCATCCCGCTGACCAGCAGGAAGAGCACCGTGAAGACGATGATCTCGGTGAGGTGATCCCGCCACATCACGACGTCACCGCCCGGTCCCTGGTCATCCGGTAGACAACGCTCGTGGTGGCCACACCGAGCACGATGAAGGCCAACTGGAGCCAGTAGTAGGCGGGAAAGCCGAACAGGCGGGGCGAGTCCATGTTGAACAGTGCGGGGACCAGCGGCACCACGATCGGGAGGAAGAGCAGCCAGTTCCAGGGGCTGCGGTCGGTCGCCTCGCGCGACGGCGGCGCGGCGCCGGGTGGCTCCGGTGTCACGGGCGGTTCACTCATGATGGCATCTCGTTTCGTCGAAGCGTGGTGACGGGATTCGTCACGCAACAATGGGGAAATGTGCACCGGCCGAACGTCGAGTCCCAGCCGGAGAGAGATTTTAAACAGGCGGCCTGCGGTGTCACCGGCATTGCGACGACGGTCACGAAAAGTCTATTCGGGAGGACTCCGGCGCTGGTCAGGTGGCCTGTGCTCGGCACTGGACGGACACTTTAATGCAGTACCTGTCAACACCTCGGTAAGAAATGAAGCGGCAATTCAGTAATCCGGACAGGCGTCGCCGAGGTGGCCCGGGCGGCCGGCACCCACGACGTGTACCTGGTGATCGACTCCCCGCTGCGACTGGCGACCTTCACCGTCCGATAAGGAGGGCCGGGCCGGGGCGGAGGTCGCGCCCCGGCCCGGTGTCGTGCCCGGCGTCCGCGCATTCATCCGACGACCGATCGGCCGGGCACCGCTGCCAAGGGTGATTCACGCAATACGTCCACATAAATACATAGACGTCCCACGATCGATGGTTGCATTCATCACACGTGTGACCTACGCTTCGGGAAGATTTCGAGGCGATTAACAAGAGAGTGCGGTTGGGCGACGACAAGCCACGCCGACCGAGATGGTGTCGCTGTTTCCGTACTCATCGCTCGATACGCACGGGATCCCCTGTCGACGGCACCTGAGAGGAACAGTCCGTGAGGTCAATCGTGTCGACCGCTCGAACGGCACTGCTGGCGGTGGCGGCTGTCGTCGCCGCCACGGTGCCGGCCGTGCTGGCCAATCAGCTGCCGGCCTCGGCTGCGGTGCAGGCGACCTACTACGTCGCCCCCGACGGTAATGACACCAACGCCGGCACGCTGGCGTCCCCGTTCCGGACGATCCAACGCGCGCGCGACGTCGTTCGCACGATGAACGCGAGCATGACCGGCGACATCAACGTGTATCTGCGCGGCGGCACCTACCCGGTCGGCAGCGCCATCGAGTTCGGTGCCAGCGACTCCGGCTACAACGGCTTCCGGGTCAGCTACGCCGCCTACAACGGTGAGACGCCGGTCCTCGACGGCGGTGTGCAGGTCACCGGATGGACCCAGCACAGCGGCAACATCTGGAAGGCCCCGCTGGACCGCGCCAACAAGCTGCGGGCGCTCTACGTCAATGACAAGCGCGCGTATATGGCGTCGAAGACGGTCAGCTCGGCGGGCTGTTCCGGGACGTACACCATCACCGCCGGTCAGGCCTCGTGGGCGTGGGAGTCGGGGTCGCAGTGTGACGGCGCCAAATACAACCTGAACGACTTTCCCGCCATCGCCCGCAACCACGACGACATCGAGATCGAGACGGGCACCACCTGGACCACGGCGATAGTGGGCGTCCGGCAGGTGACCACGAGTTCCGACGGCGCGAACCGGGTCGCCCTGTTCCAGCAGCCGGGCGCGGCCATCGCCCAGGGCGCGTTCAACGGCAACGCCCAGGTCGGCGGCACCCACAAGCTGATGAACGCCTACGAGTTCCTGGACACCCCCGGTGAGTTCTACTTCGACAAGAGCAGCCGGACGGTCTACTACTACAAGGCCAGCAGCGAGAACATGGCGACCGCGACGGTCTACGCGCCGAACAACGTGACCACCGTGCTGCGCGTCGCCGGCACCTCGACCAGCAACCACGCCCGCAACATCACGTTCTCCGGCCTGACGGTGCGGCACTCCGACTGGAACCTGTTCACCGTCGCCGGCTCGTCCTTCAAGCAGGCGCAGCAGGGCAACCTCGGCGCCCAGGTGTACGCCAAGGGCAACTTCCACGTCTACTACTACCGCAACGTCGACGTCACTCCCGGCATCGTCCAGGTGCAGAACGCCGACGGGATCCTCCTGCACCGCAACCGGATCCAGCACACCGGCGCGGACGGGATCAACATGGTCAACGACGTGCAGGGCTCGCAGTTGATCGGCAACCACACCAGTGACATCGCCGGGTCCGCCATCACCGTGGGGCATCCCCAGCACGTCTTCATCGGAGACGGCACGTCGACAAACAACGAGAAGTACTCCGCCCAGGTCGAGGGGCTGCCGAAGAACATCGACATCCGGAACAACTACCTCTACGACAGCGCGGTGCTGTTCAACGGGCACAGCCCGATCTCGGCGTACTTCGCCGACACCCTCACCATCCAGCGCAACCGGATCGAGAAGGCCCCGTGGTCGGGCATCACCCTCGGCTGGGGCTGGTGGAACTTCGACGGGTCGTCGGGTTCGATCACACCGAACCGGCCGACCACCACGGCCCGGAACAACACCATCAGCTACAACCACATCATCGACACGGTGCAGCGCCTGAGCGACACGGCACCGATCTACACCCTCGGCGCTCAGCCCGGTACGACGATCACCAACAACTACCTCCAGGGCGTGCCCTCCGGTCACAAGTACGGGCTGCACCCGGATGAGGGATCGGCGTTCATGACGTTCCGGGACAACGTCCTGAGCATCGACAAGAACGTCACCTGGATGATCAATTCCGACGACTTCGGCCGGAAGCACGATCTGACCATCACGCAGATCTACGGCCCGATCAACAAGGTCTCGAACAAGAACCTGCCGAACAGCACGATCGGCGACATCCTGGTCTCCTCCGACTACGTCTGGCCGGCGACGGCGTACGGCATCGCGGTGAACTCCGGCCTGGAGGACGCCTACCGGGACATCATCCCGGCGAGCACCTTCTCCGCGCCGAACTACGTCCTGCCGGCCAGCACGTTCGTCGCCAGCGCCACGGCATCGATCCCGATCCGGAGCACCGGCGATGCCACCAGGTCGGTGTGGCTGGCGCCCTCCGGCACCACCACCTTCACCGCCGGGCCGACGATGACCAGGGCGGGTGGCACCGCCACGTCCATCGCCGTGCCGACCAACCAGGGGGAGTACCGGCTGTTCGTCGTCGACGCCCAGGGCAACCGGTCGGCGGAGTCGACCTCGATCGTCCGGCAGCAGCAGGGCGGCGGCAGCGGTACCGGGAGCGGGCAGCTCGTCGGCGGCCAGTCCGGCCGCTGTGCGGACGTGCCCAACTCCACCACCACCAACGGCACCCAGGTGCAGCTCTACGACTGCTCCGGTGGCACGAACCAGCGGTGGACCCACACCAGCAGCAGGCAGCTGACCGTGTACGGCAACAAGTGCCTGGACGCCTCCGGGGCGGGTACGGCAAACGGCACCGCGGTCATCATCTGGGACTGCCACGGCGGTCTGAACCAGCAGTGGAACGTCAACGCCAACGGCACCCTGACGAACGCCCAGTCCGGGCTCTGCCTCGACGCCAACGGCGCCGCCACCGCCAACGGCACGAAGCTCATCCTGTGGAGCTGCAACGGAGGCACCAACCAGCAGTGGACGTTGCGTAGCTGAGCACCACCGGAACGCGGGGCCAGGCCGACACGGGCCTGGCCCCGGCTATTTCTGGTAGCCGTAGTTGTCGCAGGTCCGGCGGCCGAGGACACAGTTCTTGGTGCGCTTGTTCATGGTGTTGACGTCCCACATGACGAAGGCGTCGCCGTGCATCGACGAGGCGCTCTTGCCCTCCTTGTCGGAGGAGAGGTAGTAGCCCGCCGGGGTGCCCTTGGCCGGGTACTGGATGTCGAAGGTGATCGCCGGGATCCGCACCGGGTGGCTGGTCGGGCAGGAGTTGCCGCTGCCGTACGCCACATGGTCCTTGTGGTTGGGGCTGTCCAGGTGCGTGCCGTCCCAGCAGTCGGGGAACTGCATCATGAAGTGCAGCGTCGCGTCGCCCCCGCAGATCGGCCAGTTGCCGTTGGTACTGCGGGCGACGCCGTCGAGGTCGCCGGGGCCGTAGAAGGCGCAGTAGAACTGGCCGGTCGCGCCACGCGGTGTCGGCTTCTTCTTCTTGGCGTCACCGGAGATCATGCGCAGGCCGTTGGGCATCGGCATCTGGCCGGTCGAGTTCTTCGCGAGCGAGCGGTAGTAGACCCGGAAACCCGTGGTCTCGACCGGCTTCCCGGTCGCGTTGTCGTAGAGGGTGGGCACCCAGTAGGCGGAGTGATCCTGGACCGGCTTGCAGGACGTGGCCGTGAACGTGGTCAGGTCCCCGGCGACGGTGTTCGCGTCGACGGCCTTGTTGCCGACGAACGAGTGCATGTGTGAGGCGCCCGGGAGGCCGGGAGCGACGATCGGGTCGTCCGGCAGTCGGTGGCTGTACTGGCAGTCCGCCCGGAACTCCGGGAGGTTGCCGACGCCGGCCGGGGCGGGGTCGATCTTCAACGCCCGGTACGCGTCGGCCTGCGCCTTCCAGGCCGCACTGTCGACGGGAACCCAGCCGGTCCTGGGGGTTGTCGGTGCGGCAGCGGTCGGCGTCGCGCCGGTCGATGGTGTCGTGGAGACCGACGGTGTCGCGGCGGCCGACACCGCCGCTCCGGGCGACTGAGCCTGCCCGGCCGACGGCGATGGGTATTCGAGGGCGTTGGCCGCGTTCGACGGCTCGGGCTGCACCGCGCCATTGCCCAGGTACACGGCCCCGGCCGCGACGACGAGCACGACAGCCGCGCCCGCGGCCACGCTCAGCTTCTTGCGGGCGAGCCACCCCGGGGAACGATGACGTGACGGCGGCGGGCCTTCGTACGACACAGGTCACTCCCACAGAGCAGACGACAGGCTGACCCGAACGGTCACGGCCGCCGTATGGTAGGCGCTCGCCGCCCGCGCGAGACAGGTCTTTAAACCTCCCTTAAAGAACCCGGCCCGACCTCGGGGTCCGGTGGTGCGACCGGACGACAAGTGGGTAATGGTGGACGATGAAGTCAACCTGGAAGCCCCACGAGAAGCACGGCGGCCTGACCGACAAGGACAAGCGCGAGCTGCCGGAGACCGTCTTCGCGTTTCCCGGTAAACGCAAGGAGCCGATGACCGACGCGGGCCACGTCCGCAACGCCATCGCCCGCTTCGACCAGGTGCAGGGCGTCACCGACAAGGACCGCGACCTGGCCTTCCAGAACATCCTCGCCGCCGCGGAGCACTACGGCGTCGAGGTCGCGGAGACGAACTGGCACCAACTCGGTCGACTGCCGCACACGCCGAACCCCGCGCACTGAGCGATCCGAGGCGTGTTAGCGTGCTCGTCGTTGTCAGCGAGCGCCGCTAGCTCAACTGGCAGAGCAGCGGACTCTTAATCCGCGGGTTCGGGGTTCGAGTCCCTGGCGGCGCACCAACGATCAAGGCCCTGACCTGGTGGTTCACACCCGGGTGGGGGCCTTTTTCGCGTACGCCGGGTGGGTCGCTCGGCGCGAGTTCGGAAGCGGTTGGACCGGGCTGGCGTTGCTGAGGCATCCGCTGCGCTTCTTCGAGCAGTCAGTCGTTGGTGATTACGCTGGTGGCGTGGGGGGACAGCTGCGGGTTCGCGTGCAGGGGGACCTCTATCACCCGGTGGTGCCGCCCGGTGCCGTGTATGTGGGGCGGCAGGGCTTCGGGTTGCGGCGTTCTCCCTGGGCCAATCCGTTCAGCCTGCGAAAGCATGATCGGGCGGAGGCGTTACGCCTCTATCGGCAGTGGCTTGTGGGGCAGCCGGCCCTGGTTGACCGGGCGCGTCGAGAGCTCACGGGGAAGCAGTTGGCGTGCTGGTGCCGCGTCGAGGATGCGTGTCATGCCGACGTGCTGGCCGACATCATCGGTTGAGGTGCGGTCGGCGTCCAGCAACTGGGCGCCTCGGTGCGTAGACACCGCCGATGCTGAAGGACTGGGGTCTTGCCGCTTGGTTGCCTACAAAGAAGGCAACGTCGCGGTCAGCGGCGCTGAGCTGGTTGAGGAACTTGTTTCTCAGATGCTCAGCAGCCTCCGCGTCGCTGAGCTGGTTCAGACGGCGTTGTAGGGCGACGAACTCCCAGTCCCAGAGTGTCTGCCGGTGACCGCGGCAATGACGGTCTGCGCATCGGTAGCGGTAGGCGCCGGTGAAGCGTGGTGCTTGAAGTGGGCTGCGCTTGGCCGGTTCCAGCAGGTCGAGCTGGTTGAAATACGCGGCGATCTTCTTGCGATCCTCCGCCGACCAGCCGGGATGCCGCCTGACCTGAAGCGCCGAGATGTCGACCACGCGAATCAGCGCGATCGATCGTGCGCTCCGGTCGTCGCGGGCCTGTTTGTTGAGCCGGCACATGGAGTCTTCGACGAGCGGATCGAGGAGGTTTCGACGCGCCTGCCGACTGGCAAGGTGCCGCTCGGTGGTGATGGTGTCCACGATCGGTTTCCAGCTCTCGCGCCGCTGGTCTTGCCTGGCTGGCAGTGCCTCGACGTGGATGATGTCGTACTTGTGGAACGTGCCGTCGTCGTCGAGGTCTCGGTAGTGGAACGGGTAGAGGCGGATCCAACCGGTCCAGGGCGGGTCCATGCCCAGTGCCCCCACGCAGACCGTCTCCCCGTACCGCGCGGAGAGGTTGGGTGCCGCCTTCACTGTGATCAGGAGGCGGAGTTTTGCTGGTCGTGCCAGGACCGGCTTCGGTCTCGGATCTTCGTCGGTGCTCAGTCCCCACAACGGAAGCTGTTCCAACGGCACCACCCACGTCGCAGAGTGCGGCTACCAGGACACACTTAGTTACATAGACAGTTTCACATCTGCGGGGATTGGGCGCTAGCCGGTAGGGCGAGGGCCCACCTCTCAGCCTCTGCCGTTGCCCTACGCTGGCGCCATGAGGGAACCCAGCGCGGACCGGACTGGTAGGTGCTGATGAACCGGCGTGCGGCGGCACCTGCCGAGGTGATCCCTGACGCGATCCGGGCGGACGTGGAGAGGCTGTGGCGCTACCACGACCTGCACCACGAGTTGCGCCCGTGCACCGTGGGAATCGGGCTGGGAAGTCATGACCTCGGCGTCGCGGTCATCGCGACGCGACTGTTCCGCGAGGGCCTGTTCCCAAGGATCGTGTTCACCGGCGCGAACGCCCCGACGACCGTCGAACGGTTTCCTAGGGGAGAAGCGGTGCACTACCGCGAGTACGCGATCGAGCAGGGCGTACCCGCGGAAGCAATCCTCGTGGAGTCGCGTGCCACGAACACCGCTCAAAACCTGGAGTACTCGCGTCAGATCCTGACTGAACACCGGATCCCGGTGCAGTCGGTGCTGATCATGTCGCGGCCCTACCAGCAGCGTCGGGCCTACGCCACGTGCAGGCTGATATGGCCGGAGGTTGATGTGGTGTGCGCGTCGAACCCCCTCGAACTGAACGACTACGTGCGCAGCATCGGCGACCCGCGGCGGGTGGTGGACATGCTGGTCGGCGACACGCAGCGGATCGAGGTGTACGCCGAGCGCGGCTTCGCGATCCCGCAGGAGATGCCGGACGAGGTACGGGCGGCGTTTGAGCGCCTGGTGGCGGCTGGCTACACGAGCCGGCTGATCTGAGTTCAGTTACCAGCGCGGCCCTCCCGACCGGACGCCCATCCGGTCGCTGAGTTCGACGGCCAGTCGGGGCGGCCGGGGGCGGGTGAGGATATCCCGAACGAGGTCGCGGGAGAGCTGGTGGTAGCGCACCTGGTCAGCGCCGATGATCTCTGCGTTCAGGAGCGCGGCGAGCGCGTCATCGATGCGGTTCCACCGGGCAAGGGCGCGGGCGGTTTCGATGGCGTGTCGAACCTGCCGCTCGACGGGCACGGTGCTGGTGTCGAGTGGGGCGCCGATGGCGATGGCGCGTTGCACGTCGCCGAGTTCCATCGCCACGGTCGTCTTGTGGATCGACACGTTGGTCGGCCCGAACGCGGTCCACACGTGGTTGCCGTCGGCACCGAGTCTCTGTGCGGCGGCGTCGGCCTCGGCGATGTGGGTGTCGGCGGAGGCGCGGTCGTCGTCTCGGGCTGCGGCCAGCGCGCAGACGAGGTGCAGGCTGCCGTAGACCGACAGCAGCTGCGGAGTGGGTTTGGCGAGCCGTGGTTCCAGGAACTGCGCCGCCGTGGCGGCGAGGCCACGAGCCTGCGCATATTCGCCAATGGACGCCAGCGAGTGCGCGGCGGAGCGGCTGAGCGAGCCGATGACGACGTGGTCGTGGCTGGCGTTGGCGGCGGCCAGACCTCGGCTGGCGGCGGTCCACGCGAGGTCACCTTCGCCGAGCTTGGTGAGGAACAACGCGGCGAGCTGGTGGGCGTAGGCGGTCATCGCGTGCGCTCGCTGGCCATCGTCTCCGTCGTACGCCTCGGTGGCGGTGAGGCAGTCGTGGATGAGGTAGGGCAGCCGGCGGGCGAGGGTGCCGTACCGCGAGTGCTGGTAGGCGGTCCAGATCTCGGCGACGTCGTTCTCGATCTCGCGCAGGGCGGGGGCCTCGACGTCCCCCGTGCTGGCCAGCGTCGGCGCGAGGTGACGATAGTCGTGAAGCGCGGCCCGCAAGGCCGGGATGGTCTCGCGTCCTGAGTCGTCCGACCACTCGAACAGGCTCGGTGCACCGATCAGGTCGCCGAGGGACACGTCGAGGGCTTTGGCGATCGCGCGGATGACCGACAGCCGATCGAGGTCTGCCCGGTTCGTCTCGACCTTGCGTAACCACTCCTGCGTCTTGCCGACCAGACCGGCCAGCACCTCCTGGGAGAGCCCTCGTCGACGCCGGTAGAAGGCGACGCGCTGGCCGATCGTCATGTCGTCCGTCATCCCTCGCACACCATCACCCTGCCCGCTGAAGACCGCCGGACCCGGTACGGATTTTCCCGGTCCTCCGGACGGACCGCCCCTACGTTCAGTTCACCCCAGATCACCGGCGCGTGTCGATGCCGGTGTCAGGGATGACTAACAGGGAGCTGCAGATGGAGGGATCGATGAGCGGCGCACCACACCACGGATTTGGGCCGCAGGCTCGGCCCGTCCTGGAACGAACTGTCTCGGTGTTCTCCCCGCCTGCGTACCGCCATGAGGGCTGCGTGGGTGGGTGATCGGCGGCCTGCTCCCAGCCGCCGTGATGCGGCGGCGGGCTCGCCATTCCCCCGGCGAGCCCGCCGCTCATCGATCCTGGCGGGGGTGGAGGCATGACGGTGTACGTCTCGCGTAACGCGATAGCCAGCCAGCCCCGGCGCCCCGCGCCCAGGTGGACGTCCTCACAGGGGCAGGTGCGGCGCGCTGATCCGCCGCTGCTCACCTTCGTGTGGCGTCGGCTGTTCGCGCAGCAGGCCCGAGAGGGCGGTCGCCGGTGACCGGCCAGCAGCGCCGTCTGGCGGCGAACCGGCTCGCGCCAGCCGAGGTGGAACATCTGTCGATGCGCCCGCTGTGGCGGTGCCGCCGGTGCGGGCAGCCGTGGCCCTGCGGCGCGGCGAAGCTCGCGCTCCTCGCCGAGTACCGGGAAGAGCCGGTGAGCCTGTTCCTCTACCTGGCCGGCTGCCTGCACGACGCGATCGACGACCTGCATCGGCTCAACCCGAGCGTCACGGGCAGCGCCGCCGACATGTTCGACCGGTTCCTCGGCTGGCCGGCCCGCCACACCCACGCCTACCGCGTCAGTACCACCACGGCCGCCAGCATCGAAGGGGCCTCCTCGTGAACGGCATCGGCCTCACCGAGGCCCTGGTCGAGGGCGCAGCGTGGCGAGGCTCGCACCTGGAGGACGCCCGCATCCGCAGCAGTCTGATCACCGGCGTGGACGTGAGCGAGAGCAACTGGGAGGCCGGCAGCCTCTACGGCTGCGAGATCACTCGCACCGACTTCTCCGGCGCGACCCTGACCGGCATGACCATCGAACGTTGCGCCCTCACCGGCTCCCGGTTCACCGGCACAAGGCTCGCCGACGTACGCCTCAAGGACGTCCTGTTCCACGGCTGCCGCTTCGACTACGCCACCTTCCAACGCGTCGTCGCCGCCGGCGCGGTCGCGTTCACCGACTGCACTTTCACCAACGGCGCGTGGTCATCCTGCCGACTACTCCGCATCGCGTTGCGGTCTTGTGACCTCACCGGACTGGAGTTGGACTCTTGCAGGCTCGACGGCACCGATCTGCGGGGCAGCCGGCTCCAGGGCCTCAAGACGCCGCTGGACAACGTGCGCGGCGTCGCCCTCAGCGAGGACCAACTTCATGACCTCACCCAGTTGGCCGTCGCTGCGCTGGATCTCACCGTCCGCAACAGTTGAAGCCGAGGAGGCATCGTGCTTGCTGAAACCAACTGGCAGCCCGGACACGATCCTCGTCTGCATCCGGGGCAACTCCGGCTTCGGCAAGAGCAGCATCGCCCGCAAACTACGACGCCGGCACGGCCGGGGCTGCGCCCTGGTCGAGCAGGACTACCTGCGCCGCATTCTGCTGCGCGGCGCAGGGGCGGACATGGCCCAAGAGGCTAACCCTCACCCCGTCAACGGCTACCTTCGCTCTCGGTGAGAACGGGCACCGCACCGATCTCCCCAAGGCCACTCGTCTCGCTGCTGGTCCGTGCGGGCAGGCGTGCGCCACCGACGGCGACCACGGCAGGGGCGGCGCCGGGGGACATCTCGCCGGAACCTTTCCGCTCCGGCGGCGCCGGTGACTCGACCACGTGAGCAAGGGGCGGTCGGGCCAGCTCTAGCGCGGCGGTGAGACGTACAGCCCGACCCGGCATCCCGTCTCGCCCGGCTCCAGCCACCCGAGGTTGTACTCGGGTGACTCGATCGTTCCGGCGGGAGTCCGGATCAACAGGAGGCATTCCCGCTCGGCGGGTACGCCCACCGCGGCGACGAGCACGCCCTCGTGGGTGGCCGTGTCGACGGTGACGTACTGCGCGGGAAAGGCGGCCCGCACCGCGCCCGCGAGCGTGTCCGGTGTGGCGGTGCGCAGCGCCGCGCTGAGCCGGTCACGCGCGTCCGTGGGCAGCGCCGGGAACGGTGCCGCGCTGGGCACCGGCGGAGCGACCCCCGACGGGCAGTCGATCTCCTGGTACGGCAGGTAGTGATGGAGTTCGAGCCGGTAGCGGTAGCACCGCGTGGCCTGGCCGGCGGAGTTGCCCAGGTCGCCGAAGGTGGCCCCGTCGGCTTGCGCCACCGTCACCGTGATCCGTACGTCGATGACGGCCTGCTCGTTGATGCCGGTTCGCCCCGACCAGGCGAATGCTTCGCGGCGGATGGTTGAGCTGTCGCCCTCCACCGCCTTGGGGACGTGGGTCGCGACGAGCCACTCGGCGTCCCGGACCCGGTCGCGAGTGAGATCATCATCGAGGCGCTTCGCCTCGGCCGCCGCGTGGTTTTCCGCCAGCGTGTCGCCGTCGCGCTGCTGCGCGCACCCGCTCAGCAGCAGACAGACCACCAACGGCAGCACGCTGATCCGGCGGGAGAGAGCCATGGCGTCGAGCATGCCGGCCAGCCAACACGGCGGGATGAGTGCTCGTACTCAATCTGGCACCTCCTGTGGCAGCATCGACGGTGCTGGCCTTTCTGCGGGAGGACGCATGGCGTTGGGACCTGTGCTGGTGGTCGGTCTCGATCCCGAGAGGATCCCGGGTTGGGATCCGGAGCCGGTCGTGGTCGCCATCGCGCGTGGTCAGGCCCGGTTCGGGGAGCACGGCATCGAGGCCGACCTGTGCCTGGTGGTGCCCGACGAGACCGCCGAGGCGGCCATCGTCGAGGCACTCACCAGGAAGGAGTACGCCTGCGTGGTGGTCGGCGGCGGCATCCGCAAGCACGAGCCGCTGCTCCCGCTCTTCGAGACCGTGGTCAACCTCGTCCGGCAGCATGCACCCGGCGCGGCCATCGCCTTCAACAGCAGCCCGGAGGACACCGCCGACGCGGCACTACGATGGCTGCCGCAGGACGGAACGCGGCATCGTGACCGTTGACGCCTCCCCGACCGGCAGCCCGGACACGATTCTGGTCTGTGTCCGGGGCAACTCGGGCTCGGGCAAGAGCAGCATCGCTCGGGAGCTGCGGCTGCGGCATGGCCGGGGGTGTGCGCTGGTCGAGCAGGACTACCTGCGCCGCATCCTCCTGCGCGAGCGGGACAGGCCCGGCGGTGTGGCGCCGGCGCTGATCGGGCAGACCGTCCGGTTCGCGCTGGACCACGGCTACCACGTGGTGCTGGAGGGCATCCTGCACTCCAGCCGCTACCGGCCGATGCTGACGGCTCTGCGGGACGGCCACCGTGGACGGTCGCTGTTCTGCTACCTCGACGTGTCCCTGCCCGAAACCCTGCGCCGGCACCTCACCCGCCCGCAGGTCACCGAGTTCACCGCCGAATTCATGAGTGGGATCTATGCCGCCCACGACGTCCTGGGCTGGCCCGACGAACTCGTCCTACCGGAGAGCACCACCTTGGAGGGGGCCGTCGAGACCATCGCCACGATGGCGGGGTTACCGCAGACCGGACGGGTGGACGACGTGATCCCGATCCTCCCCTGAGCGCAGGGGGCGCCTCAGCGACGTCGTCGCGCCGCGTCGAGCAGGGCGGGCGGGGTGTCGAACTTCTCGTGGGCGGCGAGGTCGACGCCGGGGGCGACGATCGTGTCGATCGCGTCGAGCACGTCGGCGGAAAGTGTGGTGTCCGCGGCGTCGAGTTGGGAGCGCAGATGCTCCATGGTGCGGGGGCCGATGATCGCGCTGGTCACGGCGGGGTGCGTGGTGACGAAGCCGAGCGCGAGTTGGATCATGGTGAGGCCGGCCTCGTCGGCGACCGTGGCCAACCGTTCGACGGCGTCGAGCCGGGCCTGGTTCGCCGGGATGGTGGTGTCGAAGCGTTGCGGAAGGATCGTCGAGCGGCTGGTGGTGATCTCCCGGCCCGCCCGGATCGCGCCCGACAGCCAGCCGGAGGCCAGCGGGCTCCACGCCAGCACGCCGAGCCCGTACTGCTCGGTGACGGGCAGGACGTGTGCCTCGACGCCGCGTTGCAGGATCGAATAGCTGGGCTGCTCGGTGACGTACCGGCCCAGGTGGTGTTCCCGGGCGGCCCACTCGGCCTGCACGATGCGGTACGCGGGGAACGTCGACGAGCCGAAGTAGCGGATCTTCCCGGCGCGTTGCAGGTCGGTCAGCGCCGACAGTGTCTCCTCGTCGCTGGTGCGCGGATCCCACCGGTGGATCTGGTAGAGGTCGACGTGGTCGACGCCGAGGCGGCGCAGGCTGTTGTCCAGTTCGGTGACCAGCCAGCGCCGTGAGCTGCCCTGGTGGTTGCGCTCGTCGCCCATGGGCATGCCGGCCTTCGTGGCCAGCACGAGGTCGTCGCGGCGACCGGCGATGGCCTTGCCGACCATCTCCTCCGACTCGCCCTGGCTGTACATGTCGGCGGTGTCGATGAGGTTGATCCCGGCGTCCAGGGCGGCACCGACCAGAGTGGTGACCTCGTCCTGGGTGGTACGCCCCAGGCTGCCGAAGTTCATCGCGCCGAGCGCGAGTGTGCTGACCTGGACGCCGGTGCGACCTAAGGTGCGGTACTGCATGACTGCCCTCCACGAGCGGGTAGATTCGGATAAGCGGAGCGCTGTTCCGCTAGGAACTATACGGAACATTGTTCCGCTTGCCAAACCGCCCTCGCTATGTGGCACGATTTGGCCTGTGACCAGCACACCTGCCGAGGATCAGCGCCTGCGCGACCTGGCGCGGCTGCGCCGCGTCCGGGACCGGATCGACCGGGAGTACGCGCGGCCGCTGGACGTCGAGGCGCTCGCCCGGGGCGTCCACATGTCGTCCGGGCACCTCAGCCGCGAGTTCCGGCAGGCGTACGGCGAGTCGCCGTACAGCTACCTGATGACGCGGCGCATCGAGCGTGCGATGGCGTTGCTGCGCCGGGGTGACCTCAGCGTCACCGATGTCTGTTTCGCGGTCGGCTGCTCGTCGCTGGGCACCTTCAGCACCCGATTCACCGAGCTGGTGGGTGTCCCGCCGAGCGTCTATCGACGAGAGGCGGTACGCGCGACGGCGGGGATGCCCTCCTGCGTGGCGAAGCAGGTGACCAGACCGATCAGGAATCGAGAAGCGGCGCACCTCGAGCCGCACCTAGCCTGACTGTCATGGACATCAGCATTCACAGCAGCTTCCTGCCGCACACCGACCCGGACGCCTCCCTGGCCTTCTACCGCGACGTCCTCGGCTTCGAGGTCCGCAACGACGTTGGTTACCAGGGGATGCGCTGGATCACGGTCGGTCCCGTCGATCAGCCCGACACGGCGATCGTCCTGCACCCGCCGACCGCCACCCCCGGGCTCACCGACGACGAGCGCCGCGTCATCGCGGAGATGATGGCCAAGGGCAGCTACTTCGGCGTCAACCTGGCCGCCTCCGACCTCGACGACACGTTCGGCAAGCTGGCCGGCAGTGGCGCGGAGGTCGTGCAGGAGCCGACCGACCAGCCGTACGGCGTTCGGGACTGCGCCTTCCGCGACCCGGCTGGCAACATGGTCAGGATTCAGGAGAAGCGCTGAGCGGTCGGCCGGGCCGGGCGACAGATGGAGACACGATGACGCACGCAGCCGACAGTCACGACCTGATCCGTGTGCAGGGTGCGCGCGTCAACAACCTCAGAGACGTCAGCGTCGAGATCCCGAAGCGCCGGCTGACGGTGTTCACGGGCGTCTCCGGCTCCGGCAAGAGTTCGCTGGTGTTCGGCACCATCGCCGCCGAGTCGCAGCGGATGATCAACGAGACGTACAGCTCGTTCGTGCAGGGCTTCATGCCGATGCTGGCGCGCCCGGACGTCGACCTGCTGGACGGCCTGACCACGGCGATCATCGTGGACCAGGAGCGGATGGGCGCGAACTCCCGTTCCACGGTGGGCACCGCCACCGACGCGAACGCGATGCTGCGCATCCTGTTCAGCCGGCTCGGGCAGCCGCAGATCGGCTCGCCCAACGCGTACTCCTTCAATGTCCCCTCGGTGCGGGCCAGCGGCGCGATCACCGTGGAGCGCGGCGCGGGCAGGACGAAGACCGAGAAGGCGACCTTCACCCGCCTCGGCGGCATGTGTCCGCGCTGCGAGGGCATGGGGTCGATCAACGACATCGACCTGACCGCGCTGTACGACGACACCCTGTCGCTCAACGAGGGCGCGATCACGATCCCCGGCTACAGCATGGAGGGCTGGTACGGCCGGATCTTCCGCGGCTGCGGCTACTTCGATCCGGACAAGCCGATCGCCAAGTACACCAAGCGGGAGCTCGACGACCTGCTCCACCGGGAGCCGACCAAGATAAAGATCGACGGGATCAACCTGACGTACGCCGGTCTGATCCCGTCGATCCAGAAGTCGTTCCTGTCCAAGGACGTCGACGCGTTGCAGCCGCACATCCGCGCCTTCGTGCAGCGGGCGGTCACGTTCACGACCTGCCCCGACTGTGGCGGCACGCGGCTCAGCCGGGAAGCACTCTCGTCGAAGATCAAGGGCAGCAACATCGCCGATGTCTGCGCGATGCAGATCAGCGACCTGGCCGCCTGGGTCCGAGGTCTCGACGAGCCGTCGGTGGCCCCGCTCCTCAAAGGGTTGCAACACCTCCTCGACTCGTTCGAGGAGATCGGCCTGGGCTATCTCTCGCTCGACCGGCCCTCGGGCACCCTGTCCGGTGGTGAGGCGCAGCGCACCAAGATGATCCGCCACCTCGGTTCGTCGCTCACCGACGTCACCTACGTCTTCGACGAGCCGACCATCGGGTTGCACCCGCACGACATCCAACGGATGAACGAGCTGCTGTTGCAGTTGCGCGACAAGGGCAACACCGTGCTGGTCGTGGAGCACAAGCCGGAGGCGATCGCGATCGCCGACCACATCGTCGATCTCGGTCCCGGCGCCGGCACGGGTGGTGGCACCGTCTGCTACGAGGGCACCGTGGAGGGTCTGCGCGGCAGCGGCACCATCACCGGTCGCCACCTCGACGACCGGGCGTCGCTCAAGCCGGCGGTACGTACCCCGACCGGGGCACTGGAGATCCGCGGCGCCACCGCCCACAACCTCCGCGACGTGGACGTCGACGTTCCGCTGGGGGTGCTCTGCGTCGTCACCGGCGTCGCCGGATCCGGCAAGAGTTCACTGATCCACGGCTCGATCCCGGCCGGCGCGGGCGTGGTGTCGATCGACCAGGGTGCGATCCGCGGTTCACGGCGGAGCAACCCGGCCACGTACACCGGTCTGCTCGATCCGATCCGCAAGGCGTTCGCGAAGGCCAACGGCGTGAAGCCGGCGCTGTTCAGCGCCAACTCCGAGGGCGCCTGCCCGACCTGCAACGGCGCCGGCGTCATCTACACCGACCTGGCGATGATGGCCGGCGTCGCCACCACCTGCGAGGACTGTGAGGGCAAGCGGTTCCAGGCATCGGTGCTGGAATACCACCTCGGCGGTCGGGACATCAGCGAGGTGCTCGCGATGTCGGTGTCGGAGGCGGAGAAGTTCTTCGGCGCCGGCGACGCGCGGACGCCGGCCGCGCACGCCATCCTCGACCGGCTCGCCGACGTCGGGCTGGGGTATCTCAGCCTCGGCCAGCCGCTCACCACGCTGTCCGGTGGCGAGCGGCAGCGGCTCAAGCTGGCCACCCACATGGCCGAGAAGGGCGGCGTCTACGTCCTCGACGAGCCGACCACCGGCCTGCACCTCGCCGACGTCGAGCAGCTGCTCGGTCTGCTCGACCGGCTCGTCGACTCGGGCAAGTCGGTCATCGTCGTCGAGCATCACCAGGCGGTCATGGCGCACGCCGACTGGATCATCGACCTCGGTCCCGGTGCCGGGCACGACGGCGGCCGGATCGTCTTCGAGGGCACACCCGCCGACCTGGTCGCCGCCCGCTCCACCCTCACCGGCGAGCACCTGGCGGCGTACGTCGGCACCTGATCGCGCCCCCCGCCACGCCCCCGTCAGGCGCTCGTTCGGGACGCGAGGATGTCCAGGTAGTGCGGGTTGGTCATGACACCCAGCAACTTCCCGCAGGCGTTCAGCCACCTCTCGCTGATCAGCACCGCGACCCACCTCGACGAACTGCTCGACGAGCGCCGCCCCTAGAAGAGCGTCAACGGCTCGACCGGTACCGGCTCGGGCAGCGGGTCGAGGCCGGGCACCCGGGCCCGTACCTCGTCGTGGAAACGGCGGGCGAGCACCGGCGCGTCGGCGTTGTCCGGGGTGTGCACGAACACCGTCGGCGAGCGCCCCTCCCGCAGCCAGTCGGCGGTGACGTCGACCCAGCGCTGCCACCCCTCGACCGTCCGGGTGGTGTCGTCGCGGCCGAGGTAACGGACGATCGGCCGGTCGGTCAGCGCCACCGACCGCTGCGGCACACGCGGCTTCTTCATCCAGGCGTCCCGTTCCGCGTCGCTGGTCGGAGGGGTGGTGAAGAACGCGGTGGTGTCGAACGGGATCCACTCGGCGTGCGCCTCGCCGAGGGTCTGTTCGAGGAGCCGGATCGCGCGGGAATCGGTGAAGAACGCCGGGTGGCGGACCTCCACGGCGTACCGGTGGGATCGGGGGAGTTGGCCGAGGAAGCGGCTCAGGGTCGGGACGTCGGCGGGAGAGAACGAGCCGGGCAACTGGACCCAGAGGGCATGGGTACGCGGACCGAGCGGCTCGATGGCGTCCAGGAACGCGCGCAGCGGCTCGTCGGTGCCGGCGAGCCGGCGCTCATGCGTGACGACCCTGGGAAGTTTGAGGACGAAGCGGAAACCCGGATCGGTCTGCGCGGCCCACGAGGCGACGGTTTCCCGGGTCGGTGTGGCGTAGAACGTGGTGTTTCCCTCCACCGCGTCGCACCAGCCCGCGTAGTGCCGCAGTCGCTCCTGCGGTGCGAGCGGATGCGCCAGCAGCCGGCCCTGCCACGCCCGGTGGGTCCACATCGCGCATCCCACGGCTAGCCGCACGACCGCCCTCCCTCCGCCGCACCGGGCCCCGGCCGGAGCCCACGGTATACGCGCGCCGGCAACGACGGCAGCGGCGGTGCGGCAGGTAGGGTCGCACGCCATGCGCCTGCTGTTCGCGAGCCTCGCGTCCGTCGGTCACACGTATCCGTTGATCCCGCTGGCGGTCGCCGCTCGGGACGCCGGTCACGAGGTGCACTTCGCCGCCGGTCCGGCGGTGCACGCGCCGCTGGCCGCGAACGGCCTGCGACCGTTCCGACCCGGCGACGCCTTCTACGAGGTGTACGCCGAGGATCTGGAACCCGAACTGGCCCGGCTGCGCCCGGATCTGGTGGTGCACGAGTGGGGGCTGCCGGGGGCGGCCATCGCGGCTCGGCGGGCCGGCATACCCGGCATCTGGCACGGGTTCGGCCGGCTGTTCCCCGACGACATCGGCCTCGAACCGCCCACGAAAAACCCTGAGGTCGCCGGTCGACCGCACCTCGACATCTGCCCTCCCTCGTTGCAGGACAAGGGCTTCGTCGCCACGCAACGGCGCATCGAGCTGCGACCCGTCCCGTTCTCGCCGTCGGGTCCGCTGCCCCCGTCCGCCGCTCGTGACGGCTCCCGACCGCTGGTCTATCTGACGCTCGGTACGGCGTTCGGCACGCCGGAGCTGCTGACCACGGTCATCGCCGGACTGGCGGCGCTGGGCGCCCAGGTGGTGGTCGCCGCTGGTCGGGTGGCGCCGGAGGAGCTTGGCGAGACTCCCGACCACGTGACGGTGCATCGATGGCTGCCGCAGGCGGAGCTGTTGTCGCAGGTGGACCTCGTCGTGCACCACGGCGGTAGCGGCACGACCCTCAGCGCGCTCGCGGTGGGCGTACCGCAGCTGATGCTGCCGCAGGGCGCCGACCAGTTCGCCAACGCCGACGCGGTGACCGCCGCGGGCGCCGCCCTGCGGCTGTTGCCTGCCGAGGTGCGTCCGGGTGCCGTGGCCGAGCAGGCGCGCAGGCTGCTGCCGCGTGACGGCGAGCACCGCGACGCCGTCCGCGCGCTCGCCGAGGAGATCGCCGCCATGCCCTCCCCGGCGACGGTCGCGCACCACCTGCCGGAGTACGCCGCGGCCGCCTGAACCCCAGTCGTGATCACGTCATGCTCAGCAGTCCCCTCGGGCCGTCCCCCGCTGCTGAGCGTTAAGTGATCATCGCGGGATCGATCGTCAACTTACGGTTGACGTAAGCGCACGCGTCAACTTATGGTTGACGCATGACGGAACCCATCCAGATCGGCAACACGATCAAGCTCGACGACCTCATCCAGGCCATCAAGAAGGCGCACACCGACGCCCTCGACCAGCTCACCGACGCGGTCCTCGCCGCCGATCACCTCGGCGAGGTCGCCGACCACCTGATCGGGCACTTCGTCGACCAGGCGCGGCGCTCGGGCGCCTCCTGGACCGACATCGGCCGCAGCATGGGAGTCACCAAGCAGGCCGCCCAGAAGCGCTTCGTGCCGAAGGCGACCGACGCGGCGGCGCTCGACCCGAACGCCGGCTTCGGCCGCTTCACCCCCCGGGCCCGCAACGTGGTGATGGCCTCGCAGGAGGAGGCCCGGGCCGCCGGGCAGGCCGAGATCGGCCCGGAGCACCTGGTGCTGGGCCTGCTGGCCGAGCCGGAAGGGCTGGCCGCCAGGGTGATGACCGATCGCGGCGCCACCCCGGAGGCGGTACGGGAGGCGGTGGGCGCGGCCCTCCCGCCGCCGGCCGACCAGGTCCCGGACCTCATCCCGTACGACGCGCGCGGCAAGAAGGCCCTGGAGCTGACCTTCCGGGAGGCGCTGCGCCTCGGGCACAACTACATCGGCACCGAGCACATCCTGCTCGCCCTGCTGGAGCAGGAGGACGGCACGGGTGTGCTCACCGACCTCGGCCTGAGCAAGGAGACCGTCGAGGCCGACCTGTCCGCCGCCCTCGCCGCCGCAGTCGGGCAGAAGTGACCCGTCGGGTCAGGAGACCTCGGGGAAGCCGTAACGCAGGGCGTGCTCCGGATCGGCCGGGTCGATCTGGCGCACGCCCGCGTCGGCGAGCCGCTTGTTGACCTCGTCGAGCTGGTCGCGCACCAGCCGGGCCTCCTCCTCGGTGACCCGGCCCCGGTGCGGCTTGCCGGCGTGCTCCAGCGTGCCGTAGTCGATTTTCTCTGCGCTCTTGCGGGCCTTGGGCGGGCGGACCCGCTCGGCCGTCTTCAGCAACTGCGCCATGGGCACGTCGGTGGCCATCGCGTCGAACTCGCTGGCGGTCAACACCACCCGACGCGGCTCGCCACCACCGTGGCGGTCGTAGATCTCGACCACGGCCACGTCCAGGGCCGCGTCGTCGATGTTCTCCACCTCGGCGGGGGTGGCGTCCAACCGCACAGGCCCGGCGACCAGGTCCGGGTGCTCCAGGACGACGACCCGCACCGCCTCGTCGTCCTGCTGCAGAACGGTGCCGGTGAAGTCGGAGACGTGGATCGTCTTCTTGCCCATGCGCGGAGCTTCTCCTGTCGTAGGCCGGATGCCGGACCACAAGAAATTACCCGACAGGTGTGCGAATGCCGCCGCTGGACCTCCGCCGGTGTGTCGTCCGGCGCGAACTCAGAGACTGCCCTTCGGCGCCACCCACCCGGTGGGCTGGCCGGTGACGGGGCTGATCCGGTCGTAGTCGGCGTCGTAGTGCAGCACGGTTGCGCCGTGCTCCTCCGCGGTCGCTGCGATGCGGGACGTTGGTGCGTCAGCGCGTGTTCAGGCCGTGCCTGCCGGAGCTGCCGACGGACAGCCTGTTCACCGTGGCCCACGACATGCCGTCACCCGTCTCGCGAGGTCCCCGGTGGCGCGGTTGGGCCGGGAGGCGGTCGGCTGACTCCGTGGCTGACCAGAGTCGCGCGGGGTCCTGGTGGCAGCGGTCGTTCGGCTGAATCGGCATGCGATAACCGTCCCAAAGAAAGGTGTCCATGTATGGAAATGCATATGACGGTCGATGGGTCCACCCGGTTCCCACGGTGAACCGCGCCCTGATCGTCCGCGGGAGGGGGCACGCGGTCGTGCACCAGCACCACCACGGCGGCCAGCACCCCACCGCCCCGACGGCGTCCTGACCCCGGCCCTCCGGCCCCGGGGGATCGTCCGCCCACCCGGCCCGCCCGGCGTACGGTGATCCACGACGGGCCGGGGTGGCGGGGAGGTGTGCATGCTCGACCGACGGCTCCAGCTGCACCTCGCCGCCTGGCTCGGGCAGTGGCCGGCCGGGCCGGGCCTGCACGTGGTCGGCTCACACCGCCGGGCCAGGCCGGCCTGGGACGGTCGACTGCGCCCGGCGCTCGCCGTGGACACCGGACGCAGCGGGGTGCTCTCCGTGGCGCCGGACCGGGTGGCCGCGATCCGCGCACTGGCGCACGACGTACCGGACCGGTTGCTCGCCGCGCTGCCGGAGGCCGTCGGGCGGCCCGAGTTCTGCCTGCACGACGGGCCGTTCCGGTGGAGTGTGGCACCCGCGCCGCTGCCCGACGTGGGGGAGTGGACCGCGTCCACCGCCCCCGGACTGCCACCCTGGCTGCGACTGTTCGACCGGCCGGTGCTGGTGGTGCGCGACGCGGACGGCACCTACCTGGCCGGGGCCGGCATCAAGCGGCACGACGCGTACGGGCACGAGCTGGCCATCGGCACCGTGCCGGCCGCGCGGGGTCGTGGCCTCGCCCGCCGGTTGGTGGCGCAGGCGGCGCGGCGGGTGCTCGACGAGGGCGCGGTGCCCACCTACCTGCACGAGTGGGACAACGTGGCCTCGGCCCGGGTCGCCGAGGCGGCGGGTTTCCCGGACCGGGGTTGGCGCGCGTACGGGGTCTATCCGCGCTGATGCCCGACCCTCGTCGGCGCGGACCGTGGATCCCGGGCCGGATCCACGGTCCGCAACCTCCCCCCAGGTCCCGGTTTCGGGCGACCGTCCACGCACGGGGCGGGCCGGTTCGTGCCGATCACGCTACGTATCGAGCAAGCGCGGTGCAAGGTACGAGCTGTCGGTTCGGAGTGTCTAATAGTGGACTTGACCTGCGGCTGAGCTGGCAGAGGATGCCGGTCGGTTCAGTGACGTAGCGTGCGGATCAGGTCGAGGGCCTGCCGGGTCACCGGGCGCAGGAGCCGGAGCCGGGACAGCGCCACGAGTCGGTCGATCAGGGGAACGGCGCCGTCGATCAACTGCCGGGTCTTGGTCTGCCCGGGCGACCGGTCGTGCACCCAGTACAGGATCACCCCCATGTACGCGAGCCAGAGCAGCTCGGGCAACTGCGGGCGCAGATCGGCGTCGACCTTGGCGGTCGAGCCCGTCAGCACCTCGGCGAAGAGGTCGATGGCGGCCTGCCGGGGGCCGGACGACTCCGCGGAGAACGGGCTGAGCGGGGAGGTCGGCTCCGCCGCCGTCCTGAAGAAGGTCGCCGCGAACTCGTGCGACGGCGTGAGCACGTCGATCCCCGCGTGCAGCACCCCGGCCAGCCGGGCGCCGAACGCCTCCTCCCGGTCGAGCACGGGTTGCGCGGCGGCCCGGTGCTCGACCTGGGACTGGGCGTAGAACTCCTGGATCAGGTGGTCCTTGGAGCCGAAGTAGTAGTAGGCGTTGCCGACCGCCACGCCGGCCTCCTGCGCGATCGCCCGCATGGTGGTCTGGGCGTAACCGCGCTCGCGGAACAGCCGCATCGCGGTGTCCCTGATCAGCTGCCGGGTCTGCTCGCCTCGGGCGGTGGCAGGGTCACCCGCAGTGGTCGTCGGCGCAGGTTGGTCGGTCATCGGGGCCACCGTATCCCGCCAGTTCGTCCGTCGGCTCGGCCCACGGGTCGCGAACGCGTTCCCGGATCGCCGAGGCGGCCGCCACCACCTGCCGGGCGAGCGGCATCAGGTGGGGGCGGGCCAACCGCTCGGCCGCGGCGCGGTGGTCGGCCAGCGCCCAGAGGCAGGCGAACCAGGCGCCGTCGCCCGCGTACACCTCGCCGGTGTCGGCGATGACGGTGAGGTCGCGCAGCGTCGCGTCGTGGTCCAGGCCGGGGAAGCGCCGCCGCGCTTCGGCCGACCCGGCCGGCACGAACTCCAGGGGTACGAGCTGGGCGCGCGACGCCAGCCATCGGCGGGCGGCCCGACAGAGCGGGCAGCTCGCGTCGAACAGGACCGTGAACCCCCGGATCCCACCGCCCCCGTGAGCGGTGGGATCCGGGAGCCGGCCGACGCCGTCGGTCGGTGGCACGGTCATCGGGTCGGTGCTGGACCGGTCGGCCCGGTGCCCGGCTGCGGGCCGGTCGGGGGCGGGGCGGCGGGATAGGGACCGTGCGGCGCAGGCTGCATGGGGAGCCGGCCGATCGGGGCGACGGGCGGGTGGGTGGCGAACTGGCGGAGCCGGTTGCGGCGGTAGCGGCCCAGCGCGAAGACGTTGAAGAAGTGCAGCGCGCCGAGCACCAGCAGCACCAGGCCGATCTTGAGGGACAGTTCCTCCATCGCCTGGCTGGTCGAGAGCACCGGTTCGGGGTGCTTCATGGCCACCGTGACGTAGCCGAGGTTGAGCAGGTAGAAGCCGACCACCAGGAGGCTGTTCACCGCGCGGGCCAGTCGTTCGTCGGCGAACACCTCCTCCAGGAAGACCTGCCCGTTGCGCGACAGCGCCCGGGCCACCCAGATGGTCAGGCCGACGCTGACCGCGAGGTAGATCACGTACATCCAGACCTTGATGTCCCATGCGGACGCCTTTCTTGAACGCGTTCAACTACCGATGGCGTCAGCGTAGGACAGCTCTTGAACATGTTCAAGAGTGGGGTGCGTGTGACGGACGGCTCAGCCGGCGAGACCCAGCGCCTCGGCCGCCGCCCGGCCGTTGGCGTGGCTCGCGCCGTACGTGGTGACGAACGCGCGGACGCCGTCCGGACGCCACTGTGCCGGCCAGCCCATCTCCACCACGGTCACCGGATGCTCGGCGGCCAGGCCGGAGATCAGCTCCGGCCCGCCGGGCAGCCGGTGCAGGTGCCGTCCGACCAGCACGATCGGCCGGTCGCCGGCGAGTCCGCGCAACGTCGCCCGATCGGTCTCGGTGGCGACCACCCGGATCTCCTGGATCCCGTCCAGGTGCGGACCGAGACCCCACGGCACCCGCCCCTCGGCGATGGTGGACTCGGTGTGCAGTTGCACCACCAGCGGCTGGTCCAGGTCGGCGAGCACCCCGTCCACCCGGACCGCCCGGCGCGCCGCCGCGTACCCCAACTCGGTGTCGGCGGTGATCGGCGTCGTGCCGGCGCTCCGGGTCCAGGCGGCGAGTGCGGCGGCGCGGCCGGCCGCCTCCTCGACCCGGGCGGTCGCCAACCGGCCGTCGCCCAGCGCCTCGACGATCTCGGCGGCCACCCGCTCGACCAGGTCGGCGTCGACCTTCGCGCCGATGCACAGCAGGTCGGCGCCCGCGGCCAGGGCCCGGACCGCGGCCGGCCCGACCCCGCCGGCCGCCACGGCCGCGCCCTTCATCTCCAGCGCGTCGGTGATGATGGCGCCGGTGAAGCCGTACTCGGTGCGGAGCAGATCCACCAGGACCGCCCGGCTGAAGGTGGCCGGCCCGTCGCCGGTCAGCGCCGGCACGCGGATGTGCGCGGTCATCACGGCGCGCGCGCCGGCGGCGACGATCGCGGCGAACGGCGGCAGGTCGCGCTGACGCAGAAGGCCCAGCGGGACGTCCACGGTGGGCAGCTCGTGGTGGGAGTCGGTGACGGTGGCCCCGTGGCCGGGGAAGTGCTTGGCACACGCGGCGACCCCGGCGGCCTGGAGGCCGGTCACGGCGGCGGCCGAGTGGGCGGCCACCCGCACCGGGTCCGCGCCGAACGAGCGGGTGCCGATCACCGGGTTGTCGTCGGCGGTGTTCACGTCCACCGTCGGGGCGAGGTTCACGGTGACGCCCAGCGCGGCCAACTCGGCGCCGATCGCCTGGTAGACGCGGCGGGTCAGCGCCACGTCGCCGATCGCGCCGAGGGCGGCGTTGCCGGGGTACGGGCTGCCGGTGGCGTGCGCCAGCCGGGTCACGTCCCCGCCCTCCTCGTCGATGGCGATCAGCACGTCCTCCCGGCCGGCGCGCAGGGCGGCAGTGCTCGCCGCCACCTGGGCCGGATCGTGCACGTTGGTGCCGAACAGGGTGTGCCCGGCCAGCCCGTCGGCCACCAGGTCGACCGCCCAGTCCGGCGGGACCGGTCCCGGGTACGCGGCGAGCAGCGTGCCCAGCGCGAGCCGACGTAGTCCTGGATCCAGCCCCACGTGATCGTCCTCCTTCGGTGCCCGGCGGGTTCGAACCTCGTACCGGCGGTGGTCTACGCCCTGCCGGGTCGGCCGAGCGCTCCGCCTGCGGGTGGCCGTTACGCTACGGCTACCCGTTCGCAGGTCGGTTTACAGTTAGCAAAGTTTACTAAAACTAGAGGACGTGGCATGAGTGCGACCCGGCTGCCCGGTACCCCCCGCCTGTTGCGGGCGCTCAACGACCGTGCGGCACTGGAACTGCTCCTGGAACGGGGGCCGCTGACCCGCGCCCGACTCGGCGAGCTGACCGGGCTGTCCAAGGTCACCGCCTCCCAACTGGTCGAGCGGCTGGAGGAGCGCGGTCTGGTCAGCCGGGTCGGTGAACAGGCCGGCGGGCGAGGGCCGAACGCCCAGCTCTACGCCGTACGCCCGGCCAGCGCGCACGTGGTCGGGGTGGACGTCGGCCCGGACCGGGTGGTGGCCGCGTGCGCCGACATCACCGGTGCCGTGATCGGCAGGGTGGAGCAGTCCACCCGGGACACCGACGACCCGGTGGGCGTGGTGCACAACGCGGTGGTGCAGGCGGCGAGTAGCGCCCAGGCGCAGCTGAGCAGCGTACGGCGGATCGTGCTCGGCACGCCGGGCCTGGTCGACCCCGGCACCGGCGACATCACCTTCGCCTTCAACCTGCCGCGGTGGCACAGCGGCCTGCTCGCCGCGCTGCGCGAGGACCTGCACACCCCGGTGGTCTTCGAGAACGACGTCAACCTGGCCGCCGTGGCGGAGGCGCAGTCCGGGGCCGCGCAGGGGCTGTCGGACTTCGTACTGGTCTGGGTGGGTGCCGGCGTCGGTCTCGCGATCATGCTGGGTGGGCGGCTGCACCACGGCAGCAGTGGCGCGGCCGGTGAGATCGGCTACCTGCCGGTGCCCGGCGCGCCCATCCCGCGCGACGTCTCCCGCCGCGCCAAGCCGGCCTTCCAGCAGCTGATCGGTGGGGATTCGGTCCGGGCGGTGGCCCGCGAGCACGGATACCCGGACGGCGACGCCGCCGAGGCCGTCCGTGCCGCCGTCGCCGCCGGCGCCGACGGTGCCCCGATGCTCGACGAGTTGGCCCGCCGGCTCGCGCTCGGCGTGGCCAGCACCTGCGTGGTGCTCGATCCGCCGCTGGTGGTGCTCGCGGGCGAGGTCGGCCAGGCCGGCGGGGCGGCGCTCGCCGACCGGGTGCAGCGGGAGGTCGCGGCGATCACCCTGGTGCGGCCACGGGTGGTGCCCACCGGGCTGACCGAGGAGCCGATCCTGCACGGCGCACTGCGCACCGCGCTGAACGCCGTCCGTGACGAGGTGTTCGGCTCCACCGTCGGCTGAGCCCGCAGGGGCGGTCATGTGAAGGAATATTTCACCGCCGACAGTCGAGCTGCAAGCTGTTGCCGTGCTGGTTCCGGCCGCCGGGCCGCCCGCCCCGCTTCGTGGGCGGCCCGGCGACCGCGACTCAGATCAGGTCCCGGCGACGGAACACGGCGAACGCCGCCGCCGTCAGCCCACCGGTGATCATGAGCAGCACCAGCAGCGCGGGCACCCAGGTCAGGCTGTAGAAGCCCTCGCAGTAGACGCCCGGCCGGCTGTTCGCGCAGAGCTGGGGATCCCAGAACCGGGCCTCGCCGGTCAGCCACGCCCCGATGTGACTGGAGAGCATCAGCTGATCCGGCCGCCGGGCGTCGACGATCTCCAGCACCAGCCGGCCACCCAGCTCCCACACCACCACGTACGCGGCAACCGCGCCGAGCGCCGCCGAGGTGTGCCGGCCCAGCGTCGCGATGGCGAAGCCGAGGGCGGTGGCCAACAGCACCAGCACCAGACCACGGCCGTGCACCGCGGCCAGCGAAGACCAGAAGTCATCGCTGAACCGCCCCGCCAACCCGGCGGTCTGCCCGATCACCCAGAACGTCGCGAGGTAGAACACCGAGGCCAGCAACGACACCACCAGCACCGCGCCGAGCAGGGTGGCCAGCTTGGTGCCGAGCACCGTCAGCCGTCGTGGACGCCACAGCAGCAGGTTCACCACGCCGCCCGAGTTCAGGTCCGCGCCGATGTAGGAGGCGCCGATCAGGAACCCGAACAACACCAGGAACGCGATCAGGAAGTACAGCAGCGGGCGGGCCTGCTCGGCGAAGCTGAACACGCCGACCAGGAAGTCGGCCGCGATCGGGAGCCGATCGCCCCGGATCGGGTCGATCTCCGAGCAGTCCCTGGGGTAGTAGCCCTCCGTGTCCCCCCGCGGGGGCGTCTCGTTCTGCCGGGCCAGGCATTCCTGGAAGGCGACCTCCATGCCCTGCCGCGCCTCGTTGGCCTTCGCCCGCGCCACGGAGAGTTCCTCGGCGCTCGGCTTGTGGGAGCCGGCCAGCGTGGTCGCCGCCGTGACACCGAACGCCAGCACCAGCAGAACGACCATGAGCTGCACGAAACGGCGGGCGGACAGCCGCTCCACCTCGGCACGGACCAGGTTCACGCGTCCACCCCCCGTACGTCGAGATCGATCGGCTCGCCCTCCGCGCCGGACGGCGGCCCCGCCTGGTCGACCTGGCGCGGCACCGACGGATGCTCACCGGCACCCGTCAGCTCCAGGAAGACGCTCTCCAGATCCGGCCGCAGCGGCGTCAGCTCGCCCACCCACAGCCCCTGCTCGCCGAGCACGTGGCTGATGACCGTCGAATCGGTCACCCCACCCACCACCAGCGCACCCGAGTCCACCATCGCCGTCAGCTCGGCCGCCTGCAACAGCTCGACGGCGCGTTCCGGCTCGGCCACCCGGACCAGGAACTCGTGCCGGTCGTAGCCGGCCAGCACCTCGTCCACCCGGCCGGCCGCCACCCGCCGCCCCCGCGAGATGATCGTGACGTGGTCGCAGATCAGCTGGATCTCGCCCAGGATGTGGCTGGACACCAGCACGGTCACCCCGGACGCCGCCAGCGACCGCATCAGGTCCCGCATCTCCCGGATGCCGGCCGGGTCCAGCCCGTTCGCCGGCTCGTCCAGGATCAGCAGCCGCGGATCCTTCAACAACGCCGACGCCACCGCCAGGCGTTGCTTCATGCCCAGCGAGTACGCCTTCACCCGCTCGTCACCCCGGTCGCGCAGGCCCACCAGCTCCAGCGCCTCGTCCACCCGCGACACCGGCACCCCGCCGGCGCGGGCCAGCAGTCGCAACGTGCGGTGGCCGCTGAAGTTGCCGAAGAACTGCGGGCTCTCCACGATGGCACCCACCTGGCCGGCCACCCGGGGCAGCAACTCCGGCGAGGGCTCACCCAGCACGGTCATCCGCCCGCCGTCGGCTCGCACCAGCCCGAGCAGGGCGCGCAGGGTGGTGGTCTTGCCCGAGCCGTTCGGCCCCAGGAAGCCGTGGATCTGACCCGCCTCGACCACCAGGTCGAACCCGTCGACCGCCACCCGTCTGCCCTTGCGCACGCTGTGGAAGGTCTTGCGCAGACCTTCGATCTCGATGACCGCGCTCATCCGCGCGGCTCCGTACCCCGATCGAGCATGGGCCGTCCTCCGAGTGTGGTGATCAACGACACGGTGCCCCACCCTATGGCCGGGGCGCCGCCCGTGGGGGGCGCCCCGGCGTTGCGTGGTTGGATGGAGTGGTGACTGGTGACCTGATCCCCGGCGCTGCCGACGCCACCTCCTCCGCCACGTCCGTGGACCCGGATCTGGTGGTCAGCCTCGACGGCGTCGGCGTACGCCGGTCCGGCACCGCGCTGCTGCAGGACCTGACGTGGCGGGTCGAGCTGGACGAGCGCTGGGTCGTGCTCGGGCCCAACGGGGCCGGCAAGACGACGCTGCTCAACCTCGCCTCCGGGCGGCTGCACCCCACCACCGGTGTCGCCCACGTGCTCGGTGAGCGGATCGGCCGCACCGACGTCAACGAGCTGCGCACCCGCATCGGGCTCTCCACCGCCGCGCTCGCCGAGCGGGTGCCCGCCGATGAGCAGGTCAGCGACGTCGTGGTGACGGCCGCCTGGTCGGTGGTCGGCCGCTGGCGGGAGAGCTACGACCGCGGCGACGAGGCGCGGGCACGGGCCCTGCTCAGTCAACTCGGCGTCGGCGGCCTCGCCGAACGCCGCTACGGCACCCTCTCCGAGGGCGAACGCAAGCGGGTGCAGATCGCCCGTGCCCTGATGACCGACCCGGAGCTGTTGCTGCTCGACGAGCCGACCGCCGGTCTCGACCTGGGCGGCCGCGAGGACCTGGTGGCCCGGCTGGCCGAGCTGGCGTACGACCCGGACGCGCCCGCCATGGTGCTGGTCACCCACCACGTGGAGGAGATCCCGCCCGGGTTCACCCACGCACTGCTGCTGCGCGAGGGCGCGGTGGTCGCCCAGGGTCTGCTCGCCGAGACGCTGACCGGCGACAACCTCTCCAAGACCTTCGGCCTGCCGCTGGTGGTCGAGCGGTCGGGCGGCCGCTACACCGCGCGCGCCGCCTGAGCGACCAGGGAGGGTGACCGTGTCCCAGACCCGCGTGGCCGTGGTGGGCAGCGCCAACATGGACCTGGTCGCGATGGCGCCCTCGCTGCCGCGGCTCGGCGAGACCATGCTCGGCACCGACTTCGTGATGGTGCCCGGCGGCAAGGGCGCCAACCAGGCCGTCGCGGCCGCCCGGGCCGGTGCCTCCTGCGCGTTCCTCGGCGCGATCGGCTCCGACGCGTTCGGCGTCACGCTCAAGGCCCGGATCACCGCCGCCGGCGTGGACACCGACCAGCTGCGGGTGGTCTACGGCACCTCCGGGGTCGCCCTGGTCATGGTCAACGCTCAGGGCGAGAACGCCATCGTGGTCACCCCCGGCGCGAACGACGCGCTGGTCGGCCTCACCGACGAAGAGCTGGCTACGGTACGCGGGGCCGACGTCCTGGTCGCCCAGTTGGAGATCCCGGTGCAGACCGTGGCCGCCGCCGCGGTGGCCGCCCGCGCCGCCGGCACGCGGGTCATCCTGAACGCCGCCCCGGCGAGGGACCTTCCGCCGGAGCTGCTCGCGTCGGTGGACCTGCTGGTCGTCAACGAGGGCGAGGCGCAGGCCCTCACCGGCCGAGGTCGGGAGGAGCCCCGGGCGCTGCTCGACCTGGTGCCCCGCGCCGTGCTCACCCACGGCGGTGCCGGCGCCTGGTACGTCGACCGGGACGGCACCGAGGCGCACGTGCCCGCGTTCCAGGTGGACGTGGTCGACTCCACGGCGGCGGGTGACGCGTTCACCGCCGCGCTGGCCGTCGGCTGGGGTGAGGGGCGCGACATCGTCGACGCGGTGCGCTGGGCGTCCGCCGCCGGCGCGGCCTGCGTACGCAGACTCGGCGCCTCGGTGGCGCTGCCGCAGCGGGCCGAGATCGACGAGCTGTACGCGCGGGGCTGACCCACCCGCGTCAGGCCGGCTGGCCGGTCGCCGTCGCGGTGCGAAAGGCCCGACGGTACGCCGACGGCGAGGTCAGCATGACCCGACCGAAGTGGTGGCGGTAGCTGACCGCGCCCCGCTCGACGATCACCTGCGACTGCTGACCCGGCGGTGGGCAGGGCCTCGCTGGCGGGCGAGCGCTCAGAGGGCCGGGTCGTCGACCAGCTTCTCGCCGCGCCGGCGCAGCATGCCCAGCCCCGGGATGCCGGCCACGGCCAGCTTGAGGTCGCGGGTGACGTCGAGCAGATCGTGCAGGTCGGGCCCGACCCGGTCGAGGGTGGCCAGGATCGGCAGGATGTCCGCCGTCAGGTGCTCCTTGAGCTTGGGCAGCTCGTCGACCAGGTGGATCGCGGCGGTTATCTCCTCGTGGCTGAGCTGCTCGACGAACCGTTCGGCCATCGGTGCGGCCCGCCGCAGCGCCGGCTCGTACGCCGCCAGCAGCTCGGCCGCCGTGCCGGCCGCCTCCGCCGCGGTCCCCACGGTGACGGCGGCCCGGTCGGCCACCGCATCGGCCTTCGCGACCACCTGGTTGGTCCGGTCCAGGGTCGTCTCGATCCGGTCCACCACACCGTTGATCCGGGCGAGCAGCGCCTCCACCCCGTCCAGCACCGCGAACGCGCGGGCGGGCACGGCGGCGAACGAGGCGGCCGAGCCGAGGGCCTGATCGAGAGCGGATCGGGTCAGACCGACCATCGCGGCCGGTGTGGGGAGGGGGATCGCCATGGGATCCAGTGTGCGTCGCCCGCACCACAACCGCTCGTCCGCCGCGGCCGGTGGGGCCTCGGCCGGCCCGCCCGACGGTAGGGTGCCGGCATGTCGGCCCCCTCGCCGCACCAACCGCCGAGCACCCGTACCGCCGTGCTTCTCGCCGTCGTCGCGGCGGTCGCCGCCGCACTCGGCGCGCAGGTGCTGGGCCGGGCGGACGCCGGCCTCACCGCCCGGCAGGTGACCGTCGGCGGCGTGCCGATGACCGAGGTACGTGCCGACCCGCCGATGTCCGACGTGCGGCGTCCCGGCGTCGTGATCGCGCACGGCTTCGCCGGCTCGGCCCGACTGATGCGACCGATCGCCGACACCGTCGCCCGTCGTGGAGCGGTCGCCCTGCTGTTCGACTTCGCCGGGCACGGCGCCAACCCGGCCCGGCTCGCCGGCGACACCTCGAACGACACGCTCGCCGCCGACCTCGACCACGCCGTCGGCTACCTGCGCTCGCTCCCGGACGTGGATCCGGCCCAGATCATGCTGGTCGGGCACTCGATGGGTGCCGGCGCCGTGACCCGGTACGCG
The DNA here is from genome assembly GCF_029626045.1 of Micromonospora sp. WMMD710. NCBI lineage: Bacteria > Bacillati > Actinomycetota > Actinomycetes > Micromonosporales > Micromonosporaceae > Micromonospora > Micromonospora sp. WMMD710. The sequence goes on along the minus strand of NZ_JARUBD010000001.1, from coordinate 3,824,762 downwards.
GCCGGGCATTCCGAGATCGCCCGGACCGTGGCGATCTCGCTGCCCGACGCCGGCGAGCTGCCCCCGGGTCGACCGGCGGAGCTGCTGCTCATCGTCGGTGGCGCGGAGTTCCCGGGGTTCCGGCACGCGGCCGACGACGCCGTCGGACGGGGTGCGGCGGTGGGCCGGCGGCCGGCCGTGGTGGTGCCGGGCGTGGAGCACATCTCGGTGCTGTTCGCCCCGCGTACTCACGAGGAGATCGCCGACTGGCTGCCCAGCGTCGACGGTGACGCCGCGCCCCGACCGCTGGTCCGGCTCGCCGGGGCGGCGCTGCTGCTGCTCGCGTTCGGCGCCGGCGTGGTCCCGCTGGCGGCCCTGCTCCTGACCCGACGTTCCAACGGCGGCCGGTCGACCGACCGGGTGCCGATCGGTGGTCTGGCGCTGCTCGGGCTGGCGGTCGTGGCGGCCGGCCTCGGCGCGGCCGTCGCCGCGGTGCTGCCGACGACCCGCCTCCCGCTCGCCGTCGGCGGCTATGTCACCGGCTTCCTGCTGGTCACCGGCGTGCTGGTGCTCGCCGGCCACCGTTGGCTGCCCGGCGCGACGTCACCGCCGGTCCCGGCCGTCGGCGAGACGTCACCGCCAGCCCCGGCCCGGACGATCGTCGCGGCGGTGGCACTGACCGGGTACGCGGTCCTCGCCGTCGCGCTGCCGATCCACCTGGGCCTGACCTCGGCACTGCCGGTGGGTGCCCGCTGGTGGCTGCTCCCGCTGGTGCTGGCCGCCTGCCTGGTGTTCCTGCTGGGCGTGGAGTCGGTCGCCGCCGGCCGGACCGGTCGGCACCTGCTGGTCGTCGCGGTCACCGTGCTGGTGCTGACCGCGTCGGCGCTGGTCGGCCTCGCACCCGGGTTCGTGCTGTTGGTGGTCCCGCTGTTCGCGTTTCTGCTCGGCTGGCACGTCGTCTGGGCGGCCGTGCTGCGCCGGTACGCGGCCCCGCGCTGGTTGCTGGCCGTGCCCGGCGCCGTGCTGGTGGGCTGGCCGATCGCCACCACCCTGCCGTTGAGCTGACCCCTAACGGCCGGCGCGGGCGACCCGCAACGCCCACCAGATCAGCGGTACCTGCATCGGCACCCGACCGTAGGCGATGGCCCGCTTCGTCGGGCGGCGGTGCCGCCAGTCCACCGCCATCTTCACGTTCGCCGGCAGCACGGCGACGAACAGGGCGGCAGCCGCCCGACCACCGGTAGCGCGGGTGGCCGGATGCGCCACCGCCGCCGCCACGGCCAACTCGGCGACTCCACTGGCGTACGTCCAGAAGCGGGCCGGGCCGGGCAGAGCGCGCGGCACGATCGGGTCGTAGACGCCGGGGCGTACCAGATGGGTGACGCCGGCCGCGGCGAGCAGGCCGGCGAGGGCGACGGCCTCGCCGCGGCGGGTGGTCATCGATGGTCTCCCTGCTGTTCGACGGCGCGCTGCACGGCCCGGTAGATCTGCCCGAACCGTAGCGCGTCCGGTGTGCGCACCAGCAGATCCTCCCGGCCGTGGTGCTGCACCCACAGCTCGTGCACGTGGCTGCCGCGCTCGTAGGAGCGATCGAGCCAGCCGAGCGGGATCTCCAGGAACGGGATCAACGCCAACGCGCCCACCGCGAACGCGGCGAGGACGATCAGCGTCACCTTCCAGTTGCCCCGATCCTGCGCCGACCAGACCAGCGAGACGACGCAGACCAGCGCGACCAGCGGCGGCAGCGAGAGCAGCAGCACCAGAACACCGCGACCGAGCACCCGGCCGCGCACCGCGAGCGTCTTCGGACCTCGCGCGTGCCAGACGTACGTCACGTCGGAGAGGGCGACCACGTGACCACCCGAACGAATCGACTCGGAGGTCACCTGCACCGCGTCGTCCCGGTAATAGAGGGTCATCACTAAGCCTAACCACCACCAGGCAAACCGGCCCCGGCCCGGCGAGCCCCCTTGGGGGGTGCGGGTGGTGTGGCCGTCCTTGGGAGTTGATGTCGTCAACGACATCACGGGCTTGCGACATCGAGGGCCTCATTCCCCGATGCATTGACGACAGCAACTCCATGGGCTCTGCGGAGAGCATGGCCGACCCCCTGCCGGCCGGGCTCACGCCGGCCGGGTCCACGTCGGCCGGGTCCACGTCGGCCGGGTCCACGTCGGCCGAGCCCGCGCCGGGAGGGCTAACGGCGGGTGACGGGGCGGGCCGGTTGGCTGTGCTCCATGGCGCGCTGCACCGCCCGGTAGATCTGACCGAAACGCAGCGCGTCGCCGGTGCGCAGCAGCTGCACCGGCTGGCCACGCCAGCGGGCCCAGATCTCCAGCTGCCGGCTGCCCCGGGCGTACGAGCGGTCCAGGTGTTCGAAGAGGAAGTCGGCGACCGGCCCGATGGCGAGCCCGACGAGCACCGACGCGCCGACGATGGCGATCGTCACCGTGGGCGATCGGTGCAGCCAGACGGCCACGCCGATGCCGAGCACGGCCGCGATCAGCGGGCCGGCCAGTGCGGCGCCGATCGCGCCCCGCCCCACGAGCACCCGCCAGGAACGCGTGCCTCGGCGGTGCCACACCAGGGTGATCTCGGCCAGCGGATAGGCCCGGCCGTCCACCCGGACGGCGGTGGAGGTGACCTGCACCGACCTGTCGTCGTAATACGTGATCATGGCTGGACTCCCGCCCGCGGGGCTGACACCACACTACTTACCCAAACGAGCCGGGTCGTAAGGTTGGCACGCGACTTCGACGAGGAAGTGAGGGCAGCGTGGGCGAGTTCGTTCGGCTGGAGACCAGGGACGGCATCGGCACCATCCGGCTGGAGCGGCCGCCGATGAACGCGCTCAACACCCAGGTGCAGGAGGAGTTGCGCGCCGCCGCGACGGCGGCCACCGCCGACCCCGAGGTCCGCGCCGTCATCGTGTACGGCGGGGAGAAGGTCTTCGCCGCCGGCGCGGACATCAAGCAGATGGCCGAGATGTCCTACGTGGACATGGCCGACCGGGCCGCGAACCTGTCCAGCGCGCTCGGCGCGATCGCCCGGATCCCCAAGCCGGTGGTCGCCGCGATCACCGGCTACGCCCTCGGTGGCGGCTGCGAGCTGGCGCTGGCCTGCGACTGGCGGGTCGTGGCCGAGGACGCCAAGCTCGGGCAGCCGGAGATCAAGCTGGGCATCATCCCCGGTGCGGGCGGCACCCAACGGCTGGCCCGGCTGGTCGGCCCGGCCCGCGCCAAGGATCTGATCATGTCGGGGCGGATGGTGGACGCCCAGGAGGCGCTGCGCATCGGCCTGGCCGACCGGGTCGTCCCGGCCGCCGAGGTGTACGACGCGGCGGTCGCGCTCATCACGCCGTACCTGAACGGGCCGGTGCAGGCGCTGCGCGCCGCGAAGCTCGCGGTCGACGGCGGCCTGGACATGGACCTGAACTCGGGCCTGGCCTGGGAGAGTCAGCTCTTCGCGGCGCTGTTCGCCACCGACGACCGGCGCGAGGGCATGGCGGCCTTCGTGGAGAAGCGCAAGCCGGACTTCACCGGCCGCTGACTATTAGCCGAGAACGGTTCACATTGTTCCTACCGGCCAGTAGCGTGGGGCCTCGGTCATGCGGGACGAAGGGGAGCAGCGAATGACGGAGCGGATCGAGGGCCACGGCGGAGAGTTGGCGCTGGCGGCGCTCCGCGCGCACGGCGTACGGGAGATGTTCACGCTGTCCGGCGGGCACGTCTTCCCGCTCTACGACGCCGCGCACAAGACCGACTTCCCGATCTACGACGTCCGGCACGAGCAGTCCGCGGTCTTCGCCGCCGAGGCGGTCGCCAAGCTGCAGCGCCGCCCCGGCCTCGCCGTGCTCACCGCCGGGCCGGGCGTCACCAACGGCATCTCCGGCATGACCAGCGCCTCCTTCAACGCCTCACCGGTGCTGGTGCTGGGCGGCCGGGCGCCCGCGTTCCGCTGGGGGTCGGGCAGCCTCCAGGAGATGGACCACCTGCCGCTGGTCGCACCGGTCACCAAGCACGCCGAGACGGTGTTCAGCACCGACGACATCCCGCGCGCGGTGGGTGCCGCGCTCACCGCCGCGCTCACCCCGCACCGCGGGCCGGCGTTCCTCGACTTCCCGCTGGAGACGGTCTTCTCGGTCGCCGAGGCCGAACTGCCCACCGTGGAGGGCATCGACCCGGTCGTGCCCGACCCGGAGGAGGTCGGCCGCGCCGCGCTGCTGATCGCCGCCGCGCAGCGCCCGGTCATCATCGCCGGCTCCGACGTGTACGCCGGCGACGCGGTCGCCGCCCTGCGGGAGGCGGCCGAGGCGTTGCAGGTGCCGGTGTTCACCAACGGGATGGGGCGCGGCTCGCTCCCGCCGGAGCACCCGCTCTCCTTCGCCAAGGCCCGCCGGGCGGCGCTCTCCGGCGCCGACGTGGTCGTGGTCGTCGGCACCCCGCTGGACTTCCGGCTCAGCTTCGGTGACTTCGGCGACGCCAAGGTGGTGCACATCGTCGACGCGCCCAGCCAGCGCGCCGGGCACGTGCAGCCGGCCGCCGCACCCGCCGGCGACCTGCGCCTGATCCTCTCCGCGCTGGCCGATCACGCCGGTGACCGGGCCGACCACAGCGACTGGATCGCCGACCTGCGCGCCGCCGAGGACGCGGCCAAGGCGCGCGACGCGCAGGAGATGGCCGCCGAGACCGACCCGATCCGGCCGGCCCGGATCTACGGCGAGCTGCGCCGGGTGCTCGCCCCCGACGCCATCACGATCGGCGACGGCGGCGACTTCGTCTCGTACGCCGGCCGCTACCTGGAGCCGGCGCAGCCCGGCACCTGGCTGGACCCGGGCCCGTACGGCTGCCTGGGCACCGGCATGGGCTACGCGATGGGCGCCCGGGTCAGCCACCCGGACCGGCAGATCTGTGTGCTGATGGGCGACGGCGCCGCCGGCTTCTCGCTGATGGACGTCGAGTCGCTGGTCCGCCAGAAGCTGCCCGTGGTGATCGTGGTCGGCAACAACGGCATCTGGGGCCTGGAGAAGCACCCGATGAAGGCCATGTACGGCTACGACGTGGCCGCCGACCTGCAACCGGAGTTGCGCTACGACACGGTGGTCAGCGCGCTGGGCGGCGCGGGCGAGACGGTCGCGAAGGCCGCCGACCTGGGCCCGGCGTTGCAGCGGGCGTTCGACGCCGGCGTGCCGTACCTGGTCAACGTGCTCACCGACCCGACCGACGCGTACCCCCGCTCGTCGAACCTGGCCTGAGGCGCGCCCGCAGCCGCCGTCGCCCCGCAACGGGCGGCGGGGGCTCGTGTCAGACCTCCGGCCGGTCACCCTCGCGCGGCGGGTCACCGTCGCGGTGGCGAAGGTCGTCCTCGCGGCGGCGCAGGTCCTCCTCCCAGCGGCGGAACAGCTCCTGGTCCTCTTGCTGGGAGCGTTCCTGCACCGAGCGGAGGAACTCGGGGTCGTCGTCGGGCGCGAGCGGGCGCGGCCGCCGGTCGGCGGCCCCGCCCGTCGGCCAGGGCTTGCGGGCACCGGAGCTGGGCTCCCGGCCGGCGACGAACCAGGCGATCGACCCGACCAGCGGGAAGAACAGGATGATCAGCACCCAGGCGATCCGGGGCAGGGCGCGGATCTGACCCTCCTCGGCGGAGAGGCAACTGATTAGCGCGCAGACGGCGAGGACGATCTGCGCCAGGAAGAGGAGTACGTACAGCCGGGCCATCCACCCATCATGGCGCACCGCGTCCCGTCACCACAGTCCGCTCATCACCAGCAGCGCACCGAGCAGCGCGAGCCCGACGGTGCCGAACGCGACCAGGGGCAGTGTGCGGCCACCGGTGCGCGCCGGCCCGGTGCCGGTGCCCCGCGACCAGCACAGCACCAGCGCGGCGCCCCAGAGCAGCACGGCGACGCCGGAGGCCAGCGTGCCGACGGGGCCGCCGGTCGACCCGAGCCGGACGGCGAGCACGGTCACCACGGTCAACGCCAGCAGGGTGCGCCGCCACGCCAGCCGGGTCCGCTCCGGCTGCAACCCGGGATCGCGTCCGGCACTCACCCTGCGCCGACCGCCCGGACCAGCACGGCGACCACCAGCAGCAGCGCGCCGGCGCCGACGGTGAGGGCCAGGACGGCGGGGAACCGGGACGCGGGTAGCTCCGCGCCGAGCCGGATGGCCCGTTCGGTACGTGCCCAGTGGTCCACGGCGCGGACGGCGACGAGGCCGCCGAGCAGCAGCAGCGCGATCGCGATCACCTCGCGCAGGTGGCCCATCGGCAGGGGCGGCAGGAACTGCGCGGCGGCCAGCCCGCCGCCGACCAGCGCCAGGGCGGTGCGCAGCCAGGCCAGGAAGGTCCGCTCGTTGGCCAGCGAGAACCGGTAGTCCGGTGTCTCGCCGACCGCGCGCGCCTCCGCCGGGTCGAACCATCGCTTGATCGCCTCCCACACGCTGTCGATTATTCGCTTCCGTCCCGGCTTAGCCTGGGCCGGTGACCGATCTTGATGTGCTGACGCTGCGCAACGCCTACGACAACCAGCTCCGCCCGGAGATCCCCGACCCGGTTCCGGCCGGGGTGACGGTGGAGCGGGACGGGCCGCTGGTCCGGATCATCGGGCTCGACGCGGGAGGGTTCCTCACGTACCGCGACCTGGGCGGGCTGACCGGCGCGGCGCTGGACGAGCTGATCGCCCGGCAGGTGGAGCTGTTCCGCGAGCGCGGCCAGTCGGTCGAGTGGAAGCTCAACGGGCACGACGAGCCGGCGGACCTGGCGGACCGCCTGCGCGCCGCCGGCTTCGTGCCGGAGGACCGGGAGACCGTCGTGGTCGGGCCGGTCGCGCCGCTGGCCGCCGCGCTGCCGGTCGCCCCCGAGGGGGTACGCCTGCGTGAGGTGACCTCCCGGGAGGACCTGGAGCGGATCGCCGCCATGGAGGAGGAGGTCTGGCAGGAGGACCGCTCGCACCTCGTGTGGGGGCTGGCCAAGGAGATCGACGCCGACCCGCACTCGATCACCGTCGTGGTGGCCGAGGCGAACGACACGGTGGTGAGTGCGGGCTGGGTGCGGTTCCCGGCGAACACCGGTTTCGCCACCCTGTGGGGCGGCTCGACCCTGCCGCAGTGGCGGCACCGGGGCATCTACCGGGCGCTGGTCACCTACCGGGCGCGGCTGGCCGAGCAGCGGGGTCGGACGCTGTTGCAGGTCGACTGCTCCGAGGACAGCCGGCCCATCCTGGAACGGCTCGGCCTCATCCCGGTCACCACCACCACGCCGTACGTCTACACTCCGTGATCATGGAGCAGCGGTTGACGGATGAGGAGCGGTTGACCCTCAAGACCGGTGCCTTCGGTGCCGTCCTCCTGGTCTCCAACGCCGACCCCGGGATGCTGGGGGTGTTCCGGGAGAGCTTCGCCGCCTCCGGGGCGTTGGCCGACGCCAGCGGCGTGGTCAAGGAGGCGCTGACCACCGGCCCGCTGCCCTGGTTGCCCCGCGATTCCGAGCTGGAGATCGAGTCGGTGGTGCTGCCGGCGCTCACCGGCGCGGTGCGGATCCTGCGGGAAAAGGCGCCGACGGACGTCGAGACGTACCGGTCGGTGGTGTTGACGGCGGCGGACCGTGCGGCCCGGGCGCACAACGGGGTGGCGCCGGCGGAGGCGGCGGTCATCGACCGGATCCGGGGTGCGCTGGCCGAACCGGCCTGACCGCGGCACTGCCGGTGACCTGTGTCACTCTGTGTGCCCGGGAGCCGCAACCTACTGGCAGGTAACATTGCGCCGTGGGCAACTGCACAACAGCCCGCGGTTGACCGGGCGTCGACCGACGCGCGAGGCTGCGCCCCAGACCGGGCGAGCGAATCGCATCACCACACAGGAGGGTCGTCGAAGCGCGATGAATATCGTCGTACTCGTCAAGCAGGTGCCTGATTCGGGCGCGGACCGCAACCTGCGCAATGACGACAACACCGTCGACCGCGGTTCGGCGAACAACGTGATCAACGAGATGGACGAGTACGCCATCGAGGAGGCGCTGAGGATCAAGGAGGCGCACGGCGGCGAGGTCACCATCCTGACCATGGGTCCGGACCGGGCGACCGAGTCGATCCGCAAGGCGCTCTCCATGGGCCCGGACAAGGCCGTGCACGTGCTGGACGACGCCCTGCACGGGTCCTGCGCCGTGGCCACCTCGAAGGTGCTCGCCGCCGCGCTCGGTCAGCTGAACGCCGACCTGGTGATCTGCGGCGCCGAGTCCACCGACGGCCGCGTCCAGGTCATGCCGCACATGATCGCCGAGCGGCTCGGTGTCGCGGCGCTCACCGGTGCCCGCAAGCTCACCGTCGACGGCGCGACGCTGACCGTCGAGCGGCAGACCGAGGAGGGCTACGAGGTCGTCACCGCCTCCACCCCGGCCGTGGTCTCCGTCTGGGACACCATCAACGAGCCGCGGTACCCCTCGTTCAAGGGCATCATGGCCGCCAAGAAGAAGCCGGTGCAGACGTTCTCGCTGGCCGACCTCGGCGTCGCACCGACCGAGGTGGGCTTCGACGGCGCGACCAGCGCCGTGGTCGAGCACAGCAAGCGTCCGCCGCGCTCCGGCGGCGCCAAGATCACCGATGAGGGCGAGGGCGGCGTCAAGCTGGTCGAGTTCCTCGCCACCGAAAAGTTCGTGTGAGAGCGGGTCTGGACATGTCTGAGGTTCTCGTCGTCGTCGAAGCCACCAAGGAATTCGGCGTCAAGAAGGTCACCCTGGAGATGCTCACCCTCGCCCGCGAGCTGGGCACCCCGAGCGCGGTGGTGCTCGGCGGCACCGGCGCCGCGGAGGCGCTGAGCGCCAAGCTGGGCGAGTACGGCGCGGAGAAGATCTACGCCGCCGAGGGTGACGACATCGACGGCTACCTGGTGGCCCCCAAGGCGACCGTGCTGGCCGAGCTGGTCAAGCGGGTGCAGCCGGCCGCCGTCCTGCTGGCGTCGGCCCAGGAGGGCAAGGAGATCGCCGCCCGGTTGGCCGTCAAGCTGGACAACGGCATCCTGACCGACGTGGTCGGCCTGGCCGCCGACGGCACCGCCACCCAGGTCGCGTTCGCCGGCTCCACCATCGTCAAGTCCAAGGTCACCAAGGGCCTGCCGTTGGTCACCGTGCGACCCAACTCGGTCACCCCGGCCCCGGCCGCCGCCACCCCGGCGATCGAGCAGCTCACCGTCTCGGTCACCGACACCGACAAGCTGGCCACAGTCGTCGAGCGGGTCGCCGAGCAGAAGGGCTCCCGGCCCGAGCTGACCGAGGCCGGCGTGGTCGTCTCCGGCGGCCGTGGCGTCGGCAACGCCGACAACTTCAAGCTGGTCGAGGAACTGGCCGACCTGCTCGGCGGCGCCGTCGGCGCGTCCCGCGCGGCGGTCGACTCCGGCTTCTACCCGCACCAGTTCCAGGTGGGTCAGACCGGCAAGACGGTCTCCCCGCAGCTGTATGTCGCGCTCGGCATCTCCGGTGCCATCCAGCACCGGGCCGGCATGCAGACCTCGAAGACCATCGTCGCGGTCAACAAGGACGGCGAGGCGCCGATCTTCGAGCTGGCCGACTTCGGCGTGGTGGGCGACCTGTTCAAGATCGTCCCGCAGGCCGCCGAGGAGATCCGCAAGCGCAAGTGAGCGTCTGACACAGAGAAAAGTGGCCGCCCGTTGCCGGGCGGCCACTTTCTCGTGGGGAGCTGATCGGCGGGCCGGGGAGCTGAGCCGGCCCGCCGATCAGCCCGTCAGGGTGCCCCTCAGCAGGCTGTCACCGGAATGCGCGGGCTTGTTGTCGTACTGCTCGGCGGAAACGTCGACCACCGAGTAGCTCTTGAGGTCGACATTCGGGGGCAGGGGCAGCAGAGCGTCCGCGTCGCCACCGAGGGTGCCGACCGAGAACATCTGCATCGTCGTCGGGTTGATGAGCCAGACCTCGTAGTACCCCGGCACGCGCGGGAGATTCGCCACATGCAGATGTAGTTGGCCGTTCTGCAGAATCCGTGCGTCGCCCTGGGCCGCCTTTGGCGTCGAGCCGAAGGCCGCGAGCGGCGCACTCGCCAGCACCGCGGGCGTCGGAGCGGGCTCCGGATCGTCCGGGCGCAGCACCGAGACCGTACCCAGCACGCCGATCGCCGCCGCCACGGCGGCCACCGTGCTGGCCGCCCAACGCGACCAACCGCCGCGCCGCCGCGCCCGTGACCTGCCGCCCGACTCCGCGCCGGAAGCACCCGGCGTGTGCGGCTTGGCCGCAGAGCCGTTCGACCGCTGCACGATCGTCACCGGCTCGGTGGCCTGCTGCCGGCGGGCCTCGGTCAGCGACGGCACGGCCTCGGCCGCCCGGACCTCGGCCACGATGCCCTGCCAGATGTGCTCCGGCGGGTCGGGCAGGTCGGCCAGACCCTGCGTCTCCACGCCGAGGCCGGCCACCTGCCGCAACGCCTGCAGCTCCACCCGACAGTGCGCGCAGTTGTCGAGGTGGGTGCTCTCCCCGTTGTCCGCCTCGCTCTCACCGAGCGCCAGAAAGACCAGCCGGTCGTGGTCCAGGTGCTGCACCGTCCACCTCCCATCTGCGTTTCAAGCTCGCCATGCCGCGCCGGATGTGACTCTTCACGGTGCCCAGCGGCACCCCGGTCACCGTGGCTATCTGCTGGTGTGTCAGGTCGTCGTAGAAGGCCAGCTCCAGCATGCGTCGCTGGTCGTCCGGCAGGCGGGCCAGCTCGTCGGCGATCACCAACCGATCCACCACCCGGTCCGGGTCCGGACCGGTCGGCGCCGGCTCGGCCAGCTGCCGGACCGTCTCCACCACCCGGGTCTCCCGGGCCGAGGCGCGCATCCGGTCGATCACCTTGCGCCGGCCGATGCCGAGCAACCAACCGATCAGCGACCCCTTGGCCGGGTCGAACGTGTCGCGGCCCAGCCAGGCGGCGACGAACGTCGCCTGGGTCACGTCCTCGGCGTCGCTGCGGTTGGCCAGCATCGACGTGGCCAGGTGCAGGACGGCGCGGCCGTACCGGTCGTACGCCTCGCGCAGCGCTGCCTCGTCACCGGCGCAGAACCGCGGAGCGAGGTCGTCCACCGGGGGGTCCGGTTCCTGTCGTGGCGCCGTCATCGGGCGGCTCGCCTTCGATGGGGCATGCCCGACTGTAGCTGCCACAGTCTCCGCCCCACTTTCCCGGTCGATGTCATCTCACCAGCTCTTCGTCGCCCGCACCCGACCCGGATGCGGATGCGGCCGAAAAAGAAAAACGCGTCCGGTGCGCATCCACCCGCCGGAGAGCCGGCGTAACCCGTTCTGCACGCCAGGCCTGACGAATCAGCACCAATCACCAGGAGGCAGACATGCAGCTCTCGTACTTCCGTCGGGTCGCCGCAGGCGGCGCGGTCGCCGCGCTGGCCTTCGCCGGCGTCGCCGCGTTCACCGCCACCCCCGCGTACGCCGCCACGTCGAAGGTCTCCGTCGTGCACGGCATCCCGGACACCCCGGTCGACGTCTACGTCAACGGCAAGAAGACGCTGGACAACTTCAAGCCCGGCGACGTGGCCGGCCCGCTGAACCTGGAGGAGGGCGACTACGACATCGCGCTCACCAAGCCCGGCGAGCCGATCGGCAGCGCGATCCTCAAGGTCGACAACGCGGCCGTACCGGGCGGGGCGAACATCAGCATCGCCGCGCACCTCGACGCCGCCGGCAAGCCGAAGATCACGCCGTTCGTCAACGACGTCTCCAAGGTCGACGCCGGCAAGGCCCGGCTGATCGTCCGGCACACCGCCGCCGCCCCCGAGGTGGACGTCCGCGCCGGTGGCACCCCGGTCTTTAAGGGCCTCACCAACCCGAACGAGGCCAAGGGCGACGTCGACGCGGGCACCGTGAAGGCGGACGTGGTGCTGGCCGGCACCGACACCGTGGCCATCGGCCCGGCCGACCTGAACCTCAAGGAGGGCACCGCCACGATCGTCTACGCGATCGGCTCCGCCGAGGGCAAGACCCTCGACGTGGTCGCGCAGAGCATCACCGGGCTGCACTCCGCCCCGGGCGGCGTGCCCAGCGGCGACGGTGGTCAGGCCGGCACGGGCGTGAACACCTGGTGGTACGTGCTCACCGGCGCCGGCGTACTCCTGCTGCTCGGCGGCGGGGTGCGGATGGCGACCGCACGGACCGGTCGCCAGTGACGGTGCGCAACCGCGGCGCGCTGGCGGCCATGGCCGCCGGCGTCGCCGCGCTCACCGTCGCCGCCCTGGTGGCGTGCGGCTCCCAGCCGACGGAGAGTGTGGGCGCCGAGGAGGCGAGCACGCTGGCCAGCACCCCACCGGCCGCCGCCAGCGCCCCGTCGGTCCCGGTGACCGCCGGTGAGCTGCCCGCCGACGCGGAGACCATCCCGCCGGTACGGCTGGTGATCCCCGAGATCAACGTCACCGCCACGGTCAACGCGGTCGGCGTCAAAGAGCGCACCAACGAGTTCGAGGTGCCGCCGGGCGTCAACCAGATCGGCTGGTACCGGTACGGCCCCGGCCTGGAGACGGCCGCCGGCTCGGTGGTCATCGCCGGCCACGTGGACAGCGCCAAGCAGGGCAAGGGTGCGTTCTTCCGGCTGCGTGAGCTGGGCCAGGGTGACACCCTCACCGCGATCGGCAGCGACGGCAAGGCTCGCCGCTACCGGGTCGTCGCCCGGGAGGAGTACGCCAAGACCAAGATTCCGCTGGACCGGTACTTCGCCCGCGACGGCAAGCCACGGTTGACCCTGATCACCTGCGGCGGCCCGTTCGACGCGAAGGCCCGCAAGTACCGCGACAACATCGTCGTCACCGCGGTGCCCGCCTGAGCGGGTCCGCCCGCGCCGTGCCGGGGTGGGAAGCCGCGCCCCGGCCGGCGCGGAGTCCCCTCCGCCCTCCGGGCCCCGACCTGTCGGCCGTAGGCTGGACGGTGATGGCTTACCTGGATCACGCGGCGACGACTCCGATGCTCGACGAGGCACTGGAGGCGTACGTCGCCACCGCCCGCGAGGTCGGCAACGCGTCCTCCCTGCACGCGGCAGGTCGTCGTGCCCGCCGCCGCGTGGAGGAGTCGCGTGAGCAGGTGGCTGCCGTCCTCGGTGCCCGCCCGTCCGAGGTGATCTTCACTGGTGGTGGCACGGAGAGCGACAACCTCGCGGTCAAGGGCATCTACTGGGCCCGCCGCGACGCCGGCACCGACCGCCGCCGGGTGGTCTCCAGCGCCGTCGAACACCACGCCGTACTCGACGCGGTCGACTGGCTCGCCGAGCACGAGCGCGCCGAGGTCGGTCTGCTGCCCGTCAGCGACGCCGGCCGACTCGACCCGGAGGCGCTGCGCGCCGAGCTGGCCGCGTACGGCGAACGGGTGGCCGTGGTCACCGCCATGTGGGCGAACAACGAGGTGGGCACCGTCCAGCCGATCGCCGAGCTGGCCGCCGTCGCCGCCGAACACGGCGTGCCGTTCCACACCGACGCCATCCAGGCGGTCGGTCAGGTGCCGGTCGACTTCGCCGCAAGCGGCGTCGCCGCGCTCACCGTCACCGGGCACAAGCTGGGCGGCCCGACCGGTGCGGGCGCCCTCCTGCTCGCCCGGGACGTGGCGGCCACCCCGCTGCTGCACGGCGGCGGGCAGGAACGCGACGTCCGCTCCGGCACGCTGGACACCGCCGGCATCGTCGCCTTCGCCGTCGCCGTGGAGGCCGCGGTCAAGGGCCAGCAGGAGTACGCCGCCCGGGTCGCCGCGCTCCGCGACGACCTGATCGAACGGGTCCGGCGGGCGGTGCCCGAGGTGATCTACAACGGCGACCCGGTCGACCGGCTGCCCGGCAACGCGCACTTCTCCTTCCCGGGCTGCGAGGGTGACGCCCTGCTGCTGCTGCTCGACGCCCAGGGCATCGCCTGCTCGACAGGTTCGGCCTGCTCCGCCGGCGTCGCCCAGCCCTCGCACGTGCTGCTGGCGATGGGCGCCGACGACGACCGCGCCCGCTCCTCGCTGCGCTTCACCCTCGGCCACACCAGCACCCAGGCCGACGTCGACGCCCTCATCGCGGCCCTTCCCGCAGCGGTGGAACGAGCCCGCCGAGCCGCGTCCCCCCGAACCCCCCGCTAGCCCAGCCCTGCCCAGCCCAGCCCAGCCCAGCCCAGCCCAGCGCTGCCCAGCCCAGCCCAGCCCAGCCCAGCCCAGCCCAGCCCAGCGCACGCCAGGCCAAAACTCCGCACTCTGCCCCGCGATCTTGCACTTTCCGTGCCGACATATGCCGCAGACAGCGCGAATGAACGACCGAACTGCAAGATCGCGGCGGGACGCGCGTGGGCCGGACAGTGCCCCCGGGACCGAGGGTCGATCATGGAGTTGTGGTGCCCGGGATGCGGCGATCGGCGACTTTTGTCACCCACCACAACTCCATGATCGACGGGGAGGGGTGGGGAGGGGAGGTGCGGGAGAAGGGTGGGACGGGGACGGGGACGGGGACGGGGACGGGGACGGGTGGTGCGGGGTTGGGGTTGGGGTGGGGTGGGTGGATAGGGTTGGTTGGGGGGATGGGAAGGGAGTGGGCTGGTGAGGGTTCTGGCGGCGATGTCGGGCGGGGTTGACTCGGCCGTGGCGGCGGCGCGGGCGGTGGCGGCCGGGCACGACGTGACCGGTGTGCACCTGGCGCTGGCGCGCAACCCGCAGACGTACCGCACCGGGGCGCGCGGCTGCTGCACCCTGGAGGACTCCCGCGACGCCCGGCGGGCGGCCGACGTGATCGGCATCCCGTTCTACGTCTGGGACATGGCCGACCGGTTCCACGAGGATGTCGTGGACGACTTCGTCGCCGAGTACGCCGCGGGTCGTACGCCCAATCCCTGCCTGCGCTGCAACGAGAAGATCAAGTTCGCCGCGGTGCTGGACCGGGCCGTGGCCCTGGGCTTCGACGCGGTCGTCACCGGTCACCACGCCCGGCTCGGCCCGGACGGGCTGCTGCGTCGCAGTGTCGACGTGGCGAAGGACCAGTCGTACGTGCTGGCCGTGCTCACCCGCGACCAGCTCGACCGGTCGATGTTCCCGCTCGGTGACTCGACCAAGGCGCAGGTCCGCGCGGAGGCCGCCGAGCGTGGCCTGGCGGTGGCCGACAAGCCGGACTCGCACGACATCTGCTTCATCGCCGACGGCGACACCCGCGGTTTCCTCGCCGGCCGGCTCGGTGAGGCGCCCGGCGACGTGGTCGACGCGACCACCGGCGCGGTGGTGGGCAGCCACACCGGCGCGTACGCGTACACGGTGGGTCAGCGTCGTGGGCTGCACCTGGACCGGCCGGCCCCGGACGGGCGGCCACGCTACGTCCTCTCCATCACGCCGAAGACCAACACGGTGACCGTCGGCCCCGCGGAGGCCCTCGAGGTGTCCGACGTCCGGGCCGTTCGTCCGGTCTGGACCGGCGGCGCCCGCCCGGACGCTCCGGTGGAGTGCCAGGTGCAGTTGCGCGCGCACGGCGACGTGGTGCCCGCGACCGTCGCCCTCGACGGTGACCGCCTGCACGCCGAGCTGCGCCGGCCGGTACGCGGTGTCGCCGCCGGTCAGGCCATCGTGGCGTACCGGCCGGACCCGGCCGGCGACGTGGTCCTCGGCTCCGCCACCATTACCGGCTGAACGCACGGTCGCCGCACGGTCCGGGCGTACACCGGGATAGCCTTCGCCCGTGACAGATCAGGCGTGGCCCTGGCCGGCTGGTGCGGCGACCGGAATTGGTTCGCTGCCCGGCACCGACATCGCCGAGGCCCAGCGGGTGGTCCTCGGTGAGCTACCCGCGCTGCCCCACCTGCCCGAGTTGCCGGCCCGCGGCCCGGGCGCGGACCTGATCGGCCGCACCGCCGGGCTGCTGGTCGAGCTGCCCGTGGAGCTGTACACCGGCCGGTGGCGGGTCGCTCCCCGCCCGGGCCGGGACCTGCGCCGGGCCCGCGACCTCATGGAACGCGACCTGGATCAGCTCGCCGAGCAGGCCGAGGAGTACGCCGGCCCGATCAAGGTGCAGGCCGGTGGCCCGCTCACCCTGGCCGCCGCTCTGGAACTGCCGATCGGTGGCCGGCTGCTGCGCGACCCGGGCGCGGTCCGCGACCTGACCGGTTCCCTCGCCGAGGGTCTGCGCGCCCACGTGGGGGCGGTCGCCCGGGTCCTGCCCCGGGCGTCGGTGCTGCTCCAACTGGACGAACCGTCGCTGCCGACGGTGCTGGCCGGCCGGGTGCCGACCGAGAGCGGGCTGGGCGCGTACCGGGCGATGGAGTCGGTGGATGCGGCGGCGCTGCTGCGCACGGTCGTCGAGGCGGTCGGCGTGCCGACGGTGGTGCACTGCTGCGCTCCGGACGTACCGCTGGAGCTGATCCGCTCCACCGGCGCCGTCGGGGTGGCCCTCGACCTCGACCTGGTGACCGACCTGGACCCGCTGGGCGAGGCCATCGACGCCGGCCTCGGGGTGCTGGCCGGGGCCGTGCCGACCCGGCCGCCGTCGGCCGGTGGCGCGCCGACCTCCGCGCAGGTCGCCGATCGGGTACGCCAGCTCTGGGACCGCCTCGGCTTCCCCCGCCGGCAGCTCGCCGAGCAGGTGGTCGTCACGCCGGCGTGTGGCCTGGCCGGAGCGACCCCGCAGTACGCGCGGGCGGTGCTGGCCGCGTGCCGGGACGCCGGCCGGCGGTTCACCGAGGACTGAGGTTTTTCTGTCGTACCCGGCGGGCAGGATGACGGTCATGATTGGACAGCTACGTTCAGTGGTGATCGACTGCCCCGATCCGCGGGCTCTGGCCGCGTTCTACTCCGAGCTGCTCGGCATTCCTCTGGCCGAGGGTGACGCTGACGACGAGTGGGTGGTGCTGGGCGGTCCGCCCGGGCATCAGCCCCGGCTGGCGTTCCAGCGTGCGCTCAACCTGCGTCCGCCGGCCTGGCCGGATCCGGAGCGTCCGCAGCAGTTCCACATCGACGTGACGGTGGACGACATCGAGACCGCCGAGAAGGCCGCGCTCGCGCTGGGCGCGCGGCGGCTGCCCGGCGAGGGCGAGGGTTTCCGGGTCTACGCGGATCCGGTCGGCCACCCCTTCTGCCTCTGCTGGGACTGAGCCTGGTGTGGGTTGCGGCGGCCGGGCATCATGGCCGCCGTGATCTCCACCTCCGCGCTGCGCGCCTCCGGCTCGCTCTTCGGTCTCGCCTACGGTGACGCGCTGGGCAAACCCACCGAGTTCCTGACCGTCGCCGAGATCGAGCGCCGCTACGGTCCGACCGGCCCTCGTGAGCTGGTCGGTGAGCCGGCCCTGGTCACCGACGACACCCAGATGGCGTTGGCGGTGGGTTGGGCCCTACACGAGGCGCCGTCGCTCACCCCACAGGCGGTGGAGCCGCTGCTGCGGCAGCGTTTCCTGGCCTGGGCGATCAGCCCGGACAACAACCGCGCCCCGGGCATGACCTGCCTGCGGGCCTGCGCCGAGCTGCGCCGAGGGCTGCCCTGGCAGGAGGCGACGGTGATCGGCTCGAAGGGCTGCGGGGCCAACATGCGGGTCACCCCGGTCGGGTTGCTCGACGTCGACGGGGACACGCTGGCCGGTCTGGCCCAGTTGCAGGCCGGGTTGACCCACGGCCATCCGACCGGGCTGGCCGCGAGTGAGCTGACCGCGTACGCGGTGTTCGCCCTGCGCGGCGGTGCCACGCTGTCCGATCTTCCCCGGGTCCTCACCGGGCGGGCGCGATCCCAGCGCGGGGTGTACCGGGAGCAGTGGCTGGGTGACCTGTGGCAGCGGGCCGGTGCCGGCACACCGGAGGAGTTCATCGCCCGGGGCTGGGACGAGTGCCTGGACGCGCTCGGCCGGCTGACGGCAGCCCTGGAGCAGCCCGACGACGGCGGTGACCCGTGTCGGGTCACCGGGGAGGGCTGGGTTGCCGAGGAGGCACTGGCCACCGCGTTGCTCTGCGCCGTACGGCACGCCGACGACCCGGTCGCCGTGCTGGCCCGGGGTGCCACCACCGCCGGCGACTCCGACTCGATAGCCGCACTGGCCGGCGCGTTCGTGGGCGCGGCCGCCGGGATGGCCGCCTGGCCGCACGGGTGGGTGGACCGCATCGAGTACGCCGACCAGCTCGCCACGCTCGGCGCCGCCTGGGACTGACCCGGCGATCCCGGCCTGCGGTCCCGGCCTGCGGTCCCGGCCTGCGGTCCCGGCCTGCGGTCCCGGCCTGCGGTCCCGGCCTGCGGTCCCGGCTCGGCTCGGCCCGTTGTCCCGGCCCGGCGTTCCGGCCCATTGTCCCGGCCCGGCGTTCCGGCCCGACGTTCCGGCCCGGCGTCGCGGCCCGGCGGCGCTGGCCGCCCGACGTGATCGACTTGCAGGAAAGCGAGTGGATCACGGGCAGCGGGTGGCGCCGATGGTCAGCTGGTGGGCAGGTGGCGCAGGTTGCGGACCTTCTGCCACAGGTCGGCGTCGCAGCGGCCGGCGCGGTCGGCGAAGTCCGCCGAGCCGATCCGGACCGGCTCGGTCAGGCTCAGGTAACTGTCGTGCTCGGCGCCGGGGTCCCAGTCCCGGGTGGGGATCCGGACGTGGTCGTCCCGGTCACTCTTGTCCTGGCTGGTGATCTTCAGGACGTCGGACCCCCGGGAGTCGGTGCGCAGCACCAGGCAGGGCCGCACCTTCGACCCGCTGCCGTCGGCGTACGGCACGTCGGCCCACCAGATCTCGCCCGCCGCGGGAGCGCCGGCCGCCCGGTCGGTGTCGCGGGAGCGGGGCCTGGTGGCCGGCCGATCGGTGCCTCGTGGCCTCGGCGGCGCGGAACGACGGCCGCCGGTCGGGGCGCCCCGACCCGGCCGGGTGCCCGGTCGCCGGTTCGCCACCCGGTGCCGCCAGCTGTTCCACGCCCAGCCGGCGGCCACCGCCAACAGGATCGCCACCGCCCAGAGCAGCACCTCGGGCATCCGTACCTCCGCCTCTGCGCGACACGTGGGCCGCCTCGTTCGGCGATCCTCGCACGCCACGGCCCGGGCCGCCGATCACGCCACCACGCGCGGGCAGGTCACCCCGGGCGCGGGCGGACGGCGGATTGTCGCCCCGGCCCGATACCGTGCCCAGGTAGCGTGATCAGGGGAGGTCGCAGGCGTGTCCGAAGGTGGCGGGGTGTCCGAGGAGCAGATCGGTCAGCAGGTCAGCCCGGCTCAGGAGGCGGCGGCCGGCGGGGAGCCGACGCCGCAGGCGCGGGAGCGGCACGCCACCCTCAGCCGTGAGTTGACCGAACACCAGTACCGCTACTACGTGCTGGACGCGCCGACCATCGCCGACGCCGAGTTCGACAAGCAGTTGCGTGAGCTGGAGGCGCTGGAGGAGGAGTTCCCGGCGCTGCGGACGCCCGACTCACCGACGCAGCGGGTCGGCGGCACGTTCTCCACCGACTTCACCCCGGTCACCCACGCCGAGCGGATGCTCTCGCTGGACAATGCCTTCGCCGACGAGGAGTTGGCCGCCTGGGCCGAGCGGGTCGAGCGTGACGCCGGCGGCCCGGTGCCGTACCTGTGCGAGCTGAAGGTCGACGGGCTGGCGATCAACCTGACCTACGAGGCCGGCCGACTGGTCCGGGCGGCCACCCGCGGTGACGGCCGCACCGGTGAGGACGTCACCGCCAACGTGCGCAGCATCCGGGACGTGCCCGGCCAGCTCACGCCCTCCGCCGAATATCCCGACATACCCGAGTTGCTGGAGGTCCGGGGCGAGATCTACTTCCCGGTCGCCGGGTTCGCCGACCTCAACGCCAGCCTCGTCGAGCAGGGTCGGGCGCCGTTCGCCAACCCCCGCAACGCCGCCGCGGGCAGCCTGCGGCAGAAGGATCCCCGGGTCACCGCCTCCCGGCCGCTGCGCCTGGTGGTGCACGGCGTCGGCGCCCGCCGCGGGTTCCGGCCGACGGCACAGTCCGAGTCGTACGCGGCGCTCAAGGCCTGGGGGCTGCCGACCAGTGATCGCTGGCGGGTGGTGCCCGATCTCGCCGGCGTGGCGGAATACATCGCCTACTACGCCGAGCACCGGCACGACGTCGAGCACGAGATCGACGGCGTGGTGGTCAAGGTCGACCCGGTGTCGATCCAGGGTCGGCTCGGTTCGACCAGCCGCGCGCCGCGCTGGGCGATCGCCTTCAAGTACCCGCCGGAGGAGGTCACCACCAAGCTGCTCGACATCGAGGTCGGCGTCGGGCGCACCGGCCGGGTGACGCCGTTCGCGGTGCTGGAGCCGGTGCACGTGGCCGGCTCGACGGTCGCCCAGGCCACCCTGCACAACGCCCGTGAGGTGGAGCGCAAGGGCGTGCTGATCGGCGACACGGTGGTGCTGCGCAAGGCCGGCGACGTGATTCCCGAGGTGCTCGGCCCGGTGGTCGACCTGCGCCCCGCCGACGCCCGCCCCTTCGTGATGCCGACCACCTGCCCGTCCTGCGGCACGCCGCTCGCCCCGGCCAAAGAGAGCGACGTCGACATCCGCTGCCCCAACACCCGCAGCTGCCCGGCGCAGCTGCGCGAGCGGGTGTTCCACCTCGCCGGTCGGGGCGGCTTCGACATCGAGGTGCTCGGCTACAAGGGCGCGGCGGCCCTGCTCGACGCGGGGATCATCACCGACGAGGGTGACCTCTTCCAGCTCGACGCCGAGCAGCTGTCCCGGTCTCCGTTCTTCGTCAACAAGGACGGCAGCCTGGGCAGCAACGCGGTGAAGTTGCTGGACAATCTCGCGGTGGCCCGCGAACGAGAGCTGTGGCGGGTGCTGGTGGCGCTCTCCATCCGGCACGTCGGCCCGACCGCGGCCCAGGCGCTCGCCCGGCACTTCCGATCGATGGACGCCATCGACGCGGCCAGCGAGGAGGAGCTGTCGTCTGTCGACGGGGTGGGCCCGACGATCGCGGCGAGCATCCGGGAGTGGTTCGCGGTGGACTGGCACCGCGAGGTCGTCCGCAAGTGGGCCGAGGCGGGCGTACGGATGGCGGAGGAGGCGGTCGACGAGGGGCCGCGCCCGTTGGAGGGGTTGACCGTGGTGGTGACCGGCACGCTCGCCGGTTTCTCCCGGGATCAGGCCGCCGAGGCCGTGCAGAGCCGGGGCGGCAAGGTCAGCGGGTCGGTCTCCAAGAAGACGAGCTTTGTGGTGGTGGGGGACAACCCGGGGTCGAAGGCCGACAAGGCGGCCGGTCTGAAGGTGCCGGTGCTCGACGAGGACGGGTTCCGGCTGCTGCTGCAAGCGGGTCCGGACGCCGCCCGGGAGGTCGCCCGCGTCGAGGGCTGACCTCGCCGCGGGCCGGTGCGGGCGGTGGCCGCGTATACCAACTTAATTACGACTACGACCGATTCGTGACTGTCATACCGGGAAACCTGGGGCCGAGGGCGTTTCATTGGGTCACGGCGTGCACACCGGCACGTCGACCGTCGCTCGGGAGGTGTGGTGGAGGTCGCCGACCCGCGCAACTCGCTCCCGCCTGGTCGGGTGGCGCCGTTCGCCGCCTTCGTCGTCGGCATCCTGGCGGTGGCAGCGCTGACCGCCGCCGGTCCACTCGCGACGCTCCCGGCCGAGCTGTCCCGACTGCCGGTGGCGTTCTGGACGATGGCGGCCCTCGCCGTGGTGTGCGACGCCCGTCCGTTCGTCCCGCCGGGACGCCGGCAGACCTCGGCGGTCTTCCCGTCCACCTGCTTCACCTTCGCGATCCTGCTCGGGTGGGGGCTCGGCCCGGCGGTGGCGGTGCAGGCCGTCGGGGTGATCGTCTCCGGTTGGCGGATGCGGCACGCCGCCTGGCGGACCGCGTTCAACGTCGGCCAGTACGCCTGCGCCCTCGCCGCCGCGTACGGCGTCCTCCAGCTCGGGCCGGGCATGATCTTCTCTGGCGGTCGGTTGCACTGGACCGACGTGGTCGCCGTCGGGGGTGCCACGGCGGCCTGGTTCGCGGTCAACTACGGGCTGGTCAGCTGGGCGGTGCGGCTGCGCTTCGGCGACCGGTGGTGGCCCACCCTCCGGCAGGGCCTCGGGTTCGAGTTGCTCTCCACCGGCTCGCTGCTGCTGCTCGCTCCGGTGCTGGTCGCCGCCGCCCGGGTCAGCGCGGCGTTGATCCCGTTGGTGCTGGTGCCGCTCTTCGCCGTGTACCGGATGGCCCGGCTGACCGTTGAGCAGCAGCACCTCGCCGCCGCCGATCCGCTCACCGGGCTGCCCAACCGCAAGGCGCTGCTGGCCGAGGTGGCGGAGCAGGTGCACCTGCACGCCGAGCGGACCGCTCGCGGCGAACCCGACGGTCACCTGGCGCTGCTGCTGATCGACCTGGATCGCTTCAAGAACGTCAACGACGCGCTCGGGCACGCGGTGGGGGACCGGCTGTTGGTCGAGGTCAGCGCACGGCTCGTTGAGGTGGATCCGCGTCCGCAGATGATCGCTCGCCTCGGCGGGGACGAGTTCGCCATCGTGATGACCGGGTTGACCGACGTCGGTCAGGCGCGTGAGCTGGCTGACCGGGTGGTCGATGTGTTGGCCGAGCCGGTGCCGCTGGACGGCCTTCCGCTGGACGTGGGCGGGTCGATCGGGATCGCGCTGTTCCCCGAGCACGGCGAGGACTTCGCCACCCTGATGCGCCACGCCGACGTGGCGATGTACGACGCGAAGCACCGCAACGACACGGTGGCCGTGTACGCCCCGGAGTCCGACCACAACTCCGCCGAGCGGCTCGGTCTCCTGGCCGACCTGCGCCGGGTGCTGGAGTCGAGCCCGTCGGCCGACGACATGTTCGGTGCCGAGCCCGCCGGGCAGGACCAGCCGGCGGCGCCGACCCAGCGCGTCGACCACACCGCCGACGCGATCGAGCCGGGTGACCGCGCCGTCGACCCGGGCGGGCGCGACGAGCGCACCGCCGACCCGACCGGGCGGGACGACCGCACCCTCGATCCGGGCGAGCGCGACGATCGCAGCGCCGCGCCGGTCGACGTACCCCTGGATGTGGCGGCGGAGGTGCGCGGCGGCGACGGTGCGGCACTGCCCACCGGCGCGCCGGCCGAGGTCGCGCCGCACGGGGATCCCGCGCCGGTGGTCGCCACGGCGCCGACGGTCGGTGGCCGGTGGTGGGGTCGCCGACGGCGGCCCGGGACGGAGCTGGTGCACGCCGACGACCTGATCAACCGGATCGCCACCGGCGCCGACCCGATCCGGGGCCGCAACACCCGCGCCGTGGTCCCCGGCACCCGCTCCGGTCCGGTCCGGGACCGGCACTCCGCGGGTCGGGCTGGCCGGCGGTCGCCGAACGGTGGCGCGGTGCCGGAGCACGGCGGCCCGATGCGGCGGGGTGACGCGGGTTCGGGGACGCCGCCGTCCCCGTCGTCCGGGTGGGCGCACCCGGACGGTGAGCTGGCCGACGACGCCGGCGAGATCACCATGTACTACCAGCCGCAGATCGCCATCGCGACCGGCGAGGTGGTGGGCGTCGAGGCGTTGCTGCGGTGGCGGCACCCACGCCGGGGCATGGTCGACCCGGAGGAGCTGATCCGGGTCGCCGAGCAGAGCGCGGTGATGCGACTGCTCACCCGGCGGGTCGTCGACGATGTGGTGGAGCAGCTCGCCAA
The DNA here is from genome assembly GCF_029626045.1 of Micromonospora sp. WMMD710. Taxonomy (NCBI): domain Bacteria; kingdom Bacillati; phylum Actinomycetota; class Actinomycetes; order Micromonosporales; family Micromonosporaceae; genus Micromonospora; species Micromonospora sp. WMMD710. The sequence continues at coordinate 3,801,235 of NZ_JARUBD010000001.1, read as the reverse complement.
GTGGTCGGCGGCCGGCATCGGGCTGCGCGCGGCGCTGAACGTGAGCGTGCGGGACCTGCACACGGGGGAGATCGCCGACCAGATCGCCGACCGGCTGGCCCGCTACGGGGTGCCGGCCGAGCGGCTGCAACTGGAGATCACCGAGGGTGCCCTGATGGCCGACCCGCGTCGGGTGCTGGCGACCATCTCCCGGCTGCACCGGATCGGGGTGGCCATCGCGCTGGACGACTTCGGCACCGGCTACTCGTCCCTGCAACACCTGCGCCGGTTGCCGTTGTCCGAGGTGAAGGTGGACCGCTCGTTCGTACTCGGCATGGCCGACGACGCGGACGACGCGGCGATCGTCCGGTCGATGATCGAGTTGGCGGGCGCGCTGGGGTTGCGGGTGGTCGCCGAGGGTGTGGAGGACGAGCGGACCTGGCGGATGCTGCACGCCGCCGGCTGCGACGCGGCACAGGGCTGGTTCTACGCCCGGCCGATGCCCGCCGAGGAGCTGGTCACCTGGCTGGCCCGCTACCGGCCGGTGCGTCCGACCGGTGGCCCGGAGCCGGAGGCCGGCCGCCGCTCGACCCGCTGACCCACCCGAGCAGCCGGCGGAGGGGACGGAACAATAGACTCGCTCCGGTCACCGCGCGTCACGCCGCACGCGCCGCGCGGCCGGCACACCGCCCGACCAGCAGGACATCAGAAGGGGGCACGGATGGCCGCCATCTCCCGCGAGGAGGTCGCGCACCTGGCGCGCCTGTCGCGGCTCGCCGTCACCGAGGAGGAGCTGGACACCTTCGCCGGCCAGCTCGACGTGATCCTCCAGGCGGTCGCCCAGGTCGGCGAGGTCGCCGCCGCGGACATTCCGCCGACCTCGCACTCGGTGCCGCTGACCAACGTCTTCCGCGAGGACGTCGTCACGCCGTGCCTGACCCCGCAGGAGGCGCTGTCGGGCGCTCCCGACTCCGAGGACCAGCGTTTCCGCGTACCGCGGATCCTGAGCGAGGACGTGGCCTCATGAGCGAGCGCAGCGAGCGAATCGGCAAGTTCAGCGCCTTGGTGCCTCATGGTGTCACGGAGCGAAGCGGAGTGGCGGCATGAGCGAGCGCAGCGAGCGAATCGGCAAGTTCAGCGCCTTGGTGCCTCATGGCGTCACGGAGCGAAGCGGAGTGGCGGCATGAGCGAGCGCAGCGAGCGAATCGGCAAGTTCAGCGCCTTGGTGCCTCATGGCGTCACGGAGCGAAGCGGAGTGGCGGCATGAGCGATCTGACCAGAATGACTGCGACGGAGATCGCCGCCCTGGTCGCCGGCGGCGAGACCTCCGCCGTCGAGGTGACCCGGGCGCACCTGGACCGGATCGCCGCGGTCGACGATCGGGTGCACGCCTTCCTGCACGTGGACACCGACGGGGCGCTCGACGCGGCCCGCGCCGTGGACGAGCGCCGGGCCGCCGGCGAGGAGCTGGGCCCCCTGGCCGGTGTGCCGGTCGCGGTGAAGGACGTGCTCGCCACCCGTGGCGTGCCGACCACCGTGGGTTCGAAGATCCTGGAGGGTTGGCGCCCGCCGTACGACGCGACGATCGTGCAGCGGCTGCGCGACGCCGGCACGGTGATGCTCGGCAAGACGAACATGGACGAGTTCGCGATGGGCTCCTCCACCGAATACTCGGCGTACGGACCGACGCACAACCCGTGGGACCTGAGCCGGATCCCGGGTGGCTCGGGTGGTGGCAGCGCCGCCGCGCTGGCCGCGTACGAGGCGCCGCTGGCGATCGGTTCGGACACCGGCGGCTCGATCCGCCAGCCCGGTGCGGTCACCGGCACCGTCGGCGCGAAGCCCACCTACGGCGGGACCTCCCGCTACGGGCTGGTGGCGTTCTCCTCGTCGCTGGACACGCCCGGCCCGTGTGCCCGTACGGTCCTCGACGCGGCCCTGCTGCACCAGGTGATCGGCGGGCACGACCCGCGCGACTCGACCTCGATCCCGCAGCCGGTGCCGGACGTGGTGGCGGCGGCGAAGCTCGGCGCGACCGGCGACCTGACCGGTGTGCGGCTCGGCATCGTCAGCGAGTTCGTCGGTGAGGGCACCGAGCCGGGCGTGATGACGGCGTTCCGCGAGTCGGTGGACGCCCTCGCGAAGCTGGGCGCGGAGATCGTCGAGGTGTCCTGCCCGACGTTCGCGTACGCGCTGCCGGCGTACTACCTGATCGCGCCGAGCGAGTGCTCCTCCAACCTGGCCCGGTTCGACGGCGTCCGGTTTGGCCTGCGGGTCGGCGACGACGGCAACCGGTCGCTGGAGGAGGTCATGTCGCTGACCCGGGAGGCTGGTTTCGGCCCGGAGGTCAAGCGGCGCATCATGCTCGGCACGTACGCGCTGTCGTCGGGTTACTACGACGCGTACTACGGGCAGGCGCAGAAGGTCCGGACGCTGATCACCCGGGACTTCACGGCCGCGTTCGAGCGGGTCGACGCGTTGATCTCGCCGACCACCCCGTTCACGGCCTTCCCGATCGGCGCGCGTACCGCCGACCCGTACCAGATGTACCTGGCCGACCTGTTCACCATCCCGACCAACCTGTACGGCGGGCCGGGCATCTCGGTGCCCTGCGGTCTCTCCGAGGGGCTGCCCGTCGGCCTGCAGGTGATGGCGCCGACGATGGCCGACGACCGGATGTACCGGGTCGCGGCCGCGCTGGAGTCCGCGGTCGGCACGTTCACCCCACCGGCACTGTGAGGCAGGAGCCCAGATGACGACGACGCTGCCCGCGTACGACGAGGTCGTCGCACGCTACGAACCGGTGATCGGCCTGGAGACCCACGTCGAGCTGGGGACGAACACCAAGATGTGGTGTGGCTGCCCGACGGACTTCGGCGGCGAGCCGAACACCCGGGTCTGCCCGGTGTGCCTGGGTCTGCCGGGGTCGCTGCCGGTGGCCAACAAGGCCGCCATCGAGGCGATCATCCGGATCGGCCTGGCGCTGAACTGCTCGATCGCGCAGTGGTGCCGGTTCGCCCGGAAGAACTACTTCTACCCGGACATGCCAAAGAACTTCCAGATCAGCCAGTACGACGAGCCGATCTGCGTCGACGGGTACCTGGACGTCGAGGTGGGCGGCGAGACGGTGCGGATCGAGATCGAGCGGGTGCACCTGGAGGAGGACACCGGCAAGACGCTGCACGTCGGTGGCGCCACCGGCCGCATCCACGGCGCGACGGAGTCGCTTGTCGACTACAACCGGGCCGGCATCCCGCTCGTCGAGATCGTCACCAAGCCCGTCGTGGGCACCGGCGCGCTCGCCCCCGACGTGGCCAAGGCGTACGTCGCCGAGCTGCGCGACGTGATCCGCACCCTCGGCGTCTCGGATGTGCGGATGGAGGAGGGTTCGCTGCGCTGCGACGTGAACACCTCGCTCAACCTGCCCGGTCAGGAGTGGGGCACCCGCACCGAGACCAAGAACGTCAACTCGCTGCGGTCGGTGGAGCGGGCGGTCCGCTCGGAGATGCTGCGGCAGGCGTCGGTGCTCGAGGCGGGCGGCCGGATCACCCAGGAGACGCGGCACTTCCACGAGGACACCGGCGACACCACGCCGGGGCGCTCGAAGGAGACGGCCACCGACTACCGGTACTTCCCGGAGCCGGACCTGGTGCCGGTCGCCCCGGACCCGGCCTGGGTCGCCGAGCTGAAGGCCGCCCTGCCGGAGCTGCCCCGGGTGCACCGGCGTCGGCTCCAGCAGCAGTGGGGGTTGTCCGACCTGGACATGCAGTCGGTGCTCAACGCCGGTGCGGTCGAGCTGATCGAGGCCACCGTGGCCGCCGGCACCACCCCGGCGGCGGCCCGCAAGTGGTGGTTGGGTGAGCTGTCCCGGCGGGCCAACGAGTCCGGCGTGGAGTTGGCCGACATCGGGGCCACCCCGGCGCAGGTCGCCGAGCTGCAGGGCCTGGTCGATGCCGGCAAGCTCAACGACAAGATGGCCCGTACGGTGCTGGAGGGCGTGGTCGACGGTGAGGGTTCGCCCACCGAGATCATGACCAGCCGGGGCCTGGAGGTCGTGTCGGACACGGGCGCGCTCACCGCCGCCGTGGACGAGGCCATCGCCGCCAACCCCGGCATCGCGGACAAGATCCGTAGCGGCAAGGTCGCCGCCGCCGGCGCCCTGGTCGGTGCCGTCATGAAGACCACCCGTGGTCAGGCGGACGCGAAGACCGTCCGCGAACTGATCCTGGAGCGCCTCGGCGTCCAGGGCTGACCCGTCACGAACGAACACCGCTGGCGCGGCGTGCGCCAGCGGTGTTCGCTGTGCAGACCGTGACCCCGCCGTGTGCACACACCGGTCGGCTCCGGCTCGGCGGGCGGTGGCCGGCCCTCAGCGGGTCGGGGTGGGGGTCACCGAGGCGGGCGCGCCGGCGTTCGGGTCCTGCACGATGTGGCGTTCCAGGTTGACCTGGGCCTGGCCGGTGCCGCCGACGGTGATGTCGTCGTACGCCTGGAGCATCTTCTGCTGGTCGAAGTAGAGCACCGTCATCGACAGCGGGGTCGGCTTTTCACCCTCTAGCCCGCGCAGCCCGGCCCCGCCGGTGGACCCCTCCACGAACAGGGCGGTTTGCTGCTGGCCGGGCGCCTGCGGCAGCTTGGAGACCTGGCGGGCGTGGGTGTGCCCGGCCAGCACCAGGGGGCAGGTGCCGGCGAGCGGCCCGGCCGACGCCGGGTCGTGCACCAGCGCGATGTTCACCGGCTGGGGCGAGCGGCGCACCGTGGCCGCGAGCTGCTCGCCGACACCGATCACCTGGTCGGCGACCTGCTGGGTCAGGCCGCTGCCGGCGGGTGAGGTGTTCTTGTCCGGGGTGAAGCGGGGGTCACCGATGCCGGCGATGGTCAGCCCGGCGACCGTGGTCGTCGAGTTGTTCAGCACTATCGCGTTCGGCTGGCGGGCCACGGCGGCGCTGGTCTTGCCCGAGTCGTGGTTGCCCCGGATGAACACGTACGGCTTCTTGAGCAGACTGATCGAGCCGACGAAGGACGCCTCCGGCTCGCTGCCCCAGTCGGTGATGTCCCCTGTGTCGATCACCACGTCGATGCCGAACTGCTCCACCACCGTGCGGATCAGCTGCCAGCCGGTCGGGTTGAGGTGCATGTCGGAGACGTGCAGGACCCGGGTGGTGCCGGGCGCCGGTTCCAACACCGGCAGCGCCGACACCGTCGTGTAGAGCTGGCTGACGTTGCCGACGATGCGTTGCAGCTGCTCGGCGTACTTCGTGTAGTCGTTGGCGATGCGCCGGGCGTCACCGACGATGGCCGGCGCGTTGACCAGCAGACCTTCGTAGCGCGGCTCCTCGATGGCCTGCGGGCGTAGGGTCGCCGCCGCCGTGCCGAGGCTGCCGGCGGTGACCAGCAGCGCCAGACCGCCGGCCCAGGCGGTACGCCGCACATCGCGGAAGATCATCCCGGCCAGGATCAGGGTGACGAGCACCGCCGAGGCGAGGGTTCGAAGGCCGAGCCGCATCACACCGGTGCGGACGTCCTCCACGGCGCTCTGGCTGGCTCGACTGATGCTCGCCGGGTCGTCGAGCAGCGCCTCGGTGCGCCCCTGGTCCAGCGCACCCAGCCGCACGGTGAGGTGGGTCGGCCCGCTGTGGCTGTCGAGCAGCAGCGCGCCGAGCGGCGGCACGTCGATCGTCGTCCCGCCCTCGCTGGCCGGGGCGAGGGTCAGGTTGGCCCGGAACGGCCCGATGTCGGTGTCCACGTGCCCGCCGGCCAGCACTCCGAGCACCGCCCCGGCCAGACCCACGGCGAGAACGGCGAGGATCACCCCGGTGCGGCGCAGCGGCCCGGCCCGTCGGCCCGTCGGCCGTGCCGGGACCACACCGGTGACCGAGATGTCGTCCCGGCCCTCGGCGTCGTCGTGCTGCTCGTCGCGCTGCCCGTCCATGCTGAGATTCTGACCTGCCCGTCCGGAGATCTTGGCAAACCTGAACGGATGGTGACGAAGGTCAGCTGCGACCGCCGTCGCCGCCGGCGAACACCACCCGCAGCAACCGGTCGTCGTCGGCCGCCGGATCGCCCCGCCCGTCGTGGTTGGAGGTGCTCACCCAGAGCGACCCGTCCGGCGCGGCGGCCACCGCGCGCAGCCGACCGTAGCGGTTGGTGAGCAACTCGCTGGGCTGGCCGAGCAGCGTGCCGGTGTCGGTCACCTCCAGCGCCCACAGCCGCTTGCCCCGCAGGCAGGCGGTGACCAGCAGTTGGTCCGCGGCGGCCAGCCCGGAGCAGGACGCGTCCGAGGTCGCCCACTGGGTGATCGGATCGGTGTACCTCCGGTCGCCCGCCCGCCCCTCGACCTCCGGCCAGCCGTAGTTGCCACCCTTGGTGATCTGGTTGATCTCGTCCCAGGTGTTCTGGCCGAACTCGACCGCGTACATCCGCTTGCCCGCGTCCCAGGCGAAACCCTGCACGTTGCGGTGTCCGAGGGACCAGACCGGCGAGCCGGGGTACGGGTTGCCCGGGGCGGGTTTGCCGTCCGGGGTGATCCGCAGGATCTTGCCGCCGAGGCTCTTCGCGTCCTGGGCGTTGGGGCGTTCGCCGGCGTCGCCCGTGCTGACGTAGAGCTGCCCGTCCGGGCCGAAGCCCAGCCCGCCACCGTTGTGCACGTTGGCCTTGGGGATGCCGGTGAGGATCGGGGTCGGCTGCCCTCCGAGTTGCAGCCGGACCACCCGGTTGTCCTGCTCGGCGGTGTAGTAGACGAAGAGCGTCCGGTCCTGGGCGTAGCCGGGGGAGACGGCGATACCGAGCAGGCCACCCTCGCCCGCCGCCGCCACGTCGGCGATCGTCTGCACCACCCGGACCCGGAGCCCGTCCGGCCCGGACTCGGGGCCGACCTGGAGGATCCGGCCGTTGTCCCGTTCGGTGACCAGCGCGCCGCCGTCCGGAAGGAAGGCGATGCCCCAGGGCACCCGCAGCCCCTTGGCGAGTACGGTCGCCACCGCCTGCTGGCCGGCGACGCCGGGGCTCCCGGAGGTCGACGGGGTCGGCAGGTTGGGCGGCTCACCGGCCGGGTCCGGCTCCGGCTCGCCGAAGCTGCAACCCGCGGTGAACAGTAGCGCCGCGCAGGACGCCGCGACGACCGCCCGGAGGCGGCGGATGCGAGGGTACGGGGGACGGGCGCTCACCCGGCCCAGGGTATCCCGCCTGACGGCCGCACCGGGCCCGACAGGTGTCCACGGATCCCGGGCGGGAACGCTCAGCGGGCCCGCACAGCGAGCAGCGCGGTGTCGTCCTCGCGGGGCTGGATCGAGTCGAGCAGCAGGTCACACAGCTTGTCGAGGGGCACGTCGGCGGTGCCCCGCACCCGGTTGACCAGCTCCGCCAACCCCTCGTCGATGGACCGGTCCCGACGCTCGATCAGCCCGTCGGTGTAGAGCAGCAGCGTGTCGCCGGTGGCCAGGCTGGCCGAGTGGCTGGACCGTTGCGAGGGCCGGGCGAGCCCGAGCAGTGGTTCCGGTGTCGCCGCGAGGGCCTCGACCGTGCCGTCGGCGCGGACCAGCAGGGCCGGCGGGTGCCCGGCGTTGGACCAGGTCAGCTCGTGGACGCCGGCGCGTTGGGGGCAGATCCGCACGAGCGTCGCGGTGGCCGCGATCGGCAGCCGCAGGCCACGGATCGCGCCGTCCAGATGGGTCATCAGCTCCCCGACCGCGTCCGGACGGCCGTACGCGTTGCCGCGTACCAGGTTACGCAGCTGACCCATGGTCGCCGCGGCCTCGATGTCGTGCCCGGCCACGTCACCGATCGCCGCGATCAGGTCCCCGTCGGGCTGGACGAAGGCGTCGTACCAGTCGCCACCGACCTCCACCCGATCGGCCGCCGGCTGGTAGCGGGCCGCCAGCTCCAGCTCCGCCACGACCGGCAGCCTCGGCAGCATGCTGTGTTGCAGGACCTCGGCGACGTGCCGCTGCTCGCCGTACATCGAGCTGTTGCCGATGGCCAGGCCGGCGCGACGGCCGATGTCCATCGCGGTGAGCAGGTCGCGGTCGTCGAACTGCTGCCGTTCGACGGAGTTGACCAGGGTGATCGCTCCCAGCACGGTGCCGCCGGCCGCGCGGACCGGCACGCTCAGGTAGGAGGCGATGCCCAGCTGCCCGGCGATGGCGCGCATCTCCGGATTCGTGGTGCCCCGCGACACGTCGGCCAGGGACGCCGCGCTGCCGAGTCGGGGCTGACCGGTGCGCAGCACCGTCCGGATGATCGACTCGGGGCTCAGGCCGGTGCGCAGCAGCTCGGCGAACCTGTCGACGTCGGCCGTCCGGGCCGGGTCGCGGTGCACCGCGACGACCTCGCGGGGTTGCCCGGTCGGGCCGACCAGGGTGAGCAGGCACCAGTCGGCCAGCGGCGGCACCATGGTGGCGGCGAGCCGGCGCAGCGCCACGCCCACGTCCAGCGTGTCCGCCAACGTCTCACTCACACCGGCCAGCAGTTCCAGCCGCTCGTGCGCCTGCACGACCCGTCGGCGGGCCTCCTGCGCGCCGTCGAGGGCGATCCGCAGCCGCAGCTCCGACGAGCAGGCGGCCGCCAGATCCGCGAGTGTCCGCAGCTGCGCGGCCGACCACGCGCGGGGCTTGTGGTCGATGGCGCAGAGCGAGCCGAGCACCCGGCCGGAGAGGTCGGTCAGCGGCATGCCGGCGTACGCGACCACACCGAGGTCCTCGATGGCCAGGTTGTCCCGTACCCGTGGGTAGAGCCGGGCGTCGGGCAGCACCAGCGGCACCTCGATGTCCACCACGTGTTGGCAGAACGAGTGGCTCAACGGGGTCTGCCGCCGCTGCGACCACGGCTCCGGCAGGCCGACCGCGCCGGGAAAGAACTGCCGGTCGGCGGAGACCAACGACACCAGCGCGACCGGGACGTCCAGCAGGTCGCTGACCAGCCGGGCGAAGCGGTCCAACGCCTCGTCCGGGGCGGCGTCCAACCCGGTGTCGGCGAGCGCACGCAGCCGCGCCGGATCGCCGAGCGCCGCGGGTGGGCCGGGCGTACGGCGAGGGCTGGCGGGGGAGCCGTCGGTCATCGAGAACCTGTCTGCCGGGGTGGAGGCCGACCGGCCCTCCGACCCTTCGTTATACCTCGTGCGGGCCAGGACCGAACATCGGTGTGCCGAGTCTCGCCCGCCCCGGCGTCGCGCGCCATCCCTCGCTCCGCCCGTTCGCCGCGGTGCCCGCGCGGGTCGCCACGTCGGGGGCTATCGTCGGCGGACGTGAAGGTATGGATCCCGCACCAGGCCGGCCTGGACCTCATCGGTGAGCTGCCACCGGACGTGACGGTGGAGGTCGTGGAGCACGCCGACCGGCTGCCCTCGGCGGTGGCCGACGTGCGGTTCTGGGTGCCGCCGTTCCTGGGCGGCTCGGACTCGACGGCGTTGGCGCGCGAGCTGCCCGACCTGTCGGTGGTGCAGCTGCTCTCGGCCGGTGCCGACGCGTGGGCGGGACGCACACCGCAGGGCGTGACGCTCTGCGACGCCCGGGGCGTGCACGACCCGTCCACGGCCGAGTGGGTCGTCACCGCGATCCTGGCCCAGCTGCGGGCGTTCCCGGCCTTCGTGCGGGCGCAGGCCGATCGCCGGTGGGCGTACGACGGGATCACCCCGACCGACGAGCTGACCGGCAAGCGGGTCCTCATCGTCGGGGCCGGTTCGATCGGCACGGCGGTACGGGACCGGCTCGCGCCGTTCGAGGTGACCTTCACCCTGGTCGCCCGCACCGCCCGGCCCGAGCAGGGGGTGCACGGTGTCGAGGAGCTGCCGCGGCTGCTGCCCGAGGCGGACGTGGTGGTGGTGATCGTGCCGCTAACCGACCAGACCCGCGGTCTCATCGACAAGGAGTTCCTGGCCGCGATGTCGGACGGGGCGCTGCTGGTCAATGCGGCCCGGGGGCCGGTGGCCCGCACCGAGGCGCTCGTCGCCGAGCTGGGCACGGGCCGGATCTCGGCCGCGCTGGACGTCACCGATCCGGAGCCGCTACCGGCGGACTCGCCGCTGTGGACGATGCCGAACGTGCTGCTCACCCCGCACGTGGCCGGTTCGGTGCGGGGGCTGCTACCCCGCGCGTACCGGCTGGTCGGCGATCAGGTGCGCCGGTTCGCCGCCGGCCAGCCGCTGATCAACGCGGTGGTCGACGGTTACTGACCGGGCGTCTCGGCTGTCTCGCCCGGCAGCGTCTGGCCGGTGGCCGACACCAGCCGGGGCAGGTCCACGCCGCGTACCGCCGGCAGGGTGACCTGCCGCCCGTCGTCGAGCCGGGCGACGGCCCGCCCGCGCGGGTCGGTGGTCAGCTCGACGACCTGGTCCCAGTCGATGCGACGCTGCCCGGTCAGGGCGCGCAGGCGCAGCCCTCGGGCGTCGGCGTCGGTGCCGGCCCGCCAGGCCCACACCGCGACCCCGAGCGGGACGAGCAGCACCGGCAGCAGGTAGCCCCGCGCGTTGGCCAGCGGCAGCGCGCCGATGAAGGCGATCACCGCGGCGACCAGGATGGCTTGGTTGTACCGGAAGCGGACCGTGTCGGGCTTACTCACCCTGCGATGATCCCACCCCCGGCGGATCCGGGTCCCGGCGGGCGGTGCCGGGGCGGCCCGGTTCGCCGTACAGTGACACAGGTCATTGTTCCCGCCGGATGACCAGCGCGTAACCGATTCGACCGCCGGTCGTTTCCAACTGGTGGGCAAAGGACCCGCAACGTCCGATGCCCCGCACCGCCGCACCGCCCCCGTGCCCCCTCACGAAGGCGACCGCCGTGCTCCTCGCGTACCCGTTCCGCCTCCACGTCCCCCGCCGCGCCGTGCCGGAGGCCGCCGTCTCCACGGCGGTGTCGCTGCTCGTCCTCGCCGGTGCCGCCGATCTGGTCCCGACCTCGGTGGTCATCGCCCTGGCCGGCGGCGCGGGCGCCACGCTCGCCGGTGTCCGACTCTCCCGGCTGGCCATCCGGCACCCCACCGACCCCATGCCCGCCCCACCGTCCGGGCGGGCGGCCGGCGTGCGGCTCGACGCGGCGGTGGTGGTGGCCGGGCTCGCCGCCGCCGTCCTGCCGCTGGTCACCGACGGGCACCGCACTGCGGCACTGCTCGGGTTGCTGGTGGTGGCGCTGCTGTCGGTGGCCGGGCTGCGTCGGCTCCCCGGACGGCAGCGACCCCCGGCCGGGCTCCGGCTGCGCTCGCTGATCGAGGCGGCCGGCCCGGCCGTCGGGCTGACCCTCGCCGGCTGGCTGCTGCTGCCCGACGACGACCTGCCGGTGCCGGCCCGGCTGGTCACCGCGCTGGTGCTCGGCGGGTTGGGGATGGCCGCGATCAGCGCGTTCACCGGCCCGGACCGGCGATCGGGTCCGGCGGTCTGCCGGGGTGGGCTGCTGCTCACCCTGTTCGGTCTGGCCCTGTTGGCGGCGCTGCCACCGGGGGTGACCGGCCGGGCCGCACTGCTGGTCGTACCGCCGCTGGTGCTCGGGATGCTGCTCACCGCGCTCGGCGCGGCCGCCTCGGTGGGTGCCGCCGGCGCCCCGCCGACGGCGGACCCGGCGTGGCCCCGGGCGGTGCTCCCGGCCGCGGTGGTGCTGCTGGCCGCGGGCCTGCACGTGGGCGCCGGCCGGGCACCGGACCGGACGAGCGTGCTGCTGGCCCTGGCCGCCGTGCCGCCGCTGGTGCTGCGCGAGCTGCTGCGCGGCGGCGACGCGGCCACCCCCGAACGAACCGCCGCGCACCGGCGTCGTGCCGGTCGCGCCGTCCGGCACCGGCGGGCGGCGCAGTCCCGCTGGCTGGGTGCCTCGGGCCAGCCGCCTCCGCCCGGTGCCGATCGGCTCCCGGGCGACGCCACCGCGACCGGGCGCGACGGTGCCTCGAACGGCCTCGACACGACCTGGCCGTCGGAGGGCGGCGCCACCTGGTCGACGCTCGACCGGCGAGCCGCTCCGGCGGGTGGCGGTGGACCGGGGGACCGGGCGGCCCTGCTGGACGCCCTCGCCGCGATCGGCGACGTACCGGCGCCGGCCGGCGCGCTGCTGTTGGTCGACCTGCACGGCGGCGACGTGCTCGGGCCGTCGGCCCGGGAGGACCTGCTGGCCGAAGCGGTCGCCCGGGCCCGCGCGACCGTGGCCCCCGGCGACCTGGTCACCGGGTGCACGGGTGCCGGGTTCGCGGTGGTCACCGCCGCAGGACCGGTGCTGGCGTACGCGCTGGGCATCCGACTGCTCGCCGCGCTCATCCCGCCCTACCTGCTGGGCGGCTCGGCCGTGCGGGTGCAGGCGAGCATCGGGTTGGCCGAGGTGAGCGGGGCCGGGCCGGCGGACGTTCTGCGCCAGGCCGAGCTGGCGCGCCGGCGGGCCGTGCAGCTGGGCCGGGACCGGGTCGAGTGGTACGACGCGTTCCTGGAGGAGCAGCTGGTCCGCCGGCTCGACCTGGAACGCGAGCTGCCCGGTGCGGTGGCGCGCGGCGAGCTGGACCTGGTCTACCAGCCGGTACTCGACCTGGCCGACCGGCAGCCGGTGGGCGCCGAGGCGCTGCTGCGGTGGCGCAGTCCGGTGCTCGGCACGGTGCTTCCCGCCGAGCTGCTGCCGGTCGCGGAGGACCTGGATCTGATCGGTGAGCTGGAGTGGTGGGTGCTGGACCGCGCCTGTCGACAGTTGGCCAACTGGTCGGCGGGTGTCCGGGAGTTGTGGATGGCGGTCAACGTCACCACCCGGGAGCTCACCACGCCCGACTTCGTGCAACGCGCCGCGGCCGTGCTGGCCGCGTACGGGGTGTCGCCGGAGCGGCTGGTGGTCGAGGTGTCCGAGCCGAGGATCGCCGCCGACCTGTCGACCGTGGTGGCCCGGTTGGCCGGGCTGCGGTCGCTGGGCGTCCGCACCGCCCTGGACGACTTCCGGGCCGAGCACGCCTCGCTGGCCCAGCTGCGCCGGCTGCCGATCGACCTGCTGAAGGTAGGCCCGGAGCTGGTGGGCGCGCGGCCGGACGGGCAGCCGCCGCTGATCGACGTGGTGGTCAACGTCGGCGAGCGGCTGGGGGTGGAGATCGTCGCCGAGGAGTTGGAGCTGGCCAGCCAGGTCGAGGGGGCGCAGCGGGCCGGCTGCCGGTACGGGCAGGGCTTCGCGCTGGCCCGCCCGGCGACGGCCGAGCGCGTCGAGGCGTACTTCGAGGAGTTCCCGTCGGCGTCCCGCTGACGGCCCGGGGTGAACCGGTTCACCTCTCCCGGGGCGGAGCTGTACTGCCGCGCGGGGTCAGATGCGGCGTCTCGTCCTGCACCCGGCTGGCGGGCTGCCCGGCGATGACGGCGAGGAGCTGGCGGGCGGCGTGTGCGCCGTACGCCGGGATGTCCCGGCCCAGCGCGGTCAGCGGCGGGTGCACGAGTCGGCAGAGCGGCGAGTCGTCCCAGGCCACGATGGACAGGTCACCCGGCACGGTGAGCCCCATCTCCTGTGCCACGGAGAGCCCCGCGATGGCCATGACGTCGTTGTCGTAGATGACGGCGGTGGGGCGCTGGGCGGAACTGAGCAGCCGGCGGGTGGCGCGACCGCCCTCCTCGCCGGTGTAGTCGGACGAGACGGTCACCGCGTCGACCAGGCCGAGTTGCCGGCACAAAGCCGCGAAAGCCTCGGTGCGGGACTCGGTGTGCCGCAGGTCGGGCAGGCCGCCGACCCGGGCGATCCGTCGGTGCCCGAGCGCGACCAGGTACTCCACGGCCTCGGTGAGTGCGGCCGCGTCGTCGGACCAGACGCTGGCCAGCTCGCCGGTGCCGCCGGGTCCACCGATCACCACGGCCGGCAGCGGGAGCTGTTCGAGTGCGGGGATGCGCCGGTCGTCGGTGCGCAGGTCGCAGACGAGCACCCCGTCGACCCGGCGCTCGCCCCACCACCGCCGGTAGACCGCGATCTCGGCGTCGGGGTCGGCCACGACCTGGAGGGTCAGCGCGTACGAGCGGGCGGAGAGTTCGGCCTCGACGCCGCTGATCAGCTCCATGAAGAACGGCTCGATGCCGAGTATGCGGGCGGGCCGGCACAGGGCCAGGCCGACGGCCTCGGCGGTGGCGCCGGAGAGGGCACGCGCGGCGCTGCTCGGGCTGAAGCCGATCTCGGTGGCGATGGCCAGGATGCGCTGCCGGGTGGCCTCGGAGACCCCGGGCTGCCCGTTCAGCGCGTACGACACGGCACCCTTGGACACTCCGGCGCGTCGGGCGACGTCGGCGATGGTCGGCCGCTTCACCGGCGTGCTCCTCTGCTGCTGGGGGCGTCGATCGGCCGTTGACAGTTCAGGTATCGAACCATACGGTGGGCGAACTTATCCGGTTCAGTCAAGCCTGCGAGAGGGCGGTAGGTCGTGAGTGGACAGGCGCTCCAGCACGGGTGGATCCTGCGGGCGGCACCCGGAGCGCAGGTGCCGGACGAGATCGCCGGGCGGGACGTGCCGGCGACCGTGCCCGGTTGCGTGCACACCGACCTGCTCGACGCCGGGCTGATTCCCGACCCGTACCTCGACGACAACGAGCTGGCCCTGGCCTGGATCGGGCGCACCGACTGGAGCTACCGGACGCGCTTCGCGTACGCCACCGGTGACGAGGACCGGATCGACCTGGTCTGCGCCGGCCTGGACACCGTCGCGACCATCAGCGTCAACGGTGTCGAGGTCGGCCGCACCGAGAACATGCACCGCAGTTACCGCTTCGACGTCCGGCCGCTGCTGCGCGACGGCGACAACGACCTGATCGTCACGTTCGACTCCGCCTACCGCTACGCAGAGGCGCAGCAGGAGCGGCTCGGTGACCGGCCCAACGCCTACCCGGAGCCGTTCCACTTCATCCGCAAGATGGCCTGCAACTTCGGCTGGGACTGGGGCCCGACGCTGGTCACCGCCGGCATCTGGCAGGAGATCGGCCTGCACGCCTGGTCGACCGCCCGGCTGGCCACCGTCCGGCCACTGGTCACCGTGGACGGCCGCGACGGGCGGGTCGAGCTGCACGTCGAGGTCGAGCGGGTCGCGGACATCCCGCTGACCGTCCGGGCCGCCGTCGCCGGTGGCAGCGCCGAGGTCGTCGTCCCGGCCGGGCAGCGCACGGCCGTGCTGACCGTCGCCGTCCGCGAGCCCGCGCTGTGGTGGCCCCGGGGGTACGGCGAACAGGCGCGCCACCCACTGGAGGTGACCCTGCACGCGCCGGACGGCGACACCCTGGACACCTGGTCCCGGCAGGTCGGCTTCCGCTCGGTACGACTGGACACCACGCCCGACGAGCACGGCACCCCGTTCGCGCTGTCGGTCAACGACGTCCCGGTCTTCGTACGCGGGGTCAACTGGATCCCGGACGACGTGTTCCCCACCCGGATCACCCGCGACCGGCTGGCCGGACGCTTCGACCAGGCCGCCGAGGCCAACGTCAACCTGTTGCGCGTCTGGGGCGGAGGCCGGTACGAGTCGGAGGACTTCTACGACCTCGCCGACGAACGCGGGCTGCTCGTCCAGCAGGACTTCCTCTTCGCCTGCGCCGCGTACCCGGAGGAGGAGCCGTTCGGCAGCGAGGTCGCCGCCGAGGCCGCCGAGCAGGTGACCCGGCTGGCACCGCACCCGTCGCTGGTGCTCTGGACCGGCAACAACGAGAACATCTGGGGCTGGCACGACTGGGACTGGCAGGAGCCGCTCGCCGGGCGTACCTGGGGACGCGGCTACTACCTCGACGTGCTGCCCCGCATCGTCGGCGAGCTGGACCCGACCCGCCCGTACTGGCCGGGCAGCCCCTGGTCGGGCACCGAGACGATCCACCCCAACGATCCGGCGCACGGCACCACCCACATCTGGGACGTGTGGAACACCGACGACTACACCAGATACCGGGAGTACGTGCCGCGCTTCGTCGCCGAGTTCGGCTACCAGGCGCCCCCGGCGTATGCGACGCTGCGCCGGTCGATCTCCGACGAGCCGCTGGCGCATGACTCGCCCGGGATGGCGCACCACCAGAAGGCCGCCAACGGCGACGCGAAGCTCCAGCGCGGGCTGGACGCGCACCTGCCCGCGCTGGCCGACTTCGACGACTGGCACTACCTCACGCAGCTCAACCAGGCCCGGGCCATCCAACTCGGCGTGGAACACTTCCGCTCCCACCGCGGCGTCTGCGCGGGCACCATCGTCTGGCAGCTCAACGACTGCTGGCCGGTCACCTCCTGGTCGGCCGTCGACGGCGACGGACGCCGCAAACCCCTGTGGTACGCGCTGCGCCACGCGTACGCCGATCGGCTCCTCACCGTGCAGCCCCGCGACGGCGGCCTGGCCCTGGTCGCGGTCAACGACGGTGGCACGCCGTGGCGGGCGTCGGCCTCGGTGACCCGGGTGAGCCTCACCGGCGAACCGCGGGCCAAGACGACGATGGAGCTCGACGTCCCCGCGTACTCGGCGGTGACGCTGGCGCTGCCGGCGGAGCTGGCCCGGCCGGACGAGGCCCGACGTGAGCTGCTGGTCGCGGAGGCGGGGGAGAGCGCCGAGCGGGCGCTCTGGTTCTTCGCCGAGGACCGGGACGTGGACTGGCCGGCGGCGGCGTGGGACGCGACGGTCGAGCCGGCCGACGACGGTCAGCGGGTCCGGGTCACCGCCCGGACGGTGCTGCGCGACCTTGTTCTCTTCCCTGATCGGCTGGACGTCTCGGCCACCGTGGACATCGCACTGGTCACTCTGCTGCCGGGCGAGTCCGCGACGTTCACCGTGCGGGCCGACGGGTTGCTGGACCCTGCCGTCCTCACCTCCCGGCCGGTGCTGCGCTGCGTCAACGACATCCAGCGGAGCTAGGCGGCCGTCCCTGCTGATCCCGACTACCCGGCGGCTGGTGCCGCGGCACCCTCGCCCAGGGTGCCGCGACGCCTAGTTGAATTCGCGTGATGCCTGTGAGTCATCATGATGACTCACAGGCATCACGCTCGTCGGCGCATCTGGGGTCCGACCAGGTCCGGTCGATGGGATACCCCGATATCGCTGATCTCGTGTGCGGCGGCCGCGCGCCCCTACTCCGGGACGCGGCGGTAGGCCCCGTCGCTGGCGGAGGTGGCCATCGAGGCGTACGCGCGCAGGGCCGCCGAGACCGGGCGCTGCCGGTCGGTCGGGGTGTACGGCTTGTCGCGCTTCTCCTCGGCGACCCGGCGCGCCTCCAGCTCGTCCTGCGGGACGTTGAGGGAGATCGACCGGCCGGGGATGTCGATGACGATCTCGTCGCCCTCGCGGACCAGGGCGATCAGTCCTCCGGAGGCGGCCTCGGGGGAGGCGTGGCCGATGGAGAGCCCGGAGGTGCCGCCGGAGAAGCGGCCGTCGGTGAGCAGCGCGCAGGACCGGCCCAGTCCGCGTCCCTTGAGGAACGAGGTGGGGTAGAGCATCTCCTGCATGCCGGGGCCGCCCTTGGGGCCTTCGTACCGGATCACCACGACGTCGCCCGCGACGATCTCCTTGGCGAGGATCGCGGTCACCGCGTCGTCCTGCGACTCGTAGACCTTCGCGGGTCCGCGGAAGGTCAGGCACTCCTCCGGAACGCCGGCGGTCTTCACGACGCAGCCGTCCGGGGCGAGGTTGCCGTGCAGGATGGCCAGGCCGCCGTCGGCGGAGTACGCGTGGTCGCGGTCGCGGATGCAGCCGCCGGCCGCGTCGGTGTCCAGCGACGACCAGCGGTTGGTGGTGGAGAACGGTTCGGTGGTGCGGACCCCGCCGGGTGCGGCGTGGAACAGCTCGACGGCGGTCGGGGTGGGTGAACCGCCGCGCACGTCCCAGTCGGTCAGCCACTGCGCCAGCGAGGGCGAGTGCACGGCGTGCACGTCCCGGTTGAGCTGCCCGGCCCGGTCCAGTTCGCCGAGGATCGCGGGGATGCCGCCGGCCCGGTGCACGTCCTCCATGTGGTAGTTCGGCGAGTTCGGCGCGACCTTGGCGAGGCAGGGCACCCGCCGGGAGATCGCGTCGATGTCGGCGACGCCGAAGTCCAGTTCCGCCTCGCGGGCCGCGGCGAGCAGGTGCAGCACCGTGTTGGTGGAGCCGCCCATCGCCACGTCGAGGGCGACGGCGTTCTCGAACGCGGCCTTGGAGGCCACCGTGCGGGGCAGCACCGAGTCGTCGTCACCGTCGTACCACCGCTTGGCGATGTCGACGACGGTGCGGCCGGCCTCGACGAAGAGCGACCGGCGCGCGGCGTGGGTGGCCAGCGTCGAGCCGTTGCCGGGCAGCGCCAGGCCGATCGCCTCGGTGAGGCAGTTCATCGAGTTGGCGGTGAACATGCCGGAGCAGGAGCCGCAGGTCGGGCAGGCGGAGCGTTCGATCTCGCCGAGCTGCTCGTCGGTGACCGACTCGTTCGAGGAGGCGATCATGGCGTCGATCAGGTCGATCTTGCTGTGCACGACGCCCTCGATCGCCATCGTCTTGCCGGCCTCCATCGGGCCGCCGGAGACGAAGACGGTCGGGATGTTGAGCCGCAGTGCGGCCAGCAGCATCCCCGGGGTGATCTTGTCGCAGTTGGAGATGCAGACAAGGGCGTCCGCGCAGTGCGCGTTGACCATGTATTCCACGGCGTCGGCGATCAGCTCGCGGCTGGGCAGCGAGTAGAGCATCCCGCCGTGGCCCATCGCGATGCCGTCGTCGACCGCGATGGTGTTGAACTCCCGACCCACGCCGCCGGCCTCGGCGACCGCGTCGGCGACCAGGCCGCCCATGTCCTTGAGGTGTACGTGACCGGGCACGAACTGGGTGAAACTGTTGGCGATGGCGACGATCGGCTTACCGAAGTCGTCGTCGGTCATCCCGGTGGCCCGCCAGAGGGCCCGGGCGCCGGCCATCGTCCGACCGTGCGTGGAGGTCTTCGACCGCAGCTCAGGCATACGTATCAGCATGACACCGCCGCCGCACCCACCGACGGGCGTGTGTGCCGTGTCCCAACAGATGCACACCTGGTCCCCCACGGCGAGCGGTCATCCGGCACTCTGGAGGACGTGCATCTCCCCCCGGGCATGGTCGCGGTCGCGGCGCTGAGCGGGCTCGTCGCCGCAGCGGCCGCCGCCCTGCTGGCCGTGGTCGCCCGCCGTCGTAGCGGGCCGCGCCGGCCGGCGCACGTGCTGCTCGCGGTGGCCGCCGGGATGTCCCTGCTCAGCCTCATGACCGGGGTGGTGGCGGCGCTCGCCGCGAACGAACACTGGGTCCACGAGCAGGGGCAGCGCACCGGATGGGCCACCGTCGCGGCGATCGGCACCGCGGTGAGCGGGTTGGCCTTCGCGGCCGGTCTGCTCCGGCTGCCGGGGGTGGCCGCCACCGGCGCGGGCACCGCCCGCCTCGCCCTGGACGGCCTGACCATGGCGGCCGCGCTGTGGTTCGTCGGCTGGGTGCTCTTCTCCGAGCCCACCCGACTGCTCGGCGACGCCACCCCGATGGCCTGCCCGGCGATCCTGGTCGCCACGGTGAGCGCCGCGCTCGGCGCCGGGCTCGCCGTGATCGTCATCTTCCGCGCCGCCGCCCCGCGCCGGCGGCTGGCCGTGCTCGGCGCCGGTATCAGCGGGGTGAGCTGCGGCGGTCTGGGTCTGAGCGCGGGGCTCTGCCAGGCCGGCCCGGTGCTGGCGCTGACCGGGGCGGCGGTGCTCGCCGCCGGCCTGCTGACCGTCGCGCTCGCGGTGTACCGGGCCGACCGGCCGGGGCAGGTCGAACTGGACCTGATCGGTCGCGACGGGGAGTACGCGCTCGCCCCGATGCTGGCGATGGCCGCCTCGGCGATGTACCACCTCCTGCAGGACGGCCGGTTCACGGCGGCGGGCATCGTGGCCGGCAGCGTGGAGGGCTTCGCCCTGGTGGCCCGGCAGTACCTGACCCTCAAGGACGTCCGGGACTACGCCGGCCGGCTGGCCGAGCGGGAGGCGCACTTCCGCGAGCTGGCGCACACCGACCCGTTGACCTCGTTGGCCAACCGGCGGGGACTGCTGCGCGCCCTGCACGACAGCGCGGCGGCGGGCACCCCGTGCGTCCTGCTCGGTCTGGATCTGGACGGCTTCAAGCACGTCAACGACATGCGCGGCCACGACGTGGGCGACGCCGTGCTGGCCGAGGTCGGCCGCCGGCTGCGCGGCAACCTGCGTCCCGGTGACGTGGCGGCCCGGCTCGGCGGCGACGAGTTCGCCGTCCTCATGGCGGGTCGGCCGGCCGACGCGGACCGGGTCGCCGAGCGGCTGCTCGGGGTGGTCAACCGGCCGTACGACCAGCCGGAGGGGCCGGTCTTCCTGTCGGTCAGCATCGGGGTGGCCGGTTGGGCCGGCGAGCCCGACGTGGAGCTGCTGCTGCGCCACGCCGACCTGGCGCTGCGCTACGCCAAGCAGCGCGGCAAGAACCGGATCGAGCGCTACGACGCCACCTACGACCAGTTGCTGCGCCGGCGTACGACGTTGGAGCACGAGATGCGCGGCGCGATCGACCGCGACGAGCTGCGGCTGGCCTTCCAGCCGGTGGCCTCGCTGCCGTCGGTGCGTCCGGTGGGCGCCGAGGCGCTGCTCCGTTGGCATCATCCCGAGCTGGGCAACATCCGCCCGGACGAGTTCATCCCGCTCGCCGAGGAGTGCGGGATGATCTCCACGCTCGGCGCCTGGGTGCTGCATCAGGCCTGCTACCAGCTCTCCCGCTGGTTGGCCGACGGGCACGACGTCTGGGTGTCGGTGAACGTGTCCCCGCGCGAGCTGCACGCCCCGGAGTACGTGGTGCAGGTCGCCGAGGCGCTGCGCGCCCACCACGTACCGCCGCAGCGGCTGGTGCTGGAGGTCACCGAGCACGCGGTCGCGACCGACCTGGACGAGCTGATCCGCCGGCTGACCGCGCTGCGGCTGACCGGTGTGCGGATCGCGTTGGACGACTTCGGCGCCGGCTATTCGTCGTTGGGGCAGCTGCGTCGCCTGCCCATCGACATCCTCAAGATCGATCACAGTCTGGTCGCCGAGCACGAGCCGGTCCGCCCGGTCGGCCAGGACGGCCCGGCGTTCGCGCCGATGGTCGACATCGTGATGCGGCTGGGCCACCAGTTGGGGCTGGAGGTGATCGCCGAGGGCGTGACCACCCCGACCGAGCTGGCCGCGGTGGTGGCCGCCGGGTGCCGGTTCGGTCAGGGCGCGCTCTTCGGCTGGGGTGTGCCGGCCGAGCACCTGGAGGCGATGCTGGAGGCGGCGACCTCGCCCGGTGCGCGTCCCGCTCCGCTGCCCACACCACGCCGCTCCGGGGGCGGGTCCGCGCAGGTCATACCGGCTGGTGATGGCGCGTCGAACGCCGACTCGCCGAACTCCGTTGACCAACATGTGAGATCAGTTGACTCATCGCGTGAGATGCGTCAGGCTTAGCCGCATGTCGTCGTACCGGTCGCTGCGAGTACTTACCTGAGCGCACTCTCCGTCATCGAGAGTGCGCTGGCCCCGTGCATCTGCACGAGGGCCGTTTTTATTGCCGTCGGAACCTGTCGCGACGGGCGCCCGCCCGAGTCGCATCGCTGAACCAGCCCCAGCCGCTCCAGCCGAAGGCCAGAACCGCCATGACGAGACCCACGCCCGAGACCCTCGCCCACACCGCCCGGCGGGCCCGCGCGGCCGCCGAGCCGGCCAGCGACGTCGACCCCGCCACCACGCGCGCCGCGGCCATTCCGGCCACTCCGGCGGTACGCCCCACCGCTCCGGCTCAGGTCTCCGGCGCCGGCTCGCTCGTGCGGTCCCTCGAGGCGCTCGGCGTCGACGTCGTCTTCGGCATCCCGGGTGGCGCGATCCTGCCGGCGTACGACCCGCTCTACGACTCCACCGTCCGGCACATCCTGGTCCGCCACGAGCAGGGTGCCGGGCACGCGGCGACCGGGTACGCGCAGGCCACCGGCAAGGTGGGCGTCTGCATGGCCACCTCCGGGCCGGGTGCGACCAACCTGGTCACGCCGATCGCCGACGCGTACATGGATTCGGTGCCGATGGTGGCGATCACCGGCCAGGTGGCGCGCCCGTCGATCGGCACCGACGCCTTCCAGGAGGCGGACATCCAGGGCATCACCCTGCCGATCACGAAGCACAACTTTCTGGTGCAGACCGCCGAGGAGATCCCGCAGGTGCTGGCCGAGGCGTTCCACCTGGCCAGCACCGGGCGGCCCGGTCCGGTGCTGGTCGACATCCCCAAGGACGTGCTCCAGGCGCCGACGACCTTCTCCTGGCCGCCCACCCTGGATCTGCCCGGCTACCGACCCACCCTGCACCCGCACGGCAAGCAGATCCGGGAGGCGGCCCGGCTGATGGCCGCCGCCCGTCGGCCGGTGCTCTACGTCGGTGGCGGGGTGCTCAAGGCCGGCGCCACCGACGGGCTGCGCCGGCTGGCCGAGCTGACCGGCATTCCGGTGGTCACCACGCTGATGGCGCTCGGCGCGTTCCCCGACTCGCACCAGCAGCACCTGGGGATGCCGGGCATGCACGGCACCGTCTCCGCGGTGTACGGCCTGCAGAAGGCGGATCTGATCGTCGCCCTGGGCGCGCGGTTCGACGACCGGGTCACCGGCAAGCTGGACTCGTTCGCCCCGGACGCGACGGTGGTGCACGCCGACATCGACCCGGCGGAGATCGGCAAGAACCGGCACGCGGACGTGCCGATCGTGGGCGACGCCAAGCACGTCATCGACGAGCTGATCGCCGCGGTGACGGTCGAGCGGTCGGCGGGGCGCAGCACCGACCTGGGGGGCTGGTGGACCCAGCTGAACGACCTGCGTGAGCGCTACCCGCTGGGTTACGACGAGCCGTCCGACGGCACCCTGTCGCCGCAGTACGTGATCAAGCGGCTCGGCGAGATCGTCGGCCCGGACGCGATCTTCGTGGCCGGTGTGGGTCAGCACCAGATGTGGGCGTCGCAGTTTATCTCCTACGAGAAGCCGTACACCTGGTTGAATTCCGGCGGGCTCGGCACGATGGGCTACGCGGTGCCGGCGGCGATGGGTGCCAAGGTCGGCAAGCCGGACACGGTGGTGTGGGCGGTCGACGGTGACGGCTGCTTCCAGATGACCAACCAGGAGTTGGCCACCTGCGCGCTGGAGGGCATCCCGGTCAAGATCGCCGTGATCAACAACGGCAATCTCGGCATGGTCCGGCAGTGGCAGACGCTGTTCTACAACGAGCGGTACTCCAACACCGAGTTGGGCACCCACAAGCACCGCATCCCCGACTTCCTCAAGCTCGCCGAGGCGTTGGGCTGCGTCGGGCTGCGCTGCGAGACCGCCGACGACGTGGACAAGACCATCGCTGCCGCCATGGAGATCAACGACGTCCCCGTGGTGATCGACTTCGTGGTCGGCAAGGACGCCATGGTCTGGCCGATGGTCGCCGCCGGCACCAGCAACGACGAGATCATGTTCGCCCGCGGCGTCCGCCCGGTCTTCGACGAGGATGACATCTGACCATGAGTGAGCAACGCGAACGAATCATCAAGCTCAGTGACGCGCATGGTCATGCCATGACCGAGCGAAGCGAGGCCGTCGCATGACCATGCACACCCTGTCCGTGCTGGTGGAGAACAAGCCCGGTGTTCTCGCCCGGGTCTCCGGCCTGTTCTCCCGGCGCGGGTTCAACATCGACAGCCTCGCCGTCGGCGAGACCGAGAACCCGGACGTCTCCCGGATCACCATCGTGGTCAACGCGGAGTCGTCCCCCCTGGAGCAGGTCACCAAGCAGCTCAACAAGCTGGTCAACGTAATCAAGATCGTCGAGTTGGATCCGCAGGTCTCGGTGGCCCGGGAGTTGCTGCTGGTGAAGGTCCGCGCCGACCGGTCCGCGCGAGCCCAGGTGCTGGAGACGGTCAACCTGTTCCGCGCCCGGGTGGTCGACGTCGCACCGGACACGCTGACCATCGAGGCCACCGGCACCCCGGACAAACTCGACGCGCTGCTGCGTGACCTCGAGCCCTTCGGCATCAAGGAAATGGTCCAGTCCGGGCTGGTGGCGATCGGGCGCGGCTCGCGTTCGATCACCGCTGGTCCCGCGCTGCGGGCCGCCTGAACCGACCCATCCGCACCAACCACGACGGGCCGACCGGGCCGTCGTACCGAAAGGGAAGTTCCATGAGTGTTGAGGTGTACTACGACGACGACGCCGACCTCGGCCTGATCCAGGCCAAGAAGGTCGCGGTGATTGGTTACGGCAGCCAGGGCCACGCCCACGCGCTGTCGCTGCGGGACTCCGGCGTCGACGTGGTGATCGGTCTGCCGGAGGGTTCGAAGAGCCGCGCCAAGGCCGAGGAGCAGGGCCTGCGGGTGGTCACGCCGGCGCAGGCGTCCGCCGAGGCCGACGTGATCATGGTGCTTGCGCCGGACACCGCCCAGCGCAAGATCTACGCCGAGTCGATCGAGCCGCACCTGGCCCCCGGCAAGGCGATCTTCTTCGGTCACGGCTTCAACATCCGTTACGGGCTGATCAAGCCGCCGGCCGAGGTGGACGTGGCGATGGTCGCGCCGAAGGGCCCCGGCCACCTGGTCCGCCGCCAGTACGCCGACGGCAAGGGCGTGCCGGTCCTGGTCGCCGTCGAGCAGGACGCCAGCGGCACCGCGTTCGCGCTCGCCCTGGCGTACGCCAAGGGGATCGGCGGCACCCGGGCCGGCGCGATCCGGACCACCTTCACCGAGGAGACCGAGACCGACCTCTTCGGTGAGCAGGCGGTGCTCGCCGGCGGCGCAACCGCCCTGGTGCAGACCGGTTTCGAGGTGCTCACCGAGGCGGGCTACGCCCCCGAGGTGGCCTACTTCGAGTGCCTGCACGAGCTGAAGCTGATCGTCGACCTCATGTACGAGGGCGGCATCGCGAAGATGCGGTACAGCATCTCCGACACCGCCGAGTACGGCGACCTCTCCCGCGGCCCGCGCATCATCGACGCCCGGGTCAAGGAGGAGATGCGCAAGATCCTCGGTGAGATCCAGTCCGGCGAGTTCGCCCGCGAGTGGGTCGCCGAGGACGAGGCGGGCCGGCCCAACTTCACCAAGTGGCAGGCCGAGGGTGCGGCGCACCCGATCGAGGAGACCGGTCGCAAGCTGCGCGGCATGATGAGCTGGGTCGACCGCCCGATCACCGAGACCGCCTGACCCGTCCCACCGAACCAACGGTCCACCGACGGCCGGCGACCCAGCGCTCTCCCCGGCGCGGGTCGCCGGCCGTCGGCCGTCGTGCTGCCGCGCCGGATCCGGCGCAGCACGCGACCGCCGGATGCTCACCTGGTGGGACCGGGTGACCAACGCCTCGGCGGCGTCGGACCGATCCGCGCGAGATCGACGCCGGTCAGCCGTTCGAGCAGCGTGCGGCGCACGACGAACGGCACGGGGGGCTCCTCCCGCCGGGCGGGTGCCCCCGGTCGTGGCGTGCGCGGGCAACCATGTCGGTCTGGTGAACGGCCGATGTCCGTCGCTCGACCGGGCGTGTGAGAGCCCTCACCCCGCAGACCCGAACATGCCGGCCAACGAGGCCCCTACGATCGCGGGTAGGTGCGCAGAGCCGGCACCTGACGGCCACGGCACGGACCAGCGCAGGGCGCAGTGCGGCGCCTCACCGCCCGAGCCGATCGCAAACACGACCTCTACGAGGACCGATGAATCCTGTCGTACTGATCGCCGAAGAACTCGCCCCCGCCGCCATCGAGGTGCTCGCCCACGACTTCGACGTCCGTCACGTCGACGGCACCGACCGTCCGGCCCTGCTCTCGGCGCTCTCCGAGGCCGACGCCGTCATCGTGCGCAGCGCGACCCAGATCGACGCCGAGGCGATCGCCGCCGCGCCGCGGCTCAAGGTGGTCGCCCGCGCGGGCGTCGGGCTGGACAACGTCGAGGTGCCGGCCGCCACCGCCCGTGGCGTCATGGTCGTCAACGCACCCACCTCGAACATCGTCTCCGCCGCCGAGCAGGCCGTCGCGCTGCTGCTCGCCGTGGCCCGCAACACCGCGAGCGCCAGCGCCGCGCTCAAGGCGGGGGAGTGGAAGCGGTCCAAGTACACGGGCGTCGAGGTGCAGGGCAAGACCGTCGGTGTGGTCGGGCTCGGCCGCATCGGCGTGCTCTTCGCGTCCCGCATCGCCGCGTTCGGCACCCGGCTGATCGCGTACGACCCGTACATCCAGCCGGCGCGGGCCGCGCAGCTCGGCGTCCGTCTCGTCGGGCTGGAGGAGCTGCTGCGGGAGAGCGACTTCATCTCCATCCACCTGCCGAAGACCCCCGAGACGGTGGGCCTGATCGGTGAGAAGGAACTGGCGATCGTCAAGCCGGGCGTGCGCATCGTCAACGCCGCCCGCGGTGGCCTCGTCGACGAGCAGGCGCTCGCCAACGCCATCGCCGAGGGCCGGGTCGCCGGCGCGGGCGTGGACGTGTACAGCAAGGAGCCCTGCACGTCCTCGCCGCTGTTCGCCTTCGACAACGTGGTGGCCACCCCGCACCTGGGTGCCTCCACCAATGAGGCGCAGGACAAGGCCGGTCTCGCCGTGGCGAAGAGCGTCAAGCTCGCGCTGCAGGGCGAGTTCGTTCCGGACGCGGTAAACGTGCAGGCCGGCGGTGTCGTCGCCGAGGACGTACGCCCGCTGCTGCCGCTGGCCGAGAAGCTCGGTCGGGCGTTCACCGCCGTCGCCGGCGGCGTCGCCGCGAGCGTCACGGTCGAGGTCCGCGGTGAGATCGTCGCGCACGACGTGTCGGTGCTCAAGCTCGCCGCGACGAAGGGCCTGTTCAGCTCGGTGGTCGAGGAGCAGGTCACCTACGTCAACGCGCCGCACCTGGCCGCCGAGCGTGGCGTCGAGGTTGCCCTGGCCAGCCTCGCCGAGACGGCGGAGCAGCCCACCCTGGTCACGGTGCGCGGCGCGCTGCCGGACGGCCGGACGGTCAGCGTCTCCGGCACGGTCACCCACTCGGGTGCCCGCGACGTGCTCAAGCTGACCGAGGTGGACGGCTTCGACGTGGAGATCGGCGCGGAGGGCATCCTGCTCTTCCTCCGCTACGCCGACCGGCCGGGCGTCGTCGGCACCGTCGGCACCCTGCTCGGCGAGTCGGGCATCAACATCGCCGCCATGCAGGTGGCCCGGCGCGAGGCGGGCGGTGAGACGCTGATGACGCTGACCGTCGACCAGGCGCTCGGCGCCGACCTGCTCACCTCCGCCGCCGAGTCGATCGGCGCGACGGCGGCCAGCGCGGCGGACCTGCGCGACGAGTAGTCACACGGCAGCACCACGGGGGGCCCGGCGATCCGCTGGGCCCCTTGTCGTACCCGGGGGGGGGTGTCCCGCCGCCCGGGTACGCTCAGCCGGGCATCCGGGCCGGCGGCGGGTAGACCGAGCCGTCCTGCGGGTCGAAGAGCATCAGCCCGTGTTCGCCGGCCAGCCGCTCGATGTCCAGCAGCACCTGGTCCGCACAGGTCGGATGCAGGTTCAGCTCGACGTGGTCGTGGGCGGCGTGCAGTGGTGCCACGGCCCACGGGCTGTCCTGGCCGGGGTGCCGGTCCGGGTAGGAGGCGGTGATCGCCCGGTAGAAGGCGACCACGCGCGGGTCCGGGTAACGGTCCACGTGCCGCCCCTGCCGGCAACCCTCGACCGCTGCCCGCACGTCCTCGGGCGTCGCCCCGTCCTCCAGGGCCCACACACTCAGATCGAAACTCACGGCGGACAGCGTGCCATCCGGCGTTCACCATGTCGAAACTGCCTCGCCGCAGGCCAATCGCTGATCCGCCACACTCCGTCCGGGACGGTCCGCTGTGGAGACTCTTGCGTCGAGTTGCGTCGATTCGCTAGCGTACGACTGCGGTCACTGGCCGAGTTCGCGGCGCCGGCCCGTCTTCGGGTGGCGCGGTCGACGTCCGGCCCCGACCGGTCCGCACCCCTCGATTGTGCGAGCCACGCGCACTCGTCGCTGACCGGCCCCCACGGCCGTTGCCGAGGCTGTGGGGGCCGATCGCAAGGCCCGACCGGCCGGCCGAGGTGTGGCCGCGATCCCCGACCCGCCCGAGCGCCGGTCATGGCCGGAGCGCCGCGGGGAGACGGCGCTCGTGTGGCGACGTGGGGCTCAGCGCCGGTGGGCGAAGAGCGCGCGGTAGTCGGAGTTTCCCCGGAACCACGTGAGCCCGGTGCTGCCGGCCGCGTACAGCGCGGTGGCGTAGGCGTCGGCGACCGTCAGGTCAGGCCCGACGACGGTGGCGGCGACGAGGTGGTTGGCCGGCTCGCCGGTGTGCGGGTCCACCACGTGCCCCTGCCGCCCGGTCACGCCGGAGGTGCCGACCGCGCCGGCGGTCATCTCCAGCACCAGCGGCGCGCGCTCGGGCGCCGTCGGGTGGTGGACGGCCACCCGCCACGGTCCGCCGTGCGGCGCGTGGCCGCGGACCACCAGGTCGGCGCCGGTGAGCACGGCGTAGTCGTGGACGCCGGCGGCGCGGAGCCGCTCGGCGGCGCGTTCCACGGCCCAGCCGCCGAGCAGTCCACCCGGATCGAAGCCACCGGGGACCGCCCAGGCGTCGAACCATCCGTCGGTGGCCGCGCGCATCGCGGCGCAGCGGTCCACCAGGTCGGCCAGCGGGGGGTACGAGTCGGGGCTGATCTCACCTCGGCGCAGCCGCGAGACCAGGCTCTCCGGTCGGTTCGGGCCGTAGGTGAGGTCGATGGCACGCAACTCGGCGACGCTGTCCCGCAGAGCCTCGCCGACGCCCCGGTGGCCGAGCCATCCGGGGGCGTTGAGGATCAGGGTGTACTCGGCGGTGCCGGTGCGTACGGTGTGCCGGACGGCGATCCGGCCCGGGGTGGCGCCGGCCGGGTCGATCCGGTGCCGCCGGCCGCCGAGCCGGAGGTCCGGTCGACGGTTGCGGAACGCTGACGGGTCCGGCCAGCGGGTCCGCGGCTGCTCGTCGATGCGCATCGGCATCTGCCCCCTCGCAGTTGGCGCCGCGTCGTCGCGACGCCCGTTCGCGGGCCCCCGTGACCCGCCGACCCTCACCCTAGGCAGCGGAGATGATCGCCCCATGAGTCTTGGCTGAGAGGGTGCTGTGCATCCGGGATTCCCAAATATTGGAAGCATCGTACCGGGAGGCGAGACAGGGACGTACCGTTGCCGGACGGGCAGTCGAAGCGTAGGGAGTGCGGGCGTGGCGCGGATCGCGGTGGTGGCCGGAGACGGCATCGGGCCTGAGGTGGTCGCGCAGGCCCGCAAGGTTCTCGACGCGGTGCTGCCCGGCGTGCAGGCCACCGAGTACGACCTCGGCGCCGCCCGCTGGCACCGTACCGGAGAGGTGCTGCCCGACTCGGTCCTGGCCGAGCTCGCCGGGCACGACGCGATCCTGCTCGGCGCGGTCGGTGACCCGACCGTCCCGCCGGGCGTGCTGGAGCGCGGACTGCTGCTCAAGCTCCGGTTCGCCTTCGACCAGTACGTCAACCTGCGCCCGTCGCGGCTCTGGCCCGGCGTCGCCGGCCCGCTCGGCAACGTCAAGCCGGGCGAGGTCGACCTGGTCGTGGTCCGCGAGGGCACCGAGGGCCTCTACGCGGGCGCGGGCGGTTCGCTGCACCGCGACACCCCCGCCGAGGTCGCCACCGAGGAGAGCCTGAACACCCGGCACGGCGTCGAGCGGGTGATCCGCGACGCGTTCGCCCGGGCCGGTCGCCGGGAGCGCCGGAAGGTCACGCTGGTGCACAAGACCAACGTGCTCACCCACGCCGGGTCGCTGTGGGCGCGCACCTTCGACGCGGTGGCCGCCGAGCACCCGGACGTCGCCACCGAGTACCAGCACGTCGACGCCGCCGCGATGTTCCTGGTCACCCAGCCCCAGCGCTACGACGTGGTGGTCACTGACAACCTCTTCGGCGACATCCTCACCGACATCGCCGCCGCCGTCACCGGCGGTATCGGGCTGGCCGCCAGTGGCTGCATCAACCCCGAGAGGGCGTACCCCTCGATGTTCGAGCCGGTGCACGGCTCCGCGCCGGACATCGCCGGCCAGGGCGTCGCCGACCCGGTCGCCGCGGTGCTCTCCGTCGCGCTGCTGCTGGAGCAGCTCGGGCACGTCGACGCCGCGGCCCGGGTCAACGCGGCGGTCGCCGCCGAGCTGGCCGGCCGGACGCCGGGCGTATCGTTGCGCACCACCGAGGTCGGCGACCGGCTCGCCGCCCACGCCGTAGCCTGACCGCCCCGGCCCTCGACGACCAGGTGTCGGCCGGGCCCGGCCCCGCCCGAGCGGCGCTACCCGCTGAACGACCGTTCGGGGTAAGTTTCTGGCACAGCCATGTCGGTGTGCGATCCCGCATGCCGTTGTCCCGCAGGGAGGTCAGCGCGATGAGCGGTGGTGACAAGCTCGACTTCGAGATCCGTCCGAATCCCGCGCCGGTATCGGCCGCCGACCGGGCCGCCCTGCTGGCCAACCCCGGGTTCGGCCGCGTGTTCACCGACCACATGGTCACCGTCCGGTACGCCGACGGCAAGGGCTGGTACGACGCCCGGGTGGAGGCGCGGGGGCCGATCCCGATGGACCCGGCCAGCGCGGTTCTGCACTACGCGCAGGAGATCTTCGAAGGGCTGAAGGCGTACCGGACCGCCGAGGGGGGCGTGACCATGTTCCGGCCGGACGCCAACGCCGCCCGGTTCGTCACGTCGGCGCAGCGGATGGCGATGCCGGCGCTGCCGCCCGAGGTCTTCGTCGACTCGCTGCACAAGCTCATCGAGATCGACCGGGAGTGGATCCCGACCGGCGAGGACGGCAGCCTCTACCTGCGGCCGTTCATGTTCGCCAGCGAGGTCTTCCTCGGCGTCCGCCCGGCCAACGAATACCTGTACATGGTGATCGCCTCGCCGGTCGGGGCGTACTTCACCGGCGGGGTCAAGCCGGTGACCGTGTGGGTCTCCCCGGACTACACCCGGGCCGCGCCCGGCGGCACCGGGGCGGCCAAGTGCGGCGGCAACTACGCCGCGTCCCTCGCCGCTCAGGCCGAGGCCATCGAGGCCGGCTGCGACCAGGTGGTCTTCCTGGACGCGGTGGAGCGCCGCTTCGTCGACGAGCTGGGCGGCATGAACGTCTTCTTCGTCTACGACGACGACTCGGTGGTCACCCCGCCGCTGACCGGCACGATCCTGCCGGGCATCACCCGCGACGCGATCATGACGCTGGCCGGCGAGGCCGGGCACCGGGTCGAGGAGCGGCCGGTCACGTTCGCCGACTGGCAGGCCGACGCGGCCAGCGGCCGGCTCCGCGAGGTCTTCGCCTGCGGCACCGCCGCCGTGATCACCCCGATCGGCGGCGTCCGATTCCCCGACGGCGAGTTCCTCATCGGCGGCGGCGAGCCCGGCCGGGTGACCATGTCGCTGCGCCAGCAGCTGGTCGACATCCAGCGGGGCAAGGCCGCCGACCCGCACGGCTGGGTGCACCAGGTCCTCTGACGTCCGCCGCTGACCGGCCCGTCCCGGACGGACGGGCCGGTCAGCGCGGCGGTCTAAGCCTCGTCGAGCAGATGCTCGCGCAGGGCCGCGAGCTGCGCGTCGGTCACCCCGGCGTGCCGCAGGTACGCCTCGATCGAGCCGTGCCCCGCGCGCAGCTCGTCCAGGAAGATCTGCATCGCCTCAGCGGGCGAGGCCAGGAACGGCGCCGGCACGTCCACCCCGCCGGGCGTGGTCTCGGCCAGCCAGGCACTGAACCGGGCGGACGCCTCGCTGCTCAGCGCGTAGTCCGCGGTGATGTCGGCGTCGTCGACGCCCAGCACGGCGAGGGTCAGCGCGCACACGATGCCGGTGCGGTCCTTGCCGGCGACGCAGTGCACCACCACCGGGGCGTTCGTGGAGTCGGCGATCAGCCCGACCGCCTCGGCCAGTCCGGCGGTGCCGGTCTGTGCCAGGTCGGCGTACCGGTCCGCAAGGTAGCGGGCCAGGCTGGCGCCCTCCTCGTGCGGCGTCTCGGCCCAGTCCGTGTGCTCCGGGTGGATGTGCCGGTAGACCAGCCCCTGGTACGCCGGCACCCGACCGTCGCGTTGCACCTCGGTGGGGCGGCGCAGGTCGATGACGGTGCGGATGCCGATCGCGGCGAACGCGTCGCGGTCCTGCTCGTCGAGGCGGTGGAGGGAGTCGGACCGGTAGAGCCGGCCCCGGCGTACGGTGCGGCCCTCGTGGCCGACATAGCCACCGACGTCGCGGAAGTTGAAGGTCGCGGGCAGCGGGATGTGTCGGTTGTCGTCGATGGCGTCCACGCTGACACGGTAACGGCCGGAAGGTCAAAAGCGCCCGCCGTCGCCGCCGTCGCCCCCGTCGACGTCCAGCGAGGAGGTGGCGTTTTGCCGCATTGTAACCTTTCTGCTACCCAACTGGTTTGGCCATGATCCAGTCTTTTTTGTGGACCTCGGTCGCGACATCAGCGATCGGGATAGTCGCCAAAAGGAAGGATCACGCAGCATGAAGGCGCTGTTCACTCTCAAGAGTCGCCTCGCGGCAAAGAAGAGCCTCAAGGCCCACGCCTGGTACCTCTGGTACTAGACGCCCCAACCCGGCCCGTGCCCTGTGACAGGGCACGGGCCGGGGCTTTGTGGAGGAGCAATGCGTAGCATCACCAGTGCTGGACCATCTGGCCGGAGCACCACCTTCGCCCCGCGGCTCCAAGCGCTCCTTGACGACCATCGTGGCGAAGACGTCTTTCGTCTGGAGCCGGACACGGTGGGAGTCGCCGGTCCTGATCTTATGGACCGGATCCTCGGCGCCCGCCCAGCCACGGAGGTCGAACGTCCCACCTTCAAGCCACTGCTCGGCAGGTCCATCACCCGCAATCTGGCTGCCACGATGATGCAGGCCGTGGGCCGCGACGTACGCGTCGCGCTCAAAAATGACGCACCCACGGACGTCGACCTCTCGGGAAATTGGCCGCACGTGGGGCACGTGTACCTGCGCGACCTGATCCTCGGCGCTGACCCCGTCCGATTTCAGCTCCTCATGAACCGAGCGCTTGAGCTGACCCCCAAACTGACCTCGGCGGTCATCGCGGTAGGCGCCGCGCTGCCCGGATGGCCGCAGGCCGCCGAACCGATCGGCAACCTGGCGAGCGTGACCGCCGAAGCTGCGGGTTATCGGGAACGTCGGTTCGCCATGGGCATGTACCGCCGAACCGCCGCGCCGGTGTGCTTCACAATTTCCACCCTGGTCGCCAACGCACTCTGGCTCGGCGCGCCGTTCCGACCGGACGTCTCCAACCGGAACATCCTGTGGGAATCGATGCGGCTGCTCCCGCCCTCGTGGAACATGCTGCGCAACGCCTCTCCGGAGTATCCGATCATCGATTCACGTATCGGCGAAGGCGACGACGTCCTCGTGCTTCCACTCGTCAGCCATCGCGACCCAGAAAATTGGGATGCGCCTGACGAGTTCCGCCCGGAACGGTGGAACGACCTGGACCCGGAGAACACCCCCGGCTACCTACCCTTCGGCCACGTGTCAGAGCGGTGCTGGGGCCGGCACATGGTGATGCCGCTGGCCGAGATGCTGCTCGGCCTGCTCCGCGACGGAGGTTTTACCGTCGATCCGACCCAGCGAGAGGGGCGAGTCCTCCTCACCGGGCTGCTCGGAGTTCAGGAGGTACGCGTGATCCGGGCGACTGATCGATCGGACTGATCCGTACCGGTACGACGCTGGGCATGCGCATGAC
This sequence comes from Micromonospora sp. WMMD710, assembly GCF_029626045.1. NCBI lineage: Bacteria > Bacillati > Actinomycetota > Actinomycetes > Micromonosporales > Micromonosporaceae > Micromonospora > Micromonospora sp. WMMD710. Next base: position 3,767,645 of record NZ_JARUBD010000001.1, on the reverse strand, counting down.
GCCCAAAACGGAGCCGCCACATCCAGAGAATCGCGAGCAGCGCGTCGCCTGAGGCGGCGGTCGGGGCCCGGAAGCGGCGACGGGCGTACGCGCGCCTCAGGTCAGCGCGGCCTCGGCGTCCAGCGTGACGGCCGCCGCGTGCACGACGGCGGAGATCCGCAGCGCCTCGTGGATCTGCTCCGGGGTGCAGCCGGTGGCACGCAGCCTCTTCTCGTGCGTCTCGATGCAGATCCCGCAGCCGTTGATCGCCGACACGGCGAGGCACCACAGCTTGAAGTCGCCCTTGTCCACGCCCGGCCTCGCGGTGATCTGCATCCGCAGTCGGGCCGGCATCGAGGCGTACTGGTCGTCGCCGATGAGGTGCGTGGCCCGGTAGTAGATGTTGTTCATCGCCATGATGGCGGCGGCGCCCTTGGCGGCCTCGACGCCCTCCGGTCCGAGGTGACCGAGCGCCTCGGCGGCGATCTCGCGGAGCACCACCGGGTTGCGGGCGGCGACCGCGCAGGCCAGCGCCGTGCCCCACGCCTGCACCGGGCTCAGCGCCGAGGTGCCGATGGTGGAGTCGAGGTTGAGTCGGATGTCCCGGGCGTACTCCGGAAGGGCCGCCCTGATCGCGTCGAGGCCCATGGTTCAGACCCCGCTGCCGAGGAGCTGTGCGTCCCGGTCGACGGCCTCCGCCGGGCTGATGGAGGCGCGCTCCACCGGCCCGACGGAGACCGGCCGCCACGTGCCCTCGTGGGACGTGTGGTTGATCGTCTCGGACGCGTTGTTGGCGCCCCGCGATACGCCGGCGAAGAGTTCGTGCTCAGGTAAGCGGTCACTGACGGTGAGCACACGTCCTCCTTGCGGATGGCGCGGTGGCCATCCTTGGATCCGTTCCAGATGCTGCCGCATGGCTGCTCCTGCCGGTGCGCGGCCTGATGGCTTGTGAAGCCGATCACGAGCGATGGTTCTGAATGAACGAATCCTCAGCCAGCGTCCCGCGATGTGGATAGTTTCTCCCAAAACCGGGAGAGGGGTGGCAGAGTAACGGCATGACCAGCACCGCCCTGATTATTGCGACCTAGCGCGCCGGCCCTCCCCTCGGCCGAGCGCGCAGACCTCCCGCATCCGCGGGGGGTCTTTTTGTTGCTCCGAGAAAGGATCCTGATGACGTTCCAGGTCTACGACACGACGTTGCGTGACGGCGCCCAGCGCGAGGGGCTCACCTACTCGGTGGTCGACAAGCTGGCGGTGGCCCGGCTGCTCGACGAGTTCGGCGTCGGCTTCATCGAGGGCGGCTGGCCGGGGGCGGTGCCCAAGGACACCGAGTTCTTCCGCCGGGCACACACCGAGCTGAGCCTGCGGCACGCCGTACTCGTCGCGTTCGGCGCCACCCGCAAGGCCGGTGTCGCCGTCGCCGACGATCCCCAGGTGCGCGGCCTCCTGGACGCGCAGACCCCGGCGATCGCCCTGGTCGCCAAGGCCGACATCCGGCACGTTGAGCGTGCGCTGCGCACCTCCGGCGCGGAGAACCTCGCGATGATCCACGACACCGTCACCCACCTCGTCCGCGAGGGCCGTCGGGTCTTCGTCGACGGCGAACACTTCTTCGACGGCTACCGGCACGACCCCGCGTACGGGGCCTCCGTGGTGCAGACCGCGCTGGCCGCCGGCGCCGAACGCATGGTGCTCTGCGACACCAACGGCGGCATGCTGCCGTCCCAGGTGACCGCCGTGATCCTCGACCTGACCAACCGGCTCGGGGTCGACCCCGAGCTGTTCGGCATGCACGCCCAGAACGACACCGCCTGCGCCGTGGCCAACACGATCGCCGCCGTCGAAGCGGGCGTCCGCCACGTCCAGGGCACCGCCAACGGGTACGGCGAACGCCCCGGCAACGCCGACATCTTCGCCGTCGTCGCCAACCTCCAACTCAAGCTGGGTATGCCCGTCCTACCGGACGGCTGCCTGGAACAGATGGTGCGGGTCTCGCACGCCATCGCCGAGATCGCCAACATCGCCCCCGACACCCACCAGGCGTACGCCGGGGCCGCAGCATTCGCTCACAAGGCGGGGCTGCACGCGAGCGCGATCAAGGTCGACCCGTTGCTCTACAACCACGTGGACCCGTCGGTGGTGGGCAACGATATGCGGATCCTGGTAACCGAGATGGCCGGCCGGGCCAGCGTCGAGCTCAAGAGCCGTGAGCTCGGCCTGGACCTGGCCGGCCGTCCGGAGGCGCTGACCCGGGTCACCAAGCGGATCAAGGAACTGGAGGCCGATGGCTGGTCCTTCGAGGCCGCCGACGCCTCGTTCGAGCTGCTCGTCCGCTCCGAACTGCCGGAGGGCGGCCCGGCCCGACCCTTCACCCTGGAGTCGTACCGGGTGCTCGTCGAACACCGCGAGGACGGGGCCGTGGTCTCCGAGGCGACCGTGAAGATCCGCGTACGCGGCGAACGCGTGATCGCCACCGCCGAGGGCAACGGCCCGGTCAACGCCCTGGACGAGGCGCTGCGGGTGGGGCTGGCCCGGCACTATCCACAGTTGCGTGACTTCGAGCTGGCCGACTACAAGGTGCGCATCCTGGAGGGCAACCACGGCACCGGCGCGGTCACCCGGGTCCTGCTGGAAACGGCCAACGGCACCGGCCGCGACTGGACCACGGTAGGCGTCCACCCCAACGTGGTGGAGGCAAGCTGGCACGCCCTGGTGGACGCCCTGACCTACGGCCTAGCCCCCACCCGTGTCTGACAGCCTTCGCGATCTTGCACCTTCTGTCGTTGATTCACGGCTTATGCGCCTTACCTCGGGGCAGGAAGTGCAAGATCGCGAGGGGTGGGGAGAGTGAGGGTGGTGAGGACTGGGCGGTGGTCGCTGTTGGGGAGGGTGTGCACGCTGAGCGCGCGGACGGCGATGCGGCGGTCGACAAGCACGTGGTCGATCGTGACCGGGGGGATGAGATCGCCGTCGTACGGGCCCCAGGTGCCGGTCAGTCCCTCACCGGTGGCGTCGGCGGCGTCGACGTAGCCGGTGCGCAGCAGGGCGCGCAGCGGACTGTGGTCGAGAGTGGAGTTGAAGTCCCCGGCGAGGATTCGCAGTTCACCATCCGGGGTGGCCGGTGGCTGGGCGGTCAGGTCGGCCCGCCAGGCGTCGACCTGATCCACTGCGTACGGCGCCGAGGGGTGGGCCGACTCGACGCGCACCGGAGGTGCGCCGGGGACGGCCAGCGTGCCGTACGCCTGGCTGAAGCCCCAGCCGCCACGGTTGTGCCGGATGCCGGCACCGCTGATCGGCCAGCGTGCGTAGAGCCCCGACCCGGGGGTGCCGTCCTGGGGGTTGAGCTGCCGGTGGGGAAGTAGTCGGTCGAGGCCGAGCCGGTCCAGGGCGGCCTGCGCGTCCGGGGTGAACTCCTGCACGGTGAGCACGTCGACGTGGTGTGTGCGGACCAGGTCGACGAGGGTCCGGGCGTCCCCGGCGCCGGCGAGCAGGTTGGCGGTGAGCAGTCGGACGGTGGGGCCGGTCGCCGCCGGTTGCGGGGCGGCCAGCGCCCGGGGCGCGACCACGCCGAGCAGCGCCACGGCGGCCAGTGCCGCGACCGCCGCCGACCACCAGCGCCGCAGGGCGACCGCGAGGGCGAGGGTCAGCACGCTCCATCCCGCGACGTACGGGGTGAAGGCGAGTGCCTGCACCAGCGGCCCCCGGTCGAGGCCGGCGATCCGGATCGCGGCCCAGGCGGCCACCGGTCCGACCGCCAACCAGCTGAGGACGGTGCCGACCCGCCGGCGGGGGCGTCGGAGCGGCGCGGTCGAGGTGTCGACGATCATGGCGGTCAGCCTAGTGGGAGCGGTCGACGCATTTCATGAATGGTGATGCGCTCACCTTTCACAATTAACTGACGGCTGACCGACAGCTCACTAAAGTGTGATCAACTATTGACGCTCGGCTTTTTATGGTGCTACGTTCCATCTGGTCTAAACGACGCAACTCTGAGTAGTAACCCCAGCTCAGGTGGGATGTGGATCGTCGAGGAATCCACTTCCTTTATCCGTCGTAAACCTATTTTCAGGCAATCATCCGTCCCGCCCCGCGGGTCGGCCGAATTCGCACGGTCACACAAGGGGGACCTGTCATGAACACATCCTTCCGACGTAAGGCGGCGGCGGTCACGTTCGCCGTCCTGGCGCTGACCCTAGCCGGGGGCGGGATCGCTGTTGCCCAGCCCTCGGCTAAGGCGCCGCAGCAGGCTGTCCAGCCGACGGCGAAGCGCGTAGACAACCAGCCGCCGGTGACGGCCGAGTCGGCGCGTAAGGCGCAGGCCGCGCTGAAGGCCGGTGGGGCCACCACCCTGGTCGCCACCACCGTCTACACGGTCGTCAACTCCAACGGCACCAAGGCCCGCGGCACCGGCACCGTGCTCAAGTACGGCCCCGGACAGTACGAGGTGCAGTTCGGCTACACCGTGTCGGCCGGCGCCTTCCTGGCGACCATCTCCCGCTCCGACTCCTGCTGCATCCCGCCGGCCGGAGAGGTCTCGGTCGCCCCGCGGCTGAGCACGCCCAACGCGGTCTTCATCCAGACCCGCAACTCGTCCGGCACCCCGGCCGACCTGGGCTTCACCCTGCTCACCCACACTCCCTGACGGAGTAGGGCCCGGCCCCCGCGTCTCGTACGCGGGGGCCGCACCCGTGCCCGCTCACCGTAGGCCGAGGCCGACCCGCCGGGTCGTCGACCGGCTAGCGCCTGGTCGGCCCGCCGGGTCGTCGACCGACTCGTGCCTGGTCGGCCCGCCGGGTCGTCGACCGACTCGTGCCTGGTTGGCCCGCCGGTCCTTGACCGACTCGTGTCCGTCGTGTCCCTGCTGACCGGCTCGTGCCGGTCGTCCCCCGTCCGGGCGGTGCATCCCCGTCCGGCCCGCGACGGACCCGTCCGGCGCTCACAATCCGACGTTTGCCGGCCCCCCGCCACGGGAAGCAAGCACCGTGACGGACATCTCGGACACCCTGGCCAGCATGCCCAGCCCGGTCGATCAGGAACCGACCGGCGTCGAGCTGGAACAGACCCTCTTCGAGGTCAAACGCGTGATCGTCGGGCAGGATCGGCTCGTCGAACGCCTGCTCACCGCACTGGTCGCCAATGGGCACTGCCTCCTGGAGGGGGTGCCCGGCGTGGCCAAGACGCTCGCCGCGCAGACCCTGGCCACCGTGGTCGGCGGCACCTTCTCCCGGATCCAGTTCACGTCGGACCTGGTGCCCTCGGACATCGTCGGCACCCGGATCTACCGGGCCTCGAAGGAGACCTTCGACATCGAGCTGGGCCCGATCATGGCCAACCTGGTACTGGCCGACGAGATCAACCGTGCCCCGGCCAAGGTCCAGTCGGCGTTGCTGGAGGCCATGGCCGAGCGGCAGGTCTCGATCGGCGGGCGCAGCTGGCCGGTCCCGGCGCCGTTCCTGGTGCTGGCCACCCAGAACCCGATCGAATCCGAGGGGGTCTACCAACTCCCCGAGGCGCAACGCGACCGGTTCCTCATGAAGGTGGTAGTCGACTACCCCAGTGACGCCGACGAGCTGGCGATCCTCTACCGGATGAGCACCGATCGGCCGACCCCGCGCCGAGTGCTCGACGCGCAACGGCTGCTCGACCTGCAGGCCCGAGCGGAACGGATCTTCGTCCACCACGCCCTGGCCGAGTACGTGGTCCGGCTCATCCTCGCCACGCGTGACCCGGGCCGGTTCGGACTGGCGGAGATCGCGCCGATGCTCGCGTACGGTGCCAGCCCGCGGGCCACCCTCGGCCTGGTCGCGGCCGCCCGGGCCCAGGCGCTGTTGCGCGGGCGGGAGTACGTGCTGCCCGAGGACATCCGCGAACTGGCCGTCGACGTGCTCGCCCACCGGCTGGTGCTCTCCTTCGACGCGGTGGCCGACGGAGTGTCGGCCGAGAGCGTGGTCCGGCGACTCGTCGAGGCGGTGCCACCTCCCCGGCTGGCGAACGGACACCCGCAGCAGACCCCCGACCTGGCGACGGCATGAGACGCGCGAGTGTCGGCGTGCCGGCCGACCCCGGACTGGTCGAGCTGGCACCGGATCAGCGGCTGCGTCGCCTGGAGTTGACCGTCACCCGCCGGCTGAACGGCCTCCTGCACGGCCAGTACCGCGGCCTGCTACCCGGCCCGGGCAGCGAACCGGCCGGCAGCCGGGAGTACCGGCCCGGCGAGGACGAGGTTCGCCGGATGGACTGGGCGGTGACCGCCCGGACCGCGGTGCCGCACGTCCGGCAGGTCGACGCCGACCGGGAACTGACCACCTGGCTGCTGGTCGACGCCAGCGCCAGCATGGAGTTCGGCACCGCCGAGCTGGACAAGCGCGAACTGGCCGTGGCCGCGGTCGCGGCGATCGGTTTCCTGACGGCCGGTGTCGGCAACCGCCTCGGCGCGCAGGTGTTGAGCGCCGACGGGGTACGCCGATTTCCGGCGCGCAGCGGGCGTACCCATCTGCTGGGCCTGCTGCGCGCGTTGCTGGCGGCCCCGCGTGCCACCGCGCCCGCCGACCGGTCGGGGCGCGGGCCGTCGGCGCAGCCGGAACTGGTGGACGGGCTCGACGCGCTGCACCGGACCGCCAACCGGCGGGGGCTGGTCGTGGTGGTCTCCGATTTCCTCGACGGTCTGCCCGACGACCCGGGCCAGCCGCCTCCGTGGGAGCGGACCCTGCGCCGGCTCGCCGTGCGGCACCAGGTGCTGGCGATCGAGGTGACCGACCCGCGCGAGTTGGAGCTGCCGGACGTCGGCATCATCACGCTGGTCGACCCGGAGACCGGCCGGCACCGCGAGGTGTGCACATCGGACCGTGGGCTGCGGGAACGGTACGCGGAGGCGGCCGTCGCCCAACGCGACCAGGTGCACCAGGCGCTGCGTCGCAGCGGGGCCGGCCACCTGGCGTTGCGCACCGACCGGGACTGGAGCGCGGACATCGTCCGGCACGTGCACGCCCAGCGCCGGATGGCCGCCGCGCCCGCCGGGGCGGCCCGGGGAGGTGCCGCGTGATCTGGCAGTCGCCGCTGCGTCTCTGGCTGCTCCTCGGGGTTCTCGCCCTGGTCGTCGCGTACCTGGTCGTGCAGCGGCGACGCGGCCGCTACGCGGTCCGCTTCACCAACCTGCGGCTGCTGGACCGGGTGGCGCCGCAGCGACCGGCCTGGCGCCGGCACGTCCCGGCCGGCCTGTTCCTGGCCATGCTGGCCCTTCTCGTGGTCGGCTTCGCCCGGCCCACCGCCGAGGTCCGGGTGCCCCGGGAACGTGCCACCGTGATGGTGGCCGTCGACGTGTCCACCTCCATGCTCGCCACCGATGTGGATCCGGACCGGCTGGCCGCGGCCAAGCAGGCGGCCCGCCGCTTCGTCGAGGGGCTGCCCGACGAGTTCAACGTGGGCCTTGTCGCGTTCGCCGGCAGCGCCGCGGTCCTGGTGCCCCCGGGGACCGACCGGGACGCCTTGGACGAGGGGATCGACCGGCTCGCCGAAGGGGTCACCGGGGTGCAGGGCACCGCGATCGGCGAGGCCATCAACACCTCGCTGGGCGCAGTCAAGGGGTTGGACAGCCAGGCGGCGAAGGAGCCGCCGCCGGCCCGGATCATCCTGCTCTCCGACGGGGCCAACACGTCCGGGATGGACCCGATGGAGGCGGCCGCGGACGCGGTGGCGGCGAAGGTGCCGGTGCACGCGATCTCCTTCGGCACCCCGTCCGGGTTCGTGGACCGGGGCGGGCGGCCGATCCAGGTGCCGGTCGACGGGCAGACCCTCAGGGCGGTCGCCGACGAGACCGGCGGGATGTTCCACGAGGCCAGCACCACCGACGAACTGCGCGCCGTCTACGACGACATCGGCAGTTCGGTCGGCTACCGCACCGAACGGCAGGACGTGTCGGCGCGGTTCATCGGCCTCGGACTGGTGTTCGCGATGGGTGCCGCCGCCGGCTCGATGCGTTGGTTCTCCCGACTGCCCTGACCGCCGCGCTCAACCGACGTCGACCGTGAGGAGTACGCATGGCAGTGCAGACCGGACTGGGCGAACCGCGCGGTCCCTGGTTCATCTCGCCGGAACTCGACCCGGACGGGCGCGGGTGGTGGGACGCGCCCGGGGCCGGTCGGGATCCGGGCGGGCGGCGACCACGCCGACTCCTCGCCGCGCTGGCGGTGGTGGCGCTGTCCGCCGTGTCGGGTGCCGTGGCCGGTGGCGTGGTGGCCGGCCGGGACGGCGGCGCTGGCCCGGCCGCCGCATCCGCGGCACCGGTGCCGGCGGAACTGGTCACCGCCGCCGAGCGGACCGTGCCCGGCGTGGTGTCGGTGCTCGCCGGCGGTGGGAACGGCGCCTCCGCCACGGGTTCCGGGTTCGCCGTGGACGACCAGCAACACCTCATCACCAACGACCACATCCTGGCCAAGGGCGGTGGCGGGCCGGTGACGGTGGAGCTGCCCGACGGCCGTCGGTTCGCCGCCCAGGTCGTCGGCCGGGAACCGCGCAGCGACCTGGCGGTGCTGAAGGTGCCACCGTCGGCCGGGCTCAGCCCGCTGCCGCTGGCCAAGCCGGGCGCCACCCGCGTCGGTGAGCCGGTGCTGGCGGTGGGTTCGCCGCTCGGCCTGTCCGGGACGGTCACCGCCGGCATCGTCAGCGCGTTGGACCGCGAGGTGCGGCTGGGCAACAACCGGCACAGCGCCGTGCAGACCGACGCGTCCATCAACCCCGGCAACTCGGGCGGCCCGTTGGTGAACGCGCGCGGTGAGGTGGTCGGGGTGAACACCGCGATCGCCACGATCGACGGCAACGGCTCGATCGGCATCGGTTTCGCCATTCCCATCGAGCAGGTGCAGCAGACCGCCGACACGATCATCGGCAAGGGCGGCTGAGCTGCCCGGACGCCCGATGGGGCGGGCGCGACTGTCGGATATCCGGCCCGGCGGTATCGGGCCATGGAAATATTACGCTCGGTGTGAATACTGGCGGAGGTGGAGAGTCCCCTTCTTGCGGTCCTCCTGCTGGTGGGCCTGGTCATCGGATGTGCGGTGGGGTCGGCGTACGCCCGGGCGCGACGCGGGTGGGCCGATTACCAGACGGTGAAGAAGACGGTGCCCACGGCACGCCGTGGCGCCTGGTTGCTGATCCGTGGCGTCGCCGTGAAGGCGGCGGTGATCGGGCTGCTGCTCTTCGGTGCTGTGGCGTACGCCGCGGTGGGCGCCGACGACGAGACCGCCGGCCCGGCGCCCAGCCCGTCGACGACGCAGAGTGAGTCTGCGCACCGCTGACCTCCGGCGGGTCGTGGGGCGTTAGCCTCGGGGCGTGGACGACGGACTGCGGGTGACCGACCGGTGGGTCGTCCCCGCCGGCGAGCTGCGGGAGCGTTTCTCCCGCTCGTCCGGGCCGGGTGGGCAGGGTGTGAACACCGCCGACTCCCGGGTCGAGCTGAGCTACGACCTCGCCAACTCTCCGGCCGTGCCGGAGTCGGTCCGGTCACGGGCGCTGGCCCGACTGGCGAACCGTCTGGTGGACGGTGTGTTGACGATCGCCGCCAGCGAGCACCGGGCGCAGCTGGCCAACCGGGAGGCGGCCCGGGAGCGGATGGCCGCGCTGTTGCGGGAGGCCGCCGCGCCGCCACCGCCGCCTCGTCGGGCCACCCGCCCGTCGCGGGGCGCGAAGGAGCGCCGGCTGGCCCAGAAGAAGCGCCAGTCCCAGCGCAAGCGCGACCGTCGCGTCGACGGCGAGTAGCTCAATCCGTGCTCGGGCGGGGAGACCGCCATCTCACCGATGACAGAATCTGGAATCTGTCAGCCGAAGGATGTACGGTGAGTGGGTCACCCCATGTGAGAGGAAGACCCATGGACATCCGCACCCTCGGCACGACCGGTCCCGCCGTCTCCGCGCTCGGGCTCGGCCTGATGGGCATGTCCGACCTCTACGGCGCCGCCGACGAGGCCGAGAGCATCGCCACCATCCACGCCGCCCTGGACGCCGGCATCACCCTGCTGGACACCGGCGACTTCTACGGCATGGGCCACAACGAGCTGCTGCTGCGCGACGCGCTCCGCGGCCGGGACCGGGACCGGGCCCTGATCAGCGTCAAGTTCGGCGCGCTGCGCGACGTCGACGGCGGGTGGAACGGCAACGACGTCCGACCCGTCGCGATCAAGAACTTCCTGGCGTACACCCTGCGTCGGCTCGGCACCGACCACGTCGACATCTACCGCCCCGCCCGCATCACCCCGGACGTCCCGGTGGAGGAGGTGGTGGGCACCCTGGCCGAGCTGGTCAAGGCCGGTCACGTCCGGCACATCGGCCTGTCCGAGGTGAACGCGGAGACGCTGCGCCGGGCACACGCGGTGCACCCGATCAGCGACCTCCAGATCGAATACTCGCTGATCTCCCGCGACCCGGAGGCCGAGATCCTGCCGACGGCCCGCGAGCTGGGCGTCGGGATCACCGCGTACGGGGTGCTCTCCCGCGGCCTGATCAGCGGCCACTGGACGCCCGGTCGGCAGACCGCGGGCACCGACTTCCGCAGCCACCTGCCCCGGTTCGCCGGCGCGAACCTGGACCGCAACCTCGCCCTGGTGGACGCGCTGCGCGCCATCGCCGAGGCGCGCGGCGTCACCGTGGCACAGATCGCCATCGCCTGGGTGCTCTCCCGCGGCGCGACCATCGTGCCGCTGATCGGCGCCCGCACCCGGGAGCGGCTCACCGAGGCGCTGGGCGCCTCGACGGTCACCCTGACCGAGGCGGACCTGGCCGCCATCGAGGCCGCCGTCCCCGTCGGTGCGGCTGCCGGCACCCGGTACGACGAGGCGCACATGGCGCACCTGGACAGCGAGCGCGCATGACCGCCCGGCCGGGGCACGACCACCGGCCGGGGGTCGTGCCACGGCCGTCCCGGCGGTCAGGGAGGCTGGGCTCATGAGCGACGCCACCGCGCTGACCGCCGACCGCATCCTCGACACCGCCGAGGAGGTGCTGCGCCGGTACGGGCCGGCCAAGGCCACCGTCCTGGACGTCGCCCGCGCGTTGGGCGTCAGCCACGGCAGCGTCTACCGGCACTTCGCCAGCAAGGCCGCGCTCCGCGAGGCGGTGGCCGAACGCTGGCTGGCCCGGGTCTCCACACCGCTGATCGAGGTGGCCACCAGCCCCGAAGCAGCCCCGCAGCGGCTGCGTCGGTGGCTGGCCGAGCTGAGCGGCACCAAACGGCGGATGGCCCGGGAGGACCCGGAGCTGTTCGACAACTTCCACCAGCTCGCCACACTCTCCGAGGGCGCGGTCGCGAACCACCTGGAGGTGCTCGCCGGTCAGCTCAGCATGATCGTCGCGGACGGGGTGGCGGCCGGTGACTTCGCCGTGCCCGACGCGGCGGTGGCCGGGCGGGCGCTGTTGCAGGCCACCGCTCGCTTCCACCATCCGTCGCACCGCAGCGAGTGGAGCGAACCCGGCCTCGACGACGATCTGGAGGCCGTGGTCGCGCTGCTCCTCGACGGGTTGCGGTCCCGCACCGCCTAGACGCCGGCCACCCGTCGCAGCCCGGACCGGAGCCCGATCGCGACGGCGCTACGCCGGCAGGAGTCGTTCGCACTCCGCGATCAGGCGCGCTCGCAGGGGTTCGGCGCGTTCCGCGAAGGACCGCTGGGCCTGGACGTACTCGTGCCTGCCGTCGACGGTCTCCACGCGGACCGGCGGGTAGCCGAGGCCGGACAGGTCGTACGGGCTGGCCCGCATGTCCAGCGTGCGGATGTCCCGGGCCAGCTCGAAGCAGTCCGCGACCAGCTCGGACGGCACCAGCGGGGACATCTTGTACGCCCACTTGTAGAGATCCATGTTGGCGTGCAGACAGCCCGGCTGCTCGTGCGCGTGCTGCGTCTCCCGGGTCGGGGTGAGCAGGTTCAACGGCCGGGCCGGCGGAGTGAAGAACCGGTACGCGTCGAAGTGGCTGCACCGCACGCCCCGCTCCTCGACGATCGCGGCGGTCCGCTCCGGGGTCAGTCGCAGCGGCCACGCGTTGTGTCGCAGCTCCTCGCGGGTCTGCCGGTAGACCATCGCCCACTCGTGCATCCCGAAGCAGCCGAAGTGCGGCGTCCGCCCGGCGGTGGCCGACAGCAGGCCGCGGATCCAGGCGATCGACTCACCGCGCCGCGCGCGTACCCCATCGGTGTCGACGGTGACCCCGGCGGCGGTCGCGCGGTAGTCCCGGCCGAACTCGGCCGGATCGGCATCGTGCAGCTCGACCCCCGCGCCCGGATGCCACCGGCGCAGCTGGGCCGGGCGGTGCGAATAGTAGGTGAACAGGAAGTCGGCCACCGGATGCCGCTCACCCCGCCGGCGGCGGGCCAGGTGTGGGGTCAGCCACACGTCGACCCGCTGCTCGTGGGCCCGGCGGCGGGCCTGCCAGGCCGCCACGTCGAGCACGGCGGGGGAGAGGGCGGCGGTCACGGACCCCAGGGTACGACCGCCGCCCACCCGCCGGTCAGGGCATGTCCACCCGCACGCCGGCGGAGAACACCCCGCTGCGCAGCTCCAGCTGCCGGGGCGGGTCGCGCCCGTCGACGGTGAAGACCAGCGGCAGCACCACCCTGCTGCCGGCTGCCATCGGATCGGCGAAGACGTCCCGACCCAGGTTCGCCGACCGGGTGGCCGACTCGTCGGTGCTCACCCAGCGCCCGCCCGGCAGGTAGGCCCGTTGCAGCTGGCCGTGCCAGGGCTGCTGGGCACCGGTGATGTTGCGCACCCCCACGGTGGCCTGACAACGCTGACCGGACGCGGGAGCCGCACCGCCGCCGTCGGCCGACCGGGCCGTGCCGGGCACGCCGCAGGACATCCGGTACACGGTGAACTCGAACGCCGACTCCCGCAGCGGCACCCCCATCGGCCCGGAGACACCCGTGCCCCGCCACGCGCCGCTGGTCGGCTGCTTCTGGGTGTCGATCGCCGCGACCCGCCGGGTCGCCGTCCAGCCCGCCGTGCCGACCACTCCGGCCAGCACCGCCACGGCCGCACCGACCAGCAACCAGACCGGCGGGGTACGCCGACGCCTCGGCGGGGTCGGGGTGGCCGGGCGCGGGTAGATCGTCCCGCGTCCGCCGTCAGATCCCGCACCACCGGCCAGGGCTGCGGCGGTCAGCCTGCGCCGCCCGCGGCGCCACCGCCACAACCCGACCGCGCCGGCGGCGATCAGCAGCAGGACGGCCAGCCCGGCGAGCAGCACCGGGTACCGCCGCCACGCCGGCGCCTCGGAGACCTCGGCCGGGGCCGCGGCGCCGTGCCAGGTGGCGGTGGCGCAGTCGTACGGGCGGCTGCCGTCGCTGGTGAACGCGCAGGCCGGCGCGGTGAGTGGCTGGCCGGGCGCGGTCGCGGCGAGCGCGGTGCCCAACGTCGTGCTGCTGTGCGCGGGCAGCCGCAACCGCCAGGTCACCTCGTTGGCGGAGCCGCCCCCGGTGGATCGACCGCCGGCCGTGATCGCGGTGGCCGAGGCGCCGGGCGGCAGCTCCTGGCGGACGGTCGTGTCGATGGGTGAGTTACCCACGTTGCGGACGTGGATCCGGTATCTCGGCGCCGGACTGCTCTCCGGGGCGACCGCCACCGTGACCGGCTGCGGGAGCCTCGCCGCCGGCGTGGGCGAGGGCGGTGCCACCGCCGGCGGCGCCGAGGGTGGGGTGGGTTCCGCGCTCGCCCGTGCGGCCACCGCCACCGGTGACGCAGCGCCGGGGACCGGTGGCGTGGCCGCTGCCGGTGCTGGCGTGGCCGCCGGTGGTCGTGGTGCGGCTGCCGCCTCCTCCGGTGCCGCCGATGGCAGCGCCGGCAGTGCGGCGAGGATGCCGAGGCAGTGCACGAACACTGCGAGGGCTCTGTGGTGTCGTGTCGATGCAGGCATACGAACGAACCTCCGGAGCCGACGCTAGGGGCGCGTCACCTCCGTGCGGGTACGAAGTGCGGAAGTCGGCCCCGGTCGCCACCGCCTCGGGTAGGGTGCGCGCCCTGACGGGTTGCGCACACCCGGCGGCCCGTCCTGGCCGCTGAGCGGGTCGGCGGGGCTAGATTGGCCGGGTGCGTATCGCTCGTTTCGCTCATGCCAAGGGAATGTCGTTCGGTGCCGTCGAAGGCGAGCCGGAGGCCGGGCCGCAGGGCCTGACCATCGCCGAGATCGAGGGCCACCCGTTCGGCAATCTCTCCTTCAGCGGGGCCCGCTGGGCCCTCCCCGACGTCCGGCTGCTCTCGCCGATCCTGCCCAGCAAGGTGGTCTGCGTCGGTCGCAACTACGCCGACCACGCCGCCGAGCTCGGCAACGAGGTGCCCAAGGAGCCGTTGCTCTTCCTCAAGCCGTCCACCTCGGTGATCGGCCCCCGGGACGCCATCCGGCTGCCGATCTTCTCCAAGCAGGTCGAGCACGAGGCGGAGTTGGCGGTCGTGATCGGCGCGCCCGGCGCGCGCCGCGCCGACCGGGCCGCCGCCGAACGCGCCGTCTTCGGCTACACCTGCGCCAACGACGTCACCGCTCGGGATCTCCAACGGTCCGACGGGCAGTGGACCCGGGCCAAGGGCTTCGACTCGTTCTGCCCGATCGGCCCGTGGATCACCACCGGGCTGGACGTCTCCGATCTGGAGATTCGCTGTGAGGTGGGTCGCAACCCGGAGGAGATGGAGGTACGCCAGCTCGGCCGGACGAAGGACATGGTCTTCGACGTGCCGGGTCTGGTGTCGTACATCTCGCACGTGATGACGCTGCTGCCCGGCGACGTGGTGCTCACCGGCACGCCGGCGGGGGTTAGCCCACTTGTTGAGGGGGATACGGTCACCGTGCGGATCGAGGGCATCGGGGAGCTCAGCAACCCGGTGGTCCCCGTCGCCTGATCCGTCGGATGCCCCTGTTTCCGCAGCTCAAGGGCGGTTCGGGGGGATCGGATTTGGCCTGTCGGCACCGGGAGGGTAAAGTTCACTCCCGGCGCCGCAAGGGGCCAATGGGGTATGGGGTAATTGGCAGCCCGACTGATTCTGGTTCAGTTAGTCTAGGTTCGAGTCCTGGTACCCCAGCGCAGCTGGAATTCGCGAGAATTCCGGACGCTGGATTCTGGCGGAGTTCGACTCCGCCCCTCCGGGGGCGGAGAGTGGTCTCTGGTAGAGTGCAGCTCCTCCGCCCGCAAGGGTGGGGGAGCAGAAGTGGTTCTGGCCCCGTCGTCTAGCGGCCCAGGACGCCGCCCTCTCAAGGCGGTAGCGCCGGTTCGAATCCGGTCGGGGCTACATCGTGCACGGCCCGTCTCACCTGGTGAGGCGGGCTGTTTCGTGTCCGGGATCCGGCCCCCTGTGCGGCCCGCACCCCGTGCAAAGCGCCCGACGATGGTGCCGCTAGACTACAGCGGCACCGCTCGTGAGGGCGGTGAACAGGAAGTTCTGGCCCCGTCGTCTAGCGGCCCAGGACGCCGCCCTCTCAAGGCGGTAGCGCCGGTTCGAATCCGGTCGGGGCTACAAACCAAAGGCTCACCTCGCTCCGCGAGGTGAGCCTTTCCCGTCCCGTCCCCCGCCGACCCTCGGTGATCATGAGGTTAGCGGACGCGACACGCCGTCGCTCGTCACGCCAACCCCATGATCAACGCGGGCCAGGGTGGGTCGGGGTCAGGGTGGGCAGGGTGGGGGTTAGTCCTTGTCGCCTCTGGCGAGGTGGCCCGTTCCGGGCTGAAAATCGTGTCGGTCGCTCGCTGACGTCGTCGCTCCTTGGTCCGTGTGAGGTCGTGGGTTAGTCGGACGCTGGTAGTCGCGTTGTGGGCCTTTCACTGTTGCTGCGAGCACGCGAGTTAGATTCACCCGTTCTGTGGCTGCCGCGGGCGACCGCCCTGATGTTCGCGCTGGTGGGGAGGGTTTCGGTTGCTGGAACAGGCCCAGGATGAAGAGCAGATCATCACGCGTGTGGCGGGGTTGGACATCGGCAAGGCGTCGTTGGTGTGCTGCGCACGGGTTCCGGACGAGGCGAAGCCCGGACGGCGGCTGCAGGAGGTGCGGACCTATCCGACGATGACCCGATCACTGATCGGGCTGGCCGAGCGCCTGGCAGCGCTGGGGGTAACCCGGGTGGTTATGGAGGCCACCAGTGACTACTGGAAGCCGGTGTTCTACCTGTTGGAAGCGCACGGGTTCGAGGTGTGGCTGGTCAATGCCCGCGACGTCAAACACCTACCGGGCCGGCCGAAGACCGACAAGCTGGACGCGGTGTGGTTGTGCAAGGTCGCCGAACGGCAGATGATCCGGCCGAGTTTCGTGCCACCGGCGCCGATCCGGATGCTGCGGGACCTGACCCGCTACCGGGTCGATCTGATCGCTGAGGCGGGGGCGGAACGCAACCGGGCGGAGAAGTTGCTCGAAGACGCGCAGATCAAACTGTCGGTCGTGGTCAGCGACCTGTTCGGCACGTCCGGGCGGGCCATGATGGCGGCGTTGATCGCCGGGCAGCGTGACCCACACACCCTGGCCGAGTTGGCCCGCTCCAGCCTGCGCCGCAAGATCCCCGCCCTGCAGGAAGCTCTCACCGGTCATTTCACCGATCATCACGCGTTCCTGCTGGGCAAGATGATCGCCCGCGTCGAGCAGGTCGAGGCCGACATCCGCGAGGTCGACGCCCGGATCGAGGCGCAACTGGCCCCTTTCGCCCCGGCGGCGGCCCGGCTGCTTGAGATCCCCGGGGTCGGGCCGGCCGCCGCTGCCGCGATCATCGCCGAGATCGGCGTGGACATGACCCGCTTCCCGACCCCGGCCCACCTCGCCGGCTGGGCCAAGTTCGCGCCCGGCGTCAAGGAATCAGCCGGCCGCCGCAAAGGCACCGGATCAACCGGGCACGGCAACCGCTACCTCGCCCGCGTCCTCGGACAGATCGCGGTCTCCGCCGCCCGCACCAGCACGTTCCTCGGCGAACGCTACCGGCGCATCGCGCGAAGACGCGGCGCCAAACGCGCCATCGTCGCGGTCGGCCGCTCGGTCCTGACGATCATCTGGCACCTTCTGTCCGACCCCGCAGCCGGCTTCCGTGATCTCGGCGCCGACTTCTACCTCAGCCGCACCGACACCGAACGCCGCAAACGCAACCACGTCCACCAACTCGAAGCCCTCGGCTACCGCGTCACCCTCGACCTCGCCGCCTAACGCACCACGCAACAACACCCATCCCGCGCCGCTTCGCGACGCGGGATGCTGCCGCACGTCAAGTCACGGTCGATTTTCGAGTTAGAGGCCGGAGAGGCGTTGGCCGGCTCTTACCACCGCCATGGCGTGGCGTTCGCCGGGGCGGCGGCCCAGGCGTTCGATGGGGCCGGAGATGCTCACCGAGGCGATGACTCTGCCGGTGCGGTCGCGGATCGGGGCGGAGACGCTCGCCACACCGGCCTCCCGTTCGGCGACGCTCTGCGCCCAGCCCCGGCGGCGGACCTCGGCCAACGTGCGGCCGGTGAACTTGCTGCGCGGCAGCAGGGGCATGACCGCTTCCGGCGGCTCCCAGGCCAGCAGGATCTGGGCCGCGGAACCGGCGGTCATGGGCAGCACCGAGCCGACCGGGACGGTGTCCCGCAGGCCGCTGGCGCGTTCCGCCGCCGCCACGCAGATGCGCTCGTCGGCGCGGCGCAGGTAGAGCTGGGCGCTCTCCCCGGTGGCGTCGCGCAGCGCGGCGAGCAGCGGCTCGGCGGCGGTCAGCAGGACGTCCGGGGCGGCGTTGGCCAGCTCGCCGAGCCGGGGGCCGGGGCGCCATCGGCCCTGGGTGTCCCGGACCAGCATCCGGTGGATCTCCAGTGCCTGCGCGAGCCGGTGCGCGGTGGCCCGGGGCAGCTTCGTACGCTCAACGAGTTCGGCCAGGCTGGCGCCGTCGACGCAGGCGGCCAGGATGACCACCGCCTTGTCGAGAACGCCGACACCGCTCATACTGTGTCCCACAAGCCGAAACTTACCTCCCAGAATTTAGGATGTCCAGATGGTGGGAGTCACTCAACCGAGGACCCTGGCCGAGAAGGTCTGGGACGCGCACGTCGTACGGTCCGCCGCCGGTGAGCCGGACCTGCTCTTCATCGACCTGCACCTGCTGCACGAGGTGACCAGCCCGCAGGCGTTCGACGGGCTGCGGCTCGCCGGGCGCCGAGTGCGCCGGACCGACCTGACCCTCGCGACCGAGGACCACAACACCCCGACCGGGTACGCCGACCCGGCGTTCCGCCTCCGCCGTGGTGACCTGCTCACCATCGCGGACCCCACGTCCCGGACGCAGATCGAGACGTTGCGCCGCAACTGCGCCGAGTTCGGCGTGCGGCTGCACCCGCTCGGTGACGACAACCAGGGCATCGTGCACGTGATCGGCCCGCAGCTCGGGCTCACCCAGCCCGGCATGACGATCGTCTGCGGCGACTCGCACACCGCCACCCACGGCGCGTTCGGCGCGCTCGCCTTCGGCATCGGCACCAGCGAGGTGGAGCACGTGCTGGCCACCCAGACGCTGCCGCAGAGCCGGCCGAAGACCATGGCCGTGACCGTCACCGGCCAGCTCGCCCCCGGCGTCACCGCCAAGGATCTGGTGCTCGCGCTGATCGCGCAGGTCGGCACCGGCGGCGGTCGCGGACACATCGTCGAGTACCGCGGCGAGGCGATCCGCGCCCTCTCCATGGAGGGGCGGATGACGATCGCCAACATGTCCATCGAGTGGGGCGCCAAGGCCGGCATGATCGCGCCGGACGAGACCACCTTCGCGTACCTCAAGGGTCGGCCGAACGCGCCGCGGGGCGCGGACTGGGACGCGGCGCTCGCGTGGTGGCGGACGCTGCCCACCGACGAGGGCGCGCGCTTCGACGCCGAGGTGACCCTGGACGCCAGCCGGATCACGCCGTTCGTCACCTGGGGCACCAACCCGGGGCAGGGTGCGCCGCTGAGCGCGCCGGTGCCCGACCCGGAGGAGTTCACCACCGACTCGGAGCGCACCGCGGCCCGCCGCGCACTGGAGTACATGGATCTGCGCCCCGGCACGCCGCTGCGGGAGCTGCCCATCGACGTGGTCTTCGTGGGCTCCTGCACCAACGGGCGACTGGAGGACCTGCGGGCCGCCGCCGATGTGCTGCGGGGCCACCGGGTCGCCGACGGGGTCCGGATGCTCGTGGTGCCCGGCTCCGCCGCCGTACGCGAGGCGGCCGAGGCCGAGGGACTGGACAAGGTCTTCGCCGACGCGGGCGCCGAGTGGCGGTTCGCCGGCTGCTCCATGTGTCTGGGCATGAACCCCGACACGCTCAAGCCGGGCGAGCGTTCCGCCTCCACCTCCAACCGCAACTTCGAGGGCCGGCAGGGCCGGGGCGGGCGTACCCATCTGGTCTCCCCGCCGGTCGCCGCCGCCACCGCCGTGGTCGGCCGGCTGGCCGCCCCCGCCGACCTGTAGAAGGGACTCCAGGAGATGGACAGGTTCACCACCCACACCGGTACGGCCGTGCCACTGCGGCGATCCAACGTGGACACCGACCAGATCATCCCGGCCGTGTACCTCAAGAGGGTGACCCGGACCGGTTTCGCTGACGGGCTCTTCAGCGCGTGGCGGGAAGACCCGGCATTCGTGCTCAACGATGAATCCTATTCCGGGGCGTCGATCCTCATCGCCGGCCCGGAGTTCGGCACCGGCTCATCTCGGGAGCACGCCGTCTGGGCACTGCGGGACTGGGGCTTCCGTGCCGTCGTGGCTCCCCGCTTCGGCGACATCTTCCGCGGCAACGCCCTCAAGGAAGGTCTGCTGCCGGTCGAGTTGGAATTGAAAGCCGTCGAGGAGTTGTGGGACCTCGTGGAGGCCGATCCGACCACCCCGGTGACCGTCGACCTGACCGCCCGTCAGCTCCGGGCGGGCGACGCGAACTGGTCCTTCCCGCTGGACGACTTCAGCCGCTGGCGGCTGCTGGAGGGCCTGGACGACATTGGACTCACCCTCCGCAACGCCGCCGACATCGACTCGTACGAGGCGCGTCGACTGCCGTTCCTGCCCTCGGTGGCATAGCCGTACGTCCGACCGCACAGCCGATTTCACCCCTACCGGCCCGACCGGTAGGGGTGAATCCGTTACGACACAAGGGCTTTTTTCCACCGAATGTTTGTGTCCCGGCAGCACAGGGCATACCGTGCGCGCAGAATGGCTCGCGTCGAGTCAGTTGCACAATCGGGAGGAAGTCGTGAACAAGGCCGAGCTCATCGAGGCGCTCGCTGTTCGCCTGGGGGACCGGAAGATGGCGACGGCCGCGCTCGACGCGGTCCTCACCGAGGTCCAGGCGGCGGTCACCAAGGGCGAGAAGGTGGCGATCACCGGATTCGGAGCATTCGAAAAGCGTGTGCGTGGCGCGCGAACAGCGCGCAACCCGCGTACCGGCGAGGCGGTGAAGGTCAAGAAGACGTCCGTGCCGACCTTCCGCCCCGGCGCCGGCTTCAAGGAGATGGTGGCCAGCGGCAAGGTGCCGAAGGCCACGGCGGCGGTGAAGAAGACCGCCACCGCGACGGCCAAGACCACCGGCACGAAGGCGGCCGGCACGAAGGCCACCACCGCCAAGGCGGCCAGCAAGAAGACCGCCCCGGCCAAGGCGACCAAGACCGCCACGGCGACCAAGACGGCCGCCAGCAAGAAGACCGCCCCGGCCAAGGCGAGCAAGAGCACGACGGCGACCAAGACGGCCGCCAGCAAGAAGACCACGGCGGCGAAGAAGACCACCGCGGCGACCAAGTCCACCACGGCGAAGAAGACCACCGCGGCGGCGAGCAAGAGCACGGCGGCCAAGAAGGCGCCCGCGAAGAAGGCTCCGGCCAAGAAGGCGGCCAGCAAGCGCTGACCAACCCTGTCGAAAGGGCGTCCACCCGTGCGGTGGGCGCCCTTTCGGCGTACCGGAATCGTTGACCGGGTCGGTCCGCGCGCGCAGAATCGCCGTGCCGGCCCCCCCTCCGCCGGCCCGCCGACGGGAAATGGGGCGCCGGTGCGCTACCGCCAACTCGCCAGCGCGTCGCTCGCGCTGGGCGTACTCCTGCTCATCGACGTGCTGCGGGTATGGCTGCCCGGCATCATCACCATCTTCGGTCAGGCGGCGTCCACGCCCGCCGAGCTGATGGGCGCCTTCGCCCTCGGCTGGTTCGTCCTCGCGCTGGGAGCACCGGCGGTGGTCCGCCGGGTGGGCGCCCGTCCGGTCACCGTCGCCGCGGCCGTCGTGCTGGCCGGTGCCCGCCTCGCCCTCACCGCCGCTCCGGGCGGACGTGCGCAGCTCTGGTTGGCCACTGCCGGCCTGCTGGCCGGGCTGGTGTGGCTGGTTGGTGTCGCCGCCGGCACCGACCGGCCGGTGCCGGGCCTGGCGCTGGGCCTGGCGGTCAACGCGGCCGTACACGCGGTGCTCGACACCGTCGACCTGGTCTGGCGGGGCGACTGGGTGGCCTGGCTGCTCAGCGCCGTCGCGGTGACGCTGTTCCTGCTCGCTACGACGGTGCCCGCCCCGCCGGTCAGCCGCAGCGGGGCGGGGGCCTGGCTGTTGGCCGGGCCGGCGTTGCTGCTGGCCGGCATGGTGGCGCTCGCGCCGGCGCTGGCCCAGACCGGGATGTCGTATTTGGTCGGCGGCGGCGTGGCCCGCTCTCCGCTGTTCGGGATGGCACCGGTGCCGATCGCCGTCGCCGGATTCCTGCTCGCCGCGTTGACCGCGCCACCCCGCCGGTGGGGTCGGGTGCTCGGTCCGGTGGCGATGCTGGCCGGCGCGGTGCTCTTCGCCCTCGACCGGGGTGACCTGCTGCTCCCGGCCGTCGGTCTGGCGGCCGTCGGTCTCGGCGCCTGCCTGGCCCTGACCGACGACGCCGGCGCCACGGGCACCAAGCCCGCGGGCGCGGCCGGCAGCGCCGACGTCGCGGGCGCGGCCGGCAGCGCCGACGTCGTGGGCACGGGCGGCAGCGCCGACGTCGTGGGCACGGGCGGCAGCGCCGACGTCGTGGGCACGGCCGCCGACGAGGCGGGCGGCGCGCGGTGGGCGGCCCGTCGGGGGTACGCGGCCGCCGCCGGGATGCTCGTCTTCGCGCTCGGAGCGGTCGGTTACTACTCCGCCTACGACCTCGGTTACCCCAACGCGGCGGTGCCGGTGCTGGTCGCCGCTCTGGTGGCCGTGGTGGCGTTCATTGCCCGCCCCGCCGTACCCCGGGTCGCCGGGCCGTTCTCGCCGCTGCGGGTCACCGCGTCGGTCACCGCGCTGGCCCTGCTGGCGCCGCTGCTCGCCGACGAACTGCCGGTGGCCAGCAACCGGGACGGCCCGCCGCAGCGGCTGACCGTGGTGGCGTACAACATCCGGATGGGTTTCGGGCTGGACGGCCGCTTCGACCTGGCCGGGCTGACCGGCGCGATCGAGCGGCAGCGGCCCGACGCGGTGCTGCTCAGCGAGGTGGACCGGGCCTGGCTGCTCAACGGCGGCCACGACACCCTGGACCTGCTGTCCGATCGGCTAAGCATGCCGTACGTCTTCGGGCCGGCTGCGGACCCGGTCTGGGGCGATGCGGTGCTCAGCCGGTGGCCGGTGCGCGATCCGCGGACGCTGCCGCTGGCCGCCGTCGGCGCGCCCACCGGAGCGCAGGCCCTCGCCGTCACCCTGGACCTCGGTGACGGCGTCCGTACCGCCGTGGTCAGCACCCACCTGCAACCGCCGCCCGGCCGGGGCCCGGTGGTCCAGGCCCGCGCGGTCGCCGACTTCGCCGTCGGGTACGCCGACGGACGGCCGCTGGTGGTGGCCGGTGACCTGAACACGCAGCCGGGCGACGAGGCGTTCGCCCAGTTCACCGGCGTCGGCCTGATCGACGCGTTGGCGGCGGCCCGACCGTTGGCGACGAGTCCCGCCGACGACCCGCGGGAGCAGATCGACCACGTGTTCGTCTCGCCCGGCCTGAGCGCGACCGGCCCGGTCGCGCCGCGCGGCACGGCCAGCGACCACCTGCCGGTCGCGGTGACCCTCACCCTGCCACCGCGCTGAGGTCGGCTACAGGCGGTCGGTGGCGAGCAGCCGGTCGGCGGTGAAGGCGAGCAGCCAGCCGCCGCCCTTGGGCGTGGTGAAGTCCTCGTCGGCGCGACCGGACAACCGCTCCAACGCGCCCGGCAGCACCTTGCCCTGGCTGCACACCGCCGCCTGCCCCCCGGCGCGGGCCAACTCCAGCACCCGGGCGGCGGTGGCGAGCACCTGTTCGTCGGCCTGCTGGCCCGGCTGGGGCTCGTCCAGGTCGCCGCAGATCTCGATGGGCAGGTCGAGCAGCGCGGCGGCCGGATCGAGGGTCTGCACGCAGCGCCGCGGTGACGCGGACACGAGTCGGTCCGGCCGGACCAGGGCGATCAGGCCGGCCAGGGCGGACGCCTGGGCCCAGCCCTCGGCGTCCAGGGGGCGCGCCGTGTCGGGGCCGGACCAGGTGGCGCGCTTGCCGGCATGGGCGTGCCGGACCAGCGCGACCGTCGCGGTCACCGGCGGCAGCGCCGCGAACGCGGCCAACACCTCGGCGTCGTGCGGGTAGCTGACCAGCCGGATCGCGTCGTCCACGGCGAGCCACCGCATGTCGTCCACCTCGGTGCCCGGCTGGAAGCCACCGGTGGCCACGGCGAGCATCGACCAGTAGTCGACAAGCTTGGCCTGGCCCTCACTGCGGTAGCGCACCGAGGGCAGCCGTACCTGCGGCACGCCCCGTACGTCGGCCTCCTCGGCCACCTCGCGGACCGCCGCGGCCAGGGGGTGCTCGCCGGGCTCCAGCTTGCCCTTCGGCAGCGTCCAGTCGCCGTAGCGGGGGCGGTGCACGACGCAGACCCGTACGCCGTCGTCGGACGGCCGCCAGGCCACCCCGCCGGCCGCCCGGATGCCGGTCACGGCAGCCAACGGGTCCGCCGCCGTCGGGTCGCCCGGTGCCACGCGGCCGGGAAGCGGGCCCGCATCCGGCGCACCGACTCCCGTTCCCGTTCGGCCAGCCGCCCGGCGGTGACCGCCAGCTCGTGGTCGTCCGGCCGCTCGGCGGCGAGCTCCAACCAGGTCTCCGCCGCCACGGCGGCGTCCTGGTGTTCGCCGAGCACGTCCTGCACGCCGGCCAGCGCGCGGGACAGCTTCCGTGCGGCCGTGTCGACCGCCGGGGACACCGCGTTGACCGCGTACCGGGCCTGCTTGCCCTGCTTACGGACGGCGTGCCAGCGCTCGTCGGGCGAGGACGGGTCGAGCCCGTCGACGCCCCCCGGCCCGCTCAGCCGCCGCCAGGGGCGGGCCACCAGCTTGGGCAGCGCCCGCGCGGCCGGTTTCGCCGCCCGGCCGGTGAGCCGGGGCGCGCGTGCCGCCAGCACCAGCGCGTCGACCAGGGCCAGGTAACGCGGGGAGCGCAACGCCTCGTCGATCGCGGTGTGCGCCACCCGTTGCCGCGCGGCGAGCGCCTCGTCCAGCCGGTCCACGGCGGCCGGGTCGAGCGGGCTGAGCGGGTCGGCGCCAGCGGTACGCCGTAACCGCTCCCGCAGGACCTCGGCGTCGCGGGCCGCGCCGAGCACCCCGGCGATCCAACGCAGCTCGTCGCGCAGCGGCCGGGCCCAGCTCCTGCGCACCAGCGGCTTGAAGGTGCGCAGGTCGCTGCGCAACCGCCGACAGGCCACCCGCATCTGGTGCACGGCGGTGTCGCCGCCGGCGGCGGGAGCGCGCAGCCGCACCAGCGGATCGTGCGCCAGCAGCCGGCGTACCTCCTTGCGAACCGCCTCGGTCACCACGTCGCCGGCGCTCGGGTCGGACGGCAGCCCGGCCGGCCCGACCAGGTCCGGTTCGGCCTGTGCCGCCGCGCCCAGTGCGCGGACGTGCTTCGGGACGAACGAACCGCCCCGGGCGCCGGCCTCCCGCAGCACCGCGCCGGCCCGGTCCAGCAGTTCCCGGTCACCGGCCTTGAGTTCCACCTCCAGCTCGCGGAAGCCGCCGGTGGTGGTGCCGGCGTCGTCGAGCACGGTCACCCGGTCGTCCACCACCTCGGCGAGCACCGTGCCGGCCCGGTCGCACACCTCGTGAGCGTGCCGCACGGTGCGGACGACCGTCACCGGTGCCAGCGGCGCGCCCCGGTGCAGGGCGGTGACCAGCTCCACCAGTTCCGGCGGCGGTTGCCCTTTCGGCCCGGGGCGGGACACCTCGTGCCGGACGCCGGGCGTGCCGGTGGGCAGCTTCACCGTCCACGGCAGCTCGTCGCCCCTGCGGTGCCGCAACGACGCGCCCGCCCGGGCCAGCCGCAGGTCGACCGTGTCGAGGTAGCGGGCGACCAGCGTCACCGAGGGCAGCGACCGGACCCGACCGCCGGCCGGGGCCACTGCGGACAGGTCCGGCAGTACGAAGGTGTCGTCCACCTCGTACTTCTGCTCCTCCTCCACCATCAGCTCACCCTATGCCGCGATCGGTCAGCCGGCCGTGCCACCGACGCGGCGCAGCAGCAGTTCCTGCAGGTGCGCCCGGGCCGCCTCGTCGCCGCTGGTACGCCGGGTCCAGGTGCCGTCGCCGGCCAGCTCGAACGCGTCCACGTCGGGGCTCATCGCGGCGGTCAGCACGTGATCCAACTCGGCTCGGGCGATCGGGTCGCTCACCTGCACCAGCGCCTCCACCCGGCGGTCCAGGTTGCGGTGCATGAGATCCGCCGAGCCCATCCAGAACTCGGCCTCGCCGTTGTTGCCGAACCGGAAGATCCGGGAGTGCTCCAGGAACCGGCCCAGGATCGAGCGGACCCGGATGTTCTCCGACAGCCCCGGCACCCCCGGGCGCAGCGTGCACATGCCCCGAATGAGCAGGTCGACGTGCACACCGGCCTGGGACGCCCGGTACAGCGCGTCGGTCACGCCCTCGTCGACCAGCGAGTTGACCTTGAACTGGACCAGGCCGGGCATGCCGAGGCGGACGTGCGAGATCTCCCGCTCGATGCGCTCGATGAGGCCGCTGCGGATGCCCTGCGGCGCGACCAGCAGCCGACGGTACGCGGTCTGCCGGCTGTAGCCGGTGAGGACGTTGAACAGGTCGGTGAGGTCGGCACCGATCTCCGGGTCGGCGGTGAGCATGCCGAAGTCCTCGTACAACCGGGCGGTCTTGGGGTGGTAGTTGCCGGTGCCGATGTGGCAGTACCGGCGGATCTGGTTGCCCTCCTGCCGCACCACCAGCGCGGTCTTGCAGTGCGTCTTGAGCCCCACCAGGCCGTACACCACGTGGCAGCCGGCGCGTTCCAACGTACGGGCCCAGCCGATGTTGGCCACCTCGTCGAAGCGGGCCTTCACCTCCACCAGCACCACCACCTGCTTGCCGGCGGCGGCCGCGTCGACGAGCGCGTCCACGATCGGCGAGTCACCGCTGGTCCGGTACAGGGTCTGCTTGATGGCCAGCACGTTCGGGTCGGCGGCGGCCTGCTCGATGAAGCGCTGCACGCTCGTCGCGAACGAGTGGTACGGGTGGTGCACCAGGATGTCACCGTCGCGCAGCGTGGAGAAGACGCTGCGCGGCACCTCGCCCTCGGCGAGACGGGGATGGGTGGCCGGTACGAAGGGCGGGTCCTTGAGATCCGGCCGGTCGGCCTCGCCGTACACCTGCCACAGCGCGGACAGGTCCAGCAGCCCGGGCACCCGCAGCACGTCCTGGTCGTCCATGTCCAACTCGCGGACGAGCAGCTCCAGCACGTGGTCGGAGATCGACGCGGCGACCTCGAGGCGGACCGGCGGGCCGAACCGGCGCCGGGCCAGCTCCCGCTCCAGGGCCTGGAGCAGGTCCTCGTCGCGGTCCTCGTCGACCTCCACCTCGGCGTTGCGGGTGACCCGGAACAGGTGGCACTCGACCACCTGCATGCCGCTGAACAGCTGCCCCAGGTGCACCGAGATCAGGTCCTCCACCGGCAGCATCCGGACGCCCGGCTGGTCCCGGTCCACCCGGACGAAGCGGGGGACGTTGTTCGGCACCTTCACCCGGGCGAACAGTTCGGAGCCGCCGTCCGGGTCACGGACCGCCACCGCCAGGTTCAGTGACCGCCCGGAGATGTACGGGAACGGGTGCGCCGGGTCGACCGCGAGGGGCGTCAGCACCGGGAAGATGTGCTCCCGGAAGTAGGTGCGCAGCCGCTCCCGCTCGGGATCGCCCAGCTCGGCCCAGCGCAGAATGCGGATGCTCTCGTCGGCCAGCTTGGGCAGCACGTCGTCGACGAAGCAGGCGGCGTGCCGGGCGACCAGCTCGGCGGTCTTCTCGGCGATCAGCTCCAGCTGGGTACGCAGGGGCAGCCGGTCCCCGCCGCGTACCGGCAGGCCGGCGGAGAGCCGCCGCTTCAGCCCGGCGATGCGCACCATGTAGAACTCGTCGAGGTTGCTGGCGAAGATGGCGAGGAACTTGGCCCGTTCCAGCAGCGGCGTGCGCGGGTCCTCGGCGAGCGCGAGCACCCGCGCGTTGAAGTCGAGCCAGGAGAGCTCCCGGTTGAGGAACCGGTCCTCCGGCAGCGGCGGGGGCGCCGACGCCTCGTCGTCCTCCTCGACGCCACCGGTCAGGGTGGGCTGGACTCCACCGGCGGCCGGACCGTCCGTCTCGGTCGGCGTGCCGGCGGAGTCGAGGACCTCGTCCAGCCCGGAGGAGGCCGCGCCCGGGTCGTCGCCGAGCGTGTCGGCGCGGGCGGCGCCGGCGCGTTCAGCTCGGGACGGGCGGAAGCGGCCGTCGGCACCGCGGATGCGGGTGCCGTTCAGGGGGTCGGTGGCGGGAGGGGTGGCCGGGTGCTCGCGAGGGGTGCTCACCCGCTCATAATCACCCGATTCGGGTTAACGCAAAATGAACTTGGCCCCGCCAGCTCAGATCATCGTCGGCAATGTCACCCGGACGACCTCGCCGTCGGGATCGGTGTCGATGTGCAGCCGCTGGCCGAGCCGCAGTAGCCGCAGCCCGGACGCATCGAACGCCCGCGCGGGGAAACGCAGCTCGGTGCCGTCGTCGAGCAGCAGGACGCCACTGCGCGTCGCCGCGTTGTAGCTGGCCACCGTGCCTTGCATGCTGGCACCGTACACCGGTGGGTCAGCTCGCGGAGGCGGCCGGGCAGCCGGCGTCGAGTAGCGCCGCCGTGCGCGGCCCGAGCCCGAGCCGGGCGGCGGCGCTCAGATCCGCCGCCGTGTCCACGTCGCGGCGCAGGCTGGGCCAGTCGCCGGTCAGCGGCAGCGCCCCGCTCGCCGCGTGCGCCGCTGCCGAGCCCACCCCGAAGCGCGGATCCAGCGCGACGCCGGGCGCCGCGGTGAGCAGCACGGTCCCGCCGCCGGGCGCGTCCGGCACGAACCGGCGTACCCCGTCCCGACCGGTCTGCGCCGCGAGCAGCGGCCCGGGCGATTCCGCCGCGAGCAGCGGCCCGGGCGATTCCGCCGCGGGCTTTTCCGCCGCGAGCAGCGCCGCGGCCAGTTCGGCCGGGCGCAGCGCCGGCAGGTCGGCGGTGAGCCCCGCCACCCAGCCGGCGGGCCCGGCCGCCGCGCCGTGCCGGAACGCGGCGTTCAGGCCGGAGTCCGGCTCGTCGGCCAGCACCCGAGCACCGGTGGCCCGGGCCACCGCGGCCACCCGGGCGTCGTCGGTGACCACCCGGACCTCGGCGACCGCCGGGCAGGCCAGCACCGCGCGGAGCGTGTCGGCCGCCAGCGCCAGTGCCAGCTCCTCGTGCGGTACGCCCGGCAGCGCGCCCCGCAGCCGGCTCTTCGCGGCGGCGAGACGCTTCACCGGCACCACCACGGCCCACCTCGGCTGACTCACGTCCGCAATCCTGCCAGCCGGACGGTGGGACCCTCGCTGGCCGTACCGGGGGCGAGCAGGCATGATTTCCGCTGCGGGTGTCGCGGGCGGTGCTCGCGGCGGGTCGGGGCGCGATGAGGAGGCACAGTGGCACGGCGGAGGCTGGGGTTCTGGCAACGGTTCGCCGTGGGGCTGGTGAAGCCGGTGATGACCGTGTGGACCCGGCGTACCTGGCGCGGCCAGGAGCACCTCGCCACCGACCGGGGCGTGATCGTCGTCGCGAACCACATCTCGCACGCCGACCCGCTGGTCTCCGCGCACTTCGTCTACGATTCCGGGCGCTGGCCGCAGTACCTGGGCAAGGCCAGCGTGTTCCGGGTGCCGGTGGTCGGCTGGATCCTGCACCGCTGCCTGCAGATCCCGGTCGAGCGCGGCAGCGTGGACGCGGTCCGCTCGCTGGACAGGTCGGTCGCCGCGCTCAACGAGGGCGGCGCCGTGGTGATCTACCCGGAGGGCACCACCACCCGGCAGCCGGAGCTGTGGCCGATGAAGGCCAAGACCGGCGCGGCCCGGCTGGCGCTGGCCACCGGCGCGCCGGTGGTGCCGCTGGTGATGTGGGGGCCGGAGCGGATCTTCGACCCGCGGACCAGCCGGTTGAACCTGCGCCCCCGGATCCCGGTGACGGTGGTCGCCGGGGAACCTGTCGACCTGAGCCGGTGGGCGGACGCCCCGCCGACCCGGGCGACCCTGGAGGAGATGACGGACGCCATCATGCTGCGTTTGCGGGACATGCTCGTCGAGATCCGTGGCGGCACCCCGCCGCCGCTGTGGGAACGACCGGCCCGACCGTCCGCCCAGCCCCAGCAGGGCGAAGCCGCATGAGCGGCCACGTCGCGGTGCTCGGTGCCGGCTCCTGGGGCACCGCGTTCGCCAAGATCCTCGCCGATGCCGGGCGGGACGTGACCGTGTGGGCCCGCCGCGCGCCGGTGGCCGAGAGCATCCGCGCCGAGCGCCGCAACCCGGAGTACCTGCCGGACCTGCTGCTGCCGGCCCGGGTCACCGCCACCGCCGACGCCGTCGAGGCGATCACCGGCGCCGAGCTGGTGGTGCTGGCCGTGCCGTCGCAGACCCTGCGGGGCAACCTCGCCGAGTGGGCCGGGCACCTGCACCCCGAGGCGACCCTGGTGTCGCTGATGAAGGGCATCGAGCTCGGCACCACCAAGCGGATGAGCGAGGTCATCGTCGAGACCGCCGGCGTGGCCGCCGATCGGGTGGTGGTCGTCTCCGGTCCGAACCTGGCCCCGGAGATCGCCGCCGAGCAGCCGGCCGCCACCGTGGTCGCCGGAACGAACAGTGACCGCACCGTGCTCGTGCAGTCCTCGATCCGGACGCCCTACCTGCGCCCCTACACCAACGACGACGTGATCGGCTGCGAGCTGGGCGGCGCGGTCAAGAACGTGATCGCCCTGTCGTACGGCATCGCCACCGCGATGGGTTTCGGCGACAACACCCGGGCCATGCTGATGACCCGGGGCCTGGCCGAGACGGCCCGCCTGGGTGTGGCGCTCGGTGCCGACCCGATCACCTTCGCCGGCCTGGCCGGCATGGGTGATTTGGTCGCCTCCTGCTCGTCCCCGCTGGCCCGCAACCGCACCTTCGGTGAGCACCTGGGTCGGGGCGAGACGTTGGAGCAGGCCCAGGCCGCCACCCGGCAGACCGCCGAGGGCGTGAAGAGCTGCCTGGCGATCCGCGACCTGGCCCGCGCGCACGGCGTGGAGATGCCGATCACCGAGCACGTCGAGCGGATCTGCCACGAGGGGATGGACCCTCGCCTGGCCGTGGAGACCCTGATGAGCCGGACCGCCAAACCCGAGTCGTACGAGTGAGGACCCGATGACCGAGCTGGGCGACGGCACCCGCTGCGTACGCGCCGGACTGCCCGAACCGGCGCCGGGGGATCCGTTCCTGCCGGGGCCGGTCTTCGCCGCGCCGTACCACCTCGACCCGTGGCAGGGCCCCGCCGGCTCGCCGAACGGCTACGGCCGACCCGACAACCCGACCCGACGTCTCCTGGAGTCGGCCGTGGGCGAGTTGGAGGGCGGTGACTGCCGGGTCTTCGCCACCGGCCAGGCGGCCATCACCGGCATGCTGTTCACCCTGCTCCGCCCGGGGGACACCGTGCTGCTGCCCAGCGACGGCTATTTCCCGGTCCGGGCGTTCGCCACCGCGGTGCTGGAGACGATCGGCGTCCGGGTGGTCTTCGTGCCGACCGTCGGGCCGTACCCGTCTCTGGAGGGCGTCCGGCTGGTGCTGGTGGAGACGCCGGCCAACCCGGGCCTGGACGTGGTCGACGTGGCGGCCCTGGCGGAGCGGGCGCACGCCGCCGGCGCGCTGCTCGCGGTGGACAACACCACCGCCACCCCGCTCGGGCAGCGACCACTGGACCTCGGCGCCGACCTGGTGGTCGCCTCCGGCACCAAGGCGCTCACCGGCCACTCCGATGTGCTGCTGGGTTACCTGGCCAGCCGGTCCGCCGACCTGATCGAGGCGGTGACGCTCTGGCGTACCACCACCGGGGCCGTGCCCGGCGCGTTCGACGCCTGGCTGGCACACCGGTCGCTGGCGACCCTCGACCTGCGGCTGGCCCGGCAGAGCGCGAACGCCGCCGCCGTCGCCGACCTGCTCGCCGGCCGGCCGGACGTGACCGGCGTGCGCTGGCCGGGGCGGCCGGACGACCCCGCGTACGCGGTGGCGTCGGCGCAGATGCGCCGGATGCCCGGGGTGCTGTCGTTCGACCTGGGTGACGCCGACCGGGTGAGCCGTTTCGTGGAGGCTGCCCGGCTGGTGGCGGCGGCCACCTCGTTCGGTGGCCTGCACACCACCGCCGACCGGCGGGCCCAGTGGGGCGACGACACGGCCCCCGGCTTCGTGCGGCTCTCCTGCGGCGTGGAGGACACCGCCGACCTGGTGGCCGACATCGCGGCCGCGCTGGACACCGCCGGGCCGGTCTCCGGGGTCTGATGACAATCACCGATCGACCCGCCCTCGTGGGCCGGCTGCGTGCCGCCGGCTGCGTCTACGCCGAGGACGAGGCGGACCTGCTGCTGGCGGCCACCGATGATCCGGCGACGCTGGCCGACCTGACCGATCGTCGGGTGGCCGGCGAGCCGCTGGAGTACCTGCTCGGCTGGGCGGAGTTCTGCGGGCTGCGGATCGCCGTCGACGCGGGCGTGTTCGTGCCGCGCGGTCGGACGGCCCTGCTGGTCGACGCGGCGGCCGCACTGACCGGTCCAGCCCCGGCCGTGGTCGACCTCTGCTGCGGCTCCGGGGCCACCACGGTCGCGCTGGCGCACCGGCTCGCTCCGCGCTGGCTGGCCGCCGCCGACATCGACCCGGCGGCGGTGGCGTGCGCCCGCCGCAACCTCGCCGGGCTGGCCGCCGAGGTGTTCGAGGGGGACCTGTTCGCCCCGTTGCCGCCGCGCTGGCGCGGTCAGTTGGACCTGGTGGTCGCCAACGCCCCGTACGTGCCGACCGACGCGGTGGCCCTGATGCCGCCGGAGGCACGGCTGCACGAGGCCCCCGTGGCGCTCGACGGCGGCCCGGACGGGCTCACCGTGCTGCGCCGGGTGGGCGTCGACGCGGCCGTCTGGCTGGCCCCCGGTGGACACCTGGCGGTCGAGGCCGGCGAATCGCAGGTGGACGCGCTCTGCGCCGCGTTCAGCGCCGCCGGGCTGGTGCCGAACGTGCGGCACGACGAAGACCTGGACGCCACCGTGGTGACCGCCCGCCGCCCCGGCTGAACCGGTCCACCAGCGCTCTGGGGCTCTGGGGTTGGGGACAGCACTTCAGGGGTGTCACCGCCGCAGGGCCGGTACCCCCGGCCGGGCTGCGGTGGGCGGCGTGGCGGGGGAGAGGGCGTGGCACTAGCCTCGGCTCACACTCATGAGGGCGGGAGGCGGTTTCGGTGGGCAGCGCAGGGGTGCCGGTGGTCGTCGGGCTGGACAACGGCGGCACCAGCAACAACGCCACCGTGCTGACGGTGGACGGCCGGTTCCTGGTGGACGGGCTGTTGGAGATCCCCAGCGAGGTGCGCGAGGGGCCGGAGGCGGCGATCGAGGCGCTCGCCCGGGCACTGGACGGCGCCCTGGCGCACACCGGGGTGCCGCGGGAGCTGGTCCAGGCGGTGGGGCTGGACACGCCCGGCCCGGCCAGCGCCGCCGGCGTCATCTCGTCGCGTGGCTCCACCAACTTTTCCCAGCCGGCCTGGCGCGGTTTCGACGTGCGGGGCGCGCTGGAGCGGCGTCTCGGCCTACCGGTGATCTACCACAACGACGGCAACGCGGCGGCGCTCTACGCCCACCACGTGTTCTTCGGCGCCGACGCGATGAACCGGTCGTCGGTCGCCGCGATCGTCGGCACCGGGCTGGGCGGCGGGGTGGTCGAGAGCGGGCGGGTGATCGCCGGCGCCGCCGGGATGGCCGGGGAACTCGGCCACGTGCACATCCCTCTGAACGGACTGCTCGGCCCGGGGCAGCCGGAGCCCGACTGTGCCTGCGGCTTCACCGGCGACGTGGAGAGCGTCGCCTCGCTGACCGGTATCGAGCACAACCTGCTGCCGTACTGGCTGACCCGCTACCCCGACCATCCGCTGGCCGCCGAGCCGGTGGCCCGGGCGGCGAAGCTGGTCCGGGGGTACGGCGAGCGCGGGGACGCGCTGGCCCGGGACCTCTTCACCCAGCAGGCCATGGCGTTGGGCCGGCTGTTCACCGTGGCGGCCAACTTCACCGATCCGCACGCGTACTTCGTCGGGGGCGGGGTGGTGGAGGCGGCACCGGAGTTCCGCGACTGGTTCCTGGCGACGGTCCGCGAGCACACCGTGCTCCGGGAGGAGCAGGCGGCGGTGGCCACCTTCGCCCTGGTGCCGGAGCGGGACATGGCCGGCGCCCGGGGCGTGGCGATCGCCGCCCTGGAGGCGCTGCGCCCCGTGCCGGAGTCCCGTCCGCTGGTCGCCTGAGCCGGCGGCCGTCGAGCGCCCGCGGTGCGCCGGTCGACGGCCCGTGCGGTGGCCCGGACGGCCAGCGCGGTGTCGACCGGCGCGCGCCGGGGGACCGGTCAGCCGAGGGGCGGCGCCTGGGCGAAGGCCGCCCAGGCGGCCGGGGCGAACAGCAGGGCCGGGCCGGCGGGGTCCTTGGAGTCGCGGACGGCCACCAGCCGCGGGATCGCGGCCACCTCCACGCAGGCGCCCTCGTCGCCGCTGCGGCTGCTCTTGCGCCACGCCGCCGCAGCCAAGGCCGCTGTGATCGTCGGTGTCATCGGTCCTACCGTCCCTTCAGGACTGACAGGAGCATCGCCCGGCTGTCCGCCGGGCTGAGCGCCACGCTGCGCAGGTGCTCCATGATCTTGGTGCAGGTACGCGTCTCGCCGGCCCGGTCGAGGATCATCTGGCCGGCGACGGTCTCCACCGAGGCGATGATCGGGTCCTCCGGGTCGGCGAACTCCAGGATGTGCAGTGAACCCCGGGTGCCCCGGTGGTAGCCGGCGGAGAGCGGGATCACCTGGACGGTGATGTTCGGCAGCTCGGCCATCTTGACGAGGTGGCGTAGCTGCCCGTCCATCACCGACTGGTCGCCGACCGGGCGCAGCAGTGCGCCCTCGTCGATGATCGCGTCGAGGATCGGCGGATCGTCACCGGTGAGCCGCTGCTGGCGGTCGAGCCGGACCTTGACCCGTTGCTCCACGAGGTCGTCGCCGAGGGTGTGTGGGCCGCCGCGCATGACCCCGCGGATGTAGTCGGCGGTCTGCAACAGGCCGGGCACCACCGAGGGCTCGAAGTTGGCGATGGCGGTCGCCTCCGCCTCCAGGGCGATGAAGTCGATGGTGCGGGGGTCCAGCAGGTACGAGTACGACACCCACCAGCCAGGTTTGCGGGCGTCCTTGGCGAGCTGCACCGCCGATGCCACCTCCTCGGCGGCCACCCCGTACGAGGTGAGCAGGGCGCGGACGGTGGCCGGGGTGATCAGCGTCTGGGCGTTCTCGTACCGGGAGAGGGTGCTGCGGGTGCTGTTGATCTCATCCGCGGCGGTCTCCAACGTCAGCCCGGCGGCTTCCCGGTGGTGGCGCAGGGCGATACCGAGCCGGCGGGCACGGGCGGTCTTCGGGGCCATGCATCGATGGTCGCACACATTTGTGGGAACGTCTGCATGAGAGAACGTCGATGAGAGTTGCATTCACGGCTGTACACGTGTCAATCTGTCATGGCGTCCTCACCGCCGGTTGTCGTGGCGACGGTGGTGGTGAGCGACCGGAGGGGATGGGGCGCGCGGTGATCGGGTTTCTCCCCCGTGCCCGATCGCCGCGTGCCGCAGCCATCCCCGCCCACCGGAAGGAGACGACGTGCGTGACGGTCCGCAGCCCCCTGCCGTGCGTCCGGGCGGCCGGGGATGACCCGCTTCCTGGTGGTGCTCACCGACGTCCGTGCCGTCGACGGCATCGAGCGCAACGAGCGGACCGCCCCCGAGCGGCGTCGGCAGGTCGTGGGCGCCAGCAGTCGGGAGGCCGCCGACCGGATCGCCGGGGCCTTCATGGCGCTGGGCATGGTCCGCGCCGGCCGACAGCGGGTCAAGGTGATAGCGGTCGGCCGCCGGCACTCCCGGGACTGAGCAGACCCGCGCGGAGGATCTACCGTCACGCACCGTATATGCTCTGTTGACCGATTGCCGTGTCTTGCCGTGGCTCGCCGGGTATCGCCTCGGCCTATCGCCACGCACAGTAAGGTCAACCGGGTGAGCGCCACCGGCGAGCACGACCAGCCGCAGTCGCGTACGAAGAGGTGACCGGAGTGACCACCCCAGGCAAGACCCGTGTGGCGATCGTCTTCGGCGGCCGCAGCCCGGAGCACGGCATCTCCTGCGTCAGCGCCGGCAGCGTGTTCAGCGCACTCGACCCGGACGAGTACGAGGTGGTGCCGGTGGGCATCACCCGGGCCGGCCAGTGGGTGCTGACCAGCGGCGATCCCGCCCAGCTCGCGATCAACGCCCGCCAGTTGCCGGAGATCACCTCCGACTCCGGCGACGACGTCGTGCTGCGCGCCGACCCCACCGGCAACGGGCTGATGGTGCTCGACCCGACCGAGGGCCCCCGGGTGCTCGCCGACGTGGACGTGGTCTTCCCGGTGCTGCACGGCACGTACGGCGAGGACGGCACCATCCAGGGAATGCTGGAGATGGCCGGCATCCCCTACGTGGGCGCGAACGTGTTCGCCTCCGCCGCCGCCATGGACAAGGAGTTCACCAAGAAGCTCTGCGCGGTGGAGGGCATCCCGGTCGGCCCGTACGCGGTGCTGCGCAACGGGATGACGCTCAGCGAGCAGGACAAGGACCGGCTCGGCCTGCCGGTCTTCGTGAAGCCGTCCCGGGCCGGTTCGTCGTTCGGCATCACCCGGGTCACCGACTGGGCGCAGCTCGACGCGGCGGTCGCCACCGCGCGACAGTTCGACCCCAAGGTCATCATCGAGGCGGCCATCGTCGGCCGCGAGGTCGAGTGCGGTGTGCTGGAGGGCGAGGCCGGCGGCGCGCCCGAGGCGTCCGTCCTGGCCGAGGTGCGCGTCGTCGCCGACCACGACTTCTACGACTTCGAGGCGAAGTACCTCGACGACTCGTGCGAGTACGACATCCCGGCCGGGCTGCCGGACAAGGTGACCCGCCAGGTGCAGGAGTACGCCGTCCGCGCGTTCACCGCCCTGGACTGCGCCGGTCTGGCGCGGGCCGACTTCTTCGTCACCCCCGAGCTGGACGTCTACCTCAACGAGATCAACACGATGCCCGGGTTCACCCCGACGTCGATGTTCCCGCGGATGTGGGCGGCCTCCGGCCTGGAGTATCCGAAGCTGGTCAACCGCCTGATCCGTACCGCCCAACGGCGCGGCGTCGGCCTGCACTGAGGCCGCCGGGCCCCGCCCGCGCCGAGCCGGCGCGGGCCGGGTCAGGTCAGCCCTGGCAGCCGGCGGGGATGTTGCCGCCGGAGGGCACCGAGGCCACGATCGTGCTGGAGATCGGCGCCACCCACTGCAACGGCTGTTCGTAGGAGCGCGGGATGCGGACCGTGACCGGCGTCTCCCGGTCGACCGTGGTGAGCACCGTCGCGTCGCCCTGTTCGACCGGGTGCCAGCAGACCGAGTTCACCCGCCAGACCTCGTCGGTGGCCGGCACGGTCGGTTCGGTGCCGCCGCAGGCCAGCGTGAGGGCCGGGTCGCCGTACGCCGCGTTCTGCTCCGGGCCGGCGGTGACCGGGCGTTGGGCCAGGTCGCGGATGGTCTGCGGCAGCTGGGAGACCAACGCGCGGCAGACCGTGGCCGGGCGGGCGGCCAGCGCCGGGGCGGCCATCTCCACCGGGGCGGAGGACTGCGCCCGGGACGCGCTCGCGGACGGGCTCGGCGCGGCGGCCGGCGTGTCCGGAGAGAGCTTCGCGAAGGCCAGCACCGCGATCAGCAGGGTGACCGGCAGGGCGATCAACGTGGCCAGCAGCGCGGCACCGCGAATCGTCCGGTCCCGGCCGCCCGGCGCGTCGACGTCCGGGTCGCCCGGCTCGCGGATACCGTCAGCCGGCTCGGCCGCGCCGCGCGTCTCGTCGTCGTCCAGAGCAGCGGAGGAGGTCGTCATCTCGTCCACTTACAACCGCACCACCGAACACGTGAGGGTGCGGGTGATGCCGGGCACCATCTGCACGTTGCTGACGATGAGTTTGCCGAGCTCGTCGACGGTGTTCGCCTCGGTGAGCACGACCACGTCGTACGGCCCGGTGACGGCGTCGACGCGTACCACGCCGGCAAGGTCCGCGATGAGACCGGCCACGTCACGTGCCCGGCCGACCTCGGTCTGGATGAGGATGTACGCCTGTACCACGACTCGACCTCCGTCCGTCGCCGCCGCGGGGCGGCCCGAAGGGTGAAACTACCTTACGGAGCAGGTCTGATCCCTATCGGTGGTCAAGGAGCAGCGGTGAGCGAGCGCGGCGGTGCCGGGCGGAACGGACGGGACGCCGGCGGTGCCGCCAGCGTGGCCGGGATCGGCGAGTTCGGGCTGATCGGGCGGATCACCGCCCGGCTCCCGGTCGGGCCGACGACCCTGCTCGGCCCGGGTGACGACGGGGCGGTGGTGGCCGCGCCGGACGGTCGGGTGGTGGCCTCCACCGATGTGCTGGTCGACGGGCGGCACTTCCGGCGCGACTGGTCGTCGGGGCGTGACGTGGGCCACCGCGCGGCGGCCGCCAACCTGGCCGACATCGCGGCGATGGGCGCCACCCCGACCGCCCTGCTGGTCGCTCTCTGTATGCCGGCGGATCTGCCCACCGGCTGGGCGGAGGAGTTGGCGGACGGGCTGGCCGCGGAGGCGGGCACGGTCGGTGCGAGCGTCGTCGGCGGGGACATGTCGGCCAGCCCCACCCTGACCGTGGCGGTCACCGCGCTCGGTGACCTGGACGGCCGGCCGCCGGTGGTGCGCTCGGGAGCCCGTCCGGGGGACGTGCTCGCCCTGGCCGGGCGCACCGGGTACGCGGCGGCCGGGTTGACCGTGCTCACCCGCGGCTTCCGTACGCCCCGGCTGCTGGTCGAGGCGTACCGGCGGCCGGTCGTGCCGTACCGAGCCGGGCCGCAGGCCGCCCGGCTGGGTGCCACGTCGATGATCGACGTGTCGGACGGTCTGCTCGCCGACCTGGGGCACGTGTCGGCGGCCAGTCGGGTGGCGATCGACGTACGGCGCGACGCGTTCGAGGTCCCCCGGCAGATGGCCGACGCGGCGCAGGCGCTCGGCGTCGACCCGTACACCTGGATCCTGGCCGGTGGCGACGACCACGCGCTGGCCGCGACCTTCCCCCCGGCGGTGGCGTTGCCGCCGGAGTGGCGGCCGATCGGTCTGGTGACGGACGGTGCCGGGGTGACGGTCGACGGCGCGCCCTACGACGGCCCGACCGGCTGGGACCACTTTCGGTGAGGCCCGGCGCCCGCCGTACCCTGGACACCGTGAGTGATATCGAGATCCGGCTGGTGCGGTTCGACGCACCGGTGGCGCAGCAGTTGATCCGTGACGCGCTGGCCGACCTCGGTGCCCGCTACGGCGGCACCGGCGACGACACCCCGTTGGCCGCCGCCGAGTTCCAACCGCCGGACGGCGCGTTCCTCGTCGCCTACCTGGCCGGCGAGCCGGTCGGCTGTGGGGGCTGGCGCAGCCACGGCGCGGACAGCGCGGAGCTGAAGCGGGTGTACACCGCTCCGGCGGCCCGTGGGCGGGGTGTGGCCCGCCGCGTCCTCGCGGCGGTCGAGCGTTCGGCCCGTGAGCAGGGCCGCAAGCGGATCGTCCTGGAGTGCGGCGACAAGCAGCCCGAGGCGATCGCCATGTACACGGCCGCCGGCTACGAGCGGATCCCGAACTTCGGCTTCTACAAGGACGCGGAGGGCTGCGTCTCCTTCGGCCGCACGCTCTGACCGGCCGGGCTCAGCCGGTCGTGATCCGGATCTGCGCGACGGCCCGGGTCGCCGCATCGGTCGCCTCCGCCGGATCGGCACCCCAGGCGAGCACCTGGCCGCTGCGCCGGGCCGACGAGGTGACCTCCGCCACCTCATCACCCACCGTCACGGCCACCCCGACGTCCAGCACGCCGGGCACCCGACGGGCCGCGCGCACCCCGTCGACCGCGGTCACCGTGCCGGGAGCGGCGAGCAGAAACTCGATGGCCGCCGCGCCACTGGGCCGCGCCGGCAGCGCGGGGCGCTCACCCCGCAGCGTCCGCAGGTACGCGAGGACGAACCCGCACTCGTAGGCCAACGAGATCAACCCGGCGATCAGGTCACCGGGCAGCCGCGCGGCGCACTCCACCAGGGCCGGGCCATCGGCGGTACGGATCCACTCGCTGTGCAGCACACCGGTGCGGAAGCCGGCCGCCGCGGCCAGCCGGCAGGCCACCTCGATCAGGTCCCGGCGGGCGTCGTCGGGCAGCACGGACGGGACCGTGTGCCCGGTCTCCACCGGCCACCGGCCGGCCAGCACCCGCTTGTCGGTGACGTTGGCGAAGCGCACCTCGCCGTCGGCCAGCAGCAGTTCCACGCTGTGCTCGGTGCCGATCAGCACCTGCTCGGCGAGGACGGCGGTGGGCAGGCCACGGGCGGTGGCGTCGGTGGGCGTCTCCGGGTCGGCGGTGGCGGCCCAGGCGGCGGCGATCAGCGTCGCGTCGGGGACGATCTGCACGCCGAGGCTGCCGGCGCGGCGGGTCGGCTTCAGCACGCACGGCCCACTCTGCCGCTCGGCGAAGGCGACCGCCTCGGCGGCGGTGCCGACCAGCGCGTACGCCGGGTTGAGCAGGCCCGCCGTCGCGGCGAGCAGCCGCATCCGGTGCTTGTCGGTGAAGGTCTCGGCGGCGTCGACGCCGGCACCGGGCAGGCCGAGCGCGTCGGCGAGCTGGGCGGCGGCGAGCACCCCGTACTCCTGGCCGGGCACGACCAGGCGCGCGGCGGCCAGCGTCGGTTCGCGGGCGAGCAGGCACCGCGCGTCCAGGCCGGTCTGGTACTCCGCCGCCACCACCCGGGAGACGTACGGCAGTGCCGCGCAGTGTCGTTCGAGATCGCGGCTGCGGATCAGATCGGGCTCCTCGACCACGACCACGCTGCCGTCGGGCAGCACCTCGCCGAGCCCGCGCAGCAGGTCCAGCGCGGCGCCGATCATGACCAGCTCATCCCGGCCCAGGTCCAGCCGCACCCGTCACCCCTCCACCGGCCCGGACCGGACGCCGGGCGCAGCGCGACACTAACCGGGCGGCGCCGTGCGGTGATCGCCTCGTCGTCTACTCGTCAGCGAGCCGTACACACATACGACAGAGCCGGCGGACCGCAGAGGTCCGCCGGCTGAGCCGTATGTCAGAGGTTGGTGCCGCGCGTCAGGCGCGGGTGACCTTGCCGGCCTTGATGCACGAGGTGCAGACCTGCAACTTCTTGGTGTTGCCGCCACCGGCCGGGGTACGCACCGACTGGATGTTCGGGTTCCAGCGGCGGTTGGTCCGCCGGTGCGAGTGGGACACGTTGTGGCCGAAGCCCGGTCCCTTGCCACAGACGTCGCACACGCTAGCCACGGGATACTCCTGGGATTGATACGTTCATGAGGTCGCCGGCAGGTGCTGCCCGGGCAACCTGGTCAGGTTACCCGATGACCCACCGACCCGGCCAACCGGCCCGGTCCAGCGGACACGCCGGACGAGTCCGACGGGTGTCAGCCCGCGCCAGTAGGCTTCTGGCCGTGCTGGACACCCTCGACGCCACCGCGGTTCGCCGCTGGTGTGCGGGTGGCCTGGCCGCGCTGAAGCGCCACCAGGGGGAGATCGACCAGCTCAA
Source organism: Micromonospora sp. WMMD710 (assembly GCF_029626045.1). NCBI lineage: Bacteria > Bacillati > Actinomycetota > Actinomycetes > Micromonosporales > Micromonosporaceae > Micromonospora > Micromonospora sp. WMMD710. The sequence goes on along the minus strand of NZ_JARUBD010000001.1, from coordinate 3,726,569 downwards.
CGTCTATCCGGTGCCCGACGGCGACACCGGCACCAATCTGGTGCTCACTCTCACATCGGCGCAGCAGGCTCTCGCGATGGACCTGGACACTCTGCCCGACAGCGGGTCGACCGCGCACGGGCACGCGTCGCGGCTGATGGCCCAGGGCGCGCTGCTCGGGGCACGAGGCAACTCCGGGGTGATCCTGTCGCAGATCCTGCGCGGCTTCGCCGATGCCGTCGCCGCCGTGCCGGCGGTGCGCGGCCGGGAACTGGCCGTCGCGCTGCGGGCCGCGACCACCGCCGCGTACACCGCGGTGAGCCGGCCGGTGGAGGGCACCCTGCTCACGGTGGTCGGCGCCGCGGCTGGCGCGGCCGAGCGGGCGGACACCGACGACCTGTGCGTGGTGGCCCGCGCCGCGGCGCGAGCGGCGGCCGAGGCGCTCGCCCGGACTCCGCAGCAACTGCCGGCCCTGGCCCGTGCCGGCGTCGTCGACGCGGGCGGCAAGGGTTTGTGCGTGTTGCTCGACGCCCTGGTCGAGGTGCTCACGGGCGAGAGCGCCGTGCGGGCCGCGCCGGCCCCGCGCGCCGCGCGACCGGCGGCCACCGCCGCGCGCGAGACCGGTTCCGAGGAGTACGCCTACGAGGTCCAGTTCCTGCTCGACGCCCCGGCCGAGGCGGTCGCCGCGATGCGACGGACGCTGGACGCGCTGGGCGACTCCCTGGTCGTCGTCGGCGACGGGCGTGAGCCGGACGGCACCTGGAACGTGCACGTGCACGTCAACGACGTGGGCGCGGCGGTCGAGGCGGGCGTCGCTGCGGGCCGCCCGTACCGGATCTCGGTGACCCGCTTCGCCGACCAGCCGGAGCCGTCGCCCGGCCCGGCGGCGGAGGGCCGGGCTGCCGTGGTGGTCGCCACCGGCGTCGGGATCGCCGAGCTGTTCGCCGCGGAGGGTGCCACGGTGGTGCCGGGCAACCCGTCCATCGGGGAACTGCTGGACGCGGTGCGCAGCGCCGACGCCGCCCGGGTGGTGGTGCTGCCCAACGACCCCGACACGGAGGCCGTGGCGAGTGCGGCGGCCCGCGAGGCACACCGGTACGGCATCAAGGTGAGCGTGGTGCCGACCCGTTCGCCGGTGCAGGCACTCGCCGCCCTCGCGGTGCGCGACGACACCCGCCGTTTCGAGGACGACGTGATCGCGATGGCCGAGGCGGCCGGCGCCTGCCGCTACGCCGAGGTCTGCCACGCCAGCCGGGAGGCGCTGACCGTCGCCGGTCCGTGCCAGCCCGGCGACGTGCTGGCGCTGGTCGAGGGCGAGGTGAACCTGATCGGCACCGACCTCACCGACATCTGCGCCGCCGTGGTCGACCGGATGCTCGGCGGCGGTGGGGAACTGGTCACCCTGCTGGCCGGGGTGGACGCCCCGGCCGGGCTCACCGACGCCGTCCGCGCGCACGTCGCGCGGCGCTGGCCGTTCGTCGAGGTGCACGCGTACCCGGGCGGTCAACCGTTCTATCCACTGCTGGTGGGGGTCGAATGAGCGAGCCGTCCACCGTGGACACACCGCTGAAGAAGCTCGTCGGGGACAAGACGGCCAAGGCATTGGCCTCGTACCTCGACCTGCACACGGCGGGTGACCTGGTCTACCACTTCCCACGCCGCTACGACGAGCGCGGCGAACACACCGACATCCGCTCCCTGGACGTGGGCGAGCAGGTCACCGTGCTGGCCCAGGTGCAGCGCACGGCGGTTCGCCCGATGCGGCAACGCCGGGGCAACCTGCTGGAGGTGACCGTCGGCGACGGCTCCGGCGGCCTGCTCACGTTGACCTTCTTCGGCAACCAGGCATGGCGCGAACGGGAGCTGCGCCCCGGCCGGTGGGGGTTGTTCGCCGGCAAGGTCACCGAGTTCCGGGGCAAACGTCAGCTCAACGGCCCGGAGTACGTCCTGCTTGGCGAGGGCGGCGACGGTGAGGCAGCGGTCAGCGACGAGATCGAGGAGTTCGCCGGCGCCTTGATCCCCGTGTATCCGGCCGCCGCGGCCGTGCCGACCTGGGTGATCGCCCGTTGCGTCCGGGTCGTCCTGGACACGTTCACCCCGCCGGAGGACCCGCTGCCGGCCACCGTGCGGGCCAGCCGCAACCTGGTCGACCTGGGTGCCGCACTGCGGGAGATCCACCGGCCGTCCACCAAGGAGGCGCTCTACCGGGCGCGGCGGCGGCTCAAGTGGGACGAGGCGTTCGCCGTGCAGCTGACCCTGGTGCAGCGCAAGCACCGGGCCGCCGACTGGCCGGCCCGGCCCCGCCCGGCGCGCCCCGGCGGGCTGCTGGACGCCTTCGATGCCCGGCTGCCGTACGAGCTGACCTCCGGTCAACGCGAGGTGGGCGAGGAGATCGCCGCTGATCTGGCCACCCCGCACCCCATGCACCGTCTGTTGCAGGGCGAGGTGGGCTCCGGCAAGACGGTGGTGGCGCTGCGGGCGATGCTCCAGGTGGTCGACGCGGGCGGGCAGGCGGCGCTGCTGGCACCCACCGAGGTGCTGGCCGCACAGCACTACCGGGGCATGCTCGACCTGCTCGGGCCACTCGGGCGCGCCGGTGAACTGGATTCCGCCGAGCACGCGACCCGGGTGGAGCTGGTCACCGGCTCGCTGGGCGCGGCCGCCCGCCGGCGGGCGCTCGGCGAGGTGGCCAGCGGCGCCGCCGGCATCGTGCTCGGCACCCACGCCCTGCTCTACGAGGGCGTCGACTTCGCCGACCTCGGCCTCGTGGTCGTCGACGAGCAGCACCGCTTCGGGGTGGAGCAACGCGACGCGCTGCGCGCCAAGGCCGACCAGCCGCCGCACACGCTGGTGATGACGGCCACCCCGATCCCGCGCACGGTGGCGATGACCGTTTACGGCGACCTGGAGGTGTCCACCCTCTCCCAGCTGCCTCGGGGCCGTTCACCGATCGCCTCGCACGTGGTGCCGGCCGCCGAGAAGCCGGCCTTCCTCGACCGGGCCTGGCGCCGGCTGCGCGAGGAGGTGGCCGCCGGGCATCAGGCGTACGTCGTCTGTCCGCGAATCGGTGACGGGCCGGTGTCCGACGAGGAGCCGCCACCCGAGGACGACAACGGTCGCCGCCCGCCGGTGGCGGTGACCGAGGTGGCCCCGTTGCTGGCCGATGGGCCGTTGCACGGGCTGCGGATCGGGGTGCTGCACGGCCGCCTGCCGGCCGACGAGAAGGACGCGGTGATGCGGTCCTTCGCCGCCGGTGACCTGGACGTGCTGGTGGCGACCACCGTCATCGAGGTCGGCGTGGACGTACCCAACGCGACCGTGATGATCGTGCTGGACGCCGACCGGTTCGGTGTCTCCCAACTGCACCAGCTGCGGGGCCGGGTGGGCCGGGGTGCCGCCGCCGGGCTCTGCCTGCTGGTCAGCGAGGCGGCCGAGGGGTCGTCGGCGCGGGAACGGCTGGACGCCGTGGCGTCCACCAGCGACGGCTTCAAACTCGCCGAACTCGACCTGGAGCAGCGCCGCGAGGGCGACGTGCTGGGCGCCACCCAGTCCGGGCATCGCTCACACCTGCGGCTGCTGTCCCTGAAACGCGACACCGAGCTGATTCGCGACGCCCGCGCCGAGGCGATCACCCTCATCGAGGAGGACCCGGAGCTGACCGCCAATCCGGCGCTGGCCGCGTCGGTCGCTGCCCTCGTCGACGAGGACCGCGCGGAGTACCTGGAGAAGGGCTGACGTCGGCCACCGTGCTGCGAATGATCGCGCACCCCGAGCCGGCCAAACCGCAACTGCGGGTGGTCGGCTCGGGGTGCGCCGTGGTCTGCCGACGTCAGTTGGTCGCCTGATCGAACACGCAGGCACTTGAAATTCCGTCGTCCCCGTCAGGGATTTCGGCCAACTTGCTATGGGCTCGAACCTGAATTTCCCCGCCCTTCCCCAAGATGTCAAGGTGAAGATGAGCGGTATGGTCGGTATTGTTGATGACGGATGACGTTTGGTTGTCTACGGCATGCCCGTTATCGAATTTGTCTCTCGCACCAAACCCATCATGGGCGGCAAGGTCCACGTCGCAAGGCAGTTTCATCCCATTGCTGATATTATGCGCGACAGGGTGGACGCCGCCGCGGAAGTTCGCCTCCTCGTACAAGCACAACTCGCCCTCGCCGCACGGACCTGGGTCACCGGGGTTGGGGTCTGCGTTGCCGGGGTTGGGGTCTGCGTCGCCCGGGTTGGGGTCTGCGTTGCCGGGGTTGGGGTCTGCGTCGCCCGGGTTGGGGTCGGGATCGCCGGGGTTGGGGTTTGCGTCGCCTGCGTCGCTATCGTGCGGTTTGAGCGAGAACGACTGGGCGTTGGTCTGCTTGCAGCTGAGCACGACCAGCCGGATCCCGTTGCCCAGCGCCGAATCGGGGACGCTCAGGCATTTCCGGCTGTTGCGGCTGATGAAGTGGTAATAGCCACCGTCCTCTTTGACGGGCCGCCATTCCTGGTTGGTCCCACCGACGTACGACCAGGTCTGGATCTTGGCATTGTCCTTGGTTGACCTGTCGGTCACGTCGAGCACCTGCTTCTTGGTGTCCCGCCGCAGGATTCTGACGAAACCCCCGTCGACTGCCAGGAACTTGAACTGCTGCGCCTTCGAGTCGGTGCAGTTGCCCTGTTGAATGGCGGTGCCACTGCTGATACCGTCGTCGCGCGCCTCCACGCACTTGCCGCTGTTCTTGTTGACCAACGAATACCAGGCTTTGCCGCCGTTATTGTTGATCAACGAATACGTGACGGGGTCGATGAAATCCCCGGTGGACGGGCTCTCGCTGCTGGGACGGCCACCGAGCCAGCGCAGGCCGTTGATCATCCACTGGTTCTGCTCATCGCTGTCGAACGTGGACGACTTCTGGATATTCTTGTTGTAGGGCCTCGCGTTGTGGCCGAAATTCGCGTACAGCATCTTGTAATTCTTGTTGGTCCACATCACCGGAATGGAACCGGTCAACTTTTGTCTGGTGCCGACCGGGATGCTGGATTCGTCGATCGACGCGATCACGTCGATGTCCGGATTCCGCCCCAGGTCGTTGCTCCACGTGTACCACTCGCTCACCGACGACTTGATGGTCGCCGGCAGCCCGGCGGTGGAGGGATGGTTCCGGTCGTTTATCCGCAGAACTGCCGTGGTCGGATCCCAGGAGTTGTTCCTGAAGTTCCCTGACCCCAGGAACGTGTTGTAGTACCAGTCCCAGGAACCCGCGTTCTGAGTGAACGCACTGACGTGGAAGCCCATCCAGGCTCCACCGTTGTCCATGTACCGCTTGAATCCGGCCCGCTGTCCGCCATCGTGCGGGGCGTCGTTGAGGAACATCACCACCTTGTAGTTCGACAGATCACCGGAGAGGCGGCCCCAGTCGGTGGTGCTTTCCCAGGTGAAACCACTCTCCTCGCCGAGCCGGGGGAATCCTGCCTTCGCATCATTGACGAAGTCGTCATGAGCGGAGTCGCCGCTCTGGGCGTTGTAGAACGCGAGAACCCTGAAGTTCGCCGGCGCCGCATCCGCGGTCGGATGCACCGCGATGCCGATCGCAACGGCGACGGCCAGGCCGAGGCCGGCGGCGATCCCGCGATCGACGAGCCTTCCAGGTAGAGAAAACGCCAACGTGTTACCTCTCAATCGGGCGAGCGGTCCGAAATGGTGGGCGTCCATACAACGGAGGTTTCCGGATCCGGTTCAGAGGTAATTTCCATGATCGACCTGGCTGGCCCGTCGAGCAGGACGTCCCGCATGGCTCGCGCGGTGCGCTGGCTGTGGGTCAGGTGCCGCCGACAGAAATGCCCGAGGGCGCGCCGACCGGATGGTCGACGCGCCCTCGGGCTTCAGCGCAGGTCAGGTCAGGCGGTGAAGGTCACCCGACGCCGACGGGCGATGATGAAGAGCACCGCGCCCGCGATCAGCAGGGCGACCGCGCCGGCGGCGATGCCGCCCGCCGCCGCACCGGTGAGCGGGAGGCTCGGCTCCTCGCCGCCGCCGCCGCCACCGGCGCCGCCGCAGTTGCCCTCCGGCGTGTAGATGGCTTCCATCTCAAGGTCCATGTCGGGCAGGGCGACGATCGCCGTCTTGTCCTTGCCGGCCTTGAAGGTCACCGTCTCCGACGCGCCGGCCGCGACCGTACGGGTCTCGGTCTTGCCCTCGTAGGTGAACGTCGACTTGACCGGGAGCCCACCCTCGGGGTTGGTCACGGTGAGGGCGAAGGTCTTGCAGTCGGCCTTGGTGGTGACGGCCGGCAGCGGGCAGTCCTCGGGACGCTGCCACGAGTACGTGCCGTTCTCGATGACCTTGCCGTCGACCAGCACCTCGATCTTGCCGGCGTCGGCGGCGGGCACCACGATGCTCGTGTCGGCCTTGCCGGGCGCGACGGAGACCTTCTTGGTGAAGCCGTTCTCGCCCTTGACCTCGAACTCGACGGCGTACTTGCTGATCTTGCCGTCGTTGCTCAGCGAGACGGCGACCGAACCGTCGCACGTGGACGCGAAGGTCGAGGCCGGGGTGGTGCAGCTCTTGCTGCCGCCGTTGTACCAGCCCTGCGGGCCCTTGGACCGGTTGCCCGGGGCACCCGGCGAGCCGAGCTTCTTGTTGTCGTAGCGCTTGCCACCGTCGACCAGCTCGTCGATGACCTCGTCCTTGCCGCCCCAGATCAGGTCGACCTGGGTGTGGCAGTCCGGGATCTCCACGTTCAGCGTGATCTCGGTCTGGGTGCCACCGATCCAGTCGCTGTCCGGAGTGCCGTAGACGTACTGCGGGGTGGCGAACTGCGGCCGCGGCGCGAAGTACGAGACCAGCGTGAACCACTGCTTGCCCTCGCCGCAGAGCGGCAGGTCGCCGTCGAGCTTGACGGTGGCCGTCCCCTTCGGGCCGTCGAAGGTGTGGCTGTACTTGGCCTTGTCGACCTCGACGCACTTCGGAGCCGGGGTGCAGGACTTGTCGGCCGCGAGGTTGATCTCGCCGTTGGCGGTGTTGTTCGCCGTGACCTTGTCGCCCTTGATCCACTCGGCGTAGACCTGGAGGTGTGCCACGGTGGTGTTGCCGGGCACGCGCTGGGTGGCCAGCTTGTAGGAGGCCTGCGGGATGACCAACCCCTGCAGCGGCTTCGCTTCCTTCACGCCCTCGACCAGAGAGGTCACCGGGGTGTTCGGGTCAGCGGTCACCCTCTGGACGGTCGCGTCCTTCTTGTCTTCGCTGTTCACCACCTTCCAGGTGATCACGCGCTCGCCGGTGAGCCGGTCACATTCGGCGGTGGCGGTGATCGTGGTGTGGTGTGCGCTGGCTGGGGTGGCGACCGCGACGACCCCGGTGAGGCCGATGAGGGCGGCTCCCAGGATGGCCAGCGGTCGCTGGAGCGACAGCTTGGGACGGATCACAGGTACTCCTGGAGTGCTGAAGCGTCAGGGGTGTGGCACGGGAGTGACAGTGGACGGTCACTGCACGTCCGATCGGAGAGGCGCCCTCCCGAGCCGCGGGTCGGTGGGTTGCCGCCGACACCCGGCAGACCCTAGCGAGATCGCCGCGCGTGATACAGCGCTCAGGATCTGCTAAGACGGATGTTATGAAGTTGAGATCATAGATATACGAGAAGTGATCACATGATCTGCGTGGCGGCACCGACCGTGTCGGCTGGCGGGTCCGACGGGTCGCGTAGCGTCGGGGTCATGAACAGGAGGAGACGGTGACCCGGATCGTGGCCGGGTCGCTCGGTGGCCGGCGGATCGCCGCGCCTCCCGGCGCCGGCACCCGACCGACGTCCGACCGGGTCCGGGAGGCGCTGTTCAGCGCCGTCGAGTCCGAGGTCGATCTCGACGGCGCGCGCTTCGCCGACCTGTACGCCGGTTCCGGCGCGGTCGGTCTGGAGGCGCTGTCCCGGGGTGCCCGGCACGTGCTGCTGGTGGAGTCGGACCCGAAGGCGGCCCGGGTGATCCGGGAGAACGTGACGACCCTGCGGGCCGGCTCCGCCGTACGGCTGGTCACCGGCAAGGTGGCGACGGTACTGGCGGCCGGTCCGGACGGCGACCCGTACGACGTGGTCTTCGCCGACCCGCCCTACGCGGTGCCGGACGCGGAGATCACCGCGCTGTTGACCACGCTGGTCGACGGCGGCTGGCTGGCGCCCGACGCGCTCGTGGTGGTCGAGCGGTCCCGCCGGACCAGGGAGTTCGACTGGGTGGATGGGATCACCCCGCAGCGCAGTCGCCGGTACGGCGAGACCACCCTTTGGTACGGTCGCCGATCATGAGACGTGCGGTGTGTCCCGGCTCCTTCGACCCGGTCACCAACGGACACCTCGACATCATCGGTCGGGCCAGCCGGCTGTTCGACGAGGTGATCGTCGGCGTGCTGGTGAACCAGTCGAAGAGTGGCCTGTTCACCGTCGAGGAGCGGATCGACATGCTCCGCGAGGTGACCGCCTCGTACGGCAACGTGCGGGTCGAGTCGTTCCGGGGGCTGCTGGTCGACTTCTGTCGGGCTCAGCAGGCGAGCGTGCTGATCAAGGGCCTGCGGGCGGTCAGCGACTTCGACTACGAGTTGCAGATGGCGCAGATGAACATCGGTCTGGCCGGCGTCGAGACGCTGTTCATGCCGACCAACCCGCTCTACTCGTTCCTCTCCTCCAGCCTGGTCAAGGACGTGGCCAAGTGGGGTGGCGACATCTCCGCCCACGTCCCCGACCCGGTCCGCGAGGCCCTCCAGTCCCGCCTGGGCCCCCCACCCCGGACCTGACCGCGCCCTGCGCCCCTCCACCCCGCGCCGATCGTGCACCTACTGTTCCCGGATCGCCCCCTTACGGGGTGCTTTGCGGCGACCGAAAGTGCACGATCGGCGAATCAGGTGGTGCGGCGGCGGGGAGTGACGGCGTCGCGACGCGCCGGGTTGGGGTGGATGGGGCACGTGTGGGGCGGGCACGACATGATTGACAGAGCGGGGAACCGGCCGTAGCCCGCATCATGGAGGTCGGCCGACGAACGACAGGAGTGAGGTACCGGTGGACCCGCTCGATCGCATCGACGAACTGATCGCCTTGGTGGAGCAGGCCCGCTCCGTCCCGATGTCGCGGAACAACTGCATGGTCGACCGGGGCGAGATGATCGCCGCCCTGGACGAGATGCGCGCGGAACTCCCCGCCGACCTGCGCCGGGCCGCCGCGCTCCTGGACGAGCGGGACAAGATCATGGAGGCCGGCAAGCGCGAGGCGGACCGGATCATCAGCGAGGGTGAGGCAGAACACGCCCGCCTCGTCTCGGTGAACGAGATCACCGTCTCCGCCGAGCACGAGGGCGCCCGGATCATCGCCGAGGCCCGCGCCGAGGCGCAGCGCCTGCGTGAGGAGGTCGACGACTACGTCGACACGGCGCTGGCCAACTTCGAGCAGTTCCTCACCCGGGCCCTCGCCTCGATAGAGCGTGGGCGCGACAAGATGCACGCGCTCCGCGAGATCGGCACCTTCGGTGGGGATGAGGCCGAACGCCCGCTACCCTTCTGAGCGGCACCTCACCAGCCGACATTCTCGGGCGGGCGTCGCCCCCGGTTCGACGGTCCGGCGGTCGCCCAGGTAACCTTTTTTGTCGGCCTCTCACCGGCCGGAGTCTGACTATGCCCAAGCACTCGCCATCGACACTCGACCCCAGGTCGCCGCTGGTCCTCGACACGAGGGACCTGCCGCGCCGCCCTGGTGCGTTGCGTGAGGTCCAGCGGGTCGTGCCGGCACCGGCGGACCTCGGTGTGGAGTTGATCGGCGTGCCGGAGGGCGCGGACCTCAACCTCGATCTGAGGTTGCAGTCGGTGTCCGAGGGTGTGCTCGTCTCCGGGACCATCACCGGTCCCATCCGGGGCGAGTGCGGGCGCTGCCTACGCGAGATCAACGAATCGATGGCCGTGACGATCCAGGAGCTGTACGCGTACGAGAACAGCACCACGGACGCCACGACCGACGAGGACGAGGTGGGCCGGATGCAGGGCGATCTGATCGACCTGGAGCCGGCGCTGCGGGACGCGTTGGTGCTCACGCTGCCGACCAACCCGCTCTGCCGGGAGGACTGCCCAGGACTGTGCCCCGAATGCGGGGCGCACTGGGACGATCTGCCGGCCGACCACAGTCACCAGCAGATCGACCCGCGTTGGGCGGGCCTGTCGCAACTGACCCGTACAGAGGAGTAAGAACCGTGGCCGTCCCGAAGCGCAAGATGTCGCGCAGCAACACCCGGTCCCGCCGGGCGAACTGGAAGGCGACCGTGGTCGCGACCGTCGCGTGCCCGCAGTGCAAGTCCCCGAAGCTGCCGCACGCCGCCTGCTCCGTCTGCGGCACCTACAACGGCCGCCAGGTTCTCGAGGTCTGACCTGGACGCCGAGTGACGCCCCCGACCTCAGGTCGGGCGGCGCGCGCACCCTGGCATTCGCCCGGTGCCCCGGCTCCCTCCGACGCCCGCCGGCCCAACCCGGTCGGCGTTCCAGTGGAGCCGGGCACCGCGCGGATCGCCGTTGACCTCCTCGGCGGGGACGATGCTCCCGCCGTCGTGGTTGACGGCGCTCTGCGAGCTGTGCGCGCCGACCCGGACCTGCACCTGCTGCTCGTCGGCCCGACCGAGGTCGCCGACGAGCTGATCGCTGCCCTTGATCCCGCCCAACGGGCCCGGATCACGGTCCGGCCGGTCCGCGATGTCGTGGGCATGGCCGACCATCCCAGTGCCGCCCGCGCCGAGAGCACCGTGCGGGCCGCGGTCACCGCCGTGCGCGACGGGACCGCCGACGCCCTCGTCTCGGCCGGTTCCACCGGCGCCACCGTCACCGCTGCCGTCCTCGGCCTCGGCCGCTGGCCGGAGATCCGCCAGCCCGCCCTGGTCGCCACCCTGCCCGCGGTCGCCGGTCCGGTCGTCCTGCTCGACGTCGGCGGCTCGCTGGAGCCCCGCCCCGCCACCCTCGCCCGACACGCCGTGATGGGCGCCGCGTACGCCGCGGTGGCCCATTCGGTCGCCGAGCCCCGGGTCGGCCTGCTCTCGGTCGGCACCGAGGCCGGCAAGGGCGACCGGGTCCGCCGGGCCACCGACCCGCTGCTGGCCGTCGAGCCGCTGCCCGGTGGGGCGCGCTACGTCGGCCTCGTCGAGGGGTACGACGTGGCGCTCGGCGCGCGCGCCGATGTGGTGGTCACCGACGGCTTCACCGGTAACGTGCTGCTCAAGGCCATCGAGGGCGCGTACGCCATGGCCGGCGGTCCACCTGTCGGGGGCGGCGCCCCCCGCGCCGCCGCACTGCTGGGCGTGGCGGGAACGGTGGTCGTCTGCCACGGTTCCGCTCGCGCCGACGATGTCGCCTCCGGCATCGCCCTCGCCGCCCACCTGTGGCGGCGGCGCGCCACCGACCTGGTCTCCGCCCTGCTCGACGGCGACGTCGCGACGGAGAACACCGACCGCTCCACCGACACCGAGGTACGCACATGAGCAACGACAAGCGGCGGCGGGCGTCCGTCGGTCACCTGGAAGCCGCGTTCGGCGTGAGCCTGGAACCGGAGCTTCTGCAACGCGCGCTGACCCACCGCTCGTACGCGTACGAGAACGGCGGTCTGCCCACCAACGAGCGGCTGGAGTTTCTCGGCGACTCGGTGCTCGGCGTGGTGATCACCACGGCGCTCTTCCACAACCACCCGGACCTGCCCGAGGGGCAGCTCGCCAAGCTGCGCGCCAGCGTCGTCAACATGCGGGCGCTCGCCGACGTGGCCCGTGGACTGGGCCCGGACGGCCTCGGCGCGTACCTGCTGCTCGGCAAGGGCGAGGAGACCACCGGCGGCCGGGACAAGGCGAGCATCCTCGCCGACACCCTGGAGGCCCTGCTCGGGGCGATCTACCTGCAGTACGGGCTGGACACCGCGGGGATCGTCATCCACCGGCTCTTCGACCCGCTGATGGCCGAGTCGGCCGGGCGGGGCGCCGCGCTGGACTGGAAGACCAGCCTCCAGGAGTTGACGGCGGCGCTCGGGCTCGGGGTGCCGGAGTACCGGATCGAGGGCACCGGCCCGGACCACCTCAAGACGTTCACCGCGTGGGTGGTGGTGGCCGGCAACCGGTACGGCGGCGCCGAGGGGCGCAGCAAGAAGGAGGCCGAGCAGCGGGCCGCGGAGGCGGCCTGGCGGACCCTCGCCGACCAGAACGACCAGGACGGTTCGAACGGCCAGGACGGTCGGGCCGACCAGGACGGCTCGGCCGATCGGGAGTCGGTGGGGCCGCTGGAGCGGGCGGAGCGGGCGGCCCGCACCGAGCAGGCCGACCACCTGGCGCAGGTGATGCCGGCCGACGTCGCGGCACAGGAGTCGTCGACCAGCGGCGCGGCCCAGACTTCGGTCGGTGCTACCGAGGACCACGAGGCGGGATCACGGCGTGCCTGAGCTGCCCGAGGTGGAGACCGTCCGGCTGGGGCTGGCCCAGTGGGTCACCGGCCGCCGGATCGACTCGGTGGAGGTGCGCCACCCGCGTGCGGTCCGCCGGCACGTCCCCGGTGGCGCCCACTTCGCCGACGTGCTCGCCGGCCGTACGGTGCTGGACGTCCGACGGCGCGGCAAGTACCTGTGGCTCCCCCTGGACAGCGGCGACGCGGTCATCGGGCACCTGGGCATGTCCGGGCAGCTGCTGCTCCAGCCGCCCGGCACCCCGGACGAGACGCACCTGCGGGTGCGGTTCCGGTTCGCCGACGACGGCCCGGAGTTGCGTTTCGTCGACCAGCGCACGTTCGGCGGGCTGTCGGTCAGCGAGGGTGGCGCGGAGCTGCCCGCGGAGATCGCGCACATCGCCCGCGACCCGATGGACCCGGAGTTCTCCGACGCGGCGTTCGTCGCCGCGCTGCGCCGGCGACGCACCGAGGTGAAACGGGCACTGCTCGACCAGACCCTGATCTCCGGGGTGGGCAACATCTACGCCGACGAGGCGCTCTGGCGCGCCCGGCTGCACGGTGCCCGACCCACCGACGCGTTGACCGGCCCGGCCGCGCAGCGCCTGCTCGGTCATGTCCGGGACGTGCTCGCCGAGGCGATCAAGGAGGGCGGCACCAGCTTCGACGCCCTCTACGTGAACGTCAACGGTGAGAGCGGCTACTTCGACCGGGAGCTGAACGTCTACGGGCGCGAGGGTGAGCCGTGCCGGCGGTGTGGCACACCGATCCGCCGCGAGGCGTTCATGAACCGATCCTCGTACAGCTGCCCGCGCTGCCAGCCGCGGCCCCGGGGTTCCCTTCGGGGTTGACCCGGAGCCGGCTCCGGGTCGGTACCGGCGGGTCGCGGCCGGACGCTCCGGGGTGCACCCCCCAGCCCGCCCGAATCGCCGGTCCACGCCCGCCGACCGACCCGCCGGCACGGTGGACCGGTTCCGGGACGGGCCAGGGCCGATCCCCGATGTGACCGCCTCGTCACGTTCCTAACGTCAGCACCGTTGACAGGGGGTTGACGGGACAGGGGGACGCGAGATGGGCAGCAGACCGGTGACAGTGCGGATGGCGCGGTGGAGCGCCGAGCACCCGTGGCGGGCCATCGCACTGTGGGTCGTGTTCGTGGCGGTGTGCTTCGTCGGTGGCAACGCCGCCGGTCTCAACGAGGCCACCAGCGGCGACCAGGCGATCGGCGAGGCGGGACGGGCCGGCCTCATCGTGGACTCCGGCGCCTTCGCCGACCCGGCCGTGGACATCGTCCTCATCACCTCCCGGGGCGGTGCGCTGGACCAGGCGGCGGCGAAGGCCGCCGCCGACGACGCGACGGCCCGGCTGCGCTCGGTCACCGGGGTCGCCGAGGTCGGTCAGCCCGTCTCCGCCCGGGACGGTTCGGCGCTGCTGCTGCCGATCACCATGTCCGGCGACCCGGAGACGGCGTCGGACCGGGTGCAGCCGCTGCGTGACGCGACCGCAGCCGTGCAGGGCGCGCATCCGCAGGTACGCGTCGAACAGGTCGGCGGGCCGTCGATCGGCCAAGCCCTCGACGACACCCTGGGCAAGGACTTCAAACGTGCCGAGCTGCTCAGCCTGCCGGTCACCCTGGCCATCCTGATCATCGCGTTCGGCGCGCTCATCGCGGCGAGCGTGCCGGTGCTGCTGGCGCTCTCCTCGGTCGCCGCCGCGATGGGTCTGTCCACCCTCGCCTCCCACCTGGTGCCGGCCACCGACACCACGTCCCCGGTGATCCTGCTGATCGGCATGGCGGTCGGGGTCGACTACTCGCTGTTCTACATCCGTCGGGAGCGTGAGGAACGCGCCAAGGGCCGGTCCGGCCTGGACGCCGTGGAGATCGCCGCGGAGACCTCCGGGCACGCCGTCGTGGTCTCCGGCTTCGCCGTGATCATCGCGATGGCCGGGCTGCTGCTCGCCGGCGACGTCGTCTTCTCGTCCCTCGCCGTCGGTTCGATCCTGGTGGTCGCCGTCGCGGTCACCGGGTCGCTGACGGTGCTGCCCGCCCTGCTGGCCAGGCTCGGCCGCTGGGTCGACCGGCCCCGGGTGCCGCTGCTCTGGCGGTTGACCGCCCCGCGTACCGGCCGGCACGGGCAGCCCCGCGCGCCCCGGCTCTGGCCCGCCGTGCTCCGGCCCGCGCTACGCGCGCCGGTCGCGACCCTGGTGATCTCGGTCGGGCTACTGCTCGCGCTGGCCGCGCCGGCGCTCGGCATGAAGCTGAAGTTCCCCGGCATGGAGGACCTGCCGCGCACCACGCCGGCCATGCAGGCGTACGACCGGCTCACCGCCGCCTTCCCGAGCACCGGCACCAACCACGTGGTGGCCGTCCGGGCGCCCGCCGAGCAGGCCGACCGGGTCCGCGCCGCGCTCACCGACCTGGCCGGCCGGGCCGCCGGTGACCCGCTGTTCGCCCCGACCGAGGCGGACGGCCCGAAGATCCAGGTGTCGGCCGACCGGCGGGTGTCGGTGCTGGACGTCGCCACCCCGTACTCCAGTCGGGACGACCGGTCGGTGCGGTCGCTGGAGAGGCTGCGCGCGGACCTGGTCCCGGCCGAACTGCGCAGCATCCCCGGCATCGAGTACGCGGTCGGCGGCAGCGTGGCCGACAGCGAGGACTACGCGGCGCACGTCCGGAGCACGTTGCCGCTGGTGATGGGCTTCGTGCTGGTGCTCACCTTCCTGGTCATGGTGCTCACCTTCCGATCGGTGGTGGTGGCGGCCAGCTCGATCGTGCTGAACCTGCTGTCCGCCGGAGCCGCGTACGGGCTGCTGGTGCTGGTCTTCCAGGGTGACTGGGCCGAGGGGCTGCTCGGCTTCACCTCGATGGGCGCCATCGTGTCCTGGCTGCCGCTGTTCCTCTTCGTGGTGCTCTTCGGACTCTCGATGGACTACCACGTGTTCGTGGTCAGCCGGATCCGCGAGGGGGTCCGGGCCGGCATGCCCAACCGCGACGCGATCTCGTACGGGATCACCTCGTCGGCCGGCGTGGTGACCAGCGCGGCGATCGTGATGGTCGGCGTGTTCTCGATCTTCGCCACGTTGAGCACGATCGACATGAAGCAGCTCGGCATCGGCCTCGCGGCGGCCATCCTGCTGGACGCCACGATCATCCGGGGAGTGGTGCTGCCGGCGCTGATGACCCTGCTGGGCGACGCCAACTGGTGGGCACCACGCTTCCTGCGCGAGCGTCCGGCATCCGCCCCCGCCGATCCGCCGGCCCCCGCCCCGGAGTTGGTGCCGGTGCCCTGAACGAGGTGCTGACGGCCGGGCCGCGACCGTGGCCCGGCCGGCCCTCTCAGGGCAGCGGGCAGGGCGCCCGCCAGGCGTCCAGCGTGCGTTCCTTGCGGATCGAGGCGAAGCCGTAGCCGATGGTCGTGACGCAGAAGTCGTCGGTCGAGCCGGTGTACTCGACGTGGAAGACGGGCTTGCCCGCGTCGGCGAACGGCAGCAGCTTGGCGCACTGGGCCAGCCGGACGCACTCCTCGTTGACCGCGAAGTCGAAGTCGGGCGCGAGCGCGGCGAGCTGCGGCACGTCGTTGACCAGGCCGGGGGAAAGGCTCAGTTTCCGGGCCAGCTCGGCCAGCCGGCGGTTGAACAGCAGCTGGTCGTCGAAGTCGAGGGGAAAGCCGGTGCGCGACGCGTACCCGTCGGCGTCGGCGAACGCCACCGCGCCGAAGCCCTTGCCCCGGCAGAGCCGGAACCGGTCGGCCAGGACCGGCTCCAGCGCGTCCCACGCCCGGACGTCCAACCACCGGCTGCCGGCCCGACGCCCGACCGAGCCCTGCACGGCGTCCGGGAGGCGGCTGGCGTCCGGGTCGGTCGCGCGGGCCGACCCGACGTACACCTGGCAGATGAGCCGGCGGTTGCGGGAGCGCAGCTCGGCGGTCTGTGCGGCGGTGGTGTCCACCGGGTCGAGCAGGAAGACGTCCGCGTCCACCGCCGGGTCGAGGGGGCCACTGAGCTGCCACTGCCACTGCCACTGGCGGGACTGGTCGGACGGCCACGCGGTGGGCGCGCCGGGCGGGGTCAGCTCGGCCCGGCAGCCGTACGCCGGCACCACCAGGACCGCCGCGAGGCCGGCGGCCAGGACGCGGCGCAGTGGGCGCGTCGCGGCGCGACGCCGCGGCCGGATCCGCATCGGCAGCTCCCGGGTCGCGGGCGGCCCGTCGCCGCCCTCGGCCGGTACGCCGGCCCCACACTCGGCCCGACGTACCTCACCGGGTCAAACGAGCGCGGGGGCGCGGACGACGCGCGGTCAGCGCGGCGCCGCGAAGACCTGCGTCCAGTACGGGCCGTTGCTGCTGGCGATGCCGACGCCGATCTCGGTGAACGCGCAGTTCAGGATGTTCGCCCGGTGACCGGAGCTGTTCATCCAGGCGTCCATCACGGCGGCTGGGGTCTTCTGGTTCCAGGCCACGTTCTCGCCGTAGGTGCGCCACGCGTAACCGACGCGGTCCAGCCGGACGCCGGCGTTGCTGCCGTCGCTGCCGGTGTGCGACATGTTCTGGTGGTCGGCCTGGTCCTGGCTGTGCTTCTGGGCGGCGGTCATCAGCTTGTCGTCGATGCTCAGCGCCTTGCAGCCGGCCTTGGCCCGCTCGGCGTTGACCAGGTCCACCACCTCGCGCGCCTGGCTGCTCACGGTGCCGCTGGAGCCGCCGGAGCCGTTGGCGGTGCTCGGCGCGCTGCTGCGCGGGGCGCTGCGCCGCGACGCCGCGGTGGTCCGCGACGACGCCGGGGTGGGCTGCACGGTCTTGCTGGGCGACGGGCTCGGCTGGGCCGCCGTGGTCGTGCCGCTCGGGGAGGGCGCGGCGAGCGTGTCCAGGGTCGGCTGGTCGGTCGGCGCCGCCGACGCGGCGTACGTGTCGTCGACGGCCGTCGGGTCGCCGGCCGGGTCGTCACCGGGCATCGCGAGCGCCCCGACGCCGAAGCTCACCACGAGGGTGGCCGCCGCGGCGGCACCGCCGATCATCAGCGGTCGACGCCAGCTGCGCGGGGAACGGTGCCGGCCCTGGCCGGACCGCTCGGTGGTGGCATCGGCGCGCCAGCCGTCGGTCGTCCCCGTGTCGGCGCGCCAGTCGCCGGTGGTGTCGGCGCTGCCGTGCCAGCCGGCGGTCGGGTCGTCGGCCGGTTGGTGGGCCGTCCAGGCGGGGGGGTGCGCGTCCCGCGGCCCGGCGGGGACGTCCGGTTCGTGGTCCCAGCGGGCGGTGGGCTGCTCGCGCTGCCACTCGTCGCCGGGCCGGTCCGGGTCGTCGCCGAACAGGTACGCCGAGCGGGGTTCCGGGCGGTCGGTCAGCCAGTCCGGCTCGTCTGTCTGCCGCTCGGCGCGCCGGGGTGCGCCGTTCGGGTCCATCGGGTCGGTCCAGCCGTACACGCCTCTGCCTCCACGGGGTCGGTTGTTGGCCGGGGTGACGCTACGACTCGCCCGCGACCTGCGGCAACGTGGCTAAGGAAGAGTTAAGGGGAAGTCGGACGCCAAGGTGCTGACTTCCCCGGATCCGGGCGTACAGTAAAGGCGTCCGGACAGAGAGTGTCCGTGCCGAGAAGGCAGCCCCCCGACAAGTGGACAGGTCGACGTGGAGATGATCTACGGCCTGCGAGAACTTGACGAAGGAGGGATTTGCGGCTCAATATATAGGTGTCGCCAGTCGCGCCCGGTCATGCCCAGATACAGCCTGGAATGACAGCCGCGTACAAATGGGCGCGCGTTGGCCGGCCTTTCCGGCAGCGCATATCAAGGAGTCAGCATGGCGAAGGCCCTCTACGGCCACGTAGGTGCAGCGCCCGACCGGCGTCTGCTCGACGAGGTCACCCGACTGCGTGCCAGGGTTCAGGCACTGGAGTTCGAGATCACGCGTCTGCGTGCCGACAATGATCGGCTCGCGGCGGCTGCGGCGGAGGCGGACGACCTGCTCCGTCTGGCCGAACCGGCGTTGACCTGATCTTCGGGTCGGAAAACTGAATCGCACCATCGCAGAAAAGCGCGCCGACACGTCACGTGCCGGCGCGCAACGCTGTCCGGCTCTGTTTCGCGGCCGACGATTTCTGATCTTGCACTGGGTCGCATCGGAAACGCGTCGGCACTTTCCGAGAAACGGGCCGACCGACAATCCGATCATGAAAGAGGCTTGCCTTTCCGCGTGACCGTCGGAACGCATCCCGTGCCCTCGACCGACGCCCTCCGGGGCGGGTCGCGTGCCGGCCCACTCGCGCCACCGGGTTAGTCTGCGGGTTCACCCAGGTCCGCGCAGCCGGCGACGGTACGGCGGCCACCGGACGAGGATCGAGAAGGTGTATCTCAAGAGCCTGACGGTGAAGGGCTTCAAGTCCTTCGCCTCCGCCACGACGTTGAAGCTGGAGCCCGGGATCACCTGCGTGGTGGGCCCGAACGGCTCCGGCAAGTCCAACGTCGTCGACGCCATCGCCTGGGTGCTCGGCGAGCAGGGCGCCAAGGCGCTGCGCGGCGGCAAGATGGAGGACGTCATCTTCGCCGGCACCGCCGGCCGCGCGCCGCTGGGCCGCGCCGAGGTCACCCTCACCATCGACAACACCGACGGCGCGCTGCCCATCGAGTACACCGAGGTCTCCATCACCCGCCGGATGTTCCGCTCCGGCGAGAGCGAGTACGAGATCAACGGAAACTCGTGCCGGCTGCTCGACATCCAGGAGCTGCTGTCCGACTCCGGCATCGGCCGGGAGATGCACATCATCGTCGGTCAGGGCCGCCTTGACGGCATGCTGCACGCCAAGCCGGAGGACCGCCGCTCGTTCATCGAGGAGGCGGCCGGCGTCCTCAAGCACCGCAAGCGCAAGGAAAAGGCGCTGCGCAAGCTCGACGCGATGCAGACCAACCTCAACCGGCTCACCGACCTCACCGCGGAGCTGCGCCGCCAGCTCAAGCCGTTGGGCCGGCAGGCGGAGGTGGCCCGCCGGGCGGCCGCCATCCAGGCGAACCTGCGCGACGCCCGCCTGCGACTGCTCGCCGACGACCTGGCGACCCTGCGGACCACCCTGGACCGGGAGATCGCCGACGAGACCGCGCTGCGGGAGCGGCGCGAGCAGATCGAGGGTGAACACGTCGAGGTGCAGGGCCGGCTCGGTGAGCTGGAGACGGCCCTCGCCGAGGACGCCCCGCTGCTCGCCGCCGCCCAGGACACCTGGTACAAGCTGTCCGCGCTGCAGGAACGCTTCCGCTCCATCGAGCAGTTGGCCCGGGAGCGGCTGCGGCACCTCAGCGCCAGCGGCGACGACGAGCGGCCCGGCCGCGACCCGGAGCAGCTGGAGGCCGAGGCGGAGCGGGTCCGCGAGCAGGAGGAGGACCTGCGCGCGGCGCTCACCGACGACCAGATCCGGCTGGCCGAGGCGGTGGAGCACCGCCAGGAGCTGGAACGGCAGCTCGCCGCCGCCGAACGGGAACTGGTCGCCGCCGCCAAGGCCATCGCCGACCGGCGCGAGGGGATGGCCCGGCTCACCGGCCAGGTCAACTCGGCCCGGGCGCGGACCACCAGCGCTGGCGAGGAGATCGAACGGCTCGCCGTCGCGCACGCCGACGCGTTGACCCGTGCCGAGCAGGCGCAGGCCGACCTGGACGCGGTGGCCGCACAGTCCACCGAGGCGGACCGGGACAACGCCGACCTGGACGCGCGGCACGCCGAGGCCGTCGCCGAGCAGGAACGGGCGCAGGCAGGCGTCCGATCGCTGGCCGACGCCGAGCGGGCGGCGGAGAAGGACGCCGCCACCTGGAAGGCCCGCGAGGAGGCACTCGCCCTGGGCCTGCGCCGCAAGGACGGGGCGGGCGCGCTGCTCGCCCGCGCCGGCGACGTACCCGGCCTGCTCGGCAGCCTCGCCGGGCTGCTCACCGTCGCTCCGGGCAACGAGGCCGCGCTGGCCGCCGCGCTCGGCGGCCTCGCCGACGCGGTCGCCGTCAGCGGGGTGGACGAGGCCGTCGAGGCGATGCGGCTACTGAAGATCTCCGACGCCGGCCGGGCCGGTCTGCTGGTCGGCAGCCCGGCCGGGCCCGGCATGACCGGCTCCGCCGACGCGCTGCGTCCGAAGCTGCCCGACGGCGCCCGCTGGGCACCCGACCTCGTGGAGTGCTCGGCCGAGTTGCGCCCGGCCGTGCACCGGGCGTTGCGCGACGTGGCACTCGTCGACGATCTGGCCGCCGCGGCGGAGCTGGTCGCCGGAAACCCCGAGCTGCGCGCGGTCACCCCCGACGGTGACGTGGTCGGGGCGTACGCGGCGGCCGGCGGGTCGGCCAAGGCGCCCAGCTACATCGAGGTGCAGGCGGCCGTCGAGGAGGCCCGCACCAACCGCCTGGCCGCCGAGCGGGCCGGCGCGGACCTGCGCGACCAGCTCGTCGAGGCGCGCGCCGAGGTGGCCGCCGCCAAGGAGACCGTGCAGCACGCCGCCGCCGAGAAGCGCGAGGCCGAGAGCCACCGCAACGCCGCTGCCCGCCGGCTCGCCGAGCTGGGCGCGGCGGCCCGATCGGCGAAGGCCGAGACCGACCGGCTCGGCGAGTCCCGCTCCCGCGCCGAGGCGGCCCGGCAACGGGACCTCAGCACGCTCGACGAGCTGGAGGAGCGGCTGCGGCTGGCCGAGGAGACCCCGGTCGACGCCGAGCCCTCCACCGAGGAACGGGACCAGCTCGCCGCCATGGTGCCGCAGGCCCGGCAGAACGAGATGGAGGTCCGGCTCGCCGTGCGTACCGCCGAGGAGCGTGTCTCCTCGATCGCCGGCCGGGCCGACTCGCTGGCCCGGCAGGCCACCGCCGAGCGGGCCGCGCGGGAGCGCGCCGCGGCCCGGCGGGCCGCGCGCACCCGGGGTGCGGGCATCGCCCGGGCCGTCGCGGGCGGCGCCCGGGAGGCCCTCACCCGGCTCACCACGTCGATCGCGGCGGCCGAGGAGCACCGCGACGCGGTCGCCCGGGAACGCGCCGGCCGCGAGGCCGAGCTTCAGGAGGTACGCGGGGCAGCCAAGCGACTCGGCGCGGAGCTGGAGCGGCTGACCAGCCAGGTACACCGCGACGAGGTGGCCCGTGCCGAGCAGCGCCTGCGCATCGAGCAGCTGGAGGCGAAGGCCGCCGAGGACTTCGGGCTGGACGTGGAGACGCTGGTCGCCGAGTACGGCCCCAACCAGCCGGTCCCGCCCACTCAGGTCGACGTCGCGGCGGCCGAACGCGACGGGCTGCCGGTGCCCGAGCCGGTCCGCTACGAGCGGCCGGTGCAGGAGAAGCGGGCCGCCAAGGCCGAACGTGAACTGGCCCTGCTCGGCAAGGTGAACCCGCTCGCGTTGGAGGAGTTCGCCGCGCTGGAGGAGCGCTTCAAGTTCCTCTCCGAGCAGTTGGAAGACCTGAAGGCCACCCGGCGGGACCTGCTCACCGTCGTCAAGGACGTCGACGAGCGGATCCTGGAGGTGTTCGCCAGCGCGTTCGCCGACACCGCCCGGGAGTTCGAGCAGGTGTTCACCGTGCTGTTCCCCGGCGGCGAGGGCCGGCTGATCCTCACCGACCCCGACGACCTGCTCACCACCGGCGTCGAGGTGGAGGCCCGACCGCCGGGCAAGAAGATCAAGCGGCTGTCGCTGCTCTCCGGCGGCGAGCGGTCGCTGACCGCGGTGGCCATGCTGGTGGCGATCTTCCGCGCCCGACCCAGCCCGTTCTACATCATGGACGAGGTGGAGGCGGCCCTGGACGACGTGAACCTGGGCCGGCTGATCACGTTGCTGGCACAGTTGCGGGAGAAGAGTCAGCTGATCGTCATCACGCACCAGAAGCGGACGATGGAGATCGCTGACGCGCTCTACGGGGTGACCATGCGCAGCGGGGTCACCCAGGTGATCAGCCAACGGCTCAACCGGGCCGACGAGGACGACCAGCGGCGCGGCCGCGGCGAGGAGAACGGGTAGTGGCTCGGGAACGCGCGACGGCGCTCCTGCTGGATCTGGACGGCGTCCTGCGCCGGTTCGACCCGGCGGTCGCCGCCGGGGTGGAGCGGGAGTACGGCCTCGCCGACGGGGTGCTCACCGAGATCGCCATGCAGTGGGGCCGGCTCCAGCCGGTGCTCACCGGCCAGGTCAGCCACGCCGAGTGGGTGAGCAGCGTGGCCGACGCCCTCGCTGAGCCGGCGGGCGGCCCGGACCGGGCCCGGGCGGCGGTCGAGCAGTGGCAGCGCTACCGGGGCGAGGTGGACACCGAGGTGCTCGACTTCGTCCGGGAGGTACGCGCCGCCGGGATCAGGGTCGGCCTGGCCACCAACGCCACCGACCTGCTCGACGCCGACCTGGCCGCACTCGGCCTCGCCGACGAGGTGGACGTGGTGGTCAACTCCTCGACGCTGGGGGTGCACAAGCCGGCCCCGGAGTACTTCCAGGCCGCCTGCCAGGCGCTGGCCACCCCTGGGGCGCGGGTGCTCTTCGTCGACGACGAGGACTGGGCCGTGCGGGGCGCCCGCTCCGCAGGCCTGTCGGCGCACCGCTGGGGCGGCCACGCCGATCTGCGCTACCTGCGGGCCGCCCTCAGCTACTGAGCGCCGGTCAGTCGCCGGTGACGCCGTCGACGCGTTCCCGGATCAGGTCGGCGTGGCCGTTGTGTCGGGCGTACTCCTCGATCATGTGCACGTACACCCAGCGCAGGCTGAAGGTGCGGGCGGCGCCGTCGCCGCGGGTCAGCGTGAACGTCTCGTCCAGGGATCGCCCCTCGGTCGCCGCGCGGGCCGCGTCGACCTCGGCCCGGAAGGTGGCGAAGGCGGCCTCCGCGTCCGCCTCGGCCGCGGCGTGGAATTCGGCGTCGTTGTCGGTGTCGTAGTCGAAGAGGTCGGGCAGGTCCTGGCCGGCGAAGCGCTGGCGGAACCAGGACCGCTCGACCTCGGTCATGTGCAGGACGAGCCCGAGAAGGCTCAGGTCGGACGGCTCGACGCTCGCCGTCCGCAGTTGCTCGGCGGTCAGGCCGGCGCACTTGTGCAGCAGGGTGTCGCGGTGGTAGTCGAGCCAGCCCTCCAGCATCGCGCGCTCGTCGGCGACCAGGGGCTCGTCTCTGCGGTCGATCTCAGGTGCTCTCCACGTCGTCATCGGGCCATCCTGCGACCCGGGTACGACAAGCGCGACCGAGATTCTTGTCAGGGCACCACCACGACGGGCCAGCGGCCGGTGCGGACCAGGCGGGTCGCCACCGAGCCGACCAGCCGGTGACCGGCCTGCTCGGAGGCGCCCACCACCACCATGTCGGCCTGGAACTCGTCGGCCGCCGCGCACAACTCGCCGTACGCGTCGCCGCGCCGGACCAGCAGGGTCACCGGAATGCCCCACTGCTCGGCCCCACGGCGGCACTCCCGGCGCAGCTCGTCGGCCAACTCGTCGTGGGTGCGCTGGACCGCGCCGGCGTCCATCCCGGGCACCAGGGCGGTGAGCCCGCTCGCCGAACTGACGAAGACGACCACCAGGGCGGCTCCCTGCCGGCGAGCCATCCCGGCGGCGTAGGAGCCGGCCCGCTCGGAGGTACGGGTGCCGTCCACGCCCACCATGATCACCCGCGGGCCGTCCGTGCCGCGTTCGAAGGGCAGCGGGCGGGTCCGGGGGCCGTACTCCTCGCGGTCCGGTGCTCCCACGCTCATCGCTCTACCTCACCTCTGCTCGCCGGTACGGACGACGGCTGCTCCGGCACCGGCTGCGAGGGTCGATTCCCGCTCGACCTCGTCGGAAACCGGGTTGCCGTTGTGCTGGCGCAGCGGCACCTCCTTGATGAAGGTCACCGCGATCAGGGCGAGCAGCGCGAAGGGAGCGGCGGCCAGGAAGATGTCACCGGCGCCGTGGCCGTACGCGCTCTCCACCACGACCCGCAGCGGGCCGGGCAGGGTGTGCACGTCGGGCAGGGTGCCGCCGCTGCCGGAGCTGGACGCCGGGATGCCGAGCTGGGCCAGCCCGTCGGCGGTGTAGTCCTTGACCTTGTGGGCCAGCACCGCGCCGAGGGCGGAGACGCCGATCGCGCCGCCCAGGCTGCGGAAGAACGCCACCACCGAACTGGCCGCGCCGAGCTCGTGCGGGCCGACGGTGTTCTGCACGGCGAGGACGAGGTTCTGCATGGTCAGGCCCAGGCCGACGCCGATCAGCACCATGTAGACGCTGAGCAGGGTGAAGCTGGTGTCCGCGCGCAGCGTGCCCATGAGGGCGAAGCCGATGGTGAGCAGCACCGAGCCGGCCACGAGGAAACGCTTCCAACGGCCGGTCCTGGTGATGATCCGTCCGCCCACCGTCGAGGCGACGAGCAGGCCGAGGATCATCGGCAGGGTCATGAGGCCGGACATGGTCGGGGTCTGGCCGCGGCTGATCTGGAAGTACTGGCCGAGGAAGATCGACGCGCCGAACATGCCGACACCGACCGCGATGCTGGCGACGACGGCGAGGCTGATGGTGCGGTTGCGGAACAGTCGCGGTGGGATCATCGGCTCGGCGGCCCGGGTCTCCACCCGGATCGCCAGCGCGCCGAGGACCAGCGCGCCGAGCACCATGACGGCGGTCTGCCAGGACGCCCAGGCGAACTGGTCGCCGGCGAGCGAGACCCAGATCAGCAGCACCGAGACGGCCGCGGTGATCAGGGTGGCACCCCACCAGTCGATCTCCGCCTTACGCTTGGTCACGGGCAGGTGCAGCGTCTTCTGCAACACGATCAGCGCGACGATGGCGAACGGCACGCCGACGTAGAAGCACCAGCGCCAGCCGAGCCAGGAGGTGTCCACGATCACGCCGCCGATCAGCGGGCCGCCGATGGTGCCGACGGCCATCACGGCACCGAGGTAGCCGCTGTAGCGACCCCGCTCGCGCGGGGCGATCATCGTGGCCATGATCACCTGGGCCAGTGCGGTGAGGCCGCCCGCGCCGATGCCCTGGACCACCCGGCAGGCGATCAGCTCACCGGTGCCCTGCGCGAGGCCGGCCAGCACCGAGCCCAGGACATAGATCCCCAGGGCGAGCTGGACCAGGGTCTTCTTGCTGGTCAGGTCGGCGAGCTTGCCCCAGATGGGGGTGGTCGCGGTGGTCGCGAGCAGGGCCGAGGTGACCACCCAGGTGTACGCGGACTGGCCGCCGTGCAGTTCGGTGATGATCCGCGGCAGCGCGTTCGAGATGACCGTGGAGGAGAGGATCGCGACGAACAGGCCCAGCAGCAGGCCGGAGAGTGCCTCCAGGATCTGCCGGTGGGTCATGGTGACGGCGGTCGCCTGGGTGGGCGCTGTCGCCTGGGTCATCGTTGTTGCCTCCGAGCGGAGTCGAGGTGGAACGGCGGTTGACCTGGTACGCGTGGGCCGCCTGGGAGTTGCCCGAAGCAACCGAGCCTTGGTTGCCTGAAGCAACAACTTGTGGGACCGGCACCGTATTCCCCGCCGCGCGGCGCTACTGCCAGGAGTCGTTGAACCGACCCAACAGCCGGGCGAACTCCTCGACATCCCGCTCCGGCCAGCCGTCCAGGGCCCGCAGGAACTCACCCAGCCGCGCGGCGCGGGCCACGTCGAACCGGTGCTGCCCCTCCTCGGTGAGACTGATCTGCGCGGCCCGCCGGTCGCTCGGGTCGGGGTCGCGGTGGACCAGCCCGAGCGCCTCCAGCGCGTTGATCTGCCGGCTCAGCGTGCCCTTGCCCACGCCGAGCCGCGCCGCCAACTCGGTCAACCGGATCGACCCACTACGCCGCAACCAGAGCAGCAGCCCGTAGGTGTTCGGTTCGAGGTTCGGGTGCACCTCGCGGGCGATCTCCCAGGAGACCGCCCGGCCACGACGCAGCAGAGCGGTCAACTCGTGCTCGACCGCCCGGATCGGCTCCGGCAGGTGCTCATCCACGGCCTAGAGACTACGGCGCGGTCGACCCGCCGCCGCCCGAGAGTCGGCGTCGCATCACCGGGCGTAGCAGACCGTCCTTCGTGGTGCCCTCGATGGTCACGTCAGCACCCCGCCCCTGATGGGTCAGCGTGGCGACCGCGTTGCCGAAGTAGGGGCCGGCCAGCTTGCGCCAGCGCACCCCCGGGCGGCGGACACCCGCCGAGCGGGCCAACGCCCGGGTCGCCCCGGCCGGCCCGGCCGACCAGCCCAGCCGCATCAACGGACGGATGCCGGCCGGCACCTGGTTGTGGATCGGCGAGCAGGTGAGCTGGTGTACGGGAGTGACCACCGCCGGGTCGGCGAACCGAGCCCGCGCCACGTACGAGTGGTGCACGTCCCCGGAGAGCACGCTGATCGACGCCGGCGGGGCGTACGCCGGACCGGCGCCCACCCGTGCGCCGGACTCCCTCGGGGTGCCGGTGCCGATCCGGGCGAACGTCTCCGCCATCGCCTCGAAGGAGCGCCGGAACGCGGCCCAGTGCTCCAGGTCCAGTGCGCGGCGCAGCTTCTCCGCCCCGCGCGCCACCCACGGCCGGCGCGAGTCCGCCAACTTCTCGTTCCATGCCTCGATGTGGTGGATGCCCTGCGGCAGCAGCCACGGCAGCGAAGCGCCGACCACCAGGTGGTCGTAGATCCCGTGCGCCTGGTCGAGGAACCAGGACCACTCACCCGGCGGCAGCATCGCCCGGCTGCCCGCGTCGAGCACCCGGCTGCACCGGTTGTCCAGCATGACCAGCCGGGTGCGTCCCAGGTCCAGTGCGTAACTCCACTGGTACTGCACGGCGCGCCAACGCTCCGTGTCGTGCGCCAGGTCGGACTCCTGATCCACCCGGTGCCCGAACTCGCGCAGTACGCCGGTCGCGTCCTCGGCGGCGGCGACCTTCGCGAAGACCGGGTCGGCGGCGATCTCGTCGGGGGACAGGTTGCCCAGATGCTGGTAGACCCAGTACGAGGCCAGCCCGCTGCCGATCCGCTCCGGCCACCACGGCTGCTCGCGCATCTCGGCACGCCACGCCGCCGAGGTGTTCCAGTCGTCGATGATCTCATGATCGTCGAAGATCATCACGCTCGGCACGGTGGACAGCAACCAACGGATCTCCGGATCGCGCCACGACTCCAGGTAGAGCTTGGTGTACTCGTCGAAGCTCACCACCTGGTCGGCCGGGGCACCCTTGGGCCGCCGCCGGCGCCGGCGCAGCAGCCGGCGCACCGTGGGCGAGGTGACGTCGGCGTAGACCTGGTCACCGAGCAGCACCAGCAGGTCGGGCAGCGGGTTGGACTCCGGGTCGGCCATCAACCGCCGGGCGTACGCGTCGAGCGCGTCCGGCGGCAGCTTGCGGGTGGTGGCGTGCTGGGTGGTCTCCCGGCACGAGCCGAAGATCAGATTGACCGGCTGGTCCCGGTCGTCGGCGGCCCGGGTGCGGATCACGCTCGGCGGGAAGCCGCTGCTCGGCACCGGCCAGACCACCTCGTCGTCGACCAGCACCTCGTAGGTGGTCGCGCTGTCCGGGGTGAGCCCCTCCACCACGACCAACGCGTAGTGGTGGTCGTACGCAGAGAAGGTGGGTGCGGTGCCGGTGGCCCCGTCGGCGGTGCGGACGGTGACCACGGCGGGCGCCGCCGTCTCCACCCAGATCGTCGCCCGGGTGTCCACCACTCGCCGCAGGAGTGGGCCGATGAGAAGGTGTGCGGCGGGCATGCGGCCGAGCCTACCGCCGGTTCCCCGCACCGGCCGCGTGCGGTGGCTGAGACCCCGGGCGTCGCCCGGCCGGCGGTTGGCTGCGATCCCGGGCGTCGCCCGGCCGGCGGTCGGCTGCGATCCCGGGCATCGCTCGGGGTGCGGTGGCTGGGACGCCGCCGCCGGCATCTGACAGGATTCCGGCATGGCCGAATATCTCGTCCTCGCTCTGGTCCTGCTCGGTGTGCTGATCGCCGGCACAGTCGGGCTGGTCGTGCCGCGTCTGCGGCGGCGGCCCGAGCCTCCGCTGCCACGCACCGAGGTCGACACCCGGGCCGAAGAGGATCTCGCCGGCCCACCGGTCGAGGCACCCGAGTCCGATCTGTCCACCGGTGTCCTGGTCGAACCGCCGCCGGTGCTCGAGGCGCCCGCGCCGACCGTGGAGGTGCCCGAGCCGACCGCCGGGCGGCTCGTCCGGCTCCGCTCGCGGCTGTCCCGCTCGCAGAACGTCTTCGGCAAGGGCCTGCTCGGCCTGCTCGCCCGCGACCACCTCGACGAGGACGTCTGGGAGGAGATCGAGGACAGCCTGATCACCGCCGACGTCGGCGTCGACGCCACCCGCGACATCGTCGACCGGCTCCGCGAGCGGACCCGGGTGCTGGGCACCCGCTCGGCCTCCGAGCTGCGCGCGCTGCTCGCCGCCGAGCTGGTCAACGCGCTCGACCCGACCCTGGACCGCTCGCTGCGGACCGCCCCGAAGGACGGCGTCCCCGCGGTGGTCCTGGTCGTCGGCGTCAACGGTGCCGGCAAGACCACCACCTGCGGCAAGATCGCCCGGGTGCTGGTGGCCGACGGCCGCACCGTACTGCTCGGCGCCGCCGACACCTTCCGGGCCGCCGCCGCCGACCAGCTGGAGACCTGGGGATCGCGCGTCGGCGCGGAGACCGTCCGTGGCCCGGAGGCCGCCGACCCGGCCAGCGTCGCGTTCGACGCGGTCAAGCGCGGCATCGACACCGGCGTGGACACCGTGCTCATCGACACCGCCGGCCGCCTGCAGAACAAGGTCGGCCTGATGGACGAGCTGGGCAAGGTCAAGCGCGTGGTGGAGAAGCAGGGTCCGATCGACGAGACACTGCTCATCCTCGACGCCACCACCGGGCAGAACGGCCTGGAGCAGGCGCGGGTCTTCACCGAGGTGGTCAACGTGACCGGCGTGGTGCTGACCAAGCTCGACGGCACCGCCAAGGGCGGCATCGTGATCGCCGTGCAGCGCAAGCTCGGCATCCCGGTGAAGCTCGTCGGCCTCGGCGAAGGCAAGGACGATCTGGCCCCGTTCGACCCCGCGCAGTTCGTTGACGCGTTGCTGGGGACCGAGGCCACCGGACGGGACGCGTAGTCTCGGGTGACCACTGACGATCGCGCGTACGCGGGCTGGCGTGACCCCGGCCACCCCTCGCAGCGCCTCGGGAGACCGTACGTGACTTCGCAGGAGATCCCGCTGCACGGCGGCAACGTGAGCACCGTCGTCCGCGTGGGGGACACGGTCCGTCGCAACGCCGGACCGTGGACCCCGTCCGTGCACGCCCTGCTGCGTCACCTGGAGTACGTCGGGTTCACCGGGGCGCCCCGGGCGCTCGGTATGGACGAGCGCAACCGCGAGGTGCTGTCGTACCTGGAGGGGGAGTGCGGGGAGTACCCGCTCGCCCCGCACTGGGTGACCGACGAGGCGCTGGTGACCGTCGCCACCATGCTGCGGATGTTCCACGACGCCCAGTACGGCTTCACGCCGCCGCCGGGAGCGGTCTGGCGCTCGTTCGGGCCGCCGCCGCCGGACACCGAGGTGATCTGCCACCACGACGCCGCGCCGCACAACGTGATCTGGCGTCCGGACGGCACGCTGGGGCTGATCGACTTCGACCTCGCGTCGCCCGGCGCCCGGATCTACGACGTGGCGTACGCGGCCTGGACGTGGGTGCCGATCTTCGCGGACCGGGATTCGATCACGCTGGGCTGGAAGCGTCCGGACCGGCCGCGCCGGTTGCGCCTCTTCGCCGACGCGTACGGGCTGATCCCTCGGGACCGGCACCGGCTGATCCGGACCATCCGCAAGCGGATCGTGGACCACGTCGAGGGGATCCGCCGGATGGCCGCGGCCGGTGAGCCGGCGTTCGTCCGGATCGTGCACAAGGGGCACCTGCGCCGGCCGATGCGCGACCTGCGGCTGCTCGACTACGAGCGGCACGCCCTGGAGAACGCCCTCCGCTGAGCGGTGACCGGTCGATGCTCGGGCGGTCCCGGCAAGCGGGCCTGCCGATGGGCCTGGCCGGTCAGCCATCGACGCCCGCCGTCCGGGCGATCCACCACCGTCCATGCCGCGTACTGTGCGGAATTCGTGACACGTACGAAACAACCCGTCACCAAACGGAAACCAGCACGGGACCCTGGGTGAAACAGCCGGCCGCGAAGCTTCCGCGCAACCGGCCTACGGGCGACGCTGCCCCGGAAAGCCGCGAAGGAGGACTTCACCTTTAGGAGGCCAGCGTGCCTGAAGCACCGACGATCGACGGCGCCAATACCACGTGGCTGCTGGTTTCGACCGCGCTCGTGCTGCTCATGACCCCCGGACTGGCGCTGTTCTACGGCGGCCTCAACCGGGCCAAGGGCGTACTCAACATGATGATGATGAGCTTCTCCGCCATCGGGCTCATCTCTATTCTGTGGTGGTTCTACGGCTTCAGCGTCGCCTTCGGGACCGACGTGAACGGCTTCTGGGGCGACCCGGGCGCATACCTCGGCACCAAGACCTTCCTCGCCGAGACCGACCTGTGGGGTGCCACGGCGGAGAACCCCAGCGGCATCGGGATTCCGCTCTACGTGTTCATGGCCTTCCAGATGGTCTTCGCGGTGATCACCGTCGCGCTGATCAGCGGTGCCATCGCCGACCGGGCCAAGTTCGCCGGTTGGCTGCTCTTCGCGTTCGGCTGGGCCACCCTGGTCTACTTCCCGGTCGCGCACTGGGTGTGGGGCGGCGGCATCATCGGCGCCGACATCCACGCACTGGACTTCGCCGGTGGCACCGCGGTGCACATCAACGCCGGTGCGGCGGCCCTGGCCGTGGCTCTGGTGCTCGGCAAGCGACTCGGCTGGCCACGTGAGGGCATGAAGCCGCACAACATCCCGCTCGTCGCGCTCGGTGCCGGTCTGCTGTGGTTCGGGTGGTTCGGGTTCAACGCCGGCTCGGAGCTGACCGTCGACTCGGTCGCCGGTCTCGCCTTCATCAACACGCAGCTCGCCACGGCGGCGGCGGTGCTCGGCTGGATCGCGGTCGAGTGGATCAAGGACCGTAAGCCGACGATGGTCGGTGCCTCGTCCGGCGCCATCGCCGGCCTGGTCGCCATCACCCCGGCCTGTGGCTTCATCGCCCCGTGGGCGTCCGTCCTGCTCGGCATCATCGCCGGTGCGGTCTGCGCGCTCGCCGTCAGCCTCAAGTACCGGCTCGGCTACGACGACTCCCTCGACGTGGTCGGCGTGCACTTCGTCGGCGGCTGGATCGGGTCGCTCTGGCTCGGTCTCTTCGCCACCAACTCGGTCAACGCCGCGATCTCCGACGTGGTGGGCGCCTCGGACGGCCTCTTCTACGGCGGCGGCGCGACCCAGCTCGGGCGGCAGGCCCTCGCCGGCCTGATCGTCACCGCGTGGTCGTTCGGCATCGCCTGGGTGCTCGCCTTCGTCATCGAGAAGACCATCGGCTTCCGCGTCAAGGGCGAGGCCGAGGTCGAGGGCATCGACATCGCCGAGCACGCCGAGAGCAGCTACGACCTGTCCCCGGCGGGCGGCGGCACGGGCAGCGCGTTCGCGATGGCCGGCATCGGCACCCCCGGTGGCGGCACCACGAGCGCCGCCAAGCCGGAGGCGGAGCCCGCCGAGCCGGTCAGCGAAAAGGTCGCCGGTTAACGTTCCTGGGATGGAGGGGTTGGACATGAAGCTGGTGACCGCGGTCATCAAGCCGTACCAACTGGACGCGGTGAAGGAGGCCCTGCACGCCCTCGGGGTGGCCGGGCTGACCGTCAGCGAGGTGCAGGGGTACGGGCGGCAGAAGGGGCACACCGAGGTCTACCGGGGTGCCGAGTACACGGTCGAGTTCCTGCCCAAGATCCGGGTCGAGGTGCTCACCGACGAGATCGACGTGGACAAGGTGGTGGACGCCATCGTCGGCGCCGCCCGTACGGGCAAGATCGGCGACGGCAAGGTTTGGGTCACCGGTGTCGAGGAGGTCGTCCGGGTGCGTACCGGCGAGCGCGGCCTCGACGCTCTCTGATCCGGCCACGACCGACATGACCTCGTTGATCAACGGGAACGCGTCCGGGCACACCGGTGACGGTGACGCGAACCTCTTGATCAACGAGGTCGTCGGCGTACGCGGGGGGATCGGGGAGGCCGCTCGGCGGGGGCGGGCAGCCGCGTACGACACCTTTCTGCGCGGGCTGCTGCCGGCGCGCGACGGGGTGGCGTTGCTCGCCGTCGGCGGGTTGGGGCGGCGGCAGTGCGCACCGTACGGCGACCTCGACCTCGTCCTGCTGCACGCCGGGGTGCCCGGCACGGACGAGCTGGCCGCCTCGCTGTGGTACCCGATCTGGGACGCCGGCCTGCGACTCGACCACTCGGTACGCACCGTCTCCGAGGCGCTGTCCGTCGCCCAGGACGACGTCAAGGTCGCTCTCGGGCTGCTCGACGCCCGGCTGGTGGTCGGCGACCGGGCGCTGGCCGACTCACTGATCCGCACCGCCGCCGACCACTGGCGGCGTACCGCCGTGCGGCACCTGACCGGTCTGCGGGAGGTCACCGACGCACGCTGGCAGGCACACGGCGAACTCGCCTTCCTGCTGGAGGGCGACCTCAAGGAGGCCGCCGGCGGGCTGCGCGACGTGGGGTTGCTGCGCGCGATCTCCGCCGCCGGCATCACCGACGCGCTGCGCCCCGCCGTGCGCGCCGCCCACCTGCGCCTGCTGGACACCCGTGACGCCCTGCACGAGCAGGTCGGCCGCCGGGTCGACCGGCTCGTCGCCCAGGAACGCGACGGCGTGGCCACACTGCTGGGCCTGGAGGACGGCGACGCGCTGCTGCGCCGGGTCGCCGGGGACGCCCGTACGGTCAGCCACGCCCTGGACGACGCCTTCCGGGCCGCCGACCGGCTGCGCTCCGGCCGGTCCCGAGGCGGAAACGGTCGCCCCGCGCGCCGTCCGGTGGCCCGCGACGTCGTCGAACACGACGGTGAGCTGGTGCTCGCGCGGACGGCGATCGGAGCGCGCCCCGACCCGAGCCTGTCGCTGCGGATCGCCGCCGCGGCGGCCGCCACCCGGCTGCCGATCGCCCGAGCCACCTGCGAGTGGCTGGCGGCGTACTGCCCACCGCTGCCCGCTCCCTGGCCGGCCGAGGCCCGGGCCGCGCTGACCACCCTGCTCGGCGCCGGTGCCGGCCTGGTGCCGGCCTGGGAGACGTGCGACCGGTACGGGCTGGTCGACGGTTGGCTGCCGGAGTGGACCCGGCTGCGCAGCCTGCCCCAGCACAACCCGGTGCACCGCTACACCCTGGACCGGCACCTGGTGCAGACCGCTCACGAGGCCAGCCGGCACACCCGCGAGGTGGAACGCCCCGACCTGCTGCTGCTCGGTGCGCTGCTGCACGACATCGGCAAGGGCCTCCCCGGTGACCACAGCACCGTCGGGGTGCCACTCGCCGAGGCGGTGGCGACCCGGATCGGTCTGCCCGCCGCCGAGACCGAGCTGATCGGCACACTGGTGCGGCTGCACCTGCTGCTGCCCGACGTGGCCACCCGCCGGGACCTGGCCGACCCGGTCACCATCGCCTCGGTGGCGGAGGCCGTCGGTGACACCGGCACGCTCGATCTGCTGCACGCGCTGGTGCGCGCGGACGCGGCGGCGACCGGGCCGGCGGCCTGGTCGGACTGGAAGGGGCGGCTGGTCGCCGAGCTGGTCGCGCGGGTCCGTACCGCGCTGGACACCGGCGTCCTGCCCGAGCCGCCGGCCCCGGACCCGGCGCTGCTGGCCGGGCCGCTGCCGGTCGTCCACCTCACCGGGGACCGGGTGGCGGTGGCGGCGGCCGACCGGCGTGGTCTGCTCGCCACGGTGGCCGGCTGCCTGGCGCTGCACCGACTGGAAGTGATCTCCGCGGACGCCTCGGCGGTTGACGGCCGCGCTCTGGTCGAGTGCCGGGTGCAACCCCGCTACGGCCTACCGCCGGACCCGGTGCCACTTCGCGCTGACCTGCGCCGGGCCGTAGCCGGCGACGTGTCGGTCACCCAGCGGCTACGCGGCCGTGCCCTCGCCAGCCGTGGCGGCGGCGCGGCTCCCCGGGTGGTCTGGCACCGCGAGGCGGCCACCGACGCCGTGCTGCTGGAACTGCGCGCCGCCGACGCCGCCGGACTGCTCTACCGGGTGACGTGCGCGCTCGACGAGGCCGGCGCCCTGGTCCGCGCGGCCCGGATCTCCACCCTCGGCGCCGACGTGGTGGACGCCTTCTACCTGGTCGGCGGATGGCCCGACGACGCCACCCGGGCCCGCCTGGAGGCCGCGGTCCTCGCCGCCGTCTGACCCCGGGATGTGCTTCGGATCCTCCAGGAGTTGCAGTTGCGGTTGCGGTTGCGGTTGCGGTTGCGGTCCCGAGCGGCAGGGCCCGCGCGCGTCGACGGGCCCGGCGCGTGCCGGGGCGAAGCCGTCTCCGTTGTGGGCCTGATGACTGTGCGGCATCAATATGCCGCACAGTCATCACGCTCACGGGGGCATCCGCCACCGGCTGCCGGCTGCTCTCTCCGCCGTCAGCGTGCGCCGGTGGTGCTCAGCCCCGAGGGTGACAGCGGGACCGCCTCGCCCTCGCCGACGGCAAGGCCGGGTACGTCGCGGGACGTAGGAGCGGTGCCGCTCGTGGACGCACGTCGGGGAGCGTCGGCGCGGGCAGAATGACGGCATGCGGCAGAGTGGTCGGCACGGGCGGCGGGACACGGCGGCGGACGCCGCGCTCGCCCTGGTGCTGCTCGGGTTCGGGCTGCTCGCCACCGGTCTGGCCGGCGACAATCAGCCGGGGTCCACGCCGGTCGACACCACCTGCCGGGTGCTGCTCGCCGTCGCCGCGCTCGCCCTGGTGGTCCGGCGCCGCACTCCGGTCGTCACCCTCGCCGTGGTCACCGTGGCCACCTCGACGTACCTGGTGATCGGCTACCCGTACGGGCCGATCCTGCTCACGTTCCTGATCGCGGTGTACACCGTGGCGGTGTGGCTGCCGGTGCGTCCGGCGGCGCTCGCCACCGGTGCCGCGTTCGCGCTGTTGTTGGCGCACGTCTTCTTCGGTCGGGGCCCGGCCCCCGGTTGGGCGGGAGTGTTGCCCGCGTCGGCCTGGGTGGTCGTACCGTTCGCGGTGGGGGTGGTGGTGCGGGTGAGTCGTGAGGCGACCGCGCGCACCCGTGCCGAAGAGGCCCGCAGCCGTGTCGAACAGGCGCGACGGCAGGCCGACGAGGAGCGGCTGCGCATCGCGCAGGAGGTGCACGACGTGGTGGGGCACGGGCTCGCCGCGATCAGCATGCAGGCGGAGATCGCCCTGCACCTGCTGCCGAAGCGGCCGGAGCAGGCGGAGGTGGCCCTGACCGCGATCAGCCGGACCAGCCGGGAGGCCCTGGACGAACTGCGGGTCACCCTCGGCGCGGTGCGGCGGGGCGCGGAGCGTGAGCCGGTACCCGGCCTGGCCCGCCTCCCGGCGTTGCGCGAGCGGCTCGCCGGGGCCGGGCTCGCCGTCGAGGTACGCGTGGTCGGTGACCCCCGGGAGTTGCCCGCCGCGGTGGACCTGGCCGCGTACCGGGTGGTGCAGGAGGCGTTGACCAACGTGCTGCGGCACGCGGGGGTGGCGAGCGCGGAGGTGACCGTGGGCTACCGCGCGGACGAGGTGACCGTCGAGGTCACCGACCGGGGGGTGGGGACGGGCCGCGCCGGGGCTGCTCCGGTCGACGACGAGGGCGGTCACGGTCTGGCCGGGATGCGGGAGCGGGTCGCGGCGCTGGGCGGACGGTTGACCACCGGGCCGCGCGCCGGGGGCGGGTTCCGGGTGTACGCCGGGCTGCCCGTGGAGCCCGCGACGTGATCCGGGTGCTGATCGCCGACGACCAGGACCTGGTCCGGCTCGGGCTGCGCGCGCTGGTGGAGAGCGAGGACGACCTGGCGCTGGCCGGCGAGGCGGCCGACGGCCTGCGGGCGGTGGAGCTGGCCCGGCGGGAACGGCCGGACGTGGTGCTGATGGACATCCGGATGCCCGGCATCGACGGCATCGAGGCGACCCGCCGCATCGTCGCCGACCCCGACCTGACGGGTACGCGGGTGGTGGTGCTCACCACCTTCGAGTTGGACGAGTACGTCTTCGACGCCCTGCGGCAGGGTGCGAGCGGGTTCCTCACCAAGGACACCCGGCCGGCCGAGTTGCTGCGCGCGATCCGGCTGGTGGCCGAGGGGGAGGCGTTGCTGTCGCCGTCGGTGACCCGGCGGGTGGTGCGGGAGTTCGCCACCCGACCGTCGCGGGTGCCCCGTCCGCACCCCCGGCTGGACACGCTCACCGACCGGGAGCGCCAGGTGGTCGGCCTGGTCGGTGAGGGGCTGAACAACGAGGAGATCGCCGCCCGGTTGGTGGTCAGCCCGGCGACCGCGCGGACCCACGTCAGCCGGGCGATGGGCAAGCTGGGAGCCCGGGATCGGGCCCAGCTCGTCGTCTTCGCGTACCAGTCGGGGTTGGTCTCGGGGTGAGGGCCGGGCCGGGCGACAGCGGCCCCGCGGCCGGGCGGCTACCCTAGCGGTGGCCGGACTCCGCACTGCCGGCCGCGTTGTGCCCGCCGGAACACTGACAAACGGGATGTTCGCGTGTTTGACACCTTGAGTGACCGCCTGTCCGGGATCTTCACCAAGCTCCGCGGCAAGGGGCGGCTCACCGACGCCGACATCGACGCCACCGCGCGCGAGATCCGCCTCGCGCTGCTGGAGGCGGACGTTGCGCTGCCGGTGGTCAAGGGCTTCATCGCGGCCGTCAAGGAGCGCGCCCGCAGCGCCGAGGTCTCGCAGGCGCTGAACCCGGCCCAGCAGATCATCAAGATCGTCAACGAAGAGCTGATCAACGTGCTCGGCGGTGAGGGCCGGCGACTCCAGTTCGCCAAGCAGCCGCCCACCGTGATCATGCTGGCCGGCCTCCAGGGTTCCGGTAAGACGACCCTGGCCGGCAAGTTGGCCCGCTGGCTCAAGGGCCAGGGGCACCAGCCGCTGCTCGTCGCCGCCGACCTCCAGCGTCCCAATGCCGTCGGGCAGCTCCAGGTGCTCGGTGGTCGGGCCGGCGTCGAGGTGTACGCCCCGGAGCCCGGCAACGGCACCGGTGACCCGGTGCAGGTGGCGCGCGCGTCGATCGAGCACGCGAAGCGTGCCGCCCGCGACATCGTCATCGTCGACACCGCCGGCCGGCTCGGCATCGACGCCGAGATGATGCAGCAGGCCGCCGACATCCGCGACGCCGTCTCGCCGGACGAGGTCATCTTCGTCATCGACGCGATGGTCGGTCAGGACGCCGTCCGCACCGCCGAGGCGTTCCGTGACGGCGTCGGCATCACCGGTGTGGTGCTCTCCAAGCTCGACGGCGACGCCCGCGGTGGCGCCGCGCTGTCGGTGCGCGAGGTCACCGGGCAGCCGATCCTGTTCGCCTCCACCGGCGAGAAGTTGGAGGACTTCGACGTCTTCCACCCCGACCGGATGGCCAGCCGGATCCTCGGCATGGGCGACGTCCTCACTCTGATCGAGCAGGCCGAGCAGGCCTTCGACTCCGATCAGAAGGAGAAGATGACCGCCAAGCTGATGGGCGGTGAGCAGTTCACCCTGGACGACTTCCTCGACCAGCTCATCGCGGTGCGGCGGATGGGCCCGATCGCCAACGTGCTGGCCATGATGCCCGGCATGGGGCAGATGAAGGACCAGCTCGCCGAGCTGGACGACAGCCACTTCGACCGGGTCACCGCGATCATCCGGTCGATGACCCCGGGCGAGCGGACCAACCCGAAGATCATCAACGGCTCCCGCCGGGCGCGTATCGCCAACGGCTCCGGGGTCACCGTGATGGACGTCAACCAGCTGCTCAACCGCTTCGCCGACGCGCAGAAGATGATGAAGCAGATGGGCGGCATGATGGGCCTGCCCGGCGGCGGCCGGCGCAAGGCGACCAAGTCGCCGAAGAACAAGCGCAAGGGCACCAAGGGTGGCGGTCGGCCGCGTACCGGTGCCGGCCTTCCGGGCGGCCTCCCGGGTGGCATGCCGCAGCTCCCGCCGGGGATGGACCCGAACGACCTCGCCGGTGGCCAGGGCCTGCCGCCCGGCTTCAAGCTTCCAAAGATCGACTTCAACAAGCTCGGCAAGGGCGGCGACAACCGCCCCCGCTGACGCGTGTCGGTGGCGGCGTCGCGGACCCCGAGGTGATCGGGTAGGACTGTGCGCATGGCTCTTCACGTGCGTGGTGTGCTGCTCCCCGACGACGAGGTCCGGGATCTCTGGCTGGTCGGCGACCGGGTGACCTTCACCCCGGTGCCCGAGGCGGAGACCGTGGTCGACGGCGGCTTCGTCCTGCCGGGGCTCGTTGACGCGCACTGCCACATCGGCATCGCCCGAGGTGGCGCACCGATCACCTCGCTCGACCAGGCCCGCGAGTTGGCCCACGTCGACCGGGACGCCGGGGTGCTGGCGATCCGCGACGCCGGTTCGCCGTACCCGTACCCCGACCTCGACGACGAGCCGGACCTGCCGCGACTGGCCCGCGCCGGCCGGCACGTCGCGCCGCCGAAGCGCTACCTGCGCGACATCGGCGTGGAGGTCGGTGCGGCCGAGGTCGCCGCCACGGTGGCCGCGCAGGCACGGGCCGGCAACGGCTGGGTCAAGCTGGTCGGCGACTGGATCGACCGTGGCGTGGGCGACCTGGCGCCGTCCTGGGACGCGGACACCCTCACCGCCGCCGTGCGGGCCGCGCACGACGCCGGGGTACGGGCCGCGGTGCACACCTTCTCCGAGTCGGCGGTCGAGATCATGGTGCGGGCCGGGGTCGACTCGGTAGAGCACGGCACCGGGCTCAGCCTCGACCTGATCGACGAGATGGCCCGCCAGGGCACCGCCCTGGTCCCCACAATGATCAACATTGCCACCTTCGGAGGCATCGCCGAGCAGGCGCGGGCCAAGTTCCCCGGGTACGCCGAGCACATGCTCTCGTTGCGCGACCGCTTCCCCGAGGTGGTGCGCGCGGCGCACGAGGCGGGCGTACCGATCTACGTGGGCACCGACGCAGGCGGTGGCATCGACCACGGGCTCGCCGCCGACGAGATGCTGCTGCTGCACGAGCAAGCCGGCATGGCACCGCTCGACGT
Organism: Micromonospora sp. WMMD710; assembly: GCF_029626045.1. Taxonomy (NCBI): domain Bacteria; kingdom Bacillati; phylum Actinomycetota; class Actinomycetes; order Micromonosporales; family Micromonosporaceae; genus Micromonospora; species Micromonospora sp. WMMD710. The sequence goes on along the minus strand of NZ_JARUBD010000001.1, from coordinate 3,687,161 downwards.
GCTCGCCGCCGCCTCCTGGCGTGCCCGGGACTGGCTCGGCTTCCCCGGCCTGGTCGAGGGCGGCCTCGCCGACCTGACCGTCTACCCCGAGGATCCCCGCCGCGACCTACGCGTCGTCCGGGCTCCGTCCCGCACGATCCTGCGCGGCCGAGTGATCCGCTAACCGTCCCGTCCCCGTCCCCGCCCCCGCCCTGCTCCGCGCCGCGCCGCTCGTGCTCCGCGCCGGGCGCCGCTCGTGCTCCGCGCCGGGCGCCGCTCGCGCGACGCGCCCCTCGCAAGATCGCGCTCGATCCAGGATGTAGTGGCCTCGGCGACCTGGGATGCCACTACATCCAGGATCGAGCGCGATCTTGGCGCGGAGGGCCGAGATCGACGAGGAAGATCCGCGCAACATCAGGGATAGTGCTGCCTCCAGCGGGCGGGAGGCAGCACTATCCCGGAAGTTGCGCGGATCTTGGGGCTGGGCGGGGCGCGGGGGCGGGGCGGTGTGGCGGCGCGGGGCTGCGGGCAGCGCGGCGGGGGGTGTGGCGGCGCGGGGCTGCGGGCAGCGCGGGGGCGGGGCGGTGTGGCGGCGCGGGGCTGCGGGCAGCGCGGCGGGGCGGCGGGGCGGGGTGTGCGGCGCGTGGCGGGGTAGGGGCGTGCCGGGGTACCCGGGGCTGGTCAGTGGGTGAGGCGGGCTGCGGCGCTGAAGAGGTGTACGGCCAGGTCGGCCAGGGCCGTGGCGGTCTGGTCGATCGGGGAGCGGGGGAGCACGATGTGGCTCACCACGAGCCGGACGATCGTGTCGGCGGCGAAGGCCAGCGCGGCCTGGTCCGCTCCCGGCAGGTGGTCGCCGGCCCAGTCGATCAGCGCGCCGGACGCCTCGGTGAGCACGACCTCGGCCCGGGTGGTGAGGTACGGGAGCAACTCGTCGGAGCCGCCTCGGGCACTGGTCAGGATGGCTTTGACCAGCGGGTTGTCGGCGGCCGTGGTGAGGGTGTGCGCGATCGCCGCGTGTGCGCCGGCGCGTACGTCGGAGCCGTGCGCGAGCAGGGCGGCCCGGACGTCGCCGACGAACCGGTCCACCTCGCGGCGGGCGAGCGCCTCGGCCAGCCCCGCCTTGCTGCCGAACTCGTTGTAGACGGTCTGCCGGCTCACCCCCGCCGTGGTGGCCACCCCGCCCATCCGGACCGCGTCCCAGCCTGCGGCGATGGTCCGCGCGCGGGCGGCGTCCACGATCGTGTCCCGCAGCCGCTGGCGGGGCGAGTCCGTCGATGTAGTCATGGTGGTCGAATTCTACGGGCGGTCCGCCGGCCCGCCCAGCGTCGAGCTGCCACCGCGACCCCGCGGGCCCGTCCCAGCGTCGAGCTGCCACCGCGACCCCGCGGGCCCGCCAGCGTCGAGCCGCGCGGCCCGCCCAGCCCGCCGGTCCGTGCGCTGGCCGGTCCGTGCGCTGGCGTGCGTGGTCGAGCCGCCAGCACGGGCTGGTAGCCCGCGCGGCACCGCCACCGGTCGCGGTGGCGGGCGGGTGCAACACGGCACGACGGCTCCCGGGCGCGGCGTCGCACCGCGTGACGCATAGGATGTGCGGTCATGGCACGCGTGCTCACTCCCCGCGCGGAGGACTTCCCCCGCTGGTACCAGGACCTGATCGCCAAGGCGAAGCTGGCCGACAACGGCCCGGTCCGCGGCACCATGGTCATCCGACCGGCCGGCTACGCCATCTGGGAGCGGATGCAGCTCGAGATGGACGCCCGGATCAAGGCGGCTGGCGCGGAGAACGCGTACTTCCCGCTGTTCATCCCGGAGAGCTACCTCAAGCGTGAGGCCGAGCACGTCGAGGGCTTCTCGCCGGAGTTGGCGGTGGTCACTCACGGTGGCGGCAAGCAGCTCGCCGAGCCGGTGGTGGTGCGCCCCACCAGCGAGACGGTGATCGGCGAGTTCATGGCCAAGTGGATCGACTCGTACCGGGACCTGCCGCTGCTGCTCAACCAGTGGGCGAACGTGGTCCGGTGGGAGCTGCGGCCACGGATCTTCCTGCGTACCAGTGAGTTCCTCTGGCAGGAGGGGCACACCGCGCACGCCACCCGCGAGGACGCGCGGGCGTACGCGCGGCGGATCCTGCACGAGGCGTACGAGGACCTGATGGTCAACGTGCTCGGCATCCCGGTGGTGGTGGGCCTGAAGACGGCCCGTGAGCGGTTCGCGGGCGCGACGGCCACGTACACCTGCGAAGGCATGATGGGCGACGGCAAGGCGCTGCAGTTGGGCACGAGCCACGAGCTGGGCCAGAACTTCGCCAAGGCGTTCGACATCAGCTACTCCTCGAAGGAGGGCGGTCGGGAGCACGCCTGGACCACCTCGTGGGGCACGTCGACCCGGATGCTGGGCGGCCTGATCATGGCGCACGGCGACGACAACGGTCTGCGGGTGCCGCCGCGGCTGGCGCCCATCCAGGCGTACGTCATGATCGTCAAGGACGGCGAGGGCGTCGCCGAGGCGGCGGCCAAGCTGCTCGACGGCCTGCGGGACGCCGGTGTCCGGGTCGCGCTCGACGACCGGACCGACACCGCGTTCGGCCGCCGGGCCGTCGACGCCGAGCTGCGTGGCTATCCGGTACGCGTCGAGGTCGGCCCCCGTGACCTGGCCGTCGGCAACGCGACGGTGGTGCGCCGTACCGACGGGTCGAAGGCCCCGACGCCGGTCGCCGACGTGGTCGGCGCGGTCCTCGCCGCGCTGGAGGCCGACCAGCAGGTGCTGCACGACCAGGCGTTGGCCAACCGCCAGTCGCGCACCGTGGAGGTGGCCACGCTCGCCGAGGCGATCGACGCCGCCGCGACCGGTTGGGCCCGGGTGCCGTGGTCGGTGGTCGGCGTGGCCGGCGAGGCCGAGGCGAACGGCCAGGGCGTCACGGTGCGCTGCCTGTTGCGTGCCGACGGCTCGGTACCGGACTCGGAGGACGAGCCGGACTTGGTCGCCATCCTCGCCCGCGCCTACTGAGGTGCTCGTCGACCGGTTCGAGCCGGGCCGGCTGATCATGCACCGGAACGTGCGGCACGGCCGGATCGGGTGGGTCCGGCCGGGCCGGGTGGTCAGCGACGACGAGCGGGGTCTGCTGGTCTGGATCGCCCGGGACTCCCCGGTGGCCCACGAGGTGACCGACGCCGGCCTGAACATGCGGTCCGTGCCGTTCGCCCAGTGGATCTCGTCGTCGTACCGGCTGGCGCACGGGCGCTGGAACGGGCCGCCGCTGCTGAAGTTCCTGCCCACCGGGGCGGCGCACTCGGTGTGGTGGTTCCGCGATGCGCAGGGCCGCTTCGCCCACTGGTACGTCAACCTGGAGGAACCCGGCGTGCGCTGGGACGACGGCCCGGTGGCCGGCGTCGACGTGGTGGATCAGGACCTCGACGTGGTGGTACGCCCGGACCTCAGCTGGGAGTGGAAGGACGAGGACGAGTTCGTCGAGCGGCTCGCCTTCGGCGACGACTACTGGGTGAGCGACGAGAAGGCGGTCCGGGCCGAGGGGGAGCGGGTGATCGCCCTCGCGGAGGCTGGCGAGTTCCCGTTCGACGGCACCTGGCGCGACTTCACCCCGCCGTCAGACTGGGACGTACCGGACGAACTTCCGCCGGGATGGGACCGTCCGCCGGTGCGCTGAGGGGTGTTCCGGGTCACCGGTGCGGTGGTGTGCGGGTCCGATGCGGGAGATCGGCAGCGGATCTGGCAGAATGGGTCGCTGGTATCCGGCGCGCGTTCGGCGCCCTCTAACCCGGGCGCGTTGCCAGTCCACCGAGTAGTCTCCGGCCCAACCCCACTGTGCCGGTCGGCGCTCACCCATGCACACCGCCCGTACCGGGCCGGTGAGATCGCAACAGGAGCGAAACAACTGTGGCCGTAAAGATCCGGCTCCTGCGGATGGGCAAGATCCGCAACCCGCAGTACCGCATCGTCATCGCCGACTCGCGCACCAAGCGTGACGGCCGGGCGATCGAGTTCGTCGGGGTGTACCAGCCGAAGGAGGACCCTTCGGTCATCGAGGTCAAGTCGGAGCGGGTCCAGTACTGGCTGTCCGTCGGCGCCCAGCCGAGCGAGGCGGTGCAGCGGCTGCTGGAGCTGACCGGTGACTGGCAGAAGTTCAAGGGCCTGCCGGCCCCGCCGCCGCTGAAGGTCAAGGCCGAGCAGGTCGACCGCAAGGCGGCGTACGAGGCTGAGGCGAAGGCCGCCGCCGGGCTGGCCCCGGAGACCCCGGCCAAGCCGGCCAAGAAGGCCGCCAAGGCTGCCGAGGCTCCGGCCGAGGCGCCGAAGACCGAGGCTCCGGCCGAGGCCCCGGCTGCCGCTGCCGACGCCGGTGAGCAGGCCTGACATGCCTCTGCGTCCGGCGTTGGAGCACCTGGTCAAGGGCATCGTCGACCACCCGGATGACGTCCGGGTGCGGATGGTCGATTCCCGTCGGGGCAAGCGGCTGGAAGTCCGCGTGCACCCCGAGGACCTCGGCACGGTGATCGGGCGGTCCGGCCGGACCGCCAAGGCGCTGCGTCAGGTGATCGGCTCCATCGGCGGGCGCGGAGTACGCGTCGACATCGTCGACTCGTACTGATGCAACTCGTCGTCGGAAGGATCGGCAAGCCGCACGGTGTCCGCGGTGAGGTCACCGTGGAAGTGCGGACCGACGAGCCCGAAGCACGGTTCGCCCCGGGTTCGGTGCTGCGCACCGAACCCGGGGCGGTCCCGCCGCCGGCGGACGGTCCGGGTGGGCCGTTCCGGGTGCCGGCCGAGCTGACCATCGAGGAAGCCCGCTTTCACCAGGGCCGGATGCTCGTCGCCTTCGACGGGATCCTGGACCGCGACGCCGCCGAGGCGCTGCGGGGGACGCTGCTCGTGGTGGACAGCGCCGACGTCGACCCTCCGGAGGACCCGGAGGAGTTCCACGACCACCAGTTGGTGGGTCTGGCCGTGGTCACCCCTGCCGGCGAGCGGCTGGGCGAGGTGTCCCGGATCGACCACGCGCCCTCCTCCGACCTGCTGGTGCTGCGGCGGCCCGAGGGTCGTACCGCGCTGATCCCGTTCGTCCGGGCGATCGTTCCGGAGGTCGACCTGGCCGGTGGACGCGTGATCGTCGACCCGCCGGCCGGACTGCTCGATCTTTAGGACCACCCCCATGCGCGTCGACGTCGTGTCGATCTTCCCGGAGTACTTCGCCCCGCTGGACCTGTCGCTGATCGGTCGTGCCCGGGCCAACGGCGTACTCCAGTTCGCCGTGCACGACCTGCGGACCTGGACGCACGACGTGCACCGCACGGTCGACGACACCCCGTACGGCGGTGGCCCGGGAATGGTGATGCGGCCCGAGCCGTGGGGCGCGGCGCTGGACGCGCTCGCGCCGGCCGAGGCCCCGCCGCCCCGGCTGCTGGTGCCCTCGCCGGCCGGTGCCCCGTTCACGCAGGCCATGGCGCACGAGTTGGCGTCCGAGCCGCACCTGCTCTTCGCCTGTGGCCGGTACGAGGGGATCGACCAGCGGGTGTTGGCGCACGCGGCGACCCGGATGCCGGTCACCGAGGTCTCGCTGGGCGACTACGTGCTCTTCGGTGGCGAGGTGGCGGTGCTGGTGATCCTGGAGGCGGTCACCCGACTGCTGCCCGGGGTGCTGGGCAACGCCGGCTCGCTGGACGAGGAGTCGCACGCGCACGGGCTGCTGGAGGCGCCGATCTATACCAAGCCGCCGAGCTGGCGTGGGCACGACGTGCCGGAGGTGCTCCGCTCCGGCGACCACGGCAGGATCGCGCGGTGGCGGCGCGAGGAGGGGCTGCTGCGGACCGCCGCCCGGCGTCCGGACCTGCTGGCCGCGCTGCCGCCCGATCAGCTCGACAAACGGGACATCGCGGCACTGGATCGGGCCGGATTTCAGCTGCCGCCGGGGGATGTGGCAAAGTAGGGGGGTTGCCGCATCCGTCCGCGCCCGCGGGCGGCTGCGAGGATCCCCGACCGGGGTCGGCCCGCCGACCACCACCCGGGGATCAGAATCACCCACCCGCGCACCGAGTGACGGTGCGCCGTGAGCCTCACGAGGACGCAGCGATGAACATCCTGGACGCCCTTGACGCCCAGTCGAAGCGGACCGACCTTCCCGACTTCCGTGCCGGTGACACCGTCAAGGTGCACGCGCGGGTCGTCGAGGGCAACCGGTCCCGTGTCCAGATCTTCCAGGGCGTCGTGATCCGCCGTCAGGGTGACGGTCTGCGCGAGACCTTCTCGGTCCGCAAGGTCAGCTTCGGTGTCGGCGTCGAGCGGACCTACCCGCTCAACGGCCCGGGCATCGACCGGATCGAGGTCGTGACCCGCGGTGACGTGCGTCGCGCCAAGCTGTACTACCTGCGCGAGCTGCGCGGCAAGAAGGCCAAGATCAAGGAGAAGCGGGAGAAGCAGCCCAGCTGACTTCCCGCTCGCCACGCCGCCTGAGCTGCGCGTATGCCGTACCGACCGGACCGCACTACCCTGGTCGTACGGGCGCAGCCAGGCGGCGTTCCCGCCCACGTGGCGGGCAGCCGTCCACAACCGCCCGTGGAGCCTCGACGAGGCTCCCGGGCGGTGGTGTTTCTGCGGACCGGGGAGTGGCGTGGTGCAGACGCTTGACGAGGACGGCACCGTCGATCCGTGGCGCCGGCGGGTCCGCCGTGGCCGCCGCCAGATGCCCCTCTGGCAGGAGCTTCCGCTGCTGCTGGTGGTCGCGTTCTGCCTCGCGGTGCTGATCCGCACGTTCCTGCTCCAGGCGTTCTTCATCCCGTCCGGTTCGATGGAGGACACTCTCCTCATCGGTGACCGGGTGCTGGTCAACAAGGTCGTCTACGACGTCCGTGACCCGGTACGCGGCGAGGTGGTGGTGTTCCGGGGCACCGACCGCTGGGCGCCGCAGGTCGACGAGCAGCCGGAGCCGGGCTTCGCCGGCAAGCTCGCGCGTACCGTCGGCGACCTGGTCGGGGTGAGCCGCCCCGGTGAGAAGGACTTCATCAAGCGGGTCATCGGGCTTCCCGGCGACCGGGTGAAGTGCTGCGACACCCAGGGCCGGGTCACCGTCAACGGCACCCCGCTCAACGAGCCGTACGTCCTGCGGGACTCCCCGTTGGACCTGCCGCCCAACCCGCAGGAGTGCCGCTCCCGGCGCTTCGACGAGGTGGTCGTACCCCCGGGTCAGATCTTCGTCATGGGCGACCACCGCGAGGTCTCGCAGGACGCGCGCTGCCAGGGTCCGGTGCCGATCGACAACGTCGTCGGCCGGGCCTTCATGGTGGTGTGGCCGTCGTCGCGCTGGAGTGCCCTGTCGGTGCCGCCGACCTTCGAGGATGTGGCCGGGCCGGTCACGGCCTCGTCGGGTGCGCCTCCGGTCCGGCCGACCCCGCAGGGTGGTGTGCTGCTGATGCTTCCCCTGGCGGTGGCGCTGCGGGGTTCCCGCGCGTTCCGGACGGTGACGTCCAGTTCGGCAACGTAGGCTCCTTGGCGTGATTGACGAGCAGACCGACAAGCCGCGTAGCTCCTTCTGGAAGGAGCTGCCGATCCTGCTGGGTGTGGCGATCCTGGTCGCGGTGCTGGTCCGCGCCTTCGTGCTGCAGACCTTCTTCATCCCCTCCCCGTCCATGGAGAACACCCTCAAGATCGATGACCGGGTGCTGGTCAACAAGCTGGTCTACGATTTCCGGTCACCGCACCGCGGCGAGGTGATCGTGTTCAAGGCGCCGACGGAGTGGAGCGGCAACCCCGACGGTGAGGACTTCATCAAGCGGGTGATCGGCGTCGGCGGCGACCACGTGGTCTGCTGCGACCCGCAGGAGCGGCTGATCATCAACGGCACGTCGTTGGACGAGCCGTACATCTTCTCGATGGACGGCATCCGCGACAAGCCGGCCGACCAGGAGTTCGACATCACCGTGCCGAAGGGCCGGCTGTGGGTGATGGGCGACCACCGGTCGGCGTCGGGTGACTCGTTGGAGCACTGGCAGCAGTCCGGGCAGAACATCACCGAGGCCACGATTCCCGAGGGTGAGGTCGTCGGGCGGGCGTTCACCGTCTTCTGGCCGGTCAGCCGGGCCACCTGGCTGACCGTTCCGGAGCAGTTCGACGGCATTCCCAAGCCGTAGGACCGATGGGGGCGTGGGCGAACCGCCGCCGGTCTGGCAGGCTGGTGCGGTGACCGTCTACACCCCTCGACGCGCCGCCCGTGTGCTGCTCGTCGACGCGGCCGGTCGGGTGCTGCTCTTCCACGGCTTCGACCCGGCCCGTCCCGGGCACCGCTACTGGTTCACGCCGGGCGGCGGGCTCGACGCGGCGGAGTCGCCGGCGGCGGGCGCCGCCCGGGAGTTGGCCGAGGAGACCGGGCTGCGGATCGACCCCGCCGAGCTGGGCGAGCCCGTCTGGTCCGACACGACCGAGTTTCCGTTCGACGGCAACTTCTACCGCCAGGAACAGGACTTCTTCCTGCTCCGGGTGCCGTCGTGGCAGGTCGACACCATCGGCTTCAACGACATCGAGCAGCGCAGCATCGCCGGTCACCGCTGGTGGCCGCCGGCCGAGCTGGCCGCCAGCGGCGAGCGGTACTACCCACCCGAGCTGCCCGACCTGCTGGCCCGGCTCCTGCCGCCGGCTGCGGAGCCGTCGTGCTGACCCCGCCGCGCACCGTCGTACGCCGCGAGGCCGGGCTGTACGCGCTGGAACGAGCGCTGCAACGGCGCGGCTTCCGGCACGTGGCGGGTGCCGACGAGGCCGGCCGGGGCGCGTGCGCCGGCCCGCTGGTCGCCGCCGCCGCGGTGCTGCCGGAGGGGCGCCGTGGCGAGATCGACGGGCTGGCCGACTCCAAGCTGCTCACCCCGGCCAGCCGGGAACGGGTGTACGCGGAGGTCGTGGACCGCGCCCTGGCGTACGCCGTGGTGGTCATCCCGGCCGACGAGGTCGACGCCCGGGGCCTGCACGTGTGCAACCTGGCGGCGATGCGCCGGGCGCTCGCCTCGCTGACCACCCGTCCGGAGTACGTGCTGACCGACGGCTTCGGCGTGGACGGCCTGGGCGTGCCGGGGCTGGCGGTGTGGAAGGGTGACCGGGTCGCCGCCTGCGTGGCGGCGGCCAGCGTCCTCGCCAAGGTCACCCGGGACCGGATCATGGTGGAGCTGGACGAGGTGTTCCCGGCGTACGGGTTCGCCGAGCACAAGGGCTACATCACCCCGGAGCACAGCGCCGCCCTGCGGGAGCACGGGCCGTGCCGGGAGCACCGTTTCTCGTACGTCAATGTCGCCGCGGTTTCCGGCCGCGACGGCCGGCCCCCGCGCTCCCGCCGGCCCGCCGGTGTGGGTGCGGACGAGCCGATGGGGCGCTCCGGGGCGTCAGGGGGTACCGTCGGCGTGGCGTTGGGCGAGCAGCCTCGGCCTCCGGCGCCGGTGGGGGAAGATGTGGTCATGGAAGGCGGAGTGCGATGAGCGCGGAAGATCTCGAGAAGTACGAGACCGAGATGGAGCTTCAGCTCTACCGGGAGTACCGCGACATTGTCCGCCAGTTCTCGTACGTGGTGGAGACGGAACGTCGGTTCTACCTGGCCAACCAGGTCGACCTGCACGTGCGCAACTCCGACGGCGAGGTCTACTTCGAGGTCGAGATGCACGACGCGTGGGTGTGGGACATGTACCGTCCGGCCCGCTTCGTGAAGAACGTCCGAGTGATGACCTTCAAGGACGTCAACGTCGAGGAGCTGGAGAAGCCGGACATCTCGCTGCCCGCCGACTCCGGCTTCGGCGGCTGAGCGCACCACCCGGCCGCACTACGGGCCCCCCACCCGTGGCGTAGCCCGCCGGTCACTCGGCCGGCACCACGACCTCGACCCGTTGCACCAGGTTGTTGGCGAAGCCGCCCCGGTTCCACGGCTGCTCCACCGGCTGCGTCCGTCCGGACGCGTCGGTGGCCCGCGCGCCGAGCACGTACCGGCCCGGGGTGGCCGTCCACTCGTACCGCCACCGCCGCCAGGCGAAGTCGCCGCCGTCCGCCGGGTCCAGCTCCGCCGGCACCCAGCTCTGCCCGTCATCGGTGGTCACCTCCACGGCGACCACCGGCGCGTGCCCCGACCAGGCCCGACCGTCCACCGTGCACGGCCCCGCCCGCACCACCCGACGGCGGGACATGAAGTCGGGGAACCCGGGCGGGCGGACCAGCGCGCGGGGCTCGATCCGGGTGACCGGCGTGCCCGGGTCGTCGGCATCGCGGCGCAGCCGGTACGCCACCGCGTTCTGGTAGCCCTCGAACGGCTCGGTCCGGATCTCGATCGAGTGGAGCCACTTCACGTGCGCCATGCCGTACCAGCCCGGCACGATCAGTCGCAGCGGCGCGCCGTGCTGCGGCAGCAGGGGAGCACCGTTCATCTCGTACGCCAGCAGCACCTCCTCGCGCAGCGCGTCGGCGACCGGCAGCGCCCGCTGGTAGTCCTGCTCGATCCCGCGTTCGACACCGTGATCGGCGCCGGTGAAGACCACGTCGACCGCGTCCGGCCCGAGGCCCGCCTCGCGCAGCAGAGGAGCGAGGGGCGTACCCGTCCACTCGGCGTTGCCGACCGCCTCCACCAGCCACGGCTGGCTGACCGGCCGAGGGTGCAGCAGCGCCCGGCCGTTGCCGGCGCACTCCAGGGTGACCCGGTGGGTGACCCGGGGCCGCTCGCGCAACTCGGCCAGGGTGACGGCCAACGGCCGATCGACCGCGCCGTCGACGGTCAGTGTGTGCGTGGCCGCGTCCAGTTCCGGGATGTCGTAGTGGATCAGCAGGTAGTGCAGCCCGGCCGGGGTGACGTCGTAGCGCAGCGCCTCCAGCGGAATGCCGTGGTTACGGGCGGCGAGCTGCAACTCCTCCGCGCTGATCGCCTCATCCGGCTCCGCGAGCCGGGACGGGCCGCTCACGTCGGCCACCGTCGGCGTCCGGTCATCGACAGTCGTCATGCTGGCCTCCCCGGTCCGAGCGGCGGCGCGACACCGCACCCGGCCCAGCCTAGGCCCTCCGCGGCGGCCCGAACACGGCCCGGCCCGGACGGCGGGGTCAGCGGAAGCGACGTCCGCCATAGCAGATCATTGCCGCCTCTGGATGGTCGTCCACAGCACCTCCGGTTATCCACAGTTCCGTCGCCCGGGGTCGCGGAGGGCCCCGCCCCGGCCCGAGGCTGCCCTCATGCGACCGCCATCCGTCCCGCGCACCGTGCTGCTCTGTGCCGCGTTTCCCCTCGCGCTGACCGTCCAACTCTGCGGTCTGGCCGTCCTCGTGGCGGCGGTGCCCGGCCATCCGCCGGCGCAGGCTGTCCTGGCGTCCTCCTCGGTGGACGCCGGCCCGGGTCGGTTCCGCTGGCCGGTCGACGGGCAGCCCCGCCCGGTGCGCCGGTTCGACCCGCCACCCCGGCCGTGGCTGCCCGGGCACCGGGGCGTCGACCTGGCCGCCCCGCCGGGCGCGGTGGTCCGTAGCGCCGGGCCGGGCACCGTGCTCTTCGCCGGTCTGGTGGCCGGCCGGCCAGTGGTCACGGTGGGCCACGCCGACGGGCTGCGGACCACCCACGAGCCGGTCCAACCAGCCGTACGCGCAGGCCAGCCGGTCACCGCCGGCGCACCGCTGGGCGAGTTGCTGCCCGGGCATCCGGGCTGCCCGGTCGAGGCGTGCCTGCACTGGGGGCTGCGCCGGGGCGAGGAGTACCTCGACCCGCTCGCCCTGCTCGGCCTCGGCCCGGTACGCCTGCTCCCGGTCCGTGGCCTCAGCGCTGGGCGAGCAGCGCCGGCAGCCGCACGGCCAGCCGTTCGTACTCGTCGGCGGTGTTGTACACCTGACCGGTCAGCCGCAGCCACCCCCGGCCGTCCCAGCTCATCACGGCCACCTCGGTGGCCAGCCGCTCGCTGATCCGCGTCTGCAACGCCCGCGCCGCTTCGATGCTGAGCGCCGTGCCGGCCGGCAGCGGAATGAGGCGCAGCGCCACCCCCGGTCCGCCGGGGTCGGGCAACTGGGCGGGCGGCACCCCCAGGGCGTCCCCCACCACCCGCTGGCCGTACGCGGCGAGAGCGGCATTGTGCGCCCGCACCCGATCGACGCCGAGGCTACGCAACGTGAACAGCCCCGCCGGCGCCGCCAACCAGGACGTGTAGTCGAGGGTGGCCTGCCATTCCACCCGGGCCGGGTAACCGGATTCCTGCTCCCAGGACACCACCAGCGGCTCGATCCGGTCCCGCCACTGCGGGGCCACCGCCAGCAGGGCGGTCCCGCGCGGGGCGTACGCCCACTTGTGCAGGTTGCCCGCCCAGAAGTCGGCGCCGATGCTGCTCACCGTCGTGGAGAGCATGCCCGGCGCGTGCGCGGCGTCCACCAGCACCGGCACGCCGTGCTCGTGGGCCACCCCGACGATGGCGGCGGCGGGGAAAAGCTTGGCGGTGGCCGAGGTGAGCTGGTCGACGACGAGCAGCCGCGTCCTGCCCGGGCGCAGGCCGGCCCGGATGGTCTGGACGATCTGCTCGTCGGTGGCGGCCAGGGGGATCGGCAGGACACGGCTGACCGCCCCGATCCGCCGGCACTCCCGCTGGATGGACAGGCTGACCGCGCCGTACCCGTGGTCGGTGCTGAGCACCTCGTCGCCGGGTCGCAGGCCCACCGACTGGAGCACCACGGCGACGCCGGTGGTGGTGTTGCCGACCAGGGCACTGCCGTCCGGGTCGGCACCCAGGAACCCGGCGAGGTGCCGGCGGGTGTGCGCGACCCGGCCGACCAGCCCCTGGGTGAAGAAGCGCAGCGGATTGGCCTCCATCTCGTCGCGCAGCCGCTGCTGGACGCGCTGCACGCCGATCGGCACCGCGCCGAACGAGCCGTGGTTGAGATGGCTGACCGCCGGATCCAGGGAGAAGAGCAGGCGGGCGCCCGGGATCGGCTCAGGAGGCTGCGGGACGCTCACCCGATGATCGTAACCGTTCGGTGGTGAGCCCTCCGGCCCTGGTCAGGCGCGCGGGTGCGCCTGGCGGTAGGCGGCCCGCAGCCGTTCCACCGAGACGTGCGTGTAGATCTGCGTGCTGGCCAGCGACGAGTGGCCGAGCAGTTCCTGCACGGCGCGCAGGTCCGCACCGCCCTCCAGCAGGTGGGTGGCGGCGGAGTGCCGCAGCCCGTGCGGGCTGGTCCGGGGCAGACCCTCGGCCTCGGCGTACCCGCCGACGACCGAGCGCGCGGTCGTCGGGTTGAGCCGACCACCGCGGGCGCCGAGCAGCAGCGCACTGCCGGAGCGGGCAGTTACCAACACCGGACGCCCCCGGCGCAGCCAGTCGTCCAACGCCCGCTGCGCCGGGACCCCGTACGGCACCGATCGTTCCCGCCCGCCCTTGCCGAACACCCGGATCACCCGTCGGCCGTGGTCGACGTCGCCGACGTCCAGCCCGCACGCCTCGCTCACCCGCACACCGGTGGCGTAGAGCAACTCCAGCAACACCCGATCGCGCAGCAGCACCGCCTCGGCGCCCGCCCGCCTCCTCGCGTCGTCGTCCGCGGTCGCTCCCGTCGTCGTCGCGGCGGCTGGCGTGGCCCGCTGCCGGGTTGGTGCCTCGACCAGGGCGGCGGCCTGGTCGGCGCGCAGGACGCTGGGCAACTCCCGGTGGGCACGCGGGCTGGCCAGTGCGGCACCCACGTCGGCGGGGAGCAGGCCGGCGCGGTGCGCCCACGCGCTGAACGCCCGAGCCGACGCGGCTCGCCGGGCCAGCGACGTACGGGCGGCACCGGTGGTCCGCTGCCGGGCGAGCCAGCTGCGCAGCACGGACAGGTCCAGCTCGCCCAGGTCGACGCAGCCCATCCGCACGGCGTGGTCGAGCAGCGAGACCACATCGGTGACGTACGCGCGGACGGTGTGCGCCGACCGGTTGCGGACCCGGGACAGGTGCTCGGCGAAGTCGTCGACCGCGTCGCGCAGCGCCGGCGGCAGCTCCTGGTGCCTGGCCCGGGTGCCCCGGTCGGGCCGGCTCATCGCGGCCGCACCGGGCGGGGGGCAGCAGGCCGCGCTCGTCTGTCGGCTCGGGCACCCCTCGTGACGGCTGGCACGGCACCAGCGTACGGCCGATCGTCGTGCGTCACCGGCCACGCCGGCGGCAGCTCCCTCGGCTGCGACTACCGGCGGTTGGCCCTCCTGATCAGCAGGGCGACCAGCCCGCCGAGGAGTGCGACGGACGTGACGAGACAGCACAGCGTGGTGATGTGCCACGGCTTGATCGCACCCATGACCGAGCACCGTAACGGGTCGTCGTCGACTCAGGTGCCCCGCTTCGGCTTCGGGGGCGGGGCGAGGGCGTAACCGTCGTCGCGTCGGACCACCATCGACAGCTCCTCCAGCAGCGACAACTTGCGCAGCGCGGTCCGCACGTCGACACCGGCGCGGCCGGCGAGCCGGTCCACGTCCATCGCGCCCCGACGGGGAAGCGCCTCCAGCAGCGAACGCGTGTCGTCGTCCAGCGCATCGGTCGGCCGTTGCGGGCCTCGGGCCAGTGGGGCCAGGTCCGCGCCGATCCGGCCGACCTCCTCGAGGACGTGTGCCACACCGGTGACCAGCCGCGCCTTGAGGTGCTCGCGGAGAAACTCGTGTGCGCCGACGGACATCGCCGAGGTCACCGGCCCCGGCACCACCATCGCCGCGCGGCCGGTGTAGATGGCACGCCGCGCGGTCTGCGTCGCGCCGCTGCGCGCCGACGCCTCCACCACCACCGTGCCCAGCGTGCCTGCGGCGATCACCCGGTTACGGATGAGGAACCGAGGCCGCAGCGGCTCGGCACCGGGCGGCCACTCGCTGACCAGCAGCCCGGTGTCGGCGATCCGGTCGAAGAGCGCGGTGTTGCCCATCGGGTACGGCCGGTCCACACCACAGGCCAGCACCGCGACGGTCAACCCGCCGGCGTTCAGGGCACCCCGGTGGGCGGCCGCGTCGATCCCGAAGGCACCACCGGACACCACGGTCCAGTCCCGCTCGGCCAGTCCGTACCCCAACTCGGTGGCGACGTGCTGGCCGTAGCCGGTGGCCGCCCGCGCGCCGACCACGGCCACCGAGCGCTCCATCGCCTCGCCCAGCGGCCAGCTCCCGCGTACCCAGAAGCAGAGCGGTGGGGCGGTCTCACCGTCCACCCGGCGGGTCACGTCCGGAAGTCGCAGCGTCGCGAGACCACGGACGCGGATCGGCCACTCGTCGTCGTCGGGGGTGACCAGGCGGGCGCCGAGCCGGTCCGCCCGCTCCAGTGCCTCGGCCGCGACAGCCCGGGCGTCGCCGGCCGCCGACCGGGCGGCCACCGTGCCGTGCAGCCAGGCGTCCGGGCTGCCGCCACCGAGCAGCAGGTCCAGTGTCGCCACCGGACCGTGTCGCTCGACCAGTTGGTGCACCACACGGGTGCCCGGCTCGGCCAGCCAGGTCAGCGCCACCCGGGCCAGCCTGCTCTCCTCGTCGGCGCTCACGTCGCCTCCCCCGTCCGTAGTTGGGTCGCCTCGCGTACGTCGCCCAGATCCGGCCGGTCCCGGCCGTCCAGATCCGCGATCGTCCAGGCCATTCGGATCACCCGATCGAAGCCGCGCGCCGACAGCGAGCCGGAGTCGAGCCGACCTCGCAGCTCGGCGGTGACCCGGGCGGGTAGCCGCCACGGCGGTCGGCGCAGGTGCGGGCCGCCCACCTCGGCGTTGAGCCGTCGGCCCAGGCCGGCCCAACGGTCGGCGGCCGCCGCGCGCGCCGCCGCCACCCGCGCGGCCACCGCCGCCGACGACTCGGCGTCACCACCGGACGCCATCAGCTCCGCCGCCCGTACCGGCATCAGGCGCACCTGCACGTCGATCCGGTCGAGCAGCGGCCCGGAGAGCCGGCCCAGGTAGCGGCGGCGCACCAGCGGGGTGCATTCGCAGTGCGCGTCGCCGGCCGGTGTCGCGCACGGACACGGATTGGCGGCCAGCACCAGCTGGGTTCGGGCCGGGTATTCGGTGCCGCCCCCGCTGCGGCTCAGTCGGATGCGGCCGCTCTCCAGTGGCTGGCGCAGCGCCTCCAGCGCGCCTCTGCTGAATTCGGGGGCCTCGTCGAGAAAGAGCACCCCCCGGTGGGCCAGCGACACCGCGCCGGGCCGGGCCAGCCCCGAACCGCCGCCGACCAGCGACGGAATCGTGGCCGTGTGGTGCGGTGCCTGGAAGGGCGGGCGGCGCAGCAGCTGACCGCCCGGGGGCAGCAGCCCGGCGACCGAGTGCAGCGTGGTCACCTCCAGCGCCGCGTCGTCGTCCAGCTCGGGCAGGACCGACGGCAGCCGTTCGGCCAGCATCGTCTTGCCGGCGCCCGGAGGACCGAGCAGCGCCAGATGGTGCCCGCCCGCCGCGGCGACCTCCAACGCGCGCCGGCCCACCCCCTGCCCGGCGACCTCGGACAGGTCCGGGCCACCGACGGCCGGCGCCGGGGTGGCCGCCGGTGGCTCGATCAGCGGGCTGCCGTCGCGGACGAACGCGACCAGCCGGTGCAGGGTGTCGACCGCGCGCACCCGTACCCCGGGTATGACCGCGGCCTCGGCGGCGTTGCCGGCCGGCACGATCACCCGCTCGATGCCGGCCCGGGCCGCGGCGGCGACCATCGGGAGTACGCCGCGCACCGGCCGGACCGTCCCGTCCAGCCCCAACTCGCCGAGGATCACCACCCCCTCCAACGGGAGCAGCGGCAGCTCACCCGAACCGCCGAGCAGCGCTGCGGCGATGGCCAGGTCGAAGGCCGAACCAAACTTCGGCAGCGTCGCGGGCAGCAGGTTCAGGGTGATCCGCCGGTTCGGCCAGCGCTGGCCGGAGTTGACCACGGCCGCCCGGACGCGGTCCCGGGCCTCGTGCAGGGCGGTGTCCGGTAGTCCGGAGATCACCACGGCCGGCAGCCCGGCGGCCAGGTCGACCTCGACCTCGACCAGGTGACCGGTGACCCCGACCAGCCCCACGCACAGCACCTTCGCGTAGCTCATGGCGGTCACCGACCCTTCGGGGTGCGCATCTCAGAACGCACCCTTGAGGTGGTCGACCTGGGCCGGGCCGGCGTCGGGCAGCCGCACCGAGAGCACGTCGAAGCGCACCTCGTCGGCGCTCGTCCCGGTCTCGGCGAGCCAGCGCGCGGCCAGCACCCGCAGGCGGCGGGCCTTGGCTGGTACGACAGCCTCGGCCGGTGTGCCGAAGTCGTCGCCCCGACGGGTCTTCACCTCGCAGATGGCGAGCACCGGGCCGTCCCAGGCGATGATGTCGATCTCTCCGGCGGGGCAGCGCCAGTTTCGGGCGATCGGGCGCAGCCCCGCCTCGGTCAGGTGCTGGGCGGCGCACCGCTCGCCGTACGCGCCGACCGCCTGGTTCCGCTTCGTCATGGCTGGCACGGTGCCCGTCGAGGCGGGCGTGCCGCGACCCGAGGACCCCGCGCCTGTGGACAGGGAGCGACCTGTGGACAACCGGACGATCAAGCCCTCGCCGTGCTACGGCACCCGGTATTTCATGATCACTTAATGCTCAGTAGTTCCCAGCGCCACCTGGTGACTGCTGAGCATTAAGTGATCATGATTGGTGGCGCGCTGCCGGGTCGGGCGGGCCGAAATGGCGCGGCCGTGGCCGGTCGCATACGGTGCCGGACGTGGACGGACGACGGAGCTTTCCCGAAGATCAGGAGTCGCGCTGGTATCCCGACGAGCGGGGTCGCGGCTACGGCGAGGCGGAGTGGCGCGCCGCGGGCGAACCGCGCTACCGGGAGGGGGAGATTCCCGAGCAGCGCGACGACACCGGCACAGGTCGCCGCCGTGAACCCGACTCCGGCCGCTTCGGCGCGGTGGACGCGGGTCGGTTCGGTGCGCCCGAGTCGGACTCGGGGCGTCTGAGCGCGGTGGACGCGGGCCGGTTCGGTGCGCCCGAGCCGGATTCGGGGCGCGTGGACGGGGCGCGTTTCGGTGCGCCCGAGTCGGACTCGGGGCGTCTGAGCGCGGTGGACGCGGGCCGGTTCGGTGCGCCCGAGCCGGATTCGGGGCGCGTGGACGGGGCGCGTTTCGGTGCGCCCGAGTCGGACTCGGGGCGTCTGAGCGCGGTGGACGCGGGCCGGTTCGGTGCGCCCGAGCCGGATTCGGGGCGCTTCGGTGCCGTGGACGCCCAGCCCGGCCGGTTCGAGGCTGACTCGGGACGGTTCGGGGCGGTCGACCCGTTGGGTGACGCGCGGTCGGAGGCGGACGGCTACCGGGCGACCCGGTCCCGCAGGGCGGACCGGGATCCCTCGGAGATCTCCGGCGAGCTGCCCGGCCGTCGGGCCGCGCGGGAGCCGGTCGGTGTCGCACCGACCACCCCACCTGAGGCCGCCGGAGATGCGTCGACGGGGGGAGGGGTGCTCGCCGACCAGGCTCGTCCCGCCCCGCTGAGCGCGTACCCGATCGTGGAGCCGACGCGGGCCGGCGGTGAGGCGCCGCATCCGCTGGAGATGCCGACCGGTCCGATGCCGGGAATCGGTCCCCGCGTCGACCTGCCCGCGGGGGAGCCGCCGGCATATCCCCCGGTCGTCGCCGACGGTGTCTACCGGACCCGCCGGCCGGTGCTGGCCGTACTCTTCGCGCTGCTGGTGTTGATCTTCGAGGTTCCGGCGCTGCGGGTGCTGCTGGCCGGGGCGACCGGCGATCCGGTGTCCGCCGGGAACGTGGTGGTGGGCATCGCCCTGGTCGCCGGGCTGCCGATCTTCGCAACCGGGCTGTACGGGCTCCGGACCGGCGGTCTCGCGCTCTCCGACGGCGGCCGCGGCTGGCTGCGCCCGCCGACGGCCTACCTGACCGTCGGGCTGGTGCTCTTCGTGGCCGCCGCGCTCGCCGCCGGGTGATCCGCGGCGCTCGCCGGCTCATTCGCGGTCGATGCTCCACACAACAACCAGGAAATAGTGGCCTCCGACGACGGCGAGGCCACTATTTCCTGGAACGAGCGCGATCAAGCAGGAAGCGGCGCGCGGCACGGAGCGCGCGACGCGGGGCGGAGCAGCACCCGGGGGCGGCTGGGCGGGTGAGGGGCGTACACTGGCCAACTGGCGACCGCCTTGCGCGGTCGACCTCGCGTGCCCTCTTTACGAAATCGTCGTGGAGCGACGGCCTCCCTGGTCCCGATCTTGATCGGGTCCACCATGGGTCGGCGACCAGGCACCAGGACGCCCGGCCACCGGTCGGGCGTGACAACCAGGGATCTTGAGGAGTAACCCAACCATGGCCGTCGTGACCATGCGTCAGCTGCTGGAGAGCGGTGTCCACTTCGGGCACCAGACCCGGCGCTGGAACCCGAAGATGAAGCGCTTCATCATGACCGAGCGCAACGGCATCTACATCATCGACCTGCGCCAGACCCTCGACTACATCGAGAAGGCGTACGAGTTCGTGCGTGGGACCGTCGCCGAGGGTGGCAGCATCCTGTTCGTCGGCACCAAGAAGCAGGCCCAGGAGGCGATCGCCGAGCAGGCGACCCGGGTCGGCCAGCCGTACGTCAACCACCGCTGGCTCGGTGGCATGCTGACCAACTTCCAGACCGTGTACAAGCGCCTCCAGCGGATGAAGGAGCTGGAGGGCCTGGGTGACCTGAGCGGCACCGCCGCCGGTTACACCAAGAAGGAGACGCTCCAGCTCTCCCGCGAGAAGATCAAGCTGACCCGCACCCTCGGTGGTCTGCGGGACATGCAGAAGCTCCCCGCCGCGGTCTGGATCGTCGACACCAAGAAGGAGCACATCGCCGTCGACGAGGCCCGCAAGCTGGGCATCCCGGTGATCGCGGTGCTGGACACCAACTGTGACCCGGACGAGGTCGACTTCCCGATCCCGGGCAACGACGACGCGATCCGCTCGGCCGAGCTGCTGACCAAGGTCGTCGCCGCCGCCGTCGCGGACGGTCTGATCGCGCGTTCCGGCCGCCGCCGGGGCAGCGACGAGAAGCCCGAGGCGGGCGTCGCGAGCGACGAGCCGCTGACCGAGTGGGAGCGCGAGCTGCTCGAGCCGAAGAAGGCCGACGAGTCGGCGACCCCGGCCGAGCAGCCCGCCGCTGCCGCCGAGCAGCCCGCCGCCGAGCAGCCGGCGCAGGCCGCCACCGAGCAGCCGGCGGCCGCGACCGCGGAGTGACCGCACCGTCGCTGCCCCGCTGTCCGTTTTCCCGGACAGCGGGCAGCGGCGGTACGCCGGGCACGATCCGTCCGGATCCGGGTAACCGGCACCTCTGACCATCCACACGCCGTCTCAACACCGAAGAGAGAGCCATGTCCCACATCACCGCCGCGGACGTCAAGAAGCTCCGCGACCTCACCGGCGCCGGCATGATGGACAGCAAGAAGGCGCTGACCGAGGCCGAGGGCGACTTCGACAAGGCCATCGAGATCCTGCGCGTCAAGGGCGCCAAGGACGTCGGCAAGCGGGCCGGTCGTACGGCCGCCAACGGCCTGGTCGCCCACTCCGGCAAGGCGCTGCTCGAGCTCAACTGCGAGACCGACTTCGTCGCCAAGACCGAGTCGTTCATCGCGCTGGCCCAGCAGCTCGTCGAGCACGGTGAGCGCTCCGGCGTGAACACCGCCGAGGAGCTGCTCGCCACCGAGCTGGACGGCAAGGTCGTCGCCGACCTGATCCAGGAGCAGTCCGCCAAGATCGGCGAGAAGCTGGTGCTCAACCGCTTCGCCAAGGTCGAGGGCACCACCGCGGTCTACCTGCACCGCAAGGCCCAGGACCTGCCGCCGGCCGTTGGTGTGCTGGTGTCGTACACCGGCAAGAGCGACGAGGCGGGCGACGCCGACGCTCGTGGTGTGGCCATGCAGATCGCCGCGATGCGGCCGAAGTACCTCACCCGGGACGAGGTTCCGGCCGAGGTCGTCGAGTCCGAGCGGCGCATCGCCGAGCAGACCGCCCGCGAGGAGAACAAGCCCGAGGCGGCCCTACCGAAGATCGTCGAGGGTCGGGTGAACGCCTTCTTCAAGGACTACGTCCTCGTCGAGCAGGCGTCCGTGGCCGACAACAAGAAGTCGGTGAAGCAGATGCTGGCCGAGGCCGGCATCGAGGTCACCCGCTTCGTGCGGTTCGAGGTCGGCCAGGCCTGAGCCGCCACCGGGCGCCGCGCGCGCCCGTGTGCAGGAGACGTCGACGAGGAGGCCGCCGGTGTACGTGACAGGCACCGCGGCCTCCTCGTCACATAGGGTCAGCAGCGGCAGGTTCGCGGTACGCGGCGCACGGGGTGTGCGCGTGGGGAAGGGCGGGGCGGATGACGCAGGTTGTGAGTGACCGGACGCTGGCTGTGGACGATCCGACGGCACCGCCGCCGGGGCGCGCCCGCCGGGTGGTGCTGAAGCTCTCCGGTGAGGTGTTCGGTGGCGGCGCGATCGGCGTCGACCCGGACGTCGTCCAGGCCATCGCCCGGCAGATCGCCACCGTGGTCCGCCGCGGCGTGCAGGTTTCCGTGGTCGTCGGCGGCGGCAACTTCTTCCGTGGCGCGGAGCTGCAGAAGCGCGGGATGGACCGGGCCCGCGCCGACTACATGGGCATGCTCGGCACCGTGATGAACTGCCTCGCGTTGCAGGACTTCCTGGAGAAGGAGGGCATCGAGACCCGGGTGCAGAGCGCCATCACCATGGCCCAGGTCGCCGAGCCGTACATCCCGCTGCGGGCGATCCGGCACCTGGAGAAGGGCCGCGTGGTCATCTTCGGCGCCGGTGCCGGCATGCCGTACTTCTCCACCGACACGGTGGCCGCCCAGCGTGCGCTGGAGATCCGGGCCGACGTGGTGCTGATGAGCAAGAACGGCGTGGACGGCGTCTACACCGCCGACCCGCGGATCGACCCCACCGCCAGCAAGCTCGACTCGATCACCTTCTCCGAGGTGCTGCGCCGCAACCTGCGGGTGGCCGACGCGGCGGCGTTCAGCCTCTGCATGGAGAACGGCCTGCCGATGCTGGTCTTCGGTGCGCAGGGTGACGACACCATCATCCGCGCGGTGGGTGGCGACAAGATCGGCACCCTGATCACCGCCTGAGCCCGCCCCGCCCGAGGTGACGGCAGCAGCGGTCCTGACGACTTTCAGCAGAGCCCACGACGAGCACAGAAGGAGGCGAGGAGACCGGTGATCGACGACACCCTCCTCGAGGCCGAGGAGAAGATGGAGCGTGCGGTCGAGCACGCCAAGGAGGAGTTCGGCGCCATCCGTACCGGTCGCGCCAACGCCGCCATGTTCTCCAAGGTCATCATCGACTACTACGGCACGCCCACGCCGCTGACCCAGATGGCGTCCATCGCGGTTCCCGAGCCGCGGATGGCCATCATCAAGCCGTACGACAACTCGCAGATCAACGCGATGGAGAAGGCGATCCGCGACTCGGACCTCGGGGTGAACCCGAACAACGAGGGCAACCAGCTGCGTATCCTGCTCCCGCAGATGACCGAGGAACGTCGCCGCGACATGATCAAGGTGGCTCGGCACAAGGGCGAGGAGGCCAAGGTGGCGATCCGCAACGTCCGCCGCCGTGGCAAGGAGGAGCTGGACCGGATCGTCAAGGACGGCGAGGCCGGCGAGGACGACGGCCGCCGCGCCGAGAAGGAGCTGGACGACCTGACCCAGCGCTACGTCGCCAGCATCGACGACCTGGTCAAGCACAAGGAGACCGAGCTGCTGGAGGTCTGAGGACCGGCCCGGCGTTCGCCAGGTGACGCAGTCGACGTGAGGCCCGACCCCGAACCGGGGGCGGGCCTCGTGCCGTATGCGCGACGGGGCGCGCCATCGTCCGCCTCACCCGATCGGCGGGTGCAGTAGGCTCGGCAGGATTCCCGGCCACCGGGTGGTGAACACCGGGAATCGACCGACCGTCGGGGCGGTCAATCGGAGGAACACCGCGCGTGTAGGGGATGGTTGTGGTCTTGCGTCATGTGGTCGTTCTCGCGCCACGTCGCGGTGCGTGATGTCCCACCCCGACCCCTACACGGGAGAGCCGCGCGGCTGGGACCGACCGGAGCGCCCGGTGGCCCTGCCCTGGCCCGAGACCGAGATCGAGGCGGGTCAGTGGACTCGCCGTCCGTCCGGCCCTGAGCTGTACGCCGAGCCCCGCACCCGCCCGTACGCCGAGCCGGTTCCGGCGGATCCGTACGACGAGCGCGGCCGGGCGGTCCGCCCGGACGACCGGGACCGCTTCGACGACCGCGATCGGCACGACCGCTTCGACGACCGGGACCGTTACGAGGACGACCGCAACCAACCTCACCGGTACGACGACCGGGGCCGTGCCGGTCGGTACGCGGACCGTCCGCCCGCGGGTCGCGACGGCACCCCGACCCGTCACGACGGCCCGCAGCGCTACGACGAGCCGGGCCGCTACGACGAGCCGGGCCGCTACGACGAGCCGGGCCGCTACGACGAGCCGCGGCGATTCGACAACGGTGGTGGCCCGGTCCGCTACGACGACGTCGACTACCCGACCGCGCAGCTCGCGCCCATCGGGGCGGACATCGGACCGGATCTGGATCCGGAGGTCGAGCCGGAGCCGCCGACCGGTCGGCGGGCGAAGGGTCGACGGCGGGCCAGCGTCGACCGCCCGGCCACCCAGCAGGTGGGCACCGGGCGTGCCGGCCGCAACCTGCCGGCGGCGATCGGGGTGGGGCTCGGCCTCGGCGCGCTGATCGTGGTGCCGCTGGTCTTCTACCCGTTGGCGTTTCTGCCGGTGATCGCCGGAGCCATGGCCGTCGGCATCTGGGAGATGGCCCGCGCCGTCCGCCGCAGCGGCGCGCATCCGCCGCTGGTGCCGCTGGTCGCCGGTGGCGTGCTGACGGTGGGTCTGGCCTGGTTCGCGGGCCCGGACGCGCTCAGCCTGGGACTGCTCGTGACCGTGCTGGGCACCATGATCTGGCGGCTGGGCGACGGCCCGGCCGGCTTCCAGCGGGATCTCACCGCGGCCACCCTGATCGCGGTCTACGTGCCGTTCCTCGGCGGTTTCGCGGCCCTGCTGGCGGCGGCGCCCGACGACGGCCCGCTGCGCATCCTGGCCACGCTGATCGCGGTGGTCCTCTCCGACACGGGTGGGTACGCCGCCGGGGTCTCCTTCGGCCGTCATCCGATGGCCCCGTCGATCAGCCCGAAGAAGTCCTGGGAGGGCTTCGCGGGTTCGGTCACCGCCGCGGCGCTGGGCAGCGCCCTGCTGCTGTGGCTGATGTTGGACGTGGCTCCCTGGTGGGGTGCGCTGTTCGGGGTGGCGGTCTCCTGCGCGGCGGTCCTCGGTGACCTCGCCGAGTCGATGATCAAGCGGGATCTCGGTGTCAAGGACATGAGCAACCTGCTGCCCGGCCACGGTGGCCTGATGGACCGCCTGGACTCGATCCTGTTCGCGGTGCCGACGGCGTACCTGCTGCTGGCGATCTTCGTGCCGGTGGTGGGGTGAGGCATGGATCACGGCGCCCCGGTCCTCCCGATCCGGCGGTCGGGACCGGTTCGGCACCTCCGGACGGGTGTGTGCCGCCGGAGGCGTGACACACTGGACCAGCCATGACGAGCCTGCCCTTGATCCCCGCCATCTCGGACGCCCCCACCGCGCGCCGGGCCTCCATGCCTCCTCAGCACCTCGCTGACCTGGACCTGGCCGGTCGCCAGGAGCTGGTGACCGGCCTGGGTGAGCCCGCGTTCCGCGCCAAGCAGGTCTCCAACCACTACTTCGGGCGCCTGGTGCGCGACCCGCAGGCCATGACCGACCTGCCGGCGGCGACCCGGGAGCGGCTGGCCGACCAGCTGCTGCCCACGCTGCTCACCCCGGTCCGGGAGCTGGCCTGCGACGACGGTGCCACCCGCAAGGCGCTCTGGAAGTTGCACGACGGCGCGCTGGTGGAGAGCGTGCTGATGGGCTACCCGGACCGGGTGACCGTCTGCATCTCCAGCCAGGCGGGCTGCGGGATGGCCTGCCCGTTCTGCGCGACCGGCCAGGCCGGGCTGACCCGCAACCTGTCGACCGCCGAGATCGTCGACCAGGCGGTGTACCTGGCCGGCGTGGCGGCGTCCGGCGCGGTCTCCGGCTCACCGCCGCGACTGTCGCACGTCGTGTTCATGGGCATGGGCGAGCCGCTGGCCAACTACAACCGGGTGATCGCGGCGATCCGCCGGCTGGTCAGCCCCGCTCCGGAGGGCCTCGGCCTGTCCCAGCGGCACATCACCGTTTCCACGGTGGGCCTGGTTCCGGCCATCCGCCGACTGGCCAGCGAAGACCTCTCTGTGACCCTTGCGTTGTCGTTGCACGCCCCCGATGATGATCTGCGCGACGAACTCGTGCCGGTAAACCAGCGCTGGAAGGTAGCCGAGGTGCTGGACGCAGCGTGGGACTACGCCGCCAGGACGGGCCGTCGCGTGTCGATCGAGTACGCGATGATCAAGGACGTGAACGACCAGCCGTGGCGAGCCGATCTGCTCGGGCGGCTGTTGGCCGGCAAGTTGGCGCACGTGAACCTCATCCCGCTCAATCCGACGCCGGGCAGCCGCTGGGACGCGAGCCCGAAGCCGGTGGAGCGGGAGTTCGTCCGGCGGTTGCGCGACGCCGGGGTGTCCACCACCGTACGGGACACCCGAGGTCGTGAGATCGACGGCGCGTGTGGCCAGCTCGCCGCCGCCGAGGACACCGACACCAACACCGACCGCGCCGGAGAGGCACCGGCGTGACCAGGCGTGGCGAACGAGACCAGGAGACATAGTGGCGAGTCAGGGTCAGCGTTTCCGGCGCAAGGCGCTCCGCCGGGGATACAAGGTCGACGAGGTGGATGCCTTCCTCGACCGGGTCGAGGCGACGCTCGACGGCCGGCAGGTCGGCGCGCCGGTGGCCTCCCAGGAGGTCCACGATGTCGTCTTCCGGGTCCGGTTCAACGGCTACGACGAGTGGCAGGTCGACCTGCACCTGGACCGCGTCGAGCGACAGCTGGCCGAGCTGGAGGAGCGCACCAGCGCCGGGCGCGGCGGTGACCCCCGGATGGGCCCACCGGACCGGATGGGTCCGCCGATGCGTGACGACCGTGGGGGCATGGTGCCGCAGCCGATGCCGCCGCGGCCGATGCCGGCGCAGCCCGGCCCGCCCGACCGGTACGGCCGCTACGACGAGCCGACGGGTGCCTTCGCCGGTGGGTACGACGCCCCCCGTGGTGGTTACGACGCGCCGCGTGGTCCGGCCGGTCCCGGCCCGATGGGCCCCGGCGGTCCGATGGGCGGGCACGGCGTACCGCCTCGTGGCCTGCCCGCCGGTCCCGGCGGCTACGGGCCGCCCGACGACCCGCGGATGCCCGGCGGCTACGGCCCCCCGGACGACCAGCGCATGCCCGGCGGCTACGGGCCGCCCGACGACCCGCGTTCGTCCGGCGGCTACCCGCCGGAGGAGCCGCGCTTCGACGGCTTCGAGGCCGGCCGGCACGGTCGCGCCGACATGACCGCCGAGATTCGGATGCCGGAACGGGACCTGCGCGACATGCGCCGTGGTCCGGCCGGTCCGCCTCCCATGCCGCAGCCGGGCATCGGTGGTCCGCCGATGGCCGGTCCGCCCGCCGTGGCCGGCCCTCCGATGGCCGGCCCGCCGGTGGGCGGCCCGCCGATGGCCGGTCCTCCCGGCAGTGACCTGTACCGGGTCGACCAGATCCGGCGCAGTTTCCAGGTCCGTCGCTTCGGCAGCGGGTACGACCCGGACCAGGTGGACCGGTTCTTCGAGACCCTGCTCGGCGGCATGCAGCGCCGCAACCCGATGCCGGTCGACCCGAAGGACCTGGATACGCTCCGGTTCGGCCTGGTGCCCGGTGGCTACTTCGAGGCCGAGGTCGACGCCGCGCTCAAGGACGTGCAGGACATCCTCTTCGGGCGCTGAGTCCGACGCGTACGCGACGAGGGCCCGTCCCCGGGTGGGGGCGGGCCCTCGGCGTACGTCAGCCGGGTGTCCGGCGAGGTCAGGAACGCAGGCCGTTGCGCCGCAGCACGGCGTCGCCGATCACGATGATCAGCAGCAGCGCGGCCAGGCCGACCAGCCAGATGTCCTCGACCCTGCCCTCGTGGTTGCCGCAGATCATCGCCAGCAGCGCCAGCGCGGACAGCACCGCGCCGATGCGCCCGGCCTTCCGGTGCCCGGGCTTGTGCTGGTCTGGCGACGTTACCGGCTCGCTTCCTGCCACTGTCGGTCCTTCCCTCGCGATCGGATCTCCGGTTAGTCTGGCACGCCTCCTGCCCGGGGCGGCGCGGTGGGTGTTTCCCGGCCGTTGGCCCTGCCCGCCCAGGCCGGACGTCACTACCGGCGTCGCGGGGCGACGGTCAGACTCCCTCCGGTAGCGTTTGGCGTACACCTGATTGTCTGTTTGAGGGGGACTGTGCGGTGCGAGTGACCGGAACCGGGCACGCCAGTATGCGGATCGACACGGCCGCGGGCAGCATCCTGTGCGACCCGTGGGTCAACCCGGCCTACTTCGCCTCCTGGTTTCCTTTCCCGGACAATTCCCTGCTCGACTGGGAGAGCCTGGGCCAGGTCGACTACCTGTACGTCTCCCACCTGCACCGGGACCACTTCGACGCGAAGCACCTGCGGGACTTCGTCTCCAAGGACGCCACCGTCCTGCTCCCCGAGTTCCCCACCTCGGAGATGGAGGACGAGTTCCGGGCGCTGGGCTTCACGAAGTTCCTGAAGGCGCCCAACGAGCAGGTGGTGGAGCTGCCCGGCGGCCTGAAGATCATGATTCAGGCGCTGACCAGCCCGACCGACGGCCCGATCGGCGACTCGTCGCTCTGGGTGGAGTACGACGGGGTGCGGCTGCTCAACCAGAACGACGCCCGACCGACCGACCTGAGCGTCTTCGCCGAGTTGGGGCACGTGCACGCGCACCTGCTGCAGTTCTCCGGGGCGATCTGGTATCCGATGGTCTACGAGCTGCCGCAGGCGGCGAAGACGGCGTTCGGCAAGCAGAAGCGCGACCGGCAGTTCGACCGGACGTGGCGCTACATCGACGACCTGAAGGCCGACCACGTCTTCCCGATCGCCGGCCCGCCGTGCTTCCTCGACGACGCGCTGTGGCAGTTCAACGACATCCACGGCGACGAGGGCAACATCTTCCCCGACCAGTCCGTTTTCCTGTCGGAGTACGCCAAGGTCGGCGGCACCAACGGGATCGTGCTGCTGCCGGGCAGCGTCGCGGAGGTCACCACCGAGGGCGCGAGCACCACCCACCCGGTGCCGGTGGACGAGTTCTTCGCGAACAAGGTCGCCCACCTGGAGGAGATGCGGGAGCGGAAGCGCCCCGTCATCGATGCGGAGAAGGCGTCCTGGCGGCACCCCGAGGTGGACGTGCTCGGC
Source organism: Micromonospora sp. WMMD710 (assembly GCF_029626045.1). Classification (NCBI taxonomy): domain Bacteria; kingdom Bacillati; phylum Actinomycetota; class Actinomycetes; order Micromonosporales; family Micromonosporaceae; genus Micromonospora; species Micromonospora sp. WMMD710. Next base: position 3,658,870 of record NZ_JARUBD010000001.1, on the reverse strand, counting down.
GAGATGAAGCGCCGGATCGAGCCGCTGCTCGACGAGTCGATCTACCTGGCCAAGGGCGTGGGCGGTCCGGTGCGCTTCGATCTGGTGGGGTACGACGGCGAGAGCGTCGAGTCGATCGTGGTGGACTTCCCGGGCAAGGAGGTCCGGCCGTACGCCGACGAGAAGGTCCGCTACCGGTTCCGTACCGAGCGGTCGCTGATCGAGCACCTGCTCTTCATCGACGAGGTGGACTGGGTCAACTCGCTCTTCCTGTCCTGCCGGTTCTCGGCGGCCCGGATCGGCCAGTACAACGAGTTCGTCTACGCGTTCTTCAAGTGCCTGTCGGAGGAGCGTCTCCAGTACGCCGAGGGCTGGTACGACGAGCACGAGCGCAGCACCGACGCCGAGGACATCACGCTGGGCGACTGGGTGGTGCAGCGGCGCTGCCCGCACCTGAAGGCGGACCTGACCCGCTTCGGCATTGTCGAGGGTGACCAGCTCACCTGCCAGCTGCACGGCTGGCGCTTCGACCTGCCCAGCGGCCGCTGCCTGACCAGCGTGGGCCACAAGGTGCGCGCCCACCGCGTCGACGCGGAAACCCCCGCCCCGGCGGGCGAAGCCCTGAGCTGACCCCGCGGCGCTGCCCCTTCCGCTCCGCGATCTTGCACTTTCTGCGGGTGCAAAGCACCGCAATCGCCCCAGAACGGCGACCGAAAGTGCAAGATCGCGGGGAGGGGTGCGCGACGAGAGCGGGGCGGGCGTGGCGGGGGCGGACGCGCGGGAGAGCGAGTACCGGTACGGACGCGGCCGGGAGAAGGCGCGTACCTCCTGCTGGTCGGCTACTACCTGATCGGCGGTCCGGGGGATCTCCGACCGTCGGCCGGCGCGACCGGGAACAGGGTCAGCGTCCCAGGTCGGTGAGGATGCGGCGGGCCGCGTTGTGGCCGGCGGCGCCGATCACGCTGCCGGCCGGGTGGCAGCCGGCGCTGCCCGCGTACACGCCGTCGATGCCGGTGGCGTACGGCATCCGGTCGGTGAACGAGACGGTGTTGTCGACGTGGTGGATGTGCCCGCCGGTGATGCCGAAGTGCGCCTCGATGCCCGGCGGGGGCAGCGGCACCGCGTCGGCGATCAGGTCGCCGGTGCCGGGGGCGTACCGCTCGACGATCTCGATGAGCCGGTCGACGTACCCGGGCAGCTCGGCGTCCCAGGTGGTGCCGGCCAGCTCGTAGGGGACCGACTGGACGAACAGCGCCGACGAGTGGTGCCCGGCGGGGTCGGAGAGCGACGGGTCGACGGTGGTGTGCAGGTACCACTCGATGGTGGGCTCCGCCGGCAGCCGCCCGGCCTGCACGTCGGCCCACATGCCGCGCAGCGCGGTCATCGGTGAGGTGGTGTCGCCACCGACCAGCGACGCGGAGCCGGGCAGCAGGTGGATGGTCGAGCCGAACGGGCTCGGTGTGCCCTCGGGCAGGCAGGAGAAGTGCGGCAGCCCGGTGAGCGCCAGGTTGAGCTTCAGGGTGGTGCCGGGGCGGCGGACCGCCGCCATCCGTTCGCCGAGCGGCGCCGGCAGCGCGCCGTCGGGCAACAGGTCCATCAGCCGGTACGGGTCACACGCGCCGAGCACCACCCGGGCGGCGACCTGCCGACCGTCGGCCAGCACGACGCCACTGGCCGCGCCGCCGTCGAGCGTCACCGCGCTCACCGGCGTACCCGTCAGGATGGTCGCACCGGCGGCGCGGGCGGCCTCGGCGAACGTGCGCGAGACCGTGCCCATGCCACCCTCGGCGATCATCCAGGTGCCGCCGGAGCCGGGCAGCCGGCACATGTTGTGCACGAGGAAGTTGTGGCCGGTGCCGGGGTCGTCCGGGCCGGCGTTGAGCCCGGACAGCCCGTCGGTGACGGCGTACATGCTGACCAGCAGCTCGGAGCGGAACTCGAACCGGGCCAGGTAGTCGGCCACCGAGCCCTGGACGAGGTCGACGAAGACCTGCCGCAACGCCGGACGGACGTACCGCTCGGCGGTCTCCTGGACGGTCAGCGGCTCGGCCAGCCAGGCCGGGGCGAGATCCTCGCGCAGCGCGGCCAGCTCGGCCTGCATGGCGTCGTCGGCGGCCACGTCGGCGGGGGAGAAGAACTCGGCGAGCTGTGCCCGGGTCGCGGTGGTGTCGCTGCCGAAGAGCAGGTACGGCGAGCCGAGGCCGCCCGGCGTGGGCAGGAAGTAGTGCGGGTCGCGGCGCAGCACCGGGATCCGTACGTCGAGGGTGGCGAGCAGCTCCGGCGGCATCAGCCCGAGCAGGTACGAGCCGGTGGAGTGGCGCAGCCCCGGCACCTTCGGGAACGGGTTCTCGGTGCGGGTCGCGCCGCCGAGCACGTCGGCGGCCTCCAGGACGAGGACGTCCAGGCCGGCACGCGCCAGCAGGACCGCGGAGACCAGGCCGTTGTGCCCGGCACCGACGATCACGACGTCGGCGCGGGCCGGAATCTCACCACTCATGCCGCCGCAGCCTAGTCCACCCACCCACCCACCCTTGTGGTGATCAAGAGGTTTGCGTCATCAGACGCCGTCCGGTTGACGCAAACCTCTTGATCAAGAGTGCGGAGCGGGGAGGTGGAGGGTGAAGGTGGAGCCTCGGGTGGGTTCGCTGGTTGCCGTCACCGTGCCCTGGTGGGCCTCGGCGAGCTTGCGGACGATCGCCAGGCCCAGGCCGCTGCCACCGGTCTGCCGACTGCGGGACTTCTCCGCCCGCCAGAAGCGGTCGAACACCCGGGGCAGGTCCGTGGCGCTGATGCCGCTGCCCGTGTCGGCGACGGCGATGGTCACCTCGCCGTCCGCAGTCCGGGCGTCGATCGTCACGCTGCCGCCCGCGGGGGTGTGGCGTACCGCGTTGGCGACCAGGTTGCCGACGGCCTGGCGCAGCCGTACCGGGTCGGCGTACACCTGCGGGTCGGCGTCGACCCGCAGGGCGAGCGTGACACCGGCACGGTCGGCCTGGACGCGGTGCGCCTCCGCCACCTGGGGGAGCAGGTCGGCGAGGTAGACCTGTTCGGGGTGCAGCCGCAGGGCACCGGCGTCCGCCTGGGCGAGGTCCTGCAGGTCGGCGATCACGTGTTGGAGCAGCGTCGCCTCCTCCAGCAGCGAGGACACCAACCTCTGGTCCAGGACGGCGACGCCGTCCTCGGCGGCCTCCAACCAGCCCCGGATGTTGGTGACCGGGGTACGCATCTCGTGGGCGATGTCGCTGACCATCGCCCGGCGTAGCTGTTCCAGACGCTCACGCCGCTCGGACATGTCGTTGAACGCCTCGGCCAGCCGGGCAATCTCGTCCCGGCCGGTGACCCGGACGCGGGCGGATCCGTCGCCGTCGCGCATCCGTTGCGCCGCCCCGGTCAGCGCGTGCAGCGGCCGGGTCAGCCGGATGCCGGCGAGCACGGTGACCCCGACGCTGACCAGCAGGACGAGGCCGGCGACCGCCGCGATGCGGATCTGGTTGGCCCGGGACAGGTCGAAGGTCGTGGTGGGGTGACCAGCAGGATCGCTGACGAACAGGGTCGCCGCCGGGGCGACGTAGGCAAGGAGCTGTTCCCGCCGGCTGGTGCCCACGCAGGCGTTGGCCGCGCGGCTGTGATCCTGGGCGACCCCGGTGAGGTCCGGCTCGGTGTACCGCTCGGGGCGGGGCCGCGTCGTCCAGGTCCAGTCCAGGGCGACGTTCACGGGCGTCAGTTTGCGCCGGGCCAGGCAGGTGTTCACCAGCGCGTTCAGCTGTGCCAGCGCCTTGCGTTCGGTGGCTGTCGGGGCTGCCAGCTCCTCGCGTGCCAGGTCGCAGCGCGCTGAGTCGCTGTCGTTGAGGTCGGTGCCGGGGGTGTTGAGCCGGGGCCGGCCGGTGGGCCCCAGCTCGACGACAACCGCGATCCTGATCCGTACCCGCAGGCACAGGGCGGCCTGGTCCGCCCTGTCGCGCAGCGTCCGGCGCTCGTCGGGTGGGAGCAGGTACGGGCCGGAGGCGCGGGGGTCGATACGCGCGGCGTCGACGGCCGTGCCGGATCCCAGGACCAGGGCGGTGTCGACGGCGAGCGCGTCGACGGTCGCGGACGGCTTCGACGGCAGCGGACCCGCCTCGGGTGCCGAGTCGGCCACCGGCGTGCCGGATTCGGTGGTCAGGGTGATGCGCCGGCCGACCTGCGCGGCGAGCGGTCGCAGGGTCGCGTCGACGCCGTCCCAGGTGGGGTGGGTCGCCGCGTAGCCGACCAGCGTGTCGTAGATGCGGGCGTCGTCGGCGAGCGCCTGCCCCTGTTCCTGCCGGATCGCCCCGGTCGTGGTCCGTACCGCCAGCCAGGCGGTCGCCGCGATCGAGCCGACGGCGATGAGGACGGCCAGCACCAGCAGCCGGAGCAGCAGGCTGCGGTGCAGCGGCACCTCACGCCGCATGGGAGCTCTCCTCGGTGAGCTTGTAGCCGACGCCGTACACCGTCACCAGTCGGGTCGGCTTGCGCGGGTTCGCCTCGATCTTGCGGCGCAGGTTCATGACGTGGACGTCGACGGTCCGGCCGGTGATGTACCGGTCGAACCCGTGCAGGTAGCCGAGAAGCTGGTCGCGGGTGAAGGCCCGTCCGGGTTGGGCGGCCATCGCCTGCAGCAGCTGGAACTCGCCAGGTGTGCAGTCGACGGGTCGTCCGTCGGCGCGTACCTCGTGGCGGACCGGGTCGACGTGCAGGGCGCCGACGCGCAGCACCGGATCGGCCAGCCGCGCCGTCCGCTGTCCCCGCCGCAGCAGTGTCCGCACCCGAGCCACCAGTTCGCGAGGGCTGTACGGCTTCGTCATGTAGTCGTCGGCGCCCAGGTCCAGGCCGAGCAGCAGGTCGTCCTCGGTCGACCGGGCGGTCAGCATGAGCACCGGCAGGTCGGACTCGCGGCGCAGGATGCGGCAGACGTCCAGGCCGTCGACCTTCGGCATCATCACGTCGAGGATCAGCAGATCCGGTGAACGTTGGCGGATCTGCTCCAGGGCGGCCCGCCCGTCGCCGACGACGACCACGGTGTGCCCCTCGCGTTCCAGGTAGCGGCGGGCCAACTCGGCCTGCTTCTCGTCGTCCTCGGCCACCAGCACCCGCGCACCCACGGCAGCGACTGTACGTTGCCGAGCCGCCCGCTGGCGGTGCCGCTGAGCTGGGGCTACCGGATGAGCACCAATCTCTGACAGGTCTCTGACAAGTGCTCGTGATGCTGCTCGGCATGACGAAGGCACCACAACGACTCGGGCTCGTCGTGCTCACCCTGCTCGCCGCCGTCCTCAGCGGCTGTGGCGGTGCGACATCCGACGCCGACGCCGACGCCGGCAGCACGGCCGATGTCGCCTCCCTCGCCACGGCATCCGTCGCGCCGAGCGCGTCCGCCTCCGGTGCGGCCGCGACCGGCCGCCCCCAGTTGCGTCTGGACATGACCGACGACGAGACGAACCGGCTCTGGAACACCTACAACATCTGCCTGCGGGACAACGGGGTGAAGGAGAACAAGGTCCGGATGGAGGCAGCGGCCGCCGAGGGGAGCAACGTGATCTCCCTGGACCAGAGCGGCGAGCCGAAGGCGGCGTACGTGGCGTGCGCCAACAAGCTGCCTCTTCAGCCACCGGAGCTGGACGAGGAGAGGAACCCGAACTACGTGAGCCAGTGGAACGACTACGTGCAGTGTCTGCGCGGCCGCGGCATGAAAATCCACGCGTTACCGGACGGCTCCGGCTGGACGTACGACGACGGAGTTGCCGACCCGACGGGCGGCCTCGACGCTCCGGCGATGGAAAAGGCCGAGAAGGAGTGCACGATGGAGGCGTTCGGTGGCAAGTAGGCCGAGCCGACGGACGGCGATCGTGGTGGCGCTCGTGACCGTGGTGGTCGCCGTCGGCGCGGGCATCGGCGTGCTGGCCCTGCGGCGTGATGGCGCCGACGACACGGCGAGCGCCCCGCCGCCGGTGACGACGACGAAGGTGACCCGCACCGACCTGTCGGACAGCCGGTCCCTGGACGGGACGCTCGGCTTCGGCCCGGAGCGGGTGGTCAAGGGGACGGGCGAGGGGATCGTCACCCGGCTGCCGAAGGTGGGCGACACGGTGGCCCGGGGCAAGCCGCTGTACTGGGTCAACGACCGGCCGGTGCCGGTGCTGTTCGGCGACACCCCGCTCTTTCGTACCCTCGACAAGCCCGGCCTGGTGGGCAGCGACGTGCGGATCGTGTGGGACAACCTGAAGGCGCTCGGGTACGCCACCGGTACGCAGCCGACTCGGGCCAAGGACGGCACGAAGATCGACCCGGGTCGGGCTCTGCTCACCGACGCGCTCGTGGCCGCTATCAAGAAGTGGCAGCAGGCGCTCGACCTGGAACCCACCGGCCGGATCGAGGTCGGGCAGGCCGTGGTGCTGTCCGGGCCGGTCCGGGTCAGCGCGGTGAAGGCCCTGCCCGGTGATCCGGTCGCCGGTGACCTGCTGGCCGTCACCGAGAAGGCCAAGCTGGTGACCGTCGCGGTGGAGGCGACCGAGGTCGCCACCATCCGGGTGGGCGCCGCCGTGGCGGTCACCCTGCCGGACAGCTCCGAGATCCCCGGCCGGGTCGCCTCGATCTCGCACACCGTCCAGGGTGGCGGCCCGGACGCGGGAGCCGGCCAGGACGGTCCACCCAAGGTGGACGTCCTCGTCACACCGGTCAAGGCGGCGGACGTGGCGAAGCTGGACGCGGCGTCGGTCCAGGTCACGTTCACCACGAGCACCCGCAAGAACGTGCTGACCGTGCCGGTCGGCGCGCTGGTGGCGCTCCGCGAGGGTGGTCACGCCCTCCAACTGCCCGACGGCGGGTTGCTGGCCGTGGAGACCGGGATGTTCTCCCGCGGTCTCGTCGAGGTCAGCGGTGCCGGCGTCACCGAGGGCCTCCAGGTGGTGACGGCCGGGTGAGCACCGCGATCCCCACCCGCGCCGGGGACGCGCCGACCGAGGTCATCCCGGTGTACGCGGAACCGGTCCTCAGCATCGACCGGGTGAGCCGGACGTACCCGGATGGTGTCACCGCGTTGGACGACGTTTCGCTGACCGTCCGCGCCGGTGAACTGCTCGCGATCGTCGGACCGTCCGGTTCCGGCAAGTCGACCCTGCTCAACATCATGGGCACCCTCGACCTGCCCACCAGCGGGCGGGTACGCATCGCCGGGCAGGAGGTCACCGACCTGTCCGACCGTCGGCTCTCCGCGCTGCGCGGCCGGTGGCTCGGCTTCGTGTTTCAGCAGTTCCACCTCGTCGGAGGGCTCGACGCCGCCGAGAACGTCGCCACCGGGCTGCTCTACGCCGGCGTACCCCGTCGTCGGCGGCGCCGTACGGCGATCGACGCGTTGGCGCGGGTCGGCCTGGCGCACCGGGTCGACCACCTGCCGCACCAGCTTTCCGGTGGGGAGCGGCAGCGGGTGGCGATAGCGCGGGCGCTGGTCAACGATCCGGCGTTGGTGCTGGCCGACGAGCCGACCGGCGCCCTGGACACCGCCAACGGGGAGGCGGTGCTGGCTCTGCTGCTGGCGTTGCACGCGGAGGGCACCACCATCGCCGTCATCACCCACGATCGGGACCTCGCCGCCCGTACGCCCCGACAGGTGGACATCCGCGACGGGCGGATCGTCTCCGACACCGTTGACAGGAGCCGCGGATGAGCACGCAGAAGCCGGCACACGGTGGCCGGCCACCCCGGCTCGCCCCGACCGACGTACTCCGGCTCGGTCTGCTCGGGCTCACCACCCGGCGGATGCGGGCGGTCCTCTCCGCCCTGGGCATCTCCATCGGCATCGCCACGATGATCGTGGTGGTGGGCATCCCGGCGTCCAGTCAGCGTGACCTGATGAATCAGCTCTCCGCCCTCGGCACGAATCTGCTGCGCGCCGAGCCGGTGCCGGATCGGGATCCGCCAGTGCTGCTGCCCGAGGAATCCGTTGCGATGGTGGACCGGATCGGGCCGGTCGAGACGGTGAGCGCCGTCGCGAACACGCACGTCGCGGTCCGCCGCAACGACCTGGTGGACAGGTACGACACGGCGGGGCTCGCCACGCTGGCCACGCGGCCGGACCTGCTGGACACGGTCAACGGCCGGGTCCGCACCGGCCGTTTCCTCGACGACGGCACGGCGAAGCTGCCGACCGCCGTCCTCGGTTACGTGGCCGCGAGCCGTCTCGGGTTCAGCACCGTGGACCCGGCCCAGCCGCCCCAGGTGCGCATCGCCGAGCGCTGGTTCACCGTGATCGGCGTACTGGAGCCGTTGCCTATCGCACCGGACCTCGACCGGTCGGTGCTGGTCGGTTGGGACGCCGCCCGGGACCTGCTCGGCTTCGACGGTCACCCCACGGTGGTGTACGTGCGGGCCCGCGAGGACGCGTTGGAGAACGTCCGCGCGGTGCTGCCGGCCACCCTCAACCCGCAGCTGCCCGGCCTGGTCCAGGTCAGTCGCCCCTCTGACGCGCTCGCCGCGAAACGGGCCACCGAGAGCACGTTCTCCGCGCTGTTTCTCGGGTTGGCGGCGGTGGCGCTGCTGGTGGGTGGGATCGGGGTGGCCAACACGATGGTCATCTCGGTGCTGGAGCGCCGTCGGGAGATCGGCCTGCGTCGGGCGCTCGGCGCGAACCGTGGCCAGATCCGGGTGCAGTTCCTCACCGAGTCGGTGCTGCTGTCCGTGCTCGGTGGTGCGGCCGGTGCGCTGCTCGGGCTGCTCGCGACGACCGGCTACGCCAGTTATCAGGGCTGGCCCCCGACCATCCCGGTGACCTCGGTGGTCGGCGGGATCGGCGGCGCCCTGCTGGTGGGCATGGCCGCCGGGGTGTACCCGTCGATCCGCGCGGCCCGCCTGACCCCCACCGAAGCCCTCGCCACCCCCTGATCATCCCGGGGAGCGGTGTGCGCGCCAGCGGGAGAGGGCCAGGGTCGCGGAGTAGCCCGCGAGGACGATCACGTGGAACAGGTACAGCCACAGGAGGACGGCCACACCGGCGCCGATCTCGTCGAAGCCGCCGAAGGGCACCCCCAAATCCAGGGGGAACGAGGCGAAGAGCACGAATCCGTGCAGGAAGCCGGAGAGGTTCGCGGCCGTGAACGACCCGATCCCGAGGGTGGAGAGCCAGTCCGGCGATGCCGGCCCGACCACCCGGAACACCCACACCAGCACCGGAGTGAGCACCAGCCAGACCGCCAGGAACGACAGCACCACCCCGAGCACGCCGACCCAGCCGCCCTGCCGCACGAGGCGGGTGGTGAGCGGCAGCGCCAGCAGGATCGACAGTAGTAACGCGGGAGCCGGCGCGAGCAGCGGCAGCAGCAACAGCCGGCCTCGCCAGCCCACCAGGTGCTCGTCGGTGCGGGGTGCCGCCACCGAGACGAACGCCCGGCGCAGGCCCTCGCCGTACAGCGACGCGGGCAGGACCGAGGCCAGGGCCAGCAGCGGGGTCAGCTCCACCCCGGCGTCGACCAGTGCCTCCACCGCCCGGGGCGCGCCGATCGCGGTGGGCAGCGCCTCCACGGCGTACGAGGTGAGCCGGCGTACCCGCTCGGCCCCGGCGATCAGCGAGGTGAGCCAGATGGCCAGCAGGGCGACCGGCACCACCGCGATCGCCCCGTAGAAGGTGATCGCGGCGGCGTGCAGCGACAGGTCTCGTCCGCGCACCGGGCGGAACGCGGCGCTGGTGATCCGCTTCGCCCGCTGCCATCCGCTGCCCATCGTGATCTCTTTCCCCATCGCCGTGGCCGTCACTCCTTAAGATCGCCGGTCATGACTGGTCTCACCACCGAACGCCTGATCCTGCGTGATTGGACCGCAGACCCGGCCGATCTGGCCCGGATCTACGACATCTACTCCCGCCCGGAGGTCACCCGCTGGTTGGGAGTTCCCGGCCTGCCGATGAGCGACTCGAGCCAGGCCGCCGAGCGGCTGCGCGTGTGGCAGGAGCGGCACGCCGCCGACCACGGCCGGTACGGCACCTGGGCGATCGAGGTACGCGACACCGGCCGGGTGGTAGGCACGGCGCTGCTCAAGCCGCTGCCGGGTCGCGATGAGACACGGCGTACCGAGGACATCGAGGTGGGTTGGCACCTGCACCCGGACTCGTGGGGTCACGGGTACGCCACCGAGGCGGCGCGGACGCTCGTCGCACGGGAGTTCGCCGCCGGCACCTCGGAGATCTACGCGGTCGTCTCGCCCGGCAACGACGCGTCGATGGCGGTGTGCCGGCGACTCGGCATGGCCCACGTGGGCCGGCGCAGCGACTGGTACGGCGGCGAGGAACTGGAGACGTTCGTCCTGGCGGCACCGGGCGCCTGAGCGCGCGGCATGCGGATCCGCGACACGTACGCCGACGGCATCAACCTGAGCAACGGCACGCGCAACTCGCGGGTGTTCAACTCGTCGTTCCGCACCACCGGAGACGACGCGCTCGCGGTCTGGGCCAACCCGTACGTCAAGGACCGCACCGTCGACATCGCCCACGACAACCACTTCGTCAACAACACCATCCAACTGCCCTGGCGGGCCAACGGCATCGCCATCTACGGCGGCTACGACAACTCGATCGAGAACAACCTGATCTACGACACCGCCAACTACCCGGGCATCATGCTGGCGACCGACCACGACCCGCTGCCCTTCTCCGGGACGACGCTGATCGCCAACAACGGGCTCTACCGCACCGGCGGCGCCTTCTGGAACGAGGACCAGGAGTTCGGTGCGATCACGCTGTTCCCCGCGACCCGGGACATCGTCGGGGTCACCATCCGCGACACCGACATCGTCGATTCGACGTACGACGGCATCCAGTTCAAGAACGGCGGTGGCAACATGCCGAACGTCGCCATCACCAACTCGGCCGACGGCACCATCGTCATCCAGCCGGGCTCACAGTTCGTCATCAACGGCGGCTGAACCCGGTCGGGGGCCACTGCGGTGGTCCCCGACCGTTCCACCCATCGCCTGATCACCACGCTTTCGCCGAAGTCGGGGTGTCCGTGTGCTGCGGACACCCCGACTTCCACAAAGTCGAGTCGATCATTGCGGCGCAGGGTCCGCCGTGGGCATCGGGCCGCCGGCAGCGGCCGGTGCCGTCGAGCTTGGCGTCGCAGAACACCCGGGTACGCAGAAACTGCGCGTCCTCCTCGCTGAGCGTGGTCTCGCCGAAGTCGAGAACGCTGAGATGGCCGAGCGAGTCGCGCAGCGCCACGGCCAGGGCGGTGACCTCGTCGAGGCTGGTCAACGTGGTCGGCAGGTGAATGATCCACCGTGGCGGCAGGCGGTCCCCGGTCGCGAAGGTCATCGCAATGCCACCGTTCCTCCGGCGATCAGCGTCTGTACCTGCTCGTCAGTCAGACCACGCTGCTCCAGGACGCGACGGCCCCAGCGGTGCAGCCGGCACGGATGTGCTGCCTGGTCCTTGCGGCATCGCTGACCGTCGGGCCGCTGCTCGGGGGCGTGCACGGTGACCGCCCGCACCGCGAACACGACGTCCTCGGTGGTCACGTAGGGCGGCATCGGCAGATCATCGGTGCGTTCGTCAGTCGAGTCCATGGCCGTCCTTCGGTGGGACTTCGCGGATTCGCGGTCATCAACGATGGTCATTCTGATGGTGGCCTGGCGCAATCTTTCGGAGCAGAATGCGGACCAAGGGACGAGGTGCCTAACGCGACGACAGTCAGGGAGATGACGTGGACGACTCCGGCAGCACAGTTCCACGGAGGCAGCTCGGCAGATACCTGAGAGAGCTTCGCGAAAACGCGTATGTGACAGTCACCGCGGCGGCCAAGGAATTGGAGTGGTCGGCACCCCGGATCTGGCGGTACGAGACCGGGCAGGTCTCCATGCACCCGAACGATGTGGCGGCCATGTGCCGCGTCTACGGCGCGTCCCCGGAGACGATCGAGACGATGCGGGCGCTGGCCCGGGAGACCAAGGCGCACGGCTGGTGGCACAGCTACGGCGAGGCGATCAAGGACTGGTTCAAGCTGTACGTCGGCCTGGAAGCCGCCGCCACGAGGATTCGGAAGTACGAAGCCGATCTCATCCCGGGCTTGTTGCAGACGGTCGAGTACATGACCGAGCTGATCGCCACCGACCAGCCGCAGTTGGGCGAGTCGGAGCGTCAGGCGAAGGTCGACGTGCGGCTTCGCCGCCAGCGCCTGCTGGCTCGGGCGGTGCCCCGGGCTCCACGCCTCGACGTCATCCTGAGCGAGGCGGTGCTGCGCCGCCCACTGCGCGATCGTGCGGCGATGGCCCGGCAACTGGAGTCGCTTGTGGTGTCGTCGCGGCAGCACAACATCGGCATCCGGGTGCTGCCGTTCGATGCGGGGCTGGTCCGCTGGGCACAGTCCGGCACCTTCACGATGCTCGACTTCCCGTCCGACGTGCGCGAGCCGGAGCCGACGACGATCTACATGGACGGGCCGTGCGGCGCGGTCTACCTTGACAAGACCCACGAGATCGAGATCTACGAAGACGCGTGGCGCTCCCTCGGCGAGCGGGCGCTCAGCGCCGACGAGTCCCGCGAGTCGATCGCGGCCATGGCGAAGGAGATGACCGATGGTGCGTGACGGAGTCTGGCGTACGTCGACCCGGTCCGGCAGTGAGGGCGATTGCGTCGAGGTGGCGGGGTTCGCCGAGACGGTCGGCGTACGCGACAGCAAGGACCGGCAGGGGCCGGCGCTGACCTTCACCGAGTCGGCCTGGTCCGACTTCGTCGTGGCGACCCGTGCAAGGCAGTTCACCACCCGCCGCTAGCGGGATCCCGAAGTGGCGGTCATCCGGGGGTTTCCCACCTCGGCGGTGCGCGGCGAATGGCAGGAGCAGTTCGGGCCCATGCTGGACGCATCCGGCGCGCTGCAGGAGTACCTCCCGCTGGCGTTTCCCGGTTGGACCGTCCCGGACGTGTGGGCCGCAACCCTTGCCTCCAATTACGGCGACGGGGTCGTGCCACCCCGGCTCGTCGATCAGGATCAGTGCGGTTGACCGTGAGTCACTTGGGTTGTCGGACTGGGTGTGCGATGACGCGTTCTGAGGGCTGCGGTGGCTAGGCTGAGCTGAGCAGAATGTCCCGCTGAGGGGGTGAGCCCGGATGGCCCAGGCAGCGTTCGCACCGGAGCCGGCGCCGCAGCACACCGAGCCGTCGTTCGACGTGCTGCGGTGGCACGACGAGCCGTGGACCGCGCAGCTCGCCCTCGACCTGTTGCCGGAGACCAACGGCCCCAAGGTTGAGGTCCTGAGCGGAAGCGTGATCGTGACACCACACGCGGGAATCGATCATCAGTCGGTCGAGCGGGAGCTGCCATATGTGCTGCACCGTGCTGCGCGGAAGGCCGGATTCTGGGTCTATCCGGAGATCAACGTCCTCTCCGGGGATGATCTCTTCATTCCGGGCATCGCTGTGCTGCGCACATCAGGTGGTGGCCGTACGACGGTTCCCATCGCCGAGGCGGTGCTGCTGGGGGAGATCGTGTCCCCCGGAAATCGACGCAAGGACGTGATCGATCGACCCCGGGAGTACGCCGCCGCCGGTGTGCCGTTCTTCCTGCGGGTGGACCTGCGCAACCGGGTGCCGACCATCACTCTGTTCGAGTTGGTCGACGGGGAGTACCGGCCGTTGGCCGCCGCTGCGGCAGGAAGCATCTTCGCGATGCGGGAGCCGTTCGAGTTCGCCATCGACCCGGCAGAACTACTGGACGAGGAGGGGCCGACGGATGTAGCCGCGACCGACTCGGCCGGTGGCACTTCTTGATCGACACGGTGTCGGCGATGTGGGGGTGTCCGAGAGCTGGGGATACCCCGACATCGGCGATCTGGAGTTGATCAGCGCCGCGAGCGCGGAGGGCGACGGCTGAGGCTCCCAGCGGGCGTTCAGCGGCGGTGGGGAAGAATGGCCTCGTGACTTCCCCCCGCGACCTCGTCCTGCTCGGTTCCACCGGTTCGATCGGCACGCAGGCCGTCGACATCGTCCGGCGTAACCCGGACCGGTTCCGGGTGGTCGCCGTGGGTGCGGGCGGCGGCAACGTCGAGCTGCTCGCCGCGCAGGCCCTGGAGTTGGGCGTCGAGGTGGTCGGGGTGGCCAAGGCGTCCGCCGCGCAGGACCTCCAGCTCGCGTTCTACGCCGAGGCGAGCAGGCGTGGGTGGGCCACCGGTGACTTCAAGCTTCCCAAGATCGTGGCCGGCCCGGACGCGATGACCGAGTTGGCGCAGTGGCCGTGCGACGTCGTGCTCAACGGGGTGGTGGGCTCGCTGGGCCTCGCTCCTACGCTGGCCGCACTGCGCGGTGGTCGTACCCTCGCCCTGGCCAACAAGGAGTCGCTCGTCGCCGGCGGCCCGCTGGTGAAGGCCGCGGTGACGCGGCCGGGGCAGATCGTGCCGGTCGACTCGGAGCATTCGGCGCTGGCCCAGTGCCTGCGGTCCGGGACGCGCGGTGAGGTGCGACGGTTGGTCGTCACGGCCAGCGGCGGGCCGTTCCGGGGTCGGCGGCGCGACGAGTTGACGCAGGTCACACCCGAGCAGGCGCTCGCGCACCCGACGTGGAACATGGGACCGGTCGTCACGATCAACTCCGCGACCATGGTCAACAAGGCGCTGGAGGTGATCGAGGCGCACGAGTTGTTCGACGTGCCCTACGCCGACATCACCGTGATGGTGCACCCCCAGTCGGTGATCCACTCGATGGTCGAGTTCGTCGACGGGTCGACGATCGCCCAGGCCAGCCCACCGGACATGCGGCTGCCCATCGCGCTGGGCATCGGCTGGCCGGACCGGGTGCCCGACGCCGCCTCCGCCGTTGACTGGACGGCCGCGCACACCTGGGAGTTCGCGCCGCTGGACGACGCCGCGTTCCCGGCCGTGGCGCTGGCCAAGGCCGCCGGGGAGGCCGGGCGGTGCCGCCCGGCGATCTACAACGCGGCGAACGAGGAGTGCGTGGCGGCCTTCGTGGCCGGTCGACTGCCGTTCCTGGGGATCGTCGACACCCTCGAGCGGGTGTTGGAGGACGCTCCGGACTTCGCCGAACCAGGTACCGTCGAGGACGTGCTCGCGGCCGAGTCGTGGGCGCGCGCGCACGCCCAGGAGATCATCGCGGGTTCGGTGGAAGGAGCTTGATGGCTAACCTGCTCGGGGTGGCGCTCTTCGCCCTGGCCATTCTCGTCTCGGTGAGCCTGCACGAGGCCGGTCACATGGTGACCGCCAAGGCATTCGGGATGAAGGTCACCAAGTACTTCGTCGGCTTCGGTCCGACCCTCTGGTCGTTCAAGCGGGGCGAGACGGAGTACGGCATCAAGGGCATTCCGCTCGGCGGCTTCTGCAAGATCGTCGGGATGACCGCGCAGGACGACGACGTCGACCCGGCCGACGAGCCGCGCGCGATGTGGCGCTACCCGGTCTGGAAGCGGACGATCGTCATGTCCGCGGGCTCGATCACCCACTTCGCGCTGGCCCTGGTCGCCATCTGGATCGCCGCCGTCACCCTCGGCCTGCCCAACCAGAACTTCCCCACCACCGACGCGGAGATCCGCCAGGAGCCGGCGGTGATCGCGCTGTCCGACTGCGTGATCCCCGACAGCGCACCCCGGGCCTGCGCCCCCGGCGACGCCGCCAGCCCCGCCGCCCAGGCGCACCTGCGCGACGGCGACCGGATCACCTCCGTCAACGGCACGCCGATCAACAACTACGGCGAGCTGCTCGTCGCCCTGCGCGCGCTCAAGCCGGGCGACACCGCGAAGCTCGACTACGTCCGCGATGGGCAGCCGGGTACGACCAGCACGGTCCTCGCGCAGACCCAGCGGCCGCCGCTCGACGACCCGAAGGGCACCGTCGCCCCCGTCGCCGCGCTCGGCGTCGGCCTCGTGCCCAGCACCCCGACCCGCGTGACGTACGGGCCGGTCGCCGCGTTCGGCGCCACCGGCGACTTCACCAAGGAGTTGGCCGTCGGCACCGTCCAGGCGTTGCAGCGGCTGCCGCAGAAGGTGCCCGCCCTGTGGACCGCCATCACCGGCGGCGAACGTGACGTGGACACCCCGATCAGCGTCGTCGGCGCCAGCCGGCTCGGTGGCGAGGCGTTCGCCAACAAGGCGTGGCTGCTGTTCGTGACCCTGTTCATCTCGCTGAACTTCTTCATCGGCGTGTTCAACCTGCTGCCGCTGCTCCCGCTCGACGGCGGCCACATCGCCATCGCCTGGTTCGAACGGGCGCGCTCCTGGCTGTACGCGAAGATCGGCCGCGCCGACCCCGGGCGCGTCGACTACCTCAAACTGATGCCCTTCACGTACGTGGTGATCCTGATCGGTGGCGTGTTCACGTTGCTGACCATCACCGCGGACGTCGTCAACCCGATCACGCTCTTCCCAAGGTGAGTGCTGAAGTGACCGCAATCAGTCTCGGTATGCCGGCCGTACCGCCCCCGCCGCTCGCTCCCCGCCGCGCCAGCCGCCAGATCATGGTCGGCTCGGTGCCGGTCGGTGGCGGTGCGCCGGTGTCCGTGCAGTCGATGACCACCACCCTCACCTCCGACGTCAACGCCACGCTCCAGCAGATCGCCGAACTGACCGCGTCCGGCTGCCAGATCGTCCGGGTGGCGGTGCCGTCCCAGGACGACGTCGAGGCCCTGCCGGCGATCGCCAAGAAGTCGCAGATCCCGGTCATCGCCGACATCCACTTCCAGCCCAAGTACGTCTTCGCCGCCATCGACGCCGGCTGCGCGGCCGTCCGGGTCAACCCGGGCAACATCCGCCAGTTCGACGACAAGGTCAAGGAGATCGCTCGTGCCGCCGGGGCGGCGGGGGTGCCGATCCGCATCGGCGTCAACGCCGGCTCCCTGGACAAGCGGCTGCTGTCCAAGTACGGCAAGGCGACCGCCGAGGCGCTCGTCGAGTCGGCGCTGTGGGAGTGCTCGCTGTTCGAGGAGCACGGCTTCCGCGACATCAAGATCTCGGTCAAGCACAACGACCCCGTCGTGATGATCCGCGCGTACCGGCAGCTCGCCGAACAGTGCGACTACCCGCTGCACCTGGGCGTCACCGAGGCCGGCCCGGCCTTCCAGGGCACCATCAAGTCGGCGGTCGCCTTCGGCGCCCTGCTCGCCGAGGGCATCGGCGACACCATCCGGGTGTCGCTGTCCGCCCCGCCGGTCGAGGAGATCAAGGTCGGCAACCAGATCCTGGAGTCGCTGGGTCTGCGCGAGCGCGGCCTGGAGATCGTCTCCTGCCCGTCCTGCGGGCGCGCCCAGGTGGACGTGTACAAGCTCGCCGAGGAGGTCACCGCCGGCCTGGAAGGGCTGCCGGTGCCGCTGCGGGTCGCCGTCATGGGCTGCGTCGTCAACGGTCCGGGTGAGGCCCGCGAGGCCGACCTCGGCGTCGCCTCGGGCAACGGCAAGGGCCAGATCTTCGTCAAGGGGCAGGTCGTCAAGACGGTGCCCGAGGCGCAGATCGTGGAGACGCTGATCGAGGAGGCGCTGCGGATCGCCGACGAGATGGGCGCCGAGCTTCCCGAGGAGCTGCGCGGGCTGGTCACCGGCCCGACGGTCACCGTGCACTGATTTTCCTTGTGGAAAAGCGGCCGTTCCCCGCACGGGGAGCGGCCGCTTTTCTGTGCGCTGTGCTCGTGTGGCGCTGGCGCGCGTCACTCGGATTCGGCGAGGATCGCATACAGCTTGCGGCGGGTTTCGTCGAGCACCTGGGCGGCCCGCTCACGCTGGTCGTCGGTGCCGTTCATCATCACCTGCCGCAGGGCGTTCATCGCCTGCGCGCCGGAGTCGCGGATGTCGTGCCAGCTGCTCACCGTGCCCTGGGCGACGTCCGCCCACGCCGGGGTCTGCGCGGCCTCGGTGGCCTCCGCCTGACCCGCCTCGGTGAGCGTGAACCGCTTCCGGCCGCCACCGGACTCCTCCGTGCTGGCGACGATCACGCCCTCGTCCTCCAGCAACTGGAGGGTGGGATAGATCGAGCCGGGGCTGGGTCGCCACGCACCGCCGGTGCGGGAGTCGATCTCCTGGATCATCTCGTAGCCGTGCATCGGCCGCTCGGTGAGCAGAGCCAGCACGGCCGCCCGGACGTTGGGGCGTCGCCCCCGGCCCCGACCCCGTCCACGACCGCCCCAGGGGCCGCCGTGTCCGTGCTCGTGACCGTGTCCGTGTGGGCCGGGCGGGACCGGCGGGAAACCGAATCCGCGCATCCGGGCCTCGTGCAACGCGTGGTGCTGTCGATGGAACCTCATCGGGTTCTCCCTCTCGTCGTACTGTCGCTGATGCATCAACGATATATCGGCAATGCATCGCCGACAAGCCCCTGGTTGCAGCCGTCTGAGGCCGGGCTCGCCACTCGGCCGGCGAGGTGGAGGGTGGATCTGGCAGGCTGGTAGTCGTGCTGACGGTGCCGGTACGGCAACTGGGGGAATCGGAGCGCCGCGCGGTCGAGCGCCTGCTCGATCGTGACCCGTTCGCGGGCGCGCAGGTCGCCGAGCGCATCGCCGCGCGCGGGCTGTCCTGGTGGCGGGCCGAAGGGCGGATCCTGGGGTACGGCACCCGGCGCAACCTCGAATCGCTGTGCTGGCTCGGCGGCAACCTGACGCCGGTGCTCGCCACCGACGCCGCCGTGTCCGCCTTCGCCGATCTGCTCGCCGGGGAGGAGCGGCTCTGTTCCTCCATCGTCGGCCGCGCGGACGCCGTCCTCGGCCTCTGGGACCGGCTCTCCGGCACGTGGGGCCCGGCCCGCGACGTCCGCCCCAACCAGCCGCTCCTGGCCACCGACACCCTGCCGGCCGTACCGGCCGATCCAGAGGTGCGCCGCGTCCGCTCCGGCGAGGTCGACCGACTGTTTCCGGCAGCCGTCGCCATGTACACCGAGGAGGTCGGCGTCTCCCCGCTGGCCGAGGACGCCGGTCGTAGCTACCGCCGACGAGTCAACGACCTGGTCCGCGCCGGCCGCGCGTACGCCCGGTTCGTCGACGGCAAGGTCGTGTTCAAGGCCGAGTTGGCCGTCGTGACCAAACGGACCGCCCAGGTCCAGGGCGTGTGGGTCGCGCCGGAGTGGCGGGGTCGCGGCATCGCCGCCGGCGCCATGGCCGCAGTGGTACGCGACGCGCTGCTCCGGGTCGCCCCCACGGTCAGCCTGTACGTCAACGACTTCAACCTTCCGGCCCGCCGGGTGTACGAGCGCTGCGGCTTCCACCCGGTCGGCACCCTCGCCACCGTCCTCTTCTGAGCGTGGGCTTCTGCCCACGGCGTTCCTTGTGATCGCAGGCAACGGCCCTCGCGCCCCGGCTCGTGCCGGTGGTCGCGGTCTGGGTACGGCGAAGGCCGGCACCCTGTGCGGGTGCCGGCCTTCGGTGTGTCAGCTGTTCCAGTGCTGGCCGACCAGGTCGGTGGCCTGCTGTTCCCACTGGGCGTAGGCGTCCGGGTAGGCCGACACCTGCACGGTCTGCGCGGCGTCGGTCAGCGCCATGTCCTGCCAACCGTCGACCTGCGTGAGGCCCTTGAGGAACGCCGTCGTGGAGTAGGCCGGATCGGTGATCTGCTCCGGCGTGCCCCAACCGGAGCTCGGGCGCTGCTGGAACAGGCCCAACGAGTCGTGGTCGTTGGCGTCACCCAGGTGACCCAGGTTCTCCAACTTCGACTCCTGCAAACTCGTCGCGATCGAGATCACCGCGGCGCGTTCGGGCAGGCCGGCCTTCTTCGTCGCGGCGATGATCGCCTTCACGTTCGCGGTCTGCTCACCGTTGAGGGTGATGTGCGACTGCTCGCCCTGCGGCTTCGGCGCACCCGTCTGCACCGCCACCGCGACGGGCTTGACGTCCACGGCCGGGGTAGCGGCGTGGGCGGCGATCGGACCGGCGAACACGCCACCGGCGAACGCGAGACCCGCAACGGACAGCACACTCTTACGGAAGATCGTGGTCATGGGGGTAGCTCCTTCGGGGGTAGAAACACCCACACCGCCAAAGGGGGAAAACGGCGGGCAGGGTGTGAGCACCTCGTCCGGCGCTGCACAAACACACGGGAGAAAAGTCTGGGGGCCTACGAGCCCGGGGGCTCGCGGCGCCGGTGTCGGCGGCCTACCAAGCGCGGGGGCTCGGGGCGCCGGGACCGGATGTAACGACCGGCTGCCGGGGGTCATTCCCCGGGGCCGCCCGGTCGGGCTGGCGGCGGTGGTCCTGCGATCGTCAGGGTGTGTAACGACCCCCGGCCGGCCACGATTCCGCCGCCGGGGTGCATCCGGTCACAGCGCAGAAGGCCCCGAGACGGACATGGCCCCCATCCGGCACGGCAGGCGCGGTCGGGCCCCAGCCGACAAACCCCCACGGCCGGACAAACCACCGACCCCACGCGACCGGCCACGGCCCACGCGGGCCGTGCGGGCGGTGATCCACTCGGGTTCCGTGAAAGCGGGGCGTCCGGGGCTGGTTGATGCCCCGGTATGGCGATCTTTTGGTGATCACGCCTGTCGCACCTATGCTGGGTCATGTTTTTAGACTGACTAGTCAGTACAGTGACCGGAGTGATCATGGTGGTCGTGGAGGCAAGAGGTCTTGGCCTGCGTACCTCTCGGGGGTGGGTCTTTCGGGGTGTCGACCTCGCGGTGAACGCGGGTGAGCTGCACACGATCGTCGGCGTGCCCGGTAGCGGACGGACGTCTCTGCTCCTCGCCCTGGCGGACCGCTTCCCCACCAGCGAAGGACGGGTGGAGCGTCACGCGGTGGCGGCGCTCGGCCAGGTGGCCGGGGTGCACGAACCCGATCCGGAGCTGACGGTCGCCGAGCACGTCGCCGAACGGCTGCTCCTGCTCGGCCGGCGAGCTGACCGCAGCGGGCCGAGCGCGCTTCGTCCGGTCACCACAAGCGCGTCTGCGGGCGCCGGCCTCCCCGACGCTGCCGGAAGCGAGCCAGAGCAGGGCTCGTCGTCCGGCGAGGTGGCCGCTCGACCGGCGGGCCGGCGAGGGTTGCCGCGGCAGGGCTGGCGGGCGGGCCGGCAGGGCGCGCTCGCGGCCGTGATCGAGGACGCGGGACTGGGTACGGACGTCCCGCTCGACCCGGCCAGCCGAGCTCGGGACCTGACGCCGGTGCAGCGCCAGATACTCGGGCTGGTGCTCGCTACCCTGAGTGGGCCGGGGCTGATCCTCGCCGACGACGTCGACGCGGGCACGGACGGTGCGGACCGCGCGCTGCTCCGGGCCATTCTCGGCCGGCTGACCGATCGGGGCATCGCGGTGGTGGTCACCGCCCGGGAGGCGGAGATGACCTCGCCGTCGATCGTGCACCGGCTGGGCCGAGCCCCAACCGCCGCCGCTCCGGCCGCCGCCGCTCCGGCCGCCTCCGAGCCCGGTGCCGACGACCCACCCCACGGATCGGACCCCGACGACGAGGTCGCCGCCGGGGCCGCTGCCAACCACCACGCCGAGGTGAACCGATGAGCGTTGTCCGACTGGCCTGGTTCGAGCTGCGCCGGATGACCAGGGGACGGCTGCCGCGCGCCGCGCTGGCCGTGCTGACCGTCGTGCCACTGCTCTACGGGGCGCTCTACCTGTACGCCTTCTGGGATCCGTACGGGAACCTCGACCGGATACCGGTCGCCCTGGTCAACGCCGACCGGCCGGCGACGGCCGGCGACGGGTCGGTGGTGCACGCCGGACAGGATCTGACCGACGAGTTGGTCGACCGGCGGGTGTTCGGGTGGCAGGTCACCGATGCCGGGAACGCGGCGGCGGGGTTGCGCAGCGGCCGGTACCACCTGGTGTTCTCCATTCCGGCGGACTTCTCCGCGACGCTTGCCGCGAGCCCCGAGCCCGGTCAGCCGGCCCGTCGGGGTGAGCTGAAGGTGGTCAACGACGACGCCACCAACTACCTGTCGGGCCTGCTCGCCCGATCCGCGTTCAGCGAGATCCGGGCCGCGGCCGCGGAGAGCACGGCGTCGGGTTACTTCGCCAGGATGCTCGTGGGTTTCACCGACGCGAAGACCGAGACCGGTCGCGCCGCCGACGGCGCGGGTCAGCTCGCCGACGGGTTGGGCACCTCCCAGGCGGGCGCGGGTCGGATCGCCGACGGGCTGGACGAGTCGGCGTCCGGTGCCGGGCAGGTCGCCGACGGGTTGGGCACCTCGGCCGCCGGTGCCGGCCGGCTCTCCGCCGGGCTGGACCAGAGCGCACGGGGCGCCGACGACCTGGCGGCCGGGCTGGACCAGCTGCGGACGGGCGCGGCGCAGCTCGCCGACGGCACGGCCCGGGCGGCCACCGCCACCCGCGCGGTGGCCAGCACGGTGGACGGTGCGGCCGCGAGGATCGAGCCGGTGCTGCGGGACAACGCCGAGCGGATCGAGGAGTCGGCGACGGCCATCGCCGACGGCGCGCAGTCCCTCGCCGACGGTCTGGACGCACTGCCGCAACGGGCGCAGGCCGCCCTGACCCAGGCGGAGAAGGTGCGCGACCGACTGGACGCCCTGGTCGCCGCTCATCCGGAGCTGGCCGACGATCCGAACGTCACGGCCGCGCGGACCGCCGCGGCGGCCACCGTCGAGGCGGCTCGGGCCGTCGTCGGCGGCCTCGACCAGGCCGACCTGACCGCGCTGCGCAGGCGGATGACCGCGGTGGCCGCCACGGCGCGGCAGATCGCGGACGCGGCGCCGCACCTGGCCGACGACGTGGCCGACGCGCGCGGCAAGGTCGACGAACTGGCCGCCGGGTTGGGCACCCTCGCCGACGGCAGCGCCGAGTTGCGTGACGGTCTCGGCGACGCGGCGACCGGCGCCGAGCAGCTGCGCGGCGGGCTGTTCCGGCTGGCCACCGGCGCCCGGGAGCTGGACGGCGGGCTCAACCAGCTCAGCACCGGCAGCGACCGGCTCGCCGACGGTCTGGTCCGACTGGAGAGCGGCGCCGGCGACCTGGCCTCCGGGCTGACCCGGCTGGGCGGCGGTGCCGGCGATCTCGCCGCCGGCCTGACCGCCGGGGAGAAGAAGATCCCGGGGTACGACGACGCCGACGCCCGCTCCGGCGTCCTCGGTGACCCGGTGTCGCTCGACCGGTCGGCGCGCCATCCGGCCGGCTCGTACGGGGTGGGCTTCGCGCCGTACTTCCTCGGTCTGGCGCTCTGGGTCGGCGCGATGATCACGTACATGTTGCTGCGACCGGTCAACCGGCGGCACGTGATGTCCGGCGCACCCGCCTGGCGGGTCGCGCTGGCGGGCTGGCTGCCCGCCGCAGCGGTGGGGCTGGCCCAGGCCGGGGTGCTGTTCGCGGTGGTGACGCTGGCACTCGGGCTGGACCCGGTGCGCCCCGCAGAGACGCTGGGCCTGCTGGCGCTCGTCGCGCTCGCCTTCACCGCGATCATGCAGTGGCTCGGCGCGCGGCTCGGCCCGGCGGGACGGCTCGCCGCGCTGGCCCTGCTGATGCTGCAGCTCACGTCCTCGGGCGGCACCTACCCGGTGCAGACGTCGCCCGGCTTCTTCCAGGCGATCCACCCGTGGCTGCCGATGAGCTACGTGGTGGCCGGGTTGCGGCACACCATCAACGGCGGCGCGGATGCTCCGGTGGTGCTGGCGGTGCTGGTGCTCGCCGGTTTCGCGGCGGCGGCGTTGGCCCTGACCACCGTGGCGGCCCGCCGCTCGCGCCGGCTCACCCCGGCGAAGCTGCACCCCGAGCTGACCATGTGAGGATGGGCCGGTGACGGACGGACGGTCGAGGCGGCGGGAGGACACGCGTCAGCGGCTCTTCGTCGCGGCGGTGGAACTCATCGCCGAGCAGGGTTTCTCCGCGACCACCGTAGACGACATCGCGGCCCGGGCGGGGGTCGCGAAGGGCACGGTCTACTACAACTTCGAGTCGAAGACGGTGCTCTTCGAGGAGTTGTTGCGGCACGGCATCGGACTGCTCACCGCCGAGTTCCGGGCGGCCGTCGCCGGGCAGCCGCCACGCGCCGCGCTGGCAGCGCTGGTCCGCGCCGAGCTGGAGTACATCCGCCGGTACCGGGCCTTCGCCCAGCTGCTGCTGTCGGAGATGTGGCGGACGAACCGGGAGTGGCAGCAGACGTTGCGGCTGCTGCGCGGCGAGGCGATCGAGGTGATCGCCGAGACCGTGCGGGCCGGCGTGGACAGTGGCGACCTGCCGGCCGACCTGGACGTGCCCACGGCCTCCTCGGCGCTGTTCGGGGTGGGTCTCGTGGTGGCCGTGGACTGGCTGGTGTTCCAACCGGACCGTCCCATCTCCGACGTGCAGGATGCGCTGCTCGGCATCGTGCGAAGGGTTGCGCAGACCTGACCGGAAGCCCTGCTCAGGGCGGGTAAATCGGTTGAGTCGACGGGGGTGTTGCCGGCACGCTGGGTGTTCCGCCACCCACGTCCGGAGGACCTCCGATGCGCCTGCTCCGTGATCTGTGGGGCACCTCGCCACGCCGCCTGACGGTCGTGGCCATCCTGATCGTCCTCGGCGCCGCGGGTCAGGCGGGCGCGTCGGCGCTGGCCGGCCCGGTGCTGCTGCACCGCTCGACCGGCTTCTTCACGGTGCTGGCGGTGGCGCTGGTCGCCGTGGTGCTCAGCGACCTCGCGGTCAGCCTGCTGATGGCCAGCCTGACGGCGGACTGGTCCGCCGACGTCCGACGGCGGCTGTGCCAGGTGGCTCTCGGGCAGGACCTGCCCACCCTGGAGACCACCCCGGTCGGCGAGATGCTGGACCGCATCGACGGCGACGTCTACCAGGTGGCCTCGTCGGTGCGCAACGAGGGCACCCGGCTGGCCCAGGGGCTCTGCGTGGGCCTGCTGTCGATGGTGGTCACGCTGGCGGTCTGGTGGCCGGCCGGGCTCGCCATGCTGGCGCTCACCGTGGCGCTCGCCGTCGGCCTGCGCCGGCCGACCGCGCGGATCGCCCCGGCCCGGATGGCCGAGGAGGAGGCGTGGTCGGACCTGGCCGCGGTGATGGAGGAGGCCGTCCACGGGCAGGACGACGTGCGGACCAGCCTGGCCCGGCCGTACGTCTTGCGGCTGTACGCCCGACGGGCCGCGGCCGTGCTCTCCCGCGGCCGGCGGGTGTGGGTGATGTCGGCCCGGGTGAACGCGACAGCCGCGGCGACGATCCGGGGCGGGATCGCCGCGGTGGTGCTCGGCGGAGCGTGGGCACTGGCCACCGGCCAGATCGACGCCGCCCGGCTGACCGCCGTCTGGCTGCTCGCCCTGGCCTTCGGCGCCACGGTCGAGCACCTGAGCCGGATGGTGCCGGAGTTGCAGTACGCGCTGGGCGCCTGGGCCCGGGTGCAACTGCTCCAGGATGCCCGGCAGGAGCCGGCGGGCGGGGTCAGTCCCACCGACGGTGACCTGCGCATTCGTGACCTGACCTTCGGTTACCAGGTCGGCGACTCCGAGGGCGCTCGGGGGCCGGCGCTGCGCGGGGTCAGCCTCACGTTCACCCGTGGTCGCTCGTACGCGTTGATCGGTCGGACCGGTTCCGGGAAGTCGACCCTGGCGAAGGTGCTCACCCGGGCCGTGGACGTGCCACCGGGGGCGGTCTTCCTCGGCGACACCGACCTGTGCGACCTCGACGTCGAGGAGTTGCGCCGGTGGGTGGCCGTGGTGCCGCAACGCACCGAGATCCTCGCCGGAACGCTGGCCGAGAACGTGGCGCTCTTCGACCCGGCGCTGCTCGACGCCGCCGCTCGTGCCCTCGACGAGCTGGGCCTGACCGGCTGGATCGCCGAGCTGCCCGACGGCCTGGGGACCCGGCTGGGCGAGGGCGGCCACGTCCTCTCGGCGGGGCAGGAGCAGCTCGTGGCGTTCGCCCGGATCCTGGTCCGCGACCCGCACGTGGTGATCCTCGACGAGGCCACGGCACGGCTCGACCCGGTCACCGAGGCGCGGGTGCAGCGGGCCACCGAGCGGCTGCTGCGCGACCGGATCGGCGTCGTCATCGCGCACCGGCTCTCCTCGGTGCGCCGCTGCGACGAGGTGGTGGTGTTGGCCGACGGCGCGGTGGTGGAGGCCGGCCCGCTGGAGGCGTCGACCCGCTTCGCCGAGCTGTTGGCGACCAGCCACGCCGCCGCGTACGTCGGTGCCGGGCCGGCGGGGCGCACCGCCACCGATCTGCTCCCCGCCCCCGGCGAGGCCTGGCCGGACCTGCCGCTGCCGGCCGACCCGGCACCGACGGGGCCATGGCCGGACCAGTCCGCCGAACGGCCGGACGGCGCGGGAGACCGTCCCGCCGCGCCGGCGCGGGCCGACCCGCCGCCGCTGCCGCCCGACCCCAGGGCCCGGACGCTGCGGGAGATCGTGCGGCTGTGCGGCAACGACCCCCGGTACGGGCTGGCGGCGGTCGCGATGTTCCTGCTGATCACCCTGCTCGGGCTGGACGGCCCGGTGCTGCCCTGGCTCTGGGCCGACCTGGTCGACGGCGTCGGCGGGCCGTACCTGCCGGCGCTGGGGATCGTCGCCGGGCTGCTGGTCACCCTGCCGGTGCCGTACTACACCCACATCTGGTTCCCCCAGTGGTGGGTGGGTCAGATGCTGCGGATCAGCCTGCGCCTGGTGCACGGGCAGACCGGGCCGCGTCGGGTCAGCCGACACACCCCGGCCGAGGTGGTGGCGCAGGGCGGTGACACCGAGCGGGTGGTCCAGCTCGCCGACAACGTGCTGGACCAGATGGTCGCCGTGGTCCTGGTGGTGGCCATGACGCTGGTCTCCGGCAGCTTCGTACCGGCGCTGTTCTTCGCCGGCACGATGGTGGTCTCCGGGCTGGCCGCGACGCTCTTCGGGCCAAAGCTGGAGCGCTCGGCGCGGGCCACCGTCGCGGCCCGGGCCGCCTTCGCCACGGCGCTGGTCTCGACGCTGTCGGCGGCACGGTCGGTGAAGCTGGCCGGGGCGACCGGGTCGGTGCTGCGTCACCTGGCCAACCTGGACGCGCTGCGCAGTGACCGGCAGCGCCGGGAGATCAGCGTGCAGGTGTGGTCCCGCTCCACCCCGTCGCTGGCCAGTGGCCTGTTGCCGATCGCGGCGTGGGCGCTCTATCTGGCCGGTGACCTCTCCGCCGGCGCGGTCCTGGTGGCTGTCGCCACCCTGTCGGCGGCCCGCTGGATCGCCTGGACCACCGCGTCGCTGATCTCCCAGCTGCCCTCGGCGCGCGTGTGGACCCGGCGGACGGTGGCGATGACCGGGGTGAGCGCGTACTCGGCGGCCGTGCCGGACGTGGACCTGGTCGCCGGGACGGCACCCGCGCCGACGTCGCCGCCCCGCCACCCGCTGCGCCGGCTGGAGCTGCGGGGCTTCGGGGTGGTGCACTCCGACGGCGTGCTGGCCGTGCGCGACGTCGACCTGACCGTGTCGCGCGGGCAGTTGGTGCTGGTCGTCGGGCCGGTCGGCTCCGGAAAGTCGTCCCTGCTGCGGGCGTTGGCCGGGATCGTGCACCACACCGGGGAGCTGTCGTGGAACGGTGACCCGGTCACCGAGCCCGAGCTGTTCCTGCGACCCAACCAGGTCGGCTACGTCGGTCAGTTGCCCCGGGTGCTCTCCGGCACGGTGGCCGACAACGTCACGCTCGGCCACCAGGTGGACGCCGCCGCGGCGATCTCCACCGCCCAGCTCGACCATGACCTGGCCGCCGCAGGCGGCGGGTTGGGTCTGCTCATCGGGCACAAGGGCACCCGGCTCTCCGGCGGTCAGCTTCAGCGGCTGGCGTTGGCACGGGCGTTGGCGCCGCGTACCGAACTGCTGGTCGCGGACGACGTGTCGTCGGCGCTGGACGTCACCACCGAGCTGGCGCTGTGGGAGGCGCTGCGCGAGCACGGGGTGACCGTCGTCGGCTCGACCGCGAAGCGGGCCGCGCTGGTCCGCGCCGACCACGTGGTGGTGCTGCTCGGCGGCACGGTGGCGGCCCAGGGGTCGTGGCGCGACCTGGAGGGCGACTGGTCGCACCTCGCCGGCTGACGTCGGTCGGGCGGCCGCCGAGCACGGCGGCGGCCACCCGACCGGCGGGGTTCAGGCGGCGCGGGCGTACTGGGCGGGCCCGCTGTACGCGACGCCGAGCTTCGCGGCGGCGCGGCGCGGCCAGTACGGGTCACGCAGCAGCTCCCGACCGAGCAGCACCAGGTCGGCGTCGCCACTGGCGATGATCTGCTCGGCGTGCTCCGGCTCCACGATGAGGCCCACCGCGCCGGTCGGCACACCGGCCTCGCGGCGGATCTGGGCGGCCAGCGGCACCTGGTAGCCGGGGCTGAGGGCGATCCGCTGGTGCGGGCTCACGCCACCGGTGGAGGTGTCGACGAGATCCACGCCGACACCGGCCAGCTCACTGGCGAGCACGACGCTGTCCTCAATCGTCCAGCCGCCCTCGACCCAGTCGGTGGCGGAGATCCGGGTGAGCACCGGCACGTCCTCGCCGACCACGGCACGCACCGCGCGGGCCACGTCCAGGGTGAGTTTCATCCGACCGGCCCGGTCACCGCCGTACTCGTCGGTGCGCTTGTTGGTCAGCGGCGAGAGGAACTCGTTGAGCAGGTAGCCGTGCGCGGCGTGGACTTCCACGGCGGCGAACCCGGCGTCGAGAGCCCGTTCCGCGGCGGCGGCGAACGCGTCCACGACGCCGGCGATGCCCGCCGCGTCGAGGGCGGTGGGCACCCGGTAGGTGGCGTTGTACGGCTCCGGGCTCGGCGCGACCGGCGTCCAGCCGCCCTCCGAGTCCGGTACGCCACCGTCGGCCGGCGCCCACGGCCGGTAGGTGGACGCCTTGAACCCGGCGTGCGCGAGCTGGACGGCCGGCACCGCGCCATGGGCGGCGACGAAGGCGGTGACGGGTCGCCACGCGTCCACATGCGCGCCGGACCACAGCCCGGTGTCCTGTGGGCTGATCCGACCCTCGGGGAGTACGGCGGTGGCCTCGGTCAGCACCAGCCCGGCTCCACCCACGGCGCGAGTGCCGAGGTGGATCAGGTGCCAGTCGGTGGGCAGGCCGTCGGGGCCGGCCGAGTACTGGCACATGGGCGCCATGGCGATCCGGTTGGGCAGGGTGACCCCGCGCAGGGCGAGTGGTGTGAACAGGGAGCTCATGTCGTCATCCTCTCGATACGGCGTCGGACCCCCCGAACGAGGGGTCCGACGCGGTAAGAACGGGTCAGGCGGGGACGGGGTTCAGTTCCGGCCGGATGTCGGCGGCGGCTGGCTCCGGCTCGGTGCGGTCCCGATGGCGCAGCCGGACGTATCCAATGGTCTGATCCGGGTGGGGTGGGAGCGTTACGCCCGACAGATGCCGCTGGCCTGCAGTCGGAGATCGACATACAGGCGAACGGTGAGGCCCCAGACATTGGTCATCGGTGACCGACGTTACCCCGGCACGCCTCCATCGCAACGAGTGTCAGCCGTGAGGCTCCTTACAGACTGTCCCGCTGGCGGGTCAGCGCCAACGCGGTGGCGGTGGTCAGGCCCCAGAGCACCACGAGCCCGAGGACCAGCCGCTCCACGACGCCCACCAGGGCGCCCCGGCCGACGACGAGCATGGCCAGCCCGACCGTGGCGCAGAGCGGCAACGTCAGCGCGACCGTGCCGCCGGACACCCGCCGCACCACCGGGCCGACCGGCCCGGACACGGTGAGCGCGACCATGGCGAAGACCACCACCGCGGTCGCCGCGATGCTCGCGCCGCCGTGCACGAGGTCGGCCACCGTGGACCGCTCGAACGGCGGCAACGGACAACCGGCCGAGCAGGTCACCGCCCCCGACACGGCCGTGAGAACGGCACCGCTGGCGAGCAGAGCCGGCGCCGCCCGCACACCGGGAGGCAGCGCCGCGGCGACCAACAGCAACGCGGCGGCCAGGGCGAGAACCCCGATCCGGTACGTCACGGCGTGCGCGCTGCCGGCGATACCGGTCTCACTGACGTACCCCGTGAGCCCCGGACCGGGACCGGCGACCAGCGCGACCGTCACCGCGGCCGCGCCGGCCAGCGTGCATCCGGCGGCGGCCGACGCGGCGACCCGGCGCCCGACATCCGCCCGGATGCCCGGTGTGCTCGCGGTGCCGGCCCGGGCCCGCTCAGCCACGCCCGTGCGGCGTCGTCCAGCCGGACTCGTCGGGCCCCAGCGGCACGATCCCACTCGGGTTGATCTCGTGGTGGGTGCCGTAGTAGTGCCGCTTGATGTGGTCGAAGTCCACGGTCTCCCCGAAACCCGGCGTCTGGAACAGGTCCCGGGCGTACGCCCAGAGCACCGGCATCTCGGTCAGCTTGGAGCGGTTGCACTTGAAGTGCCCGTGGTACGCGGCGTCGAAGCGGACCAGCGTGGTGAACAGCCGCACGTCGGCCTCGGTGATCGCGTCGCCCATCAGGTAGCGCTGCCCGTCGAGCCGGTCGGAGAGCAGGTCGAGCCGGGCGAAGAGCGCCCGAAACGCCTCGTCGTACGCCTCCTGGGAGGTGGCGAACCCGCATCGGTAGACGCCGTTGTTGACGTCGGCGTGGATGTCGGCCATCAGCGCGTCCATCTCCGGGCGCAGCTCGACCGGGTACAGGTCCGGTGCGCCGGGCGCGTGCAGCCGCCGCCACTCGGTGGAGAAGTCGAGGGTGAGCTGCGGGTAGTCGTTGGTGACCACCCGCCCGGTCAGGGTGTCGACCAGCGCCGGCACGGTCACCCGGCCGGTGTAGTCCGGGTCGGTGGCCAGGTACGCCTCGGAGAGGAAGCCGACGCCGAGGACCGGGTCGAAGCCGTCCGGGTCGAGGGCGAACGCCCAGCCCCGCTCGTCGCGGATCGGGTCGACGGTGCCCAGCGAGATCGCGTCGTCCAGCCCGAGCAGACCGCGCACGATCCTCGCCCGGTGCGCCCACGGGCAGGCACGGCACCAGATCAGCCGGTACCGGCCGGCCTCCAGGGGCCAGCGGTCCTGCTCGTCCGGGCCGCCACCGGGCGGGGAGGTCGAATCGGCGGTGACCCGACCGGTGAACCGGTTGGGCTGGCGGACGAACGCGCCGCCGCCACTGGTCTCTGCGCTGAACTGGGCCCGGGCCATGCCGTCAACCTATCCGCTGCCGGCGCGGATATCCTGGCGGCCGGCAGCCCCCCGCGACCCGGTGGGTGTGCCCCACCCCCGCCGTCTGCACCCCGAAGGACTCGCGATGACCGTGGCATACCTGGTGGCCGGTGTCCGTACCCCGATCGGCCGGTACGCCGGCGCGTTGGCCGGAGTCCGCCCCGACGACCTGGCCGCACACGTGATCCGCGAGCTGGTCGAGCGCCATCCGTCGGTGGACTGGGCCCGGGTGGACGACGTGGTGCTGGGCTGCGCCAACCAGGCCGGCGAGGACAACCGCAACGTGGCCCGGATGGCGGCCCTGCTGGCCGGCCTGCCCGAGGAGGTGCCGGGCAGCACGGTCAACCGGCTCTGCGGCTCCGGCCTGGACGCCCTCGCCACCGCCGCGCGGTCCATCGTCGCCGGGGACGCCGAGCTGGTCGTCGCGGGTGGCGTGGAGAGCATGAGCCGGGCGCCGTTCGTCATGCCGAAGGCGACGTCGGCGTACTCCCGCTCGGCCGAGGTGTACGACACCACGCTGGGCTGGCGGCTGGTCAACCCGCTGATGCGCGACGGCTGGGGGGTCGACTCGATGCCGGAGACGGCGGAGAACGTGGCCGCCGAGTACGGCGTGAGTCGCGCCGAGCAGGACGCGTTCGCGTACCGCTCGCAGCAGCGCGCGGCCAAGGCGCAGGCCGACGGCCGGTTCGCCGAGGAGATCGTGGCGGTGACCGTGCCGGCCGGGCGCGGGGAGACCCGGCTGGTCGAGGTCGACGAGCACCCCCGGGAGACCACGCTAGCGAAGCTGGCGGCGCTGCCCACCCCGTTCCGTGCTGGCGGCACGGTGACCGCCGGGAACTCCTCGGGTGTCAACGACGGCGCGGTCGCGTTGCTGGTGGCCAGCGAGGCGGCGGTGGCCCGGTACGAACTCACTCCGCTGGCCCGTATCGGGGGCGCGGCGGCGGCCGGTGTGCCGCCCCGGATCATGGGAATCGGTCCCGTCCCGGCCACCCGCAAGCTGCTCGACCGGGCCGGTGTGCAGCTGGGGGCGGTGGACGTGGTGGAGCTGAACGAGGCGTTCGCCGCGCAGTCCGTGGCGGTGCTGCGCGAGTTGGGGCTGCCCGTCGACGCCGAGCACGTCAACCCGAACGGCGGCGCCATCGCGTTGGGGCACCCGCTGGGCGCCAGCGGTGCCCGGCTGGCGTTGACCGCCGCGCTGGAGTTGCGGCGGCGCGGTGGGCGTCGGGCCCTGGCCACCATGTGCATCGGTGTCGGGCAGGGCATCTCGCTGCTGCTGGAGCCCGCCGGCTGAGTGCGCAAACAGCGCGAAGGGATCTCCCGAACGCTGGAGTCGGCGGCCTAGAGTGGTCCACACCACACGACCCGCGGGTCCGCCGGTGGTCGCACACGCCCGTCGACGCCGGTGCCGCCCGTGCCGCGGCGATGAACTGGGGAGCACAGATGCCGGACGGACTGCCGACCGAGATCGATCTGACCAGGCCGAGCGCGGCCCGGGTGTACGACTATTTCCTGGGCGGGGCGCACAACTTCGAGATCGACCGGCAGTTGGCCGAGCAGATCGCCAGCATGACCCCGAACCTCGCCGCGACCATGCGCTCGGGCCGCGAGTTCCTGCGCCGGGCCGTCCGGGTGCTGCTCGACGCCGGCATCGACCAGTTCCTCGACATCGGCTCCGGAATTCCCACCGTGGGCAACGTGCACGAGGTGGCCCAGGCGGCGAACCCCAAGGCCCGGGTGGTGTACGTCGACATCGACCCGGTGGCCGTCGCGCACAGCCGCGAACTGCTCGCCGGCAACGACCTGACCGGTGTGATCCACGCCGACCTGCGGGAGCCGGAGCGGATCCTCGCCGAGACCCGCCAGCTCGGGCTGATCGACGTCAGCCGGCCGATGGGCATCCTGCTGGCCGGGGTGGTGCACTTCGTGCCGGACGCCGACCACCCCGACGCGATCCTGGCCACCCTGCGGGCCGCCGCCGCGCCGGGGAGTTTCCTGGTCATCTCGCACTCCACCTTCGAGGACCAGCCGCAGGAGATGCTGGACGCCCAGCGGCTCTCCGCGCGTACCGACACCGAGATCACCCTGCGCTCGCGTGCCCAGGTCACCGGCTTCTTCGGCGACTGGACCGTCCTCGAACCGGGTGTCGTGCACATGCCGCTCTGGCGTCCGGACTCACCGTCCGACGTGGACGAGCACCCGGAGCGGTTCGGCGCCTTCGGGGGCGTCGCCCGGTACGACCAGCCCGCCGGCTGATCCCGTGGCCGCCGTCGGGGATCCCATCGGTGCCGACGTCGGCCGGGGCGGCGCCGAGGGCTACGCCGCCGACTGGGCCCGTGCGGTGCGCCGGCTCGGTTTCGTGCCGCTGAGCGCGGCCGAGACCGAGCGGCTGCTGCTGGCGCACACCGTCCGGTTGGCGCAGGCGGTGCGCACGGAGCCGTTCACCGCCCGCCCCGCGGAGGAGGTCGGTCGCGCCCTGGTGGAGGCCCATCTCACCGAGCCTCGGGCACTGGAATGGTCGTTGCGTGCCCTCGGCACGGACTTCCCCCGCCGGGTGCTGGCGGCCGACGGGTGGCCGGCGGACCTGACCGAGCGGATCGCGGCCGTACAGGGTGGGCTGGCCGCCGGGTACGCCCGGGCGCTGCGGGACCGCACCTTCGCCCAGCAGGAACGGATCGCCCGGTCGGCCTGGCAGGCGCGCGACGAGGTCGAGCAGGCGCTGCGGGACAGCGAGGCACGGTTCCGGGCGGTGTTCACCGGCGCGGCGATCGGGATCGGCATCGCCGGGGTGGACGGTCAGATCATCGACGTCAACCAGGCGTTCGCCGACATGCTGGGCTACTCGATCGAGGAACTGTGCCGGATCAACGTGGCGGCGTTGTTCCACGCCGACGACGCCGCCGGCATGTGGGAGCTGTATCAGCAACTCATCGAGGGCAAACAGGACGCGGCCCGGGTGGAGAAGCGCTACCACCGCAAGGACGGCAGCGTGGTCTGGACGGACCTGGCCGTCTCGCTGATCCGGCACGACGACGGCCGGCCCCGGTTCACCGTTGCCATGATCGAGGACATCACCGAGCGGTACGAACTCCAGCAGCGGCTGCGGTTCCAGGCCCTGCACGACCCGCTGACCGGGCTGCCCAACCGGACGCTGTTCTTCGAGACGTTGGGCCGGGTCCTCGACGCCGCCGCGGCGGCGGACCGCCGCGTCGGGGTGTGCTTCCTCGACCTGGACGGGTTCAAGGCGATCAACGACAGCCTCGGCCACGACCTCGGCGACCGGCTGCTGGTGATGATCGGCCGGCGGCTGGCCGAGTGTGTGGCCGACCACGGCCACCTGGTCGCCCGGATGGGCGGCGACGAGTTCGTGATCCTGGTCGACGGCGGTGAGGACGCGGTGGCCGTGGCGAAGACGGCCCTCGCTGCCGTCGCCGCCCCGGTGCACGTCGGTGACCAGCAGTTGGCGGTCTCGGCCAGCGTGGGCATCGTGGAGTGCCCGGTCGCGGAGACCAGCGCCTCGGAGTTGATGAAGGCCGCCGACACGACGCTGTACTGGGCCAAGGCGGCGGGCCGGGGCCGGTGGGCGGTCTACGACCCGGAGCGCAGCGCACGGGACATGGCCCGGGCGGCGCTGGTCGCCGGGCTGCCGGCGGCCCTGGAGCGGGGCGAGTTCGTGCTGCACTACCAGCCGATCGTGTCGCTGCTGGAGGGCCGCATGCTCGCGGTGGAGGCGCTGGTCCGGTGGAAGCACCCCGAGTTGGGCCTGATCGGGCCGGACCGGTTCATCGGCCTCGCCGAGGAGACCGGCCTGATCGTCGGGCTCGGCGAGTGGGTGCTGCGCACCGCGTGCCGCGACGCCGAACGGTGGTGGCGGGAGTTCCCCGACGCCCGACTGGTGGTCAGCGTCAACCTGGCGGCTCGGCAGGCCGACGACCCCGCGATCGTGGACACCGTGGCCGACGCGCTGGCCACCAGCGGGTTGCCCGAGGAACTGCTGCAACTGGAGCTGACCGAGAGCGCCGTGATGGGCAGCGCCGGTGAGCCGCTGCGCAGCCTGCACCGGCTCGCCGACCTGGGCGTCCGACTGGCGGTGGACGACTTTGGCACCGGCTACTCCAACCTGGCGTACCTGCGGCGGCTGCCGATCCACTGCCTGAAGCTGGCCGGCCCGTTCGTCGAGGGCATCCGCGCCGACGGTACGGATGTGGCGGCCGATCACCGCGACGAGCGGATCGTCGACGCGTTGGTGCGGTTGGCCCACGCCCTGGAGCTGTGGGTCACCGCCGAGGCGGTGGAGACCGGGGTGCAGGCCGAGCGGCTACGGGCGCTGCGGTGCGACACCGGGCAGGGCCGGTATTTCGGCGCGCCGTCGCCGGCCGAGACGATCACCGCCCGGCTGCGTGGCGGGGCGGCGTGATGGGTGCGCGCGGGGGATCGTTGCGTCCGGGACGGTCCCGATGGTGGCGACGAAAGGCGACGGCGTGAGCCTGAACGACTCGCAGACGGTGGTGACCGTGGTGGCCGCGTTGGCCATCCTGGCCGGTCTGGCCGGCGTGGTGGTGCCCGGCCTGCCGGCGCTGCCGCTGTGCTGGGGCGGGGTGCTCGTCTGGGCGATCTTCGGCGGCGCCGGCCCGGGTGGGTGGGTGGGTGGTGTTCGCCGCCGCGACGCTGGTCGCCGCCGGCGGCACGGTGGTCAAGTACGCCTGGCCCGGTCGCAACCTGAAGCGCACCGGTGTGCCCACGTCGACGCTGCTCGCCGGCGCGGTGCTCGGCATCGTCGGGTTCTTCGTGATCCCGGTGGTGGGGCTGCTGCTCGGCTTCGTCGTCGGGGTGTGGGCGGCGGAGCGGCTGCGCCTGGGCAGCAACCAGTTGGCCTGGCCGTCCACGGTGCAGGCGCTCAAGGCCGCCGGCCTGTCCATGCTTGTCGAGTTCACCGCCGGCCTGCTGATCGCCGCCGCCTGGGTGACCGGCCTCCTCCTGCTCTGACCTCCCGCGAGCCCTTCCTCCGCTGATCAAGAGGTTTGCGTCAGAATTCGCGCCCCGCGTGACGCGAACCTCTTGATCACCGCGGAGATGGGGGCGCGGGGCACCGGCCCGTGAGAGAGGAAGGTGTGCCCCGCGCCGCCGCGGTCCGGGCGGTCCGAGTGCCCGGGTAGGCCCGTCGCGAACGGGCTGGTCACAGGCTCAAGGATGGGGCCGGCGGGCGCGCGCGGCAACGCAATTAGCCCGGCGGCGGTGAGATTCCCACCCGCACCGTATTGACCGCCCTTGATCGGCGGGACGACACTTTGCGCACTCGTACGCGGAATCCCTCAGGGAGGTGTGCAGTGGCCACGACGCCCGTGCCGACCGCCGAGCAGCCGATGGACGACGATGCCCGGCGGCTCGCCGAACTCGGCTACAAGCAGGAGCTGCGCCGCAAGTGGAGCGGCTTCTCCAACTTCGCCATCTCGTTCTCGATCATTTCGATCCTGGCCGGCTGTTTCACCACCTTCGGGCAGGCGTGGAACAACGGCGGACCGGTCGCCATCTCCTGGGGCTGGCCGCTGATCTCGCTGTTCATCTTGATCATCGGTTTCTGCATGGCGGAGCTGGTGTCGGCGTACCCCACCGCGGGCGGGATCTACTGGTGGGCGGCGACCATGGGTCGGCCGGTGCACGGCTGGTTCACCGGCTGGCTCAACCTGATCGGCCTGGTCGCGGTCACCGCCTCGGTCGACTACGGGTGCGCGACGTTTCTCAACCTCACCCTGTCGGCGCTGTTCGACGGCTGGGCGGGGACGCTACGCCAGGCCTTCCTGCTCTTCGTGATCATCCTGGTGCTGCACGGTCTGATCAACATCTTCGGGCACCGGATCATCGACGTACTCCAGAATGTCTCGGTCTGGTGGCACGTGGCCGGCGCGGCCGTCGTGGTGGCCATCCTGGTCTTCGTCCCGGACAACCACCAGAGCTTCCAGTTCGTGTTCACCGAGCGGTTCAACAACTCCGGCTTCGGTGATGGCGACGTCGGCGGGTTGACGTTCTGGTTTTACGTGCTGCCGCTGGGCTTCCTGCTGACCCAGTACACGATCACCGGCTTCGACGCCTGCGCGCACGTCTCCGAGGAGACCCGGGGCGCCTCGCAGGCC
Organism: Micromonospora sp. WMMD710; assembly: GCF_029626045.1. Classification (NCBI taxonomy): domain Bacteria; kingdom Bacillati; phylum Actinomycetota; class Actinomycetes; order Micromonosporales; family Micromonosporaceae; genus Micromonospora; species Micromonospora sp. WMMD710. The sequence goes on along the minus strand of NZ_JARUBD010000001.1, from coordinate 3,621,772 downwards.
GCCGCCCGAGGGCTCTGGCAGTCGATCTTCTACTCGGCGGTCGGCGGCTGGATCCTGCTGCTGGCGTTCCTGTTCGCGGCCACCGACGTCGAGGCGGTCAACGCGGCCGGCGGCTTCTCCGGTGCCATCTTCGAGTCCGCGCTCACCCCGGTCTTCTTCAAGATCGTCATCATCATCTCCACCATCGGGCAGTTCTTCTGCGGAATGAGCTGCGTGACCTCGATGAGCCGGATGGCGTACGCGTTCAGCCGCGACCGGGCGGTCCCCGGCTGGCGGTTGTGGTCCTCGGTCGACCGTAACGGCACCCCGGTCAAGGCGATCATCGGCGCCACCGTGGCCGGTCTGGTGCTCACTGTGCCGGCGCTGTACGAGAGCTCCGCCGGCATCCCGATCGCGTTCTACGCGGTGGTGTCCGTCGCGGTGCTCGGGCTCTACCTGTCCTTCCTCATCCCGATCGCGCTGCGACTGCGAATGGGTGACGCGTTCACCCCCGGCCCGTGGACCCTCGGGCGGAAGTACAAACTGCTCGGCTGGATCGCGGTCATCGAGATCGCGATCATCGCGGTCTACTTCGTGCTGCCGATCGTGCCCGCCGGGGTGCCCGGCAGCGACGACTTCACCTGGTCGGCGGTGAACTACGCGCCGCTCGCCGTGGGCGGGGTGCTGCTGGTGGTCGCCGTCTGGTGGTATGCCTCGGCCCGCAAGTGGTTCACCGGCCCGGTCCGCACCGTCGAGGACCCGACCGTCGAGTCTCAGCCGGCGGCGGTCGACGGAAGGGACTGACGGGGTCGATCAGGGTCGCGCGGATCCCACCGTGGTTTGCCGCCGACCGCGCCGGGGGCATTGACGGTGATCCGGTTTGCCAGTAGACCTTGGTGATGGAGGCCCGCGAATGAGAAGAGCTCCGCTCACGCTGGAACAACTGCGGGTCGCCGTCGCCGAGGGCGAGATCGACACGGTGGTGCTGGCCCTTGTCGACATGCAGGGCCGCCTCCAGGGCAAACGATTCCACGCGCCGTACTTCCTCGACCAGGTGGTGGCCAACGGCAGCGAGGGGTGCAACTACCTGCTCGCCGTGGACGTCGACATGAACACCGTCGACGGGTACGCGATGTCGAGCTGGGACCGCGGCTACGGCGACTTCGCGATGGTGCCGGACTTCGACACGCTGCGGCGGACGCCCTGGCAGCCCGGTTCCGCGCTGCTCCTGGCAGACCTGACCTGGCTGGACGGCTCCGGTGACGTGGTCGCCTCACCCCGGCAGATCCTGCGCCGGCAACTGGACCGGCTGGCCGAGCACGGGCTCACCGCGTACGCCGGCACCGAGCTGGAGTTCGTGCTGTTCCGCGACTCGTATGAGGACGCCTGGCGGCGTGGCTACCGCGATCTCACCCCGGCCAACCAGTACAACGTGGACTACTCCCTGCTCGGCACCGCCCGGGTCGAGCCGCTGCTGCGCCGGATCCGCACCGAGATGGCCGGCGCCGGGCTGACCCCGGAGAGCGCCAAGGGCGAGTGCAACCTGGGCCAGCACGAGATCGCCTTCCGGTACGACGAGGCGGTCGCCTGCGCCGACCACCACGTGATCTACAAGAACGGCGCCAAGGAGATCGCCGCCCAGGAGGGCATGGCGATCACCTTCATGGCCAAGCCGAACGAGCGGGAGGGCAACTCCTGCCACATCCACTTCTCGTTGCGGGACTCGTCGGGCTCGTCGGCGATGCTCGGTGACGGGCCGGCGCACCTGTCGCAGACCGGGCAGCGGGTGCTCGCCGGTCTGCTCGCCACCATGCGGGAGTTCAGCCTGCTCTTCGCCCCGAACATCAACTCCTACAAGCGCTACCAGCCGGGGTCGTTCGCCCCGACGGCGTTGCGCTGGGGTGTGGACAACCGCACCTGCGCGCTGCGGGTGGTCGGGCACGGGCAGGGCATGCGGGTGGAGAACCGGGTGCCCGGCGCCGACGTCAACCCGTACCTGGCAATCGCCGGGCTGGTCGCCGGCGCGCTGCACGGCATCGACCGGGAGCTGGAGCTGGACGGGGAGTGCACCGGCAACGCGTACGACGACCCGGAGGCCGAGCGCGTCCCCGGCACCCTGCGCGACGCCCTCGCCCTGTGGGAGGCGTCGACGGTGGCCCGGGAGGCGTTCGGCGACGAGGTGGTGGCGCACTACGCCAACCAGGCGAGAGTGGAGTTGACGGCGTTCGACGCCGCGGTGACGGACTGGGAGCTGACCCGTGGTTTCGAGCGCCTCTGACCCCTCCGTCCCCACCCCTCACCGCGTCGATCATGAAGTTGTGGTGGGCGGAGAGTAGCGTGAGGCGGCTTTTGTGGGGCACCACAACTCCATGATCGACCGGGTGAAGAGGGGGTGGGGCGTGTGACGGTTCTGGTGGATCCCGCTCGTGGGGTGGGGTTTCTGGAGGTTGCTGCGGCCTCGGTGGACGAGGTCGACTCCGTCATCGCGCGGGCTTCTCGTGCTTTCGAGAGTTGGCGGGGGGTCGCTCCGGGGGACCGGGCTCGGTTGCTGCGGCGGTTCGCGTCCGTCGTCGACGCGCATCTCGACGAGCTGGCCGCGCTGGAGGTGCGCAACTCGGGGCACACGATCGGCAACGCCCGCTGGGAGGCCGGCAACGTCCGCGACGTGCTGGACTACTACGCCGGAGCGCCGGAGCGGCTGACCGGGCGGCAGATCCCGGTGCCCGGCGGGCTGGACGTCACCTTCCACGAGCCACTCGGCGTGGTCGGGGTGATCGTGCCGTGGAACTTCCCCATGCCGATCGCCGGCTGGGGGTTCGCCCCGGCCCTCGCGGCCGGCAACACCGTGGTGCTCAAACCCGCCGAGCTGACCCCCCTCACCGCACTGCGCCTGGCCGAGTTGGCCCGCGAGGCCGGCCTGCCCGACGACGTGTTCACCGTGCTCCCGGGCGAGGGCGCGGTGGTGGGGGAGCGGTTCGTCAGCCACCCAGCGGTCCGCAAGATCTGCTTCACCGGCTCCACCGCGGTCGGCACGCGCATCATGGCCGGCTGCGCCACCCAGGTGAAGCGGCTCACCCTGGAGTTGGGCGGCAAGAGCGCGAACATCGTCTTCGCCGACGCCGACCTGGAACGCGCCGCCGCGACCGCGCCCGGCGCGGTCTTCGACAACGCCGGCCAGGACTGCTGCGCACGGTCGCGGATCCTCGTCCAACGCCCGGTGTACGACCGCTTCCTGGAACTGCTCGAACCGGCGGTCCGGGCGGTACGGGTGGAGGACCCGGGCCGGGACACCGCCGAGATGGGGCCGCTGATCTCCGCCGCGCAGCGCGACCGGGTCGCCGGGTACGTGACCGGGGCGAAGGTCGCGTTTACCGGGTCCTGCCCCGACGGCCCCGGTTTCTGGCACGCGCCGACCGTGCTGCTGGCCGACTCGCCGGCCGACCGGCACTGGCGGGAGGAGATCTTCGGCCCGGTGGTCTCGGTGCTCCCCTTCGACGACGAGGCCGACGCGATCCGGCTCGCCAACGACACCGAGTACGGCCTTTCCGGCTCGATCTGGACCCGGGACGTGGGCCGCGCCCTCCGGCTCGCCCGCGCCGTCGAGTCGGGCAACCTCAGCGTCAACTCGCACTCCTCGGTGCGCTACTGGACCCCGTTCGGTGGGATGAAGCGTTCCGGGCTCGGCCGTGAGCTGGGCCCCGACGCTCTGCACTCCTTCACGGACGTCAAGAACGTGTTCATCGCGACGGAGGAGTGACGCCAGTGCAGGGTCGGTTGCAGGACCGGGTGGCCGTGGTCACCGGAGCGGGCAGCGGCATCGGGTTGGCCACCGTGCGGCGGTTCGCCGTCGAGGGGGCCCGGGTCGTCTGCGTGGACATCGACGAGGTGGCCGGTACGAAGGCCGCCGAGGAGTGCGGCGGCGAGTTCGTGTCCACCGACGTGGCCGACGAGTCGGCGGTACGCGACCTGTTCGACGGGGTGGCCGACCGGCACGGCCGGGTGGACATCGCGTTCAACAACGCCGGCATCTCGCCGCCGGACGACGACTCCATCCTGGACACCGGCCTCGACGCCTGGGAGCGGGTGCTGCGGGTCAACACCACGAGCGTCTACCTCTGCTGCAAGTACGCGATCCCGCACATGCGCCGGCAGGGCAAGGGGTCGATCATCAACACCGCCTCGTTCGTGGCGTTGATGGGTGCCGCGACGTCGCAGATCGCGTACACCGCCAGCAAGGGCGGGGTGCTGGCGATGACCCGCGAGCTGGGTGTGCAGTTCGCCCGCGAGGGCATCCGGGTCAACGCGCTCTGCCCCGGGCCGGTGGCGACCCCGCTGCTGCTGGAGCTGTTCGCCGCCGACCCGGAGAGGGCCGCCCGTCGGCTGGTGCACGTGCCGATGGGACGGTTCGGGCAGCCGGAGGAGATCGCCGCCGCGGTGGCGTTCCTGGCCAGCGACGACGCCTCGTTCATGACCGCCGCGCAGTTCGTGGTCGACGGCGGCATCACGGGCGCGTACGTCACCCCGCTGTGAGGCGGCCGCTGATCGGGATCAGCGCGTACGTCGAGCCGGCCGACTGGGCGGTCTGGCGGGGCGTGCCGGCCGTGCTGGTGCCGCAGGCGTACGTGCGGGCGGTGACCGCCGCCGGCGGCCGGGCGGTGGTGCTGCCTCCGGACGACCAGGACGCCGACGTGGTGGCCGTCCTCGACGGGCTGCTGCTGGCCGGGGGTGCCGACGTGGGCCCGGGGCGGTACGGCCAGCCACCGCATCCGCGTACCGAGGACCGGCCGGACCGGGACGCCGGTGAACTGACCCTGCTGGCCGCCGCGCTCGCCGCCGGGTTGCCGGTGCTCGGTGTCTGCCGGGGTATGCAGCTGCTCGCCGTGGCCTACGGCGGTGCCCTGCACCAGCACCTGCCGGACGTGGTCGGTCACGACGAGCACCGCCCGGCACCCGGCGTCTACGGCGACCACGCGGTGCGGTTCGCGGCGGGCAGCCTCGCCGCGGCGGTGTTGGCCGGGGTGGACCGGGTCAACTCGTACCACCACCAGGCGGTGGCCGATCCGGGTCGACTGTCCGTCACCGGTTGGGCGGCGGACGGCGTGATCGAGGCGGTGGAGGACCCGGCCCTGCCGTTCGTACTCGGTGTGCAGTGGCATCCGGAGAACGAGTCGGACCCGCGTCCGATCGCCGCGCTGGTCGAGGCGGCCGGCCGGCGTCCGCCGGTCGTCGCGGCCGCACCTGCGGCGCTGCGCCCGGTGTGACGTACGTCGCCCCCGCCCGCGCGAACGCGCGGTGGGAGGATCGGCGCATGGGCACGGTGTATCCGGAGATCGACGGTCGGCTGCGGGACTTCATCGCGGCCCAGCCGGTCTTCTTCGTGGCGACCGCACCGTCCGGTGCCGAGGGGCACGTCAACGTCTCGCCGAAGGGCATGCGGGGCACGTTCGTGATCCTCGGCCCGCACCGGGTGGCGTACCTCGACTATCACGGCAGTGGCGCCGAGACCATCGCCCACCTGCGGGACAACGGCCGCATCACGCTGATGTTCTGCGCCTTCGACGGGCCGCCGAAGATCGTCCGGCTGCACGGCCGGGGCAGCAGCGTCGCGGTGACCGAGGACGCCTTCGTCGATCGGCTCGCCGAGTTCCCCACGCCACCGGACGTGCACGCGGTGCGGGCCGTGATCACCGTCGAGGTCGAGCGGGTCAGCGACTCCTGCGGCTACGCGGTGCCGCTGATGGACTACCGCGCCGAACGCGACCTGTTGCTCAGCTCACACTCCCGCCGTACCGCCGATGACCTGGTGGTCTACCGGGCCACCAAGAACGCGGCGAGCATCGACGGACTGCCCGTCTTCTGACCTGGCCGGGCACCGCGGCGCCACCGGCCCGGCCGCCGCCGCCCACTCCGACCGCGGCTCACCGACGGATGGGGTGGAGGTAAACAGCGTCCGAGGAACGGTATGCGTTACGTTGCTGGTCCGTTGGGGTACAAGTCGGAGCACAGCGGGTGGAGATCAACGGCTGAGGGGTACGGCCGGAGCGGGGAGGCTGCATGAGCTCGGCCCAGGGGGGCGCGGACGCCGGGCATCCCTTCACGGACGGCGGGGAGATCCCCCCGATGCTGGCTGCGGCGTTCGCGGCCGGCGGTGAGCTGGGCGAGCGGATGCGCGACTTCGACTGGTCCACCACCCCGCTGGGCCCGCCCGGACGCTGGCCGGTCGCACTCTCCACCGCGGCCGGCATGATGCTCGCCTCCAGCGCGCAGATCGTCATGTTCTGGGGCGACGACCAGCTCGCCTTCTACAACGACGCCTACCGACCGACCATCGGCGCCAAGCACCCGCACGTGTTGGGTCGGCCGGCCGGCCAGCACTGGGCGGAGACCTGGGACGTGCTCGGCCCGCTGCTGGACGGCGTCCGGCGCACCGGAAGCTCCTACCGCGGCGAGGACCATCCCTTCCTGCTGGACCGGTACGGGTTCGTCGAGGAGACCTACTTCAACGTCTCGTACGACCCGATCCGCGGTGACGACGGCACGGTCAGCGGCGTCTACTGCATCGTCAACGAGACCACCGGGCGGGTGCTCGGCGAACGCCGGCTGCGGGCACTGGCCGAGCTGGGCGCCGACCTGGCCGACGTGGCCAACGCCGCCGAGCTGGGCCGGGCCGCCGCCGCGGTCCTCGAACGGCACCGGGCCGACGTGCCCTTCGCACTGATCTACCTGGGCGACGACAGCGGTCGCCTCGTCCTGGCCGGTGCCAGCGGCACGGGCCAGGCGACCGTCGGCGCCACCGCCGACCTGCTCGCCCGGGCTGCCGCCGACGGTGAGCCGGTCACCGTCGACGTGGCGCAGCTGCTCGACCGGCCGCCCGCCGACGCGGCCGACGAGGCCCTCATGCTGCCCGTCACGGCGGCCAACGAGACGGTCGGCGCGCTGGTCGTCGGCGTGGCCCGCCGGCTGCCGCTCGGCGACGACTACCGCGATTTCCTCGACCTGGTCGCCGCGCAGATCTCCCGGGCCGTCGGCAAGCAGCGGGCGTACGAGCAGGAGCGGGCCCGCGCCGCCGAGCTGGCCGCCCTCGACCAGGCGAAGACCAACTTCTTCGCCAACGTCAGCCACGAGTTCCGTACGCCGCTGACCCTGGTGCTCGGCCCTCTGGAGGACATGCTGGCCGACCCGGCGCTGCCGGTCGCCGACATCGAGCGCCTCACGATGATGCACCGCAACGCGTTGCGGCTGCTCAAGCTCGTCAACACCGTGCTGGACTTCTCCCGGCTGGAGTCGGGTCGCCTCGCCGCCCGCTACCAGCCCACCGACCTGTCCGGCTACACCGCCCGGCTGGCCAGCACCTTCCGTTCGGCCACCGACCGGGCCGGGTTGCGGCTGGTGGTGGACTGCCCGCCGCTGGCCGCGCCGGTCTTCGTCGACCGGGACATGTGGGAGAAAATCGTCCTCAACCTGGTGTCGAACGCGGTCAAGTTCACCTTCGACGGCGAGATCCGGGTCCGCGTCCGGGCCGTGGAGGCCGGCGCCCGACTGGAGGTCACCGACACCGGCGTGGGAATCGTGCCGGCCGAACTGCCGCACGTCTTCGAACGGTTCCACCGGGTGCCCGGGGTGCGCGCCCGCACGCACGAGGGCACCGGCATCGGCCTGGCGCTGGTCCGGGAGCTGGTCGAGATGCACGGCGGCGAGGTCGGCCTGACCAGTCGCGTCGACGAGGGCAGCACCTTCGCGGTGACCATCCCGTTCGGGTCGGCGCACCTGCCCGCCGACCGGGTCGAGGCGTTCGGCCCGCCCGCCGGCGAGCCCGAGCAGGCCCGCCTCTACGTGGCGGAGACCGCGCTGTGGACCGGCGCGGGGCACCTGCCGGAGGCCGACAGCGGGCCGACGACGATCACCCCGGCCGGTCGGATCCTCGTGGTCGACGACAACGTGGACCTGCGCGAGCACGTCACCCGCCTGCTCTCCCCGACCTGGGAGGTGGTCACCGCCAGCGACGGGCTGGCGGCCCTGCCACTCGCCCAGGAGGGCGCGTTCGACCTGGTTCTCACCGACGTGATGATGCCCCGGCTGGACGGGTTCGGGCTGGTCGGCGCCCTGCGCGCCGACCCGCGTACCCGGCATGTGCCGATCGTGCTGCTCTCCGCCCGCGCCGGCTCCGCGGAGGCCGTCGCCGGTCTCTCCGCCGGCGCGGACGACTACCTCACCAAGCCGTTCTCCGGGCAGGAGCTGATCGCCCGGGTGCGCGCCAACGTGGAGCTGGGCCAGCTGCGCGGGCAGATCATCCGCCGGCTCCGGGCGCTGGCCGACGCGGCGGTCGCGGTGAACACCGCCCGATCCACCGCCGACGTGCTCCAGGTCGCGGCCCGGCACGCGCTCAGCCTCGCCGAGGCGGCCCGGGTGGCCATCACGACGGGCGACGCCCGCGCCGAGGCGGACGCCGGCGGCACCACCGCCACCGACCCGTCCTTCGTGGCCGAGCTGAACGGCACCACCGGCGAGCAGCTCGGCGAGCTGCGGGTCTGGCGGGCGGCCGGCGACGACGCCCAGACCGACGACGCCGCGCTCACCCAACTGGCCCGGCTGGTCGGGGTGCGACTGGAGAACGCCCAGCTCTACGAAGCCGAACACCGCATCGCCACCACCCTGCAGCACAGCCTGCTGCCCCGAACGCTGCCCCAACTGCCCGGCGCGGTCGTGGCCAGCCGTTACCTGCCCGGCAGCGCCGACGTCGAGGTCGGCGGCGACTGGTACGACGTGATCGCGCTGGACGGCGATGAGCTGGTGCTCGTCATCGGCGACGTGGTCGGCAAGGGCGTCCGGGCCGCGGCCGCGATGGGGCAACTGCGCAACGCGCTGCGGGCGTACGTACTGGAGGGCTTCGACCCGGCCGAGTCGCTGACCCGGCTCAACCGGCTGGTCGGCTCCACCGAGGGCCGTTCCTTCGCGACCGTGGTCTGCCTGCTGTTCAACCCGCGCACCGGCCGGCTGCGGTACGCCAGCGCCGGTCACCCCTCCCCGCTGCTGATCAGAGGAGGCGACGTGGCGTTCCTGCACGACCGCGCGCTCGGCCCGCCGGTCGGCGTCATCCCCGACACGACCTACCAGGTGGTCGACGGGGAGCTGCACGCCGGCGACCGGTTGCTGCTCTACACCGACGGCCTCATCGAGGACCGCAAACTCGGCATCGACACCGCGCTGGCGCAGCTCCGCGCCGACGCCGCCACCTCGGGCGAGCACGTGGTGGACCTGATCGACGCGGTGGTCGAGCGGGTCGTCGGGCAGCGACGCCGCGACGACGTGGCGGTGCTCGGCCTGGAGGCCGCCGAGCTGAACCGCTTCGCGTTGCGACTGCCGGCGGACCCGACGCGGCTGAGCGTGCTGCGCAAACGCCTGGAGGACTTCCTCGTCGCGCACTCCGTCGGCGAGACCGACCTGTTCGACCTGATCGTCGCCGTCTCCGAGGCCGCCGCCAACGCCATCGAGCACCCCGTGCAGCCCGCCGAGGCGACGATCACCGTGGAGGTGGCCATCGAGGACCGCACCGTCACCGCCACGGTGCGTGACAGCGGGCGGTGGCGGGAGTCGACCGGCTCCGGGTTCCGGGGGCGCGGCCTGTCCCTGATCAAGGCACTGGGGGACCTGTCGGTGCGGCGTACCGATGAGGGCACCGAGGTGACGCTGCGCCGGGAGTTGCAGGGCTGACCCCGCGCCCGGTGACGGCCGGGTCGGCTAGGTCGGCCTGAGCCAGCTCTGCTCGCCCAGGCCGGAGATCTCCAACACCCGACGGACCTGCCGCGACGGCAGCACCGTGAGCGTGCCGGGGAACTGCTGGGCGAGCCGGACCAGGGCATGGATGGCGGCCGAATCGAAGAAGGTGACCGCGCTCAGGTCCAGCGTGATCTGCTCGGCGGGCTCGCGCAGCGCGGTCTGGAGCATGGTGTCGGCGGTCGCCATGTCGACCTCGCCGGACACCACGACGTGGAGGTGGTCACCGTCGATCTCCGCGCTGGCGGAGAAGACGGGTGGTGCTCCCCCTTGATCCACGCAGACACCATGGCACAGCCGACCTGGCGGGGCAACAACCCCTCCGGGGCGGCCGTGGCGTGGGTCACCGGCGGCTCCGGCGATAGGCTTGCGCCATGACCGTCCGTCCGCCGCTGACACCAGGCGCGCTCTCCCCGCTGCGACCGGTGCCGTCCCACATCGCCCGACCGGAGTACGTGGGTAAGAAGGGCCCGCAGGAGTGGCGTGGCTCCCACGTGCAGACGCCGGAGACCATCGAGAAGATGCGGATCGCCAGCCGGTTGGCCGCCCAGGCGACCCAGCTCGCCGGCGAGCACTGCAAGCCCGGCGTGACCACCGACGAGATCGACAAGGTGGTGCACGAGTTCCTCTGCGACCACGGCGCGTACCCGTCGACGCTCGGCTACCGGGGCTTCCCCAAATCCTGCTGCACCAGCCTCAACGAGGTCGTCTGCCACGGCATCCCGGACTCCACGGTCATCCAGGACGGCGACATCATCAACGTCGACGTCACCGCGTACATCGGTGGGGTGCACGGTGACACCGACGCCACCTTCTGCGTCGGCGAGGTCAGCGAGGAGGCCCGACTGCTGGTCGAGCGGACCCACGAGGCGATGATGCGCGGTATCCGCGCCGTCGCCCCGGGCCGCCAGATCAACGTCGTGGGCCGGGTCATCGAGTCGTACGCCAAGCGGTTCGGCTACGGCGTGGTCCGCGACTTCACCGGCCACGGCATCGGCGAGTCCTTCCACAGCGGGCTCTACGTGCCGCACTACGACAGCCCCCGACCCACCGACGTCATGGAGCCGGGGATGACCTTCACCATCGAACCGATGATCACGCTCGGCACCTACCAGTACGACATGTGGGACGACGGGTGGACCGTCGTCACGAAGGACCGGAAGTGGACGGCCCAGTTCGAACACACCATCGTGGTGACCGACAACGGCCACGAGATCCTGACCCTGCCGTGACCGACGCCCCTGCCGCGCTGCGTGAGGCGCACCACGCCGACGTCTCCGGTGGCTGGCTGCGCCCGGCCGTCTTCGGCGCCATGGACGGCCTGGTCACCAACATCGCCCTGATCGCCGGCGTCGGAGGCGGCGGTGTGTCGCCGCGCAGCATCGTGCTGACCGGCTCCGCCGGCCTGGTCGCCGGGGCGATCTCGATGGGCCTCGGCGAGTACACCAGCGTCCGCTCCGCCAACGAACAGGTCGCCGCCGAGGTCGCCAAGGAACGGCGCGAGCTGGAGCGGCACCCCGAGGCGGAGGCCCGCGAGTTGGCCGACGCCTGGGTGGCCCGTGGCCTGCCCCGGGACCTGGCCACCCAGGTCGCGGAAGCGGTGCGCCGCGACCCGGAGGAGGCCCTGCGGGTACACGTCCGCGAGGAGTTGGGCGTCGACCCCGACGACCAGCCCAGCCCGTGGGCCGCGGCGATCTCGTCGTTCCTGTTCTTCTCGGCGGGAGCGCTGGTGCCGCTGCTGACGTACCTGTTCGGTGCCACCCAGCTGTGGCTGGCGCTCGCCGTCGGCGGCCTCGGACTGTTCGCCGCCGGGGCGGTGGTGGCCCGCTTCACCAGCCGGCCCTGGTGGACCAGCGGCCTACGCCAGCTGGTGCTGGGCGCCGCGGCGGCCGGCGCCACCTACCTGATCGGCATGCTGATCGGGGTGCAGGGCGGGCTGTGACCCGCCTCAGCCGGTGAGCAACTCGTCGACCGTGCCGTCCACCGGCCGGCCGCGGGCGGTCAGCTCGTCGGCCTGCCGGCCCAGCACCGCACCCACCTCGGTCATGTCCGCCCCGGCCAGACCGGTGCGCCGCACGGCGTCGCCGGGATCACGGAAATAGGTGCGACTCAGCAGGCCGGTCACCGTCGCCGCCGCCAACCGTGCCTCGCCGAGCATCAGCAACGCCTGGTCGGTCTCGTACCACTCGGCCAGCCGGGCGGCCCGGGCGTGCGCCGCGCTGCCCCGATACCACGCCTGCCGGGCCGCGCTGCTGAACTCCGCCGGCCGAGCCCGGGCCAACCGCCCGAGATGCTCGTCGCGCAGCGTCCGCAGCCAACCCGTCGGGTCGTGCAACGCCCGGGTCGTGACGTACCGGTCGGCGGTGAGCGGCCAGAGCGAGGAGAGCACCCGGGCCTGCGCGAGATAGTCCTCGGCGGCGGCCACGGTCAGATCGACGAGCACCCCGTCCACCCGGCGGGTCGCCAACGGGGGACCGGTGCCGGGCCGGTAGGTCACCACCAGCATGCCCACCTCGCTGTCCCCACCACCGTCATCGTCGCCGTGCGCCAGGGGACCGTGCACCGCGACCGCGAGCACATCGGCGGGAAACCGTCGCCCGATGGCCTCGGCCACCCGCTCCGCCACCGTCCACCGTCGATCGTCGAGGCCCCGACCGACACCGGCCTGTCCGCTGCTCGCGCTCACGGGTCCGCCTTTGTTCGCGACTGCGGGGCTCGCAGGCCCGGCTCACTCCTCGCGCTCACGGGTCCGCCTTTGTTCGCGACTGCGGGGCTCGCAGGCCCGGCTCACTCCTCGCGCTCACGGTCCGCCTCCGCCTCACTGCCGACCGTCAGCCTAGCCAGCCGGCGGCGGGCCGGACGGCTCGCCGCGCCCGGTCGGCACCAGGCGGAAGATGCGGATCTCCCGCCCGCCGGCCCGCTGCACGTACGTGCGGTACGCCGGCCACTCGGTGACCAGGAGCTGCCACAGCCGGTCCCGTTCGGCGCCGGTGGCCGGCTCGGCCCGCACCGGGAACCGTTGGCCCTTCACGGCCACCTCGGCGGCCGGCTCGGCGAGCAGGTTCATCGCCCAGCCCGGATGGTGGGTCTGCCCCCAGTTCGAGCCGATCACCACGTACGCGTCGCCGTCCCGTACGTAGAGCAGGGGATTGCTACGCGGCTTGCCGGAGCGGCGGCCCACCGTGGTGATCAGCAGAGACGGCATCAGGCCGAGCGCGACGACCCGGCCCCGGGTCAGCCGGCCGACCACCCGATCGGCGGGGACGAGCAGGCGGGCGGCGGCACCGAACCAACGGTGGTGACCGACGCGGCGGGTGAGGTTCGCGAGCGCTGACACGCGGATCAGTCTGCCGGTCGCCGGGCCCGGACGGCACCCCCCGGACAGGGTTGACTCGTGATCGTCGCGCCGATCGGTGGGGCTCAGCGTGCGGTGCGGCGTGTCGAGGTGCTGAGCTGCCACCGATCAGGCGATCCGGCCCCGGCGCACGACCACGAGCCTCAGTCCAGGCGCCGTTCGATCGGCAGCCGGGCGCGGGTGAACAGGCCCGCGCCGAGCATCGCCACCAGGGGCACCAGCACCAGGACACCGAGCACCGGCCACGGCACCAGGTACGGGTACGGCAGCTGGATCGGCCAGGCCGTGGCGTACTGGCGGTTTACCGAGAACAGCACGATCGCGGCGGTGCCCAGCCCGGCCACGATGCCGAGCACCGAGCCCAGGCCGGAGATGACCCCGGCCTGACAGATCGCCAACAGGCGGCGGACCATCGGTGCCGCGCCCACGGCCGCGAGGGTGGTCAACTCGGCGCGCCCCTCGGCGGCGGCGAGCGCGGTGGCTATCCCGGACGCACCCACCGTGATCAGCCCCGCCGCCGCCGCGAGCAGCAGGAGCAGCGGCGAGAGGTCACTGGGAGCGCCACCGTTCTCCACGGTGACGTAGATCGTCCCGAAGGGCCGCAGGGCGGCGGTGAACCGGTCCTGCCGGTCCCCGTCCGGCGGCGTCGACGTGCCGATCACCCAGCCGGCCGGCGACGAGCTCAGGTCGAGTCGTTGGCCCGCGGCGGCGGACAGCAGCAGGCGGGACTGCCCGACCGCCACGGGCAGCGCGTACCCGGGCAGGTCGACGGCGGCGATCGATTGTTCCGGCCCGGCGTCCATCTTTCTCACCTGCACGGTCACCAGGCCGTTGTGCAGGTAGCGCGGGTCGGTCACCACCACGCCGCCGTCGCGCAGCACCGCCGTCGCGGCGGCCGTCGTGGCCGGGTCCGCGTCGGTGAGCAGCGGCAGTGCCGTCCCGTCGTCGACGAGAGGCTCCAGGTAGGCGCCGTAGTAGGCCGGCTCGTGGAGCTGGCAGCGTGGGTCGGCCCGGGCCTGGCGGCGCTGCGCCGCGGAGAGGGTGTCGCCGGCCTGCCACGGGCAGGCCCGCTCGCTCGGGAGTACCGCCGAGACGTCGCAGTAGCCGCCGCGCGGCGCGCAGACCGCCGCGTGCACCGGCACGACCCGGTCGGTGCCCAGGTGTTCCCGGGCCGCGCCGGTGACCTGGTCCAGTGTGGGCACCCGGGCCGGATCGTTCGGGCTGACCAGCACGTGGCCGGTCGGCAGCATCGGCTGGTAGGCGCGCTGGTCGCGGGCGCCGTCGCTGGCCAGGTAGCCGCCGAGCGCGACGCTGCTCGCCACGGCGGCCATCACGGCGCAGATGGCCGGCGCGGCGGCGGCCCGGTTACGGCTGGCGTCGCGCAGCGCGATCCGGGGTGCGAGCGGCAACACGCGCCCGAGTCGGGCGAGCACGCCGATCAGCGTGGGCGTGCAGCACACCAGACCGAGTTCGCCGAGGATGAGGCCGGTGAGGATCACCGCCGGTGTGGTCCGGGCGGCACCGAACGCGGCCAGCGCCGCCCCGCCGGCCACCAGGGTCAACCCGACGGCCAGCCACCGGCCCCGGGAGGTGGGCGGCGTCCGGCGCCCGGCGAGCCCGGCGCCGACGTCCTGCCGGGCGACGGTCCAGGCCGGCGCCAGCGCGGCGAGGACCCCGGTCAGCACCGCGACCCCGCCGAGCACCACCAGAGCCGCCGGCCAGCAGCGGTACCCCCCGAAGCGGGCGCCGAAGACGTACTGCTCCACCAGCGGACGCGCGGCGAACGCCGCGGCGACGCCGAGGACCAGGCCGACGGCGGCGCCCAACACACCCAGCACCACGCCGTCGGCGAGCACGACCCGGCGCAGCTGGGCGGCGTCCCCGCCGGCCACCGCGACCAGCGCGAGGTCCCGGCGTCGCCGGCGGACGCCGACCGCGAACGCAGGTCCGACCAGGAGAACGACCTCCAGCAGGCCGAGGCCGGCGATCAACACGCTGGTGCTCAGGTCGTTGCTGTCGCCCGGACCGATCGATCTGAACCACCCGGAGTCCGGCGTGGGCGCAGCGCCCGTCGGGTGCCGAGGCGTGAGCAGCACCCCCTGCTCGTTGAGCCGGGCGACCAGCGCGGCGTCGACGGTGCCGGGCACGTCCACCAGCCACCGGCTCTCCGGTTCCGGACCGGTGCGCGGCACGGCTCCCGGGTGCAGCGCCACCATCGGCCCGAGATCGTCGGGGAATTCGACCACCCGCACCACGGTGTACGCCCTGCTCCCGTCGGCCGTGGTCAGCGTGTGCCCGAGGCGCAGGCCCAGGCGGCGCAGCGCGATCGGGCTCACCGCCACCTCACCGGGCTGCTGCGGCGCCCGGCCGGCCCGGAACCGCGCCACCCCTCGGGCCAGGGGGTCGGTGAGGTCCAGGACCCGTCCGTTCACCTTTTCGTCGCGGTCCGGGCCCCGCACGGTCAGCGGGATCCGGGCGCGTACCTCGGTGACCCGGCTGCCCGGGGGAAGCAGTGCGGCGACCCAGCTGACGGTGGCCGGACCGGCGGGTAGGTGCTCGCCGTCGGGGGCGTACCAGCCCTCGCCCCACTCGTCCTGCACGACCGGGCTCTGGGAGACCCAGCGCAGCTCCGCGTCGGCCACGCCGAGCCGTCGATCGATCCGCTCCTGAGGGGTCAGCTCGGCCATGTCGTAGCTCGCCGCCAGAAAGGCCAGCACCAGCACCGGCAGGGCGATCATCGCGAGCACCAGGGCGGTCCGGCGGCGGGTGCGGCGGGACTCCCTCCGGGCGATCCGCAGTGCCGCTCGCCAGGAGCCGGTCAACTCGGCGAACCGCCGCCGGCCGGTCCGGACCGGCGGGGCGACCGGCCGTGTCGCCGGCACGGCGGCCCGGCCGGGGGCCCGCAGCGTACGGCGGATGGTCACCGGTCGCTGCCGGACAGCAACTGCTCGACGCTGCCCAACGGGGCCGTCGTGTCGACCAGCACCCCGTCGCGTAGGAACACCACCCGGTCGGCCCAGCCGGCGTGCCGTGCCTCGTGGGTGACCAGCACACCGGCGGCGCCCCCGTCGATGCGGCGGCGCAGCAGGTGCAGCACCGCCTCACCGGTCTGCGAGTCCAACGCCCCGGTCGGCTCGTCGGCGAGCACCAGCCGACGTTCGCCCACCAGCGCGCGGGCGATGGCCACCCGCTGCTGCTGACCGCCGGAGAGCTGGTCGGGAAAGCGGTCACCCAGCGTCGGCAGGCCCACCTCGGTGAGCGCGGCCATGGCCAGCGCGCGGGCCCGGCGGCCACCGGTGCCGTCGAGTTCCAGCGGAAGCGCGACGTTCTCCGCGGCGCTCAGGCTGCCCAGCAGGTTGAGCTGCTGGAAGATGTAGCCGATCCGGCGGCGGCGCAGCTGGGCCAGCCCGCGGCGGTCCAACGCACCCAGCGGCTGTCCCTCGATGAGGACCTCGCCGTCGGTCGGACGGTCCAGGCCGCCGGCGAGAGCCAGCAGCGTCGACTTGCCGGAGCCGGACGGACCCATCACGGCGACCAGCTCACCGGGTCGGACGACGAGGCTGACACCGCGCAGGGCGTGCACGGCGGCCGGACCGGCCCCGTGGGTGCGCTGGAGGGCGCGTAGCTCCAGCACCGCGTCGTCCGATCCGCTCACCGTCGCGCCTCCTCATCGGCCCACCGCGCCGCGTCGGGCGCGTCACCCGGCCGGGACGGGGGCGGCGGCGGGACGCCGGGCCGGTGGCGGACCAGACTGGTCTCGCAGTGGTCCAGCCAGCGGACCTCGGCCTCGGCCTGGAACACCATCGAGTCCAGGACCAGCCGCCAGGGCAGATCCTCCGGCCGGTCGCTGCCGTACTTCAACCGGGTCAACTCCTGCAACGCCCGCATCGTCGCGCTGCGCTGCGCCTGTACCACCGAGCGGACGTCCACCCCGGGCGTGGTCAGCGCGAGCGCCAGCTTGATCGCCAGCTCGTCGCGGGGGCGGTCGGTACGGCTGATCGGGGTGGCGAACCACAGCGCCAGGTCCGCCCGGCCGGCGTCGGTGATCTCGTACGGGCGTTGCCCGGCCTCGCTTTCCGGCAGTGGGCGCACCAGACCGTCGCGTTCCAGCCGGGACAGCGTGGTGTAGACCTGCCCGATGTTCAGCGGCCAGGTCGAGCCGGTCGACTCCTCGAACGCGGCGCGCAGCTGGTAGCCGTACATCTGGCCGCGTTCGAGCAGGGCGAGCAGCCCGTGACGGATGGACATGGCAACGGAGTATGCATACCTGGTATGCGCACCGCAACCGGAGCAGACCGGTTCAGGTCGGACGGCCGGGAAATGCGACAGTCGGCGGGGTCAACCCGGCGGTCTTGCGCCACCGGGTGGCCCGTACGGCGTACTCGACCAGGGCGGCCAGCGCCTGGTCCCGGTCGGCGCCCGTGGTCGACGCCAACGCGGCCCGCCAGTGCGCGGCGGTGCGTTCCTCCACCTCGACGGCGAGCCGCAGCGCGCTCGCCCGGTCGGTCACCGGAAACGGCAGCGCGTACCCGGCGCGATCCGGCGGGACGGTGCCACCGCTGGTGCTGAGCTGCACCACCAGCGCGTCGCGTCGGCGTCGGTGTGCGGCCTCCGCCTGGCGCGCGGTGTCCCGGGCCGCCCCGGTGAGGCGTACGCCGATCCGCCCGTAGGCGTAGATGGCCGCGTACTCGGCGGACAGGGCGGCGGCGAGCGCCTCCGCCGCGGACGGCTGCTTCACTTCAGTGCCTCCTGGTGGGTGGCCCGCGCGGCGGCGATCGAACCGAGCAGCGCCGCCCGTTCCGCCGGTGCCGCCGCGCAGGCGGCGGTGGCGGTCCGCTGGCCGGCCTTCTCCAGCGCCCGCAGGGCGGCCAGTGCGCCGGCCGGGTCGGCCGCCGGGGTGCTGGTCGGCGCGGCGGCCGGTGCCGAGGGCAGCGCGACACCGATCACCCGGGCGAGTTCGGTGGCGTGCGCGGTGTGCGCCTCGACGATCGGGCCGAGGCGGTCGGCCAGGTCGGGATGCGCGGTCGCGCTCGCCCGGTGCGCCTCGGCCAGCCCGAGGGCCTCGTCCACCATCGGCCGCAGCGGGTCGGGTGGCGGTGCCGGCTCGTCGTCGCGGTCGAAAAGATCACAGCCGGTCAGCGGTGCCACCGCGCCGCCGAGCGCGAGCAGCGCCCCGGCACGCAGGAGCTTTCGCCGGGATTGTCCGGATGATTCGTCGCGCTGTGTCGTTCTGCCGATCCCCACCGGGCAAGTCAACACCATCCGCGCCGCCGTGGGGGCCACCGGCGTCGGTGCGCCGCCCGGTCCACCACCCGGCCGGCGCGTTACGCTCTGCGCAGCCACCGGCGCGTCCGCTCCGGTGGCGTGCCGGCATGTCGGGACGACCGTCCCGGTCGACCAGGGAAAGGGTGCGGAGATGACGCAGCGTGGCCGTGCCACCAGGTCGACGGGTCGACCCCGCGATGGCGCAGGCCCCCGCGGGCCGCGCGAGGGCGGCCCCCGCGGCGGTGATCTCGCGGCGCGGCGTACCCGGTTGCGGACCGTGATCGAGCCGGTGGTCAACGGCGCCGGCTACGACCTGGAGGACCTGTCCGTCTCCCGGGCCGGTCGCCGGCACGTGGTGCGGGTGATCGTGGACGCCGACGGCGGGATCGACCTGGACGCCGTCGCCGACGTCTCCCGCGCGGTCTCGACCGCACTGGACGCGGCCGAGGAGGCCGACGGCGACATCGTCGCCGGGGAGTACCAGCTCGAGGTCAGCTCGCCCGGCGTGGATCGGCCGCTCACCCTGCCCCGGCACTGGCGGCGCAACGTGGGCCGGCTGGTCAAGGTCACCGTCCGGGGAGCGGCCGCGCTGCCCGGCCAGCGCGGCGAGCAGCCCGCCGGCGACCGTCAGCTCACCGGCCGGGTGGTCGGTGCCGGCGACGACGGCGTGCAGCTGGAGACCGACGACGGCCGCACCTCGTGGGCGTACGCCCAGCTGGGCCCGGGCCGGGTGCAGGTCGAGTTCACCCGCCTCGCCGAGCTGGGTGAGCCGGACGAGCTGGACGACGCGGACGACACCGACGAGTTCGACGATTCAGACGACATCGACGACGAAGATGATGTGGAGGACGAGGAGAGGTGAACATCGACCTCGCGGCGCTGCGCGCACTCGAGCGCGAGCGGGAGATCCCGTTCGACACGATTCTCGCGGCGATCGAGACCGCGTTGCTGACCGCCTACCGGCACACCGATGGTGCCGAGCCGCACGCCCGGGTGGAGATCGACCGCAAGTCGGGCGCCGCCCTGGTGTACGCGCAGGAGATGGACTCCGACGGCAGTCTGGTGCGGGAGTGGGACGACACTCCGCACGACTTCGGCCGGATCGCCGCCATGACCGCCAAGCAGGTGATCCTCCAGCGGCTGCGGGAGGCCACCGACGAGGTGCACTTCGGCGAGTACGTGGGCCGCGACGGTGACCTCGTCACCGGTGTGGTGCAGGCGCACGAGGCGCGCTCCGAGAAGGGCATCGTCAGCGTCGACCTGGGCAAGCTGGAGGGCGTGCTGCCGCAGTCCGAGCAGGTGCCCGGCGAGCGGTACGCGCACGGCGAGCGGATCCGCTGCGTCGTGGTGCACGTGGCCAAGGGCATGCGCGGGCCGCAGATCACCCTGTCCCGGTCGCACCCGGCGCTGGTCAAGAAGCTGTTCGCGCTGGAGGTCCCGGAGATCGCCGACGGCACGGTGGAGATCGGCGCGATCGCCCGTGAGGCAGGTCACCGTACGAAGATCGCCGTCCGCTCCACCACCCCCGGAGTGAACGCCAAGGGCGCCTGCATCGGCCCGATGGGCCAGCGGGTGCGTGCCGTGATGAGCGAGCTGCACGGCGAGAAGATCGACATCATCGACTGGTCGGACGACCCGGCCGCCTTCGTCGGCAACGCGTTGTCGCCGGCCAAGGCGCTGCGGGTCGAGGTGGTGGACCTGGCCGGCCGTGCCGCCCGGGTGACCGTTCCGGATTTCCAGCTCTCCCTCGCCATCGGCCGGGAGGGGCAGAATGCCCGTCTCGCGGCTCGTCTGACCGGTTGGCGGATCGACATCCGCTCCGACGCGGAGCAGACCGCGCCGGCCGCGCGCGGCGCAGCTGATCACGTGACCGAGCCGGGCGGAGCGATCTCGGGCAGCTAGGGGTAGACTTCCTCCAGTGGTACGACGCGCGCAGCCGGAGCGCACCTGTGTGGGTTGCCGGAAACGTGCGCCGGCCAGCGAATTGCTGCGGATCGTCGCGATCGGGGACGAGGCTGGTTACAGCCTCCGGCCTGATCCGCACCGCAGGCTGCCGGGTCGGGGAGCGAACATGCACCCGGATCCGGCCTGCTTCGCGCTGGCGGTGCGGCGCCGCGCCTTCGGGCGTGCGCTGCGCATCACCGAGGTCCTCGATCACGGTGTGCTGGCGGAGCACGTCGATGCGCCAACCACTACGTCCGGTCAGCCCGACCGGGCGAGGGTCGCTAGCAAGGTAGGACGACCGACATGAGCACACGATGAAGTCCCTGAAATGACCAGGCTTCAAGTGCACGAGTGAGGTCGCTGCGGGTGCTGCCCGCACGACCTCGGAGTGAGGAGTGCAGTGGCAGGCAAGGCCCGCGTACACGAGCTTGCAAAAGAGCTCGGGGTCGAGAGTAAGACCGTTCTCGCCAAGTTGAAGGAAATGGGCGAGTTCGTGAAGTCCGCGTCCAGCACCGTCGAGGCGCCCGTCGCCCGACGGCTGCGTAACGCATTCGTCGCGTCCGCCGGTGCTCCGGCGCCGGCCGCCCCGTCGGCGCCCGCGTCGGCGCCGGCTTCAACCCCGACCCCGACGCCCTCTCCGGCCCCGGGCGCGCCCCGGATCTCGGCCAAGCCGATGCCGCCTCGGCGGCCGGCCGCGCCGGCACCCGGTCCGAAGCCGAAGGGCCCGGTGCCCGGTGCGCCGCAGCCCGCGGCTCCGGTCGCCAAGCCGGCGAGTGCCCACGACATCGAGGTGGCGGCCGCGGAGGCGCGTGCCGCCGCGCTGAAGGCTGAGCAGGAGGCCGCGGTCAAGGCCGCGCAGGCCGCCCGCCAGCAGCAGCGGGACAACCCCGTCCGCCGGGAGCCTCCGGCCGACGGCAACCGTCCCGGCCCTCGGCCGGGTCCCGCCGCGATGCCCCCCCGTCCCGGTTCACCGGCCGCTCGTCCGAGCACGCCGGCTCCCGGTCCGGGTGCCCGGCCGGGCGGTCGCCCGCCGGCGCGCGGTGCCGGTAACAACCCGTTCGGCATCCAGGGTGGCCAGCAGCAGCGGCCCCCGGCGGCCGGCGCGGGTGGCTCCCGGCCCAACAGCCCGGCGGGCATTCCGCCGCGGCCGCCAAGCCCGAACTCGAACTCGAACTCCCTGCCGCCGCGGCCCAGCCCGGCGTCCATGCCGAGCCAGCGTCCGGCTGCCGGTCGCCCCGGTCCCGGTGGCGCCGGTCGTCCCGGTGGCGGCGCAGGTCGTCCCGGTGGCGGCGGCGGTGGCTTCCGTGGTGGTCCCGGCGGCGGCGCCGGTGGTGGTGGCGGTTACCGCGGCGGCCCCGGTGGCGGCGCGGGTGCCGGCGGTGGCGGTGGCTACCGTGGCGGTCCCGGCGGCGGTGGCGGTGCTCCCGGCGGCGGTTTCCGTCCGGGTGCCCCGGCTGGCGGCGGCGGTCGTCCGGGTGCCGGTGGTCGTGGCCGTGGCGGCGGCGCCGCGGGTGCCTTCGGGCGTCCGGGTGGCCGGCCGACGCGTGGTCGCAAGTCCAAGAAGCAGCGCAGACAGGAGTTCGACAACCTGTCGGCTCCGACCATGAGCTCGGGTGCTCCCCGGGGTCAGGGTCAGGTCGTCCGGCTGTCCCGTGGTGCGTCTCTGTCGGACTTCGCCGACAAGATCAACGCCAACCCGGGTTCGCTGGTCCAGGAGATGTTCAACCTGGGCGAGATGGTCACCGCGACCCAGTCCTGCTCTGACGAGACCCTGCAGCTGCTGGGTGAGCACCTCGGCTTCGAGGTGCAGATCGTCAGCCCGGAGGACGAGGACCGCGAGCTGCTCGCGCAGTTCAACATCGACCTCGACGCGGAGGTGGCCGAGGAGCGTCTGGTCAGCCGTGCGCCGGTCGTGACCGTCATGGGTCACGTCGACCACGGTAAGACCAAGCTGCTCGACGCGATCCGTAAGGCGAACGTCGTGGCCGGTGAGGCGGGTGGCATCACCCAGCACATCGGTGCCTACCAGGTGCACGTTCCGCACGAGGGTGTGGACCGCGCGGTGACCTTCATCGACACCCCGGGTCACGAGGCGTTCACCGCCATGCGTGCTCGTGGTGCCCAGGTGACGGACATCGTGATCCTGGTGGTCGCGGCCGACGACGGCGTGATGCCGCAGACCATCGAGGCGTTGAACCACGCCAAGGCGGCCGACGTGCCGATCGTGGTGGCGGTCAACAAGGTCGACAAGCCGGAGGCCAACCCGGACAAGGTCCGCCAGCAGCTGACCGAGTACGGCCTGGTCGCCGAGGAGTACGGCGGCGACACCATGTTCGTCAACGTGGCCGCGAAGCCGGGCATCGGCATCGAGGAACTCCTCGAGGCTGTCCTGCTGACCGCCGACGCGTCGCTGGAGCTGACCGCTCCGATCGACGGGCCGGCGCAGGGTGTGGCCATCGAGGCGCACCTGGACAAGGGTCGCGGTGCGGTGGCCACGGTGCTGGTGCAGAAGGGCACCCTGCGGGCGGGCGACTCGATCGTCGCCGGTGGGGCGCACGGCCGGGTTCGGGCGATGCTCGACGAGAACGGCAACCAGGTCGCCGAGGCTGGGCCGGCGCGTCCGGTCATGGTCCTGGGTCTGACCGCGCCGCCCGGCGCGGGTGACACGTTCCTCGCCGCGGCGGACGACCGCACGGTGCGGCAGATCGCCGAGCAGCGCCAGGCACGGCGGCGGGCGGCGGCATTCGCCAACTCCCGTGGTCGGGCCACCCTCGAGACGCTCATGGAGCAGCTCAAGGAGGGCGAGAAGACGTCGCTCAACCTCATCCTCAAGGGCGATGTCTCCGGTTCGGTGGAGGCCCTGGAGGACGCGCTGTTCAACCTCGACATTCCCGAGGAGGTCCAGCTCAAGGTCCTCGACCGGGGCGTCGGCGCGATCACCGAGAGCAACGTCATGCTCGCGAGCGCCTCGTCCGAGCCGGTCACGATCATCGGCTTCAACGTGCGGGCCTCGAACAAGGTCCGTGAGATGGCCGACCGCGAGGGCGTGGAGATCCGGTACTACACCGTCATCTACCAGGCCATCGAGGAGATCGAGGCGGCGCTCAAGGGCCTACTCAAGCCGGAGTACGAGGAGGTCGAGCTGGGCAGCGCGGAGATCCGCGACGTCTTCCGCTCGTCCAAGATCGGCAACATCTCCGGTTGTATCGTCCGGTCGGGCATCATCCGGCGCAACGCGAAGGCTCGCCTGCTTCGGGACGGGACGGTCGTGGCGGACAACCTCACGATCACCTCGCTCAAGCGTTTCAAGGACGACGCCACGGAGGTCCGCGAGGGCTTCGAGTGTGGTCTGACCCTGGGTGGTTACAACAACGTCCAGGTCGGCGACGTCATCGAGACGTTCGAGATGCGGGAGAAGGTTCGCGCCTGATCCGGCGGTGACACGCTGATCAAGGGGTTTGCGCCGACCGGCGTAAACCCCTTGATCATGCGGGGCGGGGTGGCGGTATCGTCCGGGGCGATGTTCACCGGAACCGCGGTCTTCGACCTGCTGCTGCCGGGCGACTCCCGGTCGCTCAAAGCCAAGAGATCATATGTACGGCCGATCGTGGCGGCACTGCGCCGCTTCGAGGTGTCGGCCGCCGAGGTGGGTGCGCTCGACCTGCACGGTCGAGCGCAGATAGCGGTGGCCGTGGTGGCCGCCGAGGCGGCGCACGTCCGCGAGGTGCTCGACTCGTGCGAGCGGCTGGTGGCGGCTCGCCCCGAGGTCGAGTTGCTGTCCGTGCGGCGCCGGCTGTACGGCGTGGACGACGACTGACCGGGCTGCCGGCTGTGCCGGGCGACCGGTCCGGCCGCGAAGGTAATGTTCGAGTTGTTGGCCGGTCGGCCGGCGGCCTATCCGGTCGCCGGGCGGCCGGGAGCAGGACGCCGTGGAGGTGGCGAGATGTCTGATCCGGCCAAGGTACGCCGGCACGCGGAACGGGTGCGTGAGCTGGTCGCGTCGGTGGTGCGGAGCCAGATCAAGGACCCGCGGCTCGGCATGATCACTATCACCGACGCCCGGATCACCGCCGATCTGCGGGACGCGACGGTCTTCTACACGGTGCTCGGTGACGCGGTGGCCCAGGCGGACACCGCGGCGGCCCTGGAGAGCGCCAAGGGGCTGCTGCGCAGCACCGTCGGCAAGGCCCTCGGGCTGCGGCACTCGCCGACCCTCACCTTCGTCCTGGACGATGTGCAGGATCAGGTCAAGCACATCGACGACCTGCTGGCCGCGGCCCGCAACGCCGACGCCGAGGTGCAGCGGCTCGCCGCCCGGGCGGAGTACGCGGGTGAGGCGCAGCCGTACCGGGTCGAGGACGAGGACGACGAGACGGACGAGGCCGACGAGGCCACCGACGTCAAGGAAACTCCCCGGGGTGGGGAAGCGCGGTGACCGGCACCGCCGGCGCGCAGCTCGCCCCGACGGTCGGCGCCGGCCCCGCCGAGGCGGACTGGGCCGCGGCCGAGGCGCTGATCCGGGCTCTTCCGCCGACCGGTCGGGTGCTGTTGATCTGCCACGTCAACCCGGACGGTGACGCGCTGGGCAGCATGCTCGGCTTCGGTCTGGGGCTGCTGCGGCTCGGCGTGGGCGCGTTGCAGGCGACCTTCCCCGGGCCGCCGGAGGTGCCCGAGCCGTTCCGGGGGCTGCCCGGACTGGAGCTGCTGGTCCCGTCGAGCGACGCCGACCCGGCCCCGGACCTGGTGATCTGCTTCGACGCGGCGAGCGAGTCGCGCCTCGGTGAGCTGGCCGGGCGGTTGACCAGCGCGGGCGCGGCGCTGGTGCTGGACCACCACGCCTCCAACGACGGCTTCGGAACCGTCAACCTGGTCGACCCGGCCGCCGCGGCGACGTCGGTGGTGGCCGAGCAGCTGTTGGCCCGGCTCGGCGTACCGCTGGACCGGGCCATCGCCGAGTGCCTGTACGTGGCGCTGACCACGGACACCGGTTCGTTCCGGTTCGAGGCGACCACCCCGGCCGTACACCACCTGGCCGCCCGGCTGCTGGCCACCGGTATCTCGCCCGGTGACATCTCCCGGCGGGTCTTCGACACCCGGCCCTTCGGCGCGGTTCGTCTTTTCGGTGAGGTGCTCGGTCGGGCTCGGCTGGAGCCGGCCGCGGCCGGCGGCCGGGGGCTGGTGTGGACCTTCGCGACACTCGACGACCTGGCCCGACACGACCAGCGGCCGTACGTGCTGGAGGCGCTGATCGACTCGGTGCGGTGCACCGCCGAGGCGGACGTGAGCTGCGTGTTGAAGCAGGTCAGGCCCGACGAGTGGGCGGTGTCGATGCGCAGCAAGGGTGCGGTGGACGTCAGCCGGGTCGCGGTCGTGCTGGGCGGTGGCGGCCACCGGTTCGCGGCCGGGTTCACCGGCCGGGGGACCGCCGAGCAGGTGATCGGGTCGATCCGCGACCAGCTGGACGCCGCGCTGATCCGCTGCGAGGACTGACCTGGCGTCGACGCCGGCCGATCGGATGGTGGGGAAGATCAGGGACAGCTCCGGGGAGTGTCGGTCTTCCCGCGCTCCGTGATAGCGGGAAGAATTGCGGGATGGAGCAGCCGCACGACCTCACCGTGGAGGCCCCCCGCGCCTGGGATCGGCCCGCCGTCTCCGTCCCCGTCCTCGTCTGCCTGTCGCTCGTCGGCGGTCGGTTCGCGTCGTTCTCCACCGAGGCGAATCTGTACACCCTCGGCACCGGAGGCGTGCTGATCTGGCTCGGTCTGAGCAGCCGGGTGCCCCGGCGGCCGGCGCCGCGTCGGCTGGGCGCCGGCGCGGCCTGGTGGGCGCTGCCGGTCGTGGTCTTCGGGGTCTTCGAGGGTGCCACCTTCGTGCTGGCGGTCGGCGATGACTTCCCCACCTTCTCCCGCCTGGCCGATCCTCTTCTGGAGGACCACCTGACCCGGTCGGCGGCCTGGTTCGCCTGGCTGGCCGCGTTCTGGGGGTTGGTGCGGCGATGATGCGGGCGCTGGCGATCGGCGGTTTCCTCACCGCGCTGGTCCTGTTCGCGGTGGTCGAGTGGCTGGCCCGGCGGGAGGGTTCGCGCATCCCCACCCTGGGCGAGGTCTGCGCGTACGTGATGCGCTACGAGGTCGGCCCGGTGCCGGTGGGCCGGATCGGTCTGTTCGGGTTCTGGTGGTGGCTGGGCTGGCACTTCCTGGCCCGCTGAGTCGGGATGCGGGCTGTCCAAATGGCGGGAACCGTGAGCAGCATGTGGACCTGAACGATAATTTGGGAGATGGCCGGCGCCGCGTTGCGGCGCAGGTCGTGGGCTGTGGTGCCACACCTCGCGCCGCCTCCCTCCAGGGTCGGACCGACCCGGGCTCACGCTGCCCAGTCGGCTGCTCCGGTAACCCCGGACCGCCGTGGGGCGCTCAGCACGACCGCCCGTGAGGGCCGCCGCGTGCCGGTGGCTCACACCCTGGAAGGAGCGCCACCATGCCGAACAAGCCCAAGCCCGAGACCACCGACGACGCCCGCGAGCAGGCCCGCCGCGCGCTGCAGACGTCGATGGACACCCGCCAGTAGTTCCTGCCCCTGTTCGACGGTGACTTCGACGCCGGTCGTCTGCGGAGCAGGTTCCCGTGCGGCGGCCCTGACGGCCCCGGCCCTCGGATGGGCGCGGCCGGACGTTTGCCGGACGCGCCCTGGCACGCCTGTCGGGCGCAATGGTCGGCGACATCGCGGCGGTCGGCCGTTGGAGCCGGGTCGATCCGGCTCCAGGTGACTGATTCGTGCACGACATCAACTCCACAGCGCTCAGCCAGCGGTGTCGGTCGACGGCGAGGCTGGTCGAGCCCGCCGCCGGGTAAGCAGTCGGCGGGATTGCGATCCTTACGGTGGTCGTGCCAGGATCGGCGGCGATGAGCCACGCCACCACCGCCACCCGATCGGCTTCGCCGCGCCGGATCGCCGGTCTCGCCCTGCCGGCCCTCGTGGTGCTCGCCGCCGAGCCGCTGTACGTCCTCGTCGACACGGCCGTGGTCGGTCACCTCGGCCGGGTGCCGCTCGCCGCGCTCGCCGTCGCCGGCACGGTGATGACGCTCACCGCCTGGGTCGGCACCGTCGTCGCGTACGGCACCACCGGCCGTTCGGCCCGTCGCTTCGGCGCCGGCGACCGGGCGGCCGCCGTCGCCGAGGGCGTCCAGTCGTCCTGGTTGGCGTTCGGTGTCGGACTGCTGATCGCGATCGGCATGCAGTTCGGCGGCGGCACGTTGGCACGTACCCTCGCCGGCGGTGGTGGCGACGTGGCCGACGCCGCCGCGCAGTGGCTGCGGATCGCGGCCCTCGGCGCCCCGGGCCTGCTGCTCGCCGCCGCCGGCAACGGCTGGCTGCGCGGCGTGCAGGACACCCGCCGCCCGTTGTTCTTCGTGCTCGGGCCCAATCTGCTGTCCGCGCTGCTCTGCCCCCTGCTGGTCTACCCCGCCGGGCTCGGCCTGGTCGGTTCCGCGGTCGCCAACGTGGTCGCCCAGACGATCGCCGGTGGGCTCTTCGCCGCCGCGCTGGTCGCCGAACGGGTCTCGCTGCGGCCCCAACCCCGGGTGATCCGCCAGCAACTGGTGCTCAGCCGGGACCTGCTGATCCGGGGCCTGGCGTTCCAGGCCAGCTTCCTCTCCGCGACCGCCGTCGCCGCCCGCTTCGGCGCCGCCGCCGTCGGCGCCCACCAGATCGCCCTGCAACTCTGGTTCTTCACCGCACTGGTGCTCGACGCCCTCGCCATCGCCGCGCAGTCCCTGGTCGGCGCCGCGCTCGGGGCCGGCGACGCGGCGGACGCCCGCGCGCTGGCCCGGCGGATCGGCCTGCTCGGCGGCGTCTGCGGTATCGGCTTCGCGCTGCTCATCGCCGCCGGCGCCGGCGTCGTGCCGTCGTGGTTCAGCTCCGATGAGCAGGTACGCGAACAGGCCATGGTGGCCTGGCCGTGGTTCGTCGCCATGCAACCCCTGGCCGGGGTGGTGTTCGCCCTCGACGGCGTGCTGATCGGCGCCGGCGACGTGCGCTACCTGCGCAACCTCACCATCGTGGCGGCCCTCGGCGGCTTCCTGCCGGCCATCTGGCTGGCGTACGTGCTCGATCTCGGGCTGGGCGGCATCTGGGCCGGGCTCACCCTGTTCGTGGTGATCCGGCTGGTCGCCCTGCTGCTGCGCCTGCGCACCGGGCGCTGGGCGGTGGTCGGGGCCGTCCGCTGACCGGCGCTCGCATCTGGCAGGCTTGGGCGACGTGAGCACCGATGGTCTGATCGTGGTCGACAAGCCCGGCGGCATGACGTCGCACGACGTGGTGGCGCGGATCCGCCGGCTGGCGAAAACCCGCCGGGTCGGGCACGGCGGCACCCTCGACCCGATGGCCACCGGGGTGCTGGTGATCGGCGTGGGGCGGGCTACCCGGCTGCTGACCTACGTGATCGGCGCGGGCAAGAGCTACACCGGCACGATCCGGCTCGGCCAGGCCACCGTCACCGACGACGCCGAGGGTGACGTGATCGCCACCACCCCGGCCGGTCTCGTGACCGACGACGCGATCCGGTCGGCGCTGGCCGCGTTGGCCGGGGAGGTCGACCAGGTGCCCAGCGCCGTCAGCGCCATCAAGATCGACGGGCAGCGGGCGTACAAGCGGGTCCGCGACGGGGAGAGCGTCGAGCTGCCGGCGCGACGGGTCACCATCTCCCGGCTGGAGGTGCTGGCCATCCGCCGCGACGAGCCGGACGTGGTGGATGTCGACGTGGACGTGACCTGCTCCTCCGGCACGTACATCAGGGCCATCGCCCGGGACGCGGGCCTGGTGCTCGGCGTCGGCGGCCACCTGACCGCGTTGCGCCGGACCGCGGTCGGCGGTTTCACCCTCGCCGAGGCGGCCACCCTCGACGAGTTGGAGCAGCGCGCCCCGGCCGTGGTGAACCTGCCGTTGGACGTGGCGGCCGACCGGTTCTTCCCGCGCCGCGACGCCACGCCCGACGAGGCGCGGGTGCTCGCCCACGGCGGCCCACTGGACCCGACCGGCCGCATCGGGCCGTACGCCGTCTTCGGACCGGCGGGCGGCCTGATCGCTATCGTCAGCGAGCGGGACGGGCGGGCCCGCGCCGAGATCGTGCTCGCCCCGGCCTGACGCCGGGGCGCAGGTCCGCCGGCCCGCGGCCGGCGGTGTCGACCCGCCGGCCGGCGGGACAGCAGGGGAGGAGTGGCATGCAGCGGTGGCGGGGGTACGACGCGGCGCCCGGAGGGTGGGGACGCTCGGTCGTCACCATCGGCGTCTTCGACGGCGTGCACAAGGGGCACCAGTCGACCATCGGCCACGCCGTGGCCCGCGCTCGGGAGCTGGGCGTGCAGTCGGTGGTGGTCACGTTCGACCCGCACCCGGCCGAGGTGGTCCGCCCCGGCTCGCATCCGGCGGTGCTCACCGAGCAGGCCCGCAAGGCGGAGCTGATCGAGGCCCTCGGTGTGGACGTGCTGTGCGTGGTGCCGTTCACCCCGGAGTTCTCCCGGCTGCCGGCCGAGCAGTTCGTGCACGACGTCCTGGTCGAGCACCTGCACGCGGCGCTGGTGGTGGTCGGCGGCAACTTCCGCTTCGGGCACCGGGCCGCCGGTGACGTGGCGCTGCTGGAGCGGCTGGGCCAGACCTTCGGCTTCGGCGTCGAGGGCGGCCCGCTGGTCGCCGAGGACGGCACCGTCTTCTCCTCCACGTACATCCGCTCCTGCGTCGACGCGGGCGACGTGGGCGCCGCGGCGTCCGCGCTGGGTCGGCCGCACCGGTTGGAGGGCGTGGTGGTCCGCGGTGACCAGCGCGGCCGGGAGCTGGGCTTCCCCACCGCCAACCTGCTCTGCCACCGGTACGCGGCGGTGCCCGCCGACGGGGTGTACGCGGCCCGGTTGATCCGCCGCGGCCAGCACGAGCCGCTGATGGCGGCCGTGTCGGTGGGCACCAACCCGACCTTCTCCGGCCGGGAGCGGCGGGTGGAGGCGTACGCGCTCGACTTCACCGGCGACCTGTACGGCGAGCGGCTGGCCCTGGACTTCGTGGCGCACCTGCGCGGTCAGATCCGGTACGACTCGATCGAGCCGTTGATCACTCAGATGAATCAGGACGTCGAACGCACCAGGCGCGTGCTGGCCTGATCGTCAGGGGCTGACAGGCCCCGCCGAGGCCCTTCGCCGGGTGTTACCGGCGAGTGCTGGTAGTCTTGCCGAGACGTCGGGTGACCGGCGTGGGGCCTCGCGTGCCTGCTCGACGCCGCGGGTGCGAGGTACCGGTCCGTTCCCGGTCCATCGGGACGACGGACACCTACTTGATCAACCCATCGAAACAGGGAGAACATGGCGCTCGACCAGGAAGCCAAGGCCAGCATCCGTGCGGAGTACGCGACCGCCGAGGGCGACACCGGTTCGCCGGAGGTCCAGGTCGCGGTCCTCACCAAGCGGATCGCCGAGCTGACCGAGCACCTGAAGGTGCACAAGCACGACCACCACAGCCGCCGTGGGCTGCTGCTGCTGGTCGGCCGGCGCCGGCGGCTGCTCAACTACGTCCAGAAGAAGGACATTGCCCGCTACCGGTCGCTCATCGAGCGGCTCGGTCTGCGCCGGTGACGTGACGGGGGAGTGGCCGGGCGGCCGCTCCCCCGTACCGCGTCCCACCTGAAGAACACGGGCCGCGCGACCACCCGAGAGGGAGCCGGTCAGCGTACCGGTCTCCGGTAGTGGCCCCCGGGAACCCGGCATCATGCCGGCCACCCGGGCGCTTCGATCGAAGACCGGCCGGCTGAGCAGCTCCCCGACGTCGCGGGCCCACGACGCGAAGGAGCACGACAGCACATGACCGAGACCAAACTCGGCACCGAATCCCGCACCGCTGTGATCGACAACGGGTCCTTCGGCACCCGTGAGATCACCTTCTCCACCGGTCGGCTGGCCCGCCAGGCCGCCGGTTCCGTCATCGCCCAGCTGGGCGAGACGGTCGTTCTCTCCGCCACCACCGCCGGCAAGCAGCCGAAGGAGCAGTTCGACTTCTTCCCGCTGACCGTCGACGTCGAGGAGCGGATGTACGCCGCGGGCCGCATCCCCGGCTCGTTCTTCCGCCGCGAGGGTCGGCCCAGCGAGGACGCGATCCTCACCTGCCGGCTGATCGACCGGCCGCTGCGCCCGTCCTTCGTGAAGGGCCTGCGCAACGAGGTCCAGGTCGTCGAGACCATCCTCGCGCTCGACCCGCAGCACCCGTACGACGTCGTGGCGATCAACGCCGCGTCGATGTCGACCAAGCTGTCCGGCCTGCCGTTCTCCGGCCCGATCGGCGCGACCCGGGTCGCGCACATCGACGGCCAGTGGGTCGCCTTCCCGACCCTGGAGGAGCTGGCTCGGGCCACCTTCGACATGGTCGTGGCCGGCCGCACGCTCGACGACGGCGACGTCGCGATCATGATGGTCGAGGCCGAGGCCACCCCGAACGCCGTCGCCCTCATCTCGGCCGGCGCCACCGCCCCGACCGAGGAGATCGTCGCCAGCGGCCTGGAGGCCGCCAAGCCGGCCATCCGCGAGCTGTGCCGGGCGCAGGCCGAACTGGCCGAGGTGGCCGCCAAGCCGGTCGCCGAGTTCCCGGTCTTCCTGGACTACCAGGACGACGTGTACGAGGCCGTCTCCGAGGTGGCCCGCACCGAGGTGGCCGAGGCGATCACCATCGCCGGCAAGGCCGACCGCGAGGAGGCCCTGGACCGGGTCAAGGCCCGGGTCGCCGAGGAGTTGGGCGCTCGGTTCGAGGGCCGGGAGAAGGAGCTCAGCGCTGCCTTCCGGTCGCTGACCAAGTCCGAGGTGCGCAACCGCGTGCTGCGTGAGCAGGTCCGCATGGACGGCCGCGGCCCGCGTGACATCCGGTCGCTGACAGCCGAGGTCGGCGTGCTGCCCCGGGTGCACGGTTCGGCGCTGTTCGAGCGGGGCGAGACCCAGATCCTGGGCGTCACCACGCTGAACATGCTCCGCATGGAGCAGATGGTGGACACGCTGTCCCCGGAGAACCGCAAGCGCTACATGCACAACTACAACTTCCCGCCGTACTCGACCGGTGAGACCGGCCGGGTCGGCTCGCCGAAGCGGCGCGAGATCGGCCACGGCGCTCTCGCCGAGCGTGCGCTGATCCCGGTGCTGCCGTCGCGCGAGGAGTTCCCGTACGCCATCCGGCAGGTGTCGGAGGCGCTCGGCTCCAACGGCTCCACCTCGATGGGTTCGGTCTGCGCGTCGACGCTGGGCCTGCTCTCCGCGGGTGTCCCGCTGAAGGCGCCGGTCGCCGGCATCGCGATGGGCCTCATCTCCGACGAGGTGGACGGCAAGACCCAGTACGTGACGCTGACCGACATCCTCGGTGCCGAGGACGCGTTCGGTGACATGGACTTCAAGGTCGCCGGTACGCCGGACTTCGTCACCGCGCTGCAGCTCGACACCAAGCTCAACGGCATCCCGTCGGACGTGCTGGCCGCCGCGCTGCAGCAGGCGAACGAGGCCCGGCAGATCATCCTCGGGGTCATGCGGGCGGCGATCGAGGCTCCGGCCGAGATGTCCGACTACGCGCCGCGGGTCACCACCGTCAAGATCCCGGTCGACAAGATCGGCATGGTGATCGGCCCGAAGGGCCAGACCATCAACGCGATCCAGGACGAGACCGGCGCCGAGATCTCCATCGAGGACGACGGCACGATCTACGTCGGCGCCACCAACGGCCCGTCGGCCCAGGCGGCCGTCGACCGGATCAACGGCATCGCCAACCCGACCCTGCCCAAGCAGGGCGAGCGGTTCCTCGGCACGGTGGTCAAGACCGCCGCGTTCGGTGCGTTCATCTCGCTGCTGCCGGGCCGCGACGGCCTGCTGCACATCTCCAAGGTGGGCGACGGCAAGCGGGTCGAGCGCGTGGAGGACTTCCTCAACGTCGGTGACCGGGTCGAGGTCGAGATCGCCGACATCGACGCCCGCGGCAAGATCTACCTGGACAAGGTTCGTCCGGAGGGCGCCGAGGCGCCGGCCGCTGGCGAGGCCGCCGGTGGCGACCGGCCGGCCGGTCGGGACCGGGGCGACCGCGGTCCGCGGGACCGCGGCGACCGTGGCGGCGACCGTGGTGGGCGTGGCCCGGAGCGCGGCGACAACCGTGGCGAGGGTGGCGGCGGCGAGGGTGGCGAGGGCGGTGAGCGTCCGCGCCGCCGGACCCGGCACAGCTGACCGTCGTACCTCGCATCACCCACCCCTCGTCGAACCGGGAGCACCACGTGAGTCGGGCCTTCAGTGCGCCGTTTCCACCGGATCGACGGGGGGTGGCCCCGTCTCGGGACACCGGGGCGGTGCGCTCCGGCGGCACCGCCCGCGCGGTGACCCGGACGCTCAGCGACGATCCGCTGGGCGGCACGGTACGCCGTACCGTGCTGCCCAGCGGTCTGCGCGTGCTCACCGAGGCGATCCCGGCGATGCGCAGCGTGTCCTTCGGCATCTGGGTGGCCGTCGGCTCCCGGGACGAGACCGGCCCGCAGGCCGGGGCCGCGCACTTCCTGGAGCACCTGCTCTTCAAGGGCACCAACAAGCGCACCGCGTTGGAGATCTCCTCGCAGATCGAGGCGGTGGGCGGCGAGACGAACGCCTTCACCACGAAGGAATACACCTGCTACTACGCCCGTGTGCTGGACGAGGACCTGCCGCTGGCGATCGACGTGATGTGCGACCTGGTCGCCGACTCGCTGCTGGAGCCGGCCGACGTGGAGACCGAGCGTGGCGTGATCCTGGAGGAGATCGCCATGCACGACGACGAGCCCGGTGACGAGGTCCACGACCTCTTCGCCCGCGCCGTCTACGGCGACCACCCGCTGGGTCGGCTGATCTCCGGCACCGAGGAGACCGTCACGCCGATGACCCGCAGGCAGATCCAGAGCTTCTACCGGGACCGCTACACCGCGCCGCAGATCGTCATCGCCGCCGCCGGCAACCTGGATCACGCCGCGGTGGTCAAGCTGGTCCGCCAGGCCGTGCGGGGCACCGGCCTGGACAGCGACCCGGCCAGCCCGGCGCCGCACCGCGCGGCCACCCCGGCGGTACGCACCAAGGCGGCGACCACCCTGGTCGAGCCGAAGGAGACCGAGCAGGCGCACGTCCTCCTCGGCTGCCCCGGCATCGACCGCCTCGACGACCGGCGCTTCGCCCTCGGGGTGCTCAACAACGTGCTCGGCGGCGGCATGTCCAGCCGCCTGTTCCAGGAGATCCGCGAGCAGCGCGGCCTCGCGTACTCGGTCTACTCGTACGCCAGCCAGTACGCCGACAGCGGCCTGTTCGCCGTCTACGCCGGCTGCGCGCCGGGCAAGGTGGACGAGGTCCTCGCGTTGACCCGCGCCGAGCTGGCCCGGGTGGCCGCCGACGGGCTGACCGAGGCCGAGGTGGCCCGGGGCAAGGGCATGAGCAAGGGCTCGTTCGTGCTCGGCCTGGAGGACACCGGTTCCCGGATGAGCCGACTCGCCAAGGGTGAGCTGCTCTACGGCGATCTGATGCCGGTGGACGAACTGCTCCGCCGGGTCGACGAGGTCACCGTGGAGGACGTGAACGTCCTCGCCGCCGAGTTGCTCAGCCGGCCGATGTCGCTGGCCGTGGTCGGCCCGTTCGGCGAGGGAGACTTCGCGGTCTGAGGGCTGTCGTCGCACGGTCCGGGAGCGCGTCCCGGTCGGTGGAGCCGACCGGATCCGACGACCGGGGCACGTCCCGATTGGGATAGGTTGTGCGCCGTGACTGACGAGCAGGAGAAGACCCGGGTCGGCGTGTTCGGTGCCCGTGGCCGGATGGGCCTGGAGGTCTGCAAGGCGGTCGACGCCGCCGACGACCTCGAACTGGTGGCGGCGATCGACCAGGGCGACACCCTCGACGCCGCCTCCGCCGCCGACGTGGTCGTCGACTTCACCACGCCGGACGTCGTCATGGACAACCTCCGGTGGTGCATCGGGCAGGGCATCAGCGCGGTGGTCGGCACGACCGGCTTCACCGAGCAGCGGCTGGAGCAGGTGCGCGGCTGGCTGGCCGACAGGCCCGAGGTGGGCGTGGTGATCGCCCCGAACTTCGGCATCGGCGCGGTGCTGATGATGCAGTTCGCCGCGCGGGCCGCCCGGCACTTCGAGTCCGTCGAGATCATCGAGCAGCACCACCCGAACAAGCTGGACGCGCCGAGCGGCACGGCCACGCACACCGCCCGGCAGATCGCCCAGGCCCGCGCCGAGGCCGGCCTCGGCCCGGTCCCGGACGCCACCAAGGACGAGGTGCCGGGCGCGCGCGGCGCCGACATCGACGGGGTACGCGTGCACGCCGTGCGCGCCACCGGTCTGGTCGCCCACCAGGAGGTGCTGTTCGGTGCCACCGGCGAGACGCTGACCATCCGGCACGACTCGTACGACCGGGTGTCGTTCATGCCGGGTGTGCTGCTGGCCGTCCGCGCGGTGCGCACCCGCCCCGGCCTCACCGTCGGCCTGGACGCCCTGCTCGACTGACCGGGCCGCTCCACCGCCGTTGCACCGCTGCACGTTGCGCCTCCGTCGCCGCCCGGCGAACGGAAACTGTCCAGGATCGGCGGGCACGAGCCGGGTAGCATCCGCCGGATGATCGATGCGGGACACCTGGACCGGGCCGGGCGGCGAGTCACGCTGCGGCCGGTGGACGAGGACAACTGGCGGGCGGTGGCCGACGTCGCCCCGCGCGACGACCAGCGCCGGTTCGTGGCCGCGTTGGGCGCGCGCTATCTGCTGCTGAGCAGCCGATCCGAGGTGTGGACCTCGCTGGCCGTGTACGCCGACGAGACCGTCGTCGGCCACGTCATGTGGGGCGTGGACGACGACGGCTCGCACTGGATCGGCGGCATGCTGATCGATGCCGCCGAGCAGGGCCAGGGCGTCGGCCGCGCGACGGTGCAGACGCTGGCCCCGTGGCTGGCGGCCCGCGACGCCAACCCACCGGTCCGCCTCTCGTACCACCCCGACAACACCCCGGCAGCAGCCCTCTACACGTCCCTCGGCTTCCACCCCACAGGCGCGGTAGACGGCGAAGAACTGATAGCCGAAAAAACCCCCTAACCCTCCCGCGCCCCTCTCCCTCTCCCTCTCCCTCTCCCTCTCCCTCTCCCGCCCCCGCCCCCGCCCGGTCCCCCTTGCCCTCGCCCCCGCCCCCCGCCCCTGCCCCGTCCCCGCCCCGCCCCCGCCCCCTGCCCCCGCGACCTTGCACTTCCTGTCGCGGCATATGGGGCATCCCACCCACCCCGACAACCGAAACTGCAAGATCGGCGGCGCGTTGAGCCCGGCCTGCGTCGATCATGGAGTTGTGGTGCCTCGCAAAAGGGGCGCATGTGGAGCTGTCGCCCACCACAACTCCATGATCGACGGGCGGGGGGCGGGGGCGGGGGCGAGGACAAGGGGTGGGACGGGGCGGGACAGGGACAGGGGCGGGGGCAGGGGACCGGGCGGGGGCAGGGGACCGCGCGGGGGCAGGGGTGGGGGTGGGACGGGGTGGGCGGGCTGTTAGCGGGGGTGGGTTGGGGTGGTGGGGCGGCGTTGGGTGGGGACGGTGGGGGTTGGGGTTATGGGGGTGGGGAGGCCCGTTGCGGTGGCTTCACCGGTGCGGTTGACCTCGATCGTGACCGGGGTGTTGGCAACACGTAGGCCGTTGACCGTGACGGCGCCCAGTTCGGCTCCGGCCAGTGGGGCCAGTCGGACCGTGCCGCCGGGGACGTCCGGGTAGAGCCCCGTCGCGGCCTGGAGCAGCAGCACGGCACCCGCCGCGGCCCACGCCTGCGGCCGGCACGCCGCAGGGTACGGCACCGGGCGGTTCACCAGGGACCGGTCGTCGCCGCCGTACAGCTCCGGCATCCGGTAGTCGAACGCCTCGGCGGCGCTGAGCAGGCCTTCGGTCAAGCCGAGCGCGGCGTCGCGGTGCCCGGCGCGGGCCAGCCCGGCGAGCACGATCGCGGTGTCGTGGGTCCAGATCGAACCGCAGTGGTACGACAGGGGGCTGAAGCCTGCGTCGTCGGTGGACATGGTCCGCAACCCGAAGCCGCCGGCGAGTGTGTCGGTGGTGAGCAGCCGGGCCACCTGGGTCTCCTCGTCGGCGGTGAGCAGGCCGGTGCCGAGCAGGTGACCGATGTTGCTGGTCAGCGAGTCGACGGGGCGTTTGTCCCGGTCGAGGGCGAGGGCGGGCTGCGGGCCGTAGCGGCCGTCCACCCAGAAGCTGTCCCGGAACCGGCGGGCCAGCGCGGCGGCGTGCTCGCGCCAGGGGTCTCCGCCGGGGCGGCCGAACGCGTCCAGCAGGGCGGCGCCGTTGACGGCGGCCTCGTGCGCGTACCCCTGGACCTCGGCCAGCACGATCGGCGCGGTGGCCAGGGATCCGTCGTGGAAGCGGACGGCGTCGCCGGAGTCCTTCCAGCCCTGGTTGGACAACCCGTGCCCGGTGGTGTCGATGTACTCGACGAGGCCGTCGCCGTCCGGGTCGGCGTGGTCGCCGAGCCAGCGCAGCGCCGAGTCCAGGTACGGCAGGAGTGGTTCGATCTGCTCGGCGGGGAGGCCCCAGCGCCACGCGTCGTGCAGCAGGTTGACCCAGAGCATGGTGGCGTCGACGGTGCCGTAGTAGGCGGGCGGGAGGAGTAGCCCGTTCTCGGGTAGGGCGACCTGGTGCCGGCGCAGCTCGTGCAGGATCTTGCCGGGGGCCTCGCCGGTGGCCGGGTCGACCCGGGTGCCCTGTCGCCGGGCGAGCACCCGCAGCGTGCCGGCGGCCAGGTCGGTGCCGAGCGGCAGCATCATCCGGGCGGCCCAGAGGCTGTCCCGGCCGAACAGGGTGAGGAACCAGGGCACCCCGGCGCCGAGGAAGACGTCGCCGGGTGTCCCGGTCTCGGTCAGTCGCAGGCCGCGCAGGTCGTCGAGGCTGCGGTCGAGCAGCCGGGCGAGGCGGCGGTCGTCGGCGGTCACCTCGGGTCGGGACCATTCGGGTTCGCCGGCGGGGCCGACGACGACGGCACGCGGGTCCTCGGTGCTCAGCTGCCAGCGCAGTACGGTGTGCCCGCCGCCGGGGGGCAGCTCGACCGGCCAGGTGAGCCGGGGTGCGGTGGCCCGGTCGCCGGTGGCGAGCACGTCGGCGCCCGGCGCGGTGACGGTGACCGCGATCCCGTCGGCCGCCCAGGTGACCATGCCCGGCTGGCCGGTCTTGGCCTCCAGTGCCGCGGTGACGCCGCCGGACTTGACCACCTCGATGGGTGCCAGGTCGCAGCCGAGGTCGATGCTGACGGTGGCCCGTACGCCGACCGTGGCGGTGGAGATGATCCGCAGTTCCTCGGTGAGACCGTTGCGGGTGGCCCGGCGGAGCCGGTCGACGCGGACGGTGGGGTCGGGAGCGGGGTCGCCGAGCCAGCGGGCCAGGCCCACGAAGTGCGCGCTGTGCGGGCCGTCGTCGCCGCGGGTCAGCCCCTCGAGTTCCCGGTCGTCGACCCGCAGCTCAGCCCGGGAGAGCACCCGGGCGTCGGCGTGGAAGACGCCCTGGACACCGGTCGGGCGGATCTGCCCGGTCGCGTCCCCCAGCGCGCTGGTGGGGGCGTGGACCACCCCCACCAACTCGTGCAGGACGGGTTGCAGCTGGCGTTCGATCACGGTGTGGCTCCAGATCCTCGGGGTGCGGGGCGGACATCTTGACAACGCGCCCCTGGCGGTGCAAAGTGCGAAACATTCCAGAAACTTGAACGATCTAATCCTGCCTTATCCAGATTGGATCGTTCAAGACGGCGAGAGGGATTAAGTGGCCGAAAAGGTGACCATCGCGACGGTGGCCCGGCACGCCCGAGTGAGCCGCCAAACGGTGTCCAATGTGCTCAACGCCCCGCACATCGTGCGGCAGGAGACCCGTCAGCGGGTCGAGGACGCGATCAACGCGCTCGGCTACCGGGCCAACCAGGCCGCCCGACAGATGCGTACCGGCCGCTCCCGACTCATCGCCGCCCGGATCGAGCCGACCCGCGACGGCATCAACGGTTCCGTCCTGGACCGCTTCCTGCACGGCCTCACCGAGACTGCCGACGCCGCCGGCTACCGCGTGCTGCTCTACACCGCCACCGACGACGAGCGGGAGATCGCCACCTACGGTGACCTGCTCGGCACGTACGAGCTGGACGCGTTCGTGCTCGTCGGCACCAAGCACGGCGACCCGCGTACCGCCTGGCTGGCCGACCGGGACGTGCCGTTCGTGACCTTCGGCCGCCCGTGGGACGCGCTCGACACGCACTCCTGGGTGGACGTCGACGGCGCCGCCGGCACCGCCGGAGCCACCCGGCACCTGCTGGACGCCGGGCACCGGCGGATCGCGTTCATCGGCTGGCCGACCGGCTCCGGCGTCGGCGACGACCGGCGCGCCGGCTGGCGCGACACGCTGCTGGCGGCCGACGTCGATCCGGTCGGGCTGCACCGGGAGACCGAGGACGGTATCGCCGAGGGCGAACGACTGATGCGGGACCTGCTCGTCGCCGTGGCACCGACCGCGGTGGTCTGCGCCAGTGACTCGCTCGCCCTCGGCGCCCTCCAGGCCGTCCGTGGCACCAACCCGCCCGTGTCGGTGATCGGCTTCGACGACACGCCGGTGGCCGCCGCGATCGGGCTGACCAGCGTCAGCCAACCGCTCGGCGAGGCCGCCGCCCGCTGCGTGGACCTGCTCACCGGGGTCCTCGACGGCAACCACGAGACTCCCACCCCCGTGCTGCTCCAGCCCTCGCTGGCCCTGCGGCACACCGCGTAATCCCACCCCCCACCAGGAGAAACCATGGCACCTCGAACCCTCACCCGGGCTGCGGTGGCCGGCCTCGCCGCCGTCGCCCTGCTCGGCTCCGCGGCCTGCGGCAGCGGCTTCGACGACTCGTCCGGCGACGCCGCCCAGTCCAGCGGCCCGGCCAGCCTGCAGATCCTGATCGGCTCGTCCGGCGAGGCCGAGACCAAGGCGGTGCAGGACGCCGCCGCGAAGTGGGCCGGCAGCTCCGGCAACACCGCCACGGTCACCCCGGCGCAGGACCTCACCCAGCAGCTCGGTCAGGGCCTCGCCGGCGGCACCCCGCCGGACGTCTTCTACGTGGACGCGGCCCGGTTCGCCGACTACGCCAGCGTCGGCGCGCTGGAGCCGTACGGCGACAAGATCAGCAACTCGGGCGACTTCTACGAGAGCCTGCGCACCACGTTCACGTACGACGGCAAGCTCTACTGCGCGCCCAAGGACTTCTCCACCCTGGCCCTGCAGATCAACACCGACCTGTGGGCCAAGGCCGGGCTGACCGACGCCGACATCCCGACGACCTGGGACCAGCTCACCGCCGTCGCGCAGAAGATCAAGGCCAAGGGGCAGGTTCCGCTGGCCCTCGGCGACACCCGGGACCGGATCGGCGCCTTCCTGGTGCAGAACGGCGGCTGGCTGTTCAGCAAGGACGGCAAGCAGCCCACCGCGGACACCCCGGAGAACCTGGCCGCCCTCCAGTACGTCAAGACGATGCTCACGACCGGCCTGGCCAAGTACCCGAAGCAGCTCGACGCCGGCTGGTCCGGTGAGGCGTTCGGCAAGGGCAAGGCCGTGATGACCATCGAGGGCAACTGGATCAAGGGTGCCCTGCAGAACGACTTCCCGAACGTGAAGTACAAGGTCGTGGCGCTGCCGGCCGGACCGAAGGGGCAGGGCACGCTCTCCTTCACCCAGTGCTGGGGCATCGCCGCGAAGAGCAAGTACAAGGACCAGGCGATCAAGTTCGTCGAGGCGATGACCAGCGGCGAGCAGCAGATGGCCTTCGCCACGGCGTTCGGTGTCATGCCGTCACGCCAGTCGGTACGCGACCAGTACAGCGCGGCCTTCCCGGCGGACAAGGTGTTCATCGACGGCGTCGCGTACGCCCAGGGCCCGGTGAACGCCCCGAAGATGGACAGCGTCCTCAAGGACCTCGACACCGGTCTGCAGAGCCTGACCAACGGCGACCCGAAGACCGTGCTGCAGAACTTCGACAAGAACGCCAAGGCGGCGCTCGGCGGCAGCTGAGGTGATGGCCGGGCCCCGGCGACCGCCGGGGCCCTGCGTCACCTTCGGCCCGAGAGAGGGAGGGAGGGGAGATGGCAACCGAGACACTGACCGCCGCCGCGGCGACCGCGTCCGGGGGACGACCCCGCCGGGGCGGCATCCGCAGCAACGAGAACCTCGCCGGCTGGCTCTTCGTCGCGCCGGTGATCGTCATCCTGGGGCTGTTCCTGCTGCTGCCGATCCTGATGGCGCTCTGGGTCAGCCTGACCGACTGGAACGGTCAGGGCAGCCCGTTCACCGGCGACGTCCCGTTCGTCGGCGCGCACAACTACACGCAGTTGTTCACCGAGGACGGGCTGGCCCGCCGCGACTTCATGACCAGCATCCGCAACAACATCTACTACGTGGCGATCGTGGTACCGGCGCAGACCGCGCTCGCGCTCGGGCTGGCCCTCGTCGTCAACAACCGGATGCTCAAGGGCAAGAGCTTCTTCCGCAGCGCCTTCTACTTCCCCTCGGTCACCAGCTCCGTCGCGATCAGCGTGGTGTTCCTGTTCCTCTTCGCCAACTCCGGCGCGGTGAACGCGCTGCTCGGTGTCGTCGGGATCGACGGTCCGGAGTGGTTCGCCGACTCCCGGGGCGTCCTGCACCTGCTGTTCGGCGTGGTCGGCGTCGACTCGCCGCCGGCGGCACTGACCGACGGCGGCCCGTTCGGGCTGAGCTGGTGGGACTGGCTGGCCGGCCCCAGCGTGGCGATGATCTCGATCATCACGCTGGTCATCTGGACCACCTCCGGGACCTTCATGCTGATGTTCCTGGCCGGGCTGCAGAACGTGCCGGTCACACTGGACGAGGCGAGCACCCTGGACGGCGCGTCCCGGTGGCAGCGGTTCCGCTACGTCACCCTGCCGATGCTGCGGCCCACCACCTTCCTGGTGCTCACCCTCGGCCTGATCGGCTCCTGGCAGGTCTTCGACCAGGTGTACGTGATGAGCCAGGGCGATCCGGCCAAGACCACTGTCACGCCGGCGTACCTGTCGTACCGGACCGCGTTCCGGGACTTCGACTACGGCTCCGGCGCGGCGATCTCGTTCGTCCTGTTCCTGATCATCATCGTGCTCACGCTGATCCAGCGCCGGGCGCTGGCCGAGCGGGACACCGACCGGCCGCGCCGCGGCTGGTGGCGTCGACGCGTACCGGAGAGGTCCTGAGATGGCCGTGCCCACCGACCGCCCGGCGGCGGCGCCCGCGCGGCGCGACGAACGGGCGGCCCGCACCCTGGTCACCCGCTTCCTGGGGTACGCCACGCTGGTCTTCTTCGGATTGGTGTTCCTCTACCCGTTCGTCATCCAGATCGGCAACTCGCTCAAGACCGAGTCGGACGCGGCGGCGAACCCGCTGTCGCCGTTCCCGGACCCGCTCAGCCTGGCCGGCTTCGAACGGATCTTCGCCGGCACCAACTTTCCGCTCTGGCTGGGCAACTCGCTGCTGGTGACCGTGCTGGTCACCCTCGGGCGGGTGTTCTTCGACTCGCTCGCCGGGTACGCGTTGGCCCGGCTGCGGTTCCGGGGGCGCGGCGGGCTGTTCGCGGCGATCATCGCGGTGCTGGCGGTGCCCGGCGTGGTGCTGCTGATCCCGAAGTTCCTGGTGCTCAACCAGCTCGGTATCTACAACAGTTACGCCGGTCTGGTGGTGCCGCTGCTGGCCGACGCGGCGGGCGTGTTCATCATGAAACAGTTCTTCGAGTCGATCCCGGTGAGCGTGGAGGAGGCCGCCCGGATCGACGGGGCGAGCATCTTCCGTACCTTCTGGT
This sequence comes from Micromonospora sp. WMMD710, assembly GCF_029626045.1. Classification (NCBI taxonomy): domain Bacteria; kingdom Bacillati; phylum Actinomycetota; class Actinomycetes; order Micromonosporales; family Micromonosporaceae; genus Micromonospora; species Micromonospora sp. WMMD710. The sequence goes on along the minus strand of NZ_JARUBD010000001.1, from coordinate 3,578,598 downwards.
CGGTGGTGCTGCCGATGGCGAAACCGGCGCTGATCACCCTGACCATCCTGTCGTTCCAGGGCTCGTGGAACGAGTTCCCGCACAGCCTCGTGTCGGTGCAGGACCCGGACCTGTTCACCCTGCCGCGAGGGCTGGCCGACCTGGTCAGCGGCTCCCTGGGCAGCGGCACCCAGTACCCGCTCAAGCTGGGCGCCGCCCTGCTGGCCACGATCCCCGTGGCGATCCTCTTCGTGGTGTTCCAGCGCTACTTCGTCCGCGACGCCAACGACGGCTCGGACAAGGGCTGACCCGTGCCGGTGCGGCGGCCCCGGGCCGCCGCACCGGTCACTCGGCCGGGACCTTCTCGGTCGGTACGGCCACGTGCAGGCGCACCTGCGGCACCAGCATGTCGTCGACGTCCAGCGCGCGGGCCGCGCCGTCGGGCTCCCAGCCGGTGCTGGTGAGAAACTTCCGGGTCGCCTCGTCACCGTCGAACGCCCAGGCGACCGCCCGGCGCAGGCCGTCGGACCGCCACAGGTCGACGGTGGCGGCGAGCAGCCGGCTGCCGTGCCCCCGCCGGCCCCACCGCGGCTCGACCAGCAGGTCGGTCACGGCGGCCACGTCCGGGCCGAGCGCGTCGGTCGGCTCGCCCGGAGCGAGGGCCTCGGCGTCGGCCGGACCCGAGGCGGCGAACCCCACCAGATACGATTGCTCGGCCTGTTCGACGGCGACCAGCACCCGGTGCGCGCCCGAGGGCGGCTCCAGCACCGCGGCGCTCCACCGCCGGGCGAGGAACGCCTCGTCCAGGTTGTCGAGCACGTGCCGAGGCAGGATCCGGCGGTACGCGACCCGCCAGGTCGCGAGCTGGATGCGTGCGATCTCGCCGGCGTCCTCGGGACGCGCCGGGCGGACGTACCCGAGAGCCATGGGACGGAAGCCTACTCAAGGGCCAGGGAGGCGACGGTGGCGCAGGGTGCCAACAGGACGACCGCGCAGGTCGTCGGGGTGGTGATGCTCGCCGCGGCGGTCACCGCGTTCCTCGCCGTCGCGGCGGTACGCCACGGCTTCTTCGATCTGAAGGTCTACTACGGCGCGTTGACGTGGTGGGTGCACGACGGCGGGGAGATCTACGACTACCTCAAGCCGAACACCCAGTACGGCTTCACCTATCCGCCGTTCGCCGCGCTGGTCATGCTGCCGATGGCGTACCTGCCGTGGTGGGCCGCGATCGTGGTGAGCGTCCTCGCCAGCGTGGTCACCACCACGGTCCTGATCTGGTGGCTGGTCGACCCGATCGCCCGGCGGGCCGGCTGGACCCGGTGGTTCGCGCTCGCCGTCGCGTTGTGCCTGGCCGCCGCGTTCGAGCCGATGCGCGAGACGATCAACTTCGGCCAGGTCAACACGCTGCTGCTCTTCCTGGTGGCGGTGGACCTGCTGCGGCTGCTGCCGTCCGGAAACCGGTGGGCGGGGGTGGGCATCGGGCTGGCCACCGCGATCAAACTGACCCCGGGCATCTTCATCGTCTACCTGCTGGTCACCGGTCGGTGGCGCGCGGCCCTCACGGCCAGCGGCGCGGCCGCCGGGGTGTCCCTGCTGGCCGGTGCGCTGTTCCCGGACGCGTCCCGGGAGTTCTGGACCGAGGCGCTGTGGAACACCGGCCGGGTGGGCGAGCTGGCCTTCGTGTCCAACCAGTCGTTGCGCGGGGTGGTGGCCCGGCTCGACCCGCAACACCCGAGCACGCTGCTGTGGCTGCTGCTCGTGCTCGGCACCCTGGCGCTCTGGGCGTGGCGGTCCCGCTCGGCCGTGGCGGCCGGCGACGAGGCGACCGGCCTGGCGCTGACCGGCGCGGTGATGTGCCTGGTCAGCCCGGTCACCTGGGTGCACCACCTGGTCTGGCTGCTGCCCGCGCTGATCCTGCTGGTGGACAACGCGACGGCCGCGCCGGCCGGCCGCCGCCGGCGCGTCCTGCTGGCCGCCGCGACCATCGGGTACGTGTTGCTGATCAGCCGGACCGTGTGGGTCTGGGAGAAGGACTTCACCGGCGTGGACGGCTTCCTGGGCAGCAACGCCTACGTCTGGATCAGCCTGGCACTGCTGGCCTTCCTGCCGGTGCGCCGGTGGCTGACCCCGGACGGGTCAGCCGTCGAGACGTCCGGCGTACCGCAGCTCGACCAGCCCGACCGGCGGACCCCCGCCGGCGAGCGGCACCTGGTAGGTCGACTGCTCACCGTCCGGTGACAGGCCGGCCCGTTCGTAGAACCGGCGGGCCCGCCGGTTGTCCGCCAGCACCCACAGCCGGTAGCTGGTCCAGCCTCGCTCGCCGAGCCCGGCGCGGGCGGCGTCGAACAGCCCGGTGGCCGTCCCGTCGCCCCAGAACGCCGGCTCCACGTAGAGCGCCAGCACCTCGCCGACCGCCGGGTCGAGGTCGCCGCGGTCCTGGTTGCGGCGGTACGGCCCGAAGGTGGTGAAGCCGACGACCAGGCCGTCCACCTCGCCCAGCAGGGTCGTGAAAGGATGTTCGGGGTCGGCGGTGCCCACGTCGCGGCGGCGCTGCGCCCAGGCCGCCACGTTGAGCCGGCCGAGCACCTCGTCCGGCATCACGCCGGCGTAGCCCGCCTGCCAGCCGTGCACGTGCACCCGGGCGACCGCCTCGGCGTCGTCCGGCTCCTCCCGGCGGATGGTCAGCATTGCACCGTTCTATGCCCCGATGACGGTCCGAGTCCAGCTTCCCGCACCGGCGTCGTACCCATGAATTAAGGTCGCCGACGATGGCCGCACCGGAATCACTCTCGCTCGCCCAGGCCCGCCGCGTGGCTCTCGCCGCCCAGGGCTTCGCCGACCCGCCGCCGGCCGGTGTGCCCACCCGTCGGCACCTGCGCCGGGTGCTCGACCGGGTCGGGCTGATCCAGATGGACTCGGTCAACGTGCTGCAACGCGCGCACTACCTCCCTCTCTACAGCCGGCTCGGGCCGTACCCGACGACGCTGCTCGACCAGGCCGCCTACCGGCGCCCGCGTGACCTGTTCGAATACTGGGGTCACGAGGCGTCGCTGGTCCCGGTCGGGCTGCACCCGATGCTGCGCTGGCGGATGGCCCGGGCGCACAGCGAATCCTGGGGCGGCATGCGACGCATCGCCCAGGAGCAGCCGGAGCTGGTCGCCTGGGTCCGCGACGAGGTGGCCGCGCGGGGGCCGCTCACCGCCGCCGAGATCGAGCACGACGCGCCCCGCGAGACCGGCAACTGGGGCTGGAACTGGTCGGCGGTCAAGCGGGCTCTGGAATACCTGTTCTGGGCGGGCGAGGTGACCGCCGCGGAGCGCAGCACCTCCTTCGCGCGCCGCTACGACCTGCCCGAGCGGGTGCTGCCCGCGGCGGTGCTGGCCGCGCCCACCCCGACCGACGCCGAGGCGTACCGGACGCTGGTGGGCCTCGCCGCGCGGTCGCTCGGGGTGGCCGCCGAGCCGGAGCTACGCGACTACTTCCGGTTGCCGCTGGCCGGCGCCCGGCAGGCCGTCGCGGAGCTGGCCGAGGCCGGCGAGCTGGTGCCGGTCACCGTGGCGGGCTGGCGGCAGCCGGCCTGGCTGCACGCGTCCGCCCGGCTGCCCCGTTGGGTCCGGGGCAACACCCTGGTCAGCCCCTTCGACCCGCTGATCTGGGAGCGGGCCCGCACCGAGCGGCTCTTCGACTTCAGCTACCGGATCGAGATCTACGTCCCCGCGCCCCAGCGGGTGTACGGCTACTACGTGCTGCCCTTCCTGCAGGGCGACCGGTTCACCGCCCGGGTCGACCTGAAGGCCGACCGCAAGGCCGGGGTGCTGCTGGTGCCGGCCGCGTGGTTGGAGCCCGGCGCCGACGCCGGGGAGACCGCGGTGGCGCTCGCCGCCGAGCTGTACCGGCTCGCCGGCTGGCTCGGCCTGGACGCGGTGGCCCCGCCCGCCGCCGGCGACCTGGCCGGTCCGCTCAGCGCCGCGTTGGCCGGCGTGTCCGGTGTACCGTGAGCGCGTGACGAGCGTTCCCGGTCCGGTCGACCAGCCGCAGCCCGCACCCGGGGCGGTCCACACGGTGCCGGCCGATCCGGCCGGCGCCGCTCCGGTCGGTTGGCCGACGCCCCCGCCGGGTGGTTACCCGCCCCCCGAACCGGACCGGCTCACCCGTTTCGTGCTGCGGCTCTACGAGCGCTCGCCGCGCTGGGCGGTGCCCCTGGCCGCGGTCGGCTGCGTCGCCGCCGGCATGGGTTACGCGCTGCTCAGCAACCCGACGTACGCCGACCCGGACGCCGCGCCGACCTGCCTGCTCAAGCTGACCACCGGGCTGGACTGTCCGGGCTGCGGTGGCACCCGCGCCCTCTGGTACGTGCTGCACGGCGACCTGCCGGCGGCCGCCCGGCACCACTTCCTGTTCGTCTTCGCGCTGCCGTTCCTCGCGTACCTCTTCGTGGCCTGGGCGGGCAACCAGGCGTTCGGGTGGCGGCTGCCCGAGCTGCGGATCAGCTCCAAGGTCATCGGCGGTTTCCTGGCCGCGTGGCTCGCCTTCTCGGTGCTGCGCAACCTGCCCTGGGCGCCGTTCACCTCGCTCTACGTCTGACCCACCCGCCGCGCCGCTCACCCGCGCCCTCGGCGCACCTCACCCGCGCCCTCGGCGCACCTCACCCCAAGATCGTGCTCGATCCTGGATGTGGTGGTGTCGGGCGCGGCGGATGCTACTACATCCAGGATGTTGTGCGATCTTGCAGGCGACACTGCTGGGCCGAGTGATCGACATTGCACGGGGCGCGCCTGAGTTGGGCCGGACGGCGCCGCGCCACTACAGTCCCAGGCATGCCGGAGATGGTGCAGCCCCAGGTCAAGTTGATCGCGTGGACCCAGTTCGCGGCCCCGGACGACGTGCCGTGGTCGACCGACGCGGAGGGTGGCCAGGCGCTCGCCGAGTTCGCCGGCCGGGCCTGCTACCAGTCGTGGAAGAAGCCGAACCCGGCGACCGCCACCAACGCCGGCTACCTGGCGCACATCCTCGAGGTCGGCCACCTGAGCGTGCTGGAACACGGCTCGGTGACCTTCTACTTCACCGGGGTGTCCCGCTCGTTCACCCATGAGCTGATCCGGCACCGGCACTTCTCGTACTCCCAGCTCTCCCAGCGCTACGTCCCCGAGCGGGACGCGGCCATGGTCGAGCCGGCGGTGATCGCCGACGACCCGGAGCTGCACAAGAAGTTCGTGGAGGCCGCCGAGGCGAGCGTGCGGGCGTACACCGAGTTGCTGGAGGGGCTGGAGCAGCGGTTCTCCGACGAGCCCAACCCGACGCTGCGTCGCAAGCAGGCCCGGCAGGCGGCCCGCGCGGTGCTGCCCAACGCCACCGAGACCCGCATCGTGGTGACCGGCAACTACCGGGCCTGGCGGCACTTCATCGCCATGCGGGCCACCGAGCACGCCGACGTGGAGATCCGTGAGCTGGCCGTGGAGTGCCTGCGCCAGCTCCAGGAGGTCGCCCCGAACGTCTTCGCCGACTTCGTGATCTCGACGCTGCCGGACGGCACCGAGGTTGCGGCCAGCCCGCACGAGGCGTCCTGAGCCCTTCCCCGGCAGGCCCCGGCTTGTCGTCCGCTAGGTTGGAGGGTATGACGCACGACCACCCCGACGCCTCGGCCCGACCGGTGTCCCGCCCTTTCGGCCGGGTACTCACGGCCATGGTGAGCCCGTTCACCCCCGACGGCTCACTCGACCTCGACGGCGCCGCCAGACTGGCCAGCCACCTGGTCGATGAGCAGGGCAACGACGCGCTGGTGGTCAACGGCACCACCGGCGAGTCGCCGACCACCACCGACGCGGAGAAGGAACGCTTGATCCGGGCCGTGGTGGAGGCCGTCGGGGATCGCGCCAAGGTGGTCGCCGGTGTCGGCACCAACGACACCCGGCACACCATCGAGCTGGCCGCCGCCGCCGAGAAGGCGGGCGCACACGGTCTGCTGGTGGTCACCCCGTACTACAACAAGCCGCCGCAGAGCGGGCTGCTGCGGCACTTCACCGCCGTGGCCGACTCCACCGGACTGCCGGTGATGCTGTACGACATTCCGCACCGGTCGGGCGTGCCGATCGAGACCGAGACGCTGGTCCGGCTCGCCGAACACGGCCGGATCGTCGCGGTCAAGGACGCCAAGGGCGACCTGACCGCCACCAGTTGGGTGACCAGCCGCACGGCCCTCGCCTTCTACTGCGGCGAGGACGCCCTCACCCTGCCGGCGCTGGCCGTCGGATCCGTGGGCGTGGTCGGCACCTCGACGCACTTCACCGGGGCGCTGACCGCACAGATGATCGAGGCGTTCGACGCGGGGGACCTGCCGGCCGCGCTTGCCCTGCACCGGCGGCTGCTGCCGCTGTTCACCGGCATCTTCCGCACCCAGGGCACCATCCTGGTGAAGGCGGGTCTGGCGTCGCTGGGCCTGCCGGCGGGCCCGGTGCGACCCCCGCTCGTGGACGCCACCGACGACGAGATCGCCCAGCTGCGCGCGGACTTCGCGGCAGCGGGCCTGGAGCTACCCGAATGAACGAACGACACGATGGGCGCCGAGTGACGGCGTCGCAGAATGAGGTGGACGCGTGACCGAGGCGCACATCGAGGCGGAACTACCCCCGCCGCTGCCAGAAGGTGGCCTGCGGATCATCCCGCTCGGCGGGCTCGGCGCCATCGGTCGGAACATGACCGTCTTCGAGTACGACGGCAAGTTGCTGATCGTCGACTGCGGCGTGCTCTTCCCCGACGTGGAGCAGCCGGGCGTGGACCTGATCCTGCCCGACTTCGGCCCGATCCTGGACCGGCTCGCCGACGTCCAGGCGATCGTGCTGACCCACGGTCACGAGGACCACATCGGCGCGGTGCCGTACCTGCTCGCCCACAAGCCCGACATCCCGCTGGTCGGCTCACAGTTCACCCTGGCCCTGGTCGAGGCGAAGCTGGCCGAGCGGCGCATCCAGCCGTACACGCTGACCGTGCGCGAGGGCGGCCGCGAGCGGCTCGGCCCGTTCGAGTGCGAGTTCTTCGCGGTCAACCACTCGATCCCGGACGCGCTCGCGGTGGCCATCCGCACCCCCGCCGGCCTGGTGCTGCACACCGGCGACTTCAAGATGGACCAGCTCCCGCTGGACGGCCGGATCACCGACCTGGCCGGGTTCGCGCGGCTCGGCGCCGAGGGCGTCGACCTGCTGCTGTCCGACTCCACCAACGCGGAGATCCCCGGCTTCGTCACCCCGGAGCGGGAGATCGGGCCGGTGCTCGACTCGATCTTCGCGAAGGCCAAGGGCCGGATCATCGTGGCCTCGTTCGCCTCGCACGTGCACCGCGTGCAGCAGGTCTTCGACTCCGCCGCCGAGCACGGCCGCAAGGTCGCCCTCATCGGCCGGTCCATGGTCCGCAACATGGGCATCGCCCGGGACCTGGGCCTGCTCAACATCCCGGCCGGCCTGGTCATCGGGATCGAGGAGGCGACCACGCTGCCTCCCGAGCAGATCGTGCTGATGTCCACCGGTTCGCAGGGTGAGCCGATGAGCGCGCTGGGCCGGATGGCCAGCGGCGACCACCGGCACATCACCATCGCCCCCGGCGACACCGTCGTGCTGGCGTCCTCCCTGGTGCCGGGCAACGAGACCTCGGTCTACCGGGTGATCAACCGGCTGGCCCGGGCGGGCGCGGTGGTCGTGCACAAGGACGTGGCGAAGGTGCACGTCTCCGGGCACGCCCCCGCCGGGGAGCTGCTCTACCTGCTCAACGTGGTCCGTCCCAGCAACCTGATGCCGGTGCACGGCGAGTGGCGCCACCTGCGCGCGCACGCCCGCCTCGGCATCGAGTCCGGCGTGGCCGCCGACCGGGTGGTGCTCTGCGAGGACGGCGACGTCGTCGACCTGGTGGAGGGCCGGGCCAGCCTCGTCGGGCACGTGAAGAGCCGCTACGTCTACGTCGACGGCCTCGCCGTCGGCGACGTCAGCGAGTCGCTGCTCACCGAGCGGCGGATCCTCGGCGACGGCGGTTTCATCGCCACCACCGTGGTCGTCGACTCGGTCACCGGCAAGGTCGTCGCCGGCCCGACGCTGTCCGCGAAGGGCTTCTCCGAGGACCCGGAGGCGTTCAACCCGGTGATCCCGCTGGTCACCGAGGCGCTCAACCGGGCCGCCGCGGACGGCATCACCGACCCGCACCAGCTCCAGCAGATCGTCCGGCGGACCGTGGGGCGGTGGGTCAACGACGCGTACCGTCGTCGCCCGATGATCGTGCCCACCGTCGTCGAGGTCTGAGCGACGCACGCTGACGCCGGTCCACCCGTTCGGGGTGGGCCGGCGTCGCCGCGTCCGGTGGGCGTCAGGGGAGCGCGGCGACCGCCTCGGCGTAGGCGACGCCGGTGACGATGGCGGCGTCCACCAGCACCGTGAGCTGTGCCGGGGCCACCCCGTGAGCGAGGTCGGTGGCCACGTCACCGGCCAGCACCAGCTCCTCACCGAGGTCGTGCGCGTACGCCTTGGGCAGCAGCCGGTCGTGATTCCAGGCGTTGCAGAAGGCGTACGCCTCGGCGCGGCGGGTCGCCGGCAACCGGCGGGCGGCCATCGCACGGGCGTGCAGCACCTCGCCGCGTTCACCGGCCCGACGGAACTGGATCGTCACGGCACCCCACCGGCCGACCACCGTGGCGCCTTCGTCGACGACGTAGCGGTCGCCGCGTCGGTCCAGCGCGGCGGTGATCATCTCGATGGTGAGCGTCGCCAGTTCCCGCTCGTCGTCGGAGGCGTGCTCGGCGGCGTCCTGTTCGGCTGTGGCGTGCTCGGCGGCGTCGTACTCGGCGGTGTCGTGCTCGGCGGTGTCGGGGCCGTCGTCGTGGGGCTCGTCGTCGGGCGGCAGGGGCACCGGCGCCGCCAGGGGACGCTCGGCCAGCCAGGCGGCCATCCGGCCGGAGTGGTGGCCGGTGCCGTTACGGGCGTCGAAGCTGCCCGCCAGCTCGTTGGCGATCGCCAGCAGCAGCGCGCCGAGGGTGGCGACGTCCAGCTCGGTGGCCGGCCGTCCGCCGTACGCCGGGCGGGGCACCGTACGCAGGCGGAGCCCGGCCTCGACGGCCAGCGCGCAGACCAGCGCGCCGGCGGCGGCGAACTCCATCGCGGCCAGGTCGTCGGTGGGCCGGTCCAACCGGGGCAGCTGCTCGGCCAGGACGCTCAGCCCGCGTTCCACATGCCCGCCCAGGGCGCAGTACCGCAGGTGCGCGGCGAGGTGGGGGAATGCCGCGCGTTCGCGCCGGTGCCGCCGGTACGCCCGCACGTGTGCCGCCGCGGCCCGCTCCGGCTCGCCGGTGCGCAGCGCCGGCAGCAGCCCGGCCACCAGCCCCCGCTCGGGTTGGTCGGTGCAGTCCACCGCTGCCGCGGCGGGCTCCCGCAGCTCGGTCACCGCGGCCCGCCATTCGCCCCAGCCGGCGAGCAGCTCCGCCCGGCGGGCCGGGGCGCAGCCCGGACATCCGCCGGACGGCCCGCCGAGGGTGCCCGCCCACCGCTGGAACCAGTGGCGGGCGGTGGGTTCGTCGCCGAGGTGGTCGGCGACCCGACAGCGCAGCTCCGCGACGGTCGGCGCGTCGGGCCCGTCCGCCCCGACCCGGTGGGCCAGGTCGTCCAGGAGGGACCGGGTCTGGTCCAACCCCACCCGGGGGGTGCCGAGCAGTGCCTCCACGGCGTACCGCTGCAGGCGCAGCAGCAGCGGGCCCTCGTCGTCGGTGAGCAGCTCGGGCCGGTAGTCGGCGGCGGCCCGGCAGCGGCGGACCGGCTCGACCAGCCGCCACCGCTCGCCGTGCAGCAGGTACGCCTCGATCAGCGCGAACCGGGCGTCCAGTGCGGACCGGAGGTCACCGGCCGCGTCGGCCCGCTCGGCGAGCCGTTCGAGGGCCAGCAGTCGGTCCGGTCCGTCGGCCAGGTCCCGTGCGTCGGCGAGCGCGCCCACCAGGGCCGGATCGCGGTGCACGGGCGGCCGGGAGGCGGGGGCCGGTGTGCCGGGCTCGCTGGCCGGGAAGGTGCGGCTGCCGGTGAACTCGTCCCGGCCGGTCACGCCGTCACCGCGCCGGGCAGCCGGCCGACGGCCACGGCGAGTTGGCAGCCGGTCGAGATGCCACAGTCGAGCAGCTGGTCGAGCTGGTGCGGGGTCACCCCACGCTCCAGATCGGTGATCACCTCGCCGTAGACCCGGGCCCGGCCACCGTCGTCGACGTGCACGAACGCCTTGGGCCAGAGCCGGTCGTGGTTCCACGAGTTGCAGAAGGCGTACAGGTCGGGCACCCGTTCGATGCCGAAGGTTGGTGTGACCATCGTGCGGACCTGGAGCAGCTCGCCGTCCCCGCCCAGGCGCAGGAACCAGATCAGGTTGTCGTCGAAGCGGCCCACCAGGTCGCCGTTCACCGCCAGACCGACCGGCCGGCCGCGCGCGGCGAGCACCGCCGCGACCAGTTCGCCGGTCAGCGGACGCAACACATCGGGGTGCCCGGCCAGCGGATCGTCCGGACCGTCCTCGTATCCCGGCGACGCCATCGGGCATCCCTTCTGAGGCGGATATCACGACCGGCGGCGCGTTCCGTGCTGCGACGCGCGGACACGACCCGGAAAAGCGGCGATCTGCCGGCTCCCGCCGTTACCGTGACTCTATGGCGGGCCGTACCTCTCAGGCGAGCCGGCGACGCGGCGCGTCGCCGCGCGGTGGCACCAACAGCCGTGCCCGTCAACCGGCGAAGAAGACCCGGGCACCGGTCCGGCGACGCACCGCGCCCACCCGCCCGGGGCCGGCAGTCTACGTCGGCCGCGCGGTCGGTGCACTGTGGATGGGGCTGGCGCACGGGATGGGCTGGGCGGTGCGGGCCGCCGGCCGGCAGGCCGCCTCGGCCCGCGATCTCGATCCCGAGCACCGCCGCGACGGCGCCGGGCTGCTGCTGTTCGGGCTGGCCCTGCTCAGCGCCGTCGCGCTGTGGTTCTCCGGTGCGGGACCGGTGGGCGCGCGCCTGGCCGACTCGGTCCGGCTGTTCCTGGGTGCGATCTCCGTGGTCGTGCCGGTGCTGCTGATGATCGGGGCGTGGCGGCTGATGCGTCAGCCGGCCGACCTGGCGCACCGGGGACGCGGGTTGGTCGGTTGGGGTTCGCTGCTGGTGTCGACCGCCGCGCTGCTCCAGATCGGCCAGGACCCGACGGACACGGTGCAGCGGGACTACGCCGGTGGGCTGGTCGGCGCGGGTGTCGGCGGGCTGCTGGAGCGGGCGGTCACCGCCTGGGTCGCCGTGCCGTTGCTGGTCCTGCTGCTCCTCTTCGGCCTGCTCGTGGTCACCGCGACACCCATCAACAAGATCCCCGAGCGGCTGGGCCTGCTCGCCGGTGGGCTGGTCGCGCCCCCGGACGCCGTCGAGGAGTCGGAGGAGCCGGCGGCCCGGCCGGCGCGCAAGCGGCCGACCAAGCGGATGCCACTACCGCTGGACCCGGACGACTTCGACGACCTGGAGGGCGCCGACCTCCAGGAGACCATGGTGCTGCCGCGCAAGGCGCCGGCGAAGGTGCCGGCGAGCCGTAAGCCGGTCGAGCCGCCGGAGCACTCGCCCGCGCCGAGCCGCGCCGAGCAGCTGGCGCTGACCGGGCTTGCCGGCGACTACACGCTGCCACCGGCCAACATGCTCAGCGCCGGTGCCGCCGCGAAGACCCGCAGCAAGGCCAACGACGAGGTCATCGCCGCGCTGACCGGAGTGTTCGACCAGTTCGACGTGGACGCGGCGGTCACCGGCTTCACCCGTGGCCCGACGGTCACCCGGTACGAGGTGGAGCTGGGGCACGGCGTCAAGGTCGAACGGATCACCCAGCTGTCGCGCAACATCGCGTACGCGGTGAAGTCGCCGGACGTGCGGATCCTCAGCCCGATCCCGGGCAAGAGCGCGGTCGGCGTGGAGATCCCCAACACCGACCCGGAAAATGTCGCGCTCGGCGACGTGCTGCGCTCGCGGGCGGCGACCAGCGACCACCACCCGATGGTGGTGGCGCTGGGCAAGGACATCGAGGGCGGCTACGTGGTCGCCAACCTGGCCAAGATGCCGCACATCCTCATCGCGGGCGCCACGGGAGCCGGGAAGTCGAGCTGCCTCAACACCCTGCTGGTGTCCATCCTCACCCGGGCCACCCCGGACGAGGTGCGGCTGCTGCTGATCGACCCGAAGCGCGTCGAGATGACCGGCTACGAGGGCATCCCGCACCTGGTCACTCCCATCGTGACGAACGCCAAGAAGGCGGCCGACTCGCTGGACTGGGTGGTCCGCGAGATGGACATGCGCTACGACGATCTCGCCGCCAACGGCGTCCGGCACATCGACGACTTCAACCGCAAGGTCCGCAACGGCGAGATCAAGGCCCCGCCGGGCAGCGAACGGGAGATGCGCCCGTACCCGTACCTGCTGGTGATCGTGGACGAGCTGGCGGACCTGATGATGGTGGCGCCGCGCGACGTGGAGGACTCGGTCGTCCGGATCACCCAGCTGGCCCGGGCGGCCGGCATCCACCTGGTGCTGGCCACCCAGCGTCCCTCGGTCGACGTGGTGACCGGTCTGATCAAGGCGAACGTGCCGTCCCGGCTGGCGTTCGCGACCTCGTCGCTCGCCGACTCCCGGGTCATCCTCGACCAGCCGGGCGCGGAGAAGCTGCTCGGTCGCGGCGACGGGCTCTTCCTGCCGATGGGCGCCTCCAAGCCGGTGCGCATCCAGGGTGCCTGGGTCACCGAGCGCGAGATCGCCGACGTGGTGAAGTTCTGCAAGGACCAGCGGGAGCCCGAGTTCCGCCCGGACGTGCTGGCACCGGCGCAGGAGAGCAAGAAGAAGATCGACGAGGACATCGGCGACGACCTCGACCTGCTGATGCAGGCGGTGGAGCTGGTGGTCACCTCACAATTCGGCTCCACCTCGATGCTGCAGCGCAAGCTGCGGGTCGGCTTCGCCAAGGCGGGCCGACTGATGGACCTGATGGAGACCCGCGGGGTGGTCGGGCCGTCGGAGGGCTCGAAGGCGCGCGACGTGCTGATCAAGCCGGACGAGCTGGAGGAGGTCCTGGTCGGCCTGCGCGGCGACGGGGACTGACCCGACCGGACCTCGGGAGGCACGGCGGGCACGGGAGATGCGGCGGGCCTCCGGGAACGCACGACGGGCCCGCCGGCAGCCGGCGGGCCCGTGACGGCGGGGGCGGTCAGTTGTTGATCAGCGCGCCGATGATCACCAGGCTGATGATTGCGGCGACGACACTGGCGGCGGCGGCGTACCAGCCCAGGGGCTTGTCGCCCAGCACGGCGCCGACGATGCCCGCGATCACGCCGAGCACGCCGAAGATGATCGGGTTGAGCAGCAGGGCGAGGACCGCGAAGACGAAGCCCACGATGGTGAGGATCCGGGCGGCGTTGCTGCGCGGGCGGGCGGTGGTCGGGACGTCGGCCATGTGTGCCTCCGGTGTGTGAGAGGGTGGTTCGAAAGATTAGGTCCGTTTCGGGGCGAGAGTGAACATTCCGGGTTCGTCTTCGGTCAGGACCTGGTGGTTGACCATGCGTTTCAGCTTCGCGCGGGTGGCTTCGACGTGTTTCGGTGAGGGTTCGACGCCGAGTGCGAGGCAGATGCCCTTTGCCCGCATGCCGGTGGGCGCGGTGGTGAGGACGTGCAGGATCTGCTGGTAGGGGGCGCTGGCTATCGTCGGGTCCTCGGCTGTGAACTCGGTGGCGGCGAGGGTGCGCAGGGTGGTGCGGGTGGTTGCCAGGTCGGCCAGGTCGCTGTCGATGCGGGCGAGTTCTGCGGTGAGGGTGGTGATCTTCTCGCGGAGCTGGTCGGCGGCCTGGCGCGCGGTGGTTTCGCGTTCGGCGATCAGGTCGAGGATCGCGGGCAGGTTCACCGGTGCCGCCAGGTGGGTGTGCTGGTCCCGGTCAGCCGACGCATGATGTTCGCCGTGGATGCCCACAACGTTCGGGACACGGCCGATTCCGGTCGGCTCTCGTACTCGCGCACGAGACGGCGGTGGAGCATGAGCGTGCCGTGGGTCTGCTCCACGATCCACCGTTTGCGGATCGGCACGAAGCCGGGCCTGGTGTCGGCGCGTTTGACGACCTCGACATCGACACCCAGGACGGCGCCGTGCAGCGCGAAGTCCTGTTTGAACCCGGCGTCGACCCAGGCGCGGGTGACCGTCGGTGTGTGTTCGACGACCTTGTCGAGCAGATGGATGCCGATGGCGTTGTCGGTGGCCGACGCGGCGGTCACCACGACCGCGATGATCAGGCCCAACGTGTCCACGGCCAGGCCCCGCTTGCGGCCGGGTACCTTCTTCGCGGCGTCTTTGCCGGTCGTGGCGGCCGGGACGTGGTTCGCGGCCCGGATCGACTGGGTGTCCAGTACGACCGCGGTCGGGTCCTCGGCCCGGCCGGCCTTCTCCCGTGCCTGGCAGCGCAGGAGGTCGTGGATCGTCTGGTCGGTGCCGTCGTCACGCCACAGGGCGAAGTAGTAGTAGGTCGCCGACTTCGGGGGCAGGTCGTGCGGCAGGTACGCCCACTGACAGCCGGTCCGGTTCTGGTAGAGGATCGCGTTCACGATCTCCCGCAGGTCGTAGTCGCCCTGATGACCCGAGACCGAGACACGCCTGGCCTTCCACGCCCGCAGGAACGGCCCGATCAACGCCCACTGCTCGTCACTGACGTCACTGGGATACGGCTTTCGATCACCCATGACGGGCCTAACGCCGCGACCGCTCGACGGTCACGACCAGGATTCACCTTTCACAACATCGAGCGATCGCCATACGACGAAACCCGCTGAAAGATCGCCAACTGGACGCAAGCCATAGATCAAGTCGAACATCCTCAGACCGCCCTCTGAGAGCCTGTGGTGACGGATCGATCACTACCCACTGTGGGCGCTGGTCACGCGTCCCTCTTCAGTGAAAGATCTTCAGACCGACGACGCCCGCGAGCACCAGCAGCAGGCAGAGGATTCGGGGCAGGCTCGCCGACTCACCAAGCGCCAGCATCCCGACCAGGGCGGTGCCGACCGCGCCGATGCCGACCCAGACCGCGTACCCGGTGCCGACCGGGATCTCCCGCAGCGCGTACGCCAGCCCGCCCATGCTCAGCACCAGGGTCACCACGAACACCAGGGATGGAACCAGCCGGCTGAGGCCGGCGCTGCGGTCCAGGGCGATCGCCCAAGCCGTCTCCAGCAGCCCCGAGATCACCAGTACGAGCCAGGCCATCGTCCACCTCACGGAGAGCGCCCGGGGCTGCCGCGCCGGGACGAGTCGAGTCTGCACGTCACACGGGGCGTCTTGGCCTGACCGGGTACGCCCACCACTCGTCCGGAGCGGCCGCGAGCATCCGGGGCCACCGGAGCCGACGCTAGCACCGGCCCGGACGGCGTGGTGGTGACTCCGGCCACGGTTCGTTGACCTCTACCTGACTTCAACGTGCAGTATCGCCACCATGACCCTGCTCTATGCCGACCCCGAGGTCGCCGCCGCCCTGGACGCCGCCACCACGGTCGACGCCATGCGCGCCGCGCTTCTGGCCGCGTACGAGGGACGCCTGGTCGCGCCACCCCGGGCCGCCGCCCCGCTGGCCGGTGGACGGATGGTGCTCACCGCCGGACACCTGCTCGGCGAGTGGTACGGCTTCCGCTCGTACGACACCTTCGGCCACCCGCAGGCCGAGCAGCTGGTCGTCCTGCACGACGCGGGCACCGGGGCGATCCGGGCGGTCGCCGTCGGGGAGGAGCTGGGTTCCCGGCGTACCGGTGGGCTGGGCGGGGTCGCCGTCGACGCGCTGGCCCGGCCGGACGCGGCGACCCTCGCGGTGATCGGGTCCGGCCGCCAGGCGTGGACCCAGGTGTGGGCCGCCGCGGCGGTCCGCCCCCTGCGCGAGGTGGTGGTGTACAGCCGCTCCGCCGCCCGCCGGGGTTCCTTCGCCGCCCGTGTCCGTGCGGAACTGGGCGTACCGGCGCGAGCGGTGGACGATCCGCGGTCAGCCGTGACCGGGCGGGACATCGTGGTGCTCGCCACCACCAGCCCGACCCCGGTGCTGCACGCCGCCGACCTGAGCCCCGGCACGCACGTCAACGCGGTCGGCTTCAAGCAGCGCGACCGCAGCGAGTTCGGCACCGACCTGCTGGACGCCGCCGATCTGCTGGTCACCGACTCGCCCGCCCAGGCGGCGGACTACCAGCCGCCGATGCTGGCCGCCCTGCCCCCGTACGCCGATCGGTTGCGTGACCTGGGCGGCATCCTGGCCGGCGCGGTCCCCGGCCGGACCACGGCGGACCAGATCTCCGTCTTCTGCTCCACCGGTCTGGCCGGCACCGAGGTCTTCCTGCTCGACGCGCTGACCCGGGTGGGCGTCGCGACGCGGTAGATCGGGACGCCCGTCGCGGACGGACTGGCCGATCGGAGGAGCGTCACCTGTGCGACCGGGCGGCCTGGCGGCACCGCTATTCGATCATGATGTGGGTGACCGCCGCGACGGGGCCGGCGGAGCGACCCGAACATGAGGCGCCATGACCCTCGCGGTAGTGAACCTCTCCGACCCGGTCATCGAGATCGGCCTGCCGGTGGCGAGCCTGGCCTGCTGGGTGGTGCTCTACGTGACCACCGTGCTGGCCAGCCGACCCACTGTGGTGACCCCGGGCGCCGCTGTCGCGGGGTTCCCCGGTCAGGAACCCCCAGCCGTGGTGAACCTGCTGGCCAACGGGTGGCGGCAGACCGGCGACGCGGCCCAGTCCACCCTGCTCGACCTCGCCGCGCGCCGGTATCTGGAGCTGCGCCAGGCCGACCCGGATTCCCGCACCACCACCGTGCACCTCACCGGCCGCGCGCCCGACGACCTCAATCCGTACGAGCGCCAGGTCTACGACCGGGTGGCCGAACGCGCGGTCGAGGGTGTCGTCCCGCTGGCCGCGCTGAACTTCTCCGACGCCGCCTGGTCCACCGACTGGTCCACGCGGCTGCGCCACGCGGTCGTGGCCGACGCCCGACGGCTCGGGGTGTCCCGCCCACGGGTCTCCCGCCCGCTGGTCACCCTGCTCAGGATGCTCGGTGTGGTCGCGGCCGGTGGGGTCGCGGTCGGTTCCTGGCACTACGTGACCCGCTCCGGCGGGGACCGCCTCGGCGCGGGCGCCGCCTTCGTCGTCACCGCCATGGTGCTCGCGGCCATCGCGGGCCGGGACCTGGGTGAGCGGGACACCCCGGCCGGGCGCGCCGCCGCCGCCCGCTGGCTGGGGCTGCGCGCCCGGCTCGCCGGGCACGCGGCCACCGGCGACCTGCCGCCCGCCGCCGTCACGGCCGGGGACCGCTACCTGGCGTACGCGTGCGCGCTCGGCCGCACGTCCTCTCTGATCACCTTCGGCGTGGCCGACCGCGGGCTGCTCTGGTCGTCGTACGGAGGTAGGTGGCGGCAGGTGAGCGTCAGCTACCCGGGTGGGCTCGCCCGCTACCAGGCCCCGCTGGGCCGGACCGCCCCGACCACGGTCACCGGGGAGGTGCTCTGGCACGAGGTCTGGCAACGGCAGCCCTCGGACGACGGTCCGGGCAGACCGATCAACCACTACCTCGTCATCGACGACGGCCACGCCGACCGGTTGCGCGCGTGGATCCTCCCGCACAAGATCGCCGACGAATGCCGGCTCGGTGACATCGTGACCGCGCGGGTCCGACCGTGGAGCCGGCGGGTGCTCGGGGTGACCGTCCAGCGGGCCACGCCGTAGCCCGTCGTCGGGGGCGTCGCCACCCGGGGTTGGTGACGCGGCGTACACCTGGCCGGGTGGCCCGGTACGCGTGCGTGGGGTTCCCAGGTCGGCCCGGTACCCTCGGATGGTGTCTGCCACCTCCTCTGATGACAACGCCGAGGGCCGTCGTGTCGCCCTGCTGACCCTGGGTTGTGCCCGCAACGAGGTCGACTCGGAGGAGTTGGCCGCCCGGCTGCACGCCGACGGCTGGCAGGTGACCACCGATGGCGAGGGCGCCGACGTGGTGGTCGTCAACACCTGCGGCTTCGTGGAGAAGGCCAAGCAGGACTCCATCCAGACCCTGCTCGCCGCCGCCGGCACCGGCGCCAAAGTGGTCGCGGCGGGCTGCATGGCCGAGCGGTACGGCCGGGAGTTGGCCGACAGCCTGCCCGAGGCGCAGGCGGTGCTGAGCTTCGACGACTACCCGGACATCGCCGCCCGGCTGAACGCGGTCGTCGCCGGCGAGCAGGTCACCGCGCACACCCCCCGGGACCGGCGGGAGCTGCTGCCGTTGACCCCGGTGAAGCGGCGCGACTCCGCCGTGTCGCTGCCCGGGCACGGCACCGTGGCCCGCAGCGCCGTCGACACCGACGAGCACACCCCGGCGCACCTGCGCCAGGTGCTGCGGCGCCGGCTGGACACCGGCCCGGTGGCCTCGCTGAAGCTGGCCAGCGGCTGCGACCGCCGGTGCGCGTTCTGCGCGATCCCCGCGTTCCGTGGCGCGTTCGTCTCGCGGACGCCGGACGAGCTGCTCGCCGAGGCGGAGTGGCTGGCCAAGACCGGCGTACGCGAGCTGGTGCTGGTCAGTGAGAACTCCACGTCGTACGGCAAGGACCTGGGCGACCCCCGGGCTCTGGAGAAGCTGCTGCCGCAGCTCGCCGCGGTGACCGGCATCGTCCGGGTGCGGGTGAGCTACCTCCAGCCGGCCGAGACCCGACCCGGGCTGGTGGCGGCCATCGCCGGTACGCCGGGCGTGGCGCCCTACTTCGACCTGTCGTTCCAGCACTCCAGTGAGCCCGTGCTGCGCCGGATGCGCCGTTTCGGCTCCACCGACCGGTTCCTGGAGCTGCTGGCCAGCGCCCGGGAGTTGGCGCCGGAGGCGGGTGCGCGGAGCAACTTCATCGTCGGCTTCCCCGGCGAGACCCGCGCGGACGTCGACGAGCTGGTCCGGTTCCTCACCGAGGCCCGCCTCGACGCGATCGGCATGTTCGACTACAGCGACGAGGACGGCACCGAGGCCGCCGGGCTGCCCGGCAAGGTTTCCGCCGCGACCATCAAGCGGCGCTACGACCGGCTCAGCGCGCTCGCCGACGAGCTGTGCTCGCAGCGCGCCGAGGACCGGCTCGGCTCGACCGTCGAGGTGCTGGTCGACTCGATCGCCGATGGTGTGGTGGAGGGCCGGGCGGCGCACCAGGCGCCGGAGGTGGACGGTTCCACCACCCTGGTCGCCCCGGTGGAGGGTGGGGTCGATCTGGCCGCGCTGCGCCCGGGTGACCTGGTGCGTGCCACGGTGACCGGCACCGAAGGGGTGGACCTGCTCGCCGTGCCGGATGAGATGATCTCGGCGGCGCCCGGCGCGGCACGGTGACGGCGGGCCCGAACGGAGCGGGGGAGCCAGGTGGTGTGGTCCCGGGAGCGCCACGGCGGCCCGAGTGGAGCGAGACGGTGACCGGGGCGACGGAGTCGACGCCGGCCCGGGTGGTCGCGCGGGTGCCCGTGCTCAACGCCGCCAACGCGTTGACCGCGTTGCGGCTGGTGCTGGTGCCGGTCTTCGCCGCCTCGGTGATCGTGTCCGGGATGAGCCATGCCGGCTGGCGGATGGCGGCCTGCCTGATCTTCGCGGTGGCGTCCGCGACCGACCTGGTGGACGGCTGGATCGCCCGCCGGTTCGGGCTGGTCACCTCGGTCGGCAAGGTGGCCGATCCGATCGCCGACAAGGCGCTCACCGGCGCGGCCCTGCTGCTGCTCTCCTGGTACGACCGGCTGCCCTGGTGGGTGACCGTGCTGATCCTCGTCCGTGAGCTGGGCATCACCGGGCTGCGGTTCTGGGTGATCCGGCACGGCGTGATCGCCGCCAGCCGCGGCGGCAAGGTCAAGACCGCGCTCCAGATCCTGGCCATCGCCTGGTACCTGTGGCCGATGCCGGCCGCCCTCGCCACCGTCGGCCCCTGGATCATGGCCGCCGCCGTCCTGGTGACGGTGGTGACCGGCTTCGACTACGTGGTCCAGGCCCTGCGCCTCCGCCGCGCCCGCTGACCCCGCACCTCACGCGGCCGACCCGGTTGATCATGGGGTTGCCGCCATCCGGCTCGGCGTGTCGCGCCGCCAACGTCATGATCGACGCGATCGGACCGGGAGGGTTGGGTGGCCGGGGGTGGGGAAGGACGGGTTGATGCAGCCGGATGTGGGTTTGGGGGGTGGTGCGGCGGTGGGGGAGGAGTCCGCGGGTAGCCCGGCGGCGGGGGTCGTGCACAGCCTGGCGCAACGGCACGAGACGCTGGCCACGGTCGAGTCGCTCACCGGCGGTATGCTCGCCGCGTCGATCGTGGAGATCGCCGGGGTCAGCGGGATCTACCGGGGCGGCCTCGTCGTCTACGCCACCGAGCTGAAGGCCACGCTGGCCGGCGTACCGCCCGAGCTGCTGGCCGAACGGGGGCCGGTGGACCCGGACGTCGCGGCGGCGCTCGCCGCGGGTGGCCGGCAGCGGTGCGGCGCCGACTGGGGCCTCGCCACCACCGGCGTCGCCGGCCCCGAACCGCAGGACGACAAGCCCGTCGGCCTGGTCTACGTCGCGGTCTCCGGCCCGAACGGCGGCGAGGTCCGCCAGCTCGACCTGGACGGTGGCCGGGACCACGTCCGCTCGACGGCCGTGATCGAGGCGTTGCGGCTGCTCGCCGAGCGGATCCACGCCGACGACGCCGAGCGGGCGGCGGTGGGCGTTGGACGCCGGTGAGCAGCCGCGGGCGATCCGACGGGCGGGGCGGGATGTCGCACGGGCTCGCACCGGGTACGGTTGCGGGAAGGCTCCGACGCTCGGAGCCGGCGCGGTCCGCCGCGACCGGCTGCCCGACGCCGGGCGAGAGGTATCCCTCAGGGGGAGGTGCGATGGTCCTGCTACGCCGGGTAATCGGTGACGCACTGCGGGCGCGCCGGCAGGGGCAGCACCGCACCCTGCGCGAGGTGTCCACCGCGGCGAACGTCAGCCTCGGCTACCTCTCCGAGATCGAACGGGGGCACAAGGAGCCGTCCAGCGAACTGCTGGCCGCGATCTGTGACGCGCTCGGTGCCCGCCTGTCCGAGCTGCTGCGGGAGGTGAGCGACACCGTGGCGCTCGCCGAGCAGATGCCCGGGGTGCTCGTCGGCATGCAGGACGAGCCGGCCGAGGCCGCGCCCGTCGGCGCGGCGGCCACCGTGCGCAAGAGCACCAACCGGGGCGTACGCCAGGTCACCTCCGACGGCAAGGTCGCTGTCTCGGTCCGCCACGAGTCGCCGCTCAAGGCCACGCTGCGCAGCACCCGCGTGCGCCCCACCGAGCGCGACCGGGACGTGGTCTGCGCCGCCTGAGCGCCTCCTCCCGGTTGACCATGGGCGAGCCGGCCCCAGCCGCGTAGGGTTGCCCACAGGATCTGCCGGTGCCGTCGACCGCCCGGTACGGATGCCGAGGTGGCGTTCGGCTGGGACGATGGAGACCGGCCGGGGTCGCGGTCGGCCGGCCCATTCCGGTCTGACCGCGGGTGGAGTGACGCTACTGAGGGGATACCGCGGAGATGGCGAACCCGTTCGTCAAGGGTTGGAACTATCTGATGGCACTCTTCGGTGCCAAGATCGACGAGCACGCCGATCCCAAGGTGCAGATCCAGCAGGCCATCGAGGATGCCCAGCGCCAGCACCAGGCGCTGGTGCAGCAGGCCGCCGCGGTGATCGGCAACCAGCGCCAGCTGGAGATGAAGCTGTCCCGGCAGATGACCGAGGTCGAACGGTTGCAGGGCAACGCCCGGCAGGCCCTCGTGCTGGCCGACCAGGCCCGCGCCAAGGGCGACGAGGCCGAGGCCGGGCGCTTCGAGCAGTCCGCGCAGACCCTCGCCACCCAGCTGGTCTCCGCCGAGCAGGCCACCGAGGATCTCAAGACCCTGCACGACCAGGCGTTGGGCGCCGCCGCGCAGGCCCGCCGGGCGGTCGAGAACAATTCGATGATCCTCCAGCAGAAGCTCGCCGAGCGCACCAAGCTGCTCAGCCAGCTGGAGCAGGCCAAGATGCAGGAGACGGTGGCCCGCTCGCTGGAGTCGATGTCGTCGCTCACCGCCCCCGGCAACACCCCCTCCCTGGACGAGGTGCGGGACCGCATCGAGCGGCGGTACGCCAACGCGATGGGCCGCGCGGAACTGGCCGGCAACTCGGTCGAGGGCCGCATGCTGGAGATCCAGAAGGCGACCATCGACTCCGCCGGTTCGGCCCGGCTGGAGCAGATCCGGTCCAGCATGGCCGGGGAGCAGCTCGGCGGCGTGGCACAGCGACCGGCCGTACCGCAGGCCGAGAAGGTCGGCGACCCCGCCGCTGCGGCCCGGCTGGACGAGCTGCGCGCCAGCATGGCCCGCGAACGGGGCACCGGCGACCCGACCGCCGCGAGCTGAACGTCTCATCCGAGGAGGTCAGGGTGGCGGACGAGCGAACCCGGTACTTCCGCCAGCTGGGTCGGCTGCGCCGCTCCGCCCGGCGGTGGAGTGTGCTGGCCGGTGGGCTCGGCGGCGCTGCCGCGGTGCTGACCCCGTACGCCGGCCTCGGTCTGCCCGACGCGGCCTGGGCGGGCGCCGCGGGCAGTGCGGTGGCGCTCGCCGCCTGGCGGTGGATCGACCTGCGGGCGTTGGCCGCCCGGCCGGCGCCCCCGGCACTGGATCCGGCCGAGGCCGCGGCCCGGTCCCGGGCGCGGCTGGTGGCCGCCGTCGAACGGCTGCCGGTCGGCCACGGTGTGCTGGCCGAGGTCCGCCGGGTCCGCTCCCGGGTCGCGCTGCGCGGCACCACCGCCGGAGCCCAGTGGGCCCGCCTGGACCGGGCGGCGCTCACCCTGGCCGGGATGGCACCGCGACTCACCGGGCTGGCCGAGCCGGCCGTGCTGGAGGCCGCCGCCGCCGACCGGTCGCTGCGCGACCTGGCCGCCCGGGTGGCCAGCGTCGAACGGGCGTTGCGGCTGGCACCGCCCGACGCCCGGGCACCGCTGGCCGACGCGCACGGCGCGCTGGTCGCCCAACTGGAGAGCGGCGTCGCGGCCTACGAACGGCTCGTCGTGGCCGCCGCCGGCTACCTGGCCGAGGACTCCCGACCCGAGAGCGCCCACCCGGCCGCCGACCGGCTCACCGAGGCCACCGACCTGCTGCACGGCGTGGCGTCGGCGCTCGCCGAGCTGCGCGCCGCCGGCACCCCGCTGCGCGCGCCCACCCGCTGACGCCCGCCGGGCACCGGCGCCGCGGGCCGGTCACGGCGGTGTCGTGACGGAGACCGGCCCGGTGTACGGCGAGCTGCCCACCACGTTGAATGACCGGATCCGGTAGTGGTAGGTCACGCCCCGGGCCAGCCCCGTGTTGGTGAAACCGCTACCGGTCACCGTGAACGTGGCCACCTCCCGGTCGAACGCCGGGTCCAGCGCCCGCTGCACGATGAACCCGGAGCCGGAGCCGGAGCCGGAGCCGGAGCCGGAGCCGGAGCCGGAGCCGGAGCTGGCGGTCGTGCCCGGCCCCCAGCCGAGGATCACCGTGGCCGTGTCCGGCCCCGGCGCGCTGGCGGTGACGCTGACCTCGATCGGGGTGCCCGGCACGGCCGGGGTGGTCACCGCTGCCACCGTCGACCACGCCGACGCGGCGCCCAGGTACGTGGTCCGGACCCGGTAGTAGTACGTGGTCTCCGGTGCGACCGCGATGTCCAGGTGACTGTTGCCGACCCCGATCGCCGTCGTGCCGGGGCCACTGGTGAAGGTGGGATTGGTGGCCCGTTGCACGTCGATGCCGGTGGCGAAGGAACGGTTCGTCCAGCGCAGGGCCACCCGTAGCGGCGCGGCCGGAGGGATCACGGCGACCATGCCGACCGGGGCGGGCAGGTGCACGGACGCGGGCACGCTGTTCGACCAGGACGAGTAGCTGACCGCGTTCTCCGCCCTGATCCGGTAGTGGTAGGTCACGCCGGGGGTCACCGTCGCATCGGTGTAACGGGTCGCGGTCGCCGCGACGGTGATGGTGGTGACCTCACCACCGAACGTCGCGTCGGTGGCCCGTTGCAGCACGTGGCTGGTGGCGGGCGGACGGCCGCCGTTGCCGGTCCAGGCCAGCGCGATCGCCGGCAGCGCGGTGGCCGAGCCGGGCACCGGTGTGGCGGTCAGCCCGGTCGGTGCCTTGGGGGCCACCCGCAGCACCAACGGCCGGCTCATCCCCAGGTCGCGGTGGGCGGCGAGCCGGCTGTGCCAGCGGTACTCCCAGCCCAGGTTGACGAGCTGGTTGACCACCACCGCCGGCCGCCCGTCGGCGGGGCTGACCGGTGCCGAGCCGGTCCGGATCCCGGCAGGGCGGCCCGGGTCGAGCAGCCGGACGCTGTCGCCCAGCTTGAACGGCAGCGTCGGGGCGACCGGGCGCACCGCCACCACCACGTCCTCGCGGGGATTGACCCGGACGATGTCCTTCCAACCCAGCTCGGCACCGTGGGGGGCGCGCACCGTGCCGTCCCAGCCGACCCGGTTGACCACCTGCACGTCGCAGCCGCCGAAGCACAGCGGCTCGGTCTGTCGGACGTTGCCGCTGATCCGCCACAGCTGCGTGCCGTCGGTCGGCGCGCCGACCGGCACGGCCGGGTCGGCCGCGAAGAGCACCTCGGTCACCGGGTCGGTCGGGCCGAGGGGGAGCGTCGCCGGGGTGAGTGGCCCGGCGTGCGGGTGCCCGACGCCGAGTCGACCCGCCAGCCGGCCGTGGTCGGGCTCGAAGACCTGCTGAGCGGCCTTCACCTCGACGGGCAGGGTCACCGGGCCGGCCGCGCCCGCCGGGGTGAAGGTCACCGTGTCCGCGTGCACCGGCACCGTCGTCTCCCGTGTCGTCCGGGTGCCGAACGCCTCGTCGTACGCCGGCTGCGGAACGACCGGCGGGCGTTGGCTGGCCGCGTAGGCCACGGGCAGCCGCTCCCGCAGCCGGGCCAGGTCGTACGGTGGCTCCGGCGCCCCGGTGACCCGGAACTGGAGCAGGGTACGGGTGTTCGGACCGTACCCCAGCTCGGTGGGCGGCGGCCCGCCCTCGGCGGTCCGGTCGGTGGCGTCGGCGTGCTGGTCGTAACGCGGATCGAACCCGGGCAACGGGGTGGGCGCGTCGTTGTACAGGATCAGCGTGCTGCCCGCCGGGACGGCGGCGAAGTCGACCAGCACGTCGGCTCGTTCGCCCGGGGCGAGCAGCAGGGTGTGCCCGTCGACGTTCAGCACGGTCGGGTCGAGCCGGTCGTACCGGAAGCCGACCGGTCGGTTCGGCAGCACCACCGGGGCGGGCAGCAGGCCGCCCTCGTTCCCGATCTGGACGAACGCCGGCCCGGCCGCACGAGGGTCCGGCACCCCGCCGTCACGCCCGTCGGTCGGCCAGCCCGCCGGCCGGTCCGCCGCCCGCACGGCGGCCACCATCGGCACCTCGCCAGCCTCCGCGTCGGCCAGAACACCGTCGTCGGTCCACATCGGCCCGTCCGAGCAGGCCCGGTAGAGCTGAAGGTTGACGCTGCGGTCCAGGCAGGCGTTGAGGATCCGGAACCGGTACACGCGGGGCCGCACCTCCAGGTATGGGTAGGCGACACCGTTGACCAGCGGAGTGTCGCCGTACGCCTCGGGCACCGCGGACGGGTGCGGCACGTCAGGCCGAAGGGGCGGCTCGTCCGGCGCGCCCACCGGGTCGTGCAGCGGGTTGGGCACGGCCCCGGCCGGGATGGCCGTGTTTCCGACGCCGCCCGGGGCCGGGTCACGGGACCAGGGGCCGTAGTCCCACCGCCCGGTCGGGTTGCGCCCACCGGGGCGGTACGGGTCCTGTCGCGGCTGGTAGACGTGGGGGTGCCAGAGGCTGCCCCGGGCGCCCCAGCGTTCCCGGTCCCAGGTCGGATCCTCGGCGGCGAGCTGGGTGTCGTCCGGCACGAACGTCTTGTCCTCGATGACCAGCGGCACCTGCTCGGCCGGCAGCACCCCGTCGGCCACGAGCTGCTCCTCGGCCGGGTCGGTGAGCAGGTAGAGCGCGAGCTGCCCACCGTAGACGGTGAGCCGGGCCAGGCCGAGGGTGTTGTCGTGGAACCACAGCAGACGCCCGCTCTGCTCGTTCGGGTAGTACAGCGTGGTGGCGCCCGCACCGGGCGGCGGCATGTCCGGCACGTGGGTCAGGCCCGTGCCGGTCGGGTACGGGGTGATCTCCGCGGCCGGGGTGATCCACTGCCCCGGATTGCCGGCGCTGGTCCAGCCGGTCCGAGCCCCGGCCAGGTGTAGCACCGCCCGGTTCTGCGGGTACGGCGCGGGGCCGCCCAACGGGCCCGGACCCGCTCCGTCGACCGTGTCGTCGACCGGGAGGAACAACTCGCCGGCCCGGCCGGTGGGCAGCTGATTGATGAACTTCACCCGGACCGGCCGGCCCCGCCGGGCGAGGATCACCGGGCCGAGGTGCCAGGGCCGCTCCGGCGGCGCGACGGTGTTGTGCCCCGACGCGTCGGTGCCGAGGTTGAGCTGCCGGTAGCCGCGCAGCCGGGTGGCCGGGAGGTCCCGGTGCAGGCGTTGGGCGTACTCCTGCAGGCCGATCTCGTAGTAGTCGCAGCCCGGATAGCTGATCGTGTCCGCGACGGCCACCGGCAGGTACGCGCCGAGTCCGGTGCCCGCCACGGGCGGTGCGGTCTGGCCCGGGACGGGCGGTGCGGTCTGGCCCGGGACGGGCGGTGCGGTCTGGCCCGGGACGGGCGGTGCGGTCTGGCCCGGGACGGGCGGTGCGGTCTGGCCCGGGACGGGCAGCGCGTCGATGAACTTGCGCAGCCCGGTCCCGGGCACCAGCCGGCCGTCGGCGTCCCGCACAGGGCGCGGGCTGTACGCGAAGTTCGGCACCGGGCCGAAACAGCGGGGCACGACGGCCGGGTCCAGGCTGGTCGTCGGTGCGGCGACCTCCTCGGTGGTCCGGACGACCTCCTCGGTGGTCCGCGCGGCCGGCACCACGGACGCCACCCGGCCGTTGCCGTCGCTGTCCTGGGCGGTGCGCTCGAAGAAGGTGGAGCGGAGTCTGCGGAAGATCGCCATGACTCTCCCCGGGTCGGTGCACCGGGTCGCCACCCCGGCGTGGCGACCCTGGTGCTCTGCTGACGGTCGGTGAGCACTCAACCGCAGCATGCGACTCCGACGGCCAGATAGGAATTACCCAATCGTCCGTATCTGGGATGACCTCGGTCGGTGCGGGGCGGTCAGCCGGGTGACGGGGCGTCCGGGTGTTCCGGCTGGCAGACCGGGCACCAGTAGGTGACGCGTTCGCCCAGCTCCTGCTTGCGGATCGTGGTGCCGCAGCGGCGGCAGGGCTGGGCGCGGCGGCCGTACACGTAGCTGGTCTGGCCCCGGTGCAGCGAGCCGGTGCTGCTCTGCGTCCACCGACCCCGGTTGGCCGCGAGCAGCCGCTGCGCGAGCGACACCATGCCGGTCAGGTCGGGCACCGCGCCGACCGGTGTCCACGGGGACACGCCACGCAGGAACAGCACCTCGCACTTGTAGAGATTGCCCACGCCGGCCAGCGCGCGCTGGTCGAGCAGCGCCTCGCCGATGGTCTGCTCCGGGTCGGCGCCGAGCCGGCGCACCGCCTCGGCCGGATCCCAGTCGGGGCCGAGCAGGTCGGGGCCGAGGTGACCCACCAGGCGGTCCTCCTCAGCGGTCGGCACCAGCGCCAGCTCGTGCAGGTGGTAGCCGACCGCCACCGCGCCGGGGCTGCGCAGCACCACCCGGATCAGGTGGGCCGGGCGGCCGCTCCACCGTTCGCCCGGCGCGTACGCCCGCCAGGCGCCGTCCATCCGCAGATGCGAGTGCAGGGTCCAGTCCGCCCCATCCGGTGCGGTGAGGCGCAGCAGCAGGTGCTTGCCCCGGCTCGCCGACTCGCGGACCGTCCAGCCCGTGAGGTCGGTGGTCGCCAACTGCGGCACCCGGAAGTCGCTGTCGGTGATCCTCGAGCCGGCCAGCGCGCGGTGCAGCACGCGCGCGGTGTTCCAGACGGTGTCACCCTCGGGCATCCCACCATCCTCCCTCTTTCGAGCAGGATTCGCATGTGTCGCTATTTGTACACCGGTTCCTCATGATCTCCTGACATGCGAGGATCAGGGGGTTCTGAGGAGAATGCCGATGTCAAGGCCGCATTGTCGTACCCGATCCCTCTCCCTCGTCACCACCCTCACCCTCGCCCTCACCGCCACGCTCCTGCCCGCCACCAGCCACGTCCCGGGCGCACCCGCCGCCGGCGGCCCGCTCACCCTCACCGCCGCCGCACCGGCCGGCGAACGGTGGAACGTCGACCTGTCCGTCGTCGACCGCGACGACGTCAACGTCCGGCGCACCGTCGCCGGGCTGCGGCTGCGTGAGGGCCGATCCGCCGGGCGCAGCCCCCGCAGCCCGCACAGCGCGGTCGCGGAGGGGATGCTGCTGAGCGCTCCCCGGACCCTCAGCCGGCCGGCAACCCGCATCCGCGCGAAGGTCGACGCCGACGTACCGGCGGGTGCCACCGCCGAGGCCCAGGTCCGTGGCTGGCGGGTCAGCGGCTGGACCGAGTGGCGGGCCGCGACCGCCGGCGCGGTCTTCGACCGCCCGGTGAGCCGGGTGCAGAGCCGGGTGGTGCTCACCGCGCCCACCGGCGGCGCCACCGCGACGGTACGCGGCGTCCAGCTCACCGCCGACGCCACCGCCGCCGTCTCCGCGGCCACTCCGGGCCTCACCTACCGGGTGTACGCCACCCGCATCGGGCTGGTCGGCAACCTGACCGCCAACGGTCGCACCGTGCAGCCCCGGGACCACTTCGTGGCACTACCGTCGCGGCGCGGCCTGTCCCCGCTCAACAGCGGCGACTACACCGTCCGGGTCTGCACCACCACCGGTTCGCGCTGCGAGTACGCCCCCGTCTGGGACGTCGGACCGTGGAACACCCGCGACGACTACTGGAACCCGTCGGCGGTGCGGGAGAACTGGAAGAACCTGCCGCAGGGCCGACCCGAGGCGCAGGCCGCCTACCAGTCCGGCTACAACGGCGGGCGGGACCAGTTCGGCCGGACCGTGCTCAACCCGGCCGGCATCGACCTGGCCGACGGCACCTTCTGGGACGGCCTCCAGCTCACCACCAACGCCTGGGTGGACGTCGCCTACCTGTGGACCGGTGGCGGGCCGCGTGGCGTGGTCGGCGACGGGCCGCTCAACATCCGCACCGGGGCCAGCACGTCGTACCCGATCCGTGGCCTCGCCGCCCGGTTCGCCAACGTGCCGATCCAGTGCTACGTCACCGGCCAGTCGGTGGCCGGCCCCTACCGCACCACCACCCGCTGGAACCGGCTGGCCACCGGCCAGTACGTCAGCCACGCGTACATCTCCGGCGTGTACGGCGGCAGCGTGCCGGTCTGCTGACCCGTGCCCGCCCCGCCGGGTGCCGTCAGGGGCGCTCGTCGGGGCGGGCCGGGCGCACCATGTCCTGGTAGCGCGGGTGGCTGGCACCGTAGACGGCGTAGTTGAGCCGGGCGTGCGACAGACTCAGGTCGCCGTTGGGGCCGCCCCGGACGGCGTCGGCGTCGGCGTCGGTCTGACCGTCGTCGGTCCAGAAGCAGACCGGGCAGGTCCCCCCGCCGGTTCGGGATGCACAGCACGGACAGCCCACGGGAACTACGTGTTCACCCACCGGGGCAGCATTCCACAGTCGAATATCAGCGGGAAACCCGCAGGACGTCACCCGGGGCCACCCGAAGGAGGTCCACCGCCCGCCCGCCGTTCACGGCGACCGCGACCAGATCCGCCGAGTCGACGTACACCACCAGGCCACCGGCCGGGGCGTCGCCGAAGGTCCGCCCCCGGACGGCCGGCCGGGCCGGTGCCACCCCCGGCGGACCGACCCGCACCGTCGTCGGCAGCGGGTCGAGCAGGTGCGCCGGCGCGGCCAGCTGAACGTTGCCGAAATGGTCCACGGTCGACACCTCGGCGGTGAAGCCGTCGTCGTCCGAGGTCAGCGTCGGCGCCGGCAGCCGGACCAGACCGGCCGGATCCACCGGTGGCCCCGCCTCGCCCAGTGGCGCGCCGAGCGCCAGCCGGGCCGCGACCGGCGCGAACACGTCCCGCCCGTGGAAGGTGCCGGACACCCGGCGGGCCAGCCAGCGCGGCTCGGTCAGCTCCACCGCGGCGGTCACCCCGCCGAGCGCGGCGGCGGCATCCGGCAGCAGCCCGTTGTCCGGACCGACCAGCAGCCCACCCGGGGTGGCCAGCGCGACGCCCCGCCGGGCGGTGCCCACCCCCGGGTCGACCACCGCCACGTGCACACCCACCGGCAGGTACGGCACCGTCTGCGCCAGCACCGCCGCGCCCCGCCGCACGTCCGCCGGTGGCACCAGGTGGGTCACGTCGATGACCCGGGCCGCCGGCGCGATCCGGGCGATCACCCCGTGGCACGCGGCCACGAAACCGTCGGTGAGGCCGTAGTCGGTGGTCAGCGAAATCCAGGGCGTGACGGACATGCCCGCAGGCTAACCCTCCGCGTCGGTGCGCAGCTCCAGGACGAGTTCGTCGTGCAGGGGGATGCCGTCCTCGCCCACCAGGGGGATCTCCGGTTTGAGTCGGCGGGCACGGTCCACCGCTCCCCGGTCGACGTGCACCAGCCGCATGCCGCGTCGCTGGTAGAACCGCAACGCCCGCAGGTTGTCGTTCGAGGTGATCAGCCACACCCGGGCCAGGCCCGCCCCGGTCGCGGTCGCGGTCGCCGCCGCCAGCAGGGCCGTGCTGGCGCCGCCGCCGGGCGCGGCCGCGACCAGGGTGACCACCTCCAGGCCGTCGCCGTCGACGCGGTAGGTCAGCGCGCCGACCACCGCCGCGGTGGCGTCGAGCGCCACCAGGGTCGGCAGGGTACGCACGTCGTGCCGGGTGTCGTGGGCGACCACATACGGGCCACCCCACTCGCGCTCGTGCAGCGCGTCGATCGCCGTCCGCTCGGCGGGCCGCGCCGGCCGCACCTCGAACCCGCCCACGTTCGGCCCCCCGCCTCTCGCCGCGCCTGCTCCGCCAGCCCTGGAACGTACCGTCGCCGCACGGCCGACCCGTGGTGGCGGATATGGGACAGCGCGGTGGCCGACCGGCCCCTCCCGCCGCCGGGTGCGGTTGGGCACACTGCCCAGGTGACACTTCGGAGCCTGCCCGTCCTCGGGGTCCTGCTGGTCGCCGTCGCCGTCACCGCCGGCTGCGGCGATGACGACGCCGACCCGCCGAACGCGGCGCCCATCGCGTCGTCGGTCTCGGCCCCGGCGGCGACCGGCCTTCCGAGCGCGCCGATGCCCTCGGCGGCCCCGTCCAGCTCCGGCGCCGTGGCAACGCCACCCGCCCCGCCGTCCGTGGCGCCGCAGGGGCCCACCGAACGCCGGCCGGCCAGCCCGCCGCCGGTGGTGCTGCCCCGACGTCCGGCCGGCGCGCCCGGCGCCACCCAGGTCGTCAACGCGTTCAGGGACGCCGGCCTGAAGGTGCCGCACCCGAAGGACCGCTCGGTCGACTGTGGCCCGGACGGGCTCGGCCTGGGCTGCTCCGAGCTCATCTCGACCGACGCCGTCACGGTGTACGTGTTCCCCGACGAGATCAGCGCCAGCGACATCGCGGAGACCTGGGGCGGCCAGTCGTACCGGCGCGGTGCGGTGGTCCTCAACTACCTCGACGCGAAGACCCCGGCCGCCGAGCGGCCCCGCTACGAGAAGGTCCTCAACGGCCTCGGCTGAACCCGGTCCGATGAGTGATGCCGGTGAGTCATCTTGATGACGCACAGGCATCACTCATCAGATGAGGTGCGCCCGACGCGACATTGCCGGGCCGGCGCTGGCCGGGAGCGCCGGGGGCGGGGCGCGCTGGGGGCGGGGCGCGCTGGGGCCGGGCGCGCTGGGGCCGGAGCGCGGGTCAGCCGCGCAGGCGTAGGCCGCGTGGGGTGGCCCGGAAGCCGGCGGCGGTCAGCGCGTCGCGCAGCGGTGAGGAGTGCACCGCCTCGCCGTCGGCCCGCTCCACCGACATCGCGCCCAACGCTCCGGAGTGGACGGCGTCGGCGAGCGCCTTGCCGGCCGCGGCGAGCGTGTCCGTGTCGTCGGTGAAGGAGAGCAGCGTCCGGCCGCCGCGCTCCACGTAGAGCACCAGGTCGCCGCCGACCTGCACCACCAGCGCGCCCGCCTTGCGGCCGGCCCGGTGCCCGGTCGCCGGGGCGGCCCCGTCGCCGGAGTCGACCACCCGGTCCGGCCAGGGCAGCGCCGCGCCGTACGGGTTGGCCGGGTCGGTGGCGGCGAGCACCGTGGCCGGGGTACCGCGGCCCCGGGCACCGTCGGCCGGCTCGGCCAGGGCGCGCAGGCGGTCCACCGCGCCGGGGACCGCGAACTGCGCCGCGCCGAGCCCCTCGACGAAGTAGCCCCGGCGGGCCGCGCCGCGTTCCTCCAGCGCCGACAGCACCGGGTAGACCGCCGCGAACCCGCCGACCACCTGTTCGGCCATGACCGCGCCGCGGGTGACCACCCCGTGCCGCTCCAGCAGCACGTCGGCGAGAGCGGCGGCCCGCCGGGTCGGGTCGAGGTCCCGATCCGGCAGACGCGACCAGCGCCCGGCGACCGTCGGCGGGCCACCCCGGGTGGGCAGCGCCACCCGGCCCGGCCGCCGGTACCGGGTGCGGGGTGCGGACGGCCGGGAGCGGTGCGCGCCGCCAGCGCCGAGCACCGCGCGCAGCGGGGCGAGGGTGTCGTTGGTGAGGTGACCGGCCCAGACCAGGTCCCAGATGACGCCGGTCAGGGCGGCGTCGTCGGTCGAGCCCACCCGGTCGGCCAGCGGCCGGAAGAACAGCGCCTGCCCGTCGCCGAGCGCGTCGAGGACCGCGTCGTGCAGCGGAGTGCGGGTCAGCGCGTCGTCCGGCGGTGGGAGCAGCAACGGCGCGGCATCCGCGTACGCCAGGGTGACCCATCCGTCGCCGCCGGAGATCGCCCCCGACCCGGCCCACAGCACCTCCCCGCTGGCGCACAGCTCGTCGAGCTGTGCGGGGGAGTAGTCGGCGACCCGGCCGGGCAGCACCAGCCGTTCCAGGGCGGACGCCGGCACCGCCGCGCCCTGCAACTGCTCCACGGTGGCGGCGAGCGCCTCGACGCCCCGGGCCGACGAGCCGACCTGCTGCCAGCGGGGCAGGAACGTGGCCAACGCCCGGGGTGGCACCGGCTCGATCTCCCGGCGCAGCGCCGCGAGCGAGCGGCGACGCAGCATCCGCAGCACCTCGGCGTCGCACCACTGGGCGCCGGCGGAATCCGGGGTGAACTCCCCGGAGACCACCCGGCCGGTGGCGGCGAGACGGCGCAGCGCCTGCTCGACGACGAACACACCGAGCCCGAAGCGGGCCGCGCAACTCGCCGCCGCGAACGGCCCGTGCGTGCGGGCGTAACGGGCCACCAGGTCACCCAGGGGGTCGGCCACCGGCGCGAGGTACGCCTCGGCCACCCCGACCGGCAGCGCCACGCCGAGCGCGTCACGCAGCCGGGCGGCGTCCTCGACACCCACCCAGCGCTGCTCGCCGGCGATCCGCACCCGCAGTGCCCGTCGGCTGGCCTCCAGCTCGGTCAGCCAGGTCTCGGGCACACCCCGCTCGGTCAGCTCGGCGTCACTCAGGTCGCCGAGCACCCGCAGCAGCTCGACCACGTCCTCCGCGTCGCGGGGACGGCGCTGCTCGGTCAGCCAGCGCAACTGCCGCTCGGTCTCGGTGAGCACCGCAGGGTCGAGCAACTCGCGCAGGTCGACGCGGCCGAGCAGCTCGCCGAGGAGCGTGGAGTCCAGGGCGAGCGCGGCGGCGCGGCGCTCGGCGAGCGGGGCGTCGCCCTCGTAGAGGAACGCGCCGACGTAACCGAAGAGCAGCGACCGGGCGAACGGGGACGGGGCGCTGGTCTCCACCTCGACCAGCCGGACCTTGCGGGTGGCCAGGTCACGCATCAGCCCGGCCAGCGCCGGCTGGTCGAAGACATCCTGGAGGCATTCCCGGGCGGCCTCCAGGGTGACCGGGAAGTCCGCGTACTCGCGGGCCACGTCGAGCAGTTGCGCGGCGCGTTGCCGCTGCTGCCACAGCG
Source organism: Micromonospora sp. WMMD710 (assembly GCF_029626045.1). NCBI lineage: Bacteria > Bacillati > Actinomycetota > Actinomycetes > Micromonosporales > Micromonosporaceae > Micromonospora > Micromonospora sp. WMMD710. Next base: position 3,544,535 of record NZ_JARUBD010000001.1, on the reverse strand, counting down.
GCTGGCGGCGGCGCGGGTCGCGGCGGGGCAGCAGCAGCGACCGGGCGGCGCACTCGCGAAAGCGCGCGGCGAAGAGCGCGGACGTGCCGACCGACTCCTCGACCAGTTGGGTGATCTCGTCGGGCTCGAAGACCACCACGTCGGCGCCGGGCGGTTCGTCGGCGGTGTCCGGCAGACGTACCACGATGCCGTCGTCGGAGGGCATCACCTGGGCGTCCACCCCGTACCGTTCGGCGAGCCGGCGGCCCACCGCGAGGGCCCACGGCCCGTTGACCCGCGCGCCGAGGACGCTGTGCACGGCGAGCCGCCAGTCGCCCAGCTCGTCGCGGAACCGCTCGACCACGATCGTTCGGTCGTCGGGCAGTGAGCGGGTGGCCTCCCGCTGGTCACGCAGGTACGCCATGAGGTTGCCGGCGGCCCAGTCGTCCAGCCCGCCGGACCGCAGCGCGGCCAGTGCCGCCTCGTCGCTCTGCCGCAGCAGACCGCGCACCCGGGCGCCGATGGCCCGACCCAGCTCCACGGGACGGCCCAGTTGGTCGCCCTTCCAGAACGGCATCCGCGCGGCCTGCCCGGGGGCCGGCGAGACCAGCACCCGGTCGGGGGTGATCTCCTCGATGCGCCACGAGGACGAGCCGAGCAGGAAGACGTCGCCGACCCGCGACTCGTAGACCATCTCCTCGTCCAGCTCGCCGACCCGGGCGGCCCGCTCGGCGCCGGCGAGGAACACTCCGAACAGCCCCCGGTCCGGGATGGTGCCGCCGCTGGTCACCGCGAGCCGTTGCGCGCCGGGGCGGCCGGTGAGCAGGTCGGCGGCCCGGTCCCAGACCAGCCGGGGGCGCAGCTCGGCGAACGCGGTGGACGGGTAGCGGCCGGAGAGCATGTCCAGGACGGCGTGCAGGGCGGAGTCGGGCAGCTCGGCGAAGGGCGCGGCCCGGCGGACCAGCACGGCCACGTCGCCGACCCGCCACGGCTCCAGCGCCACCATGGCGACGATCTGCTGGGCCAGCACGTCCAGCGGGTTGCGCGGGTAGTGCAGCTCCTCGATCGCGCCGTCGGTCATCCGCTCGGCGACCACCGCGCAGGAGAGCAGGTCACCGCGGTGCTTGGGGAAGACCACGCCGCGGGAGACCGCGCCCACCTGGTGCCCGGCGCGGCCGACCCGTTGCAGCCCGGCGGCCACGCTCGGCGGCGCCTCGATCTGCACCACCAGGTCGACCGCGCCCATGTCGATGCCCAGCTCCAGGCTGGAGGTGGCCACCACGGCCGGGAGCTGGCCGGACTTGAGCGCCTCCTCGATGTGCTTGCGCTCCTCGCGGGAGACGCTGCCGTGGTGGGCGCGGGCGATCACCGGCGCCGCGCCGGTGGCCGCACCGGACTGGGCCATCACCTCGGCCGGCGGACGGTTGCGCACCGGCCCCGCCGGGCCACCCCACCGCTGCGCGCCGGACGCCGGGCCGCCGTCACCCGCCGGGTCGTCGCCAGGCGACAACCCGTCCGGTACGCCGACCGCGTCGCCATCCGGCGCGGCGGCCACCTCCTCGGCGGCCAGCTCGTTGAGCCGCGCGCAGAGGCGTTCGGCGCTGCGGCGGGAGTTGGTGAAGACGATGGTGGAGCGGTGTTGGCCGATCAGCGTGAAGACGCGTTCCTCCACCGCCGGCCAGATCGAGGCGCGGCGTGGGCCGGGGCCGCCGAGGTCGTCCTCGGGTGGCTGCTCCTGCTCGTCGAGGCGGGTCATGTCCTCCACGGGGACCTGCACGCTGACCTCGATGGTCTTCGGCGTGGCCGGCTGCACGACGTCGACCGGGTGGGCGCCGCCGAGGAACCGGGCGCAGGCGTCGATCGGCCGGACGGTGGCGGAAAGACCGATCCGCTGCGCCGGGGCGGGCAGCAGCTCGTCGAGGCGTTCCAGCGAGAGGGCGAGGTGGGCGCCGCGTTTGCTGCCGGCCACCGCGTGCACCTCGTCGACGATCACCGTCTGGACGCCGCGCAGCGAATCCCGCGCCGCGGAGGTGAGCAGCAGGAACAGCGACTCGGGCGTGGTGATGAGGATGTCCGGTGGGGTGCGGGCGAAGGCCCGTCGTTCGTCGGCCGGGGTGTCGCCGGTGCGCATGCCGACGGTGATCTCGGGTGGGGCGACGCCGAGCCGGGTGGCCGCCTGCCGGATGCCGGCCAGCGGGGCGCGCAGGTTGCGCTCCACGTCGACGGCGAGGGCCTTGAGCGGGCTGACGTAGAGCACCCGGCAGCGCTGTCGGGCCTCGGCCGGTGCCGGCTCGCGGGCCAGCCGGTCCAGTGACCAGAGGAACGCCGCGAGCGTCTTGCCGGAGCCGGTGGGCGCCACGACGAGGGCGTTGCGGCCGGCGGCGACGGACCGCCAGGCGCCGGTCTGGGCGGCGGTGGGGGCGGCGAAGGCGGCGTCGAACCAGGCGCGGGTGGCCGGGCCGAACCCGTCGAGCACGCCGGCCGTATCTTCGTCTGCCCCGGTCACCGCTCCATCGTGCTCCTCCGGTACGACAACCACGAACAGGCCAGGGTGTAATGTGTCCGGCCGTATGGCATAAGCACGAGATGCGTGCTTAATACGTTAAGTCTCACTTAACTGCTTGCTTGTGAGGAGCAACATAAAGTAACTTCACTCGCAACGCGAGCAGGTGGGAGGGATCGGATGGCCGGCGAGCAGCGGAACGTCGAACCCGGCACCGATGTGCTGATCCGCAAGGTCGACAGCCACCTCGCCACGCTCCGCGGCGGCCTGCACGGTCCCGAGCTGGAGCTCGCCGAACGACTCGCCCGCTGCCTGCGGGAGCTGGTCGTCTCCACCGCACAGGCCAGCGCCGCCGACCGCGGCCAGGTCCGTGCCGCCGTCCACTACTTCGTGTTGCGTCGGGAGAGCCGCGGCCGCCTGCTCTCGGTGCGGTCGCTGACCGCCGCGGAGCGGGTGGTCGACAAGGTCGCCCGCCAGCTCGGTCGGGTCGACCTGCTGGCCGAGCTGCACCGCGACCGCGCCGCCCTCGACGACGCGCTGCCCATCGGCGACGCCCTGCTGCGCTGACGGCCCCGGGCCACAGGCACCTCCCGACGACCACCGGGCGAATTCCGGCAAAACGGCCCGGCGGGCGACGAACTGTCGTCTGATCGCTGTCAGGCGCCACCGCTGCACGGGCGTCGGCCACCTCGATCGGGAGCGCGGGTGCTGGTACTGCTCATCCTCCACCTCGTGGCGGCCCTCGCCGCGCCGCTGCTCGTCCGGTGGTGGGGCACCCGCGCGTGCTACCCGTTGGCGTTGGCGCCGGCCGCCGCGTTCTGCTGGGCGGTGGCCCGCACCCCGGCCGTCGACGACGGCGGCACGGTGGTCGAGACGTACCCGTGGATCGGGCAGTTGGGCCTCGACATCGCGTTACGGCTCACCACCCTGTCCTGGCTGATGACCCTGCTGATCGGCGGCGTCGGCGCGCTGATCCTGGTCTACAGCGCCCGCTACTTCGACACCGGCTCGCCCGGGTTGGCCCAGTACGCCGCCGTGCTGGTGGCGTTCGCCGGCGCGATGCTCCTCCTGGTCCTCGCCGACGACCTGCTGCTGCTCTACGTCGGCTGGGAGCTGACCACGATCTTCTCGTACCTGCTGATCGGGCACAGCACCGAGCGGCGCTCCAGCCGGTGGGCGGCGGCGCAGGCGCTGACCGTCACCACGCTCGGCGGGCTGTCCATGCTGGTCGGGTTCATCCTGCTCGGCGAGCACGCCGGCAGCTACCGCTGGTCGCAGATCGCCGCCCAGCCGCTGCCCGGTGGCGGTTACCTGATCACGGCGGTGCTGCTGATCCTGGCCGGCGCGCTGTCCAAGTCGGCGGTGCTGCCGTTCAACTCCTGGCTGCCGGTCGCGATGGCGGCGCCCACCCCGGTGAGCGCGTACCTGCACGCCGCCGCCATGGTCAAGGCCGGCGTCTACCTGCTCGGGCTGCTCGCGCCGGCGCTCGCCACGGTCGGACCGTGGCGGCCCGTCGTGCAGGTCGCCGGCCTGGCCACCATGCTGCTCGGCGGCTGGGCGGCGCTGCGGCAGACCGACCTGAAGCTGCTGCTGGCGTACGGCACGGTGAGTCAGCTCGGTCTGCTGGTGGCGGTGACCGGGTCCGGCACCCCGGACGCGGCCCTGGCCGGCGTCGCGATGCTGCTGGCGCACGCGCTGTTCAAGGCGGCGCTGTTCCTGGTCGTCGGGATCATCGATCACGGCGCCGGCACCCGCGATCTGCGCGAGTTGTCCGGGCTGCGGCACTGGTCCCGGCCGCTGTTCGTGGTCGCCGTGCTGGCCGCCGCGTCGATGGCCGGTGTGCCGCCGCTCGTCGGTTTCGTGGCCAAGGAGGCGGTGTTCGCGGCGTTCCTCGACCAGCCGGTGCTCCTCGCCGGCTTCGTCGCCGGGACGGTGCTCACCGTGGCGTACAGCGCCCGTTTCCTGTGGGGGGCGTTCAGTGACCGGTCGGGCGTGGAACCGGTGCACCCGCACCGGATCGCCGGTCCGATGCTCGCCCCGCCGGCCGTGCTGGCCGCTGTCGGGCTGCTCGCCGGCCCGGCCGCCGGCGGGTTGGACGGCCTGCTGCGCCCGTACGCCGACCTGCTCGGCCGGGTCGACGCGCACCTGGCGCTCTGGCCCGGACCGACGCCGGCGCTCGGCCTGTCCGTGCTGGCGCTCGTCGGCGGTGGTCTGCTCTTCGCCGCGCGCGGACCGCTCGCCCCGGTGCTGGCGCGGCTCCGCTCACCGGTGAGGGGCAGCCAGGGGTACGAGTGGGTCGTGGGCCGGTTCGACCGGCTGGCCATCGAGGTGACCGGGGCGACGCAGCGCGGCTCCCTGCCGCAGTACCTGGGCATCATCCTGGTCACCCTCGTGCTGCTGCCCGGTGGGGCGATGCTCGCCGCCAGTCCGTGGCGGGCCCGGATCCCGCTCTGGGACAGCCCGCTGCAACCGGTGGTCGTCGTGGTGATCGCGGTGGCGGCGGTGCTGGCGGTCGGCGCCCGACGCCGGCTGACCGCGATGCTGCTGGTGGGGATGACCGGCTACGGCACCGCCATGCTGTTCGTCCTGCACGGCGCGCCCGATCTGGCGCTCACCCAGTTCCTGGTGGAGACCGCGACGATCGCCGTCTTCGTGCTGGTGCTGCGCCGCCTGCCGGAGCGGTTCTCGGCCCGGCCGCTGCGGCGCAGCCGGTGGACCCGCCGGGCGATCGGGGTCGCGGTGGGTGTGGTGGCCGCCGGGCTGTCGCTGGTCGCCGCCGGCGCCCGCCGGGCGCCGGACATCTCCGCCGTCTTCCCGGATCTGGCGGTGGTCCAGGGGTACGGCCGCAACGTGGTCAACGTGACCCTGGTCGACATCCGGGCCTGGGACACGATGGGCGAGATCGCCGTGCTGGTGGTGGCCGCGACCGGGGTCGCCAGTCTGATCTTCGAGCGGTCCCGCACCGGGCCACGACCGCGCCGGCCCGAGTCGGACTGGCGGGTGAACAGGCCGGGCCGGCCGGTGTGGCTGCGCGGCGGGCCGACCCTCTACGAGGAGCGCCGCTCGATCGTGCTGGAGGTGGTCATCCGGCTGATCTTCCACACCGTGGTGCTGTTCTCCCTGTTCCTGCTCTTCTCCGGGCACAACGCGCCGGGCGGCGGCTTCGCCGGTGGTCTGGTCGCGGGTCTCGCCCTGGCGGTCCGCTACCTGGCCGGTGGCCGGTACGAGCTGACCGAGGCGGCCCCGGTCGGTGCCGGTGTGGTCCTCGGCGCGGGGCTGGCCGTGTCGGTGGGCTTCGGCCTGGTGGCGCTGCTGCTGAGCGGGCAGGTGCTGGAGAGCGCGAAGGTCGAGCGGCCGCTGCCGCTGATCGGCGACGCGTACCTGGTCACCTCGATCTTCTTCGACATCGGCGTGTACCTGGTCGTGGTCGGGCTGGTGCTGGACATCCTGCGCAGTCTCGGCGCCGAGGTGGACCGGCACATCGAGGCCACCGGGGCCGCCGAGGGCGGACTGACCGTCGACAAGGGGGAGCGCGCGTGACCGAGGAGGGTGCTGGACCCACGCTGATCCTGGTGCTCGCGGTCGCGGTGCTGGTCGGCTGCGGGGTGATCCTGCTGCTGGAGCGCAGCCTGACCCGGATCCTGCTCGGCGTGATCCTGCTCGGCAACGGGGTGAATCTGCTGATCCTGCTGGGTGGCCGTTCCGGTGGGGCGCCGATCGTCGGCACCGGCCCGGTCGACGAGATGAGCGACCCGCTGCCGCAGGCCATGGTGCTGACCGCCATCGTGATCACGTTCGGGTTGACCGCGTTCCTGCTCGCCGTGGCGTACCGCAGCTGGTATCTCAGCGGTGACGACGAGGTGCCCGACGACCTGGAGGACCGGCAGATCATCCGTCGGGCCGGCCGCAACGAGGTGGGGGCCGTCGACCTCGGCGGGGAGGGCCCGGACGGCGACCCGGAGCAGGTGGATCCCGAACCTGCCCGCCGCCGGCTGCGGCGTGGGGACGAGGCGTGATGGGTACGCTGCTGCCGCTGCCCGTGGTGGTGCCGCTGCTCGGTGCGGCGCTGACCCTGCTGCTGGCCACGCAACCCCGGATCCAGCGCGCGGTCAGCGTGCTCTGCCTGACCGGCACCTTCACCGTCGCGGTGCTGCTGCTGGTGCAGGCGTACCGGTACGGGCCGGTGGTGATGGTCGTGGGCGGCTGGCCGGCGCCGGTCGGCATCGTGCTGGTCGCCGACCAGCTCGCGGCGTTGATGCTGGTGGTCTCGTCGGCGGTGACCCTCTGCGTGCTGCTGTACTCGATCGGCCAGGGCCGCAGCGAGACGGGCGAGACCACGCCGGTGGTCATCTTCCACCCGACGTACCTGGTGCTCACCGCCGGTGTCACCAACGCGTTCCTCGCCGGTGACCTGTTCAACCTGTTCGTCGGCTTCGAGATCCTGCTGGTGGCGAGTTTCGTGCTGATCACCCTGGGCGGCACCGAGACCCGGATCCGGACCGGGTCGACGTACGTGGTGGTCAGCATCCTCTCCTCGATGATCTTCCTGACCGCGGTGGGGCTGGTGTACGGGGCCACCGGCACGCTCAACCTCGCCCAGCTCGCCCAGCGCCTGGACGCCCTGCCGGACAGGGTGCGGCTGGCCCTGCAACTGATGCTGCTGCTCGCCTTCGCCATCAAGGCGGCGGTCTTCCCGCTGTCGGCCTGGTTGCCGGACAGCTACCCGACGGCACCGGCCCCGGTCACCGCCGTGTTCGCCGGCCTGCTCACCAAGGTGGGTGTCTACGCGATCATCCGTACCGAGACGCTGCTCTTTCCCGGTGGGCAGGTGGACGGTCTGCTGATGGTCGTGGCGGGGCTGACCATGATGGTCGGCATCCTCGGCGCGGTGGCCCAGTCGGATTTGAAGCGGCTCTTCTCGTTCACCCTGGTCAGCCACATCGGCTACATGATCTTCGGGGTGGCGTTGAGCACCGCCGCCGGGCTCTCCGGGGCGATCTTCTACGTGGTGCACCACATCACCATCCAGACCACGTTGTTCCTGGTCGCGGGTCTGGTCGAGGAACGGGCCGGCAGCACCGACCTGCGCCGCATCGGCGGGCTGGCGCGGGTGGCGCCGCTGCTCGGCGTGCTGTTCTTCGTACCGGCGATGAATCTCGCCGGGGTGCCGCCGTTCTCCGGATTCCTCGGCAAGCTCGGGCTGCTCCAGGCCGGTGTGGCGGCCGGTGGGGCGCTGCCCGCCGTGCTGGTCGCCGCCGGCACGTTGACCAGCCTGCTCACCCTCTACGTCGCCTCCCGGGTGTGGAACATCGCCTTCTGGCGGGCGCCCCGGCTGGCCACCGCCGAACCCGTCGTCCAGCTTCCCCGGCTGATGGTCGGGGCCACCATCGCCCTGGTCGCGTTCGGGCTGGCGCTGACCGTGCTGGCGGGTCCGCTGTTCGACGTCACCGCCGACGCCGCCACCGACCTGCTGTCGCGTACGCCGTACGTGCGGGCTGTCCTGCCCGACGGTGCGCCGTGACCGGCCCGGGCGACGGCGACCCGCAGACCGCCGGCGAGCAGTCCGCCTCCCGACGTGGCCGGTTCGGGCGCTGGCGCGACCAGGCGGTGGCGCTCGGCTGGCTGGTGCTGGTCTGGAACCTGCTCTGGGGCGACATCAATTGGGCGAATCTGGTGAGTGGCCTGCTGGTGGGCAGCGCGGTGCTGGTGTTCTTCCCGTTGCCGGCGGTCACCTTCGGGGGCCGGCTGCGGCCCCGGGCGATGCTGGCGTTCGCGGGCCGCTTCGCCGTCGAGCTGGTCAGCGCGAGCCTGCACGTCGCCCGGATCGCCGTGCAGCCCGGCTACCGGCCGCGCGGGGCGATCATCGCGGTCCAGCTGCGGGTCCGTACGGACCTGAACCTGGCGCTCACCGCCGAGGCGGTCTCGCTGGTGCCCGGCACGCTGATCCTCGAGGTGGACCGGGAGTCCGCGACGCTCTACCTGCACGTGCTGGACACCCACGGGCCGCCGGATCTGGCCGCGGCCCGGGACCGCACGCTCGCCGTCGAGCGGCGGATCGTCCGGGCGGTGGGCTCCGCCGCCGAGTTGCGCCGGGTCGAGACCGACCCCGCCGAGAAGGGAACCTCCCCGTGATCACGTTCCTCGCCGTCGTCCTCACCGCCCTGCTGTCGGTGACCGCGCTGCTGGCGCTGGCCCGGCTCTACCGGGGCCCGTCGCTGCTGGACCGGGTCATCGCCGCGGACATGCTGCTCGCCACCATGGTCGGCGCGGTCGGCGCGGAGGCGGCGGTCAACCGGCACGCCACCACGCTGCCGGTGCTCGTGGTGCTCTCCCTGCTGGGGTTCGTCGGCTCGGTGTCGCTGGTCCGCTTCGCCGTCCGGGAGCAGGCGTGATCGCGACGGTCGCGGACTGGCTCGGCGCCGCCTGCCTGGTCACCGGCGCGCTGCTCGGCCTGGCCGCCGCGATTGGCGTGCTGCGCTTCCCGGACGCCCTGTCCCGGATGCACGCGGCCACCAAACCGCAGGTGCTCGGGGTGCTCCTGCTGCTGATCGGCATCGCCCTGCGGCTGCGCTCCGGAGCCGACCTCGGCATGATCGCGCTGGTGGCGGTGTTCCAGCTGGCCACCGCACCGGTCGCGGCACAGATGATCGGCCGGGCCGCGTACCGGTCCGGCCGGCTGAACCGGGACCTGCTCGACGCCGACGAGCTGGCCGAACGCGGGTCGGGCGGCGGTGCGGCGGGGCCGGCCTGACGGCGGTCGGCACGGATGAACGGGACGATCGGACGCCTTCTGCCCACCCCCAGCGGAGTCCCAGCCAGCGCCGATAAAATGACGGCATGATCGACTCTTCTGCCCAGGAGGGCAGCAGTAGCCAGCCGGGTCGTGCCCGGCATCTTCCCGTTCCGACGACCCCGGGAGCCCTGAGCGACCCGTGTTGATCGTCGTCGGTCTCCTTCTGATCATCGTGCTCACCGCCGCCACCGGCTACTTCGTGGCGCAGGAGTTCGGCTACGTCGCCGTCGACCGGGGCAAGCTCCGCCAGCTCGCCGACGACGGCGACGAGGCAGCCGCCCGCGCGCTGACCGTCACCAGCCGGCTCTCCTTCATGCTCTCCGGCGCCCAGCTGGGCATCACCGTCACCGCCCTGCTGGTCGGTTACGTGGCCGAGCCGTACCTCGGCGGTGGTCTCGCCGAGCTGTTCGGCGTGGCCGGCGTCGGCGAATCGGTCAGCCTGCCGCTGTCGGTGGCACTGGCCCTGATCCTCGCCACCGTGGTCCAGATGGTCCTCGGTGAGCTGGCCCCGAAGAACCTGGCCATCGCGCGGGCCGAGCGGGTGGCCCGGGCGCTGAGCCGGTCCACCCTCATCTACCTCGCCGTCGCCGGGCCGGTGATCCGGCTCTTCGACCGGGCGTCGGTACGGCTGCTGCGCCGCATCGGCATCGAACCGATCGAGGAACTGCCCAGCGGGGCCACCCCCGCCGACCTGGAGCAGATCATCGCCGAGTCCCGCGAGGAGGGCAGCCTCGACGCCGAGATGTCCACGCTGCTCGACCGGGGGCTCGACTTCCGTGAACTCACCGCCGGCGAGGCCATGGTGCCCCGGGTCGACGTGCACACCGTACGGGCGCACGAGCCGGTGAGCCGGGTGGTCGAGTTCCTGGACACCGGCCACTCCCGGTTCCCGGTCCGCGGTGCGGAGGGCGTCGACGACCTGATCGGCATCGTCGGCATCGCCGACGTGCTCGGCGTACCCCCGGGCGAGCGGGCCACCACCCCGGTGAGCGCGGTGGCGGGGCCGCCGCTGCTGGTGCCGGAGACGTTGCCGCTGCCCACCGTGCTTGACCGGCTGCGGTCCGGGCACCGGCAGATGGCGTGCGTGGTCGACGAGTACGGCGGCTTCGCCGGCGTGATCACGCTGGAGGACATCGCCGAGGAGCTGGTCGGCCCGATCCGCGACGAGGACGACCCGCCGGAGCGGGCACCCGCCCGGCAGGACGACGGGTCGTGGGTCGTGCCGGCCCGCTGGCGGATCGACGAGGTCGCCGACAGCACCGGTATCGCGTTGCCCGAGGCCCCGGAGTACGACACTCTCTCCGGTCTGGTGATGCGGGAGTTGGGCCGGGTGCCGGAGGTCGGTGACCGGCTGGAGATCAGGCTGTTGCCCGAGGGCGCCGACGCCGACGACGGCGAGGCGGAGCCCCGCGCGCTGGTCGAGGTGCTGGCCGTGGACCGGCACGTCGCCGACTCGGTACGGCTGGCGCTGAGCAGGCCGGAGGCCGCCGCATGAGCCCCGGCATCGCGCTGTTCAGCTCGGTGATCCTGCTGGCGCTGAACGGGTTCTTCGTGGCCGCCGAGTTCGCCCTGGTGGCCAGCAAGCGGTACCGCCTGGAGCAGGCGGCGGCGAGCGGCGGGCGGGCGGCCCGCGCGGCGCTGGACGGTGTCCGCGAGCTGTCGCTGATGTTGGCCGGCGCGCAGCTCGGCATCACCCTGTGCACCCTGGGGCTCGGCGCGCTGGCCGAGCCGGCCATCGAGCATCTGATCAGCCCGCTGCTGCACGCGGTGGGTCTGCCGGACGCGCCCAGCCATCTGATCGCCCTGCTCTTCGCCCTCGGGCTGGTCACCTTCCTGCACCTGGTGGTGGGGGAGATGGCACCGAAGTCGTGGGCGATCACCGACGCCGAACGCTCGGCGACGCTGCTCGCGTTGCCGTTCCGCGCCTTCGCGCGGGTGTCCCGGCCGGTGCTGTCCGCGCTCAACGCGCTGGCCAACGCGATCCTGCGGTTGTTCGGGGTCAACCAGCAGGACCAGCTCGCCCAGGTGCACGGCCCGGACGAGCTGCGGATCCTGCTGGAGCAGTCCCGTGAGCACGGACTGCTCGGCGCCGAGCAGCACCAGTTGCTGACCAGCATGCTGGAGCTGCAGGGCACGTCGGTGGCACAGGTGATGGAACCGTTCGCCACCATGGTGACCGTCCGCCGCGACGACCCGGCCCAGCGGATCGAGGAGGTCAGCCGGGACAGCGGGCGCTCCCGGCTGGCGGTGCTGGACGAGGCGGGCGACGTCTGCGGTCTGGTGCACGTCCGGGAGGCGGTGCGGGTGGTCACCACCGGTCGCGTCGCCACCGCCGCGGAGCTGATGACGCCCGCGTTCACCCTGCCCGCGACGTCCTCGGTCACCGAGGCGGTGGCGGCGATGCGGGCCCGGCAGTCACAGCTCGCGCTGGTGCGCAACGGCGGCGGCCCGGCCCGGCCGATCGGGTTCGTGGCGCTGGAGGACCTGCTGGAAGAGGTCATCGGCGAGTTCGACGACGAAACCGACACGGTCCCGCGCGGGCGGCGACTCCGCTGAGGCACCGACCCGGCCGTGCCTCGGCACGGCCGGGTCAGCCGGCGGGCTTGAGGTGACCGCCACCGGGTAGGCGCGCCTGCGGGGCCTCGGCCCGGAAGGGGGGCGCGCGGTGCGGCTGACCGGGGTGTCGCGGGAGTCCGGCTGGACCGGGCTGTCCGTGCAGACCACGCTTCCCAACCCGAGCACCCGTCCGGGCCTGCGCCTGCCGGGGCGGGTGACCCTGGCCGCCGGGCCGGAGGACGTGCTCGTACGCCACATCCGGCTGGGCCTGGTCACGACTCTCGAACCGGACGACCCGGGCGCGCCGCGGCGTCTGGTGCAGTTCCACCAGGTGCCCATCGCCGGCCGGTTCGTCGTGCCGGCGGGCCGCCGGCGGGCGGTGGACTTCGCGATGCCGCTGCCGTGGGAGACCCCGCTGACCACGTTCGGCGGGGTGCCCCTGCTGAGTCTGCGGATGGGACTGCGGACCGAGGTGTCCGTCGACCCGGATCTGGACCAGGGGGCCATGGTGCCGGTCTTCGTGCATCCGGTCCCCACCCAGCAGCACGTGCTGGCGGCGCTGGACACGCTGGGCTTCATGATTCGTCAGGCGGGTTTGCAGGAGGGTGGCCTGCCCGGCGTGGAGCACACCCTGCCGTTGAACCAGCGGTGGGGGTACTGGGTGGGGCCGCTGTACGCGGGGCCGATCACCGAGCTGGAGCTGATCTTCGTGACCAACTCGGCGGGCCTGGAGGCGATCCTGTGGATGGATCGCCGGCTGGCGCTGGCCGGGATCACGCACCAGAGCATCAGCCGGTTCCGGATCTGGCACGAGGATGCCGATCGGCGGGACTGGGTCGCCACCGTGGACGGCTGGATCCGCCAGGCGATCAACCGGCACGCCGCCGCGGCCGCGCACGCCGACTGGTCCGCGCAGATCGCCGGGTCGGCCCACGTCAGCCGCCATCCCGACCAGCCGATCCGACCGGGTTACGGCCTGGGCGGCACCGCCGGCAGCGCCGGCGTAGGAGGCGGCGGCTCCGGTGGCGACGGCACCTAAAACCCCCATGCCCGCCCTCATCACGCCACCGGTGTTGTCCGGCGAAGCCTCTCGCGCAGCCTGGCCTGTGCGCTCGGCCACTCGTCGACGGTCATCGCGTACTGCACGGTGTCCCGCCAGGAGCCGTCCGGGCGTTGCCGGTGCATCCGCAGGACCCCCTCGCGGGTGGCGCCGAGGCGTTCGATGGCCGCCTGGGAGCGAACGTTGCGGATGTCGGTGTGCCAGACCACCCGTACCGCGCCGAGGTCGTCGAAGGCCCGGCCGAGTAGCAGCAGCTTGGCCTCGGTGTTGATCCCGGTACGCCACCAGGGGCGGCCGAGGAAGGTGTGCCCGATCGCCACGGACCGCCGCTCCGGATCGATTTCGTCGTACGAGGTGGTGCCGACCACCACCCCGGTAGTCACGCTGCGCTGCGCCCAGGCCACCCGTTCGCCGCGGTGCTGGGCAGCCAGGGCACCGGCGATGACGTCCGCGGTGCCGGCCGGCGCGCTGGGCCGGGCGACGGTCAGGTGCCGCCACACCTCGTCGTCGGCGGTGGCGGTGTGCAGGTCGTCGGCATGCGCCGCCTCCAGCGGCTCCAGCCGGACGTGTTCGCCGTGCAGTGGCACCGGGTCGTGCCAGGGCGTGCGGGCGGCCCGCAGGTACGCCGGCAGCGGCGCGGTGACCCCGTCGGCGGTCTCGGGCGGCCCGGCGGTCAGCCGCAGCGGCAGGACGCCGGCCCAGTGCGGCAGGTGCAGGTCGGCCTCGTCCTCGCGGACCCCGCCGGTGCGGGCGCGGACGGACACCTCGCGCAGCGGCAACGCCAGCACGGCGGTCTCGGCCAGCTCGCGCCGGCTGGGCGGGCGGGTGTCCGTGCTGCGTCCCGCGCCGACCTTCTCGACCAGCGCGGTGAGCATGGCGGTCTTCTCCCGCTCGTCGGTGACCAGTCGGGCGGTGCCGTGTGCGACGACCGAGCGGTAGTTGGCGCTGTGGTGGAACTGGGAGCGGGCGTAGACCAGCCCGTCGAGCAGGGTCACCGTGACGCAGACCGGCAGCCCGTCGTCGCGGGCGGCGAGCAGGGGTCGGCTGCCGGTGGAGCCGTGCAGGTAGAGCGTGTCGCCGACGCGGACGTGCAGGGTGGGCAGCACCCGTGGCTGGCCGTCCACGGTGAACCCGAGGGCGCAGTGGTACGCCTCGTCGAGCACGGCGTGTGCCGTTTCCCGGTCGTAGCTCATCTTGTCGCGGGAGCGGTTGGGGATGGTGCGGGCGGTGGGTGGGTACATGCTCGCCCCTTTGTTCTAGTACAATCCCTGATTTGTGTCAGCACGCTATCAGTTCACCGGCGCGACGGCCGTCGCGATTTCGGCCAGCATCGAGTCGGGCATCCGTACCGACGCGCTGCCACCCGGGACGGCGCTGCCACCGGTGCGCGCCCTCGCCACCGAGCTGGGCGTCAGCCCCGCCACCGTCGCCCGCGCCTACCAGGAGCTGCGCCAGCGCGGCCTGCTCGCCACCGCCGGGCGGCACGGCACCCGGGTGCGCCCCCGCCCTCCGGTGGCCGCCCGTCGGTCCGCGCTGCGCCCGCCGCCGCTGCCCGGGGCTCGTGACCTGTCCCGGGGCGAGCCCGACCCCCGGTCGCTGCCCCCGCTCGCTCCACACCTGGCGGCACTCGCCGCCGACGCGGGCGCGTCGATCGGCTACTCCGACGCCGGTGTGCTGCCCGAACTGGCCGAGGCGGCCCGTGCCCGCCTGAACGCCGACGGCGTACCCGCCGGTGAGCTGACCCTCACCGGCGGCGCTCTGGACGGCATCGAGCGGCTGCTCGGCGCCCACCTGCGCCCCGGCGACGCGGTCGCGGTGGAGGATCCGGGCTGGGCCAACCTGCTCGACCTGGTGGCGGCGCTGGGGCTGCGCCCGATCGGCGTACCCGTCGACGACGAGGGGCCACTGGTGGCCGGGGTGGCCTCCGCGCTCGCCGCCGGGGCGCGGGCGCTGGTGGTCACCAGCCGGGCGCAGAATCCGACCGGCGCCGCCGTCTCCGCCGCCCGCGCCGATGCGCTGCGGGACCTGCTCGCCGATCGGCCGGATCTGCTGCTGATCGAGGACGATCACGCCGCCGAGCTGGCCCGCGTACCCCTGCACCCGCTGGCCGGTGCGACGCGGAGCTGGGCCTTCCTGCGCTCGGTGAGCAAGCCCTTCGGCCCGGATCTGCGGCTGGCCGTGCTGGCCGGCGACGAGACCACCGTGGCCCGGGTGACCGGCCGGACGCGGGTGGGTGCCGGCTGGGTCTCCACCGTGCTGCAACGGCTGGTCCTCGCCCTCTGGCGGGATCCGGCGGTCGGCGAGCTGGTGGAGCGGGCGGCGGAGAGCTATGAGCGGCGGCGCGAGGGGCTGCTGGCCGCGCTGGCGGAGCACGGCCTGACCGCGCACGGCCGGAGCGGCATCAACGTCTGGCTGCCGGTCGCGGACGAGACCAGCGCGGTGACCGCGCTGCGCGACGCCGGCTGGGCGGTGGCCCCCGGCGCCCTCTACCGGATCGCCTCACCACCAGCCGTCCGCATCACCGTCAGCCCCCTGGCCGTGACGGATCTGCCTCCCCTGGCCGCCGCCCTGGCCCGGGCGACCCATCCCACCCCACCCCCCGGCTTCGCCACCTGATCCTCAGGACCGGAGGATTCTGGACGGTCGCCTGGAAGGACTACTTCGTATCGAAATCCTGCGTCGTCCCGCGTAGTGGCGCCCTTGAATGTCCGGTAGGATTCGAACCAGCCGGGCCGTCACTCACCGCACTAGCCCCCTTGCTGGGAATGGCTCGCTGCGCAGCGGCCGCAACGACCACCAGCAGGTCACCACATTGACCGCCCTGGGGCCGACCGCTGAGGGTGCAATCCGGTGGTCGACGAATGAGGACGCGCAGCGGCCGTGGCCGACGTCGGATAGGGCCACAGGACGGTCGACGAATGGGAACGCGCAGCGGCCGTCGTCGACGGATGTGGGTATACAGCAGGTGGATGGGAGTATCCGGCGGGTGGGTGGGAGTATCCGGCGGGCGCGGGTGGATGGGTGTACGCAGCGGGTGGGTGGGAGTATGCGGCGGGCGGTCGAGGGGCCCGTTCGGTGTGTGCG
Organism: Micromonospora sp. WMMD710; assembly: GCF_029626045.1. Lineage (NCBI taxonomy): Bacteria > Bacillati > Actinomycetota > Actinomycetes > Micromonosporales > Micromonosporaceae > Micromonospora > Micromonospora sp. WMMD710. The sequence goes on along the minus strand of NZ_JARUBD010000001.1, from coordinate 3,528,560 downwards.
TGGGGGTGTCCGGCGGGCGCGGGTGGATGGGTGTACGCAGCGGGTGGGTGGGAGTATGCGGCGGGCGGTCGAGGGGCCCGTTCGGTGTGTGCGTGGGGGTGTCCGGCGGGCGCGGGTGGATGGGGGTACGCAGCGGGTGGGTGGGAGTATGCGGCGGGCGGTCGAGGGGCCCGTTCGGTGTGTGCGTGGGGGTGTCCGGCGGGCGCGGGTGGATGGGGGTACGCAGCGGGTGGGTGGGGGTATCCGGCGGGCGGTTGAGGGGTCCGTTGGCTGTTGGCTTGGGAGAGTTCAGCGGGCGGCCGAGGGGTCCGACTGGCCGGGTTCAGGTTGGCCCACCCCGGGTCGTCCGACACATGGGGATGCCACCCACGTGGCTCCGACGGCCGGTGCGCCTCTCTAAACGCCTCGCGGGTGATTCCAGCGGCGGGCGGTAGGGGTTGCCTGGAAGGCCCAGGGGTGTGCCCAGCGAACGTGTGTAGGTGCCCAGTGGACGGTGGAGAACTGGCGGGCGGTAGGGGTTGCCTGGAAGGCCCAGGGATGTGCCCAGCGAACGTGTGTAGGTGCCCAGTGGACGGTGGAGAACTGGCGGGCGGTAGGGGTTGCCTGGAAGGCCCAGGGATGTGCCCGGCGAACGCGTGTGGGTGCCCAGTGGACGGTAGAGGCCGTCCACTGAATCGAGGGGGCCCCTTCGCAGCCTCTCTCAGGGCGGCCAACTTAGCGGCCAACTCGGGGGGCAGCGAAAAGACTTGCCGCCCAGGGTGGCTCTTCTCCTGGGTCGCCATCAGCGTGGCCAACTCAGCGACCAACTCAGGGGGCGCCGTATGGATTCTTCGCTCAGGGTCTACTACCTCCGCTAACTCATCGGCAGGAATTCCGGTGAGTCCCAAGGAACTGACCGGAACATTCCAGGATGCGTTGGGGTAGGCATTGTTTGGTGTGGAGGGGGGCATCACACTCTCCTCGCCATAGGGGAAACGCGATTTTCTTGCGTAGTTTGCACCTGCCGGTATCCCTGCCGAGCAAATTTCGCAGCTCTAATAGGAGAACGGAGGGTTCTGCCGTCGGGTTCATGTACGTGTATAGGGTGATGCTGGTCACACTGAGTAATTGCCCACACGTGGGCGGTGGTAGCCAGGTAGCTGTGGGAATGGCTGATGCTCGTGGAGCGCAACGTCCTGTCCGCGCTCCTGGTGTGCCGCGCGACAGATGTCCGTCTCGTCCTGGGCGGACGATCTGATATCACCCGGAAAACAGCACGACGTGATCCCTGTAACACGCGCTCTGTGAGTCGATCTTGTGGGGGCTTCATGAGCGATCAGATGCAGTCGATGGTCAGCCGGCGTGGTTTCCTGCGGGCGGTGGGAGTCAGCGGTGGTGCCGGTGCGATGCTCGCCACGATGGGCGCCATGGGGCTCGCTCCCAGCGCGGCCGCGTCGGTCACCCCGGCGTTCCGGCCGCCGCAGCGGTCCGACTTCACCCTCACTGGGCGGCCGGGTGCCAGCGTGGTCATTCTCGGCGGCGGCATCGCGGGTCTCACCGCCGCGTACGAGTTGGGCAAGGCGGGTTACCGCTGCACCATCCTTGAGGCGCGGCACCGCGTCGGCGGGCGAAACCTGACCATCCGGGGTGGCGATGTCGAGACCGACCTGGATGGACGCACCCAGCGGGCCGACTTCTCCGACGGGGTCTACTTCAACGCCGGGCCGGGCCGGATCGCGCAGTGGATGGTCACCATGGACTACTGCCGGGAACTCGGCGTACCCGTCGAGGTCTTCACCAATCAAAACGCGGACGCCTGGATCTACAACGAGTCCGCCGGGATGACCGAGCCGGTCCGGTACCGCACCGCCAAGGCCGACGTGTACGGCTACGTCTCGGAACTGCTCGCGAAGGCCACCGACCAGGGCGCGCTGGACGGCCGACTCACCGCGCAGGACCGCGACCGGCTGCTGGCGTTCCTGCAGAGCTTCGGCGCGATCGGTGGACGCACCAGCGACTGGGCGTACACCGGGACCAACCGTCGCGGCTTCGCCGCCTACCCGGGCGCGGGCAATGACGTGGGCACCGCGCTCGGCACGCCGCCGGCGCTCTCCGACGTCTTCGCCAGCAACGTCGGCCGGTACTTCTCCTTCGAGTTCGGCTACGACCAGGCGATGCTGATGTTCCAGCCGGTCGGCGGCATGGACCAGATTCCCCGAGCATTGGCGAAGGCCGTGGGCATGCACCGGATCCGGCTCAACGCCGAGGTGACCGGCGTGACCGACCGGCGGCATCCCCGAGACCGATCTGGACCTGTCACACATCCTCGTACTCGCACGCCTGGGACCGGACCCGCTACATCGAGGGCGCCTGGACGTCGCCCCGCTACGGCACGCCCGGCTACAACCTGCTGCTCCAGCCGGCCGGGCGGGTCTACTTCGCGGGGGACTGGCTGAGCCGCGAGGTGGCCTGGCAGCACGGCGCGTTCGTGGCGGCCCGGTCGGCGGTGTCGTCACTGCACCAGCGGGTGATGGCCGGCTGACGGTCCGCCGGGACCGCGCGGCGGGCGGGGGCGGCGGGCGGCGGGACGGGTGCGCGAGGATGGGTCATCCCCGCCCTGAGGAGCGCAGATGGCCACCCACCTGACCGCGCCGCGTACCGCCGCCCGGCCCGACGTCGCGTCGATCCAGCGGCGCACCCTGCGGCTGCTCTTCACCACCCAGATCATCGGCGGCATCGGTGTGACCATCGGCATCTCCGTCGGCGCGCTGCTCGCCGCACGGATCGCCGGCACCGCGATGGCCGGCGTCGCGCAGAGCGCCGGGGTGGTCGGTGCGGCGCTGCTCGCCGTCCCGGTCACCCGGATCATGGCGCGGCGTGGCCGCCGGCCGGGCCTGGTGCTGGCGTACGCCGTCGGTGCCGTCGGCGGCGTGCTGGTGGTGCTGGCGGCGGCCACCCGTTCGGTGCCGCTGCTCTTCCTCGGCATGCTGCTCTTCGGCGGCGGCACCGCCGCGAATCTGCAGGCCCGCTACACGGCGGTGGACCTCGCCGAGCCGGCCCGTCGTGGCCGGCAGCTCTCCCTGATCGTCTGGGCCACCACCATCGGCGCGGTGGCCGCGCCGAACTTCGCCGCGCTGGCCGACCGGGCCACCTCCGGTTCGGGGCTGCCGCCGTTGGCCGGCCCGTTCGCGTTCAGTTCGGTCGCGTTCGTGCTGACTGCCGGCGTACTCCTCGGGTTGCTCCGCCCCGACCCGCTGCTCACCGCGCGGCGGCTCGCGGAGGCCGACGCGCCCGTCGCTCCGCCGGCCGCTGACCCGCCGGCGGCGGCCGCGGCCGCCCAGGCGCCGGCCGCCGCGCCGGTCGGTGCGCGCGCGTCGCGCAGCGCCGGGATGCGGCTGGCCTGGTCGGTGGTACGCGGGCAGCCCGCCGCCCGGCTCGGCATCGCCGCGGTGGCGGTGGGGCACCTGGTGATGGTGGCGGTGATGGCGATGACCCCGGTCCGGATCGGCGAGTCGCACGCCGACGCCGACGTGCTGCGGCTGGTCGGCATCGTGTTGAGTTTGCACATCGCCGGCATGTACGCGTTCGCCCCGGTGGTCGGCTGGCTCACCGACCGGCTCGGCCGGCGGGCGGTGATCCTCGGCGGGGTCGGGCTGCTGCTGGCCGCCTGTGCGGTGGCCGGCACCGCCGGGCACCACACGCCCCGGCTCTCGGTCGGTCTGGTCCTGCTCGGGCTGGGCTGGTCCGGGACGATGGTGGCCGGCTCGACGCTGCTCTCCGAGTCGGTGGTGGCCGGTGTGCGGCCGAGCGTCCAGGGGTTCTCCGACCTGATCATGGGGCTGGCCGGGGCCGGCGCCGCGGTGCTCAGCGGGTTTGTCATGCAGATCGCCGGTTATCCGGTGCTCTGCCTGCTCGCGGCGGTCGCAACCGTGCCCCTGGTGGCGCTAGCGTTGCGCCCGGTGTCGACCACGGCATCGGACAAGGAGGGCTGATCACGTGCGGCTGACCGACTTCTGGGCGCGGTTGGAGGAGGCGTTCGGGCCGGGTTACGCGGCCAGCATCGCCCGCGACCAGGTGCTGTCCCAGCTCGATGGACGGACCATCGAGCAGGCGTTGGCGTCGGGGGAGCGGACGCAGGCGGTCTGGCGGGCGGTCTGCGCCGCATATCCCGACCGCGTGCCCGCGCGACTACGCTGAGCAGCCTTTTCGCCGCTTCCGCGTGTCGCTTGTCTTGTCGTACACCTGTTCGGCTATTGTCCACAGCGGGGTGCTCGTCCACAGCTCGCGGCCCGTCGGCTGGTTTTCTGTCGGACCCAGCGCCTAGCGTGTCCGCGTGACGCGAAGCTCAGCAAAGACGCCGGCGAAGGCAGGGGTGGCAACCATGGCAGCAGGGCCTGACCGGGAGAAGGCACTCGACCTTGCTCTCGCTCAGATCGACAAGCAATTCGGCAAGGGCTCGGTGATGCGACTGGGTGACCGGCCGGTCATCCAGACGGCGGTGATTCCGACCGGCTCCATCGCGCTCGACGTGGCGTTGGGCATCGGCGGCCTGCCGCGTGGCCGGGTGGTCGAGGTCTACGGCCCGGAGTCCAGCGGTAAGACCACGGTGGCTCTGCACGCGGTGGCCAACGCCCAGCGGGCCGGTGGCATCGCCGCCTTCATCGACGCCGAGCACGCGCTCGACCCGGAGTACGCGAAGGCCCTCGGCGTCGACACCGACGCGATGCTGGTCTCGCAGCCGGACACCGGCGAGCAGGCGCTGGAAATCGCGGACATGCTGATCCGCTCCGGCGCTCTGGACATCATCGTGATCGACTCGGTGGCGGCCCTGGTGCCGCGCGCCGAGATCGAGGGCGAGATGGGCGACAGCCACGTGGGCCTCCAGGCCCGGCTGATGAGCCAGGCACTGCGGAAGATCACCGGTGTGCTCAGCAACACCGGCACCACGGCGATCTTCATCAACCAGCTGCGGGAAAAGATCGGCGTGATGTTCGGCAGCCCGGAGACCACCACCGGTGGTCGGGCGCTGAAGTTCTACGCCTCGGTCCGGCTCGACGTGCGACGCATCGAGAGCCTCAAGGACGGCACAGACGTGGTCGGTAACCGCACCCGGGTCAAGGTCGTCAAGAACAAGGTGGCCGCGCCGTTCAAGCAGGCCGAGTTCGACATCATGTACGGCAAGGGCATCTCGCGCGAGGGCTCGCTGATCGACGTCGGCGTGGAGCAGGCGATCATCCGCAAGTCCGGTGCGTGGTACACGTACGACGGCGACCAGCTCGGCCAGGGCAAGGAGAAGGCCCGGGAGTTCCTGAAGGAGAACCCGGACGTGGCCGCCGAGATCGAGAAGAAGATCCTGGAGAAGCTCGGCGTCGGGGTCGGCGCGGGCGACGCCGCCGGTGGCCCGGAGCTGCCGCCGGTCGACTTCTGACCGGTCGCTGACCAGTGGCAGGACGACGCGCCCGTACGGGGCGGGGCTGGGATGCCAGTCCGCCTCGTACGGGCGATGCCAGTGATCCCCCGCGCCCGCGCCGTGGTCGTCGTGGCCGGTCCGAGGCGGGCGATGCGGTCGAGGCTCCGGCGCCACCTCGCGACGGGCCACCTCGCGACGAGTCGGAGGTGGCCCGCGAGATCTGTCTGCGCCAGCTCGCCGTCCGCCCGCGTACCCGGGCGGAGCTGGCCGGTGCGCTGGCCAAACGCGGCATCTCCGAGCAGGTCTCCGCCGAGGTGCTCGACCGGTACGACGAGGTCGGCATTATCGACGACGCGGCGTTCGCCCGCGCCTGGGTGTCCAGCCGGCACTCCGGGCGTGGCCTGGCCCGCCGGGCCCTCGCCAACGAGCTGCGCCGCAAGGGCGTCGACGGCGAGGTGGCCACCGAGGCGCTCGACGAACTGGACGAGGAGACCGAGGCGGAGACCGCCCGTGCCCTGGTGGAGCGCAAGCTGCGTACCGCCCGGGGTGAACCGGACGCGATCTTCCGCCGGCTGGTGGGCATGCTGGCCCGCAAGGGCTACCCGCCCGGTGTGGCGATCCGGGCGGTGAAGGACGCGCTGGCCGCGCAGAGCGCCGAGGCGGCCGAGTTCGCCGAGCAGATCGACGCCGACGCGCTGGCCGACGCGGAAGGTGACCTGGAGCGCGACAACCGCCTGACCGACTGAGCGCCGCGCCGCGCGCCGTGCCGCGCGCCGTGCCGGGATGATCGCGCTCGATCCAGGATGTAGTGGCCTCACCGCCGCGAGTACCCCACTACATCCTGGATCGAGCGCGATCTTGGCCGGTGAGCGGCGCGGATCGTGCCGGGGGTGAGCGACGCGGATCGTGGTGGGGTGAGCGGCGCGATCTTGGCGGGATGAGAGGGTTGGGCCGAGCGAGGGTCGCTGGTGTCACAAAGTCGGCTCACCGCGGGGGTGTCTCCGTCGCTGAACAGGCACGACATCCGGATCGGCGCCGTCGCCTCGTCGCCTTTGTCCCGGCGTGTCCGACACTGCATCAGCTTTGAGTGACGCCGCAACTTCTCTCCGTTCGGGGGGTTTGATCATGAGTCCTTGACCAGACCACCCCCGGCGACCTAGCCTCGCCATACAGGCTCACATTGCCCGACCAGCGCAGGCTAAGCGCACAACATAGATCGCGTAACAACACAGCATCACTTTGGCCGACTCCACGGCCTTTGGCGGCAGTCCGGACAGGCCGGTCCGGTACTCCGCGACAACTGCACCCGGTCGCCGACGATGCCCGAGGGCACCGCCGGCGGAGAGAGCTACCCACGGCCAGCCGCTCCGGTCGGGCGTCCACAGCCGCAGGAGTGTGCCCACCGGGCACGGTCACTGCGGTCGGCAGACGTTTCAGGGGAGGCGGCCATGGCGGGGCGGCGGCACAGGTTCACCGGTAGACCCGACGGGGTTCCGGCATGAACGCCTTCGACGTCGTGCTCCTCGCGGCCGTCCTCATCCTCGCGGCGGTGGTGATCGGCGCCGTGCTGTACGGCGTCCGGACACTGCGCGGAATGGGTTCGGCGCCGGCGCCGGAGGATCCGGCGTTCATCGCCGAGAAGGACCGCCAGGAGCAGTCCCTGGCCGCCCTGCGCAACGCGGCCGACCAGGCGAACAGCACCATCGACGTCGCGAAGTCCGCAGCCGCCGCCGCGCGCGCCGAGGCGGCGGCCGCGAAGGCCGAGGCCAAGGCCGCCCGCGCCGAGGCCCGCCGGGTGCTCGACGATGCCCGCGCCGAGGCGGACACCGTCCTGGAGCGGGCGCACAAGCAGGCCGAGGCGGACGCCGAACAGTTGCGGGCCACGGCCCGGCGCAGCGGCGAACGGGAGGTCGCGGTGCTCGCCGCCACCACTCGGGAGCAGTCGGCCGAGGTGGAGCGCCGTGCGGCCCGGATGGACGAGCGGGAGCGGCTGCACACCGAGGAGGTGGAGCGGTTCGCCGAGCGGGAGCGGCAGCTCACCGAGGCGCGGGCCGCCCTCGCCGCACGGGAGTCCGCTCTCGCCCAGCGGGAGACCGAGCTGGCCGAGGCGGAGGAGTTGCGCCGCCGGGAGCTGGAACGGGTCGCCGGCCTGACCGCCGACGCGGCCCGGCTGGAACTGGTCGAGGCGATCGAGACGCAGGCCAAGCGGGAGGCCGCGCTGCTGGTGCGCGACATCGAGGCCGACGCGCGGGGCACCGCCGAACAGCGGGCCCGCCACATCGTGGTGGACGCGATCCAGCGGGTCGCCAGCGAGCAGACCGCGGAGAGCGTGGTCAGCGTCCTGCACCTACCCGGTGACGAGATGAAGGGTCGGATCATCGGTCGGGAGGGGCGCAACATTCGCGCCTTCGAGTCGGTGACCGGGGTCAACCTGATCATCGACGACACCCCGGAGGCGGTGCTGCTCTCCTGCTTCGACCCGGTCCGCCGGGAGGTCGGCCGGCTCACCCTGGAGAAGCTGGTGCTGGACGGGCGGATCCACCCGCACCGCATCGAGGAGGTCTACGACCTGGCCCGCCAGGAGGTGGAGCAGCTCTGCCTCCGCGCTGCCGAGGACGCCCTGGTCGAGGTCGGCATCACCGAGATCCACCCGGAGCTGGTGGTCCTGCTGGGCCGGTTGCGCTACCGCACGTCGTACGGGCAGAACGTGCTCAAGCACCTGGTCGAGACCGCGCACATCGCCGGCATCATGGCCGCCGAGCTGCGGTTGGACGTGCCCACCATCAAGCGGTCCGCGTTCCTGCACGACATCGGCAAGGCGCTCACCCACGAGGTCGAGGGCAGCCACGCCATCATCGGCGCCGACCTGGCCCGCAAGTACGGCGAGCACGAGGACGTCGTGCACGCCATTGAGGCGCACCACAACGAGGTGCCGCCGCAGACCATCGAGGCCGTCCTCACCCAGGCGTCCGACGCCTGCTCCGGCGGCCGGCCGGGCGCCCGCCGGGAGAGCCTGGAGGCGTACGTCAAGCGGCTGGAGCGGATCGAGGAGATCGCGGCGGGCAAGCTGGGCGTGGACAAGGTCTTCGCCATGCAGGCCGGCCGGGAGATCCGGGTGATGGTCAAGCCTGACGACGTGGACGACATCGGGGCGGCCGTGCTGGCCCGTGACGTGGCCAAGCAGATCGAGGAGGAGCTGACGTACCCGGGTCAGATCCGGGTCACCGTGGTCCGCGAGTCCCGGGTCACCGAGATCGCCCGCTGACCCCTGCGTGCGCGACGGGCGGGTGGCCTGGCCACCCGCCCGTCGTCGTTGCGCTGGCGCCGTCAGATCATCCGGGCGGAGTCCTCGCCGGCGTCCTGGGCGGGCAGCACCTTCGCCGCCGTACGCGGGGTACGCCCCATCCGCTTCTGCAGCCACCAGGCCAGGGCCGACAGCGCACCGCAGATGGCGATGTAGATGGCCGCCACGATCAGGTAGGTCGGCACGTACGGCAGCCCGAACGGCAACCGGCCGCCGATCTGCTTACCCACGAAGAGCAGCTCGGGGTACGTGATGATGAAGCCCAGTGCGGTGTCCTTGAGCAGCACCACGAGCTGGCTGACGATGGCCGGGAGCATCGACCGGACGGCCTGCGGCAGCAGGATCAGCCGCAGCACCTGGTTCTTGCGCATGCCGACCGCGTACGCGCCCTCGGTCTGCCCGTACGGCACCGCGTTGATGCCGGCCCGGAAGATTTCCGCGAGGACCGAGCCGTTGTACAGCATCAGCCCGATGACCAGCGCCCACAGCTTGTCGATCGACCAGCCGTACTGCAGTGGCACGTAGTAGCCGAAGAAGATCAGGATCAGCAGGGGGATCGCCCGGAACAGCTCCACCACGAAGGTCGCCGGGGTACGCAGGATCCACTTGTCGCTCAGTCGGGCGCTGGCGAACACCGCGCCGAAGAGCAGCGCCAGGACCGCGGCGATGCCGGCCGCCTTCAGCGTCGCCCACAGGCCGCCGAGCAGTTCGCGTTGCACCGAGGCGTACTGGAACTGCTCCCACTTGCGGGCCTCGAACTGACCGGTGTCGGCGAACTTGTAGCCGATGTAGGCGAGCAGCGCGATGATGCCGGCGGTGGAGACGACACCCAGGATCGCGTTGCGCCGCTTGGCGCGCGGCCCGGGCAGGTCGTAGAGGATCGACGCCTGGCTCAACTCAGCCACCTTCCGTTCGCAGTCGCCCGACCCGCCAGCTCGCTCATCGGGCCACCCTCCACTTGCGCTCCAGGAAACGCTGGAGGGCCACCAGCGGCAGGATCAGGATCAGGAAGCCGATGGTGATCCAGAGCAGGACGGCGAACTGCGGCTCGCCCCGCTCGGCCATGTACGCGGGGATCGCGCCGGCCTCCAGCACCGAGAAACCGGCGGCGATCGTGGTGTTCTTCAGCATCGCGATGAACACGCTCATCATCGGCGGGACCATGGCCCGCAGCGCCTGCGGCAGCACGATCAGCGTGAGCACCTGACCGAAGGTCATGCCCAGCGCGCGGGCCGCCTCGGCCTGCCCGGCGGCGACGGTGTTGACGCCGGAGCGGATCACCTCGCAGACGAACGCCGAGGTGTAGACGGTCAGCGCGATGGCGGCGCTGGGGAAGTAGTCGATGTTGACGTCAAGCTTCGGCACCGCGAAGACGAGGAACGCGAAGACAAGCGTCAGAGGGGTGTTGCGCACCAGGTTGACGTACGTGGCGCCGAACGCCCGCAGGGCCGGCACGGGGGAGACCCGCATCGCGCCGAGCAGCGTGCCGAGGACGAGGCTGCCGACCGCGGCGATCAGGAAAAGTTTGACGGTGTTGGTGAACCCGTCAACGAACAGTTGCCCGTTGTCCGTCAGTACGCGGAAGAACTCGCCCATGCCTCGCTCTCAGTCCTCGGACGGGCGCCGGGCGGGGACGAGCCCCACCCGGCGCCGCAACTCGTGTCGAGCCGGTCGGTCAGTACCGCTCAAGGGTCGGCGGGGTGCCCGCCGAGCCGGAGAGGCCGAGCGTGCCGTCGTAGATCTTCTGCCAGGTGCCGCTGGTGAAGGCGGCCTCGATCTGGTCGTTGACGTAGTCGCGCAGCGCCTTGTCGTCCTTCGGCAGGCCGATGCCGTACTTCTCGGTGCTGAACGGCTGGCCGACCACCTTGAGCTCGTCCGGGTTCTGCGCCGCGTAGCCCTTCAGGATGGCGTCGTCGGTGGTGACGGCGTCGACCTTCTTGTCCAGCAGCTGCGAGACGCACTCCGAGTAGGTCTTGAACTCGACGATGTTGTTCGCCTCGGTCAGACCCTCGTCGCGGACCCGCTGGATCGGGGTCGAGCCGGTGGCCGAGCAGACCTTCTTGCCCTTGATGGTGTCCTTGCCGGTGATCGACGTCTCGTCCTTGCGGACCAGCAGGTCCTGGCCGGCGACGAAGTACGGGCCGGCGAAGGAGATGTCGTTCTTGCGCTTGTCGGTGATCGAGTAGGTGCCGACGTAGTAGTCGACCTCACCACCCTTGATCGCGGTCTCCCGGTTGGCCGACGCGATCTCCTTGTACTCGATCTTCGCCGGGTCGATGCCGAGCGTGCTGGCCACGTACTGGGCGATCTCGATGTCGAACCCGCAGCGCTTGCCCTGGGCGTCCTTGTAGCCGAGGTTCGGCTGGTCGAACTTGACCCCGACGGAGACCTTGCCCGCCGTCTTGATCTTCTCGAAGGTCGGGCTGCCGGCGACGGCCGCGTCCGTCTTCGGGGTGAAGGTCGCGCCGGAGCTCTTGCAGGTGTCGGACTGGGCGCCACCGGAGGCGCTGCCGCCCGCGCTTGGGGTCGGCTCACCCTCCTTGCCGCAGGCCGCGGCCGACAGGGCGAGGGAGGCCATCATGGCGACCGCCGCCACGCGCTTCATACGCATACTCTTCTCCTTCTTCGACGGAGCCCGCCGGTGGTCGGCGTGCTCCACAACAGACGCCTAGTGCGTGAGGATCTTGGAGAGGAAGTCCTTCGCCCGGTCACTGCGCGGGTTGGCGAAGAACTCCGCCGGGGAGGCGTCCTCGACGAGCTTGCCGTCGGCCATGAAGATGACCCGGTTGGCGGCATGCCGCGCGAAGCCCATCTCGTGGGTGACCACGACCATGGTCATGCCGTCGCTGGCCAGCGAGGTCATCACGTCCAGCACCTCGCCGACCATCTCCGGGTCCAGGGCGCTGGTGGGCTCGTCGAAGAGCATCGCCTTGGGCTGCATGGCCAGGGCCCGGGCGATGGCCGCCCGCTGCTGTTGGCCGCCGGAGAGCTGGGCGGGGAACTTGTCCGCCTGGTTGGCGATGCCGACCCGGTCGAGCAGGGCCAGACCGCGCTCGCGGGCGGCGGCCGGCTTCTCCTTGCGGACCTTGATCGGGCCGAGGGTGACGTTCTCCAGGATGGTCTTGTGCGCGAAGAGGTTGAAGGACTGGAAGACCATGCCCACCTCGCTGCGCAGCTTCGCGAGGGCCTTGCCCTCGGCCGGCAGCGGTTGGCCGTCGAAGGTGATGGTGCCGGAGTTGATCGGTTCTAGTCGGTTGATGGCGCGGCACAGCGTCGACTTGCCGGAGCCGGACGGGCCGATCACCACGACCACCTCGCCCCGACCCACCGACAGCGAGACGTCGTCCAGCACGTGCAGCGGCCCGAACCACTTGTTGACCGCGTCCAGCACGATGAGCGGTTCGCCCGTCGTCACGTCGTCCACCGTCCCTGTCGTCTCCCGGATCGGGGTCGGTTGACCCCCGGTGCGGCCACTGTAGGCGGCGTGATGTGGCAGAACGCAACCCGGCGGGTCACGGAGCGGTAACACCGGTCCCGATCGTTGTCGGTCGTCCGATTCCGGTCGCCGTGTGGGTGGTGACGGTGGCGATCGTGGCGCGTTGTCGAGATCATGGAGAGATGACCGAACCGGTACGGCTGACCACGTACGCCCGCGGCGGCGGCTGCGCCTGCAAGATCCCGCCGGGCGAGCTGGAGATTATGGTGGCCGGTCTCGGTCCGGCGAGCGGCACCGCCGAGCTGCTGGTCGGGTTGGACCACGGCGACGACGCGGCGGTCGTGCGCCTGGACGAGCGGACCGGCCTGGTCAGCACCGCCGACTTCTTCACCCCGGTGGTCGACGACGCGTACGACTGGGGGCGTATCGCCGCGGCCAACGCGTTGTCCGACGTGTACGCGATGGGCGGCACCCCGCTGGTGGCGCTCAACCTGCTCTGCTGGCCGCGGGACGTACTGCCGCTGGAGCTTGCTCGGGAGGTCCTGCGCGGCGGTCAGGACGTGGCCCGGTTGGCCGGCTGTCACCTGGCCGGCGGGCACAGCGTGGACGACGACGGCCCGAAGTACGGCCTGGCGGTGACCGGGACGGTCCGCCCCGAGGAACTGATCACTCTGGACGCCGGTCGGGCCGGTGTGCCGCTGTCGTTGACCAAGCCGCTCGGTGTGGGCGTGCTGAACACCCGGCACAAGGCCACCGGTGAGTGTTTCCCGGAGGCGGTGGCCACGATGAGCGCCCTCAACGCCGACGCCGCGCGCGCGGCGGTCGCGGCCGGCATCCGGTGCGGCACCGACGTGACCGGTTTCGGGCTGCTCGGGCACGCCTCGAAGCTGGCCCGGGCCAGCCGGCTCACGGTGGCCATCGACACCGCCCGGGTGCCCTACCTGGCGGGCGCGCGGGAGGCGCTGCGGGACGGGTACGTCAGTGGCGGCAGCCGGCGCAACCTGGACTGGGTGACCCCGTGGACCGATTTCGGCGCGGCGGGCGAGGCCGAGAGGTTGCTGCTGGCCGACGCGCAGACCTCGGGTGGCCTGCTGGTCGCCGGTGAGCTGCCGGGTGCTCCCGTGGTGGGTGAGTTGCTGCCCCGGGGCGAGCATCTGGTCGTGCTGCGCTGACCTCGCCGAACGTGAGGACACGCGGCGGAGGTGGTGCGGATCGCACACGGTACCCGATAAACTGTCACCTTCCCGCTACTCCGAGCAACGTCGCTCTGGGAAATTTTGCCCGGAATGGTCACAGACCGGTAACTTGCCCCCGGCTGAGGTCATATGCCCCCCACCATCGTCAGTAAGGCCCGATCCGGAGGCCGGTGGGACGAACGCAGCGAGGAGGCGGAATGACCGAGCTGTGGAACTGGAGAATCGACCGGGTACGACCCGTGGAGGTCTACCCGGCGCTGGCCGAGGCTCTCGGTCGGGTGGTGATGCCGCTGGCGGTGGCCGATCCGGCCCGGCTGCCGGCGTACGCGGTCGTGTGTGACGTCTGGCAGGCGCCGGGCGAGTTCGCGACGGTGGTGGACTGCTACGGGGTGCCCGAGCGGCTGTCGGAGCACGCCAGCATCGCCGCGCTGGCCCGGCTGCTGGGCCGCAACTGTCTGCTGCGTGACGACACGCTGGACGCCGGTCGGCATCTGCTCGTCGCCCCGGACGGGACGGTCCGCCCGGTGCACTTCGACGTGTGGGACACCGACGACGGCGAGGTGCTCAGCAGGCAGCGGCTCTGCACGCTCGGCGACCCCGGCTGTCGGGGCTGGTCGCAGTGTCACCGCTCGCGGTGGGCGCCCGACACCGTCGCACCGGTGCTCGCGGCGGCCTGACCCACCACTCGGGTCCGGCCGGTGCCCCGCGCCGCGCTGGCGATCAGCCGCGGCCCGAGGCCGTGGCCGGCCGGTCCGCGGTGCCCTGGCCGGCGCCCCGGACCACGAGCTGATCGAGCAGGGTGCGGGTGGCCTCCGTCACGGCGGCCACCGCGGCGTCGAAAGCGGCGGCGTTGTGCGCGGCGGGCGCCCGGAAGCCAGAAATCTTCCGGACGTACTGCAACGCCGCCGCCTCGATGTCGGTTTCGGTCACCTGCGGGGTGAACGGCTCACGCAACGTCTTGATGCTTCGGCACATGTGGTGCTTCTCCTCGGTCGGCGCCCAGTGCCACCGTTGGTGCCGGCACTTGTACCGACGGTGACACCGGGTCGATATTTGTCTATCCTGGTCACGGACCAGAGCCTTTCGAGCCATTGTCGCCGTTCGCGCTCCCAGCGCCCCGGGCCCCCGGAGACTTCTTGTGGACCATGCCCCCATCCGCACAGCCCGCCCCAATCTTGCCGACCTGACACGCAGCCTGCACACCCCGTTGGAGCGGATCGTCGTCGAGCATGCCGATCTCGTCGAGACGATCCGCCGACGTGTCGTCGCGGGTGAGTCCGCGTCCTCCGAGACCGTGGCCGTCGCCGCCTTCAACTCGTCCATCTGAGCGATGGCCTGCCGGTGCCGTCCACCCGGGGTGGGCGGGCCCTGCCACGGGATCAGCCAGTTCGTGCTGAAGGTGCACAGCCGGTGCGACCTGCGATGTGACCACTGCTACGTGTACGAGCACGCCGACCAGACCTGGCGTGGCCGGCCGGTCCGGATGGCACCGGCCACCGTCCGGGCCGCCGCGAAGCGGATCGCCGAGCACGCCCGCGAGCACGAGCTGCCGGTCGTGCACGTGGTGCTGCACGGGGGTGAGCCGTTGCTGCTGGGCGCGGCCGGGCTCCGCGAGGTGTTGGCCGAGCTGCGCGCGGCGATCACGCCGTGGACGCGGCTCGACCTGCGCATGCAGACCAACGGCGTGCTGCTCGACGAGGAACTGTGCCGGGTGCTGGTCGATCACGACGTGCAGGTCGGGGTGTCGTTCGACGGGGACCGCGCAGCCAACGACCGGCACCGCCTCTTCGCCCACGGCGGCAGCAGCCACGACCAGGTACGGCGGGCTCTGGCCCTGCTCCGCCACCCGGATCACCGGACGAGCTACGCCGGCATCCTCTGCACGATCGACGTCCGCAACGATCCGGACCGGGTGTACGAGGCGCTGCTGGCCGAGCGCCCGCCCCGGGTCGATCTGCTGCTGCCGCACGCCACCTGGGACCGCCCACCGGACCGCCCCGGCACCGGATCGACCCCGTACGCGGACTGGCTGGGACGGATCTACCGGCGGTGGGTGGACGAGGGGCGGCCGGTGTCGATCCGGCTGTTCGAGGCGCTGGCGCCGGGTGGCGGCGGCACCGAGGCGTTCGGCCTCGCTCCGGCCGACGTGCTGGTCGTCGAGGCGGACGGCAGTTGGGAGCAGGTCGACTCGTTGAAGACCGCGTACCACGGCGCGGCCGAGACCGGTTTCGACGTGTTCGGGCACTCGGTGGACGAGGCCAGCAGGCATCCCGGGGTGGCCGTCCGGCAGACCGGCGTGGACGGGCTCTGCGCGACCTGTCGGGCGTGCCCGGTGATGGACCGTTGCGGTGGCGGGCTGTACGCCCACCGCTGGCGCACCGGCTCGGGGTTCGACAACCCGTCGGTGTACTGCGAGGACCTGCTCCGCCTGATCGACACGGTGGACACCTACCCACCGCCCGTCGCGTCGGCCGGTCAGGGGGCCGAGCAGGCCGCCCCGCCGGTCGACGACCTGCTCGACGACCTGGCGACCGGGTACGGCTCGGAGCAGACCCTCGATCTGCTCGCCGCCGCACAGCTCTCCATCACCCGGGCGCTGCTGGCGGCCTGGCGGGAGAGATCCGGGCAGACGGCCGCCTGGGATCTGCTCGTCGACCTGGACGCCAAGGCGTCGGACGCGGTCCGGGCGGTGCTCACCCACCCCTTCGTCCGTCCGTGGCTGGTCCATCGCCTCGTCCCGTCGGCCCGGCCCGGTGCCAGCCGGGCGGCCGACCCGCTGCCGGCCATCGCGCTCGCCGCCGCCCTGCGGGCCGGCTGTTCGGCCACGGTGGACGTTCCGGTGCGCTCCGGCGTGCTCGCGCTGCCCACGCTGGGCAGCCTGGTGCTGCCGGTCGCTGTCGACGGGACCGTCGAGGTGACCGTCCTGCCCGACGGTTTCCGGGTCCGTGGCGGCCCCGAGGACCAGACGGTGCTTCTCGACGCGGGTGGACCGGATGCGGCCGGGTGGCGGCCGACCCGACCCGTGCCGGTCCCCGGTGGTCACCTGCTCGTGGAGGACGGTGACCCGTACCGGGACTGCTACGGCCAGCCGGTGGCACCCCGCCTGGAGCACTCCGCCGCGCGGGTGTTGGGCCGTACCCTCGCCGAGGCCTGCCGGTTCGTGGACCGGGACGTTCCGGTCCACGCCGCCGCGCTCGCCGGCGGTCTGCGTGCCGTCGTGCCGCTGGCGCCCGACCAGGCGGGGCCGCTGCGCAGCGCGACCGCCCGGCACGCGTTCGGCGCGGTCGCCCTCACGCCCGACGCGGCCCCGGAGGCGATCGCCGTGCTGCTCGTGCACGAGTGGCAGCACGTGAAGCTCGGTGCCGCACTCGACCTGTACGACCTCGTCGAACCGGGTCACACCACCCGGATCCGGGTGCCGTGGCGTCCCGACCCGAGGCCCGTCGAGGGTGTGCTCCAGGGCGTGTACGCGCACCTCGCGGTCACCCAGGTGTGGCAGGCCCGCGCCGCCGCCGGCGTGTCCGCGCATCCCGACGCATCGGCGCACGCCGCCCGGTTCCTGGCCTGGACCCGGGACGGTGCGGATGCGTTGCTGGCCAGCCGGTCGCTCACGGTCGCGGGTGAACGATTCGTGGAGCGGGTGCGCCAGGCCCTGGAGGAGACCGGTGTCGGGTCGGGATGAGCGACAGCCGCCCGCACTGGGCCGACCTCGTATCGCCGACGACCTGCGGGCACTCGGTGTCCGTCCGGGCGTCTGCCTCCTGGTGCACTGCGGCCTGCGCCGGGTGGGCCCGTTGGAGCGCGGCCCGGCGACGCTCGCCGCTGCTCTGCGCGACGCCCTCGGCCCGGCCGGCACGCTGCTCGTGCCCACCCAGAACGACGGCAACTCGACCACCTCCCGGACCCACCTGGCGGCCACCGCCGGAATGGACCGGGCGCAGCGTGCCCGCTACGAGGCCGCCCTGCCGGGTTGGGACCGGCGCAACACCCCCTCGGAGCGGATGGGGGCGTTCGCCGAGTTCGTCCGACGTGCTCCCGGCGCGGTGCGCAGCGACCACCCACAGACCTCGTTCGCCGCGCTCGGTCCGCAGGCGCGGCACCTCACCGACGACCACGCCCTCACCTGTCACCTCGGTGAACGCTCACCGGTGGGCCGGCTCTACGCGGCGGACGGGCAGATCCTGCTGCTCGGCGTCGGCTTCGAGGCGTGCAGCGCCCTGCACCTGGCCGAATATCACCTGCCGGCGCCGCCGGAGCGCGATTACCACTGCTTTCGGCTCGTCGACGGGCAGCGGGTCCGCCTCGACTTCCGTGCTCCCGACCTGGACGATCGGGATTTCCCGCAGCTGGGCGACGCGCTCGACGCCGCGTCGCTCGTCCGGCGTGGCCCGGTCGGTCGGTCCGTCGCGTACCTGCTCTCCGCGCGCGCCATTGTGGATTTCGCGGTGGGTTGGCTGGCGGAGAATCGCTCGACGGCCCGGCATTGACGCGCCGTCTACTCTGATGTTCCGGCCGCGCGAGGAGGGCGGAGGGGCAGCGGTGAGCATGATGGACGCACCCTCTGGCACCCGAGCACCCCTCTTCTTCGTCAGCTACTCCCGGGCGCCGGTCCGGCGGGCCAGCGGCAACCCCGCGGAGTACGTCTCCCGGTTCTTCGAGGACCTGTCGGGCCACGTCAGCGAGTTGGTCGGCCCGGTCACCGGGTTCGACCCGGGCTTCCTGGACAGCTCCATAGCGGGCGGGGAACGCTGGAGCCCGGAGCTGCTCCAGGCCGCCGGCACCTGCCAGGTCTTCGTGCCGTTGGTGTCCAGCGCGCTGCTCGGCAGCGAATGGTGCGGCCTCGAGTGGGACGCCTTCTCCCGCCGACGGATCGTCCCGCGACCCGGTGTGGCGTCGGCGCACGAGACGGCGATCGTGCCGGTCACCTGGTCGCCGACGAACGGCACCCCGCTGCCACGGGTGCTCCGTGACATCCAACGGTTCTCCCCGACCGCGATGCCGGATCCCGACATCGCGGTGCACTACCAGCGGGATGGGGTCTACGGCTTGCTGACCATGCAGTGGGAGAACACCTACCGGGCGGTGGTCTGGCGGCTCGCCCAACGGATCGTCGCCATCCACCGGTCGTACGTGGTGGAGCCCTGGGTGCCGGCGAGCGTGGACGAGTTGTGCAACCGGTTCGTCGAGGAGCCGGGATGAGCCCCCCGGCGGACCGGCGTCGCTCGGAGCGCGGGTCGTACTTCTTCCTCAGCTACGCCCATTCCGCGCCGCTGGGTGCCCGGGCCGACTCCGACGTCTGGGTCGGCCAGTTCTTCGACGACCTGGCCGAGGAGGTGACCCGCCAGGCCCGGCCGGTGGCCGGTATGCGGATCGGCTTCTTCGACCAGCACATCCCGCTGGGCGCGGACTGGAAGGCGGCCCTCGCGGAGGCACTCGGTGACGCCGAGGTCTTCGTCCCGCTCTACTCGCCCGGTTACTTCAGCCGTCCGTGGGCGTTGGGGGAGCGGGACTCCTTCCGGGCTCGGCTGGTCGCCGCCGGGTCGGACCGGCTCACCGCCGGTCACCTGGCCCCGGTGCTGTGGATTCCGATCCCGTCCTGGGAGGACCAGCCGGAGGTGGACGACGCCCTGGATCTGGGCCGGGACGTCCCCGAGTACGCCGAGAACGGCCTGCGCGCGCTCTGCATGCTGGCCTCCTACCGGGAGCAGTACCAGCTCCTGCTGAGCCGACTGGCGGGCCAGATCGTGCACGTTGCCGAGCGGAGACCGCTGGGACCGTCCCGCGCGCCGAGCATGGACGAGGTCACCCGTCCCGTGTCGGCCGACCCGGACTTCGTCGTCGCCGTCCTGGCGCCCACCCGTGATCGGCTGCCGGCCGAGCGTGATCCCTCCGGATACGCCTCCAGCGGTCGGCTGTGGCGGCCGTACGGCAGCCGCCAGGAGCTGCCCGCCGCGGAGTACGCGGCCAGCACGGCCGAGCGCCTCGGGTTGACGGCCCGTACGGCGGATTTCGCGCAGGCGGCCGGGCTTCTCGATCGCCGCCCGGCGGTGCTGCTGGTCGACCCGTGGATCGTGGCGGCGCCGGGTTCGCCGGCGGACCTCGCCAGTCGGCTGCGCGGCCTGCGGGAGTGGGTCGTCCCGCTGGTGGTCACCGACGACGGTGACGGCCAGGACGCCGCCGGGTGGGCGACCGAGGTGATGGAGCTGCTGCACGACGCCGGTCGGCCGCAGGTGAAGCACGCGTGCACCATGCGGGAGTTCGTCGACCTGATGCCGGCGCTGGTCACCGAGGCCCGTCGACGGTTCCTCAAACACGCCCCGGTCGTCGGGTTCGACCCGCCACCGGGGCCGGTGCCGAGCCTGCGTGACGGCCCGGCAGTTCCCCCCGACCTCGCGTCCCCGCCTGCTGATCCGGCCACACCGCGTCCCCACGGAGAAGACCGATGAACAACGATCGCGAAGGCCAGGTCGTCACCTTCTACTCGTTCAAGGGTGGCACTGGCCGGACGATGGCGCTGGCCAACGTGGCCTGGATCCTCGCGGCCAGTGGCCGCCGGGTGCTGGTCGCGGACTGGGATCTCGAGTCACCCGGCCTGCACCGCTTCTTCCACCCGTTCCTCGACGCGGAGAGGATCGCGGGCACCGGCGGCGTGATCGACCTGATCCGCGACTACGAGTGGGAGACCACCCGCGCCGGCGAACGGCCGGAACGCTGGATGGAGCAGTACGCGAGGGTCGGCCGCCACGCGTTCTCGCTGCGGTGGAACTTTCCGGCCGGCGGTGGGCTGGACTTCCTGTCCGCGGGCCGGCAGAACAGCGACTACGCCGTCTCGGTGGGCGGCCTGGACTGGGACAACTTCTACAACCGGCTGGGTGGGGCGCAGTTCTTCGAGGCGCTGCGGGCGGACATGAAGCGGCAGTACGACTTCACCCTGATCGACAGCCGGACGGGGTTGAGCGACGTCGCCGACATCTGCACGCTGCATCTGCCGGACACCCTGGTCGACTGTTTCACCCTCAGCGACCAGGGCATCGACGGCGCGGCCCAGGTCGCGCACTCGGTGCGGGACCGCTACCTGCGGCGGGACATCCGCGTGCTGCCGGTGCCGATGCGGGTCGACCAGGCGGAGAAGGAGCGCGCCGAGGCGGGTCGTCTGCTCGCCATGCGCCGGTTCGCCGGACTGCCCGCCGGGATGACCGAGGCCGAGCGGCGGCGGTACTGGGCCGCGGTCGAGGTGCCGTACCGGCCGTTCTACGCGTACGAGGAGACCCTGGCGACCTTCGGTGACCCGCCCGGCTCGCCGACGTCACTGCTGGCGGCGTTCGAGACGTTGACCGGGATCCTCACCGACGGTGCGGTGACCGCGCTGCCGGTGATGGACGAGTCGGTGCGGGAGCGGGGCAAGGCTCGCTTCCGTCGGCGTACCGAGGCTGCCGACGACCAGATCGTGCTGCGCTGCGCTCCGGAGGACGCCATCTGGGCCGAGTGGCTGGAGCGGGTGCTCAACTCGGCCGGGATGCGGGTGGTCGAGCCGGCCGCCGCCGTGGGGTCCGCCGGCACGCCCGCGCCGCGCACGCTGAGCGTGGTGTCCCCGGCCTACCTGGCGATGCCCTCCGGGGAGTTGCCGGAGCGGGACACCAGCACCGGTTCCACCGCCCTCGCCGTGTACGTCGCCGATCTGCGTCCGTTGGCGGAGTTCCCGGCGCAGAGTTCCACCAATCTGGTCAACGTGAGCGCGGCGACGGCCGTGGAGCGGGTGCTGCGGTTGGTCGGCCGCCCGGTGCCGCCGTCGGTGGACGGCCCCGCCGGCGGGGGTGCCCGCTATCCCGGCACCGAACCGTTGATCTTCAACGCGCCCAACCGCAACGCCCGGTTCACCGGCCGTGAGGACGACCTGGCCCAGTTGCGGGCGCAGTTGCAGAGCGGCGGCAAGGCGGTGGTGCTGCCGGTCGCCCTGCAGGGCATGGGCGGCGTCGGAAAGACGCAGGTCGCCCTCGAGTACGTGCACCGCTTCAAGTGCGCGTACGACGTGGTCTGGTGGATCGTCGCCGACCCGCCCCAGTTCGTCGACACGGCCCTGGCCGACCTCGCCGGCCGACTCGGCATCGTCGCCGGGCCCACCCTGCCGGACACCGTCCGGTCGGTGCTCCAGGTCCTCGGTCGGGGCGAGCCGTACGAGCGGTGGCTCGTCGTCCTCGACAACGCGGAGGAACTGGACCAGATCGAGCCCTTCCTGCCGCAGGGCCCCGGACATGTGCTGCTGACCTCCCGTAACCGCGCCTGGGGTGACCGGGCCAAGCCGATCCAGGTCGACGTCTTCGACCGCGCGGAGAGCGTCGCCCACCTCGCCCAACGGGTGCCCACGATCACCGACGAGGAGGCTGATCGGGTGGCCGACGCGCTCGGTGACCTGCCGATCGCGGTGGCGGCGGCGGGCGCGTGGCTCGCCGACACCGGCACGTCCGTCGCCGACTACCTGCGGCAGATCGAGCGGCACGGCCCCAGCGCGCTGTCCGTGGAGGCCACCTGGGACCTGTCGTTGAACCGGCTGCTCGACCAGGCGCCGGCCGCGTACCGCCTGTTGCAGCTCTGTTCGGTGCTGGCCCCGGAGATCGCCCTGGACCTGATCTACAGCGACGAGATGGCGGCGGCGCTCGTGCCGTTCGACCCGTCGGTGTCGGAGCGGCTCGTGCGTGGCGCCCTCATCCAGCAGATCAACCGCCTGGCGTTGCTGAAGCTCGATGTTCAGGGTGGCCGGGTCCAGGTGCACCGGCTGCTGCAGGCCGTGGTCCGGGACCGGATGACCGACGACGAGATCAGCGCCGCCCGCCACCAGGTGCACCTGGTGCTTGCCGCGTCCCGGCCACGTGGCGACGTGGACGACCCCTCGACGTGGCCCCGGCTGCGCATGCTCTGGCCGCACCTGGAGGTCTCCGACGCGCTGACCTGCCCCGACGAGTCGGTGTGTCAGCTGTTGATCGACCGGGTCCGCTACCTGTGGCTGCGCGGCGGCCTGAACCAGGCCGAGGGGTTCAGCCAGGAGGTGGACGACACCTGGTCGGAGCGGCTGGCCGGTTCCGAGGACACGGCCGACGCCGAGGCGCTGGGTCGACAGTTGCTGCACCTGCGGTTTAACCGAGCGAACATCCTGCGCAGCCTGGGCCGGTTCGACGACTCCCGGGCCATGGACGAGGCGGTCCTGGCCGAGCAGCGTCGCCTGCTGGGCGCGCTGCACCCACACAGTCTGATGACCGCCGGCAGCCTCGCCGGTGACCTGCGGGCCCTCGGCCGGTACGCCGAGGCGCTGGAACGGGACCGCTCCACCTACGCCTCCTGGCTCCAGACCCTGGGCGAGGACCACCCGCGGACGTTGAGCGCGGCCAACAACCTCGCCGTGTCGTACCGGCTGGTCGGCGACTACCGGTCGGCCCGACGGTGGGACGACGAGGTGCACCAGCGGCGGCGGCTGGTGCTGGGTTCCACCCACCCGTACACGCTCGTCTCCGCCGTGCGTCTCGGCAGCGACCTGCGGGAGGCCGGCGAGTACGAACGGTCGGCAGCGCTGCTGAGCGGGGTGTACGAGACGTCCTGCGAGGTGCTGGGCACGGACGACGCTCTGAGCCTCGGTGCCCAGGTCAACCTGGCGGTGTCACTGCGCAGCGCGGGCCGGTCGGCGGAGGCCGCGCCGATGTTCGAGACGGCGTACCGGAAGCTCGACGAACGGTTCGGACCGGACAACCCGGACACGGTGACGTGCCGGTCGAGCCGCGCGGCGAACCTGCTGGCCGTCGGCGACGCGACCCGGGCGCTCGCCGAGATGACCGCGGTGACCCGGGCGTACGACGAGGAGCTTCGGCTCGGCCCGGAGCATCCGCACACCCTGGCGACGTTGAGCAACATCTCCGCCGCCGAACGGGCGATCGGTCGCGGGTCGGCCGCCCGTGCGTCGGCCACCCGGGCGGCCGGCGAGTTGCGCAAGGTGCTCGGTCCCGATCATCCGCACACACTGGCGGCGGAGGTGAACCAGGCGGTGTGCCTCGCCGAGGACGGTGAGTGGGTTGCGGCGCGGGACCGTCTGCGGGAGACCGCCGAGCGGCTGACCGCGGTGATCGGCCCGGAACACCCCGACACGCTGCGCTGCCTCGGTGATCTCGCCCTGGTGTCCAAGCAGCTCGGTGACGGAGGTCCGGCCGACGACGCCGGCCTGGTGGCCGACCGGCTGGCCGAGGTGATCGGCCAGGAGCATCCGACGGTGCAGACCCTGCGGGAACGGCGGTTCGTCGTCCGGGTGATCGACCCGCACCCGTTCTGATCGGGCCGGCCGCCCGCTCCGGCCACCGCGGCTCGTTTCAGGGTCGCGGACTGGCCGCGAGTTCCGGTGTGGCCAGCCAGGCCAGGGTCTGCGGCAGGATCTCCATGGCGCCGAAGTGCGCGGCACCGGGTTGCACCTGGACCTCGGCGCTCGGGATCCGCGAGGCCAGCCAGCGGGAATGCTCCACCGGGGAAAACCTGTCCTGCTCACCGTGCCAGAGCCGGACCGGCGCGCGGATGGCACCGAGGTCGAAGCCCCAGCCTCGTCGTATCGCCAGGACGTCGTCGATCCAGCCGTCAGGACCGTGCCGGAGCGCCTCGGCGTACATGTCGGTCAGCAGCCGGCGGATCGCGACGTCGTCGACGACCCGGATGTCCGCCTCGGGCAACTGGGGTCGGAGGAACTCCAGCAGCGTCATCGGATCCCGCTGCGCCTCCTCCGCACGGACCTTCAGGTTCAGCGTGAGTTCGGTCAGGTCCTCGTCGGCCTGCCCGAAGTCCTCGACGTTGGTCTCCGACATGCCGGCGTACCAGTCCAGGTCGGGTGCGCCGGCCGGGGCGAGCCCCACCAGCACGGCGGCGCGGGTGACCCGGTCCGGCAACAGCGCGGCGCAGGCCAGGGCGTGCGGTCCGCCACCGGAGCGACCCACCACCGCGAACCGCTCGATGCCCAGGTCGTCGGCGATTGCCGCCACGTCGGCCGCGGCGTCGGCCACCCGCCGACCCTCGTGTCGTGTCGAGTCTCCGTAACCGGGTCGGTCGTAGCAGACGAGGTGCACGCCGAGGCGGTAGACGACGATGCCGCGGGGTCGAGGGCCGCTGCGGCTGCCCGGGGTGCCGTGCAGAAGGAAGACCGCAGGACCGTCCGGCGCGCCGGAGGTCTCCACCGCGAGGTGACGCCCGTCCGGGGTGGCGACGGAGCGCTGTGCCGCGTGTTGTCGCGTCACGGTTGGCCTCCCGCGGGTCGTCATGTTCTCCCCCGTGAACGGAGCCGCCCGACGGCGGCGTCGAGTGCAAAGCCCCCGAAACCGCCCAGAACACATCCTTGCTGTGCAGCGTACTGCCCGACGTGTGCCCCCGCTATGGGCCGCCGGGTCAATGCCGGTCTCCATGCCCCACCCGGCGGGCCGCTACCCTGGTAGCCCGAGGGGAAGGGGCGCCAACAGGGTGGCTAGGACCTACAACGTCGTGACGTACGGCTGCCAGATGAACGTGCACGACTCCGAACGCATCTCCGGCCTGCTGGAGCAGGCGGGGTACGTGCGCGCACCCGGCGGCGACGAGACCCCGGACGTGGTGGTCTTCAACACCTGCGCCGTGCGGGAGAACGCGGACAACCGGCTCTACGGCAACCTCGGTCGTCTGCGTCCGGTGAAGGACAAGCACCAGGGCATGCAGATAGCCGTCGGTGGCTGCCTCGCCCAGAAGGATCGCGGCGAGATCGTCCGCAAGGCGCCCTGGGTGGACGTCGTCTTCGGTACGCACAACATCGGTTCGCTGCCGGTGCTGCTGGAACGGGCCCGGCACAACGCCGCCGCCGAGGTGGAGATCCTCGAGTCGCTGGACGTGTTCCCGTCCACGCTGCCGACCCGCCGCGAGTCGACGTACGCCGGCTGGGTGTCGATCTCGGTGGGCTGCAACAACACCTGCACGTTCTGCATCGTGCCCTCGCTGCGCGGCAAGGAGAGGGACCGCCGCCCCGGCGACATCCTCTCCGAGGTGCGCGCCCTGGTCGACGAGGGCGTACTGGAGGTGACGCTGCTCGGGCAGAACGTCAACTCCTACGGCGTCGAGTTCGGCGACCGGTACGCGTTCGGCAAGCTGCTGCGCGCGACCGGTGACATCGACGGGCTGGAGCGGGTCCGGTTCACCAGCCCGCACCCGAAGGACTTCACCGACGACGTGATCGCCGCGATGGCCGAGACGCCGAACGTCTGCCACTCGCTGCACATGCCGCTGCAGTCCGGCTCCGACGACGTGCTCCGCGCGATGCGCCGGTCGTACCGCTCCGAGCGTTACCTGGGCATCATCGAGAAGGTGCGGGCGGCGATGCCGGACGCGGCGATCACCACGGACATCATCGTCGGGTTCCCCGGCGAGACGGAGGCCGACTTCCAGCGCACCCTGGACGTCGTGCGGGAGGCCCGCTTCTCCTCGGCCTTCACGTTCCAGTACTCGAAGCGCCCCGGCACCCCCGCCGCGACGATGGACGGCCAGCTGCCCAAGCAGGTCGTGCAGGAACGCTACGAGCGGCTGATCGCGACCGTCGAGGAGATCACCTGGGCGGAGAACAAGCGTCTGGTGGGGGAGACCGTCGAGGTGCTGGTCGCCATCGGCGAGGGCCGCAAGGACGAGCGGACCGGGCGGATGTCCGGCCGGGCCCGTGACGGTCGGCTCGTGCACTTCGACGCCGGCGGCTTCGCGGGGTCGATCCGGCCCGGCGACATCGTGCACACCGCCATCACGTACGCCGCCCCGCATCACCTCAACGCCGACGGGGCGCCCCTGTCGCACCGTCGCACCCGTGCCGGCGACGCCGCCGAGGCGGGACGCTCCCCGCGTACCCCCGGGGTGTTGCTCGGTCTGCCGACGATCGGCGCACCGCCGGTCGCGCCCGCGCCCACCGGAGCCTGCGCCGCCCACTGACCGGGCGGGGTCCGCCGGCACGGCGGACCCCGACCGGCTCACGGTCAGACCGTGATCCGACCCGCGCCGGCACCGCCCGTCACGATGGACTTGACGGAGCTCGCGGTGTCGAGCCGGTACGGGTAGGCGACCTGGCAGCCGGCCGCCGCCTGGGTGGTGACGGCGGTCAGCAGGCTGGCGGTGACGAGGGTGGCTGCGGCGGTGCTGACGACCAGCGTCATCCGACGCCGTGGTGTGCGCATGCAGCTTCCTATCGAGGAGGCGGACGGACCGTCGCGGCGCCCATGCCCGTGGGCGTGTAAATGCCGGGACGGCCGGTGCCCCCGTGTGGCGGCGCCGGCCGTCCCGACAGCGCGGACTCAGCAGCCGGTGCCGTTCAGCTTCACCGTTGCGGGGGCGCTGGCGGTGCCGTTGGCGGTGAAGCCCACGGTGACCGACCCGCCCGCCGCCAGGGACGGGGCGTGACCCGGTGCCGCCGCGGTGACCGTCGTGCCGGACTGCGTGACGGTGGCGTTCCAGCCGCTGCCCAACGTCACTCCGGACGGCCACGTCCAGGTCACCGACCACGGGTTCACCGCGGCCGAACCCGTGTTCTTCACGGTCACCTCACCCTGGAAGCCGCCCTGCCAGGCGTTGACCTGCCGGTAGGTGGCGGTGCAGGCGCCGGTGGGCGGGCTGGTCGGCCCACCCGTCGGCCCCCCGGTCGGGCCGGTGCCACCGGACGGCGCGATCAGGTACGGCTGAAGGATCGCCTGCTTGGTCGTGTTGATGGTCGTCCAGTCGTCCAGCGCGATGCCGCCGGTGTCACCCGAGTTCGGATTCCACGACCAGTAGGTGAAGGACATTCCGGTTACCCCGGTGCCGGTGTACGCCATCAACCTCTCCAACCACACCCGGTCCTTCGGGTCGGCCAGCGTGCTGCCGAACTCACCCATCATGATCGGGGCGATGTTCTGCTTGTAGAGGTAACCCCAGTACTTGTCCCAGATGGCCGGCATGTTCGCCGGGTAGTCCGGCGCGTCGAACCACGTCTGCCGGTACACCGACGTGGCGTACTCGTGCGGTGAGTAGACCAACCGGTTCGCCACGCTCAGTCGTACCGGGAACGCACCGGCCTTCGACAGGTTGCCGCCCCACCAACCGCAGTCCTCGTCGTTGCTGGGGTCGTTGTCCCACACGTTGGAGAGGCCGCCGCTGGGGCAGCTCACCCCCTCCACGAAGATCAACCAGTTGGGCTGGACACCGAGGATCGCGTTACCGGCCCGCTCGGCGGCGAGCCGCCAGTCCCGCGCCGTGTCGCCGCAACCCCAGCACGCGCCGGTGGCCGCCGGATTGGTGCCCTCGGCATGCGGCTCGTTGTGCAGATCGGCGCCGATCACCGTCGGATTGCCCGCGTACCGCTGGGCGAGCATCTTCCAGTCGTTGATCCAGGTCGCCTCGGAAACCGTCGCCGTGTACCACAGCGGCGACTGCCCGGCCGCCGTCGGCCGGTGCCGGTCCAGGATGATCCGCATCCCCTTGCTGCCGGCGTAGTCGATCACCTTGTCCAGGATCTGCAACGGCGAGAGCCCGACCAGGTCAGGGTTGACGAAGTCGTTGACCCCACTGGCGGTCGCGCCCGGCTTCAGCGCGTCATTCGAGTACGGCACGCGCAACGTGTTGTAACCCAACCGGGCCATCGTGTCGAGCTGCCCCCGCCACGGGTTGCTCGACCACAACCCGTGGAAGGTCTTGTTGTCGGTCTCCATGCCGAACCAGTTGATGCCGGTCAACCGGACCGTGGCACCGGTGCTGTCCACGATCTGGTTGCCACTGGTGTGCAGATAGCCGGTACCGGTGCCAGCGGCCACGGCCGGACTGGTGCTGACGGTCGCGGCGATGAACACGCCGGCCGCGACGGTGGCGAGCGCGGTCAACGCGCCGCCAAGAGCTGTGGGACGGAACATTCGAGCTCCAATTCGGAGGCCCGGCGCCATCGGAGGACGACGCCGGCGGGCCGCCGTCCGCACGCCACGGCCCCTCAGGGGTACGCGGACAGTGCGCGACGGTCCATGTCACGCGGACGTGGTCACTCGCGAACGCTCACCGGCGACCCTCGACAGCGGTGTTCCGCCGTCGTCGCCCTCGTGCCGGTGGCCCTACCTGGCTCCGCCGCCCATTCTCATCAGCCCACCTCAATGCGTCAACCTGCCACCCATCCACCGCCCTCCGTGCTGGCCGTCGTCCGTGCTGGCCGTCGTCCGTGCTGGCTGTCGTCCGTGCTGGCCGTCCTGCGCGCTGGCCGCCCTCCGTGCTGGCCGTCCTGCGCGCTGGCCCCCGTGGGCCCGTCTGCACGCCGCCTGCCGCGCCGGCGCGTGCACCCGGCCCGGCAAGATCACGCTCGATCCTGGATGTAGTGGTCATGAGGCGTCGGGATGCCACTACATCCAGGATCGAGCACGACCTTGACAGGCGGAGGCCCCAACCTCCGCTCCCGGTCGGTCGGTGATGACGCCCCCGTCAAGATCCGCGCAACTTCCCGGATGTTGCTGCCTCCAGCGCGCCGGAGGCAGCAATATCCCCGATGTTGCGCGGATCTTCCTCACCGACCTTGGCGCACCCCAAGATCCCCCTCGATCCTGGATGTAGTGGCATCCGTCGACGCCGAGACCACTACTTCATGGATCGAGCGCGATCTTGCGGCGCGGCGCGGGCGCGGCGTGGGGGTGCGGCGTGCGTGGGGGTGCGGCGTGCGTGGGGGTGCGGCGCGCGTGGGGGCGCGGCGCGCGTGGGGGTGCGGCGCGGCGTGGGGGTGCGGCGCGCGGACGACACGGCGCGTGTGGGGGTGCGGCGCGCGTGGACGGCGCGCGGGGACGGCGCGACGTGGGGAGCGGCGCGCGGGTAGGGAGACGGGTGTGGGGCACGCGGGGCGACGGCCTGGACGTGCGGGAACCCCGGTCCCTGGCGAGGGACCGGGGTTCCCGGACGACGTCAGCTCAGCCGGCCTGCTCGGCGAGCTGGAGGAACTGCCGCTTGGCGGCGAGCGCCTGCTCGGCCTCCTTGATCCGGCGGGCGTCCCCGGCGTTCTGCGCCCGGGCCAGCCGGTCCTCGGCCTCGGCCACCTGCGCCCGCATCTGGGCGAGCAGCGGGTTGTCCTCCTTGGTGGTGCGGCGCCACGCCGAGTCCATCACCTCGCGGACCTTGTCGTCGATGACGCGCAGCCGGCGCTCCAGTCCGGCGGCGGCCTCCCGGGGCACCCGGCCGGCCTCGTGCCACTGGGCCTGGATCTCCCGCAGCTTGGCCTGTGCGCCCTTCGGGTCGGCGTCGATGTCCAAGGCCTCCGCCTCGGCGATCAGGGCCTGCTTGCGCTCCAGGTTGCCGCGCTGCTCGTTGTCCCGGGCGGAGAAGACCTCACTGCGCCGGCTGAAGAAGGCGTCCTGGGCGCCCCGGAACCGTTCCCAGAGCTTCTGCTCGGCCTCCTTGGAGGCGCGCGGCGCGGCCTTCCACTGCGTCATCAGCTCCTTGAGCTGGTTGGCGGTGGCCGCCCACTCGGTGGAGTCCTTCAGCTTCTCCGCCTCGGCGACCAGCTCCTCCTTGGCCGTCTGCGCCTGCTTGCGCTGGGCGTCGAGGGAGGCGAAGTGGGCGCCGCGGCGGCGGGTGAAGCCGTCCCGGGCGGCGGCGAACCGCTTCCACAGCTCACCGTCGGCCTTCTTGTCGACCCCGCGAATGGTCTTCCACTCGTCGAGGATCTCCTTGAGCCGGTCTCCGGCGGTCTTCCAGCCGGTGGATTCGGCGGCGAGCTTCTCGGCCTCCTCGACCAGCGCGGTCTTGCGGGCCAGGGCCTCGACGCGGGCGGCGTCGCGGGCGGCCCGCGCCTCGCCGGCCTTCTCCTCGGCGAGGGTGGCCAGCTTGTCCAGCCGCGCGGCCAGCGCGTCGATGTCGCCCACCACGTGGGCTTCGGGCAGCGTGGCGCGGATCCGCCGGATCGTGCTCAAGGAGTGCCCGGCGTCCGCCGCACCCGAGTTGAGCCGCGCCTCGGTCAGGTCCACCTCGGTGACCAGGTCGGCGAAGCGGCGTGCGAAGTGCGCGAGGCCCTCCTCCGGTGCTCCCGCCTGCCAGGATCCGACCACCCGCTCGCCCTCGGTGGTCTTGACGTACACGGTGCCGTCCGCGTCCACCCGTCCGAAGGCAGTCCAGTCGCTCATGTGCCCATCCTCGTTCTCCCGGCGTCGAGGGAACCGTCCCCCGTCGCCGCCACGGCGCAGCCAAGTTGCTTCCGGCATTGTCACAGGTCCAACCCGGTCCCCGTCGAGCGCCTATCGCCGACCGTGACCATACGGTGTCCTAGCGACCGAATGACCGGATCGGCGCGGAGACGCACCGGGGATTCCCGCTACGGTGGGCTAGTGCCACTGGTCGCCGCCGCCGTCTGCCCGCATCCGCCCCTGCTCGTGCCCGAGGTGGCTGGCGCCGCCGCGTCGGAGTTGGACGACCTGCGGGCGGCCTGCGACACCGCCGTCGCCCGGCTCGTCGCCGCCGACCCGGATGCCGTGGTCCTGGTGGGTGCCGGCCCGACGACCGGCCCGATCCAGTCCCCGGCGACCGGTTCCCTACAGCCGTGGGGCGTGGACCTGGATGTGCCGCTGATCCCCGGCCAGCCCGACCGGGGCGCGGTGCTGCCGTTGAGCCTGACCGTCGGCGCCTGGCTGCTGGCCCGGCGGGGCGTACGCACGCCGGTGTCCGCCGTGCAGGTGGCCGCCGACGCCGGCGCGGCCGAGGTGGGGGCGCTGGCCGAGCGGGTCAACGCGTCGGGTGCCCGGGTGGCGTTGCTGGCGCTCGGCGACGGGTCGGCCTGCCGCGGGCAGAAGTCCCCGGGGTACGACGATCCGCGCGCCGAGGCGTACGACCAGCGGGTTGCCTCGGCGTTGGCCGGGGCGGACCTGGACGTTCTGCTTGACCTCGACCCGGTGGTGTCCGCGGAGCTGAAGGCCGCCGGCCGGGCGGCCTGGCAGGTGCTGGCCGGCGCAGCCCGGTTGGGCGGCGGGAGCTGGCGCGGTGAGCTGTTGCACGACGCGGCCCCCTACGGTGTGGCGTACTTCGTGGCGTCGTGGGAGCGGATGTGAGCGGCACGGTCGTCGCGGTCGTCGGCCCGACGGCGGCGGGGAAGTCGGCGTTGAGCATCGCGTTGGCGCACGCCCTGAACGGTGAGGTGGTCAACGCCGACTCGATGCAGCTCTACCGGGGTCTGGACATCGGCACCGCCAAGCTGACCGTGGCTGAGCGGGACGGGGTGCCGCATCACCTGCTGGACATCTGGGAGGTCACCGAGCCGGCCAGCGTCGCGGAGTACCAGCGGCTGGCCCGCGCGGCGGTGGACGACATCCTGTCCCGGGGTCGGGTGCCGCTGCTGGTCGGCGGGTCCGGGCTGTACGTGCGGGCGGTGCTGGAGCACTTCGAGTTCCCCGGCACCGATCCGGCGCTGCGGGAGCGGCTGGAACGGGAGTTGGCCGAGGTGGGCACGGCGCCGCTGTACGCGCGGCTGCGGGCCGCCGACCCGGTCGCCGCCGAGGGCATCCTGCCCGGTAACGGCCGGCGGATTGTCCGGGCTCTGGAGGTGATCGAGCTGACCGGTGCGCCGTTCACGGCCTCGCTGCCACAGCCGACGCCGTACTACCCGTCGGTGCAGCTCGGCGTCGACCTGGACACCGGTCTGCTGGACGAGCGGATCGCGGCGCGGGTGGACCGGATGTGGGCCGACGGCCTGGTGGCGGAGACCCACGAGCTGGTGGGTCGGGGGCTGGCCGGGGGGCGGACGGCGAGCCGGGCACTCGGCTACCAGCAGGTGCTGCGGCTGCTGGCCGGCGAGCTGACCGAGGCGCAGGCGCACGACGAGACGGTCCGGGCCACGCGGCGGTTCGTCCGCCGGCAGCGGTCCTGGTTCCGGCGCGACCCGCGGATCCGCTGGCTGGACTCGGCCGCACCGGACCTGTTCGAGGCCGCCCTGCGCCTGGTGCCGGCCGAGACGCGATAATGGGGGCGTGGAGTTCTCCAAGGGCCACGGCACCGGCAACGACTTCGTCCTCCTTCCCGACCCGGACGGTCAGCTCGATCTGACCCCTGAGCTGGTCGCGGCGCTCTGCGACCGGCGGCGGGGTATCGGCGCGGACGGGGTGCTGCGGGTGGTTCGCGCGGCCAAGCATCCCGACGGCGCCGGGCTGGCCGGTGAGGCCGAGTGGTTCATGGACTACTGGAATGCCGACGGCTCGTTCGCCGAGATGTGTGGCAACGGTGCCCGGGTCTTCGTGCGCTATCTGCTCGACACCGGGCTGGCCACGCCCGCCGGCGCGGCGCTGCCGGTGGCGACCCGGGCCGGCGTCGTGCGCGCGCTGGTCGAGGGCGACGCCGTCTCCGTCGAGATGCGCCGCCCCCGGGTGTACGACGGCTCCACCGCCACCCTCGGCGGTCTGACCCTGCCCGGCACCGCCGTGGACGTCGGCAACCCGCACCTGGTGTGTGTCCTGCCGGCGGGCATCGAGCTGGCGGCGCTGGATCTGACCGCCGCGCCCGGGTTCGATCCGGAGGTCTTCCCGGCGGGCGTGAACGTGGAGTTCATCGTGGCCGGCGACCCGGTGGACGGCACCGACGGGCACAGTCTGATGCGGGTGTACGAGCGCGGCAGCGCCGAGACTTTGTCCTGCGGCACCGGTGCCTGCGCGGTGGCCGCGGTGGCGCTGCGCGACGTCGGCCGGGGCAGCGGAGTGGTCGCCGTCGACGTCCCCGGTGGTCGCCTCACGGTCACGGTGACGGCGGACTCCTGCTGGCTGTCCGGCCCCGCAGTCCTGGTGGCAACCGGCGAGGTCGACCTCTCCGCCCTGCCCGCCGCCGTCTGACGCCGAGCTGATCCAGACGCCAGGGCCGCCGCCGGTCCGTTGTGGTGGTCCTTTGCTCTGCTTCACCCCGCGCAACGCCCGGTGTCCGATCATCGGACACTCGCCGTTGCGTGGGGTGACGCAGAGCAAAGCGGGGGAGACGACCCCACCGAGGGTCGCCTCCCTGCTCCCGGCGTCACACCGCCGGACCACTCGTCAGGGCGTCGCGCTGGCGTTGGCGGCGATCTCGGGGAGGTCGGACGGGCCCGGGTCGGCTGCCGGCAGCGGGCTGGGGTTGTGCGCGGCGGCGCGGACGGCGGCGGCGACCGCCGGGGCGACCCGGGAATCGAAGACGCTCGGCACGATCACCGTCGGGTTGATCTTGTCTTCGCCGACCACGTCGGCGATGGCCCGGGCGGCCGCGATGGCCATCTCCTCGGTGAACTCCTCGGCGTGCGCGTCCAGCATCCCGCGGAACACCCCGGGGAACGCGAGCACGTTGTTGATCTGGTTCGGCTGGTCCGAGCGACCGGTGGCGACCACGGCGGCGTACTTGCGCGCCTCCCGCGGGTCGACCTCCGGGTCGGGGTTGGCCAGCGCGAACACGATCGAGTCCTTGGCCATCTGCGCGATGTCGTCGCCGGTGAGCAGGTTCGGCGCGCTGACCCCGATGAACACGTCGGCGCCCCGGATGGCACCGGGCAGGTCGCCGGAGTAGTTCTCCTTGTTGGTGTTCTCCGCGAGCCACTGCCACGCCGAGTTGAGCCCGGTGAGCCCGCGGTGCAGGGCGCCCTCCCGGTCGTACGCGATGATGTCGCCGACGCCCTGGCGCAGCAGCAGCTTCATGATCGCGGTGCCGGCCGCGCCGGCGCCGGAGACGACCACCCGGACGTCCTCCAGCCGCTTGCCCACGACGCGCAGCGCGTTGGTCAGCGCGGCCAGCACGCAGATCGCGGTGCCGTGCTGGTCGTCGTGGAAGACCGGGATGTCCAGCGCCTCCCGCAACCGGGCCTCGATCTCGAAGCAGCGCGGCGCGGCGATGTCCTCCAGGTTGATTCCGCCGTACGCCGGCGCGATGGCCTTGACGATCTGCACGATCTCGTCGGTGTCCTGGGTGTCCAGGACCACCGGCCAGGCGTCCACCCCGCCGAAGCGCTTGAACAGGGCGGCCTTGCCCTCCATCACCGGCAGCGACGCGGCCGGGCCGAGGTTGCCCAGGCCGAGCACCGCCGAGCCGTCGCTGACGACCGCGACGGTGTTGCGCTTGATGGTGAGCCGGCGGGCGTCGGCCGGGTTCTCGGCGATCGCCATGCAGACCCGGGCCACCCCCGGGGTGTACGCCCGGGACAGCTCGTCGCGGTTGCGCAGCGCGACCTTCGAGGTCACCTCGATCTTGCCGCCGAGGTGCAGCAGGAACGTCCGGTCGGACACCTTGCGCACGTCCACGCCGTCGAGGGCGGTCAGCGCGTCGACCACTTGGTCGGCGTGGCCGGCGTCGGCGGTGTCGCAGGTCAGGTCGACGATCACGTGGGTCGGGTCCGAGTCCACCACGTCCAACGCCGTGACGATCGCTCCGGCCTCGCCGACCGACGTGGTGAGCCGGCCGATCGAGGAGGCGTCCGCGGTTACGGCGATCCGGATGGTGATCGAAAATCCGGCGCTCGGCAGTCGGGTGATGGCCACGGGATCCCTCCGTCACGGCTGTGCGGCCGTTCGGCCGCCCCGCATTTCTACCGGGTTGTCGAGCTCGACCGGTATTCGCCCCCACTTTTGGCGACCCTCGGCACGGGCATATAGCAGGTGCGTTCGGCGTTGCGTCATGTCAGGATTACGTTCTACTTATCAAAACGGACAGGAGAACCGCTTGCGAGACCAGGAGAGCTTTGTCCCCGTCGAGGACGAGCTCGACGACGTCACCACTGGCGAGATGGAGCTGTCGGAGCGGCAGTCCCTGCGACGCGTCCCGGGCCTGTCGACCGAGCTGACCGACGTCACC
This sequence comes from Micromonospora sp. WMMD710, assembly GCF_029626045.1. Taxonomy (NCBI): domain Bacteria; kingdom Bacillati; phylum Actinomycetota; class Actinomycetes; order Micromonosporales; family Micromonosporaceae; genus Micromonospora; species Micromonospora sp. WMMD710. Next base: position 3,493,434 of record NZ_JARUBD010000001.1, on the reverse strand, counting down.
GAGGTGGAATACCGCCAGCTGCGGCTGGAGCGGGTCGTCCTGGTGGGTGTCTGGACCGAGGGCACGGTGACGGACGCGGAGAATTCGCTGACCGAGCTGGCCGCGCTCGCCGAGACCGCCGGTTCGCAGGTGCTCGAAGGGTTGATCCAGCGGCGTACGCGCCCCGACCCGGCCACCTACATCGGCCGGGGCAAGGTCGACGACCTCGGCGCGGTGGTGCTCTCCACCGGCGCCGACACGGTCATCTGCGACGGCGAGTTGTCCCCGTCGCAGCTGCGCAACCTGGAGCAGCGCACCAAGGTCAAGGTTGTCGACCGGACGGCGTTGATCCTCGACATCTTCGCTCAGCACGCCAAGAGCAAGGAAGGTAAGGCGCAGGTCGAGCTGGCCCAGCTCGAATACCTGCTGCCCCGACTGCGCGGATGGGGTGAGACGCTCTCCCGGCAGACCGGTGGTTCCGGCCGGGGCGGCGGCGCCGGTGGCGGCGTGGGTGTGCGTGGTCCCGGTGAGACCAAGCTGGAGACCGACCGGCGGCGGATCCGCCACCGCATCTCCCGGCTGCGCCGCGAGATCAAGAGCATGCGCACCGTACGTGTCACCAAGCGCGCCCGACGCACCCGCAACTCCGTTCCCGCCGTGGCCATCGCCGGCTACACCAACGCCGGTAAGTCCAGCCTGCTCAACCGGCTGACCGGCGCGGGCGTGCTGGTGGAGAACGCGCTGTTCGCGACGTTGGACCCGACCACCCGTAAGGCCACCGCCTCGGACGGGCGGCTCTACACCCTCTCCGACACGGTCGGCTTCGTCCGGCACCTTCCGCACCAGATCGTCGAGGCGTTCCGCTCGACGTTGGAGGAGGTCGCGGAGGCGGATCTGGTGGTGCACGTCGTCGACGGCACCCACCCGGATCCGGAGGAGCAGGTCCGGGCGGTGCACGAGGTGCTCGCCGAGGTGGGCGCCGACCGGCTGCCCGAGCTGCTGGTGGTCAACAAGACCGACGCGGCCGACGAGGACACGCTGCTGCGACTCAAGCGGCTCTGGCCGGATGCGATCTTCGTCTCGGCGCACTCCGGACGGGGCGTCGACGGCCTGCGCGCGGCCATCGAGGACCGGCTGCCGCAGCCGGCCGTCGAGGTCCGGGCGGTCCTGCCGTACGACCGGGGTGACCTGGTGTCCCGGGTGCACCGCACGGGTGAGGTGCTCAGCACGTCGCACCTGGCGGAGGGCACCCTGCTGCACGTTCGGGTCAGCGCGGAGTTGGCCGCCGAGTTGGCGCAGTACGACGTCGAGCGGCAGGGCCAGGCGGCCGGCAGCCGATCCTGAGCGGACACGGCGTCATCCAACGGAAACCCGCGGCATGCGACACTGGCCGAATGCGCCGCGTTGTTTCCTCGGTCACGGTTGCCCTCGGCCTGCTTGGGGCAACCGTGGCGCTCGCCGGAGTCGCCGTGGCGGCTCCCGCTCCCGGAGCGTCCGAGCCGCCCGCCGTCACCCCCGGTAAGAAGCAGTGCACGGTCGCCGACGAGCGGCTGCGCGAGCTGTCCGGTCTGGTGGCCACCAAGAGCGGGTTCGTCGTGATCAACGACGGCACCGAGGTCGACGCACGCAAGCGGGTCTTCTTCCTCGACACCAAGTGCAAGATCTCGAAGGATCCGGTCCGTTACTCGGGCCAGGGTCCGTTCGACACCGAGGACCTGGCGCTCTCTCCGAACGGCGCGACGCTGTGGATCGCCGACATCGGCGACAACGTCTCGTCGAAGGAACGCCGGAAGCGGGTCGCGCTCTGGTCGATGCCGGTCGGCGGCGGCAAGCAGCCGGTGTTGCACCGGGTCTCGTACCCGGAGGGCAAGCCGCACGACGCCGAGGCGCTGCTCATCGACAACGACAACAAGCCGCTGATCATCACGAAGGTGACCAGCGGTAAGGCGGAGATCTTCACCCCGTCGGCGGCCCTCAAGAGCGGCGACACCGACCCGGTGCCGCTGCGCAAGGTCGGCGACATCACGCTGCCCAAGACGCAGACGGACAACCCGCTCAACACGTTCGGGCGGGTCGCGATCACCGGCGCGGCCCGGTCGCCGGACGGCAGCCGGGTGGTCCTGCGTACCTATGCGGACGCGTTCGAGTTCGACGTGGCGGGCGGCGACATCGTCACGGCTCTCACCACCGGGAAGCCCCGCGTGACGCCCCTCGCCGATCCGTTCGGTGAGGCCATCAGCTATTCGCCGGACGGTAAGAGCTTCTTCACCGTCTCCGACGGCGGCCAGCTCGGCGAGGACGAGCCGATCGACATCCTCAGCTACGTCCCGTCCAGCTCGACGGCGGTGCCGGTGGCGGCCGAGGGGGGCGCCAAACCGGCCGCCGCCAAGTCGTGGACCGCCGGCCTGAGCTTCGACGACATCACGTACCTGGTCGGTGCGGTCGGTGTGCTCGGCCTGCTGCTGGTCGGTGCCGGCATCATCGGCATCGTCCGTGCCCGCCGCCGGCCGCCGGTCGCTGACCCGTCCGATCGATCGGATCCGGACGGTGGGCTGCGGGGTGGTCGTGCCGAGCCGGGCGGGGAACGTCCGGGTGGCGTCTACGGTGGCGGCGCGCCCGCCGGAGGCGCGGTCTACGGCGGCGGCGGGGCGTACGGCGGTGGCACGGGCCGTGGTGGCCCGGCCGCGGCACCCGGGGTGTACGGCGGTGGCCGTCCGGCCGCCGGCGACGGTGGCTACGGCGGTGCCCGTCCGGGCGGCGCCGGCGGTGGTGTCTACGGCGGCGCGCGTCCCCCGGCGGGTGGCGGTGGCCGTCCGGCGGGCGGCGGTGGCCGTCCCCCCGGTGGCGGCGGCGGTCGGCCCGGCGGTGGCGTGTACGGCGGCGGTGGTCAGCCGGGCGGGGGCCGGGCGGAGCCGCCTCGCCGTGGTGGGCCGGAGCCCGATTACCGGGGCCAGCGACCCGGCCGGCGACGTGACGAGGACGCGCCGGTCGACCCGTACGGGCAGTATCCCGGGGGCGGACGCGGCCACCGGGGCGACCGCTACTGACGGTGTGGCGTCGGGACGGCCGGTGCGGGTGAGCGCCGTGCGGCACTCACCCGCGGCACGGGTCAGATCCGGCGGAGCACCGCCACGACGCGGCCCATGATGGTGGCGTCGTCACCGGGGATCGGGTCGAAGGCCGGGTTCTGTGGCATCAGCCAGACGTGCCCGTCGCGGTGCCGGTAGGTCTTGACGGTCGCCTCGCCGTCGAGCATCGCGGCCACGATCTCGCCGGAGTCCGCGGTCGGCTGCTGGCGGACGACCACCCAGTCGCCGTCGCAGATCGCCGCGTCGAGCATCGAGTCACCCTTGACCTGGAGCATGAAGACCTCGCCCTCGCCCACCAACTCGCGGGGGAGCGGGAAGATGTCCTCCACGGCCTGCTCGGCGAGGATCGGCCCACCGGCGGCGATCCGGCCGAGCATCGGCACGTACGCCGGGGTCGGCCGCTGCGCGCGGGTCAGCTCGTCGTCGATGGCCTCGCTGGGGGCGCGGACGTCCACGGCCCGCGGCCGGTTGGGGTCGCGGCGCAGGAAGCCCTTCTTCTCCAGCTCCTTGAGCTGGTAGGCGACGCTGGACGGCGACACCAGGCCGACCGCCTCGCCGATCTCCCGCACGCTCGGCGGGTAGCCGTGCCGCTCGACCCAGGTGCGGATGAACTCCAGGATGCGGCGCTGGCGGGCGGTCAGGTCGACCGTCGCCGGGTCGGGGAAGGCGCTGACCACCGGGGTGACCGGGCGCACGGCGGGCTGACCCGTCCGGCTGCGCGCGGCGCTGCGGCGTCGGGTGGCCGGGGGGCCCGCCTCGGTGATGTGCTGCGGGCTCTTCGGCCGGCTGGCGCGGTCCTCGGTCACGTCCGTCCTCCCTGGTCGGCGCTGGGTGCCTCGTCGGCTCGTGGTGCGTGCGGTGGTGCCACGTTGTTCCTGACCGTATAGGTGAGATCGGTCATTTTCAAACATCTGTACGACCTCTCACCGGCGTGTCGGGGTGAAAAACCCCTCCGGTCGTACGGATGTTCTGATAAATGGTACGTCGGGTAGCACGCGTGTTCGATCGTCGACCGTTTTCCGGGGCCCTTCGAGCCGGGCGGCCGGTAACCCGGGCCGGGTGCCGACGTTGGGTCTTCCGGCGGCGGGATGGATCCCGATGACCGGATGGTCCGTGACGCGCCGGACACGCCGGCCAACTTGACCCGGGTTCTCCGGCGACATACGGTCAACCCCTAGATGTAGTAGTGACACGGGCGTAAGTTGCCTACAGGTTGGGTCCGACTACCGACCGCACTCCCGTAACGTTGATCACGGCGGGCGCCATGAGCGCATGGCACCGCCGTGGTGGGCCGTGCCCGGGTGCGTCCGGTACGACGTGGTTGATCATGATTGGGAGGTCCGCGATGCGGTGTCCGTACTGCCGGCACGCTGACTCTCGGGTGGTCGACTCGCGGGAGGCCGATGACGGCCAGCTCATCCGACGGCGACGGTCCTGCCCGGAGTGCGGCAAGCGGTTCACCACCGTCGAGGAGGCGGTCCTCGCGGTCGTCAAGCGCAGCGGGGTGACCGAGCCGTTCAGCCGTACGAAGATCATCGGCGGGGTGCGCAAGGCGTGCCAGGGCCGGCCGGTGGACGACGACTCACTCGCGCTGCTCGCGCAGCGGGTGGAGGAGACGGTCCGGGCCAAGGGCGCCGCCGAGATCCCCAGTCACGAGGTGGGCCTGGCGATCCTGGGCCCGCTGCGCGACCTGGACGAGATCGCCTACCTGCGGTTCGCCAGCGTCTACCGCTCCTTCGACTCGCTCGCCGACTTCGAGCGCGAGATCGAGACGTTGCGGGCCGCGGCGCGCGACCGGGAGCAGGGCCGGGCCGACGCGGTTGAGGCCGCCGGCCGTACCAGTTGACTTCACTGTTTTTCGAGAGATCAGGACGCGCGGTGGGGCACCGCGCAGACGAGGGGGGCGACGGCGTGACAACTAGCCGTTCACGGAACAAGGCAGGCGCGGGGCTGAAGATCGAGCGGGTGTGGACGACGGAGGGGGTCCACCCGTACGACGAGGTCAGCTGGGAGCGCCGTGACGTCGTGATGACGAACTGGCGGGACGGCTCGATCAACTTCGAGCAGCGTGGCGTGGAGTTCCCGCAGTCGTGGAGCGTCAACGCGGCGAACATCGTGACGACCAAGTACTTCCGGGGCGCGGTGGGGACCCCGGAGCGCGAGTGGTCGCTCAAGCAGCTGATCGACCGGGTGGTGACCACCTACCGCACCGCCGGTGAGGAGTACGGCTACTTCGCCAGCCCGGCGGACGCCGAGGTCTTCGCCCACGAGCTGACCTGGATGCTGCTCAACCAGGTGTTCAGCTTTAACTCGCCGGTCTGGTTCAACGTCGGTACGCCGTCGCCGCAGCAGGTCAGCGCCTGCTTCATCCTCTCGGTCGACGACTCGATGGACTCGATCCTCGACTGGTACAAGGAGGAGGGGCGGATCTTCCAGGGCGGCTCGGGGGCCGGGGTCAACCTCTCCCGGATCCGTTCCTCGAAGGAGCTGCTCTCCTCCGGCGGCACCGCCTCCGGCCCGGTCAGCTTCATGCGCGGCGCGGACGCCTCCGCCGGCACCATCAAGTCCGGTGGCGCCACCCGGCGCGCGGCCAAGATGGTCATCCTCGACGTGGACCACCCGGACATCGAGGAGTTCGTGGCGACCAAGGCGCGCGAGGAGGACAAGATCCGCGCGCTGCGGGACGCCGGGTTCGACATGGACCTCGGCGGCACCGACATCGTCAGCGTGCAGTACCAGAACGCCAACAACTCGGTCCGCGTCTCCGACGAGTTCATGACCGCCGTGCAGAACGGTGGCGGCTTCGACCTGCGGGGGCGGCTGGACGGCTCGGTGGTCGACACCATCGACGCGCAGAAGCTGTTCCGTACCATCTCCCAGGCCGCCTGGGAGTGCGCCGACCCCGGCCTGCAGTACGACGACACGATCAACGACTGGCACACCTGCCCGGAGACCGGGCGGATCACCGCGTCGAACCCGTGCTCGGAGTACCTGCACCTGGACAACTCGTCGTGCAACCTGGCCTCGCTGAACCTGATGAAGTTCCTCCGCGCCGACGGTGGCTTCGAGGTGGAGAAGTTCGTCAAGTCCGTCGAGTTCGTCATCACCGCGATGGACATCTCGATCTGCTTCGCCGACTTCCCGACCGAGAAGATCGGTGAGACCACCCGCGCCTACCGGCAGCTCGGCATCGGCTACGCCAACCTCGGCGCCCTGCTGATGGCCACCGGCCAGCCGTACGACTCGGAGCAGGGCCGCTCGGTCGCCGCCGCGATCACGTCCCTGATGACCGGCACCGCGTACCGCCGCTCCGCCGAGCTGGCCGGCGTCGTCGGCCCGTACGACGGCTACGCCCGCAACGCCGAGCCGCACAAGCGGGTCATGCGCAAGCACGCCGCCGCGAACGACGAGATCAAGCCGACCAGCCCGGTGGCCACCGCGATCGTCCGCGAGGCGACCAAGCAGTGGACCCAGGGCAACAAGATCGGTGACAAGTTCGGCTGGCGCAACTCGCAGGCCAGCGTGCTCGCGCCGACCGGCACCATCGGCTTCATGATGGACTGCGACACGACCGGCGTGGAGCCGGACCTGGCGCTGGTCAAGTTCAAGAAGCTGGTCGGCGGCGGCTCGATGCAGATCGTCAACCAGACGGTTCCGCGCGCCCTGCGCAGCCTCGGCTACCCCGAGGAGCAGGTCGAGGCGATCATCGAGCACATCGCCGACCACGGCCACGTGGTGGACGCGCCGGGCCTCAAGCCGGAGCACTACGCGGTCTTCGACTGCGCGATGGGTGAGCGGTCGATCGCCCCGATGGGCCATGTGCGGATGATGGCGGCCATCCAGCCGTTCGTCTCCGGTGCCATCTCCAAGACGGTCAACATGCCGGAGGCGGCCACCGTCGAGGACGTCGAGAAGATCTACTTCGAGGGCTGGAAGCTCGGCCTGAAGGCGCTGGCGATCTACCGGGACAACTGCAAGGTCGGCCAGCCGCTGTCGGTGGCGAAGTCCAACAAGGCCACCGAGCCGGCCGCCGTCGAGACCGCAGCCGCCGCGCCGGCCGCGGTGGAGAAGGTCATCGAGTACCGGCCGGTGCGCAAGCGCCTGCCGAAGAAGCGCACGTCCGAGACGGTCAGCTTCTCCGTCGGTGGCGCCGAGGGCTACCTCACCGCGTCGTCCTACCCGGACGACGGCCTCGGCGAGGTCTTCCTCAAGATGTCCAAGCAGGGCTCCACCCTGGCCGGCGTGATGGACGCCTTCTCGGTGGCCATCAGCATCGGCCTGCAGTACGGCGTGCCGCTGGAGACATTCGTCAGCAAGTTCACCAACATGCGCTTCGAGCCGGCCGGTATGACCGACGACCCGGACGTGCGGATGGCGGCCTCGGTGATGGACTACATCTTCCGTCGCCTGGCGTTGGACTTCCTGCCCTACGAGCGCCGCGCCGAGCTGGGCATCTTCACCGCCAGTGAGCGGGCCGCCCAGCTGCGGGCCGAGGCCGACGCGGAAGCCGCCGCCGTCACCGGTGCCGAGCTCAGCGCGATGGCGTCGTCCGCGCCGGTGGAGACGCCGGCCAAGTCGGAGGCTGTCGCCCAGCCGGCCCAGGAGATGGCCGACGTGGCCGCCGCCAAGCCGGCTCCGAGCGTGGGCTCCAGCACCGAACTGCTGGAGGCCGTCATCGGCAAGGCCGCCGACGCGCCGCTCTGCTTCACCTGCGGCACGAAGATGCGCCCCGCCGGCAGCTGCTACGTCTGCGAGGGCTGCGGCTCCACCAGCGGCTGCAGCTGAAACTGGGCGGAGTTGCATCTGATGCAACGCCGAATCGCTCGATGGTGACGTGGGCTCGGGCTGGCGTTCTGCGATGTTGGTCGTGGGACGCCGGCCGAGCCTGAAAGACAGCGACCGCCCGAGCCGGTAGGGGATCGGGCGGTCGCTGCGGCAGGGGCGTGGTGTCCGCTGCGCCTAGGAACCAGCATGACACCACATCTCGGGCCGCAGGACAACTGCGGAGGAGGTGGAGGATATGGCTCGAAACACCCGGCAGACGGGTGCCAAGGCGGCTTCGGCTGCTGCCAAGGTGCTCGCGAACCCGAAGTCGTCGAAGGCGGACAAGACGGCTGCGGCCAGCGCGCTGTCTCAGACGCCGTCGAAGTCCAGCAAGCGCAAGTAGCTTGAGGTCTGCCCAGGTCCTACCGCCTGGGCAGTACGGCGCAGCCGTAACGCCTTCATCAATGTTGCGTTGGATGCAACGTGACGCAACCGAAGGTGGATCTGCCCGGGGCCGCCCATCTGATGCTCGCTGACGGGGTGGCGCATCTTGATCCGGCCCGGGCGGTGTTCGAGGCGATGATTGAGGGCTGGGCTCGGCAGCAGCGGGTGAGGTTCCTCAAGTCGGACACGATCGAGAGTCGCGTTGACGTGGTCCGGCGGCTGGCGTTGTTCAGCAACCAGCACCCGTGGCAGTGGCGGGCGGGGGAGGTCGAGGCGTTCATCGACCAGCTGTGTTCGGGGGCGAGGCCGATCGCCGCGTCGACCGCTCGCGGCTACGTGGGTGCGCTTCGTATGTTCCTGGATTACCTGGTTGATGCCCGCTATGGCTGGACGAGCTTGTGCGTGGAGCGATTCGGTGAGGCCCCGCAGCAGGTGCTGGGTGAGTGGAACACGATCGCGCACGTCACGGAGTACGAGGGCCGGCCGGGCCGCCGCCCGTTGAGCTACGACGAGGTGCAGGCGTTGTTCGATGCCGCCGACGGCCGTGCGGATGAGATCCGGGCACGGCGCCGCAAGGGCGTGTTGACCGCGCAGCGTGACTCCGCGCTACTCAAGACGGTCTACGCGTTCGGCTTGCGTCGGCGGGAGGCGTGGGGCTTGGACGTGACCGATTTGCGGCATAACCCCAGGGCGAAGCAGTTCGGCCGTTGCGGTGGCCTGTTCGTGAGGTGGGGCAAGTCGTCGAAGGGCAGCGCGCCGAAACGGCGCACGGTGTTGCTGGTGCCGGAGATGGACTGGGTGACGTCGGTGCTCGTGCAGTGGCTGGAGGAGATCCGGCCGCTGCTGTCGCCGGGGAACCATCCGGCGCTGTGGGTGACCGAGCGGCGTGGTCGGGTGTCGAAGCGTTCGATCAACGAGGCGTTCGAGAAGGCCCGGGAGGACGCGGGTCTCGACCCTGTCCTCGATCTGCATTGCCTGCGCCATTCCTACGTGACGCATCTGGTGGAGTTCGACTATCCGGAGCGGTTCGTGCAGGAGCAGGTTGGCCACTCCTACGCGTCAACCACGGCGATCTACACCGGTGTGTCCGACGAGTACCGCAATCGACTACTCACGCGAGCGTTGCGGGACCGGCACGCCGAGTTGTGGGAGGGGCCGCAGCGGTGATCAGGAAGATGGGGATCGTCTGGCATCTGCGGATTCGGATGGCAGCCAAGGGGATGTTCCACACGTCGGACCTGCAGCCGCTGCTGGCCGAGCGGGGCGTGCACCTGTCTCGTGAGCAGGTCTACCGACTGGTCACCCAGGAACCACAACGACTGTCGATGGACACGCTCGCGGCTCTGTGCGACATCCTCGACTGCCAACCCAACGACCTCATTGAGGTGCAGGTGGTCCACGCCGAGGTGCGCAAGACCGCGGACCAGTCTCGCCGCGCCGCCCCTGCGGTCCGCCGCAGCACAATCCGCCGCCCGGAGCTGTCATGAGCCGCAACCGCGAAGACGTCGCGCATGTCCGCGACCGGCTTGTGGCCCGAGTCGTCGCGGCGGTTCCCGGCGCGGATGCGGCGCTGGTTCAGGCGGGTGTCGGCGATCAACCCCGCGGGTGGCGGCTACTGGACGCCTATCTTGACGAGCATCCCGACGCTCTGGCTCATCCGGGTGGAGATGTTCCGGTCATGCTGGTGCGGCTGGCCCATGCGCTGGTTGCCGCTGGCCACGACGGCGTGCGTTTGCCACGCTGCGCTCGGTGCGACCAGCCCAAGGTCGGTCTTGGCCGCCGAGACGGGAGCGGGCGGCGGATCTGCGGCGCATGCGCGGCGGCACTGCGCGTCGGTCCGTGCGCCCGGTGCGGGCAAGTCCGCCGGCTGCAGGGTCGCCGTGACGAGGGCGTTATCTGCACCGCCTGCTACGAGAAGGCCCGATGCCGGAAGTGCGGCGGCTGTGGCCGGACCCGCAGGACGGTCGCGTGGGCAGCAGACGGTAGTTCCCGTTGTCAGGGATGTCACCCGCGGCCGGCCCGCACGTGTTCCTCGTGCGGAGCGCAACGGCCAGCGAGCGCCATCACCGCCGATGGGCCGGTCTGCACCTCGTGCTACCGGGCACCGGCCCGCCGCTGCGGTCGGTGCGACCAACACCGCCCAATCGCCCGTCGCGCCAGCGGCGGCAGCCCGGACCTGTGTTACGGCTGCTATCAGGGGCAGGAGGCGGCCTGCTCGGTCTGCGGGCGGGTACGACCCTGTCACCGCGTGGGCGCTGGACGCCCGATCTGCAAGGCCTGCCGACCGCGTCCGCCGAGGACCTGCTTCCGCTGCGGCCGCAGCCGCCCGGTTCAAGCGGAATGGCCAGCCGGCCCCGTCTGCGTCGGCTGCTACGAGAACGTCCGTCGGCACCCCGCCGAATGCTTCAACTGCCGCCAGGTCCGGCCGCTGATCGCCCGGAACGACGAAGGTGGATCAGTCTGTGGGCCCTGCGTCGGCGTCGACCTGACCTACACCTGCCGCGGCTGCGGTCGAAGCGGGGAGATCCACTGCGACGAGCGCTGCTTCCACTGCGTCCTGGCCGAACGCCTCACCGACCTGCTCACCGGCCCCGACGGTCAGGTCGCCGAGCAACTCCGTCCACTGCAGGAAGCGCTGACCGGGGTCGACAACCCCGCGACGGTCGTCGGCTGGCTCGCCAAGAGCCGTTCGGCGAAGCTCCTGCGCGAGTTCGCCATCACCCCCACGCCCCTCACCCACAACCTCCTTGACCAACAGCCACAGACCCAGCCCCTGCACTACATTCGCGAAGTCCTCGTCACCACCGGCGTCCTTCCGCCCCGCGAAGAACATCTCGAACGGCTCGGCCCCTGGCTGGACCGGATCCTCGCCGGCAAGCCCAGCCACCACGTCCGAGCCGTCAAGCCGTTTGCCCAGTGGTTCGTCATCCGCCGCGCCCGCCGCTCCGCCACCCGCAACGGGGACTACCGCCGCAGCAGCGCCGACCACGCACGCGCCCGGATTCTGAACGCGTTGGAACTGCTCAGTTGGCTCGACCAGCACGAATTGACCCTGGAAACACTCACGCAACCCGTCCTCGACCGGTGGCTGGAGAAAGGTGCGACCACACGTCGCTCGGTCCGCTACTTCCTAGCCTGGGCCCACAACCGCGGACTGGTCACCGGGCTCGACGTCCCGATGGCAGCCAAGACGGCACCGGCGATCCTCCTCAAGGAAGACGACCGCGTCGCCCAACTGCGCCGCTGCTTCACCGACGAGGCGCTTCCCCTGGACCTGCGCGTTGCCGGAGTCCTGATCCTGCTGTTCGCGCTGCCGCTGACCCGGGTGCTCCGCCTACGCGACGCTGACGTCCTACGCGATCCCGACCACACTCACCTCCTGATCGACGGCCACCAACTCCGACTGCCAGCCCGCCTTGCCGATCTGATCCACCGGCTCCAGACCCACGCCGGTGCCTGATCCACCCTGGCTCGGATCAACACGTCTCCGGGTTGGCTGTTTCCCGGGCAGATCGCGACCCGGCCAGCCCACGACAACGCCATCGCCACACGGCTGCAACGCGCTGGCATCAACACCTTCGCCGGACGCAACGCCGCCCGGCTCGCACTCGCCGCCGAACTTCCCGCCTCCGTCCTGGCTGACCTGACTGGTCTGCACATCACGACTGCCGTGCGATGGACGGCCTGGGCCAAGCGTGACTGGGCGCAGTTCGTCGCTACACGCGGCGACGACAACTCCAACGAACCCCCACCGGCCTGACGGCCACGACACCCCGGAGAGGGAGTATGAACTTCCAGCACTTCGACCTCGGTCAGCTCAAGCGCGGCGCCACCGTCGTCGTCCAGCTCCGTGGAAACGCCGCGAACGTGCGCTTGATGGATTCGAGTAACTTCTCCAGCTACAAGAACGGCCGTGCGCATCGCTACGCCGGAGGCCTCGTGACCAAGTCGCCCGTCCGGCTTTCCATCCCACGCAACGGCCACTGGCACGTGACGATCGACATGGCGGGGCTGCGTGGATCAGTGCGGGCTGCCGTGTCCGTCGAGCCGCCGCCGCTTCCGAGACTGCGCGGCAGCAGCACGACCGCCCCGCTGAGTCAGATCCGCCACGAAGCGCCACCCTCCCTCGACACCGACGACGCCCGGGTCTGGGACGTCTTCATCTCGCACGCCAGCGAGGACAAACCAGCCGTCGTCACTCCACTCGCCGAGCACCTGCGAGAACTGGGCGTGTCCGTCTGGCTCGACGCGTTCGAACTGCGCATCGGCGACAGCCTCCGTCGCAAGATCGATGCCGGCTTGGCCCGCAGCCGATTCGGCATCGTGGTGCTGTCCCGGTCCTTCTTCCGAAAAGGCTGGCCCCAGTACGAACTCGACGGTCTCATCACCATGCAGGTCTCCGGCAAACAGAGCCTGCTTCCCATCTGGCACGAGATCACCAAGGACGAGGTGATGAACCAGAGCCCATCCCTCGCAGACAAGATCGCCCGCAGTACTGCCCAGTACACGATCGAGGAGATCGCCACCGAGATCGCCGACGTCGTCCGGCCTGACCTCGACGCGGGTGCGGCCTGAGGAATACCGCACGCTGCGAATAGGTGTTCTCCACCAGTACGTACGACCGCAACAGACGCGAGCGCGGCAGGGTCACCTGCCGCGCTCGCGGCGTTCCCGCTCGTGGCAGGGTCGATGGGCGGGCAGGTGTTGCCCAGAGAGTGCGTGCCCGTCGAGGCTGGCGACGTTTCACATGTTGTCGATGTAGATGACGGCCGCGTCCGGCGGTGGCGCGGACCGCAGCGGCGTGGCCGGCTCAACGTCGGCGTACAGCCATAGCCGGTGGGGTGTCCAGTTCAGGATCCCGCCAGTCTCGCGGGTGCCGCGATAGACGCGATTTTCGGGCTGCACTGGCCAACCACGGCTACGGAGGTGTTCGACGAGCCGAGCCACGGTCCTTGTCCTGCCGGCACCATCGGCGGCCATCACCACGAATTCGGCAGTGCAGTTGCCAGAGCTGCCACCATCAGCACAGCTATCGGCCGAGACAAGGCTCAGCGACGTGGGCAGCGGAAGGACCTCGTCGTCGCGGACAGTGAACCTCAGCCTGCCGTCACCGTCGGACCCGAGGACGCCAAGCCCGCAGCCGCACAGCAGCAGCATGGTAGCCAGCGTTGCCAGAGAGGCAACCCACTGACCTCTGCCCACCGGCAGGTTCCGCCGGGCGATATGGGCGGGCCAGACGGGGTGCGCCCTCCGGTCGATGACCAACGCGGCCAGGCATACGACGCCGACCAGCAACCACACCGCGAATCAGTCAAACCAGGGCGCGGCTACCAGGCCGCGGGACCATTGTGAGGCGACGAACGCGCCGGCCTGCCCTGCGATGAAGACGACGCCGACGGTCACGCCGACGACGCGGCCGCTGCTGGTGCCCCATGCCCAGGCGCTGATGACGAGCAGGCCGCAGATCCCCGCCAATACCGCGACCGTGGGCGCACCCTGCCCGAGCGGTAGTAGCGCAAGCGCACCACCGGCTGCTGTGAGCCACCAGCGCCACCTGTCGCCACGCCACGGCACGGCCGGTCTCCTGAGCTTTGGGTTGTCGAGAACGTGAGCTATCGAACGGTCCGTATGAACCCGGTCCACGCGCCTCTGCTGAAGCGAAGGGTCGGCCCACTGGGGTTCTTGCTGTCGCGCACCGCGATGCTCGTATCCAGTTCGGCGACCTCGACACAAGCGCCGCCGTTGTTGTCGCTGTAGCTCGACTTGCGCCAGACCGGGTTGTCCGAAGTCTCCATGATCACTCTCTCAGGTCTGTTGCCGCTCCACGTCGTCCGCCATCCCCAGGATGAGCTTGCGCGACTCTACCGGCCCGAGAGCGGCTGCCCGGAGTCGGTCCCACAGTCGAGTGTAGGCCCGTACGGCGTCCGGCCGGTCAAGGTAGTCGGCGTCGGTGAAGGTCTCGACGTAGATCACGTCCGATGCGGCGTCGTCCCCGAAGCGCAGGATGATGAAGCTGAACGATGCCGTCTCGTAGGTCTGTGCGTTGAACGGGAACACCTGCAGGGTGACGTTGGGCTGCTCGCTGACCTGTGCCAGGTGCAGGAGTTGATCGCGCATCGTCGTCGCGTCACCGACGCTTCGGCGCAGCGCCGACTCGCTGAGGATGAAGCTCAGGTCGGGCCCGTCGTCCTGCCGCAGAATCGACTGCCGTTCCATGCGCACGGCAACCTGCCGGTCGACCTCATCGGCGGGTGGGCGTGGGTGGGCGATCGCGTTCATGGCGCGGATGTAGGGCTCGACCTGAAGGACTCCGGGGATGACCTCTGGCTGGTACCAGCGAATCTCTGACGCGTCACCTTCGAGGTCTAGGTACTGGCGGAACCAGTCGGGCACGGCGTTTCGGTAGGTGCTCCAGCGCCCGCGTTGTCGCCCTGCTCGGGCAAGGTCGCGTAGTGGCTCGGCGTCATCGCCCCGGACCCCGTAGAGGTCGAGTAGCAGGTTCAGGTCGGTGAGCTTGATGCCGGACTGTCCAAGTTCGACTCTGCTGATCTTGCTCGCTGCTGCATCGATGACAGCAGCCGCTTCGTCTTGCGTCTTGCCTGCACCTTCACGAGCCCGTTTGAGGGCGAGACCGAGACGCCGCCGCTGGATCGTCGGATTCACCACCGGCTGATTATGGCCCAGCCGTAGCCGGTCACCGCGACACGCCGCGAAGAGGTTCCCAATTTGGGAGTCCAGCTTTAGCCTGGTTGCACTTCCAGAATAGGAGTCCAACTTTGGAGCCTTATGGGATCGCACGTGCCGTACGACGACTACCTGCTGGCGGTGGCGCTGACCCTGGCTCGGCGGCACCGGCCGGTCTGGTCGTGGCGGCGGTGGCGGCGGGTCTGCCGATGTGGGGCGGAGCTGCCGTGCCGAGTCCGGCATCGCATCCCGATCCGGCGAGGCCACTGGCCAGGGGAGGAACAGGAGTGACCGAGGATCAGGTCGGACGAATCTTGTCCGTGCACCTGCCCGGCGTCGACGGCCTCTGTGCGGGCTGTCGCTGGTGGTGGGCGCGACTGTGTCCGTACCCCTGTTATCAGGCGGAATGGGCCGCCCGCTGGCACGCCCGGGTCGCCACCCGGCGTTTTCTGGATGGCCTGCGGTGACCACCCATGGCCCGGTCCTTCCGGTGTGGACCTGCGGCGGCTGCGCCGCGCCCTGGCCCTGCCGGACCCGGCGCACCGAGCTGCGCGCCGAGTTTGATGGCGCACCCGTGTCGTTGGCCCTCTACATGGGGTCCTACCTGGTCTGGGCTGCCGAGGATCTGACCTGGGTGCCCGCCGGGCTGCTGCACCGGCGCTTCCTGGGATGGGTCCGGTGAGTCTGATCAGGCGGGGCGACGAGCGGTTCCACTACAGCGACAACTCACACCGGTGGATCCCGCCCGACCCGGACTACGACCAGGATGTCTGGGACGAGATGGTGCGCCGGCACCAGCGGCAGCACCTGGAGGAGATCTCAAGCCGCAGGAGGCCGCCTCGATCACTTGATGCTGAGTAGGTGTGGGGGAGCCGATTCGACTACTCAGCATCAAGTGATCTTGACGATGGCTGGGCCGGAGGGCTCAGTGCTTGCCGGCGTACCGGAACTCGACGTAGTCGATGTTGAAGTTCTGGTAGGCGGCCGGGTCCACGGTGACCACGAACTCGTGGGCGCCCCGCGTCAGGTGCGGCGTCTCCGGCAGCGGCTGGAGCATGAACGCGTCATGCGAGGTCGTGGTCTTCACATCGACCGGCCCGGTCGTCCGGGACCCGTCGACCGTCAGCGTGAACCGCCCCGCCGGGCTGTACAGCGAGGAGACCCGGGCCGCCACCTCGTAGGTGCCGGTCTTCGGCACCTCGACGCTGTACCTCATCCACTCGTCGTCGCGGATCCAGCACACGTCGATCGCGCCGTTCTGGTCGCAGATGTCGACGCCCTCGTACGTGCGCTGCGTCCCGCCCTTGTTGTCGTCCTCGGCGTCGTGGTAGCCGACGTTCTTGCCGTCGCGCGAGCAGTCCTCGGCCTGTACGCGGACGGTGCCGTCCGGCAGGGCCGGCCACTGCGCCTTCGGGCCGTGCTCGCGGCGGCTCGCCAGCCAGTCCAGCAGCTGACCCTGGTTGTCGGTCTGAATGTCGAAGATCAGCTCCTAGGACGGCGGCTGGTGCCGGGTGAAGGCGCCGATGCTGGCCGCGTTGCCGTCGTCGACGGCGTGGCTGTAGAGGATGCGCGAGTCCCGGCCTGTGCGGGGGCGCTTGAATTCGCGATTTCCGCAACGAGCGGCGAAACCATATGTGCGGCTTGAGCTGCGGCTCGTTGCGCCTCGCCGACGGCTCGCTGGTTCGCGGCTTGCGGTGCCGCAGCCTGCGGAACTGCGGCGGGTTGTCGCCGATTTGCCAGAGTGTCGATGAGCCCGAGGCTTTTCCTCATGCTTTCGAGTGCTGGTGTCATGTCGTATCTAGGCGAGAAAAACCTTCCCGTGTTCTTCTGCGTCTCGCGCAGGGTTCTCTGGCGAGTTGCGGCAATAAGATCAGGCGTGTAATTAGCCTTGTTGATTACCTCGAAATAGAGCATCTCTGCCGCTACGGCCAACTCCGCAGCGACATGTGCGAGCCTGTCGGCCTTTCCCCAATCGGAGGTTATGTATTCGTATTCTCCATCTCCTGTTCTCCCTGTTCTCTTGATCCTGAAGGCCAGGGCAGTCACTTCGGCCACTTCTTTTAGATCTCCGGGGGTGAGACCTTTCGGAGGTTCGATGATTGTCTCTCTAAAGGTTCTCCGATCACTCGCCTTAAGTCCCTCTGCTTGCCCCCGGAGCGCGATCATCCTGTCGCCAAAAAATTTTGCTTTACTTACAAATGTCGGCCAATTGCACGGCCATTCAGGCACTGTTGGGAGCTGGTCCTCCCATTCGATCGAATGTTCTTGCTCCGGGCGTCCGGCAAGCGGATAAGGGTGCGACATTTCTTCTCCAGGAGGAATGGCCGTTCGTGTGCTGATACAACGGAGATTCACGAAAGCCGGTTCACGCGCCCGGGCGTGAGATCTTGCCGGCCTCTTCTGCGGCCACGGCGAGTAGCGCCGATCCCGATGGCGTCAGCGGGGTTCGGGCGGGGTATTCGCAAGATCGAGCTATGACCGGATAGTCGATTATGGGATAGTCATGCTGGTTCCGGCGGATACGTAGAAGAGTGCAGCCTTCTGGCGATCATTCAGGTGTCTAGTTAGACTGCTGCGGTGAGCGGAGCACGACGACTCTTGGCCGACCGGCCGCTCACCGAGCCGCACCCGTCCCGGCTGGTGTCGGCACATCCCGACCGGGCCCGGATCCTCGCCGCGCACGGTGCCGCGCTGGCCGCCGGAGAGGCTGGCTACCCCGACCCGGCGACGGGTCTGTTCGTGCTCAGCGCCGGCTTCCTGGCCCGCCGCGGCACGTGTTGTGGACGCGGCTGCCGGCACTGCCCGTACGTGGATGATCCACCCTCAGAATGAGAGCTTCCGCCCGACCCGGACACCCCGTACGGTTTCCGACGGACATCCGGCGGACGCCTTCCGCCGTCGGTCGGCGAGAGGGTGGAGCGTGCGCGGGCGGATAGTGGTCGCTGGGCTGGCGGGCCTACTGGTGAGCGGTTGTGCCGCCGAGTCGGCACCGGTGGCGGTGCCACCACCGGCACCGGTTGCCCTGGACGTGGCGGCCGCCTCCTCGGGCGGTGCCTGCCGGCTGCTCGACTTCACCGTGATCGAGCAGGCGGTCAAGGTGCGCTTCGACGTGGCGGCGGCCAGCGACCGCGACGACTCGCACACCTGCGTGGTCCGGACCGAGGGCGCGGCGCTGCCGGAGCTGACGCTGAGCGTGACCGAGACCACGATCGACAAGGCCACCTTCGGCGCGGACGTGGTGCCCGACAAGGCGGCGAAGGTCAGCGGGCTGGGTCAGCAGGCGTACTGGCGGACCACCGTGGAGGCGAGCGGGCACGGGCCGGTCGCCGAGGTGGGCTGGCTCGCCGCCGACGGCCGGATGGCCACGCTGAGCTGGACCGGCGCCCGTGGTAGCGAGCGGGCGGCGGCCGAGAAGTTGACCGGTGACCTGGTCGCGTTGGCGAAGAAGGTGGACACCCGGGCGCTGTGACGCCCGGGGGCCGACGTCGGTCAGTTGGCGGCGACGAAGACCCGGGAGGCGACCTCGCGGGGCAGCCGGACCCGGTCACCGGAGCGGTCGATCGACACCCCGTCGCGTTCCTGGGCGACTGTCACCGTGGCGCCCGGGTCGACACCCGCGGCGTGCAGCTGGCGCAGCACGCCGGCGTCGGTCTGCACGCTCTCGCAGATCCGACGGACGACGACCGGCCCGGACAGGCCGGGGAAGGCCAGGTTGCGCTCGCCGTCGCCGGCGTCGGTGGTCTCCGCCTCGGGCGAGCCCAGCTCCTCCAGCCCCGGGATGGGGTTGCCGTACGGGGAGCGGGTCGGCCGGTTGAGCAGGTCGTACACCCGCTTCTCCACGGCGTCGCTCATCACGTGCTCCCAGCGGCAGGCCTCCTCGTGGGCCTCCTCGTAGGGCATGCCGATGACGTTGACCAGCAGCAATTCGGCGAGGCGGTGCTTGCGCATCACGGAGACCGCGGTGCCGCGGCCCAGCGCGGTGAGCGTGAGATGCCGGTCACCCTCGACGGTGAGCAGGCCGTCGCGCTCCATCCGGGCGACGGTCTGGCTCACGGTGGGGCCGCTCTGCCGCAGACGCTCGGCGATGCGGGCACGCAGCGGCGGCACACCTTCCTCCTCCAACTCGAGGATGGTGCGCAGGTACATTTCGGTCGTGTCGACCAGGTCGTGAGACTTCATAACGTCAGCGGCCCTCCGGTGCACGATGCTACCTCGCAGGATGGCCAGCGACCGCCGCCGAACCGCGTGCCGTCGGCACGGATGGTGTTGGATGGTCGCCATGTCCGGAACCCAGGAGCCGCTGGTCGAGGTCGATCGGCTCGTTGACGAGCTCGACCGCGCCGATCCGCCCACCCTGCTCGACGTCCGCTGGCGGCTCACCGGGCCGCCCGGCCGTGACGACTACCTCGTCGGCCACCTGCCCGGCGCGGTCTTCATCGACCTGGACACCGCGCTGTGCGGTCCGCCCGGCGCCGGCGGCCGGCATCCGCTGCCCGACCCGGCCGCGTTGCAGGCCACGCTGCGGGCCGCCGGTGTCCGCGCCGGTCACTCCGTCGTCGTGTACGACGGCGGCGACGGCCTGGCCGCCGCGCGGGCCTGGTGGACGCTGCGCTGGGCGGGGCACCGTCCGGTGCGCCTGCTGCACGGTGGGTGGCCGGCCTGGGTGGCCGCCGGCCGACCCGTCTCGACGACGGCACCCGATCCGGTCCCTGGCGACGTCGAGGTGCGCCCCGGTGACCTGCCGGTGCTCGACGCGGCGCAGGCCGCCCGGCTGGCCGCCGCGGACGACGCCGTCCTGCTCGACGTGCGGGCCGCGCCCCGCTACGCCGGCGAGGTCGAGCCGATCGACCCGGTCGCCGGTCACGTGCCCGGCGCGGCGAACCTGCCGGCCGGTGAGTACGTCGGCCCGGACGGGCGGTTCCCGGCGGCCGACGTGTTGCGGGAACGGTTCGCCGCCGCCGGTGTGACCGAGGGACGATCCGTCGGGGCGTACTGCGGCTCCGGGGTGACCGCCGCGCAGGCGGTGCTCGCGCTGCATCTGGCGGGCCGACCGGACGCGGCGCTCTACGTTGGATCGTGGAGCAACTGGGTGGCCGACCCGGCGCGGCCGGTCGCCTCCGGCCCGACACCCGGTCGCTGACCAGCGCGTGCGGTGGGCCGGCGGCGGTCCGCGTGCGACGATGGGCGCATGTCCGACGACACGGTGGTGGTGTGGGACGAGTCGCTGCTCGCCTACGACATGGGTGACCATCCGCTCGACCCGGTCCGGGTGGAGCTGACCGTCGCGCTCGCCCGCGACCTGGGCATCCTGGACCGCCCAGGCGTGCGCGTGGTCAAGCCGGAGCCCGCCGACGACGCCCTGCTCACCCGCGTGCATCACCCGGCCTACCTGGCCGCGGTGCGTGCCGCGCCGCGCGACCCGCTCTTCGCGGGGTACGGGCTGGGCACCTCCGACAATCCGGTCTTCGACGGGATGCACGAGTCCAGTGCGCTGATCGCCGGCGCGACGGTGGCCGCCGCCGAGGCGGTCTGGCGCGGTGACGCCCGCCGGGCGGTGAACGTGGCCGGCGGCCTGCACCACGCGATGCCTGCCCGGGCGTCCGGCTTCTGCGTCTACAACGATCCGGCGGTGGCCATCGCCCGCCTGCTCGACCTGGGCGCGGAACGCGTCGCGTACGTGGACGTCGACGTGCACCACGGCGACGGGGTGCAGCAGATCTTCTGGGACGACCCCCGGGTGCTCACGGTCAGCCTGCACGAGACACCGCTCGCGCTGTTCCCGGGCACCGGTTTCCCGGACGAGACCGGTGGGCCGGGCGCGCAGGGCACCGCCGTGAACATGCCACTGCCGCCGGGCGTCGACGACACCGGCTGGCAGCGGGCGTTCCACGCGATCGTGCCGTCGGTGCTGCGCGCGTTCCGGCCGCAGGTGCTGGTCAGCCAGTGCGGCGCGGACGGGCACCGACTGGACCCGCTGGCCGACCTCAACCTGACGGTGGACGGGCAGCGGGCCACCTACCTGGCGCTGCGGGCGCTCGCCGACGAGCTGTGCGACGGCCGCTGGGTGGCCACCGGCGGCGGCGGGTACGCGCTGGTCGAGGTCGTGCCCCGCGCCTGGAGTCACCTGCTGGCGGCGGCCACCGGCGACCCGATCGACCCGGCGACGCTGACCCCGCCGGCCTGGCGGGCGCTGGCCGCCGCCCGCCGTCCGGGTCAGGACATTCCGCTGCGGATGACCGACGACGCCGACCCGTCGTACGAGCCGTGGCAGCCGACCGGTGAGCCGAACGCCGTGGACCGGGCCATCGCGGCCACCCGCAAGACGGTCTTCCCGCTGCTCGGGCTCGACCCGCACGACCCGCGGGACTGAGCCGGGCCGGGGGAGGACCACGCCGGTGACGACCGTGGACCAGCCGGTGGACGTGCTGCTCAGAGACGGCAGCACCGTCCAGTTGCGACCCATCGACCCGGCCGACGCGCCGGGCGTCGTGGCGATGCACAGCCGGTTCTCCGAGCGCACCCGCTACCTGCGTTACTTCTCGCCGTACCCGCGCATCCCCGAACGGGACCTGATCCGGTTCGTCACCGTCGACCACCGCGACCGGGAGGCGTTCGTGGTGCTGGCCGGCGACCAGATCATCGCCGTCGGCCGGTACGAGCGGCTCGGTCCGCAGGCCCCGGAGGCCGAGGTGGCCTTCGTGGTGGAGGACGCCCATCAGGGCCGGGGCATCGGTTCGGTGCTGATGGAGCATCTGGCCGACGCCGCCCGACGCAACGGCATCATGAGCTTCGTGGCCGAGGTGCTGCCGGCCAACGGGACGATGCTGCGGGTCTTCGCCGACTTCGGCTACCAGGTTCAACGGGAGTACGCCGACGGCGTGGTGCACCTGAGCTTCCCGATCGCGCCGACCGAGGCGACGCTGGAGGTGCAGCGTGGCCGGGAGCACCGCACCGAGGCCCGTTCGATCGCCCGGCTGCTCGCCCCGCGGGGCATCGCCGTCTACGGTGCCAGCGCCACCGGTCAGGGCGTCGGCGCGGCGGTGCTCGGGCACCTGCGCGACGGCGGCTTCGCCGGCACGGTGGTGCCGGTGCATCCGAGCGCGCCGACCGTGGCGGGGCTGCCCGCGTACCCCTCGGCTGTCGACGCCGGGGTGCCGATGGACCTGGCGGTGGTGGCGGTGCCGCCGGAGGCGGCGACCGCGGTGGTCGCCGACGCGGCCGCCGCGGGCGTGCACGGTCTGGTGGTCATCTCGGCGGGCTTCGCCGAGGCCGGTCCGGAGGGTGCGGCGGTGCAGCGGGCGTTGGTCCGCGCGGCGCACGCCGCCGGCATGCGGGTGGTCGGCCCGAACTGCCTCGGCGTGGCCAACACCGATCCGACGGTACGCCTCAACGCCACCCTCGCCCCGGCCCTGCCGCCGGCCGGCCGGGTGGGCATCTTCAGCCAGTCCGGCGCGTTCGGGGTGGCGCTGCTCGCCGAGGCCGACCGGCGGGGCCTCGGGCTGTCCAGCTTCGTCTCGGCCGGCAACCGGGCCGACGTCTCCGGCAACGACCTGCTCCAGTACTGGCAGGACGACCCGGGCACCGACGTGATCATGCTGTACCTGGAGACGTTCGGGAACCCCCGCAAGTTCGCCCGACTGGCCCGGCGGATCGGCCGGGCGAAGCCCGTCGTGGCGCTCGCCTCGCCGGCCCGCCCGGTCGGGGTGGGGGACACCGACGGCCCGGACGAGGTGGCGGTGGCCGCGCTGTTCGCCCAGTCCGGGGTGATCCGGGTGGACACCGTGGCGGAGCTGCTCGACGTGGGGGTGCTGCTGGCCAACCAGCCGCTGCCGGCCGGCGGCCGGGTCGGCGTGGTCGGCAACTCCTCGGCGCTGACCGGTCTGGCCGCCACCGCCTGCGCCGGGCAGGGCCTCACCGTCGCCGCCGGCTACCCGCGCGACGTGGGGCCGAGCGCGGGCGCCGCCGAGTTCGCCGCCGCCCTCGCCGAGACGGCCGGCGACGACCGGGTGGACGCCCTGGTGGTGGTGTTCGCGCCGCCCCTGCCCGGCCAGCTCACCGATGTGGACGCCGACGTCACCGCCGCGCTGCCGGCCGCGCTGGCGCTGGGCAAGCCGACCGTGGCGACGTTCCTCGTCGGTCGGCTGCCGGCCGGGGTGCCGGCGTACGGC
Organism: Micromonospora sp. WMMD710; assembly: GCF_029626045.1. NCBI lineage: Bacteria > Bacillati > Actinomycetota > Actinomycetes > Micromonosporales > Micromonosporaceae > Micromonospora > Micromonospora sp. WMMD710. Next base: position 3,470,306 of record NZ_JARUBD010000001.1, on the reverse strand, counting down.
GGTGTCGAGGAGGCGGTGCGTGCCCTCGCCCGGGTGCACCGGTACGCCGAGTGGCTGCGCCGGCCGCCCGGCGTGGTGCCCGAGCTGCCCCGCGTCGACTCCGACGCCGCGCAGGCCGCACTACGCGCCGACACCGTCGACCCCGGCGCGCTGCTGGCCGCGTACGGCATCGAACCGGTGGCGTCGGTGCCCGCCGACTCGGTCGACGACGTGGTCGACGCGGCGGCGCGCCTGGGTTTCCCGGTCGCCCTCAAGGCTGCCGCCCCGGGGCTGCGGCATCGGCTCGATCTCGGCGCGGTCCGGCTCGACCTGCCCGACGAGCTGACGCTGCGCCGGGCGTACGCCGAGGTGGCGGCCGTGTTCGGCGCGGACGTGCTGGTCCAGCCGATGGTCCCGCCCGGGGTGGCCTGCGTGGTGGAGCTGGTGGAAGATCCGGCGTTCGGGCCGGTGGTCGGCTTCGGTCTCGGCGGGGTCGCCACCGAGCTGCTCGGCGATCGGGCGTGGCGGGCGGTGCCGCTGACCGACACCGACGCCGCCGAGCTGGTCGACGAGCCCCGCGCGGCGCCGCTGCTGCGGGGGCACCGGGGTGCGGCGCCGGTCGACCGGGCCGCCCTGGCCGACCTGCTGCTGCGGGTGGCGCGGCTCGCCGACGAGCAGCCGCGGGTGCGGTCGCTGACCCTCAACCCGGTGCTCGCCCGCCCGGACGGCATCTCCGTCCTGCACGCCCAGGTACGGGTCGGCGGGTTGGTCGCCCGCCCCGACACCGGTCCCCGCCGCCTCTGAACGGGTGGAAGGCCCCGGCGAACCGCCAGGGCCTTCCCCGAAGGGCCGGTGTGTCAGCAGGCGTACGCCTCCAGACGCTGGGCCCGCTCCGGCGCGCGCAGCTTCAGTAACGTCACCTTCTCGATCTGCCGGATCCGCTCCCGGGACAGGCCGAACTCCCGACCGACCTCGTCCAGGGTGCGCTGCCGGCCGTCGTCGAGACCGAACCGGAGCCGGATGACCGCCTGCTCCCGCTGGGACAGGGTGGCCAGCACGACGCTCACCTCGTTGCGCAGCTCGCCCTGCGCGGCCGCGTCGCCCGGCTCGGTCCGCGGATCCACCGCGGCCACGAAGTCGCCGAGCGCGCTCTCGCCGTCGTCGCCGACGGCCTGGTCCAGGCTGACCGGCTCCCGGTCGTAGGAGATCAGCTCGATGACCTGAAGCTCGGGGATCTCCAGAGCCCGGGCGACCTCGGCGACCGTGGGTTCACGGCCCAGCGTCACCGCCAGTTCGCGGCGGGCCCGGACCATGCGGTTGACCTGCTCGACCATGTGCACCGGGATGCGGATGGTGCGGGCCTGGTCGGCCATGGCGCGGGTGATGGCCTGCCGGATCCACCAGGTGGCGTACGTGGAGAACTTGTAGCCCTTGGCGTAGTCGAACTTTTCCACCGCCCGGATCAGCCCCAGGTTGCCCTCCTGGATCAGGTCGAGGAAGGCCATCCCGCGCCCGGTGTAGCGCTTGGCGATGCTGACCACCAGCCGCAGGTTCGCCTCCAGCAGGTGGTCCTTGGCCGCGCGGCCCTCCGCGACGATCAGCTCCAGGTCGGCCCGCAGCTCTTCGGAGACCGGGGTGCAGGTGGCGAGTTTCTCGTCGGCGAACAGGCCGGCCTCGACGCGTCGGGCCAGGTCGACCTCCTGCGCGGCGGTCAGCAGCTTCGTCCGACCGATCCCGTTGAGGTACGCCCGGACCAGGTCGGTGGAGATGCCGCGCTCATCGGTGGCGTCAAGGTCGGCGAGGGCGTCGACGGCCCCGTCGGTGTCGATGCTGGTGGTGGGGCGCGTCCGGTGTTCCGTCATCTGCAGGGCCATCTCTGTCTCTCCCCGTATCCACGTCTGTGCCGCGTCTCCGGCCCAGTGGTGCCGGTGTGACACACAGCTTGGCGGGCGGGACGTGAAACGGGAGTGAGGCGATCGGGCACCCGACAGCACTTCGGTCCGATCGCTGCCGCGGTGTGTCGTCCCGTTGGCTGCTTGCCCGGCCCGGTTACGTTGCGGACGGTCGGCCAGCCCGGGTCGGCGGGACAGCAGATGGAGGACGGTGTGGTCTTCAAGCGGCTCATGAAGGCGATGGGTGTCGGTGGTCCGTCGGTCGAGACGGTGCTCGCCAACCCGAACTGCCGCCCCGGCGGGCAGTTGGAGGGCCGTATCCAGGTGCTCGGCGGTGACCACCAGGTCGACATCGACCACGTCACGCTCGGCCTGGTCACCCGGGTCGAGGTGGAGAGTGGCGACAACGACTACGACACCACCCAGGAGTTCCACCGCCAGCGGGTCACCGGCGCGTTCCGGCTGGAGCCGGGGCAGCGCTACGACCTCCCGTTCCGCTTCGACGTGCCGTGGGAGACGCCGGTCACCGAGCTGTACGGGCAGCACCTGCACGGCATGACGATGGGGCTGCGTACCGAGCTGGAGGTCGCCCGCGCGGTCGACAAGGGTGACCTGGACGCGGTGTCGGTGCACCCGCTGCCGGCGCAGGAGCGGCTGCTGGAGGCGTTGTTACGACTCGGTTTCCGGTTCGCGCGCGCCGATGTGGAGCGTGGTCACATCTACGGCGTACGGCAGACGTTGCCGTTCTACCAGGAGATCGAGTTCGGCCCGGCGCCGCAGTACGCCCGCTCGATCAACCAGTTGGAGGTCACCTTCATCGCCGACGAGCGGCAGATGCAGGTGGTCCTGGAGGTCGACAAGCGCGGCGGCGTCTTCACCGAGGGGCGGGACGCCTTCGGCCGGTTCACGGTCGACCACGCCACCGCCGACCGCACCGACTGGACCGCCGAGTTGGACACCTGGCTCCGCCAGTCCCTGTCCCGCCGAGGCCTCTTCTCCTAACCCCACCCACCCCCGGGACTCCCCCGGTGATCAAGAGCTTTGCGTCAAAATCCGGCCCCGACATGACGCAAAGCTCTTGATCACCGCTGGATGTGGGGTGGGGGGTGGGGGGTTAGAGGTCTAGGAGGATTGTTTGGGGGCCTAGGTTGATGCTTTCGACCAGCATGTGGGCGCGGAAGCGGCCGGTCTGGACTGTCGCTCCGCGGGTGCGCAGCGCCTCCACCACCGCTGTCACCAGGGGTTCGGCGACCTCGGCGGGGGCCGCTGCGGTCCAGGTCGGGCGGCGGCCCTTGCGGGCGTCGCCGTAGAGGGTGAACTGGCTGACCACGAGGATCGGCGCGCCGGTGTCGGCGGCGGACCGCTCGCCGTCCAGGATGCGCAGCTCGTGCACCTTGCGGGCCATCGTCTGCGCGGTCTGGGCGGTGTCGGTGTGGGTCACCCCGAGCAGCACCAGCAGGCCGCCGTCGATGGCGCCGACCACCTCGCCGTCCACGGTCACGCTGGCCCGCCCGACGGTCTGCACCACCGCGCGCATCAGGCGGTCACCGGCTCGATGAAGCCGCGCTCCACGAGGTGCGCGACGATCGGGCCGGCCGCCTCGGCCATCTCGTCGGGCTCGACGTCGTGCGCCGCGGCGAGCAGGGCGAGCTGGTCACGCAGCGGCAGTCGACCGTCGGCACCGCCGACCAGCGCCAGCACCAGCGGGTCGATCTCCTCGGTCCAACGCAGGCCGTGCGGCATCGCGAGGACCTGCCGGTCCACCGCCCAGCCCTCGTCACCCATGGTCGCCTCCTGCCGCAGCTGGAGACCCTCGGCGGCCCGGTAGCGCTCGGCGAGCAACCCGTCGGTGTCGCGTACCCGCAGAAAGTCCTGGCGGTCGAACCAGGCGGCGACGTGGTCGCCCAGCGGCGGCTGCACCCGCTGGCGCAGGTCCTCCACCCGGACCACCGGGTCGGCGTGCCCGGCCCGGCGCAGCGACACGATGCCGAAGCCGATCCCCTCCACCTTGTGCGCGTCGAACCAGTCCAGCCAGGCGGCCATCCGCTGCGGATCGGCGGACTCGGCGGCGTCGGTGAGCCACAGGTCGACGTATGCCATGGGGTCGGCCACCTCGCGCTGGATCACCCAGGCGTCCAGGCCGGTCCCGGCGAACCAGCCGGCCACCCGCTCGTCCCACTCCTCGCCGGCGACGTGCACCCAGTTCGCCAGGTACTGCATCGTGCCGCCCTCGGTGAGCAGGCCCGGCGCGGCGGCGGCCAGCTCCGCGCCGATCGCGTCACCGACCCGGCCTGAGTCGCGGTAGACGTGCGTGGTGGTGCCCGGCCCCACCACGAACGGCGGGTTGCTCACCACCAGGTCGAAGCGCCGGCCGGCCACCGGGGCGACCATGTCGCCGCGCAGCAGTTCCCAGTCCTGACCGTTGAGGGCGGCGGTGGTCGCGGCGAAGCGCAGGGCCCGCTCCGACAGGTCGGTGGCGGTCACCGTCCGGGCGTGGGTGGCCAGGTGCAGGGCCTGGATGCCGGAGCCGGTGCCCAGGTCCAGTGCGGTGTCGACCGGCCGGCGGACGGTCGCCCCGATCAGCGTCTGGGTGGCGCCGCCGACGCCGAGCACGTGCTCGGCGCCCAGCGGGCGACCCGGCCGGGCGCTGGCCGGCACGTCGGCGAGCGTCCACCAGTCGTCGCCGTACGGCTCGAGGTCGACGCCGGCGCGCAGACCGTCGCCGTACCTCTCGACCAGCCCGCCGGCCAGCGCCTCGTCGAGGCTCAGCGGCGCCAGGGCGGCGGCGACCGTCGCCTCGGGCTCGACCTGGTCGCAGATGAACACCCGGATCAGCGTGCCGAGCGGATCGCGGTCCTCGGTGGCGCGCAGCGCGGCCCGGTGATCGTTGCGCGCGACCGCGGCGGTGGCCTGCGGGCCGAGCCGCTCGGCGATGCCGTTGCTGGTGAACCCGGCCCGGGTCAGCGCGGTCCGCAGCGCGTCGACGCCGGCGGGGGAGAGCAGCATGTCGTGTTCGTCCACCCCGCCATCCTGCCTTCCGTCGCGCGACCGGCCGGCGCCACCCGCCGCATCCGATCCGGAGCGTCGGTGTCCGCGTGGATCGCGCGGCGGGGCAGGATGTCCGCATGACGCTTGTGCTGCCCATCGACCCGGAGGCCAACCGGCTGCTGGAGCGCAGTCCGCTGGCTCTGCTCCTCGGCATGGTTCTCGACCAGCAGGTGCCGATGGAGAAGGCGTTCTCGTCGCCGTACGTGCTCACCCGGCGACTCGGCCACGACCTGGACGCGGCGGAGTTGGCCGGGTACGACCCGGAGGCGCTCGTCGCGCTGTTCGCCGAGCCTCCCGCGCTGCACCGGTTCCCGAAGGCGATGGCCGCCCGGGTGCAGGAGGTGTGCCAGGTTCTGGTGGACCGCTACGACGGCGACGCGGCGCTGCTCTGGTCGGAGGTCGCCGACGGGCCGCAGCTGCTGCGCCGGGTCTCCGAGCTGCCCGGCTTCGGTAAGCAGAAGGCGCAGATTTTCGTGGCGCTGCTCGGCAAGCGGTTCGGGGTGACCCCGCAGGACTGGCGGGAGGCGGCCGGCGGGTACGGCGACCCGGGCGCGTACCGGTCGGTGGCCGACGTCACCGACGCCGAGTCGCTGCGCCGGGTGCGGGAGTTCAAGCAGCAGGCCAAGGCGGCGGCGAAGGCCGCGAAGGGCTGACCCGGTCGCTCAGGCGGCGGTCGGGTGGGCCAGCGAGGCCAGCGCGCGCCGGACGTCGGCGAGCGACACGGTGGCGGAGTCGTCCAGGTCGGCCAGGCCGGCCTCGATCCACTGCCGCATCAGCGTGGTGACGCCGATGCCCCGGGCGTCGGCGGCGGCGCGTACCCGCTCGTAGGTGTCCAGTGGCAGCCGCACCGATCGGCTCACCATCGGCACGTCGGTGTCGGGGGTGGGCAGGTCCACCGCCGGGCTGTCGTCGATCAGGTCGGCGATGCGGTCGTCGCCGTTGTGGAACTGCTTGGTCGCGTCGTTACGGTGCATCGTCACGGCCTCCTCATCGGCGATGTCTCCGCACGGCCTCGTCGTAGCGCTTGGACTCGACGTCGCTCAGCTCACGGGCGGAGAGGATGTCCCAGTCGTTGTCGGTGCCATCGGCCTCGGCGAGCAGCACCGCCAGTCGGCGGCCCCGGCGGGCGGCGGCGTAGACCACCATCACGTCGTCGCCCAGGTGGCGGATCACCCGTCGGGCGCTGTGCAGCGCCTCCCAGACTTCCCCGGGTGTGACGTCGTAGACCCTCAGGTTGGCCAACGCCTCGTCGGTGAAGCTGAACCTGCTGCCCACATCGCGCAGCGTACCACGCGCGTAACACGCGCCGGGATGAGTCGAAGTTCGCTGATCACGGCCGCACGGTGACAGGATGAGGTGTAACCCCTCGAGGAGGTCCATGGTGAAGCGGCAGGCATACCAGCCGATTCTGATCACCGACGCCTCGCGCAGCCAGCACGATCAGCTCACCAGCCGTCAGCGCCGCTATGTCCTGATGATGGGCATCCGGGTGGCCTGCATCGTCGCCGGCGCGATCCTGGTCGGCGCGAACGCCCCACTGCTGTGGCTCTGGCTGCCCCTGTGCGCCCTCGGCATGGTGCTCATCCCGTGGTTGGCGGTGCTGCTGGCCAACGACCGGCCGCCCAAGGAGGAGCACCGGCTGGCCAACCGGTTCCACCGGCGCCAGCGGGACGACACCCCGCCGATGAGCCTCACCGCCGAGGAGCGCCCGCACAAGGTCATCGACGTCGAACCCTGACCCGCCCCGCGCGGGCCAGGGTTCGCACGCTCACGGCTGTGGCCGTGCGCCGGCGGTGGAGACGGCCAGCGCGCCCAGGTCGGTGGCGCGGCCCATCGCCGCCGTCGGGGTGGCGCCGGCGAGCCAGGCGGTGAGCAGACCGGCCGCGAAGGCGTCGCCCGCCCCGGTGACGTCCACCACCGCCACCCGCCGGACCGCGGCCACGCTGACCACCGCGCCCCGGTCCACCCAGACCGCGCCCGCCGCGCCGCGCTTCACCACGACCCGCCGGGCCGTCGCCGACAGCGCCCGCCCCTGCGCCGCCGGGTCCAGCCCACCGGCCAGCACCGTGGCCTCGTCCGCGTTGACCAGCAGCAGGTCGACGTCGCGTACCCAGGCCAGGAACGCCGCCGGGCCGACCCGCCGCAGCGGCGCCGCGGACGCCGCGTCGACGCTGGTGGTGAGCCCGCGCTCGCGGGCGGCGGCCAACGCCCGCAGGCCCGCGCCGCGCGACCCGGCGTCCAACAGGGTGTACGCGGACAGGTGCAGATGCCCGGCGTCGGGCGCCGCCGCGAGGGCCGCCTCGACGTGCTCGGCGCTCAACCGCAGGTTCGCGCCCCGCTGGGTGACCATGGTGCGCTCACCGTCGCCGGCCAGCACGATCACCGTGCCGGTGGGGGCGTCCTCGACGCGCTGCACCGCGCAGTCGACGCCCGCCCGGTCGAGTTCGGCCACCCGCTCCCGCCCCGCCTCGTCGTCGCCGACCGCGCCGACGAGCGTGACCGGCACCCCCTGCGCGGCGATCCAGGCGGCGGTGTTGGCCGCCTGCCCGCCACCACCGAAGCTGATCTCGGCGGAGGTGTCCGAACCCGCCGCGAGCGGCCCGGCCAGCACCGCGACCACGTCGGTGAGCAGGTCCCCGACGACGACCACCCGGGCCGCTCGGGTCATGCCGGAACGGCGGTGGTGCGGGCGGCCGAGGCGACCGCGATCCGCGCGGCCAGGTCGGCGTTGCGCAGGATGATACGAACGTTCACCGCGAGGCTCGCGCCCTCGGTGGCCGAGTGGAAGTGCGCCAGCAGGTACGGGGTGACGGCCTTGCCGGTGACCCCGTCGCGCTCCAGCCGGGCCAGACCGTCGGTCAGGGTCCGGTCGTGCAGCTCCGGGTCGAGCTGCTCGTCCACCGGCAGCGGGTTGGCGACGATCAGGCCGCCGGTGTGCACGGCCAGTCCGTCGCGGGCGGCGAGCACGTCGGCGACCTGCTCCGGCGACTCCAGCGACCAGTCCAGGTCGAAGCCGCCGTCGGTCAGGTAGAAGCCGGGGAAGCGGCGGGTGCGGTAGCCGACCACGGCGACCCCGAGGGTCTCCAACCGCTCCAGCGTCGCCCCCACGTCGAGGATCGACTTGACCCCGGCGCAGACCACCGCGATCGGCGTCTGGGCCAGGGTGATCAGGTCCGCCGACTCGTCGAAGGTGTGCGTCGCCTCCCGGTGCACCCCGCCGAGTCCACCGGTGGCGAACACCCCGATCCCGGCGGCGGCGGCCACGGCACTGGTCGCGGCAACCGTGGTGGCGCCGTCCGCGCCGGTCGCGGCGGCCACCGCCAGGCGCGGACGGAGAGTTTGCTCACTCCGTCGACGGTGGCCAGCCGGGTCAGCTGGGCGTCGTCCAGACCGACCACCAGCTCGCCACCGACCATGCCGATCGTCGCCGGGACGGCTCCCGCGTCCCGGACCGTCTGCTCGATCTCCCTGGCCACGCGCAGGTTCTCCGGCCGGGGCAGGCCGTGCGAGACGATGGTGCTCTCCAGGGCGACCACGGGACGGCCGTCGCGCCGGGCGTCGCCCACCTCGGTCCCGTAGCTGATGCGAAAGTCAGTCACACCGGGCACGGTACGGGGTCGAGCCCGCGCCGGCCTCAAGTGGACCCGGCCGTGATGACCTGCCAAACTTGACGGTTGGAGGTGCAGACGTGAGCACAGAGGTTCTCGAGCGTCCGGAGCTGAAGGACGCCGACACCGGTCCCGAGATGTTCCACTACGTCCGCAAGGAGAAGATCGCCGAGAGTGCCGTCATGGGCACCTTCGTCGTCGCTCTCTGCGGCGAGACCTTCCCGGTCACCAAGGCCGCCAAGCCCGGTTCGCCGGTCTGCCCCAAGTGCAAGGAGATCTACGACTCGTACCGCGAGTGAAGCCCGGCCGGCGACCCGGCCGGCGACGTAGCCTGCGGCGGTGACCACCTCCACCGCCCTGCTCCTCGCCGACCTCACCGGGGTGGCGGTCTTCGCCGCCTCCGGGGCCTCGGCGGCGGTGGCCAAGCGACTGGACTTGTTCGGCGTCGCTTTCGTCGGCTTCGTGGCCGCCCTCGGCGGTGGGATCTTCCGCGACCTGGCCATCGACGAGGTGCCGCCGCTGGCCTTCGCCGACTGGCGGTACGCGGGCACCGCCGCGGTCACCGCACTCGCCGTCTTCTGGCTGCACCCGCAGCTGGCCCGACTGCGCACCACCGTGCTGGTGCTGGACGCGGCGGGCCTCGCGCTGTTCACCGTGACCGGCACGCTCAAGGCGCTCGACGCCCGGGTGCCGGCCGTCGGCGCCTGCCTGATCGGCATGCTCACCGCGATCGGCGGCGGGCTCGCCCGGGACCTGCTCACCGCCGAGATCCCGGTGGTGCTGCGCCGGGAGATCTACGCGGTGGCCGCGCTGACCGGTTCGGTCGCGGTGGTGCTGCTGTATGTCGCCGGGCGGACCGGGCCGGCGCCGCTCACCGCGGCCGCCGTGCTGGTCTTCGGGCTGCGTCTGGTCGCGCTGCGCCGTCGCTGGTCCGCGCCGGTGGCGACGCTGCGACCACCACGCACCGGTGACCCGGAGTGGTGAGGCCGGTACTACAGGGGTGACGGATGTGACCAGCGTGGCGTCGCCTGGGCTGTGGGGCCCGCGCTGGTTATGCTGAGTCGGCCTTCGCGGCAGCTACTGCGCGGAGGCGTTTTCATGGGCGGCGGTACTCGTGGCCCTCGCCCGGGGTCCGCCAGCGTGCGGTCGGAGAGGAGCTTCGCGTGGCAGCCCGGACGCCGGTGCTCGATACGTTCCCGGCACTACGCGCCTGGCAGCGCAAGGCCCTGGTGGAGTACCTGCGCCGGCGCACCGAGGACTTCACCGCCGTCGCCACACCGGGCGCCGGCAAGACCACCTTCGCCCTGCGGATCGCCGCGGAACTGCTCGCCGACGGCACCGTCGAGGCGGTCACCGTGGTCGCACCGACCGAGCACCTGAAGAGCCAGTGGGCGCAAGCCGCCGCCCGGGTGGGTATCCAGCTCGACGCCGCGTTCCGCAACGCCGACGTGCACTCCGCGGCCGACTTCCACGGCGCGGTCATCACGTACGCCCAGGTGGGAATGGCCCCGCAGGTGCACCGGCGGCGCACCATGACCCGACGCACCCTGGTCATCCTCGACGAGATCCACCACGCCGGCGACTCCCGCTCCTGGGGAGACGGGGTGAAGGCCGCCTTCGAACCCGCCGTACGCCGGCTGATGCTCACCGGGACGCCGTTCCGCTCCGACGACAACCCGATCCCGTTCGTCAGCTACGAGCGCGGCGGTGACGGGCTGCTCCGCTCCCGGGCCGACTCGGTGTACGGCTACGCCGACGCCCTGCGCGACGGCGTCGTCCGGCCCGTGCTGTTCCTGGCGTACTCCGGGGAGACCCGGTGGCGGACCAACGCCGGGGACGAGCTGGCGGCCCGGCTCGGTGAGCCGATGACCCAGGACCTGGTGGCGCAGGCGTGGCGTACCGCCCTGGACCCGGCCGGGGACTGGATGCCGCAGGTCCTGCGGGCCGCCGACGCCCGACTCACCGTGCTGCGCAACGCGGGTATGCCCGACGCCGGTGGCCTGATCATCGCCACCGATCAGCAGACCGCCCGCTCGTACGCCAAGCTGATCGCGCAGGTGACCGGCGAGAACGCCGCCGTTGTCCTCTCCGACGACCAGGGTGCGTCCGCGCGGATCGCGACGTTCGCGGCGTCCGACCAGCGGTGGCTCGTCGCGGTGCGGATGGTGTCCGAGGGGGTGGACATCCCCCGGCTCGCGGTCGGCGTCTACGCCACCAGCGCCAGCACGCCGCTCTACTTCGCGCAGGCGATTGGCCGCTTCGTCCGGGCCCGCCGACCCGGGGAGACCGCGTCGGTGTTCCTGCCCAGCGTGCCGCATCTGCTCGGCCTGGCCAGCGAGATGGAGACCGAGCGGGACCACGTGCTCGGTAAACCCAAGGACTCCGACGGCCTCGACGACGACCTGCTGGAGCGGGCGCAGCGCGACGACCAGGCCAGCGGGGAGTTGGAGAAGCGGTTCGCCGCGCTCTCCGCCACCGCCGAGCTGGATCAGGTGATCTTCGACGGCGCGTCGTTTGGCACCGCCGCCCAGGCCGGCACCCCCGAGGAGGAGGAGTACCTCGGCCTCCCCGGGCTGCTCACCGCCGACCAGGTTTCGCTGCTGCTGACCAAACGGCAGGCCGCCCAACTCGCCGCCCAGCGCCGCCGTACCGCCGAGCGGGCCGCTCAGCCGGCCGCTGCGCCCACCGTGGCGCCGCCGGCACCTCTGAGTGCCGCCCAGCGCCGTGTGGCGCTCCGGCGCCAACTGAACGCCCTCGTGGCCGCCCGGCACCACCGCACCGGCCAACCCCACGGCAAGATCCACGCCGAGTTGCGCCGGCTCTGCGGCGGCCCGCCCAGCGCCCAGGCCACGATCGAGCAGCTTGAGGAACGCATCGCCACCGTCCAGACCCTCTAGACCCGCCCACCCCGCCGTCCCCATCCGGCGTTGATCCACTCGACTCCATGGAAAACGCGGTATCCACCAGGCGTGGATACCGCGACTTCCACGAAACCGAGTGGATCACGGGGTCTGTCTGCTGGGCGCTGGGGCGCGGGCGTGCGACGTTCGGACAGAAAAAGCCGACCGGAGGCACCCTCTGGGTGTCTCCGGTCGGCTATGTCGGTTTGCGGATTTAGTTCGCCATCAGATCGGCGCCACGCCAGCTGAAATCGGGCTCCGTTGCGAACCGCTCGGTGATCTTCACGAGATCCTCCGCGTACTTGTTCGCGTGGTGCCCACAGAACACCAGCTCGCTCCCACCCGCCAGAGTGATCCGGAGCTTCCCGGCAGCATTGCAGCGGTCGCACCGTTCATCGGCGGCTGGGGGCGCCACCGTCTCGGGCGGCGGCGTGAGGGTCGGGGTCATCGCCTTCCTCCTCTGGTCGTCACCGATGAACAATCTCTTCGGTCGTTGCTCACCTATCGTGCAACACCCGTGCCGGGCCTTGCCTTCCCTGTGTGCCCGCGGGGGACCGAGGTCACACATGGCAGGGACAGTGTGCCGTGCACCCAGGGTGCCACGTCAACGATCACATTCGTGCATCCGGACGATCACCATCTGGTGTTGCACACCAGGTGGTCAAAACGACACGTTCGGTTGACGAAACCCGCTCAGTCCAGGTAATCCCGGAGAACCTGCGACCGGGACGGGTGACGCAGCTTGGACATCGTCTTGGACTCGATCTGCCGGATCCGCTCCCGGGTCACCCCGTAGACCTGGCCGATCTCGTCGAGCGTCCGCGGCTGACCGTCGGTCAGGCCGAAACGCAGGCGTACGACACCCGCCTCACGCTCGGAGAGCGTCTGCAACACCTGCTGGAGCTGGTCCTGCAGGAGTGAGAACGAGACGGCGTCGACCGCGACCACGGCCTCGGAATCCTCGATGAAGTCACCGAGCTGGCTGTCGCCCTCGTCGCCGATGGTCTGGTCCAGCGAGATGGGCTCCCGAGCGTACTGCTGGATCTCCAGCACCTTCTCGGGTGTGATGTCCATCTCCTTGGCCAGCTCCTCCGGCGTGGGCTCGCGGCCCAGGTCCTGGAGCAGCTCGCGCTGTATGCGGCCGAGCTTGTTGATGACCTCCACCATGTGCACCGGGATGCGGATGGTGCGGGCCTGGTCGGCCATGGCGCGGGTGATGGCCTGCCGGATCCACCAGGTGGCGTACGTGGAGAACTTGTAGCCCTTGGTGTAGTCGAACTTCTCCACGGCCCGGATCAGGCCGAGGTTGCCCTCCTGGATGAGGTCGAGGAAGGCCATGCCGCGACCCGTGTACCGCTTCGCGAGGGAGACGACGAGGCGGAGGTTGGCCTCCAGCAGGTGGTTCTTGGCGCGTTCGCCGTCGCGGGAGATCCAGCCCAGGTCGCGGACCATCTCCCGGACGAGCTTCTCCTCGCCCTCGTCGGCCGCGCGCAGCCGCTCGGCGGCGTAGAGCCCGGCCTCGATGCGCTTGGCCAGCTCCACCTCCTGCTCGGCGTTGAGCAGCGGGACCTTGCCGATCTGCTTCAGGTACGCGCGGACCGAGTCGGCGGAGGCGGTCAGCTCGGCGTCGCGCCGGGCCTGCTTGAGCGCCTCGGACTCCTCGTCGTCCCACTCGAAGTCGTTGTCGGTGGCGGAGGCGGCGGCGTCGGTCTCGGCGGCCTGGGCCAGCTCGGCCGGCTCCTCGACGACCACGTCCTCGATGGTGGCGGCGAGTTCCTCGGGGTCGATCTCGCCGTCGGCACCCTCGCCCTTGGCCTTGCCGGCGACCTTGGCCGGCTTGGCGCCGGCGGCCGCGGCGACGGTCGCCTTGGTGGCCCGGGTCGACTTGGTCGCCTTCGCCGGCGAGGCGGCGGCGGCGACCTCGGCAGTGCTGCCGGCGACCTTGCGGGGGGCCGCCTTGCGGGGGGCGGGCGCCGACGGCGCCTCGTCGGAGGCGGGCGCCTGCTTCGGCGCGGGCGCGGCGGCCTTCTTGGTGGTCTTGGCGGTGGTGGCCCGGGACGCCGGCGTCGTGGAGCGGGCCGCGGCGACCCGGCGGCGGGTGCTCGCCGAGCCGTCCACCACTACGGTCACTCCCGCCTCGGAGAGCGCCCGCAGGATCTTCTTGGCCTGGGCCGGAGTCACCTCGGCGGACTCGACGGTGCGCGCGAGCTGGGCCGACGTGAGCTGACCACCGGCGCTCTGCGCGTGGGCGATCAGGGTGTCGGTGAGCGAGCGAACGTCGGCGCCGGTCTGGCGGGGTTCTGTCACGAATGACCTTCCGGAGGCGAAGAGCGGGCACGGCCGGGTCGTCCGGCACAGCATGGGTCAACCGGGCCGGGCGATGTGGTTGAGGGGCCCCCGTGTCCCGGGCCGGCCGGTGGTCGGCGGTCCGTGGCGCGTGGGCAGGGGTGAATTGTAACGCCGACTGCGGCGATCATCCTGCGCCGCACTGCGTAACGGCGGTGAGACCGCCGATTCGGCGCTGATGTGGACTTTGTAAGGATGATACTCGCGTACGGCGCGTGGGGCCTCCGTCGTCGTGGCCGGCCGCGGGCGGACCGGGCCCGAGGTGCCGGTTGACCAGCACGGACGGCTCTGGGGTGGTGGCGGTTCGGGTGCGGAGCGCGATGGTCGCAGGTGGATCGCGGTGGAACGGGCCGGTGCGCCGTGGACGGGGTCGGAGAGCTGAGCACCTAGCGCACATTACCAACACAAACCGGACATGCCGGTCATATGGCGCGCGGACGCTGACGTGTGGAAAGGGACAACCATGACCGGCTCGACGCCGACGCCGCAGGAACTGCTCACGATCGCGATCGACGTGGCCCGGAAGGCGGCCGACACCGCGTACCGGATGCGGGGCGAGGGGGTCGTGGTCGCCGCGACCAAGAGCACCCGCACCGACGTGGTCACCGCCGCCGACCGGGCGGTCGAGCGGCAGGTTCTCGACGCGCTGGCCACGCTCCGCCCCGACGACCCGGTGCTGGGTGAGGAGTACGGCGAGGAGAACGGTGGAGGTGCCACCGGCCCGACCGGCGGCGGGGTGCGCTGGATCGTCGACCCGATCGACGGCACGGTCAACTACCTGTACGGGTTGCCGCACTGCGCGGTCTCGCTGGCCGCCGAGGTCGACGGCGTGGTGGTCGCCGGGGTGGTGCGCAACGTGTTCACCGGCGAGGAGTGGACGGCCACCGTCGGCGGCGGCGCCTGGCGGGCGGGGCAGCGGTTGCGCTGCTCGACCGAGACCGACCTGGGGCAGGCGCTGGTCGCCACCGGCTTCGGGTACGACGCCGCCCGCCGGTCGCACCAGGGCCGGGTGGTCGCCGGGCTCATCGGTCACGTGCGGGACATCCGGCGACTCGGCGCCGCCGCCCTGGATCTCTGCCTGGCCGCCGAGGGGCGCGTCGACGCGTACTTCGAAAAGGGTCTGGCGGCCTGGGACCAGGCCGCCGGCGGCCTGGTGGCGAGCGAGGCGGGCCTGCGGGTGGCCGGCCTGCGGGGCCGGCCGGCCGGCCCGGACCTGGTGCTCGCGGCCCCGGAGGCCCTCTTCGCGCCGCTGCACGACCGCCTGGACGACCTGGACGCCGCGGGTGGCCCCTGAGCGGCTACTTCTTGGCCGGCATCGGGCAGGTGCCCTTGGGCGCCTCCGGCGCGCCCGAGTCGCCGAGCGACTGGTTGACCTCGGTGGTGGTGGCCAACTGCTGGAAGCCGTTGCCCAGCACCACGTCCACCGTGTCGTCGGTGCGCTTCTCGTCGTAGCCCGGGTCGGCGTTGTTGAGGAAGTACGCCTGGAGCAGGTGCGCCGAGCCGACGCCCTTCGGGCCGTACCGCAGCACCGCGATGCCGTCGACCTGCTTCTTCTCGTTTGCGGTCTTCTTGACCTGGAACTGCCGGTTGCTGAACTCGTCGGCGACCGTGCGGGCGAGGCCGGGCTGGTTCGTGGCGTTGTAGACGTTGATTTTCACGTCCTTGCGCTCGCGCAGGGTCAGGTCCGCCAGCGGCCAGCCCTCGGGGCAGCCCGCGGCGGCGCCCGCCCCGCCCTGGCTGTCGCGGACCACGGCCACGACGACGAAGACCAGGGCGATGACCGCCAACAGGCCGACGACGACGAGGGCTCGCACTCGCGCAAAACTCATCAGGGCACTCCCCGGGACGTCAGGTGGGTGGCAACGATCTCTGACCGCCGGCCGTCGAATACGCCGCTGAGGTTAACGGTTGTCCGGCCGTCGCGTGGAAACAGTCCGACATGCCGGCGCGGCGACCGCGAAGCGGGTACTACTACCCCTATCTTCGTGTCGCCTGAGTCACATTGGGAACAACTTCGCGTGCGGGGGCGTACATCTAGGCCGCGAGGGCGGTATACATGCCTCGCCCAAGGGGGGGTAAGGTTCCGCGCTCGCAGGGGAGTCGCCCCAGCGGGCTCGACCCGTTCGGTCCCCGGGTCGGGTCCCCGACACAAGTGGTGGCCGGCCAACGGAACCGAAACAGCGTCGTCCGGCGTTACAACCGGGAAGCGACAACATCGATATGGGAGAGTGAAACCGATGGCCACCGACTACGACGCCCCGCGTCGCGACGAGGTCGACCTCGGCGAGGACAGCCTGGAAGAGCTCAAGGCCCGGCGCGTCGACTCACAGTCGGGCGCGGTGGACGTTGACGAGGCCGAGGTGGCCGAGAGCTTCGAGCTGCCCGGCGCCGACCTGGCCGACGAGGAGCTCACGGTCAAGGTGCTACCGATGCAGCAGGACGAGTTCCGGTGCGCCCGCTGCTTCCTGGTGCACCACCGCAGCCAGCTGGCGGTCGAGCGTAACGGCGAGCTGATCTGCCGCGAGTGCGTCTGACTCGCATGACACCAGCGGCGGCCTCCTGATCGGGGCCGCCGCTGCCGGTGTAGCCGTGCGACACAGGTGGGTACCTGCTTGACTCGTAACGGGTAGCCCACAGCACCGGGAGGTTCGACCCATGAGCGATCGAGGCGAGACCACCGACGGTGGCGCCGACGACCTCGGCGCCACCGTCGCCGCGTTGACCGCGGACGACATCGAGCCGGCCCGACGCCGCCAACTGCTCACCCGCATGGTGGGGCAGGCCCGCGCCCGGGGCATCGCCGACCTGTTCAAGCCCCGCGCCGCCGTGCGCTGGATGGTCGACACCGTCGCCGAGATCGCCCCGCACGTGCCGGTCCGTGACCTGGACACCCTGCGGGCACACTTTCCGGGGCTGGACGACGCCGCCCTGGCCGAGCGGTTGATCCGCAACGCGTCACGGACCACCGCCGCGATCGGCGCGGCCGGCGGGGGAGTCGCCGCCGTCGAGTGGGCCGTGGCACCGACCCTGCTCTCCGCGCCGGTGCTGCTCGCCGCCGAGACCGTCGCCGTGGTGGCGGTGGAGCTGAAGCTGGTCGGCGAACTGCACGAGATCCACGGCGTGGCGCTGCCGGGTGGTGGCAGCCAGCGGGCGGTCGCCCTGGTGCACTCCTGGGCCACCCAGCGCGGGGTCAACCCGATGGTGCCCGGTGTCGGGGTGGGCGCGGTGCTCGGCACCGCCGCCCGCAAGGAGCTGCGGGACATGCTGCTGCGGCGCTTCGGGCGCAACCTCACCACCCTCGGACCGTTCCTCACCGGCGCGGCGGTGGCCAGCTTCCTCAACCGTCGGGCCACTCAGCAGATGGCCGAGCAGCTCCAGGTGGACCTCCGGCGCCGCGGCATCGCCCGACCGGCGCCACCACCGGCCCTGCCCGGCCCGCCCACCGGCACTTGAGCGGGCGGCGGCGCGGGATCAGCCCGGCTCGCCGGCCGTACGGTCGGTGAGCGGCAGGGCGTCCCGCGCGGCCAGCACCGCCTCGGCGAACTCGACCGGGTGCCGGGTGCTCACCACCCAGAACGGGGTCGGATCGGCCGGATCGTCGAGGACCACCTGCACGGCGCCGCCGATCCACGGTCGCTGCACCACGAAGGCGAGCGGGTCGGCGCCCACCCCGAGCACCTCACGACGGCCGGCCGCGTCCAACGGGACCACGTCGGCCACGAAACGCACCGGCAGCCGGGCGTCGTCCACCCGCAGCTCGCCGTCGGCGACCGCGACCCGGATCCGGCCCAACCACCACAACCCGGCCGCGGTGGCCGGCAGCAGCACCGCGAACGGCAGCCAGGCGCGCACGCCGGAGCCGCCCATCCAGATCTCGACGGCCAGCAGCGCGGCCGCCACCAGCCCCACCAGCCACAGCCACCAGGGCAGGTCCAGCCGTTCGGCGTACGCCGTGCGGGCCGCCACGGGCGGCTGACCGGCGGACGGGGAGGGCGACATGCTCACTCCTGCGAGGGTACGGCGCACGGCGGCCCGGCCAACCGGCAGGATGGCAGGGTCACCCCGTGAACCCGACGGAAGAGGGACCTGTGACCGACGTCGTACCCGTGCCCGTACGGCAGCTCGACGCCGAGCTGCCGCTGCCCACGTACGCCCATCCCGGCGACGCCGGTGCCGACCTGGTGGCGGCCGCGGACGTGGAGCTGCCGCCCGGCGGCCGCGCCCTGGTGCCCACCGGCGTCGCCATCGCGCTGCCGGAGGGGTACGTGGGCCTGGTCCACCCCCGCTCCGGGCTGGCGGCGAGGCTCGGCGTGACGGTGCTCAACGCGCCCGGTACGGTCGACGCCGGCTACCGGGGTGAGATCCTGGTCAACCTGATCAATCATGATCGGGACACGCCGGCGAAGATCTCCCGCGGCGACCGGATCGCGCAGCTCGTGGTCCAGCGGGTCGCGCGGGCACGGTTCGAGCCGGTGGCCGAGCTGCCCGGCTCCCGACGCGGGACCGGCGGGCACGGTTCCACCGGCGGACACGCCGGGCTGGAGCCGTCGCCGGCTGGTCAGGATCGGGTCGAACAGCGGTCGGACGAGCCCGGACGTGGGCGCACGGAAGAGATGGCAGGGTGAGTGTGAACAGCGGAGGGTGGGCGCAGTGATCTTCTCCCGAAAGCGGGCCGGTGCCGGGCGGCAGACCCGCGACGAGCGGACCACCGAGGTCCTCGACCAGGGCGCCGAGGGGTCGGCGTCGGCGCTGGTGCGCGGCCCGTACGACATCTCCGAGGTCGACGACGACGTGCAGCGTCTCGACCTGGGCAGCCTGCACATCCCGGCGATCGCCGAGGTGGAGGTGCGGGTGCAGGCCGACCCGCAGGGCGTGGTCCAGCAGGTCGTGCTGGTGCACGGGGACAACGCGCTGCAGCTCGGCGTCTTCGCCGCCCCCCGGTCCGAGGGGATCTGGGACGAGGTGCGCGAGGAGATCCGCCAGTCGCTGCTGCGCGACGGCGCCGCCGCCCAGGAGGTCGAGGGCGAGTACGGCCCGGAGCTGCACGCCCAGGTGCGCACCCCGGACGGCCCGACCAACCTGCGGTTCGTCGGCGTCGACGGGCCGCGCTGGATGGTCCGTGGCGTGTTCCAGGGCCCGGTGGCGACCGATCCGGCCACCGCCGGCCCGCTCGCCGAGTGCCTGGACGGCCTGGTGGTCGACCGCGGGCAGGAGGCGAAGCCGGTACGCGAGCCGCTGCCGCTGCGGCTGCCCCGGGAGATCGCCGACCAGGCGGGCGCCGAGGACGGCTCCGCCCCCGCCGCCGAACCACGCCAGGTCTGACCGGCACGCACCGGCCCGCCGGAACCGGCCCCGTCGGCGTACGCTGGCGGCACGGTTCCGGCGTCGCCGGGGTCGGGCCAGTGCCGGTCGAGGCCGGTGAGCGTGGAGAGGGTGACGCGGAGGTCATGATGACCGACGAGGGTGGGGGGTCGCTGCGGCGCCTCCTGCAACGGTTCACCGCCAGCGAAGCCGAGATCGACGCGCAGGAGCTGCGCCGGGAGAGCGCCGAGTGCGGCGGCATCCCGGCCCAGATGTGCTCCCGGGGCCAGGTGGTCTCGGTCGCCGGTCGGCTGCGCACCGTGGTCTACACGCCGCGCACCAACCTGCCCACCCTCGAGGCCGACCTGTACGACGGCAGTGACGTCGTCACCCTGGTCTGGCTGGGCCGGCGGCACATCGCCGGGATCGAGCCGGGGCGGCACCTGACCGCGCGGGGCCGGGTGGCGATGCGCGACGACCGCAAGGTCATCTACAACCCGCACTACGAGCTGGACTCGCCGAAGTGACGGCGCTGCGGACGGAAGGCCGGCGATGACGACGGGACAGGACCGGGCGGCACAGCCGGACACCGGCTCCGAGGACGACGAGCGACTGCCGACGATCGCCGAGCAGATGGCCGACCAGCTCGGCGGGTGGCGGGGGCTGGTCGAGTCCAGCATCCCGGTGGTGGTCTTCGTCCTCGCCAACATCATCGGCGAGCTGCGGCCCGCGGTGATCGCCTCGGTGGCCGTCGCGCTGTTGATCGCCGTGCTGCGGCTGGCCCAGCGCCGGCCGATCCGGCACGCGGTCAACGGCCTGTTCGGCGTCGGCGTCGGCGCGGCCATCGCCTGGCGTACCGGCGACGAACGGGATTTCTACCTCCCCGGCATCCTCTACGGCATCGGCTACGGCGTGGCCCTGCTCATCTCGGCGGCCATCCGGCAGCCCCTCGTCGGCTGGATCTGGTCGGTGCTGGTCGCCAAGGGCCGCTCGGAGTGGCGGACCGACCCGAAGCTGGTGCGGACCTTCACCCAGCTGACGGTGCTCTGGGGTGTGGTCTGGCTGGCCAAGGTGGGCGTGCAGGCCGGCCTCTACCTGGCCCACCAGGACACCGCGCTGGGCGTGGCCCGGCTGGCCCTGGGCTACCCGCCGTACGCGCTGCTGCTGCTGATCACCGTCTGGACGGTGCGCCGGGTCACCCGGGAGCCGCAACCGACCCCGCTGCCCGGCGCCTGAGCGTCGGCGCGGCCCGCACCGCCGGCCCAGGGGGGCGGGCTCACCGCGCCCCGCGGGTCCGTTCGACGCTGTCCGGGCCGAGGATCACCGCGCGGACCTCGTCCTCCACCTCGGCGGTGCAGACGAAGACCAGCTCATCCCCGGCCTCGATCGGGTCGTCCGGGCTGGGCACCAGGACCCGCTTGCCGCGCAGGATCGCCACCAGCGCGGAGTCGCGGGGCAGCGGCACGGCGTGGATGGGCTGACCCACGTAGGGCGCGGTCGGCGGCAGGGTGATCTCGACGAGGTTGGCCTCGCCCTGCCGGAACGTCATGAGCCGGACCAGGTCGCCGACGGTGACCGCCTCCTCGACCAGCGCGGCCATCACCCGCGGCTTGCTCACCGCGACGTCCACGCCCCACTGCTCGGTGAAGAGCCACTCGTTCTCGGCCCGGTTGACCCGGGCGACCACGCGGGGCACCGCGAACTCGGTCTTGGCCAGCAGCGACAGCACCAGGTTGGTCTTGTCGTCACCGGTGGCCGCGACGACCACGTCACAGCCGGCGACGTTGGCCTCCTCCAGGCTGGCCACCTCGCACGCGTCGGCGAGAACCCATTCGGCGGCCGGCACCCGGTCCGGGCGCAGCATCTTCGGCTGGCGCTCGATCAGCATCACCTGGTGGCCATTCTCGATCAGCTCCTGGGCGATCGAGCGGCCCACGTTGCCGGCGCCCGCGATGGCGATCCGCATGGCTCAGTGCCCCCCTTCCGGCGGCGTCGCCGCCACCGACGTGACCGTCACCACGATGTCGTCGCTGACCAGCATGAACACCTGGTCACCCTCCTGCACGACAGTGGACGCGGTGGGCAGCGTGCCGATACCGAAGCGGATCAGGTACGCCACCCGCGCCCCGGACGCCTCCTCCAGCACGCGCACCGGCCGGCCGATCCAGTCCTTGTGCACGGGCACCTCGACGATCGACACGGTGCTCGTCGGGTCGCGGAAGATCTCCACGTTGCCCTCCGGCACGAGGTGCCGCAGCATCCGGTCGGCCGTCCAACGGACCGTCGCCACGGTCGGGATGCCCAGCCGCTCGTAGACCTGCGCCCGGCGCTGGTCGTAGATCCGGGCCGCCACCCGGGACACGCCGAACGTCTCGCGGGCCAACCGGGCCGAGATGATGTTGGAGTTGTCGCCGCTGGAGACGGCCGCGAAGGCGTCCGCCCGCTCGATACCGGCCTGCCGCAGCACCTCGCCGTCGAAGCCCGCCCCGGTCACCGTGATCCCGGTGAAGTCGGGGCCGAGCCGGCGGAAGGCGTCGGCGTCCTGGTCGATCACCGCCACCGAGTGCCCCCGAGACTCCAGGCTGTGGGCGAGGGTCGACCCGACCCGGCCACAGCCCATGATCACGACGTGCACGCTGTCCCTCCCAAGGTGCGTACCGCTCCGCTGCCGGTGGCCTGACGAGTGCGAGCCTGCCACGTCCGGATGCCCAGCGGGGACCGACCGTACCCTGCCGCGCGGATCGGCCACGATCGCCCACCCCCACGCTCCCACCGTGGTTGGTCGTACCCTTGGCGTTCGTGGCCAGTCCCACTTCGCAACTGAAGCGCCTGCTCCTCGGTCGACCGTTCCGGTCCGACCGGCTGCAGCACACCCTCCTGCCGAAGCGCATCGCGCTGCCCGTTTTCGCCTCCGACGCGCTGTCCAGCGTCGCGTACGCGCCCGACGAGATCCTGCTGACCCTCTCCATCGCCGGCGCCTCCGCGTACGTCTTCTCGCCGTGGATCGCCCTGGCCGTGGTCGTGGTGATGCTCACGGTGGTCGCCAGCTACCGGCAGAACGTGCACGCCTACCCCTCCGGGGGAGGTGACTACGAGGTCGCCACGGTCAACCTGGGCCCGAGGTTCGGCGTCGGGGTGGCCAGTGCCCTGCTGGTCGACTACGTGCTCACGGTCGCGGTGTCGGTCTCCTCCGGGGTGGCCAACCTCGGCTCGGTGGTGCCGTTCGTGGCCACCCACAAGGTCCTCATCGCGGTGCTCGCGGTGGTGCTGCTGAGCGCGGTGAACCTGCGCGGTCTGCGCGAGTCGGGCACGGCGTTCGCCATCCCGACGTACGGCTTCGTGATCGTGATGGCCGGGATGCTGCTCACCGGGCTGGTCCGGGTGTTCGTGCTGGGTGACGACCTCCGCGCGCCGAGCGCCGATCTGGTCATCCAGGCCGAGCACAGCGTGACCGGTTTCGCGCTCATCTTCCTGCTGCTGCGGACGTTCAGTTCGGGCGCCGCCGCGCTCACCGGCGTCGAGGCGATCTCCAACGGGGTGCCGGCGTTCAAGGCCCCGAAGAGCCGTAACGCCGCCACCACCCTGCTGCTGCTCGGCGGCATCTCGGTGAGCATGCTGGTCGGGATCATCTGGCTGGCCCGGCTCACCCACCTGCAGTTCGTCGAGGATCCGGCCCTGCAGATCGTCTCCGGCCCCGAGGGGTACGTGCAGAAGACCGTCACCACCCAGCTCGGCGAGACGGTCTTCGGCTCCGGGTCGATCCTGCTCTACGTGGTGGCCGGCGTGACCGCCCTGATCCTGTTCCTGGCCGCGAACACCGCCTTCAACGGCTTCCCGGTGCTCGGCTCGATCCTCGCGCAGGACCGCTACCTGCCCCGCCAGTTCCACACCCGGGGCGACCGGCTGGCGTTCTCCAACGGCATCGTCTTCCTCGCCCTCTTCGCGATCGTGCTGATCGTCGGCTTCCAGGCCGAGGTGACCCGGCTCATCCAGCTCTACATCGTCGGGGTCTTCGTCTCGTTCACCGTCTCCCAGGCCGGCATGATCCGGCACTGGAACCGGCGCCTGCGGACCGAACGGGATCCCGAGGCGCGCCGCCGGATGCAGCGGTCCCGGGCCATCAACACGTTCGGTACGGGCCTGACCGGCACGGTGCTGGTGATCGTCCTGATCACCAAGTTCCTGCTCGGCGCGTGGATCGCGATCGCCGCCATGGCGGTGATCTACGTGTTGATGCTGGCCATCCGCCGGCACTACGACCGGATCGCCGTCGAACTGACCCCGCCGGACGAGGGCCGTGCCGTGCTGCCCGCCCGCAACCACGCGATCGTGCTGGTCAGCAAGCTGCACCAGCCGACCCTGCGGGCCATCGCGTACGCCCGGGCCACCCGGCCGGACACGTTGACCGCCGTGACGGTCAACGTGGACGAGGAGGACACCCGGGCTCTGCAGGCCGAGTGGGAACGTCGGGAGATGGCCATCCCGCTCACCGTGATCGACTCGCCGTACCGGGAGATCACCCGCCCGATCCTGGACTTCGTCGCCTCCACCCGCCGCAAGTCGCCCCGGGACGTGGTCACCGTCTTCATCCCGGAGTACGTGGTCGGCCGCTGGTGGGAGAACCTGCTGCACAACCAGAGCGCGCTGCGTCTCAAGGGCCGCCTGCTCTTCGAACCGGGGGTGATGGTGGTCAGCGTGCCGTGGCAGCTCGCCTCGACGGCGAGCAAGAACCTGGACCGGCTGGACGCCACGTTGTCCCGGACCCCGGCGCGTGGCCCACGGATCGGCCTGCGCGGCCCGGTGCCGCCGGACGTCCCGCCGGTGGTCTCCGCGCCGGCCGGTGGCGGCGGCGCGGTCGACCGTGACTGAGGCGGGCGTGGGTGCTGCCGCGACGTCGGCGGCACCGGAGCGTGGGCTGGCCGAGGCGGAACGCGTCGAACTCACCGTCGACGCCGTCGCGCCCGGCGGGCACTGCGTGGCCCGGGTCGACGGGCAGGTGGTCTTCGTCCGGCACGCCCTGCCCGGCGAACGGGTCCTCGTCGAGGTCACCGAGGTGCACCGGGGGTTCGTCCGGGCCGACGCGGTGATCGTGCTGGACGCCTCGCCGGACCGGGTCGAGCCACCCTGCCCGTACGCGAAGCCGGGTGCCTGCGGTGGCTGTGACCTGCAACACGTCGCTCCGGACGCCCAGCTGGCGTGGAAGGCCGCCGTGGTGCGCGAGCAGCTGGTCCGCCTCGGCGGGCTGACCGACGCCGACCTGGACCGGCTCGGCGTCCGCGTCGAGGCGCTGCCCGGTGGCCTGCTCGGCTGGCGCTCGCGGGTCCGCTACGCGGTGGACGCCGCGGACCGGGCCGGGCTGCTCAAGCACCGCTCGCACGAGGTGGTGCCGATCGACCGTTGCCGGATCGCCCACCCGGCCATCCAGCAGCTTCCGGTGCTCACCCCGACCGGGGCGCTCTGGCCCGCCGCCGAGGCGGTGGAGACCGTCGCCAGCAGCGGCGGCGACGTGACCGTCGCGCAGGTCCGGGACGGTGTGTCCACCCCGGTGAGCGGGCCGTCCGAGGTCCGCGAGGTGGCCGCCGGCCGGGACTGGACGCTGCCCGCGTCCGCCTTCTGGCAGGTGCACCCCGCCGCGGCGGACACCCTCACGACGGCCGTGCTGGAGCTGCTCGACCCGCGCCCGGGCGAGGTGGCCTGGGACCTCTACGGCGGCGCCGGGCTGTTCGCCGCGGCCCTCGCCGGCCGGGTCGGCGACGCCCGGGTCACCCTGGTCGAGTCCAGCCGGGACGGGGTGGACGCGGCCCGGGCCAACCTGGCCGACCTGCCCCACGTCGAGGTGGTCGCCGCCCGGGTGGAGACCGCGCTGGCCCGCCGCCGGATCACCGGCCCGGTCGACGTGGTGGTGCTCGACCCACCGCGCTCCGGCGCGGGCGCCCCGGTGGTGCGCGACATCGTCGCCGCCGGCCCGCGCGCCGTCGCGTACGTGGCCTGTGACCCGGCCGCCTTCGCCCGGGACGTCCGCACGTTCGCCGACCTCGGCTGGCGGCTGGCCGCGCTGCGCGGCTTCGACCTGTTCCCGATGACGCAGCACGTCGAACTGGTCGGGCTGCTGGTCCCGGCGGACGAGAGCCGGCCAGGGATCCGTGCCTGAGCAGGCGCTCAGCCGCCCGGTACGGCTCGGGAGGCTCGGGTCGGGCTGCGGAGTACCGGGCGGCCGATAGACTCTCCGGTCATGAGCGTTGAAGAGGACACGGCCAATCACGGTCGGTTGCTGGGGACGGTCCGCGGTCCGCAGGACGTCAAGCGGATGTCGGGCGAGGAATTGGACGTTCTCGCCGCGGAGATCCGGGACTTCCTGATCGCGAAGGTCTCCCGCACCGGCGGGCACGTCGGGCCCAACCTCGGTGTGGTCGAGCTGACGCTGGCCATGCACCGCGTCTTCGACTCCCCCCGAGACCGGCTCCTGTTCGACACCGGCCACCAGGCGTACGTACACAAGATCCTCACCGGACGTCAGGCCGGCTTCGACAAGCTCCGCCAGCGCGGTGGCCTCTCCGGCTACCCCAGCCAGGCGGAGAGTGAGCACGACCTGATCGAGAACTCGCACGCCTCCACCGCGCTCTCCTACGCCGACGGCCTGGCCAAGGCGTACGCGTTGCGGGGCGAGGCGCGCAGCGTCGTGGCCGTGGTCGGTGATGGCGCGCTCACCGGCGGCATGTGCTGGGAGGCGCTGAACAACATCGCCACCGCCGGCAACTCCCTGGTGATCGTGGTCAACGACAACGGCCGGTCCTACTCGCCGACCATCGGCGGCCTCGCCGACCACCTCTCGTCGCTGCGGCTCAACCCCGGCTACGAGAAGGTCCTCGACACCGTCAAGGACGCCCTCGGCTCCACGCCGCTGGTCGGCAAGCCGATGTACGAGGTGCTGCACGCGGTCAAGAAGGGCATCAAGGACGCCGTCGCCCCGCAGGCGATGTTCGAGGACCTCGGCATCAAGTACGTCGGCCCGGTGGACGGGCACGACGTGGCCGCGGTCGAGTCGGCGCTGCGCGCCGCGAAGAACTTCGGCGGCCCGGTGATCGTGCACGCCGTCACCCGCAAGGGCTACGGCTACCGCCCGGCCGAGGAGGATGAGGCGGACTGCCTGCACGGCCCCGGCAGCGCCTTCGACGTGGAGACCGGCGCGCTGCTGGCCGCACCCTCGGTCAAGTGGACCCACGTCTTCGCCGACGAACTGCTGGCCGTCGCCGACGAACGACCGGACGTGGTGGGCATCACCGCCGCCATGGCCGAGCCGACCGGCATCGCGAAGCTGGCCCGCAAGTACCCCGAGCGGGTGTACGACGTCGGCATCGCCGAGCAGCACGCCGCCACCTCGGCGGCCGGGCTGGCACTCGGTGGCCTGCACCCGGTGGTCGCGGTCTACGCCACGTTCCTCAACCGCGCCTTCGACCAGGTCCTGCTGGACGTGGCGATGCACAAGCTGCCGGTGACCTTCGTGCTGGACCGGGCGGGCATCACCGGCCCGGACGGCCCCAGCCACTACGGCATCTGGGACATGTCGGTGTTCGGGGTGGTGCCCGGTCTGCGGATCGCCGCACCCCGCGACGCCGCCACGCTGCGCGAGGAACTGCGCGAGGCCCTTGCCGTCGACGACGGCCCGACCGTGGTGCGCTTCCCGACCGGCGCGGTCGCCGCGGACCTGCCGGCGCTGCGCCGGGTCGGCCCGGTCGACGTACTGGCCGAGTCGGCACGTACCGACGTGCTGCTGGTCGCCGTCGGCTCCTTCGGGCAGATGGGCATGGAGGTGGCCGCCCGTATCGCCGAGCAGGGCTACGGGGTGACGGTCGTCGACCCTCGCTGGGTGCGCCCGGTTCCGGCGGAACTGGTCGAGCTGGCCGCCAGCCACCGGCTCGTGGTGAGCGTCGAGGACGGCGTACGGGTCGGCGGGGTGGGCGACGCGCTCGCCCAGGCGATGCGCGACGCCGACGTCCGGGTGCCGTTGAAGGACCTGGGCGTACCGGCCGACTGGCACCCGCACGGCACCCGCGCGCAGATCCTCGCGGACCTGGGCCTGACCGCGCAGGACGTGGCCCGTGACGTCACCGGCTGGATCTCCAGCCTGGACGCCACCCCGGACCGCCTGACCCCGTCCAGAACCGCAGCCCAGAACTAGACCCACGACACACCAACGGCGGGCGCCCCCTACGAGGGCGCCCGCCGTCGTCGTCCCATGCCCGTCTTTTGCGTCGTCGATCATGAAGTTGTGGTGCCCCGCGAAAGGTGTGAATCACCACCTACCGCCCACCACAAGTCCATGATCGACGCGGAAGGGGCGGGGGCGGGGCGGCGCGGGGTTGGGGTTAGTCCTTGTCGCCTCTGGCGAGGTGGCCCGTTCCGGGCTGAAAATCGTGTCGGTCGCTCGCTGACGTCGTCGCTCCTTGGTCCGTGTGAGGTCGTGGGTTAGTCGGACGCTGGTAGTCGCGTTGTGGGCCTTTCACTGTTGCTGCGAGCACGCGAGTTAGATTCACCCGTTCTGTGGCTGCCGCGGGCGACCGCCCTGATGTTCGCGCTGGTGGGGAGGGTTTCGGTTGCTGGAACAGGCCCAGGATGAAGAGCAGATCATCACGCGTGTGGCGGGGTTGGACATCGGCAAGGCGTCGTTGGTGTGCTGCGCACGGGTTCCGGACGAGGCGAAGCCCGGACGGCGGCTGCAGGAGGTGCGGACCTATCCGACGATGACCCGATCACTGATCGGGCTGGCCGAGCGCCTGGCAGCGCTGGGGGTAACCCGGGTGGTTATGGAGGCCACCAGTGACTACTGGAAGCCGGTGTTCTACCTGTTGGAAGCGCACGGGTTCGAGGTGTGGCTGGTCAATGCCCGCGACGTCAAACACCTACCGGGCCGGCCGAAGACCGACAAGCTGGACGCGGTGTGGTTGTGCAAGGTCGCCGAACGGCAGATGATCCGGCCGAGTTTCGTGCCACCGGCGCCGATCCGGATGCTGCGGGACCTGACCCGCTACCGGGTCGATCTGATCGCTGAGGCGGGGGCGGAACGCAACCGGGCGGAGAAGTTGCTCGAAGACGCGCAGATCAAACTGTCGGTCGTGGTCAGCGACCTGTTCGGCACGTCCGGGCGGGCCATGATGGCGGCGTTGATCGCCGGGCAGCGTGACCCACACACCCTGGCCGAGTTGGCCCGCTCCAGCCTGCGCCGCAAGATCCCCGCCCTGCAGGAAGCTCTCACCGGTCATTTCACCGATCATCACGCGTTCCTGCTGGGCAAGATGATCGCCCGCGTCGAGCAGGTCGAGGCCGACATCCGCGAGGTCGACGCCCGGATCGAGGCGCAACTGGCCCCTTTCGCCCCGGCGGCGGCCCGGCTGCTTGAGATCCCCGGGGTCGGGCCGGCCGCCGCTGCCGCGATCATCGCCGAGATCGGCGTGGACATGACCCGCTTCCCGACCCCGGCCCACCTCGCCGGCTGGGCCAAGTTCGCGCCCGGCGTCAAGGAATCAGCCGGCCGCCGCAAAGGCACCGGATCAACCGGGCACGGCAACCGCTACCTCGCCCGCGTCCTCGGACAGATCGCGGTCTCCGCCGCCCGCACCAGCACGTTCCTCGGCGAACGCTACCGGCGCATCGCGCGAAGACGCGGCGCCAAACGCGCCATCGTCGCGGTCGGCCGCTCGGTCCTGACGATCATCTGGCACCTTCTGTCCGACCCCGCAGCCGGCTTCCGTGATC
The DNA here is from genome assembly GCF_029626045.1 of Micromonospora sp. WMMD710. Classification (NCBI taxonomy): domain Bacteria; kingdom Bacillati; phylum Actinomycetota; class Actinomycetes; order Micromonosporales; family Micromonosporaceae; genus Micromonospora; species Micromonospora sp. WMMD710. The sequence continues at coordinate 3,441,479 of NZ_JARUBD010000001.1, read as the reverse complement.
TCGGCGCCGACTTCTACCTCAGCCGCACCGACACCGAACGCCGCAAACGCAACCACGTCCACCAACTCGAAGCCCTCGGCTACCGCGTCACCCTCGACCTCGCCGCCTAACGCACCACGCAACAACACCCATCCCGCGCCGCTTCGCGACGCGGGATGCTGCCGCACGTCAAGTCACGGTCGATTTTCGAGTTAGCGGGGGCGGGGGGTTATGGAGCGGTAGTGGGTTTTGTCGGTGTTGGCGAGGCTGTAGGTCTGGGTGCGGGTGGGTTCGGGGACGACCACCAGGCCAGGGCGTTCCACCAGCAGCGGGGTTCCGGGCGGCACGGAGAGGGAGCTGTCCCGGGTGGCCCGCCAACTGAGCACCACCAGCGGCTGGCCCGGCACCGGCAGCTGGTACGTCTGCAACGGGGTGGCCCGGTCGGCCGGCGAGACCACCGGCGCGCTCCCGTCCGCCGGCCGGTAGATCACGGCGGTCATCGTGCCGGCGTCGGTGTCCCAGCTCAACTGCTGCAACTCGGCGGCCTCGCCGCCGCCGAGGGCGACCTCGCCGAGCGAGCGGACGGTCAGCTTCGCCATCGGCCACGACGTCGGCACCGAACGCGGCGCGTCCCGGTCGCCGATGCGTCGGGGGATGCTGCCGAACGGTCCCCGGTCGCCGGCCAGTACGCAGGTGTCCAGGCCGGTCAGCGCGCGCCGACCGGCGCCGGACTCGTCGCGGACCAGCGGGTAGCGCGGATCGACGGTGCCGGTGCCGAGGTCGAGGAGCCGGTCGGCGGCCCGCCCCCGGGGCAGCGACTCGGTGGCCCGCAGGGTCGCGGTCACCGGCACCGCCGCGCAGGCCGGCACGTCGACCGGAGCGCTGAGACCGTCGGCGACTGTCAGCGCCCGGCCCTGCGGCCCGAGCAGCGTCTGTACCCGGGCGGAGACCAGGTAGCGCCGACCGCCGCCGGTCTGCACCGGCAGCACGTCGGAGTAGACCAGGTAGCCGGGGTCGGTGTACTCGGCGGCGCGGGTGATCGCGTACCGGTCGCCGTCGCGGGTGAGTTGCAGCAGCCAGGAGGCGCTCTCGCCGGGGACGTCCGCGGCGACCAGGGCCACCGGGGTGCCGTCGACCCGGCCGGAGAAGAGAATGCCGGACGAGGGCAGGTGTGCCCGGTCGTCGGCCGGTGAACGCCAGTCGCGCACCGCATCGGTGACCGCCGTCGTCGACGCCGCGTCGCGGGCCAGGTCGCCCCGGGGCGGCCACACCGCCAGTGAGCCGTCCAGGCTGTCGTACCCGACCCGCAGGTCCCGCGGTTGACGGTCGGCGACCGGGCCGCACGCCGTGGCGGCCAGCAGTACGCCCAGCAGGACGGTGAGCGCCCTGCCGTGCCGACGGCCTGGAGTCACCTGGCCCGCCCCCGATCGCCTCGCCGTCGCTGTCGGAAAGCGCCATAGTACGAGATGTCCGGCGCGGCACCTCAGGTGGTCGCCGCCACACCCACCACAGTGGACACCACCGGGGTTTTCGTGCCTTTTCGCCGCTCCGGTAGACTCCGCCGACTGTGACGCCTGCCGAGTCCCGCGCCCTGTCCGCGCCGCACCCGGAGGCGGCTGACGGCCTCGACGACCTCGACGAGACAGTGAACTACCGCACGTCGGCCAGCCGACCGGGCGGCCGCGTCGCCACGTCCGCCGCGCCGGCCGACGCCACCGTCGGCGTCGCCGACCCCGCGCCCGCGCTCGCGCTCGCTGAGCCTGCGCTCGCCGCACCGGCCACTACCGCCCCGGCCTCCGCCGGGCCGGCCGAAGCCTCCGTCGGCGTCGCCGAGCCCGCACTCGCCGCACCGGCCACGGCACCGGTCGATGTCCCGCCGGACACCGACGGCGCACCGGCCGACGCCGCCGACGGCGACGACGCCGACGCCGACGCCGAGGTGCCGGGCAGGAACCGGTGGCGTCGGTGGACCCGGCGGCGGCAGCACCTCGCGGTCGGCGGGCTGTTCCTGCTCGCCGCGCTCTGGGTGACCAGCCGGATCTGGCTGGACCCGGCCGGCCGGGTGGCCTCGCTCTACACCGGCGACCCGGCGCAGGTGCAGTTCTTCCTCGCCCACTCGGTACGCGTGGTGCTGCACGGCGAATACCCGTTCTACACCGAACAGTTCAACTACCCCGACGGCGTCAACCTGATGGCCAACACGGCCGTGCTGGCGCTGGGCATCCCGATGGTGCCGGTGACGCTGCTCTTCGGGCCGGCGGTGTCCTTCGTGGTGCTGGTGACGCTCGGTCTGGCCGGCACCGCCATGGCCTGGTACCTCATGCTCTCCCGGCACCTGGTGCGTACCCCGCTCGCGGCGGCGGTCGGCGGCTGGTTCTGCGGGTTCTCCCCGGCGATGCTGTCGCACGCCAGTTGGCATCCGAACATCATCAGCCAGTTCCTGTTGCCGTTCATCGTGTGGCGGGTGCTGGTGCTGACCCGGTCGGTTCGGCCGGTGCGTGACGGCGCGCTGCTCGCTCTGCTGGTCACCGCGCAGGCGTTCATCAACGAGGAGATCCTGCTCTTCACGGCCCTGGCCTGCGGTGTGTTCCTGATCGCGGTGCTCGTCCAGGAGCCCGCTCGCTGGTCGGCCGCGTGGCGACCGCTGGGCGCCGGCCTGGCGGCCTGCACGCTGCTGGCCGGGGCGCTGCTGGCGTACCCGCTGTACGTGCAGTTCGCCGGGCCGATGGCGTACCACGGGCTCAGCGACGCGGTGCGGGACTACGGCAACGACATCGCCGCCTTCTTCGCGCCGGGCTCTCCCACCCTCGGCGGCAACCAGCGGGCCAACATCAACCTGGCGCCGAACTACTCGGAGGAGAACGCCTTCTTCGGCTGGAGCCTGTCGCTGCTCGCCATCGCCATCGTGGTGTGGCTGCGCCGGGAGCTGGTCGTACGGGCTCTCGCGGCCACCGGCGTGCTCTTCGCCGTGCTCTCCCTGGGCGAGCGGGTCTCCTGGTGGGACCGGGAGCTGATCGCCGGCCCGTGGCAGTTGCTGGTCCACCTGCCGCTGCTGGACGCGGTCGTGCCGACCCGGTTCGGCCTGATCACCAGCGTGGTGATCGGTCTGCTGCTCGCGTTCGCCGTCGAACGGGCGTGGGCGCTGCGCCCCGCCGACCGCCGCACGGTCCGGATGCTCACCGCCGCCGGTCTGGCGTTCGCGCTGCTGCCGATCGCCCCGATGCCGCTGCGGATGGTCTCCCGGCCGCCGGTGCCGGACTTCATCACCGCCGACCGGTGGCGGGCGTACGTGGGCCCGGACCAGACACTGGTGCCGATCCCGGTGCCCAGCATGGGCAACACGCACGGCATGCGCTGGGCTGCCACCACCAACCTCGACTTCAAGATCCCGGGCGGTTACTTCCTCGCACCCCGCAACGGCAACACCGGTGACCCGGGTCGGTTCGGCGGACGGCCCAGCGGTGTCGGTGAGCTGCTGGAGGAGGTGGCCACCACCGGCCGTACCCCGGAACTCGACGACCGGCAGCGCCGCCGGTTCGCCGACGAGCTGCGCCACTGGCGGGCGGCGATCCTGGTGCTGCCGCTCCGCCAGCAGAACGCCGAGCCGTTGCGGCGTACCGTCGAGGACCTGGTCGGCCCCGGCCGCCAGGAACTGGACGTCTGGGTGTGGGACGTCCGGACGCTGACCGACCGCTCGGTCTGATGACCACCGGGACGGCGTCCCCGGCACCGGTCGCGCCGGCGCCGGTGCGGCAGTCCCGGCCGACCTGGCTGCCGGACGCGCTGGTGGTGGCCGGCTATCTGGCCCTGGCCGTCCTGCTGACCAGCGCGCAGTGGGGGCATCCGTGGCGGCTGTTCCACCAGGCCGGCGACCAGGTCCTCTTCGAGTGGATGCTGGCCCATGCGGCGCACGCCGTCGTCGAGGGGGAGAACCCGCTGCACAGCACGGCGTTGAACGCGCCGGACGGGGTCAACCTGATGGCGAACACCTCGGTGCTCGGCCTGGGTGTGCCGCTGACCCCGGTCACGCTGCTGTTCGGTTCACAGGTGGCGTTCTGCGTGGCGGTCGTCAGCTGCCTCGCCGGCACCGCGTCGGCCTGGTACGCGCTGCTGCGCCGCCGGCTGGTCGGCGCCCGGTCCGCGGCGGCGGTCGGTGGCCTGATCTGCGGCTTCGCCCCCGGCATGATCGCTCAGGCGGGCGCGCACCTGCACATGGCCGCGCAGTTCCTGGTGCCGGCGATCCTCGCCCTGGTGTTCCGGCCCGCCGATGCCGAACGGTCCCCGTGGCGGCCCGGCGTCGGCCTCGGACTCCTGGTCGTCTGGCAGGTCTTCATCGGCGAGGAGACGCTTGTCTTCCTGGCACTCGCCGCCGGGGTGTTCGCGCTGGGCTTCGCGCTCGCCGACCGGGTGGCCGCCCGCCGGCTCGCACCGGCCCTGCTCGGCCGCCTCGCGGTGGCGGCCGGGGTGGCGGCGGTGCTGCTGGCGTACCCGCTGTGGTTCCAGTTCCGCGGCCCGCAGCACTACGCGGGGATGGCCTTCGCGGCGCACGGCTTCCAACTGGACGCGGCGTCGTTCACCGCCTCGGCCCGGCAGACCGTGCTCGGCGACGACTGGTTGCCGGGCCTGCTCTCGCCGAACCCGACCGAGGAGAACTCGTTCTTCGGCCCGGGGCTGCTGGTGCTCGCCGTGGTGATCGTGATCTGGCTGTGGCGCCGGCCGCTGGTGCGCGCGCTGGCCGGCTGCGGCCTGGTGTTCGCGGTGCTCTCGCTCGGCACCGAGCTGCGGGTCGACGGCACCGTCACCGGCGTTCCGGGGCCGTACCGGCTGGTCGCCGGGCTGCCGCTGCTCGACCTCGCGGTGCCGGCCCGGTTCGCGCTGGTGTGCGTGCCGGTGCTGGGGATGCTGGTGGCGCTCTCCCTGGACCGGGTCCGGGCGGCGCGCCGGCTGCCGGCCGTGCCGGGTCTGCCGGTACGGCTGCTGTGGGCCGGTGCGGTGGCCGCCGCCCTGCTGCCGCTTGTCCCGACACCGATCCGGGTGGTGCCGGTCGCGCCGGTACCGGGGTTCGTCGCCGACGGCGGGTGGCGTCCCCTGGTGCCGCCCGGCCGGACGGTGGTCGCCGTACCCCCGGTCACCGGCGCGGCGCGGAGCCCGGTGATGCTCTGGTCCGCCCGCACCGGGCTCGCGTTCCCGGCGCCGGGTGGGTACTTCATCGGACCGAGTGGCCCGGACGATCCGACGGCCCGCTGGGGAGCACCGGACCGGCCCACGTCGGTGCTGCTGCGCCGGGTGGCCGACACCGGCGTGGTGCCGGTGCTCAGCGACGTCGACCGCCGCCAGGCCGTGGAGGATCTCCGGCACTGGCGGGCCGCCGTCGTGGTGCTCGGCAACTTGACCAACGGCGACCCGGTCCGCCGGACCGTCGACGACCTGCTCGGACCGGGCCGTCCGGTCGACGGCGGGTGGATGTGGGACGTCCGAAGCCTGGCCGGCTGATCAACCCACCAGGGTGCGGACGTCCCAGACCCAGACGTCGTCGACCCGCTGCGGCGGCCCGATCAGGGCGGTGACCAGCTCCCGCAGCACCGCCTCGCGCGGGTGCGCCCCGAGCACCACCACCGACGCCCGCCAGAAGCGCAGGTCCTCCACGGCCTGGCGGCGGTTCTCGTCGGTGAGCGCCGGGACGGTGCCCGCGTCCATGGTGGAGTAGATGAGGCTGCTGGTCGGCCGGTTCGGCGCGCCGAAGACCCCCTCGCCCAACTCGTTCGGGCCGATGAAGTAGCCGCCCGGGACGGGGAACTCCTGCCCGGTCAGCGCGCTCCAGCGCAGCGTGGGCAGGCCGTGCACGTTGCTCGGGATCGGCACCGGCACCAGGGTCCGGCCCGCCGGCACGTACGGCCGCCAGCCGCCGGCGGTGATGAAGTGCGGCGGCGGTTCGATCTGCTGGGCGGGCAGTGGCCGGGGGAAGAGCGGCAGCACGGCGAGGGTGACCGCCGCGTACCCCACCGGGCGCAGCCACCGCCGACGGGACGCGACGGACGGTTCGCCGGTGCGCTGGGCCGGCACCGGCGGCCGGTCGGCGGCCGGGGAGCCCTGACGGGACGCGGCGTCCCAGGTGAGCGCGAGCAGTACGCCGACCGCGGCGGCGACCACCAGCGTCAGGCGGGTCGGCATCATCATCTCGACCAGCGGCAGGTCGTCCGGCACGTACGACCACGGGCCGCGCACCCCGGTCTCCACGCCGTCGAACCGCACCCGGGGCCCGATCGAGGCGACCGTGAAGACCACGATCAGCACCGCGGCGATCCGGGCCGGTAGCGAGCGACGGACGAGCAGCACCAGCGCGACCACCGAGAGCAGCACCAGCGGCCAACCGAACCAGGTGTTCTGCTCGGTCAACCCGATGGTCTGCTCCACCGCCGGGTCGCCGGCCCAGGTGTCCCGGGCGAAGGTGACGAACGCGACGAGGTCCTCACCCCAGTTGTGGAAGACGCCGCCCTGTAAACCGCGGTAGGACTGCGGGCCGTTGAACTGGAACCAGATCGGGTACGCGGCGAGCAGCAGCGCCAGCCCACCGGCGACGCCGAGCCCGGCCAGGAACGTGCCGGCGGCGGCCCGCGTGGCGGCCGGCCGCTGCACGGCGTACGCCAGCACCACGACGAGGCAGGCCAGCGCGGTGAGCAGCAGCATCTCCTCATTGATGAAGATCTGGTACGCCACCAGCGCCCCGAGCACCAGCCCGTTGCGCCGCCACCGGCCCGGCTCGCCGAGGCGCAGCACCCGCACCACGATCAGCGGCAGCAGGAAGTTGGACACGAAGTTGGGTTGGCCGTTGGCATGGTGGATGATGCCCGGCGCGAAGCCGAGGAACGCGCCGCCGACGAAGGCCGCCGCCCTGGAGCGCACCAGGTGACGGGAGAGCATCCAGTACGCGGTGCCGGCGGTCGCAGCGAGGGCCCCGCCCAGGTAGAGCGCGTACATCACCTGGGGGCCGAGCAGCATGGTCAGCGGCGCCAACGGCAGGGTCACCCCGAGAAGCGAGGTGTTCGCCATCATGTTCACCCCGTCCGGGGCGTTCTGCCGGGCTGTGAACAGCGGGTTCTCCAGGTGCCGAACGGAGTACGCGCCGTGCGCGAACAACCACTCGAACCAGCTGTGGTCGGTGGGCAGGTGCGAGGAGACCCGGCCGGTCACGTCACCCCAGTAGTTGAGGCAGACGAACACGCCCAGCACCACATAGGCTCCGAGGGCCACGAGGTCGGCGCGGCCGGGTCGACGTCGAGGTCGCCGTGTCGGCTCGACCTCGACCGGGTCGGCGTCGGTTACGGGATTCAGCGAGGGGTCTACCACCGGCACAGCCACGACGCGCCATCGTACAGGCGGTGATGCGTCGGATTTGCCGGGCCGGTGTGCCCGCGGTCGGTCTTACCGGGGCGACCCGTTCGCCGGCCGCGACGGGTGACGGAAGGACGGACGGTCGGTGTCGATCATCGAGCTGGGCGAGGTCCACGGCGATGACGGCTCGATGGCGCCGGCGCCCCGCCCGCCGCGTGCCGTCGGCCGCCCGGCGCGCGGCGTGGCCGTACTGCTGCTGGCCGCTGTCGTGTTGGCCGGTGCCGCGCCGGCGCCCGGGCGCATGGTGAGTCCGGTGCCGGCCGCGCGGGCCGCCGCGGCGTACCTCGCCGAGGACGGCGTCTTCGTCGTCGATCCGCCGACCGCCACCGGTGACCGCTACCTGACCGCGTACGCCCCGCCGACGGCGGACGGTGGCGTGCGGCGGCGGTGGCAGGCACCCCTGCCCCGCACCGGCGACTACCTCGGCGTCCGGGTCGAGCGAGGACTGGTGCTGGTGCTGGGGATCAGCGCCGCCAACGGTGTGTTCCAGACCACCGCCTTCGCCGCCGAGACGGGTCGGCAGCGCTGGCAGCACTACGGCCGTTCGCAGCCGACGGCGGACGGCGGGCCGCTGGTGTCCTATGTGATCGGTTGCGCGGGTCTGCTCTGCGCGTTGCAGCAGACCGGCGGCCTCCAGGTTCTCGATCCGGCCAGCGGCGCGGTGCGCTGGTCGGACCCGGGCCTGGACACGCTGACCGACGTCCGGCACGGCCGGATGCTGGTGGCCGGGCCCAACCAGCGGTACGCGGCGCGGGATGCGGCGACCGGGCAGGCGCGGGCCGAGCTGGGCCAGTGGAACCTGGTGCCGACGCTCCGACCGGACGACCCGTTGGTCGGCGTGCGTCCGGTGCGCGACGGGCGGCTGGTCGTCGCCGAACTGGACCTGGTGGCCGGCCGGTCGCGCATCATCGACGTGCTTCCGGATGTCGTGGGCAACTGCCAGGCGTCCCTGCCGATTTTGCTCTGCCAGCGCCTCGACGGGTCGACCGCGTTGTGGCGGTTGCCGGAATGACCGGCCCGGTCATCGACCTGGGCGAGCTGCGGCACACCTCGGAGCCGGCCCCGCTGCCCCGCCCACCCCGGGCGAACGGCCGACCGCTGCGGTGCGCGCTGGTCCTCCTGCTCGTGCTGGCCACCCTCGCCGCCGCGGCACCGACACGCCGGCAGGACGTGGTGACGCTGCCGGCGCAGATCGCCGCCGAGACGCTGCTCGCCGACGGCGTGTTCGTGGTCCTCGACCCGGTCCCCGCCCGGCCGACACAGCGGACCCTGACCGTCTACCGGATGCCGGGCGGCGAGCGGGTGTGGCAGACCCCGGTGCCGGTGGAGGGCCGGTCCTGGGGAATCGCGTCGGTGGGCGGGGCGCTGCTGGTCACCGTCTACGATAGCGACATGCCCGGTCAGGGCTCGCTGTCCCTGGCGTTCGACCGGGAGACCGGGGCGTACCGGTGGCAGCAGCCGGGTAGCCCCGTCGAGCTGGCGGACGGCAATCTGTTGCTGCAGTCCAGCAGCGGAGACGACCCGATCGGCCTGCGCGCGGTCGATCCCTGCTGCGGCACCGTGCGCTGGCAGGTGTCGGCGGACGCCGCCGTCAGCTTCCGGCACCGGGGGCGAGGGGCGGACCGCATGGTGCTCACGCGGGCGGGCGGTCGGATCGAGGTACGCGACGCCACCACCGGTGCGGCACTGGCCACTGCCGACCTGGGCGACTCCGGCGGCGGGCCCCAGATCAGGCAGGTGGTGAACGACCTGCTGGTGACCATCACGGGGAGCCCGGCCACGATCACCGCGTACGGACTGGACCGGCTGGAGAGGCGGTGGAGCGTCCCCGCCCGGCAGGCCGAGTTCGCGTTCGACTGCGGCCCGGTGCTGTGTCTGCACCTCGGCGGTGTCGGGCTGTGGGCGGTGGACCCCGCCACCGGCGAACCGCGCTGGTACAGCGACCGCTGGTCGTGGGTGTTCTCGTACGGCGACCGGTTGGTCGCCAGCGTGGCGAACAGCTCCGGCACGCGACTGGAGCAGCTCGTCGTGCTCGATCCGGCGACCGGGCGGGAGGTGGCCGAGCTGGGCGGCTGGGAGCTGGCCCAGTCCGGCTTCGGCAACCCGCTGGTCGGTGTGCGCCGGCATCCGGACGGGGGACTGTACGTCGCGCGGCTCGATGTCAGCGCCGGGAAGGCGCGCCCGCTGGACGTGTTGCCCGGCGTCGCCGGGAGCTGCCAGGCGAGCGTGGGCGTTCTGCTCTGCCAGCGCGTCGACGGCTCGTACCGGCTGCTGCGCACCCCCGACTGATCACCAGTTGGCCTGCTCGGGCGGCGGGGGCAGTGGCACCGACGTGGGCCGCAGCACGTACGCCAGGCCACCGCTGCCGCGTTGCCACACCGCCGCGAACCGCTGCCGGGGCACCGTCCGCCGTACCGAGTCGTCGTCCGGCGCGTACGGGTCGTTGAGCACCGGGTCGCCGTCGACGGTGAAGCCGACCAGCACCATGAGGTGCCCTCGGGTGTCGTAGGCGAGCCCCGGCACGTCGTCGGCCCGGAACGCCGCGGAGACGATCAGGGGGATGCCGGCGGCGACGAACGCCTCCGCCTCGGTCAGCGACCGCAGCCGGGTGACGAACGCGTCCACCCCGTGCAGACCCGCGTAGGCGGTGTTGAACGGCCAGTTGCCGGTCCCGGCGTAGGCGTGGTCGTAGCAGTGCCGGGCGGCGTGCACCACCACCGGACGCGGGCCGGGCGGCTGCACCCAGGCGTACCGCTCGGGCGGCGGCGCGGCACCCCAGTAGGCGAGCACCATCGAGGTGCAGGTGGGGCTGCACCAGGAGTCGCCGCCGCCACCCCACTGCGCGTGCTGTCCGGCGTACAGCCGCTGTGAGTAGCGGGGCACGTCCAGCACCCGACCCCGAGCGGCGGTCGAGGCGGGCACCGGCTCGTACCCCTGCCCGACGGGTGTGCGCCCGGTGGCGACCGCGCCGATGCTGCGCAGCACCGGCCCGGTCGGGCTGCCCTCCGGCCGGCGCGGGGTCACCCGTGCCTGCCAGCCGGTGACCGTCGCTCCCGTCACGGTCAGGGTGTCGGTGTCCACCCGGGCGTCACCGCCGCGCTGGCCGGGCACCGAGGTGCGCCGTACCGTGCGGTCGTCGGCCGACCAGCGGGCCAGCAGGTACCAGTCGGTGCTGGGCGTGTCGCCGTGCCAGCCGCGCAGCTCGACCTCGATCCAGCAGCCGTCCGGGGTGTCGGCGGTCCACGACGGCACCACCTCGGCGACCTCGAAGCCGACCCGCACCGGCGGCGACGTCCACCCGCCCCGCTCGTCGACGGTGCCGGCCGTCGAGTCCGCCGGGAGGTGGAAGCCCCGGTAGGCGATGTCCCGCCGGGTGGGTGGTGCCGTGCTGCTCATGCCGGGTCCGTCCGTCGCTCGGTGCGGGCAGCATCGCGTACGCCGAGCCGGTCCGCAACGCCGACCGGCGCGGACGGCGAGGGACGATGGTTGCCGGCCGGCACTAGGTTGTCGGTGGTCAGCAGCGAGGAGGCCGGGATGCGGGTACTGGTGGTGGAGGACGAGCGCAACCTCGCCGACGCGATCGCGCGCGGGTTGCGCAAGCGGGGGATGGCGGTCGACGTGGCGTACGACGGCGACGCCGGCCACGAGGCGGCGTTCGTCACCCGGTACGACGTGGTGGTGCTCGACCGTGACCTGCCGGGTGTGCACGGCGACCAGATCTGCGCCGACCTGGCCGCCTCCGGCGCGCTGACCCGGGTGTTGATGCTGACCGCCAGCGGCACGGTCGCCGACCGGGTGGAGGGGTTGCAGCTCGGCGCGGACGACTACCTGCCCAAGCCGTTCGCCTTCGACGAGTTGGTGGCCCGGGTGCAGGCGCTGGGCCGGCGGGCCACTCCGGCGGCGCCGCCGGTGCTCGAACTGGCCGACCTGGTGCTCGACCCGGCCCGCCGGGTGGCCACCCGCGCCGGAGTGCCCGTCGACCTCACCAACAAGGAGTTCGGGGTGCTCAGCGAGCTGCTCAAGGCGCGCGGCGCGGTGGTCTCCTCCGAGGAACTGCTGGAACGGGTCTGGGACGCGAACACCGACCCGTTCACCACCATCGTCCGGGTCACCGTCATGACGCTGCGCAAGAAGCTCGGTGACCCGCCGCTGATCGAGACGGTGGTCGGCGCCGGCTACCGGACGGCCGAGGTCGGCGCGTGAGCCGCCGCCTGCGTCCGACGCTGCGGCTGCGGCTGACCCTGCTCAACGGCGTGCTGCTGATCGGCGCGGGAGCGATCCTGGTGCTGCTGGCCTGGCTGCTGGTCCGCGACGCGCTGCGACCCACCGACGAGCTGGTGCCCGGCACGATCGTGCTGCTCTCCGACGGCCGGCAGATGGACGCCGCGCAGTGGCAGCGGCAGCTCGTCGACGCCGCCTCCGGGGAGCTGCTGGCCAAGGGCCTGGTCGCGCTGCTCGCGATCAGCGTGGTCGGGGTGGCTGGCGCGTACGCGGTGGCCGGCCGGGCGCTGCGCCCCCTGCACCAGGTCACGGCGACCGCGCAGCGGCTCGGTGAGGCGACCCTGGACCAGCGGATCGGCTACTCGGGCGCCGACGACGAGGTGGCCGAGCTGGCCAAGACGTTCGACGCGATGCTGGACCGGATCGCGTCCGCGTTCGAGGCGCAGAAGCGCTTCGTGGCCAACGCCTCGCACGAGCTGCGGACTCCGCTCGCCGTGATGCGCACCGAGATCGACGTGACGCTCAGCGACGACGATGCGGACGCCGCCGAGTACCGCCGGATGGCCACCGTGGTCCGCGACGCCTCGGAGCGGGCGAACGGGCTGGTGGACGCGCTGCTGGTGCTGGCCCGCAGCGAGGCGCAGGCCGGGCGGCGACTCGGTCGGCGTACCGAATGTGATCTGGCCGCCGGCACCGCCAACGCGTTGTCGGCGATGCGTCGTGAGGTGGACCGGATCGGCTTGCGGGTGCAGACATCGCTGGAGTCCGCGCCGGTGGTCGGCGACCCGGGACTGCTCGACCGGCTGGCCGGCAACCTCATCGAGAACGCGGTCCGCTACAACCACCTGCACGGTCGGCTCTGGGTGCGTACCGGCACCGACGGCGACCGCTCGTGGCTGGTGGTCGGCAACACCGGGTTCGAGGTGGACCAGGCCGACGTGCCGGGACTGTTCGAGCCGTTCCGGCGCGGCGGACGGGAACGCACCGGTGCCCGCGGGTCCGGCCTGGGGCTGTCCATCGTCCGGGCGGTCTGCAACGCCCACGGCGGCACGGTACGGGTCATCGCGCAGCCCGGCGGTGGCCTGGAGGTGACGGTCACCCTGCCGTCGGCGGACGCCCCGGCGGTGCCCGGCCCGGTGCCCACGGCCGGCTGAACGGGGTTGCACGCGGCGCTCGGCCGATGGCAGGATCTGCCGAGTCAGCTCGAGACGAAGGGGGGTGCGTCGATGTCCACCAACCGTGACTCCGCGCCCCGGGTCTGCGTCGGCTGACGTCCGGAGGCGGAGCGTCCCATCCAGCACCGGAGGGAACACCCGTGTATCCACGGATCCGCAACATCAGTTTTGACTGTCACGACACGTACGCCCTGGCCGGCTTCTGGTCGGCGGTGCTCGGCTACGTCCGGCACTCCGATGACGTCCCGGGTGATCCGGAGGCGGCGCTGCTGCCCTCGGACGGGGCGATTCCGGCCCTGTTCTTCCAGGCGGTGCCGGAGGACAAGGTGACCAAGAACCGGCTGCACATCTGCCTGGAACCCGTCGAACGGACCAGGGACGAGGAGGTCGAGCGGGTGCTCGGCCTCGGGGCGACGATGGTCGCCGACCGGCGGAACGCCGACGGCACGGGCTGGGCGGTGCTCGCCGACCCGGAGGGCAACGAGTTCTGCGTGCTGCGCAGCGCGGCCGAGCGGGCGGCCATGCCGGCCTCGCCGGACACTTCTGCGACGGGTGACATCGACCCGGCCTAGGTGCCGACGGAGCGCAACGTCCCGATGGTCCGACGCCGGGCGGTACGGCACGGGGCCCCGACCACCCGAGGGTGGCCGGGGCCCCGGTCGCTGTCCGATCAGGAGCGCTGTTCGATCTGGCCCCGGATGGTGACGAACTCGGCCTTCACCTGCTCGGCGGTCTTGAAGTACACGACCACCAGGCCCACGCTGCCGCGGTCGGCCCAGACGCAGACGCCCAGCGGCACGCTCTCGGCCTTGCCGTCGCCGCAGCGCGCCTCACCACCGAGCGGGCCGGCCTCGACCGCCGCCATGTTGGTCACGGCGAGCTCGGTGGAGAGCCCGGTCACCGCCTCGTCCAGTTCCTTCTTCGGGTCGGCCATCACGCCGGACACCGCGGTGATCATGATCAGGTCCTGCTTGGTCGGGTCGCCGTAGAACGCGCCGACCGTGCTGGTCTCGTTCTGCACCTCCGACTTCATGTCGGTGACCATCTGGTCGGCGACCGTCTGCAACTGCGGGTCGGTGTTCTTCGCCCGGCCGGCGAGCGTGGCCGGCGCGACCACCCGGGTCTTGGTGGCGTCGACGACGTCGCCCACCTCGTCCTTGAGCGCGAACCAGGAGATCGCCGCGCCGCCGAGGCAGAGCACCAGCACGACGGCCAGCACGATCAGGATGATCTTGCCGGCCTTGGACTTCTTCGCCGGCGGCGGGCCGACGGGCGCGCCCGGGTCACCGTACGACTGGCCCGGCTGCGGGGCCGGGAAGCCCTGCTGTTGCGGGTAGCCCGGCTGCTGCGGCGGGGTAGGGGAATCGTGCGGCGGGCCGTAGGGGGTGGCCGGCGGCTGAGACATCAGTCAGCTCCAAATTCGGGTGGAAAAGCGGATGATCTTAACCCGGTGGTAGGACATCCCGTCGTCCCGAACGCAGGTCCCGACCATCTCGGGTGCCGAAACGTGATCGCGGTGGCCGGTCCGTCCGGGAGGGACGGTCCGACCACCGCGACGGTGAAGCGGTGACGGTCAGGCGGGCAGGCTTGCTGCCCCGCGCGGCAGGAACCGCCGGCCGGTGACCCGCTCGCTGGTGCCGGTCCGGTCCAGGTACGGCGTGACGCCGCCCAGGTGGAACGGCCAACCGGCACCGAGGATCATGCACAGGTCGATGTCCTGCGCCTCGGCGACCACGCCCTCGTCCACCATCAGCCGGATCTCCTGCGCCAGCGCGTCCAGCGCGTTCTGTCGGACCTGCTCGGCGGTCAACGGCTGGTCACCCACCACGAGCAGCTTCGCGACCTCGTCGTTGACCTGGTCGTCGACCACGATCGGCTGACCCGAGTCGGCGATCCGCTTGAGATTTTCGCTGACCCCGAACCGGTTCGGGTACGCGGCGTGTAGCGTGCCGCCCACGTGGTAGGCGACGGCCGGCCCGACCAGCTGGAGCAGGGCGAGCGGGCGCATCGGCAGGCCCAGCGGGTCCAGTGCGCTGTTCGCCACGTCCAGCGGGGTGCCGGCGTCGACGGCCGCGAAGACGGTGCCCAGGAAGCGGGTGAGCAGCCGGTTCACCACGAACGCCGGAGCGTCCTTGACCAACACGCTCGACTTCTTGAGCTGCTTGCCCACCGCGAACGCGGTCGCGAGGGTGGCGTCGTCGGTGCGCTCACCCCGGACGATCTCCAGCAGCGGCAGCACGGCCACCGGGTTGAAGAAGTGGAAGCCGACCACCCGCTCCGGGTGCTCCAGCTCGGCGGCCATCTCGGTGATGGACAGGCTGGAGGTGTTGGTGGCGAGTACCGCCTCCGGGGAGACGATCTTCTCCAGCTCGGCCCAGACCTGCTTCTTGACGCCCAGGTCCTCGAAGACCGCCTCGATGACGAAGTCGGCGTCCGCGAAGGCGCTCTTGTCGACCGTGCCGCTGACCAGGCCGTACAGCTTGGCGGCGGTGCCCTTGTCCATCCGGCCCTTGGTGACGGCCTTCTCGATCTGGGTGTGCACGTAGCCGACGCCCTTGTCCACCCGGGACTGGTCCAGGTCGGTCATCACCACCGGCACCTGGAGGCGGCGGGCGAACAGCAGCGCCAACTGGCTGGCCATCAAACCCGCGCCGACGATGCCGACCTTGGTGATCGTGCGGGCCAGGCCCTTGTCCGGTGCGCCGGCCGGCCGCTTGGCGCGTCGCTGCACCAGGTCGAACGCGTACAGGCCGCTACGCAGCTCCTCGGAGAAGACCAGGTCCGCGAGGGCCTCGTCCTCGGCGGCGGTGCCGGTCGCGAAATCCGCGTCCTTCGCCGTCTCCAGCAGGTCGAGCGCCTTGTACGCGGCCGGCACCGCGCCGTGCAGCCGCTGGTTCAGCGTCTCCCGCGCGAAGTAGAGCACGCCGGCCCACATGTCCTTGTCGACCTCGGGCCGGGTGACGGTGACCTGGCCGCGCACCACCCCGGCGGCCCACTCCAGGGACCGCTCCAGGAAGTCCGCCGGCTCCAGCAGCACGTCCGCGATGCCCAGCTCGGCGGCC
The DNA here is from genome assembly GCF_029626045.1 of Micromonospora sp. WMMD710. Classification (NCBI taxonomy): domain Bacteria; kingdom Bacillati; phylum Actinomycetota; class Actinomycetes; order Micromonosporales; family Micromonosporaceae; genus Micromonospora; species Micromonospora sp. WMMD710. Next base: position 3,425,650 of record NZ_JARUBD010000001.1, on the reverse strand, counting down.
TGCTTCGGCTTGAGCATCTTGTTCTGCATCAGCGGGTTCTGGATGATCACCTGGGTGGCGGCGGGGATGCCGATCAGGTTCGGCAGCAGCTGGGTGCCGCCCCAGCCGGGCACCAGACCGAGGGACACCTCGGGCAGGGCGAGCGCCGCCGCGCCACCGGACAGCGTCCGGTAGTGGCAGTGCAGCGCCAGCTCCAGGCCGCCGCCCATCGCCGCGCCGTTGACGAACGCGAACGTGGGCACGGTGCTGTCCTTGAGCCGGGCGAAGACCCGGTGGCCGAGCCGGCCGATCTCCAGCGCCTGCGCGCGGTCGGCGAGCTGCGGCAGGCCGACGATGTCCGCGCCCACACAGAAGATGTACGGCTTGCCGGTGACCGCGATGAACGCCGGGTCGGCGGCGAGCGCGGCGGTGATCGCCTCGTCCAGGCTGGCCAGCCCACCCGGGCCGAAGGTGTTCGGCTTGGTGTGGTCGAAGCCGTTGTCCAGCGTGATCAGGGCGGCCGGGCGGTCCAGCCCGGGTACGTTCACCTGACGCAGCAGCGCCTTGGTGACGACCTCGTTCGGTGCGGCCAGTGCGCTCACTTGTCGCCCTCCGTCCAGTGCGGGTTCTCCCAGATGACCGTGCCGCCCATGCCGATACCGATGCACATCGCGGTGACGCCGTAGCGGACCTCGGGGTGCTCGGCGAACTGGCGTGCCAGCTGGGTCATCAGCCGCACGCCGGACGACGCGAGGGGGTGACCGATGGCGATCGCACCGCCCCACGGGTTGACCCGCGGGTCGTCGTCGGCGATGCCGAAGTGGTCGAGGAAGGCGAGCACCTGTACGGCGAACGCCTCGTTCAGCTCGAACAGGCCGATGTCGTCGATGCTGAGCCCGGCGAGGCGCAGCGCCTTCTCCGTCGACGGGATCGGGCCGACACCCATCACCTCCGGTTCCACCCCGACGAAACCGAACGACACCAGCCGCATGGCGACCGGAAGGCCCAGCTCGCGGGCGGTGGCCTCGTCGGCGAGCAGGCTGGCCGTGGCGCCGTCGTTCAGGCCGGCCGCGTTGCCCGCGGTGACCTTGCCGTGCGGGCGGAACGGGGCCTTCAGGGTGGCGAGCTTCTCCAGCGAGGTGTCCCGGGGGGCCTCGTCCACCGTGGCCAGACCCCAGCCGCCCTCCGCGTCGCGGATGGACATCGGCACCAGGTCGTCCTGGAGCTTGCCGTTGGCGTACGCCTTCGCGGTCTTCTGCTGCGAGGCGAGCGCGAACGCGTCGGTGCGCTCCTTGGTGATGTGCGGGACCAGGTCGTGCAGGTTCTCCGCGGTGGCGCCCATGACCAGCGCGGACGGGTCGACCAGCTTCTCCGCGATGACGCGCGGGTTGGGGTCGACGCCCTCACCCATCGGGTGGCGGCCCATGTGCTCGACACCGCCGGCGATGGCGACGTCGTACGCGCCCATGGCGATGCCGCTGGCGACGGTGGTCACGGCGGTCATCGCGCCGGCGCACATCCGGTCGATGGCGAAACCGGGAACGGTCTTGGGTAGACCGGACAGCAGCGCGGCGGTGCGGCCGATGGTGAGGCCCTGGTCGCCGATCTGGGTGGTGGCCGCGATGGCGACCTCCTCGACCCGCTCCGGCGGCAGCTGCGGGTTGCGGCGCAGCAGTTCACGGATGCAGCGGATCACCAGGTCGTCGGCGCGGGTGTTGGCGTACATGCCACCCGCCTTGCCGAACGGGGTGCGGACGCCGTCGACGAAGACGACATCCCGGACTTCACGGGGCACTGGAGCCTCCTAATCGACCACGGCAGGTTCTCCCCGGATGCTACTCGCCAGTAACCAGCCCCGTCCCGACCCTCCGCTGTGGCCCACCCCACACCGGCCGGGGGCCTACCCCTGGGCTGGCTGGGTCGGCGAGAGGGCCTCGGCCAGGTCGGGGGCGAGGAGGGCGATCTGCCATTCGCGGGCGTTGAACCCGCGCAGGGTCTCCGCCACCGTGTCCTCGGTGACGTCCTCCGGCGGAGTCCACGCCAGCCGCCGGACCGAATCCGGGGTGATCAGGTTCTCCGGAGGCAGATGGTGCTCGCCGGCGATGCGGACCACCACCTCCCGGGAACGGGCGAGCCGACCGGCCGCCACCGGATCCCGTTCGGCCCACCGGTGCGGCGGAGGTGGACCCTCCACCGTCGGCGTCACCGGCAGCTGGTCGTCCGGCAACTGCCGGGCGTCGTCGAGTGCGGCCAGCCAGGTGCGAGCCAACCGGCGTACCGATCGACCGCCGAAACCGGGCAGCGTCAGCAGCGTCTTCTCGTCCTTCGGATCCAGCTCGGCGGCGGCGATGATCGCCGAGTCGGGCAGCACCCGACCGGGCGCCGAGTCCCGCCGGGCCGCGATCTGGTCCCGGGCGTACCACATCGAGCGCACCCGGGCCTGAGCCCGCGCCCCGCGTACCCGGTGGATGCCCGAGGTGCGTCGCCAGGGCTCCGCGCGGACCCGGGGCGGGCGTGCGCCGGTACGGACCAGCGCGGCGAACTCCTCCGCGGCCCACGCCGACTTGCCCTGGCGGGCCAACTCGGCGGCGAGCGCGTCGCGCAGGTCGGTCAGCAGTTCCACGTCGAGCGCCGCGTAGGTCAGCCACGACTCGGGCAGTGGCCGGCTCGACCAGTCGGCCGCCGAGTGGTGCTTCTCCAGGGTGAATCCGAGCAACTGCTCGGTCAGCGCGGCCAGGCCGACCCGCTCGAATCCGGCCAGCCGAGCGGCCAGTTCCGTGTCGAACAGACGGCGCGGACGCAACCCCACCTCGGCGAGGCAGGGCAGATCCTGACTGGCCGCGTGGAGCACCCACTCGGCCTCGCCGATCACCGCGTCCAGTGCGCTCAGGTCGGGCAGCGGCAGTGGGTCGATCAACGCCGTGCCGGAGCCGGCCCGACGGAGCTGGACCAGGTACGCCCGTTGGCTGTAGCGGTAGCCCGAGGCCCGCTCGGCGTCCAGGGCGACCGGGCCGCTGCCGGCCGCGAAACGGGCCACGACCTCGGCAAGCTCGGCCGGCGCGGCCACCGGATCGGGGGTGCCGTCACGCGGGGCGATCAGCGGAACGGGCCCACCGTCGGTCGGGTCGGCTCCCTCGCCCGCCGGCTGCGGCTGGGCCGACGGCGGGTGGTGGGGGGCGGTGCCCGGAAGGTCTTCGGCGGGCCGACGGCGCAGGGGTGGTTCGTCGGTCACCTGTCAACCCTAGTGCGCGCGGTGATCCGGTGGGTGCAGCCGGTCCGGTGCGTGTCGGTCAGGTGTCCAGAAGGTGTCCTTTCGAATGCCGGACATCGGGGGAGACAAAGCCCTTTCGCGCAGGTACGGTCCATCGAGCCGCCGGCCCGGGTACGCGTGACACGCGGGTCGCTGGCGGCACGGGGAGACCACGGGAAGGCAAGACGATCATGACGGCTGGCTTCGGTTCGGGGGACGGACGACCGGCGGGCGCCGAGCCTGCCGGCGTGGGCGGGCCGACCGGCGAGCGGCCGGGGCCACTGCCACCGCGCATCGCGCCGCACCCCGGTGCCGCGCCGACCTGGTCCGCTGCCCCGACCGGCGACGCCGATCCGTCCCGGGTCGTTCCGACCCCGCGTACCGGCTGGTCCGGCCCACCCAACACCGGCCAGTGGGGCGGCCCGCAGCCGTCCCCCGTCGCCGCCCCGGCGCCGTACGGCACCCCCGGCAACCCCGCAGCGCACGGTGCCGGCGCTCCGACGGTGCCGCCGAGCGCTGGCGGCCACCCGTCACCCGCGCCGAGCTTCCCGGGCGGTTACCCGCAGCAGCCCGGCGGCCCGGCCAGTGCCCCGCCGTTCGCGACCGCAGGCCACCCGGGCGGTCCCGCGCAGCCCGGCTGGCCGGGTGCCGCACCGCCGCCGCTCGCCGGGGCGCCGCGTCGCCGCCGCTGGCCGGTCGTGCTCGCCACGCTGCTCGTGGTCGTCCTGGCGGCGGTGGCCGGCGTGCAGGCGTACCAGCTCGACCGCCTCGGCGACCGGCTCGCCGACACCGACCGGCGGCTGGCGCAGGCCCAGGACGGCGACGGCACCCGCTTCGACGCTCTGGAGAAGCGGGCGGAGGCGCTGGAGAAGCAGGCCGGCGCCGCGTTCAACCCGGAGGCGGTGGCCAGCGCGGTGCTGCCCAGCGTGTTCCGGGTCCGGGCCGGCCAGTTCACCGGGACCGCGTTCGCGGTCGGCAAGCCGGCGGCCGGCGGCGGGACGAACCTGTTCACCAACTTCCACGTGGTCGAGGCGGTGTGGGACGGCGGTGGCCGCGAGGTGTTCCTGGAGCGCACCGACCAGCGCTTCCCGGCGACCATCGTGAAGGTCGACAAGACCAACGACGTGGCTCAGCTGCGGACCAGCGGAAAGTTCACCGGCCTGGTGACCGCCCCCGCCGCCGTGAAGTCCGGCCAGCAGATCGTCGTCGTCGGCGCTCCGCTCGGTCTGGAGGACAGCGTCACCACCGGTGTGGTCAGTGCGCTGCGCTCCGCGTCGGGCGGCTCCGGGCCGTCCATCCAGTTCGACGCTCCGATCAACCCGGGCAACTCCGGCGGGCCGGTGATCAACGGCAGCAAGCAGGTGGTCGGCATCGCCACCGCCAAGGCGCGCGACGCCGAGGGCATCGGGCTGGCCGTACCGATCAAGGTCGCCTGCGACGGCTTCAAGATCTGCTGACCCCGATCTGCTGACCCACGGTCCGGCGTCGGTGCCGGTTCCGCTCCACCACCCACGGCCGGCACCGGCCGTTCCCGTTCCCGCCCGGGTCCACGGACCCGGACGATCTCGCCGCTGTACCCGGACCGTCGCGCCCACCGGCGGGTGGTCCGCTCACCTGGAGGAATAGAGATGTCCCAGCCATCGAACGGACCGGACGGGCTTCCGTCGGCCACCCCGACGCCGCCGACCGGCGACCCGACCGTCCAGTACCCGGCGGGCGCCGACCCGACCGTCCAGTACCCGGCGGGCCAGCCGGTGCCGCCGCAGTACGCGCCCGGTCAGTCCGCACCGCAGTACGGCGCGGCCCAGCCCGCGCCGTACGGCGCCCCGCAGGCCGCGCCCAACTACCCGGCCAGCGCCCCGCCGTACGCCGGGCAGGTCTCCGGACCACCGGTTTCCGCCCCCGGCTACGCCCCGCCGATGTCCGCGCCGCCGGTCTCCGGCCCGGCCTACGGGCAGCCGATGTCGGCCCCGCCGGGGATGCCGCCGTACGGGGCGCCGCCGGCCGGTCGGAGTCGCACGGTGCTGGTGTTGGCGGTGGTGGCGGCGCTGCTCTTCGTCGTCAGTGGCGTGATGACCGGGCTGTTCGTGACCAAGAACAGCGAGCTGAACCGGACGGAGAAGCGCCTCACCGGTCAGGTCAGCCAGCGTGACGGCACGATCAGGGCCAACACCACCGAGATCGCCAAGCTGAGGACCGACCTGCAGGCGATGCAGGACAAGCTCGACAACACCGAGCAGGACCTGACCGGCACCCGCAACGACCGTGACGAGCAGGCCCGGCAGAAGAAGGTCATCGCGAGCTGCCTGGACAAGCTGACCACGGCGCTCGGCGCGGCGGCGGCCGGCAACAAGGGCGCGTACGACAGCGCGATGAAGGGCCTCGACAAGGTCTGCGACGAGGCCGAGAACTACCTGTAAGAGGGCATCCCGCCCCGCCCCGCCCCGCCCGCCACCCGGTCGATCATGAAGTTGTGGTGCCCCATGAATGCCCCGCCGAGGGACATTCCGCCCACCACAACTCCATGATCGACTCGTGAGGGGTGGGGGCGGGGAGGGGCGGGGGCGGGATAACGGGGTGGGGGTTAGGCGGTGGTGGCGGGGCGGCGGTCGGCGAGGGCGGTCACCCCGGGTGGGGGGAGGCCGGCCGTCGAGGCGAGCAGGGCGCACCAGCCGAGCAGGTGGGGGGCCAGGTCGTCGTCGACCGGCGTCCACGAGGCGCGGATCTCGATGTCACCGGCGGTCGGTGGGCCGGCCAGGTCGCCGAACCGGGTCGACATGGTCTGGGTGACCGTCCCGCCGATCGCCCGGTGACCGGCGTCGTGGGCGTCCAGTGCGTCGGTGAGCCACGTCCAGCCGACACCGGGCAGCAGCGGGTCGGCGGCCAGGTCGACCTCCAACTCGGCGGTCACGTAGGTGACCAGCCGCAGGGTGCCCTGCCACGCCTCGTGCCCGACCGGATCGTGCAGCAGGATCAACCGCCCGGTGGCCACCTCGTCGCCGTCGCGCAGCACGGCCGCGGAGAGCGCGAACGCGTACGGAGCCAGCCGTTGGGGTGCGCCGACCTCCTCGAGGGTGATCTCCGGCCGGGGCGCCGCGGACCGCAGCCCGGCGACCGCGCGGGCAAAGGTCTCCGGGAGCGCGATCGGGGGGGCCATGTTGGCAGCCTATGCCGCCGTCGGCCCACCCGCTTCGACGGCGCGCCGACGCTCCCGTTGGGCACCGGAGTGTGTAACGGTGCCCTTCCTCTCACCCCCACCCGGTCGGAGGTGGGGGGCGTGGCACGATTGCGGCGATGACCACGGAAGCCACGGGCACTGCCGCCCGAGACGGAGACCCACGCCCCGGCGGACCGGCCGACTCGCCCTTCATCCGGGCCTGCCGGCGCCGTCCCGGCCCGCACACCCCGGTCTGGTTCATGCGCCAGGCCGGCCGCTCACTGCCGGAGTACCGGGAGATCCGGGCGAGCGTGCCGATGCTGGAGTCCTGCCGTCGTCCGGAGTTGGTCACCGAGATCACCCTCCAGCCGGTACGCCGGCACGGCGTGGACGCGGCCATCCTGTTCAGCGACATCGTGGTGCCGGTCGCGGCGGCCGGCATCGACCTGGACATCGTGCCGGGCACCGGCCCGGTGGTCGCCGAGCCGATCCGCACCGACGCCGACGTCGAGCGGATCCGCCCGATCACCCGCGACGACGTCCCGTACGTGGACGAGGCCGTCCGGCAGTTGGTGGTCGAGCTGGGCGACACCCCGCTGATCGGGTTCGCGGGCGCGCCGTTCACCCTCGCGAGCTACCTGGTCGAAGGCGGGCCGTCGCGGACCCACGCGAAGACCAAGGCCCTGATGTACGGCGATCCCGAGCTGTGGCACGCGCTCTGCGCCCGGCTGGCCGAGGTGACGCTTGCCTTCCTGCGGGTGCAGATCGAGGCCGGCGTGTCCGCGGTGCAGTTGTTCGACTCGTGGGCCGGCGCGCTCTCCGAGGCGGACTACCGCCAGTACGTGCTGCCGCACTCGACGGCCGTGCTGGGCGGCCTGGCTGACGCCGGGGTGCCGCGCATCCACTTCGGGGTGGGCACCGCCGAGCTGCTCGGTGCGATGGGTGAGGCCGGCGCGGACGTCGTCGGCGTCGACTGGCGTACCCCACTGGACGTGGCGACCGGCCGGATCGGCCCGGACCGGGCGGTGCAGGGCAACCTGGACCCGACCGTGCTGCTCGCGCCGTGGCCGGTGGTGGAGGCCGAGGTACGCCGCATCCTGGAGCAGGGCCGGTCGTCCCCCGGGCACGTGTTCAACCTCGGCCACGGCGTGCTGCCGGAGACCGACCCGGACGTGTTGACCCGGGTGGTCGCGCTGGTGCACGAGGTTTCCAACCGCCGGGCCGACCAGGGCTGAGCAGCGATGCGGCAGCCCTGGCGGGTGGCGGTGGTCGGCGGCGGGATCGCCGGGCTGGCCGCCGCGGTCCGCCTGCGCGACCGCGCGCCGGGGGGCACCGAGATCACGGTGTACGAGCAGTCCGGCGCGCTGGGCGGCAAGCTGCGCACCGGTGAGGTGGCCGGTGAGCCGGTGGAGTTCGGCGCCGAGTCGTTCCTGATGCGCGACCCGACCGGTGCCGAGAGCGCGGCGGTGGTGTTGGCCCGCCGGCTCGGGTTGGCCGAGCGGATCGTGCACCCCACGGTGGGGCAGGCCGCGCTGGTCGTCGACGGGGGGCTGCGCCCCATCCCGGGCGGCACGCTGGTGGGCGTACCCGGGGATCTGGACCGGGTGGCCACTGTCGCCCGCCCGGCCGCGGACGCCGACACCGACGGTGGCCGGCCGCTGGTCGGGCCGGACGCGGACGTCTCGGTGGGCGCGCTGGTGCGGGCCCGCTTCGGCGACGAGGTGGTCGACCGGCTGGTCGACCCGATGCTGGGCGGTGTGTACGCGGGCCGCGCCGACGATCTGTCGCTGGTCACGACGATGCCGGCGCTGGCCCGTGCGGCCCGGGTGGAGCACACCCTCGTCGGCGCGGTCCGGGCGGCGCAGGCCGCCGCTCCGCGCGCTCCCGGCACCCCGGTCTTCGGCACCCTGGCCGGTGGGTTGAGCACGCTGGTCGAGGCGGCGGTGACGGCCAGCGGGGCGACGGTGCGATCCGATGCCGCCGTCCGCGAACTCACGCCGACCGGCACGGGGTGGCGGCTCACCGTCGGCCCGACCCGTGACCCGGAGTTCGTCGACGTGGATGCCGTGGTGCTGGCGGTGCCGGCCCGACCGGCGGCCCGGCTGCTCGCCGGCCCGGCGCCGGCGGTGGCGGCGGGCGTCGGTGAGCTGGACTACGCGAGCGTCGCGCTGGTCACCCTGGCGTTGCCGCAGCCGCGACTGCCCGAGCTGTCCGGCTTCCTGGTGCCGAGCACCGAGGGCCTGCTGATCAAGGCGGCGACGTTCTTCACCACCAAGTGGGGGCACCTGCGCCGGGCCGACGGGCTGGCGCTGGTGCGCGCCTCGGTGGGCCGCTACCGCGAGGAGGCGCAGCTCCAGCGCCCGGACGCGGACCTCGCGGCGACCGTGCACCGCGAGTTGTCGGCGGTGCTCTGCACCCCGCTGCCCGCTCCGGTCGACGGGCACGTGCAACGGTGGGGTGGTGCGCTGCCGCAGTACGCGCCGGGGCACGCCGACCGGGTCGCCGCCGCGCGGACGGCGTTGCGGGCGGCGCACCCCACCCTGGTCCTCGCCGGCGCCGGCTACGACGGCGTCGGCATCCCGGTCTGCGTCCGCTCCGGCGAGACGGCGGCCGACGAGATCATCACAGCACTGGGAGGATCGGCGAGATGACCGAGCAGACCAACGCGGCCCGCCTGCGGGAGTTGAACGACAGCATCCGTTACACGATGTGGTCGGTGTTCCGGGCCAGCGCTCCGCTGCCCTCGCTGCGGGACAACGTCACCGGCGAGGTGGTGGCCCTCTTCGACGAGTTGGCCGGCAAGGATGTGGTGGTCCGCGGCGTGTACGACGTCTCCGGGCTGCGCGCCGACGCGGACGTGATGATCTGGTGGCACTCCGCCTCCAGCGACGCGCTGCAGGACGCGTACCTGCGGTTCCGGCGTACGACGCTGGGCCGGGCCCTGACCCCGGTGTGGTCGCAGATGGCGCTGCACCGGCCGGCGGAGTTCAACAAGAGCCACATCCCGGCGTTCCTCGCTGGTGAGGAGGCTCGCCCCTACCTGTGCGTGTACCCGTTCGTCCGCTCCTACGAGTGGTACCTGCTGCCCGACGCCGAGCGGCGCGAAATGCTGGCCGAGCACGGGAAGATGGCCCGCGGCTACCCGGACGTGCGGGCGAACACGGTCGCCTCGTTCGCGTTGGGCGACTACGAGTGGATGCTCGCCTTCGAGGCCGACGAGCTGCACCGGATCGTCGACCTGATGCGGGACCTGCGCGCCTCGGGCGCCCGCCGGCACGTCCGCGAGGAGGTCCCGTTCTACACGGGCCGCCGCCGCTCGGTGGCCGAGATCGTCAACTGCCTGGTCTGAGCCCGCCGGCCGGCGCCGCACCCCCGCCCGGGTGCGGCGCCGGACGGGGATCAACTGGTCGTGGTGCAGGAGACCAGCGGAGCGGGGTTGCTGCCGTTCCACGAGCCGAGCAGACCGAAGGTGGTGCTGGCTCCGGCGGCGAGCGCGCCGTTGTAGTTGACGTTGCGCGCGGTGACCAGTGTGCCGTTGCTGGTGACGGTGGCGTTCCACGCCGAGCCGACCTGCTGGCCGTTGGCGTAGTTCCAGCTCACCGACCAGCCCCGGGTGGGCGAGCCGCCCGCGGTGACCTTCACCTCCGCCTGGAAGCCACCGGCCCACTGGCCGGTGATCTGGTACGTCGCCGTGCAGGCCCCGGCCGGCGGGGGAGTGGTGGGCGGCGGCGTGGTGGGCGGGGGAGTGGTGGGCGGCGGCGTGGTGGGCGGGGGAGTGGTGGGCGGCGGCGTGGTGGGCGGGGGAGTGGTGGGCGGCGGGGTCGTCGGCGGCGGCGTGGTGGGCGGCGGGGTGTTCGTCCCGCCGAACTCGACGTCACTGCACAGGTAGTACGACTGGTCCAGGTGGCTGGCTTGCCAGACGGTGTAGACGATGTGCCGTCCGGTGCGTCCGGGCGCGCTGACCGGGATCTGGATGGAGACGCCACCGGTGTCCGGGTTCCACTGCGAGGCCGGGGTGTTGCCGATCTGGCCGGCCAGCTCCAGGTCGTCCCAGCCGAGCGGCTCGGTGAGGGCGTTGAAGCCCTGCTTGGTCACGTACACCCGGATGTAGTCGGCGCCGTGACTGGCCTGGTCGAAGAAGCGGAGCCGGAAGTTGTTCGACACCGAGGTGGTCTTCCACGCGCCGATGGTGTCCAGCGCGTTGTAGCGGGGGCTCTGGGTGCGCCCGCCGCTGCACAGCTGGCCGTTGGGGACGGCGCCCTGGTGGTTGCCGGCCACTCCCTCGCGGAACAGGCCGTTCCAGTTCCACATGGCGGCCGGGTCGGCCTGCCAGGCCTGCCAGCACATCGGGTCCTCGGTGGCCATCCGCGGATTCTGGAAGTCGCTGCCCCAGCGTTGCCAGCAGCTGTAGTTGCGCGAGGCCGGGTCGACGACCGAGCCGTGCGCCGAGGCGGGCTGGACCAGCGCGACGGTCAGCGCGGTGGTCAGCAGGAGCGTGGCGGCCGCCGCGACGGCGAGCGGCCGGAGCACGCGTGGTGATCGGGCGAGAGTGGACATGGAGCCCCCGGGGGGATGAGGTCGGACGACGACGCCCGGACTGCCGGGAGATGCCCGCTCCCGTGCCTACTCGCTGGCTCCCGCGATGGCTCTACCCGGCACGATGCCAGGCAGATCGTCAGACGTCAATGGCTGACGTCGTCGGTGCGGGGCGACTCATCGGGGTGTGCGGGATGCCGTCCTCGACGTAGTCCGGGCCGCTGACGGCGAAGCCGTGCCGGCGGTAGAACGGGACCAGGTGCGACTGGGCCTCCAGCACGCAGGGCCGGTTGCCCACCACCTCCAGCGCGGCCGTCATGAGCCGGCCGGCGTGCCCGCCGCCGCGCGCGGTCGGGGCCACCACCACCCGACCGATCCGGGCGGCGCCGTCCGGGTCGGCGAGAATCCGCAGGTACGCCAGCGGCGCGCCGCCGTCGGTCAGCCAGAGGTGCCGGGTGCCCGGCTCGACGTCACGCCCGTCGAGTTCCGGGTACGGGCAGTTCTGCTCCACCACGAACACGTCGATGCGCAGCTTGAGCAGGTCGTGGAAGGTGCGGGCGTTCAGGTCGGCGAAGGAGGCCGTACGGATCTCGGTGGTCTGTTGGGGCACGCACCGATGGTAGGCCGGGCGGGTTCACCCGGCGTCGGTGCTCTGCCGGACCGGGTGGTCGGTCGCGCGAGCAGGTGCGAGGTAGGTGGCGGCCACGGCGGTGAGCAGCAGCGCGCCGCCGACGACGACCGGCAGGGGCAGCGGCTCGTGTAGCAGCGCCACCGCCAGCGCCGCGGCGGTGAGCGGTTCGAGCAGGGTCAGGACGGCGGCGACGCTGCCCGGCGTGGTGCGCAGGCCGGCGTAGAACAGCGCATACGCCACCGCGGTGGTGACCACGCCGAGGTGCAGCAGCAGCGCCACGGTGTCGGGGCGGACCGGGACGGCGACGCCGGCGGTCAGGGCCAACGGCGCCAGGGTCAGTGCGCCGACCACGGTGGAGATGGTGGTCAGTGTCATCGGCGCGGTGCGCTGCGACACCTGGCGGCTGATCAGGGTCGTCACCGCGTACCCCAGACCCGACCCGGCGGCCGCGAGCAGGCCGAGCAGCGGCGCGGGCGCCGTGGCGGTGGGGTCCGCCGTCGCCCCGGTGATCAGGGCGAGGCCGGCCACGGCGGTGACCAGGGTGCCGAGGCGCAGCGGACCGGGGACCCGGCGGGCGCGCAGCGACTCCCAGGTCGCGGCGAGCACCGGCGCCAGGCCCAGGCTGACGACGGTCGCCACGCTGACTCCGGCGAGCGCCACGGCGGCGAAGTAGAGCGCCTGGTAGAGGCCGAGCCCGACGCCGGTGAGCAGCAGCGGTACGGGTGCCGCGCGCAGGGCGGCCACGATGGTGCCGAGCCGGCCCGCGGTGCACGCCAGCAGGACGAGCGCGGCGATCGCCAGGCGGTGGAAGCCGATGCTCACCGGGCTGAGCCCGGTGCTCTCGCGCAGCAGTTGCACCGCGACGCCGGTGGTGCCCCACAGCACTCCGGTGACGGTGATCTGGATCAGGCCGGTGCGGGCCTGGCTGACGGTCGGGGCCGGGGCGGCCGGCGGCGCGGTTCGGGAGGTGGACACGGATGCGCTCCGAAGGGTGAGCCGTTGACGGGGACGACGTCGACGGAGCGCGTACGGCGAACTGGCCGGGCCGGGTCGGTCACCCGGTCGGCGGGAGGCGCGGCGCTCCGCTCAGGAGCGCGGCGGGGGCAGGACGCCCAGGTACGGCCGCATGGCCACGACCGTACCGTAGGGCTGCGCTCAGGCGGGACGCGCGCCGACGGCGTCGCGGATCTCGGCGCCCTCGGCGCCCTCGACCGAGCGGGCGCAGTGCCCGCAGCAGAAGAAGCGGCCGTTGACCTCGACGCCGTGCCCGACGATCTTGATCTGGCAGTGCTCGCAGATCGGTGCCATCCGGTGGATCGCACACTCGAACGAGTCGAAGGTGTGCACGTCGCCGCTGACGGTGTGCACCTCGAACGCCATCCAGTAGTCGTTGCCGCAGACCTCGCAGGTTGCCACGGTAAACCCCCCGTATCAGGACATGTAGGTACAGAATTCCGCAGTTTGGTCTTGCTCGTGGCGGAATGTCGCCGCACGGGCGTTCGGCGGCGTGTCGGCGTCGGCGTGTCGTCCGTTATGCCGGATGAACCGCCGCAACCCCCGGAGGATCACCGTGATCAAGCGCAACAGACTCTTCGGCAGTCAGACCCGGGTCACCTTCTGCCTGCCCGGGGACACCCCACCCGGTCCGGTGAGCGTGGTGGGTTGCTTCAACGAGTGGGAGCCCGGCCGGCACGAGCTGGTGGCCCGCCGCGACGGCACCCGGACGGTGACGGTGAAGCTCCCGCCGGGGGAGTACCGCTTCCGGTACCTCGCCAGCGGCGGCGTCTGGCTGGACGACGAGTCGGCCGACGAGGTCGACGATCGCGGCAGCCTGCTGCGACTCTGACGAAAAACTCGTCACCATCGATGTATTTATCGACCAGGCTCTTTGCTGTTAACAAAGTTTAAATTACGTTGAGGGCACCTCACCGCACCTGCAAAGGAGCTGCCCGATGCGTCGAACAATCACCGTCCCGCTGGTGGCGGCGGGCGCCGTCGCCGCCACTCTCACCGTCGCCGCCCCCGCGCAGGCGCACGGCTACGTCTCCGCCCCGCCGAGCCGGCAGGCGCTCTGCGCGCAGGGCCGGGTGCCCGACTGCGGGCAGATCAAGTACGAGCCGCAGAGCGTCGAAGGCCCCAAGGGTCTGCGCAGCTGCAACGCCGGCATCGCCCAGTTCGCCGTCCTCAACGACGACAGCCGCGGCTGGCCGGCCACCTCCGTCGGCTCCTCGCTGACCTTCACCTGGGTCAACACCGCCCGGCACGCCACCAGCAACTGGGAGTACTGGATCGGCAACACCCGCGTCGGCGTGGTCAACGGCAACGGCCAACAGCCGGGCGCGACCGTCTCGCACACGGTCAACCTGGGCGGCTTCTCCGGGCGGCAGAAGATCCTCGCGGTGTGGAACATCTCCGACACCGCGAACGCCTTCTACTCCTGCATCGACGTGCAGATCGGCGGCGGAGGCGGGCCGACCCCCACCCCCACCCCGACCACCTCGCCCACCCCACGACCCACCCCGACCGCCACGCCGACGACCCCGCCCGCGCCGGGTGGCAGTTGGACGACGGGCCGGGCGTACCAGGTCGGTGACCAGGTCACCTACGGCGGACTGACGTACCGCTGCCGGCAGGCGCACACCGCCATCCCCGGCTGGGAGCCGCCGAACGTACCGGCGCTCTGGCTTCAGGTCTGACCGCGCGGGTGCGGTCGACGGCCGCACCCGTGCCGCCACCTCGCGAGATCGGAGCACCCGGCATGCGGTGTACCCCTCTGGTGTCCCTGCTCGCCGCCCTGCTGCTCACCGGCGCCTGCGCCGGGCCACCCACCCCGGCCGGGCCGCGGCCCGCGCCAGCGCCCCCGGCCGGGTCGGCGGCGGCCGGGTCGGCGCTGGCCGGACCGGCCGCCGGTGAGGTGATGAGCGGCATCGACGTGGTGTTCCTGGGCACCATGGTCGGGCACAGCGAACGCACCCTGCAGATCGTCCGACTGGCCCGCGACCGGCTGCGCGACGACGCGCTCCGCACCCTCGCCGCCGCCATCGAGGCGACCGAGGCCGACGAGCTGACCGCCATGCGGGGCTGGCTGCCCACCGAAGGGCCGGGCACCAGCGTGACCGCCCACCACCACGACGGGCACGGCGACGACGCCGCGCTCGACCGGCTGCGGGCCGCACCGGACGCGGACGTCGACCGGGTGCTGCGCGAGGTGCTCGCCGACCACCAGCGGGCCGCCGCCGACCTGGCCCGCGCCCAGGTCGACGTCGGCCGCAGCGACCAGGTCCGCGACCTTGCCCGGCGCATCGAGCGGTCCCGGACCGCCGAGGTCGAGATGCTCAGGGGTACGCCCTGAGCGCGTCGACCGCTCTCGGGCCGCTGTCGGACCGCTCCCGGGCCGCTGTCGGACCGCTCCCGGGCCGCTGTCGGACCGCTCCCGGACCGCTCAGGTCAGCGGGGTTCCAGCCGGACCGAGATCGAGTTGACGCAGTGCCGGGTGTCCTTCGGAGTGAAGCCCTCGCCGTGGAACACGTGCCCGAGGTGGCTGTCGCAGCGGGCGCAGCGGATCTCCGTACGCGCCATGCCGAGGCTGCGGTCCTCGATTTCCTTGACCCGCCCCGGGATGGCGTCGTCGAAGCTCGGCCACCCGCAGTGCGAGTCGAACTTCGTGTCGCTGGAAAAGAGTTCCAACCCGCAGGCGCGGCAGTGGTAGACCCCTTGGGTCTTGGTGTCCACGTACTCGCCGGTCCACGGACGTTCGGTGCCGGCCTCCCGCAGGACGTGGAACTCCTCGGGGGTCAACCGGACCCGCCACTCGTCCTCGGTGCGGGGCAGCTCGTTGTCGTCAAGACTCACCCGTCAACGGTACGTCGAACGTCGGGGCTGTGGCATATGGTCGCGAGATGGCTGGGACCAAGGCGGCGGTCACCGAGGTCGAGGTGGCCGGGCACAGCGTGCGGCTGAGCAGTCCGGACCGGGTGATCTTCCCGCAGCGGGGCTTCACCAAGGCGGACGTCTTCCACTACTACCTCGCGGTCGGCGACGGGATCATGCGCGCCCTGCGGGACCGGCCCACCACGCTGCAACGTTTCCCCGAGGGCGTCGAGGGTGAGGCGTTCTTCCAGAA
Organism: Micromonospora sp. WMMD710; assembly: GCF_029626045.1. Classification (NCBI taxonomy): domain Bacteria; kingdom Bacillati; phylum Actinomycetota; class Actinomycetes; order Micromonosporales; family Micromonosporaceae; genus Micromonospora; species Micromonospora sp. WMMD710. The sequence goes on along the minus strand of NZ_JARUBD010000001.1, from coordinate 3,409,974 downwards.
ACGGGTGCCCACCCGGGGCGTGCCGCCCTGGATGACGACCGCCCAGATCACCTTCCCTAGTGGTCGCGGCGCGGCGGAACTCTGCCCGGTCGACCTCGCGCACGTGGCCTGGGCGGCGCAGATGGGCACCATCGTGTTCCACCCGTGGCCGGTGCGCGCCGCCGACGTGGACCGCCCCGACGAGCTGCGCATCGACCTCGACCCGCAGCCCGGCACCGACTTCGCCGACGCGGCGCGCGCCGCCGGTCAGGTCCGAGCGGTCCTCGACGAGCTGGGCGTGCCCGGCTGGCCGAAGACCTCCGGCGGTCGCGGCGTGCACGTGTACCTGCGCATCCAGCCCCGCTGGACGTTCACCGAGGTGCGCCGGGCCACCATCGCGCTCGCCCGGGAGGTGGAACGCCGCGACCCCGACCTGGTCACCACCGCCTGGTGGAAGGAGGAGCGCGGCAGCCGGGTCTTCGTCGACTACAACCAGATGGCCCGGGACCGGACAATCGCCTGCGCGTACTCGCTGCGCGCCAACGCCCGGGCCACCGTCTCCACCCCGGTCACCTGGGACGAACTGCCCGACGTCGACCCCGACGACTTCGACCTGCGCACCGTCCCGACCCGGCTCGCCGAGCGGGGTGATCCGCACGCCGGCATCGACGACGCCCCGTGGGACATCACCCCTCTGCTGGAGTGGGCCGACCGCGACGCCGCCGCCGGCCAGGGCGACCTGCCGTACCCACCCGACCACCCGAAGATGCCGGGCGAGCCCAAGCGCGTGCAGCCCAGCCGCGCCAAGCGCACCCCCTAGCTCCGTTCTCCCGAGGGCGGCCGGGCCGTCCACGCCACGAACCTGTCGAACGGCTTCCGAGGGTCGGGTACCCCGTCCGGGTTCAGCTTCAGCAGGTCTGCCGTCGCCTCGAACAACTGGCTCGCCAGGTCGACCGACAACCCCACCCGATCCCGCCGGTACTGCCTGGTCAGTAGCAGTCGGGCCGGCGGGCACGGCCAGGCGGCCGCACAGACGAGACACCGCCACCGCGCGGGTGCCGTGTCTGCGGGCTGGCGGGTCACCGACGGCCTCGACGACCTGGCGTTGCAGCCCTACGGTCAACGACTCCTCGACGAACTGCTCGGCAGCATGCCACGGCCGACCCAGGAGATCAGCGGTGGCGTGGAGATCCTGCGGACCGCCGGGCAGGAGGTCGAACCCGCACTGTTGCCCACCACGGAGTCCGGTGCGTGGCAGGTGGTGTCGGCCCGGGTCAGCGTCTGGAACGTTGACTGTGGTCTGGTGTGCGTCACGTACCAACTGCCGGACGGCATCGTCAGTGGCGCCGGCGACGTGGTTGCCGAGGTCGCTCCGCCGGTGCAGCGGATGGTGCCCGCGGTGACGCGGCTCCTGCGTGCTGTCCTGCCGGCACCGGACGGCGCGGACGAGGTGTTCGTCCTCTGGGCCAACACCACTTTTACCGTACGGGTGGACCCGGACTGCGATCCGGCGCGCCGACGTGCCATCGCCGAGCGGTTCACCCCGGACGGTGTGGACTGCACGCCCGACGGCATTCGGGACGGTGTGTTGCGGGTCGGCTCGCACACCACGGCGGTGGTCAGTGACTTCGGGTCGCGCCCGGCCCTGCTGTTGGCGCGGCTGACCGGTGTGCACCACGTCTGCTGGGCTGCGGCCCTGCGCTACGACGCCGTGCTCTCGGCGGAACTGTCCCAGATCGACCCCGGGCGTGGCGGCCTGTCGATAACTGCTCTCGAAGACCAGGCCAAGCGCATTCTCGGTGGCTACCACCGCATCCGTCTGTTCCGGCTCGGCTATTCGTCGGTGGAGGCGCACCTCGACGCGGCCGGCGGTACCGTCTGGAACGCGCTGGAACAGCAGTGGAAGTTCCGGCTCGTGCTCACCACGTTGGACGAACGGCTCGACTTCGTCCGAACGCTGCACCAGCAACTGGTCGGTCGCCTCCAGGACCGGCGGTCCCGCCTGCTCAACGAACTGGTGCTGGCCTTCACCTTCCTGAACATCTTCGCCATTGTGCTCGCCGCGCTGACCTTCGTGGCGCTGCCGAGCCTCGACGTCGGGCTTCTGGCCTCGGCGATCGGGATGGTGATGCTGCTGGCGAACCTGAGCGCGTACCTCGCGTTCCGTCGCCAGATGAACAGCCCGGGTCGGGCCACGGGCGGGTGACGGCCGGCCTGAATTGGGCGGCGTAGGGCGCGCGATCATCGATAGCCTCGCCGCCACCGATTGACTTTCGATAGGTAACGAGCGAAAATCAATGTATGTTTGTTGAACGTCGAGCGGTGTCCGCTCTCCGAGTATTTCTCGTGGTGCTGTTCGGGATCCTTGTCCTCTTCCAGACCCTCTCGCTGCCGGGGCAGTTCGCGCACATGGCGCAGGAGTCGCCACAGGACGCGTACCTCCGGTGGCCGGCGACGATCGTGACGGTCTTCTGGGTGCTCTGCGTCCAGGTGGTGATCGTCGCGACGTGGCAGCTGCTCAGCCTGGTCAAAAACGACCGCATCTTCACCGAGGCGTCGCTGAAGTGGGTGGACGCCATCGTCTGGGCCATCGCCGCCGCGTGGGTGGTGCTGGTGGGCGTCTTCCTCTACGTGGGGTTCAACGCGGATGATCCCGGGCTGCCGCTCCTGCTGTTCCTGCTGACGGTGGGCGTCACCGTGCTGGGGCTCCTCATGGTGGTCATGCGCGCCCTGCTGCGGCAGGCCACCACGCTGCGGACCGACATGGAAGCGGTGATCTGATGCCCATCGTCGTCCGGATCGATGTCGAGCTGGCCAAACGCAAGATGAGCGTCGGCGAGTTCGCGGAGCGCGTCGGGCTCACCCCGGCGAACGTGGCGGTGCTGAAGAACGGCCGTGCCAAGGCCGTCCGTTTCAGCACCCTCGAAGCGATGTGCCGGGTGCTCGAATGCCAGCCCGGGGACCTGCTCGAATGGATCGAGGAGGAGACCCCATGAGGCACGTCGTCGCCATCGCGGCCGTCGTCCTCGGCGTCGCCGCCGTCGTGTACGGAGGAGTCGACGACTCGCCGGGCCTCCAGCTCATCGGCGCACTGCTCGTCGTGAGCGCGATCGCCTTCGCCGTACGGGCCGCCCGACGCGGTACGTGACCCCCTCGACTGTCCTGGCAATAACGATCATGTAACGGGCGCGAACCTTTTCCCGTAGGTGACCTGTCTTGAAGGTCGTCGGCCCGCCAGGGCCAGGGGAGGCGTCGGATGAAGCTGGTGTGGAGGCGGGCCCGCGAGGCGCGGGGTCTGCTGGTTGCCGCGGTGCTCGCCGCCCTGGTCGCCGTAGCGTTGGTCACCGGTCTGTCGGACTACAACCGCCGTGCGGTGGACGCCGGGCAGCGCGCGTTGGTCGCGGCGTCACCGGTCGAGGAACGCGGCCTGTTGATCACCGGGTCCGGCGGTCGCGACGCCGCCGAGTTCGCCACGCGCGACGGCGCGGCGCGGGCACAGTTCGCCGACGGGCTCGCCGACGTCCCGGTCGCCGTCTACGCCGCGCGGTACGGCACCGGCCGGGAACTGACCGGCGATCTCGGCTCGGTGCCGCGCAAGGGCGGCGAGCCGATCTTCGCCAACCTGGCCACCCTCGACGACCTGACCGCACACGCCGAGCTGACCGGCGGCGCGTGGCCCCGCCCCGGCGCGACGCCGGCCCAGGTGAGCCTGCCGGAGCGGGTCGCCACGACACTCGGCCTGACCGTCGGCGACCGGATTCCGCTGCGGGACCGCTCCGCCGAGAAGGCCAGCGAGGTGGTGCTCGCCGGCACCTGGCGACCCCGCGACCCGGCCGAGGCGTACTGGCTGCTGGCCCCCGGGGTGGGGACGGGCAGCGCGGGATCGGCCACCTCCTACGGGCCGTTCGCGCTCGACCCGACCGACTTCGTGACCCTCTTCCCGGGCTCGGTGACGGCGTCCTGGCTGGCCGAACCGGACCTCGGCGGCGTCGACACCGCTGACCTGCCCGCCGTACGGGCCGCCGTGAGCGCGGCCGCGGTCGCGGTGCCCGAGGCCGCCGAACTGGGCAGCTCGGGGCAGGTCGCGACGAAGATCGACCGGCTGCTGGACCGGATCGCCCGGGCCGATTTGGTGGGTCGCTCCGCGCTGGCCACTCCGCTGCTGCTCATCCTTGTGCTTGGCGGCTACGCGCTGGTGCTGGTCGCCGCCCTCCTGCACGAGGACCGTCGCCCGCAGACCGCGCTGCTGCGCGCCCGCGGCGCAGCCCGCCGCCAACTGGCCGGCCTCGCCGCCCGGGAGGCGACCCTGGTGGTGGCTCCGGCCGCGCTGCTCGGACCGGTGATCGCCGGCGAGGCGCTGCGATTCGTCCGGCCCGGGGGCGCTGCGGAACTCTCCACCGCCGGCGGTGACACCACCCTGATCTGGGCGGCGGCCGCGGCGACGGCGGCGGGCTGCCTGGTGGCCATGGTCGCGCCGACGCTGCGGGGTTCCGGCACGTACGTCGCCGACATGGCCGCCCGATCCCGGCCGAACCGGTCGGCGAGCATCCAGCGCGCGAGCGTCGATCTGGTGCTCGTCGCCCTCGCCATGCTCGCCTGGGTGCAGCTGCGCCGGTACGCCTCACCGCTCGCCGGCTCGAACGGCCGGCTCGGCCTAGACCCCCTGCTGGTCGCCGCACCCACCCTCGGCGTGCTGGCCGGGGCCGTGCTGGCACTGCGGGTGCTCCCACCGCTCACCCGGTTCGCCGAACGGTTCGTCGACCGGCGGCCGTGGACGGCCACCATGCTGGGCATGTGGCAGGCCGGTCGGCGTCCCCACGCCGGACCCGTGCTGCTGCTCGCCCTCGCCGTCGGCGGCAGCACGCTCGCCTGGTCCCTGGTCAGCACCGGGCAACGGTCCCAGGTCGAGCAGGCCGGCCACACGGTCGGCGCCGACCTGCGGGTGACCGAGCGCGGCGGCGCCGCCCCGGTGAACCGGGCCGGTGAACTCGCCGCGCTGCCGGGCGTACGCCGGGCGCTGCCGGTGTGGCGCGACGAGGTGCGGGTCGGTCGCGGAGATCTGCCCGTCACCGTGATCGGCTTCGACTCGGCTGGTGCGGAGGGCGTTGTCCGGCTCGCCGACCGGCTGAGCGACGATCCGCCGGCGACGCAGTACCAGCGCATGACCGCAGCGCGGGGTGCTCCTACCGGCGTCGAACTGCCCGCCGGCACCCGGGCGATCACCGGTACGGCGCGCACCCCCGTGGACTGGGCCCCTCGCCTGCTGAACGTCGGCGTGACACTGCTGGTCACCAGCAGCGACGGGACGGCCTTCCGACTGCCGGCGGTCAACGCCACCAGCGACGGACGACCCGCGCCGTTCACCGTGCAGCTACCGGACGTGGGGGGCGCGCGACTGCGGCTCGCCGGCTTCGAGGCCGCCGGCGGAGCGGACGCCGGGACCTCGTACCGGCTTCAGGTGGACGGGCTGACGCTGGTCGGCGCGGACGGCGTCAAACAGCCCGCCGCGCTGACCGGGGCCTGGGGCGCCATGGCCGGCGGTAGCCCGCCCGCCCGGGCGCGGTCCAGCGCGCAGGGCGTCGTCGCCGACTACCCCGTGGACATGATTCCCGGTGGGCGGACCGCCTTCCATCCGCCCACCCGGTTCGCCATCGTGCCCGCCGGAGCGATCACGCCCGTTCCGGTCCTGATGACGCCCGGTGTGCCCGACGCGATGAGCCTGCACACCGGCGACACCTTCACCTTGGTCCTCGCCGGCGCGTCCGTGCCGGCCCGGCTGATCGGTGAGCTGGACTCCGTGCCGACGACTTCGGGCCAGGGTGTACTCCTCGACCTGCCCACGGCCGTCGATGCGCTGATTCGCAGTGGTGGAATCGTCCGGAACACACCCGAGTGGTGGGTCGGTGCCGACGACCCGGCGGCCGCCACCCGCGCCGTCGAGCAACTGGTCGGCGTCACCGTCCTCGACCGGCGGGCCGAGATCGAGGCCGCCGCCGTCGACCCGTACTGGCGGGGTTCCCGCACCGGGATGCTCGCCGCCGCGCTCGGCACGGTGCTGCTCGCCCTGGTCGGCCTCATGGTCGACGTGTGGGCCACCGCCCGGCGTCGGCTGAGTGAGTTCGCCGTGTTGACCACCCTCGGCGCGACCCCCCGGCTGCTGGCCCGGGCGCTGCTGGCCGAGCAGACCTTCCTGGCCGGCATCGGTGTTGGCGTCGGACTGCTGCTCGGCGCCGTGGTCGGGGCCACCATGGCCCCACTGGTCATCCTCACCCCGGCCGCCGACCGACCGATCCCACCGCCGGCATTCTCGCTGCCCTGGGCGCCCATCGGCCTGACCGCGGTCGGCCTGCTGCTGGCGGCGCTCGCCTTCAGCGCGTTCATCGCCACCGGCATCCGTCAGCGGGTGGCGGCGGTGCAACTCCGAATCGGTGGAGATCGGTGAGCGTCGGTGCCGCTATCCGGCGGGTCCGGGCGTACGGGGGGCAGTTTCTGCTGTTGGCGGCGCTGACTCTGGTGATGGTGTTGTTGATCAGTGGGGTGCCCCGGCTGGTCAACCGGCTCACCGACCAGGGCCTGCGGACACAGCTCAGCAGCGAACTGCCCGCCCGCCGGGACGTGAGCTACACGAGCAGGCTGATGAACCTGCCAGCGGGTACGATCGCGTCGTCGAGTCAGGCTCGGCTGCCCGTGCTGGAGTCCCAGTTGCCCGCGCAGGTGCGGGAGCTGGTCGACGAGCGGTGGTACAGCGCCGAAATCCAGCCCGGCCGGGTTACCGGCCCCGACCTGGCGGCTCGCTACCTGAAGGTCGATCTTGGTTTTCGCGCCGTGCCCGGCGTGCGGGATGCCGCCACCATCGTTGAGGGCGAATGGCCTAACGAGACGTACGTCCCCGGCCGACCGACCGAGGTGGCGCTCGACGCCGATGTGGCCCGCAAACTGAATCTGCGTCGGGGCAGCGCGCTGCGGCTGCAACGAAGCGACGACCCTGTGACGCGCCCTCTGCAGCCTGTTGACAAGGCGTCCGATCTGGTGGTGGTCGGCCTCTTTCGTGCCAACGACCGTACGGACGGGATGTGGGACGCTCTACCGCAGCTGCTTCAGGTCGTTGATCCGGAAGCCGACGGGTTCCCGTTCATCGCCCTCGGCGTGACCGGCCCGGCGGCTCTGGACAACCTGGTCCGCAAGGGTTGGCCGGTCCGGTTCGGTTGGCGGTACCGGTTGACCGCTGATCAGATCGATGTGCGTTATCTCGGTCATCTGGTTGAGGGCCTGGATGATGCGCAGCGTGCTGTTCCGTCGGGGTTGACGTTGACGGTGGGTGTGGACGGCGCGTTGCGGGCGTTCGCCGCTCAGGTCGATGCGGCGCGCACATTGCTGGCCGTGATCGCGTCGGGCGTGTTGGCGACGTTGGCCGGGTTGATCGTGTTGGCGGCGATGCTGGCGGTGCGGCGACGTCGCTCGGAGTTCGCGCTGATCCGGGCTCGTGGTGGGGCGTTCGCCGCCGGCGCGCGCCGCAGTCTGGCTGAGTCGTTGCTGGTGGTGCCGGTTGCTGCGGCGTTGGGTTGGTGGCTGGGCACGCTGGTTCCTGGCGCCCCGGATCCGGTTGCCTGGTATGGCGTTACGGTGACGGTGTTGGTGACGTTGGCGTTGCCGTTGGCGGCGTTGGGTGTGCCGGTGGGCGGTGCGGCCCGTCGGGATCTGGTGCGGGTGCGTCCGTCGGCGCGTCGGCTGACTGTCGAAGTGTCGTTGCTGCTGTTGGCCGTTCTCGGTGTGGTGTTGTTGCGTCGGCGGGGTCTCACCCTCGGCGAGGTCGATCCGCTCCTTGTGTCGGTGCCGGTGTTGTTCGCGGTCGCTGCGGCGGTGCTTGCGCTGCGCGTGTACCCCTGGCCGTTGTTGGTGGTGAGTCGGCTCGCGGCGCGGACGCGGGGCAGTGTTGCCTTTCTCGGTATGGCGCGGGCTGGTCGGTCGGCGGTCGCCGCGCCGTTGGTGGTGGTGGTGTTGGCGATCGGGACGGCGGCGTTCTGCGCGGTCGTCGCTGCTGGGGTCGGTGCGAGTCGGGACCGGGCTGCTGAACAGGTTGTCCCGGCGGACGCATTGATTCGGGGGGAACGTTTCGCCCCGGACACCGTTGACGCGTTGAAGGGCTTGCCCGGCGTTCGGGCTGCCACGCCGGTGCTGATCGAGCGGGACCAGCGGTTGGCGGTCGACGAGGTTGGCACTGACGCGGGGATCGGTCAGAGCACCGTGCTGCTGGTCGACGGCCCTGGTCTGGCCGAGGCGACCGGCGTGTCCGGCGTGGAGGTGCACGTGCCGGAGGCGTTGCGTTCGGCGCGGGCCGCACCGGGGGTGTTGCCCGCGATCGTGTCACCGGCCGTCGCCGCCGACCTGGCGCGGGCGGGCCTGGAGGATTCGGCGTTTCTCGCGGTACAGGGCCAGCGGTACGAGTTCCGGGTGGCCGGTACGCAGGATGGCTTCCCGCTGCTACCGACGGATACCGACCGGTTCGTCGTCTTGCCGTGGCAGGCGTTGCCGCCACGGACCACGAAGCCGGTGCCGACCGGCCTGCTGGTGGCCGGGAACCGGCTCGACGCGGAGGTGTTGCGCAGGGTCGGGGACGAAGGGCAGAGCCGGTTCCAACGCAGCGGTGCGGTGACGGGGCCGGGTCGGCCGCTCGGGGTGACCGTCGATACCCGGGTGGGTGTCCGGCACCAGTTCGCCGACGGCGGCGCGAACGGTGTCCTGGTGTTCGGTTTCGTGGGTGGTGCTGCGGGTGGGGTTGTGCTCGGTCTGTTGGCCATCGCGTTCAGTGTGTTGTCTGGTGCGCGGGCTCGGGGTCAGGTGCTGTCCCGGTTGCGCACTCTTGGGCTGTCTCGTCGGCAGTGGCGGGGGTTGCTGGTGGTTGAGCTGACCCCGCTGGTCGGGGTGTCGGTGCTGACCGGAGCACTGGTCGGCGCGGTGTTGCCGCTGGTGCTCAATCCGGTGCTCGGGCTGGCCGCGTTCACCGGTGGCGTGCCGGTCCGGGTGGAGTTCGAGCCTGGCTTGGTTGCCGCGGTGGTCGCGCTGGGGGCGGTTGCTCTTGGCTTCGCGGTCGCCGTCGAGGCGTTGAACAGCCGCCGGTTGCGCCTCGGTGAGGTGCTTCGGCTCGGAGAGGAGAGCTGAGATGAGCGTCGGCGCGGCCGTCCGGCGGGTCCGGGCGCACGGCGGGCAGTTCCTGCTCCTAGCGGTGTTGACCCTGGTGGTCACGCTGCTGGTCAGTGGGGTGCCCCGACTGGTCAACCGGTTTGCCGAGGAGGGTCTGCGGGCGCAGCTCAACAGCGAGCTGCCCCTCCGCCGGGACCTCAACTACTCCACCGGGGAGGTAGACACCGCTGCTGGGCCGGTCATGCCCGGTGCCCGGGAACAGTTCGACAGCCTGGTCGAGGAGATGCCACCGCGCGTCCGGTCCGCCGTCACCGAACGGTGGTACAGCGTGGAGACCGCACCCGGCCGGCTGGTCGGCCCCGACCTGAAGGCCAACAACCTGCTTGTCGACCTCGGTCTGCGCGCCATGCCCGGCATCCAGCAGGAGAGCACCCTCGTCGAGGGCGCCTGGCCGAACGAGACCTTCGTCGTCGGCCGACCCATCGAGCTGGCTCTCGACGCGGACGTGGCGCGCAGGCTGAACCTGCACGTCGGGAGCCAGCTGAGCATCGGTAAGCCCGCTGCCGGCGGCGTCCTCGTCGATCCGGCACCCATTGTGGTGGTCGGGCTGTTCCGACCCCTCGATCGTGCGAGCGGCGCCTGGGGCGGGCTGCCGCAGGTCCTTCAGCTCGCCGACCCGGATGACGGCGAGCCCTACACCGCCGTTGGCGTGGTCGCCCCGGTGATCCTCGACAAGCGGGCCGCCGAAGGTTGGCCGGTACGTATGCAGTGGCGCTACCGGCTCGGCGTGGACCGGATCGACGCGCGCCAGCTCGACCAGACGATCGAGAGCCTGCAGCAGTTGCAGCGCCACGTTCCGCCCGGTCTCACGCTGACCCAGGCCGTCGACATCCCACTGCGCGCGTTCGCCGCCCAGGTGAACTCCGCACGAACCCTGCTCGCGGTGGTCGGGGCGGGCGTCCTGGCCACCCTGGCCGGGCTGATCGTCCTCGCGGCGACCCTGTTCACCCGCCGACGTCGCTCGGAATTCGCGCTGATCCGGGCCCGTGGTGGCGCGGCCACCGCCAGCGCGCGCCGCAGCCTCGCCGAATCACTGCTGGTGGTGCCGGTCGCGGCGGTGCTGGGCTGGTGGCTGGGCACCCTGTTCCCCGGTACGCCCGACCCCACCGCGCCGTACGCCACTGCGGCGACCGTGCTGGTCATCCTCGCGCTGCCGCTGGCGACGCTGGCGGTACAGAGCGTCGGCGTGGCCCGTCACGACCTGATCCGGGTACGTCCGTCGACCCGCCGGCTGACCGTCGAGGTCTTCCTCCTGCTGCTGGCCGGGCTCGCCGCCGTGCTGCTGCGCCGGCGCGGGCTCACCCTCGGCGAGGTCGACCCGCTGCTCGTGTCGGTGCCGGTGCTGCTCGCGGTCGCCGCGGCGGTGCTCGCGCTGCGCGCGTACCCCTGGCCCTTGTTGCTGGTCAGTCGGCTCGCCGCGCGGACCCGCGGCAGCGTGACCTTCCTCGGCACCGCGCGGGCCGGTCGCTCGACGGTCGCCGCGCCGCTGGTCGTCGTGGTGCTGGCGATCGGCACGGCGGCCTTCTGCGCGATCGTCGCCGCCGGCGTTGACGCGAGCCGAGGTCGGGCCGCCGAACACGTCATCCCCGCTGATGCGCTGATCCGAGGCGAACGCTTCGCCCCGGACACGGTCGACGCGCTGACCGGTCTGCCCGGCGTCCAGGCCGCCACGCCGGTGCTGATCGAGCGCGACCAGCGGCTGGCCAGCGACGAGCTGGGCACCGACGCGCGGATCGGCCAGACCATGGTGTTGCTGGTCGACGGTCCCGGTCTGGCCCGGGTGACGACCGAGTCCGGGGTGGACGTGACGGTGCCGGACGCGCTGCGCAGGGCCCAGGCCGGACCGGGGACGCTGCCCGCGATCGTGTCGCCGGCCGTCGCCGCCGACCTGGCGCGGGCAGGGCTGCGGGAGTCGGCGTTCGTCGCGGTACAGGGCCAGCGGTACGAGTTCCGGGTGGCCGGCGCGCAGGACGGCTTCCCGCTGCTGCCGGCGGACACCGGCCGATTCGTCATCCTGCCCTGGCAGGCGCTGCCGCCGCGGACCACGACGCCGGTGCCGACCAGCCTGCTCGTCGCCGGCGACCGCCTCGACGCGCAGGTGCTGCAGCAGGCCGGTGACCAGGGTCAGCTGCGCTTCCAGCAGCAGGGCGCGGTCACCGGTCAGGCACGGCCACTCGGAGTCACCGTCGACACCCGAGCGGGCGTACGGCACCAGCTCGCCGACGGTGGCGCGAACGGCGTCCTCGTGTTCGGGTTCGTGGGCGGTGCGGCCGGCGGCACGGTCCTCGGTCTGCTGGCCATCGCGTTCACTGTGTTGGCTGGTGCGCGGGCTCGGGGTCAGGTGCTGTCCCGGTTGCGCACTCTTGGGTTGTCCCGTCGGCAGTGGCGGGGGTTGCTGGTGGTTGAGCTGACTCCGCTGGTCGGGGTGTCGGTGCTGACCGGGGCGTTGGTCGGCGCGGTGTTGCCGCTGGTGCTCAATCCGGTGCTCGGTCTGAGCGCGTTCACTGGCGGAGTGCCGGTCCGGGTGGAGTTCGAACCCGGCCTGGTTGTCGCGGTGGTCGCGCTCGGGGCGATCGCCCTCGGCTTCGCGATTGCCGTCGAGGCGTTGAACAACCGCCGGTTGCGCCTCGGTGAGGTGCTCCGGCTCGGAGAGGAGAGCTGAGATGACCGCAACCGCCCAGAGTGCCCTGGTGCCCGACCTGGCGTCCCTGCAGCAGCGGGCCGCGCAACGCGCCGCCGAGCGGGCCGGCGGGCAGGACCGCCTGCGGGGACACATCGTCTGTGACGGCTTGGTGCGCATCTTCAAGACCGAGGGGGTGGAGGTGGTCGCCCTCCAGGGGCTCGACCTGGTCATCGACCGGGGCGAGCTGGTGGCGATCGTCGGCGCGTCCGGTTCGGGCAAGTCGACCCTGCTCAACATCCTTTCCGGCCTGGACACGCCGACCGCCGGCATCGCCCGGGTGGCCGACTACGACCTGCTCTCGCTCTCCGCGAAGCGTCGGTTGAGCTACCGGCGGCAGCTGGTCGGGTTCGTCTGGCAGCAGACCGGCCGTAACCTGCTGCCGTACCTCACCGCGGTGGAGAACGTCGAACTGCCGATGCAGTTGGCCGGCACGCGCTCGGGGCGGGCCCGCCGGGAACGGGCGCGGGAACTGCTCGACCTGGTCGGCGTGGGCTACGGCGCGGACCGGCGGCCCGGTCAGCTCAGCGGCGGCGAGCAGCAGCGGGTCGCGGTGGCGGTGGCGGTGGCCAACGACCCGGAGGTGCTCTTCGCCGACGAGCCGACCGGTGAGCTGGACGAGGCCACCGGCGCGGAGGTCTTCGGGGCGCTGCGCACCATCAACGCCGAGCTGGGCGTGACCATCGTGGTCGTCACCCACGACCACGCCGTCGCCACCCAGGTCCGCCGGACCGTCGCGATCCGCGACGGTCGGACCGCCTCCGAGGTACGTCGGACCGCGCGCGTCGGCGTGGACGGCAACACCGAACTGGTCAGCGAGGAGTACGCGGTGCTGGACCGTAGCGGTCGGATGCAGCTACCGGCCGCGTTCGTCGACGCGCTGTCGCTGAAGGAGCGGGTCCGGCTCGATCTGGAGCCCGACCATGTGCAGGTACGGCCCGGTGAGCGGGTCTCGGACGAGCGGGAGGCACGGGCGTGAGCTTTCAGGACATGGCAGTCGCGGGAGCGGCGTCGACGGGCGGTGGGCCGGGCGTGCCTCCCGCCGAGGTGGTCCGGGTCAGCGGGGTGAGCCGTACCTTCGGCCGTGGTGAGCACGCCGTGCAGGCGGTGCGGGACGTCTCCTTCACCGCCACCCGCGGCGAGTTGGTCGCCGTCCGGGGCCGCTCCGGGGCCGGCAAGACCACTTTGCTGAACCTCATCGGCGGGCTGGACCGACCGGACAGCGGCCAGGTGGTGGTGGCCGGGCACGATGTGACCTCGGCCGGGGAGGCCGAGCTGCTGCGGCTGCGTCGGGGCACCGTCGGGTTCGTGTTCCAGACCTTCGGGCTGGTGCCGATCCTCTCCGCCGCCGAGAACGTGGGTGTGCCGCTACGGTTGGCGCAGGTGCCGGCCGCCGAGCGGGAGGAGCGCGTCGCGGTGCTGCTCGAGCTGGTGGGCCTCGGTGGGCACGCGGCCCAGCGCCCGTACGAGCTCTCCGGCGGTCAGCAGCAGCGGGTCGCCGTAGCCCGCGCGCTCGCCAACGAACCGGACCTGCTCATTGCCGACGAGCCCACCGGCCAGCTCGACTCGGAGACCGGTCGGTCCATCATGGATCTGCTGCGCGCGGTGGTGCACGCCCGAGGGATGACGGCCCTGGTCGCCACGCACGACCCGGCCCTGATCGACCTCGCCGACCGGGTCCTCGTCCTGCGCGACGGCAGCCTGGTCGACGGCTGAGCGGTGCCCGCCGTCTGCCTCGCTGGGAGTCGGCTGCGGGCCGCGGGCCGGTGGGGCTGCGGGCCGGTGGGCCGGTGGGGCTGCGGGCCGGTGGGCCGGTGGGCCGGTGGTCCGGTGGGCCGGTGGGGCGGTGGGGCGGTGGGCCGGTGGGCGGTGGGCGGTGGACCGGTGGGCGGTGGACTCGGTCAGAGAGGACGACTAGGTCCGTTCGCCTCCTGTCGAGCTGCCCCAGATATGGGCCGCGCAGTTGGCGTGAGCGGGTGTCTGTGTCAGCGGTTGGCGTGGGCGGGTGTCCGTGTCGACGGTTGGCGCGGGCGGCTCGCGCGAGTCGTTGGCGTGGTTCGCCGCGCCCCAGATCTGGGGCAGCTCGACACGCGTCCAGTGGCGACCTGGGACCCGAGCAGCCGACCACCTGTCGAGGGCAGCCGCCCTGCCGGCGCTACCGCCTGCCGGCGTAGTCGGGCGGCCTGGCGTCTCGGGCGGGTCAGAGCGGGAGCTTCATGCCCTCGTGGCTCGCGACGAAGCCGAGGCTCAGGTAGAAGCGGTGCGCGTCGGTGCGGGACTTGTCCGTGGTGAGCTGGACCAGAGCGCAGCCCCGTTGCCGGGCCTGGTCGATGACCCAGGCCATCAGCTCCCGGCCGAGCCCCTGACCCCGCCGGTCGGAGCGGACCCGGACCGACTCGACCAGGGCGCGTTCGGCGCCGTGCCGGCCGAGCCCCGGGATATAGGTGACCTGTAGACATCCGACCAGGTCGCCGCCCTGCTCGGCGACGATCAGGAAGTTCCGCGGGTCGGCGCTGATGTCGGCGAACGCCCGTTCGTACGCCTCGTCGACCTGGGTGAAGTCACGAGCCTTGCCCAGGACGTCGTCGGCGAGCAGGGCGATGACGGCGGACAGGTCCGCGCGGACCGCCTCCCGGAAGATCATGTCGCTCATGCCGGTCAGCCTGACACAGCCCTCACCTGGCCGGGCAGCGCAGGCCTTCCCGTGGCACGGTGAGATCGAGCAGGTAGGCGTCGACGGCATCGGTGACGCAGGACGTCTGCGGGTAGGCGGTGTGCCCCTCGCCCTCCCAGGTGAGCACCCGGCCAACGCCGAGCATCGAGGCGAGGCGGCCGGTCTGCTCGTACGGCGTCGCCGGGTCGCCGGTGGTGCCGACCACCACGATCGGCGGCGCGCCGCCGGCCCGGCCGGTCGGGTACGGGTCCTGTCCACCCGGCCACTCGACGCAGCTCAACATGCCGACCGCGAGCGCCGGACCGAACAGCGGATACTTCGTGCGCCACTGGGACTGCAACTGGCGGATCTGCTCCCGGCTCGGCTTCTCCGTCTCGTCGGCGCAGTTGATGGCCAGGTTGGCGTCGAACAGGTTCGAGTAGTGCCCGTCGGACTCCCGGCCGGCGTACGAGTCGGCGAGCCGGAACACGTCCTTCGGATCACCCTCGGCCAGCCGGTCGATCGCCTGGGCCAACTCCTGCCAGCCGGACTCGGTGTAGAGCGACGAGATGACCGCGTAGAAGACCCAGCCGGCGGTGGCCTCCCGACCGTCGGCACCGCGTACCGGTGAGACCTTGGCCTTGTCGATGGCGGAGGTGACCGCGGCGCGTGCGTCCGGGGCGATCGGGCAGCGGCCGGCGTTCGCCGTGCACCAGCGGGCGAAGTTGTCGAAGGCCCGCTCGAAGCCCCGGGCCTGGCTCTCCGACCCGGCCACCAGCCGCTGCTGCGGGTCGACCGCGCCGTCGAGCACCAACGCCCGCACCCGCTGCGGGTAGAGCTGGGCGTAGATGGCGCCCAGCAGGGTCCCGTACGAGTAACCCAGGTAGGTCAACTTGTCGTCACCCACCGCCGCCCGCACGGCGTCCATGTCGCGGGCGGCCTGCTCGCTGCCGTACAGCGGCAACTGGTCGCCGTACCGGTCGCCGCAGCCACGCCCGATCCGCTGGCTCAGGCCGACGAAGCCGTCGAACGCCGCCTGGCTGGCCGGATCAGGGTCGTAGCCGAAGTTGGTGTCCAGGTCGGCGTCCGAGATGCACTTGACCGGGCTGGACCGGGACACCCCGCGCGGGTCGAAGCCGACGATGTCGAAACGCTCGGTGACCGAGCTGGGCAGCCCACCGAACTGGGTCCCAAAGGACAGGTAGACGGCGGTGTCGACGCCGGAGCCGCCGGGGCCGCCCGGGTTGACCACCAGCGAGCCGATCCGGTCGCGCTGCTTGGTGGACCGGGCCCGCAGCAGGGCGATCTCGAAGGTCTGCCCGGCACCCGGGCCGGCGGTCGCCCCGCCACCGGTGCCCCAGTCGCGGGGCACCGCGATCCGGGCACACTCGTACCGCATGTCCGGTGCGCCCCGCCCGACCAGATCCTCGGCGACCTCCGGGCAGGCCCGCCACGTCGGCGCGCTGCCGGTCGGCGCAGCCGCACCCTCCACGTCGGTGCGTGGCGCGAACGCCGGCAGGGTGCAGCCGGCGGTGAGCAGCGCCGCGACGGTGAGGGCGGCCAGACGGCGACGGATCACGTGGTCCTCCGGGGTCGAGTCGACGGCCAGGCTACGCCGAGCCGGTGGCGGCCCGGTCCACGGTGGCCGCCGGATCGCCGCGCAGCACCTGATCCACGTCGAAGCGGATCGGGCGGTCAAGCTGGTCGTAGCGGCACGAGCGGGGATCGCGGTCCGGCCGCCACCGGACGAACTGGGCGGTGTGCCGGAACCGTTCGCCCTCCATCGCGTCGTAGCCGACCTCGACCACCAGCTCCGGGCGCACCGGCTCCCATTCCAGGTTCTTCGTGCCGGTCCACCGGCTGACCCCGCCCGGAATGCGCTGGCCGCGCTCGTGGTCGCCGTGCACCCACGGGTGCTCGCCGCCGGTGTCCCGGTAGGGGGCCAACTCGTCGAGCAACTCGGCGCGGCGGGCCATGCTGAACGACGCGCTCACTCCCACGTGGTGCAGCACCCCGGCGTCGTCGTACAGGCCGAGCAGCAGCGAGCCGACCACCGGACCGGACTTGTGCCAGCGGAAACCCGCGACCACGACGTCGGCGGTGCGGGCGTGCTTGACCTTGAACATCAGCCGCTTGCCCGGCTCGTACGGCAGATCGGCCGGCTTGACGATCAAGCCGTCCAGGCCGGCGCCCTCGAAGACGTCGAACCAGCGGCGCGCGGTCTCGGCATCGGTGGTGACCTGGGTGACGTGCACCGGCGGGCGCACCCCGGCCAGGGCCTCGACCAGACGCTCCCGGCGGCGGGGGTACGGCTGGTCGAGCAGCGCCTCGTCGCCGATGGCCAGCAGGTCGAACGCGACGAAGTCGGCCGGGGTGGTCTCGGCCAGCATCGTCACCCGGGACGCCGCCGGGTGGATGCGCTGGGCCAGCAGCTCGAAATCGAGCCGGGGCTGGCCGTCCGGGCCGTCCCGTCGGATCACGATCAACTCGCCGTCGACCGCGCACCGCTCCGGCAACTGCCGCAGCGCCTGCTCGACCACCTCGGGGAAGTATCGGGTCATCGACTTGCCGCCCCGGCTGGCCAGCTCGACCTCGTCGCCGTCGCGGAACACGATGCACCGGAACCCGTCCCACTTGGGCTCATAGGTCACCCCGGGCGTGGTGGGCAGCTTGGCGACGCTCTTGGCCAGCATCGGCTCGACCGGTGGGTTGATCGGCAGGTCCACGCCGACCAGTCAACCAGACGGCACCGACAGTCGTGAGGCAGATCACCGTGGGTGCGGGGGCGTCGTGTCCGCCCGCGTGCCGCTCGTCCCCGCCGGGCGAATCGAATAACCGCAGGTCAGAGCTACTTTCGCGAGGTGTCCGAGTGGGCTTGTGACTGCTGCGGGCGGTGGCGGGTGAGCGTCGAGCTGATCCGGGGCCGCTACCGCTACCGGCTGACCCGCCGTTACCCCGAGCGGTTCGGCGGTGGCCGCAACGTGCTCGGTGAGGTCGGTTCGGTGCCGGAGCTGGAGGAGCTGCTGCGTCGGCGTACCCCGCTCAGCCTGGCCGACCTGCACGAGGCCGCCTGACCCACGTCCACTCAGGAGCTTCGACGGCGGCGGTGTTGAACGCCGGTGTCACACTGCTCCCGGCGGCCTCGTCTGCACCCACGGCGGCGCCGTTCGGGGGCCACCACCACGGGGGAGGGGACACCATGCGGTTCGATGCCGATACCGAGATCGCCGCCGACGCCGAGCGGGTCTGGGCGGTGCTGGTCGACGTGGAGCGCTGGCCGGACTGGACGGCCTCGATGTCCCGGGCGGAGCGGGGCGAGTCGGGGCCGCTCGCCGTCGGCGCGACCGCACGCCTGACCCAGCCCAAGCTGCGGCCGGCGGTGTGGCGGGTCACCGAGCTGACCGAGGGCCGGACGTTCACCTGGGCCTCAGAGACCCCCGGCGTGCGGACCACGGCGGAGCACCGGCTGCTGCCGCTGCCCGATGGACGGACCCGCGTCGAGCTGGCGATGACCCAGTCCGGGCCGTTGGCCGGGCCGATCGGTTGGCTGTACGGCGAACTGTTCCGCCGCTACCTGCGGATGGAGGCCGACGGGCTCAGACGTCGGTGCGAGCAGGGCTGACCGCAGGCTTCTCCAGCACGGCCAACCGGATGCCGTTCGGGTCCGGCCGGTACGCCACGATCCGGTAGCCGTGCCGCTCGTACAGCCGCAGGTTCGGCGCGCTGTCCGCCCCCGTGAACAGGGTGAACCGGGCGGCCCGGCCGACGCAGGCCGCCTCGATCGCGGCGAGCAGCCGACCCCCGACGCCCCGCCCCTGCTGGTCCGGTGCGACCGAGAGGCGACCGACGCGCGCGGTGTCCCCGTCCAGTTCGGCCCGTACCGAGCCGACCAGACGGTGACCCAACCGAGCGGCGAGCACGATGGTCGGGCCGGCCAACGCCGCCACCACCTCGGCCAGCGTCTCGGTCAACGGCGGCAGGAACGGATCGGTGTAGTTCTGCGCCTCGGTCAGGTACGCGGCGCGCTGCACGGTGAGGATCTCGCCGGCGTCCGCGACACCGGCCGGGACGATGCTCGCCTCGACGCTCATCGAGGCAGCACACCACAGCCGCCCACCGCATCCGCGGGCGGGCCGTCCGCGCCGGCCGTACCCTGGCCGGTGTCCGCACGACGGCGAGGGGGAGCGGTGGCCGAGCTGACGTACCCGGAAGTGGGGTCGACCCGGCATGGTCCGCTGCCCGCCGGATACCACCACCTGCGCCACCGGTACCCGCTGCCGGCCGGCTGCTTCGAGACCGCGGCGGAGGCGCTGCTGAGCTGGCGGCTGCACCGCGCCGCCGGCGTCCGGATCCGCACCGATGCCCCGCGCGCCACCGCGGGGGTGCTGGTGGCGTCCGGCCTCGGTGTCGGCCCGGCCCGCGTCTGGGGGCCGTGCCGGGTGGTCTGGAGCGAGGATTCACCCGTGCTGGCCGGCTTCGGCTACGGCACCCTGCCCGGGCACCCGGAGCGGGGCGAGGAGGCGTTCGAGGTTGGCCGCGACGACGTCGGCGCGGTCTGGTTCGAGGTACGCGCGTTCAGCCGTCCGGACCGCTGGTTGACCCGCGCCGGAGGCCCGGCGGTCCGGGCCGTGCAGCACGGGTACGCGTGGTGGCTCGGTCGCACCCTGCGTCGGCTCTGCGCCGGCCGCTGACCGCGCCGCCCGGGTCAGAAGCGGGCGAACGAGCGGATCGGGGCGCGCGGGCCGTACTTCGGCGCCTGGATGCCGGCGGCGGCCAGCAGCAGGCACACCCGGCCCCGGTGACCCCGGAACGGCTCCAGCAGGGCCACCATCCGGGCGTCGTCGCCCCTCGGTTCGCCGGCGAGTGCCCAGGCCACCGTGTTCGGGATGTGATAGTCGCCGACGCTGACCGCGTCCGGATCCCCGTACGCGATCCGGACCACCTCGGCGGCCGTCCACGGGCCGATGCCGGGGATGGCGGTCAGCCGGCGGGTGGCCTCGGTGGCGTCGGCGCAGCGCTCCAGGCGGTCGGCGAGCGCCGCGGCGCGACGGAGCGTGTCGGCTCGCCGCTGCTCCACCCCGAACGGGTGGAACACCCAGTACGGGGTCGCGGCCACCGCCGCGGCCTCGGGCGGCAGCAGCAGCGGCTGAAGCGGGCCGGGTGCCGGCTCGCGGAAGTGCCGCACGGTCGCCGCGTACGCCCGGTAGGCCTCCTTGCCGGTGACCTTCTGCTCGAAGACCGCGCGCAGCAGTCGGGGGAAGACCTGCCCGGTGGCGGGCATCCGTAGCCCCCGGTGCTCCCGGGCCAGCCGGGCGACCAGCGGGTGCGCCGCGGCCAGCTCGGTGAAGCCGGTCAGGTCGTCGCGCAGCCCCGCGATCGCGTCGGCGCGGGCGAGGACGTGCTCGGCGCCGGGCCCGTAGCCCTCCGCGAGCACCTCGCCGCCGGCGGGCCGCAGCGCGAGCGTGGCCGGACCGTCCGGGGTGCGGCTGGCCCACCAGAACGTGCCGGCCGCCACCCGGGCACACGGGTCGTACGGGCTGAAGGTGAGCGCGCGGACCGACGCGGCCAGCCGGTAGCCGACCGGTGGGTGCAGCACCCTGGTCGCGGCGGGTCCGGTCTCGGTCACCCCGCCACTCTGCCACGGGCGGGGCGGGACGTCGGCACCACCGGTATGCCGACGTCCCGCGCACGACGGTGGCCGGCCGCGCCCTCCCCGGCTGCGACCGACCACCGCGTCCTGCTGGCTCAGTACGAGTAGCCCGAGCCTCCGGCGTTACTCGAGTCGCTGTCCGCCGGCGGGGCGACGGCCTTCGGGGTGCTGGTGGGCAGGCAGCTCAGGTTCTTCTTGCCGTCCGGCTGGACGACGAACCAGGTGCCGCCGACGGCCTGGCCCTTCCACTGGCCGGGCTTCTTGTCGCCGATGTAGCGGTACACCGGCCAGCCGCCGACGGTGAGCTGGCGGGTGCCGTCCTGCCGGGTCACGCTGCCGACCTTGTCGTCGGAGACGCCGGTGAGCTGCGGGTTGCCGTCGGTCAGCGCGGGGGGCCACACCTCGGCGCACTTGTCGACGCAGTTCGACGCCGGCGGGTCGGCGGTGTCCTTGTCGAAGCGGTACAGGATCCAGCCGTCCTGGTCGGTGACCACCTTGCCCATCCGGGCGACATTCTTGCCGATCAACTGCTCGGTCAGGTCGACGTTCGCGGGCGGCGCGTCGGCGGCCGGCGCCTCCGCGGATGCCGACGCCTCGGGTTCAGCCGTCGCGGTGGGTTCGGCCGCGGCGACGGCGACCGGCTCAGCCGCGCTCGAGTTCGCCCCGTCGTAACCCGCGGGAGCGCAGGCCGTTAGTGCGACCATCGCGCTCGCGACGATGACGGTCCGCTTCATCTGTGCCACGTGCCCTCCTCATACTTGGCAGTTCACCCATAGGTACGGAGAGCGGGCTGTCAAGGTTGAAGTAGTAACAGTGGTCAATTTCACTTCTATTGATTGAACCGATCGGGGTCGCCCTGCGTATGGCCCGACGCGCCCTCTTTGCCGCACCACAACAAATCGGCACCAGTCATTGTGACAATGACCGGTGCCGACGCGGCAGGCAACCCCTACAGAGGCACCGTGACCAGCGGACTCGCCACCCCGTTCGCGTCCACCGACTGCACCTGGATCTGCTTGATGTCGGTCGCCACCGCCGACGTCGAAGCGCTCAACTCAAGACCCTGCGGCCGGGTGTTCGTGCCGTAACCGTCCTCCGGCACCGACCACGTCGAAATCACCTCGGTCTCGGCGTTCTTCCGTACCACCACGAGGCGGCAGATGCGCGGGCCGGGCAACTTTCGCAGACTGAAATTGATCCGGGTGCCGTACTCCCGCTTCACCAGGAACATGGTCGTCTGCACGCCCGTGGTCGGGTCGGTCGCGTCGACCTGGTCACCCTCCTCCTCGGTGCCGCCCACACCCGGGCCGCTCGGCGGCGCCGTCGGCACGCTCGTCGGCGGGTCGTTGACCGCTGCGGTCGACGTCGGCTCGGCGATCACCCCCGGCGTGTCGTCGCCGGCCACGTTGACGAAGCCGTACCCGGTCAACCCGCCGAACACCACCACCGCCGCGGCGGTGGCGAGCAGCTGACGAAACCGGGTACGCCGGCGGTCGGCGCGGACCGCGCCCAGCGTCCGATCCAGCAGCGCCGGGTCCGTCGCGGTCTGCTCCAGCGCCATCATCGTCTCGCCGTCGATGTCGGAGAGCAGCCCCACCACCGGCACCATCGTCTCCAACTCGGCCGCGCACGCCCAGCACGCGGCGAGATGCTCCTCGAACCGCTCGGTGTCCTGCTCGTCGAGCACGCCGAGCGCGTACGCGGCGACGTCCATGTGCTCTGGCCGGCTCATTCTGTCACCCCCCGCTCCTGCAGAGCCGTGCGCAGCGCGCGCAGCGCGTAGTAGACCCGCGACTTCGCGGTGCCGAGAGGAAGCCCCAACTCCTCGGCGGCCTCGGGGACCGTCCGCCCCCGGAAGTACGTCGCCACCAGGATTTCCCGATGCGACTGACTCAGCGTACGCAGCGCGTCCGCCACCGTCATGGTGCGCAGCACCCGGTCGGTGCTGTCCGCCTCGGCGAACGCGGTCAGGTCCCGGTCGTACGTCTCCGGCGGCCGGGCCTCCTGACTGCGGTGCTCGTCGATGGCGATGCGGCGGGCCACCGTGACCAGCCACGGCCGCAACGACCCCTGCCCCTGCGCACCGAGGCGATGCGCGTTGCGCCAGGCCCGCAGCAGCGTCTCCTGCACGATGTCCTCCGCGCGCTGCCGGTCCCCCCCGGTGAGGCGCATGACGAACATCAGCAACGGACCGGCGTGCTCCGCGTAGAGCAGGCGGATCAACTGGTCGGAGTGGCTCGCCTCGGTTGACGTCGCCTGATGGCGCCCGGGCGCCGGTCGCGGCGTCACCGGACCATTCTGGCGAGCCGTCGCGCGGGCGTCGACCCCTCGGGCAGACGACGTCGGCCGCGACGACGACCGCGCGGACATCCAGTCAGCGCGTACCGCGTCGCCATGCCAACCGGCCGCCACCGCATGCATGCAGACCTCCGGGATGTCCGTGACCAACGCCGGCCCACGAGGTGGGCCGCCCGGTGGTACGCAGCGCCGCCCCGAGCGGATCAACGAACCGCGAAAAAAGTTCTGGCCGGCGGTCAGCGGCGCACGGAGAACAGGCCCGGCGGCGGCGGATCCGAGCCGGTGGCGTCCGCGTCACGCACCACCGCCGCGCCACCGGCGAACCGGTCCAGCTCGTCGCCGGCGACCACCCGCCCGGGAAACCAGTCGCCGGCGGCCCGCCGGGTCAACGCCGGCACCGGAGGCGTCGTACGCCCCGCGACCAGCACCAGGTTGCCGTACCGGCGGCCCCGCAGCACCGCCGCGTCCCCGACGAGACACGCCTGCGGCAGAACCGAACGGACCGTGGCGACCTGCCCGCGGGCGTGCCGCAGCGGCGGACCGTCGGCCAGGTTCGCCAGATACCAGCCCGCCGGGCGGAGCACCCGGGCCACCTCCGCCGCGTACTCCACCGACGTGAGGTGGGCCGGGGTGCGGGCACCGGCGAAGACGTCGGCGACCACCACGTCGTAGCTGGCGTCGCGGGTGGCGGCCAGCACGGTACGGGCGTCCTCGACCCGCACCCGCAGCCGCGGGTCCGCCGGCCAGGGCAGCGCCCGACGGACCAGCTCCACCAGCGCACCGTCCACCTCGGACACCCGCTGGGTGGAGCCGGGCCGGGTCGCCGACACGTACCTCGGCAGCGTCAACGCCCCGCCGCCGAGGTGCAGCACCCGCAACGGCTCACCGGCCGGTGCCACCAGGTCCACCGCCGCGGCCAGCCGCCGCACGTACTCGAATTCCAGATGGGTGGGATCGGTCAGGTCGACGTGCGACTGCGGCGCGCCGTCCAGCAGCAACGTCCACGAGCCGGCCCGGTCCGGTGACGGCACCAGCTCCGCCAAACCGGTGTCGACCTGCTCGACCACCCGGTCGCCCGCCCGCTTACGGCCCACGACGACCGGTGTCCGTGCTCAACGGGCCGCGGCGCGGGCGGCGGTGGTCAGCGCGCGATGCAGCAGCCGGGAGTCACCGAGCAGGGCACGCAGTCGGCGCTCCAGACCGGCGATCGGGATCAGATTCTGTGGCGCCCGCGGATCCTTGTACGGCGTCGACGCGAAGCGGGGCAGGGTGACCAGCGACAGGTCGGCCAACTCGATCGCCGACTCGACGGGCAGCTCCGCGGAACACTCCACCCGCACGATGCCCGCCCACGGCGCACCGACGGCCACCGGCAACCGCAGATACCACGACCAGCCACCCCAGGCCGTGCCCAGCCGGAACACCGGCGAACGCTCACCCGACGCCAGACCCGTGACGACGGCCGTCAACCGGGCGTCGAGATACTGGCTGTGCTGGGTCTTGATGTAGCCGAGCGTGCGGGGCAACTGCCGGCGACTGCGCAGCGGCCCGTCCACCACCAGCAGGTCACCGTCGACCCGCGCGGCGTCCGACACCGCCACCTCGAGGGCGGTCAGCGGGCCCTGCACGGCCGCCGGCAACTTCGCCAACTCGCCCGTCCCGCCCACCCGGTGCACCGGATAACGGACCGCACCCGCCACCACGTCCTGTGCCGACGGGCTCGCCGTGAACAACCCCCGAGCGACCCGGGTACCCGCCAACTGCGCGGCACCCCGCCCCAGGTCACAGCGCACCACCCCGGCCGCGTACGAGGCGGCCAGCCCGGGGAACGACCCACCGTCGGCCTCGGCCGTCCAGATGCTCGCGTCGATCCGGCGGACACCGTCGACCAGCAACACCACGTCGGGCGCCCGCACCCCGGGGCGTACCCCGATCGCCCGCCAGTCCACCGCGGGCAGCTCCACGTCCGCGTCGACCTGCGCACTGCTCGGCGCGGCCGGGCCGGCGGCGGACGCCTCGAACGACGCCCCGTACGCCGGATCCCACGAGTCGACGAAGAACGCGGCGTCACTCACCGGGCTGGCCCCTCGTTCGCGACTGCGGGGCTCCGCTGCGCTGCACTCCTCGCGCTCACCGGCCGGTCCGTTCGATCCGCGCCGACCGGGCGTCCTTGCGCACCTCGAAGCGGACCGGGATCCGTTCGGCCAGCGCGGACACGTGGGTGACCACACCGACCATCCGGTCACCGCGCGCGGCCAGGTTTTCCAGGGTGGCCGCCACCGTGTCCAGCGTGGCGGCGTCCAACGTGCCGAAACCCTCGTCCAGGACGATCGACTCCAGGCTCGCGGCCGTCGTCGACATGCCGGCCAGCTGTTCGGAAAGCGCCAGCGCCAACGCCAACGACGCCTGGAACGTCTCGCCACCAGAGAGGGTGCGCACCCCCCGCCGCAGCCCCGCGTCATGGTGGTCGACGACGAAGAACTCGCCCTTGTCGTGCACCAGCTCGTACTGCCCGGCAGAGAGCTCCCGCAGGATCCCCGACGCCCCGTCGACCAGCAGGTCCAGCGCCTCGGCCAGCAGCCACCGCTCGAAGTTGTTGGCCCGCAGGTGCCCGGCGAGCGCGCGGGCGACCTGCGCCTCGCGCTCATGACCGGCGCGCTGTTCGCGCAGCGTCCCGGCCTGCTCGCGGCGCTCCCGCAGCAGGCGCCGGTCCGCCTCGGCCCGCTCCACGGCCACCGTCGCGGCGTGCACGGGATCGTCGCCGACCGGCACGTCCGCCGCCGCGAAGATGCCCGCGATGTGCCGCTGCACCGTGTCGGCAGCCACCTCGGCCTCGGCGACGGCCGCCGCCCGAACCGCCCGGTCGGCACGGCGGCGCTCCGCCTCGGCCGCCGCCCAGCCGGTCAACGCCGACCACGCGGCGGCCACGTCGTCCCGGTCCGTCGCGGGTGGACCGAACCGGGCCAACCCGTCACGCGTGGTGTCGAAGCCCCGCCACGCCGCCCGCAGACGCTCCTCGGCGGCGTCCACACCGCCCCGGGCCCGACGGGCGGTGTCCCGGCCGGCGCGTACCGCCGCGGCCGCCTCCTCCAGGGCACGCCGCAGCCGGGCGTGCTCGGCCAACTCCCGACGCAGCACCGCCGGCTCGGCCGCACCCGAGAGCTGCCCAGCCAGCTCGGCCAGCCGGGCGTCCACCTGCTCCTGCCGGGCGCGGGCCTGCACCAGCAGCCGCTCCAGGTCCCGTGCCGCCGCGTCCCGCTGCTGCACCGCCGCCTGCGCGGCCTTGGTGGCGGCCCGCGCCGCCTTGCCGGCCGCCGTCGCCGCCGCCACCGCCGAATCCGCCGGCACCGCCGGCACCTCGGCCACCGGCTGCTCGCACACCGGGCAGGGCGCGCCCGGATGCAGGTGCGCCCGCAGGCTCACCGCCAGGTCGGTGGCCTTCGCCTCCTCGTGTGCCCGGAAGGCCGCCTCCAACTCGGCGTCGGCCCGCTCGGCGTCCGCGCGGGCGGCGGCCAGCGCGGCCACCGCCGTAACGTGCTCCTCGTCCGCCGCGCGCACCGCCGCGCGGACCGTCTCGGCCTCACCGGTCAGCCGGTCCCGATCGTCGTACGCCCGCAGCAGCAGCCGCAGCGCGCTCTCGTCCCCGGCGCCGGCCAGCTCGCCGCGCAGCTTCTCCTCCCGCTCCTCGGCCAGCGACACGCCGGTGGCCGCCGCCTCGGACTCGGCCCGTGCCGCCGTCACCGCGAGCGCCACCTCGGCCACCCCGCCCGGCGCCCGCACCCCGGCCAGCACCCCCAGCTCGTCGTCCAGGGCGGTCAGCGCCCCCGCGGCCTCCCGCGCCGCGGCCCGGGCCGCCGCCAGCTCCGGCACCGCCGCGGTCACCGCCGCGGCCAGCTCGGCCATCCGGTCGACCCGGGCGTCGGCCTCGGCCAACGCCTCGTCGTCCACGCCGGTCAGGCCGGCCAACACCTGGTCCACCGCCTCCAGGCGGGCCTCCGCCTGGGCCGCGCGTGCCGTCGCCCGTTTCTGCACGTCCTCGTAGACGCCCAGGCCGAGCAGGTTGACCAGGATCTGCTGCCGGGTCGCCGGCTTGGCGTGCAGGAAATCCGCGAACTGCCCCTGCGGCAGCACCACACAGCTGGTGAACTGCTCGTACGGCAGCCCCACCGCCTCCAGCACCGCCTGCTCCATCTCGGCGGGGGTGCCGGCCACCACCTCGCCGAGATCGTCCGGGCTCAGGCCGGTGTCCAGTTTGGTCACGTCGAAACCGGCCGGCATCAGCTGCAGCCCGGCGTTCGCGGTCTTCACGTTGCCCCGGCCGTCGCGACGGACCACCCGGGTCGCCACGTACCGGGCGCCACCGGACTCGAAGACCAGCCGCACCCGGGCCTCGGTCGCCGACGGCGCGAGCGCGTTCGCCAGCCCCCGCGTGCCACCCCAGCGGGGCACGGTGCCATAGAGGGCGAAACAGATGGCGTCCAACACGGTGGACTTACCCGAACCGGTCGGGCCGATCAGGGCGAAGAAGTCGGCGTCGGTGAAGTCCACGGTGGTCTCGTCCCGGAAGACCGTGAACCCGGCCATGTCCAACCGCATCGGACGCATCAGTGATCGACCTCCTCGAAGAGCTCGTCGAAGAGTTCTCGGACACCCTCGTCGGCGTGACCCCGGCTGTCCAGGTAGTCGGCGAACAACTCCCGCGGCGACCGCCCCGACCGCTGCGCGATGCGCGCGCCGCTGCCCGACGCGGCCAACAACTCCGGGTCGATCCGGATCTCCAGCGCCCGGGGGAGCAGCTCCTGGACCTCCTCGCGCAGGCCGGCACGGGGTTGCTCCCGCACGTACACCCGCAGCCAGGCGTCCGGCGCCTCGATCTCGGCGAGCTGGGCCAGGGTGCCCCGCACCGTCCGCAGCGCGCTCGCCGCGGTCACCGGCACCTCCCGCACCCGCGCCGCGGTGCTCGCCGTCACCTCGACCATCGTCACCGACGGGACGTTCTCCTGCTCGCCGAAGTCGACCGCGAGCGGGCTGCCGCTGTAGCGCACCGGGCAGGGGCCCTCGACGCGCTGCGCCCGGTGCAGGTGACCCAGCGCCACGTAGTGCGCGGTCGCCGGGAAGACGGTGGCCGGCACGGCGTAACCGAGCACCGTGTGCGCGTCACGCTCACCGCCGCCGGTGGCCGCGCCGGTCACCGTCAGGTGCGCGGTGACCAGGTGCACCCGGTCCGGTTCGGTGAAACCCTCGGTGAGTCGCCCCAACACCCGGCCCAGGTGGTCGGCGTACGTCTGGTTGGTCTCCGCGGCGGTCAGCTCGTACATCTCCAGCGCGCGCACCGCGTACCGCTGGGAGAGGAACGGCAGCGCGGCCAACCGCCACCGCTCGCCACCGGCGGTGGTGCCGTCGATCACGTGCTCGTCCGGGTTTTCCCGCACCCCGCCGCGCAGCGTGATGCCGGCGGCATCGGCCCACGGGCGCAGCGCGTCCAGAGCCGGGCCGTTGTCGTGGTTGCCACCGATCGCGACCACGTCCGCGCCGGTGCGGCGCAGCGCCGTCAACGCCCGGGTGACCAGCCGGGTCGCCTCCGAGGTGGGCGCGGCCGTGTCGTAGAGGTCACCGGCGACGATCACCAGATCCGGCTGCTCGGCACGGGCGATGTCGATCACCCCGGCCAGTACGGCCTTGTGCTCCTCGGCCCGGGACTGCCCCTTGAGCACCTTGCCCACGTGCCAGTCGGAGGTGTGCAGGATCTTCATGGCTGCGCTGCCCCCTAGAACGGGATGTCGTCGTCGGTGCCGCCGCCGGAGCCCACCACGGCGAACGGGTCGGCGGACTGGGTGATCGAGCGCAGCGTCTCCGAGGGTGCCCGGCCCGCCTCGGAGACCCGGGTCGCCCAGGCCGGGAACGGGAACTCCAGGCAGAGCGGCACCGGGATGTCCGGCTGGTTGACGAACATGGTGCCGGGCTTGGCGAGCAACGCCCGCTGCCGCTGGGCCGGCGGGAGGAAGCCGTACTCCGGGCGGGACGCCTCGGCGGGGTCGAGCCGGCCGACCACCCGGATCGCCGAGTTGGTGACGATGCGCCGCTCCACCTCGCTCGCCGTCTGCTGGGCGCCGATCAGGATCACACCGAGCGACCGGCCCCGCTCGGCGATGTCCAGCAGGACCTCCTTGATCGGCGAGGAGCCCTCTCGGGGGGCGTACTTGTTGAGCTCGTCGAGGACGACGAAGAGCAGCGGCTTGGCGGTGCCCGACTTCTCCTTGCGTTCGAACTCGCTCTTGAGCGTCACACCGACCACGAACCGCTGGGCGCGGTCCGGCAGGTTGTGCAGATCGACGACGGTGACCTGCGCGGACTCGCTGGTGTTGATCGAGTGCGGGCGGCGGGTGGCCAGGTCGCCCCGGATCAGCCGGGCGAGGTCCTTCTTGCTGCCGATCAACCGCCGGGCGAACGCGTTCACGGTGCCCAGACCGACCGCGCTGCCCGCCCAGTCGGAGCGGGTCTCGTCGTCGTTGAGCGCATCGACGATGTGGTCGACCAGGTCGCCGTACGAGCCGAGCCGCACTCCGTCGATGCTCACCCCGCCGTCCGCGGGCTGGGCGTAGCGGGCCAGGTGCGCGGTGACCGAGTGGACCACCATCGTGTACTGCTGGCGCTCGTCGTCGGCGTCGGCGAAGACGTACGGCAGCAGCCGGTCGGCGCAGAACTCGCTCAACGTCCAGTAGAAGGCGTCCACCCCGGTGAGTCGGCTGCTCACGTCGGGGGTGCCGGCCGCGTCACCGACCCGGGGCGGGGCGTACACCCGCACGTCGGGGAACGCGCCGGCGGTCAGCCCCAGCTTCGCGTACGCCGCCCGGGTGGGCTCGTCGAGGCGGGTGTTGGGGTGGTCGAGGAACAGCAGGTCCTCGCCCTTGACGTTGAAGATGAGCGCCTTGGCGTTGACCGCGTCGCCGCCCAGCACCCCGGAGCGGAACACCGAGTAGAGCAGGAAGGTGGCGAAGCTGGTCTTGGTGGCCACGCCGGAGATGCCGGAGATCGAGACGTGCGCGCCCCGACTGCCGTCGAGGAAGTCGGCGTTGAGGTAGACCGGCACCCCGTCGCGGCCCATGCCCATCGGGATGCGCCGTTCCATCCGGTCGAAGTGCAGCGCCCGCGCGCGGGCGTCGCCCTCGGCCCGGTGCACCACCGCTCCCGGGGTCGGCGGCACGTAGAACTCCGGGTCGACCCGGGTGGTGGTCACCTCGGCCGCCTCCTGCACCTGCGCGGGCAGCGTGCCGTCGGCGATGGCGAACACGTCGGAGTCGAACTGGGCGCCCTCGTGCCGGGCCCGCACCTGGGTGACCACCCCGGCGATCGTCACCGGCTCGCGGTCGGGCAGCTCCCGTCGGGTCACCACCACGTCGTCGAGCTGGAGGTAGCTGCCGGGTGCCACGGCCGTCCAGAACTGCAGCGGGGTGGCGTCGGCGGTGCCCAACACCCGGCCGACCGGCTCGCCGGGGCCCTCGGGGCCGGCGTCGGTCATCGGGCGGGTCCGGTCGGTCGGGCAGCACGGTCGGCACGCATGAGGTGCATCCTGCCCGAGGAGTACGACAGGTCGCCACGCGACGCGGCGGACGACACGATGCGCCGTCACACTCGCGACGCTTGGTGTCCGGCCGGGCGACTCCCCGTCACGGGCGGGCGTGGCGGAGCATGAGGACGCCGTCGTCGGCGGCGAGCACGTGCCGCAGCGGCAGGTGCCGGGGCGGTGTGGCGTCGCCGGCGGTGATCCGGCCCGGGCCCGGCCCCGCGAGCAGCGGCGAGACGGTCAGGCACAGCTCGTCCACCAGGTCGGCGGCGGTGAGCGCGCCGAACAGGTGTGGCCCGCCCTCGCAGAGCAGTTGGGTCAGCCCGCGACCGTGCAGCTCGGCGAGGCCGGCGGCCAGGTCGACCCGGTCACCGCCGCAGCGCAGCAGGTCGGCGACGTCGGTCAGGCCGGGTGGCGGGTCGGCGTCGGCGTGGGTCAGCACGATCGGGCGGACCGGCGCGTCGGCGAAGGCGGCCTGCGCCGGGTCCAGGTCGAGTGAGCCGGACACGACCACCAGCGTCGGGTACGCGGCCAGCCCGTGCGCCTGGCGCCAGGCCCGTCGGCGTTCGTCGAGCCGGACCGCCCGGTACCCCTCGTGGCGCAGCGTGCCGGCGGCCACCACCAGGGCGTCGCAGACCATCCGCAGCAGGCCGAACACCCGCTTGTCCGGCTCACCGGACAGCCCTGCGGAGTAGCCGTCCACGGTGACCGCGCCGTCCAGGCTGGCCACGAAGTTGACCCGCAGCCGGGGCTTTTCCGCGCGGCCGTAGAGGTCGGTCAGCGTGGCGTCGTCGAGTGGCTCGGTCGACGGCTCGGGCCAGAGCCGCCGGATCGGGATTCCGACGGTCATTCGCTGGCCGGACCGGTGACCGGAGGGGTCGGTCGGGCGGTACGGTGCTGGCAGTCGCACCAGTTCCGGCCCGGGCATTCGCCGTGCCGCCGGGCCCGGCACGCTCGGCAGATCATGCTGGCAGCCTAAGCCGCGGGAGGACAGGACAGCATGCCGCGTCAGATCTTCCAGCTGAAGATGTCCCTCGTCGGCGTCCGTCCGCCGGTGTGGCGTCGGGTGCTCGTGCCGGCCGGCTACACGTTGGACCGACTGCACCGGGTCGTGCAGCACG
The DNA here is from genome assembly GCF_029626045.1 of Micromonospora sp. WMMD710. Classification (NCBI taxonomy): domain Bacteria; kingdom Bacillati; phylum Actinomycetota; class Actinomycetes; order Micromonosporales; family Micromonosporaceae; genus Micromonospora; species Micromonospora sp. WMMD710. The sequence goes on along the minus strand of NZ_JARUBD010000001.1, from coordinate 3,378,828 downwards.
CGATGGGCTGGCGGGACTGCCACCTGCACTCGTTCGAGATCGACGCCGTCCAGTACGGCGAGCCCGACCCGGACGGGGAGCTGGCGCTGTCCGACGAGCTGGACGTGCGGCTGGACGCGGTGCTCGGCAAGGGCAGCCGGTTCTCCTACACCTACGACTTCGGCGACTGGTGGGAGCACGACCTGGTCGTCGAGGACGCGCTGACCGCGGACCCGGACGAGCGGTACCCGGTCTGCCTGGACGGTGAGCGGGCCTGCCCGCCGGAGGGTGTCGGCGGGCCGCCGGGCCACCGCGCGCTGCTGGTCGCGCTCGAGGATCCGGCCGCCGCCGATCCGCGGCTCGCCCTGGTGCGGGACTGGGCGGGTGTCAGCTACGACCCGTCGCGCTTCGACCCCGACCGGACGACCACGCTGCTGCGCCGCTTCTGCTGACCGCCGCGACCGGTCCCGACCGGGCGCGGTCGCCGCGGGCGTTCGTCCGAAACAGGGCGGTAACGATCTGGGAACGCTCCCAACAGTCTATTGACACCTTCGGGACGCCCCGGCAATCTCATGGGAGCGCTCCCGGGGGAGTGGCGGATATCTCCTCACAGCTCCCCCCGCGACGCCGCGGCCACCGGCCGGGTGACAGCAGGGCGCTGCAGCATCCCCCGCCACACGACACACCAAGCCTCACCACTTGAGAGGGGTCAGGATGAGCGTCACCTCACGTCGCCGCTTTGCGGCGATCGCGCTCGCGTCCGTCGCCGTGCTCGCCTCGGCAACCGCCTGCGGCGACGACTCGTCGTCCGGATCGGACGGCGGCAAGGTCACCCTGGTCGTCGACGTCTTCGGCGACCAGGGCTTCGGCTACGAAGATCTTTACAAGCAGTACCAGACGGAGCACCCGAACGTCACCATCCAGGAGCGCGGCAAGGGCCTGGGCCTGGGCGACTACAACACCCGGCTGACGCAGCAGATCACCGCCGGCGCCGGCGCCGGCGACGTCGTCGCCCTCGAAGAGGGCACGATCGTGCAGTTCTTCGCGCAGGCCGACAAGTTCGTCAACCTGGCCGACCACGGCGCCAACGACCTCAAGGGCAACTTCCTGCCCTGGAAGTGGGAAGGTGGCCTCACGCCGGACGGCAAGGTGCTCGGCCTCGGCACCGACGTCGGTGGCATGGCCGTCTGCTACCGCAGCGACCTTTTCAAGGCCGCCGGTCTGCCGACCGACCGCGAGCAGGTCGGCGCCCTCTGGCCGACGTGGGACGCCTTCATCGAGCAGGGCAAGAAGTTCGCCGCCGCCGACACGAAGCACAAGTTCGTCGACTCGGCCACCAACTTCTACAACATCGTGCTGATGCAGACGGCGGGCGCCGGCAGCGGCTACACCTACTTCGACAAGAGCAACAAGCTCGTCGTCGGCGAGAACCCGGACGTGCAGTCCGCGTTCCAGCAGACCACCAAGATGATCAGCGCGGGTCTGTCGAACAACCTGCGGAGCTTCTCCAACGAGTGGAACGCCGGCTTCAAGAACGGCAGCTTCGCCACCATCGGCTGCCCGGCGTGGATGACCGGTGTCATCAAGGGTCAGGCCGGCGACGCGGCGACCGGCAAGTGGGACGTCGCCAAGGCGCCGGGCGGCGCCGGCAACTGGGGCGGTTCCTGGCTGGCCGTGCCGAAGTCCAGCAAGCACCAGAAGGAAGCCGCCGAGCTGGCCAAGTACCTGACCAGTGCCAAGAGCCAGACCGAGGCGTTCAAGAAGGTCGGCAACCTGCCCTCGTCGCCGCAGGCCCTCAACGACCCGGCCGTGCTCGCCGCCACCAACGAGTACTTCAGCGGCGCTCCGATCGGCAAGATCTTCGCCGCCGGCGCGACCGAGCTGAAGCCGGTCTACCTCGGCCCGAAGAACCAGGCCGTCCGCGACGCGGTCGAGAACGCGCTGCGCAGCATCGAGCAGGGCAAGGCCGCCGACGCCGCCTGGCAGGACGCGGTGAAGAACGGCCAGGCCGCAGGCAAGTAACGGCTGTGGATGCGCTCACGGGTGGTGCCGGACTCCGGCACCACCCGTGAACCCGCGTCGGAACGCCCTGCCGCGGCGCCCACGACGGTGCCGCCGAGTGTGAAGGACCGCTCATGAGCTCCCTGAAGACCCCCGCGCCACCGGGTGCGTCGGACCGCCGGTCGCGCCCAGCCCCGCGGCACTCACCGGCGCGCCGCCGGCAGCTGAACCGGCTGGACCTGCGCTTCACCCCGTACGTCTTCGTCCTGCCCTTCTTCGTGCTCTTCGCGATCTTCGGCGTCTACCCGATCGTCTACACGTTCTGGATCGCGATGACCGACCGGTCACCGATGAACACGACGATCAGCTTCGTCGGCCTGGACAACTTCGTCGAGCTGTTCACCAACGATCCGCAGTTCTGGAACGCGGTGGTGAACACCTTCGGGATGTTCGCGCTCTCCACTATCCCGCAGCTGATCATCGCGCTGCTGCTGGCGAACGCGCTGAACCGGCGCATCCGCGGCCAGATGTTCTTCCGGCTGGCCATCGCGATGCCGATCATCACCTCGACCGCCGTGGTGGCGCTCATCTTCTCGATGATCTACGCCCGCGACTTCGGCCTGGTGAACTGGCTGCTCGACCTGGTCGGCCTCGGCCCGATCGACTGGCGGGCCAACCGATTCGCCTCCTGGTTCGCCATCGCCACCATGGTCGACTGGCGGTGGGTGGGCTACAACGCCCTGATCTACCTCGCGGCGATGCAGTCGATCAACAAGGACGTGTACGAAGCGGCCGCGCTCGACGGCGCGTCCCAGCGTCGGCAGTTCTGGTCGATCACCATCCCCCAGCTGCGTCCCACCATCATCTTCACGCTGATCATCTCGACCATCGGCGGTCTGCAGCTCTTCACCGAGCCGCTCATGTTCACCAGCGGCTCGGGCGCACTCTCCGGCGGCACGGAGGGGCAGTTCCAGACGATCACGATGTATCTGCTGGACGTGATGAACCAGCGGTTCCGGTGGGGGTACGCGGGCGCCGTCGCGCTGGTGCTCTTCCTGCTGATCGCGTCCGTCTCGTTCCTCAACTACCTGCTGGCCCGCCGAATCAGCTCCGACAAGTGAGGGTGGCGCACCCATGACCATGACCACTCTTCGACCGCCGGCGGCGCTGCCGCCGACCGGGCGTACCGGCCTCCGCCATCGGGCGGAGAAGCTCTGGACGGCCAGCCCGCTGACCTGGATCGGGCTCGTCTTCGGCGTGATCCTGTCGCTCTTCCCGTTCTACTGGATGATCGTCATCGCCTCGCGGACCAGCGACGCGGCCAACTCCTGGCCGCCGCCCTTCCTGCCGGGCGGCAAGCTGGGCGAGAACATCCAGCGGGTGCTCGACAACGGCGACGCGAACATCGTCAAGGGCCTGATGAACTCGTTCCTGGTGTCGGGCACGATCACGGTGGCGACCGTGTTCTTCGGCTCGCTCGCCGGGTTCGCGTTCGCGAAACTGCGCTTCCGCGGCAAGAACGCGCTGCTGTTGATCATCCTGGCCTCGATGATGATTCCCATCCAGCTCGGCGTGCTGCCGCTGTACATCCTGATGGCGAAGCTGGAATGGCTGAACACCATGCCGTCGGTGACCGTGCCGTTCCTGATCGGTGGATTCGGCATCTTCATGATGCGCCAGTACGCCGAACAGGCGGTGCCCAACGAGCTGATCGAGGCGGCCCGGGTCGACGGCTGCTCCACCTGGCGCGTCTACTGGCACGTGGTGGTGCCGGCGCTGCGCCCCGCGGCGGCCGTACTCGGGCTGCTCACCTTCATGGAGCAGTGGAACCAGTTCTTCTGGCCGTTCGTGGTGCTCGCCGACCCGGCCAATCCGACCGTGCAGATCTCGCTGCGCAGTCTGAACACCGCGTACTTCGCGGACAACTCGCAGATCTTCGCGGGTACGTTGATCGCCACCCTTCCCCTGTTCATCGTGTTCGTCCTGTTCGGCCGCCAGATCATTGGCGGGATCATGGAAGGTGCCGTCAAGTCGTGAGCAACCCCGCCAGCCCACCCGCCGTCGACGTCCTCGACGAGCGCCCCGGGCTGACCTTCCCACCCGGCTTCCTCTGGGGCGCCGCGACCGCGGCTTACCAGATCGAGGGGGCGGCGGCCGAGGGTGGCCGCACCCCGTCGATCTGGGACACCTTCAGCCACACCGAGGGCCGGGTGGTCAACGGACACACCGGCGACGTGGCCTGCGACCACTACCACCGGGTCGGTGACGACGTCGCGCTGATGGCCGAGCTGGGCCTGAAGTCGTACCGTTTCTCGGTCTCCTGGCCCCGGGTGCAGCCCGGCGGCACCGGCCCGGCCAACCAGCGCGGCCTCGACTTCTACCGGCGGCTGGTCGACAACCTGCTGGCCAACGGCATCGAGCCGTGGCTGACCCTCTACCACTGGGACCTGCCGCAGCCGCTGGAGGACGCCGGTGGCTGGCCGGCCCGCGACACCGCGGCGCGTTTCGCCGACTACACGACGCTGGTGGCCGACGCGCTCGGCGACCGGGTGCGCTACTGGACCACGCTCAACGAGCCGTGGTGCTCGGCGTTCCTCGGCTACGGCTCCGGCGTGCACGCGCCCGGCCGCACCGACGGCGCGGACGCGGTCCGGGCCGGGCACCACCTGATGCTCGGTCACGGCCTGGCCGTGCAGGCGTTGCGGGCCACCCGGCCGGACGCCGAGGTGGGTGTGACGGTCAACCTCTACCCGGTGGACCCGGCCAGCGACGCTCCGGCGGACGTGGACGCGGCCCGGCGGATCGACGGGTTGGCCAACCGGTTCTTCCTCGACCCGCTGCTGCGCGGGTCGTACCCGCAGGACCTGGTGACCGACCTGCGCGCGGTGACCGACTTCGGCCACGTGCAGGACGGCGACCTGGCGACCATCGCCACGCCGCTGGACATGGTCGGCGTCAACTACTACAGCCGGCACGTCGTATCCGCCGCGACCGAGGCCGACCCGGGCCCCTCATGCTGGCCGGGCAGCGAGGACGTCCGGTTCGTCACCCGGGGTGTCCCGGTCACCGACATGGGCTGGGAGATCGACGCCCCCGGCCTGCTGGAGACCCTGCGGCGCGTGCACGACGACTACACCGACCTGCCGTTGTACGTCACCGAGAACGGATCCGCGTTCGTCGACACGGTGGTCGACGGGCAGGTCGACGACGTCGACCGGTTGGCCTACTTCGACGCCCACCTGCGCGCCTCCCACGAGGCGATCAACGCGGGGGTGCCCCTGCGGGGATACTTCGCCTGGTCGTTGATGGATAATTTCGAGTGGGCCTGGGGTTACACGAAGCGGTTCGGCATGATCCATGTCGACTACGACAGCCAGGTCCGCATTCCCAAGTCCAGCGCCAGGTGGTACGCCTCGGTGATCCGACGCAACGGTCTGGCCGCACAATAGGCTCGGGCCAGCCATCAGGGCGGTCCTGGTGTCCACCCCCCGCTGGTGGCACCGGGTCCGCCCGCCGTCGGAGGAGCAGACGATGACAACGCAGCGCACCCGGTCGCTCGGGCGCCCGACCCTCGACGCGGTCGCGGCGCGCGCCGGCGTCGGCCGGGGCACGGTCTCCCGCGTCGTCAACGGCTCGCCCCAGGTCAGCCCGGAGGCCCGGGCCGCCGTCCAGCAGGCGATCGCCGAGCTGGGGTACGTGCCGAACCGGGCGGCCCGTGCGCTGGTCACCCAGCGGACCGACTCCGTGGCGCTGGTGGTGTCCGAATCCGGCGAGCGGGTCTTCACCGAGCCGTTCTTCGCCGCCATCGTGCGGGGGATCAGCTCCGGTCTGCTGGAGACGCCGATGCAGCTCTGGCTGGCCATGGCCCAGTCGCCGGTGGAGCGGGAGCGCGTCGAGCACCACCTCACCAACCAGCACGTCGACGGCGTACTGCTGCTGTCGCTGCACGACTCGGACCCGCTGCCGACCCTGCTGGAGGAACGCGGCCTGCCCGCGGTGCTCGGCGGCCGGCCGGCCCGGATGCTGCAACCCGGCGCCCAGCCGGCCTGGTTCGTCGACGTGGACAACGTTGGCGGGGCCCGGCAGGCCGTGGAGTACCTGGCCGGGCGGGGGCGGCGCCGGATCGCCACCATCGCCGGCCCGCAGGACATGGGCGCCGGCCTGGCCCGGTTGGCCGGCTACACCGAGGCCGTCAAGGCCACCGGGGCCGGCGTCAACCCCGACCTGATCGCGTACGGCGACTTCAGCGAGGGCAGCGGCGCGAACGCCATGCGCCGGCTGCTGGACGCCTGCCCGGACCTCGACGCCGTCTTCGTCGCGTCCGACCTGATGGCGTTCGGTGCGCTGCGCTCCCTGCGTGAGGCCGGTCGGCGGGTGCCCGAGGACGTCGCGGTGATCGGCTTCGACGACGCGCCGATCGCCCGGCAGGCCGACCCGCCGTTGACCACGGTCTTTCAGCCGGTGGAGGAGATGGGCCGGCAGATGGCCCGCCTCCTGGTGGCCCGGATCCGCGGCGAGGACCTCCCCGCCCCCCACATCCTCCTGGACACCCAACTAGTCCACCGAGCCTCCGCCTAACCCCCCACCCCACCCACACCCCCCACCCCTCACCCCCCATCCCCCCACCCCCCACCCCTCGCCCTGACCCGTGTCGATCATGGGTTTGACGGGGGCATTCCGGGGCATTCCGTCTCGCCAACCTCATGATCGACGCGGGGGTGCGGGCAAGATCGCGCTCGATCCTGGATCGAGTGGCCTCCCGTCGACCCGACACCACTACATCCAGGATCGAGCGTGATCTTGAAGGTCGGGGGCAGGAGTGCGGCGCGGGGTGGGGGCGTGTGGGTGGGGGCGTGCGGGCCGGGTGGGGGTGGGGGTGGGGTCAGGCCGGGGGTGGGGTCCAGCGGCGGAGTTCTCGCTTGGCGAGTGAGTTGCGGTGGACCTCGTCGGGGCCGTCGGCGAGGCGCAGGGTGCGGGTCTGCGCCCAGAGGGCGGCGAGTGGAGTGTCCTGGCTGACGCCCGCGCCGCCGTACCCCTGGATGGCCTTGTCGATCACCCACTCCGCCATCGCCGGCGTGCCGATCTTGATGGCCTGGATCTCGGTGTGCGCGCCCTTGTTGCCGACGGTGTCCATCAGCCACGCCGTCTTGAGCACCAGCAACCGGGCCTGCTCGATGCGCACCCGGGACTCGGCGATCCACTCCCGGACCACGCCCTGCTCGGCGAGCGGCCGGCCGAACGCGATCCGGCCGAGCGCCCGCTTGCAGAGCAGTTCCAATGCCCGCTCAGCCATTCCGATTAATCGCATGCAGTGGTGGATGCGGCCCGGACCCAGCCGGGCCTGGGCGATGGCGAACCCGCCGCCCTCGGCGCCGATCAGGTTCTCCGCCGGCACCCGCACGTCGGTGAAGTCGATCTCGGCGTGCCCGCCGTGCGACCCGTCGGTGTAGCCGAAGACGGTCATGCCCCGACGGACGTTCACCCCCGGGGTGTCGCGGGGGACCAGGACCATGCTCTGCTGGCGGTGCCGGTCGGCGGCCGGGTCGGTCTTACCCATCACGATGAAGATCTCGCAGCGCGGGTCCATCGCGCCGGACGACCACCACTTGCGCCCGTTGATGACGTACTCGTCGCCGTCGCGGGTGATGCTGGTGGCGATGTTGGTGGCGTCGGAGGAGGCCACGTCCGGTTCGGTCATGCAGAACGCGGAGCGGATCTCGCCCTCCAGCAGCGGCAGGAGCCAGCGCTCCCGCTGCGCGTCCGACCCGAACTCGGCCAGCAGCTCCACGTTGCCGGTGTCCGGTGCCGCGCAGTTGACGGCCTCCGGCGCCAGGTGCGGGCTGCGCCCGGTCAACTCGGCGAGCGGGGCGTACTGCAGGTTGGTGAGGCCGGCGCCGTAGCGCGGGTCGGGCAGGAAGAGGTTCCACAGGCCGCGCTTGCGGGCCTCCGCCTTCAGCTCGGCCAGCACCGGGGTACGCGACCACGGGTCGCCGGCGGCGACCTGCTCGGCGTGCACCGGCTCGGCCGGGTAGACGTGCTCGGTCAGGAACCGGGTCAGCTCGTCGCGCAGCTCCTCGGTCCGGGTGTCGTACGCGAAGTCCATCACCGCTCCCTGGCGGCGGTCAGACCGTGCGCGACCAGCGGTGCCACCATGTCGCCGATCCGGTCGAAGCCCGCACCGAGGGTCTGCCCCAGGGTGTGGCGGTAGTGGATGCCCTCGCAGATGACCGCGAGCTTGAAACAGCCGAGCGCCACGTGCCAGTGCAGCGGCCCGACGTCGACGTCGCTGCGCCCGGCGTACCAATCGATCAGCTCGGTGCCGGTGGGGAAGCCGGCGCGCGGGCCGAGACCGTCGGCGACCGGGTTGCCGGCGGCCGTCTCGCTGCCACCCAGCACGTCCCAGTACGTCAGGAGCAGCCCCAGATCGGCGAGGGGGTCGCCGAGGGTGGCCATCTCCCAGTCGAGCACCGCGTGCACGGCCACCGGGTCGGCCGAGGCGAGGAGGTTGTCGAGCCGGTAGTCGCCGTGCACGATCCGGCCGGCGTTCGCCCCCTCCGGCGCGGTCGCGGCGAGCAGGTCGCGCAGCTCGTCGATGCCGGGCAGCGGGCGGCTGCGGGAGCGGTCGAGCTGCCCGGCCCAGCGGCGTACCTGCCGGGCGAGGTAGCCCTCGGGGCGGCCGAAGTCGCTCAGCCCGACCGCCGCCGGGTCGACGGTGTGCAGGGCGGCGAGAGTGTCCATCATCGCCAGGGCGAGGGCCCGGCGACGCTCGTCGCCCAGCGGGTCGGTCTGCGCGCGGGTGCGGAAGACCTCCCCGGGTACGCGTTGCATCAGGTAGAACGGGGCGCCGATCACCTCCGGGTCGGCGCAGAGCAGCAGCGCGTCCGGAACCGGCACCTCGGTCGGCGCCAGGGCCGAGATGACCCGGAACTCGCGGGCCATGTCGTGCGCGGTCGCCAGGACGTGCCCCAGCGGTGGCCGGCGCAGCACGACCTCCCGGTCGCCGAGACGCAGCAGGTAGGTGAGGTTGGACTTGCCGCCGGCGATCAGCTCGGCCCGCAGCGGCCCGGCGGCCAGCTCGGGCCGGTGCTGCGCCAGATAGCCGGCGAGCCGATCGAGGTCGAGCCCGGCGGGGGAGGCCGGAACCGCGTCCGGCCGGAGCGCGTCGACGGCCGGATCGGTCATCCGACTAGTTGATGGCAGCTCGCTCACGTTGTCAAGGTCAGATTTTCCCCTCGGGACATGCCTCTGCAACAGGGACGAAATGGTCATCTACCAGGCTGGGTCCAGCCTGCCGGCCGTCGCCGGCCCGCCGAGCGGAGGGACAGACATGTTGCTGCGAGTTCGGGTCACCCTGCCGGACCGTCCGGGCACCCTCGGCCAGGTTGCCCGCACGCTGGGTGTATCCGGCGCGGACATCGTGCAGGTGGTCGTCCTCGAGCGGCTCGGCGGGCGCGCGGTGGACGACTTCACGGTGGTCTGGCCGGGTGCGGCCCGGGTCGAGCGGCTGCTGGCCGGTCTCGCGGCGATTCCCGGTGTGCGGGTCGACGGCGTGTGGCGGGCGATCGGCGCGCCCACCACCACCGGCCAGGACGCGGAGCTGCTGGCTCAGGTCGCGGCTAACCCGGCAGACGGGCTGGCCACCCTGGTCGACGCGGTACCCGGGCTGCTGGCGGCCGACTGGGCCGTCGCCGCGGTGGTCCCGGTGGATTGGGCGTCCCGCACCGGGGGCGGCGGAGCCACCGTCGGGCACGCCAGCTGGCGTGCTCCCGTACCGCTGCGGTTGCCGGAGGTGACCCCGCTGCGCGGCCGGTCGATGACCACGCCCGACGGCACCCACCACGCGGTGGTGCCGTTCGGTCGGGCCGGCCTGGTGCTGGTGGTGGCCCGCGAGCACAGTGACACGCTCTGCGCCGCCGGGTTCCACAGCACCGAGGTGGACCGGCTCAGCCAGCTCGTCCGGGCCAGCGCGGTGATCCTCGGTGACCGACTGGACCTGGTCGGCGCGCCCCCGGTGATCGCCGGCCCCTGACCTGCACGAGGAGTTCCCGGGTCGACACCGGCGAGCAACCGGCCGGCAACAGCCGGGGGCGAGGCTCTTGGGTGGGGAAGGGAGCCAACCATGACGTTGTGGCGGATCCGAGCAACGGTGGACGACCGGCCGGGTTACCTGTCGGTCCTCACGGCGAGCCTCGCGCTGCGCGGGGTCAACATCCTCACCGTGCAGGTGCAGCCCACCGAGCAGGGCGCGGTGGACGATTTCCTGGTCGACGCGCCGGACGCGCTCGACGAGACCGAGCTGATCGCCGCCGTCGAGCGCGGGCGTGGACGGGACTGCTGGGTGGCGCGCAGCGAGGCGCGCGGCCTGGCCGACCAGCCCACCCGGGTGCTCGGGCTGGCCAACCGACTGGTCCGTGACCCGGACGCGACGGGCGAGGCGCTTCGGACGCTGCTCGGCGCCGACTCGGTCAGCTGGCGGCCCGCGTCGACCGGCTTCGACCGGGGCATCACCGGCACCAGCATGCTGTTGGCCGACCCGGCGGGCGGCTCGTTCGCGCTGCGCCGGGCCGCGCCCGCCTTCACCCCGGCGGAGTACGCCCGGGCGCAGGCCCTGGTCGAGCTGGCCGCCACCGTGGCGCGCCGGGCCGCCGAGCAGGTCACCCTGGTGCTGCCCGACGGTGCCGAGGTGGCGGTGCGGCCGGCGTGCGTGGACGACCTGTCGGGTGTGCTGGAGCTGCACGAGGCGTGCTCTCCGCGCAGCCGGCACCGGCGCTACTTGGGCGGTGCGGCGTTGCCGCAGCAGGCTCGGCTGCGGCGACTGCTGGAGCCGACCCGAGGGTTGACGCTGGTCGCCACGGCCACCGGCCCCGACGGTGCGGCGGAGTCGGTGGTGGCGATGGCGAACCTGCTCGGCGAGGGCGACGAGGCCGAGGTGGCGCTGCTGGTGCGCGACGACTGGCAGCGGCGTGGGCTCGGCTCGGCGTTGCTGCGCCGGCTGGCCCGGCACGCCGACGCCGCCGGGTACGCGGCGCTGGTGCTGCACGTCCAGGCCGAGAACACCCCGATGCTGCGGACGCTGCGCCGGCTCGACCGGCCCAGCTTGACGGAGCGCGACGGGCCTCTGCTCACTCTCACCGTCCCGCTCGCCGCCCCGGTCCCGGTCGGTCGGACGAACACCGCCCTGTCGTCCGGCGCGTAGGTAGGGCTGTACGCCGTTCCCCGGTCCCCGCCACCGTGGCGGGGACCGGGGGTGTCGATCAGGTGGCGGGGTAGCTGTTGTAGTCGGGGAAGTTGCCGTAGAGCCGGTCGTCGCCGCCGACGGTGACGGCCTGCACCAGCAGGTCGCCGCCGACGAACGCGCCCTTCCACGAGGCGCCCCGGCCGCCGAACGCCTCGTCGCGGTCACCCCGCGAGCGCGGCTTGTTGATGCCCACCTTGAACGCCTGCAGGTCCACCGCGAGCTTGCCGGCCACCTCCTCGTCGTCGCAGGCCAGGGACGCGACCAGCGCGCCGTTGGAGGCGTTCATGGCGGCCAGCAGTTCGTCGGTGGTGTCCACCACGACGATCGTATCGACCGGCCCGAACGGTTCGGCGTGCATCAGCCGGGACCGGCCGGGCGGTGCGAGCAGCACCGACGGCGCCACGTACGCCGAGGTGTCCTGTCCGGGCAGGAACGGGGCGCCGGTCAGCTTGCCGCGGTGCAGCGGCACCGCGCCGCCGCGGACCGCCTCGTCGACCTTGCGGTGCAGCTCGTCGGCCTTCGCGGCGCTGATCAGCGGCCCGAAGTCCAGCTCGGGCAGCGGGTCGCCGGCGGTCCAGGTGTCGTCGACGGCGAGCGGGTGGCCGAAGCGGACGCTGCGCACGACGGGCAGGTACATGTCGAGGAACTCGTCGACCAGGTCACGTTGCACGACGAACCGGGGGTACGCGGTGCAGCGCTGCTTGCCGTACTCGAAGCCCTTCTTCAGGTGCGTGGCGAGTAGGTCCCACTGGGAGAAGTTCCAGATGCCCCAGGCGTTGAGGCCCTCCTGCTCGATGAAGTGCCGCTTGTCGCTGTCGAGCAGCGCGGCGGCCACCTTGCCGCCGTTGGAGCGTCCGCCGACGAACGCCACCGCGCCGATCTCGGGTGCCCGGACCAGCACTTCGGACAGTTCCTCGCCGCCGCCGGAAACGAGGGTGGCGGGCAGCCCGGCGCGGCGCATCAGCGCGTGCGCGACGGTCAGGCAGACGGCGCCACCCTGAGACGGGGTCTTGGCGATGACCGCGTTGCCGGCCAGCAGTTGGACCAGTTCGGCGTGCACGAGGACGCTCATCGGGTAGTTCCACGACGCGATGTTGCTGACCGGGCCCGGCAGCGGCTCGCGGCCGTCGGCGAGCATCCGGTCGATCTCGCCGGCGTACCAGCGGACGCCGTCGAGCGCGCGGTCCACGTCGGCGCAGGCCAGCCGCCATGGCTTACCGATCTCCCAGACGAGCAGCAGCGCGAGCAGGTCACGGTGGGCGTCCAGGGCGTCCAGGGCGTCGGCGACCCGGGCCTTGCGCTCGGCGAGCGGGGTCTGCGCCCAGTCCCGGTGCGCGGCGGCGGCGTGCGCGACGGCGGCGCGGGCCGTGTCGGCGTCGATCCGGGGCAGGTTGATCACGACGGTGTTGTCCACCGGGGTGCGGACGGGTGCGGGACGGCCGACGGCCCGCCATTCTCCTTCGACCAGGTTGTGCAGGGTGGTGACGCCGTCCACGGCGGCGCCGAACGTCTCTGGCGTGGCGGTCACCGCGCGGGTGAGGACGTCGGACCAGGCGGTGCCCTCGGCGAGTCGTCGTGCCATCGCGTTCTCCTCAGGGTCGACCGGGGAGCGGCGGCGTCGATGGCACCGCTGGTGATCCGTACTGTCTCGCGGACAGTAGTGGGTCAGCAACAGTACGTTTGTCTGGCTGGACGCCGTCGGCGTCGTCGGCCCCGACGGCTGTCTGGGCGGCGAGCCTCTGAACTGCGAAGACGGCCACCTTTGTATTGAGATCAATCGATGGTGTGACGTCCTCGATGGAGTTACCCGCGAGTACGCTCGCGCCAGCGTTGCGGCGCTGGGGCCCGTCCGACTGGCAGGCTGCGGTAATCCATCCGTCTTGTAATCACGGCCCAGCACGGTCCGATGGTCACGGTGCGTTGCGGGTTGGGCTGTAGCGGTTCCAGGTGCCGCCGCCGGCGGCGTGGTGCCGTTGGGTCGTGTGGTGATGGAAGCCGAGGGCTTGGGCGACGACTGGTGCCGGGGCTTGGAGCACGAGCTGGCGCAGCGCGGCGAGGCGGCCGGGGACGGTCGGGACGCCAAGGTCCCGGATGAGCGGGGCGATCGTGTCGAGGGTGAGGGGTTGGCCGGCGCGGCGGCCGGGGAACAGCCAGTGGGCGTCGTGGTTGGTGGCGGTGCGCATGTTGGTGCGCTGATCGCGCAGGGCCAGCAGCAGTGCGGCGACAGGTTCGGGGACCGGCGTCGGCGGGTCGCCGAGGTGCAGCAGGACGTCGGGCCCGGTGGTGTCGATGTCGTCGATGCTCAGGCGCAGGATCCGGCTGAGGGGCTGGGCGTAGAGCAGGACGAGGATCGCGGCCACGCGGGTGCGCAGTCCGCCGGTCTCGTCGGTGATCAGTTTGCGCAGCAGCGCGAGACGGCGGTGCTGGGTGATCGGGGTCTGCTGGCCGGGCCGGTAGGGAGGAATCTCCAGGCGGGGCATGTGCCCGGCGCGTGCGGCCCAGGTCAGGAATGGCTTGAGGAGTTGCCGCTGGTGCGGCCGGTGGTCGACCAGCCAGCGGTCGAGGTCGGCCTGCCGCAGCATGCTGAGGGTCAGTCCCTGCTCCTGGGTCCAGGCGAAGAGGTCGCCAGCGCGTAGGACTTGCTGACCAAGGTCGTTGCGGGTGTGACGGCTGATGGGTCCGCGTTCGGCGCGGCGCCGCAGCCAGGGCAGGGTATGCCAGGTGGTGTATTGGCGCAGCAGCCGGCGCTGCTCGGGGTCGGTGACGGTGTCCAGGTGCTCGAGCAGCCACCTCTCGAACAGCGCGACCTGCTTGTCGATGCGGGGTAGGGCGCCGCAGGCCATGAGCAACTCGCGCAGGTGGGCGGCGACGCGCCAGGGCTGCAAACGGTGGAACGCGTCGTGGGTCAGTTCGATGTTCGCCGCAGCCCAAGCCCTGCAGCAGGTCGGCGACTCCAGCGGAACGCGCGCCGGGACGAAACCCAGGCCAGGCCGGAGAGTGGGTTGTCCATGCTGGCCAACAGCTCGGCCAGAGGCGCCAGCTCGAGCCGGATTCGGCCGGTGCCGTCGTCGAGGAGCTCGGCGACGCGGCGGGCGAGGGTGCAACGGGTGCAGCGGCGGCCGGCGTGCAGCTTGCCCTCCTGTCCGCACTCGACGCAGGCATGTGAGGAGGAGAACCCGGCGCAGCTGGTGCAGATCGGCTCCTGGTCCGCAGGGCGCAGCCCGGCCAGGAGCCGCTCGTGGCCGCAGCCGGGACAACGGCCATGGGTGCGTAGCGCCCGGTCGTGGCAGGTGCGGCAGACGTGCCCGTCCGGCCAGCGAGCCGCGAAGTTGCCGCGCCGGCCGCACCGGGCGCAGTCGCGGATGAACCAGCGTTCGTACTGCTCGGCGGTGGCGTAGGGACGGTCCATCAGTCCGGTCGCACGCGGGCCCGGCGGGGCCGGACGGTGGCCAGGTCCACCGGTGCCGGTGCGTCGCCGGCGACGGCCTTGCGCGGCGCGACGTTGGCTGCCGAGGTGGCGACCAGGTCGGCAGGGGTGACCTCCAGGATGTCGCACAGCGCCGCGAGGACCGGCAGCGACAGCCGCTCGGGGATGCCGGTCACGAGGCGGTGGACCTGGGAGGCGGACAGGTCGATGCCACGTTCGTGCAACAGCGGCACCAGCTCGGTGGCGGTGAACACGCTGCGGGCGGCCATCATCTCCCGCAGCCGCCACCGGTAGCTGACCTGGCGTTTCATGCTCATTGCGCCCTCCGGGACGGTCGTAGTGCCGCGTCCATGGTCGCGTCGAGAGCCTGCCGCAGCGTGCGGGTGCGGAAGTCCGACGACACGCAGGTGTAGATCGCCGTGGTGGAAGCGTGTTCGTGGCCGACCTGCTGCTGCACGAACAGCGGATCCCAGCCAGCCTCGATCAGATGGGTGACATATGAGCGGCGCAAAGAGTGGAAGTCCAGCCCGGCGTCCAGGCCGAGGGCGTCGCGGTAGGCCGACAGCCGCGCGTTGAGCTGCGCCAGCCCGACCCTCGAAGCCCGTTCCGACGGCCACAGCGCCGGGTTGCCCGCGACGGCCAGCAGCGGTCGGATCTCCTCGACCCACTCGGCAAGGATCTCTGGCACCCAACTCCAGACGGTCAGCACGCTGCGCCGCTTCGGCGGCGAGCCCTTCATCGCCTTGCCGTGACGCACGTAGAGCACGCCGTACTCGCCGAACTCGGCGGCGTGCGGGTTGCGGCCGAAGTCGGCGACGTCGAGCATCCGGGTCTCGTTGCGCCGCAGTCCGTACCCGTAGGCGACCTTGAACAGCGCGGCGTCGCGAAACGCCGGCAGCCAGCCCTTACGCCCCGCCGCCCGGATCCGGGTGACCTGCTCGTCGGCGTAGTCCAGCAGCGCCTGCATCTCGTCGAGCGTGAACGCCCGCTTGGCCGGGTCACCCTCAGCCGCGGCGACGTGAACAGCGGCGTTCCACTCGTGGACCACCTGCACCGGGTGCGTACCGAACCGCTTCTCGCACTCACCGACCCAGCCGTAGGCCGGGTCAGTCAGGTACGCGCAGAACAGCCGGACCGCCTCCTGGTAGCCGCGCAGCGTCGAGCGGCGTACCCGGCGCACGGCCCGCAGGTCGGTGCACCACTCGTCGACCAGCTGCGGAGTCCACCGCCATGGCAACGCCTGCGCGTGCTCGGCGAACGCCCGCACCGACCGCTGCCTGTTCTCCACAGTGCCGAACGACAGGTTCCGCGCGAGCTGCTGGTTACGCCAGCCATCGAGCATCGCCGTGAACACCTGTTCGTCCGGCCGCAGCAGCCGCACCCCGTCGGCGAAATGCAGGGCCGCCGACCCCGGCGCGGCGCGTTCCACGTCCACCGACAGTGACCTCCCACTCCTCGCATCAGATGCGAGATCTTCGCATCTGATGCGATCCGCTTGTCAAACAAGCAGGTCAACGTAGGTGCCGAGAAGCAGCTTCAAGGGCGGGGCGGCATACTCGCGGCTTCTACGACGCGCGGTGCTGCTACCTTCGCGACCACCAGCGCCAAGGCCGGACCACGCTCGCACGCAAACTGTCGTCTATTCGCATCGAATCGAATACACGGCGGAAGTAGTTTCCAGACCAAAAACAACGCTAAGAACTGGGGGTTGATCAAGCTCTCTGCCCGGCCGTAGCGTCCCGTCCCGTTCGGTGACGGTCGATGCTCAGGCGGGTGGGTTCGTGGCTACTCAGGACGTGTTTTCGGCGGAGGACTTGGTGCGGCTTCGGGGCTTCCCGGAGATCAACCGGGCCGAGTTGATCCGGTACTTCACGTTGACCGGTGCGGACGAGGCGTTCGTGCGCCAGTTCCGTACGGGTCGCAACGTGTTGGGTGTGGCGGTGCAGTTGTGCACGCTGCCGTGGCTCGGGTTCGTGCCCGACGACGTCGCGGCGGCACCGGCGGCCGTGGTGGGCCGGTTGTCGCAGCGGCTCGGGATCGCGATGGGTGAGCTGCGCGGGTACGGCGAGCGGGAGCAGACCCGGACGGGGCATCTGCGGGAGGTGGCCGGCTACGCCGGCTGGCGGCCGATGGACACCGCGGAGTGGAAGGACCTCGACGAGTTCCTGTTCGCCCGGGCGATGGAGCACGACTCGCCGAAGCTGCTGTTCCGGCTGGCCTGCGAGTACCTGCTCTCGTCGCGGGTGATCAGGCCCGGGATCATCCTGCTGCTGCGCCGGGTGGCCGCGGCCCGGGCCCGCGCCCGGACGGAGACCTGGACGAGGGTGAAGCACCTGCTCACCGATCGTCGATGCGCCGAGCTGGACCTGCTGCTGGTCCCGGACGCCTACCTCGGCCGCACACCGCTGGCGTGGTTGGGCGTGGGGCCGACCTCGTCAAGCCCGGCCGCGGTGAAAGCCGAGCTGGAGAAGCTGGCCTACCTGCGCCGCCTCGACGCACACACCCTCGATCTGTCGATGCTGTCGGCCGAACGGCACCGGTTCCTGGCCGGGGTGGGCCGGCGGCTGACCGGGCAGGCGTTGCAGCGGCGCGAGCCGGAGCGCCGGTACCCGATCCTGCTCACTCTGCTGTCGCAGTCGGCCGTTGACGTGCTGGATGAGACGCTGTTGCTGTTCGACCAGGCGATCAGCGGCCGGGAAGCCGCGGCGAAGCAGAAGGTCGCCGACGCCCTGGCCGAGCGGGCCAAGGGCGGCGAGAACCGGCAGGCGCTGCTGGACGAGATCCTGACCATCGTGCCTGGCTCGACCAGCCCGGTGCGGCGCGCTTGGCGCCGGCCGGGAGTGCGAACACCGCCAGGCCGGCCGCCAGCGCCGCGCTCGGGTCAGCCGTCATCGTGGCAGCGGCAGTCGTAGTGGTTCTGCATGTCGCCGCCGCAGTCGGGGCACTCGTTGCGGGCGCGGCGTTCGTCGTCGTCCATGAACTCGCTGTGCCGCCAAGCCGGAGCACTGGCCGTTGTAGCAGCCGCAGCCGGGGCACTCGGGGCAGACCATCCCGTTCGTCCAGCCACACGTGGTGCACATGACCTTGTTGCGGGGGTCGTCGTACCCGGCCTGCGCTTCGGCGAAGGTGTACCCGTACCCGTCGGCGATCTCCCGGATCTCCGTCACGGACGTCCTGGCGGTCGCCTCGTCCTCGCCGGCGTGGGCCATGCGCAGCGCGACGGCGGCGGCGAACGCGTGGGCCTGGCGCTCTTTCTCCGGCAGCGTCAGCGTGGCCAGCACGCCCTCGCGGGCTTGGGTGTAGGGCTCCCCGGTGCTGTCGCTGCGGTCGCGGATTCGTGCGGGTCAGCTTGCGCTTGTCCTGCGGCATGTCAGCTCATTCCTCGGCGGGGTACGCCCACGCCCGACCCCACCGACACGTGATCATGCCAACCAGCAGAAAGGTGGAGGGGGCGCTGAGTCTGAGACGTCTTCTCCGTTCGCCGCCCGTCCCCGGCGTGGCGGGTGCGGGCTCCCGGATCGGCTGGCGCGTCAGCCGTGCGGGAATCGTAGCGCAGCCCACCGACAGCACACCGCCCCCGGCGGCCGGTCACGGCCGCGCACCGGGATCCTGGGTGTCCTCGGTGGTCGATTCCGTGGAATGCCCGTCGCCGGCGTTGAGGTACGCGGCGAGGGTGTAGGCGGGGGCGCGGTCGAGTCGGGCGCCGCCGTGGTCGTAGCGGCGGGTGGTGCGGGCGTCGGCGTGGCCGAGCTGGTCCTGCACGTCTTCGAGGCTCGCGCCGGCGTCGCGGGCGAGGGTGGCGCAGGCGTGGCGCAGCACGTGTGGGGACATCTTCACCGGGATCCGCGCCACCTCGGCGAGGCGGATCACGAGTCGGGTGACAGCGCCGCGGTCGAGCCGGGCGCCACTGGCGGTGGCGACCAGGGGCCGGTGGGCCCGGACGCCGGCCTGCCCAGCTACCACGGGCAGCGGGCCTGTGAGGTCGGCGCGGGTGGCGAGGTAGGCGTCCAGGCGTCGGGTGACCGGGGCGGGCAGCGCCACCAGGTGCTCGCGGGCCCCCTTGGCGGTGAAGCGCAGGGTGCGGTGGCCGCGGTGGTGGCCGAGCTGCTCGACGTCGGCGTCGACGAGTTCGCCGACGCGGATGCCGGTGTAGAGCAGCAGCGCGACGATCGCCGCGGTGCGCAGCGCCTGGGGGCCGGTGTCGGCGTCGGCCGCGAGGAGCAGCGCCTCGGCCTGCCCTCGGGACAGCCCTGATGTCTTGGTGCTGCGCTGGTCGACCTTCGGCTTCTTGCGGGAGTCGATGGCGGCGGGGTTGGCCCGGTCGGTGCGGTCCTCGGCGATCAGCCAGCCGTAGAACGCGGACACCGCGGCGAGGCGGCGGGCGCGGGTGGCGGCGGCCGCGGCGCCGGAGGCCTCCTGGGCGCGTAGCCAGGCGTGGGTGTGCACGCGGCGGGCCTCGGTGAGCGGGTCGACGCCGGAGGTGGCCAGGAACGCCAGCCAGTGCTGCAGGTCGCGCCGGTACGCCTTCCGGGTGTGCGGTGAGGCGTACCCGATCAGCCACTCCCGCAGCAGCTCCTCGAGTTCGTTGTCGGCGGCACCCCCCACGGTGGGGACCCCGTCGTGGGGGGCCGCAGCGGCGGGCAGGGGCTGGTGGGCGGGGAGCAGCTCGCCAGTGAGCACTTCGGTCACCGGTCGGTGTCCTCGTCGACCAGGTCGACGAACGCGGCCACCCGCGCGTATTTGGCGCGGGTGGTGTGCCCGTCCCAGCCGGTCGGGTGGGAGGGCAGGTGCCAGGAGACCTGGCCGGTGGGCAGCTCCAGGTAGACCACGACCGGGTGGGGGTCGCTCGGGTCGTGGCCGACGCCGGCCGGGACGCCGGCCTCGTGGGCGAGCGTGAGGGCGGTCCAGATCAGGGCGTTTCGCTGCGCGTAGGCGGCGGTGATCTGCGGGGTGTCCGGGCCGGTGTGGCCGTGGCGGGACGGGTCGAGCGTGGCGATGTCGGCCAGGATGTGAGCGAGGTGAGCCCTGGCCGTGGGGGCGCTCGGCGTGCGCGGGAACGCGGTGATGCTCATCGCGGCTCCTGGCTTGAGTGGAGGGTCAGGACGCCCCGGCGTCGGGGCGGGTGGTGTCACTGTCGTCGCGGTGGCGCGGGCGTTGTCGCCAGGCGCGGGTGCGGCAGGCCGGTGAGCAGTAGCGGGCCGGCCGGCCGACGCCCGCGCGCGGCACCGAGGCTCCGCAGACCGGGCACCTGGTTTCGTCACGGGTTTTCGTCTCGCCGGTGGCGCGGGCCGAGCGGCGGCGCCAGGCGCGGGTACGGCACGCGGGCGAGCAGTAGCGGGCCGGCCGGCCGGCGCCCGCGCCCGGTACCGGGGCACCGCAGACCGGACACCCAGTTTCGTCACGAACTTGCGTCACGGCCAACCGTTGCGGCCGGGCTGAGAAGACCGCGCGAGCCATCGCGGCCTCCCGGCCGTCCGCTACGGCCACCAGGTGCGCGACGTGCTCGTCGTCGGCGCCCGCGTCGTCGGGTTGGTCGGCGTCGTCGAGCCACGACTCGGCGACGCCGAGCAGTTCGTGCCAGTCGGTGATCTCCGGCTGGGTCTCGGCGAGGCTGAGCAGCGCCAGCGCCCACGCCCGCGGCGAGTAGTCGCGGGCGAAGCGCAGCGCGGTCACGTCCAGCGGACGCAGGTACACCCCGTGCGCGCGGGCATGCGCGCGCATCGCCTCGACCGTCGGGCCGTCGGACCACCGCACCCACCAGTCGCCCCGCCCGACTCCCTTCGCCTCCCAGGCGACTGTCACGGGCACGCGTGCCCACTCGGAGAGGATCTGGGACAGCCACGCGGCCTGGCCCCGCTTTTTCGGCATGGACCACACCCCATTTCGTCACGCCTGTTACGTCACAGTCTACTCCCGGTCGACGCGGCCGCAGGGACGGCGCGGGAGCGCCTCGATAAGATCAGTTATGGAGGCATGAGGTAGGTCGGTGAATTTCCAGGGGGCCCGGTGCCCAGGGGGCCGGTACCCGGGCACCGGCCGGAAGGGGTTACGAGTCGGCGTCCGCCTCTGGCCACTCGATCGGCTGGGTGTGCAGCAGGAGCACCGCGTCCCGCTCGATCGGCCAGAGAGGCCAGCCCTGCGGGATCGTCAACCGGATCGGTAGCGCTCGGCCGGCGTACCAGCCATCAAACGAGTACGAGTCGACCCCCAGGCCGTGCATGTCGCCGTAGACCGGAAAGCCACCGAGCGCGCCACGGTGGAGAGCGGCATTGATGAGGACGGTCAGTGGCGGTCAGTCGGCGGCGGGGTTCTCTGCGTGCTGCGCGGGTTGCGTCCTGAGCGTCGCTGCTGTAAGCCTTGCGGCCCAGGAGAGGGTAGCGGCCCGAAGATGACGAGACTCTGAGCCGCGCGACGCGCGCGACGCGGGCCGGGTGTCACGACGTTGCACGACGACGTCGCCAGCGTCCGCAAAGCGGCGGAGTGTCGGATGTGGCGGGTGCTGTCGCAGGCGGTGACCGCAGAGCAGGCCGGCGCGTTGGAGGAGAGCCTGCTGGTGCCGGAGGGCGAGCGCCGCTCGCGGTTGGACTCGTGGCGGCGGGGGCCGAAGAACTCGACCGGGCGGGGTCTGGTGAAGTCGCTGGAACTTCTGGTTCGGGCTGATCCTGATGCTGTTCTTCTTCGCCTTCGCCAGCAAACACCAGTAGCCAGCGGGAACACCGCACGGGCCAGCATCCACCCCCTGGATGCCGGTCCGTGCTGCGCGTCGTCGACGGGTCAGGTGCGGCAGAGGTGGCACGTGACCGTCGACAGCGCGACCCCTTGCCGTGATATCGATCGGACGCCGCCGATGGTGACGGGAGCGTCGGGGCGCAGATCAGGTGGCACCAGTGAGCATCCTGGGCGATGGCGGCGGATGCCGGTCCACGTCGAGTTCTGGATCAGCGAGCGGCATCAGTGAGGTCGATCCACAGGTGTCGTGCTCGCTCCTCGTCCGGGCACAGACCCCCAAAACAAGATCACACCAAAAAGGACATTCGCGGACTGCTCCGGGGTCCTGGATCCTCCCCCGACCCCCGCTATCGACCTAGGCCAGGGTTACGAGCGGGAGCTGTCGTGTAGGCTTTATATGCAGTAGCAGCTGCCGCGGCGGTGACGGCAACTACTACCGCAGGGCCCGCACCGTTTGATTGAAGTGACGCGGCGGCGTCCATAAGGGTCACGGTTGCACCTCCCCACTTCCTGTATTCCTGGACCGCATCGGCTGGCACGATCTCATTAACCGCAAGGCCTGCGGCGCTACGCGCCCTGCTAGTCGGATCAGTGTTCACCGTCGCATTAAGTGCCATTGACGCACTGAATGCGAGCTTGGCTACCTGCTGGCTACAGATCTTGAATGGTTAGGTTGAGTCGGGTTCGAGGGTCAGGCCGGTGTGGGCGAGGAAGCTGTCGAGCAGGTCGGCCCGGTACTGGATGCGTTTGAGTCGGTTCTTGACGATCGCCTGGAGATGATCGACGCCGCGGACGGCGAGGTTGCCGATGCTGTGTTTGAGGTGTGACCACACCTGCTCGGTGGGGTTGAGGTCGGGGGCGTAGGCCGGCAGACGAATCACGTGTAGCCAGTCCCGGCCGTTGATCATCTGCCGCATCGCGGCGCTGATGTGGGTATTGAGGTTGTCCCAGACGAGCACGATCGGACCGCCGAGCTGCTGGTGGGCTGCGTCGAGCAGGGCGATGTAATCGGTTTCGGTGAAGCTGCGTCGTTCGTTCTTGCGGCCGCGGTGGGTGATCGTTCGGTAGATCAACCGGCTGCGTCGGCCCGGTTTCACGCAGACCAGCCCCGCGATCGAGACCCGGCCAGAACCCTTACCTGACACCGGAATCACCGGAGTTTCGCCGCGTCGGCCCCAGGTGCGGGCCTTCGGTGGGCGCAGCGTCTGACCGGCCTCGTCCTCGAAGCAGATCCACGCGTCGCGCTGCGCCGCTACCGTTTTCCCGCCGGCCACACCTCCCGCCGCCACGTCGCGACCGCCTCCTCGTCACGCTCGACGGGCCGGTGCGACGGAACCTGCACCGACCAGCCGATGCGATGCAGCAAATACGAGGTGCCGCGCAGCGTGTACCGGGTGCGGAACATCCGAGCGATCAGATCCGACACCCGCGCCAGGGTCCACCGCTGGTCCTCGCCGAACCCGTGCGCGGCTGGCCCCTCATCCAGGGCATCGGCCAGGCGCCGCAGCCGGCCGGCGTCCAGGCGGCAGCGGGAACCACTCGGCCCTTTCGACGCCAACCCGGCCTCACCTTCGGCACGCCACCGCTTCCGCCAGCCGTACACCGCTGTCTGCGACACCCGCAACCGCCGGGCGACCTCCGCAACCGGCACGTCCTGCGCGAACCACCCGGCCGCCTGCCGCCGCACCACCTCACGCTTCACCCGCCCTCGCTCGGACAGCCCACCTCCGTCGGGATACCTCATCCCTCCGGCCTACGCCCCCGACCCGCGAAGATCACGCCGACACGCCGACCCACAGTGGACAAACCTGACCTTTCAAGATCTGTAGTGACACCCGGCTGAGGGGGAACCGGCCTGTTGCCTTCGGGCATCTGAACTGTCCTTTAACAGTCGAGGGTGGTACTTCCTTTCGTTGATACAACGTAGAACGACGGAAGTTTGGTTCAAACGCCAGCCTCGATTTCGCGATGCGAGGCGAGCTGCGTGACGACCACGACCGGGCGTGGCTGGGCCTCCAGCGTGGACAGGGCTATTGCGTAGTCGCTTGAGTGTCAGCTGACCTACGGGAACTCGCGGGCAACCGTCAGGTGCAGGTGGTCGGCTCTGTCAATCCCCTGGAAGCGTGGAGGGCCCCGCGCTTGGGTAGATGTCCCGAACCTGTTGGTCAATTCAATGCCTGTGGGTGTTGATCGTCCGTGATGTAGGAGGGTGACCGTTTCGTACAGTTACCGTCCTGATTCGGGCGAGACGGAGTTCATGGTGTCGATGAGGCTTGCGTAGGTTGCCCGAGGTTCCGGCGTTGGCGGCGAAAGTGGCCAATACGGCGTTCTCTCGGCCGACACTGGCCATGCGGGTCCGTGACGAGTTGGGCGAGTTGTTCAGTGACGAGCGGTTCGCGGCGGCGTTCGCGACTCGCGGAAGGCCGGGGTTGTCTCCGGGGCAGTTGGCACTGGTGAGGGCGTTGCAGTTCGCCTGCGACCTGACCGATCGGCAGGCCGGCGAGGCGGTACGGGCCCGGATCGACTGGAAGTACTGCCTCGGGCTGGAGTTGGATGATCCGGGGTTCGACTTCAGTGTGCTGTCGGAGTTCCGGGCCCGGCTCGTTGAGCACGACCTGACCGGGCTGGTCCTCGACGTGCTGCTGGACCGCCTGGTCGAACGGGGGCTGATCAAGGCGGGTGGCAGCAGCGCACCGACTCCACGCATGTCATCTCCGCCGTGCGTGACCTCGACCGCATCGAGTTGGCGGGCGAGTCAGTCCGGGCGTGCCTGGAGGCCCTGGCCGCGGCGGCGATCCGACGCTGCAGGTCCTCGTACCGGGCGCGGTCGTCAGGGCCGAGCCGGTCGGTCTGCAGGGGGGCGTAGCGACCGAGCCACGTGATCAAGCCCTCGCGGTGGAGCTGCTCGAATGCCGGGTCGGCCTGCTCGGCGAGGTGGTCCGCGAGCACGCTGATGGTCGCCTCGGCGAGGTCGTAGCAGCGAGGGCTGCCGGTGAGGTGCCGGGCAGCGGCTCGGATCGCGCTACGAACCAGGTAGCCGGCTTTGCCGGGGTGCTGCGTCAGGCGGCTGGCGGCGGCGCGCAGCGTGACGGCCGGGCCGAACGTACCGGTAGGGAAGGGGCAGGTCGAAACGCACGGCTCGTCGTGGCCGGCGGTGCCGCAGCCGACGCACTCGTTGTGGTCGAACTCCGCGGCGGGGATGGTGTGCCGCTGGTCTGCGGCCTCGTACTCGCGGACCAGGGTGCCGAGCACGTCGCGGACATTGAGCGTCTTCCCGGCGAGGGTGCGGCAGTCCGCCGCGTAGCCGGCGAGGTCAGTGGTGTCGATCCAGGTGCGGCCGATGGGCTGGAAGTGCACGCTGCTGCTGATGTAGCCGATGAAGTGCTCGCCGAGCATGAGCCGGGCACGGGTCCCACCGGTCCCGGGGACGTGGCGGACGTCGGTGACCCGCAGCTTGGTGTGGGGGACGACGAGGCCGGTGTGGGGCAGGGTGGTGGGCTCGCCGGTCAGGCTGGCGTTGATTAGCTCGATGGGGCGGGGCTGGGTGCGCAGGCAGGTGCGGCAGTCGATGGGGTCGGTGGTCGCCTCGCCGGCGCGGACGTCGTCGCCGCGACCGCTGGCACCGCACCAGGCGGCGACGTAGCGAGGGCTGCCGTCGGGGCCGGTGATGCTCTCAGGCTGCCCCGGAATGCCACTGCGCCAGTCCTGGGAGGACATGGCCGTCGACATCTGGGGCCCCCGCACCGGCAAAACGACCAGCCGCGCCATTCCCGCGATCGCCGCCGCTCCCGGGCCCACGCTGGTCACCAGCGTCAAGGGCGACATCGTCGACGCCACCCGCGACCTGCGCGCCGAACGCGGCACGGTGTGGGCGTTCGACCCGCAGCACATCCTCGGCGCCGACCAGGGGATGTGGTTCAACCCGCACGCTCGGTGGCCACCATCACCGACGCCCGACGCCTCGGCGAGCACTTCGCCGCGGCCGAACGCGAGCCCGGCGTCTCCCGCGATGCGTTCTTCGACCCCTCCAGCGAGGAACTGGTGGCGAACCTGCTGCTGGCCGCCGCCTGCTCCGGCCGGGACATCCTGGCCGCGTACCGGTGGGCGGTCAGCCCCCGCGACGACGAACCGGCGATGCTGCTGCGCGAGCACGGCTTCGCGCTGCCCGCCGACGCGGTCTCCGGCGTGGTCAACATGCCCGACAAGACCCGCGGCGGCATCTACGCCGGCGCCCAGAAGATGCTCATGTGCCTCACCGAGCCCGCCGTCACCGCCTGGGTGACCCCACCGACCCGTGGCGGGGTCCTCGAGTTCGACCCGGCCGCGTTCGTGGTCAGCACCGACGTGCTGTACCTGCTCTCCCAGGGCGGGCCCGGCTCCCCCGCCCCGTTGGTCGCCGCCCTGACCGACGCCGTCCTGCGCGCCGGTGAGCTGCGTGCCCGCGCCTCAGCCGGCCGACGGCTGGACCCGCCGTTGCTGAGCATCCTCGACGAGGCCGCGAACATCTGCCGCCTGCGGCAACTGCCCAACCTCTACTCCTACTACGGCTCCCACGGCCTGCCGATCATCACCATCCTGCAGTCCTACCCCCAGGGCGTCGACGTGTGGGGACGCGAGGGCATGCGCAAGCTCTGGTCGGCGGCGAACGTCCGCACCTACGGCGGCGGCGTCGCCGACCCGGACTGGCTCGAAGAGCTGTCGAAGCTGATCGGCGAGCACGACGTCACCACCCGGTCGACCAGCAGCAGCGGATCCGGGTGGGGCCAGCGGTCGGTCTCGCACGCCACCCGCCGCCAACGCATCCTCGACGTCTCCGACCTGCACGCCCTGCCCCGCGGCCGGATGGTCGTCTACGCCTCCGGCGCCCCGCCCGCGCTCGCCCGCACCGCCCCCTGGCAAGACGGGCCCTACGCGGCCGCGATCCGCGCGTCGATTGCGCACTGGGACCCCACCGGCCGCACCGACTGGACCCTCTCCCCTGACGTCCCACCGGAGCCGATCTCATGACCACGCCGACCGCCGGGCCGGCCGCCGACGCCGTCGCCGACCTCAGCGCGCTACTCGGCCAGCTCGCCGGCGACCCCGGCGCAACCCCGCCCGTCGACGAGGCACCGGCGGCGGAACCGGCCGGCGCGGAACCGGTGTACCGCAACGTGGAGGCGTTCGTCGGCGACTACCTCGCCCACGTCGTCGAGCGGCGCCTCGCCTCCGGGCCCACCAGCGGCATCAACTGGTGCCCGCGGTGGTGGGCGCATCCCGAGGCGATCTCCCGCCTTTACGCGCTGTGGCGGGCCTGGGAAATCCTGCGGGTCAGCGACCCCCAAACCGGCATGAGCATCTGGTGGCGAGACCACCTCGACCCGCACCTCGCTGCCCTGACCGCCGAGTACGGACCATTCAACCGGTGCAACCCGACCAAGCACACCGAGCCCCGTCCCCTGCCCACTGAGCTGGCACCACCGGAAGTCCTCGCCCAGCTTCCCGACACCGACAGCACCTGATTCCCCTGGCACCGCCACGAGGAGCTCGAACCCCTCTAGCTCCACCACGGATAATGGAGACATGGACACCGTCGCTGAGCTGACCCTCATCCGACACGGGCAGAGCCTGGCTAACGTCGCCTTCGCCGACGCACACGCACGGGGCCTGACCGACCATGGTCTGACCGGGCGAGATGCCGACATCGAGCTGTCGTCGCTGGGATGGGAGCAGGCCACCCGACTCGGTCACTGGCTCGCCGCTATACCCATTCACCGCCGGCCCCAACAGGTCATCTGCTCCCCCTACCTCCGCGCTCGGCAGACCTGGTCACGAACGGCGGAAACCGCGGCGCAGTCGGGTGGCGATTACCCCACCGCCGTCGTCGATCACCGTCTGTGCGATCGGCTCATGGGCGACCTGGAGCTACTGACCCCCGCCATGATCGCTCAACGGTTCCCCGCAGAGGCAGCCCGGCTCGCGGCCGAAGGCGAGTTCTCCTACCAACCTCCTGGCGGTGAGTCGTTCGCCGACATCGCTCGACGCCTGGCGGCCGTGCTGGCAGACCTGAACACCCAGCACGCGGGCCGGCGCGTCCTGCTCGTGGCCCACGACGCCGTGGTCGTGGTGATGCGCCATCTCATCGAAGGCCTCGGGTTCGACGAGATCGCTGCCATCGTCGCGACGACTCCGGTCGCGAACACGTCGATCACCCGGTACGACGGCACCGCCGGCGATCTCAAGCTGGTGG
Source organism: Micromonospora sp. WMMD710 (assembly GCF_029626045.1). Classification (NCBI taxonomy): domain Bacteria; kingdom Bacillati; phylum Actinomycetota; class Actinomycetes; order Micromonosporales; family Micromonosporaceae; genus Micromonospora; species Micromonospora sp. WMMD710. The sequence continues at coordinate 3,351,225 of NZ_JARUBD010000001.1, read as the reverse complement.
AGTTCGCCGCAACCCCGCACCTTGAGCCAGGAAGGGACGAGCATGCCTTCGTCGGGAAATGACGAGTCGGTGCTGGGGAGCCTCACCCCGTCGCCGTTGACACCGGAGCAGTTCCACGATCACCAGGTCACCCGAGACCTGATCGCCCAGGCCCTCGCGGCCCAGTCCGCTCGCCGCTACGAGCTAGAGCAGACCGGCGGTGACCCGGGCTCCCTGGAGCAGGTCATCGCGTCTCAGAGCCGTCTCGCGCAGGCCCTGCGGGATCTCGACCCCGCCGACATCGACGAAGTCGCCCGGCACCGTGAGGAAAGCGTCGCCGTGCTGCGTCAGGCACGCGGTTGACCGAATTCCCTGACGGCGTGCTCTCCGAGGACGCCAACGAGCGGATCTTCCGCGACCAGATCGTCCCGATGTTCCTCACCGGCGCCCCATCCCAGCAGCGGCCGGTGGTGGTCATCGTGGGAGGACAGACCGGCGCGGGCAAGACGGCGGTCACCGCGATGGTGAAGCAAGCGCTGGGCTCGGGCAGTGGCTTCATCAACATCAACATGGACTTCTACAACCCGATGCACCCCAGCTTCCACCGCTGGCAGGCCGAGGACGAAACCACGGCCAGCGCGAAGGTGCGACCGGACGGTGAACGCTGGTGGGGCAAGGCCCAGCAGTACGCCATCGACAACCGCTGCCACGTCGTCCTCGAGTCGGCCATGCGCTACGAGAGCGAGTTCGAGGACATCGCCCGCCGGTTCCACGACGCCGGCTACCGCGTCGAGGTCGCCATCGTCGCGGTCCCCGAGGCCCTCAGCCGTCTGGGGATCCTGCACCGGTACTGGAGCGAGGTTCAGGAAGTCGGCCGCGGCCGACTGATCGACACCACCATTCACGACGAGTGCTACCACGGCGTCATCCGCGGTGCACACGCCGTCGACACCCAAGACTTGGCACACGTCGCCTTCGCGTTTCGGCGCAACGGCGAGGTCGTCTACGCCAACACCAGTACCACCGGCGCTTGGCAACGCCCTCCTGCGCTCACGGCCGCCATCAGCGCCGAGCGCCAACGCCCCTGGACGCCCACCGAACGGGCCTGGTACCTCGACAACTCTCACCGGCTACATAGCGCCATCGATCCCCGCTGGCATCCAATCCTCGACGCGATCGACACGGCAGCCGCGCCGCTGCTGACAACGCCCGCCAGCGCCCGCGCCCGACGGGCTGCCCTGGCTATCCACGGCAGTACCCGGCAAGCGATTCAAGGCAGGACCGATGCTCCAAAGGTTCCCAGGCCGGGCCCTGCCATTGACCGATCAGCCCCTAGCCAACGCGACGCGGGCCGATGACGACTCGTCGGCCATCGAGCCTGCTGTCTGCTGCTGGCGGATCGCTCGTTGGATTCGCCTCACCGACTCGAAGTCCAACATGCGTGGGAGACGCCGCAGGTAGTTCGCCGCCATTGCCGGCTTGGCCCCTCAAGTAGCCGCACGAGCCGCTCCTCCCGGGACCGTCGTCGATACCCTGAACGGCGATCCCAACACCCGGCAGACACGAAGGACAGACCATGCGCAGGTGGGTACGGTACGACGCTCCGATCATGGTCTGCGTCGAGATCGACGACCGCGACCAGTGACAACAGCCGGGCCCGTACGTCGGTCGACAGCCGGCCGGCGTTGGGGGTGGATGGAGCTTTGGGTATGACCTCTGACACCACCAACTGGGAACCTCTTCCGGTGGCGATAGTCCCCGCGTGTACAGGCGAAACGCGATAGCTGGACCGATAGAAGCCGTATAACTGAGGTTGACGATTTCTAGTAGTCCGGTGACACTGGCGGGGCGCGAAAGCATCAACACAAGCATCCGGTACTGCCGTACCCGGATACAACCAGCGGAGCCGGTGCGCGAACACCGACTCCGCCGCCGAGCAGACCTAGCGGATCCGCCACGTCTTGACCGCTAGATCGGTTGCCGCCACGAGGGCCTGCACCGTGAGGTGCAGGCCCTCGTCATGCAGGAACAGACCCACGAGCTGCAGTCCTGTTCGCGCATAGGGCCACACCCGGATCAGCCAGGGTGGCTTCTGTGGGACAGGATCGCCGGGCGTCGCCGCCTGGTCCTCCAGTCCGTTGTGGTGTTGCGGAGGCACCTCGCCGGTTCCCTTCGCCATCTGTCACGGCTTGCGCCGCGCGGAGCAGCAAGCCGCCACTCCGGCCGGTCGCGGCGGGTTGGCGTACTCCTACTGAGGCGCTTGGAACCGGGGATGAACCCCTGCCGCTCATCGAGGCGAGCCTCTGTGGAGGGCGACCTGATCAGCTGCAAGAGAAGCGTATCCAGCGGCGTACGACAGAGCCGAGTCGCCCGTGACGCGAACGGCCAGTTAGATTCCCATTCCCAGATAAGCAGCAGGCGTCTGACCAGCATGAGTGTGCACCACCGACTGCGATGGACAGTGCCATCGCGTAACGGCTAGTCGTTTGCGGGGCGCCCTCGCTACAGTCTGGGAATGCCCTCCACCACGCGCCGCGTCTGCGAGAACGCGGGGTGCCCGAAGCGGCTGGTCAGCAGCCGCGCCAACGCCCGGTACTGCAGCTCAGGATGCCGCCAGCGTGCATACCGCCTGCGGCTGGTCGCCTTCGCGCTCTACGAGATCAGCAGGTGGACTGACCACAACTGCGACTACTGCTCGAAGAGCCTGCCCGCCGCGGTGAAGGGCAAGGCCGGACCACGCCTGCTCAGGAGAGACGCGGTGTACTGCAGTGAGCGCTGCCGGGGCAGGGCCTACCGCAAACGCAAGCGCGGTGAACAACTGCGCAAGAGCGCCGGCATCTCTCTGCCCGTTCGTCGCGGTCGGTGACAGCGCTGGCAACGGTTGTCCGCGACTGGGTTTGCGCAGCTGGCACCTGGTCTCGGGGCGGTGTGTCAGACGGTGCGTCGAGTTGCGTTGTGGCTATGGGCGTCCCGCGACTTCGCCGGACATTGGACTACGTGCTCGGCACGGGATACCCCATGTCGGCGCTCTCTGCGATGCTGATTTCACGTTTCGTGTTTGCGTGTGGAGGGGTGGTGACTCGGCGGTGATGGGGCGTTCTCACGCGCTGTCTGGGGCGGTGGTGTGGCTGGGTGGCTGCGCGGTGGCGGCGGGGTTGGGGGCGCGGGTGGTGGTGGGCACGGTGGTGGTCGGCGCGGCGGTCACCGCTGGCGGGGCGTTGCTGCCGGATGTCGATCACCCCAATTCGGTCGTTGCCCGGTCGTTGGGCCCGGCGACCCGGCTCGTCGCTCGGGGCGCGGCGTCGGGGGCGGCGGCGTTGCGGGCGGGCACGTGCCGTTGTTGCGTAGGTCGGGGTGGGCACCGGGCGGTCACGCACACCCTGGTGTTCGCCGTCACCGCGGGACTGTTGGTGTCGCTGCTGTGCTGGATCGGCGGTGACGTCGCGGCGGCGGTCATCGCTGGGCTGGCCGCCGCGCTGGCGGTGCGCGGGGCGGTGCGCAAGCGCACCCGGGGGGGCGTACGGGGCGGCGGCGGCCGGGCTGTTCGTCGGGGTGATGGCCGCGGCGTTGCCCGGTCCGGTCGCCGGTTGGTGGTGGGTGGGCCTGCCGCTGGGTCTGGGATGTCTGGTGCATTCCCTCGGTGACGCGTTGACCTTCACTCGGGTGCCGCTGCTGTGGCCGATCCGGATCCGGGGCTGCCGCTGGGCGCCGTGGGGCATGTGGGCGCCGCTGCGCTTTCGGACCGGTTCGGCGGCCGAGTTGCTCCTGGTCGTGCCCGCCCTGCTCATGCTGGGTGCGGTCAGCGCCTGGACCCTGGTCGCGCCGTAGCGACCACCGCGCCGCGCCACCCACGCCGCACAGGTTAAAGATCAAGTTAGAACGGCGGTTCGTCGACCACCTCGACGGGGGCCGGCGGGGCCAGGCGCAGCAGCGCCTCGCCCATGGTGGGGCCGACGCCGACCGCGACGATGCGCTCGTCGTGGTCGAGCGCCGTGGCCAGGTAGCACTGGCCTCGCTGCGTATTTTGCCGCTCGGCCCTTGAACCTGTGTCCCGGGTTGATCCGTTGAACTGTTGGACACAACTGCGGCCGCGCCCGCTTGGAGGCACGATCGCCCCAGCCTCCCGACACAAGTCAACTCTTGCTGTGGAGCCGAACGGTTGAAAGGAATGTAAAATGTCACAACCGAATCCCAAACCCGCCACCTTGGGCCAACAGATAATTAGCCAAGTTAAACGTCCACCGACCGAAGATCTACAAAAAACAAAAAACGACGAATGGAACTCACTGAATGCGCATGGGTTAAATGAAGTCCAGCAGGCGATGAAAGAACGTGATCGCCGATTGAATGAATCTAGCGATCGTCGCGTGGCTCGGTTGCGGGAAGCTCCGGGCCTAGGCCCAATGCTCGCCGCAGAGCAGAGGGCTGAATGGAACACGACCGGATTGGAGGTCGATCGCCTGGAATCAAGGAATTATAGAGAATTAGTTGCTTCGGATAAGCACTGGGACGCCCAAATGAAGAAACGAGAAGCGGAACGGGATGAACTTGTCGATAGACTCCTGCCGAAAGTTGGAGCTCAGGTTGTTCGGGGCCTCTGGGCAGCCAGTGACGAGGCCCGACGTGCAGCGGGCATGACGTCGAGCGTCAGGCCGCCCGCTCCCAGTCCTCAAGCATCTCCCTCGTCCAGTTCGAATGCCGCACCTCCGCCGGCACCGCGACAGCACGTAGAGCGGCACCAGCAGCAACGCGGCAGGTAGCAATCGTTGCGGGCGAGGGGCTCTTCGCAGGGCCTCTGATCAAGTTCCGTGAGTGTCCGGGTGGCTGGTGATGATGTCCAGGATGGGGAAGCGCTCGTTGGGATTCGTCGCGGATGCAATCGACGGCGAACTCGCTCAGCTCGACACCGACGGCTACCGGCCGCTGCGGCTGGCCGAGGCCACGGCGGCAAACCGCTGAGCACGGGCTGCGCCTGACGGTCGTCCCCTCAGGCACCCGCCCACAGTTCACAACGGCGGCCGGCCGACGGGTCGGCGGACCTCGCCGGCTGGCGGGTCCTGGCCGACGCCGGCCAGGACCCGCGGCGTCTCGTTCGAGAACCGCGGGCTGCCCGACGAGTGTGGGTGTATCCCCGCCGCTGGCACGGCCGGGATCTCGCTGCGTTGAATCAAGCCCGGATTGCGGACTGAGGGCGACACCATTACCTATTGTGGGCAGGCATGCACGGACGGTACCGTCAGCTCCGGAAACGTGAGAGCGGCGGCAGCACGAACACGTCAACGACGACGGGGGCCGCAAGAGACATGGTGCTGAGATATACGGCAGACACGGCCGCTGCGGCTTGGCTCGCGAGTTCGCGGATTCCGGCGGAGCAGCTGATCACGTTCGGGCCTGCTGACTACGAGGCGTATGCCCGCTTGCGGTACATCCCCGATCCGACCTCGCCCGATCAGCGCGAGACCGACGCCGATGTTCCGGCCGACCGCGAGCTATGGACGCCGCAGGCGCGACGCGCGCTGCACGTCCTCGCACCATTCACGGCAACGCCTGACCAGTGCTTCTTCTGCGTCTGGGAGGGCGTAGCCGGAAGCGCCCTGTCGGCGGCCGAGCGGCAGGGCCCGCTGGTGACCGTTCCACACCGTCGGTACGTCCTGTTCACCGGCCGGCTCGCGGACTACCTCGAAGGCCGCGCCGAACCGTTCGACGGGGATTCCGCTCCGGTCCCCGCCTTTGTCTGGCCGGCCGATCGCCGGTGGTGTTTCACCAGTGACGTCGACCCCCACTGGGCAGGGATAGGTGCTGACCAGGCTGCCGTCGACAGGCTGCTGGCCACGGTCGGCCTCGACGTGGTCCAGGCGATGCCCACCGAGCGTTTCCCTGCCTATCGGTAAATCACCCACCTTAACTTGATCTTTAACCTGTGCGGCGTGGCCGGGGATTGACAGTCTTCGTCTTCTTTGTGGCCGATGTTTTGGCGTTCGTGGTGGTCGCGATGTGGACGTCGTATCGCGGGGTGGGGTGGGTGTTGCGGCGGCCGGGTGGTCGCCCCGGGCCTGGCCGGGCGGGTTTGGGTGCACCGGCCGGGCAGGTCGCCTTCGCGCGGAGGTGCCGAAACCCTCGGCGGACGCGGGCGGGTGACAGACGCTGCGGTGGTGCGGGTTGCTCCCAGGGGCGGCGCAGGTCGGCGGCGAGGGCGCGGGCCAGACGGAGCTGGGTGTAGGCGGCGAGGATCAGCCAGGTCCATAGGTCGGCGGCTTGCGGGGTGCGGATCTTCGGGCAGGTCCAGCCGAGGGTCTGTTTGAACAGGCGGAACGTGTGTTCGATGTCGAAGCGGCGTAGGAACGTCTGCCAGAGCAGGTTCACGTCATCCGAGGTGGCGTCGACGCCGGACCACCACAGCCACACCGGCTTCGGTGTAGCGCCGCTGGGTAGGTGGTCGACTTCCAGGCGGATGACGGTCCCCTCGATGACCGGCAGTACTTTAGCCGCGGCGGTCCAGGCGGATCGGTGGGTCAACCGAGGGTGCAACCGGTCCCAGGCGCGGGCCCACGCCGTGCCGTAGAGACGGGTGTCGGCGACAGTGGCCGCGTCCGGCTCACCCCAGGTGGCGAGATCACCGAAGACGAACTCGCCGCCGTGGCGGGGCGGACGGCCGACCGTTCCCGGCCGCCGAGGCGGCACTGCCCGACGCAGCACCCGATCCGATCGCATTCGCGCGAGGACCTGCACGGGCAGGTCACGCAGGAGGAACGCCAGTCGGGGCGCGTCGTAGCCGGCGTCGGCCACGACCAGGATCTCCGCGTCCCCAGCCTGCCACTGCCCGGCCGCGATCAGACGCCCCACGATGTCTCGCAGCTGCCCAGCGGTGACCGTGGCCGCGTCGTCGCCAGGCGCCAGCCGCACCGCGTCCAACGGTGCGGTCCACGAACTACGGCCCGACTCCAGGGCCACGACCATCGAATACGGCCAGCCCGGGATCATGATGGTCTGATCCTTGCCGCGTCCGTAGGTGTGACACAGGATCCGCTGTGGTGAGGTGTGCGCGTCCGGCCGCAGCCAGCAGGTGATGTCCACCGCCAGGACGAGACGGCCGTCAGCTGCCCGGGGCAGCGGCACCCCAGCGAGAGCGGTGCGCAACCGGTCAATGTCCAACTTCCCGCAGGCGAGGGCGTCATACAACGCCCCGTGACCCCGGCGGTGCTCACCCACCAGCGACAACTCCACCAGCGACCGGACCGGCCCGTCGGCGCACAACACCGCGTCGGTCAGGTCGAACAACGCGTCAGCCCGAGCGGTCAAGCAGTCGTAGAACTCCCGCCGGAACCGGTCCAGGTCCCCGACGGCATCAGCCGAACCACGGTCATGCACACTGATCACCAGAACAGCCCTTGGTTATTGATGTTCTTCCCTAGACAAGAAGATCATCAACCAAGGGCTGCTTCCGTGATCGTTCGGGGTCCCCGCAGGACCTCAGAGGGCGGTCTGAGGATGTTCGACTTGATCTATGGCTTGCGTCCAGTTGGCGATCTTTCAGCGGGTTTCGTCGTATGGCGATCGCTCGATGTTGTGAAAGGTGAATCCTGGTCGTGACCGTCGAGCGGTCGCGGCGTTAGGCCCGTCATGGGTGATCGAAAGCCGTATCCCAGTGACGTCAGTGACGAGCAGTGGGCGTTGATCGGGCCGTTCCTGCGGGCGTGGAAGGCCAGGCGTGTCTCGGTCTCGGGTCATCAGGGCGACTACGACCTGCGGGAGATCGTGAACGCGATCCTCTACCAGAACCGGACCGGCTGTCAGTGGGCGTACCTGCCGCACGACCTGCCCCCGAAGTCGGCGACCTACTACTACTTCGCCCTGTGGCGTGACGACGGCACCGACCAGACGATCCACGACCTCCTGCGCTGCCAGGCACGGGAGAAGGCCGGCCGGGCCGAGGACCCGACCGCGGTCGTACTGGACACCCAGTCGATCCGGGCCGCGAACCACGTCCCGGCCGCCACGACCGGCAAAGACGCCGCGAAGAAGGTACCCGGCCGCAAGCGGGGCCTGGCCGTGGACACGTTGGGCCTGATCATCGCGGTCGTGGTGACCGCCGCGTCGGCCACCGACAACGCCATCGGCATCCATCTGCTCGACAAGGTCGTCGAACACACACCGACGGTCACCCGCGCCTGGGTCGACGCCGGGTTCAAACAGGACTTCGCGCTGCACGGCGCCGTCCTGGGTGTCGATGTCGAGGTCGTCAAACGCGCCGACACCAGGCCCGGCTTCGTGCCGATCCGCAAACGGTGGATCGTGGAGCAGACCCACGGCACGCTCATGCTCCACCGCCGTCTCGTGCGCGAGTACGAGAGCCGACCGGAATCGGCCGTGTCCCGAACGTTGTGGGCATCCACGGCGAACATCATGCGTCGGCTGACCGGGACCAGCACACCCACCTGGCGGCACCGGTGAACCTGCCCGCGATCCTCGACCTGATCGCCGAACGCGAAACCACCGCGCGCCAGGCCGCCGACCAGCTCCGCGAGAAGATCACCACCCTCACCGCAGAACTCGCCCGCATCGACAGCGACCTGGCCGACCTGGCAACCACCCGCACCACCCTGCGCACCCTCGCCGCCACCGAGTTCACAGCCGAGGACCCGACGATAGCCAGCGCCCCCTACCAGCAGATCCTGCACGTCCTCACCACCGCGCCCACCGGCATGCGGGCAAAGGGCATCTGCCTCGCACTCGGCGTCGAACCCTCACCGAAACACGTCGAAGCCACCCGCGCGAAGCTGAAACGCATGGTCAACCACCAGGTCCTGACCGAAGACGAACCCGGAATGTTCACTCTCGCCCCGAAACGGACCTAATCTTTCGAACCACCCTCTCAGAGGGTTAAAGATCAAGTTAGACACATTCGGTGGCGGTGGTGTGGCCGGTGCAACGCCGGTGGTCGTTCTGCGGGGTCCTCCGGGAGTCGGCAAGAACGCCCTTGCGGTGCGGTGGGGACACACGCGGCAGGATTGGTTTGATGGCGGCCAGTTCTACGCAACTTTCCAGGAGTGGCCGGATGAGGCGCTCGGTGGTTCGGCGTCAACTGACGATGCTCTGCTGTCGTTCCTTTTAGCGATGGGGGTACGTGACGACCTGGTGCCGAAGAGTTCCGCGGGTCGTCGGTCGCTGTTCAGGACGCTCAGTGCGGACAAGCCGGTCTTGGTCGTGCTTCATGGGGCGAGCCTGCCGGCGCAGATCAGCCCGTTGGTCCCGACTGCTCCCGGCAGCGTGGTGCTGGTAAGCACCCAGCATGATGTGAGGGGCCTGGCATTGGACGGCGCGCACATGGTGGACGTCGAACCGCTGGACGAGGACGCCGCGCTGAGGCTGCTGACCACGGTCTGCGGCGACGGGCGGGTCGCGGAGGATCAGGTTGCGGCCAAGCGGCTGGTCGAGCTATGCGGGCGACTGCCCCTCGCGGTTCGCGTCATCGCGGGCCGACTTCACCTCGATCCGACGATGACTGTGGCCGCGCTCGCTGACGAAGTGGCGGAGGAGCCGCACCTCCTCGACGCGATGACGCTCCCGGGCGGCGGCGATGCCGTCGCCCACCTCTTCAACAACGCCTATCGGAGTCTGAGCGCCGACGCGCAGCGCCTCTACCGTGACATCGGCGCGACGGCGGTGGTCAAGGTGCCCGACGATCTGTTGGCGCGGGTCGGCTGGCGGGACCGCACGGTGCGGCGAGCCGCGGTCGAACAGCTGCTCGGTATGGGGCTGCTGGAGCGAATCGGCCGACTCCGGTACACGCAGCACCCGCTGATCCGCTCACACGCCGCGCGCCTTGCTCAAGACCTGACACCGAGTCACGCCGAGCGGGTGGTGACTGATTCCATCGCGTACGTCTGCGAGTTCGCCCATTTCGCGAATCAGGCCATCATGGGTTCGCGGCGCTGGGTGGCGACCGAGCCGGTGACGGGGGTGAGCCCGTTCCCGGCTGCTGGGGGGCGGGCTGCCGCGCTGCAGGCGTTGGAGGAGTGGCGAGAGGATCTTCTGCGGGTCGCTCGGGTGGCCTCGGCGAGCGGCGCTGATCGTCAGGTGGTGTGGCTGGCGGAGGCTGTGACGACGGCGTTGTACTTCAATCACCGGCACCTGGCCGACTGGGTCGAGATGTCCCGGCTGTCTGTCGCCGCAGCTCGGCGGCTCGGGCGCTTCGACGTCGAGGCCCAGGTCCGTTGCACCCTGTCGCGCGCCTACGCCGACGACGGCGATCTGGACAAGGCCGAGATTGAGGTCGAGGGGGCGCTAGCGTTGTTGCCGCAGGTAGATGATCCCATCCTGCACGGCACAGTGTGGGAGTTCTACGGCCGATATCTCGACCTCGCGGCGCGCGCGGCTCCAGTCGCCGACCAGCCGGCCGCTCGCGTCCGTGCCGAGGCCGCGTTTCGTACGGCGATCGACGTTTATATCCAGAACGGTGAGAGGCGCGGCGCGGCGCTCGGCCGGCTTTTCCTCGGGACCTTCCTCGACGCGACTGGCCGTCCCGCTGCCGCGTTGCCGTATCTGGAGCTGGCCCGTGAGGGCTTCAACGACGTCGATGATGATCGGAGCGCGGCGCGCGCTGACGCGGCCATTGGTGCCGCTCATCTGCACCTCGGGCACTACCGGCAGGCGTTTGACGAACTGTCCGCAGCCGCCGCCTACCTAGCGACAGCCCAGTTGTGGCACTACGAGGCCGAGGTACGCGACAATCTGGCCCTCGCCGCGACCGCCCTGGGCGACCGGGCCGCAGCCGCTGAGCATTCCCAGCGGGCGGCGGACATTCGACGAATGTCAGGGGAGGGGCAGTAGCCGCACGACGACGGTGGTGACACCCTGCACGGTCCGGACCTGCCAATCGCCGTCGGTGAGGTGCCGTTCGCGGGCCAGCGTGTAGAGGCAGGCGGCCAGCGCCGTGACATCACCGGCACCAGTTTGCCTAGTCACCATGGCCCGACGGCCGTCGCGGAACGTGGCTACACACCCGCCGGTGGTGCCTGCGCAGGCAAGGACGCTGCCGGGGAATTGGTCGAGGCTAGCCCTCGTCCAGCTCCACGCCGCTGGTTGCGCGGTCGTCGTCGGCCTGGTCCCACCTCGGCGCCCTGCAATGTGCGCAGGTCCCACTCCTGGTCCGCGGCGGACAGATGGCCGATCCAAGCATCTGTCGGTGCGGCCACGTGACGGCGCACCGCAGCTGGAAATTTCCGTACCTCGACAACACCGGGGCGCAGCCGACTGTGCACGACGAACGAATGCACCGCCACACGATCCGGGATCGGCGGTGGCCATGCCCGCAGCGGAGGCGGTTCGTCCGGCTCCGACAATCCGATCAACTCGTACAAGACGCTGCGCAGCGGACGCGCTTGCGGTGCCTCGGCGAACGTTTTCCTCACGACAGTGTCGTAACGTCCGGGCTGATACGACGAGATGGCCGTCTCTACCTGGTCGGCCAGAGGCTGCCGAACATCCAGCTGCTGTGCGAGGTGGCTCAGCGTCGTCATCGGTGTGCCCGCCACCACCTCCGGGGCCAACGGCGCCAGCAGCAGCGGAACACCCGCGCCCGCCGCGAGCAGGCTCACCGATGAATGATCTCCGATGATGCAGTCCGCAGCAGCCAGGGTTGCCTGCCATCCCACGTCCGGCGGCACCACCGGGACGGCTCCTGGTCCTCCATCATCGGCCGGGTACCGGTCCGGGTCATCGACGCCCAGATCAGCATCACCACCAGCACCGGCAGCCACACCGGGCACTACCGGCTGATCACCACCCTGCTCAACCCCGACACCCACCCCGCCGCCGAACTCATCCGGCTCTACCACGAACGCTGGGAAATCGAGACCGCCTACCTCGAACTCAAATCCTCCATCCTCGGCGGACGCGTCCTACGCGCCCGCACCCCCGACGGCATCCAGCAGGAGATCTACGCCCTACTCATCACCTACCAACTCCTACGCACCGCGATGCTCGACGCCACCGACAGCCAGCCCGACCTCGACCCCGACCGGGCCAGCTTCACCACCGCCCTGAACACCGCCCGCGACCAGATCATCCAAGCCGCCGGCGTAATCGCCGACACCGTCATCGACCTGATCGGTGTCATCGGCACCCACGTCCTGGCGAACCTGCTGCCGGAACGCAGGACCCGCGTCAAGACCCGCATGATAAAACGCTCCAACAGCAAGTACCAGGCCCGCGGCCCCAACATCGACCGGCACAGCTACAAAGCCACCACCAGCATCGACATCATCAACCCCGACCCTTGACGACCAGGCCAACCGCCTAACTGAACGGCGTTGGGGCTAGCCCGGAGCTAGCCCAGGAGGACGTACTCCGAGTTCATCCGTCCGACCACGAACAGGACAGGTCCACCGACGATGAGGACCACCCAGCTCGCCGGGGTCGTGACCCCCAAGGGCTCGTGGAGTACGAGGTCCACCCCGGCCGACGTGGCGATGACGCCGGTCACCACCACCGCGTAGATGTACGGCGCCAGGTACACCGACTGGCGTGGGCGTCGGTGCACGGAACGGTCGACGAGCTTGTTGCTCTGCAACACGTAGATCTGCCAGAACAGCAGCGCCGTGAGGAGCGCGGCGGCGAACCCGACCGCCCGGGCCGGGGTGTACGGCAGGCCGCCGAACGTCAGTGTCAGCTCGCCCAGCGCCAGGATGGCTATCTGCTGGTAGCGCTCGCCGAAATGAACGCTCAACTGGCTGTACTGCTCCAGCGGTATCCGGCCGCGTACCGGCGTCGGGTAGCGCAACGCGGCCGCCAAATAGTTGATCACGAGCGCGGCGAGCCAGAGACCGGTACGCCAGGCCGGCGCGGCGAACCCGCCGATGATCCACAGAACTCCGGACACGACGAACCAGAAGAGGAAACGCTCCTCCCGCGCGTGCGCCCGGCGTGGACGCAGCGCGATGATCAGCGTGACTCCCCGGACCAGTTGCAGGCCGACGTACCTACTGGCCAATGCAAGCCCGCGTCCGCCGTACGCGCCCGGTATGGCGACCGCCATCAGGGCCACGCCGACCAAGGGTGCCGGCGCCGCACCGCCCTGCCGTACGGCGGTGGTGGCCCTGGTCACTGACCTAATGAGATCAACCGAGCGCTTACAGAACCTGTCAGACAGACTCGGTCCGGTAGCCGCTGGTGGGTGAGAACTCGGCGTTTGACCAGAGCCGTCGTGAGTTCTGAGCGCAGATCGTGCCCCGCTGGTGGTCGGGAGACAGAACCGCTGATGGGATGTCGTGCCCGCTGCTGTTGAGCGTGAGCACTTGATCATTGGGTTGCTGGAGGTCTCCCAGGCGCTACGGACGACGCCCGCTGTCGGGAGGAAGGGGACTGAAGGTGCTGTTTGTTGGCGATGACTGGGCCGAGGAACACCACGATGTCGAGCTGCAGGACGAGATCGGCCGTCGGCTGGCCAAGGCGAAGTTGCCCGAGGGCACCGCTGGCGTCTTGCGGCTGCACGCCATGATCGGCGAACACCTGGGCGGGGACGACGACGTGACTCAGGTGGTGATGGGGATCGAGACCGATCGTGGCCCGTGGGTCCAGGCGCTGATCGCGGCCGGCTATCTGGTCTACGCGATCAACCCGCTGCAGGTGGCGCGCTATCGGGAACGACGCTCGGCGTCCGGCGGCAAGAGTGATACTGCCGATGCCCACACGCTGACCGACATGGTTCGGGCCGATCGGCACCAACTGCGGCCGGTGGCTGGCGACAGCCAGCAGTCCGAGGCTGTCAAGGTCGTCACTCGCGCTCACGAGACAGTGTTCTGCGCTGTGAGCGGCCACGTTGGCTCGCCGGTGGCTGCTCGCCGACGACCGGTCAACGAAGCCCCCATGGAACCGCTTTACGGAAGGGGGCAACGCCGTCGAAGTCAGAAGGTGCCGTCACTGGCGGCCCAGCGCTGACAGATCACCGGTTCGGGCTGAGAGATGCGGGTTGACCTGCCATGTGAATCGCTGAGAGTCGCTGTGAGCTGGCGTGGGCGGGGCCGTTCGGGGCGGGGCGCACCAGTGAGCGCGGTGGCGGGCCGTCAGAGGTTGTCCTTCTTCCACTGCTCGGCGGCGTCATCGCAGATCACCGCCGTCTGCACCATGGGCGTCCAGGTAGCGAGCAGGTTCATCAGGTCCACGATGCCGGCGGCCGCGACGGTCTCGCCCATTCAGGCTGGGTGGAACTCGATGTCGAGCAGGTACTTCGGGCTGCCGGCAGCGGCCTTCTGTCCGGGTTGGCTGGGATTCATGCTGTCGCCCAGTGAACCAGCGACAGCCGCCATCCGTTCTTCTTGTTGTAGGTGCACTAAATTGGACATGTTGCCACTGCTTGGAGATTAAAATGGATCGTCACTTTATTAATCAACCTGGGGGGATTTCTGCTCGGCCGGCCACGCATAACGGCTCGCCGCACCCCCACACGCATATTAACATCGCTCAGCTTGAGGCTATCGTTAGACACAAGGCGGGGCATCTTCTCGCAGCGAACGACCAAGGGCTGATTGATTGGGTAAGCGTTATGCGAGAGAAAGCGGCTGACCCAAGGTTCGCCAGCTTACCTGAAGCGGCCGAGGTACGCGAAAAGGACTGCACGGAGTGGCAGGGGCACACAAACGTGGCGATGCTAATCGACTATATCCATAACATGCGGACCGGCCATGCGACGCAGTTCGAAGTATTTGCGGCAGCCCGCGAAGCTCACTTCAGGCATCGTCCAGCGATCACTCATCCCCTGACAGCGCAGATTCCACAACAAATGCAGCAGGCCGCAGTCCTGAATTCGGTGACGCCGCTGCGGCGACAGACATCCTCAAACCAGAATCCGTACCAAGTGGTCCCGAGGGCTCAATTTGCCTCGTCGTCTAACTCCTCCAGCCAAGGAACGGGAAGCGGTCCTAGTGCAGTTCCGCACTAACTTGATCTTTAACCTGTGCGGCGTGGCCGGGGATTGACAGTCTTCGTCTTCTTTGTGGCCGATGTTTTGGCGTTCGTGGTGGTCGCGATGTGGACGTCGTATCGCGGGGTGGGGTGGGTGTTGCGGCGGCCGGGTGGTCGCCCCGGGCCTGGCCGGGCGGGTTTGGGTGCACCGGCCGGGCAGGTCGCCTTCGCGCGGAGGTGCCGAAACCCTCGGCGGACGCGGGCGGGTGACAGACGCTGCGGTGGTGCGGGTTGCTCCCAGGGGCGGCGCAGGTCGGCGGCGAGGGCGCGGGCCAGACGGAGCTGGGTGTAGGCGGCGAGGATCAGCCAGGTCCATAGGTCGGCGGCTTGCGGGGTGCGGATCTTCGGGCAGGTCCAGCCGAGGGTCTGTTTGAACAGGCGGAACGTGTGTTCGATGTCGAAGCGGCGTAGGAACGTCTGCCAGAGCAGGTTCACGTCATCCGAGGTGGCGTCGACGCCGGACCACCACAGCCACACCGGCTTCGGTGTAGCGCCGCTGGGTAGGTGGTCGACTTCCAGGCGGATGACGGTCCCCTCGATGACCGGCAGTACTTTAGCCGCGGCGGTCCAGGCGGATCGGTGGGTCAACCGAGGGTGCAACCGGTCCCAGGCGCGGGCCCACGCCGTGCCGTAGAGACGGGTGTCGGCGACAGTGGCCGCGTCCGGCTCACCCCAGGTGGCGAGATCACCGAAGACGAACTCGCCGCCGTGGCGGGGCGGACGGCCGACCGTTCCCGGCCGCCGAGGCGGCACTGCCCGACGCAGCACCCGATCCGATCGCATTCGCGCGAGGACCTGCACGGGCAGGTCACGCAGGAGGAACGCCAGTCGGGGCGCGTCGTAGCCGGCGTCGGCCACGACCAGGATCTCCGCGTCCCCAGCCTGCCACTGCCCGGCCGCGATCAGACGCCCCACGATGTCTCGCAGCTGCCCAGCGGTGACCGTGGCCGCGTCGTCGCCAGGCGCCAGCCGCACCGCGTCCAACGGTGCGGTCCACGAACTACGGCCCGACTCCAGGGCCACGACCATCGAATACGGCCAGCCCGGGATCATGATGGTCTGATCCTTGCCGCGTCCGTAGGTGTGACACAGGATCCGCTGTGGTGAGGTGTGCGCGTCCGGCCGCAGCCAGCAGGTGATGTCCACCGCCAGGACGAGACGGCCGTCGGCTGCCCGGGGCAGCGGCACCCCGGCGAGAGCGGTGCGCAACCGGTCAATGTCCAACTTCCCGCAGGCGAGGGCGTCATACAACGCCCCGTGACCCCGGCGGTGCTCACCCACCAGCGACAACTCCACCAGCGACCGGACCGGCCCGTCGGCGCACAACACCGCGTCGGTCAGGTCGAACAACGCGTCAGCCCGAGCGGTCAAGCAGTCGTAGAACTCCCGCCGGAACCGGTCCAGGTCCCCGACGGCATCAGCCGAACCACGGTCATGCACACTGATCACCAGAACAGCCCTTGGTTATTGATGTTCTTCCCTAGACAAGAAGATCATCAACCAAGGGCTGTTTCCGTGATCGTTCGGGGTCCCCGCAGGACCTCAGAGGGTTAAAGATCAAGTTAGGGGAGGCACAGTGAAACGGTACGCAAAGAGGACCGTGCGGGTCGCGGTCGCGGCGGTTGTGGCGGTCGGGGGTGTCAGTCTCACCGTACCGGCAGCCGCGCAAGCCCGGGTCGACGGTGTTGTCTCCTACGCCGATGCCGTCCCTGGCCTCGAGCCGCCTGGACTCGGAGACCAGGCGCGCTATGTCGACGAGCACGGCCGAGAGATCGATCCGGCGGCGAACGGGAAACGAGACGGCGGGAACACGCCATCGGCGATCGGGTGCACGCCCGTCACCCTGCCTGACGACCCTCACTGGTCATCTCCGGATGTTTCTGGGCACGGGCAGTGGAACAAGGGCGATTGCACGGGAAACACCGCTCATGTTTACAACTGCCTCTACGAGTACTACACCGACGGCACCTACCGCCGTAAGGCATGTTCGGATTCGACGCAGCTCAAGCCCAAGTCGGAGAGCAACAACCGATCGACGGCGCGCCGAACCTGCGACTCGACAGGCCAGTCGATCTCCTGGCGCAATCAGGTCGACGTGGACGTCGACGGCCAGGTTGATTCGTCAGGCACCGAGTACCACCAGGCGAATGTGTACTGCGTCGTCACAGGACCAGATCAGTAAAGCGCAGGTCGCCCAGCACTCAGCATCGGAACGGCCCGAGAGCGGCACCATGCTCTCGGGCCGTTCCGATGCTGAGTGCTGTCCTCGAAGATCACATATGTGGCGAACTGGGTGAGTGACGCCCGCCGGAAGGTGCAGCCGCCGTTAGCTGTCTGTGACACAGAATCCCCTATTCTGTGTCACAGAGTCGATGACCCGCCCGCCGCCACCTGCGGGACGCCGTCACCGTAGCCGGGGCGACTCGGCCACATTCTGTGTCACATCACCGCAAGGGGCCGCCGAAGTGTCCGTGATCCCGCTTCCGACCGCCCGCCGCCCGGTGGCGCTCGTGGTCGCCGTCGACGCGTTCCTCGACCGGTTCCGCGATGACCCCGGGACCCGCGCCACCTACACCGAGACCCTGCGGCGGCTGCGCGAGACTGCCGGGGATCAGGTGCCGGTCGCGGCGCTCACCCCCGACATCTACGAGCAGACGATGGCCCGTTGGGACGAGCGGGCCGCGAACACCTGGAACAAGCACCTGTCCGCGCTGACCTCGTTCACCGCCTACTGCCGCCGTCAGGACTGGCTGACCATCGACCCCGGCCGGCGGCTGGAGCGCCGCAAGGTCACCCGGACCCGGGACAAGGCCATCCCGCGTGCCCGCCTGGAGCGGCTGTTCATCGACGACCGCAACCCGCTGCGCCAGCGGGTGTTGTGGCGGATGCTTTACGAGACCTGCGCCCGCGCCGAGGAGATCCTCAGCCTCGACGTGCCCGACCTCGACATGGAGTTTCGCCGCGCCCTGGTCGTCGAGAAAGGCGGCGACCGCGCCTACGTGCACTGGGAAACCCCGACCGCCCGGCTCCTGCCCCGGCTGCTGGCCGGGCGCACCGCCGGGCCGGTGTTCCTCGCCGACCGGCGCGCACCCGCCGCCGGGCGCCGCGCGCCAGCCCTGGTCGACATCTGCCCCGACACCGGCCGCGGCCGACTGTCCTACCCGCGCGCCGAGTACCTGTTCAAGCAGGCCTCCAAGATCCACGACCCGCGCGGCACCGGATACACCCTTCACCAGCTCCGCCACAGCGGCCTGACCCACCTCGCCGCCAAGGGCCGCAGCGCCGCCGAGCTACAGGCCAAGTCGCGCCACCGGCACCTGGCCACCCTCGGCATCTACGTCCGGCTCGGCGAGGAAACCTCCGCCCGCATCACCGCCGAGAACGACGATCACCACCGGCGGCACCGGCGCTGATCTCGCGCCCCACGTATCGGGATCACGAAAAAAGGGCAAAGTGCTTCCCGCGCGACCCGCCACTTTGGGGCAGCCCTCCCAGGTGCCGGCCTAGATCAACTGCTTAGCGTTGTTTTTGGTCTGGAAACTACGGGCGGGCCGCTGGCGGCATTGGCGGGCTTCCCAAGTGACGGTGCGCCCATTACATTGTCGATTATCCATGGGAGCGCTTCCACGGCTGCCCCTGGTCACACCGCCACCCCGCTGTCGCCGGTGGCCGCGCCGCCCCAACGCCGTCCCGCGTCGGTGCGACCACCGGCGGCGCCTGGAACAGGAGCCTGCCATGCGCCATCTGACCCGGCCGGTTCCCGGCCACGGCGGCCGGTCGCCGGTCGTCGACCAGCCCTGGCCGCGGCAACTGCTGGCCGCCGGCATCGCCCTGCTCACCGGGCTGTCCCTCGCGGTCGCCGCCCCGCTGGCCGCAACCGCGTCCGCCGCTCCGGCGAGCGTCAACTACGCCGAGGCGTTGCAGAAGTCGCTGCTCTTCTACGAGGCGCAGCAGTCCGGTCGACTGCCCGATTGGAACCGGGTCTCCTGGCGCGGCGACAGCGCGCTCACCGACGGCGCCGACGCGGGGCTGGACCTCACCGGCGGCTGGTACGACGCCGGCGACCACGTGAAGTTCGGCTTCCCGATGGCGTTCAGCGCCACCATGCTCGCCTGGGGCGCGGTGGAGTACCGCGGCGGCTACACCGCCTCCGGGCAACTGCCGCACCTGCTCAACAACCTGCGCTTCGTCAACGACTACTTCATCAAGGCGCACCCGTCGGCCAACGTCCTCTACGGACAGGTCGGCAAGGGCGACGACGACCACAAGTGGTGGGGTCCGGCCGAGGTGATGCCGATGGCGCGGCCCGCGTACAAGATCGATGCGAGCTGTGGCGGCGCGGACCTGGCGGGGGAGACGGCGGCCGCGATGGCCGCCTCCTCGATGGTGTTCCGGCCCACCGACGCGACCTACGCCGACAAGCTGCTGGGCCACGCCCGGCAGCTCTACACGTTCGCCGACACCGTGCGGAAGTCCTACCACGAGTGCATCACCGACGCGACGAGCTTTTACCGCTCGTGGAGCGGCTGGCAGGACGAACTGGTCTGGGCCGCGATCTGGCTGCACCGGGCCACCGGCGAGGCCAGCTACCTGACCAAGGCCGAGAGCGAGTACGACAAGCTCGGCACCGAGAACCAGTCCACCACCCGCTCCTACAAGTGGACCATCGCCTGGGACAACAAGCAGTTCGGCGCGTACGTGCTGCTGGCCAACCTGACCGGCAAGCAGAAGTACGTCGACGACGCCAACCGGTGGCTCGACTACTGGACCGTGGGAGTTAACGGGCAACGGGTGCCGTACTCGCCCGGCGGGATGGCGGTGCTCGACTCGTGGGGCGCGTTGCGCTACGCGGCCAACACCTCGTTCGCCGCCCTGGTCTACAGCGACAAGACCACCGACCCGACCCGCAAGGCGCGCTACCACGACTTCGCCGTCCGGCAGATCAACTACGCGCTCGGCGACAACCCGCGCAACTCCAGCTACGTCATCGGGTTCGGCGCCAACTCGCCGCGCAACCCGCACCACCGCACCGCGCACGGCTCCTGGTGGGACAGCCAGACCGTGCCCGTCGAGACCCGGCACACCCTCTACGGCGCGCTGGTCGGCGGCCCGTCCGCGGCCAACGACGCGTACAGCGACAGCCGGTCGGACTACGTGATGAACGAGGTGGCCACCGACTACAACGCCGGCTTCACGTCCGCGCTGGTCCGGCTGACCTCCGAGTACGGCGGCACCCCGCTGGCGAACTTCCCGGTCGCCGAGACGCCGGACATCGACGAGCTGACCGTGGAGACCACGGTGACGCAGGCCGAGCCGCGGGCCACCGGGCTCAAGGTGATGGTCTACAACAAGTCGGCGTTCCCGGCCCGCGCCCTGACCAACGGCACGTTCCGGTACTACTTCCGGCCCGACGGCACCGGCGCGGTGCAGGTCACCGCCGGCTACACCCAGGGCTGCCCGTCCCCGACCACCGCCAAGCAGTTCAGCGGTGACATCTGGTACGTCGAGGTGGACTGCACCGGGTACACCATCGCCCCGGCGGGCCAGTCGCAGCACCGGATGGAGGTCCAGTTCAAGATCGGTGTGCCGGAGGGCGGCACCTGGGATCCGACCAACGACCCGTCGTACCAGGCCACCGCCGGGCCCAACCGCAAGGTGCCGCTCTACGCCGGCAGCACCCGCGTCTGGGGCGAGGAGCCGGGCCCGGTCGTACCGGACACCACCAAGCCGACCGTCCCCGGTACCCCGGTGGCGTCCAACCTCGGCCCTCGCACGGTCACCCTGACCTGGGCGCCGTCGACGGACAGCGGCGGCAGCGGCCTCGCCGGCTACGACGTCCGCGAGTTCATGGTCGGTAACGACGTGGTGGCGACCCGGCGGGTCACCGAGAACTCGATCACCATCACCACGCTGCTGCCGGAGCGGACGTTCGAGTACACCATCGTGGCGCGCGACGGCGCGGGCAACGAGTCGGCGGCCTCGCCGAAGCTCACCGTGACCACGCCACCGGCCGGCACCGCCGACACCACCCCGCCGAGCACCCCCGGCACCCCGGTCGCCTCGGCCGTCACCGCCACCGGGCTCACCCTGGCCTGGACCCCGTCGACCGACAACGTCGGCGTCACCGGTTACCGGGTCTACCGCGAGGCCGGTGCGACCGACGTGCTGGTGGCCTCGCCGACCGGCACCACCCAGGCGGTGACCGGCTTGACCGCCTCGACGGCGTACCAGTTCTACGTGGTGGCCGTGGACGCGACCGGCAACACCTCCGCGGCGTCCGCGCCGGTCGCGGTGACCACCGCGCCCCCGCCGGTCGGCGGCACCTGCTCGGTGGGGTACGCCACGAACGACTGGAGCACCGGCTTCACCGCCACGGTGACGATCACCAACACCGGCACCAGCGCGATCAACGGGTGGACGCTGCGATTCAGCTTCCCCGGCGGGCAGACCGTCAGCCAGGGCTGGTCGGCGACTGTCAGCCAGACCGGCGCGGCGGTCACCGCCACCAGCCTGTCCTACAACGGCACGATCGCGCCGGGGGCGTCGGTGAGCTTCGGCTTCAACGGCAACCACAGCGGCAGCAACCCGAAACCGACGGCCTTCACCGTCAACAACGCCGCCTGCACGGTGGCCTGACCCGCACCCGCGTTCGAGATCTTGGACAGTTTCCGTTCCGCGCGGACGGAAACTGTCCAAGATTCATTTTTGGGCCGGGCGTCGGCCCAAACGTCGCTCTGCCGGCGCATGTCGTCCGCCCACTGCCGGGCGTCCATCTTGTGCGCGCCGTCGATCTCCACCTGCACCCGTCACTGGCGCCAGTACGCGTCCAGCCAGCGGTTCCGACCCGCCGCGTCGGACCGATGCTCCTGCAGGTCCGGAGCGGGCAACCGGTGCCGGTCAACACGATTCCTCGACAGATCGATCGCCACCGTCCGGAGCGGATCCGACCCCGCACCGTGCCTTCGCTGAGCAGACGGGACACCTGCGCGGTCGTCAGGACACCCGACTGCTCGGAGGCGAGCCAGTCGAGTTCGTCGGCGTCGTCGGCGGGCAACATTCCCGGGAGTCTCGTCACCGTCCGGCGTTCCCGCCACCAGATCTTGGACAGTTAGCGTTCGCGCCGAACGGAAACCGTCCAAGATCTCGTCAGTCGGTCAGGTCGTCGGCGAGCAGGTCCATCAACAGGCCGTCGTGCCAGCGGCCGTCCTCGCCGCGCTCGTAGCGGCGCAGCACCCCCACCGGACGGAAACCCACCTTGGCGTACGCGCGGATGGCGGCGCTGTTCGCCGCCGCCGGGTCGATGGTGAAACGGTGGTGGCCGTACTCGTCGATCAGGTGCCGGGCCAGCGTACGGATGGCGTCCACGCCGAGCCCGGCACCGCGCGCCGCCGGGTCGAGGAAGATGTCCAGGCTCGCGTGGCGGTAGTCCGGGTCGGACTCGGCGTACCACTGGATCGCGCCGATCACCCGGCCGTCGTGCTCGATGGCGTACAACGTCAGGTCGTCGTCGTCCAGGTCGGCGCGGACGGAGTCGGCGAGGTCGGTGCCGCCGCGCCACCACCGGCGTACCTCCGGGTCGGCCCGGATCGCCGCGAGGGCCGGCACGTCGGCGACCGTCGCCGGCCGCAGTGTCACCGCCCGCCCTCGCAGCATCGGCTCAGCCCCGGATCTCGCCGTGTTCGACGCAGACCGCCGACCAGCCGACCGGCAGCACCTGCACCTTCATCCGGCGGCGGCACCGCTGGCAGAACCGGGGCGGCTCCAACTGGCGGGCGGACACGCAACCCGGATGGGCGGTGCCCGCCGTCACCGGCTCGCCGCACCGGTCGCACCACAGCTCGGTCGTCGTCATGGTGGTCACAGCGTGGCAGAGAGCGCCTTGACCGGCATCTTCAATTCGTCGAGCAGGTCGAGGTCGGCGGTCGCCGGCCGACCCAGCGTGGTCAGGTAGTTGCCGACGATCACCGCGTTGATGCCACCGAGCAGACCGTCGCGGGTGCCCAGGTCACCGAGGGTGATCTCCCGACCACCCGCGTACCGTAGGATGGTCCGCGGCATGGCCAGCCGGAACGCGGCGATGGCCCGCAGCGCGTCCTTGCCCTCGACCACCGGGCGGTCACCGAGCGGGGTGCCCGGCCGGGGGTTGAGGAAGTTGAGCGGCACCTCGTGCGGGTTCAGTTCGGCGAGCTGCGCGGCGAACTCGGCCCGCTGCTCGACGGTCTCACCGAGGCCGAGGATGCCGCCGCAGCACACCTCCATGCCGGAGTCGCGGACCATCCGCAGCGTCTCCCAGCGCTCCTCCCAGGAGTGCGTGGTGACCACGTTGGGGAAGTACGACCGGCAGGTCTCCAGGTTGTGGTTGTAGCGGTGTACGCCCATGTCGACCAGGTCGTCGACCTGCTCCTGGGAGAGCATGCCCAGCGACGCGGCGACCTGGATGTCGACCTCGGCCTTGATGGCGGCGACGCCCTCGCGCATCTGCTTCATCAGCCGCGCGTCCGGGCCGCGCACCGCGGCCACGATGCAGAACTCGGTCGCCCCGGTCTTCGCGGTCTGCTTCGCCGCCTCGACCAGCGACGGGATGTCCAGCCAGACCGAGCGCACCGGCGAGGTGAACAGGCCGGACTGGGAGCAGAAGTGGCAGTCCTCCGGGCAGCCGCCGGTCTTCAGCGACACGATCCCCTCGACCTCGACCTCCGGGCCGCACCACCGCATCCGCACGTCGTGGGCGAGTTGCAGGGCGGCGGGCAGGTGCTCGTCGGGCAGGTTGAGCACAGCGAGGATGCCGGCCTGGTCGAGGCCGACACCGTCACCCAGGACCTGGGTCCGGGCCTGGTCGAGGATCTCTGGCATGGCTCGTACCCTACAAGGCCCCCCGATCAGCCGGAATGACCTGGCAGGTCGTCGGCCCCTCGCACCGAGTGGGATTCGTCGGGCCGGTGGTGGCGGGTGGTAATTTCGCCCGGCGGGTGTCGGCGTGACCGGCGCGGACGGCGGCGAAGGGGTGACGGTGGCGGACTGGCTGGCGGCGCTCGACCGCCGTGCGGAGCTGCGGGCGAAGGCCGGGCTGACCCGGCGGCTGCACCCGCGTCCCGCCGGCGACGGTATGACCGACCTGGCCGGCAACGACTACCTCGGCCTGGCCACCCACCCGGAGGTCACCGCCGCCGCCGCGGCGGCACTGTCGGCGTACGGGCTGGGGGCCACCGGGTCGCGGCTGGTGCGCGGCTCGACCGACGCGCACCAGGCGTTGGAGGACGAGCTGGCGCGCTGGCTGGGCACCGATTCATCGCTTGTCTTCTCCTCCGGCTACCTGGCCAACCTGGGCGCGCTGCGGGCCCTCGTCCAGCCCCGTACGCTGCTCGTCTCCGACGCGCACAACCACGCGTCCCTGATCGACGGCGCTCGGATCTCCGGCGCGGAGACCGTGGTCACCGCGCACGCCGACGTGACGGCGGTCGCGGCCGCGCTGGCGGCGGCCCCGGGCCGTCCGGCGGTGGTGGTGACCGAGTCGGTCTTCTCGGTCGACGGTGACCTCGCCCCGTTGGCCCGGCTGCACGCGGTGGCTCGCCGCCACGGCGCGCTGCTGCTGGTCGACGACGCGCACGCGCTCGGCGTGACCGGTCCGGCCGGCGCCGGCGCGGTCGCCGCGGCCGGGCTGGCCGGCGAACCGGACGTGGTGGTCACCGCCACCCTGTCGAAGGCGCTGGGCGGCGCGGGGGGAGTGGTCGCCGGCCCGGCCGAGTTCGTCCGGCACCTGGTCGAGACCGGCCGGACGTTCATCTTCGACACCGCGCTGCCACCGGCGGTCGCCGCCGGGGTGCATGCCGCGCTGCGGCTCACCCGGGCCGGTGACGACCTGCGCGCCGACCTGGCCGAGCGGGTGGCGTTGGCGGTCGGCCGGCTGCGCGCGGCCGGGTTGGTCGTGTCCGCGCCGGACGCGGCGGTGATCTCGGTGACCGCTCCCGGGCCGCAGGCGGCGACCGCCTGGGCCGCCGCCTGCCGGGACCGGGGCGTCGCGGTGGGCTGTTTCCGGCCGCCGTCCACCCCGGACAGCCGTTCCCGACTGCGACTCACCGTCAGTGCCGGGGTCCCCCGGGCGGACTTCGAGCGGGCCGTGGACGTCATCGTGGAGTGTGCGCCCGTGCCGGCGAGGGAAACCGAGGTGGTCACGTGAGCGCGAGGAGTGAGCCGGGTTTGCGAGCCCCGCAGTCGCGAACAGAGGTGGCACCGTGAGCGCGTGGCAGGGTGTGGTGCTGGTCACCGGGACCGACACCGAGGTTGGCAAGACCGTGGTGACGGCGGCGATCGCGGCCGCCGCCCAGGCCGCCGGGCTGCGGGTGGCGGTGGTCAAACCGGGTCAGACCGGTACGGCCGGTGGTGAGCCGGGTGACGTGGACGCGGTGAACCGGCTGGCCGCGCCGTTGACCGGTCGTACGTTGGCGAGCTACCCGGATCCGCTGGCGCCGTTGGCCGCCGCCCGGGTGGCCGACCTGCCGCCGTTGGAGTTGTACACGGCGGTGGACGCGGTCCGCGACGAGACCGACAAGCATGACCTGGTGCTGGTGGAGGGTGCCGGTGGGCTGTTGGTGCCGATGGGGCTGCGTCCGTCGGGGGAGCCGTGGACGATGGCCGACCTGGCGGTGTCGCTCGGCGCGC
Organism: Micromonospora sp. WMMD710; assembly: GCF_029626045.1. NCBI lineage: Bacteria > Bacillati > Actinomycetota > Actinomycetes > Micromonosporales > Micromonosporaceae > Micromonospora > Micromonospora sp. WMMD710. The sequence continues at coordinate 3,325,626 of NZ_JARUBD010000001.1, read as the reverse complement.
CCGCGGTGGTGGTCGCCCGCGCCGGCCTGGGCACGCTCAACCACACCGCGTTGACCCTGGAGGCGCTGGACCGTCGGGCGGTGCCGGCAGGTGTGGTGATCGGTGCGTGGCCGGCCACGCCGGAGCTGGTGCACTGGACGAACCTCACCGATCTGGTGCCGAACCTGCTCGGCGCGGTGCCGGACGGCGCCGGTGCGATGGATCCGGGTGTGTTCCGGCGCTCGGCGCCGGGGTGGCTCACTCCGGACCTGCACGGAGTGCTCGACGACTGGCGGACGTGGGCCGAGGAGAGCGGCTGAACACCTGACTTCCGTCGGTGTCCGCGCAGGTCGGGCGTGGGTAGCCTGGCCGCCGTGAGGATTTCGGGCCGCTCGTGGCCGGGTTCGCCGGCGTGGGCGGACCGGTCACCGCACGTAGTCCTCCAGCAGTGCCGGCGTGAGCCCGGCCCGGTGGATCGCCTTCAGCGCCGCCAGCAGGTCGTCCATGAGTGCCGGCCGGAAGTGCATGAGCAGCACGTCGCCGGGGCGGACGACCTTCTCCGGGGTCTGGTAGCGCACCTTGCCCTCGTGGACGGTCTCCGACCAGTGGAAGACCGCCTTCATGCCGCAGTCGTGCGCGGCGCTCAGGGTGCTGGCGTCGCGGTTGCCGAACGGCGGACGGAACAACGTGGGGCGCTTGCCGAACAGGGTTTCCAACCGGTCGGCCGCCCCGCAGATCTCCTGCTTCTGGTAGGCGTACGACCGGCCGGACAGCGAGGTGTGCGTGATGGTGTGGTTCTCCACGACCCCGCCGGCCGCCTCGATCTGCCGGAAGTAGTCGGTGTGCTCCGCGGCCGCCGGTGAGTTGAGGAACATCGTGACCGGGATGTGTGCCTCCCGGATGAAGTCGATCACCGCGGGTGGTCGGGCCAGCCCGCCGTCGTCGATGGTGATGAAGGCGACCTTCTGCTCGGTCGGCAGGCGGTGCCAGAACGGGACCGGACCGGTCGTCGGCAGCGGCACCGGTTGCGGTGGCGGCACCAGCGGGAAGGTCGGCACCTGGGACACGTACCAGGCCAGACTCCCCGGTGCGGGCTTCGCCGTCGGGGACGGCGACGCCGAGGGGACGGGGACCGGGCTGGACGGGCTCGGCGCGGCGACGGTGATCCGTCGGGCGTGCAAGGCGGGGCCGGCTGTGCAGGCACTCAGCGCCAGGAGCGCCAGAAGTGTTGCGACGACACGGATCCGACGGGCAGGGATGGCTGACACGCCCGGAAACATACCGAGCGGATGTCAGGATCCGGTCAGCTCGGTGCCACCGGAGCGCCGGATGACGAAGGCGTCCGGCATCCGGAAGGTGAGATTGTCCGGGCACCAGGGCGGGCGGACCACCCGTACGCCGTCCAGCAGGTGCGCGGCCTCGGCCACCACCACGGCCGCCTCCATCCGGGCCAGCACGTCACCGACGCAGCGGTGCGCGCCCGCCCCGAACGCCAGGTGCCGGCGCGATCCGCGCTGGCCCGGTCGGAACTCGTCGGGCGACTCGACGACCGCCGGATCCCGTCCGGCGCGGGCCAGCCACAGCACGATGCTGGTGCCCGCCGGCATGGCCGTCCCGCCCAGCGTGGTGTCCGCCGCGGCGACCCGCCGCCACGTGACGATCGGCGGTTCCAGCCGCAGCCCCTCCTCCACCACGTCGCCGACGGCGATCTCGCCGGTGCGCAGCCCGGCCCGCACCGCGGGCTCGCCGGCCAACCGGTGCAGCAGCAGGGTGAGGAACTGCGAGGTGGTCTCCTGCCCGGCGACCAGCAGGAAGAAGAGCGCGCCGACCACCACGTCCGGCGGGTGCCCGGCCGTACGCAGGTCGGCGGCCAACCCGCCGCCGGTGGCCGCGAAGTCGCGCAGCACGCGGTGGAACCGGCCCACCTCGGTGGCCAGCGCCACCTGCCGGTCGCCGTCCAGCGGCGCCCAGAACAGCTCCAGCGCGGCCCGCGCGAACTCCTTCACGGCGCCGACCGGCGCGTCCGGCAGCTCGACGAGGCGGGCCAGGACCAGCAACGGCAGGTCGGCGGCGAGGTCCGCGTACAGGTCGACGGGCCGACCGGCGTCGAGCGTGGCGTCCAGTCGGGCGACCCGGTCCCGGACCAGCGCCGTGAGCCAGGGGCGTTGCGCGGCGACCCGGGTGGGGTGCAGCGCGTCCGCGACGATCGCCCGGATCGACGGGTGGCTGGCGCCGGAGTTGTTCGCCAGGGTCGGCGGCAGCCGGAACCGGTGCCCGGCCAGCATCCGCAGCGCCGTCACCGGCATCGGGGTCACCGCGTCGAGCGCGTTGTCCGGCCGGTAGCCGACCGGGTCGGCGAGGACCTGCCGGACCAGCGCGTGCCGGGTGACGAGCAGGTGACGTACGCCCACGTGGTCGGTCACCTCGGCGACGTCCGGCCAGGGTGCCTCGACCGCGGACTCCCAGCTGGAGAACAGCACGGCGACACGCTAGCGGGCGGCTCCGGGCAGCTCGGTGCGCAACCGCCAGACGGTGGTGCGCTTCACCCGGACGCTCTCCAGCGCCTCCGGCACCGGCACGTCGTAGTTGGCCAGTTCGTCGAAGCGGTCCCGGGGCAGGAACGCCCGGCCGGGGTCACCGACCAGCGCCGGCGCCCCGGCCCGGGCGGCGCGCAGCAGGAACCGCAGCACCCGACGGGCCATCGCGTCGCTGTAGAACACGTCTCCGGCGAGCACCACCTCGGCGTCCCCGGCGTCGCCGTCGAGGATGTCGCCGAACTGGGCGTCGACGCGTACCCCGTTGGCCTCGGCGTTGAGCGCGACCGCCGCGACCGCCAGCTCGTCCACCTCGACGGCCCGCACGGACGCCGCGCCGGCCCGGGCGGCGGCGATGGCCACCAGGCCGGAGCCGGAGGCGAGGTCGAGCACCCGGCGCCCGGCGACCACCTGCGGGTGGTCGGTCACGTAACGGGCGAGGGCCTGACCGCCGGCCCAGGCGAACGCCCAGAACGGCGGCGGCCGATCGGAGGAGAACTCGCCCTCGGTCAGCTCCCAGAGCCCGATCGGCTCGTCCGCCTGGTGCAGGCGCACCTCGGGAACGAACGGGACCGGGGCCAGTCGGGCGTGCAGCCGGACGAACGTGCTGGAGAGCTCGGACACCTGCCCGATTGTTCCAGCGACCGGCCGCCCGGCGTGTCGCGGGGGACCGGTGACCGGTTCACCACCGTCGGTGAAAACCCGGCCCCCGCTTGCCGCCCGGTGCGAACACACCCGTCTGGTCGCGGCGGTGCGCCGCTCCTAGCGTTGCGAGGTGGGGACGACCGAACGGAGGCGGCGGTGGCGACGGTGTGGCGGAATGCGCTGCGGGTCGGGGTGGTGCTGGCCGGCCTGACCGGGGTGGTGCCGATCCTGGCCGCACCGGCACAGGCGGCCTTCGCCACCGAGATGAGTGGCCTGCCGGCCCGGTTCACCGCCGGCGGTCAGGTGCGGACGATCTCGGCGGTGGTGTCGCAGACGGATCGGCGCGGCGGATGCGCGAAGGTGCGCTGGTCGATGGTGCTCAGCGTGCAGGGCATCCGCCTCGACCAGGTGAAGATGGACCGGGTGGAGGAGTCCGGCGACTTCCCCCTCGAGGTCCGGACCGAGGGCGATGTGGCCCGGCTGACCGACCGGCAGCTCGACCCGGGCACCCTCTGCCCGGGCCGTACCGTCACGGCCCGCTACCGGGTGGCGTTCGACGAGGACGTCACCCAGGGGCGGGTCACCCTCGCCGCCGAGGCGTACGACGCGAACCTGCGTCTGCTGGCCCGACAGACCGCCACCCGCTCGGTGGTGGGTGCGGGTGCCACACCGACCGGCGCGGCGCAACCGAGCGCGACGCCGGCACCGCCCAGCGACCCGGCGAGTGAGCCGGCCGAGGCCGAGGACACACCGTCCGAGGAGCCGGTGGCCGACCAGCCGGTCGACGCCGCGCCGCCGGCGGACGGGCGTCCGGTCGCGCAGACCGGCGGGTTCGGCGTGGTGCAGGCCGCATTCCTGCTCGGCGGGCTGCTGCTCTCGCTCGGGGTGGGGTTGCTGCTGCGGCTGCGCCACCTGACCCGGGCCGCGACGAACGAGGCCGAGGACCCGCCGGTGGACCGGCGCTGGGAGAGGCCGGCGCCGCCCGGCCGCTGGCGGCCGGCGCGACGGTGACCGGCGGCCCGCCCGTCGCCGAGCTGGCGGCCGGCGCGCCGCCGACATCGGGGGCCGTGGGGCCGGCGGGGGTCCGCCGGCCCCACGGTGTCACCGGGAGAACGCCTGGAACTCGGCGATCCTGACCTGGTTCCGGGCCGGGCTGGCGGTCGCGCAGTCCGTCGTCGTGGCCGGGTCGGCGTCCTGCTCACCCGCGTACTGCGGGCCGCCGGTGCACTGGCTGGCGAGCACCTCCAGCCGCAGGTGGGTGGCGACGGTGGTGGGTACCGCGAACGACCGCAGGTTGATGTCGCGGCTGTACGCCCGGTACGCCCCGCCGGGGAACGCGTCGGTCGCGCTGGTGTAGATCCGCTGCCAGCGCGACGGATCCGCGCAGTCGGTGGTCGTCGCGTTGCAGGCCGACACCGCGAACGAGCGCAACGCGCTGAGCGCGTTCTGACTGCCGGTGTCGGCGTCCCCGGTGATCGCGGGACGCAGCATCGCGCTGACGTTGAGCCGCTTCACCGTCTGCGGCGCGTCTCCCGGCAGCGCCACGGTGACCTGCCGGCCGGCCACCCCGTCCAGCGAGGCCCAGTTCGTGGCCTCGGTGTCGTCGGCGATCCGGTCCAGGTTGACCCCGTCGCCGGTGATCGTCGCCCCGGACGTCGTGGACGCGAGGTTGCGGCTCATCCGCAGGTCCACGTATCCGCTCCGGCCGGCCTCGGCGACCACGCTGAGCCGCTGGTGCCCGAAGCCGGGCGCCACCGCGAGGAGGTCGTACGTGCCGGCCATCAGCTCCAGCGTGTCCGGGATCGGCGTCGCCGGGTCGGTGTCCGCGATCGGCGTCGCCCGAGCCTCGTACGCCCCGACGTACACCCGGATCGGCGCGTCCACGCTGTCGCCGCGCGGGCGCAGGGTGAGCGTCGCGTTGCCGCCGCGCGGCGAGGCGAAGCTCGGCGTCGGGTCGGTGTCGCCGGCACCGAAGGTGGCGGCGTCACGGCCCATGCCGGAGCGGGCGAACTCGGCCCAGATCAGGTCCTGGTTCGCGCCGCCGAAGCGCAGCAGGTCGGCGGTGAGCATGTTGTCCCGCATGTCGAGCATGCTGACCTGGCTGGCCGCCTGGAGCAGGAACGAGTCGAAGACCAGCTGCGACCAGCGCCGGTTGCCGGGGCACTGGTCCGCCGCGACCTTGCCCTGCGCGCAGTCGAGCTGCCGCTGCGGGGTGCCGAGACCGTACCGCTTGACCAGCGCCGAGCGGACCCGGAAGTTGGTGGCGCCCCAGATCTCCCCGTCGGCGTGCACGGCGGGGCCGGCGGTGTTGTAGCCGATGTCGGAGTAGTTCAGCGGGCTGCGGCTGAGGTCGTAGTTGCGGATGCCGCTGACCAGGTTGCCGGTGACGTAGCCGCCGGTGACGAAGGGCGTCTCACCGGGCGCGCGTAGCCCGTTCTGGTACAGGTACTCGGCGGCCAGCAGGTCGCCCCACGACTCACCCATCGCCCCGCCCTGGTGGCCGCCGATCCCGCTGTCCGGGCCGGCGATCATCCGGTTGGTGATGGCGTGCGTGTACTCGTGGCCGATCACCGTCATGTCGTAGTCGCCGTCCACGCACGGCGGGTACGGCCCACCGGCCTGCGGCTGCCACAGGTACATGTTCGTGGTCGGCGGCAGCCCGTCGCGACCGGTGCCCTGGTTGGCGTTGTTCCGGTTGCCGGTCAGCGCGCCCTGCTGGGCTCGGCCCTGCTCGGCGTCGCCGCCCAGCCCGGCCGGGGTGAGGTTGACCGCCTGGAGGTTCCACGCCGACTCGGTGAAGCCCAGCTGGTACGACCAGTCGTGCATCCGGTTGTGCATGGCGAAGAGGTTGGCGATCGAGGCGTCCGCGTCGTTGCGCTGCGCGGAGGTGAACACCTCCGGGTTGCACTTCGCCTGGTGCCACTGGTCGGCGAACGGGTACTCGTAGCGGCGTTCCGGGCTGGTGTAGGTCGGCGTGCCGGTGCCGGCGCCCCAGGAGAGCACCGTGTTGGCCGAGTTGCCGCGCGAGGTGAAGGTGGGCGTGCCGGTGGCCGCGTCGACGTCCCACGGTTGGCCGGTGGCCGGGTCGCGGAAGGCGGCCTGGCAGCCGGGCGCGGGGTCGCCGCACCAGCGCACCCGGGGGTCCTGCCCCGGGCCGAGGTCGCGGGGCGGGGTGGCCGGGAAGACCGCCCAGCTCGGGTTGTCGGAGTCGAAGTCCACGAGGTCCTCGCGGACCAGCACCTGGCCGGTGATGCCGTCCACGTAGCTGGTGAACGCGGCCGGGTGGTCGCTGTCCGCGCTGATGAGGGTCACCTCGTACGCGGCGCGGGGGCCGTCCAGCGGGGTGGGCACCGCCACGGTCCGCACGGTGTGGCTGCTCACCGCGCCGGCGTCCAGCCCGGCGTCGGCGAGCGCGGCGGCGTACCCCTGCTCGGCGCTGCGGGTGGCCGGCGCGGGTGCGCCGGTGTCGCGGGCCAGCGAGGAGCTGACCGAGAGCACCGTGCCGCCGGCGACCGCGACGGTGACGAGGCCGTCCGGTCCGGCCGGCAGGTCGCCGAAGCGTTGCCGGAGGGTGACCACGGCGCCGCTGCCGATGGGGCGCACCAGCACCCGTTCCATGGCGGCGACGGTGGCGGCGTCCATGGCGAACAGGTCACGGTTGGCGGTGAGGTAGGCGCGGGCGGCGGCCTCCGGGTCGGTGGGCAGCCCGGTGGCGAGCGGCGTGCGGCCGGGGCCGAGCGCGTGCGGGGTGCCCAACCGGTTCCACCGCACGTCGGGGTCGGCGGCGCGGGCCAGGCCGCGCTGGCGGGCGTCGGGTGCCGCCGTACCTCTGCGGTTGTCGACGTCGGCGGGCTGGTGCCCCTCGGCGAACGGTCCGGACCGGCGTTCGGCGGACGCCGGTTGTGCGCTGGGGGCCGCGGTGCTCACGCCGGTGGGAAGCAGCGCGGCGGCGGTCGCCGTCGTCGCCAGGATGGCGATGAGCCGGCGTCGACGCCGGCTCATCGGGGGTGACCACTCCGGTTGTGGCACGGGACCTCCTCGTGGGAGCGGGATGGCCGGCGGTCGCCGGCCGACGCAGCGCGGTGACACATGCGCATCTGTGGATATCAGCCGACCGGGGTCGCGGCAAGGCCCGGAGCCCTCGATGCGCCAAAAGATCGAGATAGGTCGACTTTACAAAAAGCGGCCTCTTGTAAATTGGCGTGACGACTGTCACTGTCGACGCAGGACGCGAGACCGGGAGGTTGGCCATGGCCGTCGATGCCGATCTAACCGTTGGGCCCGCCGACTGGCGGGACCGGCGCAAGCCGCTCTGGCCGCTGGCGCTGCTGGTGCCGGCGCTGCCCTTCGTCGGCTTCGCGGTGTGGCGGGCCGGCGGCGGCGCCTGGGCCTGGTGGCTCACCCCGGCCGTCGTCTTCGGCCTGATCCCGGTGATCGACCTGCTGCTCGGCGACGACCGGCAGAACCCGCCGGAGGAGGCGGTGCCCCGGCTCGCCGCCGACGGCTACTACCGCTGGCTCACCTACCTGTACCTGCCGGCCCAGTACGCGGCCCTGGTGCTCTGCTGCGCGGTGTGGACCCGCGGCCCGCTCTCCGTGGCCGGTGCCGCCGGCCTGGTCGCCACCGTCGGGGTGGTCAACGGCATCGCCATCAACACCGCCCACGAGCTGGGTCACAAGCGGGAGCGCGTGGAACGCTGGCTGTCCAAGGTGGCCCTGGCACCCACCGGCTACGGGCACTTCTACGTCGAGCACAACCGGGGCCACCACGTCCGGGTCGCCACCCGGGAGGATCCGGCCAGTTCCCGGCTGGGGGAGAGCTTCTGGGCGTTCTGGCCGCGTACCGTCCTCGGTAGCCTGCGCTCGGCGTGGCGGTTGGAGACCAACCGCTCCCGCGTCCGCGGCCGGTCACCCTGGACGCACCGCAACGACGTGCTCAACGCCTGGGCGCTGACCCTGGTCGGGTACGCGGCGCTGACCCTGACCTTCGGCCCGGCGGTGCTGCCGTTCCTGCTGCTCCAGGCCGTGGTCGGCTTCTCCCTGCTGGAGGTGGTCAACTACCTGGAGCACTACGGGCTGGCCCGGCAGCGCACCGCCGCCGGCCGCTACGAGAAGATCGACGCGCGGCACAGCTGGAACAGCGACCGCGCGGTCACCAACGTCTTCCTCTTCCAGCTCCAGCGGCACAGCGACCACCACGCCAACCCGTTGCGCCGCTACCAGACGTTGCGCAGTTTCGACACGTCACCGCAGTTGCCGGCGGGCTACGCCACCATGGTGGTGGTCGCACTGGTCCCGCCGCTGTGGCGGCGTCTGATGGACCACCGGGTGCTGGCCCACTATGGCGGCGACCGTACGCGGGCCAACGTCCAGGCCCGGCGCTGATAACGCGCCGCGATCAGTCGCCCGGCGCCCAGTCGGGGTCACGGCCGAACGCGGCCAGCAGGTGATCCTGCTCGTCGGCGTCGTCGGGCACCCGCACCCCGGTCCGGACCAGGTTGTCGACGCGGTAGTCGTCGACGCGGGTGGCGAACCACCGGGCGCACGCGCGTACCGCCTCCGGGTCCATCCGCGGGTCGGCCCCGATCGCCACCGCGACGTCCCAGCCGTGCACCAGGTGTTCGGCGAGGAGCTGCTGGAGGTACTCGGCGGCGGGGGTCTCGCCGGCGGAGAGGTGCACGGTGCGGTCGATCGTGCCGGGATGGGTGGCGGCGATCTCGGCCTGCGCGGCGGCCTCCCGCGCCGTGGTCGCGGGGTCGGTGCCGAGCAGGTCGCCGTCGAACCGGCCGCCGACCTCGTCGATGGTCCGGCCGGCGAGCAGCGGGACGCTCCACCGGTCCTCACCGACCACGTGGTTGATCAGCGCGCGGACGTCCCAGTCCGGGCATGGTGTCGGGTCGGCCCACTGGCCGGGCGAGACCTGGTCCACCCGGTCGACGAATTCGGCCAGGCTCCGGCGGTACGCCTCCAGCAGGTCCATACCGTCGATTGTTCCGGCCGGCGGGTGGGGCGGAGCCGTTTTGCGCGGGACGGTCGGTGCCGCCCGCCCCGACTCAGTCCAGCTCGGCCGGGTCGAGGCCCAACTCCCGGGCGGTGACCAGCCGGACCCACTCGCCGAACTGCCGGCGGGAGATCACCCGGTCGTGCACGGCGAGCTGCACGGCCAGCCCGTCCATCACCGCGCTGATCCGCCACGCCGCCCCGTCCGGGTCGGCGCACTGGAAGGTGCCCTCGGCCACCCCGGCGGAGATCACCGCGGCCAGGTCCTGCCGCCACCGCAGGTCGAGCCGGCGGGAGACCTTCTCCAACTCGGGCGTACGCAACGACTCGGACCAGCCGTCGATCCACATCGACCAGGAGGTGGCCCGGCCGGCCGGGGTGTAGAGCTTGAGGATCCGGCGGAGCTTGGTCAGCGGCGGAGCCGGGGACCGGGTAACCGCGTCCAGTCGGGCCAGGTCCTGCTCGACGGCGTACGCGAACGCCTGCGCGAGCAGCCGCTCCTTGGTGGCGAAGTGGTAGAAGACCAGGGCCTGACTGACACCGGCGGCCTGTGCCACGTCGGCCGTCCGGGTGTTGGCCAGACCACGCTCCACGATCACGTCGCAGGCGGTGCGCAGCAGGGCATCCAGGCGGATCTCGGCCGCACGTCTCGTCACGACCGTTACCGTAGCCCATCCGAACGAACACGAACAGTTACCGCCACCGCTTGATCCGCGATGCGACAGTCGGAAGCCGGACACTTCCCGGAGGTGCGGTCGGTCGTTCTCTCCAGAGTGTTCGTCGAGGTCTGGCGCTCGCCGCCGGAGAGCCGGACCGTCCGCCGGCCGGTCCGCGGCGCGGCCGGTCGAACCGTGTCGGAGTGTGACGGTCGGGAGTCGTTCGCGCCACCAGACCAGCTCCCTAGGAAGCTCACGGGTGTTGGTCCCGATCTCGGTGACGATGCCCCGGGACGCGCCGAGACGCCCCCCGAGTTGGCAGTCGTTCCCGGGCTCGGCTAAAGTTCTCATCCGTCACCCGGGAACACCGGGGGCGTGCGGACGTAGCGCAGCTGGTAGCGCATCACCTTGCCAAGGTGAGGGTCGCGGGTTCGAATCCCGTCGTCCGCTCGGAGCTGCCGCCACGCATGACGGGGGCAACCTCGGTGGGGTGGCCGAGAGGCGAGGCAACGGCCTGCAAAGCCGTCTACGCGGGTTCAAATCCCGTCCCCACCTCGGCATTATGCACGGGCGATTGGCGCAGTGGGAGCGCGCTTCCTTGACACGGAAGAGGTCACTGGTTCAAACCCAGTATCGCCCACCAGCTAGATGAAAAGGTCAAACGGCTCGTTACCGGACTCCGGTGACGAGCCGTTGCCGTTGTGGGGTGCCGTCCAGGTCGACAATGAGCCGGCGGCTCCGTCCCAGGAGCGGATGCGGCCACCGTGGCCGTACGACACCAGGGGGCCCGGCATGGCGATCCAGCGGATGGACAACGTTCTCATCGTGGTCGATGACCTCGACGCGGTCATCGCTTTCTTCGTCGAACTCGGCATGGAGGTGGAGGGCAAGGGGCCGGTCGAGGGCCGGTGGGTGGAGCGGGTCATCGGGATCGACGACGTCCGGCAGGACGTCGCGATGCTCCGGACCCCGGACGGCCACGGCAAGGTCGAGCTGGCGACGTTCCACACGCCGGCGGCGATCAGCGCCGAGCCGAGGAACGCGCCGGCGAACACGCTGGGCATCCGCCGCATCATGTTCGCCGTCGACGACATCGACGACGTCGTCGCCCGCCTGCGTACCCACGGCGCCGAACTCGTCGGCCACGTGGAGCGCTACGAGGACATCTTCCGGCTCTGCTACGTCCGCGGCCCCGAGGGCATCATCGTCGGGCTGGCCGAACCGCTCCGGTGAGCGGACGCCGTCCGATGCCTCGGGCCGACAACCTCGATCGAGGCGGTCGGCCCGAGGTCGGAACCGCCGGCTCGGCCGGCGTCGGAGGATGGTGCCGTCACAGCGGCGGGGCGATGTCCCGCCGTTCCTCGACGCGTCGGTACTCGACCGGCTGCTCCTCGGTGGTGACCACCTGGCGGCGGCGACCCCAGATCAGCGTGGTCATGATCAGGCCGAGCACGCCGGCGCCCATCAGGATCCAACCGACCACGTCGAGATTGATGCCGCCGACGCTGGCGTCGAGCGCGAAGGTGAGGATCGCGCCGAGCGCGATCAGGAAGATGCTGGTGCCGATACCCACGACAGCCTCCTTAGGGGGTGTGGTGCGCTGTCGAGGGTCATCAGTACCCCGGCGTCGACCAGCGCAATCGCCGCCCGTTACCTTTTTGATCGTCCCCAGCCGGGGACCCTCGGTCGCCCGGCCCGGTATGACTTCCTGCCCCTGTCGTTCGGATGATCCGGGGGGTGTTGTCGCCGGGTCGGGTGGCGTCGGCGGACCGCTGATAGGGACACGGCCACCCGTGTTGGGGTAGGTCTCTTCGTAACGTGGCTGCCGGCAGTCCGACGCTGACCAGCGGCCGGGGCCACGATGCGATGCGTGGAGGCGGGTGCGGTGCACGACGGATACGGCGTCTACCTAGGCTTGGACGTCGGCAAGGGTGATCACCACGCGGTCGGGTTGACGCCGGACGGCAAGCGGCTGCATGACGCGGCGTTGCCGAATACTGAGGTCCGGCTGCGGCAGTTGTTCGACAAGCTGGCTCGTCACGGCACGGTCTTGGTGGTGGTTGACCAGCCGGCCTCGATCGGCGCCCTGCCGGTCGCAGTGGCGCGGGCGTGTGGTCATCAGGTGGCCTATCTGCCCGGCCTGGCCATGCGCCGCATCGCTGACCTGCACCCGGGCACGGCGAAGACCGACGCTCGGGACGCTTACGTTATCGCTGACGCGGCCCGCACTCTGCAGCACACACTGCGGCGCGTCGACGTCGGCGACGAAGCCCTCGCGGAGCTGGAGGTGCTGGTCGGCTTCGACGACGATCTCGCGGGCGAAGCCACGCGCGTGTCCAACCGGGTCCGTGGCCTGCTCACGCAGATCCATCCGGCCCTGGAACGGGTCCTCGGCCCCAAGATTCACCACAAGGCGGTCCTGGAGCTGCTGTCGCGCTGCGGCGGGCCGGTCGGGCTGCGCAAGGCCGGCCGCCGCAAACTGCTGTCGATCGTCGGACCTCACGCACCCCGCATGGGTGAACGCCTGGTCGAGCAGATCATGAACGCGCTCGATGAGCAGACCGTGACCGTCCCGGGCACCCAGGCCGCGGAGACGATCCTGCCTCGCCTGGCTGACAGCCTCCGGGATGTCCTGCGGCAACGTGACCAGGTCGCCGGCGAGGTCGAGGGGATGCTTGATGCGCACCCTCTTGCCTCGGTCCTGACCTCGATGCCCGGCATCGGCGTCAGGACCGCCGCCCGGATCCTGCTCGAAGTCGGCGACGGAACCGCCTTCCCCACCCCCGGGCACCTCGCCGCCTACGCCGGCCTCGCCCCGGTCACCCGACGATCCGGCAGCAGCATCCGCGGCGAACACCCACCCCGAGGCGGCAACAAGAACCTCAAACGCGCGTTCTTCCTCGCCGCGTTCGCGTCCCTAGCCGACCCGGTCAGCCGGGCCTACTACGAGCGCAAGAGAGCCGAAGGCAAACGCCACAACGCGGCCCTCATCTGCCTCGCCCGACGCCGCTGCGACGTCCTGTTCGCCATGCTCCGCGACAAGATCCCCTACCAGCCCCGCCCCACCAGCCCCGTCCCCGCTTGACGAAACCCATAGGGACACCCCCCCCGTTACCTTTTTGATCGTCCCCAGCCGGGGACCCTCGGTCGCCCGGCCCGGTATGACTTCCTGCCCCTGTCGTTCGGATGATCCGGGGGGTGTTGTCGCCGGGTCGGGTGGCGTCGGCGGACCGCTGATAGGGACACGGCCACCCGTGTTGGGGTAGGTCTCTTCGTAACGTGGCTGCCGGCAGTCCGACGCTGACCAGCGGCCGGGGCCACGGATCGATGCGTGGAGGCGGGTGTGGTGCACGACGGATACGGCGTCTTCCTGGGTTTGGACGTCGGTAAAGGTGATCACCACGCGGTCGGGTTGGCCCCGGACGGCAAGCGGCTGCACGATGCGCCGTTGCCGAACACCGAGGCCCGGCTGCGGCAACTGTTCGACAAACTCGCCCGTCACGGTGCGGTTCTGGTGGTGGTCGACCAGCCGGCCTCGATCGGCGCCTTGCCGGTCGCGGTGGCGCGGGCGTGTGGGCATCAGGTTGCCTACCTGCCCGGCCTAGCGATGCGTCGGATCGCTGATCTGCACCCCGGTTCGGCGAAGACCGACGCGCGTGACGCTTACGTCATCGCCGACGCGGCGCGCACCCTGCCGCATACGCTGCGGCGGGTCGACGTCGGCGACGAGGCTCTGGCTGAGCTGGAAGTCCTGGTCGGCTTCGACGACGACCTCGCCGGCGAAGCCACTCGGGTGTCCAACCGCATCCGGGGACTGCTCACCCAGATCCACCCCGCCCTGGAACGGGTCCTCGGCCCGAAAGTCCAGCACAAGGCCGTGTTGGAGCTGCTGTCGCGTTGCGGCGGTCCGATCGGGCTGCGCAAGTCCGGCCGCCGCAGGCTGCTCTCGATCGCCGCAGTGCACGCGCCCCGCATGGGAGAGCGGCTCGTCGAGCAGATCATGACCGCCCTGGACGAGCAAACCGTCACCGTCCCCGGCACTGCAGCGGCGGAGACGATCCTGCCTCGCCTTGCCGACAGCCTCCGCGACGTCCTACGACAACGCGACCAGGTCGCCGTCGAGGTCGAGAGGATGCTTGATGCGCACCCTCTTGCCCCGGTCCTGACCTCGATGCCCGGCATCGGCGTCAGGACCGCAGCCCGGATCCTGCTCGAAGTCGGCGACGGAACCGCCTTCGCCACCCCCGGGCACCTCGCCGCCTACGCCGGGCTTGCCCCCGTCACCCGACGATCCGGCAGCAGCATCCGCGGCGAACACCCACCCCGCGGCGGCAACAAGAACCTCAAACGCGCGTTCTTCCTCGCCGCGTTCGCCGCCCTCGCTGACCCCGTCAACAGGGCCTACTACGACCGCAAACGCGCCGAAGGCAAACGCCACAACGCCGCCCTCATCTGCCTCGCCCGACGCCGCTGCGACGTCCTGTTCGCCATGCTCCGCGACAAGATCCCCTACCAACCCCGCCCCACCGCACCGATCGCAGCTTGACGAAACCCATAGGGACACCCCCCAGGGTGCCGCGCCCGCCGATCTTGGCATCGGGTAGAGTTTCCCCCGTTGCCGGCGCTTGCCGGGGACGTGCGGACGTAGCGCAGCTGGTAGCGCATCACCTTGCCAAGGTGAGGGTCGCGGGTTCGAATCCCGTCGTCCGCTCGCGATGTGCCCCACGGGGCCCACCACGGGCGATTGGCGCAGTGGGAGCGCGCTTCCTTGACACGGAAGAGGTCACTGGTTCAAACCCAGTATCGCCCACCATCTGTACGAGCAGATCAGCTGACCCGTTACCGGACTCCGGTAACGGGTCGGCGCGCCCGATAGCGGGCTACCCGCCGGCGCGGAGCACCTCGCTCAGCCGGTCGCGTCGCCGCAGCGCCGACTCGACCGGAACGACCGTGACGGCCGTGACGGCCGCCGCCAGCAGTGCCACGCTCACCAGACCCAACAGCCACCACGGCAGGACCGTCGCAGGGTCGGCAGCCTGGCCGGTGAGCAGCCGTAGGTCGAGCGGGCCGAGCGTCAGGCGTGCGAGCAGGGCTCCGAGCAGCGGGCCGTACACCACGGCGACCACGATCGGCGGCAGCAGCTCTCCGGCGGCGACCCAGCGGGCGTCGCGTGGCCGCAGGCCGAGGGTCCGCAGCCGGGTCAGGGTCTGCCACCGCTGCGACGCACCGGCGGCGGCGGCGAGCGTGAGACCGAGCAACCCCAGCGCCAGCAGCACCGCGGCGGCCGTCCACGCCAGCCGTAGCAGCCCCGCGGTCAGCGGAGCCACTCGCTGCGCCCGCAGGACGTCCGCGCGCAGCACGACGTCGGCGGCGACGCCGGTGTTCGACACGGCCCGCGCCGCGCCGGGGCCGGTCACCCAGACGGTGTTCGGAACGGCGGGCAGCCCGGCGTCGGCGAGGGCCGCGGCGTCCACGATGACGACGTCGTCGGCGCCGCCGACGGAGGGGGCCGTACCGACCGCGGCGAGACGGATCGCCGGGCCGCCGTCGCGGGACAGCTGCAGCCGCGCGCCGGTCCGCAGATCGCCGCCGCTGGACCGGACCAGCGCGGGGACGCCCCCCGGACCGGGTGCCGTGAGCCGGGCCAACGCCGGCGCGTCGGGCAGCCCAGTGGTGGCCAGCAGGCGTTGGAACGCGGCGGCGTCCACGATGACCAGGCGTGGGGTGAGCGGCGTCGATTCGGTGAAGACGCGTGCCGAGTCGGTCACCTGCGCGACGACGACCTGCCCTACCCCGGGCGCGGCGGCGATGCGCTCGGCGACCGCCGGCGTGGCGGCCTCTGCGCCGACGTCGAGGCGGGCGTCGGCGCCGACGGTGCTCCACGCGCCGTCGGCCAGGCCCCGCGTGACGGTGGCGCCGAGGATGAGCGCGAACGACGCGAGCGCGGTGGTGCTCACCAGGACCAGCAGCGGCAGCGCGCGTCCGGCCGTTGTGGCCGCCTGAGCGGCACCGAACACGGCCAGCGGGCGGCGCGAGCGCAGAGCCTGGCGGAGCGCGAACCGTGCCCCGAGGGGCAGCAGCCGGAGCAGGACGAGCGCGCCGACGAGCGTGCCCAGGGCGAGGGCGCTGATCGGCAGGATCAGGTCGCCGGTCACCTCACCGGTGCCGCCGTCCGGGGCGACCGGCAGGAGTCCGCGCTGGTGCAGGGTGACGACGGCGGCGACCGCGGCGATCAGGACAGCGGCCTCCACGGCGGCGCGGCGCAGCTGGCCGGTGGCCCGGATCCAGCGCCGGGCGGCCGGGTTGGCGGGTTGGCGCCGGTCGCGGCTGGCACGGGCGGCGGCGAGGGTGCCGAACGCCGGCCCGGCGACGGCACCGGCCACGACCACGGGAACGGCCCAGGTCCAGGAGATGCCCGGAGCCGCCGCGCGGGCGAGCGCGAGGCCGATGGCGGCGGCCGACAGGGACACCACGGCGGACTCGATGGCCAGTTCCGCACCGAGGTCGGGCAGCGCCGCCCCACGCTGCCGGGCGGCGCTCAGCGCCGGGGTACGGCGGCGCACCAGCAGGTCCGCGGCGAGCAGCAGGACCAGGACCGTGGCGGTCAGCACTCCGGTGAGCAGGACGGCGGACTGTGCGAAGACGGCGCTGATCCGTGTGCGGGCGTCGCGCAGGGTGGTGTCGAGCTGCGACTCCCACTTCAGGGACTCGTCGCGGGCGCCGGACGAGCCGGAGGCTGCCTTGAGCGTGACCACCTGGCTGGCGAGCGTCGCGGTGGTGTCCCAGGTGAGCGCCTCGGGGTCGGGGGCGAAGTGGACGGTGCGCCGCAGCTGGTCCTCGTCGACGGCGAGCCGGGCGTCCGGCAGCGACTCGCGCGACAGCAGTCCGGCGAACCGGGTGATGCCCACGCCGTCGGCGCCGGGCACGGGGCGCAGGAGTGCCGGGGCGAGTCGCCAGGCCGGGTCGGCGCTGTCCGTGGGTCGGTAGATTCCGCTGACCCGCACGTCCCTGTCGCGACCCTGGCCGTCCTTGACCGGGATTCGGGCGCCGGGGCCGAGGTGGAGTGCGGCGGCATCCGCCTCGGAGACGCCGACCTGCACCGGCCAGGGCGGTCCCTGGTAGGGGCTCTCGACGAATTCGTCTCCGACGGCGGGTCCGGGTGCGCCTCCGGCGATCCAGGTCACGTCCGGGCCGCCGTCGTCACCGGCCAGGTAGAGGAACTGGAAGGTACGCGGCACCCGACCGTCGGTGATGCTGAGGATCGGGCCGTTGACGACGGCGATGGGTGGGAGCAGCGCGGCGTCCAGGTCGGGTCCGAGCGCGTCTGTCGCCCGGGCGCGGAGGTCGTCGACGTCCTCGGCGAGGCGGGCGGTCCGGACCCGCCCGCCGGTCGGGCCGTCGTCGCGTTCCCAGTCGGCGTGTACGAGGACGGTCGAGTCGGAGCCGGCACGGCGGACCGTGTCCCGCACCGCGCTGTCGGCGGCGGCGCGGAGCAGCACCGGCACGGTCCCGGCGAGCAGCGCGACGGCCGCGATGACGGCGGCGGTGAGCAGCAGTGCTCCGGCATCGGTCCGGGCACGGCCGCGGATGCTGGGCCAGTGCGGCGCCGGCCAGCGGCGGGTCAGCCACCGGTTCACGGCGCCACCCGCAGGTGCGCGGCGTCGGCCCGGCGGACCTGGACGGTGACCACGACGGCGACCGCCAGCAGGCATCCGGTCAGCAGCACGGTGAGCAGGACGGCCTCGGCCGGCCACGGCCAGTGTGGCTGGGCGGCCGGGACGGGCGCGGCACCGGTGTCGGAGCGGACGAGCAGGGGAGCGACGACGCGGGTGGCGAGCGCGCCGACGGTCGCGCCCGCCGCGATCAGGGGCAGCAGAACGCCGGCGTGCTGTCCGAGCAGCACGCCCCGGATGCCGCGCCGGGACATCCCCAGGCCGCGCAGCCGCGCCACCTCCACGGCGCGGTCCTGGAGATCGCAGGTGACGTGCAGGACGACGCCGGCGAGCAGCAGCAGTGCCGCGGCCGGGACGATGAGCCGGAGCGCGCCGGGCAGCCCGGCGCGCAGCGGGCCGCCGGTGAGACGGGTGGTCTCCGCCTCGCGGGTCGTGACGGTGCCCAGGTGCAGGGCGGTGGCCCGCTCGGCGGCACCGGGACCGGCGGGGTGCCCGACCCACCAGGCGTCGACCGGGAACGTCAGGTCGCCGGTGACGGCGCGAGCGCGGGACAGCGTGTCCACGTCGGCCAGGACGGCGACGGCGCCGGGCGCGGACGGCACGGTCGGCACGACCTCGGTGACCACGATCGGGACGGGCGTGATGCCGACCGTGACGCTGAGCTGGCTGCCGCTGTCGGCACCGACCTCGTTGGCAAACCGGGCGGAGACGGCGACGGGCACCGGGCCGGGGTCCGGGAAGGCGCTGGCGACGAGGGTCCGGGCGGCGTCGTCGGCGCCGCCGAGCTCGACGGTCGCGGCCATCCGCAGCGCGGTACCCGTCGGCGTGCTGGACAGCGTGACCGCCGGGTCGCTCACCTTGCTCGGGACCGGCGGCGCGGACGTGGCGGTCCAGTCCGATGCGCCGGTGGTCCCTCCCGCCGACCCGGCGGGCGGCACGGTGAGCGTGACGGCTACGGCCACAGGTCCGGCGGCGGCTACCGGTTCGTCGCCCGCGTCGGCGGTGACCGGCAGGGCGACCGCGACGAGGCGCAGCCCGTCAGCCGTCGCGCAGGCAGGCAGTCGGACCTCCCGGCCGTCGAGCGGTACGGCGGGACCGGCGCAGGCCGTGCGGAGGCCGGTGGCGTCCTGCACCAGCAGCCGGGGCGTCACGGCGAGCGGGGTGTCGCCGGCCGCGGTCCCGCTCAGGACAAGCGGGGCGCCGGCCGGGACGGCGAGGCCGGTGACCCGGGTGCGTGGCGCCAGCGTGGCGGCCACGCCCGCCCATCCGCGGTCGTTGTCGATGTGTCCGCGCAGCAGCGCGTCGGCGCGGGTGGTGTCGACGGCGACCAGGCGTGGCGCGTCGCCGGCGGTGCCGAGCCACTGACCGACGGTGGTGCCACGGTCGAGGGCCGGACTCACCGCCCCGTCGGTGGCCGCGCTGACGAGCGCGCCGTCTCCGGCCACCGGCGCCGTGCTGAGGGTGAGGGCCAGGTCGGTGCCGACGGCGAGCGCAGCCTGGTCGCGCTGCGACTGGTGCCACGTGGTGTCGAAGGCGAGGCCGAAGGTCGCGGTCGCGCAGGCCAGCCCGACGAGCAGTCCGGCGGCGACCGCCTGGGGTCGGCGGGCGGCCTCGGCGACCGCCAGCGGGAGCGCCAGCCCGCGGGCGCGGTACGCCAGCCGGTCGGCGCCGCGCAGGGCGGGCAGTACCACCCGCAGCGCCAGGGCGGCGCCCGCGGTGAGCAGCAGCGCCGGCGCGAGCACCCGTACCGCGTCGGCGCGGGGGCTGGCGGCGGTGGGCTGCGCGTACAGCTGCCACCATCCGGTGCCGGCGAACACCGCGAGCATCAGGTCGGCGCCGGATCGGGCCAGCAGTTCGCGGCGGGTGCGCCGGTCGCCGGCCGCCGGGACGGGCCGGATCGCCAGGACGGTGAGGACAGCGGCGAGGACGAGCGCGCCGCCGGCGACCGCGAAAACCTGGGCGCCGACGATGGCCGGACGGGCGGTCAGGCCGGCGTCGTCCAGTGGGGGCAGGTGGGTCAGGCCGGCGTGCAGGGCCGACGAGGCCGGTATGGCGAGTGCGGCGGCGACGGCGGCGAGGAGCCCGGCCTCGACTGTCGCGGTGGCGGCGAGTTGGCGACGGCTGGTGCCCACGGCGGACCGCAGGGCGGTCTCGGCGGCGCGGATACCCGCGGTCAACCGGCCGGCGAGGATGAGGGCCGTCGCGGCCAGCACACCGCCGAGGGCGGCGATGGCGAGCACCACGGCGGCGGTGACGTGCCGCTGGTCGTCGGCGGACCGCAGGGTCAGCGGCAGGTCGGAGGCGACACGGGCGAGCTGGACGCGGTCGCCGAGGGTGCCGGCCAGCCTGCGGTCGGCAGCGCGGACGGCCCCGGCCACGGTCTCCAGGTCGCGGCGGTCGGGGTCGGACAGGTCCGGATGGGCGGTGACCTCCATCCGGTCCACGGTGGCACCGGTGGTGGCCAGGTCGGCGAGGTCGACGAGGAACGGGCCGTAGGCGTTGACCGGCTGCATGAAACGGCCGTCCCGGTAGCCGGTGGCGGAGCCGGCCGCTGCCAGCGGGTCACGGTCCCAGCCGCGCCCCGCGAGCGGGCGTACGACACCGACGACGGTCACGTCGAGGGCCGCGACGGGCGGGTGGGCCAACTCGGCGCCGAGGCGGACCCGGTGACCGGGGGCGAGGCCGAGCAGGTGGGCGGTGGACTCCAGCAGCACCGCGTCGCCCGGGTGCTGTGGCCAGCGCCCGGTGACCAACTCGGCTCGGGTCGGCAGGTCGTCCAGCCCGGACAGGTACGCCTGGGGCGCGACGGTGGTGCCCGGTGCGAGCGCCGGCGGCAGCGCCCGCAGCACTGTCGACGCCCGCGCGGTCGTCGTCACCGGGAACGGTGCCAGCGCGGAGGCCACCACGGCGCGGGTGTCGGCGGCGACGGACGGCACGTCCCGTCCCTCGACGGTGCCGGTGTAGACGGTCACGTCGACGGCGGTGGGGGCGGCGCGGGCCATGGCGACCTCCAGCGCCCGCTCGGCGGTGCGGGTGACCAGCAGGGTGCAGATGCCCAGCAGGGCCGCGCCGATCGTGACGACCCCGAGGAGGGCGGCCAGCAACGGCCACTGCGCGCGGGCGCGCCGGCTGACCAGCCTCAGCATCGTCGCGTCACCCGGCGTCCGGCCCGGGCGCGTACGGCTGCCCGGCCGCCCGCTCGTCGAGGTGTCCGTCATGGATGCGGATCACCCGGTCGGCCAGGGCCATCATCACCGCGTCGTGCGTCGACACCAGGACGGTGACGCCTTCGGACTCCGCTATCCCGCGCAGCAGGGCCATCACCGACAGTCCGGTCTCGGCGTCCAGTTGCCCGGTGGGCTCGTCGGCGAGCAGGAGCCGGGGCGAGGCGGCCAGCGCACGGGCGATCGCCACCCGCTGCTGCTGGCCGCCGGACAGCTCGGCCGGCCGCTGCTGGGCGTGGTCGGCCAGGCCGACCAGGTCCAGCAGCAACTCGACCCGCCGCTCGCGTTCGGCCGGGGCGACGCGGGCCAGCCGCAGCGGCGCGGCGACGTTCTCCGTGGCCGACAGCACCGGGATCAACCCGAAGCTCTGGAAGACGTACGACACCTTGTCGCGCCGCAGCCGGGACAGGCCGTCCTCGTCGAGCGCGGTGACGTCGGTGCCGTCGACGTGCACGGTGCCGGCGTCCGGGCGGTCCAGACCGCCGATGACGTTGAGCAGGGTGGTCTTGCCCGAGCCGGACCGGCCGACGAGCGCCACCATCGCACCGGCGGCCACGTCGAACGACACGCCGCGCAGGGCGTGTACGACGCTCGGCCCGGTGCGGAAGCGCCGGTGTACGCCGCGCACGCGCAGCAGCGGTTCGCTGCTCATTCGCCGCGTGCCGAGTCGGAGCGGATCGTGATGTGGTCGGGTTCCAGGGCCAGCCGGACCCGTCGGGTCAGCGCCAGCGCCTGGCGGAACTCGCGGGGCACCTGGACCCGCCCGGCCCGGTCCATCACCGCGTACTCCTCGGCGATCGTGTGCGTGTCGCCCTCCGCGTCGGTGGTGGTGCGGCGCAGCACCTCGCTGCTGGTGCGACCGTCGCGGATCGCGACGGTCCGTTCCACCTGGCCGCTGACCTCCGGATCGTGGGTCACCACGACGACGGTGACGCCGTACCGCCGGTTGACGTCCCGCAGCACGCCGAAGACCTCCGCGGACGTGGCGGCGTCCAGCTCGCCGGTCGGCTCGTCGGCGAGCAGGACCCGCGGTTGGTTGGCCAGCGCCACCGCGATCGCGACCCGCATCTGCTGCCCGCCGGAGAGTTGCCCGGGGCGCCGATCGGCGCAGTCGGCGACACCGAGGCTGTCCAGCAGGTCGGCCGCGCGCTCCCGGCGTTCCTTCTTCGCGGTGCGGGCCGCCGTCATCGGCAGGTCCACCATCTCCCGTGCGGTCAGGTACGGGATCAGGTTGCTCGCCGTCTGCTGCCGGACGAACCCGACGGTGTGCCGCCGGTAGTCCACCCGGTCCGCGCGGGACATCGCCAGCAGATTCCACGTCTCGACGCGGACCCGCCCGGCGGTGGGCGCGTCGATGCCGGCCAGGATGGAGAGCAGCGTCGACTTGCCCGACCCGGAGGCACCGACGACGGCGACCAGCTCGCCGCTGTCCACGGCCAGGTCCAGTCCCTGTAGCGCCTGCACCTCGATCGAACCGGTCTGGTAGATCCGCACCAGGTTCTCGCAGACGATGAGCGCGTCCCGGCCGAACTCGGGCGCCCGCGCGGATGGCTGCGGCAGGGGCAGCGGTGTGCTGGACATTCCCCTTCTCCGTCCCGGTTGTGTCGAGGTTGAGCCCGCCTCGGGTAGCGGATGCGCCAAGCGCCTCGATCGCCGGTGTTGACGCAGATTGAAGTAGTTTCGCAACCGGCGGCTTCGTTGACCATGCCCCGGGGCGGCTTTCCGCCACCTGGCGATGCCGTCTTCGCGATGGTGGGTCGTGAGTTCTGCCATGGGCAGATCCGCTCCCGGTGAACAGGGGTGTCGTCGGCCGACCCGCGCGGCAGGGTTAGGCGCATGAGACTGCTGGTGCTGGGCGGTACGGGTTTCGTGGGCGGGGCGACGGTCACCGAGGCGGTCCGCCGTGGCTGGTCGGTGACGGTGTTGAACCGGGGGTTGCACGGCGCGGTGCCGCCCGGTGTGCACCGGCTGCGGGGTGACCGCACCGCGCCGGACGGCCTGGCGGCGCTGGCCGGCGGCGAGTGGGACGTGGTGGTGGACACCTGGGACGGCGCCCCACGGGCGGTACGCGACGCGGCCCGCGCGCTGGTCGGCGCGGCCCCGCACTACGCCTACATCTCCAGCGGCTCGGTCTACGCCCCGCCGGTGCCGGCGGACGTCGGCGAGGAGGCGTCCATCGTGGACGGGGCCGCCGACGCCACCGAGGGGGACTATCCGCAGTTGAAGGCGGGCGGGGAGCGGGCCGCCACGGAGGTCTACGGCGAGCGGGCGCTGCTGGTGCGGGCCGGGCTGATCCTCGGGCCGGGGGAGGACATCGGCCGCCTGCCCTGGTGGCTGCTGCGGGTGGCCCGGGGCGGGGTCGTGCTCGCGCCCGGCCCGGCGGACCTGCCCGTGCAGTACCTCGACGTGCGGGACCTGGCCGGGTGGACGCTGGACCGGGCCGCCGAGGGGACGGGCGGCGCGTTCAACGTCATCAGCCGGCCGGGGCACACCACCATGGGCGAGCTGCTGGAGTCGGCCGTCGCGGTGACCGGGTCCGACGCGCGGTTGCGGTGGACCGACCCGGAGGCGATCCTGGCCGCCGGTGTAATCCCCTGGAACGACCTGCCGATCTGGGTGCCGCGCGGTCACGAGTTCCGGTGGTTGCAGGAGCGCGGCGTGCGCAAGGCGTACGCGGCGGGGTTGACCTGCCGGCCGGTGGCCGACACCGTCGCCGACACCTGGCGCTGGCTGACCGCCGTGGGGTCGGTGCCGCCGCGCGCCGGCCGACCGGCCCGCGCGCCGGTGGGCCTCGACCCCGAGCGGGAGGCGGCACTGCTCGCCGCCTGAGCCGTGGACCGCTCAGGTCTGCGCCACCGGCAGGTCCAGCACCTCGTCGACGTCGCGGCGGGGTGTCGGTCGGCCCGGCTGGCCGTACCCGATCCGCAGCACCATCTGCGGCGTGCCGAACCGTCCCAGCGACAGTCGCAACTGCTCCCGGGCGGTGGGCACCTCGATCGGTTGGGAGAGCATCGACACGCTGAGCCCGGCGTCGGTGGCGGTGAGCAGCAGCCGTTGCAGCGCCTGCCCGGCGATCACCTGGTCCACGGCCGTGTTGCCCACCGAGCCGAGCACGCCCACCAGTGGCTCGGGCTCGAAGTCCCGCCCCGGGGCGCGGTCGCGTCCACCGAAGCCGCGCGTCGGCAGCACGTCCTGCGGTTCGCCCTGCGGGCCACCGGCCGAGGCGGGTACGCCGTCGGGCGCGGGCTCCCGACGCAGCCACCGGTCACGCTCGGTCCGGTACGCGGGATCGCGCTCCAGCACCCGGTGCGCGCTGCGGGCGATCTCCCCGAACGCCGTCACCGCGCTCACCCCGATCAGCAGCTCCAACCAGCACTCCTCGGCGCGGGCCGCCTCTCCGAGACGCCAGCGGGCGTCGGCGGGCACCGGGTCCGGCCAGAACGGCATCCGGTTGCTGAACCGGCGGGCGATGGCCGCGTGCAGGGACTGTTCGGTGGGGGTGGGCCGGCGGGGAACGTCCGGCACCAGCCGGGCCACCAGGTCCGGCTCGGCCGGGTCGGGTCGGAGCCGCACCCGGGGCGGTACGCCGGCCACGGCCAGCGCGACGCGCAGGTTGAACAGGGTTGCGCCGCAGGCGATCCGTACGCCCCACCCGCTCGGGTCGGTCGCCGGCAGCCGGCGGGTGGGGTCGGCCAGCACCTCGATTCCGCCGTCACGCAGTCGCAGCCGCCACGGCTGGGTGTTGTGCAGCGACGGTGCCCGGACCGCGTCCACGGCGGCGGCCCGCAGGTGGGCCGCGGTGTAGCCGATGTCCATGGCGGTGCTCCTTTCCCGGTGGGCCGGCGGTGGGTGGTGCCGGTACGGCGGCGCACCCCTACGGTCCGTCCGCGGGGTCGGCGCTGAGCAGGGCCGGACGTCCCGATCCGCCGGGCCCGACCGGCCCTGACCGGGCGTCCCCGGCCGTCGGTCCGTGGTGGTCGGGACCTTCGGCCCGTGCGGCGGTGCGCGGGCACCGGGTAGAAACGAGGGATGATCCGCGTGTTCCTCCTCGACGACCACGAAGTCGTCCGCCGTGGCCTGGCCGACCTGTTGCAGAGCAGCGGCGACATCGAGGTGGTCGGCGAGTCCGGCTCCGCGCAGGAGGCGGCCCGCCGCATTCCGGCGTTGCGGCCCGACGTGGCGATCCTCGACGCCCGGCTGCCCGACGGCAACGGCATCGACGTGTGCCGCGACGTGCGCGCCGTGGACTCGTCCATCAAGGGCCTCATCCTCACCTCCTACGAGGACGACGAGGCGCTGTTCGCGGCGATCATGGCGGGCGCCGCCGGGTACGTGCTCAAGCAGATCCGCGGCACCGACCTGGTCGACGCGGTGCGCCGGGTCGCGGCCGGGCAGTCGCTGCTCGACCCGGCCATCACCACCCGGGTGTTGGAGCGCATCCGCAACGGCGTCGAGCAGCCGCGCGAGCTGAAGTCGCTCACCGAGCAGGAACGGCGGATCCTGGAGTACGTGGCGCAGGGGCTGACCAACCGGGAGATCGCCGGGAAGATGTTCCTCGCCGAGAAGACAGTGAAGAACTACGTCTCCAGCGTGCTGGCCAAGTTGGGCCTGGAACGCCGCACCCAGGCCGCCGTCCTGGCGACCCGCCTGCTCGGCAAGACCACCTGACCTGCCCCGCGCCGGTCAGTCGCGCAGCGGCACGGCCCAGCACAACTCGGTGCCGTGCGGTTCGACCCGGCCGACCGTGAAGGTGCCGTCGTGGCGGTCGGCGCGTTCCCGCAGGTTGACCAGGCCGCCCCGGGCGGCGGCCGGGTCGCAGCCGACCCCGTCGTCGGTGACCGTCACGCTCACCTGGCCGGCGTCGACACGGACGGCGACGGCGACCCGACCGGCCTGCGCGTGGCGGACCGCGTTCGACAGGGCCTCGCGCAGCACGGCGGTGAGGTCGGGGCGGATGGCGTCCGGGACGGCGCTGTCCACCGGCCCGGTCAGCTCCAGGTGTGGCGTGAAGCCCAGCGCCTCGGCGGCCAGCTCGATCGCCTCCCGGATCTCGGTGCGCAGCGCGGCGGTCATCGGTGTCCGCAGCTCGAAGATGGTCCGGCGGATGTCGCGGATGGTGGCGTCCAGGTCGTCGACGGCCGCGTTGATCCGCTTGGCGACCTCCGGGCGGGTCATCATCGGCGCGGCGCTCTGCAGTTGCAGGCCGGTGGCGAAGAGCCGCTGGATCACCACGTCGTGCAGGTCACGGGCGATCCGCTCGCGGTCCTCCAGGACCACCAGCAGCTCCCGTTCCTCCTGGCCGCGGGCCCGTTCCATGGCCAGCGCCGCCTGCCCGGCGAAGCTGCCCAGCAGGGCCACGTCCTCCTCGCTGGCGCCGCCGCCGCGCTCCGGGCGGTGCGCCACGATCAGCACACCGTGCAGGGTCTCGGCCGTGGCCAGTGGTGAGATCATCGCCGGGCCGGTGTGCAGCAGCGCCGGCCACGGCGCGGCGTGCGCCAGATCGTCCACCTGGTCGTGCCGCCCCTCGGCGAGCGCCGCGCCGAAGCTGGTGTCAGCCGCCGGGAGGACCGTGCCGACCAGCGCCCGCGCCTGCTCGTCGGCGCCGTCGACCACCTCGACGGTGAACTGCGCGGCGTCGCTGTCGTAGAGGAGCACCAGGGCCAGCTCGGCCTCGGCGACCTCCCGGGCACGGCGGGCGACCAACGCCAACGCGTCGGTGCGGCGGACCTCGCCGAGCAAAACCGTGGTGATCTCGGCGGTGGCGGCGAGCCAGCGTTCCCGCCGGTGCGCCAGGGCGTACAGGCGGGCGTTCTCGATGGCCACGCCGGCGGCGGCGGCGAGCGCGACGACGATCTCCTCGTCGTCCTCGGTGAACTGCGCGCCGCCCTGCTTCTCGGCCAGGTAGAGGTTGCCGAACACCTGGTCGCGGATGCGCACCGGAACGCCCAGGAAGCTGTGCATCGGCGGGTGGTTGGCCGGGAACCCGTACGAGCGGGGGTGCTGGGTGATGTCCGGCATGCGCAGCGGCCGGGGGTCGTCGATGAGCAGGCCGAGCACGCCCCGCCCGTGCGGCAGGTCGCCGATCCGCGCGTGCTGCTCGGGCGTGATGCCGTGCACGATGAAGTCGTGCAGCAGCCGGTCCGGACCGACCACGCCCAGCGCCCCGTACTGGGCGCCGACCAGCTCGCAGGCCGCCTGCACGATGCGTTGCAGGGTGGTGCGCAGATCCAGGTTGGTGCCGATGCCGACCACCGCGTCCAGCAGGGCGCGCAGCCGCTCCCGACTGGTGACCACCTCGCCGACGCGGACCAGCATCTCCTGGAGCAGCTCGTCGAGGCGGACCCGGGACAGGGGGCTCAGCCCGAGTGACGGGGTCACCGGCGATTCCGGACGGGGGTGCGGGACGCTGCTCGTCACGGGGCGATGGTAGCGCCGGTGCCACTCCTGGCCGGACCCGTCACTCGCCGCGGACCGCGGAGGTGTCGACCACCTGCTCGGTGGCGAGCCGCGGGGTGTGCGGCGGGCCGGCATGCGCCGGGTCCGCGATCCCCAACCGCAGCACCAGGTACGGGAAGCCGAGCCCCGCGAGCAGCTGACGCAGGATCTCCCGGGTGCCCGGCACCTCCACCACGGCGCTGAGCGGCACCACCGACACACCGAGCCGGGTGGCGGTCAACCAGCCGGCGGAGAGCGCCTCACCGGCACGCAGCCAGCTGTCCGGTTCGTCCTCGTCGCCGTGCAGCAGCGCGTACACGGCCGCGCGGTCGTGACCGGGACCGACCGGCAGGCTGCCGGGGCGGCCGAAGTCGCGGGCCGGCACGGTGGTCTGCGGTGGCTGCTCGGGCAGCACCTCCGCCGGCAGCCCGGTGCCCGCGCCGGCCCGGCCCGTCCAGTACGCCAGTTCGGCGCGCAGCTCCGGATCCTCGGCCTCGACCGTGTCGGCGTGCCCGGCCGTGGCGGCCAGCTCCAGCACCTGGTCACGGTCGAGGATCTGCAGGCGGCCACCCTCGCCGGTGACCGCCCGGGTGATCTGCTCGATCGCGGCGGTCGGCACCGGCTCGTCGCTGACCGGCCGCCGGTCGGTGTGCCGGACCTGCATGCACTGCACCATGTGCATGGCGTCCGGGTCGGCGTCGGCGCGGCTCAGGTCGGTCAGCCGGGCCAGCAACTCGCGGTCGCCCGGGTCGGGCAGTCGTTCCACCACGGCGCGCCATCCCTGCGCGGCCAGCGCCAGGCGGGCGTGGTGCAGGGCGGCGCCGCAGCTGATCGCGAGCAGCCGGCCCTCCGGATCGGTGGCGGCGAGCTGCCGGTCGGCGACGGTGCGCAGCTCCAGCGCGTCGGGCAGCACCCGCCAACGCCACGGCTGCGTGTTGTGCACCGAGGGCGCGTGGCCGGCGGTGGCGGCGGCCTCCGCCAGCGCGGTGGTCAGCTGGCTCTCCTGACTCATGGT
This sequence comes from Micromonospora sp. WMMD710, assembly GCF_029626045.1. Taxonomy (NCBI): domain Bacteria; kingdom Bacillati; phylum Actinomycetota; class Actinomycetes; order Micromonosporales; family Micromonosporaceae; genus Micromonospora; species Micromonospora sp. WMMD710. The sequence goes on along the minus strand of NZ_JARUBD010000001.1, from coordinate 3,297,466 downwards.
CACGACCTTTCCGTCTCTGCCCATCGTGCCTCACGGGTGCGGTGCCGCGCGTGGCTTGCCGCACCATCGTGTGGCATCCGGTGCCGTCGCACAGGGGCCGCAGGTCCCGACCCCGTCGGGTCGTTACGCCCGTCGGCCGGGTCGGCCCGGTGGCGAATCGGCCGGTGTCCGGCCGGAGACGGCAATGGGCTGCGACGATGCGCAGGTGAGGGCCGAGCCGACCGAGTGCGTACCGGAGCGGCCGGTCCGCAGCCGCGTCCGGCGGTGGTGGGCGTGGACGCCACTGCTCGGGCTCGGCGTCGCGGTGCTGGTCGGCGCGGCCCTGCGGATCGCTGGTCGACCGGGCGCGGCCGACCTGATCTGGGCGGCCGTCACGGTGGCCGCGCTGCTGCCCGCCGCCTGGTCGATGCTACGGGCGTTGTGGCACCGGCACTTCGGCGTGGACGTGATCGCCGTGCTGGCCCTGGCCGGCGCGCTCGGGGTCGGGGAGTACCTGGCCGGGGCGGTGATCGCGGTGATGCTGGCGACCGGGCGGTCCCTGGAGTCGTACGCGCAGCGTCGCGCGACCCGTGACCTGCGGGCGCTGCTGGCGCGTGCCCCACGTACCGCCCGTCGGCGTGGACGCGACGGCGCGATCGAGGTGGTGCCGCTGGATCAGGTGGCGGTGGCGGACCGGTTACTGGTCGGGCCGGGTGACGTGGTGCCGGTCGACGGGACCGTCGACGTCGCGGTCACCCTGGACGAGTCGGTGGTGACCGGGGAGTCGCGCCTGGTCCAGCGGGCGGCCGGGGAGTCGGTGGCCAGCGGCGTGGTCAACGCCGGCGCCGGGTTCGGGATGCGGGCGACGACGAGCGCGGCGCAGAGCACGTACGCCGGGATCGTGCGACTGGCCGAGGAGGCGACCGCCCGCAAGGCGCCGATGGTCCGGCTGGCCGACCGGTACGCCGCCGCGTTCGTACCGTTCACCCTGGTCCTGGCCGGCCTGGCGTGGCTGCTCTCCGGTGACGTGGTCCGGGCGGTGGCGGTGCTGGTGGTCGCCACCCCCTGCCCGCTGCTGCTGGCTACCCCGATCGCCATCGTCTCCGGGCTGTCCCGGGTGGCCCGGCGTGGGGTGCTGGTCCGCGACGGTGGCTCGCTGGAGCTGCTCGGCCGGGCCCGCACCCTGCTGGTGGACAAGACCGGCACGCTCACCGCCGGCCACCCGCGTGCCGCCGAGACGGTCGTCGCCCCGGGGGGCGACCGGGACGAGGTGCTGCGGTTGGCGGCGTCGGTGGACCAGCTCTCCCCGCATGTGCTGGCCGCCGCGCTGGTCCGGCAGGCCCGCGAGCGAGGGCTGGCGCTGACCGAGCCGGCCGACGTGACCGAGGAGCCGGGCCGGGGGGTCAGCGGCCGCGTCGACGGGCGGCTGGTCCGGGTCGGGCAGTTCGCCGGCGAGTTGCCGGCGTGGGCGGACCGGGCGCGCGCCCGCACCGAGCTGGCCGGCTGGTCGGCGGTGTGGGTCAGCGACGGCTCCGGGCCGCTCGGCGCGATCCTGCTGGAGGATCCGGTACGCCCCGACGCCCGCCGGACCGTGCGTCGGCTGCGCGCGGCGGGGCTGCGCCGGATCGTGCTGGTCACCGGTGACCGTCCGGCCACCGCCGCGCAGGTCGCCGCGGCGGTCGGCGTGGACGACGTCCTCGCCCGCTGCACGCCGAGGGAGAAGGTGGCCCGCGTCCGGGCGGAGGCCGAGCGGGCGGTCACCGTGATGGTCGGCGACGGGGTGAACGACGCGCCGGCGCTGGCCGAGGCGCACGTGGGTGTGGCGATGGGCGCGACCGGTGCGACCGCGTCGGCGGACGTGGCCGACGCCGTGCTGACCGTCGACCGGCTGGACCGGCTCGCCGACGCCGTGGAGATCGCCCGGTACGCCCGCGGCATCGCCGTGCAGAGCGCCACCGTCGGGATGGGGTTGGCGGTGCTCGCGATGCTCGCGGCGGCAGCGGGCCTGCTGCCGCCGGTGGTCGGCGCGTTCCTGCAGGAGGGCATCGACGTGCTGGTCATCCTCAACGCGTTGCGGGCCCTCGGCGGCGGGTTGAGTCGCCGGGACGTCTCGCCGCACACGCGGGCGCTGCTCGCCCGGTTCGCCGGAGAACACCAGGCGGTCCGCGACGTGCTGGCCGGGCTGCGCGACACCGCCGACCTGGTCGCCACCGACGCGGGTTCGGCGCGGTGCCTGCCGGCGCTGCGGGAGACCCACCGCCGGCTGACCGAGCAGGTGCTGCCGCACGAGGCCGGCGAGGAACGGCAGCTGTATCCCGCGTTGGCCGACCCGTTGGGCGGCGGCGAGGCGACCGCGACGATGAGCCGGGCGCACGTGGAGATCCGCCGCCAGGTCGACCTGCTCGGCGTCCAGCTCGCGCAGACCGACGACGGGCGGCTGCGCCCGGATCAGGTCCCCGACCTGCTGTCCACCCTCTACGGCCTGGACGCCGTGGTCCGCCTGCACCTGGCTCAGGAAGAGGAGGAGTTCTTCTCCCTCGACCCGTCCGACCCGGCGCCCGAGCGGCCGTGACTCCCGGCCCGGCCGCACCCGTCCGAGGGCGCGGCCGGGCCGGCGTCAGCGTTCCCGGACCACCGCGACCGGGCAGTGGGCGTGCTGGATCAGCTGTTGGCTGACCGAGCCGAGCAGCATCCCGGCCAACCCGCCCCGGCCCCGGGTGCCGACCACCACCAGCCGCGCGTCGCGGCTCGCCTCGATCAGCATCGCGGCCGGGCTGCCCGCCACCAGGTCGACGCTGATGCTCAGCTCGCTGAACGTCCGCCGCCACGGCTCCAGCGCCTCCTCCACCGAGGCCCGCTCATCGGGCACCCCGGCCTCAGCGTTGGGGCCCGGCGTCCAGGCGTGCAGGACGCGCAGCGGCACCTGCCGCTGCGCCGCCCGTTCCGCCGCGAAGCCGAGCGCCACCAGCGACGGCTCCGAGCCGTCCACACCGACCGCCACCGGGCCGGGCGGCGCGTCGGTCGTCGCGGCGACCGCCCCGTCGCGGACCACCACGACCGGACAGTGGGCGTGCGCGGCGACCGCCACGGCCGTCGACCCGGCCAGCAGGCCGCCGAACCCGCCGTGGCCCCGGCTGCCGAGCACCAGCATCCCGGCCTCGGCCGAGCGTTCCTGCAACACCAGGGCCGGCGGCCCGTCGTAGACCTCGCCGGTGACCGTCAGGCCAGGATTCGCGGCCGCGGCGTCCCCGGCGGCCTTGCGGACCAGGTCCTCGACCTGCCGTCGGGCGGTGTCGTCCGGCCAGACGCCCGGCGCCACGCCCGGGCCGACCCAGCCGGCGACGGTCAGCCATTCGAAGACGTACGCCAGTCGCACCGGCTGGCCGCTGTGCCGGGCCTCCTCCAGCGCCCAGTTCAGGGCCGTCGACGCGTCGGTGGAGCCGTCGTAGCCGACCAGGATGTCCGCGTCCCGCACGTCGTCCTCCTCAGGGGTTCGTCGGATCGGTCTCGCGGACCCAGCGCCACTCCGCGACCCGGGGATCGTCCTCGCCGTACCGGCGGGTGTAGTCGCGGGCCGCCTGCCGGGCGTCGACCATCTGCTGGCGCAGGTGCGCGGCGCGGGCGGCCAGCCCGGGCACCCGGTCGATGACGTCGATGACCAGGTGGAAGCGGTCCAGGTCGTTGAGCATCACCATGTCGAACGGGGTGGTGGTGGTGCCCTCCTCCTTGTAGCCGCGCACGTGCAGGTTCTCGTGGTTGGTACGGCGGTAGGTGAGCCGGTGGATCAGCCACGGGTACCCGTGGTAGGCGAAGATGACCGGCCGGTCGTCGGTGAAGATCGTGTCGAACTCGTTGTCGGTGAGGCCGTGCGGGTGCTCGGTGTCCGGCTGGAGCCGCATCAGGTCGACCACGTTGACCAGCCGCACCTTCAGCTCCGGGAGGTGCTGGCGCAGCAGTTCCACGGCGGCGAGGGTCTCCAGGGTGGGCACGTCACCGCAGCAGGCGAGCACGACGTCCGGCTCGGTGCCCGCGTCGCTGCTGGCCCACTCCCAGATGCCCAGGCCGCGCCGGGTGTGCTGGATGGCCTCGTCCATCGTCAGCCAGTTCGGCGACGGCTGCTTCCCGGCGACCACCACGTTGATGTAGTGCCGGCTGCGCAGGCAGTGGTCCATCGTGGCGAGCAGGGTGTTCGCGTCCGGCGGCAGGTAGACCCGGACCACCTCGGCCTTCTTGTTGACCACGTGGTCGATGAAGCCGGGGTCCTGGTGGGAGAAACCGTTGTGGTCCTGGCGCCAGACGTGGCTGGACAGCAGGTAGTTCAGCGAGGCGATCGGCTGCCGCCACGGGATGGCCCGGGTCACCTTCAGCCACTTGGCGTGCTGGTTGACCATCGAGTCGACGATGTGGATGAACGCCTCGTAGCTGGTGAACACGCCGTGCCGGCCGGTCAGCAGGTAGCCCTCCAGCCATCCCTGGCACAGGTGCTCGGAGAGCACCTCCATCACCCGGCCGTCGGGGGACAGGTGGTCGTCGCCGGGCACCGTGGCGGCCACCCAGGCCCGGTCGGTCACCTCGAAGGCGGCGCCCAACCGGTTGGAGGCGACCTCGTCGGGCCCGAACAGCCGGAACGTCTGCGGGTTGGCGGCGATGACGTCGCGGATCCACGGGCCCAGCACCCCGGTCGCCCCGGCCATCGGTTGGCCCGGCTCGGGGACGTCCACGCGGTAGTCGCGGAAGTCGGGCAGGGTCAGGTCGCGCAGCACCACTCCGCCGTTGGTGACCGGGTTGGCGCTCATCCGCCGGTCGCCGCGCGGTGGCAGGGTCCGCAGCTCGTCGACCGGCGCGCCGGTGGCGTCGAACAGTTCCTCCGGGCGGTAGCTGCGCAGCCACTGCTCCAGTTCGGCCAGGTGTGCCGGGTTGTCGCGGACCCCGGACAGCGGCACCTGGTGGGCGCGGTAGGTGCCCTCCACCTGGGTGCCGTCCACCTCGCTCGGGCCGGTCCAGCCCTTCGGTGTCCGCAAGATGATCATCGGCCAGCGGGGCCGGTCGACGACGCCGCCGGAGCGTGCCCGACGCTGGATCTCGGCGATCTCGTCCATGGCCCGGTCCATCGTCGCGGCGAGCGTGCGGTGCACCTGGGCCGGATCGTCGCCGGCCACCACGTACGGCTGGTAACCCGAGCCGCGCATCAGCTCGAGCAGGTCCGTCTCGGGGATCCGGGACAGCACCGTCGGGTTCGCGATCTTGTAGCCGTTGAGGTGCAGGATGGGCAGCACCGCGCCGTCGCGGGCCGGGTTGAGGAACACGTCGGACAGCCAACTGCCGGCCAGCGGGCCGGTCTCCGCCTCGCCGTCGCCGATCACACAGGCCACCACCAGGTCCGGGTGGTCGAACGCGGCGCCGTACGCGTGGCTCAACGCGTACCCCAGCTCACCGCCCTCGTGGATCGAACCCGGCACGTCCGCCGCGACGTGGCTGGGGATGCCGCCGGGGAACGAGAACTGCCGGAACAGCCGGGCCATCCCGGCCTCGTCGCGCGCCACGTCGTGGTAGCGCTCCGACCAGGTGCCCTCCAGCCAGGTGTTCGCCACGATGGCCGGGCCGCCGTGCCCGGGGCCGGTGACCAGCATGGCGTTCAGGTCCCGCGCGACGATCACCCGGTTGAGGTGGGCGTAGATCAGGTTGAGCCCGGGGCTGGTGCCCCAGTGCCCGAGCAGCCGCGGCTTGATGTCGTCGGCGGTCAGCGGCTCGCGCAGCAGGGGGTTGTCCAGCAGGTAGATCTGCCCGACGGTGAGATAGTTCGCGGCGCGCCAGTAGGCGTCCAGCCGGCGCAGCTCGTCATCGGTGAGTGCGCGGTGCACGTCGAGAGCGGTGTCCATGTTGCTGCCTCTCGCGGGTAGGGGGCGTCCGGCGTCCAGCCTCGCCGCTGGCGGTGCCCCGGGGTCAGGGCCGTTGGTCCCGCCCCGGGCGGGCGTCGGGCCCGGTCAGCGGCATCTCGGCCAGGCCGCGGACGATGATCACCGGGGCCGGTGAGTGGTAGAGCAAGGACTGGGCGACCGAGCCGAGCATGGCCCGGCCCGGTTCGTCGCCGCGGGCGGCGACCAGTGCCACCTGCGCCGAGCGTGACGTGTCGACGAGCACCTGACCGGGGTCGCCGCGTACGGCGCGACACTCGGTGGGCACCCTGGTCTGCTGGCCGACATGGTGTGCCAGGGCCTCGCCGAGCTGCTCGGTGACCGCGTCGGTGTCCTCGTCGCTCTCCACCACCCGCAGCGCCAGCAGGCGGGCGTCGCGTCGGGACGCGCAGTCCACCGCCCACCGCAGGGCGAGGTGTGAGCTGGGGGAGCCGTCCACGCCGACCAGCACCGGCCCCTGCGGCGGCGGCTCGCTGCGGACCACCAGCAGCGGGCATCCGGCGCGGGCGGCCAACTGCACGGCCGGTGTCTCGGCCGGGACGCACTGGCCGCTGCCGGCCATACCGCTGTCGCCGACCGCCAACAGGTAGGCCGACTCCGAGCGGCGGATGAGGGTGGGCAGCATCGCGCCCTCGACGATCTCGCCGCGGACGGTGAGCCCCGGTTCGGTCTGGTGGGCGAGCTGGGCGGCCTGGGTGATCAGCTGCTCGGCCGCGTCCCGGGGTGCGGCGACGGTGTCCGCGGCGAAGGCGGCGTGCCAGTCGAAGGTGTGCAGCAGGTGCAGCGGGCGGCCCTGCCCGGCGGCCTCCCGTGCGGCCTGCTCGACGACCGGGAGGTCGCGGTCCGAGCCGAGGCCGACCAGCACCTCCGCGTCGGCGGATGCCGCCATCCGATATCACCTCCCGGGCGTCGCGCCCGGCACGACCGCGCTGTCCCTGACCGAGGGTAGTCGCGTGGTCGCGGCGGCGGGCCGGATCAGGCCGCGCCGCCGTCGACGGCGAGGGGTCAGCGGAACTGGAGCCGGTTGACCGCGTCGAAGAGCCGGGCGCCCAAGAGTCGCCGGGTGTGCACCATCGCCCGCGCCGCGGCGGTCACCACGTAGCGGGTGCGCGGACGACTGGCGGTCACCGCCCGCTCGATCACCCGGGCCACCGTGTCCGGGGTGGCGGCCAGCAGCCGGTTGTCGTACGACGACGCCATCACCCGGTCCACGGCGGCGACCATCGACCGGTACGGCCCGGAGGCCGCGGTGTCCGCGCCGAGCGATTCGGCGGCCACCGCGCCGAAGCCGGTACGGATCAGCCCCGGCTCCACGATCGCCACGCCGATGCCGAAGGGGCGCACCTCCTGCCGCAGGGCGTCGGAGATGGCCTCCACGGCGTACTTGCTGGCGTGGTAGTAGCCGCCGCCGGGGAAGACCAGCCGCCCGCCCATCGAGCTGACGTTGACGATCCGGCCGCGACCGGCCCGGCGCATCCCGGGCAGCACCAACTGGGTGAGACGGCTGAGGCCGAAGACGTTGGTCTCGAACTGTGCCCGCACCCGGTCCATCGGTGCCTCCTCGATCGGGCCGTACTCGCCGTAGCCGGCGTTGTTGATCAGCACGTCGACCTGACCGTGCTCGGCCTCGATCGCGGTGACGGCGGCGCGCATCGACGTCTCGTCGGTGACGTCGAGCGGGAGCAGTCGGGCGCCGGCCTCGGCCAGGTCGGCGATCGCCTCCACCTTGCGGGCCGTGGCGTAGACGGTCAGCTCCGGGCGCCGAGCCAGCCGACGCGCGGTGGCCCGGCCGATGCCGGAGGAGGTGCCGGTGATGAGGACTGTGGTCATGATGGGTCTCCCGGTGCGATGGGCAGCCCGGCGACGATCAGCGCGACGCCGTCGCGCAGCCGCTGCCGGGGCAGGTCAGGGTCGGTGAGGTCGGCTTCCAGGCCGCGGGTGAGCGCGACCAGCACCTCGGCGACGACGCGGGCCCGTGGTCCGGCGGCGTCGGCGAGGGCGCCGGTCACCAGGTCGGTCAACTCCCGGGTGTACGCCTCGACGAGGTCGCCGCTGAGCTTGGTGCTGGCGTCGAGCAGTTCGGCGGCGTGCCGGCTTTCCCGGTGCAGCCTCAGGGTCAGCTCCAGTTTGGCGCCGAGCACCGCGTGCAGGCGCTGTTCGGTCGACGCGCCGGGGTCGGTGGCGGCGGTGCGCGCCTCGGCGATCGAGCTGGTGAAGATCCGTTCGGCGAGCCGCCGGTAGGCGTCGTCCTTGTTGCGGACGTACTGGTAGACGGCCGGGCGCGACATGCCCGCGGTGGCCGCGATGTCGTCCATGGTGGTCCGGCGTACGCCGTGCCGGGTGAAGCACTCGTAGGCGGCGGCGAGGATCAGGTCCAGCCGGTCGTGCGACATGCTGACAATAATTGCATTGTTTGTCAGGTTGTCAAGCCCTGGGCTGTCGTCAACAAAGGTTGACAGGGCGCCGCTGTCAACGTATGTTGACGGCATGAGTCAGGCAACGGAACTCGCGGCGGCAGCCGGCAGCACCGACCCCCGGGTCGGGCTGCGCGCCGTCCGCGCGCTGCGCCGGCTGCTCGAGCGGCTCGAGGTCGTCCAGGTGGACAACGCCCGCCGACAGGGCTGGTCCTGGCAGGAGATCGCCGACGTGCTCGAAGTCAGTCGGCAGGCAGTGCACAAGAAGCACGCCGGGCGACCGGCGGTCAACTCATCCTGGGAGGCGTGATGTTCGAACGATTCACCGACCGGGCGCGTGGCGTGGTGCGGCGGGCACTGGAGGAGGCGCGGGTCGAGGGGCAACGCCCCGTCGGCACCGAGCACCTGCTGCTCGCCCTGCTCGACGACGAGGCCGGCCTGGCCAGCCGCGTGCTGAGCGACGCCGGGGTGCGCGCCGACGACCTGCGCGAGCGGGTCCGCCGGCACACCGCCAGCGGTGGCGCCGGCCTCGGCGACGCGGACGCGGCCGCCCTGCGGGAGATCGGCATCGACCTGGCCGCGATCGTGGCCCGCATCGAACAGTCCTTCGGCCCGGACGCGCTCCGCGAGGCCGTGCCGGCGCCACGCCGCCGCTGGGGTCGCAAGCGGTACCTCGACGGCCCCTTCTCACCCCGGTCCAAGAAGGCCCTGGAGCTGTCCCTGCGGGAGGCGTTGCGCCTGCGCCACAGGCACATCGGCACCGAGCACATCCTGCTGGGCGTGCTCCGCGAGGGCAACGGGCTGGGCGCGCAGGTGCTCACCGAGTCCGGTGTCGACCTCGACGATCTGCGCCGACGGGTGGAGACCGCGCTGCGGACCGCCGCCTGACGGGCGCCCACGCGTTGAAACCTGTCTGTGGCACTTCCGACGCCGGCCGTTCATCGGGTCGCTGAAGCCGGCCGGGTGCTGCACACTGGCGCCGTGGATGCTGGACAGGACAGACGGCCCGCCGGCGGCGACGGTGGGCTGCGCTCCGCCGTGGTGGTCAACCCGGTGAAGGTCGACGATCTCGACGAGCTGCGACGCACCGTCGACGGCGCCCTGACGGCGGCCGGCTGGCCGGCGCCGCAGTGGTACGAGACGACCGCCGAGGACCCGGGCCGGGGCCAGACCGAGCAGGCCGTCAAGGACGGCGTCGACCTGGTCTTCGCCTGCGGCGGCGACGGCACCGTGATGTCCTGCGTCAGCGGGCTGGTCGGCACCGACGTGGCCCTCGCCGTGCTGCCGCAGGGCACCGGCAACCTGCTCGCCGCCAACCTGGGGCTCTCCACCGACCTGGCCGCCGGCCTGCAGGTCGCCATCGAGCGAGGGCGGCGGCTGCTCGACGTCGGCGCCGTCGAGGACAAGTACTTCACCGTGATGGCCGGCATGGGCTTCGACGCCCAGATGCTCGAGGCCACCAACGAGACCACCAAGGCCCGCATCGGCTGGCCCGCGTACGTGGTGGGCGCCGCCCGGCACCTGCGCGACCGGCCGATGCGGGTGCAGATCCGCATCGACGACCGACCGCCGGTACGCCGCCGTGCCCGCTCGGTCCTGATCGCCAACGTCGGTCGACTCCAGGGCGGCGTGACCCTGCTGACCGAGGCCGAGCCGGACGACGGCTGGCTCGACGTCGCGGTGCTCACCCCGCGCAACCTGCGGCACTGGCTCGCGCTCGGCTGGGCGTTGGTCCGCCGCAGCGGCCAGGTGCCGAAGATGGAGGTGTTCCGCGCCCGGACCGTGGTGGTCACCAGCAACCGCTCCCAACCCCGGGAACTCGACGGCGACCTCATCGCCCCGGACCGGCAACTGCGGGCGGACATCCGGCCGCAGGCGCTCTGGCTCTGCGTCCCCCAGCCCGAGGACGCCCCCGACCTGGCCGTCGACGCGCAGGGCGCCGGGGAGCGGGGCGAGCAGCTGATCGAGGAAGCGCGCCGTGAGTAGCACCCGCATCGTGCCGGAGACCCGGCTGATGGCCGACGCGGAGCTGTCCGCCGACGACGCCTGGCACACACTGCGCCGGCAGGGCGGCTGGCCCCTGCTGCGCGACGCCTTCATCCGGTTCCGCTACGGCGACGGGTTCAGCCACTCCCGGGCGTTCGCGCTGCAACTCTGCCTCGCCGTGGTGCCGTTCCTGATCGCCCTCACCGGCCTGATCAGCGAGCTGGGTGTCGAGGAGGGCGGCCAGGTGGTCGCCGACACCGTGCTGGCGCTCACCCCCGGCCAGAGCGCGCAGGTCGTCGCCGAGCTGCTCGGCGAGGGCGAACGCGTCGAGGACGCGGGGGAGCTGGCACTCACCCTCGGTCTGCTCACCGGCCTGGTCGCGCTGACCACCACGATGGCCCAGATCGAGCGGGGCGCCAACCGCATCTACGGCGTCGAACGCGACCGCCCCGCCTTGTGGAAGTACCTGCGTGCCGCCGTGCTGGCCGTCACCGCCGGCCTGCCCGCGCTCGCCGGCTTCCTCATCCTCGTCGGCGGCGGCGCGATGGGCGACTCGGTGCGCAAGCACTACGAGTGGGGCGACGTCGCCCACGGCGTCTGGGACGTGATCCGCCTCCCGCTGAGCCTCGGGCTGACCGTGCTCGCCGTGGCCGTGCTGTTCCGGCACGCGCCCCGCCGCCGGCAACCCGGCCTGTCCTGGCTGCTGTTCGGCGCGGGCATCGCCACCGTCCTGTGGTGGCTGGCCAGCCTCCTGCTCGCCGCGTACGTGCGGTTCAGCGACGGCTTCGGGCAGACCTACGGCGCGCTGACCGGCATGATGGCGCTGCTGCTCTGGGCCAACCTGACCGGCATGGCCCTCTTCGGTGGGCTGGCCTTCGCCGCCCAGCTGGAGGCGCTGCGCATCGGCGTGCAGGAGCCCGCCCAACCGGACCTGTGGGAGCCCGACGCCGACCGCGTCGAACTGCTCGACACCGGGGACATGACCGCGCTGTAGCGGCGTGTCGCGTGTACGCGCGACGCGGATCGGGTACTGCGCCTCGCCAGAGCCGACAAGGGAGGTGCGGGGTGACCGCGGTCAAAGAGGTGGCGCGGCGTCCGATCGGTCATTTCGCCGAACGGAGCATCGCTGGTCTGGTGGCCGTCACCGGCGCCGGGGTGGCCTTCGGGCTGCTGTTGCTGCTCGTCCGGGTGCGGTGGAGCCCGCTGCAGGACGCCGACCACGCGGTCGCCGAATGGTTCAACGGGCTCGTCGCCCCGCACCACGCACTCGTCACCGTGCTCCAGGCGGTGACCGATCTGGGCGGCCGGCCGATCCTCATCTGGCTGGTCACCATCGCCGTCGTCGGGCTGCTGATCCGGCGGCAGCCCCGACTGGCCGTCTACCTGATCATCACCGGGGTCGGTGGGCTGATCCTCGACCCGTCGCTCAAGACGCTGGTCGGCCGGCTCCGCCCGGTCGTGGACGTGCCGATCGCCAGCGCGCCCGGCAACAGCTTCCCCAGCGGGCACGCGCTCGGCTCGTTCGTCGCGTACGGGGCGCTGCTGCTGGTGTTCCTCCCGGCGATGGCACCACGCTGGCGCAAGCCGGCGATCGTCGGCGTCGGCGTGCTGGTGGCGCTGATCGGCCTGACCCGGATCGCGCTGGGCGTGCACTTCATCTCCGACGTGCTCGCCGGTTGGCTGCTCGGCGCGGCCTGGCTGGGCGTCACCGCGTACGCCTTCCGGCTGTGGCGGCGCGAGCGGGGTCGGCCGGTGCCGCCGCTGAGCGAGGGCCTGGAGCCGGAGGCAGGGCACGACATCGCCCCCGCCCCGGCCGAGGAACACGTGCTGGCCCACCCCCGCTCGGCGGTGGCCGAGCTGCTGGTCGGCTGGGTTCTCGTGTTCGGTGCGCTGTACGGCTTCGGCATGTACGTCAGCTACCACGCCAAGGGCACCTTCTTCGCCACCCTCGACACGGAGGTGCCGCGCTGGTTCGCCGAGCGGCACACCGAGGTGCTGACCGAGGTGAGCTGGTGGTGGAGCAAGTTCGGCGACACCCACGCCATCCTGATCATCTCGCTGGTGTTCTGCCCGCTGGTGCTGGCGGTGTGGCGGCGCTGGCGGCCGGTGCTGTTCGTGGCGCTGGCGATGGTCGGTGAGCTGACCCTCTTCCTCGTCTCGGCGCGGGCGGTCGACCGGCCGCGCCCGCCGGTGGAGAACCTGGACGGGCAGATGCCCACCTCGTCGTTCCCGTCCGGGCACATCGCGGCGACGATCTGCGTCTGGTTGGCGATCACCCTCATCGTGTTCCCGCGTACCGACCGGTGGTGGCGTTGGATCTTCGTGGCGCTGGCCGTGATCATGCCGGTCGGTGTCGCCACGTCCCGCATGTACCGGGGGATGCACCACCCGACGGACTTCATGGGCGCGATCCTGCTCTCCGCGCTGTGGATCGGTCTGCTCTACCTGATCATCCGTCCGAACGCCGACCTCAAGGAGGGCAACCAGCCGGCCATCGAGTCGGAGGACGTGGACACCCTCGACGACGAGCTGGCGCGGGCCGGCCGGGCCGACTGAGCGCCGCACCGTGCTGCGGGTGATGACCTGGAACATCCGTACCGGCGGCCGCGATCGTGGCGGCTCGGACCGGCTGGATCAGGTGGTCGAGGTCGTCGCCGAGCAGGCGCCGGACGTGCTGGCCCTGCAGGAGCTGCGCGGCTTCGACCGCGGCGGGCTGATGGCCGAGGTGGCGAGCCGGGTGGGGATGAGCCCCCACCTGGCCCGGTCCTGCTTCGGGCAGCCGGTGGCGGTGCTGGTCCGACCGCCGTACCAGGTCATCGAGGCGGGGTCGCTGCGCCGGCCGTTCCACCACGCCGCCGCCCGGGTCGTGGTGGACACCTCGGACGGCCCGCTCACCGTGCTCGGCACCCACCTCTACCCGTACTCCGGGGGTCGGCGGCGGATGGAGGTCGACTGGCTGGCCGCCGCGGTGCGACGCGCTCCCGGGCCGCTGACGCTGGTCGCCGGTGACCTCAACTCGCTCGACCCGACCGTCGACCACACCGAGCGGCTGGCCGGGCTGCCCACCCTCTACCGGCGGCGGCACCTGCGCCGGGCCGGTGGCGGCGTGGACACCCGCGCGATCGCCCGGTTGCTCGCCGCCGGCCTGATCGACCTCTGGCCGTCGTCCAACAGCGGAGCACCGGAGGCCGACGGACTCACCGTGCCCACCCGGTTCGGCGGGGCCGAGTTCGCCGGGATGCGGCTGGACTATCTGCTTGCCACCCCCGCGGTGGCGCAGCGGGTCCGCGACTGCCGGGTGATCCGTGGCGGAGCGGCGGAGACGGCCTCCGACCACTATCCGTTGCTCACCGAGCTGGATCTGACCGCCCGCTGACCCCGGCTCAGAGCACGAGGTTGAGCAGGACGGTGAGCACGACCGAGGCCACGATCGAGAAGAGGATCATCAGGAGGCAGCCGAGGCCACCGCCGAGCGGGCGGATCTCCGTGTTGCCGAAGCGCATGACGTTCACCTGTCCGTGAGTGCGGGATCGAGAGCGAGAAGGTGGCGCACCGCGTTCGCGACCTCCGTCGCGGCGGTCGTGGCCACGTTGTGCGCGGCGCGGGGGACGACCATCAGGTCGGCGTCGGGGACCAGCCGGGCCGCCTGCTCCCGCCATCGCGGCGGTGCGATCGGGTCGCGTTCGCCGGTCAGGACCAGGGTCGGCACGGTGATCCGGACCAGGTCGGACTCGATCGCGTTGCGCGCGGAGTGCGACAGCGTCGCGAAGACCCGCCAGGGCCGGGCGTTGCCGATGTCGCGGGCCAGGACCGGCGCGAGGCGGCGACCTCCGCGCCGAACGAGTGCCCGAGCAGGCACACTGCGGGCAGCCGGGACGCGGCCAGCCAGGCGGCCAGGTGCTCGGCGTGCCGGCGCACGTCGTACGCGACGCGTGGGCGCTCGGACAGCCCGAACCCGGGCAGGTCCGGCACGTACACCGGATGGGTGGCGGCCAGCGCGACGGCCAGCGGCGTGAGATAGCGGTGCGATACCGCCAGTCCGTGGACCAGCACCACGGGTGGGGCACCGGTGTCGGGCGATCCGCCGCGCCGGGTGTGGGTGCGCAGACCGTCGACGAGCCGCCACTCGCTGGTCAACCCCTCGGCCGGCCGGGGCGCGGCCATGGCGAGACGCAGCTCGGCCCTAGCGAACCGGCCGGCGGGCGTCAATCTCACAGTTGCCGCAGCCGGGGCAGCAGCTGCTCCTGCGCCCAGTCCAGGAACATCGGCTGGGTCTCCCCACCGACCTGGACGATCGCCACGTGGGTGAAGCCGGCGTCGACGAACCTGCGGAACGCCTCGACGTGCGCGTCCACGTCCGGGCCGCAGGGGATGCCCTCGGCGACGTCGTCCTCGCGAACGAACTGGGTGGCGGCGGCGAAGGACTCCGGGCCGGGCAGGTCGGCGTTGACCTTCCAGCCCAGCCCGAACCAGCGGAACTGGTCGTGCACGATCTTGCGGCACTCCGCCTCGTCCGGGCCGTAGCAGATGGCCACCTGGCCGTAGCGGGGTTGACCAGCGCCACCGGCGTCGTCGTACATCTCGATGATGCGTCGGTCGGGCTCGGTGGAGATGATGCCGTTGCCGTACTCGGCGGCCAGCGTCGCGGACTGCCGACCGGAAGCCGCGACGGCCATCGGCACCGGCCGCTCGGGGCGGTCCCAGACGTAGGCGTCGGGCACGTCGAAGTGGTTGCCGGAGAAGGTCAACGTCTCGCCGTTGAGCAGCGGCCGGATGATCTGCAACGCCTCCTCGAACATCTCGTGCCGCTGCTGCACGTGCGGCCAGCCGCCGACCACGTGCTCGTTGAGGTTCTCACCCGCGCCGAGGCCGAGGGTGAAGCGGTCGTCGGAGAGCGCCCCGACCGTGCTGGCCTTCTGCGCGACCACGGCCGGGTGGTAGCGGCGGATCGGGCAGGTCACGAACGACATCAGCTCCGCGCGGGAGGTGGCGTGCGCGACCGCGCCGAGCACCGACCAGGCGTACGGGGAGTGGCCCTGGGAGCCCAGCCAGGGGTAGTAGTGGTCGGACATCACCAGCTGGTCGAAGCCGGCCGCCTCGGCCCGGACCGCGTGGTCGACCAACTGCTTGGGACCGGCCTGTTCGCACATCAGGGTGTAGCCGACGCTGACCATCCTGGTTTCCCTTCCACCGACGGATCATTCCCGAGATACCCAGGCTGGCCGCCGTCAACCCTCCCGTCCGGTTCGCGGCCGGCGGTGCTTGACGGATAACGGCGACCTGCCTACCGTCGCTCTTAACCGGTTAAGACCCGGTTGTGGCGCACATCCTGTGGTGGGGATGACCGCCCCGTGACGGCCCGCGTTCGCGTGGGCCGTCACGGCTGTCTGCGGCCCCCGTGCAGCCACTGAACCGGTTGCGTCGACCAATCCATCGTCCTACGCTGATGCCTGCGCCACCGGGAGCCGGGTGGCGGCTGCCGGGCTGCAGCCGTCCTTCCCCTGTCACGTCCCACCCCTGTCGGGCACCGGGGGTCCTCCCTGAGGAAGGCCATGAAGACTCGTCTTTCCGCCGCTGGCGCGGCGCTGCTCGCGCTGCTCGTCGCGGTGCTGGCGTTCGGCCAGCCGGCGCGCGCCGCGGCTGGTTTCACCGTCGCCGCCGGCAGGTTGTACGACGCCAACGGCACCGAATTCATCATGCGCGGGGTCAACCACGCGCACACCTGGTATCCGCAGCAGACCAGCTCGTTCGCCGACGTGAAGGCGCTCGGCGCGAACACCGTACGGGTGGTGCTCTCCAGCGGCGACCGGTGGACCCGCAACACCAACGCCGACGTCGCGAACGTCATCTCGCTGTGCAAGGCCAACCGGTTGATCTGCGTGCTCGAGGTGCACGACACCACGGGGTACGGCGAGCAGAGCGGCGCGATCACCCTCGCCCGGGCGGTCGACTACTGGATCAGTCTCGCCGACGTCCTCGCCGGCCAGGAAAAGTACGTCATCGTCAACATCGGCAACGAGCCGTACGGCAACCAGAACTACGGTACGTGGGCCACCGACAACTCCGCCGCGATCAAACGGCTGCGCACCGCCGGGCTGACACACACGATCATGGTGGATGCGCCCAACTGGGGTCAGGACTGGTCGTTCACGATGCGCGACAACGCCGCCTCGGTCTTCGCCGCCGATCCGGCCCGCAACACGGTCTTCTCCATCCACATGTACGGGGTGTTCGACACCGCCGCGGAGATCAGCGATTATTTGGGCCGCTTCCGTGCCGCAGGGCTCCCCATCGTGGTCGGTGAGTTCGGTTTCAACCACTCCGACGGCGACCCGGACGAGGACACCATCCTCGCCTACAGCCAGGCCAACGGGATCGGCTGGCTGGGCTGGTCGTGGAGCGGCAACGGCGGCGGCGTCGAGTATCTCGACCTGGCCACCTCCTTCAACGCGGCCAGCCTGACCACCTGGGGTCAGCGGCTCTTCAACGGCGCCAACGGCATCCGGCAGACCGCCCGGGAGGCCAGCGTCTTCGGCGGCACCCCGCCGCCCACCACGCCCCCGCCCACCACGCCTCCACCCACGACGCCTCCACCCACGGGTGGCTGCACGGCGGCGTACACGGTGGTCAACCAGTGGCAGGGCGGCTTCCAGGGTGAGGTGCGGGTGACCGCCGGCGCCAGCGCCATCACGGGCTGGACCGCGCGGTGGACCTTCGCCAACGGCCAGAGCGTCAGCCAGTCCTGGAACGCGACGCTGACCAGCAGCGGAGCCGCGGTGACCGCGCGCAACGTGGACTACAACGGCCGACTCGCGGCCGGAGCCAGTGTCAGCTTCGGCTTCATCGGCGGCTGGACCGGCAGCAACACCAAGCCGGAGGTGAGCTGCACCCCGAGCTGAACGACGGGCTGGTGGCCGGGCACACCCGGCCACCAGCGCCTGCCGTCGTTCAGTGTTCTCCGACCAGGTTCACGATGACCACCCCAGCAATGATCAACGCGATGCCGGTGAGTTTCACCAGCCCGACCGACTCGCCCAGGAACACCGCCCCGATCGCGACGATCGCGGCGGTGCCCAGACCCGACCAGAGGGCGTACGCGACACCGACCGGTATCTCCTTGACGGCCTGGGCCAGCAGGAGGAACGCCAACGCGTAGCCGGTGAGGCATCCCAGCGTCGGCCAGAGGCGGGTGAACCCGGCGGTGCTCTTGATCAGGCTGGTCGCCAGCACCTCGGCGACGATGGCGATCCCCAGCAGCACGTACGCCATACGCCCCTCGGCCTTCGTGGTCGGTGAAACCGTCGGTGCCCAGGCTAGTGCCGTCGCCCGGAGCCGACCCGCACCCGCGGCCGTACCGTCCGCGCAGGCCCGACGTGTGTCATCCGGCCCCTGTGGAGTTGATGCCGCAACGAATCGGATCCGTCCCGGTCTAGGCCCTCACGGGGGCGCGTAGTGGGTGATTCGTCTACGGCATCAACTTCAAAGGCAGCCCGCACACCTACCCCGGCCCCCGGCCGAAGAAATTCTCAGCCGATCGCGGTGACCTCCAGGACCAGGCTCTGCTCCGGGTGCAAGGCGGGCAGCTGCACGCCCAGCCGGGCCAGCGCCGCCCCGGTGAGCGTGACGCCGGCAGCCAGCCAGGTCGGCGCGGACCGGTCGATGGTCGCCGGCACCGGCACGTCCGCCACCGGCCGGACCCGGTAACGCCGGGCCGGGTCGAGGCCGGGCAGTCGTACCGCGCCCGGGGTCTGCGTCACCGACGTGGCCAGCCGCGCCACCGCGTACACCGCTCGGGTTGCGTCGCCCGCGACCACGCCGTGCGCCCAGACGGCCGGGTCCGGATGGTCGACCCGGACCACCCGCCCGGCGTGCAGCAGCGGACGCAGCCGCTTGTGCAGCGCCACCCAGGCGGCCAGTTCGGTCTGCTCGGCGGCGCTGATCGACGCGATGTCCCACTCGATGCCGTGGTGGCCGAACAACGCGGTGGCCGCCCGGAAACCCAGGTCGTGTACGCGGTTCGTGGTGTGCGAGCGCTCCGGACCGATGTGCGTGCCGACCAGCTCCGGTGGCAGCAGCAGCCCGGTCCAGCGTTGGATGCTGAGCCGTTCCAGGGCGTCGTTGCAGTCGCTGGCCCAGACCCGGTCGGTGCGGGCCAGGATGGCCAGGTCCACCCGGGCGCCCCCGGACGAGCAGCTCTCGATCTCCACGCCCGGGTGGCGCCGGCGCAGCTCGTCGAACAGGCGGTAGACCGCCAGGGTCTGTCCGTGCACCCCGGGGCGGCCGTGGTGCCCGGCCTCGGTGAGGTCCCTGTTCTGGTCCCACTTGAGGTAGCTGATGCCGGGATGGTCGCTGAGCAGGGCGTCGAGCCGTTCCAGCAGGTGGTCGTACGCCTCGGGGCGGCCCAGGTCGAGCACCTGCTGGTTGCGCCAGGCCGGTGGTAGCCGGCCCGGTACGGCGAGCAGCCAGTCGGGGTGTGCGCGGAACAGGTCGGAGTCGGGGTTGACCATCTCCGGCTCCACCCAGAGACCGAACTGAAGGCCCCGGCCGGTGACGTGGTCGATGAGCGGTTGCAGGCCGTCCGGCCAGACGCCCTCGTCGACGTACCAGTCGCCGAGCCCGGCGGTGTCGTCGCGCCGGCCGCGGAACCAGCCGTCGTCGAGGACGAACCGTTCCACGCCGATCTGCGCGGCCCGGTCGGCGAGTGCCCGCAACCGGTCCAGGTCGTGGTCGAAGTAGACGGCCTCCCACACGTTGAGGGTTACCGGGCGGGGGGAACGCGGGTGGCCGGGCCGGGCCCGCAGGTGGGAGTGGAGTACGTCGCTGAGCCCGTCCAGCCCGTCGTCGGACCAGACGGCGTAGAGCAGGGGAGTCTCGTACGACTCGCCGGGGCCGAGCCGGACCTCACCGGGTGTCAGCAGCTCGCCACCGCCGAGGGTGGACTCGCCGGTCGGGCGGCGCTCGGCGAACGTGACGTGGTCGCCGCTCCAGGCGGTGTGCACCGCCCAGACCTCGCCGTGGCCGAAACCGAACCCGGCCGTGCCGGCGACCAGCAGCAGGGTGGCGTCGTGTCCGGTACGTCCGTGCCGGCCCTCGCGGACCCAGGCGCCCTGCTGCCACGGGTGCCGCTGCGGGGAGCGTTCCCGACACCAGCGCCCGGTCAGGTCGAGCAGTTCGGTGGCGACCGCCGGCACCGGCAACACCGGCGTCAACTCCCGCAGCTCGTACGCGCTGTCGCCGTCGTTGCGCAACCGGTGCCGGATGGTCAGCAGGCCGTACGGGTCCAGGGCGATCTCGATGGTCAGGGCCAGTCCGGCGGCCGGGTCCGACGCCCGTACGGTCACCAGCGCCGCAGCGTCGCCGGGCTGGTCGACGTCGAGACCGTCCAGCCGGAACGCGGTGGACCAGTCCCGCCCGTCGCGGTGTCCGGCGAGCCCGGGACGGCCGCTCCAGCCGGCACTGAGTTCCGGCAGCAGGGACAGCACGGTCGGCTCGTCGAAGCTGCTCGGCACCACCGGTGGCACGGTGGCGTCGACGAGGTGGCGCAGGCCGTCGTCGTCGAGGTCGCCGACGTCGCCGCCCCAGTGCACGACCCGGGGCAGCCCCGGGCCGCGCGCGTCGAGCACCAGGCTGGTCCGCGCGCGGCGCAGGTGCAGGATCGTCATCCCTTTGAGGCTCCCAAGGTCAGGCCCCGAACGAAGTGCCGCTGGAGCATAAAGAAGATCACCAGGGTGGGGATCGCGACGAGCACGCTGCCCGCCGAGACCAGGTTGTTGTCGGTGAAGAACTCACCGCGCAGGTTGTTGAGCGAGCTGGTCACCGGGAACTTGTCCCCGGTACGCATCAGGACGGTGGCCCAGAAGAACTCGTTGTAGATCCAGGTCACCTCCAGCGTCGCCAGCGCGGCCAGGGCCGGCCGGCACAGCGGCATGGTGACCTGCCAGTACTGCCGCCAGATGCTCGCCCCGTCGACCATCGCCGCCTCGTACAGGTCGCGGGGCAGCGCCTTCATGTAGTTGCTGAGCACGAAGACGCAGAAACCGCACTGGAAGGCCACGTTGATCAGGATCAGGCCCCAGTAGCTGTCGTAGAGCAGCTCCGAGTCGCTCATGAACTCCGGCAGCGGCACCTCGGTGAACACCCGGAACAGGGGGATGAGCAGCGCCTGCTGGGGCAGCAGGTTGGCCGCCGTGAAGATCCCGAGCAGGACGAGGTTGAGCTTCCAGCTGAACCGGGCGATGACGAACGCCACGCAGGAGGCGAGGAAGAGCGTCAGCAGCACCGCCGGCACGGTGATGTACACCGAGTTGAGGAAGTGCTTGCCGAACTCCGCCGTCCGCCAGGCGGTGACGTAGTTGTCGAAGGTCCAGCCGCCGAACGAGACGTAGCCGTTGGCGGCGGTGTACTCGTACGAGCGCAGTGAGGTCAGCACCGCCCAGGCGATCGGGAAGAGCCAGGCGAGTGAGACGACGATGAGGAAGCCGTGCAGCAGCAGCCGCAGTGGGGTGAGCGTGCGGCGGCGGACCGGGATGTCGGTGCTCATTGCCGGTTCTCCCTCATCACGGTCGCCAGGTAGAGGGTGATGAAGACCAGCGAGACGACCAACATGATCGTCGCCAGTGCCGAGCCGAAGCCGATCCGGCTCGCCTCACCCACCACGTTCTGGGTGACCAGCGCGGAGATCAGCTCCAGCCCGTTGCGGCCCTTGTTCACCACCCAGACCAGGTCGAACGCGCGCAGCGACTCGATCACCGTCACCACCAGCACGATGATGTTGATCGGCCGCAGCACCGGGAAGACGACCCGGAAGAACGTCCGGCTCTCCGAGGCGCCGTCGACCGCCGCGGCCTCCCGCAGGGACGGGTCGACGCCCTTCAGCCCGGCCAGGTAGAGCAGCATGATGTAGCCGACGTGCCGCCAACCGGAGGCGATCATGACCGCCCAGATGTTGACGCTCGAGTCGCCGTACCAGTCGATGTTGCTGCCGAAGACGGCGTTGATCAGGCCCTGGTCGCGGGAGTAGAGCAGCTGCCAGACGAAGCCGATGAGCGCCAGCGAGAGCACCACCGGTAGGTAGAGCGCCGTCTGGTAGAAGCGGCTGCCGCGCAGCTCCTTGTCGAGCAGCACGGCCAGGAACATGCCGAACGGCGTGGCGACCACGAACAGCACCGCCAGCCAGAGCAGGTTGTGCTGGATCGCCGGCACGAACGGCGGGTAGATGTTCACCACGTCGCTGTAGTTGCGCGCGCCGACGAACTCGATCTCGTTGAGTGGGCCGATGCCGTCCCAGTTGGTGCCGGAGAGCAGCACGGTGGCCGCCGCCGGCAGCCAGACGAATCCGGTGACGAGCAGCAACGGGACGAGCACCATCAGCGTGATGACCACGCGGTCGGTGCGGGACAGGAGCCGTAGCCGCCGGCGACGACCACCCGTGGAGGTGGTCGCGGCCGGCGGCGGCACGGCGCGATCCGCTTGGATCAGGGGCAGGTCGGACACGATGTCCTCCCCCTTCCGCCGTCAGTCGGTGAAGATCGACTTCTTCTGGTTCTCGATGGACGTGGTGAGCCCGCCGATGTCCTTGGGGTCCTTGATGAACTGCTGGAGCGCCGGGATGATCACCGTGGAGGCGAAGTCCGGCCGGGTGTCCCGGTCGAGGAACTGGGCGATCTCGGTGGCCGACCCGACCAGCTCGGCGGCCTTCTTCTGCAGCGCGGTGTAGCCGCTGACGTCGGCGCCGGTGTTGGCGACCAGGGTGGCCGGGTCGTTCTTCACGGTGATGTTCGCGGCGTCCTTGCCACCGAAGTACTCCAGCAGCTTGCGGGCGTTGTCCTCGTTCTTGGGCTTGCGGGCCATCATGTAGCCGTCGATCGGCGCGTCGAGCGCCTTGGCACCGATCGACGGGTCGATCTCGGGGAAGGTGAAGAAGTCGAGGTCGTCCTGCTCCTCGTTGGTGAACTGCTGGCCGACGAAGAGACCGAGCAGGTACATGCCGCTCTTCTTCTGCTGCAACGACTGCGCGGCTTCCTGCCAGGTGCGCCCGAGGCTGTCCGGCTGGTGCAGGGGGAGCAGGCCGGCCCAGGTGTCGAAGACCTTCTTGACCTTGTCGGAGGTCCAGGCCTCCTTGCCGGCCATCAGGTCGACGTGGAACTGGTAGCCGTTGATCCGCAGGTTGAGGATGTCGAAGGTGCCCATCGCCGGCCAGCCGTCCTTGTCGGCGAACGCGATCGGGGTGAGGCCGTCCTTCTTCATCTGCGCGCCGAGATTGGTGAACTCGGTGATGGTCTTCGGCGGCTGGTAGCCGTACTGCTGCCAGACCGACTTGCGGTAGAAGACCGCCCACGGGTAGTACGACGCCGGCACGAAGTACTGCTTGCCGTCGTCACCGGTGGACGCCTTCTTGAACGCGTCGGAGTAGCCGGAGAGCTTGCCCCACACGTCGCTGATGTCGCTGGCCAGGCCCTTCTGGGCGAAGAAGCGCATCCGGTAGCCGGCGAACCAGGTGAACACGTCGTCCGGCTTGCCCTGCAGGTAGTTGTTGATGTTTTCCTGGAACGTGTTGTGGTCGACCGTGTTCACCGCGACCTGCACACCGGACGAGGTCTTGAACCCGTCGGTGACCTTCGCGACGACGTCCTTGGGCTTCGGGTCGGACTGGTTCGAGCCGAGTGACACGTCCTTGGTGGACCCACCGGATCCGGAGTCGCCGCAGCCGGCGAGCAGGCCGGTGCCGAGCAGCGCGCCGGTGCCGGCGGCGCCGGCCAGCAACGAGCGTCGGTTGATGCCGGCGACGGAGGGCGGGACGAGCCGAGCCAGGTACTCGGCTTGGGAGCGGGGACGGGACATCTGTGCCTCCTGCGGATGAAGAGGTGCTACGCCCAAGGGCCATCAGGGGGTGGTGAAGGCAGGTCCAGCGTCGTGATCACCCATCGGGATCCACCGAGAATCCACATTGGCGAACACGAACGGCCATTGGGGCCTCAAGCTACCCCTCCGCAGGCCGCTGTCAAGAGGGCTGTTCGCCTCCGATAACCCAGTCGTGACACGGCTGTTACGTGGTAAACGTTGGAAAAGAACTGGATGTTGGAACCTGTTGACTTCCGTTGACCCTCCGGTGCACCCTCAGCTGTCATGCGGCGATGGCAGGGTGACAGCATCTTTTTCGGCGGCGACTACAACCCCGAGCAGTGGCCCGAGGAAACCTGGTCCGAGGACATCGAGCTGATGCGCCGGGCCGGGGTCAACCTGGTCTCCGTCGGCATCTTCTCCTGGGCACTGCTGGAGCCCACCCCGGGCCGGTTCGAGTTCGGTTGGCTGGACCGGGTCCTGGACCTCCTGCACGACGGTGGCATCCAGGTCGACCTGGCCACCGCCACCGCCAGCCCGCCACCGTGGCTGACCCGCGCCCACCCGGAGACCCTGCCCCGCCGGGCCGACGGCACGATCCTCTGGCCGGGCGGCCGGCAGGCGTACTGCCCCAGCTCCCCGGTGTTTCGCGAGCGGTCGCTGGAGCTGGTACGCGCGGTCGCCGGCCGGTACGCCGATCACCCCGCCGTAGTCATGTGGCACGTCTCCAACGAACTGGGCTGCCACAACGTGCACTGCTACTGCGACGTCAGCGCCGAGGCGTTCCGCGGCTGGCTGCGGGAACGCTATGGCGACCTCGACGGGCTCAACGACGCCTGGGGCACCGCCTTCTGGAGCCAGCGCTACGGCGACTGGGCCGAGATCAACCCGCCGCGCACGGTGACGGCCATCGCCAACCCCACCCAGCAGCTGGACTTCCTGCGCTTCTCCTCCGACGAGCAGCGCGCCCAACTGCGTGCCGAACGCGAGCTGCTGAAGACGATGGTCCGCCAGCCGGTGACCACGAACTTCATGGTCGGCATGGACATCAAGCACATGGACTACCACTCCTGGGCCCCCGATGTGGACCTCGTCTCCAACGACCACTACCTGACCGCCGCCGACCCGCAGGCGCAGCTCGGCCTGGCCCTCGCCGCCGACCACACCCGGGGCGTCGCCGGCGGCGACCCGTGGCTGCTGATGGAGCACTCCACCAGCGCGGTCAACTGGCAGCCGCGCAACGTGGCGAAGCTTCCCGGGCAGCTCCGCCGCAACAGCCTGGCGCACGTCGCCCGCGGCGCCGACGGGGTGCTGTTCTTTCAGTGGCGCGCCTCCCGGGCCGGCGCGGAGAAGTTCCACTCCGCGCTGGTGCCGCACGCCGGCCCGGACACCAAGGTCTTCCGCGAGGTCTGCCAGCTCGGTGCGAACCTCAAGGCCCTCGCGGAGGTACGCGGCAGCCGGGTGGACGCCGACGTCGCGATCCTGTTCGACTGGGAGGCGTGGTGGGGGGTCGAGTTGGATTCACACCCCAGCGTCGACGTCACCTACACCGACCGGCTCGCCGCCCTCTACGGCGCGCTGTGGCGAGCCGGCGTGACCGCCGACATCGTCCACCCGTCGGCCGACCTCAGCGGCTACCGCCTCGTTCTGGCACCGACCCTCTACCTGGTCCGCGACGCCGACGCCGAGGCACTGCACCGGTACGTGCAGGCCGGCGGCACCGCCGCGGTCACCTACTTCAGCGGCATCGTCGACGAGAACGACCACATCCGGCTGGGCGGCTACCCGGGCGCGTTCCGCGAGCTGCTCGGCGTACGGACCGAGGAGTTCTTCCCGCTGCGCGAGGGCGAGCAGGTGCGCCTCGACGACGGCAGCGTCGCCGACGTGTGGACCGAATGGCTGCACCCCGACGGCGCGGAGGTGCTGGCGTCGTACACCGATGGGCCCTTGCCGGGCGTGCCGGCGCTGACCCGGCACCGGGTCGGCGCGGGCGCCGCCTGGTACGTCGGCACCCGGCTGGACGAGCCGGCCACCGACCGGCTGGTCGCCCGGCTCGTCGACGAGGCCGGCGTCCGTCCGGCGGCGCCGGCGCCCTCCGGCGTGGAGGTGGTACGGCGGCGCGACGGTGAGCGGACCTGGCTGTTCGTCATCAACCACACCGAGGCGGAGGTACGAATCCCGGCGGCCGGCGTCGAGTTGTTGACCGGGGCGCGGTGTGCCGGTGAGCTGACCGTGCCGGCCGGTGAGGTGGCGGTCGTCCGTGAGGATCGGGTCTGATCCGCACGGCAGTCACGGCGCGAAGGAGGTTCCTCAGATGCTCGCCCAGCAGCGGCAGACCGCGATTCTCGATCTGATCCGCCAGCGTGGCGGCGTGCGGGTGAGTCACCTGGTCAGCCGGTTCGGCGTGTCCGACATGACGATCCGGCGTGACCTGGAGGTGCTGGCCGAACGCGGCCTGGTCGACAAGGTGCACGGCGGCGCGACCCTCGCCGGGCCGGGTTCGGCCGAGGAGCCAGGCTTCGCCGCGAAGTCGATCCGCCAGCAGGAGGAGAAGCGGGCCATCGCCGAGCGGGCGGCGCGCATGGTGGAGCCGGGGATGGCCATCGCGCTGTCCGCCGGCACCACCACGGCCGCGCTGGCCACGCTCCTGTCCGACGTACGCGGGCTGACCGTGGTGACCAACTCGATCCCGGTGGCCGACGCTCTTTATCAGAACCCGCGCGCCGACCAGACCGTCGTGTTGACCGGCGGCATCCGTACCCCGTCGGACGCGTTGACCGGGCCGGTCGCCGAGGCGGCGATCAGCGCGCTCAACGTCGACCTGCTGTTCCTCGGCGTGCACGGGCTCAGCCCACGCACCGGCTTCACCACCCCGAACCTGCTGGAGGCCGGCGTCAACCGCTGCCTCATCGGCGCCGCCCGCCGGCTCGTGGTGCTGGCCGACCACACCAAGTGGGAGACGATCGGCATCGCCACCATCGCCCCACTGGAGGCCGCCGACGTGCTGATCACCGACGGGGGGCTGCCGCCCGAGGCGCGCACCACGATCGGCGAACAGGTCGGCGAGTTGGTCATCGTGGAGCCATGACGCCCCTCATCTCGGCCGCCCGGCTTGCCTCCGCTTGCTGAGGTACGGCAACGCGAACAGGTACAGCCCGGTGAACAGGAGCAGGGCAAGGGGGAGGAGCGGCACGTAGGACACCCAGACGATGGGATCGTCCTGCGCCAGCGCGCCCTCTCGCCACCGAACTCGGGCCAAGATCCGAACAAGAACAGGGAAGTTGGCCCCTCAAGCGTCCTGGAGGCAGCAGTTTCCCGGAAACTGAGCGGATCTTGCCGGGGCGCGCGGGCCTAGGGGTCGTCGTTGAGCTGGCAGGGGCCGGGGTGGTCGGCCGGTAGGGTGCAGCGGCGGCGACCGGGCATGATCCGGTCGCAGAAGACCCAGTGGCGTACGTGCTGCGCGTCCTCGGCCGACACGGTGATGCCGCCCACGTCGACCTGCGGTGTGGAGGCCAGTGCACGGGCGAGCGTCCGCGCCAGGTCCAGTGCCCCGGCCAGGTCGGTGACCGCCACCGGCAGGTGGATGACATGCCAGGGCCGCTCCGTGTACGCCTCGACGGCGAACCGGGGCAACGGCGTGAAAAGCCCGCTGTACTGGTGCTCCCATCCCGGGCTCACGGTTGACGCCGCTCGGACCAGGCGCTCTGCCAGTCGCGCAGCGCCCGCTTCACCCGGGCGTTCTCCTCGCTGAGCCGAGCCACATCGTGGTGCAGCGTCGCCAGGTCGAGCGCGACCCGGTGCAGGAACCGCCGTACCTCCTGGGGGTCCAACCCGCGCCGGCCGAAGCCGACCACGGTGAACTGCCGGTCGCGGACCTGGCTCGGATGCAGTCGGGCCAGCCGAGCGCCGCCGTGCAGCGTGCCGTCGTAGAGCGTGCCTCGGGTCATTCATCACCTCACGAGTCGTCGACCGATGGGCGGGTCAGGGTCGCGAGGGCGCCCTTCGCCGTGGTAGTTATTCGTCAAGTCGGTTCGGAGCCGGGATTCGCGCATCCCGACGCTCTAGTTGAGACCCGACGAGAGCCGGTATGCGACTGCCACTCGCGAGGCCGTCTCTCGTCACCTTCTCGGCTGTTGGCACAGCCGCGGTTGCCGTGTTTGCACCGGGCGTCCCCGGGGGCCGGCGATCACCCTCACCCGAAGGCCACGCTTCCAGTGGCCTCGGTATTGGTGCAACGACACCAACGAAGTTCGTCATGAGGGATGTCATGAGAGGGGACCCATGCCCGGCAGACGTGAATCGTTCGTCCAGACATTGCGCGCACAGTGGCTCGGCCAGCAGATGCGGCAGTTGCGGGAACAGCGCGGCATCACCCTCAAGCAGGCGGGCGAATTCCTGGAGCGGGACTTCTCATCGATCGCCCGTTGGGAGCGCGCCGAGTGGCCGTTCCGCCGGGGAGTCGTCGTGTCGCTGCTCGATCTTTACGGCGAGCATGACGGACGCGAGCGGAGCCGCTTCATTCAGCTCGCCGAAGATGCCTGGCGGACGGATCGGTGGGACGACGACTACGACGAGTTGGTGGATGCCTCCTTCATCGATTTCCCCTGGTTGGAGACGAGGGCTGAGCACATCTGCTCGTGGGATGCATTCCTGATGCCGGGACTGATGCAGACGACGGCCTACGCGGAGGCAGTGATCCGCAATGCGGAGGGCGAGCAGGCAACGGATTTCTCGGTGAGCAAGTGGCTGCAATTGAGGATCGACCGTCAACGTGTGCTAACTCGCGAGCCTGCCGTTCGCGTAACGGCGATCATCGACGAAGGCGTTCTTCGTCGACCGGTCGGAAGCCCTGACGTGATGCGCGGCCAACTGCAACACCTCGCCGAGCTGATGCGGCAGCGGAACATCGACATCCGTGTACTGCCATCGAGGGTCGGCCTACATGCCGGTCTTGACGGCTCCTTTGTCCTCTTCCGGATGCCCAAGCCGTATCCCGAGGTCGCCTATGCCGAGACCCTGGGCGGGCGCCGATTCATGGAATCTCCGAAGTCGAAACGCTATGCGCTTGCGTACCATCGCCTCCAGGGTGTCGCGCTCGATCAGCGCGAGGCGGCCGAGCTGATCGCGACGATCACGGAGGAACTGCCATGAACGAAGCCTTGCCATCCGTGGCCTGGCACATCAGCACTCGGAGCAACAGCAACGGCGGGAGCTGCGTCGAAGCGGGGCCTGTTCTCGACGGGTCAGGTCGAGTGGCGGTGCGCGACAGCAAGGACCGCGCGGCAGCGACCCTCCTCTACGGCGCCCGCGGCTGGACCGCGTTCGTCAACGGGGTCAAGGACGGCACGTTCGCGCGCACCGATCCGTGATCGACTCGACATTGCCGAAGTGGGGGTGTCCCGGTCACGGTGATACCGCCACATCGGCGATATCGGGTTGATCAAGACCTGGCCGGCGGGCACCATCCCGGGCGTGGAGGCGCATGAGATCGCGGACCTGTTCGGCCGGGCGGTACGGCAGTTGCGTCGGACCGTCGAGCAGGGCGACTACGACGACGGCTCGGAGCTGCTTCGGCAGGCGGCCGGCTCGGGTGTGGCGGCCGTCCGGCTGGCGGTCGGACACCTCGCCGATCCGGACCGCGTGGTGCGCGCGGCGGCCTGCGACCTGCTCGGCTTCGCGAGTGACGTGCATGGGGACGACCTGCGCCGGGACGCCGCGACGGCCCTGATCTCGCTGGCCACGACCGAGGCCGATCCCGAGGTGCACTGGTCGATCGCGCGGGCCCTGGGTGCCACCTGCGATCCCCGCGCCCTGCCGACCCTGGTCACCCTCGCGAGTAGCGCCGACAGCGACGTACGGTTCCAGGTCGCGGTCGCGGTGCCGGCGGTCCTCGACGACCCGCCGGCCGACGCCGGCGCGGCGGTGTTGATCGACCTGTGCGCGGATCCCGACCCGACGGTGCGGGAGCGGGCCACCTTCGGTCTGGGCTGGGCGAGCACCGCCGACGGCGACGCCGTCCGGAGGGCACTGTGGGACCGCACCCACGACGTCGACCCGGAGGTACGCGCGGAAGGCACCCGAGGGCTGGCGCGGCGACGGGACGTGCGGGCGCTTCCACTGGTACGCGGGCTGCTCGCACAGGACGCGGTGCACACGTTCACCTTCCAGGCCGCCGCCTACCTGGCGGACCCGTCGTTGCTGCCGCTGCTGGACGGGTTCGATCCCACCGCGGCCGGTGTCGCCGAGGCGCTGCGCGAGTGTGACCCGGTGTGCCGTGGCCAGCGCGACGAGTCGGTGTGGCGGCTTTTCGACGCCGTCCATCGTCGCCGCCCCGATCTGCAGGTCACCGTCTTCGGGGAGCGTTGCGACCTCGGCCTGTACCTCGACGTCACCGACGGATCGGGCATCGCCGGCCACTGGTTCGCGGACGGGCTGCTGAGTCGGGCCGGCGGCGACCCGGACCATGCGGCCGAACTGGCGATCGAGGATCTGCGACGCTGATCGACTCGGGCTCGCTGGAACCGGGGGTGTCCCGGTCGTGGTGATGTCCCGGTTTCCAGGAACCCGAGTCGATCAAGGGCCGGAACGCGGGGCGCGGCGCTTCACAGCCACCTCACAGGGGCGCTGGATAGGGTGCCGGTCGAGTCAACGTCCGACTCCAGCCTGGAGCGGTCGGCGTCGCACAGGAGTTTCGATGGTCTTCAAGAAGATGTTGAGCGCGTTCGGCGTGGGCGGTCCGAGTGTGGACACCGTGCTGACCAACCCCAACACCCGGCCCGGCCTGACCCTCGACGGGCAGGTCAACCTCGTCGGCGGTGACGCCCCGGCGGCCATCGAGCAGGTGGTGATCGGCCTGGTCACCCGCGTCGAGGTCGAGGGACACGACACCGAGTACGCGGGCACCATGGAGTTTCACCGGATGGGCGTCAGCGGCGCGTTCGAGCTCGCCCCCAAGCAGCAGCTGTCGATTCCGTTCCGGCTGCCGGTGCCCTGGGAGACGCCGATCACCGACGTGTACGGCCAGCGCCTGCACGGCATGACGATGGGTCTGCGGACCGAGCTGTCCGTGGCCCGCGCGGTCGACAAGAGCGACCTCGACCAGGTGGCGGTGCACCCGCTGCCGGTGCACGAGCGGATCCTGGAGGCGTTCCAGCGCCTCGGTTTCCGGTTCAAGCACGCCGACCTGGAGCGTGGCCACATCCAGGGTGTCCAGCAGACGCTGCCGTTCTACCAGGAGATCGAGTTCTTCGCGTCCCCGCAGTACGCGAGCACGATCAACGAGGTCGAGCTGACCTTCGTGACCAACCAGTACGGCGTCGAGGTGATCCTGGAGTGTGACAAGCGCGGCGGTTTCCTCAGCGCCGGGCACGACGCGTTCGGCCGCTACCAGGTGTCGCACGCCGACGTCGACCGCGTCGACTGGGCGCAGGTCGTCGACGGTTGGCTGCGCGAAACCACGTCCCGCTACGGCAGCCTGCGCTCCCAGTACGGCCCGAGCTACGGCCACGGCCATGGGCACGGCGGCATGGGGGGCATGGGGGGCATGGTGGCCGGTGCCGCGCTCGGTGTCGCCGGCGGCATGATCGCCGGCGAACTGATCGAGGACGCGTTCGAGGGCGACTTCGGGGACTTCGGCGGCGACGAGTAAGCCGTCCACACACGACGGCAGTGGCCTCCGGGAGAACTCTCCCGGAGGCCACTGTTCACGCACGACGCGTCAGTGCTTGTTCCGCTCCCTGCCGGACCGGCGCGCCGAGCCTGCCTTCGACAGACCACGGCTGACCAGGTAACCACCGGTCAGGATGCTCAGGAACAGCCACGTCTGGCCCGGGTTGTTGATGTTCAACCCGTTGGCGGTGGTGCCCTTCCAGAACGCGGCGATCACCAGGAGCGCGACGGCAGCGGCGTAGACCCAGAATTCCGTCGTCAGGAACGCCTGCTTGGTCTCCGTACCCGGCGACGGCATCGGGTCTCGGTGCCCGTCCCGCATGGCCGGCATCTGCTGCGTGTCCCGCATCATCGCCGGATTCTGCGGGTCGTTCATCGGCCGGTTCATCGGCCGGGTGGAAGCAGCCTGCGTGCTCATCTGGTCCTCCTCAGGATGCGATGAGTCGTACCTGCATTCCCTCGCCCCGCTACCGCGTTTCGGCCACGGCACGGTTCGCATTCACGGCGGGGACACCCCCCGACTACCCGAGGCCGCTGAGCAGGTAACACCGACCGCCGGCCGAAAATCTGTCCGGCCGGCGGTCGGGTCGGCGCGTCAGCGCAGGCCGTTGCGGATCGCCACGCTCACCAGGAGGTCCGGGTCGTCGGTGATGATGCCGTCCACACCGAGGTCGATGACCCGCTGCATCACCGTCGCGTCATCGACGGTGTACGGGATCACCTTCAGGTCGTAGCGCGTCTGAAGGGTCCGCACGTCCGGTCCGTGGAAGTACGCCGGGTTCTCCCGCAGGTACCAGTCGGCCGAGGCGACCGTGCCCTGCTTCGGGTCGTGCACCTGCCAGTTGGCCGACACCGTGCCCGCACCGGCGGCCCGGGTCAGCTTGCCCAGGTCCTGGTACTTCCACCAGTCCAGCCCACCGGTCCACGGGCTCTTCACCGACGGGTTGCCGTACACCGCCTCCAGGGAGCACTCGTCGGCGAGGGTGGCGCACTCGGCCGGACCGTACTGCCAGACCAGGCCGACCGTACCGATCCGCCGGTCGAGCTGCCGGGCGTACGTGATGGTGCGCCAGTCGAACGACTGGATGGTGGCCCGGCTGGTGAAGCCGGCCCGCTGGATCGCGTCGACGAGCTTGCGGGTGAAGCTGCGGTACGGCTCGGTGTCGTTCTCCACCGGGCTGATCTTCGTCTCGATGTTCATCCCGATGTCGCTGCGGCCACTCGCCTTCACCAGGGCGAAGACCTCGTCCAGGGTCGGGATCCGGGCACCCGGGGCGGGCACCTGCGCGGGCAGTTCGGGCAGCGTCTTCGTGCCGCAGTCGACGGTCTTGAGCTGCGCCAGGGTCAGCTCGTGCACCGGCTTGCCCACGTACGGGAACGTCCGGTCGCCGGGGCGTACCGGGGCGGTGTCGACGCAGTGCGACCCGTTGACGGTGCGGTCGTGCAGCACCACGAGCTGCCCGTCGGCGGTCACGCCGGTGTCCAGTTCCAGCGTGGAGATGGCGCGGTTGGCGAGCGCGTTCGCGAACGCCGGCAGCGTGTTCTCCGGGCGGGTGGCCCGACCGCCGCGGTGCGCCTGGATGTCGAACGGCGCGGCGTACGCCTTCGGCAGCCGGTAACCGCGCTGCGCCAACAGAGCGCGCAGCCGGTCCGGGTAGTCGGTGATGATGCCGTCCACGCCGTCGTCGATCAGCTTGGCCATGGTCGGCAGGTCGTCGACCGTCCACGGAATCACCTTGATCCCGTAGCGGTGTGCCTGGGCGACCATCTCCTTGGTGACGTACGGCTTGTAGCCGGGGTCGGTGACCGTGCCGTTCTGCGGCATGCCGTGCACCGGTGAGAAGGCGCTGCCGCCGAAGCTGCGGATCGCCTTGATCGGGTCACCGCCGAAGTCGTCGATGTCCAGCCCACCCAGCCACGGCGAGGCGCCCGGCTGGCCGGTCTGGAGGAAGTCGTAGTTGGTCAGGGCGACCAACGGCAGCTTCGGCTCGACCTGGCGCATACGCATCAGCGCGCCCCAGTCGAAGCTCTGGATGGTGACCTGCTTCAGCAGCCCGGCGGCGCGGATCTCCGCCGCGGTCACCCGGACGAACTGCTCGCGGGGCGCGGTCTCGGTCGGCGCGCCGGCCTCCACCTTGGTTTCGACGTTGAGCTTCACGTCCTTCGCCTGGTACCGGTTCACCAGGGCGAACACCTCACGCAGCAGCGGCATCCGGGCACCCGGAACGGCGAGCTGGCCGGGCTTGTCGGCGAGGGTCTTCGACCCGCAGTCCAGCGAGCGCACCTGGGCCAGCGTGAGCGTGTTGATGTACTTCCCGACGTACGGGTACTCCGGGTCGCCCACCGTCACGGGGGCGGTGTCGACGCACTTGGCGCCGCTGATCTTGCGGTCGTGGGTGACGACGGCCTGGCCGTCCTCGGTGATCTGCACGTCCAGTTCGAGGGTGCTCACCCCGAGTTGGAGGGCGTTGCCGAAGGAGGCAAGGGTGTTCTCCACGCGCAATCCGAGGCCGCCGCGGTGGGCCTGCACGTCGAATGTCCGGTCCGGTCGCGGCTTCGCCTGGGCGGGCACCGCGAGCCCAGTCGTCACCGTCGCGGCCACCAGGGCCGCGACGGCGGTACGGCGTACTGTGCGCACGCTGTCTTCCCCTCCTGCCGGCGGGCGTCTCCCACCGGTCGCCGGCCAGCATGGACAGCTTCGGCGGCGGGCAGGCGGCCAGCGGGCGGCGCGACGGTGAACCGGGGTGGACGACCTCCCGGCCGGCGCGGGTTTGGTCGGCCGGTGGCCGGGCACGCAGTCAGTTCCACAGCTTCTGCGAGGTGATGGACGTGCGTGAGGACGACATGCGGCAGGAAGCCGCCCGCCGGGCGGAGAACCGGATCGCCAGCGGCGTGTACGGCGAGGGTGCCCTCGATGAGGTGACGGTGCCCCGCACCGATGTGGAGAGCCAGAATCAGCGTGACGACTCGTTCGACCCGGCACGCGAGCGGATCGACCCGCAGGTGCTGCGCGACGGCGGCCCCGTCGGCGGTCAGGGCGCGGTGACCACGACCGGTGGCACGGCCGGCCCGGCGAGTGTGCGGCGGGTGGCCCGGCAGCCGGAGCGGCACCCGGGCAAGGTCGCACCGACCACGACCGGCGACGCCACCACCGGCGGTCTGAGCACCCCGACGGGTGGAGGCACCAGCGACCAGTCCACCTCCGCACCGGAACCAGCCAAGTCCATCCGAGACCGCGCCACCGACTGACCACCCCGGCGCCCTCCCCGCGTGATCATGAGGTTGACGTGGCGATCGGAGATCACACTCCACGTCAACCTCATGATCGACTGCTGAGTCCGGGTCAGGGCCGGGGTTAGGGTTGGGTTTGGGGGCGCAGGATGCCCAGGCGTTGGGTGGCGCGGGTCAGCGCCACGTACAGGTCGCTGCGGCCTCTCGGGGACTCGGCGACCATCCGGTCCGGGTCGACGACCAGCACCGAGTCGAACTCCAGACCCTTGGCCTGCGCGACGGTCAGCACGACCACCCTGCTCTCCAACTCCGGATGCTCGCCCACGGCGGCCTCCGGCAGCGCGGCGGTCAGCGCGGCGCCCAACTCGTCCACCCGGCCGGCCGGCACGATCACGCCCAGCCGACCCTCGGCCAGGCCGGCGGCCTCCCGGGTGGCCGCCGCCACCAACTCCGCCGCCAACTGCCCGTCGGGCACCGCACGGTCCCACGGGGGTACGCCGCTCTCCCGCACCGAGCGCGGCGGCCGCAGCCCCGGGTCGATCTCCGCCAGCACGTCGGCGGCGACCGCCATGATCTCGGCCGGGGTGCGGTAGCTGACCGTCAGCTCGGTCAGCCGCCACCGCTGCGCCACGTACGGCGCGAGGGCCTCCGCCCAGGACGGGGTGCCGCTGAGCGCGCCGGTCTGCGCGACGTCCCCGACGATGGTCATCGAGCGGCTCGGGCAGCGGCGCATCAGCAGCCGCCACGCCATCGGCGACAGCTCCTGCGCCTCGTCCACGATGACGTGGCCGAACGCCCACCTCCGGTCGGCGGCGGCACGCTGCGCGGTGGTGAGCCGGTCGGCCTCCTCCTGCCGTTCCAGCAGCCGGTCGGCGTCGATCAGGTCGGTCACGCCGAGGATCTCGCCACCTTCGGCCTCGTCCTCGACGTCGATCGAGCGGGAACCGCGGGCGATTTCGAGGACGCCCTCGGCGTACTCGCGTTCCAACCGGCGGATCCGGTCGCGACGGGCGGCGGCGGCCCGCTCGTCCTCGCCGAGCAGTTCGGCGGCCTCGTCCAGCAGCGGTACGTCGGCCGGCGTCCAACCACCCGGCTCACGGTGCAGCAGCGCCCGCTCGTCATCGGTGAGCGTCGGCGCGGCGGCCGCGATCCGCTCCGGGTCGGCGTACAGGTCGGCGAGCAGGCGCTGCGGGGTGAGCACCGGCCACAGCCGGTCGAGGGTGGCCTTCACCTCGGGTTCGTCGCGCAGTTCCCGGCGGATCTCGGCCCGGTCGGCCTCGTCGAGCAGGTTGTCGCCGCCCAGCGGGTCGGCGCCGATGCGTTCGGCGACCTGGTCGGCGAGCGCGTGCACGATCTCCACGTCGAACAGCGCGCGGGCCAGGTTGTGCGGCCGCTCGGTGCGGCGTACCCGGTCGCGGGCGGTGCGCACGGTCTCCGGGTCGAGGGTCAGCGCTTCCCGCTCCACCTCGATCTCCAGCGGCTCGTCCGGCACCCACTGCCGGTCCCGTACGGCCGACGCCAGCACCTCGGCCAGCACGGCCCGACCCTTGAGCGCGGCGGTCGCGGCCGGTTCGGTCCGTTGGGCGCTCACCCCGGGGAAGAGATCACCCTGGGTACGCAGCAGCACGCCGGTCTCGGCCAGCGTCGGCAGCACCTGGGAGATGTAGCGCAGGAAGGTCGCGTTCGGACCGACCAGCAGCACACCGCGGCTGGAGAGTTCCCGCCGGTGCGTGTAGAGCAGGTACGCCGCCCGGTGCAGCGCCACCGCGGTCTTGCCGGTGCCGGGGCCGCCCTGGACCACCATCACGCCCGGCAGGTCGGCGCGGATGATCCCGTCCTGCTCGGCCTGGATGGTCTCGACGATGTCGCGCATCCGCCCGGTGCGCCCGGCGTTGAGGGCGGCGAGCAGGGACGCCTCACCGGTCAGCTCCTCGTGCGCGCCGGGGGAGGCGGTGTCGATGTCGAGCACCTCGTCGTTGAGCCCGGTCACCTTCCGCTGGCGGGTCCGCAGGTGCCGGCGGCGGCGTACGCCCTGCGGGTTGGCGGCGGTGGCGAGGTAGAACGGGCGGGCGGCGGGGGCCCGCCAGTCCATCAGGAGCGGGTCGTAGTCACCGCTGGTGTCGAAGATGCCGATCCGGCCGATGTAGCGGCGGGAGTCGTCGTCGCCGTCCAGCCGGCCGAAACAAAGGCCGTTCTCCACGGCGGAGAACTGTTCGACCTGGTCGGCGTACATGGCTACCGAGCTGTCGCGCTGGGAGCGGTCCTGCAGGGTGCCGCCGGTGCTGCGCAGCTCGTCGGTCAGCCGGTTGGCGGCCTGCTCACGCAGCCCGTCCAGCCGGTCGTAGAGCATCGAGACGTACTCCTGCTCGCGGCCGATCTCGTCGTCGAGCGGCAATTCACCGGAACCGCCGGAGTGCCTTGACAAGCCGTCTCCCTAAAGATTAGAATCCTTTGCAGGAACGGCTTTAGGCCGTTCTTTTTTGTGCCCTCGAATTGTTGAAGATAGCGCGTTCCGCGGGCACTCACCAAGCCAGACGGGCCGACGCGCGGCCCACACACGGCGAAACGCCGGGCCGACCGTCAGGTCGACCCGGCGCGAACACCGCGGAGATCAGCCGCGGGCGACCTGGTAGAGCCGCTCCGGCGTGACCGCTCCGGCGAGCACCCGACCGTCGTCGGTGAGCAGCACACTGAACAGCTTGCCGGTGAGCAGCCGACCGCTGCCCCAGTCGCCGCTGACCGCCGGCAGACCGCCGAGCAGCTTCGACACGTCGGGTGCGTCGCCGGCCGGCTTCGCGTCGGCCGGCTTGCCGCCGAGCGCCCCGTCGACGCGGGCGACCAGCACGGTGGTCCAGCCGGAGCCGACGGCGCGTACCTTCGGGTCCCCGGTCGGCGCGGCGTGCTCGGGCTTACCGGCGGCGGACCGCTCGGCGCTCTCCTCCTTGACGGTCACCGCGGGCGGCGGGTTGAACGTGAACTGGTCGGCATCGGGACGCCGGTAGTCGACCTGCGTGAACGCCACCTCGAAGGCCGGCTGGTCGCTGCCCTTGGCGAGCACCTCGAAGCGCAGCGGCACGTGCTGCCTGGCGTCGATGGCGATCCGCAGCTGGTGCACCAGCGAGTCGCGGTCGCGCGGCTGGAGCACCAGCTCGTACGCGTCCCGGCCGGCGACGGTGGCCGACCGGCCAACGCTGACCTCGGTGCTGGGGTTGATCGCGCCCAACGCCAGGTCGGCGGCCTCCTGCGGGGTGGCCGGCAGGTTCGTTCCCGCCTCCGGGGCCCGCTTCTCGGCGGCGTCGGCGCCCAGCGTGCGGTGGCTGGCGGTGTTGGATCGGCTCTGCCACGTCCACAGGTCCCGACCGTTGCGGACCACGTCCCGCTCGCCCAGGGTGTCCAGCAGCGCGACCCGCTGCCGCTCCGGCCCCGAGTACCAGACCCGCAGCGTGTGCGTACCGGTCAGCAGGGTGGTGGCGTCGTTGCCGCCGGCCAGGCCGAGAAGTGGCGGCAGGCCGAGGTCGGCGCGCTGCACGACGGTGCCGGACAACCCCTCCAGCCGGGAGGTCTGCAGATCGACCAGGAGCTGGGCGGCGGTACGCGGCGGCAGGCTCGGTTCGGCCTCGGCGGCGAACGTGCCGATGGCCGCGCCGCCGCCGATGACGGCCACGGCGGCGGTCGCCGGAACCAGCCAGCGCAGGACGGGACGGCTTCTCAGAACGGACATGGTGGCACCTCCTGCGCATCATCCTGCCCGGTCGAGGCTGTGAACGTGCTGAGGACGCGGAACCGTGGTCATTGACCCGGGTGGCACCCTTGAGCCGTGCGGTTGCTGGTGGTGGAGGACGAGGCCCGGTTGGCGGCTGCCCTGCAACGCGGGTTGCAGGCGGAGGGGTTCGCGGTGGATGTCGCGGCGACCGGCCCGGCCGGCCTGGACGCGGCCCGGCACGGCGGGTACGACGCGATGATCCTCGACGTGATGCTGCCCGGCCTCTCC
Organism: Micromonospora sp. WMMD710; assembly: GCF_029626045.1. Classification (NCBI taxonomy): domain Bacteria; kingdom Bacillati; phylum Actinomycetota; class Actinomycetes; order Micromonosporales; family Micromonosporaceae; genus Micromonospora; species Micromonospora sp. WMMD710. The sequence continues at coordinate 3,259,442 of NZ_JARUBD010000001.1, read as the reverse complement.
GGCTACGAGCTGGTCCGGCGGCTGCGGGCGGAGCAGCACTGGCTGCCGGTGCTGATGCTGTCCGCCAAGGACGGCGAGTACGACCAGGCCGACGGCCTGGACTGCGGCGCCGACGACTACCTGACCAAGCCCTTCTCGTACGTCGTGCTGCTGGCTCGCCTGCGGGCGTTGCTGCGCCGGGGTGCCCCGGAACGCCCGACGGTGCTCGCGGTCGGCGATCTGCGGCTGGACCCGGCGCGGCGGCGGGTCACCCGGGCTGACGCCGAGGTGACGCTGACCGCGCGGGAGTACGCGTTGCTGGACTACCTGATGCGCCGGCCCGGCCAGGTGGTCTCCAAGATCGAGCTGTTGGACCACGTCTGGGACGCCAGCGTCGAGACCGCGCCGAACGCCGTCGAGGTCTACGTCGGCTACCTGCGCCGCAAGCTCGGCCGGGACCGGCTGGAGACGGTGCGGGGCGCCGGTTACCGGCTGGCGACATGACCGGCGCCGGCCGGCCGTGGCGGGGTCGGCTGCCGGTGCTGGGGCTGCGGGGGCGGCTCATGGCGATCGGGGTGTTCGGCCTCGCGGTCGGGTTGGCGCTCGGCGGGGTGGTGCTGCTCGGCGCGCTCGGCTTCGTGCTGCAACGGACCGTCGACACCGAGGCGTTCCGGACCGCCGACGCGGTCGCGCTGCTCGCCGCCGAGGACGCGCTGCCCGATCCGCTGCCGGTGGCCGGCGGGCAGGTCCGCGTCCAGGTCATCGACGCGCAGGGACGCATCCGGGCCGCCTCCATCGACGCGGACCGGCTGGTGCCGATGGTCCGGCCGCAGCGACTGGACCCGGGCCGCCGGCAACGGCTGGAGGTGCCGGCGGAACGGGTCGGGCTGGCCGGGCCGGTCCGGGTGGTCACCGTGCCCGCCGGTACGGCCGCCGATCCGCTGACCGTGCTGGTGGCCCGTTCGATGGCCGACGTGCGGCACAGCACACACGTGGTCCGGGTCATCCTGCTGGTGGCGTTCCCGCTGCTGGTGGCGGTGCTCGCCGGGGTGGCGTGGCGGGTGGTGGGCGCGACGCTGCGGCCGGTGGAGGCGCTGCGCCGGGGAGCCGAGGAGATCACCGGACGGGCCGGGACCGGTCGACTGCCGGTGCCCGCCTCGGCCGACGAGATCCACCGGCTGGCGGTCACCCTCAACGGCATGCTGGCCCGGTTGGAGTCCGCCCGGGCGCGGCAGCGGGCGTTCGTCTCCGACGCGGCGCACGAGCTGCGCAGCCCGCTGACGAACATCCGGACCGAGCTGGAGGTGGCCCAGCGGCTCGCCGACCGGACCGACTGGACGACGGTGACCGGGAACCTGCTCGCCGACACCGAGCGGCTGAGTCGCCTGGTCGACGACCTGCTCCTGCTGGCCCGTCTGGACGAGGCGCCGCAGGCCCGCGGCACCGGCCCGGTGGAACTGGGCGGGTTGCTGACCGAGGTCGCCGCCCGCTATCCGTCGCCGCCCGTGCGCGTGCTGCCGCCGACCGGCCCGCTCTGGACGCTCGGCAACGTCGACGAGTTGCGCCGCGTGGTGGCCAATCTGGTCGACAACGCGGTCCGGCACGCGCGCGGCAGCGTCCTGCTCGCGGCCGAGACGACGCCGCCGGCCGGCACCGGCCGGGGCGGTGCTCCCTCCGGTGCGTACCACCTGGTGACGGTGACCGACGACGGCCCGGGCATCCCGGTGATCGACCGGGAGCGGGTCTTCGACCGGTTCACCCGGCTCGACGACGGCCGGGCCCGCGACGACGGAGGTGCCGGTCTCGGCCTGGCCATCGTGCGTGAGCTGGTACGCCGCGCCGGCGGCGGCATCACCCTGACCGACGCGGACGGCCAGCGACCGGGGTTGCGGGTGTGCCTACTGCTGCCGGCGCTGCCGGCCGGGGACGGTGACGACCCTCGCTGACGGACGCCGGTCAGCGGCGGCGCGTGCAGACCTGCTCCGAGCTGGCCACGGTGTCGGTGGACCAGACGACGGCCACTGTGAAGCAGTAGTCGTTGGTGCGGTTGAGCGCGTAGATGACGTAGGTGGTGGTGCCGGCGGGCAGGGTCGCGAAGACGTTGCGGTCCTGGCCGGTCCGGCCGCCGGCGATGACCACCGGACCCTCGCCGCCGGCCGGGTACGTCCACCGCAGCGTGATGCTGTCCCGGCTGTCGCGCAGGGTCACCGCGCTGGGCGGGCTGCCGGGTGGGGCCGCGGCCGGCGCGGCGCCGGCGGAGGTGGGTGCGGCGCCCGGGGCGGGCGCGGTGGTCGCCGGTGGGCCGGCGGTGGGGGAGCCGGTGGCCGGTGGCGGCGTCGGCTCGTCGTCGCCGTCGACGCGGGCCACCCCGGCGATCACCGCGGCGGCACCGAGCAGCACCACGACCACGCCGGCCACCAGCACCGGCACCAGGCGGTTGCGGGGCGGCGGCGGGGCCCGGTGCACGGGCACCGGCAGCAGGCGCGACGGCGTGTACGGCTCGAGCGGCGCGTACGGGTCGGCGGAGGGGCGGTGCAGCCGGTACACCCCGGACTGCTCCTGCGTCGCCCCGGCCAGCCCGACGACCGACGGCGGGACCGGCGCCTCGCTGGACGGGGACACGGACTCCCTGGCCGGCTCGGGTGGCCAGGTGGCGTCGCCCGGCTCGTCGGAGGGTGTGCGCGGGTTCGGAACCGTCCCGCCCGCCGCCGTCGATCCGGCGTGGTGGGGCGGGTGATAGCCGGAGTCGACCGGCCGGTCGTCGAGCGGGGGGACGCGGGCCGCCGGCACCGTCGGGGCGTCCCGGGGGGTGGACGGCTCGTCGGCGCAGACGTGGTCGGGGTTCGCGGCCGCCCGGGCCAGCGCCGCCACCTGCACGGCCAGGGGATCGTCGGCGGGCAGGTGCTGCCGGCACAGCTCACGGGCCAGCGCCAGATTGTCGTGAGCCTCGGCGAACTGGCCACAGTCGCGCTGCATCGCGCCGAGCCGGGCCAGCATCTTGATGCCGCTGGGGTGCCCGTCGCCGTACACCTCGCGGTGCAGCTCCCAGGCGTCCTGGAGTCGGTCGCGGGCCACCGTGCACTGGCCGCGGGCGTATTCGACGGTGGCCAGGTCGGCGTGCGCGGCGAGCACCCGCAGCGACTCGGGCCCGTCCTGCGCGGTCAGCTCGATGATGACTTCCTGGTAGAGCCGGGCGGCTCGCGAGTGGCTGCCGACCCGGTGCAGCACCGCGGCCAGGGTCGCCGCCGCGGCGACCGTACGCGGGTCGGATCGGCCGTGCAGCCGGGTGGTGGCCGCGTACGCGAAGGCGGCCCAGCCACGGGCGGAGTGCGGCTCGCCGAGGGCGACCAGCACCCGCGCCTGGAGGCTGGCGGCCTCGGCCAACTCTTCGGTGGCGTTGGCCGGCCGGGGGTCGGCGTCGGTGAGCGCGTCGGAGAGCAGCCGCTGCGCGCCCGCCAGGTCACCGGAGGAGACGAGGTGGTGCGCCTGATCAGTCAGTTCGCCGAAGCCGGAGGGCACGCCCCATCGTGCTCATCCGACGACGGTAAGTACAAGACCCACGGCGGTGTCGATCGGTCAGGATGTCGTCAGGTGCTCGGCCAACGTCTCGCTGATCCGGCGCAGTTGGTCGACCTGAGCCGGGCTCAACGCGTCGAAGAGGTGCCGGCGTACCCCCTCGACGTGGCCGGGTGCGGCGGCGGCGAGGGTGGCGAATCCCTCGTCGGTGAGCACCGCGATCTGCCCTCGGCGGTCGGTGGGGCACTCCTCGCGGCGTACCCATCCGGCGGCCTCCAGGCGGGCCACGGCGTGCGAGAGCCGGCTGCGCGACGACCCCGCCGCCTGGGCCAGGTCGCTCATCCGCAGTTGGCGGCCGGGGGTCTCGGAGAGCCGGACCAGGATCTCGTAGTAGGCGTGCGGCATGCCGGCGTCGCGTTGCAGCTCGCGGTCGAGCGTGTCCATCAGCGCCCGGGAGGCGGCGAGGTACGCGCGCCACGTGCGTTGCTCGTCGGGGTCCAGCCAGCGGGTCATGACGGCCATCATACCCGCGATGGTTGAACGCTCAACTAAACGGCGCTACTGTGAGGTCATGGGTATCCACCGGCTCAACCACGCGGTCCTCTACGTCAGCGACCTCGCCCGCAGCGTCGCCTTCTACCGGGACGTGCTGGGCTTCCGCCCGGTGGCGATGACCCCGGACGGCTTCCGGGGCGCCACCTTCCTCCAGGCTCCGGACTCCACCAACGACCACGACCTCGGCCTGTTCGAGATCGGCGCCGGCGCCGGTCGGTCGACCGCCGGACGGGCCACCGTCGGCCTCTACCACCTGGCCTGGGAGGTCGACACCCTCGACGAGCTGGCCGCGACAGCCGAGCGGCTCGTCGCCGCGGGCGCCCTGGTCGGCACCTCCGACCACGGCACCACCAAGAGCCTCTACGGCAAGGACCCGGACGGCCTGGAGTTCGAGGTGGTCTGGCTGATCCCGGCCGACCTGCTCGACGACGCCGCACTGGCCGCCCGCAAGCAGATCGGTCGACTCGACCTGGACGCCGAGCGGCGGCGCTACGGCGGGCAGACCCGCGGCGGGGTGGGGATCTCCGTCCCGGCCTGAGCAGGCATGCGGTAGAACGGACCGATGCCGACCGACCGGACCACTGATTTCCTCCGCGAGCTGCTGGTCCGCCAGTTGACGACCTGGCTGCCCGCGGCCCTGCACCGCTCCCGCCGAGCCACCGTCGCTCTCGCCGGCGTCGACGCGGGCAGCGCGGAGGCCGCACTTCGCCTGGTCGCCGCGCACGGCGACCAGGCGCGCGGCCGGCAGGTGACGGTGCTGGTGCTGGCCGACGGCGCCGCCGACCTGCCGGCCCGACTCGGCCCGATCGAGGCGGAGCTACCCGCCGAGGTCACCGTGCACCTGCTGCCCGGCGACCCGTACCGGCTGCCGGTCGCGGTGAAGGCCGCCGGGGCGGCCGGCGCGCCGCTGTTCTCCTTCGTGGACGTGCCCGGCGCGGTGACGCCGAAGCTGCTCACCGCCGCGGCCAACGGCCGGACCGGCGAGGTGCTGCTGCACACCGACGACAGCGCCCGGGATGTGCTCGTCTCCGCCGGCTTCCCCCTGGTCGCCGAGGTGGCTCTGGTGCTGCCGGACAGCGGGGCCGCCGGTGTCATCGCGTTCGGCAGCCGCTCCGACCGGAGTCTGGAGGCGGTGCGCGAGGCGCTCTGGGCGGTCGGCGCGGACCTGGGCGCGCGCTACCGCGACCCGCTCGACCCGACCGGCACGACGGTCGACGTGGTCGGCGATCCCGATCTCGCTTCGCTGGCCCACGAGCTGCTGGCCGAGCTGCGCGCGGGCGGGCCACGGCCGGTCACCGAGCTGCGCCGACACACCCTGACCGCGACCGTCTACCGGGCCGCCGACACCAACCGGGCGCTGGCCGATCTGCTCGAGGCGGGCGACCTGCGCCGCGACCGCGAGACGGGCCGACTAGCCGGCGACGAGATCATCACCCCAACGAGCTAACCCCGCCCCACCCCCGCCGCGATCTTGCACTTTCTGCGGTGGCCTAAGGGGTGTTCCACGCAAAACGGCAACCGAAAGTGCAAGATCGACGAGTCGGGGGTGGGGGCAGGGCAGGGGCTGGGCGGGGACGCCGAGCGGGGTGCCGGTGAATCACCGGCACCCCGCTCGACTCCCGGGATGTCTTACGACCGGGACTTGTCCTGCTTCCAGGACAGCGGACCCGGCAGGTCGACCCGGTGCGCCCGTGCCTTGGAGTTCCAGGACCAGCGCCCGATCTTGATGCTCCACGAGGAGAAGCCGTTCTCGGTGAAGTTCAGGATGATCGGTCCGTACTTCTTGCGCTTGCGAAACATGAGGCCCATCGGAGGACTCCCCTCGTCACCGTTCCCTGCCGTGTCGAGATCGAACATTCCCGAACGGGCAACGTCTGAAACCCCTTCGGTGTCCGGCCTGGACGGTGCGGCTGCGGGGCCGTAAACCCCATCAAACAGATAGGTGTTGCGCGGCGGTAAACGCTGCTGGGGGCGTGTCGTAACATCGCCAGCGATACAAGTCTCACGTTCTGGAAGACCGTTGACCGGCAGATCCCACGGCCGGCAGCATGAGGTCATGTCGCAGCGGGACGAGCTCCTCCTCACCGCTTGCGTGCACGTCGACCTGGTCCGGCACGCGAGCGCGCTCTGTTGAGCTGACCGGTTCATCCGGCTCGGCTCCATCGCCGCACTCACACCGCTCGCCCGCTCATCGCGGAGCGGCGTGCCTCCACGCCCCGCATCCGGGCGTTCCTCGCTCCCATCGTGGACAGATCAGGAGACACCCCATGTCCCCACCCCGTCGTACCCTCCTGCGCGCTCTCGCCGCCGCCGCCACGTTGACCCTGCTCACCGGCGCGGCCGGCTGCGGCGGCGACGCCGAGGCCGGTGCCGGGCAGGCCACCGAACTGCGTTACCAGGGCTCCGTCGGCCAGGTCACCCTCCCCGAACTCGCCGCCGACCTCGGCTACCTCGGCGACGTCAAGCTCAAGTGGATCGGCAACGTCACCGGCGGTCCGCAGGACATCCAGGCCACCGCCACCGGGCAGAGCGACTTCGGCGGCGCGTTCAACGGCGCGATCGTCAAGCTCGCCGCCGCCAACGCGCCGATCACCGCCGTGGTCAGCTACTACGGCTCCGACGCGCAGACCTTCCAGGGCTACTACGTGCTCGACGACAGCCCGATCCGCACCGCCCGCGACCTGATCGGCAAGAAGGTCGGCATGAACACCCTCGGCGCGCACGCCGAGGCCGTGCTCAAGACCTGGCTCGCCCGTGGCGGGCTCAGCCCCGCCGAGATCAAACAGGTCGAGCTGGTCGCCCTGCCACCGGTCAACACCGAGCAGTCGCTGCGGCAGAAGCAGATCGACGTCGCGGTGCTCGGCGGGGTGATCCGGGACAAGGCGATCGCCGGCGGCGGCATCCGCACCATCGTCACCGACTACGAACTGCTGGGCGCGTTCAGCGCCGGCACGTACGTCCTGCGCGACGACTTCATCAAACGCAACCCGGAGACGGTGAAGGCGTTCGTCACCGGGGTCGGCAAGGCCATCGAGTGGGCCCGCACCCAGCCCCGGGAGACCGTGGTCGCCCGGATGCGCGACATCATCGCCAAGCGCGGCCGCAACGAGGACCCGTCGCTCGTCTCGTACTGGAAGAGCAGCGGTGTCGCGGGCCGGGGCGGCGTGATCGGCGAGCAGGAGTTCGGCACCTGGATCGACTGGCTCGCCGCCGAGGGCGAGATCAAGGGCGACCGTCCGAAGCCCACCGACATCTTCACCAACCGGTTCAACCCGTTCGTGGACGGGGGCGGCGCGTGAGCACCGACAAGATCCTCTTCGACCGGGTGAGCAAGACCTTCCCGGTCCGCGCCACCCGGCGCGGCGACGCCGGTGCGGTCACCGCGCTGCACGAGGTGACCCTCGGGGTACGCCCCGGCGAGTTCCTGGTCGTCGTCGGCCCCAGCGGCTGCGGCAAGTCCACCCTGCTCGACCTGCTCGGCGGGCTCACCCGGCCGACCGGCGGGCAGGTGCTCGTCGACGGACGGCCCGTCACCGGGCCCGGCCTGGACCGCGGCATCGTCTTCCAGCAGTACGCGCTGCTGCCCTGGCGCACCGCCGCCGGCAACGTGGCGTTCGGGCTGGAGGCCAAGGGTGTGCCCCGGGCCGAGCGCGCCGACCTGATCGCCCACCACCTGGACCTGGTGGGCCTGCGCGGCTTCGCCGACCGCTACCCGCACGAGCTGTCCGGCGGGATGAAGCAGCGGGTCGCCATCGCCCGCAGCCTCGCGTACGACCCGGACGTGCTGCTGATGGACGAGCCATTCGCCGCCCTCGACGCGCAGACCCGCGACTCGTTGCAGGACGAGCTGGTGCGCATCTGGTCGCGTACCGGCAAGACGATCGTGTTCATCACCCACGGCATCGACGAGGCCGTTTACCTCGGTCAGCGGGTCGCGGTGCTGACCTCCCGGCCCGGGCGGCTCAAGCAGGTCATCGACGTCGACCTCGGCGACCGGGACGCGGTCGAGGACGTCCGCTCCACCGACGCGTTCCGCCACCACCGCCATCAGATCTGGACGCTGCTGCGCGACGAGGTCCGCGCCGCCCAGGCGGCCGAGGGCACCGGCGTCCACCACACCGAGGAGGCCCGCGTTGGTTGACATCGCCGAACGTCCCACCCGACTGGCGGCGCCGCCCGCCGCGCCCGAGGTGGCCGGCCGCGTCACCCCCGGCCGAGCCGGGCGGCTGCTCGGCGTCGGCGCGAAGGTGCTGCACCGTACCGTCGCGATCGCCGCGCTGGCCGCGATCTGGGAGGGCGCGCCCCGGCTCGGGCTCGTCGACCGGGTGTTCCTGCCCCCACTGTCGGAGGTGCTGGTGGCCTGGTGGGAGTTGCTGCGTACCGGTCAGCTCGCCGAGCACGTCGGCGCGAGCCTGACCCGGTCGTTGGCCGGGCTCGGCCTGGCGGTGCTCACCGCGATCCCGCTCGGGCTGCTCATCGGCTGGTACCGGCCACTCGCCGAGCTGCTGAGCCCGCTGCTGGAGGTGTTCCGCAACACCGCCGCGCTGGCCCTGCTGCCGGTCTTCGTGCTCATCCTCGGCCTGGGCGAGACCTCCAAGATCGCCCTGGTGCTGTACGCGTGCTCCTGGCCGATCCTGCTGAACACCATCGCCGGCGTGAAGGGCGTCGACCCGCTGCTGATCCGCTCGGCCCGCTCGATGGGGCTCAACCACCTGCGGCTGTTCCAGAAGGTGATCCTGCCGGCCGCGGTGCCGACCATCTTCACCGGCGTCCGGCTGGCCGGGGCGTACTCGATCCTGGTGCTCGTCGCGGCCGAGATGGTCGGCGCGAAGGCCGGCCTCGGCTACCTCATCAACTACGCGCAGTACAACTTCGCGATCCCCGACATGTACTCCGGGATCATTACGATCTCCGCCATCGGCCTGGTCGTCAACCAGCTCCTCGTCGCCCTCGAACGCCGCTTCTCCACCTGGCGCGTCGACGTATCCGCCGGATAGGACAGACACCAATGAGCCGGATAGGACAGACACCAATGACTCGTACCCTGCACCTCAACGCGTTCCTGATGGGCGTCGGCCACCACGAGGCGGCCTGGCGGCACCCCCGCACCGACCCGCGTCGGGTCACCGACGTCCGGCACTTCCAGGAGCTGGCCCGGATCGCCGAGCGCGGCACCCTCGACTCGCTGTTCCTCGCCGACGGGCTGTCGGTCGGGCCGAACCCCCGGCACAACATCCAGGCCGTCTTCGAACCGTTGACCCTGCTCGCGTCGCTCGCCGCGGTGACCGACCACATCGGCCTCATCGCGACGGTCTCCACCACCTACAACGAGCCGTTCCACGTCGCCCGCAAGTTCGCCTCGCTGGATCACCTGAGCGGCGGCCGGGCCGGCTGGAACATCGTCACCTCCGCCCAGGAGCGGGAGGCGGTCAACTTCAACCGGGACAGCCATCCCGCGCACGCCGACCGGTACCGGCGGGCCGCCGAGTTCGTCGACGTGGCGATCAAGCTCTGGGACAGCTGGGAGGACGACGCGCTGGTCTTCGACACCTCCGCCGGGGTGTTCGCCGACACCGACCGGGTGCACGAGGTGGCGCACCGCGGGCCGGAGTTCCAGGTGCGCGGCCCGCTGAACATCCCCCGCGGCCCGCAGGGTCGACCACTGCTGGTGCAGGCCGGCTCGTCGCCGGACGGGATCGCCTTCGCCGCCCGCTACGCCGAGGCGGTCTTCACCGCCCAGCAGACCCTCGCCGACGGGCAGGGCTTCTACGCCGAGCTGCGCCGGCAGGTCACCGCCGCCGGCCGGGACCCCGACCTGGTGAAGGTCCTACCCGGCATCGCCCCGGTGATCGGCGGCACCGAGGCCGAGGCGCGGGCGTTGGCCGCCGAGCTGGAGGAGCTGATCGTCCCCGAGTACGCCCTCGCCCAGCTGTCCGGGATGCTCGGCATCGACCTCACCGGCCTGCCGCTGGACGGGCCGCTGCCGGAGCTGCCGGAGTCCGGCACCGTGCAGGCCCACCAGAGCCGCTACCAGCTCGTCACCGAGCTGGCCCGCCGGGAACGGCTCACCGTCCGGCAGCTGATCGGTCGACTCGGCGGCGGCCGGGGCCACCGGGTCGTGGCCGGCACCCCCGAGCAGATCGCCGACCAGATCGAGCTGTGGTTCACCCAGGGCGCCGCCGACGGCTTCAACATTATGCCGCCGCACCTGCCCGGCGGCCTGGCCGACTTCGTCGACCACGTGGTGCCGGTGCTGCGTGCCCGTGGGCTGTTCCGCACCGAGTACACCGGTGCGACGCTGCGCGAGCACTACGGCCTGCCCCGGCCGGCCAGCGCGTACGCCGCGCCGGCCCTGGTGTCGGCGTGACCACCGTGCAACGTCCGGCGACGGACGCCACCGAGCTGCTGCCGGTGGACCGGGACCTGTTCCGCGCGCTGCTGCGCCGGCAGGCCACCACCGTCACCGTGGTCACCGCCGTGGCCCGGGCCACCGACCCGGCCTGCCTGGGCGGGATCGGCGCGCCCATCCGGGCCGGGTTCACCGCCACGTCGTTCACCTCGGTGTCCCTGGATCCGCCGCTCGTCTCGTTCTGCCTCGGGGTGGCGTCGTCGAGCTGGCCGGTGCTGGCCCGCGCCGAACACGTCGCGGTGCACCTGCTGGCGCACGATCAGCGGGACGCGGCGAGGATCTTCGCCACCAGCGGCATCGACCGCTTCGCCGCCTACCCCGACTGGGCGGCGGGCCCGTTCGGGGTGCCGTTGCTCGGCGGGGTGCTGGCCCGGCTGCTCTGCCGGGTGGTGCACCGGGTTCCCGCCGGCGACCACACACTGGTGATCGCCGAGCCGCTGGCGCTCGGTGACGGGGGCGACGGCGCCCCGCTGGTGCACCACAAGGGCGGCTACACGACCGCGGTCCCGTCGGTACCGGAATGACCGCGCCGGCCACGCCGGACCTGCTCGCGCTGGACCGGGCCGCCCAGGACCTGCTGTTCCGGGCGGCCCGTACGGCCGACACGTTCACCGCCGAGCCGGTCACCGACGCGCAGGTCGCGGCGATCCACGACCTGATCCGGTACGGGCCGACCGCGTACAACGGCCAACCGCTGCGGATGCTGCTGCTCCGGTCGGCGGCGGCCCGGGCGCGGCTGCTGCCGTACGTCTCGTCGAGCAACCGGGCGAAGACCGCCACCGCGCCGCTGGTGGCGCTGCTCGCCGCCGACGTGGACTTCCACCAGCGGTTGCCCGAGCTGTACCCGCACCGCCCGCAGGCCCGCGACTGGCTGGCCGACCGGGTGGCACGCGCCGAGCAGGCCCGCTTCAGCGCGACCCTGCAGATCGGCTACCTGCTGGTGGGCGTACGCGCCGCCGGGCTGGCCGCCGGCCCGATGGCCGGGTTCGACGCGGCCGGCGTGACCCGGGAGTTCTTTCCCGACGGCCGGCACGAGGCGCTGCTGTTGATGAACGTGGGCCACCCCGGCCCGGACGCCTGGTCGGAGCGGCTGCCCCGGCTCAGCACCGAGGAGGTGGTGTGGAGCCTGTGACGCGTGACCGGGTCAGCGGGGCTCCCACGCGTCGGGTAGAGCGGTGAGCTTGCGGACGTGGGCGGGCAGCCGGCCACTGACGATCTCGGCGAGGCTCACCTCGTCGACGACCCGCCGCACGGCGGCGCGCACCGCCACCCACAGGCCGGGCAGGTTCTCCGCCGAACCCTCGTACCGGGTCTCCTCCGGGCGCAGGCCGCGTACCCCGGCGAGGGGGCCCTCCACGGCGCGCAGCACCGCGCCGACGGTCACCTCGCGCGGCGGACGCGCGAGGGTGTAGCCACCCTCGGCGCCGCGCTGGGCGCGGACGATGCCGGCCCGGCGCAGATCCGCCAGGACGGCCTCCAGGAACTTGCGCGGCATGTCCTGCTCCGCGGCGATGGCCTGGGTGGACAGCAGCGAGGGGTACGCGGTGGCGAGGCTCAGCGCCGCCCGTACCGCGTAGTCGCCGCGCGCGGAGATCTGCACCCTGCCATCATGCCCGGCCGGTGCCGCCACCCGGCCCGGTGGGCGACCCGGTCCGGGTGCCGTGACCGCCGTTGGCCGGCTCGCCGGGGCTGCCCGGGCGGAAGCGGCCCCCGTTGACGCCGGCGGCCTCGGCCGGCGGTCGGGGGCGCACCACTCGGCCGGCGGCCGGCTGCTCCCGGGCCGCGCGGAACGCGCCGGGGCTGAGCCCGACCTCCCGGGTGAAGAAACGGCCGAAGTTGGTGGGCTCGGAGAACCCGAGTTGCCGGCCGATCTGGGCGATCGGCTCGTCGGTCGCGGCGAGCAGGCGGGCGGCCTGCAACGCGACCCGCTCGTCGATGACCTGCTTGGCGCTGCTGCCGGTGACGGCCAGGCACGCCCGGGTCAGGGTCCGTACCGAGCAGCCGAGCCCGGCGGCGTAGTCCTCCACCCGCCGGGTGACCTGGTAGCCGTGCTCCACCTCGCGGCGGAACCGGCGGAACGTCTCCACCTCGGGCCGGGGTGGCACCTGGTCTGCGTCGGGCAGGGTCAGCCGCAACAGCAGCACGGCGAGCTGGTGGCGCAGCAGGGCGCGGCCGGCCGGACTGTCGCCGTGCCGCTGACAGTCCACCGCCAACTGGCTGACCTCGGTGATCACCGCGTCCTCGTCCTCGCCGGCCAACTGCCGCCAGCTCGCCGGGGCGTCCGGGTCGACGTCGAATCCGCGCAGCGCCTCCGCGTCCCAGGCGACCACGGTGCCGTCGAACTGCGGGCCGGGACAGCGCAACACCTGACCGGCACGGATCCGCAGCAGCGTGCCGGGTCGGCACGGCAACAGGTGGAAGTCCAGCTCGGCGTCGCCGTGCCGCCGGGTGGTGAGGATCAACAACTCCCGGTCGACGAGCACCGGCCGACGCCAGCCGCGGTCGGGGGCCAGGTCGGCCAACGCGAACGTGGCGATCTCGTCGGGTACGGGTGACACCGTTCCGATCGGTGGCGCGGGGGAGGGACCGGTGGAGACCATCGCCTGCGACGGTAGCCCGAACCGCAGGTCACCGCATCCCGGTCGGGGTGCGCGGTGGCCCGGCCACGGCGGCACGGGCTTGTCCCGATCCCGGCGACCGGGCTACGTTACCCGGCGGTAGCGCCGTCCGGTCCGCGGTCCGCCGGCGCCCCGCCGGCCGCCCGACTGACCGGCGGACCCCTCCGACTCGCGATGGGATGGGCATGACGCAGCTGTTCTCGGTCGAAGGCAAGACGGTTCTGGTCACCGGCGGCTCGCGGGGGATCGGTCTGATGATCGCCCAGGGCTTCGTCCGGGCCGGCGCCCACGTGATCATCTCGTCCCGCAAGGCGGAGGTCTGCGAGGCGGTCGCCAAGGAACTCTCCGCCGAGGGTCGCTGCGAGGCCATCCCCGCCGACCTGAGCGACGACGCCGCGGCCGAGGCGCTGGCCGCCGCCGTGCGGGACCGCTTCGGACGCCTCGACGTGCTGGTCAACAACGCCGGCGCCACCTGGGGCGCGCCGCTGGAGGACTACCCGGAGGCCGCGTTCGACAAGCTCTGGGCGGTCAACGTCAAGGCCGTCTTCCGGCTGACCACGGCGCTGCTGCCGGCGCTGCGCGCCGCCGCCAGCGCCGACGACCCGGCCCGCGTGATCAACATCGGGTCGATCGACGGCATCCGGGTGCCGTTCATGGAGGTGTACGCGTACTCGGCCACCAAGGCCGCCGTGCACATGCTCACCCGCAGCCTCGCCCACCAACTCGCCGGCGAACAGATCACCGTCAACGCCATCGCACCCGGCCCGTTCGAGAGCAAGATGATGGCGTTCGCGCTGAACGACCCGGCGAGCCGCGCCAGCATCGAGCAGCAGGTGCCACTGGGCCGCATCGGCCGCCCCGACGACATGGCCGGCACGGCCATCTACCTCTCGTCGCGGGCCGGCGCGTACCTCACCGGCGCGGTCATCCCCGTCGACGGCGGCATCACCACGCACGGCTGAGCACCGGCCGACCCGGGGCGGACTGTCCGCGTACCCCCTGGGTGTGCCGGAGCCGCGCGGACTCGGCAGATCCGCGCGGCCCCGGTTGGCCGGTGTTGCCCTTTCGGGCGGTGATCAGCGACCGGCGAGCAGCCGGTTCACCGCCGTGTCGACGTCCAGGTGCTCGGCCTCGCGGCCGCGCGGGACGACGACGTACGTCCGTCGAAGGAATCGCACCAGGACGCTGCGCGGCACCTCGAAGAGGGCGTTGCCGTCCGGTGACGACAGGGCCAGCGCGACGAAGTCGCCGCGCGGGGTGGCCCAGGGCCAGACCCGCACATCCCCGATGCCAGCCGGCTCGTCCAGGCCGGTGACCAGGAGTTCGCGAGCGAACGACCAACTCACCGCCTCACCCCCGGCCGATTCGGCATGGAACAGGACATGGACCGCATACGGGTCAGCAGGGTCGTAACGCAGACTGGCACGCACCGGCAAGGCGGTGGCGTCAGGTGCGACGAGCCTTAGCGACGTCTCGACCTCTACGGTCGTCGGTCGAATGACACTCATGGACGTTCTCCCCCCGGCACCGCTGCGGAACGCGCGTGTCCCGCTTTTCCATACTCAGGTGCTACTCCTGGCTACGCTCCGCCATACGCTGACTTCACCCAGTGGTGGGAAGGGGGACGGAAAGGCCGCGTGAATGTGAGGATTCATGTAGGATTTCCGGTTCTGCCCAGTGCGTGATACCGCCCGGCATCGGGTGGCTCAGTCGTCGACTTACTCCGGTAACGTCCAGTCGGCCGTTGCAGTGACGGGCCCGCGCGACACTGGGGGGTGAAATGGTCACGAACCGATCCTCAGTGGATCCGCCCGCGACGTCCGGCCCGCCGAACGTCGCGGCCCGAAAAGCCGAACAGCGGGGGTACGCAGTGCCGATGGAGCAGCCCGAGCGACCCGGACGGTCGACGCCCGACGCCGGCCGCCCCGGCGGAGTCCTCGTCGTCGGAGACCCGCCGCAGCGCCCCCACTGGCGGCGACGGATCTCGATGACCCTCGACGTGATCCGGGCCAACCCCACCGGCCGGATCGCCCTCAAGATCTTCATCGCGATCGCCGGGGCGCTCGTCGTGACCATCGGCATCGCCCTCATCCCGCTACCCGGGCCGGGCTGGCTGCTGGTCATCGCCGGCCTCGGCATCTGGGCCGTCGAATTCCACTGGGCCCGCCGACTGCTCGGCTTCACCCGCCGGCACGTCCACGGCTGGACGCGATGGGTGACGAGGCAGTCACTTCTGGCGCGAGTCCTGCTCGGCGCCGTCGGGCTGGTCTTCGTCGGCACCGTGGTGTGGCTCTCCCTCAAGTACAGCCTCGGCATCGACGTGGTGGCCGCGGCGATGCACTACCTCGCGACGCACTGACCCCGGATTTCCGGTCTGGTTCCACGATCGGGTAGAGTCAACGGCGCTGAGGGCGATTAGCTCAGTGGGAGAGCGCTTCGTTCACACCGAAGAGGTCGCTGGTTCGATACCAGCATCGCCCACCATGAATAGCACGAGGTCAAAGGCCAGATCCCAGGTTTGGGACCTGGCCTTTGATGCTTCTGCCATCCTCGTTGGGAGAAACCTGGGAGATGATCTTTGCGGCGACTTCAGCGACCGGTCAGCAACCGATCAAGTACAGCCACGGGAGAGCCAGGCGTCATCGACAGCCGGACCTGTAAAGCTGCCTCCCATAGTTCCGTCAGTCCGTCGAGCAGCTTTGCCCGCATCACGGGCGTGACGTGGGTGTACCGGGCCTGCACCGACCCGTCTGTGTGCCCCATCCGTTCGTCCGCGAGCTTTCCAGGCGTGCCTAGCTCCTCCATCAAGTGGTCTGGTGGGGCGATGGCGGCATGTCGATGACCGGCACCCCGCATCCATGGCAGTTCCAGACACGCCGCGACGGTGGAGGGTGGCGGGTCTGGAGCGTCGACCCGTACCCGTGGTGCGGTGGTCACGTCCGCGCCGATGCCTGTCGGTGAGCGCAAAGTTATCCGAGTGCTGACCCGACACAGACTGAAGGGCCGGCCCCTGAACACCCGATGACCGACCCCGGCACCGTCGCCGCGGTGTACGCCGCCCTGTTCGCAGACCACTGGATCCAGACCCAGCACCAGGCCGACACCAAGGGGTAGCCCGGGTGGCGGGGCCGGTTGGCCTGCGTTCGGCACGTGGCCACCTACGGCGCGACCCAGATGGTAGCGCTCGGGCTGCTCGCCCTGGCCGCCGACCTGACCGTGTCCCCGGTCGGTCTCGCCGCCCGGCATGGCGGTCAACCTGACCACCCACAATCACGGAAACCGTTGTGGTGTAAGGGATTCAGGCACTCCATGAACCAGCGGGCAGTCGCCCTACGTTACCTCTATGAGTGGCAAAGTATCCTAGATGATTGGACGGTTTGAAGTGGATCCCGCCCACACTGGTTCGTCAGGGCACGGCATGCGTTCTAACATCACTCAACTTGAAGCGGCCGCCAAAACCACCGCGAGGGGCCTTCTCGCGACCAAAGACTCACAGATGGCCGCATGGGTAAATTTGGTGAGAATGACTGCGACTGACCCAAGGTACTCCGCCTACCGGGAGCAGACCGAGGAACTGGAGAAGCCCTGCCCGGAATGGCAAAACAATGTAAATGTAGCAATGTTGATTGACTATATCTACAACGCTCGAAACGATCGCCCTTCGCAGTTCAATGAATTTCTTGAGGCCCGCCGAGCAGCCGTTTACTCCCCACCGGGCCACTTGCCGCAAGCGCCCGCACAGATGGCACAGATAGCCAGTAGCAGTTCGAGTCAGTACCACGGGCGGCAGCGGGAGGTCACACCCCAGGCGTCGGAGGAGCGCGGAAGTGACGCCTGGTGGAGAACGCAGGTGATCAGATTCGCACACTCAAATATGAGCCTACGTGCCTTCGCGGAAGGTGTCGATGTTGAGTACAGAGAGGCGAGGCAAATAGTAATTGCGGAAAAAAGGCCACACATTTTTAACTCTTTGCCTGACAGTGTCAAAATTAAGTTCAACAGCGCTTACCGGCTTTCGTCGAATGCCATTCTTTCAGCGTCGACCGCTGCGATGAATTTCGCTGGCCATCGGCCAGGTGGCCAGGGCCGGGGACCGAGGTAATCTCAGCAACGCATAAGGGTTTTATTGGAGCGACACGGACGAAGGCGGCGAGTCGGGCGGGGTGGTGGAAACAGGCGTGGAGCCATCGATAGACACGTCCGTAGTTCAGGGCCACCACCTCCCCCACGCATCGGTCGCCGCACTGGCGTTTTCCGCGCCAGTCATTCGCACAGCGTGCTACGTCGATCGCCCGACGGGGCGCAGGCCGGCGAGCTGAACGAAGATCTCCCGCTTTTCGACGGCGTTGCCCCGGTCGTCGAGTTGGTAGCCCGTTATCCAGGCCCAGCCCCGATAGGTCGGCTTCGAACATGCCGAAATCACCCGGAACCTGAACCGTTGCCTCAGAAACTGCACTGAAGCTTCCCGGTCGATCCACAGCTCGGTGCCAGGCGTGGGCGGGGAAGGTTGCGGCCTGGCCCGCGTACGGCTGTGCTGCTCGGCAGACATGCGGCTCCTTTGTCCGGAGGGTGTGCCCTGCCCGGCGGGTTCGGAGGTCACCCACCGGGCAGAGCGTCCGCCGCGTCGGTGGCGGGCTCGGTTCTCCACCACCGGCACAGCGCCCACCGTCACCTTACAGGTGTCAACCCCGTCAACTTGACGGAGTTGCTACTCGACAGGTCCGTACGGTCGGGTTATGCGGCTCGCAGGCATGTCGGAGATTCAGCAGATGTTGGGCGGTGTCAGCCGGCAGCGTGCGTCGGAGATCGTGGCGCGGCCTGGGTTCCCAGCACCGCTGGACACCTTGGCAACCGGGAGGGTCTGGGAGCGGGATGCGGTAATGGCGTGGATCGCCGAGAACCGACGGACCCAGCGGACCGACGAGCAGTAGATCAACGTTCGCAAGGCGTTGACGGCGGATGCCGATGCTTGGGAGAAAACGGGGAGATGATCTTACTCTCGGCCGCCTCGCTCACCTCGCCAGACCAACGGACATCAAGGGTTGGGCCAGGGTCGATAGTCAAACGCCGACGCCTGGGCCGGATGTTGACCTTGTTCACACCGAAGAGGTCGCTGGTTCGATACCAGCATCGCCCACTCTCAGTTTTTGCAGGTCAGAAGCCCGTTACCGGAACCACCGGTAACGGGCTTCTCCGCTGTTGCCCCTTAAATTGGGAGCAGACTGGGAGCAGGTAGCTCCTTGCGTACCGACGCCAAGCCGGAGTGGCATCGCCCGGCTCATGTCACCCTCTGAAGTCGAGTACCAAGCACGGCTGGTGCCGAGCGGAAACAGCTCAGATGCTCAGGACCGACGTGCCCGGGGCCTAAAGGATGTCTCGTAACTGGGTGAAGGCGTTGCCCTGGGCCGGGCCGGTGGTCAGCCGGTGAGGATGATGTTGTGGAGGTTGGCGATGCCGGAAGCGGCGTCGGTCAATGTGTGGCCGGCGCGGCGGTAGTCGCGCAGGATCTTGAAGTTCTTCATCCTGGCCAGGGCGTGTTCTACCCCTGCTCGAACGGTGCGGTGCTCGACGTTGAGGGCTTGTTTCCAGTCCGGCAGCGAGCTGCCGTCGGCGGGTTTGCGGTACGGCATGATCACCTCAGGGTTGCCCCGGTAGCCGCCGTCGGCCATCACCGGCCGCCCGTCGAGCTTCTCCTGGATGCCGCTGGTGCGGTAGACGATGGTGTCGTTGCGGTTGCCGGGCTGTGGGTCGCCGACGGCGATGACCAGGCGGGTGGAGGCGTCGATGGCGACCTGCAGGTTTGTGGAGTAGCGGTAGTTCTTGCTCCGGGCGGCCAGCCGGTGATCGCGGGTCGGGACCAGCGTCCCGTCAACGATCGCGATCTGCGCGACCGGCCGTTTACGCACCGGCGCCAGGGCCAACAGCGGTGCGAGGGTGTCGATGACCCGGTGCGCCGCGGAGTGCGACACCCCGAACAGCGGACCGATCTGGCGCATCGTCAGGTTCGTCCGCCAGTACGCGGCCACCAGCAAAACCCGATCGGCGAGGTCAAGAGCCCACTGCCGGCCCGGCCGACCGTCAGCTATGCCGTCACCGCCACGCTCGGCAACCAACCGGACCAGCGTGCGGAACTGCGGTGGCTGCAGCCCGGTGAACGGGAAGATCCACTCCGGGCGAGCTGCCGTGATCACCTGCACCCCGGCATCCTGCCCGACCATCCCCAACGGACAGACACCAGGGTTACGAGACATCCCTTAGCTTGATCTTTAACCTGTGCGGCGTGGCCGGGGATTGACAGTCTTCGTCTTCTTTGTGGCCGATGTTTTGGCGTTCGTGGTGGTCGCGATGTGGACGTCGTGTCGCGGGGTGGGGTGGGTGTTGCGGCGGCCGGGTGGTCGCCCCGGGCCTGGCCGGGCGGGTTTGGGTGCACCGGCCGGGCAGGTCGCCTTCGCGCGGAGGTGCCGAAACCCTCGGCGGACGCGGGCGGGTGACAGACGCTGCGGTGGTGCGGGTTGCTCCCAGGGGCGGCGCAGGTCGGCGGCGAGGGCGCGGGCCAGACGGAGCTGGGTGTAGGCGGCGAGGATCAGCCAGGTCCATAGGTCGGCGGCTTGCGGGGTGCGGATCTTCGGGCAGGTCCAGCCGAGGGTCTGTTTGAACAGGCGGAACGTGTGTTCGATGTCGAAGCGGCGTAGGAACGTCTGCCAGAGCAGGTTCACGTCATCCGAGGTGGCGTCGACGCCGGACCACCACAGCCACACCGGCTTCGGTGTAGCGCCGCTGGGTAGGTGGTCGACTTCCAGGCGGATGACGGTCCCCTCGATGACCGGCAGTACTTTAGCCGCGGCGGTCCAGGCGGATCGGTGGGTCAACCGAGGGTGCAACCGGTCCCAGGCGCGGGCCCACGCCGTGCCGTAGAGACGGGTGTCGGCGACAGTGGCCGCGTCCGGCTCACCCCAGGTGGCGGGATCACCGAAGACGAACTCGCCGCCGTGGCGGGGCGGACGGCCGACCGTTCCCGGCCGCCGAGGCGGCACTGCCCGACGCAGCACCCGATCCGATCGCATTCGCGCGAGGACCTGCACGGGCAGGTCACGCAGGAGGAACGCCAGTCGGGGCGCGTCGTAGCCGGCGTCGGCCACGACCAGGATCTCCGCGTCCCCAGCCTGCCACTGCCCGGCCGCGATCAGACGCCCCACGATGTCTCGCAGCTGCCCAGCGGTGACCGTGGCCGCGTCGTCGCCAGGCGCCAGCCGCACCGCGTCCAACGGTGCGGTCCACGAACTACGGCCCGACTCCAGGGCCACGACCATCGAATACGGCCAGCCCGGGATCATGATGGTCTGATCCTTGCCGCGTCCGTAGGTGTGACACAGGATCCGCTGTGGTGAGGTGTGCGCGTCCGGCCGCAGCCAGCAGGTGATGTCCACCGCCAGGACGAGACGGCCGTCGGCTGCCCGGGGCAGCGGCACCCCAGCGAGAGCGGTGCGCAACCGGTCAATGTCCAACTTCCCGCAGGCGAGGGCGTCATACAACGCCCCGTGACCCCGGCGGTGCTCACCCACCAGCGACAACTCCACCAGCGACCGGACCGGCCCGTCGGCGCACAACACCGCGTCGGTCAGGTCGAACAACGCGTCAGCCCGAGCGGTCAAGCAGTCGTAGAACTCCCGCCGGAACCGGTCCAGGTCCCCGACGGCATCAGCCGAACCACGGTCATGCACACTGATCACCAGAACAGCCCTTGGTTATTGATGTTCTTCCCTAGACAAGAAGATCATCAACCAAGGGCTGTTTCCGTGATCGTTCGGGGTCCCCGCAGGACCTCAGAGGGTTAAAGATCAAGTTAGACGAGTTGTTCCGAATTCCGGTTAGTGGTCGTAGGCGATCAGTGACCGGGTGACGGGCGCGCTGGTCTTGTTGTTGTGCCAGATCGCCGCTGTCATGGCGAGCAGGCGTTGGGCGACACGGACGGCCACACCGGCGAAGGTCCGTCCGCCGTGTTGTTCCAGGTCAAGCTGGCCCTTGAGGGTGTCGTTCACCGACTCGATCAGTTGTCGGACCTTCTTGAGCATCGGCTCGCCGTAGCGGGTCTTCTCCTTCTTGCGGGACGGGCGCAGTAGTTCGATGCCCTGTTCGGCCAACTGCCGCTCGAACGGCGTGGAGGCGAATCCCTTGTCGCTGATCAGCAGGATCCCGTCGTGCTCGGCCACCACGGCGGCCTCGACGTCGAGCATCGCGGCGAGGACCTCTCGCTCGCCGATCTTCGGGTTCGCCAGGGCCCACAGGATCGGCATCCCGGTCGGGGTGCAGACCAGGTAGAGCCGGAGGCCCCAGAAGAAGCGGGAATGGGAGGCGCAGTAGCCGTATCCGGCCCAGCCGGCCAGGTCCGAACGCTGCGCCGTCGGGCGCGACATGCCGCAGGGTATCGGGGTGGAATCGACGATCCAGTGGTTGTCGAACCAGAAGTCACTGTCGCGCGCCAGGTCCCGGATCACCTTCTTGACCAGCGGAAGCGCCGCACGGAGCCGCTTGTTGTAGCCCGGCCGCTGCGGCAGGTAGGGAAACATGCCGGCGAGATGAATACGGGCGTAGCGGATCCAATGCGCTTCTGAGCGGGCGCCGAGCAGGACCTGCGCCACCGCGAGGCATACCAGTTCGGAGTCGGTCAACAGCGGCGGCCGGCCCCGCCACCGGGGCGTGCGGATGCTGTCGTCGATCTTCACGTACAGTGCGGTCAAGAGGGTATCCAGGTCTTGCGTCACAACATGATCTTGGATGCCCTCTCTTCATGCCCAGACATCGACCCCTGACTTCGGAACTACTCGTCTAGGACCAGTCCGGTGCGCAAGCGTGCTGGAGCGGCAGCTTCGCCAGGACGTCGATGTGGACACAGTGGCGCATTGCACTCTGAGCTGTGGCTGTGAGCTCGCCGTAGCCTTCGAGAAAACTCGTACGTAGATCCGGGCGCAGCGGCCAAATCCGGGTGGCGAGTCGTATGAGATGGCGGGCGGCAAGGTCATCGGCTGCGCTCGGTGTCGATCAGCCGGACGGTTCCGTCATCGCCGTAGACCGTGGATGTGAGGCATGAAGTTCAGGTGACACGGCACGGCCGGCAGGGGTGCGAAGGTCCGCAGGCCTCGCATCTGGGCACGGAACTGGTTCGAACCGGCCGGTTCTGCCGCATGCACGGTCGTAAGATTCCGCCCTGCCTGCCGGTACGCGTCGCGCCGGATTCGGGATCAAGCCGCCGCTGGTTGAGTGGGATGCCCTGCCGGCGGTGATGGTGTTGCCGCCGGTTGGTCGGTGGCCACGAGCAGGCGGAGTGATTCGCCACCGGGAAGTTTATCGACGGCGGCGCACGAGCGGGTCTGCTACAGATCTTGAATGGTTAGGTTGAGTCGGGTTCGAGGGTCAGGCCGGTGTGGGCGAGGAAGCTGTCGAGCAGGTCGGCCCGGTACTGGATGCGTTTGAGTCGGTTCTTGACGATCGCCTGGAGATGATCGACGCCGCGAACGGCGAGGTTGCCGATGCTGCGTTTGAGGTGTGACCACACCTGCTCGGTGGGGTTGAGGTCGGGGGCGTAGGCCGGCAGACGAATCACGTGTAGCCAGTCCCGGCCGTTGATCATCTGCCGCATCGCGGCGCTGATGTGGGTATTGAGGTTGTCCCAGACGAGCACGATCGGACCGCCGAGCTGCTGGTGGGCTGCGTCGAGCAGGGCGATGTAATCGGTTTCGGTGAAGCTGCGTCGTTCGTTCTTGCGGCCGCGGTGGGTGATCGTTCGGTAGATCAACCGGCTGCGTCGGCCCGGTTTCACGCAGACCAGCCCCGCGATCGAGACCCGGCCAGAACCCTTACCTGACACCGGAATCACCGGAGTTTCGCCGCGTCGGCCCCAGGTGCGGGCCTTCGGTGGGCGCAGCGTCTGACCGGCCTCGTCCTCGAAGCAGATCCACGCGTCGCGCTGCGCCGCTACCGTTTTCCCGCCGGCCACACCTCCCGCCGCCACGTCGCGACCGCCTCCTCGTCACGCTCGACGGGCCGGTGCGACGGAACCTGCACCGACCAGCCGATGCGATGCAGCAAATACGAGGTGCCGCGCAGCGTGTACCGGGTGCGGAACATCCGAGCGATCAGAACCGACACCCGCGCCAGGGTCCACCGCTGGTCCTCGCCGAACCCGTGCGCGGCTGGCCCCTCATCCAGGGCATCGGCCAGGCGCCGCAGCCGGCCGGCGTCCAGGCGGCAGCGGGAACCACTCGGCCCTTTCGACGCCAACCCGGCCTCACCTTCGGCACGCCACCGCTTCCGCCAGCCGTACACCGCTGTCTGCGACACCCGCAACCGCCGGGCGACCTCCGCAACCGGCACGTCCTGCGCGAACCACCCGGCCGCTTGCCGCCGCACCACCTCACGCTTCACCCGCCCTCGCTCGGACAGCCCACCTCCGTCGGGATACCTCATCCCTCCGGCCTACGCCCCCGACCCGCGAAGATCACGCCGACACGCCGACCCACAGTGGACAAACCTGACCTTTCAAGATCTGTATTCGTCTGCGTTGCCGTCACGGTTGCCGTCAGGGGCAACAAGGCATCGACATCAGGGGATGTGCTGTCCTGTCGGTTGGTGACGGTGGTCCCGACGTTGGGGTCCACCGGTGGCGCGTCGCGTAGCGTCGTGGCGTCGATCCCCGGAAGCCGCAGCGGTGTTTGCTCGGTGAAGGGATCGTCGCGGCCTGGTGTCCCGATGACTGCTCGCTGCCGCGCCGGTGGCTGGCTGTATCTGGCGGGTTCGGGTGGTCTGTTGCGTGGGCGCGTGCGCGGGGCCGGGACGGCTCTAGCGCGTGCGCGTGCGTACGGCGTGGCCGGGCGCTCTTGATCCCGTAGAGCAGTTTTGAGCCATTCGGATCTTGGCGTACTGCGTACTGATTGAGCTATGCAATGGCGGCGATGTCGCCGTCGTCGAAGTAGATGGCTTGGTGCAGACGTCCGCCGAGGGCGTCGGCGTAGCGGGCGACGACATCTTGGCCGGAGATCTTGCCCTGTTCGATCTGGGACACGCGGCCCTTCGTGACGCCCATGCGGTCGGCCACCTGCTGCTGCGTCAGACCCCGCGCGCGGCGTACCTCGGCGAGACGGTGTCCGACCACGGTGGCGAGAAGTTCTTGCTTGCCTTCCTCGACGGCCTGTTCGCCGCCGGCGCGCTTGACGTGGGCGGCGCGGATGTCGCTCCAGCGTGCGTAGCTGCTCATGGCTGTCGGCCCTCCTCCTCGGCGCGTTCCTTCAGGTAGATCTCGTAGCGTTGCTCGGCCAGGGGGATCGCTTCGGTGTACCACTGCTGCCATCGTCCTGCCTTGTCTCCGGCGACAAGCAGGATGCTGGAGCGCCATGGGTCGAAAGCGAACAGGATGCGTACGGTGCCGGGGCGCAGCTCTTTGAGATTCGCGATCGACGAGCCGTGGATCGTGTCGACCAGCGGCCGGCCGAGCCCGGGGCCAGCTTCAGCGAGCAAATCGATGGCTTGCACGACGCGGGCGTGAATGAGTGGATCGAGGTCGTCCATCCACTCCTCTACCTCGTTGACGAGGTAGATCTCCCACTCGCCAGCAGCCACCAGCGGAGTATAGCATCCGCTATACCGGGGGCGTTGGTGCGAGCTCGATGCATCGACGTGGGAGGGCCGGACGGACCTGGGTCGCCTGTGGCGATCTCTCCAGGTTGCCGTCACCGTCGCCGTCAACACCGATAGATTTCGATGCGGCGAGTAGGCGCCACCCACGAAAGGTCAGGTGAAGCGCCATAAACACGTAAGTCACACTGCGTGACGGGGTGAAAATCCCACACGTACTATGTGATAGCCGGCAACACGCCGGTACTGGCGCACAACTGTAATTACCCGATCAGGTGGACATCCACCCGCGCGTGTCGCAGCGCTGGACCTGCATTCTGACGTGCCCCCCGAATGTGGGGGCATCCGCTGTCGTATCCCTGTGGTGGAGTGCGTGCCATGGGTGTGCTGTACGACTATTTCCGGGCCAAGGACGACGCTGCGGCTGTCAGGTTGATGAAGGATTTCGAGGGCGGGCCGTTCGCTGTCAGCCGCGGCGGCATAGCTGTGGATGCGGTTGATCTGAAGGGCATCGAGCCGACAGTGACGCTCGGCAAGCTTGTGAGCTTCGTTCGACAGGTCGACTGGGAGGTGAGCCTGGTCGACCTTGAGTTGTTGTGGAGCGAGGACGAGCAGGACGGGCCATGGCTGATGTCGCTGGACCGGGCTACGCGGGACACCCTCGCCTCTATCAGCAACGCCCAGGTGCTGGAGTTGTCGGCGCAATGGGGGCGGATCGAGGAACTGGCGTGGAGTGGGCCACTGTCTGACGACGAGATGCTGCCTGTGATCGAGAAGGTTGCCGCCCTTGCTCAGCGCGCCCGAGACGCGGGCGAGGACCTGTATTGCTGGTGCTGCCTGTGACCTACCACCGGGCGGTGCCGGGCACGGAAAGGGGGGGAGCAAGCTGGGAGCAGCGGGGTGCCCTGAACGGCCCTGAACTGTGCCCAACGGCATCGAACGGCGCCTAACTGCACCCACCCCTGCCTGCGGCTCCACGTTTACCAGGTCAGAGCGGGTGCGGCGTCCTGTTTCCCGCGGAGCGGTCTCCGGTTCTACGCGGCAGTCGGCGGCCATCTATGTCGACTGGTGGGGAAGTGTGCGCAGGTCGAGGCGGTAAGGAGCCGTTGGTTGCCCTTGCCTTGCATCTGGGAGCGGATTGGTGCAGGTTGGCGAAGAGGTCACCGCGCACGAAGTGCTCACCGACGCCGGGCATAGATGAGGGCTTCGACCTGCGCTGATGCGGTCGATCGGTGCGGTGTGACCTCCCAGTAGATACCGAAGGCGTCAGCGTCGGCACCCAGCGGAGGCGGTAGGGCCGTAAGGCGCTTAGCAGTAGAGGCTCTTCGCCTCGCGTACCTGAACGACGTTGCCGCCCCTACACTTCATGATCATGGCGGTCGAAGTGGTGCTCGGTGCGGTGACGTGTCCATCCGGGCAGTTGGTGATGATGGATGGTGGTTACCTCGAGCTGTGGTCCGGCGACCGGGTGCCGGACGACGAGGAGCGCCCGGCAACCGACTTCGCGATCGTGGGGCCGGACGCCGAGGCCGCGGCGGACTCCTTTGGCCGGCAGACCGGAACACGGCTGTATGACATTCCCGCCCACGCCGTCGCCGAGTTCACCGCCGCGTTCGACGAGCACTGCCGCGAGCATGGGCACGGTGCAAGCTTGCGCGCGTTCGAGCAGCAGGTCCCGCACCGGGAACGCGTCCGGCGCGCGGTCGCGGCCCGGGAACCCGGATTCATCGTCATGGGCGTTCCGGTGCTGCCGATCGAGGTGCCAGCTGATCGGCCGCTGCGTGTCACTGCCGTCCCCGGCGGGTACGGCTGGCAGTCCATGCGGATCGAGTTCAGTGTTGCGCCGGTGGCCGACTCGTGGGTGTTCGGGGAGCTGGGGGTCGACCACGCGCGGTTTGTCTTCGCCGACGCGGACGCGCTGAGCTCGTGGGAGCACGTGCGGCCGTTGGACGGGCTGGCCGACCTGGTCCTCTGGGGTCGCGACCAGGAACAGGTCGCCGCCGAGTTCGGCGTGCCTCCGCTCGGTGAGGCTGCCGATGTCGAGTACGGGTGGGTGGACCTGCCCATCACGGAGGCATACCAGCGAGGGCTGGCCATCGAGACGCGGAGAAACGAACCCGGCGGACCGAAATTCGCGTTCGACTTCCGCCCGCACTCGCATCACTGGCAGGTGATGGGTCTGGTCAGAGCCTCTGAACACGAGGCCGGCGTGATCCAGGTCGCCGGAGCGGACATCCTGATGGCGATGACCTCAGTCGGTGACGGCTTCTTTCCTGTCCACTTGGACGTGGATGTCGATGGCTTACCAGTCGCCCTGCGCATCGACATCGCCCGCGAGGGCTGATTCGACTTCACAGGCGTTCGAGTTCGTTGCCGCTGCCGCCGCACGGTCGTCCGGCTTCGTTGCATAACTCGAAAGCGTGACGACGCATCGACCGTCCTGCCTGTTGGGTTGACTCACATGCCGCTGGTCGGGTGCCCGCCTCTGCATCCCGGTCAGGAACGTGCAGCGCTGGCCTGGCGGCTCCGCAGCTGTTCGACCTTGCGCTCAGCGTCCTGCCGTGAGTACGAGCCGAGCGCCGAGAGCGGCATGGCGTCGGTGTCGTCACCGAGACGGAGGACGGGAGCGTAGAGCGGTAAGCCCCCCCGTACGTCGATCTGCACGCAGTCGACGGACTGGATCGCGCTCCACGGTGTGACCTGGTCACGGCTGTCGAAGCCGCGGACACGGACACCCTCTGCGCCGATTACCACGCCGAGTCGAAGAGCCCGCCAGATCCCGGCCATGCCGCTCGTGACGAGTAGGCATCCCAGCACGATGCCGAACCAGTCGCGCTCGGCCAGTACGTCCCCGGAGGTGAAGTACGTGACGCCCAGCAGGGCCCATACAGCGAAGATCACGACTAGGGTCGGAATCTGGATGGGTGGCCTGATGACGACGCGGTGCATGGCGGAACATGCTACGGAGGAGCCGCCCGTCTTGCTAGCGGCGCGTAGTCCAACTGCGGCGTTGGGCCGCCGGACCATCGGACCGCGGTCACCCGCCCGCACCTCGACGCCACGACTGACCCAGACCGCGCATCGTCGCACCGGCCCGCCAAAGGTCGGAGGACGGCAAGCGCCTTGCCTTCGCTGATCGACTGCGCGGACCGGAGATCTGGGATCTGCCCACGAGGCGATGATCGTGGCTGCAGGCCGGCCGCCAGCGCCACGGTCGGCGTGACTCACCAGGATTGCTGGACGAGTCAGCTGACGGACCTACCCGAGCAGCGTCGCCGCCGCGGCCAGGGTGGCCAGCGACAGCGTCGTGGTGACCACCACCGCCCGGTTGGCCACCGCCTCGCCGACGCCGTACTCCTGGCTGAAGATGAACGTGTTCTGCGCTGTCGGCAGGCCCGCGCACACCACCACGGCGAGCAACTGCGGCGCGGATAGGTGCAAGGCTAACCCGGCCGCGTACGCGATGACCGGCTGTGCGACGAGCTTCAGCGCGGTGATCACGGCCAGCTCGGCCAGCTCGGCCATCTCGGCCAGCTCGGCCATCTCGGCCAGCTCGGCCATCTCGGCCGGCTCGGCAGGCGTCGGCGCCGTGCGGTGCAGCGAGGCGCCGAGCGCGACCAGGGCAGCCGGAACCGCCGCGCCGGACAGCAGGGTGAGCGACGCGCCTACCGTCGACGGCAGATGCAGGGCGGCAGCCGAGCATGCGACCCCGAGCAGCGACGCCAGGATCACAGGGTTGCGTACCGGCAGGGAGGCGATCCGGCGGACCCGTACCCGCCCGGCCGGGTCCCGGTGCCGGTCCAGGGCGATCAGGATCACGGGCGTCACCACCAGCACCACCTCCGCCAGGAACGACACGTTGCCGAGAACCTGCGTTGCGATCGGGATGCCGAGGTTTGCCGAGTTGACGTACCCGGCGGCCATGCCCCAGATCGGCCGTTCGCCGGGCTTGCGACCGAACAGCCAGCTCGCGCCGATCCACCCGAATCCGATGACCGCGGCCGTGCTCACTCCAAAGGCGAGCAGTGGGCGGGCGGCGATCCCGGAAAGCGGCATTCGGGACAGGGCTAGGAACAGGGCGGACGGCATCGCAAGGTGGAACACGAATCGGCCGAGCACCGCCGCCGCTGCCTCGCCCAGCAGGCCCGAACGACAGGCCGCGTAGCCGACCGCGGTGAGGATCCAGATCGGTACGAACGCCGACACCAAGGTCATACGGGCGTCACCGGCGGGTGGGCGTCGCGCCGGCTCAGGGACTGGCGGGCTTCCGGGGCGTACGAGTCGAGAAACCCGGCGACGATCCGGCCTTCAATGACGCCGACGCGTCCAAGGTGCGTACCCAGCCGCCGGGCAGCCGGGGTTGTCCACGTGTACGTCGATCCGTAACCCACGCGTCCAGCCTCGCATCCCGTCCGCCCCGAGCAGGCATCCCTCGGGGGAGCACGTATACGCCACACGACCGCTTGCTACGTGCTCGTGGTTGGTACGCCGGCGTAGTCGTTCCGCAGCGTCCAAGAGGGTTGGGCGGTGTGTCCGCCGCCCTGGGCGTCGAGAGGCATCAGGACCGCGCGATCGACTCCTCAACTAATGACGAGCCTCTCCGTCCCGTCGTGCTCGTGCGGCCCAATGTCTGTGGCCGGCGAGGGACGGCGATCCGCCCTGGCCTGCGACGGGCGAGGCCGCAGGTCAGGGCCGATACGGTTGATGCGCCGTCAGGCCGGCACGTGACCTGCCGTCCAGCACGCCGAGTGGCTGTGGCAGGCGACGTACGCCGTGAGAGCGTCGTGTAGCGCCGCCAGTCGCGTTGCCGAGAGCCCGGCGGCGATGTTGTTGAGCTGGTGGGGATCGGCGGTCCGGTTGTAGTACTCCCGTTCGCCGTTTGAGTACTCGACGTAGGTGTAGGTCGCTGTTCGCAGGGCCTCGTAGGTGACTGGGCTGCCGTTGCGCCGGTCCTGGGCGTCGGGGTCGTCGGATGCTTGGTTGGGGCCGTGGTGCTCGATCAGCGCCCCGGTACGCCAGTTCGGTGCCGGGTCGCCCTGCGCGAGGGGGAGCAGGCTGCGCCCGTCGACGTGCGCGCCGACGTCGGCGGCGCCGATGCGTTGGAAGGTCGGTGCCAGGTCGATGTTCTGCACGATCTCGGCACGCTGTGATCCGGGGACGACGCCCGGCCCGGCGACGACGAGCGGGACCCGCACGTCGGTGTCGAAGGCGGTTTGCTTGCCTCCGGTCAGCCGGTACTCGCCCATGTGGAAGCCGTTGTCGGAGCTGAACACCACGTAGGTGTTGTCGGCGATGCCGCTGGCGTTGAGTTGGCCGCGCAGGTTGCCAATCAGTCGATCGACCGCCTGCACGGATTGGGCACGCTTGCGGAAGTTCGTGTCCAGGGTGCTCTTCTCCTGCGCGCTCAACGGTCCGTTGCCGGCCAGCCAGGACGGCGGGTTGGTGGGCAGTCGGTCGTACGCGGCGGTGCGCGGGGCGGTGAGTCCGGGGAAGTCGTCGAGGTCTTGGTTGGCCGGGGTGAACGGGCTGTGCGGGGCGAAGGTCGAGACCTCCAGCAGGAAGGGCGTGTTCGCCGCCGCCGAGCGCTGGATGAAGTCTTTGCCCTTGCGCGACAGCACGTTGGTCAGATAGTCGGCCGGTTGGTTGCCGTAGTGCACGACCGTGTGGTTCTCGTTGAGGTCGTAGTTGTACTCGGAGTAGCCGTTGCCCGCCACGTACCACTCCGACCAGCCGGGCGGGACGTACGGCAGCGCGCCGCCCTGCGTGTCCGCCGGCAGGTAGCCGTTGACGTACTTGCCCATGAAGCCGGTCCGGTAGCCCTTGCCCTGCAACACCGTGGCGAACGTGCGGTTCTCGTTGCCGCGGCCCTTGAAGACCGCGAACCCGCCGTCGGTCCCGCCGTTGGTGAAGACACCGGTGTCGTGCGGGAACTGACCGGTGAGGATCGACGAGCGGGACGGGCAGCACAGCGAGTCGGTCACCGTGTAGTTGGTGAAGGTGACCCCCTCGCTCTGTAGTTGCTGCACCTGCGGCAGATATTGCACGAGGTTCCACGCGAGGTCATCAACGAGGACGAAGACGATGTTGGGTGCGGTCGCGGTGGACGCCGGGGGAGCGGGCTCCGCGCCGCGTGCCGGTGTCCACGCGGCGAGCAGAGCCAGCCCGGCCACGAGGGCGGCGGCGAGGAGGCGTCGGTGAGTGATAGCCATGCCGCCAAGCCTGGGTGAAATTTGTCAGCATCTATTCAACAAGTGGTGATGATCCGATCAACACCCCGGTAGCCGCACAGCCCGGCCCGCGCCGCGCCGCCGTGGCTATCGGGGCGAGTGGGCTCTGCCGAGGGAGCACTGCCGCCAGTCGCCTAAGGCGAGGGAAGGCCCCCCGGCTCGCGGGCCCGACGAGCGGTAGTCCGGAAGACGACGGATACTCGCCTGATGACTGGACCGGATCTCGACCCCGAACAGTATCCGCCCATCGACCCGCGCGAACCGGTGCCCGACGACGCGAGCGTCCTTCTACCCGGCGCGCCGGACGAACTTCCGGAAGCCCCGGCCGAACCGATGCCGGACGATGGTGGCAACGCCGGCGGTGTGCGCGAGCCGGCATAGATCCGTCGGCGGTCGAGCGCGACACCAGCCCGACCGCCGATGCCGGCGCCGACGGCGCTCAAGAAGTCGGGGGACCACCTACCCGAGCCGCATGCGCCGCCGGCTACCGCGAGCCCGGTTCGGGGGGCAGGTTGGGAGCAACGGGATGCCCTGAACGGCCGGCAGCCGGCCCGGGGCGCGGCGGCCGTCGCACCGCCGCACCGTAGGGCGAGTCACCGCCGGCCGTGGGAATGCGGCGCGCAGGATGCGGGGCGGTGCCGTAGGCCGCGCGGACATGGCAATCGGCGGTGACCGTCAGAGTGAGGGTCACCGCCGATTGCGTGGTTGAACCGGTCAGGCGGCCGAGCAGGCGGTGTCCAGCTCCTTGATGGCGGCTTCCAGGGCCTTCTTGCTGGGCTTGGCGTCGGCGGACTTGCTGTACGCGTCGCTCAGGCCCATCATCTCGTTCTGGATCTTTTCGGAGGCGGCGGCGACTGCCTGGTTGGCGCCCGTCGAGTGTTCCAGGATCGCGACCGAGCCGGCGGCCCACTGGGCACTGACCGCGAAGTGCCCGGCTGGCGGCCCGATCCTCTCGGCATTGGTGACCTTAGCCGCGTTGTCCTTGATGTCCTTCTGGATGTCGGCGCAGGCCTTCACGGTGGCCGCGTCGTTGGCCGCGGTGCTGGTCGCGGTGGTGGCCGCACCGCCGGTCGGAGCAGCGCTCGAGGCCGCCGGGGACGGCGAGGTGGCGGTGCCATCAGATTCGGCCTGCGGATCGCAGCCGGCCATCGCTACCGCCGCCACAACGGCCAAGCCAGTTAGGACGAGTCGAGTTCGGTTCATTGATGTTTCCCCCATGATCTTGATGTGCGGCGCACGCTATCAGCCCCGGTCGAACGGGTGGGATCAGTTATTTGCGGACGAGCACACGTCCCCGACCAGACCGGCTCCTGGCAGAGCAGGCCGGGGTGCAGTCGTACCCATGAAGTGTGGGTAAGGGCGACCGACGGTCGGTTCCGTTCGGTGTCGTCGTGGAGGAGCGCCACCAGTAGTCCGCGATGGTGCGCCGGATCGTCCGTTCCCGCTCGGAGGTGTGATCGATCGCTGAGACCCGCGCGGCCGCCGGGGTTGGCCGGTCCTGCTGTCACCGGAGCAGGTGCCGTGTTGAGCCGGCGGAGCGCGGCATGTTCCGGCGAACGATCAACCGGGGCGGATCAGCATCACTGCCTGATCCGGTCCCCGGTCCAGGCGGCTTCGAGGATCGCGGTCAGGCTGGCGGTGTCGGTCG
This sequence comes from Micromonospora sp. WMMD710, assembly GCF_029626045.1. Taxonomy (NCBI): domain Bacteria; kingdom Bacillati; phylum Actinomycetota; class Actinomycetes; order Micromonosporales; family Micromonosporaceae; genus Micromonospora; species Micromonospora sp. WMMD710. The sequence continues at coordinate 3,226,862 of NZ_JARUBD010000001.1, read as the reverse complement.
GGCCTGGATGGTTCTGGATCAGACGGGTGACGCCGCTGGCCATCTCCGCGAAGCGCGGGAGGTCGGCGCGTGCCACGCCGATGTCCGCCAAGGTGGGCGGGATGCCGATGTCGGCTAGGAGCACGTCGAGCCAGGTGAGGAACGTGTCTGCGGCCTCGGCATCGGAGGCGCCGGTCACGTCGAGCCCGCACACCCCGGCGAGGATGGCCAGGCGGTCGCCGACGGCTTCCCTGGCCGCGTCCAGCGCGTAGGGGAGTAGCAGCCCGACGCCCACGCCGTGCGGCGTGTGCGTGGCGGCGCCGATGGGGTACTGGAGAGCGTGCGGAGCCGCGTTGCCCGCGTGGGAAAAGGCCAGCCCGGCGAGCATCGACCCGTAGGACATGTCGGCGCGCGCGTCCGTGTCGCCTCCGTCCCTGACCGCACGCGGCAAGCTGCGGGCGATCCGCTGCGCGGCCAGGAGCGCGTAGTGGTCGGTGATCGGGTTGCGGCCGAGGAACACCTGCTCCACCGGGTCGCGCGGTCCGTGGGCCCGGGGTCGCGCGGTGTAGCTCTCCACCGCGTGACAGAACGCGTCGATGCCGGAGTGGGCGGTGACGGTCGCCGGGCAGGTGTAGGTGAGTTCGGGGTCGACGATGGCGAAGTCGGGCACGAGGTGGACGCTGGAGACCCCCACCTTCAGCTCGCGGTCCGGGTCGGTCAACACGGAGACGGGTGTGAGCTCGGAGCCGGTGCCGGACGTCGTCGGGACCGCGACGAGGGGCATGGTCGGCCCCGGCACCCGCGACTCGCCGTAGAAGTCGCGCGGCGTCCCACCGTGGCGCCGGATCACGCCGACGATTTTGGCGAGGTCGATGACCGTGCCACCGCCGATGGCGAGGATCACGTCGGCGTCCACCTCGGCGGCGACCGAGACGGCCAGGGCGACATCGGTGAGTGGCACGTCCGGAGTCGCGTCGGAGAACACCTCGACGACGTCGACCTTCTCCCGCACGGCGGCCACGATCTCGGCCACGCCCGGCTGCCTGAGAAGAACCTGGTCGGTCACGATGAGGACTCGCGAGCCGCTCTCGGCCACCACTCGTGGGATGTTCTGCGCGACCCCTTCGCCCACGATCAGCTGGCGTGGTCCGCGGACGGTCTCAAGCATGTCGGTGCCTCTCCGGAACGTCGGCGGCGATGAGCTGGGCGGGTGCCCGGAGCAGCAGGCCGGTCACGGCAGGTCGATCGCCGCGTAGGTGAGGTCGAGGTACTCGAGGATGCCCTCGTGCGACCCCTCCCTGCCGATCCCGGACTGCTTCACGCCTCCGAACGGAGCCGACGGATCCGATATCAGACCGCGGTTGATGCCGAGCATCCCCGTATCCAGCCCCTCGGTGAACCGGAGCGCCCGCTGGAGGTCACGGGTGAAGACGTATCCGACCAGGCCGTGCTCGGTGTCGTTGGCCTTCGCCAGCACCTCGTCGTCGGACGTGAACGAGATGATCGGTGCCACCGGGCCGAAGATCTCCGCCTTCAGCATCCGCGCATCGTCGGGTACGTCGACGAGGACCGTCGGCGGGTAGAAGTGGCCCGGTCCGGCCGGACGCTCGCCGCCCACCAGGACCCGGGCGCCGCGATCGACCGCGTCGGCGACGAGCTCGTCGATCCTGGTGACCGAGACCTCGTCGATCAACGCCCCGACGTCCACGCCGTCGTCGAGACCATGGCCCACCGACAGGGCACCCATCCGTTCGGCGAAGCGCGCCGTGAACTCCTCGCGCACCGGCTCCTCGACGTAGATGCGGTTGGCCGCGACGCAGGACTCCCCGATGTTGCGCATCTTGGCCACCATGGCGCCGTCGAGCGCGACGTCCAGGTCGGCGTCGGCACACACGATCAGGGCCGCGTTGCCGCCCAGTTCCATGGAGGTACGCAGCACGTTGTCCGCGGCCTGTCGGAGCAGCACGCGCCCGACCTCGGTCGACCCGGTGAACGAGAGCTTGCGGGTCCGACTGTCGGCCAGCAGTGCGGAGACCACGTCGCCGGCACGCTTGGTGGTCACCACGTTGACGACCCCCGGGGGAACGCCGACCTGCTCCATGATGCGGGCCAGCAGCAGCATGGTGAGTGGCGTCTGGGCCGCCGGCTTGGTGATCGTCGTGCAACCCGCAGCCAGCGCAGGAGCGATCTTGCGGGCGCCCATGGCCAACGGGAAGTTCCAGGGCGTCACGAAGACGCACGGTCCGACCGGTTTCGGCACGGTGAGGATGCGATATCCACCGGCGGGAGCGATGCTGTACCGCCCCTCGACGCGTACCGCCTCCTCGGCGAACCACCGGAAGAACTCGGCGCCGTACGCCACCTCTGCCCGAGCCTCGGCGAGCGGCTTGCCCATCTCGAGCGTTATCAGCCGGGCGACCTCCTCGGACCGCTCGGTCAGCGCCCGGTACGTCGCGGTCAACATCTCTGACCGTTTCCGCGCCGGGGTCGCCGCCCACTCCGACATCGCCCTGCTCGCCGCGTCCAGAGCGGCGAGCCCGTCAACGACGTCGGCGTCCGCCACCTCGGCGATGGTCTTGCCGGTGGCCGGATCCTCGACGGCGAAGGTGGCTCCGCCTGCGGCGTCGCGCCAGGCGTCGCCGATCCGGAGCCGCCGGTGCTCGGGGGCCAGGACGTTCATCGGGTCACTCATCGCGTCGCCTCCTGTGCTCTTCCTGGTGCTGTCGGGCATGCCTCAGCGGTTGCGCTGTCCGCCCAGCCGGAGGGGTCACACGCCCTCGTCGTGGTGCCGTCGCCGCCCGTGCCCGGTTACCGCCCGGCCTCGGACAGCGACAGCCCGGTGCCGGCATCGAAAAGGTGCGCACGGTCCAGGTCGACCGTGACGCGCAGCCGCTCGCCCGGCGTGCCGGTGACGGTGGGTCGTGCCTTCACCTTGAGGATCTCCGTCCCCACCCGGACGTCGACCACCGTCCGGTCTCCGAGCGGCTCGAGCCCGTAGAGCTCCCCCGACAACGACGCGTCCCCACGCTGCTCGACGGACAGGTCCTCCGCGCGCAGGCCCAGGAGCAGCGCACGACCGTCCTCGGCCGTGCTCCAGCGGGGCCGAGGCAGCGTCCAGCCCGCCGCGTCGACCAGACGATCCCCCTCGGCGTGGCAGGCGAGCAGGCTGATCGGTGGACTTCCGACGAATCCGGCGACCCACTGGTTGGCGGGACGCTCGTACACCTCGGTCGGTGTGCCGACCTGTTGCACCTTCCCCTCCTTGAGGACCGCGACCTGGTCGGCCATGGACAGGGCCTCGACCTGGTCGTTGGTCACGTAGACGAAGGTCGCACCGAGGCTCTTGTGGATGCGGGTGAGCTCGGTGCGCATCTCGACGCGGAGCTTGAGGTCGAGGTTCGTCAGCGGCTCGTCCATGAGAAACGCGCGCGGGCGACGGACCAGCGCCCGGGCCAGGGCGACGCGCTGCATCTCACCGCCCGACAACTGCGCGGGGCGACGCTGCAGCAGACGTTCGATGTGCAGCATGCTCGACATCTGCTCGACGGCGGCGGCGATCTCGCTCGACGACCGTCGGCGTGCCCGCAGCGGCGAAGCGATGTTCTCGTACACCGTGTGTCGCGGGTAGAGGGCGTAGCTCTGGAAGACCATGGCCAGGTCGCGTGCGGCCGGGGCGTCACCGGTCGCGTCCCTCCCGTCCAGATGCACCGACCCGGCGTCGAGCGTCTCCAGGCCGGCGATCGCTCGCAGGGTCGTCGTCTTGCCCGCCCCGGAGGGACCGAGTACGACGAAGAACGAGCCGTCGGGCACATCCAGCGTCACCCCGTCCAGGGCTTGGACCTTGCCGAAGGACTTGCACAGCCCGCGCACTGCCACGGATCCCATCAGGCCACCAGCTCTTCCGTGCGCACGTCGTACACCACCGGGGTTCCGCCGGTGTGCCGCAGTCCGACCGCCGCGCCGGCGGCGTGGCGGACAGTCGGTGGCATCCGAACCCGGACGTCGCGCTGGCCACCGTGGTCGACGACGTAGATGATTTCGTCGCCCAGCCACTCCGCCGAGACCACACGGGCCGGGACCGACCGTTCCGCCCCTGCTTCGGTGACGGCAAGCGCCTCCGGCCGGACGCCCGCGACCAGGCGACGGTCGCGCGGTACGCCCGGCGGTGGCGTGAGGACCAGTCCGCCCTGACCGCGTAGCTGCCCGTCGGCCACCTCCACCTCGATCAGGTTCATCGGCGGGGAGCCGATGAACGCGGCGCAGAAGAGACTCGCCGGACGGTCGTAGACCTCCAGCGGTGTGCCGATCTGCTCGACGCGGCCCTTGTTGAGGATGGCGATCCGGTGACCGAGCGACATCGCCTCGACCTGGTCGTGGGTGACGTAGACCATCGTCGCCCCCAGTTCCCCCTGTAGGTGTTTGATCTCCGTGCGCATGTCCGCCCTCAGCTCGGCGTCCAGATTGGTGAGGGGCTCGTCCATGAGGAATGCGCGCGGGCGTCGCACCAGGGCGCGAGCGAGCGCGACGCGCTGCTGCTCCCCGCCGGACAGTTGGCGCGGTCGCCGGTCCAGGAGCGGACCGAGCCGCATCAGCCGGGCGACCTCGTCGACCCGCCTGCGCACCTCCGCCTTGGGCAGCCCTTCGGCCCGCAGGGGGAACGCCAGGTTGTCGCGGGTCTTCAGATGCGGATAGAGGGCGTAGAACTGGAACACCATGGCGATGTCGCGTTCGGCGGGCGGCAGGTCGTTGACCAGTGTGTCGCCGATGCGGATGTCGCCCGTCGTCTGCCTCTCCAGGCCGGCTATGGCCCGCAGTGTGGTCGTCTTGCCGCACCCCGAGGGGCCGAGCATCACGAACAGCTCGCCGTCGCCGATGGACAGGTCCACCTGATCGACGGCGACCGTCCCGTCCGGGTAGCGCTTGTGCAGGGCTTTCACCTCGATGTCCGCCATCAGCGCCGCACCGCCCCGAGCGTCACACCGGCGATGAGGTGCCTGCGCACCAGGTAGGCGAAGACGAGCACCGGTAGGGCGAACACCACGGAGGCGGCGGCCACGAGACCCCAGTCCGTGGTGGTGCCACCGATGAGACCGGCGATGGCGGGCGGCGCCGTCCGCACATCGTCGCTGGAGGTGAGGAAGATGGCGAACACGAACTCGTTCCAGGAGAAGATGAGTGCGAAGACCGCCGTCGCGGCGATGCCGGGTACGAGCAGGGGGAGGGTGTACCTCCAGAACGCCTGCAAACGGGTGTAGCCGTCGAGCATGGCGGCATCCTCGTACTCCGCGGGCACCTCGTCGACGAACCCCTTCATCATCCAGATCGTGAACGGGACGTTGAACGCGGCGTAGATGAGGATCAGACCTATCTTGCTGTCGATGAGCCCGACCTGGCGGTACATGAGGAAGATCGGGATCACGACCACCACGGGCGGCATGAAGCGGGTGGACAGGATGAAGAACAGTTGGTCCTTCTTGGCCTTCACCGCGAAGCGTGAGTAGGCCCAGGCCGCCGGAACACCCAGCACGGTGGCCAGCACCGTGGAGGCCCCGGCGACCAGGGCGGAGTTGAGGAACGCGACGGACAGGGCCGAGCGACCGCCGCCGGGAGCGACGAACACGTCCCTGAAATGCTCCAGGGTGACCCGGAACCCGACGAACTTGGCCGGGATGGCGTAGACGTCCCGGTTGTCCTTGATGGACGTCTCGATCATCCACAGCACCGGAAAGAGCATCACGACGGCCAGCCCGGTCAGCAGCGCGACCTCCAGCACGGAACGGCCCCGGCCGCCGAGGCGGCGCCCGGGGGGCGTCCGATCACGGGCAGGGCCGGTGGACACGGCCTCGTCGACGGAGACGGCCATCAGCCCTCCTTGAGCTTGTTCAGGTAACGCAGGTAGAGCTGCGTGAGGACGATGACGACGAGGACCATGAGGATCCCGTACGCCGAGGCGGTTCCGGTGTTGAAGCCCAGGAACGCCACCTTGTAGACGTGGAACGACAACGTCTCGGTGGAGACACCCGGACCTCCGTTGGTGAGGATGTAGACGAGGTCGAACAGTCGGAAGGCCTCGATCGCCCTGAACATCACGGCGATGAGGAGCAGCGGCCACACCAGCGGAAGGGTGATGGTGCGGAACCGGAACCACTCGGACGCCCGGTCGATGGAGGCGGCCTCGTACAGGTACTTGGGGACCGCGGTCAGGCCGGCGAGCGCGATGAGCATGATGAACGGCGTCCACTGCCAGGTGTCGACCACGACCAGGGAGAGCAGTGCCGTGCGCTGCCGGGTGAGCCACTCCACCTGACCCAGGCCGAGCGAGCCGAGCATGCTGTTGACCACGCCGAACTGCGCGTCGAGCATGAATCGCCAGAACAGCCCGACCACGACCGGCGACAGCATCATCGGCACCAGGAACAGCGTGGTCAGCAGCCCTCGCCCGTGCGTACGCCGGGAGATCAGGTAGGCGATGCCGAAACCGAGCACGGTCTGCAGGGCGACCGCGCCGACCACGTAGATCAATGTCGTCAGGGCCCGCTGGTGGACCTGCGCCGACGTCAGGATGGCGGTGTAGTTCCCGAACCCGATGAAATCAGCGGGCCCTCCGCGGGTGGCCGAGTAGTCGGTGAAGGACAGGTACAACGCCCACAGCAACGGGAACACCGACATCGCGAGCAACAGCAGCAGCGCGGGGGAGGTGAAGGCCACGGCGAGTACGCGGTCACTCAGCCGGCGGGACCGACCCGGTGCAGGTGGCGGCGCGGACGCCACCTGCCCGGGGTGATCGGTCGTCAGAGGGACGGGGTCGCTCACAGTCCGCCGCCGCCCTTGCGGCCACTGGAGTCGATGACGCCCTGCTGCTCCTTGGCGATGTCGTCGAGCGCGTCCTTCGGCTTCTTCGCGCCGTTGAGAGCCGCGTTGACGTTGGTGTTCTCGATGTCGACGAGGCGCGCGTACTCGGGCACGTTCCACATGTCCCGCATCCGCGGAACCGAGTCGGTGTACACCTGGTTGAACGGCCCTGCGGTGAGGAACTCGGGTGACTGCAGGGCGTCCGTACGCGACGGCACGCCACCGGCCGCGGCCCACTTCTTCTGGATGTCCGCCCGCTCGAACCACTTCATGAAGTTCAGGGCCTCCGCCTGGTTCGCCGCGGCGGAGTAGGCCGACACGTGCATTCCCATACCGCCGAGCGGGACCAGGTCGGTCTTCTGCCTGGGCAGGGTGGCAAAGCCGAGCTTGTCGAGAATCTGCTTCCGCGTGGTGCCCAGCGTCGACTGCTTCGGATCGAGCAGGCCGCCACTCGCGGCGATCCAGTTGAACGCGATGCATGCCTTGCCCTGGGCGACCGCCGCGTTCACCTCGTCGATGAACCAGTTGCCGGAGCCCTTGGCTGTCAACGGCTTCATCTTGTTGACCAGGACGTCCATCGCCTCCTGGCCCGCGGCGTCGTTGAGGACGTCCTCGATCTTGCGGGCCTTGGAGTCCCAGAGGTTGCCGCCGTAGACGCCGTTGACCGTGTTGTAGGTGACGGCTGCGGCGTCGGAGCCGTTGGCCTGGTGGAAGGCCAGCCCGCTGACGCCGGGGTGCTCCGCCTGACACTTCTGCGCGACCGAGATCATCTCGTCCCAGGTCTGCGGTGCCTTGTCGCCGATCAGGTCCTTGCGGTAGATCATCGTCCAGGTGTCGCCGAGCAGCGGCAGCCCGTACAGGCTGGCGTTTTCGTCGCGTTTGCCGGTCTCCGCCTGGGGGAACTGGCCGTAGGCCGCCAGGAGGTACGGGTTGTAGGCCGTGACGTCGATGTTGTTCTTGACGAAGTCGGTGATGTCGAGGATGTTGCCGTTCGTCACGGCCTCGCCGATGTGTTGCGAGTCGAGGATCGCGATGTCGAAGTCGGTCTTGCGCGCGGCGAACTGCGTGAACATGGCATCGTGCCAGTTGGCGTTCGGCACGGTGTTGACCTTGATGGTCGCGCTCGGGCGCTCCTTCTTGTACTCCGCGTTCGCGAAGGCTTCCAGTGCGTGGGCGGGGGGCCAGTCGAACCAGATGAAGCTGAGGGTCAACGGGTCCTTGGTGAGTTCCGGGATGGTCGCCGGCGCCTTGGGGGCGCTCGCCTTGGTGCCGTCGTCCTTGCCATCGCCGCACGCCGCCACGGTCGTGGCCACCAGCAGCACGGCCGCCGTCGCCAGCCGTACCTTGCGACCGGGAACGGACGATCGTCCTCTTCGCTTCGGATACCGCATCTTCTCGCCTGCCTTCTGGATGGGGACTTCTAGAGCCTCGCTATGTGCTTCGCCGAGCAGGTGCTGGGATGTTCAGGCGTGTTGCCGGGCTGTCGCGGGGCCGGCCCGCGGATCACCGTCCCGAGTACGCCGCGATGTACTCGGTCCTCATGCCGTCGATCGGAGTGCAGTGATCGCGGGCGGTTCCGCGATGGTGCCGGACGGCGGGCGTCCGTCACTTTTCCTATACGATCCGGTGGGGCGCCAGCATGTCGCAGCGTTGTGACCGATGTCAACAGGTTCCCGAAGGCGCAAGAAAGGACCTCACGTCACGATGGACGACGAAGCGATGATCGCGCGGGGCCGCAGGGCCGTGACGGGCAAGACGCCGCCGGGAAGATCCGGCGGCCGGCTTGCCGACGAGGTGTACGACGCGCTGCTCGGACAGCTGATGTCGCTACGGATCGAGCCTGGCTCCCGCGTCACGATCGACGTCCTGGCGCGCGAGCTGGGGGTCTCGCAGACGCCGATCCGGGACGCTCTGAACCGCATGGAGGCCGAGGGTCTGGTCGTGCGGGTGCCGCACGCCGGCTACCGCATTCCTCCCCAGATAACCCGTCACCGATTCGAGGACATGCTCGAGGTTCGCCTGCTCCTTGAGCCGGCGGCGGCGCGCCGATCCGCCGAGCGCGCATCCTCTGAGCAGGTGGCCGGCCTGCGACGGATGCTGGAGGAGATGGCGGAACTGGAGGGGGGCGACGGCCCCACGGCCTATGGCGCCTTCGGGCTGCGCGACGCCGCTTTCCACGATCTCGTCGCGCTGAGCGCGGAGAACCAGGTCATCCGTGAGGCGCTCGCTCGCCTGCACAGTCACGTGCACCTCTTCCGGCTTCACCACGACACGCAGGTCACTCACCTGGCCATGGCCGAGCACGAGGACGTCGTGGCCGCCATCGCCGCGCGCGACCCCGACGCCGCCGCCTACGCGATGCGTCGGCACATCCTGCGGTCCGGCGAGCGTTTCCGGCGATTGTTCGACGAGGCCAGGGACGCGGGTGGGATGGCGGTGGAGGCTTGACGGGCGAGCGGGGCCGAGGAATGCTAACCCCTACCCGGATCGGATCGGATTGGATCTACCTCACCCGTCCCAGATGCGAGGAGAAGCAGGTGCCCAGAGCGCTGCTCCTGACCGGCGACGCCGCCGAGGAACTCGACACCATGTATCCCTACTATCGCGTGCAGGAGGGCGGCTGGGACGTCGACGTCTCGTCACGGACGTTGCGTGACGTGCAACTGGTCATCCACGAGTTCGACCCCAACTCCGATGCCTACGTGGAGAAGAACGGCCGGAAGTTGCCGGTCGACGTGCCGTGGGCCGAGGTCGACGTGGAGCGCTACGACGCTCTCATCATCCCCGGGGGCCGTGCCCCCGAATGGATCCGGGTCGACGCCGACGTCAGGCGCATCACCGAGCACTTCTTCGCGCGCAACCTCCCCATCGCGCTGGTCTGCCACGGCGCACAGGTACCGGCGGTGTACGGGCTGCTGAAGGGCCGCAAGACGGCGTGCTTTCCCCCCATCACCGGTGACATGGAGAACGCGGGCGCGACGGTCATCGACGCGCCCGACGTCGTGGACGGCAACCTCGTCTCCTGCCGGGGATGGCCCGACATGCCGCAGTTCGGCCGGGCGATGATGGACGTCTTCTCCAAGTCCATCGACCCCGCAGCGGCATGAGCACACCCGACCTGCCCCGGTGACGGCACGTCGGACCGTCACCGTCGACGGCTCTCCCGTCCACGTCCTGGAGAGCGGCACCGGTCCTGCGGTGCTGATGCTGCACGGCTCCGGACCCGGCACGACCGGGTCCGGCGCCTGGGCAACGACGGCGCAGGCGCTGGGCCCGTCCTGGCACCTGGTGGCTCCGGACCAGGCCGGGTTCGGCCGTACCCCCCTCCCGGCGGGCTCCAGGGGCGGGCTCCGGCTGTGGACGGAGCAGGCCGCGGGCCTGATGGACGCTCTCGGTATCGGGTCCTACGCCGTGGTGGGTCACTCCATGGGCGGTGCCGTGGCGCTGGCGTTGGCGGCCGCGTGCCCCCGGCAGGTCACCCGTGTCGTGGCGGTCTCCACGATGGGCGCCCCCGGGGCGCCGCTGTCCGCCGCGCTCGACGCGGTCTGGGCCGCCCCCGCCGGCTCGCACGGGGCCCGAGACATGTTGAGTCGCCTCGTCTTCGACCAGGCGCTCGTGACCGATCCGGCCGTCGACGCCCGGGCAGCCGCGATGCGAGCGGGGGCGGCCACCTACGCGTCGTTGTTCCCTCCACCCAGGGCACGATGGGTCGAGGAGCTCACCCTCTCGGCGCGGACGCTGGCCGCCGTCCGCACGCCCGTGCTGCTCGTGCACGGCGCCGAGGACCGCGTCACCCCACTCGGCACGGCAGCCCAGCCCCTGCTCGAACACCTGGCCGATGTCCGTCTCCACGTGTTCGGCCGGTGCGGGCACGTGCCGGCGATCGAGCACCCGCACGAGTTCAGGCAACTGCTGTCGTGCTTCCTCGGCCGGGACCGAATTCACTGATGCTCATGCGGTGCCGCCTACCTCGTGGCGACGCACGGCTGCCCGGCCTCGGAGATCTCGTCACGGGTCCGCGCGGCTCCGGTCATCGGGTGGGCCGTCGAAGGTCAGGGGTGCCGGGGATCGGGCGGTCAGGCGGATTGCCGGTGGCGGCCGAGCGACAGGAGCAGGCCGGCTGCGGCCACGGCGATCCCGGCCGCGGCGGCGTACGCGGGGAGTTGAGCGGGGATGCCGAGGTGGACGGTGATGCCGAGGATGCGGGACAGGCCCCAGGGCAGCAGCGCGAGCTGGTATTCCACACCGTCAGCGCGCGTTCCAGGCCCACAATTGAGACCAGGGCGGACAGCACGCCGAGGGGCACACCCACGGCGGTGAGGGTCAGCCCGACGGCGCTTGCGCGCCGCAGACCGTACCGGTCCCGCAGGACCACGGCGACGACCACGAACAGCCAGCAGAACGCCGCGAACGCCACGGTGACGTAGGCCGCGCGCAGACCCGGCGCGGTCCAGAAGGCGAACCAGTAACCGCCCGGCCCGCGCCCGGCGAGCGCCGCCAGCAGCAGCACGCTGCGCAGCAGCGCGACGCCGCCGATGACGGCCCAGAGGTGGAACGGATCCCGGCGGCCGACGACGAGGCGTACGACGAGGGCGAACATCGCCCACCCACCCAGGGTGACCAGCAGGTGCGCCGGCGCGGCGAACCAGGTCAACACGAGCCGACTCGCCACCAGCAGCACGGCCGGGACCAGCCACACCAGCACCCGGTCCGCTCGCGTCACGGGCACCGGCAGCGCGGCGACCCGCCACGGCCGGAGCGCGCCGAGCAGCAACCCGCGCGCGGCGGCCGCGCCGAACCCGCGCCCGTAGAGGCCGAGCAGCACCAGCAGCAGGATCGACGCGAGCAGTGCCCGCGCCGCCCAGGCCATCGCCGGGTCCCGGTCGGCGCGCCGCGCCCCGAGGTCGGCGGCGGTGAAGTTGTACGCGGGCAGGTCCAGGTCGGCGCCGTAGCGCTGCCGGTGCGCGTCGCGCGCGCCGCCGCAGCCGCCGGTACGCGGACAATGGGGTGATGATGCGAGAGGTACGTCGGATGCGGTTGAGCGGGACGCGCGCCAACGGCGCGGTGGCGACGGGCGCGCGGGCTGTGGGGGCGGCGTCGCTCGGCTCCCTCGCCCTGGGGGCGCTCGCCGTCGGGGCTGTGGCCGTCGGGGCGCTGGCCATCGGGCGGCTGGCTATCCGCCGGGCGGTGGTGCGGGAGCTGCGCGTCGGCCGGTTGGAGATCGATGAGCTGGTGGTGCACAGTCGATCCACTGCCGAGGGATAGACACCTTCCCCCGGCGGGCGAGACGCTACCGCCCGCCGCAGGAAGGCGGATCATGCCGACACGAGCCGTGGTGCCAGCCGTTCACGTGGAGCGGCATCCGTCTCACCGCGCGTCGTGGACCGCGCGGGCGATGTCCTGTCGCACCAGCGCCGCCTCCTCGTCCCCACCTGGTCGGCGTCGTTCCGCAGGGCCTCGCGCACACGCTGTCTATGCCGTGGGCTGTCGTGCACTGTCGAGAACGCGGTAGTGGAGGTGTACGACGCCGTTGCGGAATCGGCGCTCTGCGAGAAGCTCAAGGTCGGTGCGCGTGCCGGTGGGCAGCCCAGGCTTGCCGCCGCCGACGACCACGGGCCAGACGAGCAGGTGGCACTCGTCGACCAGCCCGGCCGTGAATGCCTGCGTCGCGAGGTCCGCACCTCCCACGGTGAGATCGCTGCTGGCCGTGGCCTTCAATTCCTTGACCGCGGCGGGGTCGAAGCGGCGTTCGAGTCGGGTGTCGGCGGTTGACACCGCGCTGAGGGTCGTGGAGTACACGACCTTGCTCGCCGCCTGCCAGGTGCTCGCGAAGTCGGCCATGAGGTCGGACTGCGCGGCCAGAGCTGCGTCGGTCTCCCAGACGGCCATCGCCTCGTAGAGTCGCCGCCCGTAGAGAAACGTGCCCACCGGCCGAAGGAGGTCGGTGCAGAGCACAAACACCTCGTCGTCCATCGGCATCCAGGCGAACGCGCCGCGTTCGTCCTCGATGTAGCCGTCAAGCGACATGTTCGTCACGTAGATCAGGTTGGCCATGCCTCTCCCTCTCGGTGATCAGCTGCGTGCCTGGACCTCTGTCAGCGTTGCGTCCAGCTTGGTGAACGCCTGGCGCCAACCCTCCTCGCTGGGGTGCGCCAGATGGTCGGGGAGCCACTGGCGGATCACCAGTCGCGTCCGTCCGTCCGCCTCGTCGTGGAACTCGAGCCGCAGCCTCGTCTCGAACGGCTCGATGCCATCCTGCAGCCGACCACCGACATGCATGACGCCTGCGAGCAGTTCACCGTCGGCGACGTCGGTGAGGTCGACGTGGATGCGCACGCGAAGGCCGGGGTCGGCGGCGTTGACCTCCGTCCACCGTTGATAGCCGCCGGGGCGTACGTCGAACTCGATCTCGTCGCGCGGCAGTGAGTTGCCGACGGGGCCCCACCACGCCGCCAGGTGGTCGGGGTCGGTGAAGGCTCGGTAGACGAGCTCCCGCGGCGCGTCGAACACACGCGAGATCACGAGCTGCGCAGTTTCCGCTGTCATTCGAGCTCCCTGGGATCGTCGACCATCCGGTCCGATGCCCGTCCGGCGGCCTGCACCGCGGCGAGGTGGGCATCGAGGCGGGTGAGGGACGAGTCCCAGAACCGCCGGTAGCGCTCGATCCAGTCGGCCGCCTCGCGCAACGGGGCAGCCTCGAGGCGGCTCGCGCGCCACTTGCCCGACCGGGACCGCGAGATGAGCGCGGCGCGCTCGAGCACCTTGAGGTGCCGTGACACCGCCGGCATCGAGATGGACAGCGGAGCGGTGAGCTCGGTGACCGTGGCGTCGCGTTCGGCCAGCTCGGCGATGATCGCCCGTCTGGTCGGGTCGGCGAGCGCCGAGAACACGGCGCTGAGCTGGTCGGTGCCAGCCATCGGAAGCCCCCTCATTTAACCAACATGTTAAGCGTATTGGGGCACGAGTGATGTTGTCAACGAACAGGGCGTGAGCCGCGCCGATGGTGCGGTCGGTCGCGCGTGACAGTCCCGGGACGGCGAGTGGACTCGTGGCAGGCTCATGGCCCATGATCGATGAGGTCGCGAAGACGTACCTGCACGGCGAGCTGCGGGAGTTGCGCGAGGCGATTCTGTGGAAGCTCGACGGGCTCGGCGAGTACGACATCCGCCGCCCCTGACCACGACCGGCACCAACCTTCTCGGCCTGGTGAAGCACCTGTCGGCGTGGGAGGCCAGGTACTTCGGTGAGGTCTTCGGGCGGCCGTTCCCCGAACCGCTGGCCCGCTGGGACGACGCCGAGGCGCAGGGCAGCGACATGTGGGCGACCGAGCGCGAGACGCGCGAGGACGTCGTCGACCGTTACCGGCGCGTGTGGCAGCACTCGGACGCGACGATCACCGCCCTGGCCGTCGACGCACCCGGGTACGTGCCGTGGTGGCCGCGTCCGCAGGTCACGCTGTTCACCATCCTGGCCCACCTGCTCACCGAGACGAGCCGGCACGCCGGACACGCGGACATCCTGCGCGAACAACTCGACGGCTCGATCGGGGTGGCGGGCTGGGACACCGAGGCCCAGCGCGACGCGGCCTTCTGGCAAGCCAGGCGCGCGCACATCGAGCTGGCCGCCAGGGCGGCCGGTCAAGCCGGCGCCTGAGGCGCGTCGCTCACCTGGTGATCGTCGTGGGGGACGCCGGCGCTTGATTAGATAGGCATTCGTCAATAGATTGAGGTTGGGCGCCGCCGGGGTCCGGGTGACCGGGCCGTCGGCGACTGACAGGTCCACCCCGAGCCGGGCACACATCGGTCGTACGCACCGACCAGCCGCCGTGGCGCGCCGCCGCGCCGCACCAGGGCGCGTTGTCGCGCTACACCCCGGGCGCGTTGTCGCGCCGCGTCCGTCCAGGACGCGCCGCCGCGCCGCCACCGTCCCGCTCGATGACAGAAGGACCTCTCATGACGATTCTCCGCGCCCGCCCCGCCCCGACCCTGGCGGTCGTCGCCGCGCTGGCCGCCGCCGGTACCGTGACCGGAACGGCCCTGCTGACCAGCCCGGCCACGGCCGCCCAGGGCTGCCGGGTCGACTACACGCCCAACCAGTGGCCCGGCGGGTTCACCGCCGCCGTCAAGGTCTCACCCGGCGACACCGCCGTCTCCAGCTGGACCGTCACCTGGACGTACGCGGGAGACGAGCGCGTCACGAACGGCTGGAACGCCACGGTCAGCCAGTCCGGATCGACGGTGACCGCCCGCAACATGTCGTACAACGGCAGCATCGCGGCCGGCGGCTCCACCGAGTTCGGCGTGCAGGGCACGTTCGGCTCCAGCGGCGGCGCGCCGACCGGGTTCAGCCTGAACGACGTACCGTGCAACGGTGCCGGGCCAACCCCGACAACGGCGCCGCCCACCACCGTGCCACCCACGACGACCCCGCCGACGAGCGCGCCACCGACGACGACCCCGCCGACCAGCGAACCACCGGTCGGCTGTGCCGGGGCGGTGCTCTGCGACGGGTTCGAGACCCAGACCGGCTCGACGCCGTCCGGCGACTGGGCCGTGGTCAACCCGGACTGCTCCGGCGCCGGCACGGCCACCATCGACACGACCACCACGCACAGCGGTAGTCGGGCGGTCCGGATCAACGGCGCGGCCGGGTACTGCAATCACGTCTTCATCAGGTCCACGAAGAACCTCGGCGGCGTGGGCAGTGTCCGGTACGGCCGGATCTGGGTACGGCACACCACCGCCCAGCCCACCGAGCACACCACGATGATGGCCATGGTCGACGCGGCCGACGGCGACAAGGATCTGCGGTTGGGCGGTCAGAACGGTGCCCTGCAGTGGAACCGCGCCTCCGACGACGCGACCCTGCCCGAGCAGAGCCCGGCCGGGGTGGCGCAGAGCGTGTCACTGCCCACCAACCGGTGGGCGTGCGTGGAGTTTCTGGTGGACGGTGCGGCCGGCCAGCTCCGTACCTGGTTGGACGGCACCGCCGTCACCGGGCTGACCGCGGACGGTGTACCGACGCACGACATCGACGGCCAGTGGTACAACCGCACCTGGCGGCCGCAGCTCACGGACCTGAAGCTGGGCTGGGAGAGCTACGGCGGCGGGGCCGACACTCTCTGGTACGACGACGTCGCGCTCGGGGCCAGCCGGATCGGCTGCTGATTGGGCCGGCCGTCGAGGGGGCATTGGCAGGCAGCGGCGACCACGTCCCGACGGGAGCACCCCGATGGACAGGGTCAACCGCCATCAACCCCGTGAACAAGGAGAGCCCCATGTCGGTTCAGGCATTTCTCTACGTCATCGCCGTCATTCTGATCGTGCTCGCCGCCCTGCCACTGCCCACCCGTGGTGTGTCACTCGCGCTTCTGGGTGCCGCCTGCGCCCTGCTCGCGTACGCCTGGCCGGTGATCACCAACTGACCTCGCACTGAGGGAATCGTCGGGGCCGGCAGCCACGTACCCACGTTGCTGCCGGCACCGCGTGCAGACGCACGGGCCCAGCCTCCTCCGTCTGTCCGGGTGGACGGATCGCGGTCAGCGGCTGCCTGCCGATCGCTCACCGGTGTCGGTGCGCCGATGTCCAGCCCTGCTGGTGCAGCCGTTCGATGCCGTCGAGTAGCAGGTCCAGTGCGAACTCGAACTCGAACTGGTCATCGCAGCCCGGCCCGACGACCGACTGGTCGTCGTGGGCGGCCGCCCTGGCGATCTCCGCCAGGTGGGGAAACCGGGCGGCGAATTCCGGTGGCAGTGCGGCCGGCGGTTCGGGATTGGTGGTGCCGGACCGTCCGGCGCGGCGGGAGGCGTCGAACAACTCCT
The DNA here is from genome assembly GCF_029626045.1 of Micromonospora sp. WMMD710. NCBI lineage: Bacteria > Bacillati > Actinomycetota > Actinomycetes > Micromonosporales > Micromonosporaceae > Micromonospora > Micromonospora sp. WMMD710. The sequence continues at coordinate 3,210,211 of NZ_JARUBD010000001.1, read as the reverse complement.
GACTGAAGCCCAGGATCCGGCTGCCCATCGTGTGCATCACGTGGTGGGCGAGGTCCGCGGAGAATCCCCCGGCCTGGAAGGTCCCGACGACCGAGTCGAGGTAGGCGAGGACGGCCGGGGTCGCCATCGTCCGGGACTCGATCGCGAGCGGTGCCCAGGGGTGCCGGCGTAGCGCCTCGCGCGCCGAGAGGACGCGTCGACGAATCGCGTCCTTCCAGTGGGCGTCCGGCTCGGGCGCGTCGATCTGGCCGACGACGACGTCGATCATGCCGTCGAGCAGTTCGTCCTTGTTGGCCACGTGCTTGTAGAGGGCCATCGGCACGACGCCCAGATCCTGGGCGAGGTTGCGCATGCTGAGGGATTCGATCCCCGTCTCGTCGGCGAGCGCGACGGCGGCACGCAGGATGCGGTCCCTGCTCAGGGGCGTCCGGCGCAGCGTCCCAGCCTGCTCAGCCATGTCGTCCTCGTCTTGTCCGGCGGTCGTTGAACCATAACCGCCTTGACAGGTGTACGGCGTACACCTACCGTTGGTGTACGGCGTACACCCCTGAGGAGGGACCATGAAGGCGATCGTCCAGGACCGGTACGGCCCACCCGAAACGCTCGCGCTCGCCGACGTCCCCACCCCCGTGCCGGCACCCGACGAGGTGCTCGTCCGGGTGGAGGCCGCGGCCCTCAACGCGTACGACTGGCATGCCATGCGAGGTGATCCCCGGATGGCACGGTTGGCGATGGGCCGGTCACGTCCCCGGGCCCGCATCCGCGGCCGCGACTTCGCCGGCCGGGTCGAGGCCGTCGGCGCCCAGGTCCGAGAGGTACGTCCGGGCGACGCCGTCTTCGGCGACCTGGGCGACGCCAACGGCGCGTTCGCCGAGTACGTGTGCGTACCCGAGGCCCTGGTCGCGGCGATGCCGGCGAACCTGACGCCGCACCAGGCGGCGGCCCTGCCCCTGGCGGGCGTCACCGCGCTGCTGGGGCTGCGCGACGTCGGGCGGGTCGGGCCCGGCCACTCCGTCCTCATCAACGGCGCCTCCGGCGGGGTCGGCACCCTCGCGGTGCAACTGGCCAAGGCGTTCGGGGCGACCGTGACGGGGGTGTGCAGCGGTCGCAACGTCGACCTGGTCCGCTCCCTCGGTGCCGACCACATCGTCGACTACACCCGGGACGACTTCGCCGACGGCACGCGCCGCCACGACGTCGTGTTCGACCTGGTCGGCAACCGCACCCTCGGCGAGCTGCGGCGGGCGCTGACACCGACCGGGACGCTGGTGCTCTCCGGCGGCGGCGTGTACCGCGGGGGCAGCCTCATCGGACCGGTCTGGCTCATCGCGCGCGGACGGCTGCTGGCGCCACTGGTCCGACACCGCATCGTCACGCTCACGACCGCACCCGACCGGCACCACCTCGACACGCTCCGCGCCCACGTCGAGGCCGGCCGCCTCACACCGGTCATCGACCGTACCTATCCACTCCACGAGGTCCCCGAGGCCATCCGCTACCTCGAAGGCGAGCACGCGCGGGCGAAGGTCGTCATCACCCTCTGACGCACCCGAGACGGCCCGGCCGGCGCCACCCGCGCGAACGACCAGTGGGCGATCAGCGCAGGTGCCGCCGCACGTCCGTCAACCGCTCGCTGAGGAAGGCACGTTCGACGTCGTTGTCGGTGAGGGTCAGGGCCTCCTCGTAGGCCGTCACGGCCTGCGGCCACTGCCTCAACTGGCGCAGGAAGTCGCCCCGGGCGGCGCTGAGATAGCCGTACGTGGCCAGGGCCGGATCGTCGAGCAAGGGTGTCAGCGCGTCGAGCCCGGCGCGGGGGCCGTCGCGCAGCCCGATGGCGACGGCACGGTTGAGGTCGACCACGGGTGAGGGCCACAGCCGGAACAGGGCGTCGTAGAGCCCGATGATCTCGGACCAGTCGGTGTCCTGCCAGGTCGGCGCCTCGGCGTGCACCGCGGCTATCGCGGCCTCCAGGGCGTACCGCGTCGGTGGCCGTCGGCGCAGCGCGTCGGTCAGCAACGCCTGCCCTCGACGATGAGCTGCCTGTCCCAGCGTGAGCGGTCCTGCTCGGACAGGAGCACGAGGCGCCCGTCGGCGGACATCCGGGTGGCCTGACGTGACGCGTTGAGGAGGAGCAGCGCCAGCAGGGCGCTGATCTCGGCGTCGGTCGGCATGAGCAGGTGCAGCATGCGGGCCAGACTGATCGCGCTGTCGACCATGTCCTGGCGGACCAGGTGCGCGCCGATCGGTGCGGTGTGGCCGGTGGTGAAGATGAGATGGACGACGTCGAGTACCGCGCCGACCCGCTCCTCGAGTTGGTCCGGGCCCGGCACCCGGTAGGGGATCCGTGCCGCGGCGATCTTCTTCTTGGCCCGGGTGATCCGGGCGGCCATGGTGGCCGGCTGCACCAGGAACGCGCGCGCCACCTCGGGCGTGGACAGCCCACACACCAGGCGCAGGGTCAGCGCGACCTGCGTCTCCCTGGACAACGCGGGGTGGGAGCAGGTGAAGATGAGTCGTAGTCGATCGTCGACGAGGCCGTCCTCCGGGCCGGGCACCGTATCGTCCGCGACGAGCAGCGGCATCTTGCGCCGGAACACCGACTCACGGCGCAGCACGTCCCGGGCCCGGTTGCGCGCGATGGTGGTGAGCCAGGCGCCCGGCCGGTCGGGGATGCCGGTCTCCGCCCAGGTCTCCAGGGCCTGTGCGAACGCGTCCTGGGTGCACTCCTCGGCGAGGTCAAGGTCTCGGGTCAGATGGGCGGTGGTGCTGAACACCTGGGCCCAGTCGCGGCGGTGCGCCCGGGCGACCGCCGCGACGACCTCATCGTTCATCCGTGGTCGACCACCGGACGGATCTCCACGCCGCTGTGCGACGCATGCACCTCGGGAAGCAGCGTCGCCAACGACAGGACCTCGTCAAGATCGGCCGCCTCGAGCAGGTAGTAGCCGCCGAGTGCTTCCTTGGTCTCCAGAAACGGCCCGTCCGTCGTCGTGACCTGGCCGAGTGCGCCCAGCCGCAGCGAGGTGGCCGTGGGCGCCAGCTCCAGCTGCTGCCCGTCGATGATCTGCGAGCCGGCCTTGGCCGCGAACGCCGCGTGGGCGGCGTCGTGGGCCTTCCACTGCTCGTCGGTCATGGCGTCCCACTGCTGAGCGTCGCCGTAGATGAGGACCATGTACTTGGCCATGTCTCATATCCCATCGTCTGCCGGCCCCTCGGTGGTGGGCCTCTACATTACGACGAGCCTGGACGGCGGCAGATCGACAGCCGCCGCGACATTCTGCTCCGACGGCGGAGTGCGGCCGGTGTCAGGTCACGAGTGGTCGAATGCTCTAGCCAGTCGAGCCAGCGACCCAGATGTCGATCATCGCACCGGCCGCGCCGGCACCGCCATCGAGATTCGGGGTCGCCGCCGCCGTCAGGAGCGCGCCGCCGGCAGCGGACGGTACAGCGGGCCTGACGCCACGACATTGGGCGTGTCCGCCGGTCAGGACGCTGTGGCGGACTGTCCACTGCGATCGCCCGGCCTGGTGTCGTGCCCGGGCCGGCGGGTCAGCACCTGCGGGCCGTCGGCGGTCACCGCGACGGTGTGCTCGGAGTGGGCCGTCCGCGAGCCGTCCGCGGATCGGATCGTCCACCCGTCCGCATCGTATTTGATCTTGTCGGTGCTGCGGCAGAGCCACGGCTCGATCGCGAGCGCCAGGCCGGGCTTGAGCTTCATGCCCCGGCCGGGCCGGCCGTCGTTGGACACGTGCGGGGCCTCGTGCATGGTCCGGCCGATGCCGTGCCCGCCGAACTCGTTGTTGACCCGGTAGCCGTAGCGGCGGGCGACCTCGCCGATGGCGGCGGAGACGTCACCGAGCTGATTGCCCGGTCGTGCGGCGGCGATCCCGGCCTCCAGCGCGACCTCGGTGGCCTCGATCAGCTTCAGGTCCTCCGGGGCGGGGGTGCCGACGATGACGGACAGCGCGGAGTCGGCGACCCAGCCGTCGATCCCGACCGCCATGTCGATGCTCAGCAGGTCGCCGTCGCGCAGGGCGTACCGGTGCGGCAGGCCGTGCAGCACGGCGTCGTTCACCGAGAGGCACAGGACGTTGCGGAACGGTCCACGGCCGAACGACGGCGTGTAGTCCCAGTAGCAGGACTCGGCTCCGCGCTCCTTGATCCGTCGGCGGGCGTGGTGTTCGAGGTCCATCAGGTTGACCCCGACGGCGGCGACGGCGCGCAGCTCCGCCAGCAACTCGCCGACGAACTGGCCGGTCACGGCCATCCGAGCGATCTCCTCGATGGACTTCAGTTCGATCATGATCAACCCTCCCTCGCCGTTGCGGTATATTTATACCACACTGTTCGGGGTTGCCGGCGGGTTGGCATTGCCGGTCCGCGAGGGCGGATCTATCCTGCTCACATGGTCCGCCCACCGCTCACACCCGAACAGATCGCCGCGGGGCAACGCCTCGGAGCGGCGCTTCGGGTCGCGCGCGGCAGCCGCAGCCCCGTCGAGGTGGCCCTGGCGGCCGGCATCTCACCGGAGACGCTGCGCAAGATCGAAGTAGGTCGGCTCCCGGCACCCGCGTTCGGCACCGTCGTCTGCCTCAGCGAGGTGCTCGGCGTCCCGCTCAGCGACCTGGCCGACGTGTGGCTGGCCGACCTGCGTGTCCGCGAAGCGTCCTGAGGGCTCCTTTCCAGGCGGACAACCACTCCGTACGCTCCGGAAGCTCGACGTCCGCGACGTTCTCCGACGGTGGCCGGGCCCGCCAGGTCGTCTTTAACACCCAGGCGGGCCCGAGGTTGGCGTGGGAGGTGATCGCCATGGACCAGGGCCAGTTCAGCGTGGTGGACGCCGCCGACGGCGCGGTCCTCTTCCGGCGGAACCTGGTCGCCAACCACCACGCGACGACGTGGGAGAACTATCCGGGTGCCCCGGTCGGCGGCAGGCAGCACACGGTCAACCTGAACAGGTGGTTGCCGCCGAACGCGGGGACCTTGGCGGGCAACGTCGGGCACGTCTACTCCGACGTCAACGCCGACAACGTGGCGCAGCCGTCGGAGGAGATCCTCCCGGACGCCCGGCGCAGCTTCGACTTCCCGTTCACCGACTTCTCGGGCCAGGTCGGCGCCCCGTGTTCCGCGCAGCGGCAATGCTCGTGGGATCCGGCGGTGCCGTACTCCTGGCAGAGCAACCGGGAGCAGAACGCCGCGCAACTGTTCTCCTACCTGGGGACCTGGCACGACCATCTCGCCGCCAGCCCGATCGGGTTCACCCGGGCGGCCGGCAACTTCGAGGCCGTCGACGGCGACGCGGTCGTCGCCGAGTCGATGGACGGCGTCGACACGGCGAACGGCCTGCCGGACGACCGCCACGCCAACAACGCCAACATGACGACGCCGCCGGACGGCATGGCGCCGCGCATGCAGATGTACCTGTTCCTCAAGTCCGCCAGTGTGCTCGCCGGCAACTCCGGTGACACGGCGGACATCGTCTTCCACGAGTACACCCATGGCCTGTCCGATCGCCTGGTGGTCGACGCCAACGGCAACTCCACGCTGATCAGCGCGCAGGCGCTGGCGATGTACGAGGCCTGGAGCGACTGGTTCGGCCTGGACTATCTGGTCGACAGCGGTCTCGAGCGCGACGACGCCGTCGACGGTGACGTCCGCGAGGGCGACTACATCCTGGCCGGCCGCTCGGTGCGTAGTGAGGCGATCGACTGTCCGGTGCACAGCGCCGAGGCGATCTGTGCCGGCAACCCCGCCGCCGGCGTCGGCGGTTACACGTATGGTGACTACGGCAAGATTCGCAATTCGCGGACCGTGCCGAGGACCACCGAACCGGAGATCCACGCCGACGGCGAGATCTGGGCGCAGACACTCTGGGACCTGCGTGGCGCGATCGGCAGCCACACGGCCCGCTCGCTGATCACCCGGGCGATGGAACTCTCGCCCGCGGATCCGTCCTATCTCGACATGCGTGACGCGATCCTGCTGGCCGACCGGGTCGTCAACCACGGCCGGGGGCAGCGGGACATCTGGCGGGTCTTCGCCGCACGCGGCATGGGCTTCCACGCGAGCACGGACGGCGCGACGGACACGTCGCCGACCGAGGACTTCTCGCTGCCCTGGAGCTGACGAGCCGGGTGCGGGCCGGCGGGACGTCGCGACTGTCGACGTCCCGCCGGCCTTTCCGTGTTCACGGTGCCGCGTGCCGCGTACCCGCCTTGACAGCGTCCGTGCTGGTTAGGTTAGCCTAACCTCTATCGGGTCTGCGCCGTCGGCGTGATCGGCTTCGTCGGTCTGGTGGCGCCGCACCTGGCCCGCGTGCTCGTCGACCCGAGAGGCAGCATGACCGAGACCCTGCCCATCGCCCCGTGGCGTCTGTTCGCCGTCGAGGTCCGGGCGGTACGCCAGCTCAGTCCCTCCTTCACGCGGGTGACCTTCACCGGGCCCGACCTCATCCGATTCGCCGACAACGGCTACGACCAGCGGATCAAGCTGGCCCTGCCGCTGCCCGGCCAGCGCGGGGTGCACCTGCCCGAGGGGCCGGACTGGTACGCGAAGTGGCGAGCCCTGCCGGAGCACGAGCGCAACCCGGTGCGTACCTACACTGTCCGCGCGGTTCGCCCGCACGCGTCCGAGGTCGACGTCGACCTTGTCCTGCACGGCGACGGCGGCCCAGCCACCCGCTGGGCGCGGCGGGTGCGCCCCGGCGACGAGATCGCCCTGCTCGGGCCGGACGCCGGCTACGACGGTGACCACGGCGGGGTCGAGTTCCGCCCCCCGTCGACCGGAGCCCTGCTGCTGGCCGGTGACGAGACGGCCGTCCCGGCGATCAGCGGCATCTGTGAACGCCTGCCCCTCGACGCGTACGGCATGGTCCTGCTGGAGGTGCCCGACGCCGGCGACGTGTTGCCGCTGGCGGCGCCCCCCGGGATCGAGGTGCGGTGGCTGCCCCGGGGCGAGGGCGCGCACGGCTGTCGACTGGTGCCGGCCGTGGCGGCCGCGGCGGGCGAGCTGCTGGCCGGTGGAACGCCGGTGCCCGCCCAGCCCATCAGTGACGTGGACGTGGACAGCGAGATCCTCTGGGAGGTGCCCGAGGAGGTGTCCCCGTCGCGGCTGTACGCGTGGCTGGCGGGGGAGGCGGGCGTCATCCGGACCCTGCGTCGACATCTCGTCGTCGAGCGTGGCCTCGATCGCCGGGCGGTGGCCTTCATGGGCTACTGGCGACTCGGCCGCGCCGACCCCGTCTGAGCCCCAGGCGTCGAAGTCTGCCGACGGTTCGACGTTTCCCGGTCGTACGGCGGGTAATCAGCCGCGCCCACGCAGACGGACGGGCTGCGCACGCGACCCGTCCCGGAGGCCAAGGAGCGGATGGCCGTGTCAGACCAACAGCTCACCGTTGTCCTCGTGCACGGCGCGTTCGCCGAGTCGGCGAGTTGGAACGGTGTGATCGAGCGGCTCGGCCCCGCCTACTCCGTGGTGGCCGCCGCCAACCCGCTGCGCAGCGTCGCGGGCGACGCCGCGTACCTGCGCGACGTGGTGCGGGGGATCGGCGGTCCCGTCCTGCTCGTCGCTCACTCGTACGGCGGCATGGTCATCACGGAGGCGGCGGCGGGTGACCCGACGGTGCGTGGCCTGGTCTACGTGAACGCGTTCGCCCCGCAGACAGGTGAGTCCGCGCTGGCGCTGTCCGGCAAGTTCCCGGGCAGCACGCTCGCCGACACCCTGGTCTCCTATCCGGTGTCGACCGGCGGCAACGAGGTGGCGATCGGCCAGGACGCCTACCACGCGCAGTTCGCCGCGGACGTGTCCGACGACCAGGCGGCGTTGATGGCCCGGACGCAACGGCCGGCGACCGAGCAGGCGCTCGGCGAGGCGCTGGCGACGGACACCCCGGCGTGGCAGTCGTTGCCCAGCTGGTTCGTGCTCGGTGACGCGGACCGCAACATCCCGGTCGCCGTACACCGCTTCATGGCCGAACGTGCCGGCGCACGCGGAGTTCGGGAGATCGCCGGCGCCTCCCACGCGATGGCGGTGTCCCGGCCCGGCGAGGTCGCCGAGTCCATCATCGAGGCGGCACGGGGCGTCGGGGCCGCCTAGTCCCGGACACCCCGCCGCGGGCCGTCCGGATTCTCGGTGGACGGTGGCGTGTGGCCGAGCTCGGACGAGATCCGGTTCGCGGTGTCCAGGAGGAGCGGAAGGTTGCTCTTCAGCTGATCCAGGCTCGCGATGACCTCGATCGCCGTGAGCGAGGCGGCGGCGGTGACCTGCCCGCGTGAATCCCGGATCGGCGCGGCGACGCACATCACGTACGCGTCGTGCTCCCCGTTGTCGGCGGCCCAGCCGCGATCGCGGATGCGGGCGAGTTCGGCGTCGAGGGAGTCGTGGTCGGCGACGGTGGTGGCGGTGAACCTCTCGAGGACGACGTGCGAGAGCAGGCGCTCGCGTTCCTCGGGGGGCAGGTAGGCGAGGATCGTCTTGCCGACGGCGCTCGCGTGGATCGACACCGCCCGGCCTACCCGCGAGGGCAGCTTGACGGCGTCGAACGCCGGGCTGTCGACCTTGTCGATGTAGATGATCTCGTTGCCGGTCAGCTGGGCCAGGTGCACGGTGTGGCCGGTCTCGCGTTGCAGCGCCCGTAGTGGTGCGGCGGCGAGCTGGCGCAGGTCCATCGCGCCGAGCGCGAGCTCGGACAACTCGATCAGCCCGCTGCCGAGCACGTAGGTGCCCGCGCCGGTCCGGCGGACGAAGCGTTCGGCCTCCAGCGTCCGCAGGATCCGCAGGGCCGTGGACTTGTGGACGCCGAGCACGTCCGCCGCCTCCGTGAGTGACAGCGGGCGCTCCGCCGATCGACGGATGAGGTCGATCGCGCGGCGAATCGATTGGGCCACGGGCCAGTTCCCCCTCGCGCGGCTGTCGCGCCGTCGTGTCGTTGCGTCATGTGCAATGTAGTGGATGTGATACGCAACCACTCCTTGACGCCGTTGCATATGGCGCTACGATCGTTGCAAATTGATCCCTGGGGAGTGGCTCATGACGGTGCCAGAACCCCGAGGGCGGGCCGCCGGCACGGACTGGTTCGGGACCGCCGCCGAGGCGTTACCGGACGACGCCGACCGTGGCGTCCTCATCGGCCGGATCTGGGATCCCCGCGTCGACGGCCCATCACCCGTGACGGTCCGAGACGGCGAGGTCATCGACGTCAGTTCCCGGTTCGCGACCGTTCGGGACATCTGCGAGCTGCCCGATCCCGCCGCGACGGTGGCTGCGCTCGACGGACGGCGGGTGGCCAGCTTCGAGGACGTACTGGCCAACACCGGTGCCGCGACCCGTGACCGCACCCGACCCTGGCTGCTCGCGCCGGTCGACCTCCAGGCGCTCAAGGCGGCCGGCGTCACCTTTCCCGTCTCGATGCTCGAACGCGTCATCGAGGAGCGGGCACGGGGAGACCTGGCACTCGCGGCGGACCTCCGTGGCCGGATGCTCGCCGACATCGGCGCCGACCTGTCCAGCCTGGCGCCGGGGTCGGCCGAGGCGGAGCGGCTCAAGGGTCTGCTGGTCGCCGAGGGCATGTGGAGTCAGTACCTGGAGGTGGGGATCGGGCCGGACGCGGAGATCTTCACGAAGGGCCAGGTCCTCTCCGCCGTCGGCACCGCCGTTCCGGTCGGCGTGCTCGCGGCGTCCAGCTGGAACAACCCGGAGCCCGAGGTCGCGCTCATCGTCCAGTCCAGCGGCCGGATCATCGGTGCCACCCTGGGCAACGACGTGAACCTGCGCGACGTCGAGGGCCGTTCGGCGCTCCTGCTGCCCCTGGCCAAGGACAACAACGCCTCGTGCGCCCTCGGTCCCCTGATCCGGTTGTTCGACGACCGGTTCGGCCTGGACCGGGTGCGCGAAGCCGAGGTCGGTCTGACGATCCGCGGCGCGGACGGCTTCCACCTGGAGGCGGTCTCGGAGATGACGCGGATGTCGCGCGACCCGGCGGCCCTGGTGCGGCAGCTGGTCGGCCCGCACCACCAGTATCCCGACGGCGCCGTGCTGATGCTCGGCACCATGTTCGCGCCCATCGAGGACCGGGACCGCCCCGGTGAGGGCTTCACCCACAAGGTCGACGACGTGGTGCGGATCGGCTGCCCGGCGCTCGGCACCCTCATCAACCGCGTGCGGCACGCGGAGGAGTGCGAGCCGTGGCAGTTCGGCGTCCGCGATCTCATGGGCAACCTGGCAAAGAGGGGACTGCTGTGAACCTGGTCAGCACGGTCGATCCACGCGATGGTCGACGCCGCGCGACGGATCTCGTCGAGACCGACGAGATCCGGCTGGAGGCGATCACCGCCCAGGCGGCCCGGGCGGCGCGGTGGCTGTCCGACCTGGGGAGACTCGGCAGGGCGGAGCTGCTGGACGCGACGGCCGCCGCCCTGGAGACCCGTCGCGCGGACCTGGTCGCCGCCGCGGTGGCGGAGACCGGGCTGGGCCACGCGCGTCTGGACCAGGAGCTCACCCGGGCGTCGCTCCAGTTCCGGATGTTCGGCGACGTGCTGCGCGACGGCGGGTACGTCGAGGCGGCCATCGACCACGCCGCCGACACACCGATCGGGCGCGGCCCCGATCTGCGCCGGATGCTCGTACCCCTCGGGCCGGTAGCCGTCTTCGGGGCCAGCAACTTCCCGTTCGCCTTCTCGGTCGCCGGGGGCGACACCGCCGCCGCACTCGCCGCGGGTTGCCCCACGGTCCTGAAGGCCCACCCGTCCCACCCGCTGACGTCACACGCGTCCGCCGACGCGATCGAGTCGGCCATTCGCGACGCGGGCGGTCCCGAGGGCGTCATGACCATCGTGTACGGGGAGCAGCCCGGCCGTTCGCTGGTACGGCATCCCGCGATCCGGGCGGTCGCACTGACGGGCTCCGTGAGCGCGGCCCGCGCCATCCAGGCGGCCATCGACGAACGACCCGATCCCATTCCCCTGTACGCCGAACTGAGCAGCGTGAACCCGATCGTCGTCCTGCCCGGTGCGGCCGCCGACCGGGCAGACCAGATCGCCGAGGGGCTGTTCGCCTCCTTCACGGCCTCGGGCGGTCAGCTGTGCACCAAGCCCGGACTGGCGTTCATCCCGGCGGACCGCGACGGTGACCATCTCGTCGACGGGCTGCGGGCGAGGGTCGGCGCCTCGGACGGTGCCGTCCTGCTCAACGAGCGGATCCGGGACGCGTACGAGAGTCGGGCCGCGACGCTCGAACGGGCCGGCGCCCGCGTCTCGGCGCGGCCCCACGTCGCACCGGGGGAGGGGTTCACCGTCGCGCCGGCGCTGCTGGAGATCGGTCTGCCGGGCCTGACCGCCGAGATCGCCGACGAGTGCTTCGGCCCGCTCATGGTCGTGGTCCGGTATCACGACGTCGCCGACCTCGACGCGGTGCTGACGACCGTCCCACCGTCGCTGACCGGCTCGGTCCATCGTGGTCCGGACGACGACACCGCTGTCGTACGCCGACTGGTCGACGTGCTCGCCGCCCGCGCGGGGCGCATCGTCTTCGACGGCTATCCCACCGGTGTCCGCGTGTCGTGGGCACAGCACCACGGTGGGCCGTGGCCATCGACCAACGCCGTGCACACCTCGGTGGGCGCCACGTCGATCCGCCGGTTCCTTCGCCCGCTGGCCTGGCAGGACGCCCCGGACTGGGTCCTGCCCGAGGAACTGCGGGACGGGTACACCGCCATTCCCCGTCGCGTCGATGGACGCTGGGAAGCACGGATGAACAGGGAGGAGCGCTGATGTCGACGACGGATCGTCCGCTGCGCAGCGGACAGTGGTTCGGTGCGGAAGGCCGCAACGGGTTCATCCACCGCTCCTGGATGCGCAACGAGGGGTTCGCGGACGACGTGTTCGACGGTCGCCCGGTGATTGGCATCGCCACCACCTGGTCGGAGCTGACACCCTGCAACGCCCACCTGCGTGACCTGGCCGAATCGGTGAAGCGCGGCGTGTGGGAGCGCGGTGGTCTGCCGTTGGAGTTCCCCGCGATGAGCCTGGGTGAGCCCCTCATGCGACCCACGACCATGCTCTACCGCAACCTGTTGGCGATGGAGCTGGAGGAGCTGGTCCGGGCCAACCCGCTCGACGCGGTCGTCCTGCTCTCCGGCTGCGACAAGACCACCCCCGGCCTGTTGATGGGCGCGGCGAGCGTCGACCTGCCGACCCTCATGATGACCGGCGGCCCGATGCTCAACGGCAAGTTCCGCGGTCAGGACATCGGTTCGGGCACCGTCGTGTGGCGCTTCACCGAGGAGATGCGGGCCGGCCGGATGAGCGCCGCCGACTGCGCGGAGGCGGAGGTCGGCATGTCCCGCAGCCGAGGTCACTGCATGACCATGGGTACCGCCTCCACGATGGCCTGCGTGACCGAGGCGCTGGGCGTGCAACTGCCGGGGGCCGCCGCCGTGCCGGCGGTCGACTCCCGGAGGTACGCGCTCGCGCACGCCGCCGGACGCCGGATTGTCGACATGGTCGAGCAGGACCAACGGCTGTCCTCGGTGTTGGACCGACGCGCCTTCGAGAACGCGATCCGGGTGAACGCCGCGATCGGCGGTTCCACCAACGCCGTCGTCCACCTGCTCGCGATCGCCGGACGCCTCGGCGTCCCGCTGTCCCTGGAGGACTTCGACACCCTCACCGCCGACGTGCCCATGCTCGTCAACCTGATGCCGTCCGGGGCGTACCTCATGGAGGACTTCGCCTACGCCGGCGGCGTCCCGGCCGTGATGGCGGAGATCGCCGGGCTGCTGCACCTCGACCACGTCACCGTCAGCGGGAAGAGCGTGGCCGACAACATCAGCGGCGCCCAGTGCTGGAACCGGGACGTCATCGGCACCATGGCGGAGCCGTTCCAGCCGACCGGCTCGGGCACCGTGGTGCTGCGCGGGTCGCTCGCGCCGTCCGGGGCTGTGCTGAAGGTCTCCGCCGCCTCCGCCCACCTCCTCGCGCACACCGGGCCGGCGCTCGTCTTCGACCGGATCGAGGACTACGTCGTCGCCGCCGACGATCCGGACCTTGCCGTCACCCCCGAGACGGTGATCGTGGTGCGGAACGCCGGACCGCGCGGCTACCCCGGCTTCCCGGAGGTGGGCAACGTGCCGATGCCGCGACGGCTGCTCGCCGACGGCATCACCGACATGGTGCGGATCTCCGACGCCCGGATGAGCGGCACCGGGTACGGCACCTGCATCCTGCACGTGGCACCGGAGGCGTCCGTGGGTGGCCCTCTGGCGCTGGTGCGCACCGGCGACCTGGTCCGCGTCGACGTTCCGACGCGGCGGTTGGACCTCCTGGTCGACAACGAGGAACTCGCCCAACGCCGGTCCGCCTGGCAGCCACCACGGCCGACGGCCGACCGCGGCTGGGCGCGCCTCTACAGCGAGCACGTCCTACAGGCCGACCGGGGAGCGGACCTCGACTTCCTCGTCGGCGGCAGCGGCAGCGGCGTACCCCGGCACTCGCACTGACCGGAGGTCTCAGCTCTGTTGGTAGTTCACCGCGGTGAACCCGCACGGCTGGTGCAGGTGCAGGTAGTAGGCGCCCTCGCCGAGATCGTCCAGGTCCGCGCCGCCGATCAGACCGACATAGTCCATCGGTTGTCCGCAATCGGGGCAGTCGGGGTGCTCGGCGTCCTGGATCCAGTCCGGCCGGCCGCCCAGCGTCGAGCCGCCCCGGTCCCAGGCACTGGACTGGTAGGGGCTCGCCAGGGCCGGCCCCGGGACCGAGGTCTGCGTCGGCGGGTCCTCCGGCACGGCCGTCTCCGGCGGCAGGCAGCTCGGACGGGTGTTGCCCGCCCACCAGGTGGCGCCACCGCCCGGCGTGACCTGGTTGTAGAGGGTCGTGTAGCAGGCGCAGTTGTGGCAGGTCTCGAACACCAGCCGGCCGGACCAACGCGTGTGTGCCAGCGCGGCGCCGATGGCTGGTTCGGTGGTGTCGAGGTCGGCGGCGACCCAGAGCGGTGCGGCACACCACGGGCAGGTCGGCCCGCCCACACGTCGGGGTTCATCGCGCAGGACCAGGCGGTATGCGGTGTCCCCGCAGAGATCCCGCTGGTCGCCGGTGGGGTCGAGCGTCCAACCACCTTCGAGCGCGTAGCTCAGCGCACCGACGTGCAGCTGGTCCGCGCCGGCCGGCGGGTGCGTCGACCAGCGACGCAGGGCGCTCTCGGCGAGCGGGTGCGCGGTGTGGGCCAGGATCAGCAGCAAATTGTTGAGGTCATCCGTGCTCTGCCCGTCGTCGATCCGCTCGATGACCCGGCGGACCACGCCGGCGTCTGCCGCCCGGTACAACGTCGCCGGCCACCACATGTCGAGATCGAGCAGAAGCTGATGGTGCGGGACCAGACGTCGCGGGTCGGCGGCGGCGGTCTCGCACAACTTTTCCATCGCGTCGTCGTCCTCGGCGGCCGCTCTCCTGATCAGTTCCTCGATCACGAGCGGATGGTAGCCGTGCGGTACGACGAGACGCGCCGCGCTGGTCACCTCGTTCAGGGGTGGGCAGACGAGAGCGCCTCGGTGATCATCCGATGGCCCTGGGCCTCGAACGGCTCGTCACCGACCTGGTAGGCCCAGGCCGCGGTGCCGATCGCCGCGCGGACCCGGTGGCGATGCCAGTCGCCGGCCTCGCGGGGATCGGCGCCGTACCCGTCGAGGAAGGCCACCTCGAGGGCCGGGTCGCGGCGGAAGTCCTGGGCGGCCAGACGGGAGAAGTCCGTGGACGCGGGTCGCATCGCCGCACGGCCGAAGTCGATGACACCCACCAGGCCGTCGTGCACGAGCCAGTTGCGGGGCTGCCAGTCCCCGTGCGTGGGTACGAGGGTCGCGGGCGGCGTCGGCCAGACGCTGATCTCGGATCGCAGTCGCGCCACGGTGGGCGCCGCGATCCGGTGCGGTTGGCCGAGCCACGCCAGCGACTTCTCGTTCTCACGCCGTTCGTAGTCGTCATCCGCGACGGCGGTCTGCGTGTGCAGCAGGGCCAGCAGCTCGCCGGCCTGCCGGTAGGTGGCGGGGTCGTCGGCGTGTTCGCTGCCGAGCACCAGCTCGCCGGGCAGGTACCGGGTGATGAGGATCTTCGCGTCGGCGTCGCCGTGCACCAGCGTCGGCGCGCGACCTTTGCCGGTCCAGGGGCCCAACCAGGTGCGATGGGCGTCAAGTTCTCGCCGGATGTGATGGTCGTCGTCGCCGCCGGCCTTGACGACGAACCGTGATCCGGCGCGGGTCACCTCGAGAACGGTGGTCGTCGTCAGGCCCCAGCTGTGGTCGCGGTCGACGGGCGCGCCCGGGAGCCACTGGTCCACGAGTGCGCGCTGGCGCGCCGAGAGCTTCCCGAGCCCAGGGGTCACGGTGGAGATCATACGAGGCACGCGAGCAGGCGGCGGCGTGCCGCAGTGGGGTGCCGCCTAGGTCCGCTCGGTGCCCTCGTAGAGGTCGAGATAGAACTGCTCGATCTCGTCGGCCCTGCTCCCCAACCCGTCGGGGTCGACGATGTCGTGCCCGATGCCGAACTCACGCGGCAACTCGTGTGTCGAGAACGCGAGGTCGTTCCGGTCGGCGATGCCTCTCGGGATGTCGGTCGCCGCCTGACGGTCGATGACGTCGTCGTTGTCCGAGGTGACGATCGCCAGCTCGCGTAGATGCGGGCACCTCGGGTCGGCCTTGAAGTTGCGGACGACGCGCAGGTACTGCGACAGCGCCGCGGACGAGAAGCCCTCGGAGTCGACCCGGTCGGGGACGAGACCGAAGCCGAACAGGACGGTGAGGGGCTTGACGGCGACGTCGGGCACCCGGTCGGGGTTGGGTGCGTAGAGGGGCGACAGCAGGAGAGCACGATGCACCACGTCGGGACGGTGGCCGATCAGCCAGGTGGCCAACACGCCTCCACCGGAGATGCCCACGACGCCGACCGTGTCGCCCAGGCCAGCCGCGACGTTCAGCGCGTCGTTCGCGGAGTCGACCAGTTCGTCGGCGTCGACCTTCGCGTGCGCCAACCTGTCGGCGACACCGTGTCGGGGCGCTCGTGGCACCCAGACGTTGTAGCCCCGGTCGAAGAACAGCTTGGCCAGTCCGCGGTACTGGTCGGGGCACTCCGTGTGGCCGTGAAGCAGCAGGACGGCCTTCGCGCTCACCCGTCCGTGCGTGAGGAACTGACTCCGGCACTCGGGGAGCACCTGCGGGTCGGCCGTCTCGGCCGCGACGGTCCGCGCCGCCCGATCGCTCGCCGACTCGAAGCTCAGGGTCTCCGGCGTCGCGCGCTGCAGGGCGTCGGTGCGCAGCGGCCACCCGTACACCGTGGCGACGGCCACGACGACCAGGGCGAGGAAGCCGGTCAGTACGAGCGCGACGCGGGTGCGGCGACGGGCACGGACGGGACGGGGGAGACCTCCGGCCAGCTCACTGTCCACCGCGTCCCTCCATTTGTGCGAGTCGACGCCGCCATTCTGCCCCCCACCCACTGGGCAAACTCTGGAGAAAATGCATATCGCTGCCATCGGTGCGGGTTGCTCACCGTCAAGTTGTGCGGAAGTCGGCGCTGCCAGCATGGCACCTGCCTCACTCCGCCACTCTCCTGGAGCCAATAGGTGCACAACACGATTCTCGACCGACAGCAGGAATCCGCGACCGGGTTGATCGGCGGCTCTCTGGGCTCCGTGACGAACGCCTCCGGACTGCGATTTCTTCTCCGGCGCGCCACCGCGGACTGCCTGGATCTGGTCAACCGTTTCCACCGTCAGGATTGCTCCCTGCAGAGCCGAGCCGCCCGTTACCACGGCCCCCGCGATCGGATCCGCGTGGCCGAGTGGCGCATGCTGACCAGGGTCGAGGGAGGTTACACCGTCCTGATTTCCCGCCCCGGGGAGAACGATCTGGTCGGGTTGGCGCATCTGTTGTGGCAGGCGTCGGCACCACCGGAGGTCGCTCTGCTGATCGCCGACGCCTGGCAGGGACTGGGCGTCGGCAGGGCCGTCGGCGAGAGGCTGCGCGAGCTTGCTGCCGCGCACGGTCATCCGGTCCTGCGGGCCTGCGTGCAGCCGGAGAACATCCGCGCCATCCGTCTGGCCCGCCGCTTCGGTCTGGATCTCGACGACTCCGCCGAACAGGTGTGAGGCGACCCGCCGTAGACGCTTCCCCGCCGACCAGGTGGTAACGGTGAGTATTGAGGACTGGACTGCGGGAGCGCGACCCTCGTCATCCTCCTCCTCCGCGTGACGGGATGAAAAGGCAGGCCAGCCAGGGGTACGGGTGCCTTCCGCGCTCGCCCGCTCGACGCCGAATTGATTGCCGCGGCAGCCGGTCTAGTCGTTGTCAAGAGAATCTTCACTGAGCGTGACTAGCTTGATTCCTGGCTTTGAATCGTGTCAGGGCTCTGGGTGGCGGCAACGGGGGTTCCCGCAAACCAGAAACGCGACGCGGGGGGGGAATTCATGCAGAAAACGGGGGGCGAGTGCGTTTTGGCCCGCCACAGTTCGGCTGATACATCGGTGCCAGGGACCAGTGCGTGATCCCAGCCCATCGCCGTCCATTCGACAGCAATACCCGGCCGGCAGGTGCAGAGGCCGGCCGGATCCACGACGGTGAAGGGGGACCGCTTCGCCTGCAAATCATGGGTCCATTGCGGGTCTGGCGGGGTGCCACCGAACTCGACGCGGGCCCACGGCAGCAACGGTGCCTGCTCGCGCTCCTGCTGGCTCGCGTGGGCCACCCGATCAGCATGACCGATCTGACCGCGCTGATCTGGGGCGCGGACTCACCGCCCAGCGCGGTAAATGTGATCCACAAATACATCGGTGCGTTGCGCCGCCTTCTCGAACCCGACCTGCCGCCGCGTGCCTCCGGGTCCTACCTGTTGCGCAGCGGCAACGGATACCGATTCACCGCGGGCCCGGAGATGCTCGACCTGGTGGCGTTCCGCTGGCGCGTCGCCTCGGCACAGGCGAGCGTGGCCAAGGACCGCCCGGACGAGGCGCTGGACCACTACGCCGAAGCCCTGCAACTCTGCCGCGGCTTCGCCGGAGACTCCCTGGCGGACAGCAACCGGGCCGCGGCGACCTTCGCGGGCATCGTGGGCGAATTCTTCGACGCGGTGGTCGACGCGGCCAGGATCGCCGTCCGGGTGCGCCAACCGTCGCGGGTTCTGACACCGCTGCGGCTCGCGGCCGAGATGGATCCGCTGCACGAGGTCGTTCACGCGAGCCTGGTGACGACCCTCGCCGCAGCCGGCCAGCAGGCCGAGGCGTTGGCGGTGTACCGGAAGATCCGCGAGCGCCTCGTCGAGGAGCTGGGCATCGATCCCGGGCACAGTCTCCAGGACGCCCACCGTCAGGTCCTGACCCAGAGCGCCCTGCCGCAGGCCGCCGAGGCGGACTCCGTCGTACCCGGCGTCCGGTCCGACGACGTCCCCGTCGCGCCGCTGGTCCGCCCGGCGCAACTGCCTCCGGACCTGTCGCAGTTCGTCGGGCGGTCGAGCGAACTCGCCCTCCTGAGCGACCTCGTGGCCGGTATGCGCGACGACGGGAGGACCAGCCCACTGGTGGTGGCGATGGACGGCATGGGTGGCGTGGGCAAGTCCACTCTGGCCGCTCACTTCGCCCGTCTCGTCGCCGACGAGTTCACCGACGGTCAGCTCTACCTCGACCTCCAGGGCGAGCAGGACGACGACGATGCCGTCCGTGCCGGCGACGCCCTGCGCTCCATCCTGTACGCGTTGGGCGTCCCCGCGTCGCAGGTCCCCGACACGTTCGACGCGCGCGTCGGGACGTACCGCAGTTTGACGGCGGGGAAACGCGTTCTGCTGCTGGTGGACAACGTGCGCGATGCCGCGCAGGTACGTCCGCTGCTGCCGAACTCCGCCGACAGCCTGGTGCTGCTCACCAGCCGGCGTCCGCTACTCGGACTCGCCGCCTTCGACGGCGCGTACCTGCTGCGTCTCGACGTACCGGATCTCCCGTCGGCCCGGGAACTCCTGGTGCACCGCCTCGAGCGCTGGACGAAACGCAGGATCGGTCAACCGGACATCGCGATCGTGGACGAGATCACCGAGCTGTGCGGGCGGCTGCCGCTGGCGCTGGCGATCCTGGCCGCTCGCCTCACCGCGCGTCCCACCCTGTCACTGGCGTCCGTCCTTGCCGACCTTCGTGACGGTGCGCGCCGTCTGGAGGCGTTCCCCGGGGGTGTGGGCGCGCACGATCCGCGCACCGCGTTCTCCTGGTCGTACCGGCAGCTCAGCCCCGGCGCGGCCCGGCTCTTCCGGCTACTGGCCGTCTCCCTGACCCCCGGAATCACGGCGCAGGCCTGTGTCAGCCTGTCGGGCCGGGAGTCGGCCAGGACGCACGCCGAACTTGCCGAGCTTACCGAGGCGGCGTTGGTGACCGAACACGAGGACGGACGGTTCACGTCGCACGTGCTGGTCAAGGCGTACGCGCAGGAGTGCCTCCAGGACGTCGAGTCGGCGGAGGAACGCCAGGCCGCGGTCTGCCGCCTGCTGCAGTACTACCTGCACAGCAGCTACAACGCGCAGGTGCTGCTCGCACCTCACCGGGTTCCGATCGAGCCCTCGCCGGCGCCGCCCGGTGTCGTGCCCGAACAGCCGGCGACCTACGAGGAGGCCATCGCCTGGTTCGCCGCCCAGCGTGAGGTGCTCAAGGAGGCTGTCCGGCTGGCGGAGCACCTCGGGTACGGCATCGTGCCCTGGCAGCTCGCCATCACCATGCAGCAGTACCTGCAGTGGGCCGGGTACTTTCAGGACTGGGAGGACGTGATGCGCGCGGCCCTGCAGGCGGCCCGGGAGGGCGGCGACGAGGTCGGCGAGGCGCACACCCTGCGCAGCCTGGCTGGCGCCCGGTGGTCGTTCGGGGCCAGCGAGGAGACGCTCGACCTGCTGGCGGCCGCCCTGCGGATCTTCGAGGAGCGGGGCATGCGTCTGGAGCAGGCCCTGGTGCACACCAACCTCCACTGGGTGCACGAAGCGCTCGGCCGGCACGGGCAGGCGCTCGTGCACGGCGAGACGGCGTTGGCCCTCTATCGCGAGATCGGCTACCGCCGTGCGGTGACCCTGAGCCTCATGTTGACGGGCAGTTCGCTTGCCCGTCTCGGCCGGCTCGACGAGTCGGCCGCCATGCTGGAGCAGGCCCTCGACCTGCACGAGCAGATCCGTGGCGACCTTGAGGCCGGCTGGGACGCGACGCTGATCGCGATGGAGGGCGAGACGCGGATGGCCATCGCCTCGAACCTCGCCGAGACGGGCCGCGTCCGCGAGGCGGTGGAGCAGTTGGAGTTATCGGCCGAGACCTCGCGGCGGGTGAGCCACCGGCCGAACGAGTTCGAGGCCCTGCACCGGCTCGCCGAACTGTTGATGTCCGTCGGTGACGTCGGCGGGGCGGCTGTGGTGTTCAAACGAGCCGGCGAGGTCCTCGCCAGCTTTCCGGACGGCGGGCCGGAACGGCTACGGGATCGTTTCGCCTGGCTGGCGCAGAAGATACCGACGGACCACCGCGATGACCAGCGGTAACCTGCCGCCCGGCCACCCGGATCCAGGTAACCGCGCACTGTCGAGGGGACGGTTATGACCAGCACCGCTGACCGGATGACGGCGGCCTATTTCGACGCCTTCGAGGCGCTCGTGGCGGTGACACCGAAGGGCTGGCACACCGAGCGGGGCACCGCCCGGGGTTCGCTGACCCACTGCGGCGTGCCGCTGTTGAACGTGGCCTACGACATGACGCCGGAGCCGGATCTCGGGTCGCTCGACGAGGTGGCGACCGAGGTGGGCAGGCAGGGCGCACGGTGGTCGATCATGGTACGGCGTGGCGTGGGCGACGAGGTCGTCGATCTCGCGGCCCGGCACGGGCTGGTCGAGCGCCAGGAGGTGCCGATACTGGGCTGCGCCGTGGACGACCTCGTGTTCCGGGCGAGCGCGGCACAGCGCGAGCTGGTGCACCACGTCGGCGCGGCGAGGAGCGACCTCTACACGGAGATCCTCGCCCAGGGCTTCGAAACGCCCGAGAGCGTCTTCGGACCACTCATGGGCGGCGGCGTGCTCGATGCCGCCTCCATGACCGGATACCTGGCCGACGACGGCCAGCCCGTCGGTACCGGCTTCGGAATCCGGACCCCCGACGCGATCGGTGTCTACAACATCGCCGTCGTCCCGTCCGCACGAGGTCGGGGCCTGGGCCGGGCGCTCACCGAGGCGGCGCTGCGCGACGGCGTCGCAGCCGGCGCCCGATGGGCCTTTCTGCTGCCCAGCGTGATGGGCCAGCCGCTCTACGAGTCGATGGGCTTCCGGCTCGTGGACAACTGGACCATGTTCACGGCGCGGTGAGCGTCCGCTCCGGCGGACGACGCCGGAGCGTGGGCAGCCCGGTTACCGTTGCGTGTCCTGTGAGCGCGGCGGGAACTCGGTGACATAGTGCAGCCTGTCGCCGATGTCGCAGACCTTGTCGCGCATCGTCCGGGTGCCGCCGTTCTGCATGGTGTGCATGGCGTCGCAGGCGTTGCGCCACTCCTGGCAGGCCGCCGGCACATCATCGAGATCGAGGTGCGCCTCGCAGAGCAGGATCGACGCCTGGAAGACACCGGTGCTGTTCTGCGCCTCGACGGCCGCCTCCACCGCCTGCTCAAGCTGCCGGACGGCCTGGTGCTGACGACCCATCTCACCAAGACACTCGGCGAGGGCCAGGCGGATGTCGGCCTCGTCCGTCCTCCACTCGGCCTGCACACTGCGGGCGAGCGCGTCCTGCAGGCACGACAGGGCCTCATCGAGAGCGCCCAGCCGGGCGAGTGAGTGTCCCCGGGCCGCCAAGGCCCGGATCGCACCCTGTTCGACACCGGCGGCGCGGTACAGCGCCAGTGCCCTGTCGCTCTCCTCGAGCGCAGACTCGTGTCGGCCGAGCTCGGTGTTGATCCGGTGCAGGGTCGCGTGGACGATCCCCTGTTCCAGGAGCATGCCGTCCTCCGCGAAGACCTCCTGCGCATCCGAGAGCAGGTCGAGGGCCTCGTCGTAGGCGGCGAAGTAGTAGCAGGAGTCGGCGAGGCTTCGCATGGCCTGTGCCGCACCGACCCGATCCCCCCGGTCCCGGGCGGATTTCAGTGCGAGCCGCGTGACGTCCTGCCAGTCGTGGAACCGCCCGCTGCGCTGCAACCACGGCTGCATGGTGAGGGCCAGCTGCCACGGGACGGTGGCGACGTTGCCCTCGGCCGCGTGCCGCACCGCTTCCGGCAACACCTCGCGGTGGTCGTCGAACCACCGCATCGCCTCGCCGTAGCCGGTGGGCCGCTCCGGAACGATCGTGGCCGGCGCCGGTGGCGGGGCGATCATCGAACTCTGCGGCACCAGCGCGGTCGCCGCGTGGTAGCTGCTCTGCAGATAGTGCTGCAGGAGCCGGGTGGTCGCCGCCTCCCGGTCCGACGCGGACTCCTCCTCCAGGAACAGCTCCTGTGCGTACGCCTTGACCAGGACATGGGATGTGAACCGGCCCCTGTCGTCCTCGTCCAGCAGTGCCGCGTCGGCGAGGTCCCGCAGGATGGCGCGGGCGACCCGGGGCTGAGTCTCGGACAGGCTGGCGAACGCCGCGGCCGAGATGCCCGACGCCATGGCGGCGGAGGACAGCCGGAAGAGGCGGGCGGCCTCCGAGCTGAGCTGGCGGTACGACCAGGCGAAGGCGGCACGTGGATCGCGTACGCCTCGGCCGCTGGAGAAGGCCGCGAGCCGTTCGGTCCCGTCGCGGAGCTCGGCAGCCACGTTCGCGAGGGAGAGGTGGGGACGAGCGCTCAGGCGCCCGGCCAGGATCGCCAGCGCCAGTGGGAGGCGACCGCACAATTCGATGATCTCGTCCAGGATGTCGGCCGGAGCGGCGGTGTCCGCCACAGGACGGTTCGGCGCGCGGTCGAGCCGGCGCCGGACCAGCTTGCGGGCGGTCGTCATGTCCGGAGGGTCGAGGTGCAGCAGGTGGGCACCGTCGAGGGCGGAAAGCTCGACGAGCGGCTTGCGGCTCGTCACGAGAACCAGGCTCTCCGTCGAATTCGGCAGCAGCGGGCGTAGCTGCGCCGAGTCGCGTGCGTTGTCGAGAAGCACCAGGACGCGCTTGCGGGCGGTGAGGCTGCGGTAGATGCCGGCACGCGCGGCGAGGGTCTCCGGGACGCTGGACACGTGGACACCCTGGGAGGACAACAGCGACCCCAGGGCATCCCCGGCGGACATGCTCTCGACCTCGGTCTGGTCTCCGCGCAGGTCCAGGTACAGCTGGCCGTCGGCGAAGTCACCGGCGACCAGGTGGGCGAAGTGGGCGGCCAGCGTGGATTTGCCGACCCCGCCCATCCCGTCGAGAGCCACGATCAGCGGACCGGTCCGCTCGGCGTCGTCCAGGCCGTCGCGGAGGCGACGGAGAGTCGCGAGTTCGTCGACACGGCCGACGAAGGTGGGCAGGTCGGGTGGCAGCTGTGCCGGCCGCACCAGCGGTGCCGCCGGGAAGCGGTCGAACGTCTGCGCCTCGCGGTCGCCCGCCCCGTCGGTGGCCGGCGCGATCGGCGCCTGGCTCAGCACCTGCCGGTGCGCGGCCTGAAGTGCCTCGCCGGGTTCGATGCCCAGGTCCTCGACGAGGCGGTTGCGTACGGTCCGGAACACCTCCAGTGCCTCGGCCTGGTGGCCGGCCGCGGCGAGGGCGGAGATGAGACCTGCCTGGACGGGTTCGTGCAACGGCGCCATCAAGGCGGCCAGTCGCAGGGGTCGCAGCACCCGTGCCGGACGACCCAGCGACACCGCCAGCTCGGCGGCGGACACGCACACGTCGAGGAACTCACGGTCGAGGGCAATGAAGATCGACATTGCGGGTGTCCCGTAGGCGTACGTGTCGCCCGCGGGCCCGCGCCAGAGCCCCAGCGCCTCGACGTAGCGGTCCAGTGCCTCGTCCCGGTGCCGCAGGACGAGACTGGCCCTCGCGGCGCTGACGAACTCACGGAAGGTGATCAGGTCCAGCATGCCGGGGGACGGAGCGAACAGGTAGCCGTCGCCGTGCCGCCGCAGATATGAACCGGTGCCGCGCAGCGGGAGCGCGGGTTCCATCAGGCGCCGCAACGTGCCGACGTACTTGTGGATCACATTGGCGGCGCTGGCCGGAGCATCCTCACCCCAGATCAGCTCGATCAGCTCACTCATGCTGATCGGCCGTCCGGGTCGAGCGAGCAGCAGGGCCAGCAGGTAGCACTGCTGCCGGGGCCCGGCGTTCACCTCGACGCCGTCGCGCCACAGCCGCAGGGGCCCCAGGATCTCGAAGTGCAGCGTGCCACCGGCCGGGCCTGGTCCCTCGTCGGCGCGGACGGCAAGTGCGCCGGCCGAGTTCGACATGTCAATCTCCTGCTTCTGTTTCGGGGCCCGTCGGGCAGACAGCCGCTCCGATCCCAACGGATCGCGAATGTGTCGTTGCCAGCGGTGCCGCCAAGTCTACGTCCGTCGCGCTGACCAGCCTCGTCGCGCCAAATCGAAACGGACACCCGCCGTCGGACGGGCGAGGCCGGGTCGAAACCCTCCCCGCGCCTCCGGACGGAAACCAGAAGATGTCAACTGACCGTCGCCAGGATGTGCCCGGACATGTACCTCCCAGCAAGGACGGCCCCCCATGACTGCGTCAGGAAGCAGGACCCTGCGCGCCCCGGCTCACGCCGGAATGCACAACAAGGCGTACGAACCCCAGTGCGCCGCCGAGGAGGACCGGCACACCGGCGAGGCGACGTCGAGCCGCCGGGGCGGACTGACCCTGTTCGCCCTGGCCCTGGGGACCTTCGCCATCGGCACCGGTGAGTTCGGCAGCAACGGGATCATTCAGCTCTTCGCCGCCGACATGGGCGCGTCCATCCCGGTCGCGACGTACGCGATCAGCGCCTACGCGTTCGGCGTCATGATCGGCTCACCGGCGATCACACTCCTGGCGGCCCGAGCCAACCGTCGTACCCTTCTGCTCGGCCTGATCGCGCTCTTCCTGGTCGGCAACGTGCTCTCCGCCCTGGCCCCGAACATCGTGACCCTCATCGTCTTCCGGTTCATCACGGGCAGCGTGCAGGGCGCGTTCTTCGGCGCCGGGGCGGTCGTCGCCGCCTACGTCTACGGGCCCGGCAAGGGCGGAAAGGCCTTCGCCACCGTGATGGGCGGCCTGACCGTGGCCACGGTCGTCGGATCGCCGTTGGGCACCTTCGTCGGTCAGCACGCCGGGTGGCGCACCACCTACTGGACCGTGGTCGGGGTGGGTCTGCTGGCCGGCGCGGCGCTGCTGGCCTGGCTGCCACGCACCGACGACCTGCGCGGTAGCTCGGTGGCACGCGAACTCGGCGCTCTTCGGCGGCTCAACGTCTGGCTCATGGTGGCGGTCGCGGCGCTCGGCATCTCCAGCATCTTCGCCGTCTACACGTTCATCGGGCCGTTCGTCACCGATGCGGCGCGGGAGAGCCCGGCACTCATCCCCGTCGCCCTCGCCGTCTTCGGCCTCGGCATGGCGTTCGGCAACTACTACGGCGGCCGGGCGGCCGACAGGTACGGCAGCCGCCCGCTGATCTACGGCTTCAGCTACGTGCTCGTGGTGCTCGTGGCGATCGGCGTCGCCGGCAGCGACATCCTGATCCTCCTGCCGGCACTGTTCGGCGTCGGCGCGACCATGATGTTCGCGATCCCCACGATCCAGGTGCGGCTGACCGGGTTCGCGCCCGACGCGCCGACCCTGATGGGGGCGCTCAACCTGGCCGCTCTCAACCTCGCCAACTCGCTCGGCGCGATCGGTGGCGCCGTGACCCTCGGCCTCGGATGGGGAACCCTCTCCACCGTCTGGGCGGGATTCGCCCTCACCGCCGCGGGTCTGGTCCTCTACCTCACCACCGTGGGTCGGGTCAGGTCAGCCGGTACGCCCAGCTGACGCGCACGTCGTGCGGTGGGCGGCCGGACCCGCGAGGGCCCGACCGTCCACCGGCACGGGCGTGCGTCACCAGCACAGAGGACGTACCGGCAGGCCGGCCGACTCCGGGTGGTCATGCGGGTTTCGCGTCTCCGGTGCCTCGGAGGGTGGAGTCGACCGCGGCGTCGACGCGCGCCGCGTGAACTCCCGCACCACGTGGGCGAAGCGTTCCGCCTCCTCCAGGTGGGCGAAGTGGCCGCTGTTCTCGAACACGCGGAGTCCGGCATCGGGAATGCCCGCCTGCAGGATCGCGGCGCACTCCGGTCCGAAGCTGACGTCGTGCGCCCCGGCGATGACCATGGTCGGCACCGTGATCAGGTGCAGCTCGTCCCGCACGTCGAAGACCTCGTCGAACTCCACCGCCGGTCGCGGCCAGCACCGGAGCATGCCGCGCATGCCCACGAACTCCACCTCCCGCCGCGAGTAGTGCGCGAAGTGTGCCGGGACGATCTCCCGCAGGCGTTGGGTGGCCGAGGGCATGTCCTGCCTCAGGGCGCTCTCCACGGCGAAGCTGCCCAGGGTCCGGCGTGCCAGCGCGGCCGGTGCCGTGGCGTAGAGGATCAGACCGGCGGTCTTGTCCGGCCGGCGCAACGCGTAACTCTGCGCGACGAAACCACCGTGCCCGTGCCCGAGAACGACGATCGGCCCCTCGGCGAAGAATCCGGCAACGGCGTCCAGGTGCTCCACGTAGGTGGCGATGTCGTACCGATGATCGCCGGACAGCCCACTCGAACCGCCCGTTCCGGCCGGTTCGAGGTAGATCACCGTGTGGTCCCGTTCGACCAACGGCATCCTCAGATATTCCCAGTGCATTCCGGGACCACCCGGATGCACCACGCACAGTGGACCGTGGCCGCGAATATGACAGACCAGGGACACTTCGCCCGCTCGAACAGTGTGGCGGCCCTCAGGCGTACGACTCATGGCGTGCAAAGCTCCTCGAAGATCCGAGTTGAAAACGTCCCCAGTCGCCCCCTGGCCGTCGATACTGCCGCAATAAAGTTGATTTCCAGTTCATTTCCCGTCCACT
The DNA here is from genome assembly GCF_029626045.1 of Micromonospora sp. WMMD710. Taxonomy (NCBI): domain Bacteria; kingdom Bacillati; phylum Actinomycetota; class Actinomycetes; order Micromonosporales; family Micromonosporaceae; genus Micromonospora; species Micromonospora sp. WMMD710. The sequence goes on along the minus strand of NZ_JARUBD010000001.1, from coordinate 3,183,225 downwards.
GCCCGGTTAAGAGCCGACCCGCTGCGTGACGCGGTGGGGTGTCAGGTCGGTCGGGGTCGACCCGGCGATATCGCGACGAGGCCGTCCCCGGCGGTCCTAGACTGCGAGCGTGTCCGGCGGCGCTGCTCGTTGCCGGCGGCGAGGGGACGGGTGTCATGCAATCTCGGTCGACGCGGGCCGGACCACGATCCGGCGAACGAACCGGGCCCACCGCCGGTGGGGCCAACCGCGAGCTGCCGCCGGAATTGGGCTCGGACGCGATCGGCGTATTTGAGGGCCGCACGTTCATGTTGTCCAATTCGATCGGTGACGTGCCGGCGAACTCCATTGCCGGCCTGGTGCACGACGACACCCGTTTCATCAGCCGGTGGGAGATGACCGTCGACGGGCACGCTCCGCTGGTACTCAGTGCGAGCACGGTCGACGCGTACTCGGCGGCGTTCTTTCTCGCGAACCCGGAGATCCCGGGCCTGCCGACGAACCGGATCGGCGTGCGGCGGGAGCGTTTTGTCGGAGACGGCATGTACGAGCGGATCGCGGTGCAGTATTTCGGCGTCGAACCGGTCTCGGTGTGCCTGCGGTTGGCTGTCGACGCGGACTTCGCCGATCTCTTCGAGATCAAGCGGCAGGGCAGCCGGAGCCGGCAGTCCGACGTCCGGCGCACCCACCGGCCCGACGATTCCACCCTGTGCTTCTCGTACCAGAAGTCGAACTGGTCGGCCGTCACCACGGTCGAGGCCGAGCCGCGTGCCGACCGGCTGGAGGGCGATTCACTGGTCTGGGAGGTGCACCTTCGGCGAGGCGAGACCTGGCATGGCGAGCTGCGGGTGCTGCTGAACTGCCGAGGCAAGGAGTACCGGCCGAGCGGCCGTGGCTTCGGGGAGCCGCACGACCCCGGCCCGGACGACGCGACGTCGCGGTGGCTGGCCAACAAGCCGCACCTCAGTGCGGAATCGGACCTGTTGTACAACGTCTACCACAAGTCGGCAGTCGACCTGGTGTCGATGCGGATCGTCAAGGAGATCAATGGCGAGCAGGTCGTCCTGCTGGCCGCCGGCATGCCCTGGTTCCTGGCGGTGTTCGGGCGGGACACCCTGATCACCGCTTACCAGAGCATCAGCTGTGGAGCGGACGTGGCCCGGGGCGCGCTGGTCACCCTCGCCAAACACCAGGGCACCGTCGTGGACGACTTCAGCGACGAGGAGCCCGGAAAGATCCTGCACGAGTTCCGATCCGGTGAGCTGACGCAGCTCGGCGTCATGCCGTACGGTCCGTGTTTCGGTGCCGCCGACACGACCCAGCTGTGGCTCATCCTGCTCTCCGAGTACTGGCGGTGGACGGGCGACGACGCGTTGGTCCAGCAGTTGCGTCCCAACGCCGACGCGGCCCTGCGGTGGATCGACCACTTCGGGGACCGCGACGGCGACGGCTACGTCGAGTACGGCACGCGCTCGCACGAGGGCATGCGCAACCAGTGCTGGCGCGACTCGCCGGACGGCGTGCAGTTCGCCGACAGCACGCTGCCCGCCCTGCCGGTCGCCACCTGCGAGATCCAGGGCTACACCTACGACGCGAAGGTCCGCGCCGCCCAACTTGCCGACGGGCCCTGGGCCGACCCCGCGTTGGCTCGCCGGCTGCGCGCCGAAGCCGCCGATCTGCGGGAACGGTTCAACCGTGACTACTGGCTGCCCGCGCGCGGCGGCTACTACGCGATCGGCCTTGACGCCGACAAGCGTCCCATCGACTCGATCACCTCGAACATGGGCCACCTGCTGTGGAGCGGGATCGTCCCGCCCGACCGCGCCGAAGCGGTCGCCCGGCAGTTGATGTCGGATGAGATGTTCTCCGGCTGGGGCGTCCGGACCCTGTCCAGCGCGGATGTGGGATACAACCCCATCGGCTACCACCTCGGCACCGTCTGGCCGCACGACAACTCGATCATCGCCGCCGGCCTCGCCCGCTACGGCTACCGCGACGAGGCGAATCGGATCGCGACGGCGATGATGGAGGCGGCCGCCCACTTCGATTACCGCCTGCCCGAGGCGTTCTCCGGGTACGACCGAGGGCTCGGCCGGCGACCGGTGCCGTACCCCACCGCCTGCAATCCCCAGGCCTGGGCCAGCGGGGCGCCCCTGCTGCTCCTGCGCACGATGCTCGGGCTCGACGTCCGCGACGGGACCGTCGCCATCGACCCGCACATCCCCGACGCGTTGGGGAGCATCCGGCTGGCCGGTGTCACCGCGCACGGCGTACGGCGGACCATCGAGGCCACCGGAACGCGCTCCTCCGCCTGATCCGCGCCACACCCCACCGGACCGGTCCGACGCCGACGACTCATGGTGTCCGGCAACTCGCCCGCAGCGTGGACAGTGCCCAGCGCTGCCAGGACCTGACCGTACGGACCGGCACCCCGAGTGCGCGGGCCGTCTGGTGCGTCGTCCGACCCGCCAGGTAGGTGTGCAGGAGCACCGCGCGATGTTCCTCGGGAAGCCGCCGCAGCAGCGTGATCGCCTCCGCCGTGGCGACGGCGGCATCCGCGTGATCCGGCTGTGAGACGTCGAACTCGGGCTCGATGCTCTCGCGCTGGGCGGCGCACTCCCGAAGAGACGTGACTGCCAGGTCCCGCGCGACGGATGTCAACCAGTCCCGAAGCGGGCTCCCGCCGCAGGGGAGGCGGTGGGTGTGCCGCCACGCCCGCAGGAAGGTCTCCTGGACGATGTCCTCGGCGAGATGGTGGTCCCGCACCAGCGCTCTGACATAGGTGAACAGCGACTCTGCGTGATCGGACATCAGCTCGTTCAGCGATTGCGTTCGGCCGGCGTCCGCACAGTGTTGATCAGTGTTCGCCATCTCTGGTGCCTGGCCTCCCGAGATGTGGGCGGGGAGTGCCCCCACCCCGCGGTACCAGCGGTTGGTCCGCGCCCGACGCTACGGACCGCCACCATCCAGCCTCGTGAAGAACTCTTGGTGGGACGCCCACCGTCGCCGGTTCGGGGAAGTCCTCGTCAAGTCGGCGCCGTGAGCCCGGTCGGTGGGCAGCGCGCTGTGTGTGGCAGTTGGCGCTGATCTGCCACGTTTCGTGCCGGCCACGGCGGGTAGACCGGCGCGAATCACGCTCCAGGCAACCGGCCGTAGGCATCCCCACACTGATCGGAGTTGTGCGATGAAGGCTGTGGTCTTTCACGGCTTGGGAGACATCCGTGTGGACACCGTCGCGGATCCGGGCCTCGAACAGTCGACGGACGCCGTCGTGCGGGTGACCACCGCGGCGATCTGCGGTACGGATCTGCACTTCGTCCGCGGCACGGTGCCCGGGATGAAGCCGGGAAAAATCCTCGGTCACGAGGGTGTGGGCGTGGTCGAGGAGGTCGGCTCGGACGTTCGGAACCTCAAGCCCGGCGACCGGGTGGTGATCTCAGCGGTGTGGGCCTGCGGGTCCTGCGCCTACTGCCGGGTCGGGCACTTCGCCCAGTGCGACAACGTCAATCCCTACGGCCCTCGGTCCGGCACCGGATCCCCTGGCTCCCCGGAGATGCAGGGCCCGTTCAACGGACTGCAGGCCGAGTACGCGCGGGTGCCGTTCGCGCACACGAACCTGTTCCGGATACCGGACTCGATCTCCGACGCGCAGGCGATCACGTTGTCGGACATCTACCCCACCGGCTACTTCGGCGCCGTCGTGGCCGATGTCTCCGACGGAAAGATCGCGACCGTCTGGGGCTGCGGGCCGGTCGGGCAGTTCGCCGTCCGCTCGGCGTTCCAGCGGGGCGCGGCCCGGGTGATCGCCGTCGACGGCCATTCCGATCGCCTCGAGCACGCCCGGGCCGCGGGCGCCGAGGTGATCAACTTCAATGAGACCGACCCGGTCGAAGCGATCATGGATCTGACCAACGGGATCGGTGCCGACTGTGCCATCGACGCGGTGGGGGTGGATTCCGAGAGCCCGAAGTCCGGCCCGGCGAGCGGCAAGGCCCGCCAGGCCGACCAGCAGTATCGCGACGAGCGCGCGCAGATCGCGCCCGAGACCAACCCGCAGGGCGAGCACTGGAAGCCAGGCGACGCGCCGAGCCAGGCTCAGACCTGGGCCATCGAGAGCCTCGCCAAGATGGGCACCCTCGGCATCGTCGGCGTCTACCCGATGACCGACCGGTTCTTCCCGATCGGCACGGTGCTCGGGCGCAACCTCACCGTGAAGGCCGGCAACGGCAATCACCCCCGCTACATCCCCCGGCTGATGGCCATGGTCGAGACCGGCCAGATCAACCCGGAGACCGTCCTGACCCAGCACGAGCCGCTCGCCGACGCGGTGGCCGCCTACACCGAGTTCGACCTGCGCAGCCCCGGCTGGCTCAAGGTGGCCCTGCGTCCGGCGGGCTGACCACTCATCTCGGGCGCGCGACCTCCAGCTGGCCGGTCCCTCGGACCGTCACCCAGGTCGTGACCGTCGTGCCGGCGACCTCGGCGGTGCAGGTGAACCGGTGTCCGTCAATCACCGGCTGGTCGACCGGGCAGGCGACCCCGTCCGCGTCGAGCTTGTAGTCGTTGCGCAGCACGGTCAGCACCTGGCGCTGCAGAGCCGCGGTGTCGAGGACCTTCCGGTCCGACCGGCCGGGCCGGAGCACGGCCAGGACCGTCCCCACCACGATCAGGAGTACGACCGGGACGGCGACGGCCACCACGAGCCTGGCGGACGGTCGCCGCCGGCCACCCGACCCCGAGGCGGCCGTCGTCGGCCCCCACTGCGGCGGGGGCGCCGGCTTCCAGCGCGGTGCCAGCAGGGTCGCTCCGCTGACACCGGCGGTGTCGGAACTGCCGGGACTCCCGTGTGGGCTGCTCATGGTCAACTCCTCGGGCTCAGCGGGTGGCGGCGGTCGGCACGGTGACCACCTCCGGAAGCGGCTTCGTGCGCGCGCCCGTCGGGCTGACCGCGAACCAGGTGCCACCGACTCCCTGGCCCTTGATGTCGCCGGGGGCGGCGTCCTTGGCGAACCGGTAGACCGGCCAACCCCCGATGGTCACCTGGCAGGTCCCGTCGGCCCGTTCGACGTACCCGACGAGCTGTGGGTCGACCCCGTCCGGGTAGATCCGGCCGGGTGACGAGATGAGCACCGGAGGCCAGGTCTTGGCGCAGTCGCCAGCGCAGGTCGCCTTCGACGGCTTCGCCGTGTCCTTGTCGAAACGGTAGAGCGTCATGCCCCGGCCGTCGGCGACGTAGGTGCCGATGTCGTTCTGCTCCATGGCCCGCAGTTGCACCACCGAACTACCCCGACCGCTGTCCGCGGCGTCCCGGACGGGAACGTCGGACGGCCCGCTGTAGATCTGGACCCGACGCTGCGTCTTCGCCACCGTCGGCGCCGGGACCGGAGTCACCTCGACCACCTCCGGCGTCGGATCGGTGCCCGCCGTCGACGTGGCCGGTGCCGGTCCGTTGGACGGCGAGGCGGCGGTGGCGCCCGCACCCGCGCCAGCGGTGTCGCCGCAGGCGGCCAGCGCCGCCAGACTGATCAGTGCGATCGCGTGCCGCGCGATCCGCGCTTGCCCCACCATGTTTGCTCCACCTCGTGCTCGCTGTGGACCGGGCTTGTGCAACGGGTCCGGCACCCACACGGACGACCCCGCGAAACGGTTCACCGTCACCACCGCACGGGATGCCCGCGACGAAGGTGGAACTGCCCTGAACCGGATCGTGCCGGCATCCGTGTGGGTGGCGGCATCGGCGGAAGACGGTCCACCAGGGATCGGCTGTCCGAGCCGGAGACCCAGACACGAGGGAGGGCGACATGGCCACCTACCACATCGTCAGCGAGGACATCCAGGAGTCCGCGAGCTGGCTCCAGCAGAACATGCAGACCCTGTTGGACGGGATGACCCAGGCGAAGAGCAAGATCGACACTCTGATCCAGGGTGGCTACAACACCCCGGGCGCCCAGCAGCAGTTCGGTCCGTACTTCGAGGAGTACAAGGGCAGCGTCGACCAGACCCTGCACGGCATGGAGGGCATCAGCCAGTACCTCACGCAGGTCAGCGACGCCTTCTCCGAGACCGACACGCAGACCGCCGCCAGCCTCAGCCGCTGACGAACGAACGGTCGGGGCCGCGTGGTGAGTGATCACCACGCGGCCCCGGCCGTGTTCCCGACGGTTCATCCGACCAGGAGATACGCGTGCGCCTGTTGCTCACCGTCACGGACCAGTCCACCCCTGCCACCGACTACCAGATCGAGGCCGCCCTCGACTCCACTGTCGCGGAGCTCGCCGAGGTGTTGGCGGAGCGCCGTCCGGAACCCGGCCCCCGACCGCCGACGATCTTCGTCGCCGGCGCGCCACTGGACCCGGGGCTCACCCTCGCCGACGCGCCGCTGTGGCAGGGCAGCGTGCTCGAACTGGACCACCCCACACCCGGGTCGTCGCCACGGCCGCCGGGCACACTGGAGATCCGGGTGGTCAGCGGTCTGGGTGCCGGCAGCCGGTACCAGCTCGACATCGGTGAGCACACCATCGGCTCCGCCGAGGACAACCAGGTACGCCTGGACGACGTCTCGCTCGGTCCCGTGATCGCGCGGGTCCGGGTCGGCGAGGACGGCGAGTGCCGGCTGTATCCGAGCGGACCCGGGTTGTTGCTCGACCGGGTGGAGATCGAGGACGAGCAGGTCTGGGCTCCCGGAGCGCAACTGGCCGCCGGTTCCTCCCTGCTGGAGTTGCGTCGCCCCGTGCACGACGAGGCGGCTCTGCAGATCTCGGAGGACCGCACCGGCCTGGACTACAACCGCCCGCCGCGGCTGCTGCCCGCGGCGCGGACCACCCAGTTCACCCTGCCCGGGCCGCCGGCGCCGCCCGAGCGGCGGCCGCTCACGCTGATCACCGTGCTGGCGCCGGTCGTGCTCTCCGGCGCCGCGTTCCTGATCACCCGCAACCCGCTCACGTTGCTCTTCGCCATCCTGTCGCCGCTGGTGCTGATCGCGGGCCAGATCGGCGCCCGCCGCCAGGGCCGGGCCACGTACCGATCCCGACTCGCCGACTACGAGGCGAAGAAGGGGCGCATCAGCAGCGAGGCGCAGGAGGCGTTGACCGTCGAACGGTTGGCTCGGCGGGACAACTTCCCCGACCCGGCCGCGACCGGACTGATCGCCGTCGAGCCGCAGCGTCGGCTCTGGGAGCGACGCCGTACCGACCCCGACTTCCTCGAACTACGCGTCGGCAGCGCCGACCTGCCGTCCGAGGTGGTGCTGCGGGACCTGAGCCAGGACGAGAACCGACGCGAGGTCCGGTGGAGCGCCCTCGACGTGCCGGCGACCGTGCCGGTCCGCAAGCACGGCGTCGTCGGGGTGGCCGGCGGTGCCGTCGCCCGCACGACGGCCCGCTGGATGCTGGCCCAGGCCAGCGCCCTGCACAGCCCGGAGGACCTGCAGATCTACCTGCTCGCCGGTGCCGACGACGAGGAGGGCTGGTCCTGGGCCGGCTGGCTGCCACACGTGCGGCCCCGCGACGGTCAGGACACCCTCGCCACCGTCGGCACCGACACGCAAAGCCTGGCCCGCCGGGTGGGCGAGCTGGTGACCATCATCTCGGCCCGGTCCGGCGAGCGGGCCAACGGGACGTACCGCGACATCCTCGTGGTGCTCGACGGGGCACGGAAGCTGCGGTCCCTTCCCAGTGTCACGCAGATCCTGCGGGAGGGACCGTCGGTCGGGGTGTACGCGATCTGCGTGGACGCCGAGGAGAGGCTGCTGCCCGAGGAGTGCCAGGCGGTCATCGCCCAGCAGCCCGACGGGTCGCTGCTGGTGACCCAGACCCTCGCCGCCCCGATCGACGACATCCACCCGGACGTCGTCCCGCTCGAATGGCTGCACCGGGTGGCGCGCGCACTCGCGCCGCTGCGGGACATCGGCGGCACCGACGAGGAGAGCGCCCTGCCCGGTGCGAGCCGGCTGCTCGACGTACTCGGAATGGAGCCGCCGGAGCCGGATGCGGTGACGGCCCGGTGGACCTCCGGGGGTCGGACCACCGAGGCGGTGCTCGGTGTCTCGCTGGACGGGCCGTTCGCCCTCGACCTCAAGCGGGACGGGCCACACGGCCTGGTCGCCGGCACCACCGGTTCCGGCAAGTCGGAGCTGTTGCAGACGCTGGTGGCCTCGCTCGCCGTCGCCAACCGCCCGGACGCGATGACGTTCGTGCTGGTCGACTACAAGGGCGGCAGCGCGTTCAAGGACTGCGTCCTCCTGCCGCACACCGTCGGTATGGTGACCGACCTGGACACCCACCTGGTGAGCCGGGCGCTGACCTCGCTGTCGGCGGAGCTGCGGCGACGCGAGCACATCCTCGCCGAGGCCGGTGCGAAGGACATCGACGACTACGTCGAACTGCTGCGTCGTGAACCGTCCCGCGTCCCGATGCCGCGGCTGCTCATCGTGATCGACGAGTTCGCGTCGATGGTGCGTGACCTGCCCGACTTCGTGACCGGTCTGGTCAACATCGCGCAGCGCGGCCGGTCGCTCGGCATCCATCTCGTGCTCGCGACCCAGCGGCCGGGCGGCGTGGTCTCACCGGAGATCCGGGCCAACACCAATCTCCGTATCGCGCTGCGGGTCACCGACAGCAGCGAGAGCCAGGATGTTCTGAACGCCCCGGACGCGGCGACGATCTCGAAATCGACGCCGGGCCGCGCCTTCGTCCGTCTCGCCCAGTCGTCACTGGTGCCGTTCCAGGCGGGTCGCGTCGGCGGGTTCCGGCCCGGCGCGCGCACCACCGCCCGACCAGCGCCGTGGCTGGCGCCGCTCTCCTGGCCGGATCTCGGCCGCCCGGCGCCTCGCCGTCCCGGCGGCAAGGCGGAGCCCTCCGCCGAGCTGACCGACCTCGCCGTGCTCGTGGCGGCGATCCGGGACGCCAGCGAACGGCTCGCCATTCCCGCGCAGCACAGCCCCTGGTTGCCCGCGCTGCCGACGAAGCTGTCGGTGGACGCGCTGCCTCCGGCCCGTGCCGGCGGCTACCACCTCCCGGCGGTCGCGTACGGACTGGTCGACCTTCCCGCCCAGCAGGACCAGGTGCCGTTGGTGGTGGACCTGGGCACGCTGGGGCATCTGCACATCATCGGCTCCTCGCGCAGTGGCCGTTCACAGACGCTCCGGACGATCGCCGGGGCGCTCGCCCGCGTCCACTCCGCGGCGGACGTCCATCTCTACGGGGTCGACTGCGGCAACGGGGCGCTGCTGGCCCTCAACGGCCTGCCGCACTGCGGGGCGGTGGTGCAGCGTACCGAGGCGGAACGGCTCGGCCGGCTGTTCGCCCGCCTCGTCGCGGAGCTGGCCCGGCGGCAGCAACTGCTCGCCTCCAGCGGCTCGGCGAGCATGGTCGAGTACCGGGCCGGCGCGGCCGAGGGTGCACGACCGCCACACATCCTGGTGCTCCTCGACCGGTTCGAGGTCTTCGACAAGACCTTCGCCGACTACGACAACGGCACGATCATGGCCGGCCTGCTGACGCTGCTGCGCGAGGGCGCCGGGGCGGGCATCCACGTCGTGCTCGCCGGTGACCGGGCGATGTTCTCCAGCCGGATCTCCTCCACGTCGGACGACAAACTGGTGCTGCGGCTCACCGAACGCGGTGACTACAGCATGGTCGGCATCAATCATCGGCAACTGCCGGACGAGATCGAGTCGGGTCGTGCGATCCGTGCGGCCGACGGTGCCGAGGCGCAGATCGCGCTGCTCGGCGACGACGTGTCCGGCCAGGGACAGGCGCGCGTACTCGCCGAGATCGCCGAGGCGGCCCGGCAACGCGACGCGGACCTGCCGGCCGCCGGCCGCCCGTTCCGGATCGACGTGCTGCCCGACGAGCTGACCCTGGCGGACACCGAGGCGCTCGCCCGGCCGAGCGACCCGCTCTGGACGATGGTGGGTGTCGGCGGCGACGAACTCGCCGCGATCGGCCCGGACCTGACGATCATTCCGAGCCTGGTCCTGGCCGGTCCGCCGCGCTCGGGACGGAGCACCGCGCTGCTGACGATGGTCGCGGGTCTGCTGCGCAAGGGGACACCGGTGGTCGTGGCGGCACCACGCCGGTCGCCGCTGCGCGAGCTGGCCGGCCTGCCCGGGGTTCTCGACCTCGTCGCGAGCGAGAACCTCACCTCCAAGGGGTTGGCGGCGGCGCTGGCGGAGCGGAACGGCCCGGCCGTGGTCGTGCTGGACGACGCCGAGTTGCTGCTCAAGTGCGATGCGGGAAGCGACCTGGGGGAGATCGCGCGGTCCGGTGCGGAACACGGCCTCGGGCTGATCATGGCCGGCACCATCGACGGTCTGTCCGGCGGCTTCGGCGGCTGGCACGTCGACGCCCGGCGCAACCGGCAGGGTGCGCTGCTCAGCCCTCAGGGCCTCGGCGACGGGGAACTCATCGGTGCCAAGCTGTCCCGCGGTCAGCTCGGTGTGGGGCGCCTGGGCCGGGCGCTGCTCCACCTGGGTGACGGCACCGTCCGCCTGGTGCAGATTCCCCGGACCGACCCGGCCGCGCTACGGGCGCTGCTGACGCCCACCAGCGCGGAGCCGCACGTCGCGGCGGCCCAGGAGTGAGGTAGGCGGGCCGCGGCGGACATGGTCAGGGGGACACCGGATCGCGGTGTCCCCCTGACGTGTCCTCCCGGATCAACTGCCGGCCGCGGCCTCCCCGACGGACTCCGTGACGGCGGTCAGCGCCGGGAGGTCGTCATCCCAGGTGAACTTCAACGTCTCGGTGATCGCGCCGAAGAGTTCGAAGATGTCCTCCGCCTCCGCGAGGTTCGGGCTCGATCCGGTGACCACCACGACGTCCGCCGAACCCGGCATGGGCACGACGGTGTGCATCACCGCGCAGCGCATCGTCGCGCCGTCCTGGGTGACGTTCTGGATGCCGTACACCCGGCCCACCGTGCCGATCCCCGGAATCTCGGCGGTGCTCACCCGCCGCCAGGTGCCGTCGGCCCGGGCCGGCTGCCCCACCGCGGTCAGGGCACCGAGGATGTCGCCGCTGGCCGGCGGAGTCGCCACCGCGACCAGCACCGTCGCGGTGAGCGGGCCGTCCTCGTACAGCTGGAAGACACCAGCCGCGTGGACGGCACCGGACCGCCGGGCCTCGCGTACCGATCGGCGCACCTGCTCGGCGTACCGTCCCGCCTGGTCGGCGGTGAAACCGCCGGCGACGGCGTCCGCGCGCGCCCGGTCGGCCAGGCGGTTCTCACTCGCCTCGTCGGCCGTCGAGAAATCGACCCACGCCTCGGGGGTACGCAGGTGGAAGCCGGTCGGGATGGAAGCGGGAGCGTGGGTGTCCGTTGCCACGCCACCCTCGTCGCCGCTCACTGCGCCGCCTTCTCGTCCGGCGCCGTCAACGCGTTGACCGTCTGCTGATCGGCTTCCCGGAACGCGTCGGCGACAGCCTTCGCGGCATCACGCACCCCTTCGAGGTCCTTCGCCACCACATGCCGACCGTCACCCCACCGCTTCTCGAAGTGACGGGCGGCATTCTCCAGGTCGCGCTGCCCGAGCGTGTCCACCACCGCGCCCATCGACCTGACCGACGCGCTGTCCATCAGTTCCTTCGTGCGCTGTAGCAGCTCGTGGACCCGCTCCAGTTCCGCACCGGGTACGTGGATCACGCTCATCGCCCCAACCCCCCCGGCCGGCATGCCATCCCGTTCGCTCATCTCCGCACCCCTCTGACGTCACGGCACCTTCGCCGTACACGGATCGGCAGGCGGAGCGGTTCAGCGGCGGTGCTGAACCGATCTTCGGCCGGCTACGTGTGCGAGTCGGCTCCCGTCGGATGGCTCGGGCGCCGGCCTGACGATGCGATGGGGAGGTTCGTCATGACGCGTCCGGGTGACGTCGAGTGGTCGGTGTTGCAGCTCGATTCGGATCCGGTGCCGGGTGATTCGGAGTCTTTTCAGGAGATCACGAGGGCGTATCAGGAGCTGGCGAGGACCACTCAGGAGGCGCATGACCTGTTGGCGTCGGGGAGTCAGGTCGATGTTGGTCAGGGCAAGGCGATGGAGGCGTTTCGGGATCTGATCGGCAAGCTGCCCGGGCGGTTGGACGGGATGGCGAATTCGTACGCCGCTGCGGCGGACGCCTACCTGCGCTATCTGCCGTCGCTGGAGGAGGCGCAGGCGATGTCGCTGCGTGCTCTGGATCAGGCGCGGCAGGCGGCGGGGGATCAGAGTGCGGCGCAGGCGGCGGCCGCCTCGGCGGTGGTGGCGCTCGCCGCGTTGAACGCCGATGCCGCCCCGGACGCGAAGGAGCAGGCCACCGATGACGCCACCGCCGCCCGCAACCGTGCCGCCGATGCTCAGCAGGCGTTGGACGGGGCGAAGGCGTTGCTCGGTCAGGCGACGGCGTTGCGTGATCAGGCGGCGCGGACGGCGGCGGTGGCGCTGGACCAGTTGGCGAAGGACGCGCCGCAGCGGTCGCTGTGGGACAAGATCGTTGAGGCGTTTCACGCGTTCGTTGATTTTCTGCGGAGCACGGTGATCGAGTGGATCACCACGATCCTGGACGTGCTCTCGGTGGTGGCGTCGTTCATCTTTCCGCCTCTGGGTTCGGCGATCGGCTTCCTCTCCGGCGCGATCGACCTCGCCGCGGCCGCCGTCGGAGGCGATCCGGCCGAGATCGCCCTCGCCGCCGGTGGGTTGGCGCTTGGTCTGGTGCCGGGTGGGCGGATCATCAGCCGGGTCATCAAGGTCGCCGGCAAGTTGGGCAAGGTACGCCCCGGCAGCGTCGCGGACGGCATCAAGAACAGCACCAAGGAAGTCACCGGCAACCGCGGTGTCGCGGACGTCAGCGGCGCCGCCGCCACACCGGGTCGCGGGATCGACGCGAACGTCACCCGTCTCGGTGTTGGCAAGACGATCAAAGGCGTGTTCAACCGGGTCGGTCAGAAGATTTCGGATCTACGCTTTGATCGTGACCTCAAGGCAGCTCAGAAGAAGGCCGCACAGGATCCCACCCTCATCATCGGGCAGAGCAGTAAGGGCCGCCTGACGACCTTTCATGCCTCGGACGTCCGGTCCGTGCCACTGACGAACAGCGACGGCAAGCAGATTGGCGTCCTCTTTCCCAGTACGGCCAACGACACGGAGACTTTCACCGACTGGGCGAGGATGGAGGCGAACGTTCCTCTCGGCAGCAACCTCGGCGGCTCTTTGAACGTTGGAGGGGCCAAGCTGGTTCGAACGATCGAAGGCAAGAGTGCCCCGTTGAGCACCGACCAATTTGATCTTGCACCCTGGGCCCGACTGAAGAGTCCGCCCATCTTCATCCTCGCCCACGGTGATCCGCACTCCGTCGACATCACCCTCAACGACGGCAGGGTGTTGTCGGTGCCGGGCAGGCAGTTCGGCAAGCTTGTGCACTTCGACGAGGTTTTCCAGGCTGCCGCAGGATCGAACAAGAAGGGATCCATCGTTCTGGTCTCCTGCAACTTCGCCAATCCTGCGGGAAGCGCCGGTCAGGATTTCGCCGACGTGATGCGGGATCTCGGCAACAACCGGAAAGTCTTCGCGTCGACGGAAGTCGTGCAGGCGAGCCGCGGCGTCGACGTTGACGGCCTGTTTACCGAACCCGGCAAGAGCATTGCCAACCTGACGGTGGAGAGCATGGGCAGTTTCCAGGAGATGAAGCCGGGCGTGACGAGGGATGTGACGAAATGACGGAGCAGGTCGAGGGCGAACAGCAGCGGAACTGGATGCTGCTGCTGGACGAGGAGTTGGCCGGGCCCGACGGCGCGGACGCCGACGCGGCGCAGATGCCACCGGTGGAGTACATCGTCGGTGGTTGGCTGGTGGAGTCGGACGGCACCGTCGGCCGTTTCACGGCCAACCCGCTGTACCGGCCGAAGGATCCGGAGGCGCCCACGAGCCCGGTGGACGCCACGGCGAGACTGGTCGCCACCGGTCGCGTTGGCGTCGACGCGGTGCTGCTGGCACTGCGCGACAGCCTTGTCGAGGTGGCACTGGACAGCGAGGGTCACGCCATCGTGACGCCGGCACCGGACGGCGTTCCCTGCGTGCTGGTCGCGACCAGCGCTACCGACCAGGCTCGGGTCGACGCGGCCGACTGGCGGCAGGTCGACCTGGACGAGTTGCTGGCGCTGCTGCCGGACGGCGTCGACGTCCTGCTGAATCCGGGCGGGCACCGCGCGATGCGGTTGTTCGCCGACGCGTTGCGCGACATCGCCGCCGAGGGTGTGCCTCAGGGCGGCGAGCCGTGGCCGTTCGTCGAGTAGGGCGTCGTGGAACCGCTTCCCGCTGGGCTCGGATCGATCGTCCGAGCCCAGCGGGGAAGGGCCGCGGGACGTATCGGTCACCGCTGACGTCTCGAATCGGCCTCAACGTGGGTCGGTAGACAATTTCTCGGGTGATCAACAGGCCCTGAGAACGGGGAGCGCATCCTGAGGACCCGTGAGCATTCGGCGGGAACGCCGGCGACGTGAGGGTCAGCAAAAGGGTGGTAGCTATGGCGGGATCGGGACCTGTTCGTCGGCGCGAAGTGGCAGGCGAAGCATTGGTCCGGTCCATATTCGAGGAGCACGGACGCGCGATGCTCGCTTACGCGACACAGTTGACCCGAGATCGCGCAGCCGCGGAGGACGTGGTGCAGGAGGCGCTGGTGCGCGCCTGGCGTCACCCCGACAGCCTCGTCAACGGCAAAGGCTCGGTGCGAGGGTGGCTGCTGACGGTCGTCCGCAACATCGTGACCGACACTGTACGCGCGCGAAGGGCGCGGCCACCCGAAGTGCCGGAAAGCCCGACCGAGGCGGCGACCGAACGTGACCTCGCTGAGCAGGTGGTGAACTCGATCGTGGTGACGGACGCGCTCAACCATCTCTCCCGCGAGCATCGACAGGTGCTGGAGCAGGTGTACCTGCTCGGGAGTACAGTCGCGGAAGCCGCCCAGGCGCTCGGTATCCCCCCGGGCACCGTGAAGTCTCGCTCCTACTACGCACTCCGGGCGCTCCGCGATCTCGCCGAGCGTCCAGCCGGGGTGGAACGGCCTGCCTCATGACGTCCGACAGTTCATCGCCCCACGCCGACCAGCTGGACATCGGCGGGTACCTGCTCGGGGCGCTCGACCCGGAGGAGACCCGCCGGGCCGAGGAGCACCTGACAGGTTGTGCGGAGTGCCGGGCCGAGGTCGAGTCGTTGCGGACGTGGTCGGGCGCGCTCGAGAACGTACCCGACGTGATGCTGCTCGACGGTCCGCCGGAGGACGGCGATCTTCTGTGGCAGCGCACCCTGCGGCAGATCCGCAGCGAGGCGGCCGACCAGCGGCGGCGCCGCCACGCGATGACCGGTGTCGCCGCGGCGGTCGTCGCGTCCGCGGTCCTCGGCGGAGTCCTCCTCGGCCCGGCGGGCGACGAGGCGCAGGACGCGACCGCGCAGCCGCAGCCGAGCGTGACGGCCGACCGGGGGAGCCGGACGGCCAGCGCCGCCGATGCGACCACCGGCGCTCGTCTCGCGGTGGCCGTGCAACCGGCTCCCGGCTGGGTACGCCTTCACGCGACAGTCTCCGGCATCCCGCAGGGCCAGCGGTGTCGGCTCCTGGTTGTCGGCAGGGACGGCAGCACGGTCCTGGCGGGCAGCTGGCTGGTGTCGGAGCGGGGCGCCGGCGAGGGCACCACGCTTGACGGCAGTGCCCTGATCGACCCGACCGAGGTCGACAGCGTCCGGGTGGAGACCACCGACGGCACGGCGTACGTCAGCGTGAAGCTCTAGCCCGAACGCCCCCGGACAGCATGACGCCGGCCCGGCCAGTTGGCCGGGCCGGCGTCCACGCCGCCGCACAGGTCAGCCCAGACGGACCGAGACGACCGCGTTGTCGAAGTCGACCGTCGCCAGATCCGCGACGTCGCCGTTGATCACCTTCGAGCGACCGGTGCAGTCCTGGCCCGTCCAGATCTTGAGCGAGCCGGGCGCCGCCACGGAGGAGGCGACACCCGGACGGCTCAGGTTCTTGCAGCCGGTGCCTGCCACACCCTGCGAGCCGGCGCCGTCGCCGAAGGCCGGGTCGTCGAAGAACACGGCGCTGGTGGCCGGCTGGGCCGGCGCGGTGTCGGGTGCGGGCTCGTCGCCGCCGGCCACGCCGGCCTTCCCACCGGTCGGGGTCACCCCGAACCAGGTGCCGCCGACGCCCTGGCCGTTGGTGTCACCCGGCTTGGTGTCCTTGGCGAACCGGTAGATCGGCCAACCGTTGATGGTGACCTGACGGCTGCCGTCCGCGCGCGCGACCGTACCGACGGCCTCCTTCCGGACCCCGGCGACGAAGATCTTGCCGCCCGGGGAGACGGTGACCGGCGGCCAGGTGACGGCGCAGTCACCGTCGCAGTTCGAGACCGGCGGCTTGTTGCTGTCCTTGTCGAACCGGTAGAGGGTCAGCCCGGCGCCGTTGACCACGACGGGGTCGAGCTTTCCCGCCTTGCTCGCCGTCAGCTGGACCCAGCGCTGGGCGGATTCCTGAGTGGCCCCGGTCGCGACACCTCCGTTGGGCACCGCCCAGTCGCCGGTACCCGGCTGCGAGTTGTTGGACTTCGCCGTGCCGGGAACGAGCGCGAGGCCGCCGACGCCGGCCCCGCCATTCGGGGACGCCGCCTGGCTGGCGCCGAGGTCGGCGGCACGGGCCGGGCCGGGCGGCACCTGGTTCGAGCCGCACGCCGTCAGCGTCGCCGCGCCGGCGGCCAGCAGGGCGACGAAGGGAGTCAAGTGCTTGCGCATCATCCGGGGTTCTCCAGTGGTTACCCGGGCTCCCAGGATGTCCGGAAGCCGTTCGCCATCCACACGGCGCAGGTCCGCGATCGGTTCAGGCTCGGGCCGGGTACGCCTCGCGTCAGCGGGGGAGCGCGCGGAGGAACCGTTCCGCGATCGGGATGGCGGACGTGGCGCTGGATCCGCCCCCCTCCACGAAGACCGCGAACGCCACGTCGCCCTGCCAGCCGACGATCCAGGAGTGGGCGTGGGCCGGGTTGTTGTCGTACTCGGCGGTGCCGCTCTTGCCGTACACCGCCTTGCCGGGCACGTCCTTGAGCGCGTTGGCGGTGCCGTCGGTGATCACCTCGCGCATCATGGCCCGGACCGCCTTGACCGAATCCGGCTTCAGCTCGATGCGCGCGGCCGGTGCGGCCGGTGCCGGGTCCAGCAGCAGCTTCGGCTGCTCGAAGTGCCCACGGGCGACGGCCGCGGTAGCGGCGGCCATGGCCAGTGGGCTGACCAGGGTGGTGCCCTGCCCGAACGCGGCGGCGGCCTGTTCGGCGGGCGACCCGTTCGCCGAGACCTTGCCGGTGAACACGTCGACGCCGAGGTCCCACTTCCCCTCCAGCCCCAGGGATCGACCGGCGAGAGCCAGCCCGTCACCACCGAGCTTGGGTGCCAGGGATGCGAAGGCGGTGTTGCAGGACTTGGCGAAGTCGGTGCGGAACGGCACCCGGCCGAGCACGAAGTCGTGGGAGTTCTTGAACGAGCGGCCGCCCACCGAGAGGGACTTCGGGCAGTCGACCATCGCGTCCGGGGTCACCGCGCCCCTGTCCAGCAGGCCGAGCGCGCTGACCATCTTGAACGTCGAACCAGGTGGCACCTGAGCGTCGAAGGCCAGATTCGCACCGGCCGCGCCGGGACCGTTGGCGGTGGCGAGCACCGCGCCGTCGCTGATCCGTACCGCCACAACGGCGGCCCGCCGCTGCTCGGCACGCAACGCCGCGTCCGCCGCGTTCTGGGTGGCGACGTCGAGGGTGGTCGTCACCGCCTGCCCCGGCTCGGGCTCCCGGTGGAACACCTCGGTGCCGGTCGGCGTCGGCTTGCCGTCCTGGCCCGGCCGCTGGACGGTCACGGTCAACCCGGACCTGCCGCGCAGCCGGTCGTCGTAGCGCTCCTGGAGACCGCCATGACCGACCAGATCACCGACGACGTACTTGTCGGGATGGGCGGCCAGGTCGTCGGCCTGCACCGAGTCCACCGAGCCGAGCAGCGCGCGGGCGAACTCCCGCGTGGGCGCCAGATCGAGCTTCTCGGTCCGGAACGTGGTGCCCGGCAGGGCCTGGAGGCGGGTTTTGACCTGCTGGTACGCCTCGTCGCGCAGCGTCACCACCTCGACGAACGCGTCCGGGTTCGCCTGCGCGAGCCGCTTCGGCAGGTCGGCGACGTCGACGGCGGGTACCAACGTCGGACGGATCGCGCCGAAGGCGGCGTCCAGCTCACCGACCAGCTTCTGCACGTCTGTCACCTGGTTCGGCTGCACGCCCACCCGCACCACCGGCCGGGGTGCCACGATGGGCTTGCCGGCGGCGTCCAGCACTCCGCCGCGGGGGGCAGCGTCGCGGCGCAGCCCCAGCCGGTCTCCCGTGGCGAGCTTCTCCTGTACCAGCTGCGGTTCCCAGATCACCCGCCACGTGTCGTCGCCGTCGCGGGTCAGCCGCACCGGCCGGTCGTACGTCCAGTGGGTGTCGCCGGGCAGCGTCCAGTCCACCCGGATGGCGGCGGTCGCCGTGTCGTCGTCCACCTTCGGGTCGCCCTGCCGGCTGACGGTAGGTGGGGTCGGGGCCAGCTCACCGGACAGTTCCTTGAGTTGCCGGGTCACCTCGGCCGCCGGCAGCGCGGCACCCGCCGGGTCGACGAAGGTGACCGCCCGCAGGTCACCGCTGCGCCAACCGGCCGCGAAGGCGTCCACGCTGCCCTCGGGGCCGGTGTCGTCCGAACAGGCCGTCAACACGCTGCCGGCGATCATCGCCACGGTGATCGCGGTGAGCGACCGTCGGAGGTGGCCAGCACGCGGTGGGTGAGACGGATGCAGCACGCGGTTTCTCCTGCGTTCAGTGGTGATCGTCGTCGAGCACGGTACGCGGGTCCAGGTGCTTGCCCCGCGCACGCTCCAAGGCGAAGGCGTTCACGCCGAGCGCCTTGACCCCGACGGTACGCACGGCGGCGAGGTCGGCAGCGTCGTCGGGGTCCGGCACCTGACCGAGCGCCGCGAACGCGGCCTCCGCGACGCCGCTCAGCCGTGCCGCGCGTGCGTGGTCACCCTCGGTGGAGGCGAGGACGGCACCGGCCAGGCAGACGTACGGCACGAAGTCGGTCCAGTCGTTGCGGAAGATCCGCTCGCGGCTCTCGGCCAGCAGTTTCCTCGCCACGTCGAGGTTGCCCAACCCCAACTCGCAGAGCGCGAGGTTGTGCATCTCGGTGGCGACCATCCTGGGCTGGTCCAGAACCTCGTTGAGCGCGATGCTCTCCTGGTACAGCACGCGGGCACGGCCGAGGTCACCGGACATGCGCGCCACCGCGGCCAACACGTGCCTCGGCCGTTCCTCCAGGCTCCGGTCGCCGGAGCGCAGGGCGACTCCGAGTGCTTCCCGGGCTCGGGCCTCCCCGCCGGACAGGTCGCCGCCGCGGAGGGCGACCCTGGCGAGGCTGTACCGGGCCTCCACCTCGCCCGCCGGGTCGCCGGCTTTGCGGGCACGCTCGATCTCGGTCTCGCTCATGCGCACCACGGCGTCGGTCTCACCCCGCCGGAAGGCCGAGCGGACATCGTCACTGAAGCTCACGAGTCGTTCCTCAAATCCGTCACTCGCCGGCGGTATGCCCCCGCACCGCGTACCCGCCGACCGCCCTCTCGTCGACCCTCGGCCGGGACGACGCTAGCCCGGACGACTTGACAGGCTCTTACCCGTGCTGACCGGCGTGACCATTGCGGCGAGGTCGACGGGGCGAGCCAGTGCGTCCGTTTCCGCATCGTCGCAACCGACATCACCCGTGGTGCCCCCTTTCCGGAATCGGTGCGGCCCTCGTTTTCGGCTGCAGAAGCTCTTCACAATGCGTCGCTAGAGTTGCCGCCATGCTGTCCGGCAATGCGGCCGTCGACTGCGCAGTGCCGGGTCAGGCGCGTACGAGGCACCCGAACGCGGCACCAGTATGTTCGAGAATTCAGAAATAGAGGATCTGATGGACGCGACGCGTTCCCTGCGCGATCTCGAGCCGCAACTCGCGGCGAACCGGCGTTACTGGACCGGCTGGGCCGGCACCGACTCGAACGCCGATCCTGGGGCGGATCTGACCGTCTACCGCTCCGACATCGCGCACATCCTGCTCAATGGGGTCCTCCGGGTGCGGGACGTGCCGCTCGACGCGGCGGTCGCGGAGGCGGAGCGGCAGTTGGCGGGTACACGGTGGGCCTGGTGGGTCGGCGCCGACAGCGACGAGGGCACCGCCGAGGGCCTGCTCGCCCGCGGCGCCCAGCAGGTCGGCGACATGCCGGTGATGGCGATCGACGTCACGACCGTCGACGACGTGGACACGCCCGCCGAGCTGAAGATCAGCACGGTGACCGAGCCGGCGGAGATGCGGGAGTACGTCGAGGCGTACGCCGGGCCGCTGGGGTTCGAGCCGGGCAGCATCGACTCCGTGGTCGACCGGGAGTTGGGTTTCGGCTACCCCGACGTGGTCCGGCTCGCCGGCATCGTCGACGGCAGGACGGTCGCCACCTGCACGGTGTCGCTGGGCACCGAGGTCGGCGGCATCTACTGCGTCGCCACTCACAGTGATTATCGCCGGCGTGGCATCGCCACTGCTCTCACCGCCGAGGCGCTGCGCATCACCCGCGAGTCCGGGCGGCGCATCGCCACCCTGCAGGCCAGCAGCGACGGCGAGCCGGTGTACCGGCGTATGGGCTTCGAGGTCGTCACCCGCTACCGCCTGTTCGCCCTCCCGCAGTAGCGCTCGGAGGTCCGTCAGGCACCGCACCGCCCGGCGGACCCGTCAGCCGGGGCGTCGCGTCGTGGCCGAGGAGGGCCGGCCGGCGTTCTCGCCGAATTGTGGCCGGGTTGGCGGTAACCAAACCGACCGGCCAGGACGTCAGGTCAGGTGACGGGGTCGCCGCGGCGGTGGCCGACCGAGGAGGAGTAGGACATGAACGATGTCCGTCGGCTGTTCGAGGACGATCTGGCGAGGTATCCGCTCCGCAGGACCGCGCCTTCGTCATGAACCTGATGGGAAGGTGATCCCCGAGCAGCGATGTTGTTGGGCAGTCGCGACACCTACGTCAAGAACGGCTGGGACAACGTTGACGCCGATGGCGGCCGCTGGCTGGTGAACAGCATCGGGCGGATCGTCGAGCCCGGCCATGACTGGCTGATCGCCGTGCTCTCCGACCATCACGTGAGCCAGAAGGATGGCCTCCGCGTCGTCGAGAAGGCCGCCAGCTATGTGCTTCAGGAAATGCGCGCCGCCACCGCGCACGACGCTCCGGCCGCGTGACAGCCCGCGCCGGGCAGGTCGGCCTGCCCGGCGCGGGGCACGTCTACGTGCTGCGGAGTCGCGACCGGAACGAATAGCGCCCGAGCACCTCCCGGATCCGGTCCGCCTCATCGGTGCCGGCGCTCACCTCGGCCACGGGTACCCCGTCCTCGATCGCGACGACCACCTCGACGCCCGGGATCTCGGCCAAGAGCACCCGGCGGACCGCGTCGGCGCGCAGCGCCGGCTTGAAGTCCTTACCGACGGCCGTGACCGGCAACTCGTCGAGCACGTGGACGGCCTTCGGCGCCACCGCCCGTTCGGCGACACGCCCCGCCGCCCAGCGCGTCAGCTCGTCCTCGCTCGCCTGGGCGCCGGGCCGCAGCGTGACGTAACAGACCGGCACCTCACCGGCGTGCCGGTCGGGTTGGCCCACCGCCGACGCGGCCGCGACCGCGGGATGGCTGAGCACGGCCTCCTCGACGAGGGCCGGGTCGATGTTGTGGCCACCCCGAATGATCACGTCCTTGAGCCGGCCGGTGATGAACACGTAACCATCGGCGTCGACATGGCCGAGGTCGCCGGTGTCGAGCCAGCCGTCGACGACCTTGCCCAGCGGATCCACCACGATGTCGCCGTCCGGCCCGGTCGTGACGTAGCCGGGAAACACCGCCGGGCCGCTGATCGTGATCACGCCGGTCTCGCCCGGCGGCAGCGGGCTGCCGTCGCCCGGCCGGACCGCGCGGATCTGCTGGTACGGCATCCGCAGACCCACCGAGCCCTCGCGTGGGTGCCCGGGCATGATCCGCGCCGAGGCGCAGGTGGCCTCGGTCAGCCCGTACCCGTCGCAGATCGCCACCGACGTGTGGTCCTCGAACGCCCGTCGAACCGTCGACGGCATGGCGGCGGCACCGCTGATCGCGAACGTCAGCGACGAGATGTCCGCACCGCCGATCGGCACCTGGGCCAGCCGCGCGTAGACGGTCGGCACGGCGGACATCGTGGTGACCCGGTACCGCTCGATGAGCCGCCAGAACGCGGGGTAGAGCGCAGGATCCCGGTATCCCAGCGGACCGGGCCAGACCACCCGGGCCCCGGTGACCATCGGCGCCAGCACGGTCACCATGACCGCGTTCACGTGGAACATCGGCAGGCCACCGAGCACGGTCGCGTCGAGGCCGTCGATGCTGGCCGCGCCGCTCCAGGCGACGAACACCTGGCCCGCGTGGGTGTGCGCGGCCAGCCTCGGCGTACCGGTGGTGCCGCCGGTGTGGAAGTAGGCCGCGATGTCCCCGGGTGCCGCCGGCGCGGCGGCGAGGGCGTCGGCGCTCTCCTCGGCCGCGTGGTCCTCCAGGTAGCCGACCGTGACCGCGGCATCGTCGAGGTGCGGCCGTTCCCCGTGCTGACCCTCCGGGCGCAACGCCAGGACGGCGTCCAGGCCGAACCGCTCGCCCAGATGCACGGCGAGGTTCCACAGCGGAACGCTGATCTCCGGTCCGGCGGCGATCAGCACCTTGGTCCGGGCGAGCTGGAGCATCGCCGCGATGGCGTCCGGCGCCAGGACCGGGTTGATCGGTTGTGCGATGCCCACCGCCTCGGCGGCCAGGATCGCGGTGAGCAGCTCACCGCTGTTCGGGCCGAGCAAAGCGACGGCGTCACCGCGCCCGACGCCGATCCTGGACAGCGCGTTGGCAGTTCCGGTCACCCGGCGTAGCAACTGCTCGTAGCTGACCGTCCGGGGCGCGTCGTCGATCCCGCTCAGCAGGACCAGCGCCGTACGGTCGCCGTAGCTCTTGGCCGTCCGTTCCAACAGGGCGTAGGTGCTCGGGGGCAGGTCCCGCGCGGAGAGCGGAACCTGCTCCATGGCGGTCGGGTCGAGGACGGAATTCATTCGAGGTGCCGTCTCGCTAGCGGTTGACGTCGTCGGCGGGTGCCGGCAGCAGCTCGGCGACCAGCGCGCGGGCCTTCACGCGCCGGACCTTGCCGCTGGTGGTCACCGGGAGGGCGCCGGTGGGCACCAGCACGATCACGTCGACCTCGACGCCGTGCTCGGCGCGTACCGCCTCGCGGATCACCGACTCGAACTCGGCCTGTCGCGGGGCGTCCAGCGGAAGCGGTAGCCGTACCTCCGCGGCGACCGCGAGTCGGTCGCCCTTCTCGCCGTACGGCACCACCGCGCACCGGCGCCCGTGCAGCGCGGTGTTGCTGCGCTCGACGGTGTGCTCGACGTCCTCGGGGTGCAGGAGCCGCCCGTCCAGGTCGATCACGTCGGCGAGCCGGCCGGTGACGAACAGCTCTCCCTCCCAGAGGAAGCCCCGGTCGCTCGTGCGCAGGTACGGCTGCTCGTCGAAACCGGCCATCCGGGCCTCGAAGACGGCGGAGCTGTTCTCGCTGCGCCAGTAGCCGCGGCCCACACTCGGCCCGTGCACCCAGATCTCGCCGAGCACGCCCGGCGGTCGCTCGACCAGGGTGTCCGGGTCGACGATCCGCACCGTGAGCCCTTCCGCGCGCCGACCGCAGCCGACCAGCGGCCGCCCCGCCAGGGGTTCCTCGATGGCGAAGCCGGTCTGCAGGGCCTGCCGGTCGAAGCGGACCGTCCGGGGCGTGCCGCCGTAGCGCACACCGCTGACGAACACGGTGCCCTCAGCCAGCCCGAAACACGGCGCCATCGCCTCCGGGCGGAAGCCGGCCGTACCGAAGTGCTCGGCGAACCGGTGCAGGGTGTCCGCCCGCACGGGTTCGGCGGCGTTCAGGACGAGCCGCATCGAACTGAGGTCGAGGCGGGCCGCCTCCTCGGCGGGAACCCGCCGTACGCAGAGGTCGAAGGCGAAGTTCGGCGCCGCCGTGAGGTTCCCGCCGACCTCGCCGATGGCACGCAGCCAACCCGCGGGGTCCTTGAGGAAGCTGATCGGCGGAATCATGGTCGCCGTTCCGGCCCGCAGCGCCGTGAACATCATCAACGCCAGGCCCATGTCGTGGAAGTGCGGCAGCCAGCAGACCATCTGCAGATCACGGATCTGCGGGGCGACGGACCGGGTGAACTCGTCGAGCATCCGCAGGTTCTCGAGATAGTTGCGGTGCGTCACCAGCACGCCCTTGGGTGACCCCGTCGAGCCCGACGTGTACTGCAGCAGCGCCACCTCGTGAGAGGCCCCCTCCGCCGTCCGGTTCGCCGCCAGCGCCTGGTCCACCGTCACGTGTCGGCCGGGGAACACCTCGGCGAATTCGTCGGTGGTGACGACCATCGACGCCTGCGCGTGCGCGGCCGCGCGTTCCCCGGCCCGGCCAGGTGGTACCGGAACGGCAATCGCCCCGGCGTACCAGCAGCCGAACAGGGCCGGCAGGAAGTCCACGTCGGTCGGGAACGACAACACGACCCGGTCTCCCGGAGCGACGGACCTGCTGAGCAGGCCGGCCACGGCACGGGCCCGATGGTCCACCTCGGCCCAGGTGAGCACCTGCCGCCCGACGCGTATCGCCGGCCGGTCGCCGTGCTCCCTGGCGTTGCGCTCCAGGAGCCGAACGAGACTTGCCAGATTCTCCTGCATGATCTTTCCTTCGGTGAATTGCCACGGCGCGGCCGGATCGGCGTACGCTGGCGGTGCGCCGTGCGCCCGGCGGGCGATGGAAAGGCGGGTCCGGGAACCTATTCGCCGCTCTGCGGCGCCGGCCCACGCAACAACCAGGTCACCGCCTCGAGGAACTCGTCGGGCTCCTCGATCTGGCCGAAGTGACCGCTGTTCTCCAGGATCACCAGTCGCGAACCGGCGATGCCCTCGTGGAGCATCTCCGCCCAGACCGGACCGCAGATGAAGTCGTGCCGACCGGTCACGATCACCGTGCGGGCGGCGATCTTCGGCAACTCCGCCCGGTAGTCGATCTCGTACGAGTCGAACCGGGTGATCCAGCTCCTGATGTTGTCCTGGAGGTGCTTGAACTCGGCACGGCGCCCCCACCAGTCGGCGAAGTACACCGGCAGGATCGCGCTGAGGTTCTTGGTCGCCTCCTCGTCGGTCTGCGCCGGCTTGGACCGCCCGATCGCCTCGAGTACCTGCGCGGCCTCCGGGACGTCGGGATGACGCTGCGGGTAGGCGGCCGCAGCGGCCCGCTCCGCCTCCCAGAAGTCCGGGGTCGTGGTCGGGGAGGTGCTGTAGAGGGCGAGACCGGCGACGCGCTCGGGGTGCAGCAGGGCGAACCGCTGGGCGACGAAGCCACCGTGGGAGTGGCCGAGCAGGTGCACCTGAGGCACGCCGAGATGGTCGACAAGGGCGTGCAGGAAGTCGACGTAGGTGTCGACGTAGGTCGCGCCGGCGGGAAGTGGGCCCGAGTCGCCGGTGCCGACGGGCTCGGGGTAGACCATCGTGAAGTGCTCTTCCAAACGAGCGGATCGCAGGTAGGACGAGTCAACCCCGGGGCCGCCGGAATGGGTGATCATCACCGGTCCGGTGCCCGCGACGTGGTAGACCTGGCGGGTGCCGTCGACCGTGAAGCTGTGGACGCCCTCATCGAGGTTGCTCATTGCTCGGAGACTCCTAAGATGGTGAACCGAAGGGGTGAGGTGCACGCGTCTGGAGCGCCTCTGAGCGGCCCGGAACGGAATCCTGAGTACGGCCAGGCTCGCATATTCGGGAAAGATTAGGCCGGCCGACTGGAACACGAGTGGACGCGTACTGGACCGGCACTGGCCCTGCACCGAGCCGTTATGCCACTCGGCGTCAAGTCCTCTTACATTCGCCCCGGCTACCGTCGGTAATTGACGGCCGGCCGTGCGCTGGATGTCCGACATCCAGGCCGTGAGGGTCGGAAGTGGTGGTCTGGAGAGGGAAAGAATGACAGTCGACATGTATTACGACGCGGACGCCGATCTGTCGATCATCCAAGGGCGCAAGGTCGCCGTCATCGGGTACGGCAGTCAGGGGCACGCGCACGCATTGTCGCTGCGCGACTCGGGCGTTGAGGTCGTGGTCGGTCTGCCGACGGGGTCTCGGAGTCGCCCGAAGGCGCAGGAACAGGGTCTGGACGTGCGGACGCCGCAGGAGGCGGCCGAATGGGCCGACACCATCATGGTCCTTGCGCCGGACACCGTGCAGCGGACGCTGTTCGCGGACGAGATCGCACCGCATCTGCGCGCCGGTGACGCACTTCTGTTCGCCCACGGCTTCAACATCCGATACGGATTCATCAAGGTGCCCGCCGACGTGGACGTCGCGATGATCGCGCCCAAGGGGCCGGGGCACCTCGTACGCCGACAGTTCGTCGACGGCAAGGGGGTGCCGGTCCTCGTCGCGGTGGAGCAGGACGCGACCGGAGGGGCCTTCCCGCTGGCCCTGTCCTACGCGGCCGCCATCGGCGGCACCCGGGCCGGCGCCATCCGCACGACGTTCGCCGACGAGACCGAGACCGACCTGTTCGGTGAGCAGGCGGTGCTCGCGGGCGGGGTGACGGCGCTGGTGAACACCGGGTTCGAGGTGCTCACCGAGGCCGGGTACCAGCCGGAGATCGCGTACTTCGAGTGCCTGCACGAGCTGAAGCTCATCGTCGACCTGATGTACGAGGGCGGCATCGCGCGGATGCGGTACAGCATCTCCGACACCGCCGAGTACGGCGACTACAGCCGGGGTCCGCGAGTCATCGACGCTCGCGTGAAGGAGGAGATGGTCCGCATCCTGGCGGAGATCCGGTCGGGTGAGTTCGCCCGTGAGTGGATCGCCGAGGACGATGCCGGCCGTCCCAACTTCCGCAGGTACCGGGAGCAGGCGGCGGCCCAGCCGATCGAGGAGACCGGCCGTGCCCTGCGAGCGATGATGAGCTGGGTCGACCGGCCGATCACCGAGACCGCCTGATCCGGGCGGGACGCACCGCCGATCGGCGCGGCTCCGCCACCAGCGACCCGGACCATCGGTCGTGGACCGGTCAGTCCTGGTGGCGGATCCGCGGCCGATGGAGCAACCCGGGACGGATCCCTTCACTCGTGACGCCGTGGTAGACGATCATCACGACGATGCCGATCAGTCCGAGCACGGGATTCACGAACCAGCCGAGGAGCCCGGCCAGGCCGTAGAGGACGAGCCCGGTGATCGGTCGCGCCTCCTGCGCGCGGACCTGCTCCCGGTCGACATGATCTCCGTGCAGCGCCGGATGGCGGCGGAGATACGCGAAGAACACCAGCCAGGGCGCCGACATCAGTGCCGCCGCGACCGAGTACATGACAACGGCCACCCGTTGGTCATCCCGATCACCGTCGGTGAGGGCCGCGGCCAGGACCGCGGTCGGGAACGGTATGACAACCACGCCGAACAGGATGGCGAGGTTGATCCAGCCGAGCGCGAGGGTGCTGCCACGGACCAGCCGGAGCACCGCGTGATGGTTGAGCCAGAGAACGCCGATGTAGATGAACGAGACGATGAAGGCCAGGAACGACGGGGCCTCGTCGACGAGTGACTCGGCCAGGTCGCCCTCGTGGAAGTCGGGCACCCGCAGGTCCAGCACCAGCAGTGTGATGACGATGGCGAAGACGCCGTCGCTGAACGCCGCCACCCGGCCGGTGTCGGCCAGATCGGGTCCGGGTCGGCCGGGTGGGACGTTTCCCGAAGCCGCTGACATTGCCGCAGGTTAACAGCCAGGCACCGGCCGACTAACCACGATCACCGAATTCCTCGCCCGGGTCCGGGTCGCGGCGGGAACCTCGGCGACCCCGGGCGCCGTAGCCCGCCGCCGTCGGTGTGGTGTGCGAACGGGCGGTGTTCCGTGCGGATTACGACTTGACGAACAGCATGTTATCGCTCACAGTCGATGGACAAGGGCGACGACACCCGCGGCTTACCGGGCAAGCCTGCTTC
The DNA here is from genome assembly GCF_029626045.1 of Micromonospora sp. WMMD710. Lineage (NCBI taxonomy): Bacteria > Bacillati > Actinomycetota > Actinomycetes > Micromonosporales > Micromonosporaceae > Micromonospora > Micromonospora sp. WMMD710. The sequence goes on along the minus strand of NZ_JARUBD010000001.1, from coordinate 3,155,155 downwards.
GTCAACCCCGATTCAGACGTGCGTCTGGACGTGCAGGGGGTCGTGTTAACGCGAACATTCTCGGTGCATGAGTCCGGCCGCGCGACACGGTGCGCCCGCCTCGGGTGAACCGTTCGGCTCCTGGTCACTGGAGGAGGATCATGTCTGCCTTGGATAGGTCTCCATCGATCACACCGCCCTCGGGGCGGCGTCGCGGATGGTTGCTGCGACTCGTCAGCGCTGGCGTGGCCGCGTTGGTGGTCGGTGGTGCCGCCGCGGTGGCGGTGTCGACGCCCGCCGCCGCGGCGACGGTCGACACGAACGCGTGGTACGTCCTGGTCAACCGCAACAGCGGCAAGGCCCTGGACGTGTACAACCTGGCCACGAACGACGGCGCCCGGATCACGCAGTGGGCGCGCAACAACGGCAACCAGCAGCAGTGGCAGTTCGTGGACTCCGGCGGCGGCTACTACCGGTTGAAGTCGCGACTGTCCGGCAAGGTGCTGGACGTCTACAACTTCTCCACGGCCAACGGTGCCAGCATCGTGCAGTGGACCGACGGCAACGGGACCAACCAGCAGTTCCGGTTGGCCGACTCCGACAGCGGCTACATCCGCTTGATCAACCGGAACAGCAACAAGGTCGTGGAGGTGCAGGGTGCCTCGACCGCGGACGGCGGGAACATCGTGCAGTACGACGACTGGAACGGCAGCAATCAGCAGTGGCAACTCGTCCGCGTCGACGGCGGAGGCAACCCGACCACGCCACCACCGAGCGGCACGTGTGACCTGCCGTCGACGTACCGCTGGTCCTCGACCGGTGTGCTGGCCAACCCGAAGTCCGGCTGGGTGTCACTCAAGGACTTCACCGTCGCGCCCTACAACGGCCGACAACTCGTCTACGCCACCACCCACGACACCGGCACCCGATGGGGATCGATGAACTTCGGGCTGTTCACGAACTGGTCCGAGATGGCCTCCGCCAGCCAGAACACCATGAACTCCGCCACCGTCGCACCCACCCTGTTCTACTTCGCCCCCCGCAACATCTGGGTCCTGGCCTACCAGTGGGGCGGCACCGCCTTCTCCTACCGCACCTCCACCGACCCCACCAACCCCAACGGCTGGTCCGCCGCCCAAACCCTCTTCACCGGCAGCATCACCGGCTCCGGCACCGGCCCCATCGACCAGACCCTCATCGCCGACAGCACCACCATGTACCTCTTCTTCGCCGGCGACAACGGCAAGATCTACCGCGCCAGCATGCCCATCGGCAACTTCCCCGGCAACTTCGGCTCCACCTACACCACCATCATGAGCGACACCACCAACAACCTCTTCGAAGCCGTCCAGGTCTACAAACTCCAAGGCCAAACCCGCTACCTCATGCTCGTCGAAGCCATCGGCTCCCAAGGCCGCTACTTCCGCTCCTTCACCGCCACCAGCCTCGGCGGCACCTGGACCCCCCAAGCCGCCACCGAAAACAACCCCTTCGCCGGCAAAGCCAACAGCGGCGCCACCTGGACCAACGACATCAGCCACGGCGAACTCATCCGCACCAACGCCGACCAAACCTTCACCGTCGACCCCTGCAACCTCCAACTGCTCTACCAAGGCCGATCCCCCAACTCCGGCGGAGACTACGGCCTCCTGCCCTACCGACCCGGCCTCCTCACCCTGCAACGCTGACACCACCACGACAGGGCGGGCCCGGCACACCACCGGGCCCGCCCTGTCGTCGCGTGCGGGGAGTCGATCAGGGCTCCGGGCGGCGCAACCGGATCGACGCCCACGTGTGCCAGAGTGGTCCATGCCCTTGAGCGCGTATCACCTCAGAGCCTCGGTCGCCGTGTCCGACATACAGGTGGCGGTCGCCTTCTACGAGGGCAGGCTGGGCCTGGAGGCACTGCGGTCCGGTCCCAGCGCCACCATCGCCGACGGCAGCCGCATCTACGCCTCCGGTGGCGGGCCGGCGCTGAACGTGTACCAGTCGATCACCGCCGGGAAGACCCCGGCGACGCTGGCGACGTGGTACGTCGACGACATCGACCAGATCGTCGACGAGCTGACCTCGTCCGGTGTCGAGTTCGTCCGCTACGACCACCTCGAACACGACGCCCGGGGCATCACCGCGCGGGCCGGAGGCGGACGCATCGCGTGGTTCCAGGACCCGGACGGCAACACCTTCGCCCTCGAAGCCGACGTCTGACCCCGTCGGGCGTGGCGCCGCCTCAGGCCAGTAGCTGTTCCCGCAGCCGTGCGCCCAGGTTGAAGCCACCCACCGCCCAGGGTCCGGCCGGATCGTGCACACCCAGGGTGTTGTTGCGGCGCATCAGCTCCCGGACCGCGGGAGGCAGCCGGGGCGGGTCGTCCATGGCGGCGAGGATCTGCGCCGCGCTCGAGATCAGTCGATCGGCCAGGGCCGCGGCGTCGGTGTCCACCCGTACCCGGCCGTACTCCCAGCCGGCGGTGGTGAGGTCCAGCACCTCGAACACGCGGGTCACGAGCGGGCTCGGGTCGGTCACCCGATCGAGACGGCCCGCCTGGCCGCCGATCACGGTGACGGCGGCGGCCAGTTGCGCGTACGGGTGGAAGCCGCAGGGCAGAGCGAACAGCGGCCACCGCAGCGCCGGGCCCACCTCTTTCCACAGCGGCCGGTAGTTGCGGCGGTTCACCAGCAGCCGTCGGCCCGTCCGCCGGTGAATGTCCTGGGCCTGGGCCTGGAGGTCGGCGTGCGCCTCATCGGCGACCTGGCTCACGATCCCGGTCGCCACCACCAGGCCGTCATCGCTGTTCAGGAGCGCGGTGACCGCCTCCACCTGCTCGGGAAACCGGACCCGCGCATGAGCGCCGTACCCGTGGTGGACGTCCCGTAGCAACGCCTGCTGCCGTTCCGGATCGAGCTGGACCCGCCCGCCACCCAGCAACCGCTGGAGCCAACCCATTGCGCCTCGTTTCAGCATCGCCGTCCCGGACCGCGGCAATGCTAGTGCGTCGGACCGCGCTCGCGCTGAAGGGGTGGCGGGATCGTGGGTGGAGATCGGACCTGGTTCAGTGTCCCGCCCGGCCGGTGATCATCTCCCGCATGCTCGGGGTTCCGCCGTTCTGCATGGCGTCCATGGTGTCGTGGGCGTTGCGCCACGCGCGACGGGCGCCCGCCTCGTCATCGAGGGACAGCCGGGTGTCGTGCAGCAGGATCTCGGCCTGGAAGACGTCGATCCGGTTCCGCGTCTCGGCTGCGACGCGGACGGCCTGGTCGAGCTGCCCCACGGCGTCGTCCGGGCGGCCGATCTCGACGAGATACCGCGCGAGAGACATCCGGATCTCGGGTTCGTCGGTCGTCCGCCCGGTCTTCTCGGCGAGCACGAGCGCCTTCTCCAGGCACTCCCGGGCCTGGTCGGTGTCGCCGAGCAGCACCAGTGACCGTCCCCGAGCCTCCGCCGTCCAGATCTCCGCGTCCTCGACGCCGACGGTCCGGTACAGCGCCCGGGCCCGTTCGCTGTGCTCGATCGCGGATTCGTGCTGGCCGAGTTCGCCGTAGGTGCGGTGCAGGTTCAGGTGCACGACGGCCTGCTCCAGGGGCATGTCGTTGTCCGCGAAGATCTTCAGCGCGTCCGACAGCAGCTCACGGGCTTCCTGGTGGGCGCCGAAGAAGTGCCGGGCGCAGCCCAGGCTCCGCAAAGCGTGTGCCTCGCCGACCCGGTCCCCGGTCCTGCGGGCCGAGCGCAGGGACAGGCGCATGACGTCCTGCCAGTCATGGAACCGCCCGCTGCGCTGAAGCCACGACTGCATGCTGAGGGCCAGCTGCCAGGGGACGATGGCCGAGTCGAGGTCTCCCGCGACGCGTACCGCTTCGTGGAGCATCTCGTGGTTGTCGTCGAACCACCGGACGGCCTCGTCGAACGTGCCGGGCCGTTCCGGAACGACACCGACGCCGGCCGGGGGTGGCGCGGCCAGGGAGCCTTTCGGCCTGAGCACCGCCATGGCGTGCAGGCTGCTGTGCAGGTAGTGCTGGAGCAGCCGGGTGACGGCGGCGCCCCGGTCCGCCTCGGACTCCTCGGCCAGGAACAGCTCCTGCGCGTACGCCTTGACGAGGACGTGCGAGGTGAAGCGCCCCCGGTCGTCCTCGTCGAGCAGTGCCGCGTCGGCGAGTTCCGCGAGCAGGGCACGAACGACCATCGGCGGAGTGCCGGCCAGGCTGGCACATGCCTCGGCGGTGATGCCGGGGGAGAGGGCGGCGGAGAACAGGCGGAAGAGCCGGGCCGCGTCCGGGCTGAGCTGGCGGTACGACCAGCCGAAGGCGGCCCGGGGATCGCGGACTCCACGGCCGCCGGGGAAGGACGCGAGCCGCTGTGTGCCGTCGCGCAGCTCGCTGGCCAGGGCCGCGAGGGACAGGCGGGGGCGGGCACTCAACCGGCCGCCCAGAATCGCCAGAGCCAGCGGCAGACGCCCACACAGCTCGATGATCTCGTCCAGGGCGTCGCCGGGCGCGGCGACGCCCGCGGCGGATCGGCCCGGCATGCGCTCGATCCGGCGCCTGAGCAGCGCACGGGCGGTCGGCATGTCCGGCGGGTCGAGGTGCAGCAGGTAGGCCCCGTCGAGAGCGGCGAGCCCGACGAGGGGCTTGCGGCTGGTTACCAGCACCAGACTCTCCGCCGAGTTCGGCAGCAGGGGGCGCACCTGGGCGAAGTCCTGAACGTTGTCCAGGAGGATCAGGATGCGCTGCCGCGCGGTCAGACTGCGCCACGTCCCGACGAGTGCCTCAAGCGTCTCCGGCATGCTCGACACCCGGACACCCTGGGACGACAGCAGCGAGCGCAGGGCCTCCCCGGCCGACATCGCGCCGTCCTCGGCGTCGTGACCGCGGAGATCCAGGCAGAACTGGCCGTCGACGAACTCGGAGGCGACCCGGTGGGCGAAGTGCGTGGCCAGCGTCGACTTGCCGACGCCGCCCATGCCGTCCAGGGCCACGATCAGTGGGCCGGTCCGAGCACTGTCACACGTCGTGAGCCACTCGTTGAGCGTCGCGAGTTCCTCGGTGCGGCCGACGAAGATCGGGAGGTCGGGTGGCAGCTGCGCCGGCCGTGTCAGCGGTGCGGGGGTGCCGGCCGCGGTGTCCGCGGGTGCGACGCCGGTGACGCCGGCCGTGACGGCCGGCGTCACCGTCTGACTCAGCACCTGCCGTTGCACCCTCTGCAGGCATTCGCCGGGGTCGAGGCCCAGGTCCTCGGCGAGGCGGGCACGGACCGTCTCGAACACCGACAGGGCCTCCGCCTGCTGCCCGGCGGCGGCCAGCGTGTAGATCAGGCTCGCCTGCACCTGCTCGTTCAACGGCGCGATGGACGCGGCCAGCCGCAGGGGTGGCAGCACCCGGGCCGGCTGACCGAGCGTCACCGCGAGATCGGCCGCCACACCGCACACGTCGAGGAGCTCCTCGTCGAGGGCAGCGAAGATCGACGTCGCGGCCGGCCCGTACGCCAGCGCGTCACTCGAGGAGCCACGCCACAGGCAGAGCGCGTCGACGTAGAGGTCCAGGGCCTCCTCGCGGCGCTCCTCGGCGAGACTCGCCCTGGCGGCCCCGGCCAACTCCCGGAACGTCAACAGATCCACCATGCCGGTGCCTGCGGTCAACAGGTAGCCGTTGCCGTGACGCCGCAGGTACGAGCCGGTCTGCCGGACGGAGAGCGTGGGCTCCATCAGCCGCCGCAGGGCACCCACGTACTTGTGGATGACGTTGCGGGCGGCGGCCGGAGCCTCGTTGCCCCAGATGAGTTCGATCAGGCTGTCCGTGCTGATCGGTCGCCCCGCCCTGGCGAGCAGGAGTGCCAGCAGCAGGCGCTGCTGCTGCGGGCCGGGGTTCACCTCGACGCCGTCTCGCCAGAACCGGAGCGGACCGAGGATCTGGAAGCGCAGATTGTCGCTCGTGGCCTGCCCGCTCACCCGGTCGGTGCGGGGCGTGCTGGTCGGTCTGGGCAATTGCGTGGTCCTTTTCCGGTATTGGTGCGCCCTGCCGCGTCGTGCCGCGCTCGCCCGTCCGGCGGGCAAGTCTAGAAGCCTCGCTTCCCGCAGCCAGACAAGGGTACGCTCGGCGACCTGCCGCCAACCCTCGTCGAAGACCAGGCTGTGCCCACGGTCGTCGTGCAGGCGGAAGTTGGTCACCGCTGGCGAGTCGGAGTAGAGGCGGTACGCCTTGCGGGCGACGGAACCCGGGACGGTGTGATCCTTGTCCGCCCCGATGATGAGCAGCGGTCCCCGGTCGCCGCGTGCGGTGTCCACCTGCGCGGGCGACGACGGGTCCTTCTTCGCCGACGCCACCTCGAACAACGGCCGACCCGGGCCGGGGATCGTCCACCGACGGTGGAGTTCGTCGGATTCCTCCCGGGAGATGGCGTTGCCGAACCCGTACCGGAACTGTCGCTGGATCAGGCTGACCGGGCCGGTCCGGTTCCTTTCTGCGCGACAGGACGGGGAACGCGCTGCAGCTGGCTCAGCGGGACGAGGCCGCCGATCGACCCGACGGGCACGTCCCCGGTCGCGTTGGAGAACAGAAACGTCCGGCGGTCCAGAACGCCGACGGCGTCCGGCCCCAACTCCGGTGGCAGGTTGCGCACCGTCTCGCTCGGTATGTCACTCCGACGCGTCAGGTGCGGCATCGGATCGGCCGGGGTAGGCCGGCGAGCATCGTTCGCCACGGCACACCTTCCGATGAGCGAGAACGAGCGGAGTGCGAGTGCTGCGCGACTCACCCCCCTGGCCGCTCGCTCCGGGCGGCGGAACCGTCCAGTCCCGGTCGCTCGGCCCCGGGACGGGGGACCGGCGTGGCCCCCGCCGCTGGAGGAGAGAAGGGGCCACGCCGGAGATCGTGACGAGAGTGAGGCTAGTGCCGAGTTGTGGAGGAACTCTTTCCGGACAGGTAATGCCGCCGGCGCTCCGGCTCGAACTTTTCGATGGCGTAGCGCAGCATGACCCGGGGCATGACCCGGTGCCGTCCGGCCAGGAATTCCTCCTCCGCCGTCCGGTCCCGGTTGCCGACCTCGCGCAGCATCCAGCCCACCGCCTTCTGAACGAGGTCGTGCGGGTCGTGAAGGAGCTGGTCAGCGAGCCGGAACGTCCACCGGAAGTCACCGGCCCTGATGAACGCGAACGTCGCCATGATGGCGATGCGTCGATCCCACACCAGGGCGGACCCGGCCAGCCGGTCCAGGACACTCCGGTCCTTGTCGAGCAGCCAGGGGCCGACGATGTACGGCGCGGACGAGTCCACCAGATCCCAGTTGTTGATGTGGGCGGTGTTGGCCAGCACGAGGCGGAAGATCCGGTCTCGCTCCTCCTCGTCGCCCTTGGCGTACTTGCGCACCAGGATGAGCAGCGACGTCAGCCTCTCCTCGTGTACGCCGTCGCGGAGCAGGTCGGCCGTGTCGACCAGGGAGAGGTCGCGCCAGTACCGGGCGGCGACCCTGCGTTGGTCCGGCACCCGGACACCGATGGTCCGGTCGCCCTCGCCGTAGCCGCCCGGGGTCATTTGCAGGAACCGGCTCGACGCCTCGGCGCGAAGTGGGTCGGCGAGGCGGGCGAGCTCCCGGCGGACGTCGGCGGTGGTGGCCATGATTACGCAACCTATCGCGCCTCCCGCCGCTCGGGCCGCCGTCGTTCAGGTGCGCGGAAGGCGGCCCGAGCGCCAGGTGTCGCCGTGCTCAGCTCCGCAGAGCCCACTGCTGGTTCTGTTGCCCGTTGCACGACCAGAGGATGAGTTTGGTGCCGTTGGCGGTGGCGGCGCCGTTGGCGTCGAGACAGAGTCCGGATTGGACGCCGGAGATGGTGCCGTTGGAGTTGAGGTTCCACTGCTGGTTGGTGCCGCCGTGACAGTCCCAGATGATGGCCTGGGTGCCGTTGGTGGTGCCCTGTCCGCTGGCGTCGAGGCACTTGTTGCCGTAGACCTGGAGTTGCTTGGCGGCGGTGTAGGTCCAGTGTTGGGCGGTGCTGGTGATGCAGTCCCAGAGTTGGACCTGGGTGCCGTTGGTGGTGGTGCCGTTGGGAACGTCGATGCAGCGGTTGGACTGCGCACCGACGATCTGCACGTTCTGTTGCGGCATGTTCCCGCCGGCCGGCGCGTATCCGGCGGCGGCGATGTTGGCCTGTACGGCGTTCTCGGTGGCGGCCGTCGGGTAGCCCGAGGTCAGCACCCCCTCGTAGAAGGTGCCGCGGCCCGTGATGCTGTTGTCGCCGCCGATGCCGAGCAGGATCGCCCCCTCCTTCTTCATCGGGTGGTAGCCATTGGGACGTGGCCCGTCGAAGTAGGTCGTGAGGCCGCCGGACTGTGCGTTTCCGCCCCGGATCGCCCAGTGGTTCGGCTCGCCCTTGACCATCGCCGTCACGAAACGGTGATTGATGGGCGCGATGTTGTTGTATCCCGCGTTCACGCCGGAGAAGAGGCCCCATTCCAGGTCGGCCATGATCCACGGGCCGGCGCCGGCGCCGTAGCCCCACTGCTTGTTGGCGCCGAAGTAGACGGTCTCCATGATCGCGGGCGAGTCGGCCTGGCCGTCGGTCTGGGCGTTGCCGTAGTCGAAGCAGCACCACTGGTTGTAGTGCGTGCCGTCGACGACGGCGTAGATGCCCTCGGGCTGGTCGCCGGTCGCGACACCGTTGGTGGTGTTGTTGCGGTAGCCGGTGCCGGGGGCGATGTAGACGCCGTACGCCTTCTGGCCACCGACGGTGATCGGGGCCGCCTTGGCATCGGCGAGGTTGTCGTATCCGCCGGCGGCGGGGCCGGGGAAGTGACCGGGCGGTGCCTGGGTGAGCCGGTTGTTGCGGCCGGACTGGTCGTAGATGATCGTGATGACGCAGGTGGTGCTGGCGCAGAACGAGTCCTGGGCGGCGGCGTTGGCGTAGCCGCCCGCGCTGAGCACGCCGACGTCGCGGGTGGTGTTGTCCGACGAGCGGCGGACCTGGTACAGCGGGCCGTTGTACGCGCCGTAGAGCGCGCGGGTGGTGCTGTGCGCGGCCACGCACGGGGTGCCGCCGGAGGCGTAGATGTCACACGGTCCCGTGCCGGCGGCCAGGGCTCCCGGCGCGCCCGAGGCCACGTACGCCCCGGCGCCGACGACGAGGCCCAGCATGGTCCCCGCGGTGGCCAGGAGGCGGCTCACTCTCCTCTTCACGGTCATCGAATCCTTTCGGTGGTGGTGATGACGTCACGACGACGTAACACGTCATACCTATGAGATTAATGCCCATCAATGGAGCTGGCTAGCCGTCCCGGGTGCGGACCTGGCCGAGTGGCGAGATCGCCGAAATCCGGCCGGGCCAATTGCTCGTCCGAGGACCGAATTCAGGACGGTTATGCTCGGGAGGAAGCGTGGCGCGTCCCCGTCTCGGGGCAAGAATCGATTCGAGGGCGACGGATGAACATCGGGGAGATCGCCCGCCGGGCGGGAGTGTCCCGCAGCACCGTCTCCTACGTGCTGAGCGGCAAACGGACGGTGTCGGAGGCGACGCGGCAACGGATCCAGGCGGTCATCGACGAGCTGGACTACCGGCCGAACGCGAGCGCCCGCGCTCTGAAGGAGGGGCGCACCCGCACCCTCGGGCTGGTGATCCCTCCGGCCAGCCAGCGGTTGACCGACATGCAGTTGGGCTTCGTCGCCAGCGTCGTCGAGGCGGCCGCTCGCCATGATCTCGACGTGCTGCTGTCCCCGTCCGGTGGCGACCACGACCGGTCGTTCGAGCGGATCGTCACCGGCCGTCGCGTGGACGGTGTCGTCCTGATGGAGATCCGGTTGGAGGACGACCGGGTGACCCGGCTGGCCAGGGCGGGTCTGCCGTTCGTCACGATCGGTCGGATCGCCGACCCGCACGGAATGAGTTGGATCGACATCGACTACGCCGGTCTGATCGCCCGGTGCGTGCACCACCTGGCCGACCTCGGGCACCGGCACGTGGCCCTGGTCAACCGCTCCGCCGAACTGGTGGCCGCGGGCTACGGCCCCAGCCATCGCGCGCTGGCCGGTTTCCGGGCGGCCGTACTGGAACGCGGCCTGACCGGCGTCGACGTCTGCTGCGGTGACGACACGACCTCCGGCGAGACGTGTGTGGAGCAGTTGCTCGCGACGCACCCGGACGTCACGGCGGTGGCCACCATCAACGAGGCCGCGCTGCCCGGCATGCAACGTGCGCTGACCGGCGCCGGGCTGGCCGTACCTGCGGACTTCTCCGTCACCGGGGTGGCCGCGCAGCACTGGGCGGAGGACTTCCGCCCGCCGTTGACCGCCGCGGACGTGCCGATGCGCGAGATGGGCGCCGAGGCGGTGGCGCTGTTGCTGGAGATCATCGCCGCTCCCGGGGCGGTGCCACGCCACCGCCTCTACAGCCCGCCTGTCTCCCTGCGCTCCAGCACCGGTCCGGTCCGGGCCCGCCGGTCCGGTCCGGTCACCCACCCCTGACCCGCCGCTCCTCCTGAGCAGCGGCGAGGATGAGGTAGCTGCTGGCGGTCCAGGTGTACGCGCGGTCACGGAGCCCGGCACCGGTCTCCGCGTCGAAGTTCTCCGCGAAGCCGGACTTCTCGCACAGCGCGAGGAACCGTTGGCTGATGTCGTCGGCGATACCGGTGTACCCGGCCCGGCGCAGGCCGTCCTCGACCAGCACCGTCGAGGGCGCCCAGATCGGGCCCCGCCAGTAGCCGTCGGCGACGTAATGTGCCGAGTCCGTCGGCTCGGTGGCCAACCCGTGCGTGGTCAGGTGCGCGTCGATGCCCCGGGCCAGTGCGTCGGCGACCGGGGCGGGCAGGTCCGCCCCGAGTGCGACCGGCATCAGGTCGAGCAGGCTGCGGCTCGCTCGCCGCCGGCCGGTGTGCGGGCTGCGGGCGGTGAAGCGTTCACCGTCCCACAGGTCCCGGAGCATGGCCGTGCGGATCCGCTCCGCCTCCCGGGACCACCGGTCGGCCGGCTCGCCCAACTCGGTGGCGAGATCGGCCAGGCAGCCGAGCTGCGAGACCAGGAACGCGGCGAGGTCGGCCGTCTCGAGGACCCGCTCGTCGTCGAAGGTGGTCGCGTTGTCCCAGCCGCTGTCGTTGCCGTGCTGATAGTGCGGCAGGTCGTGGCCGGGGGCTCGGCGCGCGTCGAGCCAGAACCCGGTCCAGCGCGCCAGCCGGTCGTACGTCTGCGCCAGCGCCGCCCGGTCCGGCGGCTGGGGGAGGCGTCGGCGCAGGTGACGTAGCGCCCAGCCGTGGATGGGCGGCTTGACGTAGTTGTGCAGAACCTCCGAGTGGGTGACCGAGTCGGGCAGGGCACCGGAGGCGTCCTGGTGGTCGAAGGGCAGCTGGAACTGGTGCCAGGCCAGTTCCGGATCGGCGGCCGCCAGGGCGATCGCGTTGAAGCAGTGGTCCCAGCTCCACACCTTGTCCATCCAGTGCTTCGACATCAGGACCGCCGGTCGGGTGACGAAGCCCGCCGGGGCGACGGTGGCCGACCACAGCACGTACGCGGCCAGTTCGGCCGACGGGGTGTCCGTGCCGCGCCACGGCGCGACCGCGTCGACGAACGCGGTGAACTCGCTGCTGCGGTCGTGGCGCAGCTGATCAAAGGTGACCGACGCGGTGTACGGGCGGCGGGCGGTGGCGTACTCCTCGATCGCGATCTCCCAGGGCTGGTCGCCCGGCAGGTCCAGGAACCGGTCCGCGCTGCCGAGCGCCTCCACGCCCCCGCTTCGACGCACAGCGCCGTCGAGCACCGTGATCCGGTAGCGGCGTCCCGTCTCGTACGAGGTGAACACGTGCGCGCCGTCGACCGGGTCGAGGTAGAGGTAGGTGCCGCTGAACGGGGTGAGGGTGTTCGCGGCCGCGGCTACCCGCAGGCCGAGCCGGCGACCCCGGATCCGCAGGGTGTCCGGTCCGTCGTAGACGGCCTCGATCCGGCCGGGACCGGTCCGCCAGGTCAGCAGCGCGGGTGTGGCGACGACGGTGGTGCCGGCGACCTCGGGGGAGAGGCGCAGGACGGCGTGCAACCCGGTCTGGTGGGAGACCAGGTGCAGGTCGTCGGCGTACGTCTTCTCGGCTACCACCGGGGAGATGTTGAGCCAGGAGCCGCGGTAGCTGAACGGGATGTCCTGGATGGAGAACTCCGGACCGGACGGGGCGACGGTCATGGGTGGCGGTTGCCTTTCTGGTGCGGTTGGTCAGTCCTTGACGGCGCCGGCGGTGACGCCCATCGAGACGTACCGCTGGGCCAGGACCAGCAGCACGGCGGCGGGGATGGAGGCGACGACGGCGGTGGCCATGATGGCGTTCCACTGCTGGTTGTTGTTGCCGATGTAGTGGTAGATGCCGAGGGTGATCGGCTGGTGGTCACCACCACCGGCCAGGGTCGAGGCGAAGATGAAGTCCGACCAGGACCACAGGAACGCGAACAGGGCCACCGTGACGATCGAGTTGCGGCTGACCGGCAGCACGACCGACCAGAAGGTGCGCAGCCGGCCAGCGCCGTCGACCACCGCCGCCTGGAGCAGTTCGTCGGGGATTCCGGACATGAAGGCCGTGAAGATCAGGACGGCGAACGGCGCCGCCAGTGTCGTGTCGGCCAGGATCAGGCCCGGCAGCGTGTTGAGGACGCCGAGGGTGAGATAGATGGCGTAGAAGCCCATCGCCATGATGATTCCCGGGATCATCTGAGCGATCAGCAGGACGAAGCTCAGCGTCGGGCCGCCGGGTGGCCGCAGTTTCGCCAGCGCGTATCCGGCGGGGGCGGCCAGCGCCACGGTCAACGCCACCGTGCCGAGGCCGACCAGGAAGCTGGTGCCGAGGTACGGCAGCTGCTGGTCGAGCACGGCCCGGTAGCCGTCCAGCGTGCCGTTGGTCGGGACCAGGTGCGGAGGGCTGGCCCGCATGTCCTGGTCCCGGGTGAACGACACGTTGATCATCCAGTAGACGGGGAAGAGCATCAGCCCGGTCAGCACCAGGCCGACGGCGGTCTTCCACCAGACCCGGGGTGTGGAGGTGGTCATCGCAGGTGCTGCCTCCGCTCGATCCGGATGTAGATGAGCCCGGCGATCAGGGCCAGCACGATGAGCAGGTTGCCGATGGCCGCACCCGGACCGAACTCGGGCAGCAGGTTGCCGAAGCCGAGTCGGTACGACCAGGTGGCGAGCGTGGCCGAGGATCCGGTCGGGCCGCCCCTGGTCATGATCCAGATGATGTCGAAGACCTTCAGCGTGTAGATCAACCCCAGCAGCAGCGTGATCGCGGAGACGGGGCGCAGCAACGGGAAGGTGATGGACCGGAATCGCTGCCAGCCGGTCGCTCCGTCGAGCGCGGACGCCTCGTACACCTCGGTCGGGATCGCCTGGAGGCCGCTGTAGAGCACCACCAGGTTGAACGGGATACCGATCCAGATGTTGGCGATGATGACCGAGGTGAGCGACCAGCCCGGCGAGGTGAGCCAGTTGACCGGGCCGATCCCGACGACGCCCAGCGCGGCGTTGACCAGCCCCGAGTCGCTGTTGAGTAGCCACGACCAGGTCGACGCCGAGACGATCAGCGGCAGCAGCCACGGTACGAGGATCAGCGCGCGCAGGGTGCCCGACAGCGGGAAGTGCTGGTGGAAGAAGAGCGCCAGTGCCATGCCGATGGTGAACTGGGCGGCGAGCGAGGCGGCGGTGAAGACCACGGTGTGCGTCACCGTCGGCCAGAAGGTCGGGTCGGCCAGGACCGTGCGGTAGTTGTCCAGGCCGGCGAAGGGTGCGCCGCCCTGAACGAACGATCGGACGGTGTACTCGCGCAGGCTCAGCTCGACGTTGCGATAGAGCGGGTAGGCGTAGAAGGCCAGCAGGTAGACGGTCACCGGGGTCAGGAAGCCCCACGCCGCCCATCGGCGGGGTCGGCGGGCGCGGGACCGGGGAGGCCCGGCGGGTGCGGCGCCGGCCGCCGCACCGGTGTCCCGTGCGGTGGTGGAGGTCCGTGTGGTGGTGGGCATGGTGTGGGTTCGGCGCGCTTACCGGGTGGTGGCCGCGGCCTGCGCGGCCTTCAGCGCCTCCTGCGGTGACGCCCCACCGCTGAGAGCCGACTGGACCGCGGTCCAGAGAGCCGCGGAGATCTTCGGATACTTCGTGCCGAGGTTGTCACCGGTACGGCCCTTGGCTGCCCGGACCGCCTCCACCCAGACCTTGAGCTTGGGGTCGGTGGCGGCCTGGCGATCCTGGACGGCGGCCACGGGCGCGACGTAGGAGAGTGTGGTGTCGGTGGTGAGCAGGTTGTCGGCGCTGGTCAGGCAGGCGACCAGCTTCTGCGACGTGGCGTACCGGTCGGTCTTGTCCTGCACCGGGATGGAGACGAACTCGCCGCCGGTCGGTGCCGGCGCGGGGCCGCCCGCGCTGGCCGGGATCGCGATGGTGCCGTACGCGAAGCCGAGCTTCTCCGCGTTGGCCAGCTGCCAGGTGCCGTTCTCGGCGAACGCGTAGTCGCCGGTGGCGAACTCCTGCCAACTCGTGGTCTGGGTGTTGTTGATGACCGAGTTGGGGGCGTGACCCTGCTTGAGCCAGTCGGTCCAGAGTGTCAGGGCGGCCACCGCCTGCGGTGAGTCCAGACCGGTGAGCTGTGCTCCGGATCCCCAGAACCAGGGCAGGAACTGGAAGCTGCCCTCCTCGGTGCCGATCGCGGAGAAGGTGATGCCCTTCCTGCCCCTGGCCTTGACCGTGGTCAGCGCCGCGTTCAACGCTGCCCAGTCCGTGATCGCCGTCGGGTCGACGCCCGCGGCGGTCAGCAGGTCCTTGTTGTAGTAGAGGGCGAGGGTGTTCGCTCCGATCGGCACGCCGTACGTCTTACCCTCGCGCTGGCCGGCGCCGAGCAGGTTCGTCGCCATGCTCGACACGTCCAGTTTGTTCTCATCGGTGGTGGTGAGCGCGCCGGCCTCGGCCAGTGTCGAGATCACCGGGTTGTCCACGATCAGCACGTCCGGCGAGTTTCCCTGCTGGGCGGCGAGCAGCGCCTTGTTGGTCAGGTCGGTGGTGTCGTAGCCGGTCCGCTCGACCGTCACTCCCGCCGAGGTGCCGCACCTCTTGAGTAGCGCGACCCATTCGGAGTCGTCGGCGAACTGCGGGTACGGATCCCAGACGACGTAGGCGCCGCCACCGTCGGAGGACCCGCCGCCGGACGACGAGCAGGCGGCCCCGGCCACCGCGGAGAGAGCTATCACGGCGACGGCGGCCAGGCGCCGTCGACGGCTGATTCCGGTCATCTGCTGCCTCACTTCAAGTCGATCGTCAGGTGGGTGTGTGGGTGGTGACCGCGGGCCGGACGAGGTACGGCCATGAGGCGAATCGATTCGACGAATCGATTCGCCCGAAGATAGGACCGTCTATGGTTTGCGGTCAAGGGGTGATCAGCTGCGGAGACGTAACGCCGGGAAACACCAGCTTTACCGGGGCGTCACTTCATTGACATGGTTCAGTGTTCGGCCCTACGATCCCTGCGAATCGATTCGCAAGCGCAGCCTCCGGAGAGCGTCCCCCACGCCCCACCAAGGAGCCGCCCGTGAAAACCCCGTCCCGCGGCAGGTCAGGACGAGCCCGTTCGCTCGTCGCCCGACTCGTGGTCGGCCTGCTCGCCGCCGCCAGCGCCGTAACCGTCGCCGCGCCCGCCGCCCGGGCCGCCGACGAATCCATCAGCGTCAACTTCTCCACGACCAGCGGTACGCCGACCTATCGCGCGTCCGGCTGGATCTACGGCATGACCGAGAACGCCAGCGGTCCGGCCGACCACTTCTACCGGGACGTCAAGTTCCAGTACATGCGCGCCGGCGGGGCGCAACTGCCCGGCAGCGGCTGGGTCGGCGGGAGCTACGACCGTCGGTGGAACTCCACGCTCGCCCAGGCTCGCCGGACCGTCGCCCTGGGCGGCCAGTTCATCATCCTGCCGCACGACCTGTGGGGCGCGGACGGCGCCGGGATCTCCCGCTTCCCCGGCGACAACGGCAACTGGACCGACTACGACAACTTCCTGACCCGCCTCATCGCCGACGTCCGGGCGTCCGGGCTGTCCGTGCAGTGGGACATCTGGAACGAACCCAACATCACGATCTTCTGGAACCGGCCGATCTCGCAGTACCTCGAACTGTGGCGCCGCACCCACCAGCGCATCCGGGCGGAGTTCCCCAACCAGCTCATCGTCGGGCCGAGCTGCGCCTGCGTGCCGTCGACCACGCACACCTTCTGGAACCAGTACCTGGACTTCGTCCGCTCGACCAACACGGTGCCGGACATCATCAGCTGGCACTCGCTGCCCGGTGACCCGGTCGCCAACGTCGCGGCCGCCAACGCCACCCTCGACCCGCGCGGCATCGCCCACCCCCGGCCGTACCAGATCAACGAGTACGGCGCGCCCGACGAACAGAACCCCGCCGACGGCGCCTGGTACATCGCCCGGCTGGAGCGGGCGCGCGCGGACGGCCTGCGGGCGAACTGGGCCAGCGGCGGCAGCCTGCACAACGACCTCGGCAACCTGCTGGTCCGCAACTCGGCCGGCGTGCACCAGCCGAAGGGGGAGTGGTGGGCCTACCGCTACTACGCCTCCCAGACCGGGCAGATCGCGTCGGTGACCGCCAGCCAGTCGTACGACGCGTACGCCACGAAGGCGACCGGCGTAGCGAAGGTCCTCGTCGGCGGTGGTCGTACCACCGGGAACCTGACCGTCAACCTGCAGCGCCTGGACACCACGAGCGGCATCGTGCAGAACAACCAGGTCCGGGTGCTCACCCAGCGCATCCCGCACAATGGCGGTGGCGCCGTGCAGGGGCCGATCACGGTCTCGAACAGCGTCGTCACGCTCGCGAACAACACCGCCACCGTGACGCTGCCGTACGCCAACCAGACCGACACCTACACCGTCACCCTGCTGCCGCCCTCGGACGGGAGCTTCCAGTCGGTGGCGGTGGCCCAGCACTCGCAGCAGTGTCTGGACAACCCCGGCCTGAGCACCGTCGACGGCACCGTGCAGCAGCAGTACCACTGCGAGGGCGGCGACCAGCAGCTCTGGAACTTCCGGCCGGTCGCCGGCGTGGCCAACACGTACACGGTGGTCAACCAGCAGAGCGGCAAGTGCCTCGACGTCAGCGGCGTGTCCACCGCTGACGGCGCGGCCGTGCACCAGTGGACCTGCCTGAACGGCCTCAACCAGCAGTTCACCCTCCGCAGGGTGACCTACTCCGGCAACGACTCGCACGACTATCAGCTCGTCGCCCGGCACAGCGGCAAGTGCGTCGACGTCAGCACGATCTCCACCGCGCCACGCGCGCCGATCCACCAGTGGACCTGCAACGCGGTCGGCCAGGGCAACCCGTTGAACCAGACGTGGCGGATCCTGGGCCGATAGGCCCCGCGCAGGGGAGGCGCCGGCGCTGGCAGCCCGCACACGACCAGCGCCGGCACCGGCTAAGCCATTCGTTGACTTCAATGTGAGCGTGAACATACGATCGCTGCGAATCGATTCGTCGCCCCCACCGCCGCCCGTGGCGCGTCGACAAGCCCCCGCGCTTCCACGACCCCGAGGAGCAACCTCGTGCGAACCCCGTCCCCCGGCGGGCCAGGAAAGGCCCGCGAACCCATCCCGAGGCGCCAACGCGCCCGACGCCTGACCGCTCTGGCGGGTGCCCTGGTCGGCGTCCTCGCCGGCATCGGCGCCGCCCCCGGTGCCCTGGCGCCGACCGCCGAGGCCGCGCCGATGGCGGCCGCCATCGAGCCGGGGCGCAGCACCCCGATCATCGGTACCGCGTCCGGCCGCTGCCTCGAAGTGCCCAACTCCAGCTCCACCAATGGCACCCAGACGCAACTCTGGGACTGCAACAGCGCTGCCGGCCAGACCTGGACCTGGACGTCGAGCAGGCAGCTCACGGTGTACGGCAACAAGTGTCTGGACGCCTCGGGCCGAGGCACCACCAACGGCACGCAGGCGATCATCTGGGACTGCAACGGCCAGACCAACCAGCAGTGGAACGTCAACAGCAACGGCACCATCACCGGCGTGCAGTCCGGGCTCTGCCTCGACGCCAACGGCGCCGCCACCGCGAACGGCACCAAGGTCATCCTCTGGGCCTGCAACGGCGGCAGCAACCAGCAGTGGGCCTCGCCGACCACCACCCCGCCGCCGACCAACCCGCCGACCGGTGCGCGTCCGTGCGACATCTACGCCTCCGGCGGCACCCCGTGCATCGCGGCGCACAGCACGACGCGGGCGCTCTACGAGGCGTACGCGGGCAACCTGTACCAGGTCCGCCGCTCGTCGGACAACACGACCCGCAACATCGGGCTGACGGGTACCGGCGGCACCGCCAACGCGGCGACACAGGACTCGTTCTGCGCCGGCACGACCTGCGTCGTCACGGTCGTCTTCGACCAGTCCGGGCGCGGAAACGACCTTTGGTACCAGGGGTCGAGCGTGGTGCCCGGCTCACCGCAGAGCAGGCCGGCGATCGCCACCTCAGAGTCGCTGACCGTGGGCGGCGCCAAGGCGTACTCGCTCTACATCAACCCCGGCAACAGCTACTGGCGGGACGGACACCTGACCGGGGTGCCGACCGGCGCGGCACCCGAGGGCGTGTACATGGTGACCAGCGGCACCCACGTCAACAGCGGCTGCTGCTTCGACTACGGCAACAGCGAGACGACGCGCAAGGCCGACGCCGCCGGGGCGATGGACGCCATCAACTTCGGCACGCAGTGCTGGTTCGGTGGCTGCTCCGGCACCGGACCCTGGGTCCAGGCGGACCTGGAGTGGGGCCTATTCCCCGGCGGAAGCAGCTCCTGGAACCCGAACCAGCGGGCCTTCACCAGCAAGTTCGTGACCGCGACGCTGAAGAACAACGGCACGAGCCGCTTCGCCATCAAGGGCAGCAACGCCCAGTCCGGCAGCCTCTACACCCTCTGGGACGGCTCACTCCCGCCGGGATACAGCCCGATGAAGAAGCAGGGCGCGATCATCCTGGGCAGTGGCGGTGACTGCTGCAAGCCCGACGGCGGCGCGAACCTGAGCGCCGGCACGTTCTACGAGGGGGCCATGGTCGCCGGCTACCCCACCGACGCCACCGAGAACGCGGTGCAGGCCAACGTGGTCGGCGCCGGCTATCGCTGACCCCGGCCGACCAAGGCGTACGCCGGTCACCACCGCACGCCGGTGGTGGCCGGTGTACGCGCCGCCGGTCAGGAGATCGCGGCCCGCACCAGTGCGACGACCCGCTTCTCCACCTCGGGGCTCCACTTCTGCAGCGCGTACGCCACCGGCCACAGGTCGCCGTCGTCGAGGTTGGCCGTGTCCTGGAATCCCAGCGTCGAGTACCGGTAGTTGAACTTGCCGGAGTCCTGGAAGAAAACGACGATCTTGCCGTCCTCGTTCGCGTAGGCGGGCATCCCGTACCAGGTCTTCGGTGCCAGGTCCGGGGCGGCGGCGGTCACCGTCACGTGCACACGCTCGGCGAGCGCGCGATCCTCCGGCTCCATCTGCGCGATCCGGTCGAGGACCGCCTGCAGCCCGTCGGCCCGCTTGGCGCCCTTCCTGCCCTCGGCGCGCAGCTCGGCGGCGCGCTCCTTCATCGCGGCGCGCTCCTCGGCGGTGAAACCGTCGGACCCGGTCGTCGAAGTCTGTGCGGCCATGCTCGGGCTCCCTCTCGCTGCAAGGCTCGGCGTGATGCCGGCTACCTGGGAAAAGGCTAGGCCCGGCGGCTCTCGGTCGCTTCTTGATTCCTGATCGATCACCGGCCGACCGTCGGCGGCCGGCCCGCCGAAAATGCGCACCCGGGCGGGGCCGTGGATGCGTAGTGTTGCCGGTCGTGATGGATCTTGTGGAGCGGCACACCGTCCTCGCCGTCGTGGTGGGTTCGCGGGCGTACGGGCTGGAGGGCCCGGGCTCCGACGTCGACCGGCGCGGCGTGTACGTCGCCCCGACCCGCGCGTTCTGGCACCTCGACAAGCCGCCCACCCACCTGGACGGGCCGGCGCCGGAACAGTTCTCCTGGGAGTTCGAGCGGTTCTGCGCGCTGGCGTTGCAGGGCAACCCGACAGTGCTGGAGGCGCTCTGGTCCCCGCTGATCGAGTCGGTCACCGCGGACGGGGACCTGCTGCTCGCGCAGCGGCAGGCGTTCCTGTCCCAGCGGCTCGCCCAGACCTACGGCGGTTACGCCCGGGACCAGCTCGACCGGGTGACCGCACGCCGCGAGCGTACCGGCGAGACCAATCACAAGCAGGCCATGCACATGCTCCGGCTGCTGACCGCCGGGGCGCACGCCCTGCGCACCGGGGAGATCCTGGTCGACGTGCGGCACCTGCGCGACAAGCTGCTCGCGGTGCGGCGGGGCGACCTGGCCTGGACGGCGGTGACCGCCTGGGCCGCGGACCTGTTCGCCGACCTGTCCGACGCCGCCGCCGACAGCATCCTGCCCGAACAACCCGACCGGGACGCCGTGGATCGGCTGCTCGCCGTCGTACGAGAAAGGAACCTGCGGTGACCCTCGACGTGCCGCCGTGGGCCGCGGAGGTCGCCTGCGGGCTGCCCCGCCCCCTGCTGTTCGCCACGGTCAGCGGCGCGCACCTGTACGGGTTCGCGTCCGTCGACTCGGACCTGGACCTGCGCGCCGCGCACCTGCTGGCACCGGCGGAGGTCGTCGGTCTGCGCACCGGACCGCAGACGCTGCAACACGCCGGCGTGCGCGACGGCGTGGAACTGGACGTGGTCAGTCACGATCTGCTGAAGTTCGCCACCCTGCTGCTGTACACGCTGCGGGTCCTGCTCACCGGGATCCACCTGATGCGCACCGGCCACCTGGAGACGGACCTCAACGTGCTCGGGACCGGTCTGGCATACGTGCCGGACCTCATCGCCGCCAAACGGGAGGCCGAGCACGGGCCGTTCCCCGCGGGCGCCGCGCAGCGACTCGCTGTCGACGTACCCCGACTCCGCGCCCAGCTGGAGGCGGCCCGGGACGCCTCGACGCTGCCCGAGCACGCCGACCCGGCGGCCGTGGCCGCGCTGCACGACCTGGTCGTCCGTACCCGCCTGGGCTGAGCTCGCGTACAGCCCTGGTCGGTCGAGGTCCGAGCAGGGCTGTGCGGTGCTCGCTGTCCGTCTCGGCCGATCGGTGCTCAGATCGTCCAGATCTTCGTCGGACCGGCGCGGGGATGATCCGGTGAGTCATCGCTACGGAGCTGGTAGAGGGTGGCAGCGGTGCCGCGGGTGCCCGGATGGTCCTCGCCCAGCACCCGTTCCTGGTCGGTGAGGAGCTGCTCCAGCAGCCGGATCGCCTCGTCCGGGCGGTTGGCGGCGGCGAGGACGAGCGCGAGAGCGCTGCGGGTGCCGAGCGTGTCGGGGTGATCGTCGCCGAGGACCCGGCGACGGTCGGCGAGCACGCGATGAAGTTCGGTGGCCGCCTCGTCGAGCCGCCCCAGCCGCTGCAGGATGTACGTGAGGTTGTGTCGCGTGGCGAGCGTCGCCGGGTGGTCGTCGCCGAGGACCCGGCGGCGGTCGGCGAGGACCTGCTCGAGCAGGGTGAACGCCTCAGGCAGCCGCCCCTCGTCGGCGATCGCGAGGGCCAGGTTGTTGCGGGACGCGAGCGTGTCCGGATGGTCCTCGCCGAGCACCCGGCGGGATGCGGTGAACACCCGTAGCAGCAGCTCGATCGCCTGTTCGGCGCGGCCGGCCGACTGGTACGCGCGGGCCAGGTTGTTCTGCGAGGCAAGCGTGTCCGGATGCTCGTCGCCGAGCATCCGCCGGTAGACGGAGAGGACGTGCTCGTGCAGGACGATCGCCTCGTCGACCCGCCCCGCCGTCTGGTAGGCCGAGGCCAGGTTGTGCCGGGAGGTCAGCGTGTCCGGGTGCTCGTCGCCGAGCATCCGGCGCCGCCCGGCGACGACCTGCTCGAAGTGGGTGATCGCGGCCGGAACCTGCCCTTGGAACAGCCGGTACGTGGCCGCCTGCTCCACCGCGTACAGCAGGTTGGGGGTGAGGCGCAGAGGTCCCGAGTTGTCGAGCAGCGCGTCGATGTGCGGCAGCAGGAGGTTCCAGCGTGGCCATCCGGCCACGTTGGCGATCGGGTCGGCCGGGATCGCGGACCGTAGGACCGTCGCGGCGAGCGCGGCCGCCCCGGCATCGTCCTCGCCGGACGTCTGCTCCGAGCGGGCGACAGCCTGCACGAGGCGATGCGAGCTGACCAGGCCGTCGGCGCGGTTCACCAGGCTGTACGAGGCCAGCAGCGCCAACGCGTCCCCGAGCGCCGGCCCGGATCGCGTCAACGGCAGCAGGACATCCTCGGGCAACGCGTCGGGCGCCAGCCAGGCGAGCACGCTCCACACCTGGCTGGCCAACGGTGACCGGACCGTCACCGCGCCCATGCTGACCCGCCACACCTGGGCGGCGGTTCGACCCCGCGAACCGCCCTCGCCGGCGTCCGCGGTCACCGTGCCGAACCGGTGAGTCAACAGGTCGTGGTAGTCGTCGAAGCTCATGCCGGCGTGCTGGCCGAGGTAGGCGGCCGCCTGCTCCAGCGCCAACGGATGCCCGCCCAGTTCGTCGGCGAGCCGTCCGGCGCCGTGCTCGTCGTCCAGGCCGGTCAGTCGGGTGAGCATCCGTACGCTCGCCGCACGGTCCAGCGCGTCGAGTCGCACCGAGGTCAGGCCGAGTCGTGCCCACCGGGCCACACCGAGACTGCGGCGGGTGGTGATCACCACCTCGCCCCGGCCGGTGAGCTGGCCGAGCAGCGGCTCCACATCGGTGACGTCCTGGACGTCGTCGAGGATCAGCAGCCAGTCGCGGTTGTTCTGCAACCAGTCCACGGCCCACACCTGCGCGTCGGCGAGTGTCCCGACCGGATGCAGCCGGGTGCTCATCGCCGCGAGGCCCAGGTCGATGTTCTGCGGTGTGTCGGCGGTAATCCACCAGACCACCCGGTACCGGTCGCGAAACGTGTGCGCGTACCGCAGAGCGAGTTCGGTCTTGCCGATGCCGGCGAGTCCGTACACCGCCGCTCGGCCGACAACCGAGTTGCCTCCGGCCCGGAGCAACGCCTCGGCGAGCACTCCGACGTTGCGGCCCTCGAACACGGCCGAGCCGAGTGGCAGATTGTCCACCAACGCCTGCGGGGAGTCGTGTGTCAGCGGCGCGCGGGGAAAGATCGTGACGGTGACGGCCTCCCCGGAGCGCACCACGACCGGTTCGGCGGAGCCGTGCTGGTGGCAGTCACGGACGGCTCGCGGAATTCCGGCGCCCTCGCTCTCCACCAGCTTGTTCCAGCTCAGCACGTGAGCCAGCCAGAAGTTGCGTTGGCGCGACTCGCCGCGCAGCTCACTGAGCGGCTGTCGCTCGCCGTCGGCCAGGTCGGCGCCGCTCCAGACGCCCGGACTGGTCACCTCGATGCGGTCGGAGAAGACCCGGACGTGCACGCACATCTCACGATGCTGATAGTCGCGGTGCACGAGCGCGTTGGCGATGATCTCCCGGACGGCGATCATCGGGTAGCGGTACACCCGCTCGGTGACCGCCCCGTCCGCGGTCGGCGCCTCACCGAGTTGGGCGAGGTCGGCAACGAAGTCGCGTGCCTGCGTGATCTGCTCGGGGATCGTCCCACCCAGGGTGCGCTTGTCCATCGGCGCGTCCTTACCCGGACCGTGGAAATGGGTGCACTGGACGGTGGCGGTGGGCACCACCGCGGTCGGGTCCTCGCCGAACAACAGCGCGCCGGCCCTGGTCAGGCGGCCCTCGCGCATCAACAGGGCGGCCCGCATGAAGTCGGCCGCGGACCCTCGACGCGGCACCGGTCGGCCCACGTCCCTACGCATGGCCGACCGGAAGCGGCTGACCCGCCGGGGGCTGAGGACGGTGGCGGAGGTTGTGCCGTCCAGGAACGGGTGATCCGCCTCGTCGGCAGACGCCGAGAGGCTGCCGGACGACAGTCGCTGTTCCGGAATCTCGTCGGCCGCCGGCACGGGTCTGCGGGCGATCGGCACGTTGCCGAACCCGTCGAACCGGTGCCGAGGCTCCGACGAGCCGTGCAATGCGCCCTGCAGGTACGCGTACAGGTCCGCGAGGTCGACGGCGCCGTCGCCGTCCTTGTCGTCGGCGCCGTGCAGCAGCCCGTTCACCAACGCGCTCGTGAACGGGCTCGGCAGGTCGTCACCATCGGCGTCGGCGGCCGACTCGAACGCGGCGGTGGCGGTGAGGACGAACCGGCCCTTGCCCGCCAACAGCCGCTCAACCGCGACCGGTCCCTTGAACGCGCCGCTGTGACAGCAGTCCAGGACGATCACCTTGGCGCGGGCCACCGAGTCGCCGATGATGTCGTTGAGCGTGTCGTTGGAGACCGCGGTGCCGGGCAGTAGACCGGCCACGGTGTCCCGGGCGCAGAGGTACAGCTTCTGGTTGCGGCTGCGGCCGTGCCCGCTGAAGTAGAAGAGAACCACGTCGTCCGGCTCGGCGTCGCTGAAGAACCGGTTGGCGGCCTCCGCGATCTCGCTGCGGGACGCGTCGAAGAGGATCGTCACCTGTGCGGTGGCGAACATGCCCATCTCGTCGTCGGTCAACGCGGCACCCAGCAGTCGGCCATCGGTACGTGGGCCGTGCAGGGAGTGCAGCCTCGGGTCGGCCTCGTACACGGAGTTGCAGACGAGAAGTGCCCGGTACATCGGCGGCTCCCGGCTCGCGGTTTTCCGACGAGGTCTTACCCTACGGCTACCGGCAGAGCACCGCCGTCAGTCTGGAGGCTCCTCTCGTGCCAGCTAACCGGATCATGCTGCTCCCCGCACTCTCCACGCTCACGCCCGCGGACGAGCCGCTGCAGGCGGCGACCGCCGAGCTGGTCGCCGACCTGCGCGAGGTCGACGGTCTGCGGGTGACCGAGGAGGACACCCCGGCGGTGGGGCAGAAGGGACAGTGGACGGACCTGGTGATCGCGCTCGGCGGACCGAGTGTGGTGGCGGGTGCGGTGACGGTCTTCCGGCTGTGGCTCGGCCGTGACCGGCGCCGGTCGCTCACGCTCACCGCGTGGCGGGCCGGTGCGGACCCGTTGCGGATCGAGATCAGTGGCGACAACGTCGCGGAGCGGACCGTACACGAGGCCGTCCAGCGGTTGCTCGGCGCGACGGACCCGGCGGTGGGCACCTCGCCGGACGACCCGGACGCCGACCCGGACCGGTCGGCCCCGCCGGCGATCACACCCTGACGGCGAGACCTCGGTTCGGCCCTTATCGGGTCCGGCCGTCGACGGCTAGGCTTCGGCGTATGTCCAGCTCGCGATGGCAGGGCCGGGCTGCGAACGTGGCCGTGGTGTTCGTGGTCGGCCTGGTCGCGCTCGTCGGCCTGCTGGTGCAGTCGGAGGGCGTCGACACCACCGCCGACCGGTTGGCGTTGCTGGTCGTGCTGGTCTCGTCCGGTGCGCTGTACCTGCGCCGCCGCCATCCGGTGTGGGTGGGTGTGGCGGCGCTGGCGGCCGTCGGCGCGTACGGTGCGTTGCTGCACCGGCCGGGACCGATCATGCTGGTCTTCGTCGTGGCGCTCTACACCGTGGTCGACGAGGGTCATCTCGCGGTGGCGATCGGGCTCGGGTCCGCCTCGGTGGTCGCCTTCGCCGTCGCGGACGGCGCCGGGCGGGCCGGGTCGACCTCCAACGGGGCGACGCTGCTGCACGCCGGGTGGCTCGTCGCGGTCATCGTCGGTGTCACCCGCAACCGCCGGGCGTACGTCGCGGAGGCGCGGGCCCGGGTGTTCGAGGCGGAACAGGGCATGCGGGAGGAGGCCCGTCGCCGGGCCACCGAGGAGCGGCTGCGCATCGCGCGTGAGGTGCACGACGCGCTCGGCCACCACCTCTCGCTGATCAACGTGCAGGCGAGCGCCGCGCTGCACCGTCCGGATCCCGCCCGGTCCGTGCAGGCGCTCACCGCGATCAAGCAGACGAGCAAGGAGACCCTGCGCGAGTTGCGCGCGACACTGGACGTCCTGCGGCAGGAGAGCGAGACACCCGCCGCGGTGCCCGGCCTGAACCGTCTCGACGAGTTGGTGAGCGTGGCCGCAGGGTCCGGGTTGACGATCCAGGTCGAGGTGACCGAGACCCGGCCGTTGCCGCCGGAGGTCGACCTGGCGGTGTACCGGATCGTCCAGGAGGCGCTCACCAACGTGGCCCGACACGCGGACGCGTCCGCCGCGCTGGTCCGGGTCCGACCCGATGGGGACGACGTGCTGGTCGAGGTCGACGACGACGGCAGCGGCTCAGCCGGGCCGCCCGGCAACGGGATCCTCGGCATGGGTGAGCGGGCCCGGTCGTTGGGCGGATCGCTGACCGCGTGCCCGGACCCGGACGGCGGCTTCCGGGTGCGCGCCCGCCTTCCGCTGCGCCGCGGCACCGTACCGGCGGGGGTGCCGGCGTGATCCGGGTCCTGCTCGCCGACGACCAGACCCTGGTGCGCGCCGGGTTCCGGTCGATCCTGGAGGGTGAGGACGGCATCGAGGTGGTCGGTGAGGCCGCCGACGGCGCCGAGGCGGTGCGGCAGGCCCGGTGGGTGCGCCCGGACGTCGTCCTCATGGACATCCGGATGCCCGGGCTGGACGGCCTGGCGGCGACCCGCGAGATCGTCGCGAGTTCCGACATTCGCGTGATCATCTTGACGACGTTCGACCTGGACGACTACGTCTACGGCGCGCTGCGCGCCGGCGCGAGTGGGTTTCTGGTGAAGGACACCGAGCCGGCGGAGTTGATCCACGGGGTGCGGGTGGTGGCCCGGGGCGACGCGCTGATCGCACCGTCGATCACCCGCCGGCTGATCTCCGAGTTCGCCGCCCGGGTCCGGCATCCGGACCCGGGCCCGCGGTTGAGCGCGCTCACCGACCGGGAACGCGAGGTCATGGCGCTGGTCGCGGCCGGTCTGTCCAACGACGAGATCGCGGCACGGCTGGTGCTGAGCCCGGCCACCGCGAAGACGCACGTCAGCCGGATCATGACCAAGGCACAGGTCCGCGACCGGGCCCAGTTGGTGATCCTCGCGTACGAGTCGGGGCTGACCGTTCCCGGTTGGCTCACCCGGGACTGACCGCGACCTCGCCGCGGGGGCGGTCAGCCGGCGCGGCGGGCGCGGGCCAACGCCAGCCCGCCGAGCACGATGCCGACCGACCCGACCCCCAGGGCCACGAAGGCGCCGCCTCGACCGTTGCCGGTGCCGATGCCACTGTCGGAGGTCGCCACGACGAGGCCACCGAGGGCGACGCCGACCAGCCCCGCCGTCAGGGCCACGACGGCTCGGAGCCGCGCGTTGCCGGTGCCGGTGCGGGCCAACGCGAGCCCGCCGATGATCACGCCGGCCAGGCCCAGCACGGCGGCCACGGAGGCGCCGAGACGTCCGGCGCTCATGGTCGTGACGCTGGCGGCGGCGAGCAGGTGCGAGTCGTACATGGGGGTTTCCCTTCGCTCACGGACGGTGCCGGTGCAGCGTATGGAGCCGCGGGGTCACCGGTCGTCCGGCCGGAGTTGCCGAAGGGCGTACCACCGGGGTCGTACGCGTCCGACGCGACGCACCACCCCGGTTGTGTCGGTGGCCGCGAGCGAGCGCCGCCGCCGGCCGTACCTCGACCGGCGGCGGCGCGGGCGGGACCGATCAGGAGTACGGGAGCCGGAGCACCGACTGGTTGCCGACGCCCAGCGTGCTGGGGTTGTTGCCGATCGCCGACCAGACCTCCACCCGGACCGTGCCGTTGCTCAGCGTGCCCAACGAGCCGGTGGCCGAGGCGAGGCCGGCGTTCTGGGTGTAGTGCTCGTAGCCGGGGACCGGGTCGGTGGCGAAGTAGCGCCACGTCTCGGTCCGTTCCCAACTGCCGTTGCCGGTCAGGTCGTAGGAGACCCGCACCTGCACGCCGTTACCGACCGCCGACCCGGCGTCCACGAACAGGTCGAACGTGGTCTGCGCGCCGGAGTAGGCGAGGTTGAGCCCGGTCGCGGTGAAGACCTGCGGGTTGGTGGGCGTACCGTCGTGGTTTCCGTTGGCGGCCGCGACCGTGGTCGTGGCCGCGCCACCGGCGGTGCCCAGACCACCGCCGGGCAGTAGGTACCGCGTCGGGCCGCCGGAGGACGGCGGCGGGTCGGTCGTCGGCGGCGGGTCCGTCGGCGTCGTCGGAGGGACGCCGCCGGCCGCGTTACCGCCACTCCAGGTGTACGCCCCGGTGGTGGCCGTCTTTCCGGCACCCACGGTGAGCGTGGTGCCGTTGGAGAACGTCACCGTGACCGGCGACGCGGTCGGGTTGGACGCCACGTAGGTGCGCGCGCCGTTGCGCGCGAAGACCGCCGACAGGGGGTGGTTGCCGGTGACCGTCGTGTCGACGGTGCCCAGCGCCGCGAGGTTGCGGATCCAGTGGAAGGTGTGTGCCCGGCTCTCCCCCTCCTCGGGTGTGTAGCCGGGGTTCGCCCGCAGGTTCGCCAGCGCCGCGTCGCCGTCGCCGAGGGCCTGGAACTGCCAGAGGATGTCCTGCCACACCGTCGGTTGCCCACCGTTGTTGCGGACGAGTTCGGCGTAGTTGGTCCGCACGTACGCCGGGTTGTTGCCCAGGTACAGGTGTCCGCCGGTGACGGGCAGCAGGTTGATGCCCTGGATCATCTCCGGCTCGCCGCTGAACCAGGTGGCGTACGCGCCGCCGTCGCCCCAGACCATGCCGACCGTCGAGTGCCCGAAGGCGGCGGGGAAGTTCTGGTCGCTGACGTCGAACCAGTACTCCTGGATGGCGGCGGCCTGCGTGGTGTAGAGGAAGACGCCGGCGTCGCGCACGGCGGTGTTGCCGGTGACCTGCCCCCACTGGATGAGGGCGTTGGCGAAGTTCATCCCCTCCGACGAGGACTCCTGGTTGTTGCCGGAGCCGAACGACCCGTGCCCGGACGCCCAGTCGTGCCCGGCGTAGATGTCGAAGTCACGCAGGTAGGGGAAGCGGGTGTCGTCGCGCCGGTAGTTGTTGGCGTCGCGGATCAGCAGGTCGACCATGCCGCCGTAGCGGCTGGTGGCGGCCCACGCCGGATCGAACTTGGCGAGCGTCGCCGCGGCGGCGATGTAGTAGCCGTAGTGGAAGTGGTGGTCGTTGAGTTCCTGGTCGGAGCCGTACGACGCCGGGTAGCCGATCAGGGTGCCCCAGTTGTTGTCGTAGTAGAAGACCTTGCTGGTCTTGCCGCTGGACGCGGTGAACCAGTCGGTGAGCGTGCTGCGGATGGCGTTCAGCGCGCTGTCGCGGGTCGTGGTGTCGTTGACCAGGTCGGCCACCTCGGCGAGGCGGGCGGCCCGGCCCAGGCCCTTGCCCGTCCAGTACGTGTCGCCGCCCCGCTGGTCCATCGGGTTCGAGCGGGCGGCGGCCAGGTGGCCGGTGAGGGTCGCCAGGTCGGCGCCGCTGCCGTCACCGACGGCCGGCAGTTCCGGCAGGACACCCTGGAACTTCATGGCGGTACGGAACTGGTTGATGCCGGTGAGCACCTTCATCCGGCCGCGTGCCGACGGGTAGGTCGGTGTGATCGGGGTGGACCCGCTCAGCGACTTCCACTGGTGCGGGTAGAGACTGACCACCGTCTGCGTGGCGGTCCCCTCCCGGGCGGTGGTGGTGAACGCGTACGTGGTGGTCAGCCCGCTGGTCGCCGGGTTGTAGGCGTAGGACACCTGGGTGCCGGTGACGTGGGCGTGCGCGTACCGGCCGTAGGTGGTGGCCAGGTCGGCGCGTTCGGTGGCGCTCGACGTCGGGGGCAGGAGGGCGACGGAGAAGTAGCCCCGACCGGCCAGGGTGGACGTGATCCGGCCGGACGCCACGGTCCAGGTGGCGCCGCTGGGCGCGTACCCGACGTAGTCGTGGCCGTTGACCCGGAAGCCGATGGTGGCGCCGCTGGTGGACCAGACCTCCGGGGTGCCGGCGGTGCTGATCTGCGCGTTCCCACCGGTGGTCTGGAAGTACGCGAAGGGCAGCCCGTGGCCGATGGTGGCGCGCATGGTGCGGGTGCCGTCGCTCCAGTAGGGGCTGACCGTCCAGTCGGTCCAACCATCGACCTTGACCAGTGGCGCGGCGAGCCCGGCCACGCCGACCCGGATGTCCTGGACGTACGGGTAGTGGTATTCGCCGACGCCGGTGGCGGTGCCGCTGATGGCGGGTGTGGAGTTGGCGGAGAAGCCGAGGCCGTCGGTGAAGGTGTCGTACGAGACGGGGTGGGCGTGCAGGGGTTCGCTGAAGGCACAGTCGGTGCGCTTCCAGAGCAGTGAGGACCACCAGTCGTTGGTGGGCACCGCGCCGGCGGGGGCGTTGGCGGTGGCGAACTGCCGGGGGTTGGTGGACATCGGCCCGCAGCCGGAGGGGAGCGGGCCGACCGGCGTGGTGGTGTAGCTGCCGGCCCCGACGGGGGC
Source organism: Micromonospora sp. WMMD710 (assembly GCF_029626045.1). Lineage (NCBI taxonomy): Bacteria > Bacillati > Actinomycetota > Actinomycetes > Micromonosporales > Micromonosporaceae > Micromonospora > Micromonospora sp. WMMD710. Next base: position 3,124,811 of record NZ_JARUBD010000001.1, on the reverse strand, counting down.
CGCCTCGGCGGGGCCGCTGACGGGGATGGTGAGGCCGCCGACGACCAGGGCCAGGGCGGTGGTGACGGCCAGTGCCCATCGGCGGTGGGGGACGGGAGGTTTCATGGTGCCTCCATCGCGCGCCGGTGCCGGCGGGGGCCGGGATCGACGCCTGCGTCTGAATTGAGGAGAAGGTCTATCGAGAGAGCGCTCTCTCATCGGGCACGGTAATCGAACGCCGAGATCCCCGTCAATGTGTCCGGCCGGTTGCGTGCTGATGTCGCGATTTGCCGCCGGGCGGCTAACGGCGGGGCGGCGGCGGAGGCGTAGCCGCCCCGGGTCGGGCCGGTGGCCGCGTGCGCGGACCGGTCAGGTCATCCCAGCGGGCCAGCTCATTGGCCACGGCGACACGGACCGGGTCCGGGTTCGCCCAGCTCCAGTTGGGGTGCGCCCGGTTGGTGAGCAGGACGAGCACGCGTCTGCGGGCCGGGTCGACGAGCAGCGAGGTGCCGGTGAAGCCGGTGTGCCCGAAGGTGGTCGGACGACTGAGCCGGCCCATGAACCAGGGCTGGTTGAGCACCACGCCGAGACCGTGGTCGCTGCTGCGACCCGGTCGCTCGGGGTCGACGGCGGGCAGGCCGACGTTGGCGTTGGTCAGCATCCGCCGCACGGTGCTCTCGGCGAGGATCCGCTGCCCGCCGTAGACGCCGCCGTCGAGCAGGAGCTGACCGATGACGGCGACCTCCTGGGCGGTGCTGAAGACGCCGGCGTGCCCGGCGACGCCACCGAGGTGGTTGGCGACGTCGTCGTGCACGATCCCGCGCAGCAGCCCGCGCGACGAGCGGGCGTCGGTGGCCACCATCCGGGCGGCTCGTTCGGCGCTGCTGATCCAGGTGTTCGGCGTGAAGCCGGTCCACCGCAGGCCGAGCGGGTCGGCCAGGTTGGACTTCAGCGCCTGGTCGAGGGTCTGGCCGGTGACCTTCTCGACAAGCTTGCCGGCGACCATCAGGCCGACGCTGGAGTAGCGGAACACCCGGCCGGGCACGGCGCCACTGACCAGCGGGGTGGCCAGCACCGCCTTCCACTTCGCGGCGAGACTGCCGGAGCTGGTGCCGCTGGCGCCCACCGGCAGACCGCTCGTGTGCGTCAGGAGCATCGCCACGGTGACGGCCGACTTGCCGGTGCCGGTGAACTCGGGCAGGTAGCTCACCACCGGCGCGTTCAGGTCGAGGCGACCCTTCTCCACCTGCTGCAGCACGAGGATCGACGTGTAGACCTTCGTGATCGACGCCAGGTCGAAGATCGAGTCGGGGCGCATCCGGACCCGCTGCGCGGCCGGCAGGAGCACCGGCCCCGCATCGAAGCGCAGTGCCTCACCGACGGTCGCCTGCGCGCTCGTCTGCCCGCCGGTGAGCTCCAGCGCCACCGCGCCCGCGTACGCCGGGTGCGAGGGATTCTGGCTGGTGGGTTGCAGGTGGACGGTGAGGAGGCCGGTCAGTCGCTGGCTGACCGTTCCCACCGTGCGACCCAGCGGGACGGCGCGCACGGCGCCACCCTGGCCGGCCGTGTCCGTCGACGGGGCCTGCCACGACCCGGCCTGCCCCGCCGGGGACTTCGCCTGGCAGCCGGTGAGCGCCGCGGCGGCGGCGGACAGCCCGAGGCCGAGCATCGAACGACGATGGAAATGCACGGCAGGATCATGTCACCCGATCGGGCGTGACGACAGGGCTTACGCCCCCGCCACGACCCCCGCGCGACGTCAGCGGAGGCCGGCGAAGAGATCGTCCTCGGGCACCGGTGCGCCGGTGGTGTCCCGGACCCGTACGAACGTCTCCATGCCCATCAGCTCGGTGAACCGCTCCTGGCCCAGCTGGAGGAAGAAGATGTTCTCGGTCTGGCTGGCATGCGTCGCCAACGCCTCGAACTTCTGCGCGCCGTACGCACGTGTGTCCACCCAGGTGCTGATCTCGTCGTCGGGCAGACCGAGCTGCGGCTGCGGCTCGTCCGGCTCGGCCCACTCGACGCCCAGCTCCTGCATGATCTTGCCGAACTCCGCGAACGCCGTACGCGGCACGGTGGTCCAGTACACCTTGGCGGGGACGTCGGTCTTCGCGACGGCGGCCATCGTGATCCGGTGGGCCTGAATGTGGTCCGGGTGGCCGTAGAAGCCGTTCTCGTCGTAGGTGACGACGACGTCCGGACGGTACTGCCGGATCAGCTCCGCCAACCGGTCCGCCGCCTCGTCCACCGGTGTGGTCCAGAACGAGCCGGGCAGGTCGTTGGTCGGCCAACCCATCATCCCGGAATCGGCGTACCCGAGCGTCTCCAGGTGCGTGACCTTCAACGCCGCGCAGCTGGCCTCCAGCTCGGCCTGGCGCATCGTCACGACGGCGGCCGGATCGTGGCCCGGATCGCCGGGCTTCACACCGCCCGGGCCGTCACCACACCGCCCGTCGGTGCAGGTCACGAGCACCGTCGTGACCCCCTCCGCCGCGTAGCGGGCCAGGACGCCGCCGGTGCTCGTCGCCTCGTCGTCGGGGTGGGCGTGCACCGCCATCAGGGTCAGGGATTGTTCAGCCATGCCGTCAGCCTACGAGGATCGGTCGGGGGTCGGTGGCCGCCAGCACCACCGGGGCGGTCAGGTGTCGTCCGGGTCGCTGTCGAGGTGCGGCCCGTTAGCGCCGCGCAACCGGTCGACCAGCTGCTCCAGGGCCGTGATCTCGGCGTGCCGTCCCCCACACGGCCTCTCCTTGTCGGATCGCCCGACACGCTCGTCCGGACGCCCCTACGATCTGGGCTTGTCGAGGGCCGCGAAATCGCAGGCAGACACCGGGAAGAGCGCCGGAAGGGGACTGCGGGGATGGCACTGTTCGACGAGGTGAGGCAGGTCGACGCCGGCGTCCTGACCGTCGGATACGTGGAGGCCGGGCCGTCCGACGGCCCCGCCGTGATCCTCCTGCACGGCTGGCCGTACGACATCCACAGCTTCGTCGATGTCGTACCCCTGCTGGTGGATGCCGGCCACCGGGTGGTCGTGCCGTACCTGCGCGGCTACGGCACGACACGGTTCCGCTCCGCCGACACGATGCGAAACGGCGAGCCGGCGGCCATGGGCCTCGACCTGATCGCCCTCATGGACGCCCTGAGCATCGACACCGCGAAACTCGCCGGCTTCGACTGGGGTGCGCGCACGGCCGACGTGGTGGCCGCGCTGTGGCCCGAGCGCTGCCGGGGTCTGGTCTCGGTGAGCGGCTACCTGATCGACGGGCAGAAGTCGGGCACGGTGCCGCTGCCGCCGAAGGCCGAACTCTCCTGGTGGTACCAGTACTACTTCGCCACCGAGCGCGGCCGGAAGGGCTACGACACGAACCGGCGCGACTTCGCCAGACTGATCTGGCACACCGCCTCACCGAAGTGGACCTTCGACGACGCGACGTTCGAACGCAGCGCGGCGGCCTTCGACAATCCCGACCACGTCGACATCGTGATCCACAACTACCGGTGGCGGCTGGCCCTCGCCGACGGCGAGCCGCAGTACGACGAATGGGAGAAGCGTCTGGCGGCCAAGCCGAAGATCACGGTGCCCAGCATCTCCCTGGAAGGCGACGCCAACGGCGCGCCGCACCTGGACCCCGGCGTCTACGGCAAACAGTTCGCCGGGCAGTACGAGCACCGGACCGTCGGCGGCGGGGTCGGGCACAACCTTCCGCAGGAGGCGCCCCAGGCGTTCGCCGAGGCGGTGCTCGACGTCTGACCTCAGCGCTGAGCCGTCGGCCGTTCGACGCGCACGGGGTCGCCCCGGACCAGTTCGTCGTGGACGCGCCAGCGGGCGGTGACGACAGCGCGCCGGGCCGCCTCGTCGCCGTCCTCGACGCGCTGGCGCAGAAGGCGCAACGCGATGCGACGGTTGAGGCTGAACTGCCGCTCATCGTCCACCACGACGACGATGCCCGACGGTCGGTGGGTCGCCCGTACCGCGGTGCTGGCCTTGTTCCGGTGCTGACCGCCGGGCCCACCGGTACGGCAGGCCACGATGTCGACGTCCGCCTCCGCGAACGGCGTGGGCGGGGCGTCGCTCTCGGGTGCCCGGGCGGTGACGTACCAGTTCTTCCGGCCGGTGCTCGCCCGGTACGGGCTGGGCGCCTGCCAGCACAGGGTGCCGGTCCACGAGGTGGCGAGCGCCTCGGCGTGCGCGCCGGAGATCCGGATCAGCACCGACCGGTAGGTGCCGGGCCGCTCACCCGGCACGGCCTCGACCTGCTGAACCGTCAACCCCTGACGGTCGGCGTCGGTACGCAGACGGTGCAGCAGCCGGGCCACCGCCCACGCGCACTCCTGCGGCCCACGACCGGCGGACAGCAACAGGTACGTGCTCACGACCGGCCCCGCCCGCGCCGCCGGTCCCGCCGCTCGGGCCGGGGCACGGACCCCAGGTCGGGCGTCTTGTAGGTCACCAGGGGCGTCGTGCTGAGCACCGGAGTGGCCAGGTCGTGCGCGACGAGATCGGCGATCACCCGCTCGATGCGCTTGTACGCCGTCGGCGCCTCCTCGAAGAGCAACTGCCGGTCGCCGCACACCACCAGCGAGCCCACCGGCGTACGACGCAGCTCTTCGACCGTGTGCTTGGCCCGGCCCCGGCGCAGCGCGTCGGCGCGCGACATCTTGCGGCCCGCGCCGTGCGCCACCGAGTGGTTGGCCTCCGCCCCGGCGTGGGCGGCCACGAGATAGGAGTCGGTGCCCCGGGTACCGGCGATCAGCACGTCCCGGCCGTCGCCCGGCGCCGCTCCCTTACGGTGCAGGTAGATCCCGTCGCGGACCTCGACGAGGTTGTGGCACTGGTCGACGATCGGCTCGGTCGGCTCGGCTCCCAACGCGTGCGCGACCCGGGCCGCGAGCACCCGGCGGTTGAGCGATCCCCAGCGCACCGCGGCGTCGTGCAGCGCCAGGTAGGCGTCGGTGTCGACCGCCGGGCCCGCGCCGTGGACCTCGGTGTGCGTCCGCAGGATCCGCTCGCCCAGCCCACGCGAACCGCTGTGGACGATGAGCAGGAGCGCACCGGCCTCCAGCCCGAGCCGGCTCGCGTGAGCCGAGTCGAGCACCGTGTCGACACGCGCCAGCTCGACGAAGTGGTTGCCCCGGCCGACCGTACCCAGCCCATCCAGGTGACCCGCCGGAACACTGCCCTGCACGACCGCCCAGGCCGGGTCGTCGGCGTCCCGCTGCGGGTCCAGCGCACGGTCGAGGTCGGGGAATCGCGTGGCGAGCCGTTCGGGTACGGCACGCTTGAGTCCGATGGGGAACACGGCGATGCCGCAGCCGATGTCGGAGCCCACCAGGTGTGGGTACAGCACGCTCGACGCCATGGCCGCGCCGATGGGAGCGCCCTTGCCGGGGTGCAGATCCGGCATCGCGGCAACGTGGAGCATGCCGTCGAGGGCGGCCACCTGCTGACACTGTGCGAGCGCTGCGGACTCGATCCAGCTCTCCGGCGAGGCGAACACGGTGACGGTGGCGGGCGTGGAGGAGTGGTCCTGAGACAAGGATGCTCACTTTTCGGGGCGAGAACGGACGGACGACGGCACGGCCCCGGGGAAACGTCACCGGGGCGTGGAGCGAGGGGTGGTCCGTCAGTACGTCATGGCTGACACTCTCGCGGAGCCCGCCGCGCGCGGCAACCGGGTTTCCCTCGCCACGTACGCTGCCGCGGTGAGCGCACCCCGACGCATCCTGGTCTACGGGGTGTACGGCGCCGGCAAGTCCACCCTCGCGGCACGCCTGGCCGAACACCTTGCGGTGCCCTGGTATCCGGTGGACGACCTGCTGTGGCAGCCGGGCTGGATCGAGGTGCCGGTCGCGCAGCAGCGCAGCCGGATCGAGGAGGTCTGCCGACGGGACCGCTGGATCATCGACGGGGCGTACCACGGGTGGCGGGACGTGCCCCTGGCCCACGCCGACCTGGTGATCGGCCTCGACTACCCGCGGTGGCGCTCGTTCTGGCAGTTGCTGCGCCGCACCATGCGCCGTCTGCGTACGCGCGAGGTGATCTGCAACGGCAACCGCGAGTCGCTGGGCAGCGTGCTGTCCCCCGACTCGATCCTGGTCTGGCACGTCACCGCGTTCGGCCGGGCCCGACGACGGATGCGCGCCTGGCAGGCTGACCCGTCCGGGCCGCCGGTGCTGCTGTTCAGCAAACCAGCAGCCTTCAACGACTGGATGACCACACTGCCCCGACGTAACCCCCCATAAGACCCCCGCGCCCGGACCTCCCCATACCGCGATCGTGCACTTCTGTCCCGACGCAAGGGGCATTCCACCCATGTCGACAGCCGAAAGTGCAAGATCGGCGCGATCTATGGCTGGGCACACGCCGGGACGCGAACACGGTCCTGGGCGGCCCGGCCGGTGGGTTACCGGCCGGGCCGCCGGTGGTCAGGACTCCTGGCGTCGGCGCCGGGCGAGGAGGAACGCGAGCCCGCCGAGGGCGACCATGGTCGTTCCCGCGCCGGTCATGGCCTTCAGGCGGCCGTCACCGGTCACCGGCAGGATGGGAGCTTCCCCGCCGGGGCTGCCGGGTGCTCCGTGCCCGGCGGCCCCGAGGCCACCGGCGGGGTGGCCGCCCACGCGCTGGACCCGGCCGCCGCCGACCGGCTCTGGACGTACGCCGAGAAGGCGGTGGTCACGCGCTGAGCGCGGCGCGACGACGTCCCGCGCCGCCCGGCCGCTCCGGCGGGGACGCGCGCCGACAGGATTGATCTGGTCCCGGCGGGGTTGATCTGGTCACGGCCGGGTAGGTGCCGCCATGGTCGCTGCCGATCGGCCCGCCGCGGGCGGGGGCACGCCGAGCCGGGACGACACCAGTGCGCGTGTGGGACCGTCGGCGACCGTCGTCCGCCTCCGTGACCGCTCGGTCGAGGCGCTGCGGGACCGGTCGCGTCGGGTGCGTGCCATCGGCGGGCTCGCCGTGCAGGCCGGACTGGCCGCGGCGCTGTCCTGGCTGGTGGCGCACCAGCTGCTGCAGATCTCGCAGCCGGTGTTCGCGCCGATCTCGGCGGTGTCGACGCTCGCCGCGTCGGTCGGTCAACGGCTGCGCCGCACCGTCGAGCTGATCATCGGTGTCGCCGTCGGGGTGCTGATCGGTGACCTGCTGATCCTGGTGATCGGCACCGGATGGTGGCAGCTCGGCCTGATGGTCGTGCTGGCCATCATGGTGGCGTTGTTCCTCGTGGGCAGTGCGGCGGTGGTGATCCAGGCTGGTGCCACGGCGGTGCTCATCGCCACGCTCAGCCCGTCGGTGCGTGACCTGGAGTTCCCCCGGTTCGTGGACGCCCTCATCGGAGGGGCGGTGGCGCTGCTGGTGACGGCCGTGCTGCTGCCGTTGAACCCGTTGCGGGTGCTCAACCGGGCGGCGCGGCCGGCGCTGGATCTGCTCGCCGCCCAGCTCGACGCCACCGTGCACGCCCTGCGCGAGGGTGATGTGGCCCGTGCGCGTGCCGCGCTGATCGAGCTGCGGCAGAACAGCGACGAGGTGAACGCTCTGATCGAGGCGACGAAGGGTGCTCGGGAGGCCAGCACCCTGTCACCGGTCAACTGGCATCACCGGCACGGGCCGGTGGGCCGGTACGCACACGTGGCGGAGCCGATCGACCGGTCGATGCGGAACAGCGGGACGTTGATCCGCCGGGCGGTGACGCTGCTCGAGGACCGGGAGCAGGTCCCGGAGTCGATGCCGAGGGCGGTCGCCGAGTTGGCCGAGACGGTCCGGCTGCTCAAGCGGCAGTTCGCCGCCGGGGAGGAGCCGCTCCGGGCGCGGGAGCAGGCCTTGCGGGCGGTCTGCGCGGCCGGTGACGCGTACCGGGAGGGCGTCGGTTTCTCCGGTGCCGTCGTGATCGCGCAGGTCCGGACGACCGCCAGCGACCTGATGGTGGGCACGGGGTTGACCCAGGAGACCGCGAACCGCCTGGTCCGGCGCGCGTTCGGCGAGCTGCGACCCCCGGGCGCGGCCCGCCTCCGGTGACGCGTGGTGGCATCTGATGGCATCAGCCTGAGCCAGCCTGTTGCATCCTGAGCCAAAGTGGTGCCATGATGGTGCCATGGAGCTGAGGTCGTATGTCGAGAACCTGCGTGACGAGTTCGCCGTGGCGGCGGAGGGCGTCGACCCGGAGGCACGGGAGTTGGCCGAGAGGCTCTTCACCCAGTTGGAGGCGGCGACCCGCCTCACCCTGCTCGAGGCGCTCTCCGACGCGGCCGACGAGATCACCCGTGAGCTTGCTCCGGGCGCCGTGCACGTCCGGCTGCGCGGACGCGAGCCGGACTTCGTGGTGACGCCGGCCAACCCGCCGACGGAGCGGCCGGGGGAGGCCAGCGAGCCGGCCCCGATGCCGGCGCCGCTGCTCCCACCCGAGGGTGACGACGGCGGCACGTCCCGGATCAACCTGCGCCTGCCCGACCATCTGAAGGCCAGCGTCGACGAGGCGGCCAGCCGGGCCGGGCTGTCCGTCAACGCGTGGCTGGTGCGCGCCGTCGCCGGCGCCGTCGGAGCGGGCGGCACGGACCGTCAACCACCCCGCCGGGTGGAGCCGCCACGGTCCGGCCAGCACTTCACCGGCTGGGCGCGCTGACCCGTACCCCCTTCCCTTCACCCGCCGCCCACCAGCGGCGACGTCCACCGACCACCTTTCGGGAGACCACCATGCCTGTTTTCGACACGCCAGAGCCGATTTCCGTCCAGATCGAGATGCCCGTCGGGGACGCGTGGATCGCCGCGACCGACCGCACCGACACGGTGGTGCGGGTGCGCCCCCGGGATCCGTCGAGCAAGGCCGACGTCGGCGCTGCCGAGCAGACGACCGTCGAGTACGCCGCCGGCAAACTGCTGATCAGGGTGCCGAAGAGTTGGCGTCGCTACGGCTTCGGCGCCGGGCCGTCGGTCGACGTCCTGATCGAGGTGCCCAGCGGGTCACGGCTGCACGCCGAGGCGTCGTGGGCCGCGTTCCGCTGCGAGGGCCGGCTCGGCGAGTGCCGCATCAAGACCGGCAGTGGGATCCGGCTCGACGAGACCGGGCCGCTCGACATCGACAGCAGCCACGGCGAGATCGCGGTGGAACGCGTCGCCGGTTCCGCCCGGGTGAAGGCGTCCTCCGGCAAGGTGCGCATCGGTGCCGTCGACGGCACCGCCGAGATCAAGAACTCCTCGGGTGACTGCTGGATCGGCCAGAGCGGCGGGGACGTGCGGATCAACACCGCCTACGGCGACATCACCGTCGACGCACCGATGACCTCGGTGAACGCCCGCACCGCCTACGGCAACGTCCGGCTGGGTCAGGTCGTGCGGGGGTCGATCGAGTTGCAGACCTCGTACGGCGCGATCGAGGTCGGCGTCCGGCGCGGCACCGCGGCCTGGCTCGACGTCAGCTCCCGGCACGGCCGGGTGCACAACGCGCTCGAGACCACCGACAGCCCGGCGCAGACCGACGAGACGGTCGAGGTCCGGGCGAACACCTCCTACGGCGACATCATGATCCGCCGCGCCTGATCCGCAGTCCCTCCGCTCGTCCACGAATCGAGGAATCATGGCCCGACCCCTACGACCCGCGATCACCGCGAGCGGGCTGCGAAAGTCCTACGGCGACAAGGTGGTGCTCGACGGCATCGACCTGGAGATCGCCGAGGGAACGATATTCGCGCTGCTCGGCCCCAACGGCGCCGGCAAGACCACCATCGTGCGGATCCTGTCCACCCTGATCAACGCCGACGGCGGCGAGGCCCGCATCGCCGGTCACGACCTGAGCCGGGAGGCCGACGCGGTACGCGCCCTGATCGGCGTCACCGGCCAGTTCTCCGCCGTCGACAACCTGCTCACCGGGCGGGAGAATCTGCGGCTCATGGCCGACCTGTGTCACCTGGACCGGGCGGCCGGACGGCGGCGCACCGACGACCTGCTCACCCAGTTCGACCTCGTGGAGGTGGCGGGCAAGCCGGTGTCGACGTACTCCGGTGGCATGCGTCGACGGCTCGACCTCGCGATGACGCTGGTCGGCGAACCCCGCGTCATCTTCCTCGACGAGCCGACCACCGGCCTCGACCCGCGCAGCCGCCGCGCCATGTGGCAGATCATCCGCGACCTCGTCGCCGGCGGTGTCACCATCCTGCTCACGACCCAGTACCTGGAGGAGGCCGACCAGCTCGCCGATCGGGTCGCGTTCCTCGACCACGGCCGGCTCATCGCCGAGGGCACCCCGCGTGAGCTCAAGCGGCTCATCCCCGGCGGCCACGTCGTGCTCCAGTTCGCCGACCAGGCGGGGCTCGACGCCGCGGCGCGCGCCCTCACCGCGTCCACCCGCGACGACGCGGCGCTCACCCTCCAGGTGCCGAGCGACGGTGGGGTCGGGTCGCTGCGATCCCTGCTCGACCAGCTCGACCGTGCCTCGATCAGCGTCGCCGGCCTCGCCGTGCACACCCCCGACCTCGACGACGTCTTCCTCACCCTGACCGGCCAACCCGACCACGAAAGGGCCATGGCGCGATGAGCACCCTCACCCTCGCCGTCCGCGACTCGAGCACGATGCTGCGGCGCAACCTCCTGCACATGCGGCGGTACCCGTCGTTGACGCTCATGCTCGTCGGTCTCCCGGTCATCCTGCTGCTGCTGTTCGTCTACGTCTTCGGTGGAACGCTCGGCGCGGGCCTCGGGCCGACCGGTGACCGCGCCGACTACGCCAACTACGTCACCCCCGGCATCCTGCTCATCACGGTGGTCAGCGCGGCGCAGGGCACCGCCATCTCGGTCGCCATGGACATGACCGAGGGGATCATCGCGCGTTTCCGTACCATGGCGATCTTCCGGCCCTCGGTCCTCACCGCCCACGTGCTGGGCAGTGTGATCCAGACGGTGCTCAGTCTCGCGGCCGTCACCGGCGTGGCACTGCTGGTCGGGTTCCGCCCCACCGCCAACCCGGTCGAGTGGCTCGCCGTGTTCGGCGTCCTCGCCATGATCACTTTCGCGGTCACCTGGTTGGCCGTCGCCCTCGGCCTGGTGAGCGACAGTGTCGAGACGGCGAGCAACCTGCCGATGCCGCTGGTGCTCCTGCCGTTCCTCGGCAGCGGGTTCGTCCCCACCGACTCCATGCCGACGCCGGTGCGGTGGTTCGCCGACTACCAGCCGTTCACACCCGTCATGGAGACCCTTCGCGGCCTGTTGTTCGGCACCGGGATCGGCTCCAACGCGATCCTCGCGGTCGCCTGGTGCGCCGTCATCACCGTGGCCTGCTTCCTCTGGGCCAAGGCCCAGTACAACCGCTCCCGGGCCTGATCCGCGCCACGCCCTCGCGGGCGATCCCGCCCGACGACAGCCCGGCCCCGGTGGGCCGGGCTGTCGCCCTGTCCGTCGACGTGGAGTCGCCGCACCCCCGGAAGACGGCGCCGAGATACTCGAAACGTCGAATGTTATCGATAACACGCTGTGCGCGTCGAGCGGCGTGCCGCGCGCGTCGTCGCCCGGGGCGCTCGACCGTGGGGCCGGCGGTGACCGAGGGCCATGACGTCGATCTGATCAGGGGGCCGTGCCGCCCGGCGATGTTATCGCTGACATCGCCGCTGGACGTCGATCGATCGTGAGTGGAGCGTCGGCTCGCAGCCGTCCGGAGGCCCGGATCTGTCGCCCTGCCTGCCGGGAGGTCTCGGGCCGGCCGTCGGCCGTGTGGGGATCTTGTCGGTCGGCGGATCGGCGCTCGGCTCCGAGGATTGCGGCTTTTGCACCGGTCCGATATCAACGCGCCCGAGTCGGTCCTGCTTTGGCGTTCCGTTACGTAGCTGTTGCGGGCAGATGTCTTGACGAGTCTGGATGTGAGCGTTAACACTATCCCCGTTAACGGTGGAGGTGAACATGAACCGTGTGGACGGAGCTGGCGACCGCTACGTCGTCGGTGTCGACTACGGCACCCTGTCCGGACGAGCTCTGGTGGTCCGTGTCGGTGATGGTGCCGAGTTGGGGACCGCGGTGCACGAGTACGGCGACGCAGTCATCAGCACGGCGCTCCCGGGAGGTCGACAACTACCCCCGGACTGGGCCCTGCAGAACCCGGAGGACTACCGCGACGTGCTGCGGTACGCCGTCCCGGCGGCGGTGTCCGCCGCGGGGGTGGACCCCGCCGCGGTGGTCGGCATCGGCATCGACTTCACCGCCTGCACGGTGCTGCCGACACTCGCCGACGGCACCCCGCTGTGCGAGACCGCCGAGCTGCGCGACCGGCCGCACGCCTGGGTGAAGCTGTGGAAGCACCACGCCGCGCAGCCGCACGCCGACCGGATCAACGCGCTCGCCCACGAGCGGGCCGAGCCGTGGATCGGCCGGTACGGCGGCAAGATCTCCGCCGAGTGGCAGTACGCCAAGGGCCTGCAGATGCTGGAGGAGGATCCGGAGGTCTACCACCGGGCCGAGCGCTTCGTCGAGGCGGCCGACTGGATCGTGTGGCAGCTCTGCGGCGCCGAGACCCGTAACGTCTGCACGGCCGGCTACAAGGGCATCCTGCAGGACGGCCACTATCCCTCCGAGGGCTTCCTCACGGCGCTCAACCCGGACTTCGGCGACTTCGTGTCCAAGCTGGACGGCCCGTTGCTGCCTCTCGGTGCCCGAGCCGGCGCGCTCACCGCCCAGGCGGCCGCGTGGACCGGCCTGCCGGAGGGGATCGCGGTGGCCGTCGGCAACGTCGACGCGCACGTCACCGCCGCGTCCGCGCAGGCCGTTCAACCCGGCCGACTCGTCGCCATCATGGGCACCTCGACCTGTCACGTGGTCAACGGCACCGATCTCGCCGAGGTGGCCGGGATGTGCGGGGTTGTCGACGGCGGCATCAGCCCGGGCGCGTGGGGTTACGAGGCCGGGCAGAGCGGCGTCGGCGACATCTTCGGCTGGTTCGTCGAGCAGGCGGCCCCGGCCGGTGTCGCCTCGCACGAACGCCTCACCGAGCTGGCCGCCGACCAACCGGTCGGCGCGCACGGCCTGATCGCGCTGGACTGGTGGAACGGCAACCGTTCCCTGCTGGTCAACCACGACCTCAGCGGAATGATCGTCGGAATGACCCTGGCCACCCGGCCGCAGGACATCTACCGGGCGCTGCTGGAGTCCACCGCGTACGGCACTCGGATGATCATCGAGGCGTTCGTCGACGCCGGCGTCCCCGTGAACGACCTGGTGATCGCCGGCGGCCTCACCAACAACGCGCTGCTGATGCAGATCTACGCCGACGTGACCAGGCGGCCGCTGAACATCATCGGCTCCGCGCAGGGGCCGGCGCTGGGCTCGGCGATCCACGCGGCCGTCGCCGCCGGCGAGTACCCCTCGATCCACGAGGCGTCGCAGGCGATGGGTCGGGTGCACGAGGCCGTCTACCGGCCGGATCCCGACCGGGCGCGTGCCTACGACGCCCTGTACGCGGAGTACCGGACGCTGCACGACCACTTCGGACGCGGCGGCAACGACGTCATGCTCCGTCTCCGGGCGATCCGTAACGCGGCGGTCGAGACCGCCGCCACCAGGCACGAGACCGCGCTGGAGGTCGTCGCGTGAACACCGAGGTGACCCGACAGATCCGCGAGCTGCGCGAGACCGTGGCACGCCTGCACGCCGAGCTGACCCGCTACAGCCTGGTCGCCTGGACGTCCGGCAACGTCTCCGCGCGGGTTCCCGGCCAGGACCTCATGGTGATCAAGCCGAGCGGTGTCAGCTATGACGACCTTACGGCGGCCACCATGGTGGTGTGCGACCTCGACGGCGTCCTCGTCGAGGGGGACTTCGCCCCGTCCAGCGACACCGCGGCCCACGCCTACGTCTACCGGGCCATGCCGGAGGTCGGCGGCGTCGTCCACACGCACAGCTCGTACGCCACCGCCTGGGCGGCATGCGGGGAGTCGATTCCCTGCCACCTCACGGCACAGGCCGACGAGTTCGGTGGGGAGATCCCGATCGGCCCGTTCGCCCTGATCGGCGGCGACGACATCGGCAAGGGCATCGTCGCCACGCTCGCCGGGCACCGCTCGCCCGCGGTGCTGATGCGTAACCACGGTGTCTTCACCATCGGCCGGGACGCCCGCGCCGCGGTCAAGGCCGCGGTCATGTGCGAGGACGTGGCCCGTACCGCGCACCTGGCCCGTGCCCTCGGGCAGCCCGTCCAGATGGCGCAGGCCGACATCGACGCCCTCTACCACCGCTACCAGAACGTCTACGGCCAACAACCAGTCGCACCGGCGGGTTCCTGACGTCCATCGGACACCCGGAACCGGTCGGTCTGCACCACCGACGCACCAGCACGCACCACCCGCGTACGCCGCATGCGCACCTCGGCGGTTGGCGCGGTCACCCACCACACCCAGCCAAGGAGAACTGATGAGAAAGATGCGAACGCAGCGCGCTGTCGCGATCCTCGCCAGCGTGTTGCTCGTCGGCGGCGTGGCGGCCTGCGGCAACAGCGACACCGGCGGCGGGTCCAAGGACGACGGCAAGATCACGATGGGCTTCTCCCAGGTCGGTGCGGAGAGCGGGTGGCGTACCGCGAACACCACCTCGATCAAGGAGTCGGCCGCCGCCGCGGGGATCGAGCTGAAGTTCGACGACGCGCAGCAGAAGCAGGAAAACCAGATCAAGGCGATCCGCAACTACATCCAGCAGAAGGTCGACGTGATCGCCTTCTCGCCGGTCGTGGAGTCCGGCTGGGACACCGTGCTCAAAGAGGCCAAGGACGCCGGCATCCCGGTCATCCTGACCGACCGCTCGGTCGACTCGGCCGACAAGACCCTCTACAAGACGTTCCTCGGCTCGGACTTCGTCAAGGAGGGCCGGCTCGCCGGTGAGTGGCTGGTCGAGCAGAAGAAGACCGCCTCGGGCCCGGTGAACATCGTGGAGCTGCAGGGCAACACCGGCGCGGCGCCGGCGAACGACCGCAAGAAGGGCTTCGGCGAGGCGATCGCCGTCAACCCGAACCTGAAGATCATCGCTTCCCAGCCGGGTGACTTCACCCGGGCGGGTGGCAAGCAGGTCATGGAGCAGTTCCTCAAGGCGAACCCGAAGATCGACGTGCTGTTCGCACACAACGACGACATGGGTCTCGGCGCGCTCGAGGCGATCACCGCCGCCGGCAAGGTGCCGGGCAAGGACATCACCATCATCACGGTCGACGCGGTCAAGGACGGTATGCAGGCCCTCGCCGACGGCAAGTTCAACTTCATCGCGGAGTGCAGCCCGCTGCTCGGCCCGCAGCTGATGGACCTGGCCAAGAAGGTCAAGGCCGGCGAGGAGGTGCCTGCTCGGATCGAGACCGAGGAGACCACCTTCACCCAGGAGCAGGCCAAGGAAGCGCTGCCCACCCGTAAGTACTGATCGACGCCGGGGCCGCCGCGCACGCGTGGCGGCCCCGCCGCGTCGTCGCCCTTGCCCACAACGGACCGGGCATGGCCGCGACCATCCCCGTACCCGCCCGCCCGGACGATCCGCTGGGACGACCGGGCGGGCGCACGGGAGCGCAGCGGCCCCTTCCGTGTCGACAACCCAGAAGAGGTCTGATGGGATGACGGATAGCCGTCCGGTCCTGACGATGACCGGGATCAGCAAGTCCTTCCCCGGGGTGCGTGCACTCCACGACGTCAACTTCCGGCTCTTCCCCGGCGAGGTGCACGCCCTGATGGGCGAGAACGGCGCCGGCAAGTCGACCCTCATCAAGGTGCTGACCGGCGTCTACGACACCGACGAGGGCACGATCACCCTCGACGGCGAGCCGGTGTCGTTCAACGGGCCGATGCGGGCGACCGCCGCCGGGGTGAGCACGGTCTTCCAGGAGGTCAACCTCTGCACCAACCTCTCGGTGGCGGAGAACATCTTCATCGGCCGCGAACCCCGGGTCTTCGGCGCCGTCCGCTGGGGTGAGGTTCGCCGTCGGGCCCGCGCCCTGCTGGCCCGCCTCGACCTCGACCTCGACGTCAGCGCGCCGCTCGGCTCCTACTCTCTGGCGATCCAGCAGATGGTCGCGATTGCCCGCGCGATCGACATCCAGGCCCGGGTGCTGATCCTCGACGAGCCGACGTCCAGCCTCGACGCCGGCGAGGTGGCGCAGCTCTTCCGCATCATGCGGCAGCTGCGCGACGAGGGTATCGCCATCCTGTTCGTGACCCACTTCCTCGACCAGGTCTACGAGATCGCCGACCGGATCACCGTGTTGCGCAACGGCGGCCTCGTCGGCGAGTACCTGACCACCGAGCTGCCCCAGCTCTCCCTGGTCGAGAAGATGATCGGCAAGGAACTCGACGTCCTGGAGGGCATCGAGGAGCACTCCCGCCGGGATCTGGCCGCGCTGGAGGAGGGCACCCCCCTGGTGGCGGTGTCGAACGTCGGTCGGGCCGGTGCGGTCGAGCCGTTCAGCCTCACCATCCACGCCGGCGAGGTGGTGGGCCTGGCCGGCCTGCTGGGCTCGGGGCGTACCGAGGTCGCGCGGCTGCTGTTCGGCGCGGACCGGACCGACGGCGGTCAGGTCGCGGTGGACGGTACGGCGAGCAGTCTGCGTACCCCCGCCCAGGCCATCGACCACGGCGTCGGCTTCTGTTCGGAGAACCGCCGCGCGGAGGGCATCGTCGCCGACCTGTCGGTCCGGGAGAACATGATCCTCGCCATGCAGGCGGCCCGCGGCTGGCTGCGGCCCATCCCGCGCCGCCGCCAGGACGAGCTGGTCGACAAGTACGTCAAGGCACTCAACATCCGGCCCGCGGACCCGGAGGTGCCGGTACGCAACCTCTCCGGCGGCAACCAGCAGAAGGTGCTCCTGGCCCGCTGGCTGATCACCGAGCCGCGACTGTTGATCCTCGACGAACCGACCCGGGGCATCGACATCGGCGCGAAGACCGAGATCCAGAAGCTCGTGACCCAGTTGTCCGACGGCGGCATGGCGGTGCTGTTCATCTCCGCCGAGCTGGAGGAGGTGCTGCGGCTCAGCCACAAGGTGGCCGTCATGCGGGACCGGCAGATGGTCGCGCAGCTCGCCAACGACGACAGCCTCGACGCCGACCGCATCATGCAGACCATCGCCAGTGGGTCCCACCGGGAGGAGGCAGACCGATGAACGCCACCATGGGCCGCTACCGGGCGGTGACCGGTCACCGGCTGTTCTGGCCCGCGGCCGTGCTGGTCGTCATGCTCGCCGCGAACACGATCTACCGGCCCGGATTCCTGTCGATCGAACTCAAGGACGGGCACCTGTACGGCTCGCCGATCGACATCCTGCGGCTGAGCGCGCCGCTGATCCTCGTCGCGCTGGGCATGACCCTGGTCATCTCGACCGGCGGCATCGACCTGTCGGTCGGCTCGGTGTGCGCGATCAGTGGTGCGATCGCCTGCATGTACATCAGCAAGCAGTCCGACCAGAACAGCCTCGCCGTGGTGCTGACCGCCCTCGCGATGGCGTTGGGGGTCGCGCTGGTGCTCGGCGCGTGGAACGGGGTGCTGGTGGCCGTGATCGGGATCCAACCGATCATCGCCACCCTGATCCTGATGGTGGCCGGCCGGGGCCTCGCCCAGCTGATCACCCAGGGCCAGATCATCACCATCAACTCGGAGCCGTTTCGGGCGATCGGGCTG
Organism: Micromonospora sp. WMMD710; assembly: GCF_029626045.1. NCBI lineage: Bacteria > Bacillati > Actinomycetota > Actinomycetes > Micromonosporales > Micromonosporaceae > Micromonospora > Micromonospora sp. WMMD710. Next base: position 3,107,218 of record NZ_JARUBD010000001.1, on the reverse strand, counting down.
GGTCACCTGTTGACCCTGCCACTGGCCATCTTCATCGCCCTCGCCGCGGCCCTGCTGGTCGCCGCGTTCACCCGCCGTACCGCGCTCGGGATGATCGTCGAATCGGTGGGCGGTAACGCCGAGGCGAGCCGGCTGGCCGGCATCCGCTCCGGCCGGGTCATCTTCCTGGCGTACGTGCTCAGCGCTGCGTGCGCCGCGATCGCGGGCTTCATGATGACGGCCAACGTGTCCAGTGCCGACGGGAACGCCGTCGGCCTCTGGGTGGAGCTGGACGCCATCCTCGCGGTCGTCATCGGCGGCACGTCCCTCGCGGGCGGCCGGTTCTTCCTCAGCGGCACGATCATCGGCGCGCTGATCATCCAGACCCTGACCACCACGGTGTACGCCATGGACATCTCACCGCAGACCTCGCTGCTGTTCAAAGCGGTCGTCGTCATCGCCGTCTGCCTCATCCAGGCGCCGGCCTTCCGGGCCCGGTTCGTCCGCCGTCGGCGCAACGTCGCGACGCCCAACGCCATCGCCGACAAGCCGAAGGAGCAGGTGCCGGCATGACCACTGGATCGCTCACCGCTGGTCGTGCCCGGTTCCGGCTGCCGAGACGGCAGATACCGGTCCTGGCCACGCTCGCCCTGCTGCTGGTCATGTACGGCATCGGTGTGTCGCAGTACACGGCGTTCTCCAACGTGCAGGTCATCTTCAACGTCTTCATCGACAACGGGTTCCTGCTCGTGGTCGCGATCGGGATGACCTTCGTGATCCTGACCGGCGGCATCGACCTGTCGGTCGGGTCGGTCGTCGCCATGACGGCGATGGTGTCGGCCTGGCTGCTCCAGGAGGGTCTGCCGGCGGCACTGGTGCTCGTCATCGCCCTGCTCATCGGTCCGACGCTCGGCCTGCTGATGGGCTGCGCCATCCACTTCTTCGAGATCCAGCCGTTCATCGTGACGCTCGCCGGGATGTTCTTCGCCCGCGGGATGTGCACGTTCATCTCCGGCTCGTCCATCCCGATCACCGACGGGTTCTGGACCAGGATGTCGCAGGAGCGGATCGGCGACCCGCGGGGCAACTTCGTCTCGATCAGCGTCCTGATCGCCTTCGTCGTGGTCCTCGTCGCCGCGTACACGCTGGCCTACACCCGGCTGGGGCGCAACGTGTACGCGATCGGCGGCAACCCCCAGTCGGCCCTGCTGATGGGCCTGCCGGTGGGGCGTACCCGGATCGCCGTCTACACGATCAGCGGTCTGTGTTCCGCGATCGGCGGGATCCTGCTGTCCTTCTACACCCTGTCCGGCGCGCCCCTGATCGCCGTCGGCATGGAGTTGGACGTCATCGCCGCCGTCGTCATCGGAGGCACCGTGCTCACCGGCGGCTCGGGTTACGTCTTCGGCACGGTGCTCGGCGTCCTGGTCCTGGGCGTGATCCAAACGCTCATCACCTTCGACGGGAGTCTCAACTCCTGGTGGACCAAGATCGTGATCGGCGGCCTGCTCTTCGCGTTCATCCTCCTCCAACGCCTCATCGGAATCCGTTACAAGTGACCGCCCCTCTCGCGGAAGGCAACCCCATGGCACCACACATCGAACCCGAGATCTGGTTCCTCACCGGCAGCCAAGGCATGTACGGCGAGGAGACGCTCCGGCAGGTCGCCGAGCAGTCCCGCCAGATCGCGGCCGCGCTCGACGACTCGCCGCAGATACCCGCCCGCGTGGTCTGGAAGCCCGTCCTGACCAACAGTGGTGAGATCCTGCAGGTCTGCCGGGACGCCGCCGCCCAGGGCGCTGTCGGGGTCATCGCGTGGATGCACACCTTCTCCCCGGCGAAGATGTGGATCGCCGGTCTGGACGCGCTGCAGACGCCGCTGCTGCACCTGCACACCCAGGCCAACGTCCTGTTGCCGTGGAACGACATCGACATGGACTTCATGAACCTGAACCAGGCCGCGCACGGCGACCGCGAGTTCGGGTACATCCAGACCCGTCTCGGTGTCGCCCGCAAGACGGTGGCCGGGCACGTCAGCGACCCGCGGGTCAGCGCCCGGGTCGGTGCGTGGGCCCGCGCCGCGCTCGGCTGGTCGGCGATGCGGTCGTTGCGCCTGGCCCGCTTCGGCGACAACATGCGCGACGTGGCGGTGACCGAGGGCGACAAGGTCGAGGCGGAGCTGCGCTTCGGCGTCTCGGTCAACACCTACGGCGTCAACGACCTGGTGGAGGTGGTCGGCGAGGTCACCGACGCGCAGGTGGACGAGCTCGTCAAGGAGTACGAGGACACCTACCGCGTCGTGCCGGAGCTGCTCTCCTCGGGTGAGCGGCACGACTCCCTGCGCTACGCGGCGCGCCTGGAACTCGGCATGCGCGCCTTCCTGGACGCGGGCGGCTTCCGGGCCTTCACCACGAACTTCGAGGACCTCGGTGGTCTGCGTCAGCTGCCGGGCATCGCCGTGCAGCGGCTGATGGCCGACGGCTACGGCTTCGGTGGCGAGGGCGACTGGAAGACGTCTGTGCTGGTCCGGACCCTCAAGGCGATGTCGGTGGGGGTCGAGGGCGGCACGTCGTTCATGGAGGACTACACCTACGACCTCACCCCGGGCGAGGAACTGGTGCTCGGTGCCCACATGCTGGAGGTCTGTCCGACCATCGCGTCCGGCGTGCCGAACGTGGAGATTCATCCGCTGAGCATCGGCGGGCGGGAGGACCCGGTCCGGCTCGTCTTCGACGCCGCGCCCGGTCCGGCGGTGGTGCTGGGGCTGGCCGACATGGGGGAGCGTTTCCGGCTCGTGGCCAACGAGATCGACGTGGTCGCTCCGCCCCAGCCGCTGCGCCGGCTGCCGGTGGCCCGTGCCGTCTGGCGGCCGCGACCCGACCTGCCGGGCTCGGCCGAGGCGTGGATCACCGCTGGCGCACCGCATCACACCGTGCTGTCCCAGGCGGTGGGTGTGGAGGAGTTGCACGACCTGGCCGAGATGAGCCGGACCGAACTCGTCGTCATCGACGCCGACACGCAGCCCCGCCGCTTCGCCGACGAGATCCGCTGGAACCAGGCCTACTACCGGTTGGCCCGCGGTTTCTGAGGGCGCGGCTGGCGACGCGCCGGCCTGACCGACTCCGGCTCGCTGGCCCCTGGGGGTCCGTCCGCCCTGGACGCCCTGGCATCCGGACAGCCGAGTCGCCCCGTGTGAGTCCCCGCCTCCAGCTGCAGCGAAGCGCCCGCCCCCGTTTCGGGGGCGGGCGCTTCGCGCTTGTCGCGGTCGCCGGTGTCTCGTGATCGTTGGCAGCTGAGCGACCCGACACGCCGCGCACCGCGCTGCCGAGGTGCCACAGATCGTCGCGCCGATCCCGTGTGGCCAGCCCAGGCGCTGCCGGATGTTTCGGCTTGACTACGGTCATGTTATCGATAACATTAAACATCTATCGAGTTCGATGCTTTCGTCAAGCAGGTCTGGTCCCCGCCTTCCCGTCGAGGTCGGCTGGCCCCAGCGGCCTGGCGAGAAGGCTGTTAGCGATCACATTGACGGTCCATTGAGTCGACCGGCGATGCGGATGCCGGCCCGAAACGTCCGGCACCTCAGGCCAGCGAAGGAGGATCATGTTTTCCATCGGTCGGGTTCCCCGGGGCGCGCCACGCCGCCGCGGGTGGATGTCGCGACTCGTGGTCGCCGCGATGGCGGTGGTGGTCGGCGGCGCGGCCGCGGCCGTCGCCCCGTCGCCCGCGTCGGCCGCGACGGTGGACACCAGTGCCTGGTACGTGCTGGTGAACCGCAACAGCGGCAAGGCGCTGGACGTCTACAACCAGGCGACGAACGACGGCGCGCGCATCACCCAGTGGGAGCGCAACGACGGCGCCTGGCAGCAGTGGCAGTTCGTGGACTCCGGTGGGGGCTACTACCGGCTCAGGTCGCGCCACTCGGGCAAGGTGCTCGACGTCTACAACTTCTCGACCGCCAACGGCGCGTCGATCGTGCAGTGGGCCGACGGCAACGGGACCAACCAGCAGTTCCGGCTGGCCGACTCGGCCGGCGGCTACGTCCGGTTGATCAACCGGAACAGCAACAGGGTGATGGAGGTGCAGGGCGCCTCGACCGCCGACGGCGGCAACATCGTGCAGTACGACGACTGGGGCGGCACCAACCAGCAGTGGCAACTCGTGCAGGTCGGTGGGACCACCCCGCCGCCGTCGGGCGGCACGCCGTACTCGAATCCGGTCGTCTGGCAGGACTTCGCCGACGTCGACATCATCCGGGTGGACAACGCCTACTACCTGTCGGCGTCCACCATGCACTACTCGCCGGGCGCGCCGGTGCTGCGCTCATACGACCTGGTGAACTGGGAGTTCGCCGGGCACTCGGTACCCCGGCTCGAGTTCGGGTCGAAGTACGACATGAGTGGCGGTAACGCGTACGTCGACGGGATCTGGGCGTCGACGCTGAACTACCGGCCGAGCAACCGGACGTACTACTGGGCCGGGTGCATCGACTTCGCGCAGACCCACATCTACACCGCGTCCGCCGTCGACGGCACGTGGAGCAAGCACACCACCATCCCCAACTGCTACTACGACGCCGGGATGCTGATCGACGACAACGACACCATGTACGTGGCATACGGCAACGGCACCATCAGCGTCGCGCAGCTGTCCGCCGACGGGAAGTCGCAGGTCCGCGCCCAGCAGGTGTACCAGACGCCGTCGAGCATCGGGACGCTGGAGGGCGCCCGGTTCTACAAGCGCAACGGCGCCTACTACATCTGGCTCACCCGACCGGCCAACGGCCAGTACGTGCTGAAGTCGACGAACGGCCCCTTCGGCCCGTACGAGCAGCGTCAGGTGCTGCTCAACCTGCCCGGCCCGATCTCCGGTGGCGGCGTGCCACACCAGGGCGGACTGGTGCAGACCCAGAACGGCGACTGGTACTACATGGCCTTCGTCGACGCGTACCCCGGTGGTCGGATGCCGGCCATGGCCCCGATCACCTGGACCGGCGACGGCTGGCCCGTGCTGCAAACCGTCAACGGGGCGTGGGGCAGCTCCTACCCGCGACCGAACCTGCCCGCGGCACCGCGGGCGGTGAAACCGCTCACCGGCACCGACACGTTCGCCGGCACCACCCTCGGCCCGCAGTGGGAGTGGAACCACAACCCGGACAACAGCCGGTGGTCGGTCAACAACGGGCTGAACCTGCAGACCGCCACCGTCACCGGCGACCTGTACGCCGCGCGCAACACGTTGACGCACCGGATCCAGGGCCCCACCTCCACCGCCACCATCGAGCTGGACTACTCCACCATGCGCGACGGTGACCGCACCGGCCTGGCGGTGCTGCGCAACTCGTCCGCCTGGATCGGGGTCCGGCGCGACAACGGCTCGACGAGGCTGGTCATGCAGAACGGCCTCACGATGGACGGCAACTGGAACACCACCAGCACCGGCAGCGAGGTGGCGAGCACCGCCGTCTCCGGTGGCCGGATCTGGTTGCGGGCCAACGCCGACATCAGACCCGGGTCCGGTCGGCAGGCCCGCTTCTCGTACAGCACCGACGGCGTGAACTTCACCTCGTTCGGCAACGCCCTGACCCTCGCCAACAACTGGCAGTTCTTCATGGGCTACCGGTTCGCCATCTTCAACCACGCCACGCAGGCGCTCGGAGGCGCGGTCACGGTGCGCCGCTTCGATCTCACGACGCCGTGACACCAGTCACAGGACGACCGGTGGACCGGTGGTGGGCCTGACCGCGTACCCGCCCGGCAGGTGAAGCCCACGTCACCGCGACGTACCGCCGCCGGCCTGCTCCATGCCCTGTCCCCGGGGCGTGCGGCGGGCCGGCGGGGCGTGCGGCGGGCGCCGCACGCCGGATCCCGTGTGCCCGCTTGAGGAGTACGCCGCGAAAGCGTCGCGGATGTTCCCTTCGCGCCGCACGCCGCGCCGGTGTCGGGGGCCGTGGCTGGCGTAGACTGTCGGCGATCCAGCGCTGGTCACCTGGGATTCAGCACCAACGTGGTGGCTGAGCGAGGGGATCGGGCCGGGCCGCTCCAGTCGACGTCGACGGGGCCGCGGGCCGGAGATGTAGCGGGGGGAGTGAAATGGCCGTCCACGGTCCCGCGATGACGGACGTTGCTCGTCTCGCCGGTGTCTCCCATCAGACGGTGTCGCGGGTGCTCAACGGGCACCCCAACGTCCGCGAGCAGACCCGGCTGCGGGTGCGGGCGGCGATCGCCGAGCTCGGCTACCGCCCGAACGGCGCGGCACGCGCGCTGGTGACCGGCCGGTCGCAGGTCATCGGTGTGGTCGCACAGAACACGACCCTCTACGGTCCGGCGTCACTGCTGGCCGCGTTGGAGCAGACGGCCGCGGAGGAGGGTTTCGCGGTCAGCGTGGGCAGCGTCCGTAACCTGGACCACCGTTCCATCTCGGCGGCCGTCGAGCGGCACCTGTCGCACCGGGTCGCCGGGATCGTGGTCATCGCGCCGGTCGAGTCGGCCGGTGAGGCGCTGGAACGCCTGCCGCAGGACGTCCCGCTGGTGACGGTCGACGGTGACCCGAGCCGGCCGGTGCCACTGGTGACGGTCGACCAGGTGGCGGGCGCCCGGGCGGCGACGCGGCATCTGCTCGACGCGGGGCATCGCACCGTCTGGCACGTCTCCGGGCCGTCGGACTGGTTCGACAGCGTCGGCCGCATCGACGGCTGGCGGGAGGCGCTGCTGGCCGCGGGGACGGATCCGCCGCCGCTGATGCCGGGGGACTGGTCCGCGGCGTCGGGTTACCGGTGCGGGCAGATGTTGGCGCGGATGCCGGAGGTCACCGCGGTCTTCACCGCCAACGACCACCTCGCGCTGGGCGTGCTGCGGGCGTTGCACGAGTTCGGCCGACGTGTGCCGGACGACATCAGCGTGGTCGGCTTCGACGACGTGCCCGAGGCCGCGTACTTCATCCCGCCGTTGACCACCGTTCGACCGGACTTCGACGCGGTGGCGCGGGCGAGTCTGCAAATGCTGCTGGCCCAGATCGAGTCGGGCACCGGCGGCGCGTTGCGGCAGAGCGTCGCCCCGACCCTGGTCTCCCGGGACAGCGTCGCCCCGCCACGCCGCTGACCGAGCGATCCGGGTCAATTCATCATGCCGTGACGTCGATCGATAACTGATCGCGCCCAGAGAATGACGTCCGCCGATTCGTCCAGGCGTAACTATTGAACGAGCGGAAATCCCCCCGTAACATGATGGCCGTCACTGTTAGCGTTAACAACATTGGTGCCCAGCTATCGGTCCACGGGTCAGCGATCCTCGTCGTGAGGCGGGCGCCACCGACAAGGAGGCTCGATGAACCGCATCGCCCGAGGTCGTCGTTGGGGAAGCGTACTGGCGGCCGGACTGCTGCTGGCCGGCGCCCTGGTCGGCCTCCGCGCCCCCGCGGCGCAGGCGTTGGAGAACGGGGTGGCCCGCACGCCCCCCATGGGTTGGAATTCGTGGAACTCGTTCGGCTGCAACATCAACGAGGGGCTGATCCGGCAGACAGCGGACGCGATCGTCAGCAGCGGAATGCGCGACCTGGGTTACCAGTACGTGGTGGTCGACGACTGCTGGTTCAACCCGAACCGGGACGCGTCCGGCAACATCCAGGGCGACCCCGGCCGGTTCCCCAGCGGGATGAAGGCGCTCGGCGACTACCTGCACGCCCGGGGCCTGAAGTTCGGCCTCTACCAGGTGCCGGTCGACAAGACCTGCGCGCAGTACTTCGGCTCCTACCCCGGCGCCACCGGCAGCCGGGGTCACGAGGTGCAGGACGCCCGCCAGTTCGCCGCCTGGGGTGTCGACTTCCTCAAGTACGACTGGTGCTCGCCGGAGGGCAGCATAAATGACCAGGTGACCACCTTCGCCACGATGCGCGACGCGCTGGCCGCCACCGGCCGGCCGATCGTCTACAGCATCAACCCCAACAGCATCCACGCGAAGACCGGCCCACAGCGCAACTGGGGCGACGTGGCGAACATGTGGCGTACCACCGAGGACATCACCAACGCGTGGGACACCGGCCAGACCAACGGCTATCCGATGGGCATCCAGAACATCATCAACGTGACCGTTCCGCTGGCGTCGTACGCGAGGCCGGGTGGGTTCAACGACCCGGACATGATGGAGGTCGGTCGCGGTGGCATGAACGACACGGAGATGCGCAGCCACTTCGCGATGTGGGCGATCATGGCCTCGCCGCTGATCGCCGGCAACGACGTGCGGAACATGAACGCCGCGACGCAGACCATCCTCAAGAACGCCAACCTGATCGCGATCAACCAGGACTCGCTCGGGTTGCAGGCGACGCAGGTGTCGTTCGACGGCACGCGTCGGGTGCTGGCCAAGCGTCTCGCCAACGGTGACGTCGCGGTCGCCCTGTTCAACCAGGGCGGCTCGACGACGACGATCTCGACGACGGCCGCCGCCATCGGCAAGTCGGGCACGTCGTTCACGCTGGTGGACGCCTGGACCGGTGGCACCAGCTCCAGCGGCGGGGCCATCAGTGCCAGCGTCCCCGCGCACGGCACGGTGGTGTTCCGGGTCAGTGGGGGCGGCACGACGACCCCGCCGCCGACCACGTCGAGCGCGCTCGTCAGCGCCGCCTCCGGCCGCTGCCTGGACGTGCCGAACAGCAACACGAGCAACGGCACCCAGCCGGTGATCTGGGACTGCAACGGCGCCCCCAACCAGAGCTGGACCGTGAACGGGCAGACCCTGCAGTCCCTCGGCAAGTGCCTGGACGCGCCCCTCAACGCCACGGCCGGCGCCAAGGTGCAGCTCTGGGACTGCAACGGTGGGGCCAACCAGCGGTGGACCCTGAACGCCAGCGGCACGATCAGCGGCGCGCAGTCCGGGCTCTGCCTGGACGTCAACAACAACGGCACGGCCAACGGCACCACGGTGATCCTCTGGACCTGCACCGCGGCGGCGAACCAGCGGTGGTCGCAGCGGTAGCCGATCGGCTCCGCCGCCCGACCGGCCGCGGCGGGCCACCTGAACCGCCGGCAGTGCGGGTGCCCGCGGACGACGATCGTCGTCCGCGGGCATCGGTCTGCGCCCGACGCCCGCCCGACGCCAGTGCAGCGCCGCGACCTGCGCATCGGGCGGATCGGCTCGCTGGCGACGCGTGCGCGGGCGCCTCCGTTACGAGACCGTGACACCGGTATTTCGGATGAGGTGTTGACGTGCCCTATGTGAGCGCTAACACTACCCGAAAGGTGACAGTTGGCCCCGGCACTCGACGGGGGAGTCCAGAGAGGAGAGGCCCGTGGGCAGGAGATTCCTGGTTGCTCTCGGCAGCGCGGTGCTGGCGCTAAGCCTGGCGGCATGCAGTGGCGAGGGTGCGGGCGGCAGTGGGGACAAGAGCGGGGACAAGCCCGGCGACCTGACCATCGGCGTCTCGATGCCGACCCAGACCTCCGAGCGCTGGATCGCCGACGGCAACGCGGTCAAGCAGAAGCTCGAGGCCAAGGGCTACAAGGTCGAGCTCCAGTACGCCGGCGACGACATCCCCACCCAGTCGCAGCAGGTCGACCAGATGATCACCCAGGGCGCGGACGTCCTGGTCATCGCCGCGATCGACGGCACCGCCCTCAACAGCCAGTTGCAGGCCGCCGCCGCCGCGAAGATCCCGGTCATCTCGTACGACCGGCTGATCCGCGGCAGCAAGGACGTCGACTTCTACGTCAGCTTCGACAACTACAAGGTCGGCGTCGCCCAGGGCACCGCGCTGCTCGTCGGCCTCGGCCTGCTGAACAAGGACGGCTCGAAGGGCACGGCGAAGGGCCCGTTCAACGTCGAGCTGTTCGCGGGCTCGCTGGACGACAACAACACGCAGTACTTCTTCGGCGGCGCGATGGACACGCTGAAGCCGTTCATCGACAACGGCACGCTGATCGTGAAGTCCAAGCAGACCACCCCCGAGCAGGTGGCCATCCTGCGGTGGCAGCAGGAGACCGCGCAGAAGCGGATGGAGAACCTGCTCACCTCCAGCTACAACGACGGCTCGAAGGTCGACGGCGTGCTGTCGCCGTACGACGGCATCTCCCGCGGCATCATCACCGCCCTGCAGAACGCCGGCTACGGCAGCGGCGCGAAGAAGCTCCCGGTGGTGACCGGCCAGGACGCCGAGATCGCGTCGATCAAGCTGATCAACGACGGGGTGCAGAACTCCACGGTCTTCAAGGACACCCGCCTGCTCGCCGAGCAGGCCGTGAACGCCGCCGAGGCGTTCCTGCAGAAGAAGCAGCCGCAGGCCAACGACACGCAGACGTACAACAACGGCGTCAAGGTCGTCCCGGCGTACCTGCTGCCGATCGCGACCGTCTACAAGGACGACATCAAGGCTACGCTGATCGACTCCGGCTACTGGACGGCGGAAGAGGTCGCCGCCGGTCAGGCCAAGAAGTAGACCACCCGTCGGGCTCGGCGGGTGACCGCCGAGCCCGACGCCGTGGCGTACCACGTCCGACCTGACAGAGGACAGTGACCATGGACGACACCATCCTCGAGATGCGCCGCATCACGAAGACCTTCCCCGGGGTGACCGCGCTGGAGGATGTCACCCTCTCGGTACGCCGGGGAGAGATCCACGCCATCTGCGGTGAGAACGGCGCCGGCAAGTCCACCCTGATGAAGGTGCTCTCCGGCGTGCACCCCACCGGCTCGTACGACGGGGAGATCCTGTTCGACGGCAAACCGGTGCAGTTCCGTGGCATCCGCGACAGCGAGGCCAACGGCATCGTCATCATCCACCAGGAGCTGGCCCTGGTGCCGTACCTGTCGATCGCGGAGAACATCTTCCTCGGCAACGAGCGGCGCGGTCGCGGCGGGCTCATCGACTGGAACCGGGCCAACGCCGAGGCGGCGCAGCTGCTGGAGTCCGTCGGGCTGCACGAGAACCCGGTCACCCCGGTCATCCAGCTCGGCGTGGGCAAGCAGCAGCTGGTGGAGATCGCCAAGGCGCTGTCGAAGAAGGTGCGCCTGCTCATCCTGGACGAGCCCACCGCCGCCCTCAACGACATCGACTCGGCCCACCTGCTCGACCTGTTGCGGGCCCTCCGGGACCAGGGCATCACCTGCATCATGATCTCGCACAAGCTCAACGAGATCACCGCCATCGCCGACTCGACCACCGTCATCCGGGACGGGCACACGGTGGAGACGCTCGACATGTTGGCCGACGAGGTGACCCAGCAGCGGATCATTCGGGGCATGGTCGGACGGGACATCGACAGCTTCTACCCCGACCGGGAGTCGTCCCCCGGCGAGGAGGTCCTGCGGATCGAGGACTGGACGGTACGCCACCCCGTCCAGGACCGGATGGTCGTCGAGGGCGTCGGCCTGTCCGTCCGCGCCGGTGAGGTCGTCGGCATCGCCGGTCTGATGGGGGCCGGTCGCACCGAGCTGGCGATGAGCGTGTTCGGCCGGTCGTACGGGCGGGACATCAGCGGCCGGCTCTTCGTACGCGGGCGGGAGGTGCACGCGCGCACGGTCGCGGAGGCGATCGACAACGGCATCGCGTACGTCACCGAGGACCGCAAGCGCTACGGCCTCAACCTCATCGACGACGTCCGCCGCAACGTCTCGGCCGCCGCGTTGGACCGGTTGTCCCGGCTCGGTTGGGTGAACGGCAACGAGGAGATCAAGGTCGCCGAGTCGAGCCGGCGGGAGATGAACATCAGGACCACCAGCGTCATGGCGGTGGTCGGCAAGCTGTCCGGCGGCAACCAGCAGAAGGTCGTGCTGTCGAAATGGCTGTTCACCGACCCGGACGTGCTGATCCTGGACGAACCGACGCGCGGGATCGACGTCGGTGCCAAGTACGAGATTTACACCATCATCAATCGGCTGGTGGCCGCCGGCAAGGCGGTGATCGTCATCTCCTCGGAGCTGCCGGAGTTGCTCGGGATGTGCGACCGCATCTACACCCTCGCCGCCGGCCGGATCACCGGTGAGATGCCGGTGGGCGAGGCGACCCAGGAGAGCCTCATGGAGCTGATGACCAAGGACAAGGAGCTCGTCGGATGACCAGCATCAAGACCCCCTCGACGGAGCGCCCGACGCCCTCGGACAGCACACCCGCCGCCGCCCTGCACACCGGGACGAGTGACCTGCGGGCGTTGGTGTTGAACAACCTGCGGCAGAGCGGGATCTACGTCGCCCTGGTCGTCATCGTCGCGCTCTTCGCGCTCCTGACCGACGGTGTGTTGCTGAGCCCCGGCAACATCACCAACATCGTTCTGCAGTACTCGTACATCCTGGTCCTCGCGATCGGGATGGTCATCCTGATCATCGGCGGGCACATCGACCTGTCGGTGGGATCGGTGGTCGCGCTGACCGGGGCGGTCTCCGCCGTCCTGGTGATCCAGCAGGGGCACCCGTGGTGGATTGGCGTCGTCGCCGCCCTGGTCGTCGGCGTGGCGGTGGGCGCGTGGCACGGGTTCTGGGTCGCGTACGCCGGCATCCCGGCCTTCATCGTCACCCTGGCCGGCATGCTGCTGTTCCGGGGCCTCACCCTGCAGGTGCTCGACAACATCTCGCTGTCGCCGTTCCCGGCCGAATACCAGAAGGTCGCCGCGGGCTTCCTCAACGGACTGCTCGGCGGTAACGGCTTCGACGCCTTCACGCTGCTGATCGGCGCCCTCGCGGTGGCCGGCTACGCGGTGAGCGGCTTCCGCACCCGCGTCGCGCGCATCCGCTACCAGCAGCCCGTGGAGTCGTTCCCGCTGTTCGTCGCCCGGGTCGTCGCGGTCGGCGCGGTCATCATGTACTTCGCCTGGCAGTTGGCGCACGCCCGCGGTCTGCCGATCGTGCTGATCATCCTGGCGGCCCTGGTGCTGGTCTACGGCCTGCTCACCCGGCGGACCGTCTTCGGTCGGCAGGTCTACGCGATCGGTGGCAATCTGTCGGCGGCGGCGCTGTCCGGGGTGAAGGTGCGCACCGTCAACTTCTGGATGTTCGTCAACATGGGCTTCCTGGCGGCGGTGGCGGGTGTCATCTACTCGTCGCGGTCCAACGGCGCGCAGCCGGCCGCTGGCAACATGTTCGAGCTCGACGCGATCGCCGCGGCGTTCATCGGCGGCGCGGCGGTCACCGGTGGCGTGGGCACCGTGGTCGGCGCGATGGTCGGTGGTCTGATCATGGCGGTGATGAGCAACGGCATGCAGCTGATGGGCGTCGACCAGTCGACCCAGTCGGTGGTCAAGGGCCTCGTGCTGCTCGTCGCCGTCGCCTTCGACGTCTACAACAAGCGCCGCGCCGGCTCGGCCCGCTGACCCGCGTCTCACGCAGGTGGCCCCTGACCCGCTCTGCGGTCAGGGGCCACGTGCCGTTCAGAGCCCGACTCCGCGATCGTGCACTGTGTGTCGACGATCCGCACCTTGTGCGGCATAAGTCGGGGCAGGAAGTGCACGATCGGCGGGGTGGGGGTGGGGGTTAGTGGCAGGTGGTGGTGCCGCTGTCGTTGTAGGTTTGGCCGGCTACCGGCACGAACTGCCAGTCGTAGCTGTTGGAGTGCAGGGTGAACTTCAGGACACCCCACGCTGAGCTGTTGCGCGCCTCGCTGTTGGGCTGGATGGTGCCGAAGCCGTAGTGGCCGGCACCGCCCATCCCGGCGACGAAGCTCCGCAGCCCCCGGCTGGCGTCGGCGCCACCGGACGGGTTCATCGGCCCGAACCGCTCGTACACGTGGTTGTGCCCCCACACCACGACGTCGGCGTTGTAGTCGTAGAGCGCCTGGTACAGCGGGCGCGTCGACGTCGACGGCGCGTGGTTGGAGCTGGACGTGAACAGCGGGTGGTGCCAGTACGCCAGCGTGCACGGCTTGCTGCTGGCGGCCAGGTCCGCGCGCAGCCACTGCTCCTGCGTCGAGCCGGCCGACATGCTGATGTTCGAGTTCAGCGACACGATGTGCCAGTTGCCGAGGTCGAACGAGTAGTAGCCGCGACCGCTCGGGCCCGCGGACGTACCGAAGTAGGTGTAGTAGCCGGTCGCGCCCGACGTGTTGTAGTCGTGGTTGCCCGGCGACGGGCGGGTACGGGACTTGTGCCGACCCCAGGTGGGCTCGTAGTAGCTGGCGAACTGCGACGTGGTGCCACTGTCGTAGACGTTGTCGCCGGTGGTGAAGACCGTGCCGGAGATGCCGTCGAGCAGCGCCGCGGTGGCGCTGTCGCCCGAGCCGGAGTCGGCGATGTCGCCCGCACCGACGAAGACCGGGTCGCCGGACGGGGGCGGAGTCGTGGTGCCGGTGGCGACCACCAGTTGCGGCGCGTCGGCGCCACTCTCCCGCGTGTCGAAGTACGCGCCGTCACCGCTGGTCGAGGTCGCACCGAAGCTGAACGTGCCGTTGCCGGTGACCGCGGCCGTGACGTCCAGCTCGTACCAGCTGTTGGCGCCGACCGCGCCGATCGAGCCGAGCGTGGCGCCGTCGATGCTCGGCTGGTTGCTCCACGTGGTGCCGGTCTCCGACCAGGTCGTGTTGGACATCCGCCGGAACGTGCCACCGGCATCGCTGCCGTCGTTGCCGCTGATCGTGCGCAGCCGCAGCTTGGCGCTGGTCACCGTGCCGCTGACGCCGCTGACCGTGAAGCGCAGGAACGAGCGTCGCACCGGCGAGTTGTCGACCACGATCTGGGTGGACGTGCCGTAGTTGGTGGACGCGGTGTCGCTCTGGACGTAGGTGTCGGCGACCGGCGTGAACGTCACGCTCGCCGCCGACGCCGCGCCCGCTCCGGTGACAACGACGGCGGCGGTCGCGGCGAGCACCACCGCGACCACCCCCAGTGTCACCGACGGGCGGGGAAATGGCTGACCGTCAGCCGTCGATCCGAGGAGATGCGCGTGTACCTGTCGACCGTCTCCCGACCGGTCACCGGTCCGCCGGGGCCGCGACGCCGACGGTTCGCCATGGTCAGCGGCAACGTGGTGGCACTCGGCACGGTCAGCCTGATCACCGACGTCTCCGCCGAGATGGTGGCGGCCGTCCTTCCGCTCTACCTGGTGCTGGGTCTGCAACTCAGCCCGGTGGCCTTCGGCGTGCTCGACGGCGTCCACACCGGCGCGACGGCGCTACTGCGGGTCGTCGGCGGTTTCGTCGCCGACCGGTTCCGGCGGCGCAAGCTGGTCGCCGGCGCCGGCTACGCGCTCTCGGCGGTCGCCAAGCTCGGCCTGCTGCTCGCCGGTCGGTCGGTGCCGGCGATCGGCGCGGTCATCGCCGTCGACCGGCTCGGCAAAGGCATCCGCAGCGCGCCCCGCGACGCGCTGATCACCCTGTCCACCCCGCCCGAGGCGCTCGGGCGCGCGTTCGGGGTGCACCGGGCCATGGACAGCGTCGGCGCGTTCCTCGGGCCGCTCGCCGCGTTCGCGGTGCTGCTGGCCGTCGGGCAGTCGTACGACGCGGTCTTCGTCACCAGCTTCTGCGTCGCCGCCCTGGCTGTCGTGGTGCTCGTGCTGTTCGTCCGGGAACGCCTCGACGGCGAGCCGGCCGACGGGCCGGACGAGCCCCGGGTCTCCGTCCGCGAGGCGTTCGGGCTGCTGCGCGGCCGGCCGGCCCGGCGGATCGTGCTGGCGGCGGCGCTGCTGGGGCTGGGCACCATCGGCGACGGCTTCGTCTACCTGCTGCTGCAACGCCGGGAGGATCTCGGCCTGCGGTGGTTTCCGCTGCTCGCGGTCGGCACAAGCCTCGCCTACCTGCTGCTCGCCGCCCCGCTCGGTGTGCTCGCCGACCGGATCGGCCGGCTCCCGGTCGTGGTGGGCGGATACCTGGCCCTCGGTGCGACGTACCTGCTGCTGTCCGGCCCGGTGCACGGCTGGCCGGTCCTCGCGCTGACGCTGGCGCTGTACGGCACGTTCTACGTGTGCACCGACGGAGTGCTCATCGCGCTCGCCGGGCCGGTGCTGCCGGCACGGCTGCGGACCACCGGGATCGCGCTCGTCCAGACCGGGCAGGCGCTGGCGTACCTCGTCTCGTCGGTCCTGTTCGGCCTCGCCTGGCAGGCGTGGGGGCCGCAGAACGCGACCCGGGCGGCGGCCCTCGCGGTCGCCGGCGTTCTCGTCGGCACGCTGCTCCTGCTGGCTCCCCCGTTCCGTTCCGTGCCCCGGAGGGTGTCCCGATGACCGCGATGTCGACCCGAGCGAAGATCGCCGTGGTGACCGCCTCGGCGGTGCTGCTGGGTGCCGTGGCGGCCGGCTACGCCGCCACGGCGGCGGAGCCGACCCGCACGCCGCCGCCCGCCGCGGGCGACCGGGCGGTCACCCTCACGCCGGGTCCGCGACTGCTCGCGATCACCGACCGGTACGTCTCCGCCGTCGCCGCGACCGACCCGTCCGGGCCGCGCGCCGTGTCCGGACTGGAATGCCTACGGGTGTACGCCGCGGCCGGCACCGGTGTCTGCCTGCGGCCGGAGAACGCCTGGTCGTACCAGGTCGTCGTGCTCGACTCCGCGCTGCGTCCGACACGCACCCTGAGCGTGCCGGGCCTGCCGAACCGGGCCCGTGTCTCGGCGTCCGGGCAGATGGTCTCCTGGACGACGTTCGTCGGCGGCGACTCCTACACCGCGAGTGGCTTCTCCACCCGTACCGGAATCCTCGACACCGTGACCGGCGCGACGGTGACCTCCCTTGAGGAGTTCGCGGTCACCCGCGACGGTCGACGCCACCGCAGCCCGGACGTCAACTACTGGGGCGTCACCTTCACCGCCGACGACAACCGCTTCTACGCGACCATGTCGACGCAGGGCCGGCGGTACCTCGTCCGGGGCGACCTCGCCGCCCGGACGGTCGAGACGGTGCGGGAGAACGTCGAGTGCCCGTCGCTGTCACCCGACGGCACCCGGCTGGCCTTCAAGGAGGCCGTCGACGCGACCCCGGCGAAGGGCTGGCGGTTGTCCGTCCTCGACCTGGCGACCATGCGGGTGACCGCGACGGCCGAGACGACCAGCGTCGACGACCAGGCCGCCTGGCTCGACGACGCGACGCTTGCCTACACGCTGCGCGCGGACGACGGCCGGCCGGACGTGTGGAGCGTCCCGGCCGACGGGTCCGGCGCGCCGAAGCTGCTGATCCCCGGCGCGGAGTCCCCGTCCCCGCTCACCTGAGGGTCAGGACACCTGACCGCCTTGGCGCGGACAACATCCCGTCATGTCGGATTCCGCGGCGCACCCATCGCCGTTCATCGACGTTCCCGAGGGTATTGACCATGACAAGGCTGAGCCGTCGCATTTTCGTCCTCAGCGGACTGGTTGCCACCGGCGTCGCGGTGACACCCCGCCAGGGTGCCCGAGCCGCCGCGGTGCCGTACCCCTTCAAACTCGGTGTGGCGTCCGGTGATCCGGCGACCGACAGCGTGGTCCTCTGGACCCGGCTGGCACCGTCACCGCTCAACGCCGACGGACAGGGCGGCATGGCCAACGCCGACGTGACCGTCGAGCCTCGATCAGTTCGACCGGCAACGGCAGCGGCAGCACCACCGTCCCGAACGTGGCGGCCAACCCGCACCTGAAGTTCTACTCCGACCGGCGCGGCTACGTCCGTACCACGATCAGCCGCAGCCAGGTCCGCGCGGACTTCCGCGCGGTGAACACGGTGACCGAGCACGGCGCGGCGGCGTCCACGGTGCGGTCGTTCGTCATCCTCGACGGCCAGCCCGGCCTGCAGGCCGGGTAGAAGGAGAGCCCCCATGACCGCACTCACGTCACTGCTCGCCGCGTCCCTGCTCGTCCCGAACGTGGTGCCGGCCCCGATCGCCGTCACCGCCGAGGCGATCACCTGGACCACGGCGAACAGCGTCGCCACCGGTGACCAGGACCTGCCCGCCATCGCCATGAACCGCAACGGTCACGTCGCGGTGGTCTGGGAGGACGACCGGGACAGCACCGCCCCGGCGGACGACACCCACACCGAGGTCTACCTGCGCCTGTTCCGCGACGGCACGCCCAGCTACGAGCTGAAGCTGTCCACCGGAGGCACCAGCGGAGCCGCGTGGCGGCACATCAGCCCCGACGTGGGGCTCGACGACAAGGGCAACGCCGTGGTGGTCTGGGCCGCCGACGGCGACGGCAACGGCGTCTACAACATCCAGTACCGGGTGGTGTCGCCCACCGGCACGGTGCTCGGCTCGGGGCAGGCCAACGCCTCCGACGCGGGGCAGCAGATCTGGCCGAAGGTGGCGGTCGACCCGGACGGCGCGCCCACCAACGCCGCCGCGGTCGGCTTCACCGTGGTCTGGGAGGACGTGCAGGGCACCGCTCCCGCCACCATCAAGGCCGCCGGCTTCACCGCCGCGACCACCAAGGGGTACGAGGTGACGGCCTCGCAGACGACCGGCGCGCACCACCGCCCCGACGTGGCGGTGTCGGCGTCCGGCGAGGCGCTGGTGGCGTGGGACGAGGACGCCGACGCGAACGGCTCGTACAACATCGGTCTGACCCGGCTGGCCCGGTCCAACGGCGCGGTGGTGCTGTCCCGGCGGACGGCCAACGCGCAGAACGGCGGACAGCAGCAGCGGGCCTCGGTCGCGGCGACCTTCGCCGGTGACTTCACCGTCGGCTGGGAATCCGACCACACCGGCACCCGGGGCGTCTGGGCCCGGTCGTTCACCGCCGCCGGTACCGCCCGGCACGACGAGGTCCCGGTGTCGACCGGCACCGGGGCCGTCGCGCCCAGCGTCGGCATCGACGACGAGGACAACGTCGTGGTGGGCTGGACGGTGTCCGGCACCAACCCGGACGTCTGGGCGCGGGGCCTCAACCCCGACGGCACGTTCGACGGCCGGCTGGCCGCGCAGGCACTGAGCCAGACCACGACGGGCCGGCAGGAGCACTTCGCCGTCGCCGCGTCCCCGTGGGGCGAGGTGAGCCTCTGCTACACCGACGACAACGACGGCAACGCCTTCGACCAGGTGCTCCTCGGCCTCGGGACGACGAACTCCACCTGGCTCATCTCCGCCGACGAGCTGCGCCGCCGCAAGGCGCGGGCGGGCTTGACGACCCGCTGAGCGGGGCGTGATCCACTCGGTTCGGTGAAGTCGCGGTGTCCCCGGCAGCGGGACACCGCGACTTCGGCAAAACCGCGATGTGCTCAGTCCATCCGGGTCAGCGGGCCCTGCGACTCCCGCCCCGGCCGGGCGGCAACGCGGTTACCCGCGACCGATCAGCCGAAGAGCAGGTCGAGGTGGGCGTCCAGCGCGCCCAGTGCCTGTTCGGCGGTGTACTGCCCGCTGAGCAGGTAGACGCCCAGCCCCTCCATCAGCGCCAGCAGGCCGGCTGCGGCGGCGGCACCGTGGCCGTCGGGCAGGACGCTGGCAATGAAGCCGGTGAACCGCGCGGTGTCCTCGTGCAGGCCGGGCGCAGCCGACGGTCGTACCGCCGTGTAGGCGAGGAACGCGAGCGCCACCCGCCCGTCGTCGCGGGTGCGGTCGTCGAGCGGCAGCAGCGCGGCGAGCATCGTCCGCAGCAGCAGCCGAGGCGACGGGGTCTCGCCGAGCCGGGCCACCGCCTCGGTGACCCGGATCTGGCTGCGCTCGCGGACCACGCTCAGCGCGAACGTCATCATCTCGTCCTTGGTCCGGAAGTAGTGCTGGACCATCCCGGCGGACACGCCGGCCGCGGCAGCCACGTGTCGGAGGCTGACGGCCTCCAGGCCCTGATCGGCGGCGACCCGCATCAGCGCGTCCGCGATGAGGGTGCGTCGCTCCTGGTGATCGACCTTCTTGGGCATGGCCTCGATCGTTTCACAGTGGGTGACCCGGACACTCCGCCAGCGGCGGCGTCACCGGCTGACGGTGGTGCTCGTGGGGGTGCCCCGCGCGCTGCGCAGCAGGCCGTCCGGGTCGTCGGCGTACAGGCGCAGCTCGTTCATCGGCATGGAGCCGGTCTTCGGCAGGTCGAAGGTCGTCGGCCGGCGCAGCAGGACGTCGATGCTCGTCTGGCTGCCGACCGAGATGGACACCACCCGACGGTCGCCCTCCTGCTCGACCTGCACCGACCGGCTCGACGGCAGCGACCGGTGGCGCTTGCGCAACGCCTCGACGTCCGTCCACGGGATCCAGATGTCGATGCCCGAGTTGAGCCGTACCCGCAGGCCCCGGTCACCCACGACGTGGGGGTGGATGGTCATGCTGGCGAAGAGGCCCACCATCCAGAGCACACCCCAGACGCCCAGGGCGAGCACGATCCAGCGGGCGGGCCGCCACGGCACGACGTGGGTGACGATGAGGTCGAAGATCGGGATCTCGACGACCGACAGGCCGATGAAGATGCCGAGGATCGGCTTGACCACGCCCAGGTAGCCGAACGGCTCGTCGCCGGGCCCGAGCGGCAGGGGGCGACGCCGCGCCCACACGTACAGGCTGCGCCACATCGCGGCCTCGGTAACGGCCGCCCGGCGCAGCAGCGGTCCCACGGTCGCCCTGGTCGGCGTCTTCGTGTCGGTCATCGTCGTCCTCGGGGTTGGGGATCGGCGGTCAGTGGACGGTGACGGTTCCGGCGGCGCCGTCGACCGTGACGAGCTGTCCCGTGACGATCGTCCGGGTCGCGTCCGGCACGCAGATGACGGCGGGAATGCCGTACTCCCGGGCCACGGTCGGGCCGTGGGCCATGATCGCGCCGGTCTCGGTGACCAGCGCCGCGGCGGTGAGGAAGAGCGGAGTCCAGCCGGGATCCGTGGTCGCCGCGATCAGGACGTCACCGGGTTCGACGTGGGCGGTGCCCGGGTCGTGGACCACCCGGGCGGGCCCGGTGACCCGGCCCGCGGACGCGCCCACGCCGGTGCGTGTCCGGTCGCCGGGGGGCGCTGCCGGCAGGATGGTCTCGACGTCCGTGCCGTCGGACAGCAAGGCCACCGGCACCGATCGGCGTCGCAGCTCCCGACGGTGCACGGCCCGCCGGGAGGCGACCACGTCGCGATGATCAACCCCTTGGTGTACGGCGGTGTGCACCTCGTCGAGGGTCAGGAACATGACGTCGTCGGCCTGCTTCAGCAGCCCGGGGCCGTGCAGGTCGGCGCCGATGAGCAGCAGCTGCCGACGCGTCTCCCGTAGCGGGTACAGCCCGGCGAACTTGCCGGCCTCGCGAAGGCCGGCCAACGAGCGGGCCCGGCGCAGCAGGAACCCGGAGATCCGGCCGCGCACCGGCCGCCGACGGCGCACCCGCGTCACCAGCTCCTCCAGCGCCGTCTCCGCCGCCGCGGCGGCACGGTGGAAGCGCTGGTCGGGGCCCTGCGCCGGATCGGTGACGCGCAGGTAGTTGGCGAGCGCCGCGAAGACCGGTGTCGGATCCTCGGCCCACCGTGGCACGCCGAGGTCGACCTCCGCGACGCCCCGATGGCCGTACGCGTCCAGGAAGGCGGCCAGGCCGATGTCGGGCAGCGTTCCGCCCAGGTACCGCGTGGTCAGCTCGTCCGGTGGGGTGTCGAGCAGGAGTTGACGGTGTTCACCCACGCCCTGGGCGAGCCGCCACAGGGCCAGATCCATCTCGATGGTGACGTTGTGCGGCATCCCGGCCAGCACGGCGTGGATCTCGTCCGGCCCGGCGACACCCTTGAGCAGCGCGGCCGGCAGCGCGGCGGCGAGCATCCCGGCGACGATCGGCCACATGATCGCGTCGGCGCTGTCGTCGGCGTCGCGCGCCTGCACGAAGCGCAGACGGTCGGCGGCGGTCCGCAGGTCGTCGGGGGCCATGGACCGTACCCTGATCTGCTCGACCGCCTCGACCATCGAGATCCGTGCCGTCTCGGGCCGGGCCAGTGCGCGCACGATCCCCACCACCGCGCGACCAGCCGTGCGGAGCGACGCCGCCCCCTGCGCGGCGCCGCGCCCGGTGCCGCCGCCGGTCGGGGCGAACCGCGGGTCCGCCAGGACGTGCCGCATCACCGCCTGCGCCCGGGGGCCGAAGTCGACGGCCATGAGCTTGACCAGTCGCCTGCGCGACGACCTGCTCCGGGCCAGGTCGGTCAGGTCCCCGTAGAGGCGGCCACCGATGTCGACGATCTCGACCCGGACGCCGAGCGAGGCGAGCATCGCCGTGATCTGCGCCCGCAGGGTCGCCATGCCCATCGGGGTGACCGGTTGCAGCATGCCCTGGACGTGGCCGAACTCCAGGTAGACGCGGGGGAGGGGCCCGTCGGTGGCCGGCGGGAGGGGGAACAGAGTGGTGATCGGCCGCGACTGCAGCAACCAGAGCACGTCGTCCGCGTCGATCGCCCACTCCACGTCCTGCGGGCAGCCGAAGTGATCCTGCAACCGCTCACCGGTGGTACGCAGTCGCGCCAGGTGGGCGGCGCTCAGGCATCCCGTGTCGTCGCGCGCGACGCCGTCGAGGACGTAGTGGTCCACTCTCGTCGCGCCGTCCACCACGGCGGTGCCGAGACCCGGCGCGGCGTCGACCGCCATCTCGTCGCGGCGGCCGGTCACCGGGTTGGCGGTGAACAGCACCCCCGCCACGGTGGGCGTGACCATGCGTTGCACGACGACCGCCATCCACACCTCGTCCTGGTCGATCTGACGGGCGTCGCGGTACGCGGTCGCGCGGTCGGCGCGCAGCGAGGCCCAGCACTTCCCGATCGCGGCGATCAGCTCCGCGCCGCCCGTGACGTTGAGGACGGTGTCCTGCTGCCCGGCGAAGCTCGCGTCCGGCAGGTCCTCGGCGGTGGCGCTGGAGCGCACCGCCACCGGGCCCGCCCCGAGCCGCTGGTACGCGGCGAGGATCTCCGCCTCGGGGATGACGCCGAGCCGGTGGGCGTCGGCGGTGACGCAGAAGCCCTCGGGGACGCGTTCGCCGCGCCGGATCAACTCGCCCAGGCCGGCCGCCTTGCCGCCAACCAGGTCGATCATGTCGGTGGTCGCCTCGGACAACGCGATCACGTGCATCTGGGCGCCCCTCTCAACGCAATGCGACTGCATTGCATCCACCGTAGCGCTTTCACGATGCAACTGCAATGTCAACGGATGTGGCCGCCACCCGTGGCCCAGGCGTTGTCGGCATCTGCCATGCTCGGGCCGGTGAGGGAGGCGTGGGGGCGGCCTTTGCTCGCGTCGTACGGCGGCACGGTCACCGTGGCGGGCACCAACGGTTCACTGGGTGGCCGTACCCCGGAGAACCCGGAAGGTCCGCGCGGGCGTGGCGGCGGCTACCGGGTGAAGATCGACCACGGCGGCAAGTGGGAGACGCAGTACCTGCACATGCGCGAACCGCCGCTGGTCGAGGTCGGTCAGAAGGTCGCCCAGGGCGAACAGATCATCCGGCGGGTGAGCAACAACTGCCCGGCCGTCTCCTGAGGACGGCGGTTTGCCCGCCACCGCTCGGGGCACTGAACCTGTGACAGTTCAGACGCAGGGGAGGAGCCGGCGATGGTCAAGGGTGACGTCGACACGTACCAGGAGGACGGGCAGTGGAAGAACCGTCCGGAGGGCAACGACCGGGCCAGCAGCACGCATGACTCCAAGGCCGACGCGCAGGCGCAGGGTCGCGAGATGGCGGCCGACCGGGGCGTCGAGCACGTGATCAAGAAGCAGGACGGCACGATCGGGGAGAAGAACACCTACCCGCGCAGCCGCGACCCGCGAGACATCGAGGGCTGACCGCCCCCGGTCCCCTCCGACTGACCTCGTCGGCGTGCCCGGCGAGGTCAGTCACGTTTCGCGAGCCAATCAGTCCGGCACGACTCAGGCCGGCACGACGTAGGGGAAGGTGTCCGCGCGGGCGGCCTTCGTGACCTGCGGGTTGAGGCCGGAGGTCGTGCCGGTGTTGAGGACCAGGGAGAACATCACCTCCGGCGCGTTGTCCGCCATGGTGCGGCCGTTGCGGACCGCGAAGCCGTAGTTCGCGGGGGTGCCGACCGTGTACGACAGCACGTCGGGGTAGAGCTGCTGGGCGACGCTGCGACCGTACGCCTGGGGGTCGGGTGCGGTGCCCATCGCCGCGACGACCCCGGCGACGGCGTTGGCGATCTCCTCGCCGTCCTCGGCGAGGTCCTGACCGGGGTGCCGGACATTGGCCGGGTTGGAGAAGTCCGTGTCGTGGGGCCAGAAAATGGGCCACATCATGGGGTGACCCGCGCGGTTGATCTGCCGCCATCCACCGGCGTCGGTGGCCAGCAGGGTGCGACACCAGACGCCGATCTCGGTACCGGCGCGCAGCAGCGGCTCGTCATGGGAGACCTCGAAGACGATGGACTCGACGGTGGTGCCGGCGAAGCTGTTGCTGGCCTGGTCGATCCGCCACTTCGACCGATCCACCTGCGCGCCGTTCGTGACCGCGCCGTTGATGGTCGCGAGCTGGTCGAGATCGACATAGAACGGGTCGGTGATCCGGCCCGCCCAGATCCGGACGTTCTGCCCGGTGGTCACCTCGCCGGTCCTGCCCTGCGCGATCGGAGTGCCCATGGCGGCGTCGTCACGGGCGTCGGCGCCGGCGAGTTCGTACAGATGGAAGGTCTGCCTGGCGTCGCCGTCCGGCTCGCCGAAGGCGAAGCGGTAGGTCAGCTCCTCCATCCCCGCGCCGTTGAAGTGAATCTTGAACTCGTAGCGGGCCTCGGCGTGGAATCCGCGCTTGATGTCGGCCTTCGTCACTGAGCTGTTGACGTCCATGACGAACACGGTGGCGCGGTCGCCGTCGAAGACATACAGGTCGTCGATGAAGAGCTGCCCGCTCTGGGCGGCGAGGGGCGTGTCGAGGTGATGCGACATGGACGTGCTCCCGAGACAGCTAGACTACTTGGACTAATCCGAACATAGCGGGCATGAATGCGTCGCCTGCCGCATCGCCCGAATCCGATCCACCCGCCTGCCTCGCGACGAAGGACGGCATGGGGAAACGGTCGGGCCGCCCGATTTCTTCTCGGACGGCCCGACCGCTCGCTGGCCTCGTCAGAAGCGGGACCACTTCTGGTTGGATGCGCCGAGGCAGTCCCACAGGTGCAGCTTGCCGCCGTTGTTGGGGTTGGCCTCCCGCACGTCCACGCACTTGTTGGCGCTGAGGTTGACCAGATCGCCCGCGCTGTTGAGGGTGAAGCGCTGGGCCGGATTGCCGTTGCAACTGACCAGGTTGACCTCGGTGCCGTTGGCGGTGCCGGCCCAGGCCGGATCCATGCACTTGCCCATCGCCCGCACGGTTCCGTCGGAGGCGAAGGTCCACGCCTGCGCCGCGGTGGTGTTGCAGTCCCAGATCTGGAGCTTGGCGCCCTCCACCGGGTTGGCGCTCGGGATGTCGATGCAGCGCCCGCTCTGTGCTCCCCTGATCCTGCTGGTGCCGGGGGCCGGGTCGCCTCCGCCGGACGTGTAACTGGACACCCGCACGTAATTGACGAGCATCTGCTGTGGGAACTGGGTGGAGCCGTCCGGGTAGCCGGGCCAGTTACCGCCGACCGCCACGTTGAGGATCATGAAGAACGGGTGGTCGAAGACCCACCGGTTGCCGCCGAGTCGGGCGGGGTCGACCCGGTGGTACTGCACCCCGTCCAGGTACCAGGTGATCGCGTTCGGCTCCCAGTCCACCCGGTAGGTGTGGAAACCGTCGGCGAGCGGACCGCCGAGGGTGCGGCTGCCGGTGATGCCGCCGCCGCCGGAGTAGCCGGGGCCGTGCACCGTGCCGTAGACGGTGTTGGGTTCCCGGCCGATGTTCTCCATGACGTCGATCTCGCCGGCGTCGGGCCAGCCGCCACCGGTGCCGAGCATCCAGAACGCCGGCCAGATGCCCTGACCGCGTGGAATCTTGATGTTGGCCTCGAAGCGACCGTACGTCTGGGTGAAGGTCGCCGCCGTCAGCAGCCGGGCCGAGGTGTACTCGCAGCGCCCGTAGTGGCACTGGTAGTTGGCGGGGTTTTCCCGGCGGGCGGTGATGACGAGGTTGCCCTGGCCGTCGTGCACGGCGTTGCTCGTGCTGTTGGTGTAGTACTGCCGCTCGTTGTTGCCCCAGCCGCTGCCGCCGATGTCGAAGCGCCACTTGCTCTGATCGACGGGTGTGCCGGCTGGGGCGTTGAACTCGTCCTGCCAGGTGATCGGCCCGATGGCGGCCTCGGCGCGGTCGGACTGCGCCGGGACGATCAGGGCGGCGGCGGTGGTGACGAGGGCGACCGCCGCGAGGACGAAGGGTCGGAGGCGGAGTGCGGGGCGGGCTGTGAACACGGGAGGCTCCTCAGCGAGGGGGGTGGCGGAGGCTGCGCGCCGGAGAGGTGGAGAGCGCTCTCTAAAGCGAAGCTTGTCGATATCATGTCTTTCTGTCAAGAGTGTTTCCAATACGACGACCGTCCGTTACCGCCCGATCGCACCCCTCGATAGCGGTCGAATCGATCCATCCTATTGCCGTGGAGCGTCCACCCGGGACAGGATGACGAGGTTCGCAGGAAACCTCCCCGTAACCTGCGCGCTGCTGGTCTCTGTCACAAGGAAGTGGGAGTCAGTCATGAGCGACGCGTCGACGGCGCTGGGTGTGCGCCTCTACCCGGATCTGGTCGAGCGGGGTGGTCTGGCCCCCGCGCTCATCGAGACCGCCGCACACCACCATCTCGACATCGGCCGGGTGACCGCCCCCGAGCAGGGGCGAAGCCGATTCACCTGCGCCGAGCTGCACTCCGACCAGGGCGTCGCCTGCGTCGGGTTGGGCTCGCAGGCCCGATACTTCATGATCGACCTTCGGGTTTCGGGCGAGGTGCTGGCGCGCGGCGACGTCATGGACCTCCTCCGGGTCGCCCAGGTCGCCGCCGCCTGGCGGGCCGGGCTGACGATCGCCGAACTGACCGCCCGGTTCCCCTTCATGGAGGAGATCAAGCACCGGCCCGCGCCAGTGGCCCAGGTCGGTTAGCCAGCCGCGGCTGGGTCAGCAGCGCAGCCGGGGCGGCAACGGCGGCCCGACGGTGACGTCGCGGTCCAGGTAGGACGCCTCGACGAAGGCGAGGAAGCGTTCCGCGTCGGCCGCGTTGGAGGCCAGACCGAACGAGACCCGGGCCGCGCCACCGGTCGGCAACCGCAGCGCGCCGAGGTACTGGTCGATCGTGTCGACCCGGGCCAGCAGGCGCCGCCGCAGCGAGGTCCCGCTGATCCCGAACGCGCCCTCCCCGGCACCCGGGTTGCAGAAACAGCCGGTGCGCAGGGAGAAACCGGCCGACGCGGATTCCCGGGCGATGAGCCGCTCGTCGACCAGGGACCCGTCCGGGCGCAGGACGTTGAACGTCACGGTCGCGCCCCGGCCCTCGCCCGTCGTCGGCCCGTACACCCGCAACACCGGTTGACCGGTGCGGTGCCGCAGCGCGGTCAGGCGGCCCAGCAGCCACTCGGTGAGCAGGCCGACGCGGCTGTGCACGAGGTCCACGCCGATCCCGTCGAGCCACCGCAGCCCGAACAACACGTCCGGGATGCTCAGGAAATTGAGGGTGCCGTCCTCGAACGCCGACTCGTCGTCCATCGAACGGTGCCAGTCGCCCTGCACACTGACCGCGCGGATCGTGCCGCCGGCGAACCACGGGCGGCGCAGGCGGGCCAGCGCCTCGCGGCGGGCCAGCAACGCGCCGATGCCGGTGGGGTATCCGAACAGCTTGTACCAGCTCAGGCAGACGAAGTCCGGCCGCACCGTGCGGAGGTCCAGCCGGTTCGTGGGTGTGAACGCGGCCGCGTCGAGCAGCACGTCGTACCCGTGCCGGTGGGCCAGGTCCACCCAGTCCAGCGGGTGCTGCACGCCGGAGAAGTTGCTCTGCGCGGGGTACGCGAACAGCCCTCGGCCCTGGGCCCGTCCCCACCGCCGGCCCCGGGCGGCCTCCAGCACCGTGCCCAGGTCGGACTCGGCGACGCGCAGCTCCGGGCCGCTCAGCGGCACGTAGCGCACCGACGCCCCGGCCGCCCGGGCCGCGCCAACGGCGAGGAGTCGAGACGACGGATCCTGCGGGCCGCCGTCGAGGTCGCCGGCGACCGCGGCTACGAGGGTACGAGCATCGCGGCCGTCAGTGAGCGGTGCGGACTGCCCGCCAGCTCGATCTACTGGCACTTCGAGAGCAAGGACGGCCTCATCGCCGCCGTCATCGAGGAGAGCTTCGGTGTCTGGCTGCGGTCGATGGCTGTCCCTCAGGACACGGCGAGCTCACCACTGGAATGGCTCACGGCACTGGGAGCGGGCACCGCGAGGGCACTTCGGGAGTCGCCCGAGTTCCTCAGTCTCGGCCTGATGCTGGTGCTGGACCGCCGTCCGCAGGAGCCCAGCGCCCGGGGCACGTTCCTTCAGCTCCGCGACGCCGCCTTTCAGCGGATCGCAGCCGTCATCGCCGAGCTCCGCCCGGACGCGGACGACGAGACGGTCACGGTGTTCGCCACCTACGCGGTCGCCGCCGCGGACGGTTTCTTCCTCGCTCGGCAGATCCAGGGCGACAGCGTCGACCTCGAACGGCTGTTCGCGATGCACGCCCGCATCCTCGTCGACGCCATCGCCAGGCACGTGCCCGACGTCGACCCGGGCACCCCACCCACCGACTGATGTTCCCCGTGCGGTGCGCCGCACGTCGTCCACCCCTGGAGGATCCGATGGCCGCACGACCCGACGGCACCGCCGGCACGACGGCAACCGAGCTGATGAGCATGATCAGCGATGAACGGCTGCGAGCCGCGGACCTGATCGACTCGCTCACCGCCGAGCAACTGGACGCGCCGAGCCTCTGCGGAGCCTGGACGGTCCGACAGGTGGCGGCCCATCTGATCGCACCCTTCGCGGCCCGCCGTCGGTGGTTCCTGCCGGTCCTGGTGCGCAGCCGGTTCAACCTGCACGACGCCAACGCCCGGTTGGCCGAGCTGGTCGCCCGCCGTCCCACCGATCAGATCTCGGCCGTGCTGCGGCAGAACGCCCAGACGCCCTACCGCGCACCCGGGGTGGGCTTCCTCGGCCAGCTCACCGACCTTCAGGTGCACGGGCAGGACATCCGCCGTCCGCTCGGGCTGGCGCACGACCTGCGTCCCGAGCGGCTGCGCGCCTCGCTGGACTTCCTGACCGGCCCTCGCGCCATCGGCTTCTTCGTGCCCCGGGGGCTCCCCACCGGCCTGCGGTTCGAGGCGACCGATCTGGGCTGGGCGTCGGGGGAGGGGCCGACCGTCGCCGGCCCGGCCGAGCCGTTGCTGCTCGCGCTGACCGGCCGCCCCGTCGCTCTCGACGAACTCTCCGGCGGCGGCGTCGCGACCCTGCGCGGCCGGCTGACCCGCTGACCGGGACCGAACCCGGCCGGCCTTCACCGGGGTACGCAGACTGAGGTGTCGCGTGCCTGCCACCGCTCGCACTCCGCGCACGGCGGGCGAGCGGGGTGGGCGAGCGAGGTGGGTGGGTTCCTGGAATCCGGTGTGTCCCGGGCGCGAGGAGACCGCGATATCAAGGAGAGCGAGTGGATCACGCGGATCCGCTCATTTCGGGACAGCGGGGCATGGCAGGGACGCCGGGGGCGTCGGTGTGGCCGAACGACCCTCGCCGATGTCCGCCTCCGTCAGAGGCGTTGATCACATCGGCGTTTGTCGGTGGCCGTGACGGGTGGTGTGGTGGGCGTCTGACCAGGCCGTTCGATGTCGGCGGACGGCGGGCTATGCTGCCCGGCGACCGGCCGGCGGAGATCGTGCCTGGTGGCGGGCCTGCGATCAACGACCGATGTCGATCACGTGGGCGGTCGGGCCCGGCGGGAGTGTGGCGAGCCGATCCGGGGTACCGGGAGGGGCCGCCGGGGCCGCTGTGGCGTGCGAACACTGCGCTACGTCTATATTGCCGGATTGTTACATTTTCAACAGTCCCTCGCCTTGCGGATGGCCTCTCCACCGCAATACGTTGCCGTCAACAACAAAACCAAGTGAAGGTTCAACCTTCCGGAGGCAACCGATGACGTTGGCGAGGTGGTACGAGCTATGAGCGACGTGCCGATCCTCCTTGAGATGCGCTCCATCACCAAGGAGTTCCCCGGAGTCAAGGCCCTCTCCGACGTCAACCTGGTGGTTCGCGCCGGCGAGATCCATGCCATCTGCGGCGAGAACGGTGCGGGCAAGTCCACGCTGATGAAGGTCCTCAGCGGGGTCTACCCGTACGGCAGCTACGACGGCCAGATCGTCTACCAGGGGTCGGAGAGCAAGTTCTCCGACATCCGGGCCAGCGAGAACGCCGGAATCGTGATCATCCACCAGGAGCTCGCGCTCATCCCGGGCATGTCGATCGCCGAGAACATCTTCCTCGGCAACGAACCGCGCAAGCGGGGCGCGATCGACTGGAAGGCCGCGAACCGGATGGCGCTGGACCTGATGGCCCGGGTCGGTCTCCAGGAGGACCCGGACACCCTGATCAAGGACATCGGGGTCGGCAAGCAGCAGCTCGTGGAGATCGCCAAGGCGTTCGCCAAGGACGTGAAGCTGCTCATCCTGGACGAGCCGACCGCGGCTCTGAACGAGGCCGACTCCAAGCACCTGCTGGACCTGCTGCGCGGCTTCCGCTCCCGCGGCATCACCTCGATCATGATCTCGCACAAGCTGAACGAGATCGAGGCGATCGCCG
The DNA here is from genome assembly GCF_029626045.1 of Micromonospora sp. WMMD710. Taxonomy (NCBI): domain Bacteria; kingdom Bacillati; phylum Actinomycetota; class Actinomycetes; order Micromonosporales; family Micromonosporaceae; genus Micromonospora; species Micromonospora sp. WMMD710. The sequence goes on along the minus strand of NZ_JARUBD010000001.1, from coordinate 3,076,731 downwards.
ACCAGATCACCATCCTGCGCGACGGCCGGACCGTGGAGACCCTCGACGTCAAGGCGGACGGGGTCGACGAGGACCGGATCGTGCGGGGCATGGTCGGCCGTGAGCTGAGCAGCCGGTTCCCGGACCACACCCCGAAGATCGGCGACGTCTTCTTCGAGGTCCGCAACTGGAACGTGCGCCACCCGATCTCCGCCGAGCGGCAGGTCTGCAAGAACGAGAGCTTCGTGGTGCGCCGCGGCGAGATCGTCGGCTTCGCCGGTCTGATGGGCGCGGGCCGTACGGAACTCGCGATGAGTGTCTTCGGCCGCTCCTACGGGGTGTACGAGTCGGGCACGATCATCAAGGACGGCAAGGAGATCGTCCTGAAGTCGGTCGCGGACGCGATCGACAACGGGCTCGCGTACGTCAGCGAGGACCGCAAGGCGATCGGCCTCAACCTGCTCGACGACATCAAGTCGTCGACGGTGGCGGCCAAGTTGTCCAAGATCTCGCACCGCGGCGTCCTCAGCGAGGTCGAGGAGTACCAGGCGGCCGAGGGGTACCGCAAGGAGTTGCGGACCAAGGCCCCGACGGTCGACGAGAACGTCTCCAAGCTCTCCGGCGGCAACCAGCAGAAGGTCGTCCTGGCGAAGTGGATGTTCACCGACCCGGACCTGCTGATCCTCGACGAGCCGACGCGCGGCATCGACGTGGGTGCCAAGTACGAGATCTACGGCATCATCCAGCGGCTCGCCGATCAGGGGAAGGGCGTCATCGTCATCTCCTCGGAGCTGCCTGAGCTGATCGGGCTGTGCGACCGCATCTACACCGTGTTCGAAGGTGCCATCACGGGCGAGATCGCCCGGGCGGACGCGACCCCGGAAAACCTCATGAAGCAGATGACCTCGACGAAGAAGATGCTGACAAAATGAGCCGATTGAAGGACCTTCAGAAGAACCTGTTCGGAGGCACCACCTCCAACGCTCGCCAGTTCGGGATGATCTTCACCCTGGTGGCGATCGTCGTCCTGTTCCAGATCCTGACCGATGGCCTGACCCTGCGGTCGGACAACCTGATCGCGCTGTTCCAGCAGAATTCGTACATTCTGATTCTGGCCATCGGCATGCTCATGGTGATCGTCGCCGGGCACATCGACCTGTCGGTCGGCTCCGTCGCCGCCTTCGCGGGCATTTTGGTGGCCAAGTCGATGGCCGAGTGGGACCTGCCCTGGCCCGTCGCCATCCTGTTCGGCCTCGCGATCGGCGCGATCATCGGCGCCTGGCAGGGCTTCTGGGTGGCGTACATCGGGGTGCCGGCGTTCATCGTCACCCTGGCCGGCATGCTGCTGTTCCGTGGTGGCAACCAGTTCATCGGTAACGCCAACACGATCCCGGTGCCGGAGGGCTTCCGGGAGATCGGCTCCGGCTTCCTGCCCGAGTTCGGTCCGAACACCGGCTACAACAACGCGACGCTGCTGCTCGGTCTGGCCGCCGCGGTGGCGGTGGTGTGGCGCGAGATCCAGGCCCGCAAGACCCGTCGGGCGATGGACGCCGACCCGGCACCCATGTGGATCTCGATCCTGCGGATGGCCATCATGGTCGGGGTCATCGCCTTCGCCTCGCTGCGCTTCGCCAGCGGTCGCGTCGGCACCAGCTTCCCGATCTCCGGCATCATCCTGCTGGTCCTGGTGATCGCGTACTCCTTCTACACCCGCAACACGGCCGGTGGCCGGCACATCTACGCGGTGGGCGGCAACTCCCGGGCGGCCGAGCTGTCCGGCGTGAAGCTCAAGCGGGTCAACTTCTTCGTCATGATGAACATGTCCGTCCTGGCCGCGCTGGCCGGCATGATCTTCGTGGCCCGTTCGGCGGCCTCCGGCCCGCAGGACGGCAACGGCTGGGAGCTGGACGCCATCGCCGCGGTCTTCATCGGTGGTGCGGCCGTCTCCGGCGGTATCGGCACCATCAGCGGCTCGATCGTCGGTGGTCTCGTCATGGCCGTGCTCAACAACGGCCTGCAGCTGATGGGCGTCGGCACCGACCGCGTCCAAATCATCAAGGGTCTGGTCCTGCTGCTGGCCGTCGCGATCGACGTCTACAACAAGAGCCAGGGGCGCTTCTCCATCATCGGGAGCCTGATGCGGCCGTTCCGCCGCGAGGACTCCGCCCCACCCGCCTCACCGCCGGACGCGGAGCGCGAGCCCGCCAAGGCAGCGGTGTCCGGCTGACGGCCACCGACCTCTCCACCCGTCTCACATCAAGAAAGGCAAGTCCTCACCATGCGTAAATTCTTCGGCACGTCGGTGGTGGCCATCAGCGCCGCCGCCATGCTGGCCCTCGCCGGCTGCGGCTCCGGCCGTGACGGCGACTCCGGCTCCGGCGGCGAGGCCGCCAAGGGCTTCGCGGCGAACTCCCTGATCGGTGTCGCCCTCCCGGCCAAGACCTCGGAGAACTGGGTCCTCGCCGGTGACCTGTTCACCAACGGTCTCAAGGAGGCCGGTTTCCAGGCTGACGTGCAGTACGCCGGCGCGTCGACCACGGTCGCCGACCAGCAGGCCCAGATCACCGCCATGACCACCAAGGGCGCCAAGGTCATCGTCATCGGCGCGACCGACGCCGCGCAGCTGTCGACCCAGGTCGCCGCCGCGCACGCCGCCGGTGTCAAGGTGATCGCGTACGACCGGCTCATCACCAACACGCCGGACCTCGACTACTACGTCGCGTTCGACAACTTCAAGGTCGGCCAGCTCCAGGGCCAGGCCCTGCTGGACGGCATGAAGGCCAAGAAGCCGAACGGCCCGTACAACATCGAGCTGTTCTCCGGCTCGCCGGACGACAACAACGCCGGTGTCTTCTTCAACGGCGCGATGAGCGTGCTCAAGCCGGAGATCGACAAGGGCAACGTCGTTGTCGCCTCGGGTCAGAAGGACGTCAAGCAGACCGCCATCCAGGGCTGGAAGGCCGAGGGTGCGCAGGCCCGCATGGACCAGCTGCTGACCTCGACCTACGGCAGCAAGGAGCTGGACGGCGTCCTCTCCCCGAACGACACGCTGGCCCGCGCCATCCTGACCTCGGTCAAGGGTGCTGGCAAGCCGACCCCGGTCGTCACCGGTCAGGACTCCGAGGTTGAGTCGGTCAAGTCGATCGTCGCTGGCGAGCAGTACATGACGATCAACAAGGACACCCGCAACCTGGTGAAGGAGACCATCAACATGGTCAAGGCTCTCCAGGCCGGTAACGCCCCGCAGGTCAACGACACCAAGTCCTACAACAACGGCAGCAAGGTCGTCGACACGTACCTGCTCCCGCCGGTCGCCGTCACCAAGGCGAACGCGGCTGAGGCGTACGCCAACGACCCGAAGCTCGCGCCGCTCACCAAGTAATCACCGCACGGTAGGCAGCAACGCCGATGGGTCCCGGATCTCCTCTTCCGGGACCCATCGTCGTCCTGTCGCACCCGCACCACCCGGCAGCGACCCGGAAGGAGGTCTGACCGTGGAGGCACCCATCCGGTCCAGGCCAGCCGGCGTCGGCCGTAACCCCGAATCCCCACTGCCACCGGTCCCCGGCGCGAGCCAGGAGGAGATCCGGCGGCAGAACCTCGGCGCCGTGCTGCGCTACGTGCACCTGCACGGGCCGACGTCCCGGGCCGAGCTGACCAGCCGACTCGGCCTCAACCGCAGCACCATCGGCGCCCTCGCCGCCGACCTGGTCGCCGGTGGCCTGGTCACCGAGGACGTACCCACCACCGCCCGTCGCGCCGGCCGCCCCTCGCTGGTGGTCAGCCCGCGCTCCGACCGGGTCTACGCACACGCCCTGAGCATCGACGCGGACCGGCTGCGGGCCGCCCGGGTCGGCCTCGGCGGACGCATCCTCGATCTGCGCGAGGTCGCCCGGCCCGGCGGCATGTCGGCCGTCGACGCCGTCCGGCCGCTCGCCGACCTGGTCCGCGACATGGAACGCTCGGTGGCCCCCGACGCGCTGCTGGTGGGCGGCGCGGTCGCGGTGACCGACACCACCCGCACCCCCGACGGCAGGATCAGGGTCGCGAGCGTCGAGGCGACCCTCGGGGCCGCGCTCGAGGCCGAGCTGACCGCCTGCCCGGGCTTCGTGGCCGGCGACCTGGCCGACATCGCCGGCCTGGCCGAGCACGTACGGGGCGTGGCCGCCGGCGTCGACGACCTCATCTACCTGCACGGCGACGTCGGGATCAGCGCCGGCATCATCGTCGGCGGCCGGCTGATGGTCGGCCACCGTGGCCACAGCGGCAAGGTCGGCCACATGGTCGTCAACCCGAACGGCCTGCCCTGCGGCTGCGGCTCGCGGGGCTGCTGGGAGACCGAGATCGGGGAGGCCGCGCTGCTGCGGCATGCCGGCCGGGACCCCGGCGACCGTGCGGCGGTGGCCGAGGTGCTGCGCGCCGCCGCGGATGGCGACTCGACCGCACGGGCGGCGGTCGAGCAGGTCGCCGAGTGGCTCGGCTTCGGCGTGGCCAACCTGGTCAACGTGGTCAACCCGGACGCGGTGGTGTTCGGTGGCTCGCTGCGCGACATCTTCACCGCCGGGGCGGACACGGTCCGCCGTCGGCTGGACACCATGCCGCTGCCGGGCGCCCGGGAGCACCTGCGGTTGCGCGCGGCCGCGCTCGGCCGCGACGCCGTCCTGATCGGTGCCGCCGAGCTGGCCTTCGACAAGCTCCTGGCCGATCCGCTCAACGTGGGTGTGGCGGGCCAGACCGAGACCGCCACCCCGGCGTAACCCGCCCGCGACGTCGGGCAGTGCTGGCCGTGGCCTGGCCGATCGTGCTGGTCGCCGTCTTCGGGCCGCTCTCGGTCGCCCGGTACCGGCGGCTCGCCGGCTGAGCCGCCGACCGGTGCGGTGTCGGTGCTCGCCGTTAGGGTCGGCGACGTGGTCGTCCACCAGATCGATCGGGCCCAGGCGCGGCGGATCGCCGTCCGTGCGCAACTGCTGGCCGCTCCGCGCCCGCCCGACCTGCTGACGGTGGTACGCCAGCTGACCCTGGTGCAGATCGACCCGACGGCCGCCGTCGCGCCGAGCGCCGACCTGGTGTGCTGGAGCCGGCTCGGCTCGTCGTACCAGCCGGAGCACCTGCGGCGGGCGCTGGAACGGGACCGGACGCTCTTCGAGCACCACGCGATGGTGCGTCCGATGGAGGACCTGGGGCTCCATCTCGCCGCGATGGCGCAGGCGCCCGCCCACGGGCGGCAGCGCGAGTGGTTGCGTGCCAACGACTCGTTCCGCCGCGACGTGCTCGACCTGCTCCGCTCCAACGGTCCGCTGCTCTCCCGCGACATCCCGGACACCTGCGCGGTGCCGTGGCCGTCGTCGGGGTGGACCAACAACCGCAACGTCACCCAGATGCTGGAGTTCCTGGTCCTGCGTGGCGAGGTCGGGATCGCCGGCCGCCGGGGGCGGCAGCGACTCTGGGACGTGGCGGAGCGGGTCTACCCGGCCGGTACGCCCGTCGTCCCTGTGGAGCAGGCGCACCGGCTCCGCAACGAGCGCCGGCTGCGGGCGTTGGGCATCGCCCGGGAGAAGACGGTGGTCGTCCCCGGCGAACCGGCCGAGGTCGGTGACGCCGGTGAGCCCGCGGTCGTCGAGGGCGTCGCAGGCGTGTGGCGGGTGGACCCGGCCGCGCTCGGGCAGCCCTTCACCGGTCGTACCGCGGTGTTGTCGCCCTTCGACCGGCTGGTGCACGACCGGGTCCGCCTGGCCGAGCTGTTCGACTACGAGTACGTGCTGGAGATGTACAAGCCGAAGGCCAACCGGCGGTGGGGCTACTTCGCGTTGCCGATCCTGCACGGCGACCGGCTGGTCGGAAAGGTCGACGCCACCGCCGACCGCAGGCGCGGCGCGTTCACCGTGCACGCCGTCCACGAGGATGTGCCGTTCACTCCGGAGCTGACCCGGGCCGTGCACGGCGAGCTGCACGACCTGGCGTCCTGGCTCACGCTGACCGTCGAGGGCCTGCGCTGACGGGTGCTCGCCGAGGCCCCCGCACCCCGACGAGCACCCGTTGACCGGCCTACGCGATCCGGCGGACCCGACGCACCGCGAGGTAGAGCAGCAGCACCGCCAGGGCGACGAAGATGCCCGTCTCGATGCCCTGGAACAGCCAGAACCGGTCCGCCGGCTGGTACAGCTCCCAGTTGTACGCGCCCGGTTGAAGGCCCAGCTCGGCACCGCAGGCCCGGCCGTCCGGGCCCTTTCCGCCCGGCGGACACTGGATCCGGGCGTTCTCCGCGACCATCGTCCCGTCGGGGTTCCGGATGCCCGCGGCGAGGATCCAGTTGCCCCGGTCTCCCTCCGGAATCCCGTTCCCCTCGATCGGGAAGGTCCGGGTGCGCGCGGGCTGGTAGTGCGGTCGGGCCAGCATCTCGATGGCTGCCCGTACGCCGATGAACCCGGCCAGGGTGATGCCCATGGCGGGCAGCATCCGCTTCCACACGGTGCCGGCGAAGATGCCCAGCGCCACGGCGAAGAGGGTGTAGCCGATCGGCACGATGCCCTGCAGATCGAAGACGATCACGCCGAGTCGGCCCTCGTGTGCGGCCTGGGTGAGCGGTGCGACCCACCACGACATGCCCAGTCCATAGCCGACCGAGAGGAGCACGACGGCCCCGCCGACCAGCCCGAACTTCACCAGCGCCCAGCGGGTGCGGCCGACGCCCTGGGTCCAGACGAACCGGTGCGTACCCTGCTCCACCTCGCGAGCGACCAGCGGTGCGCCCCAGAACAGGCCGACCAGCACCGGCAGGCTGATCAGCAGCACCGCAACCAGGTTCAGACTGTCGTACCGGTCGCTGAACCGGCGGAGGCCCACGTCGCAGGTCTGCGCGGCCGCCTCGCTGAGGGCGGACGGGCGTAGGCACTCGGCCAGCCCGAGGTCGGCGAAGGTGTGCCGCATCGACAGGCCGATCGGCACCAGCACGGCGGCGAGCACCGCGAACCCCAGGAGGGTGTAGAGCGCCAGCTTGCGGTGCTGCCGCCAGGTCAACCAGATCATGCCGCCACTCCCCACTCGCTGTGACTGGTCTGCGTGGTGCCGTCGGCCAGGTAGGCCAGTACGACGTCCTCCAGGCTGACGTCACGGACCGTCCAGGCCGGGTCGGTGACCGGGCCGTCGGTGCGGACCAGCAGGGTGGACTGCCGGTCGGTGTGGCTGGCCCGGACCACGGCGGCGACGCCCCCGATCACGCCGCCGTCGTGCCGGGGACCGACCAGTTGGCGGTGCTCGGCGACCAGGTCGTCGACGGCCCCGGTGAGCTGCACCTGGGAGGCGTTGAGCACGATCAGGAAGTCGCAGACCCGTTCCAGGTCGGCCAGCAGGTGCGAGGAGAGCAGCACGGTGGTGCCGGATTCCGCCACGCTGCCCATCAGCGACTGGAGGAACTCCCGGCGGGCGAGCGGATCGAGGCTGGCGACCGGTTCGTCGAGCAGCAGCAGCCGGGGCTGCTTGGCCAGCGCCAGGGCGAGCGCCACCTGGGCCCGTTGCCCGCCGGAGAGCTTGCCGACCGGGCGGTCCGGCGGAATGCCGAGCTGCGCCAGTCGCTGGCGGGCCAACCCCGCGTCCCACCGCTTGTTCAGCTGTCAAGCACGACCCGGCGTGCCGTGGAAAACACGGCGCGGCGGCGGTGGGTGACACCGGCGGGCCAGAGGTTGGCACCGACGGGCCAGCGGATCGGGAAGGGGCCGGCAGGCGATCCGCGCGAACGGAGGTGGTCGATGGTCACCAGGCAGCTCACGGCGTCGACGGCGACACCGCTACAGACGGCCCGAGCCCGGGGTCGGGTACGCGGACGGCTGATCCTGCTCGGCCCGGCGTTCGTGGCCGCCGTCGCGTACGTCGACCCCGGCAACTTCGCGACCAACTCGGCGGCCGGCACCCGCTACGGCTACCTGCTGGTCTGGGTCGTGGTGGTGGCCAACCTGATGGCCATGCTGGTGCAGACGCTCACCGCCAAGCTGGGCCTCGCCACCGGGCGCAGCCTGCCCGAGCTGTGCCGGGAGCGCCTGCCACGGCCGGTGAACCGGATGATGTGGGTGCAGGCCGAACTGGTCGCCATGGCCACCGACCTGGCCGAGGTGATCGGCGGCGCGGTCGCCCTCTACCTGCTCCTCGGCATCCCCCTGCTGCCCGGCGGGATCATCATCGGCACCGCGGCGTTCGCCGTGCTCGCCCTGCGCTCACGCGGGTTCCGCGCGTTCGAGATCGGCATCGCCGTGCTGCTCGGCGTCATCGTGCTGGCCTTCGCGGGCAACCTGCTCGCCTCCGGTTCCGACCCCGGCTCCGCCGTCGCCGGCCTGGTGCCCCGACTCCAGGGCACCGACAGCGTGCTGCTGGCCGCCGGCATCCTCGGCGCCACCGTCATGCCGCACGTCATCTACGTGCACTCCGCGCTGACCCGCGACCGCATCCCCGCCGCCGACGACAGCGAACGCCGTACGCTCTTTCGCGGCCAGCGCACCGACGTGCTGCTCGCGCTGACCGCCGCCGGAGCGGTCAATCTCGCCATGCTGCTGATCGCCGCGGCCAGCTTCCGCGGTGGTGGTCCCGCCGGGGCGGACAGCCTGGAGGGAGTGCACGCCGGCCTCGGACAGACCATCGGCACCGCCGCCGCGTTCGCCTTCGCCATCGCGCTGCTGGTCTCCGGGCTCGCGTCCACCAGCGTCGGCACCTACGCCGGCGAGGTGATCATGGAGGGTTTCCTGCGGCGGCGGGTGCCGTTGCTGCTGCGCCGTCTGGTCACCCTGCTGCCCGCGCTCGCCGTGCTCGCCATCGGCCTCGACCCCACCCGGGCGCTGGTGCTGTCCCAGGTCATCCTCAGCTTCGGTATCCCGTTCGCGCTGATCCCGGTGGTCGCCTTCACCCGCCGCCGCGACCTGATGGGAAACCTGGTCAACCACCCGCTCACCACCGCCGCCGCGTCGCTGGTGGCGGTGCTGGTGGTCGCGCTCAACGCCTTCCTGCTCTGGCAGGTCGCCATCGGCTGAGCGGGCCGGGTCGGCAGGACACGCTGGGCAGGCCGGACCCGGCCCGGTGCGGTCAGGTCCGGCGGCCCTCGTCGCGGGCCGGGATCTCCTGACGCTGTTCGAGGGCGTCCGCCGGGTTGGCGTCGGCCGGCAACGACGTCACCTCTTCCAGCGTGCCCGCCGGCAGCGCCCCCTGCTCGGCGAGGTCGGCCTCGGACGCCTCCGGGTCGACGTCACCCGACACCCGGTCCGGCGGCCCGACGTCGAACGCGTCCTGCCGTTGCTCGACGGCATCCGCCTCCGGGGGAGGGATCGGAGCGCTCTGGTCGTCCCGGTACGTGCTCATCGCAGCCTCCTCGCGGCGGTCGTCGACAGGCCGCCGGGCCGCTGCCTACCCCGTACCGCCACACTCAGGCATCACGCCCCGCAGTCTCCGCCCGGTCGTCCGGTTCGTACCGCCGTGGGCGCCCCGAGATCGACCGGGGCCGGGCCGCCCGAGCAGACCAGCGCGCCCACCTGACCGCCGGCGAGGATCGGCGCCGACGCGGTGCCGGTGAGCGCCAGCGGGCCGGCGTGCCGGCCGGTGACCACGCTGGTGCAGGCCGGTGGCGGCGGGATCAGCGTGGCTACGAACGCGCCGGCCGCCCCGATGTTGCCCACCGCGTCGATGCCCCGGTACTCGATCGTGTGCCGGCCGTACCCGGGGGACCGCTCGGCGAACGGGGACACCGACAGGCCGCCCGAGCCGAGGTTGCCGTAGACCAGGCCGTCCACGTCGGTGCCGGTGGCGGTGAACAGGAACGGGGAACGGGCATCCGTGGGCCAGCCGTAGTAGTTGTGCCACCCGTCGCGGCGGTCCGCTGGTACGACGCGCTGCGCTCGGTGCCCGGCAGTCTCGTCCCGGCGGGCGGCCCACCGGTGGGCACCCCGGTCGGCCTGGTCAACCCCGCCTCCGGGCGGTGCCTGGACGTCTCCGGCGCCAGCACCACCGCCGGCGCCCCCACGATCATCTGGGACTGCCACGGTGGCACCAACCAGCGCTGGACCCGCACCGCCGCCGGTGAGCTGCGGGTCTACGGCGACCGGTGCCTGGACGTGAACGGCGGGGCGAGCGCGGACGGCACCAGGGTGCAGCTCTGGACGTGCAACGGCACCGGCGCACAACGCTGGTCCACGCGGTAGCGGACAGGACATCGGCAACGCGCGCCGACGCGTCCCCCGGAGATGACCACCGCCGGTGGGTGGGATCCGCCAGGATGGTCGGGACGGCCGGGACACGGCCGCGACGAGGAGGCGGGCGATGCGGGTACGCGGGTGGCTGACCCGGGGGCGGCGTGCCCGCGCGACAGCGGCGCTGACCGCGCTGGCGGTGGGTGCCGTGCCGGCCGCGCTGCTGACGCCGGGCGTGGCCGTCGCGGCGAGCCCGGCGCAGGTCTGCCAGGTACGGGACGACCGGCTCACCGAGATCTCCGGGATGGTCGCCACGAACGACGGGTACGTGGTGGTCAACGACGGCGCCGACGACGAGGCCCGAAGCCGGATCTTCTTCCTCGACCGGGGCTGCGCCGTGACGCGGACGGTCAGCTACCCCTCCCGTCCCCGCGACACCGAGGACCTGGCGATGAGCCGGGACGGCACCCTCTGGGTCGCCGACATCGGGGACAACGACCGCACGCGGGAGACGGTGGCCCTGTGGCGGCTCGCACCGGGCGCGGACGAGCCCGTGCTGCACCGGATGACGTACCCGGATCGCCCGCACGACGCGGAGGCGCTGCTGCTCGACGCCGACGGCCGGCCGCTGGTCATCACCAAGGACGGCAGCGGCACCGCCGTCCTCTACGCGCCGACCGCCGCGCTCCGGCCGGGCGCGAAGACGCCGCTGGCCTCGGTCGGCCAGGTGGTCCTGCCGCCCAGCACCACCGCCAACCCGTACTCGTTCCTCGGTCGGCGGGTGGTCACCGGCGCGGCGAACGCACCGGACGGGCGCCGCGTGGTGCTGCGCACCTACGCCGACGCGATCGAGTACGACGTACCCGACGGTGACGTGGTCGCCGCGCTGACCAGCGGCACCCCGCGGACCGTCCCGCTGCCGGACGAGCCGCAGGGCGAGTCGATCACCTACAGCCGGGACGGCCAGTCGCTGCTCACCGTCTCCGAGTCCGCCGACCAGGCGCCGGGCGCCCGCCCGACGATCCTGCGGTACGCGGCCCCGACGGCGACCGCCACCGGCTCGCATCCGGCGGAGTCCACCGCCGCGGCCCCGCCCGCGACCACGGCGGCCCTTCCCGCGGCCGAGCACACCGGCGACGTCGGCGGCCCGATCTGGCCGCTCGCGGCCGGCGCCGGGACGCTGTTGGCGCTCCTCGCGGTCGCCGGAGTGCTGTGGCGGCGGCACACCGACCGCCGGTGACCGACGGGTCACCGACCGGCCCGGACCCGGTGCGGCAGGATGGGCGGATGTCCGTGCTGTCCACGTTGCGCCACCCGATCGTCGCCGCCCCGATGGCCGGCGGCCCGTCCACACCGGCGCTCGTGGCGGCCGTGTCCGCCGCCGGTGGCCTGGGCTTCCTGGCCGCCGGGATGATCGACACCGGCCGGCTGGTCGCCGATGTCGCCGAGGTCCGCGCCCGCACCGACCGGCCGTTCGGGGTCAACGTCTTCCTGCCCGGCTCCGGCCCGGTCGACGAGGCCGCCATCGAGGCGTACGCGCAGCGGCTCGCCCCGCAGGCCGACCAGCGCGGGGTGCGCCTCGGCGAGCCGGTGGGCGGCGACGACGCGTACCCCGGGAAGCTGGCCGCGCTGCTCGCGGACCCGGTCCCGGTGGTGTCCTTCGCGTTCGGGCTGCCGGACCGGGCGGCGGTGGCCACCCTGCGCGAGCGGGGCACCGAGGTGTGGGCCACCGTCACCCGGCCGGACGCGGCCACGGCCGCCGCCGAGCTGGGTGTGGACGCGGTCGTGGTGCAGGGCACCGAGGCCGGCGGGCATCGCGGCGGCATGCCGGACGACGATGACTACGCGCTGTTACCGCTGCTCCGGTTGTCCGCCTCCCGGTGTGCTCGGCCGCTGGTGGCCGCGGGCGGCATCGCCGACGGTCCCGGGATCGCCGCCGCGTTGGCCGCCGGCGCCGCCGCCGTTCAACTCGGTACGGCTTTCCTGCGGTGCCCGGAGGCGGGCAGCTCGCCCCTGCACCGGGCCGCGGTGGCCGGCACCGGACCGACCGCGTTGACCCGGGCGTTCACCGGCAAGCGGGCCCGGGGCGTGGTCAACGACTTCCTGCGCCGGCACGACGCGGCGGCTCCCACCGGCTACCCGCAGGTGCTGCACCTGACCCGGCCGCTGCTCGCCGCCGCCCGCCGCGACGGGGACGCGTCGGTCGCCAACCTGTGGGCCGGTCAGGCGCACCCCCTGGCCCGGGAGGTGCCGGCGGCCGAACTGCTCGCCGAGCTGAGCGCCGATGCCCGCGCGGCGCTGGCGGCGGTGGCCGAGCGGTCGACCCGCTGGGGCTGACCAGCGCGGTGACCATCGGGGGGCGGGCGGGCGGCGTCGGGTGGGAAACCCGTTAGAGTCTCGCCGTGATCGAGATCGACGCGCAGGTCGACCTGTCCCACCCGCCCGACCGGGTCTGGCTCGCCCTGACGGATCTGGAGCTGCTCGGCCGCTGGTTCGTCGAGGCCGAGACGGTGGAGGGCGTGCCGGACCGGCTGCTGCTGCACACGGCCGGCGTGCCGGGCTTCGACGCCGACGTCGAGGTCGAGGTGACCGAGCGAAAGATGCCCGAACTGCTCGCGTTGCGCTGCGACGAGGCCGGCCGGCTCACCGAGCTGACCTGCGCCGTCACCGCCACGAAGCAGGGCTGCCGGCTCGCGGTGCGGGAGGTCACCACGCACGGTGCCTGGTCCGCCGAGCAGCACGAACCGCGTGCGCAGCAGCTCCGGCAGGCGCTGACCGTGCGACTGCCGGCCATCCTCGACTGGCTCGCCTTTCAACAGGTCGACCTACGCCGCGGTGAGGCCGGGATGACCGCCGAGCTGCCGCTGATCGGCGTACGCGGCCGGCCCCGCCGTCGACGTCGCGTGGTGCTGGGCCTGGTCGGCGGGGCCGTGCTGGTGGTGGGGACGGCGGCGTGGATCGCGCTGCCCCCCGAGTCGAATCCCGTCGCCACGCCGGCGCCGGCGGCCACACCGACACCGACGACGGAGGCGACCACGACCGCGCCGACCACGACGGCCTCGGTGCGGCCCTCGCGGACCACCGCGTCGCCGACCACCCGACCGAGCCGCTCCCCGTCGGCGAAGCCGCCGCCCACGCCCACGCCGGCCCCGCTACCCCCGCCGCCGGTGGTGGCCCGCTACGAGACCGACTCCAGCCGGCTGTTCGGCTACACCGGCGAGATCGTGGTCGACAACCCGGGCGGCGCGCCGGTGGCGGACTGGGCCGTGGTGGTCACCCTCGCTGAGGGCACCACCGTCGACGACGTCGACGACGCGACCTGGCGGCAGGACGGCCGGGCGATCACCTTCACCGGGCCGGCCGTGCCGGCCGGAGGGTCGCAGACGTTCCGCTTCGACGTGCGCGACAGCCGTCCGAAGGCACGGGAACCGGAGAGCTGCGTGATCGGCGGGAAACCCTGCGCGGGCGTGTGACCTAGGCTGCCGGCATGGCACTGCTGCACCGCGCGACCCTGCGCCCCACGAAGATCGACCTGCTGGCGACCTGGCTGCCCGGCCGACCCTGGTACCGGGGGTCGGCCGACGCCGACCTGGTGAGCCGGGGCGCCTACCGCTTCGACGACCCGGCCGGCGCGGTCGGCATCGAGACGATCCTGGTCGGTGCCGCCGACGGTCCGGTCCACCACGTCCCGCTGACCTACCGTGACGCACCGCTCAACGGTGCCGAGGACTGGCTGGTCGGCACCACCGAACATTCGGTGCTCGGCACCCGCTGGGTGTACGACGGCTGCGCCGACCCGGTGTACGCCGCCGCGCTGGCGCACGCCATCCTGGCCGGCGCCGGCCAGGCGGAGCAGTACTTCGAGGTGGACGGTCGGCGTGAGCTGCGCGAGCCGAGCGTGACGGTCGTCGCCAGCGACGGCGGGCTCACCGACGTGCCCCCGGTCGGTGCCGTCCGGAGCGTGGCCGACGATGACCGCACGGTCATCGGCACCGACTCCGTCGAGCTCGTCGTCGTCCGCCGGCCCGGTGTCGGGGTCGACGGGGGAGTGGGTGCTGGCCTCAGTGGCAGCTGGGACGGGCAGCCGACGAGCGTGCCGCTGGCGTACGCCCGAGTGCGCTGAGTGAGCGGTGGGGAGGCCCGGTCAGCCGGACCTCCCCACCGCGTCTCACCACTGCGCCGGAGGCGGGGGCGGCGACACCGGGGGCCGGTCGTCGCAGGTGATGGTGTTGGGCAGCAGCCACGGGGCGAGCCAGCCGCCGTCGTTGCCGCCGAGGTCGTGCAGAGTGAACTCCGAGCCGGCCGGGGTGAAGTGGAACGACCCGCAATTGTTGACGCCCACGGCACCCACGTTGCGGGCGCCCACGTTGGCGAACGAGGCCGACCCGGCCGAGCGGGCGCTGACCACCGAGGTGCCGGTGCCGTCGACCCGGACGTCGCGGAAGCGTACGTCGGTGATCGAGTAGAGATCCTTCACCGGCCAGTCGCTGACCAGCATGATCGCGTTGTACGTGTTGTCGAGGTACGCGTCGCCGGTCACCTCGATGGCCGCGTCGATGCTGCGGTCCAGGGCGAAGATCCAGATCGCGCCCAGCCCGATGTTCCAGTTCAGCTCGTACGTGCCGGCGCGCGCGGTGGTGTTGCCGGTGAACCGCAGGTACCCGGTGAACGGTTCCGCTCCGAAGCGGGATCCGGCGTGCAGACCGCTGCCCTCGCGTACCGGGTCGGCGACGAGGTTGTGCGAGACGGTGGTGTCCGTGCCGCCGTAGATGGCGATGCCGTTGGCGAGGGTCGGTGACTGCACGGTGTTGTGGTCGAACGTGTTGCGCGCGTTCGCCGTCTTCTCCGACCACATCGCCAGGCCGTCGTCGCCGGTGTTGCGGACGAAGTTGTGCGCGACGAGGGAGTCGGTCACGCCGGTGTGGAAGTTGAGCGCGTCCGCGATCTGGTCGACGATGATGGTGTTGGTGACGCGGACGTTGCGCATCGGACCGTCGAACCACAGGCCGGCCTTGGTGTGCCGCAGGTGGAGCCCGTCGACGGTGGAGTCGCTCATCGCCCCACCGATCGCGTTGACCTGGTCGGTGTCGATGCGCTCCCGCACGTCACCCTCGATGGCGAAGCCGGACAGGTGGACGTTGCGGCTCCCGCCGTCGTCGGCGTCGCGGCCGTAGAAGCCGACGCCGGTGTGCACCGAGCCGTCCGGCGCGGGCGTCGGCAGGGCGACCTCGCGGCCCTTGAAGGTGGTGTACCAGTTGCCGGCGCCCTCGATGGTCACGTCGTCGACGATGATGTGCCGGTTGACCTGGTAGGTGCCCGGCGGGACGTAGACCTTCAGGTGGGTGCGCCGGGCGAAGGTGATGGCCCGGTCCAGGGCGTCGGCGGAGTCCCGCCGGCCGGTGGGATCGGCGCCGAACGCGAGCACGTTCGCCGCGAGCAGACGGACGCGCGGCGGCGCGACCAGCTCGGAGTCGAGCAGGTCGATGATGGTCCAGGCGGCGGCGCTGCCGGGCGGCGCGGTGAGCCGGATCGTGTCACCGGCCCGGTAGGTGCGACCCAGCAGGAGTCGCTGCTCGTCGTAGAAGTGGGTGGGCCTGAACGGCGTGCTGATGCTCGGGTACGGCGTGGTGGCCGACGGCACGCATTGGCACTCGGTGATCCACCAGTCCGGGTGCAGCAGCCCGGCCTGGGGGTCGTTGGTGAACGGGTACTGGTTGTAGAGCCAGGAGTACTGCGAGGTCAACGTCATGGTGCGGACGTGCTTGCCGTTGACCGCGACCCGCAGCGGCGCGGTGATCCCGCCACCCTGCGGGGCGTCCGGGATGCTGTACCGCACGGTGAGCCCGTTGGCCGCGCTGGGCAGGACGAACTCCACGTACTCACCGGGGGTGAGCCGGACCGCCCGGCGGCCGGACGCCTCCGCGGGCAGCGTGTAGGCGGACCGGTCCGGGCCGATCACCTCGCCGTTGGTGCGCGCGTTCTCCGCCTCCTGTTCGACGAAGTCGACGTCGGCGCCACGTCCGGCGACCAGCGCCGGGTCGAGGGCGGCGCGGGTGACCACCGGCTCTGCTCCGGCGGACGTGGACGGACCGGCGGCGGCCACGGTGGGTCCGGCGACCAGAACGGCGAGGCCGGTCGCGAGCGCGACGGCGGTGGCGGCCGGCCGGCCTGGGCGTCCCCGCGCCGGCATGAGGCTGCGAAACATCGGTGACCCTCCTGGGTGGGTGGTGGTGGAGGTCCGCCCGGCGCTCCCCCAACGCCCGACATTGATCGTCATGATGCAGCACCGAACAGCCTGCTGCAAGACGACAATGAAATAGCGAAAAGATGCGGCTATCAGGCCGCAAGAAATGGACGGTCGGAGAGTGGAGGTGTCGCGCTTTCACCTGCGCCCGGGGCGCCCACGGCGGGCGTACGCTGGGCCGCGTGGATCAAGAAGACCGGATCGCCCTGTTCCTCGACTACGAGAACCTCGCGCTGGGGGCGCGCGACCACCGTGGCGGCGCGGACTTCGACTTCCGACCCAT
Organism: Micromonospora sp. WMMD710; assembly: GCF_029626045.1. Classification (NCBI taxonomy): domain Bacteria; kingdom Bacillati; phylum Actinomycetota; class Actinomycetes; order Micromonosporales; family Micromonosporaceae; genus Micromonospora; species Micromonospora sp. WMMD710. The sequence continues at coordinate 3,060,062 of NZ_JARUBD010000001.1, read as the reverse complement.
CGCCGACGCGCTGGCCGAGCGGGGCCGGGTGGTGGTGCGCCGGGCGTACGCCGACTGGTCGTACTTCGACGAGGACCGCCGGATGCTCACCCGCTCGCACGTCGAGCTGATCGAGATTCCCCAGCGGATGGGCGCCTCCCGCAAGAACGCGGCCGACATCAAGATGGCCGTCGACGCGATCGAATTGGCGTTCGAGCGCGACTACATCTCCACCTTCGTCATCTGTAGCGGCGACAGTGACTTCACGCCGCTGGTGCACAAGCTGCGCGAGCTGAACAAGCGGGTCATCGGAGTCGGCGTCGAGGGGTCGACGTCGGCGCTGCTCCCGCCGGCCTGCGACGAGTTCCTCTACTACGACCGGCTGGAGGGCGTGGACATCCCGCCGGCCCGCGGCCGTCGCGCTCGTCCCGCCGCCACCCGACAGGCCGGTCCGGACCAGCGACCCCCCGAGCCGGAGCGCGAGGCGGAGATCGACCACCGGCCGGCGGGGGAGGAGCCCGGCCGGGACGTGGACTCGCTCGCCGTGCAGGTCGCCCAGACGGTGGCCGGCTTGCAGGGCAGCGCCAACGGCGAGGTCACCGCCTCCCGACTCAAGCGCACCCTGCTGCGCAAGGACCCGACGTTCAGTGAATCCGACTACGGCTTCCGGACCTTCGGTGAACTGCTGCGCCACCTCGCCGAACGCAACGTGATCGAGCTGGCCGAAGGCCCCGCGAAGGGTGACCCCGAGGTCTCCCTGCCCGAGCACGGCGACCGGGAGGTGGCGTTCGGCCTGCTCCGAGGCGTCGTGGCGGACCTCGGTAGCGGCGGCAACCCGGTGGCGCTGTCCGGGCTGAAGAACCAGGTACGCCGGGCCCGGCCCGACTTCAGCGAGAAGAAGCTCGGCTACCGCAGCTTCCTCCAGTTCTGCAAGGCCGCCGCGACCGCCGGCGTCCTCGACCTACGGTGGAGCCCCGGGGCCGACGACTACCTGCTGACGACCCAGCCCTGACCGCCGGCCCTCGGTGTCTTCTCCCGCGGGTTCGGAGACGTTCCTGATCTGCAACTCAGGAGGGGGAGATCCGCCGATATGGTTTTGAACTGCCAACGCTTGGCCCGAAATACGTCTGAATTGCGGCTCTTGCCCCACTCTGGGCACACCTGCGCCGTACCCTCGGCGCGGGAATTGCTATACGGTCGGCGAATGAAGGTGGAGGAGCACTGGTGGAACGGAGACACGACCCCGCGCGGGCGCAGGGACGTGTATATCCGTACTGACGGGCAGGGTTGGGAGGTCCGCGCCCAGATCGGTGGGGCGTCGGGTCGTGAGCGGGTGCAGCAGTGCCCCAGCAGGGCCTCGGCGGCCATCCTCGCCGACGCCTGGCGCGGCACCCACCCATCCTGGCAGGAGTTAAAGCAGCGCTGATCCGGCACCGGGCCGGGCCGGCGACGCTTCCGGGCTCAGCCTGGCGCGCTCGCCGGTCCGGTCCCGGTGCTCGACTGAGTGGCGGTGACGTCTCAGGCGCCGGAGAACGTGTCAGTTCGGGAAGACCGGTTCCCGAACCTCTCACTCGTTTGTCACACCGGAAACGTCAGCTGACGCCGTGATCGTGCTGCGGGACGTCGAGAGCCGGCATCCACGGTTGGCGGCTCCACGTGTAGATCTCCGCCTGTGGCGCAAACCAGTCGGTGAGGTTGTCGAGGGTGCCCTCCTGAACGAATACCCCGCCCGGGAAGTCAGCCAGTTCGTTGGTGAACACCCGGGAGCCGCAGTTGACGCAGAATACCCGGGTCAGGCCGTTGCCTGCGCAGGTCTGCGGGTTCGCGGGGTACGGGAAGCCTTTGGTTTCGCCACCGAACACGGTGAAGTCCGAGTCGGACACCAGCGCGAAGGTCGCCATCTCTCCACCAGAGGCGCGCTTGCAGTCCGTGCAGTGACAGTTCGCCACGAAGGTGGGCTCGTTGTCGAACCCGTACGTCACGGCGCCGCAGGCGCAACTGCCGTTGAATCTCTTGCTCATCTCTTGCTCCATCTCCAGGTAAGGGCTCTGTTGCCGCACGGATCAACGGGGATCGCTTCTCCGACATGACGATTGTGATCACATCCGAGCGGACTGGACGGCAACTTACCGTCCAATGGATCAACACGGGTTCCTGTCCACGGCGGCCACCGCCGCCACGGTGTCCGGATCTGCCCCGTGTCTCCGCCGTCAGGTCGGGTATCCGTCCGGAATCCGTGATGGAGGTCGCCATGTCGCAGGGATCCGCCGAGGAGAACCCGAGGCTCGCCGAGGAGATCCGGGAGGCTGAGCGCCAGCTCGCCAACCTGGCCAACTCGTCCGATGACGCGCTGACCGACGATGACGCGCGGGTGCCGGACGACGCCCCCTCCGAACGGGACGCCACCTAGCCGGTTGACGGAGGCGGCGACGACATCCGGTCGGGCGTCTGCCGGCTGGATGTCGTCGCCGCCCTCTGAGATGCCTCCCCAGTGCAGTTCAGCACCAGTATTCAGCACAGACGAAACGCTGTCAGCGATTCAACAGGCAGATGGACCGGCACACGCTGTTGCCCAGACGACGTGTTCCCGCGGCAGGGTGGTGAGTGGCGTCAGCGACGGCACCCACTGGTTGAGGTGTGGCCTCAGGAGGCCGGGACCGGCAGCACCACGCCCTCGGCGGCGGACCGGTGCGCCAGCTCGATCAGCTCGACGGTGGCGACCGAGTCGCGGGGGTCCACCGGCATGGGCGTGCCGTCCCGCAGCGCCGCCGCCACCTGCTGGTAGAAGCTCTGGTACGCGCCGGGCACGGTCGGCACCGGTCGCAGGTCGCCGTCGACACCGAGCATGCCGTACCGCTCGGACGGGACCTCGCCCCAGCCCGGCTGGTCCGGTCGGCCGCCGTCGTGCAGCGCCGCCTCCTGCACGTCCAGCCCGTACGTCGTGTAGCCGGCCCGGTCGCCGAGCACCCGCAGGCGCGGCCCGAGCTGAGCGGTCACCGCGCCCATCCACAGGTGCGAGTGCACCCCGCCCGCGTGGGTCAACGCCACGAACGCGTCGTCGTCGACGGCCGCACCCGCGCGGCGACGGTCCACCTCCGCGTAGACGCGGTCGACCGGGCCGAACAGCTGCACCGCCTGGTCGATGAGGTGCGCGCCGAGGTCGAAGAGGGCACCGCCGGCCTCCTCGGGACCGGCGAGCTCCCGCCAGCCCGGCTTGATCGTCGGACGGAACCGTTCGAAACGGGACTCGAAGCGCAGCACCCGCCCCAACTCGCCCTGCTCCACGAGGCGGCGGACGGTCAGGAAGTCGCCGTCCCAGCGCCGGTTCTGGAACACCGTCAGCGGCACCCCACGCTCGGTCGCCTCGTCGACCAGCGCGCGGCCCTCCGCCGCCGTCGCCGCGAGGGGCTTGTCCACGACGACCGGCAGGCCGGCGGCGAGCGCCGCCCGCGCCATCGGCACGTGCTGCCGGTTCGGCGTCGCCACCACGACCAGGTCCAGAGCCTCCGGGGTACGCCACAACTCGTCGGCGTCCTCGACCAGGCGGGCGTCCGGGAAGTGTTGCCGGGCCTGCTCGCGTCGCTGCGGATCGCGGGTCACGATGGCGTCGAGCCGCAACCCGGGCGTCGCGGCGATCAGCGGTGCGTGGAACACCCGGCCCGCCAGCCCGTACCCCAGCAGGCCAACCCGCAGCGCCTCCGCCATGCCACACCCCCGTCTCGCCGGCCCGCGCCCCTGGTGGCACCGGTACCGCTGGTCGAATCTACGCCCCGATCTCAGCCCGGCGCTGGTCAGCCCGCCGGGTCGCTGCGAAGGTAGGTGAGCACCGCGAGCACCCGCCGATTGGTGTCGTCGCTGGGTGGCAGGTCGAGCTTCAGCAGAATGTTGCCGACGTGCTTGCCGACCGCCGCCTCGGTGACGTGCAGCCGGGCGGCGATCGACGCGTTCGAGCGGCCCTCGGCCAGCAGCGCCAGCACCTCCCGTTCCCGGGCGGACAGCGCGGCGAGCGGATCACGCGGGCGGTGCAGGAGTTGCCGGACCACGTCCGGGTCGATGGCGGTGCCGCCCGCGGTGACCCGGCGCAGCGTGTCGACGAACTCGGCGACCTCGGCGACCCGGTCCTTGAGCAGGTAGCCCACCCGCTGGCCGTCGCCGCTGTCCAGCAGCGCCGCCGCGTACCCGGTCTGCACGTACTGGCTGAGCACCACGACCGGGAGCCCGGGCCGTTCGGCGCGCAGCGCGACGGCCGCGCCCAGCCCGTCGTCGCGCCGGCCGGGAGGCATCCGGATGTCGGTCAGCACCAGGTCCGGCTGGTGGTCGCGGGCCGCGTCCAGCAGGGCGGGCGCGGAGCCGACGGCGGCGCACACCGTGAAGTCGAAGCGGGTCAGCAGCGCGACCAGGCCCTCCCGCAGCAGCACCTCGTCCTCGGCGAGCACCACCCGGGTCACCGGCGACATGGCAGCTCCACGCGGACCAGGGTAGGCCCGCCGGGAGGGCTGGAGAGCAGCAGCCGGCCGTCCACGGCAGCGACCCGGTCGGCGAGGCCGGTCAGGCCGGTGCCCCGGGACGGGTCGGCGCCGCCGCCGCCGTCGTCGGACACCTCGACCACGAGGTCACCGCCGACCCGGGTGAGGCGCACGTCGGCGCGGGTCGCCCCGGCGTGCCGGGCCACGTTGCCCAGGGCCTCGGACACCACGAAGTACGCGGTGGTCTCCACGATCTCGGGCAGCTCGCCGTCGACGTCCGCGTGCACGGTCACCGCGACGGTGGCCGCGTCGGCCAGCTCGCGTACCGCGCCGGCGAGACCGAGGTCGGTGAGGCTCTGCGGCCGGATGCCGTGCACCAGCTGTCGCAGCATCACCATCAGGCCCCGGGCCTGGTCGTGCGCCACCGCGAGGGGTCGGGCGGCGGGGGAGTCCTCGGGTACGTCCAGCCGGGCCAGGCCCAGCTGGAGGGTGAGGCTGGTCAGCCGTGGCTGCGCGCCGTCATGCAGGTCCCGTTCGATGCGGCGCCGTTCGGCCTCGTATGCGCCGACCAGGCGGGTGCGGGAGCGGGCGACCTCACGCAGCGCCGCGGTGTCGACCGGCCAGGCCAGTGCCCACCGGGCCACGGCGGCCTGCACGGCCGCGAGCAGGCCGCCCGCGTAGCAGAAGACCGGCAGGAGCAGCACACCCACGATCGCGTACGGAACGGCTTCGCCGGTGCTCTCGACCCGGCCCAGGATCACGACCGGTTCGGTGGGATCGCCGGCGAGCCAGGGGCTGGTGATCATCCCGAGGTCGAGCAGCACCAGCACGAGGAACACCCAGTACGCGATGGGTGCCACACCGCCCAGCCAGAACAGGTAGGCCACCTCCCGCCAGGTCCCCGCGCTGCGGTAGCGCGCGGCCAGGCCCGGCCACGACGGCGAGGGCAGCGGCCGGCCGTCCACGAGTCTGAGCCGCCATCGTTCGACGGCGGCGACCGGGAAGCTCACGATCGGAGCCAACGCCAGCAGGATGAGGCTGCTGGTCGCCAGGAACAGCATCAGCGCGAGGCTCGGCGGCCGGCCGTGCAGCCGGAGCGCGTTGACGGCGGCCAGCAGGGGTCCGACGATGACGAGCAGCCCGATGCTGAGCACGCCGGCGATCGGGACGGTGCTGACCAGGTAGGCCAGCGCCCGCCAGGGCCAGGCGGAGAGCAGCCAGTCGCGGCGACGCAGCGCCTCGGCCAGCCGAGAAGGGTGTTCGGGGGTCATGCCGCAGACGCTAATCGCGGACGACCGGCCACCCCAGCCGTCCAGATCCACTCTTGGGGTAGGCCCAGCACTACCGGCCCAACAGGTGTGGAGGGCACGTAAACGGGAACGACGCGCCATCACGCGTCCGGCGTGAGGTGTGCTCGCGGCGGCGGGAGAGACATGGGTGCCAGAACCTTCGTGGTGGTCGGCGGTACCAGCGGGCTCGGCCTCGCGGTGGCCCGGCTGCTGGTGGACGAGCACCGGGTGGTGGTCTTCGGCAACGTGCCGGCCGAGGTCGCCGCGACGACCGACCAGCTGGGCTGTGACGGGGCGGTCTGCGACATTTCCTCGTACGAGCAGGTCCGCGACGGGTTCGCCGAGGTGGTGGGACGCCACGGCACGATCGACGGGGTGGCGGCCTGCGCGTCGATGTGGGCGGGCGGCGACCTGATGGACCTCCCGGTGGAGCACATCCGGCGGGCCGTGGAGATCAACGTTCTGGGCGTCACGTACCTGCTGCGGGAAGCGCTGGAGCAGATGCACCGGCAGGGCCACGGCAACGTCGTGTACATCGGCGCGATGGCGCTGGCCGCGCCCCGGCCGGGCATCCCGTTGTACCGGGCCACCAAGAGCTACGGCAGCAGCCTCGTCGACTCGGTGGCCGAGGCCCAGCACAGCAACCAGGTCAAGGTGATGCAGCTGCATCCCGGGCCGATGCCGACCCGCCTGCAGGAACGGGTCGGCGCCGAATTCCTCGACGAGGTGTACGCCCTGCCGGAGCAGGTCGCCACCGAGGTCGTCCGGCTGCTGCTGCTCGAACCCGACGACCTCTACGTCTCCGGCGAGCGCGTGCTGCGCGCGGACGGGCGGTGGTGACGGCCGCAGCCGGACCCGCCGACCGTCCGGCCTCCGCCTGGGCACCGCTGCGGACCGCGGTCTACCGCAACCTGTGGCTGGCCCTGCTCGCCGCCAACATCGGCACCTGGATGCAGACGGTCGGCGCGCAGTGGCTGCTGATCCACCATTCCAACGCCTCCACGCTGGTCGCGCTGGTCCAGACCGCCAGTCTGCTGCCGGTGCTGCTGCTGGCGCTGCCCGCCGGGGTGCTCGCCGACAGTTTCGACCGCCGGCACCTGCTGATCGCCGTGCAGCTGTTCCTGGTGGCGGTGGCGGTCGCGTTGACGCTGCTCACCCTGACCAACCGGATGCCGCCGGCGCTGCTGCTCACCCTCACCTTCGCGTTCGGCGTCGGTCAGGCGCTCACCCTGCCGGCCTGGGCGGCGGTGATCCCGGAGCTGGTGCCCCAGGAGCAGCTCCGGTCGGCCTCGGCACTCGGTTCGATCAGCGTGAACGTGGCCCGTGCCGTCGGGCCGGCGGTGGCCGGTGTGCTGATCGCCCGTACCGGTGTCGCCCCGGTCTTCGCGCTCAACGCCGTCGCGTTCGGGATCTTCACGTACGCGCTGTGGCGTTGGCGGCCCGCCAACGCCCGCGCGGTCGACGTGCCCGAACGGTTCACCGCCGCGCTGCGCGCCGGTTCCCGCTACGTCCGGCACTCGCCGACCGTGCGTCGGTTGCTGCGCCGGGCGCTGGTCTTCGTGATCCCGGCCAGCGCGCTGTGGGCACTGCTGCCACTGGTGGCGAATCGCCGGCTGGGGCTGGGTTCCGGCGGGTACGGGCTGCTGCTGGCCGCCCTCGGGGTGGGGGCCATCGCGGGTGGCGTGCTGCTGGCCGTGATCCGTACCCGGCTGTCGGCCAACCAGCTCCTGCTGGCCGCCGGCGCGGTGTTCACCGTCGCGCTGACCGTGGTCGGCACCGTGCGGGCGGTGCCGCTGGTGCTCCTCGCGCTGCTGCCCGCCGGGATGGCCTGGGTGACCGTGCTGGCCAACGTCAACGCCGAGATGCAGCTCTTCCTCCCGACCTGGGTACGCGCCCGGGGTCTGGCCGTCTACCAGGTGTGCTTCGCCGGTGGGCAGGCCGTCGGCGCCCTGCTGTGGGGTCTGGCGGCCGACATGGCCGGGCTGGTCCTCGCGTACCTCGCGGCGGCCGGGGTGATGCTGATCGGCACCGTGACGAGCCGGATCTGGCCGCTGCCGGACCTGCGGTCGGTGAACCGGGAACCGGCCGCCTACTGGCCGCAACTGCACCTGGCGCACGAACCGGACCCGGGGGTGGGGCCGGTGCTGGTGACGGTGCAGTACACCGTCCGACCGGAGCGCACACAGTCGTTCCTGGCGGCCATGGACCTGGTCCGCGGCGCCCGTCAGCGGACCGGCGCGATGCGCTGGGGCCTGTTCCGCCCGGCCGAGACCACGGACCGGTTCGTCGAGGTGTACCTGGTGCCGTCCTGGGACGAGCACCTGCGCCAGCACGGCGGCCGGCTCACCGGCGAGGACCGCGCCGCCGAGGAACGGGCCCGGGAGTGCACCGACGGCGAACCCGAGGTGCGGCACCTGGTGCCCGCTGCCGCCGGCCCGGCGCTGTCCGACGACCGCGAGGGGCTCTGACCCCACCCGGGTGCGTGAACGTGGCGTCACAATCGCGTCGATCGGCGTAGTGGACGCGTGAAAACCCTCGCCGGAGCCGGCGTCCCCGCGTTGGTATGGCCGTCGGCGGGTCCGAGGTACGGGCCGTCGCCCTCGCCGGAGGCGTGCTGTGGTGGTCGATCGGGAGCAGAGGACCGCGGTGGTCGGGGAGCCGACGCCCACCGGGGTGAGCGTGGCGATCGGATGGGCGGTGATGATCGGCGCCGCGCTGCTCGCGGGCGTGCTCTTCGCCCCGGCGGAGTTGCCGGCCCGGACGCTGGTCATGTCCGTCGCCGCCGGGGCGTACGCGGCGGTGGTGGCCGATCTGCGGGCGGTCGCCGCGGTGACGGGGCTGGGCATGGCCACCTTCGTCGGCTTCCTCGCGCACCGCTTCGGTGACCTGACCGCCGGCACGGACGCCTGGTCGTACGCCGTGGTGATCGCCTTCGCGGCCACGCTCGGGGCCGGTTACCGCTGGCTGCGGTCGCTCGCCCCGCCGACCGAGTGACCGGGGGGCCCGGCCGGCGCGCGGCGTACGTCGTACGCCCGCGTTGGTAGGATGGCCGCACCATGGCGAGTGAGCGCAAGGCGACCGCGGACCCGGCCCGCAGCCTGGCCATCCTGTGGCGCACCCGGGAGCCGACCAGCCGCAGTGCCGGGCAGGGGCTCAGCGTCGAGCGGATCGTCCGCGCCGCGATCGACGTCGCTGACGCCGAGGGCCTCGACGCGCTGACCATGCGCCGGGTCGGTGAGGCGCTGGGTGTGGGCACGATGTCGGTCTACACCTACGTGCCGGGCAAGGCCGAACTCGTCGACGTCATGATCGACACCGTGTACGGCGAGATGCCGCGTCCCGTCGTCGAGGGGGACTGGCGGGTACGGCTGGAGCGGATCGCCCGCGACAATCTGGCGCTCTACCAGCGTCACCGGTGGATGCTGCGGGCCGAGACGACCCGTCCGGTGCTCGGGCCGCACCTGGTGGCCAAGTACGACTACGAGCTCGGCGCGGTCGCCGACATCGGGCTCACCGACGTCGAGATGGACGCGGTGCTCACCCTCGTCCTCGGGCACGTGAAGAGTTCCGCGCGCGCCGCGTCCGAGGTGGTCGACCTGGAGCGGGAGACCGGCATGACCGACGGCCAGTGGTGGCAGTCGCACGCGCCCTGGCTGGAGACGTTCCTGACGCCCGACAGCTACCCGACCGCCTCCCGGGTCGGCACGGCGGCCGGGCAGCAGCACGGCGCCGCGTACGGGCCGGAGTACGCCTTCGAGTTCGGCCTGCAACGCGTCCTCGACGGGATCTCGGTGGTGGTCGCGGAGCGGGCGACCAGCGGATAGTCGAACGCCGGTCCGCGTCACCGGCCCGATTCCGGTGCCGGGACGGCTGTCCGGCCGGCACCGAGCCGGGCCAGCGAGCGGGCGGACGGGCTTCCCGGTTCGGCGTGGTAGACGACCAGCGACTGGGTCGTGCCGTTGATCGTGAGCTTCTCGTAGCGCAGCTCCAGCTCACCCACCCGGGGGTGGTGGAACACCCGTGTCCCGCCACCGGCGCGGGCGACCACGTCGTGCCGGGCCCACAACCGCCGGAACCGTTCGCTGCCGGCGGACAACTCCTCGACCAGCTCGGTGAGCCGGGGGTCGTCCACCTCGGCCCCGACCTGCGCGCGCAGGCCGGCCACGGCGTTGGCCGCGACCGCCTCCGAGGCCGGGTAGAGCGACGGCACGCTCGGATCCAGGAACACGGCGCGCAGCAGGTTCACCCCGACCGCGTAGATCGGCGCCAGCGCGGTCGCCAGCGGGTTGGCGAAGAGGACGTCCAGGTGCCGGCCGTGCACGAAGGCGGGTTGCTGCGTCCAGGAGCCGACCAACTGTCGGATGCCCACCGGCACGCGTTCCGGCCGTCGCGTCGGACGGCGCGACGACGGCTGCCGGCCGAGGCGGTGCAGGTGCGCCGTGGCCTCCGCGTCGAGCCGCAACGCCCGGGCCAGCGCGTCGAGCACCTGCGTCGACGGGCGCCGGTCCCGCCCCTGCTCCAGCCGCAGGTAGTAGTCGGCGCTGATGCCGGCCAGCAGGGCCAACTCCTCGCGCCGCAGGCCGGGCACCCGCCGACGGCCGTGCGGGGGCAGCCCGACGTCGCCCGGCCCGATCAGCTCGCGCCGGGCACGCAGGTACTCGCCGAGCGGCCCGGCCGTGCTCACCCGCTCATCGTAGGAGCGGCCACCGGCCGCCCATCCTGGTCCTGCCAGTACCAGGAAAACCAGGAACCCGGATATCGGCCGCCACTCGGGCGAGAGTGATTGGCGTAAGCGTGATCGGAAGATGGGACTGAGATGCCTGAGCGAATCGCGACCCCGTTCGGTTTCGCCTCGACCGCCGACGAGGTCCTCGCCGGAGTCGACCTGAGCGGCAAGCGGGCCGTCATCACCGGAGGCGCCGCCGGTATCGGCGTCGAGACCGCCCGTTCGTTGGCCGCCGCCGGTGCCGAGGTGGTGCTCGCGGTACGCCGGATCAGCGCGGGCGAGCAGGCCGCGTCCGACATCGCGGCCGGCATCGGCGCGGACCGGGTCACCGTCCGCGAACTGGACCTGGCCAGCCAGGATTCGGTACGCCGATTCGTCGCCGCCTGGGACCAGCCGCTGCACATCCTGGTGAACAACGCCGGGATCATGGCGCTGCCCGAGCTGGAGCGGACCGCCGAGGGTTGGGAGATGCAGTTCGCCACCAACTTCATGGGGCACTACGCGTTGACCGTCGGCCTGCACGACGCGCTCGCCGCCGCCGGTGGCGCCCGGGTCGTGTCGGTCAGCTCCAGCGGCAACCTCTTCTCCCCGGTGATCTTCGACGACCTGCACTTCGCGTTCCGGCCGTACGACCCGCTGCTGGCGTACGGGCAGTCCAAGAGCGCCGAGGCGTTGCTCGCCGTCGAGGCCACCCGCCGCTGGTCCGGCGAGGGCATCCACGCCAACGCGTTGAACCCAGGCGCCATCGCCACCGGGCTGCAGAAGCACACCGGCGGGCTGCGTACCCCGAAGGAGCGGCAGAAGACCCCGCAGCAGGGTGCCGCCACCTCGGTGCTGCTCGCCGCGTCCCCACTGCTTGCGGGCGTGGGTGGCCGCTACTTCGAGGACTGCGCCGAGGCCCCGGTGGTGACCGAGCGGCCCGCCGACTACAGCGGTGTGGCGGCGTACGCGGTCGATCCCGGCAACGCCGAACGGCTCTGGAGCGTGGCGGCGGACCTGATCGCGGGCTGACAGCGGGCCGCGCGAGCGTGGCCGGGCTCGGCGGAACCCGCCCGGGCCGCGCCGCCCGGATGGTACGACTGGGGCGGCAGGTGACGTCCGGGAAGGGGGGCGATGGCGAACGGGCTCCCCGCACGGCTGCTCCAGCGGCGGGAGAACCCGCGCCGGACATCGTTCCTGGAGCTGTTCTTCGACCTGGCGTTCATCTTCGCGCTGACCCGGCTGTCCCGGGCGCTGCTCGACGACCCCAGCCTCAACGGCGGCTTCCAGGTGCTGGTGATGCTGGCGGCGCTCTGGTGGGTGTGGTTCGTCACCGCCTGGTCGGCGGACTGGTTCGACCCGCGCGCCCCGCTGATCGTCGTACTCCTGCTCTGGGTGATGTTCGGCGGCCTGCTGATGGCCGCGGCCGTGCCCACCGCGTTCGACTCGCACGCCACGGTGTTCGGCATCGCCTACGTGGCCATCCACCTGGGTAGGGGAGCGATCCTGATCCCCGCCCTGCGGGGGCACCCGCTGCAGCTACGGAGCCTGCGGGTGGCGGTCTGGTTCGCGATCTCCGGCGCGCTCTGGGTGGTCGGGGCGTTCGTCGCCCCGGTCCGGGGGGTGCTCTGGGCCCTCGCTCTGCTGCTGGAGTACTCCCTGGCTCGGCTGCGCTGGCCGTTTCCGCGGCTCGGGCGCAGCTCCTGGCCCGACCTTCAGGTGAACGGCGAACACCTCTCCGAGCGCTACCAGCAGATCTTCATCATCGCGCTGGGTGAGCTGATCCTGATCTCCGGCGTCGCCTATGGCGACTCCGGAATGGACCGGGAGAGCACGGCGGCCTTCGCCCTGGCGTTCGTGACCGCGGTGGCCCTCGCCCGGCTCTACCTGGTGCCCGCCGGCTCGCGGCTGGGCGCGGCGATCGTGGCGGCTGGACCGCCCGGCAGCAAGCTGGCGCTCCTGGCCGGCTACCTGCACCTCGTCATGATTGCCGGTGTGCTCGCCACCTCCGTCGCCATGGAGATGACGATCGAGAATCCGGGCGGACGCGACGTCACACAGTTGGCCGTGGGTGTCCTCGGCCCGGCGCTGTTCCTGACCGCCCGGGTCCTGCTCTCGGCGGTGGTGGACGCAAGCCTGCCCTGGGCGCGCCTGGTCGGTGTGCCGGCCATCATCGTGTCCGGACTGGCGACCGAGAGGCTTTCGCAGCTCGCCAACAGCGCCGTCGTCGCCGGGGTGTTGCTGCTGGTCGTCCTGGTCGACGCGATGCCCGGACTGTGGCGGTTCGTTCGGCCGACCGGGGCGAGCGGCGAGCCCGGTCGGTGGCGGCAGGGGTAGCCGTCCCGGATGCCGTCACGGACACCGCGCCACGGCGACCCACCACGACGGCACGACGTGGTGGAGTTGCGGGTGCACGGCGTGTCGGGGGCGCAGCCGGCGGTCGTCCTCGACCGGACACGGGTCCGGCAGGTCGCCGGCGACGACAGCGGTGGCTTCCACCGCCCGGAGGGATCGGACAGCACCGACGCGGACGGGGTGACGCTCGAGGCGTACCGCTGGGGGGATCTGCCCGCCGGCACCGTGGCCCGGACCGTCGCCATGGTCTTCCTGACGCCGTTCATGCTCAGCAACGTGGCGGTGTGGATGCGGCCGGCGGGCCGCCGCAGCGCCACCGGCGTCACCGTGCGGCGGTGTCTCGGCACGGCCCGCTGCCGGGCGCCCTTCGACACGATGGTCGGGCTCGACGGCCGGCACGTCGGGCAGCGGCTGGCCGTACTGGCGCTGGTGCCGATCGCCGCCGTCGCGTTCCTCCGGCTGCTCGGCACCCGCCGCTCCCGTCCGGTCGGCAACCCGCTGTGGGCCGTGGAGCCGCTGGTGGTGCGGCTGCGGGCGATCCACGTCGCCGCCGCTCTCGCCGTACTCGATCTCCTGCTGCTCACGGCCCGTCGCGCCGGCGGCGCGACGTTCTGGACGACGCTGCTGCTGACGCTCAGCGCGGCGGTGCTGCTGGCCTGCGTCGGCCTGCTCGCCGCCCCGGGGCTGATCGACCGGGCGGCGACCGCGCGGGCGGCCACCTGGACCGCCCGCGCGACGGGCGTGGTGGCGGCCGGCCTGAGCGTGGCGACCCTCGTCACCGTGGCGCTGGACCAGGAGGGCTGGCCGTCGTCGACCGGGCTGCCCGGCTACGACGGGGTCGCCGGTGGGGCGCTGCTCGGCCAGATGGCCCTGCTGGTGGCACTCAGCGGGTTGGTGCTGTGGCAGCACGGTCGTGGCGGCAGCCGGTACGTGCTGCCGCAGGGGCTGGCCGCGGCGGTCGTCGCGGCCATCGCGGTCGGCCTGGCCGGCGCGCTCTCCGCCGGCCTGGTCTACCAGACGGGCGACCTGCTCGGCGGTTACCGCGGTGACGGTGGGCCACCCCTGCCGTACCGCTGGACGCTTCTCGCCTTCTTCCTGCACGTGGTCGCGGCGGTGCTGCTGTGCGGCGCGCTGACCCTCCGGTCGCGGCCCCGCCGATGCCGTGCGGCGGCGGCGATCATCGCCCGCGACTTCCCGGCCGCTCCGCCGGAAGCGGCCGGGCGGCTACGGCGGGCGGTGCGGGCCATCACCCGGGCCCGGTTCACCGAGTGGCTGGGCCTGCTGGCCGCCGCGTACGCGGCGCTCGCGCTGATCGGACTGGCCACGAGCCTGCTCGGACTGACCGGGCGCGGACCCGATGAGCCGGTGTGGCAGCTTCTCGGACTGCCGGCCGGCACCCTCGAGATGACGCTCACCGGCGGCACCTACCTCGTCGCCGCGGTGCTCCTCGCACTGCTGTCGGGCGGTGTGTTCGCCTACCGGACGGCGTGGTTCCGCCGGCACGTCGGCATCCTGTGGGACCTGGGCACCTTCTGGCCCCGGGCCGCCCACCCGTTCGCACCCCCGAGCTACGCCGACCGCGCGGTGCCGGAGCTGGCCGACCGGATCACCCACCTGGCCGAGCGGCACGACGGGGTGCTGCTGTCCGGGCACAGCCACGGCTCGGCGTTGCTGGCTCTCGCGGTGCTGCGGCTGCCGCCGCAGGTGCGTGCGCGGGTCGCCCTGCTCACCTACGGGTCACCGGTGGACCGCCTGTACGCCCGACTCTTCCCGGCGTACATCACCGAGGAGGTGCTGCGTCAGGTGGGGGACCGGGTCGGGTGGCGGTGGCTCAACCTGTGGCGCGACACCGATCCGGTCGGCGGCTGGATCTTCTTCGCCCACCGGCCCGGCGATCCGCCGCCGGACGCCGGCGACCCGGCCGGCCAGGTCGACCGGCGGCTACGAGACCCACGGGATCTGTCGTCGCCGGTACGCGGTCACCACCCGGGCGAGTCGGACCCCGAGTTCCGGGCGGCGGTACACGAACTCGTGCAACGGCTCCGTGCGGCGAATGGCGTCTGAGCCGTCGACGGATCCGGGCGACCGTCACCGGTCCTCCGACAGGCGCTCGGAATCCGCGACCACCGCGCGGACCTTGCGCAGGGTGGCGTCGGGGGCGTGCACCGCGGTACGCCAGCGGTCGAGCGTCCGGGTCAGCACCCGGACGACGAACTGCAACTGGTTGACCTGCTCCCGCAGCGTCCCCAGCTCCGATCGGGCGTGCAGCGCCTCGCCCTCCAACTCGGTGATCCGCGTCTGCAGCGGTTGGACCAGGGTCAGGGCGGCCTCGGTCAGGGTGTCGGCGGCGTCGGCCTTGAACTTGCCCCGCTGCGACAGCACGGTGGCGATGGCGGCCAGACCGGTGGTGCCTCCGAGGATGCCGAGCAGGCTGAGCAGCAGCTGTACCCAGTGCGGGGCCTCGGGCGCCGGTGCGGTGATCATGTCACCCCTCCCACGACCCGTCGATGAGTCGCGCACTGGTGGCCCTTGGCCAGGCAGCGCAGGTCGATGGCGATCTGGGCGGCCCGCCAGAAGGACCCGGCCGGCACCGCGGCGATCAGCGACGCGGCGACGACGCCCTGCGGGCCCGCGACCGCCACCAACGCGACCGCGTACATGCCGGTGATGGTGCCGAGCACCAGGACGGACGCGAGTTCGACGCCCAGGCCGGTGGAGAGCTGGCCCGGCCACAGGATGCCGAGCAGCCCGCCGAGACCGACCACGATCAGGGCGACCTCCCAACCGACCTGGATGGGTTCGGGCATCGACATCTGCACCGACGGCGGCCGGACGTCGAGCACGAGCAGCAGGATGCCGCAGATGGGCGTGGTGACCAGCGCGGCCACCTCGAACGGCTGGTACTTGGCCCGGACTCGGATATTAATCACGGCAACTCCCTGGTCGAGGACCGTCGTCCGCCAGCGGCCGATGGGGCCGGTGCCGTGTGGAGAGTCGTGACCGGGTGTGCGGTCCTGCGGCGGAGCCCGTCGGCGGCGTTGCGGGTGATCGGTCGATGGTCGAGGAGGTGACCGACTCGCCGCCGTTGGCATGTCGCTATCTGCCTGTGTATCACCGATGACCGGTTGTCGTCCACCTGGTGTAACGTCACATACCAGCAGGTCAGGGCCTTTGTTGGGCGTTGCGGGGGCGGGCCGCCCGGACGGAGCGCGGCGGCCCGGCCATACCGGATCACCCTGACGACTAGTGTCAGCTTTATTACTCACGGTCATCAGTGGTGTGGCCGGGCCACCGGTCGATCAGCGGGCGAGCAGGGCGCGCAGCGCCCGGACCACCTCGGCCGGTGCCTCCTCGGCCATGAAGTGCCCACAGGTGACCGTCTGGTGCGCCAGGTCCGGAGCCCAGGCCCGCCAGACCCCGGCCGCGTCGTAGCCGAGCGCCGCCCCCCAGTCCTGCTGCAACACCGCGACCGGCATCGTCAGCCGACGGACGGCGGCCCGGTCGGCGGCGTCGTGGGCGACGTCGACCCCGGCGGACGCCCGGTAGTCGGCGACGATCGAGGTGACCGCGTCGCGGGACGCGCGCAGGTACGCGGCCCGCACATCCGCCGGCAGGGCCTCCGGATCACGGGTCCAGACGTCCAGGAAATGACCGAAGAACGCGTCCGGACTGGCACCGATCATCTCCTCGGGCAGGCCGGGCGGCTGCGCCATCAGGTACAGGTGAAAGGCGACCGCGGCGCTGGTGCCGTGCAGCACGTCCCACATGTCCAGGGTGGGCAGCACGTCGAGCAGTGCGAGATGGCTGATCGCCTCCGGATGGTCGAGACCGGCGCGGAACGCGACCAGGGCACCCCGGTCGTGCCCGGCCAGCGCGAACCGTTCGTGGCCGAGCGCCGCGGCCAGCGCCACCACGTCGGCGGCCATGGTCCGCTTCGCGTACGCGGTGCCGTCGCCGTCGACGGGCTTGTCGCTGTCGCCGTAGCCCCGCAGGTCGGGGCAGATGACCGTGTGGTCGGCGGCCAGGTCGGCCGCGACGTGCCGCCACATCAGGTGCGTCTGCGGAAAGCCGTGCAGCAGCACGATCGCCGGTCCGGAACCGCCCACGGCGGCGGTGAGCGTCACACCGTCGGCGACGGTGACGCGCCGGTAGTCGAATCCGTTGATCCTGGGGTCCACGGGGAACCTTCCTGGTGAGCAGGGCCGGCCGGGCGGTAACCCGTCGCCGTCGTACCCGTCGAGCCTGCCCCGTGGTGATCAGCGGACGGTCAGCGTCGAATCAGTGCCGGCCGGCCCACCCGCCTAGATTGGTGCCATGACCAGGCAGCCGGGGGCATCGCTGCCGGTGACCTTCGGCGTGCTCGGGCCGGTGACCGCCGACACCGACGGTGGGCCGGTCCCGCTCCGGGGGCACCGGCAGCGCCTCGTGCTGGCCCGGCTGCTGATCGCCCACGGTCGGGTGGTGCCGGTGGATCGTCTCGTTGACGACCTGTGGGACGTCGCGCCGGACGGCGCGGTGGGCGCGATCCGCACCTTCGTCGCGGACCTGCGGCGGGCACTGGAGCCGGACCGGCCGCCCCGGCAGCCGCCCCGGATCCTGCTCACCGAGGCACCCGGCTACGTGCTGCGGACCGCCCCGGGGGCGGTGGACGCCGATCGGTTCGCGTCGGCCGTCGCCGACACCGGCCCGCTGCTGGCGGCGGGACGTCCCGCCCCGGCCCTGGCCGCACTGGACGCGGCGCTCGGGCTCTGGCGCGGTCCGGCGTACGCCGACTGCGCGAACGAGACGTGGGCCCTCGCGGAGATCAACCGACTCGATGAGCTGCGGATGCTCGCCGTCGAGCGGCGGGCGGAGGCACTGTTGGCGTTGGGTCGCCCGGACGAGGCCGCCACCGACCTGCCGGCCCACCTCGCCGCCCATCCGCTGCGGGAGGACGCCTGGCGGCTGCTCGCGGTGGCCCGCTACCGCGCCGGCCGGCAGGGCGACGCGCTGGCCGCGCTGCGCGAGGCCCGGGAGGCCCTGGTGACCGAGTTGGGGGTGGACCCGGGGCCCGAGCTGCGGCGGCTGGAGGCCGACATCCTGGCCCAGGCGCCCCACCTCAGCCCGCCCGTCGCCGTGGCCGAGCCTCGACCCGTTGCGGCCGACGCTCGGCCCGTCGCGGCCGAGCCTCGACCCGTCGCGGCCGACGCTCGGGCCGCCGCGTCGGCGCGAAAGCGGCCGTTCGTCGGCCGGGACGCGGAGCTGAACCGGCTGCGGCGGGCCGCCGACACCGCAGCCGATCGCCGGCAGCCCGCGCTCGCCCTGCTCAGCGGCGACCCGGGCGCCGGCAAGACCGCGCTGGCCGAGACGCTGACGCGGCGGCTGGCCGCCGAGGGCTGGGTCACGGCGTGGGGACGCAGCCCGGAGTACGAGGGCGCCCCGGCGGCCTGGCCCTGGACGCAGGTCACCGAGGCGCTGACCGGGCCGGCTGGCGCCTCGGCCGACCCGGAGGCCGCCGACGGGTCCGACGACCCCACGCGCGCGCGGTTCCGCCGGCACCGGGCGGTCGCCTCGCTGATCTCCTCGGTCGCCGAGCGAGCGCCGGTGCTGCTCGTCCTCGACGACCTGCACCGCGCCGACGGCGACACCCTGAACCTGATGACCGCCCTGCTCACCGGCCCGCGACCGACCAGCGGGCCGGTCCTGATCCTCGGCACCTACCGGGCCACCGAGATCAGCCCCGCGCTGACCGCCGCCCTGGCCCGGGCCGCCGCGCTGGAACCGGTCCGGGAGTATCTCGCCGGTCTCCCGGCACCGGCGACCGGTGCGCTGGCCGCCGCCGTCGCCGGGATGGAGCTGGACATGGCCACCGCGCAGCTGATCCACCACCGCAGCGGCGGCAACCCCTTTTTCGTACGCGAGCTGGCCCAGTTGTACGCGGGCGAGGGCGAGGCCGCGCTGGCGGCGGTGCCGCCCGGGGTGCGCGACGTGATCCGGCATCGGTTGGCGCAGCTGCCCGAGTCGACCCGGACCGTGCTGCGGCAGGCGGCCGTGCTCGGTCGGGACCTCGACCCGCAGGTGCTCAGCGCGCTGGCGGACGACCCGTCGACCGTGTTGGACGCCGTGGACCGGGCCCTGCACGCCGGCTTCCTCACCGAGCGGGAAACCGACGGGCGACTGCGCTTCACCCACATCCTGGTCCGCGACACGCTCTACGCCGACCTGTCCGCGCCGCGCCGTGCCGCCTGGCACGCGGGCGTCGCCGAGGTGCTGCGACAGCGGGATCCCGTCGAACCCGCCGCGCTCGCCCACCACCTGCTGCTCGCCGGCGGGCCGGTCGCCGCCGGTCGCGCCGCGGCGTACGCCCGAACGGCCGCCGAGCAGGCCGAACGGAGTGGTAACCCGCACCAGGCGGCCCGCCTGTGGGAGCAGACGATCGACGCGTACGACCGTGCCGGTGGGGTCGCGCCGCGCGAGCGGTTGACCGCGCTGCTGGGTCTGGGACGCGCGTTGGCGGTGACGGGCCGGCTGGCCGAGGCGCGGCGGCGACGGGCCGAGACGATCGCCGCCGCGGAGTCCGTCGGCGATCCCCGCCTGATCGGCGAGGTGCTGGCCGGCTTCGACGTGCCGGCGATCTGGACGCGCAACGACGACGACGTGCTCTCGGGGCGGATCGTGGCAGCCGCCGAGCACGCCCTGACCGCCCTCGGCTCGACCGGCTCGGCGCAGCGCAGCCGGCTGCTGAGCACCCTCGCGTTGGAGCTGCGCGGCACCACCACCGACCGGGGCCGCCGTGCGGCGGACGAGGCCGAGGCGATCGCCCGAACCGTGGGCGACCCCGGGCTGCTGGCCTTCGCGCTGAACGGCCGCTTCATGCACGCCTTCCACCGCGTCGGTCTGGCCGCCGAGCGGGCCCGGATCGGCGCCGAGCTGGTCGACCTGGCCGCCCGGCACCAGCTGGTGACCTTCGAGGTGCTGGGCCACCTCATCGGGGTCCAGGCCGCCTGCGCGCTGGCCGACCGGGTCGGCGCCGACGCGCACGCCCGTGCCGCCGACCGCCTCGCCGACCGGTACGAGCTGCCGTTGGTCGGCGTCTTCACCCGGTGGTACGCGGCGCTACGGCTGGCGTTGGACGGCGAGCCGGCCGCGGCGGCCGACGCCTACCGGGCGGCTGCCGACCGGCTGCCCGGCGACGGCATGCCGGGCCTGACCCGGGGGCTGCTCCCGCTCGCCCTGCTCGGCCTGCGCCTGACCGACGCCGCGAGCGAGGGCCCGCCGGCAGGTGACGCCCGGCCGGTCCCCGTGCGGCGGGCGATTCCCGGCCCGGACGACGAGGACTGGGCGCGGCTGGACTGGGGACCGCACGAACCCTGGATCCGGCCCCTGCTGCTCGCTGCCGGCGACGATCGCAGTGCCGCCCGGGCGGCGTTGCGGGCACTGCCGGACGGGCCGCACGACCTGCTGCGGGAGGTGCGGTTGTGCCTCACCGCTCGGGCGGCGCTGGCCATCGGCGACCGGCCCACGATGGAGCGCGTCGCCGCCGCGCTCCGCCCGGCCGCCGGCGAACTGGCTGCCGGCAGCGGAGTGGTCACCGTTGGCCCGGTGGCGGCGCACCTCGCCGATCTGGCCGCCGCGCTGGGCCGCGACGAGGAAGCCGCCGGGCACCGCCGTGCCGCCCGCGCGCTCACCGCCCGCGTCCGCGCCGACGACCCAACCTGACCGCTGTCGGTTCCGGGGCGACGCGCACCCCGCCGTTGATCACGTACAGCTCCCGCTTGGCCGTGGCCATCCCGCGCGCGTCGAGGACGTACCCCGTGATCCACACCCACCCGTTGTAGGGATCCACCGCGCCTATGGAACCCACCCGCAACAGCAGCGCCCGGTGCCCCGTGAACTGCACCGAGCAGTCCGGGCCGATGAACACGACGTCTCCGACCTTCACGGCACCCAGCCGAACGTGCAGACGTTGCGCCACCTAACCCACGACCACACCGGCCGATGACGGCGAGCCAAGGTCAGGGCAGCGGCGAGTAGATACTCCGCATAGGTAACCCGACGTGTCATTCGTCAATGCCATCACAGGGGTTGTACACGTGCAACCCCCTTATGGGTTGCCTCACCCTAAACTGTCTGGTGCAATCACTATGGGCCATAGCGTTGACTCGTGGAGCTGCTGGGGTTGGATGAGATCCGTGATTTGCTTGGCGGGATCAGCAAGCAGCGCGCCACGATCATCGTTGGCCGCAAGGGCTTCCCCGACCCTCTCGCCACGTTGAAGATGGGCCGCGTCTGGGATGGCAAACCCGTGCGGGCTTGGATCGCCAAGAACCGCCCCGACCTGGCGGACTGACCGGGCGGGACGTAGCCCCCCGGCTGCGGACCCAACAGGCATCCGGGCAATCTCGACGCCCTGCCCCCGCGACGGCCCCTTCCACACACGCCCCCCCGCGCTCGGGCCACCCGGCGACTTGCCGGTTTCCCTCGGAACGGTCCGCCGGTTGCGGTCAGATGGAACCACCGACGCGTCGGCCGTCGGCCGGGGATCGAGGGGGTACGCCGTGGAGGTGCTCGTCCTGATCGTGGTGCTGGGCGGCACCGTCCTGGTCGGCACCACGCTCGGCGGCCGGTACCGGGTCGCGCCGCCGGTGCTGCTCATCTCCTTCGGGGTGCTGCTCGGGTTGGCGCCGCCGCTGTCCGCGCTGACCCTGGAACCGGACCTGGTGCTGCTGATCTTCCTGCCGGCGATCCTGTACCGGGAGAGCCTCACCATCAGCCTGCGCGAGATCCGGGCCAACCTGCCGGTGATCGGGCTGCTCGCCGTGGTGCTGGTGGTGCTCACCATGGTGACGGTGTCGTTCACCGCGCAGGCGTTCGGGGTGAATCCCGCCGCCGCCTGGGTGCTCGGCGCGGTCCTCGCGCCGACCGACGCCGCCGCGGTCACCGGTCTGGCCAAACGACTGCCCCGCAAGCTGCTCACCACCCTGCACGCGGAGAGCCTGATCAACGACGGCACCGCCCTCGTGGTCTTCGCGGTGACCGTGGGTCTGCTCACCCAGAGCGCGAGGCCCGGGGCGCTCGGCATCGGCGAGGAGTTCGTCGGGGCCAGTGTCGGCGGCGTGATCGCCGGTCTGCTGGTCGGCGTCGTCGTGGTGCTCATCCGCAAGCGGCTCGACGATCCGCTGCGCGAGGGGGCGCTCAGTGTGCTGACACCGTTCGGCGCCTTCCTGCTCGCCGAATCGGTGCACGCGAGCGGAGTGCTGGCGGTCGTGGTCGCCGGCCTGATGCTGGCCTACGCCGGCCCGCGGGTGATCCGCGCCCGGTCCCGGGTGCTGGCGTACGCGTTCTGGGACCTGTCCACGTTCCTCATCAACGGCGGGCTGTTCGTCCTGCTCGGCACCCAGATACCGCGCGCGGTGCGGGGCATCACCAGCACCTCGCCGCGGCGGGCTCTGCTGATCGTGCTGGTGGTCACGCTGGTCGTCCTCAGCACCCGCCTGGCCTTCGTCTACCTGACGTCGCAGGTGGCGAGGCTGCGGCGGCACCGCATCATGGACCCGAGCCAGGGCCCGCCCAACTGGCGGGTGGGAATCGTGGCCGGCTGGTCCGGATTCCGAGGCGCGGTGTCGCTCGCCGCCGCGCTGGCCGTGCCGACGATGACGGTCGCCGGTCGACCGGTGGTCGAACGCGACCTCATCATCTTCGTCACCGCACTCGTGATCGTGTTGATCATGATCCTTCAGGGCACCACCCTGCCGCTGGTGGTGCGCTGGGCCGGGTTGGCCGGCGACCCCGAACGCGTCGACGAGGCCCGGCAGGCCCGCCTGCGCGCCACCCAGGTGGGGTTGGCCGCGGTGCCGCACGTGGCCGCCGAGGTCGGTGCCGGAGAGGAGTCGGTACGCCGGCTGCAGGCCGAATACCAGCGGCACCTGGAGGACGTCAACGAGACCGGCGGCCGCACCGCCGAGGAACGCCGGTTGGAACGCAAACTGCGCCTCGGTGTCCTCGCCCACAAACGGCGGGAGGTCACCCGCCTTCGCGACAACCGCGAGATCGACGACCTCGTGCTCCTGGAGTTGCAGGCCGCTCTGGACAACGAGGAGATCCGGCTGCTGGGACGCGGACCCAGCGACTGACCGGATGCCGGCGGCACCGCCGGGTCGATCTCACGATGTCCGGGCCGTCCGCCGGACGGACCCGGTGGCTCGTCACCGAGCACCTGCTGCGCGGTGGTGTGGTGCTGGCCACCGACGTGCTGCGCAACACCCGCGCGATCCGGGGCAGCTGGCTGAGCACCTGGCAGGAGGTACGGCCCCGGCCGGGTGCCTGACGGATTGGTGACAGCGGCCGGCGCGGGTAGGGACGCTCAGGCGTCGCCCCGGCGGGTACGGTGGGGGACAGTTCGGCGCCGGTCGATGCGTACGGTCCGCGAGGGGGTGCCCATGACCACCGGGGCGAGCGAGGCCGACCCGCGGGTGGTGACCGAACGGGAGTTCCTCGACGAGCTGACCTCGGTCACCCGTGCGCGTACCGCGACGGAGTTCCTGTACCTGATGGCGCAGGGCGACGGCGTCATCGGCGTCCAGTGGGAGCAGCCCGGCGTCGACCATCCGCGCCGCTACCGCGTACGCGACTCCTGCCCGCACTGCGTGGTCCTCGAGGCGGTGCTGGCGCTCGCGCCGGTGCTCCCGCTGGACGTCATGCGCGCCGGGCGTGCCCGCCCGCAGTACGAGACGGTGCTGCGGACCGGCCGACTGCCTCATCTGGCGTTCGCCCGACGGGCGGGCTCGGCGGGGGAGAGCTGGCTCGGTGACTGCCACGCCGTCGACGGTGACCCGCACACCGATGCCGACTGCGCGCGGCACGCGGTGCCCGCACCCACGGGCGACCTGCTGGATCTGCGCCCCGGAGCACTGCCCCGGGCGCTGCGCGAGTTGTACCCGCACGACGCCGCCGCGACGGCGGACCTGCGGCAGCGGCTGCGCATCGCCCGGGACTGGCGGGCCGACGCGCAGGCCGTGGCGAGCGGGGTCCGTGAGGCGGCGGCGACGTGGGCGTTCCTGCGCACGTCCTGCGTCTTGGGCGTGCCGGTGCCCGGCGCCGGTGGTCTCGTCCTCACCGTCGCTCCGGATCGGGCCGCGGACGACCGGCCGCTGACCGAGCTGCACGCCGCGGCGGTGCGGTCGCTGCCCACCGGCGGTCCGCTGGCCTACGCGCAACGGGCGTGCCTGGTGCCGGAGCTGGGCGCGGGCTCGCAGCGGATGCCGTCGTACGCCGGGGCGGTGGACCTGGTCGGCGCGGCGCCGGTGCGGACGCTACGGCTGCCGGCGCCGCGCCGCCCGTTGAGCGCCACCGGCCGGGGCGTGCTGCTGCTGTACGAGGCGCGGCACGCGATGGGCCGGCACGTCGCGGCCGCACCGGAGCGCGACAGCGCCTACTGGGAGTCCGAGGCGGCGTTGCACGTCTTCGAGTTCACCCTGCTGGAACGGGTCGCCGGTCGGCACTACCAGGACGCGGTGGCCGCCTACGTGCAGGCGCTGCGCCGGGAGGGTGACCTGCTGGCGCGTCCGCACAAGGTGCTCGACCGGCGGCGACGCAAGGCCCTGTCGACGGCGTTCGGCGGGCTGGACGACGAGGAACTGCACCTGTGGGCGTCGGTCGCCTACCGCAACGCCATCCTCGTGCTGCTCGGCGATCCGACGGCGTTCGCCGCGCACCTGCGCCGCCAGGCCGGCTGAGCCGCCGCGCTCAGAGCACCTGCGCGAGGAACCGACGCAACCGGGGATGCTCGGCCCGCTCAAAGATCGCCTCGGGCGGGCCGGCCTCCAGGACCACACCCCGGTCCATGAAGGCCACGGTGTCGGCGACCCGCCGGGCGAACCCCATCTCGTGGGTCACCACCACCATGGTCATCCCGGCGGCGGACAGGTCGGCCATCACCGCGAGCACCCCCTTGACCAGCTCGGGGTCGAGCGCCGAGGTGGCCTCGTCGAAGAGCATCACCTCGGGCTTCAGCGCCAACGCACGGGCGATCGCCACGCGCTGCTGCTGGCCGCCGGAGAGCTGGGCCGGCCGGGAGTTCGCCTTGCCGGCCAGCCCCACCAGCTCCAACTGGGCGCGGGCGAGGGCGTCCGCCTCGTCCTCGCCGAGCTTGCGCAGCCGGCGCAGCGCCAGGGTGACGTTGCGCAGCACGGTCATGTGCGGAAACAGGTTGAACTGCTGGAACACCATGCCGATCCGCTGCCGCAGCGCGTCCGGGTCGTCGCCCAGCACGCTGCGCCCGTCCAGCAGCACGTCGCCGCGATCGGGCTCGATCAGGCGGTTGAGGGTACGCAGCAGAGTGGACTTGCCCGACCCGGACGGCCCGATCACGCAGGCCGTCGCACCGCGCCGCACGGTGAGGTCGACGCCGCGCAGCACCCGGTTCGGCCCGAAGGCGAGGTGTACGTCCCGAGCCTCCAGGCTGACGGAGGTGGTCATCGCCGGTCTCCTTCCGGGGCGCCGGCCAGCGCCGGGTCGGTGTCGTCCTCGTCCTCGTCGGCGGGCGCGGTGGCCGGCCGGCCGTGGCGCAGCCGCCCGTCGATCCAGTTGACGACGTGCGTCAGCGGCACGGTCAGGGCCAGGTAGAAGAGCCCGGCCAGCAGCAGCGCGGACTCGTTGCCGGTGGTGGCCGCGTAGTCCTGCCCGATCCGGAACAGCTCCCGCTGGCTGGCCACCAGGCCGAGGAAGTAGACCAGGCTGGAGTCCTTGATCAATGCGATGAGCTGGTTCACCCAGGCCGGCAGCACCCGCCGGACACCCTGCGGGATGATCACCAGCCGCATCGCGTCGGACCAGGAGAAACCGAGGGCGCGGGCACCCTCCAGTTGCGCGGCCTCCACCGACTGGATGCCGGAGCGGAAGATCTCCCCGATGTACGCGGCCGCGATCAACGACAGCGCCAGGATGCCCAGCGGGTACGGGTCCGGCCCCCAGACCTGCATGCCCAGCGGTGCCAGCCCGACGCCGATCAGCAGGATCGTCGCCGCGGCCGGCAGGCCCCGGAACACGTCGGTGTAGACCCGGGCCGGCCAGCGCAGCCACCGGCTGCGGGAGATGCCGGCGACGGCCAGCAGCAGGCCCAGCACCGAGCCGAGCAGGGCGGCGGAGACCGCCAGGATCAGCGTGTTCGGCAACCCGACGGTCAGCATCTCGGGCAGCGCCTCACGCATGGCGTCGACGTCGAAGAACGTCTCCCACAGGGTGCTCAACGGATCCATCGGTCGCCTCTCCTACCGCCCCGCTCGCTCGTCACCGGTTCAGGACGCGGCCGACGCGGACGCCGACGTCGTGGGCGCCGCAACGGTGCCGCTGCCCGGCTTGAAGTCCGCCGGGATCGGCCGACCCGGGTAGTACTGCGCCTGCAACCGGCTCCAGGTGCCGTCCGCGATCACCTCGTCGAGGCCCTTGTTGAGCGCCTCGCGCAGCTTGTCGCTGCCCTTGGCCACGGCGTACGCGGTCGGTGCCGGGCTGAGCTGCTTGGCCGCAACAGTGATCTTGCCGCTGCTGTCGGCGGCCGACTTCTCGCCGATCTCCGCGGGGGCGATCCACGCGTCGGCGGTGCCCGCCTTGAGCTGGTTGATCGCGCCGTTGTAGTCCGGCACCCGCACCGGGTTGAGCTGCTTGCCGGTGGCGTAGTCGTCCTGGACGGTGCCCTGGACCACCACGACCCGCTTGCCGGCGAGCTGGTCGAAGCCGGTGATCGGCGAACCGGCGGGGACGTCCAGGCCGAAGTAGCCGAAGTCGTAGCCGTTGCCGAAGTCGACGGTCTTCTTGCGTGCCTCGGTGATGGTGATCGAGGAGCTGCCCACGTCGAACTTGTGGTTGTTGACCTGGGACAGCAGCGCGGAGAAGTCGGTGCCGACGAACTCGACCTTGAGACCGAGCTTGTTGGCCACCGCGGTCAGCAGGTCGTTGTCGAAGCCGGTGAACTTACCGTCCTTGAGGTACACGTTCGGCGGGGCGTCGGTCAGCGTGCCGGCCCGCAGCACGCCCGGCTGGGCCAGGCCGTACGGGTTGGCGGCCTCGTCGGTCGAGGCGTCGTCGCCGCAGGCGGTCAGCGCCGTGGCGGCCAGGATGGTGGCCGCGCCCAGGGCGGCGGCACGGGTCAGGGCAGGAAGGAATCGCACAGGTGTCTCCGAAGGGGTACGCAACGGCGGGCACGGACACGCGCCGTTGACGGTGCGCCCGGTGGGCGTACCGCTGGAAAATGGGTGCGGGAAGAGGGACGCGCTAGTGCGCGGTGCGGCGACGACACGCCGCGCTGCACATTCGCATCATGTCCACGTGCCGACGCCGGGTCAGTGCCGGCGAGCGCCGGTCGACGCGGTCGTCCGCTGGGGTGGAGCTGAGGATGCGCATACGGTCTCCCGGGTCTGTGCTGACCTGGGTGCCAGGCCACGCTTGCACCGACGTCCTGCCGGTGCCTGGTCTTCACCCGGGGCACCCCACCGCGGAGGAGGGTTGCCGGCCAGCGAGCCGGGGCTTCGCGCTGGCGCTCATGACCTGCGCCGAGGCTAGCAGCCGAGACCGGTGCATCGTCCAGTCGTTATGACCACGCTCACCGTCCGCGACGGGCGGACCGCCAGGTCGGGTTTCGCCTCGGGGGCAGGGGGGATGCAGCGCCTCCGGTGCCCCGCACCGACCTGTCCGGTCGGGTCGGCAGGCCGCCGGGCGGGACGTCACCGGGGAGGGGCGGGTCATGGCCGGCAACCGTCGCTTCCGCCCCGGTGGTGGTTTCGGCCGCCAGCTCGACGTCCACGAGACCCGCGTCGGCGTACCGCCACCGGCCGAGCCGGCCGCCCCACCCTCCGGTGGCATGGCGGACAGCGCCGTCTACATCCGAGGGCACCGGTTCGCGTCGCCGTCCGGCCTCGCCGAGACGTACCGCTGCCTGCAGGAGCAGGAGCACGACGGTGCGATGGCGTGGATCGGGCTGTACCGGCCGGACATCGACCAGATCACCTCACTGGCCCGGGAGTTCCGGCTGCACGACCTGGCGGTCGAGGACGCGATCAACGCCCATCAGCGGCCCAAGCTGGAACGGTACGGCGACACCCTGTTCGTGGTGCTGCGCGCCGCCCGCTACGACGACCTGCGGGAGGAGGTCGAATTCTCCGAGCTGCACCTGTTCATCGGGCCGGGATTGGTGGTCACCGTCCGGCACGGCGAGGCCCCGGACCTGGCCGCCGTGCGGCGGCGGATGGAAACCGACGCGCCGATGCTCGCCCGCGGACCGGAGGCCGTCCTGTACGCGATCCTCGACCAGGTGGTCGACGGGTACGCGCCGGTGGTGGCCGGTCTGGAGAACGACATCGACGAGATCGAGACCCAGGTGTTCGGCGGTGACCCGAACGCCAGCCGGCGCATCTACGGGCTCAGCCGGGAGGTCATCCAGTTCCAGCGTGCCGCCCGCCCGCTGCTCACCGTGCTCGGCGCACTGGCCGACGGCGCCGGCAGTTCCGACGAGGAACTGCGCCGCTACCTGCGGGACGTGACCGATCACCTCACCCAGGTGGTGGAACGGGTGGACGGTTTCCGGCACCTGTTGCAGAACATCCTTACCGTCAACGCCACCCTCGTCTCACAGCAGCAGAACGAGGAGATGCGCAGCCTCACCGCGGCCAGCTACGCGCAGAACGAGGAGCTGAAGAAGGTCTCCTCCTGGGCCGCGATCCTGTTCGCCCCCACCCTCATCGGCACCGTGTACGGGATGAACTTCGTCCACATGCCGGAGCTGAACTGGCGCTTCGGGTACCTGTTCGCGCTGCTGCTCATGGTGCTGGTCTGCGGCACCCTCTACCTGGTCTTCAAGCGGCGCGGCTGGCTCTGACCCCGGGAGGCGGTGCTCACTCGATGCCGCGCAGGATGTGCCGCTCGTCCTCACTGTCGTCGTCGCCCGCCCCGATCCGGCCGAGCAGCACGGCAGCGGCCCAGATCGTCAGTGGCGTGGCCGCCCCGGTCATGCCGCCCCCGGTCCGGTCGTCCCGGGTCTGGCTCCGCTCCGTGCGCGGTGGCCTGCGCTGAGCCTGCATGGGCACTGCCTCTCGTCGTCGAAGCCGCCGCGGGCGGCGCGGTGTGCGCCCGCGCCACCGGCCGGGTCACCCCACGCGCGAGCAGGCCACCACCGGTACGGCATCCATGTCGAACCATCCCACGCGCGGCCGCATCCGCACCGCTTGTTTTCGGTTTCCCGACTGTCGCCCGCCAAACCGGACATCACGCCCCGATGTTGGTTCGCGGGCCGGGCCGGGTAGCAGCGCAGGGGTGAGCAGCTCTCTCGACACGGTCGCGCCGGCCGTTCGCGGACGCCGAGCGTTACCCCACTACCTCGTCGCGGCGACGCTCGCACGGGGTGCCGACGCAGGTGCCGCGGTGGGGGTGATCCTGCTGGCCACCCTCCCGGAGGTCGGGTCCAGCCGTCCGGCGCTGCTCGGCGGGTTGCTGGCCACCTGCCTGACCGCACCACACCTGCTCGGGCCGGTGCTCGCCCGGCGGCTGGACCGGGCCGCGGACGGCCGGGGCCTGCTGGCTGCCGCCTTCGCCACGTACGCCGTCGCGGTCGCGGCGGCCGCGTTGCTGCTCGGACGGGTGCCGGTTGGTGTGCCGGCCGCGCTGCTGATCGTGGCCGGAGCCTGCGGGCCGCTGCTGACGGGGGGACTGAGCAGCCGGCTGGCGGCGCTGCTCGACGCGGACGAGCGGGCGCAACGCCGGGGTCAGGGCTGGGACGCGGTGACGTACGGGGTGGGTGGCAGCGCCGGCCCGGCCGCCGTGGCGGTGCTCGCCGCCGTTGCCGGGCCTCGGATGTGCCTGGTCGGGTTGGGTGCGGCGACCCTGGTCGCGGCAGCTCTGGTGGGCACGCTCCCGACGGCGGGGCCGAGACGGCAGGGGCCGCCGGGCCGCGCGCACGCCGCGCGCGGGGCACTCCGGGCGCTGCTGGGTCGGGGGCCGCTGCGCCGCGTCACGGGGGTCACCACGGTCGCCGCGGTCACCGGCGGGGCGATGTCGGTGCTCGCCGTCGCGCTGGCGGCGGACCTCGGCCGGGAGGCGGTCTCCGGTGCGCTGCTGGCCGCCGCCTACGGTGCCGGAAACCTGGCCGCCGCGCTCCTGGTCACGGTGTTCCCGCTGACCGGCGAGCCGGAGCAGCTCACCGTCCGATGGGCGGCGATCGGCGCGGTGGCGGTCGCGCTCTGTGCCGCCGTGCCGGGCTTCCCGGTGGCGGTCGCCGCCTTCGCGCTGGCCGGAGCGGCGACCGCGCCGTTCTTCACGGCCACCCTGGCCGCCCGGTCGGCGTACGCGCCGGACGCCGTGCGGGCACAGGTGTTCGTGTCGACGGCGGCGCTCAAGGTGGCCGCCGCCTCGCTCGGCACCGGCCTGGCCGGGGTGCTCGCCCCGCTGGGCCCGCGCCTGCTGCTGGTGGCCGGTGGAGTGCTCACGTTCACGGGAGTGCTGGGGGCGACGGTGGCGCGACGGCGACGCGTGGGATGACGCGCTCCGCACGCCTGGCCGCCCGGGGCGCCCGCGCCGACGTGCTCGTGCACTGAGGACGCCGAAGGTCTCCTAGACCGTCAGGGCAGCGGGTGGGCGATGCCGCGCGCATGGTCGGTGAGCGCTGCACCGACCACCGTCGCGGCCACCGGCAGCACCTCCAGGCAGCGGCGCACCGCGGCGGCCATCAGCGCGTTCGGCACCCGCATCGAGAGCGTGCAGTGCGGCACCCAGCGGCCCGGCTGGTAGTGCTCCGCGAGGGGGATGCCGGCGGCGGTGAGGCGGTCGTACACCAGCCGCTGATGCGCCAGCAGTTCCGGGGTGGGCGCCGGGCCGAGCCACAACACCCGGCCGACGAACTGCCCGGCGTGCTGGAAGTCGAGCCGCAGCGGGGCCGCCACGACCGTCCCCCGCAGCGCCGCGGCGACCTGCCCCGGGTCGAAGCGGGGCGCCACCGCGAGCGAGACGTGCGGGCGGTGGCGCTGCTCCAGCAGCGAGCGCATGCTCTGCACGCCCTCGGCCTCCAGCGCGTCCCACAGCACCCGGATCCGACGGGTGGCGTCCAGGTCCAGATACAACTCCAGTGCCGCGACCACGTGATCACCGTAGCGGCAGGGGTATGACCGCCCGTGTCGGCGGTACGTTGATCGAACACCGATCTGGAGGCGTGGCTCGTGGATGTGAGTGACCTGCTGACCGAGATGTACGACCGGCTGCCCGACCTCGTCCGCGCCGCGGTCGACGGCCTCAGCCCCGACCAGCTGCTCCACCGGCCCGGACCGGGTGCCAACTCGATCGGCTGGCTGGTCTGGCACCTCACCCGCGTGCAGGATCACCACGTCGCCGACCTGCTCGACGCCGAGCAGATCTGGGTGAGCGGCGACTGGGCGGGCCGCTTCGGCCTCACCCCGGACCCCGACGACACCGGCTTCGGGCACTCGCCCGCGCAGGTCGCGGCCGTACGCCCGGAGAGTGCCCAGGCGCTGATCGACTACTACGGCGCGGTGTCGGCGCGTACCCGATCGTTGGTGACCGGATTGGGCCCGGCGGACCTGGACCGCGTCGTGGACGAGTCGTGGGATCCGCCGGTCACCCTCGGCGTGCGGCTGGTCAGCGTCGCCGAGGACGACCTGCAGCACGTCGGCCAGGCCGCCTACCTCCGCGGTCTCGTCGAGACCGACTGACGGCGGCGTCCGCCGGGCTCAGGGCACGATCACCGCGCGGCCCTCCAGCGTGCCGTCGCGCATCTGGCGGTACGCGTCGAGCGCGTCCTCAAGGGCGAATGTGGTGATGGCCGGCCGGATCAGGCCCCGGACGCCGAGGTCCAACACCTCCACCAGCTCGGGGCGGCTCCCCCAGTAGGTCGTCGCGATGCTCACCTCGTACGGCACGCCGAAGAACGACACCGGCAGGGTGCCGCCACCGATCCCCACGATGGTCAGGTCTCCCACGGTGCGGGCCACCGCCACACCGAGCGCGAGGGTGGCGTCGGCGCCCACGAAGTCGAGCACCACGTCCGCGCCCCGGCCCCCGGTGGCCTGCCGGATCTCCTCGGCGGCGTGCGGGCCGGCGGTCACGCCGCGGTCGGCGCCGCACTCCTCGGCCAGCCGCAGCGCCTCGGGCCGGGTGTCCACCGCGATCACCCGGGCCGCCGTGGTGGCCTTGAGGATCTGGATCCCGACGTGCCCGAGGCCGCCGACACCGATCACCACGGCGGTGCTGCCCGGCGGCAGCTTGGGCCAGGAGCGCCGGATGGCGTGGTACGGGGTGAGCCCGGCGTCGGTGAGCGGCGCGGCGTGCACCGGGTCCAACCCGTCGGGCAGCGGCACGACGTGCCGGGCGTCCGGGACGAGCTCGTACTCGGCCATGCCGCCGTCCAAGCCGAGCCCGCCACCCCCGCTCGGCACCGGGGCGCCGGCCGGGTTCTCGCAGTAGGGGTCGACGCCGACCCGGCAGCGGGCGCAGGTGCCGCAGCCCCACGCGCCGAAGACGGCGACGGGCTGCCCGACGGACAGCCCGGTCACCCCGTCACCGAGCGCGTGCACCCACCCCGCGTTCTCGTGCCCCAGCGTGAAGGGCGGGTTCCAGGGCAGGGTTCCCGGCTCGAACTCGTCCATCAGGTGCAGGTCGGAGTGGCAGGCGCCGGCGCCGCCGATGCGGACCACGACCTGTCCCGGCCCGGCCGTCGGTTCGTCGACCTCGACCAGTTCCGGCTTCGACATCCACTCCCGCAACCGCAGCGCCCGCATCCGGTTCCTCCGTCCGTCTCCACCTGCCCGTGGCTGCCCCTGCCCGTGGCTGCCCATCTCGCCGGCCGGCAAACGGGCACGACCGCGCGGCCCGCCTCCGCCGGGTCACCTCATCCGGGTGAACCGGGCTCACCCCGGCCCGGGGGATCCTGCGGAGAACCGGGGGGAGGGGCGACGCGATGGGCACGTCGACGGCGCGGTACCTGCAGGAGCTGGACACCGGTCGGCGTCCCGACCTGCCGGAGACGACCACCGGGACGATGCGGCTGGACATCCGCGGGAACGGATGCACCGATCACTGGTACCTGACGATCGCCGACCAGCACGTCCGGGTGACCCGATCGGCCGACGACGCCGACCTGGTGGTCCGCGCCGACCGGGCGGTCTTCGACCAGTTGGCCAACGGTGAGCTGCCTCCCGGTACCGCGATGCTGCGCAACGACCTGACCGTGCAGGGCGACATCCGGCTGCTGATGCTGCTGAGGCGGATCTTCCCGGGGCCGCGCGGCGCCCGTCATCCGCGCGAGTTGGGGCGGGCCGCCCTGGCCGCACGGGAGGGGCGGCGGCCATGAGGCAGGAACTCGTGCACGTCATCGCCGGCAACGCGTTCGCCATCAGCGACGCCCAGGGTGACATCGAGGTCGACCCGCACGCTCCCGTCGGTCTCTTCTCGTTCGACACGCGCTTCCTGTCGCACTGGGTGCTGAGCATCGACGGTGAACGGCTCAACGCGCTCTCCCGCGACGACATGACGTACTTCGAGACCCGGTTCTTCCTGGTGCCGGGCGCCGCGAGCCACTACGTCGACGCGGACGTGTCGATCATCCGGCACCGCTCGGTCCACGACTGCTTCCACGAGAAGATCACCGTGCTCAACCACTCGTCGGAGCACGCCGAGTTCAGCGTACGAGTGGAGATGGGCAGCGACTTCGCCGACATCGTCGAGGTCGGGGACCCCCGACGTCGGGACGTGCAGATCGAGGCCGACTCCGCACGCCACCAACTCGTCCTGCGCTACGAGCGGCAGCGGTTCGTCCGCGAGACCACCGTGAGCAGCACCGCTCCGGTCGAGGTGGACGAGAAGGGGATGACGTTCCGGATCCGCATCCCACCCGAAGGGCAGTGGGAGACCGACCTGCACCTGGCGATGATCATCCGGGGCGAGGGCGGGCAGGACATGCGCGCCAGCCTGGAATCGCACCAGAAGGCCGTCCGCGGTGGGATGCGTGAGGACCTCGCGGCCTGGCTGGACCGGGCACCGCAGTTGGTGTCCGAACGGGCCGGTCTGGAGGAGACGTACCAGGGCAGCCTCGCCACCCTGGCCGCGCTGCGGTACCGGCCTCTGTCCTACAGCGAGCGGGTGCCGGTCGGTGGCCTGCCGTGGGCCATGGCGTTCTGCGGGCGCGACAGCATCATCACCTGCCTGCAGTCGGTGGCGTTCACCCCCGAGCTGACCCCCGCCACGCTGCGGATGCTGGCGCTGTTGCAGGGCGGCCAGCTCGACGACGACCGCGAGGAGGAGCCGGGCAAGATCCTGGCCCAGCTCCGCTACGGCGAGTCGGCGGCCTTCGCCGAACGGCCGAGCGCCATCTACTTCGGCGCGGCCGACACCACCCCGCTCTTCGTCGTCCTGCTCGACGAGTACGAACGCTGGTCCGGCGACGCCGACCTGGTCCGCGAGTTACGCCACCCGGCCCGGATGGCGCTGGACTGGATCGACGAGTACGGCGACCTGACCGGTGACGGGTACCTGCGCTACCAGCGGCGCAACGAGCGGCACGGCACGATCAACCAGTCCTGGAAGGACTCCAGCGACGCGATCGCCGCCGCGAACGGGCAGCAACCGGCATTCCCGCGGGCCACCTGCGAATTGCAGGGCTACGCGTACGACGCGAAACGACGCGGCGCCCGCCTGGCCCGCCAGTTCTGGGACGATCCCGGGTACGCCGACCGGCTGGAACGGGAGGCGGCGGCGCTCAAGGAGCGGTTCAACCGGGACTTCTGGCTGCCGCAGCACGAGTACTACGCGTTGGCCCTCGACCCGTACGGCGAACCCGTCGACGCCCTGTCCTCCAACATCGGGCACCTGCTGTGGAGCGGGATCGTGCCGGACGACCGCGCGGAGGCGATCGCCGAGCACCTGCTCGGGCCGCGGCTGTTCAGCGGCTGGGGTGTGCGCACCTACGCGACCGGACAGCGTCCGTACAACCCGGTGGGCTCACACCTGGGGGCGGTGTGGCCGTCGGACAACGCGCTTATCGCGGCGGGGCTGCGGCACTACCGATTCGACAC
This sequence comes from Micromonospora sp. WMMD710, assembly GCF_029626045.1. NCBI lineage: Bacteria > Bacillati > Actinomycetota > Actinomycetes > Micromonosporales > Micromonosporaceae > Micromonospora > Micromonospora sp. WMMD710. The sequence continues at coordinate 3,025,225 of NZ_JARUBD010000001.1, read as the reverse complement.
CCACGCGGCGCGGATCGCTGCCGGCATCTTCGACATGGCCCAGACCCTCGGCGGGGCGGTGCCGGAGCTGATCGCCGGTTACGACCGCAGCATCACGAAGTACCCCGTCCAACTGCCGTCGGCCGGCCGCCCCCAGTCGTGGTCCTCGGGCGCGCTGCTGATGCTGCTGGGCACCATGCTCGGGTTGCGACCCACCGGAGACAACCTGCTGGTGAACCCGGCCCTACCCCGGGGCTTCGGCCGTCTGGAGCTGCTCGACATCCCGGGCCGCTGGGGTCGTTCCGACGCCTACGCCGGCGACCGCTCCACCAACCCCCGCCCCCGCCCCCGCCTCCACTAACCCACCCCGCCCACCCCACCCCGCCCACCCCACCCCGCCCCCGCCCTGCCGTCGCCCCCCGCCGTCGCCTTGCCCCGCCCTCGCCCCGCCCCGTCGATCATGGAGTTGTGGTGGGCGCTTTAGCCCCGCAAACCCGTTTCGTGAGGCACCACAACTCCATGATCGACGGGAATGGGCGGTGATCATGAGGTTGGCGTTACTGGTGTCGGCGTGTCGCCTCGCTAACGTCATGATCACCGGCGCGGGAGGGCGGGGCGGTGCGGGCGGCCGGGGAGGTGGGGGCGGTGCGGGCGGCCGGGGAGGGTGGGGCGGGTAAGCCGGCGCGGGAGGGCGGGGCGGGCTTGGAGGGTGGGGTCGGGTGGGTTGGGGGGTTGGGTGGGGTGGGGGATTGTCGGTCAGGAGTTTGGTGCAGAAGGCGGTCACGTGCTGACGACCGCCGGCCGCGGTGATCAGGGCGGACAAGCCCGGGCTGTCCAGGGCGCGGCCGGGGTTTTCCCTGCTGGTGGCCTGGTACGCGCGGCACAGGCCCGGCAGAGCTTGGGACTCCGGGGCCGGCGGCAGCGGCCTCGACGGCGCGGCCGTGCCGGGGGTGGGCCGGTTGTCGGTGACCGGTGGGTTCGCGGCGGACGCGTCGGTGGACGCCGGTGCGGTGGGCGCGGGCCGATGCGGCGGCCGGGGTGCCGTGCCGGTCGCGGCGGCCAACGCCACCCCGCCGACGGCGGTGAGCGCCAGGGCGGCCACGGTGGTCCGGCCACCGAACCGGGCGAGCGTGTGGGACCGGCGCACGGCCCGCCGAGGCGCTGCCGGCGTGACCTGGGCGCGGCGGAAGCCCTGCACGGCGAGGCCCTCGCCAGCCAACTCGTCGGGGCGCGGCGCGGCACGCACCGCGCTCAGCAGCAGCACGACCGGGCGCGGGCCGGTCGACGGGTCGACGATGCCGCCGCCGAGCAGCCGCTCGGCGGTCTCCTGATCCATCCGGTCTGCGTTCATCTCGTGTCCCTCAGCGCCACCCACCTGCGCGATGTCACATCCGCCCTGGCGAGGGCGGGAGGCGGGCGAGGGGCCGGGGCACCCGGCGAACGCGGGCCGGCTCAGCCCATGGTCTTGGCGCCGTCGACCGCCTCACGCAGGATGTCGGCGTGGCCGGCGTGCTGGGACGTCTCGGCGATGAGGTGCAGCAGCACCCGGCGGACCGTCCAGCTCGCCCCCGGCTCGAACCAGGGCGCCACCGGCAGCGGGTGCGCCGCGTCCAGATCGAGGGTGCCGATCAGCTCGTCGGTGTGCGCCGCCACCTCCTGGAAACGCTCGACCAGGCCGGCCAGGGTCTCGCCCGGCGCCATCCGGAACTGGCCGACCCAGTCGATCTCGTCGCGTTGCATCGCCTCGGCGCCGCCGACGGCGAAGAGCATCCACCGCTGCTCGGTGCCGGCGACGTGCTTGATGAGGCCGCCGAGGCAGAGCTCGCTGACGGTGCTGCGGGTGGCGGCCTGCTCGTCGGTGAGCCCGTCGACGGTCTGCAGGAGGAAGCCCCGGTGCCGGCGCAGCGTCTGCAGCAGGTCGGCCCGCTCCCCGGTGAGCTGCTCGGTGCTGGTCATGGTGTCGCCCCTCCGTCGAAGACCGGTCGGCGCCAGCCTAGGACCGGGCACCGACACTTCCCGGTCCGACACGACGGCGGCGCGGGCCGCCAGCGGTTGCCGATCGGCGCGCGGGACTGTCCACTGAATGACATGGGTGTGATCAAGGTGGGCACGTCGTCCTGGGCCGACCAGTCGTTGCTGCGCTCCGGCTGGTACCCGCGCTCGGCCAACACGCCGGCCGGCCGGCTGGCCTTCTACGCTGGCCGGTTCCCACTGGTGGAGGTGGACACCTCCTACTACGCCGTCCCGGTGCCGGAGACCACCCAGGGCTGGGTCGACGCGACGCCCGACGATTTCACCTTCGACGTCAAGGCGTTCAGCCTCTTCACCGGTCACCCGACGCCGGTCGCCGCGCTGCCCCGGGACCTGCGGCCGGCCGCCGGCCCCAGCCGGATCCGCCGCCGCGATCTGGCAGAGCAGGCGTACGACGGGTTGTGGGCCCGTTTCCGGGCGGCGCTGGACCCGATCGCGGCCGCCGGCAAGCTGGGCGCGGTGCTGTTGCAGTTCCCGCCATGGCTGGTCCGCGGTGCCGCCGCCGAGCGCCGCATCGTGGAGTTGGCGCAGCGCTGCCGGCCGTGGCGGGTGGCGGTGGAGTTGCGGCACGGGTCCTGGTTCGACGGTGCCTCCGCAGCCGAGACCCTGGACCTGCTGCGCGCGCACGACCTCTCACTGGTCTGCGTCGACATGCCGCAGGGGCATCCGTCGTCGGTGCCGCCGATCCTGACGATGACCGCGGAGCCGGCGATCGTCCGGTTCCACGGTCACAGCGACGCGTGGCGCGACGGCGACAAGCAGGACAAGTTCCGCTACGCGTACGCCGATTCGGAGCTGCGGGACTGGGCCGGGCGGTTGGCCGAGATGGCCGACCGGGTCGACGACCTGCACGTGCTGTTCAACAACTGCTGCGCCGGGCAGGCTCAGCGCGACGCCACCCGGCTGGCGCAGCTGCTCGCCGAGACCATGCTCGCCGATTCGCGGGTGCCCGCCGGGCCGCGTGGACCGGTCGACGGCCAGGCCGTACCGGCGCGGGCCACGTCGAGGAGCTGACGGCGTGCTGCCCCACGTGCCATCCGTCGAGCCGGGGCACGCGGGCAGCGCGGTGTTCAGGAGCGTCGGCCCCGGCTGCGCAGCGCGTCCTGGGTCCGATCGTCGACGTCCGCCTCGTCGGGAAAGGTCCGGCCGCTGGGCGCCGGATCCGGTGGCGCGCCCGGTCCGGCCATCGTGGTCCGGGTCGGCTCGACCGAACCGAAGCCGTGCCGACCGGCTGAACCGTAGTCCCTGGCCGGGGCGCCCGCGCGCCGCTCACCGCGCCGTCCCTCGGGTACCGCCGTCTCTTCGCTGCCCTCGTCCATCGGTGAGTCGTCGCCGGCGCCCCAGGGTGCGTCGGCGTCGAAATCGTCGCCGGTGCCCCACGGGTTGACCGCCTCCGGTTCCGGCCGGTCACCGCCGCCACTGCTGCGTCCCTCGTGTGCCGTCATGGCCACCTCGCTCGTCGGTCCGCCGCTGCCGGCGGACGGATTGCCCGTCCCGGGCCGGTCCCGCCCGCTCGGTACGCGGTACGCCGTGGCGCGCAGGGCCGGCCGGTGCCCCGCCGTCGACGGTCCGGCGGGACTCCGGCCGGCCCGACGCTCAGCGCCCGGCCATCGCCATCTGCCGCTTGCCGACGCTCATGCCCATCTTGGCCATGCCCATCGGCGCGCTGCGCATCCCGCCGGTGCGGCTGAGGATCCCCCGCAGCACCTGCCCGGGCTTCTGCTGCTCACCCATGTATGCGGTGACCACGACCAGCGACCCGGTCAGCGCCGGAATCGCCCACTGGAGCAACTTCATCTGTCGTTGCGAGGAGGCGACGCTGGCGGGGGTCTGGTGATTGGGCTCGGTGGCTCCGTTCACCGGCGGGCTGCCCGCCTTCTCCAGGCGCATGCCGACCAACCGGCTGTAACCGGTGACGGCGAGCGCGCCGATCGTCAACGCCGTCTTGAGGGCACTGGCCTTACCGACCCCACGTTGGGCCGCCATCCGAGGGCTCTCCGTCACCAGTTCGCCGACCGCACCGGCCAGGTGCGCGCCGATCGCGGCCGCGTTGACCGGGGTCCACTTCGACCATCCGGCCGACGCGATCGGGAGTCGCTGGGTCGAGTCGTTGATTTTCGCCGCTGCGCCGTTGACGCCGAAGGCACCCATGAGGGAGCCGCCGAACCAGGCCGCCAGACCCAGATCGTGCATCGAGCGCAGTGCGGTGTGTCGTTCGGACATGTGATCCCCTTCCGCCGTGTCGGGCGATGCGGCTTACCCGCCGCCCGGGTGGCTAACCCCGTCGCCCGTCTGCCGATCCGCGTCGCACCGGCACGACGGGGACATCCGGGCATCGCGGTCCCGGATCGCCGCCGGGAGGAGTCGTCCGCCCGGTGGCGGGTAGATCCGTCGGACGCTGACGGAGAGGGGAACGGAATGTCGCAGCCGGATGAGGTACGCGAGAAGACCCCCAAGACCGACGCGGTGCTCATGCACCCGGGCAACGATCCGCACCGGAACACCGCGGAGGTCGCGCCGCGTAAGGACCACGCGGAGATTCAGGTGGAGCGCGACGACGAACTGGTGCCGTTGGAGCAGGACGAGTGAGCGGACCGGCCGGGCGTGCGGCCCGGCCGGTCCGGATCAGCGGGGTGGCAGGCTGGCGGCGAAACGGGCGATCCGCCCCGCCAGGGGCGCACTGGCCCGGACCCACGTGAAGTGGTCAAGTGCCCCACCGGCCTGCGCCACCGTGTACCGCTCCCGGGCCACCGCCGCCCCGGTGAGCTTCGCGCAGAGGTGATCCATGGTCTCGTGCGGTGTGTACTGGTCGTCGTCGACGCTGACCGCCAGCATCGGCGTCCGTACCGCCCGCACCGCCGCTTCGGTGTCCGTGCCGTCGAGCTGGGGGAATCGGCCGGTTCGGGCGGTGTGCGCCCAGTCCCGGATGACCCCGCGCGCCTGCCGGCCGCCGAAGCCCCAGCCCGGCCAGACGCCGAGCAGCGCCGCGGTGGCGGCGATTCCCTGGGTGTACGGCAGGACGCCGACGCCGCGCAGGCCCGGATACGCGCGCCAGTAGGGGATGCCGACCGCGACCAGGACCAGCCCGTCCACGTCGTCACCGCCGTGCACGGCGAGGTGCAGCAGGGCGGCCTGCCCGCCCAGTGAGTGGCCGAGCAGCAGTCGGGTGCGGCCGTCCAACCGTGGCTTGAGGGCGGCCAGGACGGCACCGATGTCGCCGGCCAGCTCGGTGTAGCCGTGCCGGTCGGCGCGACTCGGCGCGGGGGTGCTCGTCCCGGTGCCGCGCAGGTCGGCGACGATCACGGCCAGCCCCGCGGCGCGCAGCGCGGCGGCGAACGGACGGTAGTAGCGGGCGCGTACCCCCATCGCCGGCCAGATGAGCACCACCGGCGCGCCGGGCGGTCCGGCCGGCTCGGGGTACACCTGCACACCGAGTCGGGCGCCGTCGACGTCGACGAACTCCTGCGCGTACTCCGGTTCCCCGTTCACCGGCTCAGCGTACGGCCCGACGTTACCGACGGGTAGTCATCCGGCTGGACACGACGGAGGCCCCGCCGGCTGGCGGGGCCTCCGGTGGCGCGGCCGGTCAGGAGACGGAGATCGTCCCATTGCCGGCGCGGACACACGAGACCGCGCGGGCGGCGGTGACGGCGGCGCCGGCCAGGCACTGGCCGAGCACCTGGTGCCCGGTGGCGTTCGGGTGCCACGACTCCTGGCAGGTCTGGAAGTAGTTGACGCAGGTGTTGGCGATCCGCTGGATGGCGATCTTGTCCTTGCCGGACAGGCTGGTCACGAAGGTGCCGTTGGCGCCGTCCTGCAGGCGGATCGGGGTGGCCAGCGCGCCGGTCGGGCTGCTCGTCGTCTCGCAGAGCCGCGCGCCGTCGAAGGCCCGCTGCACGTTGAGATAGACCAGGTCGTCCGCGGGGAACTCGGCGGCCAGGGTGTCCCGGGTGGACTGCACGATGCCGCCCAGGCCCTGGGAGAAGCGGTGTCCGGGCGCGAGGCTGGCCCGGTGGATCGGGCAGCCGGCCGCGTACCGCTCGGCGCCGAGGTCGCGGAACTTGTCCCGGGTGTCGTCGCGGCCGTCCTCCTCGTGGAACACCGGGTTCAGGTCCAAGGGCAGCGGGTTGGTGTAGTCCTGGAACACGACCCGGTGCTGCCCGTCCGCGTCCACCTGGTCGAGGGTGGTGAGGATCTGGCGTACGGCGGCGGTGGTCTCCGCGGTGGCGGCGCTGAGCTGCGCGGCGGTGGCCAGGTCGGCGTCGCTGCACGGCTTCTGTTCGACCGGCCCGTTCAGGTACGCCCAGAACTCCCACCAGCCGGTCCAGGCGTCGGCGATGAACCGGTTGGCGCACGTCTCCGCGACGCTGCCGAAGGTGAACGAGCTGTTGTTGGAGCCCAGGCCGATCAGCACCAGGTCGATGTCCTGGGTCTGCGCGACGGCGCGGAGCTGGTCGAGCTGGGCGGCCACGGTACGGCCCTTGGCCCGTGCCTGCGAGGCGTTGGCGATGTCGTGTGGCTGGCCGCCGGAGCAGGCCAGGTTGAACCGGTTCTGGATGCCCGGGAGGTTCGCCTGGTTCAGCGACGCGTTCGCCGAACGGTGGCAGAAGTACGCGTTGGTGTTCGGCGCCGTCCAGCCGGGGAAGCCCTGGGCGACGCCGTTGACGTCGACCACCTGGGTGTACGCCCCGGCGCCCTCGCCGCTGATGAAGCTGTCGCCGAGCGCCACCGCGGCGGTGGGCAGCGCGGCGGTCGCGGGGGACGGCAGCGCGACGGCCGTGGACAGTGCGGCCGTGACGATCGTGAGTGCCGCGGCGAGCGCGGCACGGCGGAACCTGGGCATGGGGCTCCCATCCATCGAAAGATGAAAGATTCTCTGGAAGCGCGATCAGATCACCCTCGTGCAACGGGCGTCAATGGCCCGTAACAGAATCGTTCGATGAAAGACACGCCTGCCCCGGCGCCTCGCCATCCGCGCCGGTGTGTGGACCCGCTCAGCGCCCGCGGCGCCCCAGCACGGCCGCGCCGACGGCGTTCAGACCGACACCCCAGATCAGCAGTACGCACAGCCACTGCGCCCACCGCAGCACGCTCATCTCGCCGGAGAGCAGGTTGCGGACGCTGCCGAGCGGGGTGAGCCACGGCTGCGCCGGGCGGAGGGCGTCCACCGCGCCCAGCAGCCCGAACAGGCCCAACGGCAGGACGATGGTGGCGAGGAACGCGACCACCGTCGACCGCAGCAGCAGACCCAGCCCGGTGCCGACCAGACCGGCGACGATCTGCACCAGCACGCTGCCCACCGCGACCGTCCCGGCGTGCCGCCACGGTTCGTCGGCGACGGCGGCCGGGGTGAGCGCCAGCGTCGCGGCGCAGATCAGCACCCCCACGACGCCGATCACGACGGCCGGCAGCAGCACCGCGAGCACCATGGGGGCGACCCCGACGGCGGTGGGCGCCCGTCGCAGGTCGTGCACGAGCAGGATGCCGAAGAGCGGCGTCAGGACCGATGTCAGGCTCTGGACCGTGTCGGAGAGTGCGGCGAACGTCCGGTCGGCGGGAGCCGCGGCGGTCACCAGTGCCACGGCGCAGAGCAGCCCCGCCAGCAGCGTGCCCGCGAGCAGCCATCGCCGGGCCGGCGTCCCGAGGGAGCGCCGCAGGGCGTCGCGTGTCGTCTCATGCACCGTCGATCGCCTCCGGCCGGTTGGTCGTACCCCGCTCTGGTCGTTGATCTGCTCGATCCGGACCGGAGTGAACCCGGGCGCCAACCCCCACGCTCGACCGGCCGTGATCATGGCTGAGCGTACCGACGACGGTGCCTGTGCGTGGTCCCGTGATCACCGGCCGGCTGTTTCGTGGCTCACGTTCGGGGGCTGCCGCGCGGCGGGTCGCGTAGGTCCTCCGGGAGTTGTCCTAGCCTCGGGCTAGGCTCGCTGCGGCGCGCCACGCCGGCTGATGTCGCCGGTGACCGGCAGCACACCGCCGAGACCGGGGAGTACGACCAGTTGACCGCAGAGCCTGACACCCTGTACGGGGCCGATGACCTCACCCACCTTGAGGGGCTGGACGCTGTCCGCAAGCGGCCCGGCATGTACATCGGTTCCACCGACAGCCGTGGCGTGGGTCACCTCGTCAACGAGATCCTCGACAACTCCACCGACGAGGGTGTCGCCGGTCACGCCAGCCACGTCGAGGTGATCCTGCACGCCGACGGTTCGGTGCAGGTCGACGACGACGGCCGGGGCATCCCCACCGACGTGCACGCCAAGTCCGGCATCTCCGGCGTCGAGCTGGTGCTGACCCGGCTGCACGCCGGCGGCAAGTTCGGCGGCTCCGGCTACAAGACCTCCGGCGGCCTGCACGGCGTCGGCGCGTCCGCGGTCAACGCCCTGTCCCGCCGCTTCGACGTGACCGTCCGCCGGGCCGGCAAGATCCACGCGATGTCCTTCCGGCACGGCGTCCCGGGCATCTTCGACGGCGACGGGCCGGACGCGCCCTTCACCGCCGGTCCCGGGCTCCAGGTGATCGGCGCCATGAAGCGCGGCCAGCGCACCGGCACCTCGATCCGCTGGTGGCACGACGCGCGCTATTTCGAGACCGGCGCGGCGCTCGACGTCGACGCGGTCCGGATGAAGCTGCGCAACACCGCGTTCCTGGTCCCCGGCGTGACGTACCTGCTGCGCGACCTGACCGGCGAGGCGCCCGCCGAGGAGAAGTTCCACTACCCCAACGGGCTCAGCGACATGGTGGAGTTCCTCGCCCCGGCCGGCGACCGGCCGGTCTCCGGCATTCTCCTGGTCAACGGTGAGGGGACGTACCGGGAGAACGCCGCCGACGCCAACGGTGTAATGCAGTCCAACGTGCAACGTCGCGCCGAGGTCGAGGTGGCGTTCCGGTGGGGCACGGGCTACGAGCGCACCGTCGAGTGCTTCACCAACACGATCCGCAACGCGCACGGCGGCACCCACCGCAAGGGCTTCGAGCGGGCTCTGGTCCGCACCCTCGCCGACGCGGTCCGCAACACCCGCGGCCTGCTCAAGGCCAAGGAGGAGCCGCCCACCCTGGACGACGTCCTGGAGGGGATGACGGCCGTGGTGCACGTGCGGATCCCCGAGCCGCAGTTCACCTCGCAGACCAAGGACGAGCTGTCCACCACCGGCATCACCAAGGTGCTCCAGACTCTCGTCGACGCGCACGTCAAGGCGTGGCTGGAGGACCGGCGCACCAAGGCCGAGGCGCGCACCGTCCTGCAGAAGATCGTCGACGCGGCGCGGGTGCGGCTCACCCAGAAGCAGCAGAAGGACGCGGCCCGGCGCAAGACCGCCCTGGAGGGCGCGTCCATGCCGCCCAAGCTGGTCGACTGCCGGGCCACCGGCATCGACCGCAGCGAGCTGTTCATCGTCGAGGGTGACAGCGCCCTCGGCACGAGCCGGATGGCCCGCTCCTCGGAATACCAGGCGCTGCTACCGATCCGGGGCAAGATCCTTAACGTGCAGAAGGCCAACCTCCAGCAGGTTCTGGACAATGCCGAGTGCGCGGCGATCGTCCAAGTCCTCGGGGCCGGCTCGGGGCGCACGTTCGACCTGTCCGCGCTGCGCTACGGCCGAGTGCTGATCATGGCCGACGCCGACGTGGACGGCGCCCACATCCGTACCCTGCTGATCACCCTCTTCGCCCGCTACATGCGACCGTTGATCGAGGCGGGTCGGCTCTACGCCGCGATGCCGCCCCTGCACAAGATCACCACCAAGGGGCGTAACCCGCAGACCGTCTACACCTACACCCAGGTCGAGATGGAGACGACGGTTCGCAAGCTGGAGAAGGCCGGCAAGCAGATCGTCACGCCCATCCCACGCTTCAAGGGTCTCGGTGAGATGGACGCCGACGAGCTGTGGGACACCACGATGAACCCGGCCACCCGCGCCGTCCGCCGGATCACCCTCGACGACGTGGACGCCGCCGAGCGCATCCTCGAACTGTTGATGGGCGAAAAGGTCGAGCCGCGCCGCAACTGGCTGATCGACTCCGCCGACCGGGTCGATCGGGAGGCGATCGACGCATGAGCGCCCGTTCCGTTCCCGTTCCAGTTCCAGTGGAGAGCTGAGTCATGGCACGCCGTAAGGAAAACAAGGTCGATCTCTCCTCGTTCGACCAGGCCGGCGCGCGGGTTTTCGACAATCCGCTGGTCACCGAGGTCTCCGACTCCTACCTGGAGTACGCCTTCTCGGTCATCCACTCCCGTGCCCTGCCCGACGCCCGCGACGGCCTCAAGCCCGTGCACCGGCGCATCCTCTGGTCGATGTACGAGCAGGGCTACCGCCCGGATCGCGGGCACGTGAAGTCCGCCCGAATTGTCGGGGACTGCTTCGTTGCCGGCACGCTGGTCTCCACGCCTGATGGCCTGCGGCCGATCGAGGAGGTCGAGGTCGGAGACCTCGTGCTGGACGGTGAGGGCGCTTCGGTCCCGGTCACCGCTGTGTATCGAAACCCGACCTCTGACCTTGTTCGAGTGACCTGGAGCAATGGGCACACGATGCTCGTCACCCCGGGCCAACGCTTCCGGGTGGTCGCGAACGACCTCTCGGTGCAGTGGGCCGAGGCTCGGGATCTCGCGGGACGCCTTGCGCTGGCCTATGGGAGCCACCGTAGCGAGGTGTCGACGCCACCTGGCGACGTCTACGACTACGTGCGCGGGCTGCTGGTAGCCGAGGGCTTCCCGGTCGACCGGAACCGTGCGGCGGACGGTCGGGTTCGCATCCACATGTGTGACATCGAACCGCTCGATGTCGCTCACGGCTGGGCTATCGCCAGTGGGGTGAACGTCTCCCGCGGAAAGCGTGAGGCCACCAATCCCCGTCATCGTGATCAGCACATCCTGACGTTCAGCCGGCACGAAGGGCTGTTGGAGGCTACCGAGCCACTCAGCCGCGACAAGTACGTACCACGCAACATCATGAGCGACCGGTCAGCGTGGGCACCGTTCCTCGCCGGCTTCTTCGACGGTGACGGCTACGTCCGCAAGCGGTTCCGAGAGGTGGTCTTCGTCAGCACCAGCAAACTCCTGGTCCGGCAGATCTACGCCATGCTTGCCGACCTGGGTTTGCACGGGCACTACTGGACCAGCGGTCTTCGTTCTGATGGAAACCCTCTTCACGGGCTCTCCATATCCGGGCGAGACGCTGCGGTCCTCGCGCGGATGCTGCTGCCGTGGGTGCGGATCGGCTACAAGCACGATGGCCTGCAACGGGTTGCGAACATCGACTACCAGTACAGCGGCAAGCAAGGCAATGACCGGTTGCCGTACGCCTCGGTGATGGCGGAATTCACCGCAGCGCATCGGGGCGGTGGATGGTTCCGGGATCAGGCCGGACAGGCGTTTCGTGCCTCGCTCTCGGCGAGCGGTGGCCCGAAGGTGCGGTATGGCGAAGACCGCAATGGCGTCCCGCTCGCGGACCGATCGTTCCAGTTGGAGCGGGCGGTACGAGACGGCTGGATCGACAAACTCCGCCGCATCGGCTCACCGCTCGCTGCTCGTCTCGACGCGTTGGTCGGCAGTTCGTTCCTGCGGGTCACCTCGGTTGAGGCGGTTCCGCCCGACGTCACTTACGACATCCAGGTCGGCAGTGACGAGCACGCGTTCGTCGCCGAGGGCTATGTCGTTCACAACTGCATGGGTAAGTACCATCCGCACGGCGACACGGCGATCTACGATGCGATGGTCCGCCTCGCGCAGGACTTCTCCCTCAACGTGCCACTCATCGATGGGCATGGAAATTTTGGTTCCCCAGATGATGGTCCGGCAGCCTCGCGTTACACCGAAGCACGGATGTCCCGCGAGGCCATGCTGCTCGTCGGTGAGCTGGGCGAGGACACCGTCGACGTCGAGCCCAACTACGACGGGTCGCTGACCCAGCCGACCGTGCTGCCGGCCGCGTTCCCCAACCTGCTGGTCAACGGCGCGTCCGGGATCGCGGTCGGGATGGCCACCAACATGATCCCGCACAACCTCGGCGAGGTCGTGCAGGCGGCCCGTTGGCTGATCAACCACCCGGACGCCACTCTGGACAAACTCATGGAGTTGGTCCCCGGCCCCGACCTGCCCACCGGTGGGGTGCTGCTCGGCCTCGACGAGGTGCGCCGGGCGTACGAGACCGGGCGCGGCGTGGTGCGGATGCGCGGCAAGGTGGAGATCGGCCCGATCGAGGGCAGCCGGGGCCGCCAGGCGATCACCGTGGTCGAGCTGCCCTACGGCGTCGGCGCGGAGAAGGTCATCGCCGCGATCACCAACGAGGTCACCAAGACCAAGCGGCTGACCGGCATCGCGGACGTCAAGGACCTCACCGACCGGGAGAGCGGCACCCGGCTGGTCATCGAGTGCAAGGTGGGCGTCAACCCGCAGGCGCTGCTCGCCGACCTGTACCGGCTGACCCCGCTGGAGCAGTCGTTCGGCGTCAACAACCTGGTCCTGGTGGACGGGCAGCCGCGCACCCTCGGGTTGAAGGCGCTGCTGGAGGTCTTCCTGGCCCACCGCTACGAGGTGGTCACCCGGCGTACCTCGTACCGCCGCCGCAAGCGGCAGGAGCGGCTGCACCTGGTCGACGGCCTGCTGATCGCGTTGCTGGACATCGACGAGGTGGTCCGGCTGATCCGGGGCAGCGACGACGCGCAGGCCGCGAAGGACGGGCTGATGAGTCGGTTCGGCCTCTCCGACATCCAGGCCACCTACATCCTGGACACACCGCTGCGCCGGCTGACCAAGTTCGACCGGATCGAGCTGGAGGCCGAGCAGGAACGGCTGCGCACCGAGATCGCCGAGCTGAGCACGATCCTCGACGACGAGCGGGTGCTCCGGAAGGTGGTCTCCGACGAGCTGGCGGCCGTGGGCAAGCAGTTCGGCAGCGAGCGGCGTACGACGCTTGTCGACGGTGACCTGAAGGAGGTGCTGGCCGCGTCCGCGCCGGCCGGCCCGCTGGAGGTGGCCGACGACCCGTGCCAGGTGATCCTCTCCGCGACCGGCCTGGTCGCCCGGACCGCGGCCGAGTCGGAGGAGAGCGCCGAGGGGCGCCGGCGCAACGGCCGGGTCAAACACGACACGGTACGCGCGATCGTGCACTCCACCGCCCGTGGTCGGGTGCTGCTGCTGACCAGCGCCGGCCGGGCGTTCAAGGTCGACGTCCTGCCGCTGCCGGTGCTGCCCGAGCAGGCCGGCACGGTGTCGTTGCGCGGAGGCATGTCGGCCGCCGAGCTGGTGCCGTTGGAGGCGGGGGAGACCGTGGTCGGTCTGGCCCCGCTCGGCGGGCCGGCGGAGGGCTCGCCGGGGCTGGCGTTGGGCACCCGGCAGGGCGTGGTCAAGATCTGTTCGCCGGAGTGGCCGGTGCGTTCCGACGAGTTTGAGGTGATCGGCCTGCGCGACGGTGACGAGGTGGTCGGGGCGACCTGGCTGACCGACGGTGCCGAGACGTTGACGTTCGTGTCCTCGGAGGCGTCGCTGTTGCGGTTCCCCGCCGGGCTGGTCCGCCCTCAGGGCCTCAAGGGCGGCGGCATGGCCGGCATCAACCTGCCGGTCGGAGCGCACGTCGTGTTCTTCGGCGCGGTGCGCACCGACGACCCGGGTCACGGCGAGCCGATGGTGGTCACCTCGACCGGAGCGACGGTGAAGGTGACGCCCTTCAAGGCGTACCCCTCGAAGGGTCGGGCGACCGGCGGCGTGCGCGCGCACCGGTTCCTCAAGGGTGAGACGGACGTGGCGGTCGCCTGGGTGGGGCCGCGCCCGGTCGGCGCGACCGGCACCGGCGACCCGGTGGAGCTGCCCGCGGCGGACCCGCGCCGCGACGGCTCCGGCTTCGCGGTGATGCTCGGCCCGACGGTGGTCGGCCACGTCATCGAACGCGACTGACCCCCCGGCGTGCCCGGCGCGCGCCCGGCCCCAAGATCCGCGCAACTTCGGGGAAGTTGCTGCTTGCGGGATGCCGCAGGCAGCACTTTCCCTGAAGTTGGGCGGATCTTGTCGGTGATCTGCCCGCCGCTCGGGGCCGCACCGTGGTGCTGCTGGGGCACGGGGCGACCGGCATTCCGCCCGAGGCGCTCGACCAGGTGGACGCGGCGCTAGGCGACGTTGATGGGGCGGAACTGGACGCTCACCCTCGGGCCTACCGGGCGCGTGGTCTTGGGGACGGCATGTTCCCAGGTGCGTTGGCAGGAGCCGCCCATCACGATCAGGTCGCCGTGGCCCACCGGGAAGCGCAGGCTCTCGCCGCCCCCGCGTGGGCGCAGCAGCAGTGGTCGGGGTGCGCCGAAGGAGACGATCGCGACGATGGTGTCGGTGTGCGCCGACCGGCCGATGGTGTCGCCGTGCCAGGCCACGCTGTCGCGCCCGGACCGGTAGAGGCACAGGCCGGCGGTGACGAAGGGTTCGCCCAGCTCGGGGGCGTAGTGCCGGGTCAGCGTCGCGCGTGCCTCGGTGAGCACGGGGTGGGGGAGCTGGCGGTCGGCGCCGTACCAGCAGAGCAGGCGGGGCACGTCGACCTCGCTGTCGTACATGGTGCGTCGTTCGGCGCGCCAGGGCACCTCGGTGAGCAGGGTGTCGAGGACCGTGTCGGAGCCGCGCACCCAGCCGGGGAGGTGGTCGACCCAGGCGCCCCGGCTGAGCTGGTGCCGGCGGATCTGGCCGGGCAGTGGCCCCAGGGTCGGCCCGGCGTCGGCCAGGTCGAGCATCGACGGCTGGTAGGCGACCTGCGTCATGCGGCCACCCTAGCAGGAAGTTCGTACACCCGTGCCAATCGACGGGTCGGTGGCGCGTACGGCGTCGAACACCGCGTCCACGACCCGGCCCCGGCCCTGCCCGTCGACGGTGGACCAGGCCCGCGCGGCCAGCGCGGTGCGCCGCTGCGGTGAGCTGAGCAGCCCGTTCAGGATCCGCGCCGCGGTCGCGCGGGCCGCCCGACCGGCGACGCCGGCGGCGGTCAGCTCCGGCAGCTCACCGAGGCCGGCGGCGAGGCCGTGGCGGATCACCCGGTCGTATGACTCGCGCTGGTTGTCGACCACGCAGACCAGGGCGGCGGGTGCGCCGAGGCAGCACAGTTCCCAGGTGGAGGTGCCGGCGGCGCTGATCACCAGGTCGGCCCCGGTGATCAGGGTCGGCAGCGAGCCGGTGGGCGGGACGGGCCGGATGATCTGCCCGCGTCCGGGAGTGATCTCCTCCAGCTCGGCCTCGATCTCGGGTCGACCGACGACGACCGTGAGGTCCATCGGATGGCCGGCGGCGACCAGCACCCGGGTGAGCACCGGGGCCGCACCGACGGCGTCGGTGCCGCCAAAGATGGCCAGCACGCGGGGCCGGCCGACGGCCGTGGCGGTCGGGGGCGCCGGCGGCCGGGCGGTGATCACCGAGTCGCGCAGCAGGGCGTACGCGCTGCCGGCGAGCAGCCGTCCGGGCAGCTCCGGGTGCCGTGCACCGAAGTTCTGGTCGAGGTAGAGGTCGGCGTCCTGGCCCCGGCTGTCCCCGTCGATGATCGCGAGGGTGAGCACGCCGGCGGCCCGTAGTGCGCCCGCTCCGGCCGGGTCCAGCTCGTAGGAGTCGAGGACCATCACGTCCAGGTCGTGTCGTTGGGCGGTCTCGACCAGCTCGGCCGGCGAGTCGGGGCCGGGGTGCAGTCCGATGCCGCGCGCGGCGAGTTCGGCGAGCGCCCAGTCGAGCCGTTCGACGGTGCCGAACACCGCGACGTGGGCACCCCGGGCCTGGAACTCCTCGGCGAGGGCCAGGCAGCGTACGAGGTGGCCGACGCCGCGCCGCGGCCCGGCGTCGCAGCGCACCCCGACCCGCAGTGTGCTCAGGACTCCTCCAGCTGCTTCTGGCGGACGTCGGCGTTGAGCGCGCGCAGCCGGGGCTGCCCGTCCAGCCAGTCGGCGAGCTTGGCCAGCGGCACGCTGACGTCGCCGAAGTGGTCCACGACGGCGCTCACCAGCGCCCAGTCCTGGTCGGTGTCGAGGGTCAGCCGCAGCGCCGAACGGTCCGGGGTGAGCGTCACGCCGAGCACCCGGAACAGATCGGGGTGGGTGTACGCGTACGAGGTCACGTGCACCCGGTGGTGACCGGTGGCGAGCCGGTCGAGGGTACGCAGCGCCTCCGCGCGGATGATCTCGACGTCCAGCCCTCGGGGCAGCGTCCGGGCGATCGACGTGCTCGCGTAGTCCAGTCCGGGCACCGCCCGGTAGACGGAGGCGACCAGCGTGATGATCTCCGGGTCGAGCAGGGGGCAGTCGGCGGTGAACCGCATGACCGCGTCGCCCGGGTGGGCGGCGAGGGCGCCCACGAAGCGGTCCAGGACGTCGTCGACCGGCCCGCGGTGACACGGCACGTCGAGCCGTTCGCATTCGGTCACGACCGCGTCGTCGACCGGGTCGGTGCTGGTGGCGACCACCAGGTCGGCGAGGACGCCGCTGTCCCGGGCGGCACGCACCACCCGGCCCAGCACGGACCGTCCGGCGAGCGGGCGGAGCACCTTGCCGGGCAGCCGTGACGATCCCATCCGGGCCTGCACGATCCCGACGATCCGTGACCCGGGCACCGGTACGCCGGTCATTGCTGCTCCTCCTGCTTCGGGGCGAGCACCGTGCGGGCCCGGCGCTTGGCGGCGCGGGCACCCCGCTTGGCGAGCCGGGCCGGCGTGATGGCGAGCCGGCCGACCCGGTAGCTGAGCGACCCGCTGAGCAGGCCGATCGTCGTCTCGGCCCGGCGCAGGGCCCGCTCCCGGGAGGTCAGCAGCTCCTCGGTCCAGGCGGTCAGCGCGGCGAGCCGGCTGAGTTCCTCGCGCTGGCGCAGCCACGCCTCCCGCAACTGCTGGTAGCTGTGCGCGCCGACCGGCGGGTCGGTCGGCTCGACGGCGTGCAGCCGGGTGGCGAGGGTGGCCCGGCCGTCGATGTCGAGCTCGTGCAGCGCCGCGGTGATCTCCGCCTCGGCGTCCACGGCCGCGGCGACGGTCGCGCGGTCCAGGTCGCGCCCGGCGAGGCCGCCGAGCACCACGGTCAGGCCCGCCACGTCGAGGGTGGACGACCACGGGTGGGCGTACCCGCCGGTGAGCAGGCCCGCCGCGAAGCGCCACAGGCCACGGGCCAGCACCACGTCGGCGGGAATCGAGCCGGTGGCCCGCCAACTCGGGTCGAGCACGGTGTACCGCGCACCGTCGACGACCACGTTGTCGGTGCTCGCCACCGCGGTCGCCCCGAGGACCCGTCCGTCGGCGTCGCTATGCCCGGCGAGCCAGTCCGCGTACCCCCGCAGGAGCGTGCGCAGGGTCGCCAGGTCGCGGCGCAGGGCCGCGTCGAGCAACAGGGTACGCAGCAGTCGCCCGGCCGGCACCGGCCCGCTCAGCGCGCCCGCGTCCCGGTACGCGGCCGGGCGGCGGGCGTTCGGCGCGGCCGGCAGGCCCGCGCCGGTGGCCGGGATGAGCCCCCAGCGCCAGCCCGACGGGCCGTCGAGCACCTCCAGCACACCGATCCCGGGCTGCTCGGTCTGCGCCAGTGCCACCGGCAGGTCCCCGGTGGGTGCCGGCGCGGGCGTCCCGGGCCGGTGGGCGAGCATCAGCCAGCCCGGCGCGAGGTCGGCGGCGCGTCCGGCGTGCAGGGCGTCCACCGCCAGCCGGGCCGGGTCCTGGAGCACCGGGGCGCCGGTGAAGCCGCCGGCGCAGGCGCCGTGCAGCACCGCGTCGAACAGACCGGCAGCGGCACCGCGGTCGAGCTGGTCGGCGTCGAGCAGCGCCGTCGCGGTGCCGGCGTCGGGGTACGCGGCCCAGCAGGTGCCCGGCAGCAACCCGACGCCGCTGAGCCGTTCGCGGAGCTGGTCGCGGTTGGCCGGGTGGGCACCGTCCAGCACTCCACCGATCACCCAGGCGGAGTCGTCCCGGTCGGCGTACCAGGGGGTGGTGGAGACGAGGCGGTGCAGCCCGAGCGGGTTGTCCAGGCGCAGCAGCAGCGCGCCGCCCGGCCGGAGCGCGGCGACCAGTCGCGCCAGCACGCCGTCCCAGCTGAGCCGGGTGCCCTCCACCGACTCGATCGGGTCGAGTCCGGCGCCGGCGATCACCACGTCGTACGTCTCGTCGGTGGGCAGCCCGGCCGGGCCGCCCACCACCACGCGGGCGGCGCGCGGGGCCAGCGCCACCGCGTCCGGGTGGCTGCGCAGCAGGCAGGTCACCTCGGCGTGGGCGAGCCGGTCGAGCAGCGCCGGGTCGTGCGGCCCGGCCAGCAGGACGCGGGCACCGGGCGGCACGATCCGGGCCGCCAGCGTGGCGAGGGGGCCACCGTCGGCCAGCCGTTCGCGCGGCAGGTCGGACCAGGCCAGCATCTCGCCGCCCGGCAGGGTGATCCGGCCGGCGGGTGCCGTCTCAGTCGTCACGGTCTTCCTCTTCCTCCTGGAGGTGCGCCCAACCGAGCAGCTCGCGCAGTTCGGCCGGCGAGCAGCGGTGGTCGGTGCCCAGTTCGGCGCGGGCTATCTCGACCGCGGTGGGCAGATCGACCGCGGTGCCGTGCAGTTGCGGCCACTGTCGCCGGATCCGCGCGGTCCCGCCGAAGGTCGGGTCCTCGTTGGACAGGACCATCGGGTCGCCGTACACCGCCGGCTCACAGCCCGCCGCGATGCCGTAGAAGATCGCGCTGGTCAGCCGGTTGGATGCTACCCGGCGGTGGCGGCGCAGCTCGGTCAACTGCTTGTCGAGGAACTCCGGGTCGGTGTCCTTCCACCAGTGCCCCCGGTACCCGTGGCAGATCACCCGGAAGCCGGCGCGCTCGTACAGTCGGCGGACGTTGCGCATGCCGTACTCGTGCCAGTACAGGCACACCGTGACCGGGCCGGGCTCGGTGTCCCGGATCAGGGCGATCAACCTGCGGTGGTCGCCCTTGACGTGCTGGCCCTCCCAGCCGTGGAACGGGTACCAGATGGTGCCCTCACGTTCCTCGGCCGGCGGATCCTCGGGTCGCATGGCCAGCAGGTAGACGAACGGGGCGCCGATGACGACCACGTTGCGCCGCCCCACCGACCAGGCCCGTCGGCGGGTCTGCTCCGACCAGAGCAGGCTCGGGGTGCGATCGGCGTACGGGTGCCCGGGGGCCAGGCCGTCACCGATGTTCCAGCCGTGCTGCACGTACCCGTTGATCCGCGGTGGATGCCGGTCGCCGAGGCCGGCGTAGCGGGCCAGCACGTGCGCGTGACCGTAGAAGTGGTTCGCGTGGTGCATCAGGTTCCCATCAGGCGGCGGAACGCACCGAGCCGGCTCGCAGGGCGGCCGTCAGCGCGTCGATGACGCGGTCCTGGTCGGCGTCGCGGAGACCCGGGTAGAGCGGCAGCGACAGCTGCTGCTCGTAGAACGACTCGGCCACCGGACAGGATCCGCGCCGGTAGCCCAGGTCGGCGAACGCCGGGTGCCAGTGCACCGGGACGTAGTTGACCTGCACACCGATGCCGGCGGCGCGCATCCGGTCGTACACCTCGCGGCGACGGCCGTCGAGCACCCGGATCGGGTAGAGGTGCCACGCCGGGTCGGCCCACGACCGGCGGGTGGGCCGCAGGACACCGTCCAGGTCGGCCAGTGCCTCGTCGTAGCGGGCGACCAGGGCGGCCCGGCGCGCCTTGAACTCGGTGAGCCGGCGCAGCTGGCTGCGGCCCAGCGCGCAGAGCACGTCCGGCAGCCGGTAGTTCAGCCCGAACTCGGGCACCTCGTAGTACCAGCCACCCTCGTCGCCGAAGCGCAGGTCGTCGCGCTCCCGGACCACGCCGACGCCGCGGAACCGGCGGGCCCGCTTGAGGATCCGCGGGTCCAGCGTGGCGACGGCGCCGCCCTCGGCGGTGGTCAGGTTCTTCGTGGGGAAGAACGAGAACGTGGTCAGGTCGGCGAGCGAGCCCACCGGCCGACCGTGGTACGTCCCGCCGATCGAGTGCGCCGCGTCGGCGAGCAGCAGCGCGTCGCTGCCCACCATCGACTTGCGCAGGGCGTCGTAGTCGGCGGGGTGCCCGGCGTAGTCGACCGCGGAGACGACCCTGGTCCGGGAGGTCACGGCGTCGGCGACCGCGGCGGGATCGAGGCAGAAGGTCTCGTCGTCGACGTCCGCGAACACGATCTTCGCGCCGAGGGCGACCGCGCTGCTCGCGGTCGCCACAAACGTCATCGGCGGTACGACCACCTCGTCGCCCGGCCCCACCCCGGCCGCCGCGTACGCCACGTGCAGCGCCGCGGTGCCGTTGGAGACGCTGGCGACACCGACCCCGCCGGTCCACTCGGCGAGTTCGGCCTCGAAGGCGTCCACCTGCGGCCCGGTGGTGAGCCAGTCGCCGCGCAGCACGTCGGCGACGGCCGCGATGTCGTCCTCGGTAACCGACTGCCGGCCGTACGGGAGCATCCCCGTCATGCGGTGAGGCCGAGCATGTCGCGCAGCTGCTCGACGCTGAGCCACTCGTCGTTGGTGTCCGACTGGTAGGCGAAGCCGTCCGGCACCGGCTCGCAGTCGACCGGCGGCTGGTAGCCCCAGCCGGCGATGGTCGGCTGCACGATGTAGCGGTCCTTGGCGCGCAGCGTCCGGCGGCTGTCGTCCGGCGCGATCATCTCCTCGTGCAGCTTCTCGCCGGGCCGGATGCCGATCTCGTGGGTGGTGGCGTCCGGCGCGACGGCCTCGACCAGGTCGAGGATGCGCATGCTCGGGATGCGCGGCACGAACAGCTCGCCGCCCTGCATCTGGTCGAACGAGTCCATCACGAACTGGACGGCCTGCTCCAGCGTGATCCAGAACCGGGTCATCCGCTTGTCGGTGATCGGCAGGCTCTTGCCCTCGGCGGCCAGCCGGTGGAACAGCGGCACCACCGAGCCGCGGCTGCCGACCACGTTGCCGTAGCGGACCACCGCGAACCGGGTCGGGTGGTGGGCGGCGTAGTGGTTGGCCGAGACGAACAGCTTGTCGCCGACCAGCTTCGTCGCGCCGTAGAGGTTGATCGGGCTGGACGCCTTGTCGGTCGACAGCGCGATGACCTTCTTGACACCGGCCTCGATCGCGGCGTCGACGACGTGCTGCGAGCCGGTGATGTTGGTGGCGATGAACTCGGAGGGGTTGTACTCCGCGGTGTCCACCTGCTTCAGGGCGGCCGCGTGCACCACGTGGTCCACGCCGTGCATGGCACGGGTCAGGCGGTGCCGGTCGCGGATGTCGCCGATGAACCAGCGCAGCCGCGGGTCGTCGCCGAGCTGCTGGCGCAGCTCGTACTGCTTGAGCTCGTCGCGGGAGAAGACCACCACCCGGGCGGGGTCAGCCTCGTTGAGGATGTGCCGGAGGAAGGTCCTGCCGAAGGAACCCGTTCCCCCGGTGATCAGAATGGACGATCCATTCAACTCACTCAATTTGGTGCTCCCGTGATCGTGGATGTTCGGGCGGCCCTCGGCCGGCCGACCGGGGTGACACGCTAGCCATGGCGGGTTAACGCCCCGGCGCTCGCGGGTTAACCGCGACCGCTGCTCCCGTGAATGCCGGACACCGCGCAGGCGAACACTTACGACCGCGCGTGAAGCGGGCTGACCAGGCCGGATCCGGCCGTTACAGTGGCCGCGCGAGCGACCCGGCCGCCCCCGCGAGCCACTGGTTACCGCGTCCACCCGACATCCGCGCCGGCTCGGCGCGAACGGTTCACCCCCGAGCGTCACCGGCCGGCACGTACGCCATCCGGCCCGCACGGACCCGGCCCGGCCGGCGAACTCAGGAGGCGTTGATGGCATCCGGCAGCGACGTGATGGAACGGCCGGCGGCCCCGGCCGGTACGCCGCCCGCCGCACCCGCGCGGCGCTGGCTCGTGCCCCTGCTCCTGCTCGTCGGGTGGGTGCTCAGCGTCGCCTGGCGGATGTGGCTGTCCCGACACATCGTGCTGCCGATCGCCCACACCGACGAGGACAGCTACCTCAACACCGCCCGCGCCCTCGCCGGCGGGCCGGGCGGGTTCAGCAGCGAGAACGACCTGCTGCGCCGGGTCGGCTACCCGATGCTGATCTCGCCGGCGTTCCTCGGCGACCGGGACTTCGGCGACAGCTACCGGCTGGTCCAGCTGATCAACGCGCTGGTGAACTCGACGCTGCTGCCCCTGGCGTACCTGCTGGGCCGGCGACTGCTCCGGCTGCGCCGCTCGTACGCCCTGCTCGCGGCGGTGGTGGCCGCGACCCTGCCGGCCACCGCGTTCTACGCCGGCGTCGCCATGATCGATACGGTGATGGCGCCGCTGGTGGTGGCCTGGCTGCTCGCCGTGCACCGCTGGATCGAGCGACCCGGCCCGCTCGCCGCGGCCACCGTCGGGGTGTTCGTCGGCGCCTTCCACCTCCTGCACTCCCGCGGCCTGGTGATCGTCGGGATCCACGCCGGTCTGGTCCTGCTGCTGCTCGTCCGCCGCCGGATCACGCCCGCCGGGGTGCTCGCGGCGCTGCTGCCGGTGCTGGCCCTGGCGCTGGTCAACGAGGCCGGCATCCGGCTGCTCGGGGACAAGGTCTACCTGCTCGGCAGCACCCCGGGCGGCAGCGTGGTCGACGCCGTCGCGTCCGCGCAGGGTGTGGTCCGGGTCGGCGCGGCGGTCACCACCCAACTCTGGTACCTCGTCGTGATCACGTTCGGGATGGCCGGCGTGGCCTGGGCCGCCGCCGTCCGGGAGCTGTGGCGTCCCCGGCACGGCGACGCGACCCGCTGGACGATGGGCGTCGCGCTGGTCGCGAGCGTGGGCGTCGCCAGCGGTGCCTCGGTGATCCTGGCCGGCATCACCGGCAAGCCGTTGGACGCGATCTACGGGCGCTACGTGCAGATGCTCGCGCCGTTCTGGATGCTCGTCGGGCTCGGGGTGCTGCTCACCGCGGGACGCCGCGTGGTGCTGCGCCGCGCGGCCGTCGCGGTCGCCCTGCTGGTCGCCGGCGGCGCGCTGGTCGCGGCCCGACTCGCGTACGTGGCCAGCCGGGGACACTCGCTGCGCTACGGCGGTTTCGGCGCTCCGGACCTGATGGCACTCACCGGCGGTTGGCGGGAGATGCGGCCGGTCGTCGGGTCGCTGATCGGCATCGCCGGCTGCCTGCTGCTCGTCGCCGTGGTCCAGGTGCCCCGCCTGCGACTGCCGATCCTCGGTGCCCTCGTGGTGGTCAACCTCGTCACCATGCAGGTGATCGACCAGCGCCTCGTCCGCCCGATGGTGGCGAGCACCGCGCCCACCCCCCGGGTCGCCGACGTCGGGGTACGCCCCGGTGAGCGGGTGTGGGCCTCCACCGGCGTGCACTACATTCAGCGGTTCAACCTCAGCCACCAGGTGACGTGGACCGACGTGCGGTGGTTCCGCGAGCAGCCGCCGGCCGCGGCGCAGGTGGTGTTCGCCCGCTGGGCGCCCGGCCAACCCGACGACTGGGACGGCGCGAAGTACGGCTTCGTCCGGCTCGGCGGCAATGAGCGCCAGCACTGGGCGGCCTGGCGGCGGGCCTGACCCACTCGACCCCTGGTGAACGGTTGATGTCCACCGGACACATTCGTGGTTAATGGCGTCGGGCCATGACGCGAATGTGTCCGGTAATCATCGCCGCCGGCGGTCGGCCTGGGCGAGGGAAATGGGGATGACGGTGATTTCCCGGCCGTCGGACAACTCTCGGCGGCCGGTGCCTTCGACAAAACGGAAACGCCGGTTCATCTGCCGTACGACGGTGTTGTGCTCCAACACCTCGCCGTCGAGCCGATCCAGGTGCAGCCCGTCGAACGCGTACTCGACGGCCTCCCGCATGATGCCCAGCCAGGCGGGCAGCGTCTCGCCCCGCTCGGCCAGCCCGTCGGCGTCCAGATAGAAGCCCCAGGCACCGGTCCGCGGACCGTCCAGCCGCAGGTCGAAGAAGGTGACCACACCGCAGGGACGGTCGTCGCGGACGTACACCAGCACCCGCCGCGACGGGTCGTCGCGGACCGCCGCCCACCACCGGGCGTGCTCCTCGGCGCTGATCTCGTGGCTGTTCTTGCTGACCTGACGGTTGGTTTCCTGATTACGCCAGGACAACATCAGGTGAACGTCGTCCGCCGTTGCTCCGCGCAGCACGTGCCTCTCGCTTTCAAGCTGTTAACACCTGGTCCGGGAACCTTACCCGGACGCACCGGGAAATCAGATATGCATTCGTTGGGTTGTAGACTCCGGCGCATGAACGAATTGAGTCGCGCGCAGATCCGCGACCTCATGGCTCAGGTGCTGAAGAACCAGGACAAGGAGCTGCCCGCCGACGACGCGGCGCAGCTGCGGGAGATCGGCTTCCGCTCGCTGGACTTCTCCGAGCTGGCCCTGCGGGTCGAGGACGAGACGGGGGAGGAACTCAACTTCGACGCCCCCGGCCTGCGCCGCATCGCCACCGTCGGTGACGTCCTCGACTTCCTCGTCGAGCTTCAACACCAGTGACCGTCGCGACCCCCGACCCCGCCACCGCCGCGCACCCCGAGCCGGCCGGCGTCGACAACCGGGTCGTCGTCGGCGGTGCCGCGCTGACCTGGCGGACGCTGCCGAGGCCGGCCCTGCCCGACCCGGCGGCGGTGCTGGCGCAGGCCGCCGTGCACGCGCTCGCCGCCGCGCGGCAGCACGCCGTGCACGGCACCGAGCTGCTGCTCAGCACCGCGAGCCGGGTGGACGAGGCGATGCGCGCCGAGCTGTCCGAGGCCGGATTCTCGGTCACCGTCGTCGACGACGACGGGGCACACCCGAGCGCGCCGGCCCGAGCACGCGACGCCGACCCCGGCCGGCTGTGGCTTCTGACGTCGGGCTCGACCGGCCGTCCCAAGCGGGTCGGGCACACCCTCGACACGCTGACCACGGTACGGGCCGACCAGCCCGAGCGGACCTGGCTGTGCCCCTACGCCCCCGGCACGTACGCCTGGTGGCAGGTGGTCACCCTGTCGCTGACCCAGCCCGGGCAACACCTGGTGGTGGTCGAGCCGGACGAGCTGGACGACTGGCCGGCCCTCGCCGCCGCGCACGGGGTCGACGCCGCCTCCGGTACGCCGACCTTCTGGCGCCGCACCCTCTACCGGGACGCCGCCGCCCTCGCCCGGGTGCCGCTGCGCCAGATCACCCTCGGCGGGGAGCCGGTGGACCAGGCGATCCTCGACCAGCTGCGGGACATCCTCCCTGCCGCCCGGATCTCCTGGATCTACGCGTCCTCCGAGGTGGGGGCGTCCATTGTGGTGCACGACGGGCGGGCCGGGTTCCCGGTCGACTGGCTCGACCGGGAAACCGCCGGGCGGCCGACGCTCTCCGTCCACGACGACGAGCTGGTGATCACCTCCCCGTACCACGGCGCCGGGCTGGCCGGCCCGGTCCGCACCGGGGACCGGGTGCAGGTCGTCGACGACCGGGTGCTGATCACCGGCCGGCTGGACTCCGACGAGATCAACGTCGGCGGCAGCAAGGTCTCCGCCGGTGTGGTGCGTGGCGTGCTGACCGGGCATCCCGCGGTGGCCTGGGCCCGGGTCACCGGCCGACGCGCCCCGGTGCTCGGCCGGATGGTCGTCGCCGAGGTGGTGCTCGCCCCCGCCGACGGCGCCGGCGTGCCGGACGAGGCCGCGCTGATGCGCTGGTGCGCCGACCGGCTACCCGAACACGCCGTGCCCCGCCGGATCCGTGTGCTGACCGAGATCCCCGTCAAGGAGACCCTGAAGAGCGATGTCTGACCCCGCCGACACCCAGCTCGTACCCCCCAGCTCCGTCGTCCTCGTCTCCGGAGGCTCACGAGGGCTGGGCCTGGCCATCGTCACCGACCTGCTCGACGCGGGCGTACGGGTCGCCGCGTTCGCCCGTACCGTCACCCCGGAGTTGACGAAGCTCGCCGCCGAACACCCCGACCGGGTGCACGTCGGCTCGGTGGACGTCACCGACCTGCGCGCCGCGCAGGGCTTCGTCCGCGAGGTGGAGCAGCGCCTCGGCCCGATCGACGGCCTCGTCAACAACGCCGCCATCGGGCAGGACTCGCTGCACGTACACACCGCCACCGACGACATCGCCCGGATCATCGAGACCAACCTGACCGCGCCCCTGCAACTGACCCGGCTGGTCGTCCGCCGGATGCTCGGCAAGGGGCTCCGCGGGCGGATCGTCAACATCACCTCGATCTGCGCCCAACGTGGCTTCCCGGGCCTCGTCGCGTACTCGGCCACCAAGGGCGGCATGGACGCCGCCACCCGCTCGCTCGCCCGGGAGCTGGGTGGCCGGATGCTGGTCAACGCGGTCGCCCCCGGCTTCTTCGCCTCGGAGATGTCCGCGGTGCTCGGCCCGACCCAGCTCGACCAGATCGTGCGCCGCACCCCGACCGGTCACCTGACCGAGCCGGTGGAGGTCGTACCCGTGGTACGGATGCTGCTGCGCGAGCACACCAACATCAACGGCCAGGTCATCGTGGTGGACGGTGCCGCCTCCATCTGACCTGCGGCCCACGCCGACGGCGGCGGCAGCGCCGGACCTGTGGCCGGAAGCCGCTGCGCCGGCGTTGCCGCCGGAGGCGGCCGTGGCGGCCCTGCCGTTGCGGGCGGGCGGCGCTGGCGCGCCGCGCCCGGTGCCAGGACTGCTGGCCGCAGCCGAGCAGCACCTGCGCATCGGTGCCCCGGCCGTGCTGGCCGACGCGGTGACCCGCAGCTACCTCGACGACGGACGCTGCGTCGGCTGGTACGGGCCGCCGGCCCCCGGCTGGCGGGTGGCGATCGACGCGGAGCGGGCCGACGCCCCGGTGCCCCCGGCGCTGGCCCGCCGCTTCGGCGCCACGGACTTCTGGGCCCGATGGACCCGGGCCGAGTGCTGCTGCAAGCTGGCCGATTTGCCGGTGGTCGCCTGGTGGCGTCGCTTCGGTCTGGGAACGCCGTCCGACGGCGCGGCGATCTGGCGCACGCTACGGCTGGCCGACCTGATCGTCACCGTCGGCTTCGCCCCGGCGCCCCCACTCCACGATCTGGCACTTGCGGACGATTCGCGACTTACGCACCTTCTACCCGGGCAGTAACTGCAAGATCACCGCAGGGTCTACGCCCCCACGCTCGCCCCGCGCGGCTTCGTCCTGCCGCTAGTGGCCCCGGCTCAGTCGATCATGGAGTTGTGGTGGCCGGCATAGCGGATAACCAGGGTTAAAGTGCCCACCACAACTCCATGATCGGCGGGGGCGGGGCGGGGCGGGGCGGGGCGGGGCGGGGGTTAGATCAGGTTCCAGCTCAGCGGGGTGCCGCGGGGGACGTCGGTGGTGAAGGTGCGGCCCAGGACCCGGTCGATCTCCACCGGGGGCAGCCCGCCGGCCGGTCGGATCGACCGGACGTTCCGCGCGGTCACCGGGTCGCCGGCCCGCACGTCCTCGACCACGAACAGCGAACGGCGGAACCGCAGCCCCTCCCGCTCGGCCGGGGTGGGGCCGATCGCGGTGCCACCCAGTGCGGCGTACGCGCGGCCGGACTCGGCGACCAGCGCCGTCAGCTCGGCCGGGTTCAGCGAGAAATCCGAGTCCACGCCGCCGTCGGCGCGGTCCAGCGTCACGTGCTTCTCGATGAAGCAGGCGCCCAGCGCCACCGAGGCGACCGCCACACCGATGCCGGGCGTGTGGTCGGAGAGGCCGACCGCCACGTCGAAGGCACCGGCCAGCACCGGCAGCCGGCGCAGGTTGCTGTCGGCGGGCGGCGCCGGGTAGGACGCGGTGCAGGCCAGCAGCACGATGCCCGCCGCGCCGCCGTCGCGGGCGGTCCGCACCGCGGCGTCGATCTCGGCGACCGTCGCCATCCCGGTGGAGATCACCATCGGCTTGCCGGTGCTGGCGACCAACCGGATCAGCGGCAGGTCGACCAGCTCCGACGACGCGATCTTGTACGCGGGCGCGTCCATCGACTCCAGCAGCTCCACGGCCGTCGCGTCGAACGGTGACGAGAAGACGGTCAGACCCCGCTCGCGCGCCCGCTCGAAGATCGGGGCGTGCCACTCGTACGGGGTGTGCGCCCGCTCGTAGAGGCGGTACAGGTTCTCGCCGCCCCACAGCGCGTGCCCGCTGGAGATGCGAAACGCCGGGGTGTCGACGTCGATCGTGATCGTGTCCGGCCGGTACGTCTGGAGCTTGAGCGCGTGCGCCCCGCTCTCGGCCACCGCGTCGACGATGGCCAGCGCCCGCCCCAGGTCGCCGTTGTGGTTGCCGGACATCTCGGCAACCACGAAGGGTCGCTCCCCGGCACCGACCGCGTGCGGTCCGATCTTGATTGTCGCCGTCATTCCGACCTCTGCTCAGGTACGTCCGCACCGGGGTGCGGTGGTGCTGTCATCGTCCCCCCGACGGGTGGACGACCTGGAAAACTGCGGCGCCGGGAGCCGACCCGGCGCCCGGCGTGGTGTGCGACATCGACGGTCACGACAGGCGGCCCCCGGCCAACGCGTCGGGCCGGTCGGTCGCCACGGCGGATTTGGTGTCCCGCGTCGTCGCGGCGTCGGGTCGGTTCGGGTCCTCGTCGGTGGCGCCGTCGGTGGCTCCCGCCGCGCCGGGGCGGCGCAGCCGGCCCGCGACCCGGTGCGCCTGGCGCAGCGCCGAGTACGCCAGCCAGTCACCGCGCCCGACCAGCCGGTGCTTGAGCCCGGTCACGCCGGACGGCATCGGGTAGCCGCCGGCGGGCAGGTAGCGGCGGTAGTGCTCGGCGACCCGGTGGAAGAACGCCCGCCGCAGGTGCGGGTACAGCCGGTCGTCGTTGCCGACCACCACCAGATAGTGGCTGATCATCAGTTGGAACAGTTCGGCCTGCAACTGCTCGTCGGGGTGCCTCCGGGCGACCCAGTCCATCAACCGCTCGTACTGGCCGAACGCGTCGAAGTGCCGGCCACTGCGGGTGGAGGTGATCGCGCCCTGGCGGCCCTGCCGGTACAGGTAGCAGACCCGGTCCAGCACGGAGATCTTCTCCGCGCCGATGAGCAGCGGATGGCTGAACGGGATGTCCTCGTACCAGCCGGGGAAGAACCGTAGCTCCAGCTCGTCGAGGAAGGCCCGGCGGACCACCTTGTTCCACGCGGTGTGCTGCACCCGCAGCAGCTGTGGCTGGTCGGCCAGCCGGGCCACACCCGGCACCCCGCGCAGCAGGTGACTGCTCGCGTCGACCTCGCGCCGGCCGTCCTCGTGCACCCGCAGGTGGTCCAGCATCAGCACGTCGGGCTGGTGCTGGCGCAGCCGGTCCAGCACCGCCGCGATGGTGCCCGGCGGCAGCCAGTCGTCGCTGTCGACGAACCAGACGTACCGGCCGGTGGCCACGTCGAGGCCGGCGTTGCGGGCCAGCCCCAGACCCACGTTGCTGCTCAGGTGGACGACGCGCACCCCGTCGCGGCCGGCGTACGAGCGCAGCATCGCGCCGCAGCCGTCCGGCGAGGCGTCGTCGACGGCAATCAGCTCGACCGCGTCCGACTCACCCGCGGGGATGTCGGCCCGGATCGACTCGAGGCACTGGTACAGGTACGCCTCGACGCCGTACACGGGCACGACGATGCTCAGCAGCGGTGCGTGCGTCGGCTCATTGACCACGTCGCCACCTTCGACGACCCGGGTGGCCGGCCCCGGAACCTGACGTGGCCGACGAAGGTGGAGTCCCTGAACTCCCGCCGAGCGGAAGGTTAACGACGGCCGTCCGGTTCACCCGGGAGTGACCCGGTAGGGTGCCTCGGTGCGGCCCTGCCGGGTCGTCGTGGGCGTCGCCGTCGCGCCGTCCGACGCCGCGCCGGGGAGGAGACGTACGTGCTGGTGACCCTGCGGAGTGTCAGGAGACCGGCATGACGAGCACCACCGACGCACCGACGGTCCGGTCCGCACCCGCCGCCCGGCTGCCCTCCCTGACCGGGCTGCGCTGGATCGCCGCGTTGCTGGTCTTCGGCTTCCACGCGGGCACCATGCGGATCATCGCCGAGCCGGACTACAAGGCCGTCGTCGACGCGTTGTTCACCCTCGGCCTGTCCGGGGTGCAGTTCTTCTTCGTGCTCAGTGGCTTCGTGCTGGTCTGGTCGGCCCGACCGGGGGACTCCCGGCGGACGTTCTGGCGGCGACGGGTCGCCAAGATCTACCCGAACCATCTGGTGCTGTGGGTGGCGGCGCTGCTGGTCGCCTGGTGGTTCGCCGATCCGGTGCTGCCGGCCGTCGCGCTGGAGAACCTGCTGCTGTTGCAGGCGTGGGATCCCCGGCCCGGTTGGTTCTACAGCGTCAACACGGTCAGCTGGTCGCTGTCCTGCGAGTTCTTCTTCTACCTCTGCCTGCCGCTGGTGCTGCCGCTGCTGCGCCGGGCGCGGCCGGCGCTGCTGTGGACGCTGATCGTCGTGCTGCCGCTGCTGATCCTCGCGCTCTGGCCGGCCCAGCAGTTGGTGCCGGAGGCCAGCCGCTGGTGGTTCACCCAGGTCTTCCCGCCGGTCCGGTCGCTGGAGTTCTGGTTGGGCGCGGTGGCGGCCGTGCTGATGCGTCGGGGTCTCTGGCGAGGGCCGGGGCTGACCGCCGCCAGCGTGATCTTCGTGGCCACCTGGGTCGCCGCCGCACAGTGGGTCCGCGCCGAGTTGTGGACCACCCTGCTCGCCGTGGCGTACCTGTTGGTGATCACCGCCGCGGCGGACGCGGACGTGCGGGGTCGCCGGTCGCCGTGGCGGTCCCGGCCGCTGGTCTGGCTCGGTGAGGTCTCGTTCGCGTTCTACCTCGTGCACGTGCTGGTGATGACCAGCGTCCTGCGGTGGACCGGGGACTGGGGGACCGGCTTCGGCGGCTGGCGCGGGCCGGCGGTGGTGCTCGGCTTCCTGCTGGCGAACCTTGTCCTCGCCGGGCTGTTGCACCGCTTCGTCGAGACCCCGATGATGCGCCGGCTGGCCCCGCGCCGCCCGACCCACCCGCCGGCCGTCCCCCGCCAGCGCACCCCCAGCGCCGACGCCCCCAACGCCGACGTCCCCAGCGTCGACGCCCCCACCGCCGACGTCCCCAGCGTCGACGCCCCCACCGACGGCGACGCGGGCAGCGGTCGGGCCGACAATGCGCAGGTCGGCGGGGGTGGCCGGGCCAAGGATCGATCGACATACGCCGACTCGCGCTGATCGTCCACCCTGGTCGGCGCGGCGTGCGCCGACACGCCCGGCGCCGGTGCGCCGGGCCGGCCACGGCGGTAGCGTGGGTACGTGCTTCCGGTCGCGTTCACCTGTCCCCTGTGGTGGGTGGCGCGCTGGGCGACACGGGTGCTGACCAGCCTCGCCGTCGTCGCCGCCCTCACGCTGGGCGCGAGCGCGGGTGCGAGCGCGGGCGCCTCGCCCGGCCCCGGGCACCTGGCGCCGGCCGGCGCGGGGTCGGCGCTGACCGCCGGGCCGCTCACACCGCCGGCCACCGCGCCGTCGGCGTTCACCGCCGGACACCTCGTACCGTCGGCGTTCACCGCCGGGCCCCTCGCGCCGTCGGCGTTCACCGCCGGGTCCCTCGCGCCGTCCGGCCGGCTCGCCTCTGTCGGACAGGCGCCGTCGGCCACCGCCGGCGATGCCGCTGACCCGCGCATCGCGGCACGGTCGGCCGATCCGCAGCCGGCAAGCCTGGCCGCCCGAAACGTCGTCGTCGCCCTGGGCGTGACTCCGGTGCGGGTGGCCGGGGCCGACCGGCTGCCGCACACCGACGGGCCGACCAGCCGGGCGCCGCGGGCTCCGCCCCGCCGCTGATCCACCGGGACGACCGTTCCGCCGCCGCGCCCTGTCGATCCACCAGCCCCGCACCCGCCGACCCGTGGCCCCGCCGCGATCCGGTCGGCCCGTGCGGCCACCATCGCATCGCTCTCGTTCCGAGGTGTCGACCATGGAGACCGTCGTCTTCTACCAGTTTCTGACCGAGGTGCCCCAGGCCGCCGCCATCTGGTCGGCCCTGTTCCTGCTGGCGTTCAGCGTGCTGGCCGTCCTGGTCGCCCGCCCGGAGCGGGGCGGGCCGACGGGGGAGCCAGCCCCAACCGCGCCCACCGCCCGTGAGGTGGCCGCGGCCGAGGCCGCCGACCTGCGGCGCTACGCCGAGGAGGTGGCCGTCGCGGCGGCCGGCGCGGCCCAGACCGCCCGACGGCGACGCGCTGACTGGCTGATCAGTCAGGAGCGGGTGGAACGGGCCTGGGCCCGCTACGACGAGGCGGACGCCGCGGCCCGTCGCTTCGCCGGGGCCGGGGCGCTGCCCACCCCGCGCACGCCGCACACTCCTGCGGAGTACGCCGCTCGGGAGCGTTACCTGCACCGCGCCGCGATGGCGGCGCACTGGCGCGGAGAGTTGACCATGGGGCAGCTCGGCGACGTGTTCGGGCACCGGCGCGGGTGGGATCCCCGCCGGCACCCGGTCGAGCAGGAGGCCCTGATCGCCCGGGCGATCAGGGACGCGAGGCGCGCCGACTACGCGGTGGCCGCCGGGCGGGAGCGGTCGGCCTGGCGGGACGCCGAGTTGGCCGCCGAGTCGGCCAGCACTCTCGCTGAGGAGGCGTACGCGGCGGCCGCCCGGCTCCGGCCGACCGCGGTGCCGGCCCGCCGGACGGCGACCCGGGTGTTCCGTCCCGCGGTGGTGGCGCGGTGGCGTCCGGCTCGCGTCGGATGAGCCCGATCAGCGGTTGAGCCCGATCTGTGCTGTGAGCCCGGTCACGGGCCCGGGAAATCGGGCGTCCGGCGCGATCGGCCCGATTGGTCCCGCGATTTTGGCGACGTTGCCGGCGGCCTGTCCGGTTGTCGACCACAGGCGTCGCCGTCACCGGTTGTCCCATCGAGTCACGTCATCGGCAATACGCGCAGAAATTGTCAGGCGAAATGATGTTTACGCAGGTGGACACGGCTTGGCAAGGGCTTGAACCGGCCAGTATTGTCGTCCCGTCCGGTGCGGTAACCGATCGCAAGAGGCGACGCCGCGCCGACCCGCTCAATCGTGATCAACGAACCGGGGACCCATCAGTAAGTCCGGGGTGAATCCGCGAGCCACGGCCCGCGGTAGGGCGATCTTCCCGCCCGAATCCGTCAGCTAACCCGGTAGGCGGTGTCGGAAGGAGTTCCATCCTCGTGCAGCACCTTTCCACCCCTCGGTTGTTCCTCCGCCTCCACGGCGCCACGGTGCCCCCGCTCATCCGGTCGGTGAGCTGACCCCCCGGGTCACCGTTTTTCCCGCCCGGCCGCGCCGGGCGTTCCCCTGAGCGGTTCACCATCCGCGGACCCCGGTCCGCGCGCTGGCGCCTGCCCGGATACCGGCTCGGCCCCGGTGTGCCGCTCTCCCCCGAACCGTGGAGGACCCCGTGAAGCACACCCTGCACCGTCAGCTCCGCCGCCTCAGCACCGAGCGCCCGTACCAGATCGTCGCCGCCTCCGCCGCGGCCCTCGCGATCGCGACCACCACCGGTGTCCTGCTCGCCGACGCCGACGGCGCCCCGGCCAGCCAGCACACCGCGACCACGGTCGCCGAGATGCGCAGCGACACCGCCGCGTCCCGCAGCCAGGCGCGCGTCGCGGCCCCCTCGGCCAGCGTCGCGCCCAGCACCGCCGCCCCGGCCGCCAGCGCCGCGTCGCCCGCCGCGAAGGCCAGCGGCAACCCGGACCTCACCCGGAAGCCGACGCCGCCGAAGCCGCCCGCGACCAAGGTGCTCGACTACGACTACGAGGCGCAGAACACCTACTACAACTGTGGTCCGGCGGCCACCCGCAACGCGCTCAGCGCCAGCGGTGTCGACCGCACCCTGGACGAACTCGCCGTCGAGCTGGGCACCACCGAGATGGGCACCAACTCGGCCGAGGACACCACCCGGGTGCTCAACGCCGAGGTGAAGGGCTCCCCGTACCGGACCCGGATGTTCGCCGGCTCGCCCAGCCCGGCCCAGATGGATCGCCTCCAGGCCGACGTGGTCGCCGCGATCACCGACGGCCGTGGCGTGGTGGCCAACGTGGTCGGCGACGCCACCGACACCGACGGCGGCTGGCACTCCTACGGCGGCGGGCACTACATCGCCGTCGTGGGCTACAAGGACAACGGTCGGACCGTGCGGATCGCCGACTCGGCGAACGCTGCCGACCCGTCGTACTGGGTCACCACGATCGACCTGGCCAACTGGATCGCCACCCGGGGTTACTCCGCCTGACCCAGGCGGTGGAGCGCCGCGGGCGCCGTCTCCCACGAGGGGGCGGCGCCTGCGGCGTCTTCGTGTCCCGCTCAGTAGTCGATGAAGCCGTACAGCGCGAAGTGGTTCGACTTCGTCCCGCTGACCGTGTGGCCGATGCTGGACGGCCGCACGCTTCCCTTCACGAACAGATAGTCGATCTTGCTGGAGCCGCTGGTGGCGGCCGACCCGTACCCGGTCATGCCGTAGCCGCTCAGCGTGCCGGCCGCGATGCCCGTGCGGTTCGCGTCGATCCCCACGATCCGGATCGTGGAGGCGTTCAACAGGCTCGTCGCGTCGGCACCCAGGTGGATGCCGCTGTTGGCGATGCCCCGGTCACCGTCGCCGGCGCACGCGTTCTGCCGGTTCTCCTGTGGCAGGTGCATGGTCGCCGCGAATACGCTGGTGCCGGTCGCCTTGACGGTGAACCGGGCCGCGATGGCGCTGGTCCGCTTCCACTTGTCGTAATCGGTGCTGTCCGGGTCGCTGTTCGGCGGCTTGTACAGCGTGCACCCGGCGCCGTCGGCGTACGCGGTGCCCGGCTTGAGCCAACCCGCGCTCCAGTACTTGGAGATGTCACCGGCGGCGAGGCTGAGCGTCCTGGTGTTCCAGATGATCCCGTTGGTCTGCTTCTTCTTCAGGTCGCCGAGCGACTGGGAGCTGCACCGGTGGGTGCTGCCCCACGGCTCCGGATCACTCCAGGCCACGATCGCGCCGTACGTGCCCGCCGGGTAACCGAACATGGCCGACAGTTGATCGGCGTACGCCTCGGCCTGGCCGGTGCCGCGCACCTGCTGCACGATGAGGATGTCGGGGGCCGCCACGCCGCTGGTGCCGGTGCGTCCGGCGTCGTCGACCAGGATCGAGCTCAGGTGGTCCGGTCCGGAGATCCGGGTGCAACTCCCGTCGGAGTTGTTCATGACCAGGTTCTCGATGTTGTTGTTGTAGACCCGCAGGACGCGATCGGCCGCCGCGACGTCCGCGACGGGTGCCGGTGTAGCGAGCGCGGGTACGGCCGGTGCGCTGCCGAGCGCGACGACCGTCACCGCCGCCACCAGTGTTGATCGATACCTTCTGAGCACGGGGGCTCCTCTCCGCGACGACGATGCCCCGTCCAGGTGCCGCACTCTACAGTGGATCTTTGTCGGTCGGGTCCGCGCACGACGCTCGTACCTGGCCGCGAACCGTGGGAGACTGCGGCCGTGGGGGATGAATCGGGTGGTCGCGCCGGGCGTGGGCCGGTCCTGCTGCTACTGCACGGGATGGGGGCGACCGGCGACGTGTGGCTGCCCTCGGCGCCGTTGCTGGAGCAGCACTGGCCCGGGCGGTGGCTCGCCCCGGACCTCGCCGGCCACGGCTGGTCGGCGCCGCTGCCGTCGTACTCCTTCGCGGGCCTCGCCGAGCGGATCGCCCACGGCCTGGCAGCCGACGACCGGCTCGTCGTGCTCGGGCACTCGTTGGGCGGCGTGGTCGGTCTCGCGCTGGCCGCCCGCGACGCCGGGCTGCCGGTGGACGCGGTGGTCGGGGTGGGCATCAAGGCGGTCTGGTCGCCCGCCGAGCTGAGCCGCACCGCCGACCTCGCCGCCCGTCCGGTCAGCTGGTTCGCCAGCCGCACCGAGGCAGCCCGCCGCTACCTGCGGGTGTCCGGGCTGGCCGGCCTGCTCCCACCGGACCACCCGGTCGTGGACGCCGGGCTCCGGCGGGTCGACGGCCGGTGGCGTCTCGCCATGGATCCGACCGCGTTCGCCGTCGGTGAGCCCGACCTGGCGGCACTGCTCGCGGCGACCGACGTGCCGGTGGTGCTGGCCCGCGGCGAGCACGACCCGATGGTCACCGACGCGCAGCTCAAGGAGTACGGCGTACCCGTCGCCACGCTGCCCGGGCTCGGGCACAACGCGCACGTGGAGGACCCGGCGGCCGTGCTGGCCCTGCTCGACGCGTACCGCTGAGCCGCTACACGCGGGCCGGGGTGGGCAGGGCCTGCGCCGGCGCCAGCTCGCGGCGGGCGGCACTCAGGAACCCCTCGGCGTACGACTCGGCCGGGAAGTCACCGAGGTAACGGCGGCGGGTGGTCCACCGCGCCTCGGCGGACGGGTCGGTGTCCAGTAGGTCGGTCAGCACCTCGTCCACGTTGGACATGTCCCGGCGCAGCACGTAACCCGACCCGGCCAACGGGAACCGCTCGGTGAACCGGTCACCCTCGTCGCCCATGTCGGTGACCGCGTACGGCTTGCCGGAGTAGAGGTAGTCCGAGATCACCCCGGACACGTCGGAGACCAGCGCGTCCGAGCGGTTGACGCACTCGGTGAGGCTCAGCTCGCGGGCGGCCGCGCCGACGATGTGCGGGCGTCCGCTGCGGGCCCGGTCGGCGACCAGCAGTTCGGTCAGGCGGGCCAGTTGGCGTGCCGACGCCGGGTTCTGCGCCGTGTACGGGTGGGCCCGCAGGATCACGGTCGCGCCGCGCTCCAGCAGCCGACGCAGTAGCTTCTCGGCCACCGGCAGCGAGCAGTAGTCGGCGTCGGCGTGGTGCCCGGTCCAGGTCGGGGTGTAGAGCACGGTGGGCTGCGCCAACCCCCGCGCCGGCTCGGGGCGTACCTCGATCGACTCGACCTGTGGGCGGCCCACCACCACGAACTTGTCCGCCGGGATCTGCACCCCGGCGCGGGCGTATCGGTCGATCGCCGCCGGCCCCGCCACGAAGATCCGGTCGAAGATCCCCGACACCGGGTTGGCGCTCGGCGCCTTGTCGCTGTCGCCGTGGTGCAACTGCACGTGGGTGAGCTGGGTGAAGCGGATGCAGTGGCTGTTCTTCGCGCCGTGGTTGACGTAGAACGCCGCGCGCAGGCTCGGCACCAGCGCCTCGTCCAGCGACCGCAGGGTGGGGCAGTAGACCACCGGCGCGTCGGTGGCCGCGGCGATCGGGGCCAGGAACTCCGGCTCGCGCAGCACGACCAGGAACGGCCGGCCGATCCGCCGCAGGTACGGCAGCCACATGGTGACCTGGTATTCCGAGCCGGGCGGCGCGGAGAAGTAGAGCAGGAACTCCGGCTCGTGCCGGCGCAGGGCGCGCGCCACCGCACCGCCGCCGACGGCCGGGCGGAACCGCCGCCGGGCCAGGTCCAGGGCGACCGCCCCGGCTCCCGCGCCCAGCAGCACGGTGGCGGCCAGGGCCACGCCGGCCGGCAGGGTCAGCGCGGCGGCGAGGGCCACCACGGCGAGCAGCCCGAGCAGGGCGGTGCCGAGCCGGTCGGCGATCAGCGGCGTCCAGGCACGCACCGGCAGGTTGGCGGCCCGGATCTCGAGGTTGCCGGCCGTGCGCAGCGGCCCCACCAGCAGCACCAGCCCCAGCAGGACCAGCGCGGTGGCGACCAGCGCGAGGTCGAGCCCGTCGTCCAGCCGCCGGGAGTAACCGACCAGGATCGCGGCGGCGATCAGCGTCGTCTCGGCGACGAGGTCAGCGGTGGGACGGATCCGCTGCTCGGCGGCCGAGCCGGCCAGCGCGGCGACGGCCAGCGCCAACCCCCAGCCGGTGGCGTCGGTGAGCGCCAGCACGACAAAGGCCAGCACGGCCAACCCGGTGCTCAGGCACCGGGCGGCCAGCTTTCGGACCAGGTCGCCGCGCATGTCGCTCCGTTCGTGGTTCCGCAGCCGTCGACGTCAGTTCGCGGACGCCACGCCGGCCGGCGCCTCGGCCCGGTCCGGCCCGGACTGCGCCGGCACGGCCGGTCCGTCACCGGGTGCCCGGCGTACGTCGATGACCTGGCCGGTCAGGTCGGAGATCAGCACGTCCAGCGACGACTGGGCGACGGCCTCCGCGGCCAGCAGGGTGTGCTCCGGCTCCTCGCCGAAGGCCCGGGTACGCATCGGGGTGGCGGTCCGCTCCGGGTTGATGCAGTTGACGCGTACGCCGACGTCAGCCCACTCGTCGGCGAGGGCCTGGGTGAGGTTGACCAGGGCGGCCTTGGTGGCGGAGTAGAGCGCGTAGCGGGCCCGCCCCCGGGTGTACGAGCTGGAGGTGTAGAGCAGCAGTTGGCCCTTGGTCTGCTGGAGGTAGGGCAGGGACTGCCGGGCGATGGTCACCGGGCCGACGAAGTTGACCTGGAGGAGTCGGTCCATGGTCTCCTCGTCCATCTCGGCGAGGGCGCCCTTCTCCAGGATCCCGGCGGTGACCACCACGTGGTCGATGCGGCCGGTGGCGTCGAAGGCGGTCTTCAGCGCGGCCTCGACGTCCTCGGCGCGCTCGACGTGGGTGCCGGTGGTGGAGCGGCTGAACGGGAAGACCTGCGCGCCGTAGCGCCGGGCCAGCTCGGTCAGCTCGTGGCCGATGCCGTAGCTGCCGCCGAACACCACGATGGTGCGGCCGGTCAGCTCCTCGGTGTAGCTGCGGTGGTCGGTGAGCCGGGGGGCCTGCGCGGCGGCGAGCTGGAAGAGCTTGTCCGCCAGGTGCACGTCGACCGGGTGGGTGACCTTGATGTTCTCGTCGGAACCGTCGATCACCTTGATCGGGGTGCCGGGCAGGTACCGCAGCACCACGCCGCAGTCGTCGGTGGCGGCGAAGTCCGGGTCACCCTCGGCGATCCGGTACGCCTCGCGGATGGTGGGGGAGCGGAACGCCTGCGGGGTCTGGCCGCGGCGCAGCCGCGAACGCACCGGGATGTCGGTGATGCAGTCGTTGTCGTCGACCTGGATGATCGTGTCTGCGGAGGGGATGGCCACGTCCACGGCGTCGTAGGTCCAGAGCGCGTTCACGCACTCGCGGACGATCCGGCCGCTGAGCAGCGGGCGTACCGCGTCGTGGAAAAGGATGTTGCAGTCGGCCGGGCCGACGGCGTCCAGGGCGATGCGGGTGGTCGCGTTGCGGGTGTCGCCGCCCTCGATCACCTTGGTGACCTTGCGCAGGCCGGCCTTCTCGACGATCTGCCGGGCGTCCTCGACGTGGCCGGTGGCCATCAGCACGATGATCTCGTCGATCTCCGGTGCGGCCTCGAAGACGGCCAGGGTGTGCTCGATGATCGGCTTACCGGCGATCTTCAGCAGTTGCTTCGGGATGCCGAGGCCCAGCCGGGTGCCGGTGCCGCCGGCCAGCACCACGGCCACTGTCCGCGAGGGCCGCCACGGCGTCGGGGTCTCCGTTGCGGCGTCCGGGCCAGTGGTCTGGTCCTGCGTCATTGCCGGATCCTCACTCTCAGGAATGCGTTAACGGAAGGTTCCGCCCGAGCGGCGACGGAATGAACCTTAACGCGCGGACCGCGCCGCCCCAACGCGGGCGACGCGGTCCATGGCGTCGTGTCGATGGCGTCGCTCTATTTGCTGTTCGCGTACGCCTCGTATGCCCGGATGACCTCGTCGGTCGGCCCGTCCATCCGAATGAGGCCCGATTCCAGCCAGATTGTCCGCTCGCAGGTGTCCCGTACCGAGGAGAGCTGGTGGCTGACCAGGAACACCGTGCCGGCGCCCTCACGCAGCTCCCGCACCCGCTGCTCGCTGCGCTTGCGGAAGCCCTTGTCGCCGGTCGCGAGCGCCTCGTCGATGAGGAGCACGTCGTGCTTCTTTGCGGCGGCGATGGAGAAGCGCAGGCGGGCCGCCATGCCCGACGAGTACGTCCGCATCGGCAGGCTGGCGAAGTCGCCCCGCTCGTTGATCCCGGAGAAGTCGATGATCCCCGCGGCCTGCTTGGCCACCTCGTCCGGGTGCATGCCCATGGCCAGGCATCCGAGCACCACGTTGCGCTCACCGGACAGGTCGTTGAGCAGTGCCGCGTTCACGCCGAGCAGCGACGGCTGCCCCTGCGTGTGGATCGCGCCCCGGTTGACCGGCAGCAGGCCGGCGATGGCCCGCAGGATGGTGGACTTGCCGGAGCCGTTGCTGCCGATCAGCCCGATCGCCTCGCCCCGGTACGCGGTGAACGAGACGCCCTTGACCGCGTGCACCTCCCGGACGTTCGGCGCGTGCGTGCGCTTCACCAGCCGGCGCAGCGCGGCGACCGGTGTGGTGCCACCGGCGGCGCCCTGGTGCACCCGGTAGATGATGTGCGCGTCGTCGACCACCACGGTCGGGATGCGCTCCTGCGTGGCGGTCAGTGTCGCGGTCGCCTCGGTGGAGGCCCCGATGTGCTCAACCACGGCCGTACTCCTGTTCGCCGCGCCAGAAGTAGATGAAACCGCCGATCCCGGCCACCAGCGCCCAACCGGCCGCGACCAGCCAGAGCTGGGTCAGCGACTCGTTGAGCAGCGGCGCCTGTTCGAGCAGGGAGTAGCGGGCCAGCTCGATGTAGACCAGCAGCGGGTTGTACTGCACCAGCGTCGTCGCCCAGGCGGGCAGCCGCTCGAAGAGGCTGACGCTGTAGAGGACGCCGGAGCCGTACATCCAGGTGCGCATGACGAACGGCATGACCTGCTTCAGGTCGCTCGACTTGGAGCCCAGCCGGGCCACCAGCAGCACCACGCCGGCGTTGAACACCGCCTGCAGCAGCAGGGCCGGCGCCAGCAGCAACCACTTCAGGGTGATCGGCTCGCCGGTGACCAGCACGATGCCGATCAGCACGACCATCGAGGCCAGCAGCTGCTGGAACTGGGTGATCGTGGTGGACAGCGGCAGGCTGGCCCGGGGGAAGTGCAGCGCCCGGATCAGCCCCAGGTTGCTGCTGATCGACTGGGTGCCGGCCAGGACCGCGCTCTGGGTGAAGTTGAAGATGAACAGCCCGGTGGTCAGGTACGCGATGAAGTTCGGAATGCTGTTCTGCGCCAGCACCACCCCGAAGATCAGGTAGTAGACCGCCGCATTGGTCAGCGGGGTGAGCACCTGCCAGAGCTGACCCAGCTTGGCGTTGCTGTACGAGGCGACCAGCTTGGCGTTGGCGTACGCGGCGATGAAGTGCCGGTAGGCCCACAGTCGGCGGCTGTACTCGACGAGGCTGGGTCGCTCACCGGCGACCCGCAGCCCGTGCCGAGCGGCCAGCTGCGCCTGGGTCAGGCCCGTGTCGGGGTCGACCAGCGCGGTGGTGGCCATGGAAATGGCGCTCCGATCTTTCGTGCAGACGGGGTTGCTCGCGACGATGGAATCCTAGTGGGATGGGTGCGCGGGGCGCCGCCTCGCCGCTGCGTGGACAGTAGTCCGAAACACGTCGGGACGCAACCGTATCGTCGTTGCGCTACTCTAGTCCGCGTGACCTGTGAGAAGAGCCCCTGGTGACGACCGAGAAGAGGCGTACCCCGGCCGGTGCGGCGGTGCTCCGTGGCGAGATCACCACGGCCATCCGGCGCGCCCTGATGCAGGAGCTCGCCGCGGTCGGCTACGGCCGCCTCTCCATCGAGGCGGTCGCCCGCCGGGCCGGCGTCGGCAAGACCGCGATCTACCGGCGGTGGAACTCCAAGCTCGACCTGGTGGTGGAGATCGTCGCCGCGGCGGCGCACGGCAAGCTCCCGGCGCTGGACACCGGCACCCTGCGCGGCGACCTCGCGCTGCTGTTCCAGGCCGTGGCGCACGCCCTGCACCACCCGCTGGCC
The DNA here is from genome assembly GCF_029626045.1 of Micromonospora sp. WMMD710. Lineage (NCBI taxonomy): Bacteria > Bacillati > Actinomycetota > Actinomycetes > Micromonosporales > Micromonosporaceae > Micromonospora > Micromonospora sp. WMMD710. The sequence goes on along the minus strand of NZ_JARUBD010000001.1, from coordinate 2,983,592 downwards.
TCGCAGATCATTCCGGACCTGCTGGCCGAGGCCGCCCGCAACCCCAGCATCGACGCGACCCTGCGTGAGGTGCTGCACGCCCGCCAGCAGGACATCGGTGGTCGCCTGGTCAGCCGGGCCGTGCAGCGCGGTGAGCTACCGGCCGACACCGACCCGGACGCCGCGATCGATCTCATCGTCGGCCCGCTCTACTGGCGGCTCGCCATCGCCCGACTGCCCCTCACCGACAGCTACCTGGACCGTCTGGTCGAGTCCGTCGTCGCCGGACTCGGCGTGCAGAGCGCGGTGCCCCACCAGCACGGCGCGGGCGTGGGGACGTGACTCGCGCTGCCGCCGGGCACCCCCGCGTACCCGGTACGAGCCCGGTAGGCTGCACCCGCCAATTCGGACACCCTCCCGTGTCGATCCCAGGGCGGTCCGGCCCCGGGCGTACACGGATAGACGACAAGGACGGCTCGTGACGGAAGTCCAGGACGTTGTGGAGGCACCTGCGCCAGCCGACCGGGGCACGCCCACGGCGCCGGGTGGCCGACGATCAGGCTCGGGTGCTCTGGTCCGACGCGTCAACGTCGCCGTGGCCGCGCTACCTGTCGTCCTCACCGACGCCGCGATCGTCAGCTTCGCGCTCTGGACGTTGCTCTACCACCTCAACCTCGCCCTGGACCTGCGCCCCTCGGTGGTCCTGGCCGCCTGGGCCGTCGCCATGGTGATCACGGTGGCCGTCGGGTGGCGGCTGCGCTCCCGTCGCCGGGCCGGCGAGCCGATCCCGACCACCGGCGCCGAGACGGCGGACGAGTCGCCCGAGGCGTCGCCGGCCGCGGTCGGACGCGCGACACTGCTGCGCCGCTACGTCCTTCCGATCGGTGCGGCGACCGGCGCGGCACTGCTCGCGGCCCTCGGCAGCGACCAGCTCACCTGGTGGTTGGCGATCGCCCTCGGCGTCGTCGCGATCGTCTCGGTGTGGACGTCGCTGCGGGTGCGGGGCGCGACGACCGGCGCCGGCGTCACCGTCGGCGGCTCTCCCGCGAGCGCCGGCGCGGTGACCACGCCGGTGCAGGGCTACGTGGTGCTCGCCGTCTCGCTGGCCGCCGCGTACTTCGCGACGCTGCTCGCCCGGGTGTCCCTCGACGACGTCTTCTACGTCGGCAAGTCGGTCTGGGTGGCCGAACGCGACGAGATCCCGTTCCGGGACTTCCTGTTCACCGAGGGCGTCCTCCCCGGCGGTACGGCGAACCCGCCGATCCCCTCGTTCGAGGTGTTCATCGGTGCGCTCGCGCGTGTCCTGCACGTGCACGCCGCCTCGGTGACCTGGTATCTCATGCTCCCGCTGCTGGCCGTCTTCGTGATCTTCGCGCTGTGGCGGCTGGTGCTGCGGTGGGCGCCCCGGCGTCCGCTGCTGGTCTTCGGTGTGGCCCTGGCGTACATCCTGCTCGTGGCGGGTGCCCCGGACGTGTTGAACACCTACCACCTGCCCCGGCTCACGCAGGGCAAGAGCGTGTTCGTCCACGGGCTCGTCCCGCTCGCCTGGGTGTACCTCACGGACTTCCTGGAGAACCGGTCCCGGCGGGCCCTCGCCCTGCTCGCGCTGCTCTCGGTCGCCGCCGTCGGGCTGACCACCACCGCGGTCATCCTGCTGCCGCTCCTGGCGGCGACGGTCGCCGCGGTGCTGCTGCTCCTGCGGCGTCCCCGCGAGGCAGTCCTGTGCTTCGCCGCCGCCGCCGCGTACCCGCTGCTGTCCGGCGTGCTCACCCGACTCACCACGAACGGCCTCGACAACGTCATCGCCACGTACACCGAGGTGCAGGAACCGCGCGCCGTCTACGAGTTCAGCCTGTGGCTCGGCGTGCTCGGTGTCATCGCCGGCGTGGCCATGTGGAGTTCCCCGCTGCTGTTGCGTCGCGGCGCGCCACGACTGTTGAGCGCCAGCGCCGTGCTGACCGTGACGCTGCTGCTCGTACCCGGTGTCCTGGTGGTGGGCGCCGAACTCACCGGCTTGGCGGCGGTGCTGTGGCGGGTGCCGTGGATCCTGCCGGTGCCGCTGTTCGTCGGCCTGCTGGCGACGATCCGACTGCCCCGACGGCCCCGGCTCGCCTGGCCGAACCGGGCCCTGGCCTTCGCGATCCCGGTCGCCCTGGTGCTCGCCTTCTTCAACCTTGGCGAGCCGATGTGGACGGCCAATGTCCTGCAGGACAAGCCGAGTTGGCGGATGCCGGACACGCGCAAGAACGTGACGTTCTGGATCACCCGGCAGGACCTGCCGGACGGGCTGGTGCTCGCCCCCACGTCGGTCATGCGGGCCATGCCCCAGGTCACCACCCGCACCCGGGTGGTGATGGCCCGGGACCTCTATCTCACCGACTACGGCATGGACACCCCGTTCGCCAAGGACCGGCTGTTGCTGGGCAGGTTCGCCGACGGCGTCGAGCCGATGCCGTCGGTCGCCGAGGTCGACGCGGCCCTGCGCCGGGTCGACGTGGCCGCGGTCTGCCTGTGGAGGACCAACAAGGTCGGCAACGACGCGGCACCCGCTCTGGGTCTGGTGCGGGTCGCCTCGCGCAAGTCCCCGGGCGGGATGATCTGCTACCGCACCACGACGTCCGGCCCGGCCGCCAGCGGCGGTTGAGCTGCCCGGCCGCCAGCGGCGGTTGAGCTGCCCGGCCGCCAGCGGCGGTTGAGCTGCCCGAATGCCGGTGTGTGGCCGCTTCGGTCGGACGGCCGGTCCGTCGTCCGACGCGGTACCGCGCACCGGCCGGGACAGCCGGTGCGCGTTTGACCGGATTGTCACCCGATACCCGGGCGATGCCGTCACGCCCTCTCGCGTTAAGGTCGCAGTCACGCGCAGGCGGCCGGCCCGTGCTCGGGCTGCCGCGCGGCACACTGCACCTCAGGAGCTCGGTGATGGGGAACGGCCTGCGCGAAGAGCGGGAGAGCGGCCGGACGCGATCGGCGTCGGGGACCACCCGCCCAAGCCGGTCATCAAACTCGTAGGGAGCGAAACTCGTTGTTCGGCACGTTGACAGGACGTATCGGGGTGGCCGCCCAGGCCGCACTGCTGGTGCTGTCCTACCTGGTCATGCTCGTCGCCGGCACCTTCGGATGGGTCGGTCTGTTCGCCGTCGCCGGCCTTGTCGCGGTGGTCGGCGAGTTCGCCGTGGCCCGCTGGTCCCCGTCGTCGCCGCTGTTGTTGGAGAAGGTCGGCCTGCACTGGTCGTACCGGCAGTTGACCCGGGACCTCGCCGCCGTGCTGCTGGTCGCCGCCGAGGTCCCGTTCACCGGCGGTGAGCTGACCCTGCTGCTCGCCCTGCCCGCCGCGGTGTGGGTCGTGTCGGTCTTCGCCGGGGCGTTCTCCACGATGATCGAGCGTCGTAACCCGCTCTCCGCCATGGTGCGCAACATCGAGCTGGGTCCGCTGTCCGCCGCCCCGCAGCCGCCGGCCTGGGCGGCAGCTGTCGCCGGTGACCGGATGCCCCTGCTCAACCTGCTGCTGGTGCCGGCCGCCGTGGCCGCCGCGGTCCAGCACGACGTGACGCCGTTCTTCGTCGCCGCCGCGGTGGCCGTGGTGGCGACCGGCGTGGTGGGCGCGATCATCGCGCTGACCTGGCTGCGTGGCCGGGGCGCGGGGCAGGACCCGCTGCTGCCGGCCGTCCAGCGTTGGCTGGACACCTACCGGCCCGAGGTGGCGCTCTACTTCGCCGGCCCGGCGAAGGACGTCTATCAGGCGAACATGTGGCTCGCCCCGACCGAGGCGCTCCAGCAGCGCGCGGTGGTGCTGATGCGCAGCCGGGACGCGTTCCTGGAGCTGGCCGACACGCGGCTGCCGGTGATCTGCGTACCGACCGGGGTGGACTTCATGAACCTCGAACTCGGCAGCATCCGCGCGGCGCTGTACGCCGCGAACGTCGGCGCGAACATCCACATGCTGCGCGAGCCCGGCACGAAGCACGTCTTCGTCGGGCACGGTGACAGCGACAAGCAGGCCAGCGTCAACCCCTACAGCAAGGTGTACGACGAGGTGTGGGTCGCCGGCCTGGCGGGCCGGGAGCGGTACGCCCGGGCCGGCGTGGGGGTGCTCGACTCCGACATCGTGGAGATCGGCCGGCCGCAGCTCGCCGGGGTGCACACCTTCGGCGCCGAGTCGGTGGACCGGCCGTTCACCGTGTTGTACGCGCCCACCTGGGAGGGTTGGCTCGACGACGACCCGTACCACACCTCGCTGGTGCTGATGGGTGAGCGGATCGTTAAGGGGGTGCTGGCCACGACCCCCGGGGTGCGCCTGATCTACAAGCCGCACCCGCTCACCGGGTCGCGGTCGAAGGCGGCCCGTACCGTGCACGAGCGGATCGTCGACGCGATCCGCTCCGCCGGCGGCAACCCGAACGCGTCCTCCCTGGACGGCACCACGCACCTGGTCATCACCGGCCGCACGCCGGCGCTGTTCGACTGCTTCAACCAGACCGACCTGCTGATCAGCGACGTGTCCAGTGTGGTCTCGGACTTCGTGCAGAGCCAGCGCCCGTACGTGGTGGCCAACCCGGCCGGCCTGCCGGAGGACGAGTTCCGCCGCGAGTTCCCGACCGCGCGGGCCGCGTACCTGCTCTCCAGGGACTGCGGCGAGTTGGAGAAGATCGTGTCGGTGACCCGGGCCGGTGACGACCCGATGACCGAGGCCCGCCGGGAGCTGAAGACCTACCTGCTCGGGCCGGCCGAGGCCAACCCGATGGACCGGTTCCAGGAGGAGATTGGCCGCCTCTGCCGCTGATCGGCGCACCGCTCCGCGCCCCGGCCCGATACCGTCGGACCGGGGCGTGGTCGTGTCAGTCCAGCAGCGCGGCCACCGCGTCGGCGACCGGGACGTCCACCGGCAACACCCGCGCGGCCACCACCGCGGTGACCGGCAGCGGACCGTACAGGTGCGGGAAGAGGTGCCCGCCCCGCGACGGCTCCCAGCGCAGCACGTCGCCCAACCGTTGCTCGTCGACGCTCAGCAGGGTCAGCCCGGTGGCGCCGGCGAAGTGCCGACGGGCCGTCTCCACCACCTGGTCGGCGGCGGAGAGGTGGATGAAACCGTCCTGCCGGTCCACCGCCGAGCCGGCCAGGTGCCCGGCCGCCCGGGCGTCGTCCCACTCCACGGTCGGCAGCAGCTTGTAGATCACCTCCGCAGCCTACGTCGGCCGGTACGCGTTTCGGCCGTACCGCCGCCGACGCCGGTCGTCGCCCGGCATGCTCAGGTGGAGCGGCCGCGGAGGGGATGGCGATGGAGAACTACGACGACGACTGGACCGACAGCCAGCGCGCGCTGTACGGCGAGTGCTACCGGGCCGGCGGCGAGTGGGCCGCGGATCCGGACACCCCGTCGGACGACGTGCAGCACGTGATCAATCTGGCCGAGGCGGACGACGACGCCTTCGACGACGCCGAGATCGACTATCCGCCCCTGGTCGACGCGGTCACCCAGGCCAGCGGGGTCAACGTCACCAGCGTGCCGGCCCGCCACGACGACCCGGGTTTCCGGGGCTTCACCGACGGCGTCCGGGACGCCGTCGCGGACGACGTCTTCGGCCTCTGACCGGCCGCCCCCGGTGGGCGGGCCTCCCACTCACCGCGCGCTTCTGCCACCATTCGCAGGACGGCGCTGCGAGGGACGGGGGCACGGGTGCGCATCCTGCTGGTGGAGGACGACCGCCGGGTGGCCGCTGCGCTCTCCTCGGCCCTCACCCGGCGCGGATACCAGGTGGAGCACGCGGCCACCGTCGCCGCGGCGCTCTCGGCCGCCCCGTGCGATCTGGTGCTGCTCGACCTGACGCTGCCCGACGGGGACGGCACCGACCTGTGCCGGGCGTTGCGCCGGCGCAGCAGCCAGCTCGGCATCATCGCGGTCACCGCACGGGGCGAGGAACGCGACCGCGTGCTCGGGCTGCGCCTCGGCGCCGACGACTACGTCGTCAAACCGTTCTCGATGGTGGAGTTGCAGGCCCGCATCGAGGCGGTGCTGCGCCGAGCCGCGAACGCGGCACCCGAGCGGCAGCTGATCGAGGCCGGGTCGGTGCGCATCGACGTGACCGCCCGGACGGTGACGGTGGACGGCCGGCTGGTCACGTTGACCCGCAAGGAGTTCGACGTGCTGCTCTCGCTGGCCCGTCAGCCCGGCGTGGCGGTGCCCCGCGACCGCATCCTGCTCGACGCCTGGGGCACCACCTGGGCCGACCGGCACACCGTCGAGGTGCATGTCGGGTCGCTGCGCGGCAAGTTGGGCGACGCCCGCCTGGTGGAGACCGTACGCGGGGTCGGCTACCGGCTGCGCGAGGTCTGAGGGGTCGTCGTGCGCCGCCGCCTGGTGATCAGCTATCTGCTGTTGATGGTGCTCGTCCTGATCGCGTTGGAGACCCCGCTGGCCGCCACCCTGGCCGCGAGCGAGACCGAACGGGTCCGCGCCGACCGGTTGGCCGACGCCACCCGGTTCGCGTCGCTGGCCGGGCCGACGCTGCGCGGCGGCGGGCCGGACCCGATCGAGTCTGAGCTGCGCAGCTACGACGAGTTGTACGCGATCGGAGCGGCGGTCGTCGACCGGGACCGGGGCACGCTGATCGCCTCGCCGCGGTGGCAGCCCGCCGCGACCGCCACGGTGTTGGACATCGCGCTGTCCGGGCAGCAGACCAGCGCCCCCGGGTCGGTGTGGCCGTGGACGACCGCGCCGGTGGTGGTGGCCGTGCCGGTCAGCGACGGTGGCGAGGTGCTCGGCGCGGTGGTGATCGTGACCCCTGCCGACCCGATCCGCCGGGCCGTCGCACTCTGGTGGCTGCTGCTCGCCCTGGCGGGTCTGCTCGCCGTACTGGCCTGCGTGCTCACCGCGTTCGGGCTGGCCGGTTGGGTGCTGCGCCCGGTCACCGAACTGGACGCGGTCACCCACGTGATCGCGGAGGGCGACCGGAGCGCCCGGGTGCAGCACCGCCTCGGCCCGCCGGAGCTGCGCCGGCTCGCGGCCGGCTTCAACCACATGGCCGACGTGGTCTCCGACGTGATGGACCGGCAGCGTGCCTTCGTGGCGCACGCCAGCCACCAACTGCGTAACCCGCTCACCGCGCTGCGGCTGCGGGTGGAGGAACTGGGCCCCAGCCTCACCGACGAGGACGGCCGCTCCGAGCACCGGCTGGCGCTGGAGGAGACCGACCGGCTGGCGCTGGTGCTCGACGCGCTGCTCACCCTGGCCCGGGCCGAACGCGAGGAGAACGAGCGGGTCACCGTCGACGCCGCCGCGGTGGCGACGTCCCGGGTGGCCGCGTGGGCACCGCTGGCCCGGCACCGGTCGGTCACGCTGCGGCTGGCCACGAGCGATGCCCCGGCGTACGCCCGGACCGTGCCGACCGCCGTCGACCAGGCGTTGGACGCGCTGATCGACAACGCGGTGAAGTTCAGCGGGCCCGGCGGTGCGGTGACCGTGACGGTGGCCCACCGTGACGACGGGGTGGTCCTGGAGGTGCGCGACTCTGGCCCGGGCATGACCGAGAGTCAGCTCGGCCAGGCCACCGAGCGGTTCTGGCGGGCACCGGACGCGCAGAACGTCGACGGCGCGGGGCTCGGCCTGACCATCGTCGCGGTGCTGGTGGACGCCTCCGACGGGCGGCTCACGATGCGCGCGGGGGAGTCGCGGGGGCTGGTCGCCGGCCTGTGGTTTCCGGCGCCGCCACCCGGTCCCGAGGTCGACCGGGTGGCCGTGGACACCGAACCCGCCGGGCCGGCGCGGCCCGTCCCCGCCGGGTGACGGGCGACCGTCAGGGTTTGGCCGCGCGGTACCAGGCCGCCGCGCCGGGGTGCAGCGCCAGCGGGGCGGTGACGATCGCCGAGCGGGGGCTCATCCGTCCCGCCGCCGGATGCGCTGCGGCCAGCTCGGCCCGCCGGTCCATCAACAGTGCGGTCACCTCCCGGACCAGCCGCTGGGGCAGGTTGGCCCGCACGATCAGGTAGTTCGGGTCGGCCACCGTGGTCACCCGGTCGACGCCGTACACCGAGCGGGGAATGTCCCGGGAGACGTAGACCGGGCCGTAGCGGGAGCGCAGGCGCTCGGTCCACTCGCTCAGGTCGACGATCCGGGTGGCGCTGCGCCAGGCCAGCTCCTCGATGCCCCGCACCGGAAGCCCGCCGGAGAAGAAGAACGCGTCGATGCGCCCGGCACGCAGCGCGGCCACCGAGTCGTCCAGTCCGAGCCGTTCGCGGTGCACCGCGTCGCCGCCGAGCCGCGCCACCTCCAGCAGGCGGCTCGCGGTGATCTCGGTACCCGAGCCGGGGGCGCCGACGGACACCCGCCGCCCACCCAGGTCGGCGACGGTACGCACCGGGCCACCGCCCGTGGTGACCAGGTGCAGCTGGTCGTCGTACACCCGGGCGATCGCGTTGATCGACGCGCTCGCCGCGGTGGGGCCGAGCAGCACGTCGGCCTGGGTGAAGCCCAGCTCGGCGTCGCCGGAGCCGACCAGTCGGACGTTCTCCGCCGAGGCGGCGGTGACCACCACGCTGGCCCGTACGTCGGGTAGTTCCCGGTTGAGGATGGCCGCCAGGGACTGCCCGAAGGCGTAGTAGACGGCGGTGGGGCTGCCGGTGGCGATCCGGATCGGCACCGGGTCGGTCGCGGTGTCCCGGCAGCCGCCCACCGTCAGGGTCAGCAGCAGCGTCAACAGGGCCGCCGTGCCCGCGCCGCGGTGGCCGGGCCGGCTGGACGGGGTACGCCTCACGCGCTGCACTGTGCGCCGTCGGCCCGGTGGGCGCAAGCCCGTCCGGGGCGGCCGGCGCGTCACCGGCGCCCGTTCAGCAGGCCGGGCGGCGGGCGGGCTCCAGGGCGGCGCTGCTCAGGATCCGCTCCCGGTCGGGGCCGTCGGCGACGCTGACCAGGAAGCAGCCGGTGCCCGGGCGCAGCCGGGCCGGCACGTCGAGCACGGCGGCGCCGCGGATCAGCACGGCGGCCAGCTCCCGGTCGGTGATCCGGACGCCGAGGATGTGCCGGCGGACGTGCCGCCCACCGGCCAGCAGCGCCGACCGCCAGGCCGAGGCCGCCAGGCGGGACACCCACCGCCGGCGGGCCGGCGAGGCGCCGGGCAGCGGCCCGCCGAGCAGCTCCCGACGCCCCTGCCACCAGCCGGCGTCCAACAGCCGGGTGTACGTCCTGTGGTGTTCCCGGGGCACCCAGAGCCGGTGCAGCTCATAGCGGCGACGCAGGCCACCGACGGCCGCCTCGTGGGTCACCGGGATGTCCAGCCGTCCGAGCAGCTGGCGCATCCGTTGGGCGGCGTCCTCCCGGTTGAACTCGACAGCCGGGGTGTACGACCTGGGCGTCGTGCCCGGTCGGGCGGCGGTCGGCGGTGGCGTGCAGCGCAGCAGGCAGGCGGCCTCGAACGCGTCGCCCAGGGTCAGCCAGTCCAGTGGGGGTGGCGTCGCCGGGGTGCGGAGTCCATCGAGCAGGGCGGGTTCGCGGGTCAACGGAGGCTTCCCTTGTCGGAGTCTGGGTTCTCCTACCGTGGCCCCTGCGACGCCATTGCGGAACCGCTCGCGCCGAGCCTTGAGCAAATCTTGCGGCTGCCCGCCGTCACAGGTCGGTGACGACCAGATCCACCTGCCGCACCCGGCCCGGCGCGACGGTCTGCTCCTCGACGGTGTGCTTCAGCTCCCGCAGCGTGCCGATCAGCTCCGCGGCGGTACGCGGCCGGGCCCCGGCGACCAGCAGGTCACGCACCAGCCGCCCCTTGGCCGCCTTGTTGAAGTGGCTCACCACCGAACGGACCGGCGCACCGTCGACCTCCCGTTCGTGCAGCACCCGCACGGTGACCGTCCGCTCGGCCAGCTCCCCGCGTGGCGTCCAGGTGGCCGCGTACGCGCCGGAGCGCAGGTCCAGCACCGTCCCCCGGCCGGCGGCGGCGTCCAGCGCCGGCGCCAGCTCCCCGCGCCAGTACGCCGACAGCGCGCCCACGCCGGGCAGGCGGGCGCCGATCGGGCAGCGGTACGGCGGGATCCGGTCGGCCAGCCGCACCGCGCCCCACAGACCCGAGCTGATCAGGATCGACCGGCGGGCCGCCCGCTGTGCCGGTGCCGGCAGCGAGGCCAGCTCCAGCGCCTCGTAGAGCACCCCCGTGTAGAGCCGTTCGGCCGGTGCGGTGGCCGCCGCCCGCAGTCGGGCGTTGCGCCGCAGCTCGCCGCGCTGCCCGTCGCTGAGGCCGAGCGCCGTCCGAGCCGCCTCCTCGTCCGGGCCGGCGCAGAGCGCCACCAGCGCGTCGAGGACCCGCTCGCGGGCCGGGTTCAGCTCGGGCATCGACAGCCGGTCCGCGGCCCAGCGCCGTCCGGTGCCGGCATCGGCCTTTCCCTCCGAGGGCGGCAGCAGGATGAGCATCGGGTCTCCTCGACGGGTGCGACGGCGCCCCGCGCGCCGGCCCGGCCAGCGTACGACCCGGCTCTACCGCCACGGCCGCACCGGTGTGTCGGGGTGGTACACGCGATAGCCGCCGACCTCCCGGACGAGCGCGGCGTCGGCGGAGTCGGCGAGCAACCGGCGCAGCCGGCGGTCCATCGGGGAGTCGACCTCCACCACGTAACCCGGCCGTTCGGCCCGGCCGACCTGCCGCCAGTACGGCCGGTAGCGGTTCTGCCCGGGGGACAGGTCGGCGTCGAGCACGCCGCAGACGACCCTCTCGTCGGTGTTGAAGATCAGCCGGTTGCAGGTCCAGTAGTCCCCGTACACCTCGTGCGGGCCGTCGGCGCGCAGGGCGGCGGCCAGGTCCCGGGCCTGGCGCTCCTCGGTCCGCGACGCGGCGGTGCCGGTCGTCGCGAACAGCACGGTGATCACCAGCGTGATCGCGGTCAGCGCGACCAGCACCGCGGTGGCCAGCGCGCCGGTGAGCCGGCCGAGCACGCTGACCGTGCCCCGCCAGGAGGTCAGGGCCGCCACCCAGAGCGGCCAGAGCACCGCCGGCAGTGACAGTTGCAGCACCGACAGGTAGCGGGCGTTGTCCAGTGGGCTGGTCGCGGCGAGCGGGCTGCGCACGTACGACAGCAGGGTCAACGCCGCGCCCGCGACCAGCGCGAGCTGTACGACCGGCCCGACCCGCTCCCCGCGCGGCCCGCCGGCGGCCCGGCGGTACGCGAGTACGGCGAGCGCCGCGGCGGCCACCAGCAGCAGCGGGTAGAGCAGCCCGAACCACTGCTGCCAGCGCCCGCAGCCGTCCACCGGGCAGAGCCCGTGCGCCAGCGGCACCCCCTCCAGCAGGCCACCGGAGATCCGCTCGGACCACGACGGCAGCGGCCCCGCCGTGGTGCTGACCTCCCGGAACACCGTCAGCGAGTCCTCACCCGGCCCGGCACGCAGGTTGTCGACGATCATCGGCGCGACCCCGACCACGAAGCCCGCCACCAGCAGCAGACCGGACCAACCGAGCAGCTCCCGGCGCAGCGCCCACACCAGCGCCAGCCCGGCCACCGCCAGGTACGGCAGGATCAGCCAGTCCGACCAGGCGGCCACACCGACGAGCAGGCCGAACAGTGCGACGGCGAGCCGACGGCGGTGCACCGTGCCGGCGGCCAGTCCCACGGTGATCAGCAGCATCAGCAGCACCGCCGGCTTCACCTCCGGCCGCCCGCCGACGACGGTGAGCTGGTCGCGTACCACCCGCTCCGGCCCGAGCGCGAGCAGGCCGACGACGAAGGTGGCGAACCAGGGCGCGCAGATCCGGCGGGTCAACCGGTGGATCAGGTAGAGGAAGAGCGCGTACAGCGCGAGCATCGGCAGCCGCAGCACCGGCCAGCTCGGTCCGGCCAGCGCGACCAGCGGCGCCGCCAGGTACGACTCCAGCATCCCCATGTAGTGCTGGCCGTACAGGAAGACCGGCCGTTCCCGGCCCTGCCCGATGTGCAGCGCGGCGAGGCCGAAGGTGGCCTCGTCGCTGTTCGATACCGGCACCGTGTACAGCGTCAGGACCAGCCGGTAGACGACGCCGACCAGCCCGAACAGCAGCGCCACGAGCGCCGGCCGGTCGAGTCTCGGGCGCCACCGCCCACGGTGCTGCTCTGGATGCGACACGACCAACGCCCCCGTCGTCGTCCCGACCGGAGTGTTTCACGGACGGCGGGCGGGCCGGGGAGGTTCTGCGCAGCCGGGGCCGGCTCGCGTGGCCGTGGGTGTCGACGTGTGGCAGGGTTGGCGCGTGCCACCCACTCCCGCCGGCCAACTGGCCGTTCCGAACCTGCACCGGGCAGCGCGGATCGAGGACGCCGTTCACCAGCTCGTGGAGCGCCGCCTGCGCCGCACCGGCTGGCGGGTCAACATCGTCGCGTACACCGGCTACGGCGCCCCGGGCTGGGTACGGGTGATGTGCCGGGTGCTGCTGGGCCGTCCGGACACCCGCCAGCGGGGCCGCCTGGACAAGGTTCGTGGCTGGCGCAGCTTCACCACCCTGCCGGCGAAACACGTCACGGTGACCATCGAGGCCGGCGGGGTGCGCCACGAGACGCGGGCCGACCGCAGCGGCTTCGTCGACACGCTGGTCGAGGCCGACCTGCCGCCCGGCTGGGGCACGGTCCGGCTCGGCGTCCCCGACGCCGAGCCGGTCGACGCGCCGGTGCGCATCCTCGACCCGGACGTCACGTTCGGCATCCTCTCCGACATCGACGACACGGTGATGGTCACCGCGCTGCCCCGGCCGCTGCTCGCCGCGTGGAACACGTTCGTGCTCGACGAGCACGCCCGCGCCGCCGTACCCGGCATGGCGGTGCTCTTCGAACGCCTCGTCACCGCGCACCCCGGTTCGCCGGTCTTCTACCTCTCCACCGGCGCGTGGAACGTCGCGCCGACGCTGACCCGGTTCCTGTCCCGGCACCTCTACCCGGCCGGGCCGCTGCTGCTCACCGACTGGGGGCCGACGGCCGACCGCTGGTTCCGCAGCGGCATGGAGCACAAGCGCTCCACCCTGGCCCGGCTGGCCAAGGAGTTCCCCGACGTGCGCTGGCTGCTGGTGGGCGACGACGGCCAGCACGACCAGGAGATCTACCGGGAGTTCGCCGCCGCCCACCCGGAGAACGTCGCCGGGGTGGCGATCCGCCGACTGTCCCCGACCCAGTCGGTGCTGGCCGGTAGCCTGCCCGCCCCCGCCGGCCGCCCCTCGTCGGGACCGGTGGGGCAGAAGTGGCTGTCCGCGCCCGACGGCGCCGGCCTGTGGCAGCTGCTCCGAGACGCCAACCTGGTCTGAGCGTCGCCGCGTTCGTCAGCCCTGGCGGAGCCAGACCGCGCCCAGCGGAGGCACCTGGAGGGCCGCCGACGCCACCATTCCGTGCCACGGCACGTCCTCGGCGCGGACCTCGCCCAGGTTGCCCACGCCCGACCCGCCGTAGTGGTGCGCGTCGGTGTTGAGCACCTCGGTCCACGTCCCGCCGGCCGGTAGCCCGATCCGGTAGTCGTGCAGCGGCTGGGCGGAGAAGTTCGCCACGCACACCAGCGTCGAGCCGTCCGGGGCGATCCGGACGAACGACACGGTGTTGTTGGCGACGTCGTCGCCGGCGATCCAGCGGAACCCGGCCGGTGCGGTGTCCTGTGCCCAGAGGGCCGGCGTGTCCCGGTAGACCCGGTTGAGGTCGCCGACGAGCCGTTGCACGCCGGCGCGGGCCGGGTCGTGCAGCAGGTACCAGTCGAGGCCCCGCTCCTCGCTCCACTCCCGGTCGTCGGCCAGCTCGGAGCCCATGAAGAGCAGCTGCTTGCCCGGGTGCGCCCACATGTACGCCAGCAGCGCCCGTACGTTGGCCAGCCGCTGCCAGGTGTCGCCGGGCATCTTGCCGGCCAGTGACCCCTTACCGTGCACGACCTCGTCGTGGCTGATCGGCAGCACGTAGTTCTCGCTCCAGGCGTACGCCAGGGAGAACGTGAGCTGGTGGTGGTGGTGCTGGCGGTAGATCGGATCCTTCGAGGTGTAGAGCAGGGTGTCGTGCATCCAGCCCATGTTCCACTTGAAGCCGAAGCCCAGCCCGCCGTCGGCCGTCGGGCGGGTCACGCCCGGCCAGGCGGTGGACTCCTCGGCGATCATGACGACGCCGGCGTGGTGCTTGTAGACGGTCGCGTTCACCTCCTGCATGAAAGCGATGGCCTCCAGGTTCTCCCGACCGCCGTACTGGTTGGGGGCCCACTGGCCGTGCTCGCGGGAGTAGTCCAGGTAGAGCATCGAGGCGACCGCGTCGACCCGCAGCCCGTCGACGTGGAACTGGTCGCACCAGTAGAGGGCGTTCGCGACCAGGAAGTTGCGGACCTCGCGGCGGCCGAAGTCGAACACGTACGTGCCCCAGTCGGGGTGCTCGCCCCGGCGCGGGTCGGGGTGCTCGTAGAGCGGGGTGCCGTCGAAGCGCGCGAGCGCCCACTCGTCCTTGGGGAAGTGCGCGGGCACCCAGTCGAGGATCACGCCGATGCCGGCGGCGTGCAGGGAGTCGACGAGGTGGCGGAAGTCGTCCGGGTCGCCGAAGCGGGACGTCGGCGCGAAGTAGCCGGTCACCTGGTAGCCCCAGGAACCGCCGAACGGGTGCTCCATCACCGGCAGGAACTCCACGTGCGTGAAGCCCAGCTCGGTGACGTACGCGACGAGCTGGTCGGCCAGTTCGCGGTAACCGAGGCCGGGCCGCCAGGAGCCGAGGTGCACCTCGTACACGCTCATCGGCTCCTGGTGGGGCTGGCGCTCGGCCCGCCGGGCCAGCCAGTCCGCGTCGTTCCACCGGTACGTCGAGTGGTGCACCACCGAGGCGGTGGCCGGCGGCACCTCCGCGTACGCCGCGAGGGGGTCGGCCTTGTCCCGCCACTGCCCGTCGGCGCCGAGGACCCGGTACTTGTAGCGGGCGCCGACGCGGGCGTTGGGCACGAACAGCTCCCACACGCCGCTGGAGCCGAGTGACCGCATCGGCCAGCCGTCGTCCGGGCCCCAACCGGTGAAGTCGCCGACCACCCGCACCCCACGGGCGTTGGGCGCCCACACGCTGAACGCCACACCCTCGTCGAAGACCCGCGCGCCGAGCGCGTCCCACAGCCGCTCGTGCCGGCCCTCGCCGATCAGGTGCAGGTCCAGTTCGCCAAGGGTCGGCGGGTAGCGGTACGGGTCGTCGTGCGCGGTCCCGTCGACCTCCACCCGGTAGTCGAGCACGGTGCCCTCGACCTGGGCCTCGAAGACGCCCACGTCGTGCACCCGCTTCATCGGGTACCGCTCGTCGCCGACGAGCAGCACCACGTCACCGGCGCCCCGGCGCATCGTGCGGATCGTCGTGGCGGAGTCGGCGGGGTGCGCGCCGAGCAGCGCGTGCGGGTCGTGCGTCGCGCCGGTGATCAGCTGGTCCATCGGGCGTCCTTCGGGGCGGCGTCGGTCGGTGCGGAGGCGGCGGGGCGGGCCGCGGCCGGGCGCGGAGCCGCCGCCGGGTCGGTGGCGGCTGTCGGTGCCGGGGTCGTCGGCGCGGTGCCTCCGGACAGGTCGTCCGGGACGTCGGCGACGGTCAGGTCCGCCGGTTCGACACCGGCGGGCGCCGGCGCGGCGGGCGGCGTCGGCCGGCGCACGGTCAGCACGTGCGCGGGTTGCAGGTACGGGTCGAGGCGTACCGCGTTGCGCTGACCCCAGTCGTAGCTGGTGCCGGTCAGCTCGTCGTGCACGGTGAACCGTTCGTGCCAGTCGAAGCCCAGCGCCGGCATGTCGAGGGTGGTGTTGCCCCACTGCACGACGCGCGGGTCGAACGAGCAGATCACGATGACGGTGTTGCCGGTCTCCGGGTCGTGCTTGGACCAGCAGAGCAGCGCCGGGTTGTCGATCTCGTGGAAGCGCAGGTTGCGCAGCTGGTGCAGGGCCGGGTTGTCGCGGCGTACCCGGTTGAGGGTGGCCAGGAACGGCGCCAGCGAGCGGCCCTGCGCCTCGGCGCCGGCCCAGTCCCGGGGCCGCAGCTCGTACTTCTCGTTGTCCAGGTATTCCTCGGCGCCCGGCCGGGCCACGTGCTCGAACAGCTCGTAGCCGGCGTAGAGACCCCAGGAGGGGGAGAGCAGCGCGGCCAGCACCGCCCGGATCTTGAACATCGGCGGGCCGCCGTGCTGCAACGACTCGTGCAGGATGTCCGGGGTGTTCGGCCAGAAGTTCGGCCGCATGTAGTCGGCCGCCTCGATCAACTCCTCGCAGTACGCCCGCATCTCGGCGGCCGTCGTGCGCCAGGTGAAATAGGTGTACGACTGGGTGAAGCCGATCTTGCCGAGGCCGTGCATGATGGCCGGCCGGGTGAACGCCTCGGCCAGGAACAGCACGTCCGGATCGACCGCCTTGACCTCGGCGATCAGCCAGTGCCAGAAGTCGAACGGCTTGGTGTGCGGGTTGTCCACCCGGAAGATCCGGATGCCCTCGCCCACCCAGTGCAGCACCACCCGCCGCACCTCGGCGCGGATGCCCTCCGGGTCGTTGTCGAAGTTGACCGGGTAGATGTCCTGGTACTTCTTGGGCGGGTTCTCCGCGTACGCGATGCTGCCGTCGGCCCGGGTGGTGAACCACTCCGGGTGCTCGGTGACCCACGGGTGGTCCGGCGCGCACTGCAACGCCAGGTCCATCGCCACCTCCAGGCCCTGCGCCGCCGCCGCCTCGATGAAGGCGCGGAAGTCCGCCGGCGTACCCAGGTCGGGGTGGATGGTGTCGTGGCCGCCCTCGGCGGCGCCGATCGCCCACGGCGAGCCCACGTCGGTCGGCCCGGCGGTGAGCGCGTTGTTGCGGCCCTTGCGGTTGATCCGGCCGATCGGGTGGATCGGCGGCAGGTAGAGCACGTCGAAGCCCATCGCCGCCACGCCGGGAAGCCGCTCGGTGGCGGTCGCGAAGGTGCCGGAGACGTCGCCCACCGCTCCTTCGGAGCGGGGGAAGAACTCGTACCAGGCCGAGTAGAGGGCCCGCTTGCGGTCCACCCAGATCGAGTACGTGTCACCGGCGGTGACCAGCTCCCGTACCGGGTGCTCCCAGAGCAGGTCGGCCAGGGCCAGCGCCGGGCCGACGCGCTGCGGCAACGGCAGGTCGGTGTCGGCGAGGGCGGTGAGCGCGGCGGCGACGCGGGGCCGGTCGGCGGCCGGCACGAGGTCCCGGGCGGCGGCCAGCACCCGGGCGCCTTCGGCCAGGTCGTTGGCCAGGTCCTCCGGCCCCTGCCCGGCGGCGATCTTCTTGGTCACCGCGTTCTGCCAGGTCAGGTACGGGTCCTGGAACGCCTCGACGGAGAAGGTCCATTCGCCCACCGCGTCGGGGCGGATGGTGGCGTGCCAACGGTCCTGGCCGGGCTCGCCGGGGCGCATCCGGGTGGACGGGCGCTGGGCGCCGTCCGGGCCGGCCCACACCACGGTGCAGCCGAGCGCGTCATGCCCCTCCCGGTAGGCGCGCGCCGACACCGGAACCGGCTCGTCGACCACCGCCTTGGCCGGGTACCGCCCGCACGAGACGACGGGGGAGACGTCTTCGATCGGGAACCGTCCAGTCACCCCGCCAACCTACTGCGCGAGATCCGTTCGCGCGCGGCCAAGCACCCCGGTCAGTCCCAGGTGCGGTTCGCCAGGACGCGCCGCGTAACGAGAGGTGTCACGTATCGTTGGTATTACGTGACGGAGGTACCGAGCATGCGGCTGAACAGCAAGGGCCAGGTGACCATCCCGGCCGCGCTGCGAGCCCGTTACAACCTGCATGAGGGCGATGAGGTCGACGTGGTCGAGGAGGGCGGCGCCCTGCGCATAGTGCGCGTGCAGGGCGCCGAAACCCGAGGTCAACGCCTCGTCCGACACATGCGCGGGCGGGGCAGCGCCAAGGAGACCGAGCACATGTCCACCGAGGAACTGATGGAGCTGCTGCGTGGCGAGTGAGAGGCTGCGCGCAGTGCCATCGCGTCCAACCGGCGTAGTGACGACCCTGGTCGATACCAACGTGCTGCTGGACGTCTTCACCGACGACCCTAAGTGGGCCCAGTGGTCTGCCGCCGCCCTCGCCGAGGCCCGCGACGCGGGCCACCTAGTGATCAACCCCATCGTGTACGCGGAAGTGTCGGTCCGTTTCGCCCGCATCGAGGAACTGGACGAGGCCCTGCCGGCGGGGGACTTCCTCCGCGAGGAATTGCCCTACCTGGCCGGCTTTCTTGCAGGCAAGGCATATGCGCGGTACCGGAAGCTCGGCGGCACCAAGCGCTCGCCGGTGGCGGACTTCTACATCGGTGCACACGCCGCCGTCTGCCGATACCACCTCTTGACCCGTGACGGAGCGCACTACCGCACGTACTTCCCGACCTTGACGCTGATCACGCCGGACGACTAGTGGCCGCTGTTGTAGCCGTTCCCTGACCGGCCGCCCGTTGTCGGGATCCACTCGCGTTCGTGCGGCCGGAGTATCAGCGCACGTTCGATGCCGCGGTTTCCCGCACGGCAAGTCGATCGAAGCCATCAGGCAGCACGCGAACGGGCCAAGTGGGCGATTCCAGAGCGCGAGCCGGCGGTGGCGTCCGAACGGCTGCCGATCGGTGACTCTTCAGCAGCACCGCGCTCGGCGTGTCGTATCGCCCAGCAGCCAACGATCAAGGAAACGAAGGTGTGCTCGCGCTCAGGCGGGCGGGTTCGGTGCCACGAACGACCCCTTGCCCTGGTGCACCTCGATCCAGCCCCGCTCATCCAGGATCCGCAGTGCGAATCTGATTGGCGTAGGGCTGGCCTGGTACTGCTCGCCCAGTTCCGCGATCGAGGGCAGCTTGTCCCCGGGTCGCAGGGCACCGGACTGAATCGAGCGGATCACGTCGTCGATGACCTGCTCGTACACGGGTTGCCTGGCCGAACTGGCCCAGCTCGCCGCCACCCTCCACGTCGCCTGACGCTGTCTCCCTCAGCTCGCCATGACCGAGCGGTACACGTCCTGGGTCTGGCGGGCGATGGCGTCCCAGGAGAAGTGCTCGACCGCCCGCCGCCGACCCGCCAGGCCGAACCGCTCGGTACGCGCCTGGTCGGCGAGCAGCGTGTTGATCGCCGCCGCCAGGTCGGCCACGAAGCGGTCCGGGTCCAGTGGGGTGCCGGAGCCGTCGGTGGCCTGCTCGATCGGCACCAGCAGGCCCGTCTCGCCGTCGACCACCACCTCGGGGATGCCGCCGGTGGCGGTCGCCACCACGGCCGTCTCGCAGGCCATCGCCTCCAGGTTGACGATGCCCATGGGCTCGTACACCGACGGGCAGGCGAAGACCGTGGCGTGGGTGAGCACCTGGATCACCTCGGGCTTGGGCAGCATCTCGGCCACCCAGATCACCCCGGATCGGTTGGCCCGCAGCTCGGCGACCAGCTCCTCGACCTCGGCGGCGATCTCCGCCGTGTCCGGCGCGCCAGCGAGCAGCACGAGCTGGGTGTCCGCCGGCAGCTCCCGGGCGGCGCGCAGCAGGTAGGGCAGCCCCTTCTGGCGGGTGATCCTTCCCACATACACCACGCTGGGCAGCGCCGGGTCGATGCCGAGCCGGTCGAGCACGTCGGTGCCGTGGTCCGGCGCGTACTGCACGGTGTCGATGCCGTTGTAGACCACCCGGACCCGGTCCGGGTCGACCTGCGGGTAGGCGGTCAGCACGTCGTTGCGCATCCCGCCACTGACCGCGATCACCGCGTCGGCGGCCTCCACCGCCGTGCGCTCACACCAGGACGAGAGCGCGTACCCGCCGCCGAGCTGCTCGGCCTTCCACGGCCGCAGCGGCTCCAGGCTGTGCGCGGTCAGCACGTGCGGCACCCCGTGCAGCAGCTTCGCGGTGTGCCCGGCCAGGTTCGCGTACCAGGTGTGGCTGTGCACCACGTCCGCGCCGGCGGTGCCGGCGGCCATCTCCAGATCCACGCCCATCACGCGCAGCGCGGCGTTCGCGCCGGTCAGGCCGGGCGGTTCGGCGTACGCGGTGACGCCCGGCTCGGTGCGCGGCAGCCCGAAGCAGTGCACGCGGACGTCGGCGAGGCGGCGCAACTCCCGGGCCAGGTACTCGACGTGCACGCCCGCGCCGCCGTAGACCTCCGGCGGGTACTCGCGGGTGAGCAGATCGACGCGCAGCGGGGTGGGTTCCGTCATGACCCCGCACCCTAGTGCAGAAGACTCCCCGTACGAGTGGTGAAGTCCGACGCGGGTGGATAGCGTCGGGGCATGGCTGCCAAGGTGCTCGCGATCGTCCTGGCGGGTGGGGAGGGCAAGCGCCTGATGCCACTCACCACGGACCGGGCCAAGCCGGCCGTCCCGTTCGGCGGGATGTACCGCATGGTCGACTTCGTCCTCTCCAACCTGGCCAACGCCGGCTATCTCAAGATCGTCGTGCTGACCCAGTACAAGTCCCACTCCCTCGACCGACACATCACCAAGACCTGGCGGATGTCCACGCTGCTCGGCAACTACGTCACCCCGGTTCCCGCACAGCAGCGGCGCGGCCCGTGGTGGTTCGCCGGCTCGGCCGACGCCATCTACCAGAGCTTCAATTTGATCAACGACGAGCAGCCCGACTACGTGATCGTCTTCGGCGCCGACCACATCTACCGGATGGACCCGCGGCAGATGGTGGAGGACCACATCGCCTCCGGTGCCGCGGTGACCGTCGCCGGCATCCGCCAGCCGCTGTCAATGGCCGACCAGTTCGGCGTCATCGAGGTCGGCGAGGACGGCCGGCGCATCCGGGCGTTCCGCGAGAAGCCCACCGACGCGGTCGGCCTTCCGGACGCGCCCGACGAGATCTACGCCTCGATGGGCAACTACGTCTTCACCACCCGCGCGCTGTGTGAGGCGGTCGAGCGCGACGCGGAGGACAAGACCAGCAAGCACGACATGGGTGGCAGCATCATCCCGATGCTCGTCGAGCGGGGCGAGGCGAACGTCTACGACTTCCGCGACAACGAGGTGCCGGGCAGCACCGACCGGGACCGCGGCTACTGGCGCGACGTGGGGACGCTCGACTCGTTCTACGACGCGCACATGGATCTGATCAACGTGCACCCCGTGTTCAACCTCTACAACTTCGACTGGCCGATCTACACCGAGCAGCCGCCGTGGCCGCCGGCGAAGTTCGTCCACCAGTGGGGTGAGCGCGTTGGCCGCGCGGTCGGCTCGATGGTCTCTCCGGGCGTGGTGATCTCGGGCTCGCTGGTGGAGAACTCGATCGTGTCACCGAAGGTGCGGGTGCACTCCTGGGCGCACGTCGAGGGTTCGGTGCTGATGGAGGGTGTCGAGATCGGCCGCCACGCGGTGGTCCGGCGGGCGATCCTGGACAAGAACGTGTTCGTCCCGGAGGGCGTCGAGATCGGCGTCGACCTGGAGAAGGACCGGCAGCGCTACACCGTCTCCGACAACGGCATCGTGGTCATCGGCAAGGGCCAACGGGTCGAGCCGTGACCGTCGCACTATCGAGGAGGTAGACCCCCGTGACCCATCCCCGTGCCGGCCAGCCCGCCGAGCCCGCCGACCTGGTCGACGTGCCGCGCCTGGTGACTGCCTACTACGCCGAACATCCGGACCCAGCGGACCCGGCGCAGCAGGTCTCCTTCGGCACCTCCGGCCACCGGGGTTCCAGCCTGCGCAACGCGTTCAACTCCGACCACATCCTCGCGGTCACCCAGGCGCTCTGCGACTACCGGCGGGAGCAGGGCCTGGACGGCCCGCTGTTCCTCGCGCGGGACACGCACGCGCTCTCCGCGCCGGCCGCCGTGGACGCCCTGGAGGTCCTCGCCGCCAACGGGGTCACCGTGCTGGTGGACAGCCGTGACGGCTACACGCCGACCCCGGCGCTGTCGCACGCGATCCTCACCCACAACCGGGGGCGGACCAGCGGGCTCGCCGACGGCATCGTCATCACCCCGTCGCACAACCCGCCGGACGACGGCGGCTTCAAGTACAACCCGACCAACGGCGGGCCGGCCGACACCGACGTCACCCGGTGGATCCAGGACCGGGCTAACGCGATCCTCGCCGCCGGGCTCAAGGAGGTCCGCCGGATCACCTACGCGCGGGCTCGCGCCGCCGACACCACCGGGGAGTACGACTTCCTCGCCCACTACGTCGACGACCTGCCCGCGGCGATCGACATCGACGCGATCCGCGACGCCGGGATCCGGATCGGCGCGGACCCGCTCGGCGGGGCGAGCGTGGCGTACTGGGGTGAGATCGCCGAGCGGCACCGACTGGACCTGACCGTGGTCAACCCGACGGTCGACCCGACCTGGCGGTTCATGACCCTGGACGGCGACGGCAAGATCCGGATGGACTGCTCGTCGCCGAACGCGATGGCGTCGCTGATCGCCGCCCGCGCCGACTTCCAGATCTCCACCGGCAACGACGCCGACGCCGACCGGCACGGGATCGTCACCCCGGATGCCGGCCTGATGAACCCCAACCACTACCTGGCGGTGGCGATCGGTCACCTGTTCCGTACCCGCACCGCGTGGGGTCCGTCCGCCGCCGTTGGCAAGACGCTGGTGTCCTCGTCGATGATCGACCGGGTCGCCGCCGACCTGGGCCGGCCGCTGCTGGAGGTGCCGGTCGGCTTCAAGTGGTTCGTGCCCGGCCTGCTGGACGGCGCGGTGGGCTTCGGCGGTGAGGAGAGCGCCGGAGCGTCGTTCCTGCGCCGCGACGGCTCGACCTGGACCACCGACAAGGACGGCATCCTGCTCTGCCTGCTGGCCTCCGAGATCCTGGCCACCACCGGGCGCACCCCGAGCGAACACTGGGCCGAGCTGGCCGAGCGGTTCGGCGCGCCCGCGTACGCCCGGATCGACGCCCCGGCCACCCGGGAGCAGAAGGCCGTGCTCGGCAAGCTCTCCCCGGATCAGGTCACCGCCACCGAGCTGGCCGGCGAGCCGATCACCGCGACGCTGACCACCGCACCGGGCAACGGGGCCCCGATCGGCGGTCTGAAGGTCAGCACCGAGTCCGGCTGGTTCGCGGCGCGCCCCTCCGGCACGGAGGACGTCTACAAGATCTACGCCGAGTCCTTCCAAGGCCCCGACCACCTGAAAAAGATCCAAACCGAAGCCAAAAACCTGGTGGACGAAACCCTCTCCCAAGCCTGACCCACCCACCCACCCACCCACCCACCCCGGCCTTGTTGATCAAGAGGTTTGCGTCATCGTGCACGGCGTGTCGTGACGCAAACCTCTTGATCAACAAGGCTAGGGGGGTAGCAGGGTGGGTGGGGGGTCAGCAGGGTGGGGGGAGTTCTTCTTGGGCTTTGCGGAGCTCGTGGGGGAGTAGTTCGCGCAGCTGCTCCGGGAGGAACGGCAGGTCCAGCAGGCCCATCTTCAGCTGGTTGCGCTCCTGGTAGCGCAACGGGTCGAAGCGGACCACCAGGCCGGCGTTGCGGCGGTAGCTGATCTCGACGGCCCCCTCGGTCGCCGCGTCGCGGAACACCAGGCCGTCCATCTCCACCACGACCGCCGACGAGTTGGCCTCCAACTCCAGCCGGATCTTCTCCTCCGGGGACAGCACCACCGACCGGGAGATGCCGGCCATCGGCGCCGACGGCGTCACCACCACCGCGTCCGCCGCCGGGGAGATCAGCGGGCCACCGGCGGCATAGCTGTACGCGGTGGAGCCGATCGGCGTGCTGACCACCACGGCGTCGGCGCGGTAGTAGCCGTACTGCTGGCCGTCGACGGCCAGGGTGGCGGTGACGAAGCCGGAGCCGGGCTGGCGGACCAGGGCGATGTCGTTGAACGCCACAACGTCGTCACCGCACACGTCGCAGGCCAGGCAGGCGTGCGACTCGACGGTGAAGTCCTTCGACAGCAACCGGCTCAGCGCCTCGGGCAGCTCCGGCGGCTCGACCTCCACGAGGAAACCGAGCCGACCCAGGTGCACACCGAGCACCGGCTTCGGGTCGAGGATCGCCGAGCGCAGCGCGCCCAGCATGGTGCCGTCGCCGCCGATGCTGATCAACGCGTCGACCCGGGCGGCCAGCTCGCTCTCCGGCACGGGCTCGACGCTGGCCGGCACGCGGTGCTTGTCCTCCGCGCGTACCATCAGCGTCTTTCGGTGGCGCGTCGCCCACCGTGCGATGATCCCGACCACCTCGGTGACATCCCGGGTGGGGTGCAGCACAAGTCCCAGCCCCGACACCCGTACAGCTCACCACATCGGCGTCGGGCGCGCCCGGCGTACCTCGAAGGTGCGCCGACGGTCCGCGGACCGCCGGCGCACCTCCCCGCGTCAGTGCCGCGGTCGACCCGTGAGGTGGGTCAGCGAGCGGGCGACCAGGTCGTCGCGGGCCGCCGGAGGCAGGCCCTCCAGCCCGAAGCCCAGGTACACGGTGTCGGCGGTGACGACCACCGAACCCTCCTCGAACGCCTGCTGGCTGCGCGACCAGTCGTTGGCGTTGCCCCCGGAGCCGGGCGGCGGACCGGCCACCGTCCAGCCACCCAGGTCCGCCGACTCGAACGAGGTCTCCGCGACGGTCGACCCGTCGACCAGGACGCGGGCGTCGTCCAGGAAGACACCGAGACCCTGCGTGTTCCAGTCCGAGGCGTACGAGATCGACACCTCGACCTGCTTGCCGGCGTAGCCGGACAGATCGGCCACGAACTCCTTCCAGCCGCCCGACGTGCCGGTCGCCGCGTTCCAGGTGCCGGTGCTCCCGGTCGGCGTGCAGTCCGCGCCCTGGTAGTGCGCGAGGAACGGGTGCAACTGCTCCACCCAGCCCTCGGGGCAGCTGTCCCCGGTCACCGTGCTGGTCTTGCCGTTCACGTCCGGCAGGGTCGTCCAGTCGTCGCTGCCCACCTCGTGCGCCTCGACGAAGAGGAAGTCCCAGTTCTGCTCGGTGTCGTAGGAGGTGAAGAAGCGCAGCTCACCGCTGCTCGCCCCGGTGAGGTCCACGGTCCGGGTGAGCCGCTTGTCCGACTCGTCGGTCTGGCCGCTGTAGAGGTACCACTCGCCGGTGCGCGGGTCGAACGGGGCGCCGCCCGGTCGGACCCAGTCCGCCGGCGCGGAGCTGGCGAACTGCGGGAACTGGTCCGGCGGCAGGAAGCCCGACGTGGTGAGGAACGACGCCGTGTGGGCCTGGTTCCCGGCCGACCCGGGCGCGTTGAGCTGACCGGTGAAGCCGTTGAACGCGGCGCCGTTCCCGGCGACCGGGTACGGCTCTCCCTCCGGCGCGGTGCCGCCGTCGCTGACGTAGGTGAAGGCGCCCAACCAGTACTGCTGGAAGTCGTTGAGCAGGGGCAGGCAGGCGTCGTCCTCGGCGTCGGTGCATTCCGGCGGCGCGTCCGGGTGGTACACGTAGGACCCGTTGGCGCCCTGGGCGAACAGCGCGTACTGGCCGCTGACGAGCAGCTTGCCGCCCTCGTTGAGGTAGTCCCGGACGGCCAGTTCGGTCTCCAGCGCGGCCCTCGCCGTGGTGCCGGCGACCTGGCCGGGGGAGCGCAGGATCACGTCGTCGCCGGTCTCCCACACCACCGCCTTGTAGTGCGACAGCACGCCGAGCGGGTGCGGTGCGGTGCGTCCCATCGTGTCGAAGTCGTACACGTCGCTGCTGCGCCCGGCGGCGCTCAGCGACGTGGCCACCTCGTCGGCGTACTTCGCGGTGCTGCCGGTCTGCGCGGGGCTGAGACCGGTGACGTCCTCCATGGCGAGGACCAGCACGTCACCGCCGATGTCGCCGTGCACCCGGTAGGTGAAGTGTTCGCTCGCCACCACCCCGGAGCGCTGTTTGACCCCGGTGAACCAGACCTCCACCCGGTCACCGGGCTTCGTGCCGGTGACGGTGCCGCGCAACTCGGCGTAGTAGTCGTCGTGGGTGTCGCCGTAGCGCTCACCGCCGCGCCACTCGCGGACCGTGGTCGTCTTCGGTCGCCCACCGTTGACCGTGTAGTGCATCCGCACGTTCTTCAGCGCCCGCCGGGTGATCGAGGCGACCTGCTGGGTGCGCCCGTACGACGTGTCGAACGTGTCCACCACGAAGTCCGGGGTGCTGCGTCCGACCACCGACACCGGCTCGTCCGGGTCCGCCGCCGACGTGGCCACGGCCAGCGCGAACGGCAGATTCTTGCCCACCTCGCCGGCGATGAGCGTCTCGTCGTCGGGGAAGATGAAACCGCTGACGCAGTCCTCCGGGCGCCACTCGTCGTCGGGGTCGACGGCCGAGGCGGCCTCGCAGGTGGACATCTCCGGGGTGAAGCCCAACGTGCCGTACTTGACGGTGGCGTGGCTGTCGGTGTCGCCGTTGGTGGTGTACAGCTCGGCGGAGATGTCCGGGTCGTAGCCGGGCACCGCCGGGTGCGCGTCGTCCCCGACCATCGCCTTGTAGATCTCGTCGTCCGGGCTGGGGGTGCTCACCTGCCAGCCGATGCCGTAGAGCAGCAGCTCGGCCGCCGAGTGGTAGTTGACGAAGAACTCGAACCCGACCCGCTTGAAGAGTCGGTCCAGTGCCGCCGTCTCCGGCTCGGAGTTGGGGCTGGGGCCGCGGTAGGTGTCACTGTTCGGGTCAGGTGACGAGCCCTCGTTGTCGTACCCCCACTTGTAGGCGAAGTTGCGGTTGAGGTCGACGCCGTCCACCGAGGTGATCTGCCCGTCGCCGTTGTTGTCGCGCAGGTTCTTGCGCCACAGCCGGTTGCCGGGGGTGAAGGTGTGGTCGTAGCCGTCCGGGTTGGCCACCGGCAGGAACCACAGCTCGGTGGTATCCAGCAGGCGGGTAATCTCCCGGTCGCTGCCGTAGCTGTCCAACACGTGGTGCATCAGCCGGCGGTTCATCTCCGGTGTGATCCACTCGCGGGCGTGTTGCGCGCCGGCGTAGAGCACGGCGGGTCGTCGGCCGTCCGGCACCGTCCGGGCGTTCTTGGTGACCTTGAGGGCGAGGATCGGTTTGCCCTGTTGGCTCCGGCCGATGGTCTCGACCTTCGTCAGCCGGGGGAAGCGCGCCGCGGTCGCGGTGATCTCGTCGCGGATACCACCGGGCTCGCTGTACGAGCGGAACGCCGTCCAGCCGGCCGCCGACTGCTCCCGCAGCGCCTGCGAGGCGTCCTTGCCCCGAACCTTCTTCACCGACAGGGGGACGCCCCGGTCGGTCAGCCGCTTCGCCTGCCGACGACTGAGCACCGTCTCAACGGTGGTACGACCTGCCGCGTCCGTCTTCGCGTCGTGCCCGAGGTCCACCCCCGCCGCGCGCAGTTCCTCGCGCTGCTTCGCGTCCACCGCGCCGACGTACACCTCCAAGCCGTCGCGGGCGCCCGGATCGGACGGTGGCCGCGCGCTCGCCGGTGGGGTCAGCGCCAGTGCGCCGACCAGGGTGACCACGCTGGCGATCGCCAGTCGTCTCGGTCTCATCGCGCCTCCTTGTGTGAAGGACCTGTAGGCGCGAGCCTTCGGTGCGGCGTTATCGATGTCAATAGTTCGATGGGAGGGAGGTGGCTGGCCGTGTCGGTGTCGGTGCCAGGTGTGACCGCCTGCGGGTCGTCGTCGCGGAGCGCCGCAGGTGCCCGACGATCGCCTCGCAGAACACTGCCTCGATGTCGCACTCCTCCTCGATGTGCCGCCACTGGCCGCCCGCCCGGACGTGGTAGCCGGTCGAGTTCTCCGCCGTCACCGTGCCGAAGTGCAGGCACTGGAACTCGATCAGATGGAACTCCCTGCCGTCGTGGGCGATGTCCAGCGAGGTGAGCGGGGTGCCGAGAAGATCCGAGACCTGCTCTGCGTAGTCGAGCAGCGCCTCGCGGTGGACACCCGCCATGTCGTGGAAGTCGAAATCACCGCTGCCGCTGGCCCGGAAGTCCCCGGGGCGGTTGCGCCGGTAGAGGGTGTAGTAGCGCTCGCCCATGCGCAGCACCTTGAAGTCGCCGGTCAGGCCCGGGACCATCGCCTGCACCAGGAACTTCTGCCGGTGCAGCGAGCGTGGGTGGTGGCCGCGGCGCAGCAGCCGCCGGCCGTGCTCGCGGACGGCCTCGGTGCGCTCGTGGGTCTGGCTCAGGGCGCGGGCGGTGCGCAGCAGCTCCTGTCGGTCGCCGGCGCGGGCCACGAACTGGGAGCCGGCGCCGTGCGCCGCCTTGAGCACCTTCGGCCACGGCCCGTCCAGGTCGGTCGCGGCGAGTTCCTCGAAGGTGCCGAAGGTGCGGGTGCCGAGCCGGCGGGCGTCGCGCGGGAACAGTTGGGCGCGCAGCGCCTCCATCATCACCTTGTTGTGGTGTGCGCGCAGTTAGCGGTAGCCCGGAATGACCTGCGCGCCAGCGGTCTCCAGTGCCAGCACCAGGTCCTCGATCCAGCTCTTGTAGTGCAACCCGTGATCCTCCGACGAGGTGTAGAGCACCGGCACCCCGTACAGGTCCTCGTTCAGGTCCAGGTCGGCGAACCGGACGACTTCCGGTTCGAGGCCGGCACCACGGAGGTACGTGGTGATCCGGTCGACGTCCATCGTGCACAGGCCGTGACGCGTACGGGCCGTGGAGTAGAACGTCCCCCGGTAGTCGGTCAGGATCAGAATTCTGGTCATGGCGGTTCCTCTGCTGGCGGTGGCTCCACTCGGGACTTCTGATCGGCCGGGTGAGCCGGGACGTCGGCCAGTAGAACACGCACAAATCGGGCAAAACTGCATAATATAAATATGTACGACGTTCGCATTGATCGTGTTTATCTATCTCGTCGGTGTATTCGGCGATTACGCCGATGCGGGGGATAAGGGGGAATTACACTTCGGACCGCGCGATCCATCCCACCCACCGCGAGATCGGGGACAGCGTTGCTGAGCATGGTGCGAGGCATGGCGAAGTCGCTGCGAGACCGCAGGGCGGCCGCCCGGGACCCGGAGGGATTCGCCCGCTCCCTCGGTGTCGACCTGCGGGGCCGGGTCCGGTTCTACGGCATCGACCGGGCGATGTTCGGCTCCGAGCCGTGGCTCGTCACCCTCGGCGACAACGTCTACGTCACCGCCGGGGTCCAGTTCATCACCCACGACGGCGGCACGCTGATCCTCCGCAAGGAGGTGCCCGATCTGGAATGGACCGCACCGATCACCATCGGCGACGACGTCTACCTCGGCGTGCGGACGATCATCCTGCCCGGGGTCACGATCGGCAACCGGTGCATCATCGGCGCCGGCTCGGTGGTGACCCGCGACATCCCGGACAACAGCGTCGCGGCCGGCGTTCCGGCTCGGGTCGTCCGCAGCGTCGACGACTATCTCGACCGGATGCGCGCCCGGTCGCTGGGGTGCGGCCACCTGCCGGCCGCCGAGAAGGCTGCGGTGATCCGCCAGATCTACGGGGTGCCCGAGCAGGCCGGCGCCGGACGGGCGAGCCTCTGATGCGGGTGTCGACCGGCAGGCCGGGCGCCGTCCTCGGCCCCGCGATCGTGGCGTTGGACCGTCTCCTGTCCACCGGCACGCGCGCCCGCCGGGCCATCCGCGGCCTGGCCCTCGCCGGCCGGTTCGCCGCCCGGGGGGACCACTTCACCTTCGACCCGGACGGTGTCTACACCTGCGAGACCATCGAGGTCGGGCGCAACGTGGACCTCGGGTACCGGCCGGTCCTGATTGCGGCCCGGGCGCGCATCCGGATCGGCGACAACGTCATGTTCGGCCCCGAGGTGACCATCCGCGGCGGCAACCACCGCATCGACCAGGTCGGCGTACCGATGATCGCGGTCGGCAAGGAGCCCGGCGACGAGACCCACGACCGGGGCGTGGTCATCGGAGACGACGTCTGGGTGGGCACCAGGGCGGTGATCCTGCACGGCGTCTCCATCGGCCGGGGCGCGGTGATCGGCGCCGGGTCGGTCGTCACCCGGTCGGTGCCACCGTACGCGGTGGCCGCCGGCAACCCGGCCCGCGTGATCCGACTGCGGTGGCCCCTGGCGACCATCCAGGACCATGAGCGGCAGCTCTACCCGCCGGAGCGCCGACTGACCCCCGCCGAGCTGGCCGGTCTGGCCGAGCTGCCGATGCCCGAGCCGCGCCCGGCGCCGGTGACGAAGTCACTGACCACCGGTGTCCAGGCCCGGTAGTCGAAGCAGTGCGCCCGCTCGCGGGCCGCGTGGCTCATCGCCCACCAGCCCGGATCGTCGAGCAGCAACGCCCGCTCCAGCCCGCGCCGGAGGTCCTGCACACCTGAACCGCCGAGCACGATGCCCTCCCGGCCGTCCACGATGTACCGCCGGAGGTCACTGGTGTGGTTCAGCAGCACCGGGCAGCCGGCAGCCAGGCTCTCCGGCACCTTGGACGGGAAGCCCGCCTGCGCGTACTCGGCCGGCGGGCGGACCAGCACCGAGAAGTGCGCCCGGCGCAGCTCGGCGAGCACCCGGTCGCGGGGCACCCGACCGAGGAAGGTCACCTGGTCGTCGAGGTCGCCGGGGCCGGCCTCACCCAGGTCGGAGAGGCTGCCGGCCCGCTCCCGACTGATCCCGGCGATCACCAGGTGCACCCGGGCGCGGTCGTCGGGCGGGAGGCCACGGATGCCCTCCAGCACCACGGCCAGCTGGTCCTTCGGGCCGGCCGAGCCGGCGTACAGCAGACGCAGCCCATCGTCGAGAGAGGGTGGCGCGGGATCGTCGTAGCCGGTGCAGTCCACCTGTGGCGGCACCACCAGCGTCGGCCGGCCCCGGGCGACGAACTGCCGCTCCAGCGTCTCGGAGATCGCGATGACCCGGTCGGCGAGCCGACCGGCCAGGAAGAACGCCCAACGGTGCCGGACGAAGTACGGCGTGAGCCAACCCCGGGGGAACTGCGCCCGGTCGTGCCGTTCGAGCACGTCCACGGTCACCGGGCAGCGCACCGCCGTGCGGAGTACCGCCCAGGTGAACAGGTTCCACAGGCCCAGCGGCAGGTACACGCCGGCCAGCTCGCCCGGGCGGATGCCCGCGCGGCGCAGGGCGGCCAGCAGCCGCAGTGGACGGACGCGCTGGTGCAGCCAACGGCCGAGCAGCCCGCCCGCGGTGCGCCGGCGGGGCAGCGTGATCAGTCGTACGTCCGGTGGCAGGTCGGTGACGGTGGGCGGGCGCGACCCGTCGTCGGGCCAGTCGTTGACCACCAGGGTCACGCCCCCGGGGGGAGTGGCCGAGCGGGCCAGTTGCAGCAGACGGTTGGACATCGCGTCCCCGTGCGGAAACCGGTACGCGGCCAGGGCCAGCACCTGTGGCGTCGTGGAGTGCCAGAGCTTCCTCATGGTGGTGGGCTCGCCCACGGTCTGCTCCCTCGAATACACCTTATGGAGTGTTATGCACCCTTAGTCTAGGTGGTCATGGACGTGACACGCGGCGGTCCGCGCACCGTGTCGGGCGGCACAGCAGCGTCCGACCCGCGTCGTCACCGCGCGGGGTCACCGTCGTTGTACGGATGACCTGTCGACTGGGGGCGTGGAGGCGGCACGGTATGCGACAACCGATCAGCGGAGAGGCTCGTACCCCCGCCGACCGGCGTCGCGCCGTGACCGCCGGGCCGGTGGCGGCCCCCGAGGCCCCGACGCGGCGGGTTTGATGGTCGCTCGTCACCGGGCTGCTGGTGACGCCAGGGGCGTGTCGGTCGCCGGGCGGCACCGGGCCCGCCCAGTCGCGCGCGGGGCGCACGCCGTCAGTCCGAACAGGACACCGGCGGCCCGGCACGGACCGTCCGACTCCGGACGGTCCCGCGGTCGGATCCTCGCCCGTGGCATCGTGTCCTCGCTGGCCGGCAAGATGGTCGGACTGGCCGCCCCGCTGCTGATCACCCCACTGGCATTTCGCAGTCTCGGTGCGGAGCGTTACGGCCTCTGGATGGCGGTCACCTCGCTCACGAGCATGGCGCTGTTCGCCGACTTCGGGCTCGGCAACGGTCTGCTGACCCGGCTGGCCAGGTTGCACGGCACCGGCGAGCGGCGGGCGGCGGCGCGCGAGATCTCCAGCGCCTACGCCATCCTGGGCGCGCTGTCCGTACTCCTGCTCGTTGTCCTCGCCGGCACCCTGCGGTGGGTGCCCTGGCCGACGCTGCTGAGCGCGGCGGACCCGGCGGTCGCCCGCGACGCCCGCCCGGTGGTGCTGCTCTGCTTCGGCGCCTTCCTGGTCAACATTCCCTTCGCCCTGATCCAGCGGGTGCAGTACGCCCAGCAGCAGGTGACGCAGAGCAACCTCTGGCAGGCCGGTGGCAGTCTCGTCTCGGTCGCCCTGGTCTACGCGGCGGTCACCAGCGAGGCCGACCCGGTGCTGGTCATCGCCGCCGCGGTGCTCGCCGTGCCGGTGGTGAGCCTGGCCAACTCCGTCTGCTACTTCGGCTGGCAGGCCCGGGAGCTGCGGCCCCGGCCGGGCCTGGTGCGGGCGCCGGTGGCCCGCGGGCTGCTCCGGCTGGGCACCCGGTTCTTTCTCCTCTCCCTGCTCACCTCGGTGGTGCTCAACCTCGACAACGTCCTGATCAGCCGGGTGCTCGGGCTGCCCGCGGCGGCGACGTACGCGGTGGTGGTACGGATGTTCGCCCTGCTGACGCTCTTCGTTACGCTGGTGAACATGCCGCTCTGGGCGGCCAACGGGGAGGCGCTGGCACGCGGTGACCTGGCCTGGGTGCGGCGCACCACCGTCCGCATGGTGGCCCTGTCCGCCGCCGTGGTGGCGCTGCCCGGCGGTGCCCTCGTGGTCTTCGGCAACGACGTGATCCGCGTGTGGGTGCGCACCGCCGACTTCCCCTCGGTGCCGCGAACCCTCCTCGTCGGGCTCGCCGCCTGGTCACTGCTGCTGGCCGTCGTGGCACCCCTGTTCATGGTGCAGAACAGCATCGGTCTGCTCCGACCCCAGTTCGTCGGCTGGGCCGCCTGCCTGGTGCTGGCCGTACCCCTCAAGATCGTGCTCGCCCAGCGGGTGGGCCTGCCCGGGGTGGCGCTCGCCTCGGCCGCGACCTACGCGCTCACGGTGCTCCCGGCCGCCGTCATCGGCTATCGCCGCGTGCTGACTGGCGGGACGCCCGGCGCACCGACCGCGTCCGAGGGGCGGGTCGTGGCGGCCGTCGGCACCGCGAGGTGACCGGCCACACCGTGGCGTCACTTCGGGGCTCATGCCGCCGTTACCGTACGTGGTGCCCTCGGCGCGTCGAGGGTGGATCGCCGTCGAGCCGCAGCCGGAATGAGGGGTCATGCAGCGTCGCGCCGTGAGCCGGCCGGTGGTGGTACAGCACTCGGCCGGCACCCCCGGAGCCAACGGCCCGTTGACCGCCGTGCAACGGGTGCTCACCTCGCCTTTGGCCGACCGGTACGAGTTCGTCCGGATGCACCAGAGCGCGGGCAACGGAAGCCTGAACGTGCCGCTGTTGCGGGAGTGGGTGCGCCTGCTCCGGCGGGTCCGACCCGCGCTGGTGCACGTACGCGGATTGCAGAACGAGGGCCTGCACGGGGTGCTCGCCGCCCGGCTCGCCGGCTGCCCACGGATCCTGGTGACCGTGCACGGCACGGTACGTGACCTGCGTCAGCCCGGCCGGCCTTGGCGGCACCGGCTGCTGGTGCACGGTGCCGAGCCCGCGACGCTGCGGATGGCCAGCCACGTCGGCACCGTCTGCGAGTACGCGGCCGGCCGGGGCTTCCTCCGCCACCTGGGTACGAAGTTCGTCGGGGTGATCCCCAACGGGGTACCGCTGCCGGCGCACCCCCGCGCGTCCCGGGATCGGGTCCGCGCCGACCTGGGGCTGGGCGCCGACGACGTGGCCATGATCGCGGTGTCCCGGCTGACCTGGGAGAAGGGCTACGGTGTCCTCGCCGACGCGCTGCGCCGCCTGCCGCCGTCCACCACCCGCCGGGTGCTGCTGGTCGCCGGTGACGGACCCGACCGCGATCCGATCGCGGCCGCCCTGACCGGCATCGGCGGGGTCGACGTGCGGCTGCTCGGCAACCGGCTCGACGTGCCGGACCTGCTCGCCGCGGCGGACCTCTTCGTCTTCCCCACCCTGCACGAGAACCTCTCCAACGCGCTGCTGGAGGCGATGGCGCACGGCCTGCCGGTCGTCGCGTCGGCGGTGGGCGGCAACGTCGAGGTCCTGCGCTCGGGTGGCGGCAGGCTGGTGCCGCCGGGTGATCCGGACGCCCTGGCCGGGGCGCTGTCGCTGCTGCTCGATGCCCCCGTCGAGCGCGGCCACGTGGGTGAGCTGGGCCGCAAGGTGGTGGCTGAGGGCTACAGCCTCGACGTCATGCTCGGCGCCCTCGACCGGGTCTACCGGCGGATCCTCACGGAGTGAGGCCGGCGTCGTGCGGCGGGACATCCGTCGGGCGTGACCTGAGGGAACAGCGCTCGTTGCATCACTGGTGGCCGCCACGCGGTCGCTGCCAGGGTGCCGGCGGGCCGGCAACACGCCGCCCGCTCGTCCCGGAGGTCGCACCGAGCGGGGAGACGCGTTGAAGGTAGTGGTGACCGGAGGTGCCGGCTTCATCGGCGCCAACCTGGTGCGGGCGCTGGACGCGGCCCCACAGGTGAGCGAGATCGTGGTCGTCGACGACCTCTCCACCGGCCTGTTGGACAACCTGCACGGCCAGCCGGTCCGGCTGCACCAGGGCACGGTGCTCGACCCGGACCTGCTGGACGCGGCGTTCGCCGGCGCGGCCAGCGTGGTGCACCTGGGCGCCCTCGGCTCGGTGCCGCGCTCCATCGACCAGCCGCTGCCCAGTCACCACGCGAACGCCACCGGGACGCTGATGGTGCTGGAGGCGGCCCGCAGGCACGACGTCGGGCAGGTGATCCTCTCGTCGTCCTCGTCGGTCTACGGCGCCAACCCGGTGTTGCCCCGGCAGGAGGGGTTGCGGCCCATCCCGGTCTCCCCGTACGCGGTCTCCAAGCTCGCCGCCGAGGCGTACGCGGTCGCCTACGCCGCCTGCTACGACCTGGCCGTGCTGCCGTTCCGGTTCTTCAACGTCTTCGGCCCGTGGCAGGCGGTGCACCACGCCTACGCCGCGGTGCTGCCCCGGTTCATCAGCGCCGCGCTCGCCGGTGAGCCGCTGCGGGTGCACGGCGACGGCCGGCAGAGCCGCGACTTCACCTTCGTCGGCAGCGTCACCTCGGTGATCGTCGACGCCATCGTGCGCCGGGTGTCGACGACCGACGTGGTCAACCTGGCCTTCGGTGCGCGCATCACGCTGCTCGACCTGATCGCCGAGCTGGAGGACATCCTGGGTCGCTCGTTGGCGGTGGTGCACGAGCCACCACGCGCCGGCGACGTGCGGGACTCACAGGCGGACTGCACCCGGCTGCGGGAGCTGTTCCCCGCGGCCCGGCCGGTGCCGCTGCGCACCGGCCTCGAGCAGACCGTGTCCTGGATGTCCGGTCACGTGCTCGCCGGCCAGTAGGTCAGCCGCTCAGCGTCGGCGTCCGGGCCGCCCGACCGCCCGTCACCAGGCTCCGACGTGTCTGACCGGCGGTGCGGCGTGCCGCGGCGCTGTCTTCCGGCCGGCCCCGGACGTGGACGTCCGCAGCGCTACCGGTGCGACGGACACGAGCGCGAGGGCCACGAAACACACCGGTGACGCCTCCCAGTGGCCGGTCAGCCAGATCGGCGTCTGGCTGACCAGGAAGACGCCCGCCGCGCGGCCGAAGGCCGGCGAGGGATGCCGGAAGGGCACGATCACCGCGAACGTGAGTATCCCGCCGTAGAGGACGACCCCGACCAGCCCCAGGTCGTTGCCGACGCTCAACAGGAGATTGTGGGCGCCCACCGCCAGGCTGCCGGTGGCGGTCAACATGCCGGGGCCGATGCCGAGGATGGGGGACTCGGCCCAGGACGACACCGCGTACGGCCAGATGTACAGCCTCCCGGACAGGTCACCGGTGGCCCGGCCCGCGAAGGCGCCGTCGAGCCAGAGCATCTCGGAGGAGAGCACCCGGTAGAGGCCGAGCGGCACCCCGATCAGGACGATCGGCACGGTGACGACGGCCGCCGTCCGGGCCAGCCGCGCGGCCACCGTGCTCAGCAGCAGGTAGGCGGCACCGACCAGTATCGAGATGAGCGCACCCCTCGTCCCGGTGAGGAGCACGCCCCAGAACAGGAGGCCCGCCGCCGCGACGATGCCGAGCCACTCGACCTTCGTCGAGGGCCCCAGCAGCATCAGGACGGCGGCGAGGACCACGCCGGCCGCGAGACTGTACGCCGTGTAGTTGTAGTTGACTCCGTCGACGCCGTACCGGATCGAGAAGTCCATCACGGAGCCGCGAGCCTGTACCGAGTTGGGTATCGGGTTGGTGATCAGCTCGACGGCGGTGCCGACGCAGCCGGCCAGGAACGCGTAGCCGACGGCGAAGAGCGCCGCTCGGCTGCGCACGACGTGGCGGACGGCGATGAACATCGCACAGGCCGCCCCGTACAGATAGGCCATCGGGAGCGCCGTGTCGAAGTCCGCCGCCCAGAACAGCGCGACGCTGGCCCACACCGCCGTGGCGGCGGCCAGCAGGTCGGGGGGGAGTAGTCGCGGTGCCCGGCAACTCACCAGGACAGCCACCAGGGCCACCGCCGCGCCGTAGCGATTCGTGGTGCTGGGGGCCCACTGGGAGCTGAAGGCGATGGCGCAGACGAGCAGGAGCCCGGGAACGTGCCGCGCCGACGAGGACCGTGCCGAGGGGGACCGTCGGCGTCCGGGAACGGACGCCGTCCCGCCGGTGCGGCGTGCCGCGGCTCGGCCGGTCGTGGCCCGGGCGCCGGTCGAGGTCGCCGCGGCGGTCCGAGGACCGGTCTGATCGTGCAGGACCGGGGTCACCTCAGCCGTCCCGGAGCAGCCCTGAGCGTCGCCTCGGTCGTCGTGCTGTCCACTATTCGTCGCCTTCCTGGTGGCCGCAGTCAAATCACCATAAGGCCGTACATCCCATCGAAAATGGAAAAGGCGGCACATTCCTGGTTGGTCTGACGGCCCCGCCTGCATAACCATCGCCCGCCGCCGGGGGTTATTGCTGCGGAACGGTCATGCGGAACGCGCCACCATGGGGGTCGACATGCAGGTGTACATCGCCGGTCGCGCACCGGTGCTGAGCGCTCGGCGTCCGGCCCCGGGGAAGTGACACCCATGCCCGACGATCGGATCCCGCGGGTCGCGCTGCTGGGCTTCACCCTGCCCGACGACGTGCTGCGGGGGGTGATGGCCGGCGACGCCACGGATGCCACGCAGACGCACACCTTCGCCTGGGCCGTGGTCAACGGCCTGCGCGACGCCGGTTGCCCCGTACGCCTGCTCTCCGCCGCGCCGGTGTCGAACTACCCGCGCAACCGTCGGATCCGGTTCCGCGCCAGCCGCTTCCACCATGACGGGGTCGACGGCCAGCAACTGGGCTTCCTGAACGTCCTGGGTATCAAGCACCTCAGCCGGTTCCTCTCCGCCTGGTGGCACGGCGTCCGATCGACCCGACGGGATCCGATCGACGTCCTCCTGGTGCACGGCGTGCACACGCCGTTCCTCTGGTGTGGATTGGCGCTGGCCCGCCTGCGCCGCATGTCGGTGGTGCCGATCCTGACCGACCCTCCGGGAGTGGGCAGGCCGGGCGAGGGACGTGCGGTGCGGCTGCTGCGTGGGCTCGACGTGGCGCTGGTCCGGGCCGCCCTCACGCGTTGCTCGGGCGTGATCGCCCTGACGCTCCCGCTCGCCGAGGACTTCGCGCCGGGGCGTCCCCGCCTCATCATGGAGGGCATCTGCACGCCGCCGTCGGTCGGCGGGCGACCGCAGGCCCGCAGCCGGACCCGGGAGATCATCTACGCCGGTGGGCTGAGCCGCGCGTACGGTGTGGACCGTCTGGTGGAGGCGTTCCGCGGGCTGCCCGACCCCGACCTGCGCCTGTCCGTCTTCGGTCGCGGTGACCTCGAACCGTGGCTGCGCGACCAGGCGTCGGCCGACCCGCGGATCGCCGCACCGGAACTGCTCGAACGGTCCCGGCTCGGCCACCGCCTGGCCGGCGCGGCGGTGCTGGCCAATCCTCGTCCCGTCGACCAGTACTTCGTCCCCTACTCGTTCCCGTCGAAGATCATCGAATACCTGGCGATGGGCGTGCCGGTGGTGTCGACGGATCTGCCGGGCATCCCGGACGACTACCGTCCCTACCTCGTCTACCCCCCGACGGACACGGTCGCGGGGCTGCGCGCGGCGATCGAGCGGGTGCTCGACATGCCGGCGGGCGAGGCCGCGGCTCTCGGGGCGGCGGGACGGGACTTCGTCGTCCGGACCCGCAGCCGTGCCAGGCAGGGCCAGCGGATGCGGGACTTCCTGGGCGGGCTCACCGACGGGTCCGCCGAGCACCCGAGGGCGGTGCGGCGGCCCGCCACGGCTGATCACTGACCGGCCGGGAGGGCGGGTGCCGGTCCGCGCCCGACTCCCGCTGGACGACCACGATGGCCAGCTCTCGATGTTTGCCCGAAATGCAACTGTTTACCACGACTCTTGGGTCGATTGCTCGTTGAGCCGAGCGTGCCCGTCCGGCCACCCACTGCCGGACTTTTCCTTGATCAGTGATGAACGGAGTCCTTGTGAGCGCAGTACCTGCCGGTTGCCGGGTCTTGATCACCGGCGGTACCGGATCCTTCGGTCAGACGATGACCCGCCGCCTGCTCGACGGCGACGTCGGCGAGGTCCGGGTGTTGAGCCGCGACGAGGCCAAGCAGGACGCCATGCGCCGGCAGATCGGCGACGACCGGGTGCGCTACCTCGTCGGCGACACCCGCGACGCCGACTCGGTCGGTCGAGCCACCCGCGACGTCGACTACGTCTTCCACGCCGCCGCCCTCAAGCAGGTGCCGTCCTGCGAGTTCTTCCCGCTGGAGGCGGTGCGCACCAACATCCTGGGCAGCAGCAACGTCATCGAGGCGGCGGAGCGCAACGGCGTCGGCTCGGTGGTGGTGCTCAGCACCGACAAGGCCGTGCACCCGATCAACGCGATGGGGATGAGCAAGGCGCTGATGGAGAAGGTGGCGCAGGCGCACGCCCGCAACAACCCGCGCAGTCGTACCGTCGTCTCCTGCGTCCGGTACGGCAATGTGATGTACTCCCGCGGCTCGGTGATCCCGCTCTTCGTGGAACAGATCAAGGCCGGCCGCGCCCCGACGGTGACCGACCCGACGATGACCCGTTTCCTCATGTCCCTGGCCGATTCCGTCGACCTGGTCGAGCACGCGTTCCAGCACGCCCGGCCCGGGGACATCTTCATCCGCAAGGCCGCGGCGAGCACCGTCGGGGACCTCGCCGAGGCGGTGTGCGAGCTCTTCGACGCGCCGTCGAAGATCGAGTGCATCGGCGTACGGCACGGCGAGAAGCACCACGAGACCCTCGCCAGCCGTGAGGAGCTGGCGCAGGCCGAAGACTTCGGCGAGTTCTACCGGGTGCCGGTGGACGCCCGGGACCTCAACTACGCGCTCTACGTCTCCGAGGGGGAGCTGGGCGAGACGCCGGCGCAGGAGTTCAACTCCGCCAACGCGCGACGGCTGGACGTACCGCAGATCATGCAGCTGCTGCAGACGCTGCCCGAGATTCGGGCCGAGCTGGCCCTGCGCGACCCGGTGCTGTCGTGCTGAGGATCGCGGTCACCGGCGCCGGCGGCTTCCTCGGCTGGCACGTGCGCGTCCTGGCCCGGGCGCTCGGCTGGCCCGAACCGGTGGTGATCACGCGCGGGGACCTGTACGACGAGGCGGCGCTCGCGGCCCGG
The DNA here is from genome assembly GCF_029626045.1 of Micromonospora sp. WMMD710. Taxonomy (NCBI): domain Bacteria; kingdom Bacillati; phylum Actinomycetota; class Actinomycetes; order Micromonosporales; family Micromonosporaceae; genus Micromonospora; species Micromonospora sp. WMMD710. The sequence continues at coordinate 2,944,035 of NZ_JARUBD010000001.1, read as the reverse complement.
CTGGACGGCGTCGACCGGGTGTTGCACCTGGCCGGGGTCAACCGGGGTGACCCGGTCGAGGTGGCCACCACAAACGTCGAGCTCGCCGCCGCGTTGGCCCGTGGGCTGCGCCGATGCGTCACACCGCCGGGTGCGGTCGTCTTCGCCAACTCGGTGCAGGCCGGCAACGGCACGCCGTACGGCGACGCGAAGGCCGTCGCCGCGGCGACCCTCGCGGCGGCCCGGCCCGACCTGATCGACGTCCTGCTGCCGAACCTGTACGGCGAGCACGGCCTACCGCACTACAACTCGGTGGTGGCCACGTTCTGCCGGCTGCTCGCCGAGGGGCGTACCCCGCAGGTGCACGAGAACCGGCAGATGGAGTTGGCGCACGTCACCGACGCCGCGGCCCGGCTGCTCGGGGTTCCGGCGGACGGCTCGTGGGATCCGTCGATGCCGATGCTGCGGATCGGCGTACGCGAACTCGCCGACCGGTTGACCGGCTTCGCCGGCATCTACCGCAACGGCGAGATCCCACGCCTGGTCGACCGGCACGACGTGCGGCTGTTCAACGCCTACCGGTCGCAGTGCTTCCCGGAGCACTACCCGCTCCCGCTGCCCCGGCACGCCGACTCGCGCGGCGAGCTGGTGGAGGCGGTACGGGCGCACGGTGCTGCCGGGCAGACGTTCTGCTCCACCACCCGACCCGGCATCAGCCGGGGCGAGCACTTCCACCTGGCGAAGGTGGAGCGGTTCGTGGTGCTGCGCGGCAGCGCCGAGATCAGCCTGCGTCGGGTCAGCGAGGACACCGTGGTGCGCTTCCAGGTCAGCGGTGACGAACCCGTGGTGGTGGACATGCCGACCATGTGGGCGCACAAGATCGTGAACACCGGGACCGACGAACTCTTCACTCTCTTCTGGGTCAACGAACTGTTCGACCCGGACCGCCCCGACACCTACCCGGAGCGGGTGGAGGCGGCGGAGCCTGTCCCGGCGGTGCTGGCGTGACGGAGGACCTGACATGACCAGGGTAATGACGGTTGTCGGCACGCGGCCGGAGATCATCCGGCTGGCTCGGGTGCTGGACCGACTCGACCGGACCGTCGACCACGTCCTCGTCCACACCGGGCAGAACTGGGACCGGTCCCTGTCGGACATCTTCTTCACCGAGCTGCGGCTGCGCCAACCGGACCGGTTCCTGCGGGTGGACACGTCCTCCCTCGGCCGGGTGCTCGGCGGGGTGCTGATCGGGGTGGAGCAGGCGATCGAGGAGGTGCGGCCGGACGCACTGCTGGTGCTCGGCGACACCAACAGCTGCATCGCCGCGCTGATGGCCCGCCGCATGCGGGTGCCCGTCTACCACATGGAGGCCGGCAACCGCTGCTTCGACCTCAACGTGCCGGAGGAGACCAACCGGCGGATGGTCGACCACGTCGCCGACTTCAACCTGGTCTACACCGAGCACGCCCGCCGCAATCTGCTGGCTGAGGGTCTGCACCCGCGTCGGATCCTGCACACCGGCTCCCCGATGCGCGAGGTGCTGGAGCACTATCGGGACGGGGTCGAGCGGTCGACGATCCTCGACCAGCTCGGGCTCACCGCCGGCGACTACTTCGTGGTGAGCGCCCACCGGGAGGAGACCGTCGACCGACCGGACCGGCTGCGCCGGTTGCTCGACTGCCTGCGGGCCGTCCGGGACACCTGGGGACTGCCGGTGCTGGTGTCGACGCACCCCCGTACCCGCAAGCGGCTGGAAGCGTTGGCCGACGACGCGCTCGCACTCGACGGCATCGCCTTCCACGAGCCGTTCGGGCTGCTCGACTACGTACGGTTGCAGAGTCAGGCGCGGTGCACCCTCTCCGACAGCGGCACCATCAGCGAGGAGTCGGCGATCCTCGGTTTCCCGGCCGTGACACTGCGGGAGTCGATCGAACGCCCCGAGGCGCTGGACGCCGGCGGCATCGTGATGACCGGGCTGGACCCGGAGGGCGTGCTGGAGGCGATCCGGGTGGTGGTCGACCAGGTCGCCGCCGACGGTGTGCCCTGCCCGGCCGACTACCAGGTCCCCGACACGTCACGCCGGGTGGTCGACTTCATCCTGTCGACCGTGCGCCGGCACCACGACTGGGCCGGCATCCGGCGCTGATCCGCCGGTTGCGCCGCGCACACCGTGCCGGGTTCGGTCACCGCGACCGAACCCGGCCGTCGCGGGTTGTGCCCGCTGGGCGTTCTCCGACGTACGGCAGCGCGCCGAGCAGCGGTCCGTCGACCGGCCCGAGGACGTAGGCGGACAGCCGGCCGTGCCGGCGCAGCAGGGCCAGGCCGAGGACCGCACCGGTGAGCACCTCGGCCGCGAGGGTGGCAGCGGCCGCACCGGTCGCACCCGCCAGGGGCACCGCCGCGAGAGCCACCGGGGTGATCAGGGCGGCGTTGACCACCATGATCCGGGTCGCCTGCCGGTAGCTCGCGTCGCCGATCTGATTCAGCGTGACCGCCCGGACAACGGTCATGAAGGGAAGTGCGACAGCCAGGAGGACCAGCCACAGCGCCGGCCCGGGCGGGGGGAGCCGGAGCAGATCGCCGACGATCCACGGGGCCGCGACGATGCTCACCACCGTCATGAACACCGCGCCGGCGATGGCGACCACCTCGCCCTGCCGGCCGTCGTTCACGGTGCCGAGGCCCTGCCGGCGCCGGACGCGCCCGACCAGCGACACCCGCAGCGCGGCGGTCAGCACGCTGGTCTGGGCCTGGTACACGCTGAGCACCGCGCCGAACGCCCCCATCACCTGCGGTGAGACCAGCAGCGACAGCAGGACCGTCGTCATCCGGCCGCCCCAGTACTCGGCGATGCTGTAGGTGAACAGGTGCCGGTTCATGCCGAACGCGGAGAGCGCGCGCCGTGGCGACAACTCGGTCAGGAAGCGGGGGCGGAGCCAGGATCGTCCACCGAGGAACGCCTCGGCGGCCAGGAACTGGATGACCGCCGCGATCAGCAACGCGCTGCTCAGTTGCCCGCCCAGGGCGACCAGCACCAGAGCCGGGACCTTGCACCCGCAGACGGCCACCGCGGTGCTGACGAACCGCAGGTCGCGCGCCAGATCCGCGAGTTGGAAGTTGGCGTGGTGGTTGCCGATGGTCACCACCGCGATCGCCAGCATCGCCGCCCACCCGTAGCCGGAGCGGCTGTAGAGGGTTCCGATGGCGACGGTGCCGAGCACCATGCACGGCAGTGTCACGAACACCCACTGGCTGCGCACTGCCCGGCGTTGTTCGGCATCGCCGCTGATGTAGAGCAGGGGGGAGCCGCCGGCCACGACGATCGCCACCAGGGACAGGGCCGCCGTGACAGCGACGTACGCCGCGATCTCGTCGGTCTGGCCGTGCCGTGCGCTCACCGCGAGCAGTGCGGCGTTCAGCAGCCCGTTCAGCAGGTTCGTGCAGGAGGCCACCAGCGAGTGCCGGGTCGACGACGTGATCTGGCGTGGCTGTCGCCGGCGACGGCGCCTCGGTACCGGCGCGTCGTCGAACGGCGGGGACCACTGCGGCCAGCCGGGCGAGGGCGGTGCCTGGCGGGCACCAGTCATCCCTCGTCCCGGCCCATCACGGCCTTCTCCTCGCACGCGCGATCCGGCCCCGCCGGGCCGCCGTGGCGAGCAGGTCGGCGAGGACCGGCGCGTTGCTCGCCTCACTCATGTGGGTCAGGTAGTACTGGCGTCCCGCCCGTCCCATCTCCCGAAGCCGGTCCCGTGGCGTGTCCCTGGCCGATCGGATGACCGCGGCCAGTGCCTCGGCGTCACCCGGCGGGGCCGCGAAGCCCGCCTCGGCGTCACGCGCGATGCGGGCCACGTCACCGGGTGCGCAGGCGAGCATGGGCTGACCGCAGGCGAGGATGGACTGGGTCTTGCTGGGCAGGGTGATCCGGAACAGCGGCTCGTCCGCCAGCGAGATGAGGTTGAGGTCGGCGACGGCCATCCGGGCGGGCATGCGTTCCGGGGGGACCGAGTCGAGAAAGTGGACGTTGCCCAGCCGGTCGCGGGTCACCTGGGCGATCAGCCGGTCCTTCTCCACGCCGTCGCCCACCAGGACAAGGTGAACGTCCGGTGTGTCCCGCAGTCGTGCCATGGCGTCCACCACGACGTCGAGTCGCTGGGCCGCGCCGAGGTTGCCGCCGTACATGAGCAGGAAGTCGTCCTCGGTCAGACCCAGCCGGCGACGCAGGCCGGGTTCCGGCTCGGTCGGCTGCATGATCTTCTCGTCGGCCCAGATGTAGACCAGCGAGACCTTCTCGGCGGGCACGCCCCGGTCGATGACGATGTCCCGTAGTCCCGGCGTGGGAACCGTCACGTGGTCGGCCCACCGGTAGGTCCGGTCGGTGAAGCGGCCCAGCACCGCCTCCGCGATCCGCCGGGTCGGTCCCTCGGTGAGGAAGCCGGTCGCGAACACGTTGTCCGGCCACAGGTCGATCACCATCGTCACGTACGGCGTCCGCCACCGCAGTTTCGCCATCATGGCCGCGGCGGTCGCGGTGACCGGGGAGGAGTAGACCAGAGCGACGTCCGTGTCGCGCAGTGCGCTGGCGCCGAGCAGCGAGGAGGATGCCGCCCAACTCGTGTAGTTCACCGCCCGGCCGATCGCCGACCGGTCGTGGCTCGGGTAGAGCGGCGTGCGCACAACACGCGTCCCGTCCTGCACCTCGACGCTGCGGCGCCGCGCCGAGTAGCCCTCGTACACGACGCCTTTCGGGTAGTTCGGTACGCCGGTGAGCACGTCGGCGACGAAGCCCTGGTGACGCAGCGTCGTGGTGAGGCGTTGGGCGAGGGCCGCGGGTTCCGGAGGGAACCACTGGCTCACCAGTGTGACCCGGTCGGGCCGGTCGCCGTTCACCCCGAAGGCCGCGCCCTCGGGTCGGCGAGCGGCGCCGGACGCCGCACCTGCCGGCACCTGATCGCCGTGGTCGAGGTCGCTCATCACGGGCCTTCCTGTCTGCGCGTGCGTCCGATGTCAGGTCGCGCTCACGAGTGGTGGCGCAGGAAGCCGTGGATCTCGTCGCTGATCCGGTTGATCTGCTCCTCGTCGAGTGACGATCCGCTGGGCAGGGTCAGTCCCTGCGCGAAGAGTCGATCCGCGGCACCGGTGAGGTACGCCTCCGCGCCGGCGAACATGGGCTGCCGGTGCAGCGGCTTCCAGGCCGGCCGGGTCTCGATGTCGGCCTGCGCGAGATGACCGGCCAGCTCCGCGGCCTGCCAGCCGCTGAGCTTCGGGTCCACGGTGATGACGGTGAGCCAGCAGTTGGTGCCCGGGTCACTCTCGGCCAGCACCTCGACGCCGGCGACCGGCGCGAACAGTTTCGAGTAGTGGTCCCGGACCCGGCGCCGGCGGGCGGTCATCTCGTCCAGCCGGCTCAGCTGGGCCCGGCCGAACGCGGCCAGGAGGTTGCTCAGCCGGTAGTTGAAGCCCATCTCGTCGTGCTCGTGGTGCTGGGCCGGGATACGGGCCTGGTTGGCACGGTGCCGAGCCCGGGTGATCACCTGCTCGTCGTGGGAGAGCAGCATTCCGCCGCCCGAGGTGGTGATCATCTTGTTGTGGCTGAACGAGAGCACCCCGGCGTCGCCGAAGGAGCCGGCGCAGCGGCCCCGGTACGTCGAGCCCAGCGCCTCCGCCGAGTCCTCGACGACGCGCAACTCCGCCTCCCGGCAGAGGTCCAGCAGCGGGTCGTAGTCGACGCAGGCGCCGAACATGTCGACCGGCATCACCGCGCCGATCGGCCGTCCGGCCCGGCGCAGGTCGGCGACGACCTCACTCAGCAGGCCCACGTCCACATTGCCGGTGGCCGCGTCGCAGTCGACGAAGACCGGGGTGGCGCCGGTGTAGAGCACGGCGTTGGCGGTCGCCACGAACGTCACGGTGGGTACCAGCACGATCTGCCCCGGACCCACGCCGCAGGAGAGCAGGCCGAGGTGCAGGGCGGCCGTGCCGGAGTTGAGTGCCAGGGCGTACGGCACTCCGACCCGCTGGGCGACCTCCTGCTCGAAGGCGTCCACCTCCGGACCGAACGGCATCGCTCCACCGCTGCGCAGCGCGCGTATGACAGCGACCTCCTCGGCCGGTCCCACGTCGGGCAGGGAGAGGTAGATGGGCGCGCGCATGGGCATGAAGAACTCCTCGCAGCCGGTCGGTCGCCTACGCAGCACTCAACGATCCGCCCCTGCGAGAGTTTCGGTCATTTTCGCCAATAAAGGGCGGTCATGTCGGCATTGAACCGATCCTCGGCGCGTCGTCCACCGTGTCGGCGGCTCCGGGCGGGTCAGCCCGGCGTTGCCGCGAGCGTGCACCGCATCCGGACGAACCGGGCCAGCTCCGTGCCGGCGGCGGCCGGTCGTTCATCGGTGCCGGTCGTGGCGGAGAAGCAGCGGTCGATCTCGACCAGCCGGCTGGCGGCGGCGGCGAGAGCGGCGGCGTCGGGTGCGGCCGGGACGCGGATGGCCGTGCCGACCACCCTCAGGTCGACGTCATCGCCGATGACGGTGCGGACGGTGAGGTCGCCGAAGCCGTACGCGGTGTGGTGCGCCGCGAAGGCCGGCCAGTTCACCAGTCGGATCGAGGCCGGCGTCGACGCTTCCACGCCGAGGACCTCGCGCCAGCTGGAGCGGGTCAGGTCCGTGAAACCGTGGCGCAGGTACAGCCGGTGGGCGGCCGGATTGTCGAGGGACACGTCGAGCAGCAGCGCCCGGCAGCCCAGCCGTACGGCGAGGTCATGTCCGTCGCCGAGCAGGCGGCTGCCCAGGCCCCGCCCGCGGTCGTCGTCGCGCACCGCGATCCCGTTGAGGAGCAGCTGCCCGGGCAGCAGCCGCCAGTCGGCCACGGCCCGCAGGCCGTGTGGACCGCGCACCGCGCGCAGGATGACCGTGCGAGCGTCCACCGGTGGCGTCAGCGCCGCGGCCAGGTACGACCAGTAGCCGCCCGCGTGGTACGCGACAAGCCCCCGGCACGCCTGCGGCACGGACGACGCCAGCAGATCCGTGGCCTCCACGAGGGCCGGATCGTCGGCGTCGTCGAGCGTGTCGACCTCGCCGGCGGTCAGGTCGAGGCGCACTTCAACTCCCGTTCCTTGTCCAGATCGAGCATCTCCGCACTGGGGTCGACCGCCACGCCCCTGCCGGTGAGGACCATGGAGACGGTCGCGGCGAGTATCCGCAGGTCCAGCCAGAGGTTCCACTGCTCGACGTACCGCACGTCGAGTGCCAGGCGCCGGTCCCAGACGACGCTGTTACGTCCGTGGACCTGGGCGAGCCCCGTGATCCCGGGACGCATGTCGAAGCGCCGCCGCTCCCGATCGTCGTACCAGGCGTCGTAGCGGGGGAGCAGTGGCCGTGGGCCCACCAGGCTGAGGTCACCCCGGAGGACATTGATCAACTGGGGCAGCTCGTCGATGCTCAGGCGACGCAGCGTACGACCGACCGGGCCGCACCGCAGCCCGTCCGGCAGGAGATCGCCGGCGGCGTCACGTTCGTCGGACATGGTACGGATCTTGAATATTCTGATCGGTAGTTGCCATTGGCCGGTGCGTTCCTGAGTGAACAGAATTGGCGAGCCCAGTTGAATGCGGACCAGCAGTGCGGCAACCACCAGGACTGGCAGGGTGAGAATAAGAATCAGCAGCGCGAGCACTATGTCCTGCAGCCGCTTCACCCGACGTTGCATATCCATCGAAACGCCTTCACCTTGGCCGTGGTTGGTGCTCATGTAGGTGTTATAGCAGAGCAAAGGGCACGCCTTCCGCGGTTCAGGCAAAGCGATAGGCCGGGAACCAGCCGGATGCGTGCAGTGTCGACGTGGGCCGTCCGATCCGCGTCGCCGCCGCCTTCACCAGCAGCTCGTACGCGTCGTCGTTGATCACCAGGGAGGCCGTCCAGAAGGGTGCCCGTTCGCCCCCGAACGAGCGCTTGAACATCAGCAGTTTGTCGTCGTCCCGGGAGCTGATGCCGCCGCCGAGGTGTACCCGCCGGCAGCCGTTGTCGGCGGACCAGCGGAGGATCGACCAGACCAGGAGATTGTTGGCGCCGAGCCGCCCACCCTCGAGTGTGGAGCCGGCGAGGTGGTAATGCGCCAGTTCGCCGTGTCGCATCACCAACGCCGATGCGACTGCCGCCCCGACGTCGTCCCGGACCTCGGCGACCAGCAGATTCTTGCCGAGGCCGTCGAGTAGTGCCCGGTAGTAGGAATCGGGGAAGAAATATCTGGCGCTGCTGCCGATTCTCGCCATTGTCTGCTCATACAGTCGGCGAAAGCTGCTGGACCGACCGAGATCGGCGGGGTCGACGTGGCGGACCTCAGCGGTCAAGCCGCTCCGCTCGGCCTTTCGAATAGCGGTTCGAGCCCGCCCTGCCAATTGTTTCCAGACGGCGTCGGGGCCTTGACCGACCGATACGACGACATTTTCCCCCCGCCAGGTGAAATCCAGGCCGGGTAGGTCCCTGGCGAATTCCGTCGAGCGGCTGTCGAGCGGCGAGAATCGAAAGAACAGTGAGATGAGGCCCGCCTCGCGCCAGCAGTCGACCATCTGCGGCCAGAGCCGTTCCACGTCGTGCCGGGTGCGCGACGGACCGACGTGGATGCCGGCGTAGCCGTACGGGCTGATCCCGTCGGACCACCGCTCGTCGATGCGCCGCTGAAGGAAGGGAACCAGTACGTCGTCGCCGCAGTGCGTCATGCGCCACGCGCCACCCTCTGCCTCGGCGGCCGCTGATCCGTAGCCCTTGGTGAAATAGACATCAGGGCAGCGGTCATCGGGCGGCGAGTGCGCGTCGGTCAGACCCCAGATCCTTGGTTGACTGCTCATTGCTCCCCCGAGAGTCGCCCGATGGTCGCCGAACGTGAACGACGTCCCTGTCCACCCACCGCCATCCGCAGCCCTCGTCGTCGGTGTCGCCTCCGTCTGTCTCCGGCAGGCTTAACGAGGCAGAATCACACCGGATTCGCCTCTGTCGAGAATCTAAGTCGCCTTTGGGCCGTTTGTCCGCTTGAAAACTGAACGAACGGTGAAGCCGCAGATCAGCGGCTGTCGGGCAGCGCCCGCCGACCTGGAACGCGGTCGCTCAGTCCCAGGTGTCGCCGGCTTCGAGGCGACGGGCGAGCAGGGCACGCAACGGCACCGATTCCCCGTCGCGACCGCCCCGACCGATGACGAGCGGAGCCGGATCGGGCTGCGGGTCCGCGCCGAACAGGCGTGCGCGCAGACTCGTCGGCACGGTCAGCAGATGGAAGCCGGCCCGGACGTCGATCGCGCGGCTGTGCGCCCTGTCCACGTACCAACCGGTGAGCCGGGTGCGGTAGCGGGAGCGCCCGTCGTAACCCCGGGCGACCAGCCGGGTGGTCCGCAGCCCGCGTCGCGTCGCCTCGGCGACGAACCAGGCCACCAGCTCCGCCGCCTCCGCCTGCTCGGCGGCCCGCCGCCGCGCGTCCGCGTCGGCGTGTGCCCGCACCGCGCGCCGCTGCTGATCCCGCCACTCCCGGCCGTCGTGCTCACCCACGACGCCGACGGTACGCGACCCGACTCAGTCGAGGACCGCCCGCAGCGTGTGCCGGGCGAGGCCGGCCATCACCGGATTAGTCTCGACGTAGTACGGCAACGCGTTGATCGCCTGCCCCAGGGCCCAGCCGCGGCCCCGCTCCCACGTCGCGTCGTCCACGCCCAACGCCCGTCGGTACGTCTCCCGCGCCGCGGCGTCGAACAGGTTCCACGCCGGCATCAGGTCCACCGCCGGGTCACCCACGGTGACCGCGCCCAGGTCGATGACCGCGGCCAGCCGACCGTCGCGGACCAGCAGGTTGCCCGGCATCAGGTCGGCGTGGATCCACACGTCATCGCCGTCGTGCCGGGGAGTGGTCCGGCACCGGTCCCACACCTCGGCGAGCCGAGCGGTGTCGGTCAACTCGCCGCTCGCGGCGAGGGCCGTCCGCACGTCGGCATCCTCGGCGGCCAGTGGCCCGCCCCGACCGGACCCCGGCCAGGACCGCCCGCCGGTCTCGATGCCCCGCAGGGCCGTCACGACCCCGGCCAGGTCGCGGGCGAAGACGTCGAGGTCGGCGATCCGGTCGAGCTGCGCCGTCTCGCCAGGGATGAAGCGGTACGCCGTCCACGGCCCCGGGTATCCCTCGCCCGGCGCACCGAGGCCGAGCGGTTCGGGCACCGTGACCGGCAGTTGCGCGGCGAGCAGCACGGCGTGCTCCTGCTCCCGCACCAGCTCGTCGCGTAGCTCGGCATCGGCGTAGGGCCGCAGCGGAAACCGCAGCACGACCTCCGTGCCGAGCCGGAACAGGGCGTTCACCGTGCCGGCCGAGGGAAGCGGGCGAACCGGCAGGCCCCGCCAGCGGGGGAACTGCTCGGCCACCAGCGCGGCGACCACGTCCGCGCTCACATCCACCTGGTCGACATGCATCCTCACCGCGGGATCATCGCCCAGATCCCCACCGCAGGCGAGCCGATATTGCCGCCCGCCGCCCGCCGCCCGCCGCCCGCCGTCTGCCGCCTGCCGCCCGCCGCCCGAGCCCGGCCATCCGAGGCCGCTGACCGGCCCGGTCACCCGACCACTCGGCGAGGTGACCGGGTGACCGGGTGACGGTGACCGGGTGGGCGATCAGGCCAGTCCGGCGCGGCGCAGGGCCTCCGCCATGGCGTCGTTGGCCGGTGCCGGCGCGCTCTGCCGCTGCGGCCCGCCGCGCGAGCCCTGCTGCCCACCGCCGCGCCCGCTCTGCTGACCACCCTGCCCGCCGCGCCCGGACGGTCCGCCGCGACCACCCTGCGGTCCGCGCTGCGCCGGGCCGCCGCGCCCCTCCTGGCTCGTCCGACCACCACCACCGGCGGCGGCCGGCTCGTCGTCCAGGCGCAGGGTCAGCGAGATGCGCTTGCGGGGTACGTCCACGTCGAGCACCCGGACCTTGACCACGTCGCCGGACTTCACCACCTCGCGGGGGTCCTTCACGAAGGTCCGGGACATCGCCGAGACGTGCACCAGGCCGTCCTGGTGCACACCGACGTCCACGAACGCCCCGAACGCGGCCACGTTGGTGACCACGCCCTCCAGCACCATGCCGGGCGTCAGGTCGCTGATCTTCTCCACCCCCTCCACGAAGGTGGCGGTGCGGAACTCCGGCCGAGGGTCACGCCCCGGCTTCTCCAGCTCGGCGAGGATGTCGGTCACGGTGGGCAGGCCGAACCGGTCGTCGACGAAGTCGGTGGCCCGCAGCCCGCGCAGGATGGCGCTTCTGCCGATCACCGAGCGCAGATCCTGGCCGGTGCTGGCGAGGATGCGCCGCACCACCGGGTACGCCTCGGGGTGCACGCTGGAGGAGTCCAGTGGGTCGGCCCCGCCGGGGATGCGCAGGAAGCCCGCGCACTGCTCGAACGCCTTCGGCCCGAGCCGGGCCACCTTCTTCAGGTCCGTACGCGAGCGGAACGGCCCGTTGGCGTCCCGGTGCAGCACGATGTTCTCGGCCAGCCCGGCCCCGATCCCGGAGACCCGGGTCAGCAGCGGCGCGGAGGCGGTGTTGACGTCCACCCCGACCGCGTTCACGCAGTCCTCCACCACCGCGTCCAGCGACCGGGAGAGCTTCACCTCGGACAGGTCGTGCTGGTACTGGCCGACGCCGATCGACCGTGGGTCGATCTTGACCAGTTCGGCGAGCGGGTCCTGCAGGCGGCGGGCGATGGACACCGCGCCGCGCAGCGACACGTCCATCCCGGGCAGCTCCTGCGAGGCGTACGCGGACGCCGAGTAGACCGACGCGCCGGCCTCGGACACCACCACCTTGGTCAGGTTGAGCTGCGGATGCCGCTTGATCAGGTCACCGGCCAGCTTGTCGGTCTCCCGGGAGGCGGTGCCGTTGCCGATCGCGATCAGCTCCACCCCGTGCGCCCCGGCCAGCCGGGCGAGGGTCTCCACCGACGCGTCCCACTGCCGGCGCGGCTCGTGCGGGTAGATGGTGTCGGTGGCGACGACCTTGCCGGTCGCGTCCACCACGGCCACCTTGACGCCGGTCCGCAGACCCGGGTCCAGGCCCATCGTCGGCCGGGTGCCGGCCGGCGCGGCGAGCAGCAGGTCACGCAGGTTGGTGGCGAAGACGCGCACCGCCTCCTCCTCCGCCGCCTGCCACAGCCGCATCCGCAGGTCCGCGCCGAGGTGGATGAGGATCCGGGTACGCCACGCCCAGCGCACCGTGTCGGCCAGCCAGCGGTCGGCCGGGCGGCCCGCGTCGGACACCCCGAACCGGCCGGCGATGGCCGCCTCGTACCGGCTCGGCCCGGTCGGTACGGCGTCCGCCTCGCCGGCCTCCTCCGGTTCCATGGTGAGGTCGAGCACGCCCTCCTTCTCGCCCCGGAACATGGCCAGGATCCGGTGCGAGGGCAGCTTCGGGTACGGCTCGGAGAAGTAGAAGTAGTCGGAGAACTTGGCGCCGGCCGTCTCCTGACCCTCGCGTACCCGGGAGGCCAGACGGCCCCGTGACCACATCTGTTCGCGCAGCGTGCCGATCAGGTCGGCGTCCTCCGCGAAGGTTTCGATGAGGATGGCGCGGGCGCCCTCCAGCGCGGCGGCGACGTCGGCGACGCCCTTCTCCGCGTCGACGAACCCGGCGGCCGTGGCCCGCGGGTCCTGGCTGGGGTCGGCGAGCAGCGTCTCGGCCAGCGGGGCGAGCCCGGCCTCCCGGGCGATCTGCGCCCGGGTCCGCCGCTTCGGCTTGTACGGCAGGTAGATGTCCTCCAGCCGGGACTTCGAGTCGGCGGCCATGATCTGCGCTTCCAGGGCTTCGTCGAGCTTGCCCTGACCGCGGATCGACTCCAGCACCGCGGCCCGCCGCTCGTCCAGCTCGCGCAGGTAGCGCAGCCGCTCCTCCAGGGTGCGCAGCTGGGTGTCGTCGAGCAGGCCGGTGGCCTCCTTGCGGTAGCGGGCGATGAACGGCACGGTGGCGCCGCCGTCGAGCAGCTCCACGGCCGCCCGCACCTGACGCTCGGCCACGCCGAGCTCGTCAGCGATCCGCTGATGAACAGACTGGGTCACGATCTCGATCCGCCTTCGACTCGATCCGCCCTCAAAGAGCGGGTACCGCCCTGCATTGTGCCGGGCGCTCTCCGGCGCTGTCGCCGCGCCCGGCCGGGGTGAGCCGCCACGGCCCCGTCCGGCCTGCGCTAGCGTGGCGATCATGGAAAATGCTGCGGAGCCGCGCGCCCGGCGGCTCTTCGGCGGCAGCGCCCGGGCCCTCGGTGACCTCGCCGCCGACCCGTTCCGCGCCGACCGGGACCGGATCGTCGGCTCGCCGTTCTTCGCCCGCCTCGGCGGCGTCACCCAGGTGATCAGCCCGGTCGGCTCCGGCCTGCTGGTGCACAACCGGCTCACCCACAGCCTGAAGGTCGCCCAGGTGGCCCGCTCGATCGCCGAGCGGCTCACCGCCGACGAACGGTGGCGCGACCTGCTGGACAAGCTCGGCGGCTGCGACCCCGACGTGGTGGAGGCCGCCGCGCTCGCCCACGACCTCGGCCACCCGCCGTTCGGGCACCTGGGGGAGCGGGTGCTGGACCGGCTGGCCCGCCAGCGCCTCGGCCTGCCCGACGGTTTCGAGGGCAACGCCCAGTCGTACCGGATCGTCACCAGCACCGAGATCCGGGGTGCGGCCACCACCGGGCTGGACCTGACCGCGGCGGTCCGCGCGGCCATGCTGAAGTACCCGTGGACCCGGCTGGACCACCCCGACCCGCATCCGCGCACGATGAACCCGCCGCCGCGCGGCGCCACCCCGCCGCCGGACGACCCGGAGAGCGGCTCGTCGAAGTTCGGCGCGTACCGGACCGAGCTGGACGACCTGCGGCAGGCCCGGGAGCCGTTCGCCGGCCGCATCCCGGACTGGCAGCAGACCGTGGAGGCGTCCGTGATGGACACCGCCGACGACATCGCGTACGCCATCCACGACGTGGAGGACTTCTACCGGGTCGGTGTGCTCCAGCAGGGCGCGGTGTCCGCCGAGCTGATGGCCTGGCAGCGGGAGAGCGGGCACTTCCGGGCGATCACGGACGCGGCGCTGGCCATCTCGGCCCGTCGACCCGGCGCGGCGATCGAGCGGCTCCGCCGGCAGCTGCACCGCAAGGACGCCTGGATCGCCGACGACGACGCGTTCGCCGCCGCCGTCGAGCACGTCCGCGAGGAGTTGGTCGACGGGCTGCTGGCCCTGCCGTTCGACGGCTCGATCGAGGCCGAGCAGTACGTGGCGCGGTTCTCCGCCCGCTGGTCCACCCGCTTCGTCGAGGCGATCACCGTGACCGACCAGCCGTCGGTGCGCTCCGGGTACGTGCTGCTCGGCTGCGCGCAGTGGCATGAGGTGCAGGTGCTCAAGTTCGTGCACCACCGGTTCGTGCTGGCCCGCCCGGATCTGGCGCTGCACCAGCGCGGTCAGGCGCGGCTGCTGGGCACCCTGGTGGAGGCGCTGTGGGAGTGGCTGCTCGACCCGGAGGAGGAGTCCCGGCTGCCCCGCCGCCTGCACGACCTGGTGGAGCTGGCGGAGGCGGAGCTGCACCCGCGTACCCCGCACCGGATCGGCCGGGCCCGGGGCCGGGCCATCGTGGACTTCGTCGCGCAGCTCACCGACGGTCAGGCGGTCGCCATGCTGGACGCGCTCTCCGGCCGGTCCGGCGCGCTCTGGACCGACGCGTTCGTGCTCTGAGACGCCCGCTCAGGCGACCGACTGCCACCAACCGTCGACGGCGGGCGGCTCGTCGACCACCACCCGCTCGCCCGGGCGGGGCACGGCGAGCCGCACGTCGCGGGCCTTGGCCTCGGCCCACAACCGGTCGACCGGCTCGGACCAGTCGTGCAGGGCCAGGTTGAACGTCGCCCAGTGCACCGGCACGAACAGCCCGCCGCGCAGGTCGAGGTGGGCGCTGACCGCCTCCTCGGGGAACATGTGGATCGTCGGCCAGGCCCGGTCGTACGCGCCGATCTGCATCAGCGTCACGTCGAACGGCCCGTGCTCGGCGCCGATCTCCGCGTACCCGTCGAAGTAGCCGGAGTCGCCGGTGTAGAAGACCTTGCGGCGTGCCCCGGCCACCACCCACGAGCTCCAGAGCGTGCCGTCGCGGCGCAACCCGCGACCGGAGAAGTGCTGGGCGGCGGTGGCGGTGATCTCCAGGCCCGCGACCTGGTGCGACTCGGACCAGTCCAGTTCGATGATCCGCTCGGCGGGTACGCCCCAACGGTCCAGGTGCGCGCCCACCCCGAGCGGCACCAGAAACGGCGCGGACTGCCCGGCGAGCAGCGCCCGCACGGTCGCCATGTCCAGGTGGTCGTAGTGGTCGTGCGAGATGAGGATGGCGTCCAGCGGCGGCAGCTCGTCGATGCGCACCGGTGGCTCGTGCAGCCGGCGGGGGCCGACCAGCCCCGAGGGGGAGCAGCGGTCGCTCCACACCGGGTCGAGCAGCACCCGCCGGCCCTCGATCTCGATCAGCGTCGAGGCGTGGCCGTACCAGACGATGTTGAGCTCGTCGGCGGTGTCGGCGGCTCCCGGCGCGCCGGCGCTGGGGCGCAGCAGCGGCACGGGCGCGGTGGGACGCCTCTTCTGCTCGCCGAAGAGCAACTCGCGGACCAGGTTGCGGCCCGGCTCGGCGACCATCGTGCGGGTGCCGGCCCGGTTGTGGAAGGTGCCCTCGCGGAACTGGGGCGATCGGGCGGCCCGTTCGGCCCGTGCCCCGCTGAGCCGGCCACCCAGCGCCGCCGGCACATCCCGGGCGACCCAGGCCAGGCCGGCCAGTGCGGCCAGGCCAGCCGCGCCCCGCATCCGCCGCCCGAGTGACCGTTCGACGTCCGTGCTCTGCGCTCGTGCCATTGCCGTCCCTCCGACGTGTCCGCCCCTACACGGTAGTCACCCGGACGAGCCCGTGCCCCGGCGGTCGCCACGCCGGGTCGGTCGCCGGCAGTGGCGACCGACCCGGCGGCGGCGTCTAGCCGCCGTTACTGGGGCGTGGGGCGGTGATCCGGACCGTCTTGCCGGTGCCCACGAGCCGGTCCACCGCGGCCAGGAACGTGCGGCCCATGCCCGCGCGGGCCTGCACCGCCGGGTGGGTGGCGCCGAAGTTGTCCGGGTCAGCCTGCCCGTCGGCGAAGAGCGCGTAGGTGAGCACCGCCGCGCCGGACCGGTCGAAGATCACGCCGGCCTCGTGCCGGGCGTCGGCGAACCAGCCGGCCTTGGTGGCGATCCGGGCCCGCTCGTCGGAGGACATCGTGCGCCGGATGCCGTCGGTGAACGCCACCGGCGAGCGCAGCAGCCCGAGCAGGAACGTCGTCGAGGCAGGCGACAGCAGGGTCCCGGCGACCAGGGCGCGCAGCAGGTCGTGCGTCTCGCGCGGGGTGCTGGTGCCGAGGAAGAACCGGTTCGGGTTGGCGACCGGTTCGACCTGGGTGTTCGGGAAGCCCTTGGCGACCAGAATGGAGTTGATCTCGGCGGCCGGGGCGACCAGGCCGCACAGCCGCACCGCCGTGTTGTCCGAGACGGTCAGCAGGTTGGCCAGCACGTGCCCGATGGTCACCATGCTGGGGTACGCGCCGTCCAGGCTGAAGATGCCGTCGCCGCCCGGCACGACGATCGCGGCGGTCACCTCCACCCGCTGGTCCAGGGTGAGCAGCCCCCGGTCGATTTTGTCGAGCACCGCCGTGGCGACGGCGATCTTGTTGACGCTGTACGCCTCGATCCGTCGGTCCGCGTCGGCCGCCACCGCGACGACCGGCGCTCCGGCCGGGTCGGCGACGCTGACGTACGCCTGCCAGTTGCCGCCGGCCGCGGTGCGGTACCGGGTGTAGGCGGCCGCAACCTGGTCGCTGGGTGTCGCCGGAGTGCTGGGGAAGGCGCCGGAAATCGGGCGGGCGCCGGGGCGCTCGGCGGCGCTGGCCGGCGTGGCGGCGCCGAGCACCGTACCGGTGGCGGCCACTGTGCCCAGTCCGAGTGCCGTCCTGCGGTTCAGTCGGATGGTCAATCGTCTCTCCCGTCGGGGGGCGCCGGAGCGCTTGCCGGCCCACCACCCTAGGCGGGTTGATCGACGCATGACGCCCTCCCGAACAGTCCCGAACAGTCCCGAACAAGCCCGAACAGGTCAGCCGAGCCGTCGGCGCAGTGCGGCCCCGACCGCACCGACCGGTCCGGACACGAGTTGCCGCAGGTCGGGCAGGTGACCACCGCCCACCGACTCGCCGGCCGGGTTCGGCGCGAAGACGCTGCCGTCGTGTGCGGCCACCGACCGTCCACTCAGGCCCGCCAACCGCATCAGTGGCCCGACGAGGACGTCGTAGATGCCCGGCAGCACTGTGAAGCCGGCCCGCAGCACCACGTTCAGCCGGCCCACCGACACCTCGCGGCGGGGCCGGTCTGCGCAGTCGACGATGGCCCGCGCCACCCGCTGCGCACCCGCGACCGGCGGCGGGGGCCGGCCGACCCGGCCCAGATAGTTCGCCGCCTGCTGATAGACCGGCGTGTCCACGCTGCCCGGATTGACCAGGCAGAGCCGGATCCGTGGACTGTCGCGCAGCTCCTGTTGCACCGTCCGGGCCAGCCCCTGCAGGCCCCACTTGCTGACCACGTACGCGCTCATGTACGGCGCGGTGACGTGCCCCAACACCGAGCCGGTGAGGATCAGCGTGCCGGCGCCGGTGGCCCGGAAGTGCCGCAGCGCCACCCGCACCGCGCCGGCGGCGGCCAGCAGATCGGTCCGTACCACCTGGTCGAAGACCCGTTCCGGCAGCTCGTCGAAGCGGCCGTAGGCCATCACCGCCGCCGTGTGCACCCAGACGTCGATGCGGCCGAACCGTGCGATCGCCGCCTCGGCGAGCGCCTCCAGCGCGCCCGGCTCGGTGACGTCGGTGGGCACGGTCAGAACGTCGGCGTCGGCGCACTCCGCGCGTACCTCCGCGAGGGTCCGTGGTGCGCGGGCGGCGAGGACCAGGCGGTCGCCGCGCTCGGCGAACGCCCGGGCCGTCGCCCGACCGATCCCGCTGGTCGCGCCCGCGATCACCACGACCCGACTCACGGCGCGAGCACGACCTTGATGCAGCCGTCCTCCTTCTTCTGGAACATCTCGTACGCCTCCGGCGCCCGCGCCAGCGGCACCCGGTGGGTGCGCAGATCCTCGACGCCCAGCGGATCGTCGTCGCCGGAGAGCAGCGGCAGGATCTCGTCGGTCCACCGGCGCACGTGGCACTGCCCCATCCGCAGCTGGATGCCCCGGTCGAACATCTCCATCAGCGGCATCGGATCCACCTCACCGCCGTAGACGCCGGAGATCGACACGGTGCCGCCGCGGCGAACCGCCTTGACGGCGGCGTGCAGAACGGACAGCCGGTCCATGCCGGCCTTGTCGGTCATCACCGCGGCAAGCTTGTCCGGCAGCAGCCCGACGGCCGCGTGGGCCAGCTTGCCACCGGGCGAACCGTGCGCCTCCATACCGACGGCATCGATCACCGCGTCCGGGCCGCGCCCGTCGACCAGGTCGATCAACGCGCCCGGCAGATCGGTCAGCTCGCGGACATCGAGCACCTCGATGCCGTGCCGACGCGCCAGCTCCAGCCGCTCCGGCACCAGGTCCAACCCGATCACCCGACCCGCGCCGAGGTGGCGGCCGATACGGGCGCAGAACTGGCCGACCGGACCCAACCCGAACACGGCCAGGGTGCCGCCGGGCGGGGTGTCCGCGTACTTCACCGCCTGCCACGCCGTCGGCAGGATGTCGGACAGGTAGAGGTAGCGCTCGTCGGCACCGGTCTGCGGAATGGTGATCGGTCCGAAGTGAGCCTGTGGGACGCGCAGGTACTCGGCCTGCCCGCCCGGCACCGAACCGTACAACGAGGTGTAGCCGAACAGCGCCGCACCCTTGCCCTCGCCGGCGACCTGGGTGGTCTCGCACTGGGCGTACCGCTGACGCTCACACATCCAGCAGCTGCCGCAGGAGATGTTGAACGGCACCACCACCCGGTCCCCCGGCTTGAGCCGGGTCACCCCCGGCCCGACCTCCTCGACGATGCCCATCGGCTCGTGGCCGAGAACGTCGCCCGGCTTCAGATACGGTCCCAGCACCTCGTACAGGTGCAGGTCCGAGCCACAGATCGCCGTCGACGTGATCTTCACGATCGCGTCGGTCGGTTCCTCGATGCGGGGATCCGGCACCTCCTCGACCCGTACGTCCCGCTTGCCCTGCCAGGTCAACGCCTTCATGTCTGGTATGCCTCCCTCGGTCGCTGCCTGACTGCTACCCGGGGGAAGGGAGTTGAACCGGCCACACCGCACGGGTGTGTCGCTCGGGTCGGTGGGCTGGCCGGAGTCTTCGCCGGTGGTCGCGGTCGGGCCGGTGGTCGCCCCAGCCCTCCAACCGCAACCACCTACATGGCCACCGCGACCAAACGCCAGACCGCCGCAACCCCAACAGGGGTGCGGCGGTCACGGCGGAGGAACTCAGGAGCCGGGCGTGTCGCCGCGGACGGCCGTCGCCTTGAGGTAGTCGCGGTTGAGCCGTCCGATGGTGTTCAGCGGGATGCCCTTCGGGCAGGCCACCGTGCACTCGCCGGCGTTGGTGCAGCCGCCGAAGCCGGCCTCGTCGTGCGCGTCGACCATGCCGATCACCCGGGTGTAGCGCTCCGGCTGGCCCTGCGGCAGCAGCGAGAGCTGGGTGAGCTTGGCGGCGGTGAAGAGCATGCCGGAGCCGTTCGGGCAGGCTGCCACGCAGGCGCCGCAGCCGATGCAGGCGGCCGATTCGAAGGCGGCGTCCGCGTTGGCCTTGGCGACCGGGGTGGAGTGCGCCTCGGGCGCGCTGCCGGTGGGGGCGGTGATGTAGCCACCAGCAGCGATGATCTTGTCGAAGGCGTTCCGGTTGACCACCAGGTCCTTGACGACCGGGAAGGCGCTGGCCCGCCACGGCTCGATGTCGATGGTCTCGCCGTCGGAGAACTGCCGCATGTGCAGCTGGCACGCCGTGGTGCCGCGCTGCGGCCCGTGCGCGTCCCCGTTGATCATCAGACCGCACATGCCGCAGATGCCCTCGCGGCAGTCGTGGTCGAACGCCACCGGGTCCTCGCCGGCGAGGATCAGCCGCTCGTTGAGCACGTCGAGCATCTCCAGAAACGACATGTCCGGGGACACGTCGTCGACCGGGTAGGTCACCATCCGACCCTTGTCCTCAGGGCCCTTCTGGCGCCAGATGCGCAGGGTCAGGTTCACTTGTAGCTCCGCTGCGTGGGGTGGACGTATTCGAACTTCAGGTCTTCCTTGTGCAGCACCGCGGGCTCACCGGTGGCGGTGAACTCCCAGGCCGCGACGTACGCGAACCGGTCGTCGTCGCGCTGCGCCTCACCGTCGGGGGTCTGGTGTTCGGCCCGGAAGTGGCCGCCGCAGGACTCCTCGCGGTGCAGGGCGTCGATGCACATCAGCTCGGCCAGCTCGAAGAAGTCGGCCACCCGGCCGGCCTTCTCCAGCGACTGGTTCAGCTCCTCGCCGGTGCCGGACACCTTGACCCGCTGCCAGAACTGGTCGCGCAGGGCACGGATCTCGTCGATCGCCTTGCGCAGCCCGGCCTCGCTGCGCTCCATGCCGCAGTGCTCCCACATGATCTGGCCCAGCTCCCGGTGGAACGAGTCCACGGTCCGGTCGCCGTTGACCGCGAGCAGCCGCTGGATGCGGTCCTCGACGTCGGTACGCGCCTCGACGGCCGCCGGGTGGCTGGCGTCGACCTTGTCCAGCGGGCCGGAGGCCAGGTAGTTGGCGATGGTGGTGGGCAGCACGAAGTACCCGTCGGCCAGGCCCTGCATCAGCGCCGAGGCGCCGAGGCGGTTGGCGCCGTGGTCGGAGAAGTTCGCCTCGCCGATCACGAACAGGCCGGGGATGCTGGACTGGAGGTCGTAGTCGACCCAGAGGCCGCCCATCGTGTAGTGCACGGCGGGGTAGATCCGCATCGGCACCTCGTACGGGTCCTCGCCGGTGATCCGCTCGTACATCTCGAAGAGGTTGCCGTACTTGGCCTCGATGGCCTTGCGGCCCAGGCGGTCGATGGCGTCGGCGAAGTCGAGGTAGACGCCGAGCTTGGTCGGTCCGACGCCCCGGCCCTCGTCGCAGACGTTCTTCGCGGCGCGGGAGGCGATGTCGCGGGGGACCAGGTTGCCGAAGGAGGGGTAGATCCGCTCCAGGTAGTAGTCCCGCTCGTCCTCCGGAATGTCGCGCGGGTTGCGGTCGTCGCCCTTGGTTTTCGGCACCCAGACCCGGCCGTCGTTGCGCAGCGACTCGCTCATCAGGGTCAGCTTCGACTGGTGGTCGCCGGAGACCGGGATGCAGGTCGGGTGGATCTGCGTGTAGCACGGGTTGGCGAAGTACGCGCCCTTGCGGTGTGCCCGCCAGGTGGCGGTGACGTTGCAGCCCTTGGCGTTGGTGGAGAGGTAGAAGACGTTGCCGTAGCCGCCGGAGGCGAGCACGACGGCGTCGGCCATCTCGGTGCTGATCTCGCCGGTGACCAGGTCCCGGACGACGATGCCGCGGGCCTTGCCGTCGACGATGACCAGTTCCAGCATCTCGTGCCGGGCGTTCATCTCCACGGTGCCGAGGCCGATCTGCCGCTCCAGGGCCTGGTACGCGCCGAGCAGCAGCTGCTGGCCCGTCTGGCCCCGGGCGTAGAAGGTGCGCTGCACCTGGGCGCCACCGAAGGAGCGGGTGTCCAGCAGGCCGCCGTACTCGCGGGCGAACGGGACGCCCTGGGCGACGCACTGGTCGATGATGTTGACCGACACCTCGGCGAGCCGGTGCACGTTCGACTCCCGGGAGCGGAAGTCGCCGCCCTTGACGGTGTCGTAGAACAGCCGGTGCACCGAGTCGCCGTCGTTGCGGTAGTTCTTCGCGGCGTTGATGCCGCCCTGCGCCGCGATCGAGTGGGCCCGGCGCGGGCTGTCCTGGTAGCAGTAGGACTTGACGTGGTAGCCCTGCTCGGCCAGGGTCGCGGCGGCCGAGCCGCCGGCCAGGCCGGTGCCCACCACGATCACCGTCATCTTGCGGCGGTTGGCCGGGTTGACCAGCTTGGCCTCGAAGCGCCGGGTCTCCCAGCGCTTCTCGACCGGGCCGGCGGGAGCCTTGGTGTCGGCGATCGGGTCGCCCTCGGTGAAGAGTTCCATGTCAGGACACCAATCCGGTGAGAACGGCGAACGGGACCACCAGGTATCCGGCGCACAGCGCGACGGCGAGGATCAGCGCGGCGTTGCGTGCCCGGCGCTCACCCCGTGGCGTCTGCTGGCCGAGGCTGCGGAACGCGCTGAACGCGCCGTGGCGCAGGTGGAAACCCACCGCGACGATCGCCAGGGTGTAGAAGAGCGTGACGTACCAGCGCTCCGGCGCGAAGTCGGCGACGACGTTGCCGTACGGGTTGCTGGCGTCGCCGACCGGGTTGAGCGTGCCGGTGGTCAGGTCCAGGAGGTGGTAGATCACGAACAGCAGGATGATCACGCCACCCCAGCGCATGGTGCGGGCCGCGTAGCTGCCCCGGACCTTCTTGCGGTGGGCGTACTTGACCGGGCGGGCGGCGCGGGCGCGCAGGGCCAGCACGGTAGCGGCCCAGATGTGGGCGACGACGGCCACCACCAGCACGGTGCGCAGGATCCACAGGAACCAGACGCCGGGCAGCAGCGGCTTGCCGATCTCGCGCAGCCAGTGCGCGTAGTGGTCGAACGAGGTTTCCCCCGTGAACACCTTCAGGTTCCCGAGCATGTGGGCGATCAGGAACAGCACCAGCAGGATGCCCGTCACCGCCATGACGGCCTTGAGGCCGACGTTCGAGCGGATGGGCGACCGAGTTTTCGTGATTACCACGGGACCGACGCTAGGAGCACTTCGATCAGTCGTCCAATGCATCAAACTCGCAGTGTTGATAGCCATAAGCTATGTAGATGCAACTCCATCAGCTCCGCTACTTCGTCGCGGTGGCCGAAGTACGACATTTCACCCAAGCCGCCGACATCGTGGGCATCACGCAGCCCTCGCTCAGTAAGCAAATTCACGCTTTGGAGACCGACCTCGGCGCCCCGCTCTTCGAGCGGGTACGGGGCAACATCGCCCTCACCGCGGCCGGCGAGGTGCTGCTGCCGCTGGCCACCCGGATCCTCGCCGACGTGGAGACCGCGACCCGGGAGGTGCAGGAGTTGGTCGGGCTGCGCCGGGGACGCGTCCGGCTCGGCGCGACCCCCAGCCTGGCGACGTCGCTCGCCCCGCCGGTGCTGCGCCGCTTCCGCGACGCCCACCCGACCGTCGACCTCCGGGTCGAGGAGGGCGGCTCCCAGGACCTGGTCCGCGATCTGCTCCGCGGCGATCTCGACCTGGCCCTGATCATCATGCCCGCACAGGGTGCCGACCCAGGGCTGCGGGTCGATCCGATCCTGCGCGAGAGCCTGGTGGTGGCCTCGGTCGGGGAGGTGCCGACCGCCTCGGCGACCGGGGAGTTGCGCATCACCGACCTGCGCGACCAGCCGATGGTGATGTTCCGGGAGGGCTACGACCTGCGCGACGCCACCATCCAGGCGTGCCGTGAGGCGGGCTTCGAGCCGACCTTCGCGGTGGACGGCGGCGAGATGGACGCCGTGCTCAGCTTCGTCGAGGCCGGGCTGGGCATCGCGCTGGTGCCCGGCATCGTGCTGGCCCGGCGGCCCGGGGTCCGGATCACCCCGCTCGCTCCGCCCGGAGTGCGGCGGACCATCGCGGTGGCCCGTCGGCGCGACGTCGTACCGACCCATGCCGGTCGGGAGCTACGGCGGATCCTGCTCGACTACGTACAGGCCGCGATCGAGCACAACGACCTTCCTCCGGGTGTCGATCCTCGCTGAACGGGTCCGGTATTCGACCCGGTGGGTTAATTCATCCTTAAGGGCGCAATATTACCGACAGTGTCGATGGTGGTCACCTAAGGTGGGTTCTTGCACGGGGCAAAAGCCCCATTCATCTCAGCACAGCTCACCGGTGGGCGTCTTCTCGCCGGCAGGGAGGCCACACATGAGGATCCTGGTTACCGGCGGCGCTGGCTTCATCGGGTCGCATTTCGCGCGCAGCCTGCTTGGCGGACGCTACGTCGGGTTCGAGCACTGCGACGTCACGGTGATCGACAAGCTGACCTACGCCAGCGATCGGGCCAACCTGCCGGCCACGCACCCCCGTCTGACGTTCGTCCGGGGGGACATCTGCGACCGGCAGTTGCTCGCCGACCTGGTGCCGGGGCACGACGCGGTCGTGCACTTCGCCGCCGAGTCGCACGTGGACCGGTCCATCGACGACCCGGCGCCGTTCTTCGAGACCAACGTGATGGGCTCGCACCACCTGATGGCCGCGTGCGCGCGCAGCGGTGTCGGCCGGGTCGTGCACGTCTCCACCGACGAGGTGTACGGCTCGATCAGCGAGGGCTCCTGGAACGAGACCTGCGTGCTGGAACCCAACTCCCCGTACGCGGCCTCCAAGGCGGCCAGCGACCACGTGGTCCGCTCCTACTGGCGCACGTACGACGTGGACGTCTCCATCACCCGCTGCGCCAACAACTACGGGCCGTACCAGCACGTGGAGAAGGTCATCCCGCGTTTCGTCACCAGCCTGCTCACCGGGCAGGACATCACCCTGCACGGCGACGGCACCGCCGTGCGCGAGTGGCTGCACGTGGACGACCACTGCCGTGCCATCGCGCTGGTGCTGGCCAAGGGCCGCGCCGGCGAGGTCTACAACATCGGCGGCGACATCGAGCTGACCAACACCGCCCTCACCGAGCGGATCCTGCGGCTGGCCGGCGCCGGCTGGGACCGGGTCCGGCACGTGCCGGACCGCAAGGTGCAGGATCAGCGTTACTCGCTGGACTTTCGCAAAATCACCGATGAGCTGGGCTTCGAGCCGCAGATCAAGTTCGAGGACGGGCTGGCCGAGGTCTTCCACTGGTACCGGGAGAACCGCGCCTGGTGGGCGCCGACCACGGCGGAGCCCCGCGGCGCGACGTTGGTCAACTCAGTCCGCAACGTGCCGGCCGCCCGAACGCTGTCCGTCCAGGCACGCTGACCGCTGCGGCCGCTGACCCGGCAGGGCCGGATCAGCGGCCTTCGGCGTCGTCCATCGCGCGGTAGATCCGCTGCTCGGAGACGGGGTACGGGGTGCCCAGCGCCTGGGCGAACACGTTCACCCGCAACTCCTCGATCATCCAGCGGATCTGCCGGACGGCGGTCTCCTGACGGCGGGCCGGCGGCAGCGCGGCGAGCAGGTCCGCGTACTCCTTCTGCACCACCGCGACCCGGTCCTGCTGCTGGCGGTCCCGCTGCGGGTTGCCGCCCAGCCGGTCCAGCCGGCGCTCGATGGCGGTGAGGTAGCGCAGCAGGTCGGGCAGCCGCGCGTACCCGGTCTCGGTGATGAAACCGGCGTGCACCAGCCCGGCGAGCTGGTTGCGGATGTCGGCCAGCGCCGCCACCACGGCGAGGTTGCGGGTGGCGCCGAGCCGTTGCTCGACGGCGTACGCGGCGGCGAGGACCCGGCGCACCCGGTCCATCACCTCGACCACGGTGTCGACCAGGTCGGCGCGGACCTTCTCGCGCAGCGCCGCGAACCCCTCGGCGTCCCACGCCGGCCCGCCGGCGGCGTCGATCAGCCGGTCGATGGCCGCGCCCGCCGCGTCCTCGATCAGCTCCTGCACGCCGCCGTGCGGGTTGCGGCTCAACGCCAGCTTCGCCTCGTTGCTGAGCCGGCCCTGCAGGAACCGCGCCGGGGACGGCACGGTGAGCCGCAGCAGCCGGCGGGTGCCCGCCCAGTGCGCGGCGTCCGCCTCGGCAGGGGAGTCGAACACCTTCACCCCGACCGAGGCGCCCTCGTCGACCAGGGCCGGGTACGCGGTCACCGCGTAGCCGGCGCGGACCTGCTCGATCGTGCGCGGCAGCGTGCCGATGCTCCACTCGCGCAGCCCGGTACGGGCGACCTCCGGCGCGGCGGCCGCCACCACCTGGCGTACCTCCTGGCGGAGCTGACGTTGCAGGGCCGGCAGGTCCTTGCCCTCGGCGACCGGCTTCTCGTCGTCGCCGAGGACCCGGAAGGTGACCCGCAGGTGCGCGGGCAGCTTGGCCGGCTCCCAGGCGTCGCGGGGCACGGTGACCCCGGTCATCCGGCGCAGCTGCCGGGTGAGCGCGTCCAGCAGCGGCTCCTCGCCGGGGGTGATCGCCGCCAGGGCGGCCCGGGCGAAGTCCGGCACCGGCACGAAGTTGCGGCGGATCGGCTTGGGCAGCGACCGGATCAGCGCGATCACCGTCTCCTCGCGCAGCCCCGGCACCTGCCAGTCGAAGCTCTCCGCCGGCACCTGGTTGAGCAGCGGCAGCGGGATGTCCACGGTGACGCCGTCGGTCGGCGTCCCCGGCTCGAACCGGTAGGTCAGCGGCAGGCTCACCCCGTCGGCCTGCCACTCGTCGGGGTAGTCGTCCTCGTCCACCCCGGCCCGACCGTCGTTGACCAGCAGGTCGCGGGTGAAGGTGAGCAGGTCGGGCTGCTCCCGGCGGGTCTTCTTCCACCACGTGTCGAAGTGCCGACCGGAGACCACGTCGGCGGGGATCCGCTGGTCGTAGAAGCCGAAGATGGTCTCGTCGTCGACGAGGATGTCCCGGCGTCGGGCCCGGCTCTCCAGCTCCTCGATCTCGGCGAGCAGCCGCTTGTTGTCGGCCCAGAACTGGTGGTGGGTCTGCCAGTCGCCCTCGACGAGCGCGTGCCGGATGAACAGCTCCCGGCTCAGCGTCGGATCGATCCGCCCAAAGTTGACCTTGCGAGAGGTGACCAGCGGGACGCCGTACAGGGTGACCTTCTCGTAGGCCATCACCGCGGCCTGCTTCTTCTCCCAGTGCGGCTCGCTGTAGCTGCGCTTCACCAGGTGCTGCGCCAGCGGCTCGACCCACTCCGGCTCGACCCGGCCGGCGATGCGACCCCACAGCCGGGAGGTCTCCACCAGCTCGGCGGCCATCACCCAGCGCGGCGGCTTCTTGAACAGCGCCGAGCCGGGGAACAGCGCGAACTTCGCACCGCGAGCGCCCAGGTACTCGTGCTTCTGGGCGTCCTTCAGGCCGATGTGCGAGAGCAGGCCGGGCAGCAGCGACTGGTGCACCTTCGGGGTGTCGATCTCCTCCGGCAGGTCCGCGCCGCCGTGCCGGCCCGCACCCCGGCCGGCGTCCGCGTCACCGGCGGTGTCGCGCGCCGGCCGCCCGCCGCGCCGGTCACTCTCGGCGGGGGTACGCAGGACCTGCCGCAGCTGACTGACGATGTCCTGCCATTCGCGGATCCGCAGGTAGTTCAGGTACTCCGCCTTGCACATCCGGCGGAACGCGCTGGAGGACAGCGCCCGCTGCTGCTCGCGCAGGTAGCGCCACAGGTTGAGGAAGGCGACGAAGTCCGACTCCTTGTCGGCGAACCGGGCGTGCGCCTGGTCGGCCTGGGCCTGCTTTTCCGCCGGCCTTTCCCGGGGATCCTGGATGGAGAGCGCCGCGGCGATCACCAGCACCTCGGTGGCGCACCCGTTGCGCTCGCCCTCGACCACCATCCGGGCCAGTCGAGGGTCGACCGGCAGCTGGGCCAGTCGCCGGCCCAGCGTGGTGAGCCGCTTCGCCGGGTCGGCCTCGGTCGGGTCCAGGGCGCCCAGCTCGTGCAGCAGGTTGACGCCGTCGGTGATGTTGCGCCGGTCCGGCGGGTCGATGAAGGGGAACGCCGCGAGGTCGCCGAGCCCGATCGCGGTCATCTGGAGGATGACCGACGCCAGGTTGGTCCGCAGGATCTCCGGGTCGGTGAACTCGGGGCGGGACAGGAAGTCCTGCTCGTCGTAGAGGCGGATACAGATGCCGTCCGAGGTACGGCCGCAGCGGCCCTTGCGCTGGTTGGCCGACGCCTGGGAGATCGGCTCGATCGGCAGTCGCTGCACCTTCAGCCGGCTGGAGTAGCGGGAGATGCGGGCGGTGCCCGGGTCCACCACGTACGTGATGCCGGGCACGGTCAGCGACGTCTCCGCGACGTTGGTGGCGAGCACCACCCGGCGCGAGGTGTGCGCGGCGAAGACCCGGTGCTGCTCGGCGCTGGAGAGCCGGGCGTACAGCGGCAGGATCTCGGTGCCGAGCAGCGAGCGCTTCTTCTGCACCAGCTTGCCCAGGGCGTCGGCGGTGTCGCGGATCTCCCGTTCGCCGCTGAGGAAGACCAGGATGTCGCCGGGGCCCTCGGCGGCCAGCTCCTCGACGGCGTCGCCGATCGCCTGGATCTGGTCGCGGACGGTCTCCTCGTCGGCGTCGGCGTCCTCCTCGCCCTCGGCCAGCTCGACCAGTGGCCGGTAGCGCACCTCCACCGGGTAGGTGCGGCCGGACACCTCGACCACCGGCGCGGGCACGCCCTGCGGCTCGTCGGCGGTGGGTGGACCGGCGAAGTGCCGGGCGAACCGGTCGGTCTCGATGGTCGCCGACGTGATGATCACCTTGAGGTCGGGTCGCCGGGGCAGCAGCTCCCGCAGGTACCCGAGGATGAAGTCGATGTTGAGGCTGCGCTCGTGCGCCTCGTCGATGATCAACGTGTCGTACTGGCGCAGCATCCGGTCGGTCTGCAACTCGGCCAGCAGGATGCCGTCGGTCATCAGCTTCACCAGGCTGCGGTCGCTGACCTGGTCGGTGAAGCGCACCTTGTAGCCGACCACGTCCCCCAGCTCGGTGCCCAGCTCGTCGGCGATCCGGTCGGCCACCGTCCGCGCCGCGAGCCGCCGGGGCTGGGTGTGCCCGATCAGGCCGTGCACCCCACGCCCCAGCTCCAGGCAGATCTTGGGAAGCTGGGTGGTCTTGCCGGAGCCGGTCTCGCCGGCCACGATCACCACCTGGTGGTCACGGATGGCCGCGGCGATGTCGTCCTTGCGCTCACTGACCGGCAACCCCGCCGGGTACGTGATCACCGGCACCGCCGCCCGGCGGGCGGCCAACCGCTGCTCGGCACGAGTCAGTTCGGCGGTGATCTCGGTGAGCGCCGCCTCCCGGCGCTGCGGGTCACGCAGCTTGCGGGCACCGTCCAGGCGCCGCTGGAGCCGGCGCTGGTCGCGGAACATCAGAGGGGAGAGACGGCGGTGCAGCTCGCGTACCGGATCGGTCGCGGCGGAGGCGGCTGGATTCTGCATGTCGTGCCCAAGGATAGGCAGCCCGCCGTTGATCCGCCCCTGGGTTACCGCGCGTGGGTGCTTCGGCGCGCGGACGGCGGTCTACAGTTGCGGCCGACGTCGAGCGCTGGGGGCCGGGATGGAGCTGCGGGACACCGATCGGGCGCTGGTGCAGGCCGCCACGGCGGTCGCCAAACTACGGTGCCGCAGTCGCCACCACACCGGCGCGTCGGCCGCCCGTACCGCCGACGGGCGGGTGTTCTCCGGGGTCGACGTCCGGCACGACAGCGGGGACACCTGCGCGGAGTTGGTCGTTATCGGCACCGCCGCCACGCAGGGCGTGTCCGAGCTGGAGACCATCGTCTCGGTCACCGACCGGGGCCGGGCGGTCGTCAGCCCGTGCGACAGGTGCCGGCCAGTGCTGACGGCTTACTTCCCCGCGCTGCGGGTCATCGTGGGCGAGCCGGACGACCTGCGGGTACTGCCGCTCACGGACCTGCCCGGCTGAGCGGGTCAGTCGCCCGCCGCCGCCTCGACCATCGACACGGGGATCGGCACGCTCTCGAACCGCACGTTGCTCTCAGGCACCAGCC
This sequence comes from Micromonospora sp. WMMD710, assembly GCF_029626045.1. Taxonomy (NCBI): domain Bacteria; kingdom Bacillati; phylum Actinomycetota; class Actinomycetes; order Micromonosporales; family Micromonosporaceae; genus Micromonospora; species Micromonospora sp. WMMD710. Next base: position 2,914,302 of record NZ_JARUBD010000001.1, on the reverse strand, counting down.
AACTCGCCACCCGCGCGATGAGCAGGCCGGCGCGAACGGCCGGGTCGTCGGCGTAGAGCCCGCGTACCTCGTCGGGGGCGATGGAGAAGACGACGATGCCCTGCATCCGGTCGTCGTCGGCGGCCAGGAGCGGTCCGGCCGCGAGGACCAGTCCCTGCTCCACGAGACCCCGCTGGTGGGCCAGGTGGGCGTCGCGTAGCCGGTCGATCGCCTCCGCTGGCAGGTCCGGCGGATCCGACGCTCGGATCAGGAGGACGACCGTGTGCTGGTCGAATCGCATGCCCCACACCCTATGGCGCTCGGTTTCCCTCTTACGGGTGTTATCCACCTTTCACCCCACTTGCTCCCGTCCGCGAAACTCATTCTCTAATCGAGGTCGGATGGCGAGTGGGAGGTGCGGCATGGTCAGCAGACGACAGGTGCTCGTGGCCGGTGCCGCGGGGGGAGCAGCCGTTCTGGTCCCGGCAGGCTCGACGGCCGCGGGCCGCGCGCTCGCCGCGTCCACGATGCTGCGCGCCGCCGACATCCCCAAGTACGTCGCGCCGCTGCCGATCCCCCCGGCCATGCCCCGGGTGGCGAACGATCCGGAGCGGGACACGTACGTCGTCGGGGTGCGGCAGTTCCGCCAGCAGATCCTGCCGCCGTCCTGGCCGCGTACGACGGTGTGGGGTTACGGCTCCAGCGCCCACCCCGGCAGCTTCGGCTACCCGGCACCCAGCATCGTCACGCGGGTGAACCGCCCGGTAAGGGTGACCTGGGTCAACGAACTCGTCGACGACCGGGGCGACTACCTGCCGCACCTGCTGCCCATCGACCCGACCCTGCACTGGGCCAACCCGGCCGGTGGCAGAGAGAACCGGGACGGGCACGGCCGCTCGGACGGCAGCCGGCGTGGCTACCGGGGACCGGTGCCACAGGTGGTCCACCTGCATGGCGGACACAGCACGCAGGAGAGCGACGGGCACGCCGAGGCGTGGTACCTGCCGGTGGCCCGCGACCTGCCGGCCGACTTCGCCGTGACCGGCAGCGCGTACGGCGAGTTCCGGTCCCGCTTCGCCGAGGGGTCCGGCCTGCGCTGGGCGCCGGGTTCGGCCACCTTCGAGTACGCCAACGACCAGCGGCCCTGCACCCTCTGGTACCACGACCACACGCTGGGTCTCACCCGGGAGAACGTCTACGCCGGGCCGGCCGGCTTCTATCTGCTCGGCGGCGACGACCTGCCCGACGGGGTGCTGCCCGGCCCGACGCCCGGCCACGACGATCCGCCGGACACCGACTACCACGACATCCCGCTGCTGATCCAGGACCGCAGTTTCGGCGCCGACGGCGAGTTGGTCTACCCCGGGGGTCACCACGACGGGTCGGCGTGGGTGTCAGCGTTCTCCGGCACCACCATGGTGGTCAACGGCCGTACCTGGCCCAGCCTGACGGTCCAGCGTCGGCGCTACCGGTTCCGGTTGCTCAACGGCTGTAACAGCCGCTTCCTGATGCTCAGCGTCGCCGCCCACGCCACCGCGCGGCCGGCCCGTCCGGTGCTGCCGATCTGGCAGATCGGCAGCGACAGCGGTTTCCTGCCCGAGCCGGTGTCGCACGACCGCGTCACCCTCGGCCCCGCCCAGCGGGCCGACGTGATCGTCGACTTCACCGGCGTACCCGCCGGCACCGAGCTGTTCCTCGTCAACGAGGGGCCCGAGTGGGCGTACCGTGGCGGCCGGCCCGGGGTCGACTTTCCGCCGTCCGACCCGCGGAGCACCGGGCAGGTGCTGCGGTTCGTGGTCGACGAGGCCACCGGCGCGGACCCGAGCGTGCCGCCGGAGCACCTGCAACTGCCGCCCCACCCCCGGCTCGGCGCCGCCGAGCGGGTCCGGCGGCTGTCGCTCAACGAGCGGATGTCCGGCGGGTCGATGGTGATGCTGCTCGGCACCCTCGACGAGCGCGGCCGGGGTCTGCCGATGCGCTGGAGCGACCCGGCGACCGAACAGCCCGTCGTCGGCGTGACCGAGGTGTGGGAGGTGCGCAACTTCACCCGCAACGTCCACCCCGTGCACCTGCACCAGGCCCAGTTCGAGCTGCTGGGCCGTGGGCGGTCGGGCCGGTCGGAGCCGCGACCGGGGGAGCGGGGATGGATGGACACCGTCCTCGCGTACCCGTGGGAGGTGACCCGGATCAAGGCCCGCTTCGACCTGCCGGGCCGATTCTCCTGGCACTGCCACCTCCTGGAGCACGAGGACAACGAGATGATGCGGCCCCTGATCGTGCTGCCGCGCGGTGCCGCGGCGGCCGGGGACGGCAGCTCGGCGGGCGTGCCGCCGGCCCCCGCGGCGGCATCGACCGACGCCAGTTAGGTCACTTTCCGCAGGTCGGCTAAGGTTAGGCGAACCTAAGCTCGAACGTGCAGGAGTCTCGTGACCACCCTCGTCGCCCGGCCGACGCCGGCCCGCAGCCGGTCCGGTGCCCGTACCGGTCGCCGGGCCGCCGTCACCGTCGGGGCCGCGCTGGTGCTGGTGCTCGCCGTGCTGGCCAGCTTCGCGCTGGGCAGCCGGCAACTCGGAGTCGGGGCGGTCTGGCACGCCCTCGTCGCGCCGGACGGCGGCGACGCGAGCACGATCGTCCGCGAGCTGCGCATGCCGCGTACCGCGCTCGGCCTCGCCGTCGGGCTCGCGCTCGCCGTGGCCGGTGTGCTGTTCCAGGCACTCACCCGCAACCCCCTCGCCGAGCCCCGCATCCTCGGCATCAGCGCCGGCGCGTCGTTCGGCGTGGTGCTCGCCATCTCGGTGTTCGGCATCGGCACGCTCACCGGGTACGTCTGGTTCGGCATCGCCGGGGCACTGATCGCCGGGCTGCTGGTCTTCGCCATCGCCACCCGGGCCCGCGAGGGCGCCAGCCCGGTCACCCTCGCGCTGGTCGGCGCGGCCCTCGACGCCAGCCTCGCCTCCGGGGTGTACGCGCTGCTCAGCATCGACGCCCGCACCTTCGAGGAGTACCGGTTCTGGGTGGTCGGCGGGCTCGCCGGGCGGGACCTGTCGGTCACCGCGCAGGTGCTCCCGTTCGTGCTCGCCGGGCTGCTGCTCGCCGCCCTGGTGGCCCGGGGCCTGGACGCGCTGGCCCTCGGCGACGACGTGGCCCGCGGCCTCGGCCACCGCATCGGCCTGGTCCGCCTCGGCGGTGGCCTCGCCGCGGTGCTGCTGACCGGCGCCGCGGTGGCGGCAGCCGGACCGGTCGCCTTCGTCGGGCTGGCGGTGCCGCACCTGGCGCGTGCCCTCGTCGGCGCGGACCACCGCTGGACGCTCGCCGTCTCCGCCCTGCTCGGCCCGGCGCTGCTGCTCGGCGCCGACGTCGTGGGCCGGCTCGTCGCCCCGCCCGGCGAGATACCGGCCGGGATCGTCACCGCCCTGATCGGCGCGCCGCTGCTCGCCGTGCTGGTCCGCCGCGCCCGGGTGGTGACCGCGTGACCACCACCCGGCGCCCATCGGGCTCGGCTGGCGTGCCCAGCTCGGCTGGCCGCGCCGGCTCGTCGGCCGTCGGCCTGCCCGGTGCGGGCCGTGCGGGCCGTGCCGGGGTGCCTGGGCGGTCGCTGCTGCGGATCGGCCCGGTCAGCCTGCTGATCCGCCGCCGCGCGGTGCTGGTCGCCGTCGCCCTGACTGTGCTGCTCCTCCTGGCCGTCGTGCTCAGCCTCTCCCTGGGCACCCCGTACGTCGCCCCGGCCGACGTGCTGCGCGCACTCTCCGGCGCCGGCACCCCGTACGACCTCGTGGTCTTTGATCTTCGGCTGCCCCGGGTCATGCTGGCGGCGGTGGCCGGCGCGGCCTTCGGCGTGGCCGGCACCCTGATCCAGAGCGTGGCCCGCAACCCCCTCGCCAGCCCGGACGTCATCGGCATCACCCAGGGTGCCGGCCTCGCCGCGACCGCGGCGTTGACCAGCGGAATGGCCGCCGTCCTGGTGGCACCCACCGCGCTGGTGGGCGGGCTGCTCGCGGCGGTGCTGCTGTTCGCCCTCGGTGCCCGGCACGGGCTGGCCGCGCAGCGGTTCGTGCTCGCCGGGGTGGCGGTCGCGTTCGGCTTCCGGGCGCTCACCGAGGTGGTCATGCTCACCGCCGACCCGATCGACGGGCTGCGCGCGCAGATCTGGCTGATCGGCACCCTCGCCGGCAAGGGCTGGACCGAAGCCGCCTGGATCGCCGGCACCCTGCTGGTGCTGCTGCCCGTGCTGGCCTGGGCCGGCTGGGCGTTGAACAGCACCGCCCTGGACGACGACACCGCCCGGGGGGTCGGACTGCGCCCGGTGGCCCGCCGGATCGGCCTCGCCGGCGCCGGCGTCCTCGTCGCCGCGATGGTCACCGCCCAGGTCGGCGCCGTCGACTTCGTGGCGCTGGTCGCACCCCAGGTGGCCCGGCGGCTGGTCCGGGCCGAACGGCCACCACTCGTCTGCGCGGCGCTGCTCGGCGCACTGCTGCTGGTGCTGGCCGACCTCGCCGGCCGCCGACTGTTCGCGCCCACCCAACTGCCGGCGGGCGTGCTGACCGCCGCGATCGGCGGCCCGTACCTGATCTTCCTGCTGCTACGCGGACGGCGGCGGTCCTCGTGACGCCTGGAAGGAGTCGTGTGATGCTCTCCACCCGCGACCTGGTCGCCGGCTACGACGAGCGGACCGTGCTCGACGGCCTCGACCTGGACCTGCCGACCGACGCGTTCACCGTGATCGTCGGCCCGAACGCGTGCGGCAAGTCCACCCTGCTGCGCACCATGGCCCGGCTGCTCACCCCCCGCCGGGGCACCGTGCTGCTGGACGGCACCGCGATCCGCGACCTGCCGACCCGGGAGGTGGCCCGCCGGCTCGGCGTCCTGCCGCAGAGCCCTCTCGTCCCCGAGGGCGTCACCGTGGCCGACCTGGTCGGCCGTGGCCGGCAGCCCTACCAGCGGTGGTGGCAGCAGTGGTCGACGGAGGACGGCGCGGCGGTCGACGAGGCGATGACCCTCGCCGACGTCGCCGACCTGGCCGACCGGCCGGTGGACAGCCTCTCCGGCGGTCAGCGGCAGCGGGTGTGGATCGCCATGACGCTCGCCCAGGACACCGACGCCCTGCTGCTGGACGAGCCGACCACCTTCCTCGACCTCGCCCACCAGGTGGAGGTGCTCGACCTGCTGCACCGGCTCCGCGTCGAACGCGGCCGCACCGTCGTCGCCGTGCTGCACGACCTGAACCAGGCCGCCCGCTACGCCGACCACCTGGTCGCGATGCGCGCGGGCGCGGTGGTCGCCGCCGGACCGCCCCGGGAGATCCTCACCGCCGACCTGGTCCGCGACGTCTTCGGGCTCGCCTGCGTCGTCGTGCCCTGCCCGGTGACCGGCGCGCCCCTGGTGGTGCCCGCCCACACCGGAGGCCATTCCACCGGCACCGCCGGTGCGCCCGGAGCCGCCGCGTCTGCCGGCGCGCCCGGAGCCGCCGCGTCCGGGGCTGCCGCGTCCGGGGCTGCCGCGTCTGCCGGCGCGTCCGGGGCTGCCGCGTCTACCGCCGCGTCGGGGGCTGCCGCGTCCGGGGCTGCCGCGTCTGTGGACGCTGCGGCGTCCGCCGGCGGTTCTGGCGCCGCTGCCGCGCCTGCTGGAGTGTCCGGCACCGCGTCCGCTGGCGCGGGTGGCACCGATCTGTCGGATGCGTCCGTACCGGCCGCCCGACCCACCACCGGCGACGCGGCCACCCCGCTCACCGGCTCGTACCCCTCGAAAGGACTCTGATGCGTCGTCTCGTCGCCGCCCTCGCCGCGGCCGTCGCCCTCGGCGTCGGCCTCACCGCCTGCGGTGAGAGCGACCCGGTCGCCGGCTCCGCCGCCGGGGACACCCGGGAGATCACCCACGCCATGGGCACCACCAAGGTCCCGGCGCAGCCCAAGCGCGTCGTCGTGCTCGACACCGACAAGATCGACACGGCGCTCTCGCTGGGCATCACACCCGTCGGCGCCGCCACCGCCGGTGAGGCCAAGAGCTGGCCCACCTACTTCGGCGCGGACAAGCTCGCCGGCATCAAGGAGGTCGGGGTGCTCACCGAGCCCGACCTGGAGGCGATCAACGCGCTGAAGCCGGACCTCATTCTCGGCAGCAAGTTCCGCCAGGAAAAGTTCTACGACGAACTGGCCGCCATCGCCCCGACCGTGTTCACCGACAAGGTGGGCGTCACCTGGAAGGAGAACTTCCTCCTCGACGGCAAGGCGCTCGGCCACGAGCAGCAGGCCAAGGACCTGCTCGCCGCGTACGAGAAGCGGGCCAAGGACTTCGGCACCACCCTCGGCGACGCCGCCGCCGGCAAGGTGTCCATCGTGCGCTTCATCCCCGGCAACATCCGGGTGTACGGCCCGGACTCCTTCTCCGGCATCGTCGTCGGCGACACCGGCCTCGGCCGCCCCGAGCGGCAGCTGCTGGCCAACAAGGAGGACAAGCGCTTCGACCTGGTCAGCCCCGAGCGGATCAACGAGGTCGACGGTGACGTCATCTTCGTCACCGCGTACGGCGACAAGGCCGCCGCCGAGCAGACCAAGGTCGCCGGTGGGACGCTCTGGAAGGGCCTCGGCGCGGTCAAGGCGGGCAAGGCGTACCCGGTCTCCGACGAGATCTGGATGACCGGCATCGGCGTCGGTGCCGCCAACAAGATCCTCGACGACCTGGCAAAGTACCTCCCCGCCGCCTAACCGCCCCGCGCCAGGCGCGCGGCGAACCCCGCGCCCGACTCCATGATCGCGCTCGATCCAGGATGTAGTGGTCTCTTCGTCGGAGGGAGGCCACTACTTCCATGTTCGAGCGCGATCATGGGGAGCAACGCGGATCACCAGGAACGCGGATCACCAGGAGGAGCGGGAGCGCGCCCGCAGGGCGGCCCGGACCTCTGCGAGGAAGCCGTCGAAGTCGTCCCGGAGGCGCTTGCCGGTCACGTGCAGCACGATCCAGTCGCCGCCGAGCAACCGGTTGAGCCGTCGGCGGTCCCGATGGAACTGCTCGGGGTCGTCGTGCCAGAGCCCGTCGTACTCCACCGCGACCTTGAACTGCGGCCAGGCCAGGTCCAGCCGAGCCACGAACCGACCCCGCTCGGCCACGATCCACTGCGTCTCCGGCCGGGGTAGGCCGGCGAGCACCAATCGCACGCGGGTGCGGGACTCCTGAGGGGACTCGGCACCGGCGTCGGCCAGGTCGACTGCGCGCAGCAGCGACCGCCAGCCGCGTCGACCGGCGCGGTTCAGTGCGTACTCGCGCAGGGCTGACACGGTCGTCAGGCGGCGGGCGAGGATGGCGTCGATGACCACCACCGCCTCGATCACGTCGAGCCAACGGGCCAAGTCCCAGCAGGTACGGGCCGGGCTGGTCACCCTGACGCCGGCCCGCTCCAGGATGTCGTCGGGGTCGATCTCCCCATGGTGGACGCGGAGCCCGGTGGCCGGCCCGATACGGGCATCCCGCGGAATCAGGACGTCGACCGGATCGCTCGCGGTCGGGGTCCCGCACCCGTACAGGCCCGCGGCGGCGCGCCCGGCGATGGCCGCCTCGGGTGGAATCAGCCATCGCCCGACGGCGGTGCACCGGACGACGTGGGTGATGCTGACCTTGGCGTCGGCGTAGACGTCACGGAAGAGGGGCCGCCAGGCTGAGCTGCGCAGGTCGTTGCGGGTCAGCAGGCCCCGCGAGACGGCGACCGAGCCACGGAATACCCGACCGCGCAACTGCGGCGGCCGACGAGGAGCTTTCGACATGGAGCCCAGGCTGACCGATTCGCCCACGTCACGCCGTCCCTGTGGATAACCGCCGCCACCACGCGGGCGACGCTGCGGGCCGTTATCCCCATGATCACGCCCGAACATGGATGTAGTGGCCTCCCGGGCTGCCGAGGCCACTACATCCTGGATCGAGCGTGATCTTGCCGAGCGCGCCCCGACGGACGCGGCCTGCCGGACGCGGCCTGCCGGAGCGCCGGGCCGCGGCGAGGTGGGGCGGGACGGGGGTGGGGGCGGAACCCCCTCTGCTGGAGTGTGCGGGCTAGGCGGCGGTGGACCAGATGGCGCGGAAGGCGGCGGCTTCGCCGGCGAGCCAGCGTTCGATCTGCTCGGGTTTGGCGTCGGAGGGCATGTGGTGCGCCTGGCCACGGCGGACGTCGACCAGGACCGGCTCGGCATGCGGGAGCACCGCATCCATGTGGCGGGCCATCAGGTGCAGGGTGGCGAGCACCGACTCCTCGCTCGGTGGGGTCTCGTCGAAGTGCAGCCGGACCGCCTCGGCGCGGCCGTCGGCGTGGCGTACCCCGAAGTGGGGGTTGATCTTGACGGGCAGGTCGCCCAGCATGGCCAGGGCGTCGCGGGTCTGGGCCAGGTCGAGGGCGGCCGGGTCGCCGAGGGAGTGCAGCCAGGCCGTGGCGCCGGGGACGAGGGCCTGGTAGAGCGGACGCCAGCGTGGCTTGACCACGTCGACGACGCCGGTCAGGTGGGTGCCGCCGGTGTGGAAGGCGATGTCGGCCTTGAGCGCCTTGACGAACTGGCCGTGCGGGTTGAAGCCGGAACGGCTGGCGCGTTGCTTGCGCAGCCCACCCACGAACGTCGCCTTGGTGGGGCCGGTGCGGTCGACGTAGCGGGTGAAGCCGAGCAGCGTGGCGTAGGGGGTGAGAGGGGTGGAGGCGGGAGCGGTCACGGGCATCCTCCCTAGTCGTAATCCTGCAGGTCAGGAACTCGATTAGTACATACATTCTAATCGACACCTCTGACATCGCCCAGCGAAAACGGGGGTGCGGAAGACGCGACAAAGGGGGCCGCCCGCACTGCGGACGACCCCCTGTCGGGTAGGACTGTCAGAGCTGGCCGACGTCCGTGATCCGGACGACCGCCGCGCCGATCTCGTCCGAGGCGACCAGGTCGACCTCGGCGCTGATGCCCCAGTCGTGGTCGCCGTCCGGGTCGTCGAAGATCTGCCGGACCGTCCACCGCTCCCGGCCCTGCTCGATCATGAGCAGCGCCGGCCCGCGCGCGTCCGGGCCGACACCGATCGAGTCGTACGCCTCGAAGTAGGGCGCCAGGGCGTCGGCCCACGCGTCGTAGTCCCAGCCGTCGCCGGCGTCCAACTCGGCGAGCAGGTCCCAGCGGCGCAGCGCGGCCAGCTCGACGCGGCGGAACAGCGCGTTGCGCACCAGCACCCGGAACGCCCGCGCGTTGCGGGTGACCGCCGGCGGCCGGTCGGTCAGGGCGGCGTGCGCCTGGGCCACCTCGGCCACGTCGGACGGGTTGCGCAGCCGCTCCCACTCGTCGATCAGGCTGGAGTCGACCTGGCGGACCAGCTCGCCGAGCCATTCGATGAGGTCGATCAGCTCCTCGGTCTTGGCGTCCTCGGGCACGGTCTGGCGCAGCGTCTTGTACGCGTCGGCCAGGTAGCGCAGGACGAGGCCCTCCGAGCGGGTGAGCCCGTAGAACTGCACGTACTCGGTGAAGGTCATGGCCCGCTCGTACATGTCGCGGACGACGGCCTTGGGGGAGAGCTGGTGGTCGGCGACCCAGGGGTGCCCCTGCCGGTACATCTCGTACGCGGCCTCCAGCAGCTCGGCCAGGGGCTTCGGGTGGGTCACCTCGTCGAGCAGTTCGAGGCGGGCCTCGTACTCGATGCCCTCGGCCTTCATCGCGGCGACCGCCTCGCCGCGGGCCTTGAACTGCTGCGCGGACAGGATCTGCCGGGGGTCGTCGAGGATCGACTCGATGACGCTCAGCACGTCGAGGGCGTACGACGGGGACTCGGCGTCGAGCAGCTCGATGGTGGCCAGGGCGAGGGGCGAGAGTGGCTGGTTGAGGGCGAAGTCGAGCTGGAGGTCGACGGTGAGTCGGATCCGTCGGCCGGTCTCGTCCGGCTCGGGCAGCTCCTCGACGACCCCGCCGGCGCGCAGCGCGCGGTAGATGGCGATGGCCCGGCGGATGTGCCGGCGTTGCGCGGCGGGCTCCTCGTGGTTGTCGGTGAGCAGGTGGCGCATCGCGGTGAACGCGTCGCCGGGCCGGCCGATGACGTTGAGCAGCATCGAGTGGCTGACCTGGAAGCTGGAGGTCAGCGGCTCCGGCTCGGCGTCGACGAGCCGGTCGAAGGTGGGTTGGCCCCAGCCGATCGACCCCTCCGGCGGCTTCTTGCGCACCACCTTGCGCCGCTTCTTCGGGTCGTCGCCGGCCTTGGCGAGGGCCTTCTCGTTGTCGATGACGTGCTCGGGGGCCTGCACCACGACCCGACCGATGGTGTCGTAGCCGGCCCGGCCGGCGCGCCCGGCGATCTGGTGGAACTCCCGGTTCTTGAGCAGGCGGGTACGGACCCCGTCGTACTTGGACAGGCCGGTGAACAGCACGGTGCGGATCGGCACGTTGATACCGACGCCCAGGGTGTCGGTGCCGCAGATGACCTTGAGTAGGCCGGCCTGAGCCAGGGTCTCGACCAGTCGGCGGTACTTGGGCAGCATGCCGGCGTGGTGCACACCGATGCCGTGCCGGACCAGCCGGGACAGCGTCTTGCCGAAGCCGGACGTGAACCGGAACCCACCGATCGCCTCGGCGATCATGTCCTTCTCGGCGCGGGAGCACACGTTGACGCTCATCAGCGCCTGGGCGCGTTCCAGTGCGGCGGCCTGGGTGAAGTGCACGACGTACACCGGGGCCTGCTTGGTCTCCAGCAGCTCCTCGAGCGTCTCGTGCAGCGGCGTCATCGCGTACGAGAAGATCAGCGGGACGGGCCGCTCGGCCGAGCGCACGACGGCGGTCGGCCGACCGGTGCGCCGGGTGAGGTCGTCGACGAACCGGGTGGTGTCCCCCAGGGTGGCGGACATCAGGATGAACTGCGCCTGCGGCAGCTCGATGATCGGCACCTGCCAGGCCCAGCCCCGGTCGGGCTCGGCGTAGAAGTGGAACTCATCCATGATCACCTGGCCGACGTCGGCCCGGCCGCCCTCGCGCAGGGCCAGGTTGGCCAGGATCTCCGCGGTGCAGCAGATGATCGGGGCGTCGGCGTTGACGCTGGCGTCACCGGTCAGCATGCCGACGTTCTCGGCGCCGAAGACCTCGCACAGGGCGAAGAACTTCTCCGACACCAGTGCCTTGATCGGCGCGGTGTAGAAGGTGGTCCGGCTGTCGGCGAGGGCCGCGAAGTGCGCGGCGATCGCCACCAGGCTCTTGCCCGAGCCGGTGGGCGTATTCATGATCAGGTTGGCGCCGGAGACGATCTCGATGACCGCCTCCTCCTGATGGGGATAGAGGTCGAGGCCGCGCTCCTTCGCCCAGCCGGCGAACGCGTCGAAGAGGGTGTCGGGGTCGGCGCTTGTCGGCAGCGCGGCGGTGAGCGTCATAGCCTGTCCATGGTGCCTGGATCATGCCCCGGTACGCCAACCCGGCGTCCGCCGGACCCCCGTCCGGGCCGGCTCGTCACCGGCGGCGGTAGATCAGGTCGGCCACCGGTCGGCCGGCGGTGATCGCCCGCCGTTCGAACTTCGTCACCGGACGGTGCGCCGGACGGGGCGCGAAGCCGCCGTACGCGTCCACCAGCTCCGGGTCCGCGTCCAGCGTCTCCCGCATCGCCTCGGCGTACTCCGCCCAGTCGGTCGCGCAGTGCAGCGTGCCGCCGGGGGCCAGCCGGGAGCGCAACAACGCCACGTGCGACGGCTGGATGATCCGCCGCTTGTGGTGGCGGGCCTTCGGCCACGGGTCGGGAAAATAGACGTGTACGGCGTCCAGCACGCCCTCGGGCAGGCCGCTGACCAGCTCCAACGCGTCACCCTGAGCCACTCGGACGTTGCCCAGCCCGCCCCGGTCCACCAGGTCGAGGAGGTTCGCGATTCCCGGCGTGTGCACCTCCACCGCCAGATAATCTCGATCCGGGTCAGCGGCGGCCATCACGGCGGTGCTGTCGCCCATCCCCGAGCCGATCTCCAGCACCACGGGCGCTCGGCGACCGAACAGGTCGGCCAGGTCGACGGGCTCGTCCGACACGTCCAGGCCGTAGCGGGGCCACAGCCGGTCCAGCGCGTCGGTCTGCCGGCCGCTCATCCGGCCCCTTCGGGGGTGGAACGTGCGGATCGTCCGGCTCGCGGGCGGGACGGCGGGGTCATGGTCGGTGGCGGTCACAGCGACCCGAGCGTACGCGACGCCGTCGGCGGATCGGATGTGATGTGCGACCGGAAATGAGAGGATCCAACTGGTACGGCAGGGCGGGCGGTCCGCTGCCCGGCACGCCCACACGGCGTCGAGAGGGGGCATCGTGACAGTGACCCGCGGCGGCGTGACCCTGTCGGTGCTGACCGTCCTCGCCGGCCCCCTGCTGGCCGCCACACCCGCGTCCGCTGTGCTGCCCGCGCCCGCGCTCGCCGTGCCGGTGGCGGCCGCGCCGCAGCCCGGCTCGCCGAGTGGCGCGCCGCAGCCCAACCCTCCGGTGGACATCTTCGTCGAGGTGAGCCCCAGCACCGTGCAGCCCGGCTACCTGGTCGGGATCCGGGCCAGCTGCCGCGACAACTCGGTCGGCGCCACCGTCGTGTCCGACGCCTTCGGCGCGGTCGGCGTCCAGCCTCAGCACGGCCTGCTCACCGCCGCGCCGATGGTGCGGGATCGCACCCGTCCCGGCAACTACCGGGTCAAGCTGGAGTGCCGCGACGGCGAGACCGCCTCGACGATGCTCCAGGTGGTCAAGAAGGTCCCGGTGCAGCCGAGTCGCGGCCCGGCCACCGGCTTCGGCGGTGGCGCCGGCGGCACGACCGGCAAGCTGCTGCTGCCCGGTGGCGCGGCGTTGACGATCACCGGGCTGATCCTCGCCGTGGTGGCGCTGCGCCGGCCACGAACCCGCCGAGCCGCCGCCCGCCGCTGAGCCCGCCATGGAGATCTTTCACCCCACCCCGCCGCCGGCCGGTTCCCGCCCGCCGGCTGCGGGTCGTCCCGCGCCGCCCGATGGGGTACGCCCGTCGGCTGCGGATCGTCCCGCGCCGCCCGATGGGGTACGCCCGCCGGCTGCGGGTCGTCCCGGGTCGCCGCCCGATGGGGTACGCCTGCCCGTGGACGACGGCTGGCCGGATTCCGACGGCCCGCCGGATCCGGGTCGCCGGTCGGTGGCCGACCGTCCGGCGGGGGTCGCTCGCCCGTCGGTGGCCGCGCGACCGCCGACCGCCGTCGCCCCCCGGCGCAGCCGTCCGTCCGGGCGTCCCTCCGGCCGTAGCCCCTGGTCGGTGCCGTTGGCCGTGGTGCTGGTGCTGGCGGGGGTCTTCGCCACCGGGGCGGGGCTGGGCCGCTCGGCCGGCCCGTTCGACCTGACCCCGGCCGGCGGTGACCGGCCGGCCCGCAGTGAGACGGTCGGGTTGTCGGCCAGTCGACCGGTACGCCTCACGGTCCCGACGATCAAGGTGGCCGCACCGGTGGCACCCGTCGGGCAGGCGCGGGACGGCTCGATCGCCGTACCGCCGTTGGAGCGGCACAACGAGACCGGCTGGTACGACCGGGGGCCCACGCCCGGCGAGCCGGGTCCGGCGGTGATCGTCGGGCACGTGGACACCAAGACCGGTCCGTCGGTCTTCTACGACCTGGGCAAGCTGAAGCCCGGCGACCTGATCGAGGTGGCCCGGGCGGACAAGTCGGTGGTGGTGTTCCGGGTCGACACCGTCGAGCACTTCCCGAAGGACCAGCTGCCCGCCGAACGCATCTACGGCCACGACGGGCCGGCCGGGCTGCGGTTGATCACCTGCGGCGGCCAGTTCATCGGGGGCCGCACCGGCTACGCCGACAACGTGATCGCCTTCGCCAGCCTCCAGTCGTCCCGTACGCCCTGAGCCGGCTCGGCCACCGTCCTGCTTTGATCGACTCGGGATCACTGAACTCGGGGTGTGCCCGGATCCACGGACGACGCGGCGGCGACGGGCCGCTTCGACGCTATCAACGCACACGTCCGGCCCGGTGCGGTTCGGCCGTGGTGCGGCGTCCTCGGGCGTCCGCGGTCCTGGTCGTGCTCGAACATGGATGTAGTGGCTTCGCGCTGCGCGGAGGGGACCAGATCCAGGTTCGAGCACGAGGTCCGCGCACTCTCGGGTCGAGGCAGGGCCTCGTCCCTGTCTCAGCGTCCGGCGGGGGAGGTGGCTAGGGCTGGGGGACGGTCAGAGCCACCTCGAACTCCAGCAGGCTGGCGCCGCTGGAGACCGGCGGGCGGGGCGTGTCGCCGGGTGCGGCGGCGTGCGCGGCGCGCGACGGGCCGGCGGCCCACGCCTGGTACGCCTCCTCGCTCTCCCACTTCGTGTAGACGAAGTAGCGGGTCTCGCCGGCCACCGGCCGGAGCAGCTCGAAGCCGAGGAAGCCGGGGGAGTTCTCCACCGTGCCGGCCCGCGCGGCGAACCGCTTCTCCAGCTCGGCGCCGGCGCCCGGCGGAACGTCGATTGCGTTGATCTTCACGACTGCCATCTGCCCACCCTAGCCAGCGCGGGCCGGGTCAGAACGCCTCGACCGCCGGGACGAGGTCCGCGTCCACCACGATCGGGGCGTGGTCGGACGGGCCCTTGCCCTTGCGGGCCTCCCGGTCCACGTACGCGGAGCGCACCGCCCGGGCGAACGGCGCGGAGGCGTACACGAGGTCGATCCGCATGCCCTTGTTCTGGTGGAACATGCCGGCCCGGTAGTCCCAGTAGGTGAACGGGTGCGGCCCCTTCATCGGGGTCGGCACCACGTCGTCGAGGCCGAGGTCGCGCAGTGCCGCGAGGGCCGCCCGCTCGGCCGGGGTGACGTGGGTGGAGTGGGTGAAGACGGCCGGATCCCAGACGTCGGCGTCGGTCGGGGCGACGTTGAAGTCGCCGCTGACGACCAGCGGCAGCCCACCGGCCAGTTCCGCGTCCAACGCGTCGCGCAGGGCCGCGAACCAGGCCAGCTTGTACGCGTAGTGCGGGTCGTCGGGTGTCCGCCCGTTGGGCACGTACACCGACCAGACCCGCACCCCGTCGCAGGTGGCGGAGATGGCCCGGGCCTCCGGCTCGGGGAAGCCTGGCTCGCCGGCGAACCCGACCCGGACGTCGTCGAGACCGACCCGGGACAGGATGGCGACGCCGTTCCACCGGCCGTCGCTGTGGCTGGCCACCGTGTAGCCCAGCTCGCCCACCTCGGCGACCGGGAAGGCGCCGTCCGGGCACTTGGTCTCCTGGAGGCAGACGACGTCCGGGCCGGTGCCGGCCAGCCACTCCAGCAGCCGGGGCAGCCGGGCCTTCACCGAGTTCACGTTCCAGGTCGCCAGGCGCATGCCTCCACCCTGCCGTATCCGCCGCCCCGTCGCCGGGTCAGCTGCCCGGGGTGTCGCCGGGACGGGTCTGTTCGGCCAGGAACCGTTCCAGCTCCGCGCCGAGTTCGTCGGCGGTGGGCAGGGGGCCGGCGTCGGGGGCGAGCAGGTTCTTCTCGCCGCGACCCCGAGCGAACGCGTCGTACTGCTCCTCCAGGGCCTGGACCAGCGCGGCGGCGTCCTCGGTCTGGGCGACCTGCCGGTCGATCTCCACCCGGACGACCTCGGCGGCGGAGCGCAGCCCGTCGCCGGGCAGCAGCAGTCCGGTGCTGCGCGACACGGAGGTGAGCAGCACCTCGGCGGCGGCCGGGTATTCGGTCTGCGCCACGTAGTGCGGCACGTGGGCGGCGAAGCCGAGCGCGTCGCGGCCCTGCTCGCCGAGGCGGAACTCCAGCAGGTGACCGACGCTGCCGGGCACCTGGACGCGTTGCAGCCAGGGCTCGTACCCGGCGATCAGCTCGGGCCGGGTCGCGTGGGCGGTCACGCCGGTGGGCCGGGTGTGCGGCACCGCCATCGGGATCGAGTTGAGCCCGACGGTGAGCCGGACGTCCAGCCGGGCGGCGAGGCCGGCGACGGCGGCGGTGAACCGTTCCCACTGCAAATCCGGCTCGGGGCCGGTGAGCAGCAGGAAGGGGGTCTCGTCGTCGTCGTGCAGCAGGTGCAGCTCCAGCTTGGGGGCGTCGAAGCTCTCCCAGTGGTCCTCGACGAAGGTCATCACCGGTCGGCGGGAGCGGTAGTCGAAGAGCTGGTCCACGTCGAAGGTGGCGATCGGCCGGCCCTCCAACGAGGTGAGCAGCTGCTCGCGGGCCAGCCGGCTCGCGTTGCCGGCGTCCACGAACCCGGTGAGGGCCTGGATCAGGACCGGTTGCCCGAGGTCGGGCAGATCGTCGGTGAGCTGGTAGAGCTCGTGTGGGTCGAGCACCGGTGCGGACCTCCCTGGAATGTGCCTACTCGGACGCCGACGCGACGGACGGCACCCGGTTCGGGCAACGTACCCGCCATCCTGGTGCATTCCTGCGTCGGGCGATCCGTCGCCCGCCGGCTGGGCACGACCGGACTAATCACCCGATTCCGCTGCCAGGTGGGTCCGTGCCCCCGAACGGTGGAGGGGTGGTTCGGCCCAAAGGCCGAGTTTGTCGATCATGTGGGTGCGCGGGGTCCGATGTCCCGGCCTGTCGCCGGCCGTGCCGGCCTGCGTGCGCCGCCTGCTTCATCCGGTACGCGAGGTACGTTCCCCGGGCGGGTCGAGCCGTCCGGGTCGTCCACCAGGACGCCCCCGATCTGTGGCCAGCGCCACGTGATCACCGTGCGTGATCGGCGTATCCACCTGCCTAGCCTCGGTTGATGCGTGACGACGGCACTCTCGACGACCCGTACGCCCCGAGCAGCTCCACTACCGATACGGAGGATGGCACCTCAACCGAACGGACAACCGCCGCGAGTCGGCTCCGGGCGTACGCCCGGGACCTGACCGGTCGACGCCGGGCGCGGATGGCCCTCGCCGCAGGCGTGGTGTGCTGCCTCGGCCTGGCCGCGGTCGCGCAGGTCCGCGACGACTCCGCCGGTGCGGCGGCTCGGGTCGATCCCGCCAGCAGCACCGAGCTGGCGCAGCGTGCCGAGCAGCAGCGCGCGTCCCGTGATCTCGATCGTGCCGCCGTCCCGTCCGCCACCCCGTCCGCCACCCCGTCCGCCGTCGCGACCACCGCGGACCCGGACGTCAGCCCGCGGGCCCGCAAGGTCGCCCCGGCTCGGCCGACCGACCCGGCCCCTGTCGCCGGGCTGGACGAGGACCAGATGGAAAACGCCGAGGCGATCGTCCGTACCGGCCGGGGGATGGGCGTCCCCCGCCGTGGCCTGGTGATCGCGGTCGCCACCGCGATGCAGGAGAGCAACCTGTACAACGTGGCCAGCGGCGTGCTGCCCGAGTCGCAGGACTTCCCGCACCAGGGCGTCGGCTGGGACCACGACTCGGTCGGGCTGTTCCAGCAGCGTTCCAGCAGCGGCTGGGGCCCGGTGGGTCGCCTGATGGACCCGGAGTTCGCCACCCGGCAGTTCCTCACCGCGCTCGAGCAGGTGCCCGGCTGGCAGCAGATGCGCCTCACCGACGCGGCCCAGGCGGTGCAGGTCTCCGCGTACCCCGAGCACTACCAGCAGCACGAGTGGCGGGCCACCCGGGTCGTCGACGCCATCCTGCCCAGCGAGCGGTAACCTACCGGCCACTATGGACGGTCAGGGTTGAGCCTGTCGCGTCCCGGGTACATGTGTTGCGGGTTCGGGGTACACATGACCAGGGGAACACCGACAGGAGGACGTTATGTCACTGATGCAGCGGATCAGCGCTTTTCTCAGATCACCCAAGGGGCAGCAGTTGGTCGACCGCGGTCGACGCGAGATGGCCAAGCCCGCCAACCAGCAGAAGCTGAAGGGGTTGGCGTCGCGGCTGTCCAACCGCCGCCGCTGAGCACTCCATCGGCCGTCCTGCCCGCCGTACCCACCCCTGGGGAGCCCCGGTGACCGACACCCCGCCCGTCGGCGGCCAACCCGCCGCGTCCACCCCCCAGCCGTCCGCCAGCCTGCCGGTCGGGCCGGCGGACGCCGTCGAAGGTCCGCCGGCCCGCCTGTGGGACCGGATGCGCGACGACCCGCAGTACGCGCCGGAGCACCTCGCCCTGGAGGCGGTGCGCCGGCTCGGCCCCGAGGCCGCGCAGTGGGTCGGGCGCGCCCGGGCCGAGCAGCCCGGCGTCTCCGCCGACGTCCTGGCCGACCAGGCGACCCGCAAGTTCGTCAACCTGGCCCGGCTGTCCGGCGCGGTCTCCGGCGCGGCCGGCCTGCCCGGCGCCGTCCTCGACGTGGGCGTGCTGGCCTGGACCCAGGCGCGGATGGTGCTGCACATCGCCGCCGCGTACGACGTCGATCCCCTGCACACCGACCGGGCCACCGACCTGCTGGTGCTCCAGCGGGTGCACAAGGTCGCCGAGAGCGCCCGGCTGGCCCTCGGCGTCGCCGCCGGCCGGGAACGCGCCGACGCGCTTTTCGGCCTGGGTGGGCACCGCCCGCTCGGCCGGGTCATGTTGCAGCTCAGCGTCCGGCTGGCCCGGATGGCCGGCGTACGGGCGGCGAAGCGGATGGTCGCCAAGATCGTGCCCGGTGCCGCGATCGTGCTGGGCACCTGGGCCAACTCGTCGGCCACCAAGGATCTCGCCGAACGGTCCCGGGCGCTGTACCGCTCGCGGGGCACCGCCCTCCCCGCCCCGCGCCGCCCCTGAGGCGGGCGTCAGTCGGCCAGGCCGGAGGAGCGCCAGGTCACCTCGGCGAGGCGGCCCTGCCCGTTGACGTTGGGGTGGAACCAGTCCAGTGGGTTCAGCATGTCGAGGGTGAACCGCACCCGGTGCACCGCGCCGCCGTCGTGCCGGCACCGTGATCCGTACGCCCGGCACGCCGCCACCAACTCGGCGTTGTAGGCGTCGATCCGGTCCCGGACGGCGACCCGACGGCTCCGGTCGGCGGGCGCGGTCGACGTCGCGTTGGCCAGCAGGGCCGGGCAGACGCCGCGCCGCCAGGCGCGTGCCGCCCGCGCGTCGCCGTGCCCGACCTCCCAGAGCCGGTACAGGTCGGGAATGCTCACCACCAGCACCCGGGCCTTCGGCCGGCCGGTGCGCAGTGCCCGCAGGCCGCGGTCGACGTCGGCCCGGAACTCGGCCACCGGCGTCATCGCGTCCACCCCGCCCCGGCAGACGTCGTTGGCGCCGATCAGCACGGTGACGTAGTCGGCGTGGTCGCGTACCGCTGCCTTCGCCTGTCCCTCCAGGGCGTCCGCGCGGGCGCCGGGACGGGCATGGTTGTACGCCCGGTCGCGGATCGCCGGGTCCTGGTCGAGCAGCCGGCGGTAGTGGCTGCGCACCCGCAGGCCGTCGCCGGTCGACCAGGAGTTGCGCTCGCAGGACGTGAGCACCAGGCAGGAGGCGAAGCCGGTGCTGATCGAGTCTCCCAGCGCCGCGATGCCGCCCGGCCCGCCGGACTGCGGCGCGCTCCTGGTCGGACGCGGTGCCGCCGAGCCGCCGCCCTCGCAGGCGAGGGCGACCAGAGCCGCGAGACAGGCCAGTGCGGCGACCCACCGTCGAGGCATGACGTCCCCCGTTCCGCAGCACAGAGCGACAGCGCGGTAACTCTATGCGTAGGACGTGGTTTGGCGGGAAGTTGCTGTCGGGTATGCGGCAGAGCGTGCCGCCGCTGCCACCCGCAGTGCTATACGCGCCGCCAGGGGGCCGTCTGGCCGTGCAGCCACCAGTGCAGCGCCCGCGTGATCCTGGGCAGCACCAGGTAGGTCATCAACGGGGTCAGGCAGAGCGTCATCAGCAGCACCCGGGCGGTCAGCGGCACGGCGTCGAGAAATTGGCTGGTCAGCAGGGTGGCGGTCAGGCTCAGCGGGAAGAACGCCAGCCAGATGGTCACCGCCTGCTTCCAGCGCGGCGGCGACGTCGGCGGGATCGGCTCGACCGGATCCACCCAGTGCTCCAGCGGCGGGTCGAACCACCCCTCGATTCCGGTACGCCGCTCGACGCGGGTGTGCTCGACGATGCCCTGCGCCGAACTGAGCCACCAGTGCCGCTGGGGCGACTCCTCCCACCGGTGCAGCGTCTCGGCGTCGGCGAAACGGTAGAGCATGTGCCACTCCGGTGAGTCCGGGGCGCTCTGCACCCATCCCGCGCCGAGGAACCCGGGAAACGCCTCGGCCAGCGCGGTGCCGGCCCGCATCCAGGCCACCATCTCGCTGGCCCGGGCCGGATCGGCACGCCGGGCGATGGCGACGGTCACCGGCACGGTCTGGGTCATGGACATGCGTCCATCCTGCGGTCTACGGCCCCGCGGGGCGAACCAATGTAACCGAGCACACCGACCGGCCGGTGCGGCGCGAGGGCGCCGCACCGGTTAACACCCCCGATCGGGGGTAGATCGGGAGGCATGACGAGATCGCAGCCCCGGCGTGCCCGCGGCACGGTCGGCCACGCGAACAGCGCGCTGAACCTCCGGCTCACCCTCGCCACCTTCGGCCTGGTGATCATGGTGATCTTCGCGGTGCTGGCGTTCTGGGCCGGCATCGCCTGGCTCGGCGTGGTCTGCGCGATCCTGGCGGTGGTCGCCGTGGTCGACCTGGTCGTGATCCAACGCCGCCGCGCCGCCCGCCGCCGCGAGGAGCCGGGCGTACGACACTCGCTGTTCGAGTGACAGGAGGACGAGATGCCCCACATCGCCACCACCAACCCCGCCACCGGTCAGGTGCTCAAGACCTACGAGGCGATGTCCAGCGAGCAACTCGACGCCGCCATCGGACGCACCGACCTGGCGTACCAGCAGCTCCGCGCGACCACCGTCGACCAGCGCGCCCGGTGGATGAACGCCGCCGCCGACCTGCTCGACGCCGAGCGCGACGAGATCGCCCGGATCATGACCACGGAGATGGGCAAGACGTACGTCGCCGCGCAGGCCGAGGTGACCAAGTGCGCCACCGCCGCCCGCTTCTACGCCGACAAGGCCCCGGAATTCCTCGCCGACGAGCCGGCCGACGCCGCCGCCGTCAAGGCGACCCGTGCGTTCATCCGCTACCAGCCGATCGGCGTGGTGCTCGCGGTGATGCCGTGGAACTTCCCGCTCTGGCAGGTGATGCGCTTCGCCGCGCCGGCGCTCATGGCCGGCAACACCGGCCTGCTCAAGCACGCCTCGAACGTGCCGCAGACCGCGCTGCTGCTGGAGGACGTGTTCCGCCGCGCCGGCTTCCCCGAGGGGGCCTTCACCACCGTGCTGGTCGGCTCGGAGGCCGTCGAGGAGATCCTCGGCGACCCCCGGGTACGCGCCGCCACGCTCACCGGCAGCGAACCCGCCGGCCGGTCGATCGCCCAGATCGCCGGGCGGGAGCTGAAGAAGACCGTCCTCGAACTCGGCGGCAGCGACCCGTTCGTGGTGATGCCGTCGGCCGACCTGGACCGGGCCGCCGAGGTGGCCACCACGGCCCGCTGCCAGAACAACGGCCAGTCCTGCATCGCCGCCAAGCGCTTCATCGTGCACACCGACGTCTTCGACGCGTTCGCCGAGAAGTTCGCCGCGAACATGGCGGCGCTGCGCGTCGGCGACCCGATGGACCCGGACACCGACGTGGGGCCGCTGGCCAGTGAGCGGGGTCGCGACGAGGTGCACGCCCAGGTCCGCGACGCGGTGGACAACGGCGCGAGGGTGCTCTGCGGCGGCGAGCCGCCCAGCGGTGACGGCTGGTTCTACCCGCCGACCGTGGTCACCGACCTCACCCCGCAGATGCGGATGTGGGCCGAGGAGGTCTTCGGGCCGGTCGCCGGCCTGTTCCGGGTGTCCTCGTACGAGGAGGCGATCGAGGTCGCCAACGGCACCAGCTTCGGGCTCGGCTCGAACGCCTGGACGCGGGACCCGGCCGAGCAGGAGCGCTTCGCCACCGACCTGGTGGCCGGCAACGTCTTCATCAACGGGATGACCACGTCCTTTCCGGAGCTGCCGTTCGGCGGTGTGAAGAACTCCGGCTACGGGCGGGAGTTGTCCGCGCTGGGCATGCGGGAGTTCTGCAACACCAAGACGGTCTGGGTGGGTGAGGGCGCGGCCTCCGCCGGTGCCGGCGCGCACGCCGAGTAGGTCGCGGCAGGCATCAGCCCGTGCCGTCGTGGGTAGGAAGTGCGCCCATGACGCAGTTCGGGTTCCACGCCTCACATGAGCAGATCGGTCCGCGCGCCCTCCTGGAGGCGGTGCGGCACGCCGAGCGGGCCGGCTTCGACGCCGCCATGTGCTCCGACCACTTCTCACCGTGGAGCGCCCGGCAGGGCGAATCCGGCTTCGCCTGGTCCTGGCTGGGTGCCGCCCTGCAGGCCACCGGCATGCCCTTCGGTGTGGTCAACGCGCCCGGCCAGCGCTACCACCCGGCGATCATCGCCCAGGCGATCGGCACCCTCGGGGCCATGTACCCGGGCCGGTTCTGGGCCGCGCTGGGCACCGGCGAGGCCAGCAACGAGCACATCACCGGCGACCCCTGGCCGCGCAAGGACGTCCGCGCCGCCCGTCTGCGCGAGTGCGTGGACGTGATCCGGGCGCTGCTCGCCGGCGAGGAGGTCAGCCACGACGGCCTCGTCCGGGTGGACCGGGCCCGGCTGTGGACCCGCCCCGAGCAGCCGCCCGCGCTCGTCGGCGCCGCCGTCAGCGTGGCCACCGCCCGCTGGTGCGCCGAGTGGGCGGACGGCCTGATCACCGTCAACGCCCCGGTGGCGCACCTGCGCGAGATGATCGACGCGTACCGGGACGCCGGTGGGCGCGGCCCCCTGCACCTGCAGGTGCACGTCTCGTGGGCACCGGAGCAGGCGCAGGCCGAGGCGATCGCGTACGACCAGTGGCGCAGCAACGTCTTCGCCCCGCCGGTCTGCTGGGACCTGGAGACCGTCGAGCACTTCGACGTGGTGTCCGCCGACGTGCCGGCCCAGCGGGTCGCCGAGGTGGTGAACGTGTCGGCCGACCTGGGGCGGCACGTCGGTTGGCTGGAGGAGTACGTGCAGCTCGGCTTCGACCAGATCGCCCTGCACCACGTCGGGCAGGAGCAGCGCGGGTTCCTCGACGCGTTCGGCGCCGAGGTGCTGCCGAAGTTGCGCCCGGGCGGCTGATCGAGGCCGGATCGGCGTACCCCTAGGCTCGTACCCCATGGAAAGCCTGTTTCCGGTCGTCGTGTTCCTGGCGATCGCCACCCTGGGCGCCGCGCTGGCCCGCCGGCTCGGCCTGCTCGCGCCGATCGTGCTGGTCGTCCTCGGCCTGGCGCTGTCCTACGTACCGGGCTTCCCGCAGGTGGAACTCGACCCCGAGTTGGTGCTCGTCGGCATCTTGCCGCCGCTGCTCTACGTCGCCGCGCTGGAAACCTCGGTGCCGGCGTTCAAGAACAACATCCGGCCGATCCTGCTGCTCGCCGTCGGTCTGGTGCTGTTCACCGCGTTCGTGGTCGGGTTCGTGCTGCACCTGCTGCTGCCGCAGCTGCCGTTCGCGATCTGCCTCGCCCTCGGCGCGGTGGTCGCCCCGCCGGACGCGGTGGCCGCCACTGCGGTCGCCCGGCGGGTCGGACTGCCCCGCCGGGTCGTCACGATCCTGGAGGGCGAGAGCCTGATCAACGACGCGACCGCGCTGGTGCTGCTGCGGGTCGCGACGCTGGCCACCATCGGCTCGGCGGTCGGCACCGCCGAGGTCGCCGTCGAGGTGCTGCGGGCCACCGGCGGCGGCATCCTGATCGGTGCGCTCGGCGCGTTGGTCTTCGGCTTCGTGCACCGGCGGATCAGCGACCCTCTGCTGGACAACGCCCTGTCGCTGATCATCCCGTTCGCGGTGGTGTTCACCGCCGAGCACGTGCACGCCTCCGGTGTGGTGGCGGTGGTCGTCACCGGTCTGGTGCTCGGCCACAAGCTGCCCCAGTTGCTGTCGGCGGCGTCCCGGTTGCAGGTCGGCGCGTTCTGGCGGCTGGTCCGGTTCCTGCTGGAGGGCCTGGTCTTCCTGCTGGTCGGGCTCCAGTTGCGGGAGGTGCTGCGCGACCTCGACGAACCGTTCGGCTCGCTCGTCCTGATCACCTTCGCGGTGCTCGCCACCGTCTTCCTGACCCGGTTCATCTGGCTCTTCCCGGCCACCTACCTGGCCCGGTTGGTGCCCCGGGTCCGTCGCCGTGACGCCCGGCCCTCACCGAAGTTCCCGATCATCATCGGCTGGGCCGGAATGCGCGGCGTGGTGACCCTGGCCGCCGCGCTCGCCCTGCCACTGACCCTGGCCGACGACAAGCCGTACCCCCGGGCGCTGTTCATCTGGCTGGCCTTCGCGGTGATCGTTTTCACGTTGGTCGGTCAGGGCGCCACGCTGCCGCTCGTCGCGCGCCGGTTGACGCTGCCGCAGGACGACCCGGTGCAGGACGCCCTGTCCGCGGCCGGCGTGCAGCAGCAGGCCAGCCGGGCAGCTCAGGAGCGTCTCGACGAGCTGGCGGACAGCGCCCCGGAGGCGGTGGTGGACCGGCTGCGCCGCGCACTGGAGGACCGCACCAACATGGCGTGGGAACGGCTCGGAGGCACCGAGCGGGAAACCCCGTCGCAGGCGTACGGTCGGCTGCGACAAGAAATGATCGACGCCGAGCGGGATGTGTTCCGGGCTGCCCGGGACTCCGGTCGGATCCCTGAGGAGGTGCTGGTGCAGGCCTATCGTGACCTGGACCTGGAGGAGTCGTTGCTGCGGCAGGAGGTCGAGAAGTGAGCTGTCAGCATCTGATCGAGGCCGGTGTCGCCGAGCCGCGCACCCCCGACGAGTGCGCGGACTGCGTCGCCATCGGCGACACCTACTGGGTGCACCTGCGTACCTGCCTGAGCTGCGGGCAGGTCGGCTGCTGCGACTCGTCGCCGAACCAGCACGCGAGCAAGCACTTCGCGTCCACCGGGCACCCGGTGATCCGCTCGGCGCAGCCGGGCGAGGACTGGCGGTGGTGCTACGTCGACGAGGAGATCGGCTGACCGCTGGCCGGGCTGCGTTCGGCGCGGTTCGCCACGGCTCGTCGGGTGAGCGCCGGCACGGCCAGGCCGGTGCCGGCGAGCAGCCCGGCCAGGGCCAGCCAACCGATCGGGCCGCCGTCGAGGACCAGCCAGGTCAGTAACGCCGGCCCCGCCGCGCGGGCCAGCCCGGTCAGCAGCGCGTCGACACCCTGGTAGGCGCCGAGGGCATCCGGGGCGGCAAGGTCGTAGGCCAGTGCCGCCCCGGCCGTGCCGTGCCACAGGTCGCCGACGGTGTAGATCACGGTTGCGCCGAGCAGCAGGACGGTCGCCAGGGCGGTGGGTGGATACGCCGGCAGTCGCATGATGAGCGCCGCCGACACCAGATAGGTGACGACGTTGCCGACCACCAGCATCCGGTACGCCCATCCGGTGTCCGCCACCAGCGCGAACCCGGCCAGCCCCGCCCCGAACGCCACGCCCACGTTGGCCACCGCGCGCAGGGTGGCGACGGCGTGCACCCGGCCCTCGGGACGCTCCGTGCCCGCCAGTTCGCCGCCCTCCACGGCCTCACCACGGCTCGCGCGGCGGCCGGAGTCCACGGGGTCGGGGCGGTGATTCGTTCACGTCATCAGCTCGAAAGCGCCCGCAGCGGTGCGCGCGGGAGGTGCGGTGCGCGGTGCGGACGCCGATCATGACGGGCTGGTGGCCGCCCGCGTGAGGGGCGGCCACCAGCCGCTGCGGTCAGCTCAGCGAGCAGGCCGCGCCGTTGACGGTGACCAGGCCCGGGTCGGGGTTGGCGCCGCCGGTGGTCGTCGCGTTGAAGCCGAACGTCACGGTGCCGCCGGGTGCGATCCGGGCGTTGTACGACTCGTTGCGCGCGGTCACCGTCGCGCCGGACTGGGTGACCTTCGCGAGCCACGCCTCGCGTACCCGCTGGTCGCCGATGAACGCGAACCGCACGCTCCAGCCGCTGACGGCCGTGGCGCCGGTGTTGCGGATGGTCAACTGGGCGGTGAACCCGGTGCCACCCTGCCAGGCGCCGTAGTTGGTGTAGTCCACCGAGCAGGTGCTGGCCGGCACCGCGCCGGCGTCACCCTGGTCGGCCAGGAACGACGAGATCCAGGCCAGCGCCGAGTTCCAGTTGATCGCCACCTCGTTCGTCGCGTACGAGTTGATGTCGTCGACGTAGCAGAACATCGGCGCGCAGCCGGCCAGCAACTGTGCCGCGAACGGGTCCTGGAGGGCGGCGTTCGCGCCACCGGCGAGCGAGCCGGCCGGCGGGCGGGGCAGGCTCGGGTCGAGCTGGTGGCCGAAGATGCGGCTGTGCTGGTTCTGCGCCGCGTGCTCGCCCCACCCGGTGACGTAGGAGATGTTCAGGGCGTTGCGACCGAGCACGTAGTCCATCGCCTGCACGGCGCCGTCGCGGTAGACGGGGTCGCGGGTCAGGTCGAACGCGGTGGCCAGCACCACGGCGTTGTTGATGATGTTGCTGTTGCCGCCCCAGAAGTAGCTGTTGGCGTCCCCGGGCATCGGCAGCCCGTACGCCTGTCGTCGCAGCTCGGCGAGGTACGCGTCGGCGGCGGAGGTGACCGAGGCGCGGACGCGGGCCAGGTCGGCGGCGGGCAGCCCGTTCGGCACGGCGGCCAGGTCGAGGCGGCCCAGTGCGGCGGTGCTCTGCCAGCCGAAGCCCCGCGGGTCGAACACGTCGCCGGTGTGGTGCGGTGAGGCCGTCAGGTCGGTCAGGTAGGTCTGCGCCCCGGTGCTGAGGTACAGCTCGGCTGCCGCCCAGTAGAACTCGTCGGTGACGTTGGTGTCGTCGTACGCGCCGCCGCCGGTGCTGTCGGCCGGGCTGGCGTACACCGCGGGGTGGGCCTTCGCCGCGGCGTAGGCGGTGCTCGCGGCGGTGCCGCAGCGGGCCGCGAACGCCGCGTCGTACGGTGCGAAGAGCCGCGCGCACTGGGCGGCGGTGGCGGCCAGGTTGAGGGTGGCCGCGGTCGACGGGGGGTGCAGCTCGCGCGGCTGCGGGTCCTCGTGGGGGGCGAGCGGCAGCCCGGTCCAGTTCCGATCGTGGATCTTGTGGTGGACCATGCCGGCGAGCGGCTTGCCGGCCGGCACCTGCATACGCAGCAGGAACTCCAGCTCCCAGCGGGCCTCGTCGAGGATGTCCGGCACGCCGTTGTCGCGTTCGGGCACCCGCAGCGTGCCGTCGGCGAGCCCGGCGCCTCCGTCGGCGGTGGCCGCCGTCCTGGTCCGCTCGAAGGTGTTCAACAGTTGGTAGGTGGCGATGCCGCCGTTGACCACGTACTTGCCGTGGTCGCCGGCGTCGTACCAGCCGCCGCGCACGTCCAACGAGTAGTCGCAGACGCCCGGCTGGCAGGGCACGCTGGTGTCGCCCTGGTTGGGTGCCACGCCGAGGTGCCCGGCGGGGCGCGCGTACTCGTCGCCGATCAGGTCCCCGTCGATGGCGATGCCGCTGCGCTGCGCGTAGAAGAACTGCAACGAGTCGGAGCGCAGCTGGTCGTAGAGGGTGCCGGAGATGTCGAACGGGTGGCTGGTCTCGCCGTCGACGGTGAGCGTCAACCCGGTGCCCGGGGTGCGGTAGCCGGAGAAGTCGACCGAGTGCACGTTCTGCCCGGAGGCGGCGTCGACACCGCGCGTGGTGGTGGTGCCGCTGGCCACGACGGCGCCGGCGCCCGTACGCAGCTGCCAGGGCAGCGGCTCGGTGGCGTCGGTGACCACGGTGGCGTTCTTCGGCCCGCCGGGCAGGTACCCGACCTGGTTGACGCGCACCCGTGGCCCGGTGTCCGGCTCGTACGGCTCGGGCGGCTCGCCGCCGCGCAGCGAGACGTCGTCGAGGCAGATCGTCTGCGTGTCGGGGGAGCCGCCGACCTGGAAGATCAGCTGGGCGCCGGGGTTGTCGTCCGGGACGGTGAAGGTCTGCTCGACGCGCTGGGCGGTGCCGGTGGCGGCGGCGTCCACGGCGGCGTACGTGGTGTACGGGGCGCTGCCCAGCTGGAGCACGGCCTTGACGGCGGTGCCGGGTGTGGCGGAGACGCTGAACCCGAGGGTGTACTCGGCGCCGGCGACCAGCGGCACCGCGTCCTGGCCGATGCCGGCGTCCCACGGGTTGGCGAGCCCGCCGGCAACGGTGGTGCAGAGCCGCCCGTCGGTGACCGCGAGTGCGCCCGTGCCGTAGGAGAACCAGGGGCTCACGCCCGCGCTGAAGTCGCCGTTGTCGATCTGTTCGGGGGCGTCCGGTGGTGGGTCGGCGTGGGCCGCGCCGGCGCCCGCGCCGGTGAGGGCCAGGGCGGTCGCCGCGGCCAGGAGGAGGCGGCGTCGGGATGTCGTCACGGGGAGTCCTTCCGGGACGGGAAGTGGGACGGTGGTGGTGACCGAATGCTGGGAGCGCTCCCAGAGATGGACCCGATATTTCCAGTGACGGTACGTCCTGTCAATTGATCTGGTTGGATGGGATGTGCCGTGCGACGAGGCCGGGAGGCCCGCGACACGGCCGAGTGCGAGACGTGAGATTCGCCGCGCCACGCACCGTCGTCCTGATCTCCTAGAGACAACTGCGCCCTCCGCCTGGCAGGCTGCCTCCCATGACCCTGAAGCTGCGTTCCGTGGGAACGAGCGACCGTGGGCTGATCCGCAGCGGAAACCAGGACGCCCTGCACGCCGGGACCTGGCTCGTCGCCGTCGCCGACGGCATGGGCGGGATGGCCGCCGGCGACCTGGCCAGCGCGCTCACCATCGACGCGGTCGCACCGTTGGACGTGGAGACACCCGAGGACGCCCTGGTGGCCGCGCTCCAGGGCGGCATCGCCCTGGCCACCACCCGGATCCGGCAGGCGGTCAACGAGGATCCCGAGCGCCAGGGCATGGGCACCACACTGACCGCCCTGCTCTTCGCCCGTACCGGCAGCTGCCTGGCCCTCGCCCACGTCGGCGACTCCCGGGCCTACCTGTTCCGCGAGGGTGTGCTCAAGCAGGTCACCCGCGACGACACCTTCGTCCAGCTGCTGGTCGACCAGGGCGTGATCACCGCGGACCAGGCCAGCAGCCATCCCCGCCGGGCGGTCGTCACCCAGGCGTTGCAGGGCGAGGACGTCTCCCCGTCGTACGCGACGATGGTGCCCCGCGCCGGCGACCGGTGGCTGCTGTGCAGCGACGGTCTCTCCAACGTGGTCCGTCCGGACACCCTCACCGAGGTGCTCACCGATTACCCGGACCGGGCCGCCTGCGCGGGTAAGCTCATCGACCTGGCGTTGCACGCGGGCGCACCGGACAACGTGACCGTGGTGGTGGCCGACGTGGTGGAGGAGTGACCGGCGCTCAGCGCCGGCGCGGCGTGACCCTGCGGGTGGGTGTCGCGGTGCCCGGGTCCTCCGGCCACGGGTGCCGCGGATAGCGTCCGCGTAGCTCCGAGCGCACCTGCGGGTAGCCGGTGCGCCAGAACGACGCCAGGTCGGCGGTGACCGCGACCGGCCGCCCGGCGGGGGAGAGCAGGTGCAGCAGCACCGGCACCCGACCGTCGGCGATGCGCGGAGCCGCCGGCCAGCCGAACGTCTCCTGGAGTTTCACCGCCAGCACCGGCGCCGCCGGATCGGTGTAGTCGACCCGGATCCGTGAGCCGCTGGGCACCTCGATCCGCTCCGGGGCCAGCTCGTCGAGGCGGGCGGCCTGCCGCCACGGCAGCAGCCGGCGCAGCGCCGAGGCCACGTCCACCCGGGCCAGGTCGGCGCGGCGTCGGGCGCTGGCCAGCTCCGGGCCGAGCCAGGTCGGTGCGGCGTCGAGCAGCGCGTCGTCGCCGACGTCCGGCCACTCGGCGCCGAGGTGCTGCCGGCTGAACGCCAGTCGCTCCCGCAGGGACCGGGCGGCCGGCGTCCAGGGCAGCAGCGTCAGCCCTTCCTGGCGCAGGCCGGTCAGCAGCGCCTCGGCCACCTCCGCGCGGTCCGGGCGGTCCAGCCGGCGCTGGAGCAGCTCGATCGCACCCAGCCGGGTCACCTCCCGGGCCACCACGTCCCCATCGGCCCAGCCGACCTCCCGGCGGGTCGACAGCAGGGGGCCGGCCGCCTCCCGGGCCGTCGCCTCGTCCACCGGGGTGGCCCGGCGGATCCGCGCCGACGGCGCGCCGGGCCTGCGGTCCGCGACGGCGACCGCCAGCCAGTCGGAACCGGCCAGCCCCGACCCGGCCGCCAGCTCCCCGGCGGTCCCGCCGGTCATCAGGTACGCCGACCCGCCCGGTCGTCGCACCCGCGCCAGCCGTTCCGGGTACGCCAGGCCGACCAGCAGCCCGGCGGCGAGATCGTCGGTGAGTTCGGCGGATCCCGCCCGTCCCGCGGTTCCCGGGCCGGCCGCCGCATCGGCTCCGCCGCGCCCCTCGGACGGGGCGTCGACGGGCAGGACGGCGCGCAGCCGGCGTACCTCGGTGCGCCAGCGGGCGGTCGCTCCCGCGTCGACGCCGGTGCGCAGGCGGCGCCACCCGGCGACCAGGTCGTCGCCCGGGCCGACCGCGCTCTCCTCGGCGAGCAGGGCCACCACTTCGGCCGCCCGGTCCGCGCCGACCCGGACCGCGCCGTCGAGCAGCGCCCGCGCCAGCCGTGGGTGCGCGCCGGCGGCGGCGATCGCCCGCCCCCGCGCGGTGATCCGACCGTCGGCGTCGACCGCGCCCAGCGTCTTCAGGGTGTCCCGGGCCACGGTCAGCGCGGCGGCCGGTGGCGCGTCGGGCAACGCGAGCCCCACGCCGTCCGGCCGGCCCCACGCGGCCAGCTCCAGCGCGAAGCCGGTCAGGTCGGCGGTGGCGATCTCCGGCTCGGCGCGGGCGGGCAGCCGCTCATGCGTCGCGGCGGACCAGCACCGGTAGACGGCACCGGCGGCCTCCCGGCCGGCCCGGCCGGCCCGCTGGGTGGCGGCGGCCCGGGAGACCGGCACGGTGACCAGCGCACCGAGCCCACGCGCCAGGTCGATGCGGGGCACCCGGGACAGCCCGGCGTCCACCACGACCCGCACGCCCGGGACGGTCAGGCTGGTCTCGGCCAACGCGGTGGCCAGCACGACCCGCCGTCGGTCCGCGGGCCGCAGGGCGGCGTCCTGCTCGCTGCCGCGCTGGCGACCGTGCAGCGGCAGCAGCGCGACGGTGTCCCGCAGATCGGCGAGCCGACCGGTGACGGCCGCGATCTCGCCGGCGCCGGGCAGGAAGACCAGCACGTCGCCGTCGTGCTCGCGCAACGCCCGCCGGACGGTGGCCGCCACGTGGTCGAGCAGAGCCCGGTCGACCGGTCCCGCTCCGGGCGGTGCGACCGGCCGCGGTGGTGGCGCCCAGATCCGCCGCACCGGGTGCAGCGCCGACTCGGCCCGGACGACCGGGGCCGGGGTGTCGCCGCCGAGCAGCGCGGCGAACCGGTCGGTGTCCGGGGTGGCGGACATCGCCAGCAACCACAGGTCGGGCCGGAGGGTGGCCCGCGCCTCCACTGTGAACGCCAGGGCCAGATCGGCGTCGAGGTGCCGTTCGTGGCACTCGTCGAGCAGCACGGCACCCGTGCCGGGCAGCTCCGGGTCGCGGTGCAGCCGACGGACCAGCAGGCCGGTGGTCACCACCTCGACGCGGGTGGACGGGCCGACCCGTCGTTCGCCGCGGACCGCGTAGCCGACGCGTTCGCCGACCCGTTCGCCGAGCAGTTCGGCCATCCGACGGGCGGCGGCGCGTGCCGCCACCCGACGGGGTTGCGCGATCACCACCCGGCCGGTCACCCGGTCGGCCACGGCCAGCGGCGCCAGGGTGGTCTTGCCGGTGCCGGGCGGGGCCACCAGCACCCCGGCGCCGGCCGCGTCGAGCGCCGCGACAAGCGCCGGCAGCACCGGACGGACCGGCAGGTCCAGGGTTACGTCGGAGAGCACGGCCCAGTCTCGCACCGGCCCGGACGCCTCACCGGCGGCGGACGTCACTCACGCCGTGCACGAAGCTCCGCCAGGACGACGCCGCGAAGGCGAGCACCGGGCCGGAGCGGTCCTTGCTGTCCCGGACGGCGACCTGACCGTCGACTGTCGCGACCTCCACGCAGTTGCCGTTGCCACTGCTGCGCGTGCTGGTGCGCCAGTCCGCCCCGGTCCGGTCGTGCGCCGTCATCCGCGGAACCTCTCGTCTGCGTCGGCGTGCCGCAGACGCGGTCACGCAAAGTTACGAGAAGCCTGCTCCAGACGGGTCATCGACGCCGCCGGATCGAGCGCCATCCGGCACAGCTCCTCGTGCAGAAGGCTATACCCGAGCACCTGGTCGGCATCCTCCAGAGCCAATCCCATCGTGAGGTTATCCAGGTAAACCACGGAGGCGTCGGCGGCGTCGGCGAAGTTGAGGATCACGTACGGGGTGCTCATCGCGGGGTGCCCGCCGGCCGCGAACGGAAGTACCTGGATTGTCACGTTGGGTAGTTGAGCGACCCGGCTCATGTGGTCCACCTGTTCGGCCATCACGGCGATGCCGCCGACCGGGCGCAGCAGCACCGCCTCGTTGAGCACGACCGACAGGTGGACGGGGTCGTCGCGGCGCAGCACCTCCTGCCGGTGCAGCCGGGCGGCTACCTTGCGCTCCAGGCCGTCCTCGCCCGCGGTGCGTCGGTAGATCTCCCGCGCGTACGCCTCGGTCTGTAGGAGCCCGGGCACCGACTCGGCCTCGTACGTGCGCAGCGCCGCCGCCTCGGCCTCGAGTCCCACGTAGAACTCGAACCACTCGGGCAGCACGTCGCTGTAGTTCTGCCACCAGCCGCGCTGCTGGGCGCCCCGGGCGATCTCGATCAACGCCTCGGCGTCGGCCCCGGTCACCTCGTACAGGGCGAGCGCCGCGCGGACGTCCCGGGGTTTGATGCCGATCTGCGCGGTCTCGATCCGGGAGAGGTTGCTCTTGGACATGTCGAGCTGGCGGGCGGCCACATCGAGGGTCATGCCCGCCCGTTCCCGGAGCTGGCGGAGCTCTCTGGCGATGCGGCGACGGCGCACGGTCGGGCTGGCGGTGGGTCGGATGGCGGGGGTGGCGGTCACCGTCCGAGTCTGGCATGAGGAGATTCGCAGGTCGCGCCTGCACGGAGTGCAACTTTCAAATCTGGGAGTTGCATTGCAGTAGCTGTCGGTGCATCCTTTCCCGGTTGTTGCGATCACTGTGGACACACCCGTACGGGAGGACCGTTTGCTCATCGCCGACGAGTTCTTCCTGATCGCTCACAACGACAGCCGCGGCAAGGCCAAACTGCACCCGGCGGCGACCGGGCTCGGGCTGGCCGGCGGCCTCCTGGGCGAGCTGATCCTGTATGGACACATCACCGTTCTGGGCGGACAGGTGACCGTCATCGACCGGCGTCCCCCGGCCGACGCGCTGGCGCACACCGTCCTCGATCAGTTGATCGGGGAGTCCCAGCACCAGGCGGTCAACACCTGGCTCAGCTTCCTGGCGCAGAGCGCGACGACCTCGGTGGGGGAGCGGCTGGCCCGCGCCGGGGTGCTCCGCCGCCAGGAGAGCCGCCGACTGCTGCGTACCTCGGTCACCTACCTGCCGATCGACCTCAACGCGGTGGCCTGGCCGGCCACCCGGCTGCGGGCGTTGCTGGACCGGCCCGACCCGCCGAGCGTG
This sequence comes from Micromonospora sp. WMMD710, assembly GCF_029626045.1. Classification (NCBI taxonomy): domain Bacteria; kingdom Bacillati; phylum Actinomycetota; class Actinomycetes; order Micromonosporales; family Micromonosporaceae; genus Micromonospora; species Micromonospora sp. WMMD710. The sequence goes on along the minus strand of NZ_JARUBD010000001.1, from coordinate 2,880,891 downwards.
CCGGACGCGCTGCTGCTCGGCCTGGTCGTGGCCGCCGGGCTGACCCGCGAGGTCCTGTGGAGCGCCGGCCCCCGCGCCCACCACCGGTTGAACGTCCTCATCCCCGCGCTGCCGGCCCCCCTGAAGGAACTCGTCGGGCACACCGAGGCCGCCGTCGGCGCCGCCGTGCTGCGCGGCATCCCCTGAACCACCCGGTAACCCCCTACACCCCCCTCGACAACCGGAGTAGTCGAATGCCCCCGACATCGACAGTCGACCGACCCAGCAACGTCTCCGAAGCCCTCGCCCGGGGTCGCCTGGGCATCCCCTCGGTCATCTTCTTCGTGCTCTCCGCCGCCGCGCCGCTGACCGTGGTCGCCGGTGTGGTCACCACCGGCTACGGCGTCATCGGGGTGACCGGCATCCCGCTGGCCTTCCTGGTCGTCGCCGCGGTGCTCGCCCTGTTCTCGGTCGGCTACGTGGCCATGTCGCGCCAGGTCGAGAACGCCGGCGCCTTCTACGCATACATCTCCCGGGGCCTCGGCCGACCGGCCGGTGTGGGCGCGGCCTGGGTGGCGCTCGTCGCGTACAACGCGTTGCAGGTCGGGCTCTACGGCACCATCGGCGTCGCCGCCGAGCCGGTGCTCGACCGGCTCTTCGGCGGCCACCCGCACTGGTCCATCGTCGCCCTGGTGGCGTGGGCGCTGGTCGGCCTGCTCGGCCTGCTCCGGGTGGACGTCAACGGCCTCGTGCTGGCCGCGCTGCTGGTCGCCGAGATCGTGGTGATCCTCGTCTTCGACCTCGGTCAGCTCGGCAACCCGGCCGACGGTCAGGTCAGCTTCGCCACGTTCGCACCGGACAACCTCTTCGTGCCGGGCGTGGGCGCGGTCCTGGTGCTGGCGATCCTCGGGTTCGTGGGCTTCGAGTCCGCGGTGGTCTTCAGCGAGGAGAGCAAGGACCCGAAGCGGACCGTGCCGCTGGCCACCTACCTGTCGGTGGCGATCATCGCCGCGCTGTACGCGCTGTCGTCCTGGACGATGACGGTCGCCGTCGGGCCGGACCGGATCGTCGCCGAGGCGGGCGAGCAGAGCGTCGGGCTGATCTTCAACCTGGCCGCCGCGCACCTCGGCGACACTGCCGTCTCCATCGGCCAGGTGCTCTTCCTGACCTCGGTGCTGGCCGCGATGATCTCGTTCCACAACACGACGGCGCGCTACACGTTCGCCCTGGGCCGCGAGCGGGTGCTGCCGGCGGTGTTCGGGCAGACCTCGCCACGCTCCGGCGCGCCGCGGGCCGCCTCGCTGGCGCAGAGCGTGCTCGGTCTGCTGGTCATCCTGCTGTACGCGGTCAACGGCTGGGATCCGGTGGTCCAGCTGTTCTTCTGGGGTGGCACCACCGGCGGGTTCGGCGTGCTGCTGCTGATCGCCACCACCTCGGTCGCGGTGATCGCCTACTTCGCCCGCTCCGGCGGCGGGGAGAACCTCTGGCGGCGGGCCATCGCACCCGGCCTGGCCACCATCGCCCTCGTCGTGATCATCTGGCTGGCCGTGTCGAACTTCGCCAACCTGCTCGGCGTGGCGCCGGACTCCACCCTGCGCTGGGCGCTGCCCGCCGTGTACCCGGTGGCGGCCGCGCTGGGCGTGATCTGGGGACTGGTGCTGCGCAACAGCCGGCCGGACACGTACGCCCGGATCGGGCTCGGCGCGGCGAGCGCCGCCGCCGCCGTCCGGGCGGAGGCGCCGGCCAGCGTGGAGGCGACGCGATGAGCGTGCGGATCGACCGGCTCGGGCCGGAGGACACCGCCCTGGTGGCCGGCCGCATCGCCGAGGCGTTCACCGAGTTGAGGGTGACGTACTGGTTGGTGCCGGACGCGAGCAAGCGGGAGGCCGTCCTGGCCGGGGACTTCGAGATCCTGGTCAAGCACGCGATGCGGCACGGCATGGTGTACGCCACCGCGGACCGGGCCTCGGTGGCGGTCTGGTTCCCGTCGGTCGGCGAGCAGCCTCCGCCGCCGGCGGACTACGACGCCCGGCTCGCCGCCGCGTGTGGCGAGTGGACCGACCGGTTCCGCCATCTCGACGAGTTGTTCGCGGCGAACCACCCGCATTCCGATCACCACCACCTGGCGTTCCTGGCGACCCAGCCGGAGCGTCAGGGGCAGGGACTGGGCACCGCGCTGCTGGAGCACCACAACGCGTGGCTGGACGCCAACGGGATGCCGGCGTACCTGGAGGCGAGCAGTCCGCGCAGCCGGGACCTGTACGCGAAGCACGGTTACCGCGCCGGGGAGCCGTTCCGGGTGCCCGACGGCACGCCGTTCTGGCCGATGTGGCGCGAGCCGGCGGCTGGCTGACGAGACCGGAACTGTCACGTTCGCGTGACGGACGGTCACATCTCATATGAAGCGGGGCCGGGTCCACGGACCCGGCCCCGCTGTCGTGAGACGACCTAGTACGTGCCGTCGAGCTGGCCGCGCAGCTTGGTCAGCGCCCGGGCGAGCAGCCGGGAGACGTGCATCTGCGAGACGCCGATCTGGTCGGCGATCTGCGACTGGGTCAGGTTGCCGTAGAACCGCAGGGTGAGGATCTTCTGCTCGCGCTCGTCGAGGGTGGCCAGCGCGGGGCCGAGGGCGACCCGCAGCTCGGCCAGCTCGAACTCGTTGTCCTCGCCGCCGAGCATGTCGCCCAGCTCGGTGGCCCGGTCACCGTCGCCGGTCGGGGTGGACAGCGACACCGCGTTGTACGCGCGGGCACCCTCCAGGCCCTCCAGGACCTCTTCCTCGGTGAGCTTGAGGTGGGCGGCGATGTCGGCGACCGTCGGCGAGCGGCCGAGAGTCTGCAGGAGCGAGCTGTTGGCGTCCGAGATGGCCAGCCGCAGCTCCTGGAGGCGACGCGGCACCCGGATGTCCCAGGTGCGGTCGCGGAAGTGCCGCTTGAGCTCGCCGATGATGGTGGGGATCGCGTAACCGGCGAAGTCGACGCCACGCGTGGGGTCGAACTTGTCGATGGCCTTGATCAGGCCGACGGCGGCGGTCTGGGCCAGGTCGTCGGTCGGCTCGCCCCGCCCGCTGTAGCGGTGGGCGAGGTGGTTCGCCAGCGGCAGCCAGGCCTCGATCGCCCGATCACGCAGCGCGGCGCGCGACGGGTGGTTGGCCGGCAGCGCCGCCATGGCGTTGAGCAGGTCGGCAGCGCTGTCGGTGAGCGCGCGCGGGTCCAGCTTCGTGGTGGTCTTGGCCGTGGTGTCCGGCTGCTCGGTGATCGTTGGCGCGGTCATGGTGGTCCTCCCTGCACCTCGTCCGCGGACAAAAGACGTGACGCTTTTTGGTTTAGCTTCGTATGGGCCGTTCGGGACTCACCTTAGCCTGATCGTCTTGAGGAAATCTAGCCGAAAGGCTGATGCACTTAAGGTATTTCAAGTCATGAAACACCTAAATCGGGCGGGAGTTGTACCGGGTGTGAGGCGTCTTACCTGTCTTCCGGCCCATGCCCCGCGATCCGGTCGCCCCATCCGACCCCGGGCCGGACGGTCGACCGGGGCCGCCGAGCGGTCAACATGAAATCCGACATCAGGGCAGCAGTGTCGACTATCCGTCGTTGTCCCGCCGGTGGGACCGGCCGTAGCGTCGCTTGTACGTACCCGGTTCGGAGGCACCGTGCTCGATCCAGCCGCTCCCCAGCTCGTCGTGAACAGTCGCACGCTCTACTTCAGCTGGTTGCCGGCCGACCCGGATGCGGTGGCCGCCCTCGTCCCGGTCGGGCTCTGCCCCCGCCCGGACCGCCAGGTGTTCCTCAACCAGTACGTCGTCGACGACGAGACGCAGACCTCCGGCTTCGGCGCGTACTCACTGACCTACCTCGGCGTGTCACTGACCGGCGTGGACGCGCCCGGAGGGCTCAACCCGGGTGGCTGGTGGACCCACTACGTGACCTCCAGCCGGCGCGTACGCGAGTACGCCGCCGCGCGTGGCGCCCCGGCGCTCACCGGACGCACCCGCATCGAGGTCGACGGCGAAAACCTGCTCTCGGAGACCGAGATCGACGGGGTGCCGCTGGTGCGGGCCCGATGTCGGGTGGGCGAGACCGGGCACGTGATCAGCAGCGGGCACCACCGCTACTTCACCCGCCGCGACGATCAACTCCTCAGCTCGGTCTACCCGTTCGTGGCGGAGCCGGTCGCGCCGTTCGAGATCGAGTCGGTGGAGTTCCTCCAGCCTCGGCACCCGCTGTACGCGCTGCGGCCGGCCAACCCGCTGACCATCGGCTTCGGCTACTTCTCCCCACGCTCCTCGTTCGCCTACCCCGGTGGGCTGGCCGTGCATCCGGGTTCGTCCAGCATGCCGGAGCCGGCCCGATCGGTTCACCAGGTGCCCGACAGCCTCGCCCGCAGCGGCCTGCCGTCCGGGTCGTAGACCAGCCGGTACACCGGCGACGCCCAGGCACGGGTGTACCACGGCAGCCGCTCGGGGTGGTGCGGGCGCAGCCGACCGGGCGGGCGTTTCCCGACCTGGCCGTCGTCGTACCACTGTTGCAGGGCGTCGGCGGCGGCCGTGACCGCCGCGACGGCGTCGGCCGGGTCGAGCAGGTCGGCGTCGTCGCCACCGTCCGGGTCGCGGTCCAGGTGCTCACGCCACAGCCGCAGCCGCAGGTCCCGGGCGTAGACCCGCGCCCCGTCGCCGCGCCCGGCGGGGTCGACGGGCTCCCGCTCGTCGCGGGTCTCGTCCAGGACGGCGCAGGACAGCTCGCTGTCGTGGGTCCAGGACCGGCGGTTGAAGTTGTCGCTGCCCACGCTGGCCCAGACGTCGTCGACCACGCAGACCTTCGCGTGCACATAGACCGGGTCACCCGCGTGGTTCTCCACGTCGAACACGTGCACCCGGTCCGGTGCGGCCCGTTCGCACAACGACAGCGCCTGCTCGCGGCCGACCATGTTCGGCGGCAGAGCGAGCCGGCCGTCCACGTCCGGATGCCGGGGTACGACGGCAACCAGGTGCAGCTCGGGGTTGTCCCGCAGTGCCCGCGCGAACAGGTCCGCCACCTCGGTCGACCAGAGGTACTGGTCCTCCAGGTAGATGAGCCGGCGCGCCCGGTGCACCGCCTTGGTGTAACCGCGGGCGACGGTCCGCTCGCCGTCGGGTGCGAAAGAGTAGCGGGGCCGGACGGCCGGGTAGGTGCGCAGCACCTGGATCTGGTGCGGCCCGCAGGCCGGCGGGTCGGCGGGCTGCTCGGGCAGCGGATCGGGGCGCAGGTCCGCGCCGCGCAGCCGGTCCCGCAGGTAGGCCATCGGGTTTTCCGAGTCCAGTGGCATCGGGTCGGTCCAGCGCTCCCGGAACAGGGTGTCCAGCGCGCCGACCACCGGGCCGCGCACCGCGAGCTGCACGTCGTGCCACGGCGGGTGAGGGCCGTAGCGGGGTGACATCTGCACCGGCTGCGGGTCCCCGTGGTGTGCGGCGTCGTCGCGGCGGCTGTGGCACAGGTCGATCCCACCGGCGAACGCGATGTCCCGCTCCGGTGCGTCCGGGTGGCGCAGCACGACGAGCTTCTGGTGGTGCGAGCCGCCGCGGCGGACCCGCTGGTCGAGCAGCACCTCGCCACCGGCGGCGGAGATCGTCTCGCTGAGGTCGCGGTTCTCCGCCTCGCTGTAGGCCAACACGTCGAGGTGTGAGCGCCAGATCAGCCCCTTGACCACCACGCCGCGCTGCGCGGCCTGGGCGAAGAGCTGGGCGACGGTCGGGCCGTCCGGGCGCAACCGCTGATCGGGGTCACCCCGCCAGTCGGTGAAGAAGAGGTGATCACCGGCGCTGAGCGCCTGCACCTCGTCGACCAGGCGGTCGAAGTACGCCGCGCCGTGAATCAACGGCTCGGCGAGGTTTCCGCTGGTCCAGACGGGTAACCCAGAGACCGGGTTGGCCCGTTCCTGTGCGGTGAGGAACCAGTCCTGCAACGGCAACGTCCAGCCCCCCGGAGGTCGACAACGTCCTCACGGTAGGACCCCCGACGCGGGTCCGCACGCCAGCCCGGCAGACCGGTGACCTGGCCAACGCCATCGACGGCGACGTGACACCAACGAGGAGGCCGCACTATGCCCCGCGAAACGACGAACCCCGTGACCGAGTACCGCGAGCCGGCGGTGGAGAGCGAACGGGGTGCGCTGGTAGCGGTGTTGGTGATGGTGATTTTGGGGGTGGCTGGGATCTTTGCGGTCTCCTGAGGCGACGGAGCTGCCATCCAGCTATTCGGACATTCACGCTGGAACATCAACAGAGCATTCTGACAGGTTCCTAACACTCGATCGCTAGGTTGTCGCGTATGACGACAACGAAACGCCGCTGGTGGGGCGAGAGTCGACGTGCCTCGATCATGCTGACGTCGGCGATGCTTGTTCTCGGAACCGCGATATCCCTACCGGGCGCGGCCGCCGCTGCGACGGTTTCTCCAGCGGTCGGCAAGGCACCAAATGTGGCGACCCATGAGCAGGCGGTCAGCGTCGGCGAGCGGCAGGCGGTCCTCGACTACTGGACAGCGGAGCGGATCGCGGCGCTGAACGAGCCCTTGTCCGGCAACGCCCCGACGAGTGGCCCGGACGGTGCTCCCTGGACCCGGTCCAACGCCCTGGCACCGACAGTGGGCCGGCTCTTCTTCACCAACCAAGGAGACGACTCCAGTTGCACGGCGACGGTAGTCGGCAGTGCCAATCTGAGCACCGTGGTGACGGCCGGGCACTGTGTGTTCAGCACCGATCTGCTCGGCGAGGATGGCCAATGGGCGACGAATGTGATGTTCGTACCTGGCTACACTGACGGTCGGGCACCCTACGGCAAGTTCGTCGGACGCATGGGCGTCGCCGACTCGACCTGGTTGCAGAATAATGCTCAAGATACGAAATTCGACTCGTATGACCAGGCATTTGTGGTCCTCAACAAGAATGAACGAGGCCGGACGGTCCAGGAGGTAGTCGGGGCGGCGCAGAATGTCGGCTTCGACCTGCCTGGCGCGCAGCTTGTCTTCCAGTTCGGATACCCACGCGGCTCGTCAGACCAGGCCAGGGCTGGCCTTCCGGAGTACACCGGGCGACAGCTCGCCTACTGTACGGGTCAGGCCCGGGAGGCTCGTGGCTCTGCCGACTGGCCCACTCCCAAGGGCCAGTGGGGCGCTGCCTGCGTCATGGGCGGTGGCTCCAGCGGCGGCCCGCGTATCGCCGCGTTCGACCCCCTGTCCGGCCTGGGAACCGTGGTGGGCGTCAACACCTGGGCCGAATACATGGATGGTGTGACGCGCCGGGTGTGTGAGCACGATGACGAGAATTGTGCCCGTCACCTCGTCGGCCCTCAGTTCACCTCGGCGATCACCAAGCCACTCTATGACCGCGCCCAGCGAGCCCGGGTAGGCGCCTGAATCTCGCGTGGGACCAGGGGCTGACCCGGGTAGGGTCGACCGGCGAGGCGGCGCTGATCGTGAGTCGCCCGGCGGTCGGCCCGCGGGAGTCCGTGGATCTCGTCCACCGGCCGGGACCGTCGTGGCTGGCCGCGCCGTGCGGCAGGTACGTGCCCGGCACCCTGAGTGGCTGTGGACGCCGGAGGCTTCGTTCCCCGCGCTGGTTGCCCCCTCTGCGCCCGGCTCCGCCGGCCGGAAGGGGTGGCGGCCAGCGGAAATCTAGGTATCGCGATGCGGGGTCGCGGGCTCGACGATCGGCCTGCGGAACGGCCCCCAGCCCACGAACCGGTCGTACAGCGCTCGCGGGCTCGGACCGTCGTGGGGGTTCAGGTGGTACAGGTCGCGCATCGCCTCGTACAGGAGCCCCGCCAGGTAGATCGACAGGCTCGGCATCTTGCTCTCGTACTCGGCCTTGAGCATGAGGCGCGCGGTCGGGCACGGCCACGGCCGGCCGTCGGCGCGGCACGTCCAGTGCGGCCGTAGGGGCGTGTGCGGCGGGGCCTGGCCGTGCCGGCGCGGTCGGTCCGCGACCGGCCCGTGGTCGGGTACGGCGACCTGCGCGGAGATCACGCCCGACCCCCGATCGTCCGACACTCCTCTGACTGGATCAGGTGACCTGCCCGGCCGACCTTCACCCGCAACGCCTCGGTGGGAGCTGTCGCCCAAGCGGGACGATGCGGGACGGGTTCGCTGTGCCAGAACGTGAAGCGCACGGTGCCTCCTTGGCGCTGTCGTGGGAAGGGGCCGCCCCCGCGAGTGCTCGCCCGTCAGGGGCGGCCCCGGTACGAACGCGCCCGCCGGGTTCGGGTCCCTACCGGCCGCGCCGTCTGACCTAACCCTGCCGAGAGTATTGGGACTTATACACAGCGTTGGTTAAGGTGTTGTGGGCGTACCGGACGTCCACATGGGAGGTGTGCGGTGAACCACGGACTCATCGCGGCCATGGCCGAGGCGGGCGAGACAGCGGAATCTCTCGCTGCTCAGGTAGGTGTCGACCCAAAGACGGCGCAGCGGTGGGTCAACCCGGGACGCGTGCCGCGTCCGCGCCACCGCTCCCAGATAGCAACGCTTCTCGTCCGGGACGTAGGGGACCTTTGGCCGGACGTACTCAAGCGTCGTGAACCGTCGTGGTTCCGTCAATGGGCCGAGATCGAACACGAGGCCACCGTCATTCGATGGTTCGAGCTGGCATGGGTCCCCGGTCTACTACAGACGGAGGCTTACGCCAGGGCCACGCTTGAGATCGAATCCTTCAGCCCTGACGAGGTCGACGACCTGACGGCGGCACGTATGCAGCGACAGGCCATCCTCCGCCGGTCGCGGCCCCCACTCGTGGTGGTGCTGATGGACGAGGCCGCTCTACGTCGGCGGGTCGGACTCAACGGTGTCGTCATGCGCGAGCAGTGTGAGCACATCGCCGTGTGCGCCGAGCTGGTGCAGGTCCATGTGATTCCGCGTGACAACCCGATGTACCTCGGAATGGGCGGCCCGTTCATCCTCGCCGACGTGCCCGACGGCACGCGAGTGGGGCACCAAGATGGCCAGGTCAAGGCGCACATCACAGACGACGCGGCGGAAATTGCTACCCTCGAACGGCGGTGGGCGCGCATAGTTGGCGATGCTCTACCCAGGACGCAGTCTCTCGACCTCATCAGGGAAGCGGCATCATCATGGACATGATCGGCGCGCAGTGGCGCAAGAGCACGAAGAGCGGCAGCAACGGCGGCGCGTGCGTCGAGGTCGCCGACAACCTTGCCGGTGTCGTCCTTGTCCGCGACACGAAGGACCGCGACGGCGGGACGCTCGTCTTCGGGCCGGCGCAGTGGCAGGGCTTCGTCGACATGGTGAAGGCCCACCAAGCGGCCTGACCAGTACTACGCAACGGCCCCCGGCTCGCACCGGGGGCCTTTCGCATGGTCAGGGTCAGGGCCGGGAGCCCTGGCCACCGGTGTGCGGCAGCCGCTCGGTCGGGATCACGCCGAGCCGACCGGCCTTGAAGTCGTCGAACGCCTGGACCAGCTCGTCGCGGGTGTTCATCACGAACGGGCCGTACTGTGCCACCGGTTCCCGGATCGGCTGCCCGCCCATGATGTAGAGGTCCAGAGCCGGGGTGTTGCTGTCCTGCGTGGGGTTCGCGCTGAAGCGCAGCGCGTCACCCGGACCGTGTACCGCGAGCTGACCGGTACGCACCGGCCGCCGGTCGGTGCCGACGGTGCCGCGCCCGCCCAGCACGTAGACGAGGGCGTTGAACTCCGGCCGCCAGGGCAGGTCCACCTGGGCGCCCGGCTGGACGGTGACGTGCGTGATGGTGATCGGGGTGAAGGTCGACCCCGGGCCACGGTGTCCGGCGATCTCACCGGCGATGACCCGGATCAGCGCGCCACCGTCGGGCGTGCTGAGCAGTGCCGACTCCCGGCCCCGGATGTCCTGGTAGCGGGGCGGGTTCATCTTGGCCGAGCGGGGCAGGTTGACCCAGAGCTGGGTGCCGTGGAAGAGGCCGCCGCTCATCACCAGGTGCTCCGGCGGCGCCTCGATGTGCAGCAGTCCGCTGCCGGCGGTCATCCACTGGGTGTCGCCGTCGGTGATGGTGCCGCCGCCGCCCTGCGAGTCCTGGTGGTCGAAGACGCCGTCGATGATGTAGGTGACGGTCTCGAACCCGCGGTGCGGGTGCCACGGGGTGCCCTTCGGCTCGCCCGGCGCGTAGTCCACCTCGCCCATCTGGTCGAGGTGGATGAACGGGTCCAGGTCGGTCGTCGAGACGCCCGCGAAGGCCCGGCGGACCGGGAAGCCCTCGCCCTCGAAACCGCTGGGCGCCGTGGTCACGGTGCGGACCGGGCGGATGGTGGCGGTCTCGTCGAGGCGCGGGAGGCGGGGCAGGACGAGGACGTTGTCAACGGTGATCGCGGGCATCGGGGGCTCCTAACTCGTGGCGTTGGTGGTCGACGCGGACCGGGCCGCCCGCAGGCGGTCGCCGAGCCGTCCGAAGACCCGGGTGAGGCAGGCGACCTCGGCGTCGTCGAGGTCGTCCATCAGGTGGGTACGCACCGACGCCAGATGGTGGGGTGCGGCCTCGGACAGGGCGAGCAGCCCGGCGGCGGTGAGCACCGCCTCGCTGCCGCGTCGGTCGTCCGGGCAGGGCTCCTTGCTGACCAGGCCGCGGCGTTGCATGGAGGAGATCTGGTAGGTCAGTCGGCTGGGCGAGAAGATCAGTCGGCTGGCCAGCTCGCCCATCCGCAGTCGCTGGCCCGGGGCCTCGGAGAGCACGACCAGGACGTGGTAGTCGGCGAAGCTGAGGTCGCTGTCGGCCCGCAGGTCCTCTTCCAACTGTGTGTAGAGACGCTGGCTGGCCTCGATGTAGGCGCGCCAGGCGGCCTCTCGGGTGCTGTCCAGGCTCTCTGTCACGTCCACGACGATAGCACTCTTTAAAAATTTAACTAGTGTCTCTGAACGTCGTCTGGATCACGTCAGAGCGGTCGACGAGTCGACTTCGTCCAGTTTTGAAGGAAGCGGACCGTAATCCGGCGGCGGGTGCCGGCGGCGATGTGCCAGACTCCGCCCTCGTGGAACACGTGGAGCTGGCCGCCGCCGACCTGCTGCTGCGCCCCTGGCGGGACGCGGACGCCCCCGCGGTCCGTGGCGCCCTGCGCGACCCGGCCATCGCCCAGTGGAACCCGCAGTCCGGTGGCCCGGTCGACGACGAGTACGCCTTGCTCTGGGTCCGCCGCCGCGCCGACTGGTCCGGCGGTGACCACGTCTCCCTGGCGATCACCGACGCCGGCGGTGAGCTGCTGGGCTCGGTGTCGCTGCACCACATCCACCACGGTGACGCCTCGATCGGCTACTGGACGGTGCCGGCGGCGCGCGGGCGCGGGGTGGCGGTACGCGCCGTCGTCCGGCTCACCGACTGGGCGTTCACCGACCTGCGGCTGCACCGGGTGGAGCTGTGCCACGCGGTGGCCAACCCGGCCTCCTGCCGGGTCGCCGACCGGGCCGGCTACGCCGCCGAGGGCACGCTGCGCGAGTCGTACCAGTACGGCGACGGCCGCCGCTACGACGAGCACCTGCACGCCCGCCTGGCCACCGACCGCTGACGCGCGCGCTGCTACTCGGTGACCCGGCGGAGAAACGCCGTGAGGGCGGTCGTGGTGCGGTCGATCTTCTCCGCCAGGGTCAGGGTCTCGTGCATGCGCGGGCCGGCGTGCTTCTTGCCCCGCACGTAGAGCGAGCAGGCCAGGTCGGAGCAGATGTACAGGCCCACGGAGTTGCCCTGCCGACCACCCGGGCCGGCCTTGCGGGCGGTCATCAGTGAGACGCCTTCGCCGGTGTGCGTGGTCAGGCAGAGGGAGCACATGCTGCGGCGGACGCGTCCGGTCTGCTGCGGTGCGGCACGCAGCGCCACCCCGATCAGCCCGCCGCCGGACTCGGCGACCAGGTAGGCCCGCTGCGGCGCCGCCGGGTCGCGCCAGCCGAAGAAGTCGAGGTCGTGCCAGAGGCGCATCTCAAGATCGTTGGGTACGGCCATCCGTTTGGTCTCGCCCTGGGTGCAGTTGACGAAGGACGCCCGGATGGCGGGTTCGGTTGCGACTAACATAGGTATTAGCCTAGCCACCCTAGGCAAGCAATTAACACGATTAGATTTGGAGTGTGCCGCGTGGCACGTGCAGGGGTGACCGCCGAACGCCTGACCCTGGCCGCGGCCGAGCTGGCCGACGAGATCGGGATGGAGAACGTCACCGTCGCCGCGCTCGCCCGCCACTTCGGGGTCAAGGACGCCAGCCTGTACTTCCACATCAGGAACGCCCACGACCTGCGGGTCCGGGTGGCGCTGTTGGCGCTGGCCGAACTCGCCGACCGGGTCGCGTCGGCACTCGCCGGCCGCGCCGGCAAGGACGCCCTGGTGGCCTTCGCCACCGCGTACCGGGACTACGCCAAGGCACACCCGGGCCGGTACGCGGCCATGCAGGTCGACCTCGACCCGGAGACGGCGGCCGCGAGCGCCGGCGTCCGGCACGCCGAGATGACCCGGGCCATCCTGCGCGGCTACCGGCTGGCCGAGCCGGACCAGACCGACGCGGTGCGGATGATGCACAGCACGTTCCACGGATTTGTGAGCCTGGAGCGTACCGGCGGCTTCCGGCACACCCCGCGCCCGGCGGACGAGTCGTGGGCGCGGACCCTGGACGCCCTCGACGCCGTCCTGAGCAACTGGCCGCAGCGCTGACTCAAGGACGGCGTCCGTCCTGTCCGTACCCACGAGGCGGTCATCGTCCCGTCTCGTGCGCGAGCGGGCGTCGCCGCGTGGTCCGCTGTCGCAGCAGAACGAGCGCGAGGCCCGACAGGAACCAGGCGGCGTAGTGTGGGTTCGTCGCCGACGTGCGCTGTCGCGCCTGTGGTGAGCCGGTCCGGTCCGGCGAGCTGTCGTTCGATGAGGAGTCCCCGGCATGCTGACCGACCTGGAGCTGGCCGACTGGCGGGAGCGGGTGGCCCGGCTGTACCTGTCCGACGTCGACCTGGCCGGGTTCCGCGCCGGCCGCGACGACCTCTTCGCCGCCCACCCGCAGAGCCCGATCCCGGCGGCGCAGCGGTCCGGCTTCACCGGGGTGCGGTACTTCCCCGCCAACCCGGATGCCGTGGTGGAGGCGCCGCTGCGGGCGGCCGACGGCGAGCTGCGCATCGACACCGGCGGCCCGGACGGGGTCGTCGCGTACCGGCGGGTGGCGGTGGCCGAGACGCCGTGGGGGCCGCTGACCCTGTGGTGGATCGAGGCGTACGGAGGTGGGCTGTTCGTCCCGCTGCGCGACGGCACCTGCGGGCGCGAGAGCTACGGGGGAGGCCGCTACCTCACCGACACCGTGAAGGGCACCTTCGGCCGGGGCGTCGAGCTGCTGCCCGGCGACCGGGTCCGCCTCGACGCGAACTATCTCTACAACCCGAGCTGTGCCTACGACGATCGCTGGGCCTGCCCGCTCGCGCCGCCGGAGAACCGCGTCGACGTGCCGCTGCGCGCCGGCGAGCTGGCGTACCACGGCTGACGGCCGCCCCGGCGTGCTGCCGGGACGGCCGGTCGGCCGGTGGCTCAGCCGGCGTTGGTGGCCGGACCGCCCATCTGCATCCGGCCCAGCAACTGCCGGGCCTGGTCGGCGAGCTGCGCGTCGACGGTCACCGCGTACTGGCCGGCCTGCAGGGAACTGGCGGAGGTGAAGTCCCGCCTCCCGCCGGTCATCGCGTGCGCGACCGCACCGAACACGGCACCCCAGATCGCGCCGATGACCAGCCCGACCAGAATCACCGCCAGCCAGTTGCCGACCGTGAAGATGCCGAACAACAGGCCGGTGAAGAGCCCGAACCAGGCGCCTGTCCCGGCGCCGAGCAGGGCGGCCCGACCGGTGGTCATCCGCCCCAGCACCGTCTCCACCAGGGTGAGGTTGGTGCCGATGATGGCGCTGTGCTCCACCGGGAAGCGGTTGTCGGCGAGATGGTCCACCACCCGCTGCGCGGACGGATAGTCCGGATACGAGCCGATGGTCACGGTGGGTGGGCCGGACTCCGGCCCGTGCCCGTCCCCGGCCGGTGTCGACATGCGGCCGGCCGGTCCGGATGGAAGCAGGTCGCCACCCTGTGTGCCGGGCCGCCAGGCGGCGGTCGGCCCCGAAGCTGACGTCATGAGCATCCTCCCTCGTCGGCTTCCCGGGTTCCCGCCCACGCCGGCCGGTAACGCCCGTCGCCGTGGCAGGTGCCCTCCCGCTGCGGGGGCATGCGCACGGGCGGGTCGGGTAGACAGTCAGGTGGAGAGCGGACAGATCAGCGACTACGGTTTCCTCGCCGATGGCCGCAGCGCGGCGCTGGTGGACCGCGCCGGCTCGGTGAACTGGTGGTGTCCGGGTCGGTTCGACGCCCCGTCGGTGTTCGGGCGGCTGCTCGACGACAGCGCGGGACACTGGTCGATCCAACCGGAGGGCGACTTCACCGTCGACCGCTCCTACCTTGAGGACACCCTGGTGTTGCGGACCGTGTTCCGCACGGCGCACGGGGAGGTGGCGCTGACCGACGCGCTCGCCTTCGAGCCGGGCGCCCGTGGACACGACATCGGTATGCACTCCCCGCAGGTCCTGGTCCGCAGCGTGCAGGGGCTGTCCGGTGAGGTGCCGATGCGGTTGCTCTACCGGCCCCGCTTCGAGTACGGGCGCACCATCGCGTACATGATCGAGCGGGGCGACCGGCTGGAGGCCATCGCCGGGGCCGCTCGCCTCACGCTGCGCGGCAGCGTGCGGTTGCGGTGCGGCGACGGCGAGGCCCACACGTCGTTCACCGCCCGCGCCGGCACGACCCACAACTTCACCCTCGGGTACGCCCCGACCTACGACGCCCCCCTGCCGGAGGTGCCGGACGCCGACCAGACCATCGCCGACACCGTCGCCGGCTGGCGGTCCTGGACCTCCGAGCACGACTACCAGGGGCTCTACGCCGAGCAGGTGCGGCGCAGCCGGCTGGTGGTCCAGGGCATGACCTATCGGCCCAGCGGGGCGGTGGTGGCCTCGGTGACCACCTCCCTGCCCGAGGAACTCGGCGGGGACCGCAACTACGACTACCGCTACGTCTGGGTGCGCGACTTCAGCCTCACCCTGCGCGCGCTGTGGCGGACGGCGTGCCTCGACGAGGTGAAGCGGCAGTTCGCCTGGCTGGGCCGGGCGATGGGCCGCGTCGACGACAAACCCGTGCCCATCATGTACGGCGTGCTCGGGGAACGCGACCTCACCGAGCACCGCCTGGATCAGCTCGGCGGATACCGCGACAACCCGCCGGTGGTGATCGGCAACAACGCCTGGCAACAGCGGCAGACCGACATCTTCGGCGAGGCGATGGATGCCGCCTGGTTGATGCGCGACAAGCTGGAGCCGCTGGATCCGGAGGTGCACCACGTCCTCCGGGTGCTCGCCGACCAGGCTGTGCGGGACTGGACGCTGCCCGACGCGGGGATGTGGGAGGAGCGCGGCGTCCAGCACCACCACGTGTCGTCGAAGGTGCAGTGCTGGGTGGCTCTGGATCGGGCGGTCCGTTTCGGTGACCGGCTCGGTGAACCGCGGGACCTGGCCCGCTGGGCGGCCGCCCGCGACGAGGTGCGCGCCCAGGTGCTCGAACGGGGGTGGAGCGACCGGCTGCAGTCGTACACCGGCAGTTTCGAATCCGACGAGCTGGACGCGTCGGTGCTGGTGATGCCGCTGGTCGGGTTTCTCCCAGCCGGCGATCCGCGGATGCGCTCGACGATCAGCGCCGTGCAGCGGCGGCTGTCGCACGACGGCCTGCTGCGGCGCTGGGACGGCGACCCGGCCGGGTTCGTCATCTGCTCGTTCTGGCTGGTGTGCTGCCTGGCGCTGGCCGGTGAGCGGGACCGGGCGCACGAGCTGTTCCGGGCGCTGGCGGGGAGGGTCAACGACCTCGGCCTGTTCGCCGAGCAGATCGATCCGCTGACCGGTGAGCAGTTGGGCAACTTTCCCCAGGCGTTCTCGCACATCGGCCTGATCAACGCCGCCGGTGTGCTGACCGACGTCGAGCAGGACCCGGAGTTGCGCGGCCTCGGTATGCCCCCGGCGCACCTCAGCCCGGTACGTCCCTGAGCCGCACTTTTATCGGAATCGTGACAACTGGCGCTTGCCTGAATCGACGCTCTATCGGTCATCGGTGCCACCACCCGCCACCCTGCTCGCCGTCCTCACCGCACTCTGCCTCGCCCCGCCCGGGGCGGTGCGGCCCTCGCATCACCCTCCACCCGTCGGGGTCCTTGATCGCGCCACGCGGGCCGACCTGCTCGTTGCTGCGGTCCGTCATCGTCATCGCCCTCTCTTCGAACAGGTGTGCCAGTACCCCCCGATCAGTGGTGGTTCATGCCGGTCCACCGCCGCTTTCAAGGCCCGGGGTTCCGGTGCGGCATCAGCGAGCCCTGGCGTGGCTCGGTGCGCCAGGAGTTCCGGATGTGGTGCGCTGCGGGGTGGTCGGGGCGATGATGGGTGAGATGTCGTGCTGGGTGGCGAGGCTGGCGAGGGAAGCCGTTGAGTTGGCGGCTCCTGGGGCCACTGCCTGTCCTGACTGCGGGGTGGTCGGGGCGATGATGGGTGAGATGTCGCGCCGGCTGGCGAGGCTGGCGAGGGAAGCCGTTGGGTTGGCGACCTCGGGGGCCGCCGCCAGTCCTGGGCCGGGAACGGCCCGAGGGGAATTCGTCGTACTCCCCAGCGCGGGCGTAGCCGCAGGAGGTGGAGGCGTCGACCGCCACCCGCTGACAGTCGAGGCAGCCGCGGCGATGAAAGAGGCGCCGGCGGCGGTCCAGGAGGACATGTGTCCGCGCTTGATGTCGGCGCGGGCCGCCACGAGAGTGTGCGGATCATGCGCGATTTCTTTGAGTGAGGTCCACGTAAAGCCGACCGTCGTCGTATATGCGGCTGCCCCGACCACTTTCATGGCAGAAAGGACATAGCTTTCGTAAGGCACGTCCTTCTGTTTGTAGTTGGCCCAGCATGCCGAGAGGGCGCGGTGCCCCAACAGCACGCCAGTGCCCACGATTACGTGCCAAGGAAGCTGATGCTTTCGCCCGTAATATTCGGTGAATAATGCTAGCGAATCCACGATCTTGTTGCGGCTCTCGTCATCTCCAAAAGCCCGTCGAGCCCCCTCGAGTCCTCGACGGAAAGCGCTTCGCGATTCGCCATCGCTCGGCACGGGCGTCCGCTCCCATGCGCTCCGGGCGAAAGCGGCCAGATTGGTCGCACTGCCCGCTAACGCGTAGTAGCCCCCGTATCCCAGTTCCTCTCGGTTCAGCTTGACAATCTTCGGGTCATGATTACTTCTATCGATCGATTTGATCGTCTGAAGAGGCATTCCCACCGGAATAACGGCGCTGGCCATGTCGTACAGGCCCGAAAGTATTTTCGCGTACTCTAGGGGCTGTTTCGTCCGGATGTTCTCCAACTGCTTAGCCGCAGGCTCCCACAATGCCTGCACGCCGTCGGTGGCAAACATGATTATCGCGCCCGCCGCGAGGGCGTCTCTGGATACAGCCTTACGCCCGATGCCGTCGCTCAAGAGCGCGCCGAAGTAGAGCGCGTTGGCGAGCGGCTGAGGGTCGCTGAACACACTTTTCAGCCGTGCGCCGATCCTTCGGCTCTCCGCCGGATCGAGGCCCGTCCACCCGCTGTCACCCTCCTCCAGACGGCGAAGGGAGTCGGTGTCAGTCGGCCGTTCGATTGTAGGAGCCAGAGTTTCTGGCATGTTTCGGCTTGTAGAATTTTGCATGTCAACTCCTATTCGGACAAAAGCATCCCGGACGGAAGAACCTTTCTCGGATGATTCACGGAGCGTAGGGGCACCTCAATCAGTTGATACACCCGCTCACCGATGGGAACGTTCGCGAACAACGAAAGGTTCAGCCACGGCGTTCGGCAATTCCATCGCCGCGGTCCTGGGAGCAACCACCGAAGCGCCAGGCCGCCGCCTACGATCACCGGATGAGCGTGGACTCGTCAAGTGTCGTCGTGGTCGGGGCGGGCATCGCCGGGGTCGCCTGTGCGGTCGAGTTGACGAGGGCCGGGGTGCCGGTGCAGGTCCGCGAGCGGGGGCACGTGTGCGGCGGCC
Source organism: Micromonospora sp. WMMD710 (assembly GCF_029626045.1). NCBI lineage: Bacteria > Bacillati > Actinomycetota > Actinomycetes > Micromonosporales > Micromonosporaceae > Micromonospora > Micromonospora sp. WMMD710. The sequence goes on along the minus strand of NZ_JARUBD010000001.1, from coordinate 2,862,859 downwards.
GGATGGCCAGCAAACGCTTCGCGGGTCGCCCCGCGGACATCGGCGCCGCGTACTTCACCGTCAGCGACCCGGACTTCGCCGTCGTGGTCGAGCGGTGGCGCGCCGCCGGCCTGGTCCGCGAGTGGACCGACACGTTCCAGTCGTACGACCGGGAGGGGCGCCACGAGGTGCCCGGCCCGATGCGCTTCGCCGCGCCGCGCGGACTCCGCTCGCTGGTCGAACACCTGGCCGCCCCGCTGCCGCTGACCGTCGACCGGTTGGTGCTCACCGTCGAACCGGGGCCGATCGTCGACGGTGAGCCGTGCGCGGCTGTCGTCCTGGCCATGCCCGGCCCGCAGGCCGCCCTGCTGCTCGACCCGGCCCTGGCCGCCGCCACCGGTGTCGTGCAGGCGCAGAACTGGGCGCCGTCGCTTGCCGGCGTACTGCGCTTTCCGAACCGGCGCTGGCCGGACTTCGGCGGCGCGTTCGTCAACGACCATCCGGTGCTCAACCTCGTCTGCGACGACGGTGACCGGCGCGGGGACGCCGCACCGGTGCTGGTCGCGCACACCGTGCCGGAGTTCGCCGGTGCTCACCTGGCCCAGCCCACCGGGGCCGGCCCGGCCATCGCGCAGGCCGTCCAGGATCTGCTGGGCCTGCCCGAGCAGGCCGCCGACGTGCACGTGCACCGCTGGACGTACGCGAAGCCGACGGGCGGCGCGGGCGGCGACACCTATCACCTGGATGCCGACGGGATCGGCCTGGCCGGTGACGCGTTCGGCAAGCCCCGGGTGCAGAGCGCCTGGCGTTCCGGACGGGACCTCGGCCACGCGCTGGCCGCCCGCCTCGCTTGAGGAGTACGCGCGCTCAGGCGTGGCCGGCGACGGCCACGGGCTGGGCGGAGGCGTCGCGTTCGGCCGGGTCGGAGGTCCGTTCGCCCTCGCGGTCCAGCAGTTGCATGACCGGCGTCGCCGTGATGCCGTGTACCACCACCGACACGAGCACCACCAGGCCGACGGTGGCCCAGAGCAGTTCCGCCTGCGGAAAGTCCGCCTTCGTGGTGGCGTACGCGAGGTAGTAGAACGAGCCCACCCCGCGGATGCCGAACAACGCGATCACCCAGTGCTCGGCCGGCCGGCCGGGTGCCCCGCGCAGCGACACCCAGCCCATCAACGGCCTGATCAGGAACACCAGCGCCAGCCCGACGGCCGCCGCCGACCAGGTCAGCGAGGAGAGCAGGCCGCCCACGATCGCGCCGCCGAGCAGCAGCAACAACACCAGGGTGAGCAGTCGTTCGATCTGCTCGGCGAAATCATGCAGCACCGCGTGGAACTCGTGGGTCCGTTCGGCCGCGCGGATCGCCCGGGCGGCCACGAACACCGCCAGGAAGCCGTACCCGCCGACCACCTCCACCAGCCCGTACGCCAGGAAGGTGGCGGCCAGGGCCAGGAAACCCTCGGCGTGCCGGGCCAGCCGCAGCTTGCTGGGCGCCCGGAAGAACAGCTTGCCGAGCAGCCAGCCGATGAGCAGACCGCCGCCGACGCCGACGGACACCTTCCACAGCACGTCCACGGTGAACCACTCGGCCAGCCAGTCGCGCGGGGCGAGACTCGTCGAGGCGATGGCGATGGCCGCGTAGACGAACGGGAACGCCAGGCCGTCGTTGAGGCCGGCCTCGGAGGTCAACGCGAAGCGGACCTCGTCCTCGGAGTCCTCCACATCGGTCGGCTCGCCGACCTGCACGTCCGCGGCGAGCACCGGGTCGGTCGGAGCCAGCGCGGCGCCCAGCAGCAGCGCGGCTGCTGGCACCAGCCCGGCCCACCACCAGCCGAGCAGCGCCACCGCCGCGATGCTCAGCGGCATCGCGATGGCCAGCAGCCGCCAGGTCGACGACCAGCGGGCCCAGCTCAACGGTCGGTCGATCTTGAGGCCGGCACCCATCAGGGCGACGATCACCCCGATCTCGGTGAGGTGGGTGGTCAGCTCCGGGTGGGCCAGCGGATCCGGTGTCGGCAGACCCACCGGCAGCAGGAAGACCAGCATGCCGAGGGCCAGGAAGGCGATCGGCATGGACAGCGGACGCCGTTCCAGCACCCGGGGCAGGATGCCTGCGAGTAGGGCGCCCAGGCCCACCAGCGCGAACGCCACGTCTACCGGCTCCACCGTGCCACCTTCCGGCCGCGCCCACGGGTTGCGGGCAGGTGGTGACAGTCCATGCCCCGGGAGGGCTCCGGCTATGCGTACACGTGTCGACCAACCGGAGTGGGCTTCACCCCACGCGGGCGAGTGGCGAGTCGGACAGCTCCGCCAGCAGGGCCGCCGGGTCGTCGTAGACCGCCACCGCGCCGGCGCCGGCCAGCTCACCGCGGCTGGTGCCGCCGCAGGTCAGGCCGACACAGGGGATGGCGAGTTTGCCGGCCGCCACGACGTCCCAGACCGAGTCGCCGACGAAGACCACCCGCTCGGCGTCCAGTCCGGACTGCTCCAGCGCGGCGACCAGGATGTCCGGGGCCGGCTTGCTCTGCTCGGCGTCCGCCGAGGAGGTGACCGTGTCGACGACGTCGTCGGCGCCCAACGCCCGGCGCAGTGCGCCGACCTCCTGCTCCGACGCGCTGGTGGCGAGCACCACCCGCAGGCCCCGCTCGGCGCAGGCGCGCAGCAGGTCGGCCGCCCCGGGCAGCGGCGTCAGGCGTTCCCAGTACTCGCCGTACAGGGTGTCGTGCGCGTCGCGCAGCCGCTGGTCGGCGTCACGGTCCCGTTCCGGGCCGAGCAGGTGGTCGAGGAGCTTGTCCGCGCCCATGCCGATCGACCGGTGCACGGTCGCCATCGGGACCGGCTGGTCGGTCTGGCGTAACGCCTCCCACCAGCACACCGTGTGCAGGTACGTGGTGTCGACGAGGGTGCCGTCGACGTCGAACAGGATCCCAGCGGGTCGGTCGGTGGCCATGCGCGTCCTCCTACCCGCTGTGCGGTCGACTGATTCGTGCCGGCGCGGGCGAAAGGCGTCAGGACGGCACGAGGATCTCGAACCAGACGGTGGAGCCGCGAACCGTCGGATCGGTGCCCCAGGCGTCGCTGAGCTGCTCGATCAGCCCGAGCCCGCGCCCACGACTGCTCAACGTGTCGGTCCGGGTACGGGTCACGGTGCCGCGGGTGCCGGAGTCGGCGACCGACACCAGCAGCCGCTCGGGGCTGAGGTCGATCTCCACCCGGGCGGCGGTGCCGGCGTGCAGGAGGGCGTTGGTGGTCAACTCGCTCGTGCACAGCACCGCCGCGCCGATCACCGACTCGGGCACCTGCCACTCGGTGAGCTGGCCGGTCATCCAGTGCCGGACCCGGCTGGGCGCGGTCGGCTCCGCCGGCACCTCCATGCTCGCCGAACGGCTCGGCTTGAGCGCGTGCTCGACCGCCAGGACGGCCACGTCGTCCTCGGTGCCGCCGGACACGGCCGCGGTGGCCACCGCGCAGAGCGCGCGGGGGTCACTGCTGCTGGCCTTGGCGACCGCGTCGACGAGGGCGTCCAGCCCGGCGGTGAGGCTCTGCCGCCGGCGCTCCACCACGCCGTCACTGAAGAGCAGCAGGGTGTCGCCGGGACGGAACGCGACGGTGGTGGTGACCGCCCGCCCGCCGAGCCCCAGCGGAGGGCCGGCCGGCAGGTCCACGTACTCGGCGTGGGAACGACCGTCGGGGCCGCTGCGCCGGATCAGCGGAGCCGGGTGACCGGCACTGGCGAGGGTCACCTCCCGGCGGTCCGCGTCGACCAGCCCGAACACCACCGTGACGAACAGTTCGTGCGTACCGGCCTCCGCGCCCAGGCTGGTGACCAGCCGGTCCAGGCCGGCCAGCACCGCGTCCGGGGTGGGGTCGGTCAGCGCCAGCGCCCGCAGCGCCGCACGGACCTGCCCCATCCGCGCCGCCGCCTGCACGTCGTGCCCGGCAACGTCGCCCAACACCACGCCGAGCCCGCCGGTGGGCAGCAGGAACGCGTCGTAGAAGTCTCCACCGGCGGCGTTACCGTCCACCCCGGGGTCGTAGCGGGCCGCGACGCGCAGCCGGGGCAGGTCGGGCAGATGCTCCGGCAACATGCTGCGTTGCAGCAGCTGGGCGGTGCCGTGCTGGGTCTCGAAACGGCGGGCCCGCTCCGCCGCCTGGCCGATCAGCTCACCCGACGCGGCCAGCAACGCCCGCTCGGCGGCCGACCAGGCGTGCGGCGTCTGGAAGCCGACCGCCAGCCCGCCGCGTACCACCGAGGTGCCCAGTGGCAGGGCCGCCATCGAACGGATCTTCTGATCGTGGCGGTCGACCGCGGCGTCCCGCAGCGGCTGGCCGTCGCGGGTGAACGACGGATCGCCCGACCGGGCCACCCGCACCACCGGGGCCGACCAGTCCGCCGGAACGCGTCGCCACAACGGCGGGAGGCGCTCGTCGGCCTCGTCCATCAACTCGCCGCGGACCCGGCGTACCGTCCGCCAACCGCCGCCGCCCTCGTCGACCGAGAACGCCACCTGGTCGGCGTCGAACGTGGTGATCGTGTGCCGCAGCGCCACCCGGGCCACGTCGTCGAGAGTGAGCGTGCCGGCCAGCGCGGCGGCGACCTCGCTGAGGCTCTGCAACTGCTCGGTGACGTGGGTGGTCTCGGCGGCGACCGTCAGCATGCCGACGATCTGACCGGCGCTGTCGCGCACCGGCGAGTAACCCCGGGTGAAGACCGCCTGCTCCACCACGGCGGACTGCTCACGGACCAGGGGGAGGGTGGACTCCTTCTCCAGGAACGGCACGCCCTGCCGGTAGGTCCGCTCGATCACCTCACCGACGCCGGGCAGCGTCCAGATCTCCGCGTACACCTCGGCGGCCGGTCGACCGAGGGCGTCCGGGTGTTTGCTGCCGAGCATTTCGGCGTACCCGGCGTTGTAGAGCAGCACCAGGTCGTCGCCGTACGCCAGCGCCATCGGCATCGGCGAGGCGAGGATCAGCTCGACCACGGCACGGATCGCCGGATCCCACGCCTCGGGCGGGCCGAGCGAGGTGTTGGCCCAGTCGTGGGCGAGCACGGCGGCGGCGTCCGGCTCCGCCCCGGTGGATGCGCCGGGCACCGGGGTTGCTGGCGTGGGGACTCGCCCGACCGTTCCTGGCATGTCCGCAGCCTATCCGGCCCCCCGACATCGGCATCCGATCATGGCGGCGGGTCGCCGCCGGCATCGTGGCGGTGACTGTTCGGGCAGTTCACGGCCCATCTTCGGCGGCTTGTCGGAAAAAACTCCGCGAGCCGCGCGGACTGCCGCACCGTCGGCCGGGTATGCGCCCGACGCAGTCCATGCGACAGGAGGGACGTCATGCTGAAAACCCTCGCGGTCCGGCAGGCCGACATTGGTGATGCCATCGCCGACACGTGGAGGTCGGTGCTGCTCTTCATCCCGAAGGCAGTGGCCTTCATCGTCATCCTCGTGGTCGGCTGGCTCATCGCCAGAGCGGTCCTCAAGATCGTGGATGCGGTCCTGGAACGGGTGCACTTCGACCAGGCCGTCGAACGCGGCGGCATCAAACGCGCGCTGGAGAGAACGAAGTACGACGCAAGCGACATCCTGGCCAGACTGGCGTACTACGCGGTACTGCTGTTCACGCTGCAGTTCGCGTTCGGGGTCTGGGGACCCAACGCCATCAGTGACCTGATCAGCGGCGTGGTGGCCTGGCTGCCGCGTGCGTTCGTCGCGATCGTCATCGTGGTGGTGGCGGCCGCGATCGCCAACGCCGTCCGGGATCTGGTCACCGGGGCGCTGGGCGGTCTCTCGTACGGCAAGGTCCTGGCCGACCTGACCGCGATCTTCATCATCGCGCTCGGCGTGATCGCCGCGCTGAACCAGGTGGGTATCGCCACGACGGTGACCACACCGGTGCTGATCGCGGTGCTCGCCACGGTGGCCGGCATCCTGATCGTCGGTGTCGGTGGCGGTCTGGTGAAGCCGATGCAGAGGCGCTGGGACGGCTGGCTGGACCGGGCGGCCCAGGAAGCCCGGGCGGTGCAGGAGCACCGGCGGGCCACCGCGGCCGGGCGCGGCGACATGGAGCGGCAGATGGCCGACCGTGGCGGCGAACGCACCCAGGCCATGCCCCGGGTGGACGAGGCCCCGCAGTACCGCGCGTAGCGGGCGGGACGACAGGGTCGTACGGAAAGAGGGTGCTCGCGCTTCGGCGCGGGCGCCCTCGTGCGCGGGTCAGGTCTCGTCGAGCGTGCGGGCCAGCGCGCAGACGGCGAGCAGCCGGGCGTGCGGCCATTCCGGCGCGTCCCAGTCCACCGGGCCACGCGGCGGCGCCCACCCGTGTTCCAGGGCCGCCTCGCGCAGCCCCTCGGCGTAGCCGGCGAGGGTGGCGGCCGTCAGGGGCCGTCGGTCGCCGTCGAGGCTGTCCCGTACGGCGGCGGCGTGCTGGTCGACGAGGGCGAGCAGCCCGGGTCGCGTCGCGGCGGCGGCGAGCCCGACGGTGCCGACGGAGACGGTGAGGGCGGCCAGGGTGGACCGCGTCGAGTCGACGGCGGTACGGGGGGCGACCCGGGTGAACGGCACACGCATGGTGACCGAGGCTAACCGACCGGTGACCGGGCCGGCCTCGGCCGCTCGGGGGTGTCAGCTGCGCCACCGGACGACCCGGGGCTGACCGCGAGGGTTGATCCGGCACAGACGGGGCAGCAGGAGAATCGCGGCACACGCAGGCACAGAGCACGGAGGAGCGATGGGACAGCAGCTGGACGGGCCGGACGAGCAGCACCGCCGGCCGGACGGGGTGAGCGACGCGACGGTCGCCGCGCTGGGCAAGCTCAGCGAGGCGCTGGAGTGCGTGGAACGGGCCCGGGGGCACCTGTACTCGCTGCACCAGCTGATCGGGCACGCCGACCTGATGCTCGGCGACGCCGTGGAGCAGTTCCGCGCGGCCGGGCACCAGCAGCTCGCCGATCGGATCGACACCGAACTGGTGGGTCGCAACGTCATCGCCGGGCGGTGGACCTTCCAGATCGTCGAGGACTTCGACGACGGCTACCACGCGCTGTTCCGGGAGCTGGACCAGCGGGCCCGTGACGAGTTGGTGGGTGGGCGGCGGCACCTCTACGAGGCGGAGATGAAGGAGCGCCGCCGCAGCCGGGGCCGGCCGGGGCACGAGGCCCGGCCGGCCAGCGGCAGCTAGTCGGTCGCGTCGGCGGGCCGCCGTCGGGCCGCGTCGTCCGCGATGATCACGGTGGCCACCATCAGCGCGACGCAGAGGCTGAACAGCCAGGACTCGTCGGAGACGAGCCGGGCGGAGACCGGCGCCTGCAGCGCGGCGAGCAGGAAGCCGAGCCAGGCGAGCCGGCGCTGACGCGTGGAGAGGATTCCGGAGCCATGATGCATTCCGAAATTCTTACGCGAACTGGCCGGCTTGCCGTCCTCCGATCGGCCGATTCTGGATGAGCTGTCCGTTTTCTCGACCGTCCGGACACCACTTCTTGTCGCGGCGGGCGAACGGCCGGCGACGACGGTAAGGTGCGGCTGCGGCAGGATCTGTCTGGTGTCCACCCCGACCGCGCCGCCCCGCGCAGCACTGCTCCTGCTGGCCTATCTCGCGTTCGTCAGTCTCGGCCTGCCCGACGGCCTGCTCGGCGTCGCCTGGCCCTCGATCCGGGCGGACTTCGACGTACCGACCAAGGCGGTCGGACTGCTGCTCACCGCCGGCACCGTCGGCCGCCCGCACCGAGCACGCCACCGGTGCCGGTCCGGAGCACGCTGCTGCTGCCGGCGGTCTGGTCGGGTGCGGCCGGCTTCGCGCTGTACGTGGCGATCGAGGTGTCCGCCGGGCTGTGGGCGTTCCTGCTGCTCACCGAGGGGCGCGGCCTCGGCGCCGCGGTCGCCGGAGGGTCGGCGCGGCCCACGCGGACCGCGCCATCGGCCTGCAGATCGGTGCCGCCGGACTGGGCGCGGCGCTCGTCCCGGGTGGGCTCGGCGTCCTGATCGACATGCTGTCGGTGCAGGTGCTCGGCCCGGCCCTGGTCGTGCTCGCGCTGGCGCTGATCGTGCTGTACGAGCTGGGTGCCCGCCGGCCCGTCCGGCGCGACCCCGCTCAGCCGTTGTCCGGCCCGGTCCGGCCGGTCGTCGACGGGCGGTAGGCGCGCTCCGGGTCGGTCGGCTCCCGGCCGGTACCCCGGGCCTGCCCGGCGCGGTCGGCCGCCGCCGGCCCGTGGCCGAACGCGGCTTCCTCACCGGCGTCGTTGCCGGTCACGTCGTCGGACTGCCCGTCGAGGCTGGAACCCGACACGGCGCGTTCCAGTTCCTCCAACGGAAGCCGTTCCTCGTCCCGCCACACCCTGATCTTGTCGTCGGTCATGTCTTCAGCCGTACCCGGGCGCGATGATCGCAAACGACGCCGCGCGGGCGGGCTCGGACACGGCGATGGCCGCCGGAACTCCGGCGGCCATCCGTGGTGCGGTGCTCTCCGGATCACGGCTGCGGGCGGTCCACCGTCCCGCGCCAGGCACCGGTCTCCTGACCGCGCCGCTCGATGAAGGTCTTGAAGCGCTCCAGGTCGCCCTTGGCCCGCCGGTCGACGATGCCGAGCTTGTCGCCGGCCTGCTCGACCACCCCGTGCGGCTCGAACTCGAGCTGGAGGGTGACCCGGGTCTTGTCCGTGTCCAGGCGGTGGAAGGTCACCACGCCGGCCTGCTGCGTGCCACCGGTGGACCGCCAGGCCACCCGCTCGTCGGGCAGCTGCTCGGTGATCTCGGCGTCGAACTCCCGCTTCACCCCGGCGATGTCCACCGTCCAGTGGGTCATCGTCTCGGAGAGCTGCCGGACCTCCTGCACGCCCTCCATGAACTGGGGGAACTCCTCGAACTGCGTCCACTGGTCGTAGGCGGTGCGGACGGGTACGGCAACGTCGACGTGTTCGGTAACGCCACTCATGTGGGAACCTCCTTCGGCCGGTGATGGATCGGATCGGGGGGCGATCCGCTCACCAGCGGGTTGTCTCGTTCTTGTGGCCGAGCGCGGCCCACACCTCGGACACCGTCTGGTATTCGGTGCCCTCCGGCAGGCGTTCCAGCGCCGCGAGGATGTCGTCCGGTGCCTCGTTCTCCCGGGCGCTGGCGATGAGCACCAGGCGGTCGCCGGGCAGCGCGCTCATCGAGATGAACCGGCCGAGCCGGCTGCGCTGCTCGACATCCGTGGAGCTCATCCCCTGCGGAGTGCCGGTGCGCAGGTCGCCGGCCGGCGCGGTCGTCGTCTCCGGCTGGTCCTCGCCTGCCGGTTCCGGCACGCGCGACTCCTCGACGCGGGAGCCACCGGTCCCCGGCCCCTGTACGAGGCCGCTGACCTCCTGGCTCATCTGCTCGTCGATCCTCGGTCCGTGCTTGCTGTTGCCACGCTCCATGTCTTCTGCGCTACCCGAGGGCAGGGCCGGTAAACCGGCACCGGACCACGAACCGGCCCTCGGCCGGCCCCGGGACCGGACATCCGGCCCACGGCGGTGCTCAGGTGTCGGCGGGCTTGCGGGGCGGCAACACCGGCTCCTCCGGGTCCGGGTCGCCGGCCTGCAACTGCCGTCCGCGCTGTACCTCGGCGTTGATCTGCACGCCCAGCATCAGCGCCGAGTTGGACAGGTAGAGCCAGACGAGAAACGCGATGGCCGCGCCCAGACTGCCGTAGGTGGCGTCGTACGAGCCGAAGTTGGCCACGTACAGACCGAAGCCGAAGGAGACCACCGCCCAGGCGAGCAGGGCCACCGCGCCGCCGGGGGTGAGCCAGCGGAACCGGGGCTGACGCACGTTCGGGGCGATCCAGAACAGCAGCGACAACAGCACCATCATGATCATGGCGAGCACCGGCCACTTCGCCACGCTCCACACCGTACGGGCCAGGCCGCCGGCGTTGACCAGATCGCCGACCGCGTCGGTGACCGGGCCGCTGACGATCAGCCCGAGGGCGACCACCGCGAGCAGCACCAGCGTGATCGCGGCCAGACCGATCTGCAACGGCCGCAGCCTCCACACCGGCCGACCCTCGGTCACCCCGTAGATGGCGTTGGAGGCCCGGGTGAACGCCCCGATGAAGCCCGACGCCGACCACAGCGCACCGAGCAGACCGAAACTCAGCAGCAGCTTGGGATTGCTCTGCTCGAGCACCACCGAACGGATCACCCCGACCACGCCACCCTCGTCGTCGGTCAGCACCGAACCGGCGCCCACCTGGTTGGCGAGGTCGACCACCGTGTCGACGGTCTGTTCGCCGGAGGACACCAGGCCGACCAGGGCCACCACCACGATGGCGGACGGGAAGAGCGCCAGGACCCCGTAGTAGGTCAGCGCGGCAGCCCAGTCCGAGCAGTTGTCGGTGACGAAGTTCTGTACGCTGCGGACCAGCACGCCCCGCCAGGTCCGCCAGTTCAGCTGCCGTACCCGCCGGGGCAGCCGGGCGCCCGGCGTGCCGTCGAGCGTCGTACCGGGCTCCGTGGTCGTCATGCCCGCTCCCTGTGCCCCGGCCGCCGGATGACCGGTCGTCCGGTCGGGCCTTGCCCGGCCGGTACCCGCGCCGCGAAATCGACAAACCCGTCCGTCCGGCGCGGATGGTTTGCCGGCCCGCTGCCGGGGAACGCTCACCGACAACCCTGTCGACGCGGAGGAGGACGAGAATGCCCGCGCGCGAGGACATGCCCAGCACGCTGCGACGCTCCCCGGACAAGGCGCAGCGCACCTGGGAGAAGACGCACGACTCGGCGGTGGAGACCTACGGCGAGGGGGAGCGGTCGCACCGCACCGCCTTCGCCGCGGTGAAGCACCAGTTCGAGAAGGTGGGCGACCACTGGGAGCCGAAGGGCCGCAAGGGTCCGAGCGACGCCCAGGCCGCCGGAGGCGGGCCGGAGCGGCGCGCACCCACCGCCGGTGGGGTGGACGCCAACGCCACGAAGGACCATCTGATGTCGGTGGCCCGCAAGCTGGACGTACCCGGTCGCTCCAGCATGACCAAGCCGGAGCTGGTCACGGCCATCGAGAAGGCCAACGACCGCGCCACCCGCAAGGCTCGCGGCGACTGACCCAGCAGACGACGGTACGGGCGGACGCGGCACCCCGGCGCCCGCCCGTTCCGTGTCACCAGTGCCCGCCAGCCGGCGCCTCGATGTGCACCGCCTTCGTGGCGGTGAACTCGTCCAGCAGCTCCGGGCCGTACCCGAAGCCCTGCCCGCTCGCGCCCCGCGGGTGCGCGGCGCCGCCCGGTGCCCCGCCGAACACGGCGTTGATTTTGACGGTGCCCACCGGCAGGTCCCGCCAGGCCCGTTGCGCGTGGCTCATCGACGCGGTCAGCACCGTGGCGGCCAGCCCGTACGGGGAGTCCGCCGCGCAGCGCAGACCCTCGTCGAACGAGTCGACGACCACCACGGGGGCGACCGGCCCGAACGTCTCCTCCCGCACCAGCGGCATGTCGTGCCGGCAGTCGGTGACCACGGTGGCCGGGTAGAACGCTCCCGGCCCGTCCGGCACCTCCCCACCGGTACGCACCCGCGCCCCCGCCGCCACGGCGGCCGCCACCTGCCCGTGCACGTGGTCCCGGTGCCGCCGGTCCACCAGCGGACCCAGCTCGGTGCCCGGCTCCCGGCCCGGCCCCATCCGTAGCGTGCCGGCCCGTCGCACCAGCGCCGCCACGAAGTCCTCGGCCACGTCCCGGTGCACGTAGATCCGCTCCACCGCGACGCAGATCTGCCCCGCGTTGGCGAACGCCCCGAGCGCGGCCTGCTCCGCCGCCCACTCCGGGTCGACGCCGGCGTCGACGACCAGCGGGTCGCTGCCGCCGTTCTCCAACAGCACCTTCGCTCCGGTGCGGGCCGCCGCGGCGGCGATGGCCCGCCCGCTCGCTGTGGCGCCCACGTGGGCCACCACGTCGACCTCCTGGGCGGCCAGCGCCGCCCCGACCTCGGCTCCGCCGGTGAGCAACGACAGCACACCGGGCGGCAGTGCCCCGTCCAGCGCACGCGCCAGCAGCCAACCCGTCGCCGGGGTGCGTTCGCTGGGCTTGTAGAGCACCACGTTGCCGGTGACCAGAGCCGCCCCGAGCAGCCCGCAGGACACCGCCACCGGGTCGTTCCACGGGGTGATCGCGGCCACCACGCCCCGGGGCTGCGGGGTCATGAAGTCCAGCGCGTCCCCCGCACCGTTGAGCGTCCGCCCGCCGCGCAGCGGGGCCAGCTCCGCGTACTGTCGCAGGGTGCCGATGCCCGCCTCGACGCCCCCACGGGCGTCCGCCAGGGGTTTGCCCATCTCCGCGGTGACCGCCGCGGCCAGCTCGTCGGTGACCGCCGACACCGCGTCCGCGGCCCGGTGCAGCGCCGCAGCCCGCGCGGCCGGCGCGGTCGCCGCCCACTCCGCGGCCGCACCGCGCGCCGCCTGGGCCGCCTTGCCGACCTCGTCGGCCGTGGCCACCGGCACCGTGCTGACCGGCGAACCGTCCGCCGGGTCGTGGACGACCAGCTCACCGCCGTCGCCGCCCGCACCCCACACCCCGCCCACCAGCTGCGCAACCGTGTACATGCGGCGCTGGATGCCCCGGCCCCGGCGCGGCAAACGCGTTTCGCCCGGTTGCGCGCCGGGTAGCCGGATCGGATGAACACCACCGGCGCCCAGAGCGCGGACGCCGTCGTCGTCGGCGCCGGTCACAACGGCCTCGTCGCGGCGAACCTGCTGGCCGACGCCGGGTGGGACGTGGTCGTACTGGAGGCGACCGCCGTGCCCGGCGGCGCCGTCCGTTCCGCCGAGGTGACCGCGCCCGGCTACCTCAGCGACCTCTACAGCTCGTTCTACCCCCTGGGGTACGCCTCGCCGGTGCTGCGCGGGCTCGACCTGGGTCGGCACGGCCTGTCCTGGCGGCACTCCCCGGACGTCCTGGCGCACCTGCTGCCCGACGGTCGGGCCGCGGTGATCAACCGGGATCCGGACGTCACCGCCGCCTCCCTGGAGCAGTTCGCTCCCGGTGACGGCAGACGCTGGCTCAACGCGTACGCCGACTGGCTCGAGGTGGCCGAGCCGATGCTGGACACGATCACCACGCCGTTCCCGCCGATTCGCGGCGGGCTGGGTCTGCTGCGCCGGCTGCGGATCGCCGGCGCGCTACGGCTGGCCCGGCGGCTCGTCGTGCCGGTGCGCAAGCTCGGTGACGAACTGTTCGACGGCCCCGGCGGACCGGCGCTGCTGGCCGGCTGCGCCCTGCACACCGACCTGTCCCCGGAGGAGGCCGGCTCCGGAGTGTACGGGTGGCTGCTGGCCATGCTCGGCCAGCAGGTCGGCTGGCCGGTGCCCGACGGCGGCGCGCAGCAGATCACCAACGCGCTCGTCGACCGGTTGCAACAACGCGGCGGGACGATCCTCTACGGCGCCCAGGTCGACCGGGTGCTCACCGCCCGGGGCCGGGCGATGGGCGTGCGCACCGTCGGCGGCACGCTGTGGCGGGCCCGGCGGGCCGTGCTCGCCGACGTGCCGGCGCCGGCCCTCTACCTCGACCTGGTCGGCGCTGCCGCGCTGCCGTCCCGGCTGGTCGAGGACCTGGCGCACTTCCGGTGGGACGGTTCGACGCTGAAGGTGGACTGGGCGCTCTCCGCGCCGGTGCCGTGGACGAACCGGGAGGTGGCCGGTGCCGGCACCGTGCACCTCGGCGCGGACCTGAACGGGCTCACCCACTATGCCGGGGAGCTGGCCCGTGGCGAGCTGCCCCGCGACCCGTTCCTGCTGGTCGGGCAGATGTCGGTGGCCGACCCGAGCCACTCCCCGCCGGGCACCGAGTCGCTCTGGGCGTACACCCACCTGCCGTTCCGGCGGGACTGGCGTGCCGAGGACGTCGCCGGGCACGTGCAGCGGATGGAGGACGTGCTGGAGGCGGCCGCCCCGGGCTTCCGGCGACTGATCGTCGGTCGGCACGTGGCCGGGCCGGCCGAGCTGGAGAAGGCGAACCCGAGCCTGGTCGGCGGCGCGCTCGGCGGTGGCACCGCCGCGGCGTACCAGCAGCTGTTCCTGCGCCCGATCCCCGGCCTGGGGCGGGCGGACACCCCGGTGGACCGGCTCTTCCTGGCCAGCGCGTCGGCGCACCCCGGCGGCGGCGTGCACGGCGCACCCGGCGCGAACGCGGCTCGCGCGGCCCTCGCCCGCGACCGCGCCCTCACCGGCCGCGCCTACGCGGCAGCCATCGCCAAAGCCCACCAAACCGTCTACCCCACCTAACCGCCCCCCTTACCGCCCCCACCCCCCGCGCCGCCCCCCGCACTGCCCCCGGTGATCAAGAGGTTTGCGTCATCGGCGGGCCGAATTTTGACGCAAAGCTCTTGATCACCGGGGTGGGAGGTCGGTGGGAGGGGAGGGGGAGAGTGGGGGTGGGGGTGGGTTTTAGCGGGTGATGTTGCGGTGTTTGTTGCGGAGGCGGAACGGCATCAGGGCGCTTTCGATCTTGGTGGCGGTGGTCATCTTGGACTCGCCGTCGCGCCGCTCCTCGAAGCGGATCGGCACCTCCAGGATCGTGTGCCCGAGCTTGGTGGCCAGGTAGTGCATCTCCACCTGGAAGCTGTAGCCGTTGGACTGCACCCGGTCCAGGCCGATGTCGCGCAGAGCGTCGGCGCGCCAGATCTTGAAGCCGGCGGTCAGGTCGCGGATGCGGACCCGCAGCAGGGTGTGCACGTAGAGGTTCGCCCAGCCGCTGAGCGCACGCCGGTACAGCGGCCAGTTCTCGTCCAGCTCGCCACCGGGCACGTACCGGGAGCCGATGACCACGCCGGCCTGGGTGGAGAGCAGGGCACCCAACATGCCCGGCAGCGCCTCCGGCGGGTGCGACAGGTCGGCGTCCATCTGCGCCACGTACTCGGCGCCACCGTCGAGCGCACGCCCGATCCCGTCCACGTAGGCCCGGCCCAGGCCCTCCTTGCCGGCCCGGTGCACCACCTCGATGCGGTCCGGGTGCTCGATGGCCAGCTTGTCGGCCACCTCGCCGGTGCCGTCGGGAGAGTTGTCGTCGGCGACGAGGATGCGCAGCCCCGGCAGCGGCAGCGCGAGCAGCCGCTCGACCAACGCCGGGAGGTTGCCCGCCTCGTTGTAGGTGGGCACCACGACGGTCAGGCGTGCGTCCCGCCACGGCGACGGCAGCTGCACGGGCTCGATCATGTCGGACATCCTCGGTTTGCGGACAGGGCTACCTGAGAGGGTATCCAGTTGCCCCGTCGGAGTGGAAAACGCTCCCCTTCCGGGCGTTGCGGACGAGGTCGTCCCATGCCGACGACCGCCCGCACCCGGGTCGGGTCAGCGCAGACGCCGGGCCACGGCGGTCAGGGCCACCGCCACACCGGCGAGCGCGAGACCGGACAGCGCCGGCTTGTGGGTGCCGACCCACAACGCTGCCGAGCGGTCCCGCGCCCGGTCCGCGAACACGCCTGCCGCACCCCGGTCCCGGTCCTCGTCGCCGGGGTGGTCGAGGTTGTCTCGCCAGGCGGTGAGGTCGATCTTCTCGCCGGTCTGCTGGCTGTCGAACCCGTCGCGGGCCAGCTTCCGGTCGAGCAGGCCGGGGATCAGGATGTCGCCGAGTCGGGCCCGCAAGGTCGGGCCGCCGACGTTGAGCTCCCGGGTGCCGTGGTCGGCGGCCCAGACGATCGCACGGGCCGCCAGCTCCGGTGCGAAGATCGGCGGCACCGGCTGCGGATGCCGAGGCAGCCGGGTACGGACCCAGGAGAACTGCGGCGTGTTCACCGCGGGCAGCTGCACCATCGACAGCTTCACCCCCGGGCAGTCGTGCAGCAGTTCGGCCCGCAGCGAGTCGTTGAACCCCTGAACGGCGTGCTTGCTCGCGCAGTAGGCCGACTGGAGCGGGATGCCCCGGTAGGCCAGCGCGGAGCCCACCTGCACGATCGCACCCCGCCCGTGCGCGCGCATGTGTCGCAGCGCGGCCAGGGTGCCATGCACGGTGCCCAGGTAGGTGACCTCGGTGACCCGGCGGAACTCGCGTGCCGGGATCTCCCACGCCGGTGCGAACACCGACACCATCGCGTTGTTGATCCACACGTCGATGCCACCCCACCGGTGCACCACGTCGTCGGCGGCCTGCTGCACCGCGCCGGCGTCCGCCACGTCGACCCGGTAGACGCGCACGTCGGCGGCGCCGCGCAGCCGACAGTCCCGCTCGGCGGCGGCCAGGCCCGCCTCGCCCCGGGCCAGCAGGGCCAACCGGGCGCCCCGGGCCGCGTACGCGTGCGCCACCGCCCGGCCCACGCCGGCGCTCGCGCCGGTCACCACCACGGTCTGCGCCACGGTCACCCCTTCTGCCGCTTGGCGATGTCGGAGAGCCGTTCGAGGGTCTCCCTGTTGCGCATGTGCAGCACCAGGTCGTTGACCTTGTTGCGCACCCAGCGCAGCGGGCCGGCGGCAAAGTCCTCCCCGAGCCGGACCCGGGTGGCGCCGTCGCCGACCGGTTCCAGGGTGAAGGCCACGACGGCCTCGCCGGCCGGCCACAGACCGGCCCGCAGCACGAGCCGGTGTGGCGGTTCGCAGACCAGCACGGTCGAGGCGTCCTGCAACGAGAACGGCCACGGGCCGGCCCGGTGGTGCAGCTGACTGCCCACCCGCGGCCACGCGTCGTCGACGTCCCGCACGTGCGCGGTGCCCACCACCCAGTCGCTGTACGTCCACCCGTCGGCCAGGACGGCGAAGACCTGCTGCGGGGGAGCGTCGATCACTTTCTCCACAATCGCCACTGGGCTCACATACCCGCGCCATGCTGGGGCCTAACGACCCGCGGGTTAGCTTCTTCGGAGTGGCGGGTAAGGCCGATCCGGGGCACCGCTGGCGGTGCTGGCCCACCGCGCCGGCGCCGACGTTTACTCCTCGGGGCGCAGGGAACCCGCCGGCTGTGCGACAGGACCAGGAGGATCCGGATCAGCGCAGGTCAGCCCGGGTGTACGCCGGTGCTGACCGGGCCTTGTCCGGGCATCCTCGGGGGGCCCTGTACGACGCGGTGCTGCTCGACCGGGACGGCACCCTGATCGAGGACGTGCCGTACAACGGTGACCCGGAGAAGGTGCGGCCGGTGCCGGGCGCGCGGGCGGCGCTGGACCGGTTGCGGGCGGCCGGCCTGCGCCTGGCGGTGGTGACCAACCAGTCGGGCCTGGCCCGCGGCTACTTCAGTGACGAGCAGATGCGGGCGGTGCACGCCCGCGTCGAGGAGCTGCTGGGCCGCTTCGACGCGTGGCTGGTGTGCCCGCACGACGACGCCGACGGGTGCGACTGCCGCAAACCGGCTCCCGGCCTGGTGCACGCCGCCGCCCGGAAGCTGGGCACGAGCGCGTCGCGGTGCGTCATGATCGGCGACATCGGCCGGGACGTCGCCGCCGCTCTGGCCGCCGGTGCGGCGGGAGTGCTGGTGCCCACGCCGGTGACCCGGCCGGAGGAGATCGCCGCCGCCGGATGGGTGGCCACTGATCTGCCCTCGGCGGTCCAGGAGATCCTGCGCCGCCAGCAGGCGGTACGGCCCGCGCCGGTCGATCAGCGGGTGGGGACGGCGCTGGTGGTGCGTTCGGACTCGGCCGGGGACGTGCTGGTCACCGGCCCGGCGATCCGCGCTGTCGCGGCCGGCGCGCAGCGGGTGGTGCTGTTGTGCGGCCCGCGCGGACGGGCCGCCGCCGAGCTGCTGCCCGGCGTCGACGAGATCATCGAGCATCCGCTGCCGTGGATCGACCCGACTCCGGCGCCGGTCGACCCGGCCGCCGTGCGTGGCCTGACCGCGCGCCTCGCCGCCGTCGGCGCGGACCAGGCGGTGGTGTTCACCTCGTTTCACCAGTCGGCGTTGCCGCTGGCGTTGCTGCTGCGGATGGCCGGGATCGGCCGGATCGCGGCGATCAGCGACGACTATCCGGGCTCCCTGCTGGACATTCGGCACCGGGTGCCGGTGGGCGTCCCCGAACCCGAACGCGCGCTCTCCCTCGCCGCCGCCGCCGGCCACCGGTTGCCCGACGGCGACGAACCCGTTCTCCGGCTCCGGTCGGACGCCGTGCCGCCGCGCCCGGCGGATCTCGGTGACCCCGGGTACGTGGTGCTGCACCCCGGCTCGGCCGCGTCGAGCCGGGCCTGCCCGCCCGAGCTGGCGACCCGGATCGCCGGTGCGCTGTCCGCCGCCGGGCACCGGGTGCTGGTCACCGGTGGCCCCGACGAGCGTGCGGTCACCGCCCGGGTCGCGGCGGCGGGCGGCACCGACCTGGGTGGCCGGACCGACCTGGCCGGGCTGGCCGCGATCGTGGCGGACGCCGGTGCGGTGGTGGTCGGCAACACCGGGCCCGCGCACCTGGCCGCCGCCGCCGGGGTGCCGGTGGTGAGCCTCTTCGCGCCGACCGTCCCGTTCGGACAGTGGGGGCCGTACCGGGTGCCCACGGTGCGGCTCGGTGACGCCGCCGCGCTCTGCCGCGACACCCGGGCCGCCAGCTGCCCGGTCCCCGGGCATCCGTGCCTGAGCGGCGTCCAGCCGGCCGAGGTGGTCGAGGCGCTGCGGGTGCTCGCCGTCCCCGGTGGTGGCGGCCGATGAACGTCCTTCTCTGGCACGTGCACGGCTCGTGGACCACGTCGTTCGTGCACGGCCGGCACCGCTACCTGATCCCCACCACACCCGATCGCGGTCCCGACGGCCTCGGTCGGGCCCGCACCTACCCCTGGCCGGACAGCGCCGTCGAGGTCACCCCCGAGGAGTTGCCCACCACCGACATCGACCTGGTCATCCTGCAACGGCCCGAGGAGATCGACCTCGCCGCGCGGTGGCTGGGCCGCCGTCCGGGCCGCGACGTGCCCGCCATCTACGTCGAGCACAACACGCCGAAGGGCGACGTGCCGAACACCCGCCACCCGATGGCCGACCGCGACGACCTGCTCATCGCCCACGTCACCGGGTTCAACCAGATCTTCTGGGACACCGGCACCACCCGCACCACCGTCGTCGACCACGGCATCGTCGCTCCCGCCGTGTCCTACACCGGTGAGCTGGACCGGCTCGCCGTGGTGATCAACGAGCCGGTCCGGCGGGGCCGGGTCACCGGCACGGACCTGCTGCCCCGCTTCGCCGAGATCGCGCCGCTGGACGTGTTCGGCATGGGCGTCGCCGGCCTCGCCGACCACCTCGGCCTGCCCGCCGACCGGCTCACCAGCCACGACGACGTACCCCAGGACCGGATGCACGCCGAGCTGGCGCGTCGGCGCGCGTACCTGCACCTGTGCCGCTGGACCTCGCTGGGGCTCAGCCTCATCGAGGCGATGGCGATCGGCATGCCGGTCGTCGCGCTCGCCACCACCGAGGCGGTGACGGCCGTCCCCCCGGAGGCGGGGGCGCTGGCCACCCGGACCGACACCCTGCTCGCCGCCGCCCGCCGGTTCATCGCCGAACCGGAGGCCGCGCGTCAGGCCGGCGTGGCGGCACGGACCGCCGTACGGGACAGATACGGCCTCGACCGTTTCCTCGCTGACTGGGACCGGCTGCTGGAGGAGGAAGTATGCGGATCGCGATGATCTCGGAGCACGCCAGCCCGCTCGCCATCCTCGGAGGGGAGGACGCCGGCGGCCAGAACACGCACGTCGCGGAGCTGTCCGCCGCGCTCGCCGCCGCCGGGCACGAGGTGCGGGTCTACACCCGCCGCGACGCGCTCGACCTGCCGGTGACGGTCCGCAGCCCGGACGGGTACGACGTGGTGCACGTACCGGCCGGCCCGGCCGAGCCGGTGGCGAAGGACGCGCTGCTGCCGCATATGCGGGAGTTCAGCCGGTGGCTGGTCGAGCGGTGGCGTGGCGGCGACTGGACGCCCGAGGTCATCCACGCGCACTTCTGGATGAGTGGCCTCGCCGCGTTGACCGCCGGCCGGCAGACCGGGGTGCCGGTGGTGCAGACGTACCACGCGTTGGGCACCGTGAAGCGCCGCTACCAGGGCGTGCAGGACACCAGCCCGGCCCGGCGGATCGCCTACGAGCGGGAGTTGGGCCGCTCGGTGGACAAGGTGGTCGCGCAGTGCCGCGACGAGGTGGGTGAGCTGGTCCGGATGGGGGTTCCCCGGTCCCGGATGACGGTCGTGCCCTCCGGCGTCAACCTCTCCACGTTCGCCCCGCTCGGGCCGGCCGCCGACCGGGAGCCCGGCCGGGCCCGGATCCTGACCGTGGGTCGGCTGGTCGAGCGCAAGGGCTTCCAGACGGTGGTCCGCGCGATGGCGCTGGTCGGTGACGCCGAGTGTGTGGTGGTCGGCGGCCCGCCCGAGGGGCTGCTGGAGACCGACCCGTACGCCCGGCGGCTGCGGGCCCTGGCCGAGTCGTGCGGGGTGGCCGACCGGGTGCACCTGGTCGGCGCGGTGCCCCGGGAGGAGATGGGCCGCTGGTACCGCTCGGCGGACCTGCTCGTCGCCGCCCCCTGGTACGAGCCGTTCGGTCTGACCCCGCTGGAGGCGATGGCCTGCGGGGTGCCGGTCGTCGGCACCGCCGTGGGTGGCATCCGGGACACCGTGGTCGACGGGACGACCGGCGACCTCGTGCCGGCGCGGGATCCGCGGGCGCTGGCCGCCGCCATCCAGGGGCTGCTCGACGACCGGATCCGGCGCTTCGCGTACGCCACGGCGGCGCGGGAGCGGGCCCGGTCGCGGTACTCGTGGGCGGCGACCGCGGAGCGGCTGGCGGAGGTCTACGGCGAGGTGGCCGCGGTGCGCCGGCCCACCCGGGTGGTGGCCTGATGCCGGCGGGCAGCCTGCTCGACACCCACCTGACGAACCTCGCCGCGGCGCTGGTGCCGTACCGGCAATGTGAGCCGCTGGTGGCGCGCTGGGGTGCCGAGCTGGCCCACCGCCTGGCGGCCGGCGGCCGGCTGCTGGTCGCCGGCAACGGTGGCAGCGCCGCCGAGGCCCAGCACCTCACCGCCGAGTTGGTCGGCAAGCTGCACGACGACCGGCAGCCGTTCTCGGCAATCGCCCTGCACGCCGAGACGAGCGCGGTCACCGCCATCGCCAACGACTACGGCTACACCGACGTCTACGCCCGGCAGGTCCGTGCCCACGGACGGCCGGGTGACGTGCTGCTCCTGCTGAGCACCAGCGGCGCCAGCGAGAACCTGCTCGCCGCCGCGCTGGCCGGCCGCGACGCCGGCCTCACCACGTGGGCGCTCACCGGACCGGCCCCCAACGCGCTGGCCGACGCGTGCGACGAGGTGCTCGCCGTGCCGTCGGCCGACACCCAGGTCGTCCAGGAGTTGCACCTCGTCACGAGTCACCTGATCTGCGAGTACCTCGAACAGGAACTGCCCGCGCCGGCTGCCGCCGTCACGCCGTCCCCGGTCCGGACCGGGGTCGAGGTGGTGCTCGACGGCGGGACCGGACAGCAGGTCGACGCGTGAGGACGAGGAGGACAGCGTGAGGGGACCCGTGGTGGTGGTCGGGGACACCCTGCTCGACCGGGACGTGGAAGGGGTGGTGAACCGGCTCTGCCCGGATTCACCGGTGCCGGTGCTGGACGAGACGGCGGCCACCGACCGGCCCGGTGGCGCCGGCCTGGCGGCCGTCTTCGCCGCCGCGCAGGGCGCCGAGGTGGTGCTGGTGACCGCGCTCGCCGACGACGCCGGCGGTGCCCGGCTGAGCGCGTTGCTCGCCGCCGCGGGTGTGCTGGTGTACCCGCTGCCGCTGTCCGGGGCGACTCCGGAGAAGATCCGGCTGCGGGCCCGGGGCCGGGTGCTGCTGCGCCACGACCGGGGCGGTGTGCCCGGCGAACCGGGCCAGCCCTCCGACGAGGTGTTGCGGGTGATCGGCGCGGCGTCGGCGGTGCTGGTCAGCGACTACGGCCGGGGAGTGGCCCGGCAGCCGGCGCTGCGCGACGCGTTGGCCGCCACCCGCGCACCGGTGGTGTGGGATCCGCACCCGCGCGGCCCGGCCGCGGTGCCCGGCGTGCACCTGGCCACCCCGAACGAGTCCGAGGTGCGGGAACTGGTCCCGGCGCTGCCCGGGACGTCCCGGCTGGCCGCCGCGTCCCGGGGCGCACAGGGACTGCGCCGACGCTGGCGGGCCGGGGCGGTCGCGGTGACCCTGGGCGGGGACGGCGCGCTGCTCTGCCACGCCGGGTCGACGCCGCTGGTGGTGCCCACGCCGGGCAGCGCCGAGGGGGACACCTGCGGCGCCGGCGACCGGTTCGCGGCGGCCGCCAGCCTCGCGCTGGCCCAGGGCGCGCTGGTCTCCGAGGCGGTGCAGGTGGCGGTCGCCGAGGCGTCCGCGTACGTGGCCGGCGGGGGAGTGGCCGCGGCCCTGCCGCCGCCGGTGGGGACGCGCCGCGAACCGGTACGCGCCGGTCTGGCCGGCCCCGGCGGTGACCGGGTCGGCATCGCCCCGGTCGCCGCGCTGCTCGCCGAGGTACGCGCCGCGGGCGGCACGGTGGTGGCGACCGGCGGTTGCTTCGACCTCCTGCACGCCGGCCACGTGGCCACCCTGCAGGCCGCCCGGCAGCTCGGTGACTGCCTGATCGTCTGCCTCAACTCCGACGCCAGTGTGGCCGGGTTGAAGGGGCCGGACCGGCCGGTGATGTCCGAGGGTGACCGCGCTCGCCTGCTCGCCGCGCTGAGCTGCGTGGACGCGGTCATGATCTTCGACGAGCCGACCCCCGAGGCGGCGTTGTCCTGGCTGCGGCCGGACATCTGGGTCAAGGGCGGGGACTACGCCACCGGCGGCGGGGACACCACGAGCCTGCCCGAGGCGGAGGTCCTGCGCCGGTGGGGCGGGAACACCGTGGTGGTGCCCTACCTGGACGGTCGGTCGACCACCGACATGATCGCCCGTTCCGTCGCGCCGACGCCGACGCGGGAGGGGGTCCGATGACCGGCACCGGTCCGAGCGTCCTGGTCACCGGCGGCTCCAGCGGGCTCGGCGCGGCGGTGGTCGCCGCGGTGGCCGCGTCCGGTGGCCGGCCGCTCGTGCTGGACCGGCAGCCGCCGGCCGACGGGGTGTCCTGGACCGAGTGCGACCTGGCCGACACCCGGGCCGCCGAGGTCGCCACCCGGCACCTCGCCGAGCAGGCCGGGGGCCTGGACGCGGTGGTCACGGCCGCCGGCATGGACGTGCCGGGGCGGCTCGCCGACGTGCCGGGGGAGACCTGGGAACGGATCGTGACCGTCGACCTGCTCGCGACCGCCGCCGTGATCCGGGCCGCGCTGCCGTTCCTGCTCATCTCCCGGGGGCGGGTCGTCACGGTCGCCTCCACCCTGGGTGTCAAGGCGGTCAGCGACGCCACCGCGTACTGCGCGGCGAAGTTCGGCGTTGTCGGCTTCACCCGCGCCCTCGCCGCCGAACTCGCCGGCCAGGTGGGCGTGACCCTGCTCATTCCCGGCGGGATGCGGACCGCGTTCTTCGACGAGCGCGACCCGGCGTACAAGCCGGGGCCGGACGCCATCCTCAACGACCCGGCCGACACCGCGGCCGCGATCATGTTCGCGCTCAGCCAGCCGGCCGGCTGCGCGGTTCGTGAACTGGTGGTCTGCGCCGAGCAGGAGACCTCGTACCCGTGATCCTGGTCCTGCGCGCGCTCGGCGTCGGTGACCTGGTCACCGCCGTGCCCGCGGTGCGGGCGCTGCGGGCCGCGTACCCCGGTCGGGAGTTGGCGCTGGCCGCGCCGGCCTGGCTGGCCCCGCTGGTCGACCTGGTCGGCGGCGTCGACCGGCTGGTGGACACGTCGGGGTTGGACCGGCCGGTCCGGGTCGGGTCGGCGCCGCGGGTCGCCGTCAACCTGCACGGGCGCGGCCCACGGTCACACCGGCTGCTGGCCGCCACCCGACCCGCCCGGCTGCTCGCCTTCGCCAGCGGCGACGCCGGCTTCTCCGACGGCCCCCGCTGGGTCGAGCAGGAGCACGAGGTGGACCGGTGGTGCCGGCTGCTGTCCTGGTACGACATCCCGGCCGACCGCGCCGACCTCGGCCTGCGCCGGCCCGCGCCGAGGGGCCTGCCCACCGGCGCCACGCTGCTCCATCCGGGCAGCAAGATCCCGGCGAAGCGGTGGCCGGCCGAGCGGTTCGCGGCGCTGGCCCGTGCGCTCACCGACCAGGGGCACCGGGTACTGCTCACCGGGTCGGCCGACGAACGGGCTCTGGCCGTGCGGGTGGCCGACGACGCCGGACTGCCCTCCGGCGCGGTGCTGGCCGGCCGGACCGACCTCGGCGCGCTCGCCGCGCTGGTAGCCGACGCCCGGCTGGTGGTCAGCGGGGACACCGGCGTGGCGCACCTCGCCACCGCGTACGGCACCGCGTCGGTGGTGCTGTTCGGGCCGGTGCCGCCGGCGCGTTGGGGGCCGCCGCCGGACCGTCCCCGGCATCGGGTGCTCTGGGCCGGCGAGGGGGATTGGCCCAGGTGGGACGGGGTAGGAAGCCATCCGACGTTGGCCGCTCTGCACCTTGACGAGGTGCTGGCGGCCGTGGCTGAGGTGGAACGGGTGGTGCGGGTCTCCGGTGCGATTGCGGCGTAGTGATCCGGGCCGGCCGGGATACGGGCGTCGCCGGCGCGGCAGGGGTTGGCTCTTTCTCGACCCGAGCGGCGCGCCGGTCCGCGACGCCGACGTCCTGGCCCGGCTGCGCGAGCTGGTCATCCCGCCGGCCTGGCAGAACGTCTGGATCTCGCCGTACCCGAACGGGCACATCCAGGCGACCGGCATCGACGCGGCCGGGCGCAAGCAGTACGTCTACCACCCACTGTGGCGGGAGAAGCAGGACGAGGCGAAGTTCGACCGCTTGCTGGAGGTGGCCCGGCGGCTGCCGGCGCTGCGGGAGCGGGTGGGGCGGGACCTGGACGGCCGGGGACTCGGTCGGGACCGGGTGCTGGCCACGGTGGCCCGGCTGCTGGACATGGGGATGTTCCGGGTCGGCAGCGACCAGTACGCGGCCGGCGACGACCCGACGTTCGGGGTGTCCACCCTGCGTCCCGAGCACGCCCGGTCGCGGGGCGGTTGTGTGGTCTTCGTGTTCCCCGCCAAGGGCGGCATCGAGCAGGTGCGCCGCATCGAGGACCCGGAGCTGTGCCGGGTGCTGGTCAATCTGCGGCGTCGCCGACGGCAGGCGGACCGGTTGTTCGGCTACTGGGACGGCCGGGAGTGGCGTGACGTGCGCAGCGACGAGGTCAACGGCTACCTGCGCGATGCCAGCGGCGGGGAGATGACCGCCAAGGACTTCCGCACCTGGCACGCCACCGTGCTCGCCGCGACCGAGTTGGCGACCGTCGGTCTGGCCCGCTCGGTGACCGCGCGTCGTAGGGCCGTGGCGGCCGTGATGCGCGAGGTCGCCGACCTGCTGGGCAACACCCCCACGGTGGCCCGGACGTCGTACGTGGACCCGCGGGTCGTCGACCTCTACCACGACGGGGTGGTGGTGCCGGTCGAGCCGGGGGCGCCGCGCGAGGAGGCCGAGCGGATCGTGCTGGCGTTGCTGGAGAAAGCCTGACCGGCCCCGCCAACGATCCTGGGGGGGGAGACTGACGGGACCGGGGTCTCGGCCGGTCGAGGCTGGCACCGGGCGGCCGCCCGCCGCCGCTGGCGGCGGGCGCCTCGCCACGGCCCCCGTTGGCGGCCTCGCACGGGCCCGCTGTGCGGGCGGTGGTCGGTCGCGTTGGTGTCAGTCTGCCCGCCGGGAGTTGACCGTGGACGCCGGGCGGTTGACGATCCGTGCCGGATCCGAGGTGGATTCCCGGTACGCCTGGGGGCTGGTGCCGTACGCGGCCCGGAACACCCGGCTGAAGTGGGCCTTGTCGGCAAACCCCCACCGTGCGGCGATGGCCTGCACGGGCTGGGCTCGCAGGGCCGCCTCGCTGAGGTCGCGCCGGCACCCGGCCAGCCGCGTGTCGCGGATGTACGACGCCACCGTGGTCTCCTCGGCCTCGAACAACCGGTGCAGCGAACGCAGCGAGATGTGGTGGGCGTCCGCGACGACCTGCGGGGTGAGCGTCGGGTCGCCAATGTGTCGGTGCACGTACGCCTGCACCTGGGTGACCAGCGCACGACGTCGTACCTCGGTCGGCACCGCGTCCTCGGCGACCAGGTGTCGGCCGAGCATGGTGGTGGCCAGGTCCAGTCCCACCGCGCCGAGGCGACCGGCGTCGGCGGCATGATACTGCTCGGGATGCCCGGCGACCCGGAGCAGGAACTGCGCCAGCAGCGCCCCGATGCCCTCGGTGCCGGACATGCGGCCCCCGTAGAGCGTGGCCATCCGCTGTGGTGGCAGCGGCAGCGCGGCGTGCGGGATCAGCGTGATGATCGAGGTCGCCTGGGTTCGCTCGGGCTCGGTCGCGTGATGGCAGACGTCGTGCGGCCGGGAGGCGTCGTAGAAGGTGAACTCCCCGCTCAGGATCTCGCTGCGGCGACCGTCCTGACTGGACGTGCCGATGCCGCCGGTGGTGAGGGCCAGCACGTACAGCTCCGGGTCCGACTGGCGGACCAGCTTGCGGGTGCGGGTGGCGTCCAGCGACGGGTACTGGTATCCGACCAGCTGGATCGGGCCGAGGTCGAAGAAGTCGGCCCGGGCGGCGAAGTCGTCGGCGTGCGCGGACTGGATCCGCAGCGGCGCCGAGGTGCGCGCGACCAGGTCCAGCCACATGCCGAACCGCTCGCCCGGCGGCAGGACGGTGGTGTCGATGGCGTTGTGGTGCAGCATCCGACTCCTTACGACGCCCGTCGACGAACGAGTGTCTCGATGCCGTCGAGGATCCGGTCGAGGCCGAAGGTGAACTCGTCGTCCGGGTCGTCGTCCTGGTTGAGGACGCCGGAGGTCAGCACCCGGTGCAGCGCCGGGTACCGGGCCGGGTCGATGAGCCGGGCCACGGTGCGGCCGTACGCGGGCATCAGCTCGCCGGGGTCGATGCCGGCGGCCCGGCTGCCCTCGGCGATCTGGGCGGTGAGCGTGGCCTCGTTGCGGACGTAGCCGGTGATCAGCAGGATCACCGACATCTTCTCGGCCTCGGCCAGCCCGGTGTCGTCGAGGCAGCGCAGCCCGTCCTCCAGCCAGCCGAGCTGCTGCGGGGTGATCGGTGGGCCGGTGATCGGCACGTGCAGCAGCCAGGTCCGGTGCCGCAGCACGTCGTGTTCGGCCCGGGCCCAGCGGGTCAGCCCGGCCCGCCAGCCGTCGCCGGGGGAGGGTGGCCCGGGCGGTGGCCCGTAGCCCGTGTCGACCATGAGCAGGAGCAGCTCGTCCTTCGAGCCGACGTAGCGGTAGAGGGCCATGGTGGCGGCGCCCAGCTCCTTCGCCACCCGGCTCATCGAGACGGCGCTCAGCCCGTCGGCGTCGGCCACCCGGACGGCGGCGTCCACGATGCCGGGCACGGTGAGCCCCGGCCGGGGCCCCTTGGGTGGGCGCTCGCGCAGCCCCCAGGCGCTCTCGATGGCCGGTGGGATCACCGGGCCGCTGTCGTCCGTCTTCGCCGCCACTTTTCCTCCTTACCTCGCCATCTTAGTTCTGCGTATGGTCTACGCATCACAGCGTACGCCCTACGCAGAAAGGATCTGATCATGACGACGACGATCACACCGGTACCGCGGGCGGGCCGACGGGAGTGGATCGGGTTCACGGTGCTGATGCTGCCGTTGCTCCTGGTCTCGATGGACGTGTCGGTGCTCTACTTCGCCGTCCCCTTCATCAGCGAGGAGCTGCGCCCCAGCGCCACCCAACAGCTCTGGATCTTCGACATCTACGGCTTCGTGCTGGCCGGGCTGCTGATCACGATGGGCGCGCTGGGCGACCGGATCGGCCGGCGCCGGCTGCTGCTGCTCGGCGCCACCGCGTTCGGCGCGGCGTCCCTGCTGGCCGCGTACGCCGACAGCGCCGCGACGCTGATCGCCGCGCGCGCCGTGCTCGGCATCGGCGGGGCCACCCTGATGCCCTCCACCCTCGCCCTGGTGCGCAACATGTTCCACGACGCGCGGCAACGCGGCACCGCGATCGGCATCTGGACCGCCACGCTCACCGGCGGCATCGCGATCGGCCCGGTGCTCAGCGGCGTCCTGCTGGAGCATTTCTGGTGGGGTTCCATCTTCCTGATCAACATCCCGGCGATGCTGATGCTGCTCCTGCTCGCCCCGGTCCTGGTGCCCGAGTTCCGCAACCCGGCCGCCGGGCGGTTCGACCTGGTGAGCGCGGTGCTGTCGCTCGGCGCGCTGCTGCCGGTGATCTACGGCATCAAGGAGATGGCCCGCGACGGCGTCGACGTGGCCCGGGTGCTGGCCGTCGTCGCCGGCGTGCTGATCGGAGCGCTGTTCCTGCACCGCCAGCGCACCCGGGCGTACCCGATGATCGACCTGGCGCTGTTCCGCCGCCGCGGCTTCGCCGGATCGCTCGCGGTCAACCTGCTGGCGATGTTCGTGCTGGTCGGCTTCGCCATCTTCACCACCCAGCACCTCCAGCTGGTGCTCGGGATGAGCCCTCTGCGGGCGGCACTGTGGAGCCTCGTCCCGTCGCTCGCGGTGGGCGGCGTCGCCCCGGCCGCGGCCGCGCTCGCCCAGCGCGTCGAGCGGGCGTACCTGATCGGCGCGGGCTTCGGGATCGCCGTGCTCGGTTTCCTGACGCTGACCCGGGTCACGCCGGACTCGCCGCTGTGGCTCCTGCTGGCCGGTGCCAGCGTCTACGCGGGCGGCCTGGTCATGGTGATGTCGCTCGTCACCGAGCTGGTGCTCGGCGCGGCACCGCCGGAGCAGGCCGGTGTCGCCTCCGCGCTGACCGAGTCCAGCAGCGAGCTGGGCGGCGCGCTCGGGATGGCGATCCTGGGCAGCGTGGGCGCGGCGGTCTACCACCGCGAGGTCGTCGACGGCCTGCCCGCCGACCTGCCGGTGGACGCCCGCGACGCGGCCCAGGAGACGTTGGGCGGCGCCCTCGCCGTGGCGAAGGGGCTGCCGGCGGAACTCGGCGACGCGGTGCTGCACGCCGCCCGGTACGCGTTCACCGACGGGCTGCACCTCGCCGCGTACGCCGCCATGGTGGCGATGCTGCTGGGGGCGGTGACCGCGCTGATGGCGCTGCGCGGCGTCCGTCCGGCCGACCCCGCGGTGGTGGTCGCGGAGCCGACCGGACCGGCCGGTACGCCGATGCCGTCGGTCAGTCGTTGAGCACGTGCGCGAGGCGGTCGCGGAAGCGCCGCTCGGAGTCGCTGACCGCCTCACCGCCGAGGCCGAGCAGGCCACCGCTGGAGGCGGCACCCACCACCTGCTCAGCGATGGTGACCAGCCAGTGCTTGTACGCGCCGGCCTCGCCCTCGTCGACCCGGGCCGCCAGCAGCGCGGCGGCCTCACCGGCCCGCAGCAACACGTCGTCGATGTACGCCCGCGGGTCGGCGGGCGCGATGACCGGCAGTTCCTCGCCGGTCTCGGGGTCGCCGACCCGGGTCACGATCTCGCCGGCCACGGCGGCGACCAGCGGGCTGGCCGACTCCCGTCCGGCCGCGATGGTCTCCAACCCGGCCGCGTTCTCCGCCATGGTCCGGCGGGTGCCGTCGGACTCGGCGGCGCTCGCCGCGGTCAGCACCGACTGCGGCAGGCCGGCGAGCAGCCCCCACTCCCCGTCGGAGAAACCAAAACCGGTGTACGCCGGTTGCTCGATCACGGCAACGCCCCTTCCGCCCTGCTTGGTGTGGTCAATCGGTGCCCGGGTCAGGCTAGTCCAGCGTCAACAGGCCCTGTTCGGACACCACGCGCACCGACAACGTCTTGTACCCGACCTCATCGAAGAGAACCGTCATCTTGTCGTCCTCGTACGAGAGCACCATGCCGTTGCCCCACTCCGGGTGGCGCACCTGGCTGTGCACCGGGAACGGACCGACCGCCCCCTGGTCGGCGACGCTGGTGCCGTTGTGGCAGTTGTCGCAGTGCGCGCAGACCTTGGTCATCTGCTCGCCGAAGTAGGCCAGCAGGGTCTGCCCCCGGCAGGCGTTGGTCTCGGCGAAGGCCCGCATCATGTCGGTCCGGGAACGGGTCACCGTCTGCTGCCGTTCCGCCTCGGCCAGCGCGGCGGCGGCGGCGTCGGTCGGGGTGGGCGAGTAGCGGGGCGCGCCGATGCGCTGCCGGGCCCGCGGTTCGGCGGCACCGACCTGCTCCAGCAGGGAGAGGTACTGGCCCAGCTTGCGCGGCCCGAGGCCGGTGGCCTCGCGCAGCTCGGTCTTGGTGGCCGGCTTGCGGCGCAGCAGCGCGGCGAGGTCACGCAGTTCGGTCTCGTCGGGCAGGCCGCCGCTGAAGAAGCGTTGCAGGCCCACGTCCTCGGCCTGCCACAGCAACAGCACCCGCGCGGGCTGTCCGTCGCGCCCGGCCCGGCCGATCTCCTGGAAGTAGCTGTCCGGCGAGTCGGGCAGCGCCATGTGCACCACCCAGGCGATGTTCGGCTTGTCGATGCCCATGCCGAACGCCGAGGTCGCCACCATGATCGGCACCTGGTCGGCGAGGAACGCCTCGTGCAGTTCGGCGCGCGCCCCGGCCGCCATCCCGCCGTGGTAGAACTGCGCCGGGAAGCCGGCGTCGGTCAGCCGGGTGGCCAGCTCCTCGGCGGCGCGGCGGGTCGGCACGTAGATGATCCCCGGCCGCTCGTCGTCGCGCAGCAACGCGACCAGACGCCGCCACCGGTAGTCCTCGGTGGGGCAGTGCGCCACCTCGAGGAAGAGGTTGGGCCGGTCCAGTCCGGACACCACCACCTCCGGCTTGCGCAGCCGCAGCCGAGCGATGATGTCGTCGCGTACCGGCGGGGAGGCGGTGGCGGTCAGCGCGACCACGGGCGGGCGGCCGATGCCCTCGATGAGGTGCCCGAGCGCCAGGTAGTCGGGGCGGAAGTCGTGCCCCCACGCCGAGATGCAGTGCGCCTCGTCGATCGCCACCAGCGCCGGCTTCAGCGCGGCGACCTCGGCCATCCGGTCGGGGTTGCTCAGCTGCTCCGGGGTGATGAACAGGAACTCCGCCCGACCCTCGCGGATCTCGGTGATCGCCTGGGCCTGCTGGGTGGGTGACTCGTTCGAGCTGATCCGCACCGCCCGCAACTCGGGGCGTTGGCGCTCGTTGAGGGCCGCGATCTGGTCCTGTTGCAGGGCCAGCAGCGGGGAGATCACCACGGTGGGGCCGGGGATCAGGCTCGCCGGGATCTGGTAGATCGCCGACTTGCCGGCACCGGTGGGCAGCACCACCAGGGCGTCGCGTCGCTTCATGACGGCGCGCATGGCGGCGAGTTGGTTGGGCCGCAGCGCGTTCCAGCCGAACAGGCTGCGCGCCGCGCGGCGCAACGACATCGAGTGCGTGGACAGTTTCATCGAGGGCCGGAGGTACCCGAGCCCATGACCGCCGAAACGCGTTCGGACGATCATGGGCTCGTCGGGTCGGCGGGTCAGCGCAGGCGGGGCAGGACCTCACGCTGGTACAGGTCGAAGAGGCCCTGGTAGTGCGGGCCGGTGTTGGCCACGTACACCTCGTCGAAGCCGGCCTTGGCGTGCTGGTCGATCATCTCCAGGTGCGCGTCGGCGCTGTTGCCGCACACGAACGCCTCCTTCATCATCTCCGGCTTGACCAACTCGGCGGCCTGCTCGAAGTGTCGCGGCGAGGGGAGCACCTGGGACAGCTCACCCGGCACCCCGGCGTTGGGCCACCGCTCGTACGCGATCCGCATGCCCTCGTCCTCGCTGTCCGCGTACGCCGCCTTGAAGCCGGCCTGGCACGGCTTGTCGCCGCCGCCGTTCTCCCGGAAACGGCGGACCAGTTCGGCGTCCGGCATCGTGCTCACGTAGCCGTCGCCGATGCGGGCGGCCAGGTCGACGGCCTTCGGGCCGAAACCGGAGACGTAGACCGACGGGGGAGTGTCCGGCAGCGTGTAGATCCGGGCGTTCTCCACGGTGTAGTGCTTGCCGTGGTGGTTGACGAAGTCACCGCGCCACAGCTCGCGCATCACCTCGACGGCCTCTTCGAGCATCTCCAGCCGGACGTCGGCCTGCGGCCACGCGTCGCCGAAGATGTGCTCGTTGAGGGCCTCGCCGGTGCCGACGCCGAGCACGAACCGCCCGCCGTGCAGCACCGCGCTGGTCGCCGTCGCCTGCGCGATCACCGCCGGATGGATGCGCACCGTCGGGCAGGTCACCGCGGTGGTCACCGGCAGCGAACAGACCTGGCTGAGCGCGCCGATCATCGACCAGACGAACGGGCTCTGACCCTGGGCGTCCACCCACGGGTGGTAGTGGTCGGAGATCCACAGCGCCTCGAAGCCGGCCTGTTCCGCACCGCGCGCCTGCTCCAGCAGCTCGGCGGGCGTGTACTCCTCACTGGACAGAAAGTAACCGATCTTCATGAGGTCCCCTTCGGCGCGTACCTGCTGATGGGGACTGCGGTACCCCGGCCGCCGTCGGTCACACCGGTTGCCGGTGCCGGAGCCGGTGTCAGCGGCGGCCGAACATGGCCCGGATCGCGGCGAGCAGCAGCAGGGCGCCGACCACCAGGCCGAGCAGGCGTACGCCGGGGATGTCGGCCGGGCTCGTGGCGTCGGCCAGCAGGGCGGGATCCATCCCCGAACTCTCCCCGGGACCGGGCCGTCGGGCAACTGTAAGGTTTATTGACTATTCAATCGCTCGGTGTGACCATGGCAGCACCGCCTGCCCGGGCGGTGCGCCCCAGGCGCGCGAGAGATGGGGTACGGGGGCCGCATGAGCGAGCGCAACCAGCGGGTCGGCGTGAACGCGCCGACGCCGGGAACCGACGCCCAGCACCGCGAGGAGAACGCGTGACCGCGCCCGTCGGGCACCTTCCGGCGCTCGCCGCCGCCGTCCTGCAACCCGGATTCGTCGGCACCACCCCGCCGCCGTGGGTGTGTCGCTGGCTCGGCGAGGGGCTCGGCTCGGTGGTCCTCTTCGCCCGCAACGTCGTCGACACCGAGCAGGTGGCGACCCTCACGGCGACGCTGCGCGCCGAACGCCCGGACGTCATCGTGGCGATCGACGAGGAGGCCGGTGACGTCACCCGGATCGAATCCGGCCGGGGCAGCTCCCGACCCGGCAACTTCGCCCTCGGGGCGGTCGACGATCCGGCGCTGACCGAGGCGGTCGCCCGTGATCTCGGCGCCGAACTGGCCGCCGCCGGGGTCACCCTCGACTACGCCCCGGACGCCGACGTCAACTCCAACCCGGCGAACCCGGTGATCGGCGTCCGCTCCTTCGGGGCCGACCCGGACCTGGTCGCCCGGCACACCGCCGCCTGGGTACGCGGACTCCAGGCCGGCGGCGTGGCCGCCTGCGCCAAGCACTTCCCCGGCCACGGCGACACCCGGGTCGACTCCCACCACGACCTGCCCCGGATCACCGCCGACCGGGACCGGCTCGACGCCTGCGAACTGGCCCCGTTCCGGGCCGCCGTGGCCGCCGGGGTGCAGGCGGTGATGACCGGCCACCTGCTGGTCCCCGCCCTGGATCCGCACCTGCCGGCCACGCTGAGCCAGCGCATCCTGGGCGGCCTGCTCCGCGACGAGTTGGGCTTCTCCGGCGTGGTGGTGACCGACGCGGTGGAGATGCGTGCCGTCGCCGACCGGTACGGCTTCGCGCAGGCGGCGGTCCGTGCCCTCGCCGCCGGGGCCGACGCGATCTGCATCGGCGGCGAACGCGCCGGCGAGCAGGACGCCCGCGAGCTGCGCGACGCCATCGTGGCCGCCGTGATCTCCGGTGAACTGCCCGAGGAACGCCTCGCCGAGGCCGCCAAGCGGGTCGGTCAGCTCGCCGCCTGGACGGTGGCCACCCGTACCGCCCGGTCGACGGCGCGCGACGCCACCGACGTCGGGCTCGTCGCCGCCCGCCGCGCCGTGCGGGTCACCACCGCGCGGCCGGAGACCGTGCTGCCGCTGACCCGCCCGGCGTACGTGGTCGAGTTCGAGCCGCCCCGCAACATCGCCATCGGCGCGGAGACGCCATGGGGCCTCGGGGAGCCGCTGGGCGAGCTGCTGCCCGGCACCAGCACGGTCCGCTACGCCGAGCCGGACGTGCCGGCCGACCCGGGCGCCGCCGCGGGCGACCGTCCACTGGTGCTGGTCGTCCGCGACCTGCACCGGCACGACTGGATGCGTGCCGCCGTGCGGCGGGCCGTCGCTGCCCGCCCGGACGCCGTCGTCGTCGAGCTGGGCGTGCCCGAGCTGGTCACCGGGGCGGTGCACGTGGCGACCCACGGCGCCACCCGGGCCAGCGGGTGGGCAGCCGCCGAGGCGCTCACCGGCCGGGTGCGCTGACCGCCCCGCGAACGCGCTGAGCGCCCTGCGCGCGCTACGGCTGCTCGGCGACCAGGTCGGCGTACTCGGGGTGCTTGTCGATGAACGCGGACACGAACGGGCACTGCGGAACCAGCCGGCCACCACGGGCCCGGATCTCGTCCAGGGTGCCCCGGATCAACGCGCTGGCCACGCCCTTGCCCTGGAAGGCCGGGTCCACCTCGGTGTGGGTGAAGACCAGCACCTCCCCCCGGGGCACGTACGCGGTGAAGCCGGCCAACGCGTCGTCGACCAGGATCTCGAAGCGGTGCTTCGCGGGGTTGTCCTCGACCAGGGTGCTCACCGGGCCATTCTCCCTCGCCGGTCGGCGACCGCGTCCAGTTCGGCGAGCAACCGGTCCACCTCGTCGGCCGTGTTGTAGTGGTAGATGCTGGCCCGCACCGCGCCGCCGCTGTCGCGCAGCCCCATCAGCTGAAAGTACTCGTAGGCGTAGTAGTCGCCGGCCGAGAGGCAGAACCCGGCGGCGCCCAACGCCTCCTGGGTGGCCGCCGGCGACATCCCGGCGACCCGGAACGAGACCGTCGGGCAGCGGCGGGCCGGTGAACCGTAGACGGTGACGTAGGGCCGCTCCGCCAGCCCGGCGAGCAACCGCCGCAGCAGCGCCTCCTCGTGCGCCTGGGCGGCGGCCAGCCCGGCCCGCAGGCGCGCCCGCCGGTCCCCGACCGCGTCCGGGTCCAGCCCGGCCAGGTGGTCCACGGCGGCGGTCACACCGGCCAGCAGCGGAAAGCTCGGCGTGCCGTACTCGAACCGGTCCGGCACCGCGTCGGACGACGGCACCAGCTTCGCCGGCCGCAATGCCGCCCAGCGGGCCGGGTCGGCCACCATCGCCGCCAGGTGCGGCCCGGACCACTTGTAGGCACTCGTGACCAGCACGTCGGCGCCGAGCGAGGCCAGATCGGTCGGTCCGTGCGGCACCGAGTGCACCCCCGGACCCTAGCCGGTGGTTCGCGTCCGCTGCTCGGCGCTCACTGGTGGCTGGGCGTCGCGGACGTCTCGTACCCTTGGCGAGGTGACGAACCGACCCGCCACCATCCCGATGCCCCCCGCCCGCCGCGCCGCCGGCCTGTTCGCCGGTCTGGCGCTCGGCCTCGCCGTGCTGGCCGGCTGCAGCTCCCAGGGCGCCTCCACCGACTGCGGGCTGGACGCCTGCACGGTCACCTTCGAGCGGGGTGTCGACGCGAGCGCCACCATTCTCGGCGTCGAGGCCAAGCTGGTCGGCGCCGAGGGTGACCAGGTGACCGTCGAGGTCGCCGGCGAGCAGCTCACCCTCACCACCGGGCAGCAGGCCACCGAGGCCGGCGGCTTCGCGGTCACGCTGGACAGCGTCACCGACCAGCAGGTCAAGATCCGCGTTTCCCGCAATCCGGGCAACTGACCTGGTCGGGCGGCGGTGGCC
The DNA here is from genome assembly GCF_029626045.1 of Micromonospora sp. WMMD710. NCBI lineage: Bacteria > Bacillati > Actinomycetota > Actinomycetes > Micromonosporales > Micromonosporaceae > Micromonospora > Micromonospora sp. WMMD710. Next base: position 2,827,234 of record NZ_JARUBD010000001.1, on the reverse strand, counting down.
GACGTTTGGGGATCAACAAATTCGGAGATTGTGGCGCCATGTCACTCACCCGTAGCGCCGAAGCCACCGCCTCCCGTACGGCGGACAGCCGGTGGCTGGAATTTCTCGCCCGGGCCGGCTTCATCGGCTACGGCATCGTCCACCTGCTCTTCGCCTGGCTGGCGTTGCAGATCGCGTTCGGCACGTCGTCCGACGACGGCGACCAGTCCGGCGCGCTGCGGACCCTCTCCGAACAACCGCTCGGCAAGTTCCTGGTCATCGCCACTGCGGTGGGCCTGCTCGCCATGGCGATCTGGCAGGCGCTGGAGGCGGCGGTCGGGCACCGCGCCGAGCGGGGCAGGGAGCGGGTCGTCGAGCGGCTCGCCTCGGCCGGCCGCACCATCGTCTACCTCTACTTCGCCTGGACCGCGTTCAAGGTCTTCTCCGACGCCGGGTCGAACAGCGCGGACCAGCAGGAGGCGCTGACCGGCAAGCTGATGACCTCCAGCGGTGGCCGCTGGCTGGTCGGCCTGGCCGGGCTGGTGCTCGCCGCGATCGGCGTCGGTCTGGTGATCTACGGCATCGTCAAGCGGTTCGAGAAGCACCTCAAGACCGGCGAGATGAGCCCGAAGACCCGCACGCTCGCCCGCCGCCTCGGCATGGCGGGGTACGTGGCCAAGGGCATCGCGTACGGCATCTCCGGCCTGCTGATCATCGTGGCGGCGGTGAACTACGACCCGGAGAAGGCCCGTGGTCTGGACGCCGCGCTGCACACGCTGCGCGAGCAGTCGTACGGCACGTTCCTGCTGACCCTGGTCGCCCTGGGCATCGCCGCCTTCGGCCTCTTCTGCTTCCTCCAGTCCCGGTACCGCAAGGTCTGAGCTGGTCGATTCCGCGGGCGCGGGGCACTATTGGGCTTTTGCCCGAAGCGCCGCCGCCTGGTCGAAGGGAAGCACCGAACCCGTGCAGAGTTACCTGACGACGGCCGTCGCCGCGCTCGCCGCGGCGGCGGTCGCGCTCTTCCTGGTCGAGGTCGTCCACCGGCTCACCCGCCGGTTCGGCCGCCGGTCGTTGTTGATGACCGAGCTGACCGACCACGCGCACCGCCCGTTCCAGGTCGCCGCGACGGTCCTGGCCGTCCAGTTCGCCGTCCGTTTCAGCACCGGGTACGCGGTCGGCCACAGCTGGCGCCGGCTGACGCTGCACCTGCTCATCCTCGCCGTCATCGCCACCACGGCCTGGCTGGTCGCCTCGCTGCTGATCGTCGTGGAGGACACCGCGCTGGCCCGGTTCCGGGTCGACGTACCGGACAACCGGCACGCCCGGCGCGTACGCACCCAGGTGGTGATGCTGCGCCGACTCACCATCGCGGTGATCGTCATCCTGACCGTCGGCGTGATGCTGATGACGTTCCCGAGTGTGCGCGGCATCGGCGCCGGCGTGCTGACCTCCGCCGGTGTGGTCGGTGTGGTGGCCGCCCTCGCCGCGCAGAGCCTGCTCGGCAACGTCTTCGCCGGCCTGCAACTCGCCTTCAGCGACGCGGTCCGCCTCGACGACGTGGTGGTCGTCGAGGGGGAGTGGGGTCGCATCGAGGAGCTGACCCTCAGCTACGTGGTCGTGCAGATCTGGGACGACCGGCGGCTGATCCTGCCCACCTCGTACTTCACCAGCAAGCCGTTCCAGAACTGGACGCGTACCGAGGCGGCAGTGCTCGGCACCGCCGAGTTCGACGTCGACTGGGCGGTGCCGGTGCAGGCCATGCGGGAGGAACTGCGCCGCCTGGTGGAGGGCACCGAGCTGTGGGACGGCCGGGTCTGCGTCCTGCAGGTCACCGACGCCACCGGCGGGATGGTGCGGATGCGCGCGCTGGTCAGCGCCGCCGACGCGGGCAGCCTGTGGGACCTGCGCGCCCTCGTCCGCGAGCACCTGGTGGGCTGGATCCGGGACAACCGTCCCACCGCGATGCCCCGGATGCGTACCGAACTCGGCGACGCCAGCAGCAACCTGCCCTGGCAGTGGGTGCAGCCGAGGCTGCCGGCACGCCGCCCGACCGACACCGAGGCCCCCGACGACGCCCGCGTCTTCGGCGGCAGCGACGACGGCGACGCCCGCAGCGAAGCCTTCGTAGGCCCCGAAGAAACCCGCCCCTAACCCCCCACCCCACCCCACCCCACCCCGCCCCCGGGCCCGCGTTGATCATGAGGTTGACGAGGTCCGCCTCGGCGTGTCACGCCCGCCAACCTCATGATCAACCGCCCTGGTCGAGGTGGGGTGGGAGGTTTGGGCTCGCTTGGGCGGGGGATCTGCTGCCGGTCATCTCTTCTCCGGTCGGGAGGCCGCCGTCGGATTGGCGGCGCGGCGACCGGACGACAGGGACGGCGAGCTGCTCGGCGCGCTTTAGGATTGACGGGCGGCGACTCCGGGCATACAGCGCGGTGATGAGGAAAGGAGGACAGCATGGCTGACGTGGCGAACGCCCGCACATCCCGCAACGGGAGCGAGCCCTCCACCGCCGAGCTGGTGCAGCGAGCCACCGAGCAGGTCTCCCGCCTGATCCGGGACGAACTGACGCTGGCCCGTGCGGAGTTGACCCAGAAGGGCAAGCACGCCGGCATCGGCATCGGCCTGTTCGGCGGCGGCGGAGCGCTGGCGTTCTTCGGCCTGGGCGCGCTGGTCGCCACGGCGATCCTGCTGCTCGACCTGGTGCTGCCCGCCTGGGCCGCCGCGCTGATCGTGGCGGTGGCCTGTTTCCTGGTCGCCGGCATCCTCGCCCTGGTGGGCAAGAAGCAGGTCAGCCGCGCGGTCCCGCCGGTCCCGGCGGCGACGGTGCGCAGCCTGCGGGCAGACGTGGACACTGTCGCTGCCGCGGTGAAGGACAGGGGTCGGGCATGACGGGCAACGGGACCGGCGACACGGAGGCGCTCCGTGAGGAGATCCGTCGTACCCGGGTGGAGTTGGGCGAGACGATGGAGGCGCTGGCCGCCAAGGCGGATGTCAAGGCGCGCCTGAAGGAGTCCGCCGGTCAGGCACGGGAGCGGGTGCGCGAGCAGGCGGCGCAGACCGTGGCCCGGGTCCGCGGGCAGGCCGTGCGCCACGCCGAGGATGTGCGGGCGCAGGCGTACGACAAGGGCGGGATGGTTCGGCGTAACCCGGTGCCGTGGGCGACGATCGCCGCCGGAGCGGTGGCCGCCGTGGTGGTGCTGATGATCGTGCGGGGGAGGCGTAGGTGAGCAAGAGCATCGGCAGGGTCGCGTACCGGCCGGTCGGCGTCCTGTTGGGCATCGCCGCGGGTACGGTGGCGGGCGCGATCTTCCGGCAGGTCTGGAAGGTGACCGCGGGCGATGGTGAGGCACCCAACGCCACTGACGAGGACCGCGGTTGGGGCGAGATCCTGGCCGCCGCGGCACTGCAGGGCGCCATCTTCGCGGTGGTCCGGGCAGCCGTGGACCGGGGCGGAGCGGTCGGCGTCCGCCGGATGACCGGCCAGTGGCCGGACTGACCAACGCATCGACATCGGCCCCCTTCCCGCATCGACGGGAAGGGGGCCTTTCGCACGGCGCAGCACGACGCCCAGCGATCTCGGGCATCCGTCAGGTCACATGTCGGAGAAATTCGTCGGAGAGGTCGTGCAGAGTTTTTGCGTACGTGATTTGCTGTCCCCGCTGTTGCGAGATGGCGTGGGTTGAGAGAAGTCTCCTTTGTGGGGCCGCCTCAGACACCGCTGCTCGGAAAACGGCCAATCGGCCGCACGGCGTGCACGGCCGCCAGTTTTAGAAGGAGATACACATGGCGCAGGGAACCGTGAAGTGGTTCAACGCTGACAAGGGCTTCGGCTTCATCACCGTCGACGGCGGGGGTGCTGACGTGTTCGTCCACTTCTCGGCCATCCAGACCAGCGGCTACCGCACGCTGGAGGAGAACCAGCGGGTGGAGTTCGAGATCGCTCAGGGTCAGAAGGGCCCGCAGGCTGAGCAGGTCCGTCCCATCTGAGTAGTGTGGCCGGCCCCCGCCGGCCAGTGGGACGATCCGGCCAGGGGTCGTTGTGCAGCCCCGCATCCCGTGAGGGATGCGGGGCTGTTCCACGTCCGCCGTCGTGCCCCGGGTAGCCAAGGTGTCCCTCGGTGCCTGTCGAGCTGCCCCGCAGGTGGGGCGGGACCGGGCGGACACGGCAGGCACCCCATCGTCGGCCGGACAGCGGACACCCCCGCTGCCCGCGTCGCCCGTGCCGAAGCGTCGCCCCGTGCCGTTTGCTGCCCGTGCTGCTCGCGCTGCCCGTGCTGCTCGCGCTGCCCGTGCTGCTCGCGCTGCCCGTGCTGCTCGCGCTGCCCGTGCTGCTCGCGCTGCCCGTGCTGCTCGCGCTGCCCGTGCTGCTCGCGCTGCCCGTGCTGCTCGCGCTGCCCGTGCTGCTCGCGCTGCCCGTGCTGCTCGCGCTGCCCGTGCTGCCGCGTCGCCCGTGCTGCTCGCGCTGCCCGTGCTGCCGCGTCGCCCGTGCTGCCGCGTCGCCCGTGCTGCCGCGTCGCCCGTGCCGAAGTATCGCAACCCCACCGCCTCCCGGCGGCGGGACCGTGCCGGCCCTGCCGCACGCGCCGCCGGTGCCCCACATCCGGGGCAGCTCGACAGGCACCGAACGAGCCCTCACCGGTCGCGCTCGCCGAGCCCGCCGGCCCAGGTCAGCCTCGACGGCGCGACGTCAGCCTCGACGGCGTGACCGCAGGCCGAGCCAGATCACCACGAACCCGGCCAGCGCCACGGCCGGGCCGAGCAGCGCCCAGAGCCGCTCGTCGGTCATCACGCTGCCGCTGACGTAGCCGAGACCCTGCACCGTCCACACCGCACCGATCACGACCGCCAGCAGGCCGAGGGTGAGCGTCAGCCAACCCCTCATCGCGTCACCACCGGTCGTGCACCTGCGGGCGGATCAGCTCGTCGTAGACCTCGCGTACCCCGGCCAGTTGAGCGGGTGTGAGCGGCGACTGGGCCGCCGTGGCGGCGTTGCGTCGCGCCTGGTCGGCGTCGCGGGCGCCGGGGATGACGACGGTGACCCCGGCCTGGTCCAGCACCCAGCGGAGGGCGAACTGCGCCATCGTGCGGTCCGCGTCGACCAGCGGCGCGAGCCGGCGTACGGCGGCCAGGCCCCGGTCGTAGTCGACGCCGGAGAACGTCTCGCCCACGTCGAACGCCGCACCGTGCCGGTTGTAGTTGCGGTGGTCGTCGGCGGGGAACTCGGTGTGCTCGTCGTAGCGGCCGGAGAGCAGGCCGCTGGCCAACGGCACCCGGGCGATGATGCCGACCCCGGCCGCCGAGGCCGCCGGCAGGACACGCTCCAGCGGCTTGTGGCGCACCGCGTTCAGAATGATCTGGACGCTGGCCACGCCCGGTCGGGCGATGGCGGTGAGCGCCTGGTCGCAGGTCTCGACGCTGACCCCGTACCCGGCGATGGCCTTCTCGGCGACGAGGGTGTCCAGGGCGTCGAAGACCTCGTCGGAGGCGAAGACGGCGGTGGGCGGGCAGTGCAGCTGGACCAGGTCCAGTGTGTCCATCCCGAGGTTGGCCCGGGACCGGTCGGTCCACTGCCGGAAGTTGGCCAGGGTGTACGCCTCCGGCCGCTGTTCGACGCGGCGGCCCATCTTGGTGGCGACGGTCAGTCCGGCGTCCGGGCGGGAGCGCAGGAAACGGCCGATGAGCTGCTCGCTGCGGCCGTCGCCGTACACGTCGGCGGTGTCGAGGAAGGTGACTCCGGCGTCGACGGCGGCGCTGAGCACCGCCATCGCGTCGGCCTCGCTGACGGTGCCCCAGTCGGCGCCGAGCTGCCAGGCGCCCAGGCCGACCACTCCGACGGTCCGGCCGAGCCGGTTGAAGCTGCGCTGTTCCATTCCCCGAGCCTAGACATCACCTTGCCGGGCTGCCACGTGAGCCGTACCTTAAGCAAGACGGACGTACGGTTTGGGAGGCGACGATGTGGGATCCGACGACGTACCTGCGCTACGCGGACGAGCGCTCCCGACCGTTTCACGACCTGGTCGCCCGGATCCCGGCCGAACGACCCCGCAGCGTCGTCGACCTCGGCTGCGGCCCCGGCCAGCTCACCGCCACCCTCGCCGAGCGCTGGCCGGCGAGCCGGGTGATCGGCCTCGACTCCTCGCCCGAGATGATCGACCGGGCCGCCGCCCTGGACACCCCGGTCGACTTCGCCGTCGCCGACGTGCGCGACTGGCGGCCGGCCGGCGACGAGGACGTGCTGCTCACCAATGCCGTGCTCCAGTGGGTGCCCGGCCATCAGGAGCTGCTCCGCCGCTGGGCCGCCGAGCTACCCTCCGGCGCGTGGCTCGCCATGCAGGTCCCCGGCAACTTCGACGCCCCCTCCCACCGGGCGCTGCGCGAGGTCGCCGACCTCCCCGCCTGGCGCGCCGAGCTGGCCCCGCTGCAGCGCGCCGACCCGGTCGACGACCCGGCCGACTACGCCGCGCTCCTGACCGCCGCCGGCTGCTCCGTGGACGCCTGGGAGACTACCTACGTGCACCTGCTGCCGGCCCCGCCTGCCGCCGACCACCCGGTGCTGGCCTGGATGGAGGGCACCGCGCTGCGCCCGGTCCGGGCCGCGCTGGACGCCGCCGGCTGGTCGGCCTTCCGCGCCGAGCTGGGGGTACGGCTCACCGCCGCCTACCCGGTACGGCAGGGTCAGGTGTACTTCCCGTTCCGCCGCGTCTTCGTCGTCGCGCACACCGGCGACCGTGCCGAGGAGAATCTGTGACCGACCTGCCCACCTTCATCGCCGGCCTGCCCAAGGTGGAGCTGCACGTGCACCACGTCGGCTCCGCCTCGCCCCGCATCGTCGCCGAGCTGGCCGCCCGGCACGAGGGCCGCACCCCGGTGCCGGCCGACCCGGCGGCGCTCGTCGACTACTTCGAGTTCCGCGACTTCGCGCACTTCATCGAGGTCTACCTCAGCGTCGTCGACCTCATCCGCGACCCCGACGACGTCTGGATCCTCACCCACGAGGTCGCCCGGGAGCTGGCCCGCCAGCAGGTCCGGTACGCGGAGCTGACCATCACCCCGTACTCGCACGTGCGTCGGGGCATCCCCGCACCGGCGTTCTGCGAGGCGATCGAGGACGCCCGCAAGCGCGCCCTGGACGACTTCGGCATCGAGCTGCGCTGGTGCTTCGACATCCCCGGCGAGGCCGGCCTGCCGGCGGCCGAGGAGACGCTGCGCATCGCGCTGGAGGAGCGCCCGGACGGGCTGATCAGCTTCGGACTGGGCGGCCCGGAGATCGGCGTACCCCGGCCGCAGTTCCGGCCCTACTTCGACCAGGCCAGGGCGGCCGGCCTGCGCTCGGTGCCGCACGCCGGGGAGACCACCGGCCCGCAGACCGTCTGGGACGCGCTGCGCGAGCTGGGCGCCGAGCGGATCGGCCACGGCATCTCCGCCGCCCAGGATCCGGAGCTGCTCGCGTACCTCGCGGAGCGGCAGATCGGGATGGAGATCTGCCCGACCTCCAACGTGCGGACCCGGGCCGTGGCCAGCCTCGACGAGCACCCGCTGCCCCGACTCGTCGAGGCCGGCCTGCTGGTCACCATCAACTCCGACGACCCGCCGATGTTCGGCACCACCCTCAACGACGAGTACGCGGTGGCGGCCCGGCTGCTCGGCGCGGGCCCGCAGGGGCTGGCCGGGCTGGCCCGCAACGCGGTGACCGCGTCCTTCCTGGACCCGGCCGGTAAGCAGCGGATCACCGACGAGATCGACGCGTACCTCACCACCGCCGGCTGAGCGGGTCGAGGGAGCAGGGCGCGCGGCGGGAGCATGGGTGTGGGGGGACCTGTGACTCCCGCCGCGCGCGCGGCTCCACCGACCGGTGGGTGCACGGTGCGGTGGTCGGTGGAACTGGTGGGTTCGTGCGTTGATCCTGTCAGCTCGCGGCTGATCCACCTCGGTCGTTAACCGCGATCTAAGGAAGACTTGCGCCGGGGCACAGCCCGGGGGTTCAGCCGTCGGTGGGGCGCTGCCGGGGCCAGCGTCGGCCACTGGCCTTCTGCTCCCGAACGTCCCGCGCCATCCGACCCACCAGGCCGAAGCGGCTGACCTGCCGTGGTGTCGCCTCCGGGTCGGCGAGCAGCATCACCACGCTCGCCCCGCCGAGGCGGGCCCGGTCGATGCTCACCGATCCGTTGGCCTGCAACGCCACCCGTTTGGCGATGTCCAGCCCGAGCCCGGTCGAACCCTGGTCGCTGGCCCCCCGCCGCAGCGCGCGGTCCGGGTTGGCGATGCCGGGGCCGGCATCGTCGATCCGGATCGCCACGTACCCGTCGCGGCGGGACACCGCCACCTCGAACGCGGTGCCCTGCGGCGTGTAGCGGAACACGTTGCCGATCACCGCGTCCAGCGCGGCGGCCAGCTCGGCGCGCGGCACCGGCGCCGGAATACGCAGCTGCGCGCCGGTCACCCGCTGCGGCCGGTTCTGGTCACCGGCCAGGGCCGCCCAGAACACCATCCGGTCCCGGACCACCTCGCTGACGTCGCACATCGCCGGCCCGGCCTCGTGCGCCACCGCCTTGCGGGTGGTCTTGATCAGCACGTCGATCTCACCCTCCAGGGTGACGATCGCCTGCCGGATCCGCCGGATCCCGCGCCGCCGGTCCAGCTCGGCCTCGGAGAACGAACCCACGCTCGTGTCGTCGGACTCCAACGCCTCCGCGTCCAGCCGCAGCACGGTCAACGGGGTACGCAGCCGGTGCGACAGGTCGGCCACCAGCTCCCGCTCGTCGGTGCGCGCCGCGTCCAGCCGGTCGGCCATCCGGTTGAAGGCGTGCCCGGCCTCGGCCAGCTCCCGTGGGCCGGTCGGCTCCACGCGTACCCCGAGGTCGCCGTCGCCGATCGACAGGGCGGCCTTCACCAGCCCACGGGTCGAGTCCACCGCACGGGCGGCGACCCGGTCGACCACCAGCACCGCCGCGCCGGCCATCGCCGCACCCACCGCGAACAACAACAGCCAGGTGCCGCCGGCACCCTCGTCCAGCGTCGAGTCGGGCACGAACACCTCGACCACCGCCGTCCGGTCACCCAGCACCACCGGGTCGAGCCGGACCACCCCGCCGTCGACGTCGGCGACCAGCGAACGCCGGTCGGCGCGGGCCTGGTCCAGGTCGGTGCCGTCGGCCCGGCCAGCGGACTCGTCCAGCCCCAACCCGTGCACCACCGGCCGGGTCGGCGCGCCCTCGGCGCTGGCCACCACGGCCCGCTCGACGACCGCCGGGTCGATGCTCACCGCCAGCGCACCGGTCACCAGCGCGCTGCGTCGGGCCGCCTCGGCGATCGCCTCCTGGCGGCTCTGCTCACGCAGGCTGAGCCCCAGGGGGATCAGGAAGGCGAGCGCGACGAGACTGCACATGCCGGCCGTGAGCAGGGCCAGCGCCGACCTCAGTCCGGCGCCACCAGCCGGAACCCGACCCCCCGCACGGTGCGCAGGTAGCGTGGCTTCGCCGCGGACTCGCCCATCTTTCGGCGCAGCCAGTACAGGTGAACGTCGATGGTCTGATCCTCGCCGACCGATGGCTGACGCCATACCTCCTCCAAGAGCTCCCGGCGGGACACTACCCGCCCGGGTCGTGCGGCGAGATACGCCAGCAGGTCGAATTCCTTGCGGGTCAGCGCCAGCGGCTCCCCGTCGAGCTGTGCGCTGCGCTCACCGACGTCCACCCGTAGACCGCCGACGACGTGCACCGCGGGCTGCACCGTACGGCTCGCCCGCCCGGCCCGCCGCAGCACGGTGGTGATCCGCGCGTCCAGGTGCGCGCCGGTGAACGGCTTCACCATGTAGTCGTCGGCGCCGGCGCGCAGCAGCTTCACCACCGACTGCTCGTCGTCACGGGCGGTGGCGATGATGATCGGCACATCGGTGATGCCGCGCAGCATCCGCAGCGCATCCGAGCCGTCCAGGTCGGGCAGACCCAGGTCCAACACCACCAGGTCGGGTGTCTCCGCGGCGACCCGGCGCAGGGCGTCCAGCGCCGTACCCACGGCGTGCACGGCGTGCCCTCGGTCGGTGAGGGACCGCAGCATCGCGCCGCGTACGACGTGATCGTCTTCGACCAGGAGCACGGAGGCCACGACAAGACCGTACTTGGCCTGGCAAGTTGATCGCGTTGCGACGTACCTGGGAAGCGGGCAAGCTGGAACGACGATGTCGTTCACCCTGTTCGTCGATGCCCGCCTGGCGCTCGCCCGGGACAGCCTCGCCGGCCTCTCCACCGGCGACGCGCTCGGCGCGCGGTACTTCCTGCCCGGCGCGCCCCCGGCCGATCTCGACGCGGACGCGCTGCCCCCGGCACCCTGGGAGTGGACCGACGACACCGAGATGGCCTGCTCGGTCCTCGCCGAGCTGGCCGAGTCCGGCGGCATCGACCGGGACCGGCTGGCGCTGGCCTTCGCCGAGCGCTGCGCCCCGCAGCGGGGCTACGGCGCCGGCGCGATGATGATCCTGCGGCTGATCCGTACCGGAACGCCGTGGCCGTTGGCCGCCGCGTCCGCCTTCGACGGCCAGGGCTCGTGCGGCAACGGCGCGGCGATGCGGGTGGGCCCCCTGGGCGCCTACTTCGCCGACTCGACCGGCCGCGCCGCCGCGCAGGCCCGCGCGTCGGCCGAGGTGACCCACGCGCACCCGGAGGGAATCGCCGGCGCGGTCGCCGTGGCGGTCGCCGCCGCGCTGGCCGCCCGTGCCCGCCTCGACGGGCACCGGCCCGCCCCCGAGCGGCTGCTCGCCGGGATCGCCGCCGCGGTCGACCCGGGCACCGAGGTGCACCGCGGGGTGACCCGGGCAGCCGGACTGCTCGGCCGACCGCTGCCGCACGTGGTGGCGGCGCTCGGCAACGGCTCCCGGGTGACCGCCCAGGACACCGTCGGGTTCACCCTCTGGGTCGCCGCCACCCACCTCGACGACTATCCGGCGGCGATCCGGACGTGCGTGCGGGCCGGTGGGGACGTGGACACCACGGCCGCCATCGCGGGGGCGGTGGTGGCGGCGTACACCGGCGTCGGAACTCCGGGCGGCGTGCCCGAGTCGTGGCTGGCCGCCCGCGAGCCGCTACCCACCTGGGCCCCCTGACCGCGGCGGCCCTGGCGGCCCGGCCCTGGCGGCGGCCCGGCCCTGGCTGCGGCCCGGCCCTGGCGGCTCTGACCGCAGCGGCCCTGTCCTGGCGGCGGCGCTGGGCATGATCGACTCGGGTTCCTGGACACCGGGCTGTCCGGCTGGGGCGGGGATGCCGCGGTTTCCAGGAACCCGAGTGGATCACCGAGCCGCCGCGGAAACGGCGGGCGCCGGGTCGGCGGGCGCCGGGTCGGCGGGCGCCGGGTCGGCGGGCGTCGGGTCGGCGGGGGTCGCCCGCTCGTCGGCGTTGCTGGTCACCTCGGCGGGCGTCGTGGGCTTGTGCGGGTTGGCATTCACTTCGCCCGGCACTGTGTCCTCGGCCGGGTCACCGGTCACCTCGGCGGGCGCTGTGTCCTTGGCCGGGTCGCCGGTCACCTCGGCGAGGGCGGCGTCCTCGGCCGGGTCGCGTCGGCGCCACCGGCTGACCAGCCAGCCGATCGCCGCGCCGCCGCCCAGGCCGGCCAGCAGCCCGGCGGCGAGCATCGCGTCGGCGCTGCCGGACTCCCCGTTAGCGCCGTCCGCCTGCGCGGCACCGGCATCACCCACGGCGTCGGGCGCCGCACCGGCCGCCGGGCCGCCGTGCCCGCCGCCGTGCGCCGCCGGGCCGGGCGCACCGGCCGCCGCCGGCAGCAGGGTGAGCACCGGGGCCCGGTGCGCGCCGCCCGGGTCCGCCCAGCGGACCACGGTGCCGTCGGCGTACGTCTGGACGACCTCGAAGGTGAGCTTCTCGGCCTGCGGCAGCGGCCCCATGGACAGCGCCAGCCGGGCCGGGCCGGGCGCGCCCGCACCGACGCGGACCCAGGTCACCGCGGTGGTCACTGTGCTCACCCCGGAGGAGTGGATGCCGGCCACCGGCTTGTCCAGGGTGCGCGAGCTGATCCGGGGCGCCCAGCCGTCCACCGACATCGGGTAGACCTCGGCGACCGGCGCGTCGGCCGGCAACCGGACCTCGACCTGCGTGGTCCTCGTCCCGGCCCGCTCCTCCGGCACGCTGAACTCCAGCCGTACGGCGTCGCCCTGCCGGGCCTCGGTCGGGGTGGTCGTCACGTCCGCCGCGTACGCCGTCGCGGGCCAGAGCAGCAGCCCAGCGGCCGTCAACGCGGTCGCCGCCACGATCCGCCGCCGGCGGCCACCGCCGTACGTGCTCGCCATCTCGTGCCCCCATCCGTGTCGACGCGGCCGGCACCGGTTTCCGGCCACACCTTCTAGTTCGGCTGCGAGGCGCGAAAGGTTCAACGTCGGTCGTTGGGAAGGTGCCGTTCCCGATCGGCGGCGGGGCGACCGATAGCATCGGCAGGAGCCGAGGATCGGCACCGTTTCGTACCGCTTGGAGGAGTCACCGTGTCCGCACCCCGTACCCCCGCCGTGGCCGACCCCGTCGTCGTCGCCGCCGGGACCACGGCGGCCGACGCGGTGGCCGCGGCCGGACTGCCCGCGAACGGCCCCAAGGCGATCGTCGTGGTCCGCGACCCGCAGGGTCAGCTGCGCGACCTGGACTGGACGCCGACCGAGGAGACCGTCGTCGAGCCGGTCAGTCTGGACTCGCCCGACGGGCTCAACGTGCTGCGCCACTCCACCGCGCACGTGCTGGCGCAGGCCGTGCAGGACGTCTTCCCCGAGGCCAAGCTGGGCATCGGTCCGCCGATCGAGAACGGCTTCTACTACGACTTCGACGTCGACAAGCCGTTCCAGCCCGACGACCTGAGCAAGCTCGAGAAGCGCATGCAGGAGATCATCAAGAGCGGGCAGCGGTTCCGCCGTCGCCGTTTCGGCAGCCTGGACGAGGCGCGCGCCGAGCTGGCCGACGAGCCGTTCAAGCTGGAGTTGATCGAGGTCAAGGGCGAGGGCCTGGACACCGACGAGGTGATGGAGGTCGGCGGCGGCGAGCTGACCATCTACGACAACCTCGACGCCAAGGAGGACAAGGTCTGCTGGTCGGACCTGTGCCGTGGCCCGCACCTGCCGACCACCCGGCTGATCGGCGCGTTCAAGCTGATGCGCTCGGCCGCCGCGTACTGGCGCGGGTCGGAGAAGAACCCCCAACTGCAGCGGGTGTACGGCACCGCGTGGCCGACCCGCGACGAGCTCAAGGCGTACCTGAAGCTGTTGGAGGAGGCCGCCCGGCGCGACCACCGCAAGCTCGGTGCGGACCTGGACCTGTTCAGCTTCCCCGACGAGATCGGCTCCGGCCTGGCGGTGTTCCACCCCAAGGGCGGCATCATCCGCCGGGAGATGGAGCACTACTCGCGGCGGCGGCACGAGGAGGCGGGGTACGAGTTCGTCAACAGCCCGCACATCACCAAGGCGCAGCTGTTCCAGACCTCCGGTCATCTGCCGTACTACGCGGACACCATGTTCCCGCCCATGCAGCTGGAGGGCGCGGACTACTACCTCAAGGCCATGAACTGCCCGATGCACAACCTGATCTTCCGGGCGCGCGGGCGGTCGTACCGGGAGCTGCCGCTGCGGATGTTCGAGTTCGGCACGGTCTACCGGTACGAGAAGTCCGGCGTGGTGCACGGCCTGACCCGGGTCCGGGGCCTGACCCAGGACGACTCGCACATCTACTGCACCCGCGAGCAGATGGCCGGCGAGCTGACCACGCTGCTCAGCTTCGTGCTGGACCTGCTGCGCGACTACGGCCTGGACGACTTCTACCTGGAGCTGTCGACCCGCGACGACTCGCCCAAGTTCATCGGCGCGGACGAGGACTGGGCCGAGGCGACCGAGGCGCTGCGGACCGCCGCCGAGACCTCCGGCCTGGACCTGGTGCCCGACCCGGGCGGCGCGGCGTTCTACGGGCCGAAGATCTCCGTGCAGGCGCGCGACGCGATCGGCCGGACGTGGCAGTTGTCCACCCTCCAGGTCGACTTCAACCAGCCGGAGCGGTTCGGTCTGGAGTACCAGGCCGCCGACGGCACCCGGCAGCGACCCGTCATGATCCACCGGGCGCTGTTCGGGTCGATCGAGCGGTTCTTCGGGGTGCTCACCGAGCACTACGCGGGCGCCTTCCCGGCCTGGCTGGCGCCGGTGCAGGTGGTCGGCATCCCGATCCGCGAGGACCACACCGACTACCTGCACGGTTTCGTCGCGGCGCTGCGCGCCGAGGGCATCCGCGCGCAGGTGGACGCGGGGGACGACCGGATGCAGAAGAAGATCCGCACCGCCCAGCAGCAGAAGATCCCGTTCATGGTGATCGCCGGCGACGACGACGTGGCCGCCGGCACGGTCTCCTTCCGCTACCGCGACGGCTCCCAGCGCAACGGAGTCCCGATCGCTGAGGCGGTGACCCACGTCCTCGACGTGGTGACCACCCGGACCAACATCGGCCCCTCGGCCGCCGCGGAGTAGCGCGGAAGTGCCCGCGCGGCCCGCGGGCCGTCGCGCCCGGCAAGATCGTGCGAACCAGGAGGTGGTGGCCTCCCCGGCGCGGGAGGCCACCACCTCGTCGTCGTTGCTCGAACCGGTCTTCGTCCAGTTCGCCGCTCTGGTCCACGGATCGGGCTACCAACGGGCAGCCACCCCACAGTGTTCGGACCGTACGATCCGCAGACGACGGCACGTCTGAGCCGCGGCCGGCCTGGGCGAACAACTGCCAACTCGCCAGCCACGACCGCTACGAAACTCCGTCCTACCCAGGGGCCAACCCGTCGGCACCCCGGAAGGGGCTATCGACTGCGCCTGCGGCTTGTACCTCGGCGATCCAACGCCTGGACCTGACCCCTGAAGGATCAGCGCCCAGGAGCTGCACCAGGGCCCTTGGCGTACCCGCTACCCCCCAGCTGGGGCGCGGAACTCGTCGGGTACCGCCCCGAACTCTCCCCTCCAAACCCGCGCTGATCCGGTTGCGGCCTCCCTCTTAGGGCGGGCGAACGCATGGCCGCAGCAGCCTGACGCAGCGGCGGCGTCAGCGGCGGCGTCGGCAGCGTCGGCGTCGGCGGCGGCGGCGGCGGCGGCAGCGTCGGCGGCGGCGGCGGCGCCGTCCGCCCCCGCACTGGCTGCTGCCGCTGCCCCGACAGCGTCTGCAGCGACTGCCACTGCGACTGCCGTGGCTGCGCCTGCGGCGGCTGCGGTTGCCGCTCCCCGTTTGGCTGCGGCGGCTCCCGGTCCCACACCGTTAGCGGCTGCTCCGGCGGCAGCTCCCGGAGGCGCTGGCTCAGAGCCGGATCTTGGTGCGGCGGCGGCTCCGGGTACGACCCCCGCCTCCTCCACTCCCACTCCGGCTCTGGCAGCGACTGCTGTCGCTGCGGCGGCGGCGGTTGCCGCTCCCCGTTTGGCTGCCCCGCCGCCAGCTCCCGGGGGCGCTGGCTCGGAGCCGGATCTTGGTGCGGCGGCGGCTCCGGGTACGACCCCCGCCTCATCCACTCCCACTCCGGCGCTGTCAGCGACTGCTGTCGCTGCGCCCTCGCCGACTGCGGCAAGTTCGTCCGCGGGACGGCGGGCTGCGATTCGGAAAATTTGTTTTCGGGCACTACAACTCCTCGGCGAATAGTCATCGCGACTACCGATGCTGCTGGTGAGGCTTACAGCAATACAACGAGAGGGCTCTTCCGTAGGTTCACGGTCAGAGCCGAGGAACTGCCCGAAGCCGTGGTTGCGGGCCTGCTGGGCCAGCCGGCGCAACGATGGGATCCGATCAGGTCCACGCGGCGCCGTGCAGGTGCCGACTGTTCGACGCCCCGCCGACCGCGCTGCTGCAGGCGTAGCTGCGGAAGCTGCTGCTGATCGTGATGGGAACGTCGCCGCAGGCGTGCCGCGAGGAAACGTGCCGAGCCGTCGGATCATGTCGCCGTCCACCGCAATTTTCGTGGTCCACCAGCAATCCATCAACACGTGTAGCTAGGAGTTTCCCGACGGCGGAGTCGCGGCCCGCCCGGGCGGCTCCGTAGGATCGGCTCGTGACTGGGGCACATCGGGACACGGACAGCGGTGGCATGGCCGACGGCCTGGAGCGGCTCTGGACGCCGCACCGGATGACCTACATCTCCGGGGAGGACCGGCCCGAGGGCGGCTACGAGAAGCCCACCGGCTGCCCGTTCTGCCTCGCTCCGGGCCTGCCTCCGGAGGAGAGCCTCGTGGTGGCCCGCGGCGAGCACGTGTTCGTGGTGCTCAACCTCTACCCGTACAACCCGGGCCACCTGCTCGTCTGCCCGTACCGCCACGTGGCCGACTACACCGACCTGGACGTGCCGGAGACCATCGAACTGGCCTCGTACACCCAGAACGCCATGCGGGTGATCCGCAAGGTGAGCAACGCGCACGGCTTCAACCTGGGCATGAACCAGGGCGGAGTCGCCGGCGCAGGCATCGCCGCGCACCTGCACCAGCACGTCGTGCCTCGCTGGGGCGGCGACGCGAACTTCATGCCGGTGATCGGCCGCACCAAGGTTCTGCCGCAGCTACTGCACGATACCCGCGACCTGCTCGCCCGCGCCTGGCCGTCCTGACCCGCGGGCCCGGCCCGCGCGGCGTCCGCGCCGGTCGGCGTCAGTCGGCGAGCAGCAGTGGGGTCAGCTCCGGCCAGCTCTCCACCCGGTGTACGCGTGGAAGCACCGCGGCGTACGTGGCGACCTGCGCCGGACGGGGCCGGAACAGGTAGCGGTGCGGCACCGATTCGAGGTAGCCGAGCACCTCCAACTTGTCGTCCACGAAGTGGGTCAAGCCGAGTCGCCGGGCGATCGGCGCCTTGTCCGGCCGGGTGCGGCAGAAGTGCACCCGCTCGACCGGGATGCCGGTGCGGGCCGCGAAGTCGTGGTGGGCGAGCCACTCCCTGGTCCGCTGTTCGGTGGCCTCGCCGCACTTCGAGACCAGGTGCACCTCGTCGAAGGCCGGACCGAGCGCCGCGAGCGCGTCGAACGCGCCGTCGACGGCCGGCGTGCGCAGGTAGTGCGCGCCGAAGAAGGACGTGTCGGCGTCCTCGTCGGCCGACTCGATGATCACGCCGCCGATGTCCACACCCAGCCGTCGCATGCCGCCGATCATGCCGCACCGTGACCGCTCACGGGCACCCGCGTTTCCGCCCCCGGGAGTTGCTACGCCCCAACCCCGTGAAGGTGGCACGATCGGCCGATGGCAGTCACGACACGGACGTTGGGGCGCAGCGGCATCGAGGTCAGCGCCCTCGGCATGGGGTGCTGGGCGATCGGTGGCCCCTGGGCGGAGGGGACCCAGCCGCTCGGGTGGGGCGCGGTCGACGACGACGAGTCGGTACGGGCCGTACGCCGAGCGCTCGACATGGGCGTGACCCTGTTCGACACCGCCGACACGTACGGTGCCGGGCACGGCGAGCGGGTGCTCGGCCGTGCCCTCGCCGGCCGCCGCGACGAGGCCGTGATCGCCACCAAGTGGGGGTACACGTTCGACGAGACGAGCCGCCAGGCCACCGGGGAGGACGCGTCACCCGCGTACCTGCGGCGTGCCGTGACCGACTCGCTGCGCCGGCTGGACACCGACCACATCGACCTCTACCAGCTGCACCTCGCCGACCTGTCGGTCCCCCGGGCGCAAGCGCTGGTCGGCACCTGCGAGGACCTGATCACCGAGGGCCTCATCCGGGCGTACGGCTGGAGCACCGACCGCCCCGACCGGGCCACCGCGTTCGGGCACGGCGCGACCGGCGCCACCGCCGTGCAGCACACCCTGTCGGTGCTCCGCGACGCCCCCGACCTGCTCGCGGTCTGCGACAAGTACGACCTGGCCAGCATCAACCGGGGGCCACTCGGGATGGGCCTGCTCACCGGCAAGTACACGGCCGCGTCGACGCTTCCCCGAGACGACGTACGCGGGCTGGCGCCGGGCTGGCTGGAGTGGTTCCGTGGTGGCCGACCGGCACCCGAGTGGCTGCGCCGCGTCGGCGCGGTCCGCGCCGCGCTCACCGCCGACGGGCGCACCCTCGCCCAGGGAGCGTTGGGCTGGATCTGGGCGCGCAGCGGGCGCACCATCCCGATCCCGGGCTGCCGTACTGTCGCCCAGGTCGAGGAGAATGCCGCCGCTCTTCACCGCGGCCCGCTGCCGGCGGACCAGTTCGTCGAGGTGGAACGTCAACTCGCCGCCCTGCGCACCGCAGCCCTGCGCGACGCCGACCGCCCCCACTGGCCGCGCCCCACCCACCCCCTGACCCACCCGTAACCCAACCCGCCGCAAGCCCGCCCGCGCCCTACGCCCGTCCGCGTCGATCATGGAGTTGTGGTGCCTCACAAATAGGGCTCAGATGAACATTCCGCCCACCACGATTCCATGATCGACGCGTGCTTCACCCGACCCGACCCGCGCCGGGCCGAGCCGGGGTTGCGGGCGGGGCTGTGGGATTTAGGGGAGTTGTTCTTTGCGGGCCTGGTCGGCCAGGTGGGTGGGCATGGGGTCGTGGCGGACGAAGTGGCGGCGGAAGGTGCCGGTGCCGGCGGTCATCGAGCGCAGCTCGACGGCGTACCGGAGCAGTTCGATGGCCGGCACCTCGGCGCGGACGAGGGTGCGACCCTCGGTGTCCGGGTCGGGTTCGGTGCCGAGCACCCGGCCGCGCCGGCCGGACAGGTCGCCCATCACGGTGCCTACCGAGCCGTCCGCGATTCGGATGGTGACCTCGTCGATCGGCTCCAGCAGTGCCGGTTGGCCGCGTTCGGCGGCGTCGCGTAGCGCGAGCGCGCCGGCGGTCTGGAAGGCGGCGTCGGACGAGTCGACGCTGTGCGCCTTTCCGTCGACGAGGGTGACCCGCAGGTCGACCACGGGGTGGCCGGCGACCAGGCCGCGTTCCAGTTGGGCGCGGACGCCCTTCTCCACCGACGGGATGTAGTTGTGCGGCACGGCGCCGCCGACGACCCGGTCGACGAATTCGAAGCCGCCGCCGCGGGGCAGCGGCTCGACCTCGATGTCGCAGACCGCGTACTGGCCGTGGCCGCCGGACTGCTTGACGTGCCGGCCGTGGCCCTTCGCGGGGGCGGTGAGGGTCTCGCGCAGTGACACCTTGACCGGTTCGGTGTCCAGTTCGACACCGCCGGCGCGGAGCCGGTCGAGTACCACGTCGGCGTGGGCTTCGCCCATGCACCAGAGCACCAGCTGGTGGGTTTCCGAGTTGCGTTCGAGTCGCAGGGTGGGGTCGCCGGCGACGAGTCGGGCGAGGTTGCGGGCGAGCGCGTCCTCGTCGGCGCGGCTGTGGGCGACGATCGCGACCGGCAGCAGAGGCTCCGGCATCTCCCACGGTGCGATCAGCAGCGGGTCGTCCTTGGCGGAGACGGTGTCGCCGGTCTCGGCGCTGCCCGATTTGGTGATCGCGCAGATGTCGCCGGCGACGCAGAGCGACACCTCGCGCAGGGTGGCGCCCAGCGGGGTGTAGAGGTGCCCGACCCGCTCGTCGGCGTCGTGGTCGGGGTGACCGCGCTCGGCCATGCCGTGCCCGCAGATGTGTACGGTCTGGTCGGGGCGCAGCGTGCCGGAGAAGACCCGGACCAGTGAGACCCGGCCGACGTGCCGGTCGACGGTGGTCTTGACCACCTCGGCGACGAGCGGCCCGTCCGGGTCGCAGGTCAGCGGGGGCCGGGGTGAGCCGTCCACACCGGTGACCGCCGGCAGTTCGTGTTCCAGCGGCGACGGGAACGCGGCGGTCAGCACCTCCAGCAGCGCGTCCAGGCCGACGCCGGTCTCGGCGCAGACCGGTACGACGGGGTAGAAGTGGCCGCGGGCGACGGCCTTCTCCAGGTCGTCGATGAGCACGTCGGTGCTGATCTCCTCGCCGTCGAGGTAGCGATCCATGAGGGTCTCGTCCTCGCTCTCGGCGATGATTCCCTCGATCAGCTCGTTGCGGGACTCGTCGATGGCGGGCTGGTGCTCCGGGTCGGGGTCGCGCACGTCGGCGGGGAGCCCGGCGGTGTAGTCGAAGACGCGGCGGGTGACCAGGCCGAGCAGACCTTCGGTGGAGACGCCGTCGTCGCCGAGCATCGGCAGGTACAGGGGCATGACGTTGTCGCCGAAGACCCGCTGGCACAGCGCCACGGTCTCGTCGAAGTCGGCGCGGGGCTGGTCCAGTCGGGCCACCGCGACGGCGCGGGGCATGTCGACCGCCGCGCACTCCTCCCACAGGGCCACGGTGGCCGCGTCCATGCCACCGGCGGCGGACACGACGAACAGCGCGGCGTCGGCGGCCCGCAGCCCGGCGCGCAGTTCGCCGACGAAGTCGGCGTACCCGGGGGTGTCCAGCAGGTTGACCTTGATGCCGTTGTGCAGCAGGGGCGCGCAGGACAGGCTCACGGAGCGCTGCTGGCGTACCGCTGCCGGGTCGTGGTCGCCGACGGTGGTGCCGTCGACCACGCTGCCCGCCCGGCCGATGGTGCCGGTGGCGGCGAGCAGCGCCTCGACCAGGGTGGTCTTGCCCGCTCCGGAGTGCCCGACGAGCACCACGTTGCGTACCCGGTCGGGTTCGGTCACCACCGGCGTGCCGCCGGTGGACCCCTTTTCCTGATTTTTCTGCGCCATGGGGCGCACCTCCCTCAGCCGGTGGTGGGTGGCGACCGCCGCGCGACGGGGTGCGGCCCGGGGCGAGTGCGCGGCGATATCCTCCGGTGGTCTGCTGCACAGCGAGAACTCAACGGGCGGGTGGGTGAGCTGGCTCACCCACCCGGCTCGATCTCACACCCGTTGTCGGGTAGGCACAAGCCTGCCCCGGGCGGGTCGGAGGGGCGGCCGTATCGCCGGACCTGGGCAGACCGTTATCGTGGGGACCGCCATGGCGAAGATCTTCCAAGTGTCGGCCCGCGCGGGGATGACCCGCGTCGTCGAGCCGATTGCCCGTGCCCTTCTGCGCGCGGGCGTCACCCCCAATGCCGTCACCGTCGCGGGCACCGTTGGTGTGCTCGTCGGCGCGCTCGGCTTCGGTGCTCGCGGCCACCTGCTCGCGGGCGCGTTGATTGTGACCGTTTTCGCGCTCACCGACCTGCTCGACGGGACGATGGCCCGGATGAGCGGCGGCTCCACCAGGTTCGGGGCGTTCCTCGACTCGAGCATGGACCGGGTCGCCGACAGTGCCGTCTTCGGCGCGGTCGCGTACTGGCTGGCCACCGAGGGTGACCACTCCGGGGTGGCCGCCGCGCTGGTCTGCCTGGCCGCCGGCAGCCTGGTCTCCTACGTGAAGGCCCGCGCGGAGGGGCTCGGCATGACCTGCAACGTGGGCATCGCCGAGCGCACCGAGCGGCTGCTGATCGTCGGCGTCGGCGGAATCCTCACCGGCGTGGGCGTGAAGCCGGCGCTGGAGATCGCGCTCTGGCTGCTCGCCGCGGTGTCGATCTTCACGGTGGGGCAGCGGATGGCACACGTCTACCGCCAGGCGCAGCAGCTCCAGCCGGACGGCCAGGCGTGAGGGGACGGGCGCACACGGCGCCTCGGCGCGCGACCGGCGGCCCGGTCGCGTGAACCTCACCGAGCTGGGTTACGTCGCCGGGTGGCGGGTGGTCCGCGCGCTACCCCGGCCGTTGGTGGCGGCGGCGTTCCAGGCGGGCGCGGACCGCGCCCATCGCGGCGGCGGCAAGGGTACGGCTCGACTGCGCGCGAACCTGCGCCGGGTGGTCGGCCCGGAGCTGCCCGAGGCCGAGTTGGACGATCTCGTCAAGCGCGGCCTGCGCTCGTACGCCCGGTACTGGATGGAGGCGTTCCGGCTGCCCGCCCTGAGCCGGTCGCAGATCCTGTCCGGGTTCCGGCTCGACGGCGCCGACCTGCTCGCCGCCGACGTCGCCGCCGGCCGGGGCGCGGTGGTGGCGCTGCCGCACGCCGGCAACTGGGATGCCGCGGGTGCCTGGGTGGCGGCCACCGGTTGGCCGATCACCACGGTCATGGAGCGGCTGAAACCGGAGGGCGTCTACAAGCGGTTCACGGCCTTCCGAGAGGTCCTCGGGATGGAGATCCTGCCGACCCACGGGGGACCGCGGCCGGCGTTCGACGTGTTGCTGGACCGCCTCCGTGCCGGTGCGGTGGTGCCGTTGCTGGCCGACCGTGACCTCTCCGCCCGGGGCGTGGAGGTGGATTTCTTCGGTGGGAAGACCCGGATGCCCGCCGGTCCGGCCCTGTTGGCGCTGCACACCGGCGCGCCGCTCTACGTGGCCTCGATGTGGTACGAACCGGACGCGGCGTGCGCGTCGCTGGCCGGTCCGCTGCCGGTTCAGAGTCCCGAGGTGGGGCCTTTGGACCAGCGCGTCCGATCATTGACGCAGCTGATCGCCGACCGTCTGGCGGCGGGTATCGCCCGCCATCCGGAAGACTGGCACATGTTGCAGCGGATGTGGCTGGACCAGCGGGCGCCGGCCGGCGGCACGGGGTCGCCCACGCCGTCCTCCGGTCGGGCCTAGAGGGGGTGGGCACGGTGAGCGCGAGGAACGCGGCGCAGCGGAGCCCCGCGGTCGCGAGCGAGGTTGGCACGGTGAGCGCGAGGAGCGCAGCGCGGCGGAGCCCCACGGTCGCGAGCGAGGTGGGCGCCGTGAGGTGGTGTCCCGCTGTCGCGGACGGGGGTCGCTGACGCATGCGGATCGGCATCGTGTGTCCGTACTCCTTCGACGTCCCCGGCGGCGTGCAGAACCACGTGATGGATCTCGCCGAGGCGTTGATCACCCTCGGCCACGAGGTCAGCGTGCTCGCCCCGGCCGACGAGGACTCCCCGTTGCCGGAGTACGTGGTGTCCGCCGGGCGGGCCGTGCCGCTGCCGTACAACGGTTCGGTGGCCCGGATCGCGTTCGGGCCGGTCTCCACGGCCCGGGTGCGGCGGTGGATCACCAACGGCGACTTCGACGTGTTGCACGTACACGAGCCGCTCACGTTGAGCCTGTCGCTGCTGGCCGTGCTCTCCGCCCGGGGGCCGGTGGTGGCCACGTTCCACACCGCGATGACCCGTTCGCGGGTGCTGGCCGCCGCGCAGGGCGTACTCCAGATCGTGCTGGAGCGGATTACCGCCCGCATCGCGGTGAGCGCGCTGGCCCGCAAGGTCCAGGTCGAGCACATGGACGGCGGCGCGGTGGAGATCCCCAACGGGGTGGCGGTGGCCAAGTTCGCCGACGCCGAGCCGCTGCCGGGCTGGCCGGGGGAGTGCGCACCGGGTGCCGGCGGCACGGTGGGTTTCCTGGGCCGGTTCACCGAGGCCCGCAAGGGTTTCCCGGTGCTGCGGGATGCGTTCGTGGCGCTGGCCGACAGCCGCCCCGGGCTGCGGCTGCTGGTCGCCGGCCCGGGCGACCCCGACGATCTGTACGACCAGTTCCCGGTGGAGCTGCACGAGCGGGTGACGTTCCTCGGCCTGGTCACCGAACCGGACAAGGCGCGCATGCTGCGCAGCGTGCACCTCTACGTGGCGCCGAACACCGGCGGCGAGTCGTTCGGCATGATCCTCACCGAGGCCCTGGCGGCCGGTACGACGGTGGTCGCCAGTGACCTGGACGCGTTCCGGCGGGTGCTCGACGGCGGCCGGGCCGGGCGGCTCTTCCCGACCGGGGATGCGGTGGGGTTGCGCGACGCGTTGACCGAGTTGCTCGACGATCCGGCCGGCCGGGCCACCCTGAGCGCCTGCGGTGATCAGGTGGTGGCGAATTTCGACTGGCCGGTGGTTGCCCGCCGCGTGATGGAGGTATACGCAGCGGCGATCGAGGCAACCGACGGGCGGGTCATCGACCAGGAATGGGTGGGGCTGAGCTGAGCCGGTGTGACGCATGGTGCGGACGGTGACCGGGGGACCGGCGGGGCCGCGCCCAATCGGAGGCGAAACGGAGCAGCACTACGATGCCGCACATGTGGTGGGTGGTGGCCGCGAGCGTGGTCGTGGGGCTGGTCGCGGCGTACCTCATCTGGACTGCCGGGCGGGTCGAGCGGCTGCAGGGCCGCGCGGAGCTGGCGGCGCGGGCTCTCGACGCCCACCTGTTGCGCCGGGCGGCGGCGGCCGCCGTGCTGGCTGAGCGGCGCTTCGGGGTCGAGTTGTACGCGGCGGCCCGGATCGCCCTGGACGCCCACCCGGACGAGCGGGAGGCGGCGGAGAACGACCTGACCCGCCAGTTGCGCTCGGTACGGCTGGACCCGGCCGATCCGGACTGCGGGGCCGTCATCGCCGCCAGTCGCCGGCTGGCGCTGTCCCGGCAGGTGCACACCGACCTGGTCCGCGACGCCCGTTCGGCGCGCAGCCGCCCGCTGGTGCGGTTGTTGCGGATGGGGCGGGGCCGGGAGTGGCCGCGGTACTTCGACATCGACGACCCGACCCTGACGGTGCCCACGGACGTGCCCGCGAGCTGACCCGGCGGTCGCGGCGGACCGGTGAGCAGTGCCACACCGCAGGCCACCGGGGGTCTGATTGGCTGTCGGCGCGGCGTTGCGCCACGCGTAGCATTTTCGCTGCCACCCCCACAGCGCGTTCGAGGAGCGATGACCCGTGCCCGAAAACACCGCACCGACCACCGGCACCACCCCCGTCGTCGGCACCGCTCGTGTGAAGCGCGGCATGGCCGAAATGCTCAAGGGTGGCGTGATCATGGATGTCGTCAACGCCGAACAGGCCAAGATCGCTGAGGACGCCGGCGCGGTCGCGGTGATGGCCCTGGAGCGGGTGCCCGCGGACATCCGCGCGCAGGGCGGCGTGTCGCGGATGAGCGACCCCGACATGATCGACGGGATCATCGAGGCGGTCTCCATCCCGGTGATGGCCAAGGCCCGCATCGGGCACTTCGTGGAGGCGCAGATCCTCCAGTCGCTGGGCGTCGACTACGTGGACGAGTCCGAGGTGCTGACCCCGGCCGACTACGCCAACCACATCGACAAGTGGGCGTTCACGGTCCCCTTCGTCTGTGGCGCGACCAACCTCGGTGAGGCGCTGCGGCGGATCACCGAGGGCGCGGCGATGATCCGCTCCAAGGGCGAGGCCGGCACCGGTGACGTCTCCAACGCCACCACCCACATGCGCAAGATCCGTCAGGAGATCCGCCGGCTCTCCGCACTGCCGGCCGACGAGCTGTACGTCGCGGCCAAGGAGCTGCAGGCGCCGTACGAGCTGGTCAAGGAGGTCGCCGAGAGCGGCAAGCTGCCGGTGGTGCTGTTCACCGCGGGCGGGATCGCCACCCCGGCCGACGCGGCCATGATGATGCAGCTCGGCGCGGAGGGCGTGTTCGTCGGCTCCGGCATCTTCAAGGCCGGCAACCCGGCCCAGCGGGCCGCCGCGATCGTCAAGGCCACCACCTTCCACGACGACCCGGACGTGCTGGCGAAGGTGTCGCGTGGTCTGGGCGAGGCGATGGTCGGCATCAACGTGGACGAGATCCCGCAGCCGCACCGCCTGGCCGAACGGGGTTGGTGAGCATGGGCAGTCCCACCATCGGTGTGCTCGCGCTTCAGGGGGACGTCCGCGAGCATCTGGCGGCGCTGACCGCGGTGGGTGCGGACGCCCGCCCGGTCCGCCGTCCGGGGGAGCTGGACGCGGTAGACGGCCTGGTGATCCCCGGGGGCGAGTCCACCACGATCAGCAAACTCGCCGACATCTTCGAGCTGCGCGAGCCGATCGACAAGCGGATCGCCGACGGGATGCCGGTCTACGGGTCCTGCGCCGGCATGATCATGCTGGCCTCCGAGGTGCTGGACGGCCGCCCCGACCAGCGCGGCTTCGCCGGCATCGAGATGACGGTGCGACGCAACGCGTTCGGTCGCCAGGTCGACTCGTTCGAGGCGCCGGTGCGGATCGACGGGGTGCCAGGCGAGCCGTTCCACGCGGTGTTCATCCGGGCGCCGTGGGTCGAGCGGGTCGGCGCCGGTGTCGAGGTGATCGGCACGGTGACCGGCGGCCCGGCCGCCGACCGGATCGTGGCGGTACGGCAGGGCAATCTGCTGGCCACCTCGTTCCACCCCGAGCTGACCGGCGACCTGCGCGTGCACGCGTACTTCGCGGAGCTGGTCCGCGCCGCCTGAGCGGCCGACTCCGGCCAGCGGGCATGGATCGGGCGCCTGGGCCGTTGGTCTGAGGGTGCCCTGGCGCCGTGCCGCCGCCCCGGGCGGGTCCCGGGTGTGACATGCCGGGGTCCGACCTCGGTAAGATTGCCGCGGTTCGGCAGGGCCGTGGCCCGGCGCGGGCATCTCCCGCGGGACCGACCGGCCGCCGGATCGCCGGATTAGGCGCGGAATCGGTGCGGCAGTCGACGCAGGCGTGGAATGACAGACGGAGGTAGAAGATGTCCGGCCACTCAAAGTGGGCGACGACCAAGCACAAGAAGGCCGTCATCGACGCCAAGCGCGGCAAGATGTTCGCCAAGCTGATCAAGAACGTCGAGGTGGCCGCGCGGACCGGCGGCGGAGACCCGTCCGGTAACCCCACGCTCTACGACGCCATCCAGAAGGCGAAGAAGAGCTCGGTGCCGAACGACAACATCGACCGCGCCGTCAAGCGCGGCTCCGGCCTGGAGGCCGGCGGCGCCGACTGGCAGACGATCATGTACGAGGGGTACGGCCCGAACGGCGTGGCCATGCTCATCGAGTGCCTCACCGACAACCGCAACCGCGCGGCGACCGAGGTGCGCACCGCGCTCACCCGCAACGGCGGGTCGCTCGCCGACGCCGGCTCGGTGTCGTACATGTTCTCCCGCAAGGGCGTGGTGATCGTCCCCAAGGAGGGCACCACCGAGGACGACGTGATGCTGGCCGTCCTCGACGCCGGCGCCGAGGAGGTCAACGACCTCGGTGAGGCGTACGAGGTGGTTTCCGAGCCGACCGACCTGATCGGGGTTCGTACCGCCCTGCAGGACGCCGGCATCGAGTACGAGTCGGCCGAGTCCTCCCTGATCCCCAGCATGAACGTGCCGCTGGACGAGGAGGGCGCGCGCAAGATCTTCAAGCTGATCGACGTCCTGGAGGACTGCGACGACGTGCAGAACGTCTACGCGAACTTCGACGTCTCCGACGAGACGCTCGCACAAATCGGCTGAGTGACTGCGACCTGCCCGGCACGACTGCGACCGAGCTGCGACAGATGGTCGGGCAGTGCGGTGTGTTCGAGGATGCGAACGCGGTACGGGATGGCGCGGGCAGCGTCCACAGCGGACAGCGTGGTGTGAGGACGCGGAGCTCTCGGTAGACAGGTTCTTGCTACGGAATCAGTCTCCGAGAGGGCTCCCCCGTGCCCGGAGAACTCGTGCGGCACGTGGCGCGTCTGCCTCGCGCTGAGCGGGCGTGGGGCGTGGGGCTCTCGATCGGGTGCCCGGGCGCTGACCTGCCCTTCCAGCTTCCAGCTTCCAGCTTCCAGCTTCCAGCTTCCAGCTTCCAGCTTCCAGGCCCAGTCGCGATCGCGGCGAACGGGCACGCCCCCCGACCAGCACCGCGTAGACCGGTGAGCGTCGACGGGTCCGCCGCCTGGTCGGCACCTCATGCTCGCCATTGACCTCCTGAAGGGTACTTATTTGCTGAGGAACATAGGCGTAACATAGGCGAAACATTGTCGGTGCGACCTTAGGAACCAGAGTGGATCAGGTGAGCCCCCGCCCCCGTCGCACTCATGACTGACTATCGACCGACGCTGGGGCTGTCTCCGCCCCCATCAGACCCGACCGTCGAGCGAGTCATCGCCGAGGGCGCCGTGGCCGACACCCTGGCCGGGCGGCAGAAGGAGCAACCGACCGAGGTGCTCGACGTCGATGCCGTGTGGGTGCACCCGCTTACCGGCGTACGGACCCGCGCGGCGTTCGACGCGGTGTTTCGTACGGAGCACGGCCGGCCGGTCAGCGAGCTGACGGTGAAGGTGCGGATGGTGCCGGACGCGACCGTCAGCGCGGCGGAGCTGGCCGAGACCTGGCGGTCGGTGCGCAACGGCGTGGAGGAGCACTTCAATCGGCCCGAGCACCGCTTCCGCAGGCACGGCACGCTGAAGGTCAGCGTCGAACCGGTCACCGAGGGGCCGGCGCACCTGCAGGTCGACCTGTCGCACCGGCACGAGCAGGTAACGCAGAGTCGATGGCGGCCCGGCCTGACCGGCCAGGCCTACGCGCACGAGCTCGGCCACCAGCTAGGTCTACGCGAGGAGAACCGCCACCCCGGCGAGCCGGAAGGGCTCTTGCACATCCCCGGCTCGCTGATGGGCACGTTCGACGACCCAGTTCCGGCGGAGGCCGCCGCCGAGCCGCGTGGCGGGCTCCGGCAGCGCTACCTCGACCTGGTCGAGAGCCTGATCGAGGCTCGCCGCGACGCCGGGCCGGCGCCCCGGCCGTCGGAACCCGTCGTCGAGCGACTGCCCGAGCCGCGCATGCCGGCTGTGGGCCGGGTCACCGAGCTGGTTACCCGGATGGAGCAGGAGCAGTTCGCGGGTCCGCTGCGCGACCTCACCGGGCAGCGGACCCGGCCGCTGACCCTGGACGAGGCACGCGTCTGGGCCGAAAGCAGCACCGCGCTGCCGGGCAACCCCAGGCCGACCACGGCGGAGAAGTGGGCTTACCTGCGCCGATTGGAGCAGCGCAACCGGGCCATCCCAAACCCACCGGAGCAGAACGCGGACCTGCCGACACCCGTGCGCGAGTCGAGGCTGGCCAGCCAGGACCGCCGCCCGTGGCTGGAGAAGGACACGTCGCGGCCGCCCGTGCCGACGGGCACCGTCAGGTTCGGCGATCAGCGCATGCTGCCGAAGGCGATGCCGGTCACGCCCGGACGCGACCGGCCCGCGTTCAAGCTGGTGGACGCGATCGCCCGGCACATCGGCGAGCAGGGCGGGCTGCCCCGCCCTGCGCTCGACGCGCTCGCCGCGGCGCTGCGAAACCAGCCGGAGCAGTTCTTCGGCGAGGGTTACTGGCTGCGGTTCACCCGCAACGGTGTACCGCGCGAGATCATCGTGCGGGCCGTCAACTACGGCGACTGGAGCCGCTATTCGCTCGCGCCGACGCAGCGTCCGCAGCTCGGGACGACCATCAGCGCGTTTGCCAGGGAGGCGCTCACCCTGCACCGGCCGGTGCAGCCGAAGGTCCGGCACATCGACGATGTGCATTTCTCGGTCACCGACGTCACCGACGTGCACAACCCGTCGACGGGCACTCCGGGCGCCCGGTTC
Source organism: Micromonospora sp. WMMD710 (assembly GCF_029626045.1). NCBI lineage: Bacteria > Bacillati > Actinomycetota > Actinomycetes > Micromonosporales > Micromonosporaceae > Micromonospora > Micromonospora sp. WMMD710. The sequence goes on along the minus strand of NZ_JARUBD010000001.1, from coordinate 2,798,093 downwards.
ACCGTGCGTAATGGCCTGCAATGGCACCTCTCCGACGATTACACGGCTCCGCACAACCGCCGCGGCCTACCGACGGATCTGGTCTTCACCGAGCAGCAGCCGCTCGGCGTCGTGGAGGTCGAGGGCGCCGGCGCGCCGCTGCACGGCGCCGCCGAACTGGTCCAGTCGGTCTTCCCGGACTTCACCGCGGCGAGCCCGACTTACCAGAACCTGTACGACTTTTTCGCCCACCGGCTCACCGAGCATCTGCCGCAGATGCTGGCCGGCTGGACGGACGTGCCGGGGACCAACCCACCCGGTGTGCGGATCCGTGCGATCGCCGAGAGTGGCCGGCTCGCACATGCCAGCGAGCAGCCTCCGGTCCGCCCGCAGGCCCCCACCACCGCCCCGAGCGGTGACGTGAGCGGGTGGGCCGGTTCGGTGTTCAGCAACCTGTTCCGCTCGGGCGACACGCTGATGCGCGACGACTCCGGCCGGTACGGCGTCTACGACACCCGGGTCCGGTTGGAGATCCAGCGCGTCGACGGGAAGCATCAGCCGCTTGGCCCCGGTGGCCGCAGTACATACAGGATGGCATTCCCGATCCCAGTCCGGATGCGCATGGGCGCCGGCGAGGCGATCCGGCATGCCGTCGAACCGGCAGCGGCAGCCGTGGCGTCGCCCGGGCGGGCGGCCCCGGCGGTGCTCGCCTCGGTGCTCGTCCATGGTGGCGACCAGGTCATGGTGGGCCTGGCCGAGCCGGTGCAGGCGCATTCCGCGGTGCGTGCCCTCGGAGTGCCGAAGGCCGGCCTGCCACATCTGGCGCAGGTCAACGAGATGGTCAAGAACCTGGGCGCGGCTGCGGGGGTTACCGTGCCGCCCGAGCGGCTGCGCATCCTGGGCCAGGAACTGCTCAACAACTATCCGCAGTTGGTCGGCGGGGCGATAATCGGACTGGGTCGGGCCGAGGCGCTCATCACCATAGACCCGACGCACCCGTGGAAGGTCGCCAACCCCTCGGGCTCCTTCGATCGTCCCTCGTCGCAGAGCGGCGCCTTTCCCGGCGGCACCGAGGAATCGGCCACCGGAGGCGGGGCGCAAGGCGCCGGTGGAGCACCGGCCAAGCCTGACGGCGGCTTCCACAGCAACGAGACGATCAACGGCCGCTTCCTCACCGGCACCCACAGCACCACGCACTCCGGCACGATGGGCGTCACCAACGCCAACGCCGCAATCAGCGGTGGCTTCGGCGTCGGCCCGGGCCCGGCGCAGGTAGCCAAGGTCAGCGTGGCGCTCAACGCGACAATGAACAAGGTGTCGAAGTCCCTCACCACCGTGGAGGACGCCGAGACCGGAATGGTGGAGATCAACCGGGGTTCCTCCACGCTGCTGGCCTACGTGCCGAACTGGCGGGTGCAGCTGCGCACCGACCCCACCGTGCGCTGGGAGGACGTCCCGCACCACGCGGTCGACGGCCCGGCGCAGGAAAAGCTGCTGCTGTGGGTCAACGACCACTACCTGAGCGCCGCGCCGGACAAAACGGTGACCGTGCGGTCGCCCTCGGCTGGCGACGACGCTGGGCCGGCGCCGGTGGCACCGGGTAGACCTGCGGCGCCGAGGCCGGCACTGCCCGACAACCCGACGCCCCAGCAGACCATGCAGCACGAGACCGACCTCCGGGCCTGGAACGACGCGCAGCGCCGGTACTACGAACAGCTCGGCCGCCACCATGCCGACCTGCATCGGCACAACGAGCACCTCGACCTGCTGAAGAACCACGTCGCGCGCCAGGGGCGGCTGCCCGACACCCTCGCCGCCGCCGGGCTCACCGACTTGCCGAAGCTGTTCGACAACATCGTCGCGGAGTTGCGCGAGGCCGGGCTCGCCCTGCCGATCGGCAGTCCACAGCGCAGCCAACTGTGGCAGAAGCTGTCGAATCTCGACACGAACCTGAAAAAGGCCGTCAACCACAAGGACGGCTACCGCTTCACGATCGCCGACCGCGGGCACGAACTCGCCGAGGTCACCGTCCGCACCACTCGGGACACCGCGATCGAGCAGGTCGGCGCGACCACCAACGAGGCCCCCATCGAGGAGGTTCGCACCGCCATTGAGGGAGTCAGCGGCAACCAGGCGATCTCCCAGGAGACGAAGGGGAGCGTCAGCGGCGGTGCCGACCTGGTGCCGACGACGCTGCTGAAGATGACCGCCATGGCGCACGCCTCATTCAGCTCGTCGACCTCGACGAGCCTCGGCTCGGGTCGCACCGGCCTGTGGGTTCTCGTCAGCCGCTACACCGGTTTCACGAACGGCTATCAGGTACGGCTGAAGCACAAGGCTACGGTCAGTGTCGCCAACAGCCCGCAGGCCGCCCCTCGGCCGGTACGGGAGGTCAGCGGCAGCGCGCTGCTACGAATGGCCGAGCCGGACGCCTTCACACACGGCTTCCCAGTCGACGAGGATGCGCTGACCGATAAGTCCGCCACCGTTCCGGCCCCGGGCGCTGTCCGCGGGACCGCGCCACAGCCGGACGACCCGGTCGCGGCGCCGCTGCCGTTGCACGTGCTCAACGGCAAGGGCGTGGGCCACGGCTTGATCAAGGTGGACGAGGCCGTGATCAACGACATCAAGGCCAGGTTAGAGGCCGAACTGCGGCGCACCGGATTTCTGGCACCTGACAAGGAGCACCCGTTCGCAGCGGGTGAGGGCAAGCGGGACAGCCGTGTCGACAACGCGCACCTGCTGGACAAGAAGGTCTCGGAGGCCGGCTTCGACTCCCACTACGACCCGATCCATCAGGACGGCATGGCCTTCACCCTGACTCTGCGCCACAAGGGTGGCTTCACCTCCCACGCCCGGATCACGATCAAGGCGGGGCAGCGTCTGCAGGGCTACGAGGACCACGAGGGCAACCGGCACTCGCCGTATCACGTGCGGCGCACCAACGAGTACGACAGCGTGAACCTGGCCATGGGAATGGACTGGGCGGCGCCTGGCGCTGGGGGCGGCAAGGGCGCCAGCACCGGTTTCACAGTCACTGTGGGCTACAACGGCGACAAACCACGGTACAAGTGGTTCCGCGGCTACACCATGGGCATCGAGTACTTCCGCAAAGTCAGCGCCAGCGAGGGTCTCTTCCTCATGGTCAACCGGCCTGAGCTGCTGGCGCATCCCGGCCCAGCGGACATTTTCCGGCTGCCCAGCCACTACACGGTCACCATCGACTACAGCAGCAGCAGCCTCACCATGCCACGGACCATCGAGGTCAGGAACGCGATGGCGACCGTGCACCTCGTGTCCGCCTTCAACAATCCTGCCCGGGGCGGCCAGGCCATCTTTGCCCAGCCGACCGCCAGGGACGTCATCGATCAGGCGGTCATCCTGTACGTGGACAGCTCTGGCGTGACCAGCGCGCTCCGCGCGCTCCTGCCGGATCTACACGGCCCAGGTAAGATCAACGACGACGCGATCAGCAAGTTCGGCGGCAACATACTCATCCGCTCGCACCTCAAGGAAATCCTCTACGGCGAGTACACCACCGACCACCTGTTCGACCCGGGGATATGGCGCGACGGCACCGCGTCGGCGGCGCTGGGTGCCACCATGCGGTCGAGCCGCTTCGCCGGCTCCACCGCCGACCAGTTCACTCTTGGCAAGATCAAACTCTGGCTTTCCCAGGCGACCCAGACGGCGAACCGCTCCCAGGGCTTCCGCATCATCCCACTGTCGCTCGCCGCTGGCGGCTCGTCGCCGTCGCCTCACAGCGACAACCTCGACCCACTGCCGTTCGCCGCTGGCGGCTCGTCGCGCCGCAGCGACAACCTCGACCTGCGCGGGTCGGCCGGTGGCACCATGTGGTGGGGCGTGGCCCGGTCTGAGTCCAGCGTCCGAGCCGCGGCGAAGGAGTTCCTGGAGCTGGACTTCCGCCGTGCCTACGCGTTCGCCACCACACTGGACTTCACCGTTGACGCCGTGCACGAGAAGCACGGCAAGCTGGCCTGGGCGTCGATCCGCAGACCCGGCCAGGACACGCTCGCCGACAAGGCGATGCTGTACCTCCTCTCCGAGCCCGACGCGTTGACCGCCTATGCCAAGGACAGGGTGCCCGTCCCTGACGAACTGCTGGTCAACGCCCTGACGTCCTGGGGCGACGGCACATTGCAGCTCAGCGGCAACACCGTCGCAGGGCTGCTGGCCCGCCGGTTCGCGGACATGTGGTCACGTCCCGAGCTCGGCGCATGGCGCCAGGAGAGGAGCCGGGTTCCGCTGGCCGTCTGGGCGAGCATGGTGAAGGCCAAGCACGACAACGGCGAGCTGTACATCACCGGAGACGCCGCGGCGCGCTTCAACGAAATGTTCCCGAGGTTTGCCGTCGGACATGGTATCAACCCGTTCGCCGACCGGTGGATCCCGCCCTATCTGACCCGAACCGGCCCGAAGGCGTTGGGGCACAGCGGCATCCAGGAGCTGAAGTTCGATGGCGATCCCGCCCGTGGCATCCCGGCGGGTTCGAGCGCATTCTCGTTCGTGCACGCCATGGTGGAACGGGCCGCGCCCGGCCTGCTGGCAAAGCGGTCCGAGGAGTGGGGGGACGACGACGGCCCCGTCCTCGGACGGCTACAGGGCGGCATCGATGCCCTGCAGGCGCTGCTCTCCGGCGGGCGGGAGCAACCGCTCGTCGAGGACATGTTGCACAAGGACGGCGTCAGCCTCGTGCTGGCCAACCGGATCGGCGGGGTGCTGCACGACGCCGTCCTGGTGAACCTGAAGTACCGGTTGGTCTCCCGGCCGGAAGTGAACGATTTCGTGCCCGGGACCGGCCTGGAGAACTACACGCATGGCTACAACGGCCGCAGCGAGGGCAAGTCGCGGGAGTTCGGCTATTCGGCGAGCGCCGGGCTGACCGGCCGGGGGTCGCTCGGCCATCACAATCCCAGCGACCCGACGAACGATCTGCCCCGGGGCAACCTGGGCGCCGGCCTCGGCGCGAGGGTGGGCACGGGCAGCCACACGAGCGTGACCCGCGCGCAGACCGAGAGCAACCAGCAGACCGTCTACGACTGGAACGGGGACTACCGCGCAGAGGTTCGACACCGCCTGGATGTGGAAGTCCGCCGGGTCGACCTGGCGGGGCAGTTCCTGAACAGACCGCTCACCGCCACCTACCGACTGCTGGCCGGCCACGCGCAGCCGGTGCGGGCTTCCTTCACCGGCACCACGGTGCTGAAGATCCCGCGCAGCATCGGCGACGCCCGGCCCATGGCGGGCCCGCACCTGCCGGACTACCGGGCGCTCGTGGACTGGCCGGGCGACGGCTACCTGAAGGCGTCGCTGCTCGATGACGCACCGGCCGTGGCCCGCAAGCTGCTGGCCGACCTGGTCGGAAGCGAAGCCGACGACCCCGCCTTCCTGTCCAGCCTCTCGCTGCCAATCGAGTTGTCCCGCACGCACCTGCAGGGGCACCTGCACGAGGCCATCGGCGGCAAGGAGTATCCGCTCGGCAATGACATCTTCCTGCCCGGTCGCAGCAGCGACCGGGTGCGGATGTCGTTGGTTGGAGACCTGGCCAACCTACAGATCGTCGCGCCGATCAGCGGCAACGGCCCGGGCGCGTTACGCAAGACCCAGGACGGCACGTCGTTCGCCCACTCCACCGACTCGCCCCGGACCGGTTGGAGTCTCGGGGCGGACGGCGGCGGCGCCACGCATATCAAGGACTTCGCCCACCAGACCAGTCCGTGGAACAGCGACGCGGCGACCGGCGAGGCCGGCACCGGCGCCGACCACACCCACAACCAGGGCACCGCACATACCGAGAACTACCGCCGCGAGCAGCACGTCAAGCAGCAGGGCCCGACCTACCTGGTGCAGATGCGCGGCAAGTTCCGGCTGGTGGCCCGCCGTACGGTCGCCAACATCGTGCTGCCCGACCAGTCCGGCAACTGGAAGTGGAGCGACCCGTTCAGCGGCGACGTCTACGCCCTGCTGACCGCCGGCGAGGTTCACGAGCTGCGCCAGCGCATGGCGAAGCTGCCGCCGCGCGCGGCCTCCGCCACCGACCCGACCACCTGGCCGGGCCCTCGGGCGGGCACCCCGCGACGCGACCTGATCGACCAGCTCGACAGGGTAGGGCGAGACGGCTACGACCAGTTCGCGGCGGCGGGCGAGGTGGCGCAACGGCTACGCGCCGACGTCGGCGGCGGGCCTCGATCGTCGTCCGGCCGCCCGCCCTCCGGCTTGGTGCTGACCAGTCGGGAGGGCCATGCGATCGTGCGCACCTTCGAGGCCACCCTCGCGTGGGCGGAACAGGAGCTGACCGGCCTGGGGGCCGCCACGGAGCTCGCCGCGGTGCGACACGAGCAGCAGCAGCTGGCCGAGCTGCGGAGGCTGGCCGACGGGCAGCCGAGCGCGGTGGCGGCCCGCCGGCTGACCGAAGCCCAGAAGATCGACATCGGAATCACCAACCGGGTTATCGCGCTGCACGGCGACAACTGGCAGGAGGCCGTCGGCCGACGGACGCTGCCCCCGGTCGGCCTCAGTCCGGTGCAGGTGGGCCGGCAGGTAGCGCACGAGTTGGAGACCTACGTCGACATCGAGCACACCGCCGTCGACGGCACCGTTTCCCGACATCGGATCGACCCCGAGGGGCGGGTCGTGCGGCTCGGGGGCGCAGGTCAGCGCGAGACGCTGCAGCCACAGGGTGCGCCGCAAACCGCAGCCTCCGGCGCGCCCGAGGTGGCCTTCGCTCCCTCGACCATCCCGTTGGTGCCGTCCTTCGAAGGCGGATCGGGCGACGACGAGACAATACGGGACGAGCGGACACGTGATGTAGCGCGGCCGCAACCTGCCGTGGGTCAGCCGCACCGGCTTACCGTTGCGGCGGTGGCTCAACTCAACTCCCAGTACGGTGAGCCGCAGAGGCCGGCAGGCGACGCCACGTCGAGTATGGAGTACATGTCGAGCACATCGCAGCGGACGTACCGGCCCGTGGTGGCGACCAACGGAGTGGTGCGCGGCGTGCCCAACCGGCGTGTGGCGTAGATATCTTTCGACCCGTATCGCAGCTCGGCGGGGCGGCCCCCGAGGACGTGAGTCGCCGCAGTCCCTGCGCCTGAACGAAGATGGAGCGCCGGGCTACGGCCTCACCCTTGGCGTTCAGTTCGTATCCCTCAAGCCAGATCCACCGGTCATAGCTGATCCAGTCGAGAACCCGGATGACCCGAAAGACGATCGGTCGGGAGAACTGAACGGATGCGGCGGAGGTGATGTGGAGCAGGTCACCGGACCGGGGATTCATCGGTCTCTCCTCTCTCGCCATGCCCGCAGGGTCTTCCCGGCCCTTTCAAGCCGAGGGCAACTCCCGTCCAGCGCACACCTGGGGCAGGTGTTCCGGTGGTGAAAGTCAACGACGTAGCCGGCGGCGATCACGAAGAACGGCGGTTCGGGTCGCCGCTCTTCCGCCATCACGACTTGCCCCGCTCATTGGCTGCCGCCTGGTGGGCCCGCGCAAGCATCGAATCCCAGAGATTCGGGGCGGTGGGGACGTTCCAGCCTGGCGCACTGTCGGGGTGCGGTTCGCCGGGTCGCTGCACCACGTCGACCGGCTCACTCTTGCGCTGAAACCACTTCCACCGGGCCACGCCCAACCTCCCGTGATCATCGATCAGCCTCTTCAGCAGCTACGATCCGGGAGGGTCGATGCGACGTGCAACATTCCACGCGAGACATTCACGCAGAGAAGTCCCTAAGGGTTGATGATGCAAGAGCCGTCTCACGGCACGTCGGATGACGGCTCAGGATGAGACAGGGAGGATGGTGCCGATGACTGAGGTGGGATCGACGGTGCCGAGACGCGAGCTTGGTCGGTTGCTGCGGCAGACCCGCGAGCAGGCCGGGATCGGGCTGGAAGCCGCAGCATCCGACCTTGAGTGGTCACGCGCGAAGATGTACCGCATCGAGTCCGGACAGACTCCCATTCGGGCGCTGGACGTGGACCAGATGTGCCGACTCTACGGTGCCCCTGCTGACATGACAGAGGTCCTCGTCAGCCTCGGCAAGGAATCCAAGAGCAAGGGGTGGTATCACGCCTACGGGGAAGTAATTCCCCGCTGGTTTGAGCTGTACGTGGGCCTTGAGTCGGCTGCGAGTCGAATCCGAAGCTACGAACACGCGGTAGCACCAGGGCTTCTACAAACGCCGGAGTACGCCGCGCAGGTGGTGCGTACGCGCCCGAACGTGTCTGACGAAGAAGCTGCCAAGCACGTAGAGCTACGGATAGAGCGTCAGCGTTTGCTCACCCGGAGGCGGCAGCCGCTCCTATGCTGGACGTGATCATCGAGGAAGCCCTGTTGCATAAGAACGTGGCCGGCATGCCAGGGCAGATTGACAAGTTGGTGAAGGCCAGCGACGCACCCAACGTGTCCGTCAGGGTGATCCCGCTCAATGGCACCATCACTCAGGTGGTGGTGTCAGGTGGCTTCGTGATCCTCGACTTCCCAACGAACGGTGCGAGGTCTGCCGAACCCACAACGGTCTACAACGAAGGTCTTGCCGGCGCGCTCTACCTTGATCGGCTCGAAGAGGTCAAGACGTACGCGGAAGTTTGGAAGGCCCTCACCGCTCAGGCGTTGAGCGTTGCGGAATCCCGGAAGCTGATGCAGGGAATCAAGGAGAGGCACCATGATTGATCTGACCGGCGCTGCCTGGCGCAAGAGCACCCGGAGCGGAGCGCAGGGCAACTGCGTCGAGGTGGCCGACAACCTCCGCGGTGTGGTGGCCGTACGGGACAGTAAGGACGCCCAGGGGCCGGCGCTCACCTTCACCCCGGCAGCGTGGTCCGCGTTCGTGACGCTCGCCAAAGCAGCCGAATAGCCTGCCGCGCGACTTCGCGGCAACGAGGGATCGGGTCGCCGAGAGGTCGAGATGTACGCGGAAGCCTGAACGCTTCGCCGCTTCGCTGCTGCGGCGTTGAGCAGCGTCGACGGCGCACGGCGTCCCGCAGGTCCGTACGCTCCTGGGGTTGTTGGCTGGAGCGGGGAGAGGTCGGGGTCATGGAAACGACGGTGCGCCGGTACGCGCCGGGCGATGTGGTCGTCCGGCGCGAGGTCCTTCGGGGCGAGGTCTGGTTCGGCTGCCCGACGATCTGTGTCGAGGATTCGCCCGACCTGCTCGCCCTCTACCTCCCGCCGGGTGCCGAGTTCGGCTTCCCGCAGACGGGTAGGTTCCCCTGTGGGCGGCATCCGTGGGAAACCGCCGGGCACCGCGCCTGGTCGGGGCACGGCAAGGTGATGCTGCAACGCCCCGGCGAGGCGCACTCGGTCGACGTGTTCTGGACGGGCCCGGGGCGCGACTTCGCCGGCTGGTACTTCAACCTCCAGGACCCGGTGCGGCGTACGCCGATCGGGGTGGACACCCTCGACCACGAGCTGGACCTGTGGTGGGCGGCGGACGCCGACCGGTACGTCTGGAAGGACGTGGACATGTTCGCCCAGCGCCTCGTCGAGGGGCGCTACCCGGGCATGGCGGACGCCATCCGGGCCGAGGGTGACCGGATCGCGGCGCTGCTCGACGCGGGGCAGCTCTGGTGGGATGAGGGCTGGGCGCAGTGGGAGCCCGACCCCGCCTGGTCGGCGTCTCCGTTGCCCGCCGGCTGGGACCGGGTGCCCCCGGCCCGCTGACCCGGTGGGGGCGGTCAGCGTTCCGGGAGGGCGTCGACCAGGAACACCTGGTCCGCGCCGCCGGTGCAGGTTTCGACCAGCGCTTCGGCCGTCGGCGCCCGCGGAGGCACGGCGTCGGCTCAGCCGATCGTCTCCCGCTCCCGCCACGCGGTGCGCAGCGACGTCCGGCCGTTGGTCCGCAGCAGCGACCCCTCGTACACCCGGGCGCCGGCGACCAGGAACGCACCGGCGGCGAGCAGCAGGACGGCCAGCGAGACGATCGGCTCCCACGTGGCCGCGTCCCCGGTGAACAGGCGCAGCGGCATGGCCGTCGGCGAGGAGAACGGCAGGTAGGACAGCACCCGCATCGCGGTGTCGTTGTCGTTCAGGAAGATCACCGCGAAGAACGGCAGCATGACGGCGAACTGCACCGGCGTCGACACGGCGGCGATGTCCTCCTGCCGGTTCGCCAGGGCGCCGGCCGCCGCCCACATCGCGGCGAGCAGCACGAATCCGAGCAGGAAGAACGGCACGAACCAGCCGATCGCCGGTGCGAGCAGGGTGAGCAGGCCCCCGCTGTCGCCGAGCTGTAGTCCGAGTACCGCCACCACCGCGATGAGCGCGATCTGACCCAGCGCCAGCAGCGCCCCCGCCACGACCTTGCCGGCCAGCAGCGCCCGGACCGGTACGGCGGCGACCAGGATCTCCACGATCCGGGTCTGCTTCTCCTCGATGACGCTCTGCGCGATCTGCACGCCGAAGGTCTGCGAGGTGATGAAGAAGACGAACGCGAAGACGAACGGCACCAGGAACGCCACCACCGGGTCGACCGCGTCCGGGTCGAGCAACCGTACCGGCGGTGCGCTGCTCAGCGCGCGGACGACGTCCTCGGGGGGTTCGTCCATGGCGAGCACCGTCGGCCCGGCGACCACCGCGGCGTCGGTGTCCCCGTCGCGGACGGCCCGCTCGGCCGCCCGGTCGTCGGGCACGACACGGACGTCGAGACCGGCGGCGCGCAGCGGACCGGCCGCGCTCTCGGTCACCGCGACGCTGTCCGGCCCGCCGGAGAGCAGCGGCGGCAGGATGGTGCCCGCCGCGGCGATCAGCAGGAAGAAGAGCGTGCCGAACAGGAAGGTACGGTCGCGCAGCTTGACCCGGATCTCGCGTTCGGCGACCAGCCGGGTGGCCTGGGTGACGTTCACTGGGTGACCTCTCGGAAGATCTCGGTGAGCGAGGGGCTGACCGGGCGGAAGGCACGGACCGGGCCCCGGGCCAGGGCGGCGTGCAGCACGGGCTGTTCGTCGGCGCCGGCCGGCAGGTCGAACACCGCCCGCGCGCCGTCCAACTCGACCAGGGTCACCCCGGGCTCGTCGCGTACCCACCCGGCGTCGGTCGCCACGATGAGTTCGTAGCGGGGCACGGTGTACGTGTCGCGCAGCTGCCGGCGGCTGCCGGCCGCCCGGATACCCCCGTCCGCGATGATCACCAGGTCATCGCAGAGCCGCTCGACCACGTCGAGTTGGTGGCTGGAGAAGAGCACCGGCGCACCGGCGGCGGCCCGTTCCCGCAGCACCGCGACGACCGTGTCGACGGCCAGCGGGTCCAGCCCGGAGAACGGCTCGTCGAGCACCAGCACCTCCGGATCGTGCACCAGGGCGGCGGCGATCTGGGCGCGCTGCTGGTTGCCCAGCGACAGCGTCTCCAGCAGGTCGTCACCCCGCTCGGCGAGACCGACCCGTTCCAGCAGGGCGTCGGTGGCGCGCCGGGCGGCAGGGGCGTCCAGGCCGTGCAACCGGCCCAGGTAGGTCACCTGCTCCCGCGTGGTCATCTTGGGGTAGAGACCCCGCTCCTCCGGCATGTAGCCGAAGCGCCGCCGGTCCTGCCGGGTCAACTTCGCACCGCCCCAGGTCACCTCGCCCGCGTCCGGGGCGAGCACGCCGAGAATGATGCGCATGGAGGTGGTCTTGCCGGCGCCGTTGGCGCCCACGAAGCCGGTCATCCGGCCGGCGGCCACCTCGAAGGAGACGTTCCTGAGTACCTGCCGGTCGCCGAAGCTGCGGTCGACGCCGTCCAGGCGCAGCGTGCTGGTCACGCGCCCACGCTAGATCGGGTACGTCCGCGTGCCGTCCGCCCGAGGGTTGAGGTGCGGGGTCCGTCCCGCGACGGATACCGGTCACCTGCCGGGGCGTACCACCCCGTTCTCGTACGCGAAGACCACCGCCTGGACCCGGTCGCGCAGGCCGAGTTTGGCCAGTACCCGGCTCACGTGGGTCTTCACCGTCGCCTCGCCCAGGTGCATCGTGACGGCGATCTCGGCGTTGCTCGCCCCGGCGGCGAGCAGCACCAGCACCTCGGACTCACGCGGGGTCAGCTCGCGCAGTGCGGCGTCGGCGTCCGGCCCCCGGTGGGCGGTGCCGGCCGGGTCGCCGGGGCGGGCGAACGTGGAGATGACCCGGCGGGTGATCTCCGGGGCGAGCAGGCCGTCGCCCCGGGCGAGCACCTGGATCGCCTCGATGAGTTCCTCCGGTGTGCCGTTCTTGAGCAGGAAGCCGCTGGCCCCGGCGCGCAGGGCGGCGAACAGGTAGTCGTCGCGGTCGAAGGTGGTGAGGATCAGCACCGCCGGGGCGCCGGCCCCGTCGCCGGTGATCCGCCGGGTGGCCTCCAGCCCGTCCATCCCGGGCATCTCGACGTCCATCAGCACCACGTCGGGTCGGGTGGCGCGGGCCACGGTGACGGCACGCTCGCCGTCGGCGGCCTCGCCGACCACCTCGATGTCGTCCTCCACCTCGAGGATGATCCGGAATCCGGTGCGGACGAGGTGCTGGTCGTCGGCGAGCAGCACCCGGATCGGGGCACCCGGTGCGCCGTTCACGCCGACCGCTCCGCGCCGGAGGTGACGGACGACCGCTCGTCGGTGCTCTTTCGGGGGCCGCCGGCCGGCTGGTCCGCGAGCGGGAAGCGGGCGCGTACCCGCCAACCGCCGCCGGCGCGGGGGCCGGCCTCCAACTCGCCGTCGTGGGCGGTGACCCGCTCGCGCATGCCGATCAGGCCGAGCCCGGCGGCGTCGGGTCGACCGGGTCGCCCGTCGTCGGTCACGTCGACCTCCACCTCCCGGGCCAGGTAGCGGACCCGCACGTCCAGCAGGCTCGCCCCGGCGTGCTTCAGCGTGTTGGTGACCGCCTCCTGCGTCACCCGGTAGGCCGCCTGCGACACCGACTCGGGCAGCGCGACCGGGTCGCCGTACACCCCGAGGGTTGCCGTCAGGCCCGCGGCCCGCGCCCGCTCGACCAGCTCGGCGATCCGCTCGACGTCGCCGGCCGTGGGCTGCTCGACGTCGGCGTCGCCGGAGGCGCGCAGCACGCCGAGCATCCGGCGCAGCTCGTCGACGGCCGTGCGGGCGCTCTGCTCGATGGCGGTGAGCGCGGTGCGGGCCTTGCCCGGGTCGCGGTCGAACACCCGCCGGCAGGCGGACGCCTGCACGCCCATCACCGACACGTGGTGGGCTACCACGTCGTGCAGCTCCCGGGCGATCCGGACCCGTTCACCGAGCACCGCCCGTTCCCGGGCCTCGGCCTGGGAGCGGCGCAGGTCCTCGGCCTGTTCGCACAGCTCGTGCTCGCGCCGCGCGGCCACCCACGCGGTCTCGCCGAAGAAGTACGCGAACCCGAAGACGAGCACGTTGACCAGGACGCCGGTGACCATCGCGGCGAGCACCGGCGGCACCGGCCCGACCGCGTCGGCGAACGCGTCGGGCGGGATGTGGTCGATCGTCACCGCGTAGTACACACCCAGCCAGGCGAACATCGTGGCGGTCACGCCGATCCGCAGCCGGCGGGCCAACCGGTGATCGGGCCCCCACGCGCCCAGGGTGTAGAGGGCACAGAACAGCGCCCACGAGGAGAACTGGGTCTCCGGGGCCGATCGTGCCTGCGCGGCGATGAACGCCGCCGAGACGGCCAGCAGGGTCGCGGCCGGCCAGCGGCGGCGCCAGATCAGCGGCAGGGTCACCGCGACGGTCCAGAGCAGCTGCTCCGGCCCGGACGGCGGTGGCCCCAGCAGGAACGCCCCGGTGCTGCGGGCCAGGGTGAGGCTGGCCAGCGCCAGCCCGGTCACCGCCAGCCCGAGCCACACGTCGTTGCGGCGCTGCTGCGGCGTCGGCCCGGGACGGCGCCATTCCTCTCGCGGTACGACGACAGCCATCCGGGAACGATGCCACGTCAGCCGCCCCACCCGCAGACCGGGCAGGGCGGTGCGGCTCCGGCCACCTGCACGGGCGGCGGCCCGGCGCGGGGTACGCGCCGGGCCGCCGGGTGGGGTGTCGTTCATGCCGTCTGGCGGCGGGTCTTGATCGCGGTGTCGACCAGGTCCCAGATCATGATCACGGCCGTGCTCACCACGATGATCGCTGCGAGGACGTTGCGGTTGTCCGCGTCCGCCAGCCAGCTGAAGCGCTCGGCCAGGGCCGGGTTGAGCAGCCGGTCGGAGAGCGCCAGCCAGATCACCGGCACCGAGAACGCCAGGTTGAGCAGCGCCTTGACGCCGAACAGCGTCCAGGTCCAGCGTCCGACCCGGTACTTGACGACCTCGAAGATCGCGCTGGCGACGAGCACGACGATCAGCGCCGGCAGCCAGAACGACCACAGTGCCGGGTCGAGGATCGGAATGTTCTCGCCGTCGGTGTCGCGTACCCAGGACTGGAACTGCTGCAACGTCAGGTACCCGATGGTCACCACCAGCATGACCACTGCGGCGATGGTGTCGGCGAGGGGGATGCCTCGTCGCACCGGAGTGACGGGCAGCTGGTCGACGGTCCACTCTGGCAGGTCCACGGCAGTCTGAGTGCGCTCGATGATGGCGAAGGTCAGGGTGAGCCAGAAGGTGATCTGCACGGCCACCTGCATGGCCACGGCGACGCCGGGCCCGATGGCGCCGAAGCCCTTTCCCTCCGCCACCTCGACCACTGTGACGACCGTGCCGACGAGCGCCGGAATGAAGCTGAGCAGGAGCTTCAGCAGTCGCAGCCAGATCAGGTAGTAGGTCGGGCCGATGAGTTGCAGCCGACGGTCGGCGTACCGGGCGGCCAGCACGTCCGGGTTGCCCAGCTCGGTCAGCACCTCGCGCTCTGCCGCGGCGGCGTCCTGACCGCTGTCGGTCCGACCCTCGATCATGTCGTCGATGGAGGCGCGCAGCTCGCTGGCGATCTCGTTGCGGCGCGGCGCGGGCACCGAGCGCAGGGTGGCGGCGAGGTAGCGGTCGGTCAGGGTGTTCATCGGTCCACTCCTTGGATGAGCCCGGTGATGGAGGTCTGCACGGCGGCGAGATCATCGAGGAGCCGGTTCAGCATCGACTCGCCCTCGTCGCTGGTCCGGTAGAACTTGCGCGGTCGGCTCTCCTCGGTGTTCCACTCGCTGGTCAGCAGCCCCTGGTCCTCCAGGCGGCGCAGCAGCGGGTAGAGCGTGTTGGCGTCCACCGGGAAGCCGTGGTCGGTGAGCCGTTGCAGCAGGGCGTAGCCGTAGTCCGGGTGCCGGAGCGCGACCAGGCTGGCCACCACGACCGTGCCTCGACGCAGCTCCTGCAGGTGCGTCCGTAGAACGTCCTCGCTAACCATGCGTCACACCATACTGTGTGGCACACACTGTTGTCTAGAGAGACAACGTTGTGTCGAAGGGGGGGGCACCACGAAGCAGGGCCCGCGCCTGATGGTGCGGGCCCTGCTGGCAAACCGGAACTGGCGTTATTCGAAGCGGGACACGTCTCCCGCGCCTCGGCGCAGGATCTCCGGTTCGGGTCCGGACAGGTCGATCACCGTCGTCGGTTCCCTGCCGCAGTCGCCGGCGTCGAGCACCGCGTCGAGCTGGTGGTCGAGCCGTTCCTTGATCTCCCACCCCTGGGTCATCGGCTCGTCGTCGCCGGGCAGGACCAGGGTGCTCGACACCAGCGGCTCGCCCAGCTCGGCGAGCAGCGCCTGGGTCACGGTGTGCCGGGGTACGCGGACGCCGACGGTGCGCTTCTTCGGGTGCAGCATGCGGCGCGGCACCTCCTTGGTGGCCGGCAGGATGAACGTGTAGCTGCCCGGGGTGGTCGCCTTCACCAGGCGGAACACCGCGTTGTTGATCTGGACGAACTGGCCGAGCTGCGCGAAGTCCCGGCAGACCAGGGTGAAGTGGTGCCGGTCGTCGAGGTGGCGGATCTCGCGGATCCGGTCCAGCCCGTCCCGGTTGCCCAGCTGGATGCCGAGCGCGTAGCAGGAGTCCGTCGGGTAGGCGACCAGCCCACCGCCACGGATCAGGTCGGCGACCTGGCCGATGACCCGGGGTTGCGGGTTCTCCGGGTGTACGTCGTAGTACCTCGCCATCCTGAAGAGCCTAGGCCCATCGGGTGCGATCAGGAGACGAGGGACACCCTCGGCGCGGACGGTGGAGCCGCCGAGATCACCTCGGTAGGGTAGGTCCCGGTCGGCTCCGACCACCTAGATCCACACCGCCGGGGGGCGCCAGGCATGGCCGATTCGTTCGCGCATCTGCACGTGCACACGGAGTACTCGATGCTCGACGGAGCGGCCCGACTCAAGGACCTGTTCGCCGAGGCCAACCGGCTCGGCATGCCGGCCGTGGCGATCACCGACCACGGCAACATGCACGGCGCGAACGACTTCTACAACCAGGCGATGGCCGCCGGGATCACCCCGATCCTGGGCGTCGAGGCGTACGTGGCGCCGGAGTCGCGCTATCACAAGGCGCGGGTCAAGTGGGGCCGGCCGGAGCAGAAGAGCGACGACGTCTCGGGTAACGGCGCGATCACCCACAAGACCATGTGGGCGAAGAACGCGCAGGGCCTGAAGAACCTGTTCACCCTCAACTCGCGCGCGTCCATGGAGGGGCACTACGTCAAGTGGCCCCGGATGGACATGGAGCTGATCGCCGAGCACGCCGAGGGGATCATGGCCACCACCGGCTGCCCGTCCGGCGCGGTGCAGACCCGGCTGCGGCTGGGGCAGTTCGACGAGGCGCTCAAGGTCGCGGCCAGCTACCAGGACATCTTCGGCAAGGACAACTACTTCCTGGAGATCATGGATCACGGGCTCTCCATCGAGCGCCGGGTCCGTGACGGGCTCACCGAGATCGCCCGCAAGCTCGACATCCCGCCGGTGGTCACCAACGACTCGCACTACACCCACGAGGCGCAGGCCACCGCGCACGACGTGCTGCTCTGCGTGCAGACCGGCAGCAACATCGACGACCCCAACCGGTTCCGGTTCGAGGGTGGCGGCTACTTCGTCAAGAGCGCCGACCAGATGCGCGCGGTCGACTCGTCCGAGCTGTGGCAGCAGGGTTGCCGCAACACCCTGCTGGTCGCCGAGAAGGTCGACCCGAAGGGCATGTTCGAGTTCCACAACCTGATGCCGCGTTTCCCGGTCCCGGAGGGGGAGACCGAGGAGTCCTGGTTCCGCAAGGAGACCTTCGCCGGTCTGGCCCGCCGCTACCCGAACGGCATCCCCGAGGGGCACGTCGTCCAGGCCGAGTACGAGCTGGGCGTCATCAACCAGATGGGCTTCCCGTCGTACTTCCTCGTGGTCGCCGACTTCATCCAGTGGGCGAAGAACCAGGGCATCGCGGTGGGTCCGGGTCGTGGCTCGGCCGCCGGCTCCCTCGTGGCGTACGCGCTGGGCATCACCGACCTGGACCCGATCCCGCACGGCCTGATCTTCGAGCGGTTCCTCAACCCCGAGCGGGTCTCGATGCCCGATGTCGACATCGACTTCGACGAGCGTCGGCGTGGCGAGGTGATCAAGTACGTCACCGACAAGTGGGGCGAGGACAAGGTCGCCCAGATCGCCACCTTCGGCACGATCAAGGCGAAGGCCGCGATCAAGGACTCGGCGCGGGTGCTGGGGTTCCCGTACGCGGTCGGTGACCGGATCACCAAGGCGATGCCGCCGGCCGTGATGGGCAAGGACATCCCGCTCACCGGCATCTTCGACTCGAAGCATCCCCGCTACGCCGAGGCCGGCGAGATCCGTGGCCTGTACGAGTCCGACCCGGACGTCCGCAAGGTGATCGACACCGCGAAGGGCATCGAGGGGCTGATCCGGCAGACCGGTGTGCACGCCGCCGGCGTCATCATGTCCGCCGAGCCGATCATCGAGCACATCCCGTTGATGCGCCGCGACGCCGACGGGGCGATCATCACGCAGTTCGACTACCCGACCTGCGAGTCGCTCGGGCTGCTGAAGATGGACTTCCTCGGCCTGCGCAACCTGACGATCATCGACGACGCGGTCAAGAACATCGAGCTGAACCACGGCAAGAAGCTCGACCTGCTGGCCCTGCCGTTGGACGACCCGGCCGCCTACGAGCTGCTGGCCCGTGGTGACACCCTCGGCGTGTTCCAGCTCGACGGCGGGCCGATGCGGTCGCTGCTGCGGTTGATGAAGCCGGACAACTTCGAGGACATCTCCGCCGTCCTGGCGCTGTACCGGCCCGGACCGATGGGCGTCGACTCGCACACCAACTACGCGCTGCGCAAGAACGGCCTCCAGGAGATCACCCCGATCCACCCGGAGCTGGAGGAGCCGCTGCGGGAGATCCTGGCGCCCACCCACGGCCTGATCGTCTATCAGGAGCAGGTGCAGCGCGCCGCGCAGATCCTCGCCGGCTACACCCTCGGCCAGGCGGACCTGCTGCGCCGGGCGATGGGTAAGAAGAAGAAGGAGATCCTCGACAAGGAGTTCATCCCGTTCCGGGACGGCTGCCGCGAGCGCGGCTACTCCGATGAGGCCATCCAGGCGGTGTGGGACGTCCTGGTGCCGTTCGCCGGGTACGCCTTCAACAAGGCGCACTCCGCCGCGTACGGCCTGGTCTCCTACTGGACGGCGTACCTGAAGGCGCACTACCCGGCCGAGTACATGGCGGGGTTGCTCACGTCCGTCGGCGACGACAAGGACAAGATGGCGCTCTACCTGTCCGAGTGTCGCCGGATGCGCATCCAGGTGCTGCCGCCGGACGTGAACACCTCGGCCGGACCGTTCACCCCGGTCGGCAAGGACATCCGCTTCGGTCTGGCGGCCGTGCGCAATGTCGGCGCGAACGTGGTCGCCTCGATCATGCGGTGCCGGGACGAGAAGGGCGAGTACACCGACTTCTACGACTTCCTGTCCAAGGTGGACGCGGTGGTCTGCAACAAGAAGACCATCGAATCGCTGATCAAGGCGGGCGCCTTCGACTCCCTCGACCACCCGCGCAAGGGCCTGCTCGCGGTCCACGCGGACGCGATCGACGCGTACGCCGACGTCAAGCGCAAGGAGGCCGTCGGCCAGTACGACCTGTTCGGCGCCGGCTTCGGCGACGCCGACACCGGCAGCACGACGGTGATGCCGACCATCGGCGACAGCGAGTGGGACAAACGCGACAAGCTGGCCTTCGAGCGGGAGATGCTCGGCCTGTACGTCTCCGACCACCCGCTCTTCGGCCTGGAACACATCCTCAACGCGGCGGCCGACACCACCATCGCCTCCCTGGCCGAGGACGGCGCGGTGCCCGACGGGGCGGTCGTCACCCTCGCCGGCATCCTGTCCGGCGTCCAGCGGCGGGTCACCAAGCAGGGCCGGGCCTGGGCCTCGGCCACCCTGGAGGACCTGGCCGGCGGCGTGGAGACGCTGTTCTTCCCCAACACCTACGAGGTGATCGGGCAGTACATCGCCGAGGACGCCATCGTGGTGGTCAAGGGCCGCGTGGACCGCCGCGACGACACGCCACGGATCATGGCGATGGACATGTCCATGCCGGACGTCAGCACCAGCGCCACCAACAAACCGGTCACCCTCACCATCCCGGTGCACCGGTGCACGCCGCCGCTGGTGGAACGCCTGAAGGAGACCCTGGTGCTGCACCCCGGCGACACCGAGGTGCACGTCAAACTGCTCAACGGCGGGCGCACCACCACCCTACGGCTCGGTCCGTTCCGGGTGGCGGCGACGACCGCGCTGATGGGTGACCTGAAGAGCGTCCTCGGCCCGGCCAACGTGAGCTGACCCGGCCGCGGCCGGGCCGGCGTGTGCCTGGCCGGGCCGCGACGTCGGCTCAGCCCCGGTCGGGGGCCGCGATCTCCCGCAACTGGCCGTCGGCCAGCCGCAACCAGCGCTGCACGCCGATCTCGGCGAGGAATCGTTCGTCGTGGCTGACCACGACGAACGCCCCCTGGTACGCGGTCAACGCGCTCTCCAGTTGTGCGACGCTGACCAGGTCCAGGTTGTTGGTCGGCTCGTCGAGCAGCAGCAGTTGCGGCGCCGGTTCGGCGCACAGCACACACGCCAGGGTGGCGCGTAGCCGCTCCCCGCCGGAGAGCACCCCGACGGGCAGGTTCACCCGGGCGCCCCGGAACAGGAACCGGGCGAGCAGATTCATCCGCCTGGCGTCCGGCAGGCTCGGCGCGTACGCGGCGAAGTTCTCCGCCACCGTACGGTCGAGGTCCAGCAGGTCCAGCCGCTGCGACAGGTACGCGATGCGCCCGTCGCCCCGCTTGACCTCCCCGCCGGACGGTGGCAGGTCGCCCTGGATCAGGCGCAGCAGGGTCGACTTGCCGACGCCGTTCGCCCCGGTGACAGCGATCCGCTCCGGCCCCCGGATCACCAGGTCGGCGCCGTCGTCGCCGAACAACTCCCGGTCGTCGAAGCGGGCCCGCAGACCCTGGCCGGAGAAGAGCGTCCGTCCGCTCGGGACAGTGGTGTCAGGCAGATCGACGGTGATCTTGTCCTCGTCGCGTACCGCCCGGCCGGCCTCGTCGAGCCGGGCCTTTGCCTCGCCGAGCCGAGCCGAGTGCGTCCCCTGCGCCTTGCCGGCCGACTCCTGCGCGCTGCGCTTGAGCCCACCGGCCACGATCCGCGCCAGACCGGCGTTCTTCAGATTCTTGGAGGCGTTGCTGGCCCGCCGGTCGGCGCGCTCGCGGGCCTGCTGCATCTCCCGCTTCTCCCGCTTGACCTCCTGTTCGGCGTTGCGCAGGTTGCTCTCGGCGACCTCCCGGGCCGCCTGCACCGCCTCGGTGTACGCGGTGAAGGTGCCGCCGTACCAGCGGATCTCGCCACGGTCCAACTCGGCGATGCGGTCCATCCGGTCCAGCAGCTCCCGGTCGTGGCTGACCAGCAGCAGGCAGCCGGCCCAGTCGGTCAGCACGTCGTAGAGCTTGTGCCGGGCGTCCAGATCCAGGTTGTTCGTGGGCTCGTCGAGCAGCAGCACGTCCGGGCGGCGGAGCAGTTGCGCCGCGAGGCCGAGGGAGACCACCTGGCCGCCGCTGAGCGTGTGCAGCCGTCGGTCGAGGGACAGCTCACCCAGGCCGAGGCGGTCCAGCTCGGCGCGGGTGCGCTCCTCGATGTCCCAGTCGTCGCCGATGGTGGCGAAGTGCTCCTCGCCGGCGTCGCCAGCCTCGATGGCGTGCAGCGCCGCGATTCGCTCCGCGACGCCCAGCACCTGCGCGACGGTCAGGTCGCCGGCCAGCGGCAGCGACTGGGGAAGGTAGCCGAGCAGGCCGTCGACGGTGACGCTACCGCCACTGGGCCGCAGCTCCCCGGCGATCAGCCGCAGCAGGGTGCTCTTGCCGGCGCCGTTGGGCGCGACCAACCCGGTGCGACCGCCGGGGACGGTGAAGGACAACTCCGCGAAGACCGGGGTGTCATCCGGCCAGGAGAAGGACAGGTTCGAGCAGACGATGAACGCATCAGACATGCGGGTGACCTCAGAGGGTGGGGTGGGCGCGCCAGAGCCGCCCGACGACAACGGGGACCACTGCAACGACGAGATGGCCACGGCGGCTGCGCGGAGGCGCGCCGAGCCGATGGCCGACCATGTCCGGTCTCACCCGGAGATGTCGTCGTCACCCGCCATGTCTGGTCTCCCTGGTCGTACCGCTGACCCAACCCGGCAAGTCTAACAACGGATCTTCGCCCCGCCACCGGGTTCCCGGCCGGCGGGGCGCGACGGAGGTCGTCGGCCTACCGGGGTCGGTACTCGACCTCGGGGCGGCCGGGGGTGCCGTAGCGGGGGCTGCGCGCGGCACGGTCGATGGTCACCAGGTATTCCAGGTAGCGGCGCGCGGTCACCCGGGAGATGCCGGTCGCCGCGCTCACCTCGGTCGCGGACAGCCCGGCCTGCGTGCCGGTCCCGTCGGCCAGTGCCGCGCGTACCCGATTGAGGGTCTGCGCGTCGAGCCCCTTGGGCAGGCTGTGCCCGGCGGTGCCGCGCAGGGTGGCGAACATCCGGTCCACGTCGTGCTGGGCGGCCACCTCACCGTCGGCGAGGGCCTGGGCGCGGTAGTCGGCGTAGCGTTCCAGCTTGTCGCGGAACGCTGCGAACGTGAACGGCTTGAGCAGGTAGTGGGTCACCCCGAGGGACACCGCGGTGCGCACCACCGCCAGGTCCCGCGCGGAGGTCACGGCGAGCACGTCGACGCTGCTGCCGGCCGCGCGCAGCGCCCGGCAGACGTCCAGGCCGTGCAGGTCGGGCAGCCGAAAATCAAGGAGTACGAGGTCCACGTCGCCGCCGTCGTTGGCGCGCAGAGCGGCCATCGCCGCCCGTGCGGTGTGCGCCACTCCCACCACCGTGAAACCGGGCACCCGCTCGGTGTACGCGGCGTGCGCCTCCGCGAGCAGCTGCTCGTCCTCGACCACGAGCACCCGGATGTCGGTCATCGTGGGCCCCGGGCCGGTAGGCGGACGGTGAACAGGCTGCCGCCCGCGTCCGAGCGGGTCACCTCGGTGCTGCCGCCGTGGCGGCGGACCACCTGCCCGATCAGCGCCAGCCCGAGCCCTCGTCCGGTGCTCTTGGTCGACCAGCCGCGCCGGAAGGCGTCCGCCACCCGCTCTTTCGTCAACCCGGGTCCGCTGTCGGCGACCCGGACCACCAGCTCGTCGTCGACGGTGCCGACGAAGACCCGTACGGTGCGCGGCGGGGGCGTACCGGCGACCGCCTCCAGGGCGTTGTCGACGAGGTTGCCGACGACGGTGAGCAGGTCGTTGGTCGGCAGCGGGCTGTCGTCGAGGTGGCAGTCCGGCTCGATCACCAGGTCCACGCCCCGTTCGCCGGCCTGCGCGGACTTGCCGAGCAGCAGGGCGGCCAGGGCCGGCTCGGTGACCGCGTCGACGACCCGGTCGGTGAGCTGCTGGGCGAGGGCCAGGTCCCGGGTGCCGAGCCGGACGGCCTCGTCGGCCCGGCCCAGCTCCACCAGGGTCAGGACGGTGTGCAGCCGGTTGGCCGACTCGTGCGTCTGCGCCTGCAACGCCTGGGTGAGTGCGCGTACCGAGTCCAGCTCGCTGGCCAGGGCGCGTAGCTCGGTCTGGTCGCGCAGGGTCAGCACGGTGCCGAGAGCCGCCCCCTCGAAGCGGGCGGTCCGCTGGTTGGCCACCAGCACCCGGTCACCGGCCAGCAGCGGCTCGTCGAGGGCGTCCCGGCCGGCCGCGAGCAGCTCGGCCACCGCCGGTGGCAGGTCGACCTCGGTCACCGGTTGGTCGGTGACCGGCTCGTCGGCGTCGAGCCCCAGCAGCCGCCGGCCCTCGTCGTTGACCAGCGCCACCCGCCGGTCGGTGGTCA
Organism: Micromonospora sp. WMMD710; assembly: GCF_029626045.1. Lineage (NCBI taxonomy): Bacteria > Bacillati > Actinomycetota > Actinomycetes > Micromonosporales > Micromonosporaceae > Micromonospora > Micromonospora sp. WMMD710. The sequence continues at coordinate 2,774,881 of NZ_JARUBD010000001.1, read as the reverse complement.
GCACGACGAGACCCTCGCGCACCGAGTGCAGGACCGCGTCGTAGTACTCGTACATCCGGGTCATCTGCGCCGGGCCCAGGCCGTGGGTCTGGCGGCGCAGCCGGCGGCTGAGCAGCCACGATCCGGTCGCGGCGAGTGCGAGCGCCGGCGCCGCGACGCCGAGCAGCACGGGGAGTTGGCGCAGCAGCTTGCGGTTGATCTCGCGGGTGGTGATGCCCACCGAGACCAGGCCGACGATGTGCCGCCGCTGGTCGTACACCGGGACGACCGCGCGCACCGACTCGCCGAGCGTCCCGACGTTTGTGGTGGTGAACGGGTGGCCGGCCAGAGCAGGCGCGATCTCGCCGACGAACGGCTCGCCGATCCGCTCCGGCGTGGGGTGGGAGAAGCGGGTCCGGTCGGGGGCCATCACCACCACGAAGTCGGTGCCCGTGGCGTGCCGGGTCGACTCGGCGTACGGCTGCAGGATGCTGGCGGGATCGGCGGTGGTGAGGGCGGCGCGGACATCGGGGGAGTTGGCCACGGTCTGCGCCACCGCGAGCACCTCCTCCTGGGCGGCCTGGCGGGAGTCGGCGCGGGCCAGCCAGACGGCGCCCGCCGCGCCGGCCAGCACGAGCAGCGTCACCACCACCGCCTGGAGGGCGAAGAGTTGCCCCGCGATGCTCCACTGCCGTCGGGTCACCGCCATCGTCTCCTCGCTTCTTCGTCGTGAACATAATGACCGCAAGGCTGTCAACGGGTGAGACGCGCTTCACATTGTCGGCATGGACTCCACCGCATCCACCACCACGGCGGAACCGTCGGCCCGCCGGGACCGTACCCGTTACCTGTACCTGGCCGTCGTCGTGGCCGTGCTCGCCGGCATCGTGGTCGGCCTGGTCGCCCCCGATTTCGGCAAGGAACTCAAGCCGATCGGCACGGGCTTCGTCAACCTGATCAAGATGATGATCAGCCCGGTCATCTTCTGCACCATCGTGCTCGGCGTCGGTTCCGTCCGGCAGGCCGCGAAGGTCGGCAAGGTCGGCGGTCTGGCTCTCGGTTACTTCCTGACCATGTCGACCGTCGCGCTCGCCATCGGCCTGGTCGTCGGCAACCTCATCCACCCCGGCTCCGGCCTGGATCTGGGTACGGACCTCGCGGGCGCCGGCAAGGCCGCCGCCGGGGACGAGGCCGGGGGTACGACGGAATTCCTCCTCGGGATCATCCCGACGACCCTGTTCTCCGCGCTCACCGAGGGAGAGGTGCTCCAGACGCTGCTGGTCGCGCTGCTCGTCGGATTCGCCGTGCAGGCGCTGGGCCGCCGGGGTGAGCCGGTTCTCGGCGCGATCGCCGTCATCCAACGGGTCGTCTTCAAGGTCCTTGCCATGATCATGTGGCTGGCGCCGGTCGGCGCGTTCGGCGCGATGGCCGCCGTGGTGGGCGCGACCGGCGTGGACGCCCTCAAGAGCCTCGCCCAGATCATGCTCGGCTTCTACGCCACCTGCCTGATCTTCGTGCTGGTGGTCCTGGGCGCGCTGCTCTGGTTCGTGGCCCGGATCTCGATCTTCTCGCTGCTGCGCTACCTGGGCCGGGAGTTCCTGCTGATCCTGTCGACGTCGTCGTCGGAGTCGGCGCTGCCCCGGCTGATCGCCAAGATGGAGCACTTCGGCGTCAGCAAGTCGGTCGTCGGCATCACCGTGCCGACCGGGTACTCCTTCAACCTCGACGGCACGGCCATCTACCTGACCATGGCGTCGTTGTTCATCGCCGACGCGCTGGGCAAGCCGCTCGCCGTCGGCGAGCAGATCTCGCTGCTGCTGTTCATGGTGATCGCGTCCAAGGGGGCGGCCGGCGTCACCGGCGCCGGCCTGGCCACGCTGGCCGGTGGCCTCCAGTCGCACCGCCCGGACCTGGTCGACGGGGTCGGTCTGATCGTCGGCATCGACCGGTTCATGTCGGAGGCGCGGGCGCTGACCAACTTCGCCGGCAACGCGGTGGCGACGGTGCTGGTGGGAACCTGGACCGGCGAGTTCGACCGGGACCGGGCGGCCGGGGTCCTGCGCGGCGACGACCCGTTCGACGAGGCCACCATGGTTGACGACCAAGACGACGGGCCCGAGCCGCGGCGGCCCGACGAGGAATCGGCGACGGTGCCCGCGGGGGCGCCGGCCTGAGAGGGAGGATCGACTCCAGATCGACGATGTGGGGGTATCCAGCCCACCGGACACCCCCACATCGCCGACCTTGTGCCGATCACCGCCTGTTGGTTACGTGCCGGCGACAATCGTGACGTACCCAACTGTTGTCTTCTCGATTGCGGCACGGATTGGGCGCGGAAACACCGCCCAAGTATCTTGCCTGAGTGCCTGACGCCTCTCGACAGTTGATCGCCGACCGTTACCGGCTGGTCCGTCCACTCGGCCAGGGCGGAATGGGCCGCGTGTGGCTCGCTCGGGACGAGATGCTCCACCGGGACGTCGCCATCAAGGAGTTGATGGTGTCGCCGGGTCTGCCTGACGTCGAGCGGGGGGTGATGCGGGAGCGGTCCATGCGCGAGGCGCGGGTGGTCGCCCAGCTGGGCCACGTCAACGTGGTACGGGTCTTCGACGTGCTGCACGCGGGCGAGGACCCGTGGATCGTCATGGAACTGGTCCCGTCCCGGTCCCTGCAGGAGGTACTCAAGGCCGAGGGGCCGATACCGGTGCCCCGTGCCGCGAGGATCGGGTTGGGCGTGCTGGCCGCGTTGCGGGCCGCGCACCGGGCCGGCGTTCTGCATCGGGACGTCAAGCCGGCCAATGTGCTGCTCGCCCACGACGGCAGGGTGGTGTTGACCGACTTCGGTCTGGCAACCCTCCCCGGCGACCCGCGGATGACCCAGACCGGGATGGTGCTCGGCTCGCCAGCGTTCCTCCCCCCGGAGCGAGCCACCGACGGGACGGTGGGCCCAGCCGCGGACCTCTGGTCGCTCGGTGCCACCCTCTACGCGGCGGTCGAGGGCCGCACCCCCTACCAGCGATCGTCGTCGATCGCCACACTGGCGGCGCTCGCGACCGAGCCGCCGCCGCCAGCCCAGCGGGCGGGTCAGCTGACCCCACTGCTTGAAGGGCTGCTGCGGCGGGATCCGAACCAGCGGATCAGTGGCGAGGAGGCTGAGCGGCTGCTCCGCCAGGTCGCTGGCCTGGGCGAGCCGGACGTTCCGGAGGGCAGCAACGTTGACGGCCCGGTCGCTGCGGGGGGTGGCGCCGGCGACGGTTCGATCGCCGGGACGGACGACATCCGTACGGTGCTCCGGCCGGAGATCGTGTCCGATCTGGTCACCGCCGAGGTCAGTCTGCCCGCGCCGCGGGGCGCTACCGAAGTGCCCGTATCAACGGCGGGGCGCACGCGTCGGACCTGGCTGATCGGCGCGTTGGCCGCCGGCCTCCTGGTGGTGCTGGTGACCGCGACGGTGCTGAACGGTGGGCTGCGCGGCGGCGTGAGCGACAGCTCGGCTGCGGCACCGACCGTGAACCCGTCGGCGAGCGGCTTGTCGGAGCTCAGGGCGCTGCCGTCTGCGGGTTGGCACTACTACCGCGACGATCCCCGCTTTCTCGTACCGTTGCCGGACGGCTGGCAGCCGCGGCGTGACGGTGGGCGGGTCGATTTCCGTGAACCGGACGGCAGGCGGCTGCTCGTCGTCGACGAACTCCGGTCCATCCCCGCGGACCTTCCTGCCGACCTGCGGACGCGGGAGGCGTCCGAGCGCGAGCGGTACGCCGACTACCGGCAGGTACGGCTCGCTGCGCTGCGTTTTCAGGTGCGGGCCGCCGAGTGGGAGTGGACGTACACTGACGAGGACGGCACGCCGATGCGGGCGGTGAGTCGGGCATTCGTGGGGCAGAACGGGCACGGGTACACGATCGGCTGGACCACCTCGGCCGCCGAATGGTCGGCGAGCGCGGATGTTTATGCGCTGATCACGGACGGCTTCCAAGGCTTGCCGGTGGTGGGCGGCCCCCGGTCGGGACCCGCCGTGGAGCCATCCTCGCCGGCGCCCGCGAAATCCGCGCCGGAAAACGGCAGCCTCGGCGCGACGGCCCCGCAGTCGTCGGCCCCGTTGCAGGGCGCCGCTGGCGTCGGGAAGCAGATCATCGGGTTCGCCAGCAATCGTTGCATCGAGATTCCGGGCGGCAACGCCACGGCCGGTGTCCGACTTCAGATCGGGGACTGTAGTCGGACGGCGACGCAGCTGTGGACTTTCCCCGGTGACGGTACGGTCCGCTCGATGGGCAAGTGCCTGGACGTCGCCGGTCACTCCACCGCGGAGGGTGCTGCCGTTCAACTGGCCGACTGCTCCGGCGCCAGTTCGCAGAGGTTCAACCTGAACAAGGCCCACGACCTGGTCAACATCCAGGCGACCAAGTGCGTTGACGTGCTCGACGCGAACACCGACAACGGTGCCCGGCTGCAGATCTGGCAGTGCAATGGCAAATCCAATCAGAAATGGCGGACCAGTTGAGCGCGCATGCCGGTCACGGATTGGGTCTGCCCCGCTAGCGGTGCCGGAGGTTTCTGCTGCCCAGCGGATCGGGTCCGAAGCATAGTCCATTGTAGAGCAGCTACTTTATTTTTAGTTTATTCCCAGCTGGAATGCGGGTTTCCGGCCATGATTGAGGGAACTGTTGACAGGCGGCATCCACGAATCGAATAATTCCCCTGCATTGCTGCGGGCCGCACTCGGTATTCCGCGGCGCTCGACTCCTGATTCCTAGTCTTGCCAGAAGGGGAGATCGGTAGATGACCAAATACCGCAGTTCACCGCAGCTTTCGAGGCGGGGTGTTCTCGCGTCGGCGGGTGCCGGTGCGGCGGCGGCGCTGTTGGGCGCTGCTGGGCGGCCCGGGGTCGCCGAAGCCGCCTTGCCCGGCCGTGCCGGGACGCGGGTCGTGGTGATCGGCGGTGGGATCGCCGGGGTCGCCGCCGCCTGGCTGATGGATGGGAACTGCAATGTGACGCTGCTGGAGGCGGCGTCCACGCTGGGTGGTCACAACGCCACCGTCCAGCTCGACGTCGACGGCCGTCAGGTGGCCGTCGATCTCGGCGCGCAGTTCTTCGGGCCAGCCTCACACCCGATCTATCACAAACTCGTGACGTCGGTTCTGCAGTTGCCGACCGTACCGAACGCCTTGTACAACACCGTCGCGCAGTATGGGGTGCCCACCCCGGTCATGGTCTCACCCTGGGCCGGGCGTCCGATCACCGACGTGCTGCCCTACCTGCCCGGGCTGCAGGCCATCGGCGTGGTCATGGCCGGGGCAATGGACCTGGAAACCCGCCAAGACTGGGATACCACCGTCGCCGACTTCGTCGAGGCATTGGCCATCGATGAAACTCTGAAACAGAACCTTGTTTATCCGTTTGTGGCGTCCTTGAATGGCGCGTCGATCACCCAGGTCAAGGCCTTCTCGGCGCGCGCCGCGTTGGCGCTCGGGGTCCGCCCGCTTGTCGGCGACGGTGCCGAGCAACGGACGGAGTACGTCAACGCACGGGACGGTCTGCAAGCCGTCATCGCGGCGCTCGCCGGTGAGTTCACCACCGTGACCGCGCTGACCAACTCGGCGGCCGTGGGGCTCGGTCGGGACGGCGGGCTGTACCGGGTCGTCGATGCGGTGGGTCGGGTGTACGTCGCGGAGCACGTGGTGCTGGCGCTGCCACCGGAGCCGGCGGCGACGCTTGTCGCTCAGCTACCCGGTGCCGATCCGCTCGTTCGGGCCTACCGTCGCTTCGGGTACATGCCGGCGCGTATCGCCGTGCACCGGGACCCCATCTACATGCCGGCCGCGTCCGCGGACTGGTCGTCGTTCAACATCCTGCGCGACGGCGACTACGCAGAGGCGTCGATCGCCTACCAGCAACTGCGCGGCGACGTCACCCTCTACAAGAGTTGGGCGCTCAACCGCCGGCAGGAGCCGACGCAACTGCTGGCGGAGACGACCTTCCGCCACCCCGTGATCACGCCGGACTTCATCCGGGCGCAGTCCGTGCTGCACGACAGCAACGGCCGCGATGGGCTCTGGTTCGCTGGCAGTCACGTTCTCGACGTGGACAGCCAGGAGAGCGCCCTCGTCACCGCTATCCGGGTGGCCGCCAAGCTGTCTCCGCTCTCAGCGAACCGCCGCCGGCTGGGCACGTTGCCGCCATCACCGGTGATCCCCTGACCATCCGCCGAACCTCGCGTCCTGGTCGGGCAGGGTGCCCCTGAGGGGCTGCGGCGCGTGCGTGGCCGCGGCCCCACACCCGGGCGCGACTTCGACCTGGCCGGCAGGCGGATGGTCTTCGTCGACCCGTCCGACGGCCCTGCTGCGGGACACCCCGGGCAGTTGTGGTCGGCCCAGCGCGGTGAGGGAGGTCCAGGCGGCGACGGCGTCCGGTAACGCGCTGAGCCTGTTGTCATTCAGGTCGAGGGATCTGAGCGAGGTCCAGGCAATGACGGTGTCTGGCAGGGTGTCCAGGTTGTTGTCGGACAGGTCGAGGGCACTCACGCGAGCCGAGCCGGACTCTCGCACAGCAGCTCGGCAAGATCGCCGCTGGTAAGGTCGAGGCCGCCGAGCTTGACATGCCCGTTGGTAGCGGCAGCTGTGCGGTGCCTGGCCTTGACAAGCGCGCCGTCGTCCACGCCGAAGCAGCGTAGTCCCTTGTGCACAGTCGGTATCACCGACCGGGGCGGCCTCGCTGCCTCCGGGCCGCGACCGGGAAGACCCGCTGGCAGGCCGCCGACCGCCGATTGGCCGTGGCTGACCTGCGCTGACCAGGCATAGCGTCGGTGGCATGGAGATCGCACAGGCGCAGCAGTTGTGGAAGCCGGAGCCCGGCTGGTTGAACACCGCCTCTTACGGGTTGCCGCCCAAGCCGGCCTGGACGGCGTTGCAGGACTCCCTCGCCCAGTGGCGTGTCGGCAGCACCTCCTGGGAGGGCTGGGGCGACTCGGTGCAGCGGGCCCGTACCGCGTTCGCCGGCCTGATCGGGGTGCCCGACGTCGATGTGGCGGTCGGGGCGACGGTCTCCCAGATGCTCGCGCCGGTGGCGGCGTCGCTGCCGGCCGGCGCCACCGTGGTCGTTCCGGAGGTCGAGTTCACCTCGAACCTGTTCCCGTGGTTGGTGCAGCAGGAGCGGGGGGTGACCGTCCGCACCGTGCCGGCGGACCGGCTGGCCGACGCCGTCGACGCCGACACGGACGTGGTCGCGTTCAGCCTGGTGCAGTCGTCCGACGGATCCGTCGCCGGGTACGACGAGATCGTGGCCGCAGCCCGCGCGCACGACGCGCTGGTGGTGGTGGACGCGACCCAGGCGTGCGGGTGGCTGCCGTTCGACGGCGGCCGGGCCGACGTGGTGGCCGTGGGCGGCTACAAGTGGCTGATGAACCCGCGCGGCACCGCGTACGCCTATCTCGCCCCCGCGCTGCGCGAGCATCTGCGTCCGGACGCGGCCGGCTGGTTCGCCGGCCAGGACCCGCACGCCTCCTACTACGGCCTGCCGTTGCGGTTGGCCGAGGATGCCCGCCGGTTCGACATCTCGCCGGCCTGGTTCAGTTGGGTGGGCGCGGCCCCGGCCATGGAGTTGGTCGCCGAGATCGGCGTGCCGGCGGTCCAGGCGCACGACGTGGCGTTGGCCAACCGGTTCCTGACCGGCCTGGGTCGGCCGGCGGGGGACAGCGCCATCGTCACCGTCGACGTGCCGGACGCCGAGCAGCGCCTCGCGGCGGCCGGCATCCGGGCGGCGGTCCGGGCCGGCCGGGTCCGCGCCTCGTTCCACCTCTACTCCACTGAGGCGGACGTGGACGCCGCACTGGAGGCGCTGACGGGGTGACCCCGGCTCAGGCCAGGTGACCGCCGATCTTCGTGTACCCGCGCAGCAGGTCCCGAGAGATGATCAGGCGCTGCATCTCGTCGGTGCCCTCGAAGATCCGGTACAGCCGGACCTGCCGATACCAGCGTTCGATGGGCAGCTCGCGGGTGTAGCCCATGCCGCCGTGGATCTGGAGCACCCGGTCGACCACCCGGTTGACCATCCCGGCGCCGTAGAGCTTGCCCATCGACGAGGCGTGCCGGGGGTCCAGGCCCTGATCGACCGTCCACGCAGAGCGCAGCACCAGCCAGCGCGCCGCCTCCAGTTCGGTCTCCGAGTCGGCGATCATCCACTGGATGGCCTGGTTGGTGCCGATCTTCGCGCCGAAGGTCTCCCGGGTGTTGGCGTAGTCGATCGCCATCTGCAGCACCCGCTCGGCGATGCCGATGGCGTGTGACGGGATGGTGTAGCGGCCCTTGCCGATCCACTCCATGCCGAGGGTGAAGCCCTGCCCGATCTCGCCGAGGATGTTGCGGTGCGGCACGCGTACCCCCTCGAAGATGAGCGACGCGGGCCCGCCCTCGCCCATGGTCTGGATGAACTCCGAGCGCCAGCCCATCGCCCGGTCCACCAGGAACGCGGTGGCGCCGCCGTTGCGGGCGCCCTTCTCCCGGTCGGTCACCGCCACCACGATGGCGAAGTCGGCATCGTGGCCGCCGGTGATGAAGGTCTTCTCACCGTCGAGGACCCAGTCGTCGCCGTCGCGCCGGGCCGACAGCCGGATGTTCGCCGCGTCCGACCCGGCGCCCGGTTCGGTGATGGCGAAGCAGGAACGCCGCTCACCCTCGATCGTCGGGATCAGGAACTCCCGCTTCTGCTCCTCGGTGGCGTGGAACAGGATGTTGTCCGCCTCGCCGCCGAAGCGGAACGGCACGAACGTGCGGCCCAGCTCCGTCCAGATCAACGACTGGAGGACGGCCGGCAGGTTCATGCCGCCGTACTCCTCGGGGGTGGCCAGGCCCCAGAAGCCGAACTTGCGGGCCTTGAGTTGCAGCTCGCGCAGCTCGGAGTGGTCCAGGCCGGGCTGGTGCGCCCGTTCCCGGCGGAGCACCTCCGCCTCCAGCGGCATCACCTCGCGGCTGATGAACGACCGGACGGTGTCCCGTACCGCCCGCTCCTCGTCGGTGAGCGAAAAGTCCACGGTGGTCCTCCTGGCGTCGGCACTCCCGGTCACCCTTAAACTAGCGGTGTAAGTTTTGCCGCGTCCAGACCCGGCCGCCGCGACCGCGAGGAGCGCAGTGCCCCGACCCCGTCAGCCCCGGCTCACCCGGCAGCTCATCGTCGAGACCGCCACCGCGCTCATCGACGCCGAGGGCATGCCGGCGTTCTCCACCCGCCGGCTCGCCGCCGAGCTGGGCGTGCGGGGGCCCTCGCTCTACAACCACTTCGCCACCAAGGACGAGATCCTCGACGCGGTCGCCGACACCGTCACCGGCGCCGTCGACACCAGCGGCTTCGTCGGCCGGGACTGGGTCGCGGCACTGCGCGACTGGGCCTGGTCGTACCGGCGCGCGCTCACCGCGCACCCGAACATCGTGCCGTACCTGGCGCAGGGCCCCGGTCGCCGACCGGCCGCCCTCGCCATGGCCGACGCGGTCTACGGCGGCCTCGTCCGCGCCGGCTGGCCGCCCGCGCGGGCCACCCACATCGGCGCGGCACTGCGCTACTTCGTGGCCGGGTCGGCGCTCGGCTCGTTCGCCCGCGGCTTCGTCGAGGACCCCGAGCTGTACGCGGCGCACTACCCGCACCTGCGTCAGGCGCACCGGCTCGCCGAACACCAGCAGAGCGTCGACGAGGGCGCCTTCGCCCTCGGCCTGGACGCCCTGCTGCACGGACTGGCCGCCGAGTACGCCCGCACCGTCGACCCGGTGGAGTCCGGCCGGCCCAGCGGGTAGCGTCCAAACTCCCAGCGCTAGTTTCACCGCCGCCGCCAACCCCGCCGTCGCCATCGCCCCACCCCCGAAGGGACGCCATGGACCTCGCCGCCCCGCCGTCGCAGCTGCCCGACGCCCTGCGCCTCCGGCGCCACCTGCACATCGGCGGCGAGTGGGCCTCTCCCGCCGGCACCGACGTGACCGACGTGGAAGCCCCGAGCACCGGCGAGCTGATCGGGCAGGTGCCCGCCGGCACGGCAGCCGATGTGGACCGTGCCGTGGCGGCCGCCCGCGCCGCGTTCCCGGCCTGGGCCGCCACCGCGCCCGCCGAACGCGCCGCGCACCTCGACCGGCTGCACGCCGCGCTCGCCGCGCGGGCCGACGACCTCGCCCGCACCATCGCCGTTGAGCTGGGCGCCCCGCTGAAGCTCGCCACCCGGGTGCAGGTCGGGCTGCCACTGACCGTGCTGCGCGACCACGTCACGCTCGCCGCCCGCCCAGCGGTCGAGGAGAGCATCGGCAACTCCCTCGTGGTCCGCGAGCCGATCGGCGTGGTCGGCGCGATCACCCCGTGGAACTACCCGCTGCACCAGGTGATGGCGAAGCTCGCGCCCGCGCTGGCCGCCGGCTGCACGGTGGTGCTCAAGCCCAGCGAGCTGACCCCGTTGACCGCGTACCTGCTCTTCGACGCGGTCACCGAGGCGGGCCTGCCACCGGGTGTGCTCAACCTGGTCCCCGGCACCGGGCCGGTGGTCGGCGAGGCCCTGGCCGGGCATCTCGACGTCGACCTGGTCTCGTTCACCGGTAGCACCGCCACCGGCTCGCGGATCATGCGTCTCGCCGCCGACCGGATCGCCCGGGTGTCCCTGGAGCTGGGCGGCAAGTCCGCCAACCTGATCCTGCCCGACGCCGACCTGGCCACCGCCGTCAAGGTGGGCGTCGGCAACGCCCTGCTCAACTCCGGGCAGACCTGCACGGCGTGGACCCGGATGCTGGTGCACCGCGACCGGTACGACGACGCGCTCGACCTGATCGCCACGGCGGTGGCCGGCTACCGGCTCGGCGACCCGTTCGACCCGGCCACCCGGCTCGGCCCGCTGGTCTCGGCGGCCCAGGCCGAGCGGGTCCGCGGCCACATCGACCGGGCCCTGGCCGACGGCGCCCGGCTGGTCACCGGCGGCCCCGACGCACCCGTGCCGGCCCGGGGCCACTTCGTCGCCCCGACCGTCTTCGCCGACGTGCACCCGGACAGCGCGCTCGCCCAGGAGGAGGTGTTCGGCCCGGTGCTCGCCATCCTCCCGTTCACCGACACCGACGAGGCGGTCGCCATCGCCAACAACTCGCGCTACGGGCTGGCCGGCGCGGTCTGGTCCGCCGACACCGACGCGGCGCTCGCGGTGGCGCGGCGGCTGCGTACCGGCGCCGTCGACATCAACGGCGCACCGTTCAACCCGCTCGCCCCGTTCGGCGGTTACAAGCAGTCCGGCCTCGGCCGCGAGTTGGGGGTGCACGGCCTCGCCGAGTTCTCCGAGCTGAAGGCGATCCAGCGATGACCGGCCCCGAGCTGTCCCGGGCCATGCCGGCGGGCCGCGCCGAGCTGTCACTGGCCGTGCCGGCGGGCGACAGCGAGCCGGGGGGCGGCATCGAGCCGGCGGCCGCGCCGGTCACCGTCCGCGCGCTCGTCGCGCGCGGGTCCGGTGCCGAGTTGCGGGTCGAGCGGGTACGCCTGCCCGCGCCCGGTCCCGGCGAGGTGCGGGTGACGATCCGCGCCGCCGGCGTGTGCCATTCGGATCTGTCCATGGTGAACGGGACCATCGCCGCGAGGTTCCCGTTGGTGCTCGGGCACGAGGCGACCGGCGTGATCGCCGAGACCGGCCCCGGCAGCAGCCTGGCGGTCGGCACCCCGGTGGTGCTCAACTGGGCGCCGGCCTGCCGGGCCTGCTGGTGGTGCCGACGCGGCGAGCCGTGGCTCTGCGCCGACACCACGGCCCCGACCGTGCCGCGCGGCGAGACCGACGACGGCGTACCGCTGCACCTGACCCTCGGCCTCGGCGCGCTCGCCGAGGCGGTGGTGGTGCCCGAGCGTGCCGTCATCCCCGTGCCCGCCGGGCTGCCGCCCGAGCGCGCCGCGCTGCTCGGCTGCGCGGTGCTCACCGGCGTCGGCGCGGTCCGTAACACCGCACGGGTGGCGCCCGGCGAGTCGGTGGCGGTCGTCGGCCTCGGTGGGGTCGGCCTCGCCGTGCTGACCGCCGCCCGTCGGGCCGGTGCCACGACGATCCTGGCCATCGACGTCGCCGAGGCGAAACGGGAGCTGGCCCTCGCCGCCGGCGCGACCGACTTCCTGCTCTCCGACGACCGGCTCTCCAAGGAGGTCCGGGCGCGCACCGAGGGTCGGGGCGTCGACCACGCCTTCGAGTGCGTCGGCCGCGCCGCCACCATCCGCGCCGCCTGGCGGCTGACCCGGCGCGGGGGAGCGGTGATCGTGGTCGGCATGGGCGCGAAGGACGACATGGTCAGCCTCGGCGCGCTCGACATCTTCCACTCCGCCCGTACGCTGCGCTCCTCGGTGTACGGCTCGTCCGACCCGGACCGGGAGGTGCCGGCGCTGGCTGCCGAACTGTCCGACGGTGTGCTGGATCTGCGTGTGCTGGTCAGCGGCACGATCTCGTTGGACGAGGCACCCATGGCGTTCGACCGGCTGGCCCGGGGTGAGGGCGCTCGCTGGGTGGTCACCCTGAGCTGAGTCGAACAGGTTCGCGATCGACTGAGTTGCGCTCGCCGGCACGTCCCGCTCCGCTCCGGGGCCGGGTGATCAGTCCGTTGCGGCCTCGCATACCTAGCAGTACTATGCATCATGCTTCTAGGGTTTAGGGCGGGGTGAGGCCCCATGAAGGTCGCTAAGGATCTGGTGGCCGCCTCGGCGACACCGATGGTGCTCGGCATCCTGACCGAGGGCGAGAGCTACGGCTACGCCATCCTCCGGCGGATCAACGAGCTGTCGGGGGGTGAGCTGAGCTGGACCGAAGGGCTGCTGTACCCATTGCTGCACCGGCTCGAGCGCCTGGGTCTCGTGGAGTCGAGCTGGCAGGCGGTCGCCGGCGAGCGGAAGCGCAAGTACTACCGCATCACCGACACGGGCCGGGCTGAGCTGGCCGAGCAGCGCCGGCAGTGGGCCACCGTCGTGGGCGCGCTCAAGGAGATCTGGCATGACCGTGCGCCGCTGACGGTGAACCCGCTGGAGGGTCTGGCATGACGGCGCACGACGGGCCCGAGGAATTGGAAGCGCAGTTCGCGCAGTGGCGCCAGTACGTGCTTCGCCGTAGGGAGCTGCAATCGTCGGACGCCGACGAACTCGAAGATCACCTTCGTGGCTCGGTGGACGAGCTCGTCGCAGCAGGGCTGAGCCCGGACGAGGCCTTCCTGGTCGCGGTCAAGAGGATGGGCAGCCTCGACGAACTCTCCCGCGAGTTTGCCCGCGAGCATTCGGAACGGCTATGGAAGCAACTGGTGCTGACCGGGGACGCGGATAACCCGGTCGCTGCCACGCGCTCGCGGCGGGACCTGTGGGCCATGCTCGCCTGCGCGGCGGGCGCGGTGGCGTCCGTCAAGGTGCCAGCGCTGTTCGGGCTGACCTTCGACGACGACGGCTCGTTCTACGCGCGGAACTTCACCCTGTTCGCGCTGCCCTGGCTTGCGGCGTTCCTGGCCTGGCGGCGTGGAGCCCGACGGCCGATGATCGCGACGTTGGCGGCGCTGTTCGCTCTCGGCGTCGTGGCCGCCAACGTCTACCCGCTGGCAGACGACTCGCAGTCCATTGTCGTCACCAGCCTCCACCTTCCCATCGCCCTGTGGCTCGTGGTCGGTCTGGCCTACGTCGCCGACGACTGGCGCTCCTCCCGTCGTCGCATGGACTTCATCCGCTTCACCGGCGAATGGTTCATCTACGTCGTCCTCATGGGGCTCGGCGGCGGCGTCCTCTCCGCGCTCCTGTTCAACACCTTCGACGCCATCGGCGTCGATGCGGAGGAGTTCATCTCGCAATGGCTCCTGCCCTGCGGCGCCGCGGCCGCGGTCGTCGTGGCCGGGTGGCTCGTCGAAGCCAAGCAGAGTGTCGTCGAGAACATCGCGCCGGTCCTCACGCGCCTGTTCACCCCGCTCTTCACGGCCGCCCTCGTCGCGTTCCTCGTGGCCGTCGTCTGGACCAGCCACGGCATCGACGTCGAGCGCGAAGCGCTGATCCTGTTCGACGTCCTGCTGGTCGTGGTGCTGGGGCTGCTGCTTTACTCGCTCTCGGCCCGCGATCCGCTGGCCCCGCCCGGCCCGTTCGACAAACTCCAACTCGCGCTCGTGGTCAGCGCGTTGGCCATCGACGTGCTGGTCCTGCTGGAGATCACCGGGCGTATCACCGACGAGTACGGCAGCACGCCCAACCGGGCGGCCGCGCTCGGCGAGAACGTCATTTTGCTCGTCAACCTCGCCTGGTCGGCGTGGCTCCTGCTGACCTTCATCCGCCGGCGTACGCCGTTCGCGTCGCTCGAACGGTGGCAGACCAGCTACCTGCCGGTGTACGCCGCGTGGGCTTGGATCGTGGTTCTCGTCTTTCCCCCACTGTTCACCTACGCCTAGGCGTAGCGCTCCTCGGTCCACGGGTCGTCCGACCCGGGACCGGGGAGCGCCGGCGCTGGCTGCCACATTGGGGTTCATCAACCACCTGGTTGACAGTTCGTCGCACCGATGCTGAACTATCAACCAACCACTTGGTTGGGGATGGTGGGGGATGACTGAACAGCTCGACCGCCGACAGGCGCTGGTCCAAGCGGCATTTTCGGCGATCGCCGAGGGTGGCTTCGAAGGGTTCCGGCTGCGACCGATCGCTGCCGCGGCCGGCATCGATCACTCCACCCTGCACCACTACTTCCGCACCAAGGCCGACCTGATCGCCGCAGTGCTCGAGCACGTGACCACACAATTCGAGGCGACGATACACAACGACCTGGACCCCGCCGCCCGATTGCGGCAGCACCTCAGCGAGATCGCCACCGCCGTCGCGGAACGACCCGAGCTGTTCATCGTGCTCGACGAGCTCGATCTTCGCGCTCGACGTGACGAGTCCACCGGGCTCGCCATCGAGCGCGACGAACAGGGGTGGCGCGACGCACTCGCGGCGATCTTCACCGAAGGCGTCGCGCGGCACGTCTGGTCGGTGAGCCTCGACGTCGCTGCCAGCGTCGAGCTGGTGATCGCCACCGTCAAAGGCATTCGCCTGCGTCCCGACAGGGCCGAGTCGGTCGTCAACCAACTGTGCGATCTCTTCGCACCAGAGGGAGCCACCCATGATTGACGTGCTCATCGTCGGCGGTGGGATCGGCGGCCTCGCTCTCGCCCAGGGTCTGCGGAGACACGGCATCGCCGTCACCGTGTACGAGCGTGACCGGCGCCGCGACGAGCGGGTGGACCGTTACCGGCTCGCCATCAACCCGGCCGGGAGCCGGTCGCTGCGTGCCTGCCTGCCCGACCGGCACTGGCAGGCGTTCACGGACACCGCGGGCCGACCCGGCGGCGGTTTCGGATTCCTGGGCACCGACCTGCGCACGCTCGTCCTCGTCGAGGACGCGGTCATGTATCCCGCCGATCCCGACCCCGCCGAGCGGGCCTACCCGGTTGACCGTCAGACGCTGCGTGGCGTTCTCCTCGACGGACTCGACGACGCCGTGCACTACGACAAGGCGTTCGAACGCTACGAGCTCGCCGCTGACGGACGCCCCACCGCGCACTTCACCGACGGAACGTCCGCCAGCGGCGACGTCCTGGTCGGCGCCGACGGGATCAATTCCCGGGTACGCGCGCAGTACCTGCCGGCCGCCACCCAGCGGGATGCCGGTGCGGTGGGCGTCGGGCTCAAGTTGCCGCTGAACGACGACACCCGAGCCTGGTTGCCCGCCCGGCTGGCGGAGGGCATGAACCTCATCCTGACCGGTGCGCCGCACTTCCTGTTCACCTCCGTGTTCGAACGGCAGGAGCCGACGGGGGACGACTATCTGCTGTGCGCGTTCGTCGCCCGCAACGACCTGTTCCCCTCGCGCCCGGAGCGCCTCGACGGCCAACGGCTGAAGGCGTACGTCGCCGAGCTGATCACGGACTGGCACCCCGCGCTACGCCAGATGGTCGACGAGTGTCCACCGCACGAGGTGAGCGCGTTTCCGTTCCAGGCGTCCGACCGTCCCGCACCCTGGGCGCCCTCGCGGGTCACCGTGCTCGGTGACGCCGTGCACGGCATGCCACCGGCCGGCGGTAACGGCGCCAACACCGCACTGCGCGACGCCGCCCTGCTCACCCGCCAGTTGTCGCTGGCCGACGGCGGGCACCTGCCGCTGCTGGACGCGATCGGCGACTACGAGACCGAGATGCGCGAGTACGGATTCCACGCCGTCGAACTGGCCATGAGGACCCTGCGGCAGGGCCTGACGAGCAACCCGGTGACCGTGGGTCTGACCCGTGGCTGGTTCAGCCTCTGCGGCATCGCGGCACCGCTGCGCCGGATGACCTTCGGCGCGAGCTGGGCCGAGATCAGTGCGCCCCGCCGGTGGGAGCGCTCCGCCTGACGAGCGCTTGCCTCACTTGCCGGTGACGATGCCGGGGTTGATGCAGAGCCCCGGGTTGGCCCCGTTCTTCTCGGCGATCTCCAGGCAGCGGGTCACCTTGTCGACCTTCGCGTTGGTCTCGGTGATCTGCTTGGAGATCTCGGCGTTCTTGCGGTCCTGCTCCAGGTTGCGGGTCTGCGCCAGCTTGTCCTGGAACGCCTTGATGTTGCCCTCGGTCTTGTCGTCGTGGTTCACGCGGGTGATGGTCACCGAGAGGATGTCGACGTCGGTGGCGAGCCGGGTCTCCGCGCTGGTCTTGATGTTGGCGGCGAACGGTTTCAGGTCGACGTTGAGGTCGCCGGTCTGCGCGTCGATCTTCTCCAGGGGGTTGTACGCGGCGAAGGCGTCGTTGACCGCGCTGTCCAGTTGCACGCCCACCCGCTGGCCCCGGAAGCTGTCGAAGTCTCCCTTGTAGTCCATGAACTGCTTCGGCGCGTTCTCCGGCTTGACCTGCCACTCGATGAGCACCTCGACGCACGCGTCGGCGAGCGTGCCGGTGCGCACCCGTACGCAGGTGTCGCCACCGATGTGGTCGTACTTCTGTCGGCCCGCGTCCCACTCGCCGACCTTCTGCCAGGGGGCCACCCACTTCAGGCCCGAGCCGGTCACCTCGCCGGTGGGCTTGCCGAAGCTGGTCACGATGCCCACCGAGCGGATCGGTACGGAGTGGGCGCTGGAGGTGACACCGACCAGCAGCGTGAGGGCGAGGAAGCCGAGCGCCGCGAGGGCGCCGATCCGCTTCAGGGACCGCGCGGGGGCGACGAGTGCGAGGACGGCGCAGACGACCAGGGCGACGGCGAAGACGATCGCCATGGTGAAGCCGACGGGCATGGGTTGGGGGCCTTTCCTCGGGCTGTCTGGATCATCAAGGTAGAGCGTCCGGTCAAGTCCGCGCCGGCGACAGGTGGTGGCCGCGCACGTCTTTACCGGGCTGAATATGGATCGCATCGACATGGCTCGACTCGCGCGACCGGCCGTAGGTTTCCTCCACGCGACGGGCATGTGACCACGGTCACCGGATCGACCGTCGCCGTGACCGTGCGGAGGATGAGGCGATGGCCGGGCAAGCGCTCCTGTCGGCCCGCGGGCTGACCCGGGACTTCCGGGGCTTCCGGGCGGTCGACGATGTCGACCTCGACGTCGCGCCGGACAGCGTGCACGCGCTGGTCGGCCCCAACGGTGCCGGCAAGACCACCCTGTTCAACCTGCTCACCGGGTTCCTCGCACCCAGCGGCGGGCGGATCGAACTGGCCGGGCGGGACGTCACCGGGCTGCCCCCGGAGCAGGTGGCACGGCTCGGCGTGGCCCGCTCGTTCCAAATCACCAGCCTCTTCCCGCAACTGTCCGCACGGGAACACGTGGCGCTGGCGTTGCAGTCGTCGAGCGGGCTGGGCTGGCGGTTCTGGCGCTCGGCGAAGCTGATGGGCCGCTACACCGAGCGGGCCGACGAGCTGCTGGCCATGGTGGGGCTGGCCGACCTGGCGGAGGCCCCCTCCGCAGCCCTCGCGTACGGCCGCAAGCGGGCCCTGGAGCTGGCCGTCGCGTTGGCGTTGGACCCGAAGGTGCTGCTGCTCGACGAGCCGACCGCCGGCATGGGGCTGGAGGACGTCGACCGCACCGTCGAGCTGATCAGCCGCGTCCGCGAGGGTCGGACCGTGGTGATGGTGGAGCACAACATGAGCGTGGTCGGCCGTCTCGCCGACACCGTCACCGTGCTGCAGGCCGGCAGGGTCCTCGTCGAGGGCCCGTACGAGCAGGTTCGCGCCGACGAGCGTGTGATCACCGCCTACCTGGGAGCCGCCGATGCTGCGCATTGAGAATCTGTCCGCCTTCTACGGTGAGGCGCAGGTGCTGCGGGACGTCAGCCTCCAGGTGTCCGCCGGCGAGGTGGTCACCCTGGTCGGGCGCAACGGCGCCGGCAAGTCCACCCTGCTGCGCTGCGTGATGGGGCTGCATCCCGGTCAGCGCGGCACGGTGGAGTTGGACGGGCGCGACATCGGCAGGCTGCCGGCCCACAAACGGGCCCGCCTCGGGTTGGGTTGGGTGCCCGACGACCGGGGCAGCTACGCCACGCTGACCGTCACCGAGAACCTCACGCTGCCGCCGACCGTCGGCCCGGACCCGTGGTCGCTGCAGCGGGTGTACGACGCGTTCCCGGCCCTCTACACCCGGCGGGACTCGGCGGCCACCATGCTCTCCGGAGGCGAGCAGCAGATGCTCGCGCTGGCCCGGGTGCTGCGGATGGGCGCCCGGCTGCTGCTCTGCGACGAGCCCACCGAGGGGCTGTCGCCACTGCTGGTGCAGCAGGTCGGCGACCTGCTGCGCGAGGCCAAGCAGCACGGGGTGACCGTGCTGCTGGTCGAACAGAACCTGCACTTCGCCACCGGTGTCGCCGACCGGCACTACCTGCTGGCCGAGGGACGTGTCGCCGAGGCGATGGACAACTCCGAGGTGCGCTCGCGTGAGCGCGAACTGCTCGCGTACCTCGGGATCTGATTTCTCTCAACGACGATCCGCGCGACGACGCGCGGGATGGATGGAGTGGGCATGCGCAGGACGGTGGGTGTGGCCGCGGCGTCGGCCGCGGTGGTGCTGGTCGCCGGTTGCGGCGGCGGTGGCCCCCAGTCGGGCGGCGAGGGGAAACTGACCGGCGACAAGATCGTGCTGGGCGTGCTCAACGACCAGTCCGGGGCGTACTCGGAGTTGTCCGGTAAGAACTCGGTGACGGCGGTGGAGATGGCCATCGCCGACTTCACCGCGAAGTACGGCGACAAGGCGGTGACCAAGGACATCACCGTGGAGACCGCCGACCACCAGAACAAGCCGGACGTGGCGAACTCCAAGGCCCAGGAGATGTACGACCGTAAGGGCGTCGACCTGATCCTCGACGTGCCCACCTCGTCGGCGGCGCTGAAGGTCGCCGACGTGGCGAAGGAGAAGAAGAAGCTCTACTTCAACATCGGCGCGGCGACCACCGACCTGACCGGCAAGAGCTGCAACAGGTACACCTTCCACTACGCGTACGACACGTACATGCTGGCCAACGGCACGGGGAAGACCACCACCGAGCAGATCGGCAAGAACTGGTA
Organism: Micromonospora sp. WMMD710; assembly: GCF_029626045.1. Classification (NCBI taxonomy): domain Bacteria; kingdom Bacillati; phylum Actinomycetota; class Actinomycetes; order Micromonosporales; family Micromonosporaceae; genus Micromonospora; species Micromonospora sp. WMMD710. Next base: position 2,755,416 of record NZ_JARUBD010000001.1, on the reverse strand, counting down.
CATCCTGTACCCGAATTACGCCTTCGGTCAGGACATGGAGAAGAGCTTCTCCACCGCGATCACGGCGGCCGGCGGCAAGGTCGTCGGCAAGGACGGCGCGCCGTTCCCGAACACCAGCGGCGACTTCTCCACCTTCCTGCTCAAGGCGCCGACGCTGAACCCGAAGCCGGACGTGCTGGGCACCATGCAGGCCGGCGCGGAACTGGTCAACGTGGTCAAGCAGTACAACGAGTTCAAGCTGCGCGACAAGGGCGTCGGCCTGGCGGTGGGGCTGATGTTCCTCACCGACATTCACTCGCTCACCCCGGCGGCGCTGGCCGGCACCACGTACACCGACGCCTGGTACTGGAACTTCGACGCGAAGAACCGGGAGTTCGCCGACCGGTTCCAGCAGAAGGCCGGCACCCGGCCGACGTTCGCGCACGCGGCCAACTACTCGGCGGCGTTGCAGTACCTGGAGGCGGTGCAGGCCGCCGGCACCGACGACGCGGACGCCGTGGTCAAGGGCCTGGAGGGCAAGACGGTCGAGGACGTCTTCCTGCGCAATGGCACGATCCGCGCAGAGGACCACCGGGTGGTGCACGACGCGTACCTGGCCCAGGTGAAGCCGCAGTCCGAGGTCACCGAGCCGTGGGACTACGTGAAGGTGCTCAAGACCATCCCCGCCGCGGAGGCGTTCCGCGCGCCGTCCGCGGACTGCAAGCTATGAGTGGTTTCGCGCAGAACACGTTCAACGGGCTGGTGAGCGGGGCGTTCTACGCCCTGCTCGCCCTCGGGCTCGCGGTCATCTTCGGCATGCTGCGGGTGGTCAACTTCGCGCACGGCGCGTTCTACATGCTCGGCGCCTTCGGGGCGTACGTGCTGCTCACCGAGGCGGGTGTGCCGTTCTGGGCGGCCCTGGTGATCATGCCGGTGGGGCTGGGTCTGCTCGGCATGGCGCTCGAACGGGCCGTGATCCACCGGCTGACCAAGCTGGATCCGCTCTACAACTTCCTGCTCACCTTCGGCCTGACGCTGATCCTGCAGGACCTCGTGAAGCTGCGCTACGGCGTGCAGTCCAGCCCGTACGCCACCCCGTCGGGCTTGAGTGGGACGGTGAACTTCGGGTTGTTCGACTTCCCGACCTACCGGGTGTTCATCCTCGGCTTCGCGGTGCTGCTCTGCGTCGCGGTGTGGTGGGTGCTCACCCGGACCCGGATCGGCGTGGTGGTCCGCGCGTCCACCGAGCGGCCGGATCTGACCCGCGCGTTCGGCATCGACGTCGGGCGCTGGGTCACCCCGGTCTTCGGCTTCGGCATCGGGCTGGCCGGCCTGGCCGGGGTGCTGGCCGCGCCGATGCGCGCGGTCAACCCGCTGATGGGCGCCGACCTGATCATCGTGGTCTTCGCGGTGGTGGTGATCGGTGGGCTGGGCTCGATCTTCGGTTCGGTCGCCGCCGGCTTCGGCATCGGCCTGGTGCAGGCGTGGGGCGAGGCGTACCTGTCGCACTTCCCGATCGTGTCGCAGACGATCGTCTTCATCGTGATGGCCGGTGTGCTGCTCTGGCGTCCGGCCGGGCTGTTCGGCCGTGAGGAGGCGCCGGCATGACCAGTACCGTGGACACGCCCGCCGACGCGTCCCGCCCGGCCCCGCCGTCCGGGCTGGTCGCCGTCGCCCGCGCCCCCGGCTGGGTGCGCTACGCGCTGCTCGCCGTCGGGCTGGCCGTCGCGGCGTGGCTGCCCAACGGCCTCTACCCGGCGGTGGCGGTGGACATCCTCTGCTGGGCGTTGTTCGCCGTGGCGGTGGACCTGCTGCTGGGCTTCACCGGGTTGATGTCGTTCGGGCACGCCGCGTTCTGGGGCACCTCGGCGTACGTCACCGGGTTGGTGGCCATCCACGCCGGCCTGCCGTTCCCGCTCGCCGTGCTGGCCGGGGCGCTCGCCGCGGCCGTCCTCGCCGTGCCGATCGGGTACCTGGCGGTCAAGCGGACCGGCATCTACTTCGCGATGGTGACCCTGGCCTTCGCGCAGATGGTCTACTACGTCGCCAACGAGTGGCGGTCGGTCACGCAGGGCGAGAACGGGCTGCAGGGCGTGCCCCGCGAGTTCTTCGGCGCCGATCTCACCGACGACTACTACTTCTACTACGCGATCCTGCCGATCGTGCTGCTCGGGCTGGCCGCGGCCTGGCGGATCGTGCACTCGCCGTTCGGCCGGGTGCTGGTCGGCATCCGGGACAACCCGGCCCGGGCCCGGGCGCTGGGCTATCCGGTGCACCGCTACAAGCTGACCGCGTTCGTCCTCTCCGGTTTCATCGCCGGCCTCGGCGGTGGGCTGTTCGCGGTCGGCCACCGCTTCGTCTCGCTGGACGTGCTGCACTGGACCACCTCCGGCAAGGCCGTCATCGTGGTGGTGCTCGGTGGGATCGGCACCCTCTGGGGCGGGGTGCTCGGCGCCGCCATCGTCGTGCGCCTGGAGGACTGGTTGTCGTTCTCCGGGTTCGAGGCGATCGGCCTGGTCACCGGCGGCATCTTCGTCCTCGTGGTGGTGCTGTTCCGGCGCGGCATCTGGGGCAGCGCCGCCACGCTGGCGCAGCGGCTGGCGGCCCGCCGCCGGTAAATCCGGCGCGGGCGCATCCGCCGCGCGCCGTCGGAGCGAACCCCCGGGTAGAGACCGTCTACCCGGGGGTACGTCTGTGCTGACCGATCCGATGCCGGCCGAGGCCGTGGAGACCGCGCACAAGCGGGTCCGCCTGGCGGCCGAGGACCTGGACGGTAACCGTGTCGCCACGCTGATGCTGGAACTGGCCGACGAGTGGGGCGTGCCGGCCGTGTGGGAGCGGGTCTGCCAACCGCTGCTGGGCCGGCTGTCCGGGCGTAGCGCCACCGAGATCGCCATCGAGCGCGCCCTGTGCGAGGGCGTCCGGGTCGGATTGGACGTGCACCGCCGGGAGCCGGGCCGGTCGCTGCCCACCGGCGGGGTCCTGCTCGCCGGCGCCGAGATGGAGGCGCACGCTCTCGGCCTGCACGCGCTCGCCGCGGCGCTGCGGGAGCAGGGACGCGGCTGTCTGCACCTCGGCCCCGCGCTGCCCTGGTCGGCGTTGGCCAGCGCGGTGCGCAGGGCCCGGCCGCACACCGTCGTGCTCTGGTCGCAGACGCCGGTCACCGGCCGCGCGTACCGCCTGGTGCGGTTCGCCCGGGACTTTCCGTTCCTGCGGGTGTACGGCGCCGGGCCGGGCTGGATCGAGCCGCCCGGCGTTCCGGCGAGCCACCTGGGCACGTTGCCGGCCGCCGTCGACGCCTGCCTGGCCGCCCGCTGAACCCGCCGTACGGGGAGTGACGCCCACCACATGCGATACGGATCGGTTCCGTATCGTTAATGCCGCCCGTAGTCTGTTCGCAGTTACGAGTCTGGCCCGTCTCGAATTCTGTGGCGGGTGAAACCGGGGGGAGAACCGGGCATGGAACTGCACGACAACACGGGACACCCGAGGAGGTGGGCGATCCTGGGGGTGCTGGTGATCAGCCTCCTCGTGGTCGTCCTCGACAACACGATCCTCAACGTCGCCCTACGCACCCTGGCCGACCCGGTGCACGGCCTCGGTGCCAGCCAGGGCGAGCTGGAGTGGTCCATCAACTCCTACACGCTGGTCTTCGCCGGACTGCTGTTCACCTTCGGGGTGCTCGGCGACCGCGCCGGCCGCAAGCGCTTCCTGATGATCGGGCTGGCGCTGTTCGGCCTGGCGTCACTGCTCTCCGCGTACGCCGACAGCCCCGCGCAGCTCATCGCGGCCCGCGCCCTGATGGGGGTCGGCGGCGCGGCCATCATGCCGGTGACGCTCTCGATCATCTCCAACGTGTTCGACCCGCGCGAGCGCGGCCGGGCCATCGGCGTCTGGGCCGGAGCGGTCGGCCTGGCCGTGGCGATCGGCCCGATCCTCGGCGGCACGCTGCTGGAGCACTTCTGGTGGGGCTCGGTCTTCCTGATCAACGTCCCGGTGGTCGTCGCCGGCGTGGTCCTGGTGGCACTGCTGGTCCCCGAGTCGCGTGACCCGCGCCCCGGCCGCGTCGACCTGCTCGGCGTCCTGCTCTCCGTGGTCGGCCTGGTGGCTCTCTCCTACGGCATCATCGACGGTGGTGAGCACGGCTTCGACCGTCCGGTGGCCTGGGGCTCGATCCTGGTGGGCATCGCGGTGCTGGCCTGGTTCGTGCGGCACGAGCTCCGCTCCGACCACCCGTCGCTGGACGTCCGGCTGTTCAAGGTGCCGCGCTTCGCCGCGCCGGTGGCGATCGTCGGCCTGGTGTTCTTCGCCGCGATGGGCGTGATGTTCTTCAGCTCGTTCTACCTGCAGCTGGTGCGCGACTACAGCCCGCTGCAGACCGGCCTGCTCTTCCTGCCCTTCGCCGGCGCCCAGCTGATCTTCGCGCCGCGCAGCGCCGCGATGGTCCGCCGCCACGGCGGTCGGGCGGTCGCCGCCGTCGGGCTGGGGCTGACCGTGGTGGCGCTGGCCGCGTTCGCCTTCATCGGCGCGTCCACCCCGATCTGGGTCGTGCTCGTCGTCTTCTTCATCCAGGGCGTCGGAATGGCCAACATCATGCCGCCGGCCACTGAGTCGATCATGTCGGCGCTGCCCCGCGAGAAGGCCGGCGTGGGCTCCGCGGTGAGCAACACCGTCCGCCAGGTGGCCGGCGCGCTCGGCGTGGCGGTCCTCGGCTCGGTGCTCTCCGCGGTCTACCGCAGTGACATCGGCGACGCGCTGACCGGCCTGCCCGCACAGGCTCGTGACGCGGCCGACGAGTCCATCTCCGGGGCGTACGCGGCGGCCGGGCAGCTCGGTCCGGCGGCGCCGACGCTGATCTCGGCGGCCAACGACGCCTTCGTCACCGCCATGCACTGGGCGGCGGCCCTGTCCGCGGTGGTCGCGGCGCTCGGGATGCTGGTGGTGCTGCGGTGGATGCCGGGTCGCGAGGCCCTGGCTCCGGCTTCGGCGGCACCCGCCACCGAGCCCGAGTTGGCCGGCATGGCCTAGGTTCGGCGACAATGTCGGACATGACGTCCACTGCCGACGCTCCGCGGTCGCCCGGGCGACCGCGGAGCGTCCGCGCCGATGAGGCGATCATCGAGGCCACCCTCGACCTGCTCGCCGAGGGCAGCACCATCGAGGCGCTCTCGATCGAGGCGATCGCCGCCCGCGCCGGAGTCGGCAAGGCCACCATCTACCGCCGCTGGGCCGGTAAGGAAGCACTACTGCTGGACGCGCTGCGCCGGCTCAAGGGCATCATGGCGCAGCCCGAGGGGCACTCGGTCCGCGACGACCTGATCCTGCTGGTCGGCGCGGTCGGCAAGAACGTCGACCCGCGCGCATCGAAGATCATGCCGTGTCTGGTGCCCGAGGTGAACCGCAGTCCGGACCACTTCCGGCTCTACCAGAACATCATCTCCCCGCGTCGGCAGCTGATGCGCGAGGTGCTGCGGCGTGGCATCGACGAGGGCCTGCTCCGGCCCGACATCGACGTGGAGGTCACCATGGCGCTGCTCACCGGCCCGATGCTGATCCAACGGGTGCTGCAGTGGAACCCGGAGCTGGACGCGAAGACCCTGCCGGCGCAGGTCGTCGACGCCGTCCTGGACGGGATCCGCGCCCGCTGACCGGCCCGCGCCGCCCCGGTGGGTCAGCCCGCCGGGGCGCGCAGGCGGTGCAGGCGCAGCGCCAACTGCACCTCCAGCGCCCGCTCCGGCCGCTGCCAGTCCGCGCCGAGCAACTGCCCGACCCGCTCCAACCGCTGGGTCACCGTGTTGACGTGCACGTGCAGCTGCTCGGCGGCCCGGGCCAGGCTGCCGCCCACCCCGAAATACGCCTCCAGGGTCTTGACCAGCGCCGTCCCGCGCCGGGCGTCGTAGTCGACCACCGGCCCCACCGTGGCGGTGAGGAACTGGGTCACGTCCTTCTCACCCCGGTCACCCACCGTGCCCAGCAGCAACCCGACGAAGCCCAGCTCCGCGGTGCTCGCCCCCTGACCGGCCCGCCCCAGCGCCCCGAGCGCGGTGAGGCACCGGTCCGCCTCGTGGAACGTGCCGGCCAGCGCCGTCGGCCCGGTGGCCGGTCCGCTCGCACCGGCGGTCACCGGGCGGCCGGTCACCCGGGACAGGTCCCGGGCCACTGCCCGGGCGCTGCCACCGGCGTCCTGGCCGGGCAGCATCAGGACGACCCGACCGTCGCGCGCCGCCGCCAGCCCGCCCCGCGCCGAGGCGTACGTGGTGGCCCACGACAGCACCCGCTGCCGGGCCGAGCCCGTCGCCGCGATCGCGTCGTCGTCCACCGCCACCAGCACGTGCGGTGCGTCCAGGTCCACCCCGAGCCGGCGCGCCCGGCTGCGCAACGCGTCGGTGTCGCGCAACGGCCGGGCGATCAGGTCGTCCAACAGCTCGCCGCGGACCCGACCCTCCGCCTCCGCCACGGTCCGCCGGAACAGCAGCAGCAGCGCGGTCACCAGCGCCGCCCGCTCCAGGATCCGCTGGTCGGCGTCGACCAACTCGTCGTCCGGGCGCAGCACCAGGGCACCCAGGTTCTCCGCGCCCGCCACCACCGCCGCGTACCACAGTGGACCGCGGCGCACGCTGCGCCCCTCGGTACGCGAGGCGGCCACCGCCTCGACGATGTCCGTCCGATCCGGCTCGTTGATCTCACCCACCCGGGCCAGCAGCCGCCCCTCGGCGTCCAACGCCAGCAGCGCCCCGCCCAGCACCTCGGTCACCGCGGCGGCCACGTCCTCCACCCCGCCGCCCCGCAGCACCAACGCGGTCATCCGGTCGTGCGCCGCCGCGGCCCGCTCCACCGAGCTGCTGTGCGCCCGGATCGTGGTGTTCGCCGCCGACAGCTCGGCCAGCGCCGAACGCGTCTCGGCCAGCAACCGGGCGGTGTCGATCGCCACCGCGGCGTGCGCGGCGAGGGACACCAGCAGCGCCACCTCCTCCCGGGCGAACGGTCGGGCGGAGCGGTTGGCCGCGTAGAGCACTCCGATCGAGGTGGACCCGAGCCGCAGCGGCACCCCGAGGATCGCCACCAGGCCCTCCTCGCCGACCCCGGCGTCGATCTCCCCGGTGTGGTGGAAACGCTCGTCCTCGCCGTAGTTCGCCGTGACGTACGGGGCGCCGGACTGCGCCACCAGACCACCCAGGCCCGCGCCCATCGGCAGCCGCAGCCGCTGGAAGCGGGCCGAGACCGACCCGTCGGTCACCCGCATGTAGGTGTCGCCACGCTCGTCGTCGTTGAGCGTCATGTAGGCCACGTCGGCGCTGAGCAGGTTGCGGGCCCGGTGCACGATCGCCCGCAACACGTCGTCCAGGTCGCGCAGCCCGGCCAGATCGCTGACCGTGTCGTACAGGCCGGACAGCTCGGTCTCCCGGCGGCGGCGGCGCTCCAGCAGCGCGCGGACCCGCAGCGCCACGGCCTTGGCCTGCTCCAGCTCGGCCAGCCGGTCGGCGGACACCCCGGCGGCCCGCGCGGCCACCAACGGTCCCTCGAACTCGACCGGAGCGGCCTCACGGGCGAGCAGCTCCAGGAACTCCACCGGCGACGACATGGTCGACATTGTGCTCGGGCGCACTAGTTGGCCGTCCAGCCCCCGTCGAGGGCGATCGACGCGCCGGTGATGAAGGCCGCCGGCGGCGAACAGAGGTACGCCAGAAGCTCCGCCACCTCGTCCGGCTCGATCAGCCGCTTGATCGCGGCCCGGGCCAGCATGATCTTCTCGACCACCTCGGCCTCGTCGATGCCGTGGCTGGCCGCCTGATCGGCGATCTGGCTCTCCACCAGCGCCGTCCGCACGTACGCCGGGTTGATGCAGTTCGCGGTCACCCCGTGCGCGGCGCCCTCCAACGCCACCACCTTCGACAGCCCCTCCAGGGCGTGCTTGGCCGACACGTACGCCGCCTTGTACGGCGAGGCGCGCAGCCCGTGCACCGAGGAGATGTTGACGATCCGGCCCCAGCCGCGGGCGTACATGTGCGGCAGCGCGCGACGGATCAGCAGGAACGGCGCCTCGACCATCACCCGCTGGATGTACTCGAAGCGTTCGACGGGGAAGTCCTGCAGCGGGGCGACGTGCTGGAGCCCGGCGTTGTTGACCACGATGTCCACGTCCACGTCGAGTCGGTCCACCGCGGCGGGGTCCGCCAGATCCACCCCCTCGGCCCGACCGCCGGCCTCGGCGGCCACCGCCTTGGCCGCATCCAGGTTGCGGTCCACCACGAGCACCTTGGCGCCGGCCGCGCCCAGACGCAGCGCGCACGCCCGCCCGATGCCGCTGCCGCCCCCGGTGACCAGGGCGGTGCGACCGGCGAGGTCGACCTGTACGACGTGGGGGACCGCCACGGGTTCTGCCGTCATGGCGCAAGAAGTTACGAGCTGTGTGCTCTCCGGCACATGGGCCGGCAACACATACTCCGTACCAAAGCTGTGTGGCCCGCCCGCCCCGCCGCCCGCCCCGCGGCCCCGCCGCGCCTCGCGCCCTGCAAGATCGTGCTACATCCAGGATGTAGTGGCTTACCGGCGCTTCGTGGCCACTACATCCTGGTTCGAGCATGACCTTGCCAGCTGTCGGCCCCCGACGCCCGGGCGTGAGGGCGCGAGGGCGCGGGGGGCGTGTCCCGTGGGGCTGGTGGGAAGGCCGACGGTTAGGGTGTCGAACACACGTACTGCTGAGGGTTGGGGAGGGGGCGGCGTGCGCGTACTCGGAGTCGACCCGGGCTTGACCCGGTGTGGGGTGGGCGTGGTCGAGGGCGTCCCCGGCCGGCCCTGCACCCTGGTCGCCTACTACGTGGTCTACACCGACCCGGCGGACGACCTGGCCCTGCGCCTGCTGCACCTGGACCGGTCGCTCGGCAAGCTGGTCGCCGAGCACCAGCCGGAGAGTGTCGCCGTCGAGCGGGTGTTCAGCCAGCACAACGTGCGTACGGTGATGGGCACTGCGCAGGCCAGTGGCATCGCCGTGCTGGCTGGAGCGCGCGCCGGGTTGCCCGTGCAGACGTACACACCGAGTGAGGTGAAGGCGGCCGTGACCGGGTCCGGTCAGGCCGACAAGGCGCAGATGACCGCGATGGTGACGCGACTGCTGCGACTGGCCGAGCCGCCGAAGCCGGCCGACGCCGCGGACGCGCTCGCCCTGGCCATCTGCCACGTGTGGCGCGGCGGGACGCGCTCCAAGCTGGCGGCGGCGGCCGACCGGGCACGACGAGGAGGAACGCGATGATCGCCAGCGTGCGTGGCACGGTGACCGCGACGGGTCCGGACCAGGCGGTGATCGAGGTCGGCGGGGTGGGCCTGGCCGTGCACTGCGCGCCCGGGACGCTCGCCGAGCTGCGGGTCGGTCAGACCGCGCGACTCGCCACCAGCCTGATCGTCCGGGAAGACTCGCTGACCCTGTACGGCTTCGCCGACGACGACGCCAAGGCGCTGTTCGAGCTGCTCCAGACCGCCAGTGGGGTCGGCCCCCGGCTGGCCCAGGCGGTGCTGGCGGTGCACACCCCGGACGCGGTCCGCAAGGCGATCGCCAACGCCGACACGGGCGCGTTGACCCGGGTGCCCGGGATCGGCAAGAAGGGCGCCGAGCGCCTGGTGCTGGAGCTGCGCGACCGGATCGGCCCGGTGCCGATCGGCGCCGACGGCGTGGCCGGGGTGACCGGCGGCGGCTGGTCCGAGCAGGTCCGCCAAGCGCTGGTCGGGCTGGGCTGGACGGCCGGGCAGGCCGACCAGGCGGTGGCCGCCGTCGCGGAGACCATCGACGGTCCGACACCGCCCGTGCCGGTCCTGCTCAAGCAGGCCATCCGCCTGCTGGGCCGGACCCGATGAGCGAGACCGACGGCCTCGTCTCGGCGTACGTGAGCGACGCGGATCTGGACGCGGAGGCCACGGTACGGCCGAAACGGCTGTCCGAGTTCATCGCCCAGGATCGGGTGCGTGACCAGCTCGACCTGTTGTTGCAGGGCGCGATGCGGCGGGGTTCGCCGCCGGACCACATCCTGCTCTCCGGTCCACCGGGCCTGGGCAAGACGAGTCTGGCGAACATCGTCGCCGCCGAGCTGGGTGCGGGCATCCGGGTGACCAGCGGCCCGGCGATCGAACGCTCGGGTGACCTGGCCGCGATCCTGACCAGCCTGGCCGAGGGCGACGTGCTCTTCATCGACGAGATTCACCGGATCGCGCGCCCGGCCGAGGAGCTGTTGTACAGCGCGATGGAGGACTTCCGGGTCGACGTGGTGGTCGGCAAGGGTCCGGGCGCTACCGCGATCCCGTTGGACGTCGAGCCGTTCACCCTGGTCGGGGCGACGACCCGCTCGGGTCTGCTGACCGGGCCGATGCGGGACCGGTTCGGTTTCGTCGCGCACCTGGACTTCTACGCCCCGGCCGACCTGGAGACGCTGCTGCACCGTTCGGCCCGGATCCTGGGTGTGCCGATCACCGCCGACGGCGCGTCCGAGATCGCGGGCCGGTCCCGGGGCACCCCGCGGATCGCCAACCGGCTGCTGCGCCGGGTCCGCGACTACGCCGAGGTCCGGGCCGACGGCGTGGTCACTCTGAAGACCGCCCGTGCCGCCCTGCTGGTGTACGACGTGGACGCGCTGGGCCTGGACCGGCTGGACCGGGCGGTGCTGACCGCGCTTGTCGACTCGTTCCGGGGTGGCCCGGTGGGGTTGTCGACGCTTGCCGTGGCGGTGGGGGAGCAGCCGGACACGGTGGAGGAGGTCTGCGAGCCGTTCCTGGTCCGGGCTGGCCTGCTGGCACGGACGCCGAGGGGGCGGGTGGCCACCGAGGCGGCTTGGCGGCACCTGGGGCGAACTCCACCGAATGGTACATTTGGTGTAGATGTCCCTCCCGCGCCCGATCTGTTCTCGTTGGACACCGATCAGCCGTGATGTGAACGTGATCTGTGCCGCATTCGGTGTTCTCAGGTGCAGGGATTAGACTTCGCCGCGGTCTGTACAGGACGTGAGATTCCGCCTCCGCTCCGGCACTCCCCGTGCCGGACAGGTGGCCAATGGGAAGGTCAGTAACCGTGCGATACGCAGCAGCGGGTGGCGGGGCCGGCGGTTTCACGCCGATCCTGATGATCGCCCTGCTCTTCGGCGTCATGTACTTCATGATGATCCGACCCCAGCAGAAGCGCCGCCGCGAGGCGGAGGCGATGCAGTCCGCGCTCGGCCCCGGCGACGAGGTCGTCACCATCGGCGGGCTCTACGGCACGGTGACCGGCATCGAGGACGACACCGTCCTGATCGAGGTCGCCCCCGGCGTGCAGACGCGCTACGCCCGGCCCGCCATCGCCCGGGTGGTCACCCGCGCGGAGCTGCCGAGCGAGCCGGCCCTCGGGGACGCGGACACCATCAAGGAGTGACCCTCCCTCCCGGGGTGGTGCGGTCCGGCGTACGGCCGGTCGAGCATTCTCCCGGGGGCACCGCGCCCGACGGGGCAGCGGACGAGACGTGAAAACTGGATAGTTGGGTCGACGCCGGGCGTCGGCACGTTCCCGTGACCGTCGGCGTCCCGTCGGCGCGTCCGGCCAGCCGTGTCGGCACCCCGCCGACCCAGGTCAGACCCGTCGGCCGGGACCCCCGGCCCGACACCGCCGCCGCTGCACACAGCGGCGCGACCGTACAGGGAGACAGGACAGCCGTGGCACCACCTCAGGGACAGATGCGCCCCGGGCGGCAGCTCGCCGTGCTCGGGTTCATCTTCGTGGTCCTTTATCTTTTGGTGTTCTTCTCCGGCGCCAGCGGCAGCTTGAAGGACCGGCTTGAGCCACGGCTCGGCCTGGACCTGATCGGCGGCACCCGGGTGACGCTGGAGGCGACCAACTCCGTCGACGGCAAGCCACCGACCGCGGACAACCTCGAGGAGGCCCGCCAGATCATCGAGAGCCGGGTCAACGCGTTCGGCGTGGCCGAGGCCGAGGTGGTCACCGAGGGCAACCGGAACATCGTCATCTCCCTGCCCGGTGAGAACCGGGATCTGACCGACGTGGGCAGCGCCGCCGAGCTGCGCTTCCGCAAGGTGCTCAAGGCCGCCGACGGCAGCGGCGCGGCCGCCGCGCCGCCGGCCGCCACGCCGGCCCCGTCGGGCAGCGCCAACCCGACCCCGTCCGGCGCCGCGTCGCCGACCCCGTCGGGCAACGCGCCGAAGGCGACCGCGTCGCCCAGCGGCGGCCAGGGCGGCATGGCCCCGGCGTCGCCCAGCGCCACCCCGACCCCGACCCCGTCGACCTCGCCGAGCGCCGCCGCGCCGTCGCCGAGCGCCAGCGCCGAGCCGGTGCCGGCCAGCATCGAGCAGCAGCGCAAGGCCGTCGAGCAGAAGGTCGGCGCCGCGTCGTGGCAGGCCGCCAACGGTTTGCAGGCTCCGGCCGACCTGGCGTCCGACCCGTCGCTCGCCGACAAGCTCAAGCCGTTCGGCGCGTTGACGCCGCAAGAGGTGGCCGTGCTGCCGGCGCAGATGCAGTTCAACGTGCCGATGATCACCTGCGCGCAGCTCGACAAGCGTCCCCCGGCGTCGATCTCCGACGCCAAGCAGCAGGTGGTCTCCTGCGAGGACGGCGCCTCCAAGTACCTGCTCGACCAGGCCAAGGTGCTGGGCACCGACGTGGACGACGCCGACGCCGTGCTCGACCAGACCAACGCCTGGGTGGTCAGCCTCGACTTCACCGGCGACGGCCAGGGCAAGTGGACCGCGCTGACCCGCGAGGCGTTCAACAACGAGGGCCAGGCCTGCGACGCGACCGCGCTCGGTCAGGACGGCAAGTGCCGGGTGGCCGTCGTGCTGGACAACGAGATCGTCTCCTCCCCGGAGATCCAGGGCGTGCTGACCGGCAACTCCCAGATCACCGGCAACTTCACCCAGAAGGACGCCAGCGCCCTCGCCGGCCAGCTCCGTTACGGTGCGCTGCCGGTGACCTTCGAGCAGCAGGAGGCGCAGAACGTCACCGCCACGCTGGGTGCCAGCCACCTGCGCGCGGGTCTGCTCGCGGCCGGCATCGGCATGCTGCTGGTCATCATCTACGCGTTCTTCTACTACCGGCTGCTCGGCTCGGTGATCTTCCTGAGCCTGATCCTCTCCGCGCTGCTGGTCTTCGGCGCGCTGGTGGTGCTCGGCCGGCAGATCGGCTTCACGCTCACCCTCGCCGGCATCGCCGGAATGATCGTCTCGCTCGGTGTGGCGGCGGACTCGTTCGTCATCTACTTCGAACGGTTGAAGGACGAGATCCGCGAGGGACGCAGCCCGCGTAGCGCGGTGCCCCGTGCCTGGATCCGGGCCCGTCGGACGATCATCTCGGCCAACGCGATCACGCTGCTCTCCGCGGTCGTGCTCTACGTGGTCTCGGTCGGCACGGTCAAGGGCTTCGCCTTCGCCCTCGGCCTGGCCACCGTGCTGGACCTCGTGGTGGTGTTCCTCTTCCGGCACCCGATCATGACGATGTTCGCCCGGACCCGGGCGTTCCTGTCCCCGCGGGTCAGCGGTCTGGGCCGGGCGCTTCCGGCCCGCACCCAGCAGACTCAGCCCCGCAACCCGCGCGCCAAGGAGGCCTGAGATGGCTCAAAACGGTCTGGCGAGCCGCCTCTACAACGGTGAGGCCGGTCTCAACATCGTCGGCCGGCGCAAGCTCTGGTTCGGCATCGCCGGAGTCCTGGTCCTGATCGCGATCCTCAGCTTCTCGATCCGTGGCTTCAGCCTCGGCATCGAGTTCGCCGGCGGCAACTCGTTCCAGGTGCCGGCCAGCGTCGGCACCCTCGATGACGCCGAGCGGGAGGTCAACTCGGCGCTCGCCGCCGAGAACACCGGCGTCGAGGTGGCCACGACCCAGAAGATCGGCGGCCCCGGTGGCGACTCGTACGAGCTGCGCACGCCGCAGCTCAGCGTCGAGCAGGCCAACGCGGTCAAGGCGCAGATCGCCGAGGATCTCGGCATCAACGCTGATCAGATCAGCGGCAACCAGGTCAGCGAGGCGTGGGGCAGCCAGGTCACCGAGCGGGCCGTGCTCGGTCTGGTCATCTTCATCGCGCTGGTGATGGTCTACCTGATCCTGCGCTTCGAGTGGCGGATGGCCGTCGCCGCCGTCTCCTCGCTGTTCATGAACCTGATCCTCACCGCCGGCATCTACTCGCTGGTCGGCTTCGAGGTCACCCCGTCGACGATCATCGGCTTCCTCACCATTCTGGGCTTCGCGCTCTACGACGTGGTGGTGGTCTTCGACAAGGTGCAGGAGAACACCCGGGGCATCACCGCCAACAACAACCAGACGTACGGCGAGGCGGCCAACCTGGCGATCAACCAGAGCCTGATGCGGTCGCTGAACACCTCCGTGGTGGCCCTGCTGCCCGTCGGTGGTCTGCTCTTCATCGGTGCCGGCCTGCTCGGCGCGGGCACGCTGAAGGACCTCGGCCTGGTGCTGTTCGTCGGTATGGCGGTGGCGTTCCTCACCTCCATCCTGGTGGCGACGCCGCTGCTGGCGCTGCTGAAGAACTACGATCCGCGGATCCAGGCGCACAACAAGCGGGTGCTGACCCGCCGGGGCGCGTTGGCCCGCGGCGAGGTCACGCCCAAGGGCGCCCCGAGCCCGGCCACGACCGACGCGATCGACGCGGACGTGGACCCGGAGGCGGCCGCGCTGGCCGGCGCCGCGCCGAAGGTGGGCGCGCGACCGGCGGGCAAGCGGCAGACCGGCACCCGGGGCGGTCGCCCCGGTGGCGGCGGCAACCGGCCCGGTGGCGCCAAGCGACGCTGACCGGGGCTGACCCGGGAGGAAACGCCCGAACGGCGTCCGGCATGCTGTGCGAGCAGCATTGCCGGACGCCGTCGTCGTTGGAAGGGAAGCGAGACAGTCGTGACGGAGACCCACAGCACCGCCGCCCGCGGGGACAGCGGCCCGGAGGCCGCCCGGCTGGTCGCCAGCCGTGTGCTGGACGTGCCCGACTTTCCCCAGCCCGGCGTCCTGTTCAAGGACCTGATGCCGCTGTTCGCCGACGGGAAGGCGTTCCGCGAGGTGGTCGACGGGATCGTCGCGTATCACGGGCGGGACGGCTTCGACGTCGTGGTCGGCATCGAGGCGCGGGGGTTCGTCGTCGCGGCGGCCGTCGCGTACGCGGCCGGGGTGGGTGTGGTGCCGGTGCGTAAGGCCGGCAAGCTGCCGCGCGTGGCGCACTCGGTCTCCTACGCCCTGGAGTACGGCGAGGCCACCCTGGAGGTGCACGAGGACGCCTTCACCGCCGGGCACCGGGCCCTGGTGGTCGACGACGTGCTCGCCACCGGCGGCACCGCCGAGGCGACACTGGACCTGGTCGAGCGGGCCGGCGGCACCGTCACCGGTTTCACGGTGTTGCTGGAGCTCGGCTTCCTGGGCGGCCGGGAGCGGCTGGCGCCGCGTCCCGTCCATGCCCTGCTGACCGTTTGAGCCCGGTACCGCTGTCCGGGCCGGGCGTCGGCCGTCCGGCGGAGCGGCAGGGGACCGTCCGTGCGGGTAGCATTGCCCTTTGCTGACGTCGGCGGTACCCCGTCCGGCGACGCGAGACCAGGCCGGCCGATGTTCGGCCGGTGTGTTTCCGGCGAGCGGTGAGGAGGCCGGTGTCCCACGATGTCGTCCCTCCGGTGGAGGGCACGGTGCATCCGACAGGCGACGCTGACGGCTCGGTGACCGAGCGGACGGGTGACACGTCGGCCGGGGTGACGGGCAACGGCAGCGGCGCTGGCAGAGCCCCGGGCGAGAGCGCGGCGCTGCAGTCCGGTGCCGTCGAGGCGTCCCCCGGTGCGGACGGGGTGGTGGTCCCGTTCCCGACCGACGCCGGCGTCGACCCGTCGCCGAGTGGTGGTTTCGCGCTGTCCAACGCGCCCACCGGCCGGCGGGTCCGTGCCCGGCTGGCCCGGTTCAACGCGCCGTGGCAGACGTCGCAGGTCAGCGAGGTGCTGGAGCCGCTCATCGCGAGCCACCGGGAAAACCACCCGAAGGCCGACGCGCGGCTGCTCCAGCGCGCCTTCGACACGGCCGCGCGGTGGCACTCCGGGCAGTACCGCAAGTCCGGTGACCCGTACATCACGCACCCCCTGGCCGTGGCGACCATCCTGGGCAACCTGGGGATGGACACCACCACGCTGGTGGCGGCGCTGCTGCACGACACCATCGAGGACACCGAATACACGCTCGACGCGATGCGTGCCGACTTCGGCGGCGAGGTCGCCCTGCTGGTCGACGGCGTCACCAAGCTCGACAAGGTCAAGCTGGGCGACGCGGCGAAGGCCGAGACGATCCGCAAGATGGTCGTGGCGATGGCCAAGGACCCGCGGGTGCTGGTGATCAAGCTGGCCGACCGCCTGCACAACATGCGCACCCTGACCTTCCTGCCCCGCCCCAAGCAGGAGCAGAAGGCCAAGGAGACGCTGGAGATCCTGGCGCCGCTGGCGCACCGGCTCGGTATGAACACGATCAAGTGGGAGCTGGAGGATCTGGCGTTCGGGACGCTGTTTCCGAAGCGCTACGAGGAGATCAACCGACTGATCGGGGAGCACCAGCCGCAGCGGGAGTCGCTGTTGCGGCAGGTCACCCAGAAGGTCGGCACCGACCTCAAGGCCGCCAAGATCAAGGCCGAGACGACCGGCCGGCCGAAGCACCTCTACTCGATCTACCAGAAGATGATCGTGCGGGGTCGCGACTTCAACGACATCTACGACCTGGTGGGCGTGCGGATCCTGGTCGACACGGTGCGCGACTGCTACGCGGCGCTGGGAGTCATCCACGCCAACTGGCAGCCGGTGCCGGGCCGCTTCAAGGACTACATCGCGATGCCCAAGTTCAACATGTACCAGTCGTTGCACACGACGGTCATCGGGCCCACCGGCAAGCCGGTGGAGATGCAGATCCGCACGTACGCGATGCACCGCACCGCGGAGTTCGGCATCGCCGCGCACTGGAAGTACAAGGAGCACAAGGGCACCCAGATCGTCGGCCCGCCGGCGCATATCGACGAGATGACCTGGCTGCGGCAGTTGCTCGACTGGCAGCGCGAGGCGGCCGACCCGAGCGAGTTCCTCGACGCGCTGCGCTTCGACCTGTCCAGCCAGGAGGTGTACGTCTTCACCCCGAAGGGTGACGTCATCCCGCTGCCGACCGGGTCGACGCCTGTCGACTTCGCGTACGCGGTGCACACCGAGGTCGGGCACAAGTGCATCGGCGCGCGGGTCAACGGCAAGCTGGTGCCCCTGGAGTCGACGCTGTCCAACGGCGACGTGATCGAGATCTTCACGTCGAAGTCCGAGACGGCCGGCCCGACCCAGGACTGGCTGGGCTTCGTCAAGAGCCCGCGGGCACGGACGAAGATCCGCCAGTACTTCAACAAGGAGCGGCGCGAGGAGGCGATCGAGGCCGGCAAGGACGCGATCGTCAAGGCGATGCGCAAGCAGGGCATGCCCCTGCAGCGGATGCTCACCTCCGACGCGTTGATGTCGATCGCCCGCGACCTGCACCTGGCCGATGTGGCGTCGCTGTACGCGGCGGTCGGTGACAGCCAGGTCTCCGCGCAGTCGGTGGTGCAGAAGCTGATGGCCGCGTACGGCGGCGAGGAGGGCGCGGCGGAGGACATCGCCGAGACCGCCGTCGCCACCCGGCCGCCGCGCAGCCGGCAGAGCAGCAGCGACCCCGGTGTCGTGGTCCGGGGCGTCAGCGACGTCTGGATCAAGCTGGCCCGGTGCTGCACCCCGGTCCCACCGGACTCGGTGTTCGGCTTCGTCACCCGCTCCGGCGGGGTGAGCGTGCACCGCGACGACTGCGCCAACGCCGAGGACCTGCGCGCCCAGGCCGAGCGGGTCGTCGAGGTGAGCTGGAAGCTCACGTCCGCCTCGACGTTCCTGGTCGCCATCCAGGTGGAGGCTCTGGACCGGCACAAGCTGTTGGCCGACGTCACCCGGGTGCTCTCCGACGAGCGGGTCAACATCCTCTCCGCCACCGTCACCACCACCCGCGACCGGGTGGCGGTGAGCCGGTTCAGCTTCGAGATGGCCGACCCGAAGCACCTGGGCCACCTGCTGGCCACGGTCCGCAAGGTCGACGGCGTGTTCGACGCGTACCGGGTCACCTCCGGCGCCTGACGCGTACCCCGGACACGACAGCGCCCGCCGGCTCAGCCGGCGGGCGCTTCGTCGTTGCTCGGGGCCTCAGCCCTGCGGCGGGCTCATGGTGAGGTCGGTGATGACGACCTCCTTCTTCGGGTGACCACCGCCGGCCTGCTGGGCGAACGCCCCGTCGTCGCCGGCCTTGGCGACGTCCTTGACGATGTCCATGCCGCCGGTGACGCTGCCCAGGACCGTGTACGCGGGGTCCAGCGGCGAGTCGCCGTAGACGATGAAGAACTGGCTGCCGGTGCTGCCCGGCTGGCCGGAGTTGGCCATCGCGATGACGCCCTCCGGGTACGGCGGGCGCTTGTCGGTGGGCAGGTTCTCCTCGGGCAGCCGGAAGCTCGGGCCACCCGTGCCGTCGGTGTCGCGCCAGCCCTTGCCGGTGGCGCTCGGGTCACCGCACTGCAACACGTTGATGCCCTGGGTAACCAGGCGGTGGCACTTGGTGTTGTCGAAGAAGTTCTTGTCCGCGAGGAGCGTGAAGGCCCCCGCCGTGCACGGCACCAGCGACCGGTCGACCTTGGCCGTGATCGGCCCGAGGTTGGTGGTGATCGTCATGGTCTGCACACCCTTGGCGGACTGCTGGTTGCTCGGCAGCCCGACATCCTTGATCTGCGGCGACCGCTGGTCCGCCGGCACCTCGTTGTAGACGCACTCGGACGCGCCGGCCGCCGGTGCGGCGGTGTCGGTCTTGTCGTCGTCGCCGCCGAGGCTCATCGCCAGCCAGACCGTGCCGGCGACCACGAGCACCAGCGCGGCGCCCGCGCTGACGATCGCCTGCGTCTGCCGACGCTTGCGGGCCTTGCCCGCACGCTCGGCCATCTCCTTCTCGAGCCGGGCGCGTGCCGCCGCGCGCTGCCGCTCTCTGGTGGACGTCACGCCTGGATCCTCCTGGCTGTCTGTTTCCGGGTGCCGCTCGGGTGGGTGGTGCGACCGGTCAGCCGGCGCTCGGGCTGCTGGCCGGGGCACCGGACGGCGACGGTGCCGCGTCGGTGGCCGGCTCGCCGACCGTGAGGCTCTGGATCACCACGTCGGTCTTGGGCTTGACCTTCGCCCCGGTCCCATTGTCCACGGTCGGCAGGGCGCCGATCTTCTCGACCACGTCCAGCCCGCCGGTGACCTTGCCGATCACCGGGAACTTCGGGTCGGTGGTGGTGAAGTCCTTGAAGAAGATCAGGAACTGGCTGCCGTTGCTGCCCGGCGGGTTGGAGATCATCGCCACGGTCCCCTTGGGGTACGTCGGCGGCTGGCCGGGCGCCGGGCTGGCCGACGGGGAGGCCGACGGCACGGTCGGCACGTCCTCGTCGTAGAACGAGTAGGTGGGCCCGCCGAGGCCGGTGCCGCTGGGGTCGCCGCATCGCAGCGCGCCGTCGGCGGTGATCTCGTGACAGGTGGTGTTGTCGTAGAACGACCGGCTCGCCAGGTGGGCGATGCTCGCCGCGGCACACGGCGAGCTGGTGAGGTTGAGCTCGGCGGTGATCGGACCGCCCTGGTTGGTGGTCACGGTCATCGCCCGGGTGCCGGCGGTGGGCAGGCCCTTGGTCTCCGGCGTGCCGACGTCCTTGAGGTTGGTGTTGGCCGCCGCGTCCTGCGGCGTCCAGAGGCAGGTGTCCTCGGCGGCCGTGTTCTGCTTCGGGTCGGAGTCGAACGCCCCGAGCGCCCACGCCGAGCCGGCCACGATCAGCACGAGGACCAGGGCGGCGCCGACACCGGCCTGGATCTGCCGACGGCGCCGCGTGGCGGCGGCCCGGCGGGCCAACTGCCGATCGAGCTTGGCCCGCGCCAGTTTGCGCTGCCGGTCCCTGCTGGAAGCCACCCGTGCTCCCCTTTCCTCTGCCTGGTCGTCGCCGGCGGCCGGGCGTCCCGGCCCGTCCGGGCGTCACGTGTGCCGCGCCACACGCCCGCCAGAGTGTACGGCTAGCGACTGGGAATGTGGTGTACGAGGTCCACCCCGCTACGAGCAGCGCTTATCGGGAGTTGTCACTGTGCCCGGCGGGGCCGGCGGGACGGACGCGACAAACCGGTTCGCCGGGCCGGTTAGGCTGCTGGGCAGGACCACAGTTCGACGGAAGGACAGCGCCCGTGCTCGTGGCCGGCTTTCCCGCCGACGCGTTCGGCACCAACTGCTACGTGGTGGCGACCGCGCCGGGGGAGCAGTGCGTGGTGGTCGACCCCGGCATCGGGGTGCTCGACCAGCTCGACGCGTTGCTCGCCGAGCACCGCCTGCATCCGGCCGCCGTGCTGCTGACCCACGGGCACCTCGACCACACCTTCTCGGTCGCGCCGGTCTGCGGTGCGCGCGGCATCACCGCGTACGTCCACCCCGGCGACCGGGAGATGCTGGCCGACCCCGCCA
Source organism: Micromonospora sp. WMMD710 (assembly GCF_029626045.1). Taxonomy (NCBI): domain Bacteria; kingdom Bacillati; phylum Actinomycetota; class Actinomycetes; order Micromonosporales; family Micromonosporaceae; genus Micromonospora; species Micromonospora sp. WMMD710. The sequence goes on along the minus strand of NZ_JARUBD010000001.1, from coordinate 2,734,934 downwards.
AGGGCCTGTCCACCGACCTGACGTCGCTCTTTGGCGGCCGGTTGAGCTACACCGAGCCGGAGGACGTGGCGGAGCTGACCGACGGCGGCACCCTCACCCTCGCCGGCCTGGAGATCGCCGTCGACCATGCCCCGGGCCATACCGGCGGGTCGGTGCTGTTCCGGCTGCCCGGCGCCGACTCGGGCTGGGAGGCCGACGAGATCTGCCTCTCCGGCGACGTGCTCTTCGCCGGGTCGATCGGCCGCACCGACCTGCCGGGCGGGAGCATGCCGGCCATGCTCACCAGCCTGCGCGACAAGGTCCTCCCGCTGGCCGACGACACCGTCGTCCTGCCCGGCCACGGCCCCAGCACCACCATCGGCCGCGAGCGCGCCAGCAACCCGTACCTCGTCGAGGTGGCCGGCACGTCACCGGCCGCGCCCACCCGGGGCCTCTAGTTCTTGTCCGCGCCGCGCGCGGACCCACGACACCACCGCGCCGCGGGCGCGGGACCGCAAGGAGTACGACGATGAGCAAGCCCACGCCCATCTCCGGTTTCCCGGAGTGGACCCCCGGCCAACGGATGGTCGAGCAGTACGTGCTCGACAAGATCCGGGCCACCTTCGAGCTGTACGGCTTCGCCCCGCTGGAGACCCGCGCGGTGGAGCCCCTCGACCAGCTCCTGCGCAAGGGGGAGACCTCGAAGGAGGTCTACGTGATCCGGCGGCTGCACGCCGACGCCGACAGTGCCGGCGACGACCAGCTGGGCCTGCACTTCGACCTGACCGTGCCGTTCGCCCGGTACGTGCTGGAGAACGCCGGCAAGCTGGCCTTTCCGTTCCGGCGCTACCAGATCCAGAAGGTGTGGCGGGGGGAGCGGCCGCAGGAGGGGCGCTACCGGGAGTTCGTCCAGGCCGACATCGACATCGTCGACCGGGACACCCTGGCTCCGCACCACGAGGCGGAGATGCCGCTGGTCATCGGCGACGCGCTGCGCTCGCTGCCGATCCCGCCGGTGACGATCCAGGTCAACAACCGCAAAATCTGCGAGGGGTTCTACCGGGGCATCGGGTTGACCGACCCGGAGGCGGCGCTGCGGGCCGTGGACAAGCTCGACAAGATCGGTCCGGCGAAGGTGGCCGAGTTGCTGGCCCAGACCGCCGGGGCGAGCGAGGCGCAGGCCAAGGCGTGCCTGGCGCTGGCCGAGATCTCCGCGCCGGACGCCTCGTTCGCCGACGCCGTACGCGCGCTGGGGGTCACCGACCCGCTGCTCGACGAGGGTATCGACGAGCTGGTCCGGGTGGTCCAGACCGCCGCCGAGCACTCGCCCGGCCTGTGCGTGGCGGACCTGCGCATCGCCCGCGGCCTGGATTACTACACCGGCACCGTCTACGAGACCCAGCTGCGCGGTTACGAGCGGTTCGGGTCGATCTGCTCCGGCGGCCGGTACGACAACCTGGCCAGCGCCGGCACCACCTCGTACCCCGGAGTGGGGATCTCGATCGGCGTGACCCGGCTGCTCGGCCTGCTCTTCGGCGCGGGCGAGTTGTCGGTCTCCCGTTCGGTGCCCACCGCCGTGCTGGTCGCGGTGACCGACGAGGAGCACCGTGGCGCCAGCAACCGGGTGGCCGAGGCGCTGCGACGTCGCGGAGTGCCGACCGAGGTGTCGCCCAGCGCGGCGAAGTTCGGCAAGCAGATCCGCTACGCGGAGCGACGGGGCATCCCGTACGTGTGGTTCCCGGGTGCCGACGGCGCGGCCGACGAGGTGAAGGACATCCGGTCCGGAGAGCAGGTCACGGCCGCTGCGGGGGAGTGGATGCCGCCTCGGGAGGACCTCACGCCGACGGTCAGCTGAGCGTCACTACTGGCGCGTACGGCTGCGGGGACCTACGGTTGCGTAAGTTACGCCACCGTAGGGAGTTTCTCGTGACCATGAGCACCACGCTGAGCCAGACCGCCCTGCTCGTCGAGTTGGAGCCGGTGGTCGCCCGCAACCTGGACCGCCACCTCTCGCTGGCCAAGGAGTGGTTCCCGCACGAGTACGTGCCGTGGAGCGAGGGCCGCACCTTCGACGGGCCGCTCGGCGGCGAGGCGTGGTCGCCGACCGACTCCACCATCCCCGACGTCGCCCGTACCGCGCTGATCGTCAACCTGCTCACCGAGGACAACCTGCCCTCGTACCACCACGAGATCGCGACCCTGTTCGGCCGCGACGGCGCCTGGGGCACGTGGGTGCACCGGTGGACCGCGGAGGAGGGCCGGCACGGTGTCGCGATCCGCGACTACCTGACGGTCAGCCGGGCGGTCGACCCGGTGGCGCTGGAGCGCGCCCGGATGACGCACATGTCCGCCGGCTACGTCAACGTGCACGACGACGAGGTGCTGCACTCGCTGGCGTACGTCTCGTTCCAGGAGCTGGCCACCCGGATCTCGCACCGCAACACCGGCAAGGCCACCGGCGACCCGGTCTGCGAGGCGCTGCTGGCCCGCGTCGCCGCCGACGAGAACCTGCACATGGTCTTCTACCGCAATCTGCTCGCCGCCGCCTTCGAGCTGGCCCCGAGCCAGGCCATGCGAGCCGTCGCCGACGTGGTGGCCGACTTCCAGATGCCGGGCAACGGCATCGACGGCTTCGCCCGCAAGTCGGTGGCGATCGCCCTGGCCGGCATCTACGACCTGCGCCAGCACCGCGACGAGGTGCTCCAGCCGGTGCTGCGCCAGTGGGACGTGTTCAACGTGACCGGCCTGAACGCCGACGGCGAACTCGCCCGCGAACAGCTGGCCACCCAGCTGGAGAGCCTGGAGAGCGCAGCCCGCCGCTTCGAGGAGAAGCGCGACGCGAGAGCAGCCCGCCTAGCCCTCCGCTAACCACCGCTGCCCCCACCCCACCCCACCCCTGTCCTCGTTGATCATGAGGTTGACGGGTCGTTCGATCATCGAATCGCCCGTCAACCTCATGATCAACCCCGTGGGTCGGGGTTAGGGTAGGGGAAACAGGAGGCAGGTGCTTGTGGCGTGGGCTATCAGGCGGTTGGTCGCGTCGGTCAGGCGGGCTTCGGCCAGGGCGGTGCGGCGGCCGCTCTGCAGCACGGTGCCCTCGCAGCGCAGGACGCCGCTGTCCACGGTGACCGGGCGGAGGAACTTCACGTTCAGGTCCAGCGACGTGTAGCCGACGCCGGCGGGCAGCGTGGTGTGCACGGCGCAGCCGGCGGCGGTGTCCAGCAGCGTCGAGATGACGCCACCGTGGACGGTGCCGAGCGGGTTGTAGTGGAACTCCTGCGGGACCAGCTCGACGGCGACCCGCCCCTCGTCGGCCTCCATCCGCGCCATGTCGATCAGGTGCATCACCGGTGGCGCGGCCAGCTCGCCGGCGATCATCGCACGGAGCATGTCGATGCCACTGCGCCGGCCGACCTGGGCCGCGTTGGCCGCCGGGTCCGACCAGGTGAAGGTACGGCTGCGCGCCGGCTCCTGCGTCTGTGTCATGGACGCAGCGTGGCAGCCCGTTGCTGAGTCTGTCAATGAGACTTAGCCTGGTCGGATGAGACCCGCGGCACTGGACTGGTCGGTGGACAACTGCACCATCGCGCGAGCGATGGCGATCCTCGGCGAGCGGTGGACGCTGGTGGTGCTCCGCGAGGTGTTCAACGGCGTACGGCGCTTCGACGACATGCGGGTGCGTACCGGCATCCCCCGTCAGGTGCTGACCAACCGGCTGGCCGCTCTCGTCGAGCAGGGTGTGCTACGTCGCGAGCCCTACCGGGAGCCGGGTAGTCGGCTGCGCCACGAGTACCGGCTGACCGAGAAGGGCCTGGACCTGTGGCCGGTGCTGGTCGCCGTGCTCGGGTGGGGTGACCGGTACCTCGCCGACCCGGAGGGCTCTCCGTTGAGCGTGGGGCACCGTGACTGTGGCGCGGAGGTACGCGTCGAGCTGCGCTGCGCCGACGGTCATGAGGTCGCCGAGCCCCGCGACGTGCTGCCCCGTCCGGGCCCCGGCGCGCACCGTCGTACCCCCTGAGTCGGTCACCCGCGCGTCCGCGCGTCCGCGCGACCCTCACCGCAGACATCGACGGCCGTGCGTGTCCGAAACGGATATGGCGACGGTTCGGTGTGACGGCTGGTGTCGGCAGGCGTGTCAACGGTGTTGCGGCGATGTGACCGGTGAAGATCGGTGAATCCGGGCGAATCCAAGTCTTGTCAATGATCTTAAGCATGTGAATACTTCAGTTCATTCGGCCGGTTTCCCCAGATCGGCCGGGTTGCCCTCGGGTCAGCCACCCCCGGCCAGACCCGTCTCCCCCGCCCAGGAGGTTTGTTACATGCGACCCACGAGGTCCACGTTCCGCGTTGCGGCCACCGTCGCCGTGACCGGAAGTCTGGTCGTCGGCACGCTCATCGGCGCACCCGCCCAGGCCGCCCCCGACGCGTCGCCCGACGCCGCCGCCGCCCTCTCCGCTCAGCTCGGCGACCGGTCCGCCGGCTCGTACATCGACGCCAGCGGCAAGTCCGTCGTCACCGTGACCGACGCGGCCGCCGCCCGTAAGGCCAGCAACGCCGGCGCCACCGTCCGGTACGTCACCCGCGGCGCCGCCGAGCTCAACCGGGCGACCGCCGAGCTGGAGCGTTCCGCCAAGATTCCGGGCACCGCCTGGTGGAGCGACCCGGTCACCAACCAGGTCGTCGTCTCCGTCGACAGCACCGTCACCGGCGCCAAGCTGGAGCGGGTCAAGGCCGCCGCCGCGCGGGCCAACGGCGCGGTCCGGGTCGAGGCCGAGGCCGGCGTGCTGAGCACCCGCATCTCCGGTGGCCAGGCCATCTACGCCGGCGGCGGCGGGCGCTGCTCGCTCGGCTTCAACGTGCGCAGCGGCAGCACCTACTACTTCGTGACCGCCGGGCACTGCACCAACATCTCGTCGAGCTGGTACTCGAACTCCGCCCAGACCTCGCTGCTCGGCACCCGTGCCGGCACCAGCTTCCCGGGCAACGACTACGGCATCGTGCGGCACAGCAACTCGGCCAACGCCGCCGGCAACGTCTACCTCTACAACGGCAGCTACCGGGACATCACCGGCGCCGGCAACGCCTCGGTCGGCCAGTCCGTGCAGCGCTCCGGCAGCACCACCGGCCTGCGCAGTGGCTCGGTCAACGCGACCAACGCCACGGTCAACTACGCCGAGGGCTCGGTCTCCGGCCTCATCCGCACCAACGTCTGCGCCGAGCCGGGCGACAGCGGCGGCTCGCTGTTCGCCGGCAGCACCGCACTCGGCATGACCTCCGGTGGTAGCGGCAACTGCCGCACCGGTGGCACGACGTACTTCCAGCCGGTCACCGAGGCGCTGAGCGTCTACGGCGTCAGCGTCTTCTGATCGACGCACCGCACGCGGGCCGCCGGAACACTCCGGCGGCCCGCGTCGCGCGTGCGGCCCGCCTCACGCGAGGCGATCCGGCCCCTGCGCTGGTCGCAGGGGATCCGGGGGTACGACACCCGGCAGAGCGGGACCGACGGAGGTGGCGCCACCGGTGGCCCACGCCAGGTGCGCCCGCCGGGCGGACAGGACCGCGAGCAGCGGCCAGAGTGACACCGCCACCGCCGTCACCCGCTCGGCCAACCCCGTGCGGGATCCGCTGGTCACCTCGAAGGCGCACCAGCCGAAGAGGGCCAGCAGCAGCACCGTGGCGCTCAACCCCACGGACCGGCGGAACGCCCACGGCGGCCGCGCGAGCCTCGGGTGTGCGGCGTCCGGACCGCGTGGCAGCCGCAGCGCCGAGCCGGCCGGCCACAACGCCAGGGCGAGAACGGCCACCGTCGCCGCGATGCCGTGGCTGAGCGAACCACCAACCGGCGGGCGGGGAAAGGCGACCAGCGCGATGGTGGCCACGCCACCGACCGCGAGCAGGAACCGGCTGGGCAGCCCGGCCGCGTGCAGTACGGCGGCTACCGAGAGATAGCAGCAGCCGAGCAGCACCAGGGCCCCGACCATGATCCAGGCGTCGGTGGCGTCCTGCCCGGCCAGCTCGCTGATGGTGTCCCGGATCGGGTCGTACCCGGCGGGCTGCCGCGCCTGCGCAACCGTCGAACCGGCCACCAGCAGCACGGGTGCGGCCGCCGCCGTGGCGACGGCCCAGTTCGGTACGGCGCGCATTTCGCCACGTTAACCGGCGAGACAGCCGGCTGAATCGGATTCGCCCCGACCGGCCGGGCCGCGCGCCTTGCCCTGCGATCAGCCCGCGCTGACCGTGGCGGCGGTGAGGATGACCGAGCCGCCCGGATACTGGCACTGGACTCGCAGCGTCAACTCGTCCGCCCCCTCGATGTCCGCCACGAGGTCCTGTGGGCTGTCCATGCGTGCCTCGAACTGCTGCCCCCGCGTCACCCGGGTCACCGTCCCGTCCTTCTGGCGGATCGCCACCTGCGCGGAGACGAAGACGACGCCGTCGCGGTCGTCCGGCGAGGAAAAGAACGGCCGTACGGTGGACGTCAGATCAAGGTATCGGCGTTGCACTCGGAATGTGACGTCGCGCTGCTTGTCGGCACCGGAATTCGTCGGGCAGCCGATGACGATCGGACGGTCGTACTCGGGCTGACCGGCCAGTTGACGGGGAAGTTTTCCGAGATTCGCCGCACCGGCCTCGACGGCCAGGGTGTCCAGTCGGACCGGCGAGGATCCGCCATTGGCCGGTGGCGTGCCCGGCTCGGGATTGGTGAGAGGAGACCGGGCCGGGCCGGCGCTCGTCGTCACCGTGGCCGCCGGCGTCCCGCCCCCGGACCCCCAGCCGAAGTAGTCCCGTGCCAGGGCCGTGGCCGCTATGACCACCGCGATCCCCGTCAGGATCAGAATCGCCCGCGCGCCGCGGTGGCCGGATCCCGGCGTTGACGTCGGTGATTCGGTGGAATCCTGCATGTCCGCCAATTACCCTCCGATCACATCGCGTCGGCGAAGAATACTCTGCCGCGAGTGCTGGCGAGTTCCTGATAGCGTGCCGATTCCGGACCGAAGAACGAATTCACTCCTCATCCGACGTTGACTTCTGCCGATGCAGGGGGTTTTGCGGTGAGCCAACCCGATCCGCGGCCAGAAAAGCCCGAACCCGCTCCGATTCGTCCGCCACCACCGCACGGCGGCGAGGTGCCGCCACCCTTCGCGGGCGCTGGTGACCCTCCCCGTCCACCGGCCCCGCCCGCCGCGAGCCGCAGCCCGCTCGGCCTCGTGGTGATCGCCGTGGCAGCCCTGGCGCTGCTGGTGGCGCTCGGCTCCGCCGCCCTCTCGTGGCGGGCGCTGGACCAGGCGCAGACCGCCCGCGACATCGCCTCCGCCCGGCAACCGGCCGGCTCGACCAGCACCGGGCCCGGCACTCTTCCGTCCAGTACGCCCGGAGCGGCCGACCCCCCGCAGACGCCCACCGCGACGGAGGAACCGCCGCGCTCGCCGGGGACACCACCGGAACTCAGCGAGCAGACCGTGTACGAGCCCAAGTACGAGAACCAGAGCCTGACCTTGAAGCCCACGGACTGCTTCAAGGAGATGGAGGTGGACCTCGACGAACCACGGGCCAACGTGGGAGCGAACACCTCGGACCTGGCCCTCAACGCGGGCTGTCCGGGTGCTCCCTTCATCAGGATGGCCAACGGCGTGGAGGGCAGTGAAGCAGCGACGGCGGGAATGAAGCCCGCCGAGTGCAACAACGCGATCCGCTCCGCTCCGGTCGCCGCCGAGGCCGAGGTGCCACTTCGGAAGGGCTCCTGGCTCTGCATCAGGACCAACTACGCCGCGGCGCGTGAACAGCGGGACAGGTGGCGGATGGTGCTGCTGGAGGTCGTCACCATCAACAACGACCGGACGACCGTCATCCGGGTCACGGCCTGGAACATTCCCGAGGACTGATGCCCACCGGCCGACCGCGCCACCCGTCGAACCGTCCGGCCCGGTCGGCCGGGTCGACGGGGTGGCGCGGATCGTTTCCGGCACTCCTGACAGAATGCGGAGGCAGACCGCACCGCAGATGAGGAGACGTACGTCGTGATCCGTACCCATGACGCCGGCAGCTTGCGCGCGACGGACGCCGGCTCGACGGTGACGCTCGCCGGGTGGGTCGCCCGCCGGCGTGACCACGGCGGCGTCATCTTCGTCGACCTGCGCGACGGCTCCGGTGTGGTCCAGGTGGTGTTCCGCGAGGAGGACGCGCACGCGCTGCGCAACGAGTTCTGCGTGAAGGTCGTCGGTGAGGTGACCCGCCGGCCGGAGGGCAACGAGAACCCGGAGCTGCCCACCGGTGAGGTCGAGGTGACCGTCGCCGAGCTGGAGGTGCTCTCCGAGGCGGCCCCGCTGCCGTTGCCGGTGGACGACCAGGTCGAGGCCGGCGACGACATCCGGCTCAAGTACCGCTACCTGGACCTGCGGCGCAGTGGCCCGGCGAACGCGCTGCGGCTGCGCTCGCGGGCCAGCCAGCTCGCCCGGGGTGTGCTGCACGAGCGGGACTTCCTGGAGATCGAGACGCCGACGCTGACCCGGTCGACGCCCGAGGGCGCCCGCGACTTCCTGGTGCCGGTGCGCCTGCAGCCCGGCAGCTGGTACGCGCTGCCGCAGTCGCCGCAGCTGTTCAAGCAGCTGCTGATGGTCGGCGGCATGGAGCGGTATTACCAGATCGCCCGCTGCTACCGCGACGAGGACTTCCGCGCCGACCGGCAGCCGGAGTTCACCCAGCTCGACATCGAGATGTCCTTCGTCACCGAGGACGACGTGATCGACCTCGGCGAGGCGATCGTCTCGGCGCTCTGGAAGGACCTGGCCGGGCACGAGATCACCCGCCCGATCCCGCGGATCACCTGGCACGACGCGATGGCCCGGTACGGCTCGGACAAGCCGGACCTGCGCTACGGCGTCGAGCTGACCGAGCTGACCGACTACCTGCGCGGCACCGAGTTCCGGGTCTTCGCCGGCGCGATCGACGCGGGCGGCTACGTCGGCGCGGTGGTCATGCCGGGCGGCGCGGCGCAGAGCCGCAAGGAGCTGGACGGCTGGCAGGACTGGGCGAAGGCACGCGGCGCGCGGGGCCTGGCGTACGTGGTGCTGGACGCCGAGACCGGCGAGGCGCGCGGTCCGGTGGCGAAGAACCTGTCCGCCGAGCACCTGGGCGGGCTCGCCGACGCGGTCGGCGCCAAGCCCGGTGACGCGGTCTTCTTCGCCGCGAGCGCCACCACCCGGGAGGCGCAGGAGCTGCTGGGCGCCGCCCGCATCGAGATCGCCAAGCGGGCCGGCCTGATCGACGAGAGCGCCTGGGCGTTCTGCTGGGTGGTCGACGCGCCGATGTTCGAGCGCACGGACGAGGGCGGCTGGACGGCCGTGCACCACCCGTTCACCTCCCCGAACGCCGAGTGGGTCGACCGGTTCGAGGAGGCGCCGGACCGGGCCCTCGCGTACGCGTACGACATCGTCTGCAACGGCAACGAGATCGGCGGCGGTTCGATCCGTATCCACCGCGGTGACGTGCAGAAGCGGGTCTTCGACCTGCTCGGCATCACCCCGGAGGAGGCGCAGGACAAGTTCGGCTTCCTGCTGGAGGCGTTCAAGTACGGCGCCCCGCCGCACGGCGGCATCGCCTTCGGCTGGGACCGGGTCTGCATGCTGCTCGCCGGCGCCGACTCCATCCGCGAGGTCATCGCGTTCCCGAAGACCCGGGGTGGGTTCGACCCGCTGACCGGCGCCCCGACGCCGATCACGGCCCAGCAGCGCACCGAGGCCGGTATCGACGCCAAGCCCAAGCCCGCCGCGACGACCCACACGGGAACGGCCGGCCCCGCAGCCCCGGTGGCAGAGCCGGTCTAACCCCCCGCTCGCGCCGTTGATCATGAGGTGGACGGGCCCACGCTGCGGCGTGTCGCTCGTTAACCTCATGATCAACGGCGGCGGCGACGGGGGAGTGGGCGGGGATGCGCGTTCTTGTGGTCGGGGGTAGCGGGCTTCTCGGGCGGGAGGTCTGCCGGCGGGGCGTCAGCGCCGGCTGGTCGGTTGTCGGGACCTTCCACTCCAGGGCGGTCGCCGTGCCGGGCGTTTCCGCGCGGCGGTTGGACGTGACCGACCGGGCCGCGGTGCGCGCGCTGGTCGCCGAGGTGCGGCCGGACGCCGTGGTCGGGACCCCCTACCGGTACGGGGACTGGGCGGTCACCGCCGACGGGGCCGCGTACGTGGCGGTCGCCGCCGCCGAGGCGGGTGCCCGGTTGGTGCACGTGTCCAGCGACGCGCTGCACGCCGGCCGTCCGGTGCCGTACGCCGATGACGAGCCGCCCACGCCGGTGCACGCGTACGGCGCCGCGAAGGCCGCGGCCGAGACCGCCGTCCGGGCGGTCGATCCCGGTGCGGCCCTGGTACGCACCTCCCTGATCGTGGGGGAGGGCAGTAAGCAGATCCAGCTCTGTCGGGACGCGCTCGCCGGCCGGGCCACCCTGTTCACCGACGAGCTGCGCTGCCCGATCGACGTCACCGACCTGGCCGACGCCGTGCTGGAGCTGGTCGCCTCGTCGTATGCCGGTCTGCTCAACGTGGCCGGCCCCGACGCGGTCAGCCGGGCGGAGCTGGGCCTGCTGGTCGCCGAGCGGTACGGCCTGGACGCGGCCGGGTTGACGACCACCACGAGCGCGGAGACCGGCCTGGTGCGGCCTCTGGACGTGCGGCTGGACTCCACGCGCGCCGCCGGCCTGCTGCGCACCCGGCTGCGGGGAGTGCGCGAGGTCCTCGTCGGCTGACTCTGCACACTTTCTATGCAGGACTCTTGTGCATAGAAAGTGTGCAGAGATAGTGTGCATGTCATGGCCGATGACGGAGTGGCTTCGCGACCGGAGCCACGCGAGGTACGGATCGACAAGCGACAGGTGCGGGTGCTGGCCCACCCGCTGCGGATGCGACTGGTCGGGGCGTTGCGGGTGAAAGGCCCGGCCACCGCCACCACGCTCGCCGAGATGCTCGGCACCAACACCGGCGCGACCAGCTACCACCTGCGCCAACTCGCCGAGGTCGGGCTCGTCGTCGAGGACCCCGAGCGGGGCAGTGGCCGCCAGCGCTGGTGGCAGGCCGCGCACGACGTCACCAACTGGGAACCGACCGACTTCGACGACGACCCGGACGCCCGGGCCGCGATCGAGTGGATCCAGGGCGACCAGGTGCGGCTTCTCGTCGACACCGCCGACCGCTGGTTCGCCACCCAGCACGAATGGTCCCCCGCCTGGCGGGACGCCTTCGGCATGAGTGACATCTTTCTGACCATCCCGCCGGCCCGGTTGGAGGAGCTGAAGACCGAGTTGTGGCGGGTGCTGGAGCGCTACCACCGCGAGGCCGATCCGGTCGACTCCGCCGATCCGGAGGCCCGCCCGGTGCAGGTCTTCATGGCCGCCTACCCGCTACGGGAGGAGTACCAGTGAGCGCGAGGAGTGAGCCGGTTCTGCGAGTCCCGCAGTCGCGAGCAGAGGAGGCACGGTGAGCGCCCTGACCGTCCGCCAGGTCCGACGTCGTTATCTCACGCTGTACGGCCTGCGCTGGCTGCCCACGGGGTTGATGATCCCGGTGATGATCCTGCTGATGCAGGAGCGCGGCCTGTCGCTGCCGCAGATCGGCCTGGCCTTCACCGCGCAGGGGCTGCTGGTGCTGGCCCTGGAGTTGCCGACCGGCGGCCTCGCCGACGCCCTCGGCCGACGCCCCCTGCTGATCGCGGCCGGGACGCTCAACCTCGTCTCGCTGTCGCTGTTCGCGGTGGCCGACTCGTTCTGGCTGTTCTTCCTGGTCTATGCCGTGCAGGGGGTCTACCGGGCGCTGGACAGCGGCCCGCTGGAGTCCTGGTACGTCGACGCGACCCTGGCCGCCGACCCGCAGGCCGAGTACGAGAACGGCCTCGGGTACGCCGGCACCGTCATCGGCGGGGCCATCGGCGCCGGCGCGCTGCTCAGCGGTGGCCTGGTGGCGCTCGGCCCGATCGGGCCGGCCAGCGCGCTCACCGTGCCGGTGCTTGTCGCGATCGTCGCACAGGCGGCCGCGCTGGTCGCGCTGCTCGTCCTCCTGGTCGAGGAACGGCCGGCCACCGGGATCGCGGCGCTGCGGACCTCGGTGGCGCAGGCGCCCCGGATGATCGGCCAGGCCGTCGGCCTGCTGCGCCGCTCCCGGGTGCTGCTGGCCCTGGTGGCGGTGGAGCTGTTCTGGGGCTTCGGCATGGTGACCTTCGAGTCGCTGCTGCCGGTCCGTCTCGCCGAGGTGGTCGGCGACCCGGAACGCGCCGCCGCGCTGCTCGGACCGGCCAACTCGGCCGCCTGGATCGTCTCGGCCGCCGGCGCGGCGCTGACCCCGCTGCTGCTGCGCTGGCCCGGTGCCGCGCCGGGAGCGGCCCTGCTGCGCATCCTGCAGGGCGCGACGGTCGTCGGGATGGGCCTGTTCGCCGGGCCGGTGGGAGTGCTGGTGGCGTACCTGGCCTGCTACGCCGTGCACGGCGCGTCGAACCCGCTGCACAGTGGCCTGCTGCACCGTCAGGTGGACGGCCCGTACCGGACCAGCGTGCTGTCGCTGAACTCGATGATGGCGCAGCCGGCCGCCGCGCTCGGCAGTGTGGTGCTGACCGCGCTCGCCGCCGCGACCAGCGTGGCCACGGCCATGGTGGTCGGCGCGGTGGTGCTGGCCGTCGCCGCCCCGCTGTACCTGCCCGCCTGGCGCGCCGGTCGCCGGGTCACCGCGGAGCCCGCCGACCCGCCCGCGGTTCCCGTGCCGGCAGAGCAGCGTTGACCATTCAGGCGAGGCGGATCGAGGTGAGGTGGTGGGTGTCGGTGAAACCGAGCCGTCGGTAGAGCCGTACCGCCCCGACGTTGTCCGGGTAGACGCCGAGCCCGACCGTGTCGAACCGCGCCAGCAGCGCCCGGGTCATGCCGGCGGTCAGCGCGGCACCCAGGCCGCGTCCCCGCTGGTCGGGAGCCACGGTCAGGCCGGCGAGAAAACCGATCTCACCCCGGCTGCGGTCCGCGCCGCACGCCACCAGCCGACCGCCGGCCCGGATGCCGTACCAGTCGACCACCCGGGAGTCGCCCGGCCGGGACGTGGTGCTCGGGAACGCCTCGTCGATCAGCGCGTCGAGCGCCGGGTGGTCGGCCTCGGTGAGCCGGACGACCCGCTGCTCGTCGGGCTGGTGCGGCGGGGCCGCGACGGTCCAGTGGAAGTCCCAGTCGACGTGCTCGGCCACGGCCAGCCGGTCGGCCACCTGGGCGGAGTCGAGTCGGGGCAGGTGCAGCCGGGAGTCGCGCCCCAGCACCCCCTCGGCGGTCAGCGCGGCGACGAGGTCGAGCACCGACCCGGCGGGGCCGATCGCGTCGGCGCCGGACCCGCGCTCGGGCGGCACCAACCAGAGCACCGCGCCGTCGCGTCGGTAGCCGCGCGCCGGCGCGTCGCGCCAGAGCGCGTGCCGGGCGAACGGGTGGTGGCCGGCGGTGGCCAGGATGTCGGCCCGATCGTGGAGCACCTGGTCGTCGATGATCATGACGGACAGCCTAGAAGCCGGCCCGGAGAAACCGCGCGGGCACCCTGATCCACGGTGGAGATTGGCGAGTCGACCGATTGGGTACATCACGCGCCGACCTACTGGGAACCCCCACCGGAGGACCGACATGCTCGCCATTCTCGCGGCCATCGTCTTTGGCTTTGCCCTGCTGCTCGACCTGCTCAACACCGACTTCGGCGCACCGGACCTGTTCAACTGGAACACGCTCGTGCTCATCGGCCTGCTCCTGCTCTCGCTCTACCTGGCCGGCGTGGGCAGCGGCCCGCGCGGCGGTGGCGGCGGCCGCTGGTACCGGGGCCGTCGCCCCGGCCGTGGCTGACCGGAACCGATCACCGGTGGCGGGCCCGCGGCGCGATTCCGGCGTCGTGGGCCCGGCCCGGTACTGTCTTCGTGATGGAGTCCGACGCCCTCTTCTCCCTCGGTGCCCCCGCCGGGCCGCGTAACGCGCCCGACGGTCCCGCCGGTGTCGACGGGTTCACTCCGGTAGCGGATGATTCGCCCCTGCCCGTCCGGATGCGTCCGGCGACCCTCGACGAGTTGGTCGGTCAGGACCACCTGCTCGCCCCCGGGGCACCGCTGCGGCAACTGGTCTCCGGCGGCGCGCCGATGTCGGTCATCCTCTGGGGACCCCCGGGCAGCGGCAAGACCACCATCGCGCACCTGGTCGCCGCGGCCACCGACCGCCGGTTCGTCGCCATGTCGGCGCTCTCTGCCGGTGTCAAGGACGTCCGGGCGGTCATCGAGACGGCCCGCCGCCAACGCCGCTCGGGCGGCCCGCAGACCGTGCTGTTCATCGACGAGGTGCACCGCTTCAGCAAGACGCAGCAGGATTCGCTGCTCGCCGCCGTCGAGGACCGCACGGTCACGTTGCTGGCGGCCACCACGGAGAACCCGTACTTCTCGGTCATCTCCCCGCTGCTGTCGCGGTGCGTGCTGCTCACCCTGCAACCGCTGAACGACGAGGCGGTGCGGGGTCTGCTGCGCCGCGCGGTCGCCGACGAGCGCGGCCTCGGCGGCACCCTCACCCTGGCCACCGACGCCGAGGACCACCTGGTCCGGCTCGCCGCCGGCGACGTCCGCAAGGCGCTGACGGCGCTGGAGGCGGCGGCCGCCTCCGCCACGGCGCTCGGCACCGGGCGGATCGACCTCGCCACCGCCGAACAGGCCGTCGACGTGGCGGCGGTGCGCTACGACCGCGACGGCGACGCCCACTACGACGTGGTCAGCGCGTTCATCAAGAGCATGCGTGGCTCGGACGTGGACGCCGCGGTGCACTGGCTGGCCCGGATGCTGGTCGCCGGGGAGGACGCCCGGTTCATCGCCCGCCGACTGGTGATCTTCGCCAGCGAGGACGTGGGCATGGCCGACCCCGGCGCGTTGAGCGTGGCCACCGCCGCCGCACACGCGGTCGAGTACGTGGGTCTGCCCGAGGCGCAGCTCAACCTCGCCCAGGCGGTGATCCACCTGGCCACCGCACCGAAGTCGAACTCGGCCACCACCGCCATCGGCGCCGCCATCGCCGACGTACGGGCCGGCCGGGGTGGCTCGGTGCCGCGCGGCCTGCGCGACGCGCACTACGCCGGTGCCCGCGGGCTGGGCCACGGGACCGGCTACCGCTACCCGCACGACGACCAGCGTGGCGTGGTCACCCAGCAGTACGTTCCCGACGATCTCGTGGGCACCGACTACTACCGGCCGAGCCCGCACGGGGCGGAGCGGTCGGTGGCCACCCGGCTGCCGCTGCTGCGCCGCATCGTGCGCGGGCTGCCCGCCCCGGCCACCCGTACGGACGCTCCGGCGGCCGACCAGCGCGTAACGGAGCAGACCGCGCCGGCGCCTGCTGCCGAGAACGGTCGCCCGACGACGGGCACGGGTGGTCCCGGCACGATGCAGGACAGCGGCACGAACGCCGCAGGAGAGGGTCAATAGTGAAATCGCGTGGTGCGGACCGCCCGGACGAGAGCCCGGACGAGCGGCGCGATACCCGCCCCAAGGGCCGCCGCTGGGGTCGAGGCCGAGCCGAGGCCGAGCCGGAGGAGCCGGTGTCGGGCGAGGAGTTCGGCTGGATCGACGACCTGCGCTCGGCCAAGCAGCAGCGCACGGAGCTCGGTCCCGAGGGTGTCGCCGCGGAGGCCGCCACCCCGCGCGGTGGCGCCTCGGCGCCCCCGCCGGACGCACCGACGCCGCCCACCCCGCCCGGCGTACGCAGGATTGAGCCGGACGGCGCCACCGGTCGGCGCCCGGTGGACGGACCCTGGCCGGGCGAGGCCCCGCCACCGCCCCGCAGGCCGGATGACCGACCGCCCACCCCCGCAGCGCCCGCCCCGGGCAAGCAGGTGCGCCGGGGCGCGCCGCCGGTGGCTGGTGCCCGCGCCGCCGCCCCACCCCCCGCTGCCCGTCCGGCCGCCGGTGAGCCGGCCGGCCCGCCCGGCGCCCGCCCGACGTCCGGTGGGCCGGCGGGCGTAGGTCGACCCGCTGCGGTTCCGCCCGGCCCGCCCGCCGGCGCGCCGATGCCGCCCGGACGCCGCCCGGACACCCCCGCAGCGGCCGGCCGCCGCCTCGATGCCCCCGCTCCGGCCGGCCGGACGGATGCCATGCCACCGCTGCGCCGACCGGATGCCGTGCCACCGGGCCGTCCCGGCCCGGAAGCGACCGAGCCGGGCCGTTCGGTGCCCGCAGGTCGGGCCGCCGCCGGTCGTGTGACCGGCCCGGAGCCCACCGAGCCGGGCCGTTCGGTGCCCGCAGGTCGGGCCGCCGCCGGTCGTGTGACCGGCCCGGAAGTGACCGAGCCCAGCCGTCCGGTGTCCGCCGGCGGTCGGGCCGCCGGCGGGCGGGTGGCCGGCCCGGCAACCGACCCGGCGCGCGCCGGTGGGCCGCCCGCGTCCCGCGGCCCGGCCCGCTTCGACGCCCCACCGGCCGGTGCCGTGCCGACGGTCTCCGACGGCCTGCGACCCGACCCGGCCATCGACGCCGACCCCCGGACCGCCCGACGGCGCCCCGGCCCGGTTGATCCCGGAGCGCCGGAGCCGGCAGGTCCCGGCCCCGCCACCCGGGCTCGTCCGGCCGCCGCCGGCCGGCGCCGTGCCGCCGAGCCCACCGAGCCGGTGGTGCCCCGTTCGGGCAACGCACCCCCGGTGCCCGACGCGCGCGGCGGCAACACCGGCGCCACGCCCACCGTCGGCCCGGCCGACCGCGCCGGGCGCCGCCGGGCCGTCCCCGACGAGCAGGAGCGGCGTCCGCAGGTCGGTGGTGAGCCCCGGGCGGACCGCCCGGAGCGCCCGGCCGACTGGCTGCGGCAGGCCGGACGCCTGCCGCACACCGACCCCGGCCTGCCGGTGGTCAACCGGCGAGGCGGGACTCCCGCCGTGCCACCCGGCGGGCAGCCCACCGGCCGCCGCCCGATGCCACCGACGGGCGATCCCACCGACCTTACGTCTGGCCGGCTCGCCGTGCCCGACCCGGCAGCCGAGCGGCCCGGCCGTCGAGCCGTCCGACCGCCGGCCGACCCGGGCGCGGACGCCCCCGCCGGCCGCCGGGCGGCGCGGCCCGACGCGCCGGATCCCACCGGGGAGCAACCGAGCGGCGGTCTGGCCTACCCGTCGACCACCGGCGAACGACCCACCGCCCGACGGGGTGCTCCGGACCCGACCGTCCGACGCCGCCGCCCTCCGACGGAGCCTGGCCCCGACGGGCCGGCCGGCCCGGGGCGGCCCATCCGCGAGGGTGACCGCGACGACGCGTACACCGGTCCCGCCGGTGGTGGCCGACCCGCGCCCAGCGGCGGTCCCGCCGCTGCGGGCGCACCGCCTCGGGGCGGTGCCCGTTCCGGCCGGGCCCGACCGGCGCCCGGTGACGCGCCGGTGTCGGGCGCTGGCCACCGTGGCCCCGACGGCCCTCCGCGACCCGGCCCGGGCGCCGATCCCGCCGCCCGCGGCGCGGCGCGGCCCGACGGCGCGGCGCGGGCTGCCGTCCCACCGGGCGCCGGTCCGGACGGCCCGGCCCGTCCGCGCGTCGACGGCCCGGCCCGTCCGCGCGTCGACGGGCCGCCCGGTCCGCGCGTCGACGGGCCGCCCGGTCCGCGCGTCGACGGGCCGCCCGGTCCGCGCGTCGACGGGCCGCCCGGTCCGCGCGTCGACGGGCCGCCCGGTCCGCGCGTCGACGGGCCGGGCCGCGCGCGCCCGGACGGCCCGGCGCGCGCCGCCGTCCGCCCGCCCGGCGCTGCGATCCCGCCCGGCGCTGCGACCCCGCCCGGAACCGGAGATCGGACCGGCCCGCCCGGAGGTGACCCCGCGGTGGCCCGTGGCGGTGCCGCGGCCGTTCGACCCGCGCCGGCGGACCGTGCCGCCGGACGCGCCCTGCCGCCGCACCGCGAGCCCGGCCGCCCGGAACCGACCGGAGTCGCGCCCGTCCCACCGCCCGGCCGCCCCGGAGAGCCGGTCGGCGTGGCCCGGGCCGCCGCCGCGGTGCCCGCCCCGACCGGGCCGGTGGACCGCCCGGGGCCCGAGCCGGCCGCCGGACCCGCACTGCGACAGGCCGCCGAGGACATCCGCGACGACGACGGCCCCGCCGCCGGCGCCCGGTCCGAGCAGCGTCGGCAGTCGCGCGAGCGACGGCGGTTGCGGGCGGTGGCGCTGGCGCTGGTCAGCATCGTGCTGCTCGGTGCGGTACCGCTCTTCTTCGGCATTCGCACGCTGAGCCGCGACCCGGTCTTCGACAACCTGGACCAGCTCAACGTGCCGGCCTGGGCTGCCGCGAAGACCGACGACGACGTCAGCGGCAGCCGCTGGTGCCTGCTCGACTGCCGGCTTCGCGAGCGCACCGTCACCTCGGAGAAGTCGCCGGCGGAGACCACGAAGGTGTACGAGGACGCGCTGCGCCAGGACGGTTGGCAGCCGTGGAAGGTGGCCCGCTGCCCGGAGCAGGAGACGAAGGGCAGTTACACGTGCTGGCGCCGTGACGAGCTGACCCTCGACCTGTGGGTGCGCGAGCCGACCTGCGTCCCGCCGCCGGTCGACGGAGAACCGGCGATCGTGCCGTCTCCCGAAGCGTCGGCCGCTGCGGCGGAGTGCGCCGGCTCGTTGGTGTCGGTGAAGGTGCGCAACGCGATCGACGACGAACGGACCAGGCCCCAGCCGACCACCGATCCGTCACTGACCGGAGAGGATCCGTTCCCGACAGTCAGTGGTGACCCGCTGGGCGACCTGACACCCTCACCGTCCTGAGCCGGTTTCCATCACGGACGGTAGGGTCTGGGGCTGGCGGGCACGCCCGCTGCCGCTGGCCGGCGACGGCCGGCGTGTCTGTTGTGGGTAGCACCGTTGTGCGTTCCGGGGACGTCGGGTCCTGCGGGAACTCTGCTTGAGGAGGACAGGCGTGGGCGACATTTTGGCGATCGCGGCGCTGATCGCGGCGAGCGCGTTCGCGGTGTTGGTGCTCATCCTGACGCTGCCCATCCTGCGGCTGCGGCACACGGTGGACGCCACCACGCGGATGATCAACGACCTCAACGATCGGACCGCGCCGCTGCTCGGCGACGTGAACACCACGGTGAAGAACGTCAACGTCGCGCTGGAGCAGGTGCAGACCTCGCTCGACGGTGTGAACCTCCAGCTGGCGAAGGTCGACACGATGACCAGCCACGCGCAGAACGTCACCGCGAACGTCGCCAACCTGGCCACCGTGGTCTCCGCCGCCGCCGCGAACCCGCTGGTGAAGGTGGCCGCGTTCGGCTACGGCGTGCGGAAGGCCGCCGCGGGTCGCCGGCACGCCGAGACCGAGCGCGAGGTGCGCGACACGATCAAGCAGCAGCGGCGGGCCGCCCGGCGCGGCAACCGCTGACCGGCCGGCGCACCAGGAAGGTAACGAGACATGAGGCGGTTGTTCTGGCTGGGCATCGGGCTGGCCGTCGGCGTGGTGGTGGTCCGCAAGGCCACCCGGACCGCGCAGGCGTACACCCCGGCCGGCGTCGCCAGCACGTTGTCGGAATCCGCTAGCGGGCTGGTCGAGTCGCTGCGTAGCTTCGTGGAGGACGTTCGCATCGGGATGGCCGAGCGCGAGCAGGAGATCCACCAGGCGTTCGCGCAGGGCGAGGCGTTCGACGACCAGTTCGCCGAGCTGCGGGAGTCCCCGCGGATCGGCGATCGAGACATCTTTCCGGAGGAACACCAGCGATGAAGACGGCGGAGATCAAGCGGCGGTACCTCGCCCACTTCGAGGCGAATGGGCACACCGTGGTGCCGTCCGCTCCGCTGCCCGCCATCAGCGACCCGAACCTGCTGTTCGTCAACGCCGGTATGGTGCAGTTCGTCCCCTATTTCCTGGGTCAGCAGGCCCCGGCGTACCGGCGGGCGGTCAGCGTGCAGAAGTGCATCCGCACGCCGGACATCGACGAGGTCGGCAAGACCAGCCGGCACGGCACGTTCTTCCAGATGAACGGCAACTTCTCCTTCGGTGACTACTTCAAGGACGGCGCGATCCCCCTCGCGTGGGACCTGGTCACCAAGTCGCAGGCCGACGGCGGGTTCGGTCTGGACCCGGAGCGCATCTGGCCGACGGTCTACCTCGACGACGACGAGGCGTACGAGATCTGGCGGTCGGTCGGCGTGCCGGCGGACCGCATCGTCCGTCGGGGCAAGGCCGACAACTTCTGGTCGATGGGCATCCCCGGGCCGTGCGGCCCGTGCTCCGAGCTGTTCTACGACCGGGGCCCGGAGTACGGCCGCGAGGGCGGCCCGGCGGTCGACGAGGACCGCTACATGGAGTTCTGGAACCTCGTCTTCATGCAGTTCGAGCGGGGCCCGGGCACGACCAAGGACGACTACCCGATCCTGGGTGACCTGCCGGCGAAGAACATCGACACCGGCATGGGCCTGGAGCGGATGGCCTCGATCCTGCAGGGCGTCGACAACCTCTACGAGATCGACGAGGTCCGGCCGATCCTGGACCGCGCGGCCGAGCTGACCGGCAAGCGCTACGGCGCGCACTCCGGCCACGTGGCCAGCGAGTCGCACCCGGACGACGTGCGGCTGCGCGTGATCGCGGACCACGTGCGGACCGCGCTGATGCTGATCGGCGACGGTGTGACCCCGAGCAACGAGGGTCGCGGCTACGTGCTGCGCCGGATCATGCGCCGGGCGATCCGGTCGGTCCGGCTGCTCGGCTGGCAGGATCGGGCGCTGCCCGAGCTGCTACCGGTGGCCCGGGACTGCATGGCGCCGTCGTACCCGGAGCTGGCGACCGACTTCGACCGCATCTCGCAGTACGCGTACGCGGAGGAGGAGGCGTTCCTGTCCACCCTGCGTGCCGGCACCACGATCCTGGACACGGCGATCGCCGAGACCCGCACCGCGGGTGGCACGGCGCTGTCCGGCGCGAAGGCGTTCCAGTTGCACGACACGTACGGCTTCCCGATCGACCTGACCCTGGAGATCGCCGCGGAGCAGGGGCTCAAGGTCGACGACGAGGGCTTCCGCCGGCTGATGGCCGACCAGCGGACCCGGGCGAAGGCGGACGCGCAGGCGCGTAAGACCGGGCACACCGACGTGTCGGCGTACCGGTCGGTGCTCGACTCGGGTGGTCCGGTGACGTTCACCGGGTACGGCGAGGTGGCGCGCGAGTCGACGGTGCGGGCGCTGCTCGGCGCGGATGGCCCCCGCCAGGCGGCGACCGAGGGCGAGACGATCGAGCTGGTGCTCGACACGACCCCGTTCTACGCCGAGGGCGGTGGGCAGCAGCCCGACCAGGGCATGATCACCGTTGGTGG
Source organism: Micromonospora sp. WMMD710 (assembly GCF_029626045.1). Taxonomy (NCBI): domain Bacteria; kingdom Bacillati; phylum Actinomycetota; class Actinomycetes; order Micromonosporales; family Micromonosporaceae; genus Micromonospora; species Micromonospora sp. WMMD710. The sequence continues at coordinate 2,713,669 of NZ_JARUBD010000001.1, read as the reverse complement.
CGGTCAGGTCGAGGTGCTCGACGTGCAGCAGCCGGTGCCCGGCCTGATCGTGCACCGGGCCCGGGTGATCCGCGGCGAGGTGCGCGCGGGCGAGGCCGGCTACGCGGAGATCGACACCACTCGCCGGCGGGCGATCTCGCGGTCGCACACCGCCACCCACCTGGTGCACCAGACCATGCGCAACTTCCTCGGTGAGTCGGCCACCCAGGCGGGTTCGCTGAATGCGCCCGGCCGGCTGCGGTTCGACTTCAACACCCCGACCGGGGTGTCGCCGAGCGTCCTGCGCGACGTGGAGCAGCAGGTCAACGAGGTGCTCCTGGCCGACCTGGAGGTGCACGCCTTCATCACCTCGCTGGAGGAGGCGCGGCGGATCGGGGCGATGGCGCTGTTCGGCGAGAAGTACGGCGACGAGGTGCGGGTCGTCGAGGTGGGTGACTACGCGCGGGAGCTGTGCGGTGGTACGCACGTGGCCCGCTCGGCCCAGCTCGGCCTCGTGAAGATCCTCTCGGAGTCGTCGATCGGCTCCGGTGTGCGGCGGGTCGAGGCGCTGGTCGGCATGGACGCCTTCAGCTTCCTGGCCCGTGAGCACCTGCTGGTGTCCCGGTTGGCCGAGCTGTACCGGGTGCCCAGCGAGCAGGTCGCCGACCGGGTGGAGCAGACGGTCACCCAGCTGCGCGACGCGGAGAAGGAACTGGAGAAGCTGCGCGCCCAGCTGGTGCTGGGTGGGGCGTCGGCGCTCGCGGCGCAGGCCAAGGACGTTGGCGGGGTGGCGTACGTGGGCACCGAGGCGCCGGAGGGCGCGGCCGGCAACGATGTGCGGACCCTCGCCCAGGAGATCCGCGGCAAGATCGATCCGGCGCGGCCGGCGGTGGTCGCGGTGGCGGCGCGGGCGAACGGCAAGGCGTCGCTGGTGGTGGCGGTCAACCAGGCTGCCCGGGGTCGGGGCCTGGCCGCCTCGGACCTGGTGAAGGCGGCGTTCTCCGGGCGTGGCGGTGGCAGTCCCGACCTTGCCCAGGGTGGCGGTCTGCCCGCGGCCGAGGCGCCCAGGTTGCTGCTCACCGTAGAGAAGGCGATCACCGAGGCGTGATGAACGATCACTGTCAGCCAGGGCGGGCCGTTTGGTCCGCCCTGGCTCGTCGGGCCTCGGTGGTGACCGTCGGTGGCTGAACTGACGCGGGGTGTGCGCATCGGCGTGGATGTCGGTCAGGTGCGGGTGGGTATCTCCCGTTCGGATCCGGACGGGATCCTGGCTACCCCGCTGGTCACGCTTGCCCGCGATCTCTCGGCGGCACCGGACGCGGTGCCGAGTGACGTCGCCGAGGTGGCCGCTCTGGTGGCCGAGCATGAGGCGGTCGAGGTTGTCGTCGGTCTTCCGGTCAATCTCGCGGGCAAGCACGGTCCGGCGGCTGTCCATGTGAAGGCGTACGCTGACCGACTGGTCGATGTGATAGCGCCCGTCCCGGTAACGCTCACTGACGAGAGGATGTCGACCGTGGTCGCTTCTCGTAGGCTTGCCGAGCGTGGCGTCCGAGGTAAACGTCAACGTGCGGTTGTCGACCAGGCGGCCGCGGTGGAGATCCTGCAGAGCTGGCTGGACGCGCAGCGGAGGCGGACGCAATGATCGACGATCTGGACCTGGGGTTCGACGAGCCGGAGCGAGGTGAGAAGGGCAGGCACCGGCGAGGATTCGTCCGCAAGCGCAAGCGCAACGGCAAGGGCGGGTCCGGCGGCGGCCGGGGTAAGACCTTCCTGGCGTTGCTGCTGGCCCTGTTCCTGCTGGGCGGCATCGGCGGCGGGGCCTTCTACGGCTTCGACCGGATCCAGAACTACTTCGTCACGCCTGACTACGACGGCGCCGGCTCCGGCGAGATCACCGTCGAGATCAAGAACGGCGCGCTGCTGGCCGACATGGCCGACGCGCTGGTCGCCGCCGATGTGGTGAAGAGCCGGAAGGCGTTCATCGAGGCCGCCGAGGCCAACTCGCGCAGCAAGAACATCCAGCCGGGCACCTACAAGCTGCGCAGGCAGATGAGCGGCGCGAGCGCCGTCACCGCGATGCTCGACCTGAAGAACAAGATCGTCAACGGGCTGACCATCCCCGAGGGGCGCACCAGCAAGAACGTCTACAAGCTGCTCTCCGACAAGACCAAGATCCCGGTCAAGGAGTTCGAGACCGCGGCGAAGGACCCCGAGGCGCTCGGCGTGCCGGACTGGTGGTTCACCCGCGAGGACGGCAAGAAGGTCGCCAAGTCCGTCGAGGGGTTCCTCTACCCGGACACGTACGAGATCCCGCCGAAGGCCACCGCGGAGAGCATCCTCAAGCTGATGGTGGACAACTTCCTCTCGGTGACCGGTGAGATGAAGTTCGCCGACCGGGTGCAGAAGGAGCGGGGCGGCGTCAGCCCGTACGAGGCGTTGATCGTGGCCTCGCTGGCCCAGGCCGAGGCCGGCAACAAGGACGACCTGGGCAAGGTCGCCCGGGTGGCCTACAACCGGGTGTACGGCGAGTTCAACTGCAACTGCCTGGAGATGGACGTCACGGTCAACTACTACCTGGAGTCGATCGGCAAGCCGACCAAGTCGTCGAAGCAGATGACGGCGTCCGAATTGGACGACCCGAAGAACCCGTACAACCGAAAGCTCAAGGGTCTGGTGCCCACCCCGATCAACAACCCCGGTAAGCCGGCCCTGGAAGGGGCGATGAACCCACCGGTGGGCAAGTGGCTCTATTTCGTGGCGATCGACAAGCAGGGCCACTCCGCGTTCGCCGATAATTACGAACAGCACCAGCGTAACGAGGCCAAGGCCCGGGAGGCCGGCATTATCTGACGCATCGCGGGCCACCAAAAGGGCTCCCTTCCCGGCCGGGAAGGGAGCCCTTTTCGGCAGCCCTGAAACACCATTTACGGTGTCATTGTCAGTGGCTTGTGCCGGTCCATGTGCCGGTGCGGGGATTCAGGAAAGTCCAGACCCCGTTGCTGTTCTGCTTGCGCAACGCGAACGTGCGGTTGTAGCCGTAGTAGAAGTACCCGGTCTGGGTGCTCGTGTCGTAGCCGGTGTTGCGGTTGACCGCACCGTACGCCTTGCCCCAGGTCTGCGGCCCGACCGAACCGTCGATGCCGATGTTCATCACGTCCTGCCAGGTCCTGGTCTTCGCGGCGGTGTTGGAGCCGAACTCCCCGTCGATGAAGCTGGTGCCGACGGTGCCGCTCAGGTCGTCCGCCCAGATGATGGACTGCCAGAGCCGCACGATGTTGCCGCCCCGCACGCAGGAACTGGACGTGCACAACTGGTGGTTGTCGGACCAGCTGCCCGCCGCGCTGTCCGCTCGTGCGGGCGCGGCGACCATCAGCGAAATACTGAAGGCTGCGGCAATCGCGATGAGGGCGCGGAGAATGCGTTTGTTCAAGGTTTCCCCTTTTTCGATCGGCCGTACCGTCGCAGGAATGCTTTCACTCACGTCGATGGCCGTCAAGCGATCGACGATCGCCGCAGCCCCGGTTTCGGTGGTGCGGCGGCGGGCGTGCTGGGTAGGGTCGACCCGACACGTGCGGGAGGGCGGGACACATGATGCGGACCAGGGCGGAGCACTCGGACGCGCCCGGCGGTGATCGTGTCGACCCGTAGGGCCGCGGTGCTGGGCAAGCCCATCGCGCACTCGCTCTCCCCGGTGATCCACACCGCCGGCTACGCCGCCGCCGGGTTGACCGGCTGGTCGTACACCCGGATCGAGTGCGCGGCGGCGGAGCTACCGGATCTCGTCGCCGGCCTGGGCCCGGAGTGGGCAGGCCTGTCGGTGACCATGCCGGGCAAGGAGGCGGCGCTCGCGGTCGCCGACGCCGCGTCGCCGGTCGCCGCCGCCGTCGGCGCGGCCAACACGTTGGTACGTCGTCCGGACGGCTCCTGGTATGCGGACAACACCGACGTCGCCGGCATGGTGCACGTGCTCACCGAGGCCGGGGTGGTGTCCGGTGCCGCCCTGACGGTGCTCGGCGCGGGCGGCACGGCACGCGCCGCGCTGGCCGCCGCCGCGCAGCTGGCCTGCTCCTCGGTGACGGTGGTGGCCCGTCGGCCGGAGGCGGTCGACGAGCTGCGGCCGGTGGCGGCCACCGTGGGTGTGGCGCTGACCTCGGCCGACTGGGCCGACGCGCACCGGTGCCTCGCCGCTGCGGACGTGGTCGTCTCCACCGTGCCGAAGGGGGTCGCCGATCCGCTGGCCGGCACGGCGACCTGGCGGACGGGGGCGGTGTTCTTCGACGCGCTCTACGATCCGTGGCCGACGCCGCTGGCCGAGTCCGCTCTCGCCGCGGGCCTGCGGGTGGTGTCCGGACTGGACCTGTTGTTGGCCCAGGCGGTCGGTCAGTTCGAGCAGTTCACCGGCGTGCGCGCCCCCGTCGAGGCCATGCGAGCCGCCCTGGACCAGCGGCTTTCTTAGCTGACAGTTAAGACGCGCTTACGGGAAACTGTCGTCCGTACGACATGCCCTGGTCGTGGATACGCTGCTCAGCGTTACGGCAGCAGACACAGGGAGTTTCCTTGACCAGGCACGGACTGCACCGCATCACCCGGTTCCGCTCCGGACCCCGGCGCAAGGCGATCGCCATCGGCGTGGTCGGCGGCTCGGTGGTGGCCGGCATCGTCGCCACGATGATGCCCCTGTTGGCCAGCGACGACCTGTCGATCCGGGCGGTGGCGGACACCACCGCCACGGCGGTGTCGCAGGACGGTGACAACGCCGCCAAGGCGACCCTGGCGACCTGCCCGACGCGCTGCGACGGCAACCCGCGTGGCGGCCGCGAGGCGGTCATCGAGTTCACGGTGACCACGGTGCCGGCCGCGGCGGTGAACGTCCGGGCGACGCTGCGGGTGCACACGTGGCAGCAGTTCGCCGCGACGGTGTCGGCGCACGCCTCGCCGCTGAGTGCCCGCGAGACGCGCCCGGCTCCGGTGCCGGCCGGCGCCGCGCTGGACACGGTGACCGGTGTGTCCAAGGGCGTCAACGAGTGGGACGTGTCCACCCTGGTCACCGGCAACGGCACGTGGACGGTGTCGCTGGCCCAAGCCGGTCTGGACACCCGGATCTACTGGGCGTCGGCGGAGAACCGCAACCCGGACCTGCGGCCCAGCCTGGTGATCAGCTACGACATCGCCGCCCGGCCGCCGTCGACGCCGAGCACCCGGCCGCCGTCGACGCCGAGCACCCGGCCGACGCCGTCGCCGAGCGCGCCGCCGACCACCGCCGCTCCGAAGCCGTCACCGACGCTCACGCCGACCCGTACGGCGAGCCCGACGGGGACCTCCACCATCCCGCCCGGCAAGTGCGGCTCGGTGTCGGACAAGCTGGTGCCCTCCTGCGGTGCCTGGTGGGGCATGTACTCGCCCGCCGGGGCGGGCGGCGGCTGGGACTACGGCACGGCGATCACCGACGTGGAGGCGCAGGTCGGGCGGAAGTTCGACATCGTGCACCGCTACCACGACTTCTCCAACGCCGGCAACAACGGGGCCTTCCCCGACGCGTACGAGTCGCAGCAGATGCGCGAGGGCCGGTTGATGTTCTTCGCCTGGGAGTCCCGCAACTTCTCCGCCGGTACGACCCTGACGTGGGCCGACGTCTACAGCGGCCGGCAGGACGCCACGATCGACGCGGTCGCCGGCCGGATCCGCGCCGCCGGGGTTCCGGTGTTCATGGGCTTCGACCACGAGCCGGAGGACGAGCCGGCCAAGGGCAGCGACGCCGACTTCGTCCGGGCCTGGCGGTACGTGTACGAGCGGTTCGCCAAGGCCGGCGCGACCAACGCGGTCTGGGTCTGGACGATGATGGGCTGGTCCGGCCACCACGCCCGCTACCCGGGCCTCTACCCCGGTGACCGCTACGTCGACTGGGTGGCCTACGACCCGTACAACTTCCACGTCTGTAACGGCAGCACGGTGTGGAAGAGTCCGAGCACGACCGTGGGTGACTTCTACCGCTGGTTGGACGCGAGCGGTATCGGCGCCGGCAAGCCGAGGATGCTCGCCGAGTTCGGCACCAACGTCAACGCCGCCGACCCGGGTGCCAAGCAGCGCTGGTTCCAGGAGTTCCCGGCGGCGCTGAAGGCGCATCCGAAGATCAAGGCCGCCATCTATTTCAATTCGCCGGGCATGACCAGTCGCAGTGCGACCTGTGACATGACGATGAACCACGACGCGTCGGCGGTGGCCGGCTTCGCGCAGGCCGGCCGGGATCCGCATCTGCGGCAACCCACCGGCGTGAGCCGTTGAGAAACCGTGCCGGTGTACGGACGACGGCCTGCGCCGATGTCGTGAATGCGACGTACGGGCAATAGCGGCGCTCGGCCATTGGCCCGGCGGTGGCGAATGTCGTCATGACGACACTCCCGTGGTGGGCAGCCTGCGACAGGCGCGACGACGACTATCGCAGGTTGCCCGGATTCCCTTAGCGTGTCCTGCATCGATTGCCACGTGCGGAGCCGGCGTGGTCGATCCTGTCCAGGAAACTGTCCGCTGGGCTCCTTGCGGGGCCGCCGCGGCGACCCGGTGAGGGGGACCGAATGATCTCGGCGGACACCACGTGGCGGTACGCCATGGACGTGGCAGGGCCAGCCGTCAGTCGAGCGAGCGGCGGTGCCCGACGGTGGTCCTGATCTACGCGCTGGGGGCGTTGTCGGTACTGGTGCCGGCGATCCTGGTCCCCGTCGTCGCCACTCGATGGGCGCCGGCCGTACGGGTGAGCGGAGCGGCTAGGCGGCTGCGCGTCGCGGTGGCCGGGCTCACCGACGCGGTCGGCCGCTACGGTGCCGCTCTTGTCGTCCTGCTCGCCGGGTGCGCGGCGGTGGTGGCGGTCTGCTGGCCGCTCGGCGAGGCGCTGTCGCGCCTGGAGCCGTCCGTCGATCACCCGGTCTTCGACTACGTCCACGCCCGCCGTGTCGACGTGTGGGCCGATGTCAACTCGTTCGTCACCGCACTGGGGGACCGGTACCCGTTGAAGTGGGTCACCGTGGTCGCGGCGGTCGCGTTCGCCATCGCCTGGCGACGCCGTCGGTGGTGGATCCCGTTGGTCGCGATGCCGTTGCAGTTCGTCGTCGAGCAGTACACCCAACAGATTCTGGCGCTGACCGTGGACCGGGGTCACCCGCCCACCGACGTCGGCACCTATCCCTCGGGTGGATGCGCCCGGGTCATGCTCACCTTCGGCACCATCGCGGTGTTGGCGGGGCTGACCTGGAACATCCCGCGGCGCGGTCGAATTGCGCTCGCTACCGTGGTGGCCCTGTTGATCTCGGTAGAGGGTTACACCCGGATCTATGCGGAAAAGCACTGGCTCACGGACGTGATCGGTGGCTGGATTTTCGCCACCCTGTTGTTCGGTGTGATGGCGCTCGCGGTGCTTGTGGCCGAGGGCCGGGTGCGTCCACCCGCCCGGTCCGAACCCGCGGTCCCCGTTGAAGCCGGTGTCGCCACCTGAACCGTCTGCGCGAATGCTGCGGGACTTCGGTGTGCCACCGGCGAGTCCGACATCCGACACGGAAATGCGCACGGGAATGCTCGGCGTCGTCATGTGGCCCCGGCGACGGCCCAATCGGCGGATATCGCGGATCGCGACAGACGAGGCACGCTACCGGGGTTGTCGTCCAATTTGGAGGCGTAGCGTGCCCAAAGTTTCGCTCTCTTGGCGATCTGCCGGATTCCGGTTCCGTGCGGCCGCAATCGGTCTGGTGACCGTCGCCGCGGTGTTGAACGTTCCATCCGTCACCTCGGCCGCCGTGGTGCCGGTGCCCGAGACGGCGACCCTGGTGTCGACCAATCCCGCCGACAACACCCCGCACGGCCGCGACGGCGAGAGCCGTGCCTTCGCGCAGGTCGGCTCGCAGGTGTACGTCGGGGGCAGCTTCACCCAGATCAGGCAGAACGCCAGCGCCCCGTGGATCACCCAGAGCTACCTGTTCGCGTACGACCGGGTCAGCGGAACGATCTCGACGACGTTCCTGCCGGTGCTCGACGGCCCGGTCAACTCCCTGATCGCCGGCCCGAACGGCACGCTGATCGTCGGCGGCGGGTTCAAGAACGTCAACGGCGTCGCCCGGTTGAACCTCGTGGCGCTGGACCCCACGACCGGGGCGACCGTCGGCGGTTGGGTGGGCCGCTCCGACGGCGGCATGGTCCGGGACATGGTGCTGCGCGGCAACTGGCTCTACGTGGCCGGCGCCTTCAACTGGTTGAACGGCACCGCGCACTCGGGGCTGGGCCGGCTCAACGCGACCACCGGCGCGATCGACCCCACCTTCACCATCAACGCCACCGTCGGGCGGCACGGAACCGGCTCGTACGGTTGGACCATCGATGTCACCCCGGACGGGCAGACCATGGTCGCCGGGGGTAACTTCACCCTGGTCAACGGCCTGTCCCGCAACCAGATGGCGATGATCGACCTCTCGGGCACGCCGACGGTGCTGGACTGGAGCACCGAGAAGTTCGCCCCGCCGTGCGCGGCGCCGACGACCTTCGTCCACTACGTGCAGGACCTGAAGTTCAGCGCGGACGGCAGTTGGTTCGTCGTCGGCACCAACGGCGGCGCCGGTTGGCCGGCCGCGTACTGCGACGTGCTGATCCGGTTCGAGACCGCGCACCGGGGCAGCGGCCAACTCGGCACCTGGGTCGACTACACCGGCAACGACACCATCACCTCGGTGGAGGTGGCCGACAACGTCATCTACCTGGGTGGGCACTTCCGCTGGTTGAACAACCCCAACGCCAGCGACGCGGCCGGCGCCGGGGCGATCGACCGGCTCGGCATCGCCGCCGTCACCCCGGCGACGGGCCTCCCGGTCGCCTGGAACCCCGGTCGCCGCGGCAGTGCGTCCATGCCAGCGGGCACCAGCAACTGGGGCTCGCAGGTGCCGGTGCTCTGGCGGGGCAGCGACGGGCTCTACTTCGGGCACAACTCCGACGGCATGGGCAGCGAGTACCACGGACGCCTCGGCATGTTCCCGCTCGCCGGTGGTCGCACCTTCGCCCCGAAGAACCCACCGACCGCGACTACCGGCAACCTGTACCTCGGCACGGGCGAGGGTGAGATGGCCAAGGTGGCGTTCACGGGCACGAGCGTCGGTGTCCCGACCACGGTCAGCCAGCCCAACTACACCGGCGCCGGGGCGACCTGGCGGGTGAGCGACCGCATCTACTGGGCGCACACGGTGGCCGGCACGCCCACCGGCAGCCGCCTCGACGTGTCGATGTTCAACGGCGGTGCCATCGGCGTCCCATGGGAGTCGTCGGGGTTCAACGACTGGTTCAACGCCGCGGGCATGACGGGCGCGTTCTACCTCAACGGCCGGCTCTACTACACCCGCAGCGGCGCCAACGCGCTCTACTACCGCTATTTCGAGATCGACGGTAACTATCTGGGCGCCACCGAGTTCACCCTTCCGACGGCGACCGTCACCTGGTCGGCGGTGCGGGGGATGGCCTGGGTGGACGGCCGGATCGTGTACGGCGGGACCGACGGCACGTTGCGCGCCGTGCCCTTCGACCCGACGGCCGACCTGGCCGTCGATGGTGCGGCCAGCACGGTGATCGCGCCGGCGAGCGAGGCGTTGACCTGGTCCACGCCGCGGATTTTCTTCTCCGTGCAGTGACGAGTGACGGGTTCGTCACGGAGAATCGCTAGATCGGGTCGGGCCGGCGACGGACCACGTCGCCGGCCCGAGGCGTCACAGGAGATGCCCGGCGCCTGCCACAGGTGTGTTCCGCCAGGGGCACAGCACAACAGACGGTGGATCTTTGATGGCTGATGTACCTCCCGGTTCCTGGCCCGGCGACCCGTCCGGTGCCGGGGGGCCACCGGCCCGGGCAGTCACCCTCACGGACCTGCTCCGTGTCCCGCTGCACCGGACCAGGCTGGTGGGGACGGTCGCCGCTCTGGGTCTGCTCGCCGCACTCGGGTACGTCCTGCTCAAGCCGGGCGAGGTCACCGCGAACGCGGTGGTGGCGGTGCGCCCGGTCGTCACCGACGCGTTCACCCCCAGCGGTGCCGCCGCCGACCGCGCGGTGAACATGAACGTGGAGAGCGGCATCGCCACCGGCACCGAGGTCGTGCAGCGGCTCACGGCCGAGGGTGAAGACCAGCGCGATGTGCGGGACGCCCTTGAGGTGGAGGTCCCCACCGGCGGGCAGATCCTCCGCTTCTCCTACACCGGACGCTCGGCCGACGAGGCGGTCCGCAACGTGAACCTCGCCGCGCAGACCTACCTCGACGTGCGCCGCGCGATGTACGAGAAGCAGCGCGCGGAGATGCTGAAGCGCTACGACGAGAGCATTGCCGAGGTGGACAAGCAGCGCGAGGCGTTGCAGCGGCGGATCTCCGGCGTCCGCAACGGCCCGCTGGACGCCGCCATCGCCGAACTCGCCGGCACCAACAACCAGCTGACCCAGCTGAAGTCCTCCCGCACCGAGATCGCGGCGGTCGACGTCAACCCGGGGTGGATCACGCAGAACGCCGAACGCGTCCTGGTCGCCTCCGACCGGCACGCGCTGCTCTACGTGGTGGCCGGGCTGCTGGGCGGCGCGCTGCTCGGCGTCGTGCTGGCGTACGCCTGGGAGTCCGCCGACCGGCGGGTCCGGTCGGTCCACGACGGACGGGACGTCACCGGGCTGCCGCTCCTCGGCACCGTGCGCGGCGGGCTGTTCCGGACCCGCGGCAGGGCGGTGGACGCCGACATCCGGTACGTGGCGATGGCGATCGCCGAGCGACTCCAGGAGCCGGCCCGGGTGGCGTTGCTGACCACCCGCGAGAACCAGAGCGCCGTCACCGCCGGTCTGGCGGTCGCACTCGCCGCGACCGGCCGGGACGTCTACGTGGCCGACGACAGCGGTCGGCTCCACAACCTGCGCGCCACCGTCCTGGCTGATCGGGAGAGGCTGCCGGCGATGGTCAACCCGGTCCGTCCGCTCGTCCCGAAGCCCCGGGCCACCGATCCGTTCATCGGCGCCGAGCTCACCGACCAGATCCCTGCCCGTCGCCCGTCCCCGTACCCGGCCGGCCGGCATCCGTCGACCGACCCGGACGCCACTCTGACCCTGCCCCGAACGAACCTCAACTCGACCACGAGCGCCACGGGCACGGCCCACGACGGCACCGAGGAGGTGCCCGTGGGTGCCGGTGGAGTGCGGTTCGGCACGTGGCGGCAACGCGCCGACAGCGGAATCGTGCTCTTCAACGCGCCGCCCTCCGAGGCCGACGAGCGTGGTGTCGCGGCGGCTCGCCAGGGCACCGCCGTGGTGGTCGTCGAACAGGACCGGACCCGCCAGGGCGATCTGCGCCGGCTCGCCGAGCGGCTGCGCGCGGCGGGCGTCACTCCGCTGGGTTTCGTGCTGACCCGCAGCGGACGGCGGTGACGGGTGTCCGTCACCACCGCCCTGGCCAGCAGCGAGCCGGACGGGATCGGTCCGCCGGTCGTCGCCGCACCGCGGCCGTCGGCGCCGCCCCGGCTGCCCCGCCTCCCGGTGCTGATGATGTTCGGTCTGGTCCCGCTGTGGTGGTTGGCCGGCGCGTTCTATCTGTTCTGGCCCCTGTTCGGCGCGACGCTGTTGGCGTTGCTGATCGTCCGAGGACGGGTGCCGCTGCCACCGGCCACCGGCACCTGGTTGCTGTTCCTGGCCCTGGTGGTACTCAGCGCCACCCAACTACCCGCGCCGGCTTCGCTGCTGCCCTTCGGCCTGCGGGTGGGGTATTACCTCACCGCACTCGTGGTGGCCGTGTACGTGTACGTCTACGCCCGGGAGCGAGGCGACGTGGCGGCGGCGCTCGTGCCGATCTGCCTGTTCTGGTTCGGTCTGGTGGCACTGGGCTGGTTGGGTGTGCTGGCACCGCGCTTCGCGCTGACCACGCCGGTGGAGGTACTGCTGCCCGGCGGCATGTCGAGCCATCCGTACATGCAGGACCTGGTGCACATCAGCGCGACCGAGTACAGCAAGGTGGCGCTCAACCCGATCTACCGGCCGGCGGCGCCGTTCCCGTACACCAACAACTACGGCGGCGCGTACGCGATGACACTGCCCTGCATCGTGGCGTTCACCATGTTGCGCCGCCGCGGGATCCTCCGTTGGGCACTGCTCGTGTCGCTGCCGCTGTCCCTGGTGCCGGCCTTCCTCACCCTGAACCGCACCATGTTCGCGAGCCTCGGCGTGGGCCTGGCCGTGCTCGGCGTGCGCGCCGCGGTGCGCGGGAACGTCCGGGTGGGCGCGTCCGTCGTCGGAGTGTTGCTCATCGGCGGGCTCACCACCCTGCTGATCCCGGTGGCCGAGTTGATCAACAATCGGGTCGAGTCGACCGACACGAACACCGACCGTTACTCCCTCTACGCGGAGGTGATCCGCCGCATCGGGGACTCACCGTGGCTCGGTTACGGCGCGCCCGTCACCGTGGACACGGTCACGGCGGAGGTCCCGGTCGGCACCCAGGGGCAGCTCTGGACGGTGCTGTTCAGCCACGGCATACCGGCGTTGCTCTGCTTCCTCGCCTGGTTCGTGATCATCACGCTGAAGAGCGCCCGCGCCCGCTCGGCGCCCGGGCAGTGGCTGGCGGTGGTCCCGGTGATCTGTCTGGTGCAGATCCCGTTCTACGGCATGGCCGATCCCACCATCACGATCGCCTACTTCGGGGCCGCCGCCGCGATGGCGACCGCCGAGCGGGAAGCGGACCCCTGGCGCGCTCGTCCGGTGCACACCGGTCGCCTCCGCAAGGCTGTCGCGGGATGACCGCCGGCACCAGTTCGGCCATCGGCTCCGGCCGTGACGAGTCGTCCGCCGACGGCTCGGTCGAGGCCCGGCGCAGCGCCCGTACCGGCCTCGCGGGTCTGGCCGGCGCCGCGACCAACGGCCTCTTCGGCTTTCTGCTGGCCGTGGTCATCACGCGCGGCTACGGCACGGTTGGCGCGGGCGCGTTCTTCGCCGCGATCGGCGTGGTCACCGTGACCGCCGCCGTCTGCACCCTCGGAGCGGAGACCGGGCTCATCTGGACGCTTCCGCGGCGTCGTGTCGGCGCGGGGGGCGACGCCGCCCGGGTGCTGCCGGTGGCTCTTCTACTGCCGCTGGTGGCCGCGATCGTCGTCGGCCTGACCGGCGTGATCGCCGCGGACGCGCTCGCACCCCGCCTGCTGGACGGGCCGGGCGCCGGCGGTACGGCCCTCATCGCGGCCAGCTTCGCCGCGGTGCCGCTGGTGGTGGCGATGACGCTCCTGCTCGCCGTGCTGCGCTGCGTCCGTCCGATCCGGGCCTACGTCGGCGTACAGTCCGTCCTGGTGCCGGTCGCCCGGCCGTTGTTGGTCGGCGCGGCGGCCGTTGCCGGCGGTGGCGTGCTGGTCGGCCTGACCGGCTGGATGATTCCGGCGGCGCTGGCCATCGTGGTCTGCCTGCTGCTGGTGGCGGGCCCGCTCGGCATCGGTCGGGGCGCGGCGCTGCGGCCCGAGCGGGCCGACTGGTCGGCGTTCTGGCGTTTCGCGCTGCCCCGGGCCGCGTCCGCCGCGATCGACGCGAGCGCCGTGTGGGTGGGTGTGCTGCTCACCTCGGTGCTCGCCGGGCAGTCGGACGCCGGCGTGTTCGGCGCGGTCGGCCGCTACATCCTGGCCGGGCAACTGGCCATGCAGGGTCTGCGGGTGGCGGTGTCGCCCCAGCTCTCCCGGCTGCTCGGCTCCGGTGAGCGGGCCGCCGCGGCTGTGGTGCACCGGCAGATGACCACCTGGGCGCTGGTGTTGTCGTGGCCGGTCTACCTCCTGCTCGCGGTGTTCGGGCTGGCGTTCCTGCAACTCTTCGGGCCCGGGTTCACCGCGGGTGCCACCGCGATCACCGTGCTCGCCCTGGCCATGCTGATCAACACCGGTGTGGGCAACGTCCAGACCCTCCTGCTGATGAGCGGTCGTAGCGGCCTGCACCTGGTCGCGACGGTGGCCGGGCTGGCGGTCACCGTCTCCCTCGGACTGTGGCTGATCCCGCAGCACGGGGTGACCGGCGCCGCGCTGGCCTGGGCCACCGGCATCGCCACCGAGAACCTGACCTCCTTCGTCTGCGCCCGGCTGGTGATCGGCCAGCCGCTGGTCGACGCGACGCTGGCACGGGCGGCGGCCGCGGTCACCGTCGGGGTGGGGCTCGCGGCGCTGGCCGGCGTACTGACCGGCGGTCGAGGGGTCGCCGGCCTGGTGGTGGCACTGATTGTGCTGGTCAGCGGCTGCGTCGGCTTGTTGACGGTGCCGGTCATCCGAGGGCGCATCCGGGTGACCATGGTGCAGTTCCGTCGTAGTCAGACGGCGGTGCCGATCGCCGCGCGGACCGCCACGACGTCGAGAAAGGAAAGGTGAGACCACTGTGTCGTCCATCCGGGACCGGGTGAAGCAGCTCGTGCCGACCCAGGTGACCAACCGGTTGCGGGATTCCCTGGTCGACTACGCGGTGCGGACCAGCGACCGCCGAGCGTTACCGGACTTCCTCATCATCGGCACCAAACGCGGCGGCACCACCTCGCTGTGGAACTACCTCATCCAGCACCCGTTGGTGCCCCGACTCTTTCCGGCCTGGAACACCAAGTCGGCGCACTACTTCGAGGAGCACTGGGGGCGCGGCGAGGCGTGGTACCGCTCGCACTTCCCGACCGAGCGCCAGCGGGAGGCCCTCACCAAGCGGCACGGCGGGCCGGTCCGGGTCGGTGAGGCCGCGCCGCTGTACATGTTCCATCCGCTCGCCGCGCAGCGGGTCGCCGGGTTGATGCCGACGGTGAAGCTGATCGTGCTGCTGCGCGACCCGGTGGAGCGCGCCTACTCGCACTGGAAGGAGCGCCGCACCCACGGCATCGAGCCGCTGGACTTCGCCGACGCGCTGGCCGCCGAGCCGGAGCGTACGGCGGGGGAGCGGGAGCGGCTGATCGCCGAGCCGGAATACTTCAGCGAGCCGTACGACTGGTACACGTATCGGGCCCGCGGGCGCTACCTGGAGCACCTGGAGCCGTGGCTGGAGCGTTTCGACCGGGGCCAGATCCTCTTCCTGCCCAGCGAGGGCCTCTACCGTGACGCCCGCGCCACCTACCGGCGCACCCTGGACTTCCTCGGGCTGCCGGCGTACGACCTGCCGGACTTCAAGGTCTACAACGACCGGCGTTCGGCACCGCTGGAGCCGGCCGTCCGCGCCGAGCTGACCGAGTACTACCGGCCGTACAACGACGCGCTGCGTGAGCGGCTCGGGCTGGAACTCGACTGGCCGGACCGCGCGGCGTGACGGCGCAGGTCGACGCGCCGGCGGATCCCCGGTCGCGGTCGGACGGGCTCGGCTGGGTCAGCCGTGCCGTCTTCCCGGACCGTCGGGTCGTGTTGGCCGTGGGCGGCAGCACACCGCTCGGACACCGCACGGTGGCCCGCTACGCCGTCGTGCCGTCGCTGGCACGCGCACGTTTCCTGGTGCCGCTGGGCGCGCCCCGCGCCGGGGCGGCGACGCTGCTGGCGTACAACGCGCTGCGACCGCCGAGGGTGCGGGCGGTGCGGGCCGCGGTCGGCGGACTGGCCCGCCTCGGCGCGGTGGGCCTGGCCCCGTTCCCGACACTGACCGTCTCGGTGCCCGTCGGGGTGCCCGTGGCCGAGCTGCTGCTGACCGAGCGACTCGCGGCCGCCCTCGGCGGCACCCCGCTGCTGGCTGCCTTCGGTGTCCGGCCGCCGGATCCCAACCACAAGCCCACCCTGCAACTGTTCGACGGCGACGGACGCCCGCGCGGGTACGCGAAGATCGGCTGGAACGACGCCACCCGCGCGCTGGTCACCGCGGAGGCGGCGGCGCTGCGGGCGCTGCCGGCCGTCGTCGGTGCGGCCGACCACCCGGTGCCACCGGGGCTGCTGGCCGAGCTGGCCTGGGCCGACCAGGTGGTCGCCGTGATCGAGCCGCTGCCGTCGGCGGTACGCGGGGTGCCGGTCGACGATCCGCCCCGGGTCGCCGCGCTGCTCGCCGTCGCCCGTCGCGGTGGGCCGGGCGCGCCGCCGCGACCGCTGGCCGGCTCCGCCTTCCTGGCGCGGATGACCGCGCAGGCCCGGCGGGCCGCCGCCGCCGGGGCGGCCGGCACCCGGGCCGTCGCCGCGGTCGAGGCGCTGACCCGGCGGCACGGTGCTACCGACGTGGAGTTCGGCCACTGGCACGGTGACTGGGTGCCGTGGAACCTCGGCGAGTACGGCGGTCGGCTGTTCGCCTGGGACTGGGAGCACAGTGGCCCGGACGTGCCGGTCGGCTTCGACCTGGCGCACGACGCGTTCCAGCGGGCTCTGGTACTGCGCGGCGAACCGGCGGCGGTGGCCGCCGGTGCCGTCGATGCCCACCTTGACCGGCACGGTGACCGGCTTGGCCTGGGCCCGGCCCAGCGCCGGTTGGTGGCCGACGGCTACCTGGTGGAGATGTGGCTGCGCACCTGGCGGCTGGCAGACGCGGGCGCGGGCTGGAACACCGCGCTGCATCCCGCGCTGTTGGAGGTCATCGAAAAACGACATTGCGGTTGATCCGGGGAAATTACCGGGAGCGGCACTGGGGGCGGTGCCGCAGAGTGATGAAGAAAACGCAGGTCGTGATGAGCGTCGATGGAGCTCGGGCGGCCGGCGGGTCCGAACCACCTCGCGCGTGGGCAGGCGATCAACCGGTCGCGCGATACAACGGCCGGGAAACGTGTGATCTGCTCATGCGTGGCGTGGACCGAAATTCCAAGCGGACTTGTGGGGAGTCGCGTGGACAGGAAGATCGAGGCCGACGATCCGCCGGTGCTGCTGCTGGTCGGATCCAGCGGCGGGCACCTGGCCCAACTACTGGCCCTACGGCCCTGGTACGAGAGTCGACGGCGCTGCTGGGTCACGTTCGACACGCCGGAGGCGGTGTCGCTGCTCGCCGGTGAGGATCTGGTGCCGGCACACCATCCGACCACCCGTAACGTGCCGAACCTGCTGCGCAACGCGGTCATCGCCTGGCGGGTGCTGCGTGAGCGGCGGGTCGAGGCGGTGGTCACCACGGGTGCCGGGGTGGCGGTGCCGTTCGTGGTGCTGGCCCGGCTGCGGCGGATCCCGACCGTCTACATCGAGGTGTACGACCGGATCGACACTCCGACGCTGACCGCCCGGCTGTGCCGTCCGTTCCTGTCCGCGATGCTCGTGCAGTGGGACGAACAGCGGCGGCAGTACCCGGAGGCCACGGTCGTCGGGACGCTGTTGTGACCGGGGAGGCGACCACCGACACCGAACGCTCCCGGATACCTCGACGACGTGACGTCGCGCCGACCAGCCAGGTGCGGGTGCTGGTGGCGGTCGGCACCGACAAGCATCCCTTCGACCGGCTCGTCGACTGGCTGGCGCGGTGGCACGCGGAGACCGCCGCCATGGTGGAGTTGACCCTCCAACACGGACACACCCGGGCGCCGGCGGTGCCCGGCGCGGTCCCCTTCCTCGGCCACGCCGCCTTGCAGGAGGCGATGTCCGACGCCGACCTGGTGGTCTGTCACGGCGGCCCGGCGACCATCCTGGAGGCCCGACGGCATGGCCACCTGCCGGTCGTCGTGCCTCGCGACCCGGCGTGCGGCGAGCACGTGGACGACCATCAGCAGCGCTTCGCCCGCCGGCTCGGCGTGGCCGGCGTGGTGGCGCTCTGCGAGACCCGGGCGGCGCTGTACGACGCGCTGGACGCCGGCCTGAAAGACCCTTCCCGGTACGCGGTGGCGGCCGACCCGGAGGCGGATCGGGCGCAGCGGGCGGCGGTGGCGAGGGTCGGTGCGATCGTCGAGGACCTGGTGGCCCGAGCGGCGCGCCGCCCGCCGCGGTGGCGGTCCTGGGCCCGTCGCCGTCGTGCTGCGGGGGAGCCCCGATGACCCGGCAGCCGAGCGTCAGCGTCGTGGTGCCCACCCGGGACCGCCCGGAGCTGCTGCGCGCGGCCGTGCGCGCGATCCTCGCGCAGGATTACCCCGGCCCGATCGAGGTGGTGGTGGTCCACGACCAGTCGACGCCCGACGAGTCTCTCGCCGAGTCGACCGACCCGGACCGCACGGTCCGGGTCACCCGTAACGCGCGCACGCCGGGGCTCGCCGGTGCCCGCAACAGCGGCACCCTGGCCGCCGGCGGCGAAGTGATCGCCTTCTGTGACGACGACGACGAGTGGCTGCCCGGCAAACTGGTCCCCCAGGTGGCCGCGCTCGCCGCCGACGAGAAGGCCGAGTTCGTCTGCTGCGGCATCCGGGTCAGTTACGACGGCACCACCGTCGACCGGGTGCTGGACCGGGACCGGATCACCCTCGACGACCTGCTGCGGGACCGGATGACCGAGCTGCATCCGTCCACGTTCCTGATCCGCGCCACCGCTCTGCGCGACGGCTTCGGGCTGGTCGACGAGGAGATCCCCGGCAGCTACGCCGAGGACTACGAGTTCCTGCTGCGGGCCGCGCGCAGCGCCCCGCTGCTCAACCTGCGTACCCCGTCGGTGCTGGTGCGGTGGCACAAGCGGTCGTACTTCGCGCAACGGTGGGACACCATCTCCGAGGCGTTGCAGTGGCTGTTGGAGCGCTACCCGGAGTTCGCCGGTCAGCCGGCCGGCGAGGCCCGGGTGACCGGGCAGATCGCGTTCGCGCGGGCCGCCTCCGGTGACCGGCGGGGTGCGCTGCGCTGGGCACGGCGGACGCTGCGGCGCAACCCCCGCGAGCCGCGTGCCTACCTCGCCCTCGCCGTGGCCGGACGGGTGGTCCGGGCCGACGCGGTGCTGCGCACCCTGCACAAACGCGGCCGGGGCATCTGACCAGGTCCGGACGACACCCCGCACCCTCAACGAGGCATCAGCAGACCAAAGGACAACCATTCATGGGACTTCACTCGCTCAGGTTCCGTCTCGTCGACTCGCCGACCTCGCTCGGCGCGAAACGGCGTGCGCGGCGCGCGGCCTGGCTGTCGGACGCCTTCCCGGACCTGGCCGACATGACCGTTCTCGACCTGGGCGGTCGGGTGGAAAGCTGGGCGCGCGTCCCCGTCCGGCCCGCCCACGTGCACGTGGTCAACTTGGAGCCGCTGCCCACGGACCTACCCGAGTGGGCCGAGGCCGACCACGCCGATGCCTGCGAGCTGCCCAAGAGCATCCTGAGCCGCAGGTACGACCTCGTCTTCAGCAACAGCGTCCTCGAACACGTCGGTGGGCACGAGCGCCGCCAGCGGATGGCCGACGCGGTCCGTGAGCTGGGGCGTGCGTACTGGGTGCAGACGCCGTACCGGTACTTCCCGATCGAACCGCACTGGGTGGCGCCCGGGATGCAGTTCCTGCCGGTGTCGGCGCGGGTGGTGATGGCGCGTAAGTGGCCGCTCGCCTACAACCCCGGCAAGTCGTACGAGGCGGCGATGAGGCAGGTGCTCACGACCGAACTGATCGGTCGCGCCGAACTCAAGTACCTGTTTCCGGACGCCACCATCCGCAACGAGCGCCTGGCGGGCCTGACCAAGTCGATCATCGCGATCCGAAACGACCGAGCGGACAGGTAGGAGGCGTGCCGCGGGAGCCCGGCACACCTCCTAGTCGATGCCGGCCAGTGCAGGACTGGGCAACTATTCTGTCTTGACGGAAGAGGCGCCGCCGTATCTCTGAGGTGAATCACTCATCATTGGCGTTGAATGAGTTGGCTATGAGGCCGATCACGACACCCGCCCCTCCTGCCGTCAGGGCCGCGATCCCGCCCTTCTGGGCAAGGCCGCTGCCCAGAACCCCAATCACCCCCCCGATCACCACCAGTGCGCCGGATATGGCGATGATCAGCCTAGACGTATTTCTCCTAGTCACGCAGCCCCTCCGAGTCGACCCGAGCTGAGTTGAGCAGGGGTGACCCAGTCGGTCGGCCGGGTCACCCATTCAGCAGCCCCTCTGCTCTTGCTAACAATTACCGGACATGTCACCAATACCTAATGCGACGCCGGCCTCGCCGAGGAAGATGCCAGCCGCAACCAGCGCAGGAGCGGCTGCTCCTCCCGTCACAGCTGTTGCTGCCACTCCTACGGCCACACCAGCAACTCCAATTGCGAGCCCCGCCCACGCACACCAGGAGGCTTGCCCAGTTGGGTCAACGTAGTTCGTAGGACTGCAACTCGCGTACGCATACCTGTTGCCGTGCTTCGGGTCGCCGATGAAGCTCAGGTTGTCCTGTTGGGTGAAGCGGCCCTGGTCCGGGTTGTACCAGCGCTGCCCGAACTTCGTGAACGTCGTCGCCGGGTCGTAGGTGCCGCCGGCGTATCGGATGATGTTGGTCTGCCCCAGGCCCGTCTCGGACGCGGTGAGGGCGTTGCCGTACGGGTCGTAGGTGTAGCTAGCCGAGGCGGAACCGTCCGCCTTCACCAGCGCGACGACCGAGCCGAGCCCGTCCAGGACGTACGCGTGATCGGTGGTGCCGATGCGTACGCCGAGCGGGGTGCCGAGCCCGTCACGCTCCACGTAGACATTGGCGTTGGCGCCGTTCTTCCACGACTGCAGCCAGGGCATGCCGAGCTGGTCATCGCGGCCGTAGTTGAGGCTGATGCCGCCCGCCTGAGCCAGCTCCACCTGATCGGTGCCGGCGTAGCCGTAGGTGGTGGTGCCGCTGGTGGTGGCCGTGGTCATCTGCTTGGCGGCGTTGTAGCCGATGCCGCTGACGGCCGGGGCGCTGGTCTTCGTCTGGTTGCCGCGGCTGTCGTAGGTGTTGTTCGTGGTGGTGACCTGGTTGGCGCTGTTGTAGGCCAGGGTCTGCGTCGTGGTGCCGTCGACCTTGACCGTGTCCCGGTTACCGTTGGTCGTGTAGGTGTAGTCGTAGGTCTTGCCGTTGTGGTTGGCGGCCTTGGTGAGCCGGTCACCCTTGTCGTAGGTGTACTGGGTGATCTGACCGTTGCTCTCGTTCTTCTGCCACTGACGCAGCCCGGTGTCGTCGGCCTTGGCGGTGGAGCACGCCTGGCCGGAGACGTACTTCGCGTGGCAGTAGGTCACGTCGAAGACGGTCGCCGGGCTCGCCGAGTTGCGGGTGGCGGTGATGCGCAGCGGCCGGTCGGACTTGTCGTACGTGGTGGTGGTCTTCAGCGCCCAGGTGCTGTTGGTGGCGTTGGCGGCGAACCACGTGTTGATGCGGTTGCCGTCCTTGTCGTAGTTGAAGTTGTAGCGGGTGCCCCCGGCGGTGTCCATGCGGACGAGCCAGTTGCGGGTGTTGTAGTAGTACTTCGTGGTGCCCCGGCCGTCGACCAGCTCGTCCAGGTTGCCTGCCACGTCGTGCCGGTAGATCTGTTGCGGGCCGGTCGGCGGGTTGCGCTTGTGCAGCCGGTTGAGCTGGTCGTACTCGTAGGTGGTGGTGCCGGTGGCGTCGGTGCGGATGAGCAGGTTGCCGGAGCCGCCGTACTCGTTGACGACAGCGGTGGTGGCCGTGCAGCCGGAGTAGCTGGTCTTCATCAAGCGGTCGTCGAGGCTGTACTCGTAGGTGGTGGTGCAGCCGCCGACGACCTCGGTGCGCAGCCGGCCGTAGGTGTCGTAGGTGAAGGTCTTCGCCGTCAGGCTGTTGCCGGTCGGCGGGGTCAACGTGGTGAGCTGCTTGTTCGAGTCGTACGAGTAGGTGGTGGCGTTGGTGCCGTTGCCCGGGTCGGTGGACGACTTGACCGTGCCGTCGCTGTTGTAGTCGACCTTCGCCTCGGCGGCCAGGGCGTCCTTGCTGGACGTCTGGTTGCCGGCACCGTTGTAGGTGTACGTCGAGCTGTTGCCCTGCGCGTTGATCGACGACGACGGCTGGAAGGTCGCGGTCGGGTTGGTCGACGTCGGAGTGTTGGCGTAGGCGGCCGAGCCGCTGGCGCCGGTCGGTGACTCCGCCTTCGTCTGGGACTGGCCGCTGTTCGCGCCGTACGTGTTCGTGGTGGTGCCGCCCTCGGCCGAGACGCTGGTGGCGACGTCGCTGAACGGCGTGTACGTCTTGCTGCGGCTGTTGCCCGCCGGGTCGGTGACCTTGGTGATCCGCTTCTCGGAGTTCACCGTGTAGGTGGTGTGCGGCACCGAGGTGACCGGCTGGGAGAGATCCTGGCGCGGGTCCGCGACGTCGGTCAGCGTCGAGCTGGTGTACGCCAGGCGGGTCGTCGCGCCCTGCATGGTGGCGTTGTCCGTCACCTGCGTGAACGACGTGACCCGGTGCTGGCCGTCGTAGGTGACGGTGGCGAAGGTGTTGTCCTCCATCACGATCTTCGTCAGGTCGCCGGCCGAGTTGTACTCGAACTGCACCTTGCGCCAGGTGGCGCTCTGGATGGTCTTCAGCCGGTTGGCGGAGTCGTACTCGTAGGACACGTCCCGCCAGTTGCCGTCGCTGCCGGTGTGCCGGTAGCGGGTCAGCCGGTCACCGGTGTAGGTGACCGCGGCCGACCGCACCGACCCGACGCCCCGGTTGGACGTCACGGTGGTCATCTTGCCGCTGCTGTAGGCGACGTCCACGACATTGCCGTTGCGGTCCTCGGTCTTGTCCAGCAGACCGTCGGAGGTGAAGAACAGCTCCTTGCCGCTGTCGTTCTCGGTGAGGATCCACCCGGTGCCGTTCTGGGCCAGCTTGGCCTTGAACTCAGCCGGGGAGGTGTAGGCGGAACCCGAGGCGGTGAACGTGCCGGCCACACCGTCGGCCGCCGCGTAGGTCACCGAACCGTCGTCGGCGGGGAAGAGTCGCACGTCGATGCCGGATCTGGTCCGCCAACCCGGGCCGTGGGCACCGTTGGCGATGCCGCTGCCGAGTAGGAGGCTGTTGAACGACGCGCCCAGCGTGACGTTCTCGGCGATGCCCGGCAGGGTCAGCTCCGTGCTGGTCAGCACCAGGTTGCCGGAGCCGACGTTGACCTTGGCCTGGAGCCGGTCGGTCAGGGAGAAGTCGAGAAAGGTGCCGTTGCGGACCGGGCCGGTGCCCTTCGGCACCGACGGTGCCGCCCCCGCGGCGGCGAAGGCCGCAGCGGCCCCCGCGGTGAACAGCCACACATTCGAGCCGGAGCGCGGCGACACCACCGGCCCGGCTGCCGTTCCAGCCGACGTCACGGCGGTCGGGACCGCCCGCGCCGGCACTGCCACCAGCACTGACGCGGCGGTAACCGCCAACGCCACCCCCATACGTACCGCGGTAGATCTCACATACTCTCCCTATGGTCATTCGGCGGGCCGATTGCGCGCCGAACAATGAGCCGAGACGAGCCTTGGAAAAATGGGCACAGCGGTTCGCCACCAGGTCGATGGACCTGGCGGCACGGTGGAGCGGGGATCAGAAAAGGTCGCAGAGGCCGGTGAGGGGCGTGCTCACAGGCGGCAGGCAGCGTAGGACAACCAGAACTCCCCGTGTGGTCGTCATTACTTGTTGTCAGACAACTTATGGGTATGGCTCGATGGAAACAAGAGCGGATCGACATTGCTGAGAATGCTTGTCGCGTCCGTAGGGCGGGACGTGCCGGGCGGCGCGGTGGGACGGCCACCCGCCGTGACAGACTGACCGCTGTGTTGCGCTGGTTGACTGCAGGTGAATCGCACGGTCCCGCCCTCGTCGCGCTCCTGGAGGGGGTGCCGGCCGGTATCGAGGTGACCACCACCGAGATCGCCGACGACCTGGCCCGCCGCCGACTCGGCTACGGCCGTGGCGCCCGGATGTCGTTCGAACGGGACGAGGTCGAGGTGCTGGGCGGCCTGCGGCACGGCGTCACCCTGGGCAGTCCGGTCGCGATCCGGGTGGGCAACTCCGAGTGGCCGAAGTGGCAGACGGTGATGGCCGCCGACCCCGTCGACCCCGACGAGCTGGCCCGGCAGGCCCGCAACGCCCCGCTGACCCGCCCCCGGCCGGGCCACGCCGATCTGGCCGGCATGCAGAAGTACGGCCACACCGACGCCCGGCCGATCCTGGAACGCGCCAGCGCCCGCGAGACCGCCGCCCGGGTCGCCGTCGGCGCGGTCGCCAAGGCGCTGATCCGGCAGGCCCTCGGCATCGAGATCGTCTCGCACGTCGTCGAGCTGGGTCCGGTGGCCGCGAAGCCCGGGCTGCGCCCGACCCCGTCCGACGCCGCCCGCATCGACGCCGACCCGCTGCGCTGCCTCGACCCGGAGGCCAGCGCCCTGATGGTCGCCGAGGTCGACGCCGCGAAGAAGGCCGCCGACACGCTCGGCGGCGTGGTCGAGGTGCTGGCGTACGGGGTGCCGCCGGGTCTGGGCAGCCACGTGCAGTGGGACCGCAAGCTCGACGCCCGACTGGCCGCCGCGCTGATGTCCATCCAGGCGATCAAGGGTGTGGAGATCGGTGACGGGTGGCAGCAGGCCCGCTCCCGGGGCTCCGAGGCGCACGACGAGATCATTCCGTCGGCGACCGGCGTCCGGCGGGTCACCGACCGGGCCGGCGGCCTCGAAGGTGGCATCACCACCGGCGAGCCGCTGCGGGTCCGCGCCGCGATGAAGCCGATCTCGTCGCTGAACCGGGCCCTCTCCACCGTGGACGTCACCACCGGCGAGCCGGCCAGCGCGATCAACCAACGCTCGGACGTCTGCGCGGTGCCCGCCGCGGCGGTCGTCGCCGAGGCCATGGTGGCGCTGGTGCTCGCCGAGGCGGCCACCGAGAAGTTCGGTGGCGACTCGATCGCCGAGATCCGCCGCAACCTCGCCGGCTACGTCGACGCCCTGGTCATCCGCTGATGGCACCGGTCGTCGTGCTGGTCGGCGCGCCGGGCTGCGGCAAGACCACCGTCGGGCAGGCGCTCGCGTCCACCCTCGGTGTGGAGTTCCGCGACACCGACGCCGACATCGAGCGGATGGCCGGCAAGCCCATCCCGGAGATCTTCATCGACGAGGGTGAGGCGCACTTCCGTACCCTGGAACGGGCCGCCGTGGCCGCGGCGCTCGCCGCCGGCACCGGTGTGCTCGCCCTCGGCGGCGGTGCCGTGCTGGCCGAGGAGACCCGCGCCGCCCTGGTGGGACACCGGGTGGTGCACCTGTCGGTCGAGTTGCCCGACGCCGTGAAGCGGGTCGGGCTCGGCGCCGGCCGGCCGCTGCTGGCGATCAACCCGCGGGCCACCCTCAAGCATCTGCTGGACCAGCGCCGGCCGCTCTACGCCGAGGTGGCCACCGAGACGGTGACCACCGACGGCCGGCCTCCGGCGGCGATCGTCGCCGAGATCGCCGCGCTGTTGCCCCGCTGACGCCGCCCGCCACGCCGATCGTGCACGTGCTGCCCCCGGCGTAAGGGGGCGTTCACCGCATCGCGGCAACCGGAAGTGCACGGTCGGCGCAGTCGGGGTGTTCCTCAGCCGCGGGCGATCAGGTCGAGGACATCGGTCAGAGCCTTCGGCTCGCTGAGCATCGGCCAGTGCCCGGTGGGCAGCTCGTGCAGGTGGCCGTCGGCCAGGCCGGTGAAGAACGGATGCTCCTCCCTGATCATCTGCCGCACCACACTGAGCGGGAAGGTGCTGGCCACCAGGGCGGTCGGCACCGGGCCACCGCCACCGACCTCGCCCACCGGCTCGGTGTGGACGAGCGGACCGTACGCCGGTACGCGGCCACCCTCGTCGAGCTGGGCATCCCGGTCACCGCCGACCGCGGTCGGCACGGTGGCTACCGCCTGCACCCCGGCTTCAAGCTGCCGCCGCTGATGCTCACCGACGACGAGGCGGTGGCCGTGCTGCTCGGCCTGGTCGTGGCCGAACGCGTCGGCCTGGCCACCGAGCAACCGGCCACGGCGACCGCGCTCGCGAAGATCCGCCGGGTGCTGCCGGCTGCGCTCGCCGACCGGCTGACCGCCGTGCAGGAGCACCTCGGCTTCACCCTGCGGCGACCTGAGGCGGAGCCGCGCCCCGCGTCGGGCACCCTGCTCGCCCTGGCCGCGGCCGCCCGGCATCGGCAGCGGGTGGCACTGGACTGCGCGCCGAGGTGGCCGAACACGCCCGCCGGTTGGCGGAGTGGGCGGCCCGGCCAGCAGGTGGGCAGCCACCCGCACCACGGCGTCCGCTCGACTAGGCTGCCGGCGATGGACGAGGTGACCCGGATCCCGGTCGGCGGCGAACGGCCGTACGACGTGCTGGTCGGACGCGACCTGTTGGACGCGCTGCCCGGCCTGCTGCCCGGCGCGACCCGGGCGGCGGTGCTGCACGCCCCTCCGCTCAAGGCTCTCGCCGACGCGCTCGGCGAACGACTGCGCGCGGCCGGCGTCGAGCCGCTGCCGATCGAGGTGCCCGACGCCGAGGCGGGCAAGCAGATCGACGTGGCCGCCGCCTGCTGGGATCGGCTCGGCGCGGCCGGCTTCACCCGTACCGACGCGGTGGTCGGCGTGGGCGGCGGCGCGGTGACCGACCTGGCCGGCTACGTCGCGGCCTGCTGGCTGCGCGGCGTGCGGTGGGTGCCGGTGGCCACCTCGCTGCTGGGCATGGTGGACGCCGCGGTGGGCGGCAAGACCGGCATCAACACGGCTGCCGGCAAGAACCTGGTGGGCGCGTTCCACCCGCCGGTCGGTGTGCTGGCCGACCTGGCCACGCTGGACAGCCTGCCCGCGGTCGACCTGGCGGCCGGGTTGGCCGAGGTGGTCAAGTGCGGCTTCATCGCCGACCCGACGATCCTGGATCTCGTCGAGGCCGACCCGGCGGCCGCCACCGACCCGCGCGGGCCGGTCGCCCGGGAGCTGATCGAGCGGGCGATCCGGGTCAAGGCCGACGTGGTCGCCGGTGACCTGCGCGAGTCGGGCGTGCGCGAGGTCCTCAACTACGGTCACACCCTGGCGCACGCGATCGAGCAGGTCGAGGGCTACCGCTGGCGGCACGGCCACGCCGTCTCCGTCGGTCTGGTGTACGCCGCGGCGCTGGCCCGGCTCGCCGGCCGGCTGGACGCGCCGACCGCCGACCGGCACCGTCGCACCCTGTCCGCGCTCGGCCTGCCGGTGAGCTACCCGGCCGACGCCTGGGAGCGGCTGCTGGCCGTGATGCGGGTGGACAAGAAGGCTCGGGGCAGCCGGCTGCGGTTCGTGGTGCTGGACGGGCTGGCCCATCCGGCGATGCTGGAGGGCCCGGACGACGCGTTGCTCGAGGCCGCCTACCGCGAGGTGGCCGACCGGTGAAGGTCTACGTTCTCAACGGGCCGAACCTGGGCCGCCTCGGCACCCGGGAGCCGGCGGTGTACGGCTCGACCAGCTACGCCGATCTCGTGACGCTCTGCGAGGCCACCGGCCGGGAGTTGGGGCTGGACGTGACGGTCCGGCAGACCGACGCCGAGCACGAACTGCTCGGCTGGCTGCACGCCGCCGCCGACGAGGAGGCCGCCGTGGTGCTCAACCCGGCCGCCTGGTCGCACTATTCGTACGCGGTGCGCGACGCCTGCGCCATGCTGCGGGGGCCGCTGGTGGAGGTGCACCTCTCCAACATCCACGCCCGCGAGGAGTTCCGGCACCACTCGGTGGTCTCCGCGGTGGCGACCGGGGTGATCTGCGGTCTCGGCATTGACGGTTATCGTCTCGCCCTGCACCACCTGGCCGCCCGCTGAGGGGTCGCCCCGAGCGGGGACGGGCCGATTCGACGCAGCTAGTAGACTCGTAGGGTCTGTCCGCCAATTGATGATCAAGGCAGGAAATGGCCTCCACCAACGACCTCAAAAACGGCCTGGTACTCAACCTGGACGGCGAGCTCTGGGCCGTCGTCGAGTTCCAGCACGTCAAGCCCGGTAAGGGTGGTGCGTTCGTGCGCACCACGCTGAAGAACGTGCTGTCCGGGAAGGTGGTCGACAAGACCTTCAACGCGGGCACCAAGGTCGAGACCGCGACCGTGGACAAGCGCACGATGCAGTACCTGTACGCCGACGGCGAGGACTTCGTCTTCATGGATCTGGAGACCTTCGACCAGATCACCGTGCCCGGTGGCACCGTCGGCGAGGCCGCCAACTACCTGCTGCCCGAGGCGGAGGCGACCGTCGCCCAGCACGAGGGTGTGCCGCTCTACATCGAGCTGCCCACCAGCGTCGTGCTGGAGGTCACCTACACCGAGCCGGGCCTGCAGGGCGACCGCTCGACCGGCGGCACCAAGCCGGCGACCGTGGAGACCGGCGCCACCGTGCCGGTTCCGCTGTTCATCACCACCGGCGAGAAGATCAAGGTCGACACCCGCGACGGCCGTTACCTCGGCCGCGCCTGATGGCCGAGGGTTCCAAGCAGCAGATGCCGGCGCGCCGCAAGGCGCGTAAGCGGGCGCTGGATGTCCTCTACGAGGCCGATCTGCGGGACAAGCCTCCGGTGGAGGTGCTGGCCGGCTATGTGCAGCGGATCGAGCAGCCCCGACCGGAGCACCTCGGCTACGCCGTGGGCCTGGTCGAGGGGGTCGCCGAGCACCTCAACCGGATCGACGAGCTGATCGCCAGCTACGCCGAGGGGTGGACCCTGGAGCGGATGCCGGTCGTCGACCGCAACCTGGCCCGGATCGCCGTCTACGAGTTGCTCTACGTCGACGAGATCGACGACGCGGTGGCGATCAGCGAGGCCGTTGAGCTGGCCCGGCAGATGTCGACCGACGACTCGCCGCGCTTCCTCAACGGGGTGCTCGGCCGGATCGCCGAGTACGCCACCCGCTGAGGTCTCGCACCCGCACCACGGAAAGGGCCCGTGCCGGACGGCACGGGCCCTTTCGGGTGAAGCGACAGCTCAGGAGGCGAAGAACGCCCGGGGGTCGGCCACCAGCACACCGTGCTCGGTGAGCCGCTCGATCAGACCCGACGGCGAGGCGTCGTAGACGATCGCGAGCGCCCGCAGGTCGTCGGCACGGATGGAGAGCACCCGCCCGTTGTAGTCACCGCGCTGCTGCTGGATCGCGCGGGCGTAGCGGGCGACGTAGGCCAGGTCCTCGGAGGCCTCGTCGTAGAGCCGCTCCAGGTCCAGGACGATCTTGCTGGTGGGCTCGTGCCGGACACCACTGCCGTCGGGCAGCAGCTCCGAGACGGGGACACGATAGAACTCGGCCAGCTCGGCCAGACGGGACACCGTCACGGCCCGGTCGCCACGCTCGTACGAGCCGACCACCACGGCCTTCCACCGCCCGTTCGACTTCTCCTCCACACCCTGCAGGGAGAGACCCTGCTGTTGGCGGATGGAGCGCAGGCGGGCGCCCAGAGACTTGGCGTATTCAGAGGGCATTCGGACACTCCCAGTGCTGCTCGGGGTTCTCCCGTCGATCGCTACGGAGCGTGACGGTACGGGGATTGTGACACCTGGTCAAGTGGTCGTGACCTTACCGTTGGGGAGCACCGGGGGAGTTATCCCCATTTCGTCGGCCTGATCCGGTGGTCAGCGGCCGCCGTCCATCGGCCCGGTGACCACTGGTAACGTGGCGTGAAGCCCCGGTCAGGTCGCTGCGCGGTCCGGCCGGAGGTGCCCGACATCCTTTAACGACCCGTCCGGTGAGGCGGGGAAGGAGGTCCGCCGTGGCATACCCACCGGCTGCCCGCTCGTCACCACCGCGACAACCCTCGGTGAAGGTGATCCTCGCCAGCGCCGACGTGCAACGCGTGGTCGACCGCATCGCCCACCAGATCCTGGAGAAGACCCAGGGTGC
The DNA here is from genome assembly GCF_029626045.1 of Micromonospora sp. WMMD710. Classification (NCBI taxonomy): domain Bacteria; kingdom Bacillati; phylum Actinomycetota; class Actinomycetes; order Micromonosporales; family Micromonosporaceae; genus Micromonospora; species Micromonospora sp. WMMD710. The sequence continues at coordinate 2,684,117 of NZ_JARUBD010000001.1, read as the reverse complement.
CGCCGACACGGTGCTGCTGGGCATCCCCACCCGGGGCGCCCCCCTCGCGCGGCGGCTCGCCTCCCGGATCAGCACCTTCGAGGACATCGCCGTACCGGTCGGTGTGCTCGACATCACGCTCTACCGCGACGACCTCCGCCGGCACGCCACCCGCGCGATCGGCCCGACCCAGGTGCCCACCGGCGGCATCGACGGCAAGCGGGTCATCCTCGTCGACGACGTGCTCTTCTCCGGCCGCACCGTGCGGGCCGCGCTCGACGCGCTCAACGACGTGGGCCGCCCGGCGTCCGTGCAACTCGCCGTTCTGGTCGACCGGGGGCACCGGGAGTTGCCGATCCGCGCCGACTACGTCGGCAAGAACATCCCGACCTCGCTCGCGGAGAGCGTGAAGGTGACGCTCGCGGAGACCGACGGCGCCGACGAGGTCAAGCTGTACGGGGGGACACGGTGAGCGCGAGGAGTGCAGCGAAGCGGAGCCCCGCAGTCGCGAACGAAAGGCAGGCGCTGCTTCCATGATCAAGCATCTGCTCTCCGGCGGGGACCTGGACGCCGACACCGCCACCGAGATCCTGGACACCGCCGCCGAGATGGCCACGGTCGCCGGCCGCGAGATCAAGAAACTGCCCGCGCTGCGCGGCCGGACGGTGGTGAACCTCTTCTACGAGGACTCCACCCGCACCCGGATCTCCTTCGAGGCGGCGGCCAAGCGCCTCAGCGCCGATGTGATCAACTTTTCCGCGAAGGGGTCCAGCGTCACCAAGGGCGAGAGCCTGAAGGACACCGCGCTGACCCTGCAGGCCATGGGCGCCGACGCGGTGGTCGTCCGGCACCCCGCCTCCGGCGCGCCGCACCGCCTGGCCAACTGGGTCGACGGGTCGGTGGTCAACGCCGGCGACGGCACCCACGAGCACCCCACCCAGGCGCTGCTCGACGCGTACACCATGCGGTCCCGGCTGGGCCGGCTCGCCGGCCTGTCGGTCGCGGTGGTCGGGGACGTGCTGCACTCCCGGGTGGCCCGCTCCAACGTGCTGCTGCTGTCCACCCTCGGCGCCAAGGTCACCCTGGTCGGCCCGCCCACCCTCATCCCGGTCGACATCGCCGCGGCGCTCGCCCCCGGCACGGACGTCTCCTACGACCTCGACTCGGTGCTGCCGAACGTGGACGTGGTGATGATGCTGCGGGTGCAGCGGGAGCGGATGAACGACTCCTACTTCCCCTCCGCGCGCGAGTACGCCCGCCGTTACGGGCTGGACGGCCCGCGGATGCGCCGCCTGCCCGAGCACGCCATCGTCATGCACCCCGGCCCGATGAACCGGGGGATGGAGATCACCCCCGAGGTGGCCGACTCACCCCGATCCACCATCGTCGAACAGGTCACCAACGGTGTCTCCGTGCGGATGGCTGTTCTTTACCTGCTGCTCGGAGGGAACAACCGGTGACCGCGTACCTGATCACCAACGTGAGCGTCGTCGGCGCCGCGCCGACCGACCTGCTGATCCGCGACGGCGTCGTCGCCGAGGTCGGCCCCGGCCTGACCGCGCCGGACGCCACCGCCATCGACGGCACCGGCCTGGTCGCCCTGCCCGGTCTCGTCGACCTGCACACCCACCTGCGCGAGCCCGGTCGGGAGGACGCCGAGACCGTCGAGTCCGGCTCGCGCGCGGCGGCGTTGGGCGGCTACACCGCGGTCTGCGCGATGGCGAACACCTCGCCGGTCGCGGACACCGCCGGCGTGGTCGAGCAGGTCTGGCGACTCGGCCGCGAGGCCGCCCTGGTGGACGTGCAGCCGATCGGCGCGGTCACCGTCGGGCTGGCCGGCGAGCGGCTGGCGGAACTGGGCGCGATGGCCGACTCGGCGGCCCGGGTGCGGATCTTCTCCGACGACGGGCACTGCGTCGCCGACCCGAAGCTGATGCGCCGCGCCCTGGAGTACGTCAAGGCGTTCGACGGGATCATCGCCCAGCACGCCGAGGAGCCCCGCCTCACCGAGGGTGCCCAGATGCACGAGGGCGAGGTCTCCACCCGCCTCGGGCTGATCGGCTGGCCGGCGGTCGCCGAGGAGGCGATCATCGCCCGGGACGTGCTGCTCGCCGAGCACGTGGGCAGCCGCCTGCACGTCTGCCACGTCTCCACCGCCGGCAGCGTCGAGGTGCTGCGCCAGGCGAAGGCCCGCGGGGTACGCGTGACCGCCGAGGTCACCCCGCACCACCTGCTGCTCACCGACGAGCGGGCGGAGACCTACGACCCGGTCTTCAAGGTCAACCCGCCGTTGCGGACGGCCGCGGACATCGCCGCGCTGCGTGCCGCGCTCGCCGACGGGGTGCTCGACGTGATCGCCACCGACCACGCCCCGCACGCCGTGGAGGACAAGGAGTGCGAGTGGGCGTACGCCCGGCCGGGCATGCTCGGCCTGGAGACGGCCCTCTCCATCGCGCTCGACGTGCTCGGCCCCGAGTGGGACCTGATCGCCGAGCGGATGTCACGGACTCCCGCCCGGATCGCCGGGTTGACCGGGCACGGCATCGACCCGGCGCCCGGTGTGCCGGCCAACCTGACCCTGATCGACCCGGCCGCCCGCCGCACCATCGAGCCGGCGGAGCTGGCCAGCCGCAGTCGCAACACCCCGTACGCCCGCATGACGCTGCCAGGTCGCATCGTGGCGACCTTCCTGCGCGGCGAGCCGACGGTTCTGGACGGAAAGGCTGTCAAGTAATGGTCAAGCGCAGGCCCGCGATTCTCGTCCTCGAGGACGGGCGCACCTTCCCCGGTGAGGCGTACGGCAGTGTCGGGGAGACCTTCGGCGAGGCGGTGTTCAACACCGGCATGACCGGTTATCAGGAGACGCTGACCGACCCGTCCTACCACCGGCAGGTGGTGGTGCAGACCGCGCCGCACATCGGCAACACCGGCGTCAACGGCGAGGACGACGAGTCCGGCCGGATCTGGGTGGCCGGCTATGTCGTGCGCGACCCGGCCCGGATCGGCTCGAACTGGCGGGCCACCGGCGGTCTCGAGGACCGCCTCGCCACCGAGGGTGTGGTGGGCATCAGCGGGGTGGACACCCGGGCACTGACCCGGCACCTGCGGGAGCGGGGCGCCATGCGGGTCGGTATCTCCAGCGTGGACAACGATCCGCAGAGCCTGCTGGCCCGGGTCCGGCAGGCGCCGCAGATGGTCGGCGCGGACCTGTCCGCCGAGGTGACCACTTCCCGGCCGTACGTCGTCGAGGCCCTCGGCGAGCACCGGTTCACCGTGGCGGCGCTCGACCTGGGCATCAAGCGCAACGTGCCGCGCCGGCTGGCCACGCGTGGGGTGACCACCCACGTGCTGCCCGCCGGGTCGACCATCGACCAGATGCTCGCCACCGGGGCCGACGCGATCTTCCTGTCGCCCGGTCCGGGTGACCCGGCCACCGCCGACGCGCCGGTGGCGTTGGCGCGGGAGGCGCTGCGGCGGGAGGTGCCGCTGTTCGGCATCTGCTTCGGCAGCCAGATCCTCGGCCGTGCGCTCGGCTTCGGCACGTACAAGCTGGGCTACGGCCACCGGGGCATCAACCAGCCGGTGCTCGACCGGGTCACCGGCAAGGTCGAGGTGACCAGCCACAACCACGGCTTCGCCGTTCAGGTGCCGGGTGCGGGCGACGGCGCGGTGGTGCCCGACCAGGTGATCGAGACCGAGTTCGGCGGTGTTCAGGTGTCGCACGTCTGCCTCAATGACAACGTGGTCGAGGGGCTGCGGGCGAAGGACGTGCCCGCCTTCACCGTCCAGTACCACCCGGAGGCAGCGGCCGGCCCGCACGACGCGGACTACCTGTTCGACCGCTTCGCGGAACTGATCGAAGGCGGAAAGTAATGCCCAAGCGCACTGATCTCAAGCACATCCTGGTGATCGGCTCCGGGCCGATCGTCATCGGGCAGGCCTGCGAGTTCGACTACTCCGGCACCCAGGCGTGCCGGGTGCTGCGCAGCGAGGGGATCCGGGTCAGCCTGGTCAACTCCAACCCGGCGACGATCATGACCGACCCGGAGTTCGCCGACGCCACGTACGTCGAGCCGATCACCCCGGAGTTCGTCGAGCTGGTCATCGCCAAGGAGCGTCCGGACGCGATCCTGCCGACCCTCGGCGGGCAGACCGCGCTGAACACGGCGGTCGCCCTGCACGAGGCCGGCGTCCTGGAGAAGTACGGCGTCGAGTTGATCGGCGCGAACATCGACGCGATCAACCGCGGCGAGGACCGGCAGCTGTTCAAGGAGATCGTGGCGAAGGCCGGCGTCCGGCTGGGCGTCGAGGACCCGACCGGCCTGGTGCCGCGCTCCCGGGTCTGCCACACCATGGACGAGGTCGAGGCCACCGTCGCCGAGCTGGGCCTGCCGGTGGTGATCCGGCCGTCGTTCACCATGGGCGGCCTGGGCTCCGGCATGGCGCACACCCCGGAGGACCTGGCCCGCATCGCCGGCGACGGCCTGTCCGCCAGCCCGGTGCACGAGGTGCTCATCGAGGAGAGCGTGCTCGGCTGGAAGGAGTACGAGCTCGAGCTGATGCGCGACCGGCACGACAACGTCGTGGTGGTCTGCTCGATCGAGAACATCGACCCGATGGGCGTGCACACCGGCGACAGCGTCACCGTGGCCCCGGCCATGACGCTCACCGACCGGGAGTACCAGCGCCTGCGGGACCTGGGCATCGCGGTGCTGCGCGAGGTCGGCGTGGACACCGGGGGCTGCAACATCCAGTTCGCGGTCAACCCGGTCGACGGCCGGATCGTCGTGATCGAGATGAACCCCCGGGTGTCGCGCTCCTCGGCGCTGGCCTCCAAGGCGACCGGCTTCCCGATCGCGAAGATCGCCGCGAAGCTGGCCATCGGCTACACCCTCGACGAGATCCCCAACGACATCACGTTGAAGACCCCGGCGGCGTTCGAGCCGACCCTGGACTACGTGGTGGTGAAGATCCCGCGCTTCGCGTTCGAGAAGTTCCCCGGCGCGGACCCGGAGCTGACCACCACGATGAAGTCGGTGGGCGAGGCGATGAGCCTCGGGCGTAACTTCACCGAGGCGCTGAACAAGGCGATGCGGTCGATGGAAACCAAGGAGGCCGGCTTCTGGACGCAGCCGGACCCGCAGGGCGTCACCCTGGCCGACACCCTCGCCGCGCTGCGGATCCCGCACGACGGCCGGCTCTACACCGTCGAGCGGGCCCTGCGACTCGGCGCGTCGATCGCCGAGGTCGCCGAGGCGTCCGGTGGGATCGACCCCTGGTTCCTCGACCAGATCGTCGCGCTGATCGAGCTGCGCGCGGAGATCGTGGCCGCCCCGGTGCTCGACGCCGAGCTGCTGCGCGTGGCCAAGCGGGCCGGTCTGTCCGACCGGCAGCTCGCCGCGCTGCGTCCGGAACTGGCCGCCGAGGACGGGGTACGCACCCTGCGACACCGCCTCGACGTGCGCCCGGTCTACAAGACGGTGGACACCTGCGCGGCCGAGTTCGAGGCGGCCACGCCGTACCACTACTCGTCGTACGACCTGGAGACCGAGGTCGTGCCGTCGGACCGGCCGAAGGTGTTGATCCTGGGCTCCGGGCCGAACCGGATCGGGCAGGGCATCGAGTTCGACTACTCGTGCGTGCACGCGGTGCAGGCGCTGCGGGCGGCCGGCTACGAGACCGTCATGGTCAACTGCAACCCGGAGACCGTCTCCACCGACTACGACACCGCCGACCGGCTCTACTTCGAGCCGCTGACCTTCGAGGACGTGCTGGAGGTCTGGCACGCGGAGGAGTCGTCCGGCCGGGCGGCCGGCGGGCCGGGCGTGGTCGGGGTGGTCGTGCAGCTCGGCGGGCAGACCCCGCTGGGGTTGGCGCAGCGGCTCAAGAACGCCGGCGTGCCGATCGTCGGCACCTCCCCGGAGTCGATCCACCTCGCCGAGGAGCGGGGCGCCTTCGGCGCGGTGCTGGCCCGGGCCGGACTGCGCGCTCCGGCGCACGGCATGGCCACCTCCTACGACGAGGCCAAGACGATCGCCGACGAGATCGGCTACCCGGTGCTGGTCCGGCCGTCGTACGTGCTGGGCGGGCGGGGCATGGAGATCGTCTACGACGACCCGACGCTGCGTGACTACATCGGCCGGGCGACCGACATCTCGCCGGATCACCCGGTGCTGGTGGACCGCTTCCTGGACGACGCCATCGAGATCGACGTGGACGCGCTCTGCGACGCCGACGGCGAGGTCTACATCGGCGGCGTGATGGAGCACATCGAGGAGGCCGGCATCCACTCCGGCGACTCGTCCTGCGCGCTGCCGCCGATCACCCTCGCGGGCTCGCACCTGGCCGAGGTCCGCCGCTACACCGAGGCCATCGCCCGTGGCGTCGGCGTCCGGGGTCTGCTCAACGTGCAGTACGCCCTCAAGGACGACGTGCTCTACGTCCTGGAGGCCAACCCGCGGGCGTCGCGGACGGTGCCGTTCGTCTCCAAGGCCACGGCGGTGCCGCTGGCCAAGGCGGCGGCCCGGATCGCGCTCGGCGCGAGCATCGCCCAGTTGCGCGCCGAGGGCCTGCTGCCCGCGACCGGGGACGGGGGCACGATGCCCGCCGACGCGCCGATCGCGGTCAAGGAGGCGGTGCTGCCGTTCAAGCGCTTCCGGACCCGTGCCGGCAAGGGGATCGACTCGCTGCTCGGCCCGGAGATGAAGTCGACGGGCGAGGTGATGGGCATCGACACCAACTTCGGGCACGCCTTCGCCAAGAGCCAGTCGGCCGCGTACGGGTCGCTGCCGACCACCGGGAAGATCTTCGTCTCGGTGGCCAACCGGGACAAGCGCGGCATGATCTTCCCGATCAAGCGGTTGGCCGATCTGGGCTTCGAGATCGTGGCGACCGCCGGCACCGCCGAGGTGCTGCGCCGGCACGGCATCGCCTGCGAGCAGATCCGCAAGCACTACCAGGCCGGTGAGGGGGACGACGCGGTGTCGCTGATCCTCGGCGGCGACGTGGCGCTGGTGATCAACACGCCGCAGGGCTCGGGGGCCAGCGCCCGCTCCGACGGCTACGAGATCCGCAGCGCGGCCGTCACCGCGGACATCCCCTGCATCACCACGGTCCCCGGCGCCGCCGCGGCGGTGATGGGCATCGAGGCGCGCATTCGCGGCGACATGCAGGTCCGCCCCCTGCAGGACCTGCACGCCACCCTGCGGGCTGCGAAGTGACCCTGTTCGAGCGGGCGGTTCGGCCCTGGTTGTTCCGGCTCGGCGGTGGGGACGCCGAGGCCGCGCACGAGTGGACGCTGCGGCGGTTGTCCGGGCTGTCCCGCAGTCCGGTGGCGCTCGCCGCCCTGCGGGCCCGCTACGCGGTGCGGGCACCGCGCACGGTGTTCGGCGTGCGGTTCCCCAATCCGGTCGGGCTGGCCGCCGGCATGGACAAGGACGGCGCGGCGCTGCCGGCCTGGCCGGCGCTCGGGTTCGGCTTCGTCGAGGTCGGCACGGTCACCGCGCACGCCCAGCCGGGCAATCCCCGGCCCCGGCTGTTCCGGCTGCCGGCCAGCGAGGCGGTGGTCAACCGGATGGGCTTCAACAACGCCGGGGCCGCCGCGCTGGCCGCCCGGCTGGCGGCGCTGCCGCGCCCGCTCGGGGTGCCGCTGGGCATCTCGCTGGGCAAGTCCAAGGTGACCCCGCTCGACGAGGCGGTCGAGGACTACCTCGCCTCGTACCGGGCGTTGCGCGCGCACGGCGACTACTTCGCGGTGAACGTCTCCTCGCCGAACACCCCGGGTCTGCGGTCCCTGCAGGACCGCACGCACCTGGACGCGCTGCTCGGCGCGCTGGTGGGGGAGAAGCCGGTACTGGTCAAGATCGCACCGGACCTGACCGAGGCGGCGATCGCCGAGCTGCTGGAGGTCTGCCTGGCGCGGGGTGCGGCCGGGGTGATCGCCACCAACACGACGCTGTCCCGCGAGGGGCTCGCCGTCGGTGACGCCGAGCGCGGCGCGCAGGCCGGTGGTCTGTCCGGCCGGCCGTTGACCGGGCGTGCCCGCGACGTGGTCACCTTCGTGCACCGCGAGACCGGCGGCCGGCTGCCGATCATCGGGGTCGGCGGGGTGCTGGACCCGGACGACGCGGCGCGGATGTTCGACGCCGGCGCCGCCCTGGTGCAGCTCTACACCGGATTCATCTACCGGGGTCCGGCTCTGGTCCGCGCAGCCGCCCGCACGACGGCCACAGCCCTGGCACCGGAACCGGTCGCCGGCCGGTGATCGGCCCCGGCCCGGTGCTGGTCCAGCCCTGCGCCGGGCCGGCTCTGCGCCGGGGTGCCCACCCGCTCCGCTGTCCCTTTGCTCTGCTTCAACCCACGCAACGGCCGGCGTCCGGTATCCGGACACCAGGCGTTGCCTCCGTTGAAGCAGAGCAAAGGCGCAGAAGGAGGGGCCCGACCGGCCGCCTGACGACCGCCGCGCGGCCCGTCCGTGCCTGGAAGGAGTACGCGTGACACCCGAGGAGATCCTGGCCGCGGACCGGGCGCACGTCTGGCATCCGTACGCGGCGCTGCCGCCGGCGACCCAGCCGTACGTGGTGCGCGGCGCCGAGGGGGTACGGCTGACCCTGGCCGACGGGCGGGAGCTGGTGGACGGGATGTCGTCCTGGTGGGCGGCGATCCACGGCTACCGGCACCCGGTGCTGGACGCGGCGGTGACCGACCAGCTCGGCCGGATGAGTCACGTGATGTTCGGCGGGCTCACTCACGAGCCCGCCGTCCAGCTGGCCCGCACGCTGGTCGAGCTGACCCCGGACGGCCTGGAGCACGTCTTCCTGGCTGACTCCGGCTCGGTCAGCGTCGAGGTGGCGGTGAAGATGTGCCTTCAGTACCAACGCGCCGTCGGCCGGCCGCAGCGGCGCCGCCTGGCGACCTGGCGGGGCGGCTACCACGGCGACACGTTCCACCCGATGAGCGTCTGCGACCCGGAGGGCGGGATGCACCACCTGTGGGGTGACGTGCTGCCGCGGCAGGTCTTCGCACCGGTCCCGCCGGGCGGCTTCACCGATCCGCCCGACGAGGCGTACGTGGCGGCGCTGGTGGACGCGGTCGAGCGGCACGCCGACGAGCTGGCCGCGGTGATCGTGGAGCCGGTCGTGCAGGGCGCCGGCGGGATGCGCTTTCACCATCCGGCATACCTGCGGGTCCTGCGCGAGGTGACCCGGGCGCACGGAATCCTGCTGATCTTCGACGAGATCGCCACCGGCTTCGGTCGAACCGGGCGCCTGTTCGCCGCCGAGCACGCCGGGGTCAGCCCGGACGTGCTGTGCGTGGGCAAGGCCCTCACCGGCGGCTACCTGACCCTGGCGGCGACACTGTGCACCCCGGAGGTCGCCCGGGGCATCTCCGCGGCCGGCGTGCTCGCGCACGGGCCCACGTTCATGGGCAACCCCCTGGCCTGCGCGGTGGCCAACGCCTCCATCGGGCTGCTGCGGGCCGGGGACTGGGCGGGGCAGGTCGCCAGGATCGCCGCCGGCCTGCGCGCCGGTCTGGAGCCCCTGCGCGGCGCGCCCGGCGTCGCCGACGTGCGGGTGCTCGGCGCGATCGGCGTCGTCCAGCTCGATCACGAGGTCGACATCGGCGCGGCCACCGCGGCGGCGGCCGGGCAGGGGGTGTGGCTGCGGCCGTTCCGCGACCTGATCTACACGATGCCGCCGTACGTCACCGACGACGCCGACCTGGCCCGGATCGCGTCCGGCGTGGCGGCGGCGGTGGTGGCCGGCTGAGCCGGCCGCCGGCAACGGGTACCCCGGAGGGCGGGTCCGCCACCCGGGACGAGGAGAGAGGGAGTACGCCGATGGAGAGCTTCGGAACCCGGCTGCACCGGGCGGTCACCGAGCGGGGGCCGCTCTGCGTGGGCATCGACCCGCATCCCGGTCTGCTGGCTCGGTGGGGTCTCGACGACGACGTCGCGGGTCTTGACCGGTTCACCCAAACCGTCGTGGAAGCGCTCGGTGACCGGGTTGCGGTGGTGAAGCCTCAGTCGGCCTTTTTCGAGCGTTTCGGATCCCGCGGTGTGGCGATTCTTGAGTCAACTATCCGACAGTTACGCGATGCCGGTTCGCTCGTTCTGCTCGACGTCAAGCGCGGAGACATCGGCTCGACGGTGCGCGCGTACGCCTCCGCGTACCTTGATCCATCCAGCCCGTTGTATGTCGACGCGGTCACCGCGAGCCCTTACCTGGGAGTAGGTTCGCTGGCCCCGATGTTCGAGCTGGCCGCCGAGCACGGCGGCGGGGTCTTCGTGCTGGCCCTCACCTCCAACCCCGAGGGCGCCGCCGTGCAACGCGCCCGCACGGCCGACGGCCGCACCGTCGCGCAGACCGTGATCGACGAGATTTCCCAGCTCAACAAGGGTGCGACCCCCCTCGGCAGCTTCGGGTTGGTGGTCGGCGCGACCATCGGCGACACCGGTCACGACCTCTCCGGCGTGGGGGGTCCGCTGCTCGCGCCGGGGCTCGGCGCGCAGGGTGCCGGCGCGGCCGATCTGCGTACCGTCTTCGGTTCGAGCCTCGCCACGGTGCTCCCGTCGTACTCCCGGGAAGTGCTCTCCGCGGGCCCCGACGTCGCCGCGCTGCGGGCCGCCGCGGACCGGGTGCTGGGCGAGTGCCGGGCCGTTCTGGCTGCCCGTTGACTGACTGACGGCTCGGTCACTGTGCGGTGATCGTCGCGCGCCCACGTTGCCGAAAGCTCCGTTGACCGCTAGTTTTCCCCGCGCTGGGAACCACGGACCCCTTGGTTCACAGCGACACCACGTTTCACAGATGCGGCGGTGCGCCCCGCCCGCCGCGATAGGGACCTGAGGAGAACTGGTGCCGCTCCCGTCACTGACCCCCGAACAGCGCGCTGCCGCGCTCGAGAAGGCCGCGGAGATCCGCAAGGCCCGTGCCGAGCTGAAGGAGCAGCTCAAGCAGGGCAAGACCACCCTTGGCGCCGTCCTCGAGCGCGCCGAGAGCGACGACGTCGTGGGTAAGCTCAAGGTTTCGGCCGTCCTGCAGGCGATGCCGGGCATTGGCAAGATCCGGGCTACCCAGATCATGGAGAAGCTCAAGATCGCTGACAGCCGTCGCCTGCGTGGCCTCGGCGAGCAGCAGCGCAAGGCACTGCTTGGAGAGTTCGCCGCCAACTGAACCTGGCAGCGTGTAGAAACAAGCAGTGAGCACGGATGACGAGGCGCGCCCGGCGGCTCGGCTCACTGTCCTGGCTGGACCTTCGGGTTCCGGCAGGGAGAGTGTCGTCGAGCTCGTCCGGGCGCGTTCTCCGTTCGTGTGGATCCCGGTACCGGCCACCACCCGGCCGCGCCGGGAGCAGGAGGTCGACGGTGTCGACCGGGTCTTCCTCGCGCCGGCCGAGTTCGACCGGCGGGTGGCCGCGGGCGAGCTGCTGGAGTGGTCCAGGGCCGGCCCACACCACCGGGGTACGCCGTACCCGCCGCTGCGCGCCCGGCTCGACGCCGGGCAGCCGGTGCTGCTCCCGCTCGACCTGCGCGGCGCCCCGCTGGTCCGGGCGCGCCTGCCCGACGTCCGGCTGGTGCTGCTGAGCCCGCCCGGGAAGCGTCCCGACCCGGCCGTCGCGGCGAGCTTCGACCACGCCCTGACCCACGACCACACCGAGCGGGTCGTCGGCGAGCTGGTAGGCTTACTCGGTTCTTCTTATCCGGATCCGACCTGGTCGCGTGTGCGCGGCTGACGGTCGGCCGCCGTTGAGACTCAGCACCGCGTTCGCGCGGCTCGAAAGACGCAGAGGTTAATTCGTGGGATCCATCGCCAACCCCGAAGGCATCACCAACCCGCCGATCGACGAGCTCCTCGAGAAGACGACGTCGAAGTACGCGCTGGTCATCTTCGCCGCCAAGCGCGCGCGCCAGGTCAACGCCTACTACAGCCAGCTCGGTGAGGGCCTGCTGGAGTACGTCGGCCCGCTCGTCGAGACCACCCCGCAGGAGAAGCCCCTCTCCATCGCCATGCGCGAGATCAACGCGGGCCTGCTCACCGCCGAGCCGACCGACCAGCCGTAAGACCGCACCCGTCGATGTCCGCCTCGATCGTCCTCGGGGTCGGCGGCGGCATCGCCGCCTACAAGGCGTGTGAGCTGCTGCGGCTCTTCACCGAGTCGGGTCACCGGGTCCGCGTCGTACCGACCGCGTCGGCGCTCCGCTTCGTCGGAGCGCCGACCTGGGCGGCACTGTCCGGCCAGCCGGTCGCCGACGACGTCTGGTCCGACGTGCACGAGGTGCCGCACGTGCGCCTCGGCCAGCAGGCCGACCTGGTGGTGGTCGCGCCGACGACCACCGACCTGCTCGCCAAGGCCGCGCACGGGCTCGCCGACGACCTGCTGACCAACACGCTGCTGACCGCCCGCTGCCCGGTGGTGCTGGCCCCGGCCATGCACACCGAGATGTGGGAGCACCCGGCCACGGTGGCCAACGTCGCCACGCTGCGCTCCCGGGGGGTCCGGGTCATCGAGCCGGCCGTCGGGCGACTCACCGGCGCCGACAGCGGCAAGGGCCGGCTGCCCGACCCGGCGGAGATCTTCGCCGTCGCCCGTCGGGTCCTCGCCCGGGGTGACTCCGCCCCCGCCGACCTGGCCGGCCGGCGGGTGGTGGTCACCGCGGGTGGCACCCGCGAGCCCTTGGACCCGGTCCGCTTCCTCGGCAACCGGTCGTCGGGCAAGCAGGGCTACGCGTTCGCCCGCGCGGCGGTGGCCCGGGGCGCCCAGGTGACCCTGATCGCGGCCAACGTCTCCCTCGCCGCCCCCGCCGGGGTCGACCTGGTCCGTGTCGGCTCCACCGCCGAACTGCGCGACGCGACCGTCAAGGCCGCCGACGAGGCCGACGCGGTGGTGATGGCGGCGGCTCCGGCCGATTTCCGGCCGGCGACGTACGCGCCTGGCAAAATCAAGAAGTCGGACGACGGCGTCGCTCCCACCATCGAGCTGGTCACGAACCCGGACATCGCGGCGGAGCTCGGCCAGCGCAAACGACCGGAGCAGGTGCTGGTGGTGTTCGCCGCCGAGACCGGCGACGCCGAGGCCAACGGCCGGGCGAAACTCGCCCGGAAGCGGGCCGACCTGATCGTCGTCAACGAGGTTGGTCCGGATCTGGTCTTCGGCGCCGACACCAACACGGTGACGGTCATCGGCGCGGACGGCTCGGTCAGCCGACTGCCGGAGCAGGCCAAGGAGGACGTGGCCGACACCGTGTGGGATCTCGTCGTGGCGCGGCTGGCCGACCGCTCCTGACGAGTGGAACAGAGCACGACTGAACTCCACGCCCGCCGCAGTGGTGATTAGACTCCCGCGGAACGACATCACACGCTTAGGAGTGCCGTGACACGCCGCCTCTTCACGTCCGAATCGGTCACGGAAGGCCACCCGGACAAGATCGCCGACCAGATCAGCGATGGCATCCTCGACGCGCTGCTCGCCGAGGATCCGCACAGCCGGGTAGCGGTCGAGACCATGATCACCACCGGCCAGGTGCACATCGCCGGTGAGGTGACCACCAAGGCGTACGCCGACATCCCGACGATCGTCCGGCGGACCATCCTCGACATCGGCTACGACTCGTCGAAGAAGGGCTTCGACGGCGCCTCCTGCGGGGTCAGCGTCTCCATCGGCGCGCAGTCCGAGGACATCGCGCAGGGCGTGGACAACGCGTTCGAGCTGCGTACCGGCGCGTCGGAGAGCGCGCTGGACGCGCAGGGCGCCGGCGACCAGGGCATGATGTTCGGCTTCGCCTGCTCGGAGACGCCCGAGCTGATGCCGCTGCCGATCGCCCTGGCGCACCGTCTGGCCCGCCGGCTCGCCGCGGTCCGCAAGGACGGCACGATCCCGTACCTGCGGCCGGACGGCAAGACCCAGGTCACCATCGAGTACGAGGGGCTGCGCCCGGTCCGGCTGAACACGGTGGTCGTGTCCAGCCAGCACGCCGCGGACATCTCCCTGGACTCGCTGCTCACCCCGGACGTGCGCGACCACGTCATCGCCCCCGAGCTGGAGAGCCTCGGCCTGGACACCGACGGCTACCGGCTGCTGGTCAATCCGACCGGCCGGTTCGAGATCGGTGGCCCGATGGGTGACGCCGGGCTGACCGGCCGCAAGATCATCGTGGACACCTACGGCGGGTACGCCCGGCACGGCGGTGGCGCGTTCTCCGGCAAGGACCCGTCCAAGGTGGACCGGTCGGCCGCGTACGCGATGCGGTGGGTGGCCAAGAACGTGGTCGCCGCCGGCCTGGCCGAGCGGTGCGAGGCGCAGGTCGCCTACGCCATCGGCAAGGCGCACCCGGTGAGCCTGTTCATCGAGACGTTCGGCACCGAGACGGTGCCGGTCTCCTCGATCGAGAAGGCCGTCGCCGAGGTGTTCGACCTGCGCCCGGCCGCGATCATCCGGGACCTCAACCTGCTTCGCCCGATCTACCAGCAGACCGCCGCGTACGGCCACTTCGGCCGGGAGCTGCCGGACCTGACCTGGGAGAGCACCGACCGGGCCGCCGACCTCAAGTCGGCCGCGGGAGCCTGACCGCCACCAGGCGCAGCGACCGGCGACCCGCGGACGGGTCGCCGGTCGCGCGCGTCTGCGTGGACGTGCCACTGGCGCACCTGGACCGCCCGTTCGACTACCTGGTGCCGGCCGAGCTGGACGACGTGGCGGTGCCCGGCACCCGGGTGAAGGTGCGCTTCGCGGGGCAGCTCGTCGACGGGTGGCTGCTGTCCCGCGCCGACGACTCCGGGCACACCGGCCGCCTCGCGTACCTGGAGAAGGTGGTCTCCCCGGAGCCGGTGCTGGCGCCGGAGATCGCCCGGCTGGCCCGCGCGGTGGCCGACCGGTACGCGGGCAGCCTCGCCGACGTGCTCCGGCTCGCGGTGCCGCCCCGGCACGCCCGGGTGGAGAAGGAGCCCCGCGACGACCAGCCCGCCCCCGGGGCCACCGCCGACGGCGCGGAGCGCGTCGACGCCGGGCCGCCGGTCACCGGGGCGGACGGTACGACCGCGCCCGTGGTGGGCGGTACGACCGTGCCCGGTGCGGACGGCGCGGCCGCGCCCGTGGTGGACCCGCGCGGGTGGCGGGACTACCCGACCGGCCCGGCCCTGCTGCGGGCGCTCACCGACGGCCGGGCGCCCCGCGCGGTCTGGTCGGCGTTGCCCGGCGAGGACTGGGCGGCCCGCTACGCCGACGCGGTCGCCGCGACGGTGGCCGGGGGACGCGGGGCCGTGGTGGTGGTGGCCGACGCCCGCGACCTCGACCGCCTCGACGCCGCGCTCACCGCCGTGCTCGGCCCGGGGCGGCACGTCAGCCTCTCCGCCGCGCTCGGGCCGGCCCGGCGCTACCGGGCCTTCCTCGCCGCGCGGCGTGGGCAGGTGCCGGTGGTGATCGGCACCCGGGCGGCGATGTTCGCCCCGGTGGACCGGCTCGGCCTGGTCGCCGTCTGGGATGACGGCGACGACCTGCACTCCGAGCCCCGGGCGCCCTATCCGCACGCCCGCGACGTGCTGCTCACCCGCGCCCAGCTCGCCGAGGCCGGCGCGCTGGTCGGCGGGTACGCCCGCACCGCCGAGGCGCAGCTGCTGCTGGAGACCGGCTGGGCCCGGGAGGTCGTCGCCGACCGGGCGACGGTGCGGGCCCGCGTTGCGGCCATCGCACCCACCGGCGACGATCCCCAGCTGGCGCGTGACCCGGGTGCGGCCACCGCCCGGCTGCCCAGCCTGGCCTGGACGGCCGCCCGGGACGCCATCCGGGCGGACCTGCCGGTGCTCGTTCAGGTGCCCCGGCGCGGCTACCTGCCGTCGATCTCCTGCGCCGACTGCCGCACCCCGGCGCGGTGCGCGCACTGCGCCGGCCCGCTCGCGCTGCCCTCGTCCGGTGGCACCCCGGCGTGCCGCTGGTGCGCCCGGGTGGCCGCCGCGTACGCCTGCCCGCAGTGCGGTGGTCGGCGGCTGCGGGCCGCGGTGACCGGCGCCCGGCGTACCGCCGAGGAGCTGGGCCGGGCGTTCCCCGGCGTGTCCGTGCGCACCTCGGGGCGGGAGGAGGTGCTCACCGACGTGCCCGGCGGGGCGGCCCTGGTGGTGGCCACCCCGGGTGCCGAGCCGGTCGCCGAGGGCGGCTACGGCGCGGTGCTGCTGCTCGACTCGTGGGCCCTGCTGACCCGGGCCGACCTGCGTGCCGGCGAGGAGGCGCTGCGGCGCTGGCTGGCCGCCGCGGCGCTGGCCCGGCCGGCCCCGGCCGGCCGGGTGGTGGTCGTCGCCGACGGCGCGCTCGCCCCGGTGCAGGCGCTGCTGCGCTGGGACGCGGCCTGGTTCGCCGGCCGCGAGCTGGCCGAGCGCCGGGAGTTGGGCTTCCCTCCGGCGGTGCGGATGGCCAGCGTCACCGGCCCGGCCGAGGCGGTGGCCGACCTGCTCGCCGCCGCCCGGCTGCCCGCCGACGCCGAGGTGCTCGGGCCCGTGCCCGCCGACGAGGGGCGGGAGCGGATGCTGGTCCGGGTGCCCCGGGCGCGGGCCGCCGCGCTCGCCGAGGCGCTGCACTCGGCCGCCGGGGCGCGCGCCGCCCGCAAGGCCGCCGATCCGGTTCGTCTCCAGGTCGATCCGCTGAGCCTGTTCTGACCGGTTCGGCCGATGCCGGCGGCCCCCCCGACCTGGTCCGCGGTGGTGGCCCCCGCACACCGCGTCCGGCAAAGCGCTGGCGCCCGGGTGGTAGCATCGCCCGTCATGCCCGGGCGTACGACGGTTCCTGGTTGCGGTGCGGCGTCAGACACGCCGAGCCGGAGCCGCCGCAGGACGGCGCGACGGTGGCGGGAACGCGTCGGTCGGACGCGAATGTCGATGATGTCAAACAGCCGGTTATCAGGGGTGGACCAGTCGTGACCGTTCGACAATCGATCGTCTTCAACGGCGACCTCGGCAGCGGCAAGAGCACCGTGTCGGTCGAGATCGCCAACCGGCTCGGCATGCGCCGGGTCAGCGTGGGTGATCTCTATCGGGAGATGGCCCAGCAGCGGCAGATGACCGCCCTGCAGCTCAACCTGCACGCCGAGCTGGACCAGGCCGTCGACGGCTACGTCGACCAGCTCCAGCGCGACATCGCCGCGTCCGGCGAGCGCCTCGTCATGGACTCCCGGCTGGCGTGGCACTTCTTCACCGACGCGCTCAAGGTGCACATGATCACCGAGCCGGGTGAGGCGGCCCGCCGGGTGCTGGCCCGCCCCTCCGGGCCGGCGGAGAGCTACGCCTCGCTGGAGGAGGCCAAGGCCAAGCTCCGCGAGCGCAGCGAGAGCGAGCGCAGCCGGTTCATCGTCCGCTACGGGGTGGACAAGGCGCGGCTGCGCAACTACGACCTGATCTGCGACACCACCCGGGCCTCGGCCGCCGAGGTGGTCGAGCACATCATCGCGGCGCACGAGGGGACGCTCGGCGCCGAGGTGCTGCGCGACGGCCCGCCGCTGCTGCTGCTGGACCCGGCCCGGGTCTACCCGACCGAGGACATCGCCACCCTGCGCGGACTGTGGGACACCGAGTTCGTCGGTGACGTGGCCGAGGCCGGTGACGAGGCCCTCGAACCGTTGAAGATCGGGTTCACCGGCGAGTACTTCTTCGTCGTGGACGGCCACCGCCGGCTCAGCGCAGCCCTGCAGAACGGCTTCTCCCTCGTCCCCGCCCAGCTCGTCGCGGAGGTCGACGAGCCGGTGGTGGGCGGCATGAGCGCCATCGACTACTTTGCCGCGCAGGTGCGCCCCGGCCTGGTCTACGACTGGGAGGCGGCTCACAAGATCCAGCTGCCGTTGCCGGAGCCCGCGTTGCTCGGTGGCGACGCGGTCCTGGCCGGGGATCCGGGCGTCAACGCCTGACCCCCCCTGGGCGGTCCCAGCCCTCGGCGTCGAATCCTCGGCCTGTGCCCTGAGGCCTGAGGGCCTGAGGCCTGCGGGCTGCCGGATGACGCCGGCACCGGGATGATGGAGCCTCCGACGCATCGACGGGGGAGGCCGGCCATGGATGCTGCCGAGGCGCTCACACTGCTCATGTCGCCGCAGGGGCGTGTCGACCCGTACCCGACGTACGAGCGGTTGCGCGCCCACGGGCCGGTGGTGCAGGCGCTGCCCGGCCTGTACGTGGTGACCGGCTATCCGGAGGCCGATGAGTTGCTGCGCGACCCCCGGCTCGGGGTGCTCGACGACGCGCTGCGGGACCAGGTCTGGCCGAACTGGCGGCAGAGCCCGGCGGTGTCGTCGATCGCCCGGTCGATGCTGCGCACCAACCCGCCCGATCACAGCCGGATGCGTCGGCTCGCCGCCGGGGCGTTCAGCCCGCGCCGGATCGCCGGCATGCGGGACGTGGTGCTGGCCCAGGCCGAGGAACTGCTCGACGCGATGGTCGACCGGGCCGAGGACGGCGCGCCGGTCGACGTGCTGGCCGACTTCGCGTACCCGCTGCCGGTGGGGGTGATCTGCGCGCTGCTCGGCGTGCCCGCGGCCGACCGGCCGTTGTTCCGCCGCTGGGCCGGTGACCTGACCGGCGTGCTGGAGCCGGAGATCACCACCGAGGAGTTGGCGGTCGCCGACGCGGGTGCCGCCGAGCTGCGCGACTACTTCGTCGAGTTGATCGTCGCCCGGCGCCGGGCACCGGCCGACGACCTGACCACGGCGCTGGTCCAGGTGCACGACGCCGACGGTGAGCGGCTCACCGGCGACGAGCTGCTGGCCAACCTGGTGGTGCTGCTGGTGGCCGGCTTCGAGACCACCACCAACCTGCTCGGCAACGGGCTCGTCGTGCTGCTGCGTCACCCGGCGGCCGCCGACGCGCTGCGCGCCGACCCCGCGCTCGCCCCGGCGTACGTCGAGGAGCTGCTGCGCTACGACTCCCCGGTGCAGCTGACCACCCGCACCAGCACGGCGCCGGTGCGCTGCGGTGGGCTCGACCTGCCGGCGGGCAGCACGGCGCTGCTGCTGCTCGGCGCGGCCAACCGGGATCCGCGCCGCTTTCCCGATCCGCGCTGCTTCGACCCGACCCGCGAGCAGGCGCACCCGCTGTCCTTCGGCGCCGGCCCGCACTACTGCCTCGGCGCCGGCCTGGCCCGGCTGGAGGCGCAACTGGCGTTCCCGCTGCTGCTGCGCCGGCTGCCCGAGCTGGCCCTGGCCGGGCCGCCCCGGCACCGGACCCGGCTGACCCTGCGCGGCTACGACAGCCTGCCGGTGACGCTGGGCACACCGGCGGTGGTCGATCGCGGTACGCCGGCCGGCGTCCGGCCGGGCACTCCGTAGACTGGTACGGCACCGCTCGTCCCACCCATGAAGGAGCCGTCCCGCGTGACCGTCCAGCCCATCCGTCTTTTTGGGGATCCGGTGCTGCGCACGCCGGCTGATCCGGTGGTCGATTTCGACGTCGAGCTGCGGAGGCTCATCGCCGACCTGACCGACACGATGCGTGAGCAGAACGGCGCCGGCCTGGCCGCCCCGCAGCTCGGTGTGGGCCTGCGGGTGTTCACCTTCGACGTCGACGACGTGCTCGGGCACCTGGTCAACCCGGTGCTCGAATTCCCCGACGAGGAGGAGCAGGACGGCCCCGAGGGCTGCCTGTCGATCCCCGGGCTCTACTTCGACACCAAGCGGCGGCAGAACGTCGTCGCCAAGGGCTTCAACGGCTACGGTGACCCGTTGCAGATCGTCGGCACCGGTCTGATGGCCCGCTGCGTGCAGCACGAGACCGACCACCTCGACGGTGTGCTCTTCCTGGACCGGCTCGACGCCGCCGGTCGCAAGGAGGCGATGAAGGCGATCCGCCAGGCCGAGTGGTACGACTCGGCCGCCCCGCCGGTGGTCAAGGTCAACCCGCACGGTGCGGGCAGTCCCTTCGGTCTGGGTCGGTGACCCGGATGCGCGTGATCTTCGCCGGTACGCCGGCCGTCGCGGTTCCCGCCCTGTCCGCCGTCGCCGCCTCGCGGCACGAGCTGGTCGCCGTGGTGACCCGGCCCGACGCGCCCGCCGGGCGGGGGCGTGGCCTGTCCCGCTCCCCGGTCGCCGAGTGGGCCGACGAGCAGGGCGTCGAGGTGCTCACGCCGGCCCGCCCCCGGGACCCGGAGTTCCTCGACCGGCTGCGCGAGCTGGCACCGGACTGCGTGCCGGTGGTCGCGTACGGCGCGCTGGTGCCGCCGGCGGCACTGGAGATCCCCCGACACGGCTGGATCAACCTGCACTTCTCGCTGCTGCCGGCCTGGCGGGGCGCCGCGCCCGTGCAGCACGCCGTGCTGCACGGCGACGAGCTGACCGGCGCCAGCGTGTTCCAGCTGGAGCAGGGCCTGGACACCGGCCCGGTCTACGGCACCCTGACCGACGAGATCCGTCCCGCCGACACGTCCGGCGACCTGCTGGAGCGGCTCGCCGACTCCGGTGCGGGCCTGCTGGTGGCGGTGCTGGACGCGATCGAGGACGGCACCGCCCGTGCCGAGCCGCAGCCGGCCGACGGTGTGTCGCTGGCACCGAAGCTGACCGTGGACGACGCCCGGGTCCGCTGGGCTGACCCGGCGTTCGCGGTGGACCGCCGGATCCGGGCCTGCACCCCGGCCCCCGGCGCCTGGACCACGTTCCGCGGTGAGCGGGTGAAACTCGGCCCGGTCGTGCCGGTGCCCGACGGGCCGGAGCTGAAGCCGGGGGAGTTGCTGGTGGAGAAGTCCCGCGTGCTGGCCGGTACGGCCACCGTGCCGGTGCGTCTCGGCGAGGTGCGGGCCGCGGGCAAGCGGGCCATGTCGGCGACCGACTGGGCGCGTGGCGTCCGCGTCGGCGCCGGCGAGGACCTCGCGTGAGCGCCCCGGAGGGGACGCGCCCGCCGCGCTCCGGCCCGCCCGCCGGTCGCGGCGCGGACCGCCGGCCGGTACGACCGCCGCTGGACCGGCCGCGCCGCGCGGCGTACGAGGCGGTGGCCGCCGTGCACCGCGACGACGCGTTCGCCAACCTGGTGCTGCCGATCATCCTGCGCGAGGAGGGCCTGTTCGGCCGGGACGCGGCGTTCGCCACCGAGCTGACCTACGGCACCCTGCGTCACCTGGGCACGTTGGACGCGATCCTCACCGACGCGGCCGGCCGGGACGTGGCCCGGATCGACCCGCCGGTGCGTGACGCGCTGCGGCTCGGGGCGTACCAGCTCCTGCACACCCGTGTGCCGGCGCACGCCGCGGTCTCGTCGACGGTGGACCTGGTCCGCTCGGTCGCGCCGGGTGCGACCGGGTTCGCCAACGCGGTGCTGCGGGAGGTGTCGACCCTCGACTCCGACGGCTGGGTGGCGAAGCTCGCCCCGCCGATGGAGACCGACCCGGTCGGGCACCTGGCGGTCGCGTACAGCCACCCGCAGTGGATCGTGCGGGCCTTCTCCGAGGCGCTCGACGGTGATCTGGGCGAGACGGCCCGCCTTCTGATCGAGGACAACGAGCGTCCGCCGGTGCACCTGTGCGCCCGGCCCGGCCTGATCGACCCGGTCGAGTTGGCCGACCAGGTCGGCGGTGCGCCGGGCGCGTTCTCGCCGTACGCCGTCTATCTGCCCGGTGGCTCGCCGGGCGATGTGCCGGCGGTGGTCGACGGCCGCGCCCACGTCCAGGACGAGGGCTCCCAACTGGTGGCCGCCGCCCTGGCCGACGCGCCGCTCGACGGCCCGGACGGGCGCTGGCTGGACCTGTGCGCCGGCCCCGGCGGCAAGGCCGGGCTGCTCGGCGCGCTGGCCGCGCAGCGTGGTGCCCGGGTGACCGCGGTGGAGGTGGCCGAGCACCGCGCCCGGCTGGTGTCCCAGGCGACCCGGGGGCTGCCGGTGGCCGTGCTGGCCACCGACGGCCGTGAGGTCGGCGCGGACCCGAAGCTGCCCGAGGGGCACTTCGACCGGGTCCTGGTGGACGCCCCGTGCACCGGGCTCGGGTCGCTGCGCCGCCGGCCGGAGTCACGGTGGCGTCGCCAGCCATCCGACCTGCCGCCGCTGACCCGGCTGCAACGCGAGCTGCTCGGCGCGGCGCTGCGGGCGGTGCGCCCGGGTGGTCTGGTCGCCTACGTCACCTGCTCGCCGCACACCGTCGAGACGCACGTGACGGTGACCGAGGCGGCTCGCCGCAGCGGTGTGTCGGTGGACTTCGTCGACGCCCGACCGTTGCTGCCGGCCGGTATGCCCGGCCTGGGCGACGGCCCGACCTTGCAGCTCTGGCCGCACCGGCACGGCACCGACGCGATGTTCCTCGCCGTCCTGCGCAAGGGCTGACCGCCGTCCTGCGCGGAGGGCTGACGCACGGGCCGACACGGCACCGCACCCGGCCGACCTGGCCGGGTGCGGTCGTGCGGCCGGTCAGGTGACCGGGAGGCCCTTCGTGCCCGCGTTGCGCAGCGAACGGGTCAGGTCCCGGTCGCTGATCCACAGGAAGCACTGCACACCGCGGTTGCCGTTCTTCCACTCCTGCTCGTACGGCTGGTAGTAGATCGTTCCGGCGCGGAAGTCGAGCTGCGAGTTGTCCGGCACCTTGGCGAACGTCGCGGTCATCGTCTGGCAGGCCCGGTGGGTCCGCTTGGTGGTGCGGGTGAACTCGGCGTAGCTGATGTCCGGGGCCTGCCAGATCCCGACGAACTCGGCGTGGTGCTTGGCGGTGCACGGCACCGGGACCATCTCGTCGATGTCGTCCTTGACGAGCTTCGGGTTGAAGCAGCGGTACGCCAACGGCGCCGCCCCGGTCAACGCCCCCCGGAGGCTGCCGGTGCGCAGGTCGACGGCGGTGTCGTCGATGCTGGCGATCTCGGTGACGTCGCAGCGGTACCAGCGGGCCCCGCCGGTCCAGGCCTGCGGCGAGGGCAGCACGACGGTCAGGCCGAGCCGACCGGAGCGCCAGTCGGCGCCGACGGCCTTGTTGACCTCCTTGTCGCAGCTCGCCTGCGCGGCCCGCATGCCCTCCGAGCCGGGCGGCGGGGGCGTGCCGCGCTCCGCTCCCGGCCCGGTGAGGGTGCCGACGAACATGGTTTCCACCCGGTGCGACTCGGCACACGCCATCGGGTTGTAGCCGGTCAGGAAACCGACCTGCTGGGAGGAGTGGTGGCAGACGTCGGCGGCGGGCACGAACTGCTGCGCCGCGACGGGCGCCGGCCAGTCGTCGGTGAGGTCACGGTCGACTCCGGCCGGTGCGCCACACCCGGCGAGCGCCAGGGCCACCGCCGCGCCCCCGGCCACCGCCGTCAACCACCGTCGCATCGTCGACCTCCCGCCGCTGGTGGCCTCCGGCCGACCCTCGGCTGGTCGGTAGCGCCACGGCGCAGCAGCATACGGCACCGATACTCAGATCGCGGGTAGTCCCTCGGGGCCCGCACCGCGCATCGAGCGGGTGAGTTTGCGGTCGTCGCTCCACAGGAAACACCGCACACCACGGTCGCCCTCCTCCCATTCCCGTTGCGACGGTGGGTAGTAGATGGACCCGGCCCGGTACGGCAGGTCGGCGTTGTTCGGCACGGCGGCGTACCCGGCGATCAGCGCCATGCAGCGTCGGTGCGCCTGCTCGGCGGAGCGGGTGAACTCCACCCAGCTCATGTCCCGTTCCACGTAGACGCCGACGAACTCGGCGCGGTGCGGCTCGGTGCAGAGCACCGGCGCCATGTAGTTGAGGTTGTCGCCGATCAGCTTGGGATCGAAGCAGCGGTGGGTGAGGGGGGCGTCGCCGATCAGTGCTCCGCGCAGGCTGCCGCTGCGGTTCACCGGCCGGGTGTTGTCGATGCTGTCGGTCTCGCTCAGGTCGCAACGGAACCAGCGGGCGCCGCCGGCCCAGGCGGGCGCCGAGGGCAGCGCGAGCGACAGGGTGAGCCGGGCCGTGTGCCAGTCGCCGCCGAGCATCTCCCGGGCCCGCTGGTCACACTCGCCGCGGGCGGCGCGCAGCGCCGGTGAGCCCGGCCCGGGTCGCGCCCCGGCCTTCGCAGCGGGGCCGGTGAACGCGCCGACGTGGATCGACTCGGCCAGGTGGCTGCGCGCGCAGTCCACCGTCTCGTACGTGCTGGCCTGCACGATCGAGGTGATGCGGGGCAGGCAGGTGTCGGTGGCGGGGGTGAACGGCTTCGGGGCGCCCAGTTCGGGCCAGTCGTCGGTCAGATCACCATCCGCGCCTCGCGCCGGACCGCAGCCGGCCAGCAGCACCGTCGTGACGCAGGCCAGCGCCAGCACTGGAAGCCACCGTCGCATCGTCCGCCCTCCCGGGAGCTGACGGCCGGTCACCGCCCCCGCGGCGAAACCCCGGCGGGCGTGCAGCCTAAGGCACCATCCCCGTTGGAGTGTCGTCGCGTTTCCGTCGATCGGCCAGTCGCTGATGTCTCTTCGTCCGGATTCACCGGACCGGGTCGACCAATTCTGCACCACTGGTCACTGCCGCATCACAGCGCGTCGGAGATGGTGCCGCGATGCGGGCGGCGGGTGACCGCGTTCGTACACTGGCCCCGTGACCGTACCGCCGCCGATCGTCGCGCCGAGCATCCTGGCCGCCGATTTCGCCCATCTCGCCGAAGAGGTCCGTGCCGTCGAGGACGCCGCGGACTGGCTGCACGTGGATGTGATGGACAACCATTTCGTGCCGAACCTGACCATCGGGCTGCCCGTGGTGCAGAGCATGCGGGCGGTCACCGAGATGCCCTTCGACGTGCACCTGATGATCGAGGATCCGCGTCGGTGGGCCCCCGGTTACGCCGACGCCGGGGCGTACAACGTGACGTTTCACGCCGAGGCGTGCGACGACCCGGTGGCGTTGGCCAAGGACCTGCGTTCGGCCGGCGCGAAGGCCGGGCTCGCCATCGACCGGGACACTCCGATCGAGCCGTACCTGGACCTGCTGCCCAGCTTCGACACCCTCCTGATCATGACGATCAAGGCGGGCTTCGGCGGCCAGCGGTTCATCCCGCAGTTGCTGGACAAGGTGCGTGCCGCCCGCCGGCACGTCGACGCCGGGCACCTGGAGCTGCGCATCGAGGTGGACGGCGGGATCGCCGCCGACACCATCGAGCAGGCGGCGTCCGCCGGCGCCGACGCGTTCGTGGCCGGCACCGCCGTCTACGGCGCCGCCGACCCGGCCCAGGCCGTGCGGCACCTGCGGGCACTGGCGGAACGCGCGACCGCCGGGGCCTGAGATGGATCCGGACGGCGACCGCAAGGACATCATCCTCGTCGTCGACGACGACGACGACATCGCTCGTTTCGTCGAGTTCAACCTGCGGCTGCACGGCTTCGACGTCATCCATGCCAGCGACGGCCAGGAGGCCCTGGAGGTCATCGAACGGCAGCGGCCCGACCTGGCCGTGGTCGACCTGATGATGCCCCGGATCGACGGGCTGGAGCTGACCCGGCGGCTGCGCGCCGACCCGATGACCTCCGCCCTGCCGGTGATCATGCTGACCGCGAAGGGCATGACCGTGGACAAGGTGCACGGGCTCAGCGCCGGTGCCGACGACTACCTGGTCAAGCCGTTCGACACCGCCGAGCTGGTGGCCCGGGTCTCGTCGACCCTGCGCCGCAACAAGGAGTTCCGGGAGGTCTCCCCCCTGACCGGGCTGCCCGGCAACAGCCGGATCCGTCGGGAGATCAGCGACCGGGTCCGGCAGGGTGTGGACTACGCGGTCGGCTACATCGACATCGACCGGTTCAAGAGCGTCAACGACCGGTACGGCTTCGTGCGCGGCGACGACTTCATCTCCGCGCTGGCCCGCAGCCTGCATCGGGCCGTGGTGGCGGTGGGTCTGCCGCCGGCCTTCCTCGGCCATGTCGGCGGCGACGACTTCGTCATCGTCTGCGCTCCCGACCAGGTCCGTCCGTTGACCTCCCGGGCCGTCGTCGACTTCGAGAAGTCGGCCGACACCCTCTACGACCCGACCGACCGGGAGCGGGGCTTCGTGGAGCTGAAGGACCGGCGCGGCGCCATCCGCCGGGCCGCCCTGGTCACCCTCTCCATCGGGGTCTCCCTCTCCGACGCCGGCAAGCGGTTCACCGACCCTCTGGAAGCGATCGCGGTGGCCTCGGAGATGAAGACGGTGGCCAAGAGTCAGCCCGGGTCGTACGTGGCGGTGGACCGGCGGCGCGGCGTCACCTGAGGCGTGATTCCCGCTGTGAAGTAGCTCGCCTAGAAGGTGTCGGAGCCGGAGAAGCGTGTAAGACTTCCGGTGTACCCACCACGCGCTGGCGGGACTCGGTGAAATTCCGAACCGGCGGTGATCCACGGTCCGACCGTGGTCAGCCCGCGACCCGGACGGCTCTGTCGTCCGGTGGACCTGGTGAAAATCCGGGGCCGACGGTTGGGGGCGGTTCGTCCGCGCCCAGACAGTCCGGATGGGAGACAGCGCGCGGGACGGACGGGTCCGAGCCGGCCGCTAGCGTCAGCGTGCCGTGCCGACCCCCCGGGGCGGCCCTGCCGTTCCCGGAATCCGCCACCGCCTGCCCGCGGCCCATGCCGCCTCCCTGACCGCCCGCGCGCGGACCGGCGAGTGAGAGGGCAGGGAAGCGCGATGGCCAGCGTCTCCGTCGATGAGGCGATGCGGCGTGCGATCGAGCTGGCCGCACGTGGGCTGGGCACGACCAGTCCCAACCCGGTGGTCGGCTGCGTGCTGCTCGACGAGGACGGCCAGGTCGTCGGGGAGGGTTTCCACGCCTACGCCGGCGGGCCGCACGCCGAGATCGTCGCGTTGGCCCAGGCCGGGCAACGCGCCAAGGGCGGCACCGCGGTCGTCACTCTGGAACCCTGCAACCACACCGGTCGCACCGGCCCCTGCAGCACCGCGCTCGTGCAGGCCGGCGTCGCCCGGGTGGTCATCGCCGTGCCCGACCCCAACCCGGTCGCTTCCGGCGGTGCCGCCACGTTGCGCTCCGCCGGGGTCCGGGTCGATCTGGGGGTACGCGGCGACGAGGCGCAGGCCGGCAACATCGCCTGGCTGACCTCGATGCGCCGGGGCTGGCCGTACGTCATCTGGAAGTACGCCGCGACGCTGGACGGCCGGTCCGCCGCGGCGGACGGCACCAGCATGTGGATCACCTCGGAGGCGGCCCGGATCGACGTGCACGCGCTGCGCGGCACGGTCGACGCGGTCATCGCCGGGGTGGGCACCGTGCTCGCCGACGATCCCCGGCTGACCGCCCGCAACCTGCGCGACGGCAGCCTGGCCATCCGGCAGCCGCTGCGGGTGGTGGTGGACAGCTCGGGGCGTACCCCGGTCGACGCCCGGGTCCGCGACGGCGCCGCACGGACGTGGATCGCGACCGCCGCCGAGGTCGGCGCCGACCCGGACGGCCGGGTCGACCTGCCGGCGCTGCTCGCGGCGCTGCACCAGCGCGGGGTCCGCGCGGTGCTGCTGGAGGGCGGCCCCCGACTGGCCGGCGCGTTCCTCGCCGCCGGCCTGGTCGACAAGATCGTCGGGTACGTCGCGCCCCGGCTGCTCGGCGCCGGCCCGACCGCTCTGGTCGACGCGAAAGTGACGACCATCGCTGAGGCGATCGATCTGGAGTTCGTCGACGTTACGCAGGTCGGTCCGGATCTCCGGATCACCGCTTTGCCCCGGAAAAGGGAGGGCTGACATGTTCACCGGCATTGTCGAGGAGTTGGGCGAGGTCGTCCGGGTGACTCCCACGGCGGGCGATTCGGCGCTGGTCGCCGTCCGCGGTCCGCTGGTCACCTCCGACGCCCGCCACGGCGACTCCATCGCGGTCAACGGCGTCTGCCTGACCGTCGTGGAGGCGACCGACGGCGTCTTCACCGCCGACGTGATGGGCGAGACGCTGCGCCGCTCCGCGCTGGGCGCGCTGCGCCCCGGCGACCCGGTCAACCTGGAGCGGGCCGCCGCACTGGGCAGCCGACTCGGCGGGCACCTCGTGCAGGGCCACGTGGACGGCGTCGGTGCGGTGATCTCCCGCGAGCCGGCCGAGCAGTGGGAGACCGTCCGGTTCCGGCTGCCGGCCGCCCTGTCCCGGTACGTGGTGGAGAAGGGCTCGATCACCATCGACGGCGTCTCGTTGACCGTGGCCGAGGTGGGCGCGGACGAGTTCGCCGTCGGGCTGATCCCCACCACGCTCAAGCTGACCACGCTCGGCGCGAAGGGCGTCGGCGACCCGGTCAACCTGGAGGTCGACGTGGTGGCGAAGTACGTGGAGCGGCTGCTCGGCACCCGGCTCACCGAGGCCGGGGAGGTGGCCTGATGGGCGCCCTCGGTTGGCTGCTGGACGCCCAGGTGCAGATCGCCGGCTCGCCGGTGCTGGTCCGGGAGATCGTCGGCAACGTGTTCGGGCTGGTCTCCGCGCTGCTCGGGCTGCGCCGGGTGGTCTGGGCCTGGCCGGTCGGCATGATCGGCAACGCGCTGCTGCTCACCGTCTTCCTGGGCGGGGTGTTCGCCACCCCGCAGGCACACGACCTGTACGGGCAGGCCGGCCGGCAGGTGTTCTTCTTCGCGGTCAGCGTCTACGGCTGGTGGCGCTGGCGGCGCAACCGTCGGGCCGACGCCGGGCACGCCGCGGTGCAGCCGCGGTGGGCCACCGGCCGGGAACGGCTGGCGATGCTGCTGGCCGCCGCCGTCGGCACCGCCGCGGCGTACCCGGTGCTCGCCGCGCTGGGGTCCTGGGGGCCGCTGCCGGACGCCTGGATCCTCACCGGCAGCCTGCTGGCCACCTACGGCATGGCCCGTGGCTGGGTGGAGTTCTGGCTGGTCTGGATCGCGGTGGACGCGGTCGGTGTGCCGCTGCTGCTGCGCGGCGGGTTCTACCCGTCGGCCGTCATGTACCTCATCTACGGCGCCCTCTGCGCCTGGGGCTTCGCCGCCTGGTGGCGCACCTCGCGCGCCGCCCGGCCGGCCGCCGCCCGTACGCCCATCTACACGGAGGCCGTGGCATGAGCGAGCGAATCATCGATGTCGTGGTGGGTCATGCCGCCACGCAGCGAAGCGGAGTAGCGGCATGACCAGCTTCGGAGATATCGAGCAGGCGATCGCCGAGATCGCGGCCGGTCGGCCGGTCGTCGTGGTCGACGACGCCGACCGCGAGAACGAGGGCGACCTGATCTTCGCGGCCGAGCTGGCCACGCCGGAGCAGATGGCGTTCATGGTGCGCTACACCTCCGGGTACGTCTGCGTGGCCCTGACCGAGAGCGAGGCCGACCGGCTCGACCTGCCGCCGATGCACCACACCAACCAGGACCGGCGCGGCACCGCGTACACGGTGACCGTGGACGCCCGGGAGGGGATCAGCACCGGCATCTCGGCGGCCGACCGCGCCCACACCAGTCGGCTGCTCGCCGGCGCCGCGACCGACCCGACCGACCTGGCCCGCCCCGGGCACGTGGTGCCGCTGCGCGCCCGCGAGGGCGGCGTGCTGCGCCGACCGGGGCACACCGAGGCGGCGATCGACCTGACCCGGCTGGCCGGGCTGCGCCCGGCGGGCGTGCTCTGCGAACTGATCAACGACGACGGCACCATGATGCGGCTGCCGGACCTGGAGAAGTTCTCCGCCGAGCACGGCCTCACGCTGATCACCATCGCCGACCTGATCGCCTACCGGCGGCGCACCGAGAAGCAGGTCGAGCTGGTCGCCGACGCCCGGATGCCCACCCGGCACGGTGTGTTCCGGGCACTCGGCTACCGCGCCGAGCACGATCCGGCCGAGCACGTCGCGATGGTGCTCGGCGACCTCGGCGACGGCCAGGACGTCCTGGTCCGGGTGCACTCCGAGTGCCTCACCGGGGACGTGTTCGGCTCGCTGCGCTGCGACTGCGGGCCGCAGCTGGACGCCGCGCTGGCCCGGGTCGCCCGCGAGGGTCGGGGCGTGGTGCTCTACGTCCGCGGACACGAGGGGCGCGGCATCGGCCTGCTGCACAAGCTGCAGGCGTACCAGTTGCAGGACCAGGGCCGCGACACCGTGGACGCCAACCTCGACCTGGGCCTGCCCGCCGACGCCCGCGACTACGGCACCGGCGCGCAGATCCTCTACGACCTGGGCGTGCGCTCGATGCGACTGCTGACCAACAACCCGGCCAAGCGCGCCGGACTGGAGGGCTACGGGCTGACCATCAGCGGCCGGGAGGGACTGCCGGCCGGGGCGCACCCGGAGAACCTGCGCTACCTGCGTACCAAGCGGGACCGGATGGGTCACCTGCTGGACGAGTTGGACGAGGTGACCGAGGCGCCGATGGGGCGTCCCGTCGCCAACGACGAGATCGGAGCATGACGATGGCGGGTTTCGGTGAGCCGGGAGTCGACGCGGTGGACGCCGCGGGGCTGACCGTCGGGGTGGTCGCCGCCCGCTGGCACGGTGACCTGACCGACCACATGCTGGAGCGCGCGGTGGCCGCCGCCGAGGCGTGCGGCGCCCGGTCCGTGGTCGCCCGGGTCGCCGGCTCGGTCGAGCTGCCCGTGGTCGCCCAGGCCCTGGCGCGCCGCTGCGACGTCGTGGTCGCGCTCGGCGTGGTGGTCCGTGGCGCCACCGCGCACTTCGACTACGTCTGCCGTTCGGTCACCGACGGGCTGACCCGGGTCGCCCTGGACGAGGGCAAGCCGGTCGCCCACGGTGTGCTCACCGTGGAGACCATCGAGCAGGCCCGGGACCGAGCCGGACTCCCCGGTTCGGCGGAGGACAAGGGCTGGGCGGCCACCGTCGCCGCGCTCGACGCCGCGCTGGCCGTGCGGACCGTGGCGGCCGGTAACGCCCAGCGGGTCGGCTTCGGCGGCTGACGCCTCGGCCGTCTGGGTCGTCTCGGTTGTCTTGGCCGGCTCTGCCGCTGGGCGTCTGGGTTGTCTCGGCCGTCTCTGAGGGCGGGCCTTCAGAGACGGCCGGCCTCGATGATCCGGCGCAGGAACTGCCGGGTACGGGGCTGCGTCGGCTCGCCGAGGACCTGCTCGGGTGGGCCGCTCTCGACGACCCGTCCCGCGTCGAGGAAACAGACCTCG
Organism: Micromonospora sp. WMMD710; assembly: GCF_029626045.1. Taxonomy (NCBI): domain Bacteria; kingdom Bacillati; phylum Actinomycetota; class Actinomycetes; order Micromonosporales; family Micromonosporaceae; genus Micromonospora; species Micromonospora sp. WMMD710. The sequence goes on along the minus strand of NZ_JARUBD010000001.1, from coordinate 2,653,207 downwards.
TCGGCGACGTCCCGGGCGAAGCCCATCTCGTGGGTGGCCAGCACCATGGTCATCCCGTCGGCCTTCAGGTCCCGGATCATCGCCAGCACCTCACCGACGAGTTCCGGGTCCAGGGCGGAGGTCACCTCGTCGAGCAGCATCAGCCGGGGCGAGTTGGCCAGCGCCCGCACGATCGCCACCCGCTGCTGCTGCCCGCCGGAGAGCCGATCCGGGTAGGCGTCCGCCTTCGCGCCCAGCCCCACCCGGTCGAGCAGCTCCCGGGCCTGCGCCTCGGCCTCCGCGCGGGCCCGCCGGTGCACCCGTCGCGGCGCGAGGGTGATGTTCTCCAGCACGCTCAGGTGCGGAAACAGGTTGTACGCCTGGAACACCATGCCGATCCGTCGGCGTACCCGGTCGGGGTCCACCCGGGGATCGGAAATGTCCTCCCCGTCCAGCTCGATGGTGCCGTCGTCGAGCTCCTCCAGGAGGTTCACGCAGCGCAGCAGGGTGGACTTGCCCGACCCCGAGGCACCGATCAACGCCACCACCTGGTGCTCGGCGACCGTCAGGTCGAGCCGGTCGAGCACGATGTTTCCGGCGAACTCCTTGCGCAGCCCCCGGCACCGCAGCAGAGCCATGCTCAGCCTCCCGACTGGCGACGGGCCGCACGCAACGTCACCCAGTCGGTGACCGCGATCAGCGGGATCGCGAGCAGCACGAAGAGCACGCCCGCCACCACGTACGGCGTGTAGTTGAACGACTGGGCGGTGGCGATCTGGGCGGCGCGGACCGCGTCGATCGGCCCGGCCAGCGAGACCAGGCCGACATCCTTCTGCAGGGCCACCACGTCGTTGAGCAACGGTGGCGCCACCCGGCGGACGGCCTGCGGCAGGACCACGTGCCGCATCGTCTGCCGGTACGTGAGACCCAGCGACCGGGCCGCGGCGAGCTGGCTGGGGTGCACCGACTCGATGCCGGCCCGGAACACCTCGGCGAGATAGCCGCCGTAGGTGAGCACCAGCGCGAGCCCGCCGAGCACCAGCACCGGCGGCGTGCCCTGTAGCCGCAGCCCCGGCACGCCGAGGGTGAGCAGGTAGAGCACGATGATCAACGGCAGGCCGCGGAAGGTGTACGTGTAGCTGGCGGCCAGCGCCCGCACCGGGAAGAAGATCGGGCCGCGTAGCGTCCGCAGCACGGCGATCACCAACCCGAGCAGCAGCGCGCCGGCCGCGCAGCACACCAGCAGCCGGACGTTGAGCCAGAGCCCGCTCAGCACCGCCGGCAGCGCGTCGACGGCGATCTCCGGGTCCAGGAAGGACCGCCGGACCCGATCCCAGCCCGGCGCGCCGGTCACCGCGACGACCAGCAGCGTGCCGAGCGCCGCCGTGGAGGACGCCGCCACCAGCACGCTGTACACGGTCTGCCGCCGCCGGTACGCCGAGCGCCGCAGCTGCGCCGGCGACGGGGTGTGCTCGAGCAGGGTCACCGCAGCTCGGCCGCCCCCGCCACCTGCGCGAGCCACTTCTGCTCCAGCTCGGTCAGCGTGCCGGCCTCGCTGAGCTGACCGACGGCGGTGCTCACGCAGCGGGTCAGCGGGGAGTTCTTGTCCAGTAGCAGCCCAAAAGCCTCGGGCACACCGACCTGCGGCACCTGCCCGACGATCGTCGCATCGGTGATCTCCGCGCCGGTGATGTAGAACGCCGTCGGCAGGTCCACCACCAGACCGTCGAGCTGCCCGTTCTGCAACGCCTTCTTGGCGTCGTCGTTGCTGTTGTAGACCTGCGGCTTCGCGGCCGGCTTGATCACGTCGGTGATCGCCTGATAGCTGGTGGTGCCCACCTGGGCGCCGAGCCGGGCGTCCCGCAGGTCGGCCAACGACGTCTTACCGGCGATCTTCGACGACTTCAACGCGATGACGGTCTGCCGCACCAGGTAGTACGGCGCGGAGAAGTCCACCGCCTGCTTGCGCTCCTCGGTGATGGAGAACTGGTTGATGTCGAAGTCGAAGCTCTTCGGCCCGGGTGCGATCGCGGAGTCGAACTTGACCCGGGTCCAGGTCACGTCGGCACGGGCGTAGCCGAGCTTCTCGGCCACCGCGTACGCGACGGCGGCCTCGAAGCCTTCGCCGTTGTCCGGTTTGTCCTGCCGGAACCACGGCTCGTAGGCGGGCTGGTCGGTGGCGATGGTGAGCTTGCCCGGCGTACGGGTGGGCAGGCTGTCCCTGGTGCAGGACGGCGACACGGTGACGGTGGGGGTCGGTGTCTCGTCCTGTGGCGCGCACCCGGCGGTGGCGGCGACGACCGCACCGGCGAGGGTGAGCGCGAGGAGACGTGAGCTGCTGGCCATGGCGGACAGCGTAGAGGCATCGACCGGTCCGCTTGGAGACTGTCCCACCATGTCGATAGGGAATTGTCCGCTTGCTGGGTTCGCGTGGACCCGGACTCCGGGTGCCGGCCCGGCGGCTGGAAGAATCGCTCCCCGTGAAGACGTTCGAGGAGTTGTTCGCCGAGCTGCAGGCCAAGGCCGCCGCCGGCACCCCGGGCTCGGGCACCGTCGCCGCACTGGACAAGGGCGTGCACTTCATCGGCAAGAAGGTCGTCGAGGAGGCGGCCGAGTCGTGGATGGCCGCCGAGCACGAGGGCCCGGAGCGGACCGCCGAGGAGATCTCCCAGCTGCTCTACCAGGTCCAGGTGCTGATGCTCGCCAGCGGTCTCGAGCTGAAGGACGTCTACCGACATCTGTGAGTGCGCCCCGTCGTTGATCAGACCCGATCGAAGGAGCACTCCGTCATGCTGCGTGTCGCCATCCCCAACAAGGGCACCCTGGCCGAGCCGGCCGCCCAGATGCTGCGCGAGGCGGGCTACCGCCAGCGCACCGACCCCAAGGACCTCGTCTGCCGCGACGAGGGCAACGACGTCGAATTCTTCTACCTGCGCCCCAAGGACATCGCCACCTACGTCGGCTCCGGTGACCTCGACCTCGGCATCACCGGCCGGGACCTGCTGATCGACTCGGCCGCACCCGCCGAGGAGGTCGTCGACCTCGCCTTCGGCCGGGCTACCTTCCGCTTCGCCGCCCGCCCCGACGACATCGCCTCCGTGCAGGACCTGGGCGGGCACCGGATCGCCACCGCGTACCCCGGCCTGGTCGAGCGGCACCTCGGCGACCTGGGCGTCAAGGCCGACGTGATCCGCCTCGACGGCGCGGTGGAGAACGCCGTCCGCCTGGGCGTCGCCGACGTGGTCGCCGACGTGGTGGAGACCGGCGCCACCCTGCGCCAGGCCGGCCTGGTGGTCTTCGGAGAGCCGCTGCTGCGCTCCTCGGCGGTGCTGGTCCGCCGCGCCGGCGCCCCGGCGCACCAGCAGGCCGAGCAGTTGCTGCGTCGCCTGCACGGGGTGCTGGTGGCCCGCCGCTACGTGATGCTCGCCTACGACGTGCCGGCCGGCCTCCTGGACCGGGCCAGCGGGCTCACCCCGGGCATCGAGTCGCCCACCGTGTCGCCGCTGCACCGCGAGGGCTGGGTGGCGGTGCAGGCGATGGTGCTCCGCGACGACGTGCACCGGATCATGGACGAGCTGTACGAGTTGGGCGCCCGCGCCATCCTGGTCACCAACATCCACGCCTGCCGCCTCTGACCGCCCCTGCTTGATCGACTCGGTGCCGGCACCCGCAAGATCGCGCTCGAACATGGAAGTAGTGGCCTCCCCGCGCCACCGAGGCCACTCGAACCAGGATCGAGCACGATCTTGCGGGTCCGGCGCTGGGCTGAGTGACGGCTCGGCGGGTGGTGCGGTCGGTGGGCGGGTGCGGATGGCAGACTGGTGGGGTGAGTGAAACCGAGCTGGTCCGCCTGAAGCCCCGCCGGATCCGGGTGGTCTGCTGGTCGGCCGCGGTCGCACTGGTGGTCGTGTTCGGCCTGGTCGCCACCTCGCTGAGTGGGCCGACCGGCGATGGCTACGGCAGCTTCCAGCGCGGCGACCAGATCGCCATGATCGGCCTGGGCATCTTCGGCGCGCTGGGCTTCCTGCTGTTCACCCGGCCACGGGTGGAGGCGGACGCACGTAGCATCCGCGTACGGAACGTCATCAGCTCGTACGAGCTGCCCTGGGAGGTCGTCCGGGGGGTCCGCTTCGACCGGGGCGCGCCGTGGGCCAGCCTGGAGCTGCACGACGACGACCTGCTACCGATGGTCGCCCTGCAGGCCGCCGACAAGGAGTTGGCTGTCGACGGGGTCCGCGCGCTGCGCCGACTGCACGAAGCCCACCTGGCCCGCCTCGCCGAACGCGCCGCCGGCCGCTGACCCGCGCCGCCGGCCGCTGACCCGCGCCGCCGGCCGCTGGCCGGTCGCTGATCCGCGCCGCCGGCCAGGATCGCGCCGCCGTCCAAGATCAGCACAACTTCCAGGAAACTGCTGCCTCACCGCGGCCGGAGGCACGAGTTTCCTGCAAAGTGCGCGGATCTTGGCGCCCGCGCCGCGCCCGCGCCGCGCCCGCGCCGCGCCCGCGCCGCGCCCGCGCCGCGCCCGCGCCCGCACCCGCGCCCGCACCCGCACCCGCACCAGCGCCGCGCCCGCGGCGTGGGCGCTGGGACTCGCGACCCTGGGTCGTGTCCGGTTTGGGGGTGACCGGGGCCGGGGTGTAGTGTTATGGAGTCGACCAGGCTGTCTCCGCGTGCGAGCAGACAGCCACGAAAGCGGAGCGCCTGCTCCCACCCGAGTCGCCGCTACGGTGGCCGGGTCCGGTCCCCGGTTCCGGGTACGTCCCGGTGCCGGATGCGCGATCCTGTGATCGTGCCGACCGGTCGAGCGGGCCCTGGCATGCGCCGGGGCCTTCTGCTTTCCGGGTTGGTTCCCATCCGGGAGCCGCGGGGGTCGGCACCTGAGCAGAAACGACTCGAGGAGGCCCCATCAGCGTCGAACCACGCGTGAACGATCAGATCCGGGCACGTGAGGTCCGACTGGTCGGCCCCGAGGGTGAGCAGGTGGGCATCGTCCCACTGGAGCGCGCCCTTCAGCTGGCCGCGGACGTCGATCTGGACCTGGTTGAGGTTGCGCCGATGGCGCGCCCGCCGGTGTGCAAGCTCATGGACTTCGGCAAGTTCAAGTACGAGAGCGCACTGAAGGCGCGCGAAGCGCGGCGTAACCAGCAGCAGACCGTCATCAAGGAAATGAAGCTTCGGCCGAAGATCGACCCGCACGACTACGAGACCAAGAAGGGTCACGTGGTGCGGTTCCTCAAGGCGGGCGACAAGGTCAAGGTGACGATCATGTTCCGCGGTCGCGAGCAGAGCCGCCCGGAGCTGGGTTACCGGCTCCTGCGTCGGCTCGAGTCCGAGATCACGGACCTGGGATACGTCGAGGCCGCTCCGAAGCAGGACGGTCGAAACATGATCATGGTTCTCGCTCCGCATCGGGCCGTCAAGGCCTCCGCGGTCGCCGCTACGGCGTCCCGCGGTGCACCTCGGGACCGGGGGGCGGACGAGTCCGCGCCGGTTACCGATGAGACCGCGGCGGCCGGCGAGACCGCAGCAGCCGTTGACGGTGGCACCGCCGCCGACACCAGCGGCGAGTAACAGGGGAGAAGACGTTCCACATGCCGAAGATGAAGAGCCACACGGGTATGGGTAAGCGGGTCAAGGTGACCGGCAAGGGCAAGATCGTTGCCCAGCAGGCCGGCCTCCGCCACAACCTGGAGAAGAAGCCCTCCACCCAGACCCGCCGGCTGACCGGCACGGTCGTGCTGGCCAAGGCCGACGTCAAGCGCATCAAGAAGCTGCTCGGCCGCTGACGCGCGCCACCTTTACGTAAGAAGGAGTTGAGATGGCACGCGTCAAGCGGGCTGTGAACGCCCAGAAGAAGCGTCGTACCCTGCTGGAGACCGCGAGCGGTTACCGCGGTCAGCGCTCCCGGCTGTACCGCAAGGCCAAGGAGCAGGTGCTGCACTCGATGCAGTACGCCTACCGGGACCGTCGCGACCGCAAGGGCGACTTCCGGCAGCTGTGGATCCAGCGGATCAACGCGGGCGCCCGGGCGAACGGGATGACCTACAACCGCCTGATCCAGGGCCTGCGTCTGGCCGGCATCGAGGTCGACCGCAAGATCCTGGCCGACCTGGCTGTCAACGACGCCGCCGCGTTCGCGGCGATCGTCGAGCTGGCCCGGGCCGCGGTCACGGCCGAGGGCACCGGCGGCGCGGCGGCTCAGGCGGCCTGATCCCCACGCACCAGAGCGAGGCGTCTCCCGTGTCGGCACCGCCGTCCGGGGGGCGCCTCAATCGTGCCGGAGGAGCGCACACCATGGCTTTCACTGCGCGTACCCCCAGGGTTGTCGCCGCTCGGCGGTTGCAGCGCCGCCGGGACCGCGACGCCACCGGCCGGTTCCTGGCCGAGGGACCGCAGGCGGTCCGCGAGGCCCTCGCGCGGCCGGGGGTGGTCACCGAGCTTTTCGGTACGCCCACCGCGCTGGACCGGCACCCGGAGCTGGCCGCCGTGGCGGCCCACGCCGACGTGCCGGTCTCCGAGGTGACCGACGACGGCCTCGCCGCGCTCGCCGAGACTGTCGCCCCGCAGGGGCTGATCGCCGTCTGCCGGCACCTCGACGTGCCGTTGGAGCAGGCCCTCGCGGGTGCGCCCCGGTTGGTGGCGGTGCTCGCCGAGATCCGTGATCCGGGCAACGCCGGCACGGTGCTGCGGACCGCCGACGCCGCCGGGGCGGGTGCGGTGGTCTTCGCCGGTGACGCCGTCGACCCGTACAACGGCAAGTGTGTGCGGGCCTCCGCCGGCAGCCTCTTCCACGTCGACGTGGTCCGCGCGCCGGACCCGGTCGCGGTGGTCGACGCGCTGCGCGCCGCCGGGTTGTCGATCTTCGCCACCACCGGGTACGGCGACAGCGACCTGGACGACCTGACCGACTACGGCCGGCTCGCCGGGCCCACCGCCTGGCTGTTCGGCTCCGAGGCGCACGGGCTGCCCGAGGAGCTGATCGCGGCCGCCGACGCGCGGGTGCGGGTGCCGCTGTACGGGCGCGCGGAGAGCCTCAACCTGGCTGCGGCCGCCGCGGTCTGCCTGTACGCTTCAGCGAGAGCACAGCGCTGATGGTGTCCACGCCCGGCGCGACAGACAGCAGGGGAGAGCGTCCGTCGATGAGCGCGCCACGGCGTTCGTTTAGCCAGCCCGCCGGTGTCGGCGGGCGGCGGGCCTGACCTGCTCCCTGCGAAACTCCTACCGGCGGGCTGCGGCGCAGCCGCGCGTCCGTAGACTCGCTTAGCCGCCTCGGTGAGGGCTGGCGCCGCCGTGAGGGAGTGCCCGTACGCCATGAGCTACCGCAACGATCCGTACGACCCGAAGCAGGTCGCCCTGCTCGACCCCGCCGCCCTGGACGAGGCCGTCGCGGACGCCACGAAGGCGTTCACCGCGGCGACCGACCCGGACGCCCTGACCGCGCTGCGCTCGGTGCACCTGGGGGACCGGTCACCGGTCTCCCTCGCGCGCCGGGAGATCGGCGCGTTGCCGCCGGCCGCGAAGTCCGACGCCGGTAAGCGGGTCAACGAGGCCCGCCGGGCGATCGAGACCGCGTACGCCGACCGCGCCGAGGTGGTGGAGCGTGAGCAGGCCGAGCGCATGCTCGTCGAGGAGCGGGTGGACGTCACCCTGCCGTACGCCCGGCGTCCGCGGGGCGCCCGGCATCCGCTGAGCACCCTGATGGAGTCGATCAGCGACCTGTTCGTCGGGATGGGCTACGAGGTGGCCGAGGGGCCCGAGGTCGACCTGGAGTGGGTCAACTTCGACGCGTTGAACATCCCCGCCGACCACCCGGCGCGCGGCCTGATGGACACGTTCCACATCGCACCGGAGGGTTCCGGCCTGGTGCTGCGGACGCACACCTCGACGGTGCAGACCCGCACCATGCTCAGCCGCAAGCCGCCGATCTACGTGATCGTGCCCGGCCGTGTCTACCGCACCGACGAGATCGACGCCACGCACAGCCCGGTGTTCCACCAGGCCGAGGGCCTCGTGGTGGACAAGGGCATCACGATGGCGCACCTGCGGGGCACGCTGGACCACTTCGCGCGGGCGATGTTCGGCCCGGAGGCGAAGACCCGGTGGCGGCCGCACTACTTCCCGTTCACCGAGCCGTCGGCGGAGTTCGACGTGTGGTTCCCGGAGCACCGCGACGGGCCGCAGTGGGTCGAGTGGGGCGGCTGCGGGATGGTCAACCCGCGGGTGCTGCGCGCCTGCGGCGTCGACCCGGAGGTCTACTCCGGATTCGCCTTCGGCATGGGCATCGACCGGACCCTGATGGTCCGGCACGGGGTCAGCGACATCCGCCATCTCTTCGAGGGCGACGTGCGGTTCAGCCGCGCGCTCGGGACCGGGGCGTAGGCGATGCGGGTACGAGACACGGGAACGGTGGTCTGAAAGTCATGCGAGTTTCTGTCAGTTGGCTGCGGGAGTACGTCGACCTCCCTGCCGACCTGCCCACCGGTGACGTGGAGCAGGCGCTTGTCGACCTCGGCATCGAGGTCGAGTCCGTGGTGGACCTGCGCGAGAGCGTCACCGGCCGGCTCGTCGTCGGTGAGGTGCGCGAGATCGAGGAGCTCACCGGTTTCAAGAAGCCGATCCGGTTCTGCCGGGTGGACGTGGGTGACGCCAACGGCACCGGCGAGCCGCAGGAGATCGTCTGCGGGGCGCGTAACTTCGCCGTCGGCGACCGGGTGGTGGTGATCCTGCCCGGCGGTGTGCTGCCCGGCGGGTTCGCCATCGGCGCCCGCAAGACGTACGGGCACCACTCGGCCGGCATGATCTGCTCGGCGAAGGAGTTGGGCCTGGGCGACGACCACTCCGGCATCATCGTGCTTCCGCCGGATGTGGCGGCCAAGCCGGGCGACGACGCGCGGCCGGTCGTGGGCCTCGACGACGTGGTGTTCGAGCTCGAGATCACCCCGGACCGTGGGTACGCGCTGAGCCTGCGCGGCCTGGCCCGGGAGTTGTCGCACGCGTTCGACGTGCCGCTGCGCGACCCGGCCCTGGCGCCCGCCCCGGCCGGCACGCAGACCCCGGCGTACCCGGTGGAGGTCCGCGACACGGTCGGCTGCGACCGATTTGCCGCCCGGCTGGTCCGCGGCATCGACCCGAACGCGCCGACGCCGTCGTGGATGGCCCAGCGGCTCGTCACCGCCGGCATCCGCAGCATCTCGCTGCCGGTGGACATCACCAACTACGTGATGCTGGAGCTGGGCCAGCCCATGCACGCCTTCGACGCCGATCGGATCGTCGGGCCGCTGGTGGTCCGCCGCGCCGAGGCGGGGGAGAAGCTCACCACCCTGGACGGCGTCAACCGGGTGCTCACCGCCGACGACATGGTCATCTGCGACGACACCGGGCCGATCTCCCTCGCGGCGGTGATGGGCGGCGAGACCAGCGAGGTCGTCGCCGGCACCACCACCGTGCTGTTCGAGGCGGCGCACTGGGATCCGGCGATGGTCGGGCGGACCGCGCGTCGGCACAAGCTGTTCAGCGAGGCTGCGAAGCGCTGGGAGCGGGGCGTCGACCCGGCCGTGGCGCTGGTCGCGCTGGAGCGGGCCGTCAGGCTGCTCACCGAGCACGGCGGCGGCACGCCGAGCGCCGAGATCCTGGACATCGACCACGTCCGTCCGCGTACCCCGATCACCCTGCCGGCGGACCTGCCCACCCGGCGGGTCGGCGTCGAGTACCCGCCGGCGCGGGTCGTCGCCCTGCTGGAGCGGGTCGGCTGCACGGTCGCGCAGGGCGCGGACCGGCTGTCCGAGGACGCGGGCGCGGTCGGCGTGGCCAGCGGCGCCGGGACGGCGCTCAGCGTCACCCCGCCGACCTGGCGACCCGACCTGACCGACCCGGCCGACCTGGTCGAGGAGGTGGTCCGCCTCGACGGGTACGACCGGGTGCCGTCGGTGCTGCCGACCGCGCCCCCCGGCCGTGGTCTGACGCCGCGGCAGCGTCGCCGCCGGGCGGTCGCGACGGCGCTGGCCGAGCGGGGGTACGTCGAGGTGCTCGCGCACCCGTTCGTGTCGCCGGAGCTGGCCGACCTGCTCGGCCTGCCCGCCGACGACCCGCGCCGCCCCGCGGTGCGGCTGGCCAACCCGCTGTCCGAAAAGGAGCCGCTGCTGCGCACGACGCTGCTCGGCCCGCTGCTCGGCATCCTGAAGCGCAACCTCGGCCGAGGTCACCGCGACCTCGCCCTCTACGAGATCGGAGCGGTCTTCCACCCGCGCGTCGGTGCCGGCAGCCCGCCCGCGATGGGCGTGGATCGGCGACCCACCGACGCGGAGTTCGCCGCCGCCGACGCGGTGGTGCCGGCGCAGCCCGTGCACGTCGCGGTGGTCCTCTCCGGCGACCTTGATCCGGCCGGCTGGTGGGGCGCGGGACGACCGGCCGGCTGGGCGGACGCGATCGAGGCGGCCCGCGACGTGCTGGCCGCCGCCGGGATCCCCGACGAGCGGGTCGAGTTGCGCGCGGCCGAGTACGCGCCGTGGCACCCGGGCCGCTGTGCCGAGCTGCGGGTCGACGACACGGTCGTCGGGCACGCCGGTGAGCTGCACCCGACGGTGGTGGCGGCGCTGGAGCTGCCCCGCCGCACCTGCGCGATGGAACTGAACCTCGACGCGCTGCCGCCGACCCCGGTGACGCCCGCGCCGACGGTCTCCGGCTTCCCGCCGGCGCTTATCGACGTGGCCCTGGTGGTGGACGACTCGGTGCCGGCCGAGCAGGTGGGCCGCGCGCTGGAGGCGGGCGCCGGTGAGCTGCTGGAGGACGTGCGGCTGTTCGACGTGTACTCCGGCGAGCAGCTCGGCGAGGGGCGGCGGTCGCTGGCGTACAAGCTCACGTTCCGGGCCCCGGACCGGACGCTCACCGTCGAGGAGGCGGTGGCCGCACGGGACGCGGCGGTCGCCGTCGCGGCCGAGCGCTTCGGTGCCACCCTGCGCGGCGCCTGACTGGCCCCGGCCCGTCCCCCGCACCGCGATCTCTCAACCTGCGGGCTCGGCGTTCGAGTCCCTGGCGGCGTAGCAACGAGCAAGGCCCTGAACTGGGATTAATCCCGGGTCGGGGCCTTATTCGTGTCCGGCGGCGGGATTGGTCGCTCGGTGGGTGCTCGAGAGCCGGTGGACCGGGCCGGTGTGGCGGGGTCTCCGGGGACGCTGTTCGGCGGTGACGGAGGCTACTGCTATCCGTCCTTGTCGAAGGCTGTCGTTGTGGCCGGGCCGTTATCAGCGTCAACGCCCGTCCGGGTCCTCGCCGCGCAGGCGGCCGGACTGCGCGGCGCACTGCTCGCTGCCAAGGCAGCCGGATACTCCCACGTCACCATCGACGGCACGCTGATCGAGACCGACCGGTGTCGTACTCCTGGACCGACACCGGGCGTGGATCGCTGGTGGTCGGCCAAGCACGACAATCACGGCGGCAACATCCAGGCGATCATCGTTGGCGACGGCTGGCCCATCTGGACCTCGCCCGCACGACCCGGCCGCGAGCACGACACCACCGCACTACGCACCCACCCCGAACTCCTGCCCTGCCTCCGAGGGGCCGGCACCGATCTGCGACCCCTCGGCGATCTGGCCTACAACCGCGAGTCCAGCACCAACGCCGTGGCGTTCAAGAAACCGAAGAACAGCCGGCTTACCGCCATCCAGCAGCAGTTCAACAAGGTCCACAACAGCTTGCGAGCCATCGGCGAACGCGGAAAATTTTGCTCAAGACCACATCCAAGGCGCTACGCAACGTCAGCCTCGACCCATGGCGCATCGGCATGATCGTGGCCGCCGCACTCGTCCTGCTCCACACCGACCACGACTGCACCACGTGATCACCGCTTGTGATCGCGTGGTGCAGAATGGTTCACTGCGGTTGGTCTGTCCGATCAGCAGACCGAGGAGGTCACGTCGTTGAATTCGCCGGGACTTGCGAAGAGTTCACCGTTCGCATGGCGGACGGTGAACTTTCTGTCGTGCAGGTTCCAGTAACTGAAGCCCGCAGGAATCTCGATGTATCGGCCGCTGTAGTCGTTGTTCTCGTAAAGCCTGAGGTAAAGGCCGGTGTTGTTGTAGAAGGACGACGCCTTGTTGTCGAAACCCCCGAGGCTCGGCGTGCACCGCGGCAGGCTGACCTTCTGACCCTCCCAGTTCTTATGTTCCCACAGACAGATGGTGTTGGCCTCGCAGGCTGGAGTCGCGGCGGCTGCGGGGCTGGCCACAGCCAGCGCCGCCCCGGTGGCGAGCACAATGGAAAGGAGGAAGCTAGAACCCCGACGTGACAACACGTTTCATCCATTCTCTAGGTCGAATTCTAACTATGCTAGTTCGACGCTGTGGACAGGAACTGGATGAGACGGGTCACCCGGTTCGGACGCGCGGCGGGCTGCTGCACGCGCTCGCCGCCGTTCCTGATCCACGCGTTCCATGGGGCGTGCGTTACCCGCTGACCGCGCTGCTGGCGGTGGCGGTCTGCGCCGTCATGGCCGGGGCGTCGTTCGCCGCGATCACGGATTGGCTGCACGACCTGGACGAACGCGCCGGGAGCACACCCCGCTGCGCCCGATCTGGCTCGGCCCTGGCCCTGCGGCCGGGGCGAAGCTCGCTCTCGTCAGCGAGTACGGCAATTCGGTCAGCCTGCTCCTCTACCTGGCCAGTCTTCTCCATGACGCCATCGATGACCTGCATAAGCTCAACGATCGCCGGCTTTGGGGACGCATCGCGATGCGGTCAACCTGTTCATTACCATGCATCATGCTGCATGAACTTGCACTCGCGAGTCGTCCTTGTTAATCTCCTCTGCATAGTCATGCGGAGGTGAGTATGGGGATCCGAGTCGCGGTTGCCGGTGCGAGCGGCTACGCCGGGGGCGAGCTGCTGCGCCTGGTCGCCGGGCACCCGGAGTTCGAGCTGGTGGCCGCCACCGCCCACAGCCAGGCCGGGCACCGCGTCGACGTGGTCCATCCGCAGCTCACCGGGCTCGACCTGGTGCTCGGTGGGACCGACCCGTCCACCCTCGCCGACGCCGACCTGGTCTTCCTGGCCCTGCCGCACGGCGAGTCGGCGGCCCTCGCGGCCCACCTCGCGCCCAACGTGCGCATCGTCGACCTGGGCGCCGACCACCGGCTCGCCGACCCGTACGCCTGGGCGCAGTACTACGGCGGCACCCACGCCGGGCAGTGGACCTACGGCCTGCCCGAGCTGCCCGGCCAGCGGGAGCTGATCGCCAACTCGACCCGGGTGGCGAACACCGGCTGCTACGCGGCGGCGATCACCCTGGCGCTCGCGCCGCTGATCGCGGCCGGCGCGGCGGACCCCGCCGACGTGGTGGTGGTGGCCGCCTCCGGCACGTCCGGCGCCGGCCGATCGACCAAGGCGCACCTGCTGGCCAGCGAGGTGATGGGCGACCTGTCGCCGTACCGGGTCGGCACCCACCAGCACGTGCCGGAGATCAAGCAGGCCACCGGGGCGACCGGCCTGTCGTTCACCCCGGTCCTCGCGCCGATGCCACGCGGCATCCTGGCCACGGTCACCGCGCGGCCGGCGCGTGGCGTCGACCCGCAGGAGGTGCTGGCGCAGGCGTACGCGGACGCGCCGTTCGTGCACGTGCTGCCGGAGGGCCGCTGGCCGCACACGGCCGCCACGCTGGGCTCCAACTCGTGTCACCTGCAGGCCACCGTCGACGTCGACTCGGGTCGGCTGATCGTGCTCAGCGCGTTGGACAACCTGGGCAAGGGCGCGGCCGGGCAGGCCGTCCAGAACGCCAATCTCATGGTCGGCCTGCCGGAGACGACGGGCCTGTCCAGCTGGGGAGTCGCACCATGAGCGTCACCACCCCTCGGGGGTTCCGGGCGGCCGGGGTGGCCGCCGGGCTGAAGACCAGTGGCGGCGCGGACGTCGCGCTGGTGGTCAACGACGGCCCGGACGCCGGTGTCGCCGGTGTCTTCACCACCAACCGCGTCAAGGCCGCGCCGGTGCTCTGGACGCAGCAGGTCGTGCAGGGTGGTGTGGTCCGCGCGGTGGTGCTCAACTCCGGTGGCGCCAACGCGTGCACCGGCCCGGCCGGATTCCAGGACACGCACGCCACCGCCGAGCACACGGCCGCCGCGTTGACCTCGGTAAGCCCGCGGCTGATCCTCGGTGCCGGTGAGGTGGCGGTCTGCTCCACCGGCCTGATCGGTGAGCGGCTGCCGATGCCGAAGCTGCTGCCCGGGGTCCGCTCGGCGATCCGGGGGCTCTCCCGCGACGGCGGTCAGGCGGCCGCCGAGGCCATCATGACCACCGACACCCGGCCGAAGACCACGGTGGCTCGGGGCAGCGGCTGGACGGTCGGCGGCATGGCCAAGGGCGCCGGGATGCTCGCGCCGGGGATGGCCACCATGCTCTGCGTGCTGACCACGGACGCGGTGGCCGGGCCGGCCGCGTTGGACGAGGCGCTGCGCGCGGCGACCCGGGTGAGCTTCGACCGGGTCGACTCCGACGGCTGCATGTCCACCAACGACACGGTGCTGCTGCTGTCCAGTGGCGCGAGCGGCATCGAGCCGACCCCGGCCGAGTTGGCCGCCGCGGTCACCGTTGCCTGTCACGACCTGGCCCAGCAGTTGGTCGCCGACGCCGAGGGCGCCACCAAGCAGATCGCCATCGACGTGGTCGGCGCCGCCGACGAGGACGACGCCGTCGAGGTGGGCCGCGCGGTCGCCCGCAACAACCTGGTCAAGACCGCGTTGTTCGGCAACGACCCGAACTGGGGCCGGATCCTCGCCGCGGTCGGCACCACGGCTGCCGCGTTCGAGCCGGACGAGGTGGATGTGGCGGTCAACGGGGTGTGGGTGTGTCGGGGTGGCGCGGCCGCCGAGGACCGGTCGAAGGTCGACCTCGCCGGGCGGGACGTGACCATCCGGATCGATCTGCACGCCGGCGGCTCGGCCGCGACGATCTGGACCAACGACCTGTCTCACGCGTACGTGCACGAGAACTCGGCGTATTCGACATGAGCCTCAGCACCGATCTCAGCCGTGCCCAGGTCAAGGCCGAGACACTGATCGAGGCGTTGCCGTGGCTGGCGCGTTTCTCCGGCTCCACGGTGGTGGTCAAGTACGGCGGCAACGCCATGACCGACCCGGAGTTGCAGCGGGCGTTCGCCGCCGACATGGTCTTTCTGCGCTACGCCGGTCTCAAGCCCGTGGTGGTGCACGGCGGTGGCCCGCAGATCTCGGCCATGCTGGGCCGGCTCGGCATTGCCAGCGAGTTCCGGGGCGGTCTGCGGGTGACCACCGCCGAGGCGAT
Organism: Micromonospora sp. WMMD710; assembly: GCF_029626045.1. NCBI lineage: Bacteria > Bacillati > Actinomycetota > Actinomycetes > Micromonosporales > Micromonosporaceae > Micromonospora > Micromonospora sp. WMMD710. The sequence goes on along the minus strand of NZ_JARUBD010000001.1, from coordinate 2,637,938 downwards.
GGACGTGGTCCGGATGGTGCTGGTCGGGCAGGTGGGCCGGGAACTGGTCGGGTTGATCAACTCGCACGGCCCGTTCGCCGTCGGTCTCTCCGGCGAGGACGCCCGGCTGTTCACCGCGGTGCGCCGCCCGGCGTACGTGGACGGGCAACCCGTGGACGTCGGCCAGGTCGGCGACGTCGAGTCGGTCGACGTGTCGGCGGTGACCGACCTGATCGATGCCGGCCGGATTCCGGTGATCTCCACGGTCGCGCCGGACGCCGACGGTGTCCTGCACAATCTCAACGCGGACACCGCCGCGGCGGCGCTGGCCATCGCGTTGGAGGCGCGCAAGCTCGTCGTGCTCACCGACGTGGCCGGCCTGTACGCCGACTGGCCGGACACGACCAGCCTGGTCTCCGAGATCACCGCGGACGACCTGGCCAAGCTGTTGCCCAGCCTCGAGTCGGGGATGGTGCCCAAGATGGAGGCCTGCCTGCGGGCGGTGCGTGGGGGAGTGCCCGCCGCACACGTCGTCGACGGTCGGGTGGCGCACTCCACGTTGCTCGAGGTGTTCACCTCGGAAGGGTTCGGAACGATGGTGATCGGGTCATGAGCGCCCTCGTGCAGCGTTGGGGTCAGACCATGATGGACAACTACGGCACGCCGCCGCTGGCCCTGGTGTCCGGCTCCGGTGCCGTCGTGGTCGACGACGCCGGCCGGGAGTACCTGGACCTGGTGGGCGGCATCGCGGTGAACGCCCTCGGGCACGCCCACCCGGCTGTGGTGGCCGCCGTGTCGAAGCAGGTCGCCACCCTCGGGCACGTCTCCAACCTCTACGTGGCCGAACCGCCGGTCGCCCTGGCCGAGCTGCTGCTGGCCCTCGCCGGCCGGCCCGGCCGGGTCTTCTTCGCCAATTCCGGCGCGGAGGCGAACGAGGCGGCGTTCAAGCTGTCCCGGCGCACCGGGCGCAGCCACGTGGTCGCCACCGTGGGCGGCTTCCACGGCCGCACCATGGGCGCTCTCGCGCTGACCGGCCAGCCGGCCAAGGCCGACCCGTTCCGCCCGCTGCCGGGTGAGGTGACCCACGTCGCGTACGGCGACGTCGCCGCGCTGGAGGCGGCGGTGACCGACGCGACCGCCATGGTGATCCTGGAGCCGATCCAGGGCGAGAACGGTGTGGTGGTCCCACCGGCGGGCTATCTGGCCGCGGCGCGGCGGATCACCGCCCGGCACGGCGCGCTGCTGGTGCTCGACGAGGTGCAGACCGGCATCGGCCGTACCGGGCACTGGTTCGCGCACCAGGCCGAGGGTGTGGAGCCGGACGTGGTCACGCTGGCCAAGGGGCTCGGCGGCGGGCTGCCCATCGGTGCCACGCTGGCCTTCGGCCGGGCCGCCGACCTGCTCACTCCCGGCTCGCACGGCACCACCTTCGGCGGTAACCCGGTGAGCTGCGCGGCGGCGCTCGCCGTGGTGGCGACCATCGCCAACGAGGGGCTGCTGGATCACGTCAAGCGGGTCGGCGAGCGGCTGCGTCGCGGGATCGAGGCGCTCGGCCATCCGCTGATCGGTGGCGTACGCGGTGCCGGGCTGCTGCTCGGCGTGACGCTCACCGCGCCGGTGGCGACGGTCCTCGCCGAGGCACTGCGGGAGGCCGGCTTCCTGGTCAACCCGGTGCAGCCGGGTGTGCTGCGGCTCGCCCCGCCGCTGATCCTCAGCGTGGACCAGGCGGACGCCTTCCTCGCCGCTCTCCCCGCCGCCCTGGCCGCGGCAGCCCCGGCCGCCGCCGGAACCGACGCGGATCGTGGCGGGAAAACGCCCCTTCGAGGGCCGGACCCTTCCACGATCTCGACGCCGACGCCGACGCCGATGCCGACGCCGACGACCACGACCACGACCACGACGGGGACGACCGCATGATCCGGCACTTCCTGCGCGACGACGACCTCTCGCCCGCCGAACAGTCCACGGTGCTCGACCTGGCGGAGCGGATGAAGGCCGACCGGTTCGGTCACCAGCCCCTCGCAGGCCCCCGCTCGGTCGCGGTGCTCTTCGACAAGCAGAGCCTGCGGACCCGGATCTCCTTCGACGCCGGGATCGCCGAGCTGGGCGGGCACCCGCTGGTCGTGGACACCCAGGTCACCCACTTCGGCCGCGGTGAGACGCTCGCGGACGCCGGGCGGGTGCTGTCCCGCTACGTCGCGGCCATCGTGTTGCGGACCCACGGCGACGACCGGATCGCCGAGGTGGCGGGCGGCGCCAGCGTGCCGGTGATCAACGCGCTCACCGACGGTTTCCACCCCTGCCAACTGCTGGCCGACCTGCTCACCATCCGGGAGCGGTTCGGCGGTACCGCCGGGCGCACCCTCACCTACGTGGGCGACGGCGCGAACAACATGGCGCAGTCGTACCTACTGGCCGGCGCGACGGCCGGGATGCACGTGCGGATCGCCGGGCCGGCCGGTTTCGCACCGGACGCGGCCGTGGTGGATCGGGCGGCCCGGATCGCCGCCGACACCGGCGGGTCGGTACGGGTGCTCACCGACCCGGCGCAGGCGGCCCGCGACGCCGACGTGCTGGCCACCGACACGTGGACGTCGATGGGCCAGGAGGCCGACGGTCTGGACCGGGTCACGCCGTTCCTGCCGTACCAGGTGAACAAGGAACTGCTCGGTCAGGCCGCACCGGACGCGATCGTGCTGCACTGCCTGCCCGCGCACCGCGGCGAGGAGATCACCGACGAGGTGCTCGACGGCCCGCAGAGCGCGGTCTTCGACCAGGCGGAGAACCGGCTGCACGCCCAGAAGGCGTTGCTGACGTTCCTGCTGGCCGCCACCGGGACGCCACGATGACCGCCCCGCTGACCCGCGCCGCCCGGCACGCCCGGATCGTGGAGCTGATCCGGGACCGGGCCGTGCGGTCGCAGACCGAACTGGCCGACCTGCTCGCCGCCGACGGCGTCGGCGTCACCCAGGCCACCCTCTCCCGGGATCTGGAGGAGCTGGGCGCGGTCAAGGTGCGCGGCGGCGACGGCCCAGCCGTCTACCTGATCCCCGAGGACGGCCACCGGCCGCTGCGCGACGCCGAGGCCGCACCGGCCCGGCTGGTACGGCTGCTGCGTGAACTGCTCAACGGGGTGGACTCCAGCGGCAACATCGCCGTGCTGCGTACCCCGCCGGGCGCAGCCCAGTACCTGGCCAGCGCGTTGGACCGGGCGGGCCTGCCCGAGATCGTCGGCACCATCGCCGGCGACGACACCATCCTGGTGGTGGCCCGCGAGTCCGTCGGCGGCGCCGCACTCGGAGACAAGCTCGCCGGCTGGGCCCGCCGGGAAGACACCGTTGAAGGGAACACCACACCATGACCGAGCGGGTCGTTCTGGCGTACTCCGGAGGGTTGGACACCTCCGTCGCCATCCCCTACCTGGCCGAGCAGACCGGCGCCGAGGTGATCGCGGTGGCCGTCGACGTCGGGCAGGGCGGCGAGGACCTCGACGCCATCCGACAGCGCGCCCTGGACTGCGGCGCCGCCGAGTCCGAGGTGGTCGACGCCCGCGACGAGTTCGCCGCCGACTACTGCCTGCCGGCGGTCCGGGCCAACGCCCTCTACATGGACCGCTACCCGCTGGTGTCGGCGCTGTCCCGGCCGCTGATCGTCAAGCACCTGGTGGCGGCGGCGCGTCAGCACGGCGGCACGATCGTCTCGCACGGCTGCACCGGCAAGGGCAACGACCAGGTCCGCTTCGAGGTGGGCCTGAACGCGCTCGCCCCCGACCTGAAGATCATCGCGCCGGCCCGGAACTTCGCGTGGACGCGGGACAAGGCGATCGCCTTCGCCGAGGAGAAGGGGCTGCCGATCGACGTGTCGGCGAAGTCGCCGTACTCCATCGACCAGAACCTGTGGGGTCGTGCCGTGGAGACGGGCTTCCTGGAGGACATCTGGAACGCCCCGATCGAGGACATCTACTCGTACACCGTCGACCCGGCGCAGGACCGCGACGCCGACGAGGTCGTGATCACCTTCGACGCCGGCGTGCCGGTGGCGATCGACGGTGAGACGGTCACCCCGTACCAGGCGATCCTGGAGCTGAACCGGCGCGCGGGCGCGCAGGGCGTCGGCCGGCTCGACATGGTCGAGGACCGCCTCGTCGGAATCAAGAGCCGCGAGGTGTACGAGGCGCCCGGTGCGATCGCGCTGATCACCGCCCACCAGGAGCTGGAGGCGGTGACCGTGGAACGGGACCTGGCCCGGTTCAAGAGGGGCGTGGACCAGCGCTGGGGTGAGCTGGTGTACGACGGCCTGTGGTTCTCCCCGTTGAAGGACTCGCTGGACGCGTTCATCGACGACGCGCAGCGGTACGTGAGCGGTGAGGTGCGGCTGACCCTGCACGGCGGCCGCGTCACCGTCACCGGTCGGCGCTCCGAGGCGAGCCTGTACGACTTCGGGCTGGCCACCTACGACACCGGCGACACGTTCGACCAGTCCCTGGCCAAGGGCTTCGTGCAACTGTGGGGCCTGCCGAGTCGGATGGCCGCCGCGCGGGACGCCCGGCTGGGCGGTGGCGGACAGTGACACGCGCGAGCGCGAGGAGTGAGCGAGCGCAGCGAGTGAGCCCCGCAGTCGCGAGCGAAAGGCGAGCAGAGCAATGATGGGCGGCGTGGACGACAAGAGCCTCACCGAGAACAGCGCCGGCACCAACCGGACGAGCCTGTGGGGTGGCCGGTTCGCCGGCGGCCCCGCCGAGGCGCTCGCCCGCCTGTCGGTGAGCGTCCAGTTCGACTGGCGCCTGGCCCCGTACGACATCGCCGGTTCCCGGGCGCACGCCCGGGTCCTCGCCGGCGCCGGCCTGCTCGACCCCGAAGAGCTGGGCCGGATCCTGGCCGCGCTCGACGACCTGGAGGCGGCCTGCGCCTCCGGGGCGTTCCGCCCGACCATCGACGACGAGGACGTGCACACCGCGTTGGAGCGGGGGCTGCTGGAGCGGCTCGGCAGCCTCGGCGGCAAGCTGCGCGCCGGCCGGTCCCGCAACGACCAGGTCGCCACCGACCTGCGGCTCTACCTGCGCGACCACGCGCGGGGTGTGGCCAGCCGGCTCGTGGAACTGGCCGAGGCGCTGGTCGAGCAGGCCGAGCGGCACATCGACACCGCCGCGCCCGGCATGACGCACCTGCAGCACGCCCAGCCGGTCACTTTCGGGCACTGGCTGCTCGCCCACGTGCAGCCACTGCTGCGTGACCTGGAACGGCTGCGCGACTGGGACCACCGGGCCGCGGTCAGCCCACTCGGCGCGGGTGCTCTCGCCGGTTCCGGGCTTCCACTGGATCCGGTGGCCGTCGCCAAGGAGCTGGGTTTCCGGACGTCGTTCGCCAACTCGATGGACGCAGTCGCCGACCGGGACTTCGTGGCGGAGTTCCTCTTCACCACCGCCCTGATCGGGGTGCACCTGTCCCGTCTCGGCGAGGAGGTGGTGCTCTGGACGTCGCACGAGTTCGGCTGGGTGGAGCTGGACGACGCGTTCGCCACCGGGTCGTCGATCATGCCGCAGAAGAAGAACGCGGACATCGCCGAGCTGGCCCGGGGCAAGTCCGGCCGGCTCGTCGGCGGCCTGATGACCGTGCTGACCATGCTCAAGGGCCTGCCGATGACCTACGACCGGGACATGCAGGAGGACAAGGAGCCCGCGTTCGACGCGGTCGACACCCTGGAGCTGCTGCTGCCGGCCCTGGCGGGGATGATCTCCACGATGACGGTCCGGGTGGACCGGCTCGTCGCCGCCGCGCCGGTCGGTTTCTCCCTCGCCACCGAGGTCGCCGACTGGCTGGTCCGGCGCAACGTGCCGTTCCGCGACGCGCACGAGATCACCGGTCGGCTGGTGGCGCTGTGCGCGGCTCGGGAATGCGAGCTGGAGGACGTCTCCGACGCCGACCTGGCCGCGGTCAGCGAGCACCTCGACCCGTCGGTGCGCGACGTGCTCTCGGTCCGCTCGGCTCTCGCGGCCCGGACCACCCCCGGCTCGACCGGCCCCGGCCCGGTCGCCGACCAGCTCGCCGCCGCCGCGGACCGGCTGGCCGGCTGGCGGGAGTGGGCAACCGAGCGGGTCGTACCCCGCTGATCTCACCGTGGCGCCGGCGCGGACCGCCGGCGCCACGGCCGGTTCAGGCCGCCGGACGCTCCCGCCTGGGTAGCTTCGCCACCACCATGTCGTACGACCCGTCGACCGCCTCGGTCAGCTCGTCGGCGTCGATCCCACCGTCCATGCGCAGCGTGTTCCACCCGGACCGGCCGATGTAGGCCATCACCCGGGCGTCGTCGGGGTGGCGGTGCAGCCACTCGTCGGCGATCTCGCGGGTCGGGCCGCACTTGATGCCGACGGTGGGTCTGCCGTCGCCGTTGCCGAGGAACGCGAAGATCCGGCTGCCCACCTTCACCACCTCGTCGCCCTCCCATGGCCGGTCCAGCCACGCTCCCGGCTTGGCCAGGCAGTACGCCAGCATCTCCGCGCGTTCCATGCGTCGCCTCCTCGTCGTGCGCACAGTCTGCCCGCCCGAGCGCCGTCGCAGGCGCGGCGTGCCGATCCGGGTGCCGGCTCGCACTCTCAGCCCGCCTCGCCGCGCCGGGCAAGATCGTGCTCGATCCAGGATCCTGTGGCATCCGCCGAGGTTGAGGCCACTACTTACCTGTCTGAGCACGATCGTGCACCGACGAGCGCGGTCGTCAGTCAGCCTGCTCGGCCGAGCGGGCGGCGACCCGTTCGTAGCGCTGTCGGGCCGCCTGGGCGCTGCCCAGCCCCAGCCCGTACGCGATGGACTGCCAGGTCAGCCCCCGGTCGCGGGCCAGCGTCAACAGGCCCGCCTCCAGCGCGTCCAGCTCGGAGCGCACGTGCGGCAGCAGGGTCAGCGCGGCGGTGAGGTCGGCGCCGTCGACCGGCTCCTCCCCGGTCTCCCGCTCGGCTCCGCCGGCAGCCAGGGCGGTGACCAGGGCCACCGCCTCCCACGGGTCCAGCACGTACGGGTGGGCCCAGCGCCCGCGCCGCGCGTCGGAGCCGGCGTGCCGCTCGCTGATCCGTTGCAGCGCCTCGTGGGTGCGGTGCGCGCGGGCCCGGGCCGGGTCCGGCGGGTTGAACAGGTCCTCCGTGGTCATGGTCCGAGCAAAGCGCATCAACGGATGCTTGTCAACATTTCGTTGAAGCGTGGCAGCACGGGTGTGCCGTGCCGCCACGCCACGATTCAGAGCGCCAGCTGGAAGCTGTGCTCGCGGTGAGGGAGTTGCACAGCGCGTCGCAGGAGTTGCCGGTCACGACGCCGAACGCCACGCCGGGAGCGAACGGGAGCTCGATCGCGGTCACCGCGATCCGCACCTTCTGGGTGGTCGCGTCGCAGGGCACCTTCCGGGTGGTCGTGCCGGTCCGCACCGACTCCCCGATCGCCTGGGCGACCTTCACCGTCAGGTCGACCTGCGTCGGCTGCGAACAGGTCAGGCTGACCGGAACGAAGACCGCCGCACCGTTGGCGTCGATCTTGCCAGTGCCCCCGAGTGCGACAGCGGTCAGCGGGGCGCCGTCGGTCAGGGCAGCCGCCCGCAGCGGGGCGTTGGCGCTCGCGGACGGGGCGAAGGCGAGCGTGGCACCGGCAGCGATCAGGCCGATGGTGACCAGGGGCCGACGGATGCTTCGTACGGTCATGATGGCTCCTCTTCGAATGTGCCGCCGCGCCGTGCGACGACACCGGATACACCCCTGGACCACCGGACGCGTTTCGCCGCGTGGACGTCCAACTGGTGAACGCTGGAGGCAGCACGGGTGGCCGGTGCGATCCGTCAGCGGAATGGCCGGGTGCAGGGCTGGGTACCGTTCGGGACATGGAGCTCGCGCCGAACGACCGCGGCGCCGACGCCGGCCTGGCGGCGTTGGCTGACCTGCTCGCCGGCCCACCGCTGCCGGCCGCGCGGGGCCTGCTGGGCTGCCGGCTGCACGCCGGCGGGGTCACTGTCCGGATCACCGAGGCCGAGGCGTACGCGGGCACGGCTGGCGATCCGGCCTCGCACGCCCACCGGGGCCGCACCCCGCGCAACGCCGTGATGTTCGGCCCCGCCGGGCACGCCTACGTCTACTTCACCTACGGCATGCACTGGTGCATGAACGTGGTCACCGGGGCCGAGGGAGAGGCCGCCGCCGTGTTGCTGCGCGCCGGTGAGGTCGTCGACGGGCTGGCCACCGCACGGGAGCGCCGACCGGCCATCCGGCGGGACGTGGATCTGGCCCGGGGGCCGGCCCGGCTTTGCGCCACGCTCGGCATCGACCGCGCGGCGTACGGCGGGTACCTGCTCGGCGACGGCCCGGTCCGGTTGCGCCCGCCGGCCCGGCCGGTGCCGCCGGAGGCGGTGGTGGCGGGTCCTCGGGTCGGCGTGACCGGCGCGCACGACCTGCCCTGGCGGTTCTGGCTCGACGGCGATCCGACGGTCAGCGCGTACCGCCGGCACGTCCCCCGCGTCCGGCGCTGATCGCGGCGCCCGGCGTGTGCGCGGCGACGTCTGTCGGGGGGAGTGGCCATAATCACCGCACCTGCTCACCGACGGTTCGGAGGACGTCATGGCGACGCTGCTCGCGATTGGTACGGCCAAGGGGTTGTTTCTCGCCACCAGCGCCGACGACCGGCGCAGCTGGGAGATCACCGGCCCGCACTTCCCGATGACCGGTGTCTACGCGGTCGCGGTCGACACCCGGCGTGCCACGCCGCGACTGCTCGTGGGGATGACCAGTTCCCACTTCGGGCCCAGCGTCGCCACCAGTGACGACCTCGGCGCCTCGTGGGACGAGCCCGACCAGGCGCCGGTCGCGTTTCCGGCCGACACCGGGGCGAGCCTCGGGCGGGTCTGGCAGTTGACGCCGGCCGGCCCGGACGAGCCGGACGTCGTCTGGGCCGGCACCGAGCCCTCGGCGCTGTTCCGTTCCACCGACGGTGGCCGGAGCTTCGAACTGGTCCGCTCGCTCTGGGACCACCCGCACCGCCCGCGGTGGGAGGCCGGGTTCGGCGGCCAGGCCGTGCACACCGTGCTGCCCCACCCGCACGACCCGGCCCGCGTGCTGGTCGCGATGTCCACCGGTGGCGTCTACCGCTCGGAGGACGCGGGGGCGAGTTGGGCACCGGGCAACACCGGCATCCGCGCCTACTTCCTGCCCGACGAGTGGCCGGAGTTCGGCCAGTGCGTGCACAAGGTCGCCCGCGACTCCGGCAACCCGGACCGGCTGTACGCGCAGAACCACCACGGCGTCTACCGCTCCGACGACGACGGCCGCACCTGGTCCTCGATCGCCGACGGGCTGCCCAGCGACTTCGGGTTCCCGATGGTCGCCCACCCCTCGCGGGCCGGCATGGTGTGGGCGTTTCCGCTGGTGGCCGACGGCGAGAGGTTCCCTGCCGACCACCGCTGCCGGGTGTTCCGCTCCGCCGACGCCGGCGGCAAGTGGGAGTCGCTGTCGGTGGGGCTGCCCGAGGGTCCTTTCTACCCGGCGGTGCTGCGCGACGCGATGTGCGCCGACGACTCCACCCCGGGCGGGGTCTACTTCGGCACCCGCTCCGGCGAGGTCTACGCGAGCCGCGACGAGGGCGACTCCTGGTCGCTGGTGGCCGCGCACCTGCCCGACGTGCTCTGCGTCCGCGCCGCGGCGGTCTGACGTGGTCACCGTGCTGCTGCCCGGCCCGCTGCGGGGCGACGCCGGTGGTGCCAGCCGGCTGAGCGTCTCCGCCGTCGGCACGCTGCGGGCGGTCCTCGACGAGCTGGCCGTTGCGCATCCGCGGCTGGCCCGGCGGCTCCGCGACGAGCGCGGCGAGCTTCGTCGCTACGTCAACGTCTACGTCGACGGCGAGGACTGCCGGCACTCGGGCGGGCTGGCGACGCCGGTCGGTGTGGGCGCCGAGGTGCAGGTCCTGCCGTCGGTGGCGGGCGGCTGAGCCGACCGCGGAGGCCCGATAACCCGCCGGATGTCCGGTTATCGGGCGTGACCGGTGCCACTCCGAGATACGCCGCCCACGGAATAGTTGCGTCGTCAAATAAGTTGTGAGCTGCGTCCGGGTACCAGGGCGGCACCCGGTTGACACGCGAGGAGCTGGTCATGCAGTTCGGAGTCTTCACCGTCGGCGACGTCACGGTCGACCCGACCACCGGTCGGGAGCCGACCGAGCATGAGCGGATCAAGGCGATGGTCACCATCGCGTTGAAGGCCGAGGAGGTCGGCCTGGACGTCTTCGCCGCGGGCGAGCACCACAACCCACCGTTCGTGCCGTCGTCGCCGACCACCATGCTCGGCCACATCGCGGCACGCACCGAGCGGCTGCTGCTGTCCACCTCGACCACGCTGATCACCACCAACGACCCGGTGAAGATCGCCGAGGACTACGCGATGCTCCAGCACCTGTCCGACGGCCGGGTGGACCTCATGATGGGCCGCGGCAACACCGGCCCGGTGTACCCGTGGTTCGGCAAGGACATCCGCGCCGGCATCCCCCTCGCGATCGAGAACTACGACCTGCTGCACCGGCTGTGGAGCGAGGACGTGGTCGACTGGAAGGGCAAGTACCGCACCCCGCTGCAGTCGTTCACCTCGACGCCGCGCCCGCTCGACGGGGTGCCCCCGTTCGTCTGGCACGGCTCCATCCGCAGCCCGGAGATCGCCGAGCAGGCCGCCTACTACGGTGACGGCTTCTTCGCCAACCACATCTTCTGGCCCAAGGAGCACACCCAGCGGATGGTCGGCCTCTACCGCGAGCGGTACGCGCACTACGGCCACGGCACCGCCGACCAGGCCATCGTCGGCCTCGGTGGGCAGGTGTTCATGCGGCGCAACTCGCAGGACGCGATCCGGGAGTTCCGGCCGTACTTCGACAACGCCCCGGTCTACGGCCACGGGCCGTCGATGGAGGAGTTCACCCGGGAGACGCCGCTGACCGTGGGCAGCCCGCAGCAGGTCATCGACCGCACGCTCGGCTTCCGCGAGTACGTCGGTGACTACCAGCGCCAGCTGTTCCTGATCGACCACGCGGGGCTGCCCCTGAAGACCGTGCTGGAGCAGCTCGACCTGCTCGGCGAGGAGGTCGTGCCGGTGCTGCGCAAGGAGTTCGAGTCGCTGCGCCCCGCGCACGTGCCGCAGGCGCCCACCCACGCCTCGCTGGTCGCCGCCGCCGGCGGTGCCAAGGACAGCACCGTGCACGCCGTGGACGACGTGACGGGCAGGGCACCGGAGGGGGCGACCCGATGACCCGCCGCACCCTGGCCGTGGTCTCGGCGGGGCTGAGTCAGCCCTCGTCGACCCGGCTGCTCGCCGACCAGCTCGCCGGGGCGACCCGCGACGAGCTGGCCCGGCGGGGCCACGAGGTGGAGCTGCACGTCGTCGACCTGCGGGAGTACGCCCACGACGTGGTGAACAACATGCTCACCGGGTTCCCGCCGACCGCGCTGAAGGAGGCCATCGACGCGGTGACCGGGGCGGACGGCATCATCGCCGTCACGCCGATCTTCAGCGCGTCGTACAACGGGCTGTTCAAGTCCTTCTTCGACGTGCTGGACTCGGGGTCGCTGGTCGACCGGCCGGTGCTGATCGGGGCCACCGGCGGCACCGCCCGGCACTCCCTGGCCCTGGAGCACGCCGCCCGCCCGATGTTCAGCTACCTGCGGGCGGTGGTGGTCCCCACCGCGGTCTTCGCCGCACCCGAGGACTGGTCGGACGGCACCGCCGACGGCGCGTTGCGGGGTCGGATCCGGCGCGCCGCCGGGGAGCTGGCCGACCAGGTCGAGCGTCGGCCGCCGGCCAGCGGTCCCGCCGACCCGTTCGCCCTCACCACCGACTTCCTGCAGATGCTCGGCCGCGGCGGCGACACCCCGGTCAGCTGACCGGGTGGGCGACCAGCACCGGGCAGTGTGCGTGGTGGATGACGGCCTGACTGACCGAGCCGAGCAGCAGCCCGGCGAATCCGGCCCGGCCCCGGGTGCCGACGACCAGCAGCGACGCCGTACCGCTGGCCTCGATGAGCGCCTGGGCCGGGCCGACCCCACGAACCGGATGTTCCCGTACCACCAGGCCGGCATGCTCGGCCCGGACGGCGGCGGACGCGTCGGCGAGCAACCGCACCGCCTCGGCCTGGTACGCGGCCTGCGACTCCTCGATCTCCTCCGGCACCGGCCGGTCGGTGTCCGGTGGGCCGACGTGCACCAGCACCAGCGGCACGGCGCGTAGCGCGGCCTCGTGCGCGCCCTGCTCCGCGGCGAGCCGGGACGACTCTGACCCGTCCACACCGACCAGCACGGGTGCGTCCACGCCGATGGGCTGCTCGGCCGGGCGGACCACCAGCACGGGGCAGTGCGCGTGCGCGGCGACCTGCGCGCCCACCGAGCCGAGCAGCAACCCGGCGAACCCGCCCAGCCCACGGCTGCCCATGACGACGAGGTCGGCCCGGCGGGACTCTTCGACCAAGGTGGCGCCGGGGCCGCCGGCGACCTGGCGTACCTCGACGGTGAGGCCGGGCCAGCGGTCGCTGAGGTCGGCCGCGGCGCGTTCCAACATCTTCTGCGCCTCCTCGGAGGGCGCCGGCACCCCGAGGTCGTACGGGTTGAGCGGCACGCCGTAGCCGAGCGGGTGCAGGTAGCCGTGCACCAGCAGCAACGGGCGCGACCGGAGCAGGGCGGCGTGGGCCGCGTGTTCGGCGGCGACGAGGCTGGACGGCGATCCGTCGACACCCACCACGACAGGTCGGTTCATCGGCACTCCCTGGGTCGGTCAGGTCATTGTCGGCGCAGCCGCCGTACAAGGCCGGCATTTGCCGGTACGCGCCGCGGTGCGCCGCACGGACCTCTCCGTCTGTTCGTACCGATGTGTCGGGGTGCTGTCGGCAGGGCCGGACGCCACGGTCGGCGGGCCGGAGGTCCCGCGTTGTCACAGCCGGGACGTACCCTCACGCGATGACTTCCGACGTGCTGCTCCGCCCGGTGCGCGAGGACGACCTCGTGGAGTTCTTCCTGCATCAGCAGGACCCGGAGGCCAACCGGATGGCCGCCTTCGTCGCCAAGGACCCGTCCGACCACCGCGAGTTCGCCCGGCACTGGGCGCGGGTGCTCACCAACCCGGCGAACCTGGTCCGCACCATCGAGGTCGACGGCGAGGTGGTCGGCTACGTCAGCTCCTTCCCGGTCGACGAGCAGACCGAGGTCAGCTACTGGATCGACCCGGCCCGCTGGGGCCGCGGTCACGCCACCGCGGCCCTGACCGCCCTGCTGCGCGAGCTGCCCCGGCCCGTGCACGCCCGCGCCGCCAAGGACAACGCCGCCTCCCTCGCGGTGCTGCGCAAGTGCGGGTTCGTCGTGGTCGGCGAGGATTCGGGGTACGCCAACGGCCGCGGCGCCGACGTGCAGGAGTGGCTGCTGGAGCTGCCCGCCGACGCCCCTGACCTGGGCGGGCACTAGTCTCGCGGGGTGAACTGGTTGGATCTCGTCGGCTGGGCCGGCTCCGCGGTGCTGGTCTGGTCGCTGCTGCAGTCGCGCGTTCTGCGGCTGCGCGCGATCAACCTCGTCGGCTGCGTCGTCCTGATCGGCTACAACGCCGCGCTCGCGGTCTGGCCCATGGTCGGGCTCAACATCGTGCTCGCGGTGATCAACATCTGGTATCTGCGCGGCATGCTCGCCACCCGGCACGACGAGAAGACCTACCAGGTGGTCGAGGTCGGCGTCGATGACCAGTTCCTGGCGCACACCCTGCGGGTGCACGCTCCGGACATCAGCCGCTTCAACCCCGACTTCCGATGGGCGTCGGACACCGCCGACCGATCCGCCTTCCTGGTGGTCACGGCCGACGAGGTCGTCGGGGTGGTGCTCTCGCACGCCGAGCCGCGCGGGGTCGCCCAGATCGACCTGGACTACGTCACCCCGAAGTTCCGCGACTTCACCCCCGGCGAGTTCGTCTACCGGCGCAGCCGCCTCTTCACCGGACGCGGCTTCCACCGGGTCGTCAGCCCACCCGGCATGGTCGCCCCCTACTACCACCGGCTCGGGTTCCGCCCCGAGGGCGGCTCGTACGTCCTCGACCTGCCCGCGCCGGCGACCACCGATCCGGCGTAGCGTCACCCCGGCAGGATTCGGTCGACGCCGTACGGGGCACAGAAGCGCGTACGCCGGGCGGGCCAGCCGACCGGCGGGCGCCGCGCGTACCGGCCGGCGCCACCACCGCAGAGGGAGCGAACCGGGCGTGCAGAGCTACGGGAGCCAACTGGCCCTGGTCGGAATCCTGGTCGTCATCAACGCGCTCTTCGCCGGCAGTGAGATGGCGTTGGTGTCGCTGCGGGACAGCCAGATCCAACGGTTGGAACGCACCAGCCGGGCCGGACGGGTGCTGGCCCGGCTCGCCAAGGACCCGAACCGCTTCCTCGCCACCATCCAGATCGGCATCACCCTGGCCGGCTTCCTGGCCTCCGCCGCGGCGGCGGTCTCCCTGGCCAAACCTCTCGTGCCGCTGCTCGGGGTGTTCGGGAACGCCGCCGAGACGGTGGCCATCGTGGTGGTCACCCTCGCGTTGACCTTCGTCACCCTGGTCTTCGGCGAACTGGCCCCCAAGCGGATCGCCATGCAGTCCGCCGAGCGGTGGGCGCTGCTGGTGGCCCGCCCGCTCGACCTGCTCGCCAGCCTCACCCGCCCGGCCGTCTGGGCGCTCGGCGCCACCAGTGACCTGGTCGTCCGCCTGGTCGGGCTGAACCCCAAGCACCAGCCGGAGGAGATCGGCCCGGACGAGCTGCGCGACATCGTCGCCGGCAACCACGGCTTCACCAAGGAGCAGCGCACCATCATCGCCGGCGCCGTGGAGATCGCCGACCGGCGGTTGCGGGCTGTGCTCGTACCCCGGTTGCAGGTCTTCACGCTCGACAGCGGGACCACCGCGGAGGCCGCGCGGCTCGTGCTGGCCGCCACCGGGCACTCCCGGGCGCCGGTGGTGCGCCACGGCGGCCTGGACGACACCGCCGGTGTGATCCACCTGCGTGACCTGGTGGGCGTGCCCGACGACCGGCCGGTCGACGAGATCGCCCGCCCGCCGATGCTGCTGCCTGACTCCCTGCCGGTGGTGGACGCGCTGCGCCAGTTCAAGGCCGAGCGCCAGCACATCGCGCTGGTCGTGGACGAACGCGGCGCCGTCGACGGCATCGTGACTCTGGAGGACATCCTGGAGGAGATCGTCGGGGAGATCTACGACGAGACCGACCGGGACGTGAGCTCGGTGCGTCGCGAGCCGGACGGCGCGATGGTGCTGCCCGGCACCTTCCCGGTGCACGACCTGCCGGACATCGGCGTCGAGCTGCCCTCGCGCCCGGCCGGCGACTACACCACCGTCGCCGGGCTGGTGCTGGCCCGCCTCGGGCACATCCCCACCGTCGCCGGGGAGGACGTGACCCTGGACGGCTGGGAGCTGATGGTCACCGGCATCGACCACCGGGCCATCACGGAGGTACGGCTGAGCCGGGTGCCCGACGAGGCGGAGGCCGAGCCCGACGTCGAGCCGGTGCTGGACGACGCCCGTAGCTGACCCTCGGGTGTCGCCCGCTCAGTCGCGGGAGAGGTTCTGCAGACGCACCTGTCCGCGGGCGACCAGCCGCTCGTCGGCGTCGGTGATCTCCACCTGCCAGAGCTGCTGGCTGCGCCCCCGGTGCACCGGAGTGCCAACCGCGCTCAGCTCGCCGTCGCGGACGGCCCGCAGGAAGTCGGTCTGGTTCGACACCCCGACGACCGTTCCCCGGTCGGCCAGCCAGAGCGAACCACCCACGCTGGCCGCGGTCTCCACCACCGAGCAGTACACCCCGCCGTGCTGGATGCCGAACGGCTGGTGCAGCTCCGGGCGGACCCGCCACGTGATGACCACCCGGTCGGCGGTCGCCTCCTCGAACGTCAGGCCGAGCAGGGCGACGAACCCACCCGTCAGATCCGGCATCTCCACGGCGAAACCCTCCTCGATCAACGGGGCGCAAGCCTAACCGGGGCGGGTTGCGCCAAACCCGGTACGGGTCGGCACCGGCGATGGGGGAGAATCGGTGACCGTGACCGACAGCAGCCCCCCGCCGCCCGGGCGGGACTCCCTGACCGACGACCTGCTCTGGCGTGGCCTGATCCAGGACTCGACCGGCCTCGACGAGCTGCGCGAGCTGCTCGACGGTGGGAGCGCCGCCACCTATTACGTGGGTTTCGACCCGACCGCGCCGAGCCTGCACGTCGGCAACCTCATGCAGGTCCTCATGGCCCGCCGGCTGCAACTCGCCGGCCACCGCCCGTTGCTGCTGGTCGGCGGGGCGACCGGGCAGATCGGTGACCCGAAGGAGAGCGCCGAACGGACGCTCAACCCGCCCGACGTGATCGCCGGCTGGGTCAGCCGCATCCGTGACCAGCTCGCGCCCTTCGTGTCGTACACCGGTGAGAACGCGGCCCAGCTGGTCAACAACCTCGAGTGGACCGGCGAGATGTCGATCATCGAGTTCCTCCGCGACGTGGGCAAGCACTTCCCGGTCAACAAGATGCTGGCCCGGGAGGTGGTGCGGGCCCGGCTGGAGACGGGCATCAGCTACACCGAGTTCAGCTACCAGCTGTTGCAGGCCAACGACTTCTTCGAGCTGCACCGTCGGCACGGCTGTCAGCTCCAGTTCGGTGGCTCCGACCAGTGGGGCAACATCACCGCCGGCGTCGACTACGTCCGCCGGCGAGGCGCGGGGCCGGTGCAGGCGTTCACCACGCCTCTGGTCACCAAGGCCGACGGTACGAAGTTCGGCAAGAGCGAGGGCGGCGCCGTCTGGCTCGACCCCACGATGACCAGCCCGTACGCGTTCTACCAGTTCTGGCTCAACGTGGACGACCGGGAGGTCGACCGCTACCTGCGGTACTTCAGCTTCCGTAGCCGCGACGAGCTGGAGGAGCTGGCGAAGGCCACCGCCGAGCGGCCGGCCGCCCGGCTGGCCCAGCGGGCGCTCGCCGAGGAGCTCACCACGTTGGTGCACGGCCCCGAGGAGGCCCGGCAGGCGGTCGCCGCCAGCCAGGCGTTGTTCGGCAGGGGTTCGCTCGACGAGCTGGCCCCGGAGACGCTGCGCGCCGCCCTGACCGAGGCGGGCCTGGTCCGCCTCACCGGCGAGCTGCCCGACGTGGCCGGGCTCCTGCGGGACTCCGGGCTCGCGACCGGCCTCAAGGAGGCGCGTCGGGTGATCGCCGAAGGCGGCGCGTACGTCAACAACGACCGGGTGACCGAGGTCGACGCGACGGTGTCCCCGGCCGATCTGCTGCACGGGCGATACCTGGTGCTGCGCCGGGGCAAGCGCTCGTTTGCGGGCGTTGAGCTGGGTGAATAGCCAACCGTCGACAATGTGACGGGGGACGCGTCCGGCGGATTTGACGATCACTCCGCCGGACGCGTAACTTTCTCTCTGCCAGCGCGGAACGGACGAAACAGGCGAAAGCCGAAAGCGGCCGGAGCGCGGCGAAGGCCTCGGGGTCGGGCGGCTTGCCCACCGGACCCCGGACCGGGAGGTGCCACCAGAAACGCCGCGAGGCGGATTTGGTGCGGCGAAACCGACCGGGTATGGTTGGCAATCGGCAGGGCACCGGGCGAGCTCGCGGGAAACCGCGACGGCCGGCCTGCCAAATCCGTGACGAGAGCGGCGTGAGCCGGTCGAGACATGGTGCCCGCATTACCGGATGAAGCATGACGAACCGCGAAACACCGGTTTGACACAGCGGAAACGAGCGGGTAACGTAGTGAAAGTGCCTGGCGCTGGAAAGCGCCGGGACGCAGAGCGGAAAAGCCCCGAAACGGGTTCCACGGAATGTGGGGCTTCTGATCGGTGTGTGGTTGTTCTTTGAGAACTCAACAGGGTGCTTGTAAAGCCAGTGCCAATTATGATTTATACCCCGGACTGGTCAGGCTTCGGTTTGGCTGGTTGGGATTCCTTTGGCA
>NZ_JARUBD010000001.1:197500-2617500 GCF_029626045.1 Micromonospora sp. WMMD710 | reverse complement strand
AAAGTACCCCGGGAGGGGAGTGAAATAGTACCTGAAACCGTTCGCCTACAATCCGTCGGAGCCTTGCGGGGTGACGGCGTGCCTTTTGAAGAATGAGCCTGCGAGTTAGTGGCATGTGGCGAGGTTAACCCGTGTGGGGGAGCCGTAGCGAAAGCGAGTCTGAATAGGGCGATTCAGTCGCGTGTCCTAGACCCGAAGCGGAGTGATCTAGCCATGGGCAGGCTGAAGCGCGGGTAAGACCGCGTGGAGGGCCGAACCCACCAACGTTGAAAAGTTGGGGGATGACCTGTGGTTAGGGGTGAAAGGCCAATCAAACTCCGTGATAGCTGGTTCTCCCCGAAATGCATTTAGGTGCAGCGTCGCGTGTTTCTTGCCGGAGGTAGAGCACTGGATGGTCTAGGGGGCCCACAAGCTTACCGAAATCAGCCAAACTCCGAATGCCGGTAAGTGAGAGCGCGGCAGTGAGACTGCGGGGGATAAGCTTCGTAGTCGAGAGGGAAACAGCCCAGATCACCAGCTAAGGCCCCTAAGCGTGTGCTAAGTGGAAAAGGATGTGGGGTCGCATAGACAACCAGGAGGTTGGCTTAGAAGCAGCCACCCTTTAAAGAGTG
Source organism: Micromonospora sp. WMMD710 (assembly GCF_029626045.1). Taxonomy (NCBI): domain Bacteria; kingdom Bacillati; phylum Actinomycetota; class Actinomycetes; order Micromonosporales; family Micromonosporaceae; genus Micromonospora; species Micromonospora sp. WMMD710. The sequence continues at coordinate 2,616,889 of NZ_JARUBD010000001.1, read as the reverse complement.
CGTAATAGCTCACTGGTCAAGTGGTTCCGCGCCGACAATGTAGCGGGGCTCAAGCACACCGCCGAAGCTGTGGCATTCACATTTTAACCTCGCTTGGACGTGATTCCTTGTGCAGGTGTGTGGATGGGTAGGGGAGCGTCGTGCCGCGAGTGAAGCAGCGGGGTGACCCAGTTGTGGACGCGGCACGAGTGAGAATGCAGGCATGAGTAGCGAAAGAAGGGTGAGAAACCCTTCCGCCGGATGACCAAGGGTTCCAGGGCCAGGCTAATCCGCCCTGGGTGAGTCGGGACCTAAGGCGAGGCCGAGAGGCGTAGTCGATGGACAACGGGTTGATATTCCCGTACCCGCGAAAGAGCGTCCCTGATGAACCTCGTTGTGCTAACCACCCGAGCTGGCTGATGTCTTCGGACGGATGTTGGGGAGCGTGGGAACCTGATGGGTAGTAGTCAAGCGATGGGGTGACGCAGGAAGGTAGCTGAGCCCGGCCGGTGGTTGTGCCGGGGTAAGCGTGTAGGCCGTGTTGTAGGCAAATCCGCAACACATGAGGCTGAGACGTGATGCCGAGCCGATTCAGGTGAAGTCAGTGATCCTATGCTGCCGAGAAAAGCCTCTAGCGAGTTCTTAGCGGCCCGTACCCCAAACCGACACAGGTGGTCAGGTAGAGAATACCGAGGCGATCGGGCGAACTGTGGTTAAGGAACTCGGCAAATTGCCCCCGTAACTTAGGGAGAAGGGGGGCCGGAGACGTGAAGCCCCGCGCGGGTGGAGCGTTGTATGGCCGCAGAGAGCAGGGGGAAGCGACTGTTTACTAAAAACACAGGTCCATGCGAAGAAGTAATTCGATGTATATGGACTGACGCCTGCCCGGTGCTGGAACGTTAAGGGGACCTGTTAGCTCTTCGGGGCGAAGCGGAGAACTTAAGCGCCAGTAAACGGCGGTGGTAACTATAACCATCCTAAGGTAGCGAAATTCCTTGTCGGGTAAGTTCCGACCTGCACGAATGGCGTAACGACTTCCCCACTGTCTCAACCACAGGCCCGGCGAAATTGCAGTACGAGTAAAGATGCTCGTTACGCGCGGCAGGACGGAAAGACCCCGGGACCTTTACTATAGCTTGACATTGGTACTCGAATTAGCTTGTGTAGGATAGGTGGGAGCCGGTGAAACCTATACGCCAGTATGGGTGGAGGCAATCTTGAAATACCACTCTGGTTGATTTGGGTATCTAACTTCGGACCGTTATCCGGTTCAGGGACAGTGTCTGGTGGGTAGTTTAACTGGGGCGGTTGCCTCCTAAAAGGTAACGGAGGCGCCCAAAGGTTCCCTCAGCCTGGTTGGCAATCAGGTGTTGAGTGCAAGTACACAAGGGAGCTTGACTGTGAGACTGACAGGTCGAGCAGGGACGAAAGTCGGGACTAGTGATCCGGCACTTGCGAGTGGAAGCGGTGTCGCTCAACGGATAAAAGGTACCCCGGGGATAACAGGCTGATCTTCCCCAAGAGTCCATATCGACGGGATGGTTTGGCACCTCGATGTCGGCTCGTCGCATCCTGGGGCTGTAGCAGGTCCCAAGGGTTGGGCTGTTCGCCCATTAAAGCGGTACGCGAGCTGGGTTTAGAACGTCGTGAGACAGTTCGGTCCCTATCCGCCGTGCGCGTAGGATACTTGAGAAGGGCTGTCCCTAGTACGAGAGGACCGGGACGGACGAACCTCTGGTGTGCCAGTTGTCCCGCCAGGGGCACGGCTGGTTAGCTACGTTCGGAAGGGATAACCGCTGAAAGCATCTAAGCGGGAAGCCTGCTTCAAGATGAGGTATCCCACCCACTTTGTGGGGTAAGGCCCCCAGCTAGACGACTGGGTTGATAGGCCGGAAATGTAAGCCCGGTAACGGGTTCAGTTGACCGGTACTAATAGGCCGAGGACTTGACTACTAAGCTGCTACGCGTCCACTGTGCAACTCTCGATAAACGAACAACAGACCACAGTGTGGTGTTGTTTGACATGTCGATAGAGTTACGGCGGTCATGGCGGAGGGGAAACGCCCGGTAACATTCCGAACCCGGAAGCTAAGCCCTCCAGCGCCGATGGTACTGCACTCGTGAGGGTGTGGGAGAGTAGGACGCCGCCGGACAATCTTCCAGTCGAGGGCCGCCCCATCCGGGTCGGCCCTCGACTGCGTAGCGCCATTGGTGGCGCAATCAGGAAGGATGTACCTGTGAGTTCAGGACCGCAGGGCGGAGATCGTCCCCGTCGCCACGAAGACCGTACGGACGGCTCGGCTGGACGCGACCGCGGCCCGCGCCGTGATGACCGCGACCGCCCCCCGTACCGGGGTGACCGGGACAACGCTGGCGGCGCCCGGGGCGGATACGCCGGCGGACGCGACGGCGGTTCCCGTGGTGGTGACCGGGACAGCTCGCGGTCCAGCGCTCCGCGTGACGGCGGCTTCCGTGGTGGTGACCGCCGCGAAGGCGGCTTCCGCGGCGGCGATCGGGACGGTTCGCGCTCGGGCGCCCCGCGTGAGGGCGGCTTCCGTGGCGGCGACCGCCGCGAGGGTGGTTTCCGCGACGGTGGCTTCCGGGGTGGCGACCGTCGTGAGGGTGGTTTCCGCGGTGGTGACCGGGACGGTTCGCGCTCGGCCGCTCCGCGTGAGGGTGGTTTCCGGGGTGGTGACCGCGATGGTGGTTTCCGTGGCGGTGACCGTCGTGAGGGTGATTACCAGGGTGGCGACCGTGGCCGGTCGGGCCCGGCGCGTGAGGGTGGCTTCCGGGGCGGTGACCGCGAGGGCGGTTTCCGCGGTGGCGACCGCCGTGAGGGTGGCGCTCCGCGTGAAGGTGGCTTCCGGGGTGGTGACCGGGACGGTGGCTTCCGGGGTGGTGACCGCGATGGTGGCTTCCGTGGCGGTGAGCGTCGTGAGGGTGGTTTCCGGGACGGCGCCCGGTCTGGTGCCCCGCGTGAGGGTGGCTTCCGCGGTGGTGACCGCGACGGTGGTTTCCGTGGCGGTGACCGCCGTGAGGGTGGTTACCAGGGTGGCGACCGTGGCCGGTCGGGCCCGCCGCGTGAGGGTGGCTTCCGGGGCGGCGACCGTCGTGAGGGTGGCGCGCCGCGTGAGGGTGGCTTCCGCGGTGGTGACCGCGACGGTGGTTTCCGTGGCGGTGAGCGTCGTGAGGGTGGTTTCCGGGACGGCGCCCGGTCTGGTGCCCCGCGTGAGGGTGGCTTCCGCGGTGGTGACCGCGACGGTGGTTTCCGTGGCGGTGACCGCCGTGAGGGTGGTTACCAGGGTGGCGACCGTGGCCGGTCGGGCCCGCCGCGTGAGGGTGGCTTCCGGGGCGGCGACCGTCGTGAGGGTGGCGCGCCGCGTGAGGGTGGCTTCCGCGGTGGTGACCGCGACGGTGGTTTCCGTGGCGGCGACCGTCGTGAGGGTGGCGCTCCGCGTGAGGGCGGCTTCCGCGGCGGCGACCGTCGTGAGGGTGGTTTCCGTGGTGGTGACCGCGAGGGTGGTTTCCGGGGCGGTGACCGTGGCGGCTCGCGTCCGGGCGCTCCGCGTGAGGGTGGCTTCCGCGGTGGTGACCGCGACGGTGGTTTCCGTGGCGGTGACCGCCGTGAGGGTGGCTACCAGGGTGGCGACCGTGGCCGGTCGGGTCCGCCCCGTGAGGGTGGCTTCCGGGGCGGTGACCGCGAGGGTGGTTTCCGGGGCGGTGACCGTGGTGGTTCGCGTCCGGGCGCTCCCCGTGAGGGTGGTTTCCGTGGCGGCGACCGTCGTGAGGGCGGCGCTCCGCGTGAGGGCGGCTTCCGCGGCGGCGACCGCGACGGCGGCTTCCGGGGCGGCGACCGTCGTGAGGGCGGCGGCTTCCGGGGCGGCGACCGGGACGGCTCCCGCCCCAGCGGTCCGCGCGAGGGCGGCGGCTTCCGTGGCGGTGACCGTCGCGAGGGTGAGCCCCGCCGTGACGATCGTGGCGCGGGCTCCGAGTCGTACGAGGGTGGGCGCACGTCCGCCCCGGCGTTGCCGGACGACATCGTCGCGACCGACCTCGACAAGGACGTCCGCGCCGAGCTGCTGTCGCTGAACAAGCCGGTCGCCGAGTCGGTGGCCCGGCACCTGGTCGCCACCGGTCAGCTGATCGACGAGGACCCGGCGGAGGCGTTGGCGCACGCGCTGGCCGCCCGTCGGCTCGCCTCGCGTATCTCCGCTGTCCGGGAGGCGGTCGGTCTGGCCGCGTACCACGCGGGGGAGTGGCAGACGGCGATCGCCGAGCTGCGGACGTACCACCGGATGAGCGGCCTGCAGAGTCACCTGGCCGTGCTGGCGGACTGTGAGCGTGCTCTGGGTCGACCGGAGCGGGCCATCGACCTGTTCCGCGGTGCCGACCAGGACAAGCTGGATCAGGCCGTCGCGATCGAGCTGCTGATCGTCGCCGCCGGCGCCCGGGGTGACCTCGGGCAGAAGGACGCCGCCGTGGCGATGCTCCAGGTGCCGGACCTCACCAGCGAGGCCACCGTGCCGTGGACGGCGCGGCTGCGGTACGCGTACGCCGACGCGCTGCTCGCGGTGGGTCGGCGCGAGGAGGCCCGCGAGTGGTTCTCCCGCGCCGCCGACGTGGACACCGAGGGTGAGACCGACGCGGCGGAGCGGCTGCTCGAACTCGACGGCGTTGTCATCGAGGGCGACGACGAGGACGAGGCCGAGGAGATCGCCGCCGGTCCGGGCACGCCGGGCGCGGTGCCGACCCAGCCGGACACCGACCTGGCCGCCGACGCCGACGACATCGCGGACGGCGACGACCGCGACGAGGACGACGACCGCGACGACGAAGCCGACGAGGACTTCGACGACGAGGACGACGACCGCGACGAGGACTTCGACGACGACGAGGAGGGCGGCGCGGTCGCTCGCTCCGAGGACGTCGAGGACGTCGACGTCGAGGACGAGGACCGGCACCCCGACCAGAGCGGGAACGCCGAACCGTCGGACGCGACCGCGCCGGTCGCCGACGGGACCGCCCCCACCCGGGGCGACGAGTCGGAGCCGACGCAGCGGTGAGCACGGACGCCGGGAAGCGGCTGGTCGACGGGTACACCCTGGTCGTCTTCGACCTGGACGGGGTGATTTACCTGATCGACCGGCCGATTCCCGGCGCGGTCGAGGCGGTGGCCCAGCTGCACGCCGAGGGCCGGGCGGTGGCGTACGCGACCAACAACGCCTCCCGGCGCTCCAGCGAGGTCGCCGACCTGCTGACCGGGATGGGCGTGCCGGCCCGGCCGGAGGAGGTGCTCACCTCCGCGGCGGCCTCGGCCGAACTGCTGCGTGACCGACTGCCCGCCGGAGCCCCGGTGCTGGTCGTCGGGGCGGAGGCGCTGCGCGCCGAGGTGCGCGCGGTCGGCCTGACCCCGGTCTCCCGCGCCGACGAGAAGCCGGCCGCGGTGGTGCAGGGCTACGGCCCGCAGGTCGGTTGGGCGGACCTGGCGGAAGCCTCGGTGGCGGTGCGGTCGGGTGCGATCTGGATCGCCACCAACACCGACCGGACCCTGCCCAGCGGTCGTGGACCGCTGCCCGGTAACGGCTCGCTGGTCGCCGTGCTGCGTACCGCGTTGGAGCGGGATCCCGACGTGGTGGTCGGCAAGCCGGAGTCGGCGTTGTTCGAGACCGCCGCCCGGCGCAGCAACGGTGGCCGGGCGCTGGTCGTCGGTGACCGCCTGGACACCGACATCGAGGGCGCGCGTCGAGCCGGGCTGGACAGTCTGCTCGTGCTCACCGGCGTCAGCGGCGTACCCGATCTGCTGGCCGCCGGGCCGCAGCGGCGGCCCACGTTCGTGGCACGGGACCTGGCGGGGCTGTTCGACCCGGACGCGGCCGTGCGGGTCCCGGGTTCGACGGAGGCCGGGGGTTGGTCCGTGACGGACCGGGACGGCACGGTGGAGCTGGCCGGCTCGGGTCGGCCGCTGGACGCGCTGGCCGCGCTCTGCGCGGCGGCCTGGTCGGCGTCGGCGCCGCCGACGGTCCGCGCGGTGGGCCCGGATGCGGCCCGCGCGGTGGAGAGCTTCGGGCTACCCGGCGGCGAGTGAGACGGCCTGTGGGCGCTCGTCAGAGCAGCTTGCGCAGCTTCAGCAGGTCGAAGGGGTTCGCCTTGATCGACACTCGGCGGGAGGTCACCGCGCCGGTGACGTCGAGGTCGCCGCGCACCAGGGCCAGCAGGTCGTCGCTGGACGTGCTCAGCGCGATCTTGGCTTTGGGGTCGTCGCCGTCGGTCAGCTCGATCAGCCGGCCGCCGCTGATCCGGCCGTGAAACGCCGTGTCCAGGTCGGTGATCCGGCAGGCCAGCGTGCGGTCCAGGTCGATGCGTTCGCGCACCGTCTCGGCATTGCGGTCCAACCGGGCGGCCAGCTCCTGCAACGCCTGCCGGCACTCGTCCACGCTGGCCACATCTCCCCCTCGTTGATCGCCACGTCGTCCCCGGCACCGTACCGCACAGGACAGTCCGGGGTGCCCGGTAGCGTGACACCTGCACACCTCGCCCCATGGAAGGACACCGGCATGCAGGACGCGTGGCGCGCCTACCTCGAACTGGCCATGGGCCTGGCGGAGGCGCCCCGGAAAAAGGCCCAGGACGTGGCGCGTCGCCTCGTCGGCTCCGGCGGCGCGACGGCCGCCCAGCTCCAGGCCCTCGGCGAGGAACTGGTGAGCACCGGCGCCGCCAACCGCGAGGCGTTGACCAAGCTGGTCCGCTTCGAGGTCGACCGGGCACTCGGCGCGGTCGGCCTGGCCACCGCCGACGAGGTGGCCGAGCTGACCCGACGGGTCCGCGACCTGGAACGGCAGCTGCGCGAGGCGCGCGCCGCCGAGCCGACCCGCGCGGCCTCTGCCGGGCCGACCCCGCAGCCCGACCCGACCCGCGCCGTGCGGCCCGACGCCGGCCTGGTGCCGTCGGACGGCCCGGCCGGCGCCCCGGTCTCCGCCCCGGTGGCGAAGAAGGCCGTGGCGAAGAAGGCGGTCGCCAAGAAGGCCATCGCGAAGAAGCCGCCGGCGACGATCAGCCGCACCGGCGACGAGACCCCGACGCCGGCGGCGATGCCGGCGAAGAAGGCCGTGCGCAAGCGCCGCCCGGACGGTGACTCGTGACGGCCGTACCGTCCGGCGGGAGCCCCCGGTGAGCGGCGACGTCCGGCCCGGCCCGCGTCCGGGCCCTGCGCCCGGCATCCGGCCCGGCCCGCCGCCCGGTGGGTTCGGGGCGCGTCCGGGTCCGCCGCCGAGCGCCCGTCCCGACCTCATGCCGGGCGACGACGACGCCGACGCCGCGCGGCACCCGGCGGTGGACGCCGCCGTGCGGGCCATGGCGAACGCGGCGACGCTCGCCCCGGCCGACCAGATCGCGCAGTACGAGGCGGCCTACGAGACGCTGCGGGAAACCCTCGCCACCATCGACCAGACCTGAGCAAGACCGGAGAACCACCCATGGCACGTCGCAACCGGTTGGACGCCGAACTCGTCCGCCGTGGTCTGGCCCGCTCCCGCGAGCAGGCCGCCGCGCTGGTGGAGGCCGGCCGGGTCCAGCTACGCGGGGTGCCCGCGCGCAAGGCCGCCGCGATGGTCGACCCCGCCGATCCGCTGCTGGTCACCGGCGACGATCCCACCGAGGAGTACGTCTCCCGGGGTGGGCACAAGCTCGCCGGCGCGCTGGCCGCGTTCGGTCCCGCCGGGCTGCGCGTCGCCGGCCGCCGCTGCCTGGACGCCGGCGCCTCGACCGGGGGCTTCACCGACGTGCTGCTGCGCGCCGACGCGGCCGAGGTGGTCGCCGTGGACGTCGGCTACGGCCAGCTCGCCTGGTCGCTGCGGACCGACGACCGGGTCCGCGTCCTGGAGCGCACCAATGTCCGTACCCTCGAACCGGAGGCGATCGGCGGGCCGGTCGACCTCACGGTGGCCGACCTGTCGTTCATCTCGCTGCGGCTGGTGCTGCCGGCGTTGGCCGGCTGCACCCGCGACGACGGCGACCTGGCGTTGATGGTGAAGCCGCAGTTCGAGGTGGGCAAGGACCGCGTCGGCGCCGGCGGTGTGGTCCGTGAGCCGGAGCTGCGCGCCGAGGCGGTGCTCGACGTGGCGGCGGCGGCGCAGCGGCTCGGCCTCGGCCTGGCCGACGTGGCGGCCAGCCCGCTGCCCGGGCCGAGTGGCAATGTGGAGTTCTTCGTATGGTTGCGCCGGGGCGCACCACCGGCCGATCCGCAGCGGGTGCGGGCCGTGGTGGCGGCCGGGCCGGACGGCCCGACGACGACCGGCGACGTGCCGGACGCGGCGGCGGAGGAGGTCGCAGGGTGAACGCGTACAGCGAGCGGCGCGGTCCGGCACGCGGTGGTGCCGCCACGACGGCGGACGGGCGGCCGGTTCGATGAGTCGCACGGCGCTGCTGGTCACACACACCGGTCGTCGGCGCAGCACCGAGCACGCCCGGTCGGTCGCCGCCGACCTGATCGCGGCGGGTTTCGAGGTGCGGGTGGTCGCCGACGAGGCCGACGACCTCGACCTGCCCGGCGTGGTGCCGGTCGCGGGCCCGGAGGCCGCCGAGGGCGCCGAGATCGTCTTCGCGCTCGGTGGGGACGGCACCTTCCTGCGCGCGGCGGAGCTGGCCCGGCCGGCGAAGGCACCGCTGCTCGGCATCAACCTCGGCAAGGTGGGTTTCCTCGCCGAGGCGGAGATCGACGACCTGGACACCGCGGTCCGTGACGTGGTCGGGCGTAACTACACCGTCGACGAGCGGCTCACCCTGGACGTCACCGCCGAGTTCGACGGCGGCCCCACCATCGAGTCCTGGGCGCTCAACGAGATCAGCGTGGAGAAGGGCGAGCGGGCGCAGATGCTCGAGTTGCTCGTCGACGTGGACGGCCGCCCGCTGTCGCGTTACGGCTGCGACGGCGTTGTCTGCGCCACCCCCACCGGCTCCACCGCGTACGCGTTCTCCGGCGGTGGCCCGGTGGTCTGGCCGGAGGTGGAGGCGCTGCTGCTGGTGCCGATCAGCGCGCACGCGTTGTTCAGCCGCCCGTTGGTCACCGCACCGACGTCCACGTTCGTCATCACCGTCGACCCGTTCACGACCCTCGCCGTGCTCTCCTGTGACGGTCGGCGGGTCTACGACCTGCCGCCGGGCGCCCGGGTCACGGTGCGGCGGGGTGCCCTGCCGGTGCGCATCGTGCGGTTGCGGGCCCGGCCGTTCACCGACCGTCTGGTCGCCAAGTTCGGGCTTCCGGTGCATGGCTGGCGGGGCAGCCGCAGGTGAACCGTGCGGGCACCGTCGGTGCACGTCGGTTGTCCACCTGACGACATGTCGCCGCTGCGGCGGCCGGCGACTAGTGACCTGGTGACGGGCTCCATCGCAGACTCCGATCGACCCTCATCTACGGATGGGGGCCTGGAGGAGTAGAGGAGCACATCGCATGCACTGGTCCCCACGCTGGCTCACCGCCGGCGCGGTCGGCGCGTTGGTCGTCGGGCTCGCCGCACCGGCGTCCGCCGCCCCGCCCGCCCCGCCCACCGGCCCGAAGCCCGGCCCGAGCACCCCGCTCGCGGCACCCGTTCGCGTCACGCTGATCACCGGCGACCAGGTCGAGCTCGCGCCCGCGGCGCCGGGCCGGGTCGCCGCCACCGTCCGCCCGGGCCCCGGGCGAGAGCGCGTCATCTTCCAGACCCTGGAGGTCGACGGCGGGCTGCGGGTGGTGCCCAGCGACGCCCTGCCCTACGTCTCCAGCGGGGTGCTCGACGCCAACCTGTTCGACGTGCAGGAGTTGGCCGCCGACGGCTACGGCGACGTCGTGCAGCGCGATCTGCCGCTGATCGTGCGCTACCAGGAACCCTCTGCCGGCCGGGTCCGGCCGCTCGCCGTCGCCGCCGACGCCCGCCCGCTGGAGAGCATCAACGGCGCGGCGCTGCGGGTCGACAAGGGTGACCTCGGTGGCCTGTGGAGCACGCTCGCCGCCACGCCGACGAACCGGGGCAGCGCCGCCGCCGCGACGCTGGGTGGCGGCATCGCCCGCGTCTGGCTCGACGGCCGGGTCCGCCCCACGCTGGAGCACAGCGTGCCGCAGATCGGCGCCCCGGCAGCCTGGGCGGCCGGCCGGGACGGCAGCGGCGTCACGGTGGCCGTGCTCGACACCGGCGTCGACGCCACCCACCCCGACCTGGCCGGGCGGATCGCCGAGGCGCAGGACTTCTCCGGCAGCGGCAGCGCCCGCGACGGCCACGGCCACGGCACGCACGTGGCGGCGACCATCGCCGGCAGTGGCGCCGCGTCGGCGGGGCTGCGCAAGGGCGTGGCGCCGGGCGCGCGACTGCTGGTCGGCAAGGTGCTCGACGACGGCGGCTCGGGCTACGACTCGTCCATCATCGCCGGCATGGAGTGGGCGGCCCACGCCGGCGCGAAGGTCGTCAGCATGAGCCTCGGCGGTGACCCGACCGACGGCACCGACCCGATGAGCCAGGCGGTCAACGACCTGACCGCCGAGACCGGCGCGCTCTTCGTGATCGCCGCCGGCAACTCCGGCGCCGCGCGTACCGTCGGCTCACCGGGCGCGGCCGCCGCCGCGCTCACCGTCGGCGCGGTGGACCGCGACGACAACCTGGCCGAGTTCTCCAGCCGCGGCCCGCGGGTCGGTGACAACGGCCTCAAGCCGGAGATCACCGCGCCGGGCGTCGGCATCGTCGCCGCGCGGGCCGCCGGCACCACCATGGGTACGCCGGTGGGTGACGCCTACACGACCGCGTCCGGCACCTCGATGGCCACGCCGCACGTGGCCGGCGCGGCGGCGATCCTCGCCCAGGAACACCCGGACTGGGCTGCCGGGAAGCTCAAGGACGCCCTGGTCAGCACCACCAAGGTCAACCCGGCGCTGACCGTCTTCGAGCAGGGCGGCGGTCGCGTCGACGTGGCGCGGGCACTCAAGCAGCAGGTGTACGCGTCGGCCACCGCGGACTTCGGCCGGATCTCCACCGGGGGCGCGGCGGTCGAGCGGACCGTGACGTACACCAACGGCACGACGGCCGCGCGGACCCTGCGGCTGGCCCTGGAACTGCGCAACCTGGACACCGGTGCGGCCGAGACCGACGGGGTCTCCGTCGGATCCGGCGAGGTGAGCGTGCCGGCGGGCGGCAGCGTGGTCGTGCCGCTGCGGGCCGACCCGGCGAAGCTGGCCCGGGGCGTGCATGGCGGCTGGCTGGTGGCGACCGGTTCGGATGGCGTCGCGGTGCGCACCCCGGTCGGGCTCACCGTCAGCGGTCCGCAGCACAGTGTCACCATCAAGCTGCTGGACCGGCAGGGTCAGCCGGGCATCTCGCCGGGGTTGACCGTCTTCGGTGAGCAGCCCGAGTCGGACTACTGGGGCCTGTGGGGCGGCGAGGGAACCCTACAGGTCGAGGAGGGCACGTACGTGCTGACGGCGCTCGTCGAGCACGGCGTTCCCCTGGACGAGCAGGTGACCCAGATCATCGAGCCGGAGGTGACCGTCGACCGGGACCTGACCGTGGTGCTCGACGCGCGCAAGGGCACGCCGGTGCGGATCGAGACGCCGAAGCCCAGCGAGCAGCGGGCCACGCTCAGCTACTACGTGCACCGGGTGCTGGGCAACGGCCGGCAGATCGACCACGGTGTGCTGGCCTACAGCGTCGTGCAGCAGGTCAACGTGACGCCGACCCGCCAGGTGCGGCAGGGCGAGTTCGAGTTCGCCTCGCGTTGGCAGCTCGTCGCGCCCATGGTCGACGCCACGATCAGCGGGGTGTCCGGTCCGTCGGACATCAACCTGAAGGGCACGTCGCCGGCGCCGACCGGTCGGCACCGGCTGCCGCTGGTGTGGGCCGGCACCGGCACCCCCGCCGAGCTGACCCGGGTGCGGGACGCCGCCGTGCTGCTCGCCGCCGACCCGGACCGCTCGGAGGAGGAGCAGGTGGCCGCCGTCGCGGCGGCCGGTGCCGCCGCGGTGCTGATCGTCCGCCCGGAGGACCAGACCGCCTGGACGGTCTGGCGGCCCACCGGAGACCGGCTGCCGATCCCGTCGATGGTGGTCGCGTACGACGACGGGCAGAAGCTGATCGCGGCGGCGCGTAAGGGCCGGGCGACGCTCGACCTGACGTTGACCGTGGACAGCCCCTACCTGTACGACGTGTGGCAGGTGTCGAAGGGGCGGGTGCCGGAGCGGGTCGTGCACACGGTGACCGCGAAGAACACCGCCGAGGTGACCGCGAGCTACGGCGACATGGGTGCGGGCTGGGCCAGCGAGCAGCGGTTCGGCTGGCGGCCGTGGCAGGAGTACGCCTGGAACGACGACCAGCGGATGGTCCGCAACGGAACCACCCGGCAGGAGTTCGTCAGCGCCGGGGACAACTGGTGGCAGCACCGGGTGCTGCACAAGTTCATGTTCATGCAGTGGGGGCAGTTGGCCGGCGGCCTGACCGAGGAGCCCCGGCGGTACGCCGCCGACGACCGGGAGACCGAGACCTGGCACGCGCCGGTCGTCCGTCCGGCCGTACCGGCGAGTGGGGCGCCGGTGCCCACGCGGACCGGGGACAGCCTGGACCTGCGGGTGCCGGAGTTCGTCGACGCCGAGGGGCACTACGGCGTGGCCGGCGAGGGCGAGGAGTCGGACACCGTGGGGGTCCGGGTCAGCCGCGACGGGCAGCAGATCGCCGACCTGTCCGGCGGCTGGGCGCCGGTGCAGACCAGCGCCGGGGTGGCCCGCTACCGCCTGGACGTGAGCACCCGGCGGTCCTCGCCCGAGTGGCGGCACGCCACGCGTACGGAGACGGCCTGGGAGTTCACCTCGGCTCGACCGTCGGGTGACACGGCCACGCCGCTGTCGCTGCTGCAGGTGGACTACCGGGTGCCGGCCGACCTGCTCAACACGGTGCGCGGCAACCGGTCGCACCAGCTGGGGCTGACCCTGCGCCAGCCGGCCGGGGTGCCCGCGCCGACGGGCACCAGCGTCCGGGTGGAGGTCTCCTTCGACGGGGGCGTCACCTGGCGGTCCGCGCGGACCACGGGGTCGGGGACCCGGTACATCGCGACGGTGCCGGCCGGGCGAGGAACCGTCTCGGTGCGGGTGCACGCCCGCGACCGGGCCGGTAACACCGTCGACCAGACCGTGGTCGACGCGTACGGGCTGCGCTGAGGTTCGGGGGCGGGGCGGCCGCGGCCGCCCCGCCCCTGCCGGGCGACGGGCCCGGCCGGCGTCAGATCCAGCCGCGCCGGGCCACCTGGAACGCCAGCCCGGGTCGGGTGTCCACGCCGGCGACGTCCATCAGGTTGGCGAGGCGCCGCTGCACGGTCCGCCGGCTCACCCCGAGCTGCGAGGCGATGGACTTGTCCGGTACGCCGGCGACGAACATCGACAGCAGCCGCGCCTCGTCGGTGTCCGGCCGGTAGCCGTCCACGGGGTGGTCGTCGGGATCGGCGCGACCGTCGGTGAGGTCCTCCAGCCGCAGCCGGGTGGCGACCCGCCAGTGGCTCTCGAACAGGGCGAGCAGCGCGTCGAGCAGTTGACTGCGGCCGATCACCGCGGCGGTCGGCTCGCCGCCCTCGAGGTCGGGCACGAGCGGGCAGATGGCGGTGCGGGCGTCCACGATGCACAGTCGGACCGGCAGGCGGTCCAGGACACGGGCCTGTTCGCCGGCGGCGACACCGTTGGCAAGGTCGGCGAGCCCGCCCGGCGCCAACATCAGCTCCCGCTCGTAGATGGCCCGGTAGCGCACGCCCCGGGCCAGCGCGTCGAACTCCTCCACGTTCTCCGGTCCGGTCAGGGCAAGGGGGTTGACCTTGCAGAACCAGAGCACCTCCGTCCGCGCCGAGTTCTGCAGGTCGCGCAGCCGGTCGCGGAGCGTCTGGGCGCCGGTGATCACCTCGACCAGGTGGTCGACGTGATGTCGGCGTAGCCCGGCGCGGTACTCCTCGGCCAGGTGGGTGACCCGCCGACGGGCCGCCTCCAGGTCCTCCTGCCGGCGCAGCAGTGCCGCGCCGAGGGCGACGTCCGGGGCGTTCGGGCGCAGCGGGGCGTCCGGGTCGGTGTCGGTGGGCTGCACGAGACCCTTGCCACGCAGCGTCTCCACCTCGGCGACGACCTGTGCGCGCGGCCGGTGCAGCCGGCGGACCAACTCGTCGATCCGGGCCGTGGTGAGCTGTAGCAGGCAGCGGTACAGCTCCTCCTCGGCGGGGGTCAGGCCGATCACGTCCAACACGGGGCAGAACTGTACGTCGGCCAGGTGACGGCCGGATCGCGGCCCACCGGCGGGGCCCGTCGGCTGGTCAACTGTCGGGCCTCGCGTCTACTGTCGGGTGCTGTGCTGGAAGAGCTGCGCATCACCGGGCTGGGCGTCATCGACGACACGACGCTGCCGTTGACCGGCGGCATGAACGTCATCACCGGCGAGACCGGTGCGGGCAAGACGATGGTGGTGACCGGTCTCGGCCTGCTCTTCGGGGGTCGGGCCGACGCCGGGCGGGTCCGTGCCCAACCCGGGCGGGCCGTCGTGGAGGGTCGGCTGCGGCTGGAGGGCCGGGTCGCCGACGCGGTGCACGCCCGCATCGGCGACGCCGGCGGTGAGCCCGACGAGGACGGCTCGCTGCTGCTGAGCCGCACCGTGACGGTGGAGGGCCGCTCCCGCGCGCACGTCGGTGGTCGGAGCATGCCGGTGTCGATGCTCGCCGAGGTCGGCGAGCAGGCGGTGGCCGTGCACGGTCAGTCCGACCAGCTGCGGCTGCTGCGTCCGGCCGAGCAGCGCGCCGCGTTGGACCGGTTCGCCGGCCCGGCGCACGAGAAGTTGCTCGACGCGTTGCGCGAGGCGTACACGGGGTGGCGGCGGATCGTCGACGACCTGGCCGACCGGCGGCGCAACGCCCGCGAGCGCAACCAGGAGGCCGATCTGCTGCGGCTCGGCCTCGACGAGATCACCCGGGTCGACCCGCAGCCCGGTGAGGACGACGAGCTGAAGACCGAGGCGCAGCGGCTGGAGCACGCCGAGGGGTTGCGGACGGCGGCGCAGCTGGCCCAGCTGTGCGTGGCGGGCGGCGCGGAGGCGGCCGACGAGACGCCGGACGCGGCGGCGCTGCTCGGCACGGCCCGGCGCACGCTGGAGGCGCAGGCCGGCACCGACCCGGCGCTGGGCGAGTTGGCGGCCCGGCTGGAGGAGGCGGCCACCCTGGTGACCGACGTTTCCGCGGAGCTGTCGGCGTACCTGGCGACGCTGGACGCGGACCCGGCCCGGTTGCAGCACCTCTACGAGCGGCGGGCGGCGCTGCGCGCGTTGACCCGCAAGTACGCCGACGACGTCGACGGGGTGATTGCCTGGGCCGACCGGGCACGTGCCCGTCTGTCCGATCTGGACACATCCGACGATCTGCTCGACGAGTTGGAGCGCGAGGGTCAGCGGTTGGCCGCCGAGGTGGCCGACCTGGCCGGTCGGGTGTCGGCCTCGCGGCAGGAGGCGGCGGTGCGTTTCGCCGAGCAGGTCACGATCGAGCTTGCCGGGCTGGCCATGCCGCACGCCCGGATCGAGGTGGCGGTGCTGCCCCGCCCGGCCGGGCGGGCCGAGCCGGCGCTGCCGGTCAACGGCGTCGAGGTGGGTGTCGGCCCGGACGGCGGCGACGAGGTGGAGCTGCGGTTGCTGGCCCACCCGGGTGCGCCGTCGTTGCCGTTGCAGCGGGGCGCCTCCGGTGGTGAATTGTCCCGGGTGATGCTCGCCATCGAGGTGGTCTTCGCGGGTTCGGGCGGTCCGCCGACCCTGGTCTTCGACGAGGTCGACGCCGGTGTCGGTGGCCAGGCGGCGGTGGAGATCGGCCGGCGGCTGGCCCGGTTGGCCCGCAGTCACCAGGTGTTGGTGGTCACCCACCTGCCGCAGGTGGCCGCGTTCGCCGACCGGCACCTGGTGGTGGCGAAGGACACCGGTGGCGCGGTGACCACCAGCGGTGTCCGGGTCGTGGAGGACACCGAACGCGCCCGGGAGCTGGCCCGGATGCTCGCCGGTTTGCCCGACTCGGATCTGGGTATCGCCCACGCCGAGGAGCTTTTGGCCGTGGCCGCGAAGGAAAGGCGGCCGTGACGCCGCGTATTGTGAGCGCAAGCACACCGGCTTGTGCCGACGTGTGCTTCCCTGGGTAGGCGGCCCTGCTCAGGCATGTCGCGACAGAAAAGCCTGCCTCACATGCCAGGATGGTCACGATGCGTCTACCCACGTTGCGCCGGAACCGAAACGCGGAGCCAGGCAGAGTCCTCGGCACCGCGCGCCTCGATCGCCGGACAAAGCGCCTGGTCGGCCGGCTGCGCCCGGGTGACATCGCGGTCATCGACCACGTCGATCTGGACCGGGTGGCGGCCGATTCGTTGGTCGCCGTCGGTGTCGGGGCGGTGCTCAACGCCAAGCCGTCGGTGTCCGGCCGGTACCCGAACCTCGGCCCGGAGGTGCTGGTCGCCGCCGGCATCCCGCTGCTCGACGACCTGGGTGAGGGCGTCTTCGAGCAGATCCGCGAGGGCGACCAGGTGCGCATCGAGGGCAACACGGTCTTCGCCGGCGACGAGCCGGTGGCACACGGCAGCCTGCAGGACGCCGAGTCGGTCGCCAAGGCGATGGCCGACGCGCGGGAGGGTCTGTCGGTGCAGCTGGAGGCGTTCGCCGCCAACACGATGGACTACCTGCGCCAGGAGCGCGACCTGCTGCTCGACGGCGTCGGCGTTCCGGACATCGAGACCCAGATGCAGGGTCGGCACTGTCTGATCGTGGTGCGTGGCTACGACTACAAGGCCGACCTGGACGTGCTGCGCCCGTACATCCGGGAGTTCAAGCCGGTGCTGATCGGTGTCGACGGCGGCGCCGACGCGCTGGTCGAGGCCGGCTACACCCCCGACATGATCATCGGGGACATGGATTCGGTCACCGACGACGTGCTGCGCTGCGGCGCCGAGGTGATCGTGCACGCCTACCCGGACGGGCGGGCGCCCGGTCTGCCCCGGGTCAACGGCCTCGGCGTCCCGGCGATCACCTTCCCGGCCGCGGCGACCAGCGAGGACCTCGCGATGTTGCTGGCCGACGAGAAGGGCGCGTCGCTGCTGGTCGCCGTCGGCACCCACGCCACCCTTGTCGAGTTCCTCGACAAGGGTCGCGGCGGGATGGCCTCGACGTTCCTGACCCGCCTGAAGGTCGGTGGCAAACTCGTCGACGCCAAGGGTGTGAGCCGGCTCTACCGGCAGAGCATCTCCGGTTCGTCGCTGCTGCTGCTGGTGCTCTCGGCGATCGCGGCGATGGCGTCGGCGGTGGCCGTCTCGACCGTCGGGAAGGCGTACCTGGGCGTGGTCGCCGAGTGGTGGGACAATTTCGTGTTCCAGCTGTACCGGCTTTTCTAGTTCCCGACCGATCAAGAGGCTGCAAGCGTGATCAACTTCCGCTACCACGTGGTGTCCCTCACCGCGGTCTTCCTGGCTCTGGCGATCGGCCTGGTGGTCGGCACGGCCGCCCTCAACGGCCCGGTCGCCGACTCGCTCAAGGAGCAGGTCACCGGGCTGCGTAAGGACAACCAGCAGTGGCGCCAGACGGTCAGCAACATGGAGAAGCAACTGGGTCTGGAGGAGGAGTTCGCCGAGGAGATGTCACAGGTCGTCCTGCCGGGCACCCTCACCGGGCGTCGGGTCGTGGTGCTCAGCCTGCCCAATGGGCGTGACCACACCGAGGGTGTGCTCAAGAAGCTCCAGCTCGCCGGCGCCACCATCACCGGCCGCGTCGACCTGCAGGACAAGTTCATCAACCCGGACAACAATTCCAACCTGCTGGAGCTGGCCGTCACCGCCGCCCGGCCCACCGCGCAGACCACCGGCCTGCCCGGTAACGGGCACGGCGTGGAGACGTCCAGCGCACTGCTGGCCAGCGTCCTGCTGGACCGGGCGCAGGGCACCGCGCCGGTCAGCGACGCCGACCGGCGGGCGGTGCTCGCCGCGTACAACAACGCCGGCTACCTGACCACCGACAGCAACAAGGTGACCGGCTCGGCGGAGGCGGTCGTCGTGGTCAGCGGGCAGCCGTACGTCGACAAGGACTCCGACAAGCGGGACGAGTCGGTCGTCAAGATCGCCGAGCAGTTCGACCGGACCGGGTCGATCGTGGTGGGCGGCAACGGCTCCGTCGGCGGCAACCTGGTGGCCGTGGTCCGCGGTGACCCGGTCCTCGCTCAGACGATCTCCACGGTCGACAACGCCAACACCGTGCAGGGCCAACTGGTCACCAGCCTCGCCCTGGTGCAGCAGCTCACCGAGAAGAAGGCGGGCCAGTACGGCGTCGGCGACAACGCCGCCTCCCTGCTGCCTAGACTGCCCCAGTGAGCGAACGACGTACCCCCGTGTCCGTAATCGACGAGGCGGCGGCGTGAGCGCCCTGGGTCGGCTGCTGATCGCCGGCGCCGGTGTTGCCGCCGCCCGGTACGCGCTGCGCGAGGTGCGTACCGCCCCGGTCGGGCCCGCGCTGGAACGCACGAACTTCCGCGGTCGGACGGTGACCCTGGCCGCCGGCCCGGCGCTCGCCGCCGGTGCGGCCGCCGCCGGCGCGTTCGGCGCGACCAGCGGTGCCTCCGGTGGTGCCGCCCTGGTCGCCGGCCTCGGCGCGGGTGGCGTCGGGCTGTACGACGACGTGGTCGGCGCCCGACCGGAGCAGAAGGCGGCGAAGGGCTTCGCCGGTCACCTCGCCGCGCTGCGCGAGGGCCGGGTCACCGCCGGCCTGGTCAAGGTCGTCGGGGTGGGTGCCGCCGGGCTGGGCGCCGCCGCGCTCCTCGCCGCCGACCCCCGGGTCGCGGCGCACCCGCGCCGGCAGCGCCACGGCGCGTTCGGCCGGGGTGTCGACGTACTGCTCGGCGCCGGGGTCATCGCCGGCACCGCCAACCTGCTCAACCTGCTCGACCTGCGGCCGGGCCGGGCCATCAAGTCCGGGCTGCTGCTCGCCGCGCCGCTGACCGGTGGCCCGCACGGCGGGATCGCCGCCGGTGCGGCCGGTGCCGCCGCGGGCCTGCTCCGCGACGACCTGGCCGAGGACGTCATGCTCGGCGACAGCGGTGCGAACGCCCTCGGTGCGCTGCTCGGCGTCGCGCTCGCCGCCCGCAGCGGCCCGCTCGGCCGGGCCGGCCTGCTGGCCGTGCTCGCCGGGCTCACCGCCGCCAGCGAGAAGGTCAGCTTCACGTCGGTGATCCAGCGGACCCCCGGGCTGCGGGAGCTTGACGCACTGGGCCGACGCGCCGACTGACGTGACCAGACCGGCACCCCTCGCCGGCGCCGGCCGGCTGGCCGGAGCAGCCGCGCTCATCGCCGTCCTCACCGTGGCCAGCCGACTCGCCGGCTTCGGCCGTACCGCCGTGTTCACCTGGGTGGTCCAGCAGAGCGACCTCGGCGGCATGTACGTGATCGCGAACACGGTCCCGAACATCGTCTTCGAGATCGTCGCGGGTGGGGCGCTGGCCAGTCTGGTCGTACCGCTGCTGGCCGGGGCGGTCGCGGCGGAGGACCGGCGGGCGGTGGCCGCGACCACCGGCGCGCTGCTCACCTGGACGGTGAGCCTGCTGGTTCCGCTCGCCGTGCTGGTCGTCCTGTTCGCCGATCCGATCATCTCGCTGATCAGCGAGGGACGCTCGGCGTCGGAACTCGCCGCCGGTGCCCGGATGCTGCGGGTGTTCGCCCCGCAGTTGCCCCTCTACGGGATCGGCATCGTGCTCACCGGTGTCCTGCAGGCGCACCGGCGTTTCGCCTGGCCGGTCATCGCGCCGCTGCTGTCCAGCCTCACCGTGGTCGTCGTCTACCTGGCCTTCGGCACCGCGCAGGGGCGTGGCGCGTCGGTGGCCCAGGTCAGCCGCGGCGGTGAGCTGCTGCTGTCCGCCGGCACCACGCTGGGCGTGGTCGTGCTGTCCCTGTCGCTGCTGATCCCGCTGCGGCGGCTGCGGCTGCGGCCCCGGTTCGGGTACGCCTTCACCGCCGACGCGCGGACGCGGATCGGCGGGCTCGCCACGGCCGGCGCGGTGACGGTGGCGGCGCAGCAGGTCGCGCTCCTGGTGATCCTGAACCGCGTCTCCGGTGGCCCCACCGGCTCCCCGCAGGTGTTCAACCTGGCCCAGGCCATCTTCCTGTTGCCGTGGGCGGTGCTCGCCGTACCGCTGGCGGTAGCGTCCTATCCGACGCTCGCCACCGCCTCCGCCGCCGGCGACGAGACCGGCTACCGGCGGACCCTGTCGACGACGGTGCGCGGCGTGCTGCTGTTCAGCTGCCTGGGTGTCGCCGCGCTGATCGCGACCGCGCAGCCCGTCGCGGCCGTCTTCTACCCGGACAATCCGGCGTCCACCGCGGCGGCCATCACCGGCTTCGCCCCCGGCCTGCTCGGCTACGGGCTGTTCGCGGTCCTGTCCCGCGCGCTGTACGCGCGCGGCGACACCCGGCCGGCGACCGTGGCGATCACGCTGGGCTGGCTGGTCGTCCCGGCCGTGGCGCTGCCGTTGACCGCCCTGCTTCCCACCGCCGACCGGGTGCTCGCGGTGACGTCAGCGAACTCGGTGGGCATGCTCGTACTCGGGGCGCTGCTGGTCACGGCGGTGCTGCGCGCCGCCGGGCGTCCGGCGCTGGCCGGCACGACCCGGGCCGGGGCGGCCGGCGGCCTGGCCGGAGTGCTCGCCGCGCTCGCCGGGTTGGGCGTCGTCCGGTTGCTCGACACGCCGGGTGGCGGCACCCCGACGATGGCGGCGGCACTCGGTCAGGGCATGCTGTCCGGGGTTCTGGTCGGGGTGGTGTTCCTCGCCGTGGTCTGGTTCGTCGACCGGCGGGACGTACAGCCGCTGCTCGCCGGGGTGCTGCGCCGCCTGAGCCGGCGGAGTCGCGGCGGCGGGCCGACGCCGGGCGGGGTCTCCCCGGAGCGGGGTGACGGGAAGGAGACGGCGGCGCGATGAGTGAGCCACCTCTGTCCACCGGCTGGTCGGGCAGTGTCGCCCTGCTGCTCGCCTCCAGCACCGGTGGGGTCGGCCAGCACGTCCGTTCGGTGGCGCGGGGGCTCGTCGCGGCCGGCGCGCGGGTGCTGGTGTGCGGGCCGGCGGCGACGCAGGAACAGTTCGACTTCGTGGGCGTGGGCGCGCGGTTCGAGCCGGTGGAGATCCCGGCCAGCCCGACCCCCGCCGACGCGCGCGCGGTGCTCGCCGTGCGCCGGGTCCTCGCCGACGCCCAGGTCGACGTGGTGCACGCCCACGGCCTGCGCGCCGGGCTGGTCGCCGTGCTGGCCCGGCCGGCGGCCCCGCTGGTGGTGACCTGGCACAACGCGGTGCTCGCCGGCGGGTTGCGCGGCGGCGTCTCCCGTCTCGTCGAACGGGTGGTGGCCCGGGGCGCCCGGGTCGCTCTCGGCGCCTCGGCGGACCTGGTGGACCGGGCCGCGGCGCTGGGCGCCACCGACGCCCGGCTCGCCCCGGTCGCCGCGCCGACCCTGCCCGCGCCCCGCCGACGTCCGGCGGCGGTCCGGGCCGAGTTCGGCGTACGACCGGACCAGCCGTTGATCGTGTCGGTGGGCCGGTTGCACCCGCAGAAACGCTACGACGTGCTGATCGACGCGGCGGCCCGCTGGCGTACCCGGACACCTCCACCGGTGGTGGTGATCGCCGGCAGTGGCCCGGCGTACCTGCCGTTGGCGGCCCGCACGTCCGCGGCCCGTGCCCCGGTGACCCTGCTGGGGCACCGCACCGACGTGGCGGACCTGCTCGCCGGCGCCGACTTGGCGGTGGTGAGCAGCGACTGGGAGGCCCGGCAGCTCTTCGCGCAGGAGGCGCTGCGCGCCGGCGTACCCCTGGTGGCGACCGCGGTCGGTGGGCTGCCGGAGCTGGTCGGCGACGCCGCGGCGCTGATCCCGGCCGGTGATGTCGACGCCCTCGACGCGGCGGTGCGCGCCCTGCTGGACGATCCGGCGGCCCGCGCCGAGCTGGGCCGGCGCGGCGCCGAGCGGTCGGCGACGTGGCCCACCGAGGCGGACACCGTCGCCGCGCTGGCCGCGCTCTACACCGAGCTGACCGCGGCCCCCACCGGCCCGACGGCCCCGGACACCCGGGCACCGAGAACGGAACACCGCTGATGCTGCGTCGACTCGCGCCCGCCGTGTTGACGGTGCTCGTGGTGGCGCTGGGTGTCGCCGCGCTGGCCGTCCGGCCGCCGCAGGGCGCGCCGCAGCGCACCGCAGACTTCGTGGTGCTCGCCGGGATCGCCGGCCTGCGCTGGGAGGACGTCGACCCGCAGCGCACCCCGACGCTGTGGCGGATGGCCCAGGAGGGGTCGATCGGTTCGCTGTCGGTGCGGTCCGCGCACCGGCCCACCTGCCCGGTGGACGGGTGGCTGACGCTCGGCGCGGGCAGCTTCGCCGCCTGGAACGGCAGCCGACTCGACGGCGGCTGCCCGGCGGCCGGGGTGGCCGTGGAGCAACCCGACGGCATCGGCGCGAATCTTCCCGACCAGGAGAGCGTGGTCCAGTACAACCAGCAGCGGCTGCCGTGGAACACGTTGCCCGGGTCGCTGTCGGAGTCGGTGCGCTGTTCGGTCGCGGTGGGTCCGGGCGCGGCGGTGGCCGCCGCCCGTCCGTTCGGCCGAGTCGACCGGTACGCCTCGGCGCTGCCAGACGACCCGCGCGCGCTGCTCGGGGCCTGTGTGCTGAGCATCGTCGACCTCGGCACGGTCGAGGGGACCGACCCGGCGACGCGCGCCGAGGCGGCCCGCGCGGCGGACGCCGAGCTCGCCCGCGTGGTGGCCGCCCGGCCGCCGCGGTCGCTGGTGCTGGTCGCCGGGATCTCCGACACGGCCCGCCCGTCGCGGCTGCACGTGGTGGTCGCCGACGGGCCGGGCTGGGAGCGGGGGTGGCTGACGTCGTCCAGCACCGGCCGGGACGGCTACCTGCAACTCGTCGACCTCGCGCCGACCGCCCTCGCCGCGCTGGGTCGGCCGATGCCGGAGCGGCTCTTCCTCGGCCGGCCCGCGGTCAGCGCCGGTGGCCGGCCGGCAGACCTGGCCGACGCGATCAACGCGCCGGCCGACGCCGACCGGAAGGCGGCCGCCCAGCGGAGCGTGTCCGGCGAGTTCTTCACCGTGCTGGCCGTGGTGCAGGTGCTGCTGGCGCTGGCGGTGTTGCCGTTGCTGCGCCGGGCGCGGCCGCACGCCGGGCCGACCGGGCCGACGCCGGCGCCCGCGCGGCTCGTGGCGGTGGTCGAGGTGCTGCTGGTGGCGGCGGCGTTGACCGTGCCGGCCGCGCTGCTCGCCGACGCGGTGCCCTGGTGGCGGGGCGAGCATCCCGGGTGGATCTTCGCGGGGGTGACCGCGCTGCTGGTGGTGGCCGGCACGGCGGCGGTCCGGTTCGCCTCCGGGTACGCGGGCACCCTCGGCCCGCTCGGCGCGGTGGCCGGTCTCGCCACCCTCGTCGTGGGGTTGGACGTGCTCACCGGGGCGCGGCTGCAGCTCAACGGCGTGGTGGGCTACTCGGCGTTGCAGGGTGGCCGGTACGCGGGACTGAGCACCGTCGGGCTGGGCGTGCTCCTCGCCGGGGCGCTGGTCAGCGGGGGCTGGCTCGCCCAGCGGGTCCCCCGGGGTTGGCGGCCCGCGGTGATGGTGGCCGTGGGCGGTCTCGCCGTGGTGGTCGTCGGCAGTCCGTACCTGGGCGCCGATCCGGTCGGGGCGATCGCGCTCACCGCCGGACTGAGCGTGGCCGCGGTGATCAGTGCCGGCGGGTGGCTGACCATCAGCAGGCTGGCGTGGGCGACCATGGCGGCCCTGGCGGTCGGTGTCGGCTTCGCCGTGGTGGACCTGCGCCGTCCGCCCGCGGAGCGGGGCAGCCTGGGTCGGTTCCTGTCCGCCGTCGGCGACGGCACCGGCGGCTTCACCGTGCACCGGTCGAGCACGGAGAACTTCGAGACGCTGGTGAACAGCCCGCTGACCGTGCTGGCGTTGGCCGGTGGCCTGCTGGTGTGGTTCGCCCTGTTGCAGCCGTGGGGCGGCCTGATGCGGCTGTTCGGCATCTATCCGGCGGTCCGGGCCGCGCTGGCCGGCACGGCGGTCGCGGCCGTGCTGGGTGGGGTGCTCGACGGTGCGGCGCTGGACGTCGCCGGTGCCGCCACCGCACTGGTGGTGCCGATGGCCGCCCTCGCGTCGCTGCGGGTGCTCGGGCACGCCGCGGACCGGACCCGTCCGGGTGTGGGCCGCCTGCGCGACGACGACGCGGGCTCCGGCGCGGGCTCGGGCGGTGACGCGGGACCGGGCGGTGACGCGGGCAGCGGTGGCGTCGGCCCGGCCGGTGGCGGCGGCCCGACCGGTGGTGGTGGGCCGTTGGGGGCGGTGCATCCCCGCCCGATCAGCGGCCCGCCCGCGAGCCCATCCCGGTCGTCGGTGACGCCGCCCGAGGGTGCGGCGGCCGAGCGGCCCGCGGACGACGACGACGCGCCGGAGCCCACCGCGGTGCTACCGCCCCGGCAGGTCACCCGATCATCGACCGAGGTTGCCGCTCCCTGAGCGTCGGGCGTCGTCGTGGTGACCCGGTGGTGTCGCACCCGGGGTGCGGCCTGCGGGTACCCGCCCGGGAGGTGTTACCGTCGAATCCCGTGGATCGCGTGATCACTTTGCTGATCAAGCACGGCGGTCTGCATGACCGCGACAGACGACACGGGAGCAGGCCTTGGCCCCATCAGCACGGACGACCAGGCACATTTTCGTCACCGGGGGCGTCGCCTCCTCGCTGGGTAAGGGCCTCACCGCCTCCAGCCTCGGCAACCTGCTGACCGCGCGCGGGTTGCGCGTGGTGATGCAGAAGCTCGACCCCTACCTGAACGTCGACCCGGGGACGATGAACCCGTTCCAGCACGGTGAGGTCTTCGTCACCGAGGACGGCGCCGAGACCGACCTCGACGTCGGGCACTACGAGCGTTTCCTGGACCGGGCGCTGTCCGGCAAGGCGAACGTCACCACCGGCCAGATCTACTCCGACGTGATCGCCAAGGAGCGGCGCGGTGAGTATCTGGGCGACACCGTCCAGGTCATCCCGCACATCACCAACGAGATCAAGTCGCGGATCCTGGCGATGGCCGACCCGGACGACGACGGCCAGCTGCCCGACGTGGTGATCACCGAGGTCGGCGGCACGGTCGGCGACATCGAGTCGCTGCCGTTCCTGGAGGCGATCCGCCAGGTCCGCCACGACCTGGGCCGCGACAACTGCTTCTACCTGCACGTGTCGCTGGTGCCGTACCTGGCGCCCTCGGGTGAGCTGAAGACCAAGCCGACGCAGCACTCGGTGGCGCAGCTGCGCAACATCGGTATCCAGCCGGACGCCATCGTGCTGCGCTGCGACCGGGAGATCCCGGTGAAGCTCAAGGAGAAGCTGTCGCTCTACTGCGACGTGGACACCGAGGCGGTCGTGGCCGCGCCGGACGCGCCCAGCATCTACGACATCCCGAAGGTGCTGCACCGTGAGGGGCTGGACGCGTACGTGGTGCGCCGGCTCAACCTCTCCTTCCGGGACGTGGACTGGGCCAGTTGGGACGACCTGCTGGAGCGGGTGCACCGGCCCCGGCACACGGTCACCGTCGCGGTGGTCGGCAAGTACGTCGACCTGCCCGACGCGTACCTGTCGGTGAGTGAGGCGATCCGGGCGGCCGGCTTCGGCCACCGGGCGCGGGTGCAGTTGCGCTGGGTGCCCAGCGACGAGTGCGTCACCCCGGCCGGCGCGGCGGCGGCCCTGGCCGGCGTGGACGGCGTCCTCATCCCCGGCGGGTTCGGGGTGCGCGGCATCGAGGGCAAGATCGGCACCGCCCGGTACGCCCGCGAGAACGGCATCCCGCTGCTCGGCCTCTGCCTCGGCCTGCAGTGCATGACCATCGACGTGGCCCGGCATTTGGCCGGCCTGGACGGCGCCAACTCGTTGGAGTTCGACGAGCAGGCCGCGCACCCGGTCATCGCCACGATGGCCGACCAGGAGGACATCGTCGCCGGCAAGGGCGACCTGGGCGGCACGATGCGGCTGGGGGCGTACCCGGCGGCGTTGACCGAGGGCTCGATCGTGGCCGAGGCGTACGGCAGCACCGAGATCAGTGAGCGCCACCGGCACCGCTACGAGGTGAACAACGCCTACCGGGACGCTTTGACCAAGGCCGGCCTGCACATCTCCGGCACCTCGCCGGACGGCCGGCTGGTCGAGTTCATCGAACTCGACCGGAGTCTGCACCCGTTCTTCGTAGCCACCCAGGCGCACCCGGAGCTGAAGAGCCGCCCGACCCGCCCGCACCCGCTGTTCGCCTCGTTCGTCAAGGCGGCGGTGGCGTACTCGCAGGCCGACCAGCTGCCGGTCGACCTGGACGCGGCGGAGGCCCCGACGACGCGCAAGGCCGCCCGCAACGGCGCCGCCACGAAGGCCGCGTCCGCCTCGTGAGCGGGCGCAGCGAGCGAACCAGCAGGCTCAGTGGGGTGCCGCACGTCGTCGTCGAGCGCAGCGAGGCGACGGCATGAGCGCTGTCGAGCACCGCTACGAGGTGCGTTCCCGCCAGGAGCGGTACCGGGGGCGGATCTTCGACGTGGTCACCGAGGAGGTGACCATGCCCGGCGGCGGGACCGCCCGGCGTGACCTGGTCCGGCACGTCGGGGCGGTGGCCGTGGTGGCGCTCGACGACGCCGACCAGGTGGTGTTGATCCGCCAGTACCGGCATCCCGTGGGGCGGCACCTGTGGGAGCTGCCGGCCGGGCTGATGGACGTCACCGGCGAGGAGTTGCCGGCGGCCGCGCTGCGGGAGCTGGCCGAGGAGGCCGACCTGACCGCCGGGCGGGTCGACGTGCTCGTCGACCTGCACAGCTCACCCGGGTTCACCAACGAGATCGTCCGGGTGTTCCTGGCCCGGGACCTCGCCGACGTGCCGGCCGACGAGCGGCACGAGCGCCGCGACGAGGAGGCCGACCTACAGATCGTGCGGATCGACCTGGACGAGGCGGTCGCCATGGTCCTCGCCGGCGAGATCACCAACGCGTCCGCGGTGGCCGGGCTGCTGGCTGCGGCCCGCGCCCGGGACACCGGCTTCGCGGCTCTGCGCCGGGCGGACGCGCCGCTGTCGCGCTGAGCGCCGCCGCCGGTCCAGCCGGCGGGAGTACGCGCGAAAAGGGGCCCCGCGGTCAACCGCGGGGCCCCTTTTCCGGTGTCCGGTCGTATCAGTCGCGCAGCGGGCGACCCTGCGCGTCCGTGCCGCCGTTGACCAGGATGAGGATGCCGTCGATGACGCCCCACAGGGCGCCGACACCGCAGGTCACCAGGCTCACGACGAGCTGAAGAACGGCGATCTTGGTGTGTCCGGTGTAGAACCGACCGGCCCCGAAGGTGCCCAGCAGGATGCCGAGGATGCCCGCGACGACCTTGCTCTTGTCGGAGTAACCCGGGGCGTACCCGGGCTGGTAAGGAGGAGTGGTCATGGGCGGTCACATTAGTGATCCACTCGTCCGCTGTCCGCACCGCCACCCGTCAGATGGGACGATAATGGTCGAACACTGTCCTGACGGTTGAGGCGGCGCCGCTCCGCCGGGTCCGGTTGGTGCCCTGACACATCGTCAGGACACCCGACCACCGGATGGCACTGTGCTGGCTCGCGGCGGCGCCGGGCGCGCCTAGACTGCCGCCGGCGGGACCGGTGGACCGCGGTGGCAAAGGGGCCATTGCGGCACCGAGCAGTCGGGGGAGAGCAGCCCCGAAGAGAGGTGTCTGCATCGTGAAGGTCGGAATCCCACGCGAGGTCAAGAACCACGAGTACCGCGTGGCGATCACGCCAGCGGGCGTCAACGAGTTCACCCGCAGCGGCCACCAGGTCTTCGTCGAGTCCGGCGCCGGTGTCGGCTCCAGCATCACCGACGAGGAGTTCGCCGCCGCCGGCGCGACGATCCTCGCCACCGCCGACGAGGTGTGGGAGACCGCTGAGCTGGTGCTCAAGGTCAAGGAGCCGATCGCCGAGGAGTACCACCGGATGCGCGAGGGGCAGGTGCTCTTCACCTACCTGCACCTGGCCGCCTCGAAGGAGTGCACCGACGCGCTGATCGACCGCAAGGTCACCGGCATCGCGTACGAGACCGTCGAACTGCCCGACCGGTCGTTGCCGCTGCTCGCCCCGATGTCCGAGGTCGCCGGCCGGCTCGCCCCGCAGGTGGGCGCCTTCTACATGATGCGTACCGGCGGTGGGCGCGGTGTGCTGCCCGGCGGTGTCTCCGGCGTGTACGCGGCCAAGACCGTCGTCATCGGCGCCGGCGTCTCCGGCATGAACGCCGCCGCCATCGCGCTGGGCCTGCAGTCCGAGGTGCTGCTGCTGGACAAGAACGTCGCCCGGCTGCGCCAGGCCGATGCCATCTACCGGGGCCACCTGCAGACCGTCGCCTCCAACGCGTACGAGGTCGAGCGGGCCGTGCTCGACGCCGACCTGGTCATCGGCGCGGTGCTGGTGCCCGGCGCGAAGGCCCCGACGCTGATCTCCAACGAGCTGGTCTCCCGGATGAAGCCGGGCAGCGTGCTCGTCGACATCGCCATCGACCAGGGCGGCTGCTTCGAGGACTCGCGCCCCACCACGCACGCCGACCCGGTCTACAAGGTCCACGAGTCGATCTTCTACTGCGTCGCGAACATGCCCGGCGCGGTGCCGAACACCAGCACCTACGCGCTGACCAACGTCACCCTGCCGTACGCCCTGGAGCTGGCCAACCAGGGCTGGCGCGAGGCGCTGCGCACCGACCCGGCCCTCGCGCTGGGCCTCAACACCCATGCCGGCCGGGTCACCTACGGCCCGGTGGCCGAGGCACACGGCATGGACGTGCTGCCGCTGGCCGACGCGCTGGCCTGAGCGGTGGCGGTCTGACCGGCACCCCGGCCTCCGCCGGCGCGGACGAGCGGTCCGCGCCGGCGTTGCGCCGTGCCGTGCGGGCCTACCTCGACCACCTCACCGTCGAGCGTGGCCTGTCCGCGAACACGCTCGCCTCGTACCGCCGCGACCTGGACCGCTACCTCGCGACCCTCGCCGACGCCGGCGTCGCCGACCTCACGTCGGTCGGCGCCGGCGTCGTCGAATCGCACGTGGCCCGGCTGCGAGCCGGCGACGACGAGCATCCGCCGCTCGCCGTCTCGTCCGCCGCCCGCGCCGCCAGCGCGGTCCGCGGCCTGCACCGCTTCGCGCTGCGCGAGGGGCTGACCGGCGTCGACCCGAGCCGCGACGTCCGCCCGCCCACCCCGCCGCGCCGGCTGCCCCGCGCCCTGGGAGTCGATGACGTGATCCGGCTGCTGGAGACCGCCGGCCCGGTCACCGCCACCGGCGACGACGTGCCGCTCGCGCTGCGCGACCGGGCGCTGGTGGAGTTTCTGTACGGCACCGGGGCGCGCATCTCCGAGGCGGTCGGCGCCGCCGTCGACGACCTGGACGTCGACGAGGGCACGGTGCTGCTGCGCGGCAAGGGCGGCCGGATGCGGCTGGTGCCGATCGGCGGGTACGCCGTCGAGGCGGTGCGCGCCTACCTGGTGCGGGCCCGGCCCGGGCTGGCCGCGGCGGGCAGGGGCACCCCCGCGGTGTTCCTCAACGCCCGCGGCGGGGCGCTGTCGCGCCAGGGCGCCTGGGGCATCCTGCGTCGGGCCGCCGTCGCCGCCGGTCTGCCGGTCGACGGACCCGCGGCGGTGTCCCCGCACACCCTGCGCCACTCGTACGCCACGCACCTGCTCGACGGCGGCGCCGACGTGCGGGTGGTGCAGGAGCTGCTCGGTCACGCCTCGGTGACCACCACCCAGGTCTACACCCTGGTCACCGTCGAACGGCTGCGCGAGGTGTACGCCACCGCCCACCCGCGCGCCCGGGGCTGAGGCCGCCGGTCGCGGTCGGTCCCGACACGCCGGGCCGGTGCCGAACCCCCTGCTGGTCGGTGGCGTACAGTCGGCATCGGCGCGGACCTCCTGGGGCGATACGACCGGGGTGCGCAGCGGCGCCGCGAAGGACGTCGGACGGCTCCGACGCCGGGTGGGTCGTCGGGAGGGGGCAACGAGGACATGGCTGGCAACGGTGACCGTGCCGAGACCTGGACGTCGGAGCTCCGCGAGCAGCAGGCCACGCTCGGTGCGGACCTCGGTCCTGCGGATCCGGCGGCCTACACGATGCGCAAGCCCATCCCCGAGCCGATGCCCACCGATCGGCACGGCCCGGCGCGCATCATCGCGATGGCCAACCAGAAGGGTGGCGTTGGAAAGACCACCACCACCATCAATCTGGGCGCCGCCCTGGCCGAGTACGGCCGCAAGGTGCTGCTGGTCGACTTCGACCCGCAGGGCGCGCTGTCGGTGGGTCTGGGCGTCAACCCGCACAACCTCGACCTGTCCGTCTACAACCTGCTCATGCAGGACGACGTGACCGCCGAGGACGTCCTCATCAAGACCGACGTGGCGGGCCTGCACCTGCTGCCGGCCAACATCGACCTCTCCGCCGCCGAGATCCAGCTCGTCAACGAGGTCGCCCGGGAGATGGCCCTCGCCCGGGTCCTGCGGTCGGTCCGTAAGGAGTACGACTACATCCTGATCGACTGCCAGCCCTCACTGGGCCTGCTGGCGATCAACGCGCTGACCGTCGCGCACGGTGTGCTCATCCCGCTGGAGTGCGAGTTCTTCAGCCTGCGCGGTGTCGCGCTGCTGCTGGACACCATCGACAAGGTGCGCGAGCGACTCAACTTCGACCTGGAGCTGGAAGGCATCCTCGCCACCATGTACGACAGCCGCACCACCCACTGCCGCCAGGTGCTGCAGCGGGTGGTGGAGGCGTTCGGCGACAAGGTCTACCAGACGGTCATCACCAAGACGGTGAAGTTCCCCGAGTCCACGGTGGCCGGTGCCCCGATCACGACGATGGACCCGGCGTCCTCCGGGGCACGCAACTACCGTCAGCTGGCCCGCGAGGTGATCGCCGCCCAGTCGGAGCGGTAGCCGGAACGCCCCGTGTCCGTCTCGTGGTCTACGGTCGTGCGGTGACCGCGCCACCCCTCGACCCGCCCGAGGCCGCTGCGCCAGCCGTGGTCGACGGCGCTCCCTCCGCCGGGTTCACCGTGCGGCTGGCCAACTTCACCGGCCCGTTCGACCTGCTGCTGCAACTGATCGGCAAGCACAAGCTGGACGTGACCGAGGTTGCCCTGCACACGGTCACCGACGAGTTCATCGCCTACATCCGCGCCATGGGCGACGACTGGGACCTCGACGAGGCCAGCGAGTTCCTGCTGATCGCCGCGACCCTGCTGGACCTGAAGGCCGCGCGGCTGCTGCCCGCCGCCGACGTGGAGGACGAGGAGGACCTCGCCCTGCTGGAGGCCCGGGACCTGCTCTTCGCCCGGCTGTTGCAGTACAAGGCGTACAAGGAGGCGGCGGCGCACATCGCCGAGCTGGAGTCGGTCGGCGGTCGCCGGTATCCGCGGGCCGTCAGCCTGGAACCCCGCTACGCCGAGGCGCTGCCCGACCTGGTCCTCGGCATCGGCCCGCAGCGGCTGTTGAAGCTGGCCGTGCGGGCGATGACCCCGAAGCCGATACCCGAGGTCTCCGTCGCCCACGTGCACATGGTCCGGGTCAGTGTCCGGGAGCACGCGGAGATCCTCGCCACCCGGCTGCGCCGCGCCGGTACGGCCACGTTCTCGCTGCTCTGCGCCGACTGCGAGGCCACCCTCGAGGTGGTGGCCCGGTTCCTGGCGCTGCTGGAGCTGTACCGGGAGGGTCTGGTCGCCTTCGTGCAGGAGCAGGCCCTGGAGGAGCTGACGGTGCGCTGGACCGGCCCGGTCGACGGTGACACCGAACTGCACGTCGACGAGTACGCCGGCACCCCGGCCGACCCGGAGCCGGTGTCGGTCGCGCCGGAGCCGGTGGGGGAGCCCGGTGGACCGGACGGGACGGGACCGACGGAGAGTGAACGCGATGAGTGACGAGCAACGCCCGGACTCGCTGGCCGATCAGGCCGCAGCCTGGGTCCCCCCGTGGGAACGCCCCCGCCCCCCGGCCCCGGAACCCGACAACACCCCCACCGCCCCGCCGAACGTCCCCGACTTGCCGGCTCCGGAGGACCTTGACGCTGCCGAGCCGGGCGAGAAGGAGGCGGACACGGGGGAGGCGGGTCGCGCTGCGGACGTACCCTCTCGGTCGGTTGGGGGGCGGCGGCGGGTGACGGCCGCGCCGGAGC
This sequence comes from Micromonospora sp. WMMD710, assembly GCF_029626045.1. Lineage (NCBI taxonomy): Bacteria > Bacillati > Actinomycetota > Actinomycetes > Micromonosporales > Micromonosporaceae > Micromonospora > Micromonospora sp. WMMD710. Next base: position 2,584,693 of record NZ_JARUBD010000001.1, on the reverse strand, counting down.
CGGCGCCGGAGCCGTCCGACGCCGAGCTGCGCGGCGCGCTGGAGGCCATCCTGCTGGTGGTCGACGAGCCGGTCAGCGAGCTCGTCCTGGCCCAGGTGCTGGAGCAGCCGGCCGAGCGGATCGGGCCGATTCTCGACGAGATTGCCGCCGGCTACACGGCCACCGGGCACGGGTTCGAGCTGCGCCGGGCGGCCGGCGGTTGGCGGCTGTACACCCGGCCGGAATACGCTACGTACGTCGAGCGGTTCGTGTTGGACGGGCAGTCCGTCCGGCTGACCCAGGCGGCGTTGGAGACTCTCGCCGTGGTCGCGTACAAGCAGCCGGTGACGCGTTCGCGTATCTCAGCCATCCGGGGTGTGAACTGCGACGGGGTCATCCGTACGCTGGTGACTCGCGGCCTGGTCGAGGAGTGCGGCACCGAAACGGACAGCGGGGCGTTCCTCTACCGGACGACCACGCTGTTCCTGGAGAAGCTCGGGCTCAACACCGTCGACGAACTGCCGCCGCTCGCCCCTTTCCTGCCCGACGACGTAGAAGAGCTTGCTGATGCGACCCGATAACCGATCCCCGAAACCCGACGCTCCCGTCTTCGAGGGGGCAGAACGCCTGCAGAAGGTGCTCGCCGCCGCCGGCGTGGGTTCCCGGCGCGCCTGCGAGGACCTGATCTTCCGCCGCCGGGTCACCGTGGACGGGCGCGTCGCCAAGCTCGGCGACAAGGTCGATCCGAGCACCGCCGTGATCCACGTGGACGGGGAGCGCCTCCAGGTCGACATTCGCCTGGTCTACGTGGCGATGAACAAGCCACGCGGGGTGGTTACCTCGATGGCGGACGACAAGGGCCGCAACGAGCTTGCCGAGTTCATCGGCAACCGGGTGGAGCAGCGGGTCTACCACGTCGGGCGGCTCGACGCGGACAGCGAGGGCCTGCTGCTGCTCACCAACGACGGCACCCTCGCGCACAAGCTCATGCACCCCTCGTACGAGGTGCTGAAGACCTACCTCGCCGAGGTGGTCGGGCCGATCCCGCGCAACCTGAGCAAGCGGCTGCTGGCCGGCGTCGAGCTGGAGGACGGGCCGGTCAAGGTCGACTCGTTCAAGGTGGTGGACACCCTGGGCAAGACCGCCCAGGTGGAGCTGAGCCTGCACGAGGGGCGCAAGCACATCGTCCGGCGGCTGATGGAGGAGGTCGGACACCCGGTGACCCGGCTGGTGCGTACCTCGATCGGGCCGATCCGGCTCGGTGAACTGCGCACCGGGCGGATCCGGCGGTTGACCAACGCCGAGGTTGCCGCCCTGTTCAACGCGGTGGGTGACTGAGCCCACGGGTTCGGGGTACGGCTGCCGGTAGGCTCCGGAACGGCCGAGGCGCGGCCGTGGGGGTGGCGTGGGTCGCCTCCGGTGGCGGCGCGCGCGGGTCCGCCACGGACCCCGGGCATGATTGATGACGATGGACAACCGCTTGCGGCGCCAGCACCGGGCGATCCGTGAGGTACGGGCTGAGGAGGACACGGTGGAGGAAAACGTACGGGCCGGGCGATGTGTGGTCGCTGTGGATGGGCCGTCCGGTTCGGGTAAGTCCACCGTCTCGCGGCGGCTCGCCGCGAGCATCGGTGCGCGCTACCTGGACACCGGGGCGATGTACCGGGCGATCACGTGGGCCGTTCTGCGCTCCGGCGTGGACCTCACCGACGCCGCGTCGGTGGCGAAGGTCGCCGGCGAGGTGGACCTGCGCATCGGCACCGACCCGCAGGGGTACGCGGTGACCGCCGACGGCGTGAGCGTGGACGCGGACATCCGTGGTCCCGAGGTGACCGGTGCGGTCTCCGCCGTCGCCGCCGTGCCGGCCGTCCGCGAGCTGCTGGTCGCCCGGCAGCGCGAGATGATCGCCAACGCCGGTCGGATGGTCGTCGAGGGCCGCGACATCGGCTCGGTCGTCGCGCCGGACGCCGACCTGAAGGTCTTCCTGACCGCCTCCGAGGCGGCCCGCGCGGCCCGGCGCAGTGCCGAGGACGCCGCCGACGTGGCGGCCACGGCCGCGGACCTGGCCCGTCGGGACCGGCTCGACTCGACCCGCAAGGTCAACCCGTTGGCCCAGGCGCCGGACGCCGTCGTGCTGGACACCACCGAGCTGGGTATCGACGAGGTCGTCGCGCGGCTGCGGGACCTGCTCACCGAGCGGGGAGTGGCATGAGTAGCGATGGCGGTGGGTGGGTCGAGCTGCGTGAGCCTGACCTCGCCGTCGAGGAACCCAGCGGCCCGCAGCCGGTGGTGGCCGTGGTCGGCCGCCCCAACGTCGGCAAGTCCACACTGGTCAACCGGATCATCGGTCGCCGGCAGGCGGTCGTCGAGGACGTCCCCGGGGTGACCCGGGACCGGGTGCCGTACGACGCGCAGTGGAACGGCCGGTCGTTCACCGTGGTGGACACCGGCGGTTGGGAACCGGACGCGAAGGACCGGGCCGCGGCCATCGCGGCGCAGGCCGAGACGGCGGTGCTCACCGCCGACGTGGTGCTCTTCGTGGTCGACTCGATGGTCGGCTCCACCGACGTCGACGAGGCCGCGGTGAAGATGCTGCGGCGCAGCGCCAAACCGGTGATTCTGGTGGCGAACAAGGCCGACAACACCTCCATCGAGATGGAGGCCACCTCGCTGTGGTCGCTCGGCCTCGGCGAGCCGTTCCCGGTGTCCGCCCTGCACGGGCGGGGCTCCGGCGACCTGCTGGACGCCATCCTCGCGGCGCTGCCGGAAGCCCCGGCGATCGTGGAGAACCGGCCACGCGGGCCCCGCCGGGTGGCGCTGGTCGGCCGGCCGAACGTGGGCAAGTCCAGCCTGCTCAACCGGTTCTCCGGTGAGGAGCGGGCAGTCGTCGACTCGGTTGCCGGCACCACAGTGGACCCGGTCGACAGCCTCGTCGAGATCGGCGGCCAGACCTGGCAACTGGTGGACACGGCCGGCCTGCGCAAGCGGGTCGGCAAGGCCAGCGGCACCGAGTACTACGCCAGCCTGCGCACCGCCGGCGCCATCGAGGCCGCCGAGGTGGCCGTGGTGCTGCTGGACGCCAGCGAGCCGATCAGCGAGCAGGACCAGCGGATCCTGACCATGGTGACCGAGGCCGGACGTGCGCTGGTCATCGCGTTCAACAAGTGGGACCTGGTCGACGCGGACCGCCGCTACTACCTCGACAAGGAGATCGACCGGGAGTTGCGCCGCATCCCCTGGGCGATCCGGCTCAACCTGTCGGCCATGACCGGCCGCGCGGTGGACAAGCTGGCCCCGGCCCTCAACAAGGCCCTGGCCAGTTGGGAAACCCGGGTGCCGACCGCGCAGCTCAACCAGTGGCTCACCGCGCTCGTACAGGCCACCCCGCACCCGGTGCGCGGTGGGCGTGCGCCGCGGATCCTGTTCGCCACCCAGGCCGGGGTGGCGCCGCCGCGGTTCGTGCTCTTCACCACCGGGCCGCTGGATGCCGGCTACCAGCGCTTCGTCGAGCGCAAGCTCCGCGAGGAATTCGGGTACGAGGGCAGCCCCATCGAGATCTCCGTCCGCCCGCGCAAGAAGCTCGGCCCCGGTGGCCGAGGCAAAGCGCACGGCTGACCCACCCGTACCGACCGACGAGCCGGATGGGCCGTCCCTGGCCCATCCGGCTCGTCACTACCCCACCCTCCTAGGACGCTCTAGGGGTTGTGCGGTGGTTCACGGTCGCCACGGCACGGGTGGGGCCAGTGCGACCAGGACGAGGGTGCTGCGCTAAGCTGTACCGGCTGTCGCGGGGGAAACCTCGCGGGGGCGGGACGTGGCGCAGCTTGGTAGCGCACTTGACTGGGGGTCAAGGGGTCGTCGGTTCGAATCCGGCCGTCCCGACGCAGGTCAGAGGGCTGATCCGGATATCGGGTCGGCCCTTTCGCCGTTCTGGGGACCAAGATCATTAAAGTTGGAGCTGGCTGGCGCTGCTTAGCCGACGGTCAAGTCTCAAGTGTCCAGCCGGGATGGCTGCCGAATCGTTCGCTTTCTGGATCGAGGCGGCCCGCAAGCGGGCCGCGCCGGCCGGCCTGTCGTGAATCAGGGCAGAGTCAGACGGTAGACCTGTCGAGATCCACCTTCCGGACCCGGATCCGCAGCCTCCGAAGCAGTGAAGCCGAGGCGCTCGTAGAAGACGCGGGCGCCACTGACGTAAGCACCCGATGCGAAACGCCATGCCCTGAAACCGATCTTGTGCAATTTCTAAGCTGCCAGCGTCCCGGGGGCCAAGTGGGACCACACGGCCTGCGCGTGTCAACGCCGGCTGAAGGTTGGATCCAGTTTTCAGGCGGAGCCGACACGAGGCAATTATTCGCCTGCACTTCAACACCGGAGCGCGGCGGCCGGAGGCTGGCGGCCAACGGCATCAAGATTCGCCTGAAGCGGCTGGGCCTCGCCGCTGGCGTCGCGAACGCGCACGCCCACCGCTGGCGGCACAACTTCGCCCGCGAGTAGAAGCGTGCCGGCGGGAACACCGGTGACCTGATGCTGCAGTTCGGCGGGACCTCGGAGGACATGCCCCGGCACTACGGCGCGGATCTGTCGTGTTGAGTGTGTTCGTGGGGCCCCGTAAAGGCAGACTGTCGTCATGGCGGTATGGTCTCGCCCCCAGGTGGTTGCGAGACGGTGTGGCGTGAGCGGAGCGTTTGAAATCGAGGCGACGCAGATGGGTCTGCGCCGGTACTGGCTGGCCCGGGGCGAGTTGAACGGCGGGCGTTTCGGGGTAGCGGATGGCAACCTCGATGTCAGGTTCGCTCAGGCGCGGATGGTTGGTGTCGACTTCTCCGGGCTGAAGTTTTCCAGCTTCCTAGCGCATGACTCGGTGTTCGAGCGGTGCGACTTTTCCCGGACCGCGTTCGACGACGTCTTGTTCGGCGCTACCGGCTATGGCCCCGAGCGGTGGGACGAGCTGAGCTGGCCGGAGACGGTGTTCCGGGAGTGCCTCTTCGCTCGCACCCGCATCCCTCCGGAGGCCTACTTCGGCAACGTCCGATTCGAGCGCTGCGTGTTCGACAGCGCTCGCCTGCGCGACTTGACCTCAACACACAATGCACAGTTCGTCGGATGCGTCTTCCGCGGCAAGATCCAGGACGTCAACTTCTGGGGTACGACCACCGAGCGCAACGCGGCGCTCGGTCGAGACCGCAACGCCTTCAGCGACAACGACTTCACCGGCGCGGAACTGCTCGGTGTCGCGTTCCGGCACATCGATCTTGACACCCAGAGAATTCCGGGTCTGCCCAAATTAAGCCGTCCTGCATCGGTTTGACCAGCGCGTGGAGGCCGCGCTGGCCGCCATGGCTGACTAGCCGGACGACGAGACCAAGACCAACGCGGCGTGGTCCCTCCGATTCGGGGCCGACTGGGCGATCAAGTACAACCACGATCATTGCCCCCTGCCGAGCGCGCCAGATCCCACAGCTGGACATACCGATTGGCTTCGTGCTCGATCCAGAAGCTCATCCTCGGCGTATTCGCCCAACCGCTCGTTGGTCACGCCAGCCGACGCCTGGTGACCTCCAGCGGCACCCGCGTCAGCCCCGGCCCTTCCGCCGGCTCACGGAGTGCCACCCCAGCCGTTCGGACGGGGTGCAGCTTGGGGGATCTCACGGGTTTGCGGCGGTCGACGTCGGCCGATCGTCAGCCTTGCGGGCTATGAGCGCTTCGATGCCGTCGAGCAGCAGGCGGAGGCCGAAGGTGAAGTCGGCGTCGTCGATCCAGACCTCGGCCGCGCCGAAGGCGTTGGCCCGAACGGCGTCGGCGAGCGCCGGGAACTCGGCGGGGTCGAGCACAGCGCCGAGGATCTCGCCGTACTCGACCAGCCCGCCGACCTCCTCGCTCACGGTGCCGGTGGTCGCGGTCATCGCGTGGGTCAGGGCCGCCTGACGCGAGGCGTACCCGGTCAGGGTTGTGGTGATGTTGATGCCCTCGGCGTGGCTGAGGCCGGTGCTCTCGAGCGCGGCGAGGGCCCGGTCGAGCCAGCGCAGCGTGCGCGGGCCGAGCGGCGGGGCGTGCTGGCCGAGCGTCAGCAGCCAGGGCCGCTGGAGGAGGAAGTCGCGGTTGGCCCTCGTCCACCCGGTCAGGTAGGGCCGCCAGGCCCGGCCGTTGATCGGGGGCGGCTCGGGGGTCGCCGCGTCGGCCATCACGACGAGCAGTTCCTCTTTGCTGCCGACGTAGCGGTACAGCGACATGGTCGCCACCCCGAGCTCCGAGGCGAGACTGCTCATCGTCACACCCTCCAGGCCGTCACGGTCGGCCAGCCGCACCGCGGCACCGACAACGGTGTCCAGCTCGAGGCCGGGTCGGGGGCCACGCCTGGAGGGGATCTCGCGCCCCCACAACCGGGCCACGACGGGTGGGAGCCTGCGTTCCACGTCCCTGACCTTTCCCCTAAGTCGGCCGCCCGGTCTTGTCCTCAACGCTCCGACCAGAAACTCTGTATTGCATACAGTGTACGCGATACAGAGTTTTTGGAGGTACGGGTATGACAAGACGTGTCCTGGACGTGGACGCTGTTCGAGGCTTCGCACTTCTCGGCATCTTCGCGGTCAACGTCACCTTCATGGCGTCGGGCTTTCCCGGAAATCTGGTGACCGATCCCCGCTTCAGCTCGGCTCTGGACGACCTGGTCCGCGCGCTGTCCTCAGTGTTCATCGACATGAAGTTCTATGTGCTGTTCTCGTTCCTCTTCGGCTACAGCTTCACGCTGCAAATGGCCGCGGCCGGCCGGGCCGGCGCATCCTTCACGGCCCGCATGCTGCGCCGGATCGGCGGCTTGTTCATCATCGGCGCGCTCCATACGGTTCTGCTCTACGGCGGCGACGTCCTTATGACGTACGCGGTGGCCTGCGTCGGCCTGCTGCTGCTCAGGAAGACCAGGGACCGTACGGCGATCGGCGTCGCCGTCGGCCTCTATATGATCGTGCTGGCCGGTCTGGTCGCTGGCGCGTTCCTGATCGACCGGACGGCGTATTTTCCCAGCGAGGCGCAGGCGCTGGTCAACGGCGAGGCGGCCACCAGGGCGCTTCTCGGCGGCTGGGCCTCGAACATCGGCGAGCACCTGGCCGGCCTGCCGCTGCTGATCTTGCAGGCGGTCACCCTGCAGGGCCCGACCGCCCTGGCGCTGTTCCTGCTCGGCATGGTCGCCGGCCGCCGGCAATGGCTTGCCCGGATCACCGGCAGCGAACCTGTCCTCCGCCGCCTCCAGCGAATCGGCTTTCCGATCGGCCTACTCGGCGCCCTCGTCTACACCACAGCCGGCGGCAACGACAACTCCCTCGGCGTCGCCGCCAGCGTGGCGACTGCCCCACTGCTCACCGCGGCGTACGTGGCAACGCTGCTGCGACTCATGCACAGCCGCCGGACGAGCCTCATCAGGTCCGCGCTCGCCCCCGCTGGCCGGATGTCGCTGAGCAACTACATCGGCCAGTCCCTGATCGGCCTGATCGCCTTCTCCGGCATCGGGTTCGGGCTGGCCGGCTCGCTCTCGCCACTGGAGCTGTTCGCCTTCGTCGCGGCGGCCTTCACCGGGCAGCTGGTGTTGAGCGCGCTCTGGCTACGCCGGCTGCGATACGGACCGCTGGAATGGGCGCTACGGTGGCTCACCATCGGTCAGCGCCCGACGCTCGTGGCGCCCCCGGACGGGCGGCCCCTGCCGAAGGGGCGACACATGCGAGTGTGACCTCCCCTCCAGGATGTCCGCCGCGGTTACGGCCAGGCCGTGGCGGACGGCCGGCGGTTTCCGGGCACCGGCAGGGTCACGCGGAGTTGCGCCAGGTGCGGCCGTGCCGGCCGATGAGCCGGTCGGCGTCGGTGGGGCCCCAGGAGGCGGCCTCGTAGGTGGGGATCGGCGAGTTGTCCTTCGCCCAGTTGTCGATGATCGGGTCGACGATCCGCCAGCACTGCTGCACCTCGTCGCTGCGGATGAACAGCGACGCGTCACCGATCAGCGCGTCCAGGAGCAGACGCTCGTACGCCTCCGGGGACTCCTCGACGAACGTCTGGTCGTAGGAGAACTCCATCGTGGCGGTGCGGACTCGGAAGGAGTGGCCCGGCACTTTGGCACCGAAGCGCAGCGAGATGCCCTCGTTGGGCTGGATCCGCAGGATCAGCGCGTCAGCATCGAGGCCGGTGAGCTGATCGGTCGGGATCGGCAGGTGCGGCGGCCGCTGGAACTGTAGTGCCACCTCGGTGAGCCGGGCCGGGAGGCGCTTGCCGGTGCGTACGTAGAACGGCACTCCGGCCCAGCGCCAGTTGTCCACGTTGAGCCGCATAGCGGCGTAGGTCTCGGTGCGCGACAGGGGGTCGACGCCGGGCTCCTCGCGGTAGCCGGCCATCAGCTCCTCGCGGGTACCGCCCCGGGTGTACTGTCCCCGGACCGCGGCCTCGGCGATGTCCCGGTCGGTGGGGAGCCGGATCGCCTGCAGCAACTTCACCTTCTCGTTGCGCAGGCCCTCAGCCTCGAACGAGGCCGGTGGCTCCATCAGTGCCAGCGCGAGGACCTGGAGCACATGGTTCTGCACGATGTCCCGCATCGCCCCGGCATCCTCGTAGAAGCCGCCGCGGCTGCCGACGCCGAGGGTCTCGGCGACGGTGATCTGCACGTGGTCGACCCACGAGCGATCCCAGATGGGCTGGAAGATCGAGTTGGCGAAGCGCAGCGCCAGCACGTTCTGGACGGTGTCCTTGCCCAGGTAGTGATCGATACGAAAGACCTGGTGCTCGTCGAACGCGCTGTGCACGACGCCGTCGAGCTCGCGGGCCGTGACCAGGTCGCGTCCGTACGGCTTCTCGATGACCAGGCGGGAGAAGGAGCCGTCGCGTGGTTGGTTGAGCCCGACACCGGCCAGTCCGTTGATCACCGGCTCGAAGGCTCCGGCCGGGGTGGACAAATAGAAGAGCCGATTGCCGGACGTGCCCCGCCGTGCGTCCAGCTCGTCGAGGGTCTCCACGAGCCGCTTGTAGGTCTCCGGGTCGTCGTAGCCGCCGGCCACGTATCGCACGCCGCCCTGGAGTTGGCGCTTACTGGCGAGGGTGCGTTCGCCGAGGGCGCTCTCGGCGAACTGCTCGTCGGTCATCGGCGTGCGCGCGACGCCGACCAGCGCGAACTGGTCCGGCAGCCGCTCATGCCGAGCCAGGCTCTCGACTGCGGGCAGCAGCTTACGCCGGGTCAGGTCACCGGAGGCACCGAAGATCACCAGCGTGGCCGGCGGGGCACTCCGCTCCTGGATGAGCTGAGACGCGTGGTCCATGGTCTGCGTTCCTCCGGGCACAAAGAGGGGGTGGGGGTGACGTGCTGTCATGCCAGGAATCGTGCGGCTGTGGCGGTGGTGACCGGGGGCCACGCGGCGTGGGCCCGTCGGTCGCCGAACTTGAGCGTCGCATGCCGGGCTGATGGGTGGGCGACCAGGTGGCGACTCGGTGCGGGCAGTGCCACCGCGTCACAGCCTGGCAACCGCGACCCCGGTCGCCTGGGCGATGAGGGCGTTGTCGTATTCGGCGTCGTTCTCATCGCGGCTGGACGGGACCGAATCTCTGCGGGTCTGCTCGTCATGCCGTCTCGGGCCCCGCGCTTGCGTCGGTGCCGGGCGGGACATGTCGTATCGCGTCCTCCATGTGTTCGAGCGCGGCGATCACGACGGTGTCGACGCCGGTGCCTGTGTGGGCGACGATGCGCCGGCCGACCCGGACCGCCTCGTCGGGGCTCGTCGCCTCGAACAGCAGCGGCACCAGGGCGCGCACCGCTGCGCACCTGCCGCCAATGTCCTCCAGCAGCCGAGGGTGCCGGTTGACGAGCCGGGCGAGGCGGTGGTCGACCACCGCATCGAGCATGGGCACCGCCCGCCGCTGCAGCGCGGCCCGTAGCTGAGCCCGACCGTCCGGCCGCCGCAGCAGGTCGGCGGGGTCAGCGCCGGCGCTGAACTCGGCCGCGCGCAGCGGGCCGGGCATGCGTTGCTGCCGGAGTAGCTGCCAGGCGCGGTCCACCGCCTTACGGCCGGCCGGGTCGCCATCGAATGCCGCCACGACGCCCCGCCCGGCGCCGGGTAGCTCCCGTAGGATCGCGGCTTGGGTGTCGGTCAGCGCAGTGCCGCAGGGCGCGAGGGCGACCGCGCCGGAGCGGCCCGACCGGGAGTACGACAGCCACACCGCAAGAACGTCAGCGGGCCCCTCGACAAGGACCGGCACCCACCGTGCGTCGAGGCGCTCCTGCTGCTCCGCGACACCGAACAACAGTCGCCCCTTGGTGTAGATCGCGGTGTCCGGGCTGTTGATGTACTTCGGCACACCGTTCGCGGAGCCAGGGCCCGCGCGACCGAGGAACGCCACCGCATGTCCGACCTCGTCGCGCACCGGGAACATGATCCGGTCCCGGAACATGTCGATCAGTCGATCCGGATGCCGCCGGCTGTGCGTCGACAAGCCCGCACCGACCAACTCCTCCGCCGTGAAACCGGTGGCGATCAGGTGGCGCGTCAGGGAACTCCACTCTGGTGGGGCGTACCCAACCCGCCAGGGCCACTCCCGCTGAACAACAACACCGAGGCCGCGTCCGGCGAGGTAGGCGCGGGGACCGCCCGCGTGTTCGAGCTGGGCACGGTAGTACGTCACCGCGGCCTCGGCGGCTGCCAGCAGCCGCGCGGGCTCGAGCCCGGTGCCGCGTACCGGGAACGTCGGTTGGTTGAGCCGAGGTGCGCCCATCGCCTACCTCCGATGTCCACGCTAGCTCCAGCCCGCCCGCCCCCGCCAGGTGACCGTCCCGATCCACGGTGGACTGTCGATCGCGCGACGGCGGAGCCCAGCAGCCCTGGCGTGCTACTTCTGCACGCGGCCGTGCTGCGGACCGAGTTGGCTGATCTCGTACCCGTCGGGGTAGCTCTTGGTGGTGATCCCGTCGGTGAACAACGCCGTCGTCCGTGGCGCTCCGAAGCACCGCTGCAGCCGCGAGCGCGTCTTCAGCACCAGGTGCAGGCCAGCCCGAACCGGCCACGCCGGCGTGTCGACCCGCATCGCGCGCCGCAGCGGCGTGTCGTACATGGCGCTGACCAGCGCGTTCCCCAGCGGTGCGAGCAGCCCGGGGATCCGGGTGAGCATCAGCATCCGGGTGGCCCGCTCGATGGCCGCCGCGTCCTCGTTGGGCCGCAGGTGGGCCGCGTCGTAGGCGTCGAACCAGGTCTCGAATTCGTCGTACGACCCGAGGATGTCCGTGATGCCCATCCTCCGGCCCAGCTCTCGGTAGAACAGGTACGTGGCGTGACGTTCGTGGCAGCAGGGCGGGCGCCAGCCGTACTCCTGCAACCACCGCGTCGGGATGACCACCAGGCAGCTGAGGACGTAGAGGAAGTCGTCGTTGCTGATGTCGAATGGGCGGTGGATCTGGTTGACGCGCCGCAACGCGTCGCGGCCCCGGGGCTGGTCGAAGCCGTTGAGCACCATCTCGTACATCAGGAGGCCGGTGTCGTCGATGCGCTTCTGGGTGCGGTCGGTCAGCTCGCCGGTGGCCGTGTGCACCGCGGCGATGGCGGGGATGGAGAAGGACCGGTTGAAGGCGAGGTTGAGCCCGAGCTTCATGTCCCACGGGAACTCGTAGCGCAGCATGGTCTGGTAGATGTCCAGGTAGTCGCGCTCCGGGTCCAACGTTCGGGTCCGGGTCAGGTTCCGGTGGCGGCCTCTCATCGGCGGGCGTCTCCAGTCGTGGGGTGCGAGGCCCCGTCGGGACAACCATGAAACCACGCGACCAGCAGGCCGCCGGGGTCGCAGTAATGGATCAGTGCGTTGCAATCGCCAGAGCGTCCTGGATGCCGCCTACGAGATCCTGGCCGCCGAGGGTCTCGGCGTACCCATCGACGAGATCGCCCGCCGCGCGGGCGTCGGCGCCGGCACCGTGTACCGGCACTTCCCGACCAAGGAGTCGCTCATCGAGGCAGTGGTGCTCGACCGCAGGACTCGGCGGCATCCTCGCCGCCCTCGGCGTCAGCCCGCACGACCTGGCCACCGACGACGTCCCGTGTGTCGCCTCACCGGGAACACCACGCCTGCTCGTACCGGTCAGATCGCTGCCGAACCTGCTCGCCATGCGGCCCGACCTACGTCGACTCGCAGCCGAATGCCGCCGTCTCGGCTATCTCGGCTGCTTCGTCTACCACCTCGGCCCGATCGGCGGCGCAGCGACCGCGCGCATGTTCGCACCAGCGATCGGCGTCGACGAGGACGTCGTCAACGCCAACAGCACGGGATGCCTCGCCGCGCACCTGTTCGCGAGCCGCGGCCAGAGCAGGATCGACGTCGAGCAAGGACACACCGCCGGCCGCCCCTCGTCGGTCTTCGCCACCGCCTCCGCCACCCCGGAAGGCATCTCCGCCAGGGTTGGCGGGATGGCGACCATCCGATCCGGTCCCGACGGCACGGCAGGCGGGGAAGCGTCGTAGGTCACCTGCTGCCGTCCTCCCACGTCGATTCCGCGGCCAGCGCCAGACCATCTTGCCGAAGCTCGGCAACGGGCCCGCCTCCATGGCGATCATCGACGTCTCTCGCTACGATCCGATATCGGAATATCACTGAGCGTTGATGCGTGACTCTTCGCAAGCCCTGGCCGCTGGCAATCCGGCACCGTAGCGACCGTGGTGCCGGCCTGAGGATCACGCCGTCTCGACGAAGGGAATCCGGATGACGGAGAGCGCGCAGACCGCCGACAGCCGAGTCGTTCCGCCCGCGCGGCCGTACCCGTTCAGTGTGCCCGACCGCCTCGTCGTCGATCCGACCTATGGCGAGCTGCGCGAGAACGAGCCGATGACCCGGGTGAAGCTCCCCTACGGCGAGGAGGCGTGGCTCGCCACCCGGTACGAGGACGTCCGCACGGTCCTCGGCGACGTGCGGTTCGGCCGCGCCCCGGCCGTCCAGCGCGACGAGCCCAGGCTCACCCCGCGCCAGCAGTACAGCGGCATGCTGACCATGGACCCGCCCGATCACACCCGGCTGCGCCGGCTGGTGGCGAAGGCGTTCACGGCACGGCGGGTGGGGGCGCTGCGACCCCGAGCCCAGGAGATCGCCGACGCACTGGTCGACGACATGGTCCGGATCGGTCCTCCGGCCGACCTGGTGGAGCACGTTGCCACGCCGCTGCCGATCCAGGTGATCTGCGAGCTGCTCGGAGTCCCGTACGCCGACCGCGACCGCTTCCACCTCTGGTCCGAGGCGATCGTCTCGACCACCTCGCTGCCGCCGGAAACGATCCAGGAGTACCTGAACAATCTCTGGGGCTACATCGGTGATCTGGTCGCCGAGCGCCGCCGCGAGCCGGGTATCGACGACCTGCTCGGCGCGTTGGTGCGGGCCCGCGACGAGAATCAGGATCGGCTCAGCGAGACCGAGTTGGTGGAGTTGGCCGCAGGGCTGCTCGCGGCCGGCCACGAGACCACGGTGACCCAGATCCCCAACTTCGTCTACGTCCTGCTGAACAATCCGGACCAGCTCGCACGGCTGCGGGCCGACCCGTCGCTGGTGCCGGCCGCCGTCGAGGAACTGTTGCGGTACGTGCCGCTCGGCGTCGGCTCCTCCTTCGCCCGGTACGCCAAGGAGGACGTCGAGGTCGGCGGGGTGCTGGTCCGGGCAGGTGAGCCGGTTCTGGGCTCCCTGTCGTCGGCGAATCGGGACGGTACCGTCTTCGCCGACCCGGACCGGCTGGATCTCGGCCGCGAGCAGAACCCGCACCTGGGCTTCGGGCACGGCGTCCACCACTGTGTCGGCGCGCAACTGGCCCGGATGGAGTTGCAGGTCGCCGTCGCCACCCTCGTGACTCGCCTGCCCGGACTGCGGCTCGCCGTGCCGGAGGCCGAGCTGCAGTGGAAGCGCGGCATGTTGGTGCGGGGTCTGCTCGGCATGCCGGTGGCCTGGTGAGTACCGCCTGGCGGATCGGGGTGGACTCGCGCCGCTGCATCGGCACGAGCATCTGCGCCGGTACCGCGCCCGAGCACTTCCGCCTGGTCGACGGCCTGTCCGCGCCGCTGGCCGACGTCGTCGCCCCGGCCGAGGTCATCATCGACGCCGCCGACTCCTGCCCGGTGGAAGCGATCACGGTCCGCGACGCCGCCGACGACCGGCTGATCGCCCCGGAGGAGTGACCCGACACGCAGCGCGGCCGTCTGCGCACGGCCCAGTGCCGAAGGAGTGACCGACACCGCGCCCGGCCGCCGGCGCACGGTCCGGTGTCAGTCGCCGAGATGCTGGATCAGGAACTCGCCGGCGTCCGTGAAGGCCTTGGCCTGGTTGTCGCGGCGGAGCAGGCATTGGCCTTCGTCCGGGAAGACCTCGTACCGTCAGCGCCCGGTAGGCACGATGTTTGAGGAGTGCCCGTTCTGCTCGTCGCGCTTCAGGCGCTTCGCAGTCTGCTTCTCCTTGATCGTCTTACCCTTCTTCTTGACGTTCGCCTTGGTCGTCGAGTCCTTGGACATGATCGAACCTCCTGGAACAGGTCGGTGAACGTGCAGCGTGGTACTCGCCTGATCGCGGCGTGCAGGTGACGGAAGGCCCGCGGCTGGCGGGCAGTCTTCCACTGCATGCCGACCCTACGCTGTTCCAGCTCTTACCGGCGGTGGGAAGTGCACCGCCGGTCGCGGGGCGATATTTCGTGTCGCCCTACCGGAACGACATCCATTCCTCTGATCCGTCAGCCGCCCGGGCAGCGGTTGTCCCCGCCACTGTGTTCCACGCAGTGCCCGGGCGGGCCGGGCGTCGGTGCCGGTGCCGAATCGAGGTCCCAGCCGGAGAGGACGGCGATCGGTACGGCGGGCACGGCGATCACGACGGTCAGCACCAGGAAGACGACGGCGGTGCGTTTCAGCCGTAGCCGGTACGCGACGAGCGCGATGACGGCCGGCCCGGCGGTCGCCACCAGCCCGACGACCAGCAGAGCATGTCTCACCCGACGTTGGAGGTCCTCGACCTCGCCGGTCTGGCCGTCGTAGCTGACACTCCACTGCTCCAGGCTGATACCCACCACCGACACAGCCGCCGCGATCAGCCCACAGATCCACACCAGGACCAGGAATCCCACAAGCGGGCCGCCCCGTCGACCGACCGCTTCCGACGTCATGCGGTCCAGCCTCGACGGCTGCACCCCGCCCGGGCATGAGTCGAGGTACTCAGGTTTGCGCGGCGAGGACGCGGGGGCGCTCCACCCGGTCGCACGGGTTGCCGCCGGGGGTGAGGACGAGGGGCTACGCGATGTCGAAGCCATGTGTACGAGGGTTGTTCCGGTGGCGGACCGCTCAGCCAGCTCCATCGGGTAGCCCCACCCTCACAGCGAGGACGTCAGCCCATCCGGCACCATATCTCGTCACGTACCAGCGGAACGAACGCCGAACGGCCCCCGTCATCCACGGCCACCACCATGCGGATACGCCCCTCGCCCTCGTCGAGGGCGTAGCTGACCACGCTGTACCGCTTGCCGTCCTCGCCAAGCACCTGGCGTACGTCCTTGTCGTCGAGCATCGCGCGCCACTCGTCGTGGCTGACGCGTTGCCACTCCGCCAGACGTGCGTCGGCGAGCCGCGCTGCTGTCTCCGTATTCAGCCCCACGTACTCAAGCCTCTCACCCGGACGACGCCCGCCCCACGAACGTCATCGGGCGGTGGACGCCGGTCCGGTCGGTGGCATGCCGCGAGGGTCGAACCGAACGAGAAGACGACCAGGGGCCACAGCGGAGAACGTCACCGGCGGCGTGGCGTGACCAGTCCCGATTCGTACGCCCACACGACCAACTGGGCGCGGTCGCGGCAGTGCAGCTTCGCCATCGCCCGGTTGACGTGTGTCTTGGCGGTCAACGGACTGATCACCATCCGCTGGGCGATCTCGTCATTGGCCAGCCCGCGGGCGACGAGTTCGACGATCTCCTGTTCGCGGGCGGTCAGAACCTCGCGTCCGGCCGCCGGCTCGGCCGGCGGTGGACCGGACACGAACTCGCTGATGAGCGTCCGGGTGACGGCCGGGGCGAGCAGCGCGTCGCCGCGAGCCACGACGGCAACGGCCTGCAGCAGGTCGGCGGGGTCGGCGTCCTTGAGGAGGAAACCGCTGGCGCCCGCGTGGAGTGCGGCGAACACGTAGGAGTCGAGCCCGTAGTTGGTGAGGATGAGGACGCGGACCGCGGTGAGGTCGGGGTCAGCGGCGATGCGGCGGGTGGCCTCGATGCCGTCGAGCCCGGGCATCTGCACGTCCATGAGCACGACGTCCGGGCGCAGGCGCCGCGACAGGTGGACGGCCGATGCGCCGTCGGTGGCTTCGCCGACGACCTCCAGGTCGTCTTCGGCGTCGAGGAGTGCCCGGAATCCGGCCCGCATCAGCGCCTGGTCGTCGGCGAGCAGGACCCGGATCATGCCGGGCCGTCCACCGGGAACGTCGCCCGTACGGTGAATCCGCAGTCGTCGCGGGCGGCGGCCCGCAGGGTGCCACCCAGCCCGGTCACCCGTTCCCGCATGCCCCGCAGGCCCACGCCCGGCGTCGTCGTCCGGCCCGGTGACGCCTGACCGTCGTCGGTGACCGAGACGGTCAGCTGTGCCGGGGCGTACTCGACGTGGATCTGCGCGGTGGCGGGGCCGGCGTGGCGGGCCACGTTGGTCAGGGCCTCCTGGACGACGCGGTACGCGGCCTGGTCGACCTCGGCCGGTAGCTCCCGTGCCGGACCGCTGACGGTCACCTGCACCGGTACGCCGGCCGCTCGGGTCCGCTCGGCGAGTTCGCCCACCCGGGCCAGTCCGACGCGGTCGTCATCGGTGGGGGAGCGCAGGACGTCGAGCGTGGTGCGTAGCTCCCGCATGGCGGCGCTGCTGGCCTCCTGGATCGCCAGCAGCGTCGCCGACGGTTCCTCGCCGCGTTTGCCGGCCAGGTGCACGGCGATCCCGGCCTGCACCTTGATCACCGAGATGCTGTGGGTCAGCGAGTCGTGCAGATCCCGGGCGATGCGAAGGCGCTCCTCCCCGGCGCGACGCAACGCCATCTCCTCGCGGGTGCGCTCCGCCTCGACGGCCCGCTGCTCGACCTGTTCGAGGTAGGCCCGGCGCTGCCGCGCGACGAGCCCGGCGACGTTGGCCGCCACGAACCAGCCCAGCAGGAGGGCGGTCCGCTCGACGATCAGCTGGCCGGGCCGTTCGGCGGGTGCGACCGAGATGTCGCGGGCCAGGAAGCCGCCGAGAAAGACGAGGCTGGCCAGGGCGGCGGCCGATCGGTGCCCCCGCCAGGCGGTGACGTAGACCGCGCCGAGGACGGGGAACGCGGCGGACACCCGGGGTGGACCCGGACGTGCAGGGCCAGCATGGCGGCGGTCACCACGCCCAGCGCCACCACCGGGTACCGCCGGCACACCGCCAGGGCCGCCGCCATGGCCAGGACCAGGGCGACGTCGGTCGCCCGGATCGCCGCGGCGTCCGGCGCGAGCGCGGCGTTGCCGAGCAGGAGGCCGCCGAGGGCGAGGCCACTGAGGGCGTACGGCAGGTCGCGGCGCATGGGTCGAACTGTAGAACGGGCGGTCATCAGCGAGCATCCGCCGCCTGCGGTAGAAGGGCGTACCGCGGACGCGGTATCGGCGGCCGGGCAAGTGTCTGCGGCGGCACGACGTGTTCCCGGCCCGTCGCGGCAAGCATCGAGCCCATGACATACCGCTTCTTCACCCCCGCCCCGGCGAAGGCCGCGACCGGTCTGACCGCAGAGGTCTACCGGCAGATGTGGGACGACTTCCTCGGGCCGGCGCCGACCTTCCAGGCACTCGCGGTCGTACCGGAGGTGCTGGCCGCGACCTGGGCGCTGATGCGCGAGGCCCTGCTCGCCGGGGACGAGTCCCGGGTCGACCGCGAGCTCGTCGCGTCGGCGGTGTCCCGGGCCAACCGCTGCCCGTTCTGCGTCGACGCCCACGTCATGCTGCTGCACGCGCTGGGCGAGCACGAGCTGGCCGAAACCATCGCCGGGGGTGGGACGCCGCCCGAGCCGAGGCGAGCCGAGCTGGTCGGCTGGGCCGAGGCGAGCCGCAGCCCGACAGCCACCGGCTGGACCAGCCGGTACGCCCCCGAGGTCACCGGCACCCTGCTCGCCTTCCACTTCATCAACCGGATCGTCTCGGCGCTCCTCAAGCCCGATCTGCTGCCCGGCGGCCTGCAACGCTCCCCGCTGGTGCGGTCGGTCGGGGGCCGGCTCTACGCCACGACGGCCCGGGGGCCGAAGGAGCCCGGCCGCAGCCTCCCGCTACTCGGCACCGGCACGACGGCGCCACCGGCATGGGCGGGGCAGAGCCCGGTCGGCGTCGCGTACGCGGCGTTGCGTACCGCCGCCAACCAGGGCGGTGACCTGCTGGGCGACGTGGCACGCCAGACCGTCCTGGCCACCGTGCGCTGGGAGGACGGGCGGTACCCGGCCCGGCCCTCGGACTGGGCCGTGGACCTGGTCCGGGACGTACCCGGCAGGGACCGTGTCGGGACACGGATCGCGTTGCTGGCGGCGTTCGCGCCCAGCGCGATCAGCGTGGGCGACGTCGCGCTCTGGCGGCTCTCCCATCCGCAGGACGCCGACCTCGTGCGGCTCGTCGCCTATGGGGCGATCACGGCCACCGATCACGTCGCCCGGGCACTCACCTCAGCGCACCTCTAGGAGGTCATCATGCGTAAGGCATTCGTCATCGTCAGCTCCCTGTTGCTCGTCTCGTTCGCCCTGCAGTTCGTCTTCGCCGCCGTGGTTGGGTTCACGAAACCCGCGGGCGACGGCGCGTACGCCCTGCACAGCGTCAACGGCATGGCGGTCATCCCCGTTCTCGCCCTGCTCACCGCCCTGTCCGCCGCGCTGGCGAAGGCACCGGGCCGGCTCATCGGCCTGGCGGTCCTGCCGATCGGGCTCGTGTTCCTGCAGGCGCTCATCGCCATGCTCGCGAACGCGTTCACCGACGCCGCCGGTGCCCGCACGCCGCTCGGCCTCACCATCGCCGGGCTGCACGCGGTCAACGGAATCGTGGCGGTGCACGTCGTGGTCGGCGTGCTCCGGGCGGCGCGCCAGCTGAACCGACCGGCGCCGGCAGTCGCCCGCGTGCCCGTGCGCGAGGGGGAGCCGGCATGACCACCGGTTCGCTCCTCGCGGTGGATCTCGTGATCGCGGTCCTGGCGGCCGCCGGATGGCTGGGCGGTGGCGCGGCGTCCGCCGCGCGGCGTCGCCCGCTCGCGCTGGGGCTGGCGGTCCTGGCGCTGCTCGCCACCCTCGCCCGGGCGGTCACCATCACCGCGCTCGCCCGCGCCGGCTGGTGGTTCGCGGCGGAGAAGATCCTCATCGCCGCCCCCCTGTCGCTCGCGGCGGTGGCCGTCGCCGGGCCGCGGCTGCTGCGGGCCCCGGGCGACATCCGGTCCGTCGCGGTCGCGCTCCTGTTCGCCGGGTACGCCCAGAGCGCCGCCCTGCTCGTGACGCTCCTGCACGGCTATCCCGCGTCGGCGGGAGTGGGGCTGCTGGCCGTTGCCGGGGTGCTCGCGGCCACCGCGGTCTCATGGCTCGCCCTCGGGGCGCGCCCGTCCCGCACGATGTCCCGAGTGGCCCTCGGGCTGGCCGCCGCGGCGCTGGTCACCGGAACCGGGCTGGTCGTCGCCCCGGGCGCCGCGCCCGGCGTACCGCATGCTCACGCAGATCGGGATGCGCGGACCGTCGGCGAACCGACCAGGCGGTTCACGCTGACGGCCGCGACCGCCACGGTGCGGGCGGGCGGCCGGGACGTCGCGGCGTGGGCGTTCAACGCGCAGGTCCCCGGCCCGGAGCTGACGGCCGCCGTCGGCGAGGTCATCGAGGTGACGGTGCGCAACCGGGACATCGATCGGGGCGTCACGCTGCACTGGCACGGCTACGACGTGCCGAACAGCCAGGACGGTGTGCCCGGCGTGACCCAGGCGGCGGTCCTGCCCGGGCAGGAGTTCGTCTACCGGTTCCGTGCCGACCAGGTCGGGACGTACTGGTACCACACGCATTCGGTCTCCGACGTCGGCGTGCGGATGGGCCTCTACGGTGTCCTGGTGGTGCACCCGGCACCGGTGACCGGCGTCGACGTCACGGTGCCGGTGCACACGCTGGCGGGCCGTGCGCTGCCCGAGCCGAGGACGGAGGCGGTCGGGGCGGGAGTGCCCGTGCGGCTACGGCTGATCAACACCGACAGCACGACCCACCGGTACGCGTTGGCCGGTGCTCCGTTCCGCGTCGCCGCGATCGACGGATCCGACCTGCGCGGCCCGACCTCGCTGGTGGACACCGCCGTGCAGATCCCGGCCGGGGGCCGCTACGACCTGGTGTTCACCGCGCCCGCCACGCCGGTGGCGCTGTTCGTCGACGGACGGGCCGTCTACTCGACCGGGTCGGTGTCGGCGGTGACCGCCGCCTGGCCGGTGCTGGATCCGCTCACCTACGGCGTCAGTTCGCCGGTGCCATGGCCGCGGTTCGACAGGCGGTTCACCCTCGTTCTCGACCGTGGTCTCGACCTGCACGGACTGCTTCCGCGCTACGCCCACACCGTCAACGGCGCGGCCGACCCGGACATCTCGCCGCAGGTCGTCCGCCTCGGCGACGTCGTGAGGTTCACGATCGTCAACCGGTCCCCGGTCGTGCACCCGTGGCACCTGCACGGACATCACGTCCTGATCCTGTCGCGCAACGGCCGGCCGGCGACCGGCAGCCCGTTGCGGTGGGACTCCTTCGACGTACGCCCCGGCGACGTGTGGGAGGTGGCGTTTCGGGCCGACAACCCGGGGATGTGGGCAAACCACTGCCACAACCTGGCGCACGCCGAGGCCGGGATGATGCTGCACCTGATGTACTCGTGATTCTCGGTGGGACGCCCGTCGGTCGAGGTGGTGAACGCGACGGGCGGTGGATGGCGAAACGTCGGCATTGGCGCGTGGTGAACGACGGCTATCCCGGACGGTGGTCCTGCATCGATCATTGCGACAGATCGATGTGAGTCATTCTCACCTCCTGGTGGACGCCCGGGCGCGGAGGGCGAGAGGTCGGCACCGGCAGCCGGGCGTACCGTACGGCCCGACTCCGCGTCCCCGGAGGATCGCCATGCCCAGACCCACAGTTCGTGCCCGACTCGCGGCGCTCACCGCCGCCACGTTGACCGCGAGCGTCCTGACGGTCACCCCGCCGTCGCCGGCGCTCGCGGCCACCACCTTCACCCCCGACGACTACTGCCTCGGCCAGTGCGCCGACATCCTGCCTCCCGGGCAGAACGGCAACGCCACGCTGGTCGCCATCCTGGCCCACCAGGCGCTCGGCACCCGCCCGGCACACTCCAGCGACCAGCTCGACGAGTACGCGAACCTGGTCTACAACTACGCCGGGCTGACCGACGAGCAGATCGCCCACTTCTACAACGACGCCTCGTTCGGCGTCCCCGCCGCCCAGGTCGAGAGCACCGTGTCGCCACGCTCGGACGTCACCATCGTGCGTGACAAGGCCACCGGCGTCCCACACGTCACCGGCACGACCCGCGCCGGCACCATGTTCGGCGCGGGCTACGCCGGGGCTCAGGACCGGCTCTGGGTGATGGACCTGCTGCGCCATGCCGGCCGCGGCACGCTCACCTCGTTCGCCGGCGGCGCACCCGGCAACCGCGAGCTGGAGCAGAGCATCTGGGCCAACTCGCCGTACTCGGAGGCGGACCTGCAGGCCCAGGTGGACGCGCTGCGCACCAAGGGCGCCCGGGGCCAGCAGCTCTACACCGACGTCGTCGACTACATCGCCGGCATCAACGCCTACATCGACAAGTCGATCGCCGACGACAACTACCCCGGCGAGTACGTGCTGGCCGGCGCCGGCAAACCGACGCACTTCACCATGACCGACCTGATCGCCACCGCCGGTGTGGTCGGCGGGCTCTTCGGCGGAGGTGGCGGCAGCGAGATCCAGTCCGCACTGGTCCGGGTGGCCGCCCGAGCCAGGTACGGGGCCACCGAGGGCGACCGGGTCTGGCAGGCGTTCCGTTCACAGAACGACCCGGAAACGGTGCTCACGCTGCACGACGGGCAGAGCTTCCCGTACGGCGCGACACCACCCGGTGCGACCGGCGCGGTGCTTCCGGACGCCGGCACGGTGACCGCCGAACCCCTCGCCTACGACGCCAGCGGCGGTGCCGCCGCCCGCACCGGCGGCAGCACCGCCACCCAGGGGTTGCTCGGCGGCCTGGCCAACCTGCGCGCGCACGGCATGTCCAACGCCGTGGTGGTCTCCGGGCGGCACACCACCACCGGCAACCCGGTGGCCGTGTTCGGCCCGCAGACCGGTTACTTCGCCCCGCAACTGCTCATGCTCCAGGAGCTGCAGGGGCCGGGGATCAGCGCCCGCGGTGCCGCGTTCGCCGGGCTGAACCTTTACGTCCTGCTCGGCCGCGGCCAGGACTACGCGTGGAGCGCCACCTCCGCCTCCCAGGACCTGACCGACACGTACGCGGTGCCGCTGTGCACCACCGACGGCAGCGCGCCGACGCTGCGCACCAACCGCTACCTCTACCACGGGCAGTGTGTCGCCATGGAGGCGTTGGAGCAGCGCAACTCCTGGTCGCCGACGCTGGCCGACTCCACCCCGGCCGGCTCGTACACGCTGCGCGCACTGCGCACGAAGTACGGGCTGGTCGCGTACCGGGGGTTGGTGAACGGGCAGCCGACCGCGTTCACCAAGCTGCGCTCCACCTACCGGCACGAGGCCGACTCGGCGATCGGCTTCCAGGCGTACAACGACCCGTCGGCGATGGGCAGCGCGGCGGCGTTCCAGGCGTCTGCGGCCAGCGTCGGGTACGCGTTCAACTGGTTCTACGTCAACTCGACGGAGGCGGCGTACTACAACTCCGGGTCGAACCCAGTCCGACCCGCCAGCGCCGACCCGAATCTGCCGACGAAGGCCGAGCCGGCGTACGAGTGGGCCGGCTGGAACCCGGACACCAACGACGCCAGCTACACCCCGGCTTCGGCCCATCCGCAGTCGGTCAACCAGGACTACTACGTCAGCTGGAACAACAAGCAGGCGAAGGACTTCGGCGCGGCCGACGGCAACTTCAGCTTCGGCTCCGTACACCGGGCTCAGCTGCTCGACGGCCCGGTGCGCGCCGCGATCGCTCAGCGCAAGCTCGGCCGCGCCGACGTCGTCACGATCATGGCGGACGCGGCGGTGACCGACCTGCGCGGCCAGCAGGTTCTCGGCGAGCTGCTGCGGGTGCTGGACAGCGCGCCGGTCACCGACCCGGCGCTGGCCGACGCGATCGGCAAGCTGCGGGCCTGGCAGCAGGCCGGCACCCGACGGGTGGAGACGGCCCCCGGCTCAAAGGTCTACCAGCACGCCGACGCCATTCGGATCTTCGACGCCTGGTGGCCGCTGCTGGCCTCGGCCGAGTTCCGTCCCGGCCTCGGACCGGACCTCTACGCCGCGCTGGTCGATGCCATCGAGGTGAACGAGGCGCCGTCCGGCGGCCAGAACGGCGGCCGTGACGGCACGGTGAGCTGGGCGTTGCAGGGGCAGGCGCACAAGGGCTCGTCGTTCCAGCACGGCTGGTGGGGCTACGTCGACAAGGACCTGCGCACCGTGCTCGGCGACCCGGTGGCCGGCGGCCTGGGCCGCGCGTACTGCGGCAACGGCAACCTCGGCGCCTGCCGGCAGGCGTTGCTCGACGCGCTCGGCCACGCCGCGACGGTGCCGGCCGGCACGGTCTATCCCGGCGACAAGTCCTGCGGGGCCGGTGACCAGTGGTGCGCCGACTCGATCGCCCAGTCCGGCCTGGGCGGCATCACCCACCCGCTGATCGCCTGGCAGAACCGCCCCACCTACCAGCAGGTCGTCTCGTTCCCGGCGCGTCGGGGCGACGACCTCACCAACCTGGCCCAGGGCCGCCCGGCCACCGCGTCGAGCACCCAGTTCCTGACCAGCTACACCCCGGGCAAGGCGGTCGACGGCAGCCTCGGCAGCCGGTGGGCCAGCAGTTACAACGACAACCAGTGGCTCCGGGTCGACCTCGGCGCGGCCCGCACCGTCAGCCGGGCGGTGCTGCGGTGGGAATCCGCTCACGCCACCTCGTACCGGATCGAGGTCTCCGGCGACGGCAGTTCCTGGACGCCGGTGTTCGCCACCACCACCGGCGACGGCGGCGTCGACAACGCCACGTTCGCCCCGGTCAGCGCCCGTTACGTTCGGGTGTACGGGGTCAAGCGGGCCACCTCGTACGGGTTCTCGCTCTACGAATTCGAGCTCTACGGACGGTGACCCTGACCGCGGGGCCGGCGGGAACCACCCGCCGGCCCCGCGGGGGCGTGCGGCGTCGGGCTGCCACCGGTCGCCCAGGTGCGCTGGGGTCAGCTCAGCGTGAAGGACGCGTCGTCGACGTCGAAGGCCGTGGTGCCGTTGCCGGCCGTCTCGCTGGCGACGAAGCTGACCGTCGCGGTGCGCTCGGTCGTCGCCGTCCCGGTCGACATGCTGTATTGACGCCACTGCGACCCGCCGTCGAAGGCCAGCGAGAACCTCGTCTTCGGAGGTATCCCGGTGACCGCCATCCCGACGTTCAGGTAGTCACCGCGGGTAATTTCCGTGGTGGTGGTCCGCACCCAGAAGCGGACCGTCAGGTCGCAGGTGGCCGGCACGGTGACGGTGGTGCGCAGCAGATCGCCCCGCGTCACGTCCAGTCCCGCGAAGGTGGCGTACGCGTGGCCGGTGTGCGCGGGCCGGGTCGCGTCGCCGAACACGACGATGCGGGGCCCGGCGGTCCAGCCGGTGGTGCCGCGCTCGAACCCCGGGTTCGGGTGGATCCGCCCGGCGCAGGGCACGTCGGCCGCCGGCTGGCCGTACGTTGCGCCGCTCGTCGCCAGAAGCAGCAGGGCTGCCGCCGAGGCGGTGGTGACGAAGACCTTCATCAGTCCTCCCCGTGTCGATATATTCGTAGCTATCGATGCAGGTTGACCATGCGTGATGGACGCCGACGCGTCAAGCCCTTCCCGGGGACCGGCCCGCGCTACCGGCGGCTGCGGGCGGCGGCCTCCTCGTCGAGCAGGTCGTTGAGCGTCAGCGCTGAGTTGATCAACGAGAGGTGACTGAACGCCTGGGGGTAGTTGCCGATCTGCTCCCCGGTCGCGGCGATCTCCTCGGCATACAGGCCGAGGTGGTTGCTGAAGGTGAACATCTTCTCGAACGTGAGTCGGGCGTCGTCGAGGCGGCCGGATCGGGCCAGCGCCTCGACGTACCAGAAGGTGCACATGTTGAACGTGCCCTCATGGCCGGGGAGCCCGTCCGGGGAGTGGACCGGGTCATACCGGTGGACCAGGCTGTCGGAGACCAGTTCGCGTTCGATCGCCGCCAACGTGGACTGCCACAGGGGGTCGCTCGGGGTGACGAAACCGACCGACGGCATGGCGAGCAGGGCCGCGTCCAGCACGCTCTCGTCGTACGCCTGCACGAACGTGCCACGGCCCCGGTCGTATCCGCGAGCCATGACCTGGTCGTAGATGTGGTTGCGTTGCTCGGTCCAGCCGGTGACGTTCCCGGGCCGGCCGGTCCGAAGAGCCAGGCGGACGGCCCGGTCCAGTGCGACCCAGGACATCACCCGGCCGAAGGTGTAGTTGCGGGGGTGGTGGCGGCTCTCCCAGATGCCGGCGTCGGCCTGATCCCAGTGCTCGCAGAGCCAGTCGACAAGCCGGACGGTGCTCTTCCACACCTGGTGCGAGACGCGGATACCCTGCTCGTCCGCGAGATGCATGGCGTAGAGCGCCTCGCCGTGGATGTCGAGCTGGAGCTGGTCGGCGGCACCGTTGCCGATCCGCACCGGCCGCGAGCCGCGGTAGCCCTCCAGGTGATCGAGGACCTCCTCGTGCAGGTCGGAGGAGCCGTCCACCCGGTACATGATCTTCAGGGGGTCCTGCATGTCGCCGGCCTCGCGGATCCGCTCGTCCAGCCAGTCCATGTACCGGCTGACCTCCTCGGTGAAGCCGAGGCCGAGCAGCGCGTGCACCGAGAACGACGTGTCCCGGACCCAGGTGTAGCGGTAGTCCCAGTTGCGGGTGCCGCCCACCAGTTCGGGCAGCGCGGCGGTGGGAGCCGCGATCATCGCGCCGGTCGGCGCGTACGTCATGAGTTTCAACGTGATGGCGGAGCGCTCGACCATCTCCCGCCAACGGCCGGTGTAACGGGAGCGTTCGAGCCAGCGCCGCCAGTAGTCCCGGGTCCACTCGAACATGCCCTGGATCTCCTCGGGCGGAATGATCCGCGGCTCGGTGCCGGCAGTCTCCAGGACCACCCCGCCGGTGTCGCCCTCGTTCAGGGTGCCGTACCCGACGAGGTCGCCGCCCTCAATGCGGATGCTGCCGCGTTCGGAGATCAACCGCCGTGCCGGGTCGACCGGGTTGAATGTCAGCGACGTCGACCGGCCGCGAAAGACGTAGCCGTTGCGGTGGGTTTCCAACCGATGCTCATCGCGGGCGTAGTCGAACCGCGGCCGGCACTCCACCCGGAAGCGCATGCTGCCCCGGACCATGGTGACGATGCGGACCAGACGGTGCGCGTCGGTGGCCCGCTCGCCGGTGACCGGCATGAAGTCCATCACCTCGGCCACCCCGTCGGCGCTGATGAACCGGGTGATCAGGATCGGTGTGCCGGGGAGGTAGAGCTGTTTGGTCACGTACCGCACGTCGTGCGGCGCGATCCGGAAGTAGCCGCCCTTCTCCTTGTCCAACAGCGCGGCGAAGATGCTCGGCGAGTCGAAACGCGGTGCGCAGAACCAGTCGACCGTCCCGTCACACGTCACCAGCGCGGCGGTCTGCAGGTCGCCGATGAGTCCGTGATCCTCGATCGCCGGATAACTGTCCACGTCTCTCCCCGGTTCGGCTGCGTCCTGCGCATCGAACCTAGGGGGAGAATTGTCGAGTCAGGCGAGATTCACGTTCCGCCACCCGGCCGCGTGCGTCAGCGCTTGCGGGCGACCCCAGCGAGCATGGTGTGGTAGCTGTCCTTCTGCTCGGCTACGGCCTCGCCGTCGGGCCGCCACTCGGCCAGCGGCACCAGCCCCGGTTCGATCAGCTCGAAGTCGCCGAAGAACGCCTCGATCTCGGCACGGCGGCGCCAGCGCCCGGTGCCGAGGCTCTCGTTGAACACCCGCTCGGCGTCCCGCACCGTCGCGGACGTCTCCGGATGCTCCTCGGCCGGATCCCAGAAATGAATGATCGCCAGATGGCTGCCGGACGGCAGCGCGTCGCGCAGGGTCGCCGCGATCGCGCCCGGGTCCTCCGCGTCGTTCAGATGGTGCAGGACCGAGAAGAGCAGCAGACCGATCGGTTGGGTGAAGTCGAGCCTCTCCCGCACGACGGCGTGCCCGAGGATCGTCTCGGGGGAGCGGATGTCCGCCTCGATCAGCACGCTGGTGCCGTCGCCGGCGAGCAGCGCGTGCCCGTGCACCAGCACCGACGGATCGTTGTCGACGTAGACGACCCGCGCCGCCGGATCAACCTCGTGCGCGACCTGGTGCACGTTGGTCTCGGTGGGTAGCCCCGAACCGATGTCGAGGAACTGCCGGATGCCGGCCTCGGCCGCCAGATGACGCACCACCCGGCGCAGCAGGGCCCGGCACGCGCGCCCTGCCTCCTGCGCGTCCGGCATGATCTCCAGCGCGCGCTGCGCGACCATCCGGTCGACCGCGAAGTGATCGGGTGGCGCTCAACTCCGGCACGGCCTTCGGCGCGGGCGGCGCCGGTCACGTCCGGCTGAATCTGGCCACCGCGCCGGAGCTGATCACCGAAGCGGTACGCCGGATGGCCGCCGCCGTCGCCGCGCCACCGGCGCCCACCGCAACCTGTTCACCGCATGCGAGCCCAGTACCGCAGTGATAAGCGTCGAGCCGTAGCCTCACCACGGATCCTGCCTCGCCTGCGCAATCACACTCGAGCTTCCATCAACACACGCATCGGAATGAACCGTTCCGCAACGCTACGCGTTGAAGATGCAGATCGCATAGAGGAGGATGTCGTCCCCATGACACAGCCAGACCACCCGAAACAGCCGGAAACGAACCTTCCGTTGGCGAACAGGAACGCCAACGGTTTCTTCGAACCGATCGCCGGCACACCTCCCCTGCTGCCGCCTGAACCGGGACATCACGTCATCTTGGAACCAGTGGCGTCAGTCGGCCTACTACAGAGAGCATTTCACTCCTTCCTTACCGGACGAAGAGGGAAGACAGCACCTCCCAGTGGCCAGAGCCCACAAGGAGAGCCACCGTCCGGTCCCAGGCGCGGCCACCCGGCCGTTGCCCCCGCTACGGCCAGGACGGCGCCGCCGAGGGCTGCAGAAGCCCCTCGACAGGACCGCGGCCCGCACGCAACCGGTGCCCCGACTTCCCGAAGGGGACAGCGGCCCGAGAGGCCGGACAGCGGCCTCGCGTTCGGCCACTACAACGGCTTCGCGTCCTTTGCAGGACTCGAATCTCCGGCAGCGCGACAGTCAGGCGCACCCGCCACCAGCCAGCACACAGCCTCACCTGGCGGCCAACCCCCACTGAAGCCGGGAAATCCGTCGATCGACTCCGCGCCCCCGAGGACTCGCTCGCCTCGCTGACCGTCCAACAGGACGCCGATGAACACCCGCAGCTCAACCCATACGAGCTGAGCATCGGCGGTCCTGACCCGGCCCGTGATAGAGCTGAGCTGAGGAGCACCGGACGATGGACGACCGGACCCGCGCACTCCTCGACGCGGCCGTACGCGAACAGCTCCATGCCCACGGGCGGATCCTGCCGCCGTGGCGAGCCACCCGCAGATCGAGCGGTACAGCATTGGCTGGCGCATGGGCGACGGTGAGTGGCATCTGATGGTGTGGTGGCACTGGTGGGAGGCCGCGCCCATGGACGAGGCTGAGGGGATCGCCTACTTCCAGGCCGATGAGCCGCCGCGCGCGTGGCGGGACTGGGTCACGCACCAACTCTGGCCGGAAATGGACATCGGCGAAGGCGTACGCCGGCTGGCCGAGCATGGGATCGGCACTGCGGGGTGACGATGTGTGCTGACCGGAGATGGGCTGCCACAGGTGCGGCGCCGTCGTAAGCGCTGGTCACGCCCGCGGTCCCCCGATCGGCTCGTGACATGATGGCGCCCATGGGGAAACAACAGGACGTCGGCGGGCCCAATCGTCACAGTGCGTCAGGTGCCGCCACGGACGGTGCGACGGGTGGCGGCGCCGCTACGCGGCTCGTCGTCGCGCAGGACCCCACGACCGCACAGATGACCCTCATCGACCTGGCGTCCGACCCGTCGGCCGTGGTCCGTAAGGCGGTCGCATCCCGCACGGACGCGCCCGCGCAGGCACTGCGACCGCTGGCTCGGGATCATGATCGTCACGTCCGAGAGGCCGTGGCGAGAAATCCCTCGACCTCGATCGGCAATCTCCTGCTCCTCGTCAAGGACGCCGACCGGTGGGTCCGCTGGGCGGTCGCCGGCAACCCAGACGTGGACGGCCCGACCGGCACCTTCCAGGACGAGGCCGGGGACTTGCCCTGGTAGGGGAGCCGGAACGACCGGGCGATGCGCCGGCCACCCCTGCGGTGCGGGCCGGCGCATCGGGACCGGTCCCGGATGTGGCCGGTCAGCGGCGCCGGCTGGTGTTGAGCCGAGCGGCCTGACGGGTCAGGTGGTCGCGCTCGGCGAGGTTGGGGGCCTTGCGGGCCGCCTCGACGTACAACCGCGCCGCCGTCGCCAGGTCGCCGTCGCGCTCGTGCAGGTACGCGGCCACCGCCGAGTGGCGGGGCAGCGAGTCGTCCAGCGCCGCGAGCGCCGCCAGACCGGCGCGCGGTCCATCGGCCTCGCCGACGGCCACCGCGCGGTTGAGCCGTACGACCGGGCTGTCGGTCAGCCGCGCGAGCTCGTCGTACCACTCGACGATCTGCACCCAGTCGGTCTCCTCGGCGGTGGGCGCGTCGGCGTGGAGGGCGGCGATGGCGGCCTGCGCCTGGAACTCGCCCAGCCGGTCCCGGGCGAGGGCGGCCTGGAGGATCTGGACGCCTTCGGCGATCGACGCGGTGTCCCATCGGCGGCGGTCCTGCTCGGCGAGCGGCACGAGGCTGCCGTCCGGTGCGGTACGGGTCGCGCGCCGGGCGTGGTGCAGCAGCATGAGGGCGAGCAGCCCCGCCACCTCGGGATGGTCGATCGTGGCGGCGAGTTGCCGGGTGAGCCGGATGGCCTCGGCGGCGAGGTCGACCTCGCCGGAGTAGCCCTCGTTGAAGACCAGGTAGAGCACGCGCAGCACGGTGGCGACGTCGCCGGGCTGGTCGAACCGCACGCCGGAGACGGTGCGCTTGGCCCGACTGATGCGTTGCGCCATGGTCGCCTCGGGCACCAGGTAGGCATGGGCGATCTGGCGCGTGGTCAGCCCGCCGACGGCGCGCAGCGTGAGCGCGACCGCCGACGACGGTGTCAGCGACGGGTGGGCGCACAGGAAGTAGAGCTGCAACGTGTCGTCCACGGTCGGCGCGGGCCCGGGTGCCGGCTCGTCGTCGACGAGGTCCTCACGCCGTCGGCGGGCCGCGTCCGCCCGGGTCGCGTCGAGGAACCGGCGCCACGCCACGGTCACCAGCCACCCCTTCGGATCCCGCGGCATGTCGGTCGGCCAGACGCGGACCGCCTCGACCAGCGCGTCCTGCACGGCGTCCTCGGCCGCCGCGAAGTCGACTCCGCGGCGGCCGAGGATCCCGAGCACGCTCGGCGTGAGGCTCCGCAGCAGAGCCTCGTCCAGCTGTGCGGTCATTCCGTGATGGTGGGCGGTTCGGTGAGGAACGGGCGCAGCTCGAGCCACTCGTGGATCGGCTTCCCGCCCGCCCCGGGGGCGGCCGACAGCTCCCCGGCCAATTCGACGGCCCGCTCGTACGTGTCGACGTCGATCACCATCCAGCCGGCGATGAGGTCCTTGGTCTCGGCGAACGGGCCGTCGGTGACCGGCGGGTTCCCCTCGCCGTCGTACCGGACGAACGTCCCCTCCGGCGCGAGTGCCTGACCGTCGACGAACTCACCGGTCTGCTCGAGCCGGGCGGCGAAGTCGTTCATGTACTGGATGTGCGCCGAGATCTCCTCCGGCGTCCACTGGTCCATCGGCACGTCGTTCACCGCGGCCGGAGCGCCCCGGTAGTGCTTGAGCAGCAGGTACTTGGCCATGGTCTGTCTCTCCTCGGTGCGGCTGCGACCCATCCTGGTCGCGTTCACCTCGGGGACGGAGCCGGGGTCGAGATCTCGACATGGCGGCGCGAACTTTTTCTGACACGTCTCTGGCGTGGCGGCCGGGGCCGCCACGCCGGAGATGCGGTGTCCGAGGAATGCTTCAGGTCAGCCGGTGCTGCAGGTGACGGTCGGCCAGGTCCAGTTGCCGTTGGCCATGATCGTTATCCCGAAGGTGTTGCCGTTGCCGTTCGGTCTGGCGGTGACGGTGCCGCTCGTGCCGCTGACCGACGCGTTCCAGCTGTTCTGGATGCTCTGGCCGCCGCCGAGGCCGAGGCTGACGACCCAGGTGCTGGTGCCGCTGACCGCCACGTTGAGGTTGAACCGGTCGCCCCACTGCTGGCCGGCGGAGAGCGTCGCGGTGCAGTTGCCGGTCCCCGGATTGCCGGTGGTGGGCCCGGAGGTCGGGTTGCCGCCACTGCCCTCCCGGACGGTGATGTCGGAGCTTCCGCTGCTCTGGTAGCCCTCGGTGGCCATGATCTGGTAGCTGTGGTTGGTGCCGAGGTTCAAGCCGGCGCGGGCCCAGGCGTCGAAGTGGTTGGCGGTGGTGATGGTGCCGCTTGAGCGCTTCTGCTGCCGGACGCTCCAGTACTGGTAGAACGTCTGGTTGCCGTCGATCGACGGGGCGTTGACCCGCTGGCTGCGCAGGATGTCGTAGGTGCCACCGTCGGTGGTGACGGTGCCCATGCGCTGGGCGCCGCTGCTCGGGTTGTAGCTGCCGAAGTTCTCCACCACGTAGTACTCGATGAGCGGGTTGCGCGTCCATCCGTACAGCGCGAGGTACGTGTTGTTGTTGCCCGGGTTGTAGCTGCCCGAGTAGGTGACGGTCCGGCGGCTGCCGGTGGCCCAACCCTTGCCGCCGACCCAGTTGTTGGTGCTCCTGTCCCAACTGCTGCTGTATCGGCCGTCGGCCCGCAGCGTCATGCTGGCGTTGCCGCTGTCCTTCCAGAAGGAGAAGAAGTAGCCGTTGTGCGTGCCGGTGAGGTTCGAGGTGAGGGTCCGGTCGGCCTCGGCGTACGCGTTGGTGGCCGTCATCGTGCCCGTGAGGGCCAGGACGGCCGCGCATGCGGCGCCGAGGAGCAGCCGTATCCGGCCGCGCCTCCTCGGTGGGGTGGGGGTGTGACTGGTGTCGGTCATGAACCTGTTCCTCCTCGTGGCGGCCGGCTGTCGGTGGCCCGGTGACGGCCACCGGCGTGGTGCCGCCTGGTGGTGGTGGCCGGTCGTCCTGCGCGACGACCGGAGGAGTGGGTCGCGGTGAGTGGGAGTGACGACAATCGAGCGCCGTCGATGGCGACCGTATTGACCCGGTCGTCATCCTGTCAACAATTTCCGGAAACATCGCGGCAACCTCGGCCCGGCGGCGGGGCACCTGGGGGAGTGTCGTCCATCCTGGTCAGTAATCGATCAGCGCTCGCGAGATCACCTCAGCGTCCCGATGGTCGGATCAAGATCCGAAGAGCTACCGCCGAAATTTTCCGGAGAAGTTCCGGACCGTCCGGCCGGACGTCCAGGAATGCCGAACCGTTCGTCCTGGACGACGGGCACCTGGCGGTGCCGACCGGGCCGGGCATCGGGGTCGATCCGCTGCCGGAGGTGCTGGCCGAGTTCACGACCAGCACCGGGTGGCTGCCGCTCTGAGCGGTACGACGCACCGGTCGGCCGGGTGATGCGACGACACCGTCGACGCTAAGGCAGCCGCCCCGGCGGCGACGATTCCACCAGCTCGACGATCGGCGGTACAGCAGGCTGTACTTTCCGCGGCGGGCGCCGTCACCGGGGCGGTCGGTGGCCTATGTTGGCGCTGGAGGTGGGGTGGATGGCGTACGTGTGGCGCCGCATCCGCGTCGTGGTCGACGCCATCGAGCGCCTCGTCGGCGGGCTGGGCACCGCCGTGCTGGCGCTGGGCGCGCTGCTCTGGGCGCTGATCGTGGCGGTGGCCTGCCTGGCCGGGGTGGGGCTGCTGGCGGCGCCGGGCGCGCTGCGGGCGGTGCGCGCGGTGGCCGACCGGGAGCGCGCCCGGCTGTCCCGCCGGGGCACGCCGATCCCCGCACCGGGGCCGGTGCCGCTCGGGTTGCGCGCGGCGGTACGCGACCCGTTCGTCCGCCGGGACCTCGGCTGGGTCACGCTGCACGCGATCACCGGCCTGCTGTCCGGGCTGGTCGGCCTCGCGCTTCCGCTCTACGCCCTGCAGGACATCACGTTCCCGCTGTGGTACCGGCTGGTCCCACCCGAGGACGGCGCACCAGGCATGGGCTGGTGGCGCATCGAGAGCCTCTCCGAGGCGTTCGTGGTCGGGCTGGTCGGGCTGGGCTGGCTGGCCGCCGCGGTCGGGTTCAGCCCGGCCCTGGCCCGCGTGCAGGAGTGGCCGGGCCGGTGGCTGCTGCCTCCGCCGCCGGGGGTCGACCTGTCGCTGCGGGTCGCCGCGCTGACCGCCACCCGGGCCGCGGCGCTGGACGCGCACGCGGTGGAGCTGCGCCGCATCGAGCGGTCGCTGCACGACGGCACCCAGAACCGGCTGGTCGCGGTCAACGTGCTGCTCGGCGCCGCGCGCCGGGCGGTACGGCGCAACCCGGAGCGGGCCGACGAGATCCTCGGGCAGGCACAGGACGCGGCGGAACAGGCGCTCGGCGAACTGCGTACGGTGGTGCGCGGGATCCTGCCGCCCGTGCTGGACGACCGGGGCCTGGCCGGAGCGTTGGCGGGCCTGGCCGGCAGCTGTGCGGTGCCCTGCCGGCTGGAGGTGGACGTGGCGGTGCGCTGCGCGGCCTCGGTCGAGGCCACCGCGTACTTCGTGGTGGCCGAGGGGCTGACCAACGTGGTGCGGCACAGCGGTGCGAGCCAGGTGGACGTGACCGTGCGCCGTGAGCAGGGTCGGCTGCTGGTGACCGTGCGGGACGACGGGCACGGCGACGCCGACGAGGCCCGCGGCTCCGGGCTCACCGGCATCCGCCGGCGGGTCGAGGCGTACGACGGCCGGATGACGTTGACCAGCCCGCCCGGGGGCCCGACGAGGATGCACGTGGAGCTGCCATGCGGATCGTGATCGCCGAGGATGACCCGCTGCTGCGCGAGGGACTGGCGCTGCTGCTGCGGGCGGAGGACCTGGATGTGGTGGCCACGGCGGGCACCCCGGGCGAGTTCCTGACCGCGGTCGACGCGCACGCGCCGGATGTGGCGATCGTGGACGTACGGATGCCACCGACCCACACCGACGAGGGCATCGTGGCGGCGGTGGAGGCCCGGCGGCGTCGACCCGGCCTCGCCGTGCTGGTCCTGTCGGCGTACGTGGAGCAGGCGTTCGCCACCGAGCTGTTCTCGGTCGGCGCCGCCGGGCTCGGTTATCTGTTGAAGGAACGGGTGGGCCGGGTCGAGGAGTTCCTCGCCGCGCTGCACCGGGTCGCCGACGGCGGCAGCGTGATCGACCCGGAGGTGGTGGCGCAGCTGCTCGCCCGCAACCGCCGGCCGGACACGGCGCTGGGTGAGCTGTCGCCGCGTGAGCGCGAGGTGCTGGGGCTGATGGCCCAGGGGCTGGGCAACACGGCCATCGCCGAGCGGCTGTTCGTCACC
This sequence comes from Micromonospora sp. WMMD710, assembly GCF_029626045.1. Classification (NCBI taxonomy): domain Bacteria; kingdom Bacillati; phylum Actinomycetota; class Actinomycetes; order Micromonosporales; family Micromonosporaceae; genus Micromonospora; species Micromonospora sp. WMMD710. The sequence goes on along the minus strand of NZ_JARUBD010000001.1, from coordinate 2,549,885 downwards.
GACGGCGCGGTGCACAAGCACATCCGCAGCATCTTCGCGAAGTTGCAGCTCCCGCCGGACGACCGTGCCGACCGCCGGGTCACCGCGGTGCTGCGCTACCTGGACGGCGGCCAGCGGTAGCGCCTGCTGTACCCGGACCTGGCAGCCCGCGGGATGGTCGCTGTTCTCCCAGCTCAATAGCGTTTCCGGTGCCCACAGTTCCGGTCGCTGACAGGGAGAGAGGCCAGCAGAATGCCCGACTATTCGGGACCATCCATCGACGCCGCCGTCCGCGTCGAACACCTCACCAGGGTGTACGAGGCCGGCCACACCCGGGTGACCGCGTTGGCCGGGGTGGACGCCGAGTTCGGTCGCGGCACCTTCACCGCGGTGATGGGGCCCTCCGGCTCCGGCAAGAGCACGCTCCTGCAGACCGCCGCCGGGCTGGACCGGCCCTCCGCGGGCCGCGTCCTCATCGGCGGCACCGACCTGTCGCGGCTGTCCGAGACCCGCCTCACCGAGCTGCGGCGCACCCGGATCGGGTTCGTGTTCCAGGCGTTCAATCTGATCGGCGCGCTCAGCGTCGAGGAGAACATCGTGCTGCCGCTGCGGTTGGCCGGCGTCCGTCCGGACCGCGCCTGGTTGACCCGGGTGGTCGAGCGGGTCGGGCTCACCGACCGGCTGCACGACCGGCCGGCCGCCCTGTCCGGTGGCCAGCAGCAGCGGGTGGCGATCGCCCGGGCGCTGGCCACCCGCCCCGAGGTGATCTTCTGTGACGAGCCCACCGGGGCACTCGACACGGGCACCGCGGCGGAGGTGTTGACGCTGCTGCGCGCGGTCGTCGACGAACACGGGCTGACCGTGGTGATGGTGACCCACGATCCGGTGGCCGCGTCGTACGCGGACCGCGTGCTCGTGTTGGCCGACGGCCGGATCGTCGCCGACCTGCCGCAGTTGGGGGCCGCCCGCATCGCCGAGCACCTGGCGTCGCTGGACCGGCGGGCCGTCCGATGACCGCGCTCGCCGCCCGGCTGCTGCGCCACCGTGGCGGTCCGGCCGCCGCCACGCTGCTCGCCCTGGTCGCCGGGGTGCTGATCCTGGTCGCCATGGGCACCCTCGTCGAGTCCGGGCTGCGGTTCCGTCCGCAGCCGCGGCTCTGGGTGACGGCCGACCTGGTCGTCGCCGACCGCACGGTCAGCCACACGATCAGGGAGTTCGACGGCGGGACCAGCACGAGCACCGTCGCGCTGCCCGAGGGCGGCACGGTGGACGCCGCTCTGGTGGAAGAGATCCGGCGGCTGCCCGGCGTCGCGCAGGTGAGCGGCGACGACCGGGTCGTGCTCGGCGCACCGGCCGGCGTGGGGCACAGCTGGGGCACGTACGGGTTCGCGGGTCGTCCGATCGCTGCGGGCGTCGCGCCCCGGGCGGACGACGAGGTGCTGGTCGACTCTCGGCTGGGCGTTGCTCCGGGCGACCGCATCGACCTGGTCGCCGGTGGGGTCAGTCGGCCGTACCGGGTGAGCGCGACCGCCGACACGGGCGCCGCCGGGGTGTTCTTCACCGACGCGCAGGCCGCGCGGCTGTCCGCGCACCCGGGCCGGGTGGACGCGATCGGCGTGCGGGTGGCGCCGGGCGCCGATCGCGGCGCGGTGGGCGACGCGGTCCGCCGGATCGCCTCGGCGGCCGGCGCCAGCACGTACGCCGGCGCGGACCGGGGGGAGTCCGAGCAGTCCGCGAACCTGGCCGCCCGGTCGCTGCTGATCGAGGCCGGGGCGGCGTTCGGCGGGTACGTCATCCTGCTGATCGTCTTCGTGGTGGCCGGCACGATCGGTCTGTCCGTCCGGCATCGGCGGCGCGATCTGGCGTTGCTGCGGGCGGTCGCGGCGACGCCGGGCCAGATACGTCGGATGCTGATCGCCGAGGCCGCGCTGCTGGGTCTGGTCGCCTCCGTCCTCGGCGCGCCGGCCGGCCTGCTGGCCGCCGGCTGGGTGCACGGCGAACTGGTCGGCCGCGGGTTCGTCCCGGCCGACTTTCCGATGACCGGTGGGCTCGTCGCGGTGCCGGCGGCGGCGGCCACGGCGGTGCTCGTGGCGGTGCTCGCCGCGCTGGTCGCCGGGCGGCGGGTCGCCGGGATCAAGCCGGTCGAGGCGCTCGGCGAGATCGCCGTCGAGCCTCGGCCCAGCGGCCGGGTACGGCTGATCGCCGGTGTGCTGACCCTCGCCGCCGCCGTCACCTCCGGGGCGTTCACGTTCGGCGGCACCGGGCCGACGGCGGCGTTGGCCGGCGCGGCCGGCATGCTCTACCTGTTCGTCATCGCGGTGGCGCTGCTCGCGCCGAGGCTGAACGCGCACGCGGCACGCCTGCTCACCCCGGCGCTGTCCCGGAGCTGGCGGGTCAGCGGCCACCTCGCTGCGGCCAACCTGCGGGCCAACGCGCAGGGCATGGCGACCGTGCTGACCGCCCTCGTGCTGTCGGTCGGGTTCGGCGGCTCGGTGTGGTTCCTGCAGACCAACCTTGAGCGGGAGACCGTTGCGCAGAGTGCTGCGGGCACGCTCGCCGAGCGGGTGGTGTCCGCGCCGGGCGGGCTGGCGCAAGAGGCGGCGCGGGAGATCCGCGAGCTGGCCGGGGTACGGGCGGCCACCGGTGTACGCCGCACACAGGTGGTGGTGCGGTCGTTCGACGGGATCGAGCCGGTCGCCGCTCAGGCGGTCGACCCGACCGGGATCGCGTCCACGATGGACCTCGGCGTACGCGACGGTGACCTGGCCGACCTGGGCGCGGACACGGTCGCGCTCTCCGCGCCCCAGGCGTCGGCCTCCGGTTGGCACGTCGGTGACCAGGCGGAACTCTGGTTGGGCGACGGCACCCCGGTCCGGCTGAGAGTCGTCGCGGTGTACGAGCGCGGGCTCGGCTTCGGCGAGGTCACGCTGGCCGCCGCGACGGTCGCCGGGCACACCGCCGACGTCACCGACGACGAGATCCTGGTCCGCGCGGGCCCGGACGCCGCTCCGGCCCTGGCCGCCTGGTCGGCCCGGCACCCGGGCAGCGAGGTGTTGGACTCGGCCACCCGTTCCCGGCTGATCGGCACCGACCTGGCACTCGGCGCCTGGTTGAACCGGCTGCTGATCGGCGTGCTGGTGGGGTACGCGGCGCTGGCCGCGGCCACCACGATGGTGCTGGCCGCGTTGGCCCGCCGTCGCGAGCTGGCGCTGTTGCAGCTGGTCGGCCTGACCCGCCGGCAGATCCGGCGGATGGTCCACGCCGAGCAGACCGCGCTGCTCGGCACCGCGATGGCGATCGGCGCGACGATCGCCGCGCTGACCCTGGGCGCGATCGTCAACGCGCTGACCGGCAGCCCGATCCCGTACGTTCCGCCGCTCGGCGGGGCGGCGGTGCTCGGTGGTACGGCGCTGCTGGCGCTGGCGACCACGGTGTGGCCCGTCCGGCGGCTGCTCCGGGTCCGGCCGGTCGACGCCATCGGCATGAAGGAGTAGGGGTCGCCGCACCCGCACTGCAAACAACCTGCAAACGCTAACCCTTGCGTCCAGGGAAACCGCTTTCCTGCGATTGCGTTACATCGATGTTTCATCCTTCGGCCGGGCGAACGGATATCGAACGACGCCACTGTGGCCATGCGCTTTCTGCGGCAACCTTCCCAGGCTTCACCAGGGGAAGGAGGCCCCGGAAGGGGTGTGCCTCAATGTGCCGTGGTCAATTCATGGGCGATCGGTTAAGCCATTCGAAAACGCGAAGGTGAGGCGAGATGAGACGACCAGTCGCACCGCGACTTCAGGCACTGCTCGCGACCGCGACCGTCGGGGTCGCGGTCGGGGTGGTCCTGGTGACCCCCGGGGCCTCGGCCGCGGTGGGCACTGCCACCGGTTACGCCACCCAGAACGGCGGCACGACCGGCGGCGCGGGCGGGCAGACGGTACGGGCCACCACCGGCACCGCGATCCACGCGGCGCTATGCGGTCGGCCCAGCAGCAGCACCCCGATCACCATCGAGGTCACCGGGACCATCAACCACGGCAACACCAGCAAGGTGTCGGGTGGCAGCTGCAACACCGCGGACGGCGTGATCGAACTCAAGCAGATCAGCAACGTCACCATCATCGGCGTCGGCAGCGGAGCCGTCTTCGACCAGCTCGGCATCCACATCCGTGACTCCAGCAACATCATCATCCAGAACGTGACGGTCCGGAACGTCAAGAAGTCGGGCTCGCCCACCTCCAACGGTGGCGACGCCATCGGCATGGAGAGCACCGTCCGCAACGTCTGGGTCGACCACGTCACCCTCGAGGCGTCGGGCGGCGAGTCGGAGGGCTACGACGGCCTCTTCGACATGAAGGACAACACCCAGTACGTGACCCTGTCGTACAGCATCCTGCGCAACTCCGGTCGCGGTGGCCTCATCGGGTCCAGCGAGAGCGACCTCTCGAACGGCTTCATCACGTTTCACCACAACCGGTACGAGAACATCGACTCCCGTACGCCTCTGCTCCGCGGCGGTGTGGCCCACATCTACAACAACCACTACGTGAGCCTGCACGAGTCCGGTATCAACTCCCGGGCCGGGGCCAGGGCCAAGGTGGAGAACAACTACTTCCGCGACTCCAAGGACGTCCTGGGCACCTTCTACACCAACGAGCGCGGCTACTGGCAGGTCAGCGGCAACACCTTCGACAACGTGACCTGGTCCACCGCCGGGAGCGAGAACTACCCCGCCGGTCCCAACCCGACGTCCACCACCACCGTCAGCATCCCGTACTCGTACCGCCTCGACGGGGCGAGTTGCGTGCCGGACGTGGTCCGTCAGGCGGCGGGCGCCAACACGGGTCTGCGGGTGTCGGACGGGAGCTGTTCGCCGCAGACCCCGCCCCCGACCACGCCCCCGCCGACCACCCCGCCGCCGAGCGGGACCAACCTCAGCCTCGGTGCCGGTGCCGACGGATCCAGCAAGGCCAGCGGCACCAGCTACGGCAACGTGCGCGACGGCAGCATCAGCACCTACTGGTCGCCGGCCGGCGCGACCGGCTCCATCTCGATCAAGTGGGGTTCCGCCACCCGGGTGTCCCGGGTGATCATCCGGGAGCCGGCCGGCACCCAGGGCTCCATCGGATCCTGGCAGCTCGTCAACCACGACACCGGGGCCGTCCTGGCCGCGGGCAGCGGAGCGGGCTCCATCACCTTCGCCGCGACGTCCCTGAGCAAGATCACCTTCAAGATCAACAGCTCCGGCGGCGCGCCTCGGGTCGGCGAGTTCGAGACGTACGCCAGCTGACGGCCGGCGGGCGCCACCGCTGCCGCCGTGGCCACACGATGAGGCCCCGACCAGCGCTCGGCGCTGGTCGGGGCCTCGTCTCGTGAGTCGTGCGGCCGCGACCCGGGCCCGGATCGTGCCCCGCCCGGGAGTGACCGAGCCGACATGTCGCCGCCAGTTCGCGCCAAACTTGAATTGTTCCAGAAGACTGGGATATGTTCGTCCGCGTGACGTCCGACTTCGAGGCGCAGCTGCGGGCGGCCTCGTTGCGCGTGACCCGTCCCCGGTTGGCGGTGCTCGCGGCGCTGCGCGACCACCCGCACGTCGACACCGACACGATGATCGCACTGGTACGCGCGGGCCATCCCACGGTCTCCCACCAGGCGGTGTACGACGTGCTGCGCGCGCTCACCGACGCCGGTCTGGTGCGTCGAATCCAGCCCGCCGGCGCGACCGCCCGCTACGAGTCGCGGGTCGCGGACAACCACCACCATGTCGTGTGCCGCTCCTGCGGCACGATCGCCGACGTCGACTGCGCCGTCGGCCACGCTCCCTGTCTCACCGCCTCGGGCGACCACGGCTTCGTGGTCGACGAGGCGGAGGTCGTCTACTGGGGCACCTGTCCCGACTGCGCGACCGACCGCACGCCCCAGAGATCCGCAAGCTCGGAAGGAAGCACATGAGCGACACCCAGGACAACCGCCCCATCAGTGCGCAGGGCATCGACGAGAAGGCAGCGGCCGGCTGCCCGGTCGCGCACGACTCGGTGACCGCGCAGGGCAGCGAGAGCGAGAACCCGGCGATCGACTCGCCGACCCCGAAGACCGGCGGCCGTCCGCGCACCAACCGGGACTGGTGGCCCAACCAGCTCGACCTCTCGGTGCTGCACGCCCACTCGTCCAAGGGCAACCCCCTGGGAGCGGACTTCAGCTACGCCAAGGAGTTCGCCAAGCTCGACGTCGAGGCCCTCAAGCGCGACATCACCGAGGTGCTCACCACCTCGCAGGACTGGTGGCCGGCGGACTTCGGCCACTACGGCGGCCTCATGATCCGGATGAGCTGGCACGCCGCCGGCACGTACCGCATCGAGGACGGTCGCGGTGGGGCCGGCGACGGTGGTCAGCGTTTCGCTCCGCTGAACAGCTGGCCGGACAACGCCAACCTGGACAAGGCCCGCCGGCTGCTCTGGCCGGTCAAGCAGAAGTACGGCCAGAAGATCTCCTGGGCGGACCTGCTCGTGCTCGCCGGCAACGTCGCCCTGGAGTCGATGGGGTTCAAGACCTTCGGCTTCGGTTTCGGTCGGGAGGACGTGTGGGAGCCCGAGGAGATCTTCTGGGGCCCGGAGGACACCTGGCTCGGTGACGAGCGCTACGCCTCCGAGAAGGAGATGGCGGCCGGCGTCGGGGCGACCGAGATGGGTCTCATCTACGTCAACCCGGAGGGCCCCCGCGGTAACGCGGACCCGGCCGCCGCGGCCCACTTCATCCGCGAGACCTTCCGCCGGATGGCGATGAACGACGAGGAGACCGTCGCGCTCATCGCCGGTGGCCACACCTTCGGTAAGACCCACGGTGCCGCCCCGGCCGACAACCACGTGGGCCCGGAGCCCGAGGGTGCCCCGCTGGAGGCGCAGGGCCTGGGCTGGCTCAGCACCCACGGCAGCGGCAAGGGCGCCGACACGATCACCAGCGGGCTCGAGGTGACGTGGACCGACGTGCCGACGCAGTGGAGCAACCGCTTCTTCGAGATCCTGTTCGGCCACGAGTGGGAGCTGACCACGAGCCCCGGTGGCGCGAAGCAGTGGGTCGCCAAGGACGCCGAGGCGATCATCCCGGACGCCCACGACCCGTCGAAGAAGCACCGGCCGACGATGCTCACGACCGACCTGTCGCTGCGCGTCGACCCGGCGTACGAGAAGATCTCGCGCCGCTTCCTGGAGAACCCGGACCAGTTCGCGTTGGCCTTCGCCAAGGCCTGGTACAAGCTGCTGCACCGCGACATGGGCCCGGTCAGCCGTTACCTGGGTCCGTGGGTCGCCGAGCCGCAGCTCTGGCAGGACCCGGTGCCGGCAGCCGCCGGTGACCTCGTGGGTGACGCCGACATCGCCGCCCTCAAGGCGAAGGTCCTCGACTCGGGCCTCACGACCGCCCAGCTGGTCTCCACCGCCTGGGCGTCCGCCGCGACCTTCCGCCACACCGACAAGCGCGGTGGCGCCAACGGTGCGCGGATCCGTCTCGAGCCGCAGCGCAGCTGGGAGGTCAACCAGCCCGAGCAGCTGTCGACCGTCCTGACCACCCTCGAGGGCATCCAGCAGGAGTTCAATTCCGCCGGTGGGGCGAGCATCTCGCTCGCCGATTTGATCGTGCTGGCCGGTGCGGCCGCCGTCGAGAAGGCGGCGCGCGACGCCGGCGTCGAGGTGACCGTGCCGTTCCGGCCGGGCCGCACCGACGCCACCCAGGAGCAGACCGACGCCGAGTCCTTCCGGGTCCTCGAGCCGCGCGCCGACGGTTTCCGCAACTACCTGCGCGAGGGCGAGAAGACCCAGCCGGAGGTGCTGCTCATCGACCGTGCCTACATGCTGAACCTGACCGCACCCGAGATGACCGTCCTCATCGGCGGCCTGCGGTCCCTCGGCGCCAACTCCGGCGGCGTGCAGCACGGTGTCCTCACCGACCGGCCGGGTGTGCTCACCAACGACTTCTTCGCCAACCTGCTCTCCCCGGGCACCCGGTGGAGCGCGTCGAAGTCCGACGAGCACGTGTACGAGATCCGTGACCTGTCCACCGACGAGGTGAAGTGGACCGCCACGGCGGTCGACCTCATCTTCGGCTCCAACTCACAGCTGCGGGCCCTGGCGGAGGTCTACGCCAGCCAGGACGCGCGCGACAAGTTCGTGACCGACTTCGTCCAGGCCTGGACGAAGGTCATGGAACTGGACCGGTTCGACCTCAACTGATCCGCTGTGCCCGACGAGCCCCGGTCGACCGACCGGGGCTCGTCGGGCCTCAGGGGTCGGGGGTCGCCGTCGGTGTCACCGCCGTCGCCGGGCTGCGGCCCTGCCACGTGTCGTGTTCGAGCCGGCGCAGCCGTTCCGTCTCGCCCTCGGCCATCCGGTTCGTGGCGTACCGCAGCAGTGGCGGTGTCATCAGCGAGGTGACGATCGCGACCAGCACCACGACGGTGTACATGGCCGTGTTCAGTACGCCCAGGCGCAGACCGGTCAGCGCGACGATCACCTGAATGACGCCGCGGGCGTTCATGCCGGCGCCGAGGGCCATCGCCGACCACCGGTCGAGCCGGCCGAGCCGCGCGCCGACGAAGGCGCCGGTGAACTTGCCGACGATCGCCACCGCCAGCACGGCGAGCCCGGTGAGCGTCACGGCCGGCTCCGCCAGCGCGGTGAGGTCCATCCGCAGGCCGGCGGTGGCCAGGAAGATCGGGGCGAGGACCGACAGCACGATCGCCCGCAAGGGCGCGAGGAGCACCTGGGCCGAGCGGGTGGTGGCGATGAGGACCCCCGCGACCAGCGCGCCGAAGAGCGCCTCCATGCGTAGCGAATGCGTGATCACCGCGCCGACCAGCACGATGACGACCGCGGCGGCCACCGCCGGTCCGGGCTCGCCCGACCGCGCCACGCGCTTCATCACGCGGCGGACCAGGAACCGCCCCACCGTGGCGGCGAACGCCACGAACCCCAGCAGGTATGCGACGGAGAGACTGACGGCGCCGACGGTCAGGCCGACGGTCGCGGCGGTGGCGACCAGCGAGAGCAGGAGCCAGCCGGCCACGTCGTCGATGACACTGACGGCGAGGGTGAGCTGACCGATGTCCCGGTGCAGCAGACGCATGTCCGAGAGGGTCTTGGCGATGACCGGCACCGCGGAGACGCAGATCGCCACCCCGATGAGGAGTGCGAACGTCCACCGCTGCGCGGCGGGTGTCGCCGAGACCGAGGCCGGGATCAGCAGGCCCAGGCCGATGCCCAGAGCGAGCGGGATCAGCAGCCCGCACGCGCTGACGGCGGTGGCCGCCCGGCGGTGACGGCGCAGCACCGTCACGTCGACGTGGGTGCCGGTGATGCCGACGAGCAGCAGGAGGCCGAGTTGGGCGACCGCGTCCAGCAGATGCATCTGTCCCGGGTCGTCGGGCAGCAGCCATCCGGTGATCCCCGGCGTGAGGTGCCCGAGCAGCGACGGGCCGAGGATGACCCCGGTGAGCAGTTCGCCGACCACGGCGGGCATGCCGAGCCGTTCGGCGAGCCCGCCGAGCAGACGCGCGAGGAGCAGCAGAACAGTGAGGGCGCTGAGGAAGACCAGGAGCTGATGGTGGGCCATCGGTGCCGGGGCGGCGGACAGGACCACGGGACGACCTCCTTGCCGGATGCGTCCCCTTATTCTCTGGTCGGTGCGAGCGCGAGGCGTCTCCCGGCGTGCCCTTCCCGTCGGGCCGATGGTCGTGCCGGGACGGTCAGGACGTGACCGATTGGACCGTCGACCGACTGTCCATCGTGGAGCCCTGCTCCGGCACCGGAGAGGACGACGTGGTCGGACGGGTGGCCATCTCGTCCACCGGGACCGGCCCGCCGCACGAGGTGCACATCACCACCAGCTCGACCGGGTGCTCGCAGGTGGTGTGGACGCTGGCCCGTTCCGGTTGGCCGGCACCGGTGCTGTGTTTGTCACCCCACTGCATCAACGCCATCAGCACCGGCGCCAGGTCCCGTCCGCGCGCGGTGAGCCGGTACTCGTGTCGCAGGGGGCGGTACTTGTAGGGGACCCGCTCGAAGATGCCGGCCTCAACCAGGGTGTTCAGGCGTTGGGCGAGGACGTTGCGGGCCATCCCGAGGTCGCTGAGGAACGAGTCGAAGCGGCAGTCACCCACCAGCGCGTTGCGGACGATGAGGAGCGTCCAGCGCTCGCCGACGACCTCGAGAGCGCGTGCGATCGAGCAGTCCTGTCCGTACCCACGTCGAGACACAGCGTCATCCTAGTGCCCGTACGGCCGGGCAACCCCGAGGAAAATTGCGCACCTCACGGGTCGAATCGACGTATCGGCAGGTGGTTGCCGCCACGCCGGAGCAGCACGAGCGCCGCGAGAAGCCCGATCACGGCGAGGCCGGCGGCGACCGCGAACGCGGTCTGCAGGCCGGCGGCGACCTGTCCGGGCGCCGCGGGCGCGCCGGGTGCCGCCTGGTGTGCGACGAGGGCGGCCGAGACGATGGCGAGCCCGATGGCTCCACCCATGCTGAACGAGGCGTCGGTGAGGCCCGTCGTGGCGGACGAGTCGGCGTCGGTGGCCCCGAGGGTGACGGCGATCTGCGCGGCCACGAAGGCGGCTCCCGCGCCCACCCCGATGACCGGCAGCACACTGACGATGTATCCGGCGGCCAGCGGGCCACGCACCATGGTCAGCGCGAGCAGGCCGGCGCCGACCAGCGCCATGCCGGCCATGGCGACCGTCCGCAGCCCGTGCCGCAGCACCACGGCCTGGCCGGCGTACGAGCCGATCACCGATGGCAGGGTCAGCGCGACCATCAGGACGCCGAAGCCGGTGGCGGAGAGCCCCAGCGACTCCTGACCGTAGAGGGTGATCAGCAGGAGCACGCCGTCGACGATCGTGCCGGCGGTGAACAGCACGATGAGCCCGGCGAGTCGGGTCCGGGAGCGCAGCAGCCCGGGGCGGACCAGGGGACGGGCGGCACGGGACTCGACCGCCAGGAAGAGCAGCAGCAGCACGACGGCGCCGGCCAACCGCAGCAGGGCGTTGACGGCCGAGCCCTCGGTGGCGAACGCCCCGACGATCGTCCACCCGAACAGGACCAGGGCGCCGACCAGGCTCGCCGCGCCGGCCACGTCCAGCGGACGGCCGGGAAGGGCGCACCGGTCGGCGGGCAGGACCGGCGCGAGCAGTGCGGCGGCGATGCCCACCGGCACGTTCAGCAGGAACACCCAGCGCCAGCCGGGACCGTCGGTGAGGATGCCGCCCAGCAGCAGCCCCGCCGTGCCGCCGAAGGCGCCGATCAGGGTCCACAGGCCGAGCGCGCGGGACCGGGCCGGGCCGTTGCCGAGGGACAACGCGAGCAGCGGCAGCGCGGTCGTCGCGACCAGTGCCGCGCCGACCCCCTGCAGGGCCCGGGCCGCGATCAGCGCACCACCCGACCAGGCCACGGCCGACAGCAGCGAGGCGGCGGCCACCACCGCGAGGCCGGTGGTGAACAACCGGCGGCGCCCGAACAGGTCGGCCAGCCGGGTGCTGAGCAACAGCATGCCACCGAAGCTGAGCAGGAAGGCCGACATGAGCCACTGGACGGTCACCGTGGACAACCCGAGTCCACGTTGGATGCTCGGGATGGCGACGTAGACGATGGTGCTGTCCACCGCCACCATCAGGAACGAGGCACCGAGCGCGCCGAGGGCCAGCCGTTGGCGTTTGCCGAGTCGCGGCGCCATCGGCGCCGGTGCGCTGAAGTTGTCCACCATCCCAGCCCCTTGGTTTCCCGGTGGTGCGGGAGCTAGCCGCATCGACAGGCGTCAGGCGCGCCGCGGGCTGTCATCCGGCCCACGGCGGCCATGGGTGCGACAAACCGGAGGTGCGACGGCCCGGGTGTGCTGGGCGGGCCCCGGCTGTCGCTCATGCGGCGTCATCGACAACCACTCAGTGCGGATTTGAAACTGACGTCGCGCAATGAAGATAGCAGCAGAGACTCGCTCGCACGACCCTCCGGAGCACAGTCGCGGGGCAGCGCCGCACATCCCGACAAGACCACGCCGCAGGGGTGGACGGCGCGGCTGTCCGAGGTGCAGGTCGCCGCGGTCCGCGGCCCCCCGCCGGCCCTGGATCCGGTGCGGGACGGGCCGCACCGGCGGGCCGACGACCGGCCGTCGCGGGGCGCGACACAGCGTCGATCGGGGGTACGGCCCCGAACCCTGACCCTGCGGTGAACCGGCTGGAGCGACGGCCACGCCGACGTGTGCCGCGGTGGCCCGACCTCGGGCCACGGTCCGGCGGTGTCGATGGCGGTCCCGGCCCTCCGCGCCGATCCGCCCCCCGTCCCGTCCGTGTGGGCGCCGTGTGACGCGGCGCTGGGCGGGACGTGGGCGCGGTGCTCGGAGGGGTACGGCTCAGTGGACGGGAAGGGCCAGCAGGATCGGCGGGTCGAGGGGAGTCATCCGTCGCAGGTGGAGGTCCGCCTCCGTCGCGCCCGGACGCCGACAGATGGTGAGTGGGCCGGACGCGCCGATCAGCGCGTCCTGGTCCTCGGGGTTGGCGCGCCAGTAGCTCGGGTCCTCCCGGAGGCTGGAGTACGCGAGGACGTACCACTGCCCGGGCGGTGGGTTCTCCAGCCGGTAGGGGCCGGGGCGTTCGAGGACGGTGCAGCTCGCCGGGCGCCCGAGTGGTACCGGGTCGCGGAAGAGCCCGATGAAGACGGTGCGATCGCCGTCCTGGTCGAACTCGGGCGCGTGCACCGTGCCCATGATCGTCGTGACCGGCGGCTGGGGGACCGGCCGGCGGTCGACGGGAACCTGCGGCGTCACCCCACCCAGCCTGCGGAAGGTGCTCGGCGAGACGCCGACGCTGCTGCTGAACCGGGAGCTGAAGGTGCCCACACTGGCGTAACCGACCTCATGGGTGATCTCGGTGACGCTCAGCGAGGTGGACAGCAGGAGCTGTTTGGCGCGGTGCAGCCGCATGACCATGAGGAAGCGTCCCGGAGAGATACCGGTCGTTCGCTGGAAGATCCGGGTGAAGTGGAACTTGCTGAACATCGCGGTCCTGGCCATGCCGTCCACGGTGTGTTGTTCAGCGAGATCATCCCGGATAGCCTTGATGACGCGACCGACGGCTCTCTGGATACTGTCTTCCATCGCATCCCCCAATCCGATGGTTGGTACACGTGTGACGCAGGATTTGGTGCCGGTGGCCGGGCACCTCAGATGTGGCGCGTGGCGATACGCCGGTCCCGCTTGCGCTCCCGGTTCGTTCACCGGGCGGCAATTACTTGTTAAGCACCTAAGAGAATAGATGCAGACCAATGGTTGGCGACGGTGCGCCCATGCTAGCGGCCGCTGGACCCGCAATCAACACACCCATTTTCCCGGGTGGAGATACGGTTTCCTGCAGACTGGTCAGGGCTGCCTAAAATGGACGCTTGCCCCGAATGTGAAGACATTAGCCGCTGTCGCCGGGCAATCTCTGGCTGTTCGATCCGGTTTGTCGGGTGCCCGCCGGCCGGTATGGCGGAAAGGTGCGGTCCGTCGCCCCGGCCGGCGGGCGCAACGGTGCCGGACGGATATCCGACGCCGTCGTGCGTGCGATCTCGTCAACGGGACTGCGGTTGCGGACTCCGGCTGAACTGGCCCGGGGAGCGCCCGGTCCCGGCCGGACCCCGGTACGCCTGGGCGATGTCCAGCCAGTGGTCGGCCTCGTCGCCGACCGCCGTCAGGGCCAGGTCGTCCCGGTGCCGGCGCCGGGTCACGAGCAGGCAGAAGTCCTCGGCCGGGCCGGTGATCCGCTGCTCGGCGTCCTCCGGGCCGAACGCCCACACCGCGCCGGAAGGTGCGGTGATCTCGAAGCGGAACTCGACGTCCGGCGGCGTCAGCCCGCGCGCCAGATACCCGAAGTCCCAGGTCCGGACGGCGAAGCCGACCAGGTGACCGAGTCGGTCGGTGGGCGTCCGGCGCTCGCCCAGGGCGTCCGCGACGTCCTGACCGTGCCCGAAGACCTCCATCATCCCGGCCGCGGCGAGCACCGGTGCCGGCAGGGGGCGCACCAGCCACGGCACCGGCTGGCCGGCCGGCACCGCGGCGAGTGCCTTCTCGGCCGTGGCGCGCTCGGTGCGCCAGCGGGACAGCAGGACCGCAGGTGGCTCGACGACGAAGTCGGCCATGGCGGCCGCCACGTTGGCGTCGAAGTCGTCGCTGAGTCGGCTGACCACCTGCTGGAACGCGGCCGGCTGCGCGGCGGCCAGTCCGGCGAGCCGGAAGGTCGCGGCCAGGTGGGCGATCTGGTGCCGGATCGCCCAGCCGTGCGCCGGGGTCGGGGTGTCCCACTGCTCGGCGTCCAGCTTCGCCACGAGGGCGTCGAGGGCCTCGCTCTCCGCGGTGAGATCGGCGATCACGTCGGGTGCCTGGGTCACGTCGGTGCCCTCTTCCTGATAGTCGTCACGAACGAGTTGTCTGCTCGACCGTCTGATCCTTCACGGTGCACCGAATCCAATTTTGGATGAAGCTGCGCGGTACATTGGATTGGGAAACTGCGGTGACCGTTCCTGAAGGTCAATAAACTTCCGTGTAATACCTCGCCAATCCCGCTCAGGTAGTGATCTGTGTCGAATAGACTTTCCGAGTGTGCCTCAGTTGGCGACCGTAGTTCTTCTCTGTTCGTGCCGTCACTCGACCGGCCCTCGACCAGTAATTACGGTGGGTGTCGATCACGTTCGCAGGCGCCGGCGGGAAAATGGGCGTGATCATGTGATCACGCAGAGCAACCGTGAAGTAGGCGATCACCTCGGGCTGCCCCTAGCCTCGGCTTATCCGGATCCACCGGGACAAGGACACGGACGCCACGGGCGTCCGTCTTCCATGGGGAGAGCCGATGGCAGGCCTGTGGCGCACCCTGCGTGCACGACTGATGACGCCGGACATCGTCGAGACGACGATGAGCCGGCGGGGATTCCACGTCAAGGACGAACCCACCCGCCGCAGGCTGGAGTCGGTGGGCGCCAGCTTCCTCACCGGCTTCCGCGCGGCCGTCGAGGCCCGCGAGGACGCCGACATCAACCGCCTGGACCTGATCGAGCGGCAGTTCCGCGGGTTCGCCTACGAGGGCGCCGCCATGGGGTACGCCATCCTGGACGGTGTCGCGCCGGGCGGCGGCCGCACCGGCCGTTTCCTGACCGGCGCCGGAGCGCCGCACGTCTACATGGCGTACGTCGGGATCGGCTGGGCGTACGCCAAGCTGCCCAGGTGGCGCTGGCGGGCCGTCGTCGCGCCGGACCCGCTGCTGCGCTGGCTGGTGCTCGACGGACTCGGCTTCCACCGCGCCTACTTCGAGACCGACCGTTTCGTGCGCCGTCAGCAGGTCGCGCCGGTGGCGTGGCCACCGGACGTGCCCGGCGACTACGCGCGGCGCGCCATCGATCAGGGCATCGGGCGGGCCAGCTGGTTCGTCGCCGGCGCCGACCCCGACGTCGCCGCCGACCTGATCGGCCGCTTCGACGAGTCGCGCCACGGCGACCTGTGGAGCGGCATGGGCCTGGCCGCCACCTACGCCGGCGGCGCCGACTCCGACGACCTCAAGAAGCTGTACGTCCACGCCGCCCAGTACCGCCCGCAGCTCGCCCAGGGCTCCGCCTTCGCCGCGCAGGCGCGGCTGCGAGCCGGCCTGGTCACCGATCACACGCCCCTGGCCACCGAGATCTTCTGCGGTTGCACCCCGCAGGAGGCGGCCGCGATCACCGACGCCGAGCGCGACACCCTCGGGCCGGACGGGCCCGAGCCCGCGTACGAGGTCTGGCGTCAGCGGATCCAGGCCCACTTCGCCTGACCGCACAACCACATCGGGAGGGTGGACACCGTGGAGCGGATCACGACGGGGCCCCGCACGCTGCCCGGCGGTGCCCCCGCCGCGCGCTTCACCGCCTCGGTGCTCGTCCACGAACCGGGTCGGCTGCTGGTCACGACGACGACCCTGGGCCCGGGGGAGGACCCGTACCTCGACGACCCCGGGGGTGACGCGGCGCCGGTGTTCCCGCCCGCGTGCGCTCTCGAGGCCGTCGCGCAGGGATGGGCGGCGCTGACCGGGCACGACGGGCCTCCGGTGATCGAGGCGGTCGAGTTCGGTCAGCCGCTCGTGGTGCCCCGCGACCGCGTCGTCGAGCTGCGGCTGACCGCGGTGGCCGGCGCGCACCCCAGCACGGCGACGGTGACGCTGCGCAGCGCGTACCTCGGAGACGAGGTGGAGCACGTCCGCGCCCGGTTGCGGCACCGCGGCGCCGGCGGGGTGCGTGACCGGATGCCGGTCGTGTGGCACCCGGCGGCCACGGTGCCCGTCCCGACCGCGCTGCCGGTGCCCCCCGCGCGGCACCCCGAACAGCCACCGCTGGCGATCAACACGGCCCGCGAGGTGTACGACACGCTGGTCCGCCGCGACCGGAGGCTGCACCGCCTGCTGCGGTACCGCGACATCACCACGTCCGGCTGCGTCGCCGAACTCGCCGGGGCCAGCGCGATGTGGTGGTTCGGAGCCGCTCCGCCGGAACCACTGATCCTCGGCGACCCCGGCCTGCGCGACGCGCTGCTGCACGCCGTGCAGGCCTGGGCACCCGACGCGGTGCTGCAACCGCTGGGGGTGGACCGGATCTGGCTCGCCGGCGCCGGCCCGTACGAGCAGGTGACGCTGTACGCCCTCCGCCGGCAGCGCGACGGCGACGTGCACCGGTTCGACCTGGAAGCGGTGGCCGGTGGGCGGGTCGTCGAGCGCTGGACCGGGCTGCGGCTGCGGCTGGTGCCCGCAGGTCGCCCGCCCGGCCCGTGGCCGGCGCAGGTGTTCGGGCCGTACCTGCACCGCAGACTCCGCGAACTGGCCGGCT
Source organism: Micromonospora sp. WMMD710 (assembly GCF_029626045.1). NCBI lineage: Bacteria > Bacillati > Actinomycetota > Actinomycetes > Micromonosporales > Micromonosporaceae > Micromonospora > Micromonospora sp. WMMD710. Next base: position 2,533,053 of record NZ_JARUBD010000001.1, on the reverse strand, counting down.
TCGACGCCGCCGCGGTGCTCGAGCCGGGCCTGCGCCGTGAACGGCGCCGCGAGCACACCGCGCTGGCCGTGTCCCGACTGCTCGGCGCGCGCACGACCGTGCGCTACCGCCCCGACGGGCGGCCCGAGCTGGGCGGCGGCCGGTGCGTGTCGGCGGCGCACGGCGGGACGTACACAATGGCGGTCGTCTCGGGCACGCCGGTCGGCTGCGACCTCGAACCCGTCGCGCGACGCGAACACGCCGAGTGGCGGCGGCTGCTCGGTGGGCACCTCGCCCTGGCCGACCTGATAGCCGCCGAGACCGGGGAGCCGCTGTCCACGGCGGCGACCCGGGTCTGGTCGGCACTGGAGTCGCTGCACAAGGTCGGTGTCACGGCGGTCACCCCGCTCACCTACGCCCGGCACACCCCGGACCGGTGGGTGTTGCTCACCGCCGGCCGGTGGCGGGTCGCCACCTGCGTGGTGGCGCTGCGCGGCGCGCCGGCGGAACTGTCCGTCGCGGTGGCGTCGGCCGGCTGATCCTCGCCCCCGGTGGCCGCGCGGTGCGCGGCGGCCCCGTCGCGTCCCGAGCCGGTCGCCCGCCACGTCCTCTCGCTTGCGTTCTTTGTGGACGCGGACAGCAAATCGCGAGATGTGTCCGTGCCGGTGCCCGGCCACCATTGGATTGCGTCACGACGGAGGAATGTCGCGGACGGTTTCCGGCGACCCGGACATTGCGCGGCCACAACCGTGCAACGCGTTTTCTGCCAATTCAAGAGATCGTCGGAGGTGATGCCCGTGCCCAGGGAAATCGAAACAGAGCAGGCGCGGACGATGTCGCTGGAAGCGTATGCCGACACGATTCTGCCCGGCGAGCGGCGCTGGCCGGGAGACCGGGCCGTCGCCGGTGTCTCACGCGGCGGCGGCGCCGTCGCCTCCGGCGCGCTGGAGGTCCTCCGCTCCGCCGAGGGTGGCATGGCCCCGGCGTTGGACATGCTGGCCGACGGCCTCAACGAGCACGCCCGCGCGTACGCCGCCGAGAGCGGTATCGAGCTGGACGCCGACGTCCCGCCGTTCGTCTCGCTGTACTACCCGGACCGGGTGCTGCTGGTGCAGCGGCTGACCGACCGTGCCAACCCGGAGTGCGACGCCTGGATCAGCCTCGCCATGTTCTGCACCATCGCCTTCGACGCGGGGTCGCACACCAGCACCGTCGACGCGCTCGCCGCCGGACACGTCGGCCTGACCACGATGGGCTTCCGAGCACCGGACAGCGACGGGCTGTGGCGGTTCGACACCTACAGCTACGGCCGGCAGCTGGCCCGACCGCACCCCGACACGACCCCCTCCGGGAGCCCTTCATGACGAGTTCCGAGAGCACCGACGTCCTCGTGATCGGCAGCGGCTTCGGCGGCGCGATCACCGCGTACCACCTCGCCGCGGGCGGCGCGCGGGTCGTCGTGCTGGAGCGCGGGCCGTGGCTGACCGGCGAGGACTTCCAGCACGACTTCAAGTTCGGCTCGTCGTCGACCCGGATCTTCGACTTCGTCATCGGCGACGGGATGAGCGTGCTCAGCGGCAACTGCGTCGGTGGTGGCAGCGTGGTCTACTTCGCCGCGATGCCCCGCGCGCCCCGCTTCGTCTTCGACCGCAAGGGCCGCTTCAACCGGCGGATGTGGCCGGCGGCGGTGTCCCGGGACACGCTCGAACCGTGGTACGACCGGGTGGCCGAGGCACTGCCCGTCACCCAGACCGCCTGGGACACCGTGCCGTTCTCCGGCGGGCTGTTCGGTGCGGCCTGCGACCACGCCGGACGGACCGCGAACGCGGTGCCGGCGGCGGTCGACACGTCCAGATGCACGAACTGCAACTGGATGATGTCCGGCTGCCGGTTCGACGCCAAGCGCTCGCTGCTGCTCAACTACCTGCCGGCCGCGCTGGCGCACGGCGCGCAGATCCGCCCGCTGCACGAGGTGCAGCACCTGTCCCGCACCGACGACGGCGGCTACCGGGTGCACTACACCGTCCTCGACGACGTCGACTACCGGGTCGAGGTGGGCGCCGGCACGATCGACGCGAAGATCGTCGTACTGGCCGCCGGTGCCGGGGCCACGCCGGTCATCCTCCAGCGCTCGGAACCGACCCTCGGCGCCATGCCGCACGCCGTCGGCCGGTACTTCTCCGGCAACGGCGAACGGCTCAACACCGCGATCTTCGACGAGGACCGCATCCGTGACGTGCTCGGCCTGAGCCGGCCCGACGGCGTGCCGTACGAGGCGTACCAGATCGGCAAGGGCCCCTGTGTGGCCACCTGGGACCGGCTCGACGGATCCCTGCCCGAGTACGAGCGGTACTCGCTGGAGCAGCTCTACTTCCCGCCGGGCTTCGGCACGATCCTCGCCCAGGTGCCCGACGCCGTCGGCCCGAGCTGGTTCGGCATCGAGAAGAAGGAGCTGCTGCGGCGCTGGCAGTCGTGGCTGACCGTCTTCACGATGAGCGAGGACGACAACGAGGGTGTCTTCGGTCCGCCGCCGTCCAGCGGCAACTCGATGCGCCTGTCGCAGCAGATGCTGGGCCGGGGCTCGTTGCGCTACGAGCCGACCGAGAACACCCTGCGCGGGTGGGCGCTGTCCGACGCCGAGGTGCGCGACATCCTGGAGCGCGACGGCCTGGCGCGGGTGATGCCGTGGACCAACGACGTGGTCGGGGCGTACACCGTGCACCCGCTGGCCTCCTGCCGGATCGGCGACGACCCGGCGACCTCGGCGCTCGACGACCGGCACGAGTTGCGGGACCACCCCGGCATCTTCGTCACCGACGGCTCCGCGGTGCCGGGCGGACTGACGGTGAACCCGGCGATGACGATCGCCGCGCTGGCCGAGCGGGCCGTGCCGGGCATCGTCGAGGCAGCCCGCGCACGCGGCGTGGACGTCCGCTACGGCGCGCCCGCGCCGGACGGGGCCACCAGCAGCCGCGACGCCGTGCTGCCGCTGGTGAGCGGAGCGCGGCGGCGGTGACCGGTCTGTACGCACGAGTGGCGCGGCGGCCCTCCCGGGGGCACGTGCGGCGGGTCACCCCGGTGCGGGTCGAGCGGGCGGACGGCCTGGTGGCCGCCGTTTACCAGCAGGTGGAGCGCGACTTCGGCATGCTCGCGCCGCCGGTCAGCCTGCACTCGCCCGCGCCGCAGGTGCTGGCCGCGTGCTGGATGACGCTGCGCGAGACGCTGGTCGCCGCCGGACGGGTGGACCGCGCCACCCGGGAGACGGTGGCGGCCGCGGTCTCGGCGGCCAACTCCTGCCCGTACTGCGTGGAGGTGCACTCGGCGACGCTCGCCGGCCTGGTCCGGCCGGCGAGCGACGCGCCCGCCGACACCCGGTTGGCGCGGGTCGCCGACTGGGCCCGGGCCGCGACGGACCGGACGTCGGCCCGGCACGCCGTGCCCCCGGTCGCCCGCGACGAGGCCGTCGAACTTCTCGGCGTCGCACTGGTCTTCCAGTACCTCAACCGGATGGTGAACATCTTCCTCGAACCCTCGCCGATTCCCGCCGGCGTGCCCGAGCCGATCCGTGGCGGCGTACGCCGGACCTTCGGTCGGTTGATGGCCCGAGGGGCGCGGGGCGACCGGCCGGCGGGCACCGCGCTGGAGCTGCTGCCGTCCGCGCCGCCCGCGCCGGACCTCGCCTGGGCCGCCGGCAACCCGATCCTGGCCGACGCGCTCGCCCGTGGCGCCGCGGCCGTCGACGCCGCCGGGCGCCGCTCGGTGCCGGAGTCGGTACGGGACCTGGTCGCCTCCCGGCTCGACGCCTGGGATGGCCGGCCGACGGGGCTCAGCCGGGCCTGGGTCGGCGACGCGGTGGGTGACCTGCCCGCCGCCGACCGCCCCGCCGGCCGGCTGGCGCTGCTCACCGCGTTCGCGGCCTACCAGGTCGACGACGAGGTGGTGACCGCCGTGCGTGCCGGCGGGGCGGACGATCGTGCCCTGATCGAGTTGACGGCCTGGGCCAGCATGGCGGCGGCACGCCGGGCGGCGGCCTGGGTGCCGCTCGATCCGGTCGTGCCACCGCGCCCGTCGTGACCCGTGCCCGCCGTCGGCAGCCCGCCGACGGCGGGCGTCCGTCCTGTCCGTCGCTGTCCGGGAGGAAAACATGTCCACCGTTCTGGGCTCGTTGCGCAAGCTCGCGCTGGCACCGGCGTTGAGTGAGGTCAGCTTCGCCCGCCGAGGCTTCCCCGGGCCGGCGTCGCCCGCCACCGCGCGGCTGGAGGCGATTCCCCGGGCCGTCGTGTGCGGCTTCGAGTGGGGCATCGACGCCCGCGACCTCACCGAGGTGCGCGACCGGGTCGAGCTGGTCGACGACGGCATGCGTGGCTTCGCGTACGAGGGCGTCACGATGGCCTTCACCGTGCTGGACGCGATGGGCGCCGGTCGCCGACGACGCACCCGTGAGCTGCTACTCGGCCCGGGTGCGCCACACCTCTTCCTGGCCTACATCGGGATCGGCTTCGCGATGGCGCGGCTGCCCCGACCGTTGTGGCGCAAGGTGGTGCCCGACCTGGAGCCGGGCCCGTTCCATCCGACGATGACCTGGTTGGCGGTGGACGGCTACGGCTTCGACCTGGCCTACTTCGACGTCGGCACGTGGGTTGACCAGCAGCGGGTGCCCGCGCCGTACGCCTGGCAGGGGAGCCCGGACTACTTCGGCCGTGCGGTGGACCAGGGGATCGGCCGGGCACTGTGGTTCATCCACGGCGCCCGGGTGGAGGACGTGGACGCCGCCGTGCGTCGCTTCGCCCCGCAACGGCAGGCGGACCTGTTCAGCGGTGTCGGGTTGGCCGCCACCTTCGCCGGTGGGTGCGGTGCGGACGACCTCGCGGCCCTGCGCCGCCGAGCCGGCCGGCACGCGCCGGAGCTGGCGCTGGGCAGTGTGTTCGCCATGCGGGCTCGGGTGCACGCGGGCTTCGTGCCCCCGCACTCGGCGGTGGCCGCCGCCGCGCTGACCGACCTGTCCGTGTCGGCTGCCGTCGCGCTGGCCGACGGCACCGCTCCGGGGGCCGACTCCGGAGGGCTGGTCCCGCCGTACGAGATTTGGCGCACGAACATCCGTCGGCATTTCGACAGGGCTGTTGTGGAGTAATTCCACATAGTCGTCGCGGTGATCTGGCGAGTCTTTATCGAAAACTGAGTCCCGTCCCTGGGACGCATTATCTAGATGTGTCATCAATTCGATGTACGACAATGCTCAGCAATTTTCGAGTAGCCCGGGTTCGGGCGTCCTGTGAGGATCTGCTGACACGTCCCCCGCAGGGCGGGCGGCAGCACCGAACCTCGTCCGGGTCGTCCCGGCCGCCGGACCGGTCGCCTGTCGACCGCCTCCGGTCGGGGCCGGGCCGGCCGGCGACACCGCAGGTGCCGGGCGCGGCCCGCGATCCGACCGGCCCGGGCCGGTACGCCACCGCGACGCGCGGTGGGTCGCTCCGACGAGTCCGTCACAAACGGGAGGTCTTGAGTTCATGTCAGCGACGTTTGGCTTGCTGCGCCGGCAGCTCGCCGGGTTCATCGGCCTCGCACTCGTGGTCGGGATGTTCTTCGCCGTCCGGTTGCCCAGCGCCTCCGCGGCGGAGCGGACAGGGCTGGCGTCCCGGTACGCGTTCGAGCCCATGGGAATCGCCCTGCCCTCCGGGGCTGTCCAGCAGTCCGTCCGGAAGGTCAACAAGGCCTACACCAACATCGACGCCTGGATCTCCTCCGTAGGTGCCGGCATCGCCATGAACGACCTGGACGGCGACGGCCTGGCCAACGACCTCTGCGTCACCGATCCCCGCACCGACCAGAGCATCGTCACGCCGACACCGGGCAGGGGTGAGCAGCGGTACCAGCCGTTCGCGCTGGACCCCACGCCACTGCCGATCAGTCGGATCACCGCGCCGATGGGCTGCGCACCGGGTGACTTCAACGAGGACGGCCGGATGGACCTGCTGGTCTACTACTGGGGCCGTACGCCGATCCTCTTCCTCGCCCGGGGCGGGGCCCTCGCCCTCGGCAACACCGCCTTCCGTGCCGTCGAGCTGGTGCCCGGCGTCGGCGCCGGCGAGTACAGCGGACCACTGTGGAACACCAACGCGGTGGCGGTCGACGACTTCGACGGGGACGGCCACGTCGACATCTACATCGGCAACTACTTCCCGCACAGCCCGGTCCTCGACGACACGGTCGACGGCGGGGTGGAGATGAACGACTCGATGTCCAACGGCATCAACGGTGGCGAGGACTACGTGTTCCGGTGGACCGGCGGCGCCGCCGGCGCCGAGCCGACCGCCACCTTCCAGCGGGTCAACAACGTGATCCCCCGGGACGTCTCCAAGGGCTGGGCCCTCGGCGCGTCGGCCGCCGACATCGACGGCGACCTGCTGCCCGAGCTGTACCTGGCCCACGACTTCGGCCCGGACCGGCTGCTCTACAACCGCTCCACCCCCGGCAACATCGAGTTCGCCCTGGTCGACGGGGTTCGCGGCCCGACCGTCCCGAAGTCCAAGGTGCTCGGCAAGGACTCCTTCAAGGGGATGGGCGCCGACTTCGGTGACATCGACGGCGACGGGCTGTACGACCTGTTCGTCAGCAACATCACCACCCCGTTCGGCATCCACGAGAGCAACTACGCGTTCATCAACGCCGCGAAGAACCAGGGTGAGGTCAAGACCAGTTTCAGCGGCGGTGACGCTCCGTTCGACGACCGCAGCGCGGATCTGGGCCTGGCCTGGTCGGGCTGGGGTTGGGACGTCAAGATGGCCGACTTCGACAACGGCGGCCGGCTCGCCATCGCCCAGGCCACCGGCTTCGTCCGGGGTGAGGTCAACCGTTGGCCCCAGCTCCAGGAGCTGGCCACCACCAACGACACCCTGGTCCACAACCCGGCCTGGTGGCCGAACGTGCGCGCCGGCGACGACGTTGGCGGCAACCAGCGGCTGCACCTGTTCGTCCGGGGTGAGGACGGCCGGTACGTCAACATCGCGCCCGAGATCGGGCTGGACATCCCCGTACCCACCCGGGGGCTGGCCACCGGCGACTCCGACGGTGACGGCCGGCTCGACCTCGCCGTCGCCCGACAGTGGGCGGAGCCGATCTTCTACCGCAACACCAGTCCGACCGCGGGGGCCTTCCTCGGCCTGCGTCTGACCCACCAGTCCGCCGACCCGGCCGGCCGCGGCTCGCCCGCCGTCGGCGCCCAGGTCGCCGTCACCACGCCCGACGGCCGCACGCTGGTCTCCAAGGTGGACGGTGGCGGCGGGCACTCCGGCAAGCGCAGCAACGAGGTGCACATCGGGCTGGGCGCCAACGTCACCGGCCCGGTGAAGGTCAGCCTCTGTTGGCGCGACCGCACCGGACAGATTCGCAAGCAGGACCTTCAGCTGACCCCGGGTTGGCACGACGTGCAGCTCGGCTCGCAGGCCAACGAGAGGTAACGGACATGGCCGAGACCACGACCAACCCCATCCGGCACGACGCCAAGATCACGACTGCTCTACGGCGTTTCGCCATGTCGATCACGATCTTCAACATCGTCGGTTACACCTACCTCGGCTTCGAGCAGCCCTGGCTGTGGCCCTTCATCGCACTCGCCACCGGGTACACCGTCGAGATCGTGCTCGAGGCCATCGGCGCCCGGGCCGAGGGTCGCGCCCCGCGCTTCCTCGGCGGCGGCAAGCGCGGGTTCATGGAGTTCCTCCTCCCCGCGCACATCACCTCGCTGGCCGTGAACATGCTGACCTACGTCAACGACCGGGTCTGGGTGATGATGTTCGGGGTCACCGTCGCGATCGCCGCGAAGTGGATCCTGCGGGCACCCGTCCGGGGCCGGCTGCGGCACTACATGAACCCGTCCAACTTCGGTATCGCGGTCATCCTGATCCTGTTCCCCTGGGCCAGCATCGCCCCGCCGTACCACTTCACCGAGCACACCACCGCGATCGGCGACTGGCTGATCCCGGCGATCATCATCACCGCCGGGACCATGCTCAACGCGAAGCTCACCAACCGGATGTGGCTGATCCTCGGCTGGCTGTCCGCGTTCGCACTGCAGGCCGTGGTACGCGGGCTCATCCTCGACACCGCCATCCTGGGCGCCCTGGGCATGATGACCAGCGTGGCGTTCGTGCTGTTCACGAACTACATGATCACCGATCCGGGCACCAGCCCGTCCAGCCCCGCCTCGCAGGTCGCCTTCGGTGCCGGCGTGGCCACCGTCTACGGGCTGATCACCGGCGCGGGCATCGCGTACGGGCTCTTCTTCGCCACCGCCACGGTCTGCCTCATCCGCGGCCTGTACCTGTGGGCCCTGCACATCTCCAACAAGGTCCGCTTGCAGCGGGAGGCCGCCGACGGCGGGGGCACCGCGGGCGGCCTGCCCGCCTCGATCTCCACCGGCACCGGGCCCCTCGTCGCCGCGGAGCCGAACTCGCACAAGGAGGCGGTACCGGCATGAGCAGGATCGCCGTCGTCGGCCTGGCGTGCCGATATCCCGACGCCGCGTCCCCCGGGGAACTGTGGGAGAACGCGGTCACCGGACGGCGGGCCTTCCGCCGCCTGCCGGACGAGCGGATGCGACTGGCCGACTACTGGGACGCCGACCGCAGCGCCCCGGACCGGTTCTACGCCCGCAACGCCGCCGTCATCGAAGGGTACGAGTTCGACCGGGTGAAGTTCCGCATCGCCGGCAGCACGTACCGGTCCACCGACCTCACCCACTGGCTGGCCCTGGACGTGGCCGCCTCCGCCCTCGGTGACGCCGGCTTCCCGATGGGGGAGGACCTGCCCCGCGAGCGGACCGGCGTGGTGGTGGGCAACACCCTCACCGGTGAGTTCGCCCGCGCCAACGTGCTGCGGCTGCGCTGGCCGTACGTCCGGCGGACCGTCGGCGCGGCCCTGCGCGAGCAGGGCTGGGACGACGACCAGCTCGCCGACTTCCTCGGCACCCTGGAGGGCCGCTACAAGGCGCCGTTCCCGGAGATCGACGAGGACACCCTGGCCGGCGGCCTGTCCAACACCATCGCCGGTCGGATCTGCAACTACTTCGACCTCAAGGGCGGCGGCTACACCGTCGACGGCGCCTGCTCCTCCTCGCTGCTGTCGGTGCTGACCGCCTGCCGAGGCCTGGCCGACGGCGAACTGGACGTCGCCGTCGCGGGCGGGGTCGACCTGTCGATCGACCCGTTCGAGATCATCGGCTTCGCCAAGACCGGCGCGCTGGCCCGCGGCGAGATGAAGGTCTACGACCGGGGCTCGAACGGCTTCTGGCCGGGCGAGGGCTGCGGCATGGTCGTCCTGATGCGACACGAGGACGCGGTGGCGCAGGGCCGACGGATCTACGCGTCGATCGCCGGCTGGGGCGTGTCCTCCGACGGCAAGGGCGGCATCACCCGCCCGGAGGAGGACGGCTACCGGCTGGCGTTGCGCCGGGCGTACGAGCGTGCCGGCTTCGGCATCGAGACCGTCGCCCTGTTCGAGGGGCACGGCACCGGCACCGAGGTGGGCGACGCCACGGAACTGCGGGCGTTGACGGCAGCCCGCCGGGCCGCCGGCGCCAACGGCACACCGGCCGCGATCAGCTCGATCAAGGCGATGATCGGGCACACCAAGGCCGCCGCCGGCGTCGCCGGCCTGCTGAAGGCCGTCCTCGCGGTGCATCACCAGGTGCTGCCGCCGGCCGTCGGGTGCGAGGACCCACACGACGTGCTCACCTCGGCCGACGCGACGCTGCGGGTGCTCCCCGCCGCCGAGCCGTGGCCGGCCGACGCGCCGCTGCGCGCCGGGATCACCGCCATGGGGTTCGGTGGGATCAACACCCACCTGGTCCTGCAGGGCGAGGACAACGCCCGCCGCTCCCCGGACGCCCGGACCCGCACGATGGCATCCCGGACGCAGAACGTGGAACTGCTCGCGCTGGACGCCGACACCCCGGCCGAGCTGGCCGAGCGGATCGGCACCCTCGCCGCGCAGGTGATCAGGCTCTCCTACGCGCAACTCGGTGACCTGGCCGCCGGCCTCTACCGGGAGCTGGGCGACCGGCCGTACCGGGCCGCCGTGGTGGCCCGCTCGCCGGAGGACGCCGAACGCCAGCTGCTCAGGGTGCACGCCGCCCTGCAGGCCGGGGAGACCCGGCTGTACGCCGTGGACGGACGGGCCTTCCTCGGCCATGCCCGGGGCACCGCCCGGGTCGGCTTCCTCTTTCCCGGGCAGGGCACCGGTCGTGGACGGCCGGCGCAGGCGCTGCGGCGCCGGTTCACCCAGGCCGACCGGATCGTCACCGAGGCGGCGCTGCCCACCGGTGACGTGGTGGCCACCGAGGTCGCCCAGCCCCGCATCGTCACCGGGTCGGTGGCCGGGCTCAGCGTGCTCTCCGCGCTCGGCATCGAGGCCGACGTGGCGGTCGGGCACAGCCTCGGTGAACTCACCGCTCTGCACTGGGCCGGGGTGATGGACCTGGCGTCGGTGCTGCGGATGGCCGCCACGCGGGGCCGGACCATGGCCGAGCACGGCCGGCCCGACGGGACGATGGCCGGGATTCCGGCCGACCCGGAGACCGTACGCCGACTTCTCGGCGAGGACCCGGTGGTCATCGGCGGCTACAACAGCCAGCGGCAGACCGTCGTCTCCGGTCCGGTCGACGCGGTCGAGCGGGTGCTGGAGCGCGCCGAGGCGGCCGGTGTCGCCGGAAAGCGACTGCGGGTCTCGCACGCCTTCCACTCGCCGCTGGTCGCCGAGGCGGCCGAGGCGTTCGGCGGGTACCTCGCCGGTGAGCGCTTCAACCCGCCGAACCGGCAGGTGATCTCCACCGTGACCGGCGCCGAACTGCCGCCGGACACCGACGTCGCCGCCCTGCTGCGTAACCAGATTACCGATCCGGTGCTGTTCACGCAGGCCGTCGCGCTGGCGGCGAAGGAGGTGGATCTGCTCGTCGAGGTCGGGCCCGGACGCATCCTGTCCGACCTGGCCCGCGGCGACGTGTCGGTGCCGACGGTGGCGTTCGACACCGACGACGAGACGGTCGCCAGCGTGCTGCGGGTGGCCGCGGCGACGTACGTCGTCGGGGCCGCTCGGGTGCACCCGCAGCTCTTCGACGGCCGGCTGATCCGACCGTTGAAGGACACCGAGGAGTTCACCTTCTTCACCAGCCCCTGCGAGACGGTGCCCGAGGTGACGCTGCCCGAGTCGCAGCAGCGGGCCGTCGAGGCCGCCCCGGCGGCCGGTGACGCGCCCACCGGTGAGTCGGCGGCGATGACGCTGCGCCAGCTCGTGGCCGAGCGGGCCGAGCTGCCGCTGGACATGGTCCGCGAGGACAGCCGACTCCTCGACGACCTGCACCTCAGCTCGATCACGGTCAGCCAGGTGGTCAACCAGGCCGCGGAACGCCTCGGCGTACCCCCGTCCCGGCTGCCCACCAACGTCGCCACCGCGACCGTGCGGGAGGTCGCCGAGGCGCTGGACACCCTGATCGGCACCGGCCTGATGGAGGACCTGGCGCAGCCGGTGTCCGTGGCCGGCGTGGACACCTTCATCCGGGCCTTCGCGGTCGACCTGGCCGAGACACCCGCGCCGACCCCCGGTCCGGCCGAGCCGGCCGGGACGTGGCAGCTGTTCGGCGGGCACACCGACCCGCGCGCCGAGCAGGTCCGCCAGGCGCTGGCCACCGGCGGCGTGGGCGGTGGCGTCCTGGTGTGGCTGCCGGCCGACTGCACCGCGGAGCAGCTCAATACGGCTCTGCAGGGGGCACAGGCGGTCCTGGCCGACGGGGCGGGCGACCGCTTCGTCGTGGTGCAGCACGGCCTCGGTGCCAGCGGCCTGGCTCGCACCCTGCGGCTGGAGGCACCCCGGATCCGGACCACGGTGGTGCAGCTGCCGGCGGGGCTCGACGCCGCCGAGCGGGTGCTGGCCGAGGTCGCGGCGACCGAGGGCTACCGAGAGGTCCACTACGACCCTTCGGGCGTACGTCGGGAGCAGGTCCTGCGGGCCCTGCCGATCGCTCCGGCCCGCACCGACGCCCCGCTCACCGAGGGTGACGTGCTGCTGGTCACCGGCGGCGGCAAGGGCATCACCGCCGAGTGCGCGCTCGCCCTCGCCGTCGACGCCAGAGCCAAGCTGGCGGTCCTGGGCCGCTCCGACCTCGCCGGCGACGCGGAGCTGTCGGCCAACCTGGAACGCTTCGCCGCCGCCGGCGTCGAGGCCGCGTACTTCCAGGCCGACGTGACCGATCCGCTCGCGGTCCAGGCCGCCGTGGACGAGGCCCAGCGTCAGCTCGGCCCGGTCACCGGTGTGCTGCACGGCGCCGGGCGCAACGAGCCGGCGGCGCTCACCTCGCTGACCATGGACGCCTTCCACGGTGCGCTGGCACCCAAGGTCGGCGGGCTCGCCGCCGTCCTGGACGCCATCGAGCCGGAGAGGCTGAAGCTGCTGGTCACCTTCGGCAGCATCATCGGCCGGGCCGGGTTGCGGGGCGAAGCGCACTACGCCACGGCCAACGACCGGCTCGCCGAGCAGACCCGCCGTTTCGCCGACGCCCACCCGAACTGCCGGTCCATCTGTTTGGAGTGGTCGGTCTGGTCGGGCGTCGGCATGGGGGAGCGGCTGTCCGTCGTCGAGTCGTTGACCCGCGACGGCATCACGCCGATCACCCCCGACGAGGGCGTGGCGATGCTGCGTCGACTGGTCACCGACCCGGACACCCCACCGGTGGTGGTGGCCAGCGGCCGGGCCGACGGTCTCGACACGCTGCGCTTCGAGGAGCCGGAGCTGCCCCTGCTGCGCTTCGTCGACCGGCCCCAGGTCCGCTACCACGGTGTGGAGCTGGTCACCGACGTCGAACTGACCGCCGGTAGCGACCTCTACCTGCCCGACCACCTCCTCGACGGCAACCTGCTGTTCCCGGCGGTCTTCGGCATGGAGGCGATGGCGCAGGCGGCCATGGCCGTCACCGGTCGCGACGAGACACCCGTCATCGAGCAGGCCCGCTTCGCCCGACCGATCGTGGTGCCGCCGCTGAGCAGCACCACCATCCGGATCGCGGCACTGGTCACCAGCGACGACACCGTACGGGCGGTGATCCGCGCCGCGGACACCGGGTTCGCCGCCGACCACTTCGAGGCGGTGCTGCGCTTCGTCGAGGCACCGGCGCCGGCCGGCCCGCCGGAGCAGGTCGCCGACGACCTGCCGCCGGTGCCGCTCGACCCGGCCCGGGACCTGTACGGCGGCACCCTCTTCCAGGGGGCGCGCTTCCAGCGGCTGCGCGGCTTCCACCGGGCCGCGGCCCGCGACGTCGACGCCGACGTGGCGGCCGTGCCCGACACGGACTGGTTCAGCGCGTACCTGCCGGGCACCCTGCTGCTCGGCGACCCGGGGGTCCGGGACGCGCTGATGCACGGCAACCAGGTCTGCGTTCCGGACGCCACGCTGCTGCCGGTGGCCATCGAGCGGCTGTACCCGGCCGGGCCACGGCTGGGCACCGAGGGGCCGCTGCGCTACTGCGCCACCGAGCGGGAGCGCGACGGTGACACCTACGTCTACGACATCGCGTTGCGAAACGGCACCGGCGAGGTCGTCGAGCGGTGGGAGGGTCTGCACCTGCGGGCCGTCCGCAAGAAGGACGGCCGGGGTCCGTGGGTGGCGCCGCTGCTCGGCTCCTACCTGGAGCGGACCCTGGGCGACCTGATCGGCGCCACCGTGGCGGTCGCCGTCGAACCGGACGGAACCGCCGACGACCCGGACGCCCTGGCGGTCGGTCGCGCCCTCGGGCACGCCGTGTCGCTGCGCCACGACGGCGACGGGCGTCCGGAGAAGGTCGGTGAGCGGTCGGTGGCGGTCAGCCACGGTGCCGGCCTCCGCCTCGCCGTGGCGGCCATCGCCCAGGTCGGCGCCGACGTGCGGCCGGTGCCGTCGCGGGCCGCGGACGAGTGGTCGGCGGTCCTGGGCCGGCACGCGACGCTGCTCGACCAGTTGGTCGACGGTCCCGGCGAGGACCGCGACAGCGCCGGCGCCCGGATCGAGGCGGTCCTGGCCTGCCTGGGTCAGATCGGCCTGCCGGAGCACGCGCCGGTGGCGCTGACCCCGGTACGACGCGACGGGTGGCTGGTCTTCGCCTCCGGTCCGGTGCGGGTGGCCACCCTCGCCACCACCGTGGGAGACGACGCCGTGCCGGTCATCCTGGCCGTCCTCACCGACGGCTGGTCGTGAGATGGAGGACTACTACGAGTACCGGCACACCGTGGGGTTCGAGGAGACCAACCTCGTCGGGAACGTCTACTACGTCAACTACCTGCGCTGGCAGGGGCGGTGCCGGGAGATGTTCCTGCACGACAAGGCGAACGACATCCTCGCCGACCTGCGCGGCGACCTGAAGCTGTTCACGTTGAGGGTGGACTGCGAGTTCTTCGCGGAGATCACCGCCTTCGACCAGTTGGCCATCCGGATGCGGTTGGTCGAGCTGACGCAGACGCAGATCGAATTCGGCTTCGACTACGTCCGGCTGCACCCTGACGACGAGGTGCTGGTCGCCCGTGGCCGTCAACGGGTGGCCTGTATGCGCGGGCCGAACAACCGCACCAGCCCTGCCCGGGTCCCGGAGTCGTTGGCCCGGGCCCTGGGGCCCTACCGGGCACGGGTGGCGTAGCGACACACGGGAGGTACACGTGAACGTCCAGTCAGAGTCCGCCGTCGAGCCGTCCGACCCCGTCCAGCTGCGCCGAGCGTTCGGCTCGTTCGCCACGGGCGTGACCGTGGTGACGGTGGGCGGCGATTGTCCACACGGGATGACGGCGAACTCGTTCACGTCGGTGTCCCTCGACCCGCCCCTGGTGCTGGTCTGCGTCGACCAGCAGGCGATCATGCACGGCAGTCTCCTGGAGCGCGGCCAGTTCGGGGTCTCCGTACTGGCCGCGCATCAGGAGCCGGTGGCCCGGCACTTCGCGAACCGGCGCCGCCCGCTGGGGGCCGCCCAGTTCGACGCGGTCGACTGGGTCGCCGGCCGGCTCACCGGCGCACCACTGATCACCGGGGCGCTGGCGCACTTCGAGTGCCAACTGTGGCGGTCCTACGAGGGTGGCGACCACACCATCTTCGTCGGGAGCCTCCTGTCGGTGCGCCGTGAGCCGCAGACCGACGGCGTGCTGTTCGTGCACGGCCGGTTCCGGCAGCTCAACCCGGACGGGGTCGACCTCGCCGACGGTGTGCCGGCGTGGCACGCCACGGCCCGGGGCGGGGTGACGGGATGACCACCACGCAGATCCGTCAGGTGCCGGTGGGTCCGACCGGGCCGGCGATGCTCCGGACGCTCTGGCAGCTCGGCCGGGACCGGCTGGGCCTCATGGGCACGGCGGCGAGCTACGGTGACGCCGTCCGGCTCGGGCCCAGCTTCAAGACGCTCTACTTCTTCAACCACCCCGACCACGCGAAGCACGTGCTGGCCGACAACAGCCAGAACTTCCACAAGGGGGTCGGGCTGGCCCAGGCCCGTCGGGCCCTCGGCGACGGCCTGCTCACCAGCGAGGGTGAGCTGTGGCGCAAGCAGCGCCGGGTGATCCAGCCGGCGTTCCAGGCCAAGCGGATCGCCGCGCAGGCCGGCGTGGTGGTCGAGGAGGCCGCCCGGTTGGTCGACCGGCTGCGCGAGCACCGCGACGGCGCCCCCGTCGACATCGTCCGGGAGATGACCGGGCTCACCCTCGGGGTGCTGGGCCGCACCCTGCTCGACAGCGACCTCAGCGGGCACAGCTCGGTGGGGCACAACTTCGAGATCATGCAGGACCAGGCCATGTTCGAGATGGTCACGATGGGTTCGGTGCCGACCTGGCTGCCGCTGCCGCACCAGTTGCGCTTCCGGCGCGCCCGCCGGGAGTTGCAGCGGATCGTCGACGCCCTCGTGGCCGAGCGGCGGGCCCGCGGCGAGGAGGGTGACGACGCGCTGACCAGGCTGATCGTCTCGACCCGGCAGGAGGCCGACCCACAGGTCGGCCGGCTGCGGATGCGCGACGAGTTGGTCACCCTGCTGCTGGCCGGGCACGAGACGACGGCCAGCACGCTGGGCTGGACCTTCCATCTGCTCGACCAGCACCCGCAGGTACGGGAACGGGTCCACGCCGAGGCGGTGGAGGTGCTCGGCGACCGGCTGCCCGTGTACGACGATCTCGCCCGGCTGCGGTTCATCGCCCAGGTGGTCAACGAGGCGATGCGGCTGTACCCGCCGGTGTGGATGCTCTCGCGCATCGCGCAGGGGCCGGACGAGATCGGCGGGTACCACGTGCCGGCCGGCGCGGACGTGCTGATCTGCCCGTACACCCTGCACCGCCATCCGGATTTCTGGGACGACCCGGAACGCTTTGACCCGGACCGGTTCGACCCGTCCCGCTTCGGGGGCCGGCCCCGGTACGCGTACGTGCCGTTCGGCGCGGGCCCCCGGTTCTGCGTCGGCAACAACCTCGGGCTGATGGAGGCCACCTTCGTGATCGCCATGGTCATCCGGGAGCTGCGGCTCACCGCCGATCCCGCGCACCGGATCGTCCCGGAGCCGATGCTGTCGCTGCGGATCCGGGGCGGCCTGCCGATGCGGGTCACCGCGGACGGCCCGTCGAGGAGGTACGTGTGACCGGCGCCGGGTTCGCTGAGGTCAAGCACGTGCCGGTCAACCAGGCGGTCCGGGACTATCTGGTCCGGTCCAGCTCGCCGCCGGACCCCGCGTTGAGCGGGCTGGTCGACTCGACCCGCGGGGTGGGCGAGGCGGCGGGGATGATGGTGCCGGTCGAGCAGGCCGCGCTGCTGACCATCCTCACCCGCCTCGTCGGGGCGCGTACGGCGGTGGACATCGGGACGTTCACCGGGCTGTCGGCGCTGGCCATCGCCCGCGGGCTCGCCCCGGGCGCGCGGGTGGTGACCTGCGACGTCACGGACCGGTGGATCGACATCGCCCGCGCCTCCTGGGAGCGGGCCGGGGTGGCCGACCGGATCGAGTTCCGGCTCGGCTCGGCGGCCCGCACGCTGCGGTCGATGGCCGCCGACACGGTCGTCGACCTGGTCTTCATCGACGCCGACAAGATGAACTACCCCACCTACTACGAGGCCGTGGTGCCGCTACTGCGCCCCGGCGGCCTGCTGCTGGCGGACAACGTCCTGCTCGACGGGTACGTCCTGGATCCGGAGCTGGCCGAGCCCGGCCTGCCTCGCCGCGCCGCGCAGACGTTGCGCGCGTTCAACGCGACGCTGGCCGCCGACGACCGCTTCGAGACGGTCATGCTGCCGATCGCGGACGGGCTCACCATCGCCCAGCGCCGCTGAACCCTCCGTACGCGACCCCGGGCCGGTGGGCCCGGGGTCGCGTCGTGGGGCGCCCGCCGGCGGCGCCGGATGATCGACCGGGAGGGCGGGACCGGGCACGACGAAGCGGACCCACCCGGAGGTGGGTCCGCGAGGTCCGATCTCGTGCCGGTCAGGCCGGGTTGGCCGCCTGCGCGTCCGCCGTCTGCCCGACGGCGGCCACGACCGCCGCCGTGAAGGTCGCCAGGTCCGGGTCCTCGAAGAGCAGCCCGACGTCCACCACCGCGCCGAGCTCGTCCTCGATGCGCGTGATGATGCGAACCGCCGAGATGGACTGTCCCTGCAATTCGAAGAATGTCGCGTCGGGTCGATCCTGCGGCATGTGCAGAACCTCGCGCCAGATCGCCTCGACACGCTTTTCGACCGCTGACTGACGCACGCCGTCCTGATCGATATCCGTCATTCGCAATGCTCCCTTCGTGGCGAGGTGCGGTACGCGTGGCCGGCTGGCCACACGCCGGGCTGCAGCAGGCACGGCGTACCGCGCATCCCATGATCGGTGCGGCCGGTGGGCGCGCGCATCCTTGCGATTGCGCGGCTGCGCACGCGGCCCGTGGCGGCGTCACCCCGGTCGGTCGACGCGGCGGAATCCCGTCCCGCAATCGGATGTGCTCGATTTTCGGGATCGCAATTGTTGAGAAGACCCGCCCATTGCCGCGTGCCACGATTCGACCGTGGCAATGAGCAGAGACACTGCGCTGGCCGGTACGTCCGAGACGGGTGCCGACCTCGTCGGCACGTCCTGGACGCAGGACGGCGTGTGGCTGCTGGAACGCCTCGCCCCGTACCGGGGGGTGCACCGGATCGTGCGCAGCTGGCAGATCGACGGACCGGTCGACGTGCCGGCGCTGCGCATCGCGTGGCGCGCGGTGTTGGATCGGCACGAGGTGCTGCGGACCCGACTGGCCGAGGTGGACGGCCGTCCGGTGCCGGTGGTCGCCGTCGATCCCGAGCGCGCCTTCGTCCACGTCGACCTGACCCACCTGGCCGACGTCGGCAACGAGCGCGCGGCCGACCGGGTCTGCGCCGCCGCGGCCGCCGCCCTGGAGCACGCCACCGATGGTCCACTGGCCCGTCTGACCCTGGTACGGACCGGCGCGGCCGCGTACCGGCTGGTGCTGGCGTTGCACCGCGCCGTGGCCGACGACCGGTCGGTCTCCATCCTCGTCGACGAGTTGTCGGTCTGCTACGCCGCCGTCGTGCGGCCCGCCGTCGCCGGTCCGGCGGCGCTGCCACCGGCGCCCCGCTACGCCGACTACATCCGGTGGCAGCGCGACCTGGTCGCCGGGCCGGCCGGCCGGCAGTTGCTGGACTGGTGGACCGACGCCCTCACCCCCGCGCCCCCGCCGGTGCCGCTGCCCGTCGACCACGACCCCGGCACCCGGCCGTCGGCCGCCGCCGGCGTGCACCCGTTCGACTGGGGCACCGGGTTGGCCGGCCGACTCGCCGCGTTCTGCCGGGCCCGACGGACCAGCCCGACGGTGGTCCTGCTGGCCGCGCTCCAGGCCGTCCTGCACCGGTACGGCGACGACGACCGGATCAGCGTGGTGCTGCCCGTTCCGGTGCTCCCGCCGGGGTTCACCGGTCTCGTCGGCCCCTGTGACAACCTGGTGGTGCTCTGCACCGACCTCGGCGGCGCCCCCACCTTCACCGAGGCGGTGGGCCGCGCCGCGGCCGTGGTCCGGGCCGCCACCGCACACCGCGACCTGCCGTTCGCGCGGCTGGTCGGGGAGCTGCCCGTTGAGCGGGACCGGGGCCGGGTGCCGTTCTGCGACGTCGTGCTGGCCGTTCCCGGGCCGGAGGCCGACCTGCGGCTGGCCGGTGCCGGGACACACCTGGCGGACGTCCTCGACGGCGGGCCGACCGTCGCGGATCTGGTGGTCACCGTCCGCCGTACCTGGCCGACGGTGTCCGGCACCCTGACCTACCGGGGGGACCGGTTCGAGGCGGTCTCGGCGGTGGGCGTGCTCGGGCAGGTCCGCACGCTGCTGTCGGCCGCGCTGGCGGCCCCGGACACGCGGGTGGACCGGCTGCCGCTGGACGAGCCGGCGGCGCTCGACCCGGTGCCGCAGACCCGGGACGCCGAACCCCCACCGGTGTACGAGAGCGTCACCCGGCACGCCGGTCGGATGCCGCAGGCGATCGCGGTGGCCGGGGGAAACGACCGCTGGACGTACGACGAGCTGGAGCGCCGGTCGGCGGCCCTGGCCGCGTACCTGAGCACGTTGCCCGTCGACGGCGCACCGGTCGCGGTCCGGATGGAGCCCGGCCCGTGGCAGCTCGCCGCGTCGCTGGGCGTCCTGCGCGCCGGCGGCCACCTGGTGTGGTTCGGCGCCGGCGACGCGGGCGAGCGGGGCCGGGCGGTGCTCGCCGAGCTGCGCCCGGCCTGCCTGCTACGGGTCGGCGAAGACCCGGCCGACGAACTGACCCGCTGGTTCCGCGACGACCTCGACGGCCGGGTGATCGACGTGACCGCGCCCGGGCCGGCACCGGGCGGGGCGAGCGTGCCGGCGGTGCACGACCCGGGCTCCCGGACCGCCTACATCGCCTATACCTCGGGCTCGACCGGACGGCCCAAGGGCATCGCCCAGACCCACCGCGCGCTCGCCCAGTTCGTCGGGTGGATGGCCGAGACGCTGGAGTTGGCCCCCGGCGCCCGCGTGGCCCAGTGGGTCACCCCCGAGCACGACCCGAGCATCTGCGAGGTGTTCGCCACGCTGGTCGGCGGCGGCACCCTGCACCCGGTGCCGGACCGGATCCGCGTGCACCCCGAGAAGCTGGCCGACTGGCTGGTGCGGGAGCGGATCACCTTCCTGCAGACCGTTCCGAGCTTCGCCCGGGAGCTGCTGGCCGTCATCGCGGCCCGGGAGCCGGCCGACCGGCCCACCGGCCTGTCCCGGCTGGTGCTCATGGGCGAGGCACTGTCGGGTCCGCTCGTCGACGGGTTCCGCCGGGCACTGCCGGACACCCGGCTGGCCAACATCTACGGCCCGACCGAGACGATCGCGGCCACCTGGCACGACATCACCGGCCCGGTGCCGGGGACCGTGCCGATCGGACGTCCCATCCCCGGACGGCAGGTCCTGGTCCTCGACGAGGCGGGCCGGCCCTGCCCGACCGGGGTCACCGGCGAGATCGTGGTGCGCAGCCGGCACGTCTGCGACGGCTACGTCGGCGGTGGCGGCACCGGGTCCGCCTTCCAGGCCCCCGCCGGCCACCCGGACGACGGGACGGGCCTGCGGTGGTACCACACCGGTGACCTCGCGCGGCGGCGGTGGGACGGCCTGCTGGAGTTCCGCGGGCGCCGCGACCAGCAGGTCAAGCTCCTCGGAACCCGGGTCGAGCTGACCGACGTCGAGGCGGCGCTGGTCGCGCACGACGGGGTGGCGGAGTGCGTCGTGGTGCCGGTGACCGACCGGGACGGCCTGGTGGTCCGGCTCGCCGCGTACGTCGTACCGCGTCGCGGTCCCGACGGCGGCCCGCTCTCCGGGGCGGGTGAGTGGCGGACGCACCTGCGCCGGCGGTTCGGCACGGCGATGGTGCTCGTCTCCTTCGAGTCGATGCCCGGCCGGTTGCCCCGCACGGCGGCGGGCAAGGTGGACCGCCGCCGGCTGCCGGCACTCCGATCGGCGTCGGCCCGCCGCGCCCCGACCGGCCCGGTGGAGCAGGCGCTGGCCGAGGTCTGGTCGGCCCTGCTCGGTGGGGGACCCGTCGACGCCGAGTCGACGTTCTTCGCCGCCGGCGGGCACTCGCTGCTCGTCCCACCGCTCGTGGCACGGATCCGGCGACGCTTCGGCGTCACGGTGACGCTGCGGGACTGCTTTACCCACCACACGTTGGCCGGCATGGCCGCCCTGATCGAGGCGACCCGCACGGCACACGACCGTTCGATACCAGCGGATTCGGCAGACCTGAGGGCTGTCACGGACGCGATGGAGTGAGTGCATTGACGTTGGCCAAGACCGCGCAGGCAGTGGCAATCACGGGCGAGGACCTGGACATCTCCGGGGTACGACGGGTGGCAGAGGAGGGCGCACCCATCGAGGTGGCGTCGTCGTCGCTGGCCCGGGCGGGCAAGAGCCGGATGCTGTTCGAGGACATCGTGCGCCAGGACGTGCCGGTGTACGGGGTCACCACCGGCTACGGCGAGATGATCTACATGCTGGTCGACACGGCCAAGGAGGTGGAGCTGCAAACCAACCTGGTCCGCAGCCACGCCGCCGGGGTGGGTCCGTTGTTCGCCCAGGACGAGGCGCGGGCGGTGGTGACCGCCCGGCTCAACGCGCTGTCCAAGGGGCACTCCGCGGTCCGCCCGGAGCTGCTGGAACGGCTGGCGCTCTACCTGAACCTCGGCCTGACCCCGGCCATCCCGGAGATCGGCTCGCTGGGCGCGAGCGGTGACCTGGCCCCGCTGGCGCACATCGCCTGCACCGTGATCGGTGAGGGCTATCTGCTGCGCGACGGGCAGCGGGTGCCCACCGGCGAGGTGCTGCGCGAGCACGGCATCGAGCCGATGCGGCTGCGCTTCAAGGAGGGGCTGGCGCTGATCAACGGCACCTCGGCGATGACCGGCCTCGGCGCGCTCGTCGTGGGCCGGTCGATGGACCAGGTCCGGCAGGCCGAGATCGTCACCGCCCTGGTGATCGAGACGCTGCAGGGATCCACCAGCCCGTTCCTGGCCGAGGGGCACGACGTGGCCCGACCGCACCAGGGCCAGATCGACACCGCGGCGAACATGCGTTCCCTGATGCGCGGTAGCGCGCTCACCGTCGAGCACCGGCAGCTGCGCAGCCAGCTCCAGGAGGGCAAGCAGTCCGGTGTGGACGTCCAGCGCACCGACGTCTACATGCAGAAGGCGTACTCCCTGCGGGCCATCCCGCAGGTCCTCGGCGCGGTACGCGACACCCTGTACCACGCCACCAACAAGTTGAACATCGAGCTGAACTCGGCGAACGACAACCCGCTCTTCTTCGAGGGCCACGAGGTCTTCCACGGGGCGAACTTCCACGGTCAGCCGATCGCGTTCGCGATGGACTTCGTGACGATCGCGCTCACCCAGCTCGGTGTCCTCTCCGAGCGCCGGACCAACCGGCTGCTCAACCGGCACCTCAGCTACGGCCTGCCCGAGTTCCTGGTCACCGGCGACCCGGGTCTCAACAGCGGCTTCGCCGGCGCGCAGTACCCGGCCACGGCTCTGGTCGCCGAGAACCGCACGATCGGCGCGGCGAGCACCCAGAGCGTGCCGTCCAACGGCGACAACCAGGACGTGGTGAGCATGGGGCTGATCGCCGCCCGCAACGCTCGCCGGGTGCTCGCGAACAACCAGCACATCCTGGCCGTGGAGTTGCTCGCCGCGGCCCAGGCGGTGGACATCTCGAAGCGGCGCGCCGGGCTCAGTCCCGCGTCTGCGGCGGCGTACGAGTTCGTCCGCGGCATCGCGCCGACCCTGGACCGGGACCGCTTCATGTCCGACGAGATCGAGCAGGTCGCCGTCGCGCTGAGCCGGGGCGACCTGGTCGCCGCCGTCGCTCAGAGCGACATCGAGCTGCGGTGAGCGCCGGAACACGGCGGACGAGGGAGATCCGATGACCGACCGAGAGTACGACTACGACGTGGTGGTGGTCGGTGGTGGCCCGTGCGGCTCCACCATCTCCACCCTGGTGGCCATGCAGGGTCACCGTGTGCTGCTGCTGGAGAAGGAGCGGTTCCCGCGCTACCAGATCGGGGAGTCGCTGCTGCCGTCCACGGTGCACGGCATCTGCCGCATCCTCGGCGTCGAGGAGGACCTGCGCCGGGCCAACTTCATGCCCAAGCGGGGCGGCACGTTCCGGTGGGGCGCCAACCCCGAGCCGTGGACGTTCTCCTTCGGCCTCTCCTCGAAGTTCGCCGGCGACGCGGCCACCGCCTACCAGGTGGAGCGGATGCGCTTCGACCAGATCCTGCTGGACAACGCCCGGCGCAAGGGCGTCGAGGTCCGGGAGGAGACCTCGGTGGTCGACGTGCTCACCGACGCCGACACCGACCGGGTCGACGGTGTGCGCTACGCCGGCCCGGACGGGGTCCGCCGCGAGGTCCGCAGCCGGTACGTCGTCGACGCCTCCGGCAACAAGAGCCGGATCCACACCCGCGTCGGCGGCCAGCGGCGGTACTCCGAGTTCTTCCGCAACCTGGCCCTGTTCGGCTACTTCGAGGGGGGCAAGCGGATGCCGGCCCCGAACCGGGGCAACATCCTCGCCGTCGCCTTCGACGCCGGCTGGTTCTGGTACATCCCGCTGACCGAGGAGCTGACCAGCGTCGGCGTGGTGCTGATGCCCGAGGCGTTGGACCGCGCCCAGGGCGACCGGGAGAAGGCCCTGCTCGATCTGATCCAGCAGTGCCCGATGATCGCCGACTGCCTCTCCGACGCCCGCCGGGTCACCGAGGGGCCGTACGGCGAGATCCGGGTCCGCAAGGACTACTCGTACATCCAGGAGAAGTTCTGGCGGCCCGGGCTGGTCCTGGTCGGCGACGCCGCGTGCTTCATCGACCCGGTCTTCTCCTCCGGCGTGCACCTGGCCACCTACAGCGCCCTGCTGGCCGCCCGGTCGATCAACACGGCGCTGGCCGGCGGGGTCGACGAGTCGACCTGTTTCGAGGAGTTCGAGGTGCGCTACCGCCGCGAGTACGCGCGGTTCCACGACTTCCTGGTCGCCTTCTACGACATGCACCAGGACGAGAACTCGTACTTCTGGAAGGCGAAGAAGGTCACCAACAACACCACCGCCTCCGAGATGGAGTCGTTCGTGGAGTTGGTCGGCGGCGGCTCCTCCAACGAGGCCGCGCTCGTCTCGTCCGGCGCGTACACCGGGCAGCGGGGCGCCGCGTACCAGGAACTCGCCGAGCTGGTGGCGCAGCCGGTGGGCACGGCCGGGGAGGACCGCGATCTGCTGCGTTCCACCCTGGCCCGGTCGGTGTCCAAGGAGGGCACCCGGATCCAGGTGCAGGCCGAGCTCGGCGAGAGCACCGACGAGAACGTCCCGGTACGCCAAGGAGGGCTGGTGCCCTCCACCGACGGCCTGCACTGGTCGTCGCCGCCACCGCGGCCGGCCGGCTGATGGAAGGGAGCCCGATGACCGACACGCTGCTGCCCCCGCCGACACCGGCCGGTGATCCGGCGGCGGAGGCACCGATCCGCGTCCCGCTGTCCCTGCAACAGGAGTTCCTGCACCACATCGACCACGGTGACCAGACCGGGCCGTTCGGCCCGCGGTACACCATCGTCGGCGGTTGGCGGGTCACCGGCGAGCTGGACATCGACACGCTGCGCCACGCTCTCGACGACGTGGTGGTCCGGCACGAGACGCTGCGTACCTCGATCGTCCGCGACGGCGCCGAGGCGTACCAGCAGGTGCGCCCCCCGGCCCCGGTGCCGCTGGAGGTACGCGACCTGCGGGCGGGACCGCAGCGCAACCGGGACCTGGTCGCCGAGGACTTCGCCAACGAGATCGAGGCCGGGGTGTTCGGCATCGACGAGATGCCCCTGCTGCGGGCGGTGCTCGGCCGCTTCGACGCCCACGACGGCGTGCTGGTCCTCGCCGCCCACCACACCGCGGTGGACGGCTGGTCGGTGCACCTGGTGTTGCGCGACGTGGCCGAGTTCTACGCCGCCCGCCGGGAGGGCCGCGCGCCGGAGCTGCCGTCGGTGCGGCAGTACCGGGAGTACGTGCGGTGGCAGCAGGAGAGCCAGGCCAGCGACAAGGTGCGCCGGGCGCGGGAGTTCTGGCGGGACAACCTGCGCGGCGCGCAGGTGGTGGCCGTCCCGACCGATCGCACCCGGTCCGAGGAACCGTTCGTGACGTCCTGGTACCGCTTCCTGCTCGACGAGGAGTTCCGCCGGGCCACCGCCGATCTGGCGGCGCGCACCCGCAGCACCCCGTTCATGGTGCTGCTGGCCGCGTACCTGACCCAGCTGCGGGCGCAGACCGGGCGGACCGACCTGGTCGTGCCGACCTTCACCCCCGGGCGGCACCCGGCCTGGGTGCAGAACACCGTCGGCTCGTTCTACAACTTCCTGCCCATCCGGGTCGACCTGGCCGGCGCCGACGGTTTCCTGGAGGTGATCGCCCGGAGCCGGGCGGCCTGCCTCGCGGCGTACGCGCACGAGCTGCCGTTCATCCAGATCCTCGAGGAGGCGCCGGACATCATGAACGACGCCATCGGCCCGAACGCCGCGGCGTGCGTGCTCCAGGTGACCCAGTCGCCGGACATGATGTTCGGTCAGCAGCACGGCGACCTGCACTTCGCCGCGATGCGCCGGCGGATCGTGTCGGCCTCGGTCGGTTCGCAGATCCCCGACGGGGTGCTGTTCGGGCTGGAGGCGTCCCCCGAGGGCGGCCTGGTCGGCAGCGTCGGCTTCACCACCAACCTGTTCGTCGAGAGCACCGTCCGGTCGATGGTCACCACCTTCCGGCAGACCCTCGTCGACGTGCTGGACGGGCCGGGACGCGCCTGAGCTGGCAGAGACGACGCCGGCGGTGACCGTGGAGGTCACCGCCGGCGTCGTCCGGCGTGGTGGGTCAGTCCGGCTGCGCGGCCTTCCCGGCCTGCCGGCGGGTGATCCGGCGGGTGCGGTGCAGCCACCGCGTGGCGTCCCGGATCGTCTCGGCGACCGCACGGGTCGGCGCCGGCGCGTCGCGATCGGTCCGGACGTCGCAGTGGCAGGTGTAGACCGCGCCGTACTCCACCGGGATGTGCCAGGGCCAGACGCGTTGCAGCGCCGACGTGGCGGCTCCCACCGGCAGCACCGCCGCCGAGGGCAGGTAGGCCACCGGCAACCGGCGGCCGGTGACCGCGCGTACCGTCGCGACGAACTCGGCGGTGGACAGGTACCGGCCGGGCGCCAGTAGGCGGCGCGGTCCCAGCCCGGGGCGCAGGGCGGCGACGTGCAGGTCGGCGACGTCGCGGACGTCGCCGACCGGGAATCCGCCCCGCGGCCAGATGGGCAGCTGCCCGCGCAGCAGCGTCCGCAGCCGGTCGAGCTGGTCGCCCAGGTGCGGGTCGTGGGGCCCGAGGGTGGCCATCGGGTACGTGACGACGACCGGCGCGCCCGACTCCTGGTGCCGGCGAGCCACCTCCTCGGCCGCGGCCTTGGTGGCCATGTACCGCTCGCGTGGCCGGCCCACCGGCAGGTCGGTGTCGAGTGGGCGTCCCCCGGTCGGTGCCAGGGCGACGAACGACGACACGTGCACCACCGGGTCGGCACCCGCCTTGACGGCCGCGTCGAGGACCACCTCGGTGCCCCCGACGTTGACCTCCCGCATCCGCGCGTGCCGGCGGGTGTCGAAGGAGTAGACCGACGCGGCGTGCAGCACCGCGCCGCAGTCGTCGACCGCCCGGCGCACCGAATCCGCGTCGGTCACGTCCCCGACCACGGTCTGCACGTCCCGTCCGGTCAGCCCGAGCGGGCCGAGCGCGCGGTCCACCGCGTCGGGGTCACGGACCAGCAGCCGCACCGTGTGCCCGGCGCGGTGCAGGGCCGCAACCGTGTGCGACCCGATGAAGCCGGTGCCACCGGTGACCAGTATCCGCACGTTCGCTCTCCTCGCGTTCGCTGGTGGGCGGGTCGACACGGCGACAGCGCCGGTCGGAGGCGGATTCCGACCGGCGCCGCCGTCGTGTCGGGTCAGCCGGCGTCGCGCGGGCTGTTCTGGTAGGCGGCGAGTCGCCAGCCCTCGTCGGTGCGCACCAGCAGCCACGAGGCGCGGATGGCGCGTTCGGCGGGCACCTCCGTCTCACCCGGGCCGAGGACGCCGCCCTCGGTGAGCAGGAGAGCCACGTCGGCGCCGAGGAAACGCACGTCGAAGGGCTGACCGGTCACCTGGGTGCCCTTGTACGGGCCGGCGAAGCCCTTGGCCATGAAGGCGCGGATGTCGTCGCGGCCCTTCTGGGTCAGGCCGGGCAGGATCATCGTGCCGTCGGCGGTGAACACGTCGGCGAAGGCGTCGGCGTCGTTCGCCGCCCACGCCTGCACGATGCGTCCGGGTACCGCGGCGACGGCGGCCTGGTCGTCGGCGGACACGTCCGGTGCGAGACTGTTCGTGGTCACGGGAGGGATCCTTCCGTCGTAGGGCACGTGCTCAGAGGTAGAGGGTGTTCGGGGCGAGTCCGCAGAGGATCCGCCCGTACAACTCCGCGTTGGTGGTGGGGTTCATCAGCGCGTGCAGGTTGATCGCCTGCACGTCGCGGGCGATCCGCTGGATGGGTACGTCGTTGTAGACCGACGAGCCGCCGCTGGCGAGGGCGAAGACGTCCACCGCCTCCTTCCCACGCCGGCACACCGCGCCGAGCTGGGCGCGGGCCCGGGCCCGCTCCTCGATCGTCCACGGCGAGCCGTCCAGGGCCCTGCCGTCGACCAGGGCGGCCAGTCGCTGCGCGTGGAACTCCGCCTCGTCGCTTCTCTGCACCGCGTCGGCCACCTGGTGGTGGGTGATCGGCGCGTCCTGCTGACGGTCGTAGTCGGTGTAGGTGATCTTGCGCTCGGGCAGCCGCTCGAAGAAGACCTCGCGGGCCGCCCGGGTCAGCCCGACGACACTGCCGACCGAGGAGGCCGAGGCGACCGGCAGCAGGGGAGACCGGTACATCGGCGACGCCGCGTTGGCCGTCGACGCGCTCTGCCCCTGCACGATGGCACCCAGCGGCAGCACCCGGTCCGCCGGGACGAACAGGTCCTGTGCGACAGTGCTGACACTGCCGGTGCCGCGCAGGCCACCGGTGTGCCAGTCGTCGATGATCTGCAGGTCCGACATCGGCACCAGCGCCACGATCGGCATCGGCTCGCCCTGCGGGCTGAACTGCACGGCGACGATCTCCTGCCAGTGCGCGTGCAGCGCGCCGCTGATGAAACCCCACTTGCCGTTGACCACGACACCGCCGTCGGCCGGGGCGGCCGTGGCGGTGGGGCTCAGCGTGCCGCAGACCCGTACGTCGGGGGTCGAGAAGACCTCGTCCTGCACGTGGTCCGGAAAGAGGCCCACCATCCAGGTGGGGATCCAGTACACCGAGGCGACCCAGGCGGCGGAGCCGTCTCCCCGGCCCAGTTCCGAGGCGACCTCGACCAGCGTCCGGGTGTCCACCTCGTAGCCGCCGTACCGGACCGGCCGGCGCAACCTGAAGACGCCGGCGTCGGCCAGCGCGTCGATAGCCTCGTCGTGGACGCGGCGGTTCTCGTCGGACCAGGCCGCGTGCCCGCGCAGCACGGGTACGAGGTCGGAGGCGCGTCGGACGAGGTCCTCGGCCGTCGGGACATCGGTGGTGAGCAAAGCACCCTCCTTGGACATGTCGGCTGGGCGGTGCGGGCGTCCCCGGTCGCCACGGCGGGCGTGTGCGGTGCGGGGCTGCTGCTCCACCGGGGACGGGCGCCGGTCGGCGCGGCCGGTCAACCCCGAGGATCACAGAGGCGGGATGTGCCCCGCATCTCCCCGAATGCGTTGCGGCCGGCGGTGCTCGGCCGCACGTCAGCGTGGTCGCCCGACCCGGCGCGGCGGGTGGGTGTCGCCCCTGCGCGGGGGCGATCGGTCACAGGGTCGTCGGCAGGCCGAACGCCGGGAACAGGTCCGGCTCGAAGGCCGTGATCTCGACGATCTTGCCGTCGGAGATCCGGAGCACCTCCAGCACCTGCGGGCGGAACGCGGTGTCACCCGGACGGCGTACGTAGTGGGCCGCCGCCGGCTGCCGGTTGGCCCGGGTCGGCACACTGCGCCATTGGCCGAGGTAGGCCGGCGAACCCGGGTCGAGCACGTCACGCAGGCTGGCCAGGAAGGCGGACCGCCCCCACCAGGCCGGATCGGGCATCCCCGGCACGCAGGGCACCGACATCGGCATGGTGATCCGGATGTCCTCGCGCAGCAGTTGGGCCATCGCACCCGTGTCGGCGCGCTCCAGCACCCCCATGTAGCGCTGCAGGAGCGCTCGTTCCTCGTCGGTCGGGTCCTCCGCGGGCGCCCACTCGATCCGGTGTGGCGGCAGGTGGTCCTTGAGGTTGGCCCGGGCCCGCTGCAGGGCGCTGTTGGCCGACGCGACGCTGACCTCCAGCAGCTCGGCCGCGTCGGCGGCGGGCCAGCCGAGGACGTCGCGCAGGATCAGCACGGCCCGCTGGCGCGGTGGCAGGTGCTGGATCGCGACCAGGAACGCCAACTCGATGGTCTCCTTGGCGACCACCGCCGCGTCCGGCTGGGCGTCGGCCGGCGCGGCCGGCTCGAGCAGCCGGTCCGGATAGGGCTGCAGCCAGTACACCTCGTCGGGTGTGGTGGAACGGGCGCCGCCCTCCGACAGCAGTGGGACGCGGCCGGCCCGGGGCTGGCGGGGGTGGCGGCTGAGGAAGTCCAGGCAGGCGTTCGTCGCGATGCGGTAGAGCCAGGCGCGGAACGTGGACCGGGCCTCGAACGTGTCCCGTTTGCGCCAGGCCCGCAGAAACGTCTCCTGGACCTGGTCCTCGGCGTCCTCGAAGGACCCGAGCATCCGGTAGCAGTGGACCTGCAGTTCGCGGCGGTGGGTCTCGACCAGGCGGCCGAAGGTGACCTCGTCGAGGGGCATCGACGGGCCTGCCTCGAACTGGGTGGAGTTGACCTTGACAAGGCTCACGGATCGTGCCCCGCTCCCGACAGCAACTGCTCGATGACGGTCGGCCAGAACCGTAACACGGCCACGGTGTCGGACAGCTCACCTTCGGTCACGTCGGGAACGTCCGTCACCCGTACCGCACGTCAAAGGATGCGACCGGCACCGGGTGACCGTGACGCTGGCCGTGCGGCCCGTGCGGCGACCGCCGCGGCGTCCCCGGCCCCGTCGCCGCCGGCCGATCGAACCGGTCGTCGTCAGGGAGGTTGCGGCAGTGAGTGAGATCGGTAGACGCGCCGTCGTGCTGGGCGGCAGCATGGCCGGCGTCCTCGCCGCCCGGGTGCTGGCCGAGTCCTACGGCGAGGTCCTGGTCGTCGACCGGGACACGCTGCTGGGCGTACGCGAGCCCCGCCGCGGCGCACCGCACACGGTGCACGCGCACGGCCTGCACGCCCGCGGTCACCTGAACATGGAGGAACTCTTCCCCGGCATCACCGACGAGCTGACCGCCGATGGCGTGCCGACCGGTGACCTCGGCGAGATGCGCTGGTTCTTCAACGCCCGCAAAATCCTTCCCGCCCGCACCGGCCTGGTCTCGGTGACCGCCCCCCGGCCGGTGCTGGAACACCACGTCCGCAGCCGGGTGGCGGCCCTGCCCAACGTGCGGTTCCTGGAGCAGCACGACGTCCTCGGCCTGACCACCACCGACGACCGGGAACGCGTCGTCGGTGTCCGGGTCCGCTCGCGCGCCACCGACGCCCAACCGCAGGAACTGGATGCCGACCTGGTGGTCGACGCCACCGGGCGCGGCTCGCGTACCCCGGCCTGGCTGGCGGAACTCGGTTACCAGCGGCCGGAGGAGGACCGGGTCAAGGTTGGGCTGGCCTACACCACCCGGCACTACCGGCTGCGTCCGGAGATGTTCGACGGCGTCCAGTCGATCAACCCGGTCGCGTCGCCCGCGCACCCCCGTGGCGCCTTCTTCGGGCAGGTCGGCCGGGACGTCTGCATCCTGTCGCTGACCGGGGTGCTCGGCGACCACCCGCCGACCGACCCCCAAGGCTTCCTCGCCTTCGTCCGTTCGCTGCCGGTGCCGGACGTCTACGACGCGGTGCGTGACGCCGAGGCGCTCGACGACCCGGTGTCGTTCACCTTCCCGGCGAGCGTCCGGCGGCGCTACGAGCGGCTGACCCGGATGCCCGACCGGCTCCTCGTCATGGGCGACGCGGTGTGCAGCTTCAACCCGGTCTACGGGCAGGGGATGAGCGTCGCGTCCATTGAGGCGCTGAAGCTGCGCGAGCACCTGCGGTTGGGACGACCGCCGCAGACGGGCGCGTTCATGGCCGACATGTCCCGCGTGATCGACACGCCGTGGGACATCTCCGCCGGCGGTGACCTGGACTTCCCGGGCGTGCAGGGCCGGCGCACGCTGCAGGTGCGGGTCGGTAACGCCTACATGGCCCGAGTGCAGTACGCGGCCACCAGGGACGCCCGGGTGACTGACGGCTTCATGCGCGTGGCCGGCCTGATCGACCCACCACAGGCGCTGATGCGGCCGTCGATGGTGCTGCGGGTACTGCGACACGCGCCGCTGCGACCGGCCGCCCCGCCCGCCACCCCGGCACTGGCCACGCCCACGGCCGACACGGCGGCGCCACCGGCTGCCTGATCCCCGTCCACCGCCGGACACCGCCCCGGGCCGGAGCACCGGCCCGAGTCAGAATGTGGGGCGGCGGATCCGTTCGATGGGTTGGCAGACGGCCCAACGTTGGACGCCGTGGTCGTGGAGGTAGGTGGTGGGGTCGCCGCCCCCTTCCCGGGCCTTCCCCTCCATGATCACGGCGTCGAGGCCGGTGATGTGGCGGCCGGTGATGTCGAACCCGCCCAGCAGGTCGAGTGGCTGCCGGTACCAGGCGACCACTGCGGACAGTCCTGCGGCGACAAGGATGCTGACGGTGCCGAGTACCAGGATCTTGACGGTCAGCCAGCACCTGCGGGGCACCGCCTGGGTCGTCGAGCACGTGCGCCGGCCGCCCCGGGCACCCGAGCGGGTGACCGGAGCGGCCGCGATACGAGGGGCCGGTGCGTCAGTGCACCGGCTGCGCCGAGTCGGCGGTCTCCGGTGCCGGCTTGGCCTCCTTCGGGGGCATGCCCGGCATCGGCATGTCACCGAGCGACGGCACGTGCCGCAGCCCGACGAACGCCACCACGGCCAGGGCGACGAAGACGAAGACGCACACCAGCGCGACGGTGTTCAGGCCGCTGGTGAACGCCTCCCGGGCCGAGTCGAGCAGCGAACCCGCGGACGGGCCACCGACCTGCTCGGCCACCACGGTCGCACCCGCGATGCTCTCCTTGGCGGTGGCCGCGGCGTCCGCCGGCAGTTCGCCCGGGACGGTGACCTGACCCCGGTACGTGGCGGTGCCGATGAGGCCGAGGATGGCCACACCCAGGGCGACACCCAGCTCGCCGACGGCCGAGGAGAGCGACCCGGCGGCGCCGGCCTTCTCCGGAGGCGTGGAGGACATCACCAGGAACGGGGTCATCGGGCCGACGGACGCGCCACCGACGTAGACGATCGCCAGACCGACCAGCAGGGTGGTCAACCCGGCGGTGCTGCCCACCTGCGTCAGCACCACCATGCCGACCGCCGCGATCAGGGAGCCGCCGGTGAGCACGTACGCCGGACGGACCTTGCGGGCGATCGCCGGCGCCAGGTTGCCGACGACGATCATCACGAGGGACGGGATCAGCAGTAGGGTGCCGACCCGCACCGGGGTGAGCCCCTCGACCATCTGCATGTAGAGGCTGCCCATCAGACCGGCGCCGCCCATGACGAAGGCGATCATCAGGGCCATCGTCAGGGCCGTCGAGAGCGCGCGGATCTTGAACAGGCTCAGGTCCAGCAGCGGGTGGGCCAGCTGGGCCTGCCGGCGCAGGAAGACGACGAGGAAGACCAGCCCCGCGACGAGGGCGATCAGCGGCACCGGCTCCCAGCCGTTGCGCGCCAGCTCCTTGAGACCGTAGACGAACGGCAGGATGGCCAGCAGGGACAGCGCCACGCTGAACAGGTCCAGTCGGCCCGCGGTCGGGTCCTTCGACTCGGGGATCAGCACCGGGCCGGCGATCAGCAGCAGACCCATGATCGGGACGGCGAGCAGGAACACCGAGCCCCACCAGAACGCGCCCAGCATCAGGCCGCCGATCACCGGGCCGAGCACCACACCGGCCATCAGGGACGTACCCCAGAGGCCCATCGCGGCGCCCATCTGCTTCGGGTCCTTGAACATCGTCCGGAGCAGCGCGAGGATCGACGGGATCAGCGTCGCGCCGGCCACGCCGAGCAGGGCGCGGGCGATGATCAGCACGATCGTGGAGGTCGCGAACGCGGCCAGCAGCGACGCCGCGAGGAACGCCGCGCCACCGAACAGCAGGACCTTCTTGCGGCCGACCCGGTCACCGAGCGTCCCCATCGTGACCAGGAAACCGGCGATCAGGAACCCGTAGATGTCGGAGATCCACAACTGCTCGGTGCTGCTCGGCCCCAGATCAGCGGTCACGTGTGGCAACGCCAGGAACATGACGTTGAGATCCACCGTCGTCAACATGGTGGGCAGGCACATCACGGCCAGGCCGAGCCACTCCCGCCAGGTGGCCCGAGGAGCCACGGCCGGGGCGGCGGCTGCGCCCGCCTGCCCGTCGACTGTAGTCATGGTCTTGGTCCTCTCGATATCGGCCGCGCTGTCCTGCGGCTCACTGTTGAGACGGCAGGCCCGGGCAAAAGTCATCGCTCCCCGCGACTCCGGTGTCCCGGATCGTCCGACGCGACCACCGGCGTCTTCCCGGTTGCGCTCTGCGGCGTACCACCTTGTCCCGCTCTCCGGCGCTCACCATGCTGAATGCGGACCAGACAAGGCGCGACGGCTGCCTGGTCCGTCCCGCCCGGCGGCCTGCCCGGCCCGGCGAAAGGCGTTCCATGACCGAGTTGGTTGACCGTCCGACGACCGGCGTCCGCCGGACCCGCCCGATGACCGGTGACGAGTACGTCGAGTCCCTGCGCGACGGACGGGAGATCTACCTCTACGGCGACCGGGTCCGCGACGTCACCCGGCACCCCGCCTTCCGCAACCCGGTACGGATGACCGCCCGGCTCTACGACGCGCTGCACGACCCGCGGTCCCGTCCGGTGCTGACCACGCCCACGGACACCGGCAGCGAGGGCTGGACGCACCGGTTCTTCACCACCCCCCACTCCGCCGAGGATCTCGTCGCCGACCAGCAGGCCATCGCGGCGTGGGCCCGGTTGAGCTACGGCTGGATGGGACGCAGCCCGGACTACAAGGCCGCGTTCCTCGGCACGCTCGGCGCCAACGCCGACTTCTACGATCCGTTCGCCGACAACGCCCGCCGCTGGTACCGCGAGGCGCAGGAGAAGGTCCTGTACTGGAACCACGCCATCGTGCACCCGCCGGTGGACCGGTCCCGGCCGCCGGACGAGGTCTCCGACGTCTTCGTCCACGTGGAGCGCGAGACCGACGCCGGGGTGATCGTCAGCGGCGCGAAGGTCGTCGCCACCGCCTCGGCGCTGACCCACCACAACTTCCTGGCCCACTACGGCCTTCCGGTCCGCAAGCGGGAGTTCGCCCTGGTCGCGACCGTGCCGATGGACGCGCCGGGGATGAAGCTGATCTGTCGACCGTCCTACTCGGCCAGCGCCGCCGTCATGGGCAGCCCGTTCGACTACCCGCTGTCGTCCCGACTGGACGAGAACGACACGATCCTGGTGCTGGACAAGGTCCTCATCCCGTGGGAGAACGTGTTCATCTACGGGGACCTCGGCAAGGTGCAGATGTTCGCCGGGCGGTCCGGCTTCACCGAACGTTTCACCTTCCACGGCTGCACCCGCCTCGCCGTGAAACTTGAGTTCATCGCCGGCCTGCTGGCCAAGGCCCTGGACACCACCGGGACGTC
This sequence comes from Micromonospora sp. WMMD710, assembly GCF_029626045.1. NCBI lineage: Bacteria > Bacillati > Actinomycetota > Actinomycetes > Micromonosporales > Micromonosporaceae > Micromonospora > Micromonospora sp. WMMD710. The sequence goes on along the minus strand of NZ_JARUBD010000001.1, from coordinate 2,498,163 downwards.
CGACTTCCGGGGCGTGCAGAGCCGGCTCGGGGAGGTGCTCGCCTGGCGCAACCTGTTCTGGGGGCTCTCCGACGCGGCCGCCCGCAACCCGGTGCCGTGGCACAACGGCGCGGTCCTGCCCAACCCGGCCTACGGCATGGCGTACCGCTGGTTCATGCAGGTCGGCTACGCCCGGGTACGGGAGATCGTCCTGCAGGACGTGGCCAGCGGCCTCATCTACGTCAACTCCAGCGCGGAGGACTTCGCCAACCCGGACCTGCGTCGCTACCTCGACAAGTACGTCCGTGGGTCGGGCGGCGTCGACGCGGTCGAGCGGGTCAAGCTGATGAAGCTGCTCTGGGACGCGGTCGGCTCCGAGTTCGGTGGCCGGCACGAGCTGTACGAGCGCAACTACGCCGGCAACCACGAGAACACACGGGTCGAGCTGCTCAACGCCCAGATCCTCGGTGGCGAACTGGACAGCTACAAGGCGTTCGTCGACAGGTGTCTGGGCGAGTACGACCTCGACGGCTGGCTGGTCGACGACCTCGACTCGTTCCAGGACCTGCGCGGGCTGCGCGACGTGCTGCGCGACCGGTAGGGCTCAGCCCACCACGTGGCGCAGCGCCCCGACGGCCTCCCGCTCGGTGTCGTAGACCGCCTGGATCTGCTCGGACAACCGGGGCAGGTCCGGCTCGGCGGGCGGCTTGCGGTCGTACTCGGCGATCAGGTCCCACAGCGTGTCGGCGGCCTCGGCGCGGTCGGCGACGGCCGGGTCGCCGGCCGCGACACCGGCGGAGATGGTGGCGACCAGCTCCCGCAGCCGGGCGTACTCGGGGACGTCCCAGGGCAGCGCCGTCTCGGCGATCTCGTGCCACAGCCGGGCGGACTGGCGGAACAGCTGCGCCGCGTCCGCCGCCGCGTCGGCGGAGTCGCCGAGCAGGGGCGCCGCCTCGTCCAGGAAGTCCGCGTAGAGGTCGCGCAGGTTGCCGCCGGTGAGCCCGGCCGGCTCGACGTGCTCCCAGACCGACAGCAGCGTGGTGGCCATCCCGGCCTTGCCGTACAACGTGGGCCAGCCCTTGGCGTTGCGCTCGTCGGTGACCAGGCGGCTCCACTTGCTCCACGCCGGCAACGCCACCGTGGCCGCCTTGGCGTCCAGGTGCGCGACGCAGTCGGCGATGCCGGCCCGTACGGCGTCGGCCAGGGCGTACGTCTCGGGCACCGTGTGCACCACGATCATGCGGTTCTTGGTGGAGCTGACCCGGGCCCGGGCCTCGGCGAGGAGGTCCGCGTCGACGCTGAGCGGGGCGAGGTTGCGGTCGTCGACCCGGATGCCGTCGTCGGTGAGCGCGTACGCCACCAGGGGGCTGCGCCGGGCGCCGGCGAAGACCGGACGGCCGCGGCCGGCCAGGGCTGGTTCCGCGGGCAGGTGCCAGTATCCGACCAGCTGCCGGTCCGGTGCGATGAGGACCGGGTTGCCGTCGGTGAGCTGCTCGTGCAGCGTGGTGGCGGCGGCCTTGCTGCTGCCGGTCGTCTTCACCTGGTAGCCGACGCCGAGCCGGTCCATGGTGCGCTCAGCCCAGTCGTGAAACGTCCACCGGTACCGGAATCCCAGGAACAGGTTCGGCGTCTGCCCCTTGATCTCCCAGAGCATGTAGCCGGCTCCGAGGCCGCCGCCGACGCCGAGCAGCATCGCCTCGCTCAGGTGCGCCCCGGTGGCGTCGCCGCCGAGATGGGTCAGCACGTTGGTCACGTTGGAGGTCTCGGCGTGCAGCCCGCCCCGTAGCGCCCAGCCGGCGTCGGTGACCGGCTTCGGCGACGTCCGGGCGCCGGACAGGCCGGCACGCGCGGTCGCGTAACTCTCGCCGGTCCGGGCCATCCGGGTGCGGATCCGGGCTTCGCTGGGCTTGCGGGTGGTCATGGTCCCCCTCGGGCGAGCTGTCGCTGGTGGCCGACGGGGCGGCCGGGTACGCCGCCGGGCGCCCCGGATCCGCCGGCGCCCGGCGCGCCCGGTCGACGCCTCGTCGGAGGATACGTGCTCCCGGCGGGCGTCGGGGGCGGTTCGACACGCGCCGACCACCACGACGAACGGACCCCGTCCCTGGTGGGACGGGGTCCGGCGTGCCGGCGTACCGGCGGTGTCGGTCACACCGGGAAGCGACCAGGCCCCGGGTGACCGGCGGGTCAGATCCGCCCGCCGAGCAGCGGCATCTCGGCCCGCGAGTGACGCATCACCCGCCAGACCACGCTCGGGCGCAGCAGCGCCTCCAGCGGGTCGACCAGACCGGCGGAGCGCATGAACGCCTCGGTGAGGCTGGCGTCCTTGGTGGCGGCCAGGTGCAGCCGCTTCATGTAGGCGTGCAGCATCTGCACCTTGCGGGTACGCCGGCCCTCGACGTCGGGGAACGTCAGGTTGATCGCCTCGGTCATCTCCCAGGCCGGGTCGATGATCCGTCCGACCGTGCGCATGAACTCCTTGGACCGGGGGGCCTGGCCCGTGCGCAGCAGGTCCCGCAGCGCCAGCGCCTCCAGGGCGGCGAGCGTCTGGGCCTGCGCGAACACCGGATTCGGGGTGCAGACCGCGTCGCCGAGCACCAGCAGGCCGTCGGGGAAACGGGACATCAGCTCGTAGCGCCGGCGCAGCGTGGTGGGGAACTTGAACAGCACCGGGTCGTCGAGCGGCTCGGCGTCGGAGATGCCCTCGTAGATCTCCGGGGCGGACAGCGACTTGACGAACTGGTTGAAGCCCTCCGGGTCGGTGGGCGGGTGGTCGCCCATGATGCCGTAGGTGGTCAGCTCGACCCTGCCGCCGTCGGACTTGGTGAAGATGGCGCCGCGGGGGTTGTCCGGCGACGCCACCGAGATGATCGAGTGGCTGGTGCCGAACGGGTCGTGGCGCAGCTTGTAGTGCCGGGTGACGTAGCCGAGCCCGATCTTCGTGCCCTCCTCCGGCACGCGCTGGTAGCCCTGCGCCTCCAGCCAGACCGGGGTACGCGAGCCCCGCCCGGTGGCGTCGACGACGAGGTCGGCGGTGAGTGTCTCCTCGCGGTTGCCCTCGCCCTGACGCTGCACCCGCGCGCCGATGACCCGGGACTTGTCCGTGCTGAACACCAGGCCGGTGATGTCGGTGCGCTCCATGAAGGTGACGTTCTTCAAGGCGGCGATCCGCCGCCGCACGTGCGCCTCCATGACCGGTCGCCGGGCGGCGACGCAGGTCAGGCCGGCCCGGGTCTGGGCCAGCGGCCTGCCGTTCATGTACCACTTGACCGTGCCGGCCAGGTCGGTCAGCGGGCAACCGGCGGTGACCATCTGGGCGGTGATCTCGGGGAACAGGTCTTCCATCGCCCGGGAGCCCCGGGCGATGAGGCCGTTGATGTGCCGGCCCTGCGGCGCGCCCCGCCGCGCGTCCCAGACGTCGATCAGCTCGTCGCGGTCGACCAGGACGACCTCCCGGTAGCCTTCGCTGAGCGCGCTGGCGGCGAACAGCGCGGTGATGCTCCCGCCGAGCACCACCACGCGATTTCCAACTTCGGAACCCACGGCTACCATCTCCTGCCTGTCGAGCGAAACCGGGGAAGCTGTCAACGGTTCTGCGCGGCCTCCCCGCCAATGCCATTTCCTCATTCGTCGAAAGAGGACGAGGAATCTGGCCGGGTGAGGCACTGCGCCTCAATCGGGGAAATGGTGGTGAACCGCTGGTCAGCAATCTCCGAGAATGGCGTGCCGACTGTTTTTCGCCTTATCGGCCACGAGGTAATGGTGGCATTCAACGGCAGGGCGGGCATCTTCTGTGTTGCCCCGGTCGGTGCGTCCGCGGCCGAGAGTGGCCCGACCGCGGACACGACCGTGCCCACGCCCGCAGCGGGCGTGGGCACGGAAGGGGTGGGTTCAGGAGAGACCGCGTGCGGTGGCCAGCCGGTGGAAGTTCGCGGCCATCTTGTTGGCCGTGGCCGGGTCGGTGACGATGCCGTAGTACAGCACGTTGCCCATCACCACCATGACGATGTGCTTGAAGCGGTCGATTCCCCCGTCCGGGCCGACCGCACCGTAGAACGTCTTGAGCACGTCGGTGCCGGCCTTGTCCTTCTGCGGCGGGAAGGTGATCCGCTGGATCAGGCCCTTGGTCTCGGCGCCGGCCAGGGGTGGCGTCTGGAAGTCGACGTTGCTCAACGTGCCGGGGACCTTGCCGTCCAGCGTGATGTCGCCCTTGGCGCACGCCGTCGCGGCCTTGTGCATGGCCTCCAGCTTCGGACCCTCCGGCAGCTCGACCACGAACTGCGCGAAGAAGTTGTCGTGGCCCAGGTTGTGGTCCTTGCCCACCGGGCTCGCGGTGTTGAACTGCATGTACCCGTTCAGGCCGGCGATGCTGGCCGCCGGCGCGGTCTGCAGCGGGGTGCTGGCGGCGTCGCCGATGGTCACGTAGTTCACGCACGAGTCCGGAGTGAAGGCCATCCCCTTCGGAGGCGCCAGCAGCGACTTCTCCGCCACCTGCTTGAAGTCGAAGGTCAGCACCTCGTCCTTGCTCTGGTCCTCGTGGGGGTTGGTCAGCAGGTCCTTGAGGTCGGCCGGCGCCTTCGGTGTCGCCGGGGCCGGCGCCTCGGCCTTGGCGTCGCTGCCGCCCGAGCCGCCGTCGGCGCAGCCGGCGGTGAGCACCAGCAACACCGCGGCCACCGCCGTGGTTATCTTTCCGCCCCGTACAGGCATCTTTCCCCCCATCCTGGTAAATGCGGTGTCCATTCCGCTCTGTGTCGGCACCGTCATCTCGAACGCGTACGGTAATCAGCGGCCCCGCCGGCGTGCATCTTCCAGAATGCTTATTTCCCCGGTCCGGTCGCCGCCGCGACCGTGACCGGCGCTGCGCACGCCGGAAGATGTTCGGGCCCCGACCGGCTGCCATTGTTTCGGGGAGTCCACCGCCCGGCCGACCGGTGCGGCAGCGCCCACAGTGGACCCTGCCCGCGCGGTCGTCGCCACCACGTTCCGGGAAGCCCGCATCGTCTGCAACGAGGGAGTAGTCACGTGACGATTTCTACGTCCAGAGCCGGGCGCGCCGTGTCCGGTGCCGAGCTGGGGGAGTTGGACAAGCGCTACGTCCTGCACTCCCACCAGCGCGACCAGCGGCCGTTCCGCCGCATGATCGTGCGCGGCGTCGGCTCCACCGTCTGGGACGCCGAGGGGCGGGAGCTGCTCGACATGCTCGGCGGCGGCATCTGGGTCGCCCAGGTCGGCCACGGCCGCCGGGAGCTGGCCGAGGCGGCCGCCGCGCAGATCACCGAGCTGGCCCACTTCACCAGCTTCTTCGAGTTCGGCAACGACAAGTCGGCGCTGCTCGCCCAGCGCCTGGCCAACCTCGCGCCGGGCGACGTCAACCGCGTCTTCTACACCTCGGGTGGCTCCGAGGGTGTGGACACCGCCATCAAGCTGGCCCGGCTGTTCCACCACCGGCGCGGGCAGACCGAGCGCAACTGGATCATCGCCCGGCACTTCGGGTACCACGGCGCCACGCTGGGCGGCGGCACCGCGACCGGCATCCCGGACATGCAGGTCGGCGTCGGCCCGAACCTGCCGCACGTGGAGAAGGTCACCCCGCCGTACCCGTACCACAGCGAGATGTACGGCGGCGCGGACCCGACCGACTTCCTCCTGCAGGAGCTGGAGGCGACGATCGAGCGACTGGGGCCGGAGAACGTCGCCGCGATGATCGGTGAGCCGATCCTCGGCGGCGGCGGTGTGATCGCGCCGCCCTCCGACTACTGGCCGCGGGTGCGCGAGCTGCTCACCGGCTACGGCATCCTGCTGATCGCCGACGAGGTGATCACGGCGTTCGGGCGTACCGGCGCCTGGTTCGACTCCGCCGAGCGCGGCATGGACGCCGACATCATCGTCACCGCGAAGGGCCTCACCAGCGGCTACCTGCCGCTGGGCGCGGTGTTGATGCGCGACCGGGTGGCCGACGTGATGGCCGCCGGGGAGGCCAGCTTCTTCCACGGCCACACCTACTCCGGTCACCCCACCGCCTGCGCGGTCGCCCTGGCCAACCTGGACCTGCTGGAGAACGAGGGGCTGCTGAAGCGGTCCCTGGAGATCGGCGACTGGCTGCGCGCGGGGCTGGCGCCGGCCGCGGCGCTGCCGGCCGTCGGCGAGGTCCGGGTCGAGGGCGCCACCGTCGGCATCGAGCTGGTCAGCAACCCCGAGACGCGGGAGCCGGTCGCGCCGGACCTCGCCCTCGCCGTCGCCGACGAGCTCTACGAGAACCACCGGGTCATCACCCGCAACTACGGCCCGACGCTGGTGCTCTCCCCGCCGCTGGTCCTCGACGACCAGCAGGCCAAGCGGGCGTCCTCGGCGATCGTGGACGTGCTGTCCCGGCTGGACGTCAAGGCCGGCAAGGTCAACCCCAGTTGACCGATCCCGATCCCGATCCCCGGTGCCCGGTAACGGCTGTCCCCGCCGATGCCGGGCACCGGCGCGTGTGGACCGTCCCGACACCGGACGCGTCCTATAGTGCCGGGATGGACGAGGTCGCGGACCGGTACGCGCGGCGCGTGGAGACCTTCGCCCGCACCGCCGCGACGGTGCCGGACACCGGCTGGGGCGCTCCGACGCCCTGCGGGGACTGGACGGTACGGGACCTGGTGGCCCACGTCGCCGAGATGAACCTCATCCACTTCGGCCGGGTCGGGGTGACACCACGGCCGGTGCCGTCGCTGGCCGAGGACCCGTCCGGGGCGTGGCACGCGATCCGGGAGCAGGTCCAGGCCGCGCTCGCCGACGTCGACGTCGACGTCGACGTCGCCGGCGCACGGGTCGGCGGACGGCTCGGCGACTGGACGTACGCGCAGGTCGTCGACCGGGCGATCGGCATGGAACTGGTGGTGCACCACTGGGACCTGGCTCGCGCCCTCGGCTGGCGGGCCCGCATCGACCCGGCCGACGTGGACCACCTCTGGCACACCATCGAGCTGGTCGGCGAGGAGGAGGTCCGGTTCGGTTTCGGGCCGGCGGTCCCGCCCCCGGACGACGCCGACGCGCAGGCCCGCCTCCTGGCGTACCTGGGCCGACACGACGACGGCCGCTGACCCGGGTCACCGGGTCAGCGGCCGGACGGCCGTCGAGGAGCCCCGCTCAGGGGCGCGGCGTGAACGTCACCGGCAGCCGCTCCAGACGGTGCAGGACGAAGCTCGCCTTCCACGTCAGGTCGTCGGCCGGTACGGCGAGCGCGAGGCCCTCCAACCGGCGCAGGACCGTCTCGAACGCCACCTCGCCCTCCAGCTTGGCCAGCGGCGCCCCGAGGCAGAAGTGGATGCCGTGGCTGAAGCTGAGGATCTGCCCCTTGTTCTCGCGGCGCACGTCGAGCCGGCCCGGGTCGGTGAAGACCGACGGGTCGTGGTTCGCCACCGCGGCGGCGATCACCACGTGCTCGCCGGCACGGATCTCGAAGCCGCCGATCTCCAGCGGCTCCCGGGCGAAGTGGTAGGTCACGCAGGAGACCGGGCTGTCGTAGCGCAGCAGCTCGTCGACCGCGTTCGGCATCAGCGTCGGGGTGGACCGCAGCAGCTCGGCGGCGTCGGGGTGACGCAGCAGCGCCAGCAGCCCGTTGGCCACCAGGTTGACGGTTGTCTCGAAGCCGGCGCTGAGCAGCAGCAGCGCGTTGGAGCGCAGCTCCAGGTCGCTGAGCCGGTCGTCCTTCTCCTGCGCGGCGATCATGGCGGAGATCAGGTCGTCGCGGGGATCCTGGCGGCGTAGCTCGACCAGGTCGCCGAGGTACCGGTCGAACCAGGTGCCGGCGGCGATGATGGAGTCGAAGCTGGCGGAGGCGTTGATCCCGGTGAGGGTCTCGGCATGGTGCTCGAACTCGGCGCGGTCCTCGAACGGGACGCCGAGCATCTCGCTGATCACCGCGATCGGCAGTGGCAGCGCCAGGTCCCGGACGAGGTCCGCCTGCCCCTGCGCGAGCACGGCGTCGAGCAGCCGGTCGGTGATCTCCTGGATCCGTGGCTTCATCTGCTCGACCCGGCGGCGGGTGAACGCCTTGGACACCAGCCGCCGCAGCCGCGCGTGGTCCGGCGGGTCCGCGAAGAGCATGTGCCGGGAGAGCGGGTAGTCGTCGCTGGCCAGCGGGTGGTACTTGTGCAGCTCCGGATCGGCGGCCTCGACACTGCGGACCAACCTGGGGTCGGACAACGCCTCCCGCGCCTCGCGGTTGCCGGTGACCAGGACGGAGGGCATGCCGTCCGGCAGGGTCACCCGGTGAACCGGGCGTCGCTCGCCCAACTCGGTGAGCAGCGCCATTGGGTTGGCGAACACCTCGGTGCTCAGCGCGACCGCGCCGTCTGGCATGTGCATCGGACTCCTCGTGGACTGCGGCGGGTGGGCAGGTCGTCGGGCGGGGCGCCCGGTGTGGCGGTCGGAGGGCGGCTCACCAGACGACGGGCAGGCAGGCCAGGCGTTGGACGTCCCCGCTCTGGAAGGTGGGGATCTGCGCGGCCGGCACCGCGAGCCGGAGGTCGGGCAGCCGCCGCACCAGGGCGCGGAACGCGATGTCCAGCTCCAGCCGGGCCAGGTTGTGCCCCAGGCAGTGGTGGATGCCGTAGCTGAAGGCGAGGTGGTTGGACGGCGGCCGGGTGACGTCCAGGGTGTCCGGGTGACTGGTGACGGTCGGGTCGAGGTTGGCGCCGGCGAAGCTGACCAGAATGCCGTCCCCGGCCCGAATCACGTGTCCGCCGATCTCGATGTCCTCCACGGCCACCCGGGCGAGCTGTTCGACCAGCGAGATGTGGCGCAGCATCTCCTCGACGGCGCCGGGCACCAGGTCGGGGTCGGCCACCAGGCGCTGGTACTGGTCCGGGTTCTCCAACAGGGCCAGGGTGCCCAGCCCGATGATGCTCGAGGTGGTGATGGTGCCGGCGACCAGGATCGCCATCGCGAAGGAGACCAGCTCCTTCGGGGTCAGGGTGCCCTTGGAGACCTGCCCGGCGATGAGGTCGTCGATGAGGCCGGTGGCCGGTTGCGCCTGCCGCGCCTCGACCAGGCCGGTCAGGTACGCGGTCAGCCACTCCATCGCCTCGTCGGCCCGCTCCGGCTCGAACAGGTCGCGGGTCAGCGGCTCGAAGATGGCCCGGTCGGCGTACGGCACGCCGAGGTAGGCGCAGACCACCCGGGTCGGCACCGGGGTGGAGAAGGTGGACACCAGGTCGCCGGGCGATCCCTCGTCGATGAGGGCGTCCAGGCACTCCTCGACGATGCGCTCGATCTCGGGGCGGAGCACCGCCACCCGCCGCACCGTGAACCGTGGCACGAGCATCTGCCGCTGCCGGGTGTGCTCCGGGGGGTCCACCCCGAACAGGGCACCGGCGAAGCCGCCCTCCTCCTCCTTGGCCATCTCGCGGGTCGCCCGCATCCGGGTGTGGCGTTCGTCCATCACCGGGTAGTTGGGGAAGTCCGAGCGGTTGGAGACCCGGCGGTCGGCGAGCAGGGCGCGGGCCTCGGTCGGCCCGGTGATGAACCAGGCGACCTTGCCGTCGTACAGCCGGACCTTCGAGATCGGTCCAGGCTCACGGAGCCGGGCGGTCTCCGGCGACGGCCGGTACGGGCACTCCCGGGGAATCGGGTAGCTCGGCAGCTCCGCCGAGCCCGGCTCCGATGTGGTCTTCGTTGGCACGGCCATGGCCACCCCTCGTGAGGAAAGGCGGAACTCCTCGTCCCGCGGACGGCGCGGTCTGCTGCTGACACGACGCTGTCAACCGTCTCGTCCCTCGGCTGGCCTGCGCATCCTCCGGATTGCGATGGGCGGTGCGGGTGCCCGGTCCGGCCGGCCGCACCCACCCGCAATTCCGCAATTCGAGAGAACTGGCGAGGGATCCACGTTGCTAGATTGCCGGCAACGCAAATGCCAGTCGCGTTAGCCGTGTAGACAAGCCTGGCGCCTGGAAAGGACGGCCGCGAATATGACAGCGATAGACGAGGCGGCGACGCAGGCAAAGGAGTCCGTTCCGACGAGACTCCCATCCCTCACCGCACTGCGCATCATCGCCGCGAGTCTGGTGTTCATCGGGCACGGGCTGATCCACCCGATGTTCCGCAACGACGACGTCAACGAGGTGTACGGCATCCTCGCCCACAACACCGGCTCGGTCGGCGTCGCCTTCTTCTTCGTCCTCAGTGGTTTCGTCCTCACCTGGTCGGCCCGGTCGACCGACACCACCGGATCGTTCTACCGCCGACGTTTCTTCAAGATCTTTCCCAATCACGTGGTGGTCTATCTCGGCGTGCTGGCGCTGATGCTGGTCGCCGGTCTGCCGGTCATGCTCGGGCCGACCCTGGCCAGCCTCCCGCTCATCCAGGGCTTCCTCCCGGACCCGAACTACCACCTGTTCGCCGTCAACGGCGTCACCTGGTCGCTCTCGGTCGAGCTGCTGTTCTACGCGCTCTTCCCGGCACTGCTGCCGCTGGTGAACCGGATCCGGCCGCAGCGGCTCTGGCTCACCGCCGGGCTGTTCACCGCCGGCGCGATGCTGCTGCCGGTGATCGCCCGAGCGGCGCTGCCGGACTCACCGCTGAGCCCGATGTCGACCACGCTGAGCTGGACCGAACAGTGGTTCGTCTACTTCTTCCCGCCGGCGCGACTGTTCGAGTTCCTGGTCGGCATGGTGATGGCCCGGATCCTGATCTCGGGTCGCTGGATCGGGTTGCGTCCCCTGCTGCCGGCGCTGCTGCTGGTGGTGGTCTACGCGGCGACCGTGCCGCTGAGCCTGATGGACGGCTACCAGTCGGTGCTGCTCGTGCCGATGGCCCTGCTGATCACCGCCGCCGCGGCGGGCGACGTGGCCGGGCGCGGATCACTGCTGAACAACCGGCCGATGGTGTGGCTCGGCGAGATCTCCTACGCCTTCTTCCTGGTCCACGTGCACGTCCTCTTCCTGCTGCACGCCGCGGTGAACGGTCAGCTCGGCGTGCGGGCGGCGTATCAGCCGTACCAGTTCGACACGGTCACCGGCATCGCGTTCCTGGTGGGCGTCTACCTGGTCTGCGTCCTCGTCTCCTGGGTGCTCTACACCCTCGTCGAACGGCCCGCGATGCGGCTCTGGGCGTACCCCCGACGCGGCGAGCGTGCTCCGGCCGTACCCCGTTGACCCCGCCGCCGGCCCCGGCCGGCCGGTGGACGATCCCCGGTGGGTGGCAGCGTCGCCAACCCGCCGGGGATCCGCCCGTCGACGCGCCCCCGCCCGGATCGGGCGGGGGCGCCGCGCTGTGCGGGTCAGTCGGCCGGCGCCGGCGCCGGCGCGACGGTCACCGGCACCCCGCTGAACACGGCGTTGCCGGACAGCACGTCCACGACCGTCTCGTCGGTGAGCGCGTTGGCGTTCACCCCGGGGTCCAGGGCCGCCAGCCGTTGGCCGGTCCGGCGGTGCCCCCAGCCGTGCGGCAGGCTCACCACGCCGGCCATGACCGTGTCGTTCGCCTCGACCGCGACGACCACCTCGCCGGCGGCGGACCGGACGACGGCATGCCCGTCGAGCCCGAGCCGGGCCACGTCGGCCGGGTTGACGTGCAGGGTGCAGCGGTTGCTGCCGCCCACCAGGGTGGAGGTGTTGTGCAGCCAGCTGTTGTTCGAGCGCAGTTGACGGCGGCCCACGAGCAGGAACTCCGGCTGCGGCCCGGCGAAGCGGGCCCGCAGGCGCGCCACGTCCGCCGTCAGCTGCGGCGGGGCCAGCTCGACCCGCCCCGAGGCGGTGCGCAGCAGCTCCGGCAGGCGCGGCTCCAGCGGACCCAGGTCGATGCCGTGCGGGTTGGCCCGCAGCTTCTCCAGCGACAGGTCGTACGGGCCGAGCCGCAGCATCGCGTCGAGCATCAACTCCGGGCCGCTGTCACCGGTCAGCTCGGCGCGCAGCTGCGCCACGTCCGCGCCGGCCAACGGTGAGCCCGGTACGGAGGTGCCGCCGCGCAGCACCGCGTCGAGGATCGCCTCGTCGGCCAGCGCCGGGTCGGCGTCGGCGCCCTGACCGGAGATGATCAGCAGCAGCCGGGCCATGATCTCGGCCTCGGACGGCTGGCCCGGTGCCAGCGGCAGGATCTGCGGCGAGAACCGGGTGTAGTTGCGGACCGTCACGATCAGCAGCAGGAAGTCGTAGTGCGGCATCTGGAGGATCCGCGGCGGCGGCAGGATGACGTCCGCGTGCCGGGTGGTCTCGTTGAGGTAAGGGTCGATCGCGACCATGAAGTCCAGGTCGGGCAGCGACCGGTCGAGCCGTGGCCCGTTCGGCGCCGAGAGCACCAGGTTGCCGGCGATGCAGACGAACCCGCGGATCCGCCCCTCGCCCGGGGTGTCGATCTCGTCGGCGAGGGTCGCCACCGGGATCTCCCCGAGCACCTCCGGCAGCTTGCGGACCCGGCTGTGCCAGCGGCCCGTGGCGAACGGCTGCCCGGTGCGGAAGATCTCCAGCGCCGCCGTCCGGGTGAACATCACCCCGCCGGGGCGGTCGAAGTTGCCGGTCAGGATGTTCACCACGTCGACCAACCACTGGGCCACCGTGCCGAACTCCACGGTGGACGTACCCACCCTGGTGTAGACGGCGGCGGTGGGGGCCGCGGCCAGGTCCCGGGCGAGCCGCCGGACGTCGGCGGCGCCGACCCCGCAGACCGGGGAGACCGCCTCCGGGCTGAACTCGGCGGCCAGCGCGCGCATCTCGTCGAGCCCCTCCACCTCGATGTCGACCCGGGTCAGCCCTTCGGCGAACAGCGTGTGGACGATCCCGAGGAGCAGGAACGCGTCGGTGCCGGGTCGGACCGGCAGGTGCTCGTCGGCGAACGCCGCGGTCCGGGTCCGGCGCGGGTCGACCACGACGACCCGGCCACCCCGTGCCCGCAGCGCCCGCAACCGGCCGGCGAAGTCCGGTGCGGCGCAGAGCGAACCGTGCGACTCCAACGGATTCGCCCCGATGATCAGCAGGTGGTCGGTCCGGTCCACGTCGGGCACGGCGATGGCGAAGGGGTCGCCGAACATGTAGCCGGTCGAGACGTGCTTCGGAATCTGGTCGATGGTGCTGGCGGAGAAGATGTTGCGGCTGCCCAACGCCTGGGTCAGCGGCTCGCGGTACATGAAGCCCGCCATGGTGTGGTAGGTCGGGTTGCCGAAGTACACGGCGAGCGCCTCGCGGCCGTGCTCGGCGATCACCCCGCTCAGGCCCTCGTCGACCCGGCGGAACGCCTCCTCCCAGGTCACCTCCCGCCACTGGTCCCCGTCGCGCACCATCGGCGTGCGCAGCCGGTCCGGGTCCTCGTCGAGCCGGCCGAGGCTGGCACCCTTCGGGCAGACGTACCCGCCGCTGAACGGGTCGTCGGGGTCACCCCGGACGGCGGTGACGTGGTCGTGGTCGTCGAGGGTAAGCCGCAGGCCGCAGACGGCGTCGCAGATCGGGCAGGTCCGGTGCGCGGTTCGCATGGTGCTCCCTGAGGGGTCGGGCCCGGCGCCGACGGTGGGACGCCGGTCGGCCGGGGGACCATCGAGGTCCCCCGGCCGGGTGCCGACGCGGACGCGCGGGCTGCGGTGACGGTGGGTTGTCGGGCCGGACGGTGTCCCGGTCGGCCGGGAGGGTCAGCGGCGGGCCGCCTGGAAGCCGAGGTGCGCGTAGTGGTCGGCGACCGCGTGGAAGGACTCCTTCGGTTCGACCCGGTAGGTCGAACTCGTGTCGGCGAAGTCGTCCCGGATGGTCTTGACGATCGCCATGCTGGCGGTGTCCAGGTCGAGGCGGGGGTCGGGGGAGTGGGGGTGGGTCGGGTGGATGAACTCCGAGATCCACACGCCGTTCACCCCGGCCTGCTCGAACAGCTCGAACATCCGCAGGTGGTACGCGGCCTGCCGGCCCTCGTCACGGACCACGCCGTCGAACACCAGTGGCGTGTCACCCGAGCGGTCGACGACGTCCCAGAAGAAGAACGCCTTCTCCTCCGCGCCCTGGTAGGTGGCGGTGCCGAACTCGGCGACCTGGATGGGGAGACCCCAGCGGCGGTAGCTGTCCAGCACCGCCCGGTGCTGCTCGGGGGTGTGGTACGTCGGCAGGTACTGCCACATCAACCCGATCCGGTCGAACAGCGACCAGTCGACCTGCTCGAAGGGCGCCGCCGAGTAGCTGATCGGCCCGGCGAACACCTGCTGGGCCACCCCGCTGGCCCTGGCCAGGAACTCGTTGAGCCGGGGCGCCGCCTCGGCGAAGTCGATCCGGCCGGTCGGCTTGAGCAGGTGATGGTCCGCGTCGGCGTACGCGTTCGCCATCCGCTCGTGGTACTGCTCGCCGTCGGCGATGCCGGGGGTGAACAGCAGGTGCACCGCGCCGACCGTCAGGTCGATCCGGGCGTCCTGCTGGCGTAGCGCTTCGGCGAGCCGGGCCGCCTCGGCGAGATGATCCAGCACCTCGCCCTGCGGCCGGTCCACGAGCCGGGGCTGCAACCGTACGTGCAGGTCCCGCTCGACGGCGGCCTCCGCGGTCTCCCGCAGCCGCCCGAGGTCACTGCCGTAGATGGTGATCGAGTTGCAGTTGAGCTGGTCGCTGATCAGGCTCAGCTCCTCCAGCATCTGTCGCCTGCTCCACGCCATCCGGGACAGGTCGCCCTGACCGGTGGCGAAGTTCGTACCGGCGTCGTAGGCGACGCCGCGGTACTCCAGGGCCTTGCCGGTCACGTCACCGGCCTGGTCGGTGCGGGGCTGTGCCATGCTGCTCCTTCGCCTCGTGGCCGTCGGGGCCGGTCACCACAGCACGGGCAGTTCGTACAGCCGCTGCAGGGTGCCGTCGTTGTTGTTGCTGGGCAGAGCGTCGAGGGGGGCCGCCGCGCGCAGGTTCGGCATCCGCTCGACCAGCGTCTTGAAGGCGATCTCCAACTCCAGCCGGGCGAGGTTGTCGCCGGGGCAGCGGTGGATGCCGTGGCTGAACGAGAAGCTCGGCTTGGCCGACCTGCGGATGTCGAACGTGTCCGGCTCCCCGACGTGCGTCGGGTCGAAGTTGACCCCGGCGCAGCTGATCAGGATGCCCTCACCGCTGCGGATCACGTTGCCGTCGCCCAGGTCGATGTCCTCCACCGCCACCCGCGCGAACGCCTCGACCAGGGAGACGTAGCGCAGGATCTCCTCGACGGCGGCGGGCACGATCTCCGGGTCGGCCCGCAGCGCCTCCCACTGCTCGGGGTTGTCCAGCAACGCCATCGTGCCCAGCGAGATCACGTTGGTGGTGGTGTCGGTGCCGGCCACCAGCATCGCCATGGCGATGTGCACCAGCTCCGAGCGGGTCAGCTCCCCGGTGTGCAGGTGGTTGGCGATCAGGTCGTCGAGCAGGCCGACGGCCCCGGCGCTCGGGTCGTTCTCCTTCTTCTGGATCAGCCGGTCGAGGTACTCGCCCAGTTCGGCCGTGGCCTCCTCGGCCAGTTCCGGCACGAAGAGCTTGTGCGCGGGCGTCTCGAAGTCCTCGTGCTCGTCGTACGGCACGCCGAGCACGGTGCTCATCACCATAGAGGGCACCGGCTGGGCGAACATGGAGACCAGGTCCGCCGGTGCGCCGTGGCGCAGCATCTCGTCCAGCTTCTCGTCGACGATGCGTTGAATGTCGTCGCGCAGCAGCGCGGTACGTCGCAGCGTGAAACTCGGCATGATCATCGAGCGCTGCTTGGTGTGCTCGGGCGGGTCCACCCCGAACAGCACGTCCGCGTAGCCGCTGTCGACGACCTTCTCGAACTCCTCGTTCAGCAGCGGGTAGTTGCCGTGGTACGGGCGGATCGACACCCGACGGTAGTCGGAGAGCACCGCCCTGGCTTGTGCTGCCCCGGTGACCAGCCAGGCCGTCCGTCCGTTGTAGAGCTTCACCTTGGTCATCGGGCTGTCCGCCCGCAGGCCGACGTGACGGGCCGACGGCCGGTACGGGCATTCCCGGGGGATCGGGAAAGCCGGCACGTCGACGGCTTCGGGCATCGCCATGGGTCACCCCTCACTGACCACGGGTCGTCTGCGCGTGCTGACACACACATCGCCCGCAGGATCCGATGTCGTCCGGCGCTCATCGTCCAACCGGCCGGGAGACGGCGGCAACTTCCCGATTGCCCACCGCCAACCGATGGTGCCGCCCGTCGGCCGGACGGCTGCCGGCCTGCGCACTGCAGGAGAAGCCGGGCCGGCGCGGTGTCGGCATCCTGATCACCAGACCGACCGGAGCCATCCCGTGTGCCCAAGGAGGACCCTGTGCGTGTGCTGATCACTGTCTATCCCGCCGTGGCGCATCTCTACCCGGTGGTGCCGTACGCCTGGGCGTTGCAGACCGCCGGGCACGAGGTCCGCGTCGCGTCCCACGCGGGCTTCGCCGACACCATCGCCAGCACCGGCCTGGTCCCGGTCGCGCTGGGTGACGCCGGGGCGCCCGAGCCGCGGCTGCGCGAGGACGCCCGGCAGCCGCCGACCCCGGAGGAGGTCAACGCGTACGCGCGGGCCATGGGGCTGAGCCCGGAGGAACGCGAGCACTGGATCGCCTTCTACCAGTGGAACCTCAACCCCGCCTCGGACTACGTCCGCGCCGACCTGTCCGACGCGCCGGACCTGGTGGAGTTCGCCCGCGCGTGGCGGCCGGACCTGGTCCTGTGGGATCTGGTCTTCCCGGCCGGAGCGGTGGCGGCACGGGCCGCGGGAGCCGCGCACGGGCGGCTGCTCGGCAGCAACCTGGACTACTTCGCGTACAGCCAGGAGCGGCTGGCCGCGCACCGCACCGCGGTACGCGCCGCCGGGCTCGCCGACGACCCGCTGGCCGACCTGGTCCGTCCGCTCGCCGAGAGGTACGGGGTGAGCGTCGACGACGAACTCCTGCTCGGACAGTTCACCGTCGACCCGCTGCCCAAGGGCCTCAGCCTGCCCACCGCGACGGTGAAGGTCCCGGTGCGCAAGGTTCCCTACACCGGCGCGGCGGTCTTCCCGCGCTGGTTGTACTCCCGCCCGCAGGGCCGGCCCCGGATCGCCGTGTCGCTGGGCGAATCGACCCGCCGGTACGTCGCCGGCGACTGGGGCCGTACCCCCAAACTGCTCGCCGCCCTGGCCGGCCTCGACGTCGAGGTGGTCGCCACCCTCAGTCCGCTGCAACTGGCGGCCGTGGACACGTTGCCGGACAACGTGCGGGCGATCGAGTGGGTGCCGCTGACCCAACTGCTGCCCACCTGCGACGCGCTCGTGCACCACGGCGGCATGGGGACGCTCAGCTCCGCCGTCGCCGCGGGCATCCCGCAACTGGTCTGCGACACCGACGACTCGCTGTTGTTCCGGCCCGCGACGGCCGCGCCGGCCGAGGCCGACAGCGGCACCTACCGGGCCGGCCGAGAGTTCGGCGCCACCGCGACGGAGGAGGCGGTCGAGGAGGCGGCCGGGTGGCTGCACCCGGAGAAGAACCTGCTGGCCACTCCCTGCGCCAGCTTTGTCACCGAGCAGGGTGCCGGACTCCGGATCGACCACCAGAAGCAGACCGTCGAGGAGATCCGGGCGGAGATCCAGCGGGTGCTCACCGAGCCGGCCTTCCGGGAGGGGGCCACCGCGCTACGCGAGGCGTGGCAGGCGACGCCCGGACCCAACGAGATCGTCGCGACGCTGGTGGCGCTCGCCGACCGGCGGTCCTGACCGGACCGCCGTGACGGCCCCGGTGGTGCGGCAATCGCGAGGATGTACCGGCGGTTGGTGCGGGGCGAGCATGCAGGGGCGGTACGGGCGGGCCAGCATCCCGTCCGCGCCGACGGTCTGACGCCGTGGCGTCCGGACAGTTCCTCCTTCGAGTCGTGCACAGGACGGGTGGTGGTTCGTGATGAGAGCGGCGGTTGTGCCGGGAGTCGACGTGGCCTGGGAGTTGCGTGAGGTGGCGGATCCCTCACCCGGCCCCGGCGAGGTGCTCGTTCGGGTGCGGGCGTGCGGGGTGTGCGTGAACGACGTACTGGCCACCCGGGGGATGCTGCCGTTCCCGGCGGTCGACCCGGCCGTCACCGGGCACGAGCCGGTCGGCGAGGTGGTCGAGGTGGGCGTGGGGGTGACGAGCCGACGGCCCGGTGACCGGGTCGGGGTGACCTGGGTACGGTCCGGCTGCGGTCGCTGCGACTATTGCCGCCTCGGCCTCCCGGTGACCGGCCAGACCGCGCTGAACTGCCCCGCGCCGACGACCACCGGGTTCACCGCGCCGGGCGGGCACGCCGAATACCTGGTGGCCGCCGCCGAGTCGACCGTGCTCCTGCCCGACGGGCTCGCCTGGGAGCTGGCCGCCCCGGTGATGTGCGCCGGCTACACCGCCTGGTCGGCTCTGCGCGCGGCGGAGCCCCGCCCGCAGGACCGGATCGCCGTGATCGGCATCGGCGGGCTCGGCCACCTGGCCCTACAGTACGCGAAGGCGTGCGGGCACGAGACGATCGCGGTGACCAGCTCGGCGGACAAGCACGACGCGGCACGCCGGCTCGGCGCCGATCTGGTGGTCGCCGACGGGGAGCAACTGCGCGCCGCCGGTGGCGCCGACGTGGTCGTCCTCACCGCCCCGTCCCACCGGGCGGCCGCGGCCTGCCTGGCCGGGCTGCGCGTGCAGGGGCGGATGGTGCTGGCCGGCATCGACGGCATCGAACCGTTCACCATCCCGCCGGCCATGGCCTACCCGTTCTTCTCCCAGGGGCAGCGGATCACCGGCGCCACCCACGGTGGCCCGCACCTCCTGCGGGAGGCACTGGACCTCGTCGCGGCGGGGAAGGTCACACCGTGGGTGGAGACCTTCGAGGCACACCGGGTCGCCGAGGCCGTCGACCGGGTCGCCAAGGGCGAGGTGCGGTTCCGCGCCGTCGTCGAGTACTGAGCCACGGGCGGCCCCGTCCGCCCCTCCCGCGCCGTGTCGCCGCAGGCCAAATCGTGTACGACACGCCGAGCCGGGCCGCGCGGCGATGACTTTCCCGCCTGCCGACCGTCGTACAGGTAGGGCCCCGGTGGCGCCAGGACAGGCGTCTGCCGGGGCCACCTGACGTCGAGTGGCAGGAGAGCGGTATGTCAACGGTGAAGCCCGGACGGACGGCTGGTCCGTCGGTGAGCGGTGCGGGTCTCACGGCGGAGGAACAAGCCGTCGCTGACCGGTACGCCCGACTCGGAGCGCAGTTCGCCGACCGGATCGCTGCGGTCGGAGCGGACGCGTGGTCGGGGCCGACGCCCTGCACCGAGTGGACCGTGCGTGACCTCGTCGCGCACGTCGTCGAGATGAACGAGATCCACCTGAACATGGTCGACCTGCCGGTGCCGGAGGGCCCCGGGGTGGACGTCGACCCGTACAAGGCGTTCGTGCGGGTGCGCGACCAGATCGAGACCAGCCTGAACGACCCCGAGCAGGCCCGCGCGGAGTTCGACGGGCGGTTCGGGCTGCGCACCTTCTCCCAGGCGATCGACAGCGCGGTCTCCACCGAGCTGGTTGTGCACGGCTGGGACCTGGCCCGGGCCACCGACCAGGACGAGCGGATCGAGCAGGCCGACATCGACAAGGCGTGGGAGGCGCTTCGGATGGTCGGCGAGGAGGTGGTGCGCAGTCGCATGGTCAGCGGGCCCGCCCTCGAGGTGCCGCCCGACGCGGACGAACAGACCAAGCTCCTCGCATACCTGGGGCGCCGCGCCTGACGGGCCGCACCGCCGGCCGGGACGACCCGGCCGGCGGTGCCTCCACCGTTCCTCGACGCATCCTCGACCGGCGCCGTTGACCATGGGCGTACCCATCGTGGAGCGGAGAGGGCGCGGAGATGACATCGCTGAAGGAGCTGGTGCTCGAGCAGACCCGGAAGTACCACCGGGAGCAGGAGCCGGGAGACTTCGTGCCCGGGGTGACGCCGATCCTGTCGTCGGGGGCGGTGCTCGACGAGGACGACCGCGCGGCCTTCGTGGAGGCCGCACTGGACATGCGGATCGCCGCCGGCATCAGCGCCCGGCGCTTCGAGAGCGCGTTCGCCGCCTACTACAAGCTGCGCAAGGCGCACCTGGTCAACTCGGGCTCGTCGGCCAACCTTCTCGCGCTGACCGCGTTGACCTCACCGAAGCTGGGTGAGGCGCGGCTGGAGCCCGGCGACGAGGTGATCACGGTCGCCGCGGGCTTCCCGACCACGGTCAACCCGATCCTGCAGAACGGTCTGGTGCCGGTCTTCGTCGACGTGGAGCTGGGCACCTACAACACCACCGCCGAGCGGGTCGCCGAGGCGATCTCGCCGCGTACCCGGGCCATCATGATCGCGCACACCCTCGGCAACCCGTTCCCCGTCGCGGAGATCGCCGACCTCGCCACCGAACACGACCTGTACCTCGTCGAGGACAACTGCGACGCGGTCGGCTCGACGTACCGCGGTCGGCTGACCGGCACGTTCGGCGACCTGACCACGGTGAGCTTCTACCCGGCGCACCATCTCACCGCCGGCGAGGGCGGCTGCGTGCTGACCGGCAGCCTCGAACTGGCCCGGATCGTCGAGTCGCTGCGCGACTGGGGCCGGGACTGCTGGTGCGAGCCCGGCACCGACAACACCTGCCTCAAGCGGTTCGACTACCAGTTGGGCACCCTGCCCGCCGGCTACGACCACAAGTACGTCTACTCGCACGTCGGTTACAACCTGAAGGCCACCGATCCGCAGGCCGCGCTGGTGCTCAGTCAGCTGCGCCGACTGCCGGAGTTCATCGAGGCCCGGCGGCGCAACTTCCGTCGCCTCTACGAGGGGCTGGCGGACCTGCCCGGCCTCCTGCTGCCGCAGGCTACCCCGGACAGCGACCCGAGCTGGTTCGGCTTCCCGATCAGCGTCCGGCCCGAGGCGCCGTTCACCCGCCAGGAGCTGGTGGCGTGCCTGGAGGACCGGAAGATCGGCACCCGGCGGCTCTTCGCCGGCAACCTGACCCGCCACCCGGCGTACCAGGACGTGCCGTGCCGCATCGTGGGGGACCTGGCCAACTCGGACTTCGTCACCGAGCACACCTTCTGGATCGGCGTGTATCCGGGCATCACGCTGGAGATGGCCGACTTCGTCATCGACACCATCCGCGGCTTCGTGACCACTCGGCGCTGACGTTCAGCCCTGCTCCCACAGGGCCTCGATCGACTCCCGTACCCCGGCCCGCGGGCACCACCCCAGCAGACACCGGGCCTGACGGATGTCGGCCCGGGTCCACGCGCCACCGTTACTGGACACCGGGGCATCGACCAGGGGCACCGCCCCCGGTCGGAGCCCGGCCGTCTCCAACAGGACCTGCACCAGCTCCCGAACCTCCTCGGCGACGCCGCGCCCAATGTTGATCACCTTGCCGTTGACCGGAGCGCGGCCCGCGAGGACCACCGCGTCGGCCAGGTCGCGGGCGTCGACGAAGTCCCGGCGGGCCGGGGCGACGCGCACCGTCAACCCCTCCGGCCCGGCCCGCCGCAGCCGCTCGCGCAGCGCCCCCAGGAAACTCGTGGGCGTGGTGTACGGGCCGTACACGTTGACCGCCCGCAGCACCACGGCGTCCACTGTGCCGGCCTGCGCCGCCCGGAGCACGATCCGGCTGCCGGCCAGCTTCACCCGGCCGTACGCGCTGTCCGGCCGCGGCACAGTGTTCTCGCTGACGCTGGTGCCCTCGGCGATCGGGCCGTACTCGTGGACCGAGCCGATGTGCACCAGCCGGGGCCGGGTCTCCATCGCGCCGAGGGCCGCCACGAGCCGGCGGACGAGTCGCACATGTCCCCGCCGCAGTTCCTCGGCGCGTCCCCACCCGCCGGCGGCGTTCACCACCGTGTCCACCCCCTCCTCGGCGAGGATCCGGGCCAGGTCGGCGGGCGCGGTGGCGGCGAGGTCGAGGGACCGGAAGGGATACTCGGCGCGGGGTGGCGGTGTCCGAGCGATGCCGACGACCCGGGCGCCGCCGCGGGCGTACGCGACACAGACGGCACGCCCGACGCAGCCGGTCGCCCCGAGGACCGCGACTCGCGTCGCGCCGGCGGTGGTCGTCGGATCGATCATCCCCACACCTCCTCACCGGCCCGCGACGGGCGGCGGGCCGGGACGCGCCCCGGCTCCGCGGCCGGGCCGTACGAAGCGGGGGGCCATGATCGGGTCGGCGGGGCCGACCGGTGCCGGCAAGCGTAGGGCGCACCGCTCGACGGCTGGTTGAAGCTCGCTCAAGGGCCCGTGACCACGGCACCGCGACGGCCGGCACGGTAGAGGATGCGTACCCGACGCGCCGCCAATGACCATGAGTGTCCGCTCACAGTCGATACGAGCAGGTGGCGCGCGTGGAAGCTACGGGTCAACCCATCGACATGGCCGTGCTGGGGCCGCTGTCCGTCCGGGTGCGTGGCGTCGACTGGACCCCGACGGCACCGAAGGTGCGCAACGTTCTCGCCGTGCTGATCGCGCACGCCGACCAGTTGGTGCCCGCGTCCTCGCTGAGCACCGAACTCTGGGGTGAGGACCCGCCGGCCAGCGCGTCGACCACCGTGCAGACGTACATCCTCAGTCTGCGCAAGCATCTCGCGGCGGCGACCGGTTGGTCGGTCGCGGCGGTCAGCAACGATCTGCTGGAGACCCGGACCGGCGGATACCTGCTGCGCACCCGCCTGACCGACCTGGACCTGCGCCGGTACGAGCTGCTGGCCCTGCGGGGGCGGCAGGCGCTGGCCGGCGGGGACGACGACGGGGCCGTCCGGCAGCTGTCCGAGGCGTTGCGGGTGTGGCAGGGCCGGGCTCTGGTGGACGTGCCGGTGGGACGGCTGCTGGAGGCGCGCCGCCGGCAACTGGAGGAGTCCCGGCTGGTCACTCTGGAGTACCTGGTGGACGCCGAGCTGCGGCTGGGCATGCACCGCGAGGTGTTGACCGAGCTGGCCGCCCTGATCGTGGAGAACCCGCTGCACGAGGGGCTGCACGCGCAGTACATGTGGGCGCTGCACCTCAGTGGCCGACGAGCCCAGGCGCTGGAGGTCTTCCACCGGGTGCGGGGCAACCTCGTCAGCGAGCTGGGCCTCGAACCCGGCGCTCCGGTCCAGCGCCTGCACCAGGCGATCCTCAACGCCGACAGCGACTTCGACATCTGGTCGTCGGAGCGGCGCCCCCTCGTCGGGCCGCTTCCGTCCCCGGCCGGCCGGCCCTGATCAACCGGTGACCGTCCCGCTCCGCACGGCGGAAGAAGCGCACCCGCGCGGGTGGCGACGACACTACCGGGGAGATCGACAGCTGTATGAGGCGTTCGGTGCCGGCGATGGGATCGCCGAGGTCGCCAGCCTCCGTCCCATCGTGTTCGTCAAGTCAAAGGGGAGGAGATGGGCATGCGCGTAGTCGCATCCGGCCGGCGTGGTCGGGCCCGATCAACCAGGGCGGCCCAGGCCGCGGTCGTCGCTCTCGTGGTGGCCGCCGGGGTGGGGCTGAGCGGTCCTGCCCAGGCCGGCGCCACCCGTTCGGACCGGATCCTCGGCCTGTGGGAGGTGCAGAGCATCGACGGGTCCGGCAACAACCGGGCCAACCCCAGCTGGGGGAAGATCGACACCATCTATCCCCGGGTCGGACCGGCCTGGTACGCCGACGGCATCAGCGAGATCGTCGACCTGCCGCCCGAGCGGTACGTCAGCAACCGGATCTTCAACGACGCCGACGTGAACCTCTACTCGCCGAACGCGGTGAGCCAGTGGGGGTTCGTGTGGGGTCAGTTCGTCGACCACACCATCGCTCAGCGGCTCGGCCGGCGGCTGGTCAGCCCTCCGGGTGAGACCCGCAACATCCCGTTCGACAACAACGATCCGATGGAGTCGTTCCGCAACGACATCGGCATCGTCCCGTTCGACCGGTCCCGGCCGGCCGACGACACCGGCGTCACCACGCCCCGGGAGCAGATCAACACCGTCAGCTCCTACCTCGACGCGGCCACCGTCTACAGCAACAGCAACGAACGGCTGGACTGGATGCGCGAGGGCGCCGTCGACGGCGACGTGCGCAACAACAAGGCCACGCTGCTGATGCCCGGTGGCTACCTGCCCCGGCGCGACACCCGGGGGGACGCCGCCACCGCCCCGAACATGGTCGCCGGCGGGCAGCTGTTCAACACCCCGGAGAAGGCCGCGGTCGCCGGCGACCAGCGGGCCAACGAGAACCCGGCGTTGCTGGCCATCCAGACCCTCTTCGCCCGGGAGCACAACCGGATCGTCGCGCAGCTGCCGACGTGGCTCTCCGAGCAGGACCGGTTCGAGATCGCCCGAGCGGTGGTGATCGCCGAGCAGCAGCACATCACCTACACCCAGTTCCTGCCGGCGCTCGGCGTCGACCTGCCCCGCTACACCGGCTACAAGCGCACAGTGGACGTGTCGGTGAGCAACGAGTTCGCGACCGTCGGGTACCGCGCGCACAGCCAGATCCGCGGTGACTTCCGGCTCGAGGTGGAGGCTGGCCGGTACGACCAGCAGACCCTCGACCGGCTGCGGGAGCTGGACGTCGAGGTAACCACCGAGGGCGACACCGTCCGGCTGATGATTCCGCTCGGTGAGGACGCCTTCTTCAACCCGGACCTGTTGGAGCTGCTCGAACTCGGACCGATGCTGCACGGCGTCGGCCTGCGCCCGCAAACCCGTAACGACGAGATGATCAGCAACATGCTGCGCAGCTTCCCGTTCTTCGTCCCCGTGCCGGGCAACCCCACCTGCGCGGACGATCCGGCTCTGCCGCCCTGCCTGCCGGGCCGCAACGATCTGGGCGCGATCGACATCGCCCGCAGCCGCGACCACGGCATGCCGAGTTACAACGACATGCGGACCGCCTACGGGCTGCCGACGAAGTCGTCGTTCGCGGCGATCACCCGGGAGTCGTCGGAGTCCTTCCCGGCCGACCCGGAGCTCACCCCCGGTGCGGAGATCGACGATCTGGACAGCCTGGACTTCACCGCCCTGTACAACGCCGCCGGGCAGCGCACCACGGCGGCGGCCGACGACGCCGTCCGCGCCGACCGTCGTACGCCGCTCGCGGCCCGGCTCAAGGCCGTGTACGGCAGTGTGGACCGGCTCGATGCGTTCGTGGGCATGATGGCCGAGCCCAACCTGCCGGGTCGGGAGTTCGGTGAGTTGCAGCTGGCCATCTGGAAAAAGCAGTTCACCGCGATGCGCGACGGGGACCGGTTCTACTACGCCAATGACCCGCTGCTGCCCCTGATCCGGGCCGCCTTCAAGATCGACTACCGCACGTCGCTCGGAGACATCATCGCCCTGAACACCGACATCCCCCGCTCCCACCTGGCGGCCGACGTGTTCCGTACGCCGCAGGGCCAGCACCGGACCGTCCGCGTACCCGGCGGCGAGAAGCTGCTGCCCGGCACCGGGACACGCAACCTGGGCATCGGCAAGGCCGGCCCGGTGAAGCCGGCGGCGGAGGCCGGGCTGCTCCCGCCGGGCCTGGCGCCGAGCGGCTCGGCGTCCCGGGCGCCCCGGCGAGGATCGCGCCGCCACAGCCGTCCGTAACCGCCGACCGATCTCGATCGGGCCGGGTGCCGCGCGCACCCGGCCCGATCCGTGTGCTCGCACGAGACCCGGCCCGCGGCACCGACTGTCCACCAGCTCGATGTGGACGCCGTCGATCAGCCCGGCCGGCGCGGCCGAGCCGCCAGGTAGTTGCCGCACCCTGGTCGTCCACTCCCGATCGGCCTGTACGCAGCACGAACGCGACGCGCCGGGCCGGCATCAGCCGGCCCGGCGCAGGGTTTCGCCGGTCAGTGAACCAGGGGCTCGGACCCGGTGGACGGTCGTCGACGCAGCAGCAGGACGAGGACGACGAGGAGCACCAGCCCGTCCACGACCAGCAGGGTGGCGCCCACCGGATCGACGCCGTGTCCGTGGCCGGCGCTGTCCGGTATGGCGTCGGGGATCTCGCCGGTGTCGCCCGGCGCCGTGCCGGTGCCCACGCTGAACCGCAGCGCGCCGCTGGCATCCTGGCCGTTGGTGAAGGTGACGTGGTACGCGACGGTGTAGTCGCCGGAGCGGTCGGCGCGGACCGGCTGGCGTAACCCGGTCTCCCCGGTGGTCCGGAGCCGGCCGTCGTTGACCGTCTCTCCGGCGCTGTCGCGCACGGTGATGTGCGACAGCGCCGGGTCGGCGCCGGTCGACAGCCGCAGGGTGACCTCGCCGGGCGTGGTCGCCAGGGCGGTGTCGCCGGCCGGGGCCACCGCCAGCACCCGGGCCGGTCGGTCGTCCGACTGACGGACGACCGCCCCGACGACGACGGCGATGCCGACCGAGGCCAGGGCGGTCACGACCGCCAGGGTACGGCGCGTGGCGGACAACGCGGCCCGCTCAGCCGGCGGTCGGCGCGAGCGTCATCCGCCGCTGGGCCGTGGGGGCGCAACTGCACTGCATCTGCCGCAGTTCACTGTCGTTCGGGCGCAGGTGCAGGTACATCGCGACGAGCATCGGGATGAAGACGATCGAGTTGTAGAAGAGGTGCAGCTCGACGCGGGGCACGACGAGTTGGACCAGGCTGGTCGGCGCGGTCGCGCCGGGCAGCAGGAAGCCCAACTGAACCTGCAACAGCAACAGCAGGTGCTCGATGTGATGCCAGAACTGGATCACCAGCGCGACCGTCCACCAGGTACGGGCCCGACCGACGAAGCCGGGACGCAGGGCGAACAGGCCGATGAGCATGACGATCGCGTACCCGTAGTGCAGCCACTCCGAGCTGACCAGCCAGGGGAACGGCATGCCCAGGACGCCGCGTGCCTGCGGGCGGGCCCACCCGAGCGCCCAGATCTGGTAGGCCTGGACCAGGTGTTCGGCCCAGTGGGCGAGCACGATCACCATGTACAACCCGAGGATCGCGCGGTGGTGCGCTCCGTTGATCGCGCCGAGCACACCGCGACGCGAGGTGTTCCCCTTGACCACACTCATCTGCACTCCATCCACAGAGCTGGATACTCAGCACGACACTAGGTGTCTCGGCGGTGCGGTTCTTCTTCGTTGTTGCGCACCCTTCGGCGCCCGGCACGGCGTGGTCGCGGACCGGCCGGTGGCGATGAGTTTTCCGGTCCCCGGCCGTCATATCAGCAAGCACGTCGGTCGCGGCGAGACGCCGCCAGGCGGAACGGGGACTGGCCTTGACTGTCGTTCAGGCGGGGCGGGCCCCGCACGCTGGAGCGCAGGTGCTGCCCGACCCACGTGTCGCCCGCTGATGGGCGATGGTGAGGGGCCACTGTCCTTCCTGCGTTCCCGGCTCAGACCGGACCTGCAGCTGCGGGTGGTGACCCTGCCCCCGGGCGGTGTGCTCGACTACGACGAGGCCGACTGGCGCGACGCGATCGTGGTGGTCGAGCAGGGCCAGATCGAGTTGGAGGCGGTCGGCGGCACGCGGCAGACCGTCGGGTGCGGCGACGTGCTGTGGTTGGCCGCGCTGCCCCTGCGGGCGCTGCGTAACCGGGGCGCGGTGACCGCGACGCTGGCGGCCGTCTCGCGCCGGACCCATCCCGCCCCGCCCGACGTCTGATCCGACCGAGGTGGACGCGCCGCGTACCGGAGGCGTCGGGAACTTTTCCGGACCGGCCGACGACAACCATGGTGCGCGGCTGACCGGTCGTGCCCCGACGACGGCACACCCACGCGGAGGACCTGAGCCGATGACGCGTTCCCGCTCATCTCGCCCGACCACCTCCCCTGCGCCGCAGGACGGTGGTCGGTGCTGAACGGCGCTGCCGACGACGCGCAGGTGACCCGGTGGGCGCGGGAGGCGGGGCAGGGCGACCCGCAGGCCGCGGCGGCGTTCGTCCGGGCACTCCAGGGTCAGGTCCGGCGGTTCCTGTCGCACCTCGCCGGGCCGGGGGAGGCCGACGACCTCACCCAGGAGACGTTCCTGCGGGCGCTGCGCAGCCTGCCCGGCTTCGCCGGCCGCTCCTCGGCGCGGACCTGGGTGTTCACCATCGCCCGGCGCGTCGCCGTGGACCACGTCCGGGCCGCGGTGGCCCGCCCGAGGGTGGCGTCGGTGCCGGACTGGCAGGCGGCGGCCGAGGCCGCCGGCGCGGTCGTCGCCGGCGCCGACGACGCCGTCACCCTGGACCAGTTGATCGCCGGCCTGACCCGCGAACGTCGGGAGGCGTTCGTCGCCACGCAGGTGCTCGGGCTGTCCTACGCCGAGGCCGCGGACGTGTGCCAGTGCCCGGTCGGCACGATCCGGTCCCGCGTCGCCCGTGCTCGCGAGGATCTCGCCGCCGCCTGGCGGGCCGAGGGCCCGCCGAGCCGGGAGCAGCGGATCGGCTGAGAGCCGGCCCGGGCCGTGGGATCGTTGACCTGGCCCTAGGATCACGCCGGTGAAATCAGAACCGATCAGCGTGGCTGGCGTGGCCGGCCCCATCGTCGTCACCACCAACGCCTTCTGGGGCCATCCGGCCGTCACCGTCGGCGGCGTGCCGGCCCCCAGGACCGGCAGGCGCCGGTACGCGTTGCCAGCAGCCTCCGGTGGCGCCATCGACGCCACGGTCCGCAACGCGTTCGCCGACCCCTACCCGACGGTGGAGGTCAACGGCGTGCCCCATCGGACCGGTCCCGCCATTCCGGTGATCCTGCGCGCCCTGGTCCTGCTGCCGATCCTGCTGGTCGCCGTCGGAGGCGCCCTCGGTGGGCTGATCGGCGCGCTGGGCGTCGGGGCGAACCTGGCCGTGGCCCGTCTCCCGATCCCGTCCGCCGCCAAGGCGGCGGCCATGCTCGGCGTCACGGTCGTCGCGTCCGTCGTCTGGCTCGCCGTGGCCCTCGCGATCGGCGCGGCGGTCAGCGGGAGTTGACGATGCCGCCCCTCCGGCGGCCGGCTGATGCGGCTGGCCGCCGGAGGGGCAGTACGCGCTAACCCAGTCGGGCCTCGATGGCGTCGATGATGCGCGGGCGCATCTCGGCGGCGCGGATCACCGCGTCCACCGAGCCGACCTCGACGGCACGCTGGATGTTGTGCACCCGGTCGAACTCGGTGGCCACCTCGCCGAGCTTCTCCGCACGCACCGACGACCGCAGCTCGTCGAGTTCCGCGGTCAACGCGGCGCGTTCGGTGCCGGACGCGGCGGCCACGCGGCCCTCCAGGTCGCGCACCCGGGGGTCGGCCGCCGTACGGGCGTTGACGTCGGCGGAGAACACCACCGCGGCGGCGGGGGCGCCACCGAGCACCGACGCGAACGAGCCCTCCAGGGCGAGGACCGTCATGTTCGGGTTCAGCGCCTTGGAGAACACCACGAACGCTCCACCGTGGTAGCGCGAGATCACGCAGAAGACGATGGGTCCGCGGAAGTTCACGATCGCCCGGCCGATCTCGGCGCCGTACTCCAACTGGAGCTTGCGCATCGACTCCGGCGAACCGTCGAAGCCGGACAGGTTCGCCAGCACGACCAGGGGCCGGTTGCCGCTGGCCGCGTTGATCGCCCGCGCGGCCTTCTTCGACGAGCGGGGGAACAGCGTGCCCGCCGTGTAGGTGTCCGGGCCGTCGGTGGGCGGGAAGCCGTGCCGGGGCACCGAGCGGGACTCGATGCCGAGCAGGCAGACCGGAATGCCGCCGAGGTGGATGTCCTGCACGACCGCCGTGTCCGCGTCGGCCATGCCCGCCCAGCGTTCCAGCACCGGGTGGTCCTGGTCGGAGAGGGCCCGCATCACCGTACGGATGTCGAACGGCTTCTTGCGGTCCGGGTTGGCCTCGGCGGAGAAGATCTCGCCGACGGTGGCGAAGGCGCTGCCCGCCACGTCGTGCGGGAAGGTGGAGATGTCGCGGTCCAGCGGGTCGGTGGTCGTGGCCCGCCGTGGCGCGTCCTCGCCCGGCGCGACGTACGTGTGGTCGTAGTGCGCCATCAGCACGTCCCGCGCGGCGGTCAGGTTCGGCGCCCAGTACTGCGCCTGGCCGTTCGGCCCCATCACCCGGTCGTAGCCGCCGATGCCGAAGTTGTCCTCGGCGGACACGCCACCGGAGAAGTCGAGCGACTGCTTGCCGGTGAGCACCATCGCCGAGTCCGGTGTCATCACCAGGACGCCCTTGGTGTGCATGAGCATCGTCGCCTCGGCGTTCCAGTACGGCTGGGCGCCGACGTTGATGCCCGCGACCACGATGTTGATCTCACCGCCGGCCTGGGTGAACTCGACGATCCGCTTGAGGGCCGCGGCCACCCAGTCCATGTTCTCCGTGCCGGAGGTCATGGAGATCCGGGCACCGGCCGACAGCGCCCACCATTCCAGCGGCACCCGCAGCTGCTCGGCCAGGTCCAGTGCGGCGATCACCCGCCGGCACTCCGGCTCCGACAGCGCGCCCAGCGACTTCGTCGGGTCGCCGAGCAGCACCACCCGGGTGACGCCCTGCGGGTGCCGTGCGGTCGGCGCGGTGACCACGCCGGCGACGATCGCGGCGCGGTTGCGTCCCTTGGGCCGGTCCACCGGCACCAACACGTGCTCGTCGTCGAGGTCGTGCTCGACGAAGTCGCCGAGCCGACCGGTCAGCTCGTACGGGTAGACCGTGTTGCGGCTGCTCGCCCGCAGGACCTTCAGCCGGTACTCGTCGAGGGGCTCGACCGGTTCCACCGGCGGTTCACCGACGGCCAGTTCCGCGCCACCGGCGGCGTCGAAGGAGATCCGTACGGCGATCTTGGTCAGCTCGCCGGTGCGGCGGTCGCGCTGGCGGGCGATGAACAGGATCTCCTCCAGCCCGGCGCCCACGGTCGTCGGGCGCACGCGCCCGGCGATCATCTCCATCTCCTCGCGGGTGAGCTCGCTCGGCGGCCAGACGTAGACCACGATCCGGTTGGTGTTGAACCGGGTCTTCGACGGTCGGCGGGACTGGGCGCGGCGGATCGAGTCGAGGCAGGCCGCGATGGCGTCCTCGGTGGTCGGCAGCGCCACCAGCCGGCCGTCCTGCTCGCGCAGTTCGGTCAGGTCGCGGACCTGGGCGAACGCGACGAGGCGCTCGTCGGCCGGGTTCTCCCGGGCCACGCACTGGAAGAGGTAGACCTCCTCGTCCGACGACGGCAGCCGGGTCAGGTCGAACTTGTGCAGCCGCTCCAGCTGCATCCGCTGCGCGATGTACGGGTGCAGGCCGCGGATCAGCCGGTCCTCGGTCATCGTGGCGCCGGATGGGCGGAACGTGAAGTGGTGGTGCATCACCGCACCGCCGCGACCCGCGACGGTGGCGGTGAGCCGGCGGACCTGCGGCGGCAGCGGGTGCGCGGTGATGACGTCGAGCAGCGCGGCGGCCATCGCGTCGAAGTCCTCCGGCTGGTTCTCCCAGCCGAGGTAGATGTCGGCGTCGACGGAGTCCTCGCCGGCGGCCAGGTCGGCGAGCCCGCGCAGGGCGCCGTCCAACGCGTCGAAGCTCACCGCGGTGGAGACCACACTGGAGTCGGCGCGTTCGGCGACCACGAACGAGCAGTCCGCGACCGTGTGGGTGCGCACGCTGGTGAGTGCCTTGTTGCCGTAGTACCGCCGGGTGAGCACCTCCAGCATGACCGTGTTGTCGAGGTGGTCACGGACGAGGCGCTGGCCGAGCAGCCGGACCAGCGGCTCGGTGCTGCGGACCATCTCGGCGACGCGCTCGGCGCGGTCGGGCGAGGCAGGGTGCGCGTCCAGGTGTCGCAGGTGCCCACGGACCTCGGCGTAGACGCGGGCGCGGTTGCGGCGCAGCAGCGGCTGGGCGAACCAGGCGAACACCACACCGCGGGCGAGGTCGGCGACGGCGGGGAAGCGCACCTGCGTCGCGGCGATCAGCCGTTCCAGTGCGAGGCCGGCGGGCTCGCGCAGCGACTCGTCCGGCGGGGTCTCCCGCAGCCAGGCCCGCAGCAGCGTCGCGACGACGGCCGCGTCGGCGGACGCGCGCTGCTGGGCCAGGAAGATCCGGAACACGGCGGCTTCGAGGTCGGGGGAGCGTTCGAGGTCGGTGACGCCGTAGTGGCCGAGGGCCTTGGCGAGCTTGGCCTGGAACGCGTCCGGCAGGCCGGCCCGCTCGACGTCGAGGCTCTGCAGGTAGGTGTGGAAGAACTCGCGGGCGCTGTGCACGTGCGCGCCGCCGTCCTCGCCGGTCGGCCGGTTACGGCTCAACTCGGCGAGGTCGGCGAACACGTTGACGAGGTCGAGTTCGGCGGCCAGCGGACGATGGCCGTCCTCGGCGGCCGCCCGCCGCGCGGTGAGGTAGTCGTCGAGCACCCGGCGCTCGTCGTGCGGGTCGACGTCGAAGCCGAGCAGCAGGCCGCGCAGGTCCTCCTGACCGCGCCGGCTGCGCTGGTACGCCGGCAGCTGCGCGGCGGAGGTCGGCAGGTCCAGTTCGACGGCGGTGGCGGTGTCGGCCACGGCCTCGGCGGCGTCGTCGGCGAGGGGTTCCAGGCGCAGCAACGGCGCGCCCGCCTCCACCTGGCTGCCCACCGAGACGGCGCACTCCTTGAGCCGCGCCTTGAACGGCGCCCGCAGCACCGTCTCCATCTTCATGGCCTCCAGCACCAGCACCGGTGCGCCCGCCTCGACCTCGTCACCGATCTCCAGTGGCGTGGCGACGACCAGCGCGGGCATGGGAGAGCGCAGAACGCCGCCCTCGTCGCGGCTGACCCGGTGCGTGACACCGTCCACCTCGACCAGGTGCGTCGGCCCGTACGTGCCGGTGAGCAGGCGGTACCGGATGCCGTTGACGACGATCTGGCCGGTGTGCCGGTCGAAGCGGTCCAGTTCGACGTCGGCGGTGCGGACCAGTCCAGCGGATTCGATGCCGACGCGGAACCGGTGCGCGCCGACCCGTGCCACGCGGGTGCGGTAGTCGGCGCCGCGCAGCTTGAGGTCCAGCGGTCGACCGCTGGCGTGCTGCACCTGCGGGCGCCCACCGGACGCCGTCGACAGCAGCCGCTGGCGCTCGACGCGCTCCTCCTCCTCGTACGCCTCGATGGCGGCGGCGGCGAGGGCGACCGCGCTGTGCCGATGGGCGACGAGTCGGCCCTCGCCACGGACGCGGTCGATCCAGCCGGTGTCCGCGCTGGCGTCGATCACCTCGGGCTGGTCGAGCAGGTCGAGCACGAAGCTCTTGTTCGTCGCGCCACCCTCGATGATCACGGTGGTGTTCGCCATGGCCCGGCGCAGCCTGCCCAGCGCCTCGTCGCGGTCGCGGCCGTTCGCGATGATCTTCGCGATCATGGAGTCGAAGTCGGCCGGGATGGTGTCGCCCTCGCTGACGCCGGTGTCCACCCGGATGCCGGGGCCGCTGGGCAGGTCGAGCCGCGCGATGCGGCCGGGGGACGGCGCGAAGTCGCGGTCGGGGTCCTCGGCGTTCAGCCGGGCCTCGATGGCGTGCCCGCGCTCCGCCGGGGGAGCGCCGTCGAGCCGCCCGCCGGAGGCGACGTGCAGCTGGGCCTTGACCAGGTCGAACCCGGTGGTCAGCTCGGTGATCGGGTGCTCGACCTGGAGGCGGGTGTTGACCTCGAGGAACGCGAAGAGCCGGTCGCCCGGGTGGTACAGGAACTCGACGGTGGCCGCGCCCCGGTAGCCGACCGCCACGGCGAGCCGCTCGGCCGACGCCTTCAGCTCGGCCGCCTGCGCCCGGTCCAGCACCGGCGACGCCGACTCCTCGATGACCTTCTGGTTGCGGCGCTGCACTGAGCAGTCCCGGACACCGAGTGCCCACGCGGTGCCCTGCCCGTCGGCGATCACCTGGACCTCGACGTGCCGCGCACCGGTGACCAGGCGCTCCAGGAAGACGATGCCGCTGCCGAAGGCCCGTGCCGCCTCCTGGCTGGTGCGCTCGTACGCGTCGGCGAGGTCGGCCTCGCTGGTGATGACGCGGATGCCGCGTCCGCCACCGCCCGCGGTGGCCTTCAGCATGAGCGGGTAGCCGATCTCGGCCGCCGCGGCGCGCGCGGCGTCCAGGGTCTCGACGGCGCCGCGGCTCCACGGGGCGACCGGCACGCCGACCTTCTCGGCGATCAGCTTCGAGCCGATCTTGTCACCGAGCTGGCGCATGGCCTCCGGGCTCGGGCCGACGAAGGTGACGCCGATCTTCTCGCACAGCTCGGCGAACGCCGGGTCCTCGGCGACGAAACCCCAGCCGACCCACGCGGCGTCGGCCCCGGTCTCGACCAGGGCGCGCTCCAGCGTCGCGAGATTGAGGTACGGGCGGGCGGACGCCGGCCCGAGGTCGTAGGCGATGTCCGCCTCGCGTACGAAGGTGGCGGTGCGGTCGACGTCGGTGTAGAGGGCGACGGTTTCGAGCGGAACGCCGGTCTCCGCAGCCAGCTCGCGGACCGCGTGGATGAGCCGCATGGCGGCCTCACCTCGGTTGACGATGGCGATACGGTTGAACACCCGACTGACCCCTTTGGTAGACCATGACCTGCGCGCCGCGAGTGGACGACTCCCGGCAGTGATCACTTTTCCGGCTGTCGGCGGGCGGCGCCATGGCGCAATCACCGAACCAACCGGCCCTCAGTTGTAGGAATCCCACAAATGTTTTGGTCCCCGTCCGACATAAGACGAGGGTGGCACGTCTCGTGCCGAGATTGCTACTCGGAGTGAGCGGAGGTTCGCATCCGCCACGCGTCGGTGACCAGCTCCGTCAGACGCTCCACGTCCACCCGATCCAGCCACAGCATCACCAGGGGCAGCCCGTCGTACCCGGGGGTGGTGAAGAACAATTCGGGCTCGCCGAGCAGGAGCGCCTGCTTCTCCGCCTCGTCGCCCACGTAGAGCACCGCGACGTCGGTCCGGATGCGGCGGCGCTCCCCGGGCCGGCGCTCGGGGTAGGACCACACGAAACCCTTGTTGGTGACCCGGAAGTCGAAGCCCTCGCTGTCGATCTCGACGACGTCGGGCAGCGACCGGGCCAGATGTCGGACGTCGTCGGCGTCAGCCATCGGGATCACTCCCGGACACCGGCTCTCCCATGCGAACAGGTTATCCACCGCGTCCAGACCGGAGAAGCCGCCCGGTTGCTGGCCGGGTGTCGGATTCACCTGCTCTGCGACTGTTGTGCCGGTCCCACCGACCTGGCGTGATCTGGGTGCGGCCCGCCGAATCAGGTACCGTCGCCTGTCACACAGTCTTCGCACCAACCTGGCTGCCCGCGACAAGGGGAGCCGCACCGGAGGGACACAGCCGTGAGGTTCTCAAGCGCAGTCCGCCAGGCCGGACTCGTCGCGACGATCGCCGCCCTGGCGGTCACCGCGGGATGCGCCAAGAAGGATGACAGTGAGGTCCAGGCGAACGGCGTCAAGCTGGTCCAGGCGGGCAAGCTGACCGTCTGCACCCACCTGCCGTACCCGCCGTTCCAGTCCAAGGACGCCAGCGGCAAGGTGACCGGCTTCGACGTCGACGTGATGGACCTGGTCGCCAAGGACCTGGGCGTCGAGCAGACGATCATCGACACCCCGTTCGAGGGGATCAAGTCCGGCCAGGACCTCAACACCGGCAAGTGCGACGCCGCCGCCGCCGGCATGACGATCACCGCGGAACGCCAGAAGGTGATGAACTTCTCCGACCCGTACTTCGACGCGACCCAGGCGATGCTGGTAAAGACCGGCAAGCCGTACAAGGCGCTCGACGACCTTCGGGGCAAGAAGCTCGGCGTCCAGGCGGCCACCACCGGCCGTGACTACGCCAAGAAGTTCGAGAAGGAGAAGGGCCTGCAGATCGTCGAGTTCGAGGACCTCGCCGCCCTGCAGCAGGCCGTCGCCAACGGCCAGGTCGAGGCCGCCATCAACGACCTGCCCGTCTGGACCGAGTACCTCAAGAACAACCCGGGCGGGTTCGAGGTCGCCGCCGAGTTCGACACCGGCGAGCAGTACGGCTTCTCGGTGAAGAAGGACGGCAACCCGGAGCTGCTCAAGAAGATCAACGAGGCGCTGGCCAAGGCCAAGCAGGACGGCACGTACAACACGATCTACGAGAAGTGGATCGGCAAGCGGCCGAACGCCTGATCCAGGCTCCGTGGGGAAGGGCGCGCGTCTCGCGCGCCCTTCCCGTCAGCAACCTCCGGGAAGGCAACGAGCGAACGTGAAGCTGCGACGCCGCCAGCGGGAACGACTCTCCCTCGGCATCCAGTACCTGGTCTTC
This sequence comes from Micromonospora sp. WMMD710, assembly GCF_029626045.1. NCBI lineage: Bacteria > Bacillati > Actinomycetota > Actinomycetes > Micromonosporales > Micromonosporaceae > Micromonospora > Micromonospora sp. WMMD710. Next base: position 2,462,161 of record NZ_JARUBD010000001.1, on the reverse strand, counting down.
ATCGCCGTCATCGCCGTGGTGCTCTTCGCCGCGGACTGGGGCCGGCTGAGCGACGCGTTCTTCCGCGTCGACATCATCAGGTCGATGTTCCCGACGATCATCACCGTCGCGCTGCGCAACACCGTCCTCTACACGCTGGGCGCGTTCGCCTTCGGTCTCGTGTTCGGTACCGTCCTCGCGCTGATGCGGCTGTCCCGGGTGGCGCCGTACCGCTGGGTGGCGACGGCGTACATCGAGCTGTTCCGGGGTCTGCCCGCTCTGCTGGTGCTGTTCCTCGTCGGCTACGGCATCCCGATCGCCTTCCCGGAGCGCGAGATCCCGGGCGGTGTGTTCGGTTCGATCGCGATCGGCCTCGGGTTGACCGCCGCCGCGTACATGGCGGAGACCATCCGGGCCGGCATCCAGGCCGTCCCCAAGGGGCAGATGGAGGCGGCGCGCACCCTCGGCATGTCGCACTTCACCGCCATGCGCACGATCGTCATCCCGCAGGCGTTCCGGATCGTGATCCCGCCGCTGACCAACGAACTGATCCTGCTCACCAAGGACTCGTCGCTGGCCTACGTGCTGGGCGTGACCGCGCAGACCATCGAGATCACCAAGTTCGGTCGGGACATGCTCAACGACCGGGTGAACGCCACCCCGCTGCTGGTGGCCGGCCTCGCCTACCTGGTGATCACCCTGCCGCTGTCCCAGGTGGTACGACGCCTCGAACTCCGCTACGCCAAGGCCCGGTGACCCGCATGACGACCACGCCATCCCGCCCCGCCGTCGAGATCCGCGACCTGCACAAGTCCTTCGGGCCGCTCGAGGTGCTCAAGGGCATCGACTTCGAGGTCGGCCAGGGCGAGGTGGTCTGCGTCATCGGACCGTCCGGCTCCGGCAAGTCCACCCTGCTGCGCTGCGTCGACCTCCTGGAGGAGCCGACCGCCGGCCGGATCTGGGTGAACGGCGTCGAGATGACCGACCCGGACGTCGAGGTCGACGCCGTACGCCGTGGCATCGGCATGGTCTTCCAGTCGTTCAACCTGTTCCCGCACCTGACCGTGCTGAACAACCTCACCATCGCGCAGCGCCGGGTGCTGCGGCGTGGCCGTGCCGAGGCCGAGCGGATCGCGCGGGCCAATCTGGAACGCGTCGGGCTGACCGACAAGGCCGACGCGTTCCCCGCGCAGCTCTCCGGCGGGCAGCAGCAGCGGGCGGCGATCGCCCGGTCGCTGTCGATGGAGCCGAAGCTGATGCTCTTCGACGAGCCGACCTCCGCGCTCGACCCGGAACTGGTCGGCGACGTGCTCACCGTCATGCGCAAGCTGGCCGAGGACGGCATGACGATGATGGTGGTGACCCACGAGATGGCGTTCGCCCGCGACGTCGCCGACCGGGTCGTGTTCATGGACGGTGGGGTGGTGGTCGAGCAGGGGCCGCCGCAGGAGGTGCTCGGCGCACCGAAGCACGAACGAACCCGTGCGTTCCTCTCCCGGGTCCTCGACCCGACGCATGTCGCGCAGCTCGGTCTGCCCGACCAGTCGCCCGAGCCGCCCGAGGCCCCCGGCCTGCCGGCCGACGACCGCCACACCATCTGACCGCCACGTCTCGTACGTCCGTCCGCCGGCCTGCGTCGGCGGTCGGACGCCGCGTGCGGTGACGACGGCGACGACCTGCTGATCCCCGTGGGGGCAGGTCGATGATCGATCGAAACACGTCGTGATGTCAAGGTAATCTTTTTGCAATCAGACCTGTACTTTCGTCGATGGATTACATAAGTTGCTGTCATCCACCGAAAGTTCTGAGTCTTCCGAGCAAAGCCCGCGACGAGCCTCACCCTCAGTCGTGCTTCCGCCCCGTGCTCGGCGGTCGATGCACCCTGCCCTTCGTCGCGTCTTCGCCCGGTCGGGAACGGAGACCCATGGACGATCATGCCGTTGGCTCCCACCGCCACCTGTCCCGCCGATCACTGATCGCCACCGGGGCGCTCGCCGCCGGAGCGCTGGGCGCGTCCGCCCCTACGCTCGGCACCGCGTTCGGAGGCAGCCCAGCCCGGGCCGCCGCCGGCGTCACGAAGAAGGTCACCATCTACGCGGAGCAGTTGCCCGACGGGTTGTTCGGGTACGGCCTCGCACCCGGTCAGGCCACCGTGCCCGGGCCGATCCTGGAGATGTACGAGGGTGACACGCTGGAGATCACCCTGGTCAACACCACCAACCAGCGACTGTCCATCCATCCGCACGGGGTGGACTACAGCACCGAGTCCGACGGCAGTCCGTTCAACGCCTCGTTCAACAACCCCGGCGAGACCCGGACGTACGTCTGGCGCTCGCACGAGATGGTGGCCGCGGCGGGCCGGCGGTACATGCCGGGCAGCGCCGGCTACTGGCACTACCACGATCACGCGATGGGCACCGACCACGGCACCGCCGGTGTCGCGAAGGGCCTGTACGGGGCGCTGATCGTCCGGCGACGCGGCGACATGCTGCCCGCGAAGCAGTTCACGGTCGTGTTCAACGACATGATGATCAACAACCGGATGGCGCCGGACACCCCGATGTTCGAGGCGAACCTCGGCGACCGCGTGGAGTGGATCGCCATCGGGCACGGAGGCACCTTCCACACCTTCCACCTGCACGCGCACCGCTGGGCGGACAACCGCACCGGGATGCTGGAGGGCCCGAGCGATCCGAGCCTGGTGATCGACAACAAGGACCTGAACCCGGGCAGCTCGTTCGGCTTCCAGGTGCTGGCCGGGGAGGGCGTCGGCCCCGGGGCGTGGATGTACCACTGCCACGTGCAGTTCCACTCCGACGGCGGGATGGCCGGGATCTTCCTGGTGCGCAACGCCGACGGCAGCATGCCGCCCGGTGCCGAGGAGGCGATCCACCGGTTCCAGGGCCACACCCACACGCACGGAAGCTGACCGAAAGTGGGGACGGGGATGACCAGACACGTACGACGAGCCCTCGCCGCGGTAGCGGCCATCGCGACACTGATCCCGGCGACGACGGCGGCAGCCGCGCCACGACCCGTAACACCACAGTCGACGCCGCAGACGCCGACCGCGGTCCTGGTGTTCCACGGGCCGGTGGCCGAGCAGCAGGACCCGGTTTCGCGCGCCGTGGACACCATCCGACAGCTTGCTGTCAGTAATGACATCGATGTCACGGCCACCACGGACCCGGGTGTGTTCACCGCGGCCGGGCTGTCCGCGTACCGCAGCGTGGTGTTTCTCTCCGCGACGGGCGCCGCGCTCAACCGCGACCAGGAGTCGGCGCTGCAGAGCTACATGAAGGCAGGCGGAGGGTTCGTCGGCATCGCCGACGCGGCCCGCGCCCAGGTCGACTCCACCTGGTTCACCGGCCTGATCGGCACCCGCCCGGCGGGTGCCATCCCGGTCGCCGAACCGGTGGCCCGGGTGACCGCCAGCGGCGAGAACGGGCCTAACGAGACCAAGGAGAAGCTGACCGACGGCGACGCCAACACGAAGTGGCTGGTCCGCACCCCGACGGCCTGGGTGGCGTACGAGCTGGCCGCCGCCAAGCGGATCACCGGGTACGCGCTGACGTCGGCCAACGACTCCGCCGGGCGTGACCCGAAGGACTGGACCCTGCAGGGCTCCACCGACGGACAGAACTGGTCCGATCTGGACCGACGCACCGGGCAGACCTTCCCGGACCGGTTCCAGACCCGCCGGTTCGACATCGCCACGCCACAGGAGTTCACCCGTTACCGGCTCACCATCACCGCGAACAGCGGTGAGCCGCTGACCCAGCTCGCCGACCTGCGCCTGTTCACGGGCAGCACCACCGCACCGCCGGCGCCCGCCGTGAACCGCGCGGTCGTCGACATCCTGGACCGCGAACACCCGGCCACGGCGTCGCTGCCCCTGACCGTCACCCGGTCGGACCGCTGGGAGAACTGGGACCCGAACCCGATCGGCACCGTGCACACCCTGGCGCAGGTGCAGGAGCGGCACTACGACCCGGGACCGGCCGCGAACGGCCCGTTCCACCCGGTGTCCTGGTGCCGGGACTACGACGGCGGCCGGTCGTTCTACACCGGCATGGGTCACACCGAGGGCAGCTACGGCGAGGAGGCGTTCCGCACCCACCTGGCCGGCGCCCTCAACTGGACCACCGGCCGGGTACGCGGCGACTGCCAGGCGACGATCGCCGCGAACTACAAGGTGGAGCGGCTCACCGCGGCCAACCAAACCGGGCAGCTGGACCAGATCGGCGAGCCGCACGGGCTCACCATCGCCCCGGACGGCACGGTGTTCTACGTCGGCAAGGCGGCCTGCCCGAGCGGCCCGGTCGCGGACTGGAACAACCCGAACGTCGGCCTCGGCTGCGGCACCATCCACTCCTGGGATCCGCGCAGCAAGCAGGTCAAGCTCCTCACCATCCTCAAGGTGATGGGCAACCGGGGCAGCGGCTCCGAGTTGGTCAAGAACGAGGAGGGCCTGCTCGGCATCGTGCCCGACCCCGCGTTCGCCGACAACGGCTGGCTCTACGTCTACTGGATGCCGCACGAGTCGATCGACCGGGTGAAGCGGGTCGGGCAGCGCACCATCTCCCGGTTCACCTACGACCGCACGACGCAGACCATCGACCAGGCCACCCGCAAGGATCTGCTGCAGTTCCCGGTGCAGATCCACAGTTGCTGCCACGCCGGCGGCGGCATGGCGTTCGACGCCAAGGGCAACCTCTACGTCGGCTCCGGCGACAACAACTCCTCCGAGGGATCGGAGGGCTACTCCGGCAACAACTGGACCGAGGAGTACCAGGGGATCTCGTTCCAGGACGCCCGGCGTACCTCGGGCAACACCAACGACCTGGCCGGCAAGATCATCCGGATCCACCCGGAGGCGGACGGGACGTACACCATCCCGGAGGGCAACCTGTTCCCACCGGGCACCGAGAAGACCCGACCGGAGATCTACGTGATGGGCGTGCGCAACATCGCCCGCCTGCAGATCGACCCGGTGCACCAGTGGCTCACCGCCGGCTGGGTCGGCCCGGACGCGTCGACGCCCAGCCCCACCCTGGGTCCGGCCAAGTACGAGACCGCCACCATCATCACGTCCGCCGGCAACCAGGGCTGGCCGTACTGCATGGGCAACCGGCAGCCGTACCGCGACCGCAGCAACACCGACGCGAAGGTGCTGACCGGCTGGTACGACTGCGACAACCTCCGGAACACCTCACCGCGGAACACCGGTCTGGAGGACATCCCGGCGGCCCGGGACAACATGATCTGGTACTCGCCGGGCGGCGGCGGGCCGGTGTTCCCGAAGCGGACCGACGGCAGCGGCCTCCCGACGTACGTCGCCGCGGACGCCACCTACACCCAGCCGTACCTGCGCGGCGGCGGGCAGGCCATCATGTCCGGCCCCACCTACCACCGGGACCTCGTCGACACCGACAGCGGCGTGGCGTGGCCGGAGCACTGGGACGGCAAGTGGCTCATCGGCGACCAGTCGAACCCCGCCAACCGGGTCGCGGTCACCGTCGACGAGGCCGGCGTGCCGCAGGCCGCCCCACCGGTGTACGCCGAGTCGCTGCGGGCCATCATCCCCAGCGGCAACGGCGACAACCGGCTGCAGAGCTGGATGGACGCCAAGTTCGGCCCGGACGGCGCGCTCTACCTGCTGGACTACGGCGGCGGGTTCTTCAGCCTGCACCCCAACCAGAAGCTGATCCGGATCACGTACACCGGCGGCGCGCCCACGCCGGCACCGGCCGCGACCTCGGTGGCCGTCCAGAACAAGCCGTTGACCATCGCCTTTACCGGCTCCCGATCCGGCGGCGTCAGCTACCGGTGGGAGTTCGGCGACGGCGCCACCTCCACCGAGGCGAACCCCCGGCACACGTACGCCCGGGTCGGAACCTACACCGCGAAGCTCACCGTCACGTACGCCGACGGCGAGACGGCCACGGTGCAGACCGCGGTGACGGTGGGCTGCGCGGTGCCCGACGAACGATCGACGGTGTGGCTCGGCGACACCGACACCGGAGTGCCCAGTCGCACGGTCGGGCAGGGCTGCACGGCAAACGACCTGATCGACGACGAGAGCACCTGGGCCGACCACAACGGTTTCGTCCGGCACGTCACCGCGGTGGCCCGCGCGTTGCAGGACGACGGCCTGCTCAGCACCCGCGAGGCCGGCACCCTGACCCGCCTGGCCGCCGCGTCCGAGATCGGCCGGGACGGGCACACCGGGTACGAACCGCTCTACGACGGCACCGCCGAGTCACTGCGCGGCTGGCAGCAGGCGCCGACGGGATCATTCTCGATCCAGCCGGACGGGTCGCTGCGGCCCAGCGGTGGTCTGGGGATGCTCTGGCACACCAAGGAACTGGGCGACTTCTCGCTGAAGTTGCAGTTCAAGGACATCGCGCCGGGCACCGGCCGGGCCAACACCGGGGTCTTCATCCGGTTCCCGGACCTGCGAACCCCCCTGGAACAGCGACCACCGGGCAGTTGCGGCACCATCGGTTCGGCGCGGACCTCGACCGCCTGGATGGCTATCTACTGCGGACACGAGATCCAGATCTACGACGGTGACACCGGTGAACCGCAGAAGACCGGCTCGGTCTACAACTTCGACCCGGTGCCACTCGCCCAGGCCGGCGTGACGCCGAAGAACGAGTGGAACGACTACGAGATCCGCGTCGTCGGGCAGCACTACACGATGATCCGCAACGGCGTGGTGATCAACGAGTTCGACAACACGCCGGGCAAGCAGTCCTCGCGTGCCGGCGACCCGCCGACCGACCTGCGGCAGTTCCTGCGCGGCTTCATCGGTCTGCAGAACCACGGTGACAACGACCTGGCCGAGTTCCGCAACGTCCGCGTACGGGAACTCTAGGAGAGACGATGACCCGACGACTCACGGCCGCGCTGGCGGCGCTGCTGCTCACGGTGACCCCGTTGGCCGCGACGCCCGCCACCGCCGCCCCACGCGTCGCCGCCGACCAGGTGCTGACCTGGACCGCCGCCGACGACATCACCCGCTACAAGTCCGCGCCCACCACGGCGGTGGCCGGAGCGACAACGATCATCTGGGAGAACAGCGCGGCCACCGGCAACACCACCGGGATGCCGCACACGCTGACCTTCGACACCAGCACCGAGGGCTACAACCACGACGTCACGGTCAACATCCTGGCCAGCCCGTTCGACGCCAACGACGGCCGCCACCAGGCGACAGTCACGCTGACCCCGGGCCGGTACCGGTACTTCTGCTCGATCCCCGGCCACAGCTCCATGGTCGGTGAGCTGGTGGTCACCGACGGCGGTGGAGGCGGCGACACCACCGCGCCGACGGTGACCGGAACGGTCTCCGGCGACCAGGACCAGGACGGCAACTACCTCGGCGCGGCCACGGTGACCGTGACGGCGACCGACGCCGACTCGGGTGTGGAAACGGTCGAGTACCAGGTCGACGACACCAGCTTCCTGCCGTACACCGAGCCGGTGCGGGTGACCGCGATCGGCGACCACGCGGTGCAGTTCCGCGCCACCGACCAGGCCGGCAACGCCAGCGCCGTCGGCTCGGTGTCGTTCCGGATCGTCGAGCCGGGGGAGGAGGACACCACCGCGCCGGTGGTCACTGCCGCACTGGCCGGCGACCGCGACGACGACGGCAACTACATCGGTACGGCCACCGCCACGGTGACCGCCACCGACAGCGGATCCGGTGTTGCCACCATCGAGTACGCGCTGGACGGGGCGGCCTTCACCGCGTACACCAATCCGGTCGTGGTGAACGCGCCCGGGATGCACATGCTGCACTACCGGGCGACCGACGCCGCCGGCAACACATCGGCCGAGCAGATGGCCCACTTCACAGTCGTCGAGCCGCAGGCCGAGGACACCACTCCACCCACGGTCGCCGCCACGGTGGCCGGTGACCGGGACGACGACGGCGGGTACGTCGGCGGCGCGACAGTCACCGTCACGGCCACCGACGCCGAGTCCGGCGTGGCGAAGATCGAGTACGCGCTCGACGCCGGAGGCTGGACGGCGTACACCGCTCCGGTCGCCGTCCGCGCACCCGGAGCGCACACGGTGCGGTACCGGGCGACCGACACGGCGGGGAACTCCTCCGCCGAGCAGTCGGCGACGTTCACAGTGGTGGCCGACGGCACCGACCGCTGCCCCGACTCGGACACCCGGGCCACAGTGGTCATCGACGGCAACGACAGCGGTGTGGCCAACGTGGATACCGGCGACGGCTGCACCATCAACGATCTGATCGACGAACACGCCGACTACCCCGGCCACGCCGACTTCGTCCGGCACGTCGAGGCGGTCACCACCGCGCTGGTGACCGGCGGAACGCTCAACAAGCGCCAGCAGGGCGCCATCGTCCGCGCCGCGGCCCGATCGGACGTCGGCGCATGAGTCCTCGAATCTCACCGACAGGGAGTACCACGATGCCCGGACGTACCGTCGCCAAGCTGGCCACCGTGACCGCCGTCATCGCGGCCTCGGTGCTGGCCGTGGCGCCCACCGCCCACGCCGACCTGGTCACCCACTGCATCGGCACCGGCGGTGCGGTGACCGTGCCCAACGACCTGTACGTGCCGGCCGGCGAGTCCTGCGCGCTGACCGGCACCACGATCACCGGCAACGTCACCGTCGCCGCCGGCGCCAACCTCGTGGTCACCGGCGGGCGGGTCAGCGGCGAGGTCCGCGTCGCGGCCGACGGCTACCTCGACGCCACCGAGACGACCGTCGACGGCCAGGTGGTGCTGGCCGCCGGAGGGTACGGCGTCTTCCTCAAAGACGCCCGCACCGGTGCCGTGACCGTACGGCCGAAGGGCACCGCGACCATCGACAGCTTCCTGTTCGCCGAGGCGGCGACGATCACCGGCAACGTCACCGTCGGCGCCGGCGAGGTCCGACTCGACCGGGGCACCCAGGTGGACCGCAACGTCAGCAGCACCGGCACCTACTACACCGACGTGCACGACTCGTTCGTCGACGGAACCCTGTCGGTGCTCAACAGCGCCACCGGCAGTGTCCTGTGCGGCAGCGCGGTCCGCGGTCGGGCCACGTTTGCCGGCAACCTGGGCGGCGTCCAACTCGGCCCGAACGGCACCCTCGACAGTTGCGCCTCCGGTGGCTACTGGGGTGCCGACGTCAGCGTCACCAACACCACCGGCGGTGTCACCGTCGACGACAACATCATCAATGGTGGGTTGACCGTGACGGGCAACAACCCGGCCGCCCAGGTGGCCGCGAACAACCGGATCCGCGGCGGCGTGACCGGTGACCAGGCGGCCGCGACCACCAACCGGGCCGCCCGGGTCGCCGACCCGGATCGGGAGAGCGCCGGCGACGAGCGGGCGGAGGTTCGCCGGACCTCGGCCGTGCAGGAGGCCACCGAGGCGGGTGCTGCCCGGCTCTAGCCGATCGACGCGGCGGCGGCCGGCCGCCCCGGATCGAGGGGTGACCGGCCGCCGCCGTCGTACCGCGTCGCTGTCGGCGACGTCGACCGATGCCTGTGATCGTCAACCCGGGGCTGAGACACCGGCCCCGGGTTTGACGATCACGCTAGAAATTACCGGCCGAGTTGCACTTCACGCCCTGGTCGAGGCAGTTGCGCACCCGTGCGGCGAGCGCCTCGTCCTTCCAGGCGTTGAAGAAGTCGGCGTGCATCGAGAACGACGTGCCGGACGCGAGGGTGATGCCGTCGGTGTTCGCGCTCAACGGGTACGAGATCACGAACGACACCGAGGGGACCGGCACCGGGTGGCTCTTCGGGCAGGCCCCGGTGTGGTCCCCGTTGGCCATGTGCGCCTTGTGGTCGGGGCTGTCCAGGTGCTTGCCGTCCCAGCAGTCCGGGAAGGTGATCTGCCGGACGATGTTCGCGGTCTTGGCGCACACCGGGAAGGTCTTGTCGGCGCTGCGGCCGATCTCGCCGCCGATGCCCGCGCACCAGAAGTGGTTGCCCTGCTTGTCCGGCGTGTCGACCTGGTTCTTCGCGTTACCGGTGATCATGCGCAGGCCGAACGGGAACGGCTGCGTCTTACTCGGATCCTTGAGCCGGGAGCCGTAGTAGACGGTCACCTCCTTCGGGTCGACGACCTTGCCGTTCTGGTACATCGTCGGCACCCAGTAGGCCGACTGGTCGTCGGGCGAGTTGCAGGTGGTGGCCTTCGACGCCCGCAGCGATTCGGCGGTCGAGGTGGCATCGGTCGACCTGTTGCCCCAGAACGTGTGGTTGTGCGAGGCACCCGCCAACTTGGGCAGCACGATCGGGTCGTCGCTGTTGTGGTGGCTGGTCGTGCAGCCGACGTTGAACTCGGGCACCTTCACCGGGTTGCCGGTCACCGGCTTGGGCTTGCGGGCGAAGAACGCCTTCGTGGCGGCCGCCTGAGCGGCGGCGTCGATGGTGATCCAGCCGCCGGACGCGGTGGGCGGGTTGCCGGCCGGGGTGTTCGCCGCGCCCGGAGTGGGCGTGCCGGCCGGGGTGGCCGGGGCGCTCGGCGTACCCGTGGGGGTGCCCGGGGCGGCGGGAGGCGGCGCCGCGGGGCCGGACGAGCCGATGCCGGCGTCGCTGGACGGCCCGGACGCGCCCGGCGTGGCCGGCGCCTCCTTGCATCCGCCGGCGAGCGCCACAGTCAGCAGCAGCACGGCGGCGACGGAACGACGCTGTCTCTGGATGGATCGCACATTCATCGGGGGGAGCACCTTTCTTCCGAGGACGAAGAATACGAGTGCGCCCCGGCTCCCATTCGAGGTGAAACGATTAAATCTGCCTTAAATATCGTTCGCCGAGCGGCTGCGGTGTCGGATCAATCTCAATTCCCTGATTCTTGTCAAAAAACCGTAATCGGCGACTCCGCCGGCACTCCCCATTCGTGGGCGCTCTCCGCTCGGCGCGACGTCGGTCGACGTGGCGCGGGTCATCCACTCGGCGGAGGCCGCCCGACCTCGGCTGTGGCAGGCTGGTGCGGTGCAGCACTCCCACCTCACCGGCCTCCTGGTGGTCCTCGGCGTGCTGGCCCTCACCACCGTCCTCGGCTGGTGGTGGAGTCGGCGCGACGGCCGGGTCCGTCCGGTCGCCGGCGACGACCGTCCGACCGCATCCGACGGCGCTCGACCCCCGCAGCTCGCCACGCTCGGCGTGCCCGCCGGTGTGGTCACCCTCGTGCAGTTCTCGTCGGCGTTCTGCGCCCCCTGCCGGGCCACCAGCCGTGTGCTGGCGGAGGTCGAGGGCCACGTCGACGGGCTCCACGTCGTCGAGGTCGACGCCGAGCAGCACCTCGACGAGGTCCGCGCGCTCGCCATCTGGCGTACGCCGACGGTGCTGGTGGTGGACGCCAACGGCCGGATCACCCAGCGCGTGTCCGGGGTGCCGGCCTCGGACGAGCTGATCGCCGCGCTGCGGCCACTGCTCGCCGAGGCTGCTCGATGATCGTGTTGACCCGCCGCCGGACCGTGGATCACGGCCGGCTGTCCACGAGCCTCTGTCAGTCGTTCCGTTCCGCCTGAGTCCCCCCTCACCGTCGCCGCGCGGCCCCTCGCCGGCCCGGCGTCCTCGCTGAATGGAACCGGTACATGCTGCTCGATCCCCGCGCGCCGCGCTTCGCCGCGGCCGTCACCACCGTCGTCCTCGCCGTCGCCCTCATCACCGGCTCGACCCTGTTGCTGCTCATCCAGGCGGTGATCTTCGCCGGAACGGCGGCGAATCCTCGCCTCGGCCCGTACGGCCTGCTCTACCGCGCCGTCGTCGCACCCCGGGTCGCGCCACCCACCGAACTCGAACCGGCGGCGCCGGTGCGTTTCGCGCAGGTCGTCGGGCTGGTCTTCGTGACGGTCGCCGCGATCGGTCACCTCGCCGGGGTGCCGGCGCTCAGTCTCGCCGCGACCGGCGCGGCACTGGCGGCGGCCTTCCTCAACGCGGCCTTCGACCTCTGCCTCGGCTGCCTCGGCTATCTCGCCCTGCGCCGGCTCGCGGGCCGGCCGATCGCGGCACGGGTGCCCGCCCGGCTGCCCTGAACCGCCGACCGGGGTTCAGGACAGCCGAGATCGCGGGCCTCCGACGCTAGGCGCGCCCGGCGTCGAGGGTGAGATTGACACCGTTGGCGGCCGCGTTCTCCAGCAGGAAGACGCACCCGTCGACGATCTGCCGCATGGTGGGCAGCTCCCCGGTCAGGGAGATCTTGCGCAGGGGGTCGAGGATGGCCTGCTTGTCCACCCACGCGGGACTGTCGGCGACCGCGCCCGGGTGGATCGAGTTGACCCGCGCCGGGGCGAGTTCCACGCTCAGGGTGCGCACCATGCCCATCACCCCGGCATTGACGGTGGACAGCACGGTGGAACCCGGGTAGGGGTGGTCTTTCGCCATCCCACCGAACAGCAGCACGGCGGCACCCGGTGCGAGGCGGTCGCGCAGGGCGGCCGCCACCGCGGCATAGCCGACGATCTTGGTGGTCGCGAGCGTCACCGCGTCCTCCACCGAGAAGGACCCGACGGTGTTGCGGTCTCGGATCATGCCGGCGACAGCGACCCGGTCCACCCGCTCCACCGTGCTCAGCGCCTCCGCCACCGACTCCGGCTGGGACAGGTCGAGCGCCAGTCCGGACACGTGACCCCCGGTCTCGGCGTGAAGTCGCTTCGCCTCGGCCTCGGCCCGTTCCGCTGCCCGTCCGGTAATGGTCACCTCGTCACCCCGCCTGGCGTACTCGGCGGCCAATTCGCGACCGATGCCCTGAGTGGCGCCCACCACAAGGATTCTCACAACCTGCTCACTCTCTACGGTCTGGAAATTCACCGTACCTGTCACGAAACCCGAGCAGCGGTGGTTCACCGCTGCCCCAATGTAGTCACGTGTCTCGACATCCGCGTTGGTGCGGTCGCGGACGTCAGTCGCCGGTCAGTCGGAATAAAGCGGTCGTACACCGGCCCTCCCTAGTCTTTGCAAGCGTGGAAGGTTGACAGGTCGACTGTCACCAGAACGCGACTGCCGGGACATGGCGTCGCCACCACGCCGTTGCCAACATTTACGGAGTAGTTGAACCCGCGCCATGCCCGCGATGAAGAAGACCAGAACCGCGCCGCGCCGCCTCGATCAGGCGTGGACCCGCGGCGTTGAGCCGTCCGGTATCGACGATTTCGCCGCCGCCGAGTACGGGAAGCTGTTCGCGTCCTTTGCTGTGGACACCGACGGCACGGTCGCGGTGACCGAACTCGTGGACCGGCTGCGCGTTGCGGGCATCTCCGAGACGGACCCGCGCCTGGTCGAGGTGCGGGCCGCCACCAGCGCCGATGGTCGGGCGCGGATCGATCTGGCCGGCTTCATCGCGCTGTGCAGGACGGGTGGCGGTGTCATCGAGAGGTCACTTCGCGGGGACCTCGTCATTCCGGACTTCGCCGCGTTGCAGACGGAGATATTCGCGATCTTCGAGGGCCTCCGGGATGTCGAGGATGGGCGGGTCGCCGACTACATCCCGCAGTTGGGCCGGGTGGATCCGGAGAAGTTCGGCATCGCGTTGTGCACCACCGACGGCCAGCGCGCCGCGGTGGGGGACGCGGAGACCCCGTTCTGCGTCCAGTCGGTCTGCAAGCCGATCAACTACTGTCTCGCGCTGGAGCAGCACGGTGCCGAACAGGTGCACCGGCACGTCGGGCGGGAGCCCAGCGGTCGCGGGTTCAACGAGTTGACGTTGAACAACGAGGGGCTTCCGCACAACCCGATGATCAATTCTGGGGCGATCATGTGTTGTTCGCTGCTGCGCCCCAGTTGGGAGATGGCCGACCGTTTCGACCACGTGGCCGAGACGTGGCGCCGGTTGGCCGGGGGCGGGACGGTCGGTTTCAACAATGCCGTCTATCTCTCGGAACGGCGTTCGGCGGATCGGAACTTCGCTCTCGGGTACTTCATGCGCGAGCACCAGGCCTTTCCGGACGGGACCGACCTCACCGAGACGCTGGAGTTCTACTTCCAGTGCTGTTCCATCGAGGTCGACGCCCGGTCGTTGTCGGTCGTGGCCGCCTCGCTCGCCAACGGTGGTGTCAATCCCCTCACCCGGGAGCGGATCTTCTCCGCCGACACCGCGCGCAAGTGTCTGTCGCTGATGTCCTCGTGCGGGATGTACGACTATTCCGGTGAGTTCGCCTTCACCATCGGCCTGCCGGCGAAGAGCGGCGTCTCCGGCGGACTCATGATCGTGGTTCCCGGCGTGATGGGCATCTGCGTCTGGTCGCCGCGCCTCGACGCGCTCGGCAACTCCGTCCGGGGGGTCGCGTTCTGCAAGGAACTGATCAACCGGTTCAACTTCCACGTCTACGACTCGTTGGCTGCCGGCGAGGACTCCGGCAAGCGCGATCCGCGGCGCGGGAGGAACGAGGACGAGGTGGGGTCGACCACGCGGTTGCTCTGGGCCGCCAGTCACGGCGATCTGGAGTACGTCCGGCTCGCGCTCGCGGCGGGGAAGGATCCGAACTCCGCCGACTACGACCGGCGGACCGCGCTGCACCTCGCGGCCTCCGACGGAAACCTCGACGTGGTCCAGTACCTCCTGGACCGCGGGGCCGATCCGACGCTGCGGGACCGTTGGGGAGGCACCGCGCTCTCCGACGCCGAGCGAGGAGCACATGACAACGTTGTCACCGTGCTCACCTCGACGCTGGGCGAAAGCCGGGCGTCAGCCACCCACCTCCTACGAACCGACGAGCCGCTCGCGGCGGTCTGAGACGCCGGTTCGACCGAACACGATTTCGTGGGCCATCCGGCCCGAACACAGGAGAAGAGACTCATGGCGTACAAGGCTGAATACATCTGGATCGACGGCACCGCGCCGACCGCGAAGCTGCGGTCGAAGACGAAGATCATCGAGGACGGCGTCACGCCGGGCACGTGGGGCTTCGACGGCTCCAGCACCAACCAGGCCGAGGGCAGCAGCTCCGACCGGGTCCTCGAGCCGGTCGCCACCTACGCCGACCCCATCCGTGGTGGGGCGCACCTGCTGGTGCTGTGCGAGGTGTTCAACACCGACGGCACCCCGCACGAGTCCAACACGCGGGCGCTGCTGCGCCCGGTGGCCGAGCAGTTCGCGGCCCAGGAGTCGCTGTTCGGCATCGAGCAGGAGTACACGTTCTTCAAGGGCTCCCGCCCGCTGGGCTTCCCGGACGGCGGCTACCCGGCCCCGCAGGGTGGCTACTACTGCGGTGTGGGCGCGGACGAGATCTACGGCCGCGCCGTGGTCGAGAAGCACCTGGACAACTGCCTCGCCGCGGGCCTGTCCCTCTCCGGCATCAACGCCGAGGTCATGCCCGGCCAGTGGGAGTTCCAGGTCGGCCCGCTGTCCCCGCTGGAGGTCGCCGACCAGCTGTGGATCGCCCGCTGGCTCCTGCACCGTACGGCCGAGGACTTCGGCATCTCCGCGACCCTGGAGCCGAAGCCGGCGCGGGGTGACTGGAACGGCGCGGGCGCTCACACCAACTTCTCGACGCGCGCCATGCGGGAGAACTACACGGCGATCATCGAGGCCTGTGAGGCTCTCGGCCGGGGCGACAAGCCTGCGGAGCACATCCGCAACTACGGCGCCGGCGTCGAGGCACGCCTGACCGGCGCGCACGAGACGGCTCCCTGGAACGAGTACAGCTACGGCGTCTCCGACCGCGGCGCCTCGGTGCGCATCCCGTGGCAGGTGGAGATCGACAAGAAGGGCTACATCGAGGACCGCCGGCCCAACGCCAACGTCGACCCGTACACCGTCACCCGCCTCATCGTCGACACCTGCTGCAGCGCCCTGGAGGCCGCCGACCTTGTGTGAGGTCTGCGGTCCGCGCTCACGGACGACATTCCAACCACGCCGCACTGACGCGGCAGTTATCAAGACATGGAGTACATCTCGATGCCAGACGGCTTCGACGCGGGTGATACCGCATTCGTGCTGATCAGCGCCGCGTTGGTCATGCTGATGACCCCGGGCCTGGCGTTCTTCTACGGCGGCATGGTTCGCGTGAAGAGCGTGCTCAACATGCTGCTGATGAGCTTCATCAGCCTGGGCATCGTCAGCGTGCTCTGGGTGACCTACGGATACTCGCTCGCCTTCGGCGAGGACGTGGGTGGACGCGGACTCATCGGTGACCTGTCCAACGTGGGCATGAGCGGGATCTCGGACACCACGTTGACGGGCAGCGTTCCGGTGCTCGCCTTCGCGGTCTTCCAGATGATGTTCGCCGTCATCACGCCGGCGCTGATCAGCGGGGCGATCGCCGACCGTGCCAAGTTCGGTGCGTGGATGCTGTTCGTCGCGCTCTGGGTGACCGTGGTGTACTTCCCGGTGGCCCACTGGGTGTGGCAGGCCGACGGCTGGATCTTCAAGCTCGGCGTGAAGGACTTCGCCGGAGGCACGGCGGTCCACATCAACGCCGGCATGGCTGCCCTCGGCGCGCTTCTGGTCCTCGGCAACCGGGTCGGCTTCCGGCGGGAGTCGATGCGGGCGCACAGCCTGCCGCTCGTGATGCTCGGCTCGGGCCTGCTGTGGTTCGGGTGGTTCGGCTTCAACGCCGGATCGGCCCTCGCCGCGAACGGCACCGCCAGCGTCGCCTTCATGAACACCCAGGTCGCGGCCGGTGCCGGCATGATCGGTTGGCTCGTCTGGGAGCGCGTACGCAAGGGTGGCTTCACCTCCCTGGGCGCCGCGTCGGGTGCGGTCGCCGGTCTGGTGGCCATCACCCCGGCCTGCGCGGTCGTGAACACCTGGGGTGCGATCGCCATCGGTGTCATCGCCGGCGTCGTCTGCGCCTGGGCCGTCAGCCTGAAGGACCGGTTCGGCTACGACGACTCGCTGGACGTCGTGGCGGTGCACGCGGTCGGCGGTTTCGTCGGCACGCTCCTCATCGGAGTGTTCGACACCACGGACGGCCTCGTCGCCGGTGCCGGTGCCGAGCAGTTGCTCAAGCAGGCGGTCGGTGCCTTCGCCGTCGCCGCGTACTCGGTCGCACTGACGTGGCTGCTCGTCAAGATCATTGACATGACGATCGGCTTCCGGGTGCGGCGGGAGGACGAGGTCAGCGGCATCGACCAGATCCTGCACGCGGAGAGCGCCTACGACTTCGACACGAGCAAGGTGCACACCGCCCCCGCCGGCTCGACCGCCGACTGGGCGCAGGACAAGACCGCTCAGCACCAGATCAGCGGTGTCGTCAACGGTCCGTACACCCGCTGACCGACTGCGACGCACGTCGCCGATGTCCGGACCGGGAGGGGTGCGCCAACCCTCCCGGTCCGTCGGCGTACGCGGTCAGCGCTGACCTCGACCGTGCTCCGATCGACCCGGCGATCGGTGGCAGCTCAGGAGCGATGCCGATCGGTGGCGTTTCAGGAGCGCGATGCCGATCGGTGGCATGTCAGGAGCGCGACGGCGATCGTTGGCGGATCAGCAGCGCGATGCTCGGCGTGTCGAGTCGCTCAGCCGTCACCGATCAAGCAACCGACCCACCGCGCTCCCGTGTGAGCGACAGTCGCAGCGACAGTCGCAGCGATGGTCGCAGGGACGGGAGGTCGGCGGCCGGCGATTCGGCCACCGCACCCGGCTCGGCGCCGGACCTCCTGCGCCCGAGGTGGGCACCCACGTCGGCGTGATCGTCGTCGTTTCGTCAGCCGGCCACCGCCGCGGTGTAGAACGCGCTCGGGTCGGCGGCCAGGGACGCCTTGACGTGGGCACTCCACTCGTCGGCGACGACTTCGAGCCTGCCGGCCTCGATGCCGTCGAGGGCGGCGCGGGCGACATCGGCGGGGTCGATCTTGTCGTCGTCGTAGTCGGCGACCATGTCGGTGTCGGCGGCGCCGAGGTGCAGGCCGGTCACGAGGGTGCCCTGCCGGGCGAGTTCGAGGCGGATGCCGTTGGTCAGGCTCCACTCGGCCGCCTTCGCCGCGCCGTAGGCGTTGGCGCCGTCGTGGGAGAACCACGACAACGCGGACAGGACGTTGGGGATCCCTCCGCCGCCGTTGCCCGCGAGCACCGGTGCGAACGCCCGCACCATGGCGAGGGTGCCGTAGAAGTGCGTGTCCATATCCGACCGGATCTTGGCCAGGTCGCCGTCGACGAGGTTGGCCCCCGGTGGAGATCCCGGCGTTGTTGATCAGCAGGGTGACGTCGGGGGCGGCGGCCGCCGCGTCGGCGACGGACTGCGGGTCGGTGATGTCCAGTCGCAGCTTCTCGACGCCGGCGATGTCGATCAGCTCGGGGTTGCGGGCCGTGGCGTACACCGTGGCCGCGTCGCGCTCCAGCAGCTGTCGGGTGAAGTGCTTGCCGATTCCACGGTTGGCGCCGGTGACCAGCGCGATCGAACCGGAGATACGCCTGGGTGCCTCCACAGGCTCCGTCAGGGATGTTCCGTTGCGTGGGCTACGTTAGAACCTGACGCTGACGTGAGAGGCAAGTGTTGTGGCCGGCGTCACCAGGTGAGGGGGAGTGGTCGTGCGGATCGGTGAACTCGCCAGCAGCACCGGGGTGTCGGTGCGAGCGCTGCGCTACTACGAGGAGCAGGGGCTGCTCGCGTCCACCCGCAGCGGCGGCGGTCAGCGCCACTACGGCGATGCCGCGGCCGATCGGGTGCACCTGATCCAGATGTTGTACGCGGCCGGCCTGTCCAGCAGGACGATCCTGGACCTCCTGCCCTGCGTGGAGGCGAAGGTCAACACGCCGCAGTCCCGGGCCATGCTGAACGCCGAACGCGACCGTATCGACGAGCAGATCACCCGACTCGTGCAGGCCAGGGACCGGCTCGACGCGGTCATCGCGTACAGTGAGAGCCCGGCCAGTGGCTGCACCACGGCGGACGCCGCCACCACCGCGGCGGCGTAACGCGACGCCACCGGCCGCGCGGTCAGCTCAGAACGTGCCGCCGCCGACGATATTCGTCCTCGTCGATCTCGCCACGCGCGAAGCGTTCGTCCAGAACCGTACGCCCCAGCAGGCTACGCGGTTTCCGTGCGGCCAGGGACAGCCACAGCGCGAGCCAACTGAGGGCCAGCGCGCCGGCCACGACGAGCAGTGGCCAGAGCCACATCCATGCCGCCATCGTTCCGTATCCCATCATCGTGGTCGCCCCCTCTCTGCCGGACCGGCGGCGTCAGGCGGTGTTGCCGACCGCCACCTGGTGGTCCTACTCCGACGGTAGGAGCCGCGCAGGTGCGGCCGTCAGTGCCAGGAGACCGCCCGACCAGGGCCGTAGGTCACGTCCACCCGGTCGACGACGCGAGGCCCACGATGGAGTCGGGTCGCATCGCGACGCGTTGGCCCGCCGCGAGGAGGTGAGGGCGGAGGTCGCGGCGGCCGGGCCGGCTCCGGGCAGGGTACGACGTGCGACGGGCAGGCCGGAGACCGTGACAGCAGACGCGGGTCGATGCCAGCACGACTCATCCGAACGTCGGCCTCGTCCAGCATCCTGGCCGGTATCCGACAACGGCGTGGAGCTGTTCGGGCAGCATCCGGCCGTGTGCAACGATCGTCGGGCATTCGCAACGGCCGTCCACCGCCCCCGTCCGCGCAGCACCCGCCGACGGGCACGGAAGGTCACCACGCCTCGCATCTCTTGGAGAGCACGATGTCCCTCTCTCCGGCTCAGGTCTTCGCCGTGCTGAACGCCGTGCGACCTCCCGACCAGGCGTCCCCGATCCTGGGCAGGGCGGTCGTGATCGGCGGCAGCGTCGCCGGTCTGCTGGCCGCCCGGGTGCTGTCCGACTACGCCGACAGCGTGCTCATCATCGAGCGGGACGACCTGCAGGTGACCGGCGATCGGCCCGGCGTACCGCAGGGAACCCAGCTGCACGCGCTGCTGCCCGGCGGTTTCCTCCACCTCGAACGCCTGTTTCCCGGCTTCCGCGAAGCGGCCGTGGCTCGCGGGGCGGTCGAGGCGCCGCCGGAGGCCAGGCGCAACTACTTCGACGGTCGGCTGAAGGTTGTCGTGCCCGACGACGCCGACAGCCTGGCTGGCAGCCGGCCGCTGCTGGAGGGGCTGATCCGCCAGCAGGTGCTGCGGCTGCCCAACGTCAAGACCGTCGTCGCCCGCGCCACCGGCCTCGTGTTCGACGGGGCCGCCGTCACCGGGGTCCGCTGCGACGGGGCACCGGGCGCCGAGAGCGCCGACCTCGTGGTGGACGCCATGGGGCGTTCGAGCAGACTGTCGGACTGGCTGGAGCAGGCCGGCTGGGAGCGGCCGGTCACCCGGCGGATAACCGTGCACCTGAACTACGCGACCGCGCTGTTCCGGCGCACCGAGGCGAACCCGGCGTCGACGGTCGTCCTGGCGCTGCACAGCCCGCAGATGGAAGCCGACGTGGCCGGCGCCGCGTACTTCGCCATCGAGGACGGTCAGTGGATGGCCATGATGGCCGGGTACGGCGACGACCGACCGGGTCGCACCGCCGAGGACTTCGTCCGCCGGCTGCGCGAGCAGTTCCCGCCCGAGTTCGCCGCAGTGGCCGACAACGAGATGATCGGCGACGTGCGGACCTACGCGCACGCCGACAGCCGGCGACGGGACTTCCACGCGATCAAGCGGTTCCCCGCCGGCCTCGTCAGCGTCGGTGACGCCGTCGCGTCGTTCAATCCGGTGTACGGGCAGGGGATGACGGCAGCTGCTCTGCACGCGGCGTGCCTGTCGACGTACCTGCGGTCCAAGCCGGACCTCAGCGTGCCCGCCCGCGCGTACCTGGACATGCAGAAGGTCGTGGTGGACGCCGCCTGGTCGATCTCGACCTCGGCGGACCTGGCGCGGCCCCACGTCGACGGGCCCTACCCGCGCGGCTACCGGCTCTCCAGTTGGGCGAGCAGGCAGATCGTCGCGGCGACGGTCACCGACGTCGGGGTAGCCCGGCGGTTCAACGAGGTCGTCTCCATGCGGGAGCATCCGAGTTCGCTGGCCTCGCCCGGCGTGATCCTGAGTGCCCTGCGGGCCAACCGGCGCGCCCGCCACTGACCCGCGCAGACCTTCGAGCTGGGCACGACGCTCGTGCGGCCCCGGTGCTGGCGCGATGACGATCGGTCCGGCGGCACGGCCCCGGCGGCCTCGCGGTGCGGCCGCCGGGGCCGACCGTGCGGCTAGCGCGGAAGCTTGCGGAGGACGTCGACGACGAAGCGGTGGTCGTCCAGTTGCGGAAGGCCGGACACCCCGAACCAGCCCACGACGCCCGCGCCGCGAACGCGCAGGGGCACCGCGCCACCGGCCGCCGCGTACCGCGAGGCCGGCAGACCGAACTTCTCGGTGAGCGTCGTCTGCTTGTCCTGGCAGAGCCGGGCCATGTACAGCGACGAGTGCTCGAACCGCAGCACCACCCGCCCCTTGCGGCGCAGCCACCCGTCGTTGTCCGCCGTGGAGCCCGGCAGACCGCTGTGGAACAGCTGGCGTCCGGTCCGCCACACGCCCACCGAGATCGGGAGTCGCTGCTGCGCGGCGGCGGTGACGGCGAGCACGCCCAACTCGAACGCGTCCGTCTCGGTCAGGCTCGCGAGCTCCAGCTCGCTCTCCTCGCGCAGCAGCTCGTCCAGCGTCGGCCACTGGTCATGGTCGGATGACATGTACTTCTCCTCGTCGAGCGGTGGGAACGTCGATCACCAGGCGCAGGGGGCGTAGTCCTTCAGGAAGACCCCGTGCAGGTCCTCGCCCAGCTCACCACGGACGATCGGGTCGTACACCCGGGCCGCGCCGTCGACCAGGTCGAGTGGGGCGTGGAAGCCCTCGTCGGCCAGCCGCATCTTCGTCGGGTGGGGCCGCTCGTCGGTGATCCAGCCGGTGTCGACGCTGGTCATCAGGATGCCGTCGGTCAGCATCTCCTGGGCGCTGGTGCGGGTCAGCATGTTCAACGCGGCCTTGGCCATGTTGGTGTGCGGATGCCCCGGCCCCTTGTAGCCGCGACCGAACTGACCCTCCATGGCCGAGACGTTCACGATGTACTTGCGGCGGGCCTGCGCCGCGGCCATCGCCGGTCGCAGTCGGCTGACCAGCACGAACGGCGCGGTCACGTTGCAGAGCTGCACCTCGAGCAGCTCGACCGGGTCGACCTCGTGCACCCGCTGGACCCAGCTGTTGACCGAGTCGAGGTCCGGCACCAGGCCGCCGGCGTCGATGGCGGTGGACGCGGCGATCCGTTCCGGTGAAGCGGAGCCGCTGGTCAACGCCAGGGCGGTGAGCGCGTGCGGGGTCAGCGCGGTCGACTGCGGGCCGACGGTCAGGCTGCCCGCCGGGGCACCGTGGCCGTCCGGCTTGGCGAACGTGATCAGCTCCGGCAGCGGCCCGTCCGGCAGGGCCGCGGCCTCCGCGGCGATGAGCTGCGCGTACGCCCCGGGGGAGCGGCGAACCGTCTGCGCCGCGTTGTTGATCAGGATGTCGAGTGGCCCCTGGCTGCTGACCGAGTCGGCGAGGGCGATCACCTGGGCGGGGTCGCGCAGGTCGATCCCGACGATCCGCAGGCGGTGCAGCCAGTCCGCGCTGTCCGGCATCGCGGCGAACCGGCGCACCG
Organism: Micromonospora sp. WMMD710; assembly: GCF_029626045.1. Taxonomy (NCBI): domain Bacteria; kingdom Bacillati; phylum Actinomycetota; class Actinomycetes; order Micromonosporales; family Micromonosporaceae; genus Micromonospora; species Micromonospora sp. WMMD710. Next base: position 2,439,681 of record NZ_JARUBD010000001.1, on the reverse strand, counting down.
CGTCGTGGGGGAACCGCGTGGTCACCGTCGTGTGCGCGCCGTCGCGCAGCAGCCGCAACGCGATGTACATGCCGATCTTCGCCCGGCCGCCGGTGAGCAGCGCGCGCCGACCGGTCAGATCGGTGCGGGCGTCGCGGCGCTCCCGGTTGAGCGCGGCACAGGACGGGCAGAGCTGGTGGTAGAAGGCGTCGACCTCGCGGTAGCGCTGCTTGCAGACGTAGCAGCCGCGCGGGTTGTGCAGGAAGCCGGCCGTGGTGCCCTCGGTGGGCGAGGCGAGGGGGATGCCCTGGGTTTCGTCGTCGATGCGGCCCGGAGCGCCGGTCGCGGTGGCCTCCGTCACCGCACGGTCGGCCGCGAGGATGGCGTCGCGCCGTTCCTCACGTCGCCGCTGCTTGATGATCTTGTAGAGCTTCGCGGTGGCCCGCTGCACACGCACCACGTCGGGGTGGTCGGGCGGCAGGGACTCCAACGCCTCGAAGACGCTGAGACAGGTCTCCAGCCGGCTGCGGTCGATCCCATGCTGACCGTTTTCGGTAATGCTGTCTGCCGTCATGCGCCTTTGTCTCGTCCCGTTCCCCACGCCGGTTTCCCCGGCCCGCCCACGTCCGACCCGGAACTGTACGCACTTCACGGCCGCGGCTGCATCCCGCGCGTCGGCAGATCGGCGGGCAGGGGAGTGGTCGTGCGTGGCGACCGCCGCGTCGCCACGCACGACCGGTGGAGCCGACGGCGTGTCAGCCGGCGGTACAGGAACGGATCTGCGGGCGGGCGCCGCTGTTGCCGTTGAACATCGTGGTGAAGCCGAAGGTGTTGCCGCTGCCGTTGGATCGCATGGTCATGACGGTGCTGCTGCCGTCCCAGCTGGGGGTGCCGTTCCAGGTGGTGGAGACCGTCTGCGGTGCGGTGAGGGCCACGACCACGGCCCAGGTGGTGGCGCCGCTGACCGTCACCGAGGTGTTGTACCGGTCACCCCAGACGTTGGTGGTGGTCGCGGTCGCGGAGCAACTGCCGGCGGGCGGCGGGGTCGTGCCGGGCGGCGGGGTCGTGCCGTCGGGCGCGACCGCCCGGCCGGTGGACGGCGAGATCATGCCGGGGCACAGGTTGCGGCTGGTGAGGTTTGCCATGATCTGCGGGATCGCGTCCCGGGTGTTCTGGATGCCGTCGTGCATGAGGATGACCTGGCCGCTCTGCAGGCGGCTGGCGTTGGCCACGATCTGGCTGACGCTGGCGCCGTTCCAGTCCTGGGAGTCCACGTCCCAGATCACCTGGCGCATGCCCAGCGACGAGGCGACCGACTGGAGGGTGCCGTTGGTCTCCCCGTACGGCGGGCGGAACAGCTGCGGCCGGCTGCCGGTGGCCGACTGGATGGCCGAGCTGGTCTGGGACAGGTCGGACTGCATCTGCGCCTGGCTCATCGAGGTCATGTGCGCGTGGTTCCAGCTGTGGTTGCCGACCCACATGCCGGCGGCCACCTGCGCCTGCGCCGCCGACCGGTTGTTCTGCACGTTCTGCCCGACGTTGAACATGGTGGCCCGTGCGCCGTTGGCGCGCAGCGCGTTCAGCAGTGCGCCGGTGCTGCCGGTCGGTCCGTCGTCGAAGGTCAGCCCGACGTAGCCGTTGCAGGCGGCCGCGCTGGACGCGGTGGCGGTGGCGGCGATGACGACGCCGGAGGTCGCGACGGCGGTGGCGAGGACGGCGAGCGCCGCACGAAGCCGCTTGGGACCGGCGACCACGCCAGCGGAGACAGTGCTCATCTGGTGCCCCTTCAACCAGGCCCGAACGCGCGCCGGACATGCGGCGGCGCGCCACGGACAGGTGGGTATGGGTGGGAAGGCCGACTGGTACCCGACGAACTGATCGCATCGACCTCAATGAATCGAAGTATTACAGCGAGAATTCCGGCACGTCAACAAGTTCCGGAAGGGCTCCGGAACCGCAGCGGCGCGGACGCGCGGGTCGGGTGCCAGGCGATGAAGAGCCCATCCAGCACCGAATAAAGATCGACTCAGTTCGATCCGGAAAGCACCCGAAAGTTTCGACGGCACCCTCAGGGTCGCGGCGGTGTCCGGCGCACCGGCACGACGACGTCCACGGCCGGCACCGGTGGGTGCCGACCGTGGACGATCCGTGGTGGTTACCGGAGCCAGGGCAGGCGCTGGACGAGGGGGAGCCTGGCCCACGGCTTGCCGAGGCCGAGGGTGTCGCCGGCGGCGGTCAGGGCGAGGACGGCGAGGACACCGGCGTAGATCAGGTGGTCGTCCATGACGGGGTTGTTTTCCGGGGGCAGCACCGCGGTGAACATGAGGACCAGGAGCAGGCCACCGGCGACCGCGGCGACGCGCAGGCCGATGCCGAGGATCAGCGCGGTGCCGATGGCGGCCAGGCCGATCATGAAGAGCCAGTCGGCCCAGGCGGCGCCGGCGAAGCCCTTGTACACGTCGGCGAACGGGCCGGTGACGGCGTTGCCGAGGAAGCCCTTGGTGGGGCTGCCGCCGTCGATCCAGGCGCCCTGGGCCTTGGTGGCGAAGCCGAGCCCGAAGACCTTGTCGATGAAGGCCCAGAGGAAGATCCAGCCGAGGGCGATGCGCAGGCCGGCGAGGGTGAACCGGGTGGCCTTCTGCGTCCTGGTCTCGGTGGTGGCGATGACGGTCGCGGGAGCGGTCACCGTGGTGCCGTTGCGTCCGGCGGGGGTGTCGTGCCGGGGGGTCGTGGGGAGCTGAGTGGCGGTCATGGTGTCCACGTCCTTTCTCGTCTGTCGGTGTCGCCCCTATTCCACTCGCCGCGAGGGCTGCCGATCAGTGCCGCCGTACCGCTCCTGGGGGGACCTTCGGCCCCCTCTGTCAGACCCGGGTCGTATTCCTCTGCCGCGTGCGTCGGCGGATGCGGGAGTCTGTCCACGGCGGACACGGGCCGGATCGCCAGGCGACGGACGGGCGGCGACACGGCGGTCCCGGCGGTCAGCCTCCCGCCGCACCACCCGTCGTCGGTTCGGCCGGTGTTCGCCTGACGACCGCCACCGTGACGTTTCGGTGTGATCAACCCGTTGACATCGCTGTGCCCTGCCCGGAACTATCAGCGGCAGTCCCCCTAACTCCCGCCTTCATCGTCACGAGCTCGATGACAACGATGTCAGGCCGACTCCGAAGGAGAGCGCAGTCGACCATCGGAAGGGCCCTGAGCGTCTTGACCAGCGACATCAGCTGGGTGCCCACGGCGTACCTGTTGGCCGCCTCGGTCCTGACGCCCATCCTCGGCCGCCGTTGACAGGTGCCCGGAGCCGGGCTCAGGCCGTGGCCGTCCAGAAGGATGGCCACGGCCTGCCGGCCGGGCCGACGCTCAGGCGGACATCCGCGGTGTCGCGGGTGCGGCCAGTCGTAGCTGCCATCGTGCGCCGTGGTCGGTGAGTCGGACGACCGCCAACGGTTCGACGTCCACCTGGCGGTACGTCGCCGTCGGGAGCCCGAGGGCGTGCACGACCGCGACCCGGATGACGAGCGGATGGGTGACGGCCACGACCCGCCGCCCGCGTCCGCGCTGCCCGTCCAACCAGTGGCCGACGCGGTCCCGCACCGCGGTCACGGACTCGCCGCCATGGGGTGCCGCGTCCGGTGTGGACAGCCACTCGTGCAGCGCCTGCGGTTGGTCGGCCGCGACGTCGTCGAGTGACCGTCCGGTCCAGTGGCCGTAGTCGCAGTCGGTCAGCGCCGCCTCGACGGTCGGCGTGAGGCCGAGGGCGTCGGCGGTCTGGACGGCCGCCGCCGCGGGACTGGACAGCCCGACATCGGCGGCGCCCAGGTGTCCCCACCGGCCCTCTGGGGCGCAGGCCAGGGCGAGGACGGCCCGCAGGCCACCCTCGTCCAGACCGTCGTCCGTTCCGCCGAAGCGTGCCCTCCGCAGGGCGGCGGTGTGCCCGTGTGCGACCAGCCGCAGGCTGGTGGCGGTCACGTCACCGGCGCCGCGCTCGTGGCCCGGCGCCGGTCGTGCATCAGGGCCGCGAACAGCAGACCGATCCCGGTCCAGAGCACGACCTGGGTGCCGAGCGAGGCCAGCCGGAAGTCCCACAGCAGGGTCGCCGGGAAGTCGGCCGGGACCTCCTGGAAGGACGGCATCACCACGTACGACACCACGGTGACCAGCAGGAAGCCGCCGACGGCTGCGGCCACGCGCAGCCACGTCGGTGCCCCGACGCCGACCGCCCGGTAGCCCAACGAGCCCGCCCAGACCGCCACCAGGCCGAGCACCACCATCAGCAGGTAGGTGACGGTGCGCTGGTTGATGGTCGCCGGGTCGCCGACCGCCGGCGGATTCGCCGGATACTTGAGGAACGGCACGATCACCGCGCCGAGCAGCGCCGCGCCGGCTAGCAGCAGCCCCGACCGTCCGTCGTCGTAGGCGCGTCGCCGGCGCGACAGCAGGACGTACGCGGTGGCCAGCAGGCCACCCATCGCGGCACCGAACAGGCCGGTGGCCAGGAACAGCCCACCCCGCTGACCACTCCTGCTGACCAGGGCGTCCTCGTGCTGGTGCCCGCCGGCGGCCGGCTCGGCGTGCGTGGCCGCCTCCTCGATCGCGATGGCCGCCTCGATCCGCGGTTCACCGGCGACGTAGGCGAACGCCCCCGCGAGCAGGCCGGCTACCAGTCCGGCGAGCAGGCCACGGACGAGGACGGTGACGAACGGGGGAGCGGTGGTGGTGTTCAGTGGCACGGGACGCCCAGCAGGTGCCGCCCGTCGTGCATGAGTTCGTGCAGGTACATGCCGCTGCGCGAGACCGCGCCCTGGTCGAAGGCGACAAGGTAGGCCAGCAGGGTGAGCACGGCGACGGTCGTCAGGACCGTCCACAGAAGACGTGCGGTGCCAGCGGGGTGCACCAACGGCTGGCTGGACGTGGAACTGGACATGCGTACACGAACCTCCCCGGGGATGACGCGTCCCCATCGCAAGGCTGCGGACGACCGAGCGTCCTGGCTCGCGGGCCTCCGTCGAAACGGTGGACCGCTCACAGTGGCGCGACCGCGCCGGATTCACACCGGCTTCCCTCGTGTCGCCGCAGATAGTGGGTCGACGGTATCGGTGCCGCCTCGGGCGGTCAACCCGGCCGCACGGGCCCGGACCCGAAGCCGTCGGTGCCTGCGATCGTGGTGCGGGTGCGGCTGGTCGGTGGCTGTTCGAGCCGGATCGGTGTCGGCTGATTCGTCATACCAAAGCTCGATGCCAATGGTGGCCACCGCCGCTGTCGGTGCGCGGGTCCGATCCGGCTGCGGCCGATGGTAGGTGCATGTTACCGCTAACACGTCAATGCTGCCGACCGATCCACCGACCGGGCGGGTGCCTGAGCGCACCAGGGCGTGGCCGATGACGACAAGCGACCCGCTCGCGTCGGGCATCGTCGACGCTTACCACCACCTTTGGGTCCAGCCGCGGCGCGGACGCCTTCGCGATCTGGTATCGACACATCGTGTGTTATCGATAACATGCACGGGCCGGCGATGGTCGATCCACGATGCCGTGTGCGTGGCTCGCCACCTCGCCGCATCCTGCCGACATTCCGGTGTGGACGCCCGAGTGGGCCGCCTCGCCGACGTCCGGCGGTGGCCACGTCCGGGGCCGTCGTGGTGGTGGCAGTTTGATCGGACGTATGCGGCCGGCGGCTCGGATAACGATGGCAAAACATGGTCGTAAGACCTTGGCAACATACCTGAATGCATGGCATGGTAACGCCTGATCGAGCGAAACATCCGACCTATCTCGACGGTGATGCGGGCTTCGGTTCGTGCTCTCCCTGCCGAGGAGGCTCGGTTCTCACAGGTGCTCCGCTCACCGGCGGTCATCCGTCGGGTGTCGGCGCCACGGCTGGGGAGGTCAGGTCCGACGATGAGTACCGTCGAGGCAACCGCCGGCAGGCAGCGCGGCGAACTCAGCGACTGGTTCCGGGAACGGATCTCGCACGCCGTCTCCGAGTTCACCGCCGCCACCGCGCTCGTCGTCCTGTTCATCGCGTTGAGCTTCGCCAGTCCCTATTTCTTGACGGCGGACAACCTGTTCAACATCGGGGCGCAGACGGCGGTGATCGCCATCATCGCCGCGGCGCAGACGATGGTCATCATCACCAAGGGCATCGACCTGTCGGTGGGGTCGGTCGCCGCCCTCGCCGGCGTCGCCGGGGCGATGGTTGTCCGTGACCTCGGCTTCCCGCTCTGGGCCGCGACCGCGGTCGCAATCGGCGTCGGCGCGCTGGCCGGGCTGGTGAACGGGCTGCTGGTCACCGTCGCCCGAATTCCGCCGTTCATCGCGACGCTGGGGACGATGTCGGTGGGTCGCGGTCTCGTCTTCATCATCACCGGCGCGGTCGGCGTCTACGGCCTGCCCCGGTCCTTCCAGATGCTGGGCAACGGCGAGATCATCGGCATCCCGTTCGCCGTGGTGATCACCGCCCTCGTGGCCGTCGGAGTCGCCTTCCTGCTCTCCCAGACCCGGTTCGGTCAGTACACCTACGCGATGGGCTCCAACCTGGAGGCGGCCCGCCGCTCGGGCATCCGGGTGGGTCGCTACCTGACCGGGGTGTACGTGCTGGCCGGGGTCCTGGTCGGGCTGGGCGGCATGATCGCCGCCTCCCGGGTCAACTCGGGTCAGCCGAACTACGGCATCTCACTGGAACTCGACGTCATCGCCGCCGCGGTCATCGGCGGCGCAAGCCTCTTCGGCGGGCAGGGCCGGATCGTCGGGACCATCATCGGCGCCTTCCTCATCGCCCTGGTGCGCAACGGCGCCGTCCTGCTCGACATCAGCATCCACTACCAGCAGGTGATCGTCGGCCTGATCATCTGGGCCGCCGTCTACTTCGACCAGTACCGCCGCCAGCGGCTGGAAGCACGGGGTTGACATGCCATTTCGAGAGTCCGAACGAGGAAGGACACACACCATGGCACACACCACCACCAGCCGGCGCGCGCGAGGGCACCTCCTGCGCACACGAGCCATCCTGGCTGCCGCCGCGGCGACCGCTCTGCTCAGCGCCTGCGGCGGGGTCGAGGTCCGCGACGGAGGCGACGGCGCGACCAAGGACGCGAGCGGGCCGCTGAAGCTCGCCGTGGTGCCGAAGGCCGTCGGGGCCGACTACTGGAACACGGTAAAGGCGGGTGCCGAGTGCGCCGCGCAACGCGCCGGCAACGTCACCGTCCAGTGGGACGGGGTGACGACCGAGACCGATGTCGAGGGCCAGGTCAACCTGATCCAGAACTTCGTCACCAAGAAGGTCGACGGCATCGTCTACGCGGCCACCGACTCCCGCGCCTTGGCGCCGGCCACCGACCAGGCGCTCGCCGCCAACATCCCGGTCGCGATGATCGACTCCGGCACCAGCCCGCAGCCGTCGGCCGTTCCGCTCTTCGCCACCGACAACCGCGCATCGGCGGTCGAGGCCGCGAAGCTGCTCGCCACCGAACTCGGCCCCGGCAACCACGAGGTGGCGCTGGTCGAGTTCCAGCCCGGATCGCAGACCAACACCGAGCGGGTCGACGGCTTCAAGGCCGGCCTGGCCCAGTTCCCCAACCTGAAGCTGGTCGGTCAGCAGCCCAGCCGCAGTGACGTCAACGAGGCACGGCGGGTCACCGAGAACATCCTCACCGCCAACCCCAACCTCGCCGGCGTCTTCGCGGCCAACGAGCCGAGCGTGCTCGGCGCCGCGCAGGCGATCCAGGCCGCCGGCAAGTCCGGCAAGGTGGTCATCATCGGCTGGGACGCCGCCCCCGACGAGATCGCCGGTGTGCGCAGCGGTCAGATCTCGGCGCTGGTCGTGCAGAACCCGTTCAAGATGGGCTACTTCGGGGTCGACAAGATGGTCAAGCACCTCCGGGACAGGGCGCCGCTGGCGTCCGCCGACACCGGGGTCACGTTCGTCACCAAGGAGAACATCGACTCCGCGGAGATCAAGGCGGTGCTCGAGCCCAGCTGCGCCAACCCCCCGGTGCAGTGATGGGCGCGACCCCAACGGCATTCACCGACACCGACGAGAGCCCGGCCGCCGCGGAACCGCCGGTCCTCGAAGCCCGCGGCATCGTCAAGCGGTTCGGGCACGTCGAGGCGCTGCGCGGCGCCGACTTCACGGTCCACCGGGGTGAGGTCGTCGCGCTGATCGGCGACAACGGCGCCGGCAAGAGCACGCTGATCAAGACGCTGTCCGGTGTGCACCCGCCCGACGAGGGTGAGATCCGGGTGGGCGGTCGTCCCGTCCAGTTCTCCAACCCGGTCGACGCCCGGCGCGCGGGGGTGGAAACCGTCTACCAGGATCTCGCCGTCGCCGACGACCTCAGCGTGGCGGCCAACCTGTACCTGGGGCGGGAGATCCTGCGCTCCGGGCCGCTCGGCCGGCTCGGGCTGCTCGACAAACGGGCCATGCGGCAGGGCGCCGCCGCCGCGCTGGACGAGCTGGGCGTACGAATTCCCCGGGTCACCACCCCGATCGCCATGTTGTCCGGTGGGCAACGGCAGTGCGTGGCGGTGGCCCGGGCGATCATCTGGGCGACCAACGTGGTCATCCTCGACGAGCCCACCGCGGCGCTCGGCGTCGTCCAGACCGGACGGGTGCTCGACGTCGTCCGGCGCGCCCGTGACGCCGGCATGTCGGTGGTGCTGGTGAGCCACAACATGCCGCAGGTGCTGGAGATCGCCGACCGGGTCGAGGTGCTGCGCCTCGGCCGGCGGGCGGCCCGGTTGCGCGCCGATGAGGTGACCACCGACGACCTGGTCGCCGCGATGACCGGAAGCACCAGTACGGAACGGGAGGATCGGTGACGGCAGTCGTCTGCCGGGGCGCGCCCGATCCCGCGATCGTGGACCGCGCCCCGCAGCCGCCCGGCCCCGGGCAGGTCCGCATCGCGGTGGCATACACCGGCATCTGCGGCATCGTCCCGGCCGTCGGCGGCGGCTGGCTCGGCCGGTGACGGGCCGTCAGCCGCACCTCACCGCGCTGGGCTTCGGCGCTTCGCAGGGCGGCAACCTCTACCGGGTGACGTCGGACGAGGACTTCGCCGCCGCGGTGGACGCCGCGTGGGACGGCGGGATCCGGTACTTCGACACGGCGCCGCACTACGGGCTCGGCCTGTCGGAGCGGCGCCTGGGTGCCGCGCTGCGCTCCCGCCCGCGCGACGAGTACGTGGTGTCGACGAAGGTCGGCCGGTTGCTGGTGCCGTCGCCGGAGACCGCGCATCTGCGGGATCCGGACGGGTTCGATGTGCCGGCCGAGCACCGGCGGGTCTGGGACTTCAGCCGGGACGGCGTACGACGCTCGCTGGAGGCCAGCCTTCGGCGTACCGGCCTGGACCGCATCGACGTGGTGTACCTGCATGACCCGGACGAGCATTGGGAGCAGGCCGCGTACGAGGCGGTGCCGGCGTTGGTGGAGCTGCGCGAGCAGGGTGTGATCGGGGCAATCGGGGCCGGGATGAACCAGTCCGCGATGCTGGCCCGGTTCGTGGCGGAGACCGATGTGGACGTGGTGATGTGCGCCGGCCGGTTCACCCTGCTGGAGCAGGGTGCGTTGACCGACCTGCTGCCCGCCGCGCAGGCCCGCCGCGTCGGTGTGGTGATCGCGGGGGTCTACAACTCCGGGCTGCTGGCCCGGGACATGCCGCCGTCCGACGCCGTCTACGACTATCAGCAGGCCCCGGCGGAGGTGATCGAGCACGCGCGGCGGGCGGCGCAGGTGTGCCGGGCGTACGGCGTCACCCTGCCCGAGGCGGCGTTGGCGTTCGTCCGCCGGCACCCGGCCGTGGTCTCCACGGTGGTCGGCATGCGCGACGCGGCCCAGGTGACCGAAACCCTGCGCCGCACCGACGCCGACGTCCCGGATCAGCTCTGGACGGCGCTGTACGAGGTGGGGCTGCTCGACGTGCAGTCGTGAGGGTGGACCTTCACGTCCGGGGGGTCTCGGCGGTCGCGTCACCCTCGTCGGGCAACCAGTGCAACGACTCCTCCACCCCGATCAGGTGGTTGGCCATCCGGATGCGGGCCCGTTCGGGGTCGCGTGCCACGAGGGCCTTCAGGATCGCCACGTGCTCGTCGTGGGTACGCCGGTCCGCGCCCTCCTCGTGCAGGCTCCGCCACAAGCGCCCCCGCAGGGTGCGCCCGGCGAACGCCTCGATCAGGCCGACGAGCACCGGATTCTCGGCGTGCACGGCGATGATCCGGTGGAAGGCGATGTCGATCTCCATGATTCGTTCGTGGTCCTGTGGAGACTGACCGGCGATCCGGGCCGCCTCGTCGAGCAGTTCCCCTGCCTGGGTGAGGGCCTCGTCGGTGATCCTGGTCGCCGCCAGCCGGGCGGCCTCGCACTCCAACAGCCGTCGGACGGTGTGGATGTGCCGCGGGTCGCCCTGGCCCTGGAAGTCCACGACGAAGCCCATCGGGGCCAGCAGTTGCGGCGCGTCGAGGTTCGTGACGTAGGTGCCGTCGCCCTGGCGGATGTTGACGATGCCGAGGATGGACAGGGCCGACATGCCCTCGCGCAGCGATCCCCGTGAGACGCCGAGCGACTCGGCGAGGTCTTTCTCGATGGGCAACCGGTCGCCGGGCTTGAACTGCCCTTCGAGGATCATCCGTTTGATGCCGTTGACCACTTCGTCGGTGCGGGACATGACACCTCCTAGCGGCCGGCGGGGGTGGCCGTTCCACCCGCGATCACGTACGGCTCCGGAGATGACACGGTAGTCGGGTCCGCCGCGGCCCAGTAGTGGCCGTCGGGGAACCGGTAGAGCGCGACCGACTCGGTCCGCATCCGGGTGGAGTAGCCGGGCCGCTCGGGCAGGACGTAACCGCTGCCCGACCCGGTGTCCCGGATGACGCACGGGTCGGTGAAGTGCTCGTGCAGGTGGTCGACGAACTCGGTGACACGACCGGTGAGATCGCCGGAGATCGCCACGTAGTCGAGCACCGACACGTGCTGGACCATCTCACACAGACCGACGCCGCCGGCGTGTGGGCACACGGGGACGTCGAACTTCGCGGCGAGGAGCAGCACCGCGACGATCTCGTTGATGCTGGCCAGCCGGCCGGTGTCCAACTGGCAGAAGTCGATGGCCTCGGCCTGGAACAGCTGCTTGAACATCACCCGGTTGTGGCAGTGCTCGCCGGTGGCGACCCCGATGGGCGCGACGGCGCGGCGAACGGCCGCGTGGCCGAGGATGTCGTCGGGGCTGGTGGGCTCCTCGATCCAGAGCGGGTTGAACTGGGCGAGAGCCTTGACCCACTCGATGGCCTGACCGACGTCCCACACCTGGTTGGCGTCGATCATCAGGCTGCGGTGCGGGCCGAGGATCTGCCGGGCGATCGCGCAGCGGCGGATGTCGTCGTCGAGGTTGGCGCCGACCTTGAGCTTCACGTACCCGTAGCCGGAGTCGACCGCCTCCTGGCACAGCCGGCGCAGTTTGTCGTCGCCGTAGCCGAGCCAGCCGGCCGAGGTGGTGTACGCGGGATAGCCGGTCCGGTCGAGCTCGGCGAGGCGATCGGCCTTCGTGCCCTCCTTGGCGCGCAGGATGGCCAGCGCCTCGTCCCGGGTCAGCGCGTCGGACAGGTAACGCAGGTCCGCGATGTCGACGAGTTGCTCGGGGGACATGTCGACGAGCAGCCGCCACAGCGGCTTGTCGGCGGCACGGGCCACCAGATCCCACGAGGCGTTGAGCACGGCGGCGAGGGACAGGTGGACGACGCCCTTCTCCGGCCCGAGCCACCGCAGCTGCGAGTCGGAGGTGAGCAGGCGGTAGACCGCCCCCATGTCCGCCGCCATCGTCGCCACGTCCAGGCCGACCAGGCGGTGGGCCTGGTGAACGGCCGCCGCGACGACGATGTCGTTGCCTCGGCCGATGGTGAAGGTCAGCCCGTGACCCGCGAGCGGCGCACCCGCGCTGTCCACGCCGTCGGTGTGCAGGACGACATAGGCCGCCGAGTAGTCACCGTCCTTGTTCATGGCGTCGGACCCGTCAGCGGTCAGGGAGGTGGGGAAGCGGACGTCCTCGACGGTGACGGCAGTGATCTGCGGCATGCGCTCCTCGCCCGGCTCGGGGAAAGATCGGATGATCACTGGGAGTATACGGAGGCTTGATCCGGTGCGTCAACGACGTCGATGGACTCGGACGTGCGTTTTGATGAGGGATCGCGAGCTGTGGCCGCCTCGCCGATTGGCCCGATACATCAAATCTTTGAACCGCTGATCGTCACCCCTGGAGCAGGGCGAGTTCCGGCACGCCGTAGTGCCGGTCGAGGACCTGCATGGCGGCGCCCGCCGCGATCACGTCGGCGCCCAGGCTGGAGAGGGTGACGTCGGTGGTGAGCCAGTCGGCGCGCGGCACGTCGGTGTGCACGGCCTCCTCGACCGCCGCGAGGTAGGGCTGCGCGTACCGCAGCAGGTCGGCGCCCGCCAGCACCACGTGGGCGAGGTCGAGGGTCTGCAGCAGGTTGACGACGCCGACCGCCAGGACCCGCGCGGCCCGGGCGATGTCGCCGGCCTCGGCGGCCCGGTTGTGCACGATCTCCAGGCATCCGTGGCGTCCGCACACGCAGAGCGGGCCGTCGAGGTCGACGACGGTGTGGCCGAACTCGCCGGCGTTGGTGTGTGCGCCCCGGTGGGCCGTGCCGCCCAGCCAGAAGCCGCCGCCGATGCCGGACTCGACCATGATGAGGACCGCGTCGCCGAAGGTTCCGCCGTGCCGCCAGGCCTCGGCCGTGACCCCCGCGGTGACGTCCTTGTCGAGGTGGACCGGCAGGCCGAGGTGCGCCTCGGCGAGCTCGCGCAGCGGTACGTCGTGCCAGTGCCGCAGACCGTGGGCGTCGCGGACCAGGCCGTGCTCGTGGTCCAGCGGGCCGACCATCCCGATGCCGACGCCGGTGAGCCGGCCCCGCAGATCCCGGCCCGCGGTGACCGCGCCGATGCCGGTGCGCAGGGCGTGCAGCAGCTGCTCCGGGGTGAAGTCGTCGGGCAGCGGGCTGACCGCTGAGTGGTGCACCGCGCCGGCCAGGTCGACGAGCACCAGGCGCAGCGTGCGCCGGGCGACGTGGGCGCCGATGGCGTACCGGCTGTCGGGGACCAGCTCGTAGACGACCGCGGGTTTGCCGATGCCCGGGCGGCGGACGCCGGCGGTACGGATCAGGCCGTCGGCGGTCAGGCGGGCGATCACCTTGGAGACCGCCTGTGGTGTCAGGCCGGTGGCCTGGACGATGGTCGACCGCTCGAACGTCGGCACGGTACGCCCCACCGCCATGACCAGCGCCTGGTTGTAGCCGCGCAGGAACGTCACGTCGGCTGTGGTGCGCGTCATCTCGCCACCCTATTACGCAACGCTGTTGCTAAATTCTCCCGGTGGATGGATTGCGCAGAAATCGACGGCTCTCGGCGGTGGCCGCCCTGGCCCTGGGCGGTGTGGCCGTCGGGCTGACCGAGTTCGTGGCGATGGGCCTGCTGCCCGACATCGGCCGCGACCTGCTGTCCGAGCAGTACGCGCGGTCGCCGTCCGACGCGGTGGCCCGCGCGGGCTGGATGATCACCGCATACGCGCTCGGGGTGGTCGTGGGCGCCCCGCTCATCGCCGCGCTGAGCGCGCGCCTGCCCCGCAAGAAGCTGGTGCTCGGCCTGCTCGTCCTCTTCACCGTCGGCACCGTCGCGTCGGCGACCGCCCCGACGTTCGACCTGGTGCTGGTGGCACGGTTCGTCGCGGCCCTGCCGCACGGCGCGTACTTCGGGGCGGCCGGCCTGCTCGCAGCGACCCTGCTGGGCCCCGGCAACGAGGCCCGCGGCTTCGCCGCCGTGCTCAGCGGACTGACCGTGAGCAACGTGGTCGGCGTACCCCTGATCACCCGGCTCGGGCAGGCGGCCGGCTGGCGCACCGCGTACCTGGTCATCGCCGGGGTCTTCGTGCTCACCCTGTTGGCCGTGCTGGCGGTCGTCCCGGAGGTCGCCGCGGCGGTGGAGGGCTCGCCCGCCGCCGAGCTGCGGGCCCTGCGGACCAGGCAGGTGTGGCTGGTCGCGGCCACCGGGGCGATCGGCTTCGCCGGCTTCTTCGCGGTCGACACGTACATCGCTCCGGTCACCACCGACGTCGCCGGCCTCTCCGCCGCGACCGTGCCGTGGGCGCTCGTCGCGGTGGGTCTCGGCATGACCGTCGGCAACGCCCTGGGCGGCTGGCTCGCGGACCGGGACCTGCGCCGCAGCATGATCGTCGGCTTCGTCGCGATGATCGTGAGCATCGCCGTGTTCGGCCTCGTCGCGTCGAACCCCGCCGGCCTGTTCGTGGGCGCGTTCCTGGTCGGCGCGACCAGCCTCTACCTGGGGCCGGTCCTGCAGGCCCGCCTCATCACGGTGGCGCCGGGCGCCCAGCTGATGGGCGCGGCGATGAACCAGTCGGCCATGAACATCGCGAACAGCCTCGGCGCCGCCCTGGGCAGCGTCGCCATCGCCGCCGGGTTCGGCTACCTCGCGCCGGCCTGGGTGGGCGTGGTCCTGGCGATCCTCGGACTGGGCCTGGCGGCAGTCAGCTTCGCGGTCGAACGCCGCTCGCGCGTGCCGCAGCCGGTCACCGTCGGGAACTGACCCGCCCTCCGGTGACGGGCGTCACCGACACGCCCGGCCCGACATGTGGGGTGTGACAACCACGGCGTCCCTATATATGGTGTCGAGCGCAGCTGGTTCGGCCGCTCACCCGGAGTGGTCGAGGCAAGAGGGAACCCGGTGGAAATCCGGGACTGTCCCGCAGCGGTGAGTGGGAACGACCGCCGTCATCAGCACTGGGCCACCACACGGCCTGGGAAGCGACGGCCAGTAGGAGACCGGCGAACCCGGTCGTGCCCGCGAGTCCGAAGACCTGCCAGCGTGCCGTACGCCCACACCCGGGCGTACGGCGGTCCGAGGCCGCGTGGGACGGCCGACGCCACCTGACCCACGCCGTCGCGGCGTGGCGTCCGCCGGTGTCTGTCTCCTCGTGTCCGGACCATCAGGTCTCGAACTCCGAGGAGCGAGTGGTGACAGTTACCGAGGTAGCCCCGGCCGCCAGCGGCGCGGCCCCCCGCCGGACGCAGATGCGCGTCCGCAAGCGCGACGGCGCCACCGAGGCGGTGGACGTCAACAGGATCGTCCGGGCGGTCGAGCGGTGGACCGACGACCTCACCGACGTCGACCCGCTGCGGGTCGCCACCCGCACGATCAGCGGCCTCTACGACGGCGCGACCACCGCCGAGCTGGACCGGCTGTCCATCCAGACCGCCGCCGAGATGATCGGCGAAGAGCCGCAGTACTCCCGCCTCGCCGCCCGCCTGCTGGCCGTCTACGTCGACAAGGAGGTCCGCCGCCAGGGCGTCACCTCGTTCAGCGCGGCGATCCGGACCGGTCACGCCGAGGGCCTGATCGGCGACGAGACCGCCGCGTTCGTCGCCGCGCACGCCACCATGCTCGACGACGCCGTCGACCCGGACGGCGACCGGCGCTTCGAGTACTTCGGGTTGCGCACGGTCTACGACCGGTACCTGCTGCGCCACCCGAGCACCCGGCTGGTGCTGGAGACCCCGCAGTACTGGCTGCTGCGGGTGGCCTGCGGCCTGTCCACCACCCCCGACGAGGCGGTCGGCTTCTACCGGCTGATGTCCAGCCTGGCCTACCTGCCCAGCTCACCGACGCTGTTCAACTCCGGTACCCGGCACACCCAGATGTCCTCCTGCTACCTGGTCGACTCCCCGCGCGACGAGTTGGACTCCATCTACCAGCGGTACGCGCAGGTCGCGAACCTGTCCAAGTTCGCCGGCGGCATCGGCATCGCGTACTCCCGGGTCCGGTCCCGGGGCGCGCTGATCCGTGGCACGAACGGGCAGTCCAACGGGATCGTGCCGTGGCTGCGCACGCTGGACGCCAGCGTGGCCGCGGTCAACCAGGGCGGCCGGCGCAAGGGCGCGGCCTGCGTCTACCTGGAGCCGTGGCACCCGGACATCGAGGAGTTCCTGCAACTGCGGGACAACACCGGCGAGGACGCCCGCCGCACCCACAACCTGAACCTGGCCAACTGGATCCCGGACGAGTTCATGCGCCGGGTCGAGGCCGACGAGGTGTGGTCGCTGTTCGACCCGCACGAGGTGCCCGAGCTGCCCGACCTGTGGGGGGAGCGGTTCGACGCCGCGTACCGGGCCGCCGAGGCACAGGGCCGCTACGTGCGGCAGGTGCCGGCGCGGGAGCTGTACGGCAAGATGATGCGCACCCTCGCCCAGACCGGCAACGGGTGGATGACCTTCAAGGACGCCGCCAACCGGCTGTGCAACCAGACCGCCGAAGACGGCAACGTGGTGCACCTGTCCAACCTGTGCACCGAGATCATCGAGGTGTCCAGCGACGCCGAGACCGCCGTGTGCAACCTCGGCTCGGTGAACCTCGCCGCCCACCTCGCCGACGGCGACCTCGACTGGGAGCGGCTGCGCGCCACGGTCCGCACCGCCGTGACGTTCCTCGACCGGGTCATCGACATCAACTACTACCCGACCCCACAGGCGGCGGCGAGCAACCCGCGCTGGCGCCCCGTCGGGCTCGGGCTGATGGGCCTTCAGGACGTGTTCTTCGCGTTGCGGCTCCCGTTCGACTCGCCGGCCGCGCGGGAGCTGTCCACCCGGGTCAGCGAGGAGTTGTACCTGACCGCGCTGGAGACCTCCGCCGATGTGGCGCGCCGCTTCGGCGCGCACCCGGCGTACCCGCAGACCCGCGCCGCGCGGGGCCAGCTCCAGCCGGACCTGTGGGGCGTCGAGGGTACGCAGACCGCGCGGTGGGACGCGCTGCGCGAGCGGGTCGAGGCGTACGGGCTGCGCAACTCGCTGCTGGTGGCTGTCGCCCCGACCGCCACCATCGCCTCGATCGCCGGCTGCTACGAGTGCGTCGAGCCGCAGGTGTCCAACCTGTTCAAGCGCGAAACCCTGTCCGGGGAGTTCCTCCAGGTCAACACGGCCCTGGTCGGTGAGCTGAAGGCCCGTGGCCTGTGGACCGAGGAGATCCGCTCGGCGATCAAGCGTGCCGAGGGCTCGGTGCAGGACATCCCGGAGCTGCCCGCCGGCGTCCGGGAGCTGTTCCGCACCGCGTGGGAGCTGCCGCAGCGGGCGCTGATCGACCTGGCCGCCGCCCGCGCGCCGTTCATCGACCAGTCCCAGTCGCTGAACCTGTTCCTGGCCTCGCCCACCATCGGCAAGCTCTCCTCGATGTACCTGTACGCCTGGAAGGCCGGCCTGAAGACCACCTACTACCTGCGCTCGCGCCCCGCCACGCGGATCCAGCAGGCCACCGTCGCCGTCGGCG
Source organism: Micromonospora sp. WMMD710 (assembly GCF_029626045.1). Classification (NCBI taxonomy): domain Bacteria; kingdom Bacillati; phylum Actinomycetota; class Actinomycetes; order Micromonosporales; family Micromonosporaceae; genus Micromonospora; species Micromonospora sp. WMMD710. The sequence goes on along the minus strand of NZ_JARUBD010000001.1, from coordinate 2,422,374 downwards.
CTGCCACCGCTGTCGGCGCCCTCGGCGCCCTCGGCGCGGTCGGTGCTGTCGACGCGGATGCGCTGGCCTGCTCGCTGGAGAATCCCGAGTCGTGCGAGGCCTGCCAGTGACCGCCGCCGACGCCACCACCGACACGAGGACCACGCACATGCTGCTCGACCCCGGGATGGACCTCACCCTGCGCCCGATGCGCTACCCGCACTTCTTCGACCGGTTCCGCGACGCCATCCGCAACACCTGGACGGTCGAGGAGGTCGACCTGCACGCCGACCTCGCCGACCTGGACAAGCTCTCGCCGGCCGAGCGGCACCTCGTCAGCCGCCTCGTGGCGTTCTTCGCCACCGGCGACACGATCGTCGCCAACAACCTGGTGCTCAACCTCTACCAGCACGTCAACAGCCCCGAGGGCCGCCTCTACCTGTCCCGGCAGCTGTTCGAGGAGGCGGTGCACGTCCAGTTCTACCTCAACCTGCTCGACACGTACGTGCCCGACGAGACCGAGCGGTACGCGGCCTTCGCGGCCATCGAGAACATCCCGTCGATCCGCCGCAAGGCCGAGTTCTGCTTCCGCTGGATCGACTCCCTGCACGACCTGCGCGAGCTGCGGACCCGAAAGGACCGGCGCACGTTCCTGCTCAACCTGATCTGCTTCGCCGCCTGCATCGAGGGGCTGTTCTTCTACGGCGCGTTCGCCTACGTCTACTTCCTGCGCTCCCGGGGCCTGCTGCACGGCCTCGCCTCCGGCACCAACTGGGTGTTCCGCGACGAGTCCATGCACATGGCGTTCGCGTTCGACGTGGTGGACACCGTCCGCGCCGAGGAGCCCGACCTGTTCGACGACGACCTCGCCGACCAGGTCCGCCAGATGCTCACCGAGGCCGTCGAGTGTGAGGTCCAGTTCGCCGAGGACCTGGTGGGCCAGGGTGTACCCGGGCTGACCCTCGCGGACATGCGGGAGTACCTCCAGCACGTCGCCGACCGGCGCCTCGCCCAACTCGGCATCGCGCCGCACTTCGGGTCGGCCAACCCGTTCGCCTTCATGGAGTTGCAGGACGTGCAGGAACTGTCCAACTTCTTCGAACGGCGGGTGTCGGCGTACCAGGTCGGAGTGACCGGCACCGTGGCGTTCGACGACGACTTCTGACCGCCGCAGATCCTCGATCACGTGATGCTCAGCAGGTGAATCGGCTCGTCGACGACTGCTGAGCATCACGTGATCGAGGACGCGCGCAGGAGCACGAGCGCGGCGGGCTCTTCGTGTGCCCGCTCAGGTCGGTCAACGGCGTACCCGGTAGCGCAGGTGAAGCACCCGGTTGCTCTGGATCACCAGGTCCGGGTCCTCCAGCAGGTGCTGGGCGTGGACCGACCCGAAGTAGCGTTTGCCGGAGCCGAACACCACGGGTACGACGTCCATGCGTACCTCGTCGATCAGGCCCGCCGCGAGAACCTGGCCGCCGACGTCGCCGGCGGCGACCTCGACGATGCGGTCACCGGCGAGTTCCTGCGCCTTGGCCACGGCTGCCTCGACGCCGTCGACGAAGTGAAACGGCGCCTCGGGGTCCCAGCCCTCGGGCGCCGGCCGGTGCGTCACGACGACCACGTGGTCGATCCCGCCCGGAGGCTTCCCGTCCCAGCCGTCCGTCATGTCGAACACGCGGCGGCCGACGATTGTCACCCCGATCGAGTCCCAGTACGGCCGGGTGTGGTCGTAGGACGTCTGCGACACCTTCACCACGCCGCTCTCGTCCAACGGGACGTCACCGCTGGACAACCAGTCGAACAGCGGCCCGGGCTGGTCCGTCTCGTCCGCGATGAAGCCGTCCACGGACACCGAGCTGTACATGACCACCGTGCCCACGGGCTCTCCTCTGCGTTGGGTGCCCCCAAATTAGCGTGCCGTGAGCCGTCGCTCTTGTACGAAATCAATCGGCCGGCAGCGGCCAGTTGTCCAGCACGTGGCCGGGATGTTCGCGCAGGAACCGCTGCCGGACGTCGACGTACCGGGTCGGTGTCAGGCCGGTGAAGGCCCGGAACTCGTGGCCGAAGTGGGCCTGGTCGAAATAGCCAGCGCGACTGGCGAGCTCGCCCCAGTCGATCGGTACGGCGGGGTTGATCGCCAACACGGCGGCGGCGAAACGGTAGGAGCGGGCCAGCCGCTTCGGCGTGACGCCGACGAGCTCCTTGAACCGCTGTGCCAGATGAGTGCTGCTGACACCGGCGGAAACCCTCAGGTCGCCGATCGCCACCGCGCCGCCGGTCGCCGCGATGACGCTGCCCGCGTGGCGGACCAGCCCCAGGCCGGCGGTCTCATGCAGCCGGCGGATCAGCCCCTCCTCGAGCACCGTCAGCATCTCGTGCGGTCCGTCGGCCGTGGCCAGCCGGTCGCGCAGCTCGGCGACGGCCGATCGACCCCACACCTGCTCCATCGTCACCGGCCGGTCACACAGCTCGGCCGCGGGCATCGGCAGGAACGGCGCCACCCCCCACGGCTTGAAGTGCACGCCGACGGACCGGGTCCGGGGCGGGTAGCCGAACTCCAACGCGCGGGTGGGCACGGTGACCACGCAGCCGTCGGCGTACTCGGCCGTCTCGATGTCGGTGCCCGCGCGGATGCGCAAGGGTGCCCCGAGGTTGACGATGAGGAACGCCGCCGGACTTGCCGGCAGCATCAGCCGGGCGTACGGCGACGCGCCCTCCAGGTAGTAAAGGTCGTCGATCAGCCCGTCCAGCGGCGGTCGCGGCACTCTGGACACGTACTCCATGCGCCCAGCATCGCCGACGTCCCGCCGCATCGCCCGCCGGGATGGTCCACCCACGCGCTCGGTCGGCATGAGCCGATCTCCGGAAACCTGGCCGCTGTCGTCCCTCCGCTAGCGTGTGGCCTCATGGGATCCGTGGACGTGGTTCTGGCCGGGGTGGTCGCCGCGGCCAATCTGGCCCTCGCCGCTGTGCTCTTCGCCAGGAGCCGTGGCGGCACGAGGGTGCCCCGGATCTTCGGGCGTCCGCAGCCTTCGCCGCGCCTGCGGGCGGCTATGCACACCTGCCTGGGGCTGGGGTTGGGCGTCGGCTGGCTCGTCAAGGACATCTTCCCGCCGCACTCCACGGGCGACACGGTGCTGTTCAACGTGGTCAGGATTCTGCTGGCGGCCGGCCTCGTCACCGCCCTGCTGGCCGCCTTCCGGCACGTGCGACCCGTCCGGGACACCTCGGCCCGCTAATTAGCCGGCCGCGACGGCTCGTGCATCTCTCGCCACCCACGCCGGCGGCTCATTCGTCCGGGCTCGTCTTCGTTGAATACTCATCTTTCTACCTTCAAACCCCTGCAACCACCACATATGAACACCCTCGCCCTCCGATCGAAGGCCGATTGAGCGGCGGCACGGGTTGGCTCGCCGTCAGGAGTGCCGGGAGCAGTCACGAGGCCGAGGTGACCCTGCAATTGTGGACAGGGGAGCCTCCCCAGCAACCGGTCTCGCCCGCGGCGAACGATGGGTGGGAGGAGCAGGACGCCAGTGATTGCGAGCTATTCGCGGGTGACCTCCGTGCCAGCATCGTGACCGAAGGACCGACCGGCCTCTTCATCGAGATCCCGGCGGCGGGTGGTTACCGTGCGCGTCTCTACGTCCGTGGGAGGCAGGAGCTCGGCCGAGCGTTCGACAGGTGGCACATTGAGCCTGTCGAGATCGATGAGGCGTTGTGTGCGTCGATGGACGACGACGGGAGGCCGAGCTTCCCGGCCGGTCACGAGAAGTTCCTGATCCAGGTGTGGCCACGCGCGTAGCGGGGCGTGCCAGGGCTCAGGGTTGCTCGGTGGAAGACCTGACACCAGGATCAGGGGTCGGACCCGGGCTGCGCCCGGAGGTCGGGCGGGCACCGGCGGCCAGATGATGGCGGGCATGAAACACGCTGCGCTCTCTGTGGTCGCCGGCCCGGTCGGCATCGTGGCCTACGGGCTCGTCCGGCTGTGGGGGAGATCCGACGACGTGTACGGCCCGGGGCTCGACTGGCAGGCCGCGCACCTGGCCGGCCTCGCCGGCATGGTGTTCTTCGTGCCGGCCGTCGTCGCGCTGTCCCGTCTGCTGCCGGCCGGTCGGTGGCGCACCGGCGTGGTGGCGGTGACGCTGGTCGGGCTCGCCGCGACCATGGTGCAGTTCGGCGCCGACATGGTGGAGGGGCTGCTGGCGGCGGACCGGGCCGAGATGTCGGCGCTCAGCAGCGACTTCAAGGACATCCCCGGCGTCGAGATGGCCGTCTACGACGTCGTACCCCAGCTGTTCTTCGTCGGGCTGCTCGTCCTCACCGGCATGCTCGCGGCCCGACGGCGGCTGCCGTGGTGGAGCGTTCCCCTGCTGCTCGTCGGCATCGTGCTGCCGGCTGTCACCCTCGACCTGCTCGCGGTCGGTGGCCTGCTCATGCTGGCGGCTCTCGCGCCGGCGCTGCCGATTCTGCCGCGCGAGACGGTGCGGACCGAGCCGTCCGTGGTCGCTGGCTGAGGCCGGACGTGTGGCCCCGCCGTCAGTCCGGCAGGCCGGTGCACGCCGCCCCGTCGATCGTGCAGGCCGTCGGGGCGGCGCCGACCGGTGCGCCGTTCACCCGGAACGTCACCCGCACCGACGCGCCACCGGGCACCAGCCCGACGCTGCCGTCCGGCACGAACGTCCACACCGCACCATCCTGGACGGCTCGTGCGCCCTCGACCTCACTCACCCGCAGCGACTTCCGGGGCAGGGTGACGGCCAGCTTCCACTGCGGCACCGGCACCTGGCCGGGATTGCTGATCGTCACGCTGGCGCCGTAGCTGAGCAGGGCGGTGTCCGCGATGGCGAACTCGGCGCCCAGGGCGCCCGGGCTCGGCGCGGTCGTGGCGGCCGACGGCGACGGCCCGGTGGTCGCGGCTCCGGCGGTCGGCGCCACGGTGGGGGAGCCCGGCGGTACGGCCGGTGGGCTGGTGGCCGCCGGGATCGCGTGCGCCCGGGGCGTACCGGCCGGCGGTGTCCCGACCTGGTCGACCGAGGGTGGCGGGTTGAGCGTCACCGGCGCCAGTTTCTCCGGTGACCGCAGCACCGCGACGACGGAGACCGTCGTCGCGACCAGCACCCCGAGCGCCGAGATCACCGCCACCCAGGTGGCCCGCGAGATGTCGCCCTGACCGGTGAACACCCGCCGTGTGGCCGCGGCGAGGGCCACGACCCGGTCCAGCAGGATGATCGCCACGGTACGACGTGGCTGCGGCGGTGGTGCCGGCACTGCCTTTCTCCCCCTCACTTCGTCACCGGACGCGCGACTGCGCTCCGCCCGGTCGCTCACAGGGCGCGTAGCCCGACGAGTATCGACTCGAGCAGCTCCGCGGACGGCAGCTCCGACAGCGTCGGCGGTTCGTGCGTCTCGATCAGGCCGGCCGCGAGCAGGTCACCGAGGAGCACCCGGACGGTCCCCAACGGCAGGTCCAGTTCGGCGCCCAGCTCGGCCACCGACACTGGATGGTGACACAACTCGACGATCCGCGCCTGTTCGGGGAAGAGCGGCGTCCGCCGGTTGGCGGTCCGCCGGGCGACGACCAGCGAGATCAGATCGAACCGGCCACGCTCGGGGGCGGTACGCCCGCCGGTCATCGTGTACGGCCGAGCCACCGGGCCCGCGTCGTCGTCGTACCACGCCTCGTCAGCGGAGTCGTTGGTGGACACCGGCGTCCCCGCTCTTCACCGAGGAGGCCGGTTCGAGGCGGACCGGCAGGTGCCGTTCGGCCTGCCCGACGAACAGCGCCACCTCGTACGCCATGTCGCCGACCTCGGCGTCGTCACCGGCGATCCGTACGGTGAGGATGGTTCCGTTGCGGATGGTGGCGACGAACAGGAACGCCCGGGACATCTGCACCACGATCTGCCGCAGCCCACCCCCGTCGCAGGTGCGGGTGGCGGCCAGCCCCAGCGCCAGCAGGCCGGCGACGATGCCGGAGATCTGCTCGGCCAGCTTCGCCCCCACCTGGCGGGAACCGCCGAGTGGCAGGCCGTCGGGCGAGAGCACCACGGCGAACTCCGCGCCGTGCACCCGATCGACCAGCCGGTCCAGGGCACCGGTCAGGCTGTCCTCGGTGGCCACTGCGTGCGTCATCGATGTCTCCTTGCTGTTCTCGCGACCGGCAACTCGACGGTGTCGGGGCCGGCGCTGCCGGGGATGGGCGCCATCGGCCCGGGTTGGCGGATCCGCGTCGGTAGGTGGGCGCCCGAGGTGCCCCCGTCCCGCGCGGGCGGGGCACCGGGATGACGCCTCGCCGGCTCGTCGTCGGTGTCGCGCACCGTGACCAGACCGGTCGGGAGGAGGACCACCGCCGCTGTCCCGCCGCGCTGGCTGCGCCGCAGCGAGACGTGCGCGCCACAGCGGGCGGCCAGTACGGCGACGGTGTAGAGGCCCGCCGGGCCGGCCGGCGGGTCGGCTGACGGAGGACCGCCCAGTAGGTGGTTCGCGTCGGCCATCGCGCTCGCGTCGAGGCCGGGGCCGTCGTCGACGACCAGGACGGCGCAGCCCTGTGGCCACTGTTCGCCGCCGACGCGGACGGTGGTGTCCGTCGGTGAGTGGGCGAGGGCGTTCTCGACCAGCTCGGCAAGCAGGTGGACGACGTCGGTGACGGCGGGGCCGGCGAGGGACCACGGCCAGTGCGGCGCGATGAGGACCCGGTGGTAGTCGGCCACCTCGGCAACCGCGCCGCGGACGACGTCGAGCAGTGGCATCGGTCGCCGCCAGCGGCGGGCCGGCGTCGCGCCGCTCAGGGTGATCACCGTCTCCACGTTGCGGCGGACCCGGGTGGTGAGGTGGTCGAGCGCGAACAGCTCGTCGGTCTCCTCGGCGGACCGTTCCCGCCGCTGCATCCCGTCCAGCAGGCTGAGCTGCTCGCGGAGCAGGACCTGGTTGCGGCGGGTCAGCCGCAGCACCAGTTCCCGGGCGGCGGCGCCGTCGGTGGCCGGGGCCTCGCGGGTGGGGGCCGGCGCGTCGTCGACCGATGGCGGCGGCACGGGCAGCGCCGGGGCATCGGCGGGGGAGCGGACCAGCCCTTCGGTCAGCCGTCGGGCCAGGCCGACCCAGCTCAGCAGGACCGCGAGCACCGCGATGAGCCCGAGCCCCAGCACTGCGCCGGTGCGGGCGACGAGCACGGCGGCACCCGGCGTGGCCCGCTCGACGCTGTCCCGGGCCGCCGTCGTCACCAGCTCGTGCAGCGCGCCGAGCACACCGTCGGCCGTCGTACGCCACTTCGCCCGGGTGATCCCGTCGACCGCGCTGGCGGTGTCCGTGCGCGACAGCACGTCCTCTAGGGCGAGCAGGTCCCCGAACGGCGGCCCTTCGGTGAACCGCCGCTGCCCGCCCGGCAGAGCCGCGACCGCCTCGGCGCGCGCGTAGCGCTGGTTGCTGACCAGCGCGGCCAGTCGACGCCGCCCGTCGAGATCGAGTCGGTCACCGGCCAACGCGGCACTGACCAGGGTGTCCTCCTGGGCGAGCAGTTCGCGGGCGTGGGCCAGCGCGATCACGGTGCGGGTGTCGGCGGCCAGGTCGCTCTCGTAGGCGCCCCACTCCGGGCCGTACACGGCGAAGGCGACGGCGACGAGTTGGTCGTACCCGTCGACGGCCCCGGCGCGGTCGAGCCGCCCGGCGTCCACCTGGGATCGGATGGTGCCCAGGCCGTTCAGCCGCCGGACCAGCTCGTCGGCCCGGTCCCGGACCGCGTCGGCGGTGAGCAGCCGAAGGTCGTGGCCGTCGGTGAAGGCGCGAACCTCGGCCGCCGCCCGGTCGGTCCCGGCGCGTGCCCCCGCCAACGCGGACTCCGTCGACGCGGCCCCGGCGATCGTCTCGACGGTCAGCCTCCGCTCGGTCTGCAGGCCCAGGACCAGCCGGTCGATCGGCTGGCCCAGCGTCTCGGCCAGCGCCCGGACCCGCAGCAGGTCGGCCGCGTCCTGACCGGTCAGGTAGGCCGCGTACGACCAGAGCGTGATCAGCACGGCCGCCAACGCGACGAGTCTGGCCCGGATCCCTCCTCGGGTCATCGGGTCGACCGCCGGGGCCACGGCTGACCGGCCGTGCTGTTGGCCCGGTCGGCGACGACGGTACGCAGCAGTGCCAGCAACTCGGCGCGGTTGGCGCAGTTCAGTCGGTGACGCATCCGGGCGACGTGGTGCTCGACGGTCTTCGCCGAGATGAAGAGCCGATCGCCGATCTCCCGATAGGTCAGCCCCGCCAGCACCAGTTCGGCCACCTCGTACTCCCGGTCGCTGAGCCCCGGCTGGGCGGGACCGGCGATGGCGTCGGCGACCCGCGCGGTGCTCTCGCCGCCGGTCGGCCGTTGCCCGGCGTCGGCGCCGGCCGGGCGGCCCTGCAACGCTCGCGCGCATTCGAGCAGGGTGGTCATGGCCCGCCGGTCCGCGGTACGGATCGCGGCCTGCCCGGCGAGTCGCGCGCCGTCCCACCACAGCCCGGTGTCGTGCAGCCCCCGGGCGGCGGCCTCCACCCGCACCGGGTCGACCGCGCCCCGCAGCACCTCCACCCAGCTCTCGCCGGCCGCCGCGACCACGGCCGCGTACCGGCTGTGGTCGGCGGCGGCGAGCAGCGCCGCGACGTGGTCGTCGGCGACGGCCGGCTCGTCGGTCAGGATCGCCGCGTGCAGGCCGCTCCAGTGCAGCGGGACACTCCACAGTGGCGGATCGTCCAGTCGGTTGAGCAGGGAGCGGCCCTCCCGCAGGTACGGTTCCAGTCGGGCCAGGTCACCCAGGCGGGCGCCGGCGATGGCGAGTTCACCCAGCGGCAGCAGCGTGAACAGGTCCACCGGGTGCCGCACCACCGCCTCCAGCGCCTGCCCCCAACCGTTCTTGAGGGCTCCGAGGTCGCTGTTGCGCCGGGCGATGCCCATCCGCAGCGCGGCGGCGAAGAGCAGATCGCGGGACTCCAGCGGCCGCCCGTCGACCGTGGCGGCGGCGAGACGGTCGGCGGCGGCGGCCGTCTGGCCCCGCACCATCAGGATCCAGGCCTGTAGCAGTCGGTGCCGGCGGGTCATCAGCGGACCCCCGACCCCGGCGGCCAGGGCCCGGTGCAGCACCCGCTCGGCGATCTCCAGCTCACCGCAGTGCACGGCGGTGAGGGCGGCCAGCGCCGCCGGGCTGTCCGGCAGGAGCGCGGCCCGGCCGTCCGGCTCCAGCAGAGCGGCGGCCTGCACGAGCGCCGACAGGGCGGCGGTCGGCGGGCCGGTGACGCTGTCGCGTACCCCGTCGGCCATCAACCGGGCGGCGCTGGCCTGCAACGTGGGTGGCTCGCCGGCCGGGTCGCCGGCCGGCGCCGTAGCGGCGGCGCTCAGATCGCCGCCGGCGAGACCGCCGACGGTGGCGAACGCGACCGACGAGGCGCTGCCCGACCACCGGTACAACTCCACGCTGCGACCGACGTGCCCGCGGTGCGCCAGGGCGGTTGCGGCCACCACGGCGGCCTCGGCGCGGTCGGTCGGCGCAGCGGTGGCGAGCAGCCGATCCGCCAGGCGCAGCGCCTCGTCGAGGTTGCCGGCGAGGGCGGTGGCGAGCGCCTGCTGGGCGCTCGCCGGCGCGCCCGCCGCCGTGGCCGCCGCGAACAGGTCGGCGGCGAACGCCGGCTCGTCGGCCAGCGCCTCCGTGGCGGCGGCCGTCAGCGTCGTAGCCGGGCAGTCGGCGAGCGCGCCGACCGCTCGCAGGGATCGGACCAGCGGCAGCACCGCGCCGCCGCGTGCCAGCTGCAACTCGGTGAGGCGGCGCCACACGGCGGTGCGGTCGGTGGCCGGGCTGAGCGTGGTGACGACCCGCCGGACGATCGGCGCCAGCCGGCCGTCCGCGCCGATCAGCCCGGCCGCCCTGGTCGTGGCGATCAGTCCGTCCACGGCCTCCGGCTCCTGATCGAGGAGGGCGCCGAGCATGCTCACCGGCAGCGGTACGCCCGCCGCGACGGCGAGCAGCAGCCGCCGCACGGCGGTGGGTTGAGCGTCCAGATCCGGACCGAACTCGAGCAGGACGGACCGTGGTGGCTCCACCGGAGTGTCCGCCCCGGCCAGCCCTCGGGCCAGCCGTTCCACGTCGCGGGGCACACCGGCGGTCTGCGTGTGGACGAAGTCCACCAGGTCGTCGCGTCGGCCCAGCTCGGGCATCGAGGCGAGGTGGGCCGCGGTCTGCTCCCGGCTGAACGGGCCGAGCAGCACCGCCTGCCCGTCGCGGCGCAGCACGTCGGCCAGCTCGGTGAGCGCCGCCGACCGGGGCCACGGGCGGTACGCCACCACCAGCCGGTGGCGGCGGCCGGCCACCAGGCGCAGCAGCGCGCCGAGGCGGTCGTCGTCGAGCAGGTGCGCGTCGTCGACCAGCACCAGCGCGTCCGGGTCGACCGTCTCACCCGGCTCGGGAGCGCTCGTCCGCACGGTGACGCCGGCCCGCTGGTGCAGCCGTGCGACCTCGGCGAGCAGCGCGGTCTTGCCGTGGCCGCCGGGCCCGGACACCCCGACGGTGAGGGCGGCCCTCGGATCCCGGGCGACCAGGTCCAGAAGGGAGCGTGGCCCACTGCCCAGCAGCAGTCGGGACTCGGCGACGTCGTTCATGATCATTGTGGTCATCCTTCGCGTCCCCGGCTGAGGGTCAACGCCAGACGGGACGCCTTCGGCAGGTCCAGGGGGAGGATCCGGACCGGCGGACGGGGAGGGGGAGCAGCGGGAACGGTGGTGTCGTGGTGCGGGCGGCGCGGCACCGGGAGGCTGGCCCGCGAGGGACCGGCACCGCCCGCCCGGGGCCCTACCGGTGCCGGGTCGCGGGCCGGCGCGGGCCGGCGCGGCGACACCACCTGGCAGGCGGCCATGGCAGCCCCGGTCGCGGCGGTCAACTGCGCGTCCGGCTGGACCTCGACGGGCACCGGAAGAGCCGCGCCGATCAGCTCGGTGACCAGCGGGATGCGGGCGGAACCGCCGGCCAGCAGGACGGCGTCGAGCTGCTCCGGTGCCCGGCCGGCGCCGTGCACCGTGCGGAGCAGGAGGTCGACGGTGGCCTGCACCGTCGGGCGGATCATGTCCTCGAACTGTGCCCGGGTCACCGGGATCCGCGCGGCGCCGCCCGGCAGGCTCAGCACCACGTCGGCGGTCAGGTCGACGGTCAGTTCCCGCTTGACCCGGTCACACTCCGCGCGCAGCCCGCGTAGCGCGGCCTGGGTGCCGCGGCGCGCGGTGGCCGCCAACTCCCGGGCCAGCACGGTACGGACGTGCGTGGCCAGCGCCTCGTCGAAGTCGGCGCCGCCGATCGGGTCGAGGCCCTGCGGCGTGCCGAACCCCTCGTACGTGCCGCGCGGGGTACGCCGCACCAGCGCCGCCTCGAAGCTGTTGCCGCCGAGGGCGTAGACCGCGGCCGTCGTACCCGCGAACCCGCGGGCGGCGTGGCTCTCGGCTACCGTCACCGTGCGGGGCAGCAGCGTCACGTGCCGCAGGCCCAGGTCGGACAGTGCCCGGTGCAGCAGATCCCGCCGGAACGGGCGCCAACCCGCCGGGTGGCTGAGCACGATCGCCTCGGCGGGCCCGCCCTCCAGGGCGTGCACCCGCTCCACCACCCACCCCGCCAGTTCGGCGGTCAGTGTCTGCGGCGCGCACGCCTCGCCGCCCAGCAGCAGGGGCACGTCGTCGCCAATCCGGCGGACGAAGTCCCGGGTGGTGCGGCTGCCGTCGTCGGTCGGCGGCTCACCGACGCGCAACGAGCCGTCCTCCGACAGGTACAGCACCGACGGGACGAGGGGCGAGTCGGCGCCCAGCCCGACGGGCTCGGGGCGCGTCCAGGTCGTGCCGTTACGCCGTGCGACGGCGGCGGCCGTGTTGGTGCTTCCGATGTCTATCCCCAGGACGTACCGCATCCGTCTCTTCTCTCCCCGTGAGGTGGCCGGTCGGTGGCGCTCGCGCCGACGACCACCCCCGGCGACCCCCCGCGGGCTCCTACGTTCGTACCAGAGATCGCTCCCTGGTCGGGACCCTAATCTGGCTCGGACGGTTTCCCCATCTCCCCCTAACGTACGAGGCGACGGAGCCCCTAGTTCAGCCGGTTCGGATGCGGGTCGAGCCCCGATGTCCGGGGGCGCCCCCCACTCGTAGCGTTCGTGTCGACGCAAGACGGTCGCTGACGCCACATCCGAGGAGAACCGGCACATGGACTCGCAACAGACCCTCCACGACTTCGTGCTCGACCTGCTGACCAACCCTGACGCGCGGTCGGCGTTCGACCTCGACCCGGAGGGTGCGCTGCACGCCGCGGGGCTCACCGACATCACCGCCGCGGACGTGCAGGACGTCGTCCCGCTGGTGGTCGACTACGCGCCGGGGGCGGTCGCGCCGCTCGCCCCGGCCATCGGCCACCTCGGACTGGACCCGCTGGTGACCGACACCACTGACGTGGTCGGCCAGCTGCAGAGTGTGGCCCAGCAGATCAGCATCACCAGCTCGCCCAGCGGAGTGGACGTCAAGGCGGGCGTGCTGGGTGCCATCGCGGTCGACCCGAACACCGTCGCGGCCGGGGTCACCGTGCTGCCGGGGATCGGGCTGGGCGTTGGCCCGAGCGGCCTGGACACCGACCTGACCGGCGTGAACGACGTGGCGCACACCCTCGACGCCGACGTGGTGCAGCCGGTGGACGGCATCGCGGACCCGGTGCTCGGCGACGTCACCAGCACCGTCGGCCACCCGGCCGGTCTGCTCGACACCACCGACCACGGCCTGCTGGGCGGCGACGTGACCGGTGGCGTGCTGTCCGGCACCCAGGGTCACCTCGGCGGTGTCGTCGGCTCCCTCGGTGTCGGCGAGACTCTGGGCGGCCTGGGCCTCGGTGACCACGGCGGCGTCGTCCCGCCGCTGGATGTTCCGTCCACTGTGGATGGTGTGACGCACCAGGTGGAGGGTCTCCTCCCCGGTGTCACCGGCACGGTCGGTGACGTGACCGGCGGCGTCACCGACGGTGTGCTCGGCGACACGCACGATGGTGGCCCCGCCTCGTCGGACCACGGCCTGCTCGGTATCACCGGGGGCCTGCTCTGACGGGTTTTCCCACCTGGAGCGGGGGGTCGGACCGTATCGGGCGGTCCGGCCCTCTCCAGTTCCCCAACCGGTCCCTCTTGATAATTGAGCCGAAATCAGCACACTTGGTGCGGTGATGGCGGGGATCTGGTTGGACGTGCTGGACGAGATCGCCCGTACGTGCAGCTCTCACGGGCGGGACGACCTGCTCCAGACAGTGCGGCAGAAGCGTGCCCAGCTGCTGGACCCGAAGCTGCGCGTCCTGGTCGTCGGCGAGCCCAACCAGGGCAAGAGTCAGCTGATCAACGCGATCATCAACGCGCCGGCCTGCCCGGTGGGCGACGGTCGCACCACCGTCCTGCCGACCGTGGTGCAGCACGCCGAGGCCGCGTACGCCGCGGTGGCCCAGGCTCCGCCACCGGCGCCGGGGCGGCCCGCCGGCACCGCGGCCGCCGTCGCCATCGAGCGGACGCCGGTGGCGCTCAACCAGGTCGCGGCGGGGGTGGCCGGCACCGTCGGGCGTCGGCCGGGGGGCGGTCCGGCGTACGTCGAGATCGGCGTGCCCCGCGCCCTGCTCAGTGCCGGACTGGTGCTGGTGGACACTCCCGGCACCGACGAGGTCGCCGCTGTCGGTGGCGCGGGTACGGTCGCGTCTCCCGGCCGCGCGGACACGGTACTGCTGGTTACCGACTCCACCCGGGAACTCTCCGTCACCGAGCTGGACATGCTGCTGCACGTCATGCGTTCGCACCCGAACGTGGTGGTGGTGCAGAGCAAGACCGACCTCGTGGCGGACTGGCGTGCGGTGGCCGAGCGCAACCGGCAGCACCTGGCCGACGCCGGCATCCCGGCGCCGGTCATCCCGGTCTCGGCGGCGTTGCGGCTGCGCGCGGCCGCCGCCGATGACCGGGTCCTCAATGCGGAGTCCGGCTTCCCCGCGCTGATCGCCCGGTTGCAGCGGGACATGTCCGGCAAGGCCGATCAGGTGGCCCGGGTGGCGGTGCAGGCGGTGGCCCGGACGGTGGTGGAGCAGTTGGCGGCGCCGCTGCGTGCCGAGCTGGCGACCCAGGAGGCCGAGGAGCAGTCCGGGCCGATCTCCCGTCTGCACGCCGCCCAGCGTGAGGTGGACGAGTTGCGCCGCTGCTCCACCCGCTGGCAGAACACCCTGAACGACGAGGTCGCCGACCTGCTCTCCGACATCGAGTACGACCTGCGTGACCGGACCCGGCAGATCCTGCGGGCGGTGGACGAGGCGTTCGACACGGCGGATCCGCTGGTCGCCTGGGACACCTTCCAGGACTGGCTGGAGCGCAGCCTGGTGGAGGCGGCGGAGGCGAACCACGAGTGGCTGATCCAGCGCTGCGACTGGATCGCCCGCCGGGTGGCCGCCAACTTCACCCGCTACGGCTACGACGTGCTGCCACCGTGGTCGATGACGATGCCGGACGACATCGGCGAACGACTGCCCGAGCTGGAGCGGCCGAAGGTCGACCGGTTCACCACCGGTCAGAAGCTGTTCACCGGCATGAAGGGCTCGTACGGCGGCATGCTGATGTTCGGCCTGGCGACGACCCTGGCCGGAATGCCGATGATCAACCCGGTCTCGGTCGGCATCGGCGCGCTGTTCGGCGGCAAGAGCATCCGTGACGAGAGCAAGCAACTGCTGCGCCGTCGGCAGGCGACCGTGAAGACGGCCATCCAGCGGCACGTCGACGACGTCTTCGTACGCGTCATCCGGGACTGCCGCGACGCCGTGCGGCAGGTGCAGCGGATGCTGCGGGACCACTTCACCGGGCTCACCGAGGAGCTTCAGGAGGCCATCGTCCAGTCGTTCCGCAGCGCGAAGCAGGAGGCCGACACCGACGTCGCCCTCCGCGAGCAGCGGCAGCGCGAGATCCGACTGAAGATGACCCGGTTGGCCGCGCTCTACGAGCAGGCCCAACAGTTGAGCGGTGCCCGTGCCACTGGGGTGCAGTTGGAGCCTCGGGCATGACCGTCGGGGTGCGTCTGGACGAGGCGGCGTGGGGGTTGCTGCACCAGGCCCTCGACCTCTACCGGGACAATCCCCGGGCCGTCGGGCAGTTGCGCCACCAGGTGGCCCGGCTGGAGGAGCCGCTGCGGATCGCGGTCGCCGGCCCCTGGCGGTGCGGGAAGTCGACGGTGCTCAACGCGCTGATGGGTGAGGAGGTCGCGCCGGTCGAGGGCGCCGATGGCGCCTTCACCTGGTACGAGGACGGCGCCGCGCCGCGCGCCACCGCGTACCCGGTCGGTCAGCCCGCGCAGGAGCTGACCGTGGTGAAGTCGGCGACCGGGATGCGGGTGGATCTGGGCTGGCGCGCGGGGGAGGTACGCGACATCGTGGTGCAGTGGCCGACGCGGGCTCTGCGCCAGGTCACGCTGATCGACACCCCGGCGTTGACCGGCGCCGGTGAGCGGGGCCGCGTGTCGGTGATGGATCGGGTGCTGCGCGACGCGGACGCGGTGCTGTTCCTGACCCGCGATGGTCGTGACAGCGATCTGCGGGTGCTGGAGTCCGGCCGGGACAGCGCCGTCGGTCAGGCCGCCCCGGTGAACGTGATCATGGTGCTGTCCCGGGCCGACGAGACCGGCGGTGGCCGGATCGACGGCCTGCTCACCGCACGTCAACTGGCTCGACGGCACTACCGCGATCCCCGGGTGGGCGCCCTCGCCGTGAACGTGGTGGCGTGCAGCGGGTCGATCGGCCTGGCCGGTCGGATGCTCAGTGAGTCGGATGTCGCCGCCCTCGCGACGCTGGCCCGGGTGCCCCGGGCGGAGTTGGACGCCCACCTGCTCTCCGCCGACCGCTTCAGCCGTGGCGAGCTGCCGGTCGCGATGGACCCGCAGTCGCGCACCGCCCTGCTGGACCGCTTCGGGCTCTTCGGGATCCGGTTGGCGACCACCCTGATCCGGTCCGGCTTCGACGACCGGGTGAAGCTCTCCGCCGAACTCATCCGGCGCAGCGGGCTCACCGAGCTGCGGGAGTCGATGACCCGTTGCTTCATCGACCGCCGCGACACGCTCAAGGCCCGGTCGGCGCTGGCCGCCGTGGAGGCCCTGCTGCGGGCCGAACCGGTGCGGGGTTCCGACGAGTTGGCCGGCGCGATCGAGCAGATCCTCGCCGGCGCCCACGAGTTCCGGGAGTTGCGCCTGTTGGTGGCGCTGCGCCACACCCGACTCGGGTTCGACGCCGAGCTGGCCGCGGAGGCGCAGCGGCTGATCGGCGGCGACGGGGTGGGGCTCGCCGCCCGACTCGGCGTCGAGCACGAGGCGACCGCGCAACGGCTCTGGGAGGTCGCCGCCGACGCGCAGTGGCGGTGGCGGGACCGGGCGGAGGATCCGGTGCTCCCGCTGGCCCAGCGACGCGGCGCGGAGGTGGTCGTCCGCAGCTGCGAGGGGATGCTCGCCGAGTTGGCCGCCGGTGGCCGCTGAGACGCCGTCCCGGCGCGTGGTGTGCGGGAGGTCCTAGCGGGCAAGCCCGGCGAGGAGCTTCTCCACCCGGTCACGGATCTCGTCGCGGATCGGTCGGACGGCCTCGACGCCCTGGCCGGCCGGGTCATCGAGCTTCCAGTCCTCGTAGCGCTTGCCGGGGAAGACCGGGCAGGCGTCCCCACATCCCATCGTGATGATGACGTCCGACGACTCCGCGGTGGCGTACTCCAGGAGCTTGGGGGTCTGGTCGGTGATGTCGATGCCGACCTCCCGCATGGCCTGCACGGCGGCGGGGTTGACCGTCTCGGCCGGCGCGGAGCCGGCCGAGCGGACCTCGACGGCGTCACCGGCGAGGTGGCGCAGCCAGCCGGCGGCCATCTGGGACCGGCCGGCGTTGTGCACGCAGACGAACAGGACGCTGGGCTTGTCGCTCATGATGGTGCCTCTCGATCGTCCGGTGGTGAAGAAACGGCGGCGCGCCCACAGCGAGACGTAGACCAGTCCGACCAGGACGGGCACCTCGATCAGCGGGCCGACGACCCCGGCGAGGGCCTGGCCGGAGGCGACGCCGAAGGTGCCGATCGCGACGGCGATGGCGAGTTCGAAGTTGTTGCCGGCGGCGGTGAAGGCCAGGGTGGTGGAGCGTTCGTAGCCGAGACCGATGGCCCGGCCGAGGGCGTAGGAGCCGGCCCACAGGAGCGCGAAGTACACCAGCAGGGGCAGGGCGA
This sequence comes from Micromonospora sp. WMMD710, assembly GCF_029626045.1. Lineage (NCBI taxonomy): Bacteria > Bacillati > Actinomycetota > Actinomycetes > Micromonosporales > Micromonosporaceae > Micromonospora > Micromonospora sp. WMMD710. The sequence continues at coordinate 2,405,169 of NZ_JARUBD010000001.1, read as the reverse complement.
TGCGGGCGACGTCCAGGGGGCGGCTGGTGATGGCGTCGCCCTGGAGGGCGAACAGGATCACGATGGTGAACAGCAGGCCGTAGAGGGCGGCGGGACCGATCCTGGGCAGGAAGCGGGCCTCGTACCAGGTGCGGCCCTTCGCGCGTTCGCCGAGGCGGCGGGTGAGGTAGCCGGCGAGCAGCGGGATGCCGAGGAAGATGAGCACGTTGCGGGCGATGTCCCAGGCGGAGATGGTCAGCTCGGCGCCGGGTAGCCCCAGCCAGTCGGGAAGCACCGAGAGGTAGAACCAGCCGAGCAGGCCGAAGGCGACGACCTGGAAGACGGAGTTGAGCGCGACCAGGACGGCGGCGGCCTCCCGGTCGCCGCAGGCGAGGTCGTTCCAGATGATGACCATGGCGATGCAGCGGGCCAGGCCGACGATGATCAGACCGGTGCGGTACGCGGGCTGGTCGGCCAGGAAGATCCAGGCCAGGGCGAACATCACGGCGGGACCGACGAGCCAGTTGAGGACCAGTGAGGACACCAGCAGCCGCCGGTCACCGGTGACGGTGTCGAGCCGGTCGTAGCGGACCTTCGCCAGCACCGGGTACATCATGATCAGCAGGCCGATCGCGATGGGCAGCGAGATGCCGCTGATCGTCACCGAGTCGAGCGCGCTGTCCAGGCCGGGGATCAGCCGGCCGAGGAGCAGCCCGGCGACCATGGCCAGCCCGATCCAGACCGGCAGGAACCGGTCGAGTCGGGAGAGGCGACCGACCACCGCACTCCCGGCCGGGTCGGTCCGGGGGATCGTGCCGGTGCTCACGAACAATCCCGTCGGGCCGGTGCCTGGTGCGGCGGCTCGTCGACTGTGTCACCGGCGGGCAGGGCGCCGAGCAACCCGGCGAGCTGGCGCAGGATGGTCGGGCGAGCGCGGTAGTAGACCCAGGTGCCGCGGCGGTCGGCGTCGACGAGCCCCACCTCGCGCAGCGTCCGCAGGTGGTGCGAGATGGTCGGGCCGGTCAGGTCGAACGCGGGGGTCAGGTCGCACACGCAGATCTCCCCGCCCTCGGCCGAGGCGATCATCGACATCAGTTGGAGACGGACCGGGTCGCCGAGCGCCTTGAACGCGGGGGCGAGCACGGCGGCGGTCTCGGCCGGCACACGCCGTTCGGTCAGGGGCGGGCAGCAGGGCGCGTCCACGGCCGCTTGTTTCGACATTGCTCTAGGTTGACAGAGATCTAATCAGTGTGCAAGTGTCTGATTCGACAGACGTCGAGACAGTGCCCGCGAAGCGCGCCGACACCGAACGGAGCCCGCCCATGGCCACCCTCACCGTGCGTCCGATGGCCACCCGTGACGCCGACCGGGTCCTGGCGATCTACCAGGCCGGCCTCGACGCCGGCAACGCCAGCTTCGAGGTGACCGCCCCGACCTGGGCCGCGTTCGACGCCAGCCGGTTGACCGAGCACCGCTTCGTGGCCGTCGAGCCCGACGACACCATCCTCGGCTGGATCGCCGTCACCCCGACATCGAGCCGCCCGGTCTACGCCGGAGTGGTCGAACACTCCGTCTACGTCGGCCCGGCAGCCCAGGGGCGCGGGGTCGGCCGACTGCTGCTCGACACGCTGATCGTGTCGACCGAGGCCGCCGGCATCTGGACGATCCAGTCCGGCATCTTCCCGGAGAACACCCCGAGCCTGGCCCTGCACGAGCGGGCCGGCTTCCGCGTCATCGGCGTGCGGGAGCGGGTCGGCCGCCACCACGGCCGCTGGCGCGACGTCGTCCTGCTGGAACGCCGCAGCCCCACCGTCACCTGACAAGGAGTCTCCCGATGAACGCTCTGGACAATCTTCCCGTCCTGGTCGTGGGTGCCGGCCCGACCGGTCTCGCCGCCGCCGCTCACCTGCACGAACGCGGCCTGCCGTACACCGTTCTGGAAGCCGGCGACACCCCCGGCGCCGCCGTGCGGCAGTGGGGGCACGTCCGGGTCTTCTCGCCCTGGCGCTACAACATCGACCCGGCCGCCCGTCGGCTCCTCGACGAGGCCGGTTGGGTCGCCCCCGACCCGGAAGCACTGCCGACCGGGGCGGAGCTGGCCACCGCCTACCTCCAGCCGCTCGCGGAGCTGCCGCAGCTCAAGCCGCACGTGCGCTACGGCGCCCGGGTCCAGGCGATCAGCCGCCTCGGCCTCGACCGGCTGCGCAGCGCCGGCCGCGACACCACCCCGTTCCTGGTCCGCCTCGCCGACGGCACCGAGCTGCTGGCTCGCGCCGTCATCGACGCCTCCGGCACCTGGGGCACCCCGAATGTCCTCGGGGCGTCCGGCCTGCCCGCCCGGGGTGAGGCCGATGTCGCCGCGTACCTGGAGCACGCGCTGCCCGACGTGCTCGGCGTCGACCGGGACCGCTTCGCCGGCCGGCACACCCTCGTGGTGGGCGCCGGCCACTCCGCGGCGAACACCCTGCTGTCCCTGGCGGACCTGGCCGCCGCCGAGCCCGACACCGAGGTGACCTGGGCGATCCGCACCGCCACGCCCGCCCGGACATACGGCGGCGGGGACGCCGACGCGCTGCCGGCGCGCGGTGCGCTCGGTTCGCGGTTGCGCGAGCACGTCGACGCCGGCCGGATCCGGCTGCTCACCGGCTTCTGGGTGCACGCCCTCACCCCGGCCGGCGGGCGCGTCAAGGTGGTCGTCCGGCACGCCGACGGCGGCGAGGAGTCGGTGCTCGTGGACCGGGTCGTCGCCGCCACCGGCTTCCGCCCCGACCACTCGATCACCTCCGAGCTACGGCTGGACCTGGACCCGGTGCTGGGCGCCACCCGCGCGCTCGCCCCGCTGATCGACCCGAACGAGCATTCCTGCGGCACCGTGCCTCCGCACGGCGTCGACGAACTCACCCACCCGGAGAGCGGCTACCACGCCGTCGGCATGAAGTCCTACGGTCGGGCGCCGACGTTCCTCATGGCCACCGGCTACGAGCAGGTCCGTTCCGTCGTCGCGGCCCTCGCCGGGGACTGGGCCGCCGCCCGCGACGTCCAGCTCGACCTTCCCGAGACCGGCGTGTGCACCAGCACCGCGGCCGACTCGGCGACGAGCGACAGCTGCTGCGCGTCGGCGGCGGAGCCCGAGCCGGCCGGACGAGGGCTGGCGACCGGCGTCACGGGAGGGCTGCTCAGCCTCGTCGCCGTCGACAGCGCGTCCGCCGGCGGCTGCTGCGCCAGCTGACCACCTGCACGGTGACGGCGGCCCGCCTGGTCCGGTGGGGCGCCGTCACCGTCGCTCGGCGCAGGCCACACAGGTACGCGCCGACGGACGGGCGGCCAGCCGCTCGGCGGGGATCGGGCGGGAACACCGTTCGCACACGCCGTAGCCACCGGCGTCGACGCGGTCCAGGGCCGCGTCCAGATCGGCGAGGCGCCGGCGTGCCGCGTCCAGGACGGCGGTGAGCTGTGCCCGTTCGAACGCGATCGTGCTGCCCTCGGGGTCGTGTTCGTCGTCGGCGTTGGACGACCGGGACGCCTCGAAGAGGCTCCGCAGGTCGTCCTCCAGTGCGGCCACCTGGGCCGCGGTCTCGTCACGTCGTCGACGGAGGTCCGCACGGATGGCGCTGGATTCGGAGGTCATGGCGCTTCCACGGTACGCCGCAGGACGGCGCCGGATCACCGCCTGGAGTGGGCGTCCTCGCGGTGCGCCCGGCCGTGCCCGTCCTCCCGGTCGATGCGCAGCTCCCGTTCCAGCTCGGCGATGACCGCCCGCAGGTCGTCCAGTCGCTGGGTGAGCGCGATGCGGTCCACCTCGTCGGGTACGCCGTCGCCGTCCTCGTCGTAGCCGGGGGCCAGCCGTTCGGTCATCTCCAGCCGGCGTGCCTCCTCCATCGAGTTGACGATGACCGCGATGAGGATGTTGAGCAGCAGGTTGACGGTGATCACCACGTAGCTGACGTAGTAGAACACCGTCCACGGTGAGATGGCCAGGCCCTGCTCGATGAGGTCGGGCAGTGTCTCCAGCGACAGCAGCACGAACAACGTCAGCAGCGACCGTCCGATGTCGCCGTACTCGTCGGGGTAGCGGTTGCCGAAGATCAGCCAGCCGGCCATCCCGTACACGTAGAGCGTCACCACGGCCAGCGCGAGGAACCCGGTGACACCCGGCAGGCTGCGCCACAGCGCGGAGACGATGGTGCGTAGGCCCGGCGAGAACCGCACCAGCCGGACCATCCGGGCGACCCGCACGACGCGCAGGAGCGCCGAGTCGCCGTGCAGGCCCGGGATGAAGATGGCCGCGATCACGACGCAGTCGAAGACGTTCCAGCCGTGCCGGAAGAAGTCCTGCGGACGTCGGCCGTAGGCCGCCAGCCGGATGCCGATCTCCACGACGAAGACGGCGCGGAACAGCAGCTCCAGTCCGTGCAGCGCGGTGCCCGCGGGGATCAGCCCGTCGTACGTCTCCAGGCCGAGGACGATCCCGTTGGCGAGGATGACGACGACGATGCCGATCTCGAAGGGACGTGATCGGGCGAGCCGCGCGCAGGCGTCGGCCAGCGCGGGCCGGCGGTGCGGGGGCATGGCCGCCAGCCTAGCCAAGATCAGGGAACGCGGACGGACCCGTTAACTGCGAACATCGTTCGCAATTTAGAGTGGTCGGTGACCGACGCACCCCGGAGACCCGGCGACCGCGACACCGACCGGCAGCCGATCTGGGCCAGACCCGAACGGGGCAGCCGTGGCCCCGCCCCGACGCACAGCCGCGAGGCCATCGTCGCGGCCGCCATCATCCTGGCCGACGCCGAGGGGATCGCCGCGGTGTCCATGCGCGCCGTCGCCAACGTGCTCGGCACCGGCGCCGGCTCGCTCTACCGGTACCTGTCGTCCCGCGACGACCTCCTGGACCTGATGACGGACCGGGTCGTGGGGGAGCTGCGGCCGTACCCGCGGGCGGAGGTCGACTGGCTGGACACGATGCTGCTGCTGGCCCGCCGGCAGTTGGCACTGTTCCGCGCCCACCCGTGGCTGCTGGACGTGATTCACCGGCCGTCCGGCGTCGGCCCCGAGAGCCTGGCCTGGTTCGACACCTGCATCCGGATCCTGGAACCCGCGGGGTGCGCCGTCACCGCCAAGTTCGAGGCGATCGCCATGATGACCGGTGTGGTGAGCCTCTTCGCCCGCAGCGAGGCGGCCGAGCCGCCCGGCTTCGCCGGCGCGGACCTCGCGGCGTACCCGCATCTGGTCGCGGCGTTCCGCCAACTCCCGGCGGCACCGCCCCGCACGGACCTCTTCGAGCGGGCGCTGCGCAGCCTGCTGACCGGGTTGCTCACCGCATCCCCGGAACCGGAAGCGACCTGAGCCGAGCGCGGTCGGGCGTTCCACCGTCCGGGGCGACCGGGACGCGGTCGACCAGCTCGTCGAGCTGGCGGCCGAGAGGGCCGATGTCGGCGAACTTCGACGGCTCGCCGACAGCGGCAACCGGGACGCGGCCGACATGCTGGCCGACCTCACCGAACCGGACGACGAGGCGGAGTGACCGCGCGACGGGCGGGCGACGAGGGCGTACCCCCGTGGCCCGCCCGGACGAACCGCGGCCGGGTCAGGCCCGCGCGGCCCGGATGGCGTCGCGCAGCGGAGTGCTCGGCCGGCCGATCAGCCGGCTGAGGTCGTCGCTGTCGGTCGCCAGCTCACCGAGGGCGATCGAGTGGTCGAGCGCGGCGACGAACCCGGCGGTGCCGGCGTCGAGCCCGACGTTCTGCAGGGTTGACGCCAGCTCGGTGGCCGACAGGTCGCGGTGGACGACCGTGGTGCCGGTGACCTCGCTGACGGCGTCGGCCAGCTCGTCGAAGGTGAACGCGGTGCCGCCCAGCTCGTAGACGGCGTTGCCGTCCTCCTCGCGGGTCAGCGCCGCCGCCGCGGCGGCCGCGTAGTCGACCCGGGGCGCGGCGGAGACCTTGCTGCCGCCGGTGGCGCCGAGGATCGCGCCGGTCTGCAGGTACTGCGGGAGCTGGTCGGTGTAGTTCTCGGTGTACCAGCCGTTGCGCAGCGCCGTGTACGGCAGGCCCGACGCGGCGAGGACCTCCTCGGTGGCCTTGTGCTCCGGCGCGAGCGGGTTCGTGGTGGTGTCGGCCTTCAGGATGCTGGTGTAGACCAGGCGCTCGACGCCGGCGAGCTTGGCCGCGTCGATGACCGCGGTGTGCTGGGCGACCCGTTGGCCGGGCGTGTCACCGGAGATCAGCAGCAGGCGGCGGACGCCGGCCACGGCGCCGGGCAGCGTCGACGGGTCGTCGTAGTCGGCCCGGCGGACCTCGACCCCGCGTGCGGCCAGGTCGGCGGCCTTCTCCGGGGTGCGGACGATGGCGGCGATCTCGCTGGCGGGCGCGCCGGTGTCGAGCAGCTGCTCGATCACCAGGCGGCCGAGCCGGCCGGTGGCGCCGGTGACGGCATAGGTGGGCATGGAAACCTCCGGTAGGGCGATGATGATCTGCAAGCACTTACGAATCTACAGCACTATTGGTTGGTAAGCGTCGGGTAGGCTGGTGAGGTGAACGACATGCCGGCCCAGGACCCGGCGGGGCCTACCCAGGAACTCGTCAGCGATGTCTTCGCGCGGGGTTGCACCTCCCGCGCCGCCTTCGAGGACGTCACCTCGAAGTGGGCCTCGCTCGCCCTGCTCGCGCTCGGCGAGGGCCGGTACCGGTTCAACGCGCTACGCCGGCGCATCGACGGGGTCAGCGAGCGGATGCTCTCCCAGACCCTGCAGACCCTCGAACGCGACGGCATGCTCACCCGCGAGGTGCTCACCGCGATCCCGCCGCGCGTCGAATACTCGCTGACCCCCCTCGGCACGCGGGTCGCCGAGCAGCTACGCGGCCTCGCCGACCTGCTGGAGGCGGCGGTTCCCGAGTTGCAGACGGCCCGCGAGCGCGAGCGGGACTAGACCCGAGCGGGACTGGGTCGGTCCGCACCCGCCGGGCGCGCCGACCGGCGGGTGCGCTGGATCACCACGACGCATCCCAGCACCACCAGCGCCGCCCCGATCGAGGCGGGGGTGACGCTCTCGCCGAGCAGCAGCGCCGACCACCCGAGGGTGAGCACCGGCTGCGCGAGCTGGACCTGGCCGACCTGTGCGATGCCGCCCCGGCCCAGGCCCGCGTACCAGGCGAAGAAGCCCAGGAACATCGAGACGACGGTCAGGTAGCCGAACGCCGACCACCCGACGGCGTCGGCGTGCGGCCGGTCGGCCACCGCGGCGACGACCGTGATGGGCACCGTCGCGGGCAGCGCGAGCAGCAACGCCCAGCAGATCGTCCGGGCGCCGCCCATCTCGCGGGCGAGCGCGCCACCCTCGGCGTAGCCCAGCCCGCAGAGCACGACCGCCGCGAGCAGGAACGCGTCGGGCCGGGTGAGCGCGCCGCGTACCGCACCACTGGCACCGAGGAAGATGAGCACCGCCAGCAGTCCGCCGGCGCTGGCGACCCAGAACAGCGGTGGCGGACGTTCGCCGGCGCGCAGCACCGCGAACACGGCCGTCATGGCGGGCAGCGCGGCGATGACGACCGCGCCGTGCGCCGCGGTCTGCGTGAGAAGCGCCAGTGAGGTGAACAACGGAAAGCCGACCACGACGCCGAGGGCGACGACCACCAGTCGCCACCACTGCCCCCGGGTGGGCCGCGGCGCGCCGGTGAGCCGGAGGTACGCCCACGCCAGCAGCCCCGCGCCGACGGCCCGACCGAACGCGACGAACCACGGATCGAGCTGCTGCACGGCGAGGCGGGTGGCGGGCAGCGAGAGGCTGAAACCGAGCACGCCCAGCGCGCCGAGGGCGAGGCCGCCGGCCCGATCCGTTGTTATCGTGGCGGCTGCAGTAGCGCTACTCTTGTCCCTCATGGAGAACGATAACGCAGCGCAGCGCGTTATCCAAGATCTACGCCGGCTGGTGGCCGCCGCCGCACCCGGCACCCGGCTGCCCTCGGTCCGGGAGCTGACCGCCCGGCACCAGGCCTCGCCGGTCACCGTCGCCGAGGCCGTCCGCCGGTTGGTGGCCCAGGGGCTGATCGAGGCGCGACCCGGCAGGGGCACCTTCGTGGCCGCCCCGCCGGACGAGCGGCGCGTACCCGACCTGTCCTGGCAGACCGTCGCGCTCGGCCCCCGCCCGGCCGGTGAGGACGAGATGCAGGCGCTACTGGCGCTACCCCGCGCCGGTGCGATCCCGCTCTCCGGTGGTTACCTGGACGCGGATCTCCAGCCGGCCGCCGCGCTCGGCGCCGCCCTCACCCGTGCCGCCCGTCAGCCCGCGACCTGGCAGCGCGGGCCGGTCGAGGGGCGCGAGGACCTGCGCGCCTGGTTCGCCCGCGAGGCCGGGGCCGGCCTGCGGGCCGAGGACATGGTGATCTGCCCCGGCGGGCAGGCCGCGCTGTCGTCGGCGCTGCGGGCGCTCGCCGCCCCCGGCGACGCCCTGCTCGTCGAGTCGCCGACCTACCTGGGCGCGCTGGCCGTGGCCCGGGCGGCCGGACTCCGGGTGGTGCCGGTGCCGGCGGAGGCCGACGGGGTACGCCCCGACCAGCTCGTCGCGGCGTTCGCCCGCACCGGGGCGCGGCTCTTCTACTGCCAGCCACTGCACGCCAACCCGCACGGCGCGACCCTGGCGGGCGACCGTCGGGCGCAGGTCGCCGACGCGGTCCGCGACGCCGGGGCGTTCCTGATCGAGGACGACTACGCGCGCGACCTCACCATCGACGGTCCGGCCCCACCGCCGCTGGCCGCCGACGACCCCGACGGGCACGTCATCTACCTGCGCTCGTTGACCAAGTCGACCGCGCCCGGGCTGCGCGTCGCCGCGATCGGCGCCCGCGGCCCGGCCGGTGCCCGCCTGCGGGCGGCCCGCCTGCTCGACGACTTCTTCGTGGCCGGTCCACTGCAACAGGCGGCGCTGGAGTTCCTCACCTCCCCGGCGTGGCCGCGGCACCGCCGGGCCCTGAGCACGGCGCTCCGGGCCCGCCGCGAGGCGTTGCTGGCCGCGCTGCGTCGACACCTTCCCCACGTGTACCCGCGGTCGATCCCGCGCGGGGGCCTGCATCTCTGGGTCGGCCTGCCCGACGGCGCCGACGACGCGGCGGTGGCCGCAGCGGCTGCCGCCGAGGGCGTCATCGTCTTTCCGGGCCGCCCCTGGTACGCCGCCGAACCCCCGGCCGCGCACCTGCGCCTCACCTACGCGGCCGCCGCACCCGACCTCATGGACGAGGCGGTCCGCCGCCTCGCCCGCGCCCTGCGCTGAGCCGGCACGGGTCTAGTTGGTGTCCTGGGCGCAGATCGTGGTCATCTCGGCCAGGTAGCTCGCCAGCGTCGGCAGGCCGGCGTCGGCCCGGCGCCGCTCGACACCCGCCTCGTCCCGGATCGGGGTCGCCGGCACGGGGCCGTCGGGTCCACAGCGGATCTGTGTGCCGTACACCTGGGGCTCGCCCCTGCCGGCCGCGACCCGGTCCTCCAGGTACGCCAGGTTGCCCGGCGACGCCTGGCGGGCGGCGACGGCCGCGCGCAGCAGGCCCAGCGCCTCCTGTTGGAAGGCGGGATCCAGGTCGGAGTGCTGGGCGATGGCCCAGGCGGCGTTGCCGCCGTCCGCGCCGACGAGAGCGAAGGTCGGCCAGCCGTGTGTGCGCAGGATGTCCTTGAGGCGGGCGGTGCGGTCCTGGTCGGATTCGGTCTGCGGGGTGCCCTCGCGGTCGGCCTGGTCGCGCTCCAGCATCGCGATCAACTCGTCGTGCAGCGCCTTGTCGAAGGCGACGGGAGAGGCCGGCACGGCGGACGGGGTCGTCGGCGGGGTCGTCGGCGAGGAGGTCGCGGGGGATGCCGAGGGCGTGCTGCCCGTCGCCCCGGACCCGGGTGAGGTGTCGCACGCGGCGAGGATCATCAGGCTCACCAGCGGCAGCGCGACCCGCGGCGGGAGCTTCACGACGCCGATTCTCGCCGGTGCGGGGTCGCCTCACAAGGCGTGCGTCCGGGCGTGACCTCAGGCATGGAGCGTCTCGCGGGGCGGCACGCCGTAACTGGCGTGGTAGCGGGCGGTGAACCTGCTGTGGCTGGCGAACCCCCATCGACTGGCGATCGCCGACACCGTCTCCTGTCGAGGGTCGGCGCGTACCAGGTCGTGGTGGGCCCGGTCGAGCCGGATCCTGCGTAGGTACGCCATCGGGGTGGTGCCGAGATGGCGACGGAAGGCGAGCTGCACCGCCCGCAGGGAGACGGCGGCGGCACCGGCGATGTCGGCCGCGCTGATGTCCCGGTCGGCGTTCTCCTCCAGGAAGGCGATGGCGCGGCGCAGGGTGGCGGTGCTGGCGTCGTGCCGGTCCTCGGCGGTCTCGTCGGTGAACGCCGTGTTGGGAAAGATCGCGAGTGCCGCCGCGGCGAGCATCCGCGCGGCGTTGCCGACCACCAGGGGCTGGACACTGGCGCTCGGGTTGCCCAGCACCACGTCGCTGACGTAGCTGGTGGTCTTTCGCCACTGTCGCGCGAGGAGCGCGTTGGCGGGACCGAGGTCGGTGAACCGGATCCGGCCGGGCCGCCGGGCCGGTGCGGCGGTCGCCACCTGCGTCAGCACCCCGAGGTCCAGGACGCACAGTTCCACCTGGCCGGGCTCCCAGTGGAGGTTGAACGGCCGGCCCGGCCGGGTGGCGAGGAAGACGTCGCCGGGGCCGAACCGGTGGGCCGACCCTTCGCAGGTGCGGTCGATCAGGGCGGTGCGGGCGCGACAGACGGCCAACCCGCCGAGGTCTTCCACCTCGATGTCGAGGTGTGCGGTCTGACTGGCGGTGGCGAGGGCGAACGGGCCGGTGTCGACGCGCTGGTGGACGAGGTGGTATCCGGTCTCTCCGGCACGGATCCGCAGATCCGTGTCGTACGTGCTGGCCAGGAAACGGTGGATGGCCGCCGGATCGCGGCTGTCGAACCGTTGGGTCTGCACTGGTGACGTCATCCGCTGTCTCCGTCCGGTGAGGGTTCCGCCGGGTGGTTGGATCGGCCGGCGGCGTTGTCGGGACGTGTCGGGGCGCGCGGCGGCGGTAGCGGTCGAGCGTCGTCGGGCTGGATGAGCTGGGCTGGACGGTAAAGAATCCCAACTATCCAAATATCTATTGATGGGAATTTCACCATACGACAGCCGTCGGCCTGTCGCTCGAATTTGGAGAATCGGTGAGTCGGCTTCGCTTTTCGGCTACCGCGCGAGGCGATCCTGCGCCTGCTGTCCTAGTCGACCCGCCCCGGCGCAGCGAAATCTTGTTCACGATCTCCCGGACGTCATACGTCGCCCGGGACGCTGCCGGGGGGAAGCCGGCCAACTGGCGGGGGTAAACGTTGGACAGTACCGATCCGGACCGCGTCGTACGGCTGGCGGTGGCCGAGGCGTTGGCGCGGGTGGCGGACGAGGACAGCCTGGGACTGGGCGAGGGAGAGGCGCTGGAGAGCCTGGGAGCGGCCCTGCGCGCGGTGCTCCGCCGCGCGCTCGACGACCGGGTGCCACTGACCACGCCCGACTTCGTGGACCTGTGCCGCGACCTGCGGCTGAACCGTGACTCGTTCGACCTGCTGGGGCACTACCTGCTCACGGCGCTGCTGGCCCACCACGTGGGGCCGGACGCGCTGATCCGCGTCGGGGTGCTGCTCGGCACCGTCCGGCGCTATCTGCCCGCCCCACGGTCGGCGACGCATCGCAACACGGGCCCCGAGCCCCGGCGGCGGGACGTGCGGGCGGACAACAGCGTCGTGGGCCGGTACCGGCGCACGACGCTGCCCGAACACCTGCCCAGCCCGCCAAGCTGGACGTGCACCGGATGTGGGCGGGAGTGGCCCTGCGCGACCAAGCAGAGTCAACTGCTCGCCGAGTTCGGGGGCGCGCGGGCCTCCCTCGCCGTCTATCTCGGCTCCTGCCTCGTCGCCGCCGCCCAGGATCTGCCGACGCTGCCCCTGCCCCGGGCGCGGCTCCGATTCCTGGGCTGGCTGCCGCGCGCCCGGATCTGACCACGACGCGCCGCAGTCGGTACCAGGCAAAAAGGAAATCGATGTGATGACCCGTCGGCCGCCCGTACGGCCCAGGGCGTCCGGCAGGTGCCCTGACCCGGGGCCGGAGCAGGGTGTTCATCGTGGCCCCGCGTCGCGTACAACGGCTGTTCATCGGCCTCTTCAAGGCTTCTTGATCGAAAGAGCATCCGCTTGATCGAGGAGAGGCTCTCACGTGAGAGACAAGCAGTCCGAAGAGACCGAGCACGCGCAGCTGTCCCGGCGCAAGCTGGTCAAGTACGCGGGCGTCGGCGCGACGCTGGCCGCCGCCAGCCCGCTGGTGGGCGCCGGTGCGGCGTGGGCCGACGAGGAGCGCCGGCCGGCCGACGAGGCGAACGACCGGGGCGGCTCCCGCAACCGGACGTGGCGTGCCGGCGACCACCACGTCCACTCCGAGTACAGCGGCGAGTTCGACACCACGAAGAGCCCGATCGTCTTCCACAAGGGCGCGGACGCGGTCTACCCGATCGTCACGAACGCCATCATGGCCAAGAACTTCGGCCTGACCTGGGCCATGTGCACCGACCACGGTGGACCGACCCACTCGAAGGTGAACATCGAGCAGGCGTACCCGGACCTGCTGCGCTCGCGCAAGCTGGTCCCCGAGGTGCTCCAGTTCTGGGGCATGGAGTTCGACGCGCCCTCGCTGGACCACCACACGCTGATGATCCCGCGCCACGACGACGAGGCGAAGCAGCTCTTCGAGCTGGAGAGCCGGTTCGCCAAGTACGACGCGTTCCCCACCGACCCGGCCCGTGACACCGAGGCCAAGATGGTGGAGTTCCTCAAGGTCGCGCGGGGGATGCCGCACAAGCCGCTGGTCATCGCCCACCACGCGTCCCGCTCGGCGCCCGGTCTCGGCGTATACGGCCAGGACACCCCGCGCGAGTTCCGCAACGGCAACAACGCCGCCCCGGACGTCTACATCGGCTTCGAGGGCGCGCCCGGGCACCAGGCCGGTCCGCTCAACGGCGGCAAGCGCGGCGGGTACGGCAACCACCCCACCTACGGTGGCTTCGACCAGATGACGGCCCGGGTCGGTGGGCTCTGGGACTCGCTGCTCGGTGAGGGCCGGCGCTGGTGGATCACCGCGACCTCGGACTCGCACGTGCACTGGACGCGCGGTGGCTCGGACTTCTGGCCGGGCGAGTACAGCAAGACCTACGTGCACGCCCGCCAGGACTACGGCGACATCATGGACGGCCTGCGCAACGGCCGGATCTGGGTGACCACCGGTGACCTGATCCGCAGCCTCGACGTGACCGCCAGGTCGCAGGGGCGGACGGCCGAGGTGGGCGAGACCATCACGGTCAGCCGCCGCAGCCGCACCGATGTCGAGATCGAGATCCGGTTCCGTCCGCTGGACGGCGTGAACGCCAACGGGGACCGCCCCGAGGTCCGCCGGGTCGACCTGATCGTCGGTCAGATCACCGGGCCGAGCGCCAACCTGGACGCCGACACCAACCCCACCACGAAGGTGGTGGCCCGGTTCGGTCCGCGCGACTGGCGTCGGCAGGGCGCGGACTACGTCATCCGGCACACCCTGCGCGACGTCGAGGCCGACACGTACGCGCGGGTGCGCGGCACCAGCACGGACGAGGCCGAGCCGCTCGCCGACGGGCTGGAGAGCCCGTGGGACGACCTGTGGTTCTACTCGAACCCGGTGTTCGTGCACGTTCGCTGACCCGGCACACCAGGGGGCCCGTCAGCGCCACCCGCCGTACGACGGTCGGGTGGCGCCGGCAGGCCCCGCCGTCTCCGTCCCGACCGCCGGCCGCCCTCGGACGCTGAGGTTCAGGTGGTGCCGCGGCGGCGTCCGGCCCTGCGCTCACCGGCCCCGGTCGCGGCCGGCTCGGGCTGCACCTGCTCCACCACCTGGCAGAGGTCGCGTAGCGGGTCGATCGCCTGGGTCGAACAGGCGACCCGTTGCAGCAGGGCCCGCAGCGTCGCCGACTCGGCTGGGGTGAGCGCCCCCAGCAGGTGCGACTCGACCTGCCGCAGCGCCCGCTGCCGCTGCTCCCAGGCCGCCCGCCCGGCGTCGGTGACGTCGACCAGCCGGCTGCGCCGGTCGGCCGGGTCCGCGCGACGGGCGACGAACCCGGGACGCTCCAGGTCGTCGATCAGGTAGGTGAGCACCGTACGGTCGATGCCGAGTTCCTCGGCGATCGCACCCTGGTTGCGGGCCGGTCCGTTGACCGCGGCGGTGAGCACCTGGTAGCCGCGCGGGCCGCTGGGAAAGTCGGCCAGGGCGTGCTCGGCCGCCCGGACGTAGCCCCGGAAGACGATCCCGAGCATCCAGCCCAGGTCGTCGTCGAGCGGATCGGGCCGGTCCCGCCGGTCAGTGGTACCCGTCATACCCCGACAATACCGCAGTTCGGCATACCTTGTTGGAAGCAGATGTTCTGTATGACATAAGGTTGAGGTTATGACGCGTTACCCGGAACGGGAGGCTCGCAGATGAGCGACTACGGCCACGACCTGCTCTTCGGCTCGTTCACCACACCCGGCACGGATGATCCGGACCGCACCGTCGGCCTCGCCATCCTGGCCGAGCAGGCCGGCCTGGACCTGGTGACCTTCCAGGATCACCCGTACCAGCCGCGGTTCCTGGACACCTGGACGCTGCTGAGCTTCGTCGCGGCGCGAACCAGTCGGGTGCACGTGTCCGCGAACGTCACGAACCTGCCGCTGCGCCCGCCGGCGGTGCTCGCCCGCAGCATCGCCAGCCTCGACCTGCTCACCGGCGGTCGGGTCGCGTTGGGTCTCGGCGCGGGGGCGTTCTGGGACGCCATCGAGGCGATGGGCGGTCGACGGCTGACCCCGGGTGAGGGTGTACGGGCGCTGGAGGAGGCCATTGAGGTCATCCGGCAGATGTGGGACGCCGAGGCGCGCGGTGGCGTTCGTGTCGACGGCGAGTTCCACCGGGTCGTCGGCGCCAAGCGCGGTCCCGCCCCCGCCCACGCGGTGCCGATCTGGCTGGGCGCGTACAAGCCGCGCATGCTCCAGCTCACCGGACGTCGGGCCGACGGCTGGCTGCCCTCGCTGGGCTACCTCCAGCCGGGTGACCTGGCCAAGGGCAACGCGATCATCGACGAGGCAGCGCGGGAGGCGGGTCGCTCGCCCCGGGACGTCCGCCGGCTGCTCAACATCTCCGGCACGTTCTCGACCGTCGGCCGCGGCCCGCTCGACGGGCCGGCCGAGCAGTGGGTGCGGGAGCTGACCGAGCTGGCGCTGGGCGACGGCGTCGGCACGTTCGTCCTCGCCAGCGACGACCCCGACGCCCTGCGCCGGTTCGCCGGCGAGGTGGCCCCCGCCGTGCGCGAACTGGTGGCGGCCGAACGCGATCGTGGCGGCGCTTTGGCGCGTACCCCCGCCGAACCTGTCGCGGCGACGCAGCCGGCGGCGGTCGTCGCGCCTCCCGCGCGGCCGGCCCGCGCGAGGGTGACCGCGGGGGCCTTCGCGGTGGTGCCGACGCCCGACGACGGCCGGCGGCTCAGCGACCGCCAGGTCTGGGACGAGTCGGCCCGCCCGACCGGGCCGGCGCCCGATCCGACGCGCACCTACACCGCGCACGAGCAGGCCAACGGTCAGCACCTGGTACAGGTGCACGACGGCCTGCGCGGCGAGTTGGCCCAGATCCACGACCTCATCGAGCAGGTCGCCGCCGGTGAGATCGACGCCTGTGCCGCCCGCTCCCACATCAACACGATGACCATGCGGCAGAACCGGTGGACGCTCGGTGCCTACTGCGAGTCGTACTGCCGCATCGTCACCACCCACCACACGATCGAGGACCAGGCGCTCTTTCCGCGGCTGCGGCAGGCCGACCCGCGGTTGCGTCCGGTCATCGACCGGCTGGAGCAGGAGCACCACGTCATCCACGATGTGCTGGAGGGGGTCGATCAGGCACTGGTCGCGTACGTCGGAGCGCCGGACGGTCTGGCCGCGCTGCGCGCCGCGGTGAACCTGCTGACCGACACCCTGCTGTCGCACCTGAGCTACGAGGAGCGCGAGCTGGTCGAGCCGCTGGCTCGACTGGGGGTGAGCTGACGACGGTGCCGGGGTTGCCCCGACTGATCTGAGAGACTACTTTCGAAACATGTCTCTCAAGAATCCGTACGGGGATTTCGAGATCACCGAGCCGCAGGCCCTGCGCGCACTGGCCCATCCGGTCCGGCTGGCCATCCTCGACCGGCTCCAGCGGCACGGCCCGGCCACCGCCACCGGGCTCTCGCCGCACGTCGGCGCCACACCGTCGGTGGTCAGCTGGCACCTGCGGCACCTCGCCACGTTCGGCCTGGTCCTCGACGCCCAGGGCACCGCCAACAAGCGGGAACGCTGGTGGCGGGCGGCCTCCCGCGGTTTCCGCTTCACGCCGCCCGACGACGCCGAGGGGCAGGCCGCCGGCCGGCAGCTGCGCGGCGAGATGTTCGCCCGGTACGCCGAGACACCACAACAGTGGATGCTGCACGACGAACCCCGGCTGAACGACGAGTGGCGCGGGCTGGCCGGACTGGCCGACACGCAGTTCCTTGCCACCCCCGACGAGCTGCGGCACCTGGAGACCGCGATCGAGGAGCTGCTCGCCCCGTACGTGCTACGCAAGGACGACGACACGCCACCGGCCGGTGCCCAACTCGTGCGGATGCTGCGCTACCTGCTGCCCGATCCCGGCGACGACCGGCCCGCGTCATGACCACCGTCGACACCGCGCCACCACCGGCCCTGCACCGCGACCGGCGGTTCCGCACCTTCTGGACCGGCGAGACGATCTCCCAGTTCGGTGACCGGATCAGCGAACTGGCCCTGCCGCTGATCGCCGTCACCCTGCTCGCCGCGACACCCGCGCAGGTCAGCGTCCTCACCGCGCTGATCTGGCTGCCCAACCTGCTGGGCCTGTTCCTCGGCGCGTGGGTGGACCAGCGCACCCACAAGCGCCGACTCCTGATCATCGCGGACCTGATCCGCGCGGGGGTGCTGCTCAGCCTGCCGGTGGCCTACCTGTTCGGTGCGGTCACCCTCACCCAGCTCTACCTGGTGGCGCTGCTCACCGGCATCGGAGCGGTGCTGTTCGCCATGGCGCACCAGGCGTTCTTCGTCGCCCTGGTGCCGCGATCGTCGTACGTGGACGCGAACAGCAAGCTGAGCATGAGCCGGTCACTGTCCTTCATCGCCGGCCCGGCGGTCGGCGGTGGGCTGGTCCAGGCGCTCAGCGCGCCGGTCGCGATCGTCGCCGACGCGGTCTCCTTCCTCGGCTCCGCACTGCTGCTCGGTCGCATCCCGGTCACCGAGCCGCCTCCACCGCCGAGCCAGCCGTCCACACTCCGCCTGGTCCGCGAAGGGCTCGTGCTGGTGCTGCGCCACCCGGTGCTGCGCGCCGCGCTCGGCTGCACCAGCACGGTCAACTTCTTCACCTTCATCACCGCCGCGCTGCTCGTGCTGTACGCCAGCAACGACCTGCACCTGTCGCCCGGCGCCATCGGCGTCGCCTTCGGTGTCGGCGCGCTCGGCGGGCTGGCCGGCGCCGCGCTCGCCCCACGGATCTCGCGCGCCATCGGGCTCGGCCGCACCGCGATGATCGGTGTGGTGCTGTTTCCCGCGCCGCTGGCGCTGACCGCCCTGATCACCGGCCCCACCTGGGCGAAGGTGGCCATGCTGGCGGCCATCGAGCTGGTCTCCAGCATCGGGGTGATGCTGATGGACGTCAACCTCAACGCCCTGATCGCCGCCGTCACGCCCGACGACGCGCGAGGCCGTCGGGCCGGTGCGTACAGCGCCGTCAACTACGGCATCCGGCCGCTGGGCGCGCTGCTCGGCGGCGCGCTGGGCACCACCATCGGGCTGCGACCGACCCTGGCCGTCGCCGGGCTGGGCGGCACCGTCGCCGTGCTCTGGCTGCTCGCGTCACCGGTACGCCACATCAGGACCCTCGACGACCCGGCGACCTGACCACACCGGCCGCCGCTGGTCAGCTGGCCTGCGCCACCAGCAGCTCGGCCAGCTCGGTGGGCTGGGAGAACATCGGCCAGTGGCCGGTGGCCATGGTGACCAGCCGCCAGTGCTCGCTGGTCAACAGCTCGGCCACGGTGTCGTTGGGCTCCGGGCCGTCGAGCAGGCACTTGATATACGTCGCCGGCAACCCGCCCAGCGGACGATCGAGCACCGCCGGCTCGGTCAGCGTCGCTCCCGGGTGCGGGGTGGCACCCTCAAGGAATCGGGCGACCTGCCCGTCGGTGAGCCCCTGGCCGTCGAAATCGGCCGGGCCCGCCGGCGGCCAGTAGCCGCCGTTGTCGGCGAGCAGCGCCTCGAACACCTCCCGGCCCTGCCACCAGCCGGACGCGAACGACCCGCCGTCGACCGGCACCTCCGAGTCGACGAAGACCACCCGGGCCAGCCGGTCGCCGATCCGCTCGGCGGCCTGACCCACCGGAATGCCCGAGTAGCTGTGCCCGACCAGCACCACATCGCGCAGGCCCCGTCGCTCGATCTCACCGACGATGTCCTGCACGTGGGTCTGCTGCCCAGCGGGCGCGTCCCGCCTCTCGGCCAGGCCGGAAAGGGTCAGCGGATGGGCACCGTGGCCCGCCGCGCGCAGCGACGGCACCACCTCGTCCCATGCCCACGACCCCAACCACGCCCCCGCCACCAACACGAATTCGGCCATGCCGCGACCCTAGCGTCGACCGGTGACAACCCCGGCGTCTCACGGCCAGGTGCGGGCCTGCGCCGCGAAGACCTCCGGTGGGCTCTCCACCGGCAGCACGCACAGCAGGTGGCCACCGGGTGCCCGCAGGATCCGGCACTCCAGCCACCGCGTCACCTCGGTGGCGCCCAGGCCGATCAGCCGCGTGGTCTCGGCCGCCACGTCGTCGGTCTCGATGTCGAGGTGATAGCGCGCGGCGTCGTCGACCGCCTGGACCGCCGTGACCAGCCCCGGCAGCGCCTCGTGCAGGCCGACGAACTGCGGTTCGCTGGGATGGGTGCGGGTGGGCACGCCCAGGGCCGCCGACCAGAACTCCGCCGAGCGGGCGGCCTCCGCCTCGGGAGCGTCGATCAGCAACGCGTACACGCGGCTTCGATGCATGCGGGACAGGGTACCGACGACGCCTACCCGTCGCTCGTCACGTCGAGGCGGGCAGCGACCTGCGCCGGCAGGGGATAGGGATGCTCGACCGGCAGCAGGTCCCGGGCCGCCCGCTCCTCACTGGCGCGCAGAAGATCGCGGACGCGGTGCACGGTCGGGGTGATGTCGGTGACGGCGACGACCCAGTCGTCGACGTAGCGCGCGACAGCCTCGCCGGACAACCCGACCTGCAACGACCGGTACGGCAGGGCACGCAGGTGCAGTGTCCGTTCCGGATCCCACTGCACCCGCACCGGGCTGCTCCTCAGCTGCCGCGACCAGGTCGCCCGGTCGCCGTGCACCTCCCGGTCGTAGTGACTCAGGCAGGCTCGCGCCAGCGCCCACTCGAAGCCCTCCCGCGTGATGTCGATGGACAGCACGCGTTCCTGGCCGGGCTTCGTGGCCCAGCCACAGCGGTACAACATCCACCGGAAGGACGGCTTGATCCAGGTCATCCGGTCCCGCTTGAAGGGCGCCACGAATCGGCCGGCGGCGACCGCCGGCAGCGCGACCTCCGGGGGGTACGCCTGGTACACGGTGATCGTGTCGGCCGAGTGGCGCGCACGGATCTGACGGACGGGTACGGACACACCCCGATGGTCACCGATCGGGCCCGACCGCTCCACCGAGATTCGGCACCCCTGGGGTGCGCGCCCGGACCGTACGCTCAGGAATGGTCCACCGGAGGTGGGCCAGCTTCCACCGGCATCCGGTAGATCCGGATCGGATAGTCGACCGCCGACCGCCCGCCGTTGAGCCCCGCGGTGAGGTGCAGTTGTGCCGCCGGCATCCAGAGCTGTGCGTCGGCGTCGAGCCACATCGTGTCCACCCACGCCAGGCGAGGGTCGGCGACGACCGTCCGCACACTGCGGTCCGGTGCCACGGCGAGGACTCGTCGGCGTTCCACATCGCTGAGATAGACGGTGCCGGTGGCGTCGATCGCCGTGCCGCCGGTGCTGGGCGTCTCGCACCACGGCTGCACCTGGCGGGCCAGTTCGTCGGCGGGCACCGTCGGGTCGTCCAACCAGCGCGTGCCGA
Source organism: Micromonospora sp. WMMD710 (assembly GCF_029626045.1). NCBI lineage: Bacteria > Bacillati > Actinomycetota > Actinomycetes > Micromonosporales > Micromonosporaceae > Micromonospora > Micromonospora sp. WMMD710. Next base: position 2,384,990 of record NZ_JARUBD010000001.1, on the reverse strand, counting down.
TCCGGGACATGCCGCCGGACGCCGGTTGGTAGTACAGCCACCGCCCGTCGGGTACGCGGTGTCGCCGTGAAACCGGACGTCGTCGACGTAGCTGCTCGGACGTACCGCCGCATCGAGGCGGTATACGCGGTCCACCCGGTCGTCGTCCACGTCGACCACGATCAGCCGCGCGCCGCCGGCAACCTGCTGGCCGCCGATCTGCGGCGCCCCCGAGTCGATGATCCACAGTCGGCCGTCCGGGCCGGCCCGTAGCCCGTTGACGTGCACGAACGCCGCGTCCGGCGACTGGTCCGCCCGATTCCACGTCGCGTCCGGGTACGGGATCCGGCCACCGTCGGGCAGGGCCTCCACCACCTGCACACCCGGCCCCTCCGCCGACGGGTAGCTCAGGAAGACGCGCCCCCGCAGCGTGGTCACACCCGTGCACACCCGGTCCTCGGTGAGCACCGGCGTCCACCGAGGATCCTCCTCGGTGGGATGCATGGACACGGGCCCGCTCCTCACGTCGCCGACGCCGGCGCCGGTCGGCCCGGCCGCCGCCCGCGCGGTATCCCCGGGGCCGGACACCGCGAACGCCGGCCGACGGGCACCGCCAGCGCTCAGTCGGGTCGGTCGACCAGGGCGGCGAGCCGCTTCGGCGCCAGGACGCAGTAGCTCTCGGTGAGCAGCTCGCCGACCTCGCCCCAGTCGGTGTCGTCGTCCAGGACCATGCCCATCACGTTCGGACCCCACTCCGGCTTGTAGAAGGGGTACCCGCAACCCAGGAGACCGGCGATCTCGTCGGGCGGCGACCGGAAGATCAGCAGACAGGACGGCCGGTCCAGCGCGGCGGCGCGCGCGTGCGCCGGCTGGCGGGCGGGGTCGACGGTGAGCACGTGGGCGAAGGTCCGCTTGCGGATCCGCCAGCGGGTGCCCACCCAGGCTGGCTCCTCGTAGGTCTCCGGCAGCCCGAGGCAGACCGGGCGCAGCCGGTCGAGGACCTCGGGGTCGACGTCTCCGGGTGCGGTCACGGCCAGGGACCCTAGCGGGCCGGTACGACACGTCACCGCCTCCGCGGGCGGTGGTGTGCGCCCGAGAGATCCGTCAGGATGGGCCGTGGCGACGCGGGCCGCCGCCCGGAACCGACACACCCCGTGCCCGCTGAGGAGTACCGTGCCGTCCAACCTGCTCTCCCGCCGCGACCTGAACTTCCTGCTGTACGACTGGCTGCGGGTGTCTGACCTCGTCGAGCGTCCCCGCTACGCCGAGCACTCCCGGGAGACCTTCGACGACGCGCTGGACCTCGCCGAGCGGGTGGCCACCGAACAGTTCGCCCCGCACAACCGGGCCGCCGACCTCACCGAACCCACCTTCGACGGGCCGCGGGTGCGGCTGATCCCCCAGATCCGCGAGGCGCTGGACAGCTTCGCCGGCACCGGCCTGCTCACGGCCGGGCTGGACGAGTCGGTCGGCGGCCTGCAACTGCCCCACGCCGTCGCGGCAGCCTGCTTCGCCTGGTTCCAGGCCGCCAACGTGGCCACCTCCGCGTACCCGATGCTCACCCTCGGCAACGCCAACCTGCTGCTCACGTACGGCAGCGCCGCACAGGTCGACGCGTACGTCCGGCCCATGCTGGACGGTCGGTTCTTCGGCACCATGTGCCTGTCCGAGCCGCATGCGGGCAGCTCGCTGGCCGACATCACCACTCGCGCCGAGCCGCAGGACGACGGCACGTACCGGCTCTTCGGCACCAAAATGTGGATCTCCGGTGGTGACCACGAGCTGGCCGAGAACATCGTCCACCTGGTGCTGGCGCGGATCCCCGGCGGCCCGCCCGGGGTGAAGGGGATCTCGCTGTTCATCGTGCCGAAGGTGCTACTGGCCCCGGACGGGTCGCTCGGCGAGCGCAACGACGTGGTGCTGGCCGGGCTCAACCACAAGATGGGCTTCCGGGGCACCACCAACACCCTGCTCACCTTCGGCGACGGCGGGCACACCCCGGGCGGCCGCCCCGGTGCGGTGGGCCACCTCGTCGGGGCCGCGCACCAGGGGCTGGCCCAGATGTTCCACATGATGAACGAGGCGCGGATCGGCGTGGGGGCCGGCGCGACCGCACTCGGCTACACGGGTTACCTCAAGAGCCTGGCGTACGCCCGGGAACGGCCGCAGGGCCGGCCGGTCGGCGCCAAGGACCCCGCCGCACCGCAGGTGCCGATCATCGACCACCCCGACGTCCGGCGGATGCTGCTGGCCCAGAAGAGCTACGTGGAGGGGGCGCTGGCGCTGGTGCTCTACTGCGCGCGGCTGCTCGACGAGGAGAAGACCGCTCCGGCCGACGCCGACCGTGAACGGGCGCACCTGCTGCTGGAGGTGCTCACCCCGATCACCAAGAGTTGGCCGTCGCAGTGGTGCCTGGTCGCCAACGACCTGGCGATCCAGGTGCTCGGCGGTGCCGGCTACACCCGCGACCACGACGTGGAACAGCACTACCGGGACAACCGGCTCAACCCGATCCACGAGGGCACCCACGGCATCCAGGCGCTGGACCTGCTGGGCCGCAAGATGACCATGGGCGGCGGCGCAGGTCTCGACCTGCTGACCGGGACGATCCGGGACACGATCGAGCGGGCCCGGCGGGTCGGCGGTGAGGCCGACGAGTGGGCCGACCGGATCACCGACGCGGTGGACCGCGTGGTCGCGGTCACCCGCCGGCTCTGGGCCGACGGTGACCCGGTGCTGGCGCTGGCCAACGCCAGCGTCTACCTGGAGGCCGTCGGGCACGTGGTGGTGGCGTGGATGTGGCTGGAGCAGGCGCTGGCGCTGCCCTCGGCGGACACCGGGGACGCGTTCCACGCCGGCAAGCGGCAGGCGGCGCGCTACTTCCTCACAGTCGAGCTGGCCCGCACCGGCCCGCAGTTCGACCTGTTGGACAGCCGGGACCGGACCGCCCTCGACATGCGCGCGGACTGGTTCTGAGCCGACCCGCGCCTCAGCGTCGCCGGGTCTGGTGGTGCATCGCCTGCCGTCCCTTGACGACGCCCAGCACGATCACCACGACCAGCGCGATCAACCCGATGATGATGAGCCAACGGACCGCTTCGAGGAGCAGCCCGAGCAGGATAAGCACGCCGGCGACAACGCCGACGACCCAGAGCATGGCACGCATCAGAACCTCCAGTGACCAGCCGCGGCGCGATGCGGCGACTCCAGGGCTCCCCTTCCCGATCCCGCCCCCCCAAAACACAAGCCCGCGCCCTCGCGCCCCACGCGCCCTCGCGCCCCACGCTCGCCCGCGTCGATCATGGAGTTGTGGTGCCTCACAAATGGGGCATAGATGAACATTTTGCCCACCACGACTCCATGATCGACGCGGGCCTCGCCCGACCCGCGGCCGATCTTGCACTTCCTGTCCCGACAGAAGGTACCTACGGGGCAGAACGGCGACAGAATGTGCAAGATCGACGCGGGGGAGCGGTGCGGGGGAGCGGGCGGGGTGCGGGGGAGCGGTGCGGGGGCGCGGGCGAGGCGTGGGCGGGTGACGCCGGGGAGGGGGTGGGGTGGGGTGGGAGGTTAGGGGCGGGCTACGTAGACCGTGTTGGCGGACTGGCCGCCGGTCAGGGGGTTGGCGAACGGGACCACGTGGGCCTGCGCCGTCGTGAACACCTGGCTGAGGGTCGCGGTGAACTCGGCGTCCGGCGGATCGTCCGACCACAGCGCGAAGACGCCCTCCGGGCGCAGGAGCGCGGCCAGCCGGCGCAGCCCGACCGGCGTGTAGAAGGAGGCGTGGCTGGGGTGCAACACGTTGCGCGGGGAGTGGTCGACGTCGAGCAGTACGGCGTCGAACCGCCGGCCGGGCGCGTCGGCGTCGAAGCCGGTGTCGCCGGCGACCGCCGCGAAGAAGTCGGCCCGGACGAACCGGGTCCGCGGATCCTCCGCGAGCCCAGCGGTGAACGGCAACAGCCCTCGCCGGTGCCAGTCGATGACATCCTCGATCGCCTCGACCACCAGCAACGACCGTACCCTCGGGTCGTCCAGCGCGGCCTTGGCCGTGTAGCCCAGGCCGAGGCCGCCGACCACCACGTCCAGGGCGTCGCCGGCCAGCTCGGCGAGGCCCAGTCGGGCCAGCTCGATCTCCGCGACCGGGAAGAGGCTGGACATCAGGTACTCGTCGTCGAGCTTGACCTCGTACACCTCGACCTGGAGCGCCGGGTCGAGACGCCGGCGCAGGCTGATCTCGCCGATCGGAGTTTCCCGCCAGGCCAGCTCTTCGAAACGCGCGCCCACGGTGCCCTCTCGCCGCCGGATTCGTCCCCGGATGGTACCCGTCGGGATCGGCCCGGCCACGCAGGGTCCACGGGACATCGACGCAACGCATATCCTGTGCCCGGCCGATCCAGCGGGAAGGGACCTCATGCCGTCGCGGCAGGACCAGCTGCACTCCTACCAGTTCAGCGTCCAGCGGGCGGTCGCCGCCCTGGTCATGCGCGAGACCGACCCCGCGCAGTCGCCGTTTCGGCGGCTGGCGGGCGCCGGCCTGGCCAGCGTCCTGGTCGCGGCGATCGGGTTGGGTGGCTTCGCGCTCTACGGCCTGTTCGCCGGCGGCGGCAAGGGGTGGCGTGACCCGGGCGCGGTGATCGTGGAGAAGGAGTCCGGCGCCCGGTTCGTCTACCGCGAGGAGAAGCTGCACCCGGTGCTCAACTACGCCTCGGCGCTGCTGATCGTCGGCGCGGACTCCGCGAAGACCGTGCTCGTCTCCCGACGCTCGATCGACGGCGTGCCGCGCGGTCTGCCGCTGGGCATCGCCGACGCCCCGGACTCGCTGCCAGCTCCGGGCCGCCTCGCGACCACGGCGTGGACGGTGTGCTCGGCGGTCCCGGCCGGCGCGGGCGGTGCGGAGCCCCACTCCGCGTTGTTGATCGGCGCCGAACCCGGCGGCGGGCAGCCGCTGGGCGAGGACGCGCTGCTGCTGCGTCATCCCGACGGTGGGCTGCACCTGGTCTGGCACCAGCGGCGCTATCTGATCCGCGATCCCAACCGGGTGCTGGCGGCCCTGGCCACCACCCGCACGCGCGCGGTGCCGGTGGCGCCCGCGCTGCTCAACTCGTTGCCCGCGGGCGTCGACCTGGCCCCGCTCGCCCTGCCCGACCTGGGCAGACCCAGCACCCGGGTGCCGGGTGCCACGGTCGGTCAGGTCTACCTCGTGCGCAACTCCGGCGGCGGCCGGCAGTACGCGGTGGTGCTCGACGCCGGGCTGGCCGGGATCACCGAGTTGCAGGCCGGGCTGTTGCTGGCCAGCACCGCGCAGGGCGAGCCCGCGCCCATGACACTCGGTCAGTTCGCCGCGCTTCCCACGGTGCCCGACCTGGCTCCGAGCGGGCCGACGGCCCCACCGACGGCCCCGCCCCGCCTCGCGGCGGCCGATGGCGCGGGCCTGTGCACGCGCGTCGGCGACGACGGCGGGGTGGGCGAGGTGCGGTGGGGCGTACCGCTGCCGGACCTGGCGGCCGTGCCACGGACCGCGCCGGCCGGCGGCGCGGTCCTGGCCGACCACGTGGTGGTGGAGCCGGGTCGCGGCGCGGTGGTCGAGGCCGCCGCGGCGCCGGGTGCGTCCGGCGGCGCGGTGTCCGTGGTGACCGACCTGGGCCGGCGGTACGTGCTGGCCGACCGCGGTGTGCTCACCATGCTCGGCTACCGCGGTGTGCGTCCGGTGCGGCTGCCGGCCGGCCTGGTGAGCCTCGTGCCGGCCGGTGCGACCCTGGATCCGGCCGCCGCGCGGGCCGTCGCCGCCCCCGGGTGAGGACGTGGCGGGTCAGTCGGCCGGGCGGCGCAGGACGCTGACCGCGAAGGCCGCGTCGTCCCGCCACGGACGCAGGTCCCAGGTGGCGAAGCGGTGTTCCAGGCGCAGGCCGGCGGCGACCGCGTCGGCGTCGAACGCGGTCAGCGGGTACCCGCGCTCGGTGCCGAAGCCGACCGCCAGGACGCCGTCCGGGCGCAGGTGCCCGGCCAGCCGGCGCAGCACCTCCGGCTCGGTGCCGGCCGCGACGAACGCGAGGACGTTGCCGGCGAGCACGGCGGCGTCGAACGGCTCCGCCTCGCCCATCGCCGGCAGGTCCAACTCGGCCAGGTCGGCGACCAGCCAGCGCGGGCCGGGATGATCGGCGCGGGCGGCCTCCACCAGCGCGGGGTCGGCGTCCACCCCGATCACGGTGTGCCCGCGTTGGGCCAGCGCGGCGCCGACCCGGCCGGTGCCGCTGCCGGCGTCGAGGATCCGCGACCCCGGCGCGACCAGGGTGTCCACCAGACGGGCCTCGCCGGCCAGGTCCGCACCCTCGGCGGCGAGCTTGCGGAACCGGTCGATGTACCACTGCGAGTGCTCCGGACCGGTGTCGGTCGCCCAGCGGGTCGGGTTGGCCATACGGCCACGGTAACCGCGCCGGACGGGGCGCGACGGGTGAGGCCGGTCGGGCGCACCGATCGGTGGCAGCTCAGCGGGGCGGTGCCCGGCGTGTCGAGTCGCTCAGCTGCCACCGATCAAGGAACGGTGGGGCGCTGGGCGGCGGCCCGCCGCCCCAGCGCCCGTACGCCGTCGCTCAGCCCTTCTCCGCGCCGCTGGTCAGCCCCTCGGTGAGCAGCCGTTCACTGGCGAAGAAGAGGATCACGATGGGCAGGGTGAGGACGACCGACCCGGCCATCAGCACCGTCTTGGGCACCTCCACCCCGTCGGCGAGCAGGGACAACCCCAGCGACACCGTCCACCGGTCGGGTTTGTCGACCAGGAACAGCAGCGCGAAGAGGAACTCGTTCCAGGCGATCATGAAGTCGTAGAGCGCGACCGCCATGATCGACGGCATGGCCAGGGGCAGGCTGACGCGGCGGATGATGCCGAGCCGTCCGGCGCCGTCGATGGCGGCGGACTCTTCCAGACTGACCGGGATGGTCTCGAAGTAGTTCTTCAGCATGTAGACCGAGACCGGCAACGTCTGCGAGATGTAGACCAGCACCAGACCGAACAGGGAGCCGCGCAGCCCGGCCCGGGTGAAGACCACGAACAGCGGGATCGCGATGACGATCGACGGGAACAGGTAGACCGCCAGGAACAGGAAGTCCACCTGCCGACGGCCGAAGAACCGCAGCCGGGCCACCGCGTACGCGCCGGGGATCGCCACCACCAGGGTGAGCACGGTCGCCGCGACGGCCACCAGCCCGCTGTTGCGGATGAAGGTGAGGAAACCCTGGCCGCCGTCGTCGGTGGCCTTCAGCACCTCGGCGTACGTGGCGACGGTGAGCTCGCCGAAGGCCACCACGAGCGCGCCGGGGTCGAGCAGCAGCCGCTCGATGGGGCGCACCGAGAGCATCAGCATGTAGTAGAAGGGAAAGACGGTGACCACCAGGAACGCGGCGATCACCAGGCGGCGCAGCCAACGCAGGCTCACCGTCTCGACGACGTCCCGATCCATCAGCCGACCCTTCGTCCGAAGAAGCGCAGATAGATCAGCATGAACACGATGAGGACGACGGCCAGCACGACCGCCTGCGCGGCCGCCGCGCCGATGTCGGTACGCGCGGTGAGGAAGTCGTACACCCGCACGCTGACCACCTCGGTGCCGGCCGCGCCACCGGTGAGCAGGTAGACGTCGTCGAACTTGTTGAAGGTCATGATGAAGCGCAGCACGCCCAGCAGGGCGATGACCGGCAGCAGTTGCGGCAGCAGGATGTGCCGGAACCGTTGGGTCTGGGTCGCGCCGTCGACCCGGGCGGCCTCCTCCAACTCGCCGGGCACCGCCTGGAGCCGGGCCAGCAGGAACAGGAACGCGAACGGGAAGTACCGCCACGCCTCGAACACGATGACCGTGGCCAGCGCGGTGGACTCCTGGGTGAGGAACGGCACCGGGGCGTCCCAGCCCAGCAGGCGTTGGCCCCACTCGTTGACGATGCCGAGCTGCGGGTCGAGCATCACCTGCCAGACGAAGGTCACCGCGACCACCGGTGCCACGTACGGCAGCAGCATGGACGCCCGGACCAGGGTGCGGCCCCGGAACGGCCGGCGGACGACCAGGGCGGCGACCAGGCCGAGCAGGATCGACCCGACCGTGCCGCCGATGCTGTAGATCAACGTGACCCACAGCGTCTCGGCGAAGCCGGGGGTGTGCAGCACCCGGTCGATGTTGTCCATGGTGAACTCGCCGAACAGGCCGGTCTTGCGCAGTGTGGCGAGCCGGACCCGCTGAAAGGCGAGCAGCACGGTCCACACGATCGGGATGCCGATGACCGCGATGGTGACGAGCAGGGTCGGTGCGACCAGCGCGAGCCCGGCACGGGACTCACGGCGGCGCAGCGTCAGTGGTCGGCGCCGTGGCGGCGCCGGCCGCTCCCGGGTGGGGGAGCGGCCGGGGCCGGGCGCGGTGGTGGTCAATTGACGCCCTGCTTAATGGCGTCGACGTCCTTCTTGGCCCGACCGGCGGCGGCTGCCGCGTCGGACTTGCCGGCGATGAGGTCGGCCAGCACCTTGGGCACCGGCAGTTCGCCGAGCATCGCGCCGACCAGCTTGCCCTGCCCCTGGCTGAGCCCCCAGCGTTGGAAGGTGTCCGGGCTGCGGCGCAGCGTGGCCAGCACCTCGTCGCCGTACACGTCGGCGAGAGGCTTCTTGGCGTCGACGCCGGCCTGGCTGGTGTTCCAGGCGTTGAGGTACGCCTCGGGCTCGGCCGGGGTGCCCTTGCGTACCGGGAAGCGGCCCTCCGGGGATATCCCGAACCAGCGCGGGTAGCCGTCGCCGAGCATGTACTCCACGAAGGACTTCGCCGGGTCGGCCGCCGCGCCGTCCAGCACGGCCCACGAGCTGATCTCGCCGTACTGCGCCGGTTCGGTGCCGTTCGGGCCCTTGATCGCGGTGACGAACCCGCTGTTCTTCGCGAGGAACGACGGGTCGGCCTGGCACTGCGGGCAGGTCGGCTTGGCGTCGTTGCGCAGCCCGGCCAGCTCGTCGAGGATGAACGGCGACCAGATCACCATGGCCGCCTTGCCGGCGAAGTAGGTGGCCCGGGTGGTGTCGACGTCCTGTGCGCCCTTCACCGAACTGGTGCGGATCAGATCGCCGTAGAAGCGGAACGCCTCGACGCACTGCGGTGAGTCGAGGGTGACCGCCCCGTCGTCGCCGGTGAGCTGGCAGCCGTTGGCCAGCGCCAGATGCTCGAAGGTCTGCTGGGTGAACACGTCGCTCGGGCTGGTCGCCGCGGTGATCCCGGCGACGCCGCCGGTGTTCAGCTTCGCCGCGGCGTCGGTGATCCGTTCGTACGTGTCGGGGACCGGCAGGCCGGCTGCGGCGAACAGGTCCTTGCGGTAGACGAGCAGCTGCCCCCACCCGTCGCTGGGCACGGAGAGCTGTTTGCCGTCGTCGGAGGTCAGCTCCAGCGCGCGGGGGGAGAACGTCTGCTTGCCCAGCTTGTCGACGACCTCCGCGTTCGCCGAGGCGTGCAGCAGCTCGTTGCCGGCGAGCGTACGGATGCCGGCCAGGGAGACCGAGCCGACCACGTCGGGCAGCTCGCCGGCGGCGGCGTTGGCGGCGATCAGCGAGGGGAACTGGTCCTCGTTGACGGTCACGAGGTCGACCTGGATTCCGGTCTTGGCGGTGAAGTCGGCGATGATCGCCTTGGTGGCGGTGACGCGGTCGGCGACGTCCTCCAGACTCCAAACGGTGATCTTTTTGCTGTTGCTGTCGGATCCGTCATCTCCGCAGGCCAGCAGGGTGGACGCTGCCAGTGTCATGATCAGGGTGGTGGCGAGTATCCGCCTCGGAGGTGCTGACATCGGTGGCACTCCTCTCGAAGGGTACATGCCGGATTCAACACCTTCGATAGATCAATAACAAGACATATTGCGATTTTGTGTCTATCCTGGAGCCCGGTGCTACCGGGATGTGACACATGGGCAACTGGGTGGTCTCTCTCGCCGGGCCTCGACGGATCAGCCTCGAGCCCTGCCCGTCGGATCCGCTCGGCCCCGGCCAGGTCCGGGTCCGCACCTGCTACTCGGGCATCTCCGCCGGCACCGAGCTGACCCTCTACCGGGGCAGCAACCCCCGACTCAGCAAGGACTGGGACGACGCCGCCCGGATGTTCGTCCCCCGCCAGACGCCGGTGCCCTACCCGCTGATCGGCTTCGGCTACGAGGAGGTCGGCGAGGTCATCGAGGTCGCGCCCGACGTGGCCGACCGGCATCCGGGGCAGCTCGTCTGGGGCATCTGGGGTCACCGGGCCGAGGCGGTGCTCGCCGCCGACACGGTCCGTCCGCTGCCCGCCGGGCTGGACCCGCTCGTCGCGGTCTTCGCCCGGCCCGGCGCCATCGCCCTGACCGCCGTGCTCGCCGGTGACCTGCACCTCGGCGACTGGGTCGGCGTCTTCGGGCAGGGCGTCATCGGGCTGCTCGCCACCCGGCTCGCGGTGCTCTCCGGTGCCCGGGTGGTGGCCGTCGACCGGATGCCCGGCCGGCTGGAGCACGCCGCCCGCTACGGCGCCCGATCCACCGTGGACGTCTCCGCCGAGTCGGCCGCCGCCGTGCTGCGCGGTGCCACCGGTGGCCGGGGCGCGGACGTCTGCCTGGAGCTGTCCGGGGCGTACCCGGCGCTGCACGAGGCGATCCGGTCCACCGCACACGCCGGTCGGGTCGTGGCCGCCGGCTTCTACCAGGGCCAGGCCGACGCACTCGGCCTCGGCGAGGAGTTCCACCACAACCGCATCCAGTTGGTGGCCGCCCAGGTCTCCGGGCCCACCCCCGCGCCGAGCATGGCCGGCCGGTGGACCGGAGACCGGGTCGCGCAGACCTTCATGGACCTGGTGGCTGAGCGCAGCGTCGACCCGTTGCCGCTGGTCAGCCACATCGTCGACGCCAGCGCGGTCGCCGACGCCCTCGCGCTGCTCGACCGCGGCGCCGGTGACGTCCTCCAAGTGGTGTTGAGGTTCTAGATGACCACCATCGCGCTGGCCTGCCAGGAACAACTCCTGCCGGGCGCCAACCTGATCCAGAAGTACGCCCTCGCCGCCGCCCTCGGTTACCAGGGGATCGAGCTGCGCGGTCGCGGTGACCTCGCGTTCGCCCGCCGGTTGCCCGAGCTGCGCCGGGCCCGCGCCGCCGGGGTGGTGATGCCCACCGTCTGCGTCGAGATGGGCCACTTCATCGGCGACTTCGACCCGGACCGGTCCGCCGACGCCGTCCGTAACCTCCGCTCCCAACTCTCCGTCATCGCCGAGCTGGGCGGCGTCGGGGTGATGACACCGGCGGCCTGGGGGATGTTCTCCCGGCGGCTGCCACCGTTCGAGCCGCCGCGCCCGCCGGCCGGCGACCGGCAGGTCCTCCTCGACGCCCTCGGCGAGCTGGGCGATCACGCCCAGGCCGAGGGCGTCACCCTCTTTCTGGAACCCCTCAACCGGTACGAGGACCACATGGTCAACCGCCTCGACGAGGCGGTCGCGCTGTGCGCCGCACTCGGACTGCCCTCGGTGCGGGTGGTCGCCGACACCTTCCACATGAACATTGAGGAGGACGACGTGCACCGGGCGTTGCGCGCCGCCGCGCCGTACCTCGGGCACGTGCAGGTCAGCGACTCCAACCGCTTCCAGCCGGGCGCCGGGCACCTCGACTGGCCGGCACTGATGCGCACCCTGCTGGAGCTGGACTACCAGGGCTGGCTGGCCCTGGAGTGCCGGCTGCGCGGCGACCCGGTCCGAGCCCTGCAGGAGGCCGCCACGGTGCTGCGGCACGCGCTGCCCCGGCGGGCCGCCGCGTGAGCGCCGACGCCGGGCCGACACGCGTCGGCGGGACCACGGTGGCCCGTGCCGGTGGTCCCGCCGACCCGGCCGGGCTGCGCCAGCTCGCGGTCGACACGCTCGACGCCAACTGGGAGCACGACCACACCGTGCCGTCGCGCACGCTCTACCCGCACCAGTGGAGTTGGGACTCCGCGTTCATCGCGGTCGGGCTGGCCCAGGTCCGCCCCGAACGGGCCTGGCAGGAGTTGGCGAGCCTGTTCCGGGCGCAGTGGGCCGACGGGCGGGTGCCACACATCGTGTTCAACCCGGCGCTGCGGGTCGGCGCGTACTTCCCGGGGCCGGATCTGTGGCGCTCGGCGGACGCGGAGGGCGCTCCGGCCGTGGACACGTCCGGCCTGGTCCAGCCGCCGGTGCACGCGCTCGCGGCGTGGCTGGCGTACCGGCGCGCACCCGGGCAGGCCGGCCGGGCCGCGCTGGGCCGGCTCTATCCGGCGTTGGTGGCCCAGCAGCGCTACCTGGCCGAGCGGCGGGACGTGGCCGGCGATGGCCTGGTCTGCATCGTGCACCCGTGGGAGTCCGGGCTGGACAACAGCCCCGCCTGGGACGAGCCGATGGCCGCGGTCCGGGCCGAGGCAGCGGTGATGCGCGCGTACCGCCGGCACGACACCGCGCACGCCGACGCCGCGCACCGCCCCACGGACCTGGACTACGCGCGCTACCTGGCGATCGTCGACGCCTACCGCGACCACGGCTACGCCGACCGGCGCCTCGCCGACGGCCATCCGTTCCTGGTGGAGTGCCCGCTGTTCAACGCGGCGTTCGGCGCTGCCGAACACGCCCTCGCGGAGATCGCCGCGCTCATCGGCGCCGACCCGGGCCCGCACCGCGCCCGGGCGGCCCGGATCACCGACGCCCTCGTCCGCCGGCTGTACGACCCGGGCACCGGCACGTTCCAGCCGCGTGACCTGCGCACCGGCCGGCTGGTCGGTGCCCGGACGGTGCTCGGGTTGACGCCGCTGATCCTGCCCGACCTGCCGGCCCGGCAGGTCGACGCGGTGGTCGTCGAGGCGACGTCGGCGCGCTTCGGGGTGGCCCGGCGGATGGACCGGCCGCTGCCCAGCCACGACCGCACCGCAGCGGACTTCGAGCCGCTGCGTTACTGGCGGGGGCCGAGCTGGCTGAACATCGGCTGGCTGGTGCGTCGCGGGCTCGCCGTGCACGGGCACCCGGAGCTGGCGGCCGGGCTGCGCCGGTCGATGATCGGACTGGTGGCCGGTGCCGGCTGCCACGAGTACTTCCACCCGGACACCGGCGTCGGGCTGGGCTCACCGGCGTTCGGGTGGACCGCGGCGCTGCTGCTCGACCTGCTGGCCGACTGAGTGGGCTCCGGGCGGGCGTCGGGTGGTAGCGTGCCCGCTCTGCGCGGGCGGGAGGGTGGCGTGTCCGAGATCGACAAGGTGGCCTGGATCCTCATCGAGGACGGACGGGTGCTGAGCACCCGGTCGCGGGGCAAGGACGTGTGGTATCTGCCGGGTGGCAAGCGCGAGCCGGGGGAGACCGACCTGCAGACGCTGCGCCTGGAGATCGACGAGGAGCTGAGCGTCGAGGTGGACGTGCGCGACGCCGTGCACCTGGGCACGTTCACGGCTCAGGCGCACGGGCACGCGGCCGGCGTCACCGTGCGGATGACCTGCTACCGGGCCGGGTACGAGGGGCGCCTGCGCCCGGCGAACGAGATCGCCGAGACGGCCTGGCTGGAGTACGCCGACCGGCACCGCACCTCCCCGGTCGACCAGATCATCTTCGACCACCTGCGGGCCACCGGCCTACTGCGCTGACCGCACCGCCGTTTGCCGACCGCCTGCCCGGGTAAGCGCGCGACCCGTGGTGGACAGGAGGACGGTGTGCGGTTCCCCCGCTTCATCGACGCGGTGTCCCGGCGCTCCGGGCTGCCGCCCGAGCAGGCCGCCGTGGTGGCGCGCGCCGTTCTCCAGACGATGGCCGAACGGGTGACCGGTGGCTCGGCCACCGACCTCGCCGGGCACCTCCCCGACGAGGTGGACGGCTACCTCGGCGGCGCGGGTCGGAGCGCGGCCCGATCGGTGCCGCCGGCTCCGGGGCCGGCCGAGTTCCTGCGGCGGGTCGGCGAGCGGGCCGGTGTCGACGAGGCGACCGCCCGAGCCGGCACCGGGGCGGTCTTCGCGACCCTGCGCGAGGCCGTCACGGTGCGCGAGTTCCGGCAGATGGTGGACGGCCTGTCGCGCGATCCGGATGGCGGCGTGACCCCTGCCGTTCCGCCCGTTGTCGGGGACTGAACGCTTCGATGTCGCCATTCGGACGAGGCGCTTTCGGCCGGGAAATTCCTTAACGCAAATGGTACGGAGCCGGAAGAATGGTTGCGGCTGGCCGCTTTAGGCGAAAATCAAGCGCCGCGCCAGGGGGATGATCGGACGATGTTCGCCGTCCCTCGTCGGAGCCTTCGGTAGACCCTTCGGGTCGACTCTAGTCAATGATCTATCGCGTCACTCATCGAACCCTATGCTCCTTCCATTGTGAAGTCCTGGGGGGGATGAATGATCACCGCTGTCCATCGCTGCGCGTCCGTCCATAGTGGATCTTTGTACGCGTTCTGAGATGAAGACCTCGACCCTGGTCCACCGTTTCGGCGAGTCCGCCGCCCGCGGTGGCGACCGCTCCGCCGTGCTCGGCGACACCGATCCACTCGACTACGCCACCCTCGCCGGTCTCGCCGGAGGGCACGCCGACCTGCTGGCCGCGGCCGGCGTACGGCCCGGCGACCGGATCGGCCTGCTGACCGCCCACGGAGGCGGCACCATCGCGGCCATCCTCGGCACGCTCGCCGCAGGCGCCACCTACGTGCCGCTCGACCCCGGCTTCCCGGAGCAGCGGCTGCGCCACCTGCTCGACGGCGCCGACGTCACCACCCTGCTCTGCGGCGGCGAACACACCGAACTCGCCCGACGCCTCGCCGCCGACCGTCCCGGCCTGCGGATCGTCCCCGCCGTCGACGTACGACCCGCACCGCTGCGACCGGTGCCCGTCGACCCGGACGCCCTCGCGTACGTGCTGTTCACCTCGGGCTCCACCGGCCGACCCAAGGCCGTCGGGCAGACCCACCGCAACCTCACGCACGTGGTGGACAACCAGATCGCCACGCTCGCCCTGCGTCCGGACGACCGGCTCAGCCTGCTCGCCTCGTTCAGCTTCGACGCGGCCATCCCCGACCTGTACCCGGCGCTGCTCACCGGCGCCGCCGTCGTCCCGGTCGACCTGCGCCGGCACGGCCTGGCGTACGCCGTCGAGCAGCTGGCCCGGCACGGCGTCACGATCTACCACTCCACCCCGACCGTCTACCGGCACCTGCTGGACGCCCCCGGCGTCGACCGGCTCGACCGGGTCCGGGTGCTGCTGCTCGGAGGTGAGCAGGCCACCTACGCCGACGCCGCCCGCGCCCGGGGACGCTTCGCCCCGGACTGCGTCCTCGTCAACGGCTACGGGGCCACCGAGATGACGTTCGCCGCCCGGCACGTGCTGCCGCTGGCCGACGTCGACCCGACTGCCACCGGCCCGCTGCCGATCGGCACGGCACTGCCCGGGTACGCGCTGCGGCTGGCACCGGACGGCGAGATCGTGGTCCGCAGCCCGCACCTCGCGCCCGGCTACCTCGGCCAGAGCAGCGACACCTTCGGCCGTGACCCCGACGGCGTGCCCGCGTACCGCACCGGCGACCTCGGCGAGCTGCTGCCCACCGGCGAGCTGCGCTGTCTCGGCCGGCTCGACCGGCAGGTCAAGGTCCGCGGCTTCCGGGTCGAGCTGACCGAGATCGAGGCGGTGCTCGCCGCCGAGCCGGGCGTCGCCGAGGTACGCGCCGTCGCCCGCGGCGGCGAACTGCTGGCGTACGTCCGGCCGGCCGGTGCGTCACCCGACCCGGCCGCGCTGCGGGCTGCCCTGACCCGCCAGCTACCCGACTACGCGTTGCCCCGCGCCGTCGTGCCGGTCGCCGAGTTCCCGCTGACCGTCAGCGGGAAGGTCGACGAGCGGGCGCTGCCCGACCCGGCCTGGGCCGTACCGGTCTCGGACCGTCCGGCCACGCCGACCGAGCGGGTCGTGCACGACATCTGGTGCGACGTGCTCGGCCGGGACGCGGTCGGCCGTACCGACAGCTTCTTCGACGTCGGCGGGCAGTCGTTGCTGCTCGGCCAGGTGCAGCAGCGGTTGGCCGAACGGTTCGGCGTCGGGGTGCCGCTGCTGCGGCTCTTCGACCATCCGACGGTCGCCGCCCAGGCCCGGCTGGTCGACCCGCCCGCGCAGGCCACCCCACCGATGCCCGCCCCGATCGCCGTGTCGAACCCTGCCGTGTCGACCGCCGCCGTGTCGAGGTCGAACCCCGCCGTGTCGACCGCCGCCGTTTCGACGTCGGCCGTCGTGCCGCCGGCTCCGGCCGGCCCGCCCGCCGCCTCGGTCGGCGCGCGCGACTACACCGGGGACGAGATCGCGGTCGTCGGTCTCGCCGGCCGGTTCCCCGGCGCGCCGGACGCGGCGACGTTCTGGTGGAACCTGTGCGCCGGCGTGGACGCCATCCACGACCACAGCGACGACGAGCTGGCCGCGTTGGGCGTCGGCCCCGGCCTGCGCGCCGATCCCCGGCACGTCAAGGCCACCGGCCGACTCGACGGGGTCGCCGACTTCGACGCGGAGTTCTTCTCGTTCGGCGACCAGGAGGCCGCCCGCACCGACCCGCAGCACCGGCTGTTCCTGGAGACCGCCTGGGAGGCGTTGGAGGACGCCGGTCACGACCCGGACCGCTTCCCCGGTCTGGTCGGCGTGTACGCCGCCACCTCCGTCAACCGCTACTTCCTGTTCCACCTGATGGACAACCCGGCCGTGGTCGGCGACGTCGACCCGGACGACTGGGAGGCCCGGCTGGTCGGTCGGCAGCTCACCGACCACCTGCCCGGGCAGGTCGCGTACCGGCTGGGGTTGACCGGGCCGGCGGTGGCGGTGCAGAGCGCCTGCTCCAGCTCGCTGGTCGCGGTCTGTCTCGCGGCGCAGAGCCTCGCCGACTACCAGTGCGACCTCGCCCTGGCCGGCGGCGTGAGCGTCACCTGGCCCCGACACCGGCACACCCCCGGCGGGCTCGCCTCCCCCGACGGCCGCTGCCGGGCGTTCGACGAGGCCGCCCAGGGTGCCGGCTTCGGCTCCGGCGCGGGAGTGGTGGCGCTGCGCCGCCTCGCCGACGCGCGCGCCGACGGCGACCGGGTCCTCGCGATCCTGCCCGGCTGGGCCGTCACCAACGACGGTGCCGACCGGGCCGGCTTCGCCGTGCCCGGCCCGGCCGGGCAGGCCGCCGCGGTGGCCGGCGCGCTCGCCGCCGCCGAGGTGACCCCCGGCGAGGTCCGCCTCATCGAGGCGCACGGCAGCGGTACGCCGCTCGGCGACGCCATCGAGGTGGCCGCGCTGCACGAGGTGTACGAGGGCACCGCGCCGGCCGAGACCTGCGCGCTCGGCTCGGTGAAGACCAGCATCGGCCACCTCGACGCCGCGGCCGGCATCGCCGGGCTGATCAAGGCGGTGCTCGCCGTGCAGCACGGTGTCATCCCGCCGAACCTGCACTTCACCCGGCCGCACCCGGAGATCGACCTGGCCGCCGGCCCGTTCTACGTGCCGACGAAGGTGCGGGACTGGCCGGACGCGCCGCGCCGGGTCGCCGGGGTCAGCTCGTTCGGGCTGGGCGGCACCAACGCGCACGTCGTGGTGGAGCAGCCACCTCCGGTGGAGCCACCGGACCCCGGGGCGCCCGGCGCGCACCTGCTACCGGTCTCGGCGCGTACCCCGGTGGCGTTGCGGGCGGCGCTCGGTCGGCTGCGGCGGCACCTGGCCGGCACGGCACCCACCCTCGCCGACGTCGCCGCGACGCTGGCGCTGGGCCGGCGCGAGTTCGGCTGCCGGGCGGCGGTGGTCGCCATCGACGCGGCCGGCGCGGTCGCCGCGCTGGACGAGCTGCTCCGCACCGACACCCGGGTCGCCGGCCCGCCCGGCGCGCTACGCGAACTGGCCGCCAGCTGGGTGGCGGGCCAACACCTGGACTGGACGGCCCTGCAGCCGGCCGACGCCATCCGACGCACCTCGCTGCCCACCTACCCCTTCCAGCGGCGGCGGTACTGGATCGATCCTCCTCAGAAAGGCGTGCGGTGACCTGGTTCCTCTCCGCCGGCAGCCGCGATCCGGCACCGGTGCAATTGTTCTGCCTGCCCTACGCCGGTGCTGGCGCCAGCGCCTTCCGGCACTTCCCGAGCTGTTTCGGCCCGGACGTCGAGGTGCTGCCGGTGCAGTTACCCGGCCGGGAGAACCGGATCAACGAGACCCCCCGGTTCCGGGTCGCCGAGGTGGCCACCGCCATCGCCGAGCGGGTCGACGGACCGTACGCGATCTACGGCCACTCGATGGGCGGCCGGCTCGGCTTCGACGTGGTCCGCGAGCTGCGCCGAGGCGGGCACGCGCTGCCCCTGCGGCTCTACGTCGGTGGCGCCCGCGCCCCGCACATCAGCGCGCCCAGCGCCTTCGACGGGCTGTCCCAGGTGGACGACGAGGAGCTGCTGCGCCGGCTGCGCGCCGGCGGCGGGCTGCCTGCCGAGGTGCTGGAGCATCCCGAGCTGGTCGAGCTGCTGCTGCCGTTGCTGCGCGCCGACTTCGAGCGGGTGGACGGCTACCGGTACCGCCCCGAGGAGCCGCTGCCGGTGCCGATCGTGGTGTTCAGCGGGCGCGACGACCGGGCGGTCACCCGGGAGCAGAGTGCCGCCTGGCGGGAGCACACCTCCGCCGGCTGCGCACTGCACGAGCTGGACGGCGGGCACTTCTTCCTGCACGACGCGCTGCCCGAGCTGGCCGCGGCGATCCGCGCCGACCTGCGCGCCGCGCTCGACCGGAAGGCCGCTCGCACCCCGACGTCGGGCGGGCCGGCGCGCGCCGCGGCGGACGGGCACCGGGTACCGCTGGGCGACACCGGCTGGTCGGTGTGGCGCGACGCCATCCTGCGCAGCACTGGCTTCCCCGCCGTGGGCTTGACCATGCTCGCCGCCCCGCAGGCCGCCGCCGCGGCCGACGAGCTGCTCGCCACCGGCACCGGTGCCGGCCTGTTCGACAAGGAGTTCGCCGAGGCGATCGCCGCCACCGGCCGGGGGCTGAGCGAGCTGGCCGCCGACCCGCTGCTGCGCGAGGCGGTCACCTGGCAGAACCGGAGTGCGCTGATCGCCCTCGACGGCCTGGCCCGGGGCGGCCCCGACGCCGTCCGCAACGTGCGACGCCGGGAACGGGAACGCATGCTGCTCAAGTACTGGCAGCGGTACTGCGGCAAGAACGAGACCGTCGGCTTCTTCGGGCCGAGCTGCTGGGCCACCATCGACCCCGAGCTGCCCGTGGCGGCGCAGGTGCGCCCCGGCGCCGCGCTGACCCGCAGCCGCTGGGTGTGGTTCGAGTCCTGGGCGCTGACCGCGTACGCCGAGCGGATCGGTCAGGACCCGGCGGTACGCCGTTGGTGGGCGCCCCGGCTCGCCCCGCACCTGTGCCTCGTCGGCCGGGAGGTGCGTCGGCCGGGCCGGCCCCCCGTCCCGCTGTCCCCGGTGGAGGCGGCCCTGCTCGCCGCCGCCGACGGCCACCGCACCGCCCGCGACGTGGTGACCGACCCGAGCATCGGGCTGCGCCGACCGGAGGACGGGTACGCGCTGCTGGACCGGCTGGTGCAGCGCGAGCTGGTCACCTGGGACGCCGAACTGCCGGTCAGTCCGGCCGCCGAGGAGGTGCTGCGGCAGCGGATCGCCGCCGTCGGCGACGCCCCGGCCCGGGCCGCCGCCCAGGCGGGCTTCGACCGGCTCTGCGCCGCCCGGGACGCGGTCGCCGCGGCGGCCGGCGACCCGGACCGGCTGCGGGTGGCCCTCGACGCGCTCGACGCGACGTTCACCGCCCTGACCGGCCAGTCCGCGCAGCGCCGGGCCGGACAGATGTACGCCGGCCGGACCCTCTGCTACGAGGACACCAGCCGGGACCTGGACGTGGTCTTCGGAGCGCCGCTGCTGGACTCCGTCGCCGCGCCGCTGGCCGTGCTGCTGCGGGCCGCCCGCTGGCTGGCCGTCGCGCTCGAGGACGCGTACGGGGCGGTGTTCCGGGAGCTGTACGAGGAGCTGCGCGCCGAGGCCGGCGACGCCCCGGTCGCCCTGTCCGACCTGTGGTTCCTGGTCCAGGGGCTGTTCTGGGGCACCCGTGAGCGCCCGGTGGACGCGGTCGCCGCTCAGTTCGCCGCCCGCTGGGCGGAGCTGTTCGAGCTGGATCGGCAGCCTCCCGGCACCACCGAGGTGCGTCTCGACGTGGCGAACCTGGCCGCCCGGGTCGACGAGGCCTTCCCGGCCGTGCGGACGGACTGGTCCAACGCCCGGCTGCACAGCCCCGACCTGCAGATCTGCGCGGCCGACGCGGCAGCGCTGGCCCGGGGCGACTACACCGTGGTGCTCGGCGAGCTGCACGCCGCCTGGCCGTCGTTCGACTGCCAGGCGTTGACCCCGTCGCACCCGGACGCGGAGCGGCTGCGCGACGCGCTGGCCGCCGACCTCGGTCCGCACCGGATCCGGCTGCTCTTCCCGACCGACTGGCCGCGGCGCACGAGCCGGGTCGCGGAGGCGCTGATCGGCCCGACCGACCGGCAGTTGGCGTTCGCGCCGGCGCCCAACGCCGACCCGGACCGGGTGCTGCCCACCGTGGCGCTGACCGTGCACGACGAGGCGGGTCGGCTGGTGGTCGCCGCCGCCGACGGGCAGCGTTGGTCGCTGACCGAGGTCTGCGCCGGGCTGCTCAGCACACACACGGTCGACGGCTTCAAACTGGTCGCCGCCGCGCCGTACACCCCGCGGATCACCCTGGACCGGCTGGTGGTGGCGCGGCAGACCTGGCGGACCACGGTCGGCGCGTGCGGCGTGGGCGCGGTGACCGGGGAGCGGGCCCGCTTCCTGGCCGTGCGGGACTGGCGGCGCCGGCTGGGCCTGCCGGAGCAGGTGTACGTCAAGCTCGGCACCGAGACCAAGCCCTGCTTCGTCGACCTGAGCAGTCCCGCCTTCGCCACGATGTTCTGCGCGATGGTGCGGGCGGCCGGCCGGGACGGCGGAGACGCCACGACGCTGGTGGTCAGCGAGATGCTGCCCACCCCGCAGGACGCCTGGGTGCCCGACGCGGCGGGCCGGCGCTACTTCAGCGAACTACGACTGCACATCGTGGACACCGACAAGCCGGAGCTGATTCGATGAACCACCTGTTGCCCCTTGGCACGACGGGCTGGTCGGTCTGGCGCGACGTGGTGCTGCGTACCGCCGGCTTTCCGGCCGACGGCCTGGCCGCCTTCGCCGCCCCGGAGGCCGCCGCCGCCGCGGACGCGCTGCTGGCCGGCGAGGACACCGCAGACCTTTTCGACAAGACGTTCGCCGAGGCCCTGGCCGGGGCCTCGGTGACCGCCGGCGAGATCGCCGCCGACCCGCTGTTGCGCGAGGCGGTCACCTGGCAGAACCCGGCCATGGTGACCGCCCTGGACGGGTTGCTGCGTACCGATCCGTCGGTGCGCAACCACTGGCGGCGCCGGCGCGAGCTAAGCCTGCTGCGCTACTGGCAGCGCTACTGCGGCAAGGCCGAGACGATCGGCTTCTTCGGCCCGGTCTGCTGGGGCGTCCTCGATCCCGCTGAGGAGCCGACCCGGCTGCGGCCGGGGCCGGGGCTGCTGTCGGGCCGGTTGGTGCGCTTCGAGGCGTGGGCGTTGATCGCGTACGCCGATCGGCTCGCCGACGACCTGGACGTGCGTCGCTGGTGGGCGCCGGCGCTGGCGCCGCACCTGACGGTGGAGGGCCGGCGGCTGCACCGGCCGCTGCACCCCCCGGTGGAGCTGTCCACGCTGGAGGCCCGGCTGCTGGCCGGCTGCGACGGGCGTACGTCGGCACTGCGGCTGGTCGAGGGGATCCTCGCCGACGGCGACGCCGGCCTGCGCTCCGCCGCCGACGCGTACCTGCTGCTCGACCGACTGGTCGAGCGTGGCCTGCTGACCTGGGACGCCGGTCTGCCGATCAGCCCCCGGGCCGAGCAGGTGCTGCGGGAGCGGCTGGACGCGATCGGCGCGGCCGACCTGCGCGCCGAGGTGATCGACGGCTTCGATCGGCTCTGTGCGCGCCGCGACGACGTCGCCGCGGCGGCCGGCGACCCGGACCGGTTGGGCGCCGCACTGGAGGCGCTGAACGCGGAGTTCACCGAGGTCACCGGCCGGCCCGCCACCCGGCAGGCCGGTCAGATGTACGCCGGCCGGACCGTGGTGTACGAGGAGACCACCCGGGATCTCAGCGTGACCGTCGGCGCGGGGGTGCTCGATGCCCTCGCCGCGCCGCTGGCCGTGCTGCTCCAGGCCGCGCGGTGGCTGACCGCGGAGATCGGTGCCGCCTGCGAACGACTCCTCGGCGAGCTGTACGAGGAGTTGCGCGCCGACGGGCCGGTGCGGCTGGCCGACGTCTGGTCCCTGGCCCAGGGGCTGCTGCTCGCCCCGGAGGGGCCACTGGCAGCCGCTGGAGCCGGCTTCACCGCCCGCTGGGCGGAGTTGTTCGACCTGGCCGCGCTGCCGCCGGGGCAGTCGGAGCTGCGGCTCAGCGCCGCGGAGCTGACCGAGCGGGCCCACCGGGTGTTTCCGGCGACCGCGCCGGGTTGGCCGTCCGGCCGGATCCACGGCCCGGACGTGCAGATCAGCGCCGTCGACCTGGACGCGTTGAACCGGGGTGAGTTCCTGCTGGTGCTGGGCGAGCTGCACCCGGCTCACGTGCCCTTCGACAGCGCGGTCTTCGTGCCGTTCCACCCGGACCCGGTGGCGCTGCGCGCCGGGCTGGACGCCGACCTCGGCCCGGCCCGGGTCCGGGTGCTCTACCCCGAGGGCTTCCCGCGGGTGACCACCCGCACCACGTACGGGCTGAACAGCGCGGCCGACCGGCAGCTCGGCATCGACACCGCCCGCGGCGGTGAGATCGACCGGTTGGTCCCCGCCACCGAGGTGCGGGTGGTGCCGGCGGGTGACCGGCTGGAGGCGGTGCTGCCCGACGGCAGCCGCTGGCCGCTGGTCGAGGTCTTCGCCAACCTGCTCGGGTCGTTGCTGCTGGACAGCTTCAAGTTGCTCGACCCGGCGCCCCACACGCCCCGGATCACCATCGACCGCCTGGTGGTGGCCCGGCGGACGTGGCGGGCCACGGTGGGGGACAGCGGTCTGGCCGGGGTGAAGGGGGAGGCTGGCCGGTTCCTCGCGGTGCGCCGGTGGCGTGCCCGGCTCGGCCTGCCGGAGCGGGTGTTCGTGAAGCTCGGCACCGAGGTCAAGCCCTGCTATGTGGATCTGACCGGCCCGCTCTACGCCCAGTCGCTGTGCGCGATGGTCGACGCCGCCGCCCGTACCGGGCCGGACGTCGCGATCGTGGTCACCGAGTTGCTGCCGACGCCCGGTGACAGCTGGGTGACCGACGCGGAGGGCCGCGGGTACGTCAACGAGCTCCGCCTGCAGGTCACCGATCCGAGCAGCTACCCCGGGGGGAACGCGTGACCGACATCCTGTCTGTCAGCGCCGTGCGGGGCGAGTCGCTGCCCTGGCCGGACGCGACGCTCGCCGAGCTGGTCGTGGCGCAGGCCGCCCGCACTCCGGACGCGGTGGCCGTGCGCCAGTGGGACATCCGGCTCAGCTATGCCGAGCTGCTGTCCCGGGCCGCCGGGGTGGCCGCCGCGCTGCGTGCCCGGGGGGTCGGTCGGCAGACCCGGGTGGGTGTGTGCGGCACCCGCCGACCCGACTTGGTGGCCACCGTGCTCGGTGTGCTGCTGGCCGGCGGTTGTTACGTGCCGCTGGAGCCGGGCGGCCCGCGTCGGCGGTTGCGCGGGATCGCCGCCGACGCGGGCCTGTCCCTGGTGGTGGGCGACGCCGCGGAGGCCGAGTTCGGCGGCGCGCCCGGCGTCGAGGCGATCGGCCTGCCCGGGCCGGCTCCCCTCGCGCCGTGCCCGGCCCGCCCCGGCGATCCGGCGTACGTGCTGTTCACCTCCGGCTCCACCGGCCGACCCAAGGGTGTGCTCACCACCCACCGCAATGTGGTCGAGTTCGTCAGCGGCGTGGTCGCGCTCAGCGGAGCGGACGCCGGCGTGCGCAGCCTGGGCATCGCCTCGCTGGGCTTCGACGCGGCCACCATGGACCTGTTCGTCCCGCTGCTGCTCGGCGGCACCGTGCAGCTGCTCGGCGCCGGGGACCGCGCCGACCCGGTGCGCCTGGCCCGGTTCATCGTCGCGCACGAGGTGAACTGGGGCTTCATCACGCCCACCGTGCTGGCCATGCTCGACCCGGCGGAGGTGCCCGACTGGCGCACGGTGCTGTGCGGTGGCGAGGCCGTCCCGGCCGCGTTGGCCGCGCGTTGGTCGCCCGGCCGGCGTTTCCTCAACGGGTACGGGCCGACGGAGACCACGGTGCTGGCGGTCAGCGGCCCGTTGAGCGCCGCCGAGACGGACCCGGTGCCGATCGGCCGGCCGCTGCCCAACCACCGTGCGTACGTGGTGGACGCCGCGCTGGACCTGGTGCCGGTGGGGGAGACCGGTGAGCTGCTGATCGGCGGGCCCGGGCTGGCCGACGGCTACCTGGGCCGCCCCGCGCTGACCGCCGAGCGCTTCGTCCCTGATCCGTTCTCCGGCCTGCCCGGTGAGCGCCTGTACCGCACCGGTGACCTGGCCCGGCACGACTCGGACGGGCGGATCGTCTACCTCGGCCGGGCCGACCGGCAGGTCAAGATCCGGGGGCAGCGGATCGAGCTGGGTGAGGTCGAGGCGGTGCTGGCCGACCTGCCCGGCGTCGCCTCGGTGGCCGTCGAGGCGGTGGCCGGGCCGGCCGGCACCGAACTGGTCGCGTTCCTCACCCCGGCGGACGCGCCCGACGACGCGCGGCTGCGCGCGTACGCCGGCAGTCGGCTGACCGCCGCGATGCTGCCGGCCCGGGTGCTGCGCCGCGCCGCGCTGCCGGTGAGCCCGACCAGCGGCAAGCTGGACCGGCCGGCGTTGCGGGCGCTGGCCGTCACCGCCCTCACCGTCCCCCCGGCCGAGCCGGGCGACGCGGCGGTGCCCGCCGACGTGACCGGTGACCCGGTCGCGGCGACGGTGGCCGGGATCTGGACCCGGCTGCTGGGCGCGCCACCGGGCCCGGACACCGACTTCCTCGCCGCCGGTGGCAACTCCATCGTGGCGATGCGGCTGGTGGCCGCCCTGCGCGCCGAGCTGGGCCGGCAGGTGGACACCCGGGAGGTGTTCGCGCTGCGCGGCTTCGGCCGGTTGGTCGAGCAGGTCGCCGTCGCGCCGAGCGCCGGCGACGAGTTGAGTACCGGCAACCCGCCGACGCTCTCCCCGCCGCAGCGCCGGCTCTGGTTCGTCGACCAGCTCGCGCCGTCCAGCGCGCCGTACAACATCGCGGTGGCGCACCGGTTGCGCGGGCCGCTGGACACGGCCGCGCTCGGCGCCGCGCTGCGGGCCGTGGCCGTCCGGCACGACGTGCTGCGGTGGCGCATCCCGCAGACCGGCGGCGTGCCGTACGCGGTCTGCGCGGAGCCCACCGACGTGGCGGTGCCGGTGGTCGACCTGACCGACAGCGCCGACCGGGAGGCGGAGCTGGCCCGGATGCTCGCCGCCGGTGCCGCGCACCCGTTCGACCTGGCCACCGGGCCACCCTGGCAGGTGACCGTCTACCGGCTCGGGCCGGACGAGCACGTGCTGGCGGTCACCTGGCACCACGCGGTCTTCGACGGGTGGTCCGAGCGGGTCTGCTACGACGATCTGGCCACCGGGTACGGCCGGGCGGTGGCCGGCCAGCCGCCGGCGCTGCCGGAGCTGCGCGCCCGCTACGCCGACTACGCGGTGTGGCGGGACGCGCGGGACCGGCGTCGGGGCCAGGCCGACCTGGCCTGGTGGGCCGGGCACCTGAGCGGCGCGCCGACCGTTGTGGAGCTGCCCCGCGACCGGCCCCGGCCGGCGGTGCAGACCTACGCGGGCGCGGAGGCGTCCGTCCGGTTGTCGGCGCCGGCCGACCACGCCGTGCGGGAGCTGGCCGAGCGGCGCGGCACCACGGTCGCCGCGGTGCTGCTGGCCGCCTTCGGTGAGCTGATCGCCCGGCTCACCGGCGGCGACGACCACGTGCTCGGGGCGATCGTCGCCGACCGGCGGCTGGCCGCCTTCGACGACGTGGTCGGCTTCTTCATCGACACCGTGCCGGTCCGGGTACGGACCGGCGGCGCGAGCTTCGCCGAGCTGGTCGATCGGTGCGCCGGCGAGCTGCACGAGGCCACGGCGCACCCCGGCGCGCCACTGGAACGCATCGTCGAGGCACTGGGCGTCGGCCGGGACACCGCCCGGGCGCCGCTGGTGCAGGTGCTGTTCAACGTGCTCAACTTCGCCCCGCCCCGGCTGGACCTGAGCGGGCTGAGCGCCGAGCCGGTGGCCGTGCCGAAGCCCGGCTCGCCGTTCGACATCACCGTCTACGTGGTGGAGCGCGACGGCCGGGCCGGGATCGAGGTGGTCTACAACCCCGACCTTTTCGACGCCACTCGGATCGAGGACCTGCTCGCCGACCTGGCGGACCTGGTGGACGCGCTGGCCGCCGCGCCGCACGCGCCGACCCGTACGGTGGCCGGGGACCTGCCCCGGCCCACCGTACGGGTGCCGCAGCTCGGTGCCATGACCGTCGCCGGTGCGGAGGCCTCCGGCCCGCCGTCCGGTCTGCTGCCCGCCGGACCGGACGGGCTCACCGAGACCGAGGAGCTGATCGCCGGCATCTGGCGGGAGGTCCTCGAGCGGGACCGGGTCGGCGTCACCGACAACTTCTTCGACATCGGCGGCCACTCGCTGGCGCTCGCCGCCGTGCACGCCCGGCTGACCGCCGCCACCGGCCGCTCGATCCGGATGCTCGACCTGTTCCGCCATCCCACCGTCCGGGCCCTCGCCGCCAGCCTGGACGGCGCCGCCGACCGGCCGGAGCTGGCCAGGGCCGCGATGCGGGCCGCCGCCCGCCGTGGCCGTACCCGCCGTATCCCTCCCCGCCGCCCTGGCGGCACCGCGTGACGAAGGACAGCCTGATGAGCAACCCGACCACACGGCCCGACGACGCCAATGACCTGGCGGACGAGGGCATCGAACCGATCGCGATCGTCGGCCTCGCCGCGCGCCTACCCGGCGCCGCCGACGTGCGCGAGTTCTGGCGCAACCTGGTCGACGGCGTCGAGTCGGCGACCGAGCTGACCCGCGAGGAGCAGTTGGCCCGGGGCGCGACAGTCAACGAGGTCGACGATCCGGGCTGGGTCAACCGCGCCCCGCTGGTCGACGGGTACGACGAGTTCGACGCCGGGTTGTTCGGGATGACCAGCCGGGAGGCCGAGCTGACCGACCCGCAGCACCGGCTGTTCCTGGAGACCTGCCACACCGCGCTGGAGGACGCCGGCTACGACCCGTCGCGCTACGACGGCGCGGTCGGCGTGTACGCGGGCACCGGCGGCAACACGTACCTGCAGCGCAACGTGCTGCGTAACCAGCGGGCCGGCGGTAACCCGCACACCGCGGTGTCCATCGCCACCGGCAACTCGCCGAACTACGTGGCCACCAACGTGTCGTACCGGCTGGACCTGCGTGGGCCCAGCATGACCGTGCACACCGCCTGCTCGACCTCGTTGGTCGCCTTCCACCTGGCCTGCGAGGCGCTGCGCAACGGCGAGTGCGACATGGCCCTGGCCGGCGGGGTGAACATCGAGCTGCCGCACGTCGGCTACCTGGGGATGGAGGGCTTCACCTCGCCTGACGGCCGGTGCCGCCCGTTCGACGCCGACGCGAACGGCACGGTGTGGGGCAGCGGGGTCGGGGTGACCCTGCTCAAGCGGCTCTCCGACGCCATCGCCGACGGCGACACCGTACGCGCCGTGGTGCTCGGCAACGCGATCAACAACGATGGCGCCGGCAAGGTCGGCTTCACCGCGCCGAGCGTCGACGGGCAGATGGCGGTGGTCGCCCAGGCCGTGGCGATGGCCGACGTCGACCCGCGCACCATCACCTACGTCGAGGCACACGGCACCGGCACGGCGATGGGCGACCCGATCGAGGTGGCCGCGCTCTCCGCGGTCTACTCGAAGGACACCGACGAGCGGGGCTGGTGCGGCATTGGCTCGGTGAAGTCGAACATCGGGCACCTCAGCCAGCCGTCGGGCATCGTCAGCGTGATCAAGACGGTGCTGGCCATGGAGCACGGTCTGATCCCACCGACGATCAACTTCGAGACGCCGAACCCGGCGGTCGAGTTCGCCGACACCCCGTTCTTCGTGGCGAACACGCTGACCAAGTGGGACGCCGACGGCGGGCCGCGCCGGGCGGGGGTCAGCTCGTTCGGCATCGGCGGCACCAACGCGCACGTGGTGCTGGAGGAGGCGCCGGCGGCGTACCGGGACGACCGGCGGGTGCGCCCGGCGCACCTGCTCCAGGTCTCCGCGGCCACCCCCACCGCCCTGGACGCGGCGGTGCGGCGCCTCGCCGATCACCTGGACAGCGCGGCCGACGCCGGGCCGGAGTACCTCGCCGACATCGCGCACACCCTGCGCGTCGGCCGCCGGCAGTACGCGCACCGCCGCGCGGTGGTCGCCACCGACCTGGTTTCGGCTGCCGCCGCCCTGCGTGCCCGCAAGCGCGGGCCGGAGCCGGTGACCGTCAGTCCCGCCCCGAAGGTGGGCTTCCTGTTCAGCGGTCAGGGCGCCCAGTATGCCGGCATGGGTGCGCAGCTCTACGCCGAGCAGCCCAGCTTCGCGGCCGCCGTCGACGAGTGCGCCGAGCTGCTCCGCCCCGAACTCGGCCTGGACCTGCGTGACCTGATCCTCGGCCGCGACCCGGCGGCGGGGGAGCGCCTCGTCGAGACCCGCTACACCCAGCCGGCCCTGTTCACCGTCGAGTACGCCCTGGCCGTCCTCTGGCAGGCCGCCGGGGTGCGGCCGGCCGCGATGATCGGCCACTCCATCGGCGAGTACGTCGCCGCCACCATCGCCGGCGTGCTGAGCCTGCCCGACGCGCTGCGGGTGGTCGCCGGTCGGGGCCGGCTCATGCAGTCGGTGCCGACCGGGTCGATGCTGGCGGTGGCGCTGGACGAGTCGGTGGTCGCCGCGCACCTGCCCGCGGAGCTGGCGGTCGCCACCGTCAACGGCCCGGGCACCTGCGTGGTGGCCGGCCCGACCGCCGCGGTCGAGGCGTTCGCCGCCACGCTGGACGGCAAGAGCAAGATGCTGCGCACCTCGCACGCCTTCCACTCGCCGATGATGGACCCGATCCTGGCCGATTTCACGGCGCTGATGGGCACGGTCACGCTGCGCCCGCCGACGCTGCCGTTCCTGTCCAACGTCACCGGCGCCTGGATCACCGCCGAGCAGGCCACCGACCCGGCGTACTGGGCTGCGCACCTGCGGCAGCCGGTCCGGTTCGGCGACTGCGTCGCCACCCTGCTGACGGCGGGCACCTGGCAGCTGCTTGAGTGCGGCCCCGGCCGGCAGTTGGCCAGCCTGGCCCGGATGCAGGTGGCCAGGGCCGCCCCGGAGCAGCGCCAGCTCGCCCCGCTGAGCAGCCTGCCCGGGCCGGGCGACGGCACCGGCGACCTGGCCACCCTGCTCGGCGCCGCTGGCGCGCTCTGGTCCGCCGCCGTGCCCGTGCGCTTCGACGACGACCCGGCGGCCCGGCGGGTGCCGCTGCCCACATACCCCTTCGAGCGCCGCCGCTTCTGGCTCGACCCGGATCCGGAGCAGCCGGTCGTGACCGCCCCGGTCGAGGTGGGGCCGCGACCGTTGCCGCAGTGGTTCGCCGTGCCGGTGTGGCGGCAGGCCGCGCCGCTGCCGCCGACCGTGCCGCTGGGCCGCTGCCTGGTGTTGACCGCCGGTCCGCGCGGCGACGCGCTGGTCGCCGGCCTGCGGGCCGCCGGCGCCGACCCGGTCGTGGTGCGCCCCGGCGACGCGTTCGCCGCCGACGGCGACTACCGGCTCCGCCCGGGGGTACGCGCCGACTACGACGACCTGGTGGCCGCGCTCACCGCTGACGGTGGCGTGCCGCCGGCCCGGGTGGTGCACGCGTTCACCCTCGACGGCGTACCCGCCGGCATCGACATCGCGGCGACCTGGGCGGCCCAGGAGTGGGGCTTCTTCAGCGCTCTGCACCTCGTGCAGGCGCTCGCCGGCGCCGGCCTGACCGGTGCCGAGGACGGCGTCGCCCTGGAGCTGGTCACCACCGGCACCGGCGACGTACGCGGTGACGACCTGCGCCGACCGGAGCACGCCACCCTGGCCGGGCTGGCCCGGGTGCTCCCCGCCGAGCTGCCCGGCCTGAGCGTCCGGCTCGTCGACGCGGATCCGTCCGACGACGGTGTCGCGGCGGTGGTCGCCGAGCTGCGCCGCCCCCGGGAGCCCGAGGTGGCCCTGCGGGGTGGGCGGCGCTGGCGGGCCGACGTGGAGCAGGTGACGATCGACGCGGAGGGGGATCCGGGCGCGCTGCGCGACGGCGGCCGGTACCTGATCACCGGTGGTCTCGGCGGCGTCGGCATCACCCTGGCCGAGGACTTCGCCACCCGGGGGCGGGCGAAGCTGGTGCTGCTGGCCCGCTCCGGGCTGCCCGAGCGCGAACGGTGGGACGACCACCTCGCCGTGCACGGCGACGACCGGGCGGGGCGGGCCATCGCGGCGATCCGCCGGATGGAGTCCGCCGGCGCCGAGGTGCTGGTGCTCGCCGCCGACGTCACCGACCCGGCGGAGCTGCGTCGGGTCCGCGACGCGGCGCTGTCCGCGTACGGCGGTCTGGACGGCATCGTGCACGCCGCCGGCCTGCCCGGTGGTGGAATGGCCGAGGTCAAGGAACGGGACGACGCCGAGCGGGTGCTCGCCCCGAAGCTCGCCGGCACGCTCGCCCTCGCCCAGGTCTTCGGCGACCTGCCGCTGGACTTCGTGGTGCTCTGTTCGTCGATCACTGCTGTCGTCGGCGGCTTCGGGCAGGTCGACTACTGCGCCGCCAACGCGTTCCTGGACGCGCACGCCCGCTCCGGCGCGGGCTGGCGGTCGCCGGTGCTGTCGCAGAACTGGGGTGGCTGGGCCGAGGTGGGCATGGCCGTGGAGACCGCCGCGCCGGCCGGGTTCCGGGCGGCCGGTCGTGACACGGTGACCAGCGCGGTCGACCACCCGGTCCTCGCCACGAAGGTCACCGGGCCGGCGGAGACGGTGCTGCACGGCCTGGTCTCGGCCAGCAGCCACTGGATGCTCGACGAGCACCGCATCGGCGGCGTGCCGGTGGTCCCGGGCTCCGCGCACCTGGAGGCGGTGCGGGCCGCGGTGGTCGACGCGCTGCCCGCACCCGGCCCCGACGCGGCGGTGGAGTTGCGGGACGTGGTCTTCCTGGAGCCGTTCGCGGTGCCCGACGGCACGGTCGCCCAGTACCGGGTGGAGTTCATGCCGGCCGATGACGGGGGCACCGAGTTCGTCGTGCGCAGCCTGGCGGGTGGTCGACTGCGCACCCACGTCCGCGGTGTGGCCGGCTGGACCGACGAGCCGGCGCCACCGGCACGGGCGGCGTCCGCGGTGGGCCGCCGGGTGGACGACGACGCCTCGTTCGGTCGGGGCCGCGGCAGCATGCTCACCTTCGGGCCGCGCTGGGCCGCCCTGCGCGAACACCACCTCGCCGAGGACACCGAGCTGGCGGTGATCGAGGCGCCCGCCCCGGCCGTCGCCGAGCTGCCCGCCTGGGGCCTGCACCCCGCGTTGCTGGACGTGGCGACCGCGTTCGGCCGGGGCCAGGGCAGCGGCACCTACCTGCCGCTGTCGTACGGCCGGATCGTGGTGCGCGGACCGTTGCCGACCCGGTTCACCAGCGAGCTGCGGCACCGGGCGGGTGGCAGCGACGAGGTGGTCGTCGCCGACCTGTCGCTGCGTGACCCCGACGGGGTGGAGCTGGTCGCCGTCAGCGACTTCGTGCTGCGCCGCGTCGACCGGGACGCGGTCACCGGCGGTCTCGTCCAACTGTCCGAGGTGGACGCGCCCACGCCGACCTCGACCGAGGACATCCGGCCGGTGGACGGGGCGGAGGCGTTCCGGCGCAGCCTCACCGCCGGCCTCGGGGCCCAGGTGGTCATCGCCACCAGGACCGTCGACGACATCCGCCGCCGGGCCGGCCGGGTCACCACCGACACCCTCACCGCCGACGACGCCACCCCCGCCGCGTCCGGCGGCGGCGCGGCGCCCGGCACCGAGTTGGAGTCCGTCATCGCCCGGGTGTGGCAGGACGGGCTCGGCGTGACCGAGGTCGGCGTCGACGACGACTTCTTCGCCCTGGGCGGCAACTCCCTGGTCGCGGTGCAGCTGATCGCCGCGATGCGCAAAGCGACCGGCGTGCGGCTGCCGATGCGCAGCCTGTTCGACACCCCCACCGTGGCCGGGCTCGCCGCGCGCATCGAGGAGCTGCGCGCCGCCGCCGTCGACGAGCCGGCCGCCCCGGCACCGATCCCCACCATCCCGCGACTGCCCCGCGCCTGACGAGAAAGCAGGACCGAAAAGCCATGAGCGACACGATCGCCACGCTGCCCGTGGTCGTCGAATCCGACGGTCGGGCGTTGACCGACCTGATCACCGACCGCCGCGCCGAGCTGCGGGCCACCCTGGCCGAGCAGGGCGGGTTGCTGTTCCGGGGCTTCGACGTGGGCGGGGTGGACGGCTTCGACCGGGTGGTCCGGGCGTTGTCCGGTGAGCCACTGACCTACACCGAGCGGTCCTCACCACGGCACGCCATCAAGGGCCGCGTGTACACCTCGACCGACTACCCGCCGGACGAGGAGATCTTCCTGCACAACGAGAACTCGTACCAGGCGCGGTGGCCGCTGACGCTGTTCTTCTACTGCATCACCGCGCCGCAGACGTTGGGCGCCACCCCGCTGGCCGACATCCGCCGCGTCTACCAGGAGATCGACCCGGCGGTCCGCGAGGAGTTCATCCGCCGTCGCTGGATGCTGATGCGCAACTTCCACGAGGACTTCGGTACCACCTGGCAGCACGTCTTCGGCACCGAGGACCGCTCCGAGGTCGAGGCGTACGCGGCGGCGAACCGGATCACCCTGCAGTGGGTGGGCCGCGACGGGCTGCGGACCCGGGCGGTGCGCGACGCCGTGCACCACCGGCCCGGCTCGGACGTCCCCCGCTGGTTCAACCACGCCACCTTCTTCCATGTGAGCAGCCTGGCCAAGGACCTCCAGGAGGGGCTGCTGGCCATGTTCGGCGCCGACGGGCTGCCGTCGAACACCTACTACGGCGACGGCGGCGAGATCCCCGCCGACGTCATGGACCACCTGCGCGCCGCCTACCGCGCCGCCAGCGTCCGTTTCGACTACCAGCGCGACGACGTGCTGGTGGTGGACAACATGACCGCCGCGCACGGCCGGGAGCCGTTCACCGGCCCCCGCAAGATCGCCGTCGCGATGGCCGAGCCGCATACCCCCGACACCGATGGAGCACAGTGATGTCCGAATCCCGATTCCTGGTCGTCCGCAACGACGAGGAGCAGTACTCCATCTGGGCGGCCGAGCGGGACCTCCCCGCGGGGTGGTACGACGAGGGGTTCGCCGGCACCCGCGAGGAGTGCCTCGCGCACATCGACTCCGTCTGGACCGACATGCGTCCCCGTTCGGTGCGGGAGACGGCGTCATGACCCGGGAGTGGACCTTTCCGGCCTCGTTCGCCCAGGAGCGGGTGTGGACGGCCAACCAGCTCGACCCCGGCTCACCGGTCTACAACATCTCCGCGCCGTGCCGCTTCCCGGTCGGTGTCACCGCACCCCAGGCCGCCGAGATGTTCGCGCTGGTGGTCGCCCGGCACGAGGCGCTGCGGACCCACCTGCGGATGGTCGACGGCACGTTGACGCAGGTCGTCCGGGCCGTCGAGCCGCTGAAGCTGGCGGAGTTGGACCTGAGCGCCCTGCCCGCCGACGAGCAGGACGCCCGCTACGACGAGACATTCGCCGAGCTGGCCCGGACTCCGATCCCGCTGGACGCCCCGCCGCTGTGGCGGGCCCGGCTGGTGCACTTCGCCGCCGACCGGGTCGGGTTGCAGTTCGTGGTGCACCACGCGGTCTTCGACAGCCACTCCGCGGTGCTCCTCGACACCGAGCTGTCCGCGTTCGCCCGCGCCGCGCTGACCGGCGCGCCCGCCGACGTGCCCGTGCTGCCCATCCAGTACGCCGATTTCTCCGTCTGGCAGCGCGACCAGCTCAGCGGTGACGAACTGGACCGGCAGCTCGCCTTCTGGCGCGGCCACCTGGCCGGCGCGCCGGCCGTGACCACTCTGCCACTGGACCGACCGCGCCCCACCCAGCTCGGCTTCGCCGGTGACGAGGTCCGCTTCGACCTGCCCGACGGGCTGCTGGACCAGGTCGGTCGACTCGCCGCCAGCACCTCCGCCACCTCGTACATGGTGCTGCTGGCCACCTTCGCGGCCCTGCTGTCGCGGATCTCCGGCGACACGCGCGTGGTGGTGGGCGTCTCCACCGCTGCCCGGGACACCGCCGAGCTGACCCCGCTGATCGGGATGTTCGTCAACCCGGTCGCGCTGTGCTGCGACCTGACCGGCGACCCGAGCGTGACCGACCTGCTCGGCCGGGTCCGGGGCGGTCTGGTGGAGGCGATGGAGCACGGGCAGACCCCGTTCCAGCGGGTCGTCGAGGCCGTCGCCGGGCAGCGCGACCCGTCGGTGCAGCCGGTGTTCCAGACCGCGCTGAACTTCATTCCGGACTCCGGCCTGGACGTGGTGGCCCTGGGCACCACCAAGGACGACCTGGCCTTCGACATCACCCGGGGCACCTGCCGGCTGGTCTACCGCACCGACCTGTTCGACCGGGCCACCGCCGAGACGATCGTGGCCCGCTACCTGCGGTTGCTCACCGCCGTGGTCGCCGACCCGGCCACCAGACTGTCGGCGCTGCCCCTGCTCGACGACGCCGAGCGGGACCTGCTGCTCACCTGGACCGGCAGTGGTGGCGACGTGACCCCGAGCACCGTGGTCGCCGAGGTGCAGCGGCAGTGCGCCGTGACCCCGGCGGCGGTCGCGGTGCTCTGCGACGGGGTGGAGCTGAGCTACGCCGAGCTGTCCGCGCGGGCAAACCGGCTGGCCCGGCTGTTGGTCGAGCGGGGTGCCGGCCCGGAGACCGTCGTCGCGCTCCTGCTGCCCCGCTCGGCGGAGCTGCTGGTGGCGATCCTCGCGGTGCTCAAGGCCGGCGCGGCGTACCTGCCGGTGGACACCGACCACCCGGCGAACCGGATCGGCTACCTGCTCGCCGACGCGCAACCGACGCTGGTGCTGGCCACCGCGGGGACGGCCGCCCTCGCCCCGGCCGACGCGCTGGTGCTCGACGCCGCGACCGCCGCCGACCGGGCCGACACCGACCTCACCGACGACGACCGGCGGGCGCCGCTGCGCCCGGAGCACCCCGCGTACGTGCTCTACACCTCCGGCTCCACCGGCCGGCCCAAGGGTGTGCTGATGGAGCACCGGGCGGTCACCGCGTACCTGGCCTGGGCTCGGGACACCTACCCCGGCCTGGCCGGCACCGCCCTGCTGCACTCCCCGGTCACGTTCGACCTGACCGTGACGGGACTGCTCGGCACGCTCACCGCGGGCGGCACGGTCCGGCTGGCCGGCATCGACACTCCGGCCGCCCGGGCCGGTGGCCCGCCGACCTTCCTCAAGGTCACCCCCAGCCACCTGCCGTTGCTCGACGACGCGCTGTCGCCCACCACCGACCTGGTGGTCGGCGGGGAGGCGTTGACCGGCGAGCAGCTGGCCGCCTGGCGGTCGGCGCACCCGGACGTCGCCGTGGTCAACGAGTACGGCCCGACCGAGGCGACCGTGGGTTGCGTCGCCGCCCGGATCGCCCCCGGCCAGCCGGTGCCCGCCGGCCCGGTGCCGATCGGCCAACCCACCTGGACCACCCGGGCACACCTGCTCGACGCCGCGTTGAACCCGGTGCCGCCGGGCGTGGTCGGCGAGCTGTACGTCGCCGGGGCGCAACTGGCCCGGGGCTACCTGCGCAGGCCGGCGCTCACCGCCGAGCGGTTCCTGCCCTGCCCGTACGGGCCGCCGGGGGAGCGGATGTACCGCACCGGTGACCTGGCCCGGTGGCGGGCCGACGGGACGCTGGAATACCTGGGCCGCCGCGACAGCCAGGTCAAGGTCCGGGGGATGCGGATCGAGCTGGGCGAGATCGAGTCGGTGCTGCGCTCCCGTGCGGACGTGGACGCGGCAGCGGTGGTGGTCCGTGCCGACGCGGGTGAGCCGACGCTGGTCGCCTACCTGGTCGGCGACGTCGACGAGACGACGGTCGCCGCCGACCTGGCCCTGGACCTGCCCGCGCACCTGGTGCCGAGCGCCTTCGTCCGGTTGGACGCGCTGCCGTTGACGCCGAACGGCAAGCTGGACACCGCCGCGCTGCCGGCCCCGACGGTCGTCACCTCCGGCGGCTTCCTCGCTCCGCGTACCGACGCCGAGGCGCTGGTCGCCGAGGTCTACGCCGAGATCCTGCAGTTGGAGAAGGTCGGCGCCCTCGACGACTTCTTCGCCCTCGGCGGCAACTCGCTGCGCGGCATGCGGGCGATGGCGCGCATCCGCGCCGAAGTGGACGTGGACCTGCCGATGCGGGCGCTGTTCAGCAGCCCGGTGGTCGCCGACCTGGCGGCCCAGATCGAGCAGCGTATCGCCGCCGAACTGGACGAGCTCTCCGAAACCGAGGTCGCCGCTCTGCTCGCGGCGCAGAAGGACACCGGCTCATGACCGACGTGCAGGAAACCGCCCGCGACGCCGCCCGGCAGGCGCTGATCGCCCAACGGCTGCGCCGCCGGGCGTCCGGCGCGTCCGGCGCCCGGATCACTGGCCGTGCGCCGGACGCCGAGGTGCCGCTGTCGTACGCCCAGGAGCGGGTCTGGTTCATGGACCAGCTCGCGCCAGGGGAGGCGGCGTACCACATCGCGGTGCCGCTGCGGGTCCGCGGACCGTTGGACGTCGCGGCGCTGCGCCGCGCGCTGACCGATCTGACCCGGCGGCACGAGTCGCTGCGCACCCGGTTCCCGGCCGACGTCGACGGTCGACCGACGGTGGTGCTCGACGACGTGGTCGAGGTGCCGCTGACCGTGGTCGACGCGGCCGACGCCGCCGCCGCGCAAGCCCTGGTCGACCGGGCCGCCGCCGAGCCCTTCGACCTGGCCAACGGGCCGCTGCTGCGGGCCCTGCTGATCCGGCTGGCGCCGACCGAGCATGTGCTGTTCCTCGGCCAGCACCACATCGTCGGCGACGGCTGGTCGGTCGACGTGCTGCTGCGGGACCTGATCGCCCGCTACCGCGACGGGGAGCTGCCCGCCCTGCCGGTGCAGTACGGGGACTTCGCCGTCTGGGAGGCGCGGGAGCTGGCCGGGCCGGCCGCCCGCCGGCACCTGGACTGGTGGAAGGACCGGCTCACCGGGATCACCCCGCTGGAGCTTCCGCTGGACCTGCCGCGGCCGGCGACCCAGACCTACCGGGGGGACTTCGTCGAGTTCACCGTGGACCGGGCCACCACCGAGGGTCTGGCCGCGCTGACCCGCGCGTACGGCGGCACGCTGTTCATGACGCTGCTCGCCGCGTACCAGGTGTTCCTGGCCCGGCACGCCGGGCAGGACGACTTCGCGGTCGGCGCGTCGGTGGCCGGGCGGTCGGCGCCGGAACTGGAGGACGTGGTCGGCATGTTCGTCAACATGCTGCCGCTGCGCACCGAGTTGGCGGGCGACCCGACGTTCACCGAGCTGCTGCACCGGACCCGGCGGGCCGTGCTGGACGGGTTCGAGCACGCCGAGGTGCCGTTCGCCCGGGTGGTGCACGAGCTGGGGTTGCCGCGCGACGTCAGCCGCTCGCCGGTCTTCCAGGCGATGTTCGTGTTGCAGAACTACGAGATGGGCCGGTTCGAAGGGGTGGCCGACGACGCCGACGTCGCCTTCGAGTGGCATCCGATGGAGTTGCGGGCCACCCGTTTCGACTTTGAGCTGCACGCCGTCGAGACCGGTGCCGGGCTCTGGGGAAAGCTGGTCTTCAACACCGACCTGTTCACCCGGGCCACCGTCGAGCGGATGGCGTACCGGCTGACCACCCTGCTGCGCGCGGTGGCCGCCACCCCGGACCTGCCGGTGTCCGCGCTGGACCTGCTCGCACCCGCCGAGCGGGAGCTGCTGGCCGGGTGGAACGACACCGACCACGACTTCCCGCGGCAGCAGACGCTGCACGCTCCGATCGAGGAGTGGGCCGCCCGGACACCGGACGCGGTGGCGCTGCGGTTCGCCGGCCGCTCGGTGACGTACGCCGAGCTGAACGCGGCGGCGAATCGGGTGGCGCACCGGCTGCGCGCCGCCGGGGTCGGCCCGGAGACGCTGGTCGGGGTCTGCGCGCAACGGTCGGTGGAGGTGGTCGCGGGCCTGCTGGGGGTGCTCAAGGCCGGCGGCGCCTACCTGCCGCTGGACCCGGAGTATCCGGCCGACCGGCTGGCGTTCATGGTCACCGACGCCGCCGCGCCGGTGGTGCTGGTGCAGGGAGACCTGCGCGACGTGCTGCCGACGACCGACGCGAGCGTGCTCGTTCTGGACGACGAGTCGGTCTGGGCCGACCAGCCGGTCAGTGACCCGACGCCGACGGCCGGCCCGGCGAACCTGGCGTACGTCATCTACACCTCCGGTTCGACCGGCCGTCCCAAGGGCGTGCCGAACACCCACCGGGGCATCGTCAACCGCCTCGACTGGATGCAGCGCACGTACCGCCTCGACGCCGACGACGCCGTCCTGCAGAAGACCCCGGCCAGCTTCGACGTGTCGGTGTGGGAGTTCTTCTGGCCGCTGCGCGAGGGTGCCCGGCTGGTGCTGGCCGAGCCGGGCGGGCACAAGGACGCCGGCTACCTGCGCGATCTGCTGGTCACCGAGCGGGTCACCACCGCCCACTTCGTACCGTCGATGTTGACGGTCTTCCTCGCCGAGGACGGCGTCGAGGCGGCCACCGCGCTGCGCCGGGTGATCTGCAGCGGTGAGGAGCTGCCGCTCGCGGCGGCCCGCGACTTCACCGCGCGGCTGCCCGGCTGCGGCCTGCACAACCTGTACGGCCCGACGGAGGCGGCGATCGACGTCACCGCCTGGGCCTGCGATCCGGCGCTGCTGGCCGGGCTGACCAGCGTGCCGATCGGCGCGCCGATCAGCAACCTGCGCCTGCACGTGCTGGACGCCCGGGGCAACCCGTGCCCGGTCGGCGTTGCCGGTGAGCTGCACATCGGCGGGGTCGGGCTGGCGCGTGGCTACCACCGCCGGGCGGCGCTGACCGCCGAGCGGTTCGTGCCGGACCCGTTCGCCCTCGAGCCGGGTGCGCGGCTGTACCGCACCGGCGACCTGGCCCGCTGGCGGGTCGCGCCCGGCGGCCAGCCCGGTGGTGTGCTGGAGTTCCTCGGTCGAATCGACCACCAGGTCAAGCTGCGGGGCCTGCGCATCGAGCTGGGCGAGATCGAGAGCGCGCTGCGCGCCCAGCCGGGGGTGACCGAGGCGGTCGTGCTGGTCCGTGAGGACACGCCCGGCGACAAGCGCCTCACCGGGTACGTGGTCGGCGCGGCCGCACACGACACGGTGAAGGCGGCGCTGAAGGAGACGTTGCCCGAGTACATGGTGCCGGCCGCGTTCGTCACCCTGGACGCGTTCCCGTTGACCCCGAACGGCAAGTTGGACCGTACGGCGTTGCCCGCGCCGGTGGTCACCCGCGCCGCGTCGGTGGCGCTCGTGGCGCCCCGCGACGACACCGAGCGGCTGCTCGCCAAGATCTGGTCCGACATCCTCGGCGTGGACGCTCTCGGCATCGACGACGACTTCTTCGACCTGGGCGGTCACTCGATGCTCGCCACGCAGGTGGTGGCCCGCATCCGCAAGGCCGAGCACGGCGGCCGGCCGGTCGGCGTGATGGACCTGTTCCAGCAGCGCACCATCCGTGACCTGGCCGCCTTCATGTCCGGCGACGGCGGTGGCGACGGGCCACGTCGGCTGCTCTACGAGCTGACGAAACCCGTCCCGGCGGACCGGCGGGTCATCACGTACGTCTGCGTGCCGTACGGCGGCGGCAGCGCCATCGTCTACCAGCCGCTCGCGGACGCGCTGCCGGCCGGGCACGCGCTGTGGTCCCTGGCCATTCCCGGGCACGACGTGGGGCTCACCGAGGCCGCGCTGCCGTTCGACGAGCTGACCACCCGGGTCGCCGGGGAGATCCTGGAACGCGTCGAGGGCCCCCTCGCCCTGTACGGGCACTGCGGGGTGGGCAGCGCGATCGTCGCCGAGGTGGCCCGCAAGGTGGAGGCCGCCGGCCGGGACCTGACGGCCCTCTACATCGGCGCGATGTTCCCGTTCGCCCGCCCGAAGGGCATGTTCGCGGCGGTGCGGACCCGGCTGGAGAAGCTGCGCAGCAACCGGCACTACGCGAGCTGGCTCAAGTCGATGGGCGTCGACACCGACGAGCTGGACGCCGAGCAGGCCGACCGGATCATCAGCAACATGCGGGCCGACTCCCGTGCGTCCGAGGAGTACTTCACCGACCTGCTCGACCGGCGCGCGACGAAGCTGCGCGCCCCGATCATCTCGGTGGTCGGCTCGGAGGACCCGGTCACCGACTACCACACCGAGCGGTACGCCGAGTGGCAGTTCCTGAGCGACCGCCTGGCGCTGGTGGTGCTCGACCAGGCGGGACACTTCTTCCTCAAGTACCGGGCACAGGAGCTGG
The DNA here is from genome assembly GCF_029626045.1 of Micromonospora sp. WMMD710. Classification (NCBI taxonomy): domain Bacteria; kingdom Bacillati; phylum Actinomycetota; class Actinomycetes; order Micromonosporales; family Micromonosporaceae; genus Micromonospora; species Micromonospora sp. WMMD710. The sequence continues at coordinate 2,344,363 of NZ_JARUBD010000001.1, read as the reverse complement.
CCGAGATCGTCACCCGGGTCCATCCGGCGCTCGACGACGTCTCCGCGCTGACCCCGCAGGCGCGCGGTGAGGACGCCGGCTGGGCGGTCGTCGACATCCGGGGGGTCGACGCGATCGCCGAGCCGGAGCAGCCGCTGGTCCGGCCGAGCATGGCGCGGTTCGTGGCGGTGACCGTCGGGCAGCTCGTCTCCACCACCGGTTCGGCGCTGACCGCGTTCGCCCTGCCGATCTGGCTGTTCACCCGCACCGGGTCGGTGGCCGACCTGGGTCTGCTGTGGGCGCTCGCGCTGGTCTGCGGGGTGCTGATGCTGCCGGTCGCCGGGGCGGTCACCGACCGGGTCAGCCGGCGGAAGATCATGATGATCGCCAGTTGCAGCGCCGGATCGGTCCAGCTGGTGCTCGCCGCGCTGCTCTGGACCGGCAGCCTGGCGCTCTGGCACATCTACGTGCTGGTGGCGCTGAGTCAGGTGGCCGGGTCGTTCCAGCGCATCGCGTTCCAGTCGGCGGTGCCGCAGCTCGTGCCCAAGCGCTACCTGGGGCACGCGATGGGCATCACCCAGCTCTCCAACGGCTTTGCCATGCTCCTGATGCCGGTGTTCGCGGCGGGTCTGCTGGCCGCCATCGACCTCAAGGGCATCCTGCTGCTGGACGTGGCCAGCTACCTGGTCGCGATCGCCACTCTGGCCGTGGTCCGCTTCCCCGACCTGCTCGGCTGGCGGCCCCGGGAGCGGCTGCTCGTGGCCATCGCCAACGGCCTGCGCTACTCGTGGCGGCATCGCGGCTTCCGGCTGATGCTCGGCTACTTCGCGCTGGGCAACATCTTCCTGGCACCCGCCCTGGTGCTCACCACGCCGCTGGTGCTGTCCTTCGGCAGCGCCACGCAGGTCGCCCAGGTGGCTCTCGCCGAGGCACTCGGAGCGGTGGCCGGTGGCGTCCTCATGTCGCTGTGGGGTGGCCCCCGCCACCGCCGGATGATCGGTGTGCTGATCGGCAACCTCGGCACCGCCCTCGGCTGCGTCCTGGTCGGCCTGGACGCGTCGGTCGTGATGATCAGCGTTGGGGCGTTCTGGCTGGCCATGTCGATGACCACCGCGCAGTCCATCTACGCCACCATCGTGCAGGTCAAGGTGCCGCAACGCTTCCACGGCCGGGTGTTCAGCCTCAACCAGACCATCTCCTGGTCGACCCTGCCGATCGGGTTCGCGCTGCTCGCGCCGGCGGCCACCAGCCTGTTCGAGCCGCTGCTCGCCCCGGACGGGGCGCTCGCCGGGTCGGTGGGCGCGGTGATCGGCACCGGCGCGGGCCGGGGCATCGGCTTCGCGTACGTCTGCTTCGGCGCGGCCCTGGTCGTGATCACCCTGGGCGGCTTCGCGATCCGGCTGCTGCGACGCTTCGACCTGGAGGTGCCGGACTCGCTGCCCGACGACCTGATCGGGGCGCAGGAGCGGGAACGCCGGATGGCAGCCCGCGCCTCTCAGCGCGAGGAGGAACGGGTGCCGGTCGGGGTGTGACGGGGCGGGTGCCGGTGCGGCCGTGCCGGCACCCCGCGCCTGGGATCCGGACGAGTGGGGCGTCCGCCTGCTCAGCGGGCGGTGGCCTGGTCGGTGAGGCGCGAGACCAGCTCAGCCGTCGAATTCGACTCGTCGAGATGGACGGCGGCCTGCGCGCGCAGCGTCGCGAGGTGGACCAGCAGCGCGGGCCGATCGTTGCGGTACTCGGCGAGCAGGCGCAGCTTCGCGGGCGAGCACGGCCAGGCGATCCCGCACGCCCGGCATCGCCAGGTGGGTCGGGAGGGGAGGTGGTCCCGTCGCCGGGTCACACCGCCGCCCGCCGGGTTCCGGTTGGCCGTCCGCGACGCTGCGGTACGGGCGGAGCCGCCAGTCGGCACACGCCGGCGGGCATCAGGTACAGCTCCCGTCGGGCCACCGCGTTCCCGTTACGGCCCACCTCGTAGCACTCGATCCAGAGCCAACCGTGGTACGTGTGCCGATCGTTCAGGACGCGGATCACCCGCACCGTGATCGGGCGAACGAACTGCGGGCTCGCGTCGCGGGTCAGGCGCAGCAGGTCGCCGGACCGGATCGTTCGTGGCTCGGCCTCGACACCCGGCCTCGCCGGCGTCGCGTCGGGCGTCCTTGGTGTGTCGGGCATGGCTTCCCCTCACGTCCGTTCTGGGAAGGGGGCCCGGCCTCGGTGCTCGCCGTCGGGTCGGCCGGGCCCCCGCTACGAACGCGCGCGGCGGGCTTCGTCGCCTCCACCGCCCACGCCGTCTACGAAGACCCCTGCCGAGGGTTGCCTGACAATCACACAGCGTTAGATGATTTCTTCGGAACGCTCCATTGGCTCCCGAAGGGACGCAGGCATGAACCATGCATTCGTCGCGGCGCTCGCCGAGGCTTCCGAGACGGCCGAGAGTCTGGCCGGTCGCATGGGGATTCACCCGAAGACGGTGGCCCGCTGGGCGAACCCGGGACGCGTACCGCAGACCCGTCACCGTGCCGAGGTGGCAAAGATCCTGAGTAAGGATGTGGCGGACCTGTGGCCGGACGTCTTCAACCGTCGGGAGCCGGTCTGGTTCCGGCCGTGGGTCGACATCGAACGCGAGGCGGTCGCCCTACGCGCCTTCCAGCTCGCCTGGGTCCCCGGCCTGCTCCAGACCGAGGCGTACGCCCGCGCCACACTCGCGTGGGAGGCGCTGACAACGGCTGAGATCGAAGAGCTGGTGTCGGCACGCATCGATCGGCAGACGGTCCTTACCCGTGAACGTGGGCCATTGTTCGTCGCGGTGCTCGATGAGGGAATCCTTCATCGAGGATTCGCCGGAGGGCGGCCGCTCATGGCTGCGCAGCTCGCTCACCTCTTGGCCTGCGCCGACCTGCCGAGCGTTCAGCTTCACGTCGTGCCCAGCGAGGCGATCGCCTACCCCGGGCTCAACGGGCCGTTCACACTCGCGGAGTTGCCAGACGGCACGCGGGTGGCACATGTGGACAGTCAGGCGCAGGCGCAAATCGTCGATCAGACGTCGGAGCTTGCTACCCTCGAGCGACGGTGGGAACGCATCCGGGGCGAGGCCCTTCCCCGCGGGCGGTCCCTGGACCTCCTGAGAGAAGCGGCAGCATCATGGACGTGACCGGCGCACGGTGGCGAAAGAGCACCAGGAGCGGTAGCAACGGCGGTGACTGCGTCGAGGTTGCGGACAATCTCCCCGGCGTCGTCCTGGTCCGCGACACGAAGAACCGCGACGGCGGCACCCTGGTCTTCGCCCCGACGGCCTGGCGAGCGTTCGTCACCCACGTCACCGCCCGTTCGTAAGCAGCGTCCCCGGCGGTGGCCACCTACGAGGTCGCGCTCGTGCTGCTCGTCGATCGCTCGGGCGCGGTGCTGTTGCAGCACCGCGACGAGGACGCGCCGGTCTCACCGAACCAGTGGAGCCTGCCGGGGGCCACCGGAGGTGCTCGATCGTAAGGTGGCCGTCTCCTCCGCGGCGGCCCTGTCGTCATACCTCCGGGGGCCGATGATCGACTCGCGTTCCCTGAAAGCGCGGTGTCCCGGCCGACCGGGATACCGCGTCTTCGCTGAAATCGAGTTGATCACGCGCCGCGGGTGCGCGCGGGGCGCGGCCCTACGCGTCGGTGTCGGGCAGATCCTCGGGCTCGGCGACCCAGCCGGAGAAGACCGGCACGCCGTGCCACGGCCCGGTGCTGCGATCGGGCCGGGTGTCGGTGGCGACGGCCACCACCGCGTACGGGTGACCGAAGCGCAACTCGGCGATCCGGGCGACACCCTCCGGCGGCAGGCTCGTCACCCCGAACATGCCGGTGACCGCCGCCGCCTCGAAGCCGTACCGCCCGAACCGCGCCATCGCCACCTGCCGTGCCTCGAAGTCCTGCACGGGCAGGGCCAGCGCCGCCGCCAGGGTCGCCGAGGCGGCGGGGAAGCCGAGCGCCGGCGCGGTCAGGTCGTGCTCGCTGCGGGCTGACCAGCAGGGCAGCACCGCCGTGTGCCGTTCCTCGCGGCCGTCGCGGGCCCGGGTCCGCACTCTCTCCTCGCGGACCGTCCACAGCGGACCGTCACCGAGCGGCAGGTCGAAGAGGGAGCGGCGACCGGCCGGTGGCGCGCCGTCGGCCGCGCCGGCACTGATCCGGTACGCGGCGGCGAGCACATCGGCCGGCGGCACCTGCGGTGCGGCGGCCACCGAGACGACGACCAGGCCCGCGCCGTCCTCCGCCCGGGCCGACGCGGCGTGCACGATCACGTCACCGGCCTCCGGGGTCGCCGCGATGGCGCAGCGGTGACCGTGGCCCGAGCTGCGCAGCGTACGCCGGAGCTGCCCCGCCCAGGCGCTGCCGGCGCCGAGTGCGCGGGCCTCGGCGACCTCGAACGGCGCGGCCCAGGAGATGCGGGTGGCCAGGGCGCTGGCGAGGGCCACCACCACGTCCGGCCCGACCGTCAGCGGGAACGTCTCGATCAGGCCGAGCGTGTGCTCGCGTGCCCAGGCGTCCAACCCGGCCTGGTCGGGCAGCGCGCCGACCTCGGTCCGCTCGGGCAGGGCGGCCCGCCAGCCGGCCCGGCCGCCGTCGCCCTGACCCGGCCGGTGCCAGAGCGCGGTGGCGGACGCGACAAGCGGGTGCGGCGCGTCCAGCAGCGCACGGGCGATGTCGGCGGCGTCGGCCAGGTCGGTGCCCAGGGCATCCGCGAGCGCGTCGGCCGTCGGGCGGTCGGCCTGGTCGGTCGCGGCCGTCCCGGCCAGCGCGAGCAGCAGCCAGGCACCGAACGGGGAGGCGATGTGGTGCCGGTCGCCGATCGTGGCGTGCAGCCGCGCGGCGTACGCGGCGAGCGGCCCGTGCAGCTCGGTCGTCATGCCCCCACTCTGCCCGCCGCCGCGCCTCACGACCACAGCTCGAACGGTTCGTCGATCTCCTCGCCGGCCAGGAAGCCACCGATCAGCCGGGGGAGCTGACCGGGGTAGAAGCGGGCCGGGCTGGCCTCCACCTCGGGCAGCGGCCACCAGCGGAACCCGAAGTAGTCCTCCCGCTCGTAGTCGAGCCGGTGCGCCTCGTCCACGTCCGGGCCGGGGCCGGTCAGCCGTACCGCGACGACCACCTCGTCCTGGACGTGGCGCACCTGTCGGTGCAGGAAGGTCGCCCGCCGTCGCCAGGTCGGCGCGCCGACCTGGTCGGCGCTGACGTCGATGCCGGTCTCCTCGCGCAGCTCCCGCACCGCCGTGTCGCGGTACGTCTCGCCGGCGTCCATGCCGCCGCCGGGCAGCTCCCACCAGGTGCCCAGCCGCGGATGGTCCGGATCCCGGGTGTGGAACAGCAGCACCCGGTCGGTGTCGTCGAGGACCACGACCCGCACCGCGCGCCGTTCGAGGATCGGCAGGTCGTCGGGCAGATCAGTCATGGGAGCAGTCTGCCGCAGCGCACCGCCCGCGCCGGCGTGTGAACGGGGGCCGGTAGGCTGCCCGCCGTGGCTGGTCTGTTGAGGAACGTGGCAGCGCGCATCTCCCGGGTGGGCGCGGTGATCCCGTCGCCGCGGCGTACCGGGCCGAGCCCGGCGCAGGTGGCCCGCCGACGCCAGGTGAGTGCGTTGCAGCGGCGGGAGCTGACCTACGCTCCGGAGCGGGACGGTCAGGCCGATCCCGGCGAGATCGTCTGGACCTGGGTGCCGTACGAGGACGACCCCCGGCAGGGCAAGGACCGCCCGGTGCTGGTCGTCGGCCGGCACAGCCGCACGCTGTTCGGGCTGATGCTGTCCAGTCAGAGCGAACGCGACGGGCAGCGGCACTGGCTCGCGCTCGGCCCCGGCGAGTGGGATCGGGACAACCGGCCGAGCTGGGTACGTCTGGACCGGGTGCTCACCATGCGCGAGGACAGCATCCGGCGTGAGGGTGCCGTCCTCGATCGGCCCCGGTTCGAGCGGGTCGGGCAGGCCCTGCGCGCCGGCTACGGCTGGCGCTGACCGACCCGGCGGCCGGTCAGGTCGTCTCGCGGCTGGGGCCGTCCGCGGCGCCGCGCGCGTCCGGCGGCGGGTACGGCTGTTCGGCGAGTAGCCGGGCGAGGTGCGCGCTGTTGAGGGCGAGGGCCTTCGTCGTGCGGCCGGTGGTGTCGGGCTTCGGGCCGACGTCGCGGTAGTCCACCGTGTGCAGCGCCTCGCCGACCCAGTAGGTCGCGCCGGCGGCGGCACAGGTGAAGCCGACCTCGTTGAGCGCCTGCTGCACCTGGCCGATGGTGTGGTGTGCGCCGTCCTCGTTGCCGACGACGGCGACGCCGGCCACCTTGCCGTAGGTGAGGAGTCGGCCCTCGTCGTCGGTCTCGGAGAGTTCGGCGTCGAGGCGTTCGAGGACCATCTTGCAGACGCTGGACGGCTGGCCGAGCCAGATCGGCGTGGCGATGATGAGCACCTGGGCCGCGAGCAGCTTGGCGCGGATGGCGGGCCAGCCGTCGCCGTGCCCCTCGTCGGTCGACACCCCGAAGCGGACGTCGTGGTCGACGACCCGGACCAGTTCGCCCTGCACGCCCTGCGCGGCCAGTTCGGCGAGCACCTCCCGTCCGAGCTGCTCGGAGCTGGACGGTGCCGGTGACGGCTTGAGGGTGCAGTTGAGCACGAGGGCGCGGATCGCCACGTCTGTTCCTCTCGCCGCCGGACGGGGCCGCCACCCCCATACCCAGTCGTCGGGTCGAAACACGTGCCCGATGGGCACCACCTGGCCGCCGGCTTATTCGGTGGGCTCGGCGGCGCGCGCGGGGCAGGGTGTCGGCATGTCTCTTGAGGTGATCGGCTGGGTTCGTAGCGACTTCGGGCTCGACCTGACCACGCTGGAGGCGGTGACCCACGGCGCCGACCAGCATGCCCGCCTCTGGCTGGCCCGAGCCGCCAACGGCACGCGGTACGCCGTCAAGCTCAGCGGCGGGGGCACGGCGGCGGGGCTGGCCGTGACGGCGTACCTGGCCGAGCAGGGGGTGCCGGGCATTCCCGCGCCGCTGCGGACCCGAGACGGGCGGTTGTGGGGTGAGCGCGACGGCTGTCGCCTCACGGTGGTGCCGTGGGTGTCCGACCAGCGGGCGCTCGACGGTCCGATGACCGAGGCGCACTGGCGGTCGTACGGTGAGGTGCTGGCCTCGGTGCACGCGGTGCCGGTGACCGACGAGTTGGCGCGGCTGCTGCCCCGCGGCGGGTCCGCGTACCCCCGGATCGTGGCCGCGACGCGGGCGATGGCGCGACGGCTGCGCGGCCCGGAGCGGTCGGATGCGTCGGCCGCCGACCTGGCGGCGATCTGGTCGGCGGCGGCCGACCGGGTGGCCACCCTGACCCACGCGGTCGAACGCCTCGCCGCCGAGCTGCGCGACCGGCCCGGGCCGGCGGTGGTCTGCCACGGCGACCCGCACCTGGGCAACCTGCTGCTCGGCCCGGAGGGCCGGGTCTGGCTGATCGACTGGGACGACGCGGTGCTCGCCCCGCCCGAGTGTGACCTGATGTTCGTCATCGGCGGCGTGCTCGCGTTCGCGCCGATCAGCGCCGAGCAACAGGAGGCGGTGCTCGCCGGCTACGGCACGGCCGACGTGGATCGGACGCGCCTGGCCTGGTTCCTCGCGATCCGCGCGCTCGACGACCTCAGCGACTGGACCCGCCAGGCTCTGGATCCCGGCGCCGACGAGGCCGAGCGGGCCTTCGCGGGCCGGATCGTGCGGGGGCTGGTGTCCTCGGACGGTTTGGTCACCCTCGCCGACGTGGCGCTGCGCGACCTCGACCGGCGGTGAGCGCGCAGGTGCGCCGGCTCAGTGCTCGCCCAGCGGGACACTGTCGACGAGCTGCCGGGGTGCGCGGGTGCCGCCGAGGCTCTTGGCCTGGTACATGGCGGCGTCGGCGCGACTGAGCGCGTCGGTGAGCTGGGCCGGGCCGGTCACCGGTGCGAGCCCGACGGAGGCGGTCACCCGGACGCTGCACCCGGACAGCCGGATCGGTGCGGCCACGGTCTCGCTGAGCCGTCGGGTGGCGTGCTCGATCCAGCGCCGGTCGATGGTGGGGCTGGCGAGCAGCCCGGCGAACTCGTCCCCGCCGAGGCGGGCCACGAGGTTGTCGCCGGCGAACCCGGCGAGCCGCTCGGCCACGCTGATCAGCACCTGGTCGCCGGCGGCGTGACCGTACCGGTCGTTGATCTGCTTGAAGTCGTCCAGGTCGAGCACGACGGCAATCAGCGGCTGCCCGGCCGCGTCGGTGAGCAGGGCGGCCGCGAGGCGGTAGAAGGCGCGACGGTTGGGCAGCCCGGTGAGCGGGTCGTGGCTGGCGGCGTGCCGCTCGGCGGCCAACTCGGCCTGGAGGTGCCCGATCTCGGCCTCGGCGCGCACCGCCCTGCGGCGCAACTGCCAGGAGGAGAGCAGCGCGCCTGCCGCGCAGATGCCGGAGGCGACACTCATCGGATCCGGCACGAGCCCTCCCATCGCCGCGACCGCCTCCAGTCTCCGGCCGACGCGGCGCACACCGTGCCGGACCCCCGTTTCCCCTGGTGGTTGCCCAGCCAGGGGTTACTCAAAGTGAACGGATGGGCACCATTCACGTGCGTTATCATGCTCGCCGTCCGGTGCAGATGCAATAGCAGATGCACGTGCAGCAGCGTCCAATGTCGATACCGCACCCCTCGCCGTCACCGCTCCTCCCACGGGCACCGGCGGGCTCGTGAGCAGAAAGACTTCCTCATGCAGCAGCCACCCAATGGTGTCCCGATCCATCAGCTGCCCCCGCTGACCTGGCAGAAGAGCCGGCGCAGCAACCCCAGCGGCAACTGTGTCGAACTCGCCGAACTGCCCGGGGGAGCCGGCATCGCGGTCCGCAACTCCCGACATCCGGACGGGCCGGCGCTGATCTACACAGTGGACGAGATCGCCGCCTTCGTGCTCGGCGCACGCGACGGCGACTTCGACCATCTGATCAACTGACCGTCCTCCGGCGGCCGGACGGAATCGCCGGGCCGGGAGGAGTTCACCTCACTGTCGGTCCATGGCATGCTTACACGTCGGCCGGGCCGGGTTCCCGTCCGCGATGGTCGGTATCCGGAGGTCCGCAGGTGACGATGGTTCCCGCCGAGGGCGGCCCGACGACCGGGCCCACCGTGCTGCGCATGCTGCTCGGTGCCCAACTGCGTCGGCTACGGGAGTCCAGTGGGGTGACCCGTGAAGGCGCCGGCTGGGAGATCAGGTCGTCCGAATCCAAGATCAGTCGGATGGAGCTGGGCCGGGTCGGCTTCAAGGAACGCGACGTCTCCGACCTGCTCACCCTCTACGGCGTCACCGACGACGGTGAGCGCGAGGCGTTGCTCAAGCTCGCGCGCGACGCCAACAGCCCGGGCTGGTGGCACCGCTACGGCGACGTGCTGCCCAGCTGGTTCCAGTCGTACCTGGGCCTGGAGGCGGCGGCCGCGCTGATCCGCAGCTACGAGGTGCAGTTCGTGCCCGGGCTGTTGCAGACCCGGGAGTACGCCCGCGCCGTCGTGCTGCTCGGGCACGGCACGGCCGGCGCCGCCGAGATCGACCGTCGGGTCGCCCTGCGGATGCAGCGCCAGCAGCTGCTACGCCGGGACAAGCCGCCGCAGCTCTGGGCCGTGGTGGACGAGGCGGCCCTGCGCCGTCCGATCGGTGGGGCTGAGGTGATGCGCGGCCAGCTCACCGCGCTCATCGAGGCGACCAAGTCACCCCACATCCGCCTCCAGGTCATCCCCTTCGCCGCCGGAGGCCACGCCGCGGCCGGCGGTGCCTTCACCATCCTGCGCTTCGGCGACCAGGAGTTGCCCGACATCGTCTACATCGAACAGCTCACCAGCGCGATCTACCTGGACAAGCGCGACGACCTGGAATATTACGCGGTGGCGATGGAACGGCTCTGCGTCGAGGCCGAACCGCCGGAGCGTACGCCGGAGATCCTCGGCCGGTTGCTCGACGAGCACTACCCGGCGTGACCCCGGCCGGGGTCACGCGAGCGTGCGCGCGGCACTCGCATGGTCGGCGACCGGCGACAGTGGACGGACGCCAGCGCGGAGGCAGCCTTGACCACCGACACTTCGGGCACGCCGGCGGGCTCACCGAGCGACCGGATCGACACCTCGCTGCCCCACCCGGCCCGCCGGTACAACTACTGGCTGGGTGGCAAGGACAACTTCCAGGCCGACCGTGATTCCGGCGACGCGATGGCGGCGGCCTTCCCGACCATCCGCACCTCCGCGCTGGAGAATCGCCGGTTCCTGCAGCGGGCGGTGGGCTTCCTGGCCCGTGAGGCCGGCATCCGGCAGTTCCTCGACATCGGCACCGGCATCCCGACCGCCAACAACACCCACGAGGTCGCCCAGGCCGTCACGCCCGAGGCCCGGGTGGTCTACGTGGACAACGACCCGATCGTGCTCGCGCACGCCCGCGCGCTGTTGAGCAGCACTCCGGAGGGCGCCACCGCGTACATCGACGCCGACCTGCGCGATCCGGAACGGATCCTCACGCACCCGGAGTTGCTGCGCACCATCGACCTGTCGCAACCCGTCGCGCTCATGCTGGTGGCGGTGCTGCACTTCGTGCCCGACGGCGACGACCCGTACGCGCTGGTGCGCCGGCTGCTCGACGCGCTGCCGGCGGGCAGTTACCTGGCCGCCTCGCACGCCACCCACGAGTACCTGCCGCCCGCCGTCGCCGAGGAGGCCAGGGCGGCGGCCAAGGGTGGCGGCCCGCACGGCCTGATCAACCTGCGTACCCGGGCGGAGTTCACCGGCTTCTTCACCGGCCTCGACGTGGTCGAGCCGGGCATCACCTCGGTCGCCGAGTGGCGGGCCGAGGGCGAGCCGCAGCCGCGCCCCTCGGTGGTCGAGGTGAGCATGTACGGCGCGGTCGCCCGCCTGCCCTGACCGCCGCCGCTGGGGGAGTCCGGGCACCTGTCCCGTCGTCGCGGTCGCCCGCCGGCGTGCGCCACGCCGGTCGGTGCCCGGACGTTCGTCGGCCCGTCGTATTGACCGTCGCCGACCGATCGAGCTAGTCTCTGTATCGATCCAGTCTGAATCGATACAGAGGGGTGCCGGTGAAGCCAACACTGCAAGCCGTGGCGGACGCGGTCGGCGTCTCCCGCAGCACGGTGTCCAACGCCTACAGCCGGCCCGACCAGCTCTCCGCCGCCCTGCGCGAGCGGATCCTGGACGCCGCCCGCCACCTCGGCTACCCCGGCCCCAACCCCACCGCGCGCTCCCTGCGCCGCGGCTTCGTCGGCTCGATCGGGGTGCTGTTCACCTCGCAGCTGTCGTACGCCTTCACCGACCCGTTCGCGGTCCGCTTCCTCGCCGGGGTGGGCGGGGCCGCCGAGCGGCACGGCACCAGCATGCTGCTCGTGCCGCTGCCGCCGGCACAGACCGACGCCCGCCGGGCCGTGGAGAACGCCGCCGTCGACGGCTTCTGCGTCTACTGCGTGGCCGACGAGGAATGGGCGCTGGACGTCATCCGGGCGCGCGGGCTGCCGTACGTGAGCACTGCCGCCCGCGACGACGCTGGCGACGACGAGCGGTTCGTCGGCATCGACGAGCGGGCCGCGGCGCGCAGCGTCGCCGCGCACGTGGCCGGTCTCGGTCACCGCCGGGTGGCCCTGCTCGCCGACTCCGTGTTCCCCGACGCGCCGGCCGGCCCACTCACCCTGTCCGGCGTGCACGAGGCCCTGCACCCGACCACGCGCGGCCGGCTCACCGGCTTCGCCGACGCGTTCGCCGAGGTCGGCGTCGACTGGGCCGAGCTGACGCTGGTCAACGCCCGGGGCAACAGCCGCCAGGCGGCGGTCGCCGCCGTCGCCGGGCTGTTCGACCGGCCCGCGCCCCCCACCGCCGTCCTGGCCGGCTCCGACGTGCTCGCCCTCGGCGTGCTGGACGCGCTGGCCCAACGGCCGGGCGGCGCCCACCCGCCGGTCTCGGTGACCGGCTTCGACGACGTCCCCGAGGCCGCGGCGGCCGGCCTCACCACCGTCCGGCAGCCGGCCGAGGAGAAGGGCCGCATCGCCGCCGAGTTGCTGCTCGACCCGCCCGCGGACGCCGCAGCCGGTCATGTGCTGCTGCCCACCGCACTCGTCGTCCGGGACTCCACCGGACCCGTCCCGAGGAGTTGACCATGGAATACCCGACCGGATACGTCACCGCTCTCGACGCCATGAACCGCCACGTCAACTCGGCCCGACCGGACGCGCCGGTCCAGGTCGAGCGCACCCGCCGGGCGCTGCTCGCCCCGACCCGGGAGGCGACCGCCGTCGCCCTGCGCCGGCTCGCCGACCGGATCCAGCCCCGACCGCTGCCCCGCTGCTCCTGACAACCGCCCATTTCGGTACGTCGGGGACAGGCGGCACCGGGCCGGGCACGCAGGGTGGTCGAGTGGGAACTCGCCAGGCAGACTGGTGAGGCCATGTCACCCTTCACGCCCACCCTCCGTCTCCACGACCGCTACGTCCTGCACGAGCGGATCGGTCTCGGCGGCATGTCCGAGGTGTGGCGTGCCGACGACGACGTGCTCGGCCGGCCGGTGGCGATCAAGGTGCTCGCCGGGCAGCTCGCCGCCGACCCGCACCTGCGGGCCACCATCCGACGCGAGGCCCGCGCGGCCGCCCGGCTGACCCACCCACACGTGACCCAGGTGTACGACTACGCCGAGGCGACCCTGGCCGACGGCGCCGTCGTGCCGTACCTGGTGATGGAGCTGGTCGACGGGCACAATCTGGCCGACCGGCTGCGCGGCGGCCCGCTGCCCTGGCCCGAGGCGGTCCGGGTGGCCGGGCAGATCGCCGCCGCGCTGGCCGCCGCGCACCGCATCGGCGTGGTGCACCGCGACGTGAAACCGGGCAACGTCATGCTCACCGACACCGGCGCCAAGGTGCTCGACTTCGGCATCGCCGCGCTCGGCGGGCTCGACAGCCAGTCCGGCGAACCGCTCATGGGCACACCCGCCTACTTCGCCCCGGAACGCCTCGCCGCCGGCCCACCCGACCCGGCCAGCGACGTGTACGCCCTCGGCGCGCTGCTCTACCGCACCCTCACCGGGCAGGCCCCGCTGCCCGTGCAGAGCTGGGAAGACGCCCTTGAGGTGCACCGGCGGGGCACGCCGGTGCCGCCGCTGCGGGTGGCCGGCCTGCCCGCCGACATCGCCGAGCTGACCCTCGCCTGCCTGGCCGCCGACCCGGCCCGCCGGCCGACGGCAGCGCGTCTGGCCATGCGGTTCGGTGCCGGTCAGCCGGTCGAGCCGCCCACCGAGCTGCTGCGCATCCTGCCGAGCGCCCATCCGCCCACCCTGATCGACCGCGCCGCCGTCCGCCCCCACCCCGTACCGGTGGATGCCGCGCCGCGCCGCCGGTCACGTCGATCGGCCGTCGTGCTGGTCGCGGCCGGCCTCGCGGCCGTCGTGGGCCTCGGCGCGCTGCTCGCCCAGAATCTCGACGCTCCCGAGCGCCCCGCGCAGGTCGCCGGCCCGTCGCCGACCACCACTCCGGCGCCCACGCCCAGCACCCAGTCGCCGACGCCGGCGGCACCGTCCACACCCTCGGCCGCCAGCAGCGCCGCGCCCTCGGCCGTGGGCCAGCAGGTGCCGGTCAGCCTGCGACAGGTCACCGACGAGTTCACCGCCGTGCTCGCCGCGGCCCAGGCCCGCGGCGAGATCGACCGCAAAACCGCCGAGGACCTGCGCGACGACCTCGCCGACCTCAACCGCCGGTCCCGCGACCGCGCCAAGCGGGTCGCCGACCTGCGTGACCACATCGCCGAGCTGGTCGACCGGGACCGGCTCCCCGCGCGGACCGGCGCCCAACTCGACGAACTACTCGATCAGGCCAGCACCTTCTCCACCGGCCGTACGGACGACTGATCCATCCGCCGGTCTCACTGGCATGATGGGCCGATGCGGACACGGTTGATCTTCGTGCGTCATGGCGAGTCGGTCCACCAGATCGACGGGATCGTGGGCGGCCCGCACGGATGCCGGGGCCTGACGGCGCTCGGCCACGACCAGGCACACCGGCTCGCCAGACGGCTCGCCGAGGACCACGCCACCGACCGGCCGGTGGCGGTCTACTCGTCCGTGCTGCGCCGCACCGTCGAAACCGCGCAACCGATCGCTGCGGCGTTCGGCCTCCGCCCGGTGGCCGACTGCGGTCTGTGCACCTGGCACACGCCCCCGTACGCCGACGGGCTGCCCGTCGCCCGCTTCCGGACCGAACACGCCGCGGTGGGCGGAGGGCTGTTCCGGCCGTTCGAGAACGGCAACGAGAGCTGGGCGGAGCTGGTGGCCCGCGTCGGCCGCGCAATCATGGAGATCGCCCACCGGCACCAGGGCTCCACCGTGCTGCTGATCGGTCACACCGCGACGGTCGAGGTCGCCTTCCACGCGCTCGCCGCCCAACCGCTGCATCGGGGGTTCGACCTGGTCATCCCCCCGGCCTCGATCACCGAATGGACCACCGACCACGACACCGGCACCTGGCCGCCGGCCCGCTGGACCCTGCGCCGCTTCGGCGACACCAGCGGATGGCCTAGAGCGTGATCCAGTAACGGCGGGTCGGGCCGAGCGTGGTGTCCCGGATGTCCTCCAGGACGCCACCGTGGTGCTCGATCGTCCTCGCCGACGCGACATTGTCGGCCGCGCAGGCGATCAGCACCCGCTGCAGGCCGAGCAACCGCGCCGCGTCGAGCATCCGGCCCAGCGCCCAGGTCGCCAACCCGCGGCGGCGCGCGGACGGCCGGATGCCGTAGCCGATGTGCCCGGCGACCCGCAGCAGGACATCGTCGAGGTCGTGCCGCAGCGCGATCCCACCGAGCACCCGGCCGTCCTCGACGATCCAGCGGTACGTGCACCGCACCTGACCGGCGTCCAGCGGCATCGCCGGATCCGACCGGTCGTTGAGCCGGGTCACCCACGCCGCGAACCCGTCTGGCGAGCGCACCCCGTCGGACGGCCGCAGCCCGAAACCATCCTCGTGGAGACCCGGCCCCCACTCGTCGTGCGCCTCGAGCCAGGCGTCGTGCAGACGGACGGTGGGCGCGATCAGCTCGGGCATGCGGCGATGATATTCGGCACTACTCGCTCAGGATCTGCTCGCGCAGGATCTCCGCGTGCCCACAGTGCTGAGCCAGCTCGCGCAACACGTGCAGGTAGACCCAGCGCAGCGGCAGCGGCCCACGCCGGTTGCCGCGGAGCACGTCGTCCAGGCCCAGGGACGCCGTCGCACGGCGGGACGCCTCGCACGCCTCGCGGTGTGCCCGCTGGATGGTGGCGATCGTGTCGCCGTCGTCGAGGATGAACGACTCGTCCGGCGTCGCGGGGATGCCGATCTCGGCGCGCGACCGGCAGGTGACCGCCTCGTCGAACCACACCTTCTCGACGAACGTCGCGTGCTTCACCAGACCGAGCAGCGTGGTCCGCGACGGCACCAACGACCGGCGCGCCTGCTCCTCGGTCAGCCCGTCCAGGGAGTCGTCGAGCGCCCTGCGGTGCTCATCGATGAACGTCTCGAACTGCGTCCGAGCCGACTCACCGATGACATCGGCGGCGAAGGTCCCCGGGAAGGAAGTCATGGCCGAAGCATTCCAAGCTCGCCTGCCGGGAGCAACCACGGCACGCTCAACCGAAGGAGACGAGGGCGCCGCGCTCGTCGAAGACGGCCGTGCCCGCCCAGGCGATCTCCCACCGGTTGCCCTCCGGGTCGGCGATGTACGCCGAGCGCCCACCCCAGGACCGGTCGGTCGGCTCCGCCACCACCGTCGCCCCCGCCGCGACGGCCGCCGCGAAGGCCACGTCGACGTCCGCACGACCGTCGACGTTGCACGCCAGCGTCACCCCGGACCAGCCGCCGGCCGGATCGGAAACGCCGGGTGCCGCCTCGGCGGCCAGCTCCGGCAGCGGATAGAGGGCGAGCAGGACACCACCGAGCAGGAACGCCGACCAGCCGTCGTCAGCTGACGGCAGCTCCGGCCAGCCCAACGATCGGTAGAACGACCGCAGCAGGCCCATGTCGCGTGCGCCGAGGGTGACCACGGACAGCCGAGCGGGAATCACAGCCATGCAGGGATTGTGGCCGCGCCGTACGACAGGCCGCGCCTCGACGGGCGGCGGTCAACCGGCGAAATGCTCGGCGAGCACCGGTGCCAGCACCTCGTCGGACACGCCGTGCCACTCACCGGGCAGGGTGCGGTGGCGCCCGGCGGGCAGTGCGTCGGCCGCTCAGTCGATGCTCACCCGGACCAGTTCGCCCGGCGCCGTACCCGCCCGCGCGCGCACCTCGCCCTGTGGCGTCCAGACGCCGGAGCGCGCCGCCGCCTCGGTGAAGCCACCACCGGTCGACCCGGCGAAACTCGCCACCGCCACCCAGACCCGGTACGTGACGGCGATCCGGTGTGCCCGCTGGTCCACCACGGCGGCGTCGCTCGCCAACTCCAGCACCCCCGCCGCGTACACGTCGATCCCCAACGCGGCCGTGCGCTGCGCGTGCGCGGCGACGCCGGTGTCCTTGCACACCGCCAGGCCGATCCGCCAACCGTCCACATCGAGCACACCCGGTGTGTCACCCGGGACGAACCGGCGGGGCTCCGCGCCACCCAGGCACATCTTCCGGTACGCCACCGTCACACCAGCGCCGGTCACCGCCAACACCGCGATGTGGTCACCGGCGACCGGCGCACCGGCCAACGCCAGCGTGCTCGTCTCGGCGCACGCCCCCACCAGCGGCGCCAACCGCGGGTCGTCGACCGGCACGACCGGGGCGTCCAACTCGTACCCCGTCAGCGACAGCTCCGGAAAGACCACCACCCGGGCGCGCGCCGCGCGGACCGCGGCAGCGTGCGCCCGCGCGTTCTCCGCGACATCCAGGGGTACGCACGGCGGCTGCGCCACCGCGAGCCGCAGTGGGGTACGGCCGGTGGTGTGCACGTCCGACGACATTGGCTGACCGCCTCCCGGTCGGTTCTCAGGATCACTTCGTAGCGTTGGGGTCATGATTCGAACGTCCCACGCCGTGCTCGCCACCGGAACCCCCACCGCCGCGGCGGAACCTCCGCAGGGCGGCATCGTCGGTTACGCCAGTGACCTGGTGGAACGGCTCGGCGGGCCGGGCGCCGGCCTGGCGGTGGCCCTGGAGAACCTGTTCCCACCGATCCCCAGCGAGGTCATCCTGCCGCTGGCCGGGTTCGTGGCCGCACAGGGTCGGATCAGCCTGCTCGGCGCGATCTTCTGGACCACGCTGGGCTCGGTGGTGGGCGCGCTGGCGCTCTACCTGATCGGCGCCTCCCTGGGCCGCGACCGGATGCGCGCCATCGTGGCCCGGCTGCCGCTGGTCAAGCTCGCCGACGTGGACCGGACCGAGGCGTGGTTCCTGCGGCACGGCGTGAAGGCGGTCTTCTTCGGGCGGATGATCCCGATCTTCCGGAGCCTGATCTCCATCCCGGCCGGGGTGGAGCGGATGCCGGTCAGCACCTTCCTGCTCTACACCACGCTGGGCAGCCTGATCTGGAACACCACCTTCGTGCTCGCCGGCTACCTGTTGGGCGACAACTGGCATCTCGTCGAGGGTTACGTCGGCGCGCTGCAGAACGTGGTGATCGTGGCCTGCGGGGCGGCCGTCGCCTGGTTCGTCGGATCCCGCGTGCGACGAGCCCGCCGCGCCGCCGGCAACCCCGAGCCGACCGACCCCGAGCGGCGCTCGCTGCACGGGATCCCCGATCCGGGCGGCCGGGGCACGCTCTACCGCAGCGGCTCCTGGCCCGCCGATGAGAGCTAGACCCGCCCTTGTCGGAACCATCCTCAGCCCGACGTTGCGATCAACTCGGCATCAATGAAACTGGGGTGTCACCCCGTCTCGGATACCGCGTTTTCGCCGAAGCCGAGTGGATTACCCCGTGACTGCCCAACGGGGGCCGTGGCCGGTCGCGTCG
Organism: Micromonospora sp. WMMD710; assembly: GCF_029626045.1. NCBI lineage: Bacteria > Bacillati > Actinomycetota > Actinomycetes > Micromonosporales > Micromonosporaceae > Micromonospora > Micromonospora sp. WMMD710. The sequence continues at coordinate 2,326,449 of NZ_JARUBD010000001.1, read as the reverse complement.
GGGTGGGTGGTTTGTCTGGTGGTGGGGGTTTGTGGGCTGTGACCGGCTGCACCCGGGCGGTGGAATGGTGGCTGGCCGGGGGTCGTTACACACCCTGACGATCGCAGGACCACCGCGGCCGGCTCGACCCCGGTGCGGGGTGGGAATGCCCGGCCTGGTCCGGTCGTTGCAGACCCGGCCAGCGACCAGGCGCCGCCGTGATGCGGGCGCCGATGGATGGGTCCGCCCCCGGGAATGACCCCCGGCAGCTGGTCGTTACATCCGGTCCCGGCGCCCCGAGCCCCCGGCTTGGTAGGCCGCCGACACCGGCGCCGCGAGCCCCCGGGCTCGCAGGCCCCCAGACTTTTCTCCCGTGTGTTTGTGCAGCGCCGGACGAGGTGCTCACACCCTGCCCGCCGTTTTCCCCCTTTGGCGGTGTGGGTGTTTCTACCCCCGAAGGAGCTACCCCCATGACCACGATCTTCCGTAAGAGTGTGCTGTCTGTTGCGGGTCTCGCGTTCGCCGGTGGTGTGTTCGCCGGTCCGATCGCCGCCCACGCCAACCCGGTCGACGTCAAGTCCGTCGCGGTGGCGGTGCAGACGGGTGCGCCGAAGCCGCAGGGCGAGCAGTCGCACATCGACCTGAACGGTGAGCAGACCGCGAACGTGAAGGCGATCATCGTCGCGACGAAGAAGGCCGGCCTGCCCGAGCGCGCCGCGGTGATCTCGATCGCGACGAGTTTGCAGGAGTCGAAGTTGGAGAACCTGGGTCACCTGGGTGACGCCAACGATCACGACTCGTTGGGCCTGTTCCAGCAGCGTCCGAGCTCGGGTTGGGGCACGCCGGAGCAGATCACCGACCCGGCCTACTCCACGACGGCGTTCCTCAAGGGCCTCACGCAGGTCGACGGCTGGCAGGACATGGCGCTGACCGACGCCGCGCAGACCGTGCAGGTGTCGGCCTACCCGGACGCCTACGCCCAGTGGGAGCAGCAGGCCACCGACCTGGTCGGCCAGCACTGGAACAGCTGACCTACGAACAGCTCCACAGCAGGACCCGACCGCTGGCCGGCACCCGCAATCCGGGGTGCCGGCCAGCGGTATTTCCGTTTCGCCCGTAGGTGTGTGGCGTGTGGGTCACTGGCTGCCTACGGCGGATGCCGCCCGGTGCGCCAGCGGATGGTGTGTGGTTCGGTCGGTGGCTGCCGGCGGATCTTGGACAGTTTCCGTTCCGCGCGAACGGAAACTGTCCAAGATCTGCCGGCGTGTGGTCGAAGCGCGGCGCGACGGTGGGTGGGTGTGGTGGTCGTGAAGCAACCGCCGGTGCGGCGAGGCGGCCACCGGCCACCGGCCACCGGCCACCGGCCATCGGGTCTCGGCCACGGTTTGGCGGTGCGACCGACGCGTGGGATGGAACCCCGCAAGGCCAGCCAGGCAGCCAGCCGGGCGATGCGATCGGGTCGGCGCGGCGGGGTGGGGGAACAACGTCGGGGGCGGGCTGGTTGTGGTGGGTGTCGGTGTGACTCAGTGTCCCCGGGCCTCACCTAATATTGCCGTCGCGGATTTCCGTTTGGCTGGAGCCGCGTCGCGCCACTCGCCGAGAGGCGACCTGCACACCGACACCAGCGCCGCCCCCGACCCACCGGCCGGGGGCGGCGCTGTCCGTACCTGCCGGGCAGGGCGGTGGCGGCACAATGCTCGGGTGACTCAGCCCTGGTCCGAACAGCCCGATGTCCTCGTACTGCCGAGTGGCGCGAGCGTGCGCGGACGCCGCGTCGCTGCGACCGCCTCGCCCGCCGACTTCGCCCTGCTGTTGGCTCCCGGCCCGGAGCCGACCTGGGCGCATCGGCGGATCCGGTGGCCCGACTTCTGGGTGCCGCTCGATCGGGCCGATGCGCTCGACGCCCTGCGGGAGGCGCTGCGGCGCGCGCACGACGGTGAGCGCGTCGAGGTGGCCTGCCGAGGTGGGGTGGGGCGCACCGGCACCGCCCTGGCCTCGCTGGCGATCCTCGACGGCCTGCCGGCCGAACGGGCGGTGCCGTGGGTGCGAGCGGGCTACCACCCGAAGGCGGTGGAAACCCCCTGGCAGCGACGCTGGCTCCGCCGCGTCGCCTGACCACCCCGCGCCGAGCGCCGGGGAGGAACTGCGCCGCCCGGCCGCCCGATCCGGCCGTTATCCCTGGGGCGTCGATGCCGGCTGGTTGACGTACTCGCGCAGGTGGGTGGCGGTGAGGGTGTCGCCGTGGGCGACCAGGTCGGCTGGTGTGCCGGTGAAGACGATCCGCCCGCCGTCGTGTCCGGCGCCGGGGCCGAGGTCGATGAGCCAGTCCGCGTGCGCCATGACCGCCTGGTGGTGCTCGATGACGATGACCGTGTTGCCGGCGTCGACCATCCGGTCGAGCAGGGCCAGGAGTTGGTCCACGTCGGCGAGGTGCAGGCCGGTGGTGGGCTCGTCCAGCACGTACGTGCTGGTCTTCTCGGCCAGGTGGATGGCGAGTTTGAGTCGTTGCCGTTCACCGCCGGACAGGGTGGTCAGGGGTTGACCGAGGCTCAGGTAGCCCAACCCGACGTCGACGAGCCGACCGAGGATGAGGTGCGCGGCCCCGCCGGGGAAAAAGGCGTACGCCTCGGTGACCGACATGGCCAGCACCTCGCTGATGTTCTTGCCGCGCAGCGTGTACGTGAGCACCTCGTCGGTGAACCGTCGTCCCTCGCAGCGTTCGCAGACACTGGCCACGCCGGCCATCATCGCCAGGTCCGTGTAGATGAGTCCGATGCCCTTGCAGGCTGGGCAGGCGCCCTCGGAGTTGGCGCTGAACAGGGCCGCCTTGACCCCGTTGGCCTTGGCGAAGGCGGTGCGGATCGGGTCGAGCAGCCCGCTGTAGGTGGCCGGGTTGCTGCGCCGTGATCCGCGGATGGGGGACTGGTCCACGATCACCACTCCGGAGCGGCGACGCAGTGACCCGTGGATCAGCGAACTCTTGCCGGAGCCGGCGACGCCGGTGACCACGGTGAGGACGCCGAGCGGGATGTCGACGTCGACGTCGCGCAGGTTGTGTAGGTCGGCCTGGCGGATGGCGAGGTGGCCGGTGGGTGGGCGTACGTGGTCGCGCAGGGTCACCCGGTGGTCGAGGTGCCGGCCGGTGAGCGTGTCGGAGCGGCGCAGGTCGGGCACGTCGCCGGTGAAGCAGATCCGGCCCCCGTCGGCGCCGGCGCCCGGGCCGAGGTCGACGACGTGGTCGGCGATGGCGATGGTTTCCGGTTTGTGTTCGACCACCAGCACGGTGTTGCCCTTGTCGCGTAGCCGCAGCAGCAGGTCGTTCATCCGGGCGATGTCGTGCGGGTGCAGGCCGACGGTGGGTTCGTCGAAGACGTACGTGACGTCGGAGAGGCTGGAGCCGAGGTGCCGGACCATCTTGACCCGCTGCGCCTCGCCGCCGGACAGGGTCGCCGACTCGCGGTCCAGGCTGAGGTAGCCCAGCCCGATCTCGACGAGGGAGTCCAGCAGGTCGCGCAGGTTGGCGATCAGGGGTGCCACCGCCGGGTCGTCGACGGCTCGCACGAACGTGGCCAGGTCGCTGATCTGCATCGCCGAGCAGTCCGCGATGTTCCGTCCGGCGATGCGGGAGGACAGGGCTGCCGCGTTGAGGCGGGTGCCGCCGCAGTCCGCGCAGGTGGTGAACGTGACCGCCCGGTCGACGAAGGCCCGGATGTGCGCCTGCATCGACTCGCGGTCCTTGGCGAGGTAGAGCCGCTTGACCTTGACGGCCAGGCCCTCGTACGTCCAGTTGTTGCTGCCCATTTTGATCTTGGTGGCCGGCTTGTGGAGGAAGTCCTCCCACTGCGCGGGCGTGTAGTCCTGGAGTTTGACGTCCGGGTCGAACAGGCCGGAGCCGACGATCGTCTGCCAGTACCAGGAGTCGACGGCGAAGTTGGGCACGGTGATCGCCCCGTCGTTGAGGGAGCGTTCGACGTCGACCAGCTCGTTGACGTCGAGGTCGGAGACCCGCCCCAGCCCTTCGCAGGTCGGGCACATGCCCTCGGGCAGGTTGAAGCTGAACGCACCGGCCCCGCCGATCGACGGCTGACCGAGCCGGCTGAAGAGGATCCGCAGCATGGCGTACGCGTCGGTGGCGGTGCCGACGGTGGAGCGCGAGTTGACGCCCATCCGTTCCTGGTCGACGACGATGGCGGCACTGAGGTTGCGTAGCGAGTCGACGTCCGGCCGGTTGAGGTTGGGCATGAACGACTGGAGGAAGGCGCTGTAGGTCTCGTTGATCATGCGCTGGGACTCGGCGGCGATGGTGCCGAAGACCAGCGACGACTTGCCGGAGCCGGAGACGCCGGTGAAGACGGTCAACCGGCGCTTGGGGATGTCGACCGAGACGCTGGCGAGGTTGTTCTCCCGCGCTCCGCGTACTTCGATCATGTCGTGGCTGTCGGCGGCGGACCCTGCTGGCTGCGACATGCGAACCCTTCACGAGATCGTGGCGGGAGCTTCCTCCCGCCGGGCGGATTCCATTGTCTCATTCATCCTCATGTAGAGCCTTTTGCCGAAGAATCCGCGCATGCTGCGTTGAAATGAACGGCGAAGTCTCAAATCACATGTCAACCGGTACGGTTGCCGGCGTGGACGTCGGGAGCAACAACCGCCTGCGCGCCGTGGACCTGGCCGCCACCGTCGGGATCTCCGTGCAGCAGGTGCGTAACTACGTCGAGCAGGGCGTGCTGCCACCGGTGCGGCGCACCGCGAGCGGCTACCGGATCTTCACGACCGAGCACTCCCGGGCGCTCACCGTGGCGCGCCGGCTCGCCGAGGGGCACGGCTGGGGTCGTACCCGGGAGATCATGGCGGCGGTGCACCGGGGCGACCTGCCGGCGGCGCTCGCGGCGCTCGACGGCGGCCATGCCGAACTGGACCGGGAGCGCGCCGACATCCGCCGGGTGCTCGGCGCCTTCGAGACCGTGCTGGCCGCCGCCCCGGCGGCCCGGCCCGCGCCGCGCCGGGGCGCCCGCATCGGCGAGGTCGCCGCAGTGGTCGGGGTCCGGACCTCACAGCTGCGGCTGTGGGAGGCGCGCGAGCTGCTGCGCCCGACCCGCGCGCCGGGCACCAACTACCGGGTGTACGACGAGGCCGAGTTGCGCGCCGCGCAGGTCGTCGCGCTGCTGCGCCGGGGCGCGTACCCGTTCGAGATCATCGAGGCGGTGCTGGGCGAGTTGCGGACCACCGGCAGCGCCCAGCGGGTCCGCGCCGAGCTGGCCCGCCGTGAGCAGGACCTGCACGCGCGCAGCCTGCGCCGGCTGCGGGGGAGCGCCGCGCTGCACGACTACCTGCACGAGCGAGCCCATCCGGTCCCGCCGGGCGATCTTGTTGACTAGGGTCGGGCTCATGAGAGCTGCGCTGCTGGCGGCCACGACGTCCGCCGTCCTGCTCGCTCCCGCGCCGGTCGCCGCGACCCCGGGCGCCACCGCGACCGTGCGGTGCCCGCGGGTGCCCGCGACGTCCCGGCCCGCCCGCCCCTCGCCGCCGCCCGCGGTGCCCGCGCAGCGGATGGTCGGCGGCGCCGGACTGGCCACCGAGGGGCTGGTCGTGCCGGCCGGCGCCGGTGCGCCACCGGCGGTCAGCGCCACCTCGTGGCTGGTTGCCGACCTGGACAGCGGCCAGGTGCTCGGCGGTTGCGGCCCGCACGAGTACGGCACCCCGGCCAGCGTGCAGAAGCTCCTGCTGGCGGCCACGATGATGCCCCGGCTGGACCCGAAGCAGACGGTCACCGTCACCGACGAGGACATGAACATCGAGCCCGGCTCCTCCGCCGTCGGTCTCGTCGCGGGTGGCCGATACACCATCGAGACCATCTGGCTCGGGTTGCTGCTCAACTCCGGCAACGAGGCCGCCAACGCGCTGGCGCGACTGGGCAGCGGGACGGACAGCGCCGCCGCCGGCGTACGCGCGATGAACGAGCAGGCCCACCGGCTCGGCGCGCTCCAGACGCATGCGGTGACCCCGTCCGGGCTCGACGGCAAGGGGCAGTTCACCAGCGCGTACGACCTGGCGTTGATCGCGCGGGCCTGCTTCGCGCAGCCGGCCTTCCGTCGGTACGCGCTCACCGAGGAGGCGCGGATCCCGGTCCAGCCGGCGCAGCGGACCAAGGGGTTCCAGATCCAGAACGAGAACCAGCTCATCTACCGGTACCCGGGTGCGCTCGGCGGCAAGACCGGCTTCACCGATCTGGCCCGGCACACCTACGTCGGCGCGGCCGAACGCGGCGGACGGCGGCTGGTGGTGACCCTGCTGGGCGCGGAGTCGGCGCCCAAGCGCGGCTGGGAGCAGGGTGCGGCGCTGCTGGACTGGGGGTTCACGCTGCCCCGCGACGCCGCTGTCGGTCGTCTCGTCGAGCCGGGGGAGGTGACCGCCACCCCGTCGGCCGCGCCGTCGGCGCTGGCGGCACCCGGGGTGGCTCGACCGGCGGCGGCCAGCGGGCCCGGGCATTCCGGCTCGGGGTGGCTCTGGTCGGTGACGGCGATCAGCGGCGCCGGAGTGCTGGTGCTGCTGGGCGGGCTGCTGTGGCGGCGGCGCCGCCGGCTGCCCTGACGCATCGACAACCGGCCCCGGCGTCCATAGACTCCGGTCTTTCTGGCACCACGAGTCCAGGAGGATCCCTGTGCCGAGTGAACTCCAACCGCGCCCCGGGACGGCGGCACCCCGCCGACCGGTACGCGCCCTGACCCGCCTCGCGGGAGTGACGCTGCTCGCCGGCGCGCTGGTCGCCGGTATCGCCGCCGCCGCGCCTGCGGCGTCCGCCGCCGCACCGGCTGCCGCGCCCGCACCGGCTGCCGCGCCCGCTGCGTCCGCCGCCGACGCCGCCACCCGCCCGCCGCGCACCACCCACGGCCCGTGCGCGTACACCGAGACGCCCGACGAGCCGGCGGCCCGGCCGGTGCCGCTGCCGCCCGACCCGCGGCGTACCCCGGCCCGCGGCAACGTCCGGGTGACCCTGTCGACCAACCACGGGCCGATCGGGTTGACCCTGGACCGGGAGGCCGCGCCGTGCACCGTGCAGAGCGTCCTGCACCTGGTCGCCAAGCGCTTCTACGACCGGACCCCGTGCCACCGGCTCACCGCGTACCCGACGCTGAGCGTGCTGCAGTGCGGTGACCCGTCCGGCACCGGCGAGGGTGGCCCGGGCTACCGGTACCGCGACGAGCTGCCGACCGACCTGCCGCCCGCCGACCCGACCGGAGAGCGCCGGGTCTACGCCCGGGGCGTGCTGGCCATGGCCAACGCCGGGCCGGACACCAACGGCAGCCAGTTCTTCCTGGTGTACGCCAACTCGGCGCTGCGCCCGAACTACACGATCTTCGGCGAGGTCGACGCGGCCGGGCTGGCCACCCTGGACCGGATCGCGGCCGGGGGAGTGGCGCCGACGGCCGAGGACCCGGCCCCGGTCGACGGGGCACCGGCGTTGCCGGTGGAGATCCGGCGGGCGGTCCGTTCGCACCACCGCTGAGTGTTCGGCGCGCGGTGGGCGGCCCGGGGCCGCTCACCGCGCCGACCGGCTGCCGGTGGAACTTTCGGGAGCCGATCCGGAACGGCGTGATCAGCGTCCGAGGCGGTTCCACCCGTCACGACGAGGCGGGTGACCCGGTCGGCGGCGCGGCGGTGCTGTCCCGGACGACCAACTCGGTGGCCAGTTCCACCCGGGGCGAGTCGATGCCCTCGCCCTGGGCCAGCCGCAGCACGGTCCGGGCGGCCAGTCGGCCCATCTCGACCAATGGCTGGCGCACGGTGGTCAGCGGCGGCGACGCCCAGCGTGCCTTCGGCAGGTCGTCGAAGCCCACCACGCTGACGTCGTCCGGAACCCGCAGGCCGCGCCGCCGGATGGCCTCGTAGACGCCGAAGGCCATCTGGTCGCTGGCCGCGAAGATGCCGGTCGGTGGGTCGTCGAGATCGAGCAGCGCCGTGCCGCCGGAGAACCCGGAGGCGTGGTAGAAGTCGCCCGGGTAGACCAGCTTGTCGTCGATGGGGATGCCCGCCGCCTCCAGCCCGGCCCGGTACCCGTCGAGGCGGGCGCGGCTGCACAGCAGGTGCGTCGGCCCGGCCACGAACCCGATGCGCCGGTGCCCGATCGAGAGCAGGTGCTCGGTCGCGGCGAGCCCGCCGGACCAGTTGGTGGCACCGATCGTGGGCACGTCCATGGCGGGTACGCCGGCCGGGTCGACGACCACGACCGGCACGTTGAGGCGGCGCAGTTGCGCGTGCAGCGGCGGGCTCAGGTGTGAGGTCACGAAGATGACGCCGTCGGTGGCGCGGGTGCGCAGGTTCTGCAACCACTGCCGAGCGGCGGTCGGCTGCCGGTGGATCGCGGAGACCACGGTGCCGACGCCGGCGCCGTGCCCGACGTCCTCGACGCCCCGGATGATCTCCACGGCCCAGGGGCTGTCCAGGTCGTTGAAGACCAGGTCGACGAGGCCGGCGCGGCGGACGCTGCGGCTGCTGCGCCGCCGGTAGCCGTGGTGGCGCAGCAGTTCCTCGACCCGTTCCCGGGTGTCCGGGGCCACATCGGAGCGTCCGTTGAGCACGCGCGAGACGGTCGGCACCGACACGCCCGCCTCCCGTGCGATCGCGGTGATGGTCACCCTGCGTCCGTCGTCCGCGCCCACCCGCGTCTCCTTCACCGGTCCGGAAGCGACCGCAAGCCGTCGCCACCGTGTGTGTCCCGGAACGGCGTGCACCGTTCCTCGCGCCATCTTGCCTCACCGGCAGGGGTTGACGACATGCCAGGTCGGTTCTAGCGTTCGCCGAAGTTGCGGAAGGTTTCCGGACATATTTCGGCCCCGTTTCGCCGCACCGGCCCGCCGGTCGGCTGTCCGACGCAGCGTCGAAAGGACGTCACGTGTACACCGACCTTGCCGAGGAGCAGTTGCGCGGGTATCACAGCGCGGTGCGTGATCCCGGGGACTTCGACCAGTTCTGGGCCGCGACGCTGACCGAGGCGCGCGACGCCGGCTGGCCGGTGCGGACCGAACCGGTGGCGACCGGGCTGGCCGGCATCGACGTCCTCGACGTGACCTTCGCGGGCTTCGCCGGCCAGCCGGTGCGGGCCTGGCTGCGCCTGCCGCGCGGGGCCAGCGCGGCGTTGCCGACCGTCGTCCAGTACGCCGGCTACGGCGGCGGGCGCGGGCACCCGCTGGAGAACCTGCTCTGGGCGTCGGCCGGGTTCGCGCACCTGCAGATGGACACCCGGGGTCAAGGGTCGGGCTGGAGCCGGGGCGACACCCCGGACCCCGGCGCGGCCGGCCCCGAGGCGCCCGGGGTGGCCACCCGGGGCATCGCCGACCCGCGCACGTACTACTACCGCCGGCTGATCACCGACGCCGTGCGGGCCGTGGACGCCGTCCGGTCCCTGCCGATGGTCGACCCGACCCGGGTGGCGGTGCTCGGGCACAGCCAGGGCGGCGGGCTGGCGCTCGCGGCCGGTGCTCTGGCACCCGGCCTGCGGGCGGTGGTCGCGTTCGTGCCGTTCCTCTGCGACATTCCGCGCGCGGTGGTGACCACCGACGCCCGCCCGTACCGGGAGATCCGCGACTACCTGGCGGTCCACCGCCACGCCGAGGAGCGGGTGCTGACCACCCTGGCGTACGTCGACGGGGTCAACTTCGCGCGGCGCTGCCGCCGGCCGACCCGGTTCTCGGTGGCGTTGATGGACGACATCGTGCCGCCGTCGACGGTGTACGCGGCCGTCAACGCCCACGCGGGACCGACCGAGTTGTCGGTGTGGCGGTACAACGGTCACGAGGCCGGCGGGATCGACGACGACGAGGCGGCGCTGCTCTTCCTGCGGGAGCACCTCCTTGACGGCTGATCCGGCGTGCGGCCCGGCCAGGGCTGATAGACAGGACTGGTGCGTTCCCGCATCGGCGTCGTGCTCGTGCTCGGCGCGCTGCTCGGCGGTTGCTCGCGACCCGAGCCCCGTCCCGCGCCGGCCGTGCCACCACCGACCCCGGTGAGCCCCACCCCCGCGTCGACGCCCGTCGAGCGGCTACCCGGGTTCGTGGTGCTGACCGACGTCGACCCGCGTATCCACGCCGACATCCGCTACGCCACCCCGCACAACTTCGTCGGCCGCCCGATCACGGGCTACCCGGAGCCGCTGTGCCTGCTCACCCGGCAGGCGGCCGAGGCGCTGCGCCGCGTACAGGGCGCCGCGCTGGCCGGTGGGCACAGCCTCAAGGTGTACGACTGTTATCGCCCGCAGCCGGCCGTGGACGACTTCGTCGCCTGGTCCAAACGACCCGGCGAGCAGCAGACCAAGGCCGAGTTCTACCCGGACGTGGCGAAGGACCGGCTCTTCGCCGACGGCTACATCGGGGCGCCGACGGCGCACAGCCGGGGCAGCACCATGGATCTGACCCTGGTCGACGAGCCGGCCGCCGGCCAGCCGCCGTACCGCCCGGGGCAGCCGCTGGTCGCCTGCACCAGGCCGCGCGGGCAGCGTTTCGCCGACAACAGCATCGACATGGGCACCGGCTTCGACTGTTTCGACTCCCGCGCGCACACCGCCGACCCCCGCGTCACCGGTACGCCACGGGACAACCGGCGGTTGCTGCTGCGGCTGATGACCGACGCCGGGTTCGTCAACTACGACCGCGAGTGGTGGCACTACAGCCTCCGCGACGAGCCGTACCCGGACACGTTCTTCGCCGCGCCGGTGGCCCGCTCGTCGGTCGGCTGAGCATCAGGTCCAGTAGAGCTGAGCATCAGGTCCAGTAGAGGATGCGGCACGCCGGCACCCGCGCGGCCAGCTCGGTCTGGAACCAGCCGCGCAGCTCGGCCATCGTGTCGCGGGGGTAGACGTACTTCACCGCGCCGAACCTGCCGTGCTTGCGGCTGCGCGACTCCTCGTCCATCTCCAGCCGGGTGCGCGGGTACCAGCCGAGCAGCACCTCCTTGCTGCCCGGCGTGAACCGGTGGGTGATCAGCTCGGTGGTCAGGTCCAGTTCCGGCACCCCGTCGACGGCCGCGGCGACCTGGTCGAGCAGCTCGCCGTAGCGTTCCCGCCAGTCGGGCAGGGCGATGATCGGTGCGATGGTCAGCCCGACCGGATAGCCGTCGAGTGCGAGTCGGCGCAGCGCGGCCAGCCGGTCCGGTACGCGGGCGGTGCCGCCCTCGAACCGTTCGCTGACCGGTGCGCAGTTGACGCTGACCCGGACCCGGGTCCGGCCGGCGTGCGGCAGCCCGACGAAGCTGTCCACGTCGGCGTACTTGGTGGTCCAGCGCAACTGCACGGGCGCGTCCCAGGCGGCGAAGTGCTGCACCGCGCGCCGCCAACTGCCGGTCAGGTGCTCCAACGCGAGGGGGTCGGTGTAGCAGGACGCCTCGAACGTGGTGCCCTCGTCGGCGCGTCGCGCGTTGCGGCTGGTCACCGTCCCGCGTCCGGCGTACGCGGCGAGCCCGGCGAGGATGTCGTCGAGGTCCGCGTACACCCGGGTCACCGGCGGGCCGGAGAGCGAACCGGCGAGATAGCAGTACTGGCAGTGCGCCGGGCAGCCCTCGGCCAGGTCGACCCGCCAGTCGGCGCTGGGCGCGATGGGTTGCAGGGCGCGCCGCGAGGGTGGGCTCACCACGATCGCCATGGTCGCCTTGGCCCGGGCGTACGTATCCCGGTCGGTCTGCCCGCGTACCCCGGTGAGCCGGTTGGACCGTAGGTGTTCCACCTCGATGCCCTGCGCCTGCACGCGGTCGATGATCCGCCGACCGTGGGGGTGCTCCAGCGCGGCCGGCGTGATCACCACCCGGCCCGGAGTCCAGCGGCGCGCCGGCCGGGTTGCGGGCGCGAGCCCGGCCAGGTCGCGGATCGGCACCCGCTCGCCGCTGGCGTCGTGCGGTGCGGCGGGCACGTCCACGGCGAGCGGCTGGTCGACGTCGACGGCGTCCGGGCTGGTCATCCGGGCGGGGTACCCGTTACCGCAGGAATCCCACCCGATCCGGCGGCCCACGATTGACGCTACCCGACGACAAAGCATAACCTTTCATCTATCTGTAAACCTTGTGAACAGATGCTCATCGACGCGGCGGCGCGCGTCCCCACCGAAGGGACGATCAGGTGATCGCAGAACTCTCCTCCCGTACCAGAAGGATCCTGTCGCTGTTCGTCGCCCTCGTCGTCGCGCTGAGCGTCGGCGTCGCCGTCAACGCCTCGCGACCGGCGCAGGCCGCGCCGACGTTCAAGGTCCTGGCCTTCTACAACGGCACCTGGGATCCCGCGCACATCGACTTCGTCCGCGACGCCCGCGCCTGGTTCCCGCAGGCCGCCGCCCAGTACGGCTTCTCCTGGGAGGCCACCACCAACTGGAGCCTGCTGAACACCGCCAACCTGGCCCAGTACAAGGTCATCATGTTCCTCGACGACGCGCCGCCCACCGCGCAGCGCGCCGCGTTCCAGCAGTACATGCAGAACGGCGGGGGATGGTTCGGCTTCCACGTCAGCGCGTGGACCGACAACCCGTCGAGCTGGAGCTGGTACTACAACACCTTCCTCGGCAGCGGCTCGTTCCAGACCAACACCTGGTCGCCGACCCGGGTCACGATGCGCGCCGACAACCGCACCCACGCCGCCACCCGGAACCTTCCGGCGACGTTCCCGTCGTCGATCAGCGAGTGGTACTCCTGGAGCAACGACCTGCGGCAGAACCCCAACATCGACATTCTGGCCTCGGTCGACGCGTCCAGCTTCCCGGTCGGCACCGACCCCAGCCAGTCCTGGTACGGCGGCTACTACCCGCTGGTCTGGAGCAACCGGCAGTACAAGATGCTGTACGCCAACTTCGGCCACAACGCGATGAACTACAGCACCAACACCGGGCTGTCGTCCACGTTCGACAGTGAGCAGCAGAACCGCCTGCTCATCGACGGGCTGCACTGGCTCGCCGGTGCCAGCACCGTCCCCCCGACGACGCCCCCGCCGAGCGACGGCCCGATCTCGCCGACCGCCTGGCACACCGTGGTCAACAAGGGCAGCGGCAAGTGCGTGGACGCGCGGGCCGCCGGCAGCGCGAACGGCACCGCCATCCAGCAGTACGCCTGCAACAGCAGCGCCGCCCAGCAGTACCAACTCGTCCCGACCAGCGGCGGCTACCTGCGGGTCAACAACCGCACCAACAGCGCCCAGGTGCTCGACGTGACCGACCGGTCGACCGCCGACGAGGCACCCATCCAGCTCTGGTCCTACAGTGGCGGCAACAACCAGCAGTGGCGGGCAGAATCCGACGGCGGCGGCTACTACCGGCTGGTCAACCGCAACAGCGGCAAGTGCCTCGACGTGCCCGGCGCGTCCACGGCCGACAGCGTCCAGCTCATCCAGTACACCTGCAACGGCACCGTCGCCCAGTCCTTCCGGCTGGTGGCGCAGCCATAGGCGCCGAATTCGTCCCCGGCGATCGGGGCTTCGACCCGCCCTGAGACGGCTGCTACGACACCTGAGCCGCGCGACCGAACCGGGCGGCGACATCGCTCAGCACGGCGCGCAGCTCAGGTGGGTCGAGCAACCCGGGATCGGATCCGGTCGGGCTCGGAGCGGCTGCCCGCAGTCGTGCGACGGGTGCGCACGTTTCGAGATGCAGCCCGAGCGCACACAGTGACATTATCGCCGCGCGCGGTAATCAACACGTCAATCGACCCGGGGAGAGATCGATGACGCAAACGCCAGTCACCGCCACCCGAAACCCGTCGCGCGTCCCGGTGGACGGGCGACCGCACCGCAACGGCGTCATCATCGCGGCCAGCGTGGCGGCCGGGGTCCTGCTGTCGGTGCTGTGGTCCTTCGAGTTCGTCGACTCGGTCATCGGTGACACCGTCGCGAGCGGGATCCTCGGTCACGACGCGAAGGCGACGGCGATCTCCGGTACCGCCGCGGGCCTGCTGTTCGCGTTCGTGTCCGGCCTCGCCGGCACGTTCACCGCGTGCAACATCGCGATGCTCGCGTCCATCGGGCCGCTCGGCGCGGCCGGCAGCGGCAGCGGTGACCGGCTCCGGCTGCTGCTGCGGCCGGTCGGCTACCTCACCCTGGGAATGGTCTCCGTCGCCGCGGTGTACGGGTTCATCGGGGTCCTGCTGGGCGACCGGCTGCCGCAGTTGTCGACCGACACGGCCGGCGGAGTGCCGGTGCGCATCATCCAGTCGTCGGTGGTGTTCGGCATTATCGGGCTGGCCCTCATCTACCTCGGGCTGGCCGCGATCCGGACGGTGCCGGACGTGTTCGCCGACCGGCCGGTCGCGCGGGTGGTGACCCTCGGCGCGCTCATCGGCGGGTTCCTCATCGGCCGGCCGTACCCGCTGTTCAACAAGCTGTTCCACTGGGCGGTCGACAGCGGCAACCCGCTGTACGGCTCGGCCGCGTTCGTGTTGCAGTCCCTCGGCAACATCGTCGTGGTCACCGCGCTGTTCGCGCTCCTGGTCGTGGTGACGCGCGGCCGGTTCATCAGCTGGCTCGCCGCCGACGTGCGACGCAGCATGGTGCTCAGCGGCGCACTGCTCATCGGTCTGGGCGTCTTCACCGTCGTCTACTGGGATGTCCGGGTGCCCGCCATCTTCGGCTTCGGCTGGTTCCCCACCATGTTCTACAACCACTGACGGCCACCGGCGCCCGTGAAGAGTGCACGTTCGAAGATGACCCGGGTACGGCGAATCCCCGATGCTTGTCGATATGACTGACGCGGGGGATCCGAATCGTTGGGGCCTGGCCAACACGGCACTGCGGACGGCCGCCGATCGCTTCGGCGATCTGGTGGCCGCCGCGCCGTCGCCGAATGTCATGGCGACCGCCGACTGGACCGTGGCCGACACCGTCGCGCACGTGGTGTCGATCGCGGTGCTGTACGTGTCGAGACTGCAGGGCACCGAGGTCGTCATCCGCGTGCCGGGCCTGGAGGACATGCTGGCCGTCACGAACGTCGACACGGTGGCCGACGTCAACAGCCACGTGCTCGCCCACTTCACCGAACGCGACCCGGGGGTCCTGCTGTCGCAGCTGAACACCGCGGTCGACACCCTCCTGGCCACGACCGCGGATCCGCGATCCACGGTGAGTTGGCTGGGCAACTCGCGGGTGACCGTCGGCGGTCTGTTCGCCCACCTGACCAACGAGTTGCTCGTGCACGGCTGGGACATCGCGCGGGCGCTGCGCCGACCGTGGCCGATGCCGGACGCGCACGCCGCGCTCTACTGGGACCTGTTCATGTACGACATGCTGCGCGACTCGTACGGGGTGTTGCTCAACACCGAACTGCCGATGCCCCGTCACCCCGTGTCGGTGCAGTTCCGATCGCGGTACACGCCGACCACCACACTGACGCTGGGCGACCGCCGGGTGTGGATCGCGCCGCCCGACGGTCCGTTCGACGCGCGCGTGACGTTCCGCCCCGCCCGGTTCAACCTGATGATGTTCGGCCGGATCAGCATCGCGCAGGCGGTGCTGCGGCGCGACGTCGTCGTCGGCGGGCCGCGGCCGTGGCGGCTGCCCGCGTTCCTCCGGGTCGTGCACATGCCCAACGGCAGGCTCGCGCCGCCGCCGGCGCGACGGCGGGCCTGATCCCGCCGACGGGCGGCGGGAGCGCCCGGTAGCGGGCGGTCGCCGATATCCATTGCGGACGCGCCACCGTCCTCCTACTCTCGTCGGTGCAAGGTCAACCACAAGCACCCCCGGGGGAGTACGCCGTGTCGCAGCGCGTCCGCACCAACGCCACACGGTGTCTGCCGTGTGCCGGTGCCCCGCTGCTCACCGGCACCCGATACCGGCACTGCCCAGAGCAGGGGCTGTTGCCGGGGTGGCGCGACTGACGCCGACGCTCACGCGTCCGCGCGCCGCCCACCCCACCGGGGATCGGGCGGCTTCTTCGTATCCACCCCTTCTCCCGCCGCGCCACCGCCCGGCAACGCATGATCTTTATCGGTCACCGTTCGACGGTGACATCGGCACGACATCAGGAGACCACGATGGGATTCACCCCTCTCGCCGGCACCCGGGCACCGGTGCGGGTCTGGACCGACCCGTACGCCATCGAGCCGCAGGCCGCCCGGCAGCTGCGCAACATCGGCGCGCTGCCCTGGGTGCAGGGCGTCGCCGTCATGCCGGACGTGCACTTCGGCAAGGGCGCCACGGTCGGCTCGGTCATCGCCATGCGCCAGGCCGTCTCGCCGGCCGCGGTCGGCGTCGACATCGGCTGCGGAATGTCGGCGGTACGCACCTCGCTGACCGCCGCCGACCTGCCCGACGACCTGGCCGCGCTGCGGTCCGCGATCGAGGCCACCATCCCGGTCGGGTTCGCCCAGCGGCAGGACTCGGTCGACACGCGTCGGATCCGCGGTCTGGAGCAGGCCGGTTGGGACGACTTCTGGAGCCGGTTCGCCGGCCTGGACCGGCGGGTGGCGCAGCTGGAGACGCGGGCGCGCCGGCAGCTCGGCACCCTCGGCGGGGGCAACCACTTCATCGAGGTCTGCCTGGAGGAGGGCGGCGCCGACGAGGGCCGGGTGTGGCTGATGCTGCACTAGGGGTCGCGCAACATCGGCAAGGAACTGGCCGAGCGGCACATCGGGGTGGCCCGCAGGCTGCCGCACAACGCCGACCTGCCCGACCGGGACCTGGCGGTGTTCCTCACCGGCACGCCGGAGATGGACGCCTACCGGCGGGACCTGTGGTGGGCGCAGGAGTACGCGCGGCGCAACCGGGCGGTCATGCTGGCCCTGCTGTGCGGTGTGGTGCGCGAGCACCTCCCGCAGGTCGGCTACGACGAGCCGATCTCCTGCCACCACAACTACGTCTCCGAGGAGAGCTACGACGGGGTGGACGTGCTGGTCACCCGCAAGGGCGCGATCCGGGCCGGCCGGGGCGACCTGGGCATCATCCCCGGGTCGATGGGCACCGGGTCGTACATCGTGCGGGGTCGGGGTAACCCGGACGCGTACTGCTCGGCATCGCACGGGGCGGGGCGGCGGATGTCGCGGGCGCAGGCCAAGCGGACGTTCAGCACGGACGATCTGGCCGCGCAGACCGCCGGAGTGGAGTGCCGTAAGGACGCCGGGGTGGTCGACGAGATCCCCGGCGCGTACAAGGACATCACCGAGGTGATGGCCCAGCAGGAGGACCTGGTGGAGGTGGTGGCGCACCTCAAGCAGGTGGTCTGCGTGAAGGGTTGAGCCGCCGTGCGGGCCGGGTCACCGGCCCGCACGGCGGTACGGCGATGCTCAGAAGCCGACGAAGACCCGGCGCAGGTCGTCCAGGGTCACCGGCCCGGTCACCCGCACCCCGTCCGGGGTGTACGCCGGCCCGAGCCGGCCCACCGCGAGGCGCAGCCACGCCTCGGCCGGCGCGGTCAGCTCACCGTCGGGCTGCTCGGGCGCGTCGACCAGCTCGATCGTCTCGCCCAGCCGCAGCCCGTACGTCCGCTCCGGCTCGCTCAGGCGCAGCAGCAGCGTGGCCTGCCGGCCGGCCAGCTCCTGCGGCCGGCTGGTCCAGCCCAGCATGCCGCCGATCTGGTTCAGCAGCAGCGACACGGCCAGCGGCGTCACCGCCGCGAACGGGTTGACGGCGATCTCCACGTCCCACTGGTGCAGGGCGAACTCGCTGAGCCGGAACCGGCCGGCGGTGGCGACGTCCACGGGCTCGGGGAGGAACCCGAGGTCGATCCGCAGCGACGCCCGGGTGTCGGCGTCCAACGCCTCGTACGCCTCGACGAGCCGCTCGTTAGCGGCGAGGAACCCGGCGGCGTGCTCGGCCGGGGGCATCGCGTCCCAGCGTTGCCAGACGCCGCGGTTGACGTCGCCGTCCGGGCCGGGCGCGCCGGTGCGGGCCGCGGTCAGCGCCGCGAGGTTGATCTCCGCGCCGCTGCCCAGGTGGCTGAGCACCTGGGACACCTGCCACTCGCTGGCCCCCGAGGGGCGGAGCAGGTCGTCTTCCTTGAGGTCCCGCACGAGCGCGGCGAGCTCCTCGTGGCCCGCGCGCAGAGCGGTGATGATCTGGTCGGCAGGGGTGGACATAGGTCTCCTCAAACGGACTTTCGACGATGGTCGGGACGCTACCCGACGCGGCCGCCGACCGGTCCACCCCACGCTCGGGGCGGTCCGGCCGGCGGCCGCGTCGGTCGGCTCAGCCCATGTGCACGGTGTTGCCGGTTGGGATGTCCTCCTTGCGGACCTTGACCAGGACCAGCGTGGCCAACCCGGCGAGCACGATCAGGGCCGCACCCCAGGCGAACGCCACGCGGTACCCGTGCACCAGCGCCTCGACCTGGTTGACCGGGTTCGGCACCCGACCGACCAGGTACGCGGCGACCGCGCTGGTGTAGAAGGTGTTCAGCAGCGCGGTGCCCAACGAGCCGCCGATCTGCTGGGTGGCGTTGAGCGTCGCGCTGGCCGCGCCGGCGTCGTGCTCCGGCACCCCCACCAGCGCGAGGCTGGACAGCGGCACGAAGGTGAAGCCCAGACCCATGCCGAGGACGACCTGGGCGGGCAGCAGCAGGGTGAGGAACGAGGTGTCCACGTCGATCTGGGTCAGCACCAGCATGGCCCCGGCGGCGAGCACGGCACCGCCGACCATCAGCGGCTTGGCGCCCACCCGCGGCATCAGCTGGCTGGCGCCGCCCGCCGCGATCAGCACGCCGGCGGTGACCGGCAGCGACGCGAGCCCGGCCTCCAGCGGCTTGTACTGCAACACCACCTGGAAGTAGAAGGTCAGGAAGAGGAACGCGCCGAACAGGCCGGCTCCGATGAGCGTCGACGCGAGGTACGCCCCACCCCGGTTGCGGTCCAGGATGATCCGCAGCGGCAGCAGCGGGTGGTTGGAGCGCAGCTCGATCACCACGAAGGCGGCGAGCAGCAGCACACCGGCGGCGATGAAACCGAGGGTCGCGGTGGCGTCCCAGCCGTCCTCGGCGGCCTTGGTGAAGCCGTACACCAGGGAGACCAGGCCGGCGGTGACCACGATCGCGCCGGGCACGTCGTAGCGGGTGTTGCCGTGCGCCCGGCTCTCCGGCACCAGCGGGATCGCGAAGGCGATGGCGATGGCGGCGACGGGGATGTTGACCAGCAGGCACCAGCGCCAGTCGGCGTACTCGGTGAGCACCCCGCCGAGCAGCAGGCCGACCGCCGACCCGCCGCCGGCGATGGCGCCGTACACGGCGAACGCCTTGGCCCGCTCGGCCGCCTCGGTGAACAGGACGGTGAGCAGCGCGAGCGCGGCCGGGGCGAGCAGCGCGCCGAAGGCGCCCTGCAACGCGCGGGCGGCGAAGAGCATCTGGCCGCTGGTGGCCAGACCGCCGAGCGCGGAGGCCAGCGCGAAGCCGGTCATGCCGACCAGGAAGGTGCGCTTGCGACCCCAGTAGTCGGCGATCCGGCCGCCGAGCAGCAGCAAGCCACCGAAGGCCAGCGTGTAGGCGGTGATCACCCACTGCCGGTTCGCGTCGGTGATCCCCAGATCGGCCTGGGCCTGCGGCAGTGCGATGTTCACGATGGTGGCGTCCAGGACCACCATGAGCTGGGAGATCGCGATGACCCCCAGCGCGATCCAGCGCCGCGGGTGCGGCGCGCCTGTCGACGTCCCGGCGCCGGGTGCGCCCGGAGCGGTCGAGGTGGTTCCGGGCATGGTGAAGCCTTCCGTGTTGCGTGCGTCGATGGATCAGGCCTGGGACGGGCGGTCGGCGGGGTAGCGGAGCACCGGTATCAGCACCTGGTCGACGACCTGGGTGAGGAACGCGTCATCGGCGGGCAGGCCGTGCGCGACGATGCGGGACATGGTGAGCGCGGGCGCCAGATCGTGGAACAGGTCCCGTTCGCCGGCCTCGGGGGGGATCTCCCCCCGGGCGGCGGCGCGGACCAGGATGGCGGTGCTGGCCACCCGCCCGGCGGGCAGCACCTGGTGACGGACCAGGCGCTCCAGCTCGGGATTGGTCCGCATGGCGAAGGTCAACGCCTGCATCAGGTCGCAGTCGGCGACGCAGATCGCGACGGTTGCCCGCAGCAACTCGATCAGGTCGCCGCGCAGGGAACCGGTGTCGGGCGGGTTGTGCACCCCGACGTGCCGGTCGCGCAGGGCGGCGACGACCAGCTCGGCTTTGCCGTCCCAGCGCCGGTAGATGGTCGCCTTGCTGACGTGGGCGCGGGCGGCGACGGCGTCGATCGTCATCCGGTCGAAGCCGACCTCGCGCAGCAGGTCGATGACCACGGCGAACAGGTCGCCGTCGGAGCACCGCGCGCCCCGGGCCGCCGGAACACCGGCACCCGCGCCCACCTGCTGACCACCCAGCATCCCCGCACCCCCCCGCGAAACGATGTCGTACTGAACCTAGTGCGGTGGTCAGCGTCCGTGCAGGTTTTTATGACTTCCGTCGCACCGGGTAGACGAAACGATTACGTTTCTCCCCGGCGTCCGGCAGATGAACGCGGTGGTCAGGGTCCCGGCGCCAGCACCACCGGCACGGCCACCGTGTTGATCCGGGAGCCGTCGCGCGCGGACACCTCGTACACCTCGACGGTCCCGCGCTGCTCCCGGGTCGTGCGCCAGCCCACCACCACCCGGTACCCGCCCCGGCAGCCGGAGCCGCAGCCGGCCGTGCCGAAACCGGACGCGACCTCCCGGCCGGCGGCGTCGAGCACCCGGACGCTGACGGTGGCCTCGAACACGTCGGCGGTGCCGGTCACGGTGAGCGGGGCGGACACCCGGTCGCCGGGTACCGGGCCGGTGACCACGATCGGCGGCAGCAGATCGGTGTACGAGGCGCGGCCGAGGGGTGCCCCGCCGTCGAAGCGGACCTGCCGCACGGTCGGGAACTGGGTGAGCGTCCACACCACCTGCGCCTCGCGCAGCCGCCGCTCGGGCGGAGGGTCGTCCCCGGCCGGCACGGGACCGAGCGTCGCCACGCCGTCGGCGATCCGGGTGACCTCGACACCGGCCGGGAGCAGGGTGGTCATTCCGGTGGCGGCCTCGGTCGGCGTCGGCCCGGCGGCCAGCTCGGTCAGCGCCAGCCGGGACGTCGCGACGGTCGCCGGCCGGGCGCGCCGGGTCGGGGCGAGCAGCCCGGCCCGGACGTACCACAGCTCGATGGTCACGGTGGCCGGCCGGCTGGCGTCGGTGCTCCGCGCTGGCGAGCGGACCGTGGCGTCGGTGCCGCTCGGCGCGGGTCGCGGTGCCGCCGGCGAGGCGGGTACCGGGTCTGGCGGCCCGGTGGCCGCGACGGCGGTGGAGGGCACGGCGGTGGGCGCGGGGCCGAGATCGCCGGACCGGGGCGTGCCGCAGGCGGCGACGACCACCGCCGCGACGAGCAGCGACGCGGTCAGCCGGGCCGCATCCCGCCGGCTCACGGCGCACCGCCCACCGGCGGCGGCCCGGCGGGCAGCTCCAGCCGGAACCGGGCGCCGGCGCCCGGTTCGCTGTGCACGCTCAGCACGCCGCCGAGCAGGGTGGCGTGTTCCCGGGCGATCGCCAGCCCGAGCCCGCTGCCGGGCGCGGAGCGCGACGGGTCGACCTTGTGGAACCGGTCGAACACGCGCGGCAGGTGCTCCACCGGGATGCCCGGGCCGTGGTCGGTGACCTCGAAGACGACAAGCGGGCCCGCCCCGGCCACGGTGGCAAGGATCTCGCCGCCGCCGTGCTCGACGGCGTTGGCGACCAGGTTGGCGAGCACCCGCTCCAGCCGGCGCGGGTCGGTACGCACCACGACCGGGTCGCCGTCGACCCGTACCCGCTGCGACCAGCCACGCGCCGCGACGATCCCGCGCAGCAGCGCCGGCGCGTCCACCCGCTCGACGCTCGGCCGCTCCCGCCCGGCGTCCAGGCGGGAGATCTCCATCAGGTCCTCGACCAGCCGACGCAGCCGGACCACGTCGCCCACCAGCAGCCGCGCGGCCGGGCGCGCGTCGTCGGGCAACCGGTCCAGGTGCTCGCGCAGCAGCGAGGCCGCGGCCACCAGAGCGGTCACCGGGGTACGCAGCTCGTGCGCGACGTCGGCGGTGAACCGCCGCTCCCGGGCCTGCGCCGCCGACAGCGCGGCGATCTTCGACTCCAGCGCCTCGGCCATCTCGTTGAACGACGCCGCCCAGACGCTGAATTCGTCGCGCCCGCGCACCGGCAGCCGGGTGGCGAGCAGACCCTCGGTGAGCGCCCGCGCCGCCCGGCTGGCCCGGCCCACCGGCTCCAGCGTGCGGCGGGCCAGCGTGTGCCCCACCGCGGCGGCGAGTAGCACCACCAGCACCCAGCCGGCCAGCAGCGCGGTGCGGAGCTGACCCAGGTCGGCGGCGATGTCGTCCTCCACGGTGAGCACGTACAGCTCGGCCGTCGAGCCGGGGATGCGGCCGCCGACCACCAGCAGGCGGGGCCGTTGCGCCGGCGCGGAGCGCTGGTAGCCCAGCTGCCCGGCCGCGACGGCGGTCCGCAGTCGGGCGCCGAGCGTCGGGGCGTACGCGGGGTGCGAGGGCCGAGCCGGTCCGTCGACGAGCACCACGTGCCGGCCGCTGCCCTCGAAGCTGGTGAGCAACTCGGTGCTGCGCTGCTCGGTCAGCGGCAGGAACTGTCCGGCGAGGACGAGCTGGTAGCGGGCGTCGGCGGTGGCCTGGTGCAGCGAGGCGTCCCACCAGGACTGTCGCAGCAGGAGCCCGGTCCCGCCGGCGAGCAGGCCGGCGGAGACCCCGGCGACCAGCACGAACGCGATGGTCAGCCGGCGCCGCAGCCGGCCCGGGGGCACCGCGCGTCCGGCCATCGCCGACCCTCCCGTCAGCCCGTGGACAGCTTGTAACCGGCACCGCGCACGGTCTGCACCAACCGTGGGTGCGCCGGGTCGTCCTCGACCTTCGCGCGGAGCCGCTGGACCGCCACGTCGACCAGCCGGGAGTCGCCGAGAAAGCCGTGGTTCCAGACCAGGTCCAGCAGCAGCTCCCGGGTGAAGACCTGGCCGGGTCGGCGGGCCAGCTCCAGCAGCAGGCGGAACTCGGTGGCCGTCAGCGGCACCTCGTGGCCGTGCCGTCGTACGACGAAGCCGCCCGGGTCGATCTCCAGGCTGCCGACCTCGATGGTGCTCGACGTGACCGGCGCGCTCGCCCGGCGCAGCACCGAGCGGACCCGCGCCACCAGCTCGGGCAGGTCGAAGGGCTTACGCAGGTAGTCGTCCGCGCCGCACTCCAGCCCGACCACCACGTCGAGCGTGTCGGTGCGCGCGGTGAGCATCAGGATCGGCACCTGGCTGGTGCGCCGGATCTCCCGGCAGACCTGCAGGCCGTCCAGCCCGGGAAGCATGACGTCGAGCACGATCACGTCGACCGGGCGGGCGCGCCAGGCCACCAGCGCCTGCCGCCCGTCGACGGCGGTGTCGACCCGGAAGCCGGCGCGGCGCAGACCGAGGGCGGTCACCTCCCGGATGGAGGCATCGTCCTCGACCACCAGCACGCGGCCCTCCACCACTCGAGCGTAGACCCGATGTCGTGGCCCTTCGCCTGGCGGAACGGTCGGTGTCGGAGGTCCGGCCGGATCTCCGACACCGCCGTGGTCACTCCTGCCACCGGTGGGCCACGTCGAGCACGATCCGGCTGTGCGTGCCCGGACCGGCGAGCACGAGCACGCGGAACGGCAGCCGCGCCCGCACGCCGACCGCGAAGGTGCTGTAGCCCTCGAAGCTGCCGCCGAAGACGACGTCGCGCAGCGTCGGGTAGCGCAGCAGGTTCGCGGCGTGCGCGCCGACCGCGTACGGCACGGTGCCCTGGTGGCTCTCGTCGTACGCCGGTGCCCGCAGGGAGACCCGCAGCACGGCGCCCCCGGCGGTGTACGGCGACAGCGCCAACCCTTCGCCCTCGGTGAACGTCTCGCCGTAACCGACCGAGTAGCCGTCGACCGGGCCGGCGAACTCGAACACCACGCGGTCGTGGCAGTCGTGCCGGCCGGTCCGTACGTCGACCAGCGGGGCGCCGCTCAGTGCGCCGGCCGTCCGATCGGTGCTGCCCCAGGTGATGCCGCAGTACGGCGGTGCGGTGGTGGTGCTCGCCGCGGCGCCGCTACCCGAGCCGGCGACCAGGCCGGCGAGTACGACCGCGAGCGCCGTCAGTGCGCTTCTGATCCTCATGGTGGTGTCTCCGTCCACTGTGCGGAGCCACGTCGCGGCGGCGTTGCCGGTGGCCCTCGACCTCGACCGTGGTCGCGCCTCGGAACGGCCACTTCGCTGCGGCGTAACAGGCACGTAACAGCGGAAGAGGATCCGCGCCACCCGGTCTCCTGCCGCACCGCGTAATCCGGCTCGGCCGAGGCGTCGTGGGTGAAGTCGCTGTTCGCCGCCACTCTGGCCGCGCCGAGGTGTCACCCATGCGTTACCGCACTGCGGTACCGTGCGGGGCACATCGACACCTCCGAGGTGGACTCATGCCTGCTGTCGTCGCCCTCGTGCTGACCCTCGCCCTCGCCCCCGCGCCGTCCCCGTCGAGCACCTCGGGGCCGGTCGGCGAACTCCTCGGGGGCGTCGGGCAGATCGTCGACGACCTGCTCGGTGGTGGTGCGGCGCCGAGCACCTCACCGACACCGGCCCCCAGCGTGGCCCCCACCCCGAGCACGTCGGCGACCCCCGGACGGTCGAGCCCGGCGGGGCCGCCCGCGAGCGTCGCGCCCACCAGATCGGCAGCCCAGCCACCGGCGGCGCCCGGCGCGCCCGCTCGCCCCGCAGGTGGCCCGGGTGCCCCCGACGCCACGGTGCCGGTGCGCAACGGCGAGGCCCCCGCTCCGGCCGCGCCGACGTACACCGACCCCGCTCGCGGCGACTGGCCGCCCGCGTACTACCTGGTCCTCGCCGGTGTCCTCGCGGTGCTGGCGCTGCTGCTGCTCGTGCGGCGCCGACCGCCGGCGGCCCCGCCGGCTGCCGCCGCACCGGCGCCCGCGCCCGCTCCCGAGCCGGATCCCGGGCCGGTGCCGGACAACGTCAGTCGACTGCCGACCAACCTCAACGCCATCTACGAGCTGGGCCGCCTCGACGAGCGGCTCGACCAGGAGCGCGGGCGCCGGTCCTGAGCAGGGGTCAGTGCGCGGGCCGAGCGCCCTCGCGCGGCGGGACCTCGTCGAGATACGCCCCCACCGGCCCCGTGTAGCGGCTCGTGCCGAGCGGGTACGGCCAGGCGTTGGCGGTGCAGCCGTGCAGACCCAGCGTCTGCTGCTGCATTACCGGCGCCGGTCGGCCGCGCCTCGGGCACCGCTCGTGGCCCAGCCCGAGGCGGTGCCCCACCTCGTGGTTGACCACGTACTGCCGATACGTGGCCAGGTTCGCGCCGTACCCGGGCACGGCCTTGACCCAGCGGGCCACGTTGAGCACCACCCGGTCGCCGTTGCGGCACGACGTGTAGCCGTCCGGCACACCCTGGCAGAGCGTGTCGCGGGTGCCAGGGGTCGCCAGGTAGATGGTGAAGTCGGCCGCCGCGTTGGCGCCCACCCGGCGCAGCCGCCACGTCCCACCGGCCGTCCATCCGCGCGGGTCGTTCAGCGTCGCGGACACCGCCGCCGCGACGTCGGCCACCGGCAGCCCCCGGATGTCCCGTTCGACCGCGATCCGGTAGCGCAGCAGCTGACCGGCGCTGCCACCGCCGGCCGTCGTCTCGGCCGCCGCCACCGACCAGCGGTTGCCACCGGTGGCGGGATAGCTGATCACGATCGGGGTGGGCGCGGTGCCGGCGCTCGCGGCGGCGGCGGCCGGTCGCCCGGTCGCGCCCTGCCCCGCCGCGGGCTGCTCGCCGTGCGTCAGCCCGCTCGTGGTGGGGCCGGCCACCGAGGGATCGGTCGCCGGCCCTCCGCCGGCCGGCAGACCGCAACCGGTGAGCAGCGCCACCACCAGCAGTAACGCCGCTGAGGCGGCGCGGCCACGGCGGGTAACCTTCGTCGACATGTCTCTCCCCTCGCGCGTCGCTCGGTGGCGGCGCGGAGGAGAAGACGGGTGACGGTGGGAAAAAGTTGCTGTGATCCAGGGCTCAACCTTTTGCCACCCTCGCTCGTCTCTGACGGTGTGGCACGGGGGAGGGTTCGCGGTGGCGCGGGGTGACGCGGAGTTCGTCGAGTTCGCGCGGGCCGCGTCCGCGCGACTGGTGCACGCCGCGTACCTGCTGACCGGCGACCACCACCAGGCCGAGGACGCCGCGCAGACGGCCCTGGTCCGCACCTACGCGTCGTGGCCACGGATCCACGACGACGACGCCTACGGGTACGCCCGCCGCACCCTGGTCAACCATCTGGTCGACGGGTGGCGGCGGCCGATGCGGGAGTACCCGACCGACGAGGTGCCGGAGCAGCGGCGCGGCGACGTGGCCGACGAGGTGGCCACCCGGCGCTGGTTGATCGCCATCCTCGGCGCGCTGAGCCCACGCGAGCGGGCCATCGTCGTGCTGCGGTACTACTTCGACCTTCCGGAGGCGCAGGTGGCCCGGGAACTCGCCGTGTCCGTGGGCACGGTCAAGAGCACCAGCTCGCGCGCCCTGGAGAAGCTGCGTGCCGCCGGGGCGCGGGCGGCCGACAACCAGGAGGCGCGCCGATGAGCGAGCTGGATCGGCTCCGCGACGCCATGCGGGCGACCGAGCGTCGCGGCGCCACCCTCGACCTGGTCGCCGTCATGCGTGCGGGACGGCGGTTGCGTACCCGTCGCCGGCTCGCCGGAGTGGGCGCGGCGACAATGGCGACCGGGTTGGCCGCCACCCTCGTCGTGGTGGCGGTCGGCGCCTGGCCCAGCGATCCACCGCGGGTGGACCGTCCGCCGCCGGTCGCCGTCGCTCCGCCGGGGACCGCTGCCGCCTCGCCGGTGCAGAGGTCGGCGACACCCACGCCGCCGCCGACGCCACCCCCGACGCCAGCGCTCAAGCCGATGGGCGTGGTGATCGACAGCGGGGTGCGCAACGGCACGGACCAGCGGGTGTACTACGTCGTCGGTGTGTCGGTGCCCGGCGAGCCCGGGGTGTCCATCGGGCTGGCCGCCGGTCGGCGCGCCCCGGACGGCACGCTGACCACGGACATCCTGGTCAACGACGTCCAGGGGGTCGACCGGAGGCCGGGGTTCCACCAGATCGGCTACGACGAGCGGTCGTCCGCCGTGCCGGTGCCCACCTTCGGCTACTTCGTCGGCCCCGCCAAGCGGATCATCGGCACCGTGGGTGGCCGGCAGGTCGATGCTCGACTGACCTTCTGGAGCGTCGACAACCAGGTGGTGATCTTCTGGTTCGACCCGACCGAGCTGACCCCGGGCGACCGGCTGGACGGCATCATCGCCCGCGACAGCAGCGGCCGCCGACTCTGACGGCCGGTCGCCTCAGACCGGGTCGTCCAGCCGGCGTTCGATGGTGACCGTCGTCCCGTCGGCGGTGGAGACCAGCCGCACGTCGCCGTAGGCGTTCATCAGCAGCGCGCCGCGCCCCCGGTCCATCGCGGGCCGGCGGTCGCGCCAGGTGCCGAAGTCGCGTACCGAGATCCGGACCAGGCCGCCGCCGAGCTGGAGCCGCACCCGCACCTCCGGCCGGCTGGGCCGCTGCGCGTGCTCGACGGCGTTGTTCATGGCCTCGGACGCGGCGAGCAGCAGGTCCTCCAGCAGGTCCGGACCGACGCCCAGGTCACCCAGTGTCAGCCGTACGTCGCGGCGCAGCGCGGCGGCCGAGGTGGGCGCCGAGAGGTACGTCCAGCCGACGTCCAGTACGTCGCCGTCCGGGCCGACCTTCTCCGTGGATGCGGTGGCGGCCGGTTCGGCGGTCGTACCGGGCGGGTCGGTCTGGTCGGCGGGCCCGGTCGGTCGGGGATCGGCCGGTCGGCCGGCGGCCAGCGCCGGCGTGGTGGTGGTGACCGCGGTGGGCGGGGCCGCCGGGGGGTCGAGCGTCGGCGGGGCGCTCCCGGCGGTTGACCCGACGTCGCGGGCCCGGCGGATGGCGGCCCGCACCCGGGCGATCAGCTCGGCGGCGGCGAACGGTTTCACCAGGTAGTCGTCGGCGCCCAGGCTCAGGCCCGCGACGCTGGCCTCCTCGCCGGCGCGCGCCGAGAGCACCAGCACCGGCAGGGTCCGGGTCGACGGGTCGGCGCGCAGTTCGCGGATCAGGTCGAAGCCGTCGAGCACCGGCATCATCACGTCGGTGAGGACCACGTCCGGTGGGTCGCGGCGGATCGCGTCGAGGGCCTGCCGGCCGTCGGTGACGGCCCGCACCCGCCAGCCCTGCCCGGTGAGCAGCCGACTCAGGTACGCCCGCATGTCGCTGTTGTCGTCGGCCAGCAGGATGTCCGCCCCGGCCAGCTCGTCGGCGGCCGGCCCGGACGCCGCGGCGGCCTGCTCCCCACCGCCGGCCGGCTCGGTCAGCCACCCCATCGCCTCCGCGACGGCGGCACGGGCCGCGTCACCCCGCCCGCCCGACGGCGGGCCGGTCACCGCGGCACGGCGCGACGTCGACCAGGGCAGCGCCACCGTGAAGGTCGTGCCGACGCCGACCCGGCTGGCCACCCGGACCTCCCCACCCTCCAGGCGCGCCAGTTCGTTGACGAGGGCCAGACCGATCCCGGTGCCCTCATGACTGCGGGAGCGGGTGCCCTGCACCCGGTGGAACCGTTCGAAGAGTTTCGGCAGGTCCTGCTCGGCGATCCCGATGCCGGTGTCCGCGACGGTGAGACGGACCTCCTCGTCGTCGGCGTCCAGAGCGATCCGGATCCGCCCGATGAACGTGTACTTCAGCGCGTTGGAGAGCAGGTTGGTGACGATCCGTTCCCAGTTGACCGGATCGACCGTGACGGGACGCGGCAGCGGCGGGCAGTCGACCTCCAGCACCAGACCGGCCCGCTCGACGGCCGCCCGGAAGACACCGGCCAGCTCGGCGGTGAGGGCCGCGAGATCAATCACCCGGGCGTCGCTGGAGGCCCGCCCGGCCTCCAGACTCGAGAAGGTCAGCAGGCTGTTGACCAGGGTCAACAGGCGAGTGGCGTTGCGCCAGGCGGTCTCCACCCGCTCCCGCTGCACGGGTGCGAGCGGCGCGGCGGCGTCGGTGAGCGCGTCGCCGAGCGGGCCGAGCATGAGCGTCAGCGGGGTACGGAACTCGTGGCTGACGTTGGTGAAGAAGCTGGTCTTCACCCGGTCCAGTTCGGCGAGCGCCTCGGCCCGGCGCCGCTCCTGCTCGTACTCCTGCGCGTTGCGCAACGCCACGGACACCTGCTGGGCCAGCAGGTGGTGGAAGGACCGGTACGCCTCGTCGAGCCGCCGGCTGGGGCTGACCCCGGCGAGCAGGACGCCGAGCGGCTGCTCCTGGTCGGCCGACGGCAGCGGCAGCGCCAGCGCGGTGCGGACCGGGTCGTCCCACGCGCCGCCGGACAGGGTCAGTCGCTCGGCGACACCGGTCACCTCGGTCGGTCGGCCCTCAGCGGCGTGCGGCAGCCCCCAGGCGTGGGCGGCCCGACCCGGGTCGCTCAGGTCCACGGCCTCCGGCAGCGCCTGCGGCACGCTGGTGCGACCCGGTTCGCCGCCGACGCAGGCGGCGCGCCGCAGGACCCCGCCGTCGCGCAGGTAGATCGCGGCGAACGGCACATCCAGGGGGTGGCCGCCGATCGCGGAGATCAGGCGGGCGCAGGTGGCGTCCACGTCGACGGTGCGTCCGTCGCCGTTGACGGACAGGTCGCGCAGCAGCCGCAGCCGCCGCTCGCCGACCACCTGCTCGGTGACCTCGCTGCACACGGTCAGCACACCCACCGTACGGCCCTCGTCGTCGCGGGCCGGGGCGTGCGAGACGCTGAAGTACGCCTCCTCGCGGTAGCCGGCCCGTTCGAGCAGCAGCCGCAGGGCGGGCACCCAGCTGGCGACGCCGGTGGCCATGGCCTGCTCGATGAGCGGGGCGAGGACGTCCCAGCCCTCGGCCAGCGTCACGCGGACGTCGCCGCCGAGCGCGGCCGGGTGTTTGTCGCCGATCAACGCGGAGTACGCGTCGTTGTAGAGCTGGGTGAGGTGGTCACCCCAGAGCAGCAGCATCGGGTAGCGGGAGGAGAGCACCACCCGGACCGCGGCGCGCAGGCTCTGCGGCCAGCCGTCGACCGGGCCGAGCGGCGTGCCGGTCCAGTCCAGGGCCGCCATCAACCGGCCGGTGTCACCGCCGTCGGTGAAGAGATCCGTGCTGGGGCGCGTCACGTTCGACCCGGCCCCATCGCAAGCCCCCGTTCCGGGCCTAACGACCCCTGCTGGTGTTACCTACCCATCCTGGCATCTCTACTCACCTGTGCCGACGCCGGTACCCACCGTCGAACCGGCGGTGGTTCCAGACGAACGACCGATGTCACAGACATCGACATCTGTCAGTGTCGCGGTTATCTCTCCAACCCCCGAGGAGCCCCCATGAGAGGCAGAACGCTGAGCGCGGGAACCGCGCTCGCCGTGTTCGCCGGGATGACGGTGACGCTGGCGGCCCAGCCGGTGACCGCGTCACCCACGACCACGACGACGGTGGCCCGGCCGATCGCCGCGACCGCCGCCGCGTTGGCAGCGCCGGACATCTCCGTCACCAACGTCCAGGCGCACCTGACCCAGTTCAACTCCATCGCCACCAGCAACGGCGGCAACCGACGGGCCGGCTCGGCCGGCTACACCGCCTCCCTCACCTACGTCAAGACCAGGCTCCAGTCGGCCGGCTACACGGTCACCGAGCAGTACTGCTCCAGCTGCACGTACCCCTCGAACAACCTGATCGCGGAGTGGCCCGGCGGCCCGGCCGACCAGGTGGTCATGTTCGGCGCCCACCTCGACGGCGTCTCGGCCGGCCCGGGCATCAACGACAACGGCACCGGCTCGGCCACCCTCCTGGAGAACGCGCTGGTCCTGGCCGCGCAGAACCCGACCATGACGAAGAAGGTCCGGTTCGCCTGGTGGACCGACGAGGAGCAGGGGCTCAACGGCTCCCGGTTCTACGTCAACTCGCTGAGCTCCACCCAGCGCGGCTACATCAAGGGCTACTACAACTTCGACATGGTCGGCTCGACCAACGGCGGCTACTTCATCAACCGGGTCACCTCGACCACGGCGGCGCCGCTGAAGGCGTACTGGGACTCGTTGGGCCTGCAGCCGGAGGAGAACGTCGAGGGGCAGGGCCGCTCCGACGACTACTACTTCCAGCAGGCCGGCATCCCCACCTCCGGTTACGCCGCGGGTGCCAGCGCCCGCAAGACCAGCGCCCAGGCGGCCAAGTGGGGCGGCACCGCCAACGCCGCGTACGACGCCTGCTACCACCGGGCCTGCGACACCACCGCCAACGTCAGCGCCACCGTGCTGAACCGCTCGGCGGACGGTGTCGCGTACGCGCTGTGGCAGCTCGCCGTGGGCGGCGGCACCCCGACCAACGACTTCTCAATCTCGGTCGACCCCACCTCGCGCAGCGTCGCCCGGGGCGCCAGCACCACCGCCACGGTCGGCACCGCGACCACGGCCGGGTCGGCGCAGACGGTCAGCCTCACCGCCTCCGGCGCGCCCAGCGGGGTGAGCGTCTCGTTCAGCCCGTCCTCGGTGACCTCCGGCGGCTCGGCCACGATCACCCTGACCGCCTCGGCCAGCGCGGCGACCGGCACCTTCACCGTCACGGTCACCGGCACCGGCTCGGTCACCCGCACCGCCAGCCTCACGCTGACCGTGACCGGCACCGGCGGCTGTGCCGGCGGCCAGGTGATCGGCAACGGCGGGTTCGAGAGCGGCAGCACGCCGTGGACCGCGTCCTCCGGCGTGATCACCAACTCCAGCAGCCAGCCGGCCCGGACCGGGTCGTACAAGGCGTGGCTCGACGGGTACGGCAGCACCCACACCGACACCCTGTCCCAGTCGGTGACCGTGCCGGCCGGCTGCACCAGCTACACGCTGTCGTTCTGGCTGCACGTCGACACTGCCGAGACCACCACCTCGACGGCGTACGACCGGCTCACCGTGCAGGTGGGTTCGACCACGCTGGCGACGTACTCGAATCTGAACGCCGCCTCCGGCTACGTCCAGCGCAGCTTCAACGTGGCCAGCGTCGCGGGGCAGACGGTGACGCTGACGTTCACCGGC
This sequence comes from Micromonospora sp. WMMD710, assembly GCF_029626045.1. Taxonomy (NCBI): domain Bacteria; kingdom Bacillati; phylum Actinomycetota; class Actinomycetes; order Micromonosporales; family Micromonosporaceae; genus Micromonospora; species Micromonospora sp. WMMD710. The sequence continues at coordinate 2,294,437 of NZ_JARUBD010000001.1, read as the reverse complement.
ACCGAGGACGCCTCACTGCAGACCAGCTTCGTGATCGACGACGTGACGTTGCAGGCGAGCTGACGGTCGCGGTCGGGCGGAGGGGACGGGCCTCCCCTCCGCCCGACATCTGGTCATGTCTGTCTATCTCTGGTAGAAATCCTTCAAGGCCGGCCCCTGATTCGCAAAATCCCACCCCTCATGCGAAACGGGAGTGCCATGTCACCCACCCGATCCACCCTGCGCCGCCGCCTGCTCACGCTGGTCGTGGCCACCCTCGCCACGGTCGGCGCCACGCTGGGCCTGGCCGCACCGGCCTTCGCCATCAGCCACTCCAGCGCCACCTCGCAGCTGCGCGCCGCCGGCATCTCCTGGACCTCGAGCGGCAACTGCAGCGACCGCAACGTGGCCACCTGCACCTCGTTCGACGGGGTACGGCAGGCCACCATCGACGGCATCATCACCTTCAAGCGGGCCAGCGGCTGCGCGGTGACCATCACCGCCGGCACCGAGGTCGGGCACGCCGGAGGCACGTACAGCCACTGGAACGGCTACAAGCTCGACATCGCGTTGAGCACCTGCGTCCAGAACTACATCTCGGCGAACTACACCTACGTCGGCTACATCTCCGGCTTCGGCTACCAGTACCGCGCCCCCTCGGGCAATCTCTACACCAGGGAGGGCAGTCACTGGGACATCCTCTTCTACACCTGTGGTGGCTGCTGAGCGACGGGTGCCGAGCAGGATGCGCGCAGGGCGCTGACCGCGTACCCGGGGACGGGCCGCCGCCGGGGAGCCGGCGGCGGCCCGATCACGTCCGTGGCGTCGCCGCTCAGGGGAGCTGCGGGTAGAGCGCGGTGACGCCGCCGGCGAGCCCGGCCTGCACCTGCCGGCTGATGTCGTCGGTGACGATCTCGTACGCGTCGGCCTCGATGCCGTCCACGCCGATCCGGGCGATCTGCGCCGGGTCGGACTTCGGGGCGGTGACCTCGGCGGCCATGTCGGTGTCCATGTAGCCGACGTGCAGGCCGGCGACCCGGACGCCCTGCTCGGCGAGCTGGACGCGCAGTGCGTTGGTCATCGCCCACTCGGCGGACTTCGCGGCGCCGTACGCCCCGATGTTGGGGAAGTTGACCCAGGACAGCACGGAGAGCACGTTGAGGATCGTCCCGCCGCCGTTGCCCGCGATGATCGGGGCGAACGACCGGATCATCGACAGGTTGCCGAAGTAGTGGGTCTCCAGCTCCAGCCGGACGAGGTCCAGGTCGCCGTCGAGGAGGTTGGTCCCGGTCTCGATGCCAGCGTTGTTGATCAGGAGGTTGACGTCCCCGGCGAGCGCGGCGGCGGCGGCCACCGAGGCGGGGTCGGTGATGTCCAGGCGCACCGGCGTCACGCCGGGCAGGTCGACGGTGTCGGGGTTGCGGGCGCCGGCGTAGACGGTGGCGCCCCGGGAGAGGAGTTCGGCGGCCAGGCGTCGGCCGAAGCCACGGTTCGCGCCGGTGACGAGGGCGGTGCTTCCAGCGATCTTCATGCGGCCAGGTTATCGGGCTGACTTCTGTTGAGCAAAGTCAGCTAGGTCACGACGCGGATCCGCCCGGATCGGGAATACGACCCGGATGCCGTCACCGCCCGACCGGTGACGACTCGTATCCTTTGCGCGAACCTCCGCACGAGCTCAGAAGGGAGACGGTGTGAGCAACCAGGCCGAGACGTTGGAGTTCCAGGCCGAGGCGCGTCAGCTCCTCCAACTCGTCGTCCACTCGATCTACTCGAACAAGGACGTCTTCCTGCGGGAACTCATCTCGAACGCGTCCGACGCGCTGGACAAGCTGCGGCTGGCCACCCTGGTCGACAAGGACCTCGTCGCCGACACCGACGACCTGCACGTCACCATCGAGGTCGACCGGGACGCCCGCACGCTCACCGTCCGGGACAACGGCATCGGGATGACCCGCGACGAGGTGGTCCGGCTGATCGGCACCATCGCCAAGTCGGGCACCGCCGAGCTGCTACGCCAGCTGCGCGAGTCGTCCGACGCCCGCGCCTCGCAGGACCTGATCGGGCAGTTCGGCGTCGGCTTCTACGCCGCGTTCATGGTCGCCGACACGGTCACCCTGCTGACCCGCAAGGCCGGCGAGTCCGGCGGCACCCGCTGGGAGTCCACCGGCGAGGGCACGTACTCGATCGAGGCCGTCGACGACGCGCCGCAGGGCACGTCGGTGACCCTGCACCTCAAGCCGGCCGACACCGAGGACAACCTGCACGACTACACCGCCGAGTGGACCGTCCGCGACATCGTCAAGCGCTACTCCGACTTCATCGCGTGGCCCATCCGGATGCGCGTCGAGCGCCCCGGGGCCGACGGCGAGGCCGCCACCAGCGAGGTGCAGACCCTCAACTCGATGAAGGCGCTCTGGGCGCGGCCCCGCGACGAGGTCGACGCCGCCGAGTACAACGAGTTCTACAAGCACGTCAGCCACGACTGGGCCGACCCGCTCGAGGTCGTGCACATGAAGGGCGAGGGCACCTTCGAGTACGAGGCGCTGCTGTTCCTGCCCAGCCACGCCCCGCTGGACATGTTCGCACCGCAGGGCCGCCGCGGCGTCCAGCTCTACGTCAAGCGCGTGTTCATCATGGACGACTGCGAGGCGCTGGTCCCCACCTACCTGCGCTTCGTCAAGGGCGTGGTCGACGCGCACGACCTGTCGTTGAACATCTCCCGCGAGATCCTCCAGCAGGACCGGCAGATCCAGATCGTCCGCCGCCGCCTGGTCCGCAAGGTCCTCAGCACCGTCAAGGACCTCAAGACCAACCACCCTGAGCGCTACCGCACCTTCTGGACCGAGTTCGGCACGGTGGTCAAGGAAGGGCTGATCGACGACACGGACAACCGGGACACCCTGCTGGAGATCCTGTCGGTGGCGTCGACCAACGACCCGGCCGAGCCCACCGACCTGGCCGGCTACGTCTCCCGGATGAAGGACGGCCAGAGCGACATCTGGTACGCCACCGGCGACTCCCGGGCCACCATCGAGAACTCCCCGCACCTGGAGGCGTTCCGGGCCAAGGGCCACGAGGTGCTGCTGCTCACCGACCCCGTCGACGAGGTGTGGGTCGAGCGGGTCGGCACGTACGACGGCCGGCCGTTGCGCTCGATCGCCAAGGGCGAGGTCGACCTGGACACCGACGAGGAGAAGCAGCAGGCCGAGACCGAGCGCGAGCAGCAGCGACAGGAGTTCGCCGCGCTGGTGCAGTGGCTGGGCACCACCCTCGCCGACAGCGTCCGCGAGGTCCGCCTGTCGTCGCGGCTGACCACCTCACCGGCCTGCGTCGTCGGCGACGCGCACGACCTCACTCCGACCCTGGAGAAGATGTACCGGGCGATGGGGCACGAGATCCCGTCGACCAAGCGGATCCTGGAGATCAACCCCGGGCACCCGCTGGTCGCCGGGCTGCGCAAGGCCCACGAGCAGGGCGATTCGGGCCAGACCCTGACCGAGACCGCCGAGCTGCTGTACGGCCTGGCGGTGCTCGCCGAGGGTGGCGAGCTGACCGACCCGGCCCGCTTCACCCGGACGCTCGCCGATCGGCTGGCCCGCACCCTGTAGATGACGTGCGCTTCCGGCCGGCGGGCCGCCCGATCAGTCGGGCCCCGCCGGCCGGGCACGGGTCACCGTCACGCCGCCGAGGCGGATGCCTTCGGTCCTCGCTGCGACGCCGCCGGGCCGGCGTTCCAGCCCCAGCGCGGGGCCGGCACCACGGCCTCCCCGGGCCAGCCGGTGCCGACCGGGCCGCTGTCCTCCTCGACGGTCAGCTCGACCGACGTGGGCGTGCTGCGGGCCAGCCGCAGCGACTGCTCGGCACCGGTGCGGGCCGCGCACGGCCAACCCTGGCCGGCGCACTGCAGATTGCGGCAGTGACCCTCGTCGTCCGGCTCGTGGGCGCTCAGCACGTCGACCGCGAGCTGCCAGAGCAGAGGGTCGGTCACGTCGTGCGGACGCTCGACGCTACGGCTCGGTCGGTTGCTGGTGTCGTCGGACATCGTGGGCCCCCCTCGTCAGGCTGTTCCCCTCAAGGGTCACCCGTGCGCCGCCGGCTAAACCGCCGACCTGCTGTGATGTGTCTCTGGTCGCAGGGATGCGGGGTGGTTAGTCCGGCAATAGCGGCATCTCGACACCCGGGTCGCGGCCGAGCAGCACCGCCCGGGTGAGCGCCGCCGATCCGAACCGGTCGCGGACCGCGTCCACGGCGGCGTCCAGTTCGGCCCCCGGATCCGGGTGGAAGGGAAGTTCCGGTTGGACCGGGTTGTCGTCCAGGTTGCCCACCGAGACGCCGATGAGGGTGACCCCGCGGCGGTCGATCTCCGGTTGGGCCGTGCGCAGCAGTGCCCGTGCCGCGGCGAGCACCGGGGCGGTGTCGGCGGTCGCCTTGCCCACGGTGTGTGAGCGGGTGGCCCGGGTGTAGTCACCGAAGCGCAGTCGCAGCACCACCGTGCGTCCGGCCCGGCCGGCGGCCCGCATCCGTCGGGTGACCCGGTCGACCAGGCCGGCGAGGATCGCGTCCAGCTCCGCCGGGTCGTGCGGGTCACGGCTCAGCGCGTGCTGCGCGCCCATCGAACCGCGCCGGCGGCCCACCTGCACCGGCCGTGGGTCGCAATTGTGTGCCAGGGCGTGCAGGTGCCGGCCGGCGCCCGCGCCGAGCAGCGAAACCAGCGCCGCCTCGCCGAGCCGGGCCACATCGCCGACGGTACGGATGCGGCGTTCGCGCAGCTTCGCGGCGGTGATCGGGCCGACGCCCCACAGCCGCTCGACCGGCAGCGGATGCAGGAACGCCAGCTCACCGTCGGGGGCGACCACCAGCAGCCCGTCCGGCTTCGCCACACCGCTGGCGACCTTCGCCAGGAACTTCGTGCGGGCCACGCCCACCGTGATCGGTAGGTGGACCTGCTCGCGGACCTCCCGACGCAGCCGGTCGGCGATGGCGGCCGGTGGCCCGACCAGCCGACGCAGACCACCCACGTCCAGGAACGCCTCGTCGATGGAGAGCCCTTCGACCAGCGGGGTGGTGCGTCGGAAGATCTCGAACACCGCGTAGAGGGCGTCCAGGTCGGCGTGCAGGATGCTGGCCCCGGACGATACGTACACATGTTCGCATGGCATCCGGGTGTCGCGGCAGTGAGCTGGGCGAACGCGGCCGAACGTCGGCTCAGTCGAGGCAGAACTCGTTGCCCTCGGGGTCGGCCATGACGAGGTGACCGGCGCCGAGCGGGGGAGCGGGCTCGTGGCGGCTGAGCCGGGTGGCGCCGTGCGAGACGAGCCGTTCGGCCTCCGCCTCGAGCGCCGCCATCCGCTCCTCGCCGGCGAGCCCGGGAGCGGCCCGCACGTCCAGGTGGACGCGGTTCTTGACCCGCTTGCCCTCCGGCACGCGCTGGAAGAACAGCCGTGGCCCCGAGCCCTCGGGGTCGACCACCGCCGAGGCGTCATTGTGGCGCTCGGGCGGCACGCCCATCGCGTTCAGTGCCTGCTCCCACGACGCGAAGTCCCCGGGCGGGCCCTGCACCTGATAGCCGAGGGCCTCGGCCCAGAACGGCGCCAACCCGGCCGGGTCGGCACAGTCGACGGTGATCTGCACGTCGCGGGCCATGGCAGCTCCCTGCTTCCTGATCTGGTCGGTCATGATCCCAGCCTCTCGCGAATAGCGGACAGGAGCGTTCCTCGATCTGTGCAACGATCGGCGCGTGACTGTCGAGGCGACGACCGAGCGGGTGCTGCGGTTGTTGGCGCTGTTGCAGCGGCGGCCGTCGTGGACGGCCGTCGAACTCGCCGCCGAGCTGCGGGTCACCGACCGCTGCGTCCGCCGTGACGTGCAGCGACTGCGGGCGCTCGGCTACCCCGTGCACGCCGTGTCCGGCGTCGGCGGCGGCTATCAGCTCGGCGCGGGCACCCGGCTGCCGCCCCTGCTCCTCGACGACGAGGAGGCGATCGCCACGGCGGTGTCGCTCCGGCTGGCCTCCGGGGGCACGGTCGCCGGGGCGGGGGAGGCCGCCCTGCGGGCACTCGCCAAGCTCGACCAGGTGATGCCGGCACGACTGCGCGCCGAGGTGCGGGCCGTGCACGGCTCCACCGACACGCTCATCGGCCCGGTGGTCGAGATCGACGCGGAGCTGCTGGTGATGCTCGCCCGGGCCTGCCGTGACGCCGTCCGCGTCCGGTTCCGCTACACCGGACGTGACGGGGAGCGCGAGCGGACGGTCGAGCCGGTCCGGATGGTGACGACCGGTCGTCGCTGGTATCTGATGGCCTGGGACGTCGACCGCGACGACTGGCGCACGTTCCGCCTGGACCGGATGCGTGCGGCGGAGGCCACGAGCTGGCGCTTTCGCACCCGCGAGCATCCCGATCCCGTCGCCTTCGTGCAGCGGTCGGTCACCGAGGCGCCGTACCGGCATCTCGCCCGGGTGCGGGTTCGCGCCCAACCCGACGAGGTGCGGGCGGTGGTGCCGCCCCAGGTGGGTCGTGTCGAGAACGACCGCGACGGGTGGTGTGTGCTGGTCGTCGGCGGCGATAGCCTGGAATGGCTCGCCGCGCACGTCGCCCGCCTGAGTTACGAGGTGGAGGTGCTGGAGCCTCCGGAGCTGCGCGAGGCCGCCGCCCGTCTCGCCCGCCGCCTCGCGTTGATCGCGGATGCCGGTGGCATCACAGATCGTCGAACGGCGCGGCGTAGCGGAACTCGCCCCGGATCGACTCGCGCCACGCGGTCAGCGGCCGGGCCATGAAGTACTGCGGCCCCCACGGCTGCGGCGGGGTGACGCCCAGCTCGACGGCGGGCCGGAACCCGAAGCGCGGGTAGTAGTCGGGGTGCCCGAGCAGCACGACGAGCGGCTCGTCACGGGCGTCGGCCGCGCCGAGCACCGCGTGCATCAACGCGGTGCCGACCCCGCGCCGCTGCCATCCGGGCAACACGCCGAGCGGTCCCAGGCCCAACGCCACCGGCTCACCGGCCACCCGGCCGCGGGTGGCCACCACGTGCCCCACCACCTGGCCGTCCGTATCAGTCGCCACCAGGGAGTACGCGGGCAGCCAGCCCTCGTCGGCGCGCAGCGCGTCGACCAGTGCGGCCTCGACGGTGGCCTCGACGGTGGCCTCGACGGTGGCCTCGACGGTGGCCCCGACGGGTACGCCAGTACCGCCGTCGGCCTTGGCGAAGGCGGCGGCATGGACCGCGCGGACGGCGTCGACGTCGGCGGTTGTCTCGCGTCTGATCAGCACCGCGCCACCATAGGTGTGGTGTGCCGCCGGCTCCACGGGTTTTACGCGCATGCCGCTGTGCCCGGCGGGCGGCGTTCAGCGGACATCGCGCGGGAATGGCTGATGCCTGTGAGTCATCAATATGCCTCACAGGCATCACGCTCATGGCGGACCTCACGGCGCCGGCCCCTGCGGCCGACGCGCGACCCCGCATCTCACGACCCCGCGCCACCATCGCCGCGCCCGTGGTCGGCGTGGCCGTGACCTCAGCCGACGGCGGTCGACGAGGGTGGCGCGCTGCCGCCCCGGGGCACCTCCGGGGTCATCAGCCGGATGATCTCCGCCTGGTCGGCGGGCGAGGGCAGACCCCATCCCGGCCGGTAGCCGTACACCTCATGCAGTGGGGTGGAGCCGGTGCGGCCGTCCAGGATCTCCACGGCGTCGGTGCCGATCAGGCCGGGGTGTTCGACGCCGCACGCCTCGGCGACCTTCGTCAGGTCCCGGCGCAGCGTGCCCAGGTAGTTGGCCGCCCGGACCGACTTCAGCGTCGGGTCCAGGCCCCGGGCCAGCCAGGCGTTCTGCGTCGCGACCCCGGTGGGGCAGGTGTCGGTGTGGCACTTCTGTGCCTGGATGCAGCCGATCGACAGCATCGCCTCCCGACCAACGTTGACCATGTCGCAGCCGAGCGCGAACGCCACGATGGCGTTGTCCGGCAGGCCCAGCTTGCCGGCGCCGACGAAGACCACCTGCTCGTGCAGGTCGTGCTCGGCGAAGACCTTGTACACCCGGGAGAAGCCCTGCTGGAACGGGAGTGACACCGAGTCGGTGAAGATGAGCGGTGCGGCGCCGGTGCCGCCCTCGCCGCCGTCGACCGTCACGAAGTCGACGCCCCGGCCGGTGTCGCGCATCAGGGTGGCCAGCTCCTGCCAGAAACCGAGGTCGCCGACCGCCGACTTGATACCGACCGGCAGGCCCGTCTCGGCCGCCAGCAACTCCACCCAGTCGAGCAGGCTGTCGCAGTCGGAGAACTCGGCGTGCCGCGACGGGCTGACGCAGTCCTGCCCGGCCGGGATGCCCCGGGTCGCGGCGATCTCGGCGGACACCTTCGCGCCGGGCAGCAGCCCGCCGAGACTGGGTTTGGCACCCTGACTGAGCTTGATCTCCAACGCCCGCACGGGGGCGTCGGCGACCAGGTCCTTCAGTCGGTCCAGGCTGAATCGGCCCTGCTCGTCGCGGCAGCCGAAGTACGCGGTGCCGAGCTGGAAGATCAGTTCACCGCCGTTGCGGTGGTACGGCGACAGCCCACCCTCGCCGGTGTTCTGCAGGCAGCCGGCGAGCGCCGCCCCCTTGTTGAGCGCGGTGATGGCGTTGCCGGAGAGCGAGCCGAAGCTCATCCCGGAGACGTTGACCACCGACTCCGGTCGGAACGCGTGGGCTCGCCCCCGGGCCGCGCCGAGCACCTTCGCGCACGGCAGCCGGACGTCGTGCCCGGCCGTCGGTGACGACGGCGGCACGGCCCGGCCGAAGGTGCGGTGCTTGATGATCGGGTACCCGGCGGTGTACTCGATGTCGTTGTCCGTGCCGAAGCCGAAGTAGTTGTTCTCCTGCTTCGCCGACGCGTACACCCAGCGCCGTTGGTCGCGGGTGAACGGACGCTCCTCGTTGTTGCCGGCCACGATGTACTGCCGAAGTTCCGGCCCGATGGCCTCCAGCAGGTACCGGGCGCGACCGAGCACCGGGAAGTTGCGCAGCAGCGCGTGGTCGCGCTGGATGAGGTCCCGCGCGGCGAGCGCCGCCACGGCGGCGGCGACGGCGGGTACGGCTCGACGGGCCCATGTCATGCCCGGGACTCTTTCCGCCGGTGCGGCGGATCAAACGTCGGGGGACTCCAGCATCGCGTGCATGATCTGGTCGGCCAGACCGGGCTCGGTGCTGCCGAACTCGCCGAAGGTGTTCATCCTGAGCTGGCCGCCGAAGACCTGGTGGTAGAACTCCATCGCGTCCCGGGCGGTGCCGGGGAAATTCAGGTACGGGTTGAGTCGCGTCTGCACGGCACCCTCCTTGGTCCTGGTCGACGTCATCGTGGCAGACCGGCACAGGGTGGACAACGAGACGCGCCCGTGTTAGCGCTGGTGGCGGACCCGGCGGCGGTGCGGGGGCGCCCGCACCGCCGCCCTGGGCTCAGCGGTGCCGGAAGGTCTGGCGGACCGTTCCGCCGACGATCGCGCACCACGTGCTCGTGCTGAGCTTGCCGTCGCGGGGCAGACCGTGCAGGGCCTGGAGGTCCTGCACCGCCGCCCGGGTGGCGTGGTCGTACGCCCCGGTGACGGCGACCGCGTACCCCTTGGTGGCGAGGATCTCCTGCACCGCGGTGACCGGCGCGCCGGTGGCGTGCTGGTCCAGCTCCGGTGCCAGGGTCTCCCAGGTCGGGGTGGTGAGCGTGGCGTCCACGTCCACCGGGATGCCGTTGCGGGCCTGCCAGTCCTGCACGGCCGCGACGGTCGCGGCGTCGAACGTGCCACTGACCGTCACCGCGTAGCCGCGGTGGATGAGCAGGTGCTGCACGACCCGGACCGACGGCGAGTTGACGAAGCGCCACAGGTCCGGCCAGCGGCGCGCCGGCACGTCACCCAGCTTGGTGCCGAGGGCGGCGTACACCCGCCGGCGCAGTGCCGGGAACTCCCGGTAGAAGGCGGCGCCCGGGCAGTCGGTGGTACGGAAGTCCCAGTGGCCGAAGATGTCGTGCGCGTGCAGCCCGTACTGGCGGCAGATCGCGACGCAGAGCGTGACCAGCGAGTCGGTCAGCGCCTTCGGCGGCGTCTCGGTGACGTAGGTGCCCTCGTTCTCGATGCCGATGGCCCGACCGTTCTCGCCCGGACAGTGCGCCGAGATCATTTGCCGGTCGCCGGCTTCGAGGCGTTCCAGGCTGCCCCGGCGGCCCTCCAGCACGTAGCCGCCACGGCTGACCGTGAAGTGCTGGCCGGTGTCCGACCAGCCGTTGCCGTCGATGTGCAGGTCCTGGCAGTCGTGGGCCAGCTTGACCGCCTGCTCACGGGAGTAGTCGGTGACGTTCGGGAACGCCATGTGGTGCACGATGATCTTGTTGGTGGGGATGGCGCTGACCGACAGCGGGTCCTTCGGTGGACGGGCGGCCCACTCGTCGCAGCTGATGATCCAGTCCAGGTCGGTGCCGGGGGCGGCCTGTGCCGTGGCGGGGAAGGCCAGCTCGCTCCCGACGACGGCGACCGTGGCGGCGCCGAGACCGGCTCGCAGCAGTGTCCGGCGGTCCACTTCGGAGTGGTCGACGTGCATCACATCTCCTCCTGCGGCCGACGGCGGGGGATGAAAAGTAGCTCCAGTGGCCGCACGCACTCCGGAGAATATTGCCAAGACTCGCCCGCGCGCTAGTGTCACCGCCATGCCCGACTCAGTTGGCGAGGGCGCGCCGGATGGAGCGGAGCGCGTAGTGCAGCCTGGAGCGGACGGTCCCCACCGGGACGCTCAGTTCGTCGGCCACCTCGTCGACTGACCTGTGCAGGTAGAACACCTGGTGCAGAACGTCGCGGTGATGTGCGCTCAGGCGGCGTGCGGCGTCGCGAAGCGCGTCGTTCGCGACAACCATGGCGGACACGTCATCGTGCGTGGCGGCCGTGTCGGGGTCGAGTTCCTCGGTCGCCAGTGGGCGCGCCTGCTGGCGGCGATATTCGTCGATCGATGATCGGCGGGCCGCCGTGAACAGCCAGCGGCGCAGGTCGACGTCGTCGGCCGGAAGAGTGCTGACCCCGCGCCACGCCCGCACCATTGTCTCCTGGACGATGTCCTCGGCTCGCGAGTGGTTCCCACCGCTCAGCGTGAGCGCGAATCGCATCAGCGGCGGCCCCTGCGTCGAGACCAGGTGTTGAAAGCGAATGCGCGCGTCGTCATCGCCGGGTCGTGGGCGAACCACCATCTCTTCCCATCGTCTGACCGGACCGACTCGGGCAGCGTAGGGCGCGCAACTGGACAGCGTCTGCACGGAGAGTTTTCCCCGTCGTCGGCCCGGCGGACCAGCTTCGGCGGATCCGCGACGAGGTCGTCGTCGCGGCCTGCGCGGGCCGTTGGCAAGGATCGCGGCCTTCGGTTGAACGAACGCGATCATCGTGCGATGAAAAGGGTGTGACAGTTCTTCCGATCAGACTCGTCGGGGATCCCGTCCTGCGTCAGCCGGCCACGCCGGTCGAGACGTTCGACGCGGAGCTGCGACGCCTCGTCAAGGACCTGCAGCAGACACTGGGCGACAGCGGAGGCGCCGGCCTGGCCGCCCCGCAGATCGGTGTCGGGCTGCGAGTCTTCGCCCTCCATCCCAAGCTCTCCGACGGGGATCTCGACCACCTGGTCAACCCGCAGATCACCTTCCCGGACGAGGACGAGCAGGACGGCCCCGAAGGCTGCCTCTCCATTCCCGGCGTCTACCTCGACACGAAGCGGCGGATGAACGTGGTTGCCACCGGCTTCAACCTCCATGGCGACCCGGTGCAGATCGTCGGTTCGGGCATGCTCTCGCGGTGCATCCAGCATGAGACCGACCACCTCGACGGTGTGCTCTTCCTCGACCGCCAGGACGCCGAACGGCAGCAACGAATCATCGAGACGCTGCGTGCGGCGTCCTGGTTCGACCAGGTCGACGGCCGGGAGCCGGTTGTCAAAGTCAGCCCACACTGATCGTCCGTCTGAACTCTCGGAGCACCTGTTGCGACCAGTTGCGCTCATCTCCGCCGCGGCGGCGCCGATCCTGCTCATCGGCGGCTGGACCGTCGCCGAGTCGCTGCAGCCCCCCGGCTTCGACCCCCTGCACGACACGATCAGTCAGCTGGCCGCGCTGGACGCCCGTGACCGGGGCGTGATGACCACCGGGCTCGTCGGCACCGGGCTCGCCTACCTGTGCACGGCATTCGGCCTGACCGAGGTCGCGCGGGTCGGACGACTGCTGCTCGCCATCGGTGGCGTCGGGACCATCATGGTCGCCGTGTTTCCGCTGCCGGCGGACCCGACAGCTCACGGGGTGTCCGCGGGCGTCGCCTTCATCGCGTTGGCCGCCTGGCCGTTCTTCGCGGTGGGCGGCTCCCCGGACGCGCCGTGGACCGTACGACGACCGTTCACGATCATTGCCGGGCTGACGTTACTCGCCCTCGTCGCGTGGTTCGGGGCCGCGTTGCAGAGCGGCAACCTGGTGGGGCTCGCCGAACGGATCGCGGCGGGCGCACAGGCGACCTGGCCCCTCATCGTGGCGGTGAGCCTGTTTGCGACGTCGAGACGGCGTCCGGCCGCGGCCGATGCCGACGCGGTCAGGTGATGGCACGGGGAGCGCCGCCGGGCGGGTCGATCCGGGCCGGTGGGCGTTTCCTCGCGAGCCGGTGCGGGTAGGTCGGTCCCGACCGTCTCGGCTGCTCCGTAGAGGAATGACCATATGAGTGACAACGTCAGCGACGCGGTGGGTGACGCCCTCCGTTCGGTGATGCTCTTCCTGCCCAAGGCCGTCGCCTTCGTGGCGATCCTGGTGGCCGGTTGGCTGATCGCCAAGGCCGTGTTGAAGATCGTGGAGAAGGTCCTGGAGCGGGTCGGCTTCGACCGCGCCGTTGAGCGCGGCGGCGTCCGCCGCGCGTTGAGCCGATCCCGGTACGACGCCAGCGACATCGTCGCGAAGCTCGTCTACTACGCGGTGCTGCTGTTCACCCTCCAGCTCGCCTTCGGCATCTGGGGACCGAATCCGATCTCCGACCTGCTCGGCGCGGTGATCTCGTGGCTGCCCCGTGCCTTCGTCGCCATCGTCATCGTCGTGGTGGCCGCCGCCATCGCCAACGCGGTCAAGGACATCATCGGCGGCGCGCTCGGTGGGCTGTCGTACGGCCGGGTGCTGGCCAACATCGCCTCGGTGTTCATCCTCGGCCTCGGTGTCATCGCCGCGCTGAACCAGATCGGCGTGGCCACCGCGGTCACCACTCCCGTGCTGATCGCCGTGCTGGCCACGATCGGCGGCATCCTCGTCGTCGGTGTCGGCGGTGGCCTGATCCGTCCGATGCAGAATCGCTGGGAGGCGTGGCTGACCCGTGCCGAGCAGGAGTCGCAGCTGATCGCGGCGCACGCCCAGGCGTACCGGGCCAGCCGCCGCGACGCCGAGGCCGAGCTGGCCCGCGCGTCGGCCGAGGCTGACCTGGCCCGCGCGTCGGCCGCCACCACCGGGTCGGACGCGGGGCTGCCCAGGCCGCCCGCGACCGCCACCGACCCGGAGGCCACCCAGATCGTCACCCGGCCGTCCGATCCGGAGGCCACCCAGATCGTGACCCGACCGGCCGACCTGGACGCGGCCCCGGTGGCGAGTGCATCGGGCGACCCGGACGCCACCCAGGTCGTCAGCGGAAGCAACCCGGACGCCGACACGACCCAGTTCGTCACCCGTGGCCGTGGGGACTCCGACACGACGCAGGTGGTCACCCCGGGGGGTGGGGACGCCGACACGACCCAGTTCGTCACCCGTGGCCGTGGGGACTCCGACACGACGCAGGTGGTGGGCACCGGTGCCGGTGGCGCGGTGCCCGGCCAGCGCACCAGCGACGACAGCGAGGCCACCACGGTCATCCCGCCGGTCGACCCGAACCGGCGCTGACACGCGGCAGCACCAGCGGGGCGGGGGCCGGTCGGCCCCCGCCCCGCGTCGCGTCGTCCGCCACGCCGAAAGCGCTGGCCGGAGCCGGGAGGTTTGTCTAGCATCGCCGACATGACCTGGCGACATTGATCCAGCGGCGTCATCCCTGCGGGGATGACGCCGCGACCTGGGTATTGAGCGGCGCCCTGCTCGACGAGCCCACCCGTACGCGGTGTTCTGGTTGTTACCGGCTTCGCGAGCAGCAGCGGCGACACTGCCATCGCGATCAAAGATCTCGAAGAACTTTGCCTTGAGCTCAGCGGAAACGGACACGGTCCGCGCAACTCCCAGAAGATCTGGGCGTTGCGAGGACCGCTAGATCCCAAGACCTCGGCCCGGCCGGACTCGTGCGCCTCCCTGATGAAGCGCGCCACCGGCCGCGCCGCGAGGATCGGCCAGGCCGTGCCATCCCGGACCTCGTCGCGGACGGCGTCGATGTCCCAGTCGGCCCACCGCAGCAGCCGCTGCATTCCGTCCGGTGACAGGTCACCGGCCTGCTCGGCGAGGGTCCAGCCGTTCTTGCGATCGAGGCCGGCGACCAGCCCGGACAGGTACTGCCGAGCCCGTCGCCTCGGTCCCGGATGAAAAAGGCTCACTGTCTAATACGCAGGCATTTGCCCGTGTCGTAGCAAATTAGGCGCCATTCCTTGCTGAGATCACCTCATTGTCCTCGACGCTGGGGCCGGGAACGTGGTTGTTGGTCCGAATAGGCGGGAGGAGGTGCGAGTTGCCAGGAGGCTTGAGTACCCGACTGGGCTGAGCCATGTTGGCGAGAGGTGGCCACCGCCGCGGCCAGCGAAAGGTCCGGGCGGGTATTCCTTTGCGGAGGAAAATTTGAGAGGTCGATGGCTGGCCGCTCAGGGTAGTCATCTGGCCGGTCGTTCGGAGAGTTCCGGAGGTGTGTGAAAGGGAATCGTACGACGGGGGCTGCGCGAGGGCATACGCTGGAACTCTGTTCGGCAGCGCATCTCGCGAAAGCAATTCGTGCGCCTGCTCGAATTCCATCAAGGTGGAAGCGATGTCATAACTGCGCCAGAGACTCAGGCGTTGAGACTTTCCGTCAAAATCACGGCGTCGCCTCGATACCTCGTGTGCCTCAGTTAGATTCATTAGGATCTCACCCGTGCATTCCGCTTCCTCGATGCGGCATTGACGAAGCTCTCTAACGAGAGCGCTCTGCCGGCTGCGAAGATCTGCTTCCTCTGAATCAAGCCTCTTCGCCTCGGCGCGGCGAAGTCGTTGCATAATGCCACCCCTCTCTAGGCCTGCCCGCCTCGCGGCCAGATCAGAGGCTTCTACGGCCATCTGGGCTCTAGTACGGCAGCCGCCGTTCGGGATCATGGCTGGAGTTCGAGGTTGAGGCGTCGGGCGTAGTGGGATCGTCGGGCTCGGGCCTGGTGGCGGCGCCGCCAGTGTGACCAGTGCAGACGGTGGGCGAGGCTGAGGATCGTCTCGATGATGAGGGTGTTGATCAGCCGGCGGACTTCGTTGACGGTCAGTGGGATCAGGTTGGGTTCGTCGGGTTCGTCGGTGGCGGCATCGGCGGCGCAGATCGCCAGGACGGCTAAGGGATGTCTCGTAACTGGGTGAAGGCGTTGCCCTGGGCCGGGCCGGTGGTCAGCCGGTGAGGATGATGTTGTGGAGGTTGGCGATGCCGGAAGCGGCGTCGGTCAATGTGTGGCCGGCGCGGCGGTAGTCGCGCAGGATCTTGAAGTTCTTCATCCTGGCCAGGGCGTGTTCTACCCCTGCTCGAACGGTGCGGTGCTCGACGTTGAGGGCTTGTTTCCAGTCCGGCAGCGAGCTGCCGTCGGCGGGTTTGCGGTACGGCATGATCACCTCAGGGTTGCCCCGGTAGCCGCCGTCGGCCATCACCGGCCGCCCGTCGAGCTTCTCCTGGATGCCGCTGGTGCGGTAGACGATGGTGTCGTTGCGGTTGCCGGGCTGTGGGTCGCCGACGGCGATGACCAGGCGGGTGGAGGCGTCGATGGCGACCTGCAGGTTTGTGGAGTAGCGGTAGTTCTTGCTCCGGGCGGCCAGCCGGTGATCGCGGGTCGGGACCAGCGTCCCGTCAACGATCGCGATCTGCGCGACCGGCCGTTTACGCACCGGCGCCAGGGCCAACAGCGGTGCGAGGGTGTCGATGACCCGGTGCGCCGCGGAGTGCGACACCCCGAACAGCGGACCGATCTGGCGCATCGTCAGGTTCGTCCGCCAGTACGCGGCCACCAGCAAAACCCGATCGGCGAGGTCAAGAGCCCACTGCCGGCCCGGCCGACCGTCAGCTATGCCGTCACCGCCACGCTCGGCAACCAACCGGACCAGCGTGCGGAACTGCGGTGGCTGCAGCCCGGTGAACGGGAAGATCCACTCCGGGCGAGCTGCCGTGATCACCTGCACCCCGGCATCCTGCCCGACCATCCCCAACGGACAGACACCAGGGTTACGAGACATCCCTTAGCTTGATCTTTAACCTGTGCGGCGTGGCCGGGGATTGACAGTCTTCGTCTTCTTTGTGGCCGATGTTTTGGCGTTCGTGGTGGTCGCGATGTGGACGTCGTATCGCGGGGTGGGGTGGGTGTTGCGGCGGCCGGGTGGTCGCCCCGGGCCTGGCCGGGCGGGTTTGGGTGCACCGGCCGGGCAGGTCGCCTTCGCGCGGAGGTGCCGAAACCCTCGGCGGACGCGGGCGGGTGACAGACGCTGCGGTGGTGCGGGTTGCTCCCAGGGGCGGCGCAGGTCGGCGGCGAGGGCGCGGGCCAGACGGAGCTGGGTGTAGGCGGCGAGGATCAGCCAGGTCCATAGGTCGGCGGCTTGCGGGGTGCGGATCTTCGGGCAGGTCCAGCCGAGGGTCTGTTTGAACAGGCGGAACGTGTGTTCGATGTCGAAGCGGCGTAGGAACGTCTGCCAGAGCAGGTTCACGTCATCCGAGGTGGCGTCGACGCCGGACCACCACAGCCACACCGGCTTCGGTGTAGCGCCGCTGGGTAGGTGGTCGACTTCCAGGCGGATGACGGTCCCCTCGATGACCGGCAGTACTTTAGCCGCGGCGGTCCAGGCGGATCGGTGGGTCAACCGAGGGTGCAACCGGTCCCAGGCACGGGCCCACGCCGTGCCGTAGAGACGGGTGTCGGCGACAGTGGCCGCGTCCGGCTCACCCCAGGTGGCGAGATCACCGAAGACGAACTCGCCGCCGTGGCGGGGCGGACGGCCGACCGTTCCCGGCCGCCGAGGCGGCACTGCCCGACGCAGCACCCGATCCGATCGCATTCGCGCGAGGACCTGCACGGGCAGGTCACGCAGGAGGAACGCCAGTCGGGGCGCGTCGTAGCCGGCGTCGGCCACGACCAGGATCTCCGCGTCCCCAGCCTGCCACTGCCCGGCCGCGATCAGACGCCCCATGTCTCGCAGCTGCCCAGCGGTGACCGTGGCCGCGTCGTCGCCAGGCGCCAGCCGCACCGCGTCCAACGGTGCGGTCCACGAACTACGGCCCGACTCCAGGGCCACGACCATCGAATACGGCCAGCCCGGGATCATGATGGTCTGATCCTTGCCGCGTCCGTAGGTGTGACACAGGATCCGCTGTGGTGAGGTGTGCGCGTCCGGCCGCAGCCAGCAGGTGATGTCCACCGCCAGGACGAGACGGCCGTCAGCTGCCCGGGGCAGCGGCACCCCAGCGAGAGCGGTGCGCAACCGGTCAATGTCCAACTTCCCGCAGGCGAGGGCGTCATACAACGCCCCGTGACCCCGGCGGTGCTCACCCACCAGCGACAACTCCACCAGCGACCGGACCGGCCCGTCGGCGCACAACACCGCGTCGGTCAGGTCGAACAACGCGTCAGCCCGAGCGGTCAAGCAGTCGTAGAACTCCCGCCGGAACCGGTCCAGGTCCCCAACGGCATCAGCCGAACCACGGTCATGCACACTGATCACCAGAACAGCCCTTGGTTATTGATGTTCTTCCCTAGACAAGAAGATCATCAACCAAGGGCTGTTTCCGTGATCGTTCGGGGTCCCCGCAGGACCTCAGAGGGTTAAAGATCAAGTTAGTACGGCAGCCGCCAATCGTGATCATGGCTGCCGTTCGAGGTTGAGGCGGCGGGTGTGATGGGCTCGTTTGGCTCGGGCTTGGTGTCGGCGTCGCCAGTTTGACCAGCGCAAACGGTGGACGATGCTGCGGGTCGGGTGGATCAGTAGGACGTTGATCAGGCGGCGGATCTCGTTGACGGTCAGCTCGATCATGTCGGGCTGAGCGTGGCGGTCTGAGGTGCGGGCGTCGGCGGCGCAGATCGCGAGGACCGCGAGCGCGGCCAGGGCCAGGGTGGTGAACCGGTGCCAGGACGTCCAGTGGCGGACTTGGTGCTGGTCAAGACCGACCTGGCCCTTTCCGGCCTGGAACGATTCCTCCACGATCCAGCGGACTCCCGCTACCCGCACGAGCTGGGCGAGGGCGGCCGGCCCGGTTGTCCAGCAGCGGTAGAAGGCCAGCTCACCGCTGGTGTTGTTGCGGCGGATCAGCAGACTGTGCCGGCCGTCGCTGTCCGGGTCACCGTCGGCGCCGACGTCGGCGAGCCAGGCCCAGTCGTAGAACCGTGGCCCTTTCGACCCGTCACCGGCACTGCGCCGGGTCCACGCGGTGGCGGGCAGGTCGGCGGCCAAGCGGTCAGCACGGCAGCGGGCCTTACCACCGTCGATCGGCACGAGATGGTCGCGGGAGACCGCCAGGACGTAACCGAGGCCGAGTTCGCGCAGCCGGGTCCGCAGGTGGGCGTTGTTGCCGTAGGCCTCGTCCGCGGCGACCCATCTGGCCGGGACCAAGGACTGCACAGCGGCGGTGATCATGTCGTCGGCCAGCTCGGACCGGGTGGCGAACCCGATGGTGTCCGGCACGCCGGCCTGCTCACAACGCTGGTGGTCGTCGGTCCATGACTTCGGCAGGTAGACCCGCCGGTCGATCAGGGTGTGCCCGTGTCGGCTCGCGTAGGCCAGGAAGACCCCGACCTGGGCGTTCTCGATCCGGCCGGCGGTTCCGGTGTATTGGCGCTGGACACCGACGGTATGCACGCCCTTCTTCAGATCGCCGGTCTCGTCGACCACCAGGACCCCGTCGGGGTCACCGAACCGGTCGACGACGACCTGCCGCACGTCGTCACGTACCGCGTCGGCGTCCCACTTCGCCCGGTAGAGCAACCGCTGCATCGCATCCGGGCGACCATGCCCGGCTTGCTCGGCCAACTGCCAGCACGTCTTGATCTGAAGGTCGGCGAGCAGGCCGGTGACGAAGCCGGCGGCCGCTCGGCGAGGCTCGACCCGAGCGAACCGGCCTGCGAACGAGCTGGTAACCAGGTCGATGGTCCGTCGCCACCGGGCAGGCTCTACGCTGTGGCTCTCGGCCACCGCAGGGTCGGATGATGTGTCCACAACGCACAGACGATCATGCGGTGGCCGTCCTCGTGCCTGCGGGATCCGAGGTCACCTCACGAACGGCGGCTGCCGTACTAGGGCGGCCAGGGCGAGGGTGGTGAAGCGGTGCCAGGAGTCCCAGCGGCGGACCTGGTGCTGGTCCAGGCCGACCTGGCTTTTGGCGGCTTGGAAGGATTCCTCGACGGTCCAGCGGATCCCGGCGACCCGGACGAGTTGGGCGAGGGTGGCCGGTTGCGGGGTCCAGCAGCGGTAGAAGGCCAGCTCGCCGGTGGTGGTGTTCTTACGGATCAGGAGGCTGTGGTGGCCGCCTTCGTCGGGGTCGGCATCGGTGGTCACGTCGTCGAGCCAGGCCCAGTCGTAGTAGCGGGGCCCTTTCGACCCGGCCCCTGCGCTGCGGCGCTGCCACGCCGAGGCGGGTAGTTCGGTGGCGACCTGGTCGGCGCGGACCCGGGTCTTGCCTGCGTCGAGAGGTACCAGGTGGCTGCGGGACACGGCCAGGACATAGCCGAGACGATGTTCGCGCAGGTGGCTGCGGAAGACGCTGCTGTTGCCATAGGCCTCGTCCGCGGCGGCCCACCCGGCTGGCACGCCGGCGGCGACGGCTGCGGTGATCATGTCGGCGGCAAGGTCGGGTTTCGTGGCGAACTCGACCTCGTCCGGGACACCGGCGGCCTGGCAGCGGTCCCGGTCCTCGGTCCACGACACCGGCAGATACACGCGTCGGTCGATCAGGGTGTGCCCGTGCCCGCTGGCATAGCCGAGGAACACCCCGACCTGCGCGTTTTCGATCCTGCCGGCGGTACCGGTGTACTGCCGTTGCACCCCGACCGAACGCAGGCCCTTCTTCAGATCCCCGGTCTCGTCAACGACCAGGACCGCGTCAGGGTCACCGAACCGGTCGACGACCACCGCCCGCAGGTCATCGCGGACAGCGTCAGCGTCCCACACCGCCCGATACAACAGCCGCTGCATCGCATCCGGCCGGGCGTGTCCGGCCTGCTCCGCCAACTGCCAACACGTCTTGACCTCGATATCGGCCAGCAACCCGGTTACGAACGCCGCCGCCGTGCGACGCGGCTCCACCCGCCCGAACCGGCCCGCGAAACAGGCGAGCACCCCGGCCAGAACCCACCGCCACCGGGCAACGTCTACGCTGTGGCACACGGCCACCGCCGGATCTGAAGTTATGTCCACAACATACAGACGATCATGCGGTGGCCGCCTCGCGTCCACCCCACCCCCCACCAGCGGCATCTCAAACGGCGGCTGCCGTACTAGCCTCTGAATTGCCTTCCAATTGCTGTGCCAAATGCTGCCTTCGACCGCTCAGCATCGCATATGCACGCCTGTTTCTGGCTTCGTCGCGCAGAATTCTAGCTCCTTCTAATTGATGGTCATCAAGCTCATCCCGGCGGAGCTCAGCGATACTCTGCAGTTCTTTATGACGTTTTACCCAAAACTGATACCCCGGCATTTCAGTCACTTCGGGTGTTTCTCGAAGCATCCTCCCCATCAGTTCTATCTTTTTGAGATAGCCTGTTACCTCTAGATAAAATCTGGACATTTCTTGTTCTTCTGGCACGCGCAATCTCCCGTCGGGTGGTCTACTCTGTGCTGGGCCCTCACCATCACAACGGAATGAAGGGCTGTCGTCTTCACTCCTGTCGCGATCATCTCGGCCTGTGTTCGTTCGGTGGACGACGGCACGATCACTGCCGGTTGTGACGGGTGGCTCACACACTGTCAATCCCCTGGAAGTGTGGAGGGCCGGCAGGCGCTGCTGGCTCTGGCCCATCTCCGTAACGGCGACACCTACACCCGACTCGCGGCCGGCTTCGAGATCGGCGTCGCCACCGCCTGGCGCTACGTCCAGGAGGCGATACAGATCTTGAATGGTTAGGTTGAGTCGGGTTCGAGGGTCAGGCCGGTGTGGGCGAGGAAGCTGTCGAGCAGGTCGGCCCGGTACTGGATGCGTTTGAGTCGGTTCTTGACGATCGCCTGGAGATGATCGACGCCGCGGACGGCGAGGTTGCCGATGCTGTGTTTGAGGTGTGACCACACCTGCTCGGTGGGGTTGAGGTCGGGGGCGTAGGCCGGCAGACGAATCACGTGTAGCCAGTCCCGGCCGTTGATCATCTGCCGCATCGCGGCGCTGATGTGGGTATTGAGGTTGTCCCAGACGAGCACGATCGGACCGCCGAGCTGCTGGTGGGCTGCGTCGAGCAGGGCGATGTAATCGGTTTCGGTGAAGCTGCGTCGTTCGTTCTTGCGGCCGCGGTGGGTGATCGTTCGGTAGATCAACCGGCTGCGTCGGCCCGGTTTCACGCAGACCAGCCCCGCGATCGAGACCCGGCCAGAACCCTTACCTGACACCGGAATCACCGGAGTTTCGCCGCGTCGGCCCCAGGTGCGGGCCTTCGGTGGGCGCAGCGTCTGACCGGCCTCGTCCTCGAAGCAGATCCACGCGTCGCGCTGCGCCGCTACCGTTTTCCCGCCGGCCACACCTCCCGCCGCCACGTCGCGACCGCCTCCTCGTCACGCTCGACGGGCCGGTGCGACGGAACCTGCACCGACCAGCCGATGCGATGCAGCAAATACGAGGTGCCGCGCAGCGTGTACCGGGTGCGGAACATCCGAGCGATCAGATCCGACACCCGCGCCAGGGTCCACCGCTGGTCCTCGCCGAACCCGTGCGCGGCTGGCCCCTCATCCAGGGCATCGGCCAGGCGCCGCAGCCGGCCGGCGTCCAGGCGGCAGCGGGAACCACTCGGCCCTTTCGACGCCAACCCGGCCTCACCTTCGGCACGCCACCGCTTCCGCCAGCCGTACACCGCTGTCTGCGACACCCGCAACCGCCGGGCGACCTCCGCAACCGGCACGTCCTGCGCGAACCACCCGGCCGCCTGCCGCCGCACCGCCTCACGCTTCACCCGCCCTCGCTCGGACAGCCCACCTCCGTCGGGATACCTCATCCCTCCGGCCTACGCCCCCGACCCGCGAAGATCACGCCGACACGCCGACCCACAGTGGACAAACCTGACCTTTCAAGATCTGTAGCCCTGCTCAGCTCGGCAGCCGACGACCTGGACACCGCGATGCGACGCATCCGGCTACTGGCGTACGCGATCCTTGACGGCACGCTGATCCCGATCGACCGGATCGCCGAGCAGAAGCCCTACTACAGCGGCAAACACAAACGCCACGGTGTGAACGTGCAGGTCATCTCCGACGCCGCCGGCCGGCTCGTGTGGGCATCACCGGCACTGCCCGGTTCGGCACACGACCTGAGCGCCCCCCGCCATCACGGCATCATCGACGCCCTGACCAGCGCGGACGTGATGACCTTCGCCGACAAGGGCTACCAGGGCGCGCACGGTAGTGTCCGCACCCCGTTCAAGCGGCGCGCCGCTTCCGGCCAAAGCTGTCACGCAGGCAGAAGGCCGTGAACCGGGCCCACGCGAAGATCCGCGCCCGCGGAGAACGAGCGATCGCCACACTCAAGACCTGGAAGATCCTGGTCAAGCTGCGATCCTGCCCACGCCGAGCCACCGCGATCGTCCAGGCCACCCTCGTCCTGCACCACGTCGAAGCGAACCGCCACGCAGGATGAAAATGGCTCATTGTCCTCGACGCTCGGGCCGGGAACGTGGTTGTTGTTCCGAATAGGCGGGAGGAGGTGCGAGTTGCCAGGAGGCTTGAGTACCCGACTGGGCTGAGCCATGTTGGCGAGAGGTGGCCACCGCCGCGGCCAGCGGAAGGTCCGGGCGGGTATTCCTTTGCGGAGGAGAAATTTGAGAGGTCGATGGCTGGCCGCTCAGGGTAGTCATCTGGCCGGTCGTTCGGAGAGTTCCGGAGGTGTGTGAAAGGGAATCGTACGACGGGGGCCGCGCGAGGGCATACGCTGGAACTCCGTTCGGCAGCGCATCTCGCGAAAGCAATTCGTCGAGTATGCGAACAGCGGATCGGCCGTCGCGCCCAACGGTATTGTGATTATTGTAATAGGGTTGCACGAGGGCTTCCCTGCAGTCATCCCAGGCGCGGGAAATTTTAATTTTTTTGGGCCTCATGAAATCAAAGTGCGCCTGCTTGAATTCCATCAAGGTTAAAGCGATGCTATGACTGCTGCGCCAGCGACTCAGGCGTTGAGACCTTCCGTCAAACTCACGGCGTCGCCTCGATAGCTCGTCTGCCTCAGCTCGATTTATTCGGATCTCACCCGTGCATTCCTCTGTCTCGGCGAGGCATTGACGAAGCTCTCTATAGAGATTGCTCTGCCGGCTGCGAAGATCTGCTTCTTCTGAATCAAGCCTCTTCGCCTCGGCGCGGCGAAGGCGAAGTAGTTGCATAACGCCACCCGCCCTCTCTGGGCCTGCCCGCCTCGCGGCCAGACCAGAGGCTTCTGCGGTCATCTGGTCATGAGCCTCTGAAATGCCTTCCAATTGCTGTTTCAAATGCTGCTTTCGACTGCTCAGCACCGCATATGCACGCCTGTTTTTGGCTTCGTCGTGCAGAATTCTAGCTCCTTCTAATTGATGGTCATCAAGCTCATTCCGGCGGAGCTCAGCGACACTCTGCAGTTCTTTATGACGTTCTACCCAATGCCGATAGTCCGGCATTTCAGTCAATTCGGGTGTATCTCGAAGCATCCTCCCCATCAGGTTTATCCTTTTGAGATAGTCTGTTACCTCTAGATAAAATCTGGACTCTACTTGCTGAAAACGTTCTTCTGGCACGCGCAATCTCCCATCGGGTGGTCTACTCTGTGCTGGGCCCTCGCCATCACAACGGAATGAAGGGCTGTCGTGTTCACTCCTGTCGCGATCATCTCGGCCTGTGTTCGTTCGGTGGACGACGGCACGATCACTGCCGGTTGTGACGGATGGCTCACACACTGTCAATCCCCTGGAAGTGTGGAGGGTTGTTTAAGCTGCCTGGGCCCGGCGGGCTTCGGCGATGAAGTGTTCGTAGTCGACCGGTGACATGGCGTCGCAGGCGCTGTGGCGTCGGCGGACGTTGTAGAAGTCGACGATCCAGGTGGCGATCTTGATGCGGGCCTCGGCTCGGGTCCGGAAGCGCTGCCGGTGGATGTACTCGACCTTGATGGTGGAGTTGAACGCCTCGGCGGCGGCGTTGTCCAGGGCGCAGCCGACCCGACCCAACGACTGCGGGACGCCGACACGCTTGCAGGCTCTGGCATAGTCGGCGGCGGTGTACTCGCTGCCGCGGTCGCTGTGGAAGATCACTGCGTCGACCTGGCCGCCGCGGGTCGCGGCGGCCCTTC
This sequence comes from Micromonospora sp. WMMD710, assembly GCF_029626045.1. Lineage (NCBI taxonomy): Bacteria > Bacillati > Actinomycetota > Actinomycetes > Micromonosporales > Micromonosporaceae > Micromonospora > Micromonospora sp. WMMD710. The sequence continues at coordinate 2,269,830 of NZ_JARUBD010000001.1, read as the reverse complement.
CCGCAGGCACAAGAGGATCTGCGTCGCAGGGCGGTAGCGGCGGTCAAGGCCGGGCACACGCAGGCGGCGGTGGCCACAGTGCTCGGTGTGTCACCGCAGGCGGTTTCGCGGTGGGTCAACGCCTTTGACCGCAAGGGGAACAAGGCACTCAAGGCCGGCAAGCGGGGGCGGCGTCCGGGTGAGCAGAAGCCTCGACCCGAGGCAGGAAGCTCGGGTACGGCGAGCGGTGGTGAGTAGGTACCCCGACCAGGTCGCGTTGCCCGGCCTGGTGTGGACTCGCCCGCAGGTCCGCCAACTGGTACGCACCTGGTTCGGTATCGGCCTGTCCCTGGTCACGATCGGCAAGTATCTGCGCTCGTGGGGGCTGTCAAGCAGAAGCCGATCCGCAAAGCGTACGAGCGGAACCCCGAGGCGGTCGCACGGTGGCTGGAGGCGGAGTACCCCGCCATCGAGAGACAAGCGAAGAAGGAGAAAGCGGTCATCTTGTGGCTGGATCAGACCGGACTACGCTCCGACGCCTCGGTGGGGACCACCTGGGCGCCGGTCGGGTGCACCCCGGTGGTGAGCAAGACCGGTAAACGGTTCGGTGTTCCTGGCCTGGCTCGACCGCCTCGTACGACACCTCGGGCGGAAGATCCACTTGATAGTGGACGGGCCACCCCGAGGCAGTGAAGTCCCTGTTCGGCAAGCCAGAGGTCCGCTACGCCGCTGGCTGATCAGCACATGTTTGTCCTTCGGGTCAATAAGTCACGTTTGACCAGGTCACGAGGCCGGTCGGTCTCGGCCTCAGGCCGTGTCGTGCGTGCTGACCTGTCGCGCAGCAGCCCGCGCAGCGCGGCGGCGCGCATCAGCCGTTCGACCGTGCACCGGGCCACCTCGACGCCCTGGCGGTGCAGCTCGTGCCAGATCTTTCGGGCGCCGTAGACGCCGTAGTTCTCGGCGTGGATCTCCTGATCATCGTGGTGAGTTCGCTGTCGCGCCGTGACCGGGCCGAGGCCGTACGGTCTTGACGGTGTAGTAGGTCGACGGTGCGATCTGTGCCGGAGTGTCTTCCAACGCCCGCAAGACCGACTGGACACCGTGCTGTTCCTTCTCAGAGTCGACGAACGCGACCCTCACCGCGACGGCCGGTCCAGCTCGGCCGCGACCCGCGTCAACGCCGGGTGGACGTTCCGATCCGCCCGTCCCACCGCGGGCGGCTACACGGCGCTCCCCATCTCAACAGTGCGCTTCACTCCGAAGCTGGACCGCAATCACACAGCGCCCGGCGGTCGCGCTTTCCACGTCCGGTGTCCGTCTCCACTCCCATGGGAAGGCCCCATGATCCGCATCGTCTCGCACGGACCCGACCCGGCGGTCCGCCGGCTCACCCTGACCCTCTACGGGTACGCGTTCCTCAGCGACCTCGTCCTGCTCTACCCGCTGTACGTGGTGTTCTTCGCCGACACCGGCCTGTCGGTGGGGCAGATCTCGTCGCTCTTCGTCATCTGGTCGGCCGCCGGCATCCTCGTCGAGGTGCCCTCCGGCGCGTGGGCCGACGTGGTGTCCCGCCGGCTGCTGCTGTGTCTCGCCCCGCTGGTGACCGCGGGCGGGTACGCGCTGTGGGTGCTGGCGCCGTCGTATCCGGCGTTCGCGTTCGGGTTCCTGCTCTGGGGCGCCGGCGGGGCCTTGGTCTCCGGCGCGCTGGAGGCGCTGGTCTGGACCGAGCTGGATCGGCTCGGCGCGGCCGGCCGGTACGCCCGGGTGCTCGGCCGTGCGCGCACGGCGGGCGTCCTGGGTGTGGTGCTCTCCGGAGTGCTCGCCGGCCCGGTGCTCGCCGCCGGCGGGTACCCGGCGATCGGCGCGGCCAGCGTGCTCGCCGGTCTGCTCGCCACGGCCGTCGCCGCCCGGTTTCCCGAACACCGCCGCTCTACCGCAGCGTCGGTCGGACCACCGTCCGGTCCGGACGATGACGACGGCGACGCGGGCTGGTGGGAGACCCTGCGAGCCGGGGTCACGCAGGTCCGCACCCACCCGCCGGTGCGGGGCGCCGTGCTCCTGGTCGCCGTGGTGGCCGCCGACTGGGGCGCGCTCGACGAGTTCACCCCGCTGCTGGCCCTGGACACCGGCGTCGGGGCGCAGGTCGTACCCCTGCTGCTCCTGCTGCTCTGGGCCGGGGTGACCGTCGGCGGGTTGCTCGCCCCGGTGGGGGAGCGGCTGGGCGGCCGGGGCTATGCCGGCCTGCTGACCGTTGTCGCCGTCGCGCTGGCCGGGGGCGCGCTGCTGCGGCATCCGGCCGGGTTCGTGCTGCTCGCGGTGGCGTTCGGGGCCGCGCAACTGGCCACCGTGCTGGCTGACGCGCGGTTGCAGGCGCGGATCACCGGCAGCAGCCGCGCGACCGTCACCTCCCTGGCCGGGATGGCCACCGACGTACTGATCATCGTGACGTATGGCGCGTACGGGCTCGTCGCCACGGCGGCCGGCAACGCGGTGGCGTTCGCGGTGACCGCCGGGCCGTACCTCATCGTGGCGCTGGCGCTGCTGCGCCGCCGCCGGCGCCCCGCGGCGGTGACCACCGGGGTGGCCGCGCGGGGCCGGCGCTGACCCTGCCCGGCGGCGACCGGAAGGGCCGCCGCCGGGCGCTCGCTCAGCCAGCCATGTGCAGGAACGACCACTGGTGACCGTCGAGGTCCCGGAAGCCGCGCATGTACATCGGCCCGTTGGCCATCCCCGGCCCGAGCGGCTCCCCACCGGCGACCGCAGCCCGATCGACCAGCTCGTCGACCTGCTCCCGGCTCTGCGCCGACAGCCCCACGATGACCTCCCGGCTGGTCGCCGTGTCGGTGGCGGCCACCCCGGTGTACGCCTCGAAGGCCGACTTGACGTGCAGCATCAGCCGGGTGGTGTCGGAGATGGTGAGCATCATGCTGTCCCCGTCCGGCCCGGTCTGGTCGGTGGTGAAGCCGAGCGTCCGGTAGAACTCGGCGGCGGTGGTCAGGTCGCGCACCGGCAGGTTGATGAAGGTCATGGTCATCGGTTGTCTCCGTTCGACTCGAGCAGCACCTTCAACGCGGTGAGCCGCTCCCGCCAGTACGCCTTGAGCTGCGTGGCCTGCTCGGCTCCGGTCAGCTTCTCGTGCAGGACGTTGACCCGGGTCTTCGACTCGCCGACCGCGTCGAAGCCGACGACGATCCGGGTGGGCCCGCCGGCCCAGTCGGCCCGGAAGCTGCGCGGCGCGGTGGCGGTACGGACCCGCACCTCGACGTCGGGCAGCCAGCGGGCGCGCGCCGTCTCGTCGGCGAACGCCTCGAACAGCCGTGCTGCCGGCGCCGCCACCGTCCGGCTGGCGCTGGCCTCGAAGCCGCCGCCGCGCCGCTGACCGGGCGAGCGCAGGCCGCGTGCCTGCTCGTACCCGACGGTGATGCTCTGCGCCCACCAGCCCGGAACCTCGTGCTCGGCCACCAGGTGACGGGCGATCTCGGTGTGCGTCCGCTCGGCGGCGGACGCGGCGTCGAGCACGGCGAACCACTGCGCCCAGCCCCGCCCGGTCCGGTCGCGGAGCAGGTCGTCGGCGATCCGCTCGGTCTGTGCGGCGGCGGGTGCCGGAGGCGCCTCGGGGTCGGGCCCGGCGGCCCGGTTGATCAGGTGCCGGCGGGCCGTGGTGTAGCTCTCGCCGGTCTTCGCCATCCGGGCGCGGACCCGGGTCTTGAACGATCTCTGGTTGGTCATCACATGCTCCCGGTCAACGGCACGGTCACCGGGACTCACGCTCCCGTCGACCCCGCCGGAGTGGGGCATGTGGCACCACGTCCCGAGGGCTCCAGGCCCCCTTTGCCTCCGCGTGGCCGGCGGCGTGAGCGCCGGGAGGGAGGTGCGGCGCAGGACTACGCCGGGGTCATCATACGTTCAGCCCGGCCATCGGCGCAGCCGTCAGGGCTGATCGCCGTCGAGGTAGACCCATCGGCCGTCCTCGCGGGCGAACCGGCTGTGTTCGGTAAGCGTGCCCGCGCGGCCCGCGTCGCGGTAGTGGGCGTGGAACGTCACGGTGCCGGTGGCGTCGAGCAGTCCGCCCCGGTCGGTGTCGACGATCTCCAGCCAGATCCACCGCTGCCCCGGCGCCAGCTCCAGCCGGGCCGGTCGGGTCGAGGAGTGCCAGCTCCGCAGCAGGTAGCCGGTGTCGCCGAGGGCGAAGGCGCTGAACCGGGAGCGCATCAACGCCTCGGCCGTCGGTGCCTGCGCCGCGCCGCCGTGCACCGGCGCGCAGCAGTCTGCGTACGTCCGGCCCGAGCCGCACGGGCACACCCGTTCCGCCGTCGCGTTCGCCCGTCTGCGCCTGCCATCCTTGCCCACGCCGTCATCCTGCCGCACCGCCGCGCGGCCCCGGACGTTGGCCGACGGGTTGACGGTCGTCCCTACGCTCGCGGGCATGACGCGATCGGCCGCCGTGCCGCTGGCCCCGGGTCATCCGCGCGGGGCGGGCGACCTGCGCGGGGCGGGGTGATCCGCGCGGGGCGGGCGACCTGCGCGGGGGCGGGCTGACCTGCGCGGGGTTAGAGCCAGCCGGAGCGGCGGAACAGGCGGTACAGGGCCAGGGCGGCCAGGGCCATCAGGGCCACCGCGCCGGCGTAGCCGTAGCGCCAGGCCAGCTCGGGCATGTGGTCGAAGTTCATGCCGTAGATGCCGGCGATGCCGGTCTGGGTGGCCGCGATGGCCGCCCACGCCGCGATCTTGCGCATGTCGTTGTTCTGCTCGACCGCGAGCTGCGCCAGGCGGGACTGGACGATCGAGGTGAGCAGGTCGTCGTACGCGGCCACGCGGTCCACCGCCCGACTCAGTCGGCCGTCCACGTCGACGAACCAGCGGTGCAGCGTACGCGGCGGGCCGTCGGAGCCGTCCGAGCCGTCGGTGTCGAGCAGTGTGCGCATCGGCGCCTGCAACGGCAGGACCGCCCTCTTGAACTCCACGACCTCCCGTTTGAGCTGGTAGATGTGCTGGATGTCGGCGGAACGGTCCCGGGCGAACACCGCCTCCTCGACCCGTTCCAGGTCCCGTTCCACGTGCCCGGCCACCTCCAGGTAGGTGTCGACCATCCGGGCGCAGACCGCGTAGGCGACCGCCCACGGGCCGGCGGCCAGCAGCGCGGGCCGGCGTTCGATGTCGGCGCGGACGCTGCGCAGCGCACCGGTGGCGCCGTGCCGCACGGTGATGGCGAACCGGTTGCCGAGCAGCACCATCACGTCGCCGGTGTCGATCACCTCGGAGGTGTCGGTCAGCTCGTCGTGCTCGACGTACCCGGCGGTGCGCAGCACCAGCACCGTCACCGGCCCGTGGCGCTGCACGGTGGGCCGGTGCCCGTCGGTGAGCGCCTGCTCGACGATCAGCTCGTCGAGGCCGAACGTTCGTCCCACCGCGGCGAGCACCGCCGGCCCCGGCTCGTGCAGGCCCAACCAGACGAACGCGTCGCGGCCGCGCCGGGCGTGGGCGTACGCGTCGGCGTAGTGCGGGCGGCCGGGCTCGCGTCGACCGTTGACGTAGACGGCGCAGTCGACCACCGCGTCCGGGTTGGACCGGCGTGGGGTGGGGGAGCCGCCCTCGACCCGTCCGAGCAGTCGACGGGCGAGCGCGCGTACGCCGCGGCCGGCCCGGTCCCGTACCGCTCGCTGATCCACCACGTGCCTCCCCGTCGCCGGCGTACCGCCCCGATCAGGGATGGTGCCACCGCATTCTGCCGAGCGGGGTCCGGCGCCCGACAGGCGGGCGGCCCCGGCTCAGGCGGTGCGGGTGGCGAAGACGACGACGTTGTCGACGTAGTTGCCGGTGGCGTGGTCGAACCGTCCGCCGCAGGTGATGAGGCGCAGCCCGGCGGCGTCCGCCGGGCCGTAGACGAGCGCGGTGGGGAAGCGGTCCTTGGGGTACGCGCGCACGTCGTCCACAGTGAACGTGGTGATCCGCGCGTCGGTGCGGGTGACCTGGATCTCCTGCCCGGCGCGCAGGCGACCGAGGTCGAAGAAGACGGCCGGCCCGCTGGGGGAGTCGACGTGTCCGACCAGGACGGCGTTGCCCGTCTCGCCGGGGCTGACCCCGTGTCGGTACCAGCCGGCGAGGGTCGGCCGGTCCAGGGGTGGCACTTCCAGCACCCCGGCGGCGTCCGCGCCGACGGGGACGATCTCGGCGCGTACCCCGATGGCGGGGATCTGCACCCGGACCGGCGCGGCGCGCGTCAGCGGCGCCAGGTCCGGTGCGGGATGGGTGCGTGCCGGTGTTCCGGCCGGTGGCCGTGGTGGCCGCGCCGGGTCGGCGGTGAGGCCGACCGTGATCAGCCCCAGCCCGCTGATGCCGAGCAGGGCGACCACGGCCGGGAGGGTCCGCCGCCACCACACGTGCGCACCTCCGTACGGGATCGTCGGGGTGCCCGCGCCACCGGCGCGGGCACCCGTCCTCAGGGATGGAGCGGGTCGCCGGTCAGGCGACGGCGGACACCGGACGGCGCCGGCGGAACAGGATCACCGCGCCGGCCGCGGCGGTGCCGAGCAGCGTGCCTCCGGCGGCGAGGGCGCCGTTGTCGCGGCTGTCGCCGCCGGAGCCGGCGGGCGCGCCGCCGATCGGGGTGACGGTGAACGTGGAGCTGCCGGCTGAGCTGCCGTCGCCGCAGGTGGCGGCCACCGTGTAGGTGCCCAGGGTGAACCCGGCAGTGAAGAGTTCGGCGCTCAGCCCGCCGCCCGCGGCCGCCGTGGTGGATCGGACGTTCTGGTCGCGGTTGGGGCCGGTGACGCGGAACAGGGCGTCACCCGACTTCGGGTTGCAGGTCGTCGCGGTGAGCACGACGGTTCCACCGACCGGGGTGGTGGCCGGTGACACGGTGGTGTCGGCCAGCGCGGCGCCTGGCAGCAGGAGCGTGCCGAGGCCCACGCCGAGCGACGCTGAACAGAGTGCTGTTGAGACCTTCATACGCGTCTTCCCTCACTTTTCGTCCGCTGACTGCGTGGGACGTCGTTCGGGTGGCCAACTCCGTGACTAGCACCGGTGTGCCCAACACTAGGTGGGTTGGGGCCTCGATCAGGTGAAAATGAGAAATCCTCGTTGCCGTCACGTGTCCACCCGAAGGTGGGGAGAGCTGCGGAAAGGCCCGGACGGCCCGACCGGCACGGGTGCTCCGGTCGATGTCTGCTCCGGTCGGGCTGTCGTCGCTGAGGCGATGGCGAGGTATCGCGTCGCCTGTCCGGCACGCTTCTGCCGGCGGGATAAATCCCGGTGGACCCCGGGAGGCGCTGGTAGGTTCGCTCGCCGTGACAGGGGACGCGGGGGTTGGTCTGGGACATGCGTTCGCCCGGCTGTGGGCGGCCAGCACCCTGTCGGCCCTGGGCAGCGGGCTGGCGACCGTGGCCGCGCCACTCTTCGTCGCGTCGCGTACCGACGATCCGCTCGTGGTGGCCGCCGCGTCCGCCGTGGCCTGGCTGCCCTGGTTGCTGTTCGCCCTGCCCGGCGGGGTGTTGGTGGACCGGATGGACCGCCGCCGCCTCATGATCGTCATCGACCTGGTCCGGGTGGTCGCGCTCGCCGTTCTGGCCGCGGCGATCATGACCGATCGAGGCGGGGTGGCGCTGCTGTACGCGGTGCTGTTCGTGGTCAACACCGGTGAGATCGTGTTCCGCGCGGCCAGCCAGGCCATGCTGCCGACCGTGGTGCCCCGGCACCGCCTGGAACGCGCCAACGGCTGGCTGGGCGGCGGCACCACCCTCATGCACGGCATGCTCGCCGGACCGCTCGGCGGCTTCCTGTTCGCCCTCTCGGCGGGCAGCCCGTTCCTCGTCAACGCCGTCACGTACGCCCTCAGCGCCGTGCTGGTGGCGCTGATCGGCGGGGACTTCCGGGCCGTCGCCGGCGAGGCGCACGGACGCCGGGCCCGCTCGATGGGCAGTGAGATCGTCGAAGGGCTGCGCTGGCTGGCGCACCAGCGGTTGCTGCGCACCATGGCCGTGCTGATCGGCCTGCTCAACGTGACCCTCACCGCCGCCCTCGCGGTGCTGGTGTTGCTCGCCGACGAGCGGCTGGGACTCGGGTCCGTCGGCTACGGGCTGCTGTTCACCTGCATGGCCGCAGGTGGGGTGCTCGGCGCGCTCCACGGCGACCGGCTCGTCTCCTGGATCAGCGCCACCTGGACGGTCCGGGTCGGCCTGCTCGTCGAGGCGGGACTGCACCTGGCGTTGGCCGCGTCGCGTAGCACCCTCGTGGTCGGGTTCGCGCTCTTCGCCTTCGGTGTGCACGGCGCGCTGTGGAACATCGTGGCGAACTCGCTGCGCCAGCGACTCACCCCACCGACCCTGCAGGGTCGGGTGGCCAGCACGACCCTCTTCGTGGCGGCCGGTGGCAACTGCGTGGGCGCCCTGCTCGGTGGGCTGCTGGCCTCCTGGATCGGCATCACCGCGCCGTACTGGGTGGGGTTGGTGGTGGCGATCGGCGTCTCCGCCGCCACCTGGCGGGTCTTCGACCGCGCGACGGTGCAGCGTGCCTACGCCGACCCGCCCCCGGTCGAGCACTCACCCGCTCCGGTGGCCTGAGCGCTCGCCGGGCGGGCGACGGGTGGACGCACCGGGCGGTGTGGCAGCGTGGTGCGGGTGACCGACTCCGCGCCGCTCGACGTCGACCTCGCGCTGCTCGGCGGTGGTGGCGCCGCGTCGCTGCTGCTCGCCGCGCTGGACCGGCACGACGTCCGCGACCTGCGGATCGCCGTCGTCGACCCGGTGCGCCGACGCGGCCAGGACCGCACCTGGGCCTTCTGGGGCAGCCCGGACCCCGACCTGGACCCGCTGCTCAGCGCGAGCTGGCCACAGGTCGAGGTGGCCACGCCGGCGCGGCGCCGCGTCCTGGACCTGACCCCGCTGAGGTACGCCATGCTGCGCTCCGGCCCGGTCTACGACCGGGCTGCCGTCGCCGAGCGCCGCCTGCACGCCACCCGCGTCGTCGCGCCCGCCGAGGCGGTGACCGACGACGGCACCCGCGTGCTGGTACGTACCGCCGGCGGCCCGGTCGTACGAGCCGGCTGGGTGCTCGACTCCCGCCCCCGCCCACCGGCGCGGGCCGGGCGGACAACCTGGTTGCAACACTTTCGTGGCTGGTGGCTGGAGGCCGACCGGCCGGTGTTCGACCCCGGGCGGGCCGTGCTGATGGACTTCCGCACCCCGCAGCCGCCCCGCGGTGTGTCCTTCGGCTACGTGCTGCCGGTCAGTGACCGCTACGCCCTGGTCGAGTACACGGAGTTCTCCCCGGGCCTGCTCACCGACGCCGGGTACGACGCGGCGCTGGCCGCGTACCGCGATCTGCTCGGGTTGGACCCGGCCGGGCTGCGGGTGCGCGAGGTGGAGAACGGGGTGATCCCGATGACCGACGCGCCGTTCCCGGCCCGGCCGTCGCCGCGGGTGGTCCGGCTCGGCACGGCCGGGGGCGCGACCCGCCCCTCCACCGGCTTCACCTTCTCCGCCATGTACCGCCAGGCCGACCAGGTGGCGCGCGCGCTCGCCGCCGGCCGGCCGCCGGTGCCGGAGCCCGCGTACCCGCGCCGGCACCGCTGGATGGACGCGGTGGCGCTGCGCGCCCTGGACCGGGGCGGGGTCAGCGGTCCCGAGTTCTTCGAACGGCTCTTCGACCGCAATCCGGCCGAGCGGGTGCTGCGGTTCCTCGACGGCGTCACCACCCCGGCCGAGGAGGTCGCGGTCATGAACTCCACCCGGCTGCTGCCGATGATCGCCGCCACGGCCGGCGACGCGGCGCACCGCCTGCGCGACCGGGTCGGACCGCCCCGGCCCGTGCCAGCCATCCCGGCGGCCGTGGTGGGTGGCGCCTCCCCGACCTGATCGGCCCCGGTGTCGGGCCGGATGCGCCGCCCGGCTGACCCCCCGAGGGGTCGGCGCCGGTCGGTCCCGTGTCGCGGCCCCCGATCGGCGGGTGCGGCCCGGCCGCCCGGTAGGTTGCCGGGCATGGTGGACGCGGCGGCCGGCAGGGGCGTGCAGATCTGGACCGACGGGGCGTGCAGTGGCAACCCGGGGCCGGGCGGCTGGGGCGCGTTGCTGCGCTACGGCGACCACGAGCGGGAGCTGTGCGGCGGCGAGGCGACGCCGACCACCAACAACCGGATGGAGCTGATGGCGGCCATCCAGGCGTTGGAGAGCCTGAACCGCCCGGTCACCGTGGAGTTGCACACCGACAGCACGTACGTGCGCAACGGCATCACCAGCTGGCTGGCGTCGTGGAAGCGCAACGGCTGGCTGACCGCCGCAAAGCAGCCGGTGAAGAACGCCGACCTGTGGCAGCGCCTGGAGGCGGCCTGCGAGCGGCACCAGGTCACCTGGCTGTGGGTCAAGGGGCACAACGGGCACCCGGAGAACGAGCGCGCCGACCGACTGGCCAACAAGGGCATGACCGAGGCACGGGCCGCGCTGGCCAGCCGCTGACCAGAGCGTCAGCGGGTCGCGTCCGGGTGGCCGGGCATGCTCGACCCGCCGCCGCTGCTGCCCGACGACCCACCCGCGACACCCGAGCTGTTGTCCTCGGTCACGATGTCCGGTGGCACGTCGGTGTCGTCCGGGGGTGGGACCTCGGTGTCGGCCTCGACCTGCACCAACGGGACCTGGCCGGCCTCGTCCTCGCTGTGCTGCGGGTCGCCCGGCAGCTCACCGTCGCGCTTTCGGTAGCCCACGCCGTGCCCCCCCGTCGATGCCGGTCCGCGTCGGCGCTGGCTACCCGGCGTCGTCACGGCCGAAACCTCGCGCTCAGCGGCGTCGTCACGGCCGAAACCTCGCGCTCAGCGGCGTCGGCCGCGCCGGGTGGACGTCGCCGACCGGGAGGGTTGGCGGACCGGGGTGAGCGCCAGCGCGGTCCAGTGCGCCGGCCGGGTGAGCGCCGCCGGCAACCCGGTGCGGGTGTCACCCCGCGCCGCGTCCAGCTGCGCCTGGTGCAGGAAGAGGGTGCTCCGCAGGTCCGCGCCGCGCAGATCGGCGCCGCGCAGGTCCGCGCCCGTCACGTCGGCGAGGCTCAGGTCGGCGCCGCGCAGGTCCGCGCCGACCAGCAGCGCCCCGCGCAGGTTGGCCCGCCGCAGGTCGACCCGCCGCAGGTCGGACCCGAGCAGCTGGGCACCCCGACGATCGGCGCCTCCCGGAAAACGCGCCGCGTCGCTGGCCCGCGCCAGCAGTGGGTTGACGAGGTCGCGGTGCGCGGCGGTGTCCACCGCGCGTAGTCGCGTCGGGTCAGCGCCGCAGAGCGCCCAGGTTTCGGCGTGCGCGCGCTCCAGCTCGACGCGCAGGTCGGCGGGCGGGCGCAGCGTCAGCGCCTCGGTGAGATACCAGAGCAGCTCGTGCAGTGGTCGCAGCACCGCGAACGCCTCCGCCATCGCGGGCAGCGTCCCCGGTGCGTCCCGCCAGTCCCGACCGCCGAAGGTGACCTGGGCGACCTGCTGCCCCGCGCCGAAGCAGTCGAACACCGTGCAACCGGGGAACCCGCGCTGCCGCAGCTCGGTGTGGATGCCGCAGCGGTGGTCGGTGCGCAGGTTGGGGCAGGGCTGCCCGGCCGGTTTGTCGATGGCGAAGTCCGCCGACCGGGCGAACGCCGGCACCACGCAGCACAGCCCGAAGCAGCGCCCGCAGTCGGCGCGCAACTGCGCGGACCCGGGCGGCGGTGCGGGGCTGGGCGGCATGCGAACGGACCTCCTGGCGATCGGTGCGGTGCGCCCACCATTGTCCCGCTCGCCAGGGCCCCGAGCGGGACGGGGGTCACCGTCCGTGCGTGTCGTCGGCCGTCCCGGCCCGGGCAGCCGGGGTACGGGGAGCGCCCGGCGCCGGCACCAGCCGCCGGATCGCCCGCTCCCCGTCGCCGTGCCCGTACTTCTGGTCGAAGTGCCGGCTCACGATGGTGGCCGGCGTGCGGTCCCCGTCGGCCGGCTCGGCCAGCCCGAACACGGCCGGGGTCGCGCCGGGCGCGCGGGGCGGCAGCACGGCCCGCACGGTCAGCGGCCCGGTCACCCGGAACCCCTGGCAGTCGACGTAGTGCTGCCCGTCCACCGTCACGTACGGCACGCGCACCTCGACCACGTCCAGGTCGTCGTGACGCAGCGTGACCGTGACCGACCAGTACCGCTCCAGGTTGAGGGTGGCCTGCTCGTGTTCCCACAGCTCCTCGAACCGGGCGTGCACGAACCCGCCCCACGGGCTGTCCATGTCCACCTCGAGCTGCGGCACGTTGAACGAGAGCTTGCCGATCGGGAAGAACGAGATCAGCGCCCGCCCGTCCCACTGGTAGAGCTGGATCGACGGGGACGCGTCGTAGAGCCGGACCTGCAACCGCTGCCGCAGCCGGGCGTCGAGGGCGTCGGAGAACGCGGCCAGGTGGCGCAGGTTGGTGCGGATCTGTCGCGGCACGTCCACCCGCTGCCGCTCCAACTCCTCGGAGCGCTGCTGAGCGGCGGTGCAGTCCGGGTCGAGCAGCAGCAACTGCACCTGCGCGCCGTTGGTGAGCGCCGTGCGTACCGCGGACAGGGTCTCCTCGCGGTGCCGCTGTTCCAGAAGGATCGTCCAGGTGTCGAGAATGCGCACCCGGCGGGCGGAGCGGTCCAGCCGCGTCACGAACGCCTGCTGGTCGAAGCTCAGGTGCTCCTGCACCCGGGCCTTGCGGGCCTCTTCGAACAGCGGGTCGAAGATGACGTACGAGATGGCCGCGAGCACCACGCTGGCGCCGAGGTTGAGCAGGAGGTCGCTGAGGAAGCCGGTGCTGCGCCAGGCGGCCAGCAGCATCACGACGGCGACGGCGAGCAGCGGCCCACCGACGGCGAGGGCGCGTCGCTGCCGACCGCCCCGACCAGACCACCCCGGCATCCGGTCCCCTTCCGCCCGTCGGCCGACCCCGCCGCCCACTGATCACCGGCATGCGGAGGATACGTGCCCGCTTTGCCGCTCGCTGTCCCCTTCGAGAGCGATCGTTTCACCGGCCGGACCCTCCGGGCCGCCCATAGGGTGACGGTAACGAGGCCGGGCGACTGCGGAGAGTGGTGGCATGGACGATGCCGAACGCGAAAAGGCGCTGCTGAGCGTCCTCACCACCGAGCACTACGCCCTGCAGACGTCCCGCGCCGGCACGATCACCGAGGCCACCGGCCGTGCCACCATCTTCCTGTCCGTGCTGTCGGCGGCCCTGATCGGCCTCGGCTTCGTCTCCGGCAACGACCGGGTGATCCGGCCGTACCTGGGCGCCGTACTGCCGATCCTGGTGGTCATCGGCGTGCTGACCTTCCTGCGGCTGGTGGAGACCACGGTGGAGAACGCGCTGGACCTGAAACGGATCCAGCGCATCCGCGCCTACTACCAGGACCGCCTCGCCGGTGAACACGACTTCTTCGCCGACGCGGTGGCGTCCGAGGACAGCGCGGAGACCGCCTGGATCCTGGTCGGCACCCGGCCGGGGCGCTGGGAGTTCCTGCTCACCACGGCCGCGTTGGTGGGCGCGGTCAACGCGGCGCTGGTCGGGTTGGGCGTCGCCCTGGTGGTCAGCGCGGTCGGGGCCGCGCACTGGCTGACGATCCTCGCCGGGGTGGTGGTCGCGCTGGTGGCGTTCGCGGCGCAGTTCGCGTACATCGTCCGCATGTCGGCGGGTCGCCGGGTCTGACGACGCTCGATTTCTCGCCAGCCGGTCGTGGTCCGCTCGGCGTACCGTCGCCGGATGCGGATCATCCGATTCACGCACGCCTGTGTCCGCGTCGAGCACGACGGTCGGGTGCTGGTGATCGACCCGGGCACCTGGAGCGAACCGCGTGCCCTGGCCGGGGCGGACGCCGTCCTGGTCACCCACGAGCACACCGACCACGTGGACGTGCTGCGCCTCGCCGGCCTCGGCGTCCCCGTGTACGCCCCCGAGGGCGCCCGCCTGCCCGATCTCGCCCCGCTGCCGGTGACCCGGGTTCGCGCGGGGCGGCGCTTCACGGCGGCCGGCATCGACGTCAGCGCCCACGGCGGACGGCACGCCCCCATCCACGAGGGTCAGCCCGACTGCCCCAACCTGGGCTACCTGGTCGGCGACGGGCTCTACCACCCCGGCGACTCGCTGCACGTGCCGGACGAACCGGTGCACACGCTGCTCGTGCCCGCGCAGGGGTCCTGGCTGCGCCTCGACGAGGCGATCCGGTTCGCCGCCGCGGTGGGCGCCGAACGGGCGTACCCGATCCACGACGCGCAGCTCAACGAGCGCGGCCTGGCCAGCGTCGCCGGCTGGTTCGGCGAGACCATCCCCGGCTATCGCCATCTCGTCCCCGGCGACACCGCCTGAGCGGACGCGTGGGCGACCGCGCCCGGGGCCACCGCGCCGGTCAGCTCGGCGGCGGCTGGGCGGTGGAGCGCGGCGAGTCGCGGACGAACACGTCGAGCCGCTGGTTGGTGTCGTCGGCCACCATGTTGGTGGCAGACGAGGTGAAGGGGACGTGCCGGCCGCGGTGGTCGATGGAGGGATCGTTGCTGGAGGCGTTGGCCTCAGTCCCCTCGGGCGAAACGCTCAACCGGGTGGTGGTGTTGGTGGACCACTCGTGCAGGAAGACGTCGTCGGCGTAGTTGGTGTCCTCCGGCACCAGATCAAACGAATTGGACACGAACGCGACCCGCTGGCCGTCCCCGCTGAGCGCAGGTTGGTTGCTGACGCCGATGCGCTGACCGCCGCCGGTGGCGACGCTCGCCCGTCGGGTCACCCCGGTCCGCAGGTCCCGGACGGATACGTCCACGACGCCGTTGGTGTCTCCCGGCACCAGGTTCGTGGAGAGCGACTCGAAGGAGACGTGCCGGCCGCTGCGTGAGCTGCTGCTGGCGGCACTGCGGTCGTTACCCTGGACCTGGCCGTTGGCCACGCTGACCCGGGTGGTCAGGGGGTCGGGCTGTGGCACCGGAGCAGCCGACGCGGCCGGGGTCATGGCCGCTGGCAGGGTGAGAGCCACCGTGGCGGCCAGCGCGATCAGCAAACGTCTCATCTCTCCGCCAATCCTCCGAAACAGAAACAATCCGGCATCGAGGGTCGCTGGCCGAGGCATCCACGTCAAGGCTGTGAGCTGGGCAAACGCCCGTCTGGCCGAATGGTGGCACCACCGTCGGACGTAGCGGGAGACCACATCGGCGTCGCCGGACGTGTCGATCGCACTCATGTCTGGTGTGGTCTATGTCACGGTAGCGTTCGCGCACGCCGACGCCCCGTTGGCGCTCCAAAGGAGAGCGTCCATGTCCACACCGCGCAGAGCCACCACCGTCCTCGCCGCCGTCCTTCTGCTGGTCCTGACCGTCGCGGCTCCCGCCCAGGCCGCCACCCCGTCCACGAAGCCGCCGGTCGTGGGCTCGCTGGGCACGTACAACGTCTCCGGGGTGTACGTCGCCGGGGTCTCCTCCGGTGGCTACATGGCCACCCAGCTGCACGTCGCCTACTCGTCGCGGATCCGCGGCGCGGCCGTCTTCGCCGCCGGGCCGTACTACTGCTCGCAGAACACCGTCGCGCAGGCGTTGTACGGCTGCGGCGACAACCTCTACCCGACCAACGTCTCCGCCCTACAGACGTACACCCGGACCTGGGCGTCGTACGGCTGGGTCGACCCGGTGGGCAACCTGTCCGGCGACCCGGTGTACGTGTTCCACGGCGCCAACGACACCACGGTGAAGAAGTCCGTCACCGACGACCTGGTCCGCTACTACCAGCACTTCGGGGCCAGCGTGCAGTACGACAGCGGCTCGGCGGCCGGCCACTCCTGGGTCACCCCGTACGGGACGCAGGGGTGTACGGCGACCGCGTCGCCGTACCTCAACGACTGCGGCACCGACCCGCAGAACGCTCTGCTGCGCAAGCTGCTCGGCGGGGTGAACGCGCCGAACACCGGGGCGCTGGGCGGCACGCTCATCCGGTTCAGCCAGAACACGTTCGCCGTCAACGGCTGGGCCAACGGGCTGAGCATGGACGCGAACGGCTTCGCGTACGTCCCGTCGGCCTGCGCCGCCGGCCAGTCGTGCCGGCTGCTGGTGGCCCTGCACGGCTGCGCGCAGGGCTACGGCGCGGTGGGCACGGCCTTCGTCGACCGGGCCAACCTCAACCAGTACGCCGACACCAACAACCTGATCGTCCTCTACCCGCAGGCGGGCACCGCCCTCAGCAACCCGAACGGCTGCTGGGACTGGTGGGGCTACCTCGGGGCGACCAACTTCCCGATCAAGGGCGGCGCGCAGGTGGAGACCATCATGAACATGGTCCGGCGGCTGGACGGCTGAGGCTGAGGGGCCGGTCAGCCCAGGAACAGCTGGACCAGGACGAGCACGGCGAGCAGCGCCGGCCCGCGTGAGCCCTGGCGCAGCAGGTCGACCGGGATCATCCCGAACGGCGTGTTGACCGTCGCGCCGCCGTAGTCGATGGGTGGGCGGGTGCCGGCCCGGAAGGCGGCGGCCACCACGCCGAGCGCCAGCGTCGGCGCCAGCCACTGCGGCCCCGGGTCGACGGTCGGCAGGGTCAGCAGCCACCACAGGCCCGCGCCGAGGGCCGGCACCACCACGTGGATACCGCGCAGCAGGGCGTCGCTGCCGCCGAGCGCCCGGCGCAGGCCGGGGGACCGGCTGATCGAGCGCAGCCCGCCGGTCAGCCGGTCGGCGGCGACGTAGGCGAGCACCACCTGCGCGGCGCCGGCCAGCCCAGGCAGGGCGAGCGCGGCAGCGTACTGGACTCCGATCAGCGCCGCCCAGATCAGCAGGGCGCTGGGGTGGCGGCGCAGCCGGCGCACGTCGGCCTGCAGCAGCGCCCACCAGCCGGGGCCGGGCAGGAACCGGCTGCTGCGCACCCGGCCGATCCGACGCCAGCGGCGGCTCTCCACCAGGCCGGTGAGCAGGCTCGGGTCGAGCAGGATCGTGGCCGTGGCGGCGGCGTTGGCGAACTGCGCGCCGGTGGTCAGTGTGGCCCGGTCGACGCGGGGCAGCGCGCGTACCGCGAGGATCGTGCCGGCGACCGCGAGCGGCACGCCGACGGCGGCCAGCGCGACGGTCGGCGTGGACGCCGGTCGGGGCAGCCCGTCGCCGAGGCGGCCGGTGAGCACCACGAGGCCGGTGATGACGGCGGCGGCCACCATCGGGGCCGCGCCGGCCAGGGTCGGCCACCGCCGTCCGGTCCGGCTGCCCTGTGCGACGACGCTCAACGCCAGTGCCGCGGCACCCCATCCCGCGCCGGCGGCCGCCGCCCAGCCCAGGGCGGCCGGGTCGTTGACGCCGCCGAGCGCCGCCACGGCCACGCCGAGCGCGGCGGTGCCGGCCGCGGCGCCGGCCAGTAGGACCGCGAGGCGCGGCGCCAGCCAGGCCCGCCGGTCGACCGGCGCGCTGGTCACCCAGCTCTGGGTGGCCGGGGTGACCAGCAGCGGGCCGAGCGCGCGCAGGCCGCGCCAGGCGAGCCCGGCGCCGGCGAGCAGCGTGGCGACCGCCAGCCACCACCGCACCCCCGGCTCGGCCTGCCCGACGGTCGGGGAGTCCAGCATGTCGCGGCTGGCGCTGATCGCGAACCAGCCGTACATGCCGACGAAGAGGACCATGACGTACGCGTCGCCCAGCACGTCGCCGAGGGAGTGCTCGTGGTGCCGGCGGCGGGCCTGGCGCAGGTGCGTACGGACCTGCCGGGCCGTCGGCAGCCCGGCGGGTGTCGCCGCGATCGTGGCCGGCGGGGCGGTCACCGGCCGATCTCGATCCGCTCGTCGACGACCGCGTCGATCAGTTCCGGGTCGTGCGAGGCCAGCAGCACGGCGGTGCCGGCGTCGCGTTCCCGGCGCAGCCGATCGGCGAGCCACTGTCGGCCGGCGACGTCGAGGCGCTGCTCCGGCTCGTCGAGGATCAGCACCCGACGCGGCCGGACGAAACACGACGCCAGCGCGAGCCGGCGGCGCTGGCCGCTGGACAGGGTGACCGGCAGTTGGTCGCGGGCCGGGCCCAGGCCCAGTTCGGTGAGGACCTCCTCGACCGGCTCGGCGCTGCCCCCGTGGGCGTACGCGACGAGCTCCAGGTGCTCGACGACGGACAGGTCGGGGAAGAAGTCGATGTCGTCCAGGGCGGCGGCCACCAGCGCCCGCACCTGCGGGTCGGTCTCGTCGGCCCGGTAGCCGAGCACCCGCACCTCGCCCGTGTCGGGCCGGTCCGCGCCGACGACGCAGCGCAGCAGGGTGGTCTTGCCGCTGCCGTTGGGGCCGAGAACCACCGCGATCCGGCCCTCCGGGAGCGTGAAGCTCACGTCGTCGAGCACGACCAGGTTGCCGAAGTTGCGGCCGAGTCCCCGCACCGAGAGCGCATCCACGATCACACACTCTCCCAGACCGGTGCCACCGACCAGCACGAGCGACCCACGTCACGCCCGGTGACGGGACGTATCGGCGGGGGCGTCCGGTTGGGGGGTCGGGGCGTAGAGGGCGGCCAGCCCGGCCGCCGTGGCGGCCAGCCGTTCCCGCAGCGCCACCGGGCTCAGGACCTCCACGTCGGCGCCGAGGCGCAGCAGGTCACCGTGGGCGTGGGTGAGCGACTCGATCGGGAGCACCGCGGTCACCCAGCCTCGCGCGTCCGTAGGGCCGGCGCTGGCGTCGACCGCCGCCACCACGGGATCGCTGCCGATCTCCCGCAGCCGTTCCCGGCCGCCGGGGGAGAGCCGCACGGTGGCCTCGTCGCGGTGCAGGTGCGCCCGGAACCGCGCCACGTGCGCCCGCCACCAGGTCGGCAGGTCGAAGTCGGCGGGCCGCTCGAACTCCTCGGCCAGCGGGGTCAGCTCCAGGATCTGGTTGACCCGGTAGGTGGCGGGTCTGCCGCGGCCGGGCCGGTCGGCCACCACGTACCACCGGCCGCCCTTGAGCACGAGCCCGTACGGCTCCAGCACCCGGGTCGCCTCGCCGTTCCAGCTGCGGTAGCGCACTTCGACACGGTGCTGCCGCCACACCGCCTCCGCCGTGCGGGCCAGCTCGGGGGAGGTGTCGCCGTCGGCGTACCAGCCGGGCGTGTCCAGGTGGAAGCGTTGCTGGAGCTGGACGGCCCGGTCGCGCAGCGGTGCCGGCAGCGCGGCGTGCAGCTTGAGCCGCAGGGCCGCCACCACGTCGCCGTAGCCCAGCTCGTCGGCGGGGCCGGGCAGTCCGGCCAGGAAGAGACGGTCGGCCTCCTCGGCGGTCAACCCGGTCAGCCTCGTCCGCCAGCCGTCGACGAGCTGGTAGCCGCCGGCGTGCCCGGCCTCCCCGTACAGCGGGATGCCAGCGGCGTGCAGCGACTCCACGTCCCGGTAAATGGTGCGCGGCGAGACGGACAGTCGCTCGGCGAGCTGCGCGGCGGTCAGCCGTTCGTGCGCCTGGAGCAGCAGCAGGACGGAGAGAAGTCGACTCGCTCGCACTTCACTGACACTAGCTGTCAGGGGAGTGGTCCTACCGTCCCGGCATGGCATTTAGCGACAAGGATCTCCGAACGCCGGGACCGGTCACGGTGGACGGTTGGCAGCTCAAGCGTTACCACATCGACCAGCCGGAGCGGCCGATCGAACCGGCGGTGGAGAAGGCCGCGTACGACGTGCTGCCAGCGCTGCTGGCCCGCGCGGTGAGCGACGGCACCCCGGCCGCCGGATGGGTGGTGCTGCACCGGGGCGCGGACACCGGCGCCTACCTGCTGGCGTACACCTGGGTGTGGGACAACGCGTTGCAGGTGCACATCGCGGTGGCCGGGCAGCCGGTGCTGGACTGCCCGGACGACGACCCGACCCACTTCGTCGAGCTGGGCCGGCGCGAGGTTGGCTGCGTGTGGGAGTTGGCGGTGCTGGAGCACGAGCGGGCCGCCTGGGTGCGGCACATGCTGCTGCCGGCGGGCCCTGATCTGACCGGCTATCTACGTGACACGCGAGTGGAAGGGCCGGTGGGCCACTGATGGGCGACTTCGACTTCTACGTGGGCACCTGGCACGTGGTCAACCGACGGCTGCGCGAGCGGTTGACCGGCTGCGACGAGTGGGACGAGTTTCCGGGAGTGTCGGTCGCGCACAGCTTCTTCGGCGGGGGCGGCAACTTCGACGAGATCACCTTCCCGACCAAGGGCTTCGCCGGCGCGACGCTGCGGATCTTCGATCCGGCCACCGAGCAGTGGTCGATCTACTGGATGAACAGCGGACGCGGCGAGTTGGAACAACCGCCGATGGCGGGCCGCTTCGTCGACGGGGTGGGCCACTTCTACGCCGACGACCAGCACGAGGGGCGGCCGGTCCGGTGCCGGTTCATCTGGTCGGAGATCACCGCGACCACGGCCCGTTGGGAACAGGCGTTCTCGGTCGACGGCGAACGTACCTGGGAAACCAACTGGATCATGACGTCCACCCGGGCGGCCGACTGACTCGGCCTTCGGCGGGGCGGTGGGCGCGGTGTTAGTGTCCGTCCACTGCCCCGGATGGAGGAACGCCCATGGCCTCCGACCACGTCGACGTGCTGATCATCGGCGCCGGCCTGTCCGGCGTCGGCGCCGCCTGCCACCTGCGCCGCGACTGCCCCGACAAGACGTACGCGGTGCTGGAGGCGCGCGACGCCGTCGGCGGCACCTGGGATCTGTTCCGCTACCCCGGTATCCGGTCCGACTCGGACATGTTCACCCTCGGCTACTCGTTCAAGCCGTGGACCGCCCCGAAGGCCATCGCCGACGGCGCGACGATCCGGGAGTACGTGCGCGACACCGCCCGCGAGTACGACGTGCAGCGGCACATCCGCTTCAACCATCGGGTGCTGCGCGCCGAGTGGGACAGCGCCACCGCCCGCTGGACGGTGCACGCCCAGCGCACCGACACCGCCGAGCCGGTCGTCCTGACCTGCGCGTTCCTGTTCGCCTGCACCGGCTACTACCGCTACGGCGAGGGTTACACCCCGCCCCTGCCGGGCGTCGAGGCGTACACCGGGCGGTTGGTGCACCCGCAGCACTGGCCCGACGACCTCGACCACACCGGCAGACGGGTGGTGGTGATCGGCAGCGGCGCCACGGCGGTGACCCTGGTGCCGGCCATGGCGCACCGCGCCGCCCACGTGACGATGCTCCAACGCTCACCCACGTACGTCCTGGCGCTGCCCTCCCGCGACCGGCTGGCCGACGCGCTGCGGCGCCGGCTGCCGGCGAAGGCCGCGTATCCGGTGGTGCGCTGGAAGAACGTCCTGCTGTCCACCCTCAACTTCCAGCTCAGCCGGCGCGCCCCGGGCCTGGTGAAGCGGCTGCTGCGCCGCGCCGCGAAGGGCCGGCTCCCGGTGGGGTACGACGTCGACCGGCACTTCTCGCCCCGCTACGACCCGTGGGACCAGCGGCTCTGCGTGGCGCCCGACGGTGACCTGTTCACCGCCGTGCAGGAGGGCCGGGCGTCGGTGGTCACCGACACCATCGACACGTTCACCGCGCACGGCGTCCGGCTGGCCTCCGGCGTTGAGCTGCCGGCCGACATCGTGGTCACCGCGACCGGGCTCAACCTGCTCGCCCTCGGTGGCCTGACGCTCAGCGTCGACGGCGCCGAGGTCGACCTGGCCGGCACCGTCGCCTACAAGGGCATGATGCTGTCCGGGGTGCCGAACTTCGCGTTGACTCTCGGCTACACCAACGCGTCGTGGACGCTCAAGGCCGACCTGGTCGCCGGTTACGTCTGCCGTCTGCTCCGCCATCTGGACCGCACCGGACAGCAGGTCGTGACCCCGCTCCCGCCGCCCGACGACGAGCGGGTGCCGCTGATCGACCTGCGCTCCGGATATGTGCTGCGCAGCGTCGACGCGCTGCCCAAGCAGGGTGCGACCGCGCCGTGGCGGCTGCACCAGAACTACGCCCGCGACGTGCTGCTGATGCGCCACGGCCGGCTCGCCGACGAGGGCGTGCGGTTCTCCCGCGCCGAGGGTGTGTCCGTGCCCGCCGGCGCCACGCGTTCCGATCCGGCTGGTCGCCGGTAACCGCCAGGAGAGGAGCCCGACCGTGCAGAGGTTCACCTTCACCGGAGGCACCGCCGTCGTCACCGGCGCGGCCAGCGGCATCGGCGCGGCGTTGGCGCACGCGCTGGCCCGCCGGGGCAGCGACCTGGTCCTGCTGGACCGCGACGCCGAACGGCTGGACGCGGTCACCGCCGCGATCCGCGCCGCGCATCCCGACCGTCAGGTGCACACCCACGTCGTGGACCTCGCCGACGCGGCGGC
The DNA here is from genome assembly GCF_029626045.1 of Micromonospora sp. WMMD710. NCBI lineage: Bacteria > Bacillati > Actinomycetota > Actinomycetes > Micromonosporales > Micromonosporaceae > Micromonospora > Micromonospora sp. WMMD710. Next base: position 2,247,663 of record NZ_JARUBD010000001.1, on the reverse strand, counting down.
CACCGCCCGGGCGGCCGAGGAGATCAGCCAGCGGCATCCGCGCGTGCGGCTGCTGGTGAACAACGCCGGCGTCGGCCTCGGTGGCCGGTTCGACCAGGTGACGTTCGACGAGTTCAGCTGGGTGATCGACGTCAACTTCCGGGCCGTGGCGCAGCTGACCCACGCGCTGCTGCCCACCCTCAAGGCGGAGCCCGGCGCGCACCTGGTCAACATCTCCAGCCTGTTCGGGCTGATCGCACCGGCCGGGCAGACCGCGTACTCGGCGAGCAAGTTCGCGGTGCGCGGCCTCACCGAGGCGCTGCGCCACGAACTCGTCGACGACGGCATCGGTGTGACCTCGGTGCACCCCGGTGGCATCCGCACCCGCATCACCGAGAACGCGCGGATCGGCAGCGGCGTCTCCCACGAGGAGTACGCCGCCGGGCGCGCCCAGTTCGAGAAGCTGCTCACCATCGCGCCGGACCGGGCCGCCGAGGTGATCCTGCGGGGTGTCGAGCGGCGTCGGGGTCGGGTGCTGATCGGCTGGTCGGCGAAGCTGCCCGACCTGCTGGCCCGGGTGATGCCGGCCTCCTACAACCGGTTGCTGGTCACCGGCCTGAACCGGGGCGTCGCCCGCCCCGCGCCGCCGGTGCCCGCGCAGCGGCCCGCCGACCCCGCCCAGGAGGCGGTCTGATCACGGCGGTGTGCTGCCCCGCTTCTCCTCCTGCGCCAGCACCGCCTCGCGGTGCTCCGGATCGTCCCGGCTGTCCAGCTCGGCGGCGAGCCGCGGATCGGCCACCAACCGCCCCCGGCTGCGGTGCAGGAAACTCTCGAACCCCCCGGTGTACGGGCAGGCCAGATCGCCGAGCGCCCGCTCGGGCGCGTAGCGGCACCCGGAGCAGTAGTCGCTGATCTCGTCGATGTCGGTGCCACCCACCGCGTACGGGCGGGTGTCCAGCCGGGCCAGGTCGGCGTACTGGCTCATGCCGACGACGGTCGCGTTCATCACCCAGTCGGTGCCGTCGACGAAGCACTGCCGGAACCAGTCCGCCAGGTCGGTCGGGCGCCAGCCGCGGTGCAACGCGTAGTTGCCCAGCACCAGCAGGCGGGGGGTGTGGTGGGTCCACGCCTGGTCCCGTACGGCGGCGAGCACGTCGGCCAGGCAGCGGGCCTCCACCGTGTCCGCGTCCAACTCGGCGAACCACTGCGGCAGCGGCTCGGTCGCGGCCAGCCAGTTCGCCCCGCGGTATTGGGGCTCGAAGTACCAGTAGAGCTGCCAGAGGAACTCCCGCCAACCGAGCAGACCCCGGATGAACGGCTCCACCGCCGTACGGGGGGCCGCCCCGGTTCGCCACGCCCGTTCGGCGGCGCGGACCGCCGGCTCCGGGTCGAGCAGCCCGAGGTTGAACGACGACGAGAGCGCGGAGTGCGCCAACAGCGGGTCGTCGACGCTCATTACGTCGGCGTAGCGGCCGTACTCGGGCAGCCGATGGGTCAGAAAGTGCTCCAGGCGGGCCCGCGCCTCGGCGTGCGTGGCCGGGTACCGGCGGGGGCCGTCGCGGCCGACGAACCGTGCGCCGTCGGCGGCCCACCGGTCCAGGTCACGGCGTACCTGCGCGTCGATGTCGTCCTCGACGATCGGCGGCGGTGGCGGCGGTGCCGTCGGCGTGCCGTGGCCCTCGGCGCGGGAGCGTCGCGTCGCAGCGGCCCCGCCGGCCGGGGCGGTCAGCACGTCGTGCCGGCGTCGGGCGTGCCGGTAGAAGTCGGCCATCCGCAGCTGACCGCGCCGGGTGCGGTCGGCCCAGCCGGCGAAGTCGGCCTGGCTGGTGATGAAGCCGCGCGGGGGCAGCACGGTCAGCTCCGGCACCGACCGGGCGAAGCCCAGCGCCGCCCGGGAGTGCGGATGGCACACCTCGAGGGGCTCACCGACCTGTGCCAGCCCCTCCCGGAACGTGTCGGCCCGCACCAGCAGCGCCCGGTCACCCAGCTCGGCCGCGCGGTGGCGCAACGCGGACAGGATCAGGTGCGCCTTCTGCCGGTGCATGGGTCGACGGCGGAACAGGTCCCCGATCTCCACCAGCAGCACCGGCTGATCGGGGTCGTCGAGGAAGTGCGGCCCGAGTTGATCGGCCAGCAACCATCGGCGGCGAAGCATGCCCGCAATTCTGCCCACCTTCGGGCGGACACGCCCGGTGGCTGGCCGGATGTTCGCATCCGGTGGCGGCCGAGTTCAGCCTGAATCGTCGTCGTCGTCGGTGTCGTACGCCGACGCGAACCAGGTGAAGTTCATCCACGACCACCAGATCGCGAAGAAGACCATCAGGTACCTGGTCAGCGCGTGGCCGAGGTGCCCCTCGGAGACGTCGTGGTGCAGGTTGCCGGCCGCCTGCGCCACGGCCACCACGAAGCACAGGTCGAAGAAGAGTTCCAGCGGCGTCGCCGCGCGATTCGGCTCGTCGCGGCTGCGGGGCCGCATCGGCCGGTAGAACGGCCGCACCGAACGGGAATGGGTCACCGCGGTCCCCCGGATTTGGCCGGGTCAGCGCCGGCGACGGCCGTGGGTCAGCCCCTCCAGCACCAGGGTCATGCCGGCGCCGACCAGCCAGACGTCCTTGGCGAGCCCCGCGCCCTGCTGGGTCGGGCGGATGCTGCCGGGCTCCCGCATCCCCGGCGTCTTCAGGTACAGCTGCACCAGCCCCGCGCCGAACGCGGTCAGGCCGAGCCCGACCAGGGGCGCCGGGACGAACGGCGCGAGCAACGCGGCGCCCAGGGCGATCTCGGAGTACGACAGCAGCTTGGCGAAGCGGGCAGGCTCCAGTTGGCCGAGCTGCGGCACGGCGGCGACCGCCATCCCGTGCAGGCCCTCCGCGGCGGTGCCCTCCAGAGTGCGCTTGCCCAGACCCGAGTTGAGAAAGTACGCGCCGATGCTGACCCGCAGCGGCAGGTGCGCGAGCTTCATGATCACTCCCGGTGGCCGTGGTCCGAATGCGGCCCGCGTACCCCGCGGAGCCCGCGATAACCCGCCGGGCCGGCTGGGACGGCCGTGGTGATCGCGGTAGGTTCGCCCGAGGGCCCACCGCCGAGCCCGGCACACCCGCCCCGCCCCGGCACCCGGCCCCGCCGCACACCACCAGCAGGAGGCGAAGTGAGCCAGGAAGTCCGGGGAGTCATCTCCCGCAGCAAGGGCGCGCCGGTCGAGGTCACCACCATCGTTGTGCCCGACCCCGGCCCCGGTGAGGCCATCGTCCGGATCCAGTCCTGCGGCGTGTGCCACACCGACCTGCACTACCGCGAGGGCGGCATCAACGACGACTACCCGTTCCTGCTCGGCCACGAGGCCGCGGGCATCGTCGAGCAGGTGGGCGAGGGCGTCACCGACGTCGCACCGGGTGACTTCGTGGTGCTCAACTGGCGTGCCGTCTGCGGGGTGTGCCGTGCCTGCCGACGCGGTCGCCCCTGGTACTGCTTCAACACCCACAACGCCACCCAACGGATGACCCTCACCGACGGCACGGAACTCGCCCCCGCGCTGGGCATCGGCGCGTTCGCCGAGAAGACCCTGGTGCACGCCGGGCAGTGCACGAAGGTGGACCCGGCCGCGCGGCCCGCCGCGGTGGGTCTGCTCGGCTGCGGGATCATGGCCGGGCTGGGCGCCGCCATGAACACCGGCAACGTCACCCGCGGCGACTCGGTCGCGGTGATCGGCTGCGGCGGCGTCGGTGACGCGGCGGTCGCCGGCGCGGCCCTCGCGGGCGCCACGACGATCGTCGCGGTGGACACCGACAGTCGCAAGCTGGACTGGGCCCGCACCTTCGGCGCCACGCACACCGTCAACGCCTCCGAGACCGACCCGGTCGAGGCGATCCGCGCCGCCACCGGCGGTTTCGGCGCCGACGTGGTGATCGACGCGGTGGGTCGACCGGAGACGTGGAAGCAGGCGTTCTACGCCCGGGACCTGGCCGGCACGGTGGTGCTGGTCGGCGTACCGACCCCGCAGATGCAGATCGAGGTGCCGCTGCTGGACGTGTTCGGGCGCGGTGGTGCCCTCAAGTCCAGCTGGTATGGCGACTGCCTGCCCAGCCGGGACTTCCCGATGCTCACCGAGCTGTACCTACAGGGTCGCCTCGACCTGGACGCGTTCGTCACCGAGGAGATCACGCTCGACCAGGTCGAGAACGCGTTCGACCGGATGCACGGCGGCGACGTGCTGCGCTCGGTGGTGGTGTTCTGATGACCGCCCGGGTCGACCACGCGGTCACCGCCGGCACGTTCTCCCTCGACGGTGAGACCTTCGAGGTGGACAACAACGTGTGGGTGATCGGCGACGACAGCGAATGCGTCGTGCTGGACGCGCCGCATGACGTGGCGGCGATCCTCGCCCTGGTGGGCGAGCGCCGGGTCCGGGCGATCCTGGCCACCCACGCGCACGACGACCACGTCCGGGTGGCGCCCGAGCTGGCCGAGGCAACCGGCGCGCCGGTGCTGCTGCACGCGGCCGACCGGGTGATGTGGGACATGGTCCATCCGTACCTGCCGCCGCACGGCGAGCTGCACGACGGGCAGGAGATCGAGGTGGCCGGCACGACGCTGCGCGTGCTGCACACCCCCGGGCACAGCCCCGGCGCGTGCAGTTTCCACGCCCCGGACCTGGGCGTGGTGTTCACCGGCGACACCCTGTTCAACGGTGGACCCGGCGCGACCGGGCGCTCACACAGCGACTTCGACACCATCGTCCGGTCGATCCGCACCCGCCTGCTGACCCTGCCGGCGGAGACGGTCGTGCACACCGGTCACGGTGCCGACACCACGATCGGTGCGGAGGCACCGCACCTGCAGGAGTGGCTGGCCCGCGGCCACTGAGCTGCGCTGGCTGGCTGTCCGTGCTGGCCGGCTGTGCGAGCTGGCTGGTGTCCGTGCTGGCCTGCTGGGCCGGCTTCCGTGCCGGCGGCGGGGGTGGTGCGCGGTCGACGGGCTCAGCGCTCGTCGGCCGCGCCCAGCACCGGCTTGACGTCCAGGATCGGGGTGCCGTCCAGCGCCTAGCCAGGTCAGCACCAGCAGGTCGGCGCCGACTTGGACGTCGCGCAGGGCGCGCTCGACCTGCGGATCGAAGACCAGCCACGCCTCCGGCGCGCCCTCGTCGCCCTGCCGCGGCGCGCTCGCCGCCTCGGTCAGCGGCGAGGAGACCCACCCGACCGGTCGCAGGAGGTATTCGTCGACCATCCTCGCTCCCTTCCGGAGGGTGCCAGCCTACGGCGATTATGATCGCGCGCATGCCCGCCGAGCACCCCGTACCCGTTGTTCGCCAGTTGCGCCTCGTGGTGGAGGCGGCCGACTACGACGCCGCCGTCGCGTTCTTCCGGGACGCGCTCGGCCTGCCGCAGGAGGCGGCGTTCAGCGGCGAGGGAGACGCCCGGGTGATGATTCTGGACGCTGGTCGGGCCACCCTGGAGATCGCCAACCCGGCGCAGAAGCGCATGATCGACGAGGTTGAGGTGGGTCGACAGGTCGCGCCGCGCCTGCGGGTGGCGTTCGAGGTGGACGACGCCGAGGCGACCACCGCCCGGCTGGTCGCCGCCGGGGCCAGCGAGATCGCACCGCCGACGCGTACGCCCTGGAACTCGCTCAACTCCCGCCTCGACGCTCCGGCCGACCTGCAGATCACCGTCTTTGAGGAACTGGGCGTGCCGGACGAGCGCGCCGACACCGATGCCGCGGACGTCGACCATGACGGCGACGTCTGAGCGGGGCGGGCTCGACGCCGCGGCGCTCACCTCGGCGCAGACGGCTGCCCTCGCGCACGTACGGTCATTGGCCGTGATCGAGCGTCCCGCCGCGCTCGCCGGCGTCGCCCGGGAACTCGCCGCCGTCGACGTCGGCCACCGGCCGGAGCAGCTGGTCGCCGCCGCCGTCCAGCGTGGACGACTGACCGTCAACTTCCACCCCGACCGGTTGTGCGCCGACGGGCGTAGCGTCGCGTCGGCTCTGGCCGAGGACGGGGTGTACCGCAGCCAGTTCGTCACCGGCATCTCCAACGGCAAGCTCATGGCGTACCCCGGTGGCGACCGGGACCGCTGGGAGCAGCTGATGTTCGGCGGCGCGTACCAGCGGCCCGGGGTGACGCCGGCGGAACGGCCCACGTACGGCGGTCTGAACCTGCTCGACCACCTGGACGGCGCCTGCCCGCGCTTCGGCTCGTGCCACCTGCGGCTGCGTCCGCAGGTGCTGACCCGCGCGACGTTCTGCCTCGGTGACAGCCACCTCGGCCCGAGCGTGGTGGGCACCGCCGACGCCTTCGAGGCGGTGCTCGCCGGGCTGCTGGCCGGCGTCGCCGCCACCGGTGACTGTCTGGGACGTACCGGGACGGACGTCGCCTTCCTGGCGCGAACGGTGCTGAACGCGCCGACCACGCCGCCCGCCGTCGGTCGGGCGCTGGACGACTACGTGGAGGCCCAGATCCACGGCACCCTCGACCTCGCCCAGGACGTCGAGGAACTGGTGGTCGACCCGTCCTTCGCCGGCACCCCGACGGGCGCGACGCTGGAGCTGATCGCCAGGCGCTACGGCTTGCCCCTGCGGTGGCACCCCGGCTTCACGCTGGCGGTCGACCAGGTCGACGCGGAGTTCCGAGGCCCCGAGATCCCGGTGCTGGCGGCGCGCCTGCACCGGGAGTTCGCCCGACCGGGCGACCCGGTGGACGCGGCGCTGATCGGCCGGGGCGCGGTGTCGGTGGTCACCGAGCCGCAGCGCTGGGTGGATCGCGGCCCGGTCGCGGACACCCTTCAGCACCTCAAGCAGCTCTGGCACGTCCTCGTCCGGTTCGGCGGCCCACGCACCCGCTGACCTGCGCTGCGGCGATCGTCCGGTTTCGTGGCGCGGCCGGGACCGCGACGTGCCACCGCAGGCACATTTCCGGAATGCCCGACACGTGAACCTGGTTGTGTCCCCCGTACCGCCGGAGCCCAAACCCTTTTCCGCGGTCATCTCCCGAGGAGTGTTCACCCCGGAGCGCTCCGCACGATCGAAAGGGCAACCATCGTGAAGGTCGACTTCACTCGATGGCTCCCCGCCATCGCTAAGGACTCGTACCGCAAGACCGCGCTGAGCGTGGTGGGTGTGGCTGCCCTCGGCGGCCTGGCGCTCGCGCCCACCGCGGCCGCCGCTCCGGTCACCTCCGGACCGCACGAGGGCGCCGTCGCCGCCATCGACCTCGCCACCGGCAAGGCCACCGCCACCACCGGCGAGGCCACCACCACGGCGCGCCAGGACGACCAGCCCGTCGAGTCCGGCCTGACCACCGGCTCCGCCACCGGCAAGCCGCCGGCCGGCAAGCCGAGCCGTGACCAGCTGATCCCGCACGGCATCGAGGGCGCGCAGTCGCGCATCCCGCTCGACGACGCGCAGCTGGACAACGCTCGGGCGATCGTCGACGCCGCCAAGAAGACCGGCGTCGGTGATCGGGGCGCGGTGATCGGCGTCGCCACCTCGTTGCAGGAGTCGAAGCTGTACAACCTCGGCCACCTCGGCGCGTACAACGACCACGACTCGCAGGGCCTGTTCCAGCAGCGCCCGTCGTCCGGTTGGGGCACGCCCGAGCAGATCACCGACCCGGAGTACTCCGCCACGGCGTTCTTCTCCGCGCTGAAGAACGTGGGCGGCTGGCAGGACCTGCCGCTGACCGCCGCCGCGCAGACCGTGCAGGTCTCCGCCTTCCCCTACGCGTACGCGCAGTGGGAGGAGCAGGCGGCAGACATCGTCCAGCAGCTCTGGTGACACCCGTACACGAGGCCGGCCGGCTCCCTTCGACGGGAGCCGGCCGGTTCCTGTTTCTCGCCTACCTCAGCAGGCCGGGTAGAGGCGGCGGGTGCCGACCCCGGCCGCGTACGCGGCCCGGTCGCTGAACCGGCAGCCGTAGTCGGGCCGGGCCACCACCGCCGGATCGGTCACGGTGTCACCGGCCGGGCGCTGTCCCGTGCGTACCCAGGACACCAGGTCGTCCCACGCGGCGCCCGCCTCGGTCGGGGTGAACTCGCAGTGCTGCGTGGCCCGGATGGCCCGCTGCACCACCAGCCGGCCGCGACCGTGCCGGGCCACGTCGGTGGCGTACGCCTGCTCCATGCTGAACGGCACGAACAGGTCACCGAGCCCGTGCAGGCTGAGCACCGGCGCGCTGGGACGGCCGGCGATCCGCGGCACCTCGGTCAGCGTCGGCAGGAGACGCTGCACGACGTTCTCCGGGGCGACCCGCCGCACCGTGGCGTTGACGTCGACCGGGCTGTTCGGGGCGTAGCGGGTGAACAGATTCGTGGACAGCTGACCGGGCCGCTGGGCGGGGGAGTCACCACCACTGGTCACGCTGATCGAGAAGAGGAAGTCCTTCCACACCGCGAACGCGGCGTCCGCCCCGGGACGAGGCCCGCCCGAACGGTTTACCGTGATCGCCCGCAACTGCTTGCCCCGGTCGGTGGTGGTGTCCGGCCCGGTGGGCGTCAGCCCGGCCAGGCCGAGCGCCACCTGAATGCGGGGAACCGCGGTGCTCAGGTAGTCCGCCGGCGTCGGATACGCCGGCACCTCGGCGAGGGCCTGCGCGACCAGGTTGTAGTCGAGGTAGAAGTCGAGCAACGTCTGGTCACCGAGCACCCCGCACATGGGCAGCGCCCCGTCGTAGTAACCGGGATACTGTTCCAGGGAACGACCGATGACGTACCCGCCCATCGACACACCGGCGATGAAGGTGCGGTGCGGCCGGCGGACCGTTCGTCCGAAGTGGTCGGCGAGGTCCTTCGTGCCCAGCACCCCGGAGCGGATGTCGAAGCCGTTGCGGTCGTACGACGACGACGCCCACGCGTACCCCTGCTCCAGGAGACGCTGGCGCAGCCCGAACCCGGGTTGCTCCGGCGTCAGCACCGTGCCCTGGCCCCGATAGCCGTGGGCCCACAACACCAGGTCACCGCTCCACCGGGTGGGGACCTCGATGATGTACCCGGCGTGGCGGTACACACCCTGGCGTACGGTCGTCGGCCTGCCGCCCACGACCAGCGGGGCCAGCGGCGGATTCTCGATGGTGTACCCGGGCAGCGGCTGACCGCCCCCGGGATCGCGGTCGGTGGCGGCGGCGGGCCCGGCACCGACCAGCCCGACGGCCAGGGTCAGTGTCGCGGTGGCCGCGACCAGGCGGCGGAGGGTACGAACGGGTGTGGACAGCATCAATGCTCCCCATCGGACGGATGTCGCCGCGGGGGCGACCAGGCGGGACGGTTGCCTACCGGCCGGTAGCGCCCTGAACCTAGAACCGCCGTCGACCGGAGTCAATGGCTGCGCTGACCGACCGGTCAGGCAGGCCCCGAGTGTCAGGCCGGGCCGGGCGGTCGAGTTGACTGGTCGCCGTGGACGACTCGATCTGGGAGGCGGCCCGGGCCTCGCGACGTTGGCTGGACGCCGCGAACGGCACCGGGCAGACGGAACTGACCTGCCGCATCCTCAAACTGACTGAGGAGGCGGGGGAGGCGTCGGCCGCCTGGATCGGCCTGCTCGGCCAGAATCCGCGTAAGGGCGTCACCCACACGCGCGAGGACGTGGCGGCGGAACTGGCCGACGTGGCGTTCACCGCGCTGGTGGCCATCGAGAGCCTGGGGCTCGACGCGCAAACGGTCCTGGGCGCCTGCGCCGCGAAGGTCCGCTCCCGCCTCGCGGAGTGACCTCCGTCCGCCACAATCCACAGCGGCGACGGGAAGCGTGGCCCGTCCCGTCGGAGAGGCCCCGGGGTCGGGTTTGGCGTCCGTTGGGCGGTTCGCGTGCGGCGAGACGTCGGCCCCGGCTGGTGATCGACTCGATTTCGGTGAAATCGGGGTGTCGACCTGTCCCGGATACCGCGTTTTCGCCGAAGCCGAGTGGATTACCCCGTGATTGCCCGACGGGGGTCGTGGCCGGTCGCGTCGGGTGGGTGGTTTGTCCGGTGGTGGGGGGTTGTGGGCTGTGACCGGCTGCACCCGGGTGGTGGAATGGTGGCTGGCCGGGGGTCGTTACATCCCCTGACGATCGCAGGACCACCGCGGCCGGCTCGACCCCGGTGCGGGGTGGGAATGCCCGGCCTGGTCCGGTCGTTGCAGACCCGGCCAGCGACCAGGCGCCGCCGTGATGCAGGTGCCTGCCTATGGGCGGGCCACCCCCGGAATGACCCCGGCCCGCCGGTCGTTACATCCGGTCCCGGCGCCCCGAGCCCCCGCGCTTGGTAGGCCGCCGACATCGGCGCCGCGAGCCCCCGGGCTCGTAGGCCCCCAGACTTTTCTCCCGTGTGTTTGTGCAGCGCCGGATGAGGTGCTCACACCCTGCCCGCCGTTTTCCCCCTTTGGCGGTGTGGGTGTTTCTACCCCCGAAGGAGCTACCCCCATGACCACGATCTTCCGTAAGAGTGTGCTGTCTGTTGCGGGTCTCGCGTTCGCCGGTGGTGTGTTCGCCGGTCCGATCGCCGCCCACGCCAACCCGGTCGACGTCAAGTCCGTCGCGGTGGCGGTGCAGACGGGTGCGCCGAAGCCGCAGGGCGAGCAGTCGCACATCGACCTGAACGGTGAGCAGACCGCGAACGTGAAGGCGATCATCGTCGCGACGAAGAAGGCCGGCCTGCCCGAACGCGCTGCGGTCATTTCGATCGCGACGAGTTTGCAGGAGTCGAAGTTGGAGAACCTGGGTCACCTGGGTGACGCCAACGATCACGACTCGTTGGGCCTGTTCCAGCAGCGCCCGAGCTCGGGTTGGGGCACGCCGGAGCAGATCACCGATCCGGCCTATTCCACGACGGCGTTCCTCAAGGGCCTCACGCAGGTCGACGGTTGGCAGGACATGGCGCTGACCGACGCCGCGCAGACCGTGCAGGTGTCGGCCTACCCGGACGCCTACGCCCAGTGGGAGCAGCAGGCCACCGACCTGGTCGGCCAGCACTGGAACAGCTGACCCGCAGAACAACACCGAAGGCCGGCACCCGCACAGGGTGCCGGCCTTCGCCGTACCCAGACGTGATCGGCGGGGACGACATAGCGGAGCGGCGTGATCGGCGCGGAGTGATCCGATCGGCGGACGGGTACGTACCTCCCGGTGGGGGACCGGCGGAGGGACGAGGCATGGCCGCAGTGGGTGACGGCACCGAGCACGAAGCAGTTCACGAGGCAGGCCAGCAGCCGGAACTCCAACCGGCGGCAGAGCCGCGAACCGATACCGCACCCGGGCGGTGGTCGATCGGCGCTCGCATGTTGTTGGCCGCCGCGGCGGTCGTACTGATCCTCGGTGCCGCGGCCGTGGCGGTGATCGTGGCCGACCCGCATCGCCTCGGCACGGCCTACTCCGGCGCACCCGATGGCTCCCGACCCGATCGCTCCCGACCCGATGGCAGTCGGCCGGACGGTTCGGGTGCCGCAGCGGCTGCCGAACAGATGATCACCGCACCGCTGGCGGGCCGCCAGCGGGCCACCTTCGTGCTGGTGGACGGGCTGTCGTCGTTCGATCTGCGGGTGGCCGATCTGGGTGACGATCTCTACCGGATCAGCACCCCGGCGGGCTCGGGCGTGGCGGCCCGGCCGGAGGTGCGGGGCGAGACGGTACGCCTTGGCCTGGTGGACACGGGTGCGTCCGGGACGAAGGCCGTGCGGGTGCTGCTCAACGAGCGGGCTGCCTGGCGTCTCCACCTGACCGGCGGCGTGAGCGGCCAGGTGCTGGACCTGAGCCGGGCCCGGCTGCTGGGGGTGGAACTCTCCGGCGGCTCGAGCCGTACCGAGGTTCTGCTGCCGGCGGTCGACGGCACCATGACCGTGCGATTGACCGGCGGCACGAGTCAGCTTGACGTGCGGGTGCCCGGCCAGCCTCCGGTACGGGTGCGGGTGGGCGCGGGTGCCGGCTCCGTCGTGGTCGGCGACGAACGGTGGAACGGCGTGGCTGCGGGCTCGCTGCTGGGTGCGCCGGGCTGGGACCGGTCGACGGACCGGCTCTACCTCGACCTGGCGGCGGGGGCCAACAGCGTGACGGTGGACACCGGCCCCCGCTGAACACGCCGCAGCCCGCCCGCCAACCGCCCGCCAGCGAAAACGCCGGCCACGTCAGCCAACCGGCGGTCGGTAGACGCAAGCGCCGCCGCGAGAGCCTGCCACCGACCCGAGGGCCTGCCACCGACCCGAGAACCTGGCAACGGCGTGAAGCGTCGGGGTCGCGGGTGGGCGCGAGCGTACAGTCGGGCGGTGGAGCGTACCGAATCGATGCTGGCGCAGACCCGACCGCCTGGCGTGGCCGACGCCGATCCCGGCAGCGTGCTGCTGCCGGGCCACGACGTGCCGCTCGGCCGCTACACCACGGTGCGGAGGCTCTTGCCGCAGCGTCCCCGCCGGATGGTCGGCGCGTGGTGTTTCGTCGACCATTTTGGCCCGGACGACGTGGCGCAGCGGCCCGGCATGGAGGTGCCGCCGCACCCGCACACCGGGCTGCAGACGGTGACGTGGCTGCTCGACGGCGAGATCATCCACCGGGACAGCCTCGGTAGCGTGCAGGCGATCCGGCCGGGTCAGTTGAACGTGATGACGTCGGGGCGGGGCATCGCGCACTCCGAGCGGTCGCCGGCCGTCCATCCGCCGGTGATGCACGGCGTGCAGCTGTGGGTGGCGCTGCCGGATCCGGCGCGGGCCGGTGCGGCGGACTTCGCCCACCACGCCGACCTGCCGCGATGGCGCGACGGCGAGTTGGACGTCACCTTGCTGGTTGGTGAGCTTGCCGGCGAGCGGTCGCCGGCCGTGGTGCACACCCCGCTGATGGGGGCGCAGCTGGAGTTGGGTGGTACGACGCCGACCACGTTGCCGTTGCGGCCCGATTTCGAGTACGCCCTGCTGGCGATGAACGGGTCGGCGGAGGCGGCGGGGGTGGGGTTCGAGCCGGGGGCGCTGCTCTACCTCGGGTCGGGTCGGCGGGAGGTGACCGTCCGCGGTGGCGCGGGGGCGCGGTTGCTGCTGTTGGGTGGTACGCCGTTCGACGAGCCGCTGGTGATGTGGTGGAACTTCGTGGGCCGTTCGCACGAGGAGGTGGCGGAGGCCCGGGAGGACTGGATGGCCGGGCGGCGCTTCGGCGTGGTCGCGGATGATCCGGCGCCGCCGCTGCCGGCACCGGCCCTGCCCACCACCCGGCTCAAGGCCCGCGACCGCACCGGCGACCTGCACGGCTGAAACCGGGCGGCCAACCAACGGACCGGCGACCAACGGGCGGTGACAGGCGGTCGTGTGACCGGCGGTCGCGCGGGTAGTCGCCGGCATGCCGACCACTCTGATCACCCCCGTGGAGGACCGGAAGCGTCTGGCCCGCCGGCTCGCCGGCAGCGGGCGAGGCTTCGCCGAGCAGTACGGGTTCCGGGTCACCAACAATCCGGCGAGCCTGTTCCAGGTGCTCTACCTGGCGGTGCTGCTGGCCCGTCGGGGGGACTTCCGGCGGGCGTTGGACGGTGCGCGGGCGCTGCGCGACGCGGGGTGGGACAGTCCTGCCCGGCTGGCCCGTTCGCTGCATGAGGACCGGGTGCGGGTGTTGCGCGACAGCGGTCAGCGCGGCGACGTGGACGCGGTGGCCGTCGTGGTGGGTGACCTGGCTCGTGCGGTCGTCGAGCGCTATCGGGGCGATCTGCGCCGGTTGCGGTCGGCGGCGCACCACGATCCGGTCCGGGAGCGGGCGCTGCTGGCCGACTTGCCCGGCGTGGACGGTCAGGTCATCGACCTGTTCCTGCGGGAGGCTCAGGCGCTGTGGCGGGAGGTGGCCCCGGTGGCGGACCGGCGGGCTCTCGCCGCGGCGCGGCGGCTCGGGTTGGGCCGTTCCGCGGCTGACCTTGCGGGACTGGCCAGTGGGGAGTCGGAACGGCTGGCGTGGCTGGTGGGGGCGCTGGCACGGGTCGATCTGGAGCACCGGTACGGGGAGCTGACCGGTCGGCCCTGACGTGCCCTGGCCCACAGTTCAGCAAAAACTGACCGTATGGAGGATGTTCTGTCGTATGGTTGGACTCGGCAGTGCTGGCCGCTCGGTTCGAGCGGGCATCCACCGCTTGGTGGTCGCGCCCGGTTCGGGCGCGTTTCACCGCCTGGGCAGGTTTGGCGCCCCCGGTCGCGGTTCGTGACCCGGGGGCGCCCGCCTGTCCCGGCGATCAGCGGGCCAGGCCCGCCAGCAGGTTCACCGTGACGGCGATGATGAACGCGCCGAACAGGTACGACAGCATGGAGTGCCGCAGCACCGTGCGCCGCATCTCGTTGCTCGTCAGGTTCGTGTCGGAGACCTGGAACGTCGTCCCGATGGTGAACGCGACGTACGCGAAGTCCGAGTAGCGCGGCGGTTCGGGCTGGTTGAAGTTCACCCCGCCGTCCGGGCCGGTGTAGTAGATCCTGGCGTACCGGGCGGCGAACACGGTGTGCACCACCAGCCAGGACAGCAGCACGCTGAACACGCCCAGTCCGCCGTACAGGTCGCGGGCGAGGCCGGGGGGCGCCGCGTGCGCGCTGGCCACCACCAGCCCCACGGCCAGCAGGCTGGTCAGGCAGGCGATGAGCAGCAGCACGTCGCGGATAGCCCGGTTGGGGTCCTCGTGCACGGCGAGCGCGGCCGTCCGTCCGGCGTCCAGGGGCCAGATCTTGCGCCACACCAGCACCAGCCAACTCAGGGCGGCCGCGTCCCAGCCGGCGAGGGGGGCGAGCGACGGTGGCAGCACCAGGGCCAGGGCAACGCCCACGACGACGCCGACGACCCCCACCAGGGCGAGTTGCGCGGCGGCCGGGGTGTGCCCGTCCGGCGGGCGGGACAGCGGCCCGGTGCGGGTCATCCCGACGACCGGCGTGTCAGGTCTGCGGCCGTCACCGCCGGGTCAGATGCCGCGCAGGTGCTGCGAGACCCGGTTGTGCTTCTTGTCCCGGGCCTGCGCGGCACGTTGCGAGGGGCCCACCTCGGGGGCCGCTTCGATGCCCGCGGACCGGGCGACCTCGGTGCCGTTGGCGTAGTCCACCGGCGGCAGGGCGCGCAACGCCTTCAGGACGTCCGGCGGGGCGCCCTCCCGTTCGGCCTCGCGGACGACGTCGTTCTTCTCGGCCGGGTAGTCCAGGCTCGACAGGTACTGCAGGACGTCGGCGTAGCTCGCCATGGCAGCGGCTCCCTCGGGCATCGATGTGGTCACGACCGGCGGCGGTTACCCGCCCGCCGTCGCGTCACGCCCGCCCCGCCGGGAAATGTCACGCGCGCCCGGGCGGTCATCGGTGCCGTTTCCACCCGGCCGCCGCGGGTACCCGCAGCGCCGACGCCAGCCCGAGGGAGTACGCGGATGAACTACGACACCTTCATCGACCAGGTTTCCCAGCGCACGTCGACGTCGTCCGAGCGGGCGGTCGAGTTGACGCGGGCCGTGTTGGAGACGTTCGCCGAGCGGTTGACCGGTGGCGAGGTGCTGGACCTGGCGGCGCAGATGCCGCAGCCGCTGCAACTGGTGCTCAAGCCGAGCCCGAGCACCGAGCAGGCGGACCGGTTCGGGGCGGCCGAGTTCGTGGCGCGGGTGGCACTGCGTGCCAATGTGCAGGAGCCGGCGGCCCGCGACGCCGTACGGGCGGTCTTCACGACGCTGCGGGAGGCGATCACCGGTGGGGAGTTCGACGACGTGGCGACCCAGTTGCCGCGCGACTACCGGGGCCTGGTGGAGCAGGCGATGGCCCCGGGAGCGACGTTGCGCCGCGCCTGACACCGGCCTCGTACAGCGGTTTACCAGGGCAACCATCGACGTCCCGCTTGGCGTGGCGAATCAGCCTGGCCTAACCTTGTCCGTGCGAGGGGAGTACTTCCCACGAATCATTCCGGTCAGTACGGCGCGCCCGGCGCGCCTCGGGTGATTGCCCACCAGGTGGTGGGTGAAGGAGACCTCGAACATGACACGGTGTTCGAGGAGGCCCCATGACCGAAGCGTCGTACCTGTCCGCTGCCAGCGAGTTGTCCTCGGTGGGCACGCCCACCCTGTGGGCGGTGACCATCGCCGGTGTGCTCGCCCTGCTGGTGCTGGATTTCCTGGTCACGCGCCGCCCGCACGAGGTGTCCATGCGGGAGGCGCTCGGCTGGTCCGCGTTCTACATAGCCCTGCCGCTGGCGTTCGGCGGCTGGATCTGGGCGCGCTACGGCTCTCAGCAGGGCGTGGAGTACATCACCGGTTACCTGGTGGAGAAGTCGCCCTCGGTCGACAACCTCTTCGTCTTCATGCTGTTGCTGGCCGCGTTCGCGGTGCCGGCCGTGCTCGCCCAGCGGGTGCTGCTCTACGGCATCGCCGGCGCTCTGGTGCTGCGGGCGGTCTTCATCGCCCTCGGTGCGGCGGCGTTGCAGACCCTCGAATTCGCGTTCCTGCTCTTCGCGGTCATCCTCATCGCCACGGCGGTGAAGCTGCTGCGCGACGCCCTCTCCGGGCACCAGCAGGAAGTCGACATCAACAAGATGCGCTCGGTGAAGCTGCTGCGCAAGATCATGCCCGTGGTCGACGAGTACCACGGCACCCGGATGACGGTCCGGCAGGGCGCGAAGCGGGCACTCACCCCGTTCGCCCTGGTGGTGGTCGCGGTGCTGGCCACCGACGTGGTCTTCGCCGTCGACTCGGTGCCGGCGGTCTACGGCATCACCGAGGACCCGTACCTGGTCTTCGCCACCAACGCGTTCGCCCTGCTCGGCCTGCGGGCGCTCTACTTCGTCCTGCACGCGGCGCTGAGCCGGCTGGTGCACCTCAGCTACGGCCTGGCGATCATCCTGGCGTTCATCGGTCTCAAGCTGGGCCTGCACTGGGCGCACGGGATCTGGGAGTCGGTGCCGCAGATCCCCACCCTGGCCTCGCTCGGCGTGATCATCGGTGTGCTGGTGGTGGTCACCCTGACCAGCCTGCGCGCCACCCGGGGCGGCACCCCCGAGGAGCGCGAGGTCGTCACGGAACGGCACTGACCGCGCCGCGCCGCGACGACGAGGGGGTACGCGGGAAAGCTCCCGCCCCGCCCGGCGCGGGTGGTACGACTGTGCAATGGGAATCGTGTCACCGGGCTTTCAGGGCCGGCCCCGATCACAGGAGCCGGCCCTGCCACCCGGTCAGTACCTGACCGAGGACTTCCCGGTTCTCTCGGCCGGCCCGACGCCGCGGGTGTCTCTGGACACCTGGGAGTTCGTCATCGCCGCCGAGAACGGCTCCGAGTACCGGTGGTCGTGGCAGGAGTTGATGGCGCTTCCGCAGGAGACGCCGACCGTCGACATCCACTGCGTCACCCACTGGTCCAAGCTCGGCACCACCTGGCGGGGCGTCTCCCTGGACACGCTGCTCGACGGTGTGGACACGGGCGCGCACTTCGCGGTCGCGCACTCCTACGGCGGGTACACCACGAACCTTCCCCTGGACGACCTGCGCGGCGGCCGGGCCTGGGTGGCGCACACCTTCGACGGCGCGCCGCTGCCCGCCGAGCACGGTGGCCCGGCGCGGCTGCTGGTGCCGCACCTGTACTTCTGGAAGTCGGCCAAGTGGGTGCGCGGCATCCGGCTCAAGACGATGGACGAGCCGGGGTTCTGGGAAACGGCCGGCTACCACGACTACGGCGACCCGTGGCGCGAACAGCGGTACCAGGGTGACTGAGCGCGCCGTGGCGACGGGCACTGCGGCCCGCGCTCCGATCACGTGGCAGGTGGCCCGGCTGGTGGAGCGCCGGGTGGAGACACCCACCGCACAGACGCTGGTGCTCCAGGTGCCGGACTGGCCAGGGCACCTGCCCGGGCAGCACGTCGACGTGCGGCTGACCGCGCCGGACGGCTACCAGGCCGCCCGGTCGTACTCCATCGCCGGGCCGGCCGTGGACGGCCCGGGCGGCCCCCGGATCGAGGTGACCGTCCAGCGGGTGCACGACGGCGAGGTGTCCCCGTACCTCATCGATGTCTTTGCCGACGGCGACCCGATGGAGGTCCGCGGACCGCTCGGTGGCTGGTTCATCTGGCGGCCGGAGCAGACCGAGCCGGTGCAGCTCGTCGCCGGTGGTTCCGGCATCGTGCCGCTGATGGCGATGATCCGGTCGCGCCGGGCGACCGGCAGCAAGGTGCCGTTCCGGCTGATCTACTCGGTGCGCACGCCCGAGGACGTGATCTACGCCGCCGAGCTGCGCCGCCGGGTCCGCGACGACTTCGGCCTGGATGTGGCGTACGTGTACACCCGCGAGGCACCCGAGGACTGGCGCGGTGAGCCGCACCGGGTCGGGCTGGCCGACGTGAACACCCACGGCTGGCCGCCGGACCTGCAACCGCTCACCTACGTCTGCGGCCCAACCGGGTTCGTGGAGGCCGTGGCCGACCTGCTGGTCGGGTTGGGGCACCCGTCGCGGCGGATCAAGACCGAACGCTTCGGCCCCACCGGCTGACCGCCCACCCCGCTCGCCCATTGCAACGTCGAGGAGACCCGATGACCGAGATGTCCTACCTGGACGGCAACATGCTCGACGGTCCGCTGCGCGAGCTGTTCGCCGTCGATCTGAGCACCGCCATGGGCCGCTGCGAGAACTGCGGGATGACCGGTTCGATGGCGAGCCTGCACGTCTACTCGCACGCGCCGGGTCTGGTCGCCCGCTGCCCGTCCTGCGAGTCGGTGATGGTGCGGCTGGTGCGCGGGCCGGACCGGGCCTGGCTGGACATGCGCGGCGTCACCTACCTCCAGGTGCCGATGCCGATGGAGCAGGCAATTCCCGAGCCGCTCTGACGAGAACTCTGCGCCACACCTGCCGATCCGGCGAGCACGCGGCGGCGACTACGGCACCGGTGTGAACGAGCGGATGTAGGCCAGGGCGGAGTCCATCGACGCGCGCATCGGCTGGGTGTTGCGCATCGTCTGACTCAGGAGTGCCCCGCCCTGCAGAGCCGTCAGCAGCACCAGGGACAGCTCGCCGAGGTCTGCGTCGGCGCGCAGCTCGCCCCGGTCCCGCATCGCGTTCAGGCCGTCGAGCAGCAGGGCCTGCCACCGCAGGAAGCCCTGGTTGAGGTCCTCGTCCTCGGTGCTGGTCCCGGCGACGCCATGCGCGGCGATGAGGTCGGTGGCCGCTCGCACGATGCGCTCGCGGGTCGCCCGTCCCTTGCGCGTCAGCGCCGTCGCCCTCAAGCTTGCCGAGCGCGGCGCCGAGGTCGTCGTGCACGGGCGGGATCCGCGCCGGGGCGGCGACCTGGTCGCCGAGATCGGTCAGCGGGGTGGCCGGGCGCGCGTCGTGGCCGCCGACCTCGCCGACGCCGAGCAGGTCATCGGGCTGGCGGCCACCGCCGGTGAGGTGGACATCCTGGTGAACAACGCCGGGATCTACGACTTCACCAGCACGGCGGACACCAGCACGGCGAGCTTCGACCGGCACGTCGCGATCTGCACGCGGGCACCGTTCCTCCTGGTGGGTGCGTTGGCGCCCGGCATGGCCAAGCGCGGCCACGGCGTCATCGTCAACGTCACGTCGACCGCCGCCACCCTGGCCGCGCCCGTCGGTGGTGCCGACGGCGCCTCCAAGGCCGCCGCCGAGATCCTCACCCGCTCCTGGGCCACCGAGTTCGGGGCCAACGGAGTCCGCGTCAACGCCGTCTCGCCCGGTCCGGTGCGCACCGAAGGCACCGAAGAGATGCTCGGCGGGAACGTGGAGATGCTCGGGACGGTCAACATCCGCGGTCGGATCGGGGCGCCCGACGAGATCGCCGAGGTCGTCCTGTTCCTGGTGGATGACCGCAGCAGCTACGTCAACGGAACCGCGGTGATCGCCAACGGAGGCGAGCTCAGCTCTCTGCCGGGCTGAGCCCCCTCGTCACCGGTCGGGGGGCTCAGCCCCGATCGATGAAACTGGATAGATACTAGATTTGCATAATCTTAAATTTATCGATGTCTTCTTGCTCGGTTTCGCGGCCTGGGGTCGGATGTCCGACAACTGTTAAGACAGCTGTCTATTCATTCACCCGTACTGAGGAGACCCCCATGCGCTGTCGACGCGTACCTCTGGCGGTGGTCATCGCGCTTGCCGCCGGCGCGGTGACGATCACCGAACCTCCGAGCGCACAGGCTGCCCCGGCCACCTTCACCCACCCCGGCGTGCTGGTCAGCCGCCCACAACTCGACTTCGTCAAGGCCAAGGTGCAGGCCGGCGAACAGCCGTGGCGCAACGCCTACAACCAGATGATGAGCAGCCGGTACGCCTCGCTGTCCCGAGTCCCCGCGCCCCGGGCCACCGTCGAGTGCGGCCAGACATCCAACCCGAACTACGGCTGCACGGACGAGCGCGAAGACGCCATCGCCGCGTACACCGACGCGCTGGCCTGGTACATCACCGGCAACTCGGCGTACGCGCAGAAGTCGATCGCCCTGATGGACGCCTGGTCGGCAACGATCCAGCGGCACACCAACTCCAACGCCCCGTTGCAGACCGGCTGGGCCGGCTCGGTGTGGCCACGCGCCGCCGAGATCATCCGCTACACGTACGGCAACTGGCCCAACCAGGCGCGGTTCGCCACCATGCTGCGCACCGTCTACCTGCCCGTGGTCATCGCTGGCGACTCCCGCACCAGCAACTGGGACCTGACCCTCGCCGAGGCGGCCATCGGCATCTCGATCTTCCTTGAGGACCGCACGTCGTACGACCGTGCGCTCGCCCGGTTCCGGGCAGCGGCCGCCGCCTCCATCTACATCGCCGCGGACGGGGTTCGGCCCCTGTACCCGCCGGCCACCAGCGTCGACACGCCCGCCGAACTCGTCTCCCGCTGGCACGGCCAGGCCACCTACACCGACGGCCACGCGCAGGAGACCTGCCGCGACTGGGTCCACACCGGCTACAGCCTCTCCGCCATCTCGCACGTCGCCGAGACCACCCGCATCCAGGGCGGCGACCTCTACCCCGAGCTCCAGGACCGGCTGCGGCACGCGCTCGGCTTCCACACCAAGTTCGAGAACGGCACCGCCGTCCCGTCGAGCGTGTGCGGTGGCTCGGTGACCCTCGGCCTCGGCCCGATCACCGAGGTCGGCTTCAACGCGCTGCACAACCGGATGGGTATCGGCATGGCCAACACCCAGAGCTACACCGAGCGCAAGCGTCCCCAGGGCACGAACAACCTCTTCGTCGCCTGGGAGACCCTGACCCACGCCAACAACCCGGCGTAGCCCGCGCCGAACGCGCGCTTCCGGGCCTCGACACGGGATGGCCCCTGAGCCGAGGCCCGGAAGCGCCAGCGGCAGACTGGCCGGATGAGCACCGGTCTGTGGCGCGACGTTCCGCTGCGGGCTCGGCTGGTCGTGTCGGCGGCCGTGCTGGTCGTCGCCCCGGCGGCCTGGCGCGCCTTCGTGACCTTCGCCAAGCGCCACTGACCCCTGCCGTCAGGCCCGTCGGCTCGGCCGGCTACGTGATCGACTCCGCTTCACCGACGTGGGGCTGTCCGAGCGCCGGGATACCCCGACATCGGCGATGTCGAGTGGATCATCCCGGCGTCGGCGTCGACGTCGGCCTGCGTCGTGGGTTGGCTTGGCGTCGCCCCCGTCTCGTGGGGGCCAGTTCGGCCTGGCGTCGCTCGGCGTCGATTAATCGCGTGCGCGTGGCCCGGGCCGCTCGTAGGCTTCCGGTCCCCGGGCCGACTGGGTCCCGACCTTCCCGGATTGGAGATGAGCGCGACGATGGCCAGTGACCTGTTCGCGGTGTGTTTCGGTGCCAACGACCCCCTCGTCGTCGCGCGGTTCTGGTCCGAGATTCTCGGTCGGGAGCTGGTCGACGACCCCCGCGACGGCGCCCTGGTGCTGCCCGACGACAAAACCGGCTTCCGGCTGCGCTTTCCCGCGATCCCCGAGCCGAAGGTGCTCCAGAACCGGGGGCACATCGAGCTGACCAGCGAGTCGCTGGACCACCAGCAGCAGACGATCGCCCGCGCCCTTGAGCTGGGCGCACGGCACGTCGACATCGGCCAGGACCCCGACGACGACCACGAGGTGCTCGCCGACCCCGAGGGCAACGAGTTCTGCGTCCTCGGCCCCGGCAACAAGTTCCTCGCCGGCTGCGGGTTCCTCGGCGACGTCTCCTGCGACGGTTCGCAGGCCGTCGGCTACTTCTGGAGTCAGGCGCTCGGCTGGCCGCTCGTCTGGGATCAGGACGAGGAAACCGCCATCCAGTCACCCCTGGGCGGCCCGAAGATCACCTGGGGTGGCCCACCCCTGATGCCCAGAGGTGACCGGGACCGGGTGACGTTGGACCTCGCGGTCAGCGGCGACGGTGATCGGCAGGCGGAGGTCGACCGTCTGCTCTCCCTCGGTGCCACCCTGGTCGACGCCGACCAGGAGGGCGCGGTCGTGCTGGCCGATCCCGACGGCACCCACTTCCGGCTGCTGACGTCCCGCTAGAGCGGTCGGCTGTCCCCGGCAACACCGACCTGGGGCCCGCGAGCGCAACCTCCCGCCCCGACGGAGGTGACTGACGGTGATCGCTGCCGGCCGGCCGGGGATTTGGCCGTCGGCCCCACGGGTCAGCGTCCGTGGCCACCGCGCGCGAGGCCCGCGAGGTCTGCGGCGTCGGCGACGTGCTCGTCTAGGCGGGCGTGCGGCCGGTGCGCACGGTGTACGCCCGCCTCATCTTGACGTAGTTGCCGCAGCCGGCCATCGAGCACCAGCGGCGGGCCTGGTTGCGGGAGGCGTCGTAGTAGGCCCAGCGGCACGTGTCCCGGGCGCAGACCTTCAGCCGCCGCCAGGAGCCGTCCACATCGCACTGCCGGATGGCGTCGACGAGGCCGGCCACCGCCGGGTCGAGCGGCGCGCCGCCGACGGCGACCAGGTGGTGGCCGTGGGCGGTGAAGCGCGGCGCG
This sequence comes from Micromonospora sp. WMMD710, assembly GCF_029626045.1. Classification (NCBI taxonomy): domain Bacteria; kingdom Bacillati; phylum Actinomycetota; class Actinomycetes; order Micromonosporales; family Micromonosporaceae; genus Micromonospora; species Micromonospora sp. WMMD710. The sequence goes on along the minus strand of NZ_JARUBD010000001.1, from coordinate 2,224,845 downwards.
ACGGGCGTCGCCGCCAGGGCCTGGTTGAGGCGGTCGAGGGCAGCCGGGTCACCGGCGTGGCCGGCGTGCCCGAGCAGCACGGCGCGCAGGCCCTCCCGGATCGTCACGGCCGCGTCGAGGTCGGCCGGCCCGAGGCGTACGTCGGCCGGCAGCAGGCGCCGCTCGACGAGCCAGTCCCGCAGCCGCTCCGGGCTGGTCAGCGTCTCGTCGGCGATCTGTGGCTCGACGGTGTTCACGAAGTCGCTCGCCGGGGTGTCGGTGAAGACCGTCTCCAATGTGGTCAACGGCTATCCCCACGTGAGCGCCGACGTGCGCCGCCGGGTCGAGGCCGCCGTCGTCGACCTGGGGTACCGGCCGAACGCGTCCGCCCGGACCCCGCGGACCGGGCGCACGGGCATCCTCGCGCTGGTCCTGCCCGACGCCGACCTGCCGTACGCCGACGAGTTCGCCCGGGAGGTCGTGCACGCTGCCGGGGGGCGGGGTTACCGCGTCGTCGTCGAACGCGGGCACCCGTCGCCGGGCCAGGACGACGCCCGCCCGATGCCGGTCGACGGCGTCCTACTGGGTGCGCCGGCGTCCCCTTCGACCGCCGCGGGGCGACCCGTCGTCCTGGTCGGAGGCGGGGTCCCTGACCCGAGGTGCGACCAGATCCGTGTGGACCTCGCCGCCGCCGCCGAGGACGCCACCACCCACCTGCTGCGCGCCGGCCGTCGACGGATCGCCGCGGTCGGCGCGTACCCCGTGGGGCCGGACGGTGTGCCGCGGCCGGGCACGGTCGGCTATCACCGGGCGCTGCGCGACGCTGGTGTGACGGCTGTGCCCGGCTACCTGCTGCCGGGGCGGCACGACCGCCGGGCCGACGGCTACCGCGCGGCCCGCGACCTGTTCGCGGGCCCGGACCGGCCGGACGCGATCTTCTGCTTCTCGGACCCGCTCGCGATCGGCGCGATGCGGGCGGCCTTCGACGCCGGACTGCGCGTCCCCACGGACGTCGCCGTGATGGGTGTCGGCGACATCGAGGAGGGGCGCTACTCGCGGCCCACCCTGAGCACCGTCGCGGTCGACACCGGGTTCCTCGCCCGGGAGGCCGTGGCCCGCCTCACCGCTCGGATCGAGCACCCGGACACCACCGTCGCCGAGGTCATCGCCCCGCACACCGTCCTCGCACGGGAGAGCACCGACGTCCCGGCACGCTGAGCGACCGGTTGGACAACGACCGGGGCGGTCGGCCAGAGTGGTCCGCCGTGAGATACCTGCGTACCGGCGCTCTGGCCGCGATCCGCCGGCCCCGGCCCACCGACGCCGACGAGTTCGTCGCGGCCACGCGACGCAGTCGGGACCTGCACCACCCGTGGTTGGTCGCGCCGACGAGCGCCGAGGAGTACGACCGCTACCTGGCCCGCATCCGCCGCCGGGACAGCGCCGGCTACCTGATCTGCGACCGGGCCAGTGGCGCGATCGCCGGCTACGTGAACATCAGCGGGATCGTGCTGGGCGCGCTGCGCGGCGGTTTCCTCGGGTACGCGGCGTTCGCGCCGTTCAGCGGCACCGGGCACGCCTCGGCGGGCATCGCGCTGGTCATCGACCATGCGTTCACCACGGCCGGTCTGCACCGGCTGGAGGCGAACATCCAGCCGGGCAACGAGCCGTCCCGGCGGGTGGCCCGCAAGCTCGGCTTCCGCCTGGAGGGCTTCTCCCCCAACTACCTGTTCGTCGACGGCGAGTGGCGCGACCACGAGCGCTGGGCCATAACCGCCCTACCCACCCCACCCGCCCCATCCGCGTGATCAAGAGGTTTGCGTCATCGGCTACGGCGTGTCGTGACGCAAACCTCTTGATCACAAGGGGACCTCAGGCGCCGGGGCGGGGGAAGGCCACCGGGCTGCGACGGCCGGCGCGGTCGACCGCCCGGATGCCGAAGAAGACGTTGTCCTTGGACAGGTCGATGCTCACCTCGGTCACGTCGCCGACCGCGATCACCCGCTGCCACTCGGCGGCCGTGGTCTCGCGCCACACCACCTCGTAACCGGCCAGCCCCGGCTCGTCGCCACGCTGCCAGCGCAGCGTCGTGTTGTTGGTCAGGTCGGTGGTCACGATGACGGCGCCCTTGGGCGTGCCGGGCGCCTGGGCCAGCGACCACAGCGCCGCGCCGTTGACCCTCGCCACCCGCGCGATGTACGCGAAGTCGCAGAACTCCGGCAGGTCACCGAACTGCTGCCCGTCCTGCACCCGGACGTCCTGGTGCTGGTGGGCGAAGTCCTCGTTCGGCTCGGTGAACCGCGCCGCCGGCCAGCCCTCGCGCAGGAACGAGATGTGGTCGCTGCCGCGCAGGTAGCGGTCCCGCCGGTAGATCACGCGTACCAGCATGCCGGTGGCGTCGTTCTCCGCCACGTCGCGCACGAACCGGGCGAGCTGCCGCGACGGTGAGTCGTTCTCGCCCCCGACGGACTGGCGGGTGGTGGCCTCCGCCGGCGTCTCCGCGGTCGGTACGCCCTCGGCGAACAGCCGCACGGCGTACGGATCGCGGGTGCCGTCGTCGGCGGTGCTGCTGCCCACGATGTCGTCACTGAACATGCCCTGCACGTCGGCGCCGGCCGATTTGAGCTGCGCGGCCAGGTACGCCGAGCCGTACAGGCCCTGCTCCTCGGCGGCCACCGCGGCGAACACGATGGTGGCGGCGGTGGGCCGGGTGGCCATCAGTCGGGCCAGCTCCAGCACCACGGCCACGCCGGAGGCGTCGTCGTCGGCACCGGGCGCGTCGCTGACCGCGTCCATCACGTCGGTGACCCGGGAGTCGTAGTGGCCCGTCACCACGTAGGTGCGGTTCGGCGTGCTCTGGCCGCGCAGGGTCGCCACCACGTTGGTGATCCGGGTGGGGGTGGGAATCCGCGACGCGGGCTGCTGGACGTACGACTGGAGTTCGACGGTCATCCGGCCGCCCGAGGTGGCCGCGTACTCCTGCAGGCGGGTGTAGATCCAGTCCCGGGCGGCGCCGATCCCCCGCTGCGGGTCGTCCTGGCTGGACAGCGTGTGCCGGGTGCCGAACGCGGCCAGCCGGCGCACGATCGCCTCGATCCGGCGCGGGTCGACCTGGCGCAGCAGGTCGCGCAGCTCGCGGTCGGGCCGCTGGGCGCGGGCCGGGTGCCCGGGGCCGGCCGGAAGGGCGGTCGCGGCGGCGGGTGCGGCCAGCGCGGGCACCGCGACGGTGGCGGCGGTCGCCACGGTGGCGGCGGCCGAGGTGGACAGGAAGGTGCGGCGGGTGGACCTCGTGGGTCGTGCGCCGGTGTCGTCTGATCCCATTCCGGCATCCTGCCCATCGATGATGGTGGCTGTCCATATCGTTGAGCGTGGATGGCTGCGGAGCTTTCACCCGGACCGGGTGATGACACCGCGTGGCGACCGTTCCTACGGTGGGTGTCATGGCTGTCGTGCGCGCGACCCCCGCCGACCCGACCGTCGGCATGGCTCCCGTGACGGGGGCGAGCGGCGACCAGCGGGCGATGCCGCCCGAGCTGGGCCCCGACTCGCTCGCCGTTCTCAGCGGCCCCACGTTCCTGTACTCGAACGCGCGTGGCGACGTGCCGCCCGGCAGCATCGGCGGGCTGGTCCACCTGGACACCCGCCTGATCAGCGGCTGGACGCTGACCGTCAACGGCGGTGAGCTGCTGGTGTTGCGGGCCGAGACCATCGAGCACTACTCCGCGCAGTACGTGCTCACCAATCCGGAGCTGCCCGGGCTGCCGCCCAACGGTCTCGCCGTCCGGCGGTTGCGCTACGTCGGCGACGGCTTCCACGAGCGGCTGGAGCTGGTGTCGTACCAGCCCGAGCCGGTGCGGGTGGAGCTGCGCCTCGCCGTCGACGTGGACTTCGCCGACCTGTTCGAGGTCAAGTCGGTGGTCCGGGACCGCTCCGCGCAGATCGTCCGCGGCCACGCCGCCGACGGCTCCGAGCTGTGCTTCTCCTACCGCAACGGAGACTTCACCGCCGAGACCCGGGTGCGCTGCGCGACTCCGGCGGACCGGATCGAGGGGGACGATCTGGTCTGGGACCTGCACCTGCGTCCGCGCGAGAGCTGGCTGGTAGACCTGCACGTGCCGCTGGCGCCGGGCCTGGGCGTGGTCGAGCCGGTGCGGGGCGACATCATCGACGTCATTCAAGGCCGGGCCGAAGACCCGCTGCGCCGGTGGACCGAGGACCGGGCCGTGCTGCGCAGCGACAGCCAGGCGCTGGAGTGCACCGTCCGCCAGTCCCGCAACGACCTGGCGGCGCTGCGGCTCGACCTGGAGGTCAAAGGTCAGCGGATCCTGCTGCCCGGCGCGGGACTGCCCTGGTTCCTCAGCGTCTTTGGGCGGGACACGCTGATCACCGCGTACCAGACGTTGGTAGCTGGGCCGGCGCTGGCGAAGGGGGCGTTGCTCGCGCTCGCCCGACTGCAGGGCGACGCCTGTGACGACTTCACCGACGAGGAGCCCGGCAAGATCCTGCACGAGGTCCGCAGCGGCGAGCTGACCCGCACCGGCCAGAAGCCGTACGGCCCCTACTACGGCACCGCCGACGCCACCCAGCTCTGGCTGATCCTGCTCTCGGAGTACTGGCGCTGGACCGGCGACGACGAGACCGTCCGGCACCTGCGCGACAACGCGGTGGCCGCGCTGCGGTGGATCGACGAGTACGGCGACCGCGACGGCGACGGCTTCGTGGAGTACGCCACCCGGTCCCCGGAGGGGCTGGGCAACCAGTGCTGGCGGGACTCGCCGGACGGCGTCTGCTTCGCCGACGGGCGGATCCCGGTGCTGCCGCTGGCAACCGCCGACATCCAGGGCTACACCTTCGACGCGAAGGTGCGGCTGGCCGAGCTGTTCGACGGCCCGCTGGGCGACCCCACCCTGGCGGCACGGCTGCGCGACGAGGCCGGCACCCTGTACAAGCGGTTCAACCGGGACTTCTGGGTCGACGAGCGGGGCGGCTACTACGCGGTGGCCCTCGACGGCGACAAGAACGTGGTCGACTCCAAGACGTCCAGCATGGGTCACCTGCTGTGGAGCGGCATCGTGCCGCCGGGGCGGGCGGACGCGGTGGTGCGCCAGCTGATGTCACCGGACATGTTCTCCGGCTGGGGCATCCGGACGCTGTCCGCCGAGGAACGCCTCTACCGGCCCCTCGGCTACCATCTAGGCACGGTCTGGCCGCACGACAACTCGCTGATCGCGCTCGGCCTGGCCCGCTACGGCTATCGGGCGGAGGCGAACCGGATCAGCCTGGCGATGATCGACGCGGCCGAGCAGTTCGGCCACCGGCTGCCCGAGGCGCTCAGCGGGGCCGACCGGCAACGGCTGCTGTTCGCCATCCCGTATCCCACCGCGTGCAGCCCGCAGGCGTGGGCGGCCGGCACGCCGCTGGCGCTGGTCCGCGCGATGCTGGGGCTCAATCCGGTCGACGGTCGGCTCGTGCTCGACCCGGCGATCCCACCGGAGGTCGGCCAGATCTCGGCCAACCGGGTGCGGGCCTTCGGTGAGGAGTGGGGTGTGGAGGCGACGGGCTCCAGCGGTCGCGTCTGGCTTGAGCGGAGCTGACCGCACACAGGCGCTACCGACGTTTGTCCGGGGCTGCGACGGGAAACGGCCCGCAATGACGAAACCTCGTGTGGTGATCGTGGGGGCCGGGTTCGCCGGTTACCACGCGGCGAAGACGTTGAGCCGGATCGCCCGGGACCGGGCCGAGATCGTGGTGCTGAACTCCACCGACTACTTCCTGTACCTGCCGCTGCTGCCCGAGGTGGCCGCCGGGGTGGTCGAGCCCAGACGGATCGCCGTGCCGCTGACCGGGACGCTCAAGGGCGTACGGGTGGTGATCGGCGAGGCGGACCACGTGGACCTGCAGAACCGCTGGGTCGGCTTCACCCAGCCGGAGGGGGAGAAGAACCGGCTGGCGTACGACCGGCTGGTGCTCGCCGTGGGCAGCGTCAACAAGCTGCTGCCGATCCCCGGGGTGACCGAGTACGCGCACGGCTTCCGCGGGCTGCCCGAGGCCGTCTACCTGCACGACCACATCGTGCGGCAGATCGAGCTGGCCGAGCAGGCCGAGGACCCGGCCGAGCAGGAGGCCCGGTCGACGTTCGTGGTGGTCGGCGCGGGCTACACCGGCACCGAGGTCGCCGCGCACGGGCAGCTGTTCACCGACGCGTTGCACGCCCAGCGGCCCCGGCTGACCGTCCGGCCCCGCTGGATGCTGCTCGACGTGGCGCCCCGGGTGCTGCCGGAGCTGGACAAGCGGATGTCGGACACCTCGCACAAGGTCCTCAACCGGCGCGGGGTGGACGTCCGGATGGGCACCTCGGTGGCCGAGGCGACCTGTGACGGCGTGAAGCTCACCGACGGCGAGTACGTGCCGACCTGCACCCTGGTGTGGTGTGTGGGCGTGCGCCCCGACCCGTTCGTCAACGAGTTGGGGCTGCGTACCGAGCGGGGCCGGCTGGTGACCGACGAGTACCTCAACGTCCCCGGCTACCCGGAGGTGTTCGCCTGCGGTGACGCCGCCGCCGTGCCGGACCTGGTCAACCCGGGACAGATCTGCGGGATGACGGCCCAGCACGCGCAGCGGCAGGGCAAGCTCGCCGCGCACAACATCGCCGCGTCGTACGGTTTCGGCCGGCGCAAGCCGTACAAGCATCATGACCTGGGTTGGGTGGTCGACCTGGGCGGTAAGGACGCGGCCGCGAACCCGCTGCACGTCAACCTGGCCGGGTTGCCCGCGAAGGCGGTCACCCGGGCGTACCACCTGATGGCGATGCCGGGGAACCGCACCCGCGTCGGGGCCGACTGGGTGTTGGACGCCGCGCTGACCCGCTCGGCGGTCCAGCTCGGGCTGGTGCCGGCGGACGCCGTACCGCTGGAGAGCACCTCACCCGAGGTCGCGGCCCGCGGCCGCTGAGCGGCCCGGACGGAGGCGGCTCGGCCCGTACTCGCGCAACAGGGTCTGCACGATGCCGGCGGCGGGGATGGCCAGCAACGCGCCGAGCAGCCCGGCCAGCTCCGCCGCGAGCAGCACGCTGACCAGCACGGTCAGCGGGTTGAGCCGGACGGCGCGGGACAGGATGAGGGGCTGGAGCAGGTGGTTCTCCAGCTGCTGGTAGATCACGAAGAAGACCAGCACCACCACGCCGGCGGTGGGGGAGTGCAGGAAGCCGGCGCCGGCCGCGATCACCGCGCCGAGGGTGGCGCCGACCAGCGGTATCAGGTCGGCCACCGCCACCAGCAGGGCGATCACGGCGGCGAACGGCACGCCGGTGACGGTCAGCACCAGAAAGGTCAACCCGCCGCAGATCACGCTGATCAGCAGATTGCCGGTGAGGTAGCCGGTGACGGCCCGCGACACCTCCCGCCCCACCCGGCGCAACCGCTCACCGTGACCGTCCCCGGCCGCCGCGAGCAGGCCGCCGGTGATTCGCGGCGACTCCAGCACCATGAGGTACGCCAGCACGACGACCGTGACCAGCCCGGCGACCGTCTCCACCACGCCGCGCAGCACCCCGACCACGGGTTGGCGCAGTCGGGAGCCGAGGTCGCGCACCTGGTCGGAGTGCTCGCTGACGTAGCGGCGGACGCCGGTGCGCTCCAGCACCTGCCCCAGCGGACCACGACCGGCACGGGCGTCGTGCAGTAGCTCCGGAGCCCGGTCGGCGAACCGGCCCACCTCGTTGACCAGCGGCGCCAGGATGACGGCGGCCAGGGCCGCCAGCACGACGAGCGCGGCGAGGAACACCAGCAGCGTGGCGAGCGCCCGCCGCCGTACGAGCCGGCGTTGCAGCCGGTCGACGAGGGGCTTGAGCGCGATGGCGAAGAAGGCGGCCACCACGACCCACACCAGCACCCGGCGGGTCGCGTACACGAAGGCCAGCGCGAACGCCGTCGCCAGCACCAGACCGATCACGATCAGGGTTCGGCGGGCGGTCGTCCGGGTGTCGGCGTCGCTCACCCGCCGGGCCTTCCCCGCGCACACCGTCGGAAACCCGGCATCACCGCTGATTGCGGTCGGCCCCGTCAGTGCGGGTCGTCGTCGGTGGAGGGTCGGGCGCCCGCGACGAACGTGTCGAGCGCGGCGGCGTGCAGCAGACCCCCGGGCACCGGGTCACGCAGGGCGGCCACCGCCAGCCGGCCGACCGGCAGCCCACCGGGCCGGGGCGTCGCGGCGAGCACCAGGTTGCCGTAGCGGCGGCCGCGCAGCATCCGCCGGTCCCCGAGCACGCACACGTCCCCGAAGACGGCCCGCAGGGTGGCCACCTGCACACGGGTGCCGACCAGTGGCGGCAGATCCGTGACGTTGACCAGGTACAACCCGTCCGGGCGTAGGGTCCGCGCCACCTCGGCGGCGAATTCCACGGTACGCACGTGCCGGGGCATCCGGGCCGCCCGGTAGATGTCGGCGATCACCAGGTCGTAGCTGCCCGCCGCGGTGGCGGTGACCGCCTCCCGGGCGTCGGCCACCTCCACCCGCACCTCGGGCGGCAGCGGTGGCAGCTCCCGGGCGACCAGCTCAACCACCGCCGCGTCGCGTTCGACGACCCGCTGCGCGGACCCGGGACGGGTGACCGCCAGCCAGCGCGGCAGCGTCAACGCGCCCCCGCCCAGGTGCAGGACGTCCAGTGGGACGCCCGCCGGGGCCGTCAGCTCCGCCGCCGCGGCGATCCGTCGGACGTACTCGAAATGCAGGTGCCGAGGATCCTCGACATCCACGTACGACTGCTCGACGCCGGCAGAGAGCAGGGTCCGCCCGGTCCGGCGGACCGGATCGGTGACCAGCTCGAGCCGGTCGGCGGCGCGGTTCATGACCGGCACGCTAGCCGAGCCGGCCGGCGGAGCGGGGCGTACCCCGCGTCCGCCGGCCGCCATACGCCGCGGTGGCCGGTCAGCCGGCCATCCCCGCACCCATCTCGTCGATCGCGTCGTCGATCCGGTGGGCGAGGTCCACGTCGAGCGCGGTCACCCCGTCGGCCTGGTTGGTCCGCACGGTCAGCACGGCGGCCGTGCCGCCGGGACGGCCGATGCTCGGACCGCGTCCGGTCTCCTGGCGCAGCCGGTCGAGGCGGTCGAGCACCCGGTCCAGGTTGTCCGGCGGCAGCGCGACCACGCGGTACAGGCCGTCACTGTCACCGGCCCAGTACGGCAGGTCGTCCAGCGCCGCATCGAGCTGGGCCTGGTCCAGCGTGGGTGTGGCGGTGGAGGCGCCCACGATGCCACCGCCGGCCTCCGGCGGGTTCAGCAACTCGCGCAGCCCGTCCGGTACGTGCAGGGACTCGACGAGGTCGCCGTCCTGGTCGGCGAGCGCCGCGAGCGTCGCCTCGGCCTGGTAGCGGGCCTGCTCCGGGGTGCGGCCGCTGATCCGGCCCACCTCGGCCAGGAAGCCGGGCAGGTCATGGTGCCGTTCGATACCGTCGACCGGCAGCACGTCGTGCAGCGAGTTCGGCACCGCGTCGAGCAGACGTTGCCGCTCGGCGGCCTCCAGGGCGAAGGCCAGGACCAGCACGGTCGCCTCCGTGCCGACCTTGGCCGACTGGAAGTCCACGCCGGCCCGGCGCCCCACCTCACCGACGAGATCCTGGTAGCCCACGCTGTTCACTCCGGCGGCACCGGCCGGCGGGGACGGTTGCGGTCGAGGATTGTCCGCGGTGCCGACCGCGGGCGGGGCGGGCCCTCCGCGCGTGGAGTCCTGCTTGTGCTGGCCGGCCGCTGCCGGGCCGGCCCGCTTGCTCTGGTCGAGACTGGTGATCTGCTTGGAGGCGCTCAGACTGGCGCCGAACTCGCTGGGCTGGCGACCCTGCTCGCGGGCCTGCCGGGCCAGTGCCCGGCGCCGCTGGTTGTCGCCCTCCATCTGCTTGCGCATGGTGACGCACCCCTTCCGCTGCGGATCGTGGCTGTGTCCGTCGCCTTCCCGCCCTACAGGGAGCCGAAACGGACGCTGCCGGGTGGGCCGGCCGGGCCTCGGCGGGCTTCATCCGCCACGGGTGATGGGCGCTCACCCGCACGGCCCGCACGATCGGGTGCAGGACCGGAGTTCTTCCGAGGTACGCGGAAGGAAGGTCGTCATGAAGCGGATCGTCGAGATCGTCCCCGCCCGACCCGGCTGGTACGCCCGCTGGCAGCTCACGCCCGATGCCACCCGGTGCTACCCGGTGAGCCTGTGGGCGCTGCTGGAGGAGGCCGACGGGACCGGCCGCGAGGTGGTCGGCATGGACTGCATCGGCCAATGGCCCGGCGCGGACGACAACGAGACGGGTGGGGAGTTCGTCCGCTACCTGTACCAGACGCCCGATTCCGGCGCTCCCGAGGACGCCGACGCGTCGCCGATCGGCGAGCTGCGCGACGACGGCCCCCGGCTCCAGCCGATGACGGCGCCCTAGACATTTCTCCGGCCCCCGACCCCAGGTCCCAGGGTCGGGGGCCACCCCGGCTGGCGGGGTGGCGCCGATCAGCCGATGGCGCGCAGGTCGTCGCCGGTCGCGGTGTGCTCCACGGCCAGCAGCTCGCTCAGGCCGGTGCGGTCGAGCATCTGCCGCAGCTGCGGGCTGACCCCGGTCAACCGGATCGACTCGGCGCCACGGTGCACCACCAGCAGCGCGCTGAGCCCGGAGGAGTCACAGAGAGTCACTCCGGCCAGGTCGATGAGCACCTGCTGGCGGCCCGCTTCGCGTAGCTCCGCCGCCGCCTCGATCAGCTCGGGTGCGGTGTCGTAGTCGAGCTCGCCGGTCAACCGCAGCTGGACGTGCCCGGCGTCGAGCCGGGTCACCTCGATGGTCAGCAGCTGGTCGGGCACCCCACCATGTTCCCAGTCCTCGGCCCGAACGCAAAGCCGGGGTGCCGACACGTGACCCGCGTCGTGCCGGCGACGCTCAGGCGCTCGCCGCCGGCCGCTGGTCACCCGGCCGCGCCTGCGGCAGTGCCTGCGTGGGCCGCGCCTGCGGCAGTGCCTGCGTGGGCAGTGCCTGCGGCAGTGGCCGGGCGAGCAGCCCGGCCACCCCGGTGATGTCGAGGATGGACGCCAGGAACCGGGGCACCGCCCGCAGTCGGATCGCGGTGCCGACCTGCCGGCCCTCGCGCCACGCGTACACGATCACGGCGAGGCCGGTGCTGTCGATGAAGTGCAGGTCGGCGAAGTCCAGAACAACGGTCGGTGGCGCGTCGGCGAGCAGCCGGTCGACCTCGACACGCAGCGGCGCGGACGTCGCGTACGCCAGTTCGCCGCCGACCCGGATCAGGGGCGCGTTCGGGTCGGACAGATCGACGGTCGTGGTCAGTGGGTTGGTCCTGGGTCGCCGCACTGGGGATGTCACGATCACGCCTTTCCACCGCTGCCGCTCCGGCCGGTTCGAGGGGGATCGTAACAACCCGCGACCGGGCCCGCCGGGTACGCGACGAGGGCCCGCGAGCTGCCGCGAGATGCCGGTTTCGGCGTACCGGCGTAGGGTGGGCTGGAGAGATTTGACCCCCGACGCCGGTTCCCGCGCGGATTCGGTGGACGACGAAGGAGTGAGGCTCAGCTGGTGACTGCATCCGACGTCAGGGGCTTCGACCCGGGCGACGGACGGATCTCCACGCCGAGTACCACGCGGGCGTTGGCGCGGTCCGCCGACGCTTCGCTCCGGCCCGCCGCCGCCCTGCCGCCGCTGGCGCCCGACCGGGGTGGCGCCGAGCCCGACTGGTCCGAGGTCGTCGAGCACTTCCGCGAGGGCCTGGTGGTCTGTGACGCCGCCGGCGTCGTGCGCCACGTCAGCCCGGTGGCCGAGCGACTGCTGCCCGAGGTGGTCCCCGGCGAGCTGCTCAGCGCCGCCGGCGTGCCCGCTCTGGGTGACGGGAGCCCGGTGACCTTCACCCATCGCGGGCGTCAGCTCACCGCTCGTCAGGTGCCCCTCTCCGGCGCCCGGTGCTGCTGGTACGTCGAGGACGTCACCGAGAGCGCCAGCCGCGCCGACGCGCTGCTGGCCGAGCGGGCACGTTCGGCCTTCCTGGCCGTCGTCGGCGACAAGCTGGGCAACCCCCTGCATCCCGACCGGGCCGCCGCCGCGGTCGTCCGCCTCGCCGTTCCGTCCCTGGCGGAGGTGGCCGTGCTGGTGCTCGCACCGCGGGCCGGCCGGGCCCGCTGGTGGCGTGCCTCCCGCTGCGACGACGAGACGCCGCTGGTGGACAGCGGGGTGCTGCCCGGCGTCGACCTGCCGGCGGCCATCGCCGACGGGCTGACCGGGGTGGAGCCGCACGCGGTGGACTGGCTGGTGGAGCAGGCGGTCGACGCCGGCTGGCTGCCCGGCCTCAGCGGCGCCGAGAGTGCCGCCCGGGTGGTCCCGCTGCCGGGCCGCGACGCCCCGGTCGGGGTGCTGCTCGTCGCCCGCCGCAACACCCGCTGGTACGACGAGGACGACGTGCAGCTGATCCGCGCCTTCGCGGCCCGGGCCGGCGCCGCGCTGACCACCGCCCTGCTCTATCGCGACCAGGCGGAGGTGGCTGACACCCTGCAGGCCAGCCTGCTGCCGGTGGAGCCGGTCGAGGCCGCCGGCGTGCAGTGGGGCACCGCGTACCGGCCGGCGCAGGCGGGGCTGCGGATCGGCGGCGACTTCTACGGCTCGCACCGGCTCGCCGACGGCGGTTCGGTGTTCTTCCTCGGCGACGTGTCGGGCAAGGGTGTCGAGGCGGCGGTCTTCACCGGTCAGTTGCGGCAGTGCCTCCAGGCGCTGCACCGGTTGGAGTCGCATCCGGGGCGTCTGCTGCGGCTGCTCAACGACGCCCTGCTGGAGACGACCCAGGCCCACGGTCAGGGCCGCTTCGCGACCATGGTGCTCGGCGTGGCCCGTCCGCACCGCGACGGTGGTCTCACCCTCACCATGGCCGGCGGGGGGCACCTGCCGCCGCTGGTGCTGCGCGCGTCCGGCGAGGTCGAGTCGGTGCCGCTGCGCGGCATGCTGATCGGCGTGGTGCCCGATCCGCGCGTCGGCGAGGTGACCGTCCGGCTGGCACCGGGCGAGACCTGCCTGCTCTACAGCGACGGGGTGACCGAGGCCCGGGGCGGGCGCCGGGGCGACGAGCAGTTCGGCCCGGAGCGGCTGGTCACCGCGGTGACCGGTTGTCAGCGGATGCCGGCGCCGGCCCTGGCCGAGCGGGTCGAGCAGGTCACCTGCGACTGGCTGGGGCACGGCGACCACGACGACATCGCGGTGCTGGCGTTGCGCGCGGTCGGCCCGAGCGGTCGCGCCCCTCGGCACCTGCACTCGGTGCCCGAGCCGGTCGGCGCCGAGCAGCAGAGGGAGACCGACGCGTGAGCGCTCCGACGGCCGCCGCCGACCCGACCGACGCGTACCGCGGCTACCTGGACTGTCTCACCGACGCCGACGAGTACGCCGCGATCGACGTGGCGCTTGCCCTGCTCGACGCGGGCGTGCCCGCCGAACGGGTGCTGCTCGACCTGGTCGCGCCGGCGCAGGCCGAGGTGGGCGAGCGCTGGGCGCGCAACGAGTGGAGCGTGGCGCAGGAGCACGCCGCCACGCACATCAGCGAGCGGGTGGTGGCGGCGGTGGCCGCGCACGCCAACACCCGCCCGACCGGTGGGCGCATCGTGGTGGCCTGCATGGACGGGGAGTGGCACGCGTTGCCTCCCCGGCTGGTCGCCGAGGTGCTGCGGCTGCGTGGCTGGCAGGTGACCTTTCTGGGCGCCAGCGTGCCGGCGGCGCACCTGGTGTCGTACCTGCACCGGCACGACGCGCACGCGGTGGCGCTGGCGTGCGCGATGCCGATGCGGCTGCCGCACGCGCACCGGATGATCGAGGCGTGCCGCCGCTCGGACGTACCGGTGGTCGTGGGCGGGCGCGGGTTCGGCACGGACGGGCGGTGGGCCGCGAAGCTCGGCGCGGCGTGGGCGCCGAGCGCACCGGCGGCGGCCGAGCTGGTCGCCGACGAGCGGGCGCTGCGTCGGGTTGCGCCGGCGCAGCTGTCGCACCTGGCCGACGACGAGTACGCGAGCCTCATCCGGCGCCGGGGCGAGCTGATCGACAGCGCGCTGGCCGACCTGCGGGAGCGGGTGCCGGCCGCCCGCGACTACACGGTCGCCCAGCTCGACGCGACGGTGAGCGACCTGGGCCACATCGTGGACTTCCTGGCCGCCGCGCTCTACGTCGACGACCCGTCGCTGTTCGCCGAGTTCGTCGAGTGGCTGGTGGGGATCCTGTCGAGTCGAGGGGTGCCAGCGGCCGCGGCGGACCTGACCCTGGAGCACTACGCGGGCGTGCTGCGGGACTTTCCCCGCGCGGCGTACGCGCTGGCGCTCGGCCGGGCCGAGACGTCCGCCGCCGGCTCCCGCGCCGCCCGCTGACGGCACCCCCGGTGGATCACCGCGCCGTGCGGTCGGCGGGGCGCCCCTGCGTATACTTGCCGCACTGCAAACGTCCCACCCAGCGGTGGAGCGAGGGGGAGAACGGTGACGTTCAGCGTCAGGTACGCCGGGCGTGACGGCAGTGGCGCCTGTCTTCGGCTCGCCGGTGAACTGGACCTGAGCACGGCCCCTGAGCTGACCGCCGCGATCGACCGGCTCACCGAGGCCGGCGAGCGCCGGGTGCTGCTCGATCTCACCGACCTCACGTTCTGCGACTCCACCGGGATGGCCGTGTTCGTGCGGGGGGACAACCGGGCCGCGGCCGACGGCGGCTGGCTGCGGGTGGTCGGTGCCAACGGCCGGGTCGAGCGGGTGTTGCGGGTCACCGGCCTGGCCGAGGTGTTGCGCTACGAACCGGACACTGTCGACCCGGCGTCCCACAGCGCCCCCTGATGGGCTAGATTTCCCCGCCAGCGCGGTGACCGTCAGGTCCCGCCTCCGCTGACTTCGAGGCAGGTAGTGATGGGCGTAGACAGCCCGCAGCCGGTACGCATCCTGGTGGTCGACGACGACCCGGGCGACGTGCTGATGATCGAGGAAGCGTTGGCGGACTCCGACGTCGACAAGATCATCGACGTGGTCAGCGACGGCGAGGAGGCGATGGAGTTCCTCCGCGCCGAGGGCCGCCACGAGCAGGCACGACGCCCCGATGTCATCCTGCTGGACCTGAACATGCCCCGGATGGACGGGCGGCAGGTGCTCGGCGCGGTGAAGCAGGACGAGGACCTGCGTACCATCCCGATCGTGGTGCTGACCACGTCCAACGCGGACACCGACATCGTCGGCAGTTACACGTTGCAGGCTAACGCGTACGTCACGAAGCCGATCGACCTGGACGACTTCAACGACGTGGTGCGCCGCATCGACGAGTTCTTCGGACGGGTGGTCGTCCTGCCCAAGCGCCCCTGACCCAGGCGCGCCCCTCGGATGCTGAACATTTTTCCCGAACCCCCTCGACCACTGCCGCCGCCGTCGAGGATCCAGGTGGGGAAGTAACAGCAGCTGCCTGGGGGGCGACAGTATGAGGTTCTCCGTCGTTGAGACCGGTTACGACCAGCGGCAGGTCGATTTTTGCCTGGATGAGCTGGGAGTCCGGTTGGCCCGGCTCGCCGCGCGGGCGCAGAGCGTGGCCGGGGCCACCCGGGAGTGGGACGAGATCCGCGAGGAGGCGGCCTGGCTCAGCGGGCTGCTCCAGCGGCTCGATCTGGGCGACGCCGCGGTGACCCGGTACGCCGGTGACACGGTGCGCCGGGAGGCGGCGGAGATCCTGGCACAGGCCCGCGTCGAGTTGGACGACGCCCGCGCGGAGGCGCGGCTGGTGCGTGAGCGGGCGTACGCCGAGGCCGTGCAGGCCCGCCGCGAGTTCGAGGCGGCACTGCACGCCCGTCGGCGGCGTGCGGCCCGGGCGGACGAGATCCTCAGCGGGGTGACCGTCGACAGCGAGGGGGCCGCCGAGCCGGTGCCCGCCGACACCGTGACGGCGGCTGCCGGCGTGCCGGCGATCCGGGTGGCCGCCGGCGGCCGGGCCGCCGAGCCGCCGAGTGGGCGGGCCGCGACCGACACCCGGTAGGTGTCCGCGGCCCTGCCGGCATCACGCCGACGCGCTGGCGGACAGTGATCGGGCCGGACCGAAGTGGTGGGTGAGTGCGGCGCGCAGGGTGTCGGCGTCCCCGGCGGACCAGGCGACGAAGCAGTCGGGGCGGACGAGCAACGCGGTCGCGGTGGTGCCCCGCAGCGGGCCGGTGATCACGTCGACCCGGTCTCGCCAGGGCGCGGCGACCTCGGCGAAGGCGCCCGTGGAGTCCAGCAGCAGCGGCCGGGCGGTGCGGGTCAGCTCGGCGAGGCGGAGCGCGCCGTGGTCGCCGTGCACGATGACGTCGGGGGCGTTGCCCTCACGTCGCCTGGGCCGGGAGCACGCCGTCCGCACTGACGGGTGCCCGCTGGTTGCCGACAAGGGCCAGCAGGGCGGCGTGCGTCCGCTCGTCGGCGGCCACCACGAGACCGCCCGCCCCGGTGTGCAGCGGCTGGCCGTCGATCCCGCTCACCACGCAGCCGGACGCCTGGCAGAGGGCGATGCCCGCGGCGAAGTGGACGCTGTCGTGCAGGTGCCCGTCGGTGACGTAGGCGGCGCGGCGCCCGGCGGCGACCCACGCCACCGCCAGGGTGGTGGAGACGACGCGTGGACGGAACTGCCCGATGAAACCGTCGTCGGCAAGGAGGCGGGCGGCGCGGAAGACCGACGCGTTGGGAAACGGTGGATCAAGGTTGACATCCACCAGCGTCGACCCGGCCGACGGGACGAGTCGCTCGTCCACGCCCCCGCGCCGCACGTACGCGCCGGCGCCGTCCGTCCAGAACACCTCATCGGCGAACGGATCCGCCGAGGCGGCCACGACGACCCGCGTCCCGGCGCGCAGCGCCACGTTGACCGAGGCCAGCATGGTGTGTACGGCAAAGTTCAGCGTCCCGCACAGCGGGTCGACCAGCCACTCGCGTCCGTTCCCGCCGGTGCCCGTGCGCCCGCTCTCCTCCCCGACCACGACGTCGTCCGGGCGGGCGGCGTGCAGGACGTCGAGGATGGCCCGTTCCGCCTCGATGTCGGCCGTGGTGGCGAAGTCCCCGCCGGACTTCTCGAAGCGGGTCAACGACGCCCCGTAGTGAGCGCGTACGACCGCAGCTCCGGCGGTGGCCGCCTCGATGACCAGATCCCGGTCGTTGATCGACATGCCACGCACCATAGATGCGGCCACCGCTGGGCGCCGCCCCGCTCAGGCGATGAGGGCCGCCACGACGGTGGTGGCCCGCTCCTCGTGCTGGGCGTACGCGTCGGGGTAGGCGGAGACCTGCACGGCCTGCGCGGCGGCCGTGACGCTCATGTCCTGCCAGCCGGGGATCTCGTTGAGCGCCGAGTAGAAGGCCCGTGCGGCGTACGACGGGCGCATCAGTTCGGCCACCGTGCCCCAGCCGCTGCTGGGCCGCTGCTGGAACAGGCCGACCGAGTCGTGGTCGGAGCCGCTGCCCTGGTTCGGGTAGTCGAACGACTCCGGCAGCACGTCGCTGGCCAGGTTGTAGAGGTTGCTCTCCTGCATCGCGGTGGCCAGCGCGACCACCAGGGCGCGCCGCGGCATCTTCATCTCCCGGCCGACGTCGACGATGACCTTGGCGTTGTCCATCTGGGCCTGGTCGAGGCCGGCGACCGGGCGGGGCCGACGTGGCTTGGGAGGCTTCTTCGGGGTCTTGCGCACGGCCGCGCGGCTGGGGGTGGGCGTCGCCACCGGGCTGGGGGTGACCCGGGCGGGGGCGAGGTCGCGGTCCAGCGAGCGGGAGGCGCGCTCGTCGGCGATGGCGGCGCGGTCGGCGATCGCCTCGGCGAGCGGCTCCACGGGCCGGGTGTCGTCCTCGGCGCCTCGGGCGGTGACCACGGCGGCCAGGCCGAGGCAGCAGGTGACACCGGTGGCCAGGGCGACCCGGACCGGCGTCGAGCCCAGCAGGGTCCGGCGGGGTGGTTCGGGGGCCCGGTGACGGCCGATCGTCCGTTCGGTTGATGCGGCGTCGCCCAGCAGGGTGGTCGGGCGCGCGTCGGTCAGCTCATGGTCGGCGGGGTCGTCGGGATGCACCCGACGAGGCTAGATAGCTCAGTGCGCGATGCCATCGGCCCTTAAGGTGGCATGCGCCACAATTTGCCCGGATCATGCGCGCGATAAGCGGCAAAGGCCCTCCGAGTACGCGCAACCTCGCTGATCGGGCCAGACGGGTATTTCCGATTGGCCGGGCGAATGCGGTCACCGGGTCGAGCCGTCGCGCCGACTCCGGCCGCCCGTCCGACCTCACCCGTACGGGCGATCAGCCGATCCGCCGAACGGCTGACCTCGGCCGCCTGGCCGTCGGTCGGACCGAGTCAGTGCCGGCCGTTCTCCGCCGGCGTGACGGTCAGCCGGTGCCGGGTGTTGTCGCCGCTGGAGAACGGCCAGAGCCGGTCGGCGTACTCCACGAGGTGGGCGAGTTGGTCTCGGCTGAGGCCGGCCGAGGAGATCTCGGCGTGCACGTCGGCGCGGTAGCGGCCGTCGTTGTCGCGCCCCAGCTTCGCCTCCGCCCGCACCTGGACCGTGTGCGCCTCGTCGGTGATCTCCCCAGCCACCTCCACCGCCGCGTGGTGCAGGCAGGACGCGAAGGCGGCCGCCAGCAACTGCTCCGGCGTCAGGCCGGTGCAGTGCGGCGCCAGCGGTGACGCCAGCGCGGTGGAGAGCCCGCCATCATCGGTGCGTACGTGACCGCCCTCGGCGGTCGCGGTGGCCTCACGCAGCCAGGAACTCTGATCCGGCATCGCGTTTCTCCCGTCGCTCACGGCTCGGCTACCCGGCCGTGGCCCGGCGAAACGCCGCGAGCGCCACGGTCAGCGCCCGTCCCGCCCGTCGAAGACCGCCACCGCCTCGGTGACCTCCGTCGCCGCCCGCTCGGTCCACGGCGACGTGGAAGCCGATTCACGCGGGCTCGGCACCAGCATCGGCACGTACACCCGGGCGTCCACGGCCTCGGCGAGCAGCAGCGCGGCGACCAGGCTGGTCGGCCGCTGCGCCGGATCGTCGGCCAGGCAGGAGTGGCACAGCTCGGCCACCTCCGGCGGCAGCCCGTCGATCTCCGGCAGTGGGTCCGGCGGCCGGCGCCGACGCGCGCCGAGCAGCTCGCTGGTGCTGTCCGCCTGGTACGGCAGGCGGCTGGTGAGGCTGTAGTAGAGCAGCACGCCGAGGGCGTACATGTCGGCCGCGGGGGTGGCCGGCGCGCCGCCGAGCTGCTCGGACGCCAGGTACGCCGGGGTGCCCATCAGCATCCCGGGCGGCAGCGGGTCCGGTGCGCCGGTCGGGGTGGCGATGCCGAAGTCGAGCACCTTCACCCCGGCCGGGGTGAGCATGACGTTGGCCGGCTTCACGTCGCGGTGCACGATGCCGCTGGCGTGCGCGGCGGCCAGCGCCGCGGCCACCTCCGCGCACACCCGCGTGGAGATCCGCCAGTCCAGCGGACCGGCCCGCAGGTGCGCGGCGAGTGTCTCGCCCTCGGCCAGTTCCATGACGATGTACGGCACCGGGCGACCGGGCAGCGTGCAGGAGGTGCCGAAGTCGTGCACGCTCGCCACGTTGGGGTGCACGAGACGGGCCGCCGAACGGGCCTCGTCCCGGATCCGCTCCACCGGGTCGTGCTGCCCGTCCGGGCCGGGCAGGATCAGCTTCACCGCGACCGGCCGGTCCAGCACCTGATCGTGGGCCCGCCACACCTCCGACATCCCACCGACGCCGATGCGCTGTTCGAGCCGGTACCGCCCGTCCAGCGTCCGCATCGACTGCTCCTCGTCCCCGACCCGCCGGCGGCGGGTGTCTTCGTTCGCGGTACCCGGGCTCCGAGCAGGGCAAACCGGCGCGGGAAGCGTGCGCGGCCGATCCCGCCGTACCCCGCTGCGGGGTGACGGTGGGTGCGGTAGCTTGCGATCCAGAGCCGGCCGCACCGAGCGTGCCGGCGCGGTCACCGAGGGGAACGCCGCGATGAGCGAGGTCACCGTACGCTTCGTCGGCGGGCCCGCGGACGGCCTGGTCCGGCAGGTCCCGGCCGATCCGGACGGCGCCCCGCCGCAGCGTTGGATCATGCGACATCCCGACGGCACCGGCCCGACCCAGCCCGGCCCCGACCACCTCTACGAACGCGACCAGCCCGACGGTCTGGGCGGCTGGAGCATGCGGTTCGTCCGCACCGACGCGTTCGGGGTGTCCGAGTGACCGGGCGGTGACGCGCACCGGCCGCCGACCCGGCCGCACAGCTGGCACACAGGTGCCGCAGGGGTGGGGCACAGGTGCCGCGCCCACGATGGGGGGCATGGTCATGGACGGGCAGGCCGCGCCGGGCCGGATCGAGCTGCGCCGTCCCGACGGCGAGCCGGTCCGGGTGCTGGTGGTCGACGACGAGGCGACGCTGACCGACCTGCTGTCGATGGCGCTGCGCTACGAGGGTTGGCAGGTGCGCAGCGCCGGCAACGGCATGGCGGCGCTGAGCGCGGCGCGGCAGTTCCAACCGGACGCCGTGGTGCTCGACGTGATGCTGCCCGACCTGGACGGCTTCCAGGTGCTGCGCCGGCTGCGCGAGCACGCCCCCACCGTGCCGGTGCTCTTCCTGACCGCCCGCGACGCGGTCGAGGAACGCATCGCCGGCCTGACCGTCGGCGGCGACGACTACGTCACCAAACCGTTCAGCCTGGAAGAGGTGATCGCCCGACTGCGCGCGCTGCTGCGCCGCTCCGGCTTCGCGGTCGCTGCCCGCGAGGACGCGGTGCTCACCGTCGGCGACCTCAGCCTCGACGAGGACAGCCACGAGGTCCGCCGCGCCGGGCAGCTGGTCACCCTCACCGCGACCGAGTTCGAGCTGCTGCGGTACCTGATGCGCAACCCGCGCCGGGTGCTCAGCAAGGCGCAGATCCTCGACCGGGTGTGGAACTACGACTTCGGCGGCCAGGCCAACGTGGTCGAGCTGTACATCTCGTACCTGCGCAAGAAGATCGACGCCGGTCGGGCGCCGATGATCCACACGTTGCGCGGCGCGGGTTATGTCCTCAAACCCGCCGACTAGCCGCCGGCTGCTGCGCGCCGCCCGACGGTGGATGGCCGGCCGGTCCCTGCGGACGCGACTGGTGCTCGCCCTGGTCGCGCTGCTCGCCGTGGTCAGCGTCGCCATCGGCGGGCTGACCACGATCGCGTTGCGGCACTTCCTGATCGACCGGCTCGACGGCCAACTGGCGCCCGCGACGGCCATGCGCGGCGACCGTCCGGGGCGGCCGGCGTTCCCGGGCAGCGGCCCCGCCGTCCCACCCGGGCTGCCGTCCGGCACGGTGGTCGCCGAGATCACCGACGGCCGGGTGACGAGCGCGCGGACCCTCACCACCAGCCCGTCCGGCGCCGACCCGTTCCCCGACGAGCAGTCCGTCCCGGTCGGGGAGGTCACCACCCTGGCGGACCTGCCGGTCGGCGTCGCCCCGCGTACCGTCGACCTCGGCGCCCGCGGCGACTACCGGGCCGTCGCCCGGCAGTACTGGGACGGCCGGGTACGGGTCGTCGCGATCCCGCTGTCCGGCGTCCAGGAGACCATCTGGTGGATGGTCGCCGCGCAGGCCGCGGTGGCGGCCGTCGGGCTGGTCATCGCCGGGGCCGCCGGGGCGCTGATCGTCCGCGCCACGCTGCGCCCACTGAACCGGGTGGCCGCCACCGCCACCCGGGTCACCGAGCTGCCGCTGGATCGCGGCGAGGTGGCCCTCGCCGTCCGCGTCCCGGCCGAGGACACCGACGCGCGTACGGAGGTCGGCCAGGTCGGCGCCGCGCTGAACCGGATGCTCGGCCACGTCGCCGACGCCCTCGCCGCCCGGCAGGCCAGCGAGACCCGGGTACGCCAGTTCGTCGCCGACGCCAGCCACGAGCTGCGCACACCCCTGGCCGCGATCCGGGGATACGCCGAGGTGGCCCGGCGCGGCCGCGACGAGGTCCCCGCCGACGTGGCGCACGCGTTGCGTCGCGTCGAGTCGGAGAGCACCCGGATGACCAGCCTCGTCGACGACCTGCTGCTGCTGGCCCGACTCGACACCGGCCGGCCGCTGGCCGTCGAACCGGTCGACCTGACCGCCCTGGTGGTCGACGCGGTCAGCGACGCGCACGTCGCCGGCCCCGAGCACCGCTGGCAGCTCGACCTGCCGGAGGTGGCGATCCGGGTGCCCGGCGACACCGCCCGGCTGCACCAGGTGGTGGCGAACCTGCTGGCCAACGCCCGGGTGCACACACCGCCCGGCACGACGGTGACCACCACGCTGAGCGTCGCGGCGGGTGCGGCCGTGCTCGCCGTCGCCGACGACGGGCCGGGGGTGCCGCCGCAGCTGCGACCGGAGATGTTCGAGCGGTTCGCCCGCGGCGACAGCTCTCGGTCCCGGGCGCACGGCAGCACCGGTCTCGGCCTGGCGATCGTCGCCGCCGTGGTGGAGGCCCACCACGGCACGGTCACCGTGGACAGTCGCCCGGGGCGGACCGTGTTCACCGTCCGGCTGCCCCATCCCACAGCTGACGCATAGGCGACGCACGGCCTCGCGCCAGCCCCGCCGTCAAGGCTGGCCGCATGGACACATCAGAGGCCCTGCTGACGACGCCCGCCGAACCCGACCCGCCGGCGGCCACGCGCCCCGACGAGCACCCGCCGCCGCAGCGCCGCTCGCCGGCCTGGACCCGGACCGCGCTGGCGGTCCTGCTGCTCGCCACCGCCCTGCTCTACATCTGGGGCCTCGGCGCCTCCGGCTGGGCCAACTCGTTCTACGCGGCCGCCGTGCAGGCCGGCTCGGTGAGCGGGAAGGCGTTCTTCTACGGCTCGTCGGACGCGGCCAACTCCATCACCGTCGACAAGACACCCGCCTCGCTGTGGCTGATGGCCCTGTCGGTACGCGTGTTCGGCCTGAACAGCTGGGCGATGCTCGTGCCGCAGGCGCTCTGCGGGGTCGCCTCGGTGGGCGTGCTGTACGCGACGGTGCGGCGCTGGTACGGGCCGGTGGCCGGCCTGATCGCTGGTGCGGTCCTCGCCGTCACCCCGGTCGCGACGCTGATGTTCCGGTTCAACAACCCCGACGCGCTGCTGGTCCTGCTGCTGGTCGCCGGCGCGTACGCCACCGTCCGCGCCCTGGAAACGGCCAGCACCCGGTGGATCGTGGTGGTCGGCGTGCTGGTCGGCTTCGGCTTCCTGACCAAGATGCTCCAGGCGTTCCTGCTGGTGCCGGTCTTCGCCGGGGTCTACCTGCTCGCCGCGCCGACCGGGCTGTGGCGGCGGGTCCGGCACCTGCTGCTCGCCGGCCTCGCGGTGGTGGTGTCCGCCGGCTGGTGGGTGGCGATCGTCGAGCTGGTCCCGGCCAGCGCCCGGCCGTACATCGGCGGGTCGCAGGGCAACAGCATCCTGGAGCTGACCCTCGGCTACAACGGCCTCGGCCGGATCACCGGCGACGAGGTGGGCAGCGTCGGCGGCGGGGGCGGCCGGATGGGCGGGGGAGGCGGTGGCCCGTTCTCCGGGCAGACCGGCCTGCTGCGCATGTTCGACAGCGAGATCGGCGGTCAGGTCTCCTGGCTGCTGCCGGCCGCGGTGATCCTGTTCGTCGCCGGGCTGGTGGTGGCCGGGCGTGCGGCGCGTACCGACCGGACCCGGGCCGGGCTGCTGCTCTGGGGTGGTTGGCTGTTGGTCACCGGGCTGATCTTCAGCTTTATGTCCGGGATCTTCCACGCCTACTACACGGTGGCGCTCGCCCCAGCCGTCGGCGCGCTGGTCGGCATCGGGGCGACGCTGCTGTGGCACCAGCGCCAGCCGGTCCCGGCCACCGTCGACCCGGCGACATCGGCGGTCGAGCCGTCGCCAGCGTCGGCCGCCGAGCCGCTGCCGTCGGCCGCCGAGCCGCTGCCGCCCTCGGCCGTCGGGCCGTTGCCGTCGTCGGCCGAGCCGTTGCCGGCGTCGTCGGGCGATGCCCCGGTGGCTGCCGCGCCGCGCTGGCGGCGGTGGCGTCCGCTCGCCGCCACGGTGACGCTCGCCGGCACCCTCGCGGTCACCGTCTGGTGGGCGTGGGTGCTGCTCGGTCGTAGCCCTGACTGGTACCCGTGGCTGCGGGTCGTCGTGCTCGTCGCCGGCCTGCTGGGCGCGGCGCTGCTCCTGCTGGTCACCCGGCTGCCCCGCCGCTTCGTGCCGGTCGTGCTGGGCCTCGGCGTGGCGGCGGCCCTCACCGGCCCGGCGGCGTACGCGGCGCAGACCGCCTCGACCCCGCACACCGGGTCGATCCCCAGCGCCGGCCCGGCCGTGCAGGGTGGGTTCGGGCGCGGCGGCTTCCCCGGTGGTCGACCGCCCGGTGGGATGCAGTTCCCGCGCGGCGGTCAGTTCCCCGGCGACGGCCGCACCGGCGGGCAGAACGGCGGTCAGGTCCCGGGCTTCCCCGGCGGCGGACCCAACGGCGGCCAGGTCCCGGGTGGGCAGAACGGCGGCCAGCTGCCGAGCTTCCCGGGCGGTGGTCAGGTTCCCGGCGTCCCGGGCGGCGGTCAGGTTCCCGGTATCCCGGGCGGTGGTCAGCTGCCCGGCGTCCCAGGCGGTGGTCAGCTGCCGGGCTTCCCCGGCGGCGGGCAGGGTCGCGAGGCCGGCGGCGGCATGGGTGGGCTGCTCGACGCCCGCGAGCCCAGCGCCGCGCTGCGCGAGCTGCTGGAGCGTGACAGCGACAGCTACACCTGGGTGGCGGCCACCATCGGCTCGAACAACGCCTCCGGCTACCAGCTCGCCACCGGCGATCCGGTGATGCCGATCGGCGGGTTCAACGGCAGCGACCCGTCACCGACCCTCGCGCAGTTCCAGCGCTACGTCGCCGACAAGAAAATCCACTACTTCGTCGGTGGTGGCGGTTTCCGGGCCAACGGCGGCAGCTCCGCCTCGCAGGAGATCTCCACCTGGGTCGCGGAGACCTTCACGGCGCAGACCGTGGACGGGGTCACCGTCTACGACCTGAGCACCGGCGGGAACGCGTCGTGAGCGCGTTCAGCGTGCCCCGCGCCGCCGTTCAGGCACGCCCCGCCACCGCCGGCGCCGTGCTGGACGTGGTGATCCCGGTCTACAACGAGGAGACCGACCTCGGGCCGTGCGTACGGCGGCTGCACGCCCACCTCAGCGAGCACTTCCCGTACCCGTTCCGGATCACCATCGCCGACAACGCCAGCGTCGACGACACCCTGAAGGTCGCCGAGGGGATCGCCGGTGAGCTGCTCGGCGTCGAGGTGCTGCACCTGGAGGCCAAGGGCCGGGGCAGGGCGCTGTCGGCAGCCTGGTCGGCGTCGTCCGCGCCGGTGCTGGCGTACATGGACGTGGACCTGTCCACCGACCTGGCGGCGCTGCTCCCGCTGGTCGCGCCCCTGATCTCCGGGCACTCGGATGTGGCGATCGGCACCCGGCTGGCGCGGACCTCCCGGGTGGTGCGCGGCGCCAAACGGGAGGTCATCTCGCGGGCGTACAACCTGCTGCTGCGCGGCGCCCTGGCGGCGCGGTTCTCCGACGCGCAGTGCGGGTTCAAGGCGATCCGCGCCGACGTGGCCGGCCGACTGCTCCCGCTGGTACGCGACACCGGCTGGTTCTTCGACACCGAGTTGCTGGTGCTGGCCCAGCGGGCCGGGCTGCGCATCCACGAGGTGCCGGTGGACTGGGTCGACGACCCGGACAGCCGCGTCGACATCGTCGCGACGGCCCTGGCCGACCTGCGCGGCATGGGCCGGCTGGCGCGGGCGTTGCTGACCGGCGCGCTGCCGCTGGCCGAGCTGCGCGCGCAGCTCGGCCGGGCGCCGCTGGTCGCCCCGCCGGCGCAGGTGCCGGTCGGGTTGCCCCGGCAGCTGGTCCGGTTCGCCGCGGTCGGGGTGGCCAGCACGCTCGCGTACCTGCTGCTCTTCGTCGCCACCCGGGGCGCGCTCGGGGCGCAGCCGGCGAACCTGCTGGCCCTGCTGGTGACCGCGGTGGCAAACACGGCCGCGAACCGGCGGTTGACGTTCGGCATCAGCGGGCGACGGCACGCCGGCCGGCACCACGTGCAGGGCCTGCTCGCCTTCGGCCTCGGCCTGGCGTTGACCAGTGGTTCGCTGGCCGTGCTGCACGCGGTGCAGGCCGCACCCGCCCGGCCGGTGGAGCTGGCGGTGCTGGTGGCGGCGAACCTGGCCGCGACCGTGCTGCGGTTCGTGCTGCTGCGCCTCGGCATGCACCACCGGCGCGGCTGAGGCGTCGACCGGTCAGGCGGCCAGCGCCTGTGCGAGGACCTCGACGACGCGTCGCGTGTGGCGCCCGTCGGGGTCCTCGTCGACGTTCAGGTCGGTCACGCTGATCCCGAGCAGCCGGTCGGCGCGGGCCAGGGGAGTGACCAGCGCGATCAGGTCCGGCCAGCGCAGCCCGTCCGGTTCGGGGTAGCTGACCGCCGGCAGGTCGCGCGGGTCCACCGCGTCCAGGTCGAGGTGCAGCCACGCCGGCCCGTCGCCGCCGGCGGCAAGCCTGGCCCCGACCGCCCCGGCACCCTGGCGCAGCAGGTCGGCGGCGGTCACCTGGTGGATCGCCGGGTCGATCCGGGCCACCTCGACCCGGCCGCTGTCGTCGTCGGACGGGCGGTGCCCGAGCAGGTGCACCCGCCCGGGGTCGAGCAGCGCGCCGTCGCACCCGATGGCGGCGGCCGGCCCGTGCCCGGTGACGACGGAGAGGTCCATGTCGGCGGCCTCGCCGGTCGGCGACGTCGCGCCGTCGAGGAAATCCGGGTGGGCGTCGACGAACCACAGCTCCGTCGCCGGCGGCAGGGCACGGCAGACGCCGGGCAGGATGGCGCAATCCCCGCCGAGCACCAACGGCCGTCGGCCGTCGGCGATCAGCGCCACGACCCGGGCGGTGATGGCCGCGCCGGCCCGGACCAGGCCGGCGGCGCCGATCACCCCGCTCGCCGGATCACGGGCCGTGCCGCGCAGCGACGCCTCGTCCACCCGGCCACCGTCGTCGGCGGCCAGGGCGTCGAGCAGGCCGGCGCCGCGCAGCGCGGCCGGGGCCCGTTCCTCGCCGCGTCCCGCGCCGGAGGAGTCCAGTGGCGCGTCCACGATCGTCCAGCGCACGTCCGCAGCGTACCGGCGGGAGCGGACGTCCCGGCCACATTCTGTGGTGAGCCTGGGAGTCCGCCGATGTGCCCGCGACGGCGCTGACGATCGGCGTACGGTGTCAGACAAGTCCGGCTTTCTGGGTCAAAAGCCTCACCGCTGAACTCCCGGGACGCCGGCGTTGAGACGGGGCGAGGACAAGGAGCGATCGGTGATCCATCTGGCCTACCTGGACGCGGGGTCCGGCAGCCTGATCGTGCAGGCGGTCGTCGGCGGGGTCGCCGGCGTCGCGGTCGCCGCCAAGCTCTACTGGCGGCGGCTGGTCGACCGGTTCCGCCGGCAGCCCACCGACCAGCGGTGACCCGGTCCGTTCCGGCGATGACGACCGCACCCACCCGGGTACGCCCCGAGCCGGCCTCCTTCCGCGACCCGGCCAACCGGGTCTTCCACGTCGGCGACGAGGTGCTGCGCGGGCTGGACGCGCGGGCCGCCGAACACTGGCGGGCGCTGCGCGCCAGCACGTTCTTCCCCGCACTGGTTGCCGCGGGCAAGGTCTGCGCCACCGAGGACGCACCGCCGGCGCTGGTGCCCGCCGGTACGCCGTGGGCGGCGGTGCTGCGCCACGAGCGGATCCCGTTCGTCTCGCACCCGTACGAGTGGTCGTTCACCATGCTGCGCGACGCCGCGCTGCTGCACACCGAGATCCTGCGGGCGGCGCTCGGCGACGGCTTCACCACCAAGGACGGCTCCGCCTACAACCTGCAGTGGCACGGCGCCCAACCCGTCTTCATCGACATCGGCTCCTTCGAGCCGGTCCGTGACGGCGAACCGTGGGCCGGCTACCGCCAGTTCTGCCAGACCGCGCTCTACCCGCTGCTGCTCACCGCCCACCTGGGCGTCGACTTCCAACCGTGGCTGCGCGCCCAGGTCGACGGCATCGAGGCCGAGCAGCTCCGGCCGCTGTTCGGCGGCACCCGCCGGCTGCGCCCCGGCGTCCTGACCCACCTGCACCTGCACGGCGCGATGCAGCAACGCAACGCCGCCGCCAGCAGCACCGACGTACGCGACCAGCTGCGCGCCGCCGGCTTCTCCCGCGATCTGCTGCTGGCCACCGTGCGCGGCATCGACAAGCTGCTGCACCGCCTCGACCGCCGCCCGGCCGACAGCCACTGGGCGGACTACCAGCGCACCTGCGGCTACTCCGCGCAGGACCGGACGGCCAAGGAACAGTTCGTGACCGCCGCGCTGACCGCCGGCACCCGCCCCCGCCTGGTGCTCGACCTCGGCGCCAACGACGGCCGCTACTCGCGGCTGGCCGCCGCGTACGCCGACTACGTGGTCGCCGTCGAGCAGGACCCGGCCGTCGTCGACGAGCTGTACCGGGCGCTGCGCTCCGAGGGGCAGCAGCGCATCCTCCCGCTGGTGCTGGACCTGGCCGACCCGTCACCCGGCGGCGGCTGGCGGGGCGTCGAGCGGGCCGGGTTCGCCGAGCGGGCCGACGCCGACGCCGTGCTCGCCCTGGCGGTGGTGCACCACCTGGCGATCGGGCGCAACGTGCCGCTGCCGGAGGTCGTCGACTGGCTGGCCGGGCTGACCGCGCCCGGCGGGGCGGTGGTGGTGGAGTTCGTCCACCCCGAGGACCCGATGGCCCGGCGGTTGCTCGCCAACAAACCCGAGGGCCTCTTCCCCGACTACCGGCGGGACGTGTTCGAGGGGCTGCTCGCCGCCCGTGGCCGGGTCACCGACCGTCTGGAGCTGCCCTCGGGCACCCGCACGCTCTACCGGGCGGTGCGGGGTGACTGAACCGGTCGCCGTGCCACCACCCGATGTCGGGCGGTGGGACCGGGGCTGGCGCGGTGAGCTGGGCCGGCTGCTGGAGGTCGTGGCGCTGGTCGGGCTGGTGGTCACCCAACCGCTGCTGGACGTGCTGGGCCGCAGCCCCGACTTCTTCCTGTTCCACCGCGCCGACCCGGGGCAGATCCTGCTGCTGACGGCCCTGGTGGCGGTCGTGCCCACCGTACCGGTGGCGCTGCTCGGCGCGCTCAGTCGACTCGCCGGCCGGACCGTCCGCGCCAGCGCCCACACCGGGCTGGTCGGGCTGTTGCTGGCCGCCCTCGCCGTGCAGGTGGGCCGGCACGTGACGCCGCTTCGGGGCGTACCCCTGCTGGTTGTGGCCCTGCTGGCCGGCGCGGCCGGCGCTGCCGCGCACCGGCGGTGGCGGGCGCCCGGCCGGGCGCTGCGGCTGGCCGCCGTCGGACCCCTGGTGTTCGTGGCGCTCTTCCTGGTCGTCTCACCCACCTCGGCGGTGGTGCTGCCGCGCGGCGACGGCGGCGCCGCCGGCACCGCACAGGGTACGGGCGTGCACCCGCCGGTGGTCATGCTGATCCTCGACGAGCTGCCCCTGGTCAGCCTGCTCGGCGCGGACGGGCGGATCGACGCGGCCCGGTACCCGAACTTCGCCGAGCTGGTCGGCGCCTCGACCTGGTACCGCAACGCCACCGGCGTCAGCGGCTGGACCCCCAACGCGCTGCCCGCCATGCTCACCGGGAAGTACCCGCAGCGGCAGGTCGCCCCGCACTACTCGCAGTACCCGGACAACCTCTTCACCGCCTTCGGCGGCCTGTACGACATCCGCGCCGAGGAGAGCATCACCCGACTCTGCCCGCCCAGCCGCTGCGAACAGCCGGTCGCCCCGGAACAGGGCCTCGGCGTGCTGGTCCGCGAGACCGGCAAGCTGCTCGGGCAGGTCGCCGGGCCGACGGAGAGCGCGGTCGACCCGGAGGACTCCTACCGGGAGAGGACCCGCGCCGAGGCCGGCCTGGACGCCGCCGAGCCGGTGCCGGACGACCCGAAGTTCCGCTGGGACAGCCTCGACGACAACCAGCCGGCCCGGTTCACGAGCTTCCTGGCCGGCCTGAAGCCGACCGCCCGACCCACCCTGCACTTCCTGCACCTGCTGATGCCGCACTCGCCGTGGGCGTACCTGCCGTCCGGCGCCCGCTACGACGCCCCGGAGGACCTGCCCAACGACGGCGCCGGCTGGATCGACCTGGCCCGGCAGCGCCACCTCGCGCAGCTCGGCTACACCGACCGGCTGATCGGCGAGACGCTGCGCACACTGCGCGCCAGCGGCCTCTACGACCAGGCTCTCGTCGTGGTCACCGCCGACCACGGGGTGAGCTTCACACCGGGCGCCCAGGGCCGGGGCATGGACGCGATCAAGGCCGCCGCCGGGCAGGTCGCCTGGGTGCCGATGGTCATCAAGGAACCCCGGCAGCAGACCGGCCGGGTGGACGACCGCAACTGGGAACACGTCGACCTGCTGCCGACCGTCGCCGACGAGGCCGGCGTCCGCCTGCCCTGGCGCGTCGACGGCCGCTCCGCCCGACAGGCCCCCCGCACCGACGGTACGAAGCACTTCTACGACCGGCCCGGCGAACCGGTCACCTTCCCCGGCGGGGTGCCCGCCCCGCCGCCCCTGCCGACGCCGCACCCCCTGGTGGGCACCGAGGTCCGCGCCGGCGCGACAGAGGGCAACGCGAGGGTGGCCGACCTGGCCGCGTTCCGGTCGACGGACCCGGACACCGGCACCCTCCCGGCGCTCGTCTGGGGTGACGTACCGGACGGGATACCCGACGGCACCCTGCTCGCCGTGGCGGTCAACGGCCGCGTCGGCGCCGTCGTCCCGGTGGTGCCACCGGACCCCGGCGGACGACGGTTCGCCGCGCTGCTCACCGACGACCGGCTGTTCCGGGCCGGCACCAACCAGCTGGACGTCTACCAGGTCGCGGGGGACGGTACGCTGCGCCGCCTCGCGCTGTCCTGATCCGGGTCGGCGCTCGCTCCCGCCGGCCGGGAATGGGTTTTCCCGGCCGTCTGGTCGGGAATCGGGTGACGCATGCCTCACCGCCGTACCACGGCGGGCGTTGTCCCCCGAGCCGCAATTACGGTAGAAGCGAAGGCAATTCAACGTAGATCTGCCGGCGAAGCGAGGAACCACATGACGGAAGTCAAGCTCGATCACCCCGGTGGGCAGCTGTCGATGCCGGTACATCCCGCGGTCGAGGGCCCCGCCGGTATCGGGGTGAGCAAGCTGCTGAAGGAAACCGGGATGACGACGTACGACCCCGGTTTCGTCAACACCGCCGCTGCCGCATCCGCGATCACCTACATCGACGGCGACGCGGGGATCCTGCGTTACCGGGGATACCCGATCGAGCAGCTGGCCGAGAAGTCCTCCTTCCTGGAGGTCTCGTACCTGCTCATCTACGGTGAGCTGCCGACCGAGCAGCAGCTGACCGAGTTCACCGAGTGGATTCGGCGGCACTCGCTGCTGCACGAGGAGATGCGCCGGTTCTTCGACGGCTTCCCCCGCGACGCCCACCCGATGGCGGTGCTGTCGTCCGCGGTGAGCGCGCTCTCCACCTTCTACCAGGACAGCCTGGACCCGTTCGACTCCGAGCACGTGGAGATCTCCACGGTCCGGCTCATGGCGAAGGTCCCCACCATCGCCTCGTACGCGTACAAGAAGTCCATCGGGCAGCCGCTGCTCTACCCCGACAACTCGCTGGGGTACGTGGACAACCTGCTGCGGATGACCTTCGGCGTGCCGGCGGAGCCGTACGAGGTCGACCCGGTGATGTCGAAGGTGCTGGACATGCTGTTCGTCCTGCACGCCGACCACGAGCAGAACTGCTCCACGTCGACCGTCCGGCTGGTCGGCTCCAGCAACGCCAACCTGTTCGCCTCGGTGTCCGCCGGCGTGAACGCGCTGTTCGGCCCGCTGCACGGCGGCGCCAACCAGGCGGTGCTGGAGATGCTCCAGCAGATCCACGCCGGCGACGACGACGTC
Source organism: Micromonospora sp. WMMD710 (assembly GCF_029626045.1). Lineage (NCBI taxonomy): Bacteria > Bacillati > Actinomycetota > Actinomycetes > Micromonosporales > Micromonosporaceae > Micromonospora > Micromonospora sp. WMMD710. The sequence goes on along the minus strand of NZ_JARUBD010000001.1, from coordinate 2,192,946 downwards.
CGCTCCTTTGTCCGCAAGGTCAAGAACAAGGAGGACGGCGTCAAGCTGATGGGCTTCGGCCACCGGGTCTACAAGAACTACGACCCGCGGGCGGCGATCGTCAAGAAGGCCGCGCAGGACGTGCTGGGCCGGATGGCCAAGCCGGACCCGCTGCTGGACATCGCCATGGAGCTGGAGGAGATCGCGCTCGCCGACGACTTCTTCGTCTCCCGTCGGCTCTACCCGAACGTGGACTTCTACACCGGCCTGATCTACAAGGCCATGGGCTTCCCCACGAAGATGTTCACGGTCCTCTTCGCGCTCGGCCGGCTCCCCGGCTGGATCGCCCAGTGGCGCGAGATGATCAGCGACCCGGAGACCAAGATCGGCCGTCCGCGGCAGGTCTACGTCGGCTCCGCCGAGCGGGACTACGTCCCCTTCAACGAGCGCTGACCTTCGCCGTACGCACCACCGCAGGCTGTCGACCCGATCCGGGGTCGGCGGCTTGCGGTGTTCCGGCCCCCGCCACGGGTTCCCTGATGAGCGTGATGCCGGTGAGTCATCAAGATGACTCACCGGCATCACGCTCATCAGGACGAAGCCTGCTGGGCCGGCGAGGGCTGTCCGGCTCCGAAGGCGGAGATGGTCTGCGCCCGCCAGCCCGCCCGCCAGCCCGCGCGCGCTGCGCCACCCAAGCCGGCGGCGATCAGCGCGAACTGGCGTCGATCAAGAGGCGTCAGCGCGCGACGTGCACCTCAGCGCAGGCCGGCGGCGGCGAGCAGGTTGCCCTCGGGCAGCGCCGGGAGCGCCCGCCCGTGGGACATGCGTTGCTCGGCGCGCTCGGCGGTGAACGCGGCGTCGGTGGCGATGGCGGCGGCGTAGCTGGCGGCGGTGCGCTGCGCGATGGCCGCCCAGCCGTACTGGTCGTGGACCATCCGGCGGGCGCGGCGGGCCATGGCGCGGGCGCGCTCGCGGTCGGACAGCAGCGCGTCCACGGCGTCGGCGAGCCCGTCGGGGTCGTGCGGGCGGAAGGTCATGCCGGTCGCGCCCGGTTCGACGATCTCGGCGAGGCCGCCGGTGGCGGCTACGGCGAGGGGCGCTCCGGCTGCGGCGCCCTCCAGGGCCACCATGCCGAACGGCTCGTAGATGCTCGGCACCGCGAAACAGTCGGAGGCGGCCATCAGCGCCGGCAGGTCGGTGCCGCCGAGGAAGCCCGGCATCGTGACCATGTGCCCCAGGCCGTGGCGGTGCACCTCGGCCTCCAGCTCGGCGCGGTACGGGCCGTCGCCGGCGATCACGGCACGCAGCCCGGGGTGGCGCTCCCGCAGACGCGGCAGGCCGGCGATCAGGTGCTGGACGCCCTTCTCGTAGACGAGCCGGCCGGCGAAGGTGACCAGCGGGCCGTCCCCGGCGAACCGGGCGCGTGCGGCGGCCACGGCGCGAGCCGGCACCTTCCAGCGGTGCGGCTCCACGCCGTTGGCGACCACGTCGACCCGCCCGGCCGGTACGCCGAACAGCGCGTTCACCTCGTCGCGCATGTAACCGGAGCAGACGATCAGGCGACCGGACTCGCTGCTGAGCCACTGCTCGACGCCGTGGATGGTGCGGTTCATCTCCTCGGGTAGCCAGCCCTGGTGCCGGCCGGCTTCGGTGGCGTGGATGGTGGTGACGAGGGGGATGTCCAGGTGGTCGCGCAGGGTCATGGCGGTGTGCGCGACGAGCCAGTCGTGGGCGTGGATGACGTCGTAGCTGTCGGCCTGGGTGGCGCGTAGGGCGGTGCGGGTGAGGGTGTGGTTGAACGCCATCGTCCAGGCGAGCAGGGAGCCGGTGGCCAAGGGGAAGGTGACCGGGTCTTCGGGGGCGCGCAGGATGCGCACGCCGTCGGCGTACTCCTCCAGGGGTGCGCCCTCGGCGTGGCGGGTGACGACGGTGACCTCGTGGCCGGCGGCGGCCAGGGCGACGGAGAGGGCGTGCACGTGTCGGCCGAGGCCGCCGACGAGCACCGGCGGGTACTCCCACGACAGCATCAGGATGCGACGGTTCTGCGGGGGCACTCCCGGGCCGGGCTGCGGCGGCACGGCCGCGCCGGGGAGACCGGGCTGCGCGGGGATCTGGGGCCGGGAGGTCAGGGTGGGCCGGTGGGCCCGGTCCTTGGTGGCAGTGTGCTGCTCGTCGACCCGCAGGGTCACATCAATCTCCGTCCATGCATGGTGGGACGCGCCGACGTCAGTGGCGGCAGAACGAGGGGGTGTAAGAGGTGGCCGAGGGCCTGGCGGGCACGCGCGAACGCTTGTCCCCGGTCAAGGAAAGTGCATCGAGCCCAAGAACGCATCCCGAAAAGGGTCATCGTGACGGAGGACACCTGAAGGGTGTAGCGCCCATCAGACAGGTGGTTTTCGGCCATCGCCTGAAAGGATGGATTGGCGCGCCGGGGCGCAGGGCAATACCCGGCCGCACATGACCGTGTTCTGAGGGAGCGACATGCAGGTCTGGCCGGGCGAGCGGTACCCCCTGGGCGCCACCTACGACGGGATGGGCACCAACTTCGCCATCTTCTCGGAGGTGGCCGAGCGGATCGAGCTGTGCCTGTTCGACGAGTGGGACACCGGCGCGGAGCGCCGCGTCGAGCTGCGTGAGGTCGACGCGTACGTGTGGCACGCGTACCTGCCCGGCATCGAGCCGGGCCAGCGCTACGGCTTCCGGGTGTACGGCCCGTACGACCCGGCGAACGGGCTGCGCTGCAACCCGCACAAGCTGCTACTCGACCCGTACGCCAAGGCCATCGACGGTGACGTGACGTGGGATCCGGCGGTGTACGACTACGAGCTGGGCGAGCCGGAGAAGATGAACGAGACCGACTCGGCGCCGTTCATGCCGAAGTCGGTGGTGGTCAACCCGTACTTCGACTGGGGCAACGACAAGCCGCCGCGCACCCCGTACCACCACTCGGTGATCTACGAGGCGCACGTACGCGGGTTGACCATGCGGCACCCGGACATCCCGGAGGAGCTGCGCGGCACGTACGCGGGCATCGCCTCCCCGCCGATGATCGAGTATCTGACCCGGCTCGGGGTGACGGCGATCGAGCTGATGCCGGTGCACGAGTTCGTCCACGACCACCGGCTCGTCGACCTGGGGTTGCGCAACTACTGGGGCTACAACACGATCGGCTTCTTCGCCCCGCACCACGGCTACTCGGCGCTGGGCCACCTCGGCCAGCAGGTGCAGGAGTTCCGGGGCATGGTCAAGGCGCTGCACGCGGCGGGCATCGAGGTCATCCTCGACGTGGTCTACAACCACACCGCCGAGGGCAACCACCTCGGCCCGACGCTGAGCTTCAAGGGCGTGGACGCGCCCAGCTACTACCGGCTCAGCGAGGAGGACCGCCGCTACTTCGTCGACTACACGGGCACCGGCAACAGCCTCAACGTCCGTGCCCCGCACTCGCTGCAACTGATCATGGATTCGCTGCGCTACTGGGTGACCGAGATGCACGTCGACGGTTTCCGCTTCGACCTGGCCGCCACCCTGGCCCGCGAGTTCTACGAGGTGGACCGGCTGTCCACCTTCTTCGAGGTGGTGCAGCAGGACCCGGTGGTCAGCCAGGTCAAGCTGATCGCCGAACCGTGGGACGTCGGCCCGGGCGGCTACCAGGTGGGCAACTTCCCGCCGCTGTGGACCGAGTGGAACGGCAAGTACCGCGACACCGTGCGGGACTTCTGGCGCGGTGAGCCGGCGACCCTCGCCGAGTTCGCGTCGCGCATCTCCGGCTCCGCCGACCTGTACCAGGACGACGGGCGCCGTCCGTTCCACAGCATCAACTTCGTCACCGCGCACGACGGGTTCACCCTCAACGACCTGGTGTCGTACAACGACAAGCACAACGAGGCCAACGGCGAGGACAACCGCGACGGCGAGAGCCACAACCGGTCGTGGAACTGCGGCGTGGAGGGCGACACCGACGACGAGGCGGTGCTCGCGCTGCGGGCCAAGCAGCGGCGCAACTTCCTGGCCACCCTGATGCTGTCGCAGGGCGTGCCGATGATCGCCCACGGCGACGAGTTGGGCCGCACCCAGCACGGCAACAACAACGTCTACTGCCAGGACAGCGAGCTGGCCTGGGTCGACTGGGAGAACGCGGACTCGCAGCTGCTGGAGTTCGTCCAGACGCTGACCGCGTTCCGCAAACGGCACCAGGTGTTCCGCCGCCGCCGGTTCTTCACCGGCCTGCCGGTCGGCGGGCGCGGCACCGACGAGCCGCTGCCCGACCTGGCCTGGCACACCCCGGACGGGCGGGAGATGACCGGCGAGGACTGGGGCAACGACTTCGGCCGCTCGGTGGCCCTGTTCGTCAACGGGGAGGGCATCCGTGAGCGCGGCCAGTACGGCCAGCGCCACCACGACGCCTCGTTCCTGCTCTGCTTCAACGCCCACGACGCGCCGCTGGAGTTCACCCTGCCGGGCAGCGAGTACGGGCAGAAGTGGGAACGGGTGATCAGCACCGCCGAACCCGAACCGGACGACGTCACGGTGATCAGCGCGGGCGGCACCATCCGGGTGCCGGACCGTTCCCTGGTGGTGTTGGAGAGGACGATCTGACATGCCGGCCACCCCTCCGAAGGCCACCTACCGGATCCAGGTCCGCCCCGGCTTCGACCTGGACGCCACCGCCGCCGTCGTCGACTACCTCGCCGACCTGGGCGTCAGCCACCTCTACAGCGCACCCCTGCTGGCCGCCACCCCCGGCTCCCAGCACGGCTACGACGTCGTCGACCATCGGGCGGTCGGCCCGGAGCTGGGCGGCGAGGCCGCTCGGCAACGGCTGCTGCGCGCACTGCGAGACAGGCAGCTCGGCCTGGTCGTCGACATCGTCCCCAACCACGCCGGTGTCGCCGTACCCCCGGCCAACCCGGCCTGGTGGGACGTGCTGCGTCGGGGGCGCGACTCGTCGTACGCCGACTGGTTCGACATCGACTGGGACCGGGGCCGGCTGCTGCTGCCGGTGTTGGCCGACGACCCGGCCGCCCTCGACGACCTCAAGCTGGTCGACGGTGAGCTGCGCTACCACGAGCACCGCTTCCCGATCGCCGACGGCACCGGCGACGGCGACGCCCGAGCGGTGCACGACCGTCAGCACTACGAGCTGATCTCCTGGCGGCGCGGTGACGCCGAGCTGACGTACCGCCGGTTCTTCGCCATCGCGGGCCTGGCCGGTCTGCGGGTGGAGGACCCGGCGGTGTTCGCCGCCACCCACGAGTTGATCCTGCGCTGGGCGGCCGCCGGCGAGGTCGACGGCATCCGCGTCGACCACCCGGACGGCCTGCGCGACCCGGCCGGCTACCTGACCCGGTTGCGGGCCGCCGCGCCGGACGCCTGGATCGTGGTGGAGAAGATTCTGGAGTACGGCGAGGAGCTGCCGGACTGGCCGGTGGATGGCACCACCGGCTACGACGCCCTCGCCGCGGTGAACGGGCTGTTCGTCGACCCGGACGCCGAGGGCGACTTCACCGTGCTGGACACCCGGCTGACCGGCCGGCACACCTCGTGGGAGGACCTGACCCACGCCACGAAACTGGCCGCCGCCACCCACCTGCTCGCCGCCGAGTTGACCCGGCTGGCCGCGCTCGCCCCCGAGGTGCCGACCGAACAGGCGCGCACCGCGCTCGCCGAGCTGGCCGCCGCGTTCCCCGTCTACCGGGGTTACCCGCCGCACGGCGCCCGGCACCTCGCCGCCGCCCGCTCCGAGGCGGGCCGCCGCCGACCCGATCTGGCGACCGCCCTGGACGCGATCACTCGCCGGCTGCGCGACCCCGACGACGAGCTGGGCCAACGGTTCCCGCAGCTGACCGGCGCGGTGATGGCCAAGGGCGTGGAGGACACGGCGTTCTACCGGTGGACCCGGTTCGTGGCGCTCAACGAGGTCGGCGGCAGCCCCGCCCACTTCGGCGTGCCGCTCGCCGAGTTCCACCGCTTCGCCAACGCGCGCCACGTCCGCTGGCCGGCCAGCATGACCACCACCGCCACCCATGACACCAAACGCGGCGAGGACGTCCGCGCCCGCCTCGCCGTGCTCAGCGAACTGCCGGGCCGCTGGGGCGAGCAGGTCACGGCCTGGATGGAGTACGCCCCGCTGCCCGACCCGGCGTTCGCCCACCTGCTGTGGCAGACCGCCGTCGGCGCGTGGCCGATCGAACGGGAGCGGCTGCACGCGTACGCCGAGAAGGCCGCCCGGGAGGCCGCGGCCTCGACCAGTTGGGCGGACCCCGACCCGACCTTTGAACAGGCCATGCACGCGGTCATCGACCGGATGTACGACGACGAGCAGCTGCACGCCGAGCTGACCGAACTCGCCGCCGCCCTCGCCCCCGCCGGCTGGTGCAACTCGCTCGGCCAGAAGCTCGTGCAACTCGCCATGCCCGGCGTGCCCGACAACTACCAGGGCACCGAGCTGTGGGACAACTCCCTCGTCGACCCCGACAACCGCCGCCCGGTCGACTTCGACGTACGCCGAGAGATGCTGGCACGGCTCGACGACGGCTGGCGTCCCCCGATCGACACCGACGGAGCGGCGAAGCTGCTCGTCGTGTCGCGGACCCTGCGGTTGCGGCGGGCGCACCCGGAGCTGTTCACCGGCTACCGGCCGGTGCCCGTGCACGGGCCGGCGGCCCGGCACGTGGTGGCCTTCGACCGGGGTGGCGCGATCGCCGTCGCGACCCGCCTCCCGCTCGGTCTGGCGCGCGCCGGTGGGTGGCGCGACACAGTCCTGTCGCTTCCCGTTAACGAGGTGAAGGACCTGTTCACCGGCCGGGTCTACAGTGGCGGAGAGACTTTGCTGGCCGACCTTCTGGCCGACTATCCCGTCGCTCTGCTGGCTCCTCCCACCACTGACGCGGAGGCTGCGTGATGACCGAATTCGCCGTCTGGGCGCCGGACGCCACCCGGGTACGGCTGCACCTGCCGGGCGACGCCGACCACGAGATGCGCGCCGCCGCCGACGGCTGGTGGCAGGTCGAGGTGCCCGGGGCAGGCCCCGGCACCGACTACTCCTTTCTGCTGAACGACGACGAAACCCCGCTGCCCGACCCCCGGTCGCCGTGGCAGCCTGCGGGTGTGCACGGGCCGAGCCGCCTCTACGACCAGTCCGCCTTCGAGTGGACCGACAGCTCATGGACCGGCCGGCAGCTGCCCGGCAGCATCCTCTACGAGCTGCACATCGGCACCTTCACCCCGGACGGCACCTTCGACGCGGCCATCGACCGCCTCGACCACCTGGTCGCGTTGGGCGTCGACCTGATCGAGCTGCTCCCGGTCAACGCCTTCAACGGCGAACACAACTGGGGGTACGACGGCGTCTGCTGGTACGCCCCGCACGAGCCCTACGGCGGCCCCGACGGCCTGAAACGGTTCGTCGACGCCGCCCACGCTCGCGGTCTGGGGGTGATCCTCGACGTCGTCTACAACCATTTCGGGCCCTCCGGGGCCTACGCGCCGCAGTTCGGGCCCTACCTCGCCGAGCAGAGCAACAGTTGGGGCCGCTCGGTCAACCTGGACGGCCCGCACTCCGACGAGGTACGCCGCTACATCATCGACAGCGTGCTCATGTGGCTGCGCGACTACCACGTCGACGGGCTGCGTCTGGACGCCGTGCACGCCCTGCACGACTCGCGGGCTGTCCCCATTTTGGAAGAGCTGGCTGTTTCCGTTGAATCCTTGTCGACTCATCTGGGCCGGCCGCTGTCGCTGATCGCCGAGTCCGACCTCAACGATCCACGGCTCATCACCCCTCGGGAGGCGGGTGGGTTCGGCCTGCACGCGCAGTGGAACGACGACGCTCACCACGCGCTGCACACGCTGCTGACGGGGGAGCGGCAGGGCTACTACGGGGACTTCGGCTCGCTGGAGACCCTTGCTGACGTCTTGACCGGTGGGTTCTTCCACGCGGGGACCTGGTCCAGCTTCCGGAACCGGCACCATGGGCGACCGGTTGATCCCCGGATTCCTGGGCACCGGTTCGTGGCCTACCTCCAGAACCACGACCAGATCGGGAACCGGGCTACCGGGGATCGGATCTCGGCCTCGCTCTCGCCTTCGCTGCTGCGGGTCGGGGCCACGTTGCTGCTTACCGCGCCGTTCACCCCCATGTTGTTCATGGGGGAGGAGTGGGCTGCCTCCACGCCGTGGCAGTTCTTCACCTCGCACCCGGAGCCTGAGCTGGCTACCGCTGTGGCGCTGGGGCGGCGGCGGGAGTTTGCTTCGCACGGGTGGGCTGAGGGGGACGTGCCCGATCCGCAGGACCCGCAGACGTTCGTACGGTCGCGGTTGGACTGGGCTGAGCTGGACAAGCCCGAGCATGCGTCGATGCTGGCGTTCTACCAGCGGTTGATCGGGCTGCGGCGGTCTCTTCCTGATCTCTCGGATCCTCGGCTGCATGCGGTTTCTGTGCAGCATGGGGACCAGTTCCTGCTGATGCGGCGGGGGGACACGCTGGTTGTGGCGAACCTGGCTGGGCGGGGGCAGGGAGTGTCGCTGCCTGGGGTGGCGCGGCGAGTGCTGCTGGCTACGGGGGAGGGCGTCACCGTGATGCGGGACCGGATCCAGTTGCCGGCGGAGACTGCGGCGATCGTGGCGCTCTGACCGGGGTACCTCAGGACATCTTAATCGCACTGCCTCTGCGCCGCCGAGGCGGCGCAGGCCGAGCCAGGGCTCAAGTCCGGGCCGGAGCCCGAGTCCGGGGCGGCAACGGCAGCACCTGGTCTCCGCCAGACGGCGATCTCCTACACGAACTGCTTCGAGGCGCGAGCCACCGCCCCGGCTTCATCCGTAGAGGCGAGCCAGACTGCTCGCGCAAGTTGGACGCGACGGTGTAGCGATCGAGTTCGGATGGAACGACGAAAGACCCTGGCCAGACAGACTGCTGTCTTTCCGCCGACCGTCTAGGCCGTCGTCGAGCCGCCAAGAATGTCCAAGTGGCCGCGAGCGACCAGAGGCTTAGCAGGGTCATCGCCGGTGGCAGCGGCTAACTCGGTAGGCGACAGGCCGGGTGTCATGCACAGCGGAACTTATTCACTCGGTCTGCGGCGCGGTTTCGGCTCGATAACTTGCAGGCCGACAGTCAGACGGGGCGGCCGAACCTCCAGAAAGGTAAATGGGGCCGCGTTCGTCGCGGGCACGGAATGCCATCTGAACTCGAGTGGCGACGTTGTCGGGAAGACGCTGCTCAGCCTCTTCGCGCGAGAAGAAGCCGATTTCCTCCAACTCTTGACCGGGTAGCTTGAAGCCGTCTAGGTTTGCGATGCATCCGCAGTCGAAAGTGAAGCTGACTATAGCCCGCGGCCGTTGCCCAGCGGGCGGCGCCCAGTCGACTATAAGAAGGTCACCCACGGGCACAACGACCCCCAACTCCTCTCGGACCTCGCGGGCGCAGGCCTCATGCGGGTACTCGCCGTCGTCCACATAGCCGCCAGGGAAGGCCCAATGGTCGCGGTAGGTGGGCTTGACGAGCAGCACATTCCCGTCAGGATCGGTTATGAAGGCCGCAGCAGCGGCGTAGAAGGACGCCAGGTTCGCGTACCACGTGGCGGGCTCCGTCCAGGTCACCTCGGTGACGCTAGCGGATATGTCCGGCTGCGCTACCGCTCTACCTGGTTGCTGGCACTCCCGCGAGGGTATGCAGCAGTTTGTTGACCTCGGGCGAGGCCTGCTGCATGTTGAGCGCGGTAATGAGTTCGCGGACGCGTTGCTGAACACGTGCCGACTGGATGCCCCCAGCGTGCTGCGCCAGCTTCCGGCCCCAGTCGCAGGCGGCGTTGGTGTCTCCAGCACGGGCGTGAGTCATGGCGATGAGGGCGGTGTGCAGGACACGCGTCCGGGTGTTCTGGCTGTCGAGGTTGAGCGCGTCGGGGGCATGTCGAAGGGCCTGCGTGTACAGACGCAGGTCGCCTAGGCACCTCAGCGCGGCCCCGGCCAGGTGGGCAGGGCTGAAGTAGCCGACCCAGCGTGGGCCGGAATCTGTGCCCGCCGCCCGATCGAGAGCACGCTCAGCCCTAGCGAGGGCGAGTTGACAGGCTCGTCGCTCGCCTGACTGTCCATAGGCAGTAGCTGCGGTGGCATGCAGCCGAGCGAGGACGGCGGCGGGCGCGCGGCCGGCCCCGTCGATGGCCGCCTCGACGAGCCGGGCCGCCTCTCGGGCGTGCCCCATGAACACAGCCTGGGTGGCGAGGTTCGCTAGCAGGTGAGCGCCGTAGAGACGGTCGTCACCGGCCTTGGCGAGCCGCAGGCCGAGCGTCACATGATGTTGTGCCATGGCATGTTCGCCCGCGTCGTACGACATGAAGGCGAGCTGGCCAGCGAGCGTTGCTGCCGCGCGCATGAGGTCGCGACCTACGGCATCGGTGTAGGTGCCGCGCAGCATGGGCGCGACCTGACGTACGAGGAAGTCGGCCATGACGGCACGGGCGCGCGGCGAGCCGCTGCCGTGACGCCGATCGAGATCGGTGAAGTGGTCCGCCAGCGAGTACAGCGATTGAACATCGGTGGAAGTGACCTGGTGCCGGCCATTCCGGCTGACCGCCTCGTCGGGCAGGTCATACCGCCAGCCGAGGGCCGCCTCTAACGCTTTACCGCTGTCGAACACTCCGCTGGCATGTTGGTTGAAGTGCTTGGCCAACCTCGTCCAGATCTGCTCGGCGGTATCGATCGCCCCGTCGACGGACGCGGGGTAGACATATATTCCGATGCTGTCGGCTGCGCCGAACCCCAGCTCTGTGATGGCGACTGATCGACCGAGCCTGCGGGCAATTGTCTCGGCCATGGCGGCCTGGACGTGCTCCCCAGGCCGGCGACCACGCAACCACCAGTAGACGCTGGCAGCGTCGTATCGCCAAGCGCCCTCGTTGCGACCGGCGTGGTTGAGCTGCCTAGCGAAGGCGGCGTGGGCGTTGCCGTAACCGGCAGCACTCAGCAGCCCTTCGAACGCCGAGTTCGTCACCGGTCGCGCCATGGTTCTGCCTCCAGGCATCAGCCAACTATCAGCAGTAATCAGCCTATGCGCTGCTGCGGTCCTTTGGGGACCGGCGCAACCCAGCGCAACCCACGTCCTGAGCAGCGCAATGGAGCACATCGCTTGCCATCTGGTCCTTCCCCGGGCAGCCAGTTTGACTGATCGCGAATCCATGGGCGCGACAGCGAAAATCCATCAGCCGCGCCCACCTGACGGAGGTGGAGATGAATCGCGACGAGTCGGCGAACAAAGGTGAGCAGGCCGAGGCCGCCGAGCGGGAGGCTGCCAAGCAGCGCCTCCTGGCCCAGGCCGAGGCGGACCGCGTACCCGTGGACGACACGACCCGCGCGGTCCCGGACCGGCGGTGGCGGCGTGACCAGCGATGACCTTCCGATCGGCCGCCGCGTGGCGAGCTGGCGGGTGCGGCGGCAGATGACGCAGCAGATGCTCGCCGACCGGCTGCGCAGGTCGAAGAGCTGGGTCGACAAGATCGAGCGGGGTGCCCGCACCCTGGACCGGTACTCGGTCATCCAGGAACTGGCCCACGTCCTGCGGGTCGATCCAGACGTGCTGCTCGGCCAGCCGCGCAGCACCCCGGCGGGCACACCGGACGGGGTGGACGACATCCGGGCCGCTCTCGCCCACTACGACCTGCGGCAGATCCCGACCCAGACGCCGGACGAGCTGAACAGGCAGGTCGGGCACGCCTGGTTGACCTATCAGCACGCGCACTACGGGCAGTTGGTGCGCCTGCTGCCGGGTCTGCTCTACGCCGCCCAGGGTGCGCAGTCGGCGGAGCTGCTGGTGCAGGCGTACCGGATCACCTCGTCCCTGCTGGTGAAGCTCGGCGAACCCGACCTGGCCTGGCTGGCCGCCGACCGCGCGATCACCACCGCCGGAGACAACCGAGTCCTCGCGGCAGCAGCAGCCATCTCGATAACCCAGGCGCTCCGCGCCGCCAACCGCAACCCCCTGGCCCTGGAGGCCGCAACCCGCCTCCTCCCACCCCCGTCCCGACCCGGTGATCATGAGGTTGACCGGCGCTGGGGAGATCAAATCGCCCGTCAACCTCATGATCACCGAGGCGGGCGCGGGCGCGGGCGCAACGGCGAGGGCGGGGGCGACGGCGAGGGCGGGGGCAACGGCGGGAGCGCGGCAGAGTGGGCGGTGGGCGGGACGCTGCTGGTGCAGGCTGCTCTTGCCGCCGCTGGGTGCGGCGAGCACCGCCGGGCCGGCGAGCTGACCGACCGGGCCGCGGGCGTCGCCGCCGGCCTTCGGGGGTACGACGATCCGCACCGCACCAGCTTCGGGCCGATCGTCGTCGAGGTGGCGCGGGTGGTGGTGGCGGCGTCGCGGGGTGACGCCGTCGAGGCGCTGCGCAGGCACTCGACCGTGGTGCGGCGGGAGGGGTGGCGGCGGTTGCCGGCCGAGTATCGGGGTGCCTACCTGCTCGATGTCGCGCGGATCTACCTGCACGCCGGTGACCTGCGCGGGGCGGCGCGCGCGTTGGTCGACGCGGACAGTGTCGCGCCGGCTGAGGTTCGGGGACGGCCGCTGGCGCGTACTCTCATCGCCGATTGTGCCTGCGCGCAGCCGGCGCCGGCCGGCGTGGCGCGACTGGCGACGCTGGTCGGGCTCAACCGCTGACGCTCACGACCAGCGGGCACATTCGGCAGCGAGGCGGGGGTCGGTGCGCACCCAGACCTCGCCTGCGGCGGCGTCGGCCGGGGCGTCGACCCGTTCGAGGCCGAGGAGTTCGATCAGCGGGAGCAGGGTGGCGCGTTCGGCGCGGTCGTCGTCGACGTCGTGCGAGTCGAAGAAGACGTAGTACTGGTCGCTGGGGTCGACGTAGCCCGAGGCTGCCCAGATCCGGGCTACCTCTTCGATCGCCGCCGCCTCCGTCGTGATGGTGGCGGCGCGGGCGGCACCGCGGGTCTCCGGTGAGCCGCCGAGGTCGGCTGGGTCGGCGAACCACTGGCCGAACTGGTCGAGGCCGCGATAGCCGTTCTCGAAGAACAGCATGGTGCCCGTCAGCCTATCGGGGCGGGTTTCCGCGAACGTGAGATGTGGGCATGGTCACGGCTCCACTCGCTGCCCGGCGCCGCTGGTCGAAGACGGTGACCCCTTTGACGGGGGCAGTGTCAACCCGGTTGGCGACAACACTTGATCCGGGACGGAAGACCGACGTTGCGTGTCTGCTTGCTTACCCACGGTCCAATCTGGAGTACGGCCCGCCGTGAGGGCGGCCGTACACAATGGAGGTATCGGATGCTGATCATCGCCGAGGAGCGGGACACCTACCCACCGAACGGGCAAATTCCCAACCTGGAGACCGACGAGAAGGCGTCCGACGACATCGTGAGCCGGATCGAGGCGCTCCTGCCCGGCGACCTCAAGCTCGAGGTCGTCGGGGCGTTGGTGAACTGGTCGGCGAGCATCCTGCTGCCGCACCGAAGCTTCGCGACCTGGGCCGAGGCCGTCACTGCCGCGACCCGCTTCGCGCGCAACGACAAGGCCCTCGCCACCGACGACAGCCAGCGGCAGCGTGACGAGCCTGTCGGCGGCGACGACCTGACGAAACTCAACGTGGCGTTGGCGAGTACGGGGCGGACCGGCGACCCGCAGATCGCCCTGCGCGACGAGAGCCGCAAGTGGGCGAACTGCGGAATGGCGGCGTTCCAGATCCGCGAGCAGTTGCGCGACAAGGGCGGCGAGCCCGTCCGCCTGTCGGGCGAGACCTACCGGGCCGGCAACGGCGACGTGCTCAAGAAGGCGTTACTCGTCAAGCCCGCCAGCGCCGCGACCGTCCTGCTGCTCGACTGCCAGTTCCCGCAGGTGCACAACTTCGTCGTCGAGGTGCACCACGACGGGTCGCGCTACCTGGCACAGGGTTACCAGGGCAGCTACTTCGCCCACTGGTGGCTGGGCATCAACGACAGCTACTCCGGAGATCCGTCGGCCGAGATCCTCGCGCTGCGTGAGCGGTACGGGCTGGGTCGCCCGATCAGCCCGGAGAACTACGAGAGCATGCTCGACGGCCTGGTCGCGGCCACCTCGTCCGACTGGCAGGAGACCGCGAACCAGTGGCGGACGTTGCCGTTCAACCCTGACCGGCAGGAGGTCGACGGGATCCGCCGCCGGTCCGAGACGCCGACGATCCTCATCGAGGTGTTCGAGCTGCGCAAACCGGCGGTGGCGCGAGCCGCGCTCGGCGGTAACGGCAGCGCGTCGCTCAGCGAGCTGGCGACGCGGGGTATGAAAACCGCCTGACGCCGGGCCGGACCACGCCGTCGCGGCGGAACCCGGATGGGTCCCGCCGCGACGGCGATGGTGCCCGACTGAACGGCGTGAGGGCCGTCCGTCGGTGCGGGTTCGCAGGTCAGCCGCCGGCGAAGGCCACCTCGGTGCCACACTTGGCGTTCTGGTTGAGGCAGGACTTCACCAGGCCGCCGAGGTGTGCCGGATCCCAGGCGTTCATGAAGTCACCATGCATGGAGGACGCCTTGCCGGAGGCGAGGCTGAGCCCGCTACCGCCCAGCGACTGGTAGTTGACCATGAAGGAGAGGTCCGGCACGGCCACCGGGTACTTGCCGGTGCAGACGCCGTTGACCGGGTCGCCCATGTGCGACTTGTGGTCGGGCGAGTCGATGTTCTTGCCGTCCCAGCAGTCCTTGAACACGAGCTGGAAGATCAGGTTGCCGCCCGGGGCGCAGACCGGCCAGTTGCCGTCTGCGCTGCGTCCGGTTTCGGCGCTGCCGGCGCACCAGAATTGGTTGCCGCCGCCGTTCTTCGGAGTGTCGACCTGCCGCTTGGCGTCACCCTCGACCATCCGCAGGCCCGGCGGAAAGGGCTTCACGGTGGACGGATCCTTGACCCGCGAGCCGTAGTAGACGCGGAAGCTCTTGATCGGAACAGCCTTGCCGTCCTTGCGCAACTCCGGCGTCCAGTACGCGCTCAGGTCGCCCGGGGCGTTGCAGGTGGTCTTCGCGGAGAGCAGCTTGTCCGTCGTGGTGAAGGCGTCGATCTTCGGGCCGAAGAAGGTGTGCATGTGCGAGGCGCCCGGCAGGCCGGGTACGACGATCGGGTCGTCCGGAGCGGAGTTGGCGACCTCGCAGTCGGTGTGGAACTCGGGAACGCGGGTGGTTCCCGGCGTCACCGCCTTCGGCCTGATCGCGTTGAAGGCGGCCAGTTCCTTGGCCCACCGGGCCTGGTCCACGGGCACCCAGCCCGCGGCCGGCGTGCCCGGCGTCCCCGGCGTGTTGGGCGTGCCCGGCGTCGTGGGCGTGCCCGGGGTGGCCGGTGCGGGCGTCGGCGTCGACGGGGCGGGACTCTGCGTCGGCGAAGCGCTCGGCGTCGTGCCGGCCGCAGGGCCGAACGTGAACCAGTTCAGGTTGACGAAGTCCGACCGGGACGTGCTCCGCATGACAGCGAAGACCGTCTGCGCG
Source organism: Micromonospora sp. WMMD710 (assembly GCF_029626045.1). NCBI lineage: Bacteria > Bacillati > Actinomycetota > Actinomycetes > Micromonosporales > Micromonosporaceae > Micromonospora > Micromonospora sp. WMMD710. Next base: position 2,177,523 of record NZ_JARUBD010000001.1, on the reverse strand, counting down.
CCGGCCGGAACCGTGGACGCCTTCGCGGTGACGGTCGTCCACTTCTGCCAACCGCCGGTGCCGGCGATCGGGAAGCTGGCCAGCAGCGTGCCGGACTGCGCGCCGAGGCGCAGCTCGACGGTGCCGCCGTCGGTGTTGTGCGCGGCGACCCGGGCCGTCAGGTCAGTGCCGGTGATCGACACGCCGTCGTACCGCAGCCAATCGCCGTTGGCCAGCCAGCCGACGTTCCTGCCGCCGCCGGTGTCGCCGGTGCCCTCGGTCTGCGCCCCGAACTGCGCCGCGAACTCCTCCGCCTGGACTCGGCCGGGCACGGCGGCCTCTTCGGCCTGGGCGCCGGCGATGTAGATGCCACTGCCGGCGAGGGCGACGGCGACGGCGGAGGCGAGCGTGATGCGTGTGAGGCGACGACGCTTGAGCGCCGGGTCCGGCGGTGCGACGTGCGCAGCGGTAGTCCGCATTACCAGTATTTCCTTCGGGTCGAGGATAGGGCTGATGCCGAAAAGAGTATGAGCGGTCAGCGTATCGGCATCAACGTGCGGAAGAAGATTCAAGAGGGCAGCGCCGCGTATCCGCTGGCGGCCGACGTAGGGGCTACGGATAACAATTTTTGGGAATCTTTTTCTCTTAAATTTTCTTAAAGCTGTCGCCGTCGACCTGGCCGGGTGGTCAAGGCGGCTTCGCCGGGCAGGCCAGTGACCCCGGCCACCTCGACGATGCCGCAGCTCAGGATCGATCCAGTGGTCCTCCAGAGTCAGTCAATTCAGTCTGTCTATTGTGGACTGGTTCGGAGCCGCAATGCAGGACGGCCGCTTCCCGGTTGGCAATGGAGTGTTCCCAGTTGGCAATGGAGTGGAAGATGGAGTCGTCGGGCCTGATGCTCGAAGGTGTTGGTCTCCGCTTCGGCGGCCTCACCGCGCTGAGTGACGTGTCGCTGCGGGTGCCTCCCGGGCAGGTGGTCGGCGTCATCGGTCCGAACGGCGCGGGAAAGAGCACGCTGTTCAACGTCATCTGTGGGCTGCTGCGGCCCGACACCGGGCGGCTGCTCATGGACGGGCGCGCCCTTCGACGGCTGCGCCCACACCAGCTCACCCGGCTCGGTGTCGCCCGCACCCTGCAGGACGTTGGCCTCTTCGACGGGCTCAGCGTGCTGGAGAACGTTATGGCCGGCGCGACGAACCGGGCTCGTGCGGGCTTCGCCTCCGCCCTGTTCGGGCTGCCCAGGAGTGGGCGCGACGAGCGGCGACTACGCGATCACGCGCGGGAGGTCCTGGACGAACTCGGCCTCAGCGGGTTCGCCGACGCATCGCCGCCGTCGCTGCCCTACGCCATTCGTCAGCGGGTGGCACTGGCCCGGGCGCTGGCGGCACGTCCACGACTGCTGCTACTCGACGAGCCGGCCGGCGGACTCGGCCCCGAAGACATCGACAAGCTCAGCACGCTGATCCAAGACCTGCCGCGACGGGCCGACCATCCCTGCTCCGTCCTCCTCGTGGAACACCACATGGATCTGGTGATGGGAGTGTGCGACGAGGTCGTCGTCCTCAACTTCGGTCGAGTGCTCATCACCGGCACACCCGATCAGGTGGGCGACGATCCGAGAGTCGCCGAGGCTTACCTGGGCGCCACCGTCGAAGCAGCCGCATGAGCGGCGCACCCCTGTTGACCGTGCGCGACCTCGTGGCCGGCTACGGTAATGCCGCGCCCGTTCTGCGCTCCGTCAGCTTCGATGTCGAACCGGGCAGCATCACCGCCGTCGTCGGCGCCAACGGCGCCGGCAAGACCACCCTGATGCGCGCGCTGTCGGGCCTGATCCGCCCCGCCGCCGGTGAGCTGCGCTTCGACGACGTGGACCTGCGGGAGGTGCCGGTCGAGCGGCGCGTCCGGCACGGCCTCGCGCACGTCCCACAGGGCCACGGCGTGGTCGCCGAGCTGACCGTCGACGAAAACCTCCGCCTCGGCGGCCTGTGGCGCCGGGACCGCGCCGACGCCCGCCGGGCTGTTGCCGAGGTCTACGAGATGTTCGAGCCACTGGCCCTGCGGCGGCGACACGCGGGGCATCAGCTCTCCGGCGGCGAGCGTCAAATGCTGGCCCTGGGACGAGCGCTCGTCGGTCGGCCCCGGCTCCTACTCCTCGACGAACCGTCACTCGGCCTGGCGCCAAAGGCCGTCGCACAGACCATGGCCCTCCTGCGTCGGCTTCGCGACGAGTCCGCCGTGGCTGTACTCCTGGCTGAACAGAGCCTGCGCGGTGCGCTGTCGGTCGCCGACCGGGGCATCGTCATGTCGCAGGGGCAACTGGTCTTCACGGCCCCCGCGAAAGACCTGCGTGACAACCCGCACCTTCGTCAGCTCTACCTCGGGTTCTGACCCGCCGACGCTTCGCGCACCCGGCCCGGAAAGGGATGTTGTTGGAACGGTTCGTGTTTCTGACATTGGACGGCCTCGCGAGAGGGACGGCCTACGCGGCCTTCGCGCTGGCGCTCGTCCTGATCTGGCGGGCCGCCCGAGTCGTCAACTTCGCCCAGGGCGCGATGGCGGTGGCCTGCGTCTACGTCGCGCACAGCGTGACCGCGGCGACCGGTTCGTACTGGGCCGGATTCGGCGCGGCCGTGGCATCGGGGCTCGTTCTGGGCGCGGCGGTGGACTTCTGCGTGATGCGCCTGGCCGCCGGGACGGCGTCGCACCTGAACTCCGTGATCATCGCGCTCGGGTTGGTGCTCATCATCCAAGCGGTGCTCGGCATCGCCTACGGCAACGAGTACCTGCCGACACCCGCCCCGTTCGACCGTACGGCGATCACCGTCGGTGAGTTCGTGCTGCTCTCGCCGTTCGATCTGTTCGTCATCGGTACGGTGGCCGCCGCCGTCGCGGCGCTTGCCTGGCTGTTCGGCCGTACGCCGGTCGGGTTGCGGATGCGGGCCGGAGCGTTCGCCCCCGAGGTGTCGCGGCTGCTCGGTGTCAACGTCGGCGGGATGCTCACCCTCGGCTGGGCGCTGGCCGCGGGCCTGGGCGCCATCGCCGGCATGCTTGTCGTTCCAACCGAGCTGGCGCTCCATCCGCACGCCATGGACCTGGTCTTCGTCGCCTCGTTCACCGCAGCGGTCATCGGTGGGCTGGACAGCCCACCCGGCGTGGTCGTCGGCGGGCTGGCCGTCGGTCTGACGCTGTCGTACGTCTCGGGATATCTCGGTGGTGACCTCAGCCCACTGGCCACCCTGCTCCTGCTACTGGCGGTGCTGCTCGTCAGGCCGGAAGGGCTGATCACCAGGGCCAAGGTGAGGCGGGTATGAACATGCTCCTTCGAACGAGCCCACTGGGTCGCGTCCTGCTCACGGCGCTGGCCGCTCTGCTGGTGCTCATCGCCAGTCAGGTTCTGGATCCGTTCCGCAATTTCCAGTTCGCCACCATCGCCGCCTATCTCTGCGCCACCGCCGGCCTCACCGTCCTCACCGGGCTCAACGGTCAACTCTCCCTCGGGCACGGAGCGCTGATGGCCAGCGGCGCGTACACCGTGGCGCTGATCCAGGACGCGTTCGGCGGACGTCAGCTGGCCGCCGGTTGGATCCTGGTGGCGACGCTGCTCGGCGCGCTGGCGGTCGGCGTCGCCGCCGGTGCCGTGATCGGGCTCGCCGCCGCCCGGTTGCAGGGGCCACACCTCGCCGGACTCACGCTTGGCGTGGCGGTGATCGTCCCGTCGTTGGCGACCACCTTCGACGCCCTCTTCGGTGGTGAGCAGGGGTTGCCGGTGCAGGCCGCCCAGCCGCCACTCGCCCTCGGTGCGACAATCCCGTACGAGCGTTGGCAGGTCTGGCTGGCCTGGACGATCACCCTCCCCACCATTCTGCTGCTCACCAATCTCGTCCACAGCCGCCTGGGCCGCGACATGCGGGCCGTACGAGACCACGAGGTCGCGGCCAGCCTGAGTGGGATCGACGTGGCCCGTACCCGCGTTGTCACGTTCACCGTCAGCGCCGGATGCGCCGCCCTCGGTGGTGCTCTGTTGGCGGTCCTGACGCAGGTCGCCTCGCCCGGCTCGTACCCGCTCACGCTCTCCGTGTTCCTGCTCATGGCGGTCGTGATCGGTGGCCTGGACAGCCTGACGGGTGCGATCTGGGGAGCGCTGCTCCTGGTTGCCCTGCCCGACCTCGCCCAGTCGGTCACGGGACTGTTCTCGTTCCCACCCGGCGAGGCGCAGCGCTGGGAGGGCAACCTGCCGACGGCGGCGTTCGGACTGATGCTCATCACGGTCATGGCCGTCGCGCCCACCGGGGTGAGCGGGCTGCAACGACGCGTCGTGCGGGCCGCGGCCGAGCGGTGGCGGGCGCGACGGCCCAACCCCAGGGTGGAGACCCCCTAACACCATCGTTACCAATGCGAGCACCGGCCGGCGACGGGCGGAGAAAGAGGTTGATCATGTTGACTGTCAGGCGGGTGTCGGCTGCGGCCGCAGCGGCGTTGATACTGGTGGGGACGGCTGCCTGTGGCGCGGACGGATCAGGTGGGTCCGCCGCGGTGCCCGGGGTGACCGACACCGAGGTGGTGGTCGGCACGCACACCCCGTTGACCGGTCCGGCCGCGGCTGGCTATTCCACGATCGCCCCCGCCACGCGCGCGTACTTCGACTACGTCAACGCGCAGGGTGGTGTGCACGGTCGCAAAATCACCTACAAGATCAAGGATGACGGCTACAACCCCGCGAACACGCAGCAGGTGGTGCGGCAACTGGTCCTGCAGGACCGGGTGTTCGCCATCCTCAACGGACTGGGCACCCCGACCCACACCTCGGTGTTGGACTTCCTCAACAGCAACCGCGTACCGGACCTGTTCCCCGCCTCCGGCACCCGCAACTGGGATCAGCCCACCAAGTATCCGAACACCTTCGCCTTCCAACCCGACTACGTCGTGGAGGGCAAGGTGCTCGGCGCCCACATCAAGTCCCAGTACCAGGGGCAGAAGGTGTGTTTCCTCGGCCAGGAGGACGATTTCGGCCGCGACGGTCTCGCCGGGCTGGAGAAGGTCCTCGGCGCGGTGGCCGTCAAACGGACGTACGTCACGAGCAACACCAACGTCGAGCCGCAGATCAGCAGCTTCAAGCAGGAAGGCTGCCAGGTGGTGGTGCTCGCCACCATCCCGGGCTTCACCGCTCGCTCGCTCAGCGTCGCCAAGCAGCTCAGCTTCACTCCGAGCTTCCTGGTGTTCAACACCGGCGGCGACTACCAGACGCTGGCCAAGCAGCTCGGTGCTGACGCGAAGCTCACCGAAGGCCTCGTCGGGCTCAACTACCTGCCGCTCTACACCGAGACCGCCGACCCCTGGATCCAGCTCTTCACGAAGGTCAACAGGGAGTACAACGGTGGTGCGCCGTTGGATGGCAATGCGATCTTCGGCATGTCGATCGGTTATCTGTTCGTCCAGGAGTTGCTCGCCGCCGGCCGGGACCTCACCCGCGAATCGCTGATCAAGGCGGTCGAGCGGGGCGGTTACCAGGGGCCGGGCCTCGCGCCGTTGCGGCACTCGCCGACCGACCACTCGGGATACGGCGGTGAGCGGTTCACCAGGGTCACCAACGGAGTGCAGGCCTATTTCGGCCCCACCTACCAGACGGATGAGGCGGACGCTCCCGTGACCGAGTACGACACTCCTCGCGCGGCACCCCCGGCCAACGGCATCCCGCAGGCTGGCTGACCGAGGAGGCGACCTCCATGAAGAAATTGTTTTTTATCAATATGCGCTGTGCCCTGACCGGCGATCATAGGAGCGTGGCCAGTGGGTAAGGTCATCGTCGGCGCGCACCCGTCCTACGGCCACATCGTTCCGATGCGAGCCATCGCCGCCGACCTCGTCCGACGGGGTCACGACGTGACCTTCGTGACCGGCTCCGCGTACCGCGACGGCGTCGAACGCGACGGCGTCCACTTCGCCCCGCTTTCTGGCGCGGCGGACGTCGATTCCCGAACCCTGCATCAACGGCACCCCGAACTCCTCGCCCTGCCACGGGACGAGGCGTTCGACCTCGCCATGTCCCACGTCTTCGTCGAGACCCTCGCGGCACAGCACCACACCATGCAGAACGAGATAGCCAAGGCCGGAAGCCTGCCTGTCGTGGTATTGCAGGAGACCATGTTTATGGGTATGTGGCCGGCACTGCTCGGGGCGCCGGTGGCCAGGCGGGTTCCCGTACTGGGGATCGGCGTCCTGCCGATCACCATGACCAGCGTCGACACGGCGCCGTTCCGTTCAGGTCTGCCTCCGGACACCTCCCCGCGAGGCCGGCGGCGCAACCAGGAACTGAACCGCGTCTTTCGAGACAGCGGGCTACCACACACCCAACGCGGCGTGGACGAGGTGCTACGCGGCCTCGGCGCGGCACATCCACCGCCGTTCATCCTCGACGGCGTAGTGACCCTTCCTGGTCGGTACCTGCAGCTTTCCATCGAGGGAATTGAGTACCCCCGTAGCGATGCGCCCGCAAGTCTGCACTTTGTGGGCGCACTGCCCATCGGGGCTCGCCGTGACCATGGGCCACCGCCGGTGTGGTGGGAGGACGTCGTCCACAGTGCACGTCCAGTGATCGCGGTGTCGCAAGGGACGCAGGCGAACCGCGACTTCGGTGAGCTGATCGAGCCGACCATGAAAGCCCTGGCCGACCTCGATGTGTTGGTGGTCGTGGCGACCGGGCGAGACGCGGCCCTCTCCGACGTTCCGGACAACGCGCGGACAACCCCGTTCATCGACTTCGACCTCCTGCTGCCGCACGTCGACCTCCTCGTGCACAACGGCGGCTATGGCGGGGTGCAGCAGGCACTCGTGCACGGCGTCCCGCTTGTGCTCGCCGGGCAGAGCGAGGACAAGACCGAGGTCACCGCCCGCGTCGCCTGGGCCGGCGCAGCCATCAATCTGGCGACGTCACGTCCCGACGAGGCAGCCATCAGGTCGGCGGTCGAAACGGTGCTCGACGACCCGCGGTACCGCAAACGCGCCGGTGAACTCAGCGATGAGTACGCACGCCACGACGCACTTGCCGAAATCGCCGCTGCGGTCGAGCAGTCTCTCGCTGCGTCGACGAGCTGACCGACCGGCGACAACGGATCGCCGAGACGCCCGACCACTGGCTCGATGATGTGCGTCGGGCGGCTCCGGCTGTCGTCGCCGCGTCGCCTGAGCCTCCGACCCTGCACGGGTCGAAGGCTCAGGCGACCAGCGGCAGAGATCTTGGATGGTCAGGTTGAGTCGTCGAGGGTCAGGCCGGTGTGGGACGGTGGTCGGCCTCACCCATTGATGGCCGTTGACGCGTAGTCTGCTGTCCGTGACGGGCCGTGAGGTCGTCGACAGCGCAGGAGGTGCGCACAGTGGGCAGATGGTTCAACCGCAGCCGTAAACGCGACGACGAGCCGCCGCGCGAATCGACGTCGCCGGGGCCGGTCATCGAGATCACCGTCTCCGGGGGCGGTCGTCGCCCGGTCAGCACGACGATCGGCGGTCCGACCGCCTTCGGGTTGCAGTACCACGCCTTCCACGACCAGTACGGCGCGACCGACGCGCGGACGCTGGAGGCGGGGACCCGCTACGCGCAGGAGCTGATGCGCACCAACGACATCGACGAGGCCGTGGCCGTCTATCAGGTGGTCGTCGGGTTGCGCAGCTCGGCGCTCGGGTCCGAACATCCGGACACCCTGCGCAGCAAGCACAGCCTGGCCTTCGCGCTGTGGCAGCGCGGCTCCCACGCCGAGGCGCAACGGGTGCAACGAGACGTCTACGAGGCGCGGCGTCGGGTGCTGGGCGACGCGGACGCCGAGACGCTGCGTAGCGGCAACAACCTCGGCTGGCTGCTGATCGAGCTGGGTCGGCTCGACGAGGCCGAGCCCCTGCTGCGGCGGGTCGCCGACGGCATGGCGCGGACGCTGGGCAGGAACGACACCGACACTCTGGCCTGCCAGATGAAACTGGCCGGCATCCAGCATCTGCAGGGCCACAGCCAGCAGGCCGAGCGTGCCCTGCGGGACGTGGTCCGGCGGTTGACCAGGACGTTGGGCCCCACCAACCCGGTGTCGCTGCAGGCCCGCAGCAACCTGCTGGTCGTCCTGCTCGACTCCGGTCGGGCCGCCGAGGCCCTCGACGCGGCCCGGTCGCTGGCCGACGACGCCGGGCGCGCCCTGAGCACCACCGACGGGGTGTCCCTGCACGCCCGGCACTCCCTGGCCAGAGCCCTCGCTGGGGTGGGCCGGCGGGACGAGGCGATCCGGTTGCTGGCCGACACGCTGCCGGACAGTGAACGGGGCCGAGGAGTCGACCATCCCGCGACCCTGGAGATGCGGACGCTCTTCGCCCTGCTGCTGGTCGAGGCGGGCGACCGGCGGGCGGGCCGGGAGGCGCGGGCCGCGCTGGCCGGCTGCGAACGCGCGCACGGCCCGACTCATCCCGACACGGAGAAGGCCCGGGCGCTGGTCCGGCGCACCCGCTGACACCGACGGGTGTCGCTCAGCCGCCGGTGTGGATGTGCGCCGCCCACAGCGTCGGCGCCAGCGGGTAGCGGTCCCGGAGCCCCCGCACGGCCGAGTGCAGCGCGTACGCCGCCGACCCGGTAGGGTCGGCGTGCGCGTAGAAGGCGGTGGTCAGGGCGAGGGAGACCGCGTCGTCGACCTCCCACAGGGTGCCGATGACATGCCGGAACCCGGCGAGCTGGAAGGCGCCGGTGATGTGCAGCGACTCGTCGACCAGCGTCAACGGGGCCTGGGCGGTCGCGCAGGCCGACAGGAAGGCGAACTCCGCGTCCAGGTCCAGCTGGGACACGTCGGTCACGGTGAGTGGGCTGTCCTGATGATCGTGTACGAGGAGCCGGCCCTGCGCCGGGTCGTGCGGTTCGGCCACCGCGTGGCAGGCGAAGTGCGCGTAGGCCGAGTCGGCCAACCGGTCCAGGACCTGTTGCCGGGTGGCCGTCGCGTCCAGCCCGAGCCACGGCTGGGGCAGCGCCCGCGCCGCCGACTCGGCCTCACGTTCGGCGCTGGGCAACGCCCCCGGGCCGCCGGGGGTGGCGCGCATCGCCACCACGCAGGACCGGGCGTCCGGCCGGGACGGCCGCGCTGCGGTGCGTTTGCGGGCGAGCGCGGTCACGGTCGGGGTGTAGGAGGAGACCACCCGGTCGAGGGCCGACCGGGCGGCGTCGGCCTGCGCGGCGTGCAGGGGGAAGAACGCCAGCGGGCCGACCGGGCACCACCAGACGCGCGGCAGCTCCCCGGCCACCCCCGGCGCGTCGAGCCGGTCCAGCACCGGCCCGACGAGGGCATTCCACAACCAATCGAGTACGCCGCCGAGCTCCGACTGGGCGCGCAGCCGGCTGCGCGCGTCCGCCGCCGGATCGTAGGCCGTGGTGGTGGCCTCCTGGAGTAACCGCAGCTGCGTCATCGCGTCGGCCAGCGACAGATCCGGCAGCGGCAGCACCGTCACCCGGTGCTGGCGCAGGATGAGCGCGTCGCAGCGCAACTCGCTCGCGATCGGCACGATGACGGTCCCGTCGACCTGGTCGAGCAGCTGCCGGGCGCTGGGCGGACGCAGGAAGTCGCCCAGGCCGGGCAGCTTCCGGATCGTCGCCAGCAGCACGTTCCACTCGGTCTCCCGGTCCCGGCCGAAGGTGGTGGGGCGGGGCGATTCGGGGACGGGCGCCTCGAAGTCCCGGCGCATCCGTTGGAAGTCGGCCGCCAGGCGCCCGTCGGCACGCTGGAGCGCCGCCCACTCGCCGTCCGCCGTCAACCGTTGGTGCAGCAGCAGGCCCCGGCCCCGCTCCAGCAGCTCCAGGGCCCGCTCCGGCTGCCCGGCGCCGATCGCGCAGGAGGCGGCGGTCGCCGCCATCCCGGCCGTCGAGCCGAGGTCGGCGTACTGGTCGTGCCGGGTACGCCCGCGGGAGGCCAGCCGCGGCAGCAACGTGATGGCCTCGTCGAAGGCATCCGTCGCCTCCTTCCACCGGTTCAGCGCGGTCAGCGAGTAGGCCGCCTTGTCGAACGCCTGGATCCGGACCGGCACGGCGCCGGACTCGGTGCGGCCGGCGGCGAGCGCCCGTTCGGCGGCCTCGGTCAGCAGGGCCGGCTCACCGGTACGCAGGTAGGTCGCCCGCAACGCCTGGGCGATGGACAACCCGGTCTCGACACGCTGCGGATCGCGCGCGGGCAGGGCGTCCAGCGCCCTGCGCAGCAGGTCGAGCGCCTCCTCCACGTAGGCGGGCTCACCGGTGGCGTCGTAGAGCAACCGAAGGCTGTAGCCCAACTGGTCCAGGTACAACGCGTGGTTGGCCTCGCCGCGTACGGACAGCGCGAGCGCCCGGCGCAGCAGGCCGACAGCCGTCTCCAGAGCGGAGATGTCGCCGGTCAGCTGGTGCGTCTTCATGCCGACGGTGGAGAGGCTGGCGAGCGCCGTCCGATGGTCCGGATGCCGCTCGGGCACGGTGTTCAGCACGGCGGCGAACTCCTGCCACGCCTGGCCGAGCATCTCGACGCGGCCGGTGCGGTCGACCAGGGTGAGCAACGTCTGCCCGGTCAGGAACCGCGGGGCGTTGCTCTGCGGGGTGTGTTCCCGCAGCACGGCGACGGCCCGTTCGGCATCGGCGGTGTGGGTGGTCCCGGCCGCCCTGGCCAGCAGGCAACGTGCTCGCAGCACGACGATCTGGTCCTGGTTGGGCCCGGTCGCGTCCACCGAGGACACCAGTTCCAACGCCTCGTCGACGTAGTCCTCCACCCCGGTGAGCTGGTACGCACGCAACAGCGCCTCCGCGTGGATGCCGCGCAACGCGGGCCGATTCTCCTCGCTGATCCACCGCTCGGCCAGCTTGGCGATGGCCGTGAGCCGGTAGAGCGTGTCGACCGAGCCGTCGAAGTCGTGCCGGACCCGATAGACCTGGCAGGTCTTGAGCCTCAGCAACGCGCTGGTGGCGAGGTCGGCCGAGGCGTCCTCGGCGAACTGCAGATATCGCTCGGCGATGTCCAGCAGCTGCGGTTCGTTCTCCACCCGGGCTCTGGCCAGCAGCACATCGGTGTACGTGGCCAGCGCGAGGACGCCGTGCGGCGTACCCAACTCCTCAGCCAGAAAGGAGTCGGCCATGGTGCGGATCGCGGCCTCCAGCACGACGGTGGCCTCGATCAGGTCCTCCCGCGCGTGGTCCGCCCCGTACCTGTGGAGCAGCGCGGCCCCCAGCTCCACCTGGGCCTCGGCCCATCGCCGGTCGCCGCGCGGCTGCCCGGCCGCGGCACGACGCCAGTGCTCGACCGTCTCCCTCGCACAGCGACTCACCGGCGCACCTCCCCGTCCGCGACGCTCCCCAGCCTGCCAGTCGCGCGCCGACATCGACAGGAGATAATCGGCCGGTGAGTCAATCGGTGCCGGACAGGCGACTCGACGATGACCGGGCGGCCCGGCTGGCCCGGATCTGCGCGGACATCGCGCAGGTGGGTGACCTGCTCGGGCCGGAGCCGGCCCAGGCCCTGACGCGACTGCGGGACACCTCGCTGTCCGACCAGAGCGTGGACGTGGTGCTCGCCGAGGTGACCGAGTTGATGCGCGCCAGAGGGCTGGTCGGTGGTGACACACCCGCCCGGGGGCACCGCTACCTGCCGCTGGCTGGCGTTCGCGGCCGCCGCCCGGAAGTGGTCCAGGTGTGCCCCGGCGACCTGTGCGACCGGGTGGAGATCCCGCGGCCGGACGCCGGCCCGCCGCCGCGCTGCGCCGTGTGGGACTGCCCGCTGCCGGCGTTTCGGATGGACCGGTGAATGCCCTCATCGCCTCGCTCGGTGGGAAACTGGCCGAGCGGTGGCTCGCCGGACTGGCGCTGCCCGGGGTGGTGTTCGTGGCGGTGGCCGCCGCGGCGGTGCGGCTCGGGCACGCCCACTGGTGGGACCTGCGGCTGCTGCGGCAGGAGGTGGAGCGGCTCGCCCTCGGGGCGCCGGCACGGGGCACCGGTTCCGCGCTGCTGATCGTGCTCGGTGTCGTGGTGGCCAGCGTCGTCGCCGCGATGGCCGCCCAGAGCCTGGAACGCCTGGTCGTGGCCTTCTGGACCCAGGACTGGGGTCGGGTCGGCGATGCCGTGACCCGCCGGCGGCGGCGCCGGTGGAACGCCGCCATGGACCGGTACGAGACCGCCCTGCGGGACAAGGCACGGCGGTTGCGATCCGGCGACGCCGCCGGACCGCTGCCGGACACCCAGGCGCTCGCCCGCGCCTGCGACCGGATCGCGTTGACCGAACCGGACCGGCCGACGTGGATCGGTGACCGCATGCTCGCCACGGCGGTACGGGTGCGTGCCCGCTACGGCCTGGACCTCGCCGCCGCCTGGCCCCGACTGTGGTTGCTGCTGCCCGAGGAGACCCGGGACCCGCTCGCCCTCGCGCAGGCCGACTTCGCCGCCGCCGCCCGACGGGTGGGCTGGGGGCTGCTGTATCTGGCGCTCGGTCTGCTGTGGTGGCCCGCGGTGGTCCTCGGCCTCGGGCTGTGCGTGGTGGGTTGGCGACGGGGTCGCAGCACGGTGTCCGTGCTGGCCGACCTGGTGGAGGCGGTGGTCGATCTGCACGTGCGTACCCTCGGCGCCGCGCTGGGACATCCCACCGACGGCACCTTCGGCACGGCCGACGGAGAGGCCCTGACCGTCCTGCTGCGCAAGGACCGGTGATCCCGGGCTTCGGTGCCGGGTGCGGGGTTTCCGGGAACGTGCTGCGTTGGGACTGGGTCGTACTCGCCATCCAGGTCGGCGTCGCGGTCATCGTCGTGGCGCTGGCGAACATGCTCACCTTCGCCGCCGCCGCAGGCCCTTGCACATGGACAACCGGCGATCTTCAGTGCCGAAAAGTCGACGCTCCAGCGCCATAGGTGGACGTTCCAGCGCCATAACTGTAAGCGCCGCCGGCGGGAGGGCCATAGCCGGCGCGGACACTGTAAGCGCCGGCGGCGGGAGGGACATAACCGGCGGGAGCGCCGTACGCGCCGGCGGCGTGAGGAGCAGAACCGACGGGAGGGCCATAGGCGCCGGCGGCGGGACCATACGGGTAGAAAGGCCCTGCGGGAGGGGCGGCGTGAGCAGCGTAAGGGTTTGCGTGAGAAGGGGTGGCAGCGGCAGCAGGTGTGGTGACGTGGGAGAAGCTCCCACCCCTCATCGGGACGTACCCATGCTGGGGGGCGGCGGCTGCTGGCCGGGGGGCGGTAGGGGCGGGCATGTGCTCGTCATGTGTCTGAGGGCTCACGAAGCTCGCCAGGGTGGCAGGGTGCATCTTGAGGTTCTTGTGCACCTTGCTGAACGCCTGCGGGTTGACCAGGCCGCGGCTTACCGCATCCGCTGCCAGGTTCCTGCCGTCGGCGGTGTGCCACTGATACGTCGCCGTGTCCAACGGGCTGTTCTTGTATTCGCCAGCAGTCACCACTCGAGACCCTTTTAGCCAGGTATCCACCACGAACTGGTGGTCGCGGTTGTCCTTTATGCCAACAATCGTGAACCGATGCCCAGGTACCGAAACGAAAGCGATCTGGACCTGAGGATGAATCTCGTCTTTCTGCCTAGCATTGTAAGCGAGCGTGTTTGCGATAGAGAACGCGACGGCCGCCTGGTCTTCGCAGTTGCCCGCTCCTGTTCCGTGCGCGGCCGCCGCCCGCGCCCCGACGTAATCCGTCAGATTCGTGACGCGACTGCCAATCAAACTCGTCTGGGCCAGGTACGTCAGGTAGGCGCTGCGGCCTCGCGACGCCGCCAGGTCAGCCTTCTGATTCCCCGCGCCCACGGGCACGCAATCCTTTGTCGCAGCAAAAATTATTTTGCAGAGCTTGTGCAGATTTTCGGTGTACTGTCGATCGATCTGCTGTTGATTCGGGAACATCAGGTGCCTCCCGTCTGTGGGACACGCTGCCGTCATGCATCAAACGCATAGATGGGCCGAGCGGTTCACGGCACTCGGGCCCGGCTGCGTGCCCTGATCGGCCCTCGGCCTGGGTGGGCGGACCCAGGGCTCGGGCTGATCCTCGACGGCCTCGGCAGTGCAGAGTCTCCAGTAGCTGTCAACCGTCGATGCGGCGACGACCGCCGGACCCCCGACGCCTGCTTCCACAGGCACGCCTGGGGCCACGAGCGACAGGCAGCTCTGCGAGTCGGTGAAAGGTCGGCGACGCGATGGCGGCGGACATGGTGCAGGCCGCGGTGTCCGGGGAGTCGTCGACAGAGGAGATCCTGACCGTGTTCGGGCGAGACCTGACCACGCTGGCCGCCACCGGCGGCGACAGCACAGTGGGTCCGCCCTGCGACGGTTCGCCACCGAGGCGTCCAAGGCGTCACGACTGACCGGCCGGCGGCCTGCTCGAAGGCGTCCACCTCCGGACCGAACGGCCGTCCGCCCGGCACGGTCGCAATCAGGACAGAATCTCGACGTACCCGTCGCCGCCGTGCACGCGGATCCGCTGCCCGTCGCGAATCAGCCGGGTGGCGTCGACGACGCTGACCACGGCCGGCAGGCCGTACTCCCGTGCGATCACCGCGCCGTGCGTCATCAATCCTCCGACCTCCGTCACCAGGCCGGCGACGGCGACGAAGAGGGGCGTCCAGCTCGGATCCGTGTGGGCCGTGACGAGGATGTCACCCGGTTCGAGATCGGCCTGGGCCATGTCCAGGATGACGCGGGCGCGCCCCTCCACGGTCCCGGCCGACACCGGCAGGCCGATCAGGGCGCCGGCCGGCACGTCGTCGCGGCGGTACGCCCCGTTGAGGGCCTCCCCATCGGAGGTCAGCACCCGAGGTGGCGTGAGCGCCTGGTACGACCGGAACGCGTCCTTGCGCCGCCGGATCAGGTCGGCATCCACCTGGTGTGTGCGCACGACCTCGTGGAACTCGCCGAACGTGAGGTAGAAGACGTCGTCGGCGTCGGCGAGCACGTCGGCCCGTACGAGGCGTTCGGCCTCCGCGAGGAGGGCCTGCTTGTAGACGAAGTACCGGCTGATGATGCCGTACTTCGGGTACTCCCGGTAGCCGATGAAGGTCCGGACCTGCTCGATCATGCGCGTCGTCTCGGCGGCCTTCCGCTCCCCGTCCGGCAGCGCCCGCAGGCGCGTCAGCACCTCCCGTGCCTTGTCCTGCGCGTCCTGCCGTCCCTGCGCGAAGCGCCGCTCGGCGGCGCCCGGCTCGAAGAGCTTGATGTTGTCGAGGAGGACGGGCACGAGCGTGCTGGGGCGTTCACTCCAGCGGGGCCTCGTGATGTCGATCTCGCCGACGCAGCGCATGCCGTACCGGTCGAGGTAGCTCTCGATGGCGTCGCGCGCCGCGGTCCCGCCGGGGAGCTTCGGCAGCTCGTCCAGGAAACCGTCGTCCACCACGCCCTGCAGGTACGCCACCACCTCCGGATGCGGGCGGATCACGTCCGCGACGTCGAGCAGCGCGAGGCCCATCTCCGACGTGATGTTGCCGGGGGCGGACAGCGTGAGGGTGTCGGCCGCGTTCCGCTCGCCCAGCCACTCCCACAGCCGGTCGTTGAGCCACCAGGTGGACTCCATCCCCGCCATGATCGCCCTGATGCTCAACGGGTCACGGAGGATCCGCTTGTGCTCCTGGAAAGCCTCCAGCAGGAAGTCGAACAGCGCCGGTCCGGTCACCGTCGCGATGTCGCGCCGCAGGGCCTCGAGGGACTCCTGGCTGCGCTCGATCAGCTCGGCGACGATGGCCGGATCGGCCTCGATCGGGGCGGACGCGCCGCCGACCGTCGGACCGGCGGGACCACCACCGTCCGGGAGCGTCGGAACGAAGTCGCGACGGTCCAGGACGGTCTCCAGCGCGTCCCTGATCAGCGGATCCGAGCGTCCGACCAGGTCCAGGAAGCCGGCGCGGCTCGCGGGTGATGCCAGGAGCCGGGTGGAGTCGACGAACAGCCTCCCGCCCGCCTCGAGCATCGGCGCCATGGCCGTCAGCTGCCACATGGAGAGCCCCAGCGGCTTCATCGCGTCGGTCATCATCTGCTGGTGACCGACGGAGAGGTAGACGTGGTTCTCCCCGTCGTCGGCCGCCGGGATGGGGAACAGCGTGGTGATCGGTCGGCTCTGCACGATCTGGAAGTCGTCGTCGACCAGGCACCACTCGATGTCCTGCGGGCGGCCGACATGCGCCTCGATCCGCCGTCCCACCCGCACGAGCCGCACGACCTGCTCATCCGTCAGCGCCGGCTGCTGCTCCGGGGCGGCGACCGCCCTGGCGATGACCTCGCCGTCGCGCACCGCGAAGACGTCCGGGTTCACCAGACCGGAGACCAGGGCCTCGCCGAGCCCGAAGACGGCGTCCACGGTGGCCACCTTCCGGTTGCCCGTCACCGGGTCGGCCGTGAACAGGACGCCGGCCGAGTCCGGAAAAACCATCTTCTGTACGACGACAGCCATGTGGACCGTGCGGTGGTCGAAGCCGTTGCGCAGGCGGTACGTCACCGCCCGCTCGGTGAACAGCGACGCCCAGCACCGGCTGACGTGCTCCAGGACCGCCGCCGGTCCCACGACGTTGAGGTACGTGTCCTGCTGGCCCGCGAAGGAGGCCGTCGGCATGTCCTCCGCCGTCGCGCTGGACCGCACGGCGTAGGCGTTCTGCTCGCCGAACCGGACGAGCGCGCGGGTGATCGCCGCCGCCAGATCGACCGGGATGGCGGTCTCCTCGATGGCCATGCGGACCTGCGCGCTGAGCGTGCGGATCGCCTCCCGGTCATCCGGGTTCAGGCGCGACAACCGATCGAGCCGCTCGTCGATCGACGGCGCCTGCGCCATGATCCGCCGGAAGGCGGCCGTCGTCACGACGAACCCCGCCGGCACGCGGATGCCCTCGATCCGCGACAGCCCGCCCAGCTGCGCGGCCTTGCCGCCGACGACCGCGATGTGCGTCTCGTCAACCTCCCGGAGATCCACCAGCGGTTCGAGGTCGCCGCGGCCCCCGTGCATCGACAACACACCCACGTCGTGCCCCCCATGTGCCTGATCGGTGCTGGTACGGCCGCCGATTCTGCGGCACACCCCGGGTCTTGCGGCAAGCCCCCCGGTGCGATATACGTTAGAAGTGGCAGGGAGTGACATCTCCCTGCCTTTGCTGTGTGTCGACCGTGGCGGGCCGGGATCCATCGACCGCTCCCGGTCATCGTGGCCCCTGCACGCGCGGTGGCAGGAGCGGCACCGGGAACAGGAGCGCACGTACCGGGCAGCCGCCGGCAAGCTGCCCTCGTGACCGGTGTCGACCGGCACCGCGAAGGGCCGGTGGCCAGGTAACTAGAGTCGGCGGTATGCGCATCCGGATCGACGCCAGCGACCTGCCCGGGCGACGCGCCGGCGCCGAGGCCGACGCGCTGCGGCTCGGCAACGTGCACGTCGGCGTCCAACGCAGGGCCGAGGTCGTCGATCGGGTGCCCGCCGACGCGGCGACGGCGACCTGGCACATCGAGGTGTCCAGCCGGGAGATCGACGGGGCACTGGACGTCGGCGGCCCGTGGGTGCACGGCCGCGCCGGCGCACGGTTTCTCTACCTGAGCTGGGGCGCCGTGACCGACGGCGACTTCGCGAATTTCAGAAGGGCGAAGCTGATGTTCACCGACGTCCCGACCGAACTGCTGCGCGCCGCTCACGAGGGCGCAGGGACTCTGGTCGGCCGGGTCGGGTTGACCGACGCCAGCGGCGGACCGCTGTGCGCCCGGGTGCACCCTCCCGCCATCGCCTGGACGGTGGAGTGACCCGACCGCCCCAACCCGACCGACCCGGTCCGTAGAGACTCGTCAGGCGACCAGCGACACGCGCCCGTTGTCCAGGTCGTAGCGGGCGCCCACCACCCGCAGAGCGCCCTGGTGCACCTTTTCGGCGATGATGGAGCTGCGCGCCGAGAGGGCCCGCACCTGGGCCGCGATGTTGGCCCGGACCGCGTTCTCCACCGGGTCACCGGGCTGGTCCAGCACCGATTCGACCACCGGGCGCAGGCTGTCCACGATGGTGCCGATGTGCCCGGGTGCCTCGCCGCCGGTGCGGATGGCGTCGATGGTGGCGGTGATCGCGCCGCAGCGCTCATGCCCGAGGACGACGATCAGCAGGCTGCCGAACTCCTCCACGGCGAACTCGACGCTGCCCAGCAGCAGGTCGTCGACGATGTTGCCGGCGACCCGGTTGTCGAACAGGTCACCCAGCCCCTGGTCGAACAGCACCTCCGGCGCCACCCGGGAGTCCGCGCAGCCGACGGTGATGGCGAACGGGTGCTGGCCGGCGGCGAGCCGGTGCAGGTCCGCCAGGCCCTGGTGCGGGTGCCGGCCGTGCCCGGAGGTGAACCGCCGGTTGCCGGCGAGCAGGTTGCGCAGCGCCTCGGCCGGCGTACCGATCGAGTCGTCGGACGGTGTGGGCGCGGCAGCGGACGGGCTCGCCCCCGCCGCGCCGAGCGCGACGACGGCGCCACCGGCGACCAGCAGTGAACGGCGAGACAGGGGGGAAGGCGCCACGATTATCTCCCAGAGGGTGGGGATGAGAACCTTCTTCCTATCAGCTCACCCTCCACAATGGGGCCCGCCCCGGTTTGGAGGGCGTGGCGGCACACGAGCCTCCTAGTAGGTGGCGTGTTGCGCCACGTCCCGCTCGCAGGCGATGGCAAGATCAAGACCGGCGCCGGCCGCACCCGGGTCATCGTCGGATCCGGCGAAGCCGTAGCTCAACCCGTCGGCCGACGGCTCAACGTCGACATTTTTGGCCTTCAGGCATTTTACGACGGCGTACACGAATTCCCGCGCCTTCGGGTTGGTGGGGTCCTTCTCCCACGGCTGGCGAGGGTACAGGGGATCGCACGCCTTGTTGGCGGCCTGCGTGACGGTGTCGCCGGGGGCCGGGACCTTCTTCTGCCGGATGGCCATCACATCGACGCCGTGGCTCTTCATGCAGGTGGTGTACGGCTTCATCTTGGCGGCCCTGTCCGACTCGGTGTCGTCGAGTCGAAACCTCGGGGCCTCCCCGGTCGGCGACGCACTCGGAGCCGGCGCGGCGGCGGACGATGTCTCCAGCGTGGCGACGTCGGGGGCACCGGGCGTCGCGCCGCCGGAGGAGCATCCGGTGGTCAGCACCACGACGGCCGCGGCGACTCCCAGTGACAGCCTGCGGTACCTCACCATGATTGCCTCGTTCCTGGGTTGCGTAGTTGACGCGGTACACCCTGGCGCAGGCATGTCAGGAACCGGTCAGGTCGCCGTTCGTATCCGGTTGTCCCGCGAGACCCGTGACGGGCTCGACGGTGGGGTGCGGGGACAGCGCGACTCGCGTCGGACGGCCCCCACGCTGAGGCGTGGGGGCCGTCCGACGATGGTGCTGCGGGGGCGGTGGTCAGCCGCCGGCGAACGTCGTGTCGATGCCGCACTTGGCGTTCTGGTTGAGGCAGGACTTCACCAGGTCACCGAGGCGATCCGGTTCCCAGGCGTTCATGAAGTCACCGTGCATGGACGACGGCTTGCCGGAGGAGAGGCTGAGGCCGTCACCGCCCAGCGACTCGTAGTTGACCATGAAGGAGAGGTCCGGCACCGCCACCGGGTACTTGCCGGTGCAGACGCCGTTGACCGGGTCGCCCATGTGCGACTTGTGATCGGGCGAGTCGATGTTCTTGCCGTCCCAGCAGTCCTTGAACACGAGCTGGAAGATCAGGTTGCCGCCCGGGGCGCACCGCGGCCAGTTGCCGTCGGCGCTGCGGCCGATCTCGGCGCTGCCCGCGCACCAGAACTGGTTGCCGCCGGCGTTCTTCGGAGTGTCCACCTGCCGTTTGGCGTCGCCCTCGACCACCACCAGGCCCGGCGGGAACGGCTTGACGGTCGACGGGTCCTTGACCCGCGAGCCGTAGTAGATGCGCATGCTCTTGATCGGGACGGGCTTGCCGTCCTTGCGCAGCTCCGGGGTCCAGTAGGCGCTCTTGTCTCCCGGGGCGTTGCAGGTGTTCGCCGCCGAGAACAGCTTGTCCGTCGTGGTGAAGGCGTCGATCTTCGGGCCGAAGAAGGTGTGCATGTGCGAGGCGCCCGACAGGCCGGGCAGGACGATCGGGTCGTCGGGGGCCGAGTTCGCGACGCCGCAGTCGGTGTGGAACTCGGGAACCCGGGTGGTGCCCGGCGGCACGGCCTTCGGCCTGATGGCGTTGAAGGCGGCCAGTTCCTTACTCCACTTGGCCTGGTCGACCGGCACCCAGCCGCCGGCCGGCGCGGACGTCGGCGGGGACGTCGAGGGGGTGGAAGTCGGCGTGGGTGAGGCGCTCGGGACGGCCGACGTGCTCGGCGTGGCCGACGCGCTCGGCGACGTGCCCGTCGCGGGGCCGAACGTGAACCAGTTCAGGTTCACGAAGTCCGATGTCGAGGTGCTCGTCATGACGGCGAAGACGGTCTGCGGTCCGGCCGGTGCACCGGACGCCTTCGCGGTGACGGTCGTCCACTTCTGCCAGCCGCCGGTCTGCGTGATCGGGAAGCTGGCCAGCAGCTGGCCGGTCTGCGAGCCGAGGTGCAGCTCGACCGTGCCGCCGGTGGCGTTGTGCGAGGCGACCCGGGCCGTCAGGTCGGTGCCGGTGATCGCGACGCCGTCGTAGCGCAGCCAGTCGCCGCTGGCCAGCCAGCCGACGTTGCGGCCACCGTCGGCGTCGCCGGTGCCCTCGGTCTGCGCCCCGGACTGCGCCGCGAAGGCCTCCGCCTGGACCCGGCCGGGAACGGCGACCTCCTCGGCCTGGGCGCCGGCAATGTAGACGCCGCTGCCGCCCAGCGCGGCAACGACCGCGGAGGCGAGCGTGATGCGGGTGAGGCGACGACGCTTGCGCGCCCGGTCCGGCGGTGCGACATGCGCGGGGGGAGTCCGCATTACCAGTGGTTTCCTTCGAGTCGACGATAAAGCTCTTGTCGACAGGAAGTATGAGCAGTTCCGGAGCGTGCATCAATCTGCGGAAGAAGAATTAAGGAGGGTGGTCCGAATGTCTCCTGGTCGCCGCGTTGCCGGCTCCGGATAACACTTTTTTGCCCGTCCAGCCTTAAGTTTGTCTTACGTGTGCGGAGGAGCTTCCTTGCCTGGTCAGCGGCTCGCCGACGAAACCCGTCTCGATTATTACACCTTCCAAGAATGAATTCTGCTCCGATTTCCCGGAGTTCGCGGCGAGCTGCTCCTATGACTGATCGGTACGGTAGCGGGCGAACGCGTCCGCCTTGCCCCAGCGGCCGGGGATGTCCAGGAGCGCCACCCGCCCGAAGGTGGACGGGAGCGCCGGGGCCACGACCAGGTGGTCCTCGTGAGGATTGATGCCGAGCATGGTGCGGATGAGCAGCATGCACGCCCCGCTGGACCACGCCTGCGGGCTGCCGGCGGTCGGGTACCGGACCGGGTAGCGGGTGGTCTCACGGTCGAAGCCGCCGAACGCCTCAGGCAGCCGACCCTGGAAGTAGGTGGCGGCGGAGAGGATGCCCTCCGCGATGCGGGCCGCCTCACCGTAGAACCCGTAACGGCGCAGACCCCACGCGATGAAGGAGTTGTCGAACGGCCAGACCGTGCCGTTGTGGTAGCCGAGAGGGTTGTACCGCCGTTGCCCCTCGGCGAACGTGCGCACCCCCCAGCCGGAGAACAGCGCCGGACCCATCAGGTGCTCCACGACCCGCGCGGCCCGATCCGGTGGCACGATCCCGCTCCACAGCAGATGCCCGATGTTGGAGGACAGGCTGTCCACCGGAGTGCCGTCGTGATCGAGCGCGAGCGCGTAGTAGCCGCGGTCCTCCAGCCAGAAATCCCGGTTGAAACGGTCGTACAGCGCCGCCGCCTCACGCTCCAGCCGGTCGGCGAAGTCGGGGTCACCCCAGACCGTACGCGCCAGCCGCGCCCCGCGGAGCTTCGCGTCGTAGGCGTACCCCTGGGTCTCGCACGTGGCCCTCGGGAAACCGGGCAGTCGTCCGTCGGCGTAGGAGATGCTGTCCCACGAGTCCTTCCAGCACTGATTGTCCAGGCCGGTGGCGCGGTTGCGTCGCTCGTACCAGATGTAGCCGGTGGAGGTCAGGTCCGCGTACTGGTCGATCCACGCCAGAGCCGCGCGAGCTTCCTGCTCCAGCTCCGTCACCAGGGCCGTGTCGCCGCTCCACCGCTCGTACTCGTCGAGCAGCACCACGAACAGTGGCGAGGCGTCCACCGTGCCGTAGTAGGGGGAGTGTGGCTGCTCCTCGAACGCGGCCGACTCCCCGTAGCGCAACTCGTGCAGGATGCGGCCGGGGTCCTCCTCCAGCACGTCGTCGGTCCGGGCGCCCTGCAGCGAGCCGAGGATCCGCAGCGTCGGCGGGGTCAACGACGGTGTGACGGGCAGGGTCTGCAGGCAGGTCAGCAGACTGTCCCGGCCGAACAGGGTCATGAACCAGGGCAGCCCGGCCGCCGGCACGGTCGCCCCGCCGAGCGAGAGCGGGGCGAAGCGCAGCGCCGCCAGGTCCACCAGGCTGCGGTTGTACACCTGCTGGAGGGCGACGCTCTCGGTGTCCAGTGTCGGTGCCGCCGCGACCCACGCCTGCACGCTCGCCGGCAGGGTGGAGTCGTCCGGCCGTTGCACCCGGAGTGCGGAGCGCAGGTCGACGCCGTCCGGCCGCAGCGCCCGCAGGACGGCCTGCAGCCGCGTCGACCACTGCTCGCCGGGGCGTACCCGGACGGCGAACCGAAGGCCGTGCGGGTCGACCTCGACCGGCTCACTCGCCGACACGACAACCTCACGCCGGTAGGTGTCGCGCCGGTAACCCAGGCACAACTCGTGCGGACGAACCTCGGTGTAGTGACTGCCGGCCTTGTCGCCGATGTCGAACTTGATCTCGAAGATGTCGGCGAAGTCGCCCGCCACCTCCAGCCGTACGTCGAGTTCGACGTCCTGCTCGCCGTAATTGAAGATCGTCAACGACTCGGTGAGGTCCGCCCCGATCCGCCTGCGCCGGATGGCCGAGACGTCGGCCTCCACGTAGTCGACCGCGCCACCGGGCACCACGAAGAACGTGACCTCGTAGTACTGGCTGTCGTCCACCGACAGCGCGGTCAGGCGCTCACCGTTGACGGTGAGCACCCAGCGGGACAGAAAGCGTGTGTCGGCGGCGAACAGTCCGACCGGGGTGGCGGGCGACGACTCCACGTCGCCACTGGCGTCGGACACCATGAACGTGTTCCCGTCGATACACGCCACCGTGCCCGGGATGTCCCTCATCAGCTCCGTCCCGTCTCCGAACCGTTCGGCGCGGGCGGATCGGGTGTCCGGGGAAACAGCCGCCCGATCCGCAACGCCAGACCGAGGTCACCGTCGACCATGATCTCGCCCCGGGTGATCGCCGCCAGGCCGTTCACCTCACCGCGCGCCATCGCATCCGCGACCTGCGCGGACACCCTGATGACAGTCGTGGCGGGGTCGGGGCTCCTCGTCACCCGCATGTGGCCGTGATCGATGATCAGCAGCCACTGCTCCAGGTGGTCCCCGCCCCCGATGTCGAAGCGGACGCTCCCACACACCTTGCTGAAGCGCGGGTCCTGGCAGGCCACGGCCAACCGCTCGAAAAAGGCCCTGGTCGCGGTCATCCGACCTCCCGGCCACCGTTGGAAGCGCACGTCGCCTACCCGATGTCGGTCGTTGCTAACGCGGCGTTGCGGTCACCCTCGTCGGTCGCGCCGCTGGTAGCCGGATGCTCCCGTCGTGACATCGGACGTTCTACCTCGAACCGGGCTCATGGGGCGGACGTACCGCATAGCGTCACGGGGGCGAACCTCACCGCCGATCCGCCGTCCGCGGGCGGTCACGCCGACCGGGAAGGAACCGGAGATGGACCGTGTCGACACCATGCTCCTGCCGGAGCTGGACGGGCCCGTGCCGACGGCACTGCCGAGGACGCTGGGCCTGCTGAGCCTGGCCCTGGGCGTGGGTGCCCTGGTCGCGCCCCGCCCCCTCGCCCAGCTGACCGGCGTGGACGACTCGCCAGCCGCGCAGGCCGCGATCCCGGCCGTCGGCGCGCGCGAGGTGGTGCACGCCGTCGGCCTGCTCAGCGGTCGTCGACCCGCCGCCTGGGCGTGGACGAGGGTGGCCGGCGACGCGCTGGACCTGACCCTGCTCGGCCGGACGATGGCCGACCGACGCGGCGAACGACGCCGCAGGTTGGCGTTGACCACCGCCGCGGTCGCCGGCATCGCCGCCCTGGACGTGGCCGCCGCGATCGGCGCCGGCCGTGCCCGTCGCGCCCGCGCCCGCGTGATCCGGATGGAGGTCGCGGTGACGGTGAACCGGTCGCCCGCCGAGGCGTACCGGTTCTGGCGGGACATGGAGAACCTGCCCCGGTTCATGGCACACCTGGAGTCGGTGCACGTCGAC
Organism: Micromonospora sp. WMMD710; assembly: GCF_029626045.1. Classification (NCBI taxonomy): domain Bacteria; kingdom Bacillati; phylum Actinomycetota; class Actinomycetes; order Micromonosporales; family Micromonosporaceae; genus Micromonospora; species Micromonospora sp. WMMD710. The sequence continues at coordinate 2,153,201 of NZ_JARUBD010000001.1, read as the reverse complement.
GACCTGCGCCGCTCGCACTGGATCGCCCGTGGCCCGGCCGGTCACCGCGTCGAGTGGCGCGCCGAGATCGTCGACGACCAACCGAACAGGTCGATCACCTGGCGGTCGCTACCGGGCACCCGTGTGCCGAATGCCGGGCGGGTCGCCTTCGTGCCCGCCCCCGGCGACCGGGGCACGGAGGTGCGGGTGCGACTGCGCTACGCCCCGCCCGCCGGCGCGCTCGGTCGGGTGGTGGCGAAGCTGTTCGGCGAGGAGCCCGAGCAGCAGGTCCGCGATGACCTGCGCCGGTTCAAGCAGGTGCTGGAGACCGGCGAGGTGGTCCGCTCCGAGGGCAGCCCCAACGGCATCTCCGTACGCCAGCAGGCCATGCAGCGTCCCGCGCAGCCGCTGCCGGCGTCCCGCCGCTGACCGCCCGAACGTCGAAGGGACCGAGAATGAAGGCCAACGTCTGGATGGGCACCGACAGCGTCCGGGTGATCGACGTACCCGACCCGACGATCATGAACGCGCGGGACGCGATCGTCCGGATCAGCACCACCGCGATCTGCGGCTCGGACCTGCACCTCTACCACGGCTACATCCCCGCCATGCGCAAGGGCGACATCCTCGGCCACGAGTTCATGGGCGAGGTGGTCGAGGTGGGTCCGCAGGTCCGCAATCTCAAGCCCGGCGACCGCGTGGTCGTGCCCTTCCCGATCGCCTGCGGGCACTGCTCCTCCTGCCAGCGTGGCCTCTACTCGGTGTGCGAGAACTCCAACCCCAACGCCGGTATCGCCGAGAAGGTCATGGGCCACTCGCCGGCCGGCATCTTCGGCTACTCGCACCTGCTCGGTGGGTACGCCGGCGGCCAGGCCGAGTACGCGCGGGTGCCGTTCGCCGACGTCGGCCCGCTCAAGGTGCCCGAGGACGTCCCCGACGACCAGGCGGTCCTGCTCGCCGACGTGTTCCCCACCGCCTACATGGGCGCCGAGATGTGCGACATCAAGCCCGGGCAGGTGATCGCCGTGTGGGGTGCCGGGCCGGTCGGGCTGCTCGCCGCCGCCAGCGCCCGGATGCTCGGCGCGGAACAGGTGATCGTCATCGACCGGTTCCCGTACCGGCTGCGGCTGGCCGAGGAGCACGCCGGCGCCGAGACGATCAACTACGACGAGGCCGACGTGCTCGACACGCTCAACGAGATGACCGCCGGGCGGGGGCCGGACGCCTGCATCGACGCCGTCGGCCTGGAGGGCCACCACGGCAACGCCGCCATGTACGCGTACGACCGGGCCAAGCAGGCCACCCGCACCGAGACGGAACGGCCGTTCGCGCTGCGGGAGGCGATCCTGGCCTGCCGCTCCGGCGGGGTGGTCTCGGTCGTCGGCGCGTACGGGGGTTTCGTCGACAAGTTCCCGATGGGCGCGTTCATGAACCGGTCACTGATCATGCGGACCGGTCAGTGCCACGTGCAGCGCTACACCCGACCGCTGTTGGACCGCATCCGGCGCGGCGACATCGATCCGAGCTTCATCGTCAGCCACCGGATGCCGCTGCGCGACGCACCCAAGGGCTACAAGATCTTCCAGAAGAAGCAGGACGACTGTACGAAGGTGCTCCTCACGGTCTGAGCGGGCGTGGGTCGCTGTGGCGATGCCCGACCCCCCCCGGGGGGTGCGGTGCCTGTGGAGCCTGGCTGATGGTCGCTGACCGGGTGCCGGCACCCACGCACCGGCACCGCCGGACCGGGGACGTGCAGGCGGTGTACGTGGTGCCGGAACTGCGTGACAGCGGGATCGGCGCGGCCCTGCTGGAAATGGTCCTGGCCGAGGCGCGCCAGCGACGGCTCGCACGCCCTGCACTATCTGCTCGAAGACGCCTTCCTGCCCGGGATGCCCGACCAGCAGCTTTCCGACACGTTCCTTGCCGAGGTGCAGCGCCACCTGTCGTACGCGGGCCGCCCGCTCTACGCGCTGTTGCACGAGGCGACCTACGGCCAGCGTGCGGTGACGCCGCACGCCACCGGGTGGGCGGCCCAGCGGGTACGGGCCGAGTTCCCGCGGTTCGACGTCGACCGGGCGTTGGCGGGGGACCGGCCGGTGCTGCTGACCGGCGAGATGATCTACCCGTGGATGGTCGACACCGATCCCGCGCTGGCCCCGCTCGGCGCGGTGGCGGAGCTGCTGGCGCAGCGGACGGACTGGCCGGACCTGTACGACCCGGAGCAGCTGGCCCGCAACGAGGTGCCGGTCGCCGCCGCGATCTACCACGACGACATGTACGTCGACACGGACGATTCGCTGGTCACGGCGCGAGCGGTGCGCGGCCTGCGCCCCTGGGTCACCAACGAGTACGAGCACGACGGCCTGCGGGTGAGTGGACGCCATGTCCTCGACCGCCTGCTGCGCCTGGTTCGCGGCGAGATCTGAGGCCCTGCCCGCCCGCTGCCGCCACGTCCGGCTCGGCGTGCGCACCCGTTTGTGGTCAGCGAGCCGGGGAACTCGCCCCGTTCGTCCAACGGCAGGCCTCAACACCGAGGGAAACCGAAGGAGCGGGTCATGGACTACGAGCAGATGATCGCCACGGTACGGCAGCGCGCGGGCCTCGGGGAGAACGAGGCCGTGCGGTCGGTGCAGGCCGTCTTGTCGGTGCTCGGTGAACGGCTCGCCGGACGGGAGGCCGACAACCTGGCGGCGCAGCTACCGGATCGGCTGGACACGTCCGTCACCCGTAATCCGCAGGGCCGGAAGTGGGACATCGGCGAGTTCCTCAAGCACGTCGGCGACCGGGAGCAGGTCGCGGACGCGGACCAGGTGCGTCAACACGCTCAGGCGGTGTTGCGCACCGTCGCCGAGGCGCTCGACGACGACGATCGGCACGACCTGCTCGCCCAGCTGCCCGGCGGCATCATCGATCTCTTCGGGGTGCCCACGCCGCGCGGTTGATCGCCGCCTCGCAGCCGACGCGGAGCAGGTCAGCACCACCGGGCCGGCGTCGAGGGTCTCCTGGTCGGCCGGATCGATGGCCCTGCGGGGCCCACGCCCGCGCGTCGGGGCGGCTAGCGTGTCGTGAATGGAGAGTGCGGACCCGGCAGCATCCACGAGGGACGGGCTCGCCGTTCGGCTGCGGCCGGTGGGCGAGGCCGACCTGGCGATGTTCCGGCGGTTCTGCGTCGAGCCCGGCCTGATCGGGCTCGACTGGGCCGGCTTCCGCGACCCGGGCGCGCCCGTGCGGCGCTTCGCCGTCGACGGCTGGCTGGGTGTCGACGACGGGCGCCTCATCGTCGAGGTCGAGCAGGGCCACGCCGCCGGTTTCGTCAGCTACCTGTCCGGCCGCTACGGCGGCAGGGCCTCGTACTGGGAGGTCGGGATCGTGCTGCTCCCCGAGTGGCGGGGCAGGGGCGTCGGCTGGCGGGCGTAGGCGCTGCTCTGCGACTACCTGTTCGCGCACACCCCGGCGCACCGCATCCAGGCCGGCACCCACCCGGAGAACGTCGCCGAGCAGCGGTCACTGCAGAAGGCCGGCTTCCAGCTCGACGGTGTGGTGCGTGCCTGCGAGTTTCGGGCCGGCCGGTGGCAGGACGGCTACCTCTACAGCCGGCTGCGCGACGACCCGTCCCCGTGGGTCCGCCCGCGGGAGTAGGCCCTCCTCAGGGGATCGGCCACTCGTGCACCGGGCGGTTGCTGTGCATGAGATCCACGTAGTGGCGGACCACCTCGCGCAGCGCCGCCGGCCGGTCCAGGTGGTCGGCCGACTCCAACCGGTGCAGCGTCTCCACCTGCCAGCTCGCCCCGTTGCGGCCGGTCAGGCAGCGCTGCTCGATGATGCCGAGCAGTCGGTCGCGTTCGGCCGGGTCGAGCCCCCACCGGTCCAGGCCGTGATGCGCCATCGGCAGCAACCGGCGCAGCACCAGCTCGGTGACGGGCAGGTAGCCGAGACCGGGCCAGAACACCTGCGCGTCGATGCCGTGCCGGGCGCAGCTGGTGAAGTTCTCCTCGGCGGCGCTGAACGACATCTGCGACCACAGTGGCCGGTCCGATTCGGCGAGGGCGCGGACCAGGCCGAAGTAGAAGGCCCCGTTGGCGATGGTGTCCAGCACGGTGGGGCCGGCCGGTAGCACCCGGTTCTCCACCCGCAGGTGCGGTCGGCCGCGCGACACGTCGTACACCGGGCGGTTCCACCGGTAGATGGTGCCGTTGTGCAGGCGCAACTCGGCGAGATTGGGCACCTCACCGGCCGCGAGGGCCTGCGTCGGGTCCTCCGGGTCGCACACCGGCAGCAGTGCCGGGAAATAGCGCACGTTCTCCTCGAACAGGTCGAACACGCTGGTGATCCACCGCTCGCCGAACCAGACTCTGGGGCGTACCCCCTGGGCTTTGATCTCTTCCGACCGGGTGTCGGTGGCCTGCTGGAACAGCGGGATCCGGGTCTCGCGCCACAACTCCCGGCCGAAGAACAGCGGTGAGTTCGCGCCCACCGACACCTGGATGCCGGCCACCGCCTGGGCGGCGTTCCAGTAGTCGGCGAACTGGGCGGGGCTGACCTGCAGGTGGAACTGCGTGCTGGTGCAGGCGGCCTCCGGGGTGATCGTGTCGGCGGTGACCGCCAACCGTTCCACGCCGCTGATGGCGATCGGCAGATCCTCACCGCGGGCCGCGAAGATCTGCTCGTTGAGCAGCTTGTAGCGGGGGTTGGCCGAGAGCGTCTCGGCGGTCAGGTGCTCGGGGCGCAACGTCGGCAGGATCCCGATCATGACCATGTGCGCGCCGATCGTCCGGGCCTTCACCTCGGCGGCGTTGAGGCTGGCCCGCACGGTCTCCTCGAAGTCCGCGGTGCCGGTGCCGGTCAGTCGACGCGGAGGCACGTTGATCTCGACGTTGAACTGGCCCAGCTCCGTCTGGAAGCTCGGGTCGGAGATGGCCGCCAGCACGTCGGCGTTGCGCATCGCCGGATTGGACGCCTCGTCGACCAGGTTCAGCTCGATCTCCAGGCCGGTCATCGGCCGGTCGACGTCGAACCGCGACTCGCGCAACATCTCGGCGAAGACATCCAGGCAGCGGCGGACCTTCTCGCGATAGCGGGCCCGATCCTCCCGACTGAAGGTTCGCACGCCGACGTCCTCGCCCATGGTCACCACCCTGTCACCGCTGGTCCCCCTAACCTCGCACGTGATCGGCGGGCGGGGGAAGACCCGATGGTTCTTTCCTACCCAGCTGAGGCGCCCAGCTAGCATTGCGCCCCGGAAGGTGGTGGCGTGGGGATGCGCGAGAAGGTGACCCGACTGTTCGTCGCGGCGGCGATCGCCGAGGCGTGCTCCTGGCTGGCCCTGCTCATCGGGATGGCCGTCAAGTACGGTCCGCCCGGCAACGAGCTGGGCGTCAAGATCTTCGGCCCGATCCACGGCGGCCTGTTCGTCGCGTACGTCCTGCTGGTGCTGGCGGTCGCCCGGCTGCACCGGTGGAGCCTGCTCGCGACGGTCGTGGCGCTGGCCAGCGCGGTGCCGCCGTTCGCCACCCTGGCCTACGAGCGCTGGGCCCGCCGCCGGGGGATGCTCGGCGTCGACCGCGAACCGGCCCGCGAGCCCGCCCCGGTCGGCTGACCCCTTTCCGCACTCGGGCCGGGTTCCCGGCCCCAGCGGTCAGGTCAGCGCCGAACAGGCCACGACGCCGACGAGCAGCAGCGCCCCCAGCATCGCCTGCAACAGCAGCGGCGGGCCGAGATGCGACCAGAGCGTCGCGGTACGCGGGGTGAGCAACTGCCCGGTGGTGAGGTTGACGATCCGCTCGATGCGGGGCGGCAGCTCCGGGTCACGTTGCGGGCGCAGGGTGAGCTGGAGATGGTCCGCCGGGTGCAGCGCGCTCTGCGGCAGGTGGCCGTGCAACTCCACCTCGCAGAGCTGACCGGCGGTGTTGCGCAGCCGGACCGGCGTCACCAGGTATTCCGGACCCTGCTTCAACTGCTTCCAGCGCCGCCGGGTGCCTCCACCGCCGAACGAGAACAGCGAGCGCAGCAGCAGCGCGGGGAGCCGGGCGACAGCTGCCGCGGAGAGCACGGCCACCAGCACCGGTTGACCGATGCGTACCTCGCGGGTGTAGCCGTCGAGCAGGCGGATCAACCGTCCGGTGACGATCCGCTCCGTCGGGTGCACGATGCGTCGGGTATCGAGTCCGCTGTCCATTTCCACCACCGAGAGTCCGCTTCCGTTCACTGATCGTATCGATCTCGCCGGTTGAACGACGTGAATGAAACCTGGTCACGGGCTCACGGCCGCGAGGTGACATCCCGGGCGAGCAGGGTAAGCGGGGGGCCGAGCTGGAAAGGGGTCGAGCATGCAGCTGTCCTTCCTGCGCCCGCTCTACGACCATCCCGGGCCGTGGTGCTCGGTGTACCTGGATGCCTCCGCCGACACGGAGGACGCCCATCCCGCGCTGGACCTGCGCTGGCGTGCCCTGCAGAGTCGCCTCAGTGAGCAGGGGGCGGACGAGGCGAGCACCGCCGCGCTGGACCGCGTGATCCGTGGACACGACCCGATGGTCGGGGACTACGGCCTCGCGGTCTTCGCCAGCCACGGCCGGGTGGTGCTCTCCGAGTACCTGTCCGCGCCGCCACTGCGCGACCTGGCCACGTACGGGCCGCTCCCGCACGTGATGCCGCTGCTCGCCCAGCGCGGCGAACAGGTGGCCTGGGTGCGGGTGGTGGCCGACCGCGTCGGCGCCGACGCGATGGCCGTCAGCGCCGGCGGGGTGCCCCGACGGGCGCACGTCGCCGGCCGGGCGAGCTTCCCGCTGCGTCGCGTGCAGCCCGGCGGCTGGTCCCAGTCGCGGTACCAGCGCGCCGCCATGGAGGCGTGGCACCAGAACGCCGGCGACGTCACCGCGGCGACCGTGGAACTGGCCGACAAGGTCGGCGCGGACGTGGTGGTGGTCGCCGGCGACGTACGGGCCACCGGCATGATCGCCGCCCAGATGCCCGAGCGCTGGCAGGACCTGGTGGTCCGCACCGACGCCGGCTCCCGGGCTGGCGGCGCGGACCAGAGCCTGCTCGACGACCTCACCGTGCAGACCATCGCGGAGGTCGCCGACCAGCGGATCGCCGCCGCGCTGGACAAGTTCGGTGTGCAGGAGGACGTCGGCGCCGGTCTCGACGCGGTCGTCTCCGCGCTGCAACGCAACCAGGTGGACACCATGATCATCGTCGACGACCCGTCGGCCAACGGTGAGCTGTGGATCGGCCCGGAACCCACCGAGATCGCCGTCGACGCGGGGCAACTGGCCGCCATGTCGGTGGCCGACCCGCAGCGGGTCCGCGCCGACGCGGCGCTGATCCGGGCCCTCGTCGGCACCGACGCGGCGCTGACCGTGCTGGGCCCGGACGAGGCACCCGAACTCGCCGACGGCGTCGGCGCGGTGCTGCGCTACGTCGACCCCAGCACTCCGGGGCGCGGCAATGGCTGAGCGGTACGTGGCCGACCTCGTCGTGCAGCGGCTGCTGGCCTGGCGGGTACCCCGCGTGTTCGGGTACCCGGGCGAGGCGATCGCGCCGATCATCGAGGCGTTGGAGCGTACCGGCGGCGACCCGGCGTTCATCCCGGCCCGACACGAGGAGACGGCCTCGTTCATGGCCACCGGGCACGCCAAGTTCACCGGCGGCATCGGCGTGTGCCTGGCCACCCAGGGACCCAGCGCGGTCCAACTGCTCAACGGCCTGTACGACGCCAAACTGGACAGCAAACCGGTCGTGGCGATCGTCGGCGAGGACATCTCCGGGCCGCTCGGCGGCGCACACCAGGAGATCGGGTTGAGCCGGCTCTTCGCCGACGTGTGCAACCAGTTCGTCCGCTACGGCCGCAGTCCGCAGGACGTACCGGGGCTGCTGGACCAGGCGTTCCGTACGGCGGCGGCGACCCGCAGCCCGACCTGCGTGGTGCTGCCCCGGCATCTGCAGGAGGCCCTGGTGCCCGACCTGCAGACCAACGCGGTCGGGGTGATCTCGGCGACGCCCGGTGAGCCGCTGGCCCGGGTCCTGCCGCACGAGGTGGACCTGGAAGCCGCGGCGCAGCTGCTCGGCAGCGGTCAGCGCACCGCGATCCTGGTGGGCCAGGGCGGGCGGGGCGCCGCCGCGGAGATCGTCGAGCTGGCCGACCGGCTCGGTGCCGGGGTGGCCACCTCGCTGCTGGGCAAGCCGGTCCTCGACGAGCGGCTGCCGTTCCACGCCGGGGTGCTGGGCGAGGTCGGCACCCCGGCCGCGGTGGAGCTGATGGGCGGCTGCGACACGCTGCTGCTGGTCGGCACCAACGACCCGTGGACGGACTACTTCCCGATGCCGGGGCAGACCCGCACGGTGCAGATCGACATCGACGGCCGGCGCATCGGCACCCGTTACCCGGCCGACGTGCCGCTGGTCGGCGACGCCGCCGAGACGCTGCGGGCACTGCTGGCCCGGGTGCCCGACCGACCCAACCCGCAGTGGCGGGCCACCGTGGAGAACTCGGTGGACCGCTGGCGGGCCGAGGCCGCCGACCGGGCCGCAGCGCCGGCCGAACCGATCAACCCGCAGCTCGTACTCCAGGAGCTGTCCAGCCGGCTGCCGGGCGTCGGCTCGGTCGCGGTCGACGTCGGCTCGGTCCTCTACTGGTACGCCCGGCACCTCGCCCTGCCTCCCGGGGTGAACGCGCAGCTCTGCGGCACCCTCGGCTCGATGGGCTGTGCCCTGCCGTACGCGGTGGCCGCCAAGCTGGCCGTACCCGACCAACCCGTGGTCGCCCTGGTCGGCGACGGCGCCATGCAGCTCAACGGACTCGCCGAGCTGATCACCGTGTCGCACCACTGGCAGTCGTGGCGCGACCCGCGACTGGTGGTGCTGGTGCTCAACAACCGGGACCAGAACGGCATGGGCGGCGGGCGGCAGCCGTCCGGCGACCCCACCCAACGCCGACCCGACGTGCCGTACGCCGGCTGGGCCCGGCTGCTCGGGCTGCACGGCGTCCGGGTGGACCGCCCGGAACTGATCGGCGCGGCCTGGGACGAGGCCCTCGCCGCGGACCGTCCCTGCGTACTGGAGGCCGTCGTCGACCCGGCGGTGCCGCTGGCGCCGCCGGAGCCGGCGTTCGCCGACCTGCGCGGCCTGTATGCCGACGGGGCGGCCGCCCGGAAGGTGCGGGAGCAGACCGAACGTACGGTGGCCGCGCAGGATCTCGTTTAGGCGTCTTGCTCAGGGGCATCAGTACCGGCCGACGACGCTGGAGGACACATGCCGGAGCCCACCGACCGCCGCTACGGTCCCGCGCCCCTGCCGCAGCCGCGCGGTGCGCTGTCCGCGGCGGTGACCGACGCCCTGCGGCGTGCTCCGCACGACCTGCCGGCGAGCCTCGGCGCCGACCTCGACCCGGCGGACCCGCTCACCGACGAGGACCTGCAACTGACCCTGTTCCTCTGCTACGAGCTGCACTACCGCGGCTGGCGGGGCGTCGACGAGGACTGGGAGTGGCAGCCGACGCTGTTGGGCCTGCGCGCCCGCGCCGAGCGGCCCTTCGAGGCGGCGCTGCGCCGGCTGGTCGGCGCCCCACGGGTGCCGGCCGCCGGGGTGGCGGCCGGGCTGGCCGAGCTGGTCGCGGCCGACGACGGGCCGGCGCTGGCCGCGACCCTGCAGCGGCGGGCCGACCTCGCCCAGTTCCGCGAGTTCGTCGTGCACCGTTGCGTCTACCACCTGCGCGAGGCGGACCCGCACAGCTGGGCGCTGCCCCGCATCGGCGGGGAGGCCAAGGCCGCCCTCGTGGAGATCCAGACCGACGAGTACGGCAATGGCCGGCTGGACCGGATGCACGCGGAGCTGTTCCGGCGCACCCTCGACCGTCTGGGCCTGGACACCGGCTACGGCGTCCACCTGGACGCGGCGCCCGCCGTGACGTTGGCGACCAACAACCTGATGTCGCTGTTCGGGCTGCACCGACGCCTGCGGGGAGCGCTGCTCGGGCACCTGGCCGCGTTCGAGATGACGTCCTCGCTGCCCAACCGCCGCTACGGCAACGGGCTGCGCCGGCTCGGCTTCGACGAGGTCGCCACCCGCTTCTACGACGAGCACGTCGAGGCCGACGCGGTGCACGAGCAGATCGCCGCGCACGACCTGTGCGGTGGCCTGGTCCGCGCCGAGCCGGCCCTCGCCCCCGACGTGCTCTTCGGCGCGGCGGCCGGGCTCGCGGTGGACCGGCTGTTCGCCGCGCACCTGCTGGACAGCTGGGCCGCCGGCCGCAGCTCGTTGCGCTCCGCCGTCCCCACCGTCTCACCCGTCGCACCGCCGCCCCTGCCGCCCACCGTCTCGCTCACCGCGAGGGCGTCCACCGCCATGGTGCCGCCGGCGCAGCCCACCGTCGCCTGACCGGCGCAGCGGGGGCACATTCGCGGGACGGCGACGGGCGGGGAGCGGCGGCTCAGCCCTCGCGGGCCGTGCCCGCGCGGAAGTTGACCAGCTTGTGGGTGCCGTCGCAGAACGGCTTGAGCGCCGACGTGCCGCAGCGGCACAACGCCACCGTGCCCCGGCGGGCGTCGATCCGCTCCCCGGCGGGGGTGACCAGCGCGAAGTCGCCGCGGACCAGGAGCGGTCCGTCCTCGTACGGGGTGATCGTGGCGGCGGCGGGCTCGCTGGCGTCGTCGGTGCGCATGGCCCCGGAAGTGCCCACCCTGGCCCCGCCGAAACCCGAGCGACCGAACGCCGGTGATGACCGGCGCACCCCGCCGACCAGCGGATTGTGCCGCCGGGAGGGTGATGCCCCGTTTGAACCCCATCGGGACGGGAAGCCGGGCCGCGTGGTGAGCGAACGAGGCAAGGTGGGGCCGGTGCACAAGGTGCGCAAGGGGCTCACGGCCGACGGTGCCGGTCTGGCCGGCGACCGGGTCGTGGCCGTGGGCAGCGCCGCCCGGGTGCTGGTCGCCGCCACCGCCCGCGCGCTGCGCGGCACGGACTGCGCCGACCTGGGGCACGCCGGGCCGATGTCCCGGTTCCCCGGCGCGCCCGAGCCGGTGCGCCGCGCCGCCGTCAGCCGGGCCGCCGGTCGGGTCGCGCTCACCGCCGCCCAGGTCGACGAGGTGGACGCCGCCCGGGTGGCCCGCTGGTTCGTCGACCAGTACCCGCGCCAGCGCTACCCCGGGGTGCTGATCGGGTCGCCGCACGGCGCGGCGGCGCACCTCGCGGTGGCCCTCGGCGTTCCGTGGCTCCCGGCCGGGTTCGAGATGACCGTGCACTGGACCGACGGCGCGGTGGACCGCCCGGCGGACGCGCTGGAACACGGTGCGGCACTGGCCACCCGGCTGCTCGCCGGCAACGCCGACCTGCACCTGCGCCAGGTGCACTGCCCGGCCAGCCGGGGACCGCTGACCGGGGTGACCGTGTCGCTGGCCGCCGCCTGGCAGGCCCTGCCGGCCGCGTACGGGCAGTTCCTGGCCGACCGGCTGGCCCCGGGCGCCCCGGTCGTGCTGGTCCGTGACGCGCGGACCTGGCCCGTGCTGGAGCACAGCGCGGGGCACAGCTTCCAGGTCGGCTGCCCGGCCAGCGGGCTGGACCCGGTGGACTTCCACCCGGACAGCCACGCGCTGCGGCAGGTGCTGCGTTCCGTCGGCGGTGACGCCACCCGGTGGGAACCACCGCAGATGTCCGCGCCGTCCGGTTACGCCGAGCACGGCGTCGACTCGGGCTTCGAGTTGTCCGTGCGGGACTGGGCGGCCCGCCGCGAACACCCGCTGCACCGGGTGCTCGTGCCTCGCCCGGCGGCGCTCAGCGCGGGGGTCGCCGACCTGTACCGGCGCTGGCTGCGCGCCGCCGGCAAGACCGGTGACCGGTTGGTGGTGGAGTGCGGCCGGCTGCTCGATCCGTGGCAGGTGGTGCGGGCGGGGCTGGTGCCGTACTGGTGTGAGAACGCCACCCGGCGCAGCGTCGACGAGGCCGAGTGGTGGCTGGCCGGCAGCGAGGCGTTCACCTCCGTGGACGTGCTGCCCGAACCGCCCGGGATGCGCTCGCCCGCGCTCGCGGGCCTGCCGCAGTGGCTGGCCGTCGCCGGGTTCGGTCGGCGTCGTCGGGCACTGGACCGCACCGCGGCCCGCGGCTACCCGGTGACCTCGGTACCGACCCGCCGGGCCACGGAGGTGCTGCGCGCCCAGCCGTACGACCTTCCCACGCCGCCCTCGCTGGGGGCCGCAGAGGCCCTCTCCATCCTGGGCGAGAGTGGCCGCCACCAGGGGTTGTTGGTCTCCTGAGGCGAGGACGCCGAAACATCCTCGCGAACCCGGGGTCCCGTGATTGAGTACCTACGGAGCGGGAACATCGCTGGCTGCGACGCCCTGATCGCGTCGCGTGCAGGCGTTGTCACCCGCTGGCATCCCAGTCACTGACCCACCTTTTCCGGCCCGGTGCGTGGCTCGACCACGCGCACGACCGGTTTCCCGATCCGGGCGGGGGACCTTCCTGAGGGAGGCGCGGATGTTCGGACAGACGAGCACGACCACGACCACACCACCACCCACCGAGCGAGGTCTGGAGGACCTCGACGCGGCGGCGCTGGCGTACGCGGCCCGGATCGCCGGGCTGCCGCCCGAGCGGCGTGGAGAGGCACGCGACGACCTGGTCCGCTTCGCACTGCCGTTCGCCGGCCGGCTCGCCCGCCGCTACCGGGGGCGCGGAGAGCCACTGGAGGATCTGGAGCAGGTGGCCCGCCTGGGGCTGGTCAACGCCGTCGACCGCTATGACCCGGAACGGGGCTCCTTCACCGCGTACGCCGCGATCACCATCGTCGGCGAGATCAAACGGCACTTCCGGGACCGCACCTGGGGCGTGCACGTGCCCCGCCGGCTGCGCGACCTGATCCTCGAGGTGGGGCAGGCCACCGCCGCGCTGACCAGCGAGCTGTCCCGGGCGCCGTCGGTGGCCGAGCTGTCGGCCCGGCTGGAGACGCCGGAGGAGGAGATCCTCGCCGCGCTGGAGTCGGCGGCCGGCTACAGCCCGGCCTCGCTCAACGCGCCGGTCGGCGGCGAGAGCTCCGCCGAGTTCGGTGACCTGGTCGGCGAGTCGGACAACGCGCTGGAATCGGTCGACGACCGGGTCACGGTCAGCGGTCTGCTGCACCGACTGCCCTGGCGGGAGCGGCGCATCCTGGCCATGCGGTTCTACGGCAACCAGACCCAGGCGGAGATCGCCGCCCGGTTCGGCATCTCGCAGATGCACGTGTCCCGGCTGCTGTCGCGGGCGTTGACCTGGTTGCGTCAGGCGATGCTCGCCGACGCGCCGCCGCCCTGGCAGAACGGCGCCGCCGAACCGGACCCGGGCAAGACCCGGATCTCGGTGAAGCAGAACGGCGACCGGGTGGTGGTGGAGGTCGGCGGCGAGGTCGACCGCGACGGCGCGGACCAGCTGCGCCGGGCCATGCTGGAGGCGGTCACCGGTCAACCCAGCGAGGTCGTCGTCGACCTGGTCGGCGCGGGCGGTTTCGACGCGGGCGGAATCGCCGCGTTGATGGCCGGCCGGGACGCGGCCGCCCGGACCGGGGTGCCGCTGCGGCTGACCCGGGTGCAGCCCGCGGTACGCCGCTCGCTCACCGCCGCCGGACTGGCGCCCGCGCGGGACTGACCTGCCCATCGCACGCGACGAGGGCCGACACCCGTGGGGTGTCGGCCCTCTTCCGGCGTACGCCGATCAGCGGTCCTCGGGGTTGCCGTCGCTGTGCGGGTGCCGCCACCGCTCGTGCGGCTTGGGCGCGTCCTCGCTGTCCTTGGGCGCGTCGCTCTGCTCGAAGCTCGGCCGGCGTACGCCCTCGGGCTCCGGCACGTCCACCGGCCGGGCGCCGGAGCGCGGCGCCGGCTGGTAGTCGACGGCGTCGCGGGCGCCGTGCGCGCCCTCGGCGGCGGGCGACTCGGGAGCGTGGTGCTCCATGCGCAGCTCCTCGGCGAAGTGCTGTGGTGGCTTGGTGGTGCGTTGCGGCAGGTCCCGGCCGAGGTCGGCGACGAGCGGGCCGTACTTGAGGTCGAACGCCGGCCGTTCCGAGCGGATCCGGGGCATCCGGTCGAAGTTGCGCAGCGGCGGTGGGCAGCTGGTGGCCCACTCGAGGGAGTTGCCGAAGCCCCACGGGTCGTCGACCGTCACCATCGCCCCGTACCGCCAGGACTTCCAGGCGTTGTAGATGAAGAACAGGGTGGACAGGCCCAGGATGAAGGCGAACACGCTGGAGACGGTGTTCAACGTGGTGAAACCGTCGCTGGGCAGGTAGTCGGCGTACCGGCGGGGCATGCCCTCGTTGCCCAGCCAGTGGTGCACCAGGAAGGTCCCGTGGAAGCCGATGAACATGGTCCAGAAGTGGGCCTTACCGAGGCGTTCGTCGAGCAGCCGCCCGGTCATCTTCGGCCACCAGAAGTAGTAGCCGCCGAACAGCGCGAAGACGACGGTGCCGAACACCACGTAGTGGAAGTGCGCCACCACGAAGTAGCTGTCGTGGGTGTGCCAGTCGACCGGCGGGCTGGCCAGCAGCACCCCGGTGAGGCCGCCGAGCAGGAACGTCACCAGGAAGCCGATGGCGAACAGCATCGGCGTCTCGAAGGTGATCTGCCCCTTCCACATGGTGCCGATCCAGTTGAAGAACTTCACACCGGTGGGCACCGCGATCAGGTAGCTGAGGATGCTGAAGAACGGCAGCAGCACCTGACCGGTGGCGAACATGTGGTGCGCCCAGACCGTCATGGACAGCACGGTGATCGCGATGGTGGCCAGCACGATGCCGGTGTATCCAAACAGCGGCTTGCGGGAGAACACCGGGATGATCTCGGTGATGATGCCGAAGAACGGCAACGCGATGATGTACACCTCGGGGTGGCCGAAGAACCAGAACAGGTGCTGCCAGAGCATCGGGCCACCGGTCGCCGCGTCGAACACGTGCGCGTTGAGCAGCCGGTCGGCCGACAGCGCCAGCAGCGCGGCGGCCAGCAGCGGGAACACCAGGATCACCAGGACGCTGGTGAACAGCATGTTCCAGGTGAAGATCGGCATCCGGAACATGGTCATCCCGGGTGCGCGCAGGGTCAGGATCGTGGTGATCAGGTTGACCGCGCCGAGGATCGTGCCCAACCCGGAGACGACCAGGCCGACCACCCACATGTTCGCGCCCACGCCGGGGCTGTTCTCCACGCTGCTCAGCGGGGTGTACGCCGTCCAGCCGAAGTCCGCCGAACCGCCCGGTGCGAGGAATCCGCCGACCACCATGAGCCCGCCGAACAGGTACAGCCAGTAGGCCAGCGCGTTGAGGCGGGGGAACGACACGTCCGGCGCGCCGATCTGGATCGGCACGATGAAGTTGCCGAAGCCGAAGGCCGCGGGCGTCGCGAACAGCAGCAGCATCACCGCGCCGTGCGAGGTGAAGAGCTGGTTGTACTGCTCGGAGGAGAGGAACTGCATCCCCGGACGGGCCAGCTCGGCGCGCATGAGCATCGCCTGTAGCCCGGCCAGCAGGAAGAACCCGAAGGAGGTCAGCAGGTACAGCAGGCCGATCTGCTTGTGGTCGGTGGTGGCGAGGAACTTGATCAACGAGTTGCCGGGAATCGGCGCCCGTACCGCTCCGGGGAAGCCCCCGAAGCGTGCCGGTGCCAGGATCGCCGGACCCCGATCGCGACTGGGTTCCGTGGTTACCCGCTTGGGCATGGCTGCTCACCCCGTCGTGACGACAGAAAGGACGGGCGTGCCTACCCGGCCCTCTGACCATGTAACCAGGCCAGAGCGGTAATTTCGGTCAGATCGCCGGTACCGGCGCAACCGCCTCGAACGCTCAGGTCGCCGGCAGCATGGCCCAGACGGCCTTGCCGTGACCGGCCGGCACGCTGCCCCACCGCTGGGCCAGCTCGCGGACCAGCAGCAGCCCGCGCCCACCCTCGGCACGCAGGTCCATCCCGGCCGGCTCGGCCGCCGCCCGGCTGCCGTCCACCACGGCCAGGTGCAGGTACGGCCGGCGCAGGGTCACCGTCACCTGCATCGGCGTCCCCGCGTGCCGGACCACGTTGCCGACCAGTTCGCTGAGCACCAGCGCGGCCGGGCCGGCGGCGTCCGGCAGGTTCCACCGGGCACACGCGTCACCGACCAGCTCCCGGGCCCGCCGGCAGGCTCCGGCGACCGGATCGAGGCGGGCCCGCAGCCGAGGCGCGCTGGAGGCACCGGCGATCCGGGTCGCCTCCGCGCAGTCCCGCGAGACGGGGACCACCCGGCATGTCGTCGACTCGGCCAGCCAGCGCGCGGCGTCGGGCGGGGGAGCGCACAGCACCACCGGCACGGCCGGCCACTCCTCGGCCCGCCGGGCCGTGGCGGCGAAGACCGACAGCGCCAGCCGGTCCCGCACGGTGACGTCGGCGAGGTCGACCACCAGGGCGTCCGGCTGGGTGGCCAGCGCCCCCTGCAGGGACTGGTGCACCGAGCGCATGGTGGCCAGGTCCAGGGCGCCGGTGAGCCGGACGACCGCCACCGGTGCCGTGTCGCGCACCTCGCAGGTGATCCGGCTGGGCATCGGAGGTCCCTCGATTCGCTGGTGGGTCGGGACCTGCCAACTACCCGAGGCCTCGCAGCGCCAAACCGGACCGACCGGTGGGCGGGACGCAGGTCACCGCCGTGGCCGACCGGTCAGCAGGCCCAGCGCGATCATGCCGACGCCGAGGCCGAGGTGCAGCCAGCCGTCGGCGTCGTTGACCGGCAGGACGTTCGCGCCGGTGTCGTGGTCCACGGCCAGCCCGTAGAGCCAGAGCGCCAGGTAGACGGCGCCGCCGCCGATCAGGAACGTGCGGGCACCGCTGATCGTCCGCGCCAGCAGCAGGCCGGCCACCCCGAAGAGCAGGTGGACGAGGTTGTGCAGCACCGACACCTGGAAGGTGCCGAACAGGAAGGCAGCCGAGCCGTGGCCGGCGAACCGCAGGTTGCCCGTACCGCTGGTGATGCCCGGCACGAAACCGAGCACGCCGATCAGCAGGAACAGCACGGCCACCGTCGCGGCCGCGCGCCGTACCGGCGGTCTGCCGTCGGCCGGGTTGGCCCGGGCCCTTGAGTGCGCCATCGGTCCGACCATCACCGGCTCCTCGCTGCGCGGCGGGTGTGCGCGCTGCCGGCTACCCGTTGTCGCCCACGGCAAACCGCCGGCGGCACCAGGGCAGGTCAGACAGGTTGCAGGCGCGGTGCGCCGGCCAGTTCGCGAACGCGCTGGTACAGCTCGACGTAGCGCTGCGCCATCACCGCCGGGGTGAACCGCCGCGCGGCCACCCGCCGGCACTCGTCGGGGTCGAGCAGCTCGGCGGCCAGCACGAGGTCACCCAGCTCCTCCTCGTCGGTGGTGAGCAGCCCGGTGCGGCCGTGCTCGATCAGCTCCGGAAGGCAACCCCGGGCGGTGGCCACCACCGGCGTGCCCAGGGCCAGCGACTCGACCACCGCCGTACCCCCGGGCTCCTCCCAGCGCAGCGGGAACAGCGAGGCGCGGGCGCTGGCCAGCAGGTCGTCGCGCTCCTGACCGGCCACCGTCCCGATCCAGCGGACCAGGTCGCCGTCGACGTGCGGGGCCACCTCGTCGAGGAAGAACCGGACGTCCGGGTTCTGCCGGGCCTCGTCGCCCGCCGAGGCCAGGGCGGCCGGTGAATGGTACGGACCGACGGGACCGGCCAGCACCAGCGGGATCCCGACCCGGTGCGCGAGTCTGGCGCCCACGTCCTGCCCCTTGCCCGGGTTGATCCGGCCGAGGATCAGCAGGTGCTCGCCCTTCTCCGGCCCAGGCCGACGATCGGCGTCCACGGCCAGCGGGGTGGACAGGTGCACGTGGCCCACCGAGTGCTCCCGCAGCGCCAGCGGCGCCCGGGCCAGCTGCGACGCGGAGACGCCGTTGACCCGGACCCGGTCGCCGCCGTCCAGGCCGCCGTAGAGCGCCGGGTGCTTGGCCAGGTCCCAGTGCAGGGTGTGCAGGGTCGGCGGCCCGGCCGGCCCCATCGCGGCGAGGGTGGCCAACCCGACCGCCTCCACGTGGTCGTGCACCAGGTCGATGTCGTCGCGGGAGTGCAGCTCGCGGACCACCCCGGCCAGGTGCGCCTGGGCGATCCCGCAGACCTGGTTGTACGGACGCTGCAACGCGGCGAACTGCCCGTCGGCGAAGACCGACATCCGGTCGTCCACCGGCAGGGTGCTGCTGCCCACCGAGGCGAGCACCACCCGTACGCCGAGTCGCCGCAGCTCCGGCACCAGCGTGGCGATCACGTTCTCGATCCCGCCGTAGCCGGGCGGTGGCACGGACAGCCACGGACCGGCGTTCATCAACACGGTGAGGCTCATCGGACGCCACCCTCCCGGACAGTCACGCCGCGGCCACCCGTCGGCGGGGCACCCGGTGGCGCAGCTCGGCCAGCGGCGGACGCTCCTCGATGGATACATCGCTGACCACGATCTCGCGGTCGAGGTTCGGCAGCGTGTCCGAGCCACCCCGCCGGAACTGGGTCAGCAGCGCCTCCGGCGACAGCCCCGCGCTCGCCCAGCCGCGCCGCTGCAACCGGGACCACGCGGTCAACATGATCTGCGCGGACATCCGGCCCAACGCCGCCGTGTCCTGGTGGCGGTGCTTGCGCTCACCGAGGTCGACCTGCGCCAGGGCATCCAGACCGACCAGGTCCAGCAGGTCGATCAGCATCGCCGTCTCTACCCCGTACCCGGAGACGAATGGCACCTGGGCGAGCACGTCGCGCCGGGCGGCGTACTCACCGGCGAGCGGCTGCACGAAGCCGGCCAGCTCCGGCCAGAACAGGTTGAGCAGCGGCCGGGCCATCAGCTCGGTCACCCGCCCGCCACCGTCCTGTTCGACGCTGGCGGTACCCACCAACGGCCGATGGTAGAAGCCCTTCACGAAGTCGACCGACGGGTCGGTCAGCAGCGGGCCGAGCAGCCCGCTGACGAAGTGCGGCCGAAACTCCCGCAGGTCGGCGTCGATGAACGCCACCACGTCGCCCTCGGCCGCGGCCAGGCCGGCCCAGAGCGCGTCGCCCTTGCCGGTGAGCCGGGGCAGGCCCCGGGTCATCGCGTCCTGGCTGACCACCTCCGCGCCGGCCGCCCGGGCCACCTGCGCGGTGCGGTCGGTCGACCGTGAATCCACCACGATCAGCTCATCGACCAGGGCGATCCGGTCCATCAGGTGCTCCCGGATGGTCGACACGATCGCGCCGACGGTGGCCTCCTCGTTACGCGCCGGCAGCACCACGCTGACCCGGCTGTCTCCCTTGGCGCGCAGCAGCCGGCGTGCCGGCCAGTCCGCCGCCGAAGTGGTCCGGTACGTGGCCCACGCCTCCACCACCGGTGACACGCTCGATGTCGTATCCCGCACTGGCACCCCTTAAGAATCGTGGGCGGAGAAAACCGAGTTCTGTTGTTCCCACTCTTCACCGCGCGCTAACCGCCTCCAGGGCAACAGCTTGATCACGGAGGTGACGACACTGCGTTCCCGGGGGATGAACGTTTGATTGCGCACAGCTCAGGGGACTGCTCCCATCGGTCATGAAACGTCCTCGAAGGGGTTGTCGGATGCGTAGATGCCGGGTGGGTCTGGTCGGTGCCGGGGGAGTGGCACAGCGCCATGCCCGGGTGCTGGCCGGGTTCGATGACGTCGAACTGATCGGGGTGACCGACGTGGTGCCCGACGCGGCCGCCGCGCTGGCCGGGCAGCACGGGGCGCGCGCGTACGTCGACGTGGCCGAGCTGCTGGCCGCCGGGCCGGACGCGGTGTACGTGTGCGTGCCGCCGTTCGCGCACGGTCCGGCCGAGCAGGCGGTGATCGACGCCGGGCTGCCGATGTTCGTGGAGAAGCCCGTCGCCGTCGACCTGGCCACCGCCGAACGGATCGCCGACGAGGTGACCCGCCGTGGGCTGCGGACCGCCGTGGGCCACCACTGGCGTTACCTCAGCGTGCTCGACGAGGCCCGCGAGCTGCTGGCCGACCGTCCGGTGCGGATGGTCAGCGGCGCCTGGCTGGACAAGGTGCCGCCGGTGGCGTGGTGGGCGCGGCGGGACCGCTCCGGTGGCCCGGTCGTCGAGCAGGCCGCCCACGTGCTGGACCTGATCCGGGCGTTGGTCGGGGAGGTGACCGAGGTCACCGCGTACGGCAACGGCACGCCGCCCCCGGTGGACGGGGCGGACATCGACTCGGTGACCACCGCCGTGCTGCGCTTCGCCGACGGCGCGGTGGGCACCCTCGGCGCGGCCTGTGTGCTCGGCTGGAAGCACCGCGCCGGGCTGGAGATCCTCGCCGACGGGCTGGCGCTGTCGCTCACCGAGGAGGGCCTGACCGTCCGCGACGCCGACGGTGAACGGCACGTCCCGGCCGACCCGGAGGCCGCCCGGGTGGCCGTGGACCGCGCCTTCGTCGACGCGGTGCGTGACGTCGGTGACGACGTGCGTGTGCCGTATGCCGAGGCGCTGGGTACCCACCGGCTGGCCCTCGCGGTGGCCGACTCGGCCCGCACCGGCGAGACCGTGCGGCTCGCCACGGCGACCAACCCGGCGCTGCTCAGCACCGGGGTGACCGTCGATGCGTGACAAGGTGGTGGTGGTCACCGGGCCGGGCCGCGTCGAGTTGGTCGACCAGGACGCCGCGCCGCTGCGCCCCGGCACCTTCCGGGTGGAGACGCTGTTCAGCGGCGTCTCCGCCGGCACCGAGCTGAGCTACGTCAAGGGCACGAATCCCTACCTGAACGTCACCTGGAACGCCGACCTCGGGTTGTTCCAGCCGGGCGCGGCGAGCACCCCGTACCCGGTGACCCGGCTGGGGTACATGCAGGTCGGGCGGGTGGTGGAGAGCGCCACCCCGGCGGTCGCGGTGGGCGCGGTCGGCGCCATGACCTACGGGCACCGTACCGGCTGGCTGGCCGACCCGGTCGCCGAGCGGTTCGTGCCACTGCCCGACGACCTCGACCCGCTGCTCGGCGTCTACGTCGCGCACATGGGCCCGATCTGCGCCAACGGTCTGCTGCACGCCGCCGCCGACCTGCACGGCACCGACGTCCGCTCGCTCGGAGACGGCGTACGCGGCCGGCGGGTCGCCGTGGTCGGCGCCGGCGTGGTGGCGCTGCTGACCGCCCTGTTCGCCCGGCGGCACGGTGCCGCCTCGGTGGTGGTGCTCGACCCCACCGGGCAGCGCCGCCAGGTCGCCGAGGCACTCGGCCTGGAGACCCTCGACCCCGAAAGGGACGACCCGGCGGCCGTGCTGAAGACCCGGTGGGCGCACACCGCCGGTGACCGGGGCGCCGACGTGGTGTTCCAGTGCCGGGGGCAGGCGTGGGCGTTGCAGCTCGCGCTGCGGCTGCTGCGACCGCAGGGCACGGTCATCGACCTCGCCTTCTATCAGGGCGGCGCGGACGCGGTGCGCCTCGGCGAGGAGTTCCACCACAACGGGCTGGCGCTGCGCTGCGCGCAGATCGGCCGGGTGCCGCGCGGGCTCGCCCCGACCTGGGACCGGGAGCGGCTCTCCGCCGAGACCGTCGAGCTGCTGCGCACGTACGGGGACGTGATCCGCAAGCATGCGGTCTCGGCGGTGGTGCCGTTCGACGAGGCCCCCACCCTGCTCACCGACCTGGCGCAGCGGCGCCGCCAGGAGCTTCAGGTGGTGCTGGCCGGCTGACCTGGCGTCGGCGCGTGACCGGGCCGACTACCGTTCCTGGCATGACCGCTCCAGTGAGCCGGCCGCCCGGCCTGGCCGCGCTGCTGCCGTACCTGCGTGAGCACCGCGGCACCCTGGCCGTGGTGGGCGCGCTGTCGCTGGCCGGCGCGGCGGCGTCACTGGCCCAACCGCTGCTGACCCGGTCGGTGCTCGACCGGGTCGGCAGCGGTGTCGGGGTGTCCGACCTCGTGACGGCGCTGGTGGCCCTCGTGCTGCTCGGCGCGGCGATCGGCGGGTTGCGCACCTATCTGCTGCAACGCACCGCCGAAGGGCTGGTGCTCGGCACCCGGCGGCGGCTGGCCGGGCACCTGCTGCGGCTGCCGATCGCCGAGTACGACCGCCGGCGCACCGGTGACCTGCTCTCCCGGGTGGGCTCGGACACCACCCTGTTGCGTGCGGTGGTCACCTCCGGGCTGTTCGAGACGGTCACCGGTGCGGTCATGGTGCTCGGCGCCGGCACCGCCATGGTGCTGCTCGACCCGCTGCTGTTCGGCGTCACCCTGCTCGGGGTGGGCCTGGGCCTGGGCTTCGCCCTCACGTTCGCCCGGCGGGTCCGGGCGCTGTCCCGTGTCGCCCAGGAACGCATCGGCGAGATGACCTCGGCGGTGGAGCGGGCCATCTCCGCCGCCCGGACCATCCGGGCCAGCCGCGCCGAGGCCCGGGAGACCGAGACCGTCACCGGCAGCGCCCGCGACGCGTACGACGCGGGGCTGCGGGTCGCCCGCGTGCAGGCGGTGGTCGGACCCGTCGGCTCGGTCACCGTGCAGGGCGCGTTCCTGCTGGTGCTCGGCATCGGCGGCGCCCGGGTGGCCGCCGGTGCGATCAGCGTCGGCGACCTGGTCGCCTTCGTCATGTACCTGTTCTTCCTGGCCCTGCCGCTGGCCCAGGTGCTGAACGCGTACACCCAGTTGCAGTCCGGCCTGGGCGCGCTGCACCGCATCGAGGAGATCCTGACCGTGCCGGCGGAGGGCGCGACGGACCGACCGGCCCCCGCCTCCGCGGTGACCCCGCACCGACCCGCGCCGATGATCGAGTTCGACGGGGTGGGGTTCGGCTATCCCGGTGGTGAGCCGGTGCTGCGCGAGGTCAGTTTCGCGGTGCCGGCGGGCACGCGTACCGCCCTGGTCGGCCCCTCCGGCGCCGGCAAGTCGACACTGCTCGCGCTGGTCGAACGCTTCTACGAGGTGAGCGACGGCGCGGTCCGCCTCGACGGCACCGACGTGCGGGACCTGCCCCGCGACGTGCTGCGGGCCCGGCTCGGCTACGTCGAGCAGGAGGCGCCCGTGCTCGCCGGCACGCTGCGCGAGAACCTGCTGATCACCACGCCGGGCGCCACCGACGACCGGCTGCACGAGGTCCTCGACGAGGTCAACCTCGGCCACCTGGCGCAGCGCACCCCGCAGGGCCTGGACGTCCAGGTAGGGGAGGGCGGCGTGCTGCTCTCCGGGGGTGAACGGCAGCGCCTGGCAATCGCCCGCGCGTTGCTGGCCGGCCCGCCGGTGCTGCTGCTCGACGAACCGACCAGCAACCTCGACTCGCGCAACGAGGCCGCGCTGCGCCGCGCCATCGACGCGGTGGCCGTCCGCCGGACGTTGTTGATCGTGGCGCACCGGCTCGCCACCGTGGTCGACGCCGACCAGATCGTCGTCCTCGACGGCGGCCGGGTGGTGGCCGTGGGCACGCACGCCGAGCTGAGCGCCACCGACCCGCTGTACCGTGAGCTGGCCGCCCACCAGCTCCTGGTCGCCTGACCCCCTCGCCCGGGGCCGACATGCCGGCGGCCGGGCCCCGCGGGCCGGCCCGGATCGCGTACCGTTGCCGCTCATGGGTGTGTCGCAACGGTTCAAGAGCAAGTTCCGGCGGTTCCTCCAGCGTCCGGGCTCGACCGTGGATCTTGCTCCGCTGGAGAAGCTGCTGCCGGCGATCGCGGCGCGCGAGGACGACCTCGCCGCGCTCGACGACGCCGAGCTGACCGAGGCCGCCGGTGCCGCCGCCGGCTACGAGGAGATCTGCGCGATCGGCCGCGAGGCCGCCCGCCGCGGCCTCGACCAGCGGCCGTACGACGTGCAGCTGCTCGGCGCGATGGCCCTGCTCTCCGGCAAGGTCGCCGAGATGGCCACCGGTGAGGGCAAGACCCTGACCGCCGCGATCGGCGCGTACGGGCACGTCCGGCTCGGCAACGGGCCGGTGCACGTGCTCACCGTCAACGACTACCTGGCCCGCCGCGACGCCCAGTGGATGGAGCCGGTCTACACCCTGCTCGGCCTGACCGTCGGCTGGGTCAACGAGGCGTCCAGCCCGCAGGAGCGGCGCGACGCGTACGCCTGCGACGTCACCTACGTCTCGGTCAGCGAGGCGGGCTTCGACTACCTGCGCGACCAGCTGGTCACCGACGTGGCCGACCGGGTGCAGCCGCCGTTGACCACCGCGATCGTCGACGAGGCCGACTCGATCATGATCGACGAGGCGCGGGTGCCGATGGTCCTCGCCGGCGCGGTGCCGGGCGAGCAGGACCCGGTGCACGCCGCCGCCGCGCTGGTGCGCGGCCTGCGCAAGGACCGGCACTTCACCGTCGCCGAGGACGGCCGTAGCGTGGCGTTCACCTCCGCCGGCCTGGCCGCCGTCGAGGCCAAGCTGGGCATCGACCTGTACGACGAGGAGCACGTCGAGCAGCTCTCCGCCGTCAACGTGGCGCTGCACGCGCAGGCCCTGCTGCACCGTGACGTGGACTACATCGTCCGGGACGGCTCGGTCGAGCTGATCGACGAGATGCGCGGCCGGGTGGCCCAGCGCCGCCGCTGGCCCGACGGCCTCCAGGCGGCGGTCGAGGCCAAGGAGGGCCTGGACGCCACCGCCGAGGGCGAGGTGCTGGGCACCATCGCCGTGCAGGCGTTCATCGCCCTCTACCCGAAGGTGTGCGGGATGACCGCCACCGCGGTGCTGGTCGGCGACCAGCTGCGGGAGTTCTTCGGCCTCGAGGTGGCGGTCATCCCGCCGAACACGCCGTGCGTCCGGGAGGACGAACCGGACCGGATCTACGCCACCCGGGCGGAGAAGGACGAGGCGCTGATCGAGGAGATCCAGCGGTGGCACGCCAGGGGGCGGCCGGTGCTGGTCGGCACGCTCGACGTCAAGGAGTCCGAGGGGCTGGCCGCCGGGCTGAACGCGGCCGGGGTGCCCTGCGTGGTCCTCAACGCCAAGAACGACGACGAGGAAGCGGCGATCATCGCCGAGGCGGGCGCGTACGGCGCGGTGACCGTCTCCACCCAGATGGCCGGCCGCGGTGTGGACATCCGCCTCGGTGGCAGCGACCAGTCCGACCAGGCCCGGGTGAGTGAGCTGGGCGGGCTCTACGTGATCGGCAGCGGTCGGCACGACAGCCGTCGCGTCGACGACCAGCTGCGCGGCCGCGCCGGCCGGCAGGGTGACCCGGGTGGGTCGGTCTTCTTCGTCAGTCTGGAGGACGACCTGGTCGTCCGGCACGCCGCCGACTCGGTGCCCGCGTCGCCGCGGATGAACGCCGACGGCCTGGTCACCGACGAGCAGGTCGACTACGCGGTGGAGCACGCCCAGCGGGTCGCCGAGGGCGTCAACCACGAGATCCACCGCAACACCTGGCGCTACAGCGTGGTGATCGAGCAGCAGCGCAAGGCCCTCGCCCAGCGCCGGGAGCGGCTGCTGACCAGCGACGTGGCCGCGCTGATGCTGCTGGACAAGGAGCCCGAGAAGGCCGGCGAGATGGACGAGGACCTGCTCGCCCGGGTGGCCCGGTCGATCGCCCTCTACCACCTGGACCGGCTCTGGGCCGAGCACCTGTCCGAGCTGTCCGAGGTCCGCGAGGGCGTGCACCTGCGCGCGTTGGGCCGCCTTGACCCGCTCGACGAGTTCCACCGGGCTGCCGTGCCGGCGTTCAACAACCTGGTCCCGGAGATCGAGGCCCGCACGATCGCCACGTTCACCGAGACCGAATTCGACGAGACCTGGGAGCCCGAGGACGGCACCCTGGTACGGCCGACCGCCACGTGGACCTACCTGGTGCACGACAACCCGTTCGGCTCCGAGCTCGACCGCCTGATCGCCTCGATCGGCCGGCGGCTCAGCGGCGCGCCGCGCTGACGCTCCCGCGGGGCTCCTGATCGCGCCCTCGGTGCGGCCGGAGCCCCGATTTACGCCGTTTCGACCTGGGTTTCGCAGGGTAGTAGGGCGGGTCGGTCAAGTCGGGAGAGAGCAGACGATGACACAGGTGACGATGCCGGCTGGGCAGGCACGGGGGCGTACGGGAGCTGCGGACCAGTGAATCTGGACACGCGGGAACCCGTGGTGCACAACCTCGGCGTCCTGGAGACCGCGGCCCTGTTGCGGGAGTTGACCGCCGGGCTGATCACGCTGACCGATTTCGATGAGGCGCTGCTGGCGCTGGTCCGGATCACCCGGGACGCGGTGGCCGGCGTGCGCTGGTGCGGGTTCACGGCGCTGCGCGCCGGCGAGCCGGCCGGCGTGGCCGCCTCCGACGAGCGCCTGGCCGGCCTGGACGACCTGCGGCACGGGCCGGACTCGCCGGCGATGAGCGCGATCCGGCGCCGCGAGATGATCCTCGCCGTGGACCTGGCCGGTGAGCCACGCTGGCCGGCCTGGACGGCGCGCGCCCGCGACCTCGGCGTCCGCGGGGTGATCTCCGCGCCGGTGGACATCGACGACCAGGTGATCGGGGCCATCAACCTGTACGCCTCCGCACCGAACCTGCTCACCCCACAGCACCAGCTCACCGCGATGCTGCTCGCCGAACACGCCGGCCTGCTGCTGGCCGCCGTCCGGGACCGGGGCCGGCAGGCCGACATGGCCGGCGAGCGGGACGCCGAACTACTGATCGACGGTGTGATCGGCCAGGCCGTCGGCGTGATCATGACGCAGCGGGGCTGCCCACCCGCCGAGGCCCTCGACGTGCTGCGCACCGCCGCGTCCTCGCTGGACATCCCGCTGCGCGAAGTGGCTGAGCGTCTGGTTCGGACGGTCTCCCGCCAACGCGAGAGCTGACCCGCCCGGGTGCCCGTTCTCCCACTCGGCGGCGAGTCGGGCGGCATCGTTTCGCCGGAGCCGGGCTCGGGTAGCACTCTGGAATTGGTGAGCTGCGCCGACCCTGGGGAGGAACGATGCAGAGCCGGCTGCGGGTGCAGGGGCACCCCATCCAACCGATGTTGGTGACGTTCCCGCTCGGGCTCTTCGTCAGCGCCACCGTCTTCGACCTCACCGACGTCATCGGCGGGCCGACGTTCCTCGGCGAGGTCGGCTACTGGACCGGCGTCGCCGCCCTGTTCGCCGCCGCGATGACCGCGGTCGCCGGCATGGTCGACCTGTGGGACGTGCCGGTGGACCGCACCCGCCGCACCGCCATCGCCTTCAACCTGGTGAATGCGGCCATGGCCGGTCTGTTCCTGGTCACCTGTCTGGTGCGCGCCCACTCACCGCAGCGCGGCGCGACCGTCGCGATCCTGCTCACCGAGATCGTCGCGCTGGCCGCCGGCGGCGTCGGTGTCCACCTGGGCGCCCGGCTCATGCGCCAGTTCGACAACGGCCGCACCGACGCCGGCAGCCTGGACGCGCTGGCCGGCGCCACCGTCGAGGTCGCCCGCCCCCGCCCCTGACCGGGCGCGCACGCCGGCAAATGGCTTGCCGGCAGCCCCGCCGACCGGTGACGCTGACCGCCATGAACACCGAGCGGGACGCGGACGAGTTGATCGCGGAGGCGGCCGCCGCGCCGGTCGACGGCTGGGGCTTCGACTGGCTGGCCGGCCGGGCCACCGAGGACCGTCCACCCTGGGGGTACGCCCGGCTGGTCGCCGACCGGATGGCGCGGGCCGACACGGCACTGGACGTCGACACCGGCGGTGGCGAGGTGCTCGCCGAGGTCCCCCGGCCGCCGAAACTGTTGACGTCCACCGAGGGCTGGCCGCCCAACGTGGAGGTTGCGCGCCGTACCCTGCGGCGGGTCGGCGCCACCGTGGTGGCGGTCGCGCCCGACGCGCCCCTGCCGTTCCGCGACGCGTCCTTCGACCTGGTCGTCAGCCGGCATCCGGTGCGCACCGACTGGGCCGAGACCGCACGGGTGCTGCGCCCGGGCGGCCGGTTCCTGTCCCAGCAGATCGGGCCGGGCACGATGCGGGAGTTGAGCGAGGCCATCCTCGGCCCGCTGCCGCCGCCGACGCAGTGGCATCCCGAGGACGCGGTGGCCGCCGCCGAGGCCGCCGGGCTGCGGGTGGTCGATCTACGCCGCGCCACGCTGCGGGCGGTCTTCTCCGACGTCGGCGCCGTGGTCTGGTTTCTGCGCAAGGTGATCTGGACGGTGCCCGACTTCACCGTGGACCGCTACCGCCCCCAACTGCACGCCCTGCACGAGCGCATCACCACGACAGGCCCCTTCCAGGCCCGATCCACCCGCTTCCTCATCGAAGCCACCCGCAACAACCCCTAACGCCCCCCGGCGCCCCTCCCTCCCCGCACCCCTCCCTCCCCGCCCCCTGTCTCCCCGCCTACCCATCTCCCTGTGCCCCCGCCTCCCTGTGCCCCCGCCTCCCCGCCCCGCCCCTCACCGCGAGCGTCGATCATGGAGTTGTGGTGCCTCACATAAGCCGAACACCACCATCAATCGCCCACCACAACTCCATGATCGTCCGGGGCGGGCGGGCGGGCGGGCGGGCGGGCGGGCGAGCGAGCGGGCGGGCGGGCGGACGAGCGGGGGCGGGCGGGGGCGGACGAGGTGGGCGAGGTGGGCGAGGCGGGCGCGGGGCGCGTAGGGCAGCCGGGCAGCCGGGCAGCCGGGCAGCCGGGCAGTGGGGCAGTGGGGCGGGGCTGGGGTGGGGGTCAGTGGGGGTGGGACTGGTGGTGGTTGGCCAGGACGTCGGCGCCGAAGTCGCTGCTGGGGCGGCGTAGGACGGTGTGGGCGTGGTTGCCGTCGTCGGTGGTGTTGTCGTACTCGATCAGCAGGTTGTCGCCCTGGACCCGGTAGTAGTGGCGCTTCCCGGGACGGGTCGGGCCGGCCCAGGCGAAGTGCAGCTCGCCGCCGTCGAGGCGGCGTGCCTCGCGGGCGGCCAGCTCCGGCGGTAGCCGGTCCAGGTAGAGCGCGACGACCTGGTCGAGCAGTGCCCGTCCGGTCGGCCCCAGCCGGTCCGCCGGCACGCCGAGCGGTTCCAGTGGAGCGTCGACGCGTGCGCGGGTGGCACTGATGATGTCCGCCGGCGCCTCGTCGGCGATGATCGCGGCGGCTCGCCCGGTCGGGCCCAGCGCGTCGAGCAGGGCGCGGGCGATGTCCTCCTCGACGCCGAGTGGCCGGGAGACCGGGCGGCCCGCGTACCGGACCGCCGCCGGGTTGGCGCCGAAGAAGATCGGCGCGGGGGAGACCTGGTCGTCGACCACGGTCATGGTCACCGACAGGTGGTGTCCCTCCAGCCGCCACGACCAGCGGTCGTCGCGTGCCGGGTCGCCGAACACGGCGATCCAGTAGTCGCCGCTGTGCCGCCCGCGATGCCAGCCCTCGGCGCGGTCCAGGACCTCCTCCAGCGCGATGATCGCCATCGCCTGCGCGTACGCGGAGGGGCTCAGCGCGGTGGCGAGCAGTCGGTGTGCGGCCTTGCGTCCGGCGACGTCCAACTCGGCGAGGCAGACGCCGGGTCGGGGGCGGGGCCGGTACTCCAGCCAGCGTCGGGCGGGCTCGTCGTCGAACGGGCGCACGGCCTGGTCGCGGGCCGCCGGGTCGAGCGCGGCCAGCAGCGCGGTGCCGGCGGTGCGCATCTGCTCGGGCAGGGGATCTTCCACCGACTCTGTATACCGGTCGGTCGGGGCCGGCGTCAGCCGGCGCGCAGCAGCTGCGCCATCTCCGGCAGGTCGAAGAACTGGGCGGTCTCCACCGCGGAGGGGGTGCCGTGCGCCGGGTCGGCCCCGGCGGCGAGCAGTGCGCGGACCGCGTCGGTGCTGCTGCGGAAGACGGCGGCGGCCAGTGCCGTCTGGCCGCGGTCGTTGACCCGGGTGTGATCGGCCCCGCGGTCGAGCAGGGCGGCCACCGTGTCCGGGTGGGCGTGGTACGCGGCCAGGATCAGCAGTGTGTCGCCCTTGTCGTTGGTCAGGTTGACCGGTAGGCCGGCGTCGAGCTGCGCGGCGAGTTCGTCGGTGGAGCCGGAGCGGGCCAGGTCGAACATCCGGTGTGCGAACGCCAGCGTCGCCGCGTCGAGGTCCTCGGTCACCGCTCCAGATTAGGCCCTGCGGTCCTGATACGTTGCTCGGCCGACGCGCGGGGAGAGGGGTCCGATGGGTGAGACGGTGTACGTGGGCAACGCGGGTGTCGACGGTGCCACCAACGCCGGCTGGCTGCTCGGGCACTTCGCGCCGGCGGGGGAGGTCCGGCACAGCACCGACGTGGAGGTGAAGTGGGGCGTGCACCCGCCGGGGCAGGCCCGCTCGCGGTGGGCGACGGGGGAGCGGCGTACCACCCTGCTCGTCCTCGTCGAGGGGTGTTTCCGGGTGGAGCTGCCGGACCGGACGGTGCGGTTGGCCGAGCCGGGTGACTACGTGGTGTGGGCTCGTGGGGTGGACCACTCGTGGTACGCGGAGTGCTCGTCGGTGGTGCTGACCGTGCGGTGGCCGTCGGTGCCCGGCTACCGGGCGGACCCGCCGGTGCTGCGCCCGTCCCACTGAATGGAATTACCTACTAAACCTATAGGGTTTGGCGGCTAGAGTACGGAGGCACCCCACCGGACGACCTCGCGAGGACTGCTCATGATCCACCACAGCCCGGAGCGTGACCTGCTCACCGTCGCCGCCCGGTGGGCCGACCCGACGGCCTGGCCGGTGCCGCTGCGCTTCGACGTCGCCGAGCGCTGGTACGCCCGACTCGCCGCCACCGACGACCACGAGGTGTGGGCGCTGAGCTGGCTGCCCGGTCAGGGCACCGACCTGCACGACCACGGCGGCTCCGCCGGGGCGTTCCGGGTCGTCGCCGGTGCCCTCACCGAGGAGACGGTCGCCGGCGGCCGGCTGCGCCCCCGCCTACTGCCCGCCGGCGCCGGTCGCCGCTTCGGCGCCCGCCACGTCCACCAGGTCACCAACCGGGGTACGACGCCAGCGGTCAGCGTGCACGTCTACCGGCCGGCGCTGCGCCGGATGACCCGCTACCACCTCCTCGACGGGCGGCTGCGCGTCGCCGAGGTCGCCGAGGCCGGACGCTCCTGGTGAGCGCCGCCCAGCCACGAACCATCTCCCGCACCGGAAGGAACCGATCATGCAGATGACCGCCGAGCACTGTCCGGCCCCCGTGCCGCCGCCGGGCTCCCGGGGCATCGACGAGATCCTGGCCGCCGCGCGCGCCCGACTCGACCGGCTGGACCCGGAGCGGGCGCACCTGGCGTACCGGACCGGCGCGCTGCTGGTCGACATCCGGCCGGCCGCCCAGCGGGCCGCGCACGGCATGGTGCCGGGCTCGCTCACCATCGAGCGCAACGTGCTGGAGTGGCGCTTCGACCCGCGCTGCCCGGCCCGCCTGCCGGAGGCGGTCGACTACGACGTGCCGGTGGTGATCCTCTGCCAGGAGGGCTACACCTCGTCACTGGCCGCCGCCGCGTTGCAGGACATCGGCCTGCACCGGGCCACCGACGTGGTCGGCGGGTTCGCCGCCTGGCGGATCGCCGGCCTGCCGGCCCTCGGCCCGACCCCGCTGCACCGCGCATCACCCCTCGCGTCCCCGGTCACCGCCGGGTCGGCGCGCCGCTGACCGCCACGCCGCACCGGGCGTGGCGGTCGTACCGCCATCTCAGGAGGCACCATGTCCGTCGTCGCCATCCCCACGCGCCCCCACCACCCGGCGGTCCGCGCCGCCCGCACCCGCACCGGCCCGACGCTGACCATCACCCTCGACCTCGCGGCCGGGCCGCTGAGTCCCCGGCTGGCCCGGCTCGTGCAGCTCCTCGGCGAGCTGGCCGAGTCGGGGGAGGGGCAGCTGCGCGCCGTGGAGGACGCCGTTCCGCTGCCGCGCGCGGCCCCGAGCCCCACCGTCGTCACCGAGCCGACCGCCGGCGCCGATGCCGTGCACATCCTGGCCGGCTCGCGGATGGTCCGTCGGGGCGACGAGGTCATCGCGCTGACCCGCATCGAGTACGAGCTGCTGCTGTTCCTGGCGGAGCGACCCCGGCGGGTGTTCACCCGGCTGCAACTGCTCGCCAGCGTCTGGGGCTACGAGCACGCGGTGGCCCGGACGGTGGACGTGCACGTCCGGCGGCTGCGCGCCAAACTGGCCGGTGCCGAGGTGGTCACCACGGTGTACGGGGTCGGTTACCGGCTCGCCGACGAGGCGCGGATCAGGGTGGACCACTCCCGCTGACCTCGGGTCGGGCGGCGGCTCGACGGTGGCGTGACAGGCTCCGGTGAACCGGGCGGGGACCCCCGTAACGGGGCATCTCGGAGGCTCTGCTGTAATCATCTGGCTTCGTACGCAGAGCGAGCGCCCGGCTCCGATGCGTTCGTCAATTGTCACATTCATGCAACGCAGCCGCCTCTTGACCCTCGCCCGGGCGCCGGGAAGCATCGATGAAGCGGCGTCCCGGGCCGTGGGGAGATACCCGGACAAGCCCAAGGAGGACCATGTCGGTCAGCCCCGCCTCGTCGCGCGCCGGATGGCATACGTCCCAACCCTCGGTGCCCGGTCGACCCCCCGGCGGCCAGCGTCGTCCGGCGAACACGGCCGCGCCCATGCTCACCGTGACGCTGTCCATCCCCCTGGCCTGTGAGGACACGCTGACGCCGCCGGCGCGTCGGCTGCTCGAGGCGGCCCGCGAGATGTTGGAGCGGGGCGAGGCCGTCATCACCAGTTCGGCGCCGGTCGAGCGCCGCGCCGACGCGGTGCCGGCCAACCGGGCGCCGAGCCGAGCGCTCAGCCCGACCATCCCCGCCCTGCACATCCTCGCCTCGTCCCGTTCGGTGCTGCGCGACGACGAGCCGCTGCCCCTGACCCGCCTGGAGTTCGACCTGCTGCTGCACCTGGTCGCGCATCCCCGGCGGGTGTTCACCCGGCTGCAACTGCTCAACGCCGTCTGGGGTTACGAGCACGCCGGTGTCCGTACCGTGGACGTGCACGTACGCCGGCTGCGCGGCAAGGTCGGTGTGGACGTTCCCCTGGTCACCACCGTCTACGGTGTCGGTTACCGGCTGGCCGACGACGCCCGCGTCACCATCGACCGCACCGGCTGACCGGTGCCGCGATGCGGGGCCGGCCCCTCCCCGGTCGGTCGCCGGTGAATTCACGCCCGGCCCGGGACGCGCTGGGCCCCTTTCGGATGGCCATATTAACGCTCGGTAGCGCCCGTCGCCGTTCCCGGAAACATTGAAGTCCAGCTCATCTGGGTCGGCCGTTCGCAATCCGTGCCCGAGAGCGTTCCTGTCGACACTCTGCGTCATGTTTGAGGGGTCGGTGGGCGACACATTTGTGCGCGCTCACAAACAGCTCACCCAGGAAACGGTTGGCAGTAACGAAGTTGCCGGAAGGTGGCGGGGAACTATTCGGAGGTTCCCATGAAACATTCGGGTCTCGTCGCCGGGATCGCAGTCAGCACCGTGATTGCCGCGGTGGCGGTCGTTCCGGCCCCCGTGAGCGCGGCACCGCCGGCGGCTCCGGCTGTCGCGCAAGGACGCGTGATCGTCACCCTGGACGACCAACTCGCGTCCGCTCCGGCCGGCCGTTCCGGGATCGGTGAGCGTCGCACGCGAGCGAAGGCGCAGCAGAAGGACGTGCTCGTCGCGGCGGGCATTCCAGACGACCAGCGTGTCGTCCACTACACGCTGGTCAACGGGTTCGCCGCGGACGTCACCGCAGCGCAGGCGGCCAAGCTCGCCGCCGATCCGGCGGTGAAATCCGTGGTGGCCGACAGCACGGTCGACGTCGACGCGACCGGACCGCAGACGGCGGCCCCGGGGGGTACGCCGAACACCCGCGCCCGTCCAGCGACCCCGGCGGGTGACTCCGCCGCGATCTGCCCGAAGAAGCCGACGAAACCGCTGCTGGAGCCCGAAGCGCTGACCACCCTGCGGGCCACCCAGGCCCAGCAGCAGGCAACGGGGAGCGGGGTGCGGATCGCGGTGTTCGCCGAGGCGATCGATCCGGATGCCCCGGACTACATCCGCTCCGACGGAACCAGCGCGATCGTCGACTACCAGGACTTCTCCGGCGTGCCCGATGGGACGGCCGGTGACACGTACGGGCAAGAGATCTTCGGTGACGCGTCGGCGCTGGTGGCGCAGGGTCGGGTTGTTCACGACCTCGCCGACTTCGTCCACGCCACGCACCCACTGCCGGCCGGTTGCACCATCCAGATCCGGGGCATGGCGCCGAACGCCGAGGTGGTGGCCCTCAAGATTCTCAGCGAAGGCACCGGCTACGACTACGCCACCGCCAGTTCCATGGCACAGGCCATCGACTACGCGGTGACCGTCGGGCACGTCGACGTGCTCAGCGAGTCGGTCGGCGCGATGGGCATGACCGATTCGCCGGGTGCCGCCGACGTCGTGCAGCAGTTCAACGATGCGGCCGTGCGCGCGGGCGTCACCGTGGTGGCCGCCGCCGGCGACGCCGGCACGACCGGGACGATCCTGAGCCCCGCCGCCGATCCGCTGGTGATCTCGGCGGCCGGCTCGACGACGCTCCGGTCGCACATGCAGGTCGGCTACACCGGCACGAGCCTCTCGAACGGAAAGTGGATCAACGGCAACATCGCCTCGATCTCCTCGGGTGGCTACACCAGCAGCGGAACCGTCCCGGTGTTGACCGCGCCCGCCGACGCCGGGTGGGCGGCCTGTACCGACAAGACCCTGATGCCCGGCTGCACGACCATGAGCACCGACGCGCAAGGACGCCCCCGCCCGTCGTCGATCGAGCTCTTCGGCGGCACCAGCCAGTCGGCGCCGTTCATCGCTGGTGCCGCGGCACTGGTCATCCAGGCGTACCGGGACAGCCACCGCGGCAAGTCGCCCTCCCCGGCGGTGATCCGACAGATCCTCACCAGCACCGCCACCGACCTCGGGGCGCCGAGCTTCGAGCAGGGCGCCGGGCAGGTGGACGCGCTCGCGGCAGTACGATTGGCCAAGGGGTACGACGGCAAGCCCCAGGCCGACGGCACGCTGCTGCTGTCCAACGACCAGTTCACCAACGTTGGCGCCCAGGGCAGCAGCGCGGTCAACACGATCAAGGTCACCAACACCGGTACTGCGGCGGTCCCCCTGAAACCACAGGTGCGACGCCTGTCCCCGATCGCCGCGCCGCACACCGTCACCGTGCAGCTGAATCCTAAGACCGACCCCCGGCTCGACGGTGCGAGCGGGTCGGTGGTCACCTACCAGAAGGTCAGGTTCACGGTGAAGCCCGGCGCCGCGCACGTCGCGATCGCCCTCAGCTACCCCAGCGCGTCGGACTTTGAGTCCAGCGGCGGCCAGCCGCAGGTATCGGTCAGCCTCCTCGACCCGGACGGGGCTTACGCCGGAAACAGTCGACCCCAGGGCGGTAGCGGCTCGTCCAACTATGGCAACATCGACATTGTCCGTCCCCAGGCGGGAACCTGGACCGCCATCGTTTCGACCATGCCGACGAGCACCACCTTCTTGGGGCAGACCATCCCCGGCCCGGCGTACACCGGCCCGGTGCAGGTCTCCGTCACGCAGAACAAGTGGGTCAGCGCGGGTGTCGTCAGCCCGGCCCGTGCCAAGGTCGGTGCCGGCAGTACCGCCACGTTCGCCGTGTCCACCAGGATGCCCGGCGCGGCGGGTGACTCGTCGGCAACCCTGACCCTCGGTGCTCCGGAAACCGTCAGCCAGGCGAGCGTAGCGATCGTGCAGCGGGTCCTGGTTGCCATGCCGGCTGGCACCGGGCGATTCACCGGTGGGATCACCGGCGGGAACGGCCGCGCCCTGCAGCCCGCCCAGACCCAGACGTTCGCGGTCGACGTGCCGGCCGGTCGGCCGGCGTTGGACGTCACCGTCAACACCGCTTCGTCGTCGTCGATCCCGCGTCTGCTGGTGTCGCTGGTCGGCCCCAACGGCCAGGTGCAGAGCACCCAGAACAACGCCGATCCGGCTGCGGGAAAGTCAGCCGTCTCCCGGACCGTCGTGGCGACGACCGCGAATCCGGTGCCGGGGCGGTGGCACATCGTGGTCCGCACGGTGGCGCCCTCCACCGGGCAGGACATCGTGGTGCCCTTCACCGCAACGGTGAAGCTGGCCTCGGGGAGCGTGACCAGCCCCGAGCTTTCCGGGTTGAGCACGCGCAGTGCTGGTGTACCGGCCGACCAGTACACGGCGGTCGCGGTCAAGATCACAAACCCGACCGGCGCGCCGCAGACCTACTACGCCGACCCCCGCACCACCCGCCTCGAACAGGTCCAGCTGGGATCGATCCAGGCGGTGATGCCGACGCCGGTCACCGCCGCGGTGCTCAGAAACCTGCTCGTGCCGCCGGGCACGACGAGCCTGTCCGCGACCCTGAACGCGCCGGTACCCCTGCGGACGCTCCTCTCCGGCCCGACCGCACCGGTCCTCCTCAGCGGCCCGAACGCGTTGGGCGGGGCGGGTCTGCCGGTCAACGGGACCGCCACGTCCACCGCAACCATGTCGGTGTCGTCCGGGACGTTGACCACCGGCAACTACTCCGCGCTCGCCGGCAGCGTTGGGCCGTACGGCGGCAGCGCGGCGCCGAGTGCCGTAGCCGTCGGAACGGCGACTGCGACGACTCCGGCGTTCGACCCCTCCATCGAGGCCGAGGGGGGTGACCCGTTCACCTCGCGGTTGAGCACCGCGACCGGCGTCACCATCCCCGCCGGCCACACCGCCACGCTCACCCTACGGCTGCGCCCGACGGCGAAGATCGGCACCGAGGTCTCCGGCGTGGTGAACATCGTGCAGAAGGGCAACGACGGCGTGTACGGGGGTCTGCTCGCCCCGGGCCAGGTCTCCACCTACCAGGTCGTGGCCGCGCTGCCCTATCACTACCGGGTGGGTTCGAAGACGCCGTCGATCACGGGAACCATCGGCACGCCGGACGCACCCGTGGCGAAGGTGAAGGCGATCGCCTACTCCCCGGACGGATCGGTCGCCGACTACGGCATCACCGACTCCACCGGCCGGTTCTCCATCGGTGGCCTCACCCCCGGTTCCTACAGCCTGTGCTTCAACGCCTCGGAGGCGATTGGTCCGTTGCCCGCCGGATACCTGAGTCAGTGCTACGACCAGCAGGCCTGGGACGGCAGCGGCCCGCCGCCGACTGGTAGCCGCGCGGTCAAGGCCCCGGCGACCGGCATCGTCCAGACGCTGCCGGCGGGTGCCGGAGTCAGCGGAACCCTGGTCGACCAGGCGGGGACGAAGGTGCGTGACGCTTCGGTCCTCGTGTTCGACAAAGCAGGAAAGAAGATCGCTGAGACCACGACCGGCAGCGACGGAAGCTACCGGATCAGTGGTCTGCCCGAGGGCGACGTGCACATCTGCACCGCCGCCTTCGCCTTGGACAACGCGCCGGGCGGCGGGTACCTCGACCAGTGTGGTGGCAATGCCTGGGACGGTCTCTCACCGGTCGATTCGACGTACCCGACATCGGTCCTGGTTCCGGGCAAGATCACTACGCAGGACCTGGTTCTGGAGATCGCCGGTGTGGTCACCGGTACGGTGACCGGTGTCTCCGGGAAGCCCCAGCAGGTGCTCGTCATGGCGATGAACGCCGCAGGGGACATGCTGCAACTGAGTTCCACCGACAGCACCGGCAAGTACCAGGTCAGGCGCCTGTCCGCCGGGACGTACTACCTCTGCGCGCTCTCCCTCGACCCGCAGATCGAGTCGGCGTGCCATCGGGACGCCGTCTGGGCGGGATTCGGTAGCCCGGTACCGGCGCAAGCCGTGCCGGTGACTGTCGGCAGCGGCCGGACCACGAGCGGAATCGACGTGGTGCAGAAGCCCGCATCGAAGCGGTGACACCGCTGCGGTGAGTGAAGCCGGGCCCGCCGCCGCGGGCCCGGCTTCACTGTCTCTCCAGCGCGCGGACAGTCGTTGCCGCCAAGATGCTCGGCATGAGCACCCACCTGGGGCAAGCCCCGCGGGGTGCCCTCGACGACAGGCTGCTGCACCTCTATCACTTGCTCGTCCAGCGTCCCGGGGCCACCGTCGACGAGTTGGCCGAAGCCCTCACGAGAACCGGGTCGGAGACCGCGGAGTTGCTCCGGCGGCTGCACCTGGACCGGCTGGCGATCCCGCTGACCGAATCCGACACCCCGGCGCGCTGGGAGGCGCAGCAGCCGCCCGACACTCTCGACGCCGCGCTGGCTCGCGAGCAGGAGCGGATCGCCGACCTGCGAGCCCACGCCCGGGCGATGCAGCAGCTCACCGAGATCTACTGGCGACAGCGCTCCGACGCTTGGTACGACGGCGTCGAAGTCATTTCCGACCAGGTCGTGGTGATGGAGACGCTGGCTGCTCTGCAACTCGGCGCCCGCCGGCAGATCCGGGTCTTCGACCGTCCGCCCTACTATTCCGAGCGACGTCCCAACCGGATCGCCACCCAGTCGGGCATCCAGACCGACCGGATGATGGACGGAATCACCTACCGGGCCATCTACGAACACGAAACGTGGACGCGGCCCGAGCACGCCCGGGTCGCGCTGGCCGCCATCGCCCGCGGCGAGCAGGCACGTTCGCTGGCGAGCCTACCGATGAAACTGTTTCTCATCGACGACGATCGTGCTGTCATGCCACTCGATCCAGCACACCACTCGGACACGGCCACGCTTGTCGTGCACCCCTCCGGCCTGCTGCGCGCCCTCGTCGACGTCTTCGAGTTCTACTGGGCGCACGCCACCCCGGTGTCGCCCACCGGCCACCTGCTCACCGGGCCCGAGGTGACCGACCGTGAGCGCACCATCCTGAGCCTGTTGTCCGCCGGTGCCAACGACGACCTGATCGCCCGCCGCCTGAACCTCTCCCGCAGCACGGTCACCCGTATCGTCGGCAACCTCGAACGCCGGGTGGGCGCGCTCAGCCGGTTCCAGCTCGGTGCGCACGCCGTACGCGAGGGTTGGATCTGATGCCGTCACCGCCCCGGCCGTCTCGCGCCGTGCGCGGCGGGGGCAGGATGGTTCGGTGCGCATCCGCCCCATCTCACCCGAACTGCTCGTTGTCGAGCTGACCGGCCGGCTCGCCGCCGCCGCGGCCGCCGCCGAGCCCGCCCGGCTGCGGGTCGCCGTGGACGGCGCCCCCGCCGCCGGCCCGGACGACCTCGCCGCCGCGCTGGTCGACCCGTTGCGCGCCCGGGGCCGTCCGGTGCTGCACGTCCGCGCCACCGACTTCTTGCGACCCGCGTCGCTGCGCTTCGAACTCGGCCGGACCAACCCGGACGCCTACTACGAGAGCTGGGTGGACGAGGCGGGGCTGCGCCGGGAGGTGCTCGACCCGGCCGGCCCCGGCGGCACCGGCCGGCTGCTCCCGTCGCTGTGGGACGCCGACGCCGACCGGGCCAGCCGCGCCCGCTACGTCACCCTGCCACCCGGCGGCGTCGTCCTCGTCAGTGGCGCGCTGCTGCTCGGCGGTGGCCTGCCCGTCGACGTCACCGTCCACCTGGAGCTGTCGCCGGCCGCGCTGCGCCGCCGCACCCCACCGGCCGAGGACTGGACCCTGCCCGCCTTCGACCGGTACGCCGAGGAGGTCGTGCCGGCCAGCTTCGCCGACGTGGTCGTACGGGCCGACGACCCCCGCCACCCCGCGCTCGTCCAGGCCGACGAGGACGCCTGACAACCGCCGGAAACTGGCCGGTTTGGTCGGCTCACCGGACGGGTACTCGCCCGGCTCACAGAGCGTGGGTGACCGCCCGCGTACCGCATGCGACCGTGACCGGGGCGACACGCCGCCGGCACCCGGTTCACCTTGAG
Organism: Micromonospora sp. WMMD710; assembly: GCF_029626045.1. NCBI lineage: Bacteria > Bacillati > Actinomycetota > Actinomycetes > Micromonosporales > Micromonosporaceae > Micromonospora > Micromonospora sp. WMMD710. Next base: position 2,113,610 of record NZ_JARUBD010000001.1, on the reverse strand, counting down.
CCACAGGCCCAGGAAAGGCAGGCAGCGATGCTCGTCCACGACACGGTCGGTACGAGCCGTCCCCAGACGGAGATCGACCAGATCCGGCTCTCCCTGCAGGCCCGTTACGACGAGCTGACCGCGGAGTACGAGCAGGCGGTGCTGCAGAGTCAGGTGCTGCGGCTGGTGGAGGTCGGCGACACCGCCGGCGACGACCAGGCCGACAGCGGCACCAAGACCGCCGAACGGGACACCGCGCAGTCTCTCCTGCGCACCATCCTCGACCGTCGCGCCCAGTACGAGCACGCACTCGGCCGGCTCGCGGAGGGCACCTACGGCTGGTGCGAGGGTTGCTCGGCGGCGATCCCGGTGGAGCGGTTGGAGATCTTCCCGGCCGCCACCACCTGTGTGACGTGCAAGCAGACCCGCGAGCGGCGGGCCGCCTGAGCGAGGCCAGCGGTTGCCGGTCGGTCGACGACGCGATGGACTCCACCCATGGGTGACATTCTGGTGGGCACCGCGTCCTGGACCGACCGCACACTGCTGGACTCGGGGTGGTATCCGCAGACCGCGGACACCCCGGAGAAGCGGTTGGCCTACTACGCCCGGCAGTTTTCGCTGGTCGAGGTGGACGCCACCTACTACTCCCCGCCCGCCGAGGCGACGGCGCAGCTCTGGGCCGAGCGCACCCCGGCCGGCTTCACCTTCAACATCAAGGCGTTCAGCCTGCTGACCGGGCATCCCACCCGGGTCAGCGCGCTCTACAAGGATCTGCGGCCGGAGACCGACAAGAAGAACGTCTACCCCGACGACCTGCCCGCGCAGTCGTACGAGGAGGTGTGGACGCGCTTCCTGTCCGCGCTGGACCCGCTGGTCGAGGCGGGCAAGCTGGGCGCGGTGCTGTTCCAGTTCCCGCCCTGGTTCACGATCAAGCGGGCCAACAAGCAGTACCTGCTGGAGGTGGCGAAGCGCTGCGCACCGCTGCGGCCGGTGTACGAGTTCCGGCACGCGTCCTGGTTCGACGGCGATAACGCCGCCGAGACGCTGGCCTTCCTGCGCGAGCACAAGCTGCCGTACGTCTGCGTGGACATGCCGCAGGGCCACCGCTCGTCGGTGCCGCCGGTGCTGGCCGCGACCGCGGACCTCGCGGTGGTGCGCTTTCACGGCCACAGCGACAAGTGGACCAGCAAGGACATCCACGAGAAGTTCGGCTACCACTACTCCACGCGGGAGCTGGCCGACTGGGCGCCGAAGCTGCGCGAACTGGCCGACGACACGGGGCAGACCCACGTGCTCATGAACAATTGTTACCGCGACTACGCGCAGACGAACGCGACGACCCTCGCGGGGCTCCTCGTCGACTGACCTCCCGTCGCCGGCTCACCTGATCGGGGTGGGGCCGTCTCACCCGCCGCGCCGGCAGGGTGGACACGGTGCGTGCGGTCGCCCCTGGGCGGCCCACGCCGGAGACGACACGGAGGTGACGGGGATGACGGTTCGAGTGGTGACGGATCGACGGCGTGGCGCCGTCCTGCACGTGGTCGGCGCGGCCGACGACGCCCGCGGCGCGCCGCAGCGCAGCCCGGTGCGGGCTCGACGCGGCCCGGTGGGGCCGCCGCGCCGCGACGACGACCGACGGTGGGAGACCACGGAACGGAGGTCGACCGATGGCTGACGCGATGATCTCCGCATTCGAGTCCTCGCTGGACAAGACCAACCTGATCCTCAAGGACATCGAGACCGCCTACGGCTGGCCGAAGGATCGGCGCAACCAGTCGTACGCGGCTCTGCGCACGGTGCTGCACCTGCTGCGCGACCGGTTGCCGGTGGACGAGAGCGTGGAGTTCGCCCAGCAGTTGCCGGTGCTGGTCCGGGGGATCTACTTCGACGGCTGGAACCCGTCGGACGTACCGATCAAGCTCAACCGCGACGACTTCCTCTACGAGGTCCGCCAGGGCTTCCCGTACGACGTCGACGGCGGCCCGGAGCGGGTGACGCAGGTGGTGCTGGACACCCTGCGCCAGCACGTCACCCAGGGTGAGTGGCAGGACGTGAAGGACACCATGCCCAAGGATCTCGCCACGTTCATGCCGTGACGCGGTGACGTCGTGGGCCCGCCCGGGAACACCTCGGGCGGGCTCAGCCGTCCGAGGTGTCCGCCTCGGCGGGGGACGGCACCCGTGACACCAGGCGGCCGGCCCGCCGAGCCAGCGCGGCGAAGGTGACGGCGTCGGTGACGGCCGCGCCGCCGGGGTCGTTGTTGAAGTAGACGTACGCCGGCTCGTCCGCGCCGAAGGCGTCGGCCAGCCGCCCCACCCAGGAGCCGAGCGCGGTACGCCCGTAGTGCGGCCAGGGCCGGGCCCGCCCCTCGTGCAGCCGCAGGTAGCCGAAGTCGGTGGTACGCCAGCGCGGGGCGACCGGACGACCCAGCCGGTCCGCCCAGACCAGCGCGGCTCGGCGGCGTTCCAGCACCGCCCGGGTGGCGCCGGTCCACCAGGACGGGTGCCGGGGCTCCACCGCGACCCGCACCTCGGCCGGAAACAGCCGCAGCGTCGCGTCGAGCGCGTCGACGTCCGCCCGCAGGTTGGGTGGGAGCTGCAGCAGCACCGGGCCGAGCCGGTCACCGAGCGCGGTGGCCCGGCCGAGGAACCGGGCCACCGGTTCGGCCGGGTCGCGCAGTCGCTTGATGTGCGTCAGGTAGCGGCTCATCTTCACGGCCACGCAGAAATCCGGCGGCGTCCGTGCCCGCCAGGCGGCGAAGGTGTCCCGCTCCGGCAGCCGGTAGAACGCGTTGTTGACCTCGACGGTGGCGAACCGTTCCGCGAAATGTTTCAACCACAGCCGCTGCGGCGTCGACTCCGGGTAGAAGCGGCCCCGCCAGTCCCGGTACTGCCAGCCGGACGTGCCCACCAGAATCACCCCACCATCCTGGCAGCACCCCCGCCGCAGGTGAACCGCCCGTGTCGCCCCGGTTCGACGTCTACGGTGAGGGTTAGAGAAGATCGCGCGTGGGGTACCACCCGCAGCACGACGGACCCCGGCGTACGGCGGGGCGGCACACCCGAGGGAGTACCGATGGCACTCAACGACGATGACATGCAGACCACGGGCGGCGGCGGCCTGGAGGGTCCGGCCGACGGCGGTGCGACTCCGGGTCACCAGGATGGTGGCGCCGACGGTGGCGCGGAGGGTCCGGCCGACGGTGGCGCGACTCCGGGTCACCAGGATGGTGGCGCCGACGGTGGCGCGGAGGGTCCGGCCGACGGCGGTGCGACTCCGGGTCACCAGGATGGTGGCGCCGACGGTGGCGCGGAGGGTCCGGCCGACGGTGGCGCGACCCCCGGCCAGCAGGACGGCGGCGCCGACGGCAGTGCCCGGTAACGGCCCGTCATGACGTACCTCGACCCGCCGGGCGGCCACGGCCGCCCGGCGGTTTCGTCCACCGCCGCGGCGCTGGCCCGCTGTGTCTCGGTCGAGCCGGCCAAGTTCGCCGCCGCGCACTGGGGGCACACCCCATTGCTGTCGCGCGCCGCCGAACTGCCCGACCCGTCCGGCTTCACCGACCTGTTCAGCCCCGCCGACGCCGACGAGTTGCTCAGCCGGCGCGGCCTGCGTACCCCGTTCCTGCGCGTCGCCAAGGACGGCCAGCTCGTGCCGGCGGCCCGCTGGACCGGTGGCGGCGGCGCCGGGGCCGAGATCGGCGACCAGGTGCTCGACGAGCGGGTCCTGGAGCAGTACGCGGCCGGCGCCACGCTGGTGCTGCAGGGGCTGCACCGGATCTGGCCGCCGCTCGTCGACTTCGCCCGCGACCTGGGTCTCGCGCTCAACCAGCCCCTCCAGATCAACGCCTACCTCACGCCGGCGGGCAGTCAGGGCTTTGCCACCCACTACGACACCCACGACGTGTTCGTGCTGCAGGTCGATGGCCGCAAGCACTGGCGGATCCACCCGCCGGTGCTGCCCGACCCGCTGGAGAAGCAGCCGTGGGGCGGCCGCGCCGACGAGGTCTCCGCCACCGCGCAGGGCCCCGCCGCACTGGACGTGGTGCTCGCCCCGGGCGACGCGCTCTACCTGCCGCGCGGTTGGCTGCACAGCGCGCAGGCGCAGGACGCCAGTTCCCTGCACCTGACCGTGGGCATCCGCGCGCTCACCCGGTACGCCCTGGTCGAGGAGCTGCTGACGCTGGCCTCCGAGGATCAGCGGCTGCGGGCCAGCCTGCCGTTCGGCACCGACGTCGCCGACCCCGACGCCATCGAACCGGAGCTGACCGAGACGGTGGAGGCCCTACGGGACTGGTTGCTGCGCGCCGACCCGGCGGCCGTCGCCGCGCGGCTGCGCCAGCGTGCCTGGCCGGCCGCCCGACCGGCGCCGATCCGGCCGCTCGCCCAGGCCGACGCACTCGCCGCACTGGACGCCGACTCCCGGCTCACCCTGCGGCCGGGTCTGCGCTGGCAGCTCGTGCCGCACGGGGCGGACACGGTGGCGCTGCGGCTGTTCGACCGCACCATCACCCTGCCGGCGAGCTGCGAGGCGGCGGCCCGCGCCCTGCTCACCGGCGCGGTCACCCGCGTCGGTGACCTACCCGGCCTGCCCGACGACGCCGACCGGGTGACCCTGGCCCGACGCCTGCTGCGCGAGGCCGTCCTGATCCCGGCCTGAGCTACCCGGCGGTGGCCGCGACCAGCTCGATCCGGAGCGTGTTCGTGATCTCGTCGGTCAGCTCACCCTCCGCGCCGAACGAGATCGTGCCCTGGTCGGTGACGCCGAAGACGAGTTCCGCAGTGCCGGCCTTCAGCACCAGCGGGTCGTCGCCCCCGGTCCCGGCGGCGACCACGGCGCGGATCGTGGTGATCGCGTCCACCAGGGTCGCCTCGACCGCGCTGTGGCGCAGCTCGTGCCGCTCCTGGAGATCCTTGGCGACGAGCGTGATGTCGATGGCGTGGGTCTTCTGGTGGGAGCGGCTGCCGCTCCCCCTGACCTTCCAACCGATCACCGGCACTCGGAGAGCCGCAAGCTTGTCGAAAGAGGCCCCAGCAGACCGTCCACGCCGTCGCGCCATCGCGGCCCGATCACGACGATCAGTGCTGTCGTGCCGGCCAGGCGCTTCCGAATCGCCGCCGAAAGCCCGGGATTGCCGACAAAGGAGCGACAATTGCTGGTGACACGGTGTTTGCCGAATCGGTCACGCAGCGCACCGGCGATCGAGCGCGCGACGAAGCCCCCGTCGTCCGCGCGGTAGCTGAGAAAGAAGCTGACCATTTCGCGTACGCTGTCGAAGTTCTGACCGCGATTCGCTGCGCCCACGGTCGGTTCTTCGACAGTCCCTCGCGCCGTGCCGGGTCAGCGGCCGAGCGTGAGGAGCAGCGCGGTGGTCAGCAGGCCCGCGCCGAGCACCACCGTGATCGGCCGGGGCCCGAGCACCGCGTGCCGGCGGTCGGCCAGCACCCGCGCCGGCACGAGGCCGACAAGCGGCCCGAGCAGCGTCACCACAAGCGCCAGCACCGGCAGCCCGACCGCCAGGTCGCCGCCGTACCCGACGCCCAACGCCCGCGCGCCGGCCCCCAGCGCGTACGCCACCACGGCCCCGGCCACCCCGCAGAGGGCCAGCAGCGGGTTGACCGAACCCGGCAACTCACCCGGCTGCCCGGCCCGGTCGAGCAGGTCCCGGGCCCGGGTCAGCAGCAGCACCGCGTCGGTGCCCCCGCCGCCGTTGACGGGTGCGGGCGGGCCGCCGAGGCGACGGGCGCCGAGGCGCGTCCGCACCTGCTGCCACAGGTGCGCCACCTCGGCGTCAACCCGTTCCTGCTGCTCGCGTGCCTCGACCAGCTCCTCCTCGGCGTGCCGCACCTGCTCGGTGGCCTCCGCGACGGCCCGCTCGGCGGCGGCGCACTGCCGCTCGTACCAGGTGTGCGCCTCGGCCCGCTGCTCCCGCACGCGTGCGGTGATGTCGGCCAGCCGCCGCAACTGCGCCGCGTACGTCTGGCTGGCCACTGGTTCGTTCATCGTGACGGTCCATACGGGATGATGACCTGTCCGGTGCGGTGGACCGCCCGGTCGAAGAAGAGCCCCCGCCAGGGGCGCGGATACCAGTCTGGGCCGCCGGTGCCCGGGTACAGCGAGGCACCCAGCTCGCCCCCGTGTGCGTCAAGCGCCACCCAGGCACCGATCTGGTCGGTGCGGGCGGCCGGCCCACCGAGGTCGGCGCGCATCCGGGCCACGCCCCGCCACCAGGCCAGCACGTGGGTGCGCCGTTCCGGCCCGTCGTGCAGGATTCGGCGGAGCTGCTCCAGGCCGGTACGCCGACCCGCGCGGGCGGCCAGCGCGCCGGCCGCCGCGTCGACCGCGAACAGCAGCAGATAGTGCGGGCTGCCCGGCCCGGTCAGCCCGTCGGCGGTCTCGGCCATCAGCTCGCCAACGGTCTCCTCGTCGTACCAGGCGGCGTCGTCGGCAAGGTCGTCGTAGAGGGCACGGGCCATCGGGTCGGCGTCCGCGTCGAGGCAGGCGATGGAGAACCGGGCGGTGCCCGGCGGGTGCTGGCGGGCCAGCGACCGGGCCGCCGCGTCCAGCACCGCGCACGCCTCGTCCACCCTGGTGCCCAGCACCGCGAGGTTGCGCCCGGGGGCGCGGGGAAGCCGCAGCGCCGCCGATCGGGACTGCACGTCGATGATCTCGCCGAGCAGCGCCACCGGGTTACGCGGCGTGGCCTGGTCGGCGGGCACGGCGAGCGCCCGGAAGTCCGGCGCGTCCGCCAGCCGGGGGATGGCGTCGCCGTCGAAGAGCCGGGCCGGTGCCGCGTCGGGTGGGCGCATCCGCCACAGCCGGTGCTGCAACCCGCTCCACGTCTCCCAGTCGCTCGCCGACGGGATCCGGGCGACCTCGTTGCCCTCCACCATTCCCGACTCGGCGTTGACCACCGCGTGCCAGCGGGGCAACGACTGCGCCGCGTCGTTGCGCTCGGCGAGGATCCGCAGCGCCTTGGGCAGGGCGATGCGCAGGGTGAACTGGGCGACAAGCGCGGGACGGCCCCACAGCGCCTCGATGCCTCGGACGTCCTGCGAGGCGAGCACCAGGTGGATGCCCTGCGACCGGCCGCGTCGGGCCAGGTCCTCGAGCAGGTCGGCCGCCTCCCGGGCGACCACGTCCCGGCCGGCCAGCAGCATCTGGAACTCGTCGACCACCGCGACGATCCGTGGCCAGTGCCCGGTCGGGTCGACGGCCCGCAGCTCGGCGAGCTTTGTCACCTCGTGCTTCTTGGCCGCGTCGGCACGCCGGCGCAGCTCCTCGGCGAGGAACCGCAGCAGCGCCAACCCGAACTCCCGGTCGGTGTTGACGTTGATGCCGACCAGCCGCATGTGCGGCAACCAGCTCGGGTCGCGCCGGCCCTGCGCGAACCGCGCGAAGGACACCCCCTCCTTGAAGTCGAGCAGGTAGAACTCCAGCTCGGCGGGGGAGTAGCGGGCGGCGAGGGCACCGATCCACGCGAAGATCAGGTTGGTCTTGCCGGTGCCGGACGGCCCGCCGATAAGCGCGTGCGGCGGGTAGTCACCCAACGTCAGCCGCACCGGCCGGCCCTGCGGCCCCTCACCGATCGGCGCGGTCAACCCGTCCGCGGAGTCCTCCCGCCACATCAGCTCGGGCGGGGGCAGCAGGTCGGCGAACGGGGTCGGCGGTGGGCCCGCGTTCACCCGGGCGGCGATCTCCCGGCAGGTCTCGGTGACAAGCGTCGCCGGTGGCGGCGGGTCCAGCCGGATCGGCAGACCGGCCGACCCGCCGATCCGCGCTCCGGACGCCCCGGCCACCACCCGGGTCACCGTCGGATCGTCCGGCAACGGCACACCGTGCACCACCAGGTGCACCCCGCACGCCGGGCCGGCGCGAACGATCCGGTCCAACTGGCCGCGCTCGTGCCGGTTCAGCTCGTCACCGCCGAGCAGCACCGCCACCCGCCACGGTTCGGGTCGCCGGCCGGTCGCCGCGGCGAGTTCGCGGAGCGACGCGTACTCGCCGGCGAGCACCGTCTCGTTGATCCGGCGGATCTGTTCCACCAGGTCGTCGAGCAGGGGACCCAGCCCGCCGGGGCCCACGAAGGTGAGCAGCCCCGCCGTGCCCAGGGGCGCGAACCCGGCCAGGCCACCGCCGAGCTGCTCCGGGTCGTACCCGACCAGCCGTACCGCCCCGGGGTCGGCGCGGCCGACGGCCCGCAGCAACAACGCGGACACCACCGCGTCGCAGCCGGCCCGATCGTCGCCGGTGAGGTGGACGTGCCCGGCGTCGAGGAGCGGCACCAGCGCGGGCACCGGGTCGACGTCGTCGATGCGGACCGTGCCGACCCGCAGCGCGCCGGGTGGCTCCGCCCGTCGGGTCGGCGTCGGCGCCCATCCCGCCCAGTCGGCCCGCGCACACCCGGGCGCCTCCGCACGGGCCGCCTCGGCGGCGCGCTGGGCCAGCTCGGTGATCCGCGCAGAATACCGGGCGTCGATCTCGGCGATGCGGCGATCCCGCTGGGCGCCCACCCGCTCCGGCACGGCTGCCGCCGCCCGCTGGACCCGGGCCAGCCGCTCCCGCCCGGCGGTCAGCTCGGCCTGCGCGGCGGACAGGCGGGTACGGGTGGCGCCCAACGCCTCGGCGAGGGTCTCCCGGACCCGACTGGCGAGTTGGCCACGCCGGTCAGCCATCGGAGCCCCGACGCGTCGGCGCGTCCCGCCAGGGGCTGACCGAGCGCGGCGGCAGCCCACCGGAGCGTTGCCCGCCGGCGTCCCCCGGCCGCCGCGCGGCGGGACCGGGACGGGAAACCGCGCCGGCTGCCTGGCCCGTACCGGTTTGCCGGTCCGCGCTGGTTTGCCGGCCCGTGTCCGCTTCTCGACCCGCGCCGCCCGCCGGCAGATCCCGGCCGAGGCGGGCGAGCAGCAGCCCGGTCGCCACACCGGCGGTCACCGCCGAGTCGGCGGCGTGTGGCGGCTCTCCCGAGCCACGCGGTGGAGGCATCCGGCACACCCGGGTCAGCAGCGTCTCCAGCACCGGCGGCGGCAACCCGGGCAGCAGGTCGCGTACCCGCCCGTCCAGCTCGCCGCGCAGCCGGCCGAGGTCGGCGGCGCGGGGCGGGTGCCCCAGCAGCTCGCCGGCCAGCTCGCGCAGCAGCGGCGGCGCCAGCGCGGCCATCCCCAACCCCACGTCGGCCGGGGCGCGGCGCAGCTCGGCGCGCAGCCGGTCCCGGTCACCGGAGCGGACGCCACCCACCACCCGGCGCAGCAGTTCCTGGGAGTCGTTCAGGCGCTCGTCGGGTGTGTCGTCGGCGCCCTCGCGCCCGCCGGTCAGCTCGGCCACCCGCACCGACCACCAGCGGCGCATCCGGACCTGCTCGGCCGGCTCCGGCGCCACGGTGGTCGGCCCGGCCTCCGGCGGCGTGTCGTGCCGGGGAGCGCGTTGTTCCGGGCGGGGTGGTGGGGCGCCATCGGCGGCCAGGCCGATCGCGGCCAGGTACGCCGACAGCTGCTCCTGCGCCACCCGCAGCGCGTAGCCGGCGCTCTCGGCGTGCTCCGTGGCGGCGGACAGCTCCGGCACCCCCATCGGGTTGGACGACTCCTGGCGCACCCAGCGCAGCCGCTCCGCGGCCAGGCCGAACTTTTCCAGCGCCTGCCCGAGCAGCGCCACCGGGAACTCCTCGCTGGCGGCGCGGACCTGCCCACCGACATCCTCGATGATGGACACGGCGGCCTACAGGGTCGCGACGTAGAGCTGCGCCTGCTCCACCGCGACGAGTGTCGCGGCGAGGCACTCCTCCAGCTCCTGGCTGGCCTGGGTCAGGGACGCCTGGGCCGTCTCGACGGTCTCGTGTCCGCTGCCCTCCAGCGCGCCGGCCAGGGTCTGCTGCGCCTCGGCCAACTTTTCACCGGCGGCCTGCACGGCTGTCTGCCCGTCGGAGATCTGTTGGAGGGCGACATCGATGGCAGCCTTCAGCTCGGCGACGCTCGCCACGGCGGAACCTCCTGGGGGCGGGGAGATCTCCATTAGAGCTTATCGGCGGCAGCGAAAGAACATCCGCCCTGTCGGTGTTCCTGCCCGCCTGTCCGGAAGGCACCCGGAAGTGTCGGGAGTCCGTTCTGTGGGAGTCCCAGTGCGAGAAATTCTCAATTCTCGCGGAGCCAGCGGGGCCCGTACACCTCGGCGCCCAGGGCGGTGACCCGCTCGCGCAACTCCCGGTCGGCCGTGACCACCAGCCGGCGGCGCTGCGGAGCGCCCGCGACCAGGTCGACCACGCTGTCGTCGCCGGAGCCGGGAGCCGAGACCACCCGGACGCCGTCGGTGCCGGGCACGTCCCGCGCGGCGCCCTCGACCACCAGCACCACCTCGACGGGAGCGGGCAGCCGGGCCGGCAGCCCGATCGTCGCCACCGGGGCGAGGGAGTCTCGCAGCCGCGCGGCGGCTCCGGCCCGGTCCCGCCACCACCCGTTCGGGCGGGAGCCCACCACGTTGGCGCCGTCCACGATCAGCAGCGGGGTCTCATCCATGCCACCAGCCTGCCACCACCGGGCGGCGCGGGCCCGACGCCACACCCGGAACCACCCGAGGGCAATCGTGCGGCGTTTGTCGGGGCGCGCGCCGGGTAGCCCCTGCCGACCGTGCCGCACCCAACTGCGGAGGACAGACATGATGGGACCCGGTGACCTCGGCTCCGACCCGTGGGACGAATTCCTGGCCCGGTACTTCGGCCGGGGTGAGGGAGGACGCCGACCGCCGCACCGGGTCGACATCACCCGCCTGATGACGGCCGACGCGCGGGAGATGCTGGCCGACGCGGCCCGGCGGGCGGCGCAACGGCACAGCAGCGACCTCGACACCGACCACCTGCTGTGGGCGGCGCTGCAACGCGAACCCCTGCGTGACCTGGTCCGCCGTGCCGGCGCCGACCCGGACACCCTGCTCAACGCGCTGGGCGGCAAGGGTGACGGCGCGCCGCGCGGTGAGGTGCCGCCCAACCTGTCGCTGACGCCGGCGGCCAAGCGGGCTCTGCTCGACGCCCACCAGCTGTCCCGGGCGATGGGCGCCAACTACATCGGCCCCGAGCACATCCTCATGGCGCTGCCGCTCAACCCGGAGTCGCCCGCCGGGCGGATGCTGGCCGCCGGCCGGATCCAACCCGAGTCGTTGCAGGCCGCCAACGCCGAGCGCGGGCCGATGACCGGGCCGAAGCCCGACCGCGGCACCCCCACGCTCGACCAGTACGGCCAGGACCTCACCGACCTGGCCCGCAACGACCAGATCGACCCGGTGATCGGCCGCGCCGACGAGATCGAGCAGGCCGTGGAGATCCTGTCCCGGCGGACCAAGAACAACCCGGTGCTGATCGGCGAGGCCGGCGTCGGCAAGACCGCGATCGTCGAGGGCCTCGCCGAGCGGATCTGCGACGGGGACGTGCCGCAGACCCTGCTCGGCAAGCGGGTCGTCCAACTGGACCTGGCCGGCCTGGTCGCCGGCACCCGCTACCGGGGTGACTTCGAGGAGCGGCTCAAGAAGGTCATCGACGAGATCCGCGCGCACCGGGACGAGCTGATCATCTTCATGGACGAGATTCACACCCTGGTCGGGGCGGGCGGCGCCGGCAGCGAGGGCGGGATGGACGCGTCCAACATGCTCAAACCGGCCCTCGCCCGCGGTGAGCTGCGCGTCATCGGCGCGACCACGCTCGACGAGTACCGCAAGAGCATCGAGAAGGACGCCGCGTTGGCCCGGCGCTTCCAGCCGGTGCTGGTGCCCGAACCGAGCATCGACGACACCATCGCGATCCTGCGCGGGCTGCGCGACCGCTACGAGGCCCACCACCAGGTGCGCATCACCGACGAGGCGCTGGTCGCCGCCGCCGAGCTGTCCGACCGGTACGTCACCGACCGGTTCCTGCCGGACAAGGCCATCGACCTCATCGACCAGGCCGGCGCCCGGGTGCGGCTGCGCACCCGTACCCCGGCGTCCGACGTGCGGGAGCTGGAACAGGAACTCGACGACGTACGCCGGGACAAGGAACAGGCCGTCACCGACGAGCAGTACGAGCGCGCCTCGGCGTTGCGCGACCGGATCTCCGAGCTGGAGGAGGAGATGCGCCGCGCCAACGGCGACGACGGCACCAGCTCCCAGGTGCCCGAGGTGGGTCCACAGGAGATCGCCGAGGTGGTCTCCCGGGCCACCGGCATCCCGGTCAGCCAGCTCACCGAGGAGGAACGCGACCGGCTGCTGCGCCTGGAGGGCCACCTGCACGAGAAGGTCGTCGGTCAGGACGACGCGGTCAGCGCGGTCGCCGAGGCCGTCCGCCGCTCCCGCGCCGGGCTGGCCGACCCGGAGCGCCCGATGGGCAGCTTCCTGTTCCTCGGCCCGACCGGCGTCGGCAAGACCGAGCTGGCCCGCGCCCTGGCCGAGGCGCTGTTCGGCGAGGCCGACCGAATGGTGCGCGTCGACATGAGCGAGTTCCAGGAACGGCACACCGTCAGCCGGCTGGTCGGTGCCCCACCCGGGTACGTCGGCTACGAGGAGGCCGGCCAGCTCACCGAGGCGGTGCGCCGCCGCCCGTACGCGGTGGTGCTGCTCGACGAGATCGAGAAGGCCCACCCGGACGTGTTCAACATCCTGCTCCAGGTGCTCGACGACGGGCGGTTGACCGACAGCCAGGGCCGCACGGTGAACTTCAAGAACACCGTACTGATCATGACGAGCAACCTCGGCTCCGAGCTGATCACCGGTACCCAACGGGCCGTCGGGTTCGGCACCGGGGAGCCGGGCAGCGAGCAGGAGAACGACGAGCTCCGCGAACGGCTGATGCGTCGCCTGCAGGAGAACTTCCGCCCGGAGTTCCTCAACCGCATCGACGAGGTGATCATCTTCCGTCGGCTGGAGGCCGAGCAGCTGCGCGACATCACCGCGCTGCTGCTGGAGGAGACCCGCCGTCGGCTGCACGCCCAGGACATCCAGGTGGAGTTCACCACCGCCGGCGTCGACTGGCTCGCCGAGCACGGCTACCAGCCGGAGTTCGGCGCCCGTCCGCTGCGCCGGGTGATCCAACGCGAGGTGGACAACCACCTGTCCCGGATGCTGCTGGAGTCGGCGATCTCACCCGGACAGAAGGTCACCGTGGACGCCCGCGACGGGCAGCTCACCTTCGACGTCACCGCGGGCGAGCGGGGGTACACCGCCGCCACGACAACACACCCGCGATGAGCGGGGCGGCGCGGCGAGGCGAGCACGAGGAGCCGCACCAACCCGCGGACTCCGAGCAGACCCGGGACGAGGACGACCATCCCGACCCGATCGTGGCGTCGCCCACCGCGAACCCCCGCCGTACGCGGGTGCCACCCGAGGGCCTGCACCCGAAGACCGACCAGGACGACCCGGAGACGTCCGGACACCGCCCGCGAGAGGAGACCTGATGGTACGCGAAGCTCGGCTCGACCCCGAGGTGGAAGTGCTCTGGGAGGACTTCCACGCCGAGGTCAACGTCCCGTCGGAGCAGCTGCGCACCTGGCTGCTCACCCGGGGGTCCGGCGAGGACTCGTTCGGGTCCAACCCGAACCTCGACCTGCCCCAACCGGGCCGGGAGATCCTCAAGGTGCTCAACAAGCGCAAGGTCGACCTCACCGGCGAGGACATCGAGGTGATGCGGGAGGCGGTCGAGCGGATCCGCGAGCTGATGGACGCCAAACCGAAGCGCGGCAACGCCGACGACAGCTGGCGGCACTCGCTGCTCGACCTGGGCCACGACCCGCTCGTCGAACGCTGAACGGTGCCACACCCGACGGTGCCGCCCCGGCTCGGGGCGGCACCGTCGTGCCCCGCTACTGGCCCTGGTCGGGTTCCATGCTGGCGATGGTCAGCCCCGCCGCGTCGGCCGCGGCGTCCCGGTCGCCGCGGGTCTGGTCCTCGCGGCTGAGCAGGTTGGCGTACTCGGTGACGTCGGCCGGGTCGGGCACCTCCGGCAGGCGGCGCAGGAACGCCTCCACCTCGCGGGTGGCGGCGGTGTGCGCGGCGGCCGCCTGGCGCAGCAGTTCCCGGTCGTCGGCGGGCGGGTAGAGGTCGGTCATGTCCGCCTGATACCCCGCCAACGCCGGTTCGCACCGCCACCGGCGGGTCATCACCCGGCCGGGTGGGCTCACACCCCGCTGGGCTGCCGCACACCGAACCCCGGATTGCGCAGCAGCCAGTCCAGGTAGGTGGGGTGCGGCGCCAGCGAGTCGGTGTACGCCGCCTTGGCCGTCTCCAACACCAGCTGCGCGCCCCGCGCGGCGGGAGAGTCCGGATGCCAGCCCAGCAGCAGCCGCCAGCGCAGCGGAATCCCCGCCAACCGGCGGGTGACCAGCCCTGCCACCGGCCGGAACGTCGCCTGGCACAACGCCACCGCCACGCCGGCGTCGACCAGGTCGACGCAGCCGCGGATGTCGGTCTCGTACATCTTGCGGGGAGTGAAACCGGCGCGGGCGCAGGCGGCGGCGAAGCAGTCGCCGAAACAGCCGTCGCCGGGCGCCGCCACCCACTGCTCGTGGCGCAGGTCCGCCAGCCGCACCTCGGCGCGCCCCGCGAGAGGGTGGGTCTCCGGCAGCAACACCAGCACCGGATCGATGGCCACCTCCCGCCAGCTCAACCCGAACCCGGCCGACGGGCTGGCGTCGCCACACACGCCGGCGAGCGCGAAGTCCAGCCGGCCGCCCGCCACCAGCTGCGCCAACTCGTCCACCGACCAGGAGGCGTACGTGGTGATCTGGGCGGGTGGGTGCTCGGCCGCCAACCGGTGCACCAACCGACCCAGGATCGGGCTGTTGACCCCGCCGAACCGGTAGCACGGTGGCGCGTCACCGGAACCGGCCAGCCGGGCCGCCTCGTCCTGCAGCCCCTTCATCGCCGGCAGCAGCACCCGGGCCCGGGCCAGCACCAACTCACCCAGCGCGGTCGGGCGTGCGCCGCGCCGGTCCCGGTCGAACAGCGGTCCGCCCAGTGTCCGTTCGATCCGCTGAAGCTGAGCGGTGAGCGCCGGCTGAGCCAGGCCGAGCGCCGACGCCGCCTTGGTCACGCTCCCCGTCTCCGCGATCGCGCAGACCACCCGCAGGTGACGCAACTCCAGGTTCATACGGTGACGGTAGGACCACGCCGCAGCGTGCGGAAGAGCCCGAGGGGATTGGTGAGATTGAATGCACAGGTGGTGTCGCCGCCGGTCAGCCGCGCGGCGGCTCCGGCAGGTCCGTCAGGTACGTCGGCCGCCGCGTCACCGCGTCGCGGACCTTGTCCACCACACCCACCGCCGGCTCGACGATCCGGTTCCACGGCGGGGTGGCCGGGGTGCCCGGGTGCGGCCGGGTCGGCGCCGCCTCCTCGGCGATCTCCAGCCGGTTGCCCAGCCGGATCAGCTCCTCCTGGGTGGCCACCGTGCGCAGCTCGACGACCAGCGCGCCGACCCCCTCGACGTGCCGGCGCACCCGCGCGGCAACCTCGGTCAGCGCCTCCTCCGACAACCCCTTCAGGACGCTGAGCAGCGCGGCGTCGGCGGCGATCTCGGCGTCCACCCGCTCGTCGGCGTTCGGCAGCGCGGCCCGCGCCGCCGGCAGCAGGTACTGCTCCTCCGCCGACAGGTGCCGCGACAGCGCGGCGGTGAGCACCGCCAGGCCCTCCTGCGGTGTGGTGTCCGGGCCGGTCAGCTGGTCCAGCAGCGCCAGCAACTGCTGGTGCTCCCGGTCCACGATGTCGGCGATGCTGCGGCCACCGGGGCGGAAGCCCTCGTCGGGCGTGGGCGCGGGCGGCAGCGGCGGCAGGGGAACGGCGGACATGGTGCCCTCCTCGACTGGCGGGCGGAAGCTCCGGCAGGGGATGTGCGGTCGTGAGCGGCGATACCCGGACCCGCTCGTGGTGAAACCGGGCCCGTCGATGCATCGCCCGCGCAGGCCGGTGCGCTGCCCTGCCGGCCACCTCGGGCTGGTATGAAGAGGCGATGACGAGCGAACCCACCGCCGAGGTCGTGGACCTCTGCCGCGATCTGCTGCGTATCGACACCACCAACACGGGGGACAACGGCACCAGCGTCGGCGAGCGCCGCGCCGCCGAGTACGTGGCGGAGAAGCTCGCCGAGGTGGGCGTCGAAGCCGTCCTGCACGAATCCGCCCCGGGCCGGGCGAACGTCGTGGCCCGCATCCCCGGCACCGACCCGAGCCGGGGCGCGCTGCTGGTGCACGGCCACCTGGACGTGGTGCCCGCCGACGCCGACGAGTGGTCGGTGCACCCGTTCTCCGGCGAACTGCGCGACGGCTACCTGTGGGGCCGGGGCGCCATCGACATGAAGGACTTCGACGCCATGGTGCTCGCCGTCGTGCGGCACTGGCAGCGCACCGGCGTGCGACCCCCGCGCGACATCGTGCTCGCGTACACCGCCGACGAGGAGGCGGGCAGCGACTACGGCGCGCGGTTCCTGGTGGACAACCACCGGGACCTCTTCGACGGCTGCACCGAGGCGATCGGTGAGGTCGGCGGCTTCTCCTACTCGGTCAGCGACAGCCAGCGGCTCTACCTCATCGAAACCGCCGAGAAGGGCATCGACTGGCTGCGGCTGCACGCCAAGGGCCGCCCCGGGCACGGCTCGATGATGCACGACGACAACGCCGTCACGGCCCTCGCCGAGGCCGTCGCCCGGATCGGCCGGCACCGCTTCCCGGTCGTGGTCACCGACACCGTGCGGGCCTTCCTGACCGAGGTCTCCGACCTGCTCGGCATCGAACTGGACCCGGACGACCCGGAAACCGCCATCGCCAAGCTCGGCCCCATCGCCAACATCATCGGCGCGACCATCCGCAACACCGCCAACCCGACCCGGTTGAGCGCCGGCTACAAGGACAACGTCATCCCCGGCCGGGCCACCGCCACCATCGACTGCCGCAGCCTGCCCGGCCAGTCCGAGCTGCTGGAACGGCAGCTGCGCGAGCTGGTCGGCCCGGACATCGCCATCGAGTACGTCCAGCGGCAGCCGGCCCTGGAGACCACCTTCGACGGCGACCTGGTCGAGGCCATGTCGGCGGCGCTGCGCGCCGAGGACCCGGGCGCCCGGCCCGTACCGTACATGCTCTCCGGCGGCACCGACGCCAAGGCGTTCTCCCAGCTCGGCATCCGCTGCTTCGGGTTCGCCCCGCTGCAACTGCCCGCCGATCTGAACTTCTCCGCGTTGTTCCATGGCATCGACGAGCGCGTTCCGGTCGACGGACTACAGTTCGGCGTGCGGGTTCTCGACCGGTTCCTCCGCACCTGCTAGCCGTTTCCCCCATCGTGAAGGGACTGCCCCACATGACCGACCAGCACGGTGAGCTGGACGCCGCTCTCGAGCGGGTGATCGAAGCGGCCCGCCACCACCTGGCCGCCGTACGCGCCGCGCAGGGCCGCGTCGACGACGACGACGTCTGGCAGGCGTACGTCGCGTTGAACAACGCGTCCTACGCGTACGACGAGCGTCTGCTCGACGCCTTCGGCGAGGTGACGCCGTGGGACGTCGACTCGATCGACCCGGACGAGGCCGACGAGCGATTCGGCGGCCCCGAGGGTTCCGAGGCCAGTGACCCGCACCCCCGCGTGATCTCGGTACGCCAACGCCGCGACTACCGGGTGCCGAGTGTCTCCGCGCTGCTGCGCGTCGCCGAGGCGGCCCGCCGCGAGGGCACCCCGGAGGACGACGAGCCGGCACCCGTGGAGGGTGTCGGCGAGGCGGTGCTGGAGCTGCTGCAGAGCGGCGACGGCTCACTCGGCGCGCTGGACGTCCCCGAGCTGGAGCCCCTCGACGGGGTGGTCATGGTCAGCGAGGTGGGCACTCCCGTCGACCTGGAGTCGTTCGACGACGACGACGCCGTCGGCCCGTTCCAACCGGGGGCCGACGACCGGCTGGTCGGCCGCCTCGACGAGCACCCGTTCCTGGAGCTCGACGACGACCACGACCACGCCGGCCACCAGCACTAGGCCGTACGACGCCCGGGGCCCGGTCGAGTCACCGACCGGGCCCCGGGCGTCGTTTCCGCCCGGCCCTCAGTACGACAGGCCCGGCTGCGGCTGGTTGACCCGCCGACGGCGCAGCACCACCTGCCGCGTACCGTCCCGGTACAGCCGCACCCGGGCCAACTCCCATCCGGAGAACTCCGCCTGGATCGCCAACTGCGCCGCGGCGGTCAACCGGTCGACGTTCGGCGGCAGCCGCAGCGGCGCGTACTCGTAGTCCATGCCACCCATGCTGCCCAGCCCAGCGGCCGTCCGCCACCCCCTCCGGGGTGACCAACGCCGCTGCCGTGGCGGTTCGTGCCTCCCTGTGCGCGCCCGCGTGGTCCCTCCCGACCGGGTCGACCAGAATGCCGTCGGACAGCCGGCCGTGGGTCACCCTGCGGGTCGCTGACGGCGTCGAGGAGGTAGCGCGCGACGGCGGTGACCCGTCGGTGGCCCTGGCGTCCGTCGCCGTGACCCGTCGGTGGCCCTGGCGTCCGTCGCCGTGACCCGTCGGTAGCCCCGGCCTGGTCGACGGGTCAGCCGTCGCGCTCGGGGTAGCCGACCGGCACCGCGGAGACGTCGTCCAACGCGGTGGTGATCTCCTCGGGCAGGGTGATCCGCTCCACCTGCAGCGCGCCGAGCAGTTGCCCCACCGTCCGGGCGCCGAGGATCGGCGCCGTCACCCCCGGCCGGTCCCGGATCCACGCCAGCGCCACCTCCAACGGCGACACGCCCAGCCCGCCGGCCGCGGTCGCCACCGCCTCCACGATGCTGGAGCAGCGCGGCTCCAGGTACGTCGCCACGAACCGCTCAAAGTGCGGCGAGGCGGCCCGCGAGTCCGCCGGACGGCCGTGCCGGTACTTTCCGGTGAGCACCCCCCGGCCCAGCGGCGACCAGGGCAGCATGCCCAGGCCGAGCGCGTCGCACGCGGGCAGCACCTCCCGCTCCACCCCCCGCTCCAGCAACGAGTACTCGACCTGGGACGCGACCACCGGTGCCCGACCCGGCCAGGCCGTCTGCCAGGCGGCGGCCCGCGCGGTCTGCCAACCGGAGAAGTTCGACACCCCCACATAGCGGACCTTGCCGCTGGCCACCGCGTGGTCCAGAGCGGCCAGCGTCTCCTCAAGGGGGGTGTCCGGGTCGTACCCGTGCACCTGGAACAGGTCGACGTGGTCCGTGCCGAGCCGCCGCAGCGACGCGTCCAGCGTCCGTAGCAGGTGCCCACGGGAGCCGTCCCGGCGCCGGCCGCTGCCCGGGCGCAACCCCGCCTTGGTGGCGATCAACAACTCGTCGCGGGGGACGAGGGTGCCCAGCAGCGAGCCGATCACCGACTCGGCGTCACCGTCGCCGTACACGTCGGCGGTGTCGATCAGGTTGCCGCCCGCGTCCAGGTAACTCTTCAGCTGGGCGGCCGCGTCGTCGGCGTCGGTGTCCCGACCCCAGGTCATGGTGCCGAGTGCGAGCCGGGAAACCGCCAGCCCGCTTCGGCCGAGCGGTCGCTGTTGCATGGGTGAACCTTATTTCGAACCTGCCGCCACGGATATCCTCGCTCCCGTATCTCTGCCGGTTCTGCCGGTTCCGCCGCCGTGGACTGCCCCGATGGAGGGGGGACCATTGGAGGAGAGCCGGTGATCGAGTCCGTTGTCGGCATTGCGTAACCTGATGCGACCTGTGCCACGGATGGGGGAGGACCAGTGCGACTCGGGCTCAGCCTCGGATACCAGACGGCGTGGAGCACGCCGGCCGACCACCTGGCGCTGGCCCAGGAGGCCGACCGGCTCGGCTACTCGGTGGTGTGGGCGGCGGAGGCCTACGGCTCCGACTCGCCGAGCATGCTCGCCTGGATGGCCGGCCAGACCGAACGGATCGACGTCGGCGCCGCGGTGATGCAGATCCCCGCCCGTACGCCGGCCGCCACCGCGATGACCGCGGCCACCATCGACGCGCTCTCCGGCGGCCGGTTCCGGCTCGGCCTGGGCGTCTCCGGCCCGCAGGTCTCCGAGGGCTGGCACGGGGTGCGCTTCGCCAAGCCCCTCGGCCGGACCCGTGAGTTCGTCGACATCGTCAAGCTCGCCATCGCCCGCAAGGAGGTCGCGTACGACGGCGAGCACTACACGCTGCCGCTGCCGGACGGCCCCGGCAAGGCCCTGCGCCTGGGCTTCCACCCACCCCGCGAACACATACCGATCTACCTGGCCGCGGTCGGCCCGAAGAACCTGGAACTGGCCGGCGAGATCGCCGACGGCTGGCTCGCCGTGTTCTACGCCCCGGAGTTCGCCGACGAGCAGCTCGCCTCCGTCGCCGCCGGACGCGCCAAGGTCGGCAAGGAACTGGCCGGCTTCGACGTGGTGCCGTCCGTGCCCGTGGTGATCGGCGACGACGTGGCGTCCTGCGCCGAACTGGTGCGCTGGTACGCCGCCCTCTACGTGGGCGGGATGGGCAGCCGGCAGCAGAACTTCTACAACCAGCTCGCCACCCGGATGGGCTATGGCGACGCCGCCCGCGAGGTGCAGGACCTGTACCTGGCCAAGCGGCAGCGTGATGCCGCCGCCGCCGTACCGATGGAGTTCATCGACCGCACCTCGCTGCTCGGCCCCAAGGAGCGCATCGCCGAGCGGATGCGGGAGTACGCCGCCGCCGGAGTCACCACGCTGTCGGTCACCCTGTTCGTGGCCGACCGGGACAGCGGCGTGCAGACCCTGCGTACCGTCGCCGAGGCTCTCGAGCTCTCGGGAGTCGGCGAGTGACCTGGGTCGAGGCCATCGTCCTGGGCATCGTCCAGGGACTGACCGAGTTCCTTCCGGTCAGCTCGTCGGGGCATCTGCGGATCACCTCGGCGATCTTCTTCGACCGCGACGCCGGCGCGTCGTTCACCGCGGTCACCCAGCTCGGCACCGAGGCGGCGGTGCTGATCTACTTCGCCAAGGACATCTGGCGGATCACCCGTACCTGGCTGGTCGGGCTGCGCGACCGCTCGGTGCGCTCCAGCCTCGACTACCGGATGGGCTGGTACGTCATCGTCGGCTCGATCCCGATCGGGCTGTTCGGGTTCCTCTTCAAGGACCAGATCAAGACCGCCGGACGCAACCTGTGGGTCGTGGCGACCACGCTGATTGTGTTCGCGTTCGTGCTGGCGTTCGCCGAGTACTGGGGGCGGCAGACCCGCACCCTGGAGAACTTCCGGATGAAGGACGGCGTGGTGATGGGCTTCGCCCAGGCCATGGCGCTGGTCCCCGGCGTGTCCCGCTCCGGCGGAACGCTCACCGCCGGCCTGCTGCTCAACCTGACCCGGGAGGCGGCGGCGCGGTACTCGTTCCTGCTGGCCATCCCGGCCGTGGTCATGTCCGGCGTATTCAGCCTCGGCGACGTCTTCGAACCGTCGGCCCCCGGCACATCCGTGCCCTCCGTGGCCCAGATGATCGTGGCGACGGTGATCGCCTTCGGCATCGGGTACGCGGCCATCGCCTGGCTGCTGCGCTACGTCGCCCACCACACCCTGTACGTCTTCGTCCTGTACCGGGTCGCGCTGGGCACCCTGGTCCTCGCCCTCCTGCTGACCGGCGCGATCGACGCCACCTGATCGCCACCCGTCAACGGCGGTTCATTCCCCTGGCCCCGGCTCGGCGCAGGTGGGGGTTCCCGTCGGCTGCTGACGGAAGATGTCCACGATTCACGTCTGGGTACGGCGAAGGCCGGCACCCTGTGCGGGTGCCGGCCTTCGGTGTTGTTCTGCGGGTCAGCTGTTCCAGTGCTGGTTGACGAGGTCGGTGGCCTGCTGTTCCCACTGGGCGTAGGCGTCCGGGTAGGCCGACACCTGCACGGTCTGCGCGGCGTCGGTCAGCGCCATGTCCTGCCAACCGTCGACCTGCGTGAGGCCCTTGAGGAACGCGGTGGTGGAGTAGGCCGGGTCGGTGATCTGCTCCGGCGTGCCCCAACCGGAGCTCGGGCGCTGCTGGAACAGGCCCAACGAGTCGTGGTCGTTGGCGTCACCCAGGTGACCCAGGTTCTCCAGCTTCGACTCCTGCAAACTCGTCGCGATCGAGATGACCGCGGCGCGTTCGGGCAGGCGGGCCTTCTTCGTCGCGGCGATGATCGCCTTGACGTTCGCGGTCTGCTCACCGTTGAGGGTGATGTGCGACTGCTCGCCCTGCGGCTTCGGCGCACCCGTCTGCACCGCCACCGCGACGGGCTTGGCGTCGACCGGGTTGGCGTGGGCGGCGATCGGACCGGCGAACACGCCACCGGCGAACGCGAGACCCGCAACGGACAGCACACTCTTACGGAAGATCGTGGTCATGGGGGTAGCTCCTTCGGGGGTAGAAACACCCACACCGCCAAAAGGGGGAAAACGGCGGGCAGGGTGTGAGCACCTCATCCGGCGCCGCACAAACACACGGGGGAAAAGTCTGGGGGCCTACGAGCCCGAGGGCTCGCGGCGCCGATGTCGGCGGCCTACCAAGCCCGGGGGGCTCGCGGCGCCGGGACCGGATGTAACGACCAGCTGCCGGGGGTCATTCCCCGAGGCCGCCCGGTCGAGCCGGCGGCCGCATCACGGCGGCGCCTGGTCGCTGGCCGGGTCTGCAACGACCGCACCGGGCCGGGCATTCCCACCCCGCACCCGGGGTCGAGCCGGCCGCGGTGGTCCTGCGATCGTCAGGGTGTGCAACGACCCCCGGCCAGCCACCATTCCACCACCCGAGTGCAGCCGGTCACAACCCACAAACCCCCACCACCGGACAAACCACCCACCCCGACGCGACCGACCACGACCCCCGTCGGGCAATCACCGGGTGATCCACTCAGGTTCAGCGAAAACGCGGTATCCGAGACACGGGGTGACACCCCCGGATTCCAGGAAATCGAGTCGACAATCATTGGGCAACCAGCCCAGCCCGGCCGAAACGCCCGATTCACCCGGGCTCCGACAGGCACCTCGCATGTCGCAGGACCCGGTGGGCGGGCCGGAGCCCGTGGCGGTCGGGGGGTGCGGCGGAGGCCCTAGGGTGGTCAGGGTGGCGACCCTTCTGCTTCTGCGACACGGCCGGACCACGGCGAACGCCGACGGCGGCCTGGCCGGCCGGCAACCCGTTGAGCTGGACGACACCGGGCGCGCCCAGGCCGCCGCGGTGGGCGAACGGCTACGGGCGGTGCCTCTGGCCGCCGTCGTGACCAGCCCGTTGATCCGCTGTCGGCAGACGCTGGAGTTGGCGCTTCCGCAGGCTGCCCCGGTGGTGGAGGAGGGGTTGATCGAGTGCGACTACGGTAGCTGGGAGGGGCAGCCGCTGAAGAAGCTCGCCAAGGAGCCGCTCTGGCCGGTGGTCCAGCAGCATCCCAGCGCGTCGGTCTTCCCGGGCGGGGAGGCGATGGCGGCGATGGCGGCGCGCGCCGTGGCGGCGGTGCGGTCGTGGGATGCCCGGGTGACCGCGGAGCACGGGCCCGAGGCGGTCTGGCTGGCCTGTAGCCACGGTGACGTGATCAAGGCCATCGTGGCGGACGCGCTCGGCGTACACCTGGATCTTTTTCAGCGGATCGTGGCCGACCCGGCGTCGGTGACCGCGATCCGGTTCACGCCGCTGCGGCCGTTCCTCGTCCGGCTGAACGACACCGGCGGCGACCTGGCGGTGCTGGTGCCGCCGCCTCCGAAGCGGCGCCGGCGGGCGGCCCGCGCGGCCGACTCGGACGCGGCCGTCGGCGGCGGGGCGGGTGCGTCCCGGTGACGCGTGTCACGACACCCCCGCCGACGGCCCCCACGGCCGCCACGCCCGGGTGCAACCCCTGGTACGCCGGGCGCGCCGCCCCTGCGGCGATTCGCGTCGGTGGGGTGCGCGATGCCATGGCGGGCCGGATAGGGTCGTGGGTATGACCCACCAGGTGCACGCCTTCGAACCGCCGGAGCGGTTCGTCGCCGGGACTGTCGGGCCGCCGGGGGAGCGCACGTTCTTCCTGCAGGCCCGCGGCGGCGGCAGGCTGGTCAGCGTCGCGCTGGAGAAGGTCCAGGTGTCACTGCTCGCCGAAAAGCTGGAGGAACTGCTCACCGAGGCGCAGCGCCGCTTCGGGGTGGACCTGCCCGAGCTGGCCCCGGTGATCGGCGACAACGAGCCGCTGGACACTCCGGTCGACGAGGAGTTCCGCGTCGGGACTCTCGGGCTGGCCTTCGACGTGGACACCGCGACCGTGGTGATCGAGGCGATCGCGGCGGGCGAGGTCGAACCCGAGGTCGAGCTGGGCGACGAGGACGACGACGACGAGGACGACGAGGACGACGACGAGCCGGACGAGGACCTGGACCGGCTTCGGGTCCGGCTCACCCCGCAGGCGACCCGCCAGTTCATCGAGCGGGCCCGGCGCGTGGTGAACGCGGGCCGGCCGCCGTGCCCGCTGTGCGGCCAGCCGTTGGACCCCGCCGGGCACCTGTGCCCGCGGCACAACGGTTACCACCGGTGACCTCGTCCGGCCTCCAGCCCCGCCAGGACGGCGACCAGCCCCGCCAGGACGGCGACGTCGCGCTGCGGCTGTTGCGCGACGGCACGCTCGATCTGGAGGGGCGGCTCGTCGACGCGTCGAACACGACCCTGCGTGGCATCCTGACCCTCGACGGCGCCACGGCCCGCTGTGTCTACAAACCGGTCCGTGGGGAGCGCCCGCTGTGGGACTTCCCGGACGGCACCCTCGCCGGCCGGGAGGTGTCGGCGTACCTGGTGTCCCGGGCCACCGGCTGGGACCTGGTGCCGCCGACGGTGCTGCGCGACGGGCCGTTCGGGCCGGGTTCCTGCCAGCTGTGGATCGACGAGCCGGAGACCGCTGAGCCGTTGGTCGGGTTCGTGCCGGCGGAGGCGTTGCCGCCGCGCTGGTTCCCGATCGCGGCGGCACGGGACGACGACGGCACCGCGTACGCGCTCGCGCACGCGGACGACCCGCGGCTGGCTCGACTGGCGGTGCTCGACGCGGTGCTCAACAACGCCGACCGCAAGGGCGGCCACGTGCTCGTCGGCGCGGACGACCGGATCTACGGCGTGGACCACGGGGTCAGCTTCCACGTGGAGGACAAGCTCCGTACGGTGCTCTGGGGTTGGGCCGGCAAGCAGTTGCCGCCGGACGCGGTGGAGATGCTCGACGGGCTCGCCGGCCAGGTCGCCGGGGCGCTCGGCGCGGAACTGGCCGATCACCTGACGATCAGCGAGGTCGCCGAGGTGGCCGCCCGCGTCGACCGGCTGCGCGAGACCGGTCGCTTCCCGCAGCCGCCCGAGGACTGGCCGGCGGTGCCCTGGCCCCCCATGTGATCCGCTGTCATCTTGATCACCTGTGGGGCGGCCCGGGGCCGTCGCGAGGCTGGCTAGGCTGAGGCCATGGAGTCTTGGGCGGGACACGAGGTGCCACGGCTGCCGGGCAGGGGCGAGTCGTTGGCGTTGTACGACTCAGCGCGACAGGGTGTCCACCCGAGTGCGCCGGCCGACGCGGGACGCATGTACGTCTGCGGCATCACCCCGTACGACGCCACCCACCTCGGCCACGCCGCCACGATGATCACCTTCGATCTGGTGCAGCGGATGTGGCGCGACGCCGGCCGCCCGGTGCGCTACGTGCAGAACGTCACCGACATCGACGACCCGCTGCTGGAGCGGGCCGCCCGCGACGGCGAGGACTGGGTGGTCCTGGCGATGCGGGAGACGGCGCTGTTCCGGGAGGACATGGAAGCGCTGCGGATCATTCCGCCAGAGCGCTACGTGGGTGCGGTCGAGTCGATCCCGGACATCGTCGACAAGGTCGAGGTGCTGGTCAAGGACGGTGCCGCGTACCGCCTCGACGACGGCACCGGCGACGTCTACTTCGACATCTCCGCCACCGGCCGCTACGGCTACGAGTCCAACCTGACCCGCGAGCAGATGTTGAAGATCTTCCCGGAGCGCGGCGGTGACCCGGACCGGGCCGGCAAGCGCGACCCACTGGACCCGCTGCTGTGGCGTGGCGCCCGCGAGGGTGAGCCGTCCTGGCCGGGCGGGGAGTTGGGCATGGGCCGCCCCGGCTGGCACATCGAGTGCGCGGTGATCGCCCTGAACCTGCTCGGCGACCGGATCGACGTACAGGGCGGCGGCAACGACCTGCTGTTCCCGCACCACGAGGCGTCCGCCGCGCACGCCGAGCGGTTGACCGGCCAGGCGCCGTTCGCCGAGCACTACGTGCACGCCGGGATGATTGGCCTGGACGGCGAGAAGATGTCCAAGTCCCGTGGCAATCTGGTCTTCGTCTCCCGGCTGCGCGCCGACAAGGTCGACCCGATGGCGATCCGGCTCGCGTTGATCTCCGGGCACTACCGCAGCGACCGCACCTGGACCGACGAGCTGCTCACGGCCGCGCAGGAGCGCCTGGACCGCTGGCGGCGGGCCGCCACCGCGCCCGCCGGGCCGTCCGGGGCCGAGCTGCTGGCCGGGGTACGCGAACGTCTGGCCGACGACCTCGACACCCCCGGAGCCCTGGCGGCTGCCGACCGCTGGGCCGACGCGACCCTGGCGGGCGCCACGGATGACCCCGAAGCGCCCGCCCTCTTCGCGAACACGGTGGACGCCCTCCTGGGCATCCGCCTCTGACACGTACGCCCCGGCCTCGCGGCCCCGCGAGGCCGGCCCGTTGCGGCACTCCTGCAGCGTGTTCCGAGGGGACTTCGCCGGCCGGGTGGGCGTGGCTGTGCGGTGCCCTGTAGAGCTGCCCCAGATGTGGGGCGGTGGGGCGGTGGGGCGGGCGTCAGGTGCTGATGCGGTCTCCGGCGAGCTGCCCGGATGTGCGGCGCTGGGCGGGCGCTCGGTGCTGATGCGGTCTCCGGTCGAGCTGTCCCGGGTCACCTTCGGGTCGCCGCGGACCCGATTGTCCGGGCTGCCCTGCCCCGAACATGGGGCAGCTCGACAGGGCGCAACCACCAACCCCGCCCTCCGCCGCCGGCCTGCTGGGTAGCCCGTTGACCCGTGGAGGGTCAGCCGAGGACCAGGCCCGGGTCGGGTTCCGGGTCTGGGGTCGGGCCGGGGATCTTGTACTCCTCGGTGAGGGTGGTCATGGGGCCGGGCCAGGTCGCCTGGGACACCTCGATGGGCTTGCGGTTCGCGTCGTACGCGACGTGCAGCAGGTGCAGCACCGGGGTGTCCGGCCGGATCTGGAGGGTCTCGGCCTCCTCCCGGCTGGGCTGGCGGGCGCTGATGGTGTCGGTGGCGGAGACGTACCGCCGGCCGGTGGCCTCCTCGGCCTCCTGGTAGAGCGGCCGGCCGAACGCCTCGGTGCGCTCCAGCGAGGTGCCGGCGGTGTCGCGGGGCAGGAACCAGGAGGCGCCCACCTCGACGGGGGAGTCGTCGGTGCGGACGAGGTGTCGCCGGCAGAGCAGTTCGGTGCCGTCGCTCACTCCGAACGCGTCGGCGACCTCGGCGGGTGCGGGGGAGCGGCCGACCGAGACGAGTTGTTGGCGGTATCGGGCGGCGAGGTCGGTGTGGTAGCCGCGGAATCCGCCGTACCGGCCTCGGGAGAGCCGGTTGAGTCGGCGTCGGGTGCCGCGGACGTACGTACCGGAGCCGGGTTTGGTGATCAGGATGCCCTCGACCCGCAGCTGGTCGACGGCGCGTTGCACGGTCTGTTTGGCGACGCCGAACATCTCGGCGATGGCCGGGATGGACGGCAGTCGTTCGCCGGGTCCCCAGTCGCCGCGGCGGACCTGGGCCTTGAGCTGCGCGGCGATCTGTCGGTGTGGGAACTCCGCGGCACCGGGATTGATCTGCACACCCGCCTCCTTGATCACATCTAGGTTCCTAGGATGCCCTAGAGGGTGTGACGGCGCCAGCCCGGACACGCAAAGAAACGGGCCCCCGGACCATGAAGGTCCGAGGGCCCGCGGCGAAGACGGTGCTACCAGGAGCCGGCGGTGGGGCCGGCCGAACCGCCCCGGCGGCGCAGATACTTCTCGAACTCCTGGGCGATCTCGTCACCGGTCAGCGGGGTGATCCCCTCGTCGCCGACCCGTTCCTCCAGCTCGCGCACGTACTCGCCGAGTTCGGCATCCTGCTCGGCGGCGCTGCGCACCCGCTGCTCCCACTCGGCGGATTCCTCGGCGAGGTCGGCCATCGGCACCGGCAGGTCGACGACCTCCTCGACCCGGTGCAGCAGGGCGAGGGTGGCCTTCGGGCAGGGCGGGTTGTTGGCGTAGTGGGGTACGTGCACCCAGAACGACACGGCGTCCACCTCGGCGCGGGCGCACGCGTCGTGCAGCACGCCGACGATGCCGGTCGGCCCGTCGTAGCGGGTGGGGGTGAGCTGGTAGCGCTCGGCGGCCTGCGCGTCCGAGGCGCTGCCGCTGATCGGCAACGGCCGGGTGTACGGCACGTCGGCGAGCAACGCGCCGAGCAGCACCACCCGTTCCACCTCGAGGCTGTGGCAGATCTCCAGGACCTGCTCGCAGAACGTCCGCCAGCGCATGCTCGGCTCGATGCCCCGGATCAGCACGACGTCACGCTCGGTGCCTTCCGGGCTGGCCACCATGAACCGGGTCGTCGGCCACTCCACCCGCCGGGTCTCCCCGTCGGCCATGGTGATGGTGGGTCGGCTGACCTGGAAGTCGTAGAACTCCTCCGGATCCAGCTCGGCGATCTGTCGGGCGTTCCAGACCTGCTCGAGGTGCTCCACGGCCGCGGTGGACGCGTCGGCGGCGTCGTTCCAGCCCTCGAACGCGGCGATGGCCACCGGGGACCGCAGCACCGGCAGTCCGTCGAACTCGGTCACGCCGTCACCTCACCCTGCTCGTCGCGGCCGGCGCCGGGACCGCGCCCGGTCGTCGGGCCGTGGTGCACGGCGGAGTCCCTGTTGTCCTTCACGTCCGCCAGCCTACGTGCCGGGCGGGGGCGCGGCCCGTCGGCCGCGCCGGTCGGCCGCACCGACAACCGGACATAAGCCCGCGAACCAGACAGCGTGATCCCGCTGACACAATATGGGATCGGGTGCCGAGGGACTCGGGGCTCGGTCGGTACCGCACTAACCTGAACGGGTGCGGACTTCGTTGATGGATGTGCTGGCCGACCGGATTCTCATCGCCGACGGGGCGATGGGCACGATGCTGCAAGCCGCGGACCTCACGCTCGACGACTTCGACGGCCTCGAAGGGTGCAACGAGATCCTCAACGTCACCCGTCCGGACGTGGTGCGTGGGGTGCACGACGCCTACCTGGCCGCCGGCGCGGACTGCGTGGAGACCAACACGTTCGGGGCCAACCTGGCCAACCTCGCCGAGTACGACATCCCGCAGCGCATCCGGGAGCTGTCCGAGGCGGGTGCCCGGATCGCCCGGGAGGCCGCCGACGCGGCCAGCACCCCGGAGCGCCCCCGCTTCGTGCTGGGCTCGATCGGGCCGGGCACCAAGCTGCCCACCCTCGGGCACGCCGACTACGCGACCCTGCGCGACGCGTACCAGGAGAACGCCGCCGGTCTGATCGCCGGCGGCGCGGACGCGCTGATCGTCGAGACCTCCCAGGACCTGCTCCAGGTCAAGGCGGCCGTCGTCGGGTCGAAGCGGGCGATGGCCGAGCTGGGCC
This sequence comes from Micromonospora sp. WMMD710, assembly GCF_029626045.1. Classification (NCBI taxonomy): domain Bacteria; kingdom Bacillati; phylum Actinomycetota; class Actinomycetes; order Micromonosporales; family Micromonosporaceae; genus Micromonospora; species Micromonospora sp. WMMD710. Next base: position 2,084,094 of record NZ_JARUBD010000001.1, on the reverse strand, counting down.
AGTCGGTGCCGATCATCTGTCACGTGGCGGTCGAGACCACCGGCACGATGCTGGTGGGCAGCGAGATCGGTGCCGCCCTCGCGGCGATCGAGCCGCTCGGGGTGGACCTGATCGGGCTGAACTGCTCCACCGGCCCGGCCGAGATGAGCGAGCACCTGCGGTACCTGTCGCAGCACTCCCGCATCCCGCTGTCGGTGATGCCGAACGCCGGCCTGCCGGTGCTGACCGCCGACGGGGCGTACTTCCCGCTGACTCCCGTGGAGCTGGCCGAGGCCCTGGAGCGGTTCATCACCGAGTACGGCGTGGGGCTGGTCGGCGGCTGCTGCGGCACCACCCCCGAGCACATCCGGGTGCTGGCGGAGCGGCTGCACGGCGTCACCGCCCCGGCGCGCGAGCCGCGGCACGAGGCGGGCGTCTCCTCGGTGTACCACCCGGTGCCGTTCGCCCAGGACGCCTCGGTGCTGATGGTGGGGGAGCGGACCAACGCCAACGGCTCGAAGGCGTTCCGGGAGGCGATGCTCGCCGGTGACTTCCGGGCCTGCGTGGAGATCGCCCGCAGTCAGGCGCGCGACGGTTCGCACCTGCTGGACCTGTGCGTGGACTACGTCGGCCGCGACGGCACGCGGGACATGCGGGAGCTGGCCGGCCGGTTCGCCACCGCGTCGACGCTGCCGATCATGCTGGACTCCACCGAGCCGGCCGTCGTCGAGGCGGGGCTGGAGATGCTCGGCGGCCGCTGTGTGGTCAACTCGGTGAACTTCGAGGACGGCGACGGCCCCGACTCCCGGTACGCGCGGGTGATGCCGATCGTCCGTGAGCACGGCGCGGCGGTGGTGGCGCTGCTCATCGACGAGGAGGGCCAGGCGCGTACCCAGGAGTGGAAGGTCCGGGTCGCGGCGCGGCTGATCGACGACCTGACCGGCCGGTGGGGCATGGACCGCTCCGACATCCTGATCGACGCGTTGACGTTCCCGATCGCCACCGGCCAGGAGGAGACCCGCCGCGACGGCATCGAGACGATCGAGGCGATCCGGGAGATCGCCCAGCGGTACCCGGGGGTCAACTTCACCCTGGGCATCTCGAACATCTCGTTCGGACTCAACCCGGCGGCGCGGCAGGTGCTCAACTCGGTGTTCCTGCACGAGTGCGTGCAGGCCGGTCTGACGTCGGCGATCGTGCACGCCAGCAAGATCCTGCCGATGTCGAAGATCCCCGAGGAGCAGCGCGAGGTCGCACTGGACCTGGTGTACGACCGTCGCCGCGAGGGCTACGACCCGGTGCAGCGCTTCCTGGAGCTGTTCGAGGGCGTCGACGTGACCAGCGCGCGGGCCAGCCGGGCGCAGGAGTTGGCGGCGCTGCCCCTGGATGAGCGGCTCAAGCGGCGGATCGTCGACGGTGAGCGCAACGGCCTGGAGGCCGACCTGGACGAGGCGATGGCCGGCGGCCGGTCCCCACTGTCGATCATCAACGACATCCTGCTGGACGGCATGAAGGTCGTCGGGGAGCTATTCGGCTCGGGCCAGATGCAGCTGCCGTTCGTGCTCCAGTCCGCCGAGGTGATGAAGACCGCGGTGGCGTACCTGGAGCCGCACATGGAGACCAGCGAGGACGGCGGCAAGGGCCGCATCGTGCTCGCCACCGTGCGCGGCGACGTGCACGACATCGGCAAGAACCTGGTCGACATCATCCTGTCCAACAACGGCTACGAGGTCGTGAACATCGGCATCAAGCAGCCGATCAGCGCCATCCTCGACGCCGCCGAGCAGCACCGCGCGGACGCGATCGGCATGTCCGGCCTGTTGGTCAAGAGCACCGTCATCATGAAGGAGAACCTGGCCGAGATGGCCACCCGCGGGGTCGCGGAGCGCTGGCCCGTCCTGCTCGGTGGTGCGGCGTTGACCCGGGCGTACGTCGAGGACGACCTGCGGTCGATGTTCCCCGGGCAGGTGCACTACGCGCGGGACGCGTTCGAGGGGCTGTCCCTGATGGACAAGGTGATGACCGCCAAGCGCGGCGGCGCACCGGTGATCGACCCGGAGCGGGAGGCGGCCCTCGCCGCCCGTCGCGCCCGCCGGGAGCGGCAGCGGTCGATGGTCACCGAGTCGCTGCCGGAGCTGCACGACTCCTCGGTCCGCTCCGACGTGGCCGCGGACGTGGCGGTGCCCACCCCGCCGTTCTTCGGCACCCGGGTGGTCAAGGGCGTGCCGATGGCCGACTACGCGGCACTGCTCGACGAGCGGGCCACCTTCCGCGGGCAGTGGGGGCTCAACGGCGCCCGCGGCGGCAACGGACCGTCCTACGAGGAACTCGTGGAGACCGAAGGTCGCCCGCGCCTGCGGTACTGGCTGGACCGGCTGATCGCCGACCAGGTGCTCGAGGCAGCCGTCGTGTACGGCTACTTCCCCGCGTACTCCGAAGGCAACGACCTGGTGGTGCTCGACGAGAACGGGCACGCGGAGCGCGCCCGGTTCTCGTTCCCCCGGCAGCGGCAGGAGCGTCGACTCTGCCTCGCGGACTTCTTCCGGCCCAAGGGCGACCAGCTCGACGTGGTCGCGTTGCAGCTGGTCACCGTCGGTCAGCCGGTCAGCGAGTACGCGGCGAAGCTGTTCGCCCGCAACGAGTACCGCGACTACCTGGAGGTGCACGGCCTGTCGGTGCAGCTCACCGAGGCGCTCGCCGAGTACTGGCACCGGCGTATCCGCGCCGAACTGACCCTGCCCGACGGACGTCCGCTGGGCCACGACGACCCGACGGATCTGGCCGGGATCCTGCGCAACGACTACCGGGGCTGCCGGTACGCGTTCGGCTACCCGGCCTGCCCCGACCTGGAGGACCGGGCGAAGATCGTGGACCTGCTCGGGTCGGAGCGGATCGGGGTGGAGTTGTCCGAGGAGTTCCAGCTGATGCCGGAGCAGGCCACCGACGCGATCGTGGTCCACCACCCGGAGGCAAGCTACTTCAACGCCAAGTGACGGGCACAGGTGCCCTGACCTGCACCTGAGGCCGTCCGGAAGGCCACTGAACCATGATCATGCCGTCTCCAGGCCGTCAACGGGTGCCGGTCCATCCTGGGCGGCCTGGTTCTCGCCGGACGCGGTGTCGATGGCGCGCCGCGTCCGGTCCTCGCTGGTCGGTAGGAGATGCGTGTAGGTCCGCCGGGTGAACCCGGGGTCGGCATGGCCCAGGTGCGTCGACAGGGGCCTTGATGCTCTCCCCGGCGTCCAGAAGGACCGAGGCGTAGGTTAAACAGCATCATGACCACCGGATCCCGCGCAGGCCTAGCGGCTGAGGGCAGCCACCGTCAAGGAGACCGCCGCATTGAACACCGCCTCGTCCAGCGGCTCCGCGATGGCGGTCAGCTGCACCTGCACCAGGTTGTGACCGATCCGGACCAGGCCGAACAGGGTTGTACCGGTGATCCTGCTCGAACCACTGCCGAGGGAGAGGTCATACCGCACCCCCCAGGACTCTTCCCCCACCTGGGGAGCCGGCTGGGCGCTCACGGCGAACCGCACTGGTGAGCTGCCGGGGACGGTAGTGTCGAACCGGGGGCACGCGGCGCGGGCTGCCTCGGCCTCGTCGAGAAGGGTGTCGGGCACGGGGTGGGCGTACGAGGTGACGATCACGATGACGGTCGATTGCCTGATGCTGCTCGGCAATTTCCTGGTGGCAAAGCCGCGAATCTCGTCGACCCGTTCGTCCGACTCGATCCGGCGCAGATAGTCGTCCCGGGCCAATTCCCGGCAGGCCGCCGGCGCGATGACGGTGTCGGGGTCCTCGGTCTCCTGCTCCTGCGGCTCCGGCTTCCAGAACGCCGGCAGTGGCCCCCGGACGGCGCTGGCGGCGGCACCGGCTTCCGCGACGGTAAGCAGCCGGCCGGGATCCGCACCGGTCCGCGCACCGGACGAGACGCTGGCGTTCGGCCCGGCGGTGGTCGATGACGGCACCACCACGACCGCCGGGCCGGTGGTGGCCGGTGCCCCTGTGGGCAGCAGCAGCACCGGCCCACCGGGCAGGCCGATGACCGCCGCCGCCCCGACCAGGAGCACCGCCGTCACCGGACCCACCGCCGGCCACACCTGCGGTCGCGTGTCAGCCCGGCCGGGCGGCCATCCGATTGGGTCGGGTCGTTGTCCGAGCCGTCCGGTGAGAGCGGAGAGCCCGATCAGGACGGGCATCGTGAGCACCGCGAGGTAGAGCCACCAGATCACCGGCACACCGACATAGAGCCGGAGCAGGGTCGCATCCGAGGTGCGACCGGCGACTATCTGGTGCACGAACTGCGAGGACCCGGCCAGCGCCGCGACACCCGCACCCGCAACAAGGGCCCGCCCCAGACCGGGGTCACCACGTCCGATGGCGAGCACCACGAGCGCCGCCCACCCGGCCAGGGCGCAGATCCACCATCGCTGCTGGGAAAGGGAGAGCGCGGCGTCCAGCGTGATCGGTGGGTGCCGCAGCGCCTGTGCCGATGCGAGGCTCCCACCGATCAGCACCGTCACCACCACGATGGACAGGACGGCACGGGTGGCGACCCGGCGCCAACCGAGCAGGGCCACGACCGCCGCTGGCAAGGCTAGGCCCAGCCACGGCCACGGCGCGTCGGGCAGCGCGTAGACCAGCCAGGCACGTACCGGCACCGGCCGTTCCAGGCCGACGACGAGGGGCTGCAACGGCCAGCAGATCGCCGTGACGGTCGCGGAGGCCGCCAGATAGGTGAACCCTCGCCGGAGTCGGGTGTACCGGTCCGGGCCCCGGCGGGCCGCGATCTCGGCGAGCACGGTGCAGGTCGTGACGGCGACCACGCCGGCCAGTGCGACCACGATCGCGAACCGCAGACTGACGCCCAGACTGGCCGTGCCGGCCGGGAACGACGCACCGCCACCGGTCGTCCCGGTAGGAAAGAGGAAGCCGCCCACGGCGAGACCGGCAGCGGCCGCGACGACCGGGAGCCAACGCCGCGACGGCGCACCGGTGAGCGCCCTGCGGCGCAGCGCGGGGGTCAGCCCGAACCCGAGCAGCACACCGACCAGACCGGCCGGCAGCACGGAGAGATCCCGGTCAATCGCCAATGCGCTGACCGCCTGGGTCGCCGCCCCCGCGACGATCGCCGTCACCGCCCCGGTCACCGCAGCCTGCATCGGGCCACTAACCGACACCTGCTGCCCGCCACGCAGCGCGGCGGCCCGTCGCTGCGGCGTCGGGTGCCGGGCGAACAGCCGGCGCAGCCGCCCGGGGCGGTGCGGTCGGATCGAGGCGGCGGCGTCCAGCAGCCAGACCAGCGCGGTCCGATCACCGGTCCGGTTGACCTGCTGATCCGCCTCGTGTTCGCGCAGTCGCAGCACCTGCGCCCGCAGCAGGGCGCTCAGCAGCACCAGCAGCAGCGCCCGGCTGAGCGTGACGACCGGGATCTCGGTGAGCCCTTCCCGGCGGATCTCGGAAACGCTGGCCACCGCCACCGCCGGTACGACCAGCCACAGCAGACCACGCACGGCGGAGACCCACCGGACGTCCCGACCCTGCACATGCGCCAACTCGTGCTGGACGACTGGGTCGAACCGCGCCGGATCCCGGTGACCCACCGCCACCGCGGCTGGCAGCACCACGAGTGGTCGGCCGCCGGGCCGGACGGTGGTGAACGCCTGCCGCACCGATGGTCCCGCCACGAACAGCCGGGGCCGGTGCCGACTGTGCAGCCCTTGCTGATCGCAGAGCTCGGCAAACCGCTGCTCGGCACCGGCGATGGTGCCCGGGAGTCGGTGGCGACGCAGCCGCCAGTGATCGACCACCGGGGTGAGCGTGACGACCAGGGCGAGCCCGACTAGCAGCAGGACGCCGCCGGTGAGCATGACCAACCCGCGTATCCGGGACGGGTCGGACATGCAGGTCAGGAATTGCATTGTCCGGGTGGCATCGAACTCGGCGGAACTGCTTGGGTCGATGTCATAGGTCCGGGAACACCGGACGGTCGCCTGCGCGTAGGGCTGCGCCAGTGGACGGCGACCGAAGAAGAAAACTGTGCCCAGCGCGACACCGACGCCACCCACCACGCCAACGACTTGGAGATAGAGCCAGAGCAGTGGGGTGGGATGTCCGCCGGGTCTCCGGGCCTGCGGAGCAGCCGGCGGCGGCGCGTCGGTGCGGATCACTCCGGTGCGGACCTGCGGACGTGCAGGGCTCCCACCGCCGCGTCGGCCAACAGGACGGCCTGCTCCTCGGTGAGCCCAAGGGTGATTCCGTGGCGCCGGCATGCCTCACGTAGAGCCTGTGCCTGCGCATCAGTCAGCACCAGCCGGTCCCCGTCGATGACCGGCTGGGGTTCGTCGCCGCCCGACTCGACCGTTGCCGGAGCCGTCGACCGGCGTAACCGGCGCCTGCTGCGCCACCAACCGGCACCAGCCGCGGTCGCACCGGTCGCGAGGATGTCAGCGAGACCCGACGTGACGGCCTGCAGTGCGATCTCGCTGACCAGGACCGAGTCGATCCCGAACCCGATCGACCCGCCAGGCGCCGGTCGGCCCCGTAGCGACGACCCGTCCCGCCGCCACTTCTGGGCGACCGGGGCGAAGACCGCCAGCTCCTCGGGGGCTAGCCGGGCCACCCCGGCGCGTGCGGCGGCCTCAATGAGGCCCGGCAACTGCGTGTGCGTGTCGACCATGCCCACCCTCCACAGAGTAGGCATTAGGATACGCAACGTCCGCCAGCCTCATCGGGCAGAAGACAGGGCTGCTGCCGTTAGTAAGTCGACATCTCGGCCGGCCGTCAAGCCGACGACCAGTAAACCCAAACCGAAGTCGACAACGGCAGCGCCGAAACCGAAGCCGGCCACCACCAAAACCAATCCGCCAACAGTCTCGACAGTGCATCCCGGATCGTTCTGGTCGAAGCAGGGCGCTCGCGGCGTGACGAAGACGGGCAAGCCGATGGTGTGTACGACCACCGCAAAGGATCCCAAGAAGCGGTGGCGGGCCGCCTGATGTCACAAACGACTGAGTCCGGCCATTCGAAATGGTTGTCGGGACGCCAGCCGCCCAGCCCACACGCAAGGGTCCGCCGGCGTGCCGCGCCGTGGTTAGGCTCCTGACATGTTTCGTACGGCTCGGCCCGACGACTTCGCGCAGATCGTCCACCTCTACCGGCAGTTGAATCCCGACGATCCGGTTCTCGACGACGGATCTGACGCGGCGGCCTATCAGCAGATCTTGGACTCGCCGGCGCTGCACCTGTTCGTCCTCGACGTCGATGGGGTCGTCGTCGCCACGACGTACCTCAACGTGATCCCGAACCTCACCCGGTCGGCGTCGCCGTACGCGGTCATCGAGAACGTCGTCGTCGACGAGTCGCGGCGCGGCACCGGCCTGGGCCGGCAGATCATGGCCGGCACACTTCAGGCCGCGTGGGATGCGGGCTGCTACAAGGCGATGCTGATGACGGGCTCGCGGACGCCGGGAACCCACACCTTCTACCGGGCCTGCGGGTTCTCCCCGGACGCCAAGACGGCGTACCTGGCCCGGCCGTCGTGACGGGGCTAGGTGGCGGGGAACGTCTCGCGCAGCGCGGAGTCCAGCGACCGCCCGGTCGTCGGCTCGACGAACAGGTCGGCGAGCAGGAGGTCGGCCAGGTGGCTCGGGTTGACGCCGGACTCCTTGCGGCCGAGGGCCTGTAGCGCGCCGCCCAGTCGCAGGGCGGCCCGCGCGGCGCCGGACGGCATCCGCGCCACCCGGCGGCGTCGGCCGACCGCCTCGGCGATGCGGCCGATCATGTCCGTCCAGGTGAGGTTCTCGTCGGCGACCGGGATGTCGTCACCGCGGGCCTGCTCCAGGGCGTCCACCGCGATCTCGGCCACGCTGCGCGCCGAGGTCGCGGCGGTCCCGCCGGTCGGGGCTACCAGGGGTGTACGGGAGCGGGCCCACCGGTCCAGCGGCCCGGCCCAGTTGGGGAGCCGGTCGCCGGCCCGACCGAAGACGAAGGGCAGTTCGAGTACGGCGATCGGCAGGTCCGGGCCTGCCGCCGCCCGCCCCTCCACGGCCTGCTCGACCCGGCAGCGGATGTACGTGTGGCGCTCCGCGAGCCGCCACTGCGGGTGCAGCCGGTCGAAATAGGTGTAGTACGAGCCCATGACGACGCCGCGGGTGAGACCTTCCTGGCGGGCGGCGGTGAACAGGCGTACCACCGGCTCGACGTTGTCCCGGCGGAACCGCGGATAGATCGGCTTGGGCAGCGGTCGCTGCTCGTCGGTGCGGGTGGCGTACACGACGCCGTCGTGGCCGGCGAGCAGCGCCCGCAGCTCGTCGATCGAGGCGGCGTCGACATCCACGAGATGGTCGACGCCCGGCTGGGCGGTACGCGCCACTGTGGTCGCGGCGTGGCCCCGCTCGCGCAGCACGTCCACGACATGCGCGCCGATCAGACCGCTGCCACCCACCACGAGAATTCGCACGCTGCATCGTCCACTCTGGACCCGGTCGTTTGTCAAGTCACGATCGGCACCGGGCGGGGCGGCTCTCGAATGTCGGTAGTGTCGAGACCGTTTGGGGTCTACCGTGGCCCGCCGTGCTCTCAAACGAACAGATAATCGGACAGGCCCTGGATCGGATCGAGGCAGGGTACGTCTTTGCTGACAAGGTCGAGGACATCGACGCCGCGATCCGGCGCCGTCTCGCGGTGGGCGAGTACGACGACCTGGACGGGCCGGTGCTCTGCGAGACGGTCACCGCTCATCTTCAGCAGGTGTGCCCGGACAAGCATCTGCGGCTGCTGTGGGTGGACCAGCCGCAGTCGCTGGATCCGGCGGACGAGGACGGGGGGCGCGCCGCGTTCCTCGCGCTGCTCAGGGCGGAGAACCAGGGGATCCGCCGTGTCGAGCACCTGGACGGCAACGTCGGGCTCATCGACGTGCGGCGCATCGCGTACGCCGATGAAGGCGCCGCCGCGATCGGCGCGGCCATGCAGTTGGTCGCCCTCAGCTCCGCGCTCATCCTGGACCTGCGCGGCTGCGCCGGTGGCGCGCCGGAGGGAGCCGCGATGTGGCACCAACTGGGAGGGCGTCGGGGTGGTCCCCGATGTGCCCGTGCCGGCGGACCAGGCACTCGACACGGCACGCACGGCCCTCATGGCCTCCGGCGTGTAGACGCGGCCGCGTACGGGGGCTCGGGTCGACCCGAGCCTGTGCACGAGACACCCGAACGGCACACCGCCGTCGCTCGGCATGAGTTGTTGATCCATAGTGGTGGAGTCGTATACGTTCAGTGACGGTTGCCCGACTGTGGGACGCACCGCCCGCATGAGTAGTCCTCACGCCGTGATGAACGGGGGAAGAATGCCGGAGACGCGCGCCTTCTGGCTGGACGAGCAGTTCGACCGCGAACACGGCACCGACGGGCGGGGTCGCTACGAGGTTGAGGTGCACGCCCGGATCGACGAGTTCGCCGACACGTGGGGTGACTTCGCGCCCGTCGCGTTCGCGGCGACGGCCTGGCGGGTGGCCAGCGAGCTGTCGCCCGGATTCGTCCGCTGGCACCGGCGGATCATCTCGGCGGACTGCGCGCGCAGCCCGTGGGACGGCAGCATGGTCTGCGCGGTGACCGTGGCGTCCCGCTGGCCGGCGGAGCTCACCTGGACCAAGCAGTGGCAGCGCGACCGTGGTTGGCAGGACTGGCCCCGGCTGTTCGGCCAGTTCACGGACCCCACGGAGCAGGACCAGACGCGCCGCCCCCATCTGCGCGCGCTGCTCCAGGTGCAGGCGCCGGTCCCGCTCGACGATCTGCCGCCGGCCCCCGGCGGCCCGGACGACGACGTCGCGTCCGCGGCGCGTCGGGCCGTCGTGGTGCTGGCTCGGGAACTCAACGACCTCCTCGCGCCGATGATCGGCCAGCTCGACGCCGGGGTACCCGCCGACTCCTGAGCCCTCGGGGCGGGCCACCGGGAGCCCTCCTCGCCGGTAGGGTCGCCCTCGTGGATCTGGACGACACCGCCGCACGGCTCGGCGTACCCGTCGAGGACGTCGACCGCGTGCACCGGCTCGCCGGCGACCGACCCTCGGCTCCGCTGCCCGCCCGGGCCGATGCGCCCGCGATCCTCGACCGGCTCGGCGTGCCACCGGACGACGCGGTCGAGATCATGGACGGCTGGCCCGACCCGGATTCCCCACTGTGGACCCCGGAGCTGCGCTGGCTGCTCGACCGCTCGATCGCCCTGGTCCGCGCCGATCTCGGTGGCCACGAGTGGCTGCCGCCGGGTCCGGAGCTGCCGCGTGAGCGTGGCCTCGCCTCGCGGCACCTCTACGTGTACGCGTACCTCGCCCTGGTCGACGTCGCCCGGGCCTATCACCGCGACCATGGCATCGCCGACGCGGTGTCGTGGCTGAGCCTCGCCGATCTGGGCCGCAACCTCGCGATCGACCGGCGGATGCGCGGTGAGGGTTGGCCGGTCATGCAGAGCTGGCTGACGCTGCACGTACGCGGCAGCGTCTACGAGCTGGGTCGGTTGCAGCACCACCGCGGCGGCAGCGCCATCGCCCTGCACGTCCCCGATGCGGGGCCGTTGACCCCGGACGCGGTTGAGGCGTCCCTCGACGAGGCCCGCGCGTTCTTCCCGCGCCACTTTCCCGACGAGCACTACGAGGCGTTCTCCTGCGGCTCGTGGCTGCTCGACCCGCAGCTGCGGGAGTACCTGCCGGCGGAGTCGAACATCGTCCGATTCCAGCGGCGGTTCGAGCTGACCCCCTACGAGGAGCAGGAGGGGCCGGACGCCGACGTCGAGGTGCTGCGTTTCGTGTTCCGTACCCTGAGCACGCCGCTCGACGAGCTGCCCCGCCGCACCGCGCTGCAGCGCGCGGTCGTCGACCACCTGAGGGCCGGCCGCCACTGGCAGTGGCGGCACGGCCGCTTCCCGGTCTGAGGGCTCTGCGCAGCCGGTGGTTCGGTGGGTCCGGCCCGGCCGCCGACCAGGGCGGGCCGGACCCACCACCGGCTAACCGGTCAGCGTGAACCTCTCCCAGGCGCCGATCGTCGTGCGGTTGGCGATCAGGGATCCCGCACCGGCGTTCTCGGCGGCCACGATCTGGTTGTTGACCGTGGCGCGCAGGCTGACCGTCCCGTCGGTGTTGGTGACGAGTTGGAACGTCTCCCACGCTCCGATCGTCGTGCGGTTGGCGATCAGCGGCTCCGCGCCCGCGTTCTCGGCGCAGACGTACAGCCCGTTGGCCCGCGACCGCAGGGCGATGGTGCCGTTGCCGGCGTCCACGCGGTCGAACTGCTCGGTCGTTCCGACGCTGGCCTTGTTGGCGATCAAGGCGGCGGTGCCGACCGCCGACACGTACTGGTTGTTGACCTGCGCCCGCAGACTGATCACCCCGGTGCCGCCGGTCGTGCCGGTGGTGAAGGTGAACGCGTCCACGTCGAACAGGTAGCCGGACCCGCCCTTGAACACCAGGTACAGCGTGGTCGTCGAGGCGGGCGGGTTGGTGATGGTCGTGGACACCTCGGTGAAGGTCTCCCAGTTGCCGGTCACCGGCACCGTGACGGTGCCCAGCAGGGTCCCGGTGGCCGAACCGGCCCGTACCTCGATGGTGCCGCCGGCGCCGGCCGACGACGCCCGCACGGTGATGCGATTCGCGTTGGACAGGTTGTACGGCTGGTACGAGATCCAGTCGTTGTTCTCGATGAACCCGGCGGTGCGGCCACCCTCGGCGCTGGTGTGGTCGGTGGCCTGGACGCCCGACTGGGCGCCGAAGTGCTCACCCTGGCGGTGCTTCGGTTGCAGGGTCCGGATGCTGTGCGTGGTGAGCCCACCGTTGTCGGTGTACGCGGCGTCGAAGACGCCGTAGATGTTGGCCGCCGCGTCGTGCTCCCCGTCGGTCGGGACGGTGATCGAGCCACTGCACCCGGTCTTCGAGGTGATCTGGTGGGCGTGGCTGTCGTGGCCCAGCGCGTAGGTCAGGCTCACCTTGGAGCAGTCGATCGTGCCGTCCTGCGGGTCGCTCACCGAGATCGTGTACGGCACCGTGTCACCGAAGGTGAACAGCTGCCCGTCCGCCGGCGAGGTCAGCGTCACCGTCGGAGCGGTGTTGCCCACGGTCACGACCAGGCTCGCCGTGCCGGACAGGCCGGTCGGGTCGGTGACCTTCAACGTGGGGGAGTACGTGCCGTTCGTGGTGTACGTCTTGGTGGGGTTCGCCGCCGTCGAGGTGGTGCCGTCGCCGAACGTCCACAGGTAGCTCAGCGCTCCGCCCTCGGGGTCGGAGCTGCCGGCCGACGAGAAGGTGACCGTCAACGGGTTGGCCCCCGACGTGGGGTTCGCCGAGGCGACCGCGATGGGGCTGCGGTTGCCGCCGCCGATGTACTCGATCCGGAACAGCGCCTGGTTGTTCGAGCCGGTGCCGTAGTCCAGCACGTACAGGGCGCCGTCCGGGCCGAAGGCCATGTCCATGACCTGGGTGCCGCTCCACGGGAAGTTGGAGATCTCGCCGCGGCTGCCGTCGGCGTTGACCGCGATGGCCTTGATCCAGCGGCGGCCGTACTCGCCGGCGAAGAACTGGCCGTTCAGCGACGCCGGGAACTTGATGCTGGAGTTGAGCGAGGCGTCGTACCGGTACACCGGGCCGCCCATCGGCGACTCGGAGCCGCTGCCGAACTCCGACGGTGACCCGGAGTCGCCGGCGTACTTGATCCAGGCCGGCTTCGCCGCGGGCAGCGTGGTGAGCCCGGTGTTGCGGAACGAGTTGTTCGTCGGCCCGCCCGTGCAGTTGTACTTGGACTGCGACGGCCCGGACGGGAATGTGTATTCATTGTATGTTTCGGTGCTGGTGTTGCTGCCGGTGCAGTACGGCCAGCCGTAGTTGCCGGGTGCCGTGATGCGGTTGAACTCGACCTGACCGGAGGGACCACGGCTGGAGTTCGTGGACCCGGCGTCGGGGCCGTAGTCGCCGAGGTAGACGACGCCGGTGGCCTTGTCGACGCTCATCCGGAACGGGTTACGCATACCCATCGCGTAGATCTCCGGCCGGGTGTTGGCCGTGCCGGGCGCGAACAGGTTGCCCGACGGGATCGTGTACGTGCCGTCCGCCTGCGGTTTGATCCGCAGCACCTTGCCCCGCAGGTCGTTGGTGTTGGCCGCCGAGCGCTGGGCGTCGAACTGCGGGTTGCGGTCGGTCCGTTCGTCGATGGGCGCGTAGCCGGACGACTCGAACGGGTTGGTGTCGTCGCCGGTGGTCAGGTACAGGTTGCCGGCGGCGTCGAAGTCGAGGTCACCGCCGACGTGGCAGCACTGTCCACGGTCGTTGGCGACCTGGAGCACGATCTTCTCGCTGCCCAGGTTGAGCGTGTCGTCGGAGTTGAGGGTGAACCGGGACAGCCGCAGGTGCCCCTTCCACCGGTCCCAGTCGGACTGCGTGCCGGTCGTCGGGGCGTCCCCGGACGGGGTGCTCAACGTGGGGGAGTAGTACAGGTAGATCCACCGGTTGGTGGCGAAGTTGGGGTCGACGGCGACGCCCTGCAACCCCTCCTCGTCGTGGGTGTAGACCGACAGGGTGCCGGAGACCTTGGTGTTGCCGGCCACGTCGGTGACCCGCAGGACGCCGTTGCGGGCGGTGTGCAGCACCGACCTGTTCGGCAGGACCGCCAGGGACATCGCCTCACCCAGCTCGGCCGAGCCGGTGGCGAGTTTGACCTGCTGATAGTCGGACGCGGGAATCACCGCCGCCTGAGCGGTGGATGGTGCGGCAACGGCCAGGGTCACGCTCGCGGCGGCGGTGAGCGCCGCGACGAGGACCCGGGACCAGCGCCGGGGGTACGAGAACATGATCGTCCTTCCTCGACGACCGGGGCCGGGCGTGCGGGGGCGCACCACGGCCAGGTGGGGGTGGTGAGAGGTGTGCCAGCCCGAGGTCAGTTGGTGACGAGGTCGAACTTCTCCCACTGGCCGATCGAGGTCCGGTTGGCGATCAGCGCGGACGCGCCCGCGTTCTCGGCGGCGACGTAGCGGCTGTTCACGGTGGCCCGCAGGCTCACCGTGCCGTCGGAGTTGCGGATCAGCTGGAACGTCTCCCACGCGCCGGCGGTGGCCCGGTTGGCGATCAGCGCGGCGGCACCGGCGTTCTCGGCCGCGACGTACTGCCCGTTGCCCTTCGAGCGCAGCGCCACGTTGCCGTTGCCGAGGTCGACCAGGTCGAACCGCTCGGTGGTGCCGGCGGAGGTCTTGTTGGCGATCAGCGCGGTGGTGGCGTTGGGCGCGCTCACGTACTGGTTGTTGGCCCGGGCCCGCAGGGTGGAGCCGCTGGTGGTGGGCGGCGGGGTGGTGGTGCGGGGCGAGCAGTCGGCCGTCACGGCGCCCGCCGCGACGCGCAGGCCACCGAGCAGCATCTGGGTGAACTTCGGGTCGGTGTACGACGCCTCGGTGTGCCCGAGACCCGTGTACCAGGCCCGCCCGCCGCCGTACGCCTTGCACCAGGTGATCGGGTGGTCCCCGCTCATGTTGCCGCCGCTGTACGACGACTCGTCGAGGCTGGCGAGCACCCGCGCGCCCGAGCGGGGGTTGGTGCGGTAGTTGTACCACTCGTCGGAGCGGACCCAGGTGGTGCCGAGGTGGGCGGTCGACGGGTTCGTCTGGTCCTCGATCCGCACGGTCGCGGTCTGGATCGCCGGGTGCGAGTCGAACCAGGCGCCGACCAGCCCGCCGTACCACGGCCAGCTGTACTCGGTGTCGGCGGCGGCGTGCACGCCGACGTACCCGCCGCCGGCGGCGATGTACGACTCGAAGGCCGTCTGCTGGGAGGCGTTGAGCACGTCGCCGGTCGTCGACAGGAAGACCACCGCCTGGTACTGCGCCAGGTTGGAGGTGGTGAACTGGGCGGCGTCCTCGGTGGCGGTCACGGTGAAGCCGTTGGCCGAGCCGAGTTGCTGGATCGCGGCGATGCCGTTGGGGATGGACGAGTGGCGGAAGCCCGCGGTCTTGCTGAAGACCAGAACCTTGGTCAGCGGGGCCGCCGAGGCGGGAGTCGGCAGGGCGACCAGGCCGGCCAGTAACACGGCCAGGCCGGTGACGAATGCCAGCACACGGGGACGGGAACGCATGGTGGTGCTCCTCTGCTGAGCGTCGGCCCGGGGCGGTGCACGAGGGCACGCCGGGGGCCAGGGTGGCGGTGGTGCGGAAGCCGGGCCGCCGATGCTCGGCTGAGGTGGTGCGAGGTGGTGGTGTCGTGGTGCGGTGGACCAGCCGGCGACTCCGACCACCCAGTGTGGACGGTCAGGAACATCGACTGGCATCGTTGAGGCAGTAAACCTCCGATGTCTGGGCCCCGTCAAGCCCACGATCGGCCGCGTCCACAGGCTGGAACCGTGCCGCCGACGAATCCTCAGGAGGCGGGCTCCGGTTCGAGGGCCTGCCAGTTCAGGTGATGCCGGTGTCGTCGCTCGATGACGATCCAGCCGAGGGCGAAGGGCAGGCCGCCCAGCGCCACGAGCCCCAGAACGTCGGACCCGGTCACGTCGAAGACCCCGCCGACATCTCCGAACAGTTGGGCGACGCTCTGGAAGGCGACGTGGAAGCCGATGCCCGCCCAGATGTTCCCGGTGGCCGCCCGGAAGCCGCCGAGCAGCAGCGCGAAGACGACGAACAGCGCGAGCCGGCCGGGGGATCGGGCTGCCCCGACGAGGAACCCGAACAGGGTGAACAGCACCGCCTGCCCGATGACCGCCTGCCAGGCCGGCAGTCGTTCACCACCCGCGGCGTATGCAGCGGCGTCAACGACGGTCGTCAGCGACCGAGGACGAGGTAGGCCAGGCCAAGGAGCCCTCGGTAGGTGCCGACGTACTGGCGCAGCCGGTCGTCGAGCTCCGCGCGGACCTCTGCGGCGCGGGGGTCTTCGGGGTACGTGAACAGCCACTCCTGCCGGCCCGCGAGCCAGGTGGACTCGAAGTCGTCCCATTCCCGCTGGTCGGCGGTGCTCAGGTGCAGCACCCGCCAGCCACGCTCCCGAGCTGCCTCGACGAGGCCCGCCAGTGCCGTGACCTCGGTGCCGAAGATCTGCTCGGCCGCCGGGTTTGGGGGTCGTTCCCAGTAGGCGTCGCCGAACAACAGCCGGCCTCCTGGCCGGACCACGGTGGCGAGCGCGTCCAGCGCGGCACCGGTGGCACCGAAGGCGTGTGCCGAACCGATGCACAGGACCCGGTCGGCGGGCTCCTGCCAGGCCGCCGCCTCGCCCATCACGAACGCGACATGCCGGTTCAGCGACCGACCTGCGGCGAGCCGCCGCCCTCGGGCGAGCGCGTCGTCGTCGGTGTCGACACCGACGCCCCGGGTGGCGAGCGGGCCGGACACGCCACCGGCCGCGACGGCCCGCAGCAGCAGCTCACCCCAGCCACAGCCGAGGTCGAGCACCCGCGCGCCGGGGCGTACGTCGAGCCGTTGCAGCAGCAGCGCGGCGTGCTCCTCGGACAGGGGCGTGTTCCAGCGCATCCGTGCGTAGCGGCTGGCGGCGAGGTGGTCGGTTGCCTGCATCCGTTGAGGGTGCCAAGTCGCGATTGACGGCGCACGCCGCGACAGGGTGTCGGCATCACCAGCCTGAGCAACCGGGCCACCGCCCGCGCCGCCGAGCTGACGGCGGCGGAGCTGGTGGCGGGCGTCACCGGCCTGGCGGTCAAGGCGGAGCGGTACCGGCCGCGCTGGGTGGCGATCCTCGGGGTGACCGCGTATCGGATCGCCCTTGTTGAAGGGACTGTGCGTGGTGACGAGAGCAGAACGCGTCAAACGGTTGAGCCTGGACTTCGGCTGCATCGTGACTGGTCTGGGCGTGATCATCCATCAGACGGTGGTGATGCCGCCGGGGCAGGCGTCCGAGGCGCTGCTGGTGGCGGCCGTGTCGGTGTTGGGGATCCCGGCCGGCGTGGGGCTGCTGTCGCTGCGGAGCAGTGGCGCTACCGGTACAACGTTGCCGCCGTTGCCCTCTCCGGGTTCGGGCTCACCGCCGCCATCATCATCACCGTCGCCCGCGCCGTCAGGGGCGGGTGATTCGTCGTGACGTTCCGAGCCTGGCAAACCTTGGTGGTGGCGCTGCTGTTCGCGGTGCTGACCGGGGCGGCATCGATGGCGTACTCGAATCGTGCAGCGGCTGCGTCGGAGCGCAAGTGGTGCGATCTGCGGTCCACGTTCGATGACGCCTATCGAGAGACGCCGCCGCAGACTCCGACGGGCAAGAAGATCGCCGACCGGTTGCGCGAGCTGCGGGGCAGCGGTTCAACTGCCCGTAGCGGACGAATCCTGTTGCCATCTGACCCACCTATCGTGCCCGCCCGGACCTGCCGGAGCGGGTTTCTTCATGCCCGGGAGGCATCCGTGAAGATCGGCAGTTACGCCAAGACCATCGTCGCCGTCGTCGTCGCTGGTGGGGTTGCCCTCACCGTGGCCATGGGTGACGACACCCTGACCGCCACCGAGGGCATCTCGGTGGCCTTGGCCGTGCTGGGGGCGCTCGGCGTGTACGTCGTGCCCAACTCCACCGACAGCCCCAAGCAGTAAGACCGGTTTGGCCCAACCCGGAGCCCCCGTTTGGGGGTACCCCCGAGAATTACCGTTCCCGTCGGGAACGCCCATGAGCTGGTCTGCTACTCCCCAGCGGCAGGCCCGACGAGACGCCCCGCCGACCCTTCACCGGGTCGGCGGGGCGTTGTCGTCGATTCGGGGCCGGCGCACATCCAAGCCCCGCTGGTGATCCTCCATGTGCGTCTTGAGCGCCGCCTGCCACGTGGCCTGCCCCGCTTCGTCGGCCGGGCCACCGGACCAGCGGTGCGACCAGTCCGAGTGGTGCAACCCTTCGTCGCCGCGGTGGATGCTCCCCACGCCGAGCGTCAGCGCACCCAGCTCACGAACCGTGCCCACGTCTCACCGTTGGTCGTGACCGGCAGGTCGTTGACGGCGGCGGCGTAGAGCGCGCCGCAGTACATGGCTAGGCCGATGCGGTCCCTGCCGTATGCCTCGCCGAGGCGGACCTGCGCCGGGGCGCACGGCCAGTCGGCACCGCAGCCGGCGCAGTCCCATTGCGGCCGGCGCGGCGTGTGCTGGCCGTCGAGCCGCCGGTCGACGGCCTTGCGCCCGCGTTCGCGGTCGGCTCGCCGGGCGTCGCGGATGGTGGTTGGTGCCTCCGAGATCAACGCTGCCCCCTCCGTCAGTGGCTGGAGGGGCGCCCGGTCATCTCCGGCGCGGACGCCCCCCGCCTCTCGGCGGGACGGCCGTGGTCGCCGCACACATCGCATAGGTTCGGAATTCACCACGGCCGTCCCGTCAATCGGACGCTACGGACAACCAAGGGCGGTGAGGTGGGGTCGGCTGTCCGCCGACTGTCCGCAACCGTCCGCGGACACCCTCCCCGCTAGCCTGTACAGGTGAGCGACTACGTGCAGGTGTCGACGGCCGCACCCACCCGGGATGCGGCGGTGAAGCTGGCCGAAGGAGCAGCAGCGGCACGATTGGCGGCCGGCGCTCAAGTCGTCGGCCCGGTGACATCAGTCTTCTGGCACCTCGGCGAGCAAGGCACAGGCGAGGAGTGGCAGGTGCTGCTGTACACGACCGACGACCGGTATCCGCAGCTAGAGGCTTACCTGCTAGACGCTCATCCTTGGGACAACCCGCAGGTCACCGCCGTCCCGGTTGTTCGCGGCTCGGCCGCCTACCTGCAATGGATCACACGGACAGTCGAGGGCGTGTAGACGCCTCGGCGGCCAGGGATCGCAGTTCAACGACGCACGGCATTTCGGCGTGGGGCTCCAGCCGGTTGAGGAACGTGTTGAGGCGCTGGGCGGGCCGCACCGACCCGACCCCACCGGCGAGGCCGATCGCGGTCCCGGCAGTGGCGCACGCCTGCTCGACCTCGTTGGCGTCGAGGTAGGCGTCTGCCAGCCACGACAGGTAGAGGGCTTTGTCGCGGGAGTGAGTGTCGTCGAATCGGGCGAGGGCGCGTTCCAGCACGGGGATGGCGCGCATCGGCCTGCGCAGGACCGTCCAGCACCGCCCGGTCATGATTTCGCCTTCCACATGGTCGACCCAGTACACCCAGTCAGGCTCGGGCCGATCGTCGTGCTCGGTCAGGCACGTGGTGCTGTGCGCAAGCTGCTGGTCGGCGGCTGCGGCGTTGCCCTCGACGGCGTACGCCCAGGCGGCCCTCAGGTGCAGCAGCGCGCGAACGGTTGGCGTTGCGGTCGAGGCGGTCTGGCATCCGGCTGCGGCAGTGTCGGCGGCGGGCTGGCCGAGTGCAAGTTGCTGGTAGGCGAGGAACGCGAATGCGTTGCCGGTGAGGGCGTGGTCGTCGGCGTCGCGGGCAGCGGAAAGGCTGGTCCGGTACAGCCGTTCTGCGTCGGCGTGCCGTCCGGAGTCGAATGCCGCCCATCCCGCGAGTTGGGTTTGCTCGGCGAGGACGGCAAGGAGTTGCCGGCCGACGGGTTCGCTGTAGGAGCCTTCTTGGATGAGTCGGGTGGTGGAGTCCGCTTCGGCTTGGTACAGGCGGTGGGTGTCGGCGCCGCCGAGAAAGTTGTCGAGGCGGCGAAGTCGGGCGGTGCGTTCGGCGAGCCGTCCGGCGGTTCCGGGACCGACGTGTCGGCCGTGGCCGAGCAGGGTGTGGGGTAGGGCGGCGGCGAGTCCGGCGGCGGCCACGAATTCGCGGCGCCGAATGGTGGGCTGGGTGGCGAGGGCGACGAGTTCACCGGTACCGGACCATTGACTTCCGGCCCGCGCAGGTCCATGGATGGCGCGCATGCTTCATTGACGACGACGGCAGCCTTCGAGTGGACCCGGTCGTCGGGTGGCTTGTGCAGGAGAGGTACGGGGTCTACCGCGACGGCCGCGAGCATGTTCACGAGGAACCCGTCGAGGGTTACGAGCGGAGGGTCATCGCCGCAACTCATTCGAGTGAATGGGAGGGGCGTGTCTTCGAAGTTGACTTCGGGGACGGCTTCTGGAAGATCCTGCCGCCCGGCGCCGCCGATCCGACGACTGAGGAAGTGGCGGCCGAGTGCAAGTATCAGGACCAGCGGAAGGCCGCCAGACGGTGACGCGGGAGGGACGCCCGACACCGGCGTCCCTCCGCCGCAACCTCGGCGTACGTGCTATTTAATCTTGCTGTCACTCTGAGATCATCTCTGTTGCCGAAGCTACGACGTGCCCCGATACAGGATCCCGCGGCTTCAGCAGTACATGGAGGAGCAGGCCAAGCAGACTGCCGCCGACTGGCCGGAGCTGGACGACGCTCAACGAGCGACGCTCGCCCGCCTTCTGGCTTCCGCCCCGCCGCCTCACGTACCCAGTCACATCATCGAAGCGACCGTGCGGGAAGCGCCACCGCTCAACTCGGAACAGATCGACCGTCTCCGCCCGGTCCTTCAGCGTTGGAGGGATTCGACGTAGCGCCGCATCATGGCCGTGTGCTCGTCGAGGGCGCGGGCCAAGTTGAAGTTGGGCGTGTGGCTGTCGCTCAGCGCGTTCGTCAGACTGGCCACCGTCCTGTCGACGCCGCTCGCAGAGGTGACCGCCGCGTGGTGACGGAGTTCCTAGTACACAGCGAGCACATCCTGCAGGAGAAGTTCCACGAGGTGTTCGCCGCCGACGTCGACGCCGGCACCGCAGAACTCATGGCGGTGACGCAGCGGCCCGCCTCCGCGAGCACCCAGGAGGAGAGCGTGACCAAGGCCGCCTGGAAGACGATTCCCTCCTGGGCGCTGATCAGCGCCCAGGACCAGGGCATCCCGCCAGACCTGCAGCGCTTCCTGGCCGAGAGGGCGGGGTCCACGACAATGGAGATCGCCGCTTCCCACGCGGTGGCGGTCTCGCAACCCGGCCCGGTCGCGGACTTCATCGACAGCGCCGCCCGCGCCACCGCGCCGTCGATGCAGATGTCCAAGAGCCGGCGCGGTTGACGAGGGCTCGCGGCCTTGGCGGCGATCATCGGCGGCGGCGACGCCGCTAGGCGTGCGGCACGGCCTCCTCGGCCGTGAGGCCCTGGTAGTAGGACTGCATGGCAGGGTGGTACTCGTCGAACTCGGGCCGGGCCGAACCGTCGCGCGAGGCGACAAGCATGTCCAGGTAGTACTCCCAGCCGGCACCCACCTCGGCGATGCCCTCCACGCTGCTCAGGTGCTGCACGAACCGCAGCTCGGTGGTGCCGTTCGTCTCGGCCAGCGACATCTCCAGCAGCCAGGTGCCGTAGCTGTCCGTCGTCGACACGGCGAGGCGCCGCTGCGGCTCGCACGCGTCGAT
The DNA here is from genome assembly GCF_029626045.1 of Micromonospora sp. WMMD710. Lineage (NCBI taxonomy): Bacteria > Bacillati > Actinomycetota > Actinomycetes > Micromonosporales > Micromonosporaceae > Micromonospora > Micromonospora sp. WMMD710. Next base: position 2,062,854 of record NZ_JARUBD010000001.1, on the reverse strand, counting down.
GTGGACGTCGCACCAGGGCTGCTGGTCCTCGTACGCCATCTGGACCCGGATGGTCCGTCCGGGCCCGGCGTCGCCCTCCCAGGGCCCGAACCAGCGGGCCGTGCGCTCCGACTCGGTCAGGCTGGCCCACACGTCCGCCGCCGGGGCGCGAAACGTGCGGGTGAGGACGAGATCGTGGCCGGTGGCGGTGCGAAACAGGCGTCCGGCGGGTGTGCGGGTCATGCCGTGTGCTCCCTTCGGTGCTCCGCCGGGCCGCGGGCGCGGCGCTCTCGGCGGGTGCGATAGACCTCGGTCTCCAGCGCGTCGAGATGCCGTCCCCACCGGTCGGTGGCGACGAGCCCGGTGAGCCAGTCGAGCAGCGGCGCGAGCGGACCGACGTCGAGTCGGTAGATCCGCTGCCGGCCGATCACCTCGTCACGGACCAGCCCGCTCTCGCGCAGGACCCGCAGGTGGCGGCTGATGGCGGGCCGGCTGATCGTGAACCGCTGGGCGATGTCGCCGGCGGAGAGGGGTTCGTCGTGCAGCAGGGTGAGGATGTGCCGTCGTACCGGGTCCGCGATCGCGGTGGCCACCTCATCCACCCCCAAAGCGTAACCTATGAGTTACGGGTTTGCGCACCGCGCCGCGTCGATGGTGGGCACATGATCACGTGACCTGGCACTCTTGGGGTCATGGCCGCCCTGCTTCGATCCCGCCTGACCGACTGGACGTTCGTCGTACCCGTGCTCGCCGTCCTGGTGTTGATCGCCACCTGGGGGCGGGACCTGCCCGGACCGGTCATCGTGGTGGTGGCGTTGCTGCTGGGTGGCGCGGTGCTGGCGGCCGTGCACCACGCCGAGGTGGTCGCCCACCGGGTGGGGGAGCCGTACGGCTCACTGGTCCTCGCCGTCGCGGTCACCGTGATCGAGGTAGCCCTCATCGTCACGCTGATGATCAGCGGACCGGAGAAGACCCAGTCGCTCGCCCGGGACACCGTCTTCGCCGCCGTCATGATCACCTGTAACGGCATCCTCGGCCTGTCCCTGCTGCTCGGCGCCTTACGGCGACGGGTCGCGGTGTTCCACCCCGAGGGCACCGGCGGCGCCCTGGCCACCGTGATCACCCTGGCCACGCTGAGTCTCGTCATCCCGACCTTCACCACGGCCCGGCCCGGCCCGGAGTTCAGCCCGGCCCAGCTCACGTTCGCCGCCGTCGCCTCGCTCGCCCTGTACGGGCTGTTCGTGCTCGTGCAGACCGGCCGGCACCGCGACTACTTCCTGCCGGTCGACAGCCAGGGCCGGGTCATCGACGCGGAGGAGCACGCCCAGCCACCCACGACCCGCGCGGCCCTGGTCAGCCTGGGGCTGCTGCTGGTGGCACTGGTCGCGGTGGTGGGCGACGCCAAGACCGTCTCGCCGACCATCGAGGCCGGGGTGGCGGCGGCGAACCTGCCGCACGCGTTCGTCGGCGTGATCATCGCCCTGCTCGTGCTGCTGCCGGAAACCCTGGCCGCCGCCCGCGCCGCCCGCCGCGACCGGGTGCAGATCAGCCTCAACCTCGCTCTCGGCTCGGCGATGGCCAGCATCGGCCTGACCATCCCGGCCATCGCCATCGCCTCGATCTGGCTGGACGGCCCGCTGCTGCTCGGCCTCGGCGGCACCCAACTCGCCCTGCTCGCGCTCACCGCCGTGACGGCCGTGCTGACCGTCGTGCCGGGCCGGGCCAACGTGTTGCAGGGCGGCGTCCACCTGGTGCTGCTGGCCGCGTTCGTCTTCCTGGCCGCCAGTCCCTGACCGTTCGCCGCTCGACCGCCGGCTCAGCCGGCGTCCGGCGGGTCGTCCGCCAGCCGGTCCGCGCGGGCGTTCAGGTAGCGCTGCTGCGCCAGGTTCGTCGACCGCGACGCCGCCATCCGGTACGCCTCCCGCGCCGCCACCCGTTCGCCGACCAGCTCCCACAGGTGGGCGCGGGCGGCCGGCAGCCGGGGGTCGTCGGCCAGGTCGGCCAGCAGCGCCAACCCGGCCGGCGCGCCCCGGCTCATCGCCACCGCCACCGCGTGGTTGAGCGACACGACCGGATTGTCGGACAAGCCCAGCAGCACCTCGTACAGGGCGGTGATCTGCGCCCAGTCGGTCGCCGCCGCGCTCGGCGCCTCGTCGTGCACGGCCGCGCATGGCGGCGATCTGCTCCGCCGATATCGCCGGCCGGTCGGAAGCCCGCCCCGACAGCACGTCGTAGTCCTGCTGCGACCCGTAGAGCAGAATCATGTACTTCACGATGGTTCCTCCTGTCCCTGGTGCCGGCTGGCACCGTCCACCAGAAACGTCGAACCCGCCCCCCGTCCCCGGACACCCTCACCCAGCAACCTCGGTGATCAAGAAGTTCGCGTCACGACACGCCGGTCGGGCTGACGCCAACCTCGTGATCACCCAGGCGGAGGGAGCGGGAGCCCCGCGGGTGGGGTTACTGGCCGTAGGAACGGCGCAGCCGGTGGTTGATCAGGTAGTTGAGGCGGTGTCGCAGGTAGCCGAGGGTGCTCTCGCTCGGCAGGTCGCCGTCGGTGGTGAGCGTCCAGCGGAGCGCGCAGTCCCCGCCGGGCGGCCCGGACGTCAGGTCGAAGCGGACGCGGTCCAGCGGCCGGTGCGGCCACAACGACGACCACACCAGCAGCACCGGCGCGTAGCCCGCCACCACCCGGGGTGCCACCTCGTCGTCGCGCAACTCCAGCCACGGCCGGCTGCCAGCCTGGTACGGGTCACGCAGCGAACGCCACACGACGTGCGCCGGCGCCGGCTGACGCCGCAGACGGCTGCCCAACTCGTGCATCGCGACCCTCCTCGGCGGGCGGTCACACCCGTCCGGGCCATTGTGGCGGCCCAGCCCCGCCCAGGTGAACCGTCCGGGCACGCCTCGCGTGAATCCGGTGACGTGCGTGGCGGTCGTACCGTCGGGGTACTGCGCACCGCGAGCACGATGTCTGGGGAGGCACAGTGGGGGCACGGTCAGGACGCGACGCCCGAGGTCCGCTGGCGGGCCTGCTGATCGCCGCGCTGGTGTCGGTCGCCTGCGCCGGCGGCGGCGTTGCCGAGCCGGAGGGTGACCGCCCGGGGGCGAACCCGCCCGCCGCCTCACCCGGGCCGAGCACCACCCGGGCCGACAGCACCACCAGCGTCGCCGAGTTCGAGCAGGACGTCGCCGACGCGCAGGAGATCGCCGAACGGTACTGGGCGGCCCAGTTCAAGGAATCCGGGCAGCGCTTCCAACCCATCCGGAAGATCACCCCGTACCAGCGGGCCGGGGAGGTGTCCTGCGGCGGGCAGCCGCTGCCGCGCAACAACGCGGTCTACTGCTCCCAGGGCGACTTCATCGCGTACGACGTGGCCTGGTCGGTGGGCGCGTTCCGGCAGGTCGGGGACGCGTTCGTGTTCTACCTGCTCGGCCACGAGTACGCCCACGGCATCCAGGTGCGTCTCGGCATCAACTACAGCTTCACCATCCAGCAGGAGTTGCAGGCCGACTGCATGGCCGGGGCGTACCTCGGGGACTCGGTGCGCGCCGGCGCCCTCACCCTGGCCGAGGGTGACCTGGACGAGTTCCGGGAGGGCGTGGCGGCGGTCGGCGACGACCCGGACCAGCCGTGGTTCGCCGAAGGCGCGCACGGCACCGCCGAGCAGCGCACCGACTCGTTCTTCCGCGGCTACGAGCGCTCGCTGGGGGAGTGCGACCTGGGCTGAGCGGGGTTGCCCGGATCACCCTGGCGCCCGTTGCCGCCACCGGCGACGGGCGGTGCTGGCAGGATCGCCGGTGTCGGCCCGTGACCCTGGAGGATCCGCTGAACAGCCATCACCCCGCCGCCGTGCTCTTCGACATGGACGGCACGCTGGTCGACAGCGAGAAGCTGTGGGACGTCGCGTTGCAGGAACTCGCGAAGGAGTACGGCGGGGAACTCTCCGCCGACGCCCGCCAGTCGATCATCGGTACCGCCATGGCCGAGTCGATGCGCATCCTGCACGACGACCTGGGGCAACCCGAACGGGATCCGGACATCAGCGCCGCGTGGATCAACGCACGGATCCTGGAGTTGTTCCGCACCGACCTGCGCTGGCGTCCCGGCGCGTTCGCCCTGCTGCGCGCGGTCCGCGCGGCGGAGATCCCCACCGCCCTGGTGACCTCCAGCCCTCGGGCGCTGGTCGAGATCGCCCTGGACACCCTGGGCCGGGACAACTTCGACACGGTGGTCGCCGGTGACGAGGTGATCGCGGCCAAACCACACCCCGAGCCGTACCTGACCGCGGCGCGGCTGCTCGGCGTGCCGATCGAGCGGTGCGTGGCGATCGAGGACTCGCCGACCGGGGTGGCCAGCGCGCTCGCCTCCGGCGCGGCGGTGCTGGCCGTACCGGCGGAGGTGGCGTTGCCGGACATCGCCGGCGTACACCAGGCGGAGAGCCTCACCGGCGTGGACCTGGAGTTGCTCGCGGCCCTGCTGGCCGACCGGGCCGCGGCCTAGCGACAGGGAAGGGGGCCCCGCGGCTCGCGGGGCCCCCTTCCTGCCGGGCACTCAGTCGTGGGCGATGGCGCCCAGGACGTTGATCCGGGCGGCCCGCACGGCCGGGAGCACCGCGGCCACCACACCGATGACGGCGGCGAGACCGAGGAACACACCCATCTGCCCCCACGGCAGGATCAGATCGGTGATGCCCTCGTCCTTGAGCGCCTCGACCACCGCGGCGCCGAGTCCGGTGCCGACCGCCACGCCGAGCAGCGCGCCGAACACCGAGATCACCACCGCCTCCACGGTGATCATGCCCATCGTCTGACCACGGCGCAGGCCGATCGCCCGCAGCAGACCCAACTCGCGGGTCCGCTCCAGCACCGACAGCGCGAGGGTGTTGATGATGCCGAGCACGGCGATCACGATGGCCAACGCCAACAGGATCTGGATCATCGTGAGCAGCCCGTCGAGCTGACTGGTCTGCTGCTTGATGAACGCGTCCCGGTCGGCCACCGATACCTCGGGGCTGTCCGCGAGCAGCGTCTCCACCTGCGGCTGCACGTCGGCCACCCGGGCGCCGGGGGCCAGCTGGATGAAGGCCTGGATGGGCTGCGGGATGGCGAAGTCCTTCGCCGCCGTCGCCGGCAGCGTCACCGGGTTCGTCAACTGCGTCGACTCGTAGATGCCGCTGACCGTGTACGTGCGCGCCTCACCCCGGGTCAGCTGCACGTTCACCGTCGAGCCCACCGACCAGCCCCGCGACGTGGCCGTGTCCGAACTGGCCAGCATCTGGGTCGGCCCGAGCCGGTCGATGTCACCGGCGGTGGCCTTCGCGCCGAAGATCTGCCGCAGGGACGCGATGTCGCTGCTCGCCGTGACCCAGGTGCTCTCGCCGTCGATCCTCGCCATGTCGCCGTACTCGCCGTCGACCAGCTGCACACCGGGTAGGGCCTTGGTCCGGTCCAGTACGCCCGGGTCGAAGCTCGGCGGACGCGGACCGCCCTGCTGCCCGGAGATCACCAGCTCGGCCTTGATGGTGTCCTGGGCGAGCGCGCTGAGGCTGCCCTTGGCCGAGTCGAGGATCACCGTGACGCCGGTGACCAGCGCGATGCCGACCATCAGCGCCGCCGCGGTGATCGCCGTACGGCGCGGGTTGCGCCCGGAGTTGAGCCGGCCCAACTTGCCCGGCACCGACCAGGAGAAGATCGCGCCGAGCAGACTCACCACCGGCCGGCTGATCAGCGGGGTCAGCAGCGCCACGCCGATGAAGGCGAACAGCACCCCACCCAGGATGGTCGCCAGGGTCTGCCCGCCCGCGTTGCCGCTGAGACCCAGGAAGAGCAGCACCGCGCCGATGCCGGTGACCAGCGACCCGGCCACCGTGACCTTGGTCAACGGCCGGTCCGGGGTGGCCACGTCCTGCATCGCTGCGATCGGCGGGATCCGCGACGCCCGCAGCGCCGGCAGCAACGCCGCCACCACCGTGATCACCAGACCGACGGCGAACGAGCCGATCACCGCCGCCGCCGGCACACCGATCCCGGCGAGGGTGAGCCCACCGGCCAGCTTGCCGAACAGGAACGCCAGCAGCGCGCCCACACCGATGCCGGCGGCCAGGCCGAGCACCGACGCGATCAACCCGACCGCGATGGCCTCCAGCACCACCGAGCCGATGATCTGCCGACCGCTGGCGCCGATGGCACGCATCAACGCCAACTCCCGGGTGCGCTGCGCCACGATGATGGAGAAGGTGTTGAGGATCAGGAAGGTGCCGACCAGCAGCGCCACCGCGGCGAAGCCGAGCAGGATCTTGTTGAAGAACGACAGACCCTCCTTCAGGCTGGCCGAGGCGTCCGCGGCCACCTGTTCGCCGGTCTTCACCTCGAAGTCGGCGCCCAGGGTGCGGGCCACGTCGTCGCGCAGCGCCTCGTCCGACACGCCGTCCGCGGCGCGCACCGTGACGCTGCTGAACGTGTCCGGCTCGCCCAGCATCAGCCGCTGCGCCACCGGCGTGGTGAAGAAGACCTCGTTGACCCCGCCGATCGAGTCCCGGTCACCGCTGTAACCGGCGACGCCGACCAGGGTGAACTCGCGCTTCTTCGACTCGAACGCGGTCAGCACGCCGACCTTCTGGCCAACCTGCACCTTCGCCGTGGTGGCCAACGCCCGGTTGATGACGATCTCGTCCTCGGCCTGCGGAGCGCGTCCCTCCCGCAGTTGCAGCAGGTCGCTCTCGCCGGTCCAGTTCTCACCCAACTGGGGCGGACCGAACGAGGTCACCACCTTGCCGTTGCTGCCGATCACCCGGGCACCGTCGGCGTTGACGATGCCCGTCGCCGAGGCGACCCCCGGCACCTGCTTGACCCGGTCCACCACGGCGGCCGGCAGCGGGGAGGCGGTCTGCTCGCCCTCCAACTCGCTGATCTCGACCTTCGGCTTCGCCGCGACGTTCACGTCGATCTCGGAGAAGCCGTCGGCGAAGACCGAGTCGAAGGAGCGGCCCAGCGTGTCGGTGAGCACGAAGGCACCCGACACGAACATGACCCCGAGCACCACCGCCAACCCGGACAGGATCAGCCGGACCTTGCGGGCCAGCAAACTCTTCAGTGTCGCCCGGAACATCAGTTGCCCACCTCGGCCGGAGTGTCCAGCTTCTTCATGGTGTCCAGCACCGTGTCGGCCGTCGGCTCGATCAGCTCCGACACGATCTGCCCGTCGGCGAGGAAGACCACCCGGTCGGCGTACGCGGCGGCCGTCGGGTCGTGGGTGACCATGACGATGGTCTGGCCGTGCTCGCGTACCGAGTTGCGCAGGAAACCCAGCACCTCCGCGCCGGAACGCGAGTCCAGGTTGCCGGTCGGCTCGTCGGCGAAGATCACCTCGGGGCGGGAGACCAGCGCCCGCGCGCACGCCACCCGCTGCTGCTGCCCGCCGGAGAGCTGTGCTGGCCGGTGGTCCAACCGGTCCCGCAGACCCACCGTGTCGATCACCGTGTCGTACCAGGCCGGGTCCGGCTTGCGCCCGGCGATCGACAACGGCAGCAGGATGTTCTCCTTCGCGGTGAGCGTGGGCAGCAGGTTGAACTGCTGGAAGATGAACCCGACCTGGTCGCGGCGCAACTTCGTCAACCCGCCGTCGCCCAGCCCGGTGACCGTCGTCTCACCGATCGACACCGTCCCCCGGGTCACCGAGTCCAGGCCGGCCAGGCAGTGCATCAGCGTCGACTTGCCGGAACCCGACGGGCCCATGATCGCGGTGAAGCGGCCACGTTCGAACTCGGCGCTGACGCCCCGCAGCGCGATGACCTGAGCCTCGCCGCTGCCGTACACCTTCCACACGTCGTTCGCCCGGGCCGCGGCCTGCGCCTGCTGGCCTACCGTCGCGGTCACGTCATCTACCTCTTCCGTCTGTCCGAAAATGCACGCCGCCCCCCGATGGTCCGGCGCGACTGTTCAATCATTGGTGCCGCACACGCCCGTCCCGTCCGCCCCTGGGGGGACTCGGCGCGGATTTCCCGCTGCGGGTGCACCCCCATGCCGGATCAGGGTTGCCCCTGACCCGATGGTCGGTCGAGCGTGTTTCGCGAGCCTGCCCCCTCACGTCACAGGAGGGTCAACCCCGCCAGACCGTCTCCGGTCACGGTAGGTGACGGCGGCAACGGCGGCCGTCACCCCACGGAGGGATCTTCGGGTACGCCGGGTGAGGTATTCCGGCCCGGCGCGGCTACGCCCGAGGGCGGACCAGCCCCGACTCGTACGCCAGCACCACCGCCTGCACCCGGTCCCGCAGCCGCAGCTTGGTCAACAGGTGCCCGACGTGGGTCTTGATGGTGGTCTCGCTGACCGACAGCACCGCGGCGATCTCGGCGTTGGACAACCCGCGCGCCATCTGCACCAGCACCTCGCGTTCCCGGTCGGTGAGCGCGTCGAGGGCCGCCGACGGTGTCCGCGCCGGATCGGGCAGCAGCTCGGCGAAACGGTCCAGCAGCCGCCGCAGGATCCGCGGTGTCACCACCGCGTCCCCACCGGCGACCGTCCGGATCGCCGCGATCAACTCCTCGGCCGGCACGTCCTTGGCCAGGAACCCGCTGGCACCGGCCCGCAACGCGCCCACCACGTACTCGTCGAGGTCGAACGTGGTCAGCACCAGCACCCGCACCGGCAGCCGGGCGTCGACGATCGCCCGGGTCGCGGCCACCCCGTCCATCCGCGGCATCCGGATGTCCATCAGCACGACGTCGGGCAGCAGCCGACGGGCCAGCTCCACCGCCTCCACGCCGTCGCCGGCCTCGGCCACCACGTCCAGGTCGCCCTCGGTGCCGAGCACCATCCGGAAGCCGGTCCGCAGCAGCGGTTGGTCGTCGGCGAGCAGGATCCGCACCGGCCGCGCCGAGGCCACCCGATCGGTCATCTCGTCTCCCGTCCCGCCCACGCCGTGCCGCCGCACCGGTCATCCTCCCGTACGCGGGCCGGTGCGTCGTGGACCACGGTAGAGACGGACCCGGCGCCCTGTCCCGATCGGCGTGGCACCGATCCGGTCGGGTCCGGTCGCGAGGCCGGCTCCGGTGGGCGCCGGACGCCACCCGGTCGACGGCGCGCGGACCCGGCTACCGGTGGATCACTCGTCGGCGCCGGGCGTCACCGGAGCGGACCGGGCGTCGCGCAGCGGGTCGGCGCCCGTCGCCGCGACCGGGAACGGTGGCGGAGTGCCGCCGAAGCTCGGGCACAGCGCCTGGTGGCTGCACCAGTCGCAGAGCCGGCTGGGCCGGGGCCGGAAGTCCTGCCGGGCGGTGGCCTGCTCGATCGCCCGCCACAACGCCACGACCGTGCGCTCGAAGCGCACCAACTCGTCGGCGTCCGGCGTGTAGTCCAACACCTCGGCGTCGCGCAGGTAGAGCAGCCGCAGCACCCGGGGCACCACGCCGCGGGTGCGCCACAGCACCAGCGCGTAGAACTTCAACTGGAACAGCGCCCGCGCCTCGAACGCCTCCCGCGGAGCGCCACCGGTCTTGTAGTCGACCACCCGCAACGCGCCGTCCGGGGCCACGTCGAGCCGGTCGAGGTAACCGCGGATCAGCAGTTCCTCGTCGACCACCGCGGAGATCAGACTCTCCCGTTCGGCCGGCTCCAGCCGGGTCGGATCCTCCACCGCGAAGTAACCCTCCAGCAGCCCCGCCGCCGAGCGCAGGAACTCCACCGGCCCGGCCGGCTCCGACCCGTCGAACAGCTCGGCCAGGTCGGGCTGTTCGGTAACCAGCCGGTCCCACTGGGGGGCCACCAGGTCGCCGGCCGCCGCCGGCGTACGCCCGACGGCCGGCAGGTCGAACAGGCGCTCCAACACCGCGTGCACCAACGTGCCCCGGGCCTGCTCGACGGTGGTGCGCTCGGGCAGCCGGTCGATGCTGCGGAACCGGTAGAGCAGGGGGCAGGTCTTGAAATCGGCCGCCCGCGACGGGGACAGCGACGCCCGCACCGTCGGCGGGACCTGCGCCGGTAGGGGGGACTGGGTGGTGGTGACCGGTTCCGCCGTCATGTCGGCAAAGGTTAGGGCACCGGTGTGACACCCACCGCCACCCGCCCCGGGCAGCACCGGTCCGTAGCATCGTTGCGATGGAGCAGACATCCCGCCCGTCGCGCCGGCCCGACCGGCGTCCCGGCCTGAGCGTGGGACGCGTGTTCGGTGTGCCGCTGCACCTCAACGGGTCGATGGTCCTGCTCGCGGTGCTCGTCGCCGTGCTGTACGCCGAATTCGCCCGCCGCCAGCTGGACCTGCCACAGCTCGCCGGCTACCTGATCGGTTTCGGGTTCGTGGTGTCGCTGCTCGGCTCGGTGCTGCTGCACGAGCTGGGCCACGCGCTCACCGCCCGGCACTACGGCATCGGTGTGCGCGGCATCACCCTGGAACTGCTCGGCGGCTACACCGAGATGGACCGCGACGCCCCGTCACCCCGCGTCGACCTGCTGGTGTCGCTGGCCGGCCCGGCGGTCTCCGCGGTGCTCGGCGTCCTCGCCGTCGCCGCCACCGTCGCGCTGCCCGAACGGACCGTCGCCCACCAGCTCGCCCTGCAGCTCGCCGTGAGCAACGTCATCGTCGCGGTGTTCAACAGCCTGCCCGGGCTGCCGCTCGACGGCGGACGGGCACTGCGCGCCCTGGTCTGGGGGCTGACCCGCGACCGGCACCGCGGCACCGAAGTCGCCGGCTGGGCGGGACGGGCGGTCGCCGTCGGCACCGCCGCCCTGGTTCTGCTGCTCACCCTCGCCGACTACCTCGCGCCGTTGGCGCTGCCCCTGATGCTGCTGGTCGCCTTCACCCTGTGGCGCGGCGCCGGGCAGGCCATCCGCGCCGCTCGGGTCAGCCGCCGGTTCCCGCTGATCGACCTGTCCCGGCTGGCCCGACCGGTCTGGCCGGTGCCCACCGGCACGCCGCTGGCCGAGGCGCAACGCCGCCGCGCCGAGGCGGGACAGCCCGGCGCCGCGCTGCTGGTCACCGACTCCACCGGCCGGCCGGTCGCGCTGGTCGACCCGGCCGCCGCCGAGGCGGTGCCCGCCGAGCGACGCCCCTGGCTGGCGGTCGACGCCGTCGCCTGGTCGCTGGGCGCGCTGCCCACCCTCGCGGCCGGGCTCGACGGGGAGCGGGTGATGGATGCCGTACAGACCCACCCGGGCGCGCAGTACGTGGTGACGTCAGGCGAAGATGTCGTCGGCATTCTGCACATCGGGGACCTGGCACAGCTCCTCGAACCCAACCGGAAGATGACATCGTGACCGCAACGTCCTCCACCGTCCCGGCCGACGCCGCCACCCCGGCACTGACACCCGTGCACCGTGGGCCCTTCCGGCCCGGCGACCGGGTGCAGCTGACCGACCCGAAGGGGCGGATGCACACCGTGACGCTGGAGCCCGGCAAGGAGTTCCACACCCACCGGGGCATCCTGGCGCACGACACGCTGATCGGGCTGCCCGACGGCAGCGTGGTGACCACCGCCGGCGGCGGCACGGCGTTCCTGGCGCTGCGGCCGCTGCTGTCGGACTACGTGCTCTCCATGCCGCGCGGCGCACAGGTGATCTACCCGAAGGACTCGGCGCAGATTGTCGCCATGGGCGACATCTTTCCCGGCGCGAAGGTCCTCGAAGCCGGTGCCGGCTCCGGCGCGCTGAGCTGTTCACTGCTGCGGGCCGTCGGCACCGAGGGTGAGCTGCACTCGTTCGAGGTGCGCGACGACTTCGCGCAGATCGCCAAGCGCAACGTGGAGGCGTTCTTCAACGGCCCGCACCCGTCCTGGAACCTGCACGTCGGCGACGTGGCACAGTGCCAGGAGACCGGTTTCGACCGGATCATCCTGGACATGCTGACCCCGTGGGAGACCCTCGACATGGTCGAGCGGGCGCTGGTGCCCGGCGGTGTGTTCATCGGTTACGTGGCCACCACACCGCAGCTCTCCGAGCTGGTCGAGGCGCTGCGCGAGCGCGGTGGCTGGACCGAGCCGCGCGCCTGGGAGTCGCTGGTGCGCGACTGGCACGCCGAGGGCCTCGCCGTCCGCCCGGACCACCGGATGATCGCGCACACCGCGTTCCTGGTCTCCGCGCGCAAGCTCGCCCCCGGCGTCACCGCCCCGCCCCGGCGGCGCAAGCCCAGCAAGGGCACCGAGGCGTACGCGCAGCGCCGGCAGGACCTGCGCGCGGCGGAGGCGGCCCGGCAGGCGGCCGCCTCGCAGGCGGCCGGCGCGCAGCCCGACGCGACGGGGGAGATGGACAGGCCGTGACGATCGAGCTGGGCGCCGGCGTGACCGGGCGGATCGAGCTGGGCGCCGGCGTGACCGGGCGGATCGAGCTGGGCGCCGGCGTGACCGGGCGGATCGAGCTGGGCGCCGGCCCCGCCGGGCGGATCGAGCTGGGTGCCGGCCCCGCCGGGCGGATCGAGCTGGGTGCCGGCCCCGCCGGGCGGGGGGAGGCGGCGGCATGAGCCGACCGGGCTACGGCGGCGGCGACCTACCCGCGGTGTTTCCGGACTGGTCGCCCTACCAGGACCTGGAGTCGGCGGCGCGGGCGTACCTGCGCGACCCGGACGTGGCCCTGGAGGCGCTCGGCGGGGTGCTGCGGGGCGCGTCGGTGCTCGGTTTCACCCTGGAGCGTTTCGTCAACGAGGTCAACGGCGTGTGGCAGGAGGTCGTGGTCTGCGACGGCAGCCGGCTGATCCTCTGGCACGGCGAGGACGTGCCGCCGGGGGAGGGGCCGCCGGGGTCGATGACCTCGTCGCTACGGGTGGTGCCGGTGTCGACCGTCACCGAGGTCGGCTGCCGGCGTCGGCTCAACCGCCTGGAGAGCGGGGAGATCCGGGTCGACAGCATCGACGTCTACCTGCTGCTCACCTCGCTGGACGAGGCGCCGCCGAGCGAGGAGATGGCCGGCACGCCGCGGCATGACGCGCTGCGCTTCGGCAAGACCCTCGACGACGGTGGCGCCGGGCAGATCGCCCGCCTGGAGGAGTTCGCCCGGCTCGTCGCCTCGGTGGTCGGCCGCCCGATGCTCTGAGGCGTACCCCCCACCACCGGCCGGGCCGCGCGGCCCGGCCGGTGGTGGGCTTCAGTCCTCGGCGTCCGGGCCGGCGACCTCGACGCCGTCGCCGCGCATCACGTGGATGCAGTCGCCCGGGCACTCCTTCGCGGAGTCGATCACTTCGAGTCGCAGGTGTTCGGGCACGTCGACGCGACTGCCCGGCGCCATCCGCAGCTCACCGTCGGCGCCCTTGACGTACGCCAGGCCGTCGATGTCGAACTCGAAAACCTCCGGCGCGTACTGCACGCAGAGCCCATCGCCCGTGCAGAGATCCTGGTCCACCCAGACCTGCAACTGGTCGGTCGCGACCTCGGCCACCGGTGCACCCCCCATGTTCTCCCGTACCAGCCTCCGACGGTACCCGAACGCCAGTACCGGCCCGCCGGGCCACCCTTGGCGATCAAGGTTCGGTGACGAGGGTGTTGCATGGGACCGAATCGGCCTCATAGCGGCTAGTGTTAGGGCAGAACGTTCAAGCCCCCCGGGGAGGTGGGACGTGGCAGCACGCAGCGACGACGCGGACTCGCGCGCCGCACGGTGGGAGAAGGAAGCCCACGATCTCTCCACGCAGGTCGCGTTTCTTCAAGAGGAACTCGCCCTGGTGCGGCGTAAGTTGACCGAAAGCCCCCGACACGTCCGGCAGCTCGAAGAGCGGCTGGCGGCCACCCAGGCACAGTTGGCGCGGCTGACCGAAAACAACGACCGGCTGGTGAGCACCCTCAAGGAGGCTCGCACGCAGATCGTGACGCTCAAGGAGGAGATCGACCGCCTCGCGCAACCGCCGAGTGGTTACGGCGTCTTCCTGGCCAAGCACGACGACGGCACGGTGGACGTCTTCACCGGCGGCCGCAAGCTACGCGTCGCCGTCTCGCCCTCGCTGGACGTGGCCGAGCTGCGCCGGGGGCAGGAGGTCCTGCTCAACGACGCGCTCAACATCGTCGACGCGTTCGGCTACGAGCGGGTCGGCGAGGTGGTGATGCTCAAGGAGATCCTGGAGGGTCCGGGCGGCGGGCCGGGTGACCGGGCACTGGTGGTCTCCCACTCCGACGAGGAGCGCATCGTGCACCTCGCCGAGACGCTCATCGGCTCGACGATCCGGGCCGGCGACTCGCTCATGATCGAGCCCCGCTCGGCGTACGCGTACGAGCGGATCCCGAAGAGCGAGGTCGAGGAGCTGGTCCTGGAGGAGGTGCCCGACGTCGACTACTCCGACATCGGTGGCCTCCAGTCACAGATCGAGCAGATCCGCGACGCGGTGGAGCTGCCCTTCCTGCACGCGGAACTGTTCCGTGAGCACCAACTCCGCCCGCCCAAGGGCATCCTGCTCTACGGCCCGCCCGGCTGCGGCAAGACGCTGATCGCCAAGGCGGTGGCCAACTCGCTGGCCAAGAAGATCGCCGAACGGCAGGGCAAGGAGAAGCACACCAGCTTCTTCCTCAACATCAAGGGCCCCGAGCTGCTCAACAAGTACGTCGGCGAGACCGAGCGGCACATCCGGTTGATCTTCCAGCGTGCTCGGGAGAAGGCCGGCGAGGGCACCCCGGTGATCGTGTTCTTCGACGAGATGGACTCGATCTTCCGCACCCGTGGCTCCGGTGTCTCCTCCGACGTGGAGAACACCATCGTTCCGCAGCTGCTCAGCGAGATCGACGGCGTGGAGGGGCTGGAGAACGTCATCGTCATCGGCGCCTCCAACCGGGAAGACATGATCGACCCGGCGATCCTGCGCCCCGGACGACTCGACGTGAAGATCAAGATCGAGCGACCGGACGCCGAGGCGGCCAAGGACATCTTCTCCAAGTACATCCTCTCCGGGCTGCCCCTGCACCCGGACGACCTGGCCGAACACGGAGCCGACCCGCAGGCCACCGTCGCCGCCATGATCGACGCCGTGGTGCTGCGGATGTACTCGGAAACCGAGGAGAACCGCTTCCTCGAGGTCACCTACGCCAACGGTGACAAGGAAGTCCTCTACTTCAAGGACTTCAACTCCGGCGCGATGATCCAGAACATCGTCGACCGGGCCAAGAAGATGGCCATCAAGGAGTTCCTCACCTCCGGCCGTAAGGGGCTGCGCCTGCAGCACCTGCTCGACTCCTGCGTCGACGAGTTCCGCGAGAACGAGGACCTGCCCAACACCACGAACCCCGACGACTGGGCCCGGATCTCCGGCAAGAAGGGCGAGCGGATCGTCTACATCCGCACGCTCGTCTCCGGCGGCAAGGGCACCGAGGCCGGCCGGTCCATCGAGACCGCCAGCAACACCGGCCAGTACCTCTGAACCACCCAGCGGCGGCACCGGACACGTCGTCCGGTGCCGCCGCTGCACATGTGCGACACCCACCCCACCGGCGGGCCAACGGCCGCGCCCGTTCCCGCTAGACTGCGGCGACTCCGCCGACCAACCGAACGAGGACTCCCGTGCGTGCCGACGCCACCATGGAAATGCCAGCAGTGCCAGGTGGCACCGACAACCGGAGGCCGGCCGAACAGCCGCCCGCGCCACCAGCCGCCCGACGCCTCGGAATCGGCCCGCTGCTCGCCATCCTGCTCGCCTGCTGGCTCGTCCCGTTCGCCGCGAACGCCGTACACGCCGCGTGGCTGCTGCCCCCGGTGATCCTGCTCGGCACGGCCAGCCTGCTGCGCTCCGGCCGCACCCTGCTCGACCGGATGATGCTCGCCCTCGCCCTGCTCGCCGGCCTCACCTGCGCCACCGGGCTGCTCTTCACCGTGTGGCCCTGGGGCCTGCACCCGGTCCCCGTCACCGGCCTGGCGCTGACCGTCCTGACCCTGGCCGCCGTGCTGTCCCGGCGCGCACCCCGGCTGCCCCGCCCCAGCTGGTCCGACCTCGCCACGCTCGCCGTGGCGGCCCTCGCCGCCGGCTACCTCGCCACCCCCTACCTGCGGGCCGACACCTTCGGTCAGCGACTCAACCTCGCCATGGTCGGCGAGGACAACGGACGCCACCCCGCCCTCTTCGACGTGATCGGCCGCCTCGGCGGCTACCTCTTCCTCGACGCCGACACCGCCCGCGAGAACATCTTCTCCGGCCTCGTGCACTACCCGCAGGGCTGGCACTTCACCACCGCCCTGCTCGACGGCTTCCTGCGCAGCGCCGGCGACCCACCCACCGGCGCGCGACTCATGGACCACTACGTGCTCTGGTGCCTCCTCACCTTCGCCGGGCTGCTGCTCGCGCTCAGCTGGGCCGCCCAGCACGTCGCCGGCCCCCTGCACCCACTGCGCCGCCTGGTCCTCATCGTCGCCGTCGCCGCCCTGGCCCTCGGCACCGAGCTGCCCCGCCTGCTCGTCGCCGGCTACCCCAGCGAGACCTTCGGGCTCAGCCTGTCCGCGATCCTCGTCGCCCTCGTCGTCCGCCCCCTCAACCGGCTGCGCGAACAACTCCTGCTCGTTGGGGCGCTGCTCATCGGCATCGGCTTCAGCTACTACCTCTTCCTCTTCCCGACCGGCGCCATGGTGCTCTGCTGGCTCATCGCCGACCGGCGCCGACTTCGCGCCCGCCCCGGCACCGTCGCCGCCATCGCCGTGCCCACCGCCGCGCTGGCCCCGCTGATCCCCCTGCTCGGCCTGCTCGTCGCCGGCCAGAGCGAGGCCCTCGCCGCCCCCGGCGGCACACCCCCGGTCGAGACCTACAACACCATGCTCGGCCTCGGCGCGGTCGTCGTCGCCGCCATCCTCGTCCGCACCAACCTCGCCGAGTCCACCTGGCGGCGCTACCTCGTCACCCTCGGCGTCGGCCTGCTCTTCTCCGCCAGCATGGCCGCCGTGAACCTGGCCAACGGCACCCAACCGGCCTACTACTTCGGCAAGACCGCCCACCTGGTCATCGCCGTCCTCATCATCGGCGCCGCCGCACCCGCCCGACTGCTGCCCGTGCCCGCCCAGAGCACCGACTCCGAGCCACGGCGACGCCCCATCACCGGCGCCCTCCCCGCCGTCGCCACCGCCGCCCTCGTGACGCTCGCGGTGCTCGCCGGCACCGGCGTGCTCGGCTGGACCGGCGGCTACTTCCACCGCACCGGCAGCAACGGCACGTGGGCGAAGGACTGGGCCAGCCGGGACGTCCGGAACATCACCCGCTCCGCGTCGGTCACCTCCATCGCCTACCGCAACTACCCGGCGATCCCCGGCACCGTCACCCTTGTCGTGGACAAGCAGGGCCTCCAGGGCTACCGGGAGTCGATCTTCCTCTCCGCCATGCAGGGCACCAGCGGCCAGACCGAACCCGGCATCTACTTCCGGATCTACGACGAACCCGCCCGGACCGCGGAGATCCTGCGCCGCGTTCCCCGCCCGCTGCGCCTCATCGTCGCCGACCCGGCTGCCCAGCGGGCCATCGACGGCGCGCTCACGGCAGACCCGACCCTGCGCGACGGCCTGACCCTGGTGCCACTCAAGCCCGCCACGGCGCGGTAACGCGCCGCGCCGACCGGCGGGGCCGCGCGGTCGGCCACCACGCAGACTAGTCTCGATGGTGTGAGCGGCGGGCACGCCGGCTCCGTGGGGCGAGCGAAGCGAGTGGTCGCATGACGGTACGTCGGATCATGGGCACCGAGGTCGAGTACGGCATCTCCGTTCCCGGCCAGGCCGGAGCCAACCCGATGGTCACCTCATCGCAGGTGGTCAACGCCTACGGGGCCCGCCCCGAACTCAACCGGGGCGGGCGGGCCCGCTGGGACTACGAGGAAGAGTCGCCGCTGCGCGACGCCCGCGGCTTCACCTACTCCGGCGCGGCCTACGATCCGGCCGAGGCCCTCGCGGACGAGGACCTCGGCCTGGCCAACGTGATACTCACCAACGGCGCACGCCTCTACGTCGACCACGCCCACCCCGAATACTCCACCCCCGAGGTCACCACTCCCCGCGACATCGTCCGCTGGGACAAGGCCGGCGAGCGCGTGATGGCCGAGGCGTCCCGCCGTGCCGCCACCATCCCCGGCAGCCAACCGATCCGCCTGTACAAGAACAACACCGACAACAAGGGCGCCAGCTACGGCGCCCACGAGAACTACCTGATGCGCCGGCAGACGCCGTTCGCCGACATCGTGGCGTACCTGACGCCGTTCTTCGTCACCCGGCAGATCGTCTGCGGCGCCGGCCGCGTCGGCATCGGCCAGGACGGCGGGCAGAGCGGCTTCCAGATCTCCCAGCGTGCCGACTTCTTCGAAGTCGAGGTGGGCCTGGAAACCACCCTCAAGCGGCCGATCATCAACACCCGCGACGAGCCGCACGCCGACGCCGACAAGTACCGGCGGCTGCACGTCATCATCGGCGACGCCAACCTCTCCGAGATCTCCACCTACCTCAAGGTGGGCACCACCGCGCTGATCCTCACCATGATCGAGGAGAAGGCGCTCGGCGCCGACCTGGGCATCGCCGACCCGGTCAGCGAGCTGCGCGCCGTCAGCCACGACCCCGCCCTGTCGCACCTGATGCGGCTGCGCGACGGCCGCCGGCTCACCGCCCTCGACCTGCAGTGGGCGTACCTGGAGCGGGCCCGGTCCTTTGTCGACGACCGGTACGGCACCGACGCCGACGAGCAGACCGTGGACGTGCTCGACCGCTGGGAGAGCGTCCTCGACCGGCTCGGCCGCGACCCGATGCTGTGCGCCGACGAACTCGACTGGGTGGCCAAGCTGCGGCTGCTGGAGGGCTACCGGGAACGCGAGAAGCTCGGCTGGGGCTCACACAAGCTCCAGCTGGTCGACCTGCAGTATTCCGACGTCCGGCCGGACAAGGGCCTCTACAATCGGCTGGTCACCCGGGGGGCGATGAAGACGCTGCTCACCGACGACGAGACGCGCTCGGCGATGACCGAGCCCCCGGAGGACACCCGGGCCTACTTCCGGGGCCGCTGTCTGGCCCAGTACGCCTCCGAGGTGGTTGCCGCCAGCTGGGATTCGGTGATCTTCGACGTGGGTCGGGAGTCGCTCGTCCGGGTGCCGATGATGGAGCCGGAGCGGGGCACCCGCGCGCATGTCGGGGCGCTGTTCGACCGCTGCGCCAGCGCCAAGGACCTGCTGGAGACGCTGACCGGTGGCTGAGCACGGGCCCGAAAGTCCGTCATGTGTGTGCCGCGAGCCGGCGCGCGGCGGGCTTTTCGTCGTCCGCGCGAGGTAAGTTCATCGCAGACGATCGTGGAGGAGACAGCTATGGCCACTCATGACAGCGGCGGTCAGTCGCAGTCCGGCAAGTCCCGCCAGGGCGAGGAGATCGAGGACGTCGTCACCGAGGTCAACCCCGAGGTGGCCGAGCGGCACGCCGAGACCACCGAAAACACCAAGGACCTCCTCGACGTGATCGACGAGGTTCTCGAAGAAAACGCAGAAGAGTTTGTGAGGGGCTACGTTCAAAAGGGAGGTCAGTGAACATATAGGGCAATTCGGACATGGCTAAAGCGAGCGATGATCGTGACGGGCTCCGTCGCTGCCGAGATTGCGGCGAATGGAAGGCGTTCGATCAGTTCTGTGTGAGCTCCAAGAGGCCGGGCGGGCGGGCGGGCGGGGTAGCTACTGCAAGCTCAGCTTCAACGAGCGATCCAAGGCAAGCTACGCGCGGCGGGTGAGAGCCGATTTTGGCCGCGAGGTGCGCGGAGGTCGCGTCGTGCCGGAGGGGTACAAGCACTGTCCGGCCTGCGACGCGGTCGAGCCGTTCGATGCCTTCCCCCGCAACCGGGCGGACACCTCCGGCTACGCCACCTACTGCAAGCCCTGCCACAACACCAAGACCAAAGAGACGAAAGAGTGCCTGTACGGGGGTAACCGCGAGTATCACCTGCGGCGGCGCTACGGCGTCGGGGAGAAGGAGTTCCAGGAGTTCCTGGCCGAGCAGGGCGGCTTCTGCGCGATCTGCGGCGGCGCGGACCCGCAACATCTGGACCACGATCATCGCACCGGATGGGTGCGCGGGATACTCTGCTTCAACTGCAACGGTGGTCTTGGCCAGTTCCGTGACAGTCCCACGAGGCTGGCCAGGGCAATCACGTACCTGAGAGGAACCACGTGGCAGCGGGCTTTGATCCATCCGGGCGTCTACCAGATGTGTTCACCAACGCGGGGACGTCCTCCTTCACGACGTTTCTGAGCCGGGTGGCACCCGAGATGCTGCCCGGCCGGCGACCGCTGCCGCCGGGCATGGCCGCCGACCTGGCGCCGCACGCGACCACCATCGTGGCCATCGCGGCCGTTGACGGTGTGGTGATGGCGGGCGACCGGCGGGCCACCATGGGCAACCTGATCGCCCAGCGCGACATCGAGAAGGTGCACCCGGCCGACGCGTACTCGCTGGTCGGTATCGCGGGCACCGCGGGCATCGGTATCGAGCTGATGCGACTGTTCCAGGTGGAGCTGGAGCACTACGAGAAGATCGAGGGCGCGATGCTCTCGCTGGACGGCAAGGCCAACCGGTTGGCCTCGATGATCCGGGGCAACCTGGGCGCGGCCATGCAGGGGCTGGCCGTGGTGCCGCTCTTCGCCGGCTTTGACCTGGCCGCCGCCGATCCGGCGAAGGCCGGTCGGATCTTCAGCTTCGACGTGACGGGTGGCCCGTACGAGGAGACCGGTTACGACGCGATCGGTTCCGGGTCGCTGTTCGCCAAGTCCGCGCTGAAGAAGCGGTTCCGGGCCGGGTTGTCCGTCGCGGACGCGACCCGGCTCGCGGTCGAGGCGCTCTACGACGCGGCCGACGACGACACCGCGACCGGTGGCCCGGACCTGACCCGGCGGATCTACCCGGTGGTGATGACCGCGACCGCCGAGGGCACCCACCGGCTCACCGACGCCGAGACGGCGACGATCGCCGAGGGCGTGGTCGCCGGTCGGATGGAGAACCCGGGCGGTTGAGCCGCGCCCACCCCCACCAGCCAGCAGTCGTCAGCACAGCGCCGTTAGGAGAATCGCCGCCGTGGCCATGCAGTTCTACGCCTCGCCCGAACAGATCATGCGCGACCGTTCCGAGCTGGCCCGTAAGGGCATCGCCCGGGGCCGCAGCGCGGTGGTCCTGAGCTACGCCGGCGGGGTGCTCTTCGTCGCGGAGAACCTCTCCAGTGCCCTGCACAAGGTCAGTGAGATCTACGACCGGATCGGGTTCGCCGCGGTGGGCCGGTACAACGAGTTCGAGAATCTGCGTCGCGCCGGTGTGCGGATGGCGGATCTGAACGGGCTCAGTTACGACCGTCGGGACGTGACCGGCCGGGCCCTGGCCAACGCGTTCGCGCAGACCCTGGGTGCGATCTTCACGGAGCAGTCGAAGCCGTTCGAGGTGGAGATCTGCGTGGCGGAGGTCGGGCCGACACCCGCCGACGACGAGTTGTACCGGCTCACCTACGACGGTTCGGTCAACGACGAGCCGGGGCGGATGGCGATGGGCGGGCAGGCCGAGGCGATCACCGGCGTGTTGAAGTCCAACCACCGGCCGGACATGTCGCTCGCCGAGGCGGCGAAGGTGGCGGTGCAGGCGTTGAGCACCGTCGGTGGGGAGGGCGGTGCCGCCCGGACGATCGCCGCGAACCAGCTTGAGGTGGCGGTGCTGGACCGTCAGCGGGTCGGTCGGACGTTCCGGCGGATCACCGGGGCCGCGCTGACCGCCCTGTTGGACGGGGAGTCGACGCCGCCGACCAGCGACCGACCGGACACGCCGAGCGTGCCGACCGGGGAGGCCGGTAAGCCGACCAGTTCGGCGGGTTCCGCGGATCTGGAGGACCGGCCGGGTCAGCCCGACAACTGACGGTGTGACGACGAAGCGCCGGTGCCCACGTGAGGTGGGCGCCGGCGCTTCGGTCTGTCTGTCGGGTGGGTCAGCGGCGTTGCAGCAGCGGTCGGGCGAGGGCCCAGTAGCCGGCGGCGACGGCGTTGAACACGCCCATGCCGGGCGGCGAATCGACGTTCGACGGGGCGACGCGGGCGGTCATCAGGTCGGCGATGACCCCGTCGGGCACGGTGCGTTCGCGTTGGAGTTGACGGCGGCGGGAACCCACCCAGGCGCGGTTGCTCCACAGCCAGCCCCAGCCGCGGGTCTTCTGCCTGGTCCAGCCGCCAGCGAGCGCGGCGGCGAGCATGGCTGCCTCGGTGAGCAGCAGCATCGGGGCGAGCACCACCAGCGTCCGGGTCTGGTAGGCGGTGAGCAGGGTGACCAGTCGGTTGCGTTCCACCAGGTAGAGCTTGAGGTCGTTGCGGGAGAACTCGTAGTGGTGGCGGACAACGGCGTCGGGGACGTACTCCAGGCGCAGGCCGCGTTGCCACAGCCGCAGGCTGAGTTCGGTGTCCTCGTGGTAGGCGAAGTATTCGGCGGCGAAGCCGTCGAGGTCCTGCCAGCGTTCGCGGCTGATCACGAAGCAGCAGCCGCTGAGGGAGGGCACGGTGGTGCGTACGGCGTGTGCGGTGGCGGGTTCGCCGTTGCCGCCGGCCCAGGACAGCCCGGTGAAGTGCAGCGGGTTGCCGGACGTGTTGATCAGCTCGGGGTTGTCGGCGAGCCGGATGGAGGCCATGGTCGCGCCGACGCCCGGTTCGGCGGCCACCGCGACGGTCTTGGCGAGGGCGTCGGGGGCGACGATGGCGTCGGAGTTGACGAAGGCCAGCCAGTCTCCGGTGGCTTCGGCGGCGCCGACGCGGCAGCCGCCGGAATAGCCCGTGTTCTGTTCGGGTCGGACGACCCGGACCTGGGGGAAGCCCTTGACGATGTCGATGCCGTCGCCGGTGCAGCCGTTGTCGACGACCACCAGGTCGATGTCGACGTCGGTGCTGGCCAGCACGGCACGGGCGGCGTCGACCAGGTACGGCTCGGTGCCGTAGGCGAGCATCACCGCGGTCACCTGTGGGCGGGTCATCGGATGCCTCCGGTTACGGCAGGGGCGACGGCGTCGTCGAGGGGCCGGGTGGGGGTGGTGGGTCGGCGGAAGCCGCCGCGCAGCAGGACGGCCATGGTGGCGGCGACGACGACGGAGCCGACGGTGTAGGCCAGTTCGACGCGCAGGGTGACCGGGGCCGGGATCAGTGTCACGGCGACCAGGGCGGCGACGCCGACGGTCCAGGCGAGGGCCTGTGCGCGGTGCCGGTCGAGGGCGAGCAGGGCCTGGCCGAGCACCATGGCCCAGAGGTAGGCGAGGGTGGCGACGGCCAGCCACGCGAAGTCGCCGTGGCCGAGCACGTCGGGGGCGTCGAAGAGGGTGCGGACCAGCCATGGGCCGATCAGTACGGCGCCGAGCGCCCCGGTGAGGCCGAGTGCGGTGACGATGCCGAGTGCGCGGCGCAGCAGGCTGTGGAAGCCGGCCTGGTCGCCGGTGGTGGCGGTGGTGGCGAGGCCGGGCAGGAGGGACGCCTGGAGTGAGCCGAAGACGAACAGGGGGATGCGGACCAGCACGAGGGCGGAGAGCAGGGCGCCGGCGGCGGCCGTCTCGGTGGGGGCGAGCAACTGCACGTTGATCACGCCGATGTTGACCACGACCTGGGAGAGCAGGCTGGACGCGGTGAGCAGGCCGAGGCCGCGCAGCAGGGTGGCCCAGGCCACGGGTGCGCCGCCGCCGATGACGCGCAGCACCGGGGGCAGGGTGAGCAGGACGCTGACCAGTGGGGCGGCGACCAGGACGAGGCCGTACCAGACGGGGGAGGTCACTCCGGCGAGCCCGAGCAGGGCGACCAGGATGATCCGCAGGCCGCCGTCGACGCCGAGCTGGGTGCCGTACCAGGGGAAGAGTTGCAGGCCGGAGAGGACGCCGCGGGTGGCGTAGGCGACGGCCATCGCGGCGAGCGCGCCGACCAGCACGGTGACCATGGTGCCGTCGCCGTGGAAGAGCTTGTCGGCGAGCAGCTGGCGGCCGGCGGTGACGGCCAGCACCAGCACGGCGAGCATCACGGCGGCCACGGTGACGCCGCGGGCCAGCACGGGCCCCGGGGGGAGCCCCTGGCTGTGTCGGGCGGCGACGACCCGGGCGACCTCCTGCTCGACCGGCATGAACATGCCGATGCCGAGGGTGAACACGATCGACCAGAGCACCGAGAGCGACGAGTAGTCGACTTCGGTGAGGTTGTGGCCGGCGACCGCGAGGTGGACGTAGGAGGCGAGGCCGAGAAGACCCAGCCCGGCACCAACAGCGATGGTGCCGGGCGGGATCAGGCGCAGCAGGCGACGGATCACCGGCGGATGAGCGCCAGCGTGAGTACCGCGAACGCGCGACCGAGGTAGATCATCGCCTTGGCGGGGGAGTGGCTGGGCGTGCCGGCCATCCGCTTGCGCATGGCGACCGGCACCTGCCGGATGCGGAAGCCGCGGCGGGCGGTGTGCACCAGGGTCTCCACCGTGTCGCCGAGGTATTCGGCCGGGTACCACCCGGCGAACATCTCGATGACCCGCCGGTTGGCGGCCCGGAAGCCGGAGGTGGTGTCGGTGAGCTTGGTGCGGGCGACCCGGGACAGCACGGCGGAGAGCATGACCATGGCCCAGCGGCGGGGGCCGCGGACGTTGTAGTCGCCCTCGCCGGCGAAGCGGGCGCCGATGACCAGGTCGTTGTCGTCGAGCAGGTCGACGAGCTTTGGCACGTACCGGGGGTCGTGCTGGCCGTCGGCGTCGATCTGGATGGCGACGTCGTAGTTGTTGTCGCGGGCGTAGCGGTAGCCGAGGCGCATGGCCCCGCCGACACCGAGGTTGTACGGCAGCTTCGCGACCCGGGCGCCGGCGGCGGCGGCGACGTCGGCGGTGCGGTCGGTGGAGCCGTCGTCGACGACGAGCACGTCGACGCCGGGCAGCTCGCCGCGGACCTCCCCGACGACGTCGGCGATGGAGCCCGACTCGTTGAGGGCCGGGATGATGATCAAGGTGCGCTTGCCGTTAACCATCGGTGGACACCAGTTCGTCTCGGGCCGCCCGGTCCGCGTCGATCTGCGCGCGGAGCAGGGCGAAGTCTTCGGCCAGGGTGCGGGTCTCTTCTTCCAGGGCGCTGACCTCCCAGCTGAGATGTACGCACACCAGCAGCAGGAAGACGATGCCCAGGAAGAGCACCAGGCTGACACCGGAGGCGACGCCGAGGAGTTCGGCGACGTTGTCGAGCAGCCGGGGGAACAGGGACAACGGGATCACGATGATCAGTACGGCGAGCCAGAGCATGCCGTACTTCTCGCGCAGCTGACGACGGCGCAGCAGCTCGACGATGGTGCCGAGCAGCAGCAGGCCGGTCAGGCCGGTGACGAGGGTGAGCTTCATGCGACCTTCCACGGGGCGGGTGGAGCGGGGGAGTGGAACGCGTCAACCGGGGTGGAGTGCCAGTCCTGAAGTGGCGGCAGACCCGCGGCCGCCCAGCGGTTGTGCCCTAGCACACTGTACGCCGGACGGGGGGCGGGACGAGGATACCGGTCGCTGGTGGTGGGTCGGATCCGGTCCGGGTCCAGTCCGGCGAGCGTGAACGCGGCGCGGGCGAGCCCGTACCAGGTGGTCTGGCCGGCGCAGGTGCCGTGGTACACGCCGGGCGCCGCCCGACCGGCCAGGGCGGCGTCGGCGAGCGCGACCAGCCGCTCGGCGAGCCGGTAGGACCAGGTGGGTTGCCCGTGCTGGTCGTCGACCACGTCGAGGTGCTCGTGCTGCCCGGCGAGCCGCAGCATGGTGGCCACGAAGTTCGGCCCGTGCGCCCCGTACAGCCAGGCGGTCCGGACCACGTACCCGGTGTCCGGGAGCAGTCGGGCGACGGCCTGCTCGCCGACCAGCTTGCCCCGGCCGTACGCGTTGACCGGCGCGGTGGGCGCGTCCTCCGGGTAGGGGGTGTCGGCGTCGCCGGAGAGGACGTAGTCGGTGGAGACCTGGATCAACTGGGTGCCGCCGGTGGCGCACGCCGCCGCGAGGTTCGCGACGCCGTGGCCGTTGACGGCGGTGGCCGCGGCCTCCTCGGCCTCGGCGCCGTCGACGTTGGTCCACGCCGCCGCGTTGATCACGACGTCGTGTCCGGCGACCGCGGCGCGCACGGCGGCGGGGTCGGTGACGTCCAGGTCGGCGCGGGCGGCGGTGGTGACCTTCAGGTCGGGCCGGGCCCCCAGCACGGTGACCAGGTCCCGACCGAGCATCCCGCCGGCGCCGGTGACGAGTAGTCGGGTCATGCGGTGGGCGCCGACTTCAGCGGCTCCCACCAGGCCCGGTTCTCCTGGTACCAGCGCACGGTGTCGGCGAGGCCCTCGTCGAGGGTGATGCTGGGCTGGTAGCCCAGCTCCGCGCTGATCTTGCTGATGTCGAGGGAGTAGCGGCGGTCGTGGCCCTTGCGGTCGGTGACGGGCACGACGCGGTCCCAGCCGGCGCCGCAGGCGTCGAGGAGCCGGCCGGTGAGTTCCTTGTTGGTCAGCTCGGTGCCGCCGCCGATGTTGTAGACCTCGCCGGCGCGGCCCTTCTGCTGGACCAGGGCGATGCCGCGGCAGTGGTCGTGCACGTGCAGCCAGTCGCGGATGTTGCCGCCGTCGCCGTAGAGCGGAACGGTCCCGCCGTCGACCAGGTTGGTCACGAACAGCGGGATGACCTTCTCGGGGAACTGGTACGGGCCGTAGTTGTTGGAGCAGCGGGTGACGACCACGTCCATGCCGTGGGTGCGGTGGTAGGCCAGGGCGAGCAGGTCGGAGCCGGCCTTGGACGCCGAGTACGGCGAGTTGGGGGCCAGCGGCCAGGTCTCGGTCCAGGAGCCCTCGTCGATGGAGCCGTACACCTCGTCGGTGGAGACGTGCACGAACCGGCCGGTGCGGTGGCGCAGCGCGGCGTCGAGCAGGGTCTGGGTGCCCAGCACGTTGGTGGTGACGAACGGCGCGGCGCCCTCGATCGACCGGTCGACGTGCGACTCGGCGGCGAAGTGCACGATCACGTCGTGGTCGGCGACGACCTGGTCGACGACGACCGGGTCGCAGATGTCGCCCTGCACGAACCGTAGTCGCGGGTCGTCGCGTACGGGGTCGAGGTTGGCCAAGTTGCCCGAGTAGGTCAGCTTGTCGAGCACGGTCACGACCGCCGGCTCGAGCGGCGGCACGCCCTCGGCGCTGCCCAGGGGCTTGCCCAAGAGCAGACGAACGTACTCCGACCCGATGAATCCGGCTCCGCCGGTGACGAGGATCCTCACGGGTCCGGAAGTGTACGCGAAGTTGCGCCCGGGGCGTGGGACGCGACCCCCACGCACGTTCCGTAGCCGTGCCGGTAGGCTTCCCCGGTGCGTGGAATCCTACTTGCCGGCGGCACCGGATCCCGGCTCTGGCCGATCACCCGGGCGGTCTCGAAGCAGCTGATGCCGGTCTTCGACAAGCCGATGGTCTACTACCCGCTCTCCACCCTGGTGATGTCCGGGGTCCAGGAGATCCTGGTGATCACCACCCCGGAGGATCAGGACCAGTTCCGTCGGCTGCTCGGCGACGGCAGCCAGTTCGGGCTGCGGCTGGACTACGTCACCCAGGAGCGCCCGGAGGGCATCGCGCAGGCGTTCATCCTCGGCGCGGACTTCATCGGCGACGAGTCGGTGGCGTTGATCCTCGGCGACAACATCTTCCACGGCGTGGGTCTGGGCCGGCAGCTCGCCGACCACGGTGACCCCGTCGGCGGGCGGGTCTTCGCCTACCAGGTGGCCAACCCGCAGGAGTACGGCGTGGTCGACTTCGACGCCGACGGCCGGGTGCTCTCGATCGAGGAGAAGCCGGCCCGGCCGAAGTCCCGCTACGCGGTGCCCGGTCTGTACTTCTACGACAACCGGGTGGTCGACATCGCCCGCAAGCTCACCCCGAGCGCCCGGGGCGAGCTGGAGATCACCGCGGTCAACGAGGTGTACCGGGAGACCGGCGAGCTGTCGGTGACCGTGCTGGACCGGGGCACCGCCTGGCTGGACACCGGCACGTTCACCTCGATGATGCAGGCCGCCGAGTTCGTCCGGGTGGTCGAGGAGCGGCAGGGCCTCAAGATCGGCTGCGTCGAGGAGGTGGCCTGGCGGGCCGGCCTGATCGACGACGACCAGCTGCGCGCGCTGGCCGCGCCGCTGACCAAGAGCGGGTACGGCGACTACCTGCTTCGCCTCCTGGACGAGCGCGACGGCAGCCACGGGGTGTCCTGGTGAAGCTGCGGGAGCTGAGCATCGAGGGCGCCTGGGAGATCACCGCGCAGCAGCACGGTGACGCGCGCGGCATGTTCATGGAGTGGTACCGCTTCGACCGGCTCGCCGAGGCGGTGGGGCACCCGCTGCGCCTGGCGCAGGCCAACCTGTCGGTCTCCGCGCGTGGCGTGGTGCGTGGCGTGCACTTCGCCGACGTGCCGCCCGGCCAGGCCAAGTACGTCACGTGTGTGCGTGGCGCGGTCCTCGACGTGATCGTGGACCTGCGGGTGGGCTCGCCGACGTTCGGCCGGTGGGAGGGTGTCCGGCTCGACGACACCGACCGCCGGGCCGTCTACCTCAGCGAGGGCCTGGGGCACGGCTTCTGCGCGCTGACCGACGACGCGACGTTGAGCTACCTCTGCTCGGCGACGTACAACCCGACGGGTGAGCACGCGGTGCACCCGCTGGACGAGGAGTTGGGCATCGAGTGGCCCGCCGACGTCCCGCTGCTGTCGGCGCGCGACGACGCGGCGCCGACCCTCGCCCAGGCCCGCGAGCGGGGCCTGCTGCCGGAGTACGACGCGTGCCGGCGGTTCGTTTCGAGCCTCGGGGCGGACGGAATGTCGCACTCAGCCGGTATGTGACCGCCCCCGAGGCACGACCTGCGGTGTGACAGTGACGAACCGGGCCTCCGGGCGGCTAATGTCACACCATGGAGCGGCGAATCTTCGGCCTCGAGACCGAGTACGGCGTCACCTGCACCTATCGCGGGCAGCGGCGGCTGTCCCCGGACGAGGTCGCGCGGTATCTGTTCCGTCGCGTGGTCTCCTGGGGTCGGTCGAGCAACGTGTTCCTGCGCAATGGGGCCCGGCTCTACCTGGACGTCGGGTCGCACCCGGAGTACGCGACACCGGAGTGCGACTCGGTGACCGACCTGGTCGCCCACGACCGGGCCGGCGAACGGATCCTGGAGGGTCTGCTCGTCGACGCGGAGAAGCGGCTGCACGACGAGGGCATCGCGGGTGAGATCTACCTGTTCAAGAACAACACCGACTCGGCCGGCAACTCGTACGGCTGTCACGAGAACTACCTGGTCTCCCGGCACGGCGAGTTCGGGCGGCTCGCCGACGTGCTCATCCCGTTCCTGGTCACCCGGCAGTTGATCTGCGGGGCCGGCAAGGTTCTGCAGACCCCGCGCGGCGCGGTCTACTGCCTGTCACAGCGGGCCGAGCACATCTGGGAGGGCGTCTCCTCGGCGACCACCCGCAGCCGTCCGATCATCAACACCCGCGACGAGCCGCACGCCGACGCCGAGCGTTACCGGCGGCTGCACGTGATCGTCGGGGACTCCAACATGAACGAGGTCACCACGCTGCTGAAGGTCGGCACCGCCGACATCGTGTTGCGGATGATCGAGGCCGGGGTGGTGATGCGCGACCTGTCCCTGGAGAACCCGATCCGGGCGATCCGGGAGGTGTCGCACGACATCACCGGGCGTCGCAAGGTCCGGTTGGCCTCCGGTAAGGAGGTCAGCGCCCTGGACATCCAGCAGGAGTATCTGTCCAAGGCCACCGAGTTCGTGGAGCGCCGGGGCGGCGACCAGGCCGCCAAGCGGGTCGTCGAGCTGTGGGGCCGGGTGCTCAACGCCGTGGAGACCGGGGATCTGGAGCCGGTCTCCCGTGAGATCGACTGGGTCACCAAGCTGCGGTTGATCGAGCGTTACCAGCGCAAGCACGACCTGCCGCTGTCGCATCCCCGGGTCGCGCAGATGGACCTGGCGTACCACGACCTGCGCCGGGGTCGGGGCCTCTACGGGCTGCTGGAGCGCCGTGGTGAGGTGGACCGGGTCGCCACCGACCCGGAGATCTTCGAGGCCAAGGAGACCCCGCCGCAGACCACCCGGGCGCGGCTGCGCGGCGAGTTCATCCGGCACGCCCAGGAGAAGCGGCGGGACTTCACCGTCGACTGGGTGCACCTGAAGCTCAACGACCAGGCGCAGCGCACCGTGCTCTGCAAGGACCCGTTCCGGGCCTACGACGAGCGGGTGGAGCGGTTGATCGCCAGCATGTGACGGGTGTGCCGGCCCCGGCGGTGGTATCCGTCGCCGAGGCCGGCCGGCCCGGTAGGCTGGGCGCGCCATGACGACTTCTGGATCTTCCGACCGCCCCGAGCGCGGCACCGAGCGGCAGAACTGGGTCGAACGCCGGCGGGAGAAGATCCGCGCCGAGATCGACCGTAACCGCCGCGGCGAGTACACCGTGCCGACCTGGGTGCTGGCCCTGGCGCTGGTGCTGATCGTCGGCGGCTGGCTCGCCCTGATCTTCCTGGCCTGACCCCGCGGCGGGCCGGTACGCGGTGCGGGCTGCTGCGCGGGACCATCCAGCCCGCACCGGCGTACGCGCCGTCCGTGTCGCGCCGAGCGCTGGCGGACGTCAGGAGTCGAGGCGGCCCCGGACCGTGGGCGTGCGGCGGTGGGTTCCGCCGCCACCCGGGCTGTGGGCGGCCCCGGCCAGCCAGTCCTCGCCGCTCGTGTCGGCGGTCGAAGTGTGCCAGTCTTCGCCGGTGCCGGCCGCGCGACCGGTCGTTGCGGTGCCTGCCCAGATGACGTGTCGTCTCATGGGCACGACGCTAACGTCGACTTGTCAGAAACCCGTGAGGGTCCGGTTGGGATTTGTTGGCGCTGTCACCGTGCCCGCCACGGTCGGCAGCGCCGCGCGGTGGCGACGGACACCGGTCAGGGCAGCAGGGTGACGGCGTGCCGACCGGCCGCGGCGGCGGCCAGGAAGTAGGCGTGGTCGGCGTCGAGGCCACGGCCCATCGTGGACAGCGGCACGGTGCTGGCCCGCAGCGCGGCGTCGAGGCCGCCGGTGGGCACCCGGACGACGCGGTGCCGGGCGGCCAGGGGGGCCAGCGCGGCGTCCACCTCGGCGGCGAGGTCCGGCTCCAGGTCGTCGGGCAGCACCAGGTCCGCCGGGGCGAGCGCGACCCGGCCGTACGCGGTGAGGCTGTGGTGGGACACGCCCCGGTGGCGGGGGCGGGGGTCGGCGGCGGAGATCCGCAGCGATCCGACCGGCCGGCCGCCCAGCGTGGCGACCGCGTTGACGGCCTCGCCGACGGCCACCCCGGAGAAGCCCCACCGGGTGCCGGTGCCCAGGTTGCCGGGCCCCTGGGCGACCACGGCCACGTCCGCGTGCAGCACGTGTCGGGCGGCGAGCAGGCCGCCGTGCAGGGTGGTGGCCTCCAGGTCGCCGCCGAACGCCTGCCCGACGGTGATCGTGCCGGCCAGGTCGCCGCGGAGCCCGGCGAGGGTGCGGGAGAACCAGGCCGGCAGTGCCCCGCCGTCGGTGAGCAGGTACGCCACCCGGGCGTGCGGAGCGTCGGCCCGGATGCCGGCCAGGATCGCCGGCAGGGCCGAGTGCAGGTCGGCGGTGACCACCGGCAGGCCGGCCAGGTCGTCGGAGTCGGCGAGCACGTCGCGGTGCGGGGAGGCCTCCTCGTCGACGCCGAGCAGGATCGGTTGCAGCGGCGTGTACCGGGCCTTCACGAGGTGTCCGGCGTCGCGGGTGTCACCGGCGTCCGGCGGGTCCGGCGGCAACCGGTCCGGCAGGGCCACCACCAGGGCGTAACCGCCGGTGCCCAGCCCCATCAGCAGGGCTCCCGCGTTGAGCAGCACCCGGTCGCCGGGCGCGGGGGTGCCGACCAGTTCCGGGTACGCCAGCGCCCGCATCCGCGTGCCGTCGGGCAGGTCGACGTCCAGTTCCACCGCCCCGGTCCACTGCCGTCGCAGCGTCGCCACCGTCCCCGTACGCCATCGCACCATGACGGGCACGCTAGCCGCGCGTGCCCGGCGGCCCGCGCCCGGGTGCGGGCCGTGGCGTGGTTCAGGTCTGCTCGGGGCCGCCGCCGGCGTCCGGGCTCGGCCGGGCCTGGGTGTGCCGGGCGGTGCCGGTGGCGCCGGGCAGCGAGCGGGTGGGGTCGAGGAAGACGAAGCGGATCTCCGGGTACCGCTCGGTGAGTCGCCGCTCGGCCTCGTCGGCGGTGGCCTCGATCTGCGCGCCGGTGGCCTCGTCGCGGAAGTCGACCTTCGCGGCGACCAGGATGTCGTCCGGGCCGAGCTGCATGGTGAGCAGGGTGTCGATGCGTTCCACCTCGGGCAGCTCGGCCAGCTCCCGCTCGATCTCCCGACGCAGCCGCGCCGGGACCGCCCGGCCGACCAGCAGCGACAGGTTGTTGGCGGCCAGGATCCCGGCGACGGTCAGCAGCAGCAGACCGATCAGGATCGACGCGACGCCGTCCCACACCTCGTCGCCGGTGGCGTGCGACAGGCCGACGCCGAGGCCGGCCAGCAGCAGACCGATCAGGGCCGCGCTGTCCTCCAGGAAGACCGCCTTGACGGTGGTGTCGGCGGTCAGCCGCAGGAACCGCCACGGGGTCGTCTCCCAGCGGCGGGACTCGCGACGGACCTGGCGCACCGCCCGGGCCAGCGAGATCGACTCGATGACGAACGACACCCCGAGCACGATGTACGAGATCAGGTAGTCGCCGCTGTGCTCGTGCACCAGGATCGTCGTGACGCCGTGGGTGACGGCGAACCCGGCGCCGGCCACGAAGGTGAACATGGCGGCGAAGAACGCCCAGACGTAGCTCTCCTTGCCGTACCCGAAGGGGTGCCGCTGGTCGGCCGGCCGGGCGCCGCGGCGCAGCGCCTGGAAGAGCAGCACCTCGGTGGTGGTGTCGGCGACCGAGTGCGCCGCCTCGGAGAGCATCGCGGCCGACCCGGAGATCAGTCCGGCGATCAGCTTCGCCACCGCGATGGCGAGGTTCGCGGCGCCCGCGACGACCACGGTGCCGACGCTCTCGCTCTCCGGCCTGGCCTCCGCTTGCGACATGAGAGCCACCCTATGACCGGTGGTGGCGGCGCGCCGCGGTAGTGGCCCGCGACACCACCGATCCGAACAGATGTGCGGCACGCCCGCGCGGGTGCACGGCTCGGGCGCGTCGGCTGCTAGCGTCTACCCGTGTCGCGGACCCGCACCGAACGCCTGGTCAACCTGGTGATCTGCCTGCTGTCCACGCGACGGTTCCTGACCGCCGCGCAGATCGCCGCGACCGTGCCCGGCTACGAGCACGATCCCGACGACGCGCGGGACCACGAGGCGTTCCAGCGCAAGTTCGAACGGGACAAGGCCGAGCTGCGTGAGCTGGGCGTGCCGTTGGAGACCGGGACGGCCAGCGCCTTCGACGCCGAACCGGGCTATCGGATCGCCCACCGTGAGTACGCGCTGCCGGACATCCCCCTGGAACCGGACGAGGCCGCTGCGGTGGGCATCGCCGCCCGCCTGTGGCAGCACGCCGGGCTGGCCGCCGCCGCGTCGTCCGGGCTGGCCAAGCTGCGCGCCGCCGGCGTGGACGTGGACCCGCAGGCCACCCTCGGCCTGGAGCCGATGGTCACCGTCGACCCGGCGTTCGCGCCGCTGACCGCCGCCGCCCGGGACCGCCGCGAGGTCGGCTTCGACTACCGGGTGCCCGACCGCGACGCGCCCAGCCGCCGCCGGCTCCAACCGTGGGGCGTGGTCTGCTGGCGCGGCCGGTGGTACGTGGTCGGCCACGACCTGGACCGCGCGGCGACCCGCTGCTTCCGACTGTCCCGGGTGGTCGGTGCCGTCCGGGTGACCGGCGCGCCCGGCGCCTACCAGCCGCCGGCCGGTGAGGACCTGATCAACCACGTGGCCCGCTGGTCGGGGCCGGTGGAACGGACCGGCCGCGCCACCGTGTTGGCCGTGCCGGGCCGGGCCGCCGGGCTGCGCCGCTGGGCGGTCGAGGTGACCGCCGGGCCCGACGGCGACCGGCTGGTCCTGCCGTACGCCGACCCGGACGGGCTGGCCGGGCACCTCGTCGGGTACGGCCCGGACGTGCGGGTGCTCGACCCGCCGGAGGTCCGCGAGGCGGTCATCCAGCGGCTCAAGGAGATCGCCGTGCGCCACGACGAGCTGACCGTGACCGGAGGTGCCCGGTGACCCGTCCCGCCGCCCGGGGTGGCTCCCGCGCGTCCGCCGACCGGTTGGCCCGGCTGCTCAACCTGGTGCCGTACCTGCTGGCCCGGCCGGGCATCGAGATCGCCGAGGCGGCCGGTGACCTGGGTGTCACCGAGCGGCAGCTCCGGGAGGACCTGGAGTTGCTCTGGGTGTGCGGCCTGCCCGGGTACGGCCCCGGTGACCTGATCGACATGGCCTTCGACGGTGACCGGGTGACCATCACCTACGACGCCGGTATCGACCGGCCGCTGCGGCTCACCCCCGACGAGGCCCTCGCGCTCGTGGTGGCGCTGCGGATGCTCGCCGAGACGCCCGGGGTGGCCAACCGGGAGGCCGTCGAGCGGGCCCTCGCCAAGATCGAGGACGCGGGCGACCTGGTGGGCGCGCCGGTGGCGGTCCGGCTGCCTGGGGACAACCGGCGGGTGGAGGCGCTGCGCGCGGCCGTGGAGGGCGGGAAGGCGCTGCGGATCACCTACTACACGGCGGCCCGGGACGAGACCACCGAACGGGTCATCGACCCGCTGCGGGTGCTGATGGTCGGTGGCCGGGCGTACGTGGAGGCGTGGTGTCGACGCGCTGAGGCGGTCCGGCTGTTCCGGGCCGACCGGATCGACGCGATCACCGAGTTGGACGAGCCGGCGACGGTGCCGCCGCAGGCCGTGCCGCACGATCTCACCGAGGGCGTCTTCCGTCCCTCGCCCGACCTGCCGCTGATCACCCTGCGGGTCGGACGGGGTGAGCGGTGGATCACCGAGTACTACCCGTGCGAGCGGGTGGAGGCCGGCGACGGCGACCAGTGGCTCGTCTCGCTGCGGGTGACCGACCTGGGGTGGGCGCGTCGGTTCGTGCTCGGGCTCGGCCCGGAGGTCACCGTGGTGTCCCCGCCCGAGCTGGCCGAGCAGGTCCGGGCGACGGCGGCCGCCGCGCTGGACGCGTACGCGGTGCCCGCGCCCGCGGCCGTCGACCCGGCGGTGCTCGGTGGCGCGCCGTCGGGCGACCCGGCGGTGGCGGGCCGCACCCAGTAGGCTGACCGCCGTGCTGATCTGGATCGTGCTCGCGGTGGTGCTGCTCCCGCTCGTGGCGCTGGCGCTGGCCGTGCGTCCGGTGCTGACCCGGCTGCCCCGCCTGCGCCGGGCGGCCGTGGCGTTGCAGCGGCGGGCCGCCGAGGCCGAGACGCTGCGGGAGTCCGCCGAGGCGTTGCAGGAACGCGCCGAGGGGGTCCAGCGGCAGCGCGACACCGCGCAGCGGCGGCTCGCGGTGATCAAGGCCAAGCGCGGCTGACCGACCGGCGTCGCCGCACCCCACCCGCGGCGGTTGACGGATCATCACGCGTTGGTCAAGACTTCACCGGCCGGGGCGGACCACCACCACCCGGCGGGTGGCAACCGACCGATCCGCACGTACGATGGGCTGCGTACCACCCCCGGACACAGAGCGACTGGAGCTTCTCATGGGTGCCCTCAAGCCGTGGCACATCGCAGTTCTCGTGGTTGTGCTGATCCTGCTCTTCGGCGCGAAGCGGCTTCCTGACGCGGCCCGTTCGCTGGGCCGTTCGCTGCGGATCATCAAGGCCGAGACCAAGAGCCTGCAGGACGACGACCGCGACCTCGCCGAGAAGGCCGACGCGCAGGCCGGCTACCAGCCGCTGCCGCCGCACGCCGGGCAGCAGGCGCCGTACGCCGGTCAGCCGCAGCAGGCTCCGTACCAGGCCCCGCCGCAGCAGCCGGTCGTCGACCCGGTGCACCGCGTCCGCGACAACTGACCGAAGGGCCCGAGTCCCGTGGCCTTCGCACTGCGTAAACGCGGCCCGAGCAGTTTCGAGCGGGCCGCCGACGGTTCGATGACGCTCATCGAGCATGTCCGCGAGCTGCGCAACCGTCTCTTCCGCGCGTCCGTGGCGATCCTGATCGGCTTCGGCCTGGGCGTGTGGCTGGCCAAGCCGGTGCTGCACCTGCTGCAGCAGCCCTACTGTGACCTGCCGCAGGCCCGGATCGTCAACGGCAAGTGTGAGTTCGTGCAGCTCGGCCCGGCCGACCTGTTCCTGCTCAACCTGAAGGTCGCGCTCTGGGTCGGCCTGATCGTGGCCGCGCCGGTGTGGCTCTACCAGCTCTGGGCGTTCATCGCGCCCGGGTTGCACCGGCACGAGCGGCGCTACGCGTACTTCTTCACCGCTCTGGCCGCGCCGCTGTTCGCGGCCGGTGCGGTGCTGGCGTACTTCGTCACGGCCAAGGGCCTGGAGTTCCTGCTCAGCATCTCGGACAGCGAGATCAGCACGACACTGGAGATCACCAAGTACATCTCCTTCGTCACCAACCTGATCCTGCTGTTCGGTGTGGCGTTCGAGTTCCCGTTGATCGTGCTGATGCTCAACTTCGTGGGCATCGCCAGCGCGAAGCGGCTGCTCAGCTGGTGGCGTGTGGCGATCTTCGTGTTCTTCGCGTTCTCCGCCGTGGTCACCCCCACCCCGGACCCGTTCGGGATGACCGCCCTGGCGATCTGCCTGTCCGCGCTCTACTTCGGTGCGGTGGGCATCGCCTTCATCAACGACCGGCGGCGCGGGCGTGGCAAGGAGATCTACGCCGGCATCGACGACGACGAGGTGTCGCCGTTGGAGTACGACGCGGATCCGGTCGTGGCCGGGCAGCGGGTCGACGCGTCCGCGCCGATCGGTGCGCCCGAGCCGATCGCGAAGCCAGCGCCGATCGAGCGTCGTTACGACGACATGACCTGACGGCTGCGCGCCGCCCGGTTCGCCGACGCCGTCCCCGTTGTCCGGGGGCGGCGTCGCCGCGTCACCCGCCGCGCCGGCGCCGGGACCGGCCGTGACGGTGCCTGCCCCCGGTGAACGGCGGGTGTCCGACCGGTACGGTGCTGCCCGTGACCGCAGACGATCACCTGCCCGGCCCGGTCGCCGTGCTCACCAACCCGACCGCGGGGCGGGGACGCCACCGCGCCGTGCTGCCCCGGCTGCTGGACGGGTTGGCCGTCGCCGGCCGGCCGGTCCGGCTGCTGTCGGCGTCCAGTCCCGCCGAGGCGGAGGCGGCGTGCCGTGCCGCGGTCGCCGAGGGCGCCGGTGCGCTCGTCGCGATCGGCGGGGACGGGACCGTGCACCGCGCGTTGCAGGCGGTCGCGGGCACCGGCGTGCCGTTCGGGCCGGTGCCGGCGGGCACCGGCAACGACTTCGCGCTGGACACCGGCTTTCCCGCCGATCCGCTCGCCGCGGTGGCGGTCATCGCCGACGCGCTGCGTGCCGGCCGGACCCACGTGGTGGACCTGGCCCGGATGACCGGCGCCGACGGCGTCGAACGCTGGTACGGGGCGGTCCTCGCGGCCGGGTTCGACGCGATCGTCAACGAGCGGGCCAACCGGATGCGCTGGCCGCGCGGCCCCCGCCGGTACGACCTGGCGATCGTGGTCGAGCTGGCCCGGCTGCGGCCCCGCCGCTACACGCTGCGCCTTGACGGGGTGCCGCACGAGCTGGACGCGGTGCTGGTGGCGGTGGGCAACTGCCCCACCTACGGCGGTGGGATGCGCATCTGCCCCGATGCCGACCCGACCGACGGGCTGCTGGACGTGGTGGTGGCGGGCCGGGTCAACCGGCGGACCCTGATCCGGGTGAAGCCGCGCATCTACCAGGGCACCCACGTCAGCCACCCGTTGGTGACCAGCTACCGGGCCCGCACCGTGGAGCTGGCCGGCGAGGGCATCACCACGTACGCCGACGGGGAGCGCTCCCTGAAGCTGCCGGTGACGATCAGCGCCGTGCCGGGCGCCCTGAAGCTGCTGCGCTGACCCGCACCGCGCCGATGCTCGCCACGATGACCAGCACGATGGCGGCGCACTCCAGCAGGGTCAACGCCTGACGCAGCACCAGCCACCCGGCGAGCGTGGCGATGGCCGGGCCGAGGCTCATCAGCACCGCGAAGGTGGCGGTGGGCATCCGCCGCAGCGCCAGCAGCTCCAGCGTGTACGGCAGGCCGGAGGCGAGCACCGCGAGGGCCGTACCGAGTGCCAGGACCGGCGGGTCGAGCAGTACCGCGCCGCCGTCGACGATGCCCAGCGGCAGGGTCACCAGCGCGGCGACGGTCAGCGCCAGGGCCAGCCCGTCCGCGCCCGGGAACCGGCCGCCGACCCGGGCGCTCAGCACGATGTACGCGGCCCACATCGCGCCCGCGCCGAACGCGAACGCCACCCCGGCCGGGTTGAGCCGGTCGAAGCCGCCCTGCCCGAGCAGCGCCACCCCGGCCAGGGCGAGACCCGCCCAGCACCAGCTGACCAGCCGGCGGGCCGTGCACACCGACAGCGCCAGCGGCCCCAGCACCTCCAGGGTGACCGCCGGACCGAGCGGGATGCGTTCGATGGCCTGGTAGAACAGCGAGTTCATGCCGGCCAGCGCCAACCCGAAGCCGCCCGCGGCCAGCCAGGCCGACCGGTCGTGGCCGCGCAGTCGGGGCCGGCACACGACGAGCAGCAGCATCGCCGAGATCGTCAGCCGCAGGGTCACCGCGCCGGCCACCCCGGTACGCGGGAAGATCAGCGCGGCCACGGCGGAGCCGAACTGCACCGACAGCGCCCCGCCGAGCACCAGCCCCACGGCGGCGACGCCACCACGGCGCTGCAGAGGCGCGTCGGCCGGTCGCGGTGTGGGCAGCAGGGTGTCGGTCACGGGCACGACGCTAGGCGGTCGCCGTCGCCCACCTCCCGGCGGTGTCCACCATCCTGGCGGCGGAGGGCGGCCGGTACGGCGACGGCGAGCTACCGGTGAGCCGCATGCCCGTCCGACGGCACCGCAGCCGCGGGTCAGGCGGGCAGGGCCAGGTCCAGGACGGCGCCGAGCCCGTTCTCCCGACCCGGGTCGGCGGCCGGGAGCACCAGCACCGCGCAGCCGGCGGCGACCGCGCCCGCGTCCGCCGGGGTGTCGCCGACCATCAGCGTCTGCTCGGGGTCGACGCCCAGCATCCCGCAGGCACGCCAGAAGATCGCCGGGTCGGGTTTGCAGCGCCCCACCTCGTACGACAGCACGAACGCGTCGACCAGGTCGGTCAGGCCCCAGGCGTCGAAGTGTGGCCGCAGGTCGAAGCCGATGTTGCTGACCACCGCCACCCGCACCCCGGCGTCACGCAGCGCGGTCAACGTGGGGGCGGTGTCCGGGTACGGCAGCCAACCCTCGGCGATCAGCAGCCGCTCGTAGAGAGCGTCGGCGAAGCCCTCGATGCCCGCGTCGACGGTCTCCGCGAGACCGGTGTACGCGCCCCGGTGGGCGTGCGGGTAGAGATCCCGGTCGGCCCACAGCTCGGCCAGCCGGGGCGGCACCCGCGCCGGCAGGGGCCCTCCGGCGCGCCCGGCGGTCAGCAGCCGGTCGGCCAGCGAGGTGGCCCGGACCCGGTCCAGGGTGACCCCACAGGCCGCCGCGGCCTCCAGCACCCACTGCCGGGGCTCCTCGACCTGGGCGAGGGTGCCGTGGAAGTCGAAGAGCACCGCCTTGACGGGCCGTCGGGACGCCCGCGGGGCGGCCGCGGCCTCGGCGCTGCCCGGCGCAGGGGTCTGGGGCGGTTCGGCATGGTCCGGCACGCCGTGCACCCTACCGAGCCCCGCCGACGACCCCTCCGGACGGCCTTGTGGGGTGTCCTGTCCTGGCACGCACTAATCTTGGTGCCATGTCGAGCCCCGCCGAGCGGTACTCAGCGGCGCGCCGCCGAGCCGCGCAGGCCGCACAGTTCCCGGCGCTGGACGAGTTCGCCCTTGACCTGGGGTTTGACCTCGATGACTTCCAGCGGGAGGCGTGCCAGTCGCTGGAGCGGGGCAGCGGCGTTCTGGTGTGCGCCCCGACCGGAGCCGGCAAGACCGTGGTGGGCGAGTTCGCCGTACACCTGGCTCTGCGCGGGCGGCCCGGCGACCCGGCGGCGGCCGACGACCCGGCGACGCCGCCGACCCGGCGCAAGTGCTTCTACACCACGCCGATCAAGGCGCTGTCCAACCAGAAGTACCACGACCTGGTCGCCCGGTACGGCGCCGAGCAGGTCGGCCTGCTCACCGGCGACAACGCGATCAACGGCGACGCGCCGGTGGTGGTGATGACCACCGAGGTGCTGCGCAACATGCTCTACGCGGGCTCCAGCACCCTGCAGGGGCTGGCGTACGTGGTGATGGACGAGGTGCACTACCTGGCCGACCGGTTCCGCGGCGGCGTGTGGGAAGAGGTGATCATCCACCTGCCCGCCTCGGTCACTTTGGTCTCGCTGTCGGCGACCGTCTCCAACGCGGAGGAGTTCGCCGACTGGCTGGTCACCGTGCGCGGCGAGACCGCCGTGGTGGTCAGCGAGCACCGGCCGGTGCCGCTGTGGCAGCACATGCTGGTCGGCAAGCGGATGTTCGACCTGTTCCACGACGCCGACGCGGCCCGCAAGCACGACGTGCACCCGGAGCTGCTGCGCTACACCCGCGACCAGATGCGCCGCCTGGAGCTGGGGGAGGGCCGCAGCGCCGGGCCGGGCTCCGGTCGGCGCGGCCCCCGGTGGCGCGGCCCGATGCGCCCCGACATCGTCGACCGGCTGGACCGGGAGGGTCTGCTGCCGGCGATCCTGTTCATCTTCAGCCGGGCCGGCTGCGCCGCCGCGGTGCAGCAGTGCCTGGCCGCCGGCCTGCGGCTCACCTCGCCCGACGAACGCGCCGAGATCCGCCGGGTCGTCGAGTCCCGGGTCACCGCCATCCCCGGCGAGGACCTGTCGGTGCTGGGCTACTGGGAGTGGCTCGACGGCCTCGAGCGCGGTCTGGCCGCCCACCACGCCGGCATGCTGCCGGTGTTCAAGGAGGTCGTCGAGGAGCTGTTCGTCCGCGGTCTGGTCAAGGCGGTCTTCGCCACCGAGACCCTCGCGTTGGGCATCAACATGCCGGCGCGCTGCGTGGTGCTGGAACGCCTCGTGAAGTACAACGGCGAGGCGCACGTCGACCTGACCCCGGGGGAGTACACGCAGCTCACCGGTCGGGCCGGCCGGCGGGGCATCGACGTCGAGGGGCACGCCGTCGTGGTGTGGTCCCCGGAGACCGACCCGCGGCACGTGGCCGGGCTCGCCTCCACCCGCACCTACCCGCTGCGCTCCAGCTTCCGGCCCTCGTACAACATGGCGGTGAACCTCGTCGGCACGGTCGGCGCGGAACCCGCCCGGGCGTTGCTGGAGTCGTCGTTCGCCCAGTTCCAGGCGGACCGGTCGGTGGTCGGCCTGGCGCGGCAGGTGCAGCGCAACACCGAGACCATCGAGGCGTACGGCGCGGAGGCCGCCTGCCACCACGGCGACTTCGACGAGTACTTCGCGCTGCGGGTGGCGATCGCCGACCGGGAGAAGGCCATCGCCCGGCAGGGGCAGACGCAGCGCAAGGCCGCCGCCGTGGCGTCGTTGGAGCGGCTACGCGTCGGCGACGTGATCCGGGTGCCGTCCGGCCGCCGCGCCGGCCTGGCCGTCGTGCTGGACCCGGCCACCGGCGGGTTCGGTGAACCCCGGCCGCTGGTGCTCACCCAGGACCGCTGGGCGGGTCGGGTCAGCCCCGGCGACTTCACCACCCCGGCCGAGGTGCTGGCCCGCATCCGGGTGCCCAAGCACTTCAACCACCGGTCGCCGGGTGCCCGCCGGGATCTGGCCGCCGAGGTCAGCGGCACCGGCCTGGACCGGCACGGTGGCCGCCGGGGCGGCCGTTCCCGGCAGGTGGCCGGCGAGGACCACCGGCTCACCCAACTGCGCGGTGAGCTGCGCCGCCA
This sequence comes from Micromonospora sp. WMMD710, assembly GCF_029626045.1. Taxonomy (NCBI): domain Bacteria; kingdom Bacillati; phylum Actinomycetota; class Actinomycetes; order Micromonosporales; family Micromonosporaceae; genus Micromonospora; species Micromonospora sp. WMMD710. The sequence goes on along the minus strand of NZ_JARUBD010000001.1, from coordinate 2,020,994 downwards.
CCCCTGTCACGCCTGCCCGGAGCGGGAGGAGCACGCCCGGTGGGCGGAGCGACGCCGACGGCTGGAGCGCGACACCGAGGAGCTGCGCGAGCGGGTCTCCGGGCGTACCGGGTCGCTCGCTCGCACGTTCGACCGGATCGTCGCGTTGCTGACCGACCGTGGCTACCTCGCCGGCGACGGTGCGGTGACCGACGCCGGCCGGATGCTGGGGCGGATCTGGACGGAGGCGGACCTGCTGGTCGCCGAGTGCCTGCGCCGGGGCGTGTGGGACGGCCTCTCCCCGGCTGAACTGGCGGCCGCGGTGTCCGTGGTGGTCTTCGAGGCGCGCCGCGACGTCGACGAGCGCGCGTCGTTGCCGCGTGGCCCGGTGGCCGACGCGGTCGACGAGACGCTGAAGCTGTGGGGCGAGATCGAGGCCGACGAGGCGGCCCGGGGCCTGACCGCGACCCGCGAACCGGATCTCGGTTTCGCCTGGCCGGTCTTCCGGTGGGCGCGGGGTGAGGCGCTGGCCAAGGTGCTCGGCAGCGGGCACGAGATCGACGGCGAGATGCCGGCCGGTGACTTCGTCCGCTGGGCGCGGCAGGTGGTCGACCTGCTCGGTCAGCTTTCCGACTCCGGGGGCGCGTCGCCGGAGCTGCGCTCCACCGCCCGGCAGGCGATAGCGGCCATCAACCGGGGTGTACTGGCATACCACACCTCTGCCTGATCATCACTTTCGGTCAACGCCGCTATCGAATCGACGCATCGGACGGTCACCGCGACGGCACCCCCCGGATAGCTCGGGGGGCGCTGTTGCGGCTGCTCGGAGCACCCCTGATCATTGCCCGAGCGCCGTGTTTACGCGCCGGTAACGAATGGGGAGAAGGCCGCCGTGGCGGAGATCAATCACTTTGAGTACGGGTGGATCACGCCCGCGCTGAGCTACGCGCTGTCCGTGCTCGGGTCGATCCTGGGGCTGGTCTGCGCCGGGCGCATCCGTACGGCCCGCACCGCCGGGCAGCGCGCCTGGTGGGGCCTGCTGGCCGCCTGGGCGCTCGGCGGCACCGCCATCTGGGCCATGCACTTCATGGCCATGCTCGGCTTCGCCGTCGACGGCACCCGGATCCGCTACGACGTGCCGCTCACCGCCGCCAGCACCGCCATCGCCGTGGTCGCGGTCGCCATCGGCCTGGCCATCGTCGGCACCGGCCGCCTGAACCCGGCACGGCTGATCGCCGGCGGCATCTTCACCGGCGCCGGCGTCGCCGCCATGCACTACACCGGCATGGCGGCGATGCGCCTCAACGGCGACCTCGGCTACGACACCACCCGGGTCGTGCTCTCGGTGGTCATCGCGGTCGTGGCGGCCACCGTCGCGCTGTGGCTCGCGATGACCGTCCGCCGCGCGGTGGCCATCTTCTGCTCCGCGCTGGTGATGGGCGTCGCCGTGAACGGCATGCACTTCACCGGCATGAGCGCGGTCTCGGTGCACCAGCACGAGACCCGTGGTGCGGTGACCGGCGCCAGCGTGGGCGCGCTGCTGGTGCCGATCGTCCTCGCGGTGATCTTCGGGGTGGTCGGTCTGCTCTACGCGCTGCTCGCCGCCCCCACCGACGACGACCGGGCCGCCGCCGCGTACCTGGACGCACGGCGGTTGCCCGAGGCGGCCCCGGCGGCACCCACCGCGGCACCGGACCCGGTCGGGCTGCGTGCCCGCTCCACCCTCGGTCAGCCCGGCACTCCGTTCCCGTCCCGGCGGGACAACCCGCCCCGGTAGGCGATCCCGGCGTCAGGTCTCCCGCTCTGCCATCCGCAGGTGGTGTCGGTGTTGAATGTGAGAGCCGCTCTCGACAGCGGCTCGGCACGGCAACCACAGGAGACAGAGTTGAACTTTCTGCGCCTCGGCCCGGCCGGTCGGGAGATCCCGGTCGTCCAGCGTGACGGTACGACCTTCGACCTGCGCGCCCTCACCGCCGATCTGGACGGGGTGTTCTGGTCGTCGGACGGGATCGCGCGTACCCGGGCCGCGCTCGACCGCGGCGAGTTGGTCGAGCTGCCCGACGCGGACACACTGCGGGTTGGGGCGCCCATCGCGCGCCCCAACAAGATCGTCTGCATTGGACTGAACTACCGTGACCACGCCGCGGAGACGGGTGCGCCGCTCCCCGCCGAGCCGGTGGTCTTCATGAAGGACCCGATGACGATGGTCGGGCCGTTCGACGACGTCCACGTCCCGCGCGGCTCGACGCAGACCGACTGGGAGGTCGAACTCGCGGTCGTCATCGGTACGACCGTTCGCTACGCCGGGTCCCCGGAGCACGCCCTGCGGCACGTCGCCGGGTACGCGGTGTCGCACGACGTCTCGGAGCGTGGTTTCCAGCTTGAGCGCGGCGGTCAGTGGGACAAGGGCAAGAGCTGCGAGACGTTCAACCCGCTGGGGCCGTGCCTCGTGCCGGCGGACGAGGTGGACGATCCGCAGGCGCTGTCGCTGCGGTTGTGGGTCAACGGGCTGCTCCGCCAGGACGGCACGACCAAGGACATGATCTTTCCGGTCGCGCACGTCGTCTGGTATCTCAGCCAGTTCATGGTCCTGTATCCCGGCGACGTGATCAACACGGGGACGCCGGCCGGGGTGGCGCTCGGGCTGCCGGATCATCCGTACCTGCGCGCCGGTGACGTGGTGGAGCTGGAGATCACCGGCCTGGGGCGGGCGCGCCAGACGCTGGTGGTGGCATGAGCGGGGAGTTCGACGGGCTGAGCGCGATCGTCACGGGTGGCTCGTCCGGCATCGGTCGCGCCACCGCCGAGGAGCTGCGCGCCCGGGGTGCCCGGGTGGCCGTCCTCGACCTCGACCCGAGCGGGCTCGCCGAGGACATCGCCGGCTTCGCCGCCGACGTGGCGAGCCGTCCGTCGGTGGCGACGGCGGTTGCCGCGGCCGCCGACGCGCTCGGCGGCATCGACGTGGTGGTCAACAACGCCGGGGTCGGAGCGACCGGCACCGTTGTCGACAACAGCGACGACGAGTGGCACCGCGTGCTCGACGTCAACGTGGTCGGCATGGCGAGAGTCGTCGGCGAGGCCCTGCCGTGGCTGCGCCGCTCCGAGCACGCGTCGGTCGTCAACGTCTCGTCCATCGCCGCGCTCAACGGCCTGCCGGGGCGGGCGCTCTACTCGGCCAGCAAGGGTGCGGTGCTGTCGCTGACCCTCGCCATGGCCACCGACCACGTCCGCGAGGGCATCCGGGTCAACTGCGTGTGCCCCGGTACGGCGGACACACCGTGGGTCGGGCGTCTGCTGGCGCAGGCGGAGGATCCGGACGCCGAGCGGGTGGCGCTGCGGGCCCGCCAGCCGATCGGACGCCTGGTGACGCCGGAGGAGGTCGCGAACGCGATCGTCTACCTCGCGTCGCCGAGGGCGGGTTCCACCACGGGTACGGTGTTGGACGTCGACGGTGGAGTCACCCACCTGCGGGTGCGGCCGTGACGACGGTCGGGGGTGTGCCGTGCGGATCGCGCTGTTCGTGACCTGCCTGGCCGACACCATGTTCCCGCAGGCGGCGACGTCAACGGTGCGCCTGCTGGAACGGCTGGGCCACGAGGTGGTCTTTCCGCCGGGGCAGACCTGTTGCGGGCAGATGCACATCAACACCGGCTACCGGTCCGACGCGGTGCCGTTGGTGCGCCGGCACGTACGGGTCTTCGACCCGTACGACGTGATCGTCGCGCCGTCGGGCTCGTGCGTGGGGGCGGTGCGGCATCAGCACGCGATGGTGGCCCGGCACGCCGGCGACCGGGCGTTGACCAGTCGGGCCGAGTCGGTGGCGGCGCGCACCTACGAGTTGTCCGAGCTGCTGGTCGACGTGCTCGGGGTGACGGACGTGGGCGCGTACTACCCGCACCGGGTGACGTACCACCCGACCTGCCACTCGTTGCGGATGCTGCGGGTCGCCGACCGGCCGCGGACGCTGCTGGCGGCGGTGCGCGGCCTCGACCTGGTCGAGTTGCCGGCCGCGGAGCAGTGCTGCGGGTTCGGCGGCACGTTCGCCGTGAAGAACGCGGAGACCTCCACGGCAATGCTGGCGGACAAGATGCGCCACGTGCTCTCCACCGGCGCCGACGTGTGCACCGCCGGCGACGCCTCCTGTCTCCTGCACATCGGCGGCGGGTTGTCCCGGCTGCGGACCGGCGTGCGGACGGTGCACCTCGCCGAGATCCTGGCCTCGACCGAGCAGGAATCGGCGGTGCGACGGTGACCCGCCGGACGTTCCTCGGTATGCCGACGACCGCCCCGCCCGGCGTGGGGCACCTGCGCGGCGACGAGTCGTTCCCGGCGGCCGCGCGACGCAGCCTGGCCGACCCGCAACTGCGGCGCAACCTCCGGCACGCGACGACCACGATCCGCGCCAAGTCCGCCGGCGTGATCGCGGAACAGTCGGACTGGGAGCAGTTGCGGGCGGCCGGCGCGGCGATCAAGGCCGACACCCTGCACCGGCTGCCGGAGCTGCTCGAACAGCTCGAGGCGAGGGTCACCGAGGCCGGTGGGGTGGTGCACTGGGCGGCGGACGCGGTGCAGGCCAACGCCATCGTGACCGACCTCGTCCGGACGGCCGGCGCGGACCGCGTCATCAAGGTCAAGTCGATGGCCACCCAGGAGATCGGCCTCAACGAGGCACTGCACGCCGCCGGCGTCACCGCCGTCGAGACCGACCTGGCGGAGCTGATCGTGCAGCTCGGCGACGACCGGCCGAGCCACATCCTGGTCCCCGCGATCCACCGCAACCGGGCCGAGATCCGGGAGATCTTCCTGCGCGAGATGCCTGGCGTCGACCCGGAGTTGACCGCCGATCCGGCGGCCCTCGCCGCCGCCGCGCGCCGCTTTCTGCGGGAGACGTTCCTGAGTACGCCCGTCGCGGTGTCCGGGGCGAACTTCGCCGTCGCCGAGACCGGCACCCTGGCCGTGGTGGAGTCCGAGGGCAACGGGCGGATGTGCCTCACCCTGCCCCGAACGTTGATCACGGTGATGGGCGTGGAGAAGGTCGTGCCGACCTGGCGGGACCTGGAGGTGTTCCTCCAACTGCTGCCCAGGGCGTCGACGGGGGAGCGGATGAACCCGTACACGTCGATGTGGACCGGGGTCACCCCGGGCGACGGGCCGCAGGCGTTCCACCTGGTCCTGTTGGACAACGGGCGCAGCGCGGTGCTCGCCGACGAGGTCGGGCGGCAGGCGTTGCGGTGCATCCGCTGTTCGGCCTGCCTCAACGTGTGCCCGGTGTACGAGCGTGCCGGTGGGCACGCGTACGGGTCGGTGTATCCGGGGCCGATCGGTGCCGTGCTGTCGCCCCAGCTCACCGGCATCGACGACAACGCGTCCCTGCCGTACGCGTCGACGCTGTGCGGTGCCTGCTACGACGCCTGCCCTGTGAAGATCAACATTCCGGAGGTGCTGGTGCACCTGCGTGCCGAGGCGGTCGACGCGCGTCGCCGGCCCACCGCCGAGTCGATCGCGATGGCCGCCGCCGCGTACACGATGGATCATCCCCGGCTGTACGAGGCCGCGCAGCGCGCCGCCCGCATGAGCCGGGTCGCCGGCCGGCGCGGACGGGGTCTGCCGCCGCCGTTGAACGGCTGGACCGGCAGCCGGGACCTGCCGGAGCCGCCGGCGCAGACGTTCCGCGAGTGGTGGGCCGACCGATGAGCGCCCGGGATCTCGTCCTCGGCCGACTGCGGGCCGCACTCGCCTCCGGCGCCCATGCCCCGGTCGAGGTGCCGCGCGACTACCGGCACACCGGCACACTCGACCTCGACCAGCTGGTGGAGCGGCTGACCGACTACCGGGCGCACGTGCACCGGGTCGTCGAGGCCGCCGTCGCCGACACGATCGCCGACATCCTGCCGGCCGGTGGCACCGTCGTCGTACCCCCGGGTCTGCCCCCGGCCTGGCTGCCGCCGACGGTGACCGCCCTGCCCGACGACGGCCTCGACAACATGCGGATCGGCGCCGCGGACGCCGTCGTGACCGGCGCCGCCGTCGCCGTCGCCCAGACCGGCACGGTCGTCCTCGACGGCTCGCCCGACCAGGGGCGGCGGGTGCTCAGTCTGCTGCCGGACCGGCACGTGTGCGTGCTCCGGGCCGACCAGGTGGTGGCCACCGTGCCGGAAGCGCTCGCCCGGCTGACGCCGCACCGTCCGCTGACCTGGATCAGCGGTCCCTCGGCCACCAGCGACATCGAACTGATCCGGGTGGAGGGTGTGCACGGCCCGCGCCAGCTGCACGTCATCCTGCTGCCCTATCGTGAATGAATGATCACGTGCGTCGTGCACTACACCATCGACCCGGCGCAGATCGAGGCGTTCGAGCGTTTCGCCCGCGCGTGGATGGAGCTCGTGGCCCGGCACGGTGGTGTGCACCACGGCTACTTCCTGCCGGCCGAGGGCGCCAGCGACCGGGCCGAGGCGCTGTTCAGCTTCGAGAGCCTGGCGGCGTACGAGCGGTACCGGGTCCGTTTCGGCAGCGACCCGGATGTCGTGGCGGCGGACCGCATCCGCGACGAGTCGGGCTGTGTGCTCCGCTACGAACGAACCTTCATGCGTCCACTCCTGCCGGACGACGGAGCGGCCGCCGCGCGCTGACGCGGACCGTGCGGGGAAGGGTGGACCCCGCACGGTCCGTGTCAGCTCAGCGGCGCGGCCTGGGCGTGCTGCGGGGCAGAACGTACGGCGGCCCGGCGACGATCAGGTCGGACTTCAGCTCCTGGTACGCCCGCTTGGGCTGGTAGTTCTCGTCGTAGATGGTGGCCAGACCCTCCGGGGGGTCGTTGAACCAGTCCGGCACCCACGAGTACCTGTCGGTGAAACCCCAGACGGTGTACGACAGGCAGCTCCGTACGGCGAGGCACGCCTTCATCAGCACGCTGAAGTTGGCGGCCGACGCCTGCAGACGGGGGTTGATCTCGTTCGCGGCGCCGGCCTGGACCGCCTCGGTCAGCTGGCTGCGGACGTCCACCTCGGTGAACGCCGTGGCGAGGCCCAGCGCGGCGAACCTCTTCAGCGCGGCGGTCACCTGGAGGGTGTCGAAGTTGCCGTACTGGGTGCCGAGGTGGCCCTGTGAGCCCACGCCGTCGATCGGGACGCCCTGCCGGAGCAGGTCTCTGGCCATGTCGTACACGAACTGCGTCTTGTCGTCGGCGGGGTTGCCGGAGCCGAACGCCTCGATGTTGTAGTCGTTGTAGAACAGCAGCGCCTTCGGGTCGGCGGCGCGCGCCCAGCGAAACGCGTCGGCGATGTAGCCGGGGCCCAGGTTCTGCGCCCAGAAACCCTTGTAGTGCAGCGTGGACGGGGTGTCCCACGGGTCGCTGACCGCCTCGTTGACCACGTCCCACTGCCAGATCTTGCCCTTGTAGCGGTTGACGACCGTGGTGATGTGCTTGCGGAGCAGCTCGCGGAGCTCCTGCTTGCTGATGGAGCCGTCGGCGACGCCGCTGGTCAGCCAGGTGGGCAACTGGTTGTGCCAGACGAGCACGTGACCGCGCACGCTCTGCCGGTTGCGCTTGGCGAACTCGACGAGCTGGTCGGCCTCGGCCCAGTTGTAGGTGCCGCGGGTGGGCTCCAGGCTCTCCCACTTCATCGCGTTCTCCGCAGTGACCGAGGAGAACTCGGTGCTGGCCAGCCGGCGGTACTGCGGGTCGGTGGCGTCGTTGAGGGCCGTGGCGTTCACGGCGGTGCCGATGTGCAGGCCGTGGCGCTGGCCGAGCGTCGCCAGGCTCTGCGTGGTCGGGTCGTACGGCCGGCTCGCGGTGGCCGGCACGGTGTTCAGCGCCGCGACGGTCGCGACGGCGACCACCCCGACGGTGAGCCACTGCCTTGGCTTCATCTGCCTTCCCTTCGACGGTGATCGACAATCTTCGATCATGGGCGCGAGAGTTCGGGTCCGGTGCGGATGTGCGGGGGAGCGGGGCCGGTGCCGGTCGTTCCGGAGCGGGGCCGGAAACGTGCCCGAAACGTTAAGCCGATCGATGTCCGGCGTCAACCGTGGAAACTTCGGAAATACGTCCGATGACCTGCGATCCGGTCGGGTGGAGCGCGACCGAAAGTTTCGGCGGCGGAGGGCGCGGTGTGGGCCAGCGGACAGAATCGCCGGGCAGGACGCGGGGCACTGACGGGACCGGCCATGATGGTCCGGTGAAGATCCTGTCCGTCCAGTCGTCGGTCGCCTACGGCCACGTCGGCAACTCCGCCGCCGCATTCCCCCTGCAACGGCTGGGGCACGAGGTCTGGCCGGTCCTGACCGTGCACTTCTCCAACCACACCGGGTACGGCGCGTGGCGCGGGCCGCTGCTGGATCCGGCCCAGGTGGCCGAGGTGATCGCGGGGATCGCGGACCGGGGGGTCCTCGGCAGCGCCGACGCGGTGCTGTCGGGCTACCAGGGCGACCCGGCGATGGGCGCGGTGATCCTCGACGCGGTGGACACCGTCAAGGCGGCCAACCCGGACGCCGTGTACTGCTGCGACCCGGTGCTGGGCGACGTCGGCCGGGGCATGTTCGTCCGCCCGGGCATCCCGGAGTACATGCGCGACGTCGTGGTCCCGCGCGCGGACATCATCACCCCGAACCACTTCGAGTTGGACTTCCTCGCCGGCCGTGCGACCACCACCCTGGCCGAGGTGCTGGACGCGGTCGACGCGGTACGCGCGACCGGGCCACGGCACGTGCTGGTGACCAGCGTGTTGCACGCCGACGTGCCGGCGGGATCACTGGAGGTGGTGGCCGTCTCGGACGACGGCGCCTGGTCGGTGACCACGCCCCTGCTGCCGATCAACCCGAACGGTGGCGGCGACGTCACCGCGGCGCTCTACCTCGCGCACCTGTGCACGACGGGTTCGCCCGCGACGGCGCTGGAACGCACCGTCTCCTCCGTCTTCGCCGTCCTGGAGGCCACCCTCGCGGCGGGCACCCGGGAGATCCAGCTCATCGCTGCCCAGGACGCGATCGCCGCGCCGCCGGCGCGGTTCGCCGCCCGGCGACTGCGCTGAGGCGACCTACGAGGTGATCCGGAAGGTGGCGTCCTGCCGGTCAGCGGCGCTCGAACTGCCGCCGAGCGGGTCGATGCGCGGCAGGTAGGTGGCGTGTCGCAGGTAGCGGGTCGGGATGTTGTAGGAGCGCAACGACGTCCAGGTGGCGTCGGCGAGGCCGGGCACCGTTCGCCACATCTGGATGGGTAGCGGCTCGGGTGGGTGCGAGCCCTCGCAACCCCTTGTCGGTCGGCACCGACGCCGCCCGGGGTGCCACCGCGGCGATGCCCCCGGGTGCGCCACGGCCGCAGGCCCGGACGGCGGCCGATCCGGGGCGCGGTCGCGCCGCGTGTCGACGCCATCCGCCGTCGTCCGTGACGGAGGGTCAGCGCGAGAAGTGCGGTTCCTCCGTTGACGGCCGGCGTGCCGCTCAGTACGGTCCATCGTAAATCTTAGATGTCAACGTCGATACGACAATGCGGCAACGCGATTACGTCGTTGACATTGCACACCCTGAAATCCCAGGTCAAGCAGGTGACAAGCGGGCTCGGGAGGTGCCCTTGGCAAGGTGTTAGCGCTAACAGATCACGAGCAATCACGTCGATCACGGTCCGGGATGGGATCCGGTCGATCGGCAGCCGGCGTCGCGGCAGGCCGCCGCGACTCTCAGGGAGTAACCGTGAAGGTGGCACACCGAACCACAGCACGCAGCAGGTCCGGCGCCAGGCGCGGCATCGCCTGGCTGATGAGCCTGGTTTGCGTCCTCGCACTGGTCCCGGGCACGGCCAGGGCGGACAACCCGATCGTCCAGCACATCTACACCGCCGATCCGGCCCCGTTGGTGTACAACGGCAGGGTGTACCTCTACACCGGCCACGACGAGGACGGCTCCACGTACTTCACGATGAAGGAGTGGCGGGTCTGGTCCTCCGCCGACATGGTCAACTGGACCGACCACGGCTCGCCACTGAACATCAGCACCTTCAGTTGGGCGAGCGCGAACGCGTGGGCCGGCCAGGTCGTCGCCCGCAACGGCAGGTTCTACTGGTACGTGCCGGTGACCAACCGGGCGACCAACTCGATGGCGATCGGCGTGGCGGTGGGCGACAGCCCCACCGGACCGTTCCGCGACGCCATCGGCCGACCCCTGGTGGGCAACGGCGAGATCGATCCGACCGTGTTCATCGACGACGACGGTCAGGCGTACCTGTACTGGGGCAACCCGAACCTGTGGTACGTCAAGCTCAACCCGGACATGATCTCCTACTCCGGTGCGGCGACGAGGATCGCTCTCACCACCGCCGGATTCGGCACCCGAAACGGCAACGCGAGCAGGCCCACCCTCTACGAGGAGGGGCCCTGGGTCTACAAGCGCAACGGCACGTACTACAACGTGTTCGCGGCGGAGTGCTGCTCCGAGTTCATCGCCTACTCGACGGCCCCCGGCCCCACCGGACCGTGGACCTACCGGGGCACCATCATGCCCCGGCAGGGCGGCAGCTTCACCAACCACGCCGGCGTCGTCGACGTCAACGGCGGCTCGTACTTCTTCTACCACAACGGCGCCCTGCCCGGTGGTGGCGGCTACACCCGTTCGGTCGCGGTGGAGAAGTTCAGCTACAACTCCAACGGCACCTTCCCGACGATCAACATGACCACCACGGGTGCGCCGCAGGTGGGCACGCTGAACCCGTACGTGCGGCAGGAGGCCGAGACGATCGCCTGGGGCTCCGGCATCGAGACGGAACCGTCCAGTGAGGGCGGGATGAACGTCGGCTGGATCGAGAACGGCGACTATATCAAGGTCAAGGGCGTCGCGTTCGGCGCGGGCGCGACCTCGTTCGCCGCCCGGGTCGCCTCGGCGGGCAGCGGTGGCCGCATCGAGGTGCGGCTCGACAACAGCACCGGCCCGCTGGTGGGTACCTGCACCGTTCCGGTCACCGGTGGCTGGCAGACCTGGACCACCAGCACCTGCGCGGTGAGCGGGGCGACCGGGACGCGCGACGTGTTCCTCCGCTTCGCGGGTGGCAGCGGCAACCTGTTCAACGTGAACTGGTGGCAGTTCAGCGGCACCGGCGGCAGCGGTGGCAACCTGCTGACCAACGGCAACCTGGAGAGCGGGACGACGGGTTGGGGTGTGGTGGGCAGCGGCACGTTGTCGTCGAACACGGCCGTCGTGCACGGCGGCACCGGCTCGCTGTCGATCACCGGCCGGACCGCGTCGTGGAACGGCCCCGGCCAGGACGTGACGTCGAAGCTCACCAACGGCAAGAGCTACACCACGAGCGTCTGGGTACGGTCGCAGAGCGGGACGCCGTCGGCGAAGGCGACCCTCTCCCTGACCGCCAACGGCACGACGAACTACCTGCAACTGACCCCGGCGACCGGGGTGAACGCCAACGGGTGGACCCAGCTCACCGGCACCGCGACCGCGTCGTGGAGCGGGACGCTGACCGGTGCCACCTTCTACGTCGAGACCGCGGAGGGGACCGACAGCCTCCTCGTCGACGACGTCTCGTTGCAGTGACGCACGGGGTGCCGGGGTCGCCTGCGTGCGGCTCCGGCACCCGACGCACCGGCATTCGTTACGACTTGACGAACGGCATGTTATCGCTCACAGTCGATGGTTGAGGACGGCCGCACCCGAGGTTCACCGGGCGAGCCCGCTGGCCGTACCTCGGAGCACGACGTCCGCCCAGGGCATGCCGGGCGTCGTGTCAGGACTCCCATCAGTGGGTGCCGTTGACGGCGACCGGGCTCTTGCCCGTCATGGTCTCGCCAGCTTGGGACGAAAACGCGGTCGGACCGGCGTCGACATCGTCGACGCCTCCGACGCCGCACCTTCACCGCTGGAACACCACCACAGAGAAGGAACCCACATGAACCACGCAAGAGCCCTGCGAGCGGCGGTGACCATCGCCGTCACCGGCGTGCTCGCCGCCGGGATGGCGATGACGCTGTCCACCGCCGCCAGTGCCGGGACGACCCTCGGGGCGTCGGCGGCCGAGAAGGGCCGCTACTTCGGCGCGGCCGTCGCGACCGGCAAGCTGTCCGACAACACGTACGTGACCGTCCTGAACCGCGAGTTCAACAGTGTCGTGGCCGAGAACGAGATGAAGTGGGACGCCACCGAGCCGCAGCAGGGCCGGTTCAGCTACACCGGTGGTGATCGTCTGGTCAGTCACGCGCGCGCCAACGGGATGAGCGTGCGGGGTCATGCCCTGCTCTGGCACCAGCAGCAGCCCGGTTGGGCGCAGGGGATGTCCGGCAGTGCGTTGCGCAGTGCGGCGATCAACCATGTCACTCAGGTGGCGACGCATTTCCGGGGGCAGATCTATGCCTGGGATGTGGTGAACGAGGCGTTCGCCGATGGTGGCGGCGGTGGTCGGCGTGATTCGAACCTGCAGCGCACCGGCAATGACTGGATCGAGGCGGCGTTCCGGGCCGCGCGGGCCGCGGATCCGGGTGCGAAGTTGTGTTACAACGACTACAACACCGACGGGATCAACGCGAAGTCGACCGGTATCTACAACATGGTGCGGGACTTCACGTCTCGTGGCGTGCCGATCGACTGCGTCGGCTTCCAGTCGCACCTGGGCACCACGATTCCCGGTGACTACCAGGCGAACCTGCAGCGTTTCGCCGATCTTGGTGTCGACGTGCAGATCACCGAGCTGGACGTGATGACCGGCGGCAACCAGGCCAATATCTACGGCACGGTCACCCGGGCCTGCATGAACGTCTCGCGCTGCACCGGCATCACGGTGTGGGGCGTGCGCGACTGCGACTCCTGGCGAGGATCGGACAACGCCCTGCTGTTCGACTGCGGCGGCAACAAGAAGGCCGCGTACACCTCCGTCCTCAATGCCCTCAACGCCGGCGGCACCACGCCTCCGCCCACGACCCCGCCGCCCACCACGCCTCCGCCCACGACCCCGCCGCCGGGCCCGGGTGGATGCTCCGCGTCGGTGTCGCTGAACTCGTGGACCGGTGGATTCGTGGCCACCGTGACGGTGACCGCCGGTTCGTCCGGCACGAACGGCTGGACCGTCAGCATGACGCTTCCGGGTGGTGCGAGCGTCACCAACACCTGGAGCGCCACGGCCAGTGGCTCCACCGGCGCCGTCCGGTTCACCAGTGTGGACTACAACGGGCGGCTCGGCGCGGGCCAGGTCACCGAGTTCGGCTTCCAGGGCAACGGCAGCGGAGCCGGCCTGACCCCCACCTGCTCGGCCAGCTGAATCACGGCGTCGGTGCGGAGGACCACCACCGGTCCTCCGCACCGACCCGCCTGTTGCGGGGGCCGCCTCACTCGGACGCGACGGGCAGTTCGATAGCCGTGGCACCCACGACGGCCTGGTTGCCGTCGTGCTGCACGTAGCCGACCACCGCGGCCTGCCGGGGGTCCAGGTCCGGCGGCGTCCGCAGATCCACCCGGCCCTGCCCCGCGTTCAGCGCCACCGAGGTGAAGGCGCGTACGACGTTGTCCTGCCGCAACACCCGCCCGGCGTTCTCCCCGCGGGCCACCGCACTGCGCAGTCCGCGCTCCACGACCGCCACGTTCACCACCGCGTCCAGCGGGGGCCGCTCGGCCCGGTAGTCCACCTCCACCCGACGGCCCCCGTCACGGTTCCGCACCGACAGCGCGAGGGGCGTGGTGGCGGCCGACGTCAGCGCGGACGCGATCGTGTCGGCCGCCCGTCGCCGGTCGGACCCGACGAACTCCTCCGTGCCGTTGACGACCATCTGCGGGGTGTAGAGGCGCCCGGAGCCGAACGCGCGGGCGTACGCCTCCTGCCGCGCCGTGTGCACCGCGTCCGCGTACGGGTCCGGCCAACCCAGGTCGTCCCAGTAGTCGACGTGGAAGCCGAGGGCGAACACGGGCCGCCCCCTCGTCCGGGCGTCGCTGTCGATCTCGGTGAGCAGCTCCTCCGCGGGCGGGCAACTCGAGCAGCCCTGGGAGGTGAACAGCTCCACGACGGCGAAACCGCCGCCGGTCGACGGGTCCGTCACGGCGCATCTCCTTCCAGGGGCCTGCGGGCGGCTCTGCGGTTCCCGTTACGGCCGCGACAATGCCTGCTCGCCGCTGTGGTTGGATGATCCGGTGCAGTACTCCGTGACAGACGCGCCGGCGCGGGAACGCTTCGAGGCGCGCGACGAGGCGGGCGTGGTCGCCGGGTTCGTCACGTACCAGCTGACCGGCGGCATCATCGCCTACACCCACACCGAGGTCGATCCGGCGTTCGAGGGCAGGGGCATCGGCTCGACACTCGCGCGCGCGGTGATGGACGACGCGCGGGCCCGGGGCCGGACGGTGGTGCCCATCTGCCCGTTCCTCGCCGAGTGGCTGACCAAGCATCCGGAATACGAGGACATCGTGGCCCGATCGACCCGCAAGGTGAAATAGGGGACGGAAAGACGTGACCGCCGTCGCCTTCCGTGCCCTGCACCATGGCCGTACCGCCGGCGACCCGCTCGTCCTGCCGGGTCCCTGGGACGCGGCCAGCGCCCGGGTGCTCGCCGATGCCGGCTTCCCGGCGCTGGCCACCCCGAGCGCCGGCGTCTCCGCGTCGCTCGGTTACGAGGACGGCTCGACGCCGCCGGCCGAGATGTTCGCCGCGGTGACGCGGATCGTCCGGGCCGTCTCCGTGCCGGTGTCCGCCGACGTCGAGGGCGGCTACGGTCTCGCACCCGACGAGCTGGTCGGGCGGATCCTCGACACCGGCGCCGTCGGCTGCAACCTGGAGGACTCCGAGGGGCACACCACCCTCAAGGACCCGCGGCGGCACGCGGACTGGCTGGCCGAGGTGCGCGCGGCGGCGGGCGACGCCCTGTTCATCAACGCGCGCGTCGACACGTTCCTGGTCGGGACCGGCGACCCGGCGGACGCGGTGGCGCGGGCTCGGCTGTACGTTGCCGCCGGCGCCGACTGCGTCTACCCGATCCTGGCGCCGACGGCGGTGCTGCCGGTGCTGCGCGACGGCATCGAGGGTCCGCTCACCATGGCCGCCGGCCCTGCCCGGGAGTCGGTGGCCGAGCTGGCCCGGCTCGGCGCCACCCGGATCACCTTCGGCCCGGGCATGCAGCGCCACGCGATGGGGGCGATCGCCGACCTGGCGGCGGCGCTGCGCGCCTGAGAGCTCAGGCCCTGGAGCGTCGGCCGCGGGCCGCTCGGCCCTCAGGCGTCGGCGCGGGCGGCGAGGGCGTCCACCAGGCGGCGGGCGGAACCGGCCAGGTTCCACCTGGAGGCCAGGTCGAGCAGCCGGTCCGGGTCGGCGGGCGCGGTGGGCAGCGCGGTGGGCAGCTCCGGCAGGGGGACGTCCAGGGCGACCCGGACCACGGTCGGTGCCACACCCAGGTAGTCGCGGGCGGCGACCAGCTTGGTGCGCAGACCTGGAGCGAAGGACGAGTCGGAGTCGTCCAGCGCGGCCAGGATGCCGGCGATACTGCCGTAGCGCTCGATGAGCCGAGCGGCGGTCTTCTCGCCGACACCCGCCACCCCGGGCAGGCCGTCGCTGGGGTCGCCGCGCAGCGCGGCGAAGTCGGCGTACCGGTCGGCCGGCACGCCGTAGCGCGACCGCACGGCGGCGTCGTCGCAGTCATCGAGCTTGGCCACGCCACGCCCGATGTAGAGCAGCCGGACGCCCCGGGCGTCGTCGACGAGTTGGAACAGGTCCCGGTCGCCGGAGACCACCTCGACCGGACCCGGCTGCGTCACCGACAGCGTGCCGAGCACGTCGTCGGCCTCGTAGCCGGTCGCGCCGACGGCGGTGATGCCGACGGCCTCCAGCACCTCCAGGATCATCGGCACCTGCGGGGAGAGCGTGTCCGGTACGACTTCGCCGCCCTGCGGCGCCACCCGGTGCGCCTTGTACGACGGCAGCAGGTCGACCCGCCACGCCGGCCGCCAGTCGTAGTCCAGAGCGCAGATCATCCGGTCGGCGCCGCGCCCCCGGATGAGGGTGGCGAGCATGTCGAGGAAGCCGCGCACCGCGTTGACGGGGGTGCCGTCCTCGGCCCGGGCGGCGGACTCCGGAATGCCGAAGTACGCCCGGAAGTAGAGGCTGGGTGCGTCGATCAGCAGGATCGGGGATCGGTGTGCCACGCCGGACAGCCTGGCACAACCCTCCGACGATCAGGGGTACGCCCGGCCGTCGACGTGATCAGCGCTGCTCGTCGTGCCGGTAGACGGTCTCCCGCCGGGCCAGGTGCTGCACGACGTAACTGGTCACCAGCAGCAGGATCGCGACCAGCACCTCGACCCAGGCCGCGACGCCGTCGGCCGCGGTGAGGCCGATGATCAGCAGCACCAGGCCGACGAGCGCGAGGACTCCGGCCCACAGTTGCCAGCGACGGCGTGTCGCCGCCCGGTTCGCCTCGTTCGCTGCCACTGGTCCTCCCGGTCGGGCCTGCCCGCGCGGGCGACCCGATCCCAGGCTATGGCCCCCGCTGCCGTCCGACCAGGAAAACCACCGCGCGGGCCGGCCCACACACCGCGCGGCGCCGACCGGTACGTGCTCGGCGACGCGACCCGGGTTCGCCGGGTGGCCGACGGCCTGTGGTCGGGCGCCGAGGTCACCGATCGCCGAGGGTGGGCGCGGTCAGTGGCCGGGCTGGGCACGCCGACCGCCGACCCGACCATGCTGGTCGTGCCGGCGGTCCACCATCGCCGGAACACCCCGGTCCGTTCGTCGACGCGCGTGTCGCCGGCCCCCGTCCGCCGTGCCGACGCGTTCCCGACGTCGATGCGTTTCAATCTGGAACGGACTATAGTCGCGAGAGACGAGAGGGGGAAGCGGGTGCGACGAGAGGATCTCGCCGACGCGGACTGCGGCATCGCGCAGGCGCTCGGCGTGCTGGGGGACTGGTGGACGTTCCTCATCGTGCGCGACGTCGCCGGCGGCACGACCCGCTTCGACGCGCTTCAACGCGACCTGGGGGTCAGCCGGCGGGCGCTGACCGAACGTCTCACCGCCCTGGTCGAGCACGGCGTGTTGCGACGCCGCCCGTACTCCGCGCACCCGCCACGGCACGACTACCTGCTCACCGCGAAGGGCGAGGGACTGCTGCCGGTGCTGATCGCCCTGCAGGACTGGGGAACGAGGCATCTGATGGGTGACGGTGATCTGACCGCGACCGCCGACGCCGCGTCGGCCGAGGCGCGCCGGGTGCGGGACCTGGTCGGGCGGCGGCTACCCGAGGTCGCCCTTCCCGGCCCGGACGGCCGGCCGGTCCCGCTGACCACGTCGGACGCCTGGAGCGTCCTCTACCTCTTCCCCGGGGCGTACGCGCCGGACGCGCACGACTATCCGCCCGGCTGGGAGGGAATCCCCGGCGCCCGGGGCTGCACCCTCGAATCGAGCACCTACGCCGACCGGCACCCGGACTTCCGGGCCGCCGGGGCGCGGGTGTACGGGATCAGCACCCAGCGGCCGGACCAGCTCGCCGCCTTCACCGCGTACGCCGGGTTGCCGTTCCCGCTGCTGTCCGACCAGGATGGTCGGTTCGGCGCCGGGTTGCTGCTGCCGGTCTTCCGGGCCGGAGGGCTGACCCGGTTCAAGCGGATGACGCTCCTGGTCGACCCGGGGTCGGTGGTCCGGTCGGTGCAGTTCCCGGTCACCGATCCGGCCGGTTCGGTCGACGAGATGCTCGCCCTGGTCCGCGAGTACGCAGAGGTCCCCGGCTGACGCCGGGCGTCGACCGGGGACCTCTGCGGAACGCACCGTCAGGCCGGGAGGGTCCAGCGCTGGTTGGCGCCGGCGAAGCAGTCCCAGATCTGCAGCCGGGTGCCGTCGGCCGAGCTGTTGTCCGTGGCGTCCAGGCACTTGTTCGACTGCGGGTTGCGCAGCGTGCCGTTGGACTGCGCCTGCCACACCTGGGCGCCGCCGCCGGTGCAGGCCCAGAGCTGGACCTTGGCCCCGTTGGCCGTGGAGTGGTCGGTGACGTCGGCGCACTTGCCGAAGGCACGCAGCGTGCCGTCGCTGGCCACGGTCCAGGTCTGCGCGGCGGTGCCGTTGCAGGCAAAGAGCTGGATGGCGGCGCCGTTGGTGGTGCTCGCGCCCGCCACGTCGACGCACTTGCCGCCGATGCCGGTGATCCGGCCGGTACGACCGGTCGGCGGCGGGGTGGTGCCGCCCATGATGGTGTCGTACATGGCGCTGACCAGTGAGGTCGAGCCGGTGGTGTCCTGCGACAGCTCCCAGTTCATCACGCCGCCGGCGTTCGCGAGGGCCCACTGCGTCTTGCGCTTGACCGTCGGGACGCCGTTGTAGCACTGCTGCGCGCCGCCGGCGGTGGTGCAGTCCCGGTTGGCGTTGGCCGGGTCCATCGCGACCAGCGCCGAGTAGGTGTAGTAGCCGGGGCGGCTGTAGAACGGGATGCCGAGGACGGCCTTGCTGGCCGGCAGTCCGCGGGCCTTCCACAGGTTGATGCTGTTGATCGACCAGTCGTAGTTGGAGTGCGGGCTGCCGCCGTCGTACGCCATGATGTTGAGCCAGTCGACCTGGCTGAACACGGCCGTCGGTACGCCGTCGAGGTAGTAGCCCTCGGAGACCACGGCGGCGGTGAGCAGCTTGCCGCGGCTGTGCATGGCGCTGCCGAGCTGCGTCATGAGCTGGGTGTAGTTGGTGGCCGAGGCGCCCGGGTCCGGGTACTCCCAGTCCATGTCGACGCCGTCGAGGTTGTACTGGTTGACGAAGTTGACCAGGTTGTTGACGAAGGTGGTCCGGCTGCCGGAGTTGGCCGCGAGGGCCTCGAACGCCGAGTCGTTGCCGTCGTTCCAGCCGCCGACGGCGATCGACACCTTGACGTTGTTGGCGTGCGCGAGAGAGACCAGCGAGGAGAGCTTGCTCGGGTTCTCCACGGCGCGCAGGCTGCCATCGTTGTTGGGCAGCACGAAGGCGTAGTTGATGTGGGTGAGCTTGTTGTACTGGATGCTGTTGACGTTGCCGGCCCACGAGGGCATGTAGCCGACGCTCTTGAAGTTGTTCGGCAGCACGACGGCCTGCGCCGCGGTGGGTACGAGGGTGAGGGTGGCGCCGGCCGTGGCCAGCGCGAGCAGGCCGGCGGCGAGGGCGCGGCGCAGTGGTGAGGACATCGGGGGCCTTCCCGTGGGCGGGGGACGACGCCCGCCCGCGCAGGGTTGTCGCGGGCGGGAGGTGCGGGAGCAGGGACGGGTGGGCCTCGAGGCAGCCAAATCTTAAAGAGTGTTAACTGTCGACGTCAATCAACGTCGGTAGATTTCCTTCGTGCCGGTTGTCCGAATTCGGATCAGGCCCAAACGACCGTTAAGCTGACGGGGTGGGAACCGACGAGCTGTACCCGCCGGACCGGCTTTCCGCCGCGCGACGCGCCACGGCCGCCGCCGGCCTGGACGCCCTGCTGCTCACCCCCGGCTCCGACCTGCGCTACCTGACCGGGTACGACGCCCACGCCGGTGAGCGGCTGACCTGCCTGGTGCTGCCCGCCGAGGGTGAGCCCACGCTCATCGTGCCGAGACTGGAACGTCCGGCGGCTGAGGCGGCACCGAACACCGGCGTCCGCATCGTCGACCACCCCGACGGCACCGACCCGTACCCCCTGGTCGTGGCCGCCCTCGACGGCCCGCCGGCGGCGGTCGGGCTCACCGACCGGATGTGGGCCGAGCAGGTCCTCGCCCTGCGCGCGGCGCTGCCCGGCGCCGCGCAGCGGCTCGCCGGCGAGGTGCTGCGCGAGCTGCGGATCCGCAAGTCCCCGGCGGAGGTCGCGGCGCTCGCCGAGGCCGGCGCGGCGATTGACGAGGTGCACCTGCGGATGGGGGAGTGGCTGCGCCCCGGCCGCACCGAGGTGGAGGTGGCCGCCGACATCGCCGCGGCGATCCGGGCGGCCGGGCACGTCAGCGTGGACTTCGTCATCGTGGCCGCCGGACCGAACGGGGCCAGCCCACACCACGGCACCTCGGACCGGCCGATCGGCGCCGGCGAGCCGGTGGTGGTCGACATCGGCGGCACGATGGCGTCGGGCTACCGCTCGGACTGCACCCGCACCTACGTGGCGGGCGAGCCGGCGCCGGCGGACTTCCGGGACTACTACGCGGTGCTGTGCGACGCCCAGCGCGCGGCGGTGGCGGCGGTGCGGCCCGGCATCACCGGCGCGCAGGCCGACGCCGCGGCCCGCGAACCGATCGCCGCCGCCGGCTACGGCCCGGCGTTTCTGCACCGCACCGGGCACGGCATCGGGCTCGACGGTCACGAGGAGCCCTACCTGGTGGCCGGCAACGACCGGCCCCTGGAGGCCGGCATGGCGTTCTCCATCGAACCGGGCATCTACCTGTCGGGCCGCCACGGCGCCCGCATCGAGGACATCGTCGTCTGCACCACCGACGGCGTGCAACGGCTCAACACCACCCCCACGGAGCTCATCGCGCTATGACTGTCGACCGGATCCTCCCCACCGACGAGGCCCACGACCTGCTGGACCTCGCCACCGAGATCGCCGACCGCGAGCTCGCCGGAAAGGCCGCCGCCTTCGAGGAACGCGCCGAGTTCCCCCGCGAGGTGCTGCGCACGATCGGCCGGGCCGGCCTGCTCGGCCTGCCGTATCCGGAGGAGCACGGCGGGGCGGCCCAGCCGTACGAGGTGTACCTGCAGGTGCTGGAGGTCCTGGCCAGCCGCTGGCTGGCGGTCGCCGAGGCGGTCAGCGTGCACACCCTGTCCTGCTACCCGGTGGCCGCGTTCGGCACGGACGAGCAGCGCAAGCTCCTGCCGGACATGCTCGGCGGCGAGCTGCTCGGCGCGTACTGCCTGTCCGAGCCGCAGGGTGGCTCGGACGCAGCGGCGTTGAGCACCCGGGCCGTACGCGACGGCGACGCGTACGTCGTCTCCGGTACCAAGGCGTGGATCACGCACGCCCGGACGGCCGACTTCTACAACATCTTCTGCCGCACCGGCGGGCCCGGCGCGAAGGGGATCTCCTGCCTGCTCGCCGACGCCGGCACCGCCGGCATCGCCCCGCAGGCGGCCGAGCGGACGATGGGGTTGCGGTCCTCCCCGGTGGCGCAGATCGCGTTCGACGGGGCGCGGGTGCCGGCCGACCGGTTGATCGGCGGTGAGGGCGTCGGTTTCACCATCGCGATGTCCGCCCTCGACTCGGGTCGGTTGGGCATCGCGGCGTGCGCGGTCGGGCTGGCCCAGGCGGCGCTGGACTACGCGGTCTCCTACGCCCGGGAGCGGCAGCAGTTCGGCCGGTCCATCATCGACTTCCAGGGGCTCGGCTTCCTGCTCGCCGACGCGGCCACCCAGATCGCCGCCGCCCGCGCGCTGACCCTCGCGGCGGCCCGGCTGCGCGACGCCGGCCGTCCGTACTCGATCGAGGCGGCGAAGGCGAAACTGTTCGCCACCGACATGGCGATGCGGGTGACCACCGACGCGGTGCAGGTGCTCGGCGGCGCCGGCTACGTGAGCGATCACCCGGTGGAGCGGTACATGCGTGAGGCCAAGGTGTTGCAGATCGTGGAGGGCACCAACCAGATCCAGCGGCTGGTGATCTCCCGTTCGTTGGCGAAGGGCTGAGGACGGTACGTGGTGGCGCGGCCGCGGTCGGTCCACCGCGGCCCGCCGTCCGCGCGTGCGGCGGGTGCTTTGTCGCCGTCGGGCCGTTTTCGCGGTAGGTTGCTCGCCGTGGAGGAGATCGACCGCGCCATCGTCGCAGCGTTGACCGCTGACGGCCGCCTGTCGTACACGGATCTGGCCGAGAAGGTGGGCCTGTCGGTGTCCGCGGTGCACCAGCGGGTGCGCCGGCTGGAGCAGCGCGGGGTGATCAAGGGGTACGCCGCCCGGGTGTCGTTCGAGGCGTTGGACCTGCCGCTGACCGCGTTCGTGGCGATCCGCCCGTTCGACCCGTCGCAGCCCGACGACGCCCCGGAGCGGCTCGCGCACCTGCCCGAGATCGACTCCTGCTACTCGGTGGCGGGGGAGGACTTCTACCTGCTGCTGGTGCGGGTGGCCAGCCCGGCGGACCTGGAGCGGGTGCTGCAGGAGATCCGCACCTCGGCGAACGTGACGACCCGGACGACGGTGGTGCTGTCCACCCCGTACGAGAACCGTCCGCCGAAGATCAGTGCTGGGGCGCCGAGTCGGTCGCGGTCCCGGGTGCCGGAGGAGCCGGCTGGTTCCACCGCAGGATGACCTGCCGTCCGTGTTCGTGACCGAGCACGCTGACCGTGGCGGTGTCCAGCCGCAGTCGGCCGCCGGCGGACGGGGGCAGGCCGATCCAGCGGGCGCCGAGCACCCGCAGGCTGTGCGCGTGGCCCACCAGCGCCACGGTGCCCCGGTCGAGCAGCGGGGTGACCCGGGCCAGCACGCGGTCGAGCCGTTCACCCACCTGCGCGGGTGACTCCCCGCCGGGGCAGCCGTCGGTCCAGATGTTCCAGTGCGGGTCGTCCTCGTGGATGTCGACGGTGGTGCGGCCCTCGTACTCGCCGTAGTTCCATTCGCTGAGGTCCTCGTCGACGGTGTCGACGGTGAGCCCGGCGAGCTGCGCGGTGCGCAGCGCCCGGGAGCGGGGGCTGGCGAGGACGGTGACGAACCGGCGGCCGGCCAGGAACGCCGCGAGGGTGCGGGCCTGGCGCTCACCGTCGGGAGTCAGCTCCAGATCGGTGTACGAGGTGTGCCGCAGGCTGGCGCTCCAGGTGGTCTCGCCGTGCCGGATCAGCAGGAGCTCTCCCATGCGGCCAGTTAACCATCGGTGGGCGGGCCGACATGCGGCCCTGCCTCAACCTATCTTCCTAGGATGCCCTAGCGGGTGTGCGGACCGGCACCGCCGGTTTCAGCACCCGAAGACCGGGCAACCGAACCGGGACACACGCCAGACCGAGGAGGCGCGATGAGCTTCACCGAGAAGGCACGTAACAAGGCCGAGCAGATGGCCGGTGCCGCGAAGGAGCGGGTCGGCGACCTGACCGACAACGAGCGGATGCGTGGCGAGGGTGCCAGCCAGCAGAGCGACGCGCGCGCCAAGCAGGCCGGTCAGAACGTCAAGGACGCCGGCCGCAACGTGAAGGACTCCTTCACGAAGTGACCTGAGCGGTTGGCGGGTCCCCGGGCGGCACGGTCGTCCGGGGACCGCCGTGTGCGGCGGTTAGGGTCGCGGGGTGACGGTGCTGCGTTCTCTGGTGTTGTTCGCGTTGGCGGCGCTGGCCGAGATCGGTGGCGCCTGGCTGGTGTGGCAGGGCTGGCGTGAGCAGCGTGGCCTGTGGTGGATCGCCGCCGGTGTCATCGCGTTGGGTTGTTACGGCTTCGTCGCCACGTTCCAGCCGGACGCGAACTTCGGCCGGATCCTGGCCGCGTACGGCGGGGTGTTCGTGGCGGGCTCGCTGGTCTGGGCGATGGTGGTGGACGGGTTCCGCCCGGACCGGTGGGACGTGACGGGCGCGGCGCTGTGCCTGCTCGGCGTGGCCGTCATCATGTACGCCCCGCGAGGCGGTCCCGCGTAGCCGGTGCAGTCTCCTGGATCGACTGCGATCGTCAGGGCGACTCGCGCGGGACACTGAGGGATCCTCGCGTCTGCGATGATCGGCGGCGTGATCGGACCCCGGCTTCGCCCGTTCTGGTGTGGCGTACTGGTTGTGGTGGCCGTCGTCGCCGCTGCCGGATGCACGGCGTCGCGGGTGCCACCGCCGGACCAGCCGGTCTTCGTCGGCACGTCCGCCTCTGCGCCCGCGCCCTCGACCTCTGCGACCGCGGCCGCTCCGGCCTCTGCAGCCATGCCGTCGGCCGGACCGACGACACCGCAGGTGGCTCCGACGGCCATGGTGTCCGGGGCGACGTGGGTGGGGACCAGGGCGCCGGTGGTGGACCACGGGCCGCGCACCGGCAACCGGGTGGCGTTGACGTTCGACGCGGACATGACCGACGGGATGTTGGCCAACCTGCGGGCCGGTCGGGTGAAGTCGTACGCCAACCTGCGCATCCTCGACCTGCTGGAGCGGGAGCAGGTGCCGGCGACGTTCTTCCTGACCGGCAAGTGGGTGCAGCGGTACCCGGAGGTCACCCGGCGGATCGCCGGCAATCCGCGCTTCGAGTTGGCCAACCACACCTACGGGCACGCGGCGTTCACCGACGACTGCTACGACCTGCCCCGCCTGCCCGTCGGCGAGTTGGCCGACGACGTGGCGAGGACGTTCGCGGTGATCGAGCCGTACGGGGGTCGGCAGACCCGGTACTTCCGCTTTCCGGGGCTGTGCCATGACGCGGCGGCGCTGGACGCCCTGGCGCCGCTGGGCGTGACGGTGGTCGACGGGGACGTGGTGAGTGGCGATCCCTTCGCGACGGCGTGGAAGCCGTTGGTGCGGGCGGTGTTGGACGGCGTGCGCCCCGGGTCGGTGGTGATCATGCATGTGACCGAGGCGAACGCCGCGATGACCGATGAGGCGCTGCCGCACATCCTGGCCGGGTTGCGCGAGCGGGGTCTGGCGCCGGCGCCGTTGTCGGAGGTCCTGGCCGGCGCCTGAGGTTCAGCCTCCCGTGGCCTGTCACGGTTGAGGTCGCCCCGGACATGGAGTTGTTGTGAGTTCCGGGGAGATGAACGACGAGGATCGCTTCCGGCGTGTCTACGCCGAGGACTTCGAGTCGCTGTTGGCGTATGCGCTGCGGCGGGTGGCGCACTCCGAGGACGCGGCGGATGTCGTCGCGGAGACCTTCCTCGTCGCGTGGCGCCGCAGGCGGGACATTCCGGTTGAGGGTGAGGCGCGGCTGTGGTTGTACGGGGTGGCCCGTCGTGTGCTGGCCAACTATCACCGTGGTGGTGTTCGCCGGCAGCGGCTCGGTGAGCGGTTACGTCAGCAGATCGTGGCGGCGGTCGCCGATCCGGGTGGTGAGGTGCCGGAGCGGCTTGCGGTCCGGGCGGCGTTGTGGTGATGCGGGGGCAGTCGGTGGATGGTGGGGCGTCGCCCATTGCGACCGCTGACGCTCAGGCCGTCTATTCGCCGCTGGCGGTGGCGGCGGCGCAGAGGCACCCGCGGTTGCTGATCAACCGGTCCGGCTGGAAGGTGACCAGCCTGTACGGGTTCGTCGAGGAGCATGGCACGGTCGTGTTCCGCCGGGGTGGGCAGGAGTTGGAGATGAACTGGTATCCGGCGTCCGGGTATGCGGAGCGCCGTACCGACCGGCTCGGTGTCGGGCCCGCGACGTCGGTGCAGGTCGACCGGTGGCCGGCTGATCTGTTCCAGTACGTCGCCGGTGATTTCGCGGTGCTGGTGCGTCCGCGTGACGGGGTGTTCGTCGAGATGCGTACCTCGGGCAACTGGTCGCGTAAGGATCTGGACCGGGTTGTCGCAGACATTGTCCGGGTGGATGCGCGGACGTGGTTGGCGGCGCTTCCGGCGGAGATGGTCGCGCCGGTGGGGGAGCGGGCGGCGGCGGTGCTCGCCGATGTGCCGTTGCCACCCGGGTTCGATGTCGCCGCCCTGGAGGACATTGGTGTGAGTGACGCTTACCAGTTCGGTGTGGGTGTGATGTCCCGGGTCGGGTGTGGGTGGATCGCGGAGTGGCAGCGGGCGCGGGCGAGTGGGGATGAGGCGGCGGTGCGGCGGGCCGCGGACGTGCTGCGCGGTAGTCACGGGTGGCGGGTGCTGCGCGAGTTGGACCGGGCCGGTGATTGGCCGGAGGTGTTCTGGGGGTACGCCGATGAGGCCGCGGCGGGGACGTTGCGGGCCGGTTACTCCCAGGGTCTGGGCTGTGCCTGACCTGGCCGGAGCGGGGGTTACGCCGGCGGTCGGGTGAGTTTGGCGGCCACGGCGTCGAGGACCCAGTCCAGGCCGGTGGCGAAGGATTGCTCGGCGTCCGCGTCTGCGCCGTCGTGCACGGCCTTGGTGAGGGCGGGATAGCGGCCCGTGGCCAGCATTGTCGTCAGGCGCGGGCCGGAGGCGCGCTGCCAGTCGCTTTTGGACAGGCCGGTGGCGTGTTCGGCTCGGCGGTTCGCGATCTCGCGCCTGATCGCGCCGGTGACGTAGGCGCTGACAGTTTCCGTGGCGCGCAGGACGGTGTCGATGTCGGCGAGGCCGTCGAGGGCGGCCAGTTTTGTCTCGGTGAGGGCGAGGCCGTTCGGGCCCAGGGATGGGCGGCCGCCGAGCAGGTCGGCCAGCCATTCGTGACGCAGGGCGGCCTGCCTGGTGCGGTGGGCGAGGGTGCGCAGGGCGTCCCGCCAGTCGTCGGGCTGTTCTGCGGGGAGGATCTCGGCGTGGACCTGGTCGAGCATGAGGTCGAAGAGGTCGTCCTTGGTGGAGATGTATCCGTACAGGCGCATCGGGCCGGCGTTCAGCCGGGCGGCGACCTTGCGGACCGACACCGCCGCCAGGCCGCCCTCGTCGGCCAGCGCGATGGCGGCGGCGATGATCTGTTCCCGGTCGAGCGGCACGGGGGGATTCGGTGGTTCCGGCCGGTCCCACACGGTCATGGTCACTCCCTGCTGTTGCGGCGCAGTGTACGGCCCCGATACAGTGTATCGCCATGAGACACCGTATCGCCGTGGTCGGGGGTGGCCCCGGGGGCCTCACCTTCGCCCGTGTCCTGCGCCGCCACGGCCACCCCGTCACCGTCCTCGAACGCGATCTGGCACCCGACTCCCGTCCTCCGGGCGGCACGCTGGATCTGCACGAGGGGCTGGGCCAGCTGGCACTGGACAAGGCGGGGCTGCGGGCAGAGTTCGAGGCGCTGTCTCGTCCCGAGGGGCAGGCCATGCGCATCCTGGACACCGCCGGGACCGTTCTGCGGGACTGGCGACCGTCTCCGGATGAGCGGGCCCATCCGGAGATCGACCGCGGGCACCTGCGTGACCTGCTGCTCGGCTCCCTCGACGTGCGGTGGGGCAGCGAGGTGACGCGGGTGGTGCCGGGCAGCGGGGATGGCGTGCTGGTCCAGTTCGCCAACGGACGGCAGGAGACGTTCGATCTCGTGGTGGGCGCGGACGGCGCCTGGTCCCGGGTCCGCCCGGCGGTCTCGACGGTGACGCCGCAGTACACCGGCGTCACCTCGGTCGAGACCTCTCTCGACGACGTCGACGCCCGCCACCCCGATCTCGCCCGGTTGATCGGTGACGGTTCGGTGGCCGCGTACGGCGTGAATCGGTCTCTCGTCGCCCAGCGCAACAGCGGCGGTCACGTCAAGGTGTACGCCAAGTTCCGCGCGCCCCTGGACTGGCACGCGGACCTGGACCTGGCCGACGCCGAGGCCACGCGGTCGGCCCTTCTGGCGCTGTTCGACGGCTGGGCCGAGCCCGTGCTCGACCTGCTTCGCCGCGGCGGCGCGTTCGTCCACCGCCCGTTCTTCGTCCTGCCCGGATCCCACACCTGGGCGCACGTACGTGGCGTGACGCTCCTGGGCGACGCCGCCCACCTGATGCCACCGTTGGGGGCGGGCGCGAACCTCGCGATGCTGGATGGTGCCGAGCTCGCGGAGTCCGTCGCTGCCGACCCGGAGGAGCTGGACGAGGCCGTCCGCGCCTTCGAGGAGCGGATGTGGGCACGGGCCGGCAGGTGGGCGGAGATCACGACGGCCGGTCTGGAACGCCTCGTGAGCCCGGACCCTGCCGAAGCCGTCGCCCTCTTCGACCACGTTCAGCCGTCCTGACCGGTGGTCAGTCGTCGCGGTGGTCGGCCCACCACTGCTGCCCGCCCTCGGGGAGGGTGTCGATCGGGTCGTAGTAGGCGTAGCGCTTGTTGAGCGCCTCCAGGTCGGCGGACTCGATGGAGGTGCGGTAGTTCTTGGTCCAGTAGGAGATGCCGCGCTCACGGTCGTAGTCGGTGAGCATGTGCACCCACCGCTTGCCGACGAAGGGGACGTCGCAGACGATGCGGGGGGTGGCGTAGCCGGGCAGGTAGCCCATGATGTCGTGCTGGAGTTGCTGGGCGTGCCAGACGGGGACACGCCAGTGTTCGGCGTTGGGGATCATGTCGCACATGTAGAAGTAGTAGGGCAGGATCCCGGCCTCGCCCTGCAGCGCGAAGCAGAGGTCGAGCAGTTCCGGGGTGGTGGCGTTGACGCCGCGCATGAGCACGCCCTGGTTGCGGACGTCGCGGACGCCGACGTCGAGGGCGGTCTGGGCGGCCTTGGCGACCAGCGGGGTGAGCGACTGGGCGTGGTTGACGTGGGTGTGGATGGCGAGGTTGACGCCGCGCCGGGCGGCGGTGCGGGCCACGCGCTCCAGGCCCTCGACGACGTCGGGCTGCAGCCAGTGCTGGGGCAGGCCCATGAGGGCCTTGGTGGCGAGCCGGATGTCGCGGACCGTCTCCAGTTCCAGCAGGCGCATGAGGTACGACTCGAGGTTGCGCCACGGCACGTTGGCGACGTCGCCGCCGGAGACGACCACGTCGCGGACACCGGGGTGGGCCTTGAGGTAGGCGATGTGGGCGTCGTAGCGCTCGACGGGCTTGAGGGTGAGCTTCAGCTTGTCGACGGCGGGGGTGGAGTTGCCGACCAGGTCCATGCGGGTGCAGTGCCCGCAGTACTGCGGGCAGGTGGAGAGCAGCTCGGCGAGGACCTTGGTGGGGTAGCGGTGGGTGAGGCCCTCGGCGACCCACATGTCGTGCTCGTGGAGGCTGTCGCGGCTGGCGTAGGGGTGTGACGGCCAGTCGGTGCGCCGGTCGGAGGCGACCGGGATCATGTAGCGGCGGATGGGGTCGGCAAGCAGCGCCTCGGTGGTGAGGGGCGCGAACGGCACCATCGTGTTGATCATCTGGGGTGGCACCAGCATGGACATGGTGGCCAGGGCCTTCTGATCGGCCTCGAGGTCGGTGTAGAAGCTGTCGTCGATGAGGTCACCGAAGACGGTGCGCAGCTGCTTGATGTTCTTGACGCAGTTGACGCGCTGCCACTGGGCGGACTCCCACTGGTCGCGGGTGACGTGACGCCAGCCGGGGAAGCGGGTCCAGTCGGGCTCGACGAGGGGGCGGCGGTGGTATTCGTACGGCTGCCCGGCGGTCGGCGCGTCGACCGGGGCGTGACGGGGGTGCGGGATGGTGTGGGTCACGGCCCCTCCTTGGTGCTGCGGCTGATCATCGAAGCTCGAAGGCTACTGGAAAATATTCGGCAAAGAAATTAGTCTGCCGTAAGTTTTCCCGTTACGCGAGCCTTGACCGGGGCTTCGGGCGGCTGGACAGGGGAGGTCGGCGTGACGTCACCGGTGGGACTGCACCGCGTCGTGCAACCGGCGGGGGTGCTGCCGCAGGCGGCCTGGCGGCTGGACGCGTCCGCCGCCATCGCGCCGAACGAGGTCCGGATCCGGGTGCAGCGGCTCAACCTGGACGCGGCGAGCTTCCGGCAGTTGTCGGAGAAGCACGGCGGGAACGGCGACGCGGTCCGCGCCGAGGTCCTGGAGATCGTCTCCACGCGGGGCAAGATGCAGAACCCGGTGACCGGGTCCGGTGGGATGCTGATCGGCACGGTTGAGGAGGCCGGCCGGCGGTCCCCGCTCGGGCTCAAGGCCGGTGAGCGGGTCGCGACGCTGGTGTCGTTGACGCTGACGCCGCTGGTGATCACCGACGGGCTGGCGCGCTGGGACGGGCGCAGCGAGCAGGTGCCGTGCGACGGGTGGGCGATCCTGTTCGCCCGTTCCATCGCCGCGGTGCTGCCCGACGACGAGGACCCGCAGTTGTCCCTCGCCGTGCTGGACGTGTGCGGGGCACCCGCGCTGACCGCCCGGGTGGTGTCGCGCTACGTCGAGGACCGTCGGCGTACCGATGATCCGACGCCGGTGCGGGTCGCGGTGATCGGCGGGGCCGGCAAGAGCGGATCGCTGTCCCTCGCCGCGGCGCGGCGCGCGGGCGCCGCTCGTACCGTCGGGGTGGTGCCGGTGGCCGCGGAGCGCGACGCGCTGACGGCCGCCGGTCTGGCCTCGGTGGTGGCGCTGGCCGACGCGCGCGACCCGGTGGGGCTGTCCACGGCGGTGACCACGGCGCTGGGCGCCCCGGCCGACGTCACGGTGGTGTGCGTGGACGTGCCCGGCTGCGAGCACGGCGCGGTCCTGGCCACCGCGGACGGCGGCACGGTGGTCTTCTTCTCGATGGCGACGAGTTTCTCCGCGGCGGCGCTGGGCGCGGAGGGGCTGGCGGCGGACGTGACGATGCTGGTCGGCAACGGGTACGTGCCGGGGCACGCGGAGTTGGCGTTGGGGCTGCTGCGCGCCGAGCCGGGGGTGCGTCAGCTGTTCGCGGCGCGGGTCGCGGCAGACTGAGGCCATGACGAACCCCTCGACGTTGTACCGCGGCGGCGTGCTGCACTGCCCCGCCGACCCGAGCGCGACCGCGCTGCTGGTGTCCGGTGGGCGGATCACCTGGTTGGGGACCGACGGTGACGCGCCGCCGGCGGACAGGGTGGTGGACCTGGACGGGGCGCTGGTGACGCCGGCGTTCGTGGACGCGCACGTGCACGCCACCGACACCGGGTTGACGTTGTCCGGGCTGG
Source organism: Micromonospora sp. WMMD710 (assembly GCF_029626045.1). Classification (NCBI taxonomy): domain Bacteria; kingdom Bacillati; phylum Actinomycetota; class Actinomycetes; order Micromonosporales; family Micromonosporaceae; genus Micromonospora; species Micromonospora sp. WMMD710. The sequence goes on along the minus strand of NZ_JARUBD010000001.1, from coordinate 1,990,573 downwards.
AGTTGTCCGCGGTGCGCTCGGCCGGGCAGCTGCTCGACGCGGTGGCGGGGTTCGCGGCGGGTCTGCCGGCGGACGCGGTGGTGCTGGGGCACGGCTGGGACGAGTCGGGTTGGCCGGATCCGGCGTTGCCGGACGCGGCGGCGTTGGACCGGGCGGCCGGGGGCCGGCGGGTGTACCTGTCGCAGGCGTCGATCCACTCGGCGCTGGTGTCGTCGGCGCTGCTGGCGGCGTGTCCGCAGGCGGCGCGGGCGGCGGGGTTCGACGCGTCGGGCTGGTTGCGGCGCGACGCGCACCACGTGGTGCGGGCCGCGGCGCAGGCGTCGGTGAGTCGGGCGCAGCGGGTCGCCGCGCAGCGGGTGGCCCTGGCGCACGCGGCGTCGCTGGGCATCGCGGCGGTGCACGAGTGCGGTGGCCCGGAGATCTCCGACGAGGAGGACTTCACCGGCCTGCTGGGCATCTCCGGCGCCGGGCTGCCGGAGGTGTACGGGTACTGGGGTGAGCTGGGCGGCGCGGCGCGGGCCCGGGAGCTGGGTGCGGTGGGCGCCGGTGGTGACCTGTTCGCCGACGGGGCGTTGGGGTCACGCACGGCGCACGTGTCGCAGCCGTACGGTGACGGGGACGGCTGCGGGCACGGTTACCTGACGGTCCAGCAGGTGCGCGATCATCTGCTGGACTGTGCGGCGCACGGCCTGCAGGGCGGGTTCCACGCGATCGGTGACGCGGCGATCGGCACCGTCCTCGACGGGTTCGCGCAGGCCGCCCGCACGGTGGGTGTGGAGCGGCTACGCGCGGCGCGGCACCGCGTCGAGCACGCGGAGATCATGAGCAAGGCGATGATCGCCCGGTTCGTGGAGTACGGGATCGTGGCGAGCATGCAGCCGGCGTTCGACCGGTTGTGGGGCGGCGCGGGCCGGATGTACGAGTCGCGGTTGGGTCTGGACCGGTCGTTGGAGTCCAACCCGATGGGTGCGATGCACTCGGTCGGGGTGGCGTTGGCGTTCGGGTCGGATTCGCCGGTGACGCCGCTGGACCCGTGGGGTTCGGTGCGGGCCGCCGCGGCGCACCACAACCCGGCGCAGCGGATGAGTGTGCGGGCGGCGTTCGCCGCGCACACCCGCGGTGGGTGGCGGGCGGTGCACCTGGACGTCGAGGGTGTCCTGGCCCTGGGCGCGCCGGCGACGTTCGCGGTGTGGTCGACGCCGGCGGGGGTGGAGCGGGGCCTGCCGGTGCTGCTCGCCGAGGACCCGGAGGTGCGGGGTCCGGACGATCCGACGCCGCTGCCGGTGTGCCGGCGTCTGGTGCTGCGCGGTGAGGTCATCTACGAGGAAGGGTCGTCGTGAACGAGCGGACGAGCGGTGTGGCGGGGGCGACGGCGTGACCGGCAAGCTTGATCTTGACCCGGTGTTGGTGGCGCGGGCGCGGGAGTTGGCGCGGCGGGCCGGCCAGCCGGTGGTGGACCTGGCGCGCAGCCACACCACCGTGTCGGTGGAGCGGGCGGTGTTGCGGCTGGCCGGGGTGACCGGCGCCGACCCGGACGGCATTCCGTGGGTGAACCGGCTCGTCGACGCGGTCGTCGCGGACGTCGGGTTGGGTCACGGGGTGGCGGTGCCGGTGTTCGATGCCCTCGCCCGCGAGGGCATCACCGACGTGACGTTGCTGGCGCAGAAGGCCGCCGCCGGGTCGGTGCGCTTCGCGCTGCCCACCGGACGGGCGGCGACGGCGGCCCGCTCGGCGGCCCGCAGGGCCGTCGGCGCGGGTGTGCGGCGCATCGACCGTCGGCGCGCCGAGCGGGACCGGCTCGTCACGCGCCACGGTGACCCGCGGCAGCGGCCGTGGATCTACCTGATCGTCGCGACCGGGGACATCTACGAGGACGTTCCGCAGGCGCAGGCGGCGGCGCGCGCCGGCGCGGACGTGATCGCGGTGATCCGCTCCACGGGGCAGTCGCTGCTGGACTACGTGCCCGAGGGCGCGACGCGGGAGGGGTTCGCCGGCACGTACGCCACGCAGGAGAACTTCCGGCTGATGCGCGCCGCGCTGGACGAGTCGTCGAAGGAGTTGGGCCGCTACGTGCGGTTGACCAACTACGCGTCGGGGCTGTGCATGCCGGAGATGGCGACCCTGGCCGGTTTGGAACGCCTCGACATGATGCTCAACGACTCGATGTACGGGATCCTGTTCCGCGACATCAACCCGGTGCGCACGTTCGTCGACCAGCGGTTCTCCCGGCAGGTGCACGCCCGCGCCGGGATCATCATCAACACCGGTGAGGACAACTACCTGACCACCGCCGACGCCGTCGACGAGGCGCACACGGTGACGGTGTCGCAGCTGCTCAACGAGTTCTTCGCGCACGAGGCGGGCCTGGCCGACTGGCAGTTGGGGCTCGGGCACGCGTTCGAGATCAACCCGGAGGTGCCGGAGTCGTTCCGGTTGGAGCTGGCGCACGCCCTGCTGGCGCGGGAGTTGTTCCCGGACGCGCCGCTGAAGTGGATGCCGCCGACGAAGCACATGACCGGTGACGTGTTCCGGGGCAACCTGCTCGACGGGTTCTTCAACCTGGCGGGCACGCTCACCGGGCAGGGCATCCTGCTGGTGGGGATGATGACCGAGGCGGTGGTGACGCCGTGGCTGTCCGACCGCGACATCGCCCTGCAGAACGTGCGCTACGTGCTGGGCGCGGCCGGTGGGCTGCACGAGGACTTCGTGCCCGCGCCCGGCGGGTTCATCCGCCGCCGCGCCAACCAGGTCCTCGGTGAGGCGTTGGACCTGCTGGAGCGCATCGGGGAGCAGACGCTGCTCACCGCCATCGCCGAGGGCACGTTCGGGATCATGAAGCGGCCGGCGGACCGGGGCAAGGGCCTCGACGGGGTCGCCGCGCACGAGGCCGACTACTGCAACCCGGCCACCGACATCCTGGAGGCGGCGGCGTGAGTGGGCAGATCGTGCGGCCGTACGGGGACACCACCGGCGACGGGATGGTGCAGGTGTCGTTCACGCTGCCGGTGGCGCACGACAAGCGGGCCGAGGGCGCGGCGGTGCAGTTGGCCAACAAGATGGGCATCGACCCGGCGATGGTGGTGCACGCCAAGCCGATGGGCGACGGGTTCACCTTCTTCGTCGTGTACGGGCGGGTCAACCACCTGGTCGACCTCGACGCGGTGCAGGTGGTGGAACGCGACTTCGCGCTGCTGTCGGCCAAGGAGGTCAACACGGTGGTCAAGCAGCGGCTGCGGCGCAAGCTGTCCGTGGTCGGGGCGTGCATCGGCACCGACGCGCACACCGTGGGCATCGACGCGATCCTCAACGTTAAGGGCATCGCGGGGGAGAAGGGCCTGGAGTACTACCGGGAGTTGAAGGTCACCAACCTGGGCGCGCAGGTGAGCGTGCCGGAGCTGGTGGAGGCCGCCCGGGCGGAGAAGGCCGACGCGGTGCTCGTCTCCCAGGTCGTCACCCAACGCGACGCGCACCTGCACAACACCCGGGAGATGTCCGCGGCGTTCCGTGAGGCGATGCCGGCGGGACGGCGTCCGCTGCTGATCGTCGGCGGTCCCCGCTTCGACGAGACGATGACCGACGAGTTGGGCGTGGACCGGATCTTCGGCCGGGGCACCACGCCCGGCGAGGTCGCCAGCTACCTGGTGCACGCCCTGATCACGCAGCGGAAGGCGATGGCATGACCGACGCAAGGCTCGGGTTGACGGTGACGCACCGGCGCTACGTGCCGTACGCGCACGCCCACTACGCCGGCAACCTCGTCGACGGGGCGTACGCCCTCGGGCTGTTCGGCGACGTCGCCACCGAGGTGTGCATCCGCACCGATGGTGACGAGGGACTGTTCGCCGGGTACTCCGACGTGCGGTTCACCGCGCCTATCCGCGCCGGCGACGTGGTGGAGGTGACCGCCCAGGTGTCGCGGGTGGGTGCCCGCAGCCGCACCCTGGAGCTGAGCTGCGCGGTGGTGTGCCGGGGCCGCCCGGACCGCTCCGAGTCCGCCGCCGAGGTCCTCGACCCGCCGATCGTGGCGGTCACCGCGACCGGCACCGTGGTCGTTCCCGCCGCCAGCGTGAGTCGCGAGGAGTGAGCCGGGGTTGCGAGCCCCGCAGTCGCGAACAGGGAAACTCGTGACCCTGGCGGTCTGCGCCGACGTCGGCTCCACGTACACGAAGGTGGCCGTGGTGGACGTGGCCGCCGGTGTCCTCGTCGGCGCGGCGGCCGCGCCCACCACGGTCGGCAGCGACGTGCTGCACGGCCTGGACGCCGCGGTCACGGCGGCCACCGCCGGGCTCGGGGTCCGCGACGTGCCGTGGTACGTGTGCTCGTCGGCCGGCGGTGGGCTGCGGCTGGCCGTGATCGGCTACGAGCCGCTGGTCACCGCGCAGGCGGGTCGGCGGGTCGGGTTGTCCGCCGGCGCCCACGTGGTGCACACCGCCGCCGGGCGGCTCGGCGCGGCGGACCTGACGGCGCTGCGGGCCGCCCGATGCGACGTGGTGCTGCTCGTCGGCGGCACCGACGGCGGTGACGCCGACACGATCACCCACAACGCGACCCGGCTGGCGCGGGCCCGCTGGCGGATCCCGGTGGTGTACGCGGGCAACGCCGACGTGCGGGCGGAGCTGACCGGGCTGCTGGAGGCCGCCGGGGTGCCGGTGACCGGCGCGGACAACGTGCTGCCCCGCATCGGGCTGCTCGCCCCGGATTCGGCGCGCGCCGCGATCCGGGCGGTGTTCCTGCGCCACGTCATCGGCGGTAAGCGGCTGTCGAAGGGCGGCCGGTTCGCGCGGCTGGTGCGCGCGGCCACCCCCGACGCGGTCCTCACCGGCGTGGAGGTGCTCGCCGACACCATCGGCGGGGACCTCGCCGTCGTCGACGTGGGTGGCGCCACCACCGACGTGTACTCGGTGCTCACCCCCGACGAGCGGGCCACCGGGCCGGGCCGGGAGGTCGCCGGCAGCCTGTGGCGGGCCCGCACCGTGGAGGGTGACCTGGGGATGCGGTGGAGCGCGCCTGGGGTGGTGCGCGCCGCCGCCGAGGAGCGGCTGCTCGCCGCCGGTGAAGCCGAGATCCTCGCCGCCGCCGCGGCACGCCGCGGCACCGACCCGGGGTTCCTCGCCGTCGATGACGCCGAACGGGCCGTGGACGCCCGCATCGCGGCCCTCGCGGCGACGGTGGCGCTGCGCCGGCACGCCCGCGGCGCCGCCACCGGGGAACGCGCCGGACGGGACCTGCGCGACGTGCGGCTGATGGTGGGCTCCGGCGGGGTGCTGCGGCACGCGCCGCCGGACGCGGCCGGGCGGGTGCTGGCGGCCGTCCTCGGCGACTACGCCGGCGGGTGGCCGCTGCCCCGCGCCGCGGACGCGGTGGTGGACGTCGACTACGTGCTGGCCGCCGCTGGGCTGCTCGCCGATGAACACCGGGCGGCGGCGGGGACTCTGCTGCGCCACCATCTGCGTACGCATTGAGACGTGCCGACCCGACACGCCGTGTCGGAACACACGACAGGCCGGCGTGGGTTGACAGGAGACGGGGTGCAGCACGTACCGTCTTTGAGTCCTACCACGGGAAGCGGCTGTTGTTCGCTTCGTCCCTTCGTCCGCTGGCCGAGCGACATTTTTGAGCGTCATCGTCGCGGCGGCCAGGTCCAGCGGGCGGGGGTCGGCGGGGCGGCGCGAACCGGTCGCGGTTACCGGTGTACGGGCAGGGTGAGGTGCACGGCCAGTAGACAACGGCCCGGCGGGGGCAGCCAGTCCGCGTCCGGTCGGTCCGAAGGTCGGCGTGCCACATCCTCGCCACACCGGCCGGGGAGGGCCTGGGAGCATCGGGGCGCGGCGCGAGCCGCGCCCCGATTTCATGTCCGCCGGGCGGATCGTCCCTCACGGCCCGATGCGGCCGACACCACCGCCGGCCAGGTAGCCTTCGCCGGGTGATCGAGGTGAAGCTGCGGTGACGACGCTGGACCGGGACGAGACCCACACCCCGCAGGCGTCGACCCGTCCGGTGGTCGCCGCCGCGCCGCTGCCGTTGCCGGCCGCCGCGCTGATGGCGGTCGCCGCCGGGCTGGCCCTGCTGGTGGCGTTCCCGCCGTACGGGGTGTGGCCGCTCGCGCCGGTGGGCGTGGCGTTGCTGGCCGCCGCGGCGCACCGCCGACGGTTGCGCGCCGGCGCCGGCCTGGGCTTCCTCACCGGCGTGGCGTTGTTCGCGCCGCTGCTGGCCTGGACGAACCTGCACACCGGCTACCTGCCGTGGGTGCTGCTGTCCCTGTTGCAGGCCGGCTACCTGGCGCTGCTGGGCATGGCCACCGCCTGGGTGTCGCCGCTGGCCGACCGCGGCCGCTGGGCGTGGCCGGCGCTGACCGGCCTGCTGTGGGTGGGGCAGGAGGCGCTGCGCGACCGCACCCCGTTCGGGGGGTTCCCGTGGGGCCGGCTGGCGTTCAGCCAGGACTCGTCGCCGCTGCTGCGCCTGGCCGCGCTCGGTGGCGCGCCGCTGGTCACCTTCGCGGTGGCCCTCGTCGGTGGTCTGCTCGTCACGGCCGTCTGGCGGGGCTGGGTCGCCGCCCGCACCACCGCGCGCAGCGACGGCCCGTCGGCCGCCCGGTGGGCGCCGGTGGCCGCACCGGCCGCCCTGGCGGTGGCGCTGACCGCCGCGAGCCTGCTCGTGCCGGTCGCCGTCACGGGCGGCGGCGACACGGTCACCGTGGCGATCGTGCAGGGCAATGTGCCGCGCCTGGGCCTGGACTTCAACGCGCAACGCCAGGCGGTGCTCAACAACCACGTCGACGCCACGCTCCTGCTGGCCGCGCAGGTCACCGCCGGCGTGCAACGCCAACCCGACCTGGTGGTGTGGCCGGAGAACTCCAGCGACATCGACCCGCTGCGCAACCCCACCGCCGGGGCGCGGATCTCGCAGGCGGCCGACGCGGTCCGCGCGCCGATCCTCGTCGGCGCGGTCCTGCAGGGCCCCGGCGCCGGTCAGGTCCGCAACGTGGGCATCCTGTGGCGGCCCGGCACCGGCCCTGACCTGGGCCAGCTGTACGCCAAACGCCACCCGGTGCCGTTCGCCGAGTACGTGCCGCTGCGCGACGTGGCACGGATGGTCAGCGACAAGGTCGACCTGATCCGGTCGGACTTCGTGGCCGGCAGCACCCCGGGCGTGGTACGCGCCGGCCCGACGGTGCTCGGCGACGTGATCTGCTTCGAGGTCGCCTACGACGAGGTGGTCCGCGACACCGTCACCGGCGGCGCCCAGCTGCTCGTCGTGCAGACCAACAACGCCACCTTCAACGTGGCTGAGGCCCGCCAGCAGCTGGCGATGGTGCGGCTGCGGGCGGTGGAGCACGGCCGGCCGGCGTTGATGGCCTCCACGGTCGGGGTGTCCGGGTTCGTCGCCCCGGACGGGCGGGTAAGCGATGCCACCGGGTTCAACACCCGGGAGGTCGTGGTGCGGCAGATGCGGCTCGACGGCGGACGTACCCTCGCCACCCGCCTCGGCTGGTGGCCGGAGGTGGCGCTCGCCGGGCTGGCCGCGGCGGCCCTGGTCGGCGCGGCCGTGCTGCGCCGGCGGCAGCGGGTCATGCCCGGATAGCAGCAGCCGGTACGCCGGCGGGAGCGGAGGAACCGTGATCCAGGCGACCGATACGATCCGGCGTCCCGACGAGGTGCCCGGCGTGGGCCGGGTGCTGGTGGTGATCCCCACCTACAACGAGGCCGACAACGTCGCCGCGATCGTGGGGCGGGTCCGCCGGGCCGCCCCGGCCGTGCAGATCCTCATCGCCGACGACAACAGCCCCGACGGCACCGGCGCGATCGCCGACGCCCTCGCCGACGGCGACGCGCACGTGCAGGTGCTGCACCGCGAGGGCAAGCAGGGCCTCGGCGCCGCCTACCTGGCCGGGTTCGGGTGGGCGCGGGAGCGCGGCTACGACGCGGTCGTGGAGATGGACGCCGACGGTTCGCACGCCCCGGAGGACCTGCCGGCGCTGCTGACGGCCGCCCGAGACGCCGACGTGGTGATCGGGTCACGGTGGACCAGCGGCGCGCGGGTGGTGAACTGGCCGCTGCGGCGGCTGCTGCTGTCGCGCTGCGGCAACCTGTACGCGCGGCTGGCCCTGGGCATGCCGATGTCCGACGCGACCGGCGGCTACCGGGTGTACCGGATCAGCGCGTTGGACGCCATCGACCTGGATTCGGTGTGCTCCCAGGGCTACTCGTTCCAGGTGGAGCTGTCCCGGCTGGCGCATCAGGCCGGCGTGCGGATCGTGGAGGTGCCGATCACGTTCGCCGAACGGGAACGCGGGGACAGCAAGATGAGCCCGCGCATCGTGGCCGAGGCGTTGTGGCGGATCACCACGTGGGGCGTGCAGGACCGGCGCCAGGCGGTACGCCGCGGCCTCAACGGCACCCCCACCGGTCAGGTGCGGTGGCCGTGAGCGCGGCCGTGTCATGCTGGATGGGCGGGACACGCCCATGGTGTCGCGGGAATGGCGATGAGGTGAGATGCGCCGAGGACTGAGGTTCGTGCCGTTGGCCCTGCTGCTGACGGTGGTGCTGGAGCTGGCGGTGTTCGTCGCGGTGGGGCGGGCGCTGGGGTTCGGCGCGGCGGTGCTGTTGGTGTTCGCCGCGTCGCTGCTGGGGCTGGTGCTGCTGCGCCGCGAGGGCATGCGCGCCTGGCGGGGGTTCCGTTCCGCCGCTGCGGCCGGGCAGCCACCGGGGCGGCAGGTGACCGACGGGCTCGTCGGGTTGGCCGGTGCGCTGCTGCTGGCGGTGCCGGGCCTGGTCAGCGGTCTGGTCGGGTTGCTGCTGATGGTGCCGCCGCTGCGACGGTTGGCCCGTTGCGGGGTGCAACGCACCGCCGAGCGGCGGGTGTCGTCGATGGTCGCCGGTGACCTGTTCGGGCCGCGGACGGTGCGGGTGCGCCAGGGTGCACCGCAGCCGACGCCGAGCGCGCAGCCGCAGCAGCCGGTGGTCGTCGACGGTGGCGGGGCCATCGAGGGCGAGATCATCGAGCCTGGCCGCAACTGACGCTACGACACGACGGCGCCCCCGGGGAGAACCCCGGGGGCGCCGTGTCGTGCGGTGTGCGGCTCAGGCGCGGCCGCGACGGGTACGAACCTCCTGGAGCCGTTCGGCGAGGATGTCCTCGAGCTCGGCGATCGAGCGCCGCTCCAGCAGCATGTCCCAGTGGGTACGCGGCGGCTTGGCCTTCTTCTGCTCCGGCTCGCTGCCGTCGACGAGTCGGGCGACGCTGCCGTCGAACTTGCATTCCCAGGTCGTCGGGACCTCGGCGTCGACGGCGAACGGCACCTCGAACTGGTGGCCCTTGGCACAGAGGTACTCGCGGGTCTGACGCGGCGCGAGCTCCGTGTTGCGGTCGGATTCGTAGCTGACCGCGCCCAGGCGGCTTCCGCGCAGCATACGCTCGCCCATGATCGACTTCCCCTCGTTCGTGGTGCTGGTCTTCTGGGTGTAACGGTGCGTGCCCGTCGCCCCATTCCCGCCCGAGGGCGTGAGGCGTCCACGGGTGGGCCGCGACCAAGGGTAGCCGGCCGGGGCGGCCACCCGGCCAGGTGATCCCCGGGCGGGTCGCGTTGGTGGAGTGTTTCGGCTGCCACCGGGGATGTTAACCGCCCGAGCGCAGTGGAGGTTGCGATGGCCCAGGACGTCCCGGTCGAACGCCGAGCCGCAACCGGGCGCACGTTCTTCGGGCATCCCCGGGCCCTGGCGACGCTCTTCCTCACCGAGATGTGGGAGCGGTTCAGCTTCTACGGGATGCGGGCGATCCTCGTGCTGTATCTCACGGCCGAGGTCTCCGACGACGGGTTGGGGCTGGGCGAGGCCAGCGCCAACGCGGTCTACGGCACGTACAACGCGATGGTGTACCTGCTGGCGCTGCCCGGCGGGTGGGTCGCCGACCGGTTGATCGGCGCCCGCCGCAGCGTGCTGTGGGGCGGGGTGGTGATCGCCGCCGGGCACTACGTGATGGCGGTGCCGGTGCGGTGGAGCGTGTTCGCCGGGATGACGCTCATCGTGCTGGGCACCGGGCTGCTCAAACCGAACATCTCCACGATGGTCGGCGCCCTGTACGACCGGGACTCCCCGCGCCGCGACGCCGGCTTCTCGATCTTCTACATGGGCATCAACCTGGGCGCGTTCCTCGCCCCACTGATCACCGGCTTCCTCGGCGAAAAGATCAACTGGCATCTGGGGTTCGCCGTGGCCGCGGTCGGCATGACCGCCGGCGTGATCCAGTACGTGCTGGGCCGGCGCAACCTGGGCGACACGGGGGACCGGCCGGCCGACCCGCTGCTCGGCGCCGACCGCCGGCGGGCGCTGACCCAGGCCGGCCTGGCGCTGGTGGCGCTGCTCGTCGTCGTGGCCGTCCTCGCCCTGCTCGAGCTGTTCACCGTCAACACGGTGGTGAACGTGCTCACCGCGGTCACCGTGCTCGTCGCCATCGGCTACTTCGCCCGGATCATGACCGACCGGGAGCTCAGCACGACCGAACGTCTGCGGATGAGGGCGTACCTGTGGCTGTTCGTGTTCGCCGCCGCGTTCTGGCTGATCTACGACCAGGCCGGCTCGGTGCTGAACATCTTCGCCGCCGACCGCACAGACCGGGACGTCGCCGGGTTCACCTTCCCCGCGTCGTGGTTGCAGTCGGTCAACCCGATCCTGATCATCATCGGCGCGCCGCTGTTCGCGCTGCTGTGGCTGCGCGCCGGCAACCGGGTGTCCACCCCGGTGAAGTTCGCCGTCGGGCTCATCCTCAACGGCCTGTCGTTCGTGCTGATGGCCGCCGCGGCGCAGGCCGCCGTCGGCGGCGAGCGGGTGTCACCGTGGTGGCTGGTCGCGGTGTACGCCATCCAGGTCGCCGGTGAGCTGTCGCTGAGCCCCGTCGGCCTGTCCGCCACCACGAAGCTCGCGCCGGTGAAGTACGCCAGTCAGATGCTCGGGCTGTGGTTCCTCGCCACCGCCGTCGGCGACGCCATCGGCGGTCAGGTGGCCCGGCTCGCGCAGACCTGGTCCGAGTCGACCTACTTCCTCACCTTCGGCCTGGCGTCGGTGGCGTTCGGGGTGGGCGCGGTGATGTTCGCCCGACACATCCGCGCGTTGATGGCCGGCATCCACTGACCGGCCCGGCGGTCAGCCGGTGGCGTCGTCGGGCGTGGCGGCGCCGAGGCGGGCCAACGCCAGCGCCAGGTCGCTGACCTGGTCACCGAGCTGCGCCACCCGCCGCTGGGCCACGTCCCGGTCGGCTTCGGCGGCGTCCAGTCGTACCGTCAGGGTGCTGACCTGGCCCTCGGCGGTGGCCGCGGCGTGCCGGGCGGCGGTCAGCTCGGCGGTCAGCGCGTCGCGGTGCGCGAGGGTGGCGGTCAGCTCCGCGCGCAGCCGCACGGCCAGTTCGGCGGCCTCCTGACGGGCCGTGTCGGCCTGGTCGGCGGCGACCTGCGCGCGGTCACGGGCGCGTTCGGCCTGCTCGCGGGCGCGGGCCGCGTCGGCGGCCTCGGCGCGGGTCCGCGCGGCGTCGGCGCGGGCCTGGTCGATCTGGCGCCGGACGTCCTGCACCTCGGTCTGCCACCGCCCGGCCCGCTCGGTGGCCTCGGCGGCGGCCCGGGTGGCCCGCTGCGCGTCGGCGCGCGCCGCGTCGCGCTCCACCGTCAGGTCGGCCGCCCGCTGCCGCTCCGCGTCGCGTGCCACCCGCAGCTCGTCCGCGTCGCGGCGGGCCTGGTCCCGGTCGTGTTCGGCCTGGGCGCGCAGCGCCTGCGCCGCGCTGGCGTCGCGGCGGGCCTCGTCCCGGGCCGCCTCGGCGAGCCGGGCCCGCTCGTCGGCGGCGGTGACCTGCTGCCCGGCCCGCTCGGCGCGCTGGCGGGCGTCGTCGGCCTCGACCCGGGCGGTACGGGCCTGCTCCCGCGCCCGCGCCGCGTCGGCCGCGGCGGTCTCGGCGTCGTCGCGGGCCTCGTCGCGTTCGGTCTGCGCCGCCGCGATCTCGGTGGTCGCCTCGGCGCGGGCCTGTGCGAGTTGTCGCTGCACCCCCACCGGGGACAGTTCGGCGTGCAGCGCCTCGGTCAACGTCTCGACGATCTGGTCGAGCCGGTCCACGGCCTCCCACGTGCGGGCCACCTGCCCGGGCAGGCCGGGGGCGTTGCGGTGGCGCATCCGGCTGTTGCGCGACGCCCGTTGGCAGGCGCCGTCGTTGTCCCGGCAGTAGCGAAACGGCCGACCGGCGCCGACACGCTGCGGCACCGGCCGTCCACAGTGGGCACACGGACGGGTCTCGGCGGGGGTGAGCTGCGCGTCCATCGAGGGCGAAGTCTAGTGCCGGCCGTTCAGCTGGTGGCCCGGGCCGTCGCGTCCAGGGTGTAGCGGCGTTGCAGCAGCAGCGCGGCGAGCATCGCCACCGCCGGTAGCAGGCCGAACCCGTAGCGGACCGCCGCGAGTGCCGCGTCCGGCTGCGCCGGGGACTCACCGGCCGTCGAGGCCACGAAACCGCCGATGGTCAGGCACAGGGCGTACGCGTACGGGCCCAGGGCCGCGCCGGTCGCCTCGGTGGCCGTCCACACCCCGGTGTAGGTGCCCGCGCCGGTCGCGCCCGGCTCGGCGGCGCTGGCATCGGCGGCGCGGATCACGTCGGGCAGCATCGAGAACGGCAGCAGCTGCATGCCGGCGAAGGCCACCCCGAGCACCGCCACGGCGCCGATGAGCACCGCCAGCCCGGCCGGGCGGCCCACCGCCAGCACCACCGAGCCGAGCGCGAACGCGCCCTGCGCGCCGAGCAGCGCCCGCTGCTTGCCGACGCGGCGGGCCAGCACCAGCCACCCCGGGGTGACCAGCAGCGCCGGGGCGACGAACGCGGCCACCAGCACCGTGGTCAGTCCGGGCGCGCGCAACTCGTACTCGGCGTAGTAGGGCACCCCGGCCAGCACCAGGTGGGTGGTGGTGGACATGGCCAGGTAGGCGGCGACGAGCCAGCGGAACTGCCGGTCGCGCAGCGCCGTGCGCAGCGCCAGCCACCCGCCGTGCCCCGCTGGGGCGGGGTCCGCCGCCCCGGCGCGCAGCCGGGCGATGCCGGCCACGCCGATCAGCATGGCGACCAGCATCCCGACGGCGAGGACCAGCCCCATCCGCTGGTATCCGGCGCGGGTCGCGGCGTCCCCGCCGGTGAGCAGCGGGGCCAGCAGCCCGGAGAGCAGGATGCCCAGGGTCAGCACGACCATCCGGAACGCCATCAGCCGGGTGCGTTCGTGGTAGCCGATCCGCAGGTCGGCCGGGGTGGACAGGTAGGGGACCTGGTAGGCGGCGAAGAGCAGGTTGCCGGCGACGAAGAACACCGCCACCCACCCGGCGGCCGACGCGCCGGTCAGGCCGCCGGGCACCGCGAACAGCGCGGCGAACACGACCGGCAACACGCAGCCGAGCAGCAGCAACCGCCGCCGGTCGCCCCGGCGGGCCTGTTCGACGTCGGCGCGGTGCCCGACCCACGGGTGCAGCAGCACGTCGGCGATCTTCGGCAACAGCAGCGCGAGGCCGGCCAGCCACGGCCCGACGGCCAGCACGTCGGTCAGGAAGTAGAGCAGCAGCAGGCCGGGCACGGTCACCCAGACGCCCATGCCGATCGAGCCGGCGGCGAACCCCGCCAGGGGGCCACGGGGCAGCCGCGTGTCGGTGGCGGCCGCGGGCCGCCGGTCGAGCCCGGTCATCGCCGCTTCCTCTCCGCAATCCAACGGTTGCTGGATTCTAGGGGCAGAATGGCGGCCATGACCATGCCCCGTCGCCGTCCCGGTCGGCCCCGGCGCGACGAGACCCGACCGACGCGCGAGGTCGTGCTCAACGCGGCCACCGCGCTGTTCGCCGAACGCGGCTTCGACGCCGTCGGGCTGCGGGAGGTCGCCGCCGCCGCCGGCGTCGACGTGGCCACGGTCGCCCACCACACGGGTACGAAGGCAGCGCTCTACGACGCCTGCTTCGCGCGGGTGTTCGCCGCCGAACGGGAGGTGCTGACCGAGGCGGCCGAGCAGGCCCACCGCGCGTTGGACGCCGGCCCGGACGCCGCGCGACGGGCCCTGCACGATCTGGTCGACGTCTTCGTCGACTTCCTCGAGGACCGGCCGGAGACCACCGCGTTGTGGCTGCGCCGCTGGCTGGAACCGCAGCGGCACGCCGACCTCGACCAGCGCTACGCCGAACCGCTCTACCGGCTGGTGGCGGAACTGCTCACCGCCGCCGCGTCGGCCGGCGCGCTGGCCGAGCCGACCCCGCACATCACCGTGCGCAGCCTGGTGTGGGCGACGCACGGGCACGTGGTGGCGCTGGCCGCCGGAGCGCCGGGCGCCCGGGAACGGCGCGAGTTCCGGGTGTTCGTGCACCGCCTGCTGGACGGGCTGTACGGAACCCCGGCCCCTTGACGGGCCGACGCCACGCGACGATTATCCATCGGACGTTGGATTAGTGGGGGCGGCAATGGGCGTACCACCTCAGGTGGCGGTGATCGGCGCCGGCGCGGCCGGGCTGGCCGCCGTCAAGGCACTGCGCGACGCCGGCCGGCCGACGGTCTGCTTCGAGGCCACCGACCAGGTCGGCGGCCTGTGGGTGTACGGCGCGCCCGACTCGCCCGCGTACCGCACCCTGCACCTGAACACCAGCCGTGGCCGCACCGAGTTCGCCGACCACCCGATGCCCGGTGACTGGCCCGACTACCCCGACCACCGTCGCGTCGCCGGCTACCTGGCCGACTACGCCGACCGCTTCGGCCTGCACGACAGCATCCGCCTGCGACACACCGTCGAGCGGGTCACCCGGGATCCCGCCGGCCGGTGGACGGTGCGCGCGAGTGGACCGGACGGGCCCGTCGAGGTCACCGTCGACGCCATCGTCGTCGCCAACGGCCACAACCGGGTGCCCCGGCTGCCCCACCCGCCGTACGCCGGCACCTGCACCGCCGAGCAGCTGCACAGCCACGACTACCGCGGCCCCGAGCAGTTGGCCGGCAAACGGGTCCTGGTCGTCGGCGGTGGCAACTCCGCGATGGACATCGCCGTCGACGCCTCGTACGCCGCCGGGCGCACCCTGCTGTCGCTGCGCCGCGGCGTCTGGGTGGTGCCCAAGTACCTGCTGGGCCGCCCCTCGGACACCCTCAACGGCGCGCTGGCCCGCCGGCTGCCGTGGCGACTGCGCCAGCGCATCAGTCAGACGATGCTCACCGCGACCGTCGGCAGCCCCACCCGCTACGGCCTGCCCGCGCCGACGCACGGCTTCCTGCAGGACCATCCGACGCTCTCCGACGGGCTGCTGTCCCGGCTCACGCACGGCGACATCGAGGCGCGGCCCGGCGTCGCCGCGCTCGACGGCGACCGGGTCGAGTTCACCGACGGGCGCAGCGACCACGTCGACCTGATCGTCTGGTGCACCGGTTACCGGGTGGAGATCCCGTTTCTCGACCCGGAACTGCTCGGCGGCGGCGCCGACACTGTGCCGCTGTACCGGCACGTGTTCCACCCCGACGCGCCCGGCCTGACGTTCGTCGGGCTGATGCAGTCCACCGGTTCCGCGTTCCCCCTGGTGGAGGCGCAGGCCAAACTGATCGCCGCGCAGCTCGCCGGCCGGTACGCGCTGCCCGAGCCGGCCCGGCAGCGCGCCGCCTGCCGGGCGGAGCTGCGCGCGGCGACGGCCCGCTGGGGCCAGCGCCGGCCGGCGATGCGGGTGGACTTCGACGCCTACCTGGCCGAGCTGACCCGGGAGCTGGCCTCGGGCGCCCGCCGCGCCCGCCCGAACGCGTCGACCGGAGCCGGGCGGTGACCGGTCTGACCGGCCGGCGGGTGCTGGTCACCGGGGCGAGCGGCACGTTCGGCCGGCACCTCGGCGCCGCCCTGCGCGCCGGCGGCGCCCGGGTCGTCGGGCTCGACCTGCACCCCGCCGACGACCCGCCGGTGCTCGGCTGCGACCTGACCGACCCGGCGGCCGTGCCCGCGGCGGTCCGGTCCGCGGTCGAGCGGCTCGGTGGGCTGGACCTGCTCATCAACAACGCCGGGGTCGGCGGCCCCGCGCCCGCCGAACTGCCGCCCGACGAGGTGGTCCGCCAGCAGCTGGAGGTCAACCTGCTCGCCGCCTGGCGGACCACCGCCGCCGCGCTGCCCCCGCTGGTCGCGGCACGCGGGCGGGTGATCTTCGTGTCGAGCCGGATGGCGGTGCTGCCCCTGCCGCTCGCCGCCGCGTACGGAGTCAGCAAGCGGGCCCTGGTCGCGTACGCCGACGCGCTGCGCCACGAGGTGGGCACCCACGTCGGGGTGAGCGTCGTCTACCCGAGCATGGTCGCCTCCCCGATCCACGACAGCACCGCCGCGGCCGGCCTGTCCCTGCGCGGGGTGTCCCGCCCGGAACCCGTCGACGGGGTGGTCACGGCGATCCTGCGGGCCGCCACCGCCCGCCGCGCGCCCCGGGACGTGGCGACCACCCGGCGTGGACGACTGGAGATGGCGGTGGCCCGGCACGCGCCGGCGCTGGCCGACCGGATGGTGCGCCGTACCCTCGCCGCCCGGCTCACCGCCGGCGACCTGGACGCCGCGCCGCTGGCCGCCGGGATGCTGCGTCGCCACCGGGGGCGGTGAGCGTCGGGTCAGGTCGCGGCGACCGGCCCGGCGGCCCTGCGCCACCGAACGGGACACCAGGTAGACCATGGTCGGGCCGGGCGTGAGCATTTTCAGCCACCAACGCGATGCCCAGCAGCGCACCCGAACCCACCATCACGCGTCCTCCGTTCGATAGTCCCCACACCGACCGCAATCAGGATGAACATCCCGGCCCAGGGCCACCCGACAGGCCGTGGCCCGCGGCCCAGCGTGCTCCGCTCGGGTGCGGTGAGAGCCCGGGACCTGCGGCGGGAATGGTCACCGTCGCGGGCGCGCTGACCCCTTGCGGGTACGCGTCGCCGGCCGGAGGTGGCGCGTTACGGTGGCCAGGGAGGTGCCGCACGGTGACCGAGGCATGGAAAGCGTCCGTGGAGGCGAAGATCCAGGACGCCGTGCAGCGCGGCGAGTTCGACAACCTGCCCGGCATGGGCAAGCCGATCCCCGGGCGCGGGATGCCGTACGACGAGGCGTGGTGGATCAAGAGCTTCCTGGAGCGCGAGGCACTGCCCAGCGACCTGCTGCTGCCCACCTCGCTGCAATTGCGCCGACGCGTCGAGCAGGTCCCCGACGAGGTCCGTGACCTGCCCACCGAACAGGCCGTCCGCGACTTCGTGGGGCAGCTGAACGCGCAGATCGTGGCGTGGCTGCGCTTTCCCGACGACGGACCCCGGGTGACGGTGCGTCCGGTGAACACCGAGGACGTGGTCCGCCGCTGGCGTGCCGAGCACACACCGCCCCGCACCGTCACCCCCACGACCGAGCCGGTGACCGCCGCCGCCACGCCGCGCCGGTCCCGCCGCACCTGGTGGCTGCCGTGGCGGCGCCGGCCGCGCTGAGCGGGCTGGCCGGTCGGGTACGCCACCGGCAGACTGTGCGGATGATGATCGAGCTGCGGGCGTCGGGCATCTCCGCGACGCCGGACCTCACCCTGCGACCGTGGCAAGACGATGATCTGCGGGCGCTGCTGGACGCGTACCGGGACCCGGTGCTGCGCCGGTGGACCTCGGTGCCGGTGACCAGCCTCGCCGAGGGACGACGGTGGCTTGACCGCGCGCGGCAGGACTGGGACGACGGCCGGCGGTACACCTTCGCCGTGCTCCAGGAGCAGACCGACGGGCCCCGGCTGGTGGCCAACGTGGTGCTCAAGGGGATCACGCCGCAGCGTCCGGTCCCGGAGGTCGGCTACTGGACGGCGTCGTGGGCACGTGGTCGCGGTGTCGCCCCGCGCGCGGTCACCGCACTGAGTCGCTGGGCGTTCGACCGGTTCCCCGACGTGGCGCGTCTGGACCTGCTGCACCAGGTGGACAATGTCGCGTCCTGCCGGGTGGCACAGAAGTCTGGCTTCGTGTTCCAGGAGCTCGTGCCGGCCCGGCCGCCCTTCCCGCTCGACGGTCACCGGCACACGCTCGACGCCGGTTAGCCGGGCGGCACGACACCTCCCCGCCGGCCGTCCGAACCCGCCGCGAACGGATCCGAACAGCTCCGAACGCCTGCTCGCCCGCCCGACGGCGCGAACGCGGTTACGGTCTGGGCCGAGCGCCCGGACGAGAGCCGGCGCGGGAGGAGACGGGGCGACGTGACCGAGCGCACCGCGACGTACGCCGAGGTGTTCGCGGTGCGCGAATACCGCCACCTGTTCGGGGCGTACCTGCTGTCCCTGGCCGGCGACCAGCTCACGGCCGTGACCGTGGCGTATCTCGTCTTCAGCGAAACCGGCTCGGCCGCACTGGCGGCGGCCGCCTACGCCAGTTCCTATCTGGCCTGGCTCACGGGCGGACCGCTGCTGTCCGGTCTCGCCGACCGGTTCCCCCGGCGAAGCGTGATGATCGCGTGCGACTGTGGTCGCGCGGCGCTCATCCCGCTGGCGGCGCTGCCGGACCTGCCCGCGCCGGCCCTGGTGGTGCTCCTCTTCGTGGTCAACCACCCACCCCCTCGCCGCCGGTGCGTGTCAGTCCACCGCGGCCCGCCAGGTCCAGGATGTGCGCCTCGCCCGGCCGGGCAGCTCGCCGCGGCCGGTCATCCAGAGCAGCACCTCGGGAGCCGCCCCGGCCGGGGCGTCCGGGAAGAGTCTCCGCAGCACCAGCGCGCTCAGCCGCTGCGGCGGCTGCCAGGGCACGTCGAGGCCGAGGGTGATGTCGTGGGTGTGCAGCAGGGTCTCGGCCACACCCATCGCGGCGAACCCGGCCGGGTCGCAGGGGCCGTAGTGCCAGGCCCGCACGTCCGGTCCGGCGGCGTCGACGGCGACGGCGAGCAGACCAGCGCAGGCCCGCACCACGGCGAGGGTCTGCGCCGGGCTCGCGGCGGGGGAGACCCTCAGGTCGTACGGCAGGTAGCTGTCATCCGGGCGGCCGGTGACCTGGCCCGCGTACGCGAGGAGGTCGTGCGCGACGTGCGCGGCGGTGGTCCAGCAGCTCCACGTCAGCGTGCCGGCGGGCACGGACCAGTCTCGTTCGCGGTGCGGCATCAGCGTCCGGGTCATCTCGTCGGCCGCCGCGAGCAGGTCGGCGCCGATCACCGCTGCCACCCGCCAACTCGCGAGGTGGCACCGGTACGCGTCGGGAACGCTGTGCTGGGCAGGACAGATCGAAGCATGCGAGAATCCTCCCTCGGACCTGAGGGAGGTCAGCAGAGTGTTGCCCAACCTGCTGGTGGACACGACGGTGTTGCCGCCCGCGGAGAGGTTCGACTTCTGGTACGCCCTGGTCGCTCGGGAGACGGCGCCGGCGCACATCACCAGCGCCCACCTGGACAACTTCGTCGGGTACGCCCGGGCCATCGATCTCGGCCGGATCCGGCTGACGTCGTTGCGGTACCCGTCGCTGGATTCGACTCGACCCTCGCAGCTGGTCCGCCGAGCCGAGGCCGACGTGTATCAGCTGGCCCTACCGGCGTCGGTGCTGATCGCGTACGCCTTCGCCGCCGGCGGGCTGGCCGTCACGACGTACCTGCGCGACTTCCCCGACTTCCAGTACATCCAGCTCGTAATGCTGCCGATGTACCTGTTCGCGACGACGTTCTACCCCCTGTCGGTCTATCCGGCGGCGGTGCAGCCCCTGATCCGGGCGCTGCCGCTCTACCACAGCATCGAGCTGGTCCGGGAGCCCGCGTTGGGCCACCTCGGCTGGGACCTGCTGATCCCGGTGGTCTACCTCGTCGCGTTCGGCTCGATCGCCATGTACGTCGCCACCCGCCGGATGACCCGGGCGATGCTGCGCTGACCTGCCTCGGTCCGCGGGCGCGCCCAGCTCAGCGTCGGCGCGCCCGCGGTCGGCCTGCCCTACCTCCGCAGGTCGGTCGGGTCGTCCACCCGGAAGTCGCGGATGGCGGTGCGGATCGCCTCGCCGTACGGGTCGTCCGGCAGATGCCCGAGATGCTCGCGCGCCCGGGACAGGTGCTCGATGGCGAGTGCGGTGTTGCCCAGACGCCGGTGGCAGTCGGCCAGGTTGAGGTGCAGAGACGGCAGGAACGCCTGGACCCGGAGCGAGGACAGCTGGTGCTGAGCCCGTTCGTCGGTCAGGTCGGACGCGGCCGCCAGGGCACGCTCGTCCCAGCTCAACTCCGCTTCGGTGCTGTCCTGCAGGTCGGCGAGGTAGTGGGCGAGGGTGCAGCGGTGCAGGGCGTCGCCGTCGGCACCGATCTCGTCCCACAGGGCGGTGAGGGTGTCCCGGGCGAGGGCCTTCTGCCCCGATCGGCCGAGCTGCACCGCCGCACCGATGCGGGTCATGGTCGGGTCTGATGTCGGCTCGTTCATGCCGCCGATGTTCGGGCCTCGACCAGGTCGACGGTCAACCGAGGGACGTACCGCCGGGACGCCTCAGGCGTGGGCGACGATGGCCTCCAGCACCGAGCGGGCGGATGCCGGCCGGTGACCGATGAGGGTTTCCAACGTCGGGTCCGTCACGGCGAACTCTCCGCGTCGCGCCGCGCGGTACATGCCGAGGGTGAAGTCGGCTGCCGCCGCGGGCATGCCACGGGCGACGGCGGCAGCCTTCCACTCCTCGTCGTCGAGGACCACTCGGGTGATGGCGCGTCCGGTGATCTCGGTGAGGATGCCCGCCACCGCTGCGAGGTCGAGCATCTCCGGTGCGGTCAGCGCAGCCGTGATCCCGTCGAGGACGTCCTCGGTGAGGGCGATGGCTGCGGCCTCGGCCAGGTCGGCGTGCGCGGTCCAGGAGACCGGGCCGTCCGACGGCGCCACCAACTGTCCGGTTTCGACCGGTCCGGTCGAGGATGACCGGCTCCGGCTGGTCTTCATCTGCTGCCACCCCGCGCTCGCGCTGGAGGCTCGGGTGGCGCTCACCCTGCGTCTGCTCGGCGGTCTCACCGTTGCCGAGATCGCCCGCGCCTTCCTGGTGCAGGAGACGACGATGGCGCGACGGATCACCCGCGCCAAGGCAAAGATCACGGCGGCCCGCATTCCCTACCGGGTGCCCCGGGCCGACGACATCCACAAGCGACTCGCCGGCGTGCTCGCGGTCGTCTACCTCGTCTTCAATGAGGGCTATCTCGCCAGTGCCGGCGGCGAAGCGGTGCGTGTCAACCTGACCGACGAGGCGATCCGGCTCGGCCGCCTGCTCCGCACTCTCCTCCCGGGCGACGGTGAGGTGACCGGCCTGCTCGCCCTGATGCTCCTCACGGACGCCCGGCGGCCGGCGCGGGTGTCCCGTACCGGGGAGTTGGTGACCCTCGACGAACAGGACCGCGGGGCCTGGGACCGGGCCCTCATCGCCGAGGGCAGAGCACTGATCCGCGAGCGGGTCGAGGCGGTGGCGGCCGGCGGTGACCCGCCCGGGCGCTACCAGCTGCAGGCCGCGACGAGACCCTGGGTGGGGAAAACCCGATGCCGGTTGTCGAAGCGGGGTGGTAGAAAGCCGCGGTGGAAAGGTCTCTGGAGTTCGCCGACCTGTTGCGGCTGATGGACGACCGATCGACCGCGTTCCGGGCGGCGGTCGCCGCAGCACCCAGCCTCGACGTACGGGTGCCGACCTGCCCTGAGTGGACGTTGTTCGACCTGGTGCAGCACCTGGGCGAGGGGCGCCGCAGGTGGGCCGCCATCGTGGCCGCAGGGCCCGCCGACGCTCCGCCGGCCTGGTCGGCCCCAATGGCGCCCCGGGAGCGTGACGCCCTACTGGCCTGGTTCGCCGCGTCGACGGAGGAGCTGCTGAACGCGCTGCGGGAGGCCGGCCCGGATCGTGGTTGCTGGACGTGGTGGGGTTCGTCGCAGTCACCGCAGACGACTGTTGCCGTCGCCCGGCACCAGCTTCAGCAGGTCGCCGTGCACACCTACGACGCCCAGGTCGCCGTGGGTGCCCCGCAGCCGCTGCCGGACGAGGTGGCCCTCGACGGTGTCGACGAGTTCGTGACCACCTGCGTCGCAACGACGTCCGCGTGGCCGCACAAGCCCGCGGTCATCGACTACCACGCCACCGAGGGCCGCTCCTGGCGGCTCTGGTTCTCCGCCGACGGCGCCCGGGCCGCCCGCCTCCCCGCGCCGGTCGCCGCCGAGGGCCCGGAGGTGGCCTATGTCTCCGCCCGCGGCACGGCCAATGAGCTGGTCATGTCCTGCTACGGCTGCGTCGACGGTCCCGTCTGGTCAGCGACGTGACCCCGACCTCGGTGACGAGGACGTGGCGCGCTCCTCGGTCAGCTCCTGACGAAGCCCTCAGCGCAGCGCGGGGCAGGACCGGCTTCAGCATCAGCTATTTATTGGATTATCGGTAACGCTAATCCAACAAATACTCGCCACGAAACGGGCATAAGGTGCGCGCATCATAATGACAGTTCTTGTGCGTAAGCATTGTGTCTGATGTATTGGGCCTCGCGACACCGCCGCGATCGGGGCGGTTGTGCAGAGCTGGCCACCGCCACCGAGGAGGGCCGGCGTCTTCCCTCGGAGAGCGGCGCGCCGGCCAGCGCTGGCCTGACGGCGGCCCCTGCCCGCGGCTAGCGCAGGTGCCGGGCGAAGAACCGGGCCGCGTCCTCCCCCGCGAACTGCGGGACACCGGTGTGTCCGCCCATGTTGGCGTGCAGCGTCTTCTCCGTGGAGCCGAAGGCGTCGAACAAATCCAGGGCCGCCTGCCGATCGTTCCCTTCGTCATCCCACTGCAGCAGGACATGCAGCGGAATGGTGACCTGGTGGGCCTCCTCGACCATGGCGCGCGGCACGAAACTCCCAGCGAAGAAGCCGGCGGCCACGATGCGCGGCTCGACCACCGCAAGCCGGATCCCGACGGAGATCACTCCCCCCGAGTACCCGACCGGGCCGCCGATCTCGGGCAGCGTCAGGAGGGCATCCAGGGCAACCTGCGATTCCGGGACCGCCTTGTCGACGAGCGGCAGGATGAGGGCGTCGATGATCTCGTCGCGGACCGGCTCGCCGGCCTCCAGCGCCCGGCGCAGGTCGGCGCGGGCCTGCTCGGCGGCGGCCCAACGGGGCCGGTCACCGCTACCGGGAAGCTCGATGGTGGCCGCGGCGAAGCCATCCGCCGCGCAGCGCCGGGCCCGGGCCACCAGACGGGGGTACATCGTGCGCAGCCCGAGCGGGGGGTGGCCGAGCAGGATCAGCGGCACCGGTGCGGATGCGGCTGCGGGTGTCCACAGGATGCCGGGGATCTCGCCGAGGGTGAATTCGCGTTCGAGGACGCCGTCATCGAGGCGCCGCTCAGTGGTGAATCGCATGGTCGTGCCTTTCGGGAGTGCTCGTGAACGGCGCTCCCGGACGACCTATCGCCCAACCGTGACCCCAGAGGGGAGCACCCATGTCGAAACGTTCACGGGTACCACCTCCTCGGTCTCTCGCACGGCCTCCCGGAAACTAGCAGCGGCCGCCGTGATCCGCCAAACGGGTTTCCGCGGAGGCCCCGTGGGCGGGCGGGTCGAGGAGGTCGCGGGCGCCCTGCCGGAGCAGGGCCGCGGCGACGGAGGTGCCGAGGGTGATCGGGTCGGCCGCCCACTCGTGCACGTCGAGCACCGTCCTACCGTCGAGGCCGAGCACCCTCGCCCGCAGGCCGAGGCGCCCGTCGGGTTCGGTGCGGGCGAGCGCGGCGATCGGGGAGTGGCAGTTGCCCTGCAGGATGTGCAGCATGGTCCGTTCGGCCACGGTCTCCTGCCGGGCCCGCGGGTCGTCGAGGCTGGCTGCCAGGTCACGGGTGCTGAGGTCGTCGTCCCGGCATTGCAGGACGAGGGTCCCGGAGCCGACGGCCGGGACCATCGTGTCGACGTCGATCGGGTGCGTGATCCGGGCGTCCTGCCCGATCCGCTCCAGCCCGGAGACCGCGAGCAGCAGCGCGTCGTAGGTGTCACCGGCGTCGAGCTTCGCGAGCCTGCTGTTCGCGTTGCCCCGGATGGACACCGGCACCAGAGTCGGCCAGTGCAGGGCCAGTTGCGCGACCCGCCGGACGGCGGAGGTGCCGATCCGGGTGCCGGCGGGCAGTTGGTCGATCCGCAGCCCGCCCGGGTGCACGAGGCAGTCCCGGACATCGTCGCGGGCCAGGTAGGCGGCCATCACCGTGTCAGCCGGTGCCGGTCGGTCCCCGGGGATGTCCTTGACGCAGTGCACCACCATGTCCACGTCTCCGGCGATCAGGGCGGCGTCGACCTCCTTGGTGAACGCCCCCTTGCCGCCCAGCGCGGCCAGGTCACCGTGCCACCGGTCCCCGCTGGTCGACATCGACAGCACGTCCACGGTGACGTCGGGGTGCCGGTCGGCGAGCATCGCGCGGACCCGCTCGACCTGGGCGAGGGCCATTGGAGAGTTGCGGGTGCCGATGCGCAGCAGGCGGGAGTCGGACATGTCCGCGAGGGTAGTCCGGCCGATGCCAGCACGGACGACCAGGTGCGCGGGCACCCAGAGGATCAGGAGAGCGACGTGATCACGCAACGGTTCCGGGTCGCCGCGTACGCGGTGTGCCTGCGAGATGAGCATCTGCTGCTCGCCCGCTGGGTCTCGCCCGACGGGGCGCGGCGACATTGGACGCTGCCCGGTGGAGGGGTCGAGCACGCCGAGGATCCGTTCGACGCCGTCGTGCGGGAGGTGGCCGAGGAGACGGGGTACGAGGCGCGGGTCGAGCATCTGCTCGGGGTGAACTCGCGAACGCGGCACGTCGAGCGCACCGACAGCGACGTCGTCGAGCTGCACATGCTGGCCGTGTTCTATCGGTCCCGGATCGTGGGCGGTGAGCTTCGACCCGAGACGGACGGCACGACCGACCTGGCGCGTTGGATACCGATGACGCGGGTCGCCACCCTGGAGCGTTCCGTGGTGGTTGACATCGGACTTCAGCTGCACCGCGGCGCGCCACCCACCGGGCACATGGAGCCGATCCCGATGACGGCCCTGCTGCGACACTGAATTCTCGGCACCAGTCGGTCCGGTTCTCTACGATCGCCTGATGGTGCAGCCGAGCTACCCGATCCGCACCGAGCGGCTCACGCTGCGCCCGGTCACGATGGACGACCTCGACGACGTGTACGCGTATCAGAGCCGACGCGACGTCGTCCGCTGGATGCTCGGGGCCGAGCCGCGTACCCGGGAGCAGTCGCGGGCGTCGGTGCGCGTCATGGCGGGTGAGGACGCGTGGCGCGCGGAGGGCGACTGCCTGACGGTGGCCGTGGTCGGCGACACGGGGGTGATCGGGACCGTCGAGCTGGTGTGGCACGGCGAGCGTGACCGCACGGCGGAACTCGGGTACGTCTTCCACCCCGACCACGGCGGTCGTGGGTTGGCCACGGAGGCGGTCACGGCGCTGGTGGACTGGGGGTTCGACGAGGCCGGGCTGCACCGGGTCTTCGGTCGGTGTCATGCCCGCAACGAGGCGTCAGCCCGTCTGATGGCCCGGATCGGGATGCGTCCGGGAGGCCCACCATGTGCGGAGCTACCTGTATGACGGAGAGTGGGCGGACCAGCTTGTCTTCGCCGTCCTGTCCGACGAGTGGCGGCCGCGGGGCTGACGACTACGAGCGGCCGTACGCGGCACGTGCCTGGGCCACCTCGGCGGCCTCGCGCTCACGCCACCGGCGCTGCGCCTCCCGGTTGCACGCCCGGCAGACCCGGCGGTAGCGGCCGGTGCTCTCGTCGAGTTCGCGGTCGTGGCCGTTGCGGCACTGCGCGCGTTGGGTGCGGCCGCGGCGGGTCTCGGAGCGGCTGACCTGACGCAGATGTGTCGGCTCGATGCAGTCCGCGGCGCCGCAGGTGTGGTCGACGTCGAGGGCGGGGTCGTACCCGCCGACCAGGACCACGTACGCGGCGATGTGCGCCCAGGCCCGGCCGGCGACCTTCTGGTGGACCCCGCGGCGGGAGCCGTAGCCGTGGATGACCAGGCAGCCGCCGTCGGTGCGGTGTGCGCGTTGCAGCAGGTACGCGCGCAGCGACTCCTCGGTGTGGTAGCGGGACAGACCCCGCACGGCCGAGAGCACGATGTCACCGTACCCGCGCGTCGCGGATACGCCTGCTCAGGCCCGGCGCACGAACCCACCCACGCCGTCGCCACCGAGGTCAGGAACCGGCGGTACCCCTGCCGTGAACTTAAGAGGGCGGGAGCCGTTCCTGCCATGTCGGCTGCCGCAGTCGTCCTGGCTGGCCCGGCACGGATGGTGGCGCGGCCAGGTGGCCTCGCATGGTTCGTTCACGATTGTCGGAGGAGAAATAGTTCATGCCTAGAAAAGTCGAGAACCTCACCGGGGAATCTGCCCGCGAATTCCTCGCGCATACTCTCGATGGAGACATGCCGAGGCGGGCCGAGAACCTCACCGGAAGATCCGCCAGCGAATCCCTCGCACACGGTGTCGACGGATCCTCTCCGGCTTCGGCGCCCGCGGACAGTGGCCCGAGCCGGCGCGAGCATCGATACTCCGATCTGACGTTGCTCCAAGCCCCCGGCGTCGCCGCGGTCGCGCGTCAGAGAAGTGGTGGCCGAGCAGCCGCAGGACGAGTTACACCAGGCGTGGTCGACCACATGGCGGCGATTGCCTCTGCTGCCTCCCTCACATCGTCGACATCTGCGGGCACCCCTGGTCGGAATACCCCTGCAGCCCAACCCACGCTCGCTCGCCGAAACGCGATGCGGCGGGACAGCGGTTCGGCGCCGTCCACGGGGCAAAGCCGCAGGGCTTAGCGATGCAAACCGGCCGCTCAACCCGTGAGCGCACTAACAGGTTCATGGGTTGAGCGGCCGGCGGCGGCTATCGGCGCGCCTGGCTGGGCGACCGCCGGCACCAGTCCCGGTAGGCGGTGGGGGCGATCACGGCGCCGTCGGGAGCGATGAGGGCGTCGCCGGGTACGGCGGCGAACATGCCGGCGCTGTTGTCGGTGGTGACGGTGCGCTGGTCGCCGTGGGCGGCGAGGGTGATCCGCCCCAGGTCGTCGAGGCCGAAGACGTCCGGGCCGGCGACGTTGCGGACGCCGCCCAGAGGGGCGCCCATGCTGACGTCGGCGACGGCCTGTGCCACGTCGGCGGCGGCCATCGGCTGCACTGGGGTGGCGGGCAGCCGGACGGTGTTCTCGTCGGCGGTCCAGGACAGGATCGCGTCGACGAACTCGAAGAACTGGGTGGCGCGGACGATCGAGTACGGGATGGGGCCGGCCTTGAGGAGGTCCTCCTGCAGGACCTTGGCGCGGTAGTAGGCCAGGTCGGGCACCTCGTCGACGCCGACGATGGACAGCACCACGGCGTGGCCCACGCCCGCGTTCGTGGCGGCGGCGAGCAGGTTGTCCATGGTCGTCTGGAAGAAGGCGGGGGAGGCGTCGTCGAAGGTCGGCGAGTTCGTCAGGTTGACGACGGCGTCGGCGCCGGTGAGGGCGTCGGCCAGCAGCGCGCCCGTGCCGGCGGCCAAGCTGGCGGAGCTGCACGACGTCTCCAGCAGCTACCTCGCCAAGCAGTTGCAGTCGCTCGCACGCGCCGGCCTGATCCACTCCGTGCAGGGCAAGTCGGGCGGCTACGTGCTGACCCGCGCTCCGGAGAGCATCACCCTGCTCGACGTGGTCCGGGCCGTCGACGGCCCCGGCCCCACGTTCGTCTGCACGGAGATCCGCCAGCGCGGCCCGCTGTCCACCCCGGCCGCCGCCTGCACCAGCCCGTGCCCGATCGCCCGCGCCATGTGGGCGGCGGAGGACGCGTGGCGCCAGGCGCTCGCCGGGGTCACGATCGCCGACCTGGCCCGCGACGTCGACGTCGACTCCGGCCCCGAGGCCCTGGTCAGCGTCAGCGCCTGGCTCGGCGGCGACAAGGACGGTTGAGCACGGGTCAGCCCGTGTGGCGTACCTCGGTGTCCCAGATCTGCGCCCACGGACGCCGCAGCCCCCGGCACACGTAGATCGGGCCGCCGTTCTCGTCGTTGTCCACCTCGACCCGCTGGTCCACCCGCCCGGCGAGCGCGCACGCGTCGAACCAGGCGGTCAACCGGTCGGGGCGCTCCCAGCCGACGGCGACCACCACGTCCGCGTCGGCCGGCGGTCGGCCGAAGTCGGCCATGCTGTTGTGCCCCGAATAGGCGCGGGGCAGGCCACGGGCCGGACCGTACCGGGCCACGGCACCGGCCTCGCCGTAGTTGCCGGTGAGGATGACCGCTCGCGAACGCTCCTGCGTCGGCAGGCCACGATGGACGGCGGCGAGAGAGTCGGTGAACGCCGGCCAGCCGATCGTCTCACCGGCGTCGTAGTTGACGTCGACCACGAAACCGGGCAACCGCTCGGCCGGCAGCACCGGCAGCAGCAGCACCACGGTGGGCAGGAGGAACGGCACCGCGCCCACCGCGAGCAGTCCCCGACGGCGCAGGACCGACCCGCGCGAGGCCCACGCCACCGTCACGACCGCGCCGGCGGCGGTCAGGACCAGCAGCAGCGGCGCGTCGTAGTAACCCTTGCCGCCGGCGATCAGCACGACGCCGATCACGACCAGCCAGGCCCAGCCCACCGCCCGGTACGCCCGCCACACCGGCCGGCGCAGCAGCGCGACGAGACCGGCGATCCAGATCGGTACGGCGTACGGGCTGATGATGACGAACTGGAGGACGAACGCGTCGAGGCGACCGCTGTAGGAGCTGTCGCCCTCGGAGATGGAGGCCGCCACTCCGAGCTGCGGGAAGCCGTGCGTCGCCTGCCAGATCAGGTTCGGTGTGGCCAGCAGCACGGCGACCCCGGCGGCGGCGAGCACCCACCGGTCGCGCAGCAGCCGACGCGGCCCGGCGATGAGCACCCCGGCGATGAGACCCACGGCCAGCAGGGCGGGCAGCAGCTTGTTGAGCATGCCCACGCCGAGCGCCAGCCCGATACCGAGCGCCCAGCGGCTGTCACCGGTGCGCAGCAGCCGTACCGCGCACCAGGCCGCGGCCAGCCAGGCCAGCAGGTCGACGGTGGTGGTGCTGAGCAGGTGCCCGCCGGCGAGCACGATGCCGGACAACGCGGCGAGCACCGCCGCGAAACTCTGCCCGCCCCGGCCGGCGCCCAGCTCCCGGGCGATGGCGGCGACCAGGAGCACCGCCACGCCGGCGAGCACCGCCGAGGGGGTACGCAGCAGCACCAGGTTGCCCGGCGCGATGGTGTCGAGCAGCCGGGCCAGCGCCGGAACCAGCGGACCCTGGTCGACGTAGCCCCAGTCGAGGTGTCGGCCGGCGAGCAAAAAGTACAGCTCGTCGCGGTGGTAGCCGTAGCGGCCGGCGAGCAGCAGCAACGTCAGGCTGGTCGCCGCGGCCGCCAGCCACGGGCCGAGCGCGCGCGGGCCGGGCTGCGGTGGCCGACCCGGTGAGGGCTGGGCCGGTTGGTGAGGTCGGTCGATGCCGATCGCGGACTCGCTCACCCGCCCATCATCGCCCCCGTGGCCGCCGCGCGGGTGCCCGCGAGCCTCCGGGTGCAGGTGCCCCGGCCGGGTGCGAAGATCAGCTTCGTCACTCGGACCGGAAGGACGACATGCGATATCGCACTCTGGGCGCCACCGGCACGGTGGTGTCGACCCTGTGTCTGGGCACGATGACCTTCGGCGCCGAGACCGACGAGGCGGGCAGCTTCGCGCAGCTCGACCGCTTCGTCGACGCCGGCGGGACCTTCATCGACACCGCTGACGTCTACTCCGCCGGCATCTCCGAGGAGATCGTCGGGCGGTGGCTGTCGGAACGGCCGGGCGTGCGGGACCGCCTGGTGATCGCCACCAAGGGCCGCTTCCCGATGGGCCCCGGCGCGAACGACGCCGGCCTGTCCCGGGTGCACCTCACCCGCGCCCTGGACGCCAGCCTGCGGCGGCTCCGTGTCGAGGCCGTCGACCTGTACCAGGCGCATGCCTGGGATCCGCTGACCCCGCTGCCGGAGACGCTGCGGTTCTTCGACGACGCGGTCCGCGCGGGCAAGATCCGCTACGCCGGGGTCAGCAACTTCACCGGCTGGCAGTTGCAGAAGGCGACCCTGCTCACCCAGCACCTCAACCTCACCCCGGTGGTGACGCTGCAACCGCAGTACAACCTGCTGGCCCGCGAGATCGAGTTCGAGCTGGTGCCGGTCTGCGAGAACGAGGGCATCGGCATCCTGCCGTGGTCGCCGCTGGGCGGCGGCTGGCTGACCGGCAAGTACCAGCGCGACAGCACGCCCACCGGCGCCACCCGCCTCGGTGAGAACCCGCAGCGCGGCGTCGAGGCGTACGCGGGTCGCAACGCCGACGAGCGCACCTGGCGGGTACTCGACGCGGTCGGCCAGGTCGCCGGGGAACGTGGCGTGTCCATGTCGGCGGTGGCGTTGGCCTGGCTGGCCGCCCGACCGGCGGTCACCTCGGTGATCCTCGGCGCGCGCACCATCGAGCAGCTCGACGACAACCTGACCGCCGCCGACCTGGTCCTCGACGCCGAGCAGATGCGGCTGCTGGACGAGGCGAGCGCCCCGCCCGTGGGTGACTACCCGTACGGCGGCGCGGGGGTGCGCCAGCGCGGCCGCGACCTGCCGACCGCACCGTGATCCCGTTTCCCGAGCCCACCGCGGCGGCCGGCAGTCGCAGCGAGGTCTTTCTGCGCTACCTGGACTACTTCCGGGAGTCCGTGCTGGCCAAGGTGTCGGCGTTGGACGAGACGGAGGTGCGACGCAGCCGGCTGCCGTCGGGCTGGACGCCGCTGGAACTGCTCACGCACCTGCGCCACGTCGAGCTGCGCTGGATCGAGTGGGGCTTTCAGGGCCGGCAGGTCGCCGAGCCGTGGGGTGACCGTCGTGGGGAGCGCTGGTACGTGGCGCCCGAGGAGACCCGCGCGGACCTGGTGGCGGCACTGCGCGCGCAGGGCGCGCACACCAGCTCCGTGGTGACGGGCCACGACCTGGCGCAGGTCGGGGCGCCGGGCCCGCGGTGGAACGGCGCCGAACCGGCGTCGCTGGAGCGTGTGCTGTTCCACCTGGTGCAGGAGTACGCCCGTCACCTCGGCCACCTCGACGTGGTCGCCGAACTCGCCGGCGGCCCGACCGGCGAGTGAGGCCAGCCGCGATACTGGGACGATGCCGCTGCTCGTCGCACCTGCCCTGCCCGCCGGGAGCGTCGGCGGGCAGGAGCAGCCCCACCTTCCGGTACGCCCCGGGCTGGCGTTGCGACCGTGGCGTGACGGCGATGCCCCGCTCGTCCGGGTCGCCTTCGACTGCCCGGACATCCAGCGGTGGCATGTGCGCCGCTTCGACGGCGACGACGAGGCGCGGGCGTGGACGGCGCAGTGGGCCGGCCGGTGGCGTGCCGAGACGGCCGCCAGCTGGGCGATCGTCGACGCCGACGACCGGCCGGTCGGTCAGGTGGGGTGGCGGGGTGTGCTGCTCAGCGAGGCGTCGGCGCACCTGTCGTACTGGGTGTTGCCCACCGCCCGTGGCCGGGGTGTCGCCGCCGCGGCGGCGCGGACGCTGACCCGGTGGAGCTTCACGCGCGCCGGGCTGCACCGGCTGGCCCTGGAGCATTCGACCGCCAACGCGGCGTCGTGCCGGGTGGCCGCGCGGGCCGGGTTCACCGTGGAGGGTGTGCTGCGCGGGTCGGTGCGGCACGCCGACGGCTGGCACGACATGCACCTGCACGCGCGGCTGCGCACCGACCCGATGTGACGCCTCAGCGGGCGGATCGAATCACCGGCGCACTACGGCTGCTCGTACGGCGGGTGAAACCCTCGGCCCGGCACCTCCGCACCCACCCCGAGCGGACAAAACGGTCAAGCCGACATGCTCAGACAGGTCGCGAAGCCATCTGGCGGATCGAAGTTCGAGATCACCTCACTGAACCACGGCCTCTGGTGGTCCCGTTACATAGGTGTGCCACTTGATCGCGGCATGCGCTCCACACCAATAGCTCAAGGGAGAATCGGCATGTAGCGGCACTTGCGGGCGGCGGGGTCGGACCCGCCTGGCCCGGCGGAAGTCAGGTGTACAGAGACCCTTGGAGCTCCTTCCGGAGGACAATCGGGGCCTAGCCTGGGAGCGCTCACCCGGCTGACCGCGGGACGGCGCAACACCTATAGGTGCAGTCCCCGCAGATGGCGTTCTGATCGTCGCCGCGAGCGGCGTGCCCGACTTGGTGGTTTAACAGCGACCGGCCAATAGGCGTCACCTGAGTCGGCGGGTTGTTGGCCGGGTGCAGCGGCGGATCTCGCCGGATCGGTTGATCCATGAGTTCGTGCGCTCAACCACCCACTGCTTGCCGACTTGGACCGGGGCGGGCGCACTCCCTTGCGGGCGATATCGGCGTCGACGCGCCGATATCGTCGAGCAGAGATCTCACGAGTGCGGTTGCTGTCGTAGCCGCGATCGAGGGGGGGTCGCGACCTACTCAGGCCAGGGGCGGTGGAGTTGGGCGCTGAACGCTTCGAAGGTGTCACGCAGCAGCGGCGAGTCATGACAACCATTGGAGGCGACGAATGCCAGAGAATCTGGACGAGATTAAATCCACGTATAGAGAACTTTATTCAAAGGGTATGGAGGCGTGGGACGCGCATGACCAGAATGCTGCCGCAGCTCATTTTCGGCAGTGGGCTGACTTTGCCCTCGACAACCGCCTGACCCCTGGGTGGACTGCGGGGTCTAATCAAGACGGCCGTGCGGTGACGGCACACGATCTCGCTCGTCGAATTTATGAGCATGAGCGAGATTTTAGAGAGCTAGCCGACGAGGCGGCGGTTCAAGCTCGCATCCGAGCTACAGAAGCGCGCCGCCAGGCTCGGGTGGCGGCTGCTGCTGCGAGCCGATCTCAACGGACAGTGTTTGGCAAAGCGCGGGGTGGTGGGCCTGAGGCAGGTGCTGGCGGCCGCCTTTCCCGTCTATCGAATGTGTTCCCATTTGGCCGCAACAGATGGTCGGTTAATCGGGGCCCTGGCCGTTGGTGAAGGGCTGCCCTAAGACCGTGTGTCAGTTGGGAGTGGACCCGTCCGTAGTTTCCAGACCATAAACAACTCCAGCGCTGGTCACACGGGCTGATCATGCCGGGCTCCAGACGTCCGAGCAGGGTCGCCTTGACCAGCGCTGGAGTTGTTTTTCGCGGGAAACTACCGCGCGGCCAACTGGAGGCAGGCCTGGTTGATCGCGAAGACCTGGGACGGGATCGGCCGAAGCCGGTGTTCTTGCCGGTGCGGATGCGGTAGCGCCCGGCCTCGGCGCGCCTGCACCGCCAATCCATCCGAGCCTGAGAACCTTTTTCACATGGTGTCCTCCGACGCTCCGGTGCTCGTCCGCCCCGCCGCCCGTCCCGCCCTGCCCGGCGGGCCGGTCGACGTCACCGAGGCGTGGCTGCGCAACCGGCGACTGTCCGAGCACACCCGCGACGCGTACCGGCGGGACGTCACCGGCTGGCTCACCTGGTGCGCTGGCCGCGACCTCGATCCGCTGCGGGCCACGTTTCTGCATGTCAACGAGTACGCCCGGGCGTTGGAGTCCACCATCGGGGCGCGCAGCGGCCGACCGCTGACCCCCGCCACCGTGGCGCGTCGGCTCTCCGCGCTGTCCAGCTGGTACGACTTCCTCGTCAAGCTCGGCGCGGTGCCGGCCAACCCGGTCGCCGGCGCGGACCGTCCCCGCGTCGACCGGGACCACTCGGCCACCGTCGGGCTCACCCCCGAGGAGGTCGACGCGCTGCTCGGCGCCGCCGACGCGGAGACCGGCCCAACCGCCGCGCGCAACCGGGCCGCCATCGCGCTCCTCGCCGACCTGGGCCTGCGGGTCGGCGAGCTGATCTCGCTGGACCTGACCGATCTCGGCACCGAACGCGGCCACCGCAGCGTGCGCTTCGTCGGCAAGGGCGGCAAGCAGCGCCGCCGCGCCCTCACCCCCGGCACCGGGTACGCCGTGGACGCCTACCTGGCCGAACGGGCCGCCGCCACCGGCGTGCCGGTGCCGCAGCTCACCGGACCGCTGCTGGTGACCGCCAGCGGCGCCCGGCTCGACCGACACTCGGTGTTCCGGATGGTCCGCCGGCTGGCCCGGTCGGCCGGCATCCCGGCCTGGGCGAGACTGTCCCCGCACTCCCTACGCCACGCCTTCGCCACCACCGCCCGCTCCGAGGGCGTCCCTCTGGAGGATGTGCAGGACGCGATGGGGCACGCCGACCCACGGACCACCCGCCGCTACGACCGCGACCGGCACAACCTCGACCGCGATCCGGCGTACGTGGTGTGGGCGGCGCGCTCGCGGCGACGCGGCTGAGCGTCGTACCCCCTTCCTGCCCCGGTCTACCTGCCAGCCACTGTCAGGTACGCCGGCGATTCCCGACCCGCCGCGCATCGTGGGTCAGCGCACGTCGAGCGGCCACACCGACACCCGCGCGGCACTCTCGCGGCAGACCAGCCGGGCGCCGGCCCGGCGGCAGTCGGTGATCCCGGCCGGGAGGACGCCGCGCACCCGAGGGCCGTCACGACCCACCGTCGCGACCAGGGTCCGCCGCCCGTCCGCCGCCGTCCCGAACAGCACCAGCGTGTCGGTGGCACCCCGGGCGCCCGCCACCGTGCGCCACCGCTGCCCGGCCGGCCACGTCCAGGCGCGCGTCCCGGATCCCGGGTCGAACGCCCACCGGCCGCCCCGGTCCTGCGCGCAGAGCAGACCCTGACAGGCCCGCAGCGTCAGGTCACCCGCCTCGACCGGCATCCGCCAGCGCGGCACCAGGCCGGGCAGGTCGTACCCGGTCAGCGTCACCCCCGCACCACTGGGGTGGCGCAGCACCAGGTGCCCGCCGACGGCCTGCGGGTTGTCCGGGCCGTAGTCCGCAGGCGGCAACGACCCCTGCCCGCGCACCCTGCCGTCACGCGCGTCGAGCAGCCGGGCCAGCCCGTCGTCCTGCACCAGCAGCACCCGCGCGGGTGGATCGGGCAGCACCTCCAGCACGGCCGTCGAGGGCACCGGCACCGACCACCGGGTGGCGCCGGTGCCGGCGTCGACGCCATGCACCACCCCCTCCACCCGCCGCCCCGGCTCGGACGCGCTGCGCACCTCGCTGACCGCCACCGCCGTGTCGCCGACCGCGTACACCCGCTCGGGTCGCCGCCACAGCGGCAGGCCGGTCCGCACCGACCGGGCCGTCGTCGCCGACGCCCGGCGCAGCTGGTCGCGTTCGGTGATCAGCAGGAGGTCGCCGGCGATCTCGGCGGACCATCCGGTGGCCGGCGACATGCCGACCCGCCACCGTGGCGTGCGGTACGACGCCGCCGTGTCGTACGCGCTCAGCGTCGGCGGGTCGGCCCCCGGATCGACGACCAGCAACAGCGGGCCCGCGCTGAGCAGGATCGCCCGGCTCGGCAGTGCCGGCCCCACCTGGGCGCTCAGCCGCGCCGGCGCGGCGGCACCGCCGAGCAGGGCACACATCGCCAGCAGCAGCGCCACCCGCCAGCGCGGCGACGGCCCGGCCGGCGGCCGGTGCTCGTCGTCCGGGGGCGCACCCCGGGTGTCGCCCAACTCGATCAGCACCGACACGGGTGCCCGCCCTCCGCTCGCGCCGGCCGTTCAGCAAAGCAGGTCCAGGTGGTGGTGGGCGTCCTCGGCGATCTCCTCGTGCCGCAGCCAGCGTCGCGCCCACAGCCGGGCGGCCAGCTCCGCCTGCTCGTCACCCCAGGCGGCGTGCTCGACGAGCAGGGCGGTGGTCAGCGCGTACGACAGGCGCAGCGCCAGCCCACGGGCACCCGCGACGACCGCCTCGGCGCCCGCGTCGGCGGTCACCGCGGCGATGGTGTCCCGCAGCTGCGCGGTCGCCGCGGCCAGCGTGTCGGCCAGCGCCGGCGACAGCGGCCGGGCCAGGTCCACGGCGGCGGCGAGCCGGCTCAGCAGCGGCGCCCCCGCGTCCTCCCGGGTCAACGCGCGCAGCACGTCCAGGGCCAGCACGTTCGTGGTGCCCTCCCAGATCGGCAGCACCTGCGCGTCGCGCAGCAGCCGGGGCACCCCGGTGTCCTCCACGTAGCCGGCCCCGCCGAAGCTCTCCACGTACTCGCTGGCCGAGCCGACGGCGAGCCGGCCGGTGGCGAGCTTCGCCAACGGTGCCACGATGCGCAGCTCCGCCGCGGCCGTCGGATCGGCGCCCACCTCGACGCGTCCGAGCAGCGCGAACGCGTGCCCGGCCAGGGCGAACGCACCCGCCGCGTCGACCGCGAGGGCGCCCAGGGTGGCCCGGTGCAGTGGCGAGGACGCCAGCGCGCCGCCCGCGACGTGCCGCACGTCGGCGTACGCCCGGGCGTAGGCGAGACCGCGGCGCATCCCACCGGCCGCCGCCGCGGCGTTGTGCACCCGGGTCACCACGACCAGGGTCATCGCCCGGACCAGGCCGGGCACCGCCGGGTCGCCCAGCGGCAGCGCGTACGCGTCGTGCAGGCCGATCTCGGCCGTCGGCAACGCCCGCGTGCCGAGCTTGTCCTTGAGCCGGTGCACGGTGACACCCGGCGCCGGCGCGTCGGCGGCGGCCCCGTCGGCCAGGGGAGAGTCGGCCGCGTAGCGGGGCACCAGGAACGGGGCGAGCACCCGGCTGCCCCGTCCGGTGCCCTCCGGCCGGGCCAACGCCACCGCCATCGCCGCGTCCGCGGCCGAGCAGAACCACTTCTGGCCGGTCAGCCGCCACGACCCGTCGGCGGCGGGCCGGCCAACGGTGCTGGATCGGCCCAGGTCGGAGCCGCCCTGCGACTCGGTCATCCACTGCCCGCTGGTGATCGCCGTGGCCGGGTCCGTGGAGATCAGCCGGGGCAGCCACGCGTCCCGGACCACGGCGTCGACGTCGGGCATGCTGAGCAGCGCCGCCGCACCGTCGGCCATCGCCACCGGGCAGGAGAACGTCGCCGACTCCGGGCCGTACAGGTGCAGCAGGGCGTGCTGGACGACCCGCGCGGCGGCGCCCCAGGTGCCGCGCGCGTCCGGCAGGTAGGGCAACGCGACCACGGCGTGCCGGGCGGCGGCCGCACGCTGCGTCTGCCAGCCGGCGGACACCTCGATCCGGTCGACGCGAGCGCCCCACGGGTCGTAGCGGACCAGCGTCGGCGGGTGCGCTTCGGCGTCGGCGTGCGCCGCGCGCAGCGGCCCGCTGACGTCGGCCGCCAGGTCGGCGAGGCGGCCCTTCGCGGCGGCGTGCCCGGCCGGGCCGAGGTGACGTTCCAGCCAGGACCGCAGCAGGGTGTCGTCGGCGTACGGGTCGGCGGGGGGTGGTACCGGCTGCACGAAGCGGTTCATCGATCGGCTCCTGGCACTGCTCGGGGGTGTGCGCCGACGGTAGACGATCCGTGGCCAGTCCGAACAGGGCGCACCGGCGCACCGGATTTCTGACTTGTCCCGCTGCGGCGTGATGGTGTTCTCTACGGTCGGTAGTCGTGGGTGCCGGCCAGCCGTGGAGCCGACCGGCCCGGCGGACCCGTCCGATGCGTACCGGGCTGGCGTTCGCCGGGTTCGGCGTGGCGCTGTGCTGCGTCGGGGTGGCGGGGCTGGCCGCCTGGAACCTGCAGACGGTTCGTGGGGCCGCCGGCCCGATCCGGGAGACCGCCGACGGTTTCCTCAACGAGGTGACCCTCGGCGACACCACCGGCGCGTACGACCGGTTGTGCAAGGACGCGCGCAGCCGCTGGAGCGCGATCGGTTTCACCAGCTGGGTGCGTACCCCGCCGATGGTCACCGACTACGAGATCACCGACGTGTCGGTGGCCACCAGGAGCGGGCGCCCGCACGGCACGGTGACGGTGATGGTCACCCGCGACGGCGGGATCAGCGAGGAGCGCCGCCTGCCGGTGGTCCGTGAGGACGGGGACTGGCGGGTGTGCGGTGACCCGTTCTGAGCCGCCGGTCCGCGAGCATTGCCGGGGCTGCTGTGGCACGCAAGAAGCCCCCGGCCTGCGCCGGGGGCTCTGCGGTCGGTCGGTCAGCGAGCGGTCTTCGCCATCGCGACGAAGCCGCGCCACGACGCGGGGGTGAAGGAAAGGGTGCCACCGTCACGGTTCTTGGTGTCGCGGACGAGGACGACGCCCGGGAGGTTGTCGGCGACCTCGACGCAGTTGCCGCCGTTACCGCCGCTCTTGGTGCTCTTACGCCACTGCGCGCCGGTCATGTCCATGATGCTGCCGCTTCTCTGAGAAATTCCAAGGAGCGCCCTCGGGGAAGTGCCTCGCCTCGAATGCGTTCCCAACGTCGTTCGAGCGTAACAAGATCTGCCGGCTGGTCGAGGATCTGAGCGCGTGCCGGGCTGTCGACGTGTGCCACCCGGGTCCCGTCCGGCATGTCCGCGATCGTGAAGGGACCGTCCAGCCCGGGGTAGCTGGGGGCGTCGGCCGGCACGATGTGAAGCTGGACGGTCCCCCGTTCGGCGTAGGCGAGCAGGTGCGCGAGTTGCGCCGCCATGAGGGCGCGATCGTCACCGACGCGTCGACTGAGCGTCCCGGCGTCGAGCACGGCGACCAGCAGAGGCCCGCCGTCGCGGGTCAGGATCGACTGTCGGCTCATCCGGGCTTCCGCGAGCTCGGCGACCTTGTCTGCCGCCAGCACGCCGCCGGCCAGGGTCGCCCGGGCGTACGCCTCGGTTTGCAGCAGGCCAGGTATCCAGGCGAGTTCAAAGGCCCGCAATGTCACCGCCTCGCGTTCGATGTCGACCCAGGGCCGGAACCAGACCGGTTCCCGTCGCGTCATCACCTCCGGCCACAGGTCGGCTACGTCCCGGCTAAGCACCCGCGCCACGTCGGCGCGGTGCCGGCTGCGCGGCGTGCGTCCCGGGTTGGCCCAACGCGCGGCGGTCTTCGGATCGACTCCCACCTGACCTGCGAGGCTTTCAGCGGTTACTCCCGCCTCAGCCATCGCGGCGATGAGTCCCTGATTCATCGCGTCCCCTCCTGACGTCCCGAACGTCCCAAGGGAACCCTGCTACGGAGTGTATGCGTACCGCAACCCCTGGCAAGGTTTTTTGTAGACGACGTGACTGACGGTAAGGGGCCCTTGTCCGCGGGCGCGTCGTGGCCGGGGGCCCGGCTGGCACGACGGCGAGCACCGAGGCCGGGCCCCCTCCCGACGACACGCAGGGGGACAGCCGTGCCGCAAGCGCCGAAGCCCGCAGAACCCGAGAAGCCGGAACCGCCGAGCCTCCCGCCGGAACACCCGATCGGGTTTCCCGCTCCACCGTTGCCGCGACCCGACCGGGTGTTCCGCAACCTCGCCCCCGCGCACCGCTGGGTCACCGGATGACGGCGGCCGCGCGAGCACACCATCCCGGTCTGCCGCACTGGCGGTGCCGGCGCTGCGGTGCCCCCTGGCCGTGTTCGCCCGCACGCCTGTCGCTGCTCTCCCGGTGGCACGGCGACCGCGTCGGGATGGTGCTCATGCTGACGACCCTGCTCACTGAGGCGTACACCGACGCGGTGAAGCTGGGTTTGACGCCCGACCCGGCGGCGTACGTCGAACGGTTCCTGCAATGGGTCCGTCCGCGCGGCGACGGCGGGAGTGGTCAGACGCGGGGGCCGAGGTCGCCGCTGCGGTAGTGCCGGCGGCACAGCACCTGGTAGCGCACGTCGGCGGTGTCGACGGTATCGCCGATGACGACCTGGGCGCCCTCGCGGACCACCCGACCGTCGACGACGCGGGCGTTGAGCAGCCCCTCCCGGCCGCACCAGCAGAGCACCTCGACCTGGATGCGGGCCACCTCGTCGGCCAGCTCGAACAGACGCTGCGCGGCGGGGAACAGGCTGGAGCGGAAGTCGGTGGCCAGACCGAACGCGAACACGTCCACGTCGTAGCTGTCGACCAGCTCGGCCATCTGCTCGACGTGCTCGACGGTGTAGAAGCACGCCTCGTCGCAGATGAGGTAGTCGACGCGTACCCCGTCGGCCCACCGGCCCCGCACGAGAGCCCGCAGGTCCAGGTCGTCGGTGACCTCGATGGCCTCGTGGGCCAGGCCGATGCGGGTGGTGACCTGCGGGCCCAGCGACCGGTCGATGCGGGTGGTGACCAGCCCGCGGCGGCCCTGCCGGGCGTGGTTGTAGTTCATCTGCAACGCCATCGTGGACTTGCCACAGTCCATCGGCCCCCAGAAGAACTTCAACGCCGCCGCGTGCACCGGACGCCCGTCGAGACCGCGTGCCGCCGCGCACCCCGCCGGAGCGTGCGGCTGGCCGGGGAACGGGTGGGCCAGGCAGGTCGGGGCGGCAGCGGCGTCGTCAGTCACGGTCGGGCAGCCTAGCCGATCGACCGTGCCTGATCTGTCGGGTGCGGGATGCGTGCTCAGAGCACCCGGGGTGGCGTGTTGCCGGCCGCGACGATGGCCCGGCGGATCGGCACGGCCGCCAGGAGCAGGAACCCGACCACGAAGAAGATCAGCAGCGAGACCAGGCCCACCCGGTAGGAGGCGGTGAGTTGGAACACCAGCCCGAAGGCGAGTGGCCCGAGCCAACTGGTGCCCTTGTCGCTGATCTCGTAGAAGCCGTAGTACTCGCCCTCCTTGCCGGCGGGGATGAGCTGGCTGAACAGTGACCGGCTCAGCGCCTGGCTGCCGCCGAGGACCAGGCCGATGGCCGCGCCGAGGACCATGAACGGCACCGGCGCCTCGGCGGGAAGCCGGAACGCGGCGATGATCACACCGGTCCAGAGAACCAGGCTGAGCAGCACGGTCTTCCACGCGCCGATGCGCCGGGCCAGCGCGCCGAGACTCAACGCGCCGCCGAACGCGAGGAACTGCACCAGCAGGATCGTGACGATCAGGGTGCTCTGCTCCAGCCGCAGCTCCTCGGTGCCGTACTGGCTGGCCAGGGTGATGACGGTCTGGATGCCGTCGTTGTAGACCAGGAACGCCAGCAGGAAGAACAGCGTCAGCGGGTACGCCTTGATCTCGCGCAGGGTGCGGCCCAGTTGCCGGAACCCGTCGAGGAGCACGTTGCCCCGCTGCCCCAGGGCCGCCTCCGCGCTGGGGCGTTCCCGCAGCCAGCGCAGCGGCACCAGGGTGAACACCGCCCACCACACCCCGGCGGAGACGATCGACCAGCGGGCCAGGTCCAGGGTGCGCTGCGGGTTGTCGTCCTCGCTGAACAGGGTGACCGCGACCAGGTTGAACGCCAGCAGCAGCCCGCCGCCCAGGTAGCCCAGCGCCCAGCCGCGACTGGAGATGCCGTCGCGCTCGTCGGGGCCGCCGAGCTGCGGCAGGAACGAGTTGTACACCACGATCGCGGCGCCGAAGGAGATGTTGGCGATCAGGAAGAGCGCGCCACCGAGCAGGTAGCGGTCGCCGGTCACGAAGGCCATCGCGATGGTCGCGCCGGCACCGGTGAACGCGGCGCCGCCGAGCAGCCGCTTCTTGTGCGCCGACCGGTCCGCGATCGCCCCGATCACCGGCAGCACGAACACGGTGAGGAACACCGACAGCGAGATCAGGTACGGGTAGTACGACCCCGCCGCCACCCGGATGCCCAGCGGGTGCACGTACCCGTCGCAGGTGTCCGCGCCCAGCTCGCACCCGGCGGCCAGCTCGGCGACGGTGGTGATGAACGGGCCCAGGAACACCGTGATGACGGTGGTCTGGAACGCCGAGTTGGCCCAGTCGTAGATGTACCAGCCGCGCCGCTCCCGGCGAGTGCTCGCCGGAGGCGGGGTGTCGTGCACCGTGGGGGTCACGGTCTCGGCCATCGGGGGTCCTTGATGGTCAGGCGGCCCAGTGGCCGCGGCTGCGGTAGACGTCGCGCAGCACGCCGACGTGATCGGTCATGATGCCATCCACGCCACGATCCAGTAAGTCGTGCATCTGGGCGGGTTCGTCGATCGTCCAGACGTGCACCTGCAGGCCGAGGCGGTGGCAGTAGTCGAGGAACCGGCGGTCCACCACGGGCACCCGCCCGTAGCGCGGGGGCACCTGCGCGGCGACCACCGAGGGGGGCAGGCGCAGCGGACGTCCGTGCAGGGAGGCCAGCCGCAGCCGGGCGACCCCGCGCATGCCGAGGCTGGTGGCGACCCGTCCCCCGGTGAGGGCGCGCAGCCGGGTCAGCCGGGCGTCGCTGAACGAGGCGAGCAGCACCCGGTCGGCGGCGCCGACCTGGGTCACGGTGGCGACCGTCGGCTCGACGCCGCCGTCGGCCTTCACGTCGATGTTGAAGCGGACCTGCGGCCAGGCGCCCAGCACCTCGTCGAGGCGGGGTACGACGGCAGCACCGCCGACGCGTACCGAGGCGAGGTCGGCCCAGCGCAGGTCGGCGATGCGTCCCGGTTCGCCGGTGACCCGCGCGAGAGTCGGGTCGTGGAAGATCACCGCGACGCCGTCGGCGGTGGCGTGCACGTCGGTCTCCACGTACCGGTAGCCGAGCCCGATGGCGCGGGCGAACGCCTCGGTGGTGTTCTCGTCGCCGTCTGCGGCGCCGCCACGGTGGGCGAACGCCAGCGGCGCGGGCGCGTCGAGGTAGCCGAATCGGGTCAGCACGCGACGCAGTATGCCTGCCGCCGGTGGAGGCCGGGTGACCTCCCGGCGACATTCGTCGTCCGGCGTGACGACGTTCAGGCCAGCCAGCCGCCGGTCATCCGGGCCACCGCGGAGCCGTCGAGGTCGGCGAGCTTGACGCCGACGAACTGCCGGGCGCCGTCGGAGGTCTGCACCCGCGCCGGCGGCGCCGGGTCGGTCAGGGTGGCGACCACCACCGCAGCGGCGTCGGCCGCGGACTGCGCGGCGGCGAACGCCTGCCCGGTGCGGGCGAGGTACGCGCGCAGCGCCGGCCCGTACACCCCGGCGGCGGCGCTGGCGGCGTCGGAGTCGATGCCGATGTTGGCGACGAACTCGCTGGCCACCGCGCCCGGCTCGACGACGGTGACGCGTACCCCGGTGGTGGCGGCGAGCGGGGCGAGGGACTCCATGTACCCCTCGACGGCGAACTTCGCGGCGCAGTACGCCTCGTTGAACGGCTGCCCGACGATCCCGCCGACGCTGGAGACGGTGATCAGGCGGCCCCGGCTGGCCCGCAGGTGCGCCAGGGCGGCCCGGCTGACGTGCAGGACCCCGAAGAAGTTGACCTCCATGACGGCCCGCACGTCGTCGACGGTGTCCTGTTCCAGGGTGCCGACATGCCCGGCGCCGGCGTTGTTGATCACCGCGTCGAGCCGCCCGTACGTGCCGACGACCTCCTCGACGCAGGCGCTCACCGAGTCGGGGTCGGTCACGTCGAGGCGGCGTACGTCGATCAGGTCGGCGACCCCGGCGGCGTCGGCGGCGGCGCGCAGCCGCTCGGCGCGGCCGACGTCGCGCATGGTGGCGACGCTGCGCCAGCCGGCGCGGGCGCAGCCGAGTGCGATCTCCAGCCCGATGCCGGTGGACGTGCCGGTGATCAGCACCGTCTGCTCGCTCATGATTTCCTGCTTTCCTGCCCGGGCGGCTGCGCGTGAACTCTGATGAGGGTCACCGCATGGTATGGCCAGGGCTGGCGTCGGGTGCCGGGAGATGCCCGGCACCCGCCCGATCGCGGGGGGCGGCGGGGTGCTGGTTCAGGCTGGGCGGCGGCGGTGGGCGCGGCTGGGGTCGCTCGGGCGGCCGGGGTCGACGTGGCGGGGCAGGTCCGGTTCGTCGGGCCGCAGCGGGGCCAGGGTGTCGGTGAGCGCGTCGATGATCCGGTCGGTGGCCCTGCGGGCCGCCCCCGGGGTGGCGGCGGTCGTCTCGGCCAGGTCGACGGGCGTGCCGAAGTGCACCCGGATCACCGGGCGGCGCCACAGTGCGCGGGCGACGCCGCGCAGCATGCCCCGGGGCGCCTGGTAGGGCAGCACCTCGTGGGAGCCCCACTGGGCGACCGGGATGACGGGGGCGGCGCAGGCCAGGGCGAGTCGGGCGGCGCCGGTCTTGCCGCGTTCGGGCCACATGCCGGGGTCCAGGCCGATGCGCCCCTCGGGGTAGATGAGGATCACCGACCCTCGGGCGACGGCGGTGGCGGCGTCGTCGAGGGCCCGGTGCACGGCGCTGGTGCCCCGGTCGACGCGGATGTGGCCGGCGTGACGCATGGCGGCGCCGAGCACCGGGGCGCGGAACAGTCCGGCGGTCGCCATGATCCGGGGGGCGATGCCGCGGGTCTGGCAGGCGGCGGCCATCACGACGGGGTCGAACGGGCTGATGTGGTTGGCGGCCAGCACGAGTGGGCCGCGGCGTAGGTGCGCGGGCACGTCGCCGCTGACCTCGAGGCGGGCGAGCAGGCCGACCAGGGCTCGGGCCAGCAGGAGGGCGGCGCGCCAGATCAGCGGCGGCTGCCAGGTGGAGTTCGCGGTGTCCATCAGCGCGACATCGTCGCACGCGTCGGCCCGGTCGCGAG
Source organism: Micromonospora sp. WMMD710 (assembly GCF_029626045.1). Lineage (NCBI taxonomy): Bacteria > Bacillati > Actinomycetota > Actinomycetes > Micromonosporales > Micromonosporaceae > Micromonospora > Micromonospora sp. WMMD710. The sequence goes on along the minus strand of NZ_JARUBD010000001.1, from coordinate 1,946,271 downwards.
GGCTGGTTGGCCGGGGTGATCAGGGTCATTGGTCCCGGGCCGGTTCGGGCCGCCCGACCCTGCCCGATTCTCTACGACGAGCAGTAGTATTTACTACGTCTCGTAGTACGCATAGCTGGGGGTATTCAGGTGGACGCCTTGGACGTCGCCCGGTGGCAGTTCGGTGTCACCACCGTCTACCACTTTCTCTTCGTTCCGCTGACCATCGGCCTGTCCGTGCTGGTGGCCATCCTGCAGACGATGTGGCACCGCACGGGCAACGAGCGCTACCTCAAGCTCACCAAGTTCTACGGCAAGCTCTTCCTGATCAACTTCGCGATGGGCGTGGTCACCGGCATCGTGCAGGAGTTCCAGTTCGGCATGAACTGGAGCGACTACTCCCGCTTCGTCGGCGACATCTTCGGCGCGCCGCTGGCCATCGAGGCGCTTGTCGCGTTCTTCCTCGAATCCACCTTCATCGGCCTGTGGATCTTCGGCTGGGACCGGTTGCCCAAGCGGGCGCACCTGGCCAGCATCTGGGCCGCCGCGATCGGCACGAACCTGTCCGCGTACTTCATCCTCGCGGCGAACTCGTTCATGCAGAACCCGGTCGGCTTCCGGATCAACCCCGACAGCGGACGCGCCGAGCTGACCGACTTCCCGGCCGTGCTGACCAACAAGGTCGCCCTGATCACCTTCCCGCACACCCTGGCCGGCTCGTTTCTGGTCGCCGGGTCGCTGATCGTCGCGGTCGGGCTGTGGCATGTGATCCGCAACCGCGACTCCGCCGACACCGGCGCGTACCGCTTCGCCACGAAGTTCGGCTCCTGGGTGGTCCTGGTCGCCTCCGCCGCCGTGCTGTTCACCGGCGACATCCAAGGCAAGATCATGACGGACGTGCAGCCGATGAAGATGGCCGCCGCCGAGGGCCTGTACACCACCGAGAGCCCCGCCTCGTTCTCCGTGCTCACGATCGGCAGCCTCGACGGCAGCCGCGAGGTGTTCGCCCTGAAGATCCCGTACCTGCTGTCGTACCTGGGCACCGGCGACCCGCACGGCACCGTGCAGGGCATCAACGACCTGCAGGCCCAGTACGCCACCCAGTACGGCGCGGGCAGCTACACCCCGATCATCCCGGTCACCTACTGGAGCTTCCGCTTCATGATCGCCTTCGGGATGGCCGCCGGCGCGATCGCCCTGCTGGTGCTCTGGAGCCAGCGCAAGGGCCGCACCCCGAGCAGCCGGTGGCTGCTGCGCGCCGGGCTGGCCATGCCGGTGCTGCCGCTGCTGGCCAACTCCTTCGGCTGGATCTTCACCGAGATGGGCCGCCAGCCGTGGATCGTCTTCGGCGAGATGCTCACCCGCAACGGCGTGTCCCGCAGCGTCTCGCTGACCGAGGTGCTCACCTCGTTCACCGCCTTCACGCTGATCTACGCCACCCTCGCCGTGATCGAGGTCAAGCTCCTGCTGCGCTACGCCAAGGCCGGGGTGCCCGACGTCAGCGAGGAGAACCCCACCGACGACACCGACGACGCCGAGCGTCCGCTCGCCTTCGCCTACTGACCCCGGAGCCCATCGTGGACCTGACCACCATCTGGTTTCTCCTCGTCGCCGTGCTGTTCACCGGGTACTTCATCCTGGAGGGCTTCGACTTCGGCGTCGGCATGCTGCTGCCCGTGCTGGGCCGCGACGACCGCGAGCGCCGCGTGCTGATCAACACCATCGGCCCGGTGTGGGACGGCAACGAGGTGTGGCTGATCACCGCCGGCGGCGCCATGTTCGCCGCGTTTCCCGAGTGGTACGCCACCCTCTTCTCCGGCTTCTACCTGCCGCTGCTGCTGATCCTGCTGGCGCTGATCGCCCGCGGGGTCGCCTTCGAGTACCGGCACAAGCGGCCCGAGGCGTCCTGGAAGCGCCGCTGGGACGCGGCGATCTTCCTCGGGTCGCTGCTGCCGGCGATCCTGTGGGGCGTCGCCTTCGCCAACATCCTGCGCGGCGTGCCCCTGGACGCTGACCACGAGTACGTCGGTGGCCTGGTGGACCTGCTCCACCCGTACGCCCTGCTGGGTGGCGTGACCACCCTGGCGCTGTTCCTGACCCACGGCGCGGTGTTCCTCGCCCTGAAGACCACCGGCGACATCCGCGAGCGCGCCGGCGCGCTCGCGGTGCGCCTGGGCGTCGGCGCCGCCGTGCTCGCGGTCGGGTTCCTGACCTGGACGTTGAGCATCCGCTCCAGCGCGGCCGCCGTCGTGCTCGCCGTCGGCGCGGCCCTCGCCCTGCTCGGTGGTCTCGCCGCCGCCCGGGTACGACGGGAGGGCTGGGCGTTCACCGGTACCGCCGTGGCGATCGGCCTGGCCGTGGCGACCCTGTTCGCGGCGCTGTTTCCGAACGTGCTGCCGTCCACCCTGGACGCGGCCGGCACGTTGACGGCCACCAACGCCGCCTCCACCCCGTACACCCTGAAGATCATGACCTGGGTGGCCGTGATCTTCACGCCGGTCGTGCTGGCCTACCAGGCGTGGACGTACTGGGTGTTCCGCAAGCGCATCGGCGTGGCCAACATCCCGCAACACTGACCGTCATCGGGGGCCGGCGTGCCGGCCCCCGATGAACGGCATTCGCCCCTGACGGAGCGTGACCGGACGATACGATTCGAGGGCCGGATTCAGACCCGGCGTCGAACCCGACGGTCGCACGGGGGGCGTCATGTGCGGCAGGAAACGCGAGCCCGAGACCGACTGCCAGCAGCTCACAGGGCAGACCCTGCCCGCCGATGTCGTGCTGAGCAGGTGCCCCGTTGGCCGGTCCGACACCGATCGGGTGACGCTGACAGGGGTCACCGTCCAGGGCCGCTTGAACCTGTCCCAACAGCACCTGGCGCACGGGCTGCTGTTTCGCGACTGCCACTTCGACGACGGGGTGGACCTCCGTGGCGCGGTGTGCGAGGAGCTGATCCAGTTCGTCGGCTGCGAGCTGAACGACCTGCACGCCGACAACATCATCGCCCGTAAGGGCTTCAGCGTCGTGGACTGTCAGCTGCGGAGGGTGAGTTTCGCCAGCGCGCAGATCACCGAGGACCTACGACTGAGCAAGAGCCGCCTCTCGCACGAGGTCGACCATGTGGCGCTACACGGGCCGAACATGGTGATCGAGAAGTCGCTACGCCTGGACGAAACCTGGATCACGGGGGAGGTGCGAATCCCCTTCAGTCACGTGGGCCAAGATCTCGACCTGCGCTCCGCGCACCTCGACAACGGCGCCGGCCTGGCGCTCGACGCGACGTCCGTGATCGTCGGCGGACAGCTGCGCGGCGACGACGGCTTCACGGCTCGGGGGGAGATCCGGCTGTGCTGGGGGCGGATGTCCTCGATATCCTTCCGCGCGGCGGAACTCCACAAACCCGGTGGCGTGGCGCTGCGGGCCGACTCGATCCATGTGAGCCTCGGCTGCTACCTGGACCAGGGGCTCACCGCCTCCGGCACGGTGCGGCTGGTGGGCGCGCAGATCGACGGTGAGCTAGCCTGCACCGCCAGCACCTTCACCAGCGCTTCCGGGGCGGCCATCGAGGCCGAGCGGTTGGTCGCCAAGGACGTGTACCTCGACCGGGGCTTCCGCGCCGACGGTGTGGTCCGGCTGGTCGGCGCGCAACTGGCCCGCCAGCTCACCTGCACCGGCGGCCACTTCGAGAACCCGGCCGGCGACGCGTTGGACCTGACCGGCATCACCTGCACGGGCAGCGTCTACCTCAACCAGGATCCGCAGCACGAGCAGTGTTTCCACGCCCACGGTCGGGTGCAGATGTGCGGCGCCAGCATCGGTGAGTCACTCGTGTGCAGCAGTGGTCTGTTCGAGTTCCCGGGTGGCGTCGCGCTCGACGCCGACGGGCTGAACGCCGTCGGCGACGTACGCCTCAACCAGGGGTTCCGCGCCGTCGGCCGGGTACGGCTGAGCCGTGCCACGATCGGACGTCAACTGGACTGCGGCGCGAGTTCGTTCGTCTCGACCGAGAACCCGGCACTGGACCTGACCGGCCTGGTCGGGCACGGGGACGTCCTGCTGACATCGGGTTTCCGCGCGGCGGGCCAGGTGCGGATGCGCGACGCCGACGTCAGCCGCGACGTTGATCTGTCCACCGCGCACCTGGAGGGCACCGGCACGAAGGTGTTCGACGCGTTCGGCCTTCGGGTCGGCGGCACCTTCACGTTCCAGTTGGCGCAGCCGCCGAAGGCGGAGGTCGATGTGCGGTTCGCCGACGTCAGGCGACTCAACGACTCGCCGTCGAGTTGGCCCACTCGCCAGACCTCGATGGAGGGCCTCACCTACCAGAGCGTCAGCAACATCCCGTGCAGTGGGCGCATCGAGATCCTGCAAGGAACGAAGGCCTTCTCGCTTCAGCCGTACCGGCAGCTCGGCAAGGTCTACCGGGAGGCGAGCAAGACGAAGGAAGAGCGAGAGGTCCTCATCGCCGGTCTGCGCGACTATCGCAACCGGGGCAAGCTCAAGTGGCCGCAGCGGATGTGGAACCTGTTCCTGGAACACACCGTCGGGTACGGCTACCGGCTCTGGCGGCCATTCGTCATCGCGCTCGCCCTCGTGGTGTTGAACTTCCCGATCTACCACACGGCCGAACACCACAACCTGATGGAGTCGGTGGGCGCGAAGGAGAGCCAGGAGCATCACAATGTGAAGCACTGCCCCACCGACTTTCCGTGCTTCAACCCGCTCGCCTACTCCATCCAGCTCTTCATCCCGGTGTCGAATCTGCACGAGGTCGACAAATGGGTGCCGGACGCCACGAGGGGCTGGTGGTCGACGTTCCTGCTCGGCTGGACCTGGCTCATGATCATCATCGGTTGGTTGCTCGCCGCGGCGCTGGGCGCCGGACTCAGCCAGGCCGTCCGTCGACAATGACCGGTGGCGACCCTGCTTCCGCAGCTGCCGCCCTGCACGCCGGAGCGCTGGCCCTACGCCCCCGCAAACCCGACATCGACGGGCTGCCGGCCGGTGGTTGTCGCCGAGGGCGGGCGCGGCCCGGATAGCTGGGCCTGCCCGCGCCCCGTACCGTGCCTGCGGGTGGGAGGCGGACGGCGTGCCGCCACCGTACTCTGTACGAGAGGGTCACCCGGCACCGCAACGGCATGTTGACCCGCCTGCTCACCCGACTACTCGAGCACCACGGCGGCCACTGACCGCAACACCACCACGGCGGGCCCACCCAACCGGGCAGACCCGCCGCGAGCAAAACCCAGCACTCAGCTCGCCTCGCGCAGCTCCGCCAATCGGGCCTCGATCTCGGCCAACTCCGCGCGCAGCTTTTCCGCCTGCTGCTCCGCCTCGGCCCGCTCGGCGCCCAGGATCTGCTCCACCGCCTCCTGCACACCCGGCACATCCACCAGCGCCACCATCTTCAACGCCTCCGCCGGCTTCACCACGTACGGCTTCGCCAGGGCTTTGCTGCCCTGCTGCGCGGCGATGGTCCACTCGCCGTCGGCGTACGCCAGCGTCACCGTCAGGCCGGTGGGGCTCTTCGGCTTGACGGCCTTGACCGCCCGCCGCGCCGGCGCCTTCTCCGTCTGCTCCACCTTCGGCTCCTCCTGTCGCGGCGCGGGCACCCGCGGCGTGTCCAACACGAACTCCGGCGCGGGCACCGAAGGCGACACCGACGGCTCCGGCTCCGGCTCCACCACCCGACGGCCCGCACCCTTCGGTGCCACCGCCAGATCCGCGGCGGAGAACGGCAGCTCGTCGCGACCGAACCGCACCACCACGAACTCGTCGGACACCTCGGGGTCGGTCAGCTCGACCACCTGGCCGACCTGACCGGCGATCTGCCCCGCCGACGCGGTGAACACCACCCGCGGCTTACGCCCGGCCGCCAACGCCTCCCGGATGCTCTGCACCTCGTCAGTGGACAAACCCTGGCCGGCATCCATCACAACCCTCTTCCGTACACCTGTTTGATTGCTGTCTTGATACCAGCCCGCTGCGACACCCGCCGCACGGGGCTCAGCCGCCCAGTGCCCGCAACGCCCGGTCGGCGTGGTCGTTCATGCTGACCTCGCTGTGGATCACCTCGATGACCCGCCGGTCGGCGCCGATCACGAACGTCATCCGCTTCATGCTCAGCGGCCCCAACGGCACCCGCCGCTTCACCCCGAACGCCTGCGCCACCGTGCCGTCCACATCCGACAGCAGCGGGTAGTCGAAGCCGTGCAGCTTCGAGAACTCCGCCTGCTTCGCCACCGGATCGCGGCTGATGCCCACCCGCGACGCGCCCAGCGCCGTGAACTCCGCGGCCAGATCCCGGAAATGGCAGCTCTCCGCCGTGCAGCCCCGGGTCATCGCCGCCGGGTAGAAGAACAGCACCACCGGACCGGTCGCCAGGAACTCCGACAGCCGCCGCGGCGTGCCCGTCTCATCCGGCAGCTCGAAGTCCTCCACCACGTCGCCGACACCCACACCCGCCACCGCGCACCTCCGTTGTCCGATCGAACGCGCGGTGAGCGTAAGCGATCACGCCCAGAGCGCCGACACCTCGTCCGCCACCACCGCCGAGCACCACCGCCCGCCGCATGTGACCCTCCTCTCGACGACTGATCCGCGCCGGTCACGGTAGCGTCGGCCCATCCCACCCGACAGCCCTGGAGGCACCGTGGCACCCGTCACCGTCATCACCGGCGGCGGCCGGGGCATCGGCGCGGCCACCGCCCGCCGGCTCGCCCGCGCCGGGCACGACATCGCCCTGTGCTACCGCCGCGACGACGCCGCCGCCGACGCGGTCCTGGCCGACCTGCGGGCCACCGGTGTGCAGGCCGTCGCGGTACGCGCCGACACCACCGACCCCGAGCAGGTCGTCGCGCTGTTCGACGCCGCCGCACGTCTCGGCCCCATCACCGGCCTGGTCAACAACGCCGGTGTCACCAGCCTCATCGGCCCCTTCACCGAGCTGCGCGTCGAGGACCTGCGCCGCGTCGTCGACGTCAACCTCGTCGGCTACGTCCTGTGTGCCCAGCAGGCCGCCCGCCGGCTGGGCGACGGCGGCGCCATCGTCAACGTGTCGTCGGCCGCCGCGACGCTCGGCAGCCCGGGGGAGTACGTGCACTACGCCGCTGTGAAGGCCGCCACCGACACCCTCACCGTGGGCCTGGCCAAGGAACTCGCGCCCCGCGGCATCCGCGTCAACGCCGTCGCCCCCGGCCTGGTGCGCACCGACATCCACACCGACTCCGGCGTGCCCGATCGCGCCGACAGCGCCGCCGGCCGCATCCCGATGGGCCGCGCCGGCGAACCCGACGAGATCGCCGCCGCCATCGCCTGGCTGCTCGGCCCGGACGCCTCGTACGCCACCGGCACGGTGCTGCGCGTCTCCGGCGGCCTGTGAGCCGGGGCGTGGTGCGCCCCGGCTCACCGCCTCAGTGGGTGAACAGCTTCGCCGCCGTGATCACCGTCTGCACGACCCCGTAGCCGAGCAGCACCGCCACCACCAACCAGGAGATCCACAACCGGGCCTGCTGCCCGTGCCGACCGTCGTCGCTCATCGCGTACCGCTCCTCTCGACCGCCGTGTCCTCGTCCGCGCTCTGACCCCGCGCCGGCTCGTGGTAGCGCTGCGGCACCGGACGCACCAGCAGGTTCGCCACGAAGCCCACCGCGAGCACGCCCACCATGGTGAACAGCGCCGGCCGGTACGCCGCCGCCGTCAACGTGCCCGGTTCGCCCTGCGCGTCGAGGAACCCGTTGACGATCAGCGGGCCGGCGATCCCCGCCGCCGACCAGGCGGTCAGCAGCCGACCGTGGATCGCACCCACCTGGTACGTCCCGAACAGGTCCCGCAGGTACGCCGGCACCGTGGCGAACCCGCCGCCGTAGAACGACAGGATCACGCAGGCCAGCAGCACGAACAGCGCCGTCGCGGTCTGCCCGACCAGCGCCAGCAGCGCGTACAGCACCATGCCGACCCCCAGGTACACCAGGTAGATCGGTTTGCGTCCGATGACGTCCGAGGTGGACGACCACACGAACCGACCGGCCATGTTGAACAGCGACAGCAAGCCCACGAACCCGCCGGCCGCCGCCACCGTCACCGCCGAGGTGCCGTTGTCCCGGAAGAAGTCCTGGATCATCGGGCTGGCCTGTTCCAGGATGCCGATGCCGGCGGTCACGTTGCAGAACAGCACCACCCACAGCAGCCAGAACGAGCGGGTCTTCACCGCGTTGGCCGCCGACACGTTCGCCGTGGTGACCAGGGGCTTGGCCGCGACGCTCGCCGGGTCGAAGCCGTCCGGACGCCACCCCTCGGCGGGCACCCGCACGTTCGCCACCCCGAACATCATGATCACGAAGTAGCCCAGGCCGAGCGTCACGAACAGCCACACCAGCGCGCTGCCCGACGCCGTGGAGCCGGCGTTGGACGGGTCGTAGGCGGGGTCGTAGAACGACAGCAGTTGCCGCGACAGCGGGGAGGCCACCATCGCCCCACCACCGAAACCCATGATCGCCAGACCGGTGGCCAGACCCGGCCGGTCCGGGAACCACTTGATCAGCGTGGAGACGGGGGAGATGTACCCGATGCCCAGGCCGATGCCGCCGAGCAGCCCGTAACCCACGTACAGCAGCCACAGCTGCTTCGTGGCGATGCCCAGCGAGCCCACCAGGAAGCCCGCCGCCCAGAAGCAGGCCGAGACGAACATCGCCTTGCGGGGCCCGTTCGCCTCCACCCACGTCCCGGCGACCGCGGCGGACAACCCCAGCATCACGATCGCGATGCTGAAGATGACCCCGATCGCGGTCTGGCTGGCGTCGAAGTGGGCGATCAGCGAGTTCTTGTACACGCTGGTCGCGTAGACCTGACCGATACACAGGTGAATGGCCAACGCCGCCGGAGGGATGAGCCACCGGCTGTAGCCGGGCGGCGCGACGGTGTGCCGACGATCGAGTGCGGAAAGCATGCGCTGCTTCCTCTCCGGAGCGGACGGGAGACGTCCTCCACATGCCCACACCGCGCCTCGTCGGCAAACCTCGCCAGCGCCGGACGGTCGATGCCGTGAGCTGAGCGGTCAGTCAGCCCCTCGGGCCGAGGAACTACCGGGCGGACGCCCAGCCGGTGAACCGTTCGGTCATATCAGCGCGCGGCACGCCGTCAAGTAGCTCGGCGCTGAGCTGTGCCACAGCATCGTCGCGCAGCGTCGTCAGATAATCCAGCAGGGCGGCTCGATCCTCGCGGTACTCGGCGAGGAGGTTCAGCTTCGCCACCGAGCACGGCCAGGCGATGCCGCACGCCCGACACCGCCAGGTCGGTCGCGTCGGCAGATGCGCGAACCGACGACGGGTCACCGACCAACCCCCACCGGAGTACGGCGGACGGGCGCCGGCACCGCCGTCAACCATCGCGCGCCCGCCGGCATCAGGTACAACTCGCGCCGCGCGACGGCGTCGCCGTTGCGGCCGAGCTGGTACGCGTCGATCCACAGCCAGCCGTCGTACGTGTGCCGGTCGCTCAATGCCCGGATCACCCACACCGTGATGGGCCGGACGAACTGCGGACTCGCGGCACGGGTCAGGTGCAGCAGGTCGCCAGAGCGCACCTCCCGTGCACTCGCGCCGGCGGGCTTCAGCTTCTCGATGGGCACGGTCTTCCCCTCGGATGTGCGGGCCGCCCCGGTGAGTGCTCGCCCGTGGGGCGGCCCCGCTACGAACGCGTCCGCCGGGTTCGGGTCCCTACCGGCCGCGCCGTCTACCTCCCACCTTCGCTGGGGGTTGCGGGACGCATACACTCCGTATAAGCATTTTTCTGGGACGTTCGGGACGTCAGAGGGAAGGCGCGCAGTGAACCACGTACTCATCGCAGCGATGGCCGAGGCGGGCGAAACAGCCGAGAGTCTCGCTGGCCAGGTTGGGGTCGATCCGAAGACGGCCGCACGGTGGGCCAACCCGGGACGCATTCCCCGCGCGAGACACCGCGCCGAGGTCGCTCGCCTGCTCGGTCAGGAGGTCGGTGAACTATGGCCGGACGTCCTGACCCGTCGCGAACCGGCGTGGTTCCGACCCTGGGCGGACATCGAGCGCGAGGCGCTGTCCCTGCGCGGCTTTGAATTCGCCTGGGTGCCGGGGCTCCTACAGACGGAGGCTTACGCCCGGGCGACGCTGGCGGGAGAGGCGCTGAGTGCCGAGGAAGTCGACGAACTCGCAGCGGCGCGCATCGCCCGGCAAACCCTTCTCCATCGCGATCGAGCACCGCTCTTCGTTGCCATCATCGACGAAGGCGTGTTGCGCCGGACGCTGGGAGACGACCGGGACATGATGCGTGAGCAATGCGAACAACTCGCCTCGTATGCGACGCTGCCCACCGTGCAAGTCCACATTGTTCCAGCCAATGTCGGCATGTATCCCGGTCTGGGTGGGCCGTTCAGCATCGCTGAGATGCGCGACGGCATACGTGTCGCGCACGTCGACGGCCAAGCGCAGGCACAAATCATCGAGTCAGCGGTCGATATTGCTACCCTTGACCGGCGGTGGGCGCGGATCAGCGGTGAGGCATTACCGCGGGCGCAGTCTCTCGACCTCATTAAGGAAGCGGCAGCATCATGGACGTGACGGGTGCGCAGTGGCGTAAAAGCACGAAGAGCGGCAACAACGGCGGCAACTGCCTGGAGGTCGCCGACAACCTGCCTGGCGTCGTCCTCGTCCGTGACACGAAGGACCGCGACGGTGGCACGCTGAGCTTCGGCTCCGCGCAGTGGCAGGGCTTCGTCCGCTTCGCGAAGGCCCTCGACGCCGCCTGACCAGCGCCCGCGCGATCGACTCCGTTTCGCGGGAAATGGGGTATCGACGACGGTCGGATACCCCATTTCCAGGAAACCGAGCCGGACGGGCCGGGCGCCCTTTGATCGTTGGCAGATGAGCAATGCGACACGCCGGGCGTCGCGCGTCTGAGCTGCCACCGATCGCCGCTAGCCGGCCGGCTGCGCCCGCCACACCCAGTTGCGCCGCTCGTAGAGCAGCGTGAGACCCAGGCGTCGCATGTTGTCCAGCGACGGGTTGGACGTACCCGGATCGGGTCGGCCCGTCTCGGCGGTGACCCACCGGCAGCCCGCCGCCGCCGCGGCGGCCACCCGGGCCGCCAACAGGCCCGACTGCGCGCCCCGACCCCGGTGCGTCGGCAGGGTCGCGCCGGTGTTGAGCGAGGCGACCTCGCCGTGCACGAACAGGTTGGCGGCGGCCACCATCTGCGTGCCGTCCCAGGCCGCGAACGGACGGAAGCCGGGATCGCGCACACCGGCGGCGAGCATCGGCGCGAGGTGCTGCTCGGGCATGCCGAAGCACCGCAGCACCACCGACGTCCACTCGTCCACCAGCTCGTCGGGGACCGGTCCGACCCGCAGGTCCGTGCGGCCAGGCCGCAGCGCCGCGATCTCGCCGGCCATCTTCACCCAGACGCTCCCCGGGGTGATGGTCTCCCGCGCGCAGATCTCGTCCCAGTCCGCCGGCAACCGGTCCGGCGCGATCTGGATGACCGCACCGGGAGTGCCCTCGGCGCGGTACACGTCGCACACCCGGGCGATCAGGTCACCGGTGACCGGCTCGTCGAAGCCGAACCCGAGCGCCTTGCTCCAGTAGCCGGTCGGGTCGTGCCGCATCGACAGCACCACCCCGCCACCGATCCGGGCGGTGCGGATGCCGAGCGCGTCCCGGACGTCGGCCGGCGCCCCCGACTCGTACCGGAACATGAACTCGGCCTCCGCCAGCTCGGCGAGCGCGCGTACCGCGTCCTGACCCTGATGATCACCTGTCACCCGGCACAGCCTGCCACGACGCCGGCGGCGCCGGCACCGTGAGCAGCGCCACTACCGCAGGTCGGGGGTGTGCCAGCCGCCGGCGAGGGCGTCGGCGTCCGCCGGACCCCAGGTGCCCTTGTCGTACGGCTGCACCTCGTCGGCCAGGTCCAGGATCGGCCCGACGATGCGCCACTCCTCCTCGATCGTCTCGGCGCGCGCGAACCGCAGATGCTGCCCGTCCATCGCGTCGTCGAGCAGCCGCTCGTACGCCTCCTGACGGCGACCGAACGCCGCGCCGAAGTCCACCGACAGGTCCACCGGCCGGCTGGTCACCTCGGCGCCCGGGCTCTTCGCCTGGATCGACATCGTGATGCCGTCACCGCGGCCGAGCCGGAAGCGCAGCAGGTTCGCCGGCGCCGCGGCCCCGCCCTCGGCCGGGATGAGCGTCCGCTGGGGCTGCTTGAACTCGACCACCACCTCGGTGGCCGTTCCCGGCAGGGACTTGCCGGTGCGAAGGTAGAACGGCACTCCGGCCCAGCGGGGGGAGTCGACCGTCAACCGGGTCGCCACGAACGTCTCGGTGTTCGAGCCCGGCGCGACGCCCGGCTCGTCGCGGTAGCCCGCGTACTGGCCCCGCACGGTGCTCTCCGGCGACAGCGCCTCGATCTGGCGCAGCACCGCGCTCTCCGCCGCACGGAAGGCGTCGGTGTCGTCGGCGGCCGGCGCGTCCATCGCGATCAACGCGACGACCTGCAGGATGTGGTTCTGCAGCACGTCGCGGGTGGCGCCCACGTGGTCGTAGAAACCGGCACGGCCCTGGGTGCCGAACCCCTCGGCGAGGGTGACCTGGATGTTGTCGATGTGGTCGCGGTTCCACAGCGGCTCGAACAACCGGTTGGCGAACCGGAAGGCGTACAGGCCCTCGACGGCTTCCTTACCGAGATAGTGGTCGATGCGGAAGACGCGCTGCGGGTCGAACGCCGCGCGCAGCGTCCGGTCCAGCTCCCGCGACGAGTCCAGGTCACGCCCGAACGGCTTCTCCACGATCACCCGGCCCCGGTCGGCCAGGCCGGCCGCCGCCAGGCCCTCGACGACGGCGCCGAACACCGCCGGCGGGATCGCCAGGTAGAAGATCGGCCGCTCGGCGTCACGCAGGCGCTCGGCCAACCGCCGGTACGTGTCGGGGTCGGCGTAGTCGCCGGAGATCATCGACAGGTTGCCCGCCAGGGCGTCGAACGCCTCGTCGTCGACCTCGTCGTTGGCCTCGGTGACCGACTTGCGGGCGGTGGTGACCAGTTGCTGATCGTCCCAGGGGGAGCGGGCCACGCCGATCACCGGGACGTCGAGGCGGCCGCGGCGGGTCAGCTCGTACAGCGCCGGGAACAGCTTCTTCGAGACGAGGTCTCCCGTGACGCCGAACAGCACTACCGCGTCTGAGCGCATGGGCATGGCACTTCCATCCGATCATGTGAACCTGATCTTCCAATCGGTGAACGGCCCGGCCCACCTGCGCATTCCCCCGACAGGGTGGCCGTGAGCACGGCGACAGCCGCACCACCCGGGGACGGCGGTGTCCCCGGATCAACGATTAGGAAGGTTTACAGTCCGGTCGCGTCCCGGGTAGCGTGCGAATCGGATCGATGACCACCGATCACGACGAAGGCCTGGAGGTATCCGTGCGTCGCCGACACACCACGACGCGGCTGCTGGCCATAGCCGCGCTCGCGCTACCGCTCACCCTCTCCGCAGCCCCCGCCGTCGCCACACCGAGCACCCCGGCCCGACAGCTCACCGACGTGATCCCCGCGCCCGTCGACACCCGCCCCGACGCCCGCGCCGCATTCCGGCTCAGCCCCCTCACGGTCATCCGCACCGCACCCGGCTCCTCCGCCGCCTGGCAGGTGGGCCGCCAACTCGCCGACACACTGCGCCCCGCCACCGGCTACCCCCTGCCCGTCCTGCCCGTGCCCTCCACACCACTGCCCGAGATCGCCCTCGTCCTCGGGGGAGCGGACCACCGCGTCGGCCAGGAGGGCTACCAGCTCGACGTCACCCGCCGCGGCGTGACGATCCGCGCCACCACCCCCGCCGGGCTGTTCGCCGGCACCCAGACACTGCGCCAACTCCTACCCGCCGACATCGAGGCACCCACCCGGCAACGAACCACCTGGACCATCCCCGGCGGACGGATCATCGACTACCCGCGCTTCGCCTACCGGGGCGCCATGCTCGACCTCGCCCGGCACTTCCACACCGTCGACGAGATCACCGCGTACGTCGACCTCATCAGCCAGTACAAAATCAACTACCTGCACCTGCACCTCACCGACGACCAGGGCTGGCGTATCCAGATCGACTCCTGGCCCCGCCTCACCACCGTCGGCGGCGGGCCCGGCACCGGCGTCGACGGCGTCGGCCCCGGATACCTCACCAAAGCCGACTACCAGGCCGTCGTCGCATACGCCGCCGCCCGGCACGTCACCATCGTCCCCGAGATCGACATGCCCGGGCACACCAACGCCGCCCAGTCGACCTACCCCGAACTCAACTGCGACGGCGTCGCACCGCCCCCACGCACCGACATCGCCGTCGGCTACAGCTCCCTGTGCATCAACGACGAGCTCACCTACCGCTTCGTCGAGGACGTCATCCGCGAACTCGCCGCCATCACCCCCGGCCCGTACCTGCACATCGGCGGCGACGAAGCCCACGCCACCACCGACGAGGACTACCGCACGTTCATGAACCGCGTGCTGCCGCTGGTCAGCAAGTACGGCAAACGCGCCTCCGGCTGGAACGAGATCGCGCAGGCCGATCCGCCCGCCGACGCCGTCGCCCAGTTCTGGGGCACCGGCACCACCAACGCCGACCTCGTCGACGCCGTCACCCGCGGCACCAAGGTCATCATGTCCCCGGCCAACAAGTCCTACCTGGACATGAAGTACGACGCCACCACCCGCCTCGGACTGCGCTGGGCCGGCCTCATCGAGGTGTCCGACGCGTACGGCTGGGACCCCGCCACGCGCGTCACCGGCGTCGGCGAGAGCGCGGTCCTCGGCGTCGAGGCGCCCCTGTGGTCCGAGACCCTGCGCAGCCTCGACGACATCGAGTACATGGCCTTCCCCCGCCTGCCGGCGATCGCCGAACTCGGCTGGTCGACCACCACCAGCCACGACTGGGAGTCATTCCGGACCCGGCTGGGGGAGCAGGCACCCCGCTGGCGGCTGCAACAGGTCGACTTCTACCCGTCCCCCCAGGTGCCCTGGATCTGAGCCGACCCGGGGCGCCGACCGAACCCAGCCGGCGCCCCGGCATCCCTCAGCGACCGCAGGAGGTGTCCGCCGACGGACTCGGCGCTGCCTGCGATCCGCTGCCGGCGACGGATCGCAGGCAGCGCAGTCGGGCCAGCACGAGCAGGCGACGCACACCCGTTCCACGTCCGCTCGCTAGGCTCCCGGAATGGACCTGGCGGTTGACGAAACAACGGGAACCGGACCGACGATTGTCTGCCTGCCTATGTTCAGCACCACCCGCGCCGCCACGGCAGCAGCCTTCAGCCCCGCCCTCGCCGGCGCAGGCCTGCACGAGACGTACCTGGACCTGCCCGGCCACGGCGACTCACCGGCGACCGACCACCCCGCCTCCCAAGCCATACTCGACACCGTCTGCGCATGGCTCGACCGCCACACCGACGCGCCCGTCCTGCTCGCCGGAGCGTCCTACGGCGCCTATCTCGCCGCCGGGATCGGCCCGCCAGCGACCGGACCTGGTCCGCGGCCTGCTCCTCGTCTGCCCGGGCGTCACCATCGCACCAGCCAGCCGAACCCTGCCCGACCCCCACCCGTCAACGGCGCCCACCGGCTGGCTCGACGCCGCCCCCGCCGACCTGCACCCGCACCTCGACACCGCGCTGGGCCACCGCACCCCGGGCGTCGTCGCCACGGTCCTCGCCGCGCTGAACTCCGGCGGCCCCGGCGACGACGCATTCCAACACGACCTCCGCACAGGACCCGGGTACGCGCTGCCCGACGAGACCGCCGACACCGTCTTCGACGGCCCGGTCAGCGTGCTCACCGGCCGGCAGGACGGCATCGTCGGCTACGCCGACCAGTTCCACGCCATGCGCCGCTACCCGCACGGCACCTTCAGCGTGATCGACGAGGTTGGCCACTACCTGCCCTACGAGCAGCCCGCCCTGCTGCGCGCGCACACCCACCACTGGCTGCGCCGCACCCGCGACTGACCTGGGCGGCGAGCACCCGAGCGCGTCCCGGGCGCCCGCCGGCCGCGCGGACCTGACTTTTGTCATGAGTACCCGTGCGCCTGGTGCCTCTGCCGAGCCGAAGCTCCGATTCGATAATGAACATTATGTAAAGTTAGGCGATCCGAGGCCGTCCCCGCCGAGCGCGGACAGGTGCTCCTCGATCAGGGCGACCCGTTGCGGGACCGGCCCAGCCGGCACGTGGACCAGGTGGTGCCCGTACGCCTCGTACACCTGCTCGTGCACGCGGGCGAAGGCCAGCGATTCGGCGTAGCTGATCCGGCGTGCGGCCGTGCGGGTGATGAAGCCCAGCGGGCTGACCAGAAACACCGTGCGCTGGTAGATGCGCTGCCGCGCGATCCGGTCCACCTCGGCGGCGAGCGTCGGGCCGGCTGGTCTGCCCAGGTGTCGGGTCAGGGCCAGCGTGCACAGGGGCGACCGGTCGTACAGCCGCGTCGGCCGCCGCAGGAGACTCGCGTCGATCATGGAGTTGTGGTGCCCGGCGTCACCCTGATTGCGCAGTTCATCCGCCACCACAAGTCCATGATCGACGGGGGCGACAGGGGGTCCGTCGGCCTCGATCTGGCGGTGGCGCTGCACGGCGGCTACGGCGTCGACGAACGCCGGCTCGCGCCATGGTTCGGCGCAGCCCTGCGCCTGGCGCTCGGCGATGACGTCGGTGGCGGCCTCCCGCACCGTGGCGTATCCCTGGTGGCGCAGCGCCTCCAGCACAGTCGTCTTGCCGGCGCTGGGCGCTCCGGTCAGGACGTACCGCAGTGGTTCGGGCATGGTCTTCTCTTCCTCTCCCCGCGCTTCCCGGAAACGCGAGAATGCTGCATAATATCCCTTATGCATGACAAAAAGGACGAATCGCTCGGGGTGCTGATCGAGGAGTTCCTGACCGCCCGGGCCACCCGCAAGCCCTCCCCGCACACCCTGGCGGCCTACCGGCGGGACCTGTACGCGGTGGCCGCCCTGGTCGCCGACGGGGACGCCACTCCCCTCCCCCTCGACGAGCTGTCGATCACCGACATCTCCCCCCGCGTGCTGCGGTCGGCGTTCGCCCGGTTCGCCGCACCCCGGGCGCCCGCGTCGGTGCACCGTGCCTGGTCCACCTGGAACAGCTTTTTCACGTTCCTGGTCGCCGATCAGGTGGTGGCGGGCAATCCGATGCCGGCGGTCGGCCGGCCCCGTGCGCTACTCCCCCAGCCGAAGCCGCTGCGTGGCGCGGACACCCCCGAGGTGCTGCTGGCGTCGGTCGCGCGCGACGACGGCCGCCAGCGTGACCCGTGGCCGGAGCGGGATGTGGCGGTGCTGGCGGTGGCGCTGTGCGCGGGGCTGCGCCTGTCGGAGCTGCTGGCGCTGCGGGTTGGGTCGCTGACGGGGCGGCCCGGTGAGCGGCGGGTCGAGGTCACCGGCAAGGGTGGGCGTCCCCGGGTGGTGCCGATCGAGGCGGATCTGGATCGGGTGGTGTTGGACTATCTGGACAGTCGCCGTCGGCGTTTCGGGGCCCGGTCGGTACGCCCCGACTCGGCGTTGCTGGTGGATCGGCACGGTGAGCCGCTGCGCCGTGGTGGGCTGCAGTATCTCGTCGATTCATGCTACCGGCGGGCGGGCATCGGTGACCGGGTGCCGCGTGGGGCGCGGTTGCACGCGTTGCGGCACACGTTCGCGACGCGGTTGGCGGAGGACGGTGCCAGCGCCGCGGAGATCATGCGGTTGCTGGGGCACGCGTCGTTGGCGTCGTCGCAGACGTACATCGAGGTGACGGCCGGGCAGCAGCGCGACGCGGTGCGGGCCAACCGGACCAACCGGGCGTTGGCGGCTCTGGTGGCGGTGGACCGGGAGTGAGTGGGGTCAGTGGGCGCGGTGGCCGGTGCCGTCGGCGGTGACGGGCAGTGGGCCGAGGACGGCGTTGATGAGGTGGATGCGGGCGTTGGTGGCCCGGTAGTCGGCGCAGACGGTGTCGGCGCGGTCGGCGAGGCGGGTGGTGGGTCCGGTGCGGACGGCGGTGAGGGTGGCGCCGTCGAGGGTGGTGACGGTGCCGGTGGTGGCCAGTTCGTCGATCGAGTGGGCTCCGGTGCTGAGGTGTGCCCTCAGCAGGGTGCGGAGTTGGTCGGTGTGGTGGGTCATGAGGTCGTCCCAGTTGTCCTCGGAGAACGTGGCGGCGAAGGCGTCGCCGGTGGGCGCGAGGAGGGTGACGGCGGTGCCGGCGGGCAGGTCGGTGAGGACGCCGCTGGTGCGTAGGGCCGCCTCGAAGGTGGGGAGGGTGGGGATCCAGCGCAGGGCCTCGTCGACGGGTTGGTTGGCGAGGAAGGTCGGGTTGCCGGGTTCGGTGCCGGTGGGCAGGGCGGCGCAGAGTGGTCCGGTGACCTGAGGTGGCGTCGGTCGCGGGTCTGGTGGGGGTGTGCTGGCGCAGGCGGTGGCGGCCAGCAGCAGTGCGGTGAGGGGTCGGAGCGCGCGGGGGTGCCGCGGTGCGGGGGTGGGGTGTGCCACGGCGGTCTCCACGGGTCGGGGGGTGCCGGCGGCGCGATCCGCGCGCCGCCGGCACACCGGTGCGGCTAGGTGGTGCTCACAGTGCCGCGCACTGTGCGGTGCGGGGGCCGTGCACGGTGTTGGCGATGCCGAGGTTGCTCGGGGTGGGGTTGTTGCCGGTGCAGCTGAGCGGGCCGCGGATGGTGTTGTCGGCGAGCAGGGGCGTGTCGGTGCCGGTGGTGTTGGCGGACAGGTGGACGGGGCCGGCGGTGGTGACGTCGATGAGGGAGATGGCGTCGGTGGTGTTCGCGATGCGGACCGGGCCGTTGATGGTGCTGTCGGCGAGGAGGATGCCGGCGGCGCCGGTGGTGGTGACGGGGCCGTTGATGGTGGTTCGGGTGGTGACGAGTGCCGCGCCGGCGCGGACGGTGACGGGGCCGTTGATGGTGGCGTCGGTGGCGCAGGTGAACCCGGTGACGACCACGGGGCATTCGTGGCCGCGGTGGTCGGTGACTTCAGCCGAGGTCGACCAGCAGGGGGCGGTGGTCGGAGATGGTGGACAGCGGAGCGGTGACGGCCCGGACGGGTGGCAGCTGGTCGAGGGCGTGCCGGTCGGCGAGGACGTGGTCGAGTTGGACGCGGGGTTGCCCGGCGGGGTAGGTGGGGCGTCGGCCCAGGGGTTGCCAGCCGGAGATGAGCCGGGCCGGGCCGGCGGGCAGGTTGAGGTCGCCGAGCAGGACGCGGGGTGCGGGCAGCGCGCGCAGGGCGCGGACGGTCTGGCGGAGTTGGCGGGCGTTCCAGCCGGGGACGAAGGACAGGTGTGTGGCGGCGACGGTGAGGGGGCCGTGCGGGGTGTCCAGGACGGCGGCGAGGACGACGCGGGGTTCGTCGTGCAACAGGATGAGGCCGCCGCGGGGGCCGGGCACGTAGACCGGGGAGCGCACGGGTGCCGGCTTGAGGCGGGTGACCTGCCAGCTGCGCACCGGGTAGCGGCTGATCAGGCCGATGCCGTAGCAGGGTTCGCCGTGGCCGTCGTCGTCGTGGCGCAGGGGTCGGAACTGTTCGCCGGGGGTGCCGACGACGGCGGCGGCGAAGCGGTGGTGGGGTGCGTCGAGGGCGTGGGCGGCGATGGCGGTGAGGTCGAGGTTGCCGCTGCGGCGCTGGTCGCGGTCGACCTCCTGCAGGGCGAGCACGTCGGCGTCGAGGGCGCCGATGGCGGCGGTGAGTCGGTCGGAGTCGACGAGCCCGTCGGTGAGGGATCGTCCGTGCAGCAGGTTGAAGGTGGCCAGGCGCACTCCTGCACCCTACGTCCCCGTGGCAGGGTTGCCGGGTGGTCAAGGTGCTGCTGTGTTCCGTGCTGGTGTTCGTGGCGGTTGGCGCGGTGGGGGTGTGGTTGCGGCGTACGCGGGGTCGGTGAGTGGGTGAGGCTGGCCACTCGGGTGCTGGTCGGGTGGGGTCGGGTGGGGAGAATGGCGGCCCGTGGACGCCGTTTCGTTGAGTACGCTGCTGGCCGCCGCGGCGATGGCGGGGTGGGTCGATGCCGTGGTCGGTGGTGGTGGGTTGTTGCTGTTGCCGGCGTTGCTGGTGGCCGCGCCGGGGTTGCCGGTGGCGACGGCGTTGGGCACGAACAAGTTGGCGGCGATCTTCGGGACGGGCACGGCGGCGGTGACGTACGCGCGGCGCACGACGGTCGACTGGCGGGTGGCGGGGCCGGCCGCGGGGTTGGCGGTGCTCAGCGCGGGGGTGGGTGCCGCGCTGGCCGGGGCGGTGCCGGCGTCGGCGTACCGGCCGGTGGTGCTGGTGGTGCTGGTGGCGGTGGCGGTGTTCGTGCTGCTGCGCCCCCGGCTGGGGGTGGTGGCGGCGCCGGCGAAGCGGACCCCGCGGCGGGTGGTGGCCGTGGTCGCGGTGGCCGGGGTGGGTGTCGCCCTGTACGACGGTCTGATCGGCCCGGGTACGGGCACCTTCCTGGTGTTGGCGTTCACGGCGCTGGTCGGTGCGGATTTCGTGCACGGTTCGGCGATGGCGAAGGTCGTCAACGCGGGTACGAACCTGGGTGCGCTGGTGGTGTTCGGGGTGACCGGGCACGTGTGGTGGTTGCTGGGCGCGGGCATGGCGGTGTGCAACATCGCCGGAGCGGTGCTGGGGGCGCGGATGGCGTTGCGTCGCGGGTCGGGGTTCGTGCGGGTGGTGCTGCTGGTGGTGGTCGTGGCGTTGGTGGCGAAGCTGGGCCATGACCAGTGGGTGGCCCGCTGATGCCGGTGCGCGCCGAGCACGACCGGGTGGTCCTGGCCGGGCTGCTGGGTCGTGATCCGGTGCTGCACGCCTACCAGTTGGGCGACCTGGACGACTTCTTCTGGCCGTACACGTCGTGGTTTCGTCGGGGTGAGCAGGTGGTGTTGCTGTACCACGGGGTGGATCCGCCGACGGTGCTGGCGTTCGCCGCGCCGGCGGACACCGCGGCGATGGCGGCGTTGCTGGCCGACCTGGCGCCGGTGCTGCCGGCCCGGCTGTACGCGCACCTGTCCCCCGGGCTGGTCGACGCCCTGTCCGGGTCGTTCCGGTGCGACTCCGGTGGACGGCATCACCGGATGGCGTTGACGGACCCGGCGCGGCTCGCGGCGGTTGCCCCGCAGGGTGTGGTGCTCGGCGCGGCGGATCTGCCGCAGGTGCGTGAGCTGTACGCGCGGTCGTACCCGGGGAACTGGTTCGACGCGCGGATGCTGGACACCGGGCAGTACCTGGGGGTCCGTGCCGGCGGTGAGCTGATCGCGGTGGCCGGGGTGCACGTGTTCTCGCCGGTGTACCGGGTGGCGGCGGTGGGCAACGTGACGACGCATCCGCGCTGGCGGGGGCGGGGTGTGGGCGCGGCGGTGGTGGCCGGGTTGTGCGGCCGGCTGCGGGACAGCGTCACGCATGTGACGTTGAACGTGAAGGCGGACAACGCGGCGGCGGTGCGCCTGTACGAGCGGGTGGGCTTCACCCGGGTGGCCGACTACGACGAGTGGACGGTGACGGCCCGGTAGGGCGTCAGCGGCGGCGGCTGGGTGAGTCGAAGCGTCCGGCGCGGATCTCCCGTAGGGCGCGGCGGCGGATGTCGCCGCGCAGCGTGTCGACGTACAGGGTGCCGCGCAGGTGGTCGGTCTCGTGTTGCAGGGCGCGGGCGAGGAAGCCCGTGCCGGTGATGCTGAGGGGTTCGCCGTTCTGGTCGACGCCGTGTGCGGTGGCGTGTAGGGCGCGGGCGGTCGGGAAGTACAGCCCGGGGATGGACAGGCAGCCCTCCTCGTCGTCCTGGAGTTCGTCGGACAGTTCGAGGGTGGGGTTGATGAGGTGCCCGCGGTGCCCGTCGGCGTCGTAGACGAACACCTGGGCGCTGACGCCGATCTGGGGTGCGGCGACGCCGGCGCGGCCGGGCGCGCCGAGCAGGGTGTCCATCAGGTCGGTGACCAGGGCGCGCAGCTCCGCGTCGAAGGTGGTGACCGGGTCGCATTCGGTGCGCAGGACGGGGTCGCCGATGATCCGGATGGGCCGCATGGTCATGCGGGTCAGCGTATCGCCGGCGGTGGCGGGCTCAGCGGCCGGCCAGGGTGGCGCGGATCGGGGCGGTCTTCGCGGCGGCCTCGGCGACCTCGGCGGCCGCGTCGCTGTCCCAGGTGATGCCGCCGCCGGCCCAGGTGTGCAGCCGCTCGCCGTCGGCGGCGGCGGTGCGGATGGTCAGGCCGAGGTCGATGTGGCCGGGGGCGACCCAGCCGAGGGCGCCCATGCTGGCGCCCCGGCCGACGGGTTCGAGGGCGGCGATCTGGTGCAGGGCGGCGAGTTTCGGCGCGCCGGTGACGGAGCCGCCGGGGCAGGTGGCGCGCAGCAGGTCGGCGAGGCCGAGGCCGTCGGCGACGGTGGCGCGCACGGTGGATTCGGCCTGCCACAGGTCGCACCAGCGGCGTACGGCGAACAGGTCGTCGACGGTGACGGTGCCGGTGCGGGCGATGCGGGCGAGGTCGTTGCGTTCCAGGTCGACGATCATGATGTGTTCGGCGCGTTCCTTGGCGCTGGCGAGCAGGTCGGCGCGGCCGGCGGCGGTGGCGGGGCGGGTGCCCTTGATGGGCCGGGTGATCAGGTGCCCGTCGGTGACCTCGATGAGGGTTTCCGGGGAGGCGCAGCCGATGGCCCACCCGTCGCCGGTGAGGACGCCGCCGTAGCGGGCGCCGGGGAGCGCGCCGAGGCGGCGCAGGGCGGGCAGCGGGTCGCCGGTGTAGCGGGCCGCGGCGTGGCCGACGAGGTTGCTCTGGTAGACGTCGCCGCGGCCGATGGCGGCGCGGACGGCGTCGACGGCGGCGGCGTGCTGGCGCGGTGTCCAGCTGTCGGTCCACGTGCCGAGCCACCAGGGTGTCGGGGGGCCGCTCGGGGTCGCTCGGGCGGGTCCGTGGTCGTAGACGACAACGGCGAGGTCGGGCACCCTCGGCGCGGGTTCGGGTGCCCCGGTGGGGGCGCCGGCGAGCAGCGCCCCGGCGGCGGCGGAGAGGTAGAGCGCGGCACCGCAGGGGTTGGTGTCGTGGTGGGTGGGGGTGGGTCGGCTCAGGTCGTGCAGGGCCAGCCCGTGGGCGGCGAGGAACTCCTCGGCGAGCGCGGCGGGGTCGCCGCCGTCGGTGCGGCGCCAGTGCAGGCGGGCCCGTTCGACGAGAGTGTGGCGGCACGCGCGCGGTGCCGCGGGTGCGTCGACCAACGCCGCCGGGCCGCGGGACGACGCGGCATACACCTGTGGGAGCGTTTCCACGCCGTATGGTCCGACCTTCCTCATCCGTTCAGTGGATTTCCCGTGCGCCAGGCCGACACCTGCTCGATGCTGGACACTTTCGCTTGGTACTGTGCGTCACTGGTCATGTGAACCATGACACAGTGCCCCCACAGTCCGGAGAACCCGATGTGCCAGCACCAACCGACCTGCCCCTCCGCCGCAGCGACCGACCGCGAAGCCGCCCGGGTCCTCGCCTGCTTTCCTGAGCAGGGCTGGAGCCTGCTCTGCAACGGTGTCATCGTCTTCGAGGACACCGGCGAGCTCCTCCCCGACGGCAGCAGCATCGCCCCGCACCGCGGCCCTGCCCGTCACGCCCTCGTGGCCTGATCGACCACTCAGCGTCACCGTACAGCCGCCGTCGACCAGGCTAGTCCAGGTCACAGCGGCTGCCGGGGCGGCCCGTACCGCCCGCCCCGGCACGCCCGTCGTCAGTCCTCGAACGCCTCCGGCGACGGGCACGAGCAGACCAGGTTCCGGTCGCCGTACGCGCCGTCGATCCGCCGCACCGGCGGCCAGTACTTCCCCGCCCGGTCCACCCCGGCCGGGTACGCGCCCACCGACCGCGGGTACGGGTGCGGCCACTCGTCACCGCTGACCATCGCCGCGGTGTGCGGGGCGTTCGCCAGAGGGTTGTCCCCCGTCGGCCACTGCCCGGAGGCGACCTGCTCGATCTCCGCCCGGATCGCGATCATCGCGTCGCAGAACCGGTCCAGCTCCGCCAGGTCCTCACTCTCGGTCGGCTCCACCATCAGCGTCCCCGCCACCGGGAACGACATCGTCGGCGCGTGGAAGCCGTAGTCGATGAGCCGCTTCGCCACGTCGTCCACGCTTACCCCGGTCGCCTTCGTCAACGGCCGCAGGTCGAGGATGCACTCGTGCGCCACCAGGCCCTTGTTGCCGGCGTACAGCACCGGGAAGTGCCCGCGCAGCCGCGCCGCCACGTAGTTCGCCGCGAGGACCGCCACGCCGGTCGCCCGGGTCAGCCCCTCGGCGCCCATCATCCGCAGGTACGCCCACGGGATCGGCAGGATCCCCGCCGACCCGTACTTCGCCGCCGAGATCGCCGGCGTCGCGTCGACGTGCGCGCCCAGCGGATCACCGGGCAGGAACGGCGCCAGGTGCGCGCGCACCGCCACCGGACCCACACCCGGGCCACCGCCGCCGTGCGGGATGCAGAACGTCTTGTGCAGGTTCAGGTGCGACACGTCCGCGCCGAACTGGCCGGGCTTGGCGAACCCGACCAGCGCGTTGAGGTTCGCCCCGTCGACGTACACCTGCCCGCCGGCGTCGTGGACCTTCGCGCACAGCGACGCGATGCCCGTCTCGTACACGCCGTGCGTCGACGGGTACGTCACCATGATCCCGGCGAGCGCGTCCCGATGCTTGTCGATCTTCGCGTCCAGGTCGACGAGGTCGACGTTGCCGTCGTCGTCACAGGCCACCACGACGACCCGCATGCCGGCCATCACCGCCGACGCCGCGTTCGTGCCGTGCGCCGACGACGGGATCAGGCACACGTCGCGGTGCGACTCACCCCGCGACGCGTGGTACGAGCGGATCGCCAGCAGGCCCGCCAGCTCGCCCTGCGACCCCGCGTTGGGCTGCACGCTGACCGCGTCGTAGCCGGTCACCTCCGCCAGCCACGACTCCAGCTGACCGATCATCTCCCGGTACCCGACGGTCTGCGCGTCTGGCGCGAACGGGTGGATGTTCGCGAACTCCGCCCAGCTGACCGGCTCCATCTCGGTGGTCGCGTTCAGCTTCATCGTGCACGACCCGAGCGGGATCATGCCCCGGTCCAGGGCGTAGTCGAAGTCCGACAACCGGCGCAGGTAGCGCAGCATCGCCGTCTCCGAGTGGTGGCTGCGGAACACCGGGTGCGTCAGGAAGTCGCTGCGGCGCGCCAGGTCGACCGGCAGGGCCGGGTCGCCGGCGCCGTCGAACGCGGGCACACCGAACGCCGCCCACACCGCCTGAAGGTGCGCGTCGGTGGTCGTCTCGTCGCAGGACATCCCCACCCGGTCGGCGTCGACCAGCCGCAGGTTCACGCCCCGCTCGGCGGCGGCCGCCACCACCTGCGCCGCCCGGCCCGGCACGCGTGCCGTGACGGTGTCGAAGAACGCGACGTCCGCGACGTCGACGCCGCCGGCGCGCAGCCCGGCCGCGAGCCGTGCCGCCCCGGCATGGGTACGCGTCGCGATCTCCCGCAGCCCGTCCGGGCCGTGGTAGACGGCGTACATGCCGGCCATCACCGCGAGCAGCACCTGCGCGGTGCAGATGTTGCTGGTCGCCTTCTCCCGCCGGATGTGCTGCTCACGGGTCTGCAACGCCAGCCGGTACGCCGGGTTGCCGTCCGCGTCGCGCGACACCCCGACGAGACGCCCGGGCAGCATCCGCTCCAGGCCCGAACGCACCGCCAGGTAGCCGGCGTGCGGCCCACCGAAGCCCATCGGTACGCCGAAGCGCTGGGTGGTGCCGGCGGCGATGTCCGCGCCGATCTCCCCCGGTGCCCGCAGCAGCGTCAACGCCAGCAGGTCCGCCGCCACGGTCACCAGGGCACCGACGGCGTGCGCGGCCTCGACGAGGGCCGCGTGGTCGCGCACCGCCCCGGACGCGCCCGGGTACTGCAGGTGCAGGCCGAAGAACTCCGCGGGCAGCTCGTCGCGCTCGACGTCGACGACGCGCACGTCGATGCCGAGCGGCTCGGCCCGGCTGGCGATCACGGCGATGGTCTGCGGCAGGGCGTCGGCGTCGACCACGTACACCCGGCTCGTGCTCTTGGACGCGCGCCGCGCGAGGGTCATCGCCTCCGCCGCGGCGGTGCCCTCGTCGAGCATCGAGGCGTTCGCGGTGGCCAGGCCGGTCAGGTCGGTGACCATGGTCTGGAAGTTCAGCAGCGCCTCGAGGCGGCCCTGGCTGATCTCCGGCTGGTACGGCGTGTACGCCGTGTACCACGCCGGGTCTTCGAGGACGTTGCGGCGGATCACCGCCGGGGTGTGCGTGCCGTGGTAGCCCAGGCCGATCATGGAGACGGCGACCGTGTTGCGTGCCGCGAGGGCCCGCACCTCGGCGAGCGCCTCGGCCTCGGTGGCCGGGTCCGGCAGGTCCAGGGTGCCGTGCCAGCGAATCACCTCGGGGATCGCGGCGTCCATCAGCTCGTCGATCGAGTGATGCCCGACGACCTCCAACATCCGACGCTCGTCGTCGGGGCCGGGACCGATGTGACGGGTGGCGAACT
Source organism: Micromonospora sp. WMMD710 (assembly GCF_029626045.1). NCBI lineage: Bacteria > Bacillati > Actinomycetota > Actinomycetes > Micromonosporales > Micromonosporaceae > Micromonospora > Micromonospora sp. WMMD710. The sequence continues at coordinate 1,919,756 of NZ_JARUBD010000001.1, read as the reverse complement.
GCTCTACGCTCATCAGGGGCACTCCCGGGGCGAGGTCGACGTGTCGGCCTCCCCCTCTGTCGCACCCCGCAGGAGCGCTCCACAGTGCCTGCCCACGAGGTCCTTTTGCCTGAGAGGTTCCGGGGAGGATTTGCCCCTTCGGCGCCGCCCTGACTGCTGCCGGGCGGTCTCTCCCACGTGGGTGGTACCGGCATGGTCAACGCTACCAGCGCCGGTGTTTCCGGCAGATGTCCTACCCCCGCGCAGGTGTCACACCCCGGCCGGCGTGGCCACCGCCGCGCCGCCGGTGACCCGCTCGGCCAGCACCGGCAGCAGCGCCCCCAACGGCGCGTCGACGCACACCGTGGCGTAGCCGTCACCACGGGTCGGACCCTGGTTGACGATCGCCACCGGAATGCCCCGTTTCGCGGCGCGAATCACGAACCGGCGACCCGACATCACCGTCAACGACGACCCCAACACCAGCACCGCCCGCGCCCGCTCCACCAGCGCGAAGCACCGCGCCACCCGCTGCGGCGGCACCGTCTCACCGAAGAACACCACATCGGGTTTCAACATCCCGGTGCCGCAGATCCCGCAGTCCACCGGCCGGAACGCCGCCACCTGCTCATCGGGGAGATCCACATCACCGTCCGGGTTGACCGCGGCGACCCGCGCCACGAAATCCGGGTTGGCCTCGCGCAGCCGCCGGTCCACCTCCTCCCGGGAGGTCAGGTTGCCGCAGTCCAGGCACGTCACCTCGTCCAGGCGACCGTGCAACTCGACCACCGACGCGCTGCCCGCCGCGCCGTGCAACCCGTCGACGTTCTGCGTGATCACCGCGTCGACCAGACCGGCGTGCTCCAGCCGCGCCACCGCCCGATGCCCGGCGTTCGGCGCCGCACGGGCGATCAACCGCCACCCCAGGTGGCTACGCGCCCAGTACCGCCGCCGCGCGACGGGGTCGCGGGTGAACGCCTGCACCGTCATCGGGGTGTGCCGGCGCGCGACCCCGCTGGGGCCCCGGTAGTCCGGGATACCCGACTCGGTGGACAGGCCGGCGCCGCTGAGCACCACCACCCCACCCCCGGCCACCAGCGAGGTCAACGCGTCCAGGCTCTCCGTCACCCCTTCATGCTGCCTCACCGCACCCGCCGTCGCCGACCCCTCGGCGGGCCTGTGGTGGTGTCGACACCGCGACGACGTCGGCGACGACGCAGGCCACGTTGTCGGGCGCCCCCACCGCCCGCGCCAGGGCGATCAGGCGGGTCACCGTGTGCTTCGGGTCGGCCCCCTCGCTGAGCGCCGCGTGCAGGGCCGCCCGGTCGACGACGGCGGACAGCCCGTCGGAGCACAGCAGGTACCGGTCACCGGGCAGCGCGGTGCGAAGCGCCAGATCGGCCTCGACCTGCTGACCGCCGCCCAGCGCACGTACCAGCAGCGCACGCTGAGGATGCGCGGCCGCCTCGTCCCGGTCGAGCAGGCCCTGATCCACCTGGGTCTGCACCCACGTGTGGTCCTGGGTGAGCAGGGACAACTCGCCGCCGCGCAGCAGATACGCCCGGGTGTCACCGACGTGCACCAGGGCCAGCTGCGAACCGCTGCGCAGCAACGCGGTCAGCGTGGTGCCCGGCTGATGCTCATCGGTCGCCAGCGCCCGCACGACGTCATCGGCGCCGGTCACCGCACCGGCCAGCATCGTCAGCAGCTCCACGGCCGGCACGTCGACGAGCTCCAACGGGCGCAGAGCGTCGATCGCGGCGGCGCTGGCGGCAGCGCCGCCGGGCCCGCGCATGCCATCGGCCACGGCGAACAACCGATCACCGGCGTACGCGGCGTCCTCGTTGCTGACGCGCACCGCCCCGGTGTCGCAGCCGGCGGCGTACCGCACGGCAAGGGTGGAATTGGGTACGGACACGGTGGTGCTCCCTCCGGACAGGTGCTCCACGAGGACGGAGGCGAGCCGCGCACGAGCCGCGGTGTCCGCGCTGACCTGCCGCCAGTACGCGGTGATCGCGTCAGCGGCCGCCGCGGGTTCCAAGTCACACACGGCGCGGATCGTGGCCAACGGCATGCCGATGCGACGAAGCTGGGCGACCAGCCGGGCCAGCGGCACCTGCTGCGGGTCGTAGAGCCGATACCCGGACTCCGGATCGACCGCGGCCGGCACCAGCACCCCCACCTGGTCGTACAGACGCAACGCCTTCGGCGTCAGACCCGCCGCCCGGGCGAACGCCCCGATAGTCACCAACCCCACGTCGACATCCTCCTCGTGCCGGTCACGGCGACCGGCACACACCAGACTGGGGGTTGCCCACAGGTCAAGGTCAAGCTCCCGGACCTCGCCGACGGTAGGTTGAGCACATGCGTGTCGTCATCGCCGGAGGCCACGGCAAGATCGCCCTGCTGCTGGAACGTCACCTCGCCGGACGCGGCGACACCGCCGTCGGCCTCATCCGCAACCCCGGGCAGGCCGCCGCGCTGCGCGCCGCCGGCGCCACCCGCGCCGGCGTCCACCGCTACCTGCTGGTCTCCTCCATGGGCGTCGACGACCCGCCCGCCGTCGGCACCGACGACGTGTGGGCGGCGTACCTGCGCGCCAAACGGGCCGCCGAGGACGACCTCCGCGCCCGCGACCTGGCCTGGACGGTCCTGCGACCCGGGCGGCTCACCGACGACGACCCCGCCGGGCGCGTCACCCTCACCCGCCACGCCGGCCGCGGCGCGATCAGCCGCGCCGACGTCGCCCACGTCCTCGCCGCGCTGCTCGACGAACCACGAACCGCCGGCGCGACCCTCGAACTCGTCGACGGGCCGACACCCATCGCCGACGCCGTCCGGTCGGCGGCGACCCCCTGAGCGCCACCGCAACCACTCGACATCCGGTTCAACCCGCCGCCGGAGAAGGACGGCGCCGGCGCGACGGTCACCGTCCACCCCGACCAACGCCTCAACCGACACGGCGGGTGGGGTCAGCCACGCTGACCCCACCCGCCGCCGGTCACCGCTGCTGGTGCCGCGGCAACGCCGTCTGACCCGCCGCCGCACCCGCCGCAAACGGCGCCCCCGGCGTCTCCTTCGCGATCCGGTCCATCGTCCGCGCCAACTGCTCACTACCGTCGTCGAGATGCCGCGCCGCCGCCTGCATGTGCGACACCATCATCTCGCCGAAAATCCGCAACGCCTCCCGCGTCGCCACCGAGTCGTCGAAGCTCGCCCCGGCCGTGCTGCGGTAATCCGCCACCGCCCGCTCAGCCTCCTGCTTCGCCTCCTCCGCCGCCGCCCGCATGTAACTCTCGTACTGCACCCGCGCGTACTCGGCGACCCGCCGCGCATAGTCATGCGCCTGCGCGATGATCTGCTCGGCCTCCCGCTGCGCCGCCGACAGCAGATTGACCTCCTTCACCGCCGGCACCTTCGCCGCCGCCGACGTACTCGGGATCACCCCGTGCCGATGCAACTCCACCCGATCGGTGAGCCGCTCATTCTCCGCACGCAGATTCGCGACCTGCGTCGCCAGCAGGTCCAACTCGTCGGCGACCTGCACCCGGAACCGGTCCACGTCGGCGTTGTCGTAACCACGCCGCGCGAACGGCGCCGTCCCGAACTCCCACCGCCGCACCCGGTCCGCCGTCATCCGCACCTGCACACCGCCGGAAACCTGCACCCCGTCGTACCGACTGATAGGCGTCGCGCTCACCTGTGCTCGCCTCCGTTCGCGACTGCGGGGCCCGCAAGCTCACTCCTCGCGCTCACCTGTGCCCACCTCCGGAAGTGTCACCGACGGTCGACTGATCCACCGCCGTCCGCCAAGCCGGGCCGTACCACTGCTTGCCCAGGCCCTCGTGATGCACCTGACCCGCGTGGTAACCCGCCCGGACCAACGTCTGCACCGCGTGCGAAACCATCTCGTCCGACCCGCACACGTACACGTGCCGCGACCGCCAGTCACCGTCGGCCAGCGCCCGATCCACCGCGTGCACGAACTCCCCCGGCCGACCCACATCGGCACCCACCACATAGGTCACCGTCAGCCACGGGTACGACGACGCCAACTTGTCGATCGCGTCGCTGTCGTAGAACTCGCTACGCGAGCGCGCACCCACATACAGATCCACCCGCCGACGCGAACCCTCCGCGGCGACCTGCTCCACCAACGCCTTCACCGGCGCCCAGCCGGTACCCGAGACCACCAGCAGCAGATCACTGGAACCCGCCGCCCACAACCCCAACCGATCCCCCACCGGCGCCGCCAGGTGGATCCGATCGCCCACGGACGACCCGTACACCAGCCGCGAGGACACCGCGCCACCCGGCGCGGCCCGCACGTGCAACTCCAACGTGCCGTCCGCACGCGGCGCGTTCGCCGGCGAGTAGTACCGCCACGACCGCACCGACGGATGCGACACCCCCACCGACTGACCCGCGGTGAACGGCAACAGGTACTGCGGACGCACCGTCAGCACCGCCACGTCGAACGCCCGCCGCTCATGCGCCACGATCTCCGCCACCCACCACGGCGGATTCACCGCCTCGGCGGCCTGCGCGGCCTCGGTCATCACCTGCGCGACCAGCCCGTACGCGGCCGCCCAATCCTGCGCCAGATCGTCGGTCCACTGCTCGGCCAGGAAATGCTGCAACGTCGCCAGCAGCGCCTCACCCACGGCCGGATAATGCTCCGCGCGCACCGCGAACTTGCGGTGATCCGCGCCGAGATCCTGCAGGAAACCGACCAGCCGATCCACCTGGTCCACGTTGGACACGATGTGCCCCAACGCCGTGACAAGACGATCACGCTGCCCCGCCATGTTCGTGGGGAACATCTGCCGCGTCTCGGGATGGGCCAGAAACAACGTCGAATAGAAGTAGAGCGGCACCTGGTCGCCGTGCCCGGCGACCAGGGACCAGCTCTGCTTGAGTCGGGCCGCGTCCACGCTCAGACGCCCGGACGGTTCCCGGAGGCCACGACCTGGTCCTGCACCTGACCCAGCACCGTCTGCACATGGGCCAGGACGTCGGCGGGCACACCCAGCTCGGTCAGCGTCGCCGTCAGGTGCTCACCCACCTTCGCGTAGTGCTCCACCGGAATGTTCAGCGGCTGGTGAGCCTCGGCCAACCCGCGACCGGCGTACTCGTTCGGCCCGCCCAGCACCACCGTCAACATCAACGTCAGGTGCCGCCGCTGACCCACCATGTCCACATCGGCGAAATAGCCCGCCAACTCCGCATCGGCAAGCACCCTGTCGTAGAACAGCTCCACGGCCGCCTTGACCGAACTGGCACCGCCGATGCGGTCGTAGTGCGAAGCGGCAGCGGTTTCTTCCGTAACCGTCACGGTCGTTCCTTCCGGGGTGAGGTGTCGCGCGGGCTCAGCGCGGAGGGGCAACGGCCCACCGGGCGACACCGTCGTGCCACGGCGACACACCGGGGACCGTGACGGACCATAGCGTGCCGACGGGCTCCGGTCAGCGCCCCCCTATCGGATTCCCGACAACACGCTGACACGCACCGTCACCACCACCGACCCGACCGTCCACAATCGGCCACGACGACGACACCCACAGTGATCCACAGGGGAACGGGCCACCTCACGACCCCCACCACACGCCGATCACACTGACCCACAGTCACCGACCAGCGCCCAAAAAGTGGGCCGCACCTCCGGGCGAGTCCACAACCCGGAACACGCACCCGGCGGTCAGCCCGCCCGCCGCCGCGCCCGCCGCGCGGCCAACTCGTCACCCACCGGATCCGACCCGGACCCCACCACCGGCTCCACCGGACCGCTCGCCGCCGGCTCCGCCGGCAGATGCGACAACGACCCCTGGATCTCCTTGAACGCCCCACCGATCGCGATACCGAAGACACCCTGGCCACCCTGCAACAGGTCGACCACCTCCTCCGGAGACCGGCACTCATACACCGTCGTCCCATCGGAGATCAGCGTGATCCCGGCCAGATCCTCCACACCACGCGACCGCAACGCCTCGATCGCCTTACGGATGTTCTGCAGGGACACCCCCGCATCCAACAACCGCTTCACGACCTTCAACACCACCAGGTCCCGGAACGAGTACAACCGCTGCGTCCCCGAACCCGACGCGTCGCGCACGCTCGGCACCACCAGCGTCGTACGCGCCCAGTAATCCAGCTGCCGGTAACTGATGCCCACCGCGTGACATGCCGTCACACCCCGGTAGCCCACCGAACCGTCACCCTCAGTCGCCACACCCGGCGACGAGGCACCCGGCTCGTCCAACTGTGTACCCGGATCAGGATCCCGCGGTTCGTGCATCCGGACAACCTCCCCGTCAGTGCGGCAACGCGTCGTTTCCTCCGACGCGCACCCCTCGACACGGCAACCCTATAGCCACCTTCAGGGGTTACCACGGAGGAACCGACGCGACACGCCGCGCAGCCACCGAGAAAGATCACCAACCACACCCAGGCATCACCGACAGTGACACCCACCCACGAGCGGGACCGATCAGCCCGCGAAATCCTCCGGACGCACCTGCTCCAAGAACTCGCGGAACTTCTCCACCTCGTCCTCCTGCTCGTCCGGGATGATGATCCCCGCCTCACTGAGGACCTGCTCCGCACAACGAATCGGCGCCCCGACACGCAACGCCAACGCGATCGAATCGCTCGGCCGCGCCGACACCCGCACGCCATCACCGATCAACAGATCCGCGTAGAAGACGTTCTCCTTGAGCTCGGTGATCTCCACCGCCTGCAACGGCGCCTGCAACGCCGCCAACACATCCCGCAGAAGATCATGCGTCAACGGCCGGGCCGGCTTGACCCCCTGCTGCTCATAAGCGATAGCCGTCGCCTCGACCGCACCGATCCAGATCGGCAGATAGCGGTCCCCCTCGACCTCCCTGAGCAGGACGATCGGCTGGTTGCTGGGCAGCTCCACCCGAACTCCGACCACGCTCAGCTCGCGCACCGCCGCCTCCGTGTCGTCGTCAACCTACGCACCGCGCCCTTCCCTGCACGGTACACGGACCGCGACACGGCCGTCCCATGCGCTACAGCACCACGCCCGCGCCAGAAAGGGGTTACCCCGGCAAGCCTACGGCACGCTTCGGAGAAGAGATCTTTCCGCTCCGCCACCGCCCACCGGGGCCCCCTCACCGACCCAACGTCGACCGCAGACCCACCCGCACCAACGCCGCATGCAACTGCTCCGACAACGCCGCCAACTCCCGCGCCGTCTCCGCAGCCCGCGCCCGCGCCGCCGGATCACTCTGCCGCACCAACGGCGCCACCAACTGCGCGAACAAACCAACCTCACGGTCCGCCGCCGTCCGATAACCCCGCAGATGCCGCGGCTCCAACCCGTACGCCGCCAACCCCGCCACCGCCGAAGCGATGATCAACGCATCCGCGTCATACCACCCCGGCGGATCCGACACCAGCACACCGAGCCGCTCCAACTCCACCAACGTCGACTCGTCGACGCCACTGCGCGCCACCAGATCCGCCCGGCCGAGCCGCACCTGCGACGACTCGGCCGGCTCCGGCGACTCACGACCCGGCACCGCACCATCCGGACCCACCGCAACCAACGCCGGCCGCGAACGCCCCGGCTGCTCACCGGACGAATCCCACTGGGCCAACTGCTCACGGATCACCCGCAACGGCAGATACCTGTCCCGCTGCGCGGTCAGCACAAACCGCAACCGCGCCACATCGTCCCAGCTGTACTTCCGGTAACCCGCCGTCGTCCGCTGCGGCTCCACCAGACCCTCGGCCTCAAGGAACCGCAGCTTCGAAATCGTCGTGTCCGGAAAATCCACCCGCAACTGACCCAGCACTTCACCGATGCTCATCAGCGGCTGAGACCGGGCCGCCCCGGGTGGCGTGGAGGCCGCAGGCTCGTTCACCCCCGGCCGGCCTCCTCCTCCGGGCGCGGACCGGCGATGAACACCACCCGGAACTTACCGATCTGAACCTCGTCACCATTGCTCAACGTGGCCGCCTCGACCCGCTCACGATTCACGTATGTGCCGTTCAGGCTGCCCACGTCCCGCACCGTGAACGTCCCACCATCACGGTGGAACTCCGCGTGCCGACGCGACACCGTCACATCGTCGAGGAAGATGTCACTGTCCGGGTGCCGGCCACTCGTCGTCACATCGTGGTCCAACAGGAACCGGGCACCCGCATTCGGGCCGCGACGAACCACCAGCAGCGCCATACCCGGCGGCAACGAACCGGACATCCGGCTCGGCACCACATCGGTGTCCGGCCCCTCCAGCACTTCGTCGAGCGAACCGAGATTGAGCGTCGAAGTGACGTCGAGTGGGGGGAACTCGTCGTCTGGGCGCGTCATGGGACCACCTCACGGATCTGTTCGGTCGGCGTCGGGTAATGGCGGGTCTGGCCGCCGGGCACATGCACACCCGGCGGCTGGCTCCCCGTGCCCGGGAAGGCAATTCCGCAACGCTCAACTATTGGGTTCTCGGTCGACTGGGCGAGCCTAGCCAGCGCCGAAATGCAGGGCAACCGGACGCGCGCAGACATCACACGCACCGGATCAAGCACACTCAGCCTTCGGTGATCTTCTGGTACGCAGCCGCCGTCAGCAACCCGTCCGCCGCCGTCGGATCATTCGGAGTGATCTCCACCAGCCAACCCGCACCATACGGATCAGTGTTGATCAGCTCCGGTGTGTCACCCAACGCCTCGTTACGCGCCGCCACCGTACCGGCAACCGGGGCGTAGATCTCCGACACGCTCTTGGTCGACTCGATCTCACCCAACGAGTCACCGGCCGCGACCACCGCACCCGCCTCCGGCAACTGCACGTACACGATGTCGCCCAACGCGTCCTGCGCGAAGTGCGTGATGCCGACCCGAACCGAACCGGTGCCGTCACCCGCCACCCACTCATGCTCGGCGGTGTATCGCAGATCCTCGGGAATCACCAGACGCGTCCTTCATCCATCGGTGCCCCGGACCACCCAGGCCCGGCGCGGCCGCGCCCGATCAGGAGACCGGACGGGCGTGTTCCAACTTGATCGGCACGTGCAGCGCCGAAACCTCGGCAACCTCACGCTCCCCAAACGTCACGTTACCGCCGTCACCCCGGACCGACGCGACCACCCCACCAGGAATGTTCAACGCCGTACGCATCGTCGCCGGATCACCGATCACCGTGATCGTGAACGGCCCCACCAACCGACGCCCCTCCACCACCAACGACCCGTTCTCCCCATCCAGGAAGAACGTCGACGCGATGATCCGCACCGTCGCCCGGTCACCACCGGCGATCTGCATCGCCTCCGCGCCCGCGCCCCGCAGCTCCTGCACCGCGTCCAACACCCGGTTCGCCGAGATCGGCTTACCACCGGCGGAGAACTGCACCGTCAGACCAGGCCCCACCGCCGGCAACGTCCCCGCCAGAATGCCCACCTCGTCCGCCCGCCGCGTCGCCTCGTCCAACGCCGCCTGACGACCCTGCTCACCCGAGCGCAACTGCCGCTGACTGTCCTCCAACGCCCGGATGTCCTGCTGCAGACGACTCTCCCGCGCATCCAGATCCGACAGGATCCGCACCAGGTCCTCCTGACGCGTCGCCCCCAACGTCGGATCCGTCGACGTCGTCTTCAACTGCACCACCAGCGTGAAACCCAACAACGCCAACAACGCCGCGATCATCACACCGGCCGTACTCAACCGGGACCGACCCGGCTGCGCCGACTCCACGACCGGCGCCGACTCCTCGACCCGCCGCGCCTCCGACCCGTCCGGCTCCGCCGACCGCGACACCGCGCTCAGATCCACCGTCGCACCGTCGTCGACCGGCGCCACCCCCGGCTCGTCATCCGCCGGCACCGGCTCCTGCGGCGCCAACGGGCTCAGCTCGTCCGGATCCGGCGCATCCGGCCGCGGATCCGGCTCACCCGCCGGCCCACCCGGCCGCACCGGACCCGCCGGCTGCGGCCACCCCGTCCCCGTCTCGGTCTGCTCGTCGCTCATCGCATCCAAACCTACGCCCGGAACAGGTGCCGACGGATCGCCGCCACGTTGCCGAAGATACGCACACCGAGCACCACCACCACACCGGTGGACAACTGCCCGCCCACACCCAACTGGTCACCCAGATACACGATCAGACCAGCCACCAGCACGTTCGAGATGAACGACACCACGAACTGCTTGTCATCGAAGATCCGGTCCAGCTTGGCCCGCACCCCACCGAACACCGCGTCCAATGCGGCCACCACCGCGATCGGCAGGTACGGCTGCAACGCCGCCGGCACTGTGGGGTCAAGCCACACACCGAGCACCACACCGGCGAGCAACGCCAGCACCGCGATCATCGACCACCTCCGGAGGGGCTGACGGTCGCCGGAGAACCGGACGACCCGGGACTGCCGGACCGGCCACCCGACACGGAAGGGCTCGGACTGACCGACGGCTTGGCGTAGCGTAGCTGCGGCTCCGGAGCCGCCGGCAGGGTGAGGTCATCCGCATCCCGCACACCGAACGACAGCCCGGTCTTCTGCGCCACCTCCCGCATCAACGCGGCGTTACGACTGTCGTCGAACTTGTCCCGCATCGACCCCGGACCGATCGCCGACACCTCGTACGGCCCCGTCACCGGCCGGAAATCCACCAGCATCGCCTCACCCGCCGACCGGATCGTCGACGTCGCCGTCAACCGCTGCCCGTTGATGGAGATAGCCTCCGCGCCGGCACTCCACAACGCGTTCGCCACCCCCTGCAGATCGCTGTACAGCACCCGCGGCGGCCCCGCACCCGCGCCGGTGACCGCATCCGCCTTGTCCGGCGCGTCGGCCAACCGCACCACCACACCGTCACCGCGCACCCGACCCAGCCCGGTGCTCGCCTCCATGTCCCGCAGGCGTGCCGCCGCCGACCCACTCAACGCCGCGTCACGCTGCCGACTGACCTCCTCGCGCAGCTCGTCGGCCCGCGTGGACAACCGGTCGGTCTGCCGCTCCCGCTCCTTGATCTGCGCCACCAACCCGGAACGGGCCTGGCTACGCCCCGGCTCATCGGCCATCGTCTGCCGGTACGCGACCGCGAATAGGAAACCCAGCATCACCACCACGACCAGGCTGACCGTCCGCGTCGGCCAGGCCCGCCAGCCCCGAACCGGTTCCGCCGGCGCCGCACGCCGACGGGCAGCCGCCGCGTCGGCGTACCCCGGATCCAACGGGTTGCGGAACAGCTCGGTGAGGAAGTCCGGCGCGTACACCCGATCCTGGCGAGGCCCCCCGGGCCGCGGCGCGCTCACGCCACCGCTCCCGGGCCGCGCGCCGCGCGCACCAGCCGGGCGGCCTGCACCACGTACATGCCGCCGGCCACCCAGTAGAGCACCAACCCCCACCAGGCCAGCCCCCAGCCGATCGCGGCCGTCGCCGTCGCCGCCGCGCTCCACTCGGTGGCCAGCAGCAACACCGGGAACGCCGCGAGCAGCAGGAACGTGGCGGTCTTGCCGACGTAGTGCACCGGCGGCGGACCGTAGCCGTAGCGACGCAACACCGCCAGCGAACCGAGCAGCAGCAACTCACGGGCCAGCAGCGCCGCGGTGAACTGCCACGGCACCACCTCCCGGACGGTGAAGGCGATCAGCGTGGCGAGGATGTAGAGCCGGTCGGCGAGGGGGTCGAGCAGCTCCCCCAGTCGGCTCACCTGTCGCAGCCGGCGGGCGATCCACCCGTCGACCCAGTCGGTGGTGCCGCCGATGGCCAGAACGACGACCGCCGCGACGTCCGCGCGGGCCACCAGGAACAGGTAGAGGAAGAGGGGTACGCCCAGCAGCCGCCCGAAGCTGATCAGGTTGGGCAGGGTGAGCACCTGGTCGCCGGGAGCCTGCTCTCCGGTGTCCCGCGGGTGCTCTGCCCGAGCCGGCCGACGCGACACCGAACCTCCTCCGCGGCACGCTCCGATCCACCCGGCCGTCGTCGGGCGCGGGCGAGGTCGTACGCGCTGTCGGGCCGGCACAGCGCCGGCTCCCCCTGCGGCCCCGGACGGGACCTCTTCCCTGACGCGGCCCGCGATCTCGATGATCGCGGGCCGGGTAAGTGCGCTGCCACTATATCGGGCTGCTGTCCGCTTCCCGGGTGCCGCCGCTCGGTGGTCGGTGCGGCTGTGCCGCACTGTGGCGTGGATCACCACGTGTAGAGCGTCCTAGGATACTAGTGGAGGGGGTGACCCGGTCAGGCCGTCTGCACCGCCGGGTCGGACTGCTGCTCCGGCGCCGACTGAGCCGCCGCCCGCCCGAACGCCAGCAGCGCCGCCAACAGGTCGTGCTGCATCCGGGGCGGCATCCGGTCCAGGACCGCCTGCACCGCCCGCTGCCGCCGCTCGGCCAACTCCCGCAGAAGGGTCTGCGCGGCCGCCGTCGGCACCAGGCGCACCTCACGCCGGTCCCGGGGATCAGCCACCCGACGCAGCAAACCCGTCGCCTCCAAACGGTCACAGAGCCGGCTGGCCGAGGACGGCACCACGTCCAGCAGCTCCGCCAGCCGGTTGACGTTGGTTTCCGACCGAGCGCTGATCAGCATCAGCACCCGCAACTGGGTCGGCGGAACCTGATGGCGCGCGGCCGCCGACTCGAGCACGGCGACCATCGTCTCGGCGGCCGCGTCGATCGCCGCGGCGAGATCCCCAGGTCGCTCCACCCGATGTCCCCTGCCGTCGTCGCGCTGGTGCCCGCCCGACGAAGCGGCGGCGATCCTCACCCGCCGTTCCGCTCGCGCGGACCGTGCCAGTCCAGGCAGACCACGACGGCGTCGTCGCGCAGATCGGAATCCGCGTGGTAGGCGTGCAGTTCGCGCATCACCGTACCAACCGCCTCGGGCGCCGGCTGCAACCGTGTGGCGCGCAGGGAACGGGCCATCGCCCGCTGCCCGTACGGCTCCTGGCCCGGAGGCTCGGCCGCCCACACCCCGTCGCTGACCACGAAGACGCGGTCACCCGGCTCGAGCTGGAACTCCTGTAGCTCGTAGCGGGTCTCGGCGAACATGCCCAGCGGCATCTGCTGGTCCAGCTTCATCGGCTCGACCACCGCCCCGCGCATCCGCAGGAGATGCGGGGAACCCGCGTCGACCGCCCGCACCCGCCCGGTGCGGGTGTCCACCTCCAGCAGCAGGGTCGCCACGTAGCGGCGCCCCCGGTGCTGGTAGAAGACGGTGTCCGACGCCAACTCCGCCTGCTCCACCAGGCCACCGCCGGAGCGGCGCGCGTTGCGCATCGCGTTCACCGTGACCGCGGTCAACATCGACGCGGCCAGACCGTTGCCCTCGCCGTTGAGCACCGTCAGGGTGAGCCGGTCACCGTCGAGCGACCAGTCGAAGTGGTCACCACCCACCGTGTACGCCGGCTCCAGCTGACCGGCCAGGTGAAACGCGTGGTGCGACACGCTGCGCCCGGGCAGCAGGTCCCACTGCATCTCGGCGGCCATGCTCAGCCGCTCACGGCGGCGGGCCCGCCGGTACCGGTCGGTCTCCCGATCCGCCGCGCGCATCGCCACCGCGAGCGCACCGGCGATGTCGGTGGCCCGGCCGGTGAGCGCCGGGCCCGGCACGGCCGGCAGTTCGATGAGCAGGACGCCCAACCGTTCCCCCCACACGGTCAGGGGCAGATACAACCGGCACGTGCCGTCGTCGGCGATGTCCCGCACCGGTTGCTGGCTGCTGAAACAGCGCTGCGCCACGGTGTGACAGGCGAGGAACCCGGCCGCCGGCAGGTCCGGATCCAGCACCGCCCACAGGCCGCTGATCCGGTAGTCGGCCACGAACACGTCCGTGCGTACCGCACCCAGCGCCGAGCGGATCGCCTCGTCCGCCGCCTCCGCCAGCTGGTCGGGCGGAGCCTCGCGCAGCGCGCGCGACACCACGTCCGGCCCGTCCACCATGCGTCCTCCAGAAACTTGCTACAGAGCAAGCATCATACGGACGCCCGCGCGGAGCCCGACGTCGCGGTCAGTCGTCGCCGCGGGTCGCCAGCACGCCGTGGAACGCGTCGGGCACCTCGGCCGGCACGCCGTCCGGACGCCAACGGTTGACCGGCACGATCCCGTCCGTGGTCGGCGCCCAGCGACCCAGCAGCGGCGCGAACGCCGCCGGCGGGCGCATCCGGAACGCCGGCCCCATCATCGCCAGGGCCTGCGGATGGGCCGCCAACTCCTCGGTGTCGAAGTCCACGGCGAGCAGGCTGCCCGGTGCCGCCGCCGCGTACAACTCGTCGAGGGTACGGCTCAGCGTGTCGTCGTCGAGGAACGCGGCCAGCCCGAGGAACACCACCCCCACCGGCCGGCGCCCCCACCCCGGGACGAAGCGGTGCAACTGCGCCGGGTCGATGGTGCCGATGTCGGTGGCATCCCCGAAGCCGTAGCCGGCCCGGTCACTGCCGGCGAGGATGCGCTGTCCGAGCCGGATGGTGACCGGGTCGACGTCGGTGTAGAGCACCGTGGCCTCGGCGGCGACCTCGTGCACGTTGCCCATCGTGGGCACCCCCGCGCCGAACACCAGGAAACCGTCCACGCCCTGCGCGGCGATCGCCCGCACCGCCCGGCCGAGGAAGGCCCGCAGCTCCCGGAAGACCGGCGCGCACGGCCCGTACGCCTGCTCGAAGGCGGTCGCCGCAGCCACGTCGACCGGGAAGTGGTGGGCCCCACCGAGCCAGTAGTCGATCATGCGTGCGGTGCTCGGCTGATCCGGTTCGCCCATCGACGACGCTCCCTCCTCCTTCGGTGGCGTCAGCCTACCGACCCGGGCACGCGCCGTGGTATCGCTGCGCCGCGCGCCCCGCGAGCTGCGATAGTGGAAGACGGCGGGAGGTGGCCGGTGAACTCGGCGAACAGCGCGGCGGTGGTGGTCGGCGTGGACGGCTCGGAGCCCTCCCTGCGCGCGGTGCGCCTCGCCGCCGCCGAGGCCACCCGCCGGCACCGGCCGCTGCGCGTGGTGCACGGGTTCATCTGGCCGCTGCTGCACGTACCGGACTCCCCCGCGCCGGACGCCCCGCCCGGCGGCGGGCTGCGCCACCAGGCCGAGGACATCGTCGCGGCGGCCGTGGCCGAGGCCGAGGCGACCGTGCCCGGGCTGACGATCTCCGGCGAGATCATCGACGGTGAGGCCGCCGCGGTGCTGGTGGGCGAATCCCCCACCGCCGCGCTCATCGTGCTCGGCGACCGGGGGCTGGGCGGCTTCGCCGCGCTCGTGCTCGGCTCGGTGGCGGTGCAGGTCGCCGCGTACGCCGACTGCCCGGTGCTGGTGGCCCGCGGCGAGCACCGTCCGGACGGACCGGTCGTGGTCGGAATGGACGGCTCGGCGGCGTCCCGCCTGGCCGCCGAGTTCGCCGCCGAGACCGCCGAGGCGCGCGGCGTGCCGCTGCGGGCCGTGCGTGCCTACCGGCATCCGGGCAGCAGCGGCCCCGGCGACATGCAACCCCTGGTGTACGACGAGACGCGGCTGCGCGAGGAGCAGGAACGCGACCTCGCCGAGTCCCTGGACGGACTCGCCGAGCGGCACCCCGGTCTGCGGCTGACCTGGCAGGCGGTGCACGGCCGCGCCGGCGCCGTGCTCGCCGAGGCGTCGGATGCCGCCCAACTGGTGGTGGTCGGGGGGCAGGGGCGCGGCGAGGTGAGTGGGTTGCTGCTGGGGTCGGTGAGCCAGTCGGTGCTGCACCACGCGCGCTGCCCCGTCGCCGTGGTCCGCGCACCCCGCTGACACCCCGGGGTTGGCGCGCCGCCAGACGGGTAGACGGCCGCGGTACGCCAACGGCGACGAAGGAGGCAGCACATGCCAGGACCACGGCCGGGCAGTAACGCGTACGACAAGCAGCGGGCGCGGTTGCGCAACGCGATCGACGACTCCGGACGGCGGGTGCCCGACGGCAAGGCCAACCAGGTCGCCAACAGGATCCTGCAGGAGGATCGCGGCCAGCGGGGCGTGGTGCGCGGCGAGCGCACGTACGGCCCCAAGAGCGAGCGCGAACCGGGCGATCCGAAATGAGGAGGGTCGACCTCGCCGACGGCGCCATCGCGGGCGCCGTCGGCAGCACGGCGCTGAACGTGGTCAGCTACCTCGACGTGGCGCTACGGGCGCGGCCCGAGAGCAGCGTCCCCGCGGAGACCGTCGACCGGTTGGCCGGTATCGCGCACGTGAACCTGGGGTCCGGGGCCCGGGCGGCGAACCGCCGCTCGGGCCTCGGCCCGCTGATCGGCTACGGCCTGGGCATCGCCGCCGGAGTCGCGTTCGCGCTCTACGCCGGCGGCCGGCGGCAGCCGCTGCCGATGGCGGCGGGCATCCTCGGCGCCGGCGTGATGACCATGACCGACGGGTCCATCACCGCGCTGGGCATCAGCGACCCGCGCACCTGGCGGCGCTCCGACTGGATTTCCGACATCATCCCGCACCTGGCGTACGGCCTGACGGCCGCCGCCACCTGGAACAGGTTGCGGCGGCCGTCCGGTCGAGGTCGTTAGGCCCGGGTGTCGCTGTCGTCCTCGGCCACCAGCTCACCGGCCGGGCCGTACGGCGACACCTGCCCCTTGGGCACCGGTCGGCCCTGGTCACCGCGCGACGTGCCACGGTTGGCCGGATGCCCGCCGGGGGCGGGACCCTTGTTGTCCTGGCTGGTGCCACCCAGGGCGTTGCGCCGGAACTCCTGCTGCTGCGGGTTCGTCACGGGGTGTCTCCCTTCCGGGTACGGCAGGCGGCATCGACCGCCTCCACCGGCGGCATACCCGCGGGCACCGGCGGCATTCCGGCCCCGCCCACCGGGGAGCGGCTAGCGGGCCGCGGAGTGGGTACCCCGTCGGTGTGGGCGACGATCGAACGGTGGTGCGGGTCCTGCTGGACCGGCGTGGCCGCACCTACGCGGAGGAGGCCGGTATCCGGCTCTCCGACCGACCCGGGCCGCTGTACCAACTCCTGGTGCTGGCCACCCTGCTGAGCACCCGGATCCGCGCGTGTATCGCCGTGGACGCGGCGCGAGAGCTGTTCGCCGCCGGCTACCGCACGCCGCAGGCGATGGAGGCGGCGAGCTGGCAGCAGCGGGTCGACGCGTTGGGCCGGGGCCACTACCGCCGCTACGACGAGCGCACCGCCACCATGCTCGGCACCGGCGCCCGACTGTGCCTGGACCGCTGGCACGGCGACCTGCGGCGGCTGCACCACGAGGCCCAGGGTGACCCGGCCGGGCTGCGCCGACGACTCACCGAGTTCCCCGGCATCGGCCCCACCGGCGCCGACATCTACCTGCGGGAGGCGCAGACGGTCTGGTCCGACCTGCGCCCGTACGCCGACCGTCGGGCCCTGGCCGGGGCGAAGCGGCTGGGTCTGCCGGGCTCACCCGACGGGCTGGCCGGGCTGGTCGACGAGCCGGACTTCGGCCGGCTCGCCTCAGCGCTGGTCCGGGTGGCGCTCGGTGAGGAGTCCGCCGGCGAGGTCACCCGCGTGGCGGCCCGCTGAGGCGCTCACTTGACCGTCTTGTCGCCCGGTCGGGTCAGGTGCCACACCAGCAGCGCGGCGAGCAGCGCCAGCACCACCACCCCGCCGGAGATGCCACGGCCCTCCTCGGGGCTGCGGCCGGCGCTGCCGAAGTAGATCACGGCGAGGCCGGCCAGCACCGTGACGAACGTACGCAACCCTCGGTCCTTCACGTACCGCACCGTAGGTGACCCTCAACCGCTCCGGACCGGTTTCGTGGCAATTGTCCCCCTGTTGGGCGACACACTCAACGGTCCGCGACGAACCCGCGCAGGCGTACCCGACGCACCGCCCGGTCGGCGACCTCCACCACCTCCAGCGTCAGCCCGGGCAGCCGCACGGTCTCCCCCGGCTCACGGGGCAGGTGCCGCAGCCGCGCCAACACCAGACCGGCCACCGTCGTGTACTCCCGGGACAGCGGGAAACTCAGCCGCACCCCCAGGTCGGGCAGGTCGTGCAGCGGGAAGTCACCGGGCACCAGCAGCGACCCGTCCGGTTCCCGGGTCACCCCGTGCACGTCGCGGTCGGTTTCGTCGTACAGCTCGCCGACCACCTCGGCCAGCAGATCCTCCATGGTCACCATGCCGTCGATGCCGCCGTGCTCGTCGACCACCAGGGCCAACTGCTGGTGCTCCTGACGAAGCTGGCGCAACGCGTCGGCGACCGGCAGCGTGACCGGCAGCAGCAGCGGCGCTCGCACCTGCTCCCCCACCGTGCCGGCACCGGCCCGCACCAGGTCCCGGATGTGCACCACACCGACCACCTCGTCCAGGCCACCGGGGCCGGTGACCGGCGCGCGGGACCGGCCGGCGGCGGCCAGCCGACGGACCCCCTCGTCGGTGCTCAGGCTCGCCGGCAGGGCGGTCACCTCCCGCCGGGCCACCAGGATCTCCCGCAGGGTCCGCCCGGCGATGTCGAAAGCGCCGGTCAGGATCTCCCGCTGCTGCGCCGACAGGCCCCGCTGGCTGACCAGCATCTCGCGCAGCTCCTCCTCGGTCATCTCCTCCCGGTTGGCGCGCGGGTCGCCGCCGGCCAACCGCACCACGGCGTCGGTGGCCCGGCTGAGCAGCCACACCGCCGGTCGGGACAGCCGGGCGAGCAGGTCGAGCGGGCCGGCGCTGAGCAGCGCCCAGCGCTCCGCCCGCTGCATGGCCAGCCGTTTCGGGGCCAACTCCCCGAGCACCAGCGTGACGAACGTCAGCAGCACCGTCACCACCAGCACCGCGGCTGGACGGGCCGCCGCGCCGAGGAAGCCCAACGGACCGACCAGCGGCCCGGCCAGCGACACCGCGGCCGCCGCCGAAGCGAGGAAGCCGGCCAGCGTGATGCCGAGCTGGATGGTGGCCAGGTAGCGGTTCGGTTCGCGGGAGAGACGCACCAGACGGTCGCCCGCACGTGAGCGCCGACCCAACCGCCGCAACTGCCCCTCACGCAACGTCACCAGGGCCATCTCGCTGCCGGAGAGCGCGGCGTTGACCAGCACCAGGACGGCCACGAGCACCACCTGCCCGAGCTGACCGCCCATCGCGCACCCCCGTCCACCACCTGAGGTCACTCAACCGCAGCCGAGCAGGCCGTGACCCGGTTTCCGGCCGGTCCGAGGCTCAGTCGACCTCCAGGTCGTCCAGCGAGATCGAGTGGGTCATCAACCACCGGGCCAGCGCCGACATACCGAACAGCCAGAGCGGCACCGACTCGGTGGGGCCGTTGGTCGCGTAGATGGCGAACCGCAGATCCGGCGCGCGGTACGCCTCGATCCGCCATTGGTGCTGCCGGTCCCGCCAGACCGCCGAAGGGTCCATGGCGTCACCGTAGGTGACCGCCCCCGGTCCGGGGGCCGGTTAGCCCGGCACCACCGCCGTGCCGAGCAACAGGCGGGCGACGAAGACCAACATGGTGATCCGCCCCAGCCACAGCAGGCTCAGCACGACGGCGAGCACAGCGGCGGCGTCCGCGATGCGGTGCGCGGGGGCGCCCGCCGTACCCCACGGGGCCGCGGCCGCCGCGAGCCGGGCGTCCCGCGCGCCGGAGACGGGCGGACCTGGCTCAACGGGGTACGACTGCGCGGCGGGCGGATCGACGAGGGCGTACCGGGTCTGCCCGTCCGGCACGGTCCACACGAGCATCCAGCCCCGCGTCGCGAACCGCGGTCCCGGCCGGTTTACCCCAGTCGGCGCCCTCCTCTGTCAGCCCCGTCCCGAGCCGGGTGCGGCGCTCAACCGACGACGATCCGGGCGTCGTCGGGCAGTCGACGGGTCGCCCCCCGACGGTCCAGCAGCTCCAGCAGCGGCACCGCCACCCGGCGGGTGGTGTCCAACGCCTGCCGGGCCGCGGAGAGGGTGAACGGCTGCGGCAGCCCGGCCAGCACCCGGACCGCGTCGTCGAGCGCGTCGGGCAGCAGCACCACGTTGTCGGCCAGCCGCAGCAGCGCGCCGGCCCGCACCGCGGCGCCGATCTCGCGGGGGCCCAGACCGAGATCGACGAGACGGTCCGCCTCGGGGGCGCGGAACGGTCGATCGCCGTACTCGGCGCGGACCCGCTGCACGGCCCGGGCCACCGGCTCGGGCAGCGCGTCGCCGCCCGCCGTCCCGACCCGTCCGGCCCGGACGCGCAACGGCGGGCGGACCAGCGCCTCGACCAGCGCCCGGTCGGGCAGGGCGAGGCGTTGCCGCAGCGCGTCCACCGGCATCCCGGCCTCCAGCGGGTGCTCCCGTGTGTAGCGGGTGACCTCTTCGGTCAGCTGCTCGCCGAGCCGCCGCCAGTGCGCCGGGTCGGCCAACCAGTCACCGGCCACCGGCGCGACGTGCACCGGCACGCCCATCCGGATCATCGTGTCGGCGCGGACCAGCCGTCGGCGGCGCAGCTCACCGGCGAGATCGGGTCGACCGTCCAGGTCGGCGAGGACCAGCGCGCGGGCCGCAGCGGCACCCCGTCGGGACAGCGGTGGCGGCGCCACGTCCAGCACGCGTACCCCGCCGGCCACGTGGTGCCGGCCCGGGTCGCGCAGCAGCGCCCGGTCGCCGACCAGCAGCGGCAACGGCCGGGCCAGCCGCAACCGGACGGTGTCCGGGCCGAGCGGGCGCACCCGCACCGGCACCGCCGCCGAGCCGACGTGCAGGGTGAGGGTGGCGGGCAGGTCGGCTGCCGGGTCACCGGTGAGCCGCACGTCGACGAGGTCGGTGCGGTGGAACCGCCCCGGGGTGAGCAGGGCGTCGCCACGGCCCAGCCGGTCGCGGGGCGTACCGCGCAGGTTGACCGCCACCCGGGCGACCGCCGTCGCCTCGGCGCGGGCCTCGCCGAGGGAGTGCAGGCCCCGGACCCGGACCGGCTCGTCGGCGCCGGCCAACTCCAGCTCGTCGCCCACCCGCAACCGTCCGGCGCCGAGGGTGCCGGTGACCACGGTGCCGCTGCCCCGCACGGTGAAGCTGCGGTCCACCCAGAGGCGGACCGGTCCGTCCACGGTGGGCGCGGGCAGGCCGGCCGCGAGCCGGTCCAGGGCGGCACGCAGCTCGGGCAGGCCGGCGCCGGTCACGCCGCTGACCGCCACCGCGTCCACCGCGCCGAGACTGCTCGCCGCGATCTCGGCCCGCGCCCGCGCCGCCGCCGGCCCCGGATCGGCCAGGTCGGCGCGGGTCACCACCAACAGGCCGTGCCCGACGCCGAGGGCGTCGAGCGCGGCCAGATGCTCGGCGGACTGCGGCATCCACCCCTCGTCCGCGGCGACCACGATCAGCGCCGCCGGCACCGGGCCGACCCCGGCGAGCATGTTCGGCACGAACCGCTCGTGCCCGGGTACGTCGACGAACGCGACCGTGCCACCGGACGGCAGTGTCGTCCAGGCGAAGCCCAGGTCGATCGTCATCCCCCGGCGGCGTTCCTCGGCCCACCGGTCGGGTTCCATCCCGGTGAGCGCCCGGACCAGGGTCGACTTGCCGTGGTCGACGTGCCCGGCGGTGGCGACGACGAACATGCTCAGTCGTCCCCGTCGGGGACGCGCAGGACGGCCGCCCGGAGCGCCTCGTCGGCGTCGGCGGGCACACAACGCAGATCGAGCAGGAGCCGCCCGCGCACCACCCGGCCGAGGACCGGCTGGTCTGCGGTGCGCAGCGGCGTCGCGTACCGCTCGGGCAGGCTCAGCGCCCACGAGTCCAACTCGACGCCGGGGCCGCCACCGCCACCGACCACGGCGACCGCCGGCACCACCTCGGCCTTGCGGCCGTCGACGCCGAGCCGGTCGCGCAGCCGCTCCACCCGGCGGCGCAGGGTGCCCGGGTCGGCGTGCAACGCGGTGTGCGTCGGTGTCTGCGGGTGGTGCAGGGTGGCGGCGAGCGCGGCCAGGGTGAGCTTGTCGACGCGTACCGCCCGGGCCAGCGGATGGCGGCGCAGCCGGTCGACCAGGTCCGCGGCACCGAGCAGCAGCCCGGCCTGTGGGCCGCCGAGCAGCTTGTCGCCGCTGGCGGTGACCAGCGCCGCACCGGCGCGCAGGGTGCTGGCGGCGTCCGGCTCGTCGGGCAGCAGCGGGTCGGCGCGCAGCAGCCCGGAGCCGATGTCGGCGACCACCGGCACATCGAGGGTGGCGAGCTGCCGCACCGTCGTGGCCGAGGTGAACCCGGTGATCTGGAAGTTCGACGGATGCACCTTGAGCACGAAGCCGGTCCGCGGGCCGATCGCGGCGGCGTAGTCGGCGAGGGTGGTGCGGTTGGTGGTGCCCACCTCCCGCAGTCGTGCGCCGGTGCTCTCCAGCAGGTCGGGCAGGCGGAAACCGTCGCCGATCTCGACCAGTTCGCCCCGGCTGACCACGATCTCCCGACCGGCGGCCAGCCCGGTCGCGGCCAGCACCAGCGCGGCCGCGCCGTTGTTGACCACGTGTACGGCCCCGGCGTCGGGCACGGCGGCGGCGAGCGCGTCGAGCGCGTCGCGGCCACGACGGGCCCGCCGACCGGTGGTCAGGTCCAGTTCCACGTCGGTGTGCCCGGCGGCGGCCACCACCGCGGCGACAGCGGCCGGCGACAGCGGCGCGCGACCCAGGTTGGTGTGCAGCACGACACCTGTCGCGTTGAGCACCGGGCGGGGCCCGGACGCGGGCAACGCGGCGACGGCGGCGTCCCGGACGTCCTCGGGGGCGATCTCGCCGCGCCGGGCCCGCTCCTGCGCCCGGGCGACGACCGCCTTCACCCGGTCCCGGCCGAGCGTGGCGGCGGCCGCGGCCAGTCGCGGATCGGCGAGCAGCGCGTCGGTGCGGGGCACCCGACGTCGCGGGTCCACCGGAGCGTCGCCCATCGCGTCATCTCCTGATGCCGGTTGGCGGAGACGGACGGGAATCGAACCCGCCTGGCCCGGGTCCCGGACCACACCGGTTTTGAAGACCGGGAGGGGCACCAGCCGCCTGAACGCCTCCATCGGACATTCGATCACAACGCCCGAGCGGCCGCTCAGTCAGCCGTCGGATCCACCGCCGCTCCGCCGGGCGTTCACCCGCTCGCGTTGCGGCACCACCGTGTACCGGGGGTCGCGGGCCGAGGCGACACCGCCGTAAAAGATGCCGAACCGGGTGGCGACCGACGCCGCCAGCAGTGCCGCGCCGGACACCGCGCCGACCACCCGGCTGCGACGGCCGAGCAGGGCACCGGCCACCCCGGCGGCGGTCAACACCCGACCGGCGCGCAGCAGCCGACCGGGCCGGCCCTGCCGGTAGGGCTCACTGAGCAGGCCGAGGCGGGTCTCCACCCGATGCGCGCCGTACAGTTCCAGGGCCGCGCCGGCCACCGCCATCCGGCGGGCCGGCCCGGTCTGCGCCGGCGGCGCGGCGAGCAGACCCACGCCGGCGCCGCTGGCCAGCGCACTACCCGCGAAGATCAGAGGCAACTCGGGGTACGCCTCATGCCACGACGGCACCGCCGTGTCGGCGAGCAGCACCCCGGTGTACGTGGCCAGCGCGGGCGCGGTGCCCGCGGCGAGCAGCCCGGCGGCGTGCCCGACCGGCGGCAACGCCCGACGGGCCACGCCGAGCACCCCGTGGCGGGGTAGCAGGCCGGCGGTCTCGGCGATCGCGGCGACACCGGCGGCCGGCCCGAACGCGCTGAGGATCCAGGTGCCCATCGACATCGGCGACGTCAGCTTGGCGACCCGCAGCATGTGGTGGAACCGTGCCGGCCGGCCCAGGTCCCGGATCAGGAAGACCGTGCTGGCGCCGACGGCGGCCAGCGCGGTGCTCCGTCCGGCGCGGCGTAACGCGGGCCGGCCGGTGAGCTGCCCACCGGCGGCGAGCAGCGACGAGCCGGCGGCCAGGCCACCGGTGAACAGGTACGCGGCGATGTCCCACTTCCACACCGGCGGCTTCAGGACGGGCCGGCCGTAGTACGAGGTGAACTCGGCCTCCGGCACCCGCAACTCCTCGCCGCCGCCACGCCGCCCACCCCGGCGGCCAGGCCGGTGGCCGGGGAGGTCGGCGGTCCGCTGCGGCGGCGAGACCAGGTCTGCCCGATCGTCGGCGGCAAGCCGGTCGCGGAAGCGGCGGAAGAGGTCACCGACCGGGGGACGGTCCGTGCTCACGAGGAACCTCCGACGAACGCGGCGACGGTCGCCGCCGCCATGGCCAGCGCGGCGAGGCCGGCGCGTTTCCACATCTTCGGCAGGTCGCGAGTGGTCACGACCGGGTCGGGTGGCAGCCCGTACACCTCGGGCTCGTCGAGGAGCAGGAAGAACGCCCCGTCACCACCCACCCCGTCGGTCGGATCATGCCCGTACAGGCGTGCCTCGGGGACCCCCCGCTCGCGCAGCGTCTCGACGCGCGCGGCGGCCCGCTCCCGCAACTCGTCCACCGGCCCGTACTGGATCGACTCGGTGGGACACGCCTGGGCACAGGCCGGGGTCATCCCCGCGCCCAACCGGTCGTAGCAGAGGGTGCACTTCCACGCCCGACCATCACCCTTGCGTTGATCGATCACGCCGTAGGGGCAGGCGGAGATGCAGTAACCGCAGCCATTGCAGATGTCCTCCTGCACCACCACCGTGCCGAACTCGGTGCGGAACAGCGAACCCGTCGGGCAGACGTCCAGACACGCCGCATGGGTGCAGTGCTTGCACACGTCGGACATCATCAGCCAGCGGAAGTCCGAGCGGCCCTCGGCACCGGAAGCCCGACCCGGCGGCTGCGCCCCCGGCATCCCGAGGAACTGCGGGCCCGCGCCGGTGTCGGCCGGCTCACCAAGCACGTCGGCGGCGGGGCGGGGCTGCTCGATGAACGCGACGTGCCGCCACGAGTTCGCGGTCAACGCGCCCGTGTTGTCGTACGACATGCCGAGCAGGTCGAGCCCGCTCTGCGGCACACCGTTCCACTCCTTGCACGCCACCTCACACGCCTTACACCCGATACACACACTCGTGTCGGTGAAGAACCCCATCCGCGGCGGCGCGTCCTCGTAACCGGCGTCCGGCGCCGGATCCAGCGGCCCGTACAGACTGTTCGGATCAGGAATCACCGCGCCGCTCCCCCTCGCTGTCGCCGGTGACCGCCGGCGCGTGCCCGCCCGGGATCATCCCGGCCCGCCGCTGGTAGTCGGCCACCAGGTCGAGCAGCGCCGGCCCGGTGGGCCGGCGGCCGGGCCGCACATCGCAGGTGCCGACCTTGCTCTCCTGGATGAGCACGTTCGGGTCGAGGCTGATGCCGAACAGGTCGTTGGCCGAGTCGCCGGTCACCAGACCCTCGAAACCGAAGTGGTACGGCAACCACACCTGGTGGATGATCCGACCATCCACCCGCAACGGGGCGAGCCGATCCGTCACCAGCACCTTCGCCTCGATCACCGCCCGGCCGCTGACCAGATGGGCCCAGCCCAGATGCTCCAGCCCGGCCTCGACCGCCAGCTCCGGTGACACCTCGACGAACATCTCCGGTTGCAACTCGGCCAGGGGCGACACGGTACGGCTCATCCCGCCGGCAGTGTGGTGCTCGGTGAGCCGGCTGACCGTGAACACGTACGGGAACACCTGACCGTGCTCCTGCGGCGGGCTCGGGTTCACCGAATTCACCGGATGCGCGTACATCTTGCGGGTCGGGTTGGCCTGCTGCCGGTACAGGGGGTTGCGCACCGGCGACTCCACCGGCTCGTAGTGCGTCGGCAACGGCCCGTCCAGCACACCACTGGGCGCGTACAGCCAGCCCTTGCCGTCGCCCTGCATGACGAACGGGTCGTCGCCGGCGATGCCCTCCGGCCCCGACGCGCCCTCCGGCGGCCGGTACGACGGCGGCTTGCCCTTCTCGAAGTCCGGCACGTCGTAGCCGGTCCACTCGGCCTTGTCCGCGTCCCACCAGACGTAGCGTTTGCGCTCACTCCACGGGTTGCCGTCGGGGTCGGCGGAGGCCCGGTTGTAGAGCATCCGCCGGTTCGCCGGCCACGCCCAGCCCCACTCGGCGGCCACCCAGTCCTGCTCATGGCGGGACCGGCGCCGGGCTGCCTGGTTGACGCCGTCGGCGTACACCCCGGTGTAGATCCAGCAACCGATCGCGGTGGAGCCGTCCGCGCGGGCCTCGGCGAAACTCGACAGCGGGCGGCCGGTCGCCACGTCGTACCCGTTGATCTCGCGCAGGACCGACTCGGCGCTCGGCTCCGCGTGCGGACCGTGCGTGGGGTAGTCCCAGGTGAGGTCGAGCAGCGCCCGGTCGCGCGGCAGCGCCGAGCCGGCCAGCTTCTCCCGCAGCTTGCGGCCCAGGTGGTAGAAGAACCACAGCTCGGAGCGGGCGTCGCCCGGGGCGTCGACGGCCTTCTCCCGCCACTGCAACAACCGCTGCGTCTGCGTGAACGTCCCTTCCTTTTCCACGTGGGACGCGGCGGGCAGGAAGAACACCTCCGTTCGGCACTCCTGCGGGACGATCTCGCCGGTGGCGACCTCCGGGCCGTTCTGCCAGAACGTCGCACTCTCGATCATGAACAGGTCCCGCACGACCAGCCAGTCCAGGTTCGCCATGCCCAGCCGCTGCGCCCGACCGTGCGCCGACCCGACCGCGGGGTTCTGCCCCAACAGGAAATAGCCCTTGATCTTGCCGTCGATCATGTTGAGCACCTGCTGGTAGGTGCCGTGATCGCCGGTGAGCCGGGGTAGATAGCCGTAGCAGTAGTCGTTCTCGGCGGTTGCCGCGTCACCCCAGTACGCCTTCAGCAGGCTGGCCGCGAACGTCCGGGCGTTACCCCAGAAACCCTTCTGCCCCGGGTGCCGGATGCTGTCCACCCACTCATCGAAGCTCGGGTGCTCGGCGTGATGCGGCATCGGCAGGTAGCCCGGCAGCAGATTGAACAGCGTCGGAATGTCCGTCGAGCCCTGGA
Organism: Micromonospora sp. WMMD710; assembly: GCF_029626045.1. Classification (NCBI taxonomy): domain Bacteria; kingdom Bacillati; phylum Actinomycetota; class Actinomycetes; order Micromonosporales; family Micromonosporaceae; genus Micromonospora; species Micromonospora sp. WMMD710. The sequence goes on along the minus strand of NZ_JARUBD010000001.1, from coordinate 1,892,977 downwards.
TGCTGGCGTGCCCCCGCAGGGCCATCACCCCGCCACCCGGGCGACCCATGTTGCCCAGCAGCAGTTGGATGATCGCGCCGGTACGGATGTACTGCACACCCACGCTGTGCTGCGTCCACCCCACCGAGTAGATCAGCATCCCGGTGCGCTCCCGGCCGGAGTTGCGCGTCCACGCCTGCGCCAACTCGAGGAACTGCTCCTGCGGGATGCCGCACACCCGCTCCACCATCTCCGGCGTGTAGCGGGCGAAGTGTCGCTTGAGGATCTGGTAGACGCAGCGCGGATGCTGCAACGTCTCGTCCCGCTCGGTCTGCCCGCCCACCTGCGCGCCGTGCGACTCGTGCGCCAACCCCGAGGCGCTGTCCCGCTCCTGAGCGGTGTGCCCGCTGCCGGACGAACCCTCATGCCCCGCGTACTGCCAGCTGTCCTGCACGTACGTGCCGGTCTCCGGGTCGAAGCCGGAGAAGAAGCCGTCGCCGTCCTCGGTGTCGATGAACTGGTCGCTGACGATCGTCGCCGCGTTGGTGTACGCGAGCACGTACTCCCGGAAGTCGAGGTCGTTGTCCAGGATGTAGCGGATCACCCCACCGAGCAGGGCGATGTCGGTGCCCGCCCGGATCGGCAGGTACGCGTCGGCCAGAGCGCTGGTCCGGGTGAACCGCGGGTCCACGTGGAAGACCTTCGCACCCCGCCGCTTCGCCTCCATCACCCACTGGAAACCCACCGGATGCGCCTCGGCCATGTTCGAACCCTGGATGACGATGACGTCAGCGTTGGCGATGTCCTGCTGGAAATCCGTCGCACCGCCACGACCGAAACTGGCCCCCAGACCGGGGACGGTGGCGGAGTGTCAAATACGGGCCTGGTTCTCGATCTGCAACGCCCCCATCGCGGTGAACAACTTCTTGATGAGGTAGTTCTCCTCGTTGTCCAGCGTCGCCCCACCCAGACTGGCGATCCCCAGCGTCCGGTTGAGCGGCCGGCCCTGCGTGTCGGCGTCCTCCCAGGTCTGCTCGCGTGCGGCGAGCATCCGGTCGGCGATCATGTCGAGCGCGGTGTCGAGCTCCAGGTCTTCCCACTGCGTCGAGTACGGTCGGCGGTAGCGGACCGTCGTCTGCCGCAGCGGACTGGTCACCAGACTCTTGCTCGCCGAACCCTTCGGACACAGCCGACCCCGCGAGATCGGGCTGTCCGGATCACCCTCGATCTGACTGACCTGCCCGTCCTTCACGTACACCCGCTGGCCACAGCCCACCGCGCAGTACGGACAGACGGACCGGGCCACCGAATCGGCCGTCTCGGTGCGCGCGCTCAGCGCCCGGGAGCCAGCGGACTTGGCCGCCACGCCCCGGCCCAGCGGGTCGGTGCCGGTGAGCTGCCGGTAGACCGGCCAACCCTCGATAAAGGTCCGCAGCCCCATCCCCGACACCCCCTCCCACGCGAGCGACCCCTCGAAGATAGGTCAACTGAGCCAGGTTCGCGAACCGAGAACGCAGACAGCGCCGCCCCCGGCCGGTGGGTCGGGGGCGGCGCTGGTGTCGGTGTGCAGGTCGCCTCTCGGCGAGTGGCGCGACGCGGCTCCAGCCAAACGGAAATCCGCGACGGCAATATTAGGTGAGGCCCGGGGACACTGAGTCACACCGACACCCACCACAACCAGCCCGCCCCCGACGTTGTTCCCCCACCCCGCCGCGCCGACCCGATCGCATCGCCCGGCTGGCTGCCTGGCTGGCCTTGCGGGGTTCCATCCCACGCGTCGGTCGCACCGCCAAACCGTGGCCGAGACCCGATGGCCGATGGCCGGTGGCCGGTGGCCGGTGGCCGGTGGCCGGTGGCCGGTGGCCGGTGGCCGGTGGCCGGTGGCCGGTGGCCGGTGGCCGGTGGCCGGTGGCCGGTGGCCGCCTCGCCGCACCGGCGGTTGCTTCACGACCACCACACCCACCCACCGTCGCGCCGCGCTTCGACCACACGCCGGCAGATCTTGGACAGTTTCCGTTCGCGCGGAACGGAAACTGTCCAAGATCCGCCGGCAGCCACCGACCGAACCACACACCATCCGCTGGCGCACCGGGCGGCATCCGCCGTAGGCAGCCAGTGACCCACACGCCACACACCTACGGGCGAAACGGAAATACCGCTGGCCGGCACCCCGGATTGCGGGTGCCGGCCAGCGGTCGGGTCCTGCTGTGGTGCTGTTCGTGCTGTTCGTAGGTCAGCTGTTCCAGTGCTGGCCGACCAGGTCGGTGGCCTGCTGCTCCCACTGGGCGTAGGCGTCCGGGTAGGCCGACACCTGCACGGTCTGCGCGGCGTCGGTCAGCGCCATGTCCTGCCAGCCGTCGACCTGCGTGAGGCCCTTGAGGAACGCCGTCGTGGAGTAGGCCGGGTCGGTGATCTGCTCCGGCGTGCCCCAACCCGAGCTCGGACGCTGCTGGAACAGGCCCAACGAGTCGTGATCGTTGGCGTCACCCAGGTGACCCAGGTTCTCCAACTTCGACTCCTGCAAACTCGTCGCGATCGAGATCACCGCGGCGCGCTCGGGCAGGCCGGCCTTCTTCGTCGCGGCGATGATCGCCTTCACGTTCGCGGTCTGCTCACCGTTCAGGTCGATGTGCGACTGCTCGCCCTGCGGCTTCGGCGCACCCGTCTGCACCGCCACCGCGACGGACTTGACGTCGACCGGGTTGGCGTGGGCGGCGATCGGACCGGCGAACACACCACCGGCGAACGCGAGACCCGCAACAGACAGCACACTCTTACGGAAGATCGTGGTCATGGGGGTAGCTCCTTCGGGGGTAGAAACACCCACACCGCCAAAGGGGGAAAACGGCGGGCAGGGTGTGAGCACCTCGTCCGGCGCTGCACAAACACACGGGAGAAAAGTCTGGGGGCCTGCGAGCCCGGGGGCTCGCGGCGCCGGTGTCGGCGGCCTACCAAGCCGGGGGCTCGGGGCGCCGGGACCGGATGTAACGACCAGCTGCCGGGGGTCATTCCCGGGGGCGGACCCATCCATCGGCGCCCGCATCACGGCGGCGCCTGGTCGCTGGCCGGGTCTGCAACGACCGGACCAGGCCGGGCATTCCCACCCCGCACCGGGGTCGAGCCGGCCGCGGTGGTCCTGCGATCGTCAGGGTGTGTAACGACCCCCGGCCAGCCACCATTCCACCACCCGGGTGCAGCCGGTCACACCCCACAACCCCCACCACCGGACAAACCACCCACCCGACGCGACCGACCACGACCCCCCGTCGGGCAATCACCGGGTAATCCACTCAGGTTCAGCGAAAACGCGGTATCCGAGACGGGGTGACACCCCGGTTTCCAGGAAGTCGAGTCGATCACCCGACGGACACCGGCACCGGGCGGGACGCGCTCGGAACGTCCTCGGCGACACCGGGTCCGCCGGGCGTTACCCTGACACCATGCAGGCCGTCTCCCCCACCGCGACCGGCGTGGCCTTCCTGGCCCGCCCGGGTCGCCCCGCCGTGGTGGCGCGGACGCTCGCCGAACTGGCCGGCCCCACCCGGGGGGTGGTGGAACTGCCGGTGCGGTTGATGTGGAACACGGAACGCGCCTTCGACCTCGGCGACCCCGACCAGTTGCTGTGGATGTACGAGAACGTGCTGCGGGAAACCACCCGCGCCGAGGACCTGCGCGTTCTCATCAACGGGCGGACGCTGCGGCGGGTGTGGCGGTTGTTGAACCTGCCCCGAGGCGTACGCCTGGCGTGGGAGAGCCGGCACCGCGGCCTGCGGGCGGCGTGATCGCGCCGCACCTGCACGAGTTCTACCGGGAGGTGGCCCGGGTGGCGCTGGCCGCCGCCGGCCCGTACCGGTTCGTGTTGGGTGGCGGCGTGGCCTGGGCCGCACACGGTCTCGTCGCCCGCCCGACGGAGGATGTGGACCTCTTCGCCGACGTGGAGGGTGCCGCCGCGGCCGCCTCCGCCGGGGTGCGGGTCGCGTTGGAGCGCGCCGGGTTCACCGTGACCGACGCCGACCCGGACAGCGACCTCGCCGAGCTGTTCGACGGGTACGACCGGGACATGAAGGACTTCGTGGTGAGCCGGGACGGGCGCCAGATCCGGCTGAGCCTGGCTCGGCTGGACCGGCAGCAGAGCCCGGTGGTGATGGACCTCGGGCCGGTGATGGACGTCCGCGACCTGGTGGCCAACAAGATCGCGGCGTTGGTCAACCGGCGGGAGGTCCGCGACTTCATCGACGTGGCGGCGGCGCTGGAGCACTACGACGTGACCGAGCTGCTGGTGCTGGCCCGGCAGGTCGATCCCGTGCTGGATCCGGACGACGTGCGAGCCGCCGGCCGTTACCTGGACCGCCTGTCCGACAAGCGTTTCGGCCGGTACGGCCTGAGCGCCGACGACGTCGCCCGGGTGAGGCAGCGCTTCACCACCTGGCCACGCTGACTCCGCCGGCTGGCCGAGGCGACCTTCCGGGGTGTCGGTGCCGAACCGCTGCAACGGTCGGGGCTGACGTGGCGGGAGTGACAACCGCTGGTTATGGTGCGCGAGGCGCTCACGAGGCGCGTCCACCCCCACGGAAAGGCACGTCATGACCTCTCCCTCCGGCCCGTCGCGCCGCCAGGTGCTCGCCGTCGCGGCCGCGGCGGCGACCGCCCCGCTGATCGCCGCCGCCCCCGCGCAGGCGGCGCGCCCGGCCCGGCCGCGCACCTGGGACCTCACCCTCCTGGGCACGTCGGACACGCACGGCAACGTCTACAACTGGGACTACTACCGCGACGCCGAGTACGACGACAGCAAGCACAACGACATCGGCGTCGCGAAGCTGGCCACTCTGATCAACCAGATCCGCGCCGAGCGGCGCGGCAAGGCGACGCTGGTGCTCGATGCCGGCGACACCATCCAGGGCACGCCCCTGGCCACGTTCTACGCCAAGCAGGAGCCGATCACGGCCACCGGCGAGAAGCACCCGATGGCCCGGGCCATGAACGTCATCGACTACGACGCGGTGACGCTGGGCAACCACGAGTTCAACTACGGCCTACCGCTGCTGGAGCTGTGGATCCGCCAGCTCGGTTTCCCGGCCCTCGCCGCGAACGCGATCAACGCGAAGACCGGCAAGCCGGCCTTCCTGCCGTACGTCATCAAGAAGGTCTCCCTCGGCTTCGCCGCGCCGACTCTGCGGGTCGGCATCCTCGGCCTCACCAACCCCGGCGTGGCCATCTGGGACAGGGGCAACGTCGAGGGCCGGCTGCGCTTCGACGACATGGTCGCGACCGCCGCGAAGTGGGTGCCGATCATGCGCGCCCGTGGTGCTGACGTCGTGCTGATCTCCGCGCACGGCGGCGACAGCGGCACCTCCAGCTACGGCCCGGAGCTGCCGAACGAGAACCCGGTGGCGCTGATCGCCCAGCAGGTGCCGGGGATCGACGCGATCCTCTTCGGTCACGCCCACAACGAGGTGGTCGAGCGGTTCGTCACCAACGAGCGGACCGGCGCGCAGGTGCTGCTCTCCGAGCCGTCGAAGTGGGGCCAGCGGCTCACCCGGATGGACTTCACGCTCGCCCGCGAGCACGGCCGCTGGACGATCACCAAGAAGGCCGCCAGCATGCTGAACACCAACACGGTGGTCGAGGACCCGAAGGTGCTCGCCGCCGTACGGGCCCAGCACCAGAAGACCATCGCGTACGTCAACCAGGTGGTCGCGCAGGCCACCGTGGAGATGTCCACCGGCGAGTCGCGTTACAAGGACACGCCGATCCTGGACTTCATCAACCACGTCCAGGCCGAGACCGTCACGAAGGCGCTGGCCGGCACGCAGTACGCCGCCCTGCCGGTGCTGTCGCAGGCGTCACCGTTCAGCCGCACCGCGGTCTTCCCCGCCGGGGACGTGAAGATTCGCGACGTGGCAGGGCTGTACGTCTACGACAACACGCTTGAGGCGGTCGTGCTCAGCGGCGCCGAGGTGCGCGCCTACCTGGAGTACTCGGCGAAGTACTTCCGGACCTTCGCCCCCGGTGCCCCGGTCGACCCGGAACAGATCAGCGACTCGCCGGCGGTGCCGGACTACAACTACGACGTGATCTCCGGCCTGGACTACGACATCGACATCTCGAGGCCGGTGGGCCAGCGGATCACGCGGTTGGTGCTGCCCGGCACCGACACCCCGGTCGCGGACAACGCGCAGTTCGTGGTCGCGGTGAACAACTACCGGCGCAGCGGCGGCGGCAACTTCCCCGGCATCGTGCAGACGCCGATCTACAACGAGCAGCAGGAGATCCGCCAGCTGCTCATCGACTGGGCGCAGGCCAGGGGCACCATCAACCCGGCCGACTTCTTCCAGCCCAACTGGCGGCTGGTACGCGAGGGCGTGCCGGTTTTCTGACCGAAGCGGATCCCGGACGGGCCGTGGGTGGCGACACCCCCGGCCCGTTCGCGCGTTCTCAGCCCTGCACGTTCCACCGGACCGGGTCCTCGGCCTTTCCCGGCTGGTCACGCCCGGGATCGGTCTCGGTGAGGGCGACCCGCTCGTCGGGGCGGACGGCGGGTGGCAACTCCCCGAACCGGACGTGGCGCAGAAACGCGTACTCGTCGTCGGTGAACGGCTGCTCGGTCATCAGCACCTCCCGCTGCTGCCCACCATTGTCCGGCGAGCGGACCACCGCGCACCAGCGTCCGGTTCGCCGTCGCCCGCCCGACGTTCGGGTGCGAGAGGGGGCACACCGCGTAGGGCGTCCTAGGATCCTGGGTGAATGGAATGGGCCCGTCGGTCCAGCAGGGCGAGGGCCGCCCGGATCGGCCGGCGCTCCAGCATCTCGGCGAAGCTGGCGTGGCCCTGGCAGAACTGGACGAACATCCGCCACCCCGGCGGCGTCGCCAACAGGGCGTGGAACACCCCCGGGCGGCGGGTGAACACGTCGAGCAGCCGGAACCCCGCCCGCATCTCCGGCGTCAGCCGCTCGGCCACCGCCCGCTCGTACCCGGACAGGTCACCGGCGGCGACCGCCGCACCGGCCAACTCGCCGGAACGCAACGCGAAGCTGATGCCCTCCCGGCTCCACGGCTCCAGCAGCCCCGCCGCGTCCCCGGCCACCAACACCCGGCCGGCACGCAGCGGCGAATCCTCATCCCGGCAGCGGGTCAGGTGACCGGAGTCGTGCTCGGCCGGCAACCCGGTCAACCCGAGCCGGTCCACGAACTGCCGCAGGTACTCCCGCGTCCCCTCCCCCGCGCCCCGTGCGGCGATCACGCCAACCGTCAGGCGATCATTCTTGGGGAACACCCACGCGTAGGAGCCCGGCATCGCACCCCAGTCCAGCAGCAGCCGGCCCCGCCACCGCTCCTGCTCGGCGGGCGGCACCGGCACCTCCACCTCCAGGCCCAGATCCACCTGCCGGTACCGCACTCCGACGTGCCGGGCGGTCACCCCGGACGACCCGTCCGCGCCGATCACCGCGCGGGCTGTCAGCGTCGTACCGTCGGCCAGCCGCACGCGTACCTGCTCAGGGTCCTGTTCGATCGCGCGGACCGCGACCCGCTCCCGCATGTGCGCGCCGGCGGCGACAGCCGCCGCGCGCAGCCGGTCGTCGAACTCCTCGCGGCGCACCATGGTCACCACCGGGCTGTCGTGCCGGCGGGTGAACTCACGGCGGCCATCCCGGGTGAACGTCACCCGGTCCACCCGGTCGTGCGCCGGCACCTCGATCCGGTCCCGCACGGCGGCCAGCGAGGTGCCGATGAGACCACCACCGCAGGTCTTGTACCGCGGATGGGCGGCCCGTTCGACAACAAGGGTGCGAACGCCGGCGCGGGCGGCGGCGTGTGCCGCGGAGAGCCCAGCGGGGCCGGCGCCGACGACGATGAGATCCCAGATGATCACGGTTGCAGCCTAGGGCACCGCGCGAGGCGCGGACCGGGCACGGCACGCCACCTCGACCGCCCGATCGGGTGGGCATTTTCGCTCCACCAGCGGGTACCCGACGCAGCGCAAACGTCCGCGCGAGCGGACGACCAAAGGAGGAGATCATGCAGCAGGTGCAACTGTCGGAGGTCGAGCAACGGGTGTACCAGGCGGTCACCACCCTCGAGCAACGCGGACAGGTGCCGTACCCGGACCTGATCGGCGAGGAGGCCGGACTGAGCGAGGAACAGGTGCGCGCGCCGCTGCACCTGCTCACCGAGAAGGGCCTGCTGCACCGCGAGGACTCGCCGATGGCCGGCCTCGACTTCGGTCCCCGATTCTGCGCCCGTCAGATGGCGTGACCCGCGACGGTTCGCACCCCGACGACCGGGGTAGCGACCAAAAATGGATGATCACCGGTCAGCGGGGGCCAGGATGAGCGCGGCGCAGACGCCGCAGCCGCTCGACGCGGCGGAGAACCGCCGCCGCTGGCAGGCCGTGGGCGTCGGCCTGGTCGCCGCGTTCATGACGCTGCTCGACGTGAGCATCGTCAACGTCGCGGTGCCGTCCATCGACCGGGCGCTGCACGCGTCGCCGAGCGACCTGCAGTGGATCCTGTCCGGGTACGCGCTCACCTTCGGCCTGGTGCTCGTACCCGCCGGCCGCTTCGGCGACGCCCGCGGCCGGCGCAACGCGTTCGTCTTCGGCATCGCCCTGTTCACGCTGACCAGCGCGCTCGCCGGCCTGGCCACCTCCCCGACGTGGCTGGTCGCCGCCCGGCTCTTGCAGGGCGCCGCGGCCGGCGTCGTCAACCCGCAGGTGATCGGGCTGATCCAGCAACTGTTCCGGGGGCCGGAACGAGCCCGCCCGTTCGGTCTGCTCGGGGCCACCATCGGTATCTCCACGGCCGTCGGTCCCCTGCTCGGTGGACTGCTCATCGCCATCGGCGGCGAGGAACACGGCTGGCGGTGGGTCTTCTTCGTCAACGTGCCGGTCGGCATCCTCGCGGTGATCCTCGGCTGGCGCTTGCTGCCGGGTCGCCCCGATGGGCAGCCGAGCCGGCGCCGGCTCGACCCTGTCGGCGTGCTGCTGCTCGGCGTGGGCGTGGTGCTCATCCTGCTGCCGCTGGTGCAGGAGCAGCAGTGGCGGACCCCGTGGAAGTGGGCGCTCATCCCGGCCGGCCTGGCGGTGCTCGTCGCGTTCGGGCTCTGGGAGCGGTCGTACGCACGCCACCACGAGCCCCTGTTCGACCTGAGGTTGTTCAGCTTCCAGTCATACACCCTGGGGTCGCTCATCGCGCTGATCTACTTCGGCGGCTTCACCGCGATCTTCTTCGTCTTCACCCTGTACCTGCAGAACGGCCTCGGCTACAGCGCGCTCGTCGCCGGCCTGGCCATCACCCCGTTCGCGCTCGGCTCGGCCGCCGCGTCCGCGCTGGGCGGCCGGATCGTCAACCGCTTCGGCCGGCCGCTGGTCGGCATCGGACTGCTCGCGGTGGTGATCGGCCTCGCCGCCACGGTGGTCGCGCTCCGCCTGGCGCCGCACGCGCCGGCACCCTGGGTCACCGCCGGTCCCCTGCTCATCGCCGGTATCGGCAGCGGACTGGTGATCGCTCCCAACCAGACGCTCACCCTCGCGCAGGTCCCCGTACAACAGGCGGGCAGCGGCGCGGGCATGCTCCAGACCGGTCAGCGGATCGGCGCCGCGGCGGGCATCGCCGCCGTCGGCTCGCTGTTCTTCTCCACCCTGACCGACAGCCACGGCGACTGGACCAGGGCCTTCGAGACGTCCCTCGTGCTGGCCACCGGCATCATCGCGCTCGCCCTGATCGCGGCGCTGATCGACATCGTCCACAAGAGCTGACGACCCCAGGGGTACGGCGAAGGCCGGCACCCTGTGCGGGTGCCGGCCTTCGGTGTTGTTCTGCGGGTCAGCTGTTCCAGTACTGGCCGACCAGGTCGGTGGCCTGCTGCTCCCACTGGGCGTAGGCGTCCGGGTAGGCCGACACCTGCACGGTCTGCGCGGCGTCGGTCAGCGCCATGTCCTGCCAACCGTCGACCTGCGTGAGGCCCTTGAGGAACGCGGTGGTGGAATAGGCCGGATCGGTGATCTGCTCCGGCGTGCCCCAACCGGAGCTCGGACGCTGCTGGAACAGGCCCAACGAGTCGTGATCGTTGGCGTCACCCAGGTGACCCAGGTTCTCCAACTTCGACTCCTGCAAACTCGTCGCGATCGAGATCACCGCGGCGCGCTCGGGCAGGCCGGCCTTCTTCGTCGCGGCGATGATCGCCTTGACGTTCGCGGTCTGCTCACCGTTGAGGGTGATGTGCGACTGCTCGCCCTGCGGCTTCGGCGCACCCGTCTGCACCGCCACCGCGACGGACTTGACGTCGACCGGGTTGGCGTGGGCGGCGATCGGACCGGCGAACACACCACCGGCGAACGCGAGACCCGCAACAGACAGCACACTCTTACGGAAGATCGTGGTCATGGGGGTAGCTCCTTCGGGGGTAGAAACACCCACACCGCCAAAGGGGGAAAACGGCGGGCAGGGTGTGAGCACCTCATCCGGCGCTGCACAAACACACGGGAGAAAAGTCTGGGGGCCTACGAGCCCGGGGGCTCGCGGCGCCGATGTCGGCGGCCTACCAAGCGCGGGGGCTCGGGGCGCCGGGACCGGATGTAACGACCAGCTGCCGGGGGTCATTCCCGGGGGGCGGACCCATCCATCGGCGCCCGCATCACGGCGGCGCCTGGTCGCTGGCCGGGTCTGCAACGACCGCACCAGGCCGGGCATTCCCACCCCGCACCAGGGTCGAGCCGGCCGCGGCGGTCCTGCGATCGTCAGGGGATGTAACGACCCCCGGCCAGCCACCATTCCACCACCCGGGTGCAGCCGGTCACACCCCACAACCCCCCACCACCGGACAAACCACCCACCCGACGCGACCGGCCACGACCCCCCGTCGGGCAATCACCGGGTAATCCACTCAGGTTCGGCGAAAACGCGGTATCCGAGACGGGGTGACACCCCGGTTTCATTGATGCCGAGTTGATCGCAACGTCGGGCTGGGCATACAGGACGGGCTGGCGCCCGTCGGATCAGGTCCGACGGGCACCAGCCCCAGGTGAAGTCCGGGCACTGCCCGGTGGTGACACCGATTAGTGCGCAGCCCCGCCGAAGCGCTGGCGGCGACGCCAGGCCAGGGTCAGCAGCAGCATGATCGCGCCCGCGCCGACCAGGCCGCCGCCGAGCTTCATGGGCGTGCCGATGCTGTCACCCGTGACGGGCAGCGGCTGCTTCTTGTGCAGCACCCGCAGCTCGGTGCTGGCGGTCCGGCCGGATTCCCGACCGGTGGCGGTGAAGGTCAGCAGACCCGTCACCGACGGCTTGTAGCTCTTGGTGAAGCGACCCTGGGCGTCGGTGAACGCCGTGAAGCTCAGCGGGGCGCTCGCCTGGTATGCCACGGGTGCCATGGCGACCGTCGTACCGTCGCTGCGCCGCGCCGGCGCCTGGCCGGCCGCCGGAGCGGCCAGCGGGGTCACCGACACCACGATGTCGACAGTCTCGTTCGGACCGAATCCGGTGCCGGTCAGCACGACCGTCTCGCCGAGGAAGATCGTCGGCCGGTTGACGGTCAATGACGGGCCGGTCGGCGGGTAGGGCGGCGGCTGGGGCGGGTCTGTGGTCGCGCTGGGCGCCGGCTGCGGCTGAGCCGCCCCCGCTGCCGTCGGCACGGCCACCACGGCCAGGCCGACCGTGAGCGCCATGATGATGCGGGATAGCCGCATGATTGGTTCCCTCCTACTGGTCACAGCTTGGTGCGGAATGAACTTGGGTGGTCCACGGGCTGGCGGTGGGGGTCAGCCACAGCTCGGCTCGCCCGACGCCGGTCTTGGCCGTCAGCACGGTGACCTCCAGCACCCGTTCGGAGCCGGGGCCGACGTCGACGTTGGCCGTCGCGACCTGGCGGCGACGTTCGGTGCCGCTACCGAGCGCCGTCTGGGCCCCGTCGAGCCGGGCCTCCAGTACCGCGCCCCCAGCCGGGCTGAAGATCGACACCAAGGTGCGGGCGGTGTACGGATCGCCGGCCAGGCCGAGGCCGAGTACCGACTCACTGAGTCCGGACTTCGGCGCCGTCGAGCGCAAGGTCACCCGCAGCCGGAGCTCACGGCGACCGTCGGGCCGGCAATCGCCGACTGTCAGGTTCGCCGCCGGCCGCAGGTAGTAGCCGAGCTTCGCGCCGCTGCCGTCGTTGAGGAACACGCCGACCGTCGGCACGGTGTCCTGTTCCGGAAGCGTCCCGGCCATCCGGCTGTCGCCGAATGTCCGCTGTTCTTCAGGTCGGGCACTCCAGAACAATATCCGGCGTTCGGTGATAGCACGGTCGAATGCGGACAACAACACCCGTGGGTTGACATTCTTCTTGAAAAAGGCGTCAAACACCGCGGCGGCCGACGCCGCGAAGAAGTCGTCCTGCTGCTTGACGCTCAGCCGCTGGTAGCTGTCGTTGAGCAGGGTCTGCACGACCTTCTCGCTGGCCAGCGGGACCCCACCGGGCACCAGCACCGGACCGGTCGCCTTGAGCAGGTAGGACAGCACCACCGGGTCGACGGCGAGCACGCCGTCGACGGTGGTGCCGGTCTTGCGCCGGAACATCTCCCGGTACAGCGCGGCGGCGGTCGGGAAATGCGGGGTCAGGTTGACGTCGGCGGGATAGATGCCGGGCAGGTCGGTCCAAAGCGCCCGGGTCTCGGCCGGCAGCTTCAACGCCGGCGTGAAGTGGCCCAGGGACGCGCTGCTGCCCTGCCTACCCATCTGGACCGCGCCGTTCTCGGCCTCGATCATGGCGTACGCGCCGAACATGCCGCCGGTGGCCCGCAGCTCGGCCAGGTTCTGTGAGACCAGCAGGTAGCGCCGCGGGCCGTTCGCGCCGAGCAGTGGCGGCAGCAGCCGGGCTCCCTGGTCGGCGGCCGTGGTGAGGCTGGCCAGGCGGTCGATCTCGGCCCGCAGGTCGGTGAGCGCCTGGCGGATCTGGTTGACCAGGCGGTCGGCGGGCACCACAGCCAGGTCCCGGCGGGTGCGCTGCACCGCCTCGCTCACCCGGGACAACTCGGCGGAGACCGAGGTCAGCCGGGCCAGATCCAGTCGGCCGCCGGACGGCACGAGGCTGGTTAGGTCCGTCCGGAGCAGGGCCGGGAACGCCTGCCGGGCCAACTCGTCGATGGCGACCGAGATCTGGCGGACCGCGTCGAGGTCGTCGCCCGCGATCGGGGTACGCCGGGCGAGCGCCCAGCCCGGGTCGGCGGTCGCGGCTCGGGCCGCGCCGGACTGCTCCTGAAGGGCGGCGAGGGTTCGCAGGGCACGGTCGGTGTCCCCGCCGACGACCTGGGCGCTCAACTCGCGGGCGAGGCCAGCGGCGTTGAGCAGGTGGGAGCGCGCCTGCCAACCACGGAAACCGATCCACCCTCCGATCGTCAGCAGCAGCGAGCAGACCACCAGGGCGCCAAGCAGCGCCCGTCGCAGTCGCGCGCGTCGCCGGCGCCGGGACCGGCTGCGCCGCCGGTGCGGTCGTTCGCTCTCCGTCACACCACTCTCCATCCCAGGAACCGGACAGAAGATCCGATTTCCCCTGACCGTTCTTAGCACGCAAAGCACCATCCCGTACCGTTTTGGCGCTTCTCGTCCTTTAGGCGAGTTTCATTCGTGAAGCAATTGGTTCCGCGGCGCGGCCCGCCGCCTCGTGCAGCAGCCGCTCGATCTGGTCGACGCCGGCCGGCAACGACATCTCCCGCAGGTACGCCTCGCGGCCACGGCGACCCATCTCGACGCGTGCCGGGGCGGGGATGGTCGCGGCCAGCCAGAACCGGTCGGCCAGCGCGGCCCAGTCCTCGGGCGGGCAGGACAGTCCCGCCCGGGCCCGTTCGACCAACTCGGCGGTGTCTCCCCCGGCCGAGGCCACCACGGGCGCGGCGCAGGAGAGCGCGGCCTGCAGCTTGCCCGGGACCATGCCCCGCAGCTCCGGCAGATCGCGCAGCATGACCAGCTGGTAGTCGGCGGCGGCGTACAACTGCGGCATGTCGACCGGCGAGCGCCGCTCCACGAAGCGGATGTTCTCCGCGCCCAGCTCGGCGGCGAGCCCCCGCACCCGCCGCTCCTCGGCACCCGAACCGACCAGGACCAGATCCATCGTCCGGTCCAACGCCGCGGCCGCCCGTACCGCCGTCTCCAGCCCCTGTCGGGCGCCGATCGTGCCGGCGTGCATCACCACGCACCGTCCGTCGCGGCGGACCAGTTGGCGGGCCGCGGCGTCCGGCGTCGCCGGGTGGAAGATCCGTTCGTCGGTCCAGTTCAGCACCACCCGGACCCGGGACGGATCGGCGCCGGCGGCGACCACCAGGTCCCGCATCGACGGCGCGGCCACCGCGACCCGCGCGGCGGACCGGTAGATCCGGGTCATCGCGGTGGACATCCGCGTCGCCCACCGTCCGTCGCCCGCCTCGCCGTCGCCGTCGCGCGCCCAGACGTCCTGCACGTGCACCACCGCCGGAACCCGCCCGAGCAGTCGCAGCACTCCGGCCGCGGCGAACGTGGTGGCCGGCAGTTGGAAGATGTAGAGCGCGTCGACATCGCCGAGGACCCGGCGCGCGGTCATCGTCGCGCTGCCCGCGAAGGACAGGTAGCTGGCCATCCGCGCGCCGGTGGACGTGCCGGCCCCCGTGTACCTCGGCACCCGCCGGACGGTCAGCCGTTCGCTGTGCGTCTCGTGGTGCCACCGCTGCCGCCAGCCGGGGTAGACGTGCCCGCCGGGATAGTCCGGGAAGCCGGTGAGCACCCGGACCTCGTGCCCGCGGGCGGCGAGGGCCTCGGCGAGGCTGCCCGGGATGAAGGCCGGCTCGGGCGGGAAGTGGTACGACAGGATGCCGATCTTCACCGGGGCACCGCCGTCCACCACGGATCGGCCCCGGTCGGCGCGGCAGCACGTCCGGCGGGCAGCCGGCCCGCGTACGATGCCGACAACCCCTCCCCGCGCGGCCACCGGCGTCGACGCACCGCCCTCGCGGTGCGGCCGGCCGTGTCCGCACCGACGGAAGGGGCCACCATGGCCGACCGTGTGCTGTTCGTCTGCCACGCCAACCTGTGCCGATCGCCGATGGCCGAGTACCTGGCCCGCCGGCTGCTCGCCGACCAGCCGGTCGCGGTGTCCAGCGCCGGCACCGACGCGATGGACGGGCTGGCCATGCACCCGTACGCCCAGCGGGTCGCGGCCGAGGGCGGCGCGGACCCGGCGGAGTTCCGCAGCCGGACGCTGCGCGCCGAGTACCTGACCGACGCGACGCTGGTGCTGACCGCGACCCGGCGCCAGCGATCGGTCTGCACCGCGCTGGCACCGGCGGCGCTGCACCGCACGTTCACCATGCTCCAGTTCGGCCGGCTGGCCGCGGCGGCCGAGCCGGCCACCGAGCGGGCCGACGACCCGCTGGGGGCCGCGATCGCCGCCGCCACCCGCGCCCGGGGGCGGCTGCAACCCGCCGCCCCCGACGCGGATGACCTGCGGGATCCGATCGGCGGCACCGCCGCCGACTTCCGACGGTGCGCGGAGGAGATCGAACGGGCGTTGCGACCCCTCGCCGCGCTCATCGGGGCAGCCGGGTGAGCTCCTGGGTGCGGTCGCTGACGCCGTTGACCCCGCTGCCCTCGCTGTGCCTGGCCGCCGACCTGACCCGGTCGGTCGGCACCGACGGCGTGGCCGTCGAGGCGACCACCCGGTAGGCCTCGTACTGGTACGCCTCGGCCTTGGCCACCTTGGCCATGTTCAGCACGCAGCCGAGCAGCCGCACCGACACCGAGTGCAGCGAACGGGCCGCCGCGGCCACCTGGGTCCGCGACGTACGACCCTGCTGGCTCACCAGCAGCGCGCCGTCGGCCTGGACGGCCACCACGACACCGTCGGTCACCGCGAGCAGTGGCGCGGTGTCGATGATCACGATGTCCGCCGACTCGCGCAGGGCGAGCAGCAGGTCGGCCATCGCCTTGGAGCCGAGCAGTTCGCTCGGGTTCGGTGGCGCCGAGCCGCTGGGCAGCACCAGCAGCGACTTGTCGCCCCAGCGCTGCACCACGTCACCGACCTGGACGTCGCCGACCAGCACGTCGGTGAGCCCGACCCCGGCGTCCATGCCCAGGTACTCGTCGATCTTCGGGCGGCGCAGGTCCGCGTCGACCAGCAGCACCCGCCAGCCCGCCTCGGCCAGCGCGATGGCCAGGTTGCAGGAGAGCGTGGTCTTGCCCTCTCCCTGCAGGGCGCTGGTCACGGCGATGACCCGGGCCGGCTCGTGCACGTCGACGAAGCGCAGGTTGGTGCGCAGTTTGCGGACCGCCTCGGCGCGCGCCGAGGTCGCGGCGTCGCCGACGATCAGCGGCGCGGTGCGGGCGCTGTTCTCGAACGGGATCTCACCGAGCAGCGGGCTGCCGGTGGCCCGTTGCAGCCCGGCGGCGTCGCGCAGCCGGACGTCGGCCACGCCGCGCAGGATCGCCAGGGCGACGCCGAGCACCAGGCCGAGCAGCCCGCCCAGGGTGAGGTTGCGGGCCGGCTGCGGCGATACGGGGCTGGCGCTGACCCGGGGGCCGCTCACCACCTCGATCTTGATCGGAGCCTTGCCGTCGGGTGGCGTCTCGACCTTCTGCACGAGTTCGACGAACTTCGCGGCCAGGGTCTCGGTGACTCGCAGGGCCCGGGTCTGGTCGGTGTCGGTCACCGACGCGCGCAGCAGGACGGTGCCGGTCTCGGTGGAGGTCGCCACCCGGTGCTGCACCTCGTCCGCGGTGAGCCCGACCGGGGTCTCGGCCACCACGCTCTGCGCCAGCCGGTCGCTGGTGAGCAGATCGGCGTACGACTTGACGCGCTGCTGAAGGAAGAGGCCGCCCTGATAGGCGTCGCTGATGCCCTGGTTGGGGGTGGTGACGAAGAACGTCACCGAGGCGACGTACCGGGGTTGGGCCCGTACGGTCACGAACGCCGAGAGACCCAGGGCGACCATGACCGTGACCAACACGAGCCACCAGTGCCGACGTACGTGCCGCAGTTGGCGGAGCAGGTCCATCAGGAGCGCCTCCGTGCCGGTCCGGTTACGCCAAAGAACTTCACGAAAACCCCCAAGGTCGTCTTAAACTCGTGAAACCATTAAAGCTGCTCATACGGCTTATGTCCGGAGTTATGTACTTTCAGCGGCGAACATGTGTGCCCGCATGACCAACCCGACAGAAGGCCATTCGGCAGCGGCGATATCCGGGGAAAGTCGACAACCGATCGGCCGGCCCCCCTTCCGCCCCGTGGTCGCGGCGACGCGCGGTCCCGGATAGGGTCGACAGTGGTGTGCCGGGAAGTCTGGTCGGCGAGTGGATTCCTGCCGTCCCCACACCCGAGGTGAGCCGCACACATGGCCGACCACACCCCACCGTCCGACCGGTTCCGGCTCTTCTCGCGATCGTCCTGGCCGCAGGCGCGGCACCTGGCCGACGTCCTGCGGACCGAGACCGTCGGCGGCGCGCTGCTCCTGCTCGGTGCCGTGCTCGCGCTGATCTGGGCGAACTCCCCCTGGGTCGACTCGTACGTCCGGCTCGGCGACTGGGTGCCCTGGCCCGGCGGGGCGCGCTGGCATCTCGACCTGTCCATGGCCACCTGGGCCGCCGACGGCCTGCTGGCCGTCTTCTTCTTCGTGGTGGGGCTCGAACTCAAGCGGGAATTCGTCGTCGGCGAACTGCGCGACCCGCGGCGTGCCGCGCTGCCGGTGGTGGCCGCGCTCGGCGGCATGCTGCTGCCCGCGCTGATCTACGTGGCGGTCGTGCTGGCCGGGGGCGGGCCGGGGCTCCGCGGCTGGGCGATCCCGACCGCCACCGACATCGCCTTCGCCCTCGCCGTGCTCGCGGTGGTCAGCTCACACCTGCCCCAGGGCCTACGCGCCTTCCTGCTCACCCTCGCCGTGGTCGACGACCTGTTCGCGATCACCATCATCGCGATCTTCTACACCGCCGAGTTCCATCCCGTACCGTTGCTGGCCGCGCTGGTGCCGATCGGGCTCTTCGCGCTGCTGGTGCGACGCGGACGCACCAGGTGGTGGGCGCTGATCCCCCTCGCGCTGGCCGCCTGGGCGCTGGTGCACGCCTCCGGGGTGCACGCCACGGTGGCGGGCGTCCTGCTCGGCTTCACCGTGCCGGTGCTGGCGCGCCGCCGCGGCACCGGCGACGCCTCGACCGCCGCCCCACCGGCCGACGCCGACACCGACGCCGGTGGCCTCGCCGCGCACCTGGAACACCGGTGGCGGCCGGTGTCCGCCGGATTCGCGGTGCCGATCTTCGCCCTGTTCGCGGCCGGCGTCACACTGCGCGGCACCGACGTGGGCGCCCTGCTGACCGACCCGGTGGTGATCGCCATCGTCGCCGGCCTGGTCCTCGGCAAGAGCGTCGGCATCTTCGGCTCGACCTATCTGCTGGCCCGCTTCACGCGCGCCGAACTGGACGAGGACATCAGGTGGGCCGACCTGCTCGGCATCGCGCTGCTCGCCGGTGTCGGCTTCACCGTGTCGCTGCTCATCGGCGACCTGGCGTTCGGCGCCGGCAGCGTCGCCGACGACCGGGTGAAGACCGCCGTGCTCGCCGGGTCGGTGATCTCCGCCGGGCTGGCCGCCGTCGTGTTGCTGCGCCGCAACGCCGCGTACCGCCGGGTGGCCGAGCGGGAGCGGTTGGACGCCGACGGCGACGGCGTGCCGGACGTCTACCAGCGCCCCGCCGGCCGCTGACCGGAGTCGCGGGCTCAGCGACGGCGCTCGGCAGGCGGCTGCTCCTCGGTCTCCTCGGCCAGCGCCTCGGCCGCCGGTGCCGTGAGGTCGTCGCCCGGCACCGCCACCGCCTCGGCCTCGTCCTGCTCGTCGGGCTTCCCGCCGGGAGGCGGCTCGGGCGCGGTGGCGCCCCCGGAGTAGCCGTACTCGTTGGGTTCGTCGTGCCGGCTCATCTCGTGATCCTCCCGCTTTCGCCCGTTTCGCCTCTCACCGCCAACGGTAAGTGGTGATCGTTCGTGGCGCAGGACGCCGACGATTGTCCACCCGACCACGGGGGCGTGGTGCCCAGCGCCGCCCCGAGCAGTTGGCGCAACGCGACGATCACCGCCACGCCGGCCAGGTCGGTCCAGCCCGGTCCGCCGGCGAGCCGGAGCAGGGCCGCCGCGGTCAGCAGATCCAGCAGAATCCGGATCGCGGCGCGGCCGGCACCCGTGAGCAGCACGGTCACCACACCCACGACCAGAGCGAGCGCGGTGACCGCCACGGCCAACGCGCCTGTCACGACCGGCGCTCGCCCTCGGCCACCTGCCGCTGCTCCTGGCGGATCTCCCGACCCAGGAAGTAGTTCAGCGCCGTCCGGATCGTGGCGATGGCCGCCAGCTGGCCGATCTGGGCGAACGACGGCGACACGGCCGTCCGCAGCACGTCGGCCGCCAGTTGGAACTCCAGACCCAGGGTCAGGAACCGGCCCAGGCTCAGCCGGATCGGAGTGAAGACAGCGGCGGTGCGATGTCGCAGCCCCTCGACCACGAATCGCACCGCCGCCCAGACCGCACCCACGAAGATCACCAGAGCGCCGGCGGCCTCCACCACGGCGACCAGCACCTCGTCGCCGTGGCGCAACAGCTCCGCCGGCCCCACCCCGGGCCGTTACCCGCGCACGCAGCGGCTAGTCGACACTCAGGTCAGCTCGTTCACCGCCTCGAGGATCAGCCAGAGACCGGAGATGGCGAAGAGGATCGCGGCGCCGTACTTGATGGTCTTCTCCGGCAGCCGGCGGCCGAGCATCCGGCCGACCAGGATGGCCAGGGCGTCCGCCGCCACCATGCCGATGGTGGAGCCCAGCCAGGTGCCGAACCAGCCGTACTTGGTGGCCAGGGTGATCGTCGCGAGCATGGTCTTGTCGCCCAGCTCGGCCAGGAAGAACGCCACCGACACCGCCACCAGCGCGGTCTTGTTCGTCTTCTCCGCCTTGCGCTTCTCCTCGTCGGTGAGCTTGTCCCCCCGCAGGGTCCACGCGCCGAAGCCGAGGAACGCCACACCGGCCACCAGCGAGATCCACTCGGTGGGCAGCACCGCCCCGAGACCCGCGCCGATCGCGACCGACGCCAGGTGCACCACCGCCGTCGCCACGGTGATGCCGATCAGCACCGGGATCGGCTTGAACCGCGTGGCGAAGGTCAACGCCATCAACTGGGACTTGTCCCCCAGTTCGGCGACGAAGATGACGCCGAAGCTGACAACCAGCGCGGCGAGAAATCCCTCCATGACATCCTTCCCGTTTTCACACCGGGAGGAGGTACAGGGGCGCCCTCGACCCGGCTGCAACAGCCTGAGTCGAAGGTCTCGCCCGCCCCGGAGACCGGGGCCGCGTGGCCGGATGCGGAACGCACCAGTATGTCGACCACGACATTGGGGGCTACTCCCCTTCGCGTGACCAACCCTATCGGATCACCCCGGAGACCGCCCGGGGTGGGTGAACAGGCTCACCGAGCCCGGGCCAGCGTGACCCCGAACAGCCCGTCCGGGTCGGTCCAGAACTCCGCCACGGTGAAGCCCGCCGTACCCAGCTCCGCGGCGATGCCCGCCGGACGGAACTTCGCCGACACCTCGGTGCGCAACTCCTCCCCCGCCGCGAAGTCCACGGTCAGGTCCAGCACCCGCACACTCATCGGCCGGGTCGCGCGCAACCGCATCTCGATCCACTCGTGGTCCGGGTCCCAGAGGGCGACGTGCTCGAACGCGGCCGGGTCGAAGTCGGCGCCCAACTCCCGGTTGATCACGCGCAGCACGTTGCGGTTGAACTCGGCCGTCACCCCGGCCGCGTCGTCGTACGCGGGCACGATCACCGACGGATCCTTGACCAGGTCGGTGCCGAGCAGCAGCCAGTCCCCGACCTCCAGCGCGGAACGCATGGCGCTCAGGAACTCGGCCCGCTCGGCCGGCAGCAGGTTGCCGATCGTGCCACCGAGGAACACCACCAGCCGCCGGCCACCGGTCGGCAACCGGTCGAGCTGGCGGGTGAAGTCGCCCACGATGCCCCGCACCCGCAGGCCCGGATAGTCGGCGGCGATCTGCGCGGTGGACCCCAGCAGCGCGCTCACCGACACGTCGAGCGGGACGAACGTGCCCAGCCCGCCCCGGCGGGTGAACGCGTCCAACAACAACCGGGTCTTCTCCGACGAGCCGGAGCCCAACTCGATCAGGGTCTTGGCGCCGGTCAACGCCGCGATGTCGGAAGCGTGTTCGGCCAGCACCGTCCGCTCGGCCCGGGTCGGGTAGTACTCGGGCAGGCGGGTGATCTCCTCGAACAGCTCACTGCCCCGCGAGTCGTAGAACCATTTCGGCGGCAGCCACTTCGCCTCGGCGGTCAACCCCGCCCGGACGTCCTCGCGCAGGCCACGCTCCACGTCCTGCTGCTCAAGGTAGATCTCCAACGGTTCCGCGGTCATCGGCCCTGCCTCTCTGCTCAGTCCACACTCGCATGCCCGACCGGTGCGGCTCACCGGGTCGGCAGTGGGCGTACCCGCACCTCGTTCACGGTGGCGACGACCAGGTGCCCCTCGGGCACCGGCCGCCATCCCGGGTCGTCGTCGTGCGGCTCGGAGGCCACCAGCACCGAGCCCTGCGCCGCGCGCACCGACAGCGCGTGCCCGGCCGCGCTGGCCACCACCCGCCGCCCGTCGGTGAGCAGCAGGTTCAACCGCGACCCCGGTGCCGCCGCGGCGACCTCGGCCACCGTCCGGGCGACCGCCTCCGCCGGGTCGTCGCCGGCGCGCAGCCGATGCCGCACCAGCGCCCAGAGCAGCGCCGAGTCGGTGGCGGCGTCCAGGGTCAGCAGGTCGCGCACCGGCAGCGTGGCGGCGAGCGGCACCACGGCGTCCGGCCAACCACGGATGACACCGTTGTGACTGAACAGCCACCGGCCCTGGGCGAACGGCGCGGCGGCGCCGTCGAGCACCGCCATCCCGACGGTGGCCGAACGGACCGCCGCGAGAACGGCGCCCGCACGGGTCACCGCCGCGAGATCCGCGATCGTCGGATCACTCCAGATCGGCTGGGCCCGCCGGTACCGCACCGGCTCGCCGTCGCCCGGATACCAGCCGACACCGAAACCGTCCGCGTTGATCGTGCCGCCGCCGCGCATGTCGCGCGGCGCCCAGGACTGGCGCGCCAACGAGTACACGGGGTCGAACAGCAGCTCGGCCAGGGTGACCGGCGGACCCAGGTAGGCCAGGTGACGACACATCAGCGAACCCCACCCACCGGCGGGCCGGACGCGGGGCGGCTCACCGGTGCGACTCATCCGGCCGGGCGTCTCGGGCACACCGAAAGCCGCTGAAGATCTGCCGGCGGATCGGATAGTCCCAGTTGCGGAAGGTGCCCCGGCAGGCCGACCGGTCCGTGCCGAACGAGCCGCCGCGCAACACCCGGTAGTCGTCGCCGAAGAAGACCTCGGAGTACTCCCGGTAGGGGAACGCGGTGAAGCCCGGATGCCCCCGGAAGGTCGTCGACGTCCACTCCCAGACGTCGCCGATCAGCTGGTGCACGCCCAGCGGTGAGGCGCCCGCCGGGTACGCGCCCACCGGGGCCGGCCGCAGGTGACGTTGATCGAGGTTGGCGTGCGCCTCGGTCGGGTCGTCGTCGCCCCACGGGAAGCGGCGGGACCGGCCGGTCGCCGGATCCCAGCGGGCCGCCTTCTCCCACTCCGCCTCGGTCGGCAGCCGTTTGCCGGCCCACGCCGCGTACGCCTGGGCCTCGTAGAAGCACACGTGCACCACCGGCTCGTCCGGACGGACGCGGTCCCACCGGCCGAAACGCCGGTACGACCAGCCGTCGCCGTCGCGGTGCCAGTGCATCGGGGCGTCGAGCCGCTCCTGGACCCGGTGCGCCCAGCCGGCCGGGCTCCACCAGCGCGGGTCGGTGTAGCCGCCGTCGGCGATGAACGCCTCGTACTGACCGTTGGTGACCGGCGCGGCGTCGATGACGTACGCCGGCAGGTCGACACGGTGGGCGGGACGCTCGTTGTCCAGAGCCCACGGGTCGGTGTCGGTGCCCATGGTGAACGCACCGGCCGGGACCAGCACCTCGCCGCTGACGCTGGCGGTCGGCTCGGGCGGCGCCGGGGCGTGCAGCACCGCCGACCCCGCCCGCAGCTGGTGGGTGGCGAGCATCGTCTCGTCGTGCTGCTGCTCGTGCTGGACGATCATCCCGAAGGCGAAGCCGTCGGCGACCAGCGGACGCTCGGTGAACCGCACCGCGTCGAGCAGGTCGTGCACCTTGTCGCGGACGGTGCCCAGGTAGGCGCGGGCCTCCGCGGGGGGCAGCAGGGGCAGCGCGGGGCGGTCGCGGCGGGGCTGCTTGAACGCGTCGTACAGCTCGTCGATGTCGCGCCGGACCGGCTCGCGGCCCCCGACGTCCCGGACCAGCCAGAGCTCCTCCTGGTTGCCGACGTGCGCCAGGTC
Organism: Micromonospora sp. WMMD710; assembly: GCF_029626045.1. Classification (NCBI taxonomy): domain Bacteria; kingdom Bacillati; phylum Actinomycetota; class Actinomycetes; order Micromonosporales; family Micromonosporaceae; genus Micromonospora; species Micromonospora sp. WMMD710. The sequence continues at coordinate 1,869,585 of NZ_JARUBD010000001.1, read as the reverse complement.
CCAGACCAGCGGCGACATCAGCGGCGAGTGCTGGCGCATCAGGTCGGCGTCGTCGACCGCCTCGGTCAGCAGCGTGGTCCGGGAGCGGGCCCGCGCCAGCTCCGCGGCGATCCGGCCGCGCAGCCGCTCCCCGTCGGTGTGTCCCGTCGTGCTCGCGGTCACCGGTCTCCCCTCTCCGCGGCGGAGAGCCGCCGCCGAATGCCTCGTGCGATGTCGTCGTGGGTGTCGGCTGGCAGGTCCAGCCGGGGCAGCCCGGTCAGGGCCAGGTCGAGCAGCCCTGTCGCGGCGGTGCCCAGCGCCGCGTCGGCCAGCCCGTGCCGAGCGGCCGTCGACCAGCGGTGCGCCACCGGCGCGGCGATCGTGTACGCCGCACGCACCGTGCCCGGATCGGCGAACAGGGCGGTCAGCACCGCCAGCGGAAGCCGCCAGTCCGCGCCGGGCTGGGCGTCCAGGTAGCGCAACTCGAGGTAGCCGCGTGGGCGTACCGGTGGGAAGAGGGTGCTGACGTGGTAGTCGAGGTCGTCGGTGGTGGGTGGGCGGGGCAACGCGCCATCGAGCCAGTCGGCGAAGGTGACCCCGGGCGGGGCGGCCCAGTCCGGCCCGTGCCGGCGCAGGCAGAGCAACGGCGCGGCGAGCACGTACCGGATCCAGGTGTCGGTCGGGTCGTCGGCGGCGGTGCCGGCGGTCCAGACCGGGCGGGTGCGGGCCGGATCGATGGCCAGCCAGGCTGCCATCCGGGCGGAGGCCCAGCCGGTGCGACGCCCGGCGTGCCGGCTGGCGGAGGCGAACGCCGCGAGCAGCGGCGGGCCGACCGCGTGGGCGGCGGCCCACCGCGCGGCGACCTGGTCCGGTTCGCCGGCGTCGAGGCAGACCTGCAGGCCGGCGGTGCTGTACATCATCGTCCGGCCGGCCGGACCGCGCCGGTCGAAGGCGCCGCGCATGGCGCGGTAACGGGGAGTTTCCACCACCGGGCGGGGCCGTCGGTGCGGGTCGATGCCGCTGCGGCCGAGGACCAGCCCGGCGGCGGCCAGCAGGTCGGTGACCTGGGCGATGTCGGCCTCGGTGGCCTCGATCAGCGTGCCGGTCGAGGAGCGCGGCGGGGTGGAGATTTCGAGCTGGCCACCCGGTTCCAACGTCACCGTGCCGCCGTGTCGCAGCGGCTCGGCCGAGCTGGTCGCGTCCAGGGTGACGGGGCTGTGCCGCCCCAGCGCCGCCCGCAGTCGCGTCGGGGCGACCGGTCGGGCGGGATCGGCGGCGTCGTGCACGGTCCATTCCAGTTCGACGCCGGTGTGCGTGGGTGGGCCGGTCTTGAAGCAGATCCGGGCGAGGTGCCGGACTGCGGCTGCGGACTCGCGCAGAATCGCGCTGCGGTCCAGTTCGGGTGACGTCACCACCGGTCGGGGCCCCCTTTTCCGTGAGCCGGCTTCGGGACACTGTGCCACCGTAAACCCGCCCCCCGACACCGTCGGGAGGCGTCCACGGCGCCTCCAACCTCTGTCTAACAGACGAATTTCCCCGGCGCAGGGCGGAACCGGGCCGCGACGGGTCAGTCCCCGGTGGGCCGGCCCTTCGCCGAGTGCGACGGCTTGACCTTCGCCGACCGGGTCGGGGTCGGCGACAGGGTGGACGACGGCGTCGGCGTCGGCCCGGGCACCAGCCGCTGGCAGTACGCGCCGACCTGGCCTACGCCACCCGCGGCGGTCACCAGCTGCGCGAAGGCCGGGGTCCGCAGGGCCTGCTCCCGCTGTTGCGGCTTCTTGGCCTGCCAGGCACGGCACAGCCCGGTCAGCTGGCCGGCGGGGGCCGACCCGGCCGGTGTTGTGCCGGCCGGTGTGGGGCCGGCCGCCGACGCCGTGCCGGTCACCTCCCGGGTGGACTCGGCACCGCGGTCGCCGGACGGGCTCGCGCCGGCGTCGGTGGGGCTGGGCCGGGGGCTGCTCGGCACCGGGGGCGCCGGGTCGGGCGCCCGGTCCAGGGTGACGGCGGCGAAGGCGGCGCCCGCCGTGGCGGTGGCCGCCAGCGCGCCGATCCAGGCCACCGCGCCGGTGGTCAACCGGCGGCGGCGCGAGCGGTGGGCCGCGGCGGGCCGCGGGTCGGCCCGGGCGGCCCGGAACGCGGCCAGTGCCGCCTGCTCGCCGGCCAGCTCACCGGGGCGGGCCGGAGCGGCGGCGGCGGCAAGCAGCCGGGCGAGCGGGTCACCCGGGTCGCCGGCGTGGATCGCGGTGGCCGGGTCGGCGGGGATCGCCGAGCGGAGCTGCTCCGTGGTCGGCGTCGGGTCGGTGGGCGCGGCGGCGCGGGCCGCGTCGAGCAGCCGTTCGATCTCGGCGCGGTCGGCCCGCCGGTCCGGCCGGTTCGGGTTCATCCGGAATCCCTTCACGTCAGCCATCCGCCGGCTCGGCGTGTGACGTCCGAGGGGACCGGCCGCCGCGCGGACGGGGCGGCCGCGCGGCCGCCTCGCCGGTCGGCGCCGCGCCCTCGGCTCCGACCGGCGGGTCGGCGTCGACGGTGGGCGTGCTGGGCTCGGCCGGCCGTTCCAGGAGGGCCGCGAGCCGGCGCAGGCCCCGGTGGGCGGCGGTCCGGACGGCGCCGGCACGGCGACCGAGCACCTGACCGGCCGATTCCGCGTCCAGGCCGATCACCGCCCGGAGCAGGACAGCCTCGGCCTCGCGGGGCGGCAGGGTGGAGATCAGCGCCAGGGCTGCCTCGGTGCCGATCGTCTCGCCGGCCCGCTCGGCGGTGTCCGCGTCGCTGGCCAGATCGGCGAGCGCCTGCACCGGAACCGGCAGCGACGGTCGGCGGCGCAGCTTCCGCAGGTGGTCCATCGCCCGGTTGCGGGCGATGGTGACGGTCCAGGCCCGGAACTCCCCGCCGGTGAAGGTGGGCAGGTCACGGGAGATCTGCAGCCAGGTTTCCGACGCGACGTCCTCGGCGTCCCCGCCGACCAGGGCGGTCAGGTAGCGCAGCAGGCCCGGCTGCAGGGTGCGGTACAGGAAGCGGAACGCGTCCTCGTCGCCGGCCTGCGCCGCGGTGACCGCCTCGGTCAGTTCGTGGGTCATCGACGGCCCGCGGGACGCCCGGCCCTGGGCTGCGGCGTCGGAGCACCCGACGTGGCGCGATGCGACGGCCCGACCAGCTCCCGCACCACACCGCCCTCCACCGAAGTTGATCAGATTACGCCCGCGACCGCACTGGCCGGGACGGGGGTCTGGGCCAGCGCCGCGACGGTCGGCTCTCGACGTGTCGACCCGTCGGGGCCACCGGGCGGGGCCCGAGCCGCGCCAACGCTAGGAGCGGACCAACCGGGCGACAAGTCGGCATCGCGTCACGGAAGAGTGACAATTATCAAACCGTCCGGCCGGCGCGTCGTCGTAACGGGCGGTGACCAGGTGACGCTTACCGTGCCCGCGGTTGTTGGTGAGCCTCGCTCGGGGACACGTCGCGCGAATGCGTCGGGTTTCGTCACGGCGAGCTGTCGGCCCGTCACAGAGCGACGATGTCGATGAAGGTCAGACCGGAAGGGGCGGCGGTGCGGGCCGTCCGGTGGGTCGGCCGCAGCGCGCCGTTCCGCGCCACTCTAGGTACGGTAATGCTGTGTTGTCATCGGAGGTCGTGCTCAGCGGTCGGTACCGCCTGGACGAACGTGTCGCCACCGGCGGCATGGGCGACGTCTGGCGTGCCTCGGACCTGGTCCTCGGCCGGCAGGTCGCGGTCAAGGTCCTGCTGCCGGCGTTGGTCTCCGATCCCGACTTCATCGCCCGGTTCCGCGCCGAGGCGCGGATCATGGCGGCCCTTCGGCACCCGGGCATCGTGCAGGTCTACGACTGCGGCGAGGACGACCTGCCCGACGGCGGCCGGGCCGACTACCTGGTTATGGAGTTCGTCGACGGCGAGCCGCTGTCCAAGCGGATCGAGGCGGCCGGCCGGCTCGACGTGTCCGAGACGATGTCGATCGTGGCCCAGGCGGCCCACGCGCTGAACGCGGCCCACCTCGGCGGCATCGTGCACCGCGACGTCAAGCCCAGCAACCTGCTGGTGCAGGAGGACGGCACGGTCGTCCTGGTCGACTTCGGCGTCGCCCGCTCCACCAATGTCACCAGCATCACCAGCACCAACGCGGTGCCCGGCACCGCGCTCTACATGGCACCCGAGCAGGCCGCCGGCCGGCCGGTCAGCGGGGCCACGGACATCTACGCGCTGGGCGCCGTCGCCTACTGCTGCCTCACCGGCGGCCCACCGTTCACCGGCGACAATCCGCTCCAGGTCGCCGTCCGGCACCTGGACGACGAGCCGCCGGAGCTGCCGCACGAGATCCCGGAGGCGGTCCGCGCCCTGGTCTCGCGGGCTCTGGCCAAGGATCCACTGGACCGCTTCAGCAGTGGCGCGGCAATGGCCGAGGCGGCCCGGACCGCGGTGACCGGCGGCGAACCACCCACCGCGATGGCGGCGTCCGTGCCGTTGCGCGACGCCGGGCCCGGCACCCGCACCGACGTGCCGGTCGGCGCGGCCGTCGCCCCGGCGGGCCGTCGGCGCGGCCGGCGGGGCGCTCTGGTCGGCGCGGCGGCGACCGTACTGGTGGCGGTCACCGGCCTGATCGCGGCGCTGGGCGCGGCGGAGAATGCGGACGCCCCGGCGGTCAAGCTGCCCACCACCTCACCGACCGTGGCGCCGACCGGTCAGGTGGATGTGCCGGCGGCGAACGAGCAGGTCACGGCGGATCCGTCGCGTCCGAACCGGCCGAGCTCCCATGGGACCAGCCCATCGGCCACGGTGAGCACGACGCCGAGCACGCAGCCGAGTCAGACGCCCGGCGCGCCGATGCCGTCGACGACGGCGAGCAGCACGCCGACCACGGATGCCCCGTCGAGCGACCCCACCACCCCGTCGCCCGATCCCACCCCGACCACCGCGCCGGCGACGGACCCGGAGGGACCGCCGGGCGGCTGAGCGGGCGACACAGCCGACCCACCAGCACCGATATCCCCAAAACGGACTTACGTCGCCGAATACACCTCTAGGCTCTCCGCAGGTCATTTCCACCGTCTGCTGCGGGAGCCTGCGTGAGCGTGAGCGCTGAGAAGCTGGTCGTGATCGGCCAGGGGTATGTCGGGCTACCGCTGGCCATGCGGGCCGTCGAGGCGGGCCTGAACGTGGTCGGCCTCGACGTCGACACCGACCGGGTGAAGCGGCTCGCCGCGGGCGAGTCGTTCGTCGAGGACATCCCCGCCGACCGGCTGGGCCGGGCGTTGGGCAGCGGCCGCTACCGGCCCAGCTCCGAGTACACCGACGCCGAGGGTTTCGACTTCTGCGTCATCACCGTGCCCACCCCGCTGCGCGACGGCACCCCCGACCTGAGCTTCGTCGAGCAGGCCGGTGTGAGCATCGGCCCGTACGTACGACCGGGCTGCACGGTGATCCTGGAGTCGACCACCTACCCGGGCACCACCGAGGAGTTGCTACGTCCGCTGCTGGAGTCGGCCAGCGGGCTGCACAGCCCCGGCGACTTCCACCTGGGTTACAGCCCGGAACGCATCGACCCGGGCAACCCGACCTGGCGGTTGGAGAACACGCCGAAGGTGGTGTCCGGTGTCGACCCCACGTCGCTGGCGCGGGTGGACGGCTTCTACCGGCGCCTGGTGGAGCGCACCGTGCCGGTGGACTCCACCCGGGTCGCCGAGCTGACCAAGCTGATCGAGAACACGTTCCGCCAGGTCAACATCGCGTTGATCAACGAGTTGACGATGCTCTCGCATCCGCTGAACATCGACGTCTGGCAGGCGATCGAGGCCGCCGAGACGAAGCCGTTCGGTTTCCTGCCGTTCCGGCCCGGCCCGGGTGTCGGCGGGCACTGCCTGCCGATCGACCCGTGCTATCTGTCCTGGCAGGTCAAGCGCCGCCTCGGCCGGCAGTTCCGGTTCATCGAGCTGGCCAACGACGTCAACCACGAGATGCCCGAGCACGTCGCGCAACGGATCATGGCCGGGCTGAACCGCAGCGGCCGCGCGGTCAGCGGAGCCCGGCTGTTGCTGCTCGGACTGGCGTACAAGAAGAACACCGGCGACATGCGCGACTCCCCCGCCGTCGACGTGGCCCGTCGGCTGCAGGACCTCGGCGCCGAGGTGCACGCGGTCGAGCCGTACGCCGAGGCCCACCAGATCCCCGCCGGGGTGACCGTGGTGGGGCTGACCGAGCGGGAGGTGCGCGCCGCCGACGCGGTGGTGGTGGTCACCGACCACGACACCTTCGACTACGACCTGGTGGTCGAGCACGCCCGCTACGTCTTCGACACCCGCAATCGGTGCACCGGCCCGATGGTCGAGCGCCTGTAGACCCGGCACCGCTGGCCGGTCCCGCCGCCAGGAAGATGGCAGGACCGGCCAGCGGATGTCCGTGTGTGCGGCAAGCGGAGGGGGTCACTGGTCGGCGAGTGCCTGCACGACGGGCCGCGCCAGCGCCCGACGGGCTGGCAGCACCGAGGCGAGCAGGGCGGCCAGCACCGCCACGGCGAGGATGAGGCCGAGCTGGCCGAGTGGCAGCACCACGTGAAAGTCCCCGCCGAGGCGATCCAGCAGCGCCATCGCGGCGGCGCTCACCCCGGTGCCCAGCCCGATGCCGAGCACCGCGCCGACCATCGCCATCAGCACCGCCTCCACGGCGAGCATGGCGCGCATCCGGGCCCGGGTCATGCCGACGGCCCGCAGCACCGCGTTCTCCCGGGTCCGTTCGACCACCGACAGGCTCAGCGTGTTCGCCACGCCGACCAGGGCGATCACCACGGCCAGGCCGAGCAGCGCGGTGACGAACGCCAGCAGCATGTCGACCGTGCCGGTGAGCATCTTCTTGTACGCCCCCTGGTCCATCATGGTGACCGTCGGGTAGGCGGCCAGCACCGCCTCGATGGCGTCGCGGGCCCGGTCGGCGTCGACGCCGGCGGCGGGATCGATCTCGGTCAGGAAGCCGTGCCGGTCGGGAAAGAGCGCGGCGAAGTCCTCGTCGGCCATGTCGATGACGTGCCCGACGGGGGCGGCGCCGGCCACCATGGCGGGCCGGTCGTCGGCGACCACGGCGGCCACCTGCAACCGGCGCCCGCCGACGGTGACCGGTGAGCCGACCGTCCAGCCGTTGGACTGGGCCAACTCCCGGTGCACCAGCACCCGTCCCGGCCCGAGCCGGGTCGCGTCGCCGGCGAGCACACCGGTGATCGTCCGGCCGACCAGCGCCGGGTGGGCGGCGCGGATCTCGATGTCGGCGCTCACCGTGCTGCGTTGTTCGTGCACCACGCCCAGCTCGGGTCGGGCGGCCAGCTCACCGGTCAGCGCGGCGGGCAGGTCCTGACCGATCCCGCTGACCACGAAGTCGGTGCCGACCTCGGCGTCCACGCTGCGTTCGATGCCGTCCTTGGTGCTGCGGGCACCCACCACGAACGCCGACACCAGTCCGATTCCGATCACGAGGGCCGTGGCGGTCGCGGCGACCCGGCGCGGGTTGCGGACCGCGTTGGCCACCGCGAGGGTGGCGGCCGTTCCGAGCAGGCGACGGACCGGCCAACCGAACACCCGGACCAGCGCCGGCACGAGCACCGGTCCGAACAGGACGATCCCGAAGAAGGCCAGCACCCCGCCGGCGGCCACCAGCAGCAGTTGACCGGCGCTGGCAGCACCGGCCAGCGCGGCGACCCCGGCGCCCAGCACCACCGCGCCGGAGACCAGCCGGAGACGACCCGCGCCCCGACTGGGCTGCACCGCGGCGTCGGTCAACGCGGCCACCGGCGCGACCCGGGTGCCGCGCCAGGCCGGGAGCAGGGCGGCACCCACGGTGAGCACGGTGCCCAGCAGCAGAGCGGTCAGCACCGTCGACCCGGTCACCCGCAGCCCGCCGGAGACCGGCACGTCGAGGCGGGTCAACAGCAGCCGCATCCCGCCGGCGAGAGCCACCCCGAGCAGCACCCCGAGCGCGGAGGCGACCGCCCCGACCACCGCCGACTCCAGCAGCGCCGAGCGGAAGACCTGACCGCGGGTGGCGCCGACCAGACGCAGCAGCGCGGTCCGCCGGGTGCGCTGCGCCAGCACGATCGCGAAGGTGTTGGCGATGACGAAACCGGCCACCACCACGGCGACCGCCACGAAGATCAGCAGCAGCATGGTGAACTGGTCGAGACTGCGGACCGCCTCGTCGACGGCCTCGTCGAGGATCTGCTGGCGACCCTTCACGCTGGCGTCGGGGCCGGCGACGGCGCGTACCCGTTCGGTGAGCGCGCCCGCCGCGACACCCGGCCGGGCCGCCACCATGATCCGGCCGTAGCCGGCCTCCCCGGTGACGGCGAGGGCGTCCGGCCCGACCAGACCGATGAACGGCCCGCCGATGTCCCGCACGGTGCCGGCCACGTCGACGGTGCCGACCAGCGTGTACGGGCGGGCCTGCCCACCGGAGCCACCGATGCGGACCGGCGCGCCGAGGGTGAAACCCTCCCCGGCCACCGTCTCGGCGTCGAGCACCACCTCGCCGGCGCGGTCGGGCAGCCGTCCGGCGACCACGTCGTACGAGCGCAGGGCGGGCTCGGTGGGGATGGCGGCGAGCACGGCGAAGCCGAGCACCGGCCGGCCGTCGGCGCCGACGACCCCGCCGGTGCCGGTCAGCTCGCCGTCGGCGGCGGCCACCCCGTCGACCGCCCGGACCCGGTCGACCAGAGCAGCGGGCAGCGGGCTGGTGCCGGTGGCGTACACGCCCAGGGCGGTGTGCCGGTCGAAGGTGCCGGCCCGCTCGTACGCGCCGGCGCGCATCCCGTCGACGAGGATCAGGGTGCCGGCGATGAACGCGACGCCGAGCACGACGGCCAGCGCGGAGAGCAGCATGCGCAGTGCCTCGGCACGCAGCGAGCGCAGGGTCAGGCGGATCATGCGGGGCTCCCCGGTGGCGGTGCGGATCGGACCCCTCCGACGCTATGGCCGGCACCGGTCAGTCGATCTCCACCTGTGCGCTCGACCTGTGTGCGTCCCGGGTCGCGGTGTGCCCGTCGACCGGTACGACCCAGGTCGTACGCGGGCTCATCCGCCGGGCGTGACCAGCCCGCTCTCGTACGCCAGCACCACCGCCTGGACCCGGTCGCGCAGGTGCAGCTTCGCCAGGATCCGCCCGACGTGGGTCTTCACGGTCGCCTCGGCCACGTGCACCCGGGCGGCGATCTCCGCGTTGGACAGGCCCTGTGCGACGAGCAGCAGCACCTCCCGCTCCCGGTCGGTGAGCTGCGTGAGCCGGGGATCGGCGGTCGGGCCGGCACCGAGCTGCCCGGCGAACCGGTCCAGCAGCCGCCGGGTGATCGACGGCGCCACCACCGAGTCACCCTGGGCGACGACCCGGATCGCGGCCAGCAGCTCCTCCGGCGGGACGTTCTTGAGCAGGAACCCGCTCGCCCCGGCCTGGAGCGCGGCGAACGCGTCCGCCTCGGTGTCGAAGGTGGTCAGCACCAGCACCCGGGGCGGCCCCGAGGGCCGGTCGGCGCAGAGCCGGCGGGTGGCCTCCACCCCGTCCATGGTCGGCATCCGGACGTCCATCACCACGACGTCGGCCTCGGTGCGGGCGAGCACCCGCAGGGCGTCCGCGCCGTCGATGGCCTCCCCGACCACCTCCAGGTCGGGCTGCGAGTCCAGCACCATCCGGAACCCGGCGCGCACCAGCGCCTGGTCGTCCACGATCACCACGCGGATCGTCATGCCGCGATCACCTCCGTTGCGGGATCCGACGGTAGCGGTAGCCGGGCCTCCAGCTGCCAGCCCCCGGACGGCCGGGGCCCGGCGGTGAGGCTGCCGTCGTACACCGTCGCCCGCTCGCGCATGCCGAGCAGACCGTGACCGCCGGACGGCGCCGGGCCGACCACCGGGCGGCCGCGACCGTCGTCGACGGCCCGGACCACGACGGCGTCGGTGGTGTACGTGAGGGTCAGCTCGACGTGGGCGCCGACGCCGGCGTGCTTGAGCGCGTTGGTCAGCGCCTCCTGCACGACCCGGTAGACGGTCAGCTCCAGCCCCGGCGGCAGGACCGGCGGTTCGCCGGTGACGGTGTGCCCGATGCGCAGCCCGGCGTCGCGGAACCGGGTCAACAGGTCGGGCAGGTCGGTCAGGGCCAGCCGGCGGTGCTCCGGGTCGGCGGGCACCCCCGGTCCGCCGGCGCCGGTCGGGCCCGCGTCGCGCAGGACGCCGACCAGCCGGCGCATCTCCTCGAGGGCCTGCCGGCCGGTGTCGGCAACGACCTTCACGGCGGTACGGGCCTGCTCGGGGTCCCGATCGAGCATGAACCGCGCGCCGTCCGCCTGGACGATCATCACGGCCATGCTGTGCGCCACCACGTCGTGCAGCTCGCGGGCGATGCGGGTGCGTTCCTCGGCGACCGCGGCCCGGGACTCGGCCTCGCGCTCGCGTTCGAGGGTGCTGGCCCGCTCCTCCAGACTGAGCACGTAGAGCCGTCGGGTGCGCACGTTCAGCGCGACCAGCCAGACCGCGCCGGTGACCAGCGCGTACCACAGCGCGGTCACCCACCACTGGATGACGCCGGGGGTCTGCGCGGCGGCGAGCAGCACGCCCACGGCGGCGACGGCACCGGCGAGCACACCGTCGCGCAGCCGTTCGCCGTACTTCACCACGCTGTAGAGGGCGATGAGGACGGCCACGTCGTAGGCGAGTGGACCCCACTGGGCGATCACCTGCACCAGGGCGAGTGCCGCGACCACCACGGTCACCGCGCTGGGGTGGGTACGGCGGAACAGCAGCGCCGCCGCCATCCCCACGCCGACCAGGGTGGCCCACCAGCCGCCCGGCTGGGCCACCGCGGAGGCCAGGCCGACGAGCGCCACCACGGCGGAGACGGCCACGTCGAAGGCGACGCCGCGCAGCGGGCGACCGAACATCGTGCGTCTCACGGTCACCCAGCGTACGTGTCGAGCGGTACGCGGCCCGTGGCGCGGCCGGTCAGGGTGGGGTGAGTTCGCGCAGGCGGGCGATCTCGACGGCCTGCTCGGTCGCGAGCGAGGTGGCGATCTCGTTGAGGGTCAGGTCGAGGCCGACCGACAGCAGGTCGGTGGCCATGGTCACCGCACCCTGGTGGTGGTCACTCATCATCCGCACGAAGAGCCGGTCGAACTCGGTGCCCCGCGCGTCGGCCAGTTGGCGCATCGCCTCGGGCGACTGCATCCCGCGCATGCCGCCGTGGTCGTGCCCGGGCGCCGACGCGGGCAGGCCGCGGGTGCTGAGCCAGCCGCGCAGCACCGCGATCTCCGGGCCCTGACCGGCCCTGATCCGGTCGGCGTAGGCGCGGATGCGGGGATCGGAGGCCCGCTCGTCGGCCAGCTCGGTCATCTCCAGCGCCTGCTGGTGGTGCGGGATCATCATCTGGACGAAGACGGTGTCCAGTGCGTTGTAGCGGGGCGCGCTGTCGTCGCGTACCTCGTGCGCGGGCCGCGTGACCGCGGCCTCCCCCGGTCGGCCGGGGACGATCACCGGCGGCGGCTCGGGGCCGGTCGGGGTGGGCGAGGCCGGGGTGGGCGACGCCGGCGCGGCGGCCGGACGGGGTGTGTCGTCGGCGGCCCGGACGGCCACCACCACCAGCACCACCAACACGGCCATCGATATGACGACGGTCAGCAACCGGCCACGTCGGACGGTCATGCCGCACCCCCCTCAGGTCGAGGTCGCAGCGATCTTATCGATTGACGAGTCCGCATTGATGTGACCCGGGTCACATCGATGATCTCCGAGGGTCGGTAAGGTACCGGACATCGCCATCCCCCTTTCGAAGGGCGTCGCCGATGATCAAACTCATCACCCCCCGGCTTCGACAACTCCGGATCGTCAGCCTGGCCGCCGCGGCCCTCCTGCTGACCAGCGTCGCCGTCGCGACGCCGAGCAACGCCCAGGAGGCGGCGCCACCGGCGGCGTCCGCCGCCAGCGACATCCCGGGCGTCGACGAGATCCGCAGCAGCCCCAACCTGCGCCTGATCGCCAACCTGCCCAAGCAGGCCCCGTTCGACACCACGGCGGCACTCAACAGCGACATGGCCTTCCAGGGCAAGTACGCCTTCGCCGGCAACTACAACGGGTTCGTCATCTACGACATCTCCCGTCCCAGCGCCCCGAAGATCACCTCGCAGGTGAACTGCCCGGGTTCGCAGAACGACATCTCCGTCTACGACAACCTGCTGTTCGTGTCCACCGACTCGTCGCGCAGCGACGACTCGTGCGCGAGCGTCACGCAGCCCGCGTCCGTCAAGGAGTCGTGGGAGGGCATCAAGATCTTCGACATCAGCGACAAGGCCAACCCGCGGTACATCAAGTCCGTGGAGACCGCCTGCGGGTCGCACACCCACACGCTGGTGCCGGGCAAGGACCGCAAGAACGTCTACCTGTACGTCTCGTCGTACAGCCCGCGGGCCGAATTCCCGGACTGCCAGCCGCCGCACGACTCCATCTCCATCGTCAAGGTGCCGGTGAAGAAGCCGACCCAGGCGTCGGTCATCTCGACGCCGAACCTCTTCCCGGACGGCGGCTTCCCGGGCAGCGGGACCGGCTCGGCGACCACCGGTTGCCACGACATCACCGCGTACCCGTCGAAGGACCTGGCCGCCGGCGCCTGCATGGGTGACGGCATCCTGCTCGACATCAAGAACCGGGAAGCGCCCCGGGTCATCACCCAGGTCCGGGACACGGTCAACTTCGCCTTCTGGCACTCGGCCACGTTCAACAACGCCGGCACCAAGGTCGTCTTCACCGACGAGCTGGGCGGCGGCGGGGCGGCCACCTGCAACGAGACCGTCGGACCCAACCGGGGTGCGGACGCCATCTACGACATCGCCGGTCGCGGCAACTCCCGGACGCTGGAGTTCCGCAGCTACTACAAGATCCCGCGCACCAACGCCGACACCGAGAACTGCGTGGCGCACAACGGCTCGCTGATCCCGGTGCTCGGACGGGACATCATGGTGCAGGCGTGGTATCAGGGCGGCATCTCGGTGTGGGACTTCACCGACTCGAGCCACCCCAAGGAGATCGCCTACTGGGAGCGCGGTCCGCTCTCCGCGACCCAGGCCCTCACCGGCGGCGCCTGGTCGACGTACTACTACAACGGCACCATCTACTCCAACGACATCCAGAAGGGCCTGGACGTCCTGGAGCTGAACGACTGGCGGACCTGGACGGCCAACCTGACCCGGTTCCGTGAGCTGAACGTGCAGACCCAGCCCGGTTACCTGGGCCGGTAGAACCGAGGCGCCACCCGGGCCCGGTCCCTCGTCGAGGGGCCGGGCCCGGCCACGTCAGCTCATCGGCAGCCGGTACTCCCGGACGCCACCGGCGGCGGTGACCAGCCTGACCTCGCCGCTGCGCAGGCCGTACGTCACCGACCAGCGGGTGTGCCCCTGCCGGACGGTGGTGAGGATCCGATGCGCCGCCTCGGCGTCCACCACCGCGCCCGCGTCGGTCAGCGCGGCGGCGATCTGCCCGTACCGGCGGTCCTCCCGGCGGCGCTGCTCGGGCACCCCGGCGACCGGCACGTTGGTGAGCGCCTGCCAGCGGCCCGTGCCCCGTTCCACCCGCATCGCCCCATCGACGAACTCGATCACGGCGGACGCGCCGGTCGCGTCGGCCACCAGATAGTGCAGCGGCGGGCCGCCGTCGAAGTCGAGGTTGTGCCGACCGAACACGGCCACCGCCTCGTCGACCGTGGCGGCCCGGTCCAGCACCAGTCGCAGGATCCGCACCGAACCGACGGTGGGTCGGCCCGGCTGCGGGCGGGCGGTCGCCGCGTCGTCCGCCGCCAACCCCACGGCTAAGCCCCGCTCGTTCATCCCGTCGAAGGGCAGCAGCGGCGCGTTGAGCAGCCGGCGGTCGTCGGTCGGGTCCGCGCCGACGCCGAGGTGGGAGATGTCGACCAGCGACACGGCCGCATAGCCGTCCGGCGGGTCGGTCCGCAGCACCAGAGCCGGGTTGGCGTCCCAGTCGAAGTTGCGCGCGAACAGCGGCCGGGCCGGATCACCGGCGGCCACGAACAGCGAGCAGCCGAACGGGCTGGGCGGAGCCGCGTCGGTGCCCACCGTCGGGTCGTACGCCCCGACGTACGTCATCTCGTACAGCGGCAGGTCGTCGACCCGGCGCAGACTGGCCATCGTCTGCTCGGCCTGGGCGGTGTCCTGGCGCGAGGCGGACGGAGTGGCGCTCGACTCCCCGGCGCGTGAGCGCTGCGGGGGCGTCGAGGCGGCACAGGAGGTCAGAACGAGCAACAGGGCCGTCGTGACGGCCGGCAGGATCCTCCGCATATTCGTTGGACGCTATGGGACCGATCGACGGTTGTCCACCGCCGTGGTTCACGCCTCCCGTGGGGCCGGTCACCTGGGCGGGGGCGGCGGTCCGGCGGGTCGGACGCTGTGCGAGCATGGTCAGACGTGAAGCCCGCAGCCCCGCCCGAGCCCACCGTGCGCTGGCGTCCGCACCCGCTCGACCTGGTGGCGGTCGTCCTCGCCGTCGTCGGCACGGCCTGCGCGCTGAGCGGGCTGCTGCCGCGCGCCGAGACCACCGACACCCTGCACCGGATCCTGCCGCTGCTGCTCTTCCTCGGCACCGTGATCGTGCTCGCCGAGCTGACCGCCGTGGCCGGTGTCTTCGACGTGCTCGCCAGCCGGCTGGCCATCGCCTCGCGCGGCAGTTGGGCGGCGCTGTTCCTGCTCTGCGGGGGCCTGGCCACGGTGACCACCCTGGCGCTCAACCTCGACACCACCGCCGTGCTGCTCACCCCGGTGCTGCTCGCGCTGGCCCGCACCCTGCGCGTGCCGGCGGGTCCGCTCGCGGTCACCACGGTCTGGCTGGCGAACACCGCGAGCCTGCTGCTGCCGGTGTCCAACCTGACCAACCTGCTCGCCGCCGACCGGGTCGGCCTGGCGCCCCTGGCGTACGCGCAGCGGATGGCGCTGCCGCAGCTCGCCGCGGTGGTGGTCACCATGGTGCTGCTCTGGTACGTCTGGTGGCGGCGCGACCGACCGGCCGGCGGGCGCTTCGTTCCGCCGGCCCGGCACGTCCCGGCCGATCCGGTGCTGCACCGCACCGCGCTCGCCGGCTGTCTGCTCTTCGTCGCCGGCATCCTCGCCGGGGTGGAGATCGGGCTCGCCTCCACCGTCGCGCTCGCCCTGGTGCTGCTCGGCTTCGTGGTCCGCTCGCCCGCGACGCTGCGCCCCGGGCTGGTGCCGGTACGGCTGCTGCTCTTCGTCACCGGCCTGTTCCTGGTGGTGCAGACTCTCGGCCGACACGGGCTCGACGATGTCGTGGGCGGCCTGCTCGGCGTCGACGGCGGGGCGTGGGGCGCGCTGCGCGCCGGCGGCACGGGCGCGCTGCTGGCCAACGCGGTGAACAACCTGCCGGCCTACCTGGCCGGCGAGTCGGTGCTGCCGGTCGGCGACCACGCCCGCCTGCTCGCCCTGCTGATCGGCACCAACGTGGGCCCGCTGGCCGCCCCGTGGGCGTCGCTGGCCACCCTGCTGTGGTTCGAGCGGTGCCGCGCCGCCGGAGTGAGCGTGCCGGTGCGCCGGTTCGTGCTGAGCAGCACCGTGCTCGCGATCACCGGCACGCTCGCCGCGGTCGGCGCGCTGCTGCTGGTGAGCTGACCGGTCAGGCTCGGTCGACGGCGAGCTGAAGCTCGGTGACGCCCTTCTCCGGGGTGTCCTGGGAGTATTCGAGGTAGACCTCGCGAGCGTATCCGTCGGTGCGGTAACCGTTCTCCTCGATCCACCGGGCGAGCGCCTGCATGCTCGACTCCACATCGTCCATCGAGCCGTGATGGATGATCGTCGCCGCGGTGCGTACCGCCGGCAGGTCCCGCACCACGACGTCGCTGGCCGGGGACACCCCGGCGGCGACGGTCACGCCGGCGTGCACCAGCACCGCGTCGCCGTCATCGTCGGGAGCCGGTTCGTACCAGGCGATGGCCGGGCCGGTCGGCGTGATCCCGCCGTCGGCCAGTCGACGGAACAGCTCCGGGTAGAGCGGCTGGATCACCGGACCGATGTCCTCGGTCTGGTAGCTGGGCGCGACAGCGGTGAGCTCCGCGACCCGAACCGGCGCGATCTCCTTGAGTACGACGTCCTGGGTGGTCATCCGACCCTCCGATTCGATCATCCGGAGCCTCGCCTCGACGGCCGCGAGCCGGGCCGTGTCGGCGGCCAGTTGCGCCGCCAGTTGGCTGCGACGCAGTCGCAGCATGCCCCGCAGTTCGACCACGTCGACGGCGTCGTCGAGGATCGTCCGCACCTGGTCGAGGGTGAGACCCAGGTCCTTGAGTGCGATCACCCGGTTGAGCCGGCGCAGTTGGTCGGCCCGGTAGAACCGGTATCCGGTGTGCGGATCGACGGTGGCAGGACGGAGCAGGCCGATGCTGTCGTAGTGGCGCAGCATCCGCACCGACACCCGGCCGAGTCTGGCGAAGTCTCCGATGGTGAACATGGTCCCCTCACGCTCGCCCCTGACACGGTGTCAGAGTCAAGCGTCGTCGGGGGGGCGGGTTCAGGGGCGGGCCGGGCGTGGGCCGACCAGCCGGCGGACCATCGGCGCGGCGTTCCACTTCGCCGCGCCGACCAAATCGCGGGCGTGTTCCAGGACGGTGTAGTCGGGCCGGCTCATTCCGACGGCGATGGCCCGGTCCAGGTCGTTGCCGCAGCGGGTGAGCAGGGTGTCGAAGTCGCGGCGGACCGGCTCCAACAGGTCGTAGCCGAAGGCGCGGTGCAGCCGGGCGAAGAGCGGCTTGTACAGCCGTGCCCGTTCGTGCAACCCCGAGGAGTACGACATGGGGTTCTTCGGCCGCCGCAGGATGTAGTCGGGCAGCACGTCGGCGAACGCCCGCCGGACGATCCACTTCTCCTGCCCGTGGCGCAGCTTCAGCTCCAGCGGCAGGCGCATCGCCAGCTCCACGACGCTGAGGTCGAGGAACGGCACCCGCGCCTCCACCCCGTGCCCCATGGCGGTCCGGTCGACCCGCTGCAACTCGGTGCGGCACAGGTTGCGGATCCGGTGCAGGAACAGCCGACGGGCCGCGGTCGGACCGACCTGGTGGTACATCGGGTACCCGCCGAACAACTCGTCGGAGCCGTCGCCGGTGAGCACCACCTTGATGCCCAGGTCCCGCAGCCGCCGGAAGATCGGCACCGAGACCACGGCGTTGATGATGTCGCCGTACTCGGTCAGCTCCGACATCCGGATCGCCTCGCGCACGTCGGCGAGCCGGATGTCGCGCGGGCGCAGCTCGACCACGACGTGCGGCACGCCGAGGTCGGCGGCGAGCCGCCGCGCGTACGCCACGTCGGGGCTGTCCGGCACCCCGACGGTCACCGCGACACAGTCCGGGTGGATGTCGCGTACCTGGCGCAGGGTCAGCGAGCTGTCCAGCCCACCGGAGAGGACCACCCCGACGGTGAGGTCGGTGTCCACCCGCATCCGGATGGCGTCGCTCAACGCGGCACGGACGAGCAGGGCGGCCTCGTCCGGGTCGTCGATGACCGGCAGGCCCTCGCCGATGGTGAGCAGGTCGACGTACGGCCGCAGGCGGACGTGTCCGTCCGCCTCCGCCCAGCCGTGGTGCCCGGGCGGCACCTCGCTGATCGGGGCGCGGTGCCCGACGAGCGCCTTGACCTCGGAGGCGAGGTGCAGGCAGCCGGGCCGCCGGGACCAGTACAGCGGCTTCACGCCGAGCGGGTCGCGGGCCAGGTACACCCGACCGGTGGCGCGTTCGACGACGGCGAAGGCGTACTCGCCGCGCAGCCGGGTCACCGCCGCCTCGCCCCACTGCTGGAACGCGGCGAGCAGCACCTCGGTGTCGCTCTCGGAGCGGAACACCTGCCCGAGCCGGGTGAGCTGCGCCCGCAACTCCGGGTGGTTGAAGATCTCGCCGTTGAAGCAGAGCAGCCAGCGTTCGTCGGTGGAGGTCCACGGCTGCACCGCCCGATCGCGGTCGACGACCCGCAGCCGGCGGGTGCCGGCGAGCAGACCACTCTCGGCCCGTGTCTCGGTGACCTCGCCTCGGGGTGCGAGGACGGCGAGCATCCGCCGGAACGTCGCCGGGTCGGCTTCCGGGCCGATGCTCAACGCGATGCCGCACATGGGCTCAGACCCCCATCTCGGCCTCGTACGCCCGGCGCAGCCGACGCCGGGCGGTGGGCGCGAGACACAGATGCCAGGCCTGCCCCTCGTCGATGACGC
Organism: Micromonospora sp. WMMD710; assembly: GCF_029626045.1. Classification (NCBI taxonomy): domain Bacteria; kingdom Bacillati; phylum Actinomycetota; class Actinomycetes; order Micromonosporales; family Micromonosporaceae; genus Micromonospora; species Micromonospora sp. WMMD710. The sequence continues at coordinate 1,851,367 of NZ_JARUBD010000001.1, read as the reverse complement.
TGATCTCGCCGGCTTCCTGCCGGGCGAGCAGCAGCTCCGCGAGGGTGTCGCGCGCACCGAACCGCTCGAACCAGGCCAGCTCGACGTCGACGGAGTAGCCGAGGCAGTGCCCGCTGGGCAGCATCGCGGCGTAGCCGAGGCGGCGCAGCCGGTACTGGTGCTCGGTACTGCGCACGAGGCTGGTCACCCACAGGGGCGGGGTGCTCGACGGCACGGCCGCGGCGAACTCGCGTCCGAGGTCGTTGAGCAGCGCCACCACCTCGCGCCGGGCGCGGCGGAACAGCAGCCCGGCGGTGCGCGGGGCGGCGTCGGGTCGCAGCCGGCGCCGCAGACCGCGCGCCGCCCGGCCCACCATCGTGGCGGGCTGTTCCTGGTAGCGGAAGCGCAGCAGATCCCGGCGACGCAGCCACTCCAGGTCGACCAGTTCGGCGCTGCCGTTGACCTGGTCGTCGGTGACGAAGGTCGGGGCGTCCTGCCACCAGAGCACGTCGATGCGGGAGAGCAGGTAGATGCGGACCAGCGCGGTCAGGTCACGCGCGGACGTCCGGTCGTTCGGCTGGTAGCGCGCCATCTCCAGCAGCAGCGTCTCGCGGGCGCCGATCAGGCCCTGCGGGGTGGCGTCGAGGACGGCGGCGAGTGCCGGTTCGCGCAGCCGCTCGTCGATGAGCACCTGCCGGGCGCGGGTGCTGGTCGCGTCGGCCAGGGCACCGACCTCGACCAGCAACTCGGCGACGGCGCCACGGTAGGCGGCGAGATCGGGTGCGGCAGCGGGAAGGCGCCGAGGGGCGGTCCCGGAGGGCCGACGTCGGTTCGGGGCGGTGGGCGACACGGGCGGACCGGGCTGCTGGCCCGGGCTACGGCTGGGCACTCGCATGACGGGGTCCCTTTCTCCGGTCACGGCACTGGGTGGTTCGCCCTGAAACACACCGTAATCATCGGGACCGGAACCGACCGAACAATCCTCCTATCTCCCCTCGAACGGAGCGGGAGGTCGCACTCGCCGATCCGCGTACGAGGGTTGAACGCGGCGGGGTGAGGGCCTCGGGTAGAGCGCCTTTGGTGGTGATGTCGTCAACGAATCAGTGCCGCGGACTCTCACCGCCGGCCCGTGAGCGCTTCGACAGCGCGAGCCTCGTCGGCTGGCAGCGCGCCGGCCAGTGGCGGGTCCGCGACGGCCGACTCGGCGGCAGCGGCGCGCTCACCAGCCGTACCACGGTCGGCGGCGACGTGCGCGCGGAAGCCGACCTGCGGCTCACCGGCGTCACCCTCGGCGACCGGGTCGAGGTCCGGGTCGACGCGGCCGCCGGCCGGCTGGTCGCCCGCGACGGCCGCCGCCAGGCCAGCACGCCGCTGCCTGCCGGGCTCGACCTGGGCACCCGACACAACCGGGCCATCGAGGTACGCGGACAGCAGGTCACCGCCGAGCTGAGCCCCGCCCGCCTCGGTGACCAGCTCGCCGTGGTGTCGCTGCGGCTGGACCGCCCGGCGGCCGGCCGACCCGGGTTGACGGCCACCGGCGGCACGGCCGAGTTCGACAACGTCAGCGTGGCGCGGCTGTACCAGCCGGCTCGACGGCCGGTGCCCGAGCCGCGGGTCGGCGCGCCGCTGCCGGCGTACTCCGACGAGTTCCGCGACGGGCTGGACGACGGCTGGCAGTGGGTCCGCGAGGACCCGGCGGCGACCGTGGCCGACGGCGCGCTGCGCTGGCCGGTGCGGGCCGCCGACCTGACCGGCACCGGCAACACGGCGGGCGTGCTGCTGCGTGACGCCCCGCGCGGCGACTACGTCGCGGAGACGACCGTGACGCTGGACCTGGGCGAGGAGACGGTGCGCAACTACCCGCACCACGTGACCCCTCGGCACGGACGATGGCCACGGTGCGACAGGCATCGATAACGCGCGCGCCGACTAACGGAGCCGGGTCAGCCGGGTCACCGTCCGGTCCGTGCCGTCGTAGCTGCGCGCCGCGTCGAACGAGCCCGTCGGGCGCTGACCACCGGTCACGGCGCGGGCCAGCCGCAGGTCCGCGTCGCGGAACCGCAGCGCCAGGCTGAGGTGCGGCACCCACGCTCCCGGAGCGTGCCAGGGGCGCTGCCCGGCGGCCTCGGCGAGGACGTCCCAGACCGCGGCGTGCAGCGCGGTCAGCGCCGGTGTGGGTCGTACGAGCCAGACCAGCGGGGCGCTGCCGTCGAGGACGACGACCCGGTCGAGCGTGACCGGCACCGGCAGCGCGGCGTCGAACAGCTCGGCCAGGCGGTGTCCGACGCCGACCGGGAAGTCGTCGACGGCGGCGAGGGTCAGATGAGGCCGGTTGGTCGGATGAATGGTGCGGGCGAGGCTGGGCAACCTGGCGGCCGCCAACCGACTCCAGACCGTCCGGATCGCGGCGTCCAACCCCGCTGAGCAGACCAGTTCCACCGTGCGCACCCCGACACGCTAGCGGGATCGGCTCCGGCGGTAGGGGTGGTGGCCTACCTGATGACCCTGCGGGACGAGACCGCCGAGCAGCACCACGGCACGACGGCGGCCGACCTCGACGACCGGTTCGTCGCCTGGGCGCGATCCCGGTAGCCGGTCGGGTCGGTGCCCACCGCGCAGTCGGCACCCTCCGACGCGGCGCCCTCCCACGGCACCCGGCGGCTGCTGTGGCATCTCGCCGAGATGGCGCTGGCGATGGTCGCCGGGATGGTGCTGCTCGGGCCACTCTGGGAGGTGGCCGGCACGGCCCTGGGTGTTGCCGGCGCACTGGCCCGGCCGGAGGTGGCCGCCCTCGTGCTCGACGCCGCCCTCGGCGGGATGATCCTGGCGATCCTGACCACCACCTGACCCGGACGCCGACCACCGCCACGATCCGCGCAGTTCCGGTGATGGGCTGCCTCAGGCGTCACAGAGGCAGCACCATCACCGAAGTTGCGCGGATCGTGCGGGGTGCCGGGGGCGGCCGGGACGCTCTTGTGCCGGTCGGCGCAGCGGCCCCGACGGCGTGATGAAAGGCTTGACCCATGAGTTCCGCACCTGCACAGCACGACGCACCGACCGACACCACCCCCGACGGCACCGACGAGGCGAACGCCTTCACGGAGCTCGGGTTGCGCGCCGAACTGCTGGGCGCCCTGGCCGCCCTCGGTTACGAGGAGCCGACCCCCATCCAGCGGGAGGCCATCCCGCCGCTGCTGGACGGCCGGGACCTGCTGGGTCAGGCGGCCACCGGCACCGGCAAGACGGCGGCGTTCGCGCTGCCGCTGCTGCACCGGATGGTGGCGCACCGTGACGGTGGGGACCCGGTGGCGCTGGTGCTGGTGCCGACGCGGGAGCTGGCGGTGCAGGTGTCCGAGGCGTTCCACCGCTACGGCAAGGACCTGGGTGCGCGGGTGCTGCCGATCTACGGGGGGCAGCCGATCGGGCGGCAGCTGCGGGCCCTCGACAGCGGCGTGGACGTGGTGGTGGCCACCCCGGGTCGAGCCCTCGACCACATCGCGCGGGGCACCCTGCGTCTCGGTGGCCTGGCCACGGTGGTGCTCGACGAGGCCGACGAGATGCTCGACATGGGCTTCGCCGAGGACATCGAGGCGATCCTGGAGCACGCCCCGGCACAGCGCCAGACGGTGCTCTTCTCGGCAACCATGCCGTCGCGGATCGACGGGATGGCCCGCCAGCACCTGCGCGAGCCGGTCCGGATCGAGATCGGCCGGGAGCAGACGGTCGCCGGTGAGGCGCCCCGGGTGCGGCAGAGCGCGTACATCGTGACGCGGGCGCACAAACCGGCCGCGCTGGGCCGGGTTCTGGACGTCGAGTCGCCGACCGCCGCGATCGTCTTCTGCCGCAGCCGGGAGGAGGTGGACCGGCTGACCGAGACGATGAACGGCCGGGGCTACCGTTCCGAGGCGCTGCACGGCGGGATGAGCCAGGAGCAGCGCGACCGGGTGATGGGCCGGCTGCGCGCCGGCACCGCCGACCTGCTGGTGGCCACCGACGTTGCGGCCCGCGGGCTGGACGTCGAGCAGCTCACCCACGTGGTCAACTACGACGTGCCGTCGGCCCCGGAGTCGTACGTGCACCGCATCGGCCGGGTGGGCCGGGCCGGGCGGGAGGGTGTGGCGATCACCCTCGCCGAGCCGCGCGAACACCGGATGCTCAAGACCATCGAGCGGGTGACCGGCCAGCGGATCACCATCGACAAGATTCCCACCGTGGCGGACATGCGTACCCGTCGGCTGGAGCTGACCCAGGCGGCGCTGCGGGAGAGCCTGCTGGAGGACGACCTGGACCCGTTCCGGGTGATCGTGGAGACGCTGACCGACGAGTTCGACCTGATGGAGGTCGCGCTCGCCGCCGTGAAGCTGGCACACGAGGTGACGTCGCCGGGCTCCGACGACGAGGAGGAGATCCCGCAGGCGCCGGTACGCGGGCCGCGCGAGGGTCGACCGGAGACCGGCGGCCGGGGCGGCGACCGGCGCGGCGGAGGGCGGCCGCGGTCGGCCGGCGGCAACACCGTCCAGGTCTTCGTCGGCCTGGGCCGACGTGCCGGCGTACGCCCGCAGGACCTGGTCGGCGCCATCACCGGGGAGACCGGGATCCGCGGCCGGGACATCGGCTCGATCGAGATCGCCGACCGGTTCTCGCTGGTGGAGGTGCCGCAGGGGGTGGCCGACGAGGTGATCTCCGGGTTGCGCTCCAGCACGATCAAGGGCCGCAAGGCCACGGTGCGTCGCGACCGCGGTGGCGACCAGCGCTGAGCACGCCGCCGGCGACCGCCGGGGTACGACGGTCGCCGGCGCTGTCGATCAGAAGGAGTACGGGCCGAAGCGGCCCCACGCCACCACCGCGGCGAGGACGAGCAGGACCGCGCAGGTGATCGCGCCCTGGATCTCCATCCGACGCTCCGCCGCCGTGTCGCGCTTCTTCCGGTCGCGCAGGTGCACCAGGATGCCCCCGACCATGACGATGACCAGCCCGACGGCGGCGAGGGGGGTCAGCACGGTGGCGATGCCGGTGAGCGGGGGCAGCACCAGCCCGGCGGCGGCCAGCACCTCGACCGCGCCGAGCGCCTTGACCTGCGACGGCGGCACCGGGTCCACCCATCGCATGGGGTCGCGCAGCTTGTCCTTGGGTTGGGTCAGCTTGGCCAGCCCGACGCCGGCGAAGATGACGGCGAGCAGGATCTGGATGACCCAGAGCACGACGTTCACGGGGGTTTCCTCCAGGGGGACCGCCTCGCGGCGGAGAGGCAGCTGAGCGTTCACGCGAGACAGTAGCCCCCATGCGCGTACATCAATGACCCCCGCCGTCGGAAGACGGCGGGGGTCATCGGGTTCGGAGCGTCAGACCGTGAAGAGCGCCGGACCGTCCAGTGCCTGGACGCCGGCCGGGCGCAGCGCCAGGGCGAGCACGTCGGCCACGTCGGCCAGGGTGTGCACGGTCAGCGCCTCGCGCACCTCGGCCGGCAGGTCGTCCAGGTCCGGCTCGTTGCGCGCCGGGATGATGACCTCGGTGAGGCCGGCCCGGTGCGCGGCGAGCAGCTTCTGCTTCACCCCACCGATCGGCAGCACCCGACCGGAGAGCGTCACCTCACCGGTCATCCCGAACTCGGGGCGGACCGGGCGGCCGGTGACCAGCGACGCCAGTGCCGTCACCATGGTGATGCCGGCGCTCGGGCCGTCCTTGGGCACCGCGCCCGCCGGGACGTGCAGGTGGATCCGGCGTCCCGCCAGGGCGTTCGGGTCGATGCCGAGCCGGCGCCCGTTGGAGCGCAGGTACGACAGGGCGATGTGCGCCGACTCCTTCATGACGTCGCCGAGCTGGCCGGTCAGGGTCAGCCCCGGCTCGCCCTCCATGCTCGTCGCCTCGATGAAGAGCACGTCCCCGCCGGCGCCGGTGACGGCGAGGCCGGTGGCCACGCCGGGCACCGCGGTCCGCTCGGCCGACTCCGGGGTGAACTTCGGTCGACCCAGGTAGCCGGTGAGGTTGTCGGTGTCGACGCGTACCGGCGTCGGGTCGGTCGCCAACGTCACCGTCACCTTGCGCAGGATCTTCGCGAGGGCACGTTCGAGCTGCCGGACACCGGCCTCGCGGGTGTACTCCCCCGCGATCAGCGCCAACGCCTCGTCGGCGACGGTCACCTCGTCGGCGGTCAGCCCGGCCCGCTCCCGCTGCCGGGGCAGCAGGTGGTCCCGGGCGATGGCGACCTTCTCGTCCTCCGTGTACCCGTCCAGCATGACCAGCTCCATCCGGTCCAGCAGCGGGCCGGGGATCGACTCCACCACGTTCGCGGTGGCCAGGAAGAGCACGTCGGACAGGTCCAGGTCGACCTCCAGGTAGTGGTCCCGGAAGGTGTGGTTCTGGGCCGGGTCGAGCACCTCCAGCAGGGCGGCGGCCGGGTCACCGGCGTAGCCCGCGGACACCTTGTCCACCTCGTCGAGGAGCACGACCGGGTTCATCGAGCCGGCCTCGCGCAGCGCGCGGACGATCCGGCCGGGCAGCGCGCCGACGTAGGTGCGCCGGTGACCGCGGATCTCCGCCTCGTCGCGGACACCGCCCAGGGAGACCCGGACGAAGTTGCGCCCGAGCGCCCGGGCGACGGACTCGCCGAGGCTCGTCTTGCCCACTCCGGGAGGACCGGCGAGGGCGAGCACCGCACCGGAGCCGCGACCGCCGACCACGCCGAGGTTGCGCTCGGCGCGACGGTTGCGCACCGCCAGGTACTCCAGGATGCGGTCCTTCACGTCGGCCAGGCCGGCGTGGTCGGCGTCGAGCACCGCCCGGGCCGCGGCCAGGTCGGTGTTGTCCTCGGTACGCGTGCCCCACGGCATCTCGAGGACGGTGTCCAGCCAGGTGCGGATCCAACCCGCCTCCGGGGAGGCGTCACTGGCCCGCTCCAGCTTGCCGACCTCACGCATGGCCGCCTCGCGGACCTTGTCCGGCAGCTCGGCGCTCTCCACCCGGCTGCGGTAGTCCGCCGAGCCGTCCGGCTCGTCCTCGCCCAGCTCCTTACGGATCGCGGCGAGCTGCTGGCGCAGCAGGAACTCCCGCTGGGACTTCTCCAGCCCCTCGCGGACGTCACTGTTGATCTGCTCGGTGACCTCCTGCTCGGCCAGGTAGTCCTTGACCCAGCCGACCAGCAGCTCCAGCCGGGCGGTGACGTCCGGCGCGGCGAGCAGCTCGGTCTTCTGGTCCAGGGTCAGCCAGGGCGCGTAGCCGGCCGAGTCGGCCAGCTCGGACAGGTCGGTCATCCGCTCCACCGCGTCGATGACCTGCCAGGCGCCCCGCTGCTGGAGCACGGAGGTCACCAGGGCGCGGTACTCGCGGGCGAGTTCGCGGGCCTTGCCGGCGGGGGCGGGTTCGTCGAGTTCGGTCGCCTCGACCCAGAGTGCGGCGCCGGGGCCGGGCACGCCGGAGCCGATCCGGGCCCGGGACAGGCCACGGATGACGGCGGCGGGCTCACCCTCGGGCAGTCGGCCGACCTTCTCGATGGTGGCGACCACGCCGACCGGGCCGTACTCGCCGTCGATACGCGGCACGGCCAGCAGCTTGCGGTCGCCGGTCGCCCGTGCCGCGTCGATGGCGGCCTGGGTGGTCGGGTCGAGGGTCACCGGGATGACCATGCCGGGCAGCAGCACGGCGTCGGTCAGGGGAAGTACCGGAAGAGTTGCCATCGAACACCTGCTATCGCGTTGAGTTGAGCGTGTCTCACTCAAGTAACAAAGCGTTCCCCTTGTTCCGGGCTGTGACCCAGACCACTCCCCAGCCCGTCGGATCGGCACACCGGGCAGGCGTCGCAACCGGCCCCGTTCCACCCATCGGGGCGTCGCGGCATGATCGGCACCCGTCGGGGAACGGCGCAGACATGCCGGACGGCACCACCATTCGACTCGCGGTCGTGGACGACCAACCCCTCTTCGTCCGCGGCCTGGAACTGCTGCTCCCGGTGACCACCGACGGCCGCGTCGAGGTGGTCGGCTCGACCCGCGACGCCACCGCCGCGGCGGGCCTGGTCAGCCGCTGCCACCCGGACCTCGTCCTGGTCGACCTGCACCTGCCACCACCCGGTGGCGTCGGGGCGGTGGCGGCGATCCGACGCACCACCCCACGGGTACGGGTGGTCGCGATGTCCCGATCCGCCGATTCGGCACCGACACTCGACGCGCTGCGGGCCGGCGCCGAGGGATATCTGCCCAAGACCAGCGAGCCGGAGGAACTGCTGCCTCCGCTGCTGGCCATCCTCGATGGGTGGGCGGTGCTGCCGGCGGAACTGCTGCGCGTCCTGCTGGGGCCCTCGCGCGCCACACCGGTCGACCTGGACGGCGGGGAGCGCCGGCTGCTGCGCGCGATAGCCGCCGGCCGCAACACCGTCGATATCGGCGAGGAACTGCACGTCTCGGAGCGGACGGTGAAACGGATGACCGCCGCGCTACTGCGCAAGCTGCGGGTGTCCAACCGGGCGGAGGCGGCCGCCGTGGCCGGTCGGGCCGGCCTGCTCGGCGAATGAGCCACCGCCACCCCGCGATTCGGCGCCGATTCCGGTTTTCCCCCGACGTGCCGAATCACGACTCGCCGAAATGAAAGCGACGCATATTGTTGCGGTTTCCCCGGGTAGTAGGTCAGACTTTGGACACATCCCGCCACACACAGGGAGTAATCGGCAATGGCGAGAAAAGTAATCACGGTCCTGACCGACGACCTCGACGGCGGGAAGGCCGACCGGACGGTCGAGTTCAGTCTCGACGGCGTGGCCTACACGATCGACGTCTCGGACGAGAATGCCGGCGTCCTACGCAAGGCGCTGGATCCGTACATCAATGCGGGACGGCGCATCGGGCGAGGTGCCGTGGAGAACACCCGGACCGTTCGGCGGCCGGGCCGGCCCAGCGGCGCGGGAATGGATCGGGAGCAGAACCGGGCCATCCGGGAATGGGCCGTCAAGAACGGCTACAAGATTTCCGAACGGGGCCGGATCCCGGTTGAGGTCGTCGAGGCGTACAAGAACCGCTGACTGGACGACACGCGGACGGGGTCCCGCCTCAAACGGCGTGGCCCCGTCAGATTGTCGGAGCACCGATACGACGGGCGGCGGCCGGTCACCCCGGGCTGTCGCCCCGGGGTGACCGGCCGTCGCCCGTCGTCCTGCGACTCAGTTGACCGCGATACGCACCGAGTCGAACGCCGGCGTCTGGTTGGCCCGCTCCATCATCGGCAGGCGGTGCGAACCGTCACCGGCCCAGACCGAACACTGCGCGGTGCCCGACTCCGGCAGACCCGGGATCTGGATGGTCACCTCGTCCGGCTGGGCGCCACCGCGACCGTCCTCGGTGGCCACGAAGAACGCGGGCACCTCCTGCGGCTCCGGCGGGGTGGTCAGGCTGTCCAGCATCCGGCACGCGGTGTGGAAGTGGCCCCGGACCAGGCCCTGGTCGTTGAGCAGCGAGCTCTCCACGTAGTACCCGCCCTGGCCGGCGGCCAGGAAGCGGTCCCGGACCAGGTTGCGGGTGCTGACCCGGAGGGTGAACGCCTGGTTGCGGCCCACCTGCTGGGGGAACTGGGTGATCAGCAGGGAGGGGTTGTTGGCGGCCGCGCCGACCTCACCGAACTCGGTGCTCACGCAGCGGTTGCCGTTCTGGAAACCGTCGTGCGGCTGAAGCTGGCTCTCGTCACAGTCGTTGGCCAGCACACCGAGCCCGGCACCGGGGGCGTTGCCACCGGTGTTCCCGCCGCCGTTGTTGTTCCCACCGCCGTTGTTGTTGCCGCCGTTGTTGTTGCCGCCACCGGTGTTCCCGCCGCCGGTGTTTCCGCCGTTGCTGCCGGTCGGCTGCACCTGACACTCGGCGAGCTGCGACAGGCCCTGCGGGCGGGGCCCGACCCGGTCGATGGCGGTCGTGATGCGGTCCAGCACCGCGCGGCGCTTGCCGGCCAGCGGTTGGAGGATCGCACTGCGGATGAACGCCTCACCCTTGTTGCCCTCGGCGGCGAGCCGGCGGTCGGCCTCGGCGATCTGGGTCGTCAACTGGGCGAGGTTGCGGTCCACCTCGCCCCGCGCCCGCTCCGGCACCTGCGGCAGCTTCGACGCCACGTCCGGGCAGGCGACGGCGGAACCGGTGCCGACCGTGCCGTCCTTGCCGTCCTCGCACTCGGGGACCGACTGCTGCCCGTCACCCCAGTGATTGCGCACCCACCGGCCGTTCTGCCAGGTCCGGCTGGTCGAACCGTTTCCACTCGGCGCGGTCGCGCCCGGACTCGGTTCCACGCACTGCCCGGCAGCCGGGCGGGGCTTGTTAGTCCGCCGATCCTGGGCCGAGGAAATCTGGGTCACGGCGACAACTCCGCCGAAGACCACCAGCGTGCCGACAACGGCCAGCAGACGCTTGCTCCGCGCGTTGCCGGAAGACCGGCGCGCCCGTGTGGACCTGCGCATCGAATTGCTCTCCTTCTCGATCCGGTACTGGATTCCTGCCCTCGGCGGACCGACGGATTTGAGATGGCACGCGTCAACGGCGGCCACCACGACCTACCCGGTGATGTGTCGACGGCCGACGATGCCCTTTCCGCACCGTCCTCCGCGTCAGGTCGACGCGGATGGGGAGATCCTCTTCATTCGCGCAGGAGTACGGGACCGCGACGGGGATGGTTCAACCACCGCACAGGAAAATTGTCGCGAGCCAGCGCGGAGCCGGATCAGCTGGGAAAACGGACGCCGGTCAGTCGGCGCACAGGTGGTCGAAGGCGAACCCGCCGACCAGTTCGTCGCGGCGCCGGCTCAGGTCGGCGATCCGCGCCGTGAGTTCGGCGCGCGGCACCAGCTCCGCGCCGTCGGCCCCGGCGGTGCGCAGCCGCTCACCGACAGCGACCGTGGCGAGGTCCTCGGCCAGCCGGGCCGCGCCGATACCGCAGGAGAACCGGTGCTCGATCACCGAGACCCGCTCGACGAGGCACACGTCCGGGCGCACCTGCACCCAGCTCCACCCCTGCGCCGGCCCGTCCGCCCAGCGCACGTGCAGCCCACGCACGATCGGGTCGGCCAGCCGCCCGGCCACGTACGCCTCGACCGCGGCCGCCCGGGTCAGCGCGCCGAGGTCGTTCACCGGCCCGGTACGGCCGTCCGGCAGCCGGCCGAGGATGTCCCGGAAGCCCACCGGGGCTGGCTCGTCCGCGCCGGCGCTCGACCCGGTGGCGCCCGCCGCGTAGTCCCGCGCGTCGATCACGTACTCCACCAGGCGTCGGCCGTGCTCGCCGGCCCGCAACGTCGGCGACCCGATCCGCAGCACCGGCAGACCGACCGCCGCGCTCACCGCATCCTTCAGCCGCTCGGCGCGCTGCTCCGCCGAACCCGCGGGCGGCACCGGGCCGATCTCCACGGCGACGACCGGGCGCCCGGTGTCGGCGGCGCAGACCACGAAGTCGAACGCGGCCCGGCTCGCCGAACTCCACTGGCTGCCGGTGACCCCCGGCGGGCGTCCCTGGACGAGGTCGCTGAGTCGACGCGCCGGATACACCCGGTGGCCGGCACGGCTGAGCAACGTCCCCCCGCCGTCGGCGGGCGCCGCCCGCAGCCAGCCGCGGTCGTCGCTGCCGGTGCTCGTCATCTGCCTGATCCATCCGCCGGTCGGTCGGGCCGGGCCGAGTCTAGGTGGTCGATCATGGCGCTTCGCGCCGCGCTGTGACCGGGATCACAGTCGTGCGACGTTCCGGGGGTGGCCGCCGGGTATCCAGCGGCATCGCCGGTACCGCACCGGCCGGGAGGTGACGCCATGTCGCGACAACAGTTCGGCTTCCTCGCCGGGTTCCTCGTGGTGTCGGTCTGGGCGCTCGCCGGCCCGGGCACCGCCGGCCTCGCCGTGCTCGCCGGCCTGCTCGGCTGGCTGGTCGTCCGGGTGCTCGACGGCGACGTCGCGGTCACCGGGCTGGGCGACCGCGTCGGCCCTCGGCGGCACCGATGACCGCCCGCCCGACGACCGGGACCGCGAGCGGCCTCGTCCCGCCCGACTCGGCGAAGGTCACCCGCATCGCGGTCGAGGCCGCCGGCCGGGTGCCCGGGGTGTGCGGCGTCCGCCCGGCCCTGGTCCGCCTGGACGACCGGTCCGTGGGCCTCGACCTGCACCTCATCACCTGGTACGGCCACAGCGTCCCGGCGGTCGCCGAGGCGGTCCGGGCGGCGGTCGCCGACCGCGTGCACGCCGACACCGGCCTCACCGTGGCGGCGGTGACGGTCACGGTCGACGACCTGCTCGTCCCCGGGGTCGACGGCGCCGGATCGACCGGCCAGAGAGCCGGCGGCTGAGATGCGCGCCGCCAACCGCGTCGCCTCCCTGCTGCTGGCCGTCGTCCTGCTGGCCGGCGGGGTCCTGCTCGCCGCGCAGGCGCTGCTGACCACCCTGGACCGCCCGCTGCTCGACCACGACGCCTGGTACGCCACGCTGTCCGGCACCCGATGGCGTGACCCGTCGGTGCGGGCGGTGGCCGGCGCGGCGCTGCTGCTCGGCCTGTTCATCCTCGTCGCCCAGGTGCGCCGGTGGACGCCGGTACGACTGAGCGCCGACGAGCCCGACGGCTGGCACCTGCACCGCCGCTGCCTGGAACGACGGCTGGCCGACGCGGCGGCCGCCGTCGCCGGCGTCCACCGGGCCCGGGTCCGGATTCGCCGCCACGGCGGCCAGTGGCGGCCCCGGGTGCGGGCCAGCGGCGACCCGGCCGCCCGCGGCGAGGTCGAGTACGCGGTCCGTCAGGAACTGCGCCGACTCGCCGCGCCGAGGACCGGCCGGATCCAGGTGCGGCTGCTCCAGCGCGGACGACCGGCGTGAGCAACGCCGCACACCGACTCCTGTGGACGGTCATCGCGCTGCTGCTGGTGGCCGGCGGCGCGGTGGCACTGGCGGCCAGCTTCGGTGACCTGCCCGGCGGTGACCCCGGCGCGCCGCTGCTCCCCGCCGGTCTGCGGGACCGGTGGCGCCTGGCCGCGCCGTTCAGCACCCTGGCCGTGGTGGTCGCGGGCACACTGCTCGCCCTCGCCGGACAGCGCCTGTTGGCCCGGGAACTGCGCGGGCAGGCGCTGCGCGGCACCCTGAGCCGCCCCGGCCGCCGCCCCGGCCGCACCCGGCTGGCCGCCGACCTCCTCACCCAGGCGCTGGAACGCGACCTGACCGGCGACCCCGCCGTACGAGCGGCCCGCGTGGTGCTCACCGGCGCGCCACCCCACCCCGACGTGTGGATCCGGGTGGACCTGACCGCCGACGCCAGGGCGGCCGGCGTACGCGAGCACGTCCACGCCGCGGTCCGCCGGTTCGCCGCGACCGCCGGCTGCCAACCCGCGCACCTCGACGTGACCGCCCGGATCGAGACCGGACGACCCTGACCGGCGCCACGCCGACCCGCCGGGCATGATCGGTGCACGGGCGGCGGACGGAGGTACGCGGGGTGCGGGTGGTGTCGCTGGTGCCGTCACTGACCGAGGCCGTCGCGTCGACCCTCCCCGGGACACTGGTCGGCGCCACGGACTGGTGCAGCCACCCGGCCGATCTGGACGTCGCCCGCGTCGGCGGCAGCAAATACCCCGACCTGGACCGGGTCCGCGCCCTCCGACCCGACCTGGTGCTGCTCAACGTGGAGGAGAACCGGCGGGCCGACGCCGACGCCCTGCGCGCGGCCGGCGTGCCGGTACGCGTCACCTATCCGCGCACCGTCCCCGGGGCGTTGACCGAACTGGGCGAGCTGCTGACCGAACTCGGCGCGCCGGCCGAACCGGCCTGGCTGACGGCCGCGAGACAGGCCTGGGCCGACCCGCCCCGGCTCGCACCTGCCCGCCGGGCGGTGGTGCCGGTCTGGCGGCGGCCGTGGGTGGTGCTCGGCGGCGACACGTTCGCCGGCGACGTGCTGCGCCGGCTCGGCGTGATCAACGCCTACGACGAGCATCCCGACCGCTATCCCCGCCCCAGCCTCGACGATCTGCGCGACCGATCACCGGAGCTGGTGGTGCTGCCCGACGAGCCGTACCTCTTCACCGCCGACGACGGGCCGGAGGCGTTCCCGGACGTACCCTGCGCTCTGGTCTCCGGCCGGCACCTCACCTGGTACGGCCCGTCCCTGGCCGAGGCGCCCGCGCTGCTGGCCGACCAGCTGTCCCGGCCAGTCCGCGCCCGCTGACCCGGCGTCCTCCGCCGGCGCGGGTCGGGCGTCTCTCAGCCGGCGGCGCGGGCGCTGACCCGGCATCTCTCAGCCGGCGGCACGGGCGCTGACCCGGCGTCTCTCAGCCGGCGGCGCGGGGGCGTCTGGCGGCCACGACGCTGGCGCCGATGGACGCGGCCAGGCTCAGCACCACCACCGCGAGGGTCAGCCAGATCGGCAGCTTGCCCACCGGCGTCTCGGCCAGGATCAGCTTCGCCCCCGCGAACGCGAGCACCAGGGCCAGCCCGTAACGCAGGTAGGCGAAGTGCCGCAACAGACCGGCCAGGCAGAAGTACAGGCTGCGCAGCCCCAGCACGGCGAACGCGGTGGCCGTCCAGAGCAGGAACGTGTTGGTGGTGATGGCCAGGATCGCCGCCACCGAGTCGATCGCGAAGACGATGTCGGTGGCCTCGATCGCGACCAGCGTCACCAGCAGCAGCGTCGCCACCCGCCGCCCGTCGACCCGGGCGGTGAAACGGTCGCCGTGGTACCGGGCGTCGGTGGGCACCACTCGCCGGAACAGCCGCACGACCGGGTTGCGGTCCGGGGCGACGTCCGGCTCCCCGCGTACGGCCAGCCGCCAACCGGTCCAGATCAGAAACGCCCCCAGCACGACCCCCGCCCAGGTGAGCCGCTCCAACAACTCGGCACCGGCGAAGATGAACAGCAGTCGGAAGCCGAGCGCCCCCACGACGCCCCAGAACAACACCTTGTGCTGATAGCCGTCGGGCACCCGGAAGTAGCCGAACAGCAGCGCGAAGACGAAGACGTTGTCCACCGACAGCGCCTTCTCCAGCAGGTAGCCGGAGTAATACGCGATGGCCGGGTCGCCACCCAGGCCGAACCAGACGACCAGCCCGAACAGCAGGCCCGCCCCCACCCAGACGGCGCTCCACAGCAGCGCCTCACGCAGCCCGATGACGTGGTTGTCCCGATGCGACAGCACGTCGACCGCGAGCATCACGGCGATCACCGCGCCGACGGCCGCCCACGCCCACAGGGGCACCGCGACCGTCGCCTCACCCACCCGGCGCCCCCCGGCATCGACCACCGCGCGCCGCCCCGCGACCATGCCGGCCGGCCGCTCCCGAGCCTAGGCGAGCGACCCGCCCGACGTCGGCGCTCCGAGCAACTCGACCTGTGCATCCCCGCCCCCGGCCCCGGGCGGGCGGGTCGCCGGGCCGGCGTGGTGCTCACGCGACCGGCATCACCGGGCCGGGGTCCGTGACCGTGTCGTCGGTGTCGTACGCGATCGCGTTGGTCACCCGGACGACGCCACTGACCTGGGCCGCGAGCCGGCCGGCGAGGTCGACGGCGGAGCGGTGGTCCACCCGACCGGCGAGGGTGACCTCACCATGGCGAACCTCCACGGTGACCAGGCCGTCCCGCACCGCGAGCACCCGACGCAGCACCTCCTGCACCACGTCCTCCCGGATCTCGGCGTCCGAGCGCAGATGCACCCGCAGCAGGTCGGCGCGGCTCACGATGCCGACCAGCCGGCCGAGGTCGTCGAGCACCGGCAACCTCTTGACCTGCTCGCGGTCCATCAGCCGGGCGGCCGCCGACAGCGTCGCCTCCGGGTACGTGGTGACCGCCGGCGCCGTCATCAGGTCACCGGCCAACAGCGCCGCACCCTTGCCCCGGGCACCCCGCCGGCGGCGGCTCTCGAAGACGCGCCGCTGCGCTGGCTCCCCGGCATGTTCGATGCGATGCAGAAGGTCAGCCTCGGACACCAGACCCAGCACCCTGCGGAACCCGTCGATCACCGGCGCCGCGCTGACGCCGCGGCGCAGCAACACGTCGACGATCTCCCGGTACGGAGTGTCGGCCACCACGGTCGTGACCTCCCGCGTCATCACGTCACCCACCTGCCAGGTCCTCATCACGACCTCCCTCTCGTCATCCACCTCGGACGCTACGGCCGTACGACGGTCGCGGTCAGAGGCACCGGACCAGGCCGGACCGGGTCCAAGGTCCCGGATCGCCGCGGTCCGGTCGGCCCTGCCGCGCACGGCGCGGCGGGAGTGCACTGAAGGTGCCACCGGGAAGCGCGGTGCGAGGCAGAGAAGGGACGTGGACACCATGACCGCGACGATCGAGCGGGTCACCGCCAACACTCCGGCAGCCGGCACCCGGGAGAGGGCCGTCCGGTACGTCCTGGCCGGCACCCGGCTGGCGCTCGGCTGGATCTTCCTCTGGGCGTTCATCGACAAGCTGTTCGGCCTCGGACTGGCCACCGAGTCGAAGAACGCCTGGATCAACGGCGGCAGCCCCACCAAGGGCTTCCTCACCTTCGGCGTCGCTGGTCCGTTCCAGGACCTCTACGCCGGGATCGCCGGGGCCGCCTGGGCGGACTGGCTGTTCATGATCGGTCTGGCCGGGATCGGCGTCGCCCTCCTGCTGGGCATCGGCATGCGGGTCGCCGCGGTGGCCGGTGGGCTGCTGCTGGTCCTCATGTGGACCGCCGTGCTGCCCCCGGAGAACAACCCCTTCATGGACGACCACCTGATCTACGCCGCGGTGCTCGCGGTGCTGGCACTGGTCAACGCCGGCGACACGTGGGGCCTCGGGCGACTCTGGGCGAAGCTGCCGATCGTGCACCGCCTCCCCTGGCTTCGCTGACCCACCACTACACGGCGGGCGTCCCCATCCGGGCGACGCCCGCCAAACCGCGCCCCGCGCCCCGCGCCCCGCG
Source organism: Micromonospora sp. WMMD710 (assembly GCF_029626045.1). Classification (NCBI taxonomy): domain Bacteria; kingdom Bacillati; phylum Actinomycetota; class Actinomycetes; order Micromonosporales; family Micromonosporaceae; genus Micromonospora; species Micromonospora sp. WMMD710. The sequence continues at coordinate 1,834,524 of NZ_JARUBD010000001.1, read as the reverse complement.
CCCCGCGCCCCGCGCCCCGCGCCCCGCGCCCCGCGCCCCGCGCCCCGCGCCCCGCGCCCCGCGCCCCGCGCCCCGCGCCCCGCGCCCCGCGCCCCGCGCCCCGCGCCAAGATCGTGCTCGATCCTGGATGTAGTGGCATCGTCGACGCGCGGACGCCACTACATCCAGGATGCTGCGCGATCTTGGCGGGCCGACCGGTCTTCATCAGGGCGGGAGCGGCGGGGTGGTGGGTCCGCTGCACATTGGCGGGGTGTGATCCGGCAGGATCGACGGTGACCGGACACATCACCCAACACGGCAGGAGATCCCCGCATGAACCAGGCAGCAGGCGCCCGTTCGGGCAAGCCCGAGGTGGGTCCGATCGAGGGTGCGCCGCCGGCCGACCTCGTGATCGAGGACATCGCCGTGGGCGAGGGCCCGCAGGCGCAGCCGGGTCAGCTCGCCAGCGTGCACTACGTCGGCGTGTCGCACTCCAGCGGCAACGAGTTCGACTCGTCGTGGAACCGTGGCGAGGCGTTCGAGTTTCCGCTCGGCGGCGGCCAGGTCATCGCCGGCTGGGACCAGGGCGTGGTAGGCATGCGTGTCGGCGGCCGGCGTCGCCTCACCATTCCGCCGCACCTCGGGTACGGCGACCGCGGCGCGGGCGGCGTCATCAAGCCGGGCGAGACCCTGGTCTTCGTCGTCGACCTGCTCGACGTGCGCTGACCGACTCTCCAGAGGGGGTCGCCGGCCGACGCCGGCGGCCCCCGCACCGCCTCACGGACAGACGTGCGAGGAGCCGCGGTCAGGCGGCCAGCATCAGGTCTGCGGTCGGGGTGGCCGGAAGACGGGCGGCCTCGACGACGCGGGTCGGCTCCAGCACCGTCATGACCCGGTGCAGGCCGGTGGCGCGCAGCACCCGGGCGACCACCGGCGTCGGGTCGACGAGGATCAACTCCCCGCCGCAGGCCCGGACGCGCAGGTGCGCGGCGAGCAGCGTGCGCACACCGGCGGCGGAGAGCAGCCGAAGGCCGGACATGTCGAGCTGAAGCACCGAGCCCGCCGGAGCGGACCACAGCGCGGACCGGAACGCGGCCACGGTGGCGATGTCGACCTCGCCGGCCACTCGCACCTGGACCACCCGGTCACCCACGTTGACCTGCACGTCCAACCGGTCGCTGCGCTCTCCCATGCCCAGGAACCTATCCCCCACCACCGACACTTTCGCCCCTCGCCGGAGTGATTCCGGGTACGTCCAGGGTCATCCCCGGAGGCACCCCGGGTCCCTCTCGGGGTGGAGGCCCGGGGTGCGGTGCGCTGGGTCACCCGCCCTGGCCGATCGCCCCGGCGGGTGCCCCGACTCCCTCGGAGTCGACCATGGCGGCGGCGCGCGGCGGGTGCGGAGATGCGGGAACGGCTGACATCGGCGGGTGACAATGGACCGATGGTGATCCCCCGGCCCCGGCCGCCCCGGCTGATCCGGCCCGTACGCGAGCCCGCCACCGTGCCTCCCCCGCTCACCGGGGCGTGGGCCGCCACCGACAGCCGCCTCGACCGGGCCGACCTGCTGCCGCTGCCCGACGGCGCGGTCGGCCCGGAGGACGTGCTGGTCGACCCGGCTGGGCGGGTGATCAGCGGTGACGAGGACGGCCGACTCTGGTGGTGGCCGGCCGACGCGCCCGCCGGCACCGAGCCCCGGCTGCTGGCCGAGACCGGCGGCCGGCCGCTCGGCATCGAGTCGGACCCGTCCGGGGAGGCGCTGATCGTCTGCGACGCGTACCGGGGGGTGCTGCGGGTCACGCCGGACGGGGCGGTACGCGAGCTGACCGGGACGGCGCCGCCGGTGCACCTGGCCAACAACGCGGCGGTGGCCCGCGACGGCACCATCTACTTCACCGACTCCTCGGACCGGTTCCCGGTCTCGCACTGGAAGCGGGACCTGCTGGAGCACCGCCCCAACGGCCGGGTGCTGGCGTACCACCCGGGCAGCGGACGCACCGACGTGGTGGCCGACGGGTTGTACTTCCCGAACGGGATCGCGCTGACTCCCGACGAGTCGGCGTTGATGCTGGTGGAGACCACCACCCACCGGCTGCTGCGCGTCGAGTTGGGCGGTGGGGTGCGGGTGCTGGCCGACCTGCCCGCATACCCGGACAATCTCTCCGCGGTGGGCGACGGGACGTACTGGATCGCGTTGCCCAGCCCCCGGGTGCCGGTCGCCGAGCGGTTGCTGCCGCATCCGCGACTGCGTCAGATCGCCGCGCTGCTGCCCGACGCGATGCAGCCGCAACCGCGCCGCTACGGGCTGGTCGCGCTGGTCGACGGAGACGGAACGGTCCGCCGGACGCTGCACGGTCCGGCCGGGCACTACTGGATGATCACCGGGGTACGCCAGCACGGCGCCCACCTCTGGTTGGGCAGCCTGATCGGGCCGGGTGTGGCCCGCGTACCCCTGAACTGATGACGCGGGGTCGGCCCGCCGCGTTGGCGGGCCGACCCCGACGGCCGTCGGCGGTGTCTCAGCGACCGCTGACCGAGGGTGCCGGGGCGGGTGATCCCCCGGCCACCGCGCCCGGGTGCGCCGGTGCGGGCGGCGCGGGCTTCAGCCCGGACGGCACGGGCAGGGCGCTGCCCCGGACGAACTCGTCCCAGCTCACGTTCCACGCGGTCCAGCCGTTGCCCGGCTGCAACTCCACCTCGGTGCCCTTGACGGTGATCAGGTCACCGACCTGGGTCACACCCATCAGCCAGTCGGCCGCGGTGGCGGAGACGTTGGCGCAGCCGTGGGAGACGTTGGTGTTGCCCTGGTCCCCCTCCGACCACGGGGCCGAGTGGATGAACTCGCCACCCCAGGTGTAGCGCTGGGCGTCGTCGACGTCGACCACGTAGCCGCCGTTGGGTTCACCCCGGGTGTCGAAGGTGGTCCGCTCGTGCTTCTCCATGATCACCATCTTGCCGCTGGAGCTGGGTGTGCTCGGCTTGCCGAGGCTGACCGGGATCTGCCGGATCTGCTTGCCGTCGCGCAGCACGGTCATCTGCTTGGTCGCGTTGTCGATCTCCAGCGCGAGTTGCCGGCCGATCTTCGAGGTCGCGGTGCGCTCGGCGTCGCCGACCCGGTCCTTGCCGATGGGCAGGCCCTCCAGGCCGGCCCGCACGCTGATGGTCGTCCCCGGCTTCCAGAAATCGGGGGCTCGGTAATAGACCTGCGATCCGTCGTCGAGCCACGACCACGTACCCGGTTGCGGCGGATTCGTCTTTACGAACAACCGCCGTTGGACATCTACTCTGGCCTCTTTCGGAATTCCCGGGTCGAACGCCACGGTTACCGGCATCGCCGTGCCGTACGTCCGGTTGCCGACGAAATAGAGGGTGCTGGTGATCTGCGGCTTGGTGGACTTGGCCATCGTGGTGAACGTGGTGGTGCGCGTGGTGGTGGCGCCCGAGTCGCCGGTCGCGGTCACCTCGGCGGTGTACGTCCGCTTGGGCGCCAGCGGCACGCTCGGCACCCAGCCCGAGCCGTCCTCGCGCGGTTCGGCCTTGACCTGCGCCCCCTTGTCGTCGGTGAGCCGCACGCCGGTGACCCGGCCGCCCTTGACCGTGGTGCCCACCTCCGCGCTGACCGGGACCTCCCGGGCCTTGTCCCCCGGCGTCACGGTGAGTTCCGGTGGGGCGGCGTGCCCCTTGGCCGACCCGGTCGCCGCGTCCCGGTCGGCGGTACACCCACCCAGGACGAGTGGTGCGGCTGCGATGGTTACCGCCAACAGCGTCAGTCGCCGCCTCGACGTCATGTTCTGTCCCCCCGTTTTTGGCTTCCCTCTGTCACATTCTTGCCGCCTCGCCGGGAGCGTCCACGCCATTCACGAATAATCGGCGGCGCATTTATCGGCGCATTTTCCGGCGCTGCGCCAGTTGGCGGAGCAAGGGCCCGCCCGACCGTCGTGGCGTCCTTTGCTCCGCTTCAGCGGGCGCGGCACCGGGTGTCCGGATAGCCGGCGGGCCGTCCCGGCCGGGCCGGGCCGGGCCGGGCCGGGGCGGGGCGGGCCGGGGCGGGGCGGGGCGACCGGATGATCGCCCGGACGCGTACCGGCGGGAGGTTGGGGCCGGTGACGCACCCCGGGCGCGGACTTTTGTCAGTTGGAGCGAAACTTCTGCCGAACGCGACGAAGCTTTGCCTTCGTCCGGAGGCAAGGGTAGGGTCCGGATCTAGATAGAGGGTTGCCCATTCGTCGATCAGCCTGCCGCCACCCTGCCGGGTCGCCGCGTCCCGCCCGATGGGTCCGGGTCGTGCCCCGCGCGCCGTCCCTCACCGTTCCGCCGGAGCCCGTCTCCGGCCGGTTCGGCGCGCCCGGGCGGCGGCAGCCGGTCGACCGCCGTCGACGGCGTGCCCCGCCGTCAGGAAGGGACCACCACCATGGATCAACAGACCAACCCTACGGAGCCGACACCGGCGTTCGAGGCGGTCAGCCGACGCGGCCTGCTTCGCGCGGCGACGGTATCCGCCGCCGCCGTCGGCACCGCCGGCCTGCTCGCGGGCCCGGCCGCCGCGGCACCCAGCGGGCAGAGCGGGCAGTCCGGCGGACGTCGCCGGGTGCCGGTGGACCGGATCAGCATCCAGCTGTACACCCTGCGCGACCAACTGGCCGCCGACCTGCCCGGCACCCTGGACGCGCTGCGGCGGATCGGCTACCGGCGGGTGGAGCACGCCGGCTTCGTCGGACGCACCGCCGCGCAGTTCCGCGCCGCGCTCGACGCGGCGGGGCTGCGCGCCACCTCCGGGCACACCGGCATCCCGCAACCGTTCGACGACGCCACCTGGCAGCGTTCCCTCCAGGACGCGAACGTCGTCGGCAGCAAGAAGATCGTGCACCCGTACTTCGGTCGGGACGCCAACGGCCAGGCGATCCGGGATCCCGCCGTCTACCGCGCCCTGGCACGGGACCTGAACCGCGCTGGCCGGCTCGCCGAGCGCGCAGGGCTCGACTTCGGCTACCACAACCACCAACTGGAGTTCGTGCCGCTGACCGACGGCTCGACCGGCTTCGAGATCCTCACCGGGCAGACCGACCCACGGCTGGTCCACTTCGAACTCGACCTCTACTGGACCTGGCGGGGCGCGCACGACCCGGTCGACGTGATCCGGGCCAACCGTGGCCGGATCCGCCAGGTGCACGTCAAGGACCTCGACGTCGAGGGCGGTTTCGCCGACCTCGGTGACGGTGTCATCGACTTCGGTCGGATCTTCGCCCACGAGCGGGAAGCGGGCATCGAGGAGTACATCGTGGAGCGCGACGACGCGGGCACCACGCCGCGCGCCCCCGCCGACGCCCTGGACACCGCCCGGGTCGGCTTCGACTATCTCGCCTCACTCCGGTACTGAAAACCACTTCGGGGGACGACCTGATGAACAGGACCGCATTCGCGTCCGCGCTGCTGCTGGTGACGGCCGGCCTGGCCGTGCCGCCGGCGGCCGCGGCCGCCGCCCCGGCCGCCGCGCCGCCGGACAGCAGCTTCCAGAAAGTGACACTGAACGACTTCCCCGGCGAGCCGATGAGCCTCGCCGTCCTGCCCGACCTTCGGGTGCTGCACACCTCCCGCACCGGTGAGGTCCGCATCCACGACCCGCGCACCGGGCTGAACACCCTCGCCGCCGACATCCCGGTGTACGAGCACGACGAGGAGGGGTTGCAGGGGGTCGCCATCGACCCGAACTTCGCCCAGAACAAGTGGGTCTACCTCTACTACTCGCCGCCGCTGAACACGCCCGTGGACGACCCCGCCACCCCCGGCGTCAACGAGGGGGACGCGCCGGAGACCGGCACCGAGGCGGACTGGCAGCGGTTCAAGGGCGCGCTGCGGCTGTCCCGGTTCAAGCTGGACGGGATGAAGCTGAACCTCGCCAGCGAGCAGCAGATCATCGACGTGCCCACCGACCGGGGCATCTGCTGCCACGTCGGCGGGCAGATCGACTTCGACAGCAAGGGCAACCTGTACCTGTCGACCGGTGACGACACCAACCCGTTCGCCTCCGACGGCTACGTCCCGATCGACGAGCGGGCCGACCGCAACCCGGCGTACGACGCCCAGCGCACCGCGGCCAACACCAACGACCTGCGCGGCAAGCTGCTGCGCATCAAGGTGAAGGCCGGTGGTGGCTACACGGTGCCGGCCGGCAACCTGTTCAAGCCGGGCACGGCGCAGACCCGTCCGGAGATCTACGCGATGGGGCTGCGCAACGCGTTCCGGTTCGCCGTCGACCGGCGTACCGACGACGTGTACGTGGGCGACTACTCGCCGGACGCCTCCACCGCGAACCCGCAGCGCGGGCCGGCCGGGCACGGCCGGTGGATGCGTGTCGACAAGCCGGCGAACTACGGCTGGCCCTACTGCGTGACGCCGACGATCGCCTACCGCGACTACGACTTCGCCACCGGCGAGTCCGGTGCCAAGTTCAACTGCGCGCGTCCGGTGAACGACTCACCGCACAACACCGGCAAGCGCGTGCTGCCGCCGGTCGAGCAGCCGGAGGTCTGGTACGCGGCCGCCGCCTCGGCCGAGTTCCCGCAACTGGGCACCGGCGGCATCGCCCCGATGGGCGGCCCGGCGTACGACTACGACGGGACCAGCACGTCGCGGACCCGTTGGCCGGCCTACTACGACGGGGTGCCGCTGTTCTACGAGTGGACCCGCGACTACATCAAGGAGTTCCGCCTCGATGAGGACGGCGACGTGGCGGACATCCGTCCGGTGGCGCCGTCGCTGGTGGTGGACAACCCGATGGACATGGAGTTCGGCCCGGACGGGGCGCTCTACGTGCTGGAGTACGGCGACGGCTACTTCGCCGAGAACCCGGACGCCCAGCTGTCCCGGATCGACTTCGTCCGGGGCAACCGGACGCCGATCCCGAAGATCAGTGGCACCCCGACCGTCGGTCAGGCGCCGTTGACCGTCGCGTTCTCCAGCGCCGGCACCACCGACCCGGACGGCGACAAGCTGAGCTACGCGTGGGACTTCAACGCGGACGGCTCGGTGGACAGCACCGATCCGAACCCGAGCTGGACGTTCCAGGAGAACGGCTCGTACACCCCGACGGTGAAGGTGACCGACCGCACCGGACGTTCCGCCTCGGCGACCCTGCCGCTGGTGGTCGGGCCGACCGCGCCGATCATCGAGTTCGTCGCCCCGGTGACCGGGCAGCCCTTCCAGTTCGGGCAGACGGTCGCGTACGAGGTGAAGGTCACCGACGATCTGCCGGTGGACTGCTCCCGGGCGAAGGTCACCTACGTGCTCGGGCACGACGAGCACGGGCACCCGCTCTCCACGGCGACGGGTTGCTCCGGAACCATCCCCACCTTCGTGGACGGTGGGCACAGCGGCGCGGACAACCTGACCGCGGTCTTCGTGGCGGACTACACCGACGCGCCGACCGAGCCGGGCGTACCGCCGCAGTCGGCCTCGGCCACGGTGGTGCTGGACCCGACCCCGGCGGTGGCCGGCCTGGCCGGCTGACCAGCGCACGGTGACAGCGGCGGCGGCCGGATCACTCCGGCCGCCGCCGCACGTCGTCCACCCCCGGCCGGTCAGCTCCAGTCGCTGTCGACGTGGTTGTCGCGCCAGCGTCCGCCCACCGGCGGGGTGTCGAGCAGCAGCCCGTCCTCGGCGTTGCCGGCGAGGTCGTTGTCCTCGACCCGGCAGTCCACGCAACTGCCACGCTCGGTGATCCACAGCCCGTGGGTCTGGGTGCGGGAGTCGTGGTTGTCCCAGATCCGGTTGCCCCGGATGGTGGCCGAGTCGAACGGCGCGTCGATGGTGATACCGGCCCGCCGCGCCGGTGCGGCGGACAGCTCGTAGGCACCTCCCGGTGACGGCACGTCCCCGCTCCAGGCGCTGATCCCGTCCGGGCGGACCGGGGCGAGGGTCAGTTCGTCGCCGGTGTTGGACGCCACCATGGCGACAGCACGGCCGACCCGCAGCACCTTGCCCCGGTGGCCGTCGTGCGGCCAGGTGGCCGACCGGTCGACCAGGGACCGCTCGCCGTAGCGGACGGCGTCGCCCGTACCGCCGGCGGCCTGGGCGTACTGTCGGCCGTTGTTGCGGATCCGGTTGTTGAGCAGCACGGCGTCGGTCATCTGGTGGTCGATCCGGACGGCATCCAGCCCGTTGCCCCAGAACTCGTTGCTCTCGACGACCACGTCCCGGATCGAGCCCTGGTAGCCGCGCCCGAGGTCGAGCGCGTGATAGCCGTGCCGACCGTTGCCGCTGATCCGGTTGCCCCGGACGGTGTACGGGCCGGGACTGTTGCCGATGCTGACCCCGTCGCGCATGTTGCCGTCGATGACGCAGTCGGTGAGCAGCCCACCCCGGCCGGCCACGGACGAGGTGCCCTGCGCCGACACGTCGAAGCCGGTCTCCAGGTTGCCGGTCATCGTGCAGGCGGAGACGATCAGGCCGTCGGCGCCCCAGTCGGAGATGCCGAACCGGTTGCCCTGACTGTGGCAGCCGATGATGCGGATGCCGCGCGGTGGTGGCCAATAGTCCTTCTGCAGCTCCAGGAAGATGCCGTTGGTGCCGTTGGCCAGGGCGGTGCAGTTGGCGATGGTCAGCCGCTCCACCGTTCCCCAGCCGCCGATGCCGACCCCGATGCCGGCGCCACCCAACTGTTCGCCGTTGTCGAGGCGGCCGCAGCCGACGACCACCACGCCGTCGATGAGGGAGTCCTGCAGGAAGTCGCAGCCGAGCCCGGTGGCGGCGGTGTGGTGGATGTAGAGGTTGCGGAACACCCCGCGCACCACGTACTGCAGGCCGAGGCCCTTGGCCAGGTAGTTGTACTCGGCCATCGCCACACCCGAGCCGTCGATCTGGAAGTCGGCGAACGTGCAGTCGGCGAGGTGCCGGTCCCGGTCGGCGCCGTGCTGCACGGTGGTCCAGAAGGCCAGCGGGGTCGGGTCGGCGCGGTTGCCCTCGTTGCTGAGCATGAACCGGGTCGCCGCCGGACCAGCCCCGATCAGTGAGACCCCGCTGCGCCACACCGTGCCGGCGTCGCGGATCGAGTAGATGCCCGGCGGGCAGTAGATGACCCGGGCCCGTCCGTCCGAGGCGTACCCGGCGCCGAGGCGGTCGACGAGGGCGGCCAGCGCCGGCTGGTCGTTGGTCGCGCCGTCGCCGGTCAGCCCGTACTCCAGCGCGTCGCAGTACAGCGGCGCGCCGGCCGCGGCGGGTCGTCGTACCCGGACGGAGTTGAGTAGCAGCTCGTTCGCCACGGGCCGGCTCCCTTCGACGCGTCTGGTGCGCTCCGGCGGGGCCGACTTCCCGATGACACCGCCGGGAAACCCCGGCCCGATGACGCGCCGGCCCCGGCGCCGCACGGGCGACGCCAGGGCCGGGGGGTACGCGCCTCAGACGGCGGCGATCAGCAGCGCCGGGCGTTCCACGCAGTCGGCGACGTGCCGCAGGAAGCCACCGGCCACCCCGCCGTCGCAGACCCGGTGGTCGAACGTGAGGCTGAGCTGCGTCACCTTGCGGACCGCGAGCTGCCCGTCGACCACCCACGGCTTGTCCACGATCCGCCCGACCCCGAGCAGCGCCGCCTCCGGGTGGTTGATGATCGGCGTGGAGCCGTCGACGCCGAACACGCCGTAGTTGTTCAGCGTGAACGTGCCGCCGGTCAGCCGGGCCGGCGGCAGGGTGCCCGCCCGCGCCGCGGTGGTGGTCGCCGCCAGTTCGGCGGCCAGCTCGGCGGTGGTGAGCCGCTGGGCGTCGCGCAGCACCGGCACCAGCAGGCCCCGGTCGGTCTGCGCGGCGATGCCCAGGTGCACCCCGGCGGACTGGACGATCCGCTGCGCCTCGGTGTCGACGCGGGAGTTGAGCTGGGGGAACCTGCGCAGGCCGCTGAGGCAGATCCGGGCCAGCAGGGCCAGGATGCTGACCGGCGCGTCGGGGGTGGCCGCGTTGATCGCCGCGCGGGTCTCCAGCAGCCCGGTGGCGTCCACGTCCACCCAGATGGTCACCTCGGGGATCTCCCGCCGGCTGCGGGAGAGCTTGTCGGCGATCACCTTGCGCACACCGGTGAGCGGGATGATCACGTCGCCGTCCCCGGCCGGGGCCGGGGCCGGGGTGACGTGCGGGTCCGGCACGGCGGCGAGCCGGGCGGCGGGCACGGCCAGCACGGCCTCCACGTCCGCGCGGCGGATCACGCCGCCGGGCCCGGTGCCCCGGACCGTGCCCAGGTCGACGCCGCGCTCGCGGGCCAGCCGGCGCACGATCGGCGAGATGACCAGGGCCGCCGGCCCAGGGGTCGTCGCGCTCCCGACCAGGCCAACGGCGGCGGTCGCACCAGCCCCGCTGGGCCCGCCGGTCTCGGCGGCATCCGACGGTGCGGGGTCGGTCGGTTCGGGGGCCACCGCCAGGCGGCTCCGGCGCCGTCGGCGGGTGGCGCCGCCGTGGCCGGTGCCGTAGCCGATCAGCACGTTGCCGGAGCCGGCCCGCTCCTCCTCGCGGTAGGTGGCGTGCCCGGCGGGCTCGTCGCCGCCGTCCAGCGGCGCGATGGTGATCAACGGCTGGCCGACCGGGCGGACCTCACCCGCCGCGCCGTGCAGGGTGACGACCCGTCCGGCGTACGGGCAGGGCACGTCGACGACCGCCTTGGCGGTCTCCACCTCGACGACACTCTGGTCGACCGTGACGATGTCGCCCACGGCGACCCGCCACTCGACGATCTCGGCCTCGCTCAGCCCCTCGCCCAGGTCGGGCAGGAGGAAGACCTGGGTCCGCTCGACGGTGGTCATGCCGCCGCCCAACGCGCGTCCGGCTGGTCGTCCCACTGCAGGCGGGCCACCGCGTCGAGGACCCGGTCCACGCCGGGCAGGTGGGTGTGCTCCAGCATCGGCGCCGGGTACGGGATGTCCAGCCCGGCGACCCGCAGCACCGGCGCGTGCAGCGCGTGGAAGCAGCGCTCCTGCACGCGGGCGGCGATCTCCGCGCCGACGCCGGCGAAGCCGGGTGCCTCCTGGATCACCACGCACCGGCCGGTGCGCCGCACCGAGGCGGTGATGGTGGCGTCGTCGAACGGCACGATGGTGCGCACGTCCACCACCTCCAGGTCCCAGCCCTCCTCGCGGGCGGCCTCGGCGGCCTCCAGTGCCACCGGCACCGCCGGCCCGTACGCCACCAGGGTGGCGTCGCGCCCCGGCCGGCGCACGACGGCCCGGCCGAACGGTTCGGCACGCGCCGGCAGCGACGCGTCGGCGCTGGCGAAGTAGAGCTTCTTGGGCTCCATGAAGACCACCGGGTCGGGGTCGTCGATCGCCTCGCGCAGCAGCGAGTACGCGTCCTCGACGGTCGCCGGGGTGACCACCTTCAGGCCCGGGGTGTGTGCGTAGTACGCCTCGGACGAGTCGCAGTGGTGCTCCACCCCGCCGATCCCACCGGCGTACGGCACGCGGATGACGATGGGCACGCTCAGCGCGCCCCGGGTGCGGTTGCGCAGCTTGGCGACGTGCGAGGCGATCTGCTCGAACGCCGGGTACGCGAACGCGTCGAACTGCATCTCGACCACCGGCCGCAGCCCGGACATGGCGAGACCGACGGCGAAGCCGACGATGCCGGCCTCGGCGAGGGGGGTGTCGAAGCAGCGCTTCTCGCCGAAGCGGGCCTGCAGGCCGTCGGTGATCCGGAAGACGCCGCCGAGCGCACCGACGTCCTCGCCGAAGACGACGACCCGCTCGTCGGCGGCGAGGGCGTCGGCCAGCGCGGTGTTGAGCGCCTTCGCCATGGTGGTGGCCATCAGGCGGCACCGTCCTCGTCACTCGCCGCGGCCAGCTCGGCGCGGACCTGTTCCCGCTGCTCGATCAGCTGCGGGGTGGGTTCGGCGTACACGTGGTCGAAGAGGCTCAGCGGGTCGACCGTGGGCTGCTCGTTCATCCGGGTCCGCAGGTCCGCCGCGTACGCCTCGGCCTGCTCGGCGATCTCGGCGATCACGGCGTCGTCGAGGACGCCGCGCGCCCGCAGGTAGGTCTCCAGGCGGGCGAGGGGGTCGCGGTCGCGCCAGGCGTCGACCTCGGCGCCGTCGCGGTAGCGGCTGGCGTCGTCGGCGTTGGTGTGCGGCTCCATCCGGTAGGTGTGCGCCTCGACGAGGAACGGCCCGTTGCCGGCGCGGGCGTGCGCGACCGCGCGGGTGAGCACGGCGAGCACCGCGACGGGGTCGTTGCCGTCGACCTGCTCGCTGGGTACGCCGTAGCCGACGCCCTTGTACGCGAGCGACGGCGCGGCGGTCTGCCGGGACAGCGGGACGCTGATGGCGTACCTGTTGTTCTGCACGAAGTAGACGACCGGCGCCTTGAACACGGCGGCGAAGTTGATCCCCTCGTGGAAGTCGCCCTCGCTGGTCGCGCCGTCGCCGATGAAGGCCAGCGCCACCGTGTCACGGCCCTGGTACGCCTCGCCGTGGGCGAGGCCGGCGGCGTGCACGCACTGGGTGGCCAGGGGCGTGCACTGCGGCGCGGTGTGTACGGCGGTCGGGTCGTAGCCGCAGTGCCAGTCGCCGCGCAGCAGGGTGAGCACCTCGACCGGGTCGATGCCCCGGGCGACCAACGCCATCGACTCGCGATAGGTGGGGAACACCCAGTCGGTGTCGCGGACCGCGAGCACCGCGGCGACCTGGCACGCCTCCTGACCCCGCGAGGACGGGTAGACGGCGAGCCGGCCCTGTTTGGTCAGCGCGGTCGCCTGGGTGTCGAAGCGGCGGCCGAGCACCATCCGGCGGTACAGCTCGCGCAGGGCCTCGACGGGCGGCTCCGGGTAGTCGGTGCGGGCGGGCAGCGGCGTGCCGGTCGGGTCGAGCAGGCGGACCGGTTCGGCGTCCGGGAGCAGCGGGCGCGCCGGGTCGGGCGGGGTGACCGCCCGACGGGGACGCGGGGATGCCCTGCGGACCGCCTGGGGAGTGGTCGTCACGGCGGAACCTCCTGGGACGTGTGGTGAGCCTATGCTTCCGCCTGTCGGATGATTGACTCAAGATCCATCAGGAAGGCGGGACGATTGGCATGCTGAGGGAGCTTCGGTGAGCCAGGAGGCCGCGGACGAGGTGAGCCGGGCGAGCGGATCGGGACGATCGGTTCGGCACCTCGACGAGGTGGACCGGCGGATCCTCGACGAGCTGGTCCGCGACGGTCGGACCTCGGTGCGCACCCTGGCCGAGCGGATCCACATCTCCCGCACCAACGCGTACGCCCGGGTGGAGCGGCTGCTGCGCGACGGCGTGATCACCGGCTTCCACGCCCAGGTGGCACCCGAGGCGGCCGGGCTGGGCACCTCGGCGTACATCGCGTTGACGATCGAGCAGAACACCTGGCGGGAGGTCTCCGCGGAGCTGGCTCAGGTGCGCTACATCGAGCACGCCGCGCTGCTCGGCGGCGACCACGACGTCCTCGCGTTGGTCCGCGCGCCGGACAACGCCGCGCTGCGGGACGTGGTGCTGGGTCGGGTGCAGAGCATCCCGGGGGTGCTGTCCACCCGCACCTGGCTGGTCTTCGAGGAGTTCGACGGGGCGGGCAGCCCCTGGGCCTGACCGGCTCAGCGCACCGGTGGGGCCTCCAGCCCCTCGGAGTCGGCCAGCTCCAGCAGCGGCTCCAGCGAGTGCCGGTCGCCGTCCAGGCCGGCGTGCGGGTCGCCGCGTTCGGCGAAGCGGGCCGGCATGGACAGCACGTCGAAGTCCTCCGGCCGGGCGTCGTCCAGCTCCGCCCAGTCCAGCGGCGCCGACACCAGCGCCCGCGGCGTCGGCCGGATGGAGTACGCCGAGGCCATCGTGTGGTCCCGCGACATCTGGTTGTAGTCGACGAAGACCGGCCGGTCCCGCTGGTCACGCCACCAGGTCGTGGTGACCAGCTCCGGCAGCCGCCGCTGCATCTCCCGACCCAACGCGAGCACCGCCCGGCGGCACTCGCCGAAGCTCCACCGGGGCTCGATCGACAGGTAGACGTGCAGGCCACGGCCGCCGGTGGTCTTCGGGTAGCCGGTCAGACCCAGCTCGGCGAGGAACGCCCGCACCTCCCGGGCCACCGGCACCACCTGCTCGAACCCGACACCGGGCATCGGATCCAGGTCGATGCGCAGTTGGTCCGGGCGTTCCACGTCGGCGGCGCTGACCGGCCACGGGTGGAAACGCAGGGTGCCCAGGTTGGCCGCCCAGATCACCACGGCCAGCTCGCTCGGCGCGACCTCGTCGGCCGTACGGCCACTGGGGAAGGTGATGTGCGCGGTCCGCACCCACTCGGGCGCGCCCGCCGGCAGCCGCTTCTGGTAGAAGGCGTCGCCCCGGTTGGTCTGCCGGGTGGCGATCGTCGCACCCTCGAACACGCCGCGCGGCCAACGTTCCAGCATCGTGGGCCGGTCCCGCAACGCGCGCAGGATGCCGTCGCCCACCGACAGGAAGTAGCGCACCACGTCCAGCTTGGTCAGCCCGCGCTCCGGGAAGTACGGCTTGTCGGGGCTGGAGACGCGGACCAGCCGCTCCCCCACCCGGATCTCCTCCGCCGCCGTGGCCACGCCCCTGAGGGTACGACGCGTGGGAGCGACGACGCGGCAGGCTCGGTCAGCTGATCAGCAGGACGCCGGCGAGGATCAGGGGCAGTCCGACGAAGAGGAAGATGCCGACCCCGGTCAGCACCCGCCCGCCGCCGGCCTCCTCGCGCTCCGGCGCGACACCGAAGGTCGCGCGCGGGCCGAGCATGCCCATCCGGCTCAGCGTCAGGTCGCCGGTCACACCGAACAGCGCGCCGACCACCATCAACGCGATGCCCAGCCGGGCGGTGTAGTCGCCGCCGGCCACCGCCACCCACACCGCCGCCGCGACCGCGACCAGCACCGCGGCGACCACGAACAACACCAGCGCTTCCCGTAGACCGCGCACGACCGTCATCGACGATCACCTCCCACCGGCGGACATTGTTCCCCATCGACCCGTGGCGGCGCTGCCCCGAACCCGACGACGGCGCCGGCGTCGCTCCCGCCGGTCGGCGGGCCCGCACGGCGGCCGGGGTGGGCGGTTACCGCCGGCGGCGCCCGGGTAGGGGGTCGGCATGGCGGAACTGGCAACGCTGTGGATCATCCGACACGGGGAGAGCACCGCGAACGTGGCGGCGAGCCGGGCCGAGGCCTCCGGGGAGGAGCTGATCGGGCTCAGCCACCGTGACGCGGACGTGCCGCTCTCCCCCACCGGCGAGGACCAGGCCCGGGCCGCCGGACGGTGGCTGGCCGGGCTGCCACCGGACCGCCGACCGGACGTGGCGGTGGTGTCGCCGTACCTGCGGGCGGTCTCCACGGCCGAGCTGGCGCTGCACGGCACCGGGGTGCCGGTGAGCCGTGACGAGCGGCTACGCGACCGGGAGCTGGGCATCCTCGACGGTCTGACCGGGCACGGGGTGCGACGGCGGTTCCCGGACGAGGCCGAACGCCGGACCCGGCTCGGCAAGTTCTACTACCGGCCGCCGGGCGGCGAGTCCTGGACCGACGTGGCGCTGCGGCTGCGGACGCTGCTGGGTGACCTGCGCCGTGACCAGGAGGGCCAGCGGGTGCTGCTCTTCGGCCACGACGCGCTGGTCTTCCTGCTGCGGTACCTGGTGGAGGGGCTGACCGAGGCGCAGCTGATGGCGCTGACCCGGGAACACGTGATCGCCAACTGCTCGATCACCGACTGGTCCGCAGACGCGCGGGACCGGCTGACGCTGGGCGGATTCAACGAGGTCGGCCACCTGCACCGGCAGGGCGCCGAGGCGACCAGGGAGGACGAGATCCATGCCGAGCCGGTCTGAGGTGAAGGTGATCACGGCGGGACTGCTGCGGGACTGGGCGCTGCCGGTTCCGGTCGGCGGCAAGGAGAGCCGGGGCACCGTGCTGGTGGTGGGCGGTTCCCGCTTCACCCCCGGCGCGGTGCTGCTCGCCGGGGTGGCCGCGCTGCGCGCCGGCGCCGGGGTGCTCCAGCTCGCCGCCGCCGAGTCCACCGCCGCCACGCTGAGCATCCAGGTGCCCGAGGCGCTGGTGGTCGGGCTGCCGGAGACACCCGACGGCGCGGTCGCCGCCGACCCCGACGGCCAACTCTGCGAGCTGGTCGGGCAGGCCGACGTGGTGGCCCTCGGCCCCGGACTGAAGGCGATCGACGAGACGAACCGCCTGCTGGGCCTCGTCCTCGACGCGGCCCGACCGCAGACCGCGCTGGTGCTCGACGCGTACGCCCTCGGCGCCCTGAGCCACGACCCCGGCCTGCTGGTCGGCTCGGGCCGGCCCGTGGTGCTCACCCCCAACGTCACCGAGGCGGGTCACCTGCTCGGCCGCGATCCGGGCGACGACCTGGACGCCGACGCGGCGGAGCTGGCCGCCCGCTACGAGGCGGTCGTGTCGCTGTACGGGCACGTGGCCGCACCGGACGGGCGGGGATGGCGGGAGGAGAGCGGCGACGCCGGTCTGGGCACCTCCGGCAGCGGTGACGTGCTCGCCGGGCTGCTGGCGGGGCTGCTCTCCCGGGGTGCGGACCCGGCGCAGGCGGCCTGCTGGGGTTCGTTCGCGCACGCGGTGAGCGGCCAGCGGTTGATTCCCCGCTACGGCCGGATCGGCTTCCTGGCCCGGGAACTGCTCGACGAGATCCCCCGGACACTGGCCATGGTCTGAGGCGATTTCACCTTGTTTCCGCTGTCGGCGTGGGGGTACCGGAACCACACCAGACGAGATTTCAGGGAGGTCATGCCGGTGTCGACCGATGCCATCGTCCTGCTCAAAGAGGACCACAAGGAGATGCGCCGCCTGTTCAAGGCCTTCCAGGACGCCGAGGAGGGGCCGGCGAGCCAGCGGCAGAAGCTGGTGGACCAGATCCTGGAGGCCCTCACGGTGCACACCTATCTGGAGAACGAGGTGATGTACCCGGAGGTCCGCCGGCTGCTGCCGGACCTGGAGGACGACATCCTCGAGTCGTACGAGGAACACCACGTCGCCGATGTGCTCTGCGCCGAGTTGGCCAGCATGGACGCCGGCGACGAGCGCTTCAACGCCAAGACGACCGTGCTGATCGAGAACGTTCTGCACCACGTCGAGGAGGAAGAGGAGGAGTGGTTCCCCAAGGTGCGCGACGCGCTGGGTCGTAAGCAGCTCCAGGAGATCGGCGAGAAGATGATCGCGCTGCGCGCGGACGCGCCGCGTACCCCCACCGCCCCGAAGGCGATCAAGAAGGCGCTCGATGCGGTGACCGCCTGAGTCACCCCGCGCACACCGAGGGCCCGGCGACCCGCCGGGCCCTTCGGCGTCCCCCGGCGGGTCGCGTCCGGAGGTCGGCCGGGACCGCCGTGGCCGGCCCGGTAGGATCGGCACGGGCCGTTACTGGCGCGTGGGGATGGACAACCATCGGGGAGCGGCCCCGTCACGAGGACGTTTGCCGAGCGCCTGGGCCTTCCCGCACGTCTGTTGGAGGTCGCATGTCGCGCAACGCCGAGTCCACCGCATTCCGGAGCGCCCTCGAGGTGATCCGTGCTGTCGAACCGCGGGTGGCCGATGCCATCGGCGCCGAGCTGACCGACCAGCGGGAGTCGCTCAAGCTCATCGCGAGCGAGAACTACGCGTCCCCGGCGACGCTGCTGGCGATGGGCAACTGGTTCAGCGACAAGTACGCCGAGGGCACTGTCGGGCGTCGCTTTTACGCCGGCTGCCAGAACGTGGACACCGTCGAGGCGCTCGCCGCCGAGCACGCCCGCGAGCTGTTCGGCGCCGCGCACGCGTACGTGCAGCCGCACTCGGGCATCGATGCCAATCTGGTCGCGTTCTGGGCGATTCTCGCCGACCGGGTGGAGTCTCCCGCGCTGAAGAAGGCGCAGGTGCGCCAGGTCAACGACCTCACCGAGGCGGACTGGTTCGCGCTGCGCCGTGAGCTGGGCAACCAGCGGATGCTCGGCATGTCGCTGGACGCCGGCGGTCACCTCACCCACGGCTTCCGGCCGAACATCTCCGGCAAGATGTTCGACCAGCGCAGCTACGGTACCGACCCGGCGACCGGCCTGATCGACTATGACCGGGTGGCCGAGGCGGCCCGCGAGTTCAAGCCGCTGATCCTGGTCGGCGGTTACTCGGCGTACCCGCGGAAGGTGAACTTCCGGATCCTGCGGGAGATCGCCGACTCGGTCGGCGCCACCTTCATGGTCGACATGGCGCACTTCGCCGGCCTGGTCGCGGGCAAGGTGTTCACCGGCGACTTCGACCCGGTGCCGCACGCGCACATCGTCACCACCACCACCCACAAGTCGCTGCGCGGCCCGCGTGGTGGCATGGTGCTCTGCCAGCCGGAGCTGGCCGACCAGGTGGACCGGGGCTGCCCGATGGTGCTCGGTGGTCCGCTGCCGCACGTGATGGCCGCGAAGGCGGTTGCGCTCGCGGAGGCCCGCCGCCCCGACTTCGCCGACTACGCCCAGCGGATCGTGGACAACGCGCAGGCCCTCGCCGAGGGGCTGCTGCGCCGGGGCGCGACGCTGGTCACCGGCGGCACCGACAACCACCTGGTGCTCATCGACGTGTCCGGCTACGGGCTCACCGGACGGCAGGCCGAGCAGGCGCTCCTGGACTCGGGCATCGTCACCAACCGCAACTCGGTACCGCAGGACCCGAACGGGGCCTGGTACACCTCCGGCATCCGGATCGGCACGCCGGCGCTGACCACCCGGGGCCTGGGCACCATCGAGATGGACCAGACCGCGGAGCTGATCCACACCGTGCTCACCCAGACCACCGCCGCCGCCAACACCGACGGCACCCCGTCCAAGGCCAAGTACGCGCTGGACCCGGCCCTGGCCGACAAGATCGCCCGCCAGGCCACCGACCTGCTGGCCCCGCACCCGCTCTACCCCGGCATCGACCTGGCCTGACCCCGACCACTCCCGTCGATCATGGAGTTGTGGTGCCCGGTACGGGCCGGTAGGCGGCTTTCGTCCACCACCACAACTCCATGATCGACGCGGTCAGGCCGGACGCGGTCAGGCCGGTCGCGGTCAGGCCGGTCGGGGCGGGGCGGGTCAGGTCAGGGGGCGCTTGAGGTGGTAGCGGTGGACCTCGGTGCTGCCCTGGACGTTGTTCACGTCCTCGGCGGCGGAGACCAGCTCCCAGCCCTCCCGGCCGGCGCGGTTGAGGTGCGCGATGGCGGTGTCGCCGAAGGCGGTGATGTCCTTGCGAGAGCCGTCTGGGGCGTACCAGACGAACGAGACGTGGAAATTGCGGCCCTGTCCCTGATAGCGGCGGACGAGCAAGGCGTACTCCCAGGCAACCATGCGGCCCATTATGACCGTCCACAAGTGAGATCAGGCGGTTGGCGGGCCAGCTCGTCGATGATCAGGGCGGACAGCCGGTCCAGCCCGACGTCGATCTGCTCCGGCGTCACCGCGCTCACCGACAGCCGCAACGCGCACACCTGCGCCGTGTCGTCGTAGAAGTGCGCCATCGGCGTCCACAGCACCCCGTAGTCGCGCGCCGAGCGGTCCAGCAACGCGTCGTCGACCGGGAAGGGCACGGTCACCACCACGAAGAACCCGCCGGCGGGCACCGTCCACCGGACCGGCGCCGGCCCGTCGCCGCGATCCGGGAACCGCCGGGCCAGCCCGGCCACCAGGTGGCGCAGATTCCGGGAGTACGCCGCCCGCTCGCGGGTGTTCGCCGGGACGAGGCTGCACCCGTGCTCCAGCAGCCGGCCGCCGATCACCGCCTGCGCGATCGGTGACGTGTTCACCGTGACCATGCTCTTGATCATGGCGAGCTGGTCGGCGAGCGGGCCGATCCGGCCGTCCGCGTCGGCCACCCGCTGGTCGGCGACCACGTAGCCGACCCGCGCGCCGGGCAGCACGGTCTTGGCGAACGAGCCCAGGTAGATCACCCGCCGCTCGGTGTCCAACGCCTTGAGGGTGGGCGGGCGGGCGCCGTCGTCGAGGTGGAACAGCCCGTACGGGTTGTCCTCCAGCAGCAGCAGGTCCTCCTCGGCCGCCAGTGCCAGCAGACGTCGCCGCTCGGTGGTGTCGATGCTGACGCCGGACGGGTTGGCGAAGTCCGGCATCACGTAGCAGGCGCGCGGCCGGAGCCCCGCGGCCCGGGCCCGACCCACCTGCGCCCGCAGGTCCGCCAGGTCCACCCCGGACGGCCCACCGGCGACCGGCCACACCGGCAGATCCACCAGCCGGGCCGCCCCGGTCAGCCCCACGTAGGTCGGTGCGACCGCGAGCAGCACATCCGTCGGTCCGGCCCGCAGTGCCCGCAGCACCAGGAACATCGCCTCCTGGCAACCGACGGTGACGACGACGGCCTCCGGGTCGACCGTGATCCCCTCGTCGACCGCGAGGTGACGGGCGATCAGGTGGTGCACGACGCCCTTGGTCCGGCCGTACTGCAACAGCAGCCGCCGGGCCTGCTCGGGTGAATACGCCAGCTCGTCGACGAGATGCCGGTGGAACGCGTCCAGGTGCCGGTGCACCGACGCGACGTCGAAGAACTCCTCGTACGGGCGGCCGGCGGCCAGGGACACCGCCGCCGGATAGCGCTCGGACACCTCGTTGAGAAAGTTCATCGAGGTCAGCGCCGGATCACCGAGCGCGGGGTGCAGGTCGACGAGGCGCAGATCGACCGGGTCGGTGACGGTCACCGCTCAGCCCGCCCCGAGCGTCCGCAGCTCGGCCGCCGCCGTCGGGTCGGCACAACCGGCCAGGGTGAGCGCGTCGGTCAGCTCGGCGGCGAGCAGCGCCAACGCGTCCCGGGCCGCCGACCGACCACCGACGGCCAGCGCCCACAGCAGCGGCCGGCCCACGAGCACACCGGCCGCGCCCAGCGCCAGCGCCCGCAGCACGTCCGTTCCGCCGCGGATGCCGCTGTCCAGCAGCACCTGACAGCCGTCGCCGACCGCGTCGACGACCTCCGGCAGCATGGTGACGCTGGCCGGCGCGCCGTCGAGCTGCCGGCCGCCGTGGTTGGACACGACCACCGCGTCCGCGCCGACCCGTACCGCCTCGACCGCGTCACGCGGATCCAGCACCCCCTTGACCACCAGCGGCAGGTCGACCTGCGCCCGCAGCCAGGCCAGGTCCGCCCAGCGCAGCGCCGGGGCGAACGACGCGGCGGTGTGCGCGGCGATCGCGGACACGCCGGGGGCGCCGGTGTGCGCCAGGGCGTCCCGGCCGTCGGGCAGGTTCGCGGCGATGACGTCGTCCGGCAGCCGGAACGCGTTGCGCAGGTCCCGGGGTCGGCGGCCGAGCACCGGCACGTCCACGGTGACCACCAGCGCCCGGCAGCCGGCCGCGACGACCCGGTCCAGCAGGTCCCGGACGAGGGACCGGTCGCGCAGCCAGTAGAGCTGGAACCAGACGTCCGCGCCCACCCGGGTCACCTGGTCGATCGGCGTGCTGCCCAGCGTGCTCGCCAGGTAGGGAACCCCGGCCGCGCCGGCCGCCGCCGCGAGGCCCAGTTCGCCGTCGGGGTGCAGCAGCCGCTGGTACGCCATCGGCGCCACCCCGACCGGCATGGCGTACGGTCGGCCGAGCAGTCGGGTGCCGAGGTCGACGCTGCCCACGCCGCGCAGCACCCGGGGCAGCACCGCGACCCGGTCCAGCGCGCGACGGTTGGCGGCCAGGGTGACCTCGGCCGCACTGCCACCGCCCACGTAGTCCCACACGTCCGGCGGCAGCACCGCACGGGCCCGCTCGGCGTAGTCGTCCAGCGACACGGCCGGCAGGTCGGTCAGCATCGGGTCACCCACCGCGCACCGCCGAGCCGGTCGGGCTGGCGGCCGCCCGGTCCGGCAGCCCGAAGTGTTCCCGCAGGAACGCCGCCGCGCCCGCCTGCGCCCGCCGCCCGTCGGTGAACACACCGGGCATCGCGAAGAAGCCGTGGATCATCTGCGGGTAGTGCGCCAGCCGGGTCGGCACACCGGCCTCGCGCAGCCGCTCGGCATAGCGCTGCCCCTCGGCGCACAGCGGGTCCAGTTCGGCGGTGACCACCAGCGCCGGGGGCAGGCCGGACAGGTCGTCGGCGAGCAGCGGCGAGGCCAACGGGTCGCGGGCCTGCGCCGGGTCGGTGAGGTAGTGCGTCCGGTACCAGGCGACCGAGTGGCGGTTGAACAGCGTCGAGTCGTCGCCGACCGGGCCGGCCGGCGCACCGCTCTGGTCGGTGTTCGGATAGACCAGCAGCTGAGCGGCGAGCGCGGGCCCGTCCGCACGGCAGAGCAGGGTGACCGCGGCGGCCAGGTTCCCGCCGGCGCTGTCCCCACCCACCGCCAGCCGGCCCGGGTCGGCACCCAGCCGGTCGGCGTGCCGGGCGATCCACACGGTGGCGGCGTGACAGTCCTGCACCGCCGCCGGGAACGGGTGCTCCGGGGCCAGCCGGTAGCCGACGGTGATCACCTGGCAGGGCACCAGGTTGGCCAGCCGCCGGCAGATGCCGTCGGCGGTGTCGATGCTGCCGAGCGTCCACCCGCCGCCGAAGAAGTACAGCAGGGTGGGCAGCGCACCGGAGCCGGCCGGCCGGTACACCCGCAGCGGCAGGTCACCGGCGGGACCGGGGATCCGCTCGTCGCGTACCTCGAAGACCTGCTCGACCGCGCCGGCGCCGGCGCGGATGGCGGCCAGATCCGCGGCGCGGGCCTCGGCCAACGTCTGGTCGTACAGCGGTGGGGTGCCGGCCGCGGCGCGGGCCGCCCGGTACGCCGCCACCTCCGGGTGCAGGGCCATGCCGGTCTCCTAACCGCCGGTGCTGATCAGCAGCTTGTCGATGCCACGCAGGAAGAGGCTGCCGCTGTACGTCGGCGTCTCGGTGACCGTCAGGTCGGGGAACCGGGCGAACAGCCGGGGCAGCGCGAGGCGCCCCTCCAGCCGGGACACCGCCGCGCCGAGGCAGAAGTGCGGGCCCACGCCGAAGGCCAGCGACGGAGGCCCGGGTCGGGTCGGGTCGAAGGCGTCCGGATCCGCAAAGCGCGCCGGATCCCGGTTGGCGGCCCCGATGATGATCAGGACGTTGTCGTCGCGGGCGACCGGCACGCCGTCGAGCACGGTGTCCGTCGGGGCGGCGCGGGCCAGGAAGTGCACCGGGCTCTCCAGCCGCAGCACCTCGTCGACGCAACCCGTGGTCAACTCCTGGTCGCCGGGCAGCGCGGCGACCGTCTCCGGGTGGGCCAGCAGCAGCGGCAGTCCGTTGCTGAACATGTAGACGGTGGTGACGAAGCTGGCGTTGAACAACACGATCAGATTACTGACCAGCTCCTCCTCGGTCAGCTCGACCTCACCGGAGTCGAGCGCCTCGACCAGTCCGCTGAGCAGGTCGTCGCCGGGCGACCGCCGGCGGTGGGCCAGCAGCTCCCGGTAGAAGACCCGCAGCTCCTCCGCCGCGGCGTTGGCCGCGGCCAACCGCTGCGGGGTCTTGCCCGCCACATCCAGGAACTCGTCGATCCGCTCCACCCGCTCGCGGTACCACGCCAGGTCCTTCACCGGGATGCCGATGAACTCGGCCATCACCAGAGCCGGGATCGGGTACGCGAAATCCGCCACGAAGTCGACGACATCGCTCCCCGCGTCGGCCATCCGGTCCAGCAACTCGTCGACGACCCGCACGATCACCGGCTCCAGCGCGCCCAACCGGCGCGGGGTGAAGGTGCGGGAGAAGACGTGCCGCATCCGGGTGTGATCGGGCGGGTTCACGAACATCATCGAGGTCTGGAAGGTCCGCAGGATCTGGTGCTCCTGCCAGCCCGGCGGCGGCTGTTTCGTCCACTCCGGATCGCGCAGCAACCCGTCGATCAGGTCGTAGCCGACCGCCACCGCCGCCACCGTGCGATGCTCGGCGCGGGCCGGCACCGCGCTGACCGGCCCGAACCGGTGCAGTCCGGCGTACCACGGGTACGGATTCTGGCGGCCCTCTTCGCTGTACAGGCCGGTGAGCAGATCCTGCACCGTCACGACGTACTCCTCCCCAGGATGTCGGTGCCGGGGGCGGCGAGGATCGCCCGCCACCCCCGACCGGTGTCACAACCCGAGCAGCCGCAGCGGCACCGCGTCGGCGAGAGCCTGGTTACCGGCGTCGTTCGGGTGGATGTGGTCGCCCGAGTCGTACGCGGGCGACAGCTGGCTGGGCCGCGCGGGGTCGCGCAGCACCCGGTCGAAGTCGAGCAGCCCGTCGAACTCCCGGCTGCCGCGCAGGTACGCGTTCACCGCCTGCCGGGTGGCCTCCTTCTGCGGCGTCCACACACCCGGTGCGCCGTGCCCCTCGTACGGGGTCAGCGTGGCCACCAGGCTGGTGAGCCCGCGCTGCTGGAGCTGCTGGTTGATCTGGCGCAGGGTGGCGATGATCGCCTCCGGCGGGTCGTTCGACATCCAGATGTCGTTGATGCCCAGGTGGGTGACGACCGTGCGCACCCCGGTCTGGGGAAAGACGTCCTCGTTGAGCCGGGCCGCCGCGTTCGGGCCGAGCTGGAAGTAGCCGGGGTAGTTGCCGTCGCCCGGCTCGGTGCCCTCGTGGTTGAGCCGGTTGCCGGCGAGGCTCAGGTTGAGCACGCCCGGGGTGCGCGCGTCCGGGCGGGCCGCGAGCAGCCGGTCGGACAGCAGGTCGGGCCAGCGCCGGTTGGCGTTGACGGTGCTGCCGTTGCCGTCACCGATGGAGTCGCTGAGCACCACCAGCGCGCCGGGGCTGGCCTTGCGCTGCACGTCGATGCCGGAGAGGAAGAACCAGCAGCAGGTGGGGCGGGTGGTGAACCCGGTGCCCTCGGCGGCGCCGGTCAGGTCGCCGGCGCCGATGAAGTTGGCCTGCTGGGACTGCCCGTGGAACGTGGTCGGGCCGGTCGGCGTCGGGAAGTGCAGGGTGACCACCAGGTCGCTGTCGTCCGCGACGGGGAAGGTCAGCGGGTCGCTGAGCAGTTCGGCACCCCGGTTCATGGTGGCCGAGGCGGCGCCGGTGAAGGTCAGTGGACGCAGCGAGGCCGCGTCGATGTCGGACAGATCCTCGGCGGTGGCGGTGTTCGGTCGGGCGACGGTGGCCCGGCCGACGCGCACGGCCTGCTCGCCGTACAGGTTGCTCAGGCGTACCCGCAGCGCCGGGCCGCCCACCGAGACGTGCACGACCATCCGGACGCTCTGGTCGTTCAGGCCGGTGTTCGTCAGCCCGACCGAGTTGCCCCGGGTCACCGCGGTGGCCCAGCTGCCCGCCCACTCGGAACGGTCGGGTCGGCCGGCGGCGGTCCCGGACGGATCGGCGCTGGCGACGACGGCGGGTGTGCCCGTGACCAGCACCGCGACCGCGGCGGCGACGACATGCCATCTCTTCGGGGTCGACATGGAACCTCCATCGTGTGGCAGCCCAGGGCCGTCCGCTGACGGCGCCCGCCTGGACGATGGTCCAGAAACCTAGCCGCCGCCGCTGACGGGCGTCAATCAACCTGATCGACGCGATCAAATGTCCGCCGGGCCTGCCAGATCGCCCTTCGGCCGGGTTCCGGCGAGCCCTCGTCGGCCTAGGCTCGCAGGCGGCGGCGATGCGGTCGTTTCGTTCACCGGGGAGCGGCCCGGGGCCGCCGCTATCTCGGATGGGGGCTGCCGGATGACTGACGGACCCGGGCACACGACGACCTACGTGGACACGGTGCTGGGCCTCTTCGCCGGGTTCGGCGACCGGGAGGCACTGGTCGGTGGGGACCGCCGGCTCACCTACCCCGAGGCCGCCGCTCTGGTCCGCGCGATGGCCGCCACCCTGACCCGGCACGGCGTACGCCCCGGAGCGGCGGTGCTGGTGACGGTGGCGAACGCGGTGGAGGGCCCGCTGCTCCAACTCGCCCTGCACCTGATCGGCTGCCGGACGATGTGGGTCGCCCCGGTCACGTCCCGCCGGGAGGTCGACGAGTTCATCCGCCTGGCCCGCCCCGACGCCCTCGTCTACGACGCCCGCGACCCGGCCAGCCTCGGCCCGGAGCTGGCCGCCGCGCTGCCCGGCACGCCGGTGTGCTGCCTGGGCACGGGCGGCGCCGGGCCGGATCTGACCGCCGACGCCGACCCGGTCGGCCTGCCGGAGTCCGTGCCCGCGCCGGAGTCGTTCCTGCAGACCAGCGGCACCACCGGCAGTCCCAAGCTGGTGCACCACCGGGAGAGCTTCTACACCCAGATCCTCGCCCTGGCCGCCGACTTCCGCGCCGCCGGGTTCCCGCTGCTGCGGCACCTGTCGCACTCGCCGATGTGGCTGGCCAGCGGGCAGATCACCACGCTGTTCAACCTGTTCACCGGCGGGGTGCTGTTCCTGCGCGACGACTGGGATCCGGTGGCCTTCGTGGACACCGTGCAGCGGGAGCAGATCAACTCCACCTTCGTCACCCCGCCGATGCTCTACGAGCTGCTGGACCATCCGGCGCTGGTCGGCGCGGACTTCTCCGCCATGTTCATGTTCAACGTGGGCGCCGGGCCCGCCGCGCCCGCCCGGCTGCGCCAGGCCATCGCGCGGTTCGGCCCGGTGCTGCGCATCGTGTACGGCCTCAGCGAGGCCGTGGTGATCACCGCGCTGCCCGGCCTGACCGACGACCCGGAGCACCCGGAGCGGCTGCGCTCCTGCGGGCGGCCCTACGGCGACGTGCGGATCGAGATCCGCGACGACGACGGCGTGGTGATACCGGCGGGCCGCGACGGGGAGGTGTGGGTGCACACCCGACTGAGCTTCGCCGGCTACCACGGCCAACCGGAGCTGACCGCGCAGACGCTCGTCGACGGTTGGGTACGCACCCGCGACATCGGTCACCTCGATGACGACGGCTACCTCTACCTGGTCGACCGGGCGCACGACATGATCGTCACGCACCGGCGGAACTGGGCGATCTTCTGCCGTCCGATCGAGGATGTGCTGGCCGGACACCCGCAGGTGCGGGCCGCCGCCGTGATCGGCGTGCCGGACGAGACGGTCGGCGAGGTTCCGTACGCCTACGTGGTGCCGGCTCCGGACGCCACGGTGACCGGCGCGGAGCTGATCGACCTGGTCACCGCCGAACTCAACGAGATGTGGGCGCCGGCGGGGGTGGAGTTCGTCGAACGGCTGCCGGTGAACCGGTCGGTCAAGGTGGACAAGCGGGCGCTGCGCGAGCGGTACGCGGCGCGTCGGGCGGCGGCGGTCGGGGCGTGACACCCCGCCGGCAGCTGATCGTCCTGGTCGGCGCGGACCTGATCTCCAACCTGGGCACCCGCATCTCGGTGGTGACCATCCCGTGGCTGGTACTGGTCACCACCGGCAGCCCGACCAAGATGGGCCTGGTCGCGTTCGCCGAGACCCTGCCCTACCTGCTGTCCAGCGCGTTGGGCACGCCGTGGGCGGACCGGATCGGACTGCGCCGCACCTCGATCCTCTGTGACGCGGGCAGCGCGGTGGCCATGGTGGTGGTCGCGCTGACCCCGTGGTTGGGGTTCGCCCCGCTGGTGGCGCTGGTGGCGGTGGCCGGCGCGCTGCGCGGCATCGGTGACCGGGTCAAGCACGTGATGTTCCGGCCGGTCGCCGAGGCGGCCGGGGTGCCGCTGATCCGGCTGACCTCCGCGTACGACGGGTTGAGCCGGCTGGTGACGCTGTTCGGCGCCGCGGTGGGTGGGGTGCTGATCGCCGCGTTCGGGGTGACCGAGGCGATCCTCATCGACGCGGCCACCTTCGGCGTCTGCGCGCTGCTGATCGGCGTCCTGGTCCGGCCTCCGACCGCCGCGGCGCGGCCCGTCCAGCCGGAGGGCTACCTGCGGGCGCTGCGCGGCGGGTTCGGCTATCTCGCCCGGGACCGGCCCCTGCTGGGCATGCTGGTGGTCGTCTCGGCGCTCAACATGGTGGCCAACGCCAGCGTGGCGGTCTACATCCCGGTGTGGGTCGCCCGGGAGCTGCACGGCCCGAGCGGGCTGGGCCTGGTGCTGGCGGCGTTCTCGGCGGGCGCGCTGCTGGGCAATGTGGCGTTCACCGCGCTCGGGCCGCGACTGCCGGCCCGGTCGACCTTCCTCGTCGGGGCGCTGGTCGCCGGCACACCCCGGCTGGTCGCGCTGGCGATCAGCGACGAGCTGCCGGTGGTGCTCGTGGTGACCTTCCTGTCCGGGATCGGCATCGCGGCGGTCAATCCGCTGCTCGGTGTCGCGCTCTACGAGCGGGTGCCACCGGAGTTGCAGACCCGCGTGATCGGCATCGCCGGGTCGTTGGCCTTCATCGGTCTGCCGGTCGGCGCTTTGCTCGGCGGCTGGTCGGTGGACGCACTCGGGCTCACCCCGGCGCTGCTGGCCATGGCGTCGGCATGCCTGCTGGTGACCGCGTTCCCGCTGGTGGCCAGGGCGTCCGACCCGACGTCACCGACACGGCCCACACCTGCCGCCACCGCCTGACGTTCCCGCTGCCAGCGGATTGCGACCCCCTCGTGCGGTTGAGGGACGGCGGGCCCGCACCTCCCGCACGCCTGTCCGAGCGCCGGCCCAACGGCCCCCCTGTCGGCGCAAATCGGTTGCGGGCGGCCGTCGAAGCCCACAGGCTCGGGCGGATGAGCGCACAGCCCGTACCCGACGTACCGCACAGCGACGACACGACGGCCCGGCGCACCGACGACACGACGGCCCGGCGCATCGACGCGGGCCTGGTCCGCCGACTGGTCGCCGAGCAGTTTCCCCGGTGGGCCGAGCTGCCGGTACGCTCGGTCGAGGTCGGCGGCTGGGACAACCGCACCTTCCACCTGGGCGAGGACATGACCGTGCGGCTGCCCAGCGGCGAGGGCTACGCGTCGCAGGTCGCCAAGGAGCAGCGCTGGCTGCCGTGGCTCGGCGCGCGACTGCCACTGGAGATACCCACCCCGCTGGCCCACGGGCGACCCGGCGCCGGCTATCCGTACCCGTGGTCGGTCTACGGATGGATCGACGGCCGGACCGCGCGCCCCGAGCGGATCGACGAGCTGACCGTCTTCGCCACCGACCTCGCTGCCTTCCTGCGCGCCCTGCACGGCGTCGACACCACCGACGGCCCGGCGGCCGGCCCGCACAGCGCCTGGCGAGGTGGCCCGCTGTCCACGTACGACCCGGAGACCCGGGCGGCGATCGAGGCGCACCGCGAACGGCTGCCCGTCGACGTGGTCACCGACATCTGGCAAGCCGCTCTCGACGCCACCTGGGCCGGGCCGCCGGTCTGGTTTCACGGCGACGTGGCGGACGGCAACCTGCTGGTCCGCGACGGCCGGCTCGCCGCCGTCATCGACTTCGGCTGCTGCGGCGTGGGCGACCCCGCCTGTGACACCGTGATCGCCTGGACCCTGCTGCACGGTCCGAGCCGGGCCGCCTTCCGGGCCGCGCTCGGTCTCGACGACGCCACCTGGGCCCGAGGACGAGGCTGGGCACTGTGGAAGGCGCTGATCACCCTGGACGACCCGCACCAGGCCAAGGCCGCCGGGGCCCGGCACGTGCTCGACGAACTCCTCGCCGAGCACAGCGTGGCCCGCTGAGCCCGTACCGCACGCCCGGGGAGTTCGTCGAGCGTTCGTCTCGTCGCCGCACGACCGTCGGCGCGAGGGTCTAGCGTCGGCCGTCGTCACCCCATCAGGAGGCCGCCGCGCATGACGTCGTCACCCACCAGCCGCGTCACCGCCGAGGTCACCGCCGTCCACCGGATCGGCGACACCGCGCCGCACAGCGCGTTCACCGACCTCGTCCGGCATGCCGGCCGGTGGTTCTGCGTCTTCCGCGAGGCACGGACCCATCTCTCCGACGACGGCGTGATCCGGGTGCTGACGTCGACCGACGGACGGTCGTGGACATCCGCGGCGGTCGTCCGGCAGGCCGGCGCCGACCTGCGCGACCCGCGCCTCGTCCCCCGGCCGGACGGGCGGCTGCAACTGCTGGCGGCGGCCGCCACCGGTGCGACCGCCAAGACGTTCGAGACGGTGACCTGGCTCTCCGTCGACGGGTACAGCTGGGGTGCGGCGATCCCGGTGGGCGAAAAGGGGGTCTGGGTGTGGCGGGCCGCGTGGCACGACGACGCCCTGTACGGCGTCGGCTACGCCACCCGGGACCCGAGGTTCGCGCGGCTCTACCGCAGCACCGACGGCGTCGACCTCCGGCCGTGGGTGCCGACGTTGTTCGAGGGCGGCTACCCCAACGAGTCCGGGCTGGTCTTCGACCCGGACGGCACGGCCTTCTGCCTGCTGCGCCGCGACGGGGACGACGCCGCCGCGCACCTCGGCCGGGCCGCGCCGCCGTACCGGGACTGGAGCTGGACCGACCTGGGTGTCCAGGTGGGCGGGCCGACGCTGCTGCGGCTGCCCGGCGGGCGGTTGCTGGCCGGCGTACGCCTGCTCGACGGCGAGGTCCGCACGGCGATCTGCGCCGTCGACGTCGACCGGGGTGAGCTGACCGAACTCGTCGCGCTGCCCTCCGGCGGAGACACCAGCTACCCCGGCCTGGTCTGGCACGACGACCTGTTGTGGGTCAGCTACTACTCCTCCCACGAGGGACGGACCTGCGTGTACCTGGCCGAGGTGAGCCTGGCCGAGCGGTCGGCGGTCGGCTAGCGTGCCGGCATGCCATCGACGCTTACCGAATCGACGGACCCGTACTGCCTCCGCCCCGGGGAGGCCGCCGACCTGCTACGCGGGCACCCGTGGCGGCGGTTCGTGGCGCTCGGCGACAGTGTCGTGGAGGGCATGTGCGAGCCGACACCGGGCTACCCCGACGTGCAGTGGGCCGACCGGATCGCCGCCGAACTGACCGCCGTGCGCCCCGAGCTGGCGTACCGGAATCTGGGTCGGCGCGGGCTGCGGGCGCACCAGGTGCGGGCCGGTCAGCTCGCCGCGGCGCTGGCCTTCGAGCCGGACCTGGCGCTGGTGGTCTGCGGCGGCAACGACGCGTTCCACCCGGCGTACGACGCGGACGCGGTGGACGCCGAGCTGACCGCGATGATCGGTGCGCTGCGGGACGCCGGCGCGGATGTGATCACGGTGGGCATGTTCGACGTCTCGCACAGCCCGGCGGTCCCCGAGGCGCTACGCCCGGGCCTGCACGAACGGATGCAACGGCTCTCCGCACACACGGCCGCTCTCGCCGAACGCCTGCACACGATCCACGTGCACCTCACCGACCATCCCCTGACGGCCGACCCGACCCTCTACAGCACCGACGGCCGCCACGGCAGCGCCCGCAGCGACGCCGTCGCAACCGCGGAAACCCTCCGCGCCCTGTCCACCCACCAACCCCCACGCTAACCCCCGCACCCACCCCGCGCCGACCCTGTTGATCATGAGCTTGACGGGGCCGAACACGGCGTGGCAGGCCGGCAACCTCATGATCAACCGGGGGGCGTCCGGGGCCGGCGCGGGGTCGGCGCGGGTCCGGTCAGTCGCGCAGGAGGATTCCGGTCAGGAGGACTCCGTGGGCCAGGTTGAGGACGCCGTCGCAGCCGGGGTAGCCGACCCTCGCCAGGCCGCCGGAGGCCGTCCGGCCGAACAGGTACGGTGCCAGGGAGTACGGGACCTCCGCCGTCACCGTCTCACCGGTCTCGATCTGCACGAAATCCATCGGCACGCGGTCGGTCGGCAGGTACTCCTGCAGGATCGCGCCACCCTCGTCGACGGCGGCGCGGACGCCGTCGGCCCAGTCCGCCGGGCTCAGCTCCGGGCCGAGCAGCACGCCGTGACCGGCGGAGCCGTCGGCCGGCTTCGCCACCAGCTCGGCCTGCCCGGCGATGGCCCGGTCGAGCACCGCGGCGGTCAACGGCACCGTGTACGGCACGTGGCGGCGGATCAGCGTCTGGTCGTCGGCGGCCAGCCCGTCCACGTCCTCCCACAGCCAGGCGAAGGTGGTCTTGTTGCCGAGCAGCCACGCCGCCGCCGACACGAACATCGGCAGTGTGCCGGCCGCGAGAGCCCCGGCAACCGCGTCCAGGCCGGCGGTCGGGGTGACCCGGTTGGGCACGAACAGCCGGAACAGCGCGTCGACGGGCGCGCCGTCGACGACGAGGCGGTCGTCGTCGTCCAGGGTCGCGCTGGACACCGGGGCGATGACCAGGTCGATGCCGAAGTCCCGGGCCCGTACGGCGAGGGGGTCGAGGATCCGGATGAACGTCTGCGGGTCGTCCAGGCCCGGATAGTCCGCGTCGAAGTCCATCAACAGCGCCACCCGGGCGCCGTCGGGCAGCCGCAACTCCTCGCGGATCGCCACGAAACGCTGGTCCAGCAGTGACGGGGCGGCCCGCACCGGCAGGTCGTCGAGGATGCCCCTCTCCCGGTAGAGGCGCG
This sequence comes from Micromonospora sp. WMMD710, assembly GCF_029626045.1. Classification (NCBI taxonomy): domain Bacteria; kingdom Bacillati; phylum Actinomycetota; class Actinomycetes; order Micromonosporales; family Micromonosporaceae; genus Micromonospora; species Micromonospora sp. WMMD710. Next base: position 1,802,303 of record NZ_JARUBD010000001.1, on the reverse strand, counting down.
CGAACCGCTGGATGACGGTGTCGGCGTCGAACCCGCCGCCGAGGCTGCTGTCGATGTTGTACTCGACGAACTTCGGCACCCCGGCCGAGAAGATCACATCGGGCCGATACGCGGCCAGCAGCGCCTCGGTGAGCGGCTCCGACTCGTCCAGCAGGCGGGTCTCCCCCGCCGGTACGCCGAGCAGGTGGCGCAGCTCACCGGCGGTGCCCGCCCGACGCCGGCAGGCGTCGAGGACGAGCTGGGCGAGCCGGTCGCAGACCTCGTTGAGCTCCCGCCAGGCGTCCGCGTCGAGGACCGGGGGGCGGGCCAGCCGCCACTGCTTGTTGTAGGTGGCCCGGCCGTGGAAGACCTGCTCCCAGGCCGCTGCCCCGCTGTCCACCATGGCCCGTCGGGCCGGCTCGGGCAGGTCGGCCCAGGCCCGGTCGGGGGCCGGCCACGCGTAGTTCGGGTCGATCATGAGCCGTCCTTCATGGTGAGGTGGATGGCGGTGGCGAGCTGGTCCCGGCCGGGTTGCACCGCCCGGTCCAGTGCCGGGGCGAACGGCAGCACCGCCCCGTCCGGTCGGGTAACCCGTCGTGGTGGGGCGAGCAGCCGGACCCGCTCCACCACCGAGGCGATGATCTCGGCGGCGATCCCGCAGGACCGGTTGCCGTCGTCGAGCACCACGAGGCGTCCGGTGCGGGCCACCGACTCGGTGAGACCGTCGATGTCGAACGGGTACAGGGTGCGCGGGTCGAAGACCTCCACCGAGACCTGGTCGGCCAGTTCCTCGGCGACCGCGAGCGCGTCGTGCACCAGGTGCCCGACCGCGACCACGGTCACGTCGTCGCCGAAACGGTGGATGCGGCCCCGACCCAGCGGCACCGGCACCAGGTCGTCCACGTCGTCGCGGACGTCCATGGCGGCGGCCGGGGCGAACACCACCACCGGGTCGTCGTGCCGGATCGCGGTGACCAGCAGCCCGTACGCGTCGGCCGGGGTGGCCGGCACGACGGTGACCACGCCGACGTGGGCGAAGAGGCTGTACGGGTGGTCGGAGTGCTGCCCGGCCCACCCGGTGCGCGATCCGGAACCGGGCACCAGGTAGGTGACCGGCACGGCGCACTGCCCTCCGGTCATCAGCGGGAACTTGTGGGCGTGGTTGACGATCTGCTCGAAGACCAGGAACAGCAGCGACGGGATCTGGAACTCGATCACCGGCCGCAGCCCGGCCAGCGCCGCCCCGGTGGCGAAGCTGGTGAACGCCTGCTCCGACAGCGGGGTGTCGCGGACCCGGTCGGCGCCGAACCGCTTGGCCAGCCCGGTGGTCACCATCGACGCCCCGACCTGGATGTCCTCGCCGAGCAGGAACACCGCGTCGTCGCGGGCCAACTCGTCCGCGAGGGCCCGGGTCAGTGCGCGGCGGTACGACAGTCGGGGCACCTCAACCACCTCCGGTGCGGCCGGTCAGGCCGCTGGCGTACAGGTACGCGAGGGCGTCGGCCGGGTCGGGTCGCGGGCTGTCCAGGGCGAACCGCACCGCCGCGTCGAGGGTCGCCTCGACCTCGGCGTCCACGGCGGCACGGTCGGCGTCGGGAAGGCGTTCACCCTGGATGCGTACCGGATCCCGGGCTCGGCCCCGGGTCACCTCGTCGGGTGGGCGGTAGTCGAGGCGTACCGCGTGTTCGAAGGTGTGGTGGGCGTCGAAGCGGTAGGTGCGGGCCTCGATCAGCTCGGGGCCGCCGCCGGCGCGCATCCGGTCGACGGCGGCGGCCGCGGCGGCGCGTACCGTCTCGGGGTCCTGGCCGTCGACTCGGGCGGCCGGGATGCCGAACGCGGCGGCCCGGCCCGCGATGCTGCCGGCCACCGCGCCGGCGATCGGCATGGTGGTCGCGTAGCCGTTGTTCTCGCAGACGAACAGCACCGGCACCCGCCAGAGCGCGGCCAGGTTGAACGCCTCCAGCAGCATCCCCTCGTTGACCGCGCCGTCGCCGAAGAAGCTCACCCCGACGGTGTCGCGGCCCTGCCGTCGCCGGCCCCAGACCGCGCCGGTGATGATCGCCCCGGAGGCGCCGACGATCGCGTTGGCGCCGAGCACGCCGAGGCTGAAGTCGGCGGCGTGCATCGAGCCGCCCCGGCCGGCGTTGAGGCCGGTGACCCGTCCGCATAGCTCGGCGAGCATCCGGGCCGGGTCCGCGCCCCGGGCCAGCACGTGCCCGTGCCCGCGGTGGGTGCCGGCGACCACGTCGTCGGCACCCAGGGCGGCGCAGACGCCGGCGGCGATCCCCTCCTGACCGAGGTACGGGTGGATGCCGCCGACGATCTGCCCGCCGTGGACCAGCTCCACCGCACGTTCCTCGAACCGGCGGATCAGCCGGACCGTGCGGTAGAGCCGGACCGGATCGGCGTCGGTCACGCCGGACCCTTGATGGCGGCCAGGATGTCGTCCCAGAGCCGGGCACGGGCGGCGAGGGCGGTGTTGACCGTGTCGGCGCACTCCTGCCACTTGGTGTCGTCGTCGCCGCACAGGTCGGCGAGCATCTGCATGGCCATCGGGGTGTGCTGTTCGCCGTCGACCTCGATGTGCCGCTCCAGGTAGTCGACGAACGTGTGCAGCCGGTTGCTGCGCTCGTTGACGGCGACGACCTGGGTGAACATGTCCGGGATGAGGTCCTCGCGGCCGAACGCGAAGGCCGCCGCCTGGCAGTGCACCGGGGTGGATTCGATGATCCGCCAGGTGGTGGCGGCGAACGCGGCCGACGCTTCCGGCACCCCGGCCTCGGCGAGCGCGTCGGTGACCGGTCGGCCGGCGCGCAACAGGTCGATGAGGGCGTCCACGGCGGTGGTGTCCGCGCCGGCCTCGGCCATGCCCTGCACGTACAGCTCGAAGTGGCTGATGTAGCCCTCGCCCAACTCGTCGCTCTCCTCCACCATCACGATGTCGTTGATGAGGCGGCGGCTGCCGGTCGGGCCGGTCGGGATCCACGGCACGGTGACGCAGGTGAGCTGCCGTTGCAGCGACTTCAGCAGGGACATGAAGTCCCACACCGCGAAGACGTGGTGCTGCATGAAGGTGACCAGCGCCTCGTGGGTGTCCAGGTTGGCGTAGAGGGGGTGCTTGACCACGACGTCGCGCCGGTCGGTCACCGCCCGCTCCAGCCGCTCGATCCCCGGGTGCGTCTTACCCCAGTCGTACCGTGACATTGTCAGCCTCCCTGCTGGGCGCGGTCGCGCCAGATGACCGGGCAGTAGTCGGGGTCCGCGTAGTCGGGCCGTCCGTCGTGGGTGCGGCGGACCAGCACGTCGTGGTTGTACGAGGCGAGGGTGCCGTCGGAGAGCGGGTACGCCCGCCAGGTGTTGTCGCCGTCCTGCAGGTGCAGCGAGATCGCCTGCCGGGGGCGTCCGCTGACATTGGGACCGCTGCCGTGGTAGATGCGGCAGTGGTGGAAACTCATGTGCCCCTTGGGAATCACCATGGGGATCTTGCGGATCTCCGCGCCGTTGTACGCGGCGTTCTCGGCCAGCATCTCCTCCAGCTGGCCGCGGTCCCGGTCGGCGAAGTGCCGCACCACGGTGTCGTCGGCGCCGATCTCCCGCCACCGGTGCGAGCCGTCGACCATGGTGATCGTGCCCATCTCCTCCCCGCAGTCGTGGAAGGGGATGAACGCGGTGAGCATCGTGTCCGACGACGAGGACGCCCAGTAGTGCTTGTCGAAGTGCCAGGGCACGATGTTGCTCGGCTCGCCGGAGATCGGCGGCTTGTAGATCAGCGTGGACTGGAAGACGCGAATCTCGTCGGCCTGGGCGAGCCGGGCGGCGACCGCGCCGATCAGCGGCTTGCGCAGGATCGCGCCGAGCCCGTCGTGCTCGTGGTGGACGTAGTCGTTGTGCCGCTGCACCGACCCCTTGGACGGCTCCCAGTAGGCGAGCTTCGGCGGCCGGACCGGCAGCCGACGGTCCCGTTCGCCGTCGTAGTAGCGCTGGGTGGCCGCGGCGAGGGCGTCCACCTCGTCGTCGGTGAACAGCTTCCCCGACAGGTACCAGCCGTGCTCGGCGTAGTGCCGCACATCGTCGTCGGACGGGAGCAGCGCCTGCTCCTCGGCGGTCAGCGTCGGTTCGTACCCGGTCGCGGTCATGCCCCCACCCCCTGTGGTGTGGCCGCCACCGCGGCCAGCTCCCGCTCCTTGGCCTCGTAGAGCGCCTTGATGTTGCCGCTGCCGAAGCCCCGTGCGCCGCGCCGCTCGATCAGCTCCAGAAAGAGCGTGCGGCGCACGTGCATCGACTCGGCGAAGATCTGCAACAGCTGACCGTCGTGGTCGGAGTCGACCAGGACGCCCAGCTCGCGCAGCCGGTCCAGGGGCGCGTCCACCGGGCCGACCCGTGCCTCCAGGGCGTCGTAGTAGCTGCCGGGGGTGCCGGCGAACCGCACCCCACGCCGACCCAGCTCCTCCACGGCGGCGACGATGTCGTCGGTCCGCAGCCCCAGGTGCTGCACCCCACCGCCGGCGTGCTGGTCGAGGAACGCGTCGATCTGGCCCGGACGGCGGGCCCGATCCGGTTCCAGCAGCACCACGGTGACCCGCCCGGACGGGCTCTGCACCACCTTGGAGTTCATCCCCTGCCCGTCGACCTCGATGTACTCCTCGAAGATCTGCGTGAAGTCGAACAGCCGCTCGAAGTGCCGGACCGTCTCGTCGAGCTGCCCCGGTGGCACGCAGACCGCCAGGTGGTCGACCTCGGCGAGCACCGGCGGATGACGGTGCATCGTGGCCGGTCCGGGTGTGATCGCGCCGGGCAGGAAGTCGCCCCCCTCGCCGCTGCGCTGCACCAGGCGGTGCCGCACGTCGGCGAAGCCGTCCACCTCGGCGGTCACCACCTCGGCGTCCGCGCCGGTGCGGGTGGTCGGCGGCGTCACCCCGGTCGCACCCCGGGCCAGCAGCTCGGCGTACGCGGCCGCGACGTCGTCGACCTCGACGGCGACCACCGCGATGCCGTCGCCGTGCCGCTGCACGTACCGCGCCGCCGGATGCTCGGCGCTCAAACCGGAGGTGAGCACCAGCCGGATGTCACCGTGGCAGAGCAGCAACGAACGCTGCCCCTCCAGCCCGGTCTCCGGGCCACCCTGCCCGCACACCTGGAAGCCGACGGCGGTGCTGAAATAGAAGGCCGCCTGCCGGGCGTCCCCCACGTAGAGTTCGATGTGGTCGATACCACGGATGTCCATGTCCCCTGAAACCCTTCCCACGGTTCCCCCCGTGTTGCCGTCCGGGCGCCCCGCCCGGGATGCCGCGTCGATCACCCCCTCGGCTCGGCGACCCGCGCGAGCAGCAGGCTCACGTTCTGGCCGCCGAACCCGAACGAGTTGGTCACCGCGTACTCCGGGTCGGCCTTGCGGGGCGCGCCACGGATGTGGTCCGCCGGGCAGGCCGGGTCCGGGTCGTCGAGGTGGTACGTCGGTGGCAGCAGCCCCCGACCGAGCGCCAGCGCGGTGGCCGCCGCCTCCAGCACCCCGGAGGCGCCGAGCAGGTGGCCGGTGAGCGCCTTGGTGGAGCTGACCGGCACACCACCGGCACCGAAGACGTCGGCGAGGGCGATGGTCTCCGCGATGTCGCCGAGCTTCGTACCGGTGCCGTGCGCGTTGACGTAGCCGACCGCCGCGGCGGGCACGCCCGCGCTGCATAGCGCGCGCCGGATGCACGCCGCCGCGCCGGCGCCGTCCGGGCGCGGCGCCGTCGGGTGGTACGCGTCGGTGGTCGCCCCGAACCCGGCCACCTCGGCGTACCCGGTGACGCCACGCGCCTCGGCGTGCTCGGCGCGTTCGAGGACCAGCAACGCGGCACCCTCGGCCAGCACGAACCCGCTGCGCGAGGTGTCGAACGGCCGGCTCGCGCGAGCCGGATCGGCGCCGGCGCGGGCCAGCGCCCGCGCGTTGCCGAACGTGTCGGCGAAGGTCGGGAACAGCGGCGCCTCGCTGGCCCCGCAGAGCACCACGTCGGCCTCCCCGGTGGCGATCAGCCGCACCGCGTCGGCGACCGCCTGCGCACCGGACGCGCAGGCGGTGCCGACCGACGAGCTGTAGCCCCGGATGCCGTGCGCGATGGCGATCCGCGCCGCCGGCATGTTCGGCAGGATGCCGGTGAGCAGGTACGGGCTGACCGCCGCGCGCCCCCGGGCCGCGCGGGCCAGCACCTGCGCCTCCAGGGTGGCCATCCCGCCGACCCCACCGACGATCACCCCGATCCGCTCGGGGTCGACGTCGCGGCCCACCTCGATGCCCGCGTCGGCGAGCGCGTCGGCGGCGGCGAGCAACGCGAGCACCACGATCCGGTCCAGCACCCGGGTCTCTGGCCCGGACGCGACGGTGCGCGGGTCGATGTCGGGCAGCAGGCCGGCGACCTCCAACGAGTCCCGTGCCGGATGCCCCTCGGGCGGGCGGGTCAGCCCGGACCGGCCGGTGGTCAGCGCGTCGAAGGTCTCCTCGACGCCCCGACCGGCCGGCGTGAACAGACCCATCCCGGTGATCAGGGCGGTCACGACGACGCTCCGGTTCGCCCGCTCACCACGACGCTCCGGTTCGCCCGCTCACGACGACGCTCCGGTTCGCCCGCTCACCACGACGCCTCGGTGAGGTAGCGCTCGCGCAGGGCGACCTTGCGGACCTTACCGGTCACGGTGACCGGGATGTCGGCGGAGCGTACCGGCACCACCCGACGCAGCGTCGCGCCGACGTCCGGGCCGAGCGCGGCGCGGACCCGTTCGGTGCGGTCCTCGCCCTCGTCGGCGCCGGTGGTCAGCTCCAGCAGCACGTCGGTGACCACCCGGCCGGCCTCGGCGACGATCACCACCGTGCAGTCGGTGACGTCCGGGCAGGCCGCGAGGATCCGCTCCTCGGACAGCGCCGTGTAGTACCGCCGCCCGTCGCCGGCGTCGACCGAGTCCACCGCCCGGTCCAGGTGGTAGTAGCGGCCGTCGGCGTCGGCGCGGACCAGATCGCCGGTGAGATACCAGCCGCGCTGACGGAACCGGTAGGTGGTGGCCGAGTCGTTCCAGTAGCCGCGGAACAACGACGGCGAGTCGATGCCCAGGAAACCCACCTCGCCGACCGGCACCGGCTCACCGTCGGCGTCGAGCACCGCGACCCGGGTGAACTCGTACGGCCGGCCGATGCAGCGGCCGTACCGGTCGGTGTCGGCGCGGTGGGTGATGTGGAACATCGAGTGCCCCATCTCGCTGGAACCCAGCCCGTCGATGAAGACCGAACCGGGCACCCGCACCACCCCGTCGCGGGTGACGGTGTCCCGGGAGCCGACCGCGACCAGGCGACGGATGTGCGGTTCGTGCGAGGCGTCGCCGGTGTTGAACCACAGCCGCACCGAGTCCAGGTCGTACCCGGACAGGTCGAAGCGGGCCAGCTCGGCCCAGGTGACCGAGAAGCCGAACACCCCGTCCGGGCGCCACCGCTGGATCGCGTCGAGCACCCGCTCGCCGCCCTGCTCAGACAGCAGGTACATCTGCGCCCGGTTGCCCAGCGCCTGGTTGACCATCAGCACGGTGGCGGTGTGCGGGGCGGGCAGCGCGTTGAGGATGCGGCTGGTGCCCTGCGCCTGCGGCATGGTGAGCAGGTGCCGGGTGGCGGCGAAGAGACTGGCGTGCGAGTGCAGCACCGCCTTGGGCACGCCGGTGGTCCCGGAGGTGTGGGTGATGACGATCGGGTCGTCGGGGTGGTGCCGGTAGTGCGCCGGCGCGGCGGCCGGGTCGCCCGCGCCGGCCTGGGCCGGGGTGCCGAGCAGCGGTACGCCGAGGTCGTGCCCGGCCAGCAGCGCGGTGTGCGCGTCGTCGGCGAGCACACCCACGCCCCGCAGCCGGCGGATGTACTCGGCGGCGATCTCCGGGCGCAGCCTGCCGTTCATCAGCGCCGGGATCGCGCCGAGCCGGGCCAGCGCCAGGAAGCTGAGCACCATGTCGGCGGCGGCGGTGGCCCACACGGCGACCGGGTCGCGCGGGCGTACCCCGCGTTCGTGCAGCCAGGCAGCACGGGCGGCGACCCGCTCGTCGAGCCCGCCCAGCGTGAGCGGCGCCTCCGCCGGGTGCCCGTCGACGGCGGTGTCGAAGGTCAACCCGGGTCCGTCCGGGTCGGCGCCGTGCGCCAGCACCCGGGCCAGCATGTTGCCCGCCCCCAGCTCGGTGTCGGCGGCCAACGCGCCGCGCAGTCCCCTTGTCCTCATGGTTGTGCTCCTCCACCCAGCAGCACCGCGACCGCCTCGGTGGGCGTGTCGGGCGCCTGTTCGATCAGGATCAGCAACACCTCGTCGGCGTCGCCGTCGTACCGCAGCAGGTCCGCCTCGGCGACGCCGTCGGCGTACGGGTCGCCGGTCGGGCTCAGGCAGACCACCGGACCGCGCAGCCCCCAGCGGGCCGCGATGTGCCCGGCGACGCTGTTGGGCACGGACTGGAAGAAGAACAGCGGCCCGACCCGCCCACCGGACTCGACGGTCTCCCGCACGTGCTCGGCGCTGACGAGATCGCCGCTGGCACTGACCAGCACGACCCCGGTCCGGGTCTGCGACGGCACCGGCCCCGTCCCGTACCGTCGCCGCAGACACCGCTCCGCGACAGCCACCACGACCGGAGCGAACCCCGAGAGAACGAACCCGGGAACCCCCGGCACGTCCCCGTCCCCACCCTCCGGCCACCTAGCCCGAGCAAGCTCCTCCGCTCCCTCGCGCACTCCCTCCCGCGCCGATCTTGCGGTTTCTGTCGATGGTTCACGTGTTTCGCCGGATTCGTCGGGACAGAAAGTGCAAGATCGCGGGCTGTCGGTGGCGGTCACGGGGTGCCGACCAGCAAGGCCGTGTTGGCGCCGCCGAAGGCGGCGTTCAGCGTCAGGGCGTGCGTCGCCGTCGCGCGTCGCGGGTGTTCGAGGATGACGTTGAGGGGGCACGCCTCGTCGGGGCCCGCCCAGCCGGCGTTGACCGGCAGCTCCCCGTGTCGCAGCGCCAGGGCCGTGACCACCAGTTCGAGCAGCCCGGACGCCTCCAACGCGTGCCCGTGCAGCGCCTTCGTGGAGCTGATCGGCACCTGCCCGGCGTACCCGTCGAGGGCCTGCCGCAACGCCGCCGCCTCGGCGGCGTCGCTCTGCGCGGTGCCGGTGGCGTTGGCGTTGACGTACCCGACGGCTTGCGGTGGCAGACCGGCCCGGCGCAACGCCGCGCCGATCGCGCGGGCCAGCCCGGCGCCGGTCGGGTCCGGTTGGCACGGGTGGAACGCGTCCCCGGCGCGCCCCCAGCCCGCCACGGTCGCCACCGGCTCGACGCCGCGCCGAGTCTCCGCGCGGGATTCGAGGACCACGGCGGCCACCCCGTCGCCGAGCAGCAGACCACGGCGGCGGGTGCTGAACGGGCGGACCGCCCCGTCGTCGGCGAGCGCCCTCCCGGCGTCGAAGAGCGCGAACTGGTCCGGCTCCACCAGGTAGCCGGCGGCCACCACCACCCGGTCGACGTCACCCCTGGTGATCAGGGTGGCGGCGTCGGCGACCGCCGTGCTCGCCGACACGCAGGCGCTGGTGTAGACCCGGGTACGACCACCCAGTCCACACCGGACGGCCAGCTGGTCGGCGAGCGCCGAGGCGGCGGGGCCGCCGTGCACCGCGAGCAGCAGCGCGCACCCGGTCCGCCGCGCGGCATCCAGGCCGGCCACCCGGCAGGCCGCGTCGATCGCGGCGGCCAGCTCGTCGGCGAGCGTACCGGCGTCGGGCAGCGTGGCCGCCACGGTGACCCGGCGGGCGGTCGTGTCGAAGCGGCGGACCGGCCCGAAGGCCGGCGTGCCGGCCAGCTGCGCCTGCGCGCCACGGCCGAGGGCGCTGACCGCGTGTACGCCGGTGAGCTGGACGACGCGCGGCTCAGCCATCAGCGGGAGCGGTCAACGACGCCCGGAACACCGCCAGGGCGTCGTCGACGGTACGGATGCCGGCCAGGTCGTCGTCGGTGAGGTCGAGGCGCCGCTCGTAGCGCTGCTCGACGAGGTGTACCAGCCAGGCGAGTTCCATCGAGCCGATCCGGTCGGGCACCTCGGCGGCCGGTTTCGCGGTGAGTTCGGCGAGCATCGTCAGCAGGTCAGCTCGCCCCAGGTCGGGCTGACCGGCCATCAGGCGTGGTCGCTCGTCGCCTCGGCGACGCGGCCGGCGACCATGGTGGTGAACTCACCGACCGTCATCAGCGCCAGCTTCTCCGACTCGTCGTCGGCGAAGGTCACGCCGTAGCGGTCCTCGACGCGGACGGACAGGTCGGCCAGGGCGAGCGACTCCAGGTCGACGCCGGACGGGCCGAGTGTGGTGTCGTCGTCGATCCCCTCGACGTCGTAGTTCATGTCGGCGAGCTGCTCGACGACGAAGGCACGGACCTCGGCTCTCATGGTTACCCTCTCTGGGTGGTCCAGCTGACGGTGCCCGGTCGGGACACCGTGTACGTGTGGGTCGGCCGGGACGCCGGCGGTCCGCCGGATCCGGCCGTCTCGCTGCTGCGGCGGGCGGGCAGCGCGCTGCTCGGTCGCGCCGGGAACGAGCTGGTGCTGACGCACGACCCCGGTGGGAGGCCGGTCGTCCGGGTCGACGAGCGGGTGAACCTGCCGGTCAGCGTCAGCCGCTGCCCCGGAATCGTGGTGGTCGCCGTCCGCCTCGCCGGCCCGGTCGGGGTGGACGTGGAGCGGATCCGCCCGGTGCCCGCTCTCGCGCTGGCCGGCCGCTGGTTTGCCGCAGCCGAGCTGACCTGGCTGGCCGGGCGGCCCGAGGCCGAACGAGGGGTTGACTTCCTGCGGCTGTGGACGGCGAAGGAGGCGGTCGGCAAGGCGCTCGGGCTCGGGTTGCGAGACGGCGGGCTGCGCCGGCTGATGCCCCCGCCCGGGCTGCCGCTGCGGCCCGTGCCGGGCGACGAGACACTGTGGGTCGGGCATCCGGAGCTGGGTGGGGATCTCGTCGCAGCGGTCGCGGTGCGCGCGGGGACGCAGGTCGACGTCGAGGTGGTGCAGGGGGCCGGTCACGGCGTGGCCGCCGACCGCAGCGCGTCGGTCGAGCGGACCAGCTTGCCGGTGGTGGTGCGGGGCAACTGGTCGAGCAGCCGCAGCACGCGGGGCCGTTTGTAGCCGGCCAACCGTTCGGCGAGAAGCTTGTCCAGGACCTCCTCGGACAGCGGGCCGTCGGGTTGCACGTACGCGGTGATGCCGTCGTCCCAGACCACCACCGCGGCGGCCACCCCGGGCAGCTCGGCGACGGTGCTCTCCACCTCGGTCAGGTCGACCTTCAGGCCGCCGACGGACACCTGCGAGTCGAGTCGGCCGCGCACGGTGACCAGGCCGGTGACCTCATCGACCGTGCCGGCGTCGCGGGTGTGCAACCAGCCGTCGGCCCAGCGCGTCGGGTCGCTCGACCCCACGTACGGCGACGCCGGGCAGGAGACCCACAACTCACCACCGGACTCGCGGACCTCGATGCCGGGGGCCGGAGCGATCGACGGTCGGTGCGATCCGTGCAGGTCGGTGCCGATCACCCCGACCTCGGTCATCCCGTACATGTTGCCCAGCGGCACCCCGTACCGGTCGGTGAAGGCGTTGGCCACCGCGGCCGGCACCAGCTCGCCGCCGGTGGTCATCCGCCGAAGCTGGGGCAGCGGGCCGGCAGGCCGGGTGGAGGCGAGCAGTCCGATGTGGAACGGTACGCCCAGCACGGTGGCCGGCGTCGGTTCGGCGTCGATCGCGGCCAGCACGGCGTCCCCGCTGAGCCGCTGCGGCGGCACCAGCTCGACGCTGGCGTGCAGGCCGTAGAGCAGCCCGCCGACCAGGCCGAGTACGTGCACCATCGACGGCAGCAGGATGATCCGCTCGCCGGGCAGCGCCACCCCGTCGATGCGGGTGTAGCGGCGCACCTCGGCGACCAGGTCGGCGGCGGTGCGACCGATCACCTTGGACGGTCCGGTGGAGCCGGAGCTGAGCTGGATCACGGCGTGGCCGCTGACCGCCGGGCGGTCGGCGTACCGGGTGATGCTCTCGGTGACGTCGACGAAGACCTTCAACGCGCCGGCGCCGGTCCGCAACGGCGCGACCACCACCTGCGGGGTGAGCCGGACCAGCGCCCGGTCCACCTCGTGGTCGGTGAGCCGGTGGTCGAGCAGGATCGCCTGCGCCCCTGCGCGCCACGTCGCGAGGAGATTCACCACGTACGCCAACGAGGGCGGCATCCGCAGCGCGGCGGCGCCGCCGGGGCGCAGTCCGGCCGCGCTGAGCCGGTCCTGCGCGGCGGTGACGAGCTGGTGCAGGGTGGCCCGGTCGATGGGCTCGGGCAGTCGGAGACACATGTCGGTCGGACGGCCGGCAAACAGCACTTCGTCCACCCAACCGGGGTCGCTCACCGTAACGTTTCCTGCAGAATCATCCATTGCCCCCACCGATCGACGCGCAGCGCAAAGCAGGGCATAGAAGCCATTTTGTGGACATCTTTTCGGGTGCTGCGGGAACCCTACGACAGCCGCGCGGAACATCGCTAGATGCAAATGGCTAGATCAAATTGAGCGCCCGGACCGATTGCCACATACCGGTGCCCACCGTCACCGGCACCTCATGCGGGTGCGGCAGAACCGGTCGGATCTGCGAGAAATGCCTGGTTGCGCACGATGGACCCTGCCCTGCCCCACCGTCGATTTGGCTACAGGTTCCGGATGTGACCGACGACTGGCTGGAGGACATCCGCGTCCTCGTTCGGCTGGCGCGGTGCCATGCTGAGCCATCCCTGGGCACCACGGCTGGTCGGACGCCCCATGCTCGGACCCAACGTCCTGGCCCGTACGGAGTTCCTGCAAAAGGCACTCGTGCGCGGCGGCTGCCGTGGCCTTCAGCTCGCCATGACCACACGAACGCTGCGAACGACGTCATCGATGCCGCCCTCACCGAAGCCACCTGACTCCAGAGCATGAGCCCCGACGCGAGAGCCACGGCCCGCGAGCATGTCGCCACCAGCGCCGACGCCTACCCGACCCTCAACGCCTCCGGCCATCTCGACGACACCCGGTGGGACGACGACCTGCCGTTCGAGGAGGGCCTCAACGGGATCCTCCGGACGGCAGCACGGGCAGGGGTGCGTGCCAGCTGGATGCCCGTGCCGGGAGGTGTGCGAGCACAGGACGAGTGCGTGGAAGCACCGCCGGCGGGCGCGAGGCGAGATCATGCTCGTACCACGAAATAGTGGCCTCCACCCGAGGGCGAGGCCACTACATCATGGATCGAGCGCGATCATGCCGGCGGCGACAGCGCGAGCATGTCGGCCACCGCTAGCGGGATCACCCCGACGGTGCCGGCGCGATCGCGAGCTCCGGCGTCTGGGCGTGGATGTGGAAGCGCAGCGAGCGGGCGTCGGTGAAGCACTCCCGCATCGGGCGCACCAGGTCCCGGTGCTCGGGAGTGCGCTCCCAGTTCTCGAAGTCCGCGAGGGTGGCCCACTCGCTGGTGATCAGCCACTGCTCCGGGTCGGTCGACGAGCGGCAGACCTGGTCGACCAGGTGCCCCGGCACACCGTCGGCGACCAGGTGCCGCACCTCTTCGTACGCGGCGAGGAACTGTTCGGTGCGCGGCACCGGCACCCGCACCAGGAAGACCACCCGGGCCCGTTGTTCGGTCATGGCGTCTCTTTCCTCGTCGGCGCTGCCCCGCGCAGGACCAGCGCGCTGTTGAACCCGTCGAATCCGCGCGCGCAGACCAGCGCGAGCCGGCTGCGCGGCCGGCGGTGTTCGCGGAGGAAGTCCAGCTCACATCCGTCGGCCACCTCGTCCGGGCCGGCGGACGCGGGCAGGGTGTCGTGCGCGAAGGCGAGCAGCGCGGTGGCCACGTCCAGCGCCGACCCGCCCTGGTGTGCCCGTCCGGTCAGCGGCTTGGGCGTGGTCACCGGCGGCGGACGGTCGGCGAACACCGCCCGCAGCGCCTCGGCCTCGCTGCGGTCGTAGCGGGGCACGCCCAGCGCGTCGGGCAGCACCACGTCGATCCCGGCCGCCGCCACGCCGGCCCGGTCCAGGGCCAGCCGCATCGCCCGCGCGTACTGCCCCACGTCGCCGGCACTGTCCGCCGTGGTGTGCGCGGCGTCGTGGGTGGAGCCCCACCCACTCACCTCGCCGTAGATCCGGGCTCCCCGTGCCACCGCGTGTCCCATCTCCTCCACCACGAACACGGCGCCGCCCTCCGCCGGCAGGTAGCCGCTGGCCGTGGCGTCGAACGGCCGGTACGCCCGCTGCGGGTCGGCGACGTCGCTGAGCAGCCCGGAGCGCAGTTGGCAGGCCAGCGCGTACGGGCTCAGCGGGCACTCGGTGGCCCCGGCGATCACCACCGGGGTGCCCCGACGCACCGCGCGGGCGGCGTGCGCCAGGCTGTCCAACCCTCCGGCCGTCTCCGCGACCAGTACGCCACTCGGGCCCTTGAACTGGTGATGGATGGAGAGCTGCCCGACGCTGGCGGCGTAGAACCAGGCGATCGACTGGTACGCCCCGACGGTGCGTGAGCTGCCACCCCAGAGTCGTTGCAGCTCACGCTGGCCGAACAGGTTGCCCCCGGACGAGCTGGCCAGGGTCACCGCGTAGCCGTACGGGTCGGGGGCCCGCTCGGGCAGGCCGGCGTCGGCCAACGCGAGCCGGGTGGCGGCGAAGCCGAGGTGCGTCCACCGGTCGGTCTGCACCAGTTGCCGGCTGTCGGCGTAGGACTCGGCGGTGAAGTCGGGCACCTGCCCGCCGTAGCGGGTCGGGTAGCCGGCCGGGTCGAACAGGGTGATCGGCCCTGTGCGGCGGGTGCCGGTCAGCACGGTGCGCCAGTGCGCGTCGGCGCCGACGCCGCTGGGCGCGACCACGCCGATGCCGGTCACCACGGCCCGGGCCGTCATCCGGTCACCGCCGGATGCCCGAGCCGGCCGGTCACGCCGCCACCGCCGGCGGCAACCGGCGGAACACCATCGCCGACTGGAAACCACCGAAACCGCTGCCCACCGACAGCGCCACGTCCACCGGGACCTCCCGCGCCTCGTTCGGTACGTAGTCCAGGTCGCACTCCGGATCCCGGGTGCTCCAGTTGGCCGTCGGCGGCACCACCCCGAACTCGATGGCGAGGGCACACGCCGCCATCTCGATCGACCCGATCGCGCCGAGCGAGTGCCCCACCATCGACTTGATCGAGCTGATCGGCACCCGGTACGCGGACTGGCCCAGCGCCCGCTTGAACGCGGCCGTCTCGTGCCGGTCGTTCTGCCTCGTGCCCGAGCCGTGCGCGCTGATGTAGGAGACCTGCTCGGGTGCGATCCGGCCCTGTCGCAGCGCGTCGGTGACGGCGAGGCCCATCTCCAGTCCGTCCGGGCGCAGCCCGGTCATGTGATAGCCGTTGCTGCGGCTGGCGTAGCCGGCGACCTCGCAGTAGATGTGCGCGCCGCGCCGCCGGGCGCGCCCGGCCTCCTCCAGCACCAGCACGGCCGCGCCCTCGGCCAGCACGAACCCGTGCCGGTCGGCGTCGAAGGGGCGGGAGGCGTGCGCCGGATCGTCGTTGTCCGGGCTGGTCGCCCTGATCGCGTCGAACGAGGCGACGGTGACCGGTGAGATGGGCGAGTCGGCCGCGCCGGCCAGCACCACGTCCGCCTCACCGTCCACGATCAACTGGTGGGCGTAGCCGATGGCGTCGATGCCCGAGGTGCAGCCGGTGGAGACGACCTGCGCGGGGCCGTGCAGCCCGTGCCGGCACGCCACGTCCGCGGCCAGGCTGCTGGGCACCAGTGCCTGATACAGGTACGGTCCGCCGCGCGACGCGTCGACCAGCCATCGCCGGCCGTGGTCGCTGACGGTGACGTACTCCTGTTCCAGGGCCATCGTGCCGCCCACGGCCGTGCCGAGCACCACCCCGGCCCGGTCCCGCTCGGCGTCGGTGAGCACCAGCTGCGCGTCGGCGACCGCCTCCGCGGAGCAGGCCAGCGCGAACTGCACGTACCGGTCGGCGCGGTGCCGCTCCGCATCGGTGAGTCCGGCGGCGACCGGGTCGAAGTCACACTCGGCGGCGATCTGGGAGCGGAACGGCGACGGGTCGAAGAAGCTGATCCGCCGGGTGGCCGTACGCCCCTCGGTGATGGTCTTCCAGAAGCGGTCCCGGCTGGCGCCGCCGGGGGCGACCACCCCGACGCCGGTCACCACCGTACGGCGCCCGGTCATGATCCGCCCCGCTGTTCGGCCAGTTCGGTGTCGACGTGCCCCAGCTCCGGGCGGGGTGCCAGCGGACCCAGGTGGAAGACCACCTCGGCCGGCTCGACGCCGGTGTTGCGCAGCCGGTGTCGCACGTTGACCGGTACGAACAGCGCCTCGCCGGCGGCCAGCAGGGTCGGCTGGTCGTCCAGGTCGACGGTGATCGCGCCGCGGGACACGTACAGGAACTCCTCGCTGTACGGGTGGTAGTGCTCGGCGATGCGCTCCCCCGGAGCGAGCCTCGCCACCCCGAGGAAACCGGAGGTGCTGCCGACGGTGCGGGGGCCGAGCAGCACCCGCAGCTCACCACCGCGCCGACGGTCGGCGGGTACGTCCTGCGCGGCGATCGGCCTGGTGCTCACGTCACTCATCGCCGGCCTCCGTCGACTCGTCGCCGGCCGTCGGACCGTCCTGCTCGGCGCGCTCCCGGGCGATCCGCTCCACCCGGTCCTTGATCACCGCGAGTTGGATGACGCTGTTGGTGTTGATCCGTTCGGTCATGGCGGCGTTGTCCACCGGCGCGGTCGGCTTCATCGCGAAGTCCTGGGTCCACGTCATGCGGGTGCCGCCGGAGTCCTCCGTGTAGCGCCAGTGGATCCGCATGTACTCGAACGGCCCGGTCTCCACGCGGTGCGCCCGCACCTGGCGGCTCACCGGGTCGGCGGTGCGTTCGCTGACCCAGCTCCACGCCACCCCGTTCTCGTCGGGGTACATGGTCAGCCGGAACCGCACGGTGTGGCCGTCGCGGTGCAGGATCTCCACCACCGCGTACTCGGTGAACAGCTCGGTCCAGTTCGCCACGTCGTTGGTGACCTCCCACACCAGCGGCAGCGGCGCGTCAATGAACACGCCGTTCTCGGTGTGCCCGGGCGGGTCGGCGCGGCGGGCGACCAGGTCGGCGACCGCCGGGATGCTCAGCTGCCCGGCCTGCTCGGGGATCGCCACCTGCCACCGGTCGGCGACGACCGCGGACAACTCCAGCAGGGCCAGCGAGTCCATGCCCAGTTCCTCCAGCGACGCGGCGGGCGCCCGCGCCGCGACGTCGGCGTCGAGTCCGCAGTGCGCCACCAGGATGTCGGTGATCTCGGCGGTCAGCGGTCGACCATGGGTGACGGTCATCGGTTCCTCCGGTTGGGTACGTCGGGCTCCGCGGCGGGCGCGGGGCGGGGTGCGGGGGTGGGCGTCGAGCGCTGCGCGGGCGCCGGTCCGGGCGCGGCGAGCAGGCGGTCGACCAGGCCGGTGGTGTAGCGGCCCTTGCGGAAGGCGGCGTCGTCGAGCACCCGCCGGACGAACGGGATGGTGGTGCGCACGCCCGGCCCGGCGATGTCGAACTCCTCCAGGGCGCGTTCGAGCCGGTTGAGCGCCAACTCCCGGTCGGGCGCCCAGACGATCACCTTGGCCAGCAGCGAGTCGTACCAGGGGCCGACCACGTAGCCGGCACTGGCGTGGGTGTCGACCCGGGTGAACGGGCCGCCGGGCGGGGTGAACCGCTCCAACCGGCCGGGGGTCGGTGCGAAGCCGCGTTCGGGGTCCTCGGTGTTGACCCGGCATTCCACGGCGACGCCGTGCAGGCGGATCTCCTCCTGCCGCCAGCGCAGCGGCACCCCGGCGGCGATGTGCAGCTGCTCGTGCACCAGGTCGATGCCGGTGACCATCTCGGTGACCGGGTGCTCCACCTGGATCCGACAGTTGATCTCCAGGAAGTGGAACCGTTCCTCGGCGTCGACCAGGAACTCCAGCGTGCCCGCGCCGACGAAGCCGACCTCGAGCGCGCCGCGCAGCGCGGTGTCCGCGATGGCGTCGAGGACACCGGTGGGCAGCGCCGGCGCGGGCGCCTCCTCCACCAGCTTCTGGTGCCGGCGTTGCACCGAGCAGTCCCGGGTGCCCAGGTGCACGCCGTTGCCGTGCGAGTCGCAGAGCACCTGCACCTCGACGTGCCGGGCCTCGGTGAGGTACCGCTCGACGTACACCCGGTCGTCGCCGAACGCGGCCTGCGCGGCGGCGCGGGTGCGGGCGTACACCCGGGGTAGCTCGTCCGGGGTATGCGCGACGGCCATTCCCCGGCCGCCGCCCCCGGCGGCGGCCTTCACGATCACCGGGTAGCCGACGGCGTCGGCCACCTCGGTCGCCGCCGCGACGGTCGGCACCGGCGCGACGCTGCCCGCCGGCAGCGGCAGGCCGGCGCGGCTCATCAGGGCGCGCGCCGAGGATTTGTCGGCCAGCGCCGCCATCACCGCCGGTGGTGGGCCGATGAAGGTCAGCCCGTTGTCGGCGCAGATCTCGGCGAAGTCGGCGTCCTCGGAGAGGAACCCGTAGCCGGGGTGCACGGCCTGCGCGCCCACCTGCCGGGCCGCCTCGACGATGGCGGCGGCGTTGAGGTAGCTGCGCCGGCTCGACTCCGGTCCGATCCGGACGGCCTGGTCGGCGAGGCGGACCACCGCCGAATCGGCGTCGGCGGCGGAGTAGACCACCGCCGTGCGGACGCCCAGCTCCCGGCAGGCCCGCAGCACCCGCAGCGCGATCTCGCCCCGGTTGGCGATCAGCACGGTCTCGAACATGGTCACCCACCCGCCGTCAGGCCGGTTCGAGTTCGAGCAGCGGCTGGTCGTACTCGACCGGGTGGCCGTCCTCGACGAGGATCGCGGACACCCGGCCGGCGCGGTCGGCGACGACCTCGTTCATCAGCTTCATCGCCTCGACGATGGCGATCGGCTGGCCCGGCCGGACCAGGTCGCCCACCGCGACGAACGGCGCCGCGCCGGGCTCCGGCGCCCGGTAGAAGGTGCCGACGATCGGCGCCCGCACCGTCGCGCGGCCGGGTACCGGCGGCCGGATCAGCGCCGCCGGCGGGCCGGGCGCCGTCGCGACCGGCGGTGCCGGCGCCGCCCGCACCGGCGGCGGATCCGGGGGTACGTCGGGTCGCGTCGCCTCGGCGGGGTGCCACTCCACCTCCAGCACCGCCGACCCGCTGCGCAGCCGGATCCGGCGCACCGGCCCGGTCAGCTCGGCGACGAGCTGCCGTGCCTGCCGGCGCAGCCCGGCCAGCACCTCCTCGTCGCCGATCGTCTCGTCGGGCCGCTGCGCGTCGAGCCGCGTCCCGCCGTGCCCGTTCGTCGACACCGCCTGGTCGCTGGCGGTCACCGGACACCCGCCCGGGAGAGGCCGCGCGCCGCGCCGAAGCGACGGAAGCGCTGCCGGCGGCGGCGGACCAGGGTCGCGGTCGGAACGTCCAGCAGGGGCAGCAGGTTCGCCAGCAGGGCGGCGCGCAGCAGGCGCGCCGTCTCCGCCGGGTCGTGGTGCGCGGCCGGTGCCGGCTCCGGCACGACCTCGTCGATCACCCCGAGCCGGTGCAGGTCGGGTGCGGTCAGCCGCAGCGCGCGGGCGGCCTGCGGCGCGGCGGACCGGTCCCGCCAGAGGATGGCGGCGCAGCCCTCCGGGCTGATCACCGAGTAGATGGCGTTGCGCAGCATCAGCACCCGGTCGGCGACGGCGAGGGCCAACGCGCCACCACTGCCACCCTCACCGGTGATCACCGCGAGCACCGGGGTGGGCAGCATGGTGAGGGTGAGGATGTTCTCCGCGATGGCCGCCGCCTGACCCTGTTCCTCGGCGCCGACGCCCGGGTCCGCGCCCGGGGTGTCGACGAGGGTGACCACCGGCAGGCCGAGCCGGGCGGCGAGGCGCATCAGCCGCAGCGCCTTGCGGTGCCCGGCCGGGCTGGCCATGCCGAAGTTGCGCGCCACGAGTTCGGCGGTGGTGTGCCCCTTCTGGTGGCCGATCACCATCAGGTGCCGCCCGTCCAGCCGGGCCACGCCTCCGACGACGGCCGGACAGTCCGCACCGAGCCGGTCGCCGTGCAGTTCCACGAAGCCGTCGAAGACCGAGTCGAGGTAGTCCAGCGTGGTCGGTCGGCCCGGATGGCGGGCGACCCGCACGGTGTCCCACGCGTCACGATCCGCCGGGGCGTCCCCCGCCGGCGGCGGCACGACGACGGGGTCGTCGGCGAGGCGTTCGCGGCGCGCCGCCACCTCCTGGCGCGGTACGGCCGGGCGGGGCGGGCGGCCGGAGCCGGTCGCGGCGAGCAACGCGACGAGGCGTCCCCGCAGCGACCGGCGCTGCACCACCATGTCGACCTGGCCGTGGCGCAGCAGGAAGTCGGCGGTCTGGAAACCCTCCGGCAACGCCCGGCCGGTGACCTGGCGGATCACCCGGGGCCCGGCGAAGCCCATCCGGGCGCCGCTCTCGGCGAGCACCAGGTCGGTGTTGGTGGCGAACGACGCCGCCACCCCGCCGTAGGTCGGATCGGTGAGCACGCTGACGGTGAGCACACCCGCCTCGCGCAGGGCCGCGATGGCCTGGCTGACCGTGGCCATCTGCATCAGCGACAGGGCGCCCTCCTGCATCCGCGCCCCGCCGGAGGCGGTGACCAGGATGAGCGGAACGCCGTCGTCCAGGGCCCGTTCGGCGGCCTGGGTGATCAGCTCCCCCACGGCGCAGCCGAGGCTGCCGCCGAGGAAGCGGAAGTCCATCACCGCGAGCACGGCCGGGTGCCCGCCGATGGTGGCGGTGCCGCAGACGACCGCCTCGGACAGGCCGGTGCTGGCCCGCGCGGCGCTGAGCCGGTGCGGGTACGGCAGCACGTCGACGAAGTCGATCGGATCCGCCTCGGGCAGCCGGTCGGGCAGCGGACGCAGTGATCCCGGGTCGACGAGTTGGCGAAGACGTTCCGGGGCGCCGAGCCGGGTGTGCGCGCCGCACTCCGGGCAGACGTCGAGGTTGCGCCGCAGCCGCTTGCGGTAGAGCAGGCTGGAGCAGCCGGCGCAGCGCGACCAGAGCGCCTCTCGCGGCGCGGTCGCGGTCACGGCCGCCGCCCGGCGTCGGCGGCGTCGAACCGGTAGAAGCACCGCGCCATGGCGTCGCGCGGCGAGCGCCACGTCGGCAGGTACGGCGAGACGTAGGGTCGCAGCCGGTCACTGACCCGGATGAACTCGGGATGGCCACGGGCGGCCTCCACCGCGCCCTGCGCCGGCTGGTCGGTCTCGAGCAGGTGCACGTAGAGGTCGTGCAGCCGGTACAGCGAGCGGTGCCGGACGCCGACCAGGCGCGGCAGCTCCGTCGCGTCCGACTCGGCGAAGATCTCGGCGACCCGCTCCTCGGCGGTCGGGACCACCTTCGCGACGATCAGCGATCGGTCCATGGCTGGGCCTCCCCCCACGGCGTCCGGGCCGGCGGCGGGTGGCCCCGGACGCGCTGGACGACTGCCGACACGATGCGGGAGTCCTCGTCACAGCGGCGTCACCACGCCGGGTCGGTCGGCGACGCTGTCTGGTGACGCTGCGTTGACGCAACCTGTGCATCAGCTATGCGCCCGCTCCATCTGACACGAGAAACTGCGTGCGTTTGTGCAGTTCAGAAGCGATCTCATGGTTGACCGTCACGGATAGAAGGTCCACCGAGCCGTTGACTCACCGTGACCGCTATTGATAATCTTCACCGTGGTAAGCCCGGCCGCCCCGGCGGGCGGGGCCGCGCCCGTACGGCCGTGGTCGCACCCCGCCGGTGAGGTCGACAGTGGCGTCACGGGCAGCCGATCCGGGACACAGCAGACAGTCGGGACGAGCGTTCCGCAGGGGGTGCCGCCGTGGCCGCTGATCCGTCCGTGCCGACCGCCGGAGACCCGCCGGAGAGCGACGTCGCACTGCACCTGCTCGGCGGATTCCGACTGCTACGTGGCACCGCGCCCGTCGTGGTGCCACGCGGGCTGCAACGGGTGATCGCGCTGATCGGGCTGCGCCCCGGCGCCACCCGCAGCCAGCTCGCCGGACTGCTCTGGCCCGACGCCTCCGAGGAGCGCGCCCTGTCATCGCTGCGCACCGCCCTGTGGCGGCTGCGGCAGGACCCGTGCTGCCCGATGACCGTGACCGGCGACACCGTACGCCTGGGCCCCGCCGTCCGCCTCGACGTGGACGAACTGGTCGGCACGGCCGCCCGGGTCCGCGACGGCGACGACCCGTGCACCGCCCGGGCCCTCGCCGCCGGCCGACACGATCTGCTGCCCGGCTGGTACGACGACTGGGTGTTGCTGGACCGGGAGCGGCTGCGCCAACTGCGCCTGCACATGCTGGAGCAGGTGGCCGGGCAGCACCTCGCCGCGGGCCGGCACGGCGAGGCCCTCGAAGCAGCGCTGGAGGCGATGGCCGCCGAGCCGCTGCGCGAGACCCCGCACCGACTGGTGGTGCGCATCCACCTCGCCGAAGGCAACGCGTTCGAGGCGGTGCACGCCTTCTACGTCTACCGCGACCTGCTGCGCCGGGAACTGCGCCTGGAGCCCAGCCCGGCGATGAGCGCCCTGCTCGACGACACACTCGCGCCGATCCGCCAGGCCACCCGGGAGTCCGCCGACCGTCCGTCACCGGCCGGGCGGCGCACGTGACGGTGATGTGACAGGCACTGCGGCACGGTGGGCGCACAGAGCACGTGGCCACCGATCCCGAGGATCGGGCCAGCCACCGGCGGAAGGGGTCCCATGAGTCGTCTACTGATCGTCAGCCGGATCATCCCGGGCGCGGAGGGGCGGGTCGCGCAGATCTTCGCCGAATCCGACGCCACCGAACTACCCGGCCTGACCGGTGTCACGCACCGGTCTCTGTACTGCCTGCACGACCTGTACGTCCACCTGATGGAGACCTCCGACGTCGACCCGGACGCGCTCGCCGCCGCCCGTAACCACCCGCTCTTTCAGCAGGTCAACGAACGGCTCTCGGCGCACACCTCGCCGTATCTGCCGACCTGGCGATCGCCCCGCGACGCGATCGCGGGCTGCTTCTACCGGTGGGACGCCGCCGACGCGCCCGCGGCGCACCCGGCCGGCTGACATGTCCAGCGCGCCGCACGTCCTGATCATCGGCGCCGGCACCGGCGGCCTGTGCCTGGCACACGGGCTGCGGCGCGCCGGGATCAGCGTCGCCGTCTACGAACGGCACCGCCACCGCGCCGAAGGGCTGCTCGGCTACCGGGTGGGCATCGGCCCCACCGGCAGCCGGGCGCTGCGCGAATGCCTTCCACCCGAGCTGTTCGCCACCTTCCTGGCCACCTGCGCCCGACCGCCGCGCTACTTCAACGTCGTCACGCAGGGGCTGCGCCAGACCGCCTCATTCGAACTGCGGCCGGACGCCGAACCGGAGCACACCGAGCACTCGGTGGCCCGGATGGTGCTGCGCCAGGTCCTGCTGACCGGCCTGACCGACGTGGTGCACTTCGACAAGACCTTCATCCGGTACGAGCAACGCGACGACGGCACGGTCACCGCGCACTTCGCCGACGGCAGCAGCGCCACCGGCAACCTGCTGGTGGCGGCGGACGGCACCCACTCCGCCGTACGACACCAGTACCTGCCGCACGCCGTCACCCGCGACGCGGGCACCATCAACATCGCCACCCGGATCCCGCTGACCGCGCACACCCGCGACCTCGTCCCGGAGCGGGTCCGCCAGGGCATCTCGCTGATCTTCGGCGCCGGCGGGACGATGGGTGTGCTGCACGTGATGGAGTTCCGGTGGGACACCGAGCGGGCGATCAAGCCGGGCGTCAGCGACGCCGACGCCGATCTGCTGCGGGACTGGCCCGGCCTCGCCCACGACACCACCACCGACAACATCAACCTGATCATCTGGAGCGCCGCCCGCCGGTTCCCGGCCGACGTCATGCAGCGCCGCGGCGAGGACCTGAAGCGCGTCGCCCTGGACCTCACGCCGAACTGGCATCCGCACCTCCGCGAGCTGTTCACCCTGAGCGACCCGGACAGCGCCCTGCCGATCAGGGTGACCACGTCCGAACCGGTGCCACCGTGGAAGAGCAGCACCGTCACCCTGCTCGGCGACGCCATCCACACCATGACACCGGGACGTGGCGTGGGCGCGAACACCGCGCTGCGCGACGCCCGCCTGCTGTGTCGGCAGCTCGTCCACGCCGCCGCCGGAGACAAGACGCTGGTGCAGGCGGTGGCCGACTACGAGGCGGTGATGGTGCCGTACGGCTTCGCGCGGGTCACCGAATCGCTGAACCGCAGCGGCACCAGCGGCGAGGACCGGATGTACCGACCGGTGGTGGGCCGGCTCGCGCTGCTCGGCGCACGCGGCTACTTCGGGGTGACCAGCCGGGTGCCCCGGCTACGTCGCCGCTTCGTCGACGACTTCCACACCTACGAGGGCGACCAGGACTGACCCGGCGTCACCGACCCGGGCCCGCATCCACTGCCGGGCCCGGGTTTCCTCGTGTCCGGCGCGACGCTGCGTCACCCGTCGGGCACCGGGCGCGGTGACCGTCCCACCCGTGCCGCTGCCAGGCAGTCCTCTCTGTCGTCGTCATGACGCATGTGCGAAGCTGCGGCGAGTTTTTCTCGTGACTTTTCCGACGATGTGAGAGGGAGGTTCGCCGTGGCGTGGTCTATCGGACACTCGCTGATAGTGGTCCTGGCACTGTTGCTCGGCGTGGCGGCCGGGTGGTTGCTGCGCAGCCGGCGGGACAGCGGGCACAGTCCGTCGATCGTGGACGGTGATCCCGTCGTCGGCCTGGCCGACATCGCCACGCCGGCACCGCCGGCCACCACCGACGAGGCCCGCCCGGCGGCGACCATCGACCCGACGCCGACCGCCGTCGCCGACGAGCCGACGCCGGTCGACACCGTCAGCGCGCCGGCCGCGGTGACCACGCCGGACCGTCCCGCACCGGCGGACGCCGACACCACCGTCGACCCGGCCGACATGGCGCTGACCGAAGCGCCTCCGCCCGTACCCGCCGTCGACCCGGCCGACGCCACCGAGACCGCCGCGGCACCGGCACCCGAGCCGCTCGCGGCCGAGGAGCAGGCCGCCCCGGCCAGGGTCATCGCCCCCCGCCCGCCGGCGGACGACATCCCGTCCACCGACGCCCCGCACGCCGAGGCCACGCCCGTCGACACCACCCCGGCCGAGGCCACGCCCGTCGACACCACCCCGGCCGACACCACCCCGGCCGAGGCCACGCCGGTCGACACCACGCCGGCCGACACCACGCCGGACGAGGTCGCTCCGGCCGACACCACGCCGGCCGAGGTCGCTCCAGCCCACGCCATCGACGCCGAGCCCACGCCGGCCGAGGACGAGGGCAGCCCGGCCGTGGCCAGGGCGACCGACCCGACGCCGACGGCCGGCGCGGCGCCGGACGCCGACACGGAGCCGGTGCGGGCCACCCCGCCGGTACGTCCGCACTCCGACACCGTGCCCGACAGCACGGAGGTCGACTCGTCCGGCCCGGCCGACGACTTCCGCCGGATCCAGGGGGTCGGGCCGAAGATGGCGGCGGCGCTGCAGGCCGCCGGTGTGCGCACCTACGGCCAGCTCGGTGAGCTGGACGAGCCGGCGCTGCGGGACCTGATCCGTGCCGCCGGACTGCGTGCCGCGCCCGCACTGGCCACCTGGCCGCAGCAGGCCCGTGTGCTGGCCGGCGCCGGTGACGACGCCGTCGCCGTGCTGCCCGACCCGGGCCAGGGCTGAGCAAGGACGATCGAGCCCCCGGCGGCCGTCGAACGCGACGGTCGGCCGGGGGCTCGGCCGTTGTCGGCGCACCGACCGAGCACCGCCCCGGCGTGATCGACCCGCCGTCGCGGAAACCGCGCGCCATCGACCCGACCGGGACACCCCTACCGTCCGGGTACCGCGAGTCGATCATCCCCGGTCGGGAGAAAACCGGACGAAGCACGGGTGACGCCGAACGGTGCTCGCTACCGTCGGTCGAGGGTGGGCCGGACGGTCCGCCGCGTCGACCGGCACCTCAGGAGCGACCCGTGCACCTCGCCGCGCCGGAGCCCGGGTCCCCAAGGTCCCAACCCCCGGTCCGCGACCCGGAGGCCCCGCGCCGGGTGACACTGCTCGAACTCTTCTTCGACCTGGTGTACGTGGTGGCCCTCGCGCTCATCTCGCGGGGCATGGTCGAACAGCTCGACTGGCACCGAGCCGGGCAGGCACTGATCATGCTGGCCGCCGTCTGGTGGACCTGGACGATCACCACCCTGGTCACCGACCTGTACAACCCGGCCCGTACCGAGATCAAACTGCTGATCAGTGCCGTGATGTTCGGCGCGCTGCTGATGACCACGGCGATCCCGGAGGCGTTCAACGACCGAGGGCTCGTCTTCGCCGGCACCTACGTGGCGATCCACCTGGGACGCGGGCTGTTCCTCATGCCGGCCGTACGCCGCGAACCGCAGACCCAGCGTCGAGCGGCGCGCATCTTCGTCTGGTTCGTGGTGTCGGCGATCCCCTGGATCATCGGGGCGTTCGTCAGCGGGGACGCCCGGATCATCTGCTGGGCCATCGCGCTCGCCATCGACTACATCGGATTCCGGCTCGCGTACCCGGTGCCGGGGCTCGGGGTGGTGCCGGAGAAGCAGCGCAACGTGACCGCCGAGCACCTTTCCGAGCGCTACCAGCAGTTCTTCATCATCGCTCTCGGCGACGCCATCCTGACCATCGGCACCATGTTCAGCATGGAGCACAACGAGGCGGAGAACATCGGCGCCTTCGCGGTGGCGTTCCTGACCACCCTGTTGCTCTGGCGGATCTACGTGCACAAGTCCGGCCAACTGCTGCCGCAGGCCATCCAGGCGGCCCAGTCGCCGAGCAAGTTCCTGTTCAGCGCGCCGTACACCCATCTGTTGATGATCTCCGGCGTGGTGACCACGGCCTCGGGCTTCCACCTGGTGCTGCACGAACCGACCGGCCGGACGCCGCCGGCCTGGCTGGCGGTCATCCTCGGCGGCCCGGCCCTGTTCCTGGCCGGCCGGGCCTCCTTCGAGTACGAGGTGTTCAGCCGGGTGTCGTGGTCCCGGCCCGGCGGCGTGCTGGCCCTGCTGACCATCGCGCCCGGCGTTCTCTACCTGCCGCCGTTGGTCGCCTCCCTGGGCGCCATGCTGGTGCTCGCCGGCGTCGCCTACGCCGATTTCCGCCGCAGTCACGGCAAGCCGCCGGAGATGCCGGCCCCGCCGCACTGACACCGCCCGGCCGGCTCAGCGGGGCGTCGGCCCGGCCAGCAGCCGCCCGGCGTCCGGCACGTACGGCTCGACGCCGAGGCCGGTGAGCAGTTGGTGCACGGTGGCGGTGGCCGCCGTGAGCACCGGACGACCGAGGCGCGCCTCGACCTGCGGTACCGCCGCCAGCGACGGCAGCTGCACGCAGGCGGACAACACCACGGCGTCCACGTCGGTGACGTCCAGCCGCTCGGCCAGCTCCAGCAGTCGGGAGGTCGGGATCCGGCGCACGGCGACGTTGTCCGGCTCGCTGAGGCTCACCGCCTCGGTCACCGTGACGCCGTACCCGGCGAGGTACGCGACGACGGTCGCCGTCAACGGCGGCAGGTAGGGCGCGATCAGCGCCACCCGCCGGGCGCCCAGCGCCCGCAGTCCGGCGACGAGGGCGCCCGCACTGGTCACCACCGGCATGCCGTGCCCGGCCCGACCGGCGGCGCGACCCAACCGCAGCTCGGCCCGCTCGTGCGCGCCGGCGCCCGCGCACATCACCGCCACCAGGCAGGCGTACGCGAGCACGTCGCAGCGCGCATCGGCCAGCTCGGCGGCGCACCGCACGGCGGACCGGTTCATCCGGGCCAGCTCGTCGGGAGTCACCTGGTGCAGCCGCACCCGACTGGCGTGGGTGGTGAAGTGGACCGTCGGGTCGACCGTCTCGCGCCGGCGCAGCATCGCCGGGATCTCGGTCTCCATGGTGGTGTTCGAGCTGGGCACCACCAGGCCGATCCGGTAACCGGTCACACCAGCGCCCCCGCGTACCCCCGCACCTGCAACCGCCGACCGGCGGTGCCACCGAGACGCACCTGGAGGCCGAGCGGCGCGGCGGCCCGGCGGACCTCGTCCAGGTGCAGCGACCCGTGCCGGTCGACGGTGAGCACCGGCGGCTCCTCCAGCTCGCCGACGGGCGCGTGGAAGGAGAGCAGGGTGACCGAGGTGGTGAGGTAACCGGGGTAGGCGGCGCGGGCCGCGGCCTCGTCGGGGTGGGCGAGCACCACCAGGTCGTCGAGGTGCGCGAAGTCGGCGGCGAGGGCGCCCGCCTTCCAGTGCGCCGGCTCCTCGGCCGCGCCGGTGAGGTGCCGGGACCGGTTCGCCGAGGTGATGTAGAGGTGGTCCGACCCCGTCTCGGCGAGCGCCCGCTCGAAGAAGGCGTTGGACGGGCAGGTCAACCCGGGGGCGATCACCTGGGTGGTCCGCAGGCCCTCGTCGACCTGGGTGAGGTGCTCCGGCAACCGGTCCGCCGCCGGCCCGCGGAAGCCGAACGGCCCCGCGCCGTACAGCGCGTCCATCAGCGCACGCACCCGACCGGCCGGCAGCCGGGGCGAGATCCGCGACCAGTCGAACATCCCCGGGATCCGGCCGACCGCCGTGGTGATGCTGCCGACCTGCTGGATGGGACGACCCTTGGCCAGGTTGACCCGGCGGACCGTGGCCGCGTCCGGGCGGGTGACGATGACGTAGAAGTTGGCGAACGCCGCCGCGACGACCGCGCCGCGAGCGAGCGCACGGGCCGCGACCGCGACGTCCTCGGGGCGGTCGATGTACAGGGGCGGTGTCGGGGCGTCCATGAGTCCTCCTCGGCGGGGCCGTGAGGCAGTTCTACGTCCGGCGACCCGTACCAGGGCAGGGTCGGTCGTCGATCCGATAGCCGGCCCGCGCTACGCGGTGCGGGTGGCCGATGTCCGGGCGGTACCGACGGCGGCTGACACCGGCCGGACGGACGATCCGTGGGCCGACCCCGACAACCGTTTGGCCGCTCCCACGGATGGGGTACAACGCCTGCACCTCAGTTCTCACCACATTTCTCAGGAGGCAGCGATGCGCGGCACCTCGATACTCGGAGTCATCGTCGTGATCTGGCTGGTGATCGGCGCGATCGCCGGCGGCCAGCGCGGCTACTACAGCGGCGACGACACCAACTGCGCCGAGGCCGGTACGATCCTGGTCACCATCGTGGCCGGGCCCTTGAACTACATCGGCGCCAACCCCAAGGTCGACTGCAAGCTGCCCGAGCCGTCCAAGTAGGACGACCGTACGACGGCCCGTGCCCCTGGCCCGGGGCACGGGCCGTTGTGCGTCCGGTGCGGCCGCTCAGGTGTGGTAGACGACCAGGGCGCAACGGCCGCTGCCGTCGTCGGGGTGGGCGTAGCCCAGACAGACCCAGACCTCCGTCCAGCGGTACTGGGTGCCGCCGCTGGACTCCCAGTTCAGCTCGGCGGGCAGGCTGGTGGAGGTGTCGTCGACGGCGATCGGACCGGGTGTTCGGCCTGGTCACCCACCTGTTCGGATCTGGTCGGGACGGCCGGGCGCGGGCACCGCACACCCCGTACAGCGTCCTAGGAGGCTGGTGTGCGCATCCCGGATCGCGCTCGACCTGCTGAGCGTCCGTGAACACGGCGCCCGCCCGCCCGGACGATCGTCCGGGCGGGCGCGCTCAGGATGGATCCGTGCGCGGGTCGACGGTCAGCGGAAGCAGTGCGCGATCGGTACCGCGCTGCCCTCGCAGTTCGTCGGCTCGTTCTCGACGACCACGCTCTCGTCGTCGAGCTTGACCTGGGCGTGCTCGGCGAAGATGCCGCCGGGCTTCACCGAGGCCGCGTTGCCGGTGACCTTGCTGGTGTAGATCGCCACCGAGCCCGCAGCGGCGTAGACGCCGCCACCCTTGGACGTCGCGCCGACCGCCTCGTTGCCGGTCACGTCACTGCCCCGGACCAGCAGGTTCGCCTTCTCGGCGTAGATGCCGCCGCCGACGCCGTGGGTGGTGTTGCCCTCCACCACGCTGTCGTCCAGCGGCGTCAGGCCCTTCATGGTCGAGATGCCACCGCCGTTGACGGTGGAGGTGTTACCGCGGATGGTCATGGTGCGCATGACCAGCACGGCGTCGGAGTTCGCGGCGCCGCCGCCGACCTGGGCGGTGTTGTCCAGCAGCTCCGTGTCGGAGACCTTGGTACGCGCCGAGAAGCTGGCCAACCCGCCGCCCTGGGCCGCGCTGTTCTGCCGGAAGCTGGTGCTCTCCACGTCCGCCGCGCCCCGGTAGTTGCCGAGCCCACCGCCGTACGCGTTGGCGCTGTTGTGGTGGAACTCGGAGCGCTTCAGCGTCAGCACGCCGCCGTTGAGCAGGCCCCCGCCCTTGCCCGCGGCGCCGGAGGCGCTGTTGCCGACGAACGTGGAGTCGGTCACCACCATGTTCCCGTCGTTGAAGATCCCGCCGCCGCCACCCTCGGGGGACAGCGAGGTGCTCTGCGTGACGGTGACCCGCTCCACCACAGCGGTGGCGCCGTGCACCACGTGCACGCTGCCACCCTCGATGGCCGAGCGACCGTTGTGCAGTTCCATGTCGCGCAGGGTCAGCTCGCCACCGTCGCGGACGGTGAAGAAGCGGAAGGCGGCGGCCTGGGCGTCGCGGGCGATGGTGGCGCCCGCGCCGTCGATGGTGATGGGCTGGTAGATCACCGGCAGGCCGGCGGTGTCGTCGGCCGGGTTGTGCGGGGGCGCGTCGGCGTCACCGGGGGTCTCCGCGGCGTCGGCCGCCTCCCGCGCGTCGCGGATCCCGCCGTCGTACTGGTCGGTCTCGTGGAACGCCTCGGTGAGGACGTAGCGGCACTTGGGGGCGAGCCGCAGCTCCGCGCCGCCCTCGGCGTTGGCCGCGACCAGCGCCGCGATCAGCTTCGCCGAGTCGCACGGCACCGCCACGACGCCCCGCTTGCCGGTGCCCGGGGTGTCCGGGCGGGCGTGCTCGGCGTCGTCACGGTCACGCTGCGGATCGCGCCGGTCGTCGTCGTCCCGGGCCGCCGCGCTCAGCCGAGCCAGTCCCGGGAGGGAGAGGTCACGGTCGGCGGCGGCGGCGACGCCGGCGACGCCGGCCGCACTCGCGACCAGACTCCCGGCCAGCAAGCCGCCGGCTAAGACCCATCGGGACCGTCGCCTGGGTCGGGTCGCGCGGTCTCCCCTTCGGTACGTGGACATCAAGGTGCCTGCCTTCCTGCCTGCCTGCCTGACGTGACCGCGCCGATCCGGGCGCGGGGGGCTCGACGTGCCGCCGACCACCAAAGGTCACGATAGGGCCGCAATACGGACAGGAAGGTGTGAACGTGAATAGTGCTGCTATTCATCTTTAACCGGATCAGACACCGCAGTATTCGGTCAACCGCCGACGTGGATGCCGGGCCGGCGCAGCGGATCCCGCTCGGTACGGCGCAGGATCTCCCGCACCACCGGCGGGGTGTCGCCCCGGCCGAGGATGAGGTAGCGCAGCAGGTGCGCGATGGGACTTCCCTCGGACCACTCGAAGTGCGCGTGCGGCCGGACCCCGGTCGCGTCGCGCAGGGCGAGGAGGATCGCCGCGATCGCGTTGGGCGCCGCCGGGCTGCTGGCCCGCAGCACCCGGAAGCCGCCCACCCCGACCCCGTGCACCCGCAACACCTGACTGAACTCCGACGGGTCGACCACATCGATCTCCAGGAACAGCACGTCGGCCGCGCCGGGCACCGGGTTCATCCCCCGCTGCGCCCGCTCCTTGACGGTGTACTCCTTCACCGAGCCGCTCTGCCGCTTGTTCGCGATGAGGTGCAACTGCCCGTCATGTGCCAGCGACTCGGTGATGAACCGGCGGGCCGGCTCGTCGAACTCGATGCGCTCGGCACGCAGCTCGGTGGTCCGGGTGACCCGCGAGACCAGCGACACCGCGATGATGCCGAGGATGAACAACGCCGAGATCGTGATCCCGTCCGGTTGCTCGATGACGTTCTCCAGCAGCGCGTACAGCAGCACCAGGGTCAGCACGGTGAAGCCGATCGCGGCGGCGCGCTGGCGGTGCCGGGCCGCGGAGATGGTCACCGCCACCGCCCCGGACACCATCATCGCCAGGATGCCGGTCGCGTACGCCCCGGCCTGGGCGTTGACGTCGGCCCGGAAGGCGATCGTGATGGCGACGCTGACCACGGTGTAGACGATGACCACCGGCCGCACGGCGCGCGCCCACTCCGGCGCCATCCCGTACGACGGCAGGTAGCGCGGCACGATGTTGATCAGTCCGGCCATCGCCGAGGCGCCGGCGAACCAGAGGATGAGCACGCTGCTCACGTCGTAGACGGTGCCGAACACCTCGCCGAGGTTGGTGTGCGCGAGGAAGGCCAACGCCCGACCGTTCGCCGCGCCGCCCGGCCGGAACTCCTGCGCCGGGATGAGCGCCGTCGTCACGAACGTGGTCGAGACCAGGTACACCGACATGATCAACGCGGCGGTGGTGAGCAGCCGGCGGGTGTTGCGGATCCGGGCCGCCAGCCGGGCCGGCTTGTCCGGCCCGTCGGCCGACACCAGGGGCATCATGCTGACCCCCGTCTCGAACCCGGACAGGCCCAGCACCAGCAGCGGGAACGCCAGCACGGCCGTGAGCAGCACGTGGCCCGGCCCGGCGCCGCCGCTGGTCAGCGCGGCGGTCCAGTCCGACACGATCCGCGGGTCGGCGGCGATCCGGACCACCGCGTCCACCACAATCACCGCGTTGAGCAGCAGAAAGACGGCGACCAGTGGGATGGCCACCACCACCGCCTCGCGGAAGCCGAGCAGGAACACCCCGCCGAGGACGAGCAGCAGCACGACGGTGACCACGACCGGGACGGCGGAACCGTGCAGGGCGTCGGGCAGGTACGGATTCTCCAACAGGTGCACGGTGGCGTCGGCCGAGGAGAGGGTGATCGTGATGATCCAGGACGTCGCCACGAACCCGAGCAGGACGAGCACAAAGATCTTGCCCCGCCAGAACGGCAGCAACCGCTCCAGCATCGCCACCGACCCCTGCCCGTGCGGACTCTCCTGCGCCACCCGCCGGTACATCGGCAGCATGCCGAACAGGGTGAGCGCGACGATCAACAGGGTCGCCAGCGGCGACAACGCCCCGGCGGCGACCGCCGCGATGCCCGGCAGGTACGACAGGGTCGAGAAGTAGTCCACGCCGGTCAGGCACATCACCTGCCACCAGGCGTGCCGGCGGTTCTGTCCCTCGCCCGCCTCCGGGCCGGGAGGCTGCACCTGGTGCTGGAAGAGCCACCGGCGCAGCGGGCTGGCCGGCGGCGCGGCGCGGACCGGGCTGGGCACCCGATCGGGGACCACGACGCCCTGCCGGCCGCCCCGGTGCGGGCGGGCCGGGTCGCGGGCCGCCCGCAGCTCCGGGTCCGGCCCCGTCGGCGCGTGGCGGCGTCCGTTCCAGCGTCGCGGTTTCGCCCGGTGCTCGTCAGACATCGCCCGTCCTACCCTCGCAGGTTCTGCCCCGACGGTAGGCGGTAGCCCGCCGCCCGACCGGCCGAACCGGGCAGGCCGACGGCCTGCTCAGGGCAGATCCGGGTCGGCGAAAAGCCGGGCCAGGGCGGGCGGATCGGCGACCGTCACCGTGGCCGCCGGGTGTCGTAGCCACCCGGCGAGCGCCAGCGCCGGCACCGGCACGCCGAAGCGCACGCAGGCCCCGCCGGCCGTGCTGCTGCCGAAGGTCACTCCCCGGTCGGCCAGCGACACGTGCGGGCCGATCGCCCGCCACCAGCGGTACGGTCCGCTCACCTCGACCCCGGTCACGTTCTCCCGCCCGGTCCGCAACCGCCACGGCCCGTACCGGATCAGCAGCTCCCGGCCGGTGACCTCGACCCAGGCCGTCGCCGGCCGGACGCCCAGCACCGCCAGCGCCGGGCGGAACACCCGGTCGAAGCGGAACGGCAAGCGCGTCGCGGTGCCGCTCATGCCGCACCGGGGCGGACGGTGGGTCGCGGCACCGGGCCACCCGGCCGCAGGGGGCCGGGCCGCGCGGGCCGAGGTCGGGCGGCGGGCCGGCGCCGGGCCAGGACGGTCATGGCGCGGGCGTACCCCGTTCGGGCCGGCCGACACCCCCGATCTGGCGTCGTCGCCGTACCCCACCCGCCCGTCCCGCCCCCACCGCCGGCCGACACCCCCCGGGCCGGCCGACGGTGGCAGACGGTCGACACCCCCCGGGCCGACCGGCTGCTCCCCCGGCGGCCGGTGTGGCGGCCGGCCGCGCGGTGGGCGGAACTGGCGGGGCGGGACGCGCTCCCGCGCTCCGCCGCCCCCCACGGGGCGGAGCGCGGGAGCCCCCCGTCCCGGCTACTGAAGGAACGCCCCGAGGGGCGACAGCAGCAACCGGCCGAGCGCCGCGGCGTTGTCGTCCAGCCGCGTGCGCTCACACTCGTGGGCCTCCGGATCGTGCCGGCACCGCCAGATCTTCTGCGCGTTGCGCCACGCGACATCGCGGGTGTACTCGACCAGCTCCCCCTGGTACCAGTCGTCGATGTCGCCGTTGAGCATGTCGATGAGCAGCTGCCACCGCTCCAGGTAGCCCCGGCGCAGCCCGGGGATCTTGTCGGCGAAGATGTTGTTGATCTCTAGGTAGTCGTGGTGCTGGTCGCTGCCGTCGACCGGCTCCGACTCCAGGTGGTCGAACGTGGTCACCAACGCGAACGGCAGATCGAAGTTGATGTGCGCGTTGACACCCGCCGCCGCCGAGGGCAACGGCCGGGCGTCCGGCCCCCGCATCCGCTCGAACAGGCACGACCAGGCCTTCGGCGTACCCGGGCTGGAGTCGGTCCACATCCGCATCGCGTCGAAGTAGCGCGCCGCGAACTCGACGTCCAACCGGGAGAGGAACACCGGGTCGACGAAACGGTCGTCGTACAGGCCGTCCAGCACGCTGCTGGTGATGGTCAGGTAGAGCCTGTTGAAGTCGGCCAACGGGCAACTGTCCTCCAGCGGAGGCAGCCGCACCAGCAGGTCCTGAAGTTTGGTGAGGTGATCGACCACGGCCGGCACGTCCGCGGGATGGTCAGCGAGCAGGTCGACGATGTCCCGGTGCACGGGCCCCCAGACCGGTTCGGTCATCTCTCCTCCATGGTGGTCCGCGACACCCCCGTGCCGCCGTCGACGGGGCTCAGCCTCTCAGCCGACACCCGATCGCCGAATCAGTAGAACGACGTATCCCGGCGCGCACACGCGCCCGCTGACGGACCGGTCGGTCAGCCGCGCCGGTTGCGCAGGTGGATCGCGCTGGCCTGCACACGGGTACGGACCTGCACCTTGTCGAAGATGTGCGACACGTGCACGCCGATGGTCCGCTCGCTGATGAACAGCCGCTGCCCGATCTCCCTGTTGGTCAGCCCCTCGGCGACCAGGGCGAGCACCTCACGTTCGCGCACGGTGAGCGTTGCCAACTCGTCGTCGGTGGCCTCGCCGGCCGCGGCGCCCCGGCCGGTGTCGGTGTGCTCGCGCTCCTCCAGCGACACCCGGGCCCGCCCGGCCAGCTCGCGGATCTCGGAGGTCAACGGCACCGCGCCCAACCCCTGCGCCACCTGGTACGCCGCCCGCAGCAGCTTGCCCGCCGTGGCCACCCGGCTACGCCGGGCCAGCAGCGCCTCGGCCTGCCGCAGCCGCGAGTACGCCGCCGGATAGGGGTGGTTGCGCCGGTCCCACTCGGCGACCGAGGCCGCCCACAGCTCCGGATCGCTGCCGTCGAGGCGGCTCACCTCGGCGGCGCACAGCGCCAGGAACCCGTCCACCACCGACCGCACCGGCCCGGCCGCGGACGCGCTCTTGCGGGCCACCCGCTCGGCCACGTCCCGCAGCCGGCGTACCGCCGTCGGGTCCACCGCCACGCTCCGGCTGGCGTGCGCCTCGGCCTCGGCGCGCAGGCCGTGCCAGACCAGCGCGGACAGGATCGTCACGTCGTCGGAGCGACTCTCGGTCAGGCCGCGCTGCACCGCCTGCCGCGCCACGTCGTGCCGGCCCTCCCACATGGCCAGCCCGGAGCGCAGGGTGAGCAGCGGGATGACGTGTCGCGCCCCGCCGCCGGCGAGCAGCGTCGCCACCGCGTCGAGGTCCCGGCTGGCGGCGTCGATGTCGCCGTAGCCCACCGAGAGCCGGCACCGGGCCAGCAGCAGCTCGACGGCGTCCGCACCGGACGGTCGGTGCCGCAGCGCGGCGGCGACCACCTTCTCCGCCTCAGCCCACTGCCCCACCCGGAACAGCCCGTTGATCGCGATGGCCAGCAGTCGGGTCTCCCAGGTGCGGCCCAGACCCAGCTCGGCCACCCGCTCGGCGCCGCGGCGGGCCACGACCACACCCTCCTCGAGGATGTTCAGCGGACCGGTCAACAGCTCCGCCAGGTGGAGGTACGCGCACGCCACATCCTCGGGCTGGCCGGCGCGTTCGGCGGTGTCGAGGGCGTCGCGCATCACGGCGAGGCCGGCGTCCGGGTCCTCCAGGTAGGCGTCGCTGAAGCCCAGCGCCGAGCTGGCCAGGACGACCTCGGTGGCGGAGCCCTCGACGTCGACGGCCAACGCCAACGCCTCGCGGGCCCGCCGGCCGGCGTCGGCGTAGCGGCCCAGGTGCAGCAGCAGCTCGGCCAACCGCGCGGCGGCGGTGGCCCGGTCGCGCGGGGAGCAGTCCGCCGCCTCCAGCGCCCGCTGGTACTCCTCCTCGGCCAGCGCCGACCGCCCGGCGGCGGCCAGGTAGCGGGCCCGGCGGATGTGCAGCTCGCAGCTCGGCTCGCCGCCGCGCACGGCGACCAGCTCCTCCAGCAGGGCCAGCGCCCGGGCGTGCTCCCCACAGTGGTGCGCCGCCTCGGCCGCGTTGCCGAGCAGCTCGACCCGGTCCACCGCCAGCGAGCCGGAGTCTCCGGCCAGCTGCAACGCCGCCGACCAGTGCCGGTGCGCCTCGGCGTAACCGTGCAGCCGTTCGGCCTCCTGCGCGGCGGCCACCGCCGCCGGCAACGCCCGCGCCGGCTCGCCGGCCAGCCGCCAGTGGTGCGCCAGCCGGGCCTGGTGCAGCTCGCCCGGCGCGGCGGTCAACGCCTCGGCGTAGCGGCGGTGCAGCCCGGAACGCTCGGCCGGCAGCAACTCGTGCGCCAGCACCTCGGCGACGAGGCGGTGCCGCAGCCGGTACCCGTCGTCGGCGCCCACCAGCAGCCGGTGCGCCACCGCGGCGCGGGCCGCCTCGATCAGCTCGTCCTCGGGCAGCCGGAGCACCTCGGCCAGCAGCCAGTGCTGCACCGGTTCGACGCCGGCGGCCACCGCGTGCACCACCGCGTGGGCGTGCTGGGGAAGCGCGTCGACCCGGTCGAGGAAGATCTCGCGCAGAGTCTCGGACAGCCCGTCGCGGCCGTCGCGCAGGTCGCGGGCCAACTCCTCGATGACGAACGGGTTGCCGCCGCTGCGCTGCCACACCTGCTCGGCGGCCTCGGCGGGAAGCGTCCGGCCGACCACCGCCGCGGCGAGCTCCTCGGTGCCGGCGCGGTCCAGTGGTGCCAGGTCGAGCACCCGCACCGTCCGCAACCGACGCAGCTCGGTGAGGACCCGGCGCAGCGGATGCGCGCCCTGCAGCGACTCGGCGCGGACCGCCGCCAGCACCGACAGCTGAAGGTCACCCAGGCCGGCCAGCAGATAGAGCAGCAACTGCCGGGTGCTGCGGTCGACCCACTGCAGGTCGTCGAGGATCAGCACCAGCGGCCGACCCTCGGCGATCAGGTGCAGCCCCCGGGCGACCCGCTCCAGCAGCGCGCCCGCGCCGTCCGGGCCGGCGGTCTCGTCGGCGAACATCTGCAACAGCCCCCGCACCGCCGAGGACGTGCGGGCCCGCGACGCGGACAGGTCGGCGTCGAAGCGGCGCAACGCCTGCAGCAGCGGGTGCAGCGGTGAGGCGTCGCCGATGTCCAGGCAACTGCCGGTGAGCACCAGCGCGCCCTGGTCACGCAGCCGGTCGCCGATCTCGCCGAGCAGCCGGGTCTTGCCCACACCGCTCTCGCCGGTCAGGAAGACGGCGGCGGTCTGCCCGTGCGCGGCGTCACCGAGCAGCGCGGACTGAATCGTCCGCACCAGCTCGGCCCGACCCACGAGCGGTGCGGTGTCCACATCGCTGGCCATGGGACGCAGCCTAATCACAGGTCCCCGCACCGTTCTACGGCCATCTGCCGCTTGTGGTACTCCTCGCGTCGACATTGCGACTAAAGGTTGCGAGTGGCCGACATACGTCGTTCTGCCGATCCCCCGTCGGCCCAGGAATGCCAATCTCCAGGTCGTCAGCCGTCAGCGGGGGGAAAGGCCGGTGCGCTTACCCATGACCACCACCATCGTCGACGCGCAGCCGACTTCGGGCACGCACTGGCCGGTGCCGGAGGAGAGACGCACCGTCACCGTCCTCTTCGCCGACATCGTCGGCTCCACCGCGCTGGTGGACCGACTGGACCCGGAGGACGTGCGGGCGCTGCAACGGGCCTACTTCGACACCGTCGCCGCGGTGCTGCACCGCTGGCACGGGGTGGTCGAGAAGTACGTCGGCGACGCGGTCATGGCGCTCTTCGGCGCCCGGCACTCCGACGGCTTCGACGCGTACCGGGCGGTGCGCGCCGGACTGGAGATCCAGGCCGCACTGGACCGCCGGCCAATGGTCGGCGACGTCCGACTTCGCGTCCGCGTCGGTGTCGCCACCGGTGAGGTCGTCGTCGACCTGGGTGGCGCCGTCAGCGGCGGCCACGGCGTGGCCAGCGGCGCGGTGATCACCACCGCCGCCCGCCTGCAGGAGTACGCCCCACCCGGCGCCGTGGCGCTGTGCGCGACCACCGCCCGGGCCACCGCCGGGCTGATCGCCCAGCGCCCCCTCGCTCCGGTGCCGGTCGCCGGCCGGGTGCCCCCGATGCCGGTCTGGCACGCCGTCGGCCCGGTACGCGCCGGCACCGACCGGCACGACGGCCCGCTGATCGGCCGTCGCCGCGAACTGGCCACCCTCACCGACCAGGTGAGCCGGGCGATCCGCGAGCACCGGCCGCGCTGGGTGTCGCTGGTCGGGCCGAGCGGCAGCGGCCGCAGCCGGCTGCTGCACGAACTGACCCGGGCACTGCACACGGTGGACGGTCGCGCGGTGCACTGGTGCGTGGTGAGCTGCCCGCCGTACCCCGACCAGGTGTTGGCGCCGGTGGCGGAACTGCTGCGCGGCCTCGCCGGAATCCGGCACGGCGACGGCCCGGCGCTGGTCCGCGACCGGTTGGTCACCGCCCTGACGCCACTGCTCCCGCCGGCCGGGGTCGTGGAGGCGGTTCCGGCGTTGCAGCGGCTGCTGGCCACCCCGGACGGCTCGACCGAGGCGCTGGCCGGTGCGGCGATCTGCCGGGACGCCCTGCTGCGCCTGGCCGCCGTCCGGCCGCTGATCGTCGCCGTGGACGACGTGGACCGGGCCGCGCCCGAGGTGAGCCGGTTCCTGCACGCCCTGTTCACCGCGGCCACGACGCGCGGGTTGCCGCTGGCCGTGCTCACCGTGCACCAGCCGCAGTGGGCCGACACCCGACCCGGCCCTGCCCGACGGGTGGCGATCCGACCCCTGGCCACCGTGCAGTCCGGGCGGCTGCTGCGCCACCTGCTGACCCGGGCCGGTCAGCCGGTGGCCCTGGTCGACCGACTACTGCCACTGGTGGGCGGACGACCCGGGCACGCGGCCGCGTACGTGGCGTCGGTCGCGGCGGGCGCGGACCCGGTGGCGCTGCCCGAGGCGGTACGCCGTGCCGTGGGCGCGGAACTGGACCACCTCGACGGCGAGCGGCGGGCGGTCCTGATGGCCGCCGGCGTCCTCGGCGGCGTGATCTGCGGCGCGACGGTCGACCGGGTACTCGGCTGGCGGTCCGGCCGGTCCACACCGGCACTGCACGGCCTGGTCACCGCCGGGCTGCTGCTCCCCCGCCGCGCCGGCGGGTACGCGTTCGCCGCGCCCGCGCTGCGCCAGGTCGCCACCGAGCGGCTACCCCGTGCGCTAAGAGCCGTCTTCGCCCGCCGGGCGGCCGACGCCCCCCACCCCGACGCCGTCCGCCAGCCCGCCGCCCAGCCCGCCGCCCTGCCCGCCGCCCTGCCCGCCGTCCGCGGGGCCGCCGTCCGCGGGGCCGCCGTCCGCGCTGGCGCCGTTGGCGCCGATCGTGCTGCTGGCGTCGGCGTGGGTGGCTCGGCGGCGAGGGGCGGTGCGGTCGTGCGCCTCGACGCCGCTCGCGCCCGGGCCGGCCGTCTCGACGCGGTCTTCGCGGCACTGGGCCCGGCGCGGCCGGACGGTTCCACCGGCCCGGCGCCGCTGCGTCGGCGCGTGTCCACGCCGACGATGGCCACCCGGCCCGCCGTGCAGACCGTCGACAACAACGCTCCGCCCGGCTTCCGTCGGCTCCGGGCCGTCGCGTCGGCGGGCGACGTGCCGCCGACCCCGGGGGCAGCGTCGTCCGTGAGGTCGAGCAGTGCGGGCGGTCACTGGCCTCCGCCATTGATCCGCCCGGATGGCCTGGCCGCCTCCGCCTGAGGGTCCACCGGAGACCGTCGGCCTCCGTCGGTGCGTCGGACGTCCGGTGATCACTTGACGCCCAGAAGTCAATTCGACCCCTCAACGACTACCCAGCACTAAGTGATCGAGGGAATCCGGAACCTGTGCGCGCAGCATGACCCGGTCCCCGACCATCCTCGGCAGGGCGGTCGGACGGTCCACGCCGACGGCGGCGAGGACCTCACCCCAGAGCGCAGAGCATCGCGAAGCTGCCGTCGTACGCGGACGTACGCCCGGCCCAGCCCGAACGCTCATGGTCATCGAAGGCTGTCGTCACTACCGCACCCTTCACCCCAGGATCTTGACGATGGCGACCCGGTATCGGACGACACGTGTCCGGCAGGGCCGGCAAACGGCCCGTACCGGGACGACTAGGATTGGTGCAGTCATGCTGCTACGGGTGCTCGGGCCGCTTGAGGTCGAGGTCGACACAGGCGGACCGGTCGACCTCGGCGGCCCCCGCCAACGCGCCGTGCTCGCGCTGCTGCTGGCGGCCCGGGGCCACGTCGTCTCCGTCGACCGGATGATCGACGACCTGTGGCGGGGCGACGCGCCACCTCGGGCGATCGCGTCCCTCCAGGCGTACGTCTCACACCTGCGCCGCCTGCTCGAGCCGGACCGGGAACCCCGGACGCCCGCCCGGGTGCTGGTCACCGCGCCGCCCGGCTACGCGCTGCGGGTGCCCACCGACACCGTGGACGCCGGCCGGTTCGAGTCGCTGCTCGGCGAGGCGCGCGCGGTCGGCGCCATCGACCCGGCTCGCGCCCGGCGGCTGCTCGGCACCGGCCTGGATCTGTGGCGTGGTGCGGCGTACGCCGAGTTCGCCGGGGAGCCGTGGGCACAGCCGGAGGTGACGCGGCTGGAGGAGCTGCGCCTCGTCGCACGGGAACTGCTGCTGCAGGCGACGCTGGACTCCGGCGACGCGGCGGAGGCGGTGCCGGAGGCGGAGGTGCTGACCAGGCAGGCGCCACTGCGGGAGGAGAGTTGGCGGCTGCTGGCGCTGGCCCTGTGGCGTACCGGTCGCCAGGGGGACGCGCTCGCCGCCCTGCGACGGGCACGGGCGATCCTGGTCGAGCGGCTCGGCCTGGATCCCGGCCCGGCGCTGGTCGAGCTGGAGTCCGCGATCCTGGGCCAGCGTCTCGACCTGCTCCCGCCGGTGACCGCCACCGGGGTACGCGCCGACGTCGAGCAGCCGGCGTCGGAGGACGTCTTCATCGGCCGGGAGGCCGAACTCACGGCTCTCGGGCAGGCAGCCGCCGAGGCGCGGGCGGACGGGCCGCGCACCGTGCTGCTCTACGGGGAGGCGGGGGCCGGCAAGACCAGTCTGCTCGCCCGATTCCGGTCGGAGCTCACCACCCGCGGCTGGCTGGTCGCCGTTGGCCGTTGCCCCGAGGTGGACGGCGCGCCGCCGGCCTGGGCGTGGGTCGAGGCGCTGCGGCAGCTCGCCGAGGAGGCACCGCCCGGGACGCTCGCCCCGGCGCTCGCCCCCCTGCTCGGGGACGCCGACGGGCAGTCGGCCGGCGATGTCACCGCCGGACGGTTCCGGCTGCACCGCGCCGTCGCCGCCTGGCTGCGCGCCGCCGCGGCCGACCGGCCGGTCGCCGTCGTCCTCGACGACCTGCACGCCGCCGACGCCGAGACGCTGCTCCTGCTGAGCAGCGTCACCGACCTGACGGACGGCGCCGTGCTGTTCGTGGCGGCGCTGCGACCCGCCGACAACCGCGACCGGCTCGTCGACACCATGGCCGTGCTGGCCCGCCGATCACCCCGCCGGATCGAACTGGACGGCCTGACGCCGGCCGAGGTGGGGCGCCTCGTCGGGGCGTTGGCGCGGAGCACCGTCGACCCGGACACCATCACCGCCCTGTCCGAGCGGACCGGCGGGAATCCCTTCTACGTGCGGGAGTCGGCCCGGCTGCTCGCCGCCGAGGGCACCCTCGTCGCCACCTCCGACGTGCCGGAGGGGGTCCGCGACGTGCTGCGCCGACGACTGTCCCGACTGCCACCGTCGGCGGTGTCGGTGCT
This sequence comes from Micromonospora sp. WMMD710, assembly GCF_029626045.1. Lineage (NCBI taxonomy): Bacteria > Bacillati > Actinomycetota > Actinomycetes > Micromonosporales > Micromonosporaceae > Micromonospora > Micromonospora sp. WMMD710. Next base: position 1,759,661 of record NZ_JARUBD010000001.1, on the reverse strand, counting down.
GCGCCTCGCCGCCGCCGCCGGGCGGGAGGCGGACGTCGCCACCCTGGTCGACGCCGCCGAGACGGACGAGGGCGCGGTCCTCGACGCCGTGGAGACCGGGCTGGCCGCCGGGCTGCTCACCGAACCGGCGCCGGGGCGGGTGCGGTTCGTGCACGGGCTCGTCCGGGACACCATCTACACCGACCTGTCCCAGCTGCGCCGGACCCAGCTGCACGCCCGGATCGCCGCCGCCACCCGCCGGGTGAACCCCGACGACTACCCGGCGTTGGCGTACCACTACGCCCGCGCCGCGTCCGCCGAGACCGCGCCGCTCGCCGTCGACTACGCGGTGCGCGCGGCGGAGCTGGCCGAGCGGCGCTACGCGTACGACGCCGCGATCGAGCTGCTCGGCAACGCCGTCGACGCCGCCGCGACGGTTCCCGGGGATCGCGAGGCGCTGCGCGTCGACCTGCTGGGTCGGCTGCTGCGCGCTCAGGCTCGCGCCGGCGCGATGGTCGCCGCCCGGCGGACCCGCGGCCGGGCGATCGAGGTCGCCCTCGCGTCCGGCCGGGACGAGCTGCTGGTCGCGGCGTTCACCGCCTGGACGGTGCCCACCCTCTGGCCGCCGCACGTGTACGGCATCCTGGACCATCAGGTCGTCGAGCTGCTCACCCGATTGCTGCGCGCCGACGCCCTGGGCCCGGTCGACCGCTGCCGGCTGCTGGAGGCGCTGTCCGCCGAGCTGGTGGGCGAGTCCGACCCGCGGGGCACGGCGGCCGGTCGGGAGGCGCTGGCCATCTCGCGGGGGCTGGACGACCCCGAGCTGCGGGCCGTCGGGCTGTTGGCCCGCGTCCGCACCATGCGCTACGACCTGGAGGCCACGCAGCGCCGCGAGCTGGCACTCGAACTGCGGAATCTGGCCGACGACCACGATCTGGTCACCTACCGCTGGTTCGCCGAAGAGGTGATCGGGCAGTCCGCGGCAGCGCTCAACGAGCCGGACGGGTTACGGGCCAGCCTCACGCGGCAGGGGGCGTTGGCGCAGGCGTACCAGCTCAGCGAGGCGCAGGTGATCCACCTCAGCTCACTCGCCGCCCAGGCCCATGTCGCCGGCGACCTCGTGGCGGCCGAGCAGCGCTACGCCGAGGTCGCCCGGCAGATGCGGCGGCAGGGCTCGCTGCACGCCGAGGCGTTCCAGTTCCTCGCCACGGCCACGCTGCTGATCAGCCAGGGCCGTCTGGCCGAGCACGTGGAGCCGACCCGGGCGGCGCGCCGGATCCTCGGTCCGATCGTCGACGACCTGCTGGCGTTGGCGCTGGTCGAGAGCGGGCAGGTGGACGAGGCGCGCGCGATCGTGGGGCGGCACACGTACCGTCCCGACTACTTCCAGTCGTTGCTGCTCACCGCGCGGGCGATGGCCGTCGTCGCACTGGGCCTGCGGGACCTGGCCGAGCCCTTGATCGACCTGCTGCTGCCGGTTCGTGACCAACTGGCCGGCTACTGCACGACATCGTTCGCGCTGCGTCCGGTCGCGTTGACGCTCGGGGAGCTGTTCCGCCTACTGGGGCGCACCGAGGAGGCGAGGCGGCACTTCACGCTGGCGGCCACGGTGGCCCGGCGGTGGGGGGCACCGCACTGGCTGGCCGAGGCCACCGCCGCGCTGACCGCCTGATCGTCGCGTCAGCCGGTTCCAAGTCGGTTCCAAGTGGCACTGCGGATGATCAAGAGGACTGTGCCCGTTGATGCCCTCGGAAAGGGTCACCGTGACTCAGAACCACCAGCAAGCCATGGCCGACGTGCGCGACATGTACATGGTGCACATCGTGTTCCGTCGCGAGTTCGGCCTGCTTCCGCAGCTCGTCCGCGACGTGCGGCCGGATGATGTGAAGCGCGCGGAGGTCGTCGGTGCCCACGCCGCGCTCATGTGCCAGCAGCTGCACCTGCACCACGAGGGCGAGGACGTGTACCTGTGGCCGCTGCTCGCCGAGCGCGGAGGCGCGGAGGCGGCTGCCGTCGTCCCCACCATGCAGGCGCAGCACCACGCCATCGAGCAGGCCTACACGGCGGTCGTCGCCCTGCTCCCCGCCTGGCGCCGGACGGCCCGCGACGGGAACATCCTGGCTGACGCCCTGGAGCGTCTGGGCGCCGCGGCGACCGAGCACATGGCCATGGAGGAGGCCGAGATCCTGCCGCTGGCGGAGAAGTACGTCACCGCGGCGGAGTGGGCGCAGCTCGGTGAGCACACGATGCGCGACCTCCCGAAGAAGGTCCTGCCGCTGAGCTTCGGCATGGCCATGTACGAGGGCGACCCGGCTGTGATCAAGGCGGTGCTCGCGCACGCCCCACTGCCGGCACGGCTGCTCATGCCGGTCATCGCGCCCCGGTCGTACGCCGCGCACGCCAAGCGGGTCTACGGCACCGCCACGCCGCCACGCGTCGGCGCTGGCGCCCGGTGAGCCCGGGGCCACGGCGGCCGGCGGACCTCGACGCTCAGTCGGCGGCGAGGAAGGCCAGCACCCGGGCCCAGGCCGCGGCGGCGGCGTCCGGGGCGTACTCGGCCAGGTCCGGGTCGGTGAACAGGTGCCCGACGCCGGGGTAGCGGTAGACGGTCAGGTCGGCCCCGGCGTCGGTCATCGCCTGCCGCCACTCGTCGACCTCGTCCGGCGCGTCGTACGGATCAGGGTCGGCGAGATGCAGGTGCACCGGCAGCCCCGGGCGGACCGCGTCCGGTGCGCCGCCGGTGCCGTGCAGCAGGAGCAGGCCGGCGGCGTCGGGGCGCTCGGCCAGCAGCGCCCCGGCCACACCGGCGCCCATCGAGAAGCCGGCGAGCACGGTCTGCGGGGGCAGGTCGTGCAGCGCCGCGCGGGCCCGGTCGAGCACCACCTCGTGGCCGATCTTGTCGAGCAGCGCGAAGCCCTCCTCGACGACGTCGGTGGCCGGGACGCCGTACAGATCGGGGGCGGTGACCTGGTGCCCGGCGGCGCGCAACCGGTCGGCGGCGGCGCGGACGGCGGGCCGCAACCCGTACACGGAGTGGAACAGCACGACGTGTCGCATCGGGCCATCCTGCCGCAGGGGGGCGGCAGGATGGCCCGGCCACGCGGGGCGGGGGTCAGACCAGTGCGGCCAGCCGGGGTATCAGGGCGCTCGGCGGGGGCATCGCGGCGATCTCCTCGCCGACCCGCACGGCGGCGGCCCGCAGGCTGTCGTCGGTGAGCAGCCGGGTCAGCGTGTGCGGGGTGATGTCGGCCGGGCGCAGCGCGAGGCCCGCGCCCCGGCGGGCCACCAGCTCGGCGTTGTGCCGCCGGTCCCCCGGCCCCACCGTCGCCAGCTGCGGCAGGCCGGCGGCGAGGGCGCCGAGAGCGCTGCCCGCGCCGCCGTGGTGCACCAGCGCGGCGCTCGACGGCAGCGCCTCGTCGAGCGGGATCCAGTCCACCACCCGGACGTTGCCGGGCAGGTCACGAACCGAACGCCGGTCGGGCCGGACCAGCACGATCTCGGCGTCCACGCCGGCCGCGGCCGCGACCACGGCGGGCATCGGCCCCCGGTCGCCGGGGCCGGTGAGGGTGCTGCGGGTGACCAGGAGCCGGGGACGCTCCCCCGGCTCCCGTAGCCAGGCGGGCAGCTTCCCGCCGCCCACGTAGGACGTGTACCGCATCGGCCAGCCGTCCTGGGTGGCCACGCTGGGTGGGGCGACGGCGATGGCGGCGGCCGGCGCGGCCAGCTCGGTGAGGCCGTGTCGACGCAGCGCGGCGCCGAGGCGTGCGACGGTGGCGCGGACCAGGTCCCGGCCGTCGAAGAGGGCGTTCTCCTGGCGTACGGCCGGCACGCCCAGCCGGGCGGCGGCGACCGCGAACGGCTCGTGCAGCACCAGATCGGGCCGCCACTCGGCGGCGAGCGCGACGACCGGGTCGGTGAGCTCATCGTTGAGCGCGCCGAAGAGCAGGCCGGCGCCCGGGTGCCGGCGGTGCCGGCCCGCTCGGCGCGCGCGATCAGTGGATGGCGGGGGAAGACCCGCAGCGCGATCCGGCCGAAGTCGAAGCCCGGCGCGACGTCGTGCACGGCGAGGCCGGCGTCGGCGGCGGCCAGGCCACCACCACCGGTGGCCATCAGGACGTCGTGGCCCGCGTCGCGCAGCGCGACGGCGAGCGGCACCAGCGGGAAGACGTACCCGACGAGCGGGGCGGACACCACCAGCACACGCATGGACCGGGTCCTATGTCGTCGCGGGTCAGCCGGCTCGACGCTGATCGACGATGCGGCGCATCTTGCCCATCGACCGCTCCACCGAGTCCGGAGCGAGCACGTCCACCGCGACGCTCACTCCGACGGTGTTCTTGACCAGCTCGACCAGGGTGGCGCCGGCCCGCTCGGCGGCGTCGACGGCGACGCCGGCACGCCGCTCCACCCGCACGGTCAGGGTGTCCAGCCGACCGTGCCGGTCGAGGACGCACTGGAAGTGCGGCGACAACTGCGGGGTCCGCAGGATCAGCTCCTCGATCTGGGTGGGGAAGACGTTCACCCCACGCACGATCATCATGTCGTCCGTCCGGCCGGTGATCTTCTCGATCCGGCGCATCGGGCGCGCGGTGCCGGGCAGCAGCCGGGTCAGGTCGCGGGTGCGGTACCGCACGACCGGCATCGCCTCCTTGGTCAGTGAGGTGAGCACCAGTTCGCCCCGCTCCCCGTCGGGCAGCACCGCCCCGGTGAGCGGGTCGATGATCTCCGGGTAGAAGTGGTCCTCCCAGAGGTGCAGCCCGTCCTTGGTCTCGACGCACTCGGTGGCCACGCCCGGACCCATCACCTCGGAGAGCCCGTAGATGTCGACCGCGTGGATGTCCAGCCGCTGCTGCATCTCCCGGCGCATGTCCTCGGTCCACGGCTCCGCCCCGAAGATGCCCACCCGCAGTGACGTGGCGCGCGGGTCGAGACCCTGGCGCTGCATCTCGTCCACGATGGCGAGCATGTAGCTGGGCGTGACCATGATGACCTCGGGTTCGAAGTCGCGGATCAGCATCACCTGACGTTCGGTCATGCCCCCGGAGACCGGGATGACCGTGCAGCCCAGTTCCTCGGCGCCGTAGTGCGCGCCCAGTCCGCCGGTGAAGAGCCCGTAGCCGTACGCGACGTGCACCCGGTCGCCGGGACGGCCGCCGGAGGCACGGATCGACCGGGCCATCAGGCGCGCCCAGGTACGCAGGTCGTCGCGGGTGTAGCCGACCACGGTGGGTCGGCCGGTGGTGCCGGAGGAGGCGTGCAGCCGGGCGACCCGCTCGCGGGGTACGGCGAACATGCCGAACGGGTAGTTGTCCCGCAGCTCCGCCTTGCCGGTGAACGGGAAGCGGGCCAGGTCGTCGAGGCCGCGGCAGTCGTCGGGGTGCACCCCGGCGGCGTCGAACGCGCGGCGGTAGTGCGGCACGTTGTCGTACGCGTGCCGCAACGACCAGCGCAGCCGCTCACGTTGCAGGTCGCGAAGCTCGTCGACGCCGGCGCGCTCGATCGGCTCCAGCTCCTCGGGACGAGGGGTGCGGTCCTGCATCGCCTGCCTCCTTCGCGACGGTCCCCGGCCGGGACTGCCGGTCACCGTACGCCCGGGTCGGTCAGCGGGCCGCTGGCAGGCGGTGCAGGGCGTCGACCAGCGGGGCCAACTCGGGGGTGGCCTCCGCCTCGGCCAGCGCGCCGGTGAGCACCCGGTCATGGGTGGGTCGGGCACGGGCGAGCAGGTCGGAGCCGGCCGGGGTCAGCTCGGTGTAGATGCCGCGCCGGTCGCCGGCGCAGAGGATCCGGGTGAGCAGGCCGCGCTGTTCGAGGCGGGTGACGAGGCGGGTGGTGGCGCTGCTGGAGAGCGCGGCCGCGCGGGCGAGCTGGCTCATCCGCATGTGCCAGCCGTCCTGTCGGGAGAGCGCGTCGAGCACCGTGTATTCGACGACGGACAGCTCGTGACCGGACTGCAACGCCCGTTCCAGGGACGTCTCGATCAGCCCGTGCAGCGCGGCGAGGGTGCGCCAGCCCTGCGCGCGGATCTCGACCGCATCGTCGGCGATGCCCATGCCGGCCTCCCGGGTGGTGATCTGGACGACCCCAGGCTACCACGCTTGCGCCGACATAAAGCGTGTGCAAGTATTTCGTTGCTGGCGCGCTTAGTTGCATACGCCGCCTATCTGACCCCTCCCCGATGGGAAGACCATGTCCGTACGCCACCCGTCCCTGCCGCCCGGTTTGATCGCGCTGGCCCTCGGCGCCTTCGGCATCGGGCTCACCGAGTTCGTGATCATGGGCCTCCTACCCGAGGTGGCCGACGACTTCGCGGTCACCGAGCCGGTGGCCGGCTGGCTGATCTCCGGCTACGCGCTCAGCGTGGCCGTCGGCGGGGTGGCCCTCACCGCCGCGGTCACCCGACTGCCGCGCAAGCCGGTGCTGCTCGGCCTGCTGGTGCTGTTCATCATCGGCAACCTGCTCTGCGCGGTCGCCGGCGACTACGCCGTGATGATGGCCGGCCGGATCGTCGCCGCGCTCTGCCACGGCGCGTTCTTCGGCATCGGCGCCGTGGTGGCCGCCGGCCTCGTCGCGCCGGCCCGGCGGGCGGGCGCGATCGCCATGATGTTCGCCGGGCTGACCATCGCCAACGTGCTGGGCGTGCCGTTCGGCACCTTCCTCGGCCAGCACCTCGGCTGGCGGTCCACGTTCTGGGCGATCACCGGCATCGGCGTGGTCGCCCTGATCGGGCTGGCGCTGCTCGTACCCGGTCGCGGTGCCGTCGACGGGGCGGGTCCGGCCGGCGGGCTGCGCGGCGAGCTGCGCGCCTTCACCCACTCGCAGGTCTGGCTCTCACTGGTGATCACGGTGTTGGGCTTCGGGGGCATGTTCGGCGCGTTCACCTACATCGCCTACACGCTCACCGAGGTCAGTGGCTTCGCCGCCGGCACCGTGCCGTGGCTGCTCGTCCTCTTCGGAGTGGGGCTCTTCGCCGGCAACCTGCTCGGCGGCCGGGCGGCGGACGTGTCGTTGTCGCGCACGCTGGTCACCGTGCTGGCCGCGCTCACCGTGGTGCTCGTCGGGTTCGCCCTGACCGCGACGAGCCCGGCGCTGACCGTCGTCTCGCTGGTGCTGATGGGCGGCTTCGGGTTCGCCACCGTGCCGCCGCTGCAGATGCGGATCATGCGGTACGCCCAGGAGGCGCCGACCCTCGCCTCGGGGGCGAACATCGCGGCGTTCAACCTCGGCAACGCGCTGGGCGCCTGGGTCGGCGGGGTGACCATCGCCGCCGGGCTCGGCTACACCGCGCCCATCTGGGCGGGTGCCGCGCTCACCCTGGTCGGCCTGGGCGTCCTGCTGGGCGCGCTGCGGCTGGCCCGCCGTACGCCGGCGACGGCCGAGGCGGACCGGACGCCGGCGCCGGTCTGAGCCATCGACGTGTGGGGCGCCGGGTCGGGCGGAACATCCGACCCGGCGTCGCTCTGATCATCCCCCCGCGAGCATCCCTTAATTGCAAAACATGTGCAACAAGGTCTGGACCTGGCCCACTCAGGTAACTAGCCTGATCGTCATGAGTCCTTACATCACGGATCCGTCGGCGTGGCAGGAGAGCTGGGACCGCCAGCAGGAGGCGTTCATGCCGGACCGGGACCACCGCCTCACCGCCATGCTCGACGCGGTCGACGCGGTCCTCGACGGCCGGCCGCCGCGCCTGCTCGACCTGGCCGGCGGCACCGGCACCATCACCCTGCGGGCGCTGGCCCGCTTCCCCGGCGCCGAGGTGACCCTGGTCGACCTCGACCCGGCGCTGCTCGCCATCGCCGGCGCCTCCCTCGCCGACCGGGCCACGATCGTCACCGCCGACCTCGGCACCCCCGACTGGCGCTCCGCGCTCCCCCACCGCGAGTACGACGCCGTGCTCACCGCCACCGCCCTGCACTGGCTGCCCGCCGACCGGCTCGGCCAGCTCTACGCCGAGCTGCGCGACGTGCTGCGACCGGGCGGAATCCTCGTCAACGCCGACCACATGCCCGACGACACCCTGCCGGAGCTGACCAAACGACTGACGGACCGGGCGCGCGACCGGCGCAACGCCCGGTACGCGGCCGGCTCGGTGCTGTCCTGGTCGGACTGGTGGGCGCGGGCCGCCGCCGATCCGGAGCTCGCACCGCTGGTCGCCCAGCGGCAGGCCATCTACCCGAGCGGGCACAGCCCGGATTTCAACCCGCCGGCCTCCTGGCACCTGGCCGCGCTCACCGCCGCCGGGTTCGGCGAGGTCGGCACGGTGTGGCGGGGCGGCCCGGACGCGGCCGTCGCGGCAGTACGCTAAGGACCCGTGTCAGAGCCGCCGGACCAGCGCACCGATCCCGACGTCGATCTCCGCGTCCCCGCCGACCGGAGTGAGCTGACCGCGCACCCCGCGACGATTCTCGCCACGATCGCGGCCGGCGGGGTGCTCGGTGCGCTGGCCCGAGCCGGCCTGCAGCACGCCGCCCCGCACCCGCCGACCGGCTTCGGCTGGGCGACGTTCGGCGTCAACGTGTCCGGCTGCCTGCTGATCGGCGTGCTGATGGCGGTGCTCGGGCACCTCGGCGGCGGGCACCCCCTGGCCCGCCCGTTCCTCGGGGTCGGTGTGCTCGGCGGGTTCACCACGTTCTCCACCTACGCGGTGGACGTCCAGCAGGCCCTCGTCGAGGGCGCACCGGGCACCGCGCTGGCGTATCTCGCCGCGACGGTGCTCGGTGCGCTCGTCGCGGTCGGGCTGGGCGACGCCGTCACGGCAGGACTGCTGCGGCGCAGGGCCGCCCGATGACCGTGTTGCTCATCGCCCTGGGCGCGGCCGTCGGCGCGCCACTGCGCTACCTGACCGACCGGGCCGTGCAGTCCCGGCACGACTCCGCGTTTCCCTGGGGCACGCTGACCGTCAACGTGATCGGATCGTTGCTGCTCGGCGCCCTCGTCGGGTCGCCGGCCGGCCCGGCGGTGACCGCGCTGGTCGGCACCGGGTTCTGCGGCGCGCTGACCACCTACTCCACGTTCAGCTACGAGACGCTGCGGTTGACCCGGGGCGGTCACCGTCTGCTCGCCCTGGCCAACGTGCTCGGCAGCGTCGCCGCCGGGCTCGCCGCCGCCTCCGTCGGATACGCCCTGGGCCGCGCTCTGACCGGCTGACCACACCGAGGGTATATACGCGAGGTATACTCTCGGTGTAGTCTCCCCTCATGAGCGTCCCACTGACCCTTCTCGGCCTCCTCGAACGCGAGCCCAGCCACGGGTACGACCTGAAGCGCGACTACGACGCCTTCTTCGGCCGGGGCAAGCCGCTGCCGTTCGGCCAGGTCTACTCCACCCTCAGCCGGCTGGCCCGCGACGGCAAGGTGGTGATCAGCGACGTCGCCCCCGGGTCCGGCCCCGACCGCAAGCGCTACATCATCACCGACGTCGGCGCGACCGAGGTCGAGCAGTGGCTGACCCAGCCGGTCGATCCCGAGCCGCACCTGCAGACAGTGCTCTTCGCGAAGGTCGTGCTCGCGCTGATGCTGGACCGGCCGGCCGCCGAGTACCTCGACACCCAGCGCAGCGCGCACCTGCGGCGGATGCGTGAGCTGACCGAGATCAAGCGCGCCGGCAGCCTGGTCGACGCGCTGCTCGCCGACCACGGGCTGTACCACCTGGAGGCGGACCTCCGGTGGATCGAGATGACCGGCGCCCGACTGGACGCCCTGCGCAAGGAGGTGCGGCCATGAGCGTCGTGATCGAGGCACGCGACGTGACGTTCGCCTTCGGCCAGACCGCCGCGCTGCGCGGCGCCAGCGTCGCCGTGGACGCGGGCGAGATCCTCGCCGTCATGGGCCCCAGCGGCTCGGGCAAATCCACCCTGCTGCACTGCCTGGCCGGCATCCTGGTGCCCGACTCCGGCGAGATCCTCTTCGACGGGGTCCGGGTCGACGCCATGACCGAGACCCAGCGCAGCAGCCTGCGCCGGGACCGCTTCGGTTTCGTGTTCCAGTTCGGCCAGCTGGTCCCCGAGCTCACCGCGGTGGAGAACGTCGCCCTGCCGCTGCTGCTCAACGGCATACACCGCAAGCAGGCGCTGCCGAAGGCGAGTGCCTGGTTCGCGCGCCTCGGCCTGGACGGTCTGGAGCAGCGGCGCTCGGGTGAGCTGTCCGGCGGGCAGGCGCAGCGCGTCGCCCTGGCCCGCGGGCTGGTCGCCGAGCCGCAGGTGCTCTTCGCCGACGAGCCGACCGGCGCACTCGACTCGCTCACCGGCGAGCAGGTGATGGACCTGTTGGTCAGCGCCGCCCGCGAGCAGGGCACCACGGTCATCCTGGTCACCCACGAACCCCGGATCGCGGCGTACGCCGACCGTGAGGTCATGGTCCGCGACGGGCGCGTCAACGCGCCGGACCGGATCGCCTCGTGATCCGCTTCGGGCTCCGCCTCGCCGTGGCCGGCGGCCGCGAGGCGCTCACCCGCCTGCTCGTCATCGCCGCCGCCGTCGCGGTGGGCAGCGGGCTGCTGCTGACCACCCTGGCCGGAGTCAACGCCGTCGACGCCCAGCTCACCCGGTTCGCGTCGATCCACCCCAACGCCTCGACGGGCGGCGACGCCGACCCGCTGTGGTGGTCGACCCGGGACGACTTCTTCCAGGGCAGACCGATCCTCCGCATCGACGTCGCCGCGACCGGGCCGAGCTCGCCCACCCCGGTCGGCGTCCCGACCATCCCCGGCCCCGGCGAGTTCTACGCCTCGCCCGCGCTGCGCGACCTGCTGGCCGCCCACCCGGCCGACCAGCTGGGCGACCGCTACCCGGGGCGCGAACTCGGGACCGTCGGCCCCGCCGGGCTGACCTCACCGGACACCCTGCTCGCCATCGTGGGCGGCACGCCGGAGAGCGTCGGCGAGCTGCCCAACGCCAGGCAGGTCGGCGACCTCGGTGACAAGCCCACGCTTCCTGAGGCCGCGGTGAACCTCATCCTGGGCGTGATCGCCGGTGGGCTGCTGTTCCCGGTGCTGATCTTCATCGGCACCGCCACCCGGCTCAGCGCCGCCCGCCGTGAGCAGCGCTTCGCCGCGATGCGCCTGGTCGGCGCGACACCGAGGCAGATCTCCCTGGTCGCCGCCGTGGAGGCGGCCGCCGCCGCCGTCGCCGGCACCGCCGTCGGCTTCGGACTGTTCTACGCCTTCCGCGACCCACTAGCCGGCATCCCGTTCACCGGCATGCCGTTCTTCCCCAGCGACATGTCGCTCGGCGTGCTGGACGGCCTGCTCGTGGCGCTCGGCGTTCCGGCCGGGGCGGCGGTGGCGGCCCAGGTTTCGCTGCGCCGGGTGCGGATCTCGCCGCTGGGCGTCACCCGCCGGGTCACTCCCGGCGCCCCGCGCGCGTACCGGTTGATCCCGGCCCTGCTCGGTGTCGCGGTGCTGTTCTTCACCATCGGCTTCCGGCCCGCGACCTCCGACGGCCAGACCGCGGTGTTCCTGCCCGCCCTGCTGCTCATCATGGCCGGCCTGGTCTTCGCCGGCCCGTGGTTGACGATGGTCGGCGCCCGGGTGATGGCCCGGCACGCGAGTCGCCCCGCCACTCTCATCGCCGCGCGACGCCTCGCCGACAACCCGAAGGCCGGTTTCCGGGCGGTCAGCGGCATCATGCTCGCGCTCTTCGTCACGAGCGTGGCGGTCGGCGTGATCACCACGATCGTCGACAACCGCGGCCCGGCGCCGACCGGCTCGACCGACGCGGGCACGGTCAGCACCGTCTTCGATGAGAAGGCACCGTCGGTGCCCGACACGCTGTTCGCCCAGCTGCACGCGATCACCGGTGTGCGGTCCGCGACCGCCGTCCGGGAGAACCCGGGCATGATGACCGGCGGCGAGGCCGGGGTGATCGCGTGCACCGACCTTCCGAGCGCGTACGGCCGGTGCGCCGAGGGCGCCACCGTCATCGAGGTGCCGATGGGTCTCAGCCGCTGGCGGGAGTCGGCGTCGCCCGCGACGGTCTGGCCCGCCGCCCCGCTCACCCTCGACGATCTCCAGCGGCTGCCGGTGGTGTCGATCGTCGTCGGCACGGACGGGTCCGCCTCCGCCGTCGAGCGCGTCCGCACCGTGCTGGAGATCGCCTACCCGACCTTCTGGGTGGGGCCGAACGTGCCCGGTGACTTCGAGTCGGACTTCGCCAACACGCTGCGCGGCTGGGAACAACTGGCCAACGTCGTCATCATCGCCAGCCTCGCGCTCGGCGGGTGCAGCCTCGCGGTCAGCGTCATCGGCGGCCTCACCGAACGCCGGCGCCCATTCAGCCTGCTGCGCCTCAGCGGCGCGCCGGTACGGGTCCTGCGCCGGGTGGTCGCGCTGGAGAGCGCCATACCGATGCTCGCCGTCGCCGCGGTCGCCATCGGGATGGGCCTGCTCGCCGCGCACCTGTTCCTGCGGGCACAGATGGACTACCGGCTCATCGCACCGGAGCCGCGCTTCTACGTGATCGTCGTCGTCGGGTTGGTCACCTGCCTCGGCGTCATCGCCTCCACCCTGCCGCTGCTGGAACGCATCACCGGGCCGGAGACCGCCCGCAGCGAGTAGTCAGTTCGTCGGCCCGGTGCTCGTGAGGGCGGCCACCGGGCCGAGGACGAAGACGGCGGGCGGGCCGATGCCCTCCCGGGCGGCGACCGCGCCGATCTCGTCCAGCCGGGCCGGCACCGACCGCTGGTCCGGCTGGCCCGCGTCCTGGACGGCGAGCACCGGGGTGTCCGGGGCGCGCCCGTGCTCGACCAGCTCGGCCGCGATCTTCGCGATGGTGTCGACGGCCATCAGCAGCACGACGGTGCCCCGGGCGCGGGCCAGCGCCGCCCAGTCGACCAGGGAGTCAGGGTGCCCGGGCGGTAGGTGCCCGGACACGATCGTGACGTCGTGCGCCACGCCCCGGTGGGTGACCGGAACGCCGGCGAGGGCCGGTGCGGCGATCGCGCTGCTCACCCCGGGGACCACGCTCACCGGCACGCCGGCCGCCCGGCAGGCCAGCACCTCCTCGTGGCCGCGCCCGAAGACGTACGGGTCGCCGCCCTTGAGCCGCACCACCCGGCGCCCGGCGCGGGCGTGTGCCACCAGGGCCGCGTTGATGGCGTCCTGCGACATCGACGGGCCACGGGGCACCTTCGCGGCGTCGATCACCAGCACGTCGGGGCGCAGCCCGGCGAGCAGACCCTGCGGGGCGAGCCGGTCGACCACCACGACATCCGCCGCGTCGAGCAACGCCTTCGCGCGTACCGTGATCAGGTCGTCGGGACCCGGCCCGCCGCCGACCACGGCGACCGAGCCGTGCTCGTGCTCGTGGTGATGGTCGTGGTCGTGTCCGTGGTGATGGTGGTGGCCGACCGGGTCGTCGGGGTGGTCGTGCGGGCGTTGCGGACGGCCCACCTTGTCGGCGAAGCCGGGCATCAGCACCCGGTACGCGCAGGTGTCGCAGTTCATCCGGATGTCCCCGCCCAGCGCCTCGGCGTAGCGTTCGAGGACGAGGTCGGCGAGGGCGTCGCAGTCACCGATCACCTCGGCGACGCGGACGTCCAGGTCGGGGTGCGCGGCGGCGAACTGCGCCGACTGCGCGACGATGCGGTCGGGCAGCACCCCGGCGAACAGGAAGTACGGCGCCACCACGATCCGCCGCGCGCCGAGGCGGCGCAGCCGCTCCAGCACCGCCGGCACCGACGGCTGGGCCAGGGAGATGAACCCCGGTTCGACGCCGGCGTAGCCGCGCCCCTCCCAGAGCAGTCGGGCCACCTTGGCGACCTCGGCGTTGGCGTCCGGGTCGGTGGACCCCCGCCCGATCAACGCGACCCACGTGCCGGCCCGCTGCGCGGTGTCGGTGTGGTCCGCACTGGCCAGTGCGGCGTCGATGCGCTGTTCCAGGGCGTCGTGCAGCAGTGGGTGGGGGCCGAGCGGGCGGCCGTAACGGTAGGTCAGCCCGGGGTGGCGCTGCTGTTCGCGGCCCATGGCGGCGGGGATGTCGCCCTTGCCGTGCCCGGCGGCGGTGAGCACCAGCGGCAGCGCCACGACTGCCCGGTGCCCGCGGGCGACGAGGGCGCCGACCGCGTCGGTGAGCGGCGGCCGGGACAGCTCGATGAAGCCGCCCTCGACGTCGGCGACGTCGCCGCGCCGGCGGACCCGCTCGACGAGCGCGGCGAACTGGTCGACCCCGGCCGCGCTGCGCGTACCGTGCCCGACGATGACCAACCCGGTCATGGCTTCTCCTCGACGTAGAGCAGGGCGTTGAGGGCGGCGGCGGCGACCGCCGAGCCGCCCTTCTCCCCCACGTTGGACACGGCGGGCAGGCCGCTGGCCCGCAGCGCCGCCTTCGACTCGGCGGCACCCACGAAACCGACCGGCAGACCGACGACCAGCGCCGGCGCGGCGTCCAGGGTCAGCAGTTCGACGAGCGCGGTGGGCGCGCAGCCGACCACCCAGACCGCGCCCGGCCCGACCCGGTCCAGCGCGATCCGCACGGCCGCCGCCGACCGGGTGATGCCGGCCGAGCGGCCCAGCTCGGCGGCGGCCGGCTCGGCGACCGGGCAGACCAGTTCCAGGCCGGCGCGGGTGATGCCGGCGGTGACCATCGCCACGTCCGTCACCACCGGCGCGCCCGCGCGCAGCGCGGCCAGCCCCGACTCCAGGGCGGCCTCGTCGCAGACCAGGTCGTCGACGTACGCGAGGTCGGCGCTGGCGTGCACGACCCGTTCGGTCACCGCACGGCTCAGCGGCGGCAGGTCGGACAGGTCGACCCGCTCGCGCAGGATGCGGTACGACTCCGCCTCGATCGGGTGCACCACCCGTCTCATCGGGCTCCTTCCGACATGTCCGGGCCGGTGACGCGGATCGCGTCGACCGGGCAGATCTCCAGGCATTCCAGGCAGCCGGTGCAGCGGTCGGCGCGTACCGTCAGGCCGCCGGCGACCGGCCGGATCGCGTGGGTGGGGCAGGTGAGCAGGCAGGCGCCGCAGCCCTGGCAGGCGTCGATGGTCACGAACGCCACCGGTACCCCCGGGGTGTGACCATCCGTCCGCCGACCAGCCGGGTGTCGCTGTTGCCGACCAGCACGATGCTGTACATGTCCACCACGGCCGGGTCGAGGGTGGACAGCGTGGCCAGGTGCACCCGTTCGCCGGGGCGGCTCGCGTTGCGCACCACGCCGACCGGGGTGTCCGCTGGCCGGTGCGCGGCGAGGATGCCGAGCGCCGTGCCGAGCTGCCAGTCGCGTGCCCGGCTGCGCGGGTTGTAGAACACCGTGACGAAGTCACCCTCGGCAGCCGCCGCCACCCGCCGCTCGATGACCTCCCACGGGGTGTGCAGGTCCGACAGGCTCAGGTAGGCGTGGTCATGACCCAGCGGCGCGCCGAGCAGCGCGCCGGCGGCGAGGGCGGCCGTCACCCCGGGCACGCCGATCACGTCGATCCGCTCGTCGGCGTACTCCAGGGCGGGGCTGGCCATCGCGTACACCCCGGCGTCGCCGGACCCGACCAGCGCGACCGCCCGGCCGGCGGCGGCCTCGGCGACGGCGGCGCGGGCCCGTGCCTCCTCCGCGCCCAGCCCGCTGGACAGCACCCGGGTGCCCGGACGGAGCAGGTCGCGCACCTGGTCGAGGTACTGGTCCAGGCCCACCACCACGGCCGCGCGGCGCAGCTCGGCGACCGCGCGGGGGGTGCGCAGGTCGGCGGCGCCGGGCCCGAGCCCCACGACGGCCAGCCGGCCGCACGGCGCGTGCCGCGCCACCGCCACGGTGGCCATCGCCGACGCGGTCTTCCCCACCAGCAGCGTGGCGTCGTCGGCCCGGCCGTCCGGACCGAGCAGCGCCGCGGCCTCCGCCACGCTCGGCGTGCCGACCGCGGCGCGGACCACCTCGCTGGGGTGCGGCACGTCGATGGCCGCCAGCCGCGTCGCCGGCCAGGTCACCAGGGGTACGCCGAGCGCGTCGGCGGTGCTGCGGATGCCCGCCTCGTCGGCCTTGACGTCGGCGCTGGCCAGGCAGCGCAGGCTCGCCGGGTCGAGGCCGGCGTCGGCCAGCACCCGGTGCAGCAGCTCCGCCACCTCGGCGGCGGGTACGCCCCGACTCGCGCCCACCCCGGCGACCAGCGACGGGGGTCGCAGCACGGCGGTCCGGTCGTCGAGCGGCACCACCCGGTCGGTGACCAGCAGGCGGTACCCGGCGGCACTGCCGGTGGTGTCGTCGGCGGCACTGCCGATGGTGTCGTCGGCGGCGCTGCCGGTGGTGTCGTCGGCGGTGGACTCGAAACGGGTGGCGGCGCGCACGTTTGGCGGCAGGGCGGGCAGCGGCCAGTCGGCGTCGGCGATCAGCTGGACCGGCTCGCCGTCCAGGATGGCCCGGGACACCGCGGCGACCGCACCCCGCACGGGCCAGCCGAGGGTGTCCAGCCCCGGCAGGCCGACCGCGTCGGTGGCGGTGGTGATCACCGGCCGGGCGTCCAGCAGCGCGGCGACCTGCTCGGCGAGGGCGTTGGCCCCGCCGGCGTGCCCGCCGAGCAGGGCCACGGCGTGCCGGGCGGCCTCGTCGACGACCACCACGGCCGGGTCGGTGCGCTTGTCGTCGAGCAGCGGCGCGAGGATCCGTACCACCGCTCCGGTGGCCAGGAACGCGATCACCGCGTCGCATTCGGCCCAGGCGGTCCGCAGCGCGTCGGCGACGGTCTCCGCCTGGACCAGCCGGGCGTGCGGCCAGGCGGCGGCCAGGGTGTCGGCGTGCCGGCGGCCGGCGGCGGTGGTCGCCACCAGGCCGACGCGGGTGGTCACGGTCAGGTCGTGCACGGGCGCTCCCCGGTGAGGACGACCACCGGGTTGGTGGCCGCGAGGCGGATCGACCCGCCGGGCAGGTCGGCGAGGCGGGCGGCGGAGAGCTGGACACCCTCGACCGTGTAGCCGGCGGCGCGCAGCAGGCCCACGGCTGGTGCGACCCGGTCCAGTGCGGCCAGGGTGAGGACCACCCGCTCGGGCCGGCGGGCCGCCACGGCGGCGAGGACGTCGACGCCGCCACCGCCGACGAAGACCGCGTCCGGCTCGGGCAGCCCGGCCAGCGCCTCCGGTGCCCGTGCGGCGACGAGCCGGACGTTCACCGCGTGCGCGGCGGCGTTGGCCTGGATGGTCGCGCCGGCGCCCCGGTCCTGTTCGACGGCGAGCACGGCCGCGCCGAGCAGGGCGCACTCGATGCCGACCGAGCCGCTGCCCGCCCCGACGTCCCAGATCAACCGGCCCAGTCGGGGGCGCAGCCGGGCGACGACGAGAGCCCGCACCTCGGACTTGGTGATCATCGAGTCGCGGTGGGCGTACCGGGTCTCCGGCAGCGCCCATCCTCCGGCCGGCGCGGCGGCGGGCTGGTTGTCCACCCGCATGCCACCGGTCGCGGGGGCGGACTGACCCGCACCCGCGGTACCGACGCCGCAGCCGGTCGATGCGTGCTCGGCGAGGCTGAGCAGGACGTGCGGGTCGGCCCAGCTCTCGGCGGCGGCCTGCTCGGGGGTCACCGCGCGGATCCGTTCCGCGTCGGTGCCCAGGTGTTCGGCGACCAGCAGGCGACGCGACCAGCCGACCAGGCCGGCGCCCAACTCCGCCGCGCCGGCACCGGGGGCGGTGAGCACCGCGACCAGCGGCAGTGCCCGGCACGCGTTCAGCGCGGCTCGGGGGTCGCGTCCGTGCGCGGTGACCACGGCGGCGCCGTCCCAGGGCAGCCCGGCGCGGGCGAACGCGGCGGCCACACTGGACACCGCCGGCACCACCCGCAGCGGCAGCCCGGCCGCGCGTAGCCGCCGGACGATGCCGAACAGGCCGGGATCCCCGCTGGCCAGCACCACGGCCGGCACCCCGGCGGCGACGGCCTCGGCCAGGCGACGCACGGCGGGGGCGAGCGGTCCGAGGGTGACGGTGTCCGCGCCGGCCGGCACGGGCACCGCGGCCAGGTGCCGGGCGGCACCCACCACCAGCCCGGCGGCGGCCAGCACGGACGCGAGGGCGGGGTGCGGCGGTGCACCGGCGGCATCCAGCCCGACCACGGTCACCGACGCCACCGGCTCCGTCCGCGCCACCGGCTCGGACGGCGTCAGCGGCGCCACACGCGCGGTCCGCGTCACCGGGGGCACCGGCTCGGTCGGCGTCACCGGGGCCACCGGCCCGAGGAGGCGACCACGCGCGCGCCGGCGAAGTCGACCATCGCCACGTCGACGGTGACCGTCGGCCCGGCGAACCGTCGCAGCACGTCGCGGACCCGCTGACAGAGCAGGTCACCGGCCGGGCCGAGCAGCCCGGCGGCCTCCCACAGCTCGTACGCGTGCCGACCGGTGTTCGCCTCGGTCACGGCGGCGACCAGCGCCGGATCGCCACCGGCGTCGGCGGTCACCGCGCCGAGCAGCGAGAGGTCCACCGTGGAGCGGGTGTAGTGGGTCATCAGCACACCGGCGGCGAGTTTGGCCAGCTTGCCGGCCATGCCGACGAAGACCACCCCGGTCATCGCGTCACCCACGGCGGCGGTCACCGCGGCGCCGGTGAAGTCGCCGACCTCGACGAAGCAGACCTCGGGCAGGTCGGGCAGCAGCGCGCGGGCGGCCCGCTCGGTGCGTCCGCCGGTGCACAGCACCACGGTCCGTTCACCCTGGGCGGCCATCACGTGCACGGCCTGCACGACGCTGGCCCGCCAGGAGGCGGTGGAGAAGGGACGGACGACCCCGGTGGTGCCGAGGATCGAGATGCCACCGAGGATGCCGAGCCGCCGGTTGGTGGTCTTGCGGGCCATGATCTCGCCCCGGGGCACGCTGATCACCACGTGGACGCCGACCTCGCCGAGGTCGACCACCTCGGCCACTGCCTCGCCGATCATCCGGCGGGGCGTGTCGTTGATCGCCGGGCCACCGACCGCGAGTCCGAGGCCGGGCTTGGTGACCGTGCCCACGCCCGGCCCACCGGCCAACCGCAGACCGGGAACGTCGGCCCAGTGCACGGTCGCGGTCAACTCGGCGCCGTGGGTGACGTCCGGGTCGTCGCCGGCGTCTTTGACCACCACCACCTCGGCGCGGGTCGGAGGGGTGCCGGTCACCTCGCACCGGGCCACCGGAAAGCGCACCCGCCGGCCGGCGGGTAGACCGATCTCCACCTCCGGCTGGGGCACACCGGTGACCAGCGCGGTGACCGCGGCCTTCGCCGCCGCCGTCGCGCAGGCGCCGGTGGTCCAGCCGGTGCGCAGCGCGGTGGGCCGGACCTTCGCGGTACGCGGCAGGTCCGGCTCGCGCAGCGGCGGCTCGGCGTACGTCACGGTGTGCCTGCCTCCCCGGCGGGGGCGCCGCTCTGGCGGCGCAACTCGGCGCGGGCGGCCGGCTCGGCCCGGCGGAAGGTGTGGAAGTGCCCGGGGTGGTAGAGGTGCGAGCGGGTGCCCTCGGCGGCGAGCGCCGGCCCGACCAGGAACAGGGTGTGCTTCCACAGCTTGTGCTGCTTGACCGTCGCCTCCAGGGTGCCGACGGTGCAGCGCACCACCAGCTCGTCGGGCCAGGTCGCCTGGTACGCCACGACGGCCGGGGTGTCCGCCGGGTAGCCGCCGGCCAGCAGCTCGGCCTGCACCTGCCCGGAGCGGGCGGCGGAGAGGAACAGCGCCATGGTGGTGCCGTGCCGGGCGAAGTCGCGGACCCGTTCGCCGGGCGGCATCGGGGTCTTGCCACCTTCGAGGCGGGTGAGGATCACCGACTGGGCGACCTCGGGCACGGTCAGCTCCCGCCCGACGATCGCCGCGACGGCGGTGAACGAGGACACCCCGGGCACGATCTCGACGGCCAGGCCGAGCGCCCGGCACAGGTCGAGCTGCTCCTGCACGGCACCCCAGAGCGCCGGGTCGCCGGAGTGGACGCGGGCCACCCTCAGCCCCTGCTCGGCCGCCCGCTGGTAGAGCGACAGCACCCCCTCGATGGGCAGCTGCGACGAGTCGACGATCTCCGCGTCGGGGCGGGCGTGGTCGAGGACGTCGGCGTGCACGAGGCTGGCCGCCCAGATCACGATGTCCGCCTCGGCGATCACCCGGGCGGCCCGCAGGGTCAGCAGGTCCGCCGCGCCCGGGCCGGCCCCGACGAACCACACCTTGCCGTCGCTGGTCACAGCTTTCCTCCTCGATGGTGGCGGCGGGCGGGGACCAGCAGCGTCGACAGGTACGGCAGGTCGTGCTCGGTGTCGTCGACTCCGCCGACGTGTTCGCCGGGCAGGCCGAGACTGCGGCCGAGAACGGCGTCGTCGAGCCGGCCCTGTCGGCGCAGCTCGGCGAGCAGTTCCGGATGCCGCCGCCAGCCCTTGTAGGCGACCACGGTGCCCGGCCCGGCGAGGGCGTCGGCGAACAGCGCCAGCCCGGCGGTGCCCGGCAGCAGGGTCAGCGGTTCGCGTCCCTCGCAGAGCGGGATGCCGCTGCGCGCGGCCAGCTCCTGCATGGCGGTGACGCCGGGCACGGTCGCCACCCGCACCGCCGGTCGCAGCGCCCGCACGCTCTGCGCCAGGTAGCCGAAGGTGGAGTAGACGTTCGGGTCACCGATGGTGGCGAACGCCAGCGACCGTCCGCCCGCGTCGACCGCCTCGGCCACCACCCGCGCGGCGGCGTCCCAGGCCGCCGCCCGTCGGGCGGTCACCCCACCCCGGTCGTCCAGGGCGAACGGCAGCCGCCGCACCCGGTCCGGGTCGACGTAGGACCGCACGGTCGCCTCCGCGCGCCCGGCGTCCGCGCCCGCCGTGGACCCGGTCGCCACGTCCGCGCCCGCCGTGGACCCGGTCGCCACGTCCGCGCCCGCCGTGGACCCGGTCGCCACGCCCGCGCCCGGCGGGGGCGGACCCGCGGTCGCGGTCGGCCCGAATCGATCCGCCATGACGGGTACGAAGACAACGTCGGCCTCACGCAGGACCCGCACGGCCTTGACGGTGAGCAGTTCCGGGTCGCCGGGTCCGACGCCGACCCCGGTCAGCGTGGCGTCGGTCGACCCGGCGGCTCGACGGGTGCCCGCACTCATCGGCACGCCTCGACGAGGCGGCGGGCGGCGTCCGGGTGGCCGGCCCAGTGGGTGTGCAGGTAGGACGCGTGCACACGGCCGGCGACGAAGCCGTGCGCGGTGTCGTTCCAGCGCCACGCCGGCACGTCGCCGTGCTGCGGGTCGGTGGTGGTGCGGTGGAACTCGTGGCCGCGTACCGGCTCGCCCGCGGAGGCCACCGGGGAGTCGGTGACGGCCAGCGCCTGCCGGTAGCCGAGGGTGAGCCGGCCGGTCATCCGGGCGGTCAGGTCCAGCCGGCCGCACATCGGCACACCGTCCAGGGACCGTCCCAGGTAGAGCAGCCCCGCGCACTCGGCCACGATCGGCCCGTCGAAGTCGGCCAGGTCGGCGCGCAGCGTGGCGTTGGCGGCCAGCGCCTGGGCGTACGCCTCGGGGAAACCGCCGCCGATCACCACCGCGCGGGTGCCGGTGGGCAGTGCCGGGTCACGCAGCGGGTCGACGGTGACCACGTCCGCACCGGCGGCGGTGAGCAGTTCGGCGGTCTCCGCGTACGAGAAGGTGAAGGCCGGACCACCGGCGAGCGCGACCAGCGGTCGCTCGGTGTCGGCCGGCCCGCCGACGGCGGCGACCGGATCCCAGGCCGGGGCGGTCAGTGGCCCGGCGGTGCGGGCCAGGGCGAGCACCGCGTCCAGGTCCACGGTGGCCTCGACCAGTTCGGCGAGCGCGGTGACGATCGCGAGAGACTCGGGTGCCCGCTCGGCCACCGGCACCAGCCCGAGGTGCCGGGCCGGCGCGGCCACCTCGGCGGCGCGGGTGACCGCCCCGAGCACCGGTACGTCCACCTCGGCGAGGGCGTCGCGCAGCAGCGTCTCGTGTCGGGGTGAGCCGACCCGGTTGAGGATCACGCCGCCGATCCGCACCGAGGGGTCGAAGCCGGCCATGCCCAGTGTCAGCGCGGCGGCCGAGCGGCCCTGCGCGGTGGTGTCGAGCACCAGCAGCACGGGCGCGTCGATGAGCCGGGCGACGTGCGCGGTGGAGGCGAAGTCGCGGCGGCCGACCGCGCCGTCGTGCAGGCCCATCACGCCCTCCACCACGGCGATGTCGGCGGGTGTGGGGAGGCTCGCGCCGTGGCGCAGCAGCGGCGCGATGCGCTCGGCGCCGACCAGGAACGGGTCGAGGTTGCGCCCGGGGCGTCCGGCGGCGAGCGCGTGGTAGCCGGGGTCGATGTAGTCCGGGCCGACCTTGTGTGGGCTGACCGTCAGGCCACGGCGGCGCAGCGCGGCGAGCAGCCCGGTGGCGACGGTGGTCTTGCCGTGGCCGCTGGCCGGCGCGGCGATCACCACCCGGGGCAGCGCCCAGTGAGTGCTCACCACTCGATGCCCTTCTGGCCCTTCTGGCCGGCGTCCATCGGGTGCTTGACCTTGGTCAGCTCGGCCACCAGGTCCGCGGCGGCGACCAGACGCGGGTCGGCGTCCCGGCCGGTGATCACGACGTGTTGGAAGCCGGGCCGGTCGGCCAGGGTGGCGACGACCTCGTCGACGTCCACCCAGCCCCACGTCATCGGGTAGGTGAACTCGTCCAGCACGTACAGCCCGTAACGCTCGGCGGCCAGGTCGCGCTGGATCTGCCGCCAGCCCTCCAGGGCGTCGGCGGCGTGGTCGGCGTCGCCGCCGCGCTGGATCCAGGACCAGCCCTCGCCCATCTTGTGCCAGGCCACCGGCGCGCCCTGGCCGGTACGCTCGTGCACCTCGCCGAGCGCCCGGAAGGCGGTCTCCTCACCCACCCGCCACTTGGCGCTCTTGACGAACTGGAACACCCCGACCGGCAGCCCGGCGGTCCACGCCCGCAACGCCAACCCGAAGGCCGCCGTCGACTTTCCCTTCATCTGTCCGGTGTGGACCATCAGCAGTGGCCGGTGTCGTCGCTGCCGGGTCGTCAACCCGTCAGCAGGCACGTGACTCGGCTGTCCCTGCGGCATCAGCATCTCCCCATCCCGCGGACGTTCCCGCGATCGTGCAGCTTCTGTTGGTCATATGCGCGCTTCGCCCCGTTATGCGGCGACAGAAAGTGCACGATCGCGGGGGTGGGTCAGAGCTTCCAGGGGGGTTCTGGGGGCGTTCAGCTGGGTGGCCAGGCGGGTGGCCAGATGCAGGCGGACCGGGCCGGCCTCGCAGTCGACGACCACGCAGGGAGCACCCATCGCCGCCAGCACCTTCGCCGCTGCTGCCGCGCGGTCCAGCGGGCGGGTGCCGGCGGTGGCTCTGCCGTCGGTGACGACGAGGACCAGCGGGCGGCGCTTCGGGTCGCGCAGGCGTTCCACGCGCAGCAGGTCGGCCGCGGCGAGCAGACCCTCGGCCAGCGGCGTACGCCCACCCGTCGGCAACTCGGCCAGCCTGGTCGAGGCGGCCAGCACCGACGAGGTGGCCGGCAACAGCGTCTGCGCGCCGGCACCCCGGAAGGCGATCACGGCGACCTTGTCCCGCCGCTGGTACGCGTCGGTGAGCAGGGCCAGCACCGCGTCCTTCACGGCGGTCATCCGCTGCCGGGCACCCATCGAACCGCTCGCGTCCACCACGAACAGCACCAGGTTTCCCTCCCGGCCCTCCCGCACCGCCTCACGCACGTCGTCGCCACGCAACCGCAGCGGCCCGGTCAGCCGCCCCCGGGCGGCCTGATACGGCGCGGCGGCACGGACCGTCGCCGCCAGGTGCAGCGCGCTGGCCCGTCCGGCCGGCACCCGCGCGCCGGTGGTGCGCCCCCGCCCGGTGCGGGCCCGCGACCGCCGGCCGGGCACCCCGTCACCCACTCCGGGCGCGGTGAGCAGCCGGGCCGTCAACCCACCCCGGGGTACGGCCACCGGCTGGGACTCCCCGCTCCGGGTCGGGTCGTCGTCACCGACCGCCGGTTTCCGGCCACGGCCGTGCCGCCCGGCGCCATGCCGGTCGTCCGCCGAGCCCTGCGGCCAACCGTCGTCGCCGACCCTGTCGCCCGTCGGGCGCTGCGGCCAACCGTCGGTGCCGTCCGGGCTGTCGGCGCGCCCATCCGGGCCGGTGCCGGGGCGGTCCGCCGAGTGCCCGCCCGACTCGGGTTCACCCTGGTCGCCGCCGCCGCTACCGTCCTGGGGTCCGCCGCCAGCCGGGCCGCCGCCATTCCGGCCACCGGCACCGGCCGGGCTGCCGCCAGCCGGGCCACCACCATCGGGGCCGCCGTCGTCGTCCGGGTCGTCGGGGTGGGCGTCCTGGGCCCGCTGCAACGCCTCGTCGAGGCGCTTCTCATCCAGCCCCGGCGTGTCGAACGGATCGCGGCGGCGGCGATGCGGCAGGGCCAGCCGGGCGGCGACCCGGACGTCGTCGATGGTGACCCGGTCCCGGCCGAGCCAGGCGGCGTGGGCCAGGGCGGCACGGGCCGTGACGATGTCGGCGCGCATCCCGTCCACGTCGAACGCCGCGCACACCTCGGCGATCTGGCGCAGCGCCGCGTCGGGCAGGCGTACCCCGGGGAGCCGGCGCCGGGCGGCGGCCACCTGACGGGCGATGTCGGCGTCGGCGTCGGCCCACCGGGCGGCGAAACCGGGCGGGTCGGCGTCGGCGGCGAGTCGCCGGCGGACCACCTCGACCCGGACCACCGGGTCACGGCTCGCGGCGACCTCGACGGTGAGCCCGAACCGGTCGAGCAGTTGCGGGCGCAGCTCCCCCTCCTCCGGGTTCATGGTGCCGACCAGCAGGAACCGGGCGGCGTGGCTGACCGAGACGCCTTCGCGCTCGACGTGGCTGCGGCCCATCGCCGCCGCGTCCAGCAGCAGGTCGACGAGGTGGTCGTGCAGCAGGTTGACCTCGTCGACGTAGAGCACGCCCCGGTGGGCGGCGGCGAGCAGGCCCGGTTCGAAGGCGCGTACCCCCTCGCCGATGGCCCGCTCCAGATCCAGTGATCCGACCACCCGGTCCTCGGCGGCGCCCACCGGCAGCTCGACGAGGCGGGCCGGGCGGGTCTCGGCGGCGACGTCGGCCGGGTGGGGGCCGTCCGGGCAGGCCGGGTCGGGCTCGGCCGGGTCACAGCCGAAACGGCAGCCCGCCACCCGGCGCACCGGCGGCAGCAGAGCGGCGAGGGCCCGTACGGCGGTCGACTTCGCGGTGCCCTTCTCGCCCCGGACCAGCACCCCGCCGATCGCCGGGGAGACGGCGTTGAGCAGCAGCGCCAGGCGCATGTCGTCCATGCCGAGCACGGCACTGAACGGGTAGGTCACGGTCACTGGGCCTTCTTTCGTTCGCGACTGCGGGGCTCGCACAACCGGCTCACTCCTCGCGCTCACACCCGGTCCTCCAGGTCACCCTCGCTGGCCAGGTACGTGTCGCGGAGCCGGTCGAGGGTGACCGGCTCGGGTTTGGCCCACAGCCCCCGGTCGGCGGCCTCCAGCAGCCGTTCGGTGATGCCGCGCAGCGCCCACGGGTTGGAGCGCTCCAGGAATTCGCGGGTGGTGTCGTCGAAGAGGTACGCGGCGGCCAGGTTCTCGTACATCCAGTCGTCGACGACGCCGGCGGTGGCGTCGTAGCCGAACAGGTAGTCCACGGTGGCGGCCAGCTCGAACGCGCCCTTGTAGCCGTGCCGGCGCATCGCGGCGATCCACTTCGGGTTGACGACCCGGGCCCGGAACACCCGCCGGGTCTCCTCGCCCAGCGTGCGGGTCCGCACGTCGTGCGGCATCGCCGAGTCACCCACGTACGCCTGCGGGGCGCTGCCGGTGAGGTGACGGACCATCGCCACCATCCCGCCGTGGTACTGGAAGTAGTCGTCGGAGTCGACGATGTCGTGCTCGCGGGTGTCCTGGTTCTTCACGGCCACCGCGATCCGGGCGAACGAGCGTTCCATGTCGGCGCGCGCCTCCCGCCCGTCCAGGCCCCGGCCGTACGCGTAGCCACCCCACACGGCGTACACCTCGGCAAGGTCGGCGTCGTCGCGCCAGGTGCGGGCGTCGATCAGCGGCAACAACCCGGCGCCGTACGCCCCGGGTTTGGAGCCGAAGATCCGCGCGGTGGCCCGCCGCTCGTCGCCGTGCTCGGCGAGGTCGGCGGTGACGTGGGCGCGCAGGTAGTTGTCCGCGTCCGGCTCGTCGAGGGCGGCGACCCGCCGGACGGCGTCGTCGAGCAGGGTCACGACGTGCGGGAACGCGTCGCGGAAGAACCCGGAGATGCGGACGGTGACGTCGACGCGGGGCCGGCCCAGCTCGGCGGTCGGCACCACCTCGATGCCGGTGACCCGCCGTGACCGGTCGTCCCAGACGGGCCGGCAGCCCAGCAGCGCGAGCACCTCGGCGATGTCGTCGCCCTGCGTCCGCATGGCGCTGGTGCCCCACACGGTCAACCCCACCGAGCGGGGGTACGCGCCGGTGTCGGCGAGGTGCCGGGCCAGCAGCGAGTCCGCGAGGGCCACCCCGACGTCCCAGGCGTTGCGGCTGGGGATGGCCTTCGGGTCGACGGAGTAGAAGTTGCGGCCGGTGGGCAGCACGTTGACCAGGCCCCGGGTGGGCGAGCCGGACGGGCCGGGCGGCACGAACCGGCCGTCGAGCGCGCCGAGGGTGTTGGTCAGCTCGTCGGTGGTGCGCTCCAGCCGGGGCACCAGCTCGGTGGCGGCGAAGCGCAGCACCGCGGCGGCGTCCGGGATCGGCTGGCTGGTCACCTCCGCGACGACCGCGTCGGCCGCGTCCACGGCCCAGCTTAGGGTTTCCATGCCGACGACCAGTCGCCGCGCGAGAGCCTCGATCAGGTCGATGGCGTCGGCGGCGGTGCCGGCCGGGCCGTCCACCGCGTCGGTCAGCGCCGCGGGCAGGGCGATCCGCTGTCCGGGCGTCGCGAGCAGCTCCTGCTCGTCGAGGCCGTACGCGGCGGCGAGGGCCTGCCGCAGGCCGGGCAGGGCGCGGGCGCCTCCCCAGATCTGCGGCGCCCGCAGCACGGCGAGGACGAGGTTGACGCGGGGTTCACGGGTCGGCGCGGCGGCGAGGATGTGCAGCCCGTCGCGGATCTGCACGTCCTTGACCTCGCAGAGGTACCCGTCGAGGTGCAGCACGAAGTCGTCGAAGTCGTCGGCGTCGGGCATCGCCTCGGCGTGCAGGTCGTGGTGCAGTTCGGCGGCGCGGACGAGGTCCCAGATCTGCGCCCGCACGGTGGGCACCTTGGCCGGGTCGAGGGCCTGCACGGTGGCGTACTCGTCAAGCAGTTGTTCCAGTTTGGCCAGCTCGCCGTAGGTCTCGGCACGGGCCATCGGCGGCACCAGGTGGTCGATGACCACGGCGTGCGCGCGCCGCTTGGCCTGGGTGCCCTCGCCGGGGTCGTTGACGATGAACGGGTAGACCAGCGGCAGGTCACCGAGGACCGCGTCGGGCGCGCAGCCGGCGGCCAGGCCGAGGCCCTTGCCGGGCAGCCACTCCAGGGTGCCGTGCTTGCCGAGGTGCACCACGGCGTCCGCGCCGAAGCCGCCGTCGGCGACCGGCGCGGCCAGCCAGTGGTACGCGGCCAGGTAGTGGTGACTCGGCGGCAGGTCCGGGTCGTGGTAGATGGCGATCGGGTTCTCCCCGAAGCCGCGAGGCGGCTGGATGAGCAGCACCACGTTGCCGAAGCGCAGCCCGGCGAGCACGATGTCGTCGCCGTCGGTGTACAGCTCGCCGGGCGGCTCACCCCAGTGTTCCCGCATCCGTTCGCGCAGCTCGGCCGGGACCTGGTCGAACCACCGCCGGTACGTCCGCCCCGGTATCCGGGCCTCGGCGGCGGCCAACTGCTCCGGGGTGAGCCATTCCACGTCGTGCCCCCCGGCGGCGATCAGCGCGTGGATCAGCGCGTCACCGTCGTCGGGTACCGGGGCGTCGCCCAGGTGGTAGCCGGCGTCGGCCAGCGCGGCGAGCAACCGGACCGCCGAGACGGGGGTGTCCAGCCCGACGGCGTTGCCGACCCGGGAGTGCTTGGTGGGGTACGAGCTGAGCACGACGGCGATCCGCTTGTCGGCGTGGGGCACGTAGCGCAGCCGGGCGTGGCGCACCGCGATGCCGGCGACCCGCGCGGCCCGCTCGGGGTCGGCGGCGTAGACCGAGAGCCCGTCGGCGTCGATCCGCTTGAACGAGAACGGCACGGTGACGATCCGGCCGTCGAACTCGGGGATGGCCACATGCATCGCGGCGTCCAACGGGGACAGTCCGGCGTCGCTGCCGGCCCACTGTTCGCGGGTGCTGGTGAGACAGAGCGCCTGGATGACCGGCACGTCCAGGGTGGCGAGGGCGCCGACGTCCCAGGCGTCCTCGGCACCGCCGCCGGAGGCGTCCGCGGCGACCGCGCCCCCGGCGGCGAGGACGGTGACCAGCAGCGCGTCGCAGCGGGCGAACAGTCCGAGCGGTCCGGCGCCGGCGGTCAGCCCGCGCAGCGAGCCGCAAAAGATGGGCAGCGGATCGCCACCGGCGTCGCGTACCGCGTCGGCGAGCACGTCGACGAATCCGGTGTTGCCGGCGAGCGCGTGCGCCCGGTAGAAGACGATCCCCACGGTGGGCCGGTCCGGGTCGGCGCGATGATCGCCGTGCACCCCGTACGCCGGTGTGGGCGCGGGTGGGGCGAAACCCTCGCCGGTGAGCAGCACGGTGTCGGAGAGGAACCGGGCCAGCTGGGCGAGGTTGTCCGGCCCGCCCTCGACGAGGTACGCGAGCGCCTGGGTGGCGACCCCGGACGGCACGGTGGAGAGGGCCGTCAGCTCCGCGTCGGGCACCGACTCACCGCCGAGCACGACCGTGGGGCGTCCGCCGGCGAGCACCGCGGCGAGGCCGTCGGGCCACGCCTGCCGGCCTCCGAGCAGGCGTACGACGGCGAGGGCGACCCCGTCGAGCAGGGCGGGCACCTCGTCGGCGGCGACCCGGGCCGGGTTGGCCAGGCGGTAGTCGACGCCGCTGGCGCGGGCGGCCAGCAGGTCGGTGTCGGCGGTGGAGAGCAGCAGGATGCGCACGGCAGGCTCCGGACAGTAACGTCGGCACGCTCGCGGGAAGCGCCTGGCGACGTGGGATGGGCGCGGGGTTCAGCGGGTACCGCGATCCGGCCGGCTCACCGGCGTGCGGCCGGCGGCGACGGGTGGCGCGGTGCGGAACTCAGCGGTGAACGGCGGGAGAGCGCCCGGGTATGGGTGCGGCAGAGCGGCCGTCGCTCAGGTCACGACGGTGGTCGTCGGTGACGGAGACGCCGTGCGTCATCGGGTCCTCCTCGGGTGTCCACGCCCTGGGGTACATCCGACGGCCGAAGTATCCTGGCTTCCGGATCGACGCTCTCCCCCGGCCTTCCAACCGCAGACACACGGCCGTGA
This sequence comes from Micromonospora sp. WMMD710, assembly GCF_029626045.1. Taxonomy (NCBI): domain Bacteria; kingdom Bacillati; phylum Actinomycetota; class Actinomycetes; order Micromonosporales; family Micromonosporaceae; genus Micromonospora; species Micromonospora sp. WMMD710. Next base: position 1,730,382 of record NZ_JARUBD010000001.1, on the reverse strand, counting down.
CTCACGAGGGGGGATCACTCCCCGGTGACAGTGGCGGGACCGCGTCGGATTCGCACCGACTTCCTTCACTGCCGTCAGGCCGCGAATGCTGCCACACCGCCGCGCCGCCGGTCAACGCGCACGCCTGCATCGGACGGCGGCGCTCGCCACAGTGAACCGCGAAGATGTCGGCGGGGGGCCTCTCGTCGCAGTCGCGGGCTGCCGAGTCGGTTCGTCGACGCCGCGGGGTGACGGCGGAGGAGGGCGTCGTGTTGGCTGACGGCCGGTGGGCCGGGCCGGGTGTGGGCGGGTTACGCGGTGATCTGGCTGGCGAGGCGCAGCCGGTCGTTGTAGATGCGGTACGCCTTGCGGTCGGCGGAGGACGCCCCGTCGGTGTTGAGTGTGGCCGCGGCGGCCAGCATGGCGTGATGGACCTCGGGCAGTGCGGTGACGTGCAGGCTGTAGCCCTGACCGCGCCGGACCGTTCGCCCGCGACGCAGGGCGTGTTGCTCGGCTTCGGCGAGGTCGGTGTGGTCTGCGAGGTGCTGGGCAAGCTTGCCGGGAATCTCTACACGGACCGCTTGCGCTGTGGTTGCGGCGGGTGCGGGCTGGTCGGGTTGATTGGGCAGCAGATCGGCGATCGCGGTGCGGATCGCGCCGCGGCTGACGTTGTGCTCGCGGGCCAGGGCGGCGATGCTGGCCCCGTTCCGGTACGCCTGGCGGATCTGGTCGGTTACACCGAGCTGGGCGTGCCGGGGACGCCGGCCGGAGATCGTGCCGCTGGCCCAGGCCGCGGCGAGTCCTTCGCGGGTGAGTTCGTTCTGCAGGTCGCGTTGGAACTGCCCGACGGAGACGAGCACGTTGACCAGCATGGTGGTGGTCGCGTCGGTGGCGGCCAGGTCGGTGATGTTCGACAGGGCGCCGGAGAGCACACGCAATGTCACCTGGTGCTGCTGGCACCAGGCGCGCAGGGCGAGGATGTCGGCCAGGTCGCGGCACAGCCGGTACAGCTCGGAGACGGTGAGCCGGTCGCCGGGCCGGGCATAGCGGGTCAGCTCCCGGAAGCCGGCGCGCTCCAGCGCGGGGATCTTCGAGGAGGTCGCCGGATCGCTGAAGATCCGCACCCCCTCGGCGCCGCCGGTGAGTCCGACCGCGTCGAGCAGGTACGTCTGCCGCTGGGTGCTCTGCTCGTCCGTAGAGACCCGCGTATAGACCAGATCCGCCATGACCGCGCTGTCTCCTTGATCCGTCGCTGTCGGCACCCAAGGGTCTACCTGTCAGCAAACCCTGTCGTCAACCCTGATCGGCCCGGATCGGATCAGCGGACCTATTTCCGGTGGTCGCGGCGTGTCCAAGGGACGGATCGGGCGCCCTGTCAGCAAAGGGTCCTTTGCCGACACAAACAGATCGAGTCGCCGGGCTCGTCGTGAGCACCGTGAACCTACGGACGAGATACCTCGCTGCAAGAGATGTACAACCATCTACAGAGGAGCGAACTTGTCACTTCGCCGGGTCGAAGGATCACGTAACCTCAGAGAAGCGGCTATGCCGCCTCCACCGCCCAACCCGACCGCAACGGCTCCGAGCGCCTCTTCGCGATCACGAGAAGACCAGATGCGGATGGAGACCATGACGACGGCTGCTGCTACTACCTCAACGAGGGCACCCGCGACTCCAGGGGTGGCCTCCGCATCGAATCCGGCTCCCACCTCATCGGGCCCGGCGGCGTCCTTGTCGAGTCCGGCTTCCACCCCGTCGGGTCGGACGCCCCGTTGACACCTTGGCCGCATCGACCACGCAAGCGGCGTCGATGGCTGCACGCCGGTCCCGTCCCCGCTCTGGGGGGCGGGACCGGCGGCGTCTCAGGCCGCTGCGGCCTTGGCAGGTGCGGGGCCGGTGGTGCCGCGCTCGTAGTCGATGCGTTGGTCGAGGTCGAGCTGGAAGGTGCCGTGCAGGGCGACGTTGGACCAGAACAGCGGGGTGAGGCCGCGCAGATCGTGTTCGGTGAGCCGGGCCGCCCAGTCCGGTTCGGCCAGGACGCGGTCGACCATGCGGGTGTTGACCAGCACGAGCGCGGACTGGAGCAGGTGCAGGGAGAGCATGGAGATCTCCTGAGCCTCGCGGTCGGCGCCGGGCAGTTCGGCCCCGCGGCCGTAGTGGATGGCCACGTTCGCGGAGTTCCACTGTTCGACGACCTGCAAGCCCTCGTGGATCTCGCGGCGCAGCGCGGGGTCGGCGAGGTAGTCGGCGATGAACGCCGTCCGGACGGCGCGGCCGAGTTCCTCGATCGCGGCGAGGGTGGGGTGCTTGGGGCCGCGGGTGTTGAACCGGCGCAGGATCTGCTCGGCCTCGGCGGTGCCGAGCTGCAACGCCCGCACGTACTTGATCATTTGGTCGTATTCGCGGGTGATCAGGTCCCAGTTGATCGCCCTGGTCAGCACCGGCTCCAGCCCGGGGTAGCTGGCCCCGTCGGCGGGCCGGTAGAGGCGGGCGGCGCCGATGTTTTTGAGCCGGGGCAGCAGCCGGTAGCCGAGCAGGTGGGTGAACGCGAACCCGACCACGCTGGCGCCGTGGGTGTCGGTGTAGTTGGCGGCCATTCGCGCCAACGTCCTTCTGATCGATGGTCGACTCTGCGTTGTCCAGCACTACCTACCGCAGATGCGAGGTGTCGACTGCCCGACCATGGTCATCGAGCGCAGCGCCGGCCCCTCCGGTCTTTACCCGATATTCGACGATATGTTCAGCTCGCTATGGGAGCGCAGCCGCCAGCTATGACCGACTACGCCCGCCTCCTCCCCCTCGCACAGGAGGCCGTTGACCTGGCACACGACCTGATGCGGACGCTTCAGCCCGGTGCGCTGACCTTCAAGGGTGACCGCGACATGGCCTCGGACGTGGATTACGCCATCGAGCGAGCGGTTCGCGAGCACCTGGCCGCCAAGGCGCCTGACATCGGATTCCTCGGCGAGGAGTACGGCACCAGCGGCGACACCAGCGCACTGACCTGGGCACTCGATCCGGTCGACGGCACCGTCAACTTCATCCACGGCTCGCCCCTGTGCGCGATCTCCCTCGGCCTCATCCACCGCACACGCGCCGTCCTTGGTGTCATCGACCTCCCGTTCCTCGGCACCCGCTACCACGCCGTCCAGGGGCACGGAGCCTATGCCGACAACCGACGCATCCGCGCCAGCCAGGTCACCGATCTCCGGGACGCCGTCGTCGCCATTGGCGACTATGCAGTCGGTGCCGAGGCCAGGCGGAAGAACACCGAGCGACTTGCCATCACCGAGCAGCTCGCCCGACACGTCCAACGGATACGCATGCACGGGTCAGCCGCAATCGACCTCGCCTGGTTGGCTCACGGCCGGATCGACGCGTTCGTCATGCTCAACAACAATCCCTGGGACACCATCGCGGGCGTCGTCATCGCCAAAGAGGCTGGCGCGCTGGTGGTCGACATCGACGGCACGCCCCACGACGTGAACGCTGCCGCCACAATCGGTGGCAGCGAGCTGATCCTTCCGCCCGTCCTCACGCTCATCCGGCGATCACTCACCCAGGTGAAACCCGCTTGAGCCCGCTCACGGCCTGACCGTCTCAGTGGGCGCGGCGCTCCGGGTGTGCCCGGTTCCACACCCGCATCCGCTCCGGGTAGCCGGTGCGCGCCGCCTCGTACAGCGGCACCGCGTGCTTGCGGGCGATGGCGCCCGCCGCCCGTGGCGTGCCGGTGCGGCGGCGGATCCACTCACCGTCGTGGGCGATCGCCACCACGGTCGTGTCGGTGGCGGTGGTCTCCGGCTCCAGGTAGAACTCCACCCCCCGCCGGCTGGCGACGAACGCCTCCAGCGCCGCGAGGTCGTCGCGGGTCGCCTCCCGGTCCAGCTTGGTCGGGGTCGTCTCGGCACCCCGCGACCGCCGGTTGAACCAGCCCATGGCCCACCCCTCTCCTCGACGCTCCCACCAGTGCAGCACCGAATCCTGGCAATCCGCTGCATGCCGGATGGGAGCAACCTGATTCGCGTCGGGTGGAACCCGCGACGCCCGTGCGGTGTCATGAGGGTGATCGGAGCGGAGGTTTCCCTGGACGACCACGTGCTCGTCACCCGCGCTCGGGCAGGTGACCTGGAGGCGTACGACCTCCTGGTCGCCCGGCACACCGCGTCCGCGTACCGGACGGCGGTGCTGCTCGGCGCGGGCCCGGACTCCGAGGACGTCATCCAGGAGGCGTTCGTGAAGGCGTACCGCAAGCTCTCCCGCTATCGCGGTGAGTCGTCCTTCCGCTCCTGGCTGCTGGCGATCGTCGCCAACGAGACGCGCAACCTGCACCGCTCGCGCAGCCGGCGGGACGGGCTGGTGCTGCGGGCCGCGGCGGCCGGTCCAGCGTCGGAGGCCGCCGAGGACGGGGCGGTCGGCGCGGTTCTCGCCGGGGAGCGCCGCAGCGCGCTGGTACACGCGTTGCGCCAGTTGCCGGTACGCGATCGCGAGGTGATCGTCTGTCGGTTCTTCCTCGACCTCAGCGAGGAGGAGACCGCGGAGACGTTGGGTTGGCCCCGGGGCACGGTGAAGTCGCGGACGTCGCGGGCGTTGGCGAAGCTGCGCGGCCTGCTCGACCGCGAGGAGGTCCGGCATGGGTGACCTCGAGCGGGAACTGCGTGACCTCTCCACCTGGCTGGACACGCCCGCCGCGCCCGACGTGACCGTCCGCGTCCGCGCACGGCTCGCCGGACCGCGCCGACGGTGGCGGGTGTACGCGGCCGCGGCTCTCGCCGCCCTGCTGGTGGCGGTGCTGCCGCCGGCCCGGGCCGCCGTCGCCGACGCCGTCGGCGGGCTGCTGCGCTTCGCGGGTGTCAGCATCGCCCCGTCGTCGGGGCGGCCCGCCGGCACTCCGTCGCCGCTGCCGTCGCAGCGCACGGCCGCCATCGCCGAGGCGCAGCGGGGGGTGCGCTTTCCGATCCGCGTACCGGCACGGCTGGGGCCGCCCGAGCAGGTGCTCGTGGCGGACCCCGACCCCACGGGCGGCCACCGCGTGGCGACGCTGCTCTACCGCGGGGGCGCGCTGCGCATCGACGCCTTCGACGGCCGCCTCAACCTGGCCTTCCACAAGGAGACCAGTCGACCCGACGCGGAGTGGGTCCAGGTCGACGGCGACTTCGCGGTCTGGGTCGGCAGCCCACACGTGCTGTCCTACGTGGACCGTTCCGGCCGCGTCCACCGGGAGACCGCCCGGCTGGCCGCCTCGACCCTGATCTGGCAGGACGGCGACGTGAGCTACCGGCTCGAGGGTGATCTCGGCAAGCTCGAGGCGATCGAGATCGCCGAGTCGATGACCTAGGAACCCGGCGGCTCCGAGCGGTGTCGTGATGATGCGACACACAACTCGCTTCATCGACGCATCGGAGGGTGACATGGGTGCCTGGGTCAGATTCACGCTGGGGTCGGTGCTCCTGCTGGCGGCCTGTGCGACCAGTGACCGGCCGAGCACGGGAGCGGCGCCAGCCACGGGGAGCGCCGGCACGGCCCCGGTGGCCGCCGGCACGCCCTCGGTGGCCGCGGCGACCGGCTGCCGCTCGCGGGTCGAGACGGGCACGCTGCCCGACTGGGCGCAGACCGGCTTCCACGGGGACGCCCGGGCGCCGCACGTGCTCGGTGCGCAGGGCCACATCGTCGCGGTGCTGTTCGGAAACCCGCTGGCGCAGGTCAGGCGGGACGGATCGAACAACAAGATCCTCTGGGTGTCCCGGCCGGCCACGGCGTCGGCCGACCCGACGTCGCCGGCCACCCTGGTGATCACCGCGACGCTGGACGGCACCGGCACCCGGGTGACCCGGGAGGTCGACGGCGGGCCGGGCCCGTCGATCATCGACATGCCGAGCGCCGGATGCTGGCGCCTCGACCTGCGCTGGGGCGGGCGCAGCGACAGCATGGACCTGGTCTACGCCGAACGGAAGCCCTGACGATCGGTGCGGGGTGCGTCGCCGGCGAGTGGGTGATCAAGGGAGAGCTGATGACCTAGGGAGAAGAAGCACTCAATCCCTGCCACTTTTAACATATACCGCACCGGGGGACTTGTGGCAAGACCCGGGTCGTACCGCAGAATTGCCGGCCGGACCGCGTTTCCACAGCTCGGAGACGCGCGCTGACCCGCACCCAGATCGGAGCGACCCGACGTGGACCCGCTGATCCTCAGCGTCTTTGATCTCCCCGACCAACTCCGCGCCAAGGCAGACCCGGCGCTGATCGCCCGCGACGAGCAGCACTTCGCGACCATGGCGGCGAGCCTCGAGCAGACGTACACCGATCTGTCCGGCCGCCTCGATGCCGAACGCCGGGCGCCCGGCGGCGCCGGCCGGCAGGCGGTGGAACGTGACCGGGAGGTCCGCCGGCTGAGCGCCCAACTGCGCGCGCTGCGCCGCTACGGCCTGGACCTCTGCCTCGGTCGCATGGTCAGCACGGACAGCCCGGAGCCCGTGTACATCGGACGGCGCGGCCTCACCGACGGCGCCGGACGCCGCCTGCTGCTCGACTGGCGCTCCCCCGCCGCCGAGCCGTTCTTCGGCGCCACCCACGCCAACCCGATGGGCCTGACGAGCCGCCGCCGGTACCGCTGGACCCTCGGCCGGATCACCGACTACTGGGACGAGGTGTTCACCGCCGACGGGTTCGCGGGGCACGCCGCGCTCGACGACCAGTCCGCGTTCATCGCCAGCCTGGGCGGCAGCCGGTCGAGCCGGATGCGCGACGTGCTCGGCACCATCCAGGCCGACCAGGACGCCATCATCCGGGCGGGCTCCCGCGGCGCGCTCGTCGTCGACGGCGGCCCCGGCACGGGCAAGACCGTCGTCGCCCTGCACCGCACCGCGTACCTGCTCTACTCCGACCCTCGGCTCGGCCAACGTCAGGGTGGTGTGCTGTTCGTCGGCCCGCACCAGCCCTACCTGGCGTACGTCGCCGACGTCCTGCCCAGCCTCGGCGAGGAGGAGGTGCAGATCTGCACACTGCGCGACCTCGTCGCCGAGGGCGCCACGGCGACGGTGGAGAGCGACCCGGACGTGGCCTGGCTGAAGTCGTCCGCGCGGATGGTGACGGCGATCGAGGCGGCCGTGCGGTTCTACGAGGAGCCACCCGGCACGGGGATGACGGTGGCGACCGACTGGGCCGAGATCCGGTTGAGCGCCGACGACTGGGTCGAGGCGTTCGCGGCACCGGACCCGGGCACCCCGCACAACGAGGCACGCCACCAGGTCTGGGAGGAGTTGCTGACGATCCTGCTGGACAGGTACGACGGCGACGAACCAGAGCACGTGCTGCGCGCGGCGCTGCTGCGCAACGAGGACCTGCGGACGGCGTTCCACCGCGCCTGGCCGCTGCTCGAAGCGGCCGACCTGGTCGGTGACCTGTGGTCGGTCCCCGCCTACCTGCGCCGGTGCGCCCCCTGGCTCAGCCCCGACGAGGTCCGTACCCTCCAACGCGACGACGCGCAGGCCTGGACGGTGTCCGACCTGCCCCTGCTGGACGCGGCCCGGCAGCGTCTCGGCGACCCGGCGGCCGCGGAACGCCGGCGTCGGCACGCGGCCTCCTTCGCCGCCGAACGCGCGCGGATGTCCACCGTCGTCGACGACCTGATCGAGGCCGACGTCTACGACGACGGTGAGGGTCTGCTGACGATGCTGCGCCACCAGGACCTGCGTGACGCCCTGGTCGACCAGAGCGCGATGCCCAGCGTCGACCCGGACCTGCTCGCCGGCCCGTTCGCGCACATCGTCGTGGACGAGGCGCAGGAGCTCACCGACGCCGAGTGGCAGATGGTGCTGCTGCGCTGCCCGTCACGGAGCCTCACCATCGTCGGGGATCGCGCCCAGGCCCGGCACGGGTTCACCGAGTCGTGGCAGGAACGGCTCCGGCGGATCGGGCTCGACCGGATCGATCTGGCCTCGCTGACCGTCAACTACCGGACGCCGAAGGAGGTCATGGCCGAGGCCGAGCCGGTCATCCGCACCGTGCTCCCGGACGCCAACGTGCCGACGTCCATCCGCGACGGTGATCCCGTCGTCCACGGGTCTGTCGCCGACCTGGGGTCCATCCTCGACACCTGGCTCGCCGCGCACGACGAGGGGATCGCGTGCGTGATCGGCGACGCCACGGTCCCGGCGACGCCCCGCGTCCGGTCGCTGGCCCCGGAGCTGTCCAAGGGTCTGGAGTTCGACCTGGTCGTCCTCGTCGAACCGGAGGCGTTCGGCGACGGCATCGAAGGGGCGGTGGACCGTTATGTCGCGATGACCCGGGCAACCCAGCAACTGGTCGTCCTCACCCGGTCCTGAGCGGCTCTAGGCTGATCGCGTGCCCCACGACGGGCGGGAGGCGGCGGCCCGCGACAACGCCGAGTGGTGCGCCGTGGTGTGCGCCAGCCACGGGTTGACCGGCCGGAGCGACGCCGACGCCTGGTCGGTCCCCCGCCGCTCGCCACCCTGGTACCCCGACGCGGTCACCCTGCGCCCCGGCGTCGACCCGGATGCCCTGCTGGCCCGGATCGAGGAAGGTCCCGGCGCGTCGGTGAAGGACAGCTTCGCCGACCTCGACCTGTCCGGCCACGGCTTCGTGGTGCTCCTCGACGCGCAGTGGATCCACCGCCCGCCGACGCACGGGCCGCCCGGCACGCCGCTGACCCGGGTCACCACTCCCGAGCGGCTGGCCGCCTGGGCGGGCGCGCACGGCGGCGGGGAGCTGTTCCGACCGGAACTGCTGACCAGCCCCGGGGTACGCATCCTCGCCCGCGAGGACGAGCGCGGGGGGATCGTCGGCGGCGCGGTGGTCAGCGGCGAGGGCGTGCACGGAGTCTCCAACGTGTTCACCCGCACCGCGGATCCCCTCGACGTGTGGCAGGGCGTGCTCGCCACCCTGCCCGGAGTCCCCCTGGTCGGCTACGAGTCCGGCCCGGACCTCGCCGTCGCCCTACAAGCCGGATTCTCCCCCCAGGGCCCCCTCCGCGTCTGGCTCCACCCCGACCCCGCTCCCCCACCCCGTCGATCATGAGGTTGACGGCGCGACACACCGGCACCGGCGCCGCCAACCTCATGATCACCGGGGTGGGGTCAACTGGGCCAGGTCCTCGGGGGTCAGGGTCAGCGCTGCGGCGGCGATGTTCTGCTCCAGGTGTGCGGTGTTTCCGGTGCCGGGGATAGCCAGCACGTGGGGGCCCTGGTGCAGGGTCCAGGCCAGGCGTACCTGATGGGGGGTGACGCCGTGGGCCCGCGCGACGGCCGTGACCGCCTCGCCCTGGTCGGCGCTCGCGCCCGCCTCGCGGCCGGTGCCGGCGAGGGCGAAGAACGGCACGTAGGCGATGCCCCGCTCGCCGCAGTCCCGGACGAACGCGTCCTGCTCCCGGTACGCGTCCACCCCGTAGTTGTTCTGCACGCAGACGACCGGCGCGATGCCCGCCACCTCGTCCAGGTGCTCGGGCCGCACGTTGGAGAGCCCGAGGTGCCGGATCAGGCCGGCGGCTCGCAGCTCGGCCAGGGCGCCGAACCGGTCGGCCAGCGGCACCGTCGCGGGCCCCCGGCCGAGCCGCAGGTTCACCACGTCCACCTGGTCCAGGCCGAGCCGACGCAGGTTCTCCTCGACCTGGGCGCGCAGCTGCGCCGGGGTGCGCGCCTCGGTGAAGCCCGCCTCCGGGTCGTACCCGAAACCGACCTTGGTGACGATCACCAAATCCTCCGGGTACGGGGCGAGCGCCGCCCGGATCAACTCGGTGGCGTACCGGGCCGGCCCGGTGCCCACGCCCAGCGTTCCCCCCGGCGAGACGTAGAACGCGGCGGTGTCGATGTGGTTGACGCCCAGCTCCACGGCGCGGCGCAGCACTGCGACGGCCCGTTCGCGGTCGGGGTTCGCCGTGATGCGCATCGAGCCGAAGCCCATCCGGTGCACGATGCGGTCGCCCAGGGTCCAGCTGCCCGCCGCGGCGGCGGTGATCTCGTCGGTTGGCATCGGGCGACCGTAACGAGCCCGGGTGCGCGGCGCAGTCGGCCGCACACCCGATACCGCTGACCTGCCGCCTGGGTTAGTTTTCTTGTGCTGGACGAGCCGGTTCGGCGGCGTGCGGCGGGCGCAGCACCGGCACCAGCAGCAGGGTCGGCAGCAGTAGCAGCGGCACCACGAGCAGCGCCCGCAGGGTGCCGACGTGGTCACCGAGCAGCCCCAGCAGCGGTGGCCCACCCAGGAACGCCGTGTAGCCGATCACCGCGACCACGCTGACCCGGACGGCCGCGTGCGCCTCCTCGTCGGCGGCGGCGCTCATCCCGACCGGGAAGCCCAGCGACGCGCCGAGGCCCCACAACGCGACGCCGACGATCGCCAGCGGTCCCGGGCCGGCCAGCACCGCCAGGCCCGCGCCGAGCACGGCGAGCCCGATGGTGCCGGTGAGCACCGGCACCCGGCCCCACCGGTCCAGCGCGACGGTCCCCGCGGTACGCCCGAGGGTCATGCCGACGACGAAGACGCCGAAGACCGTCGCGCCGGCCGCCTCGCTCAGGTCGCGGCCGTCCACGAACGCGACCGCCAGCCAGTCGTTCGCCGCACCCTCGGTGAACGCCGCCACCAGCACGAACAGCCCGATCAGCAGGGTGCGCGGCTCCCGCCAGGCGGCGAGCTGCGCACGGCGACGAGCAGCCGGGGTGGCGTCCGCCGGGTCGCCGGCCGGGTCGTGGGCGGAGGCCGGCAGGTACGTCCGCGCGGCGAGCGCGGTGCCGGTCAACACCACCACCGCCACCGCGGTCAGGTGCGCGCCGACGGCCACGTCCAGGCGGGCCGCCCCGGCACCGAGACCGGCACCGGCCACCGAACCGAGGCTCCACCCCGCGTGGAACCGGGGCATGATGGTCCGGCCGAGCCGCCGTTCCACGGCCGCGCCCTCGACGTTCATCGCCACGTCACAGGCCCCGGACCCGTAGCCCAGGGCGGCCAACCCGAGCGCGACCACGACGAACGACCCGGTCAGCGTGGCACCCACCCCCGCCACGGTCAGGCCGATCGCGACCAGCACGGTGGCCAGGGTCACGGTGCGGGCCGCACCGAGACGCTGGGCGAGCAGGCCGGACGTGGGCATCGCCAGCAGCGCCCCGATGCTCATCGCCAGCAGCAGCAGGCCGAGCCGGCCGGCGGACAGGTCCAACGCCTCACGGACCGCCGGCACCCGGGAGAACCAGGTGCCGACCGCCAGTCCGTTGAGCGTGAAGGTGACGGCCACGCCGTTGCGGGCGACCAGCACGGCCCGCGACGGAGGAGGTGCGGCGTCCGGGGGTACGGATCGGGTGGTGGGGGCGCTCACGACGGCAGGTCCTCTTCCTCGACGGCGATCTCCTGGCACGATCGCACACCTGAGAGCGCTACCACCACAAGCCGGTGTCACCCCTTACCGACGTCAGACCGACCGGGCATGATGCGAACAGGCGTTCGTCCGACCGGGCGGATCGCCGCGGGAGGCGACGTATGACGACAGCGGCACACCGGCCGGCGACCCTGGAGGACGTCGCCCGGCTCGCCGGGGTGTCCCGGTCCACGGCGTCACGGGTCATCGCCGGCACCGGCTTCGCCTCGCCCTACGCCCGGGAACGAGTCACGACGGCCGTCGAGCGACTCGGCTACATACCCAACCCGGCCGCCCGTGCGCTGGTGCGTGGCGTCGGCGTACGCCTCGTGGTGGCGGTCGCGGGGGCCAGCGCGGCGGTGCTCGACTGCCCGTACGTCCACCAGGTGGTCGGCTCGGCGGCGCGGGTCTGCACGCCCGCCGGCGTCGGGGTGGCGCTGCACTGGTTGCCGCTGGGCCAGCCGGGCGAGCTGGACCAGCTCGCCCGGGACCGCAGCGTGTGCGGCGTGGTGCTGGTCAACACCACCAACGAGCTGCTGGACGCCATACCCCGGTCGTTGCAGGGCCGGGTCGTGTCCATCGGCGTCGGATCGTCGGCCGTGCCGTCGTTCGACGTCGACAACGCCGCCGGCGCCGGCGAGGTGCTGCGTCACCTGTACGCCACCGGTCGCCGCCGGATCGCCATGGTGACCGGCCCGCAGTGGCTGCCCTGCTCGCGACGCCCCGTGGACGCGTACCGCGGGCTGATGCGCCAGGCGGGCCTGCCGGAGCGGATCCTGCCCGGCGACTTCTCCGCGGCGCGGGGCCGGAGCGCCGCCGGCGAGGCACTGCGACGCTGGCCGGACGTCGACGCCATCTACGCGATCAGCGACGAGACCGCCTTCGGGGTGATCGCCGCGCTGCGCGACGAGGGCGTACGGGTGCCGGGCGACGTCGCGGTGGCCGGCTTCGACGACATCCCCCTCGCCGCGATGACCGCCCCGGCGCTGACCACCGCCAGCCACCCGGTGGGACGCATCGCGACCGCCGCGGCCACCGCCGTGCTGGACGGGCGTCCGGCCGCCCCGGTGACCCTCTTCCCGTCCGCCCTGGTCGCCCGCGCCAGCGCCTGAGCACCCCGCCGGTTAAGGCCGGGCGGGCCGGGTAACCGCGTCGCACGTGCCGCCGACCGTGGGGAGTGGTGATCCGTGTCCGACCCCGCGCCGCCACACCGGGAACCGGCGCAGGACCCTCGGCGAGGTCGGCTGACCACACGCCCCCATCCGCCGGTGGCGCCGGCGCCCACCGGGCACCTGCCGCTGACCGACGCCGACGGCCGTCCGCTGGGCATGGCGTACGCCCCGCCGCGCACCGACGCGCCGTACCGGCTGGTGCTGCTCCTGCACGGGGCGGGCGGCTCGGCGCGCCACGCACTGGACCTGCTGCTGCCGGTCGCGGACGCGCACCACCTGCTGCTGATGGCCCCGCAGTCGTCGGCGGCGAGCTGGGACCTGATCGCCGGCGGCTTCGGCGTCGACGTCAGGCGCATCGACGGGCTGCTCGCGACCGCGTACGACGGCTACCCGGTGCGGGACGTGACGCTCGGCGGTTTCTCCGACGGCGCCTCGTACGCGTTGTCGCTGGGCCTGGCCAACGGCGACCTGATCGACGCGGTGCTGGCCTTCTCCCCCGGTTTCGCCGCGCCGCCGGCCACCCACGGCCGGCCACGGATCTTCGTCTCGCACGGGGTGGACGACCGCGTGCTGCCCATCGACGTGTGCAGCCGCCGGCTCGTCCCACGCCTGCACGAACTCGGCTACGCCGTCAGGTACGAAGAGTTCCCCGGCGGCCACGAGGTGCCATCCCCCGTCCGCGACGCCGCCACCACCTGGCTGACCACCCCACCCTAACCACGAACCCACCCCTCCCCCGCCCCGCCTCTCCCCCGTCTCCCCGTCTCCCCGTCTCCCCGTCTCCCCCGTCTCCCGCGTCTCCCCGTCTCCCCGTCTCCCCGTCGATCATGGAGTTGTGGTGGGCGTTTTGCATCCATACACGGCTTACGAGAGGCACCACAACTCCATGATCGACTCGGGAGGGCGGCGGGGGCCGGGTCAGGGGGCGGGGCCTGGGCAGGGGGCGGGGCCGGGGGCGGGGCCGGGGGCGGGGCCAGGGCAGGTTCAGAGGGGGGGCCGGGGCAGGTTCAGAGGGGGGCCGGGGCGGGGGCTGGGTTAGAGGGCGGGGAGGCCGAGGGCTTCGTCGACGCGGGCGAGGACGGCGGCGTCGTCGTCGGGGTTGACGCCGCGGAGCAGGTCGATAGCCGTGGCCCGAACCTGACCGATGATCATGGCGAGCGGGAGGGCCTGCGTCGAGCCGAACAGTTGCCCGGCGGTGTGCACGGCGGCGAGGGCCGACTCGTCCGCCCGGCTGGCGTACCGGTCGGCGGCCTCGTCCTGGCCGTTCAGGTCGGCGGCGAGCGCGGCACCGGCCTCGCGGACGGCCTCGGCGAGCGACCGCAGCGCGACGCCCAACTCGGGCGGCACCGGGGTGTGCAGGCGGCTGAGCGTCACCCCGGCACGGGCCAGCACCCGGACGTTGCGTACCGCGTAGTCGATCTGGCGGACCGACTCGTCGACCGACCGTAGCCGGCCGATGTGCCGACGCCGCCGCACGTTGAGCCGCAGCGCCTCACCGGCGGCGAGCACCCCGTCGCGCAGACCGTCGACGCGGACGTCCATCCCCCGGGCCCGCGTCAGTTCGCCCATCGCCGCCGACTCGTCGCGGCGGTCCAGCGCGTCGGCGATGCCGGCCAACAGGCCGGCCAGTTCGTCAAACGTGTGCCGCACCTCGGCGACCAGCGGCGCGAGCGGGTGCCGGGCGTCGACCAGCAGGCTGGCCGCGAGCGCCACCGCGCCGCCGATCAACGCGTCGACGAAGCGGAACGGCACCAGCGTCCCGTCCGGCGGCGCGACCACCACCAGGTAGAGCGCGGACACCGCGGCCTGTACCAGGGTCACGCCGGTCGCGCCGAAGGCGACCGCGAGCAGGACGGTGAGCAGAATGACGGTGAAGACCGTCCAGGTGCTGCCCGGCCCCAGCGCCTGCACCACCAGGTCCGCGACCAGCACCCCGGCGGCCACCCCGAGGATGACTTCGACGGCCCGCCGGATGCGCTGCCCCCGCGCCTGCCCGAGGACGATCAACGCGGCGGCCGGCGCGAAGAACGGCTGCGGATGCCCGAGCAGCCGGGTGGCGAGCAGCCAGGCGACGGTCGCGGCGACGGTGGCCTCCAGCACCGGCCGCCAGCCGTGCCGCAGTCGCCCGCCGGCGACCCGTAGCCCGGTGAGCCGCCGCATCCGTCCACCTCCCCGCACACCGCTCCAGCCGAACGGACCGGCACCGCGCCGCGCCGGGCGGTCCCGGTACCCGAACTGATCGTCTCCCATCACGTGGCGAACCGGCTCACCGGGCCGCTCCCCAGGCCCGACGCGCCGCCCATCACGCGGCGGACCCGCAGGCCGGACGCGCACCGGCCGCACCGGCCGTCCGGTCAGCTTCCGGTCAGGGCACGCAGCAGCGTACGGACGGCGGTGGTCAGGTCGGCACGGCTGGCCGGGCTGCCGGGTGGTGGGGCGGTGAGCGCGCCGGCCCCGACCAGGCGGTCGAAGAGCAGACCGTCCACGAACGCCACGAACTGGTCGCCCTGCCGCTCGGGGTCGGCGGCTCCGGCCCGGCTCAGCAGGTCCCGGGACTGGGTCCGCAGACCGGTGCCGTGGTGCAGGATGCCGCGCAACTCCGGTCGGTGCGCCGCCTCCAGCAGGCAGGCGTAACGGGCCAGGGTCCGGCTGCGTCCGGTGCTCAGCCACCGGTCGAGCACCTCGGCGACACCGCCGGCGAGCCGGTCGAGGTCGGCGGCGCCGAGCCGGGGGCCGGGTGGCGGGGGCGGCGGGCCGGTCGGCAGGTCGAACACGGCGAGGTCGTCCCGGTCGCGCTCGGCGAGACGTCCCACCACGGCCTCGATGAGTGCCTGCCGGGTTCGCAGGTACGCGGAGGTGGTGCCGGCCGGCATCCCGGCACGGCCGTCCACCGCGCGGTGGGTCAGCGCCCGCATGCCGCCGTCGGCGATCAGCTCGATGGCCGCGTCGGCCAGCAGCGCGATCCGGGTCGTCCGGGCCGTCACGGCACCCTCCCCTTTCCGGTGGTCCGCAGGTGGTATCGCTCTTCTACAGGTGTAGAAGGGTGGGCGCCATGAACGATCCGCACGCGGTGGTGGTCGGCGGTGGCATCGGCGGGCTGAGCGCGGCTCTCGCTCTGCACCGGCGCGGATGGCGCCGAGGTGCACTACCGAGGCCCTGGCGGCCCGCAGACCCTCGGGGCGGACCTGGTGGTCGGGGCCGACGGCCTGCGCAGCCGGCTGCGCGCCCAACTCTGGCCGCACCTCCCCGCCCCCGCATACGCGGGCTCCACGGCCTGGCGGGCCGCCATCGCGTTCCCCGATCCGATCCCGACCGCGATCACCTGGGGCCCGGCCAGCGAGTTCGGCATGGTGCCGCTGGGCGACGGCCAGGTCTACTGGTACGCCGCGCTCACCGCCCCGCCCGGCGGCCGCGCCCCGGACGAGCTGGCCGCCGTACGGCAGCACTTCGGCGACTGGCACGAGCCCATCCCGGCGCTGTTGGCGGCGACCCCGCCCGAGGTCGTCCTGCGCAACGACATCTACCACCTGGCCACGGCGCTGCCCTCGTACGTGCGGGGGCGGGTGGCGCTGCTCGGTGACGCCGCCCACGCGATGACACCGAACCTCGGGCAGGGCGCCGGGCAGGCGATCGAGGACGCGGTGGTCCTGGGCGCGGCCTGCGCCGGTGGTGCGCGCGGGCTGCCGGCCGCCCTCGCGGCGTACGACGAGCAGCGCCGTCCCCGCAGCCAGGCCATCGCCCGGTCCTCGCTGCGCGCGGGCCGGTACGGCCAACAGCTGCGCAACCCTCTTGCCCTCGCGGTGCGCGGTGCCGCGTTGCGACTCATCCCGGCCGGCGCCGTGCTGCGCGGCATGACCCGGTTCGTCGACTGGCGACCACCGGCGGGCTGAGAAGGCGGGCACGAGAAGGCGGGCACGAGAAGGTGGGCCGAGAAGGCGGGCACGAGAAGGTGGGCGCTCGGCCGGCGGCGATCACCATCATCTTCGCACCGGAGGGGCGGCGAACCGCACGTCGGCCCAAAACTCCAGAATAGCCATTTGTGCCGTCGGCGGCCCCGGGTAAAGACGACAGTTCGCCGGTACAATCGGCGACTGCATTGTGACTGATCGCTGACTGCTCGTGGTGAAAGCGATCACACACACTGAGCGCATGAACAGGAGAGTCAACCGCGGTAGGGCACTCCGCGTCGCGGTGTGTCTCGTTCTTCTCGCCGCGCTGAGCGGCTGCATGCAACTCAACATGGGCCTCACCGTCAACGCCGACGACACGGTCGACGGGCAGCTGCTGCTGACGGCCCAGAAGTCCGTGCTCACCGCACGGAACAAGAACATCTCGGCGGCCTTCGCGGAGCTGCGGCAGAACATTCCCGCGCTGCCTCCGGGCGAGGAGACCGGCTACGAGGACAGCCAACTCTTCGGGTCCCAGATCAGTTACCGCAAGGCGCCGCTGAAGACGTTCGACAGCGAGAGCGTGAAACTGGTCCGGGACGGCGATTTCTACCGCTTCACGTTGCCACTTGATCCGAAGAAGTACGGCGGAAAGGTCGCCGAGCAGAATCCGCAGAACCAGCAGGCATTCATGAAACTGATGTCGTTCGAGATCTCGGTGACATTTCCGGGCCGGGTGATCGACAGCAATGGCACGGTCAACGGCCGCTCGGTCAGCTGGAAGGTGAACCCCAACCAGGACAAGCCGGCCGAACTGCGTGCCGTGGCCGAGGCGCCACCCCGACCGTCGACCTCGCCGGCAGCCGCCGGCGACGACAGCGGGTTCCCGTGGCTGCTGGTCGTCGGCGGCGTACTCCTGGTGGTGCTGCTCGCCGCGGTGAGCGTACTCCTGCTGCGTCGCCGCCGCCCGACGGCGCCGGCCGCGCCCGGTCCGACCGCGCCCGGTCCGTCTCCGGGCGCGGCGGGGCCCGGCTGATCCATCGGTGGCCGGCCCTGCCGGCCACGCCCGGCCCCGGCCGCCCCGCGCCGACGGCGACCGGCCCCGGCGCTCCCGCCCGGGGGCACCGGACCTCACCTCCACCACATCCCGGTCGCACCATCGCAGAAAAGGGGGATCGCCGTGAACGATCTCTTCACCTGGGCCGCCCTGGGCAGCATCGCCGGCGCGAGCGCCGCCACCCTGCTGGCCACCAACGTCATCGGCGGCCTGATCGGCCCCAGCGGGGACAAGCTCCGCAAGTGGATCGCCATCGCCATCGCACTGCTGCTGTCCTACGTGACCGCGGCGTTCGCCGACGAGGCCGGCGGCGAGAAGTGGGTCATCGCGTTCTTCAACGCGCTGGTGATCTTCTCCGCCGCGCTCGGCATCAACCAGTTCCCGCCCGGCAACCGGCAGGCGACCCCGACCCAGGTCGCGAGCGGTCGCGAGCCCCGAGTCTTCCGCTCCTGGGTCTGAGGGGTGACGTCATGATCTTCGGAATTCTCAGCGCGGCGGTCCAGGTCTGCGTCGGCGCCGTCCTCGGCCTCCTGACCGGCGGCCCGGTCGGCCTGCTCATCGGCGCCGTCGTGGGCCTGCTGGTCGGCGCGGTCTTCGGCTGGGCGGTGGCCTCCGCCGGGGTGTACGCGTCGGACGCGCGCGGCATCTTCCTCTTCGTCGTCGACCACACCTGGAGCCTGCTGAACACGGTCGTCGGGGCCATCTACCTGGCCGTGCACCTGATCTTCGGGCACTCGTTGGACCGGCCCACCTCACTGAGCAGTGGCCGAGTCAGCGTGGTGGAGGGCGTCTCACCCCGCTACGCCACCACCATCGGCACCGTCTGCGCCGGCTCGAGCTCGGGCATCCAGCGACACGAGGACGTGCACATCTTCCAGGCGCGCCTGCTCGGCCCGCTCTACATCCCGCTGGTGCTGGCGAACTACGTGCTGTTCACCATCGCCCCGGTGTGGCTGCTCTACCACGACCACACGAACGCCCCGATCAACCGCTTCACCCGGTACTTCGAGATCGGCGTCTACCCGCACGTGTGGAACGAGGCCATCGCGTACCGGATCCAGGGGACGCCGCCGCGATGACCGGGCGCGGACCGATCGAGACGGCCACCACCGAGCTGGCCACCTGGCTGACCGGCGCGGCGGGCGAACCCGTCCCGATCGGCCCGCCCCGCACCGACGGCGACGGGCTCACCCTCTGGCCGATGGATCTGCGCCCGGCCCGGCAGACCCGCTCCAGCGGCGCGGTCCGCGAACCGTACCGGTTCACGATCCGCTACCTGCTCTGCGTGACCGGACCGGCCGGACTGGACCGCCTCGACCGGGTGCTCACCGCCGCCACCAGCGACGGCAGCTACCCGGTGGTGCTGGAGGCCGGCGACCCCACCCTGTGGACGGCGCTCGGCGCCGCACCCCGCCCGGCACTGCTCATCGACGTGCCGGCGCAGGTGGACCACCCGACCCCGGCCGCGCCGCCGGTGCTGCGACCGCTGCGGCTGCACCAACTTGCGGTACGCAGCCTCGCCGGCCGGGTGGTCGGCCCCGAGGACCAACCACTGGCGGCGATGCGCGTCGAACTGCCCGGCAGCCCGTCGGCCACCCACACCGACCCCGACGGCCGGTTCCTCATCGTCGGCGTCCCGCACGACCCCGAACACCCCGCACCGGTACGACTGCGGCTGACCGGACGAGGGCTCGTGCTCACCGCCGACGTCGACGCGGACGAGGACGACATCGTCATCGTCTGCGCGCCACCGACCAACTGACGCCCACCCGCACAGGAGGACCGATGCCCAGCTACTTCTCCCCCGGCATCTACGTCGAGGAGGTCCCCAGCGGCGCCCGACCCATCGGACCGGCGAGCACCAGCATCGCCGCGTTCGTCGGCGTCGCCCCGGACCGTGGCGCCCACCTGGGCAAAGCGGTACCGGTCAACAACTGGACCGAGTTCCTGCGGCTCTTCGCCGGCGGGGACCAGGTGGAGAGCACCCCGCTGGCCCGGGCGGTCTTCGGTTTCCTCGACAACGGCGGCGCCCGCTGCTGGATCGTCAACGTCGGCGACGGCGGCGCGATCACCGGCACCGGCAAGCAACGCGGCGGCCTGCAACTACTGGAGGCCATCGACGAGATCTCCATCATCGCCGCGCCCGGCTTCCACGACGTGGTCGCCCACGAGGCGCTGCTCAGCATGGCCGAACGGACCCGCACGATGGTCGCGATCTGCGACCCGGCGCCCGACATCGACGACATCGCCGCGTTGACCCGCGTCGCCACACCGTCGTCCGGCAAGCCTCCGAAACCCGCCGAGGGTGCCGGCGGCAGCGCCGCCGGCTCCGGCGCTCCCGGCGGCTCGGGTGGCGTGGACGGGGCGGCGTACCGGCCCCGGCAGTCCGAGTTCGGCGCCTTCTACTACCCGTGGCTGCGGGTCCGTGACCCGATCAGCGGGGAGCTGGAACTCACCCCGCCGAGCGGGCACCTGGCCGGCATCTGGGCCCGCACCGACGCCCTGCGCGGCGTCCACAAGGCACCCGCCAACGAGCCGGTACGCGGCGCCGTCGACCTGGGCTACCTCGTCACCCGGCCCGAACACGACGTGCTCAACCCCAAGGGCGTCAACGTGATCCGCTACTTCGCCGGCGAGGGCATCCGCGTCTGGGGCGCCCGTACGCTCGCCGCCGAGGCCAGTGAGTGGCGCTACCTCAACGTACGGCGGCTCAGCATCGCCATCGAGCAGGCCATCGCCAACGGCACCCGCTGGATGGTCTTCGAGCCCAACGACTTCACGCTCTGGCGTTCGATCCGCCGCGACATCGGGGCGTTCCTCACCCGCGTCTGGCGCGACGGCGCACTGCTCGGACGCAGCCCCGAAGAGGCGTTCTTCGTCAAGTGCGACGAGGAGACCAACCCGCCGGACGTCCGCGACGCGGGCATGGTGATCGCCCACATCGGCATCGCCGTCGTCAAACCCGCCGAATTCGTGGTGTTCAAGCTGAGCCAGTGGGCCGGCGGCACCGAGACCGAGACGATCGGAGGCTGACATGCCCACCACGGCCGCCCCGCAACCGGGCGCACCGGTCGACCCGTACCGGGCCTACAACTTCAGGCTGCTCATCAACGGTGTCACCAACGGCCACTTCACCGAGATGAGCGGGCTGGAGGTGAACATTCCCGGGCAGCCGTACCGGGAGCACGGCGTCGGCCGGATGCGGATGGTGCCGGGCCAGGCCGAGTACGAGCCGGTGACCCTGCACTTCGGGCTCACCGCGTCCCGGGAACTGTGGGACTGGGTGAACGCCACCGCGCAGGGCACCGTCAACCGCCGCAACGTCTCGGTGGTCCTGCTGGACCCGGTGGGCACCGCCGAGGTGCTGCGGTGGAACCTGATCGACGCCTGGCCCACCCGGTGGCGCGGGGCGCACCTCAACACGCTCAGCCACGAGATCGCCATCGCGTCGCTGACCCTGCGCTACGAGGGCCTGGAGCTGGAGACCGGCGGTGCCACCGCGCCGACCCCCGCGTAACTGGCTGGCCGACCGGCTGCGCTCGGCGGCCGGGGCGGCGCAGCGCCTCGCCGGGCGGATCGAGGAACCCGGCGTACCCGCGGAGCGCCCGGCGGACGTGCCGCGTCGCTTCGGGGAGCCACCACCGCACTGGCTGAACCTGGTCGCCGCACACGCCCCGGGCCTGCTGCGCGAACTGGACCTCGACCCGCCACCGACCGCCATTCAGCAGACGCGGGGCGGCGACGACGGATTGTCGGCAGGTGACGCGGCGTCGACCGCTGCGGAGCGGCCGCGGTCCGGGGCCGCACGGCCATCCGGACGTGCGGAGGAGGTCCGGCCCGCCGCCCAGACCGTCGAGCCTCAAGCTCACGGCGGAGATGGCACCACGGGTGGTTCCGCGGCGTCCGCGCGGCACGGTGGTCCGGGTCCGGACGGTTTCCAGGCTTCCGGTACGACGGTCGACCGCGAGTGGACGGACGAGTCCGGGACGACGGGCGGCGCTGATCCCGCGGGGCGCCTCGGCGCAGCAGGCTCCTTCGGCGCAGCGGGCGGGTCCGGGACGGCCGGCAGGTTCGGCACGGCCAGCGGGCTCGGCACGGCCAGCGGGCTCGGCACGGCCAGCGGGTTCGGCACGGCCGGCGGGCAGGACGCAGCGGGCGGGATCGGCGCGGCGGGCGGGTCCGGGACGGCGGGCGGGGCGTTTGGCGTCGGTGGCCCGCCGGCGGTGGGTGCGGACGGGTGGCGATCGGCGGACCGGGCCGGCGGGTCGGGCCGTCCGTCCGATGCGGCTGACGGTCCCGGCGACCCGGGCATCGGCAGCGCCTCAGCAGGCGCCGACACCCAAGGCGCGGCGGCGGCCTCGCACACGGACCGTGGGGTGGTCGGGCGGCTGCTGGATCGTTGGCGCCTGCGCTCGCCGTCCCGGCGGGGCGAGGCGACAGGGCCGCCCGCGCGCACCATCACCGCGTCCACCGACACGAACTGGCCGCGCCGGACCGGCGAGCCGACCAGTCAGCCCAGCCGGCCAGTCCGGCGTCCGCCCCGCACACCCGCCGAGATCGTGAGAGATGTCGGCCGCTCCCGGGACACTCGCCCGCCACGATCCGCGGCCGCCTTCGCCGACGCCGGCGGGGTGGGGTCGGATCGGGCGGGCGGGCTTGTCGGGGACGGGTCGTGGCCGGCTCTTCCCGACGATCGCGCATGGCCGGGCCAGCAGACCGAGCAGCCGGCCGAGCAGGGCGTCGGGCAGCGGACCGCACGGCCGGGCGGGCAACGCGCCGGGCAGTGGGGCGTACCGCCGGGCGGCGCGGTGGCAGAGGGCTGGGCCGGCGCGGTGGCACGCGACCCGAGCGGCGGGCGACGGCCGGTGCGCGGGGCGATCCCGTTGTCCACCACCGAGGCGACGGCCGTCGACCCGTGGCCGGCGTTGCCGGATGACGGACCGCTGTGGGCGCTGCCCACCGCGGCGTGGGACGCGGCCCAGCTCGCCCGACTGGAGCGGGAACAGGCGGGCGACTGATGGAACGCGTGGCCTTCCTCATCGACTCCTCCGGGGAACGGGTGGACTGCCTGCTCAACCCGGAGACCGTGCAGGTGACCCGGCTCGCCGGCGTACGGCACCGGGGCGTGGCCGGTGGGCAGCTCACCGGGGCGGGACTGGCCGACGACCCGCTGGTCTTCACCGGCGGCGGCCGCACCGAGCTGGTGCTCGACCTGCTGTTCGACGTCGACTTCGTCCAGGCGCAGGTCCGGCCGGCCGACGTGCGGGTGTTGACGCGTCCGCTGTGGATGCTGGCCGAGAACTCCAGCTCCGAGCACGGATGGTTGCGGCCACCGCTGGTCCGGCTGGTCTGGGGCAAGACCTGGAACGTGCCCGGGGTGATCATCGCGGTGGCGGAGCGGTTCGACGCGTTCACCGGCACCGGCTCACCTCGGCGCTCCTGGCTGCGGTTGAAGCTGGTGCGGGCCGCCGAGACCGCCGATCAGGCGCAGGCCGGGTTCGCCGAGGAACTGGCCGCGGCGAACACCCCGACCGCCGCACCAGGCAGCGCGGTCATCGCCGCCGGTGACGGCGCCGCCGAGCCGGGCCGCTCCGGTGTGCGCTTCGACCTGCTCGCCAACGACGCGCTCGGCTCGCCGTTGCGCTGGCGGCTGCTGGCCGAACACAACCGGATCACCGACCCGCTCGCGGTGCCGGCCGGCACCACCCTCGCCGTACCCCCACCCCACAGTGCCCCGGGCGCGTCGACGCTGACCGGTATGGCCCGGGCGGTGGCCGGCGCGGTCGGCGCCGGCGCGTCGTTCCTCGGCTCCTCGATCGCCACCGCCACCGCGGGCTGGGCCGCGCCGGCCGACACGACACCCGCACCGGCCACCGCCGCACCGACCGGCACCAGTCCCGCGGGTGCGCCGTGACCAGCGTCGTGCCCCGGGCGCTGATCGTCCTGCTGGACGGCGTCGAGCTGACCGCCACGGCCCGCCAGCGGCTGCGTTCCCTGCGGGTGGCGGCCCGCCTGGACCAGCCCACCCAGGCCGAACTGGTGCTCGCCACCACCGCCGGGGTCGGCGCGTTCGACCCGGCGGTACGCCCCGGCACGACGCTCGACGTACGCCTCGTCGACCACGCTGACGCCCTGTTCACCGGGGAGGTCACCGGTGTGGAGGTCGAGTACGCCGCGGACGGCGCGGCAGTGCTGCGGCTGCGGGCGTACGACGCGTTGCACCGGCTGCGCAAGCGTCAGGGGTTGCGGGTCTTCACGTCGGTGACCGCCGCCGACCTGGCCCGGGAGCTGTGCGGCGAGGTCGGGCTGGACGTGACGGCGGAGACCGACGGGCCACGGTTGGAGCGGCTGGTGCAGCACCGGCACAGCGATCTGGAGCTGCTGCGCGACGTGACCGGCCGGGCCGGGCTGCACCTGGCCGCCGACGGCGACGGGGTCCGACTGGTCACCCTCGCCGGGTACGGGGAGCCGGTCGCGTTGGCCCTCGGCGCGGGTGTGCACAGCCTGCGGTTGTCCACCAACGCCGACCAGGCCAGCGGTGCCAGCGCCGCGCTGGGCTGGCATCCGCAGCGAGCCGAGCCGATCAGCCAGCGGGCCGACGAGGCGCGGTGCGGTCGACCGGCCGGTGATCGGCCGGACCCGGCTGACGTGGGCGCCGACGGGGTACGCACCGCCGTCGACCAGCCGGGTCGTAGTGACGACGAGTTGGCGGCGCTGGCCCAGGCGCGACTGGACACCCGCGCCGCCGCGCTGGTCACCGCCGAGGGGGTGGCCGAGGGTGATCCGGCGCTGCGCCCCGGCCGGCGGATCGACCTGAGTGGGGTGCCGGATCCGGTCGCCGGGGCGTACGTGCTGACCGAGGTGGTGCACACCGTCGACGGCGACGGGCACCTGACCCGGTTCTCCACGGTGCCGCCGACCACCCCGCCGGCCCTGACCGGCGGCGCGGTGGTCACCCTGGGCACGGTCACCGACGTCGCCGACCCCGATGGGCTGGGCCGGGTGCGACTGACCCTGCCGGCGTACGGGGACCTGGACGCCGGGTGGCTTGGCGTGCTCTGCCCCGGGGCGGGTCGCGGCAAGGGTCTGGTGGCGCTGCCCGATCCGGAGGACACCGTGCTGGTGGTGCTGCCCGGCGGCGAGCCGGCCTCGGGCATCGTGCTGGGCTCGCTGTTCGGCGCCGTCGAGCCGTACGACGCGGGCATCGACGACGGTCGGGCGCGTCGGTGGACGCTGCGCACCGCCGGCGGGCAGTCGATCGTCGTCGACGACGTGCGGCGCAGCCTGCGCCTGGCCACCGAGGGCGGCAGCTCGTTGGAGCTCACCCCGGATCTGGCCACCCTGCACGCCGCGACCGACCTGGTGATCTCCGCGCCCGGCCGGGCCCTGGTGGTACGCGCCCGCAGCGTCGACTTCCTGCACGCCGAGGCGACCGAGGACCCGGACACCGCGGCGGAGCAGGCCCGTTCGCTCGCCCGCGCCCACCACGAAGGAGGCGGCTGACATGCGCTGGATCCACCGCGACTCGGTGATCACCTGCGACCACGACGGCCGGGTCGAGAACCGGCCCTCGCAGGAGTGGGTGACCGTCACCGGCGTGCCGGTGCTGGTGGACGACGACCCGGAGGGACGAAAGATCATCGCCTGTCCGAACTACGGCCCGACCATCAAGCCGTGCACGAAGACGGAGTCCCTGCGCGTCGGCTACAGCGACTGGCTGCGGGTCGACGGGCACCGGGTGGTGCTGTCGAACCTGGAGGGATTCACCAACGGGACACCTCCCAACGCGGTCCACCACACCGTGCGCGATCCGCGCCAACTGTTCCTGGCGGCGGACCGATGAGGGCGTTCCGGTTCGTCGGCGCGGGCTTCGACGCCGGCCGTACCGGTGGGTTGGCGCTCACCGCGGCCGGCGGCCTGGCCATGACCGAGGGCGACGAGAGCGTACGCCAGGCGCTGTTTCTGCTGTTGTCGACGACGCCGGGCGAGCGGCTGATGCGCCCCGGGTACGGCTCCCGGCTGCACCGACTGGTGTTCGCGCCCAACGACGACACGACCGCCGGGCTGGCCATCCACTACGTCCGGCAGGCCATCGCCCGGTGGGAGCCCCGGGTCGAGGTCATCGACGTCGACGCCGGGCCGGACCCGGACGACGCGTGGCGGCTGGTGATCCGGTTGGACTACCGGGTGCGGGCCAGCCTGACCCCCGGGCAGCTGGTCTTCTCCGTGGACCTGCTCCCCGCCGACGAACCCGAACAGGGAGGATCGTCATGACGCTGCCCGTGCCGCACCTGGACGACCGGGGGTTCCTCGACCTGGTCACCGAGGCCCGGGAACGGATCCGGCAGTCCTGCCCGGCGTGGACCGACCTGTCGGCGCACGACCCGGGCATGGCGCTGGTGGAGGCGTTCGCGCACCTGACCGAAGTGATGATCTACCGGCTGAACCAGTTGCCGGACAAGGCGTACGTCTCGTTTCTGAACCTGCTCGGGGTGACCCGGCACGCGCCGACCGCGGCCTGGGCGGACGTCCGGTTCACCCGCGGCGGCACCGATCGCGCGGCGGTGCGGATCCCGGCGGGGCTGCGCGTCGCGGCGGCCCGTGGCGCCGACCCCCGCCCGGTCGTGTTCGTCACCACCGAACCGGCGCTGCTGCCCGCCGGCGAGGCGTCGGTGCTGGTCCGGATGCATCACTGCGAGCTGGTCGAGGCGGAGCTGATCGGCGTCGGCACCGGCCAGCCGGGGCAGGTGCTGCGGGCGGCGCGCGCTCCCCTGGCGCACACGGCCGAGCCGCTGGACCTGCTGCTCGGCGTGGAGGTGCCGGCCGGCACGGTGGAGTTGGGCGCGGCGGCCCGGGAGCACGACGGCCGCACGTTCGAGATCTGGCGACCGGTGGACAGCTTCGCCGGGCTCGGCCCGCAGGCCAAGGCGTACCTGGTGGACCGCTGCTCGGGCACGGTCACCTTCGCTCCCGCCCTCGACCTGCGCCCGCCCGTCCAGCCCGCGTCCGACACGGCCGAGCCGGGCGCGCCGGCTCCGGCGCCCGGGCCGACTGCGACCGCCGAGCCGGGCGCGCCGGCCGAGCCGGCCGCGACCGGCGTACCGGCTCCGGTGACGGTGGCCGCGGTGCCGCCGGCCGGGCGTCAGGTCCGGCTCTGGTACCGGGCCGGCGGCGGGCCGACCGGCAACGTGGCGGCGGGCACGCTGACCAGCCTGCGCGATCCGCTTCCCGGCGTGAAGGTGGACAACCCCGCGCCGGCCGCCGGTGGTCGGGACATCGAGGCGTTGGAGTCGGTGCTGCTGCGTGGCCCGTACGAGTTCTTCGCGCAGCAGCGGGCGGTCACCGCCCGCGACTTCGAGGTGTTGGCCACCAGTTCCGGCGCGGTGGCGCGGGCCCGGGCGTTCACCCGCGCGGCGGTGTACAGCTTCGCCCGGCCGGGCGAGGTCGAGGTGGTGCTGGTGCCGTTCGTGCCGGCGACCGCCCGTCCGGGTGGCCGGCTGCCGGTGGCGGTGCTGCGCGAGCACGAGGTGCCCGAGGCTCGGCGTCGGGTCGAGGCGGACCTGGAGCAGCGCCGGATGGTCGGCATCCGGTCCCGGGCGACCTGGGCCCGGTTCAAGGCGGTGTCGGTACGGGCCCGGGTGGTGGTCCGGCGGGAGGAGGACGTCGACGCGGTCCGCCGGCGGATCCACGACCGGCTGCACCAGACGTTGAGCCCGCTGCCCACGGCGCTCAATCCGACCGGCTGGCCGTTCGGCGAGCCGCTGCGGGCGTCCAACGTGTACCGCCTGCTGGAGCACGCCGAGCCGGGCGTGCGGTACGTCGAGTCGGTCCGGTTCGTGGTGGACGAGGCGCCCGACGCCGACGTCCGCGCCCTCGCCGTCGACCAGTACCAGCCGCGCACCTGGTACGCGGGGCGCGGCGCGGTGCTGTTCCGCTCCAGCAACGCGGGCTCCGGCTGGGAGCCGACCGGCCGCTTCGACGGTGAGACGGTGCTGCGGGTGGCGCCCGCGCCCGCGCCGGTGCGGCCGGGCATCGTGCCCCGGGCCGGCGCGGTGGCCGTGGTGACGCTGCGCGCGTCCGGCGGCTCCCGGGTGCACCTGAGCACCGACCTGGGCGAGACCTGGTCGCTGCTCGCCGATCTGGATTCGCGCATCTCCGACGTGGCCTGGTTGGACCGCGACGGCGCGGGCGCGCTGCTGGTGGCCACCGACACCGGCCTGTACGAGGTGTCGCTGCTGCCCGGGGCGGTGCCGTTGCAGATCCTGGTGGATCCGTCCGACGCCGACCGGGGGTTCTACGCGGTCCGCGCGTTCGTCTCCGAGCGGGGTGCGCCGGGTGTGGCGGTGGCGGCGCAGGCCAGCTTCGGGGTGTACCTGTCGACGGCCGGCGGCCGGCCGGGCAGCTTCACGCACGTCGGGCTCGCCAACGTGGACAACCGGGTCCTGGCCGTGCAGTACGACGGCCCGGCCACGCTGCTGTGGAGCGGCGCCGGCGAGCCGGACCCGAAGAAGCCCGGCCAGGGTTGCCACCGGACCCGGCTGTTCGAGTCCGACGTGCAGTGGCAGTCGGTGCAGAGCGGCTGGATCGGCGGCACCTGCCGCGACCTGGCGTTCGCCGGCCAGTCGGCGTTGGCGGCGACGCAGAGCGGCGGGGTGCTGCGGCTGGACACCCTCGCGGCGCAGCCGCAGTGGCAGCCGGTGTCGGTCAACTGCGGGTTGCCGCTGCGCGACCGGACCCGGTTCGTGCCGGTGGACGCCATCGCCGTGAGCGGCCCGGCGACCAGCGCCCCGGCGACCAGCGGGACGGCGGGCAGCGCGGCGGCGGGCAGCGGTCCGGCGGAGCGGCTGATCCTGGCCGGTGGTGAACGCGGCGTGCACCGCAGCGCCGACGCGGTGGACTGGACGCCCAGCGCCAACCAGGCCACCGCCGACGTGGTGACCGTCCCGGACACGTGGCTGCTCTGCTCCGGCGAGCACGACATCGAGGTGGTGCGTCAGGATGCGACGCTCGGCGATTGAGCGGCTGCTGCCCGCCGCCTACCAGCGGGCGTGCGTGCCGGGCAGCGTGCTCTGGGCGCTGCTGGACGTGATGGAGGGACTGCACGCCTCGGACGAGGCCATCCTCGCCGAGGTGGACGCCCTGTTCGACCCGTACCGGGCGCCGGACCATCTGGTCGTGCGGTTGACCCGCTGGGTGGCGATGGATCACGTGGTGGTCTCGCCCCGACCGGACGCCCCGCTGCCGCTGCCGGTGGGCCGGCTGCGTGACCTGGTGGCGAACGGCGCGCTGCTGGCCCGGTGGCGCGGCACCCCGTACGGGATGCGTCGGGCCCTGGAGCTGGCCACCGGGTCGACGGGTTTCGTCATCGACGAGCCCACCGAGCAGCCCTTCCACATCGTGGTTCGGGTGCCGGCGACCGCCGCCGGCCAGCTCGCCGTGATCACCCGCATCGTCGAGGCGGAAAAGCCCGCCTCGACCACCGTCGAGATCGTCGTGGAAGAGGAGTCGTCATGACCACCGAGTGGGCGGTCGTCGCCGCCGCCGAGCAGTTCACCCTCGACCCGCGCAACAGCGGCGAGCTGACCTTCACCGTCTCCAACCCGGGCAACGCGCCGGACACGGTGGTGTTCGACGTGGCGCCCGGCGACGGTTCGCAGCGGGCGTGGTTCACCGTGGCCGAGCCGCAGCGGGTGGTGCCCGGGCAGGGCTCCGTGTCGTTCCTGGTCAAGCTGGCCGTACCGGCCGGCACCCCGCCCCGGCGCTACGACATGACCGGGTTCGCGTACTCGGCGAACACCGCGCCGGAGGAGAGCTCCCGGTCCAGTGGTCGGGTCACCTACGAGGTGCGGGCGGTCGCCGCACCCCGGCGTACCCCGTGGTTGTGGATCGCCGCCGCGGCGGCGATGGTGCTGGTGGTGGTGACCGTCGGCGTGGTGCTGTTGACCCGCGACGGCGAGCCGGGCCCCGGCGAGCCGCGGGTGGTCAGCGTCGAGGCGGAGAGCCTGGTGGACGGCGCGGTGGTGGAGTCGCCGCAGAAGAGCAAGGCGGGCGTGGGCGCCCAGCCCAACTGCTGCGGGGTGACCTGGTCCGAGGACAAACAGCTGTTCTTCACCGGGCTGGCGATCGGCGACCAGGTCACCGTGACGGTGCAGATCCCGGCCGACGGCACCTGGCGCTTCGCCACGGTACGCACCACGGCCCCCGACTACGCCAACACCGTCTTCACCATCGACGGCAGCCAGGTCGGCGGCACGTTCCTCGGCTTCACCCCGACGGTGCAGAAGACGGAGTTCCTCGACGTCGGCACGGTCCGGCTGGCCAAGGGGCCGCACCGGATCACGCTGCTGGTGGTCGGCAAGACGCAGGGCACCAACTCCTACTTCGCCGGGGTGGACACGATCCGGTTCACCGAGCTGGTCGCGCAGGCCGTCGCACGATGAGCGGGCGGCAGAAGGCGCTGCTGGGGGTGCTCGCCGTGCTGCTGGTGGCGCTGTTCGTGGTCGCGGTCAGCGTCCCCGGGCAGGATCGCGGCGACCCCGGGGCGAGGCACGGGCTGGTCGATCGACTGGGTGCGCTGGGCGGTGAGCGTTCGGCGGTGGACCCGGGCACGGTCAGCGCCGACTGCGCCGACGAGACCGGCCGGCTGGTCTTCACGGGCAGTTGCGTGCTGCGGGTCGCCGACCCCGGCGGGCTGCGCACCCTCGTGCTGCGCAGCCCGGCACGGTTCCGGGTGACCGCTCCGGCGCCCGGGGACGCCGACCTCACCATCCGCGACGACGTCGAGCCGGCGTCGGACGGCACCGGCGCGGTGGCGAAGGTCGCCGTCGACGAGGCCACCGAGGTCGCGGTGACCTGTCCCGGTCTCGGTGGCTGCACGGTCACCGTGACCACGTCCTGACTGGGAAGGTGCCGCCGTGGGTGACCTGCGCAAGCCGTTTCTGCTGCTGGCGATGCTCGCCATCGTCCTGGCCATCGGGGTGGAGCTGGGGGCCGGGCTGCTGCTCGGCGGCGCCGACGCCAGCAGTGCCCTGACCGACAGCGCCGGCACGCTCGACGTGGAGATCGACGACGTGTCCGGGGTCAGCGAGCCGTCCGGTCGGGGCACCGGCTACCTGGCGTTGATCGACGCCGTGGCGGTCTGGAGCACCGGCCTGTTCTGTCTGGGCCTGCTGCTGCCCGAACGTGTTCAGGGTCGGGTGCAGGGCATCGCCAGCCTGATCTTCTCGATCATCCTGATCATCGTCGGGCTGGTGGCGTTGCTCATCGCGTTCGTCGAGCTAATGATCATGGTGTCGCTGTTCCTGGCCGTCCCGTTCGGCACCCTGGCGTACCTGGCACTGTGGGGGTTCTTCCCGGTCGGCGAGGCGTCGGTGCTGCTGGGGTTGGTGCTGCTGCTCAAGCTGCTCTGGGCGGGGCTGCTGGTGCTGGCCCAGCCGCGCTTCCTGCAGAACAAGGGCCTCGTGCTGCTGATCGGCACCACGCTGCTGTGCACGGTCGTCCTGGAGTTCCTGCACAACCTGGTGCCGGTGATCCTGGTCAGCATCGTCGACGACGTGGCGGCTCTGGTCTTCGCGGTGGTCGCCATCATCTGGGGGCTGGTGCTGCTGATCGGGTCGATTCCGGCGATCGTCAAGGCCGTCCGCGTGACGGCGGCCCTACCGGCCCGCGCCGCCGGCCGGGACTGACGGCCGCCCGTGCCCGCGTCGTCTCGCCGGGCGGTTCACGGCGCCGACGCGCCCAGGGCGGCGACACCGTCGCGGTCCAGCGTCCCGTCGGCCAGCCACACCCGGTACCGGCCGTGCCGGCTCGCGCCGGCCGGGACCACCGCCGGGCGGTCGAACGCGAACGCCACGCAGACCCCCGGATACATCCCGGTCCGCACGAACCACCGGTCGCCCCGGCCCAGACCGGCAAAGACCAGGGTGTACGCCCCGCCGCCCGGCCCGGTGCCGGTCAGCGCGAGCCACGGCGCCGTGCTGCCGTTGACCGTCTCCTCCCCGGCGGCGTCGGCGGTGAACGCCACCGGTTCGCCGTCGGCGGCGGCCCGCCAGAAGAATCCGCCGTAGCCGGCCCCGCCGGGGCGGCCGTTGGTGGCCGGGCTGCCCAGGCGCACCTCCCGGTCGGCCGGGGCGGTCAGGACGGAATCCAGGTCGAGCCGCCAGACGTCGGAGGCGACCACCGACGCGGTCAGCTGCCGTCGCTCGGTCAGCAGCACCCCGCCGGCCCGGTCGCGCCACTGCAGATCGTGTGCGTACCGGCGCGGGCAGCGCTCGATCTCGGCGGTGTGGGCGATGACGCCGTGGTCGTCGCGCCAGGTGTAGCCGACGTCGCGCACGTAGGTGCGCCCGCCCCAGAGGTTGCTGCCGTTGACGTCCTGCACGGCCAGGGACGCGCCGAGGTGCCACACGTGGTCGGCGGGCAGCGCGTCGGTGACCACCGTGCCGCCGAGGGTGCGTACCGGGTGCAGGTACGGCCGGGGTCCGTGCCGCGCGTCCAGCGCCGGTTCGAGCACGTAGCGGGCCACCTCCGTCCCGTCGACCAGCAGCCGGGCGGGCTCGTCGGCCGGGGCGGCAGGACGGGCCACGGGCTCGGCGCTCACGGCAGCTCCGGGCGGGCGGGGACGGGCAGCCGGCCGGCGACGGCGTGCAGGGCGGCCAGGGTGTAACCGGCGAGGATCGGCACCGCCACGGGCGTGACCAGGACGGCGAGCAGCCCGGCCAGCGCCGTCACCCCGCTCACCGCGGCCCAGCGGATCGGCGCGTCCAGGCAGGCGCGGGCGGCGGTACGGGCCGCGTCGCGCCACCGTCGGCGGCCGCCCACCTCGACGACGACCAGGCCGGCGTACCCGGCCAGACCGGCCGTGACCAGCGCGGTAACCAGCAGAGCCGGCGGGCCGCCGGGCACCCGGCCGGTGGCCAGCGCCGTCAGATCGGCGGCGAGGAGGCCGGCCACGACCAGGGCGAGCAGGCTCACCGGCACGCCGGGCAGCACCGAGCGGCCGAACCGGCGCAGGGTGGCCCGCGCCGACGGCCAGCTGCCGGTACGCGTCCAGTCGTGCACGGCCGCGCTGGCCGTACCCACCGCGGCGGCGGCGGTGAGCAGGAGCCCCGCCGCCAGGGTCAGCAGGATGACTCGACCGGCCATGATCGACAACCTCGCCAAACGCCTCACCACCGAAACCACCGTAACCTGGCGAGATGACTAAAACCACAAGCACGCAAAATATGTGAATCGGACGCCCTCTCAGTGAACCGAACCAGTCGGCGGTCCGTTGGATCTATATCCATGAGGTCCCCTGCAGTGCGATCAGGTTCACGCCGTTGGCCGGTTTTTCGTGACACGGCATCCAGGTAGGTCAGCAAAGGAAAGGAAGCGGCATGCAGCGAAGGCCGACCGCCCGTGGGTCAGTTCCGCATAACCAGCTCGGAATTTCGGACTGCTATCTTGTGTGGCTTCTGAGCCCCGCTGGCAAAGATGGAATTAAGCCAACCGACAGTTTCTACTCGCCCCACAGGAAGCTCGGTAGTCGCCTCAATAAACTTGCTAGACAAGGTGACAATGTCAGGGCTTTCGACCGTGAGGTGCCAGTGTTGCACGCGCTCGGGGCTACTGTCGGAAACCGACAGATCACCGATGCGCCATGGTTTCCGGAACGTGGCGGGCGAATTACGGATATGAAAACGCGGCACGCGTTTGTTTTGGGTGTCGTTGTAGAGCAAATGCGGGCATTGGCCGTTGACGCCCCATCCGGCTTCTCTGACCATGTGGAAAAACTGCTGAAAGAACGTTTTCCTGATTCCGGCAAGGTGGCCGGGTTGGATCACTATAGGGAATGGGTCCAGTCGCAGACGGGGCTCACCTACGCTCTGAGCCCGCCAGGCGCGGAACTTTGGGGAAGTTATCAGGAATACCTGGCGCGACAGGCCGCCATGGCACAGGCTCCGCGCCGGCCGCCGCGGCAGTACGCCGCATACCCAGAACGATCTCTGTCGCAGCCAGTCCCACTCATGGCCACTCCTTCGCTATCGGCCACAGCCGCGACGACGAGCAGCACCATTCAGGTAACACACCGAGAGCAGCAGGCAGCCCCGCATCAGAATCCGCCCTACATGCACCAAGGAACGGCACAGATGCCCGCCCCTGCTACTCACCCTCAATTCAGGATCTGATCAACGCCCCAGCAACGGCGGAACGCTGCGGCGAACCACACGAAGTGACGAACCTCCGCAGCAGTACTGCTGTGGAGGTTCGTCACTATTGATGGCGTCGAGTCGTCTGCGGTAGTGGCTGGCTTTCACATACGAGACGTCCTGCTCCCGCAGCCAGCCGCGTAGGCCCGGGTTCTGCCCGTAGGCCTCAGCGGCGGTGAACCACGCGAACGGCACCCCAGCGGCGATCGCTCTCTCCAGCATCGCCCGCGCCTGCTGCGGCTTGGTCGCGAACGCCACCTCATCGGGGATCGCCGCGTCCCGGCACCGCCGCCGGTCCTCGGTCCACGACTTCGGCAGGTACAACTTTCGGTGATCAACGCCCGCCCCTTGCCAGAGGCATAGCACAGGAACGTACCGATCCGACAGTTCTCCGACCGCCGTCCCCGAATACTGCCGCTGCACCCCCGCAGACCGGTCCCCCTTGTTCAAAAACCCAGTCTCGTCGGCAACCAACACCGCAGCAGGATCGCCGAGGTGTTCCACCACATAATCGCGAACATCATCACGCACCGCGTCGGCATCCCAACACGGGCTACACAACACCGCCTGCATCCCGTCCGGCGACCGGTCACCAGCCTGCTCCGCGAGAGTCCACCCGTTACGCCGCTCCAACGGCGACAGCAGCCCTCGCACACAAGCGAACGCCCGCTTCCGCGGCTCCACCCGCGAGAACCGGCCCGCGATCCGGGCAAACAACTCACCCAGCCCGACTTCCCACCACTCAACCAACCCAACGCCAACCACAATGGACTATCGAGCCACATCCACCCGAAGTTGCGAACCACCGTTGCAGCATTTGGAGGCGACGGCGTCACCGGTGGCCGCGGTCGGGGTGCCCGGGCCCGCAGGGCAATGCGGGTCCGGGCCACGCGATGCGGCCAGGGGACGTGCCGGTCGGGCGTGCGGGCCCGGGCCGGTCGAGTCGCGGATGACCAGGTCGGTCTGGAGCATTACCTGTGCGGTGGTACGACGGACGCCGAGCGCCGTGCCGGCACCGAGCCCTCGCGCGCCGCGCGGTGACTCGGTGTCCTGTTGCAGCAGCATGTCGACGGCCGTCCGGCCGGCGGCCGCGGTGGGTGTGGCCACCGTCGTCAGTTTGGGGCGGGTGAGCCGGCTCAGGGCGATGTCGTCGACCCCGACGACGCTCACCTCCTGCGGCACCCGGACCCCGAGCGCGTCCAGCCCCTCGATGAGGCCGATCGCCATCAGGTCGTTGTAGGCGAGCACGGCCGACACACCGCTGCGCCGCACCTGCTCGGCGACGGCCGAGCCGCCGGTCTCGGTGGGCGCGTTGGGGCCGAGCATGGTCAGCTCGGCGCCGCCGGCGCGGGCGGCCGTGGCGGCGGCGCGGCGCATCTCCCGGTTGGTCCATGAGCTGCGCGGGCCGCCGAGCAGGGCGATGCGGTCGTGGCCGAGGCCGACGAGGTGCTCGATCGCCGCCCGGGCGCCCTGCCCGACATCCATCAGCACGCAGGGCAGGCCGGTCACCTGGCGGTTCACCACCACCAGCGGCACCTCGCGGCTGAGCTGTTCGATGAGGCTGTTGCTCATCCGTGGGCTGCACAGCAGCACCCCGTCCACCTGCTTGGCGAGGGCGTGGACCAACTCCTCCTCGGCGGTCGGGTCCTCGTTGGTGTCGGCCACGAAGACGTGGTAGTCGCGGTGGCGGGCCTGGCTCTCCGCCGCCTTGATCAGCGGCGGGAAGAACGGGTTCGCGATGTCCGCGATGATCAGGCCGATGTTGTGCGTACGGCCGGTGATCAGGGCCCGGGCGGCCCGGTTCGGCCGGTAACCCAGATCCTCCGCGCAGGCCAGCACGCGGACCCGGGTCTCCGGGTTGACCAGGTGCGGGGCCGAGAAGGTGCGGGACACGGTGGAGATGTGCACACCGGACGCCCGGGCGACGTCCCGGATGGTGACTGGCACGGCGGCCCCTTCGTCCGTTGTGGCGGCGGTCACGTGGGTGTCGCCAATTAATGCAAACGGTTGCTCCAGTGTCAACGGTGGATGATGACGGTTCTGTTGCGCCAGCGCTCCCAGCGGTGATCGATGAGCCCGCAAAGGGGGACATATGCCGCCGGTTGCGGCCTCCACGTTGACGCATTCGGATCGACCGTGATTACTTCACTGCAAACCTTTGCAGGATCACCGGGGAGGCCACCGAATGTCACCGAGAGCCGGCGGGCGGGTCCGGTACGCCGTCGTGGGCACCGGCGCGCGGGCGGAGATGTTCGTCCGGGCCCTGGTCCTCGATCACCCCGACACCACCGAGCTGGTCGCCTTCGCCGACGTCAACCAGGCCCGGATGGACGCGCACAACCGCTGGCTGGCCGAACTGGGCCACGACCCGGTGCCCACGTACCCGGCCGCAGACTTCGCGGCCATGCTGGACAAGGAGCACGTCGACGTCGTCCTGGTCACCAGTGTGGACGTCACCCACGACGCGTACGTGGTGGCCGCGCTGCGCGCCGGTCGGGACGTCGTCACCGAGAAGCCGATGACCGTCGACGCCCCGCGCTGCCGGCGCATCCTCGACGCGGTGAGCGAGACCGGCGGTCGGGTGACCGTCGCCTTCAACTACCGCTACAACCCGCTGCACGAACAGGTCCGCCGGCTGCTCGCCGACGGCGCGGTCGGCGAGATCGGCTCGGTGCACTTCGAGTGGCTGCTGGACGTCCGCCACGGCGCCGGCTACTTCCGCCGCTGGCACCGGGACAAGGCCACCTCCGGCGGGCTCATGGTGCACAAGGCCAGCCACCACTTCGACCTGGTCAACTGGTGGCTGGCCGCCACACCCGTCGAGGTGTACGCGGCCGGCCGGCTCTTCTTCTACGGCGACGGCGGCCGCCGGCACGGCTACGCCCGCGACTACGACCGGGCGCACGGCTCCCCCGCCGCCGTCGACGACCCGTTCGCGCTCCGGCTCGACGCGCACCCCCGGCTGCGCGAGCTGTACCTCGACGCCGAGGCCGAGGACGGCTACCAACGCGACCGCAACGTGTTCTCCCCCGGGGTGAGCATCGAGGACGACATGGCGGTGCTGGCCCGCTACTCCACCGGCGCGACGATGACCTACCACCTCACCGCGTACGCCCCCTGGGAGGGCTACCGGGTGATGGTCAACGGCAGCCGTGGCCGCCTGGAGCTGGAGGTGACCGAGAACGACTTCGTCTACCTTCGCACCGCCGGCGCGGTCAAGGGCGCCGCCCTGCACGGGGTCGAGGCGCCGGCCGAGGGCGGACGCGCGACGCTCACCCTGCGCCCGTTCTGGGAGCCACCCCGGCAGATCCCGGTGCAGGGCCGTACCCGGCACGGCCACGGCGGCGCGGACGCCCGGATGACCGCTGTGCTCCTCGGCGGCCAGCCGGACCCGCTGGACCGTGCCGCGACCGCCGACGACGGCGCGTTGGCCCTGCTCACCGGCCTGGCCGCCAACCGGTCCTTCGAGACCGGGCAACCGGTCCGGGTCGCCGACCTGCTCACCCTCCGCTGACCACCGACGAGGAGCCCAGCCCCGTGCCGACGTCCGACCACACCGATCTGCTCCTGCCCTCCGAGCCCGGCCAGCGGGCGTTGGCCCGGGAGTTGTACGCCCTCGCGGCGGAGCAGCCGATCATCTCGCCGCACGGGCACGTCGACCCGGCCCTGCTCGCCGAGGACCGGCCCTTCCCGGATCCGGCGCAGTTGCTCATCGTGCCCGACCACTACCTCACCAGGATGCTGCTCAGTCAGGGCGTACCCCCGGCGCAGCTGGGTGTGCCCACCCGCGACGGCAGCCCGGTGGAGACCGACGGCCGGGTGATCTGGCGGCGACTCGCCGCGCACTGGCACCTGTTCCGGGGCACCCCGTCGCGGCTGTGGCTGGAGCAGACCTTCCGCACCGTGTTCGGGGTGCACACCCCGCTCGGCCCGGCCACCGCCGACACCGTGTACGACGAGATCGCAGCGAGGCTCGCCGAGCCGGACTTCCGCCCCCGGGCGCTGTTCGAGCGCTTCGGCATCGAGGTCCTCGCGACCACCGAGTCGCCGCTGGACGACCTGGGTCAGCACACCAAGCTCGCGGCCGACGGCTGGGGTGGGCCGGGCGGGCGCGTGGTCACCACGTTCCGCCCGGACGACGTGGTGGACATGGAGTTCGACGGCTGGTCGACCAACGTGGACCGGCTCGGGACGCTGACCGGTGCGGACACCGGCACGTACACCGGTTATCTGGCCGCGCTGCGGGCCCGGCGGGCCGCGTTCATCGCCGCCGGGGCGACCTCGTCGGACCACGGCCATCCCACCGCGCGCACCCTGGACCTGTCACCGGCCGAGGCGGCGCGGCTGTACGACCGGGGCCGGCGCGGCGAGGCCGACGCGGCCGACGCGGAGGCGTTCCGGGCGCACATGCTGATGGAGTTCGCCCGCATGTCGCTCGACGACGGCCTGGTCCTGCAGCTGCACCCCGGCGCCGTGCGCAACCACAACCGCTGGCTGCACGCCCGGCACGGCCGCGACGTCGGCGGTGACGTCCCGCAGGTCACCGAATACGTGCACGCGCTCGCCCCGCTGCTGGAGCGCTACGGCAACGATCCCCGGCTGCGGGTCGTGCTCTACACCCTCGACGAGGACACCTTCACCCGCGAGCTGGCGCCCCTGGCCGGCGGCTACGCCGCGCTGCTGCTCGGCGCGCCCTGGTGGTTCCTGGACTCCCCCGAGGTGCTGCGCCGGTTCCGGGAGACCGTCACCGAGAGCGCCGGCTTCTACAACACCACCGGGTTCGTCGACGACACCCGGGCGTTCTGCTCCATCCCGGTCCGCCACGACGTCGCCCGCCGGGTCGACGCCGGTTTCCTGGCCCGGCTGGTCGCCGAGCACCGGCTGCCGATGGACGAGGCGGCCGAGACGATCGTCGACCTGGCGTACCGGCTGCCCAAGCGGGTCTTCAACTTCGGAGGCGACAACCAGTGAGTGTCACCATCACGTCCGTCGACGTGCACGACGTGCGGTTCCCGACCGCTGCCCGGGGCGACGGCTCCGACGCGATCAACCGGGGTGACTACTCGGCGACGTACGTGGAGCTGGGCACCGACGCCGGCCCGATCGGCGCGGGGTTTACCTTCACCAACGGCCGGGGCAACGAGATCACCTGCGCGGCGGTGCACGCGCTGGCCCACCACGTACGGGGGCGCACCGTCGAGGAGATCACGGCCGAGCCGGTGGCGTTCTGGCGTTCGCTCAGCGCCGACGTGCAGTTGCGCTGGTTGGGTCCGGAGAAGGGCGTCATCCACATGGCGACCGGCGCGCTGGTCAACGCCGTGTGGGACCTACGGGCCACCCTCGCGGGCAAACCGATGTGGCGGTTCCTCGCCGAACTGCCCACCGACGACCTCGTGGCCAGCGTCGACTTCCGGCACATCAGCGACGCGCTCACCCCGGACGACGCCGCCGCGATCCTCGACAAGGGACGCGACGGGCTCACCGACCGGCTGGCCACGCTCGACCGCGACGGCTTCCCCTCGTACACCACCTCGGTCGGCTGGCTCGGCTACCCCGACGACAAGGTGCGGGCGCTGACCCGGCAGGCGTACGACGACGGCTGGCGGGCGATGAAGATGAAGGTCGGCGGTCCGCTCGCCGACGACCTGCGCCGGGCCCGGATCATCCGGGCCGAGATCGGCCCCGACGCGCTGCTGATGATGGACGCCAACCAGGTCTGGGACGTCGACGAGGCGATCACCGCGATGACCGCCCTCGCCGAGGTCGACCCGTACTGGATCGAGGAGCCGACGCACGCCGACGACATCCTCGGGCACGCCCGGATCGCCCGCGCCGTCACCGAGCTGACCGGCGGGCGGTGCCGGGTGGCCACCGGCGAGGTCGCCGCCAACCGGGTGATCTTCAAGCAGCTGCTCCAGGCCGAGGCGATCGGCGTGATGCAGATCGACGCGTGCCGGGTCGGCGGCGTCAACGAGGTCCTGGCGGAGCTGCTGCTGGCGGCGAAGTTCGGGGTGCCGGTCTGCCCGCACGCCGGCGGTGTGGGCCTCTGCGAGTACGTCCAGCACCTGGCGATCTTCGACTACCTGCGGGTGGGCACCAGCCTGGACGGGCGGATGGTCGAGTACGTGGACCACCTGCACGAGCACTTCGTCGACCCGGTACGCACCCGCGGTGGCCGGTACCTGCTGCCGGAGCGGCCCGGCTACAGCGCCACCATGCGGCCCGCGTCGGTGGCCGAGTTCCGCTTCCCGGACGGTCCGGCGTGGCGGTGACCGTCGGCGCCACCCGGCTCGGCCTGGGTGTGTTGCGCCAGCTACCCATGGAGTCCCGTCCGCTCGTCCGGCCGGGCACGGTGCCGACCGGCGTCGTACACCTGGGGTTGGGCGCGTTCCACCGCGCGCACCAGGCCGTCTACACCGAGGCGGCGGTCGGCGCGGCCGGCGGCGACTGGGGCATCGTGGCCGTCGCGCCGCGCAGCACCGCGCTGGTGGAGGCCCTCGCCGCGCAGGACAACCTGTTCAGCGTCAGCACCCTCTCGGCGGCCGGCAGCACGACCCGGGTGGTGGGCGCGCTGAGCGGGGTACGACACGCTCCCGGCGACCCGGACGCCGTGGTGGCGCTGCTCGCCGACCCGGCGGTGCGGGTGGTGACGCTGACCGTCACGGAGAAGGCGTACCACCTCGACCCGGTGACCGGCGGCCTGTGCCCGGACCCGGCGCTCGCCGCCGATCTGGCCGGCGGTCGTGCGCCGACCACGGTGCCGGGGCTGCTGCTGCGTGGGCTGGCCGCCCGGGCCGCCGCGGACGCCGGGCCGGTGGCCCTGGTGAGCTGCGACAACCTGCCCGCCAACGGCCGACGTCTGCGGGGTCTGGTCGACCAGGCGGTCGCCCGGGCCGCCGGGGTGCCCACCGGGCTCGTCGAGTGGGTCGCCGGCAATGTCACCTGCCCGGGCACCATGGTGGACCGGATCGTGCCGGCCAGCACTCCCGACACCATCGAGGCGGCCCGTCGGGCGCTCGGCGTGACCGATCTGGCGGCGGTCGCCGCCGAGCCGTACGCGCAGTGGGTGATCGAGGACGACTTCCCGGGTGGGCGGCCGGGTTGGGAGCACGCCGGGGCGGTGCTCACCGACGACGCCGGCCCGTGGGAGCGGTTGAAGTTGCGCAGCCTCAACGGCGTGCACTCGGCCGTCGCGTACCTGGGGGCGCTCGCCGGCCGGGAGACGATCGCCGACGCGCTGGAGATCCCGCACCTGGCCGACGTGCTGCGCCGGCTGATCGCCGAGGACGTCGCGGCCAGCTTCACACCGCCCGACGGGGTGCGGGTGGTCGACTACGGCGAGCAGGTCCTCGCCCGGTTCGGCAACCCGGCGATCCGGCACCGCACCCTACAGGTGGCGATGGACGGCTCGCAGAAGCTGCCGCAGCGGATCCTGCACACCATCGCCGACCTGCGCGCGGCCGGCCGGCCCGCGCGCTGGGGCGCGCTGGTCGTGGCGTCCTGGCTGCGCTTCGCGCTGGGCTACGCCGACGACGGCCGGCCGCTGCCGTTCCAGGATCCGCTGGCCGGGCCGATCCGGGCCGCGCTGGACGCCGGCGCGCAGAGCCCGGCCGGCGCGGTGGACGCGGTCTTCGCCCTGCGCGAGGTCATTCCGGCCGAGGTGGCCGGCGACGACGAGGTACGCGCCGACGTGATCGCCTGGCTGACCGCCCTGAAACGCCACGGCGTCGAGGCCACCCTGGCCGGTGTCCGGTGAGCGGGCGCCTACCGCCGGCCGGTGCGCGGTGACCGGGGCGGCGCCGCCGACGCGGGTGGCGGTGATCGGTGCGAACGGGCACGGCCGCTGGCACCGCCGGGCGATCGCGCCGTTGCACGCCGACGGCCGGGTGCGGCTGGTCGCGCTCGTCGACGTCCAGCCGGTGCGGGACGATCCGGTGGCGCCGCTGCCGTCGGGGGTGCAGGTGTTCACCGACCACCGGGCGATGCTCGCCGCCACCCGGCCGGAGGTGGTGGTCATCTGCACGCCGCCGCACACGCATCTGCCGATCGCCCGCGACGCCCTCACCGCCGGCGCCGACCTTCTACTGGAGAAGCCGCCGGTGTTGTCGCTGGCCGAGCACGACGAGCTGACCTGGGCGTTGACCACCGCTGGTCGGGTCGCCCAGGTCGGTTTCCAGGCGCTCGGCTCGGCGGCGCTGACCGCGTTGACCGACGCGCTGGCCGCCGGACGCCTCGGCACGGTCACCGGCATCGCCACCGTCGCCGCCTGGCAGCGCCCGGACGCCTACTACGCCCGCTCCGCGTGGGCCGGTCGGCGGACGCTCAACGGGCGGCCGGTGCTGGATGGCGCGCTGGCCAACCCGCTCGCGCACGCGGTGATGCAGTGCCTGGCCGTCGCCGAGTCGCTCGGCGGGGCGCCGCCCTGGCCGGTCGCGATCGAGGTGGAGCGCTACCGGGTCCGGCCGATCGAGGTGGAGGACACCGCGGTGCTGCGGATCCGCTTCCGTGCCGGCCCGCCGGTGCTGGCCGCGGTCACCCTGGCGGCCGAGGAGTTCGTGGCCGGTGAGGTGGAGGTGACCGGTTCGGCGGGTCGTGCGGTGCTGGAGTACCCGACCGACCGGCTGTGGCTGCCCGGCGACGTGGTGACCCGCCGGGTCCCCGGTCGACAGGGCCTGCTGGACAACCTGCTCGCGCACCGGGCCGATCCGCTCGGTGTGCCGCTGATCGCGCCGCTGGCCCGTACCGCGCCGTTCACCGCGCTGCTGGACGCGCTGCGCGCCGCACCGGAGCCGCGGCTGCTCGACGGCGAGGTTGTCGACGCGGTGGGCGACGGTGCCGAGCGGGTGGTGCGGATCCGTGGCGTGGTCGACCTGCTGCGTCGAGCGGCCGAGCAGGGTGCGCTGCCCAGCGAGCAGGGCGTGTCGTGGGCCGCGCCGGCGTACCGCGCGGATCTGGCGTAGTGGCGGCGCCCCGATCTGGGCGCCGACGCGGGCTGGACGCCCACCCTGCGGCGCGACCCGGTCCTGCCGGCCCCGCTGGTCCCCCTCGTGGTGGGACCGCTCGCCGGCGCGGACCGGCTGCCGATCTGAGCGCCCGCCCACCCGTTGATCAACTCTGCGGTTGCCGGACGCCTCGGCGGCGCGCGGGACCATCGATGTGGAGAAGATCGGCTATAAGTGACGCATGGACTTCCCGCCGCACCTGGGCAGCATGCCGATGCACGCGATCACCGAGATCCACGGTGAGCCCGGGCTGCTGGAGCGCTTCCGGCTGGAGGTCGAGCAGTTCGACGTCGACGCCCGCGCGCGGCTGTCCGCCGCACTGGACCTGGCCGCCGACCTGCACCGCGACGACCGGCGCGTCCGCGAGCCGTACCTCAACCACCTGCTGCGGGTGTCCATCCGGTTGATGCACCACTACCAGGTGCGCGAGGTGGACGTGATCGTCGCCGGTCTGCTGCACGACTCGGTCGAGGACCACCCGGCCGAGCTGGCCGGCGGCGAGCAGGTCGCCGACCCGACCGCAGCCGCGTTGGCCGCGCTCGCCGCGCGGTTCGGGCCGCGGGTGGCCCGGCTCGTCGGTGCCGTCACCAATCCGGTGTACGACCCGCGGCGCGACCGGAACACGCAGTACCGGGAGCACCTGGCCGTCAGCCTGGAGCGGGAGCCCTGGGCGCGGGTGATCAAGGTGTCGGACTTCACCGACAACGGCGTCGGGGTGATCCACACGGTCGGACCGAAGGTGGTGTCCTCGGCCCGGAAGTACCGGCCGCTCGTGCCGCTGTTCCGCGACCTGATCGGCCGGCCGGACACCCCGCTGACCCCGGCGGTGAAGCGGCACATCTTCGGCCAGCTCGACCTGGCCGAGGAGCGGTTCAGCGCGATCCTGGACCAGCCGGTCGACTCCCACTGACCAGGTCAGCCCCATCACCCGACCGGGTTCCGCGACAACTTCTCAGATCTCCGGGACGTACCCCGGCCTTACGGTTGGTTTGCGCCAGATGCGAGCCAAGAGCCCTCTTGGTCGAAATGCCTGGTGTGACCCGATCGAGAGGATTTGACCATGCGCGACCTTTCTCGTCGCGATCTGCTCAAGGCGACCGCCGTTGGTGCCGGGGCGGTCGCTCTGCCGGGCATGATGGTCGGAGGCAGCTCGGCGATCGCGGCCGACGGCCCCGGCCCGTCCGACGCGACGTACCCACCGGCGAAGCTGACCGGGCGCATCGTTCGCCCCCAGAGCCCCGACTACGCGGAGGCGAGCCTCGGGTGGGACGAGCTGTTCGTGCGCTATCCGCTGGTCATCGTCTTCGCCCAGGAGACCCAGGACGTGGTCAACGCCCTCACCTGGGCGCGGCAGCACGACGTCGCGCTGCGGGTCCGCAGCGGCC
This sequence comes from Micromonospora sp. WMMD710, assembly GCF_029626045.1. Classification (NCBI taxonomy): domain Bacteria; kingdom Bacillati; phylum Actinomycetota; class Actinomycetes; order Micromonosporales; family Micromonosporaceae; genus Micromonospora; species Micromonospora sp. WMMD710. The sequence continues at coordinate 1,686,348 of NZ_JARUBD010000001.1, read as the reverse complement.
GGCACAGCCTCGAAGGCTGGTCGAACGTCGACAACGGCCTCGTCATCGACGTCAGCGAGCTGAAGGACGTGCACATCGACACCGCCACCCGCACGGCGAAGGTCGGCGCGGGCCTCAACCAGCTGGAGGCGGTGACGACGCTCGGTGAGTACGACCTCGCGGCGACGACCGGCACGGAGGGGACCGTCGGCCTGTCCGGTGCGACCCTCGGCGGTGGCTTCGGGTTCCTCACCCGTTACCTCGGCATGGCCTGCGACAACCTGATCGGGGCGGAGATCGTCGTCGCGGCGGGGGCCAACGGCGCGAAGGTGCTCCAGGTGGACCCATGGAACCACTCGGATCTGCTCTGGGCGCTGCGCGGCGCCGGCAACGGCAACTTCGGGATCGTCACCTCGCTGACCTACAAGGTGGCCCCGCTGAAGAGCGTCGCCTACCTTCAGGCGACCTGGCCGGGCCTCGACGACCTGCACCGGGTCTTCGACGCCTGGCAGCGCACCACACCGTTCGCCGACCCCCGCCTCGGCAGCCAACTCGAGGCCCACCCGGACGAGATCCTGATGTTCGGGGTGCTCGCCGAGGGATCGGAGGCGGAGGTGCGGCGGCTGCTGGCGCCGATCCTCTCCATCGGCGACCCCGAGGTGACCGTGCAGATCGGCGGCTGGGGCGACACGTACGCCGGCTTCCAGATCCCGAACGAGGACGAGCCGGCGAAGTGGAAGTTCTTCTCCCAGTTCACCAGGGAGCCGTTCCCGGCCGAGGCGATCAGCATCATCCGCGAGTTCCTGGAGAACTCGCCGTCGCCGGACAGCAACTTCTTCACCCAGGCGTTCGGCACGGGCGCCCAACGCCAGGAACCCTTCGGCGGGGCGGCGTTCCCGCACCGCGACGCGCTCTTCTACTCCGAGCCGGGCACCGGCTGGGGCACCCGCGGGGAGCCCGACAGCGGCGACGCCATCACCCCGATCGCCCAGACCTGGATCGCCGAGTTCAGCCAGGCGCTGCGCCCCTTTGTGGACGGCGCCTACGTCAACGTGCCGAACATCGGCATGGCCGAGTGGGAGACCGCCTACTGGGGGCGCAACGTCGAGCGGCTGCGCAAGATCAAGGCGAAGTACGACCCGCACAACGTCTTCCAGTACGAACAGAGCGTCCCGCCCGCGACACCCTGACCAGGGTGACCGGCGGTGCGGGTGGCACCACCCGCACCGCCGGCCCCGTCCACCGTGTCGATCAGGGATGCGGCACCGTGGCACCGGCCATGCCGGCCCGCACCAGGTGCTCCAGCCAGGGTGTCGGCCCCACACCCAGCTCACGGCCCAGGTCGGCGCGGAACAGCTCGAAGCGCCGTACCGCCTCGTTGATGTTGCGTTCGGCCAGGTGCACGGCGATCAGTGCCCGGGTGGCGCTCTCCCGCAGCGGCTCCAACTGCACGGCGGTCAACGCCACCTGCACCGCCTCGCTGTAGCGGCCCTGCGCGGTGAGCCGCTCCGCGAGCGCCTCCAGCGCGTACAGCCGCGTCTGCCGGAGCCGCTCCCGCTCGGTCAGCACCCAGTCGTCGTACCAGCCGGGCAGCAGCTCACCGGTCCCGAGCGCCGACACGTCCGGCGCGGCGTCCACCGGCGTGACGCCGGTCAGCAGGGCCGCCGCCGCCGCGGTCAGGGTGGCCACGTCGCTGGTCACCCCGGCGGCCAGGGTCAGCCGGTCCTGCTCCTCGACGAGCGGCTCGGGGGTGACCCGGTGCAGCCGCCACAGCATGGTGCGCAGGTTCGCTCGGGCGCGATCCTCGTGCGAGCCGGGCCAGAGCGTGCCGGCGGCCTCCGACCGGGCACAGCGCGGCCGTACCCCGAGGTAGGCCAGCAGTCGGCGGGCGCCCTGCGGCACCGCCACCGCCCGCCCGTCGCGTTCCAGCCCGAACCCGCCCAGCAGCCGCAACGCGTACCGGGGCGGCTGCCCCGCGGCGGCCTCGTACACCCCGGAGTGCAGGTCGTGCGTCACCTCGTGAACATGCATGCATGCGCCTCTCGCACCCGATCGCCCCGTGGCAGTTCCACGCTCGGGTGTGGACGGTTCGCGCACCAGCGCAGTGTCGTCACACCGACCCGGCGAGCGGTGTGGATCAGCCGTTCGCCGGAGTCGCCGCCGACCGTTCAGCGAAGCTTGCTCAGCGTCCGGGCGTACGAGGTCCACTCGGCGGCGTCGCCGACCTCGGCGCGTACCCCTGCCTCCTTCATGATGGAGAGCACCCGCTCGGCGGGCGCCTCGGCCAGCTTGCCGAGGGTGCCGATCCCGGCGCGGGTCAGCGCCGCGCGGGCCCTGGTCGGCACCCCGGCGAGCATGGCGATGTCGGCGTCGCCGACGTTCTCCAGCTCCGACTCGATGCCGAGGGCGGCGGCCACCGCCGACTGGGCGCCGACGGTGGTCCGGACGATCGCCGCCTCCCGCTCGCTCACCTCGGCGAACATCGCGTCGAGGCTGGGGTAGCTGCTGTCCGCCGGCAGCACCTTGAGCACGTCGCGGACCGTCCGGCCGTCGGCCAGCTCGTCCTCGCCGAAGAAGCGGACGAACTCGACGAGCTTCACCTCGCGCGGGAAGCGCTGCCGGACGTCCGGGGTCTCGACGGCGTACCGGTCCAGATAGGCGGCGCCGCGGACCTTCGGCCCGGCGACCACATCCACACCGAGGGTCTCCACGGCGGGCAGCACGATGGTGCCGGCCTTGGTCTGCCAGATGCTGACCTTCTTGTCCAGGAACATCGTGGTGCCCATGTACTTGCCGAAGTCCAGAGCGCCGATGTAGTTCGGGATCTGCTCGATGGTGTACGGGCCGGGAACGACCTTGTTCTCGTGCACCGTCGAGTGCAGGCGGTTGATCTCGGCGCGGATTTCGTCGAGCAGTCGGCGCAGGCTCACCCGCATCGCGGCCATGCAGGCGAACGCCTTGGCCAGGTCGGTGCCGAGGTGGTCGAGGTCGTGCTCGATACGGTGGAACCGCTCGTTGAAGCCCTGTTCCCCCGGCGTCTGCCCGGCCTGGACGACGTCCTCGCCGTCGACCCAGTCGGTGTGCGCGAAGGTCCGGGCGAACGGCAGCGGCGCGCAGCCCGGCTCCACCGCCGGGAACGGCTCCGCGTAGCTGAACACCCGCTTCGCGGTGCCCACGTTCTCGTAGATCCAGGAGGAGACCAGCACGCTGGCGTCCGAGGCCGGGATGCCGTGCCGCGTGAACGTCTCGTACAGCTCGGTGACGGTCATCCCGTCGTAGTTGATCTCGCTCGCCATGGTGGTGTCCCTCTCAGAGCTGGTCGTACACGCCGCGGTGCCGGCGCTGCTGGAAGATGCGGAAGGTGCGGGCCACCGCCGGGCGCAGGGGCTCGGCGGTGCCGTCGGCGTCGAGGTCAACGTGGTCGCGCCGGATGCCGAACGTGTTGATCTCCACGCCGAGCGGGCAGACCCGCATCAGCGCGTTCATCAGCCGCTCGTACTGGGCCAGGGTCAACGCCACCGAATCGGGCAGCTCCACCCGGAACTCGTACGGGTCGGTCCGGCCGGTCCGCACGTAGGACAGCGCCACCACGGCGACCAGGCCGGCGTGGGTGGGCCGCAGCGTGGTCCGCGCGCCGACCGCCTTGATCTCCGCGGTGCCGCCGCCGAGCCCCACGGTGTACCAGCGGAACCCGGTGGCCCGCCGCTCGGCCAGGTTCAGCCCGGCCTGCGGCAGCCCGATCACACCGCACACCAGCAGCACCCGGTTGCCGGTGTCGACCAGCGGCAGCGCGGCGGCGAGGTGCTGGTCGCGCAGCAGGCCGACCAGCCGGGCCAACCGGTCCGCCGCCGCCGGTTGACCGGCGATCAACGCGGAAGCCAGCGCGGCCGGCAGCTCGATGGTCTCCACCAGCTCGTCGGGGAGCCGGTTGAGCGCGGCCACCACCGGCGCCGGATCCCGTACCGCGGGCAGACCGGCGGCGGCCAGGGCCGCATCGACGGGCTGCCCGGCGGGCCGGGTCGGCACGGCCGCCCACCGGGTCCGGGCCGCCGCGTCGGTCAACGGCGTCCAGGCCGGCTCCCCGGCGTCGGTCCAGGCCCGCGCGGCGGCGGTCAACCCGGCCAGCAGCAGCGCGTTGCCACCCGGGTCACCGGGAGCGTGGAACTGCGCCTCGACCGCCGTGTCGGCGCCGACCGCCGCGCTCAGCGGCGCGGTCACCGCCAACCCCCGGGTGGGCAGGTGCGACAGGTACATCCTGGTGGTGCTGATCCGGTGCGCCGTCTGCACCCCGCACACCCGCCACAGCCAGGCCAGCTCACCGTCGGCGGCCACCGTGGGCACACCGGCGGCGCGCGCGGCGGCGATCAACGCCTCGGCGGTCCGGTCGGCGGTGACCGTACGAGCGGTGTCCAGCACCCGGTTGCGCAGGTCGGTGGCCTGCGCGGGGGTCGGCCAGCTGACGTCGACGCCGAGGCCCAGCTCGTAGCGGCTGCCACCGGTGTCGTCCTGGGCGCGGGTCACCTGCCACACGATGGACGACCCGAGCGCCCGGCAGACCCGCCCGGCACGGTCCAGCGCGGCGGCCAGCGGCGGCGCCACCGCGTGCGCGCTGTCGAAGGCGTACGACTGGCGCAGGCTGGCCCGCAGCGCGGTGACCTCGGCCAACCGGCTGGCCGGCAGCGCCCGCCCGGCGTGCACGGTGTTGTTCGGCGGGGTGTTCGCCGGCAGTACGAGGCGATCGCGGCGCAGGTGGGCGAGGAAGTTGGTGCGGTGCTGCGGATCACCGACGGCGACCAGCCGGATCGCCACCGCGAACCGGTCGTCGTCCTCGCGCAGGGTGAAGCGGGCGCCGCCGGGCAGGTCGGCGAAGAGTCCGGCGTTCGGGTCGGTGTCCGCGCCGGGGCCGTTGAGCAGGCGGCGCACCGCACCCGGGGTGGGCAGCAGGAACCGCCGGTACAGGCCGAGCCGGTGCGCGTACGCGGCGTCCGGCTCGTGGGCCGGGGCGGCCAGCCGCCGGGCGTACACCTCGCCGCTGGCCGGCTCGTGCACCAGCTCGTCGACGAAGCGGGCCACCCCGACGTCCGCGCCGATCCGGTCCAGCGCGTCGCGCCGAGCGTGCGCCAGGGTCCGGTACGCGTGCACCTCCCGCGCCGCGCGACGCAGCCGGTGCTTCTCGTACGACACCAGGTAGAGCAGCCGGCCCAGGTTGCCCTCGACCACGGCCAGCTCGGCCAGGGCGGTGAGCGCCGTCCCGGTGACCGTCGTGGCGGCGGCGTCGACGGTCCGCTCGGCGGTCACGGCGACGGTGAACGGCGCGACCAGCGGCTCGTCGGCGGTGTCCGGCGCGTACGCGGGCACCGACGCCCCGGCGGCCGACCAGGGCGCGAAGACCACCGGTGGCAGCACCCGCTCACCGGTGCCGCCGGGGTCCACGGTGACGGTCACCCGGACGGTCTCCTCGACCAGGTCACGGCGCAGCACGACGGTGAGCAGCGGGTGCCGACTGGTCCAGTCCACCGCGGCGGCGCCGGTGCCGGCCAGCGGCACCACGACCCGCCGGACGGTGCCCGGGTACGGGCCCTCCAACTGGTCGACGAGGTTGCGTTCAACGGACGGGTCGGCGCCGTCCACCGGCACCCGAATGTCGGTCATCGCGCCTCCGCTCAGACGATCCGGAACGGCCGGGGATCGTCCCGGTCGACGTAGACGGGCACCTGGTTGGCGGCGAGCACCGCGTTGTCGCCGACCGGCAGCCGTTGCACCCCGTCGCCGGTGGGCGCGCTGCCGGTCACCACCACGGCCGAGTCGGCCGGGAAGCGGACCAGCCGCAGCTCCCGTACGTCGGCGACGCCCGGCTCGTTCATCAGCGTCCAGATCACCTCGGCGGCCCGGACCGGCTCGCCGAAGGGCAGTTCGTCGACGTAGCGGCGCAGCCGGGCGTGCAGCCGGGCGCGCAGTTCGGTGGCGGCGGTGGAGGCGTTCACCGTCTCCTTCGAGCCGGTGGGCAGCGGCAGGCCCCGGATGACCAGGTCGGCCTCGACGCCGATGCCGACCTCGTCGGCCCGGTCCACCGAGGCGAAGATGCCCACCGGGCGCAGGTCCTCGATGACCGACTCGACGGCGGCGTGCAGCCCGTCGGGGCCGTCCCAGATGGCGGCGGCGGTCGGCGCGACGAGGACCGTGACGTAGTACGGGTTGCCGAGGTCGCGTTCGGTGCTGAACACCCGCTCGATGAAGGTGAAGTTGCCGAAGATGGACTGGTTGAGGTCCAGCCCGCCCCGGCCGTCGAAGACCTGCACCTGGCGTACGCCCGGCACGGTCGCCACGGCCAGGCCGATCGCCTCGGCCGTCCAGATGGAGCGGGGCGCGGCCAGCAGCAACTGCCGGTAGCGGGCGTCGGGAACCTGCTGCTCGCCCCCGGTCAGCGCGACGGTGTGGGTGATCTCCACCAGCTCCGCGCCGGCGGCCTGCTCGGCGTCGTCCAGGTCGGCCAGCAGCGTGTCGGCCCGGTTCCACCTGTCGATCTTCTGACTGGCCTGGCTGGGATCGAGGTTGTGCGCGGGGCCGGGGTAGAACGCGGCGACCGCCGGTACCCGTTCGCCCACGGCGGCGGAGAGCACCACCGTCTCGTCCAACGCGACGTGGTGCCCGCCGGGGGTCGACATCCGCGCACCCCGGGGCAGCGTGAGCTGGGTGCGGCCGGTGGGCAGCGCCGCCTTCAGCGTCAGCTTCACCGTGCCGCGCGCCGGCAGGTACGGCCGGGGGATGCCGAGTTCCTCGCCGAGGCGGGTCAGCGCGTCGGCGGTCGCCGACACCACGTACGAGTTGTCGTAGACCGCGCCGAGTGCCGCCCACAGTCGAGCGTCCTCCAGGGCGGCCAGTTCGAGGACCTTGCGCAGGACGGCGCCGCTGGTCAGGTCGACGTCGTCGCCGAAGAGCAGCCGGGCGGTGGCCAGCTTCTCGGCGAGCAGCCGGGCGAAGGACTTCGGCACGAAACCGCTCTCGACGATGCCGAAGCCGGTCGAGCCGGTGGCCCGCAGCGCGGCGGCGTCGACGGCGAGGACGTCGGCCAGCTCGGCCGGGAGGGTGGGATCAGACACTGGGCAGCTCCCCGAGATGCACCGAGAGCCGGTCGTCGGTGATGGTTTCGAACTGGACCTGCACCTGCAGGGTGCGAGAGGACCGCAGCGCGGCTGCCGCCGCGTCGTCGGCACGGCCCGCGCCGAGCCGGCCGTCGTCGAGGTTCACGTCGACGATCTTGCGGACGCGGGGGTCGCGGTCGAGCAGCGTGATGATGCCGATGCGGACCTGCTCGCGGACGAGGTTGGGTTCGATCTGCTCGGCCAGGGCGTTGAGCCCGTCGAAGCCGAAGGTGGCGTCGAAGACGTTCGAGCCGCGCAACGTGGTCAGCGCCACCGCGAGGCTCTGCGCCACGTTGCCGGTGCCGGAGACGAGGGCCAGCACCCGGCCGTTCGGGCCGTCGTCGAAGACGACGTCGCGGGCCAGGTCGACCCCCGGCATGGTGGGTTCGAAGGCGAGTCCCCAGCCGAGGTAGCGGCGCTGGGCGGCCTGCCGTTCCCGTTCGGTGCGGCCCATCTCAGACCGCCCTCAGCGTGCTCTGCCCGGCGGTGGCGGCCAGGCCGGAGGTGCTGCCGTTGGTGGCGCCGCTGAGCGTGTCCAGCGCCACCCCGACGCCGGCGACGTGCAGCTTCTGCGCGGCACCAGACGCCGACATGACGTTCTTGCACTGCACGGTGGAGCTGCTGTCGGTGATCGTGCACCCGGTCACCGACTTGCCGGTGATGCCGTCGGGGCGGACCACCGGGGTGCCGGCCACCGTCAGCTTCGACTGCCCGGCCGGCGTGACCGTGCCCTGGCTGGGGCAGTGCACGTTGCTCGACGTGGTGAGCACGAATGCCATGTCGCTCTCCTCAGTGGACGTTCATCGCGTTGCTGACCTGGACGTCGACGTCGTCGGCGGCGATGCTGACCGTGCCGCCGCTGATGTTCACCGCGCCGTTGCCGGCGTCCAGGTCGATCCGGGTGGCGGTGATGGTGATCGAGCCGTCCTGCTTCATGACGATCGACGAACCGCCGGCGGCGTGCTCGATGGTGATGCTGTCGGCCTCGTCGGCGCGTTCCGGGCGTTGACCCCGGCCGTGCAGCTGCGCCCGGCCCACCCGCACGGTCAGCTCACCCAGCTCGATGACCCGGTTGCCGTCGGCGTCGGTGAGGTCGTGGGTCACCTTGCCGTCGTGGTCGGCGGGCACCACCGTGTCACCGATCGACGAGCGGCTGCTGCTGGCCACCCCGACCGGCAGCGACAACCACCAGTCCCCCGGTTCGGAGACCGGGGCGTGCCCGGTGGGCCAGAGCGCGCCCACCTCCACCGGGTCGTCCGGCGCGCCGTTGCGGTAGGCCAACGCCACCCTGGTGCCCGGGTAGCGGGGCAGGATCAGCCCGCAGCCGCCCCAGGCGAACGGGGTCAGGTAGGTCACGCCGGGCAGCGGCGCGGGCTGCTCCCGGCGTACCGGCAGGCGGCGGGCGCCGTTGGGCCGGCCGTCCGGCCGAGCGAGCCCCTCCCACACCGTCTCGGTCTGGGCGGGCGGCTCGACGGCGCCGCTGGCGTTGGTGGCCGCCGCGCGTACCTCGCCGATCTCCAGGCCACGCGTCTCGCCCCGGGCGGCCCGGGCCGCGCGGCGCACCGCCTCGGCGGCGGCCACCCCGGGCGACGACGCCGGGCCGGCCGGCTCGGCGGTGCCCACGCCGGAGGCGTCGCTCCAGCTGTCCCACGCCTGCGCGCCGGAGGTGACCTCGACGCCCTGCACCACCGTGACGAACCCGGCGGTACGCGACAGGGTGTGCCGTGCGGCGCTGAGGTAGAGCAGCGTCGCCCCCGCGCCCAGCTCCCCGGTCGACGGGGCGAACGGCGCCGCGAACGAGCCGAGCAGCGCCGCGCCGACGCTGCCCAGCGTGGTGGCCTCGTCGGTCGCCGGTGGGTCGAAACGCACCAGGTCGCCGGGCTTCAGGTCGGGGCGGCCCTTGAGGGTCAACGTCCACGCCCGGCGGCGTGGCGCGGCGGTGCCGCCGGCCTCGGTGGCCGCGTACGGGTCGCTGTCCTGGCCGCCGTTCTCGGTGCACTCCAGCAGGCCGGTGGCGAGGGTGAGCGGCTTCGGCTCCCCCTGCGGGTACGGGATCGGGCGTTTGCCGACGTGCACGGTGCCGTCGCGGATCAGCAGCATCCCCCGCCCGTACGCGTTGAGGGACTGTTGCAGCGCGCCACCGATGCGCTCCAGGGCGGCGCGGTAAAGCAGCCCGGTGCCGAAGGCGACCCGTTCGTCGCCGGCCGCCTCGGTGGCGCCGGAGGTCATCGTGCCGTCCGGGTTGGCGCCCCAGGTGGCGATGTCCACCCTGGTCCGTTGGGCGATGGCGCGGACCGCGGCGCTGAAGTTCGCCGCCTCGAACCGCTCGGCCACCCGCTGCCCGAGCCGCGCGTACGCCTGCTCGACGAGGGTCAGCTCGGTGTCGTACGTCCGTTCGCCAGTGAGCCGGCGCACCTTGGTCACCCGCAGTACGGCGACCAGCGCCTGGGTCAGTTCGGCCGGCGTCGGGCCGGCGTTGACGCCGACCAGGTTGGTGAAGAACGCGCCGACCGAGGTGTTGGCGTCCCGCCAGTACAGGTGCAGTTTCGCCACCAGCGGCGGTTGCCCCTCGGCGGTGCGCAGCGCGGCGAAGTGCTCGTCGATCAGCCCCTGCACGGTGATCGTGTACGCGCCGGGGCCGAGCCCGTCGGGCAGTGCCGCGTCGATGGCCGCGTAGTAGTCGGCGCTGGAGAGGGTCAGCGCCGCGTCGGGGCTGATCCCGGTGCTGGTCTCCCGGTGCAGCGTCAGCGTCCAGCCGGCGTCGTTGCCGACCGCGCCCTGGCGCACCTGGCCGCTCTGGAACGGCGTGAGTGTCATCGCAGCACCCTCCGCATCTTCTTGTCGAGCAGGTAGCGGTAGCGCAGCCTGCCGGGGCCCAGCTCGGACTCGACGCGCTGCGCGGGCGGGCGGCGACGCCAGACGAACTCGTTGATCGGTGGCGGACCGAAGTGGTCCGCCGCGCGGTCGGCGGGCCGCCAGGCCAGGGTCAGCGACGAGCCGTAGTCGCCGGAGCCGCGTACCGTCCCGGCGTGCAGCAGCCAGGCGAGCACCACCACCTCGACGGCCACCGGTGCGGACGGCGTGACGCTCGACGGGCCGGCGTCGGGGCACACCCGGCGCAGGCCTGCGGCGAGGGGCACCGAGCCGAGGATCCGGGTGCCCTGGCGGACGACCAGGCGCAGCGGCACCCGACCGACCAGCGCGGGTGGCCGGGGCGTGGCCGCCGGTGCGGGTCGCGGGGCCAGGTCGTCGGCGGAGGTGCTGACCACCGCCAGGGGGTCGGTGGCGAGCCACTGCCGGGCCAGCCCGGTGGGCAGGATCAGCACGGCGTGCACGCCGGCGCCCAGCTCGACGCGGTGCGGCAGGCCGGCGGTGAGGCTCTGTCGCACCTCGGTGAACCCGTCGGGCACCTCGACGGGTGTCTCCGGTAGCAGGTAGCGGTCGATCGGGAACGGTGGCATCAGTTGCCCAACCCGTCGGCGAGCGCGCCGACTCCGATGCTGGCCACGTCGAGCAGCTTGCCGAGCAGGCTGGGACGGGGCACGTGGACGAGGGTGATGGTGGTGTCCAGGACGTCCCGGCGGGCGGCGGAGGCGCTGAAGGTCAGCGACTGCACCTGCATGTCGGTGCGGATGGTCATCGACGTGACGAGGATCAGCCCGCCGAACCGTCCGCCGGAGTACGCGGCGAGGGCGGTGCCGCGTTTGCTCGCCTCGGCCATCGTCTCCAGGGCGAACTTCCAGGCGTAGCGTTCCGCGCCGACGAGCACGCCGGTCAGCGTGATGGTGTCGTCGTGGGTGGCCACGATGGCCTTGTGCGCGGTAGAGCCGATCGGCGGCAGGTGGTAGGTCTGGGCGAGCGAGATGGCGGTGACGGCCCAGAGCGGGATCGGCAGCACCCCGTCGCTGATGATCGCCGACGGCACCGTGCCGTAGCGCATGAAGCTGCTGGTGATGGCCATGATCAGCGCCCTCCGGTGGGTGGCAGCGGCACCGGCGTACCGGTGGGTTCGACGGCCAGGCCCAGGTCGCGCAGCGCCTGGGTGATCTCGCGGACCTCGCCCGCGGCGCTGGTCACCCGCAGTCGCAGCCGGCGCTCCTGAAGTGCCGCGCTGATCCGGGCGGGCCGGGTGGACGCGGAGCCGCGCCGGTTGATCCGGTCGATCTCGGCGGCGGCGTCCTCCATCCGGGAGATCGCGTCCAGGATGCGCGGGTCGGGGGTGAAGCCGGGATCGTCGCGCTGTAGTCGGGCGATGGCGTCGCGGAAGTCGGCGGCGTCGCGGCGCAGGTTGGTCACCAGGTTGTCGGTGAGCGCGCTGACCCCGCCGACGCTAGGCGCGCGGTGCGACTTGTCGTCGATGAGCCACACCCAGCCGTCGTGGCCGATGCCGACGAGGTCGGTGCCGGCGACCTTGACGTTGGCGTCCGGTCCCTTGAGGAACAGCTCGATGCTGCTCAGCGAGAACGCCGCGCTGTACTCGCCGAGCACGCCCCGGCCGTAGGTGACCATGTCGTGGCGCAGGTAGGCGCGGAAGCCGGCGCTGTCGTCGGCGCGTCCGCCCCGCTCGCGGAAGCGCCGCCACAGGGTCGCCAGGGCCTCCGGGTTGTGCACGGCGAGCTGCTGGGTGAGCCAGACGTCACCGGTGCCGGCCACCAGCGCGCGCAGATCCGGGTCGGCGATCCGGGCGAGGGCCTGGGCGAGGCGAGCCTCGCTCATCTGCAGGCCGCGCGAGCGGGCCCGCCCGAGATCGTCCACGGCGGTGCGCAGCCGGGCCAGTTCGTCGGGGGTGAGCCGACCGCCGAGGCGGGTCTCCAGGTCCGCGACGGCCGCCCGCTTGCCGGCCTCGGACTCGGCGGCCACCGCGTGCCACAGCGCGGCCGGTTCCAGCTCGGCGGCGCGGCGCAGCGCGGCCTGCCGGTCCGCCGGCATGGCCCGCAACGCGTCACCGACGATCGCGGTGGGCTCGACGTGCCGGCCGGCCGCGCCGCCGCCGGCGTCGAAGTCGCGCAGCAGCGAGTCGGCGTACGCGGCGGAGTCGTCGGCCAGTCGCAGCGGCGCGTCGCCGACGATGCCCTCGCGGGGTCGGCTCAGCTCCCGCATCTCGGTGCTGAGCTGGTCGAAGTACTCGCCGAGGGTGGCCACCCGCACGCCCTCGGGCAGGGTGCCGCCCTCCAGCACGTGATCGAGGATGGCGGCGATGTTGTCCCGCAGCACGGCGATGCGTTCCAGCCGGTTGAGCGCGTTGCCCAGGTGCAGGTCACCGACGTCGTCGACGATGCGGCGGATGAGGTGCTCCAGCAGCCGACGCGAGCGGACCTCGCCGGCCTCGCTGTGCTCCGCGATGGTCCGCATGAACCGGCGCAGCCGGGGGTTCGCGTCGGCGGCGGCGTGCACGGCGGCGGCGTCGAGGAACCGGCCGGCACGGAACCGGCGCGGCCCGGTCACGGCCGCACCACCGGGACGCGCGGCCCACCGGTGGCGGCACCGGCGTGCTGCGAGTCCAGCACCATGAGGATGAACCGGGCACCCTCGGGGCCACCGACCGCGCCGCTGAGCATCGCCTCGCGCTCCACGTACGCCAGCACCGGCTCCATCAGCTTCTGCACCACCCGTTCCAGCACCTCGTTGAGCAGGATCTCGGTGAGGAACGCCTGGAGCAGGTCACGGGAGGCCGCCTCGATGATCTGGCGGGTGACCCGGCGGACCACGTACCCCCGGGCGGCGCGCAGCCCCGCGCGGACGCCGAAGCGCAGGGCGACCCGGCCGCCGCGCACGGCCGCGCCGCCGATCGTGCCGGCCTCGGGGATCAAGGACATGGCCAGCCCGAGGTACGCGGCGAACAGCTCGACCTCGACCTCGGTGCGGGTGAGCACCAGCTCCGGGTCGAGCAGGGATTCGTAGAGGCGGGCCCGCTGGTGGGCGTGCGCCACGTCGACGGCGGCGACGGCGACCCCGACGACGAAGCCCAGCGGTGGGCAGAGCACCGACAGCGCGATGATCCCGACCATGATGCCGATCCCGGTCAGCGCCTCCCGGCCCAGTTCGGTGTTGAACAGGCTGTCGGTGCCGGTGGCGTAGTACAGGTTGCCGCCGAAGAACTCGCCGATCTGCTGGTGGGTGACGAGGTGGATGCCCTGCAGGGCGAACTGTCCACCGGGGATGGTGGCCGACGGGATGTGCTCGCTGATCCGGCTGGACCGAAAGGCGAAGCGGGCGTCGGCGCGGGCGCGGCCGAGCATCTCGGTGTTGTTGCGCTGCATGTCGTGCAGCACCCGCCACAGCTCGTCGCGGATGGCCGAGCGGTCGCCGGCGAAGCGGGCCAGCACGTCGGGCACGTCGGTGATCTGCTTGACCAACGGGTCCACGCCCTCGGCCTCGCCGCGCTGGATGACCAGCGCCTGTTCGATCTCGGCGAGGGTCCAGAGCACCGCGTGCGAGTCGCGGATCCGCGCGGTGCCGTCCCGCTCGACGATCTCACCGGCCGCGCCGGGGCTGGTCAGCGTGGCCTCGGCGGCGAGGAACGCGGTGGAGATGGCACGGGCGGCCCCGTACCAGGCGGTCGACGGGTTGGCCATGCTGACGGTGGCGAGGGCGCCGCCGCCGACGTCGGTGTGCTCCTGGGTCCACCGTGCGGCCTCGTGGCGGCGTAGCCGTTCGCGCAGGCCCTGCAGTTCGGCGTAGTCGGTGAGCTGGGAGACGATCAGCCGCTCGAAGATCGGCGCGTACCGCTCGAAGTTGGCGATCCGGGCGTTGATGCCGCTGCGGGAGCTGAGCAGCAGTTGCACCAGCATGGCCTGGCTGCCGACGATGAACAGCTGCCCGACGGCGCCCTTGACGGCCGGGCTGAGCGCCTGGACGAAGTGCAGGTTCCAGGACGCCGACGAGTCGATCCAGCCGCCGCGGATCCGGGCGAAGTGCTCGGGCTGGCTGTAGCGAGCCATGACCAGTTGGGCGAGATGGTCCAGGCGGGGCACGACCCCGGCCAGGTGGCGCAGGACCTGCACGGCGGGCGAGGCGACCGGCCGGAAGTCCAGCGGCCCGAGCCGGCCGGTGCCCTCCGGCACGGGCCGGGTGAACGCCTCCCGCTCGGCCGATCCGACCAGCAGGCTGATCGCCGCCGCTCGACCGCGCAGCACGGCGGCGGCCTGGAGGCAGAAGTTCGCCGGGTAGCGGCACGGCTCGCCCATCTGCAGCCGGAACGCGATGTCGTCCATGAGCCGGCGCAGCTCGTCGCCGTCCGGGCCGAGCGCGTCCAACTCCGGCTCGCCGTTGAGCGGGGCGCACGCGGGCATCGCGGAGTGTCCACCGGCCACGACGGGGAACCGGCTGCCCTCGACGCCGGCCGGCGCGCTCGGGCTGCTCGGGTCGAACACGAATCCGCCCCGGCGTCCCCCACCGGTGCCGTCGCCGGTGCCGCCGGCGCCACCACCCGGGCCGGTGCCCATGCCGACGCCGGCGCCGCCCGGTCCACTGCCGGTGCCCGAGCCGGACCCGCCACCGCTGCCCGAGCCCGTGCCGGTGCCGTCGCCGATGCCCCCGCCCGCGGGCGCGTTCGGGTCCGCCGCGGTGGTCGGGTGCTGCTCCACGCTGATCGGCAGCAGGTTCGCCGTGCCGGTCCAGTGCAGGTTCTCCTCGGTTTCCGCGGTGCTCACCAGCAGCAGGGACACCCCGCCGACGCGGACGACCACCAGGCTGCTCGGTGTGGACCCGCCCACCGAGGCGAGGATCGCGTCGACCCGCCGGTTCACCTCCGCGTCGACGGCGCGCTCGAGCTGTGCCTCGTACTCCGCCACGCTGGTGGTCTCACCGCGCGGCTGGGCGGTCCGTAGGCGCTGCCGGATGTCGGCGTTGAGCTCGTCGTCCACCATCGCCACCAGGGCGGCCCGGTCGGCGACCGGCCGGCGCTGCACCGTCCCGGGCTGCGGGCTGGGCACCCGCGCCTGCACCTCGAAATGCGGCTGCGGGGTGGCCCGGAACACCGTCTCGCCGAACGTGTCGAACGTCAGCACCGACAGTGGAGTCGTGGTTACCATGATCGCCCAGACCTGACGTCCGTCGGAGCCGACCACCCGGGCGATGATCCCCTGGGGGGCGCCCGAGGGCAGACCACCGTGCTGGCGTACCGCCTCGCGGGCCAGCTCGGCGAAGTGACCGACCAGATACGTGGCCGGCCGCAGGAACCACTGGTAGGTCACCGGCGGCGGATCGTCGCCGGCCACCGGCACCTCGGCGGCGTCACCACCCTCGTCATAGGACGGCACCCGGTAGACGGCCAGCAGATGACGCATCCGAGACGCGTCGAACACCTCGCTCGGCGGCCGGCTCAGCGGCACGGCCACACCGGCGGGCAGCCCCGGATCGAGCCGCGCCCCGGCCACCACCTCGTCGACGCGCCGGCGCAGCCGGGCCTCGAACGCCCGCCGCTCGTCCCGGGACACCCCCGCCACCGCCGCGCCGGTCCAGCGGAACTCCGGCGCCCCGGCGCGTACCTCCAGGTAGCCGCCACGGGGCGCGACCACCTCGCGCCGGGAGCGTTCCAGGGCGCGCGTCAGGGCCGCGGCGAGCGCCTCGGTCACCACCTCCGGTCGCGCGGTCACCGACCGGGCGTCCAGCCGGATCCGCACCGGCACGTGCACCGAGATGGCCATTGTCAGGACCGCCCGTCCAGGTGCGCGGCGAGCCGGGCCAGCGCGAGGTCGGCCAGCGCGTCGGCGTCGAGGGCGCCGCCGGCCGCGACCACCTCGATCTCCACCGGGAAGTGGTACGCGATGACCGCGCGGTCGTCCTCGGCCACCTGCTCGGCCTCCGCCTCGCTGCCGGCCGCCGGCAGCACCAGCTCACCCGCGTGCACCAGGGCCAGCCCGGTACGGGTGACCCGGGCGGCACGGCCAGCACCGGTCGCCATCTGCTACCTCCGGTCAGTCGTGGGTGGGGTCACGGCAGGACGGACGGGTCGCCGGTCTTCGGGTCGACCGACGCGGCCAGGCTGAAGCCGCTGAAGGTCGCCGCCGGTGCGCCCGAGATGGTGGCCGTCGTCGGTGTCGCACTGGTGATCAGGCAGTCCCGCAGCACGAACGACGAGAACGACCAGTCGTCGCCGGTGTGCTCCAGCAGCGCGATGTCGAACAGCTCGCCGTCGAGCGCCAGCTTGGTGAGCCGGCCGGCGACGTCCCCGATGGCCTTGACGGTCATCGTGAAGTTCATCGACACCGGCGCGTGGATGGCGCCCAGGTGGGTCACCTCGCACGAGTGCAGGGCCTCGACGTTGAGCGAGAAGGACGGGCTGAACGAGTCGATCGGGCTGATCAGCACGGTCTCGGTGCCCTTGGTGTACTGCACCGCGAGGCGGGTCTTCCACTCCATGGTCTGGTTCCTCCGGGTCAGAACTTGGCCACGAGCGTGACCAGCAGGCGGCTCACGGCAGGGCCGTACGTGACGGTGACGACCAGGTCGACGGTGCGGTCGGCCCGGGCGGCGGTGACGATCGAGGTGTCGGTGGCGGTACGGGCGACCTCGGGGATGCCGAGGATGTCCAGCACCGGGATCTCGATCTGGTAGTCGTCGATCACCGCCTGCCGCTTGAGCGGACCGAGGATGCCGTCCACCTGGGTCTTCAGCAGGGTCATCCCCGGCTTGGTGATCCGCGCGTCGCCGACCAGGCCGATCAGGCCGGCGCGCAGCATGAACTCGATCTGGTCGAGGGTGCGCACCAGGTCGACGTGCAGCAGGCTCGCGTCGGAGGTGAACAGCCGACCGTCGGCGAAGTGCAGGCTCTCCCCGGTGATCAGCGTGGGATCGATGATCGGCGTGAGGTTGGCCTCGGAGAGGCCCTTGATCTCCGCCGGGCTGTACTGCTTGGCCACCGGGATGGCCACCCCGCGGATCTTCTTCAGCACGATGCTGTGGTGCACCGGCAGCCCGGCCACGGCCGCCATCGCGGCGGTGGCCGCGTCGCCGTCCGCCCCCCGGGCGGCGATCATCACCATCCGGCTGGTGCTGCTCTTGAGCGGGTTCGCGGCGGTGGTGATGTCGGTGACGTAGGTCGGGCCCTTCTCGGTGGCCGGATTGACCATGGCGAAACCGATCCGCCGCTGGCCGGCCGCGGACATCGTCTCCACGTGCGCCTTGAGCGCGTGCAGCCCGGTGGGCGCGCCGGCACCGGCCGGGTTGCCGACGGTCGACTCGTTGGCCAGCGACACCATGGTCACGTCGTCGGCGGCCTCCAGGCCGCTCAGCGCGGCGGCGTAGTCGTCGCCGGCCACCTTCACCCCGTACACCTTGGCCGGGCGCGGGTCCTGCAGGAACGCCAGTTCGAGGGAGTTGTAGAGGGCGTTGCGGACCACGCTGCCGGCCTGCCGGCGGGCGAAGTTGGTGACCGCGTCGTCCAGGGTCTCGATCCGGACCGGCGTGTTCGCCGGCGCCGAACCGCCGTCGGCGGTGGACGGCGCCTTGCCCACCACGGCGACGACGCCCGGCGAGCGCTGGGCCAGCGGCGCCGGTGGCGGCACGATCCGGACCTCGATGAACGGGAATGCTGCTGTCGGTGCCACGGGTCCTCCCGGACGAAGGTTGCTGCTCGGTCGATGGGCGGCTGCCGGCCGTTGCGGTCGTTGGGGCGGCCGGGCGTCTCAGGTCGGCAGGGCGGCGAGCCCGATGCCGCTGCCGGCGAGCCACTGGCCGGCCCGCGCGAAGCGGGCGGCCCGTTTCTGCGCGTCGGTGCCGGTGTCGCCGCCGGGCCAGCCGTCGTCGTCGAACGTCTCGATGGGCACCACCCAGACGGCGACCACCCGATGTCGTCGCCGGACGTCGTCCGGCGACGACACGTCCAGGCCCAACTCCTCGGCGCGGGCCCGTACCAGACGGGTCTCGACGAGCAGGTCGGCCAGGGAGAAACCCTTGTCGCGGACCAGTACGGCGGCGGCGAACGGCAGCGGACGCGGGGTCGGCGGGGCCGCCGGCGCGGCGGCGTATCGCAGCTTCACGGTGGCCCCGGCGGCCTGCCCGCGCATCCGCGCCACCAGGTCACCGGCGTTCGCGGCGCCGACGCCGGCGAGCAGCCGGTCCAGGTGCGAGTCGGTGAACGCGGCCGGCTGGTGCAGTCCGGCGCGTAGCCGGGCCACCAGCCGGGTCCGGCGCTCGGTCTCCAGGGCCGCCGGGTCGGCCGGCAACGCGCCCAGCTCGGCGATGATCTGCGGGTCGACGTCGAACGCGGGTACCGCCACGTCGACGTCCTCGACCCGGTCCCGGGCCGTGCTGGTCCGCACCACCAGGCTGCCCCGCCACAGGGCGTCGATGCGCAGCGCCGAGCCGCCGAGACCGTGCAGGCGTACGCGCAACTCGGTGCGGGTGGTGCCGCCGGAGCCCAGCCACTCCCCCTCCGCCACGGTCACCGGCGCGGCGGCGAAGCCGAGGGTCAGCTCGTCGAACACCGCCGCGTACGGTGGCGCGACCGGCATCGCCTCGGTGTCGTACGCGGCCTCGACCAGGTGGGCCAGCGACGCGTCGTCGAACACGGCGGCGCGGGTGCCCGGATCGGCCAACCGCACCAGCACCCCGTCGACGAAGTCCACCGCACCGGCCTCCTCGCTGCCCGCGCCGGTGCGTTCCGCCCGGCTCGGCACGAGGATCGCGAAGGAGCCGTCACCCGAGCGTCACCGCCACCGTCACCGTGCCCGCACGAGGCTCCGACTGTCGGGAACTGAGCACCGACACAGCCATCGGCCGCCGCCGGGGCGGGCGCGAGTCGACGCGGCAGGCGTGTCGTTCGTCAGCAGGGCGCGGCCTCGTCGAGGACGACGCGCATCGGGTGCGGGGCGGTGGCGGCCACGTCGCCGAGCACGGCGAGCAGCAGCGCGTACTGATCGGCCGGCTCGTCGACAAGCAGGTGGCCGGCGTCGGTGATCAGCAGGGTGAGCGGGCCGGCGTCGAGCCGGTCCCGCAGCACGTCGGAGAGGGCATCCCAGGTGTCCCCCAGGTACGCCGGCAGGGCCAGCGCGGCGGTCAGCGTGGCGAACAGACCGGCCCGGGTCCGGGTCGCCGCTGCGGGCAGCACCACCGCACCCGGCTCGTCGAGGTCGCCGTCGCGGCCGGCGATCAGCCAAGCGCCCCTCCGACCATCGTCCCCGTCGACCATCGCGTACCTCCTGTTCTGACCCGGGGTGACCGCGCGGGGCCGGCCGCCACCGGCCGGCCCCGGTCGCTCAGAGCCGGCCCGCCACCGCCCGGTGACCAGCAGATACCCGATGAAGACACCCGGGGTGAGCTTGACCGCCGCGGCCAGCCCGGTCCCGATGCCGGCCAGTCGACTGCCCCGTTCCAACAGCCACAGGTCCAGGTAGACCAGCGCCACCAACAGCAGGTTGACCTGCCCGAAGCTCACCGTGTCCCGTACCGGGTTCAGCCCGGCCAGCAGGCAGCACGTCAGCGCGAGCGCGTACCAGCGGCTCCACCCGTGCCGGCGCGCCAGCGGGTCCACCAGCAGGTGCAGCAGGAACGCCACGGCCAGCGCGGTGAGCAGCAGGTGCGCCACGATCGTCGGATACCAGGCCAGCGCCGCCATCGGCAGCATGCAGAGCGCGGCGAACGGCGGATAGGTGAAGCCGTACCCGTTGTGAGTGGTCCACCCGTACAGGTCACCGCCGCGCGCCCAGTGCCCGACCGCGCCGTGGTAGACCCCGACGTCGAACCAGCCCCGATGCCCGGGCACCATCGCGATCACGACCGCGAGCACGGTCACCAACCCGACCACCGTCGCCACCCGCCACCGGGTCGCGGTCATCGCGCCACCTCCACCGACGCGATCGGCCGCAGCAGGCGCAGCGAACCGACCACGAGCAACCCGACCAGCACTCCGGCGACGGCCACCACCGCCTGCGCCGCGTCCGGGCCGAAGCCGCTGGGCAGCGCCACGAACGCGAGCACCACCGCGCCGGACGCGGCCGCCGGCCGCGCCCACCCGTGCGGCGCCGACGCCGCGATCACCACCAGGCCCCACAGCGCGTACCACGGCCGGGTCGCCGGGCCGAGCAGCGCCGCCGCCACCAGCACCAGACCCAGCGCGTACGCCGGACCGAGCCGCCGCCGATGCCACCACGCGGCGACCGCCACGGCCAGTGCGGCGGCGACGCCCAGCGCGAGGCACAGCCGCATCGGGGCGTCGCCCAGGTGCAGGCCCAACCGCCCGGCCGCGCGCGACGCCACCCTGCCCAGCGCGCTGGAGATCGACCAACTGTGCCGGTACATCGGTGTGCCGAGGGCGCCGATCCACCCGTACCCGATGCCGGTGGCCCAGGTGACCACGGCGGCGGTGCCCACCGCGATGCCGGCGGTGCGCGCCACCGAGGCCGACAGCGCCCGGTGCCGCGCGGCGAGCGACACGACGACCAGGAGCCCGATCACCGCCGGCACCTTGACCAGCGCGGCGAGGGTCACCAGCACCGTGGCCGCGCCGTGACGGTGCTCGAAGGCGAGACTGAGCCCCGCCACCAGCAGCCCCAGCATCACCGCCTCATTGTGCGCGCCGGCGACGAGATGCAGGGGGACGAGAGGGTTGAGCACACCCAACCAGAGCGCGGCACCCGGGTCGACGCCGCACTGCCGGGCCAGCCGGGGCAGGTACACCAGCAGCAGCGCCACCCCGGCGAGCGCCACCACCCGCAGCCCCAGCACGCCCAGCACCAGCGTGCCGCCGCTCGCACCGCTCACCACCGCCGCCAGCGCGAGGAACACCGGCCCGTACGGCGCGGGCGTCTGCTGCCACATCTGCGGCACCTCGGCGGCCAGGGCCCCGCCGAGGTACGCGACGCCGTGGCGGTACACGTCGACGTCGGCGAGCACCATGGCGCCCTGCGCGAGATAGCTGTACGCGTCGCGGCTGAACAACGGCGGCGCCACCAGCAACGGCCCCGCCCAGCACGCCAGCGTCACCGCCGCGGAGCGCCGACCGACCCCCTTCTCGGGTGGGTGCGGGTGCCGCCCGACCTCCGGCGGGTGCGGCTGTCGGCCGGCCCACCACCAGGCGGCGGTGAGCAGGGTCAGTCCGGCGTACCCGCAGAGCAGCCCCGGCCCGGCGAGCTGCCGCAGCGCGCTCCACCAGGCGGCGTGCGCGCCGACCGGCAGCGCGCCGGCCGCCAGGCCGGCGGACGCCACCAGGGTGGCACCGGCTCCCCCGAGCAGCCGGTACGCGACGACGGTCGGCAGTGTGCGCACCCGGGCAGGATGTCGCGCCCGCCTGACCGGCACACGACCGCTCGACGATCTTCAGGCGACGGCGCGGTGTCCTCCGGGTCGGCCCGTGCCGTGCCGGCGTGGCGACGGGCATATCGGTCACCGGTTGTTAGCGTGACGTGCGGATCCGTGACCGTGGAGGGGTGCCATGACGGACGCCCCCGATGGGAGGCCGAGACCCGCGGACCAGTGGCGACGTCGGGGCATCCGCGGGATGACCGTCGCCCGCGACGTGAGCGTGCGCGGTTGGCGGTGGTGGGCGCGAAGCTGGGACCGGCTGGTCGCCGCACTCCAGGACGAGGCACCCGTCGGCTCCGCGGCCGGCCCGACGCCCTCCGGCCCGCTCGTCGAACAGCGCGACGCGCCGCGGCTGATCACGGTCCCCGCCCGGGGCTACGTGTACTCGTTCCACATCCGCGCCACGTTCGCCTGGTCGTCATCGGCGAGCCTGCGGTCCGAGGTGCTGAGCTGGTACGTGCAGTACTTCCAGCCCAACGCGATCCAACGGCTGACCCGGCTCGCCGCCGACGCCGCCCGGGACCTGCCGCCGCACCGGGCGGGCGATCTGGAGGTGGCGTTACAGCAGGCGCTCGCCGACGAACCGGAGTGGTCCTACGAGCGGGGCGAGGTCGTCATCACCTGCCGACCCGACGCCGCCGTCCGCCTCGACGAACGGATCATGCCGGCACTTCAGCCGCACGTCGACCGGATGGTCAAGCTGGAGTACCAGTTCGACGAGCAGCTACGCAAAGCCCGGTACGCCGAGGAGCTGAGTCGACGATGGATGGCCATCCTGAGCGACGACGCCGACGACCAGGACGTGGCCGACGCCCGTCACCACCTGCTCAACGCCCATCGCGAAGCGACGAGATGGATCACCGAACTCCTGCACCACCACGCCGAACCCCCAACAGACCACGCAACCCCACCCCACCAACGCCCCGCCCCCTGACCCGTCCACTCCGCACCCCTCCCTCCCACCTGCCCACTCCCTCCCGCTCCCTCCCTCCTTCAAGATCACTTAATGGTGGGTAGTTGTAGGGAGTGGTTTGCAACTGCTGAGGGTTAAGTGATCATGGGGCCGGGGCGGCGGCTGGCGAGGATGGCGAGGGTTTCCTGGCGGACCTGGGCGGGGTCGGCCAGCAGCCGGCGGTGGCTGAAGCGGACCACGAGAATGCCCTTGGTGGCGAGCAGGGCGTCGCGGCGGAGGTCGATCTCGCGTTCGGTGGGGTCGCCGTGGCTCGTGGCGCCGTCCAGCTCGATGTCGACCCGCTCGGCCTCGGCGAACATGTCGAGGTAGATCGTCCGTCCGCCGACCCGCACCCGCGCCTGCCGAGTGAACGCCGGCATTCCCGGGCCGGTGAAGACGTGGTCGTGACCCCAGATCTCCAACGGGCTGCGGCAGCCAGCGGCGAGCCGATCCACCAAGGCGCGCAGCGCCGGGCGGTCGATCAACCTCGGCACCTCGCCGAGGGCGGCCACGAGGCGCTGCGGGGTGGTCAGCCGATCGTTGACCGCGCGGATGAGCACTCCCGCTCGGTCGACCGTCGGCAGCAACGGCCAACAGTCCACCAGGGTCCGGTCGAGCCGGGTCACCGGCACCTCTCGCCGTATCACCGCGTGCGGCGGCTCAGTGGTGAAGCCGGGGCGGTGACGCACCACGAGATGCGGTCGGCCACTCAGGCCCGACCCGACGGGCAGGTCGAGATGCATCGGCTCGCCCGGCGGTTGACGCCGCAGGCCCCACACGTCCAGCGCGGTCAGTCGGCTGAGCGCGGCGCGTCCGCCTCCGTACGCCAGCGCGGCACGGCGAGCCAGCTCCGGATCGATCCGAGCGAGAATCGGCAGCTCGGTAGGGGTGTCCTGGACGAGCGTGGCGTCGACGAAGACCTGCGGGAGGACCCGGACCAGGCGACCGGCCCGGCAGGCGCTCTGGAGTGTCCACGGTGGCGCCACGCGCAGAACGTCCCGTCGGGTGGCCAGGCCGCCCCGCCGATCGAGCAGGCTTCTCAGGGTCGCGTGCACGGGTCGACCGTGCCCGGACCAGCCGCCGGTGAGCTGCCCGGCGGGGGCCGCTGTGGACAGCGACGGCACCTGTGGACGAAGCCCCACGGTCCAGCCGACTGTGCTACGCGACGTGCCCCTCAACGAGGCGGCCCGGAGGACGGCCGACCCAGGACTGAGCATGAATGAAGAAATACGACCGGCGGACGGGATGAGATCGTGACTGCGCGGCGTTCGTCACGCCGCCCCGCACGGGCGGTCGTCTGCGGCTGAGGCGTGGTCCGGTCGGGCCGCGGTTCACGGCTGGAGGGCAGGACACCATGGCGCACATCGACCTCGGGGTCGACGAGAAGCAGTTCCCCGGCATCACCGGCCCGATGCAGTACCGTCCGGAGACGGCGAAGCCGCTCAACGAGCTGGCCGAGGTGCTGCTGCGTGCCCCGCACTCGCTCCCGGCCGGCGAGCGGGAGCTGATCGCCGCGTACGTCTCCGGGCGCAACGAGTGCACCTTCTGCTGCGCGTCGCACTCGGCGTTCGCCGCCGCGCAGCTCGACGAGGGCATGACTCTCGTCGACCAGGTACGCGCGGACCTCGACACCGCCCCGATCTCGGCCAAGCTGCGGGCGCTGCTGCGTATCGCGGGTGCGGTGCAGATCAGCGGCCGTAACGTCACCACCGAGCTGGTCGCTGACGCCCGCGCGGAGGGCGCCACCGACCTGGAAATCCACGACACCGTGCTGATCGCCGCCGCGTTCTGCATGTTCAACCGGTACGTCGACGGGCTCGGCACCTTCGCACCTGTTGGTCAGGACGCCTACGCGGAGTCCGTGCGTCGGATCATCGGGGTCGGCTACGGATCGGCTCTCCCCGTGCCGCCGAGCAGCTGAGCACGGACAAGGACGACCACACCCCGATCCCTCTGCGATGGTCGATGGGTGCGTCTGGCGAAGCCCGCCAGCCGCGCAGTTGGAGGGATCGATGGACCACCCACGTTGTCTGCTCGACGCAGCGACGCAGCTGCGAGCCGACATGGTCGACCGGCTGAGCGCTCTCGTCTCCTGCGAGTCGGCACCGGGCTCGCTGCCCCATCTCGAGTCCTGTGCCGACCTGCTCGCCCGCTGGGGGGAGGAGGTGCTCGGGCGGCCGGCCCGTCGGGTCGTGATCGACGGCCTACCGCACTTGCTGTGGCCGGCCGCCGACCAGCGCGTGCTGCTTCTCGGCCACTTCGACACCGTCTTCCCGGTGGGCACGATCCGGTCGAGGCCCTTCACCGTCCGCAGGGACGTCGCGACGGGGCCCGGCGTGTGCGACATGAAGGCCGGCATCGTGCAGATGGTCACGGCGCTGCGGCTGATCGAGGACACCTCCGCGGTCGGCCTGCTGCTCACCTGCGACGAGGAGACCGGGTCCGTCACATCGCGGCAGCTGATCGAACGTGAGGCTCGGCGTTCGGGGGCGGTCCTGGTCTGCGAGGCGGCCACCCCGGAGGGGCGTCTGAAGGTGGCCAGGAAGGGCGGCTCGGTCTACCGCCTCACCGTCTCCGGCCGCGCCGCGCACGCCGGCGTGGAGCCGCAGCGCGGGGTCAACGCCACCGTCGAGGTCGCCCACCAGGTTCTCACGCTGGGTACGCTCGGCGCGGCGGACAGCGGCGGCACCTCCGTCACGCCGACTCTGCTCTCCGCCGGCACGACGACGAACACGGTGCCCGAGCGTGCCAGCCTGGCCGTCGACGTCCGGGCCTGGACCAGGGACGAACTCGAACGCGTGGATCACGCCATCCGTGGGCTGGTGCCGGTGCTGCCCGAGGCCACGCTGGCCGTGCAGGGCGGAATCAACCGCTACCCGATGTCGCCGGAGCTCGCGCGGCCACTGTTGGAGCTGGCCCAGTCGATCGCCTGCCAGCTTGGCATCCCGAAGCCCACCGGCGCGTACGCCGCTGGAGCGTCCGACGGCAACTTCACCGCCGCGCTGGGCGTACCGACGCTTGACGGCCTGGGTGCGGTGGGCGGCGGCGCGCATGCCGCCGACGAGTACGTCTGCCTCGACCGGATGCCCGAACGGACGGCACTTCTGGCCGGACTCGTCGGCTCGCTGTCCACCATGGAGCGTTTCGGATCGCAACCCATCGACGACATCCCGTAACGTGCTGGGCGCCGGCGAACGACCGGCAGCGAGAGGTCGGCGTCGGCATGACTACGGGACAGCGCTCGGGATCGCCCATTCCTCCGCTCGGCGTCGAGGAGGAGTTCCTCGTCGTCGACGCCGAGCGGGGTGAGGTCGTGCCGGAGGCGGCCGCCGTCGTCGACCGCGCACGCCCGACCCTCGGTGACCGGGTGGGCGGTGAGATCACCAAGTTGCAGATCGAGACCCGCACCGACCCGTGCCTGAGCCTCGACGATCTCGACGCGCAACTGGCTGAGGGCCGCGCCGCCATTCAGAGCGCGGCCCGGTCGGCGGGTCTGCGGGTGATCGCCAGTGGCTCGCCGGTGCTGGGCCGTGCCGTGCCGCCGCCCATCACCGAGGGGCCGCGCCAGGACCGGGGCACCGCCACCTTCCGTGGGCTGCACGACGAACTCGCGATCTGCGCCGTCCACGTCCACGTGGAGGAGCCCGACCGGGACCGCGCCGTGCTGATCGGCAACCACCTGCGCCAACACCTTCCGGTGTTCCTCACCCTCACCGCCAACTCGCCCTACTGGTCGGAGCGCGACACCGGCTACGCGAGCTGGCGCAGCGTCACGTGGGGGCGCTGGCCGGTGGCCGGCCCGCCGCCGTACCTGACGTCCGCCCAGCAGTACGACGACCACGTGGACGCACTGCTCGAGGCGGGCGCGCTGGTCGACCACGGCACCCTCTTCTGGGATCTGCGCCTGTCGACGAAGCACCCCACGCTTGAGGTACGGGTGGCCGACGTCCCCGTCACGGCCACCGAGTCCGCGGCGCTCGCCGCCCTGGTGCGGGCTCTGGTGGTGGTCGCCGGAGATGCCGTGGACCGGGGCGACGAGGGGCCGGAGCTGCTCCCCGAGCTGATGCGGCTCGCGTACTGGCGGGCCGCCCGCGACGGGATGGGCGGCCACGGCGTCGACGTCGCCACGGGCCGGCTGCTGCCGGCGGCGGCACTCGCCGAACGACTGGTCGAACGCGCCCGACCAGCACTCGACGAGGCGGGTGACCGCGAGCGGGTGGAGGCGTGGCTGAGCTGGCTCGCCAGGGACGGCGACGGGGCGACCCGCCAGCGGGCCGCCGCGGCGCTGCGCGGACGCCTGACCGACGTGGTCGACGAGATCGCCACCCGAACCGCGCCCGACGTGCCCACGGGCGAAGAAAGCACACTTCAGTAACGACAAGCCGCCGCTGCTTCGAAATGCTGGATGGACCGGATGACGGCGGCAGGCGCACCCTCCCCGCCGAGACCCGGCACATCTGATCAGGGGAGGCCACAGGTGAACGACACCGACCTGCTACCCAAGGTCCCGGTCCACCACCACCGCAGGCCGCCGGCGGAGATGGTGCGGGAGGCGGAGGCGTTCGCCGAGCGAATGGCGCAGCGCCGATCCGTGCGGGACTTCGCCAGTGACGCACTGCCCGACGGGGTGGTCGAGGCCGCGATCCGGGCGGCGTCGACCGCACCCAGCGGCGCCAATGTGCAGCCCTGGCGGTTCGTCGTCCTGACCGATCCGGCCCGCAAACGCCGGCTCCGCGAGGCTGCGGAGGCCGAGGAACGCGCGTTCTACGACCGCCGCGCCTCGCAGGAGTGGCTCGGTGCGATCGCCGGGCTCGGCACCGACTGGCGGAAGCCGTTCCTGGAGACCGCACCGGTCGTCATCGTCGTCTTCGAGGTGCACCAGGGGCCACACAGCCCGAAGCCGTACTACGTCAAGGAGTCCGTCGGCATCGCGGTCGGCCTGCTGATCACCGCGCTGCACCACGCGGGCCTGGTGACGCTGACCCACACGCCCAGTCCGATGCGGTTCCTCAACGAGGTGTGTGAGCGCCCTCCGGAGGAGCGCCCGTACGTGGTGATGCCGGTCGGTTATCCCGCCCTGGACGCCCACGTGCCCGACCTGGCCCGCAAGCCCCTCGACGAGATCATGGTCCGCTGGTGAGATCCCGGGTCAGGAACTCGACCAACGGCTCGACGTGCCGGTCCGGGCGCCGCCACTCGGCCAGCAGATCCTCCAGCAGGTGCTGCTCGGCGAGCAGTTCCGCACCGCGGTAACGCCGGATCACCGGGTGGATGAAGGCGCTCTCCCGGGCGCGGTCGGGGGTCGGGTGCCGGTCGATGGCGAAGACGTCGCCGTAGTCGTCGCGGCCCCACCGCAGCGCGAGCGTGTACCAGTGCGTGGCGGCACCGAAGCGCTCCACGGCGTAGTCCTCCGGCAGGTCCTCGTAGTGGTGGAAGTCGCCGGTGGCGTCGTCGCGGACGAAGGCGTCACAGAGGTACTCGAACTGGGTCCACAGCGCCGACGACCAGTTGACGCGGTCGAGCATCAGCTTCGTCAACGACGCGGCGTCGGCCTGCGTCGTCGTGTACGGCAACGGCACGTCCTCGTAGCGTTCCCGCAGCATCCGGGTGAACGTGCGCAGGTTGTACCGGAAGCCGTCGATGAACGGCGACGACGCGTGCTTGACGTCCCGGGCCTGGGCGATGGTGCCGGCGAAGTACAGGCCGTCGACGTTGCTCGACTGCCAGTCCGGGCGTAACCCGGGCATCCGGCCGTCGCGCACCATGTCGGGACGGGCCGTCTCGTCGAACATCGACGTGTCCATCCGGAAGCCGGTGCACCGCAGCACCGTGTGGTAGTCGAGCTCGGCGGTCTCCCCCTCGGCGTGCGTGTACGTGATGGACACCCGGAACCGCCCGTCGACCGGCCGGATCTCGTCGATCGTGCAGTCCAGCACCGAGTGCAGCGTCTTGAACTGGTAGCTGTCGAGGATCGCGCCGTACTGACCACGGACGTCCCCGGGGTGTTTGGTGTTCCACGCCAGCCGCAGCGGCTGCCGGCTGGCAAGGTGCACCATCGACGCCCGGCCGAGGATGGCCGACGCGGTCTCGAACGCGGAATTGCCCTTGCCGATGATCAGGACCCGCTGACCGTCGTACGCCGTGGGGTCGACGACCATGTCCTCGTACCCGATGGCATGCTCGATGCCCTTGATGGCCGGCACGAAGGGCCGGCCCCAGCCGGTCGCGACGACCAGGCAGCGCGCGCGGACGTCGCCCCGGTCGGTGCTCAGCGTGAAGCCGTCGCCCGTCCTTGTGATCCGCTCGACCGTCGTGCCGTAGCGGACGTTGAGCTGGTGCACCCGTTGGAACTCGGCGAGGTAGCGCACCAGGTCGTCGGCGGCCGGCAGGTACTCCTCGCTGAATCGCGGAAAAAGCAGGTCCGGCGAGTCGTTGAGGAGCGAGTTCCAGTCCCAGCGCAGGCGAATCTCAGGATCGGCGCTGTCGGTGTGCACCTTGTTCAGCGAGATGAGCCGACGGTGGCGCGGAAACCGCCGGAAGAAACCACCGGGCCCGTCGCCACTCTCCAGCGTCAGGTAATCGGCGCCGTGCTGCTGGAGGTAGTAGCTCAGTTGTAGTCCGGCGGGTCCCGCCCCGACGATGACGTACCTGTGTTCGCTGCTGACCATCCTGCGGCCCTTCGACAGAGGGATGAGTCCATCGACCATGGAATGCGAAACGGTACGTGTCAATGCCACTCGTCGACCTGCAATCGACTGCATGGCACCGACGCTTGATCAGCTGGCCTAGCTACCGCCCTGTGCTCGGAGAGGTAGCCGGGCCGCCATCTACGGCTCCCGCATCCACGTCTTCGGGTCGGTCACGAACACGCCCTTGCCCTGCTGCCGCCGGATAACCCGCAGCGCCTCCAGCCGGGCGTAGGCCATCTGCACCGTCCCGTGGCTGACGTCGTAGCGAGCACGTAATTCAGAGATCGAGGGCAGCTTCTCCCCCGGCTTCAACTTCTTCGACCTGACGTCGGCGATCACATCATCGGCGATGCGCCAGTAATCCGGCACTTCTCGCATGGCACTCCTCGCGTGGCAACCCGATTTGATCACACCGCGACGCACCTAACAAGCAGCGTTGACTCAACTAGCATGTCTAGCCATGTTGTCCCGGGCCGATCCTCGCGTGGCAACGAGTTCGGCTCACCCCCTGGTCGGGGCGGGTGCGTGTGCCCGTCCCGACCCACCGGACTGCTCTGCCGTCGTACCGCCGAACGGGCTGCGGCGGCCGAGCGGGCGGGGTCGCCCGCGGACGGCCCGCCCCCAGACCACCGCAAGGACCTTCCGCGCTCCCGCCTGCCCGCAGAGAGGATCGTCGTGGCTCAGGTGTATCGAGGTGGCCAGCCCTACCCCGCCGGCTACCCGGCCCGGTTGACGCCGCACGAGGTGCGGACCCGCGAGTTCGCCGCGCGCCGGCGCGGCGTCGACCCCGATGAGGTACGCGAGTTCCAGGCCCGGGTGGCCGACGAGCTCGCCATGCTCAACGACACGGTACGGCTGCTCAGCCAGGAGAACGACCGGATCAAGCGGGCACTGCGTGACTGGCAGACCATGCACGCGCGGGAGTGCCCGCCGTCGCAGGAGCAGCACCGCAACTCCGGCCACTGGTGACCGCGCGCCCTGCCCCCGGCGACCTGCTCGTCATCGACGGCCGGGCCTCGGTGCAGTTTTCCGGGGACCGCGTGCTGACCTTCCGCGTGGTCTCGGTGTCCGACCGGCCGACGTACCAGGGCTGGGTCTGGCTGACCGGATACGTCATCAACCGCCGAGGCAACGCGACCGCCAAACGCGAGATCTTCGTCCAACTCGCCGGCCTCCGTCCCTGCCTCGCATTCTTCGCATCAACTCGGGGCAGGGAGGGCCCTCACCGCCAGGGCATCTCGTCAGCCCGGAAGATGCCGGTCGGGTCGCGGCTGATCTCGTCGAGCAGGACGCTGACCCTGGCGGATGGCGGGGCTAGGTCGTAGCGGCGGAAGCGGATGTTCCGGGTCTCGCCTCCCATCGGCTCGACGGTCACGCCGCCCTGCGGGTCGCAAGGATGGCACGTGTCTCCGCGCGTACGTCGTCGGCCTCGTAAACCAGGCGACGGTGGGCGAAGCGGACCACCAGGATCCCGACGGTCGCCAGTGAGGCGTCCCGGCGCAGGTCGATCTCCCGCTGGCGCGGATCCCCGTGGGCGGTGGCCCCGTCGAGTTCGATGTTGACCCGTTCCCGTTCGGCGAACATGTCGAGATAAACGGTGCGCCGCCCGAGACGCATCGGCACCTGCCGACGGAATGCTGGCATGGCCGGGCCGGTGAAGACGTGTTCGTGGCCCCAGATCTCCAGC
Source organism: Micromonospora sp. WMMD710 (assembly GCF_029626045.1). Taxonomy (NCBI): domain Bacteria; kingdom Bacillati; phylum Actinomycetota; class Actinomycetes; order Micromonosporales; family Micromonosporaceae; genus Micromonospora; species Micromonospora sp. WMMD710. The sequence continues at coordinate 1,655,655 of NZ_JARUBD010000001.1, read as the reverse complement.
GGACTGCGGCAGCCGTCGGCGAGCCTGGCCAGCAGCGTCCGCAACGCTGCCCGGTCGATCAGCTTCGGCACACCGTCCAGGGCGACCGCCAGCCGCTCGGGGGTGGTCAGCCATTCGTTGACCGCGCGGATCACCGGAGCCCGCCGCTCGGCGGACGGCAGCATCGGCCACGAGTCGACGATGGTCTGCTCGAGGCGGGTCACGGTCAGGCCTCTGCGAACGAGCACGTGCGGCGGCTCGATGACGAAACCCCTGCGTCGATGCAGCAGCACTCCCGGCCGCGTACGCAGACCAAGGGTCATCGGCGCGCTGAGGTGCAGCGGGTCTCCCGCGATCTGCGGGCGCAGGCCCCACGCGTCGAGCGCGCTGAGATGACTGAGTGCGGCGCACCCCTGCGCCCAGGCGAGGGCAGCGAGTTGGGCCACACGGGGGTCGAGCCGCTTCAGGACCGTGGCGCCCGGTCGGTTGCCCACCAGGTGCGCCGCCACGAAAACCTGAGGCAGCACCCGCACCAGGTCACCGCCGCGGCAGGCCCGCTCCAGCGCCCACTCCGGCATCACCTGCGTCGCCGCCGCACGGGTGACCAGCCCTCCGGACAGCTCCACCAGTTCCCGCAACACCGAGTTCACACCCCGGACCGTGCGGCTCCGCCCCGAAGGTCCGCAAGGACGCCACCTGTGCCTCTGTGGACAACGGTCCCGCTGTGGAAAACCCCCACGCGCGCCCCCGGTCTGCTAGCCCACCATGATCGGTGGCAGCTCAGCTGCACAACTCTCGGCGTGTCGAGTCGCTCAGACGTCAACGATCATGGGGTCGCACACGGCACACGGCACACGGCGGCGCGGCGGCGCGCGGCGAGGGGTTACGCGGCCAGGGTTGCGTAGCGGCCGTTGCGGTTCAGCAGGTTGTCGTGGGTGCCGGATTCGACGATGCGGCCGTGGTCGAGCACCGCGATCTGGTCGGCGTCGCGCACGGTGGAGAGGCGGTGGGCGATGGTGATCGTGGTACGCCCCCGCGCGAGCACGTCGAACGCGCGCTGCACGGCCCGTTCGGTCTCGGTGTCCAGCGCGCTGGTGGCCTCGTCGAGGACCAGGATGCGCGGGTCGCGCAGCAGCGTACGGGCGATGGCGAGGCGCTGCTTCTCGCCGCCGGAGAACCGGTGGCCGCGCGAGCCGACCATGGTGTCGAACCCGTCGGGCAGGCCGGTGATGAGGTCGTGGATCTGGGCGGCGCGGGCGGCGTCGGTGATCTCGGCGTCGGTGGCGTCCGGGCGGGCGTAGCGCAGGTTCTCCCGGACGGTGGTGTGCAGCAGGTACGTCTCCTGGCTGACCACGCCGACGATCCCGGCCAGGTCGGCGAGGCGCAGGTCGCGCAGGTCGACGCCGTCGATGGTGACCCGGCCGGCGGTCGGGTCGTGCAGCCGGCTGATCAGCCCGGCGAGGGTGCTCTTGCCGGAGCCGGTCTCGCCGACCAGGGCGAGGCTGGTGCCGGCGGGCACGTCGAGGGTGATCCCGGCGAGCGCGGCGGTGTCGCTGCCCGGGTATCCGAAGGTGACGTCCTCCAGGCGCAGGTCACCGCGGACCCGGGTGGGGTCGAGGCGGACCGGCTCGGCGGGGTCGGCCACGTCGACCGGCAGGTCGAGGTATTCGAAGATCCGGGCGAACAGCGCCAGCGACGCGGTGAGCGAGACGCCCACGTTGAGCAGCCCCATCAGCGGCCGGAACAGGCCGCCCTGCAGGGCGGTGAAGGCGACCAGGGTGCCGATGCTCAGCGTGCCGGCGGTGCCGGGCAGGCCGGCGGCGAGGTAGATGACCGCCGGTACGGCGGCGAAGATGATGCTCATCGAGGCCATCCGCCAGCGGCCGGCCAACTCGCTGCGCAGTTCCAGGTCGACGAGGCGGGCCGAGGAGGCGGCGAACCGGTCAATGAGCGCGGGGCCGGTGCCGAGGGTCTTGGCCAGTTGCACGCCGCTGATCGACAGGCCCTCCTCGACGGTGACGTTGAGGTCGGCGAGTTCGCGTTGCCGCTGGGCGGTGATCTCGCGGCGCATCCGGGCGACGCGGCGGGTCAGCCAGATCGCCGGCGGCAGCACGACGAGCGAGACGAGGGACAGCTGCCAGGAGAGCGCGACCATGGCGACCGCGGTGGCGACCACCGTGGTGAGGTTGGCCGCGACGGCGGTGGCGGTGGAGGTGACCACCGACTGCATGCCGCCGATGTCGTTGGTGATGCGGGACTGCACCTCGCCGGTGCGGGTGCGGGTGAAGAAGCCCAGCGACTGGCGCTGGAGGTGGCTGAAGACGTCGGTGCGCAGCCGGTGCATGACCCGCTGCCCGACCTGGGTGGAGATCCAGGTCTGCACGACGCCGAGCGCGGAGGTCACCGCCGCCACGGCGACCATGCCGAGGACGAGCCAGACCAGCAGGGTCACGTCGCCCTGCGGGAGGGCGCGGTCAATCACGGCGCGCAGCAGGAACGGGGTGGCCATCGCGATGATCGAGGAGAGCACGATGATCGCGGTGACGGCGGCCAGCGCGGGCCGGTGCGGGGTGAACAGGCGGCCGATGCGGCGCAGGGACACCTGGCGGGCCTGCGTCTTCTCTTCGGCGCTGACGGTGCGGTGGCCGCGGTCGCGGCCCATCGGGGTGGGTTCCAAGGGGGACTGCCTCTCGATCGGGATATGCTGAGGTTACCTCAACATGAGGGTACAACCGTATCGCCTGTTACCGTATTCCGGTGACCGAGGACACCGCCGAGAGCGGCGACGACGAGAGCCTGGCCGAGACGTTCTGGGCCGTCGCGTCCCGTCTGCGCCGCCAGACGCGCGAGGCGTTGGCGCCCTGGGAGATCACCCCCAGCCAGTCCCGGTCCCTCGGCGTGCTGGCCCGGCACGGTGAGGTACGCCCCGGCACCCTCGCCGAGCACCTGCGCATCGCTCCGCGCTCGGCCACCGAGGTCATCGACGACCTGCAGGCCCGGGGGCTCGTCGAGCGGCGAGGAGACCCGGCCGACCGGAGGGCCACCCTGGTCGCGCTCACCGAGGAGGGCGTACGGGTCAGCACCGCCATCCGGGCCGCCCGGCGGGCCGAGGCGGACCGCTTCTTCGGCCACCTGCCCGCCACCGACCGCGCCGAACTGGCCCGCATCCTGCGCACCCTGCACGGCTGACCTGCCCACCGGTGCGACACCGACCACGCCAAGCCGGCCCGCGCCGTGCGCACATAACCACCGCGCACCCGGGTAGCCAGCGGCCCCGTTCGGGGACGAGGTGACAGGAGGACGCTGTGCCGCTGGTGCCACACCTGACCCATCGCCCCGCCTGATGTGCGGGATCAGCGGGGAGGCGCGGTTCGACGGCCGGCCGCCCGACGCGGCGGCGGTCACCCGGATGACCGAGGCGATGCGCTCGCGCGGCCCGGACGACGAGGGACTGTTCACCGACGAATGGGTGACCCTCGGACACCGCCGGCTGACCATCATCGACCTGTCCGACGCGGGCGGCCAACCCATGGTGCGCGACGACCTGGGCCTGGCCCTGGTCTTCAACGGGTGCATCTACAACTATTCCGACCTGCGCGAGGAGCTGATCCGCGCCGGGTACGCCTTTCACTCCACCAGCGACACCGAGGTGATCCTGGTCGCGTACGCGCACTGGGGTGACCGCTTCGTCGACCACCTCGTCGGCATGTTCGCCATCGGGCTGGTCGACCGGGTACGCAGGCGCCTCGTCCTGGCCCGCGACCGGCTCGGCATCAAACCGCTCTACCTCGCCGAGACCCCCGGTCGGCTCCGCTTCGCCTCCACCCTGCCCGCGCTGCTGCGCGCCGGCGACGTGGACACCGGCATCGACCCGGTGGCGTTGCACCACTACCTGTCCTGGCACTCCATCGTGCCCGCGCCGCGCACCGTGCTGCGCGGCGTCCGCAAGCTGCCGCCGGCCACCCTGCGGATCGTCGAGGCGGACGGGCGCAGCCGCGAGGAGGTGTACTGGCGACCCGACTACGTACGCGAACCGGCCGACGCGCGGATGGACGCCACCGAGTGGCGGGCCGCCATCGGGGACGCGCTGCGCACCGCCGTGCGTCGACGGCTGGTCGCCGACGTGCCGGTGGGGGTGCTGCTCTCCGGCGGACTGGACTCCAGCCTCATCGTGGCGCTGCTCGCCGAGGCCGGCCAGCAGCACCTGCGCACGTTCAGCATCGGCTTCGACAGCCGTGGCGGCGAGGCCGGCGACGAGTTCCACTACTCCGACCTGGTGGCCCGCGCGTACGACACCGACCACCACCGGATCCGGCTGGCCGACGACGACCTGGTGCCCGCCCTGAACCGTGCCGTGCTGGCGATGACCGAGCCGATGGGCAGCCACGACGTGGTCGCCTTCCACCTGCTCTGCGAGCAGGTGGCGCGGCACGTGAAGGTGGCCCAGTCGGGGCAGGGCGCCGACGAGGTGTTCGCCGGCTACGGCTACCACCAGCCCTTGGTCGAGGCGCCCCGGCACGGCGCCGCCGAGACGTTCGCCGCCGCGTTCTTCGACCGGGGCCACGACGAGCTGCGCGGCATCGTCGGCCCGGCGTACGCGCTGGAGCACGACGCCAGCCGGGACCTGCTCACCGAACACCTCGCCACGCCCGGGGCGCAGACGGCGCTGGACGCCGTGCTGCGCCTGGACACCCACCTGATGCTGCCCGACGACCCGGTGAAGCGGGTGGACAGCATGAGCATGGCGTGGGGGCTGGAGGTGCGCACCCCCTTCCTCGACCAGGACCTGGTCACCCTCGCGGCGCACTGCCCGCCGCAGCACAAGGTGGCGCACGGCGGCAAGGGTGTGCTCAAGGCGGTCGCCCGGGAGGTGCTGCCAGGCGAGGTGATCGACCGGCCGAAGGGCTACTTTCCCGTGCCCGCCCTGCGCAACGTGGACGGGCCGGTGCGCGAGCTGGTCGCCGAGGCGTTGCAGGCGCCGGAGGCGCGCGAGCGCGGGCTGTTCCGCCCGGAGTACGTGGCGCGGCTGCTCGCCGAGCCGGACCGGGCCGAGGCGGCGGCCGGCAGCAACAAGCTGTGGCAGTTGGGTCTGCTGGAGCTGTGGCTGCAGAGCCACGCCGTCCGCTGAGCGCCGAGAGGGTCAGTCGGCGGCGGTACGGGCGGCGAGGTCGTCGATGACCGCGCGCAGGTCGCCCGTGCGCTCCCACACGCGCCGCTGTCGGGTCGCGCCGGTGCCGTCGCGGCGCAGCCGGGCCAGTTGCGCCAGCACGTAGCCCAGGTCGCCGTGGCGCAGCAGGGCCGGCGCGATCACCGCCATCAGGTCGTCGACGAGGTCCCAGGCCGGCTGGGTGCCACCGCCTCGCAGGTCGATGAGCTCGCCGTCGAGGCCGTCGTGGGCGGCCCGCCAGTGCGCCGCGGCGACCAGGCAGTCCCGCACGGGCGGGGCGGTCACCCCGGCGCGCACCTCGTCGGCGAGGGTGGCGACGAGGGACCGGACCAGCGCGGCGACCAGCACCGCGTCGTCCACCTCCGGGCAGACGTCGCCGACGCGCACCTCCACCGTCGGGTACGCCGACGACGGCCGCGCGTACCAGTAGACCATCGCGGCGTCGAGCATGATGCCGGCGGCGATCAGCTCGTCGACGGTGCGGTCGTAGTCGGCGGCGGAGTCGAAGTACGGTGTCGGGCCGATGCTGGGCCAGCGTTCCAGCTGCATCGACCGCCAACTGGCGTGGCCGGTGTCGGACCCGTCGTGCAGCGGCGAGTTGGTGGTGATGGCCTGCACCACCGGCAGCCACACCCGCAGGTGGTTGCAGACCTGCACGGCCAGTTCCCGGTCGGGCAGCCCGACGTGCACGTGGCAGCCGCAGACCGCCGGGTCGTGCGCCACCGGCCCGTACCGGCGCGACATCGCGTGGTAGCGCGGTTCGTCGGGAACCGTCCGGTGCGGCTCGGCGATCGGGGTCGCGCCGACCGCCACCAGCCGCGCCCCGGCCGCCGCGGCGGCCACGACCGCGGAGCGGCGCAGCGTCACCAGGTGTGCGCGCAGGTCGCCGAGGTCGGCGCAGGCCGGGGTGACCATCTCCACCATGCTGTGCCGGAACTCCTGGCGGCTCTGGTCGCGGACGGGGCCGCGCAGCGCGGCGAGCACCTGGTCGGCCACCGGCAGGTTCCGCCCGCTGTCCGGGTCGAGCAGCAGGTATTCCTCCTCCACGCCGAGCGTGAGGGTGGACAGGTCGGGCACGGTGTCGGCGACGGTCGGGCGGTACGCCATGGCCCCTCCCCTGCACGGCTGCGGCCGGCGCCTCGGTTTCCCGGCCCACCCCGCCGGCAAACGCGCCGCCAGGGCCGCCGCGCGGGCGGTGAGGAAGGCCCGTTCGGCCGCGTTGTCCGTCCGGGCGACGGCCGTCCGGTACGCCTCGACGGCCGCCCCGCCCCGGCCGAGGCGGGCCAGCAGGTCGGCACGGACCGCGTGGTACACGTGGTAGCCGGTGAGGTCGAGGCGGTCCACCTCGGCCAGCGCGTCCGCCGCGCCGGTCACCTCGGCGAGCGCGACGGCCCGGTTCAGCGCCACCACCGGGCCGGGGGCGACCACCGCCAGCTGGTCGTACAGCGCAAGGATCTGCGCCCAGTCGGTGTCGGCGGCGCGCGACGCGTCGCTGTGCACGGCGGCGATCGCGGCCTGGATCTGGTACGGGCCGGGCCGGTCGCGGCGCAGGCAGCGGCGGACCAGCGCCTGTCCCTCGGCGATCAGGCTGGTCTCCCACCGGTCGCGGTCCTGCTCGGGCAGCGTCACCAGGTCACCGTCGACGTAGAGCGTCATCGTCGCTCCTCGCGTGGCGGCCGGGACGATCGCCGGCCTCTCATCCTCCACACGATCGGCCGCCGCCCGAATCGACAGGCCGGCGGGAAACAGGTCGGCGAGTCATGCGCCGGGTGCTGGCGGGTAAGCGGCGCCGGTGAGCGACGGCATGCGGGTGGTCGTGGTCGGCGCCGGCTTCTCCGGGCTCGCGGCCGCGCTGGCGCTCAGTCGCGCCGGCGCCCGGGTGCGGGTGCTGGAGGCCCGCGACCGGGTCGGCGGGCGGGTGCTGACCCGCCGGCTGGCCGACGGCACCCAACTCGACCTGGGCGCCCAGTGGATCGGCCCGACCCAGGACCGGATGTACGCGCTGGTCGCCGAGCACGGACTGGACACCTTCGCCACGGCGGCGCTCGGCGCATCCGTGCTGCTCTGGGCCGGACAGCGCCGCGCCGAACCGCCGGCGCAGGTCGGCCGGGTGCTCGGCCTGCTCGACGAGTACGCCGCGCGGCTGGACCCGGCGGCACCCTGGCAGGCCCCGGAGGCCGCGCAGTGGGACCGGACGATCCTCGGCGGGTGGCTGCGCGGCACGGCCGGGGACGACGACACCGCCGCCTACCTCGGGCGGCTGCTCGCCGGCGGGCTGCTGGCCACCGGCGCGGACGAGGTGTCCCTGCTGCATCTGCTGTTCTACCTGCGCAGCGCCGGCGGCACCGGACCGCTGCTGGGGATGGCCGGCGGCGCGCAGCAGGACCGGATCGTGGGTGGGCCGCCGCTGCTGGCCGAACGGATGGCGGCGGCGCTGCCGCCGGGGGCGCTGACCCTCGCCGCACCGGTGCGGACGATCGGCCAGAGCGTCGACGGGGTGACGGCGTGGACGGACACCGGGCGCGTCGACGCCGACGCGGCGGTGGTCGCCGTGCCGCCGGCACTGGCCGGCCGGATCCGGTACGACCCGCCGCTGCCCGCGCTGCGCGACGGGCTCACCCAACGGATGCCGATGGGTTCGGCGCTGAAGGTGCACGCCGTCTACCCGGAGCCGTTCTGGCGTGCCGACGGACTTTCCGGCGTGGCCACCAGCAGCGCGGGTCTGCTCACCGAGACGGTCGACAACTCCACCCCGACCTCGCCGCTCGGGGTGCTGACCGGGTTCAGCTACTCCTCCGACGCCGCCGTGCTGCGCGAGATGGCCCCCGCGCGGCGGCGGCAGTGCCTGCTGGAGGCGTTCGCCGCCGTGGTCGGGCCGCACGCCGAGGATCCGGTGGACCTCGTCGAGTACGACTGGTCGGCCGACGAGTGGACCCGGGGGTGTTTCAGCGGTGCGCTCACCCCGGGCGCCTGGCGGACGTACGGCCCCTCGTTGCGGGCGCCGGTGGGGCGGGTGCACTGGGCGGGCACCGAGACGGCGACCCGCTGGAGCGGCTACCTGGAGGGCGCGGTGCGCGCCGGTGAACGGGCGGCGGCCGAGGTGCTGGCGGGTTGACGGGGACGACCGAGGCCGGCCCGGTCTCGGCGGGACCGGGCCGGCTCGGCCCAGGGTGCGTCCCGGCCGGCCCGGGCCGTCAGACGGATCGGGCCGGCGCGGGCGCCCCGGTCACGGGTAGGTGGTCAGGTACACCGTCTGGTTGGCCGCGTTCGCGGTGCCACCGGCGTTGTTGATCACCCGGTTGATGGTGCCGACGCCACCGAGGGAGACGGTGACCATGTTGGTGAAGCGCACGTTCGGGTTGACGGGCACCTCGAAGGACCGTTCCTCGACCACGGCCGGGTTGACGTTGAAGTAGCTGTAGCTGCCCAGCCCCCACGCCTGGTGGCTGGTCACCGAGTCCGCGACCTTGTAGGCGGCGTAACCCCTGGTCGACCCGTTCATCCAGGCCGCCTGGTTCGGTACGTCGTACGGCAGCTCGTTCTGGTAGAAGTACGTCCGGCCGCCGTTGCCGTTCCAGACGGTCTGGTACTTCTGGTAGTGCTCGACGAAGAGGCCGTACATGGTGACGTTGTCGCCGTTGACGGTGAGCCCGGTGTCGGCCGTGTTGAGCGTCCACCCGGTCGGTACGCCGCTGGCGGCGTGGTCGGCCCGCCACAGCCACATGTGGTCGCCGATCACGTTGTCGCTGTTGACGGTCAGCGTGTTGGTGGCCTTGCCGACGTGCGGCCCGCCGATGCGGAAGAACACGTCGTGCAGCGAGGTCGGGTTCGTGGCGTGGCTGGCGGACGAGCCGGACGGCCCGACCTCCATCAGCACCGGCGAGTTGGTCGTACCGGCCTCGAACATGATGCCGGCCACCTTGACGCCGTCCACATCGGCCACCCGCATGCCCACCGCGCCGCTGTCGGCCTGGATGGTGGCCAGGCCGAGGCCGAGGATTACCGTGTCGGCCCGGTTGACCTGGATCGGCTCGGTGACGTGGTGCACGCCCGGGGTGAACAGCAGGTGCCGCCCCTGGGCGAGGGCCGCGTTGATGGTGGCGGCGCTGGTGCCGGGCTGGACGACGTAGAACTGCGACAGCGAGCTGGACGACCCGGCCGGGGTCTTGTTGTACCAGCTCGTGCCGGTGGAGTTGGCGCGCAGCGAGGGCACGAAGACCCGGTACTCACCGCTGCCGTCGACGTAGAGGAACGGCTTCTCCCGGACCGTCGGGGTCTGCGCGATGACGGTGTGCGACGGGTTGGGGAAGCTCGGCGCCGGCGCGCCGACGACCCCCTGGAAGACCATGTTCCACACCGAGCCGGTCCAGCCGTTGCCGAACTCGCTGTTACGCGAGTACCACTGCTGCTGCGAGCCGGAGACGACCAGGCCGTCGATGCGGGTGTCGGCCAGCAGACCGCCGCTGGACCAGCCGTCGCCGCCGTTCCAGAGCTGGATCTGGTTCTGCGCGCCGCGCAGGTGCATCCGCCGGTACGGCGCGGCCTGCGACACCGCCCAGCGCTCCACGGTCTGCCCGGCGGGCAGGGTGACCGAGAGGTTCTCGGCGGCCCGCCAGAAGTTCTGGGTGGCGTTGCCGCCCATCCAGAACGCCTCGGTGCGGACGTGGCCGTTGAGGTTGACGTCGTCCGGGCTCATGCCGAGCCCGGCGACCTGGGTGAAGAAGCCGAGGTTGACGTCGGCGGTGTAGGTGCCGGGCTTGAACAGCACCGCGTAACGCTGCGGGCCGAACTGGTTGGTCTCCTGTTGGGTGAAGAGCGTGTTCAGTCGACTCTGGATGGTCGACGTCGGCGTGCTCGGGTCGAAGACGTACGTGTTCGGCCCGAGGTTGGGGTTGTACGGGTCGGTGGTGCCGACCGGGGGTTCGGTGGTGCCGCCGCCGGTCGTGTTCACCGCCAGCTCCCACAGCGAGTAGCCGTAGGCGGTGCCCCGGGCGGTGCCGTACATCCGCAGGTACCGGCCGCTGCCGGTGACGCTGAGGGACTGCGTGCCGCCGGTGGCCGTGGTGGTCGAGTAGATCGTGGTCCAGGTGGTGCCGTCGGCCGAGGTCTGCAGCTGGAAGGCCCGGGCGTACGCGGCTTCCCAGGTGAGCACGACCCGGCAGATCGTCCGGGTGCTGCCGAGGTCGACGCGCAGCCACTGCGGGTCGCTGGCGGCGCTGGCCCACCGGGTGCCGGTGTTGCCGTCGACGGCGGCGGACGCCGCGAGGCCGGCATCCTGAGTGGACGAGGCGGTGGCCGGGCTGCCCTGCGCGACGTTGGTGCTGCCGCAGGTGGGCGTGCTGCCGCCGGTCTCGCCGTACACCTGGAACTCCCAGAGCGAGTAGCCGTAGCCGGTGCCCCGGGCGGTGCCGTACATCCGCACGTAGCGGCCGGCGCCGGTGACGGTGAGGTTCTGGGTGCCGCCGGTGGATGTGGTGGTCGAGTAGACGGTGGTCCAGGTGGCGCCGTCGTCGGAGGTCTGGAGCTGGAAGGCGCGCCCGTAGGCGCCCTCCCACAGCAGGTTGACCTGGCTGATGGTGGCCCGTGCGCCCAGGTCCACCTGGATCCACTGGGGGTCGCTGAACGCGCTGGCCCAACGGGTGCCGGTGTTGCCGTCGACGGCGGCCGAGGCCGGGGTGCCGGCGTTCTCGGTGGACGAGGCGGTCGCCGGACGACCCTGGGACAGCAGGGTGGGAGCGGCCTGCGCCGGGGCGGTGGCGACGGCGGGGGTCAGGGCCGCGACCAGGGTCACGGCGAGTCCGGCGAGGAGGTGCCGGGTGGTACGCCGGGGACGCGGGCGTACGGATGTAGCACGAGATGTCATGACATCGCCTGTCGATAGGGCGTTACGGACGCCACGCGGGTGGGGGTCAGGCTCGCCCGTGGTGCCGTGGGTGGTGCCGCCGATGCGGCGCCGCGGGGAGGAGAGCGCTCTCGTAGGAGTGTTGCGGCGAGATTGCGACGGCGTCAAGGGATCGATCTATAACACTGTTATTTATCCCGAGGGCTCACTTTTGTGTAATTTGCCGCCCGCGCCACCGTCGCCCTGTCCGGGCCCCCGCCCATCCGCCGGTGATCAAGAGGTTTGCGTCAGGACGAGCCTGATTCCTGACGCAAACCTCTTGATCACCAAAGGGGGGTCAGCGGCGGACGCCGCCTTCGGTGAGGAAGCGGGCGATCGGGAGGGTGGCCGCTCCCAGCGCCACCGCGTCGACGCCGAGGCGGCACAGTTCGATCGACGCCTGCTCGTACGGCTGGCGCAGCGCCTGCCGCCCGGCGGCCTCGCGGACCGCCGGCAGCAGGTCACCCAGCGCCATCGCCGCCCAGCCGCCGAGCACCACCCGCTCGGGGTTGAACAGGTTGATCAGGTTGGCCACCCCCGCGCCGAGGTAGCCGGCGGTGTCGTCCAGCACCCGGCGAGCGGTGGCCGACGACGTGGCGGCGGCGACCAGCACGGCGAGCTGCGACTCCTCGTCCTCGCCCGGCACGGCGCGACCCCGACGCGCCTCGCGGTAGCGGTCGATGATCGCCTCCGCGCCCACGTACGCCTCCAGGCAGCCGCGCGCGCCGCACCGGCAGGCCCGGCCGCCGTACACCAGGGTGGTGTGCCCCCACTCCCCCGCGCTGCTGGACGCGCCCCGGTAGGTGGCTCCGTTGGTCACCACCGACGCGCCGACACCGGAGCCGACCAGCGCGAAGACGGCGTGCCGGGCACCTCGGCCGGCGCCGAACCACATCTCGGCCTGGCCGAGGGTCTTCGCGCCGTTGTCGATGTGCAGCGGCAGGTCGGTGCCGGCGCCGATCAGGCGTTCCAGCGGCACCCGGTCCCAGCCGAGGGCCTGGGCGTGCACGACCGCCTCGACGCCCTGCTCGACCACGCCGGAAACGCCGACGCCGACCCCGAGCACGTCGGCGGGGGCCACGCCGGCCTGCCCGGTCACCGCGTCGATGCCGGCCAGCACGTGCCCGGCCACCAGGTCGGGTTCGGTGCGCGCCGGGTCGAGGGGGTACTCGATGCTGGCCAGCAGGGTCATCGCGAAGTCGAACAGCTCGACCCGGACCCGGGTCTCGCCGACGTCGACGCCGATCACGAAGGCGAAGCGGGGCGCGATCCGCAGCAGCATGCTGGGGCGGCCACCGTCGGACTCGGCGGCGCCGGCCTCGGCGACCAGCCCCTCGTCGATCAGGTCGGCCACCACGTTGCTCACCGCCGGCTGGCTCAACCCGGTGCTGCGCACCAGGTCCTGCCGGGTGAGCGGGCCGTCGAGGAAGAGCTTGGTCAGCAGGGCGGACCGGTTGCGCAGCCGCACGCTGCGGTTGGTGGCACGCACCAGCTCCACTCGTCACCTCGTTCCAGTCGGCCGTCCGAGGCGACTGTAACCGCCCCGTGCTTGACGACCCACCAGCCAGCAACTTTAATGACGACATAAATTAAGCCGTGATGTAACTCCCGGGAAACGCCGACGGACACCCGACGGCGCACCCCCGAACCCTGTCCGCAGCCGGCCGACCGTCGCCCCGACCCCTATCGACGACGGAGTCCGGCGGACCCCCACCACGCACCGGAAGGGCTGACCGTGTCGAGACGACACCTCGGGATATTCACCGCCGCCGTACTGGCCGCCGCATCACTGACGGCCTGCGGCGGCTCCGGCGACGACTCCGCCGCTTCGCCGAAGACGCTCACCTACTGGGCCAGCAACCAGGGCGCCAGCCTGGAGGCCGACAAGACCATCCTCCAGCCCGAGCTGGACAAGTTCGAGAAGCAGACCGGCATCAAGGTCACCGTCGAGGTGGTCCCCTGGTCTGACCTGCTCAACCGGCTGCTCGCGGCCGCCACCTCGGGCAAGGGCCCGGACGTGGTCAACATCGGCAACACCTGGTCGGCGTCGTTGCAGGCCACCGGCGCGCTGGTCGAGTTCGACGACGCCACCCTGCAGGCCGTCGGCGGCAAGGACCGGATCGTGCCCGCCGCGCTCGCCGCCGCTGGCGCCCCCGGCAAGCCGCCGGCCGCCGTGCCGCTCTACAGCATGGCGTACAGCCTGTACTACAACAAGAAGTCGTTCGCCGACGCCGGCATCACCGCGCCGCCGACCACCTGGGACCAACTCGCCGAGTACGGCAAGAAGCTCAGCACCGGCGGCAAGTGGGGCCTGGCGATCGAGGGGGCCAACCCGTCGGAGAACGCCCACCACGCCTTCACCTTCAGCCAGCAGTACGGCGGTGAGTGGTTCGACTCGGCCGGCAAGCCGACCTTCGACACCCCGCAGAACGTCTCGGCGATCAAGCGCTACATCGACTTCATGGCCGCCGACAAGATCACCAACCCGAGCAACGCCGAGTACGCGCAGAACCAGTCGGTGTCCGACTTCGCCAACGGCAAGGCCGCCATGCTGCTCTGGCAGTCCGCCGGCTCGAACCTGAAGACGCAGAACATGCCCGCCGACGCGTACGGGGTGGCCCCGGTGCCGTTCCTGGCCAGCCCGCCGGCCGGCGGCAAGAAGATCAACAGCATGGTCGCCGGGATCAACATGGCCGTCTTCAAGCACACCAAGAACAAGGACGGCGCGCTGAGCTTCGTGAAGTTCATGACCAGCGACGAGGAGCAGACGATCCTCAACAAGACGTACGGCTCGCTGCCGGCGGTGAAGACCGCGGGCTCCGACCCGGCGTTCAGCGCCACCGAGCAGAAGACGATCCAGGAAACCCTGGTCACCACCGCGGCCCCGCTGCCGCAGGTGCCCGAGGAGAGCACCTTCGAGACCCTGGTCGGCACCGCGATGAAGGAGCTGTTCGCGGACGCGGCCAGCGGCAAGCCGGTCACCGAGGCGTCGGTGAAGGCGAAGCTGACCGACGCGCAGCAGAAGATGCGCTGACCCAGGCGTCACCGGTGGCCGTGGTCGGGCGCTGAGCCCGGCCACGGCCACCGCCTCCGAGAGGACCCCGATGGCAACCAGCACCACCGCGCCGGACGCCGACCGGCGCGAACCCCGGGCCGGGTCACCCGCCCGGGTGCCGGCCCGCCGGCCCCGCGGCCCACGCCGCTCGCTCCTGCCGTACCTGCTGCTCGCACCGGCCATCGTGCTGGAACTCGCCATCCACGTGATCCCGATGGTGGTCGGGGTCTGGATGAGCCTGCTGGAGCTGACCCAGTTCCACATCCGCGACTGGTCCACCGCCCCCTTCGTCGGGCTGGAGAACTACCGGGCGACGCTCGACCTGAACAGCGCCGCCGGCAAGGAGCTGCTGCACTCGTTCTGGGTGACGCTGGTCTACAGCCTGCTCTCGGTCGGGTTCGCCTGGCTGCTCGGCATCGCGGCGGCCGTCGTCCTGCAACGGCCCTTCCGGGGTCGGGCGATCCTGCGGGCGCTGTTCCTCACCCCGTACGCCCTGCCGGTCTACGCCGCCGTGATCACCTGGAGCTTCCTGCTGCAACGCGACACCGGCCTGGTCAACCACGTCCTCGTCGACCAGCTCGGGCTGATGGACACCCGGCCGTTCTGGCTGATCGGCGACAACAGCTTCGCCTCGCTGCTGGTGGTGTCGGTCTGGCGCAACTGGCCGTTCGCGTTCCTCTGCCTGATGGCCGGGCTGCAGAACGTGCCTGGCGAGCTGTACGAGGCCGCCGCCATCGACGGCGCCGGGTTCTGGCGCCGGCTGCGCTCGGTCACCCTGCCCATGCTGCGGCCGGTGAACCTGGTGCTGCTGCTGGTGCTGTTCCTCTGGACCTTCAACGACTTCAACACTCCGTTCGTGCTCTTCGGCGGCTCGGCGCCCGAGCAGGCCGACCTGATTTCCATCCACATCTACCGCAGCTCCTTCAAGACCTGGGACTTCGGGTCCGGCTCGGCGATGTCGGTGGCACTGCTGCTGTTCCTGCTGGTCGTCTCGGCCGCGTACCTGCTGATCACCAACCGCCGGAGGGACGACCATGCGTGAGACCGCCGGTGAGCGCTGGGGCCGGCGCATCGTGCTGACCCTGCTCACCCTCTTCGTCGTCATACCGCTGTACGTGATGGTCACCTCGGCGGCGAAGCCGTTGCAGGACGTCCAGAACGGCTTCACCTGGTGGCCCAGCCGGCCGACCCTGCAACCGTTCGTCGACATGTGGAGCACCGTGCCGCTGGCCCGGTACCTGGTGAACAGCCTCGTGGTGTCGAGCATCGCGGCGGTCTGCTCGGTGGCGGTGGCCATCTTCGCCGCGTTCGCGGTGAGCCGGTACCGGTTCCGCGGTCGGGGCGTCTTCTCGGTGACCGTGCTGTCCACCCAGATGTTCCCGGGCATCCTGTTCCTGCTGCCGCTGTTCCTCATCTACGTCAACCTGGGCAACGCCACCGGCATCGAGCTGTACGCCAGCCGTACCGGCCTGGTCATCACGTACCTGACCTTCTCGCTGCCGTTCTCGATCTGGATGCTGGTCGGCTACTTCGACTCGATCCCCCGCGGGTTGGACGAGGCGGCGCAGGTCGACGGCGCCGGACCGCTGCGCACCCTGTTCCAGGTCATCCTGCCGGCCGCCGTGCCCGGCGTCGTGGCGGTCACCGTGTACGCGTTCATGACCGCCTGGGGTGAGGTGCTCTTCGCCTCGGTGATGACCGACGAGGGCAGCCGCACCCTGGCGGTCGGCCTGCAGGGCTACTCCACCCAGTTCAACGTCTACTGGAACCAGATCATGGCCGCCTCGCTGGTGGTCAGCATCCCGGTCGTCGTCGGGTTCCTCGCCCTGCAGCGCTACTTCGTCGCCGGCCTCACCGCCGGCGCGGTCAAGTGAGTCACCCAACCCCAGAGGAGAACCTTCCCGTGCCGGACCTGTCCAAGCTGCCGCCCGACTTTCTCTGGGGCGTCGCCACGGCGGCGTACCAGATCGAGGGGGCCGTCGACGTCGACGGCCGGGCGCCGTCCATCTGGGACACCTTCTCGGCGACCCCCGGCAACGTCGACAACGGCGACACCGGCGCGGTGGCCTGCGACCACTACCACCGGTGGCCGGAGGACCTCACGCTGCTGCGCCGGCTCGGCGTGGACGCGTACCGGTTCTCGGTGGCCTGGCCCCGGGTGATGCCCGACGGCGTCGGTCGGGTCAACTCCGCCGGGCTGGACTTCTACGACCGGCTCGTCGACACGCTGCTCGCCGACGGGATCCGGCCGTTCGTCACGCTCTACCACTGGGATCTGCCGCAGGTCCTGCAGGACGCCGGCGGCTGGCCGGAGCGCGCCACCGCCGAGGCGTTCGCCGACTACGCGGCGGTGGTCGCCGGCCGCCTCGGCGACCGGGTGGCCGACTGGTGCACCGTCAACGAGCCGCTCTGCGTGTGCTGGATCGGGCACCTGGAGGGCACCATGGCCCCCGGCGAGCGGGACCTGACCCGCGCGGTGCACGCCTCGCACCACGTGCTGCTCGGGCACGGCCTGGCCACCCAGGCGATCCGCGCCAACGCCGCCCGGCCGGCCTCGGTGGGTCTGGTGCTCAACCTCAGCCCGATCGAGGCGGCCACCGACCGGCCCGAGGACGTCGCGGCGGCCCGCCGGGCCGATGGGCACGTCAACCGGTGGTGGCTGGACCCGATCCACGGCCGCGGCTACCCCGCCGACATGATCGCCACCTACGGGGTCGAGCCGCCGGTACGCGGCGACGACCTGACGGTGATCGCCACGCCCACCGACTTCCTCGGGGTGAACTACTACTTCCGTCAGCTGATCGTCGACGACCCGTCCGGTCCGGCGCCGTTCGCCCGCCAGGTGCCGGTGCCCGGCTCGGTGGAGACCGCGATGGGCTGGGAGGTGTACCCGGCCGGGCTGGAGCGGCTGCTGGTCGACGTGCACGAGGAGTACCGGCCGGGCCGGATCATCGTCACCGAGAGCGGCTCGGCGTGGCCGGACGAGGTCACCGCCGACGACACCGTCGAGGACAAGGAGCGCACCGACCACCTGGAACAGCACCTGGCGGCCTGCGCGGCGGCGGTGGCCCGGGGGGTGCCGCTGGACGGCTACTTCGTCTGGTCGCTGCTGGACAACTTCGAGTGGGCGTACGGCTACGACAAGCGGTTCGGGCTGGTGCACGTGGACTACGCCACCCAGCGCCGCACGGTGAAGGCCAGCGGCCTGCGCTACGCCGAGCTGATCCGCGCCCACCAGCGTCTCGCCGGCGCGACCGGCGCCGCCACGCCGGTGGCCTGAACGGGGGCGGGTGAGGTCGGGCCGCCCGGGGTCGCCGTTTCGACGGCCCCGGGCGGCCACTGCCGGTCTGACGGCCCGGGCGGCGACTGCCGGTCGGCAGCGTTCACGCCGACGGCAGGTGGGCGGGGGTGTCCACGTCGACCGGCGAGCCGGCGTCGTCGCAGGGCACCTCGACCACCAGGTCCGGCCGGGCGCGCAGCAGGTCGCGGGCGCCCCGGTCACCGATGGCGTAGTCGTCCAGCAGCGGCCAGGTCTCCCGGCTCAGCAGCACCGGGTGCCCCGGCCGGCCGGCGTAGGTGGCGACCGCGATGACCGCGCCGCGCGTGTGCGCCGCGCGGACCCGGCGGATCGCCACCGGGCTGAGCGACGGCTGGTCGACGAGCACCACCACGGCCGCCGGCACGTCCGGCGGTAGCGATGCCACTCCTCGGCGCAGCGACGAGCCCAGGCCCTCGGACCAGTGGTCGTGGCGTACCGTCACCGCACCCGGCAGGTCGGGCACCTCGTCCGCGCCCGCGCCGAGCACCACGTGCACCGGCGCGCAGCCGCCGGCGTTCAGCAGCCGGACCCCCCGCCGCACCAGCGGCTCCCCGGCAAGCTCGACCAGCGCCTTCGGCCGCCCGTAGCGCCGTCCGGCGCCGGCGGCCAGCAGCAGCCCAGCGGTCATCCCGGCCACCATCCTCACGTGGCATTCGCGTTAATGACACCTTTATGTCCCCATAAAGCTAATCTGGGTACGTGCCTGGAGGATCCGAGAATCAGACAACCACCGACGAGCGACACGCGTCCCGGCTGGCCTTGACCGTGAACGACGTGCCCCACGAGCTGACGCTGGACAACCGCACCACGCTGCTCGACACGCTGCGCGAGCACCTGCACCTGACCGGAGCCAAGAAGGGCTGCGACCATGGCCAGTGCGGCTCCTGCACCGTCCTGCTGGACGGTCAACGGGTGAAGAGCTGCCTGACCCTCGCCGTCACCGTGGACGGCCGGTCGGTGCTCACCGTGGAAGGGCTGGCCGGGCCGGACGAACTGTCACCGTTGCAGGCCGCGTTCATCGCCCACGACGCGTTCCAGTGCGGCTACTGCACCCCCGGGCAGCTCTGCTCCGCCCGGGCAATGCTCGACGAGGTCGACCAGGGCTGGCCCAGCGCCGTCACCGAAGACCTCGACGCACCGGCCGAGCTGACCGACGCGGAGATCCGCGAACGGATGGCCGGCAACCTGTGCCGCTGCGCCGCGTACCCGCACATCGTCGCGGCCGTCCGCGAAACGGCGGCGGCCCGATGAAGCCGTTCCGCTACCACCGGCCGGCCGACGTGGCCGACGCCGTCGCCGTGCTGGCCGCCGAGCCGCAGGCGGCCTACCTGGCCGGCGGGACCAACCTGGTGGACCTCATGAAACTCGGGGTACAGCGCCCCGACGTGCTGGTGGACGTCAACCGGCTACCCCTGGACACCGTCGAGGAGTTGCCCGACGGCGGGCTGCGGATCGGCGCGACGGTGCGCAACAGCCACCTCGCCGCCCACCCGACGGTCCGCCGCGACTACCCGGTACTGACCCGCGCCCTGCTCTCCGCCGCCTCCGGGCAACTGCGCAACATGGCCACCACCGGCGGCAACCTGTTGCAACGCACCCGCTGCCCGTACTTCCAGGACACCACCAAGGCGTGCAACAAGCGCGACCCGGGCAGCGGATGCGCCGCCCTGCACGGCGTGAACCGCGACCTCGCGGTGCTGGACTGGTCCGAGCAGTGCGTGGCCACCAACCCGTCGGACATGGCCGTCGCCCTCGCCGCACTGGACGCCGTGGTGGAGGTGCACGACACCGACGGTGTACGGGACGTCCCGCTGGCCGAGCTGTATCGCTCACCCGGCGCACATCCGGACCGGGAAACCACCCTGCCGCGCGGTGCGCTGATCACGGCCGTACGGTTGCCGGCGCTACCGGCCGCGCGCCGCTCGACGTACCTCAAGGCGCGCGACCGGGCGTCCTTCGCCTTCGCCGCCGGCTCGGTGGCCGCGGTGCTTGACCTCGACGGTGACGTCATCCGCGACGTGCGGCTGGCGTACGGGGCGCTGGCCCACCGTCCCTGGCGGGCGTACCGGGCCGAGCAGGAGCTGCGCGGCCACCCATTCAGCCCCGAGCTGGTAGCGCGGGCCGCCGACGCCGAACTGGCCGAGGCCCGCCCGCTCAGCGAAAACGGCTTCAAGCTGCCCCTGACCCGATCCATCACCGTACGAGTGCTCAACGGACTTGCAGGGAGGGCGCAATCGTGAGCGCAGGCGCGATCGGTCAGGCGCATCCGCGCCTGGAGGGCCGGGCGAAGGTCACCGGGACGGCCCGTTACGCGATGGAGTACCCGGTCGACGGCGTCACCTACGGCTGGGTGGTACAGGCAGCGGTGGTGCGGGGCCGGATCACCCACATCGACACGACGGAGGCCCTCGCCTCGCCCGGCGTGCTGGCCGTCGTGCACCACGGCAACGCGCCCCGGCTCGCGACCACCCCCGGGCCGAACCTGTGGTTACTCCAGGATCCCGCGGTGCACTACCGGGGGCAGTACGTCGCGGTGGTGGTGGCCACCACCCTGGAGGCGGCCCGCGAGGGTGCCCAGTTGGTGCGCATCGAGTACGACGCGGGACCGCACAGCACAGTGCTCACCGACGACCACCCAGGCCTGTACAAGCCCGACCACGTCAACCCCGCATACCCGACGGACACCGCGGAGGGGGACTTCGACGCGGGGTACGCGGCCGCCCAGGTGCGAGTGGACGCCACCTACCAGACCCCGGCCTACCACAACAACCCCATGGAACCGCACGCCACCACGGCGCAGTGGACCGATGGGCGGCTGCTCGTGCACGACTCCAACCAGGGCGCGACATCGGTGCGGGCCACCCTGGCCGAGCTGTTCGACGTGCCCCGGGAGTCGGTCCGGGTGATCGCCGAGCATGTCGGCGGGGGCTTCGGCAGCAAGGGGTACGCCAAGCCCGCCGTGGTACTGGCCGCCCTCGCCGCCCGGCACGTGGACCGGCCGGTGAAATTGGCGCTGACCCGCCAGCAGATCTTCGGGCCGATCGGCTATCGCACGCCCACCATCCAACGGGTCCGCCTCGCCGCCGACACCGACGGGCGGCTCACCGCGATCAGCCATGACTCGATCAGTCAGACCTCGCAGATCCTCGAGTACACCGAGTCGGTCGCCGTCTACACCCGCAGTATGTACGCGGCTCCGCACCGCCGCACCAGCCACCGGGTGACCCGCCTCGACGTGCCCACCCCGTTCTGGATGCGGGCCCCGGGCGAGTGCCCCGGCGCGTACGCCCTGGAGTCGGCGATGGATGAACTGGCCGTCGCCACCGGCATCGACCCGGTGGAGCTGCGCATTCGCAACGACACCGAGATCGATCCCGATCAGGGAGCGCCGTTCACCAGCCGCAATCTGGTGGCCTGCCTGCGCGAGGGTGCCCAGCGGTTCGGCTGGGCCGACCGGAATCCGACACCCCGGTCCCGCCGCGAGGGGCGTTTCCTCATCGGCTCCGGCGTGGCCGGGTCGGCCTATCCGAGCGAGTCCGTCCCGGCCTCGGCACGGATCACCGCCCGCCCCGACGGCAGTTTCCTGGTCCAGATCAACGCCACCGACATCGGCACCGGCGCGCGTACGGCGCTGTGGCTGGTCGCCGCCGACGCCTTGCAGGTGCCGCCGGAGCGGGTCGAGATCAGGATCGGTGACAGCGAGCTGCCCGCCGCCCCGGTGGCCGGCGCCTCGATGGGCACGTCGAGCTGGAGCTGGGCGGTGATCCGTGCCGGTGAGGCGCTGCGCGGGAAGCTGCGCGACGGGGTACCGCCGGATGCCGAGGTGAGCGCCGAGGTGGACACCTCCGACGAACTGAACGCCCAGGCCAAGAAGCCCAAGTTCGCGTACGGGGCGCAGTTCGTCGAGGTCCGGGTGGACACGACCACCGGCGAGATACGGCTCAACCGGATGCTGGGCGTGTTCGCGGCCGGTCGGATCGTCAACCCGACGACGGCGCGCAGCCAGCTCATCGGCGGCATGACCATGGGCGTGTCGATGGCGCTACACGAGGGGGGCCTGTTCGACGAGCGCTACGGCGACTGGGTCAACCACGACCTGGGCACCTACCACATCACGGCCTGCGCGGACGTGGAGTCCATCGAGGCGTACTGGTTGGACGAGCGCGACGACGAGCTGAACGCGGCCGGGGTGAAGGGCATCGGCGAGGTCGGAATCGTCGGCGCGGCGGCGGCGGTCGCCAACGCCGTCTACCACGCCACCGGGGTACGGATCCGCGACCTGCCGATCCAGCTCGACAAACTCATCGGAACATCAGCACTAGCTTAAATAAGCTGCTGGTGATATAACTGTCGCCGTGCACGCCTTCGACGTGCTGGGCGATCCGGTCCGGCGCCGCATCCTGGAGCTGCTCGCCACCGGCGAGCAGCCCGCCGGCGCCCTCAGTGCGGTGATCCGCGACGAGTTCGGCATCTCCCAGCCCGCCGTGTCCCAACACCTCAAGGTGTTGCGGGACAACGGCTTCGCCACCGTGCGCCCGGACGGCACCCGGCGGCTCTACGCGGTCGACCCCGGCCCCCTGCGCGAGGTCGACGGCTGGCTGGAGCACTTCCGCCAGTTCTGGACGCCACCCCTGGCGGCACTCGCCACCGAGCTTGCCCGGGGTCGACGCGAGCGTCGGCTCCGCGGGTCGGCCGACACACCCGACGAGAGGAACCCCTGATGATCGACGCGACCGAGCAGATCAACGCCGTGCGACGCCAGGTCGGCACCCGCACCCTGGAGGCCGGTGCGGCACGGGTGAGCACCATCAGCCAGACCTACCGGGCGACGCTCGACGATCTGTGGGACGCCTGCACCAACGCCGAGCGCATCCCGCGCTGGTTCCTCCCGATCACCGGTGACCTGCGCCTGCACGGCACGTACCAGCTGGAGGGCAACGCCGGCGGCACCGTCGAGAGCTGCGAGCCGCCGCACCGCTTCACCGCCACCTGGGAGATGGGCGGCGAGGTGAGCTGGATCGAGGTGCGACTCACCCCGGTCGACGACGAGCACACCCGCTTCGAGCTGGACCACATCGCCCACGTCGACCAGGACCGGTGGGCCCAGTTCGGGCCGGGCGCCGTCGGCGTCGGCTGGGACCTGGGGCTCTTCGGCCTCGCCTCGTACCTGGCCGGCGACGGCAGCGGCGTCCGGCCGGAGGACAGCGCCGAGTGGATGGCCTCCGACGAGGGCCGGCGGGCCATGGAGTTGAGCAGCCGGCTCTGGGGTGAGGCGAGCATCGCCGCCGGCACCGACGCCGACGAGGCGAGGGCCGCCGCCGAGCGCACCACCGCCTTCTACACTGGCGCACCGGCCGCCTGAGACCGGCCGCGGCGGCCGGGTAACGTGCTGCGGCATGACCGGTACGCCGTACTCGCACTGCTCCTCCTGCGGCGCGGCCTACCCGGCGACGGCCGGGTGGCCGCGCGTCTGCGCGGTCTGCGGCGAGACCGTCTGGCGCAACCCGCTGCCCGTCGCGGTGGCGGTGCTGCCGGTCCGCACCGCCGCCGGCCTGGGCGTGGTGGTGGTCCGCCGGGACATCGAGCCCGCCCGGGGGCAGCTCGCACTGCCCGGCGGCTTCATCGAGTACGGCGAGGAATGGTCCGACGCACTCGTTCGTGAGCTGCGGGAAGAGACCGGTCTGGTCGCGGCGGCCGCGGACGTCCGCCTGTTCGCGGTGCACAGCGCCCCGGCGGGTGCCACCATGATGGTCTTCGGGGTGCTGCCCGAACGCGCTGCCGAGGACCTGCCACCGTCGACGCCCACCGACGAGGCGACCGAGTGGCTGGTGCTCACCGACCCGGTCGAGTTGGCGTTCTCCACCCACACCCGCGTCCTGGCCGACTTCCTCACCCCCGGCAACCCAACCTGACCCCGCGCCGCCCGCGCCAGGCCGGGCTGGGCTGGGCGCAAGCGCGGGCCGGGCGGGGGCGGGGTCAGCGGGACTGGGAGTTGTCGGCACCCAACAGGTAGCCGCTGGCCTGGAGGTCGAACAGCTCGCGGTAGAGGCCGCCGGCCGCCATCAGCTCGTCGTGGCTGCCGTGCTGGACGAGTCGCCCCTGGTCGAGCACGAAGATCCGGTCGGCGTGCCGGACGTTGGCCAGCCGGTGGGTGATCAGCACGACCGCCCGGTCGGGGTGGCGGCGCAGGTGCTGGAACAGGGCGTGTTCGGCGCGGGCGTCCAGGGCGGCCGACGGCTCGTCGCAGATCAGCAGGGCGGCGTCACGGTAGAGCCCCCGGGCGGCGACCAACCGCTGCCACTGGCCCCCGGACAACTCGTGGCCGTCCTTGAACTCCCGGTCGAGCAACGTGTCGTAGCCGTTCGGCAGGCCGACGATCATGTCGTGGGCGGCGGTCGCCCGGGCCGCCTCCCGCACCGTGGGGCCGGGCTGGTCCGGCGGTCGGTCGTGCCGCCCGACGCGGATGTTCTGCCCGGCGGTGAACGGGAACTTCCACCACTCCTGGGTCATCACGGCCACCTGCGCACCGAGGGCGCGCGGGTCCAGCTCGGCGGAGTCGACGCCGTCCCAGCGGATCATCCCGCCGGTCGGTTGGTACAGGCCCGCGATCAGCTTGGCGAGGGTGGTCTTGCCGGAGCCGTTCTCGCCGACGAGTGCGATCACCTCGCCCCGGCGGACGGTGAGGCTGACCCGGTCCACCGCCGGCGTGTCGGTGTCCGGGTAGCGCAGGCTGACCTCGTCCAGCTCGATCACGTCGACGCCGTCGGTCGACCGGTTGCCGCCGACCGGCACCCGGGCGTGGGCGCGGGCCAGGAAGTCCCGGTAGTCCTGGTAGTAGAGGGCGTCCTCGTACAGCGAGTTGGTGGCGATGACCGCCACGCCCATGCTGGTCCGTGCGGACTGCAGGGCGAGCAGCGCGGTCGCCGCGGCGGCGAGGGCGACCATCCCGCCCAGCAGCAGCCCGCCGAGGACCGCGTACACCCCGAAGGTGGCCAGCCCCGCCACCGTGGCGCCGATGACCCGGGTGCCGGTCTGCGAGCGGACCAGCCGCAGCTGGGCGCGGGTCTCCACGGCCATCACCCCGCGGTACTCGGCGAGCAGAAAGTCGCGCATCTGGTACGCGCGTACCTCTGCGGCCGTACGCCGGTTGGCCATCAGGTGGGCCAGCATCCACATGCGACGCCGCCGGGTGATGCGGGCCAGCATCGCCAGATACTCCCGGCGGGCCATCCGCACCGCCGTGACCGCCTGGGGCACCGCCGCGAGCAGGAGGCAGGGCAGCAGCAGCGGTTGGATGACGGTCACCGCGACGGCGGTGGCGAGCATCCCGACCACGCCGGTGACCAGGTTGACGGTGTGGTCGACGATCCACGCCGCCTCGGCCATCCCCCGGTCGCGCGCGCGGTCCATCTCCTCGGCGAAGCCAGCGTCGTCGAACGCGGCCAGATCCACCGCCGTGGTGGCCTCGAACAGCCGCAACTCCACCTGATAGTTGATCTGCGGGGTCAGCCGGGCCTGCGCCCAGCCGGCCGCGATCGTCAGGCCACCGCGGGCCGACACCGCCGCCGCGGCCACGATCAGCGCCGGCAGGGCCGAGCGGACCCGGTCCGGGGTGGGGCCGGCGGCGAACAACTCGCGCAGCACGCTGGTCGTGGCGAGCAGCCCGAACGTGGTCATCACCCCGGCGGCGATGTTCAGGCCGATGGAGGCGACCGTGTCCCGACGGTTGGTGGCCCAGGCCAGGCCGACCGCCTCGCGGACCAGCCGGGGCAGCCGGCGGGCCACCGCCCAGAAGCTGGTGTGCGCGAACTCCTGCGCGTGGTGCATCCAGTCGCGATCCTCCAACTCCGGCAACATCGTGCCGGCCGGCGGATCGTCCGGCTGGTCGTCGTCCTCAATGGCGGTGCGCTGGCGGGCCACCGACTCCACGGACCCTCCTCGGGGGCGGGGATCACGAACGCCGCCCCCGAGACTACTGCCAGCAACCAATCACTGTCTCTAGGTAATCGGCGCGTCGCGTGGCTCGTCCGTCGGGCCCTCGGTGATCGGCAGCAGCACCCGGAAGGTCGTCCGCCCGAGCTCGGACTCCACCCGGATGTCGCCGTGATGCTTGTGCACCACGATCCGGTACGAGATGTCCAGGCCCAGCCCGGTGCCCGACCCGACCGGCTTGGTGGTGAAGAAGGGCTCGAAGATGCGCGGACGCACCTCGGGCGCGATGCCCGGGCCGGTGTCGGTGATCTCCACCGCGAGCAGGTCGTCGGCGCGACCGGTCCGGACGGTCAGCACGCCCTTGTCCCCCATCGCGCCCAACGCGTTGTCGATCAGGTTGGTCCACACCTGGTTCAGCTCGGCGGCGTACGCCGGCACCGGCGGGAGGCTGCGGTCGTACTCGCGGACGAGCTTGACCTCGGCGGGGATCTTGCCCTTGAACATCACCAGCGTGGCGTCGAGCAGGTCGTGCACGTCCACCACCCGGTACGGCGCGCGGTCCAGCTGGGAGTACTGCTTGGCGGCACCGACCAGGCCGGAGATCCGGGTCACGGCGTCGCCGATCTCGCGCATCAGCAACTCGGTGTCGACCGTGTAGGTGAGCCACCGCACGGCGGCCTCCAGGTCGGCCGCGCCGACGGCCGCCTTCACCTGCGCGAGCCAGGCCGTGTCGAGCCCGCCACCGACCAGGATCGGCGCCAGGTCCCACGCGCCGCTGACCCCGTGCTCCTCCAGCCAGTCGGTGAGCGTGTCCTCGGCGTCGGCGGTCGCCAGCGGAGTCAGCTTCGGCGCGGTGGCCACCCGGGCCACCGCCTCCTCCTGCAACGCGACGAGGCCGTGCAGGGCGCTGCCGTCGAGCCGACCGTCGGCGATCATCGCGAGTTTGTGCCGCATCCCGGCAACCCGGTCGCGCAGCACCGAGGTGGCCCGCACCGCCGCCGCGGCCGGATTGTTCAACTCGTGGGTCAGCCCCGCCGAGAGCGAGCCGAGGGCCAGCAGCCGCTCCCGCTCGCCGACGATCGTCTGGCTGTCCCGCATGCCGAAGAACAGGCCCTCCAACAGGTGCATGGGCATCGGGAACCAGGTCCGCAGGGCTTCCGCGAAGTCCTCCGCCGGCAGCACGAAGAAGTCCGAGTCGACCAGGGCCCGCAGGCTGTGCAGGTAGATCTGCTCGACCCGGTCACCCAGATACGCCTGGGTGGCACCGGCGTACACCCCGCGCTGGTCGGTCCGGGAGACCTCGACGTCGTCGCCGCGGACCTGCCGACTCAGCGCCACGGCACCGCGCAGCAGCACGAAGAAGCAGGTCGCGGGCTCACCCTCGCCGTACACGAGGGTGCCGCCGGCACGCTGCTCGACCCGGCCGCGCTCGGCCAGCCAGTCGAGCTGTGCGTCGTCGAGCGCCTCGAACAGAAACAGGGTGCGCAACTGCTCAGATGTCAGCCGATCCGCTTCGCTGGTCACTGGATCTCCTCCGATCGCGACTGCGGGGCTCGCAAACCCGGCTCACTCCTCGCGCTCACTGGATCTCCTCCGATCGCGACTGCGGGGCTCGCAAACCCGGCTCACTCCTCGCGCTCACTGGGCCTCCAGATAACGGTGCACGAGCGACACGGCCATCGCGCCCTCGCCGACGGCCGAGGCGACCCGCTTGACGGACTCGGCCCGCACGTCCCCGGCGGCGAACACCCCCGGCACGCTGGTCTCCAGGTGGTACGGGTCGCGCGACAGCGACCAGCCGGCCGGTCGTCGCCCGCCGGCCAGCAGGTCCGGGCCGGTGACGATGAAGCCGCGCCCGTCGCGGACCAGCACACCGTCGAGCCAGTCGGTGCGGGGCTCCGCGCCGATGAAGATGAACAGCCAGGAGGTGTCCACCGTGCGGCCCTGCCCGGTACGGGTGTCGCAGAGGGAGAGGCGTTGCAGGTGCCCGTCCCCCGACCCGCCGACCACCGCCGTGTGCGGATGCACGGTGATCCGGTCGATCCGTTCCAGCTGGTCGATCAGGTAGCGCGACATCGAGGAGGTCAGGTCCGCGCCCCGGATCAGCAGGTGCACCCGCGTCGCGTACCGGGAGAAGTGCACGGCGGCCTGGCCGGCCGAGTTGGCCCCACCGACGATGTAGACGTCCTGGTCGACGCAGCTCGGCGCCTCCGTGGCGGCCGCGCCGTAGAAGACGCCCCGGCCGGTGAAGTCGGCCAGCCCGGGTGCGTCGAGCACCCGGTACGAGACGCCGGTGGCCAGCACCACGGTGTGCGCGGCGATCTCGGTCCCGTCGCCGAAGCGCAGCAGCCGGGCGCCACCGGCCTCGCTCAGGCCGACCACCTCCCGGGCGCTGAGCAGCTCGGCACCGAACTTCACCGCCTGCCGCCGGGCCCGGTCGGTCAACTGCGCGCCGGAGACACCGTCGGGGAAACCCAGGTAGTTCTCGATCCGGCTGCTCTGCCCCGCCTGCCCGCCGGTCGCCCGCCGCTCGACGAGCACCGTGCGCAGCCCCTCCGACGCGCCGTACACCGCCGAGCCCAGGCCGGCCGGGCCGCCGCCGATCACCACCAGGTCGTAGAAGTCCGACGCCGGCACCACCGTCAACCCGGCCAGGGCCGCCAGCTCGGCCTCGCTGGGGGCGACCAGCGCCTTGCCCTCGGTCGTCACCACCAACGGCACGTCCGCCTCGGTGGCGCCGGCGGCGTCGAGCAGCCGGGCGCCCTCGGGATCGTCGGACAGCAGCCACCGGTACGGCACCAGGTTGCGGGCCAGGAAGTCGCGGACCTTGAACGACGGCGCGGACCACCGGTGCCCGACGACCCGGATCTCGGCGCTCGCCGCAGTCGGGGTCGCCGCCCACGCCTCCAGCAGCCCGTCCACCACCGGGTAGAGCTTCTCCTCCGGCGGGTGCCAGGGCTTGAGCAGGTAGTGGTCCAGGTCGACCACGTTGATCGCCTCGATCGCGGCGTCGGTGTCCGCGTACGCGGTGAGCAGCACCCGGCGCGCGGCCGGGAAGATGTCCATCGCGGCCTCCAGGAACTCGACGCCGGTCATCTCGGGCATCCGGTGGTCGGCCAGCAGCAGCGCCACCTGCTCGCCACGCAGTTTCACCTCCCGCAGCGCCTCCAGCGCCTCCGGCCCGGAGGTGGCACGTAGCACCCGGTAGCGGTCGCCGTAGCGGCGCCGAACGTCCCGGGCCACCGCCCGGGACACCACGGGGTCGTCGTCGACGCTCAGGATCACCGGGTTTGCCATGGCGCCCATGAAACCACCTGACGAGCATCGACCGCACCATCGCGTGGTGGGCGACGCACGATTGACCGGCGCCATCCCGGGTAAGCCACCGCGCCGCGCGGGCGGTCGTGCGACCGACCCGCCCGGCTGCCGCGTACATCTCGGGGGGCCCATGGCGGACGCGTCGCCGACCGGACCGACGACGTCGGGCGAGGTCGTTGAGCTGCGGGTGCACGGCGTCTCCGGGGCCGGGGCGGACCAGGTGTTGGACCGGCCGTACGTGCACCAGGTGGCCGGCGACCGCAGCGGCGGGTTCTACCGGCCGCGCCCGGGCTACCCGGACTCGACCGGGATGGACGGGGTGACGCTGGAGGCGTACCGCTGGAGCGACCTGCCGTCCGGCACGGCCGTGCGGACGCTGTCGCTGGTGTTCCTGCTGCCGTTCATGCTCTGCAACGTGGCGCTTTGGATGCGCCCGGCGAGCAGCGCCGCGAAGCCCGTCATCGTCGCGGTGTGCCGGGTGCTCGCGCTCACCCTCACCATGCTCTACGTGCTCTCCATCGTCGGGGTGGCGCTGGATCTGATCGCGTGGCGGTGCATGGGCAACCCGACCTGCCTGGCCGAACGGAGCTGGCTGTCCTGGCTCGGCGGGCGCCCGGTCGGGCTACGCCTGGGTGTGCTGGCGTTGCTGCCGGCGGCCGCCATCGGGTTCCTGTGGTGGCTGGGTGGCCGGCCCGGTCACTCGTACGACGCGTTCCACACCGGGTCGCCGCAGGCCGAGTCCGTGCACAGCTTGAGCGGTGTCGGCCAGTGGGACGGCGCTCCGCTGGTCGGCCGCCTGCGGTCGGTGCACGTGGCGGCCGCGTTCGCCACGCTGGACGGCAGCCTGCTGGCCGCCCGGGCCAGTGCGAACGCGTCGTGGGTGATGGTGGTGCTGCTGGTGGCCTGCGGGGCGGTGCTGCTCGCCTGCCTGGTCCTGCTGACCCTGGTGCAGGTCATCGACCGGCCCGGTCCGGTGCCCTGGGTGGACGCGGTCACTCGAGGGTTGCGCACGATCGCCTTCGGTCTGACCATCCTGGTGATCGTGGACACGATCATCAGCCCGGCGCCGTGGCCGCGCAGCGGCGCGCTGCCCGCGTACGGGGCGACGGTCGCCTGGCTGTTCGTCAGTCAGACCGTGCTCGTGGGTCTCCTCGGCGTGGTGGTGATCCGGGCGCGCAGCGGCGCCCGGCGGGGTAGCCCACGGCCGGCGCGGCTACGCGCGCTGGGCGCGCCGGTCTTCGTCACGATCGCCGCCGGGCTTGCGGTCGCCTTCTCCGCCGAGCTGGTCTACCGGATGGCGGACGTGTTGGACCGCCACGGGGTGCCCGCCGAGCGACTGGGCTACGCGCCGCCCCTGGCGTACAAGTGGGCGATCTTCGGCTTCTTCCTGGCGGTGGTGACCGCGCTGCTGGTCGGCGGCGTGGTCACGGTGCTGACCCACCGCAGTCGGTGGCGGGCCGCGCGGGCGATCGTCGCCGCCGACTTCCCGCACGCCCCGCCGGAGGCCGCGGACCGGCTACGCCGGGTCGAGCAGGCGGTGGCCCGGGCACGGTTCACCGAACGGTTCGAGCCGCTCACCGTCGTCTACGCCGGGCTGGCCGCGTTCGGGCTGTCGACCAGCCTGCTCGGCCTGCTTCAGCTCCATCCGGCCGACGTGCTCCAGGAGTACGTCGGTGTGCCCGTGAACGCGGTCAACTTCTTCCTCGGCACGGGCAGTTACGCGATCGCCCTGCTCGTGCTCGGGCTGGTGATCGGTGGCATCTTCGCGTACCGGACGGCCGGGTTCCGCCGGTACGTGGGCGTGCTGTGGGATCTGGGCACCTTCTGGCCCCGGGCCGCGCATCCCTTCGCGCCGCCCTGCTATGCCGAGCGGGCCGTGCCGGAGCTGGCCAAGCGGATCTCCTACCTGGTGGAGCAGGGTCAGACGGTGCTGCTGACCGGGCACAGCCAGGGGTCGGTGCTGCTCGCCGCGACGGTGCTGCAACTGCCGCCCCGGATCACCGACCGGGTCGCCCTGCTGACCTACGGCTCGCCACTGTGCCGGCTGTACTCGCGACTGTTCCCCGCGTACGCCGATGACGCGGCACTGCGGGAGATCGGTGAGCGGGTGGGTTGGCGGTGGATCAACCTGTGGCGGGACACCGACCCGATCGGCGGCTGGATCTTCGCCGGGCACCGGCCCGGGGACACCGAGACGCTGACCGGGCCGGCCGCGACGGTCGACCGCCGGTTGACCGATCCGGAGGACGTGGTGGCGCCGCCCAGCGACAGCGTGCCACCACCGATCCTCGGGCACTGGCCGTGCGAGTCGCAGGAGGCGTTCGCCCTGGCCGTGCGGGACCTGATGGCACGGCTGCGCGCCGACCGCCCGGCGACCGGCTGAGGCCCGGCCGGATATCGTCGCCGGGTGAGCCCGTCGAAGCAGCCCGAACGTCGGTTGATCGCCTCGAACAAGAAGGCCCGGCACGAGTACACGGTGCTGCGCACCTACGAGGCGGGCATCGTCCTGGTCGGCACCGAGGTGAAGTCGCTACGCGAGGGGCGGGCCTCGTTGGTGGACGCGTTCGCGCACGAGCGCGACGGCGAGATCGTGCTGTACGGCCTGCACATCGCCGAGTACGCCTACGGCACGTGGACCAACCACGCTCCCCGGCGCAACCGCAAGCTGCTGCTGCACCGCGCGGAGATCGACCGGATCCTGGACAAGGTCCGCGAGGGCGGGGTGACCCTGGTCCCGCTGTCGATGTACTTCGAGAACGGCTTCGCCAAGGTCGAGCTGGCCCTGGCGAAGGGAAAGCGCTCCTACGACAAGCGGCAGACGCTGGCCGAGCGGGACGCCAACCGGGAGATCGCCCGCGAACTGGGCCGGCACCTCAAGGGTCACCCTCGCCGCCCCTGAGCTGCGCTCGTTCGCGCGGCTCGCCGCGACATCGTTGACCTCACCCGTCCGGCATGGTGTGCTCACTCCGACGCCGTTAATGGAAACGGTAATCGTTAGCTGTAAGCGGAGGAGAAGAACCATGTCACTCACCGTCCCGCCCGCCCTGCTCGACGCCGCCGAACGCGGCCCCGTCGACGACGAGGCGTTCATCGCCTGCGTCCGCGACTCCCTGCCGTACGCCTGGACCACCGTCAGCCGGGTGGTGGCCGACCTGGAGGCCGGCGACGCCGACCTGGCCGACAACGTCGTCCCGCCACCCACCGACGCCGACCGGGGCCAACTGCTGCGGGCGCTGGCCAGCGACGCCATCCGGGCCGGCCTGGAACGGCACTTCGGCGTACGCCTGGCCTTCCAGAACTGCCACCGCGTCGCCGCGTTCCGCCCGTCGGCGGTCGACGGGGAGCGCTACCGCAACTTCGTGTCGACCCGGGGTCAACTGCTCAACCAGTCCCCCGAGCTGCGCAACTGCTGAACCGGGTCGCGGCGGGGCGGGCCCACCCCGCCGCACTCATCTGCAAACCCAAAAGCCCATTCGAGTACGCAGAAGCGGCCGGAACGGTGCTTTAACGCTCGCACCTGCGGCGCTAAGGTGAGCCGGTGACGACCTTTCGGATCGGCGCGGCGGCCGAGGTGCTCGGCGTCAGCGCCGACACGATCCGCCGCTGGGTGGACACCGGGCGGCTGCCCGCCGGGCGCGACGAGCACGGCCACCGGATCATCGACGGCGTCGATCTGGCCGGCTTCGCCCGCGCCCAGGCCGCCGATCCGGACGCCGGCACCGGGTTCTCCTCCGCGCGCAACCGGCTGCGCGGCATCGTCGTCGACGTCCGCAAGGACACGGTGATGGCCCAGGTCGACATCCAGGCCGGCCCGTTCCGGGTCGTGTCGTTGA
The DNA here is from genome assembly GCF_029626045.1 of Micromonospora sp. WMMD710. NCBI lineage: Bacteria > Bacillati > Actinomycetota > Actinomycetes > Micromonosporales > Micromonosporaceae > Micromonospora > Micromonospora sp. WMMD710. Next base: position 1,623,171 of record NZ_JARUBD010000001.1, on the reverse strand, counting down.
TGAGCCGGGAGGCCGTCGACGACCTCGACCTGCGGGTCGGTTCGGTGGCCGTCGCGGTGATCAAGTCGACCACAGTGGTGGTGGAGCGGGCCGCATCCGCCGCCCCGACCCGGACCGGCGCCGACCGATGAGCGGGCGGGGCAGGCGTACGACCCTGGCCGCCGTGGCGGCGTTCGCGGTGCTGGCGACGGCCGGCTGCGGCGGCGACCCGCCGTCCGGGAGCGCCGACGCCGACGGCCGGGTCACCGGCACCGTGACGGTGTTCGCCGCCGCCTCGCTGACCGAATCGTTCACCCGCATCGGGAAGGACTTCGAGGCCGCTCACCCGGGCACCACGGTCACCCTCAACCTCGCCGGCAGCTCCGCCCTGGCCAACCAGATCAACCAGGGCGCGCCGGCGGACGTCTTCGCCTCGGCCGCGCCGAAGAACATGGCCACGGTGACCGAGGCCGGCAACGCCGACGGCACGCCGAGCGTCTTCGCCCGCAACCAACTGGTGATCGCGGTGCCGCACGGCAACCCGAAGGGCGTGACCGCGCTGGCCGACCTGACCCGCCCGGGGGTGAAGGTGGCCCTCTGCGCCGACCAGGTGCCCTGCGGAGCGGCGGCCCGGACGGCCCTGGACGCGGCCGGCGTCGCGCTGACGCCGGTGACCCTGGAGCAGGACGTCAAGGGCGCACTGGCCAAGGTGCGCCTCGGCGAGGTCGACGCGGCCCTGGTGTACCGCACGGACGCGCGGGCGGCCAGCGCCGACGTGACCGGCGTCGAGTTCGGCGAGTCCGCGCGGGCGGTCAACGACTACCCGATCGCCGCGCTGCGGGACGCGCCGAACCCCGCCGGCGCGCGGGCCTTCGTGGCGTACGTCCGCTCCGCGCCGGCGCAGGCGGTCCTCGCCGACGCCGGGTTCCAGGCGCCGTGAGTCGTACCCTCGACACCGCCGCACCCCGGCGGCGCGGACGGGTGCCGGCGGCGCTGCTGATCCCGGCTGGGCTGGGGCTGCTCTTCCTCGTCCTGCCGCTGGCCGGGCTGGTGCTCCGGGCGCCCTGGACGACGCTGCCGCAGCGGCTCACCGAGCCCGAAGCACTGACCGCGCTGCGGCTCTCGGTGCAGACGGCGACGCTGGCCACCGTGTTCTGCCTGCTGCTCGGGGTGCCGCTGGCCTGGTTGCTGGCCCGGGTCGAGTTTCCCGGCCGGCGGTTGGTCCGCGCACTGGTCACCGTGCCGCTGGTGCTGCCTCCGGTGGTCGGTGGCGTGGCGCTGCTGCTGGTCTTCGGCCGGCGGGGGCTGTTCGGCGGTTGGCTGGACGCCACGTTCGGCGTCACCCTGCCGTTCACCACCGCCGGCGTGGTGCTGGCCGAGTCGTTCGTCGCCATGCCGTTCCTGGTCATCGCCGTGGAGGGCGCGCTGCGCGCCGCCGACCACCGGTACGAGGAGGCCGCCGCCACGCTGGGCGCCGGCCGCTGGACCACGTTCACCCACGTCACGCTGCCCCTGGTGGCGCCGGGACTGGCCGCCGGGGCGGTGCTCTGCTGGGCGCGGGCCTTGGGTGAGTTCGGTGCCACCATCACCTTCGCCGGCAACTATCCCGGCCGTACGCAGACCATGCCGCTGGCCGTGTACCTGGCGTTGGAGACCGACCTGGAGTCCGCGATCGTGCTCAGCCTGGTGCTGCTCGTCGTCTCGGTGGGCATCCTGGTCGCCCTGCGCGACCGCTGGATGACCAGCGCATGAGCACCGCGCTGCTCGACGCCCGGATCGTCGTCGACCGGGGCGCCTTCCGGCTCGACGTGCCGCTGCGGGTCGCCCCCGGCGAGGTGGTGGCGCTGCTCGGACCGAACGGCGCCGGCAAGACCACCGCGTTGCGCGCGCTGGCCGGGCTGCATCCCCTCACGGCCGGGCACGTCACGCTCCACGGTACCGACCTGGACCGGCCGGCGGAGGGCCGCTGGGTGCCCACCGAACGTCGCCCGATCGGCGTGGTCTTCCAGGACTACCTGCTCTTTCCGCACCTGAGCGCCCTGGACAACGTGGCCTTCGGGCCGCGCCGGCACGGCGTCGACCGGCAGGTGGCACGGGCCACGGCCCGGGACTGGCTGGATCGGGTGGGGCTGGCCGGGCACGCGCAGCGCCGACCCCGGCAGTTGTCCGGCGGGCAGGCGCAGCGGGTGGCGCTGGCCCGCGCACTGGCCGTCGCGCCGGCGCTGCTGTTGCTGGACGAACCGCTCGCCGCGCTGGACGCCCGCACCCGACTGGACACCCGCGCGGAGCTGCACCGGCATCTGTCCGCGCATCTGGGGGCGACCGTGCTGGTCACCCACGACCCCCTGGACGCGCTGGCGCTGGCCGACCGGCTGGTCATCGTCGAGGGTGGGCGGGTGGTGCAGGAAGGCGACGGGCCGAGTGTCACCGCCCGCCCCCGCACCGACTACGTGGCCCGGCTGGTCGGGTTGAACCTCTACCGGGGCCGAGCCGACGGGTACGGGGTACGCGTCGCGCCGGATCTGACGCTCACCGTCGCCGACCGGCTGGACGGCGAGGCGTTCGTGGCGTTCCGCCCGGCGGCGGTGGCCCTGCATCCGGCCCGACCGGAGGGCAGCCCGCGCAACAGCTGGGCGGGAACCGTCGCCGGTGTCCAGCGCCACGGCGACAACGTGCGGGTGCAGCTGGACGGGCCGATCGGGGTGGCCGCGGACGTCACGCCGGCCGCGGCGGCCCGGCTGCGGCTCATCCCCGGTCAGCGGGTCTGGGTGGCGGTCAAGGCGGCCGAGACGCACGCCTACCCGGCCACGACCTGACGCCCCGCCACACGCTCGCCGCGAAGCCCGCGAAGCCCGCGAAGCCCGCGAAGCCCGCGAAGCCCGCGAAGCCCGCGAAGCCCGCGAAGCCCGCGAAGGCGCGAAGCCGCGAGTCCACGAGGCCCGCTGGAGCCCGAGCCGCGAGGGCCCGCCCGAGCGCAGCCGGCCCCGGCGGGCAGCGGGGCGGCGGGCGGTCAGCCGGCGAGCAGGTCCGCGTGTGCGGCGCGCAGCCGGGCCAGCCCCGGGTCGCTGCCCGGGACGACTCGGCGGTCCAGCTCGGCCCACGCCTCGGCCAGCGCCGCGCGGACCGCGCCCAGCTCGGCGGCATGGCGCTGGCTGCTGCGCCGGTGCTGCTCGTCGAGGCGGCGGGCCCAGCCGGCGGTGACCGCGGCGAGCCGATCAGCGTCGGCGCGGGCCTGTGCGCCGCTGCGGGCGGCCGCGGCGGGGACGATCGCGGCGACCGGACGGGGATCGCCGTCGCGGGTGACGACGGTGACCGCGTCGGTCAACTCGGCCAGCGCGACGAGCTGGCTGAACCGGGTGCGCGCCTCGCGCAGCGGCACGGAACGCGGCGGGTCGGGGTGCGGGGTGAGCGCGGGGACGGCCATGGATGCATGGTGCCGCTCGGGTACGACAGAAATCCGCCGTCGTCAGTGGACGGTCGGCGCCGGGGCGGAAGGCGGGGCCAGCCACTCGTCGGCCAGCACCGACCAGACCTCGAGGTCGATGCGCCCGTCCGGGCTCGGGTAGAGCTGGCGCAGCGTGCCGTCGAGGCGCAGGCCGAGCCGGCCGGCGAGGGCCCTGCTGCGGGCGTTGCGGGCATTGGTGCGCCACTCCACGCGGTGGATGCCGCGTTCGCGCACGGCCCAGTCGACGATCGTGCGGACCGCCGGCGCGACAATGCCTCTGCCCTGCGCCGCCGGCTCCACCCAGCAGCCGACCTCGCAGACGCCCAGCGCGACGTCGAACGACACGAGCATGACGCCGCCGACCAGCGTGCCCCGCCACCACAGCCCCCAGATGCCGCCGGCGTCGTCGGCCCAGCGGTCCGCGTACCGCTGCAACACCGCGCGGGCCGAGGGCAGCTCGGTGGCGACGAACGAGGGCGACACCCAGGGCCGGATGTGCTCGCGGGCCCGGTCGAGGTGGGCGAGGAACTCCTCGGCCCGCCACGGCTCCAGCGGGCGCAGCTCGACGTCCTCGGTCAGCGGCAGGGCGAACACCGGGCCTCCACGAAGGTGCGCGTGCGTCAACGGCTGACAGGCTCGCACAGGCCGGCCGGCCACGCCCCGGCGACCCCCATCAGATGATCATGTGGGTCCAGTAGCTGAGCCAGAGCACGAACAGCGCGCCCTGCACCACGGCCAACGCCGCGGTCAGCCACACGTCGACGCTGGCGCGGCGGGCCCAGCGGGCCAGCACCAGAGCCACCGGAAAGGCGGCCAGCAGGTACCGCAGCAGGCTCTTGTAGACCGCCGGGCCCATCGACAGCGGCACCAGCACCATGAGGACGCCGTAGACCAGGTACGGCAGCTCCCGGCGGCGGAACCCGGCGAGTAGCACGCCCAGCACGGCCACGGCGAACCACACCCGCGCGGCGTCGCGCGGCTCCCCGGTCAGGCCGCCCAGCAGCACCGGCACCGGGTTCTGCACCTCGATCCCCCACCCGGTCCGCTGGGCGTGCTGGTAGGCGAACCAGTCGCCGCCCCGCCAGCGACAGAACGCCATGAAGGTGAACCATCCCGCGGGCAGCAGCAGCAACGGCCAGCCGGTGCGCAGGTACCCGAGCAGCGCGCGCGGGCCGAGCCGCCAGTCGTGCTGGCGGAGCAGCACCAGCGCCAGGGGCAGTGCGACGAGCAGGCCGACGGACCGGCTCATCGCGAGGAAATAGCCGAGCACGCCGACCAGCAGCCACTGCCGTCGTTCGGCGTGGTAGAACGCCGCGAGCGCGAGGCAGACGAAGAGCGACTCGGTCAGCGCGGCCTGGAACAGGAACGCGGTCGGCAGCAGCACCAGGTACCGGGTGAACCGGCGGGCCGCGTCCGCGTCGCCGAGCAGCAGCCCGGCCAGCCGGTAGCCGTAGGCGAGGGCCAGCAGGAACGCGACGTTGCTGATCAGCAGCAGGGCCAGGGCGTTGTCGCCGCCGAGCAGCGCGCCGACCGGCCGGGCCAGGAACGGATACAGCAGCGGGAAGCCGAAGTCTCCCCACGGCCGCCCGGTCAGGGGCAGCTCGCTCAGCCGCAGGTAGAGCAGCGCGTCCCAGGCGAACCAGAAGGAGATCCACCGGTGCCCGGACACGTCCCGTTGCTGCGCCCACATCACCGCCTCGTCGGGCGGTGGGGCGCCGGGAACGCCGTCCCAGGCGTGCAGTACCAGCAACCCGACCAGGGTGAGCAGCACCTTCGCGCCGACGAACAGGCCGATCACGTACGGCCAGGGTGCCGGCACCCGCCGGGCTAGCCGGGCGCCGGCGAGGCCCGCACCGGTCAGCCGGGTGGCCAGCGCCGCCGCGCCGCGCCGCCACCCGTGCATCCGCCCCGCTCCCCCGGCCCACCCGCCGCGCGGGGGTGTCGCCCTTCTGGTTGTACGCCGCCGCACGCCCCGCCGGAGCGGAAATCACCACGACCGGGAGGTGACATTCCGGGCACAACGGGTACGCGGCGCGCCTCAACCATCGCGGTGACCAGGGAGTACGGCGGCATGAGCGAGCAGCACGGCACGGTAGTCATCGGCGCGGGCCCGGCAGGGCTCACCGCCGCGTACGAGCTGCTCCGGCACGGCCGGCCGGTCCGGGTCTTCGAGGCCGACGAGGTGGTCGGCGGGATCAGCCGGACCGTCGAGCGCGACGGTTGGCGTTTCGACATCGGCGGGCACCGGTTCTTCACGAAGGTGCCCCGGGTCGAGGCGTTCTGGCACGAGATCCTGCCGGACGAGGACTTCCTGACCCGGCCCCGGATGAGCCGGATCTTCTACCGGGGCGCACTGTTCAACTACCCGCTCAGCGCGGTGAACGCGCTGCGCAACCTCGGGCTGCCGGAGGCGGCCCGGTGCCTGGGCTCGTACGCGCGGGCCCGCCTGCGCCCGCCACGGGACCAGTCGCACTTCGAGGGCTGGGTGTCGGCCCGGTTCGGGTGGCGGCTGTACTCGATCTTCTTCAAGACGTACACCGAGAAGGTCTGGGGGATGCCGGCGGACCGGTTGCAGGCCGACTGGGCCGCGCAGCGGATCAAGAACCTGTCGCTGGCCACGGCGATCCGCAACGCGCTGCTGCCCGGCCGCCGCCGCACGGACGTGACCAGCCTGATCGAGCAGTTCCAGTACCCGAAGTTCGGGCCGGGGATGATGTGGGAGCGCTGCGCCGAGCAGGTCCGCAAGCGTGGCGGGCAGCTGTCCACCGGCACCTGGGTGACCACCGTGCACCGCGACCCGAAGCGGCGGCGGGCGATCAGCGTGACGGTCGACGGTGCGGGCGGCCAGCGCACCGAAGCGGCCGACGACGTGATCTCGTCCATGCCGATCTCGGAGCTGGTGACCGCGCTGCGCCCGCCGGCACCGCCGCAGGTGCTGGCCTGCGCCGCCGATCTGCGCTACCGCGACTTCCTGACGGTCGCGCTGGTGGTGCCGGCGGAGTTCTCGTTCCCGGACAACTGGATCTACGTGCACGACCCGGGGGTGCGGGTGGGCCGGATCCAGAACTTCGGCTCCTGGTCGCCGTACCTCGTCAAGGACGGCCGCACCTGCCTCGGCCTGGAGTACTTCGTGTTCGAGGACGACGAGATGTGGCGTACCCCGAATGCCGACCTCGTGGCGCTGGCCACCGCGGAGCTGGAGCGGTTGGGGTTGGTCCGGCCCGGCGTGGTGGAGGCCGGCTACGTCGTGCGCATGCCGAAGGCCTACCCGGTGTACGACGAGCGCTACCAGCACAATGTGGACGTCATCCGGGCCTGGCTGGCCGAGGCGGTGCCGAACGTGCACCCGGTGGGGCGCAACGGCATGCACCGCTACAACAACCAGGACCACTCGATGCTGACCGCGATGCTCACCGTGGAGAACATCGCCACCGGCAGCGCGCACGACGTCTGGTCGGTCAACGTGGAGCAGGACTACCACGAGCAGTCGTCCGGCGGTGACGACCGGCGGGGCACCGGGCGCGACGCGCCGGTGCTGCCCAGCCGGATCATCACCGCCCCGATCACCGCGCCCGAGGGCGCCCGCGCGGCCGGCGACGGAGACCGGTCGGCGCAGGTGCCGCTGGCCTGACGGAAGCGGGCGGTTGAACTCCGCCACCGTCGGGCAGCACGGCCGAGCAGTGCGCCCCGCTCACGGGGAGGGCCTGGCCTTCTGCGGGTAGATCGTCTCGTGACGGGCCAGCATGGCGACGAACTCGCCGATCTTCCGTTCGCGGGTCTGCGCCCGCTTGACGGCATTGAGGCGGTAAATGAGAGCGAAGCGGTTGGTCTTGGTGAGCACGTCGAACATGGCCTGGGCGGCGGGGTCGGCGGCGATGGCGGCGAGCAGGTCGGCCGGCACCTCGGCCTCCGACGGCGGGGCGTAGGCGGCCGTCCACCGCCCGTCCGCCTTCGCGGCCTGCACCGCGGCGCGGCCCGCGGGCCGCATCCGCCCCTGCTCCTCCAGCCGGGCCACGTGGGCGACGTTGCGCTGCGACCAGGAACTGCGGGGCCGGCGAGGGGTGAACCGGATCCAGGACGACTCCTCGTCCCGTTTACGGGCCTGCCCGTCGATCCACCCGAAACACAGGGCCTCGTCGACCGCCTGCTGCCAGGTCAGCGTCGTGACAGTGCCGCCCTTCTTGGTCAGGGCGAGCCAGACGCCGGGCGACGTGTCGTGGTGGTCCGACAACCACGCGCGCAGCGCCTCGGCGTCCGCGACGATCAGCTCATCCAGTTCCGCACTCGCCATGACGGCAGGCTAACCACCGCACCGCGAGCGGTGAGCATCGCCCACGAGCGCAGGACCCGCAGCGGCGCGCGGTGACGCGCGGGTCGGCGTGGCGGGCGGCGAGCCGCACGCCGCGGCGAGATTATTCCGGGGCCGTGTCGATCCGCGAGCCGCTCGTTCGACGTGGGGGTGCGAGGGCCGAGGGTCGGCCCCGCCGGACGAGGAGAACGCGATGCCGAAGTACCTGCTGATCATGCGGGGCACCGATGAGACGAACGCGGCGATGATGGCCAGTCTCGACGAGATGATGGCCCGGACCCACCGGTTCATCGAGGACATGATGAAGGCCGAGGTGCTGGTCGCGGCCGAAGGGCTCGACGACCCGGGCCAGGGCGTCGTGGTCGACTTCAGCGGCGAGGCGCCGCTGGTCACGGACGGGCCGTACGGCGAGACCAGGGAACTGTTCGGTGGCTATTTCCTGCTCGATGTCGCCACGAGGCAGGAGGCGGTCGAGTGGGCCACGCGGGTTCCGGCGGTCCGCGGCTCCAAGATCGAGGTCCGGCGGGTGGCCGAGGCCGACGAGGTCCCGCCGGGCAGCGAGAGCAACGGCCAGGTCTGATGGGTACGGCCGACGTCGAGGCCGTCTGGCGGATCGAGTCGGCCCGGATCGTCGCCGCGCTGACCCGGTTCACCGGCGACTTCGGACTGGCCGAGGACGCGGCCCAGGAGGCGGTCGCCGAGGCGTTGGTGTCGTGGCCGCGTGCCTCTCCGGCCAATCCGGCCGGCTGGCTGATGGCCACGGCCCGGCGGCGGGCGATCGACGCGATCCGCCGCCGGACCGCCCTGCAGGCCCGATACGCGCTGCTCGCCGCCGACCCCGTGGTCGACCAGGAGATCGACCCCGACCGGATCGACGACGACGTCCTCGCGTTGATGTTCGTCAGCTGCCACCCGGTGCTCTCCCGCGAGGCCCGGGTGGCGCTGACCCTGCGCGTGGTCGGCGGCCTCTCCAGCGAGGAGATCGCCCGCGCGTTCCTGATACCCGTCCCGACCGTGCAGTCCCGCATCACGCGGGGCAAGAAGACGATCGCCGCGGCCGGGGTGCCGTTCGAGGTGCCGCCGGCCGGCGAGCGCCGGGCACGGCTGGGCGGCGTGCTGAGCGTCCTCTACGTGATCTTCACCGAGGGGTCGACGGCCACGGCGGGCGATCACCTGCTGCGCCCCGACCTCGCGTACGAGGCGATCCGGCTGACCCGCACGCTGGCCGCGCTCCAGCCGGACGAGCCGGAGGTGCATGGCCTGCTCGCGTTGTGCGAATTGACGGCGGCGCGCTTCCCGGCCCGGACCGGCCCGGACGGCACGCCGATCCTGCTCGAGGACCAGGACCGCAGGGTGTGGGACCGCTCGGCGATCCGGCGAGGGCTGGCCGCGCTGGCCAGGGCATCCACCCGCGGCCTCGGCCCGTACGGCCTGCAGGCCACGATCGCGGCCGTGCACGCGTCGGCGCCCTCGGTCGAGGCGACCGACTGGGACCGGATCGTGCTGCTCTACGACGCGCTCGGCCGGGTCGCGCCCTCGCCGGTGGTCGCGCTCAACCGGGCGGTCGCCGTGGCCATGGCGTCCGGGCCGGCGCAGGCCCTGGCCATCGTGGACGAGCTGATCGCCTCGAACCAGCTCCCCGACTCGCACCTGGTCCCGGCCGTACGCGGTGAGCTGCTGAGCCGCCTCGGCCGGCTATCGGAGGCGCGCGCCGAACTGGAGCTGGCGGCCCGGTTGTGTGCCAACCAGCGCGAGCGCTCGGTGCTGCTCCGCAAGGCGGCCACACTGAGCTGACTCCTCCGCCAGGGCGTGGGCACGCCGGCGGCTGCCGCACGCCCGTCACCCCGACCTCGCTTCGGCGCGCCCGATGTCGCAGGCGGACGGTAGCTTCCACGCTGTTAACGACACCGCCGCGACCCGGCAGACCGCGCACGACGACGTCGATCGTCTGAAGTACCGGGACTGGCCCGGGCCGGCCGACCTGCTCGCCGGCGACGTCGTCTACGAGATGCCGCAGACCCGGGAGCGCGTTCGCGGCAGGGATGCGTTCCTGCGGTTCACCATCGACTACCCCGGCGACTGGTACATCCGCATCCGACGGGCGGTTGCGGACAGCCGGCTGGCCGCCCTGTGGCTCGACGTAAGGGTAGGCACACGGCCCTCTCCGAGCAGGACGTCACGGGGGCGGCCGGGTCGCGGTCGGTGACGGGCGCGGGCATCGAGCATCACGTCGCGCGCTCTGCGACGGTGCTGCCCGACGGATGAGCCAGACCGACTCTCAGCGGCGCAGGCGCGTGCAGTGGGCCACCGTGGCGTCGTCCGGGGCCAGAGCATCGGGGCCGCCGGCCCGGGTTTCGGCCTGCCGGACGCGGTTGATGACGTCCGCCGGTCCGCCGACGCCGAGCAGGTCCAGGACGCCGGGCCAGTCGGCCAGCCCGTACGGGTCGACGATGCGGCTGGCACCGTTGCTGAGCAGCACGACGCCGTTCAGGTCGGCGAGGGGCCGGCTGCCGGTCACCGCCTCCCACGCCGCACGCGGATCATCCTTGGCGATCCAGTAGCCACCCGGCTGGTTCCGGCGGGCACGTATCGCCTGGACGCAGGAGTCGCGGACGCGCTCGTACTCCGGCGTTCCGGACGCAACGCCCACCAGGGGCGCGGAGCAGTCGCGCCTGGCCAGCACCTCGCGCTCGTCGGTGAGCACCTGCGGGGCGCCGTGAGCCTGGTCGAGGACGAGGAAGCAGTCCGCGAGCAGGAGGTAGTCCAGGCGGTCCCGATGGGCTCGGACCAGAGCGACGGTGGCCTGCGGGCTCGCGGGGTCCGCGATGTCGCAGGTGTCGGAGTGCTCGGCGGCTGTCTCGCCGATGGCGGTGGCGAGGACGCCCGCGAGGTCGGCCCCGTCGTCGCGCGAGAGTTGGCCGAGCAGCGCGTCGCCGAGACGACGGGTGTACCAGGCGACACCGTGGGAGCACAGCGACTCGGCTCCCGGGATGCCGGCACCGTCGAGCAGCACGACAGCTCCGGGGACCGCGCCGACGAAGTCGTCGTTCGGCCGCCCGGCGCTACCGGCGCTCGTCGCGAGGCCGATGTGCACCGGCGGGCTCCTCGGTTCGGGCGGGCGGGGACGACGGCGCGGGCGGCGAGGCGTGCCGGCCGCACAGGCTGGTGATGCCGACCTCGCGCATCCGCACAGTCTGGTGCACTCATGCGACCCGGACGTCGTCGGCCGGCTCAGGAACGGGCACGGGTAGCCGCCTGGGCAGCAGCAGCGGGGTGGCGAGCAGGAGGACACCGGACACGGTGATCGCGGTGAGCGGGCTGGTGAGTGTGGCGAGGACGCCCCCGATCACCATCAGGGCGGCCTGGACGAGTTTGCCGATGGCACTCCACGTGCTGAGGACCTGGGCGGTGTGGTCCGCCGGAGTGCGGTGCAGGCGTTCCGTCGCGTAGATCGGGTTGAAGATGCCCATGCAGGTGATCAGCAGGCCCTCGACGACGATCACGGTGATGAGCCCGGGGATGCCGGGACGGACGACCGCGAGGCCCAGGGGGAAGAGCGAGCGCAGCCAACCGGAGACGAGCATGACCCGGTGCCGGCCGTGGTGGGCGACGAGGCGCGCGGACAGCCGGGCGCCCAGAAGGCCGCCGAGTGCCGGGATCCCGAAGGCGAGACCGTAGTGCCAGGCCGGGACGTGGTACTGGCCCAGCAGGAGTACGGACAGCAGCGGCGCGGTGGCCATGATGAGGCCGCCGACCAGGATCGAGTTGAGGAACAGACCTCGAAGGACGCGGTCGCCGAGGATGAACCGCCAGCCGTGCAGAAGGTCGACGGGTCGCAGCCGGGTGGCACGGTCACGGGGTGACGCGACGTCGCCTCCCCGGATGCGGAGGACGGCGAGGGCGGACAGCAGGTAACTCAGGGCGTCGGCCAGGACGGTGACGACCGGGCCGAGCAACCCGATGAACACGCCGCCGAGCGGTGGGCCCGCCGCGGTCGCCGCCCAGTTCGTGCCCTCGAACCTCCCGTTCGCCACGAGGAGGTGGTCGCCGCCGACGAGATGCTTCAGGTACGCGCCGGAGGCGGCCACGAAGGCGATGCTCGCGGTCCCGGAGATGACCGCGACAACCAGCAGTTGACCGTAGGACAGCAGACCGAGGGCGTACGCGACCGGAACACTGGCCATCGCGGCGCACCGGACCAGGTCCATCGCGATCATCACCGGGCGCTTGGCCCGATGCTCCACCCAGGGTCCGAGCGGGAACGCGACGATCGCGGCGACGGCGAGCCCCACCGCCGCCAGGAGCGACACGGCGAACGCCGACGAGTCCAGCACGCGCACCGCGATCAGCGGAAACGCGCCGAAGGCGATCCACGTGCCGTACGTGCTGACGGCGTAGGCCGACCACAGCCAACCGAAATCGCGCCCCAACCGCACGTGCATGCGCCCCCCTCGCGACAACCGATGTTCGGTCCGGGCAGCACACCGCTCGCAGGGGCACGTGATCAAACAACCACCGTCCGGGCGAGCCACAACCATCGGTTGTGCGCAGGCATAATGGGTCGGTGGAGACCGAGGCGGTGCGATCGTTCGTCCGCGCGGCCGAGTTCGGGCAGCTGCAACACGCGGCCGACGAACTCGGCGTGACGCAACAGGCCGTGTCGAAGCGGATCGCGGCCCTCGAACGCGAACTCGACATCCGGTTGTTCACGCGTACCCCCAGAGGGGTCGAGCTGACACTCGACGGCCAGGCCTTCCTCCCGCACGCCCGGGACATCGTCGCCGGCGTCGATCGCGGCATCGCCGCGATCCGGCCAGGGTCGCGGGCCCTTCGGATCGACGTCCTCGGCCTGCGCTTGGCGCAGGCCGTCGTCCTGCACGACTACTGGCGCTCGCATCCCGAGACCGACCTCGACGTGGTGACCCTCCGGGTCGACGACCCGCGCGTGGCGGTCGCCGCCGTCCAGGCGGGCGAGATCGACGCCTCGTTCCGTTCGGTCACCGACCCGGGCATGCTGCCGCGTGACGTGCGGATGATCCACGCGTTCGACTCTCCGCTGGAGCTTCTCGTCGGCCCGCGGCACCCGCTCGGCTCCGCGCGAACGCTGACACCGGCCCAACTGCGTCGACACCGGATCTGGGTGCCGGGCATCGCGCCGCGAAGCGAGTGGGCGGACTTCTACGACCAGCTCGCCACCGCCTTCGACCTCCGCATCGACGCCGCCGGCCCGAACTTCGGCAACGAGGTGCTGCTCGACATCCTCGCGGACTCCGCCGACGTGGCCACCCTCGTCGGCTCACGCGACCGGTACATCTGGCCGACGAACCACGACCTGCGCCGCATACCGATCGTGAACCCGACGATCGCGTACCCGCTCTCACTCATCCTGCGCCGGACGAACCCACACCCCGGCCTGCGGGCGGTCATCGACCACGTCGCGAGCCTGGCGCCACTCCCCGCCGACACCTGGCGCCCGTCCTGGGCGAATTTCAGGCCATCCTCGACGCCGTCGACCGCCGTCGCCCACCGAACCGGTGTCCCGTCGCCAGGTGCGGGGCGGCCTGTTTTCCCGTACGCGAGGTAGCGCCTTCCCCCTCGGAGGGGATCGATCTTCCGTCCGCATCGCTGACCGTGGAGGTAACGCAGAGCCGCGGGATCGCGGCCGGATCGGGAGGAAGAACATGCGCAGAACAATCGGATGGGGAATCGTCGCGGTGGCCGTCATCGCGGGGGGCGGCGGCACCGGCCGCCGCCGCGGACCGCAGCCCGGCACGGGTGTAGCGGCGGGCCGGGTGCACCACGGTGGTGTCGATCGGTTCGGCGTTTCGGGCCCCGTACGCCTTCGAAGCCGATGGTGTCGTCACGTGACCTCCCCAGGTCGACCGCCATCGATGGTAGGCGACGATCGTCGACGCGGTGGCCCCGCGCCAGCCAGCCGCCGTCCGCCAGGAAAACGCTTACCCGCGCCTATTGACGGTCGTCACTGGCTGTCAGTACCGTGATGCGGCAGCGAGAAAGCGCTTTCCGACCCTTACCGTCCGACAGGGAGCGCCCCCATGCCCCGATTCCTGCGCGCGATCTGCCTCGCCCTGCTCACCATCGCCACCGTGGTGAGCACCACCACCGCCCTGCCCGCCGAGGCCGCCCCCCGCTTCCGGGTGCTGGTCTTCTCCAAGATCACCAACTTCTACCACGACTCGATCCCGGCCGGCGTCGCCGCGATCCAGCAGCTCGGCGCCACTCACAACTTCGAGGTGGTCGCCACCACCGACGCGGGCGCGTTCACCGACGCCAACCTCGCCACCTTCGACGCCCTGGTGTTCAACAACACCAACTCCACCCCCGCCTCGGGCGACCTGCTCAACGCCAGCCAGCGGGCGGCGTTGCAGACGTTCATCCGCAACGGCGGCGGCTGGGCCGGCCTGCACGCCGCCTCGGCCAGCGAACGCGACTGGCCGTGGTACGAGGGCCTGGTCGGCACCATCTTCGACTACCACCCCGACTTCTCCGCCACCGGCGGCACGTTCCCCGGCCGGGTGAAGGTGCTCGACCGGGCGCACCCGTCGACGCGCAACCTGCCGGAGCTCTGGGAGCAGAGCGAGGAGTGGTACAACTGGCGGACCAACCCGACCGGCAACGTGCACACCCTCGCGCAGATCAAGGTGCGCGACGGGATCAACGGCCTGGACGAGGGCGTCGACCACGCGTACTCCTGGTGTCAGCGCTACGACGGCGGCCGGTCCTGGTTCACCGCCGGCGGGCACGCCAGCTCCCAGTTCAGCACGCCGACCTTCCTGGAGCACCTGCGCTACGGCATCGAGTGGGCCGCCGGCGCGGTCGCCGGCGACTGCTCGGCCACCGAGACCGGCACCTTCGAGCGGGTGGGGCTGGTCACCGAGAACCTGGCCGACCCGTTCGAACTGGCCATCGCCCCGGACCGCAAGGTCTACTACATCCAGCGCACCGGCGCGTTGAAGGTGGTCAACTCCGACACCCTCCAGGTCACCACGCTGCTCGACTTCGCGTACACCTCGGCGATGACCGACCAGTCCGACGGGCTGCTCGGGATGACCCTGGACCGCAACTTCGCCAGCAACGGCTGGGTCTATCTGCTCTGGTCGGACAAGACCCTCAAACAGCTCAACCTGTCCCGGTTCACGGTGGCGAACAACAGCGTCGCGCTCTCCTCGGAGAAGCGGCTGCTGACCGTACCCACGTTCCGCGGTGAGGGCCGGGCCAACTCGCACATGGGTGGCTCGCTGGCGATGGACGCGGCCGGCCGCCTGTACGCGGCGATCGGCGACAACACCGACCCGTTCGCGTCCAGCGGCTACACCCCGATCGACGAACGCTCGGGCCGCGCCGCGTGGGACGCCCAGGGCACCGCCGGCAACACCAACGACCTGCGCGGCAAGATCCTGCGGATCACCCCACAGGCCGACGGTACGTACACCGTGCCGAGCGGCAACCTGTTCCCGGCCGGCACCGCGAAGACCCGGCCGGAAATCTACGCGATGGGCATGCGCAACCCGTTCCGGATCACCATCGAGCCGCAGACCAACGCGGTGCTGGTGGGTGACTACGGCCCGGACGCCCGGGCCGCCGACCCCAACCGTGGTCCGGAGGGGACGGTCGAGTTCAACCGGATCACCACGGCCGGCAACTACGGCTGGCCGTACTGCGTGGGCAACAACATCGCGTTCAACGACTACAACTACGCCACCAGCACCTCCGGGGCAAAGTTCACCTGCTCCGCACCGGTCAACAACTCCCCCAACAACACCGGCCTGACCACCCTGCCGGCGGCACGGTCGGCTCTGGTCTGGTACGCGTACTCCGCCTCCAGCCAGTTCCCCGAGGTGGGCACCGGCGGTGGCGGGCCGATGAGTGGTCCGGTCTACGACTACGACCCGGCCAACACCCGCACCACGAAGTTCCCCGAGTACTTCGAGGGCAAGTGGATCACCTACGAGTTCACCCGCAGGTGGTTCAAGACGCTCTCGATCCACAAGACGGCGCAGACCTTCACCAACGCGCGCTTCGGCCCCACCGCCGTGGGCGACCTCCAGTCGATAAACGGGATCTTCGACAACATGAGCTGGATCCAGCCCTTCGAGGCGGAGTTCGGCCCGGACGGGTCGCTCTACGTCATCGACTTCGGCGAGGGCACCGGCAGCGGGCGGGGCGGCAGCAACGCCGGCGCCGGCATCTACCGGATCGACTACGTGGCCAACGGCCGACCGCCGACCGCGAAGATCGCCGCCACCCCGGACAGCGGGCGCGCGCCGCTCACGGTCACCTTCTCCTCGGCCGGCACGGCGGCCGGTGACGGCACGGCGCTCAGCTACGCCTGGGACTTCACCAACGACGGCACCACCGACTCGACCGCGGCGAACCCCACCTACACCTACTCGTCGGCCGGGAAGCACACCGCCCGGCTGACCGTCCGCAACAGCGGTAACGGGTTGACCGCCAGCGCGGTCACCGACGTGGTGGTCGGCAACACCCGACCGACGGTGACCATCACCGTGCCCGACGGCGGGTTCTTCGACTTCGGCGACAAGATCCCGTACACGGTGACGGTGACCGACCCGGAGGACGCCACCATCGACTGCGCCAAGGTGACCGTCCAGACGCAACTCGGCCACGACTCGCACGCCCACCCGTTGGACGTCTACACCGGCTGCTCGGGGCTGCTCGCCACCGAGGCCGACGCGGGTGACGGGCACGGCCCCGGGCAGAACCTCTACACCGTCGTCACCGCCCAGTACACCGACGGCGGCGCGGCCGGCGGCGTACCGGCGTTGACCGGCTCGACCCGGGCACAGTTGCAGCCCAAGAGCAAGGAGGCCGAGCACTTCAGCGCCCAGTCCGGCCTCACCGTGAACGACCGGGCCACCGCCCGCGCCGGCAGGCGGCTCGGCGACGTCGACCACAACGACTGGGCGGCGTACGGGCCGGTGGACCTGCGCAACATCGGTTCGGTGACGCTCGGTGTGACCAACGGTGGCCTCGGCGGCACCATCGAACTGCGGACCGGCTCACCCACCGGCACCCTGATCGGCACGGCCAGCATCGGCTCGACCGGCGGGTGGGACAACCTGGTCTCCCCCACCGTCACCCTGACCAACAAGCCCACCGGCACCACCACCCTGTACGCGAGGTTCGTCAACACCGCCCAGGTCGGCGGCACACCGGACCTGCTCTCGCTGGACTGGCTGCGATTCAACGGCGCCGGTGTCAAGCAGGAGCCGGGTGGGACGCTCACCATCGCGGCCAGCCCGGGCAGCGGCACCGCACCGCTGACCACGACGCTGACCGCCACCGCGACGGCGCCGGCCGGGCAGAGCATCACCGACTACGCGTGGGACTTCGGCGACAACAGCGCCATCACGCACGGTGCGACACTGCGGTCGACGAGTCACAGCTACCCGCGCAAGGGGACCTACACCGCCCGGGTGACGACCACCTACACCAGCGGGCAGACCCGCTCGCTCAACCTGACCATCACAGTCACCTGACCGCGCGGGCCGGTGGCGGGCGGGTTTGTCCCACCGCCCGCCACCGGTCGGCACTGCGGATTTGTTCACTGAACGGGCCAGCAACGTAGATCTTGGACAGTTTCCGTTCTCGCGTAACGGAAACTGTCCAAGATCTGCGTCAGGTCGGGCAGAGTTGTCCCGGTCGAACCTCGCTGACCGCGTTTCGACCAGGCTCGCGAGAGGTGCCGACAGAGGCTCGTCCGCCACAGTTTTTGGACTTGCCGGTCCATTATCTGCGAGTCACAGTCCGTTACGGCGTCGCGCACTGGCCCGGCCCTTTCCGGAATTGACGGGGGAAGACCGATGGATTTGCAGCTTGCCGGCAAGCGCGCTCTGGTTACCGGCGCGAGCAGCGGTCTCGGCGCGGAGATCGCCGCGGTGCTGGCCGCCGAAGGCGTTGCCGTGGTCGTTCACGGCCGGGACCAGGCCCGCCTGCGCCGCCGTTGGCGTCGATCCGTCCGGCGGGTATTGATCGGCCCCGCTGAGGCGTCGCGGGGAACTGCCCGGGGGAGGTGAGGGGGACGACGGGATGTGGGGCGGTGCCCATCGGCACCGCCCCACACCCGTTCTGCGTTACTCCCAGGAACTCTGCTGGGTGTAGACGAGGTTGCCCGGGACCACGGCCCCGTTGGTGCTCCACTCGGTGTACGCCCAGAAGTCGCCCTCAGCCAGCGGCTTGTTCGGCTTCAACGTGAAGTTGACACTCTGACCGCGCTCCGTCGTGGAGGGCACCGTCAGCGTGGCGGGTGAATACGTGGCGTTACGACCGATGATGGCGTGCTTCAGTTCGAAGTCGACGACCGGGCCACCGGGCACCTGCGCGAACACGTAGGCCGTGTAACGCCCCGGCTCGGGCAGGAACTTGTACGCCTGCTCCGCGCTGGTCCAGTACCTGTCACTGCTGTAGATCAGGGTGTCGCCCTTGTACAGGTACAGGTCGAGGTTCGTGTTCGGGTCCTCGGTGTTGGCCTCGACGACGATGCCGGCGGTGTTCGCCGGCACGGTGAAGTCGACCTTCTTCACCCCGGACGCCTTCGGGTCGAACACGCCGCCGTAGACGCCGGCCGGCATCGAGTACGACGTGCGCCGCATCGGCGTGTAACCGGTGCTGCGACCGGCGAGTGGCCCGGTGAAGCCCGGCTGGACGTAGCCGAACGCGCCGTTGGCCATCCGGCCGAACTCCTCGCCGTCGTCCCCGTATGGCCGGGCAGTGATCCCCCACGGACGGGCGGCGACCGGGATCCGGGCGCTGTGGGCCTTGCCGCGCCAGGTGATCGACCCGGTCACGTACCGGTCCCAGGGGGCGCTGCCCCGGCTCACCGTGATGGTCACCGTCGCGGACGCGCCCGGCGCCAGCGTCACCGACGCCGGCGTGACGGTGACCCTCATGCCCTTCAGGCCGGACACCGACGACCGGTAGGTCTCCCGCGCCTTGCCCACGTTGGTCAGGGTGCGGGTGAGGGTCACCGGGCGGGTGCCGTCGTACTCGCGCAGCGAGATGGCCGGCAGGTTGAGTTCCTTGCCGTCGGGCTGGGCCGTCTCGCTGAAGGCGACCAGTTCCGCCGCGGTCGGCTCGATGACCAGTCCCGGGTCGGTGGCACCGGCCAGGTTGATGAAGCCGCTGCCCTGGTCCAGGGGGTTGGTGGTGCCGACGGTGTCGGTGGCGGTGGTCCGCAGCGCCGAGGCGACCCGGCCCGGCGACCAGTCCGGATGCGTGGCACGCAGGACCGCTGCCGCGCCGGCCACGTACGGCGACGCCATCGAGGTGCCCGAGTACGCGTCGTACTGCCGCCCGAAGTTGCCCGCCGGTGAGACCGCGGCGATGATGTCCGATCCCGGGGCGACCAGGTCGGGCTTGAAGACGCCGTAGGTCACCTTGTCTGGGCCGGTGGAGGAGAAGTCGGCGACACTGGGTACGCCCGGGACGCTGGAGCCGTCACCGCCGGCCCGCACGGACACCGTCGCGTCGGTGGGGTGGCGCATCAGGTAGTTGAACACCGTGCCGGCCTGCTTCTCGGTCGGCAGGTACACCACCGGGAAGTTGTAGATGGAGTTGACCCGGTAGTTGCCGACCGGGTCGAACAGCACCATCGCTGCCCCGCCCTTGGCCTTGACCTCGGCGGCGGAGCCGAACGTGTCGTTCAGCGCGCAGGCGACCACCTTGCCCTTGATCTTGGCAGCGTCGAGGCTGCCCGGCTCGCAGTACACCGCACCCAGGTCCGGCGAGCCGGCCTGCTCGCCGAAGACCAACGGCCGCGAGCCGCCACCGGGCAACGCGTCCAGCGAGCCGCCGACCAGCTTCGTGCCGTCACCCAGCTTGAGCGTCGCCTCGTCGAGGTTGGTCACCGCCGCGCCGACCGTGGTCACCCAGGGTGCCGCGTTGCTGATGGCCCCGCTCACGATGCCGGTGTTTCCCGCCGACGCCGCCACGAACACCCCGGACAGGGTGGCGTTGAGGAAGGCCATGCCGATCGGGGTGTTGGCCTCCCAGTCGCCGAGCTGCGAGCCGATCGAGAAGTTCAGGACCTGCACGCCGTCGGCGACGGCGGCGTCGATGCCGGCGATGATGTCGGCGTCGTAGCCCATGCCACCCCAGAGCACCTTGTAGACGGCGATCTGGGCGTCCGGCGCCACTCCGGAGATCGGGTCGAAGCGCCGACCGTCGATCGTGACGTCCGAGACCGGCAGACCGGCCGCCGTGGACGCGGTGTGCGTGCCGTGCCCGGCCGCGTCGCGGGGGGACAGGAACTCGCCCTCGGGCACCGAGCCACCGCCGGCGAGCCACGTGTCGGCGAAGTACCGGGCGCCGACGATCTTGCCGTTGCAGTGCTCGGCCACGAAGGCCACCCCGGTCTGGCAGGTGCCGTGCCAGTTGGCGGGAGCCGGCATCTTCTTGGCGAACGACGCGCTCTCCGGCCAGATGCCGGTGTCCAGGACGCCGATCACCAGGCCCGCACCGGTGGCGGGACCTGGCGTGACCGGCTTGGGCGGCTCGGGGGTGTGGCCCGCCGCCGACGGGTCAGGCCCGGCCGCGGTGGCGGGGGCCGACGTGGCAGGGGCCGACGTGGCGGGGGCCGATGTGGTCGCGAGGGCCGACGTCGAGCGGGTGCCGAGCGCCTGCGCCGCGGTCACGGCACGGACCCGCTTGTCCGCCCGCAACGCGGTCGCCTGCTGGGCGGTCAGCGTCGCCGAGAACCCGTTGAAGGCGGCGGTGTAGGCCGCCGTGACGTGGACGCCGACCGCCGTGGCGACGGCGGTCCGCTGCGCGTCGAGGTGGCGGCGGTACGCCTGCGACGGCGCCGACGTCACGTCCAGCCGGGTGCCGGGCGCCGGACGGGTCCGCGTCAGCCCCGAGGTCCCGCCGACGTACGTGGTCAGGGGGTCCTCGGCCAGTTCGACGATGTACACGCCGGATCCGGTCGCGTCCACAGCGGACTTCGGGCTGTCCGCGTGGTCGCTGTCGGGGCGCCGATCGGCCCCGTCGGTCAGGGTGACCTTCCGGTCGGACCCGGCGGAGAAGTAGCCCGGGCCGCTGGTGCCGGGCCGTTCACCGGGGGCCGCCGAGGCCGGTCCCGCGACACCGGTTGTGCCGGTGATCATGGCGACGACCAGCGTCGGTAGCGCTAGTCTTCGCAGCCTGTTGCCGCTCGTGCGTGTAGCCACGAGTCTCCTCTCGATCGCCCCTTGTGGAGCTGTCCGCATCGATCGCGATCCGCGAATGGGAGCGCTCCCCCACCTAAGCCGTCGACGGTTAATCGAGGATTTGCACGGTGTTACGGATCACTGGTCCGCATAAGATCACGATCGATCAGTCGCGGCTAGATCATGTTTTCCGGCACCGCCCCGGCGCGGTACACGGCAAGCGGTCGGCGCAACACCGTCATGTCGCGCGTCGGGTCGCCGTCCACGACCAGCAGGTCGGCGTCGAAGCCGGCGCGGACGCGGCCCTTGCGCCGCCCCAGGCCACACACCTCGGCAGCGACGGAGGTCGCCGCGGCCAGGGCTGCGGTCGCGGGGATGCCACTCGCGACGTACTCGACGAGCGTCTCCGGCAGGATCCCGTGCGGCTTCGCGGGGCCGAGGCCCGCGTCCGAACCGGCCACCAGGCGGACCCCGGCCCGGTGCAGGGTGGCGGCGGCGGCGCGCAGCGCGGCCTCGCTGAGCCCGGCTCGCGCGGCCATCTCCACCACCTCCGGCGGCGTGATCACGGCGGGATCGGTGCCGAGCGTGGCACAGACCGCCACCCCGGACGTGGCCAGGCGAGCCGCGAGTTCGTCGGGGACCTGGGCGCCGGACGCGGTCACACACGTGCAGTGCTCGATGCCGTCGACGCCGAGGCGCAGAGCCTGCTCGACGGCGCTCAGCGCGTGCGCGTGCGCGGTCACCGGCAGGCCGAGATCGTGCGCCTGGGTCAGCGCGGCGGTCAGTTCCTGGTCGGTGAACTGCGGCCGGGTGGTGTCGGTGCCGGGAGTGAACACTCCACCGCTGGCCATGACCTTGACCACGTCGGCGCCGGCCGCCGCCTGCCGACGCACGGTCTCGCGGATCCCGTCGACGCCGCTCGCCTCGCCCCCCATCCACCAGCAGTGCCCGCCGACGCTGGTGATCGGCGCGCCCGACGCGACCACCGTGGGCAGGTCGTCGCGCACCTTACGGTCCCGCCACCGCAGCACGGCACCGCGGCGGTCACCCAGGTCCCGGACGGTCGTGACACCGGCCGCCAGGTGCGCGCGCAGGGACGCCTCGACGACCGCGTCGAGGTCCGTCTCAGGACGTTCGGCGAGCCGGCCGAGCGCGTCGGGCCCGGCATCGGCGCACAGGTGCACATGCGCGTCGATCCAGCCAGGCAGCAGGGTGCCGTCCGGATGCTCACGCACCGGCCAGCCCTCCGGCGCCTCGATCCACCCTCGCCGCACGTCGGTGATGCGACCGCCATCCAGCAGGAGCAGCACCCCACCGTCCACCAGCCGCTCGCCGTCGAACATCCGGGCCGCCCGGACAGCATGCTTCGTCATCGGTGCTCCCCCGTCGAGCTAAACAGTTACCACCGGCTCTGCACTGACGGCACCCCGCGAACAAGGGGCCCTGGTCAACGTGAAGTACGACGCCGAAGCCACCAGCAGCCCGACGCCCCACTGCGACGAGAGCGAACCTGCTCACCGGTTCGACTCCTGTGTGCACGGCTGGCGTCCAACTCGGACCGGCCGAGGTAGGGGTCATGGCTTCGTCCTCATGAAACCCACCATCCGCGCCGTCGAACCCTGTCACCTCCCCTCAGGAAGCGAGCCCTGTCCCTCAACAGAGGGAGCGGGCCACCCGGGCACGCCGACGTGCGGCGTTGGTACTAGATGTCCTGCCTGACCTTCGCGACGTCCAGCCCCAGCAAGGGGCCGAAGAACCTGGTGAATTCCTCCAAGGAGCCCGATTGGAAGATCTCCCTCGCACCATCGAGGATGGCCACTGCTCCGGACGGCAGGTCGAAGAGGTAGCCAACAGCCTTCTCGTCTCTGATGAGAACGAAGACCTGCGGCACCTGCGCCACGACAACCTCCGGAATCTCGGGCATCGGCGACTCACTCAACGGCCGCAACTCCTCTGGTTCTCCACGAGGGGCAGCACCTACCCCGTCAAGCCCGAGATTGTCCTGGGACAATTGCATGACGATAGTGTGGGGACAATCTGACCGAAGGTCAAGGATTATCCTGGGACAATCGAGGGGTGTTGACGTGGTGGTGCACTCGCGTTACTTGGGCATCGCGTCCAAGATCCGAGAACGGATCGAAGCCGGGGAGTGGGCGCCAGGCGCGCGGCTTCCGACCCTTAACGACCTCGCCGCCGAGTACGACGCCAACCGCGACACCATCGGTCGGGCCATCGCCCTTCTTGAGACAGAGGGCTATGTGTGGGCCGTCCAAGGCCGGGGCATCGCCGTTCGGTACGGCACTATGCGTCCCCGTCGACCACGCGGTGACCTGGTCAAACGCAACGAGCAGGCAACCGGCTACTCGTTCCCCTCGGCCAGCAGCCAGGAGGTGTGGGTTCGCCACGGCGAGGCCGTCAGCGCACCGGCCCGCCTGGACGATCCCCGCGTCGCCAAGCTTCTCGGCGTGGACCCTGGCACCGAGGTGCTTCGCCGGTTCCGGGTCACCGGGCCCGCGTCCGAAGCCCCGTTCCAGATCAACGTCTCGTGGATTCACCCGCGTGTCGCCGCCATCGTTGCCGACCTGGACGCGGAACCCGCTGCGGGCGAGTGGTTGCACCACATTGAGAACGCCGGCCACTGGCCCATCAGTTGGATGGAGATTCATCGCGCCCGAATGCCCAACAAGGACGAGGCCGCGCTCCTGGAGATCCCCACCAACCTGCCCGTGCTGGAGATCGTGCGGGTCGGGACCTCGGGGGCCGACAACAAGCCGGTCGAGGTGACCGAGTACGTCGTGGCGAGCGATCGGGTCGAGACGGTCCACGTCCTGCACCGTGCCGACAACGCCCAGCAGCCGTGGTCTGACGCCGAATCGAGAGGTGACTCACTGCCGTGACGGTCATCGTCGAAGCCGCCAGCCGGACACACCAGGGCCTCGTCCGTAGACGAAACGAGGACTCCCACAGCCAGGGGCAGTGGCTCTTTGTTGTCGCGGACGGTCTCGGCGGCCACGTCGCCGGTGACATCGCCAGCAGCACGGTCACAACCGCCTTGGCGGCGTATGACCGTCCGGTGCCAGCGAAGGATCTTGCCAACTTCTTGGGGCAGGCGATCTACCAGGCGAGCGAAGCGTTACGCCGGAAGGTCCGCGCGGACCCGGAGCTGGCTGGGATGGGGACCACGTTGGTCGCTCTGCTGTGCTCCGGCAGCGAGGCGGTCGTGGCGAACGTCGGGGACTCCCGCGCCTACCTGATCCGGCGCCACGGCTCCCGCGACAGTGCGATGCTCCAGATCAGCGAGGATCACACCTACCAACATCTCGTCGCCAACGCAGACAAGGTGCCGAATCTGGGCGAGAAGCTGGCCCGCTTTCTCGATGGCCGAAACGACGGCCGATCGCCCGACCTGACACCTCTCCACCTCCAACCCGGCGACCGAATCCTGTTGTGCTCTGACGGTCTGAGTTCGTACGTACCAGGCGAACAGATACGAGCTGCGCTCGACTCCGACGGTAGTCCAGGGGATATCGCCGACCAGCTCGTGACCGTGGCGGTCAACCAGGGCGGGCACGACAACATCACGGTAATTGTCATTGACGTGGCCCAGCGCTAAGGCGCCGCCGCACGCCAGCATCAGCGCTGG
This sequence comes from Micromonospora sp. WMMD710, assembly GCF_029626045.1. NCBI lineage: Bacteria > Bacillati > Actinomycetota > Actinomycetes > Micromonosporales > Micromonosporaceae > Micromonospora > Micromonospora sp. WMMD710. The sequence continues at coordinate 1,598,611 of NZ_JARUBD010000001.1, read as the reverse complement.
TGTCGGCGCCAGCCTGCAGTGAGCAGCCCGGCGAGGGCCAGGCCGAGCAGCGGCGCGAGACCCACCCCGGCGAGGGTGCAGGCGACCGCGAGCAACGCCGGCGGCACCCAACACCAGGCGGGCACGCTGCGCGGGGCGCGGCCGCGCCGCCGGGCCGCGGCCTCGGTCGCCATCGGCACGGCCAGCACCGGCAGCGCGGCGGCCAGCAGGGTCAGCCAGGGCAGCACCAGCCGGTCGAAGCGCGCCACCGCCAGCAGCCCCCCGAGCACCGCGACGGCCAGCATCGCGGTGCGGGCCGGCACCCGCGGCGCCAGGCCACGGATCGCCAGTGCCCCGGAGTACGTCGTGGTCAGCGCCGCCGCGAAGACCGCCACCGCGACGAACAGATTGGCGTACGCGGCCAGCCCCGACCCGGCGGCGAGGAGCGCGACCACGTCCGCCGAGCCGGTCCGCAGCCACAGACCGGCGCCGGCGAGCACCCCGAGCAGCGCCGGCCCGATCAGCAGCCCCACGCACCAGGCCAGGTCCCTCCCGCGGGCCAGACCGACGCTGAAGTCCGGTGCCCGCAACGCGAACACCGCGACGTAGCCGATCAGCGCGGCGGCGTCGGCGAGCCCACCGGCGGCGAGGCGGACCGGCGCGCCGGGCGGCGGCAGCACGGTCAGGCACCATCCGACCAGGACCACCGCGCTGAGGGTGGTGAGCACCGCGATCCGGTTGCCGAGCCGGGCGGGCGCCCAGGAGACGGCGAGGACCGCCACCTCCAGCAGCGCCGGCCCGACCCAGCCCGGCAGGTGCGTCAACGCGGCCAGTGACGCGCCGCCGAGCCCGACGTTGAAGCCGTTCCAGCCGACCATCGACACGGCCAGCACCGCCGCCAGCAGCAGGCGGGAGACCCGCCCCAGGTACGCGGGCAGCACCGCGGTCAGGGTGCCGCCGTCACCGAGCGGCCGGCGCAGGCCGATCCGGCCCTGCCCCCACAGCAGCGCCACCATCAGCGCCCCGCCGACCAGCAGCCCGGCCACCGGCACCGCGCCGCCGTGCCGGCCGGCCATCGCCGCGCCGAGCACCAGGGTGGCCGGCGCGGTGCCGATGCCCAGCCAGGCGCCGACCGCCGCCGGCCACCGCCGGCCCCGGCCCTCCTCGACGGGCCCGGCGGACGCCGGAGCGACGCCGGCCGCTGGACCGGGATCAGACAACGTGGCGCAGGTAGCCGGCTATCGCCGCGTCCAGCACCTCCGCGCCGGGACGCGCCCACACCTGCGCGGAGAAGACCTCCACCTCGATCGGGCCGACGTAGCCGGCGGCGTCCACCGCCTCGCGCAGCCGGCGCAGCTCGATGCACCCGTCGCCGGGCAGCGCCCGGCCGAGCAAGACCCCCTCGGGCAGCGGGGTCACCCAGTCGCAGACCTGGAACGCGGCGATCCGCGTGCCGGCCCGCTCGATCTGCGCGTACACCGTGTCGTCCCACCAGATGTGGTACGCGTCCACGACCACACCCACCACCGTCGGGTCGAACCGTTCGGCGATGTCCAACGCCTGCCCGAGGGTGGCGATCACGCAGCGGTCGGCGGCGAACATCGGGTGCAGCGGCTCGATGGCCAGCCGTACGCCGGCTGCCGCCGCGTGCGGGGCCAGCTCGCCGATCGCGTCGGCGACCCGGCGGCGGGCGCCGTCGATGTCCCGGCTGCCCGCCGCCAGCCCACCGGAGACCAGCACCAGTTCGGGGGCGCCCAGCGTGGCCGCCTCCTCGATGGCGCGCAGATTCTCCGCCAGCCAGTCGTCGGCGGAGAAGAACCCGCCCCGGCACAACGAGGTGACGGTGAGCCCGGCATCGCGGACCAGCTTCGCCGAGCGGGCCAGCCCGTACTCCGCGACCGGTTCCCGCCACAGGCCGATGCCCGGCACGCCGGCGGCCACACAACCGGCCACCACGTCGGGCAGCGGCCAGCGCTGGGCGGTGGCCTGGTTGAACGAGAAGCGCCGCAGCGCGTCGCCGCTGCCATCCGACGGTGCCGCACCCGCGAACTCGACGGTCACTGCGCCACCCCCGCCACCGTGAACATCGCTCGGGCGCGGGCGGCGGCCAGGTCCGCGTCGGGCAACAGGCCGGCCGCGTCGGCCAGGGTGAGCAGGGTGGCCAGGTGTGCGGGAGAACGCCCGGACTGCGCGCCACCGACCATCGTGAAATGGTCCTGGTGCCCGGCCAGCCAGGCCAGGAACACGATCCCGGTCTTGTAGTGCCAGGTCGGCGCCGCGAACAGGTGCCGGGCCAGCGGCACGGTCGGCGCGAAGACCTCGTCGTACGTCGAGACGTCCCCCCGGTCCAGGGCGGCCAGCGCGGCGGCGGCGGCCGGCGCGATGGCCGCGAACACCCCGAGCAGCGCGTCGGAGTGGCCCACCTCGTCGCCCCGGATCAGCTCCGGGTAGTGGAAGTCGTCACCGGTGTAGAGACGCACCCCGGCCGGTAGCCGGCGGCGCAACGCGACCTCCCGGCCGGCGTCGAGCAGTGACACCTTGATGCCGTCCACCCTGGACTGGTGGGCCTTGATCAGCTCGACGACCGTGTCGGCGGCCAGGTCCAGGTCGACCGCACCCCAGTAGCCGGTCAGCGCCGGGTCGAACATCGGACCCAGCCAGTGCAGCACCACCGGCTCGTCGGCGGCGCTCAGCAGCTCGTCGTACACCCGCAGGTAGTCCTCCGGGCCGCGGGCGGCGGCGGCCAGGTGCCGGCTGCACATCAGCACCGGCCGGGCGCCGGCCGCGTGGACGTCGTCGAGCTGCTCGCGGTACGCGGCGGTGACCGACGACAGGGTGGCCGGACCGGCGGGCAGCTGGTCGGTGCCGACACCGGCGACGATGCGTCCACCCACGGCGCGGGCCTCGGCCGCGCTGCGCCGGATCAGCTCCCGGGTCGCCGGATAGTCCAACCCCATCCCCCGCTGGGCGGTGTCCATCGCCTCGGCCACCCCCAGCCCGTACGACCACAGGTGCCGCCGGAAGGCGAGCGTGGTGTCCCAGTCCACGGCCGCTGGAGCACCCGGGGTGTTCTCCGCGCCCGGGTCGGCGACCACGTGCGCGGCGGCGTACGCGATGCGGCTGGTCGCGGGCGCCGACGGGCGGGCGAACCCGGTCCCCCCGGCCAGCCGGTGGCGCCGCCCGCCCGGCAGCACGACCTCGGCGGCGCTCACGAGTGCAACTCCGGCACCTCGACGCGGACGCCCTCGCGGGCCGCGCGCAATCCCAGTTCGGCGAGCTGCACGCCGCGCGCGCCGGCCAGGAAGTCCCACCGGAAGGGCTCGCCGGCTACGACGTGCCGCAGGAACGCCTCCCACTGCACCTTGAAGCCGTTGTCGAACTCCTCGTTGTCGGGCACCTCGGCCCACTGGGCGCGGAAGTCCTCGGTGACCGGCAGGTCCGGATTCCACACCGGCTTCGGGGTGACCGCCCGGTGCTGCACCCGGCAGGTGCGCAGGCCGGCGACCGCGCTGCCCTCGGTGCCGTCGACCTGGAACTCCACCAGCTCATCGCGGTACACCCGCACGGCCCAGGACGAGTTGATCTGCGCGATCACCCCGCCGTCGAGTTCGAAGGTGGCGTACGCGGCGTCGTCGGCGGTGGCGGCGTACGGGCCGCCGGCCTCGTCGACCCGCTCGGGCACGTGGGTGGCGATCACGCAGGAGACGGCGTTCACCCGGCCGAACAGCTCCTCCAGCACGTAGTGCCAGTGCGGGAACATGTCCACCACGATGCCGCCGCCGTCCTCGGCCCGGTAGTTCCACGACGGACGCTGCGCCGGCTGCCAGTCGCCCTCGAAGACCCAGTAGCCGAACTCACCGCGCACCGAGAGGATCCGGCCGAAGAAGCCCCCGTCGACGAGACGCTTGAGCTTGCGCAGCCCCGGCAGGAACAGCTTGTCCTGTACGACGCCGGTGCGGACGCCCGCCGCGTCGGCGGCCCGGGCCAGGTCGAGCGCCGCGGCCGTGTCCTCGGCGAGGGGCTTCTCCGTGTAGATGTGCTTGCCGGCCTCGATGGCCTGCCGGATGGCCTTCTCCCGTTGCTGGGTGACCTGGGCGTCGAAGTAGACCTCGACGTCGTCCCGGGCCAGCGCCGAGGTCAGGTCGGTGGTCCAGTCGGTCAGGCCGTGCCGCTCGGCGAGCTCACGGAGCTTGGTCTCGTTACGCCCGACCAGGACCGGTTCCGGCCAGATGGTCGTGCCGTCGGCCAGCGTCACGCCGCCGGCCTCGCGGATGGCCAGCAGCGAGCGGACGAGGTGCTGCCGGTAGCCCATCCTTCCGGTCACGCCGTTGACGATGATGCCGATCGACCTGCGGGTCATGGTGTTCCTTCCGTCGTGCTGGTCGTGCCGATCCGCGTCTCAGTGGTTGGCGGCCGCGCTGCCGAGCAACCCGCGCAGGTCGGTGGCGAGCCGGTCGAAGCGGGGATCCGACATCACCTGCGCGTAGTCGCGGTGCGTCGGCAGCTCGACCGTGAAGGTGCGGATGATCCGGCCGGGCCGGGCGCTCATCACCACGACCCGGGTGCCGAGGAAGACCGCCTCGGCGATGGAGTGGGTGACCAGCACCACGGTGGTGCCGGTCTCCCGCCAGATCCGGTGCAGCTCGGCGTTCATCTGCTCCCGGGTGAGGGCGTCCAGGGCGCCGAACGGCTCGTCCATGAGCAGCACCGGCGGGGCGTGCAGCAGCGCGCGGCAGAGTGCCACCCGCTGCTGCATGCCACCGGACAGCTCGTGCGGCAGCGCCTTCTCGAAACCGGTCAGGCCGGTCATCTCAATCAGCTCGTCCGCCCGACGGGCCGCCTGCGCCCGGTCCATGCCGCGCATCTCGGCCTGGAGCAGGATGTTGGCCCGCGCGCCGCGCCACTCCAGCAGCGCGGCCTTCTGGAAGACGAAGCCGATCTGCTTCTGCGGGCCGCGAACCGGGCGTTCCAGCAGCGACACCTCTCCGCTGGTCGGCTGGACCAACCCGGCGACGATCTTCAGCAGGGTCGACTTGCCACAGCCGGACGGGCCGACGATCGTCACGAACTCGCCGGGCTGGATGTCCAGCGACACGTCGTCGAGTGCGGTGGTCTGCGACCGGCGGGAGCTGAACCGGACGGTCACGCCGGACATCCCAATGGCGGTGCCGGCGCGGGCCGGCGCTGCGGTCACCGGGTCACCCCTGTGCCGCGTACGAGGAGTCCCAGTACGCGTTGGGCGCGCCCGCATCCTTCAGCTCGGCGTAGCGCGACATCAGGTCGATGGTCTCGGTCCACTGGGCCTCGGTGTTCACCCCGGGCGGGCCTTCGGCGCCGAGCAGCGGCAGGTTGAGGGTGAGCTGCTTGGTGAGCACCTCGGGGGCAGGCTCGTTCTCGGCCAGCTCGACCATCGCGCTCACCGCGCCGGCCGGGTCGCGTGCGGCGTCGGCCCAGGACTTCTGGGTGGCCCGGACGAACTTGCGGGCCAGCTCCGGGTCCTTCTGCAGGGTCTGCGTGTTGGCGATCAGACCGGTGCCGAGCAGGTTCATCCCGTAGTCGGCGAAGAGCAGCACGTCGACCTTCTTGCCGGTCTTGCTCTCGATCGTCGGCGCCTGGTCGTGGAAGAAGCCCATGATGGCGTCGACCTTGCCCTCGGCCAGCGCGGCGATCTTGCCGGCCGCGTCCACGTTGACGACCTTGACGTCGTCCTTCTTCAGGCCGTTCTTCTCCAGCCACGCCGGGAACGTCGCGTAGAGGGCGTCACCGGGGGTGCCCCCCACGGTCTTGCCCTTGAGGTCGGCCGGGGTCTTGATGTTCTTCTCGGTGAAGAACTCCACCGAGGACGGACCCTTCTCCAGGTACGCGCCGAGGCTGCGCACCGGCATGCCACTGGCCACCGACTTGAGCAGCACCGGGCTGTCCGCCCAGCCGAAGTCGGTCTGCTTCTGGGCGACCTGCTTGACCGTGTTGCCCGAGCCGTTGCCCGGCAGGATCTTCAGGTCGATGCCCTCGGCGGAGTAGTAGCCCTTCTGCAGGCCGTAGTAGAAGGGCGCGTGCTCGCCGTACGGCACCCAGTTGAGGGTGAGGGTGACCTGCTTGCTGCCGTCGGCGTTGGTGTCGCCGCCGGAGTCGTCCCCACCGCAGCCGGTGGCGGCGACGAGCAGGGCGGCGGTGACCAGGATGGTGGTGGCGGTGCGTTTCATCGGTGCCTCCGTGATGGGGTCGGTCAGGAGGTGGTGAGGGACACGCCGGCACGGCGGCTGGCGTGCCACGGGATGAGCAGTGCCTCGGCGATCTCGACGAGGACGAACAGGACGATGCCGATGGCGGACATCAGAATCAGGTCGGCGAACAGCAGTGGGGCGTCGAGGTTGCCGTTGGCCAGCAGCAGGACGTAGCCGAGCCCTTCGCTGGCGCCGACGAACTCACCGACCACGGCGCCGACCACCGCGAGGGTGACGGCCACCTTCAGGCCGGCCATCAGGTGCGGCAACGCGTTCGGGAAGCGGATCTTGCGGAACGTACGCCAGGGTCCGGCGCCCATCGTGGCGGCGAGGTCGAGCAGCTCCGGGTCGGTGGAGCGCAACCCGGCCACGCCGGAGATGACCACCGGGAAGAACGCGATGAGCACCGCGAGGATGACCTTCGGGGTGAGGCCGAGGCCGAACCAGACCACCAGCAGCGGGGCGATGGCGATCTTCGGGATGACCTGTGCGAACAGGACGATCGGGTAGAGCGCCTTGTCCAGGGTGCGCGAGTAGGCGATGGCGACCGCGGCGGCCAGCCCCAGCGCGGCGGCCAGCACGAAGCCGAGCACCGTCTCGTAGAGGGTGACCACGGTGTGCCGGGCCAGTTCGGACGACTGCCCGGTCATGGTGGTCCAGACCTGGCCGGGCGTGGGCACCAGATAGTTCGGCACGTACTCCTGGGCGGCGACGAACCACCACGCGGCGAACAGCGCGGCCAGCACCAGCGCCGGGCGCCAGAGCGAGTCGGCGAGCGCCACCGCGCGGCGGCCGAGCGTCGGTCGTGGTGGTCGACCGTCGGTGCCGGGCGGAGGACCGGCCACCGTGGACGGAGCCGGGGCGTCGACGGTGTCCGACGAAGCGGTGGCACCGGACGCGGACACGGCTGCCCGCCCGCCTTCGGTCATGTCGACGGCGGCCTGCCGGCCCGCCGTGTCCAAAGAGTTCTCGGTCACGCGGAACCTCCTCGGGGCCCGGCTCAGCACCCGCGGAGGGGGCCGGTCGACGGATCAGGCAAACGCTTTCCTGGAGCGTAGGCGGCACCTTCGCACCGGGCAAGGCCTTTCCTCGATCTATTCGGGCCGTGCCCGCGCCGTCAGCTCGCCGCCGGGTAGGTGTCCAGCAGGCCGCACATGCCCAGCCGGCCCCGCTCGACCGGTTCGTCCACCGCGTACACCCGGGCGTCCCCCAGGTGGCCGGGATCGCCCCTCTCCAGGGCGTCGAGCTGTTCGCCGGTGCCGGCGGCGGCGCGGCCGGCACCGGCCGACCACCGCTGCCGCCAGCGGGTCAGCAACGGCCGGCGCAGCGCCACCGCCGCGTCGTGGAACGCGGCCAGCGCCGCCGGACCGCCGGCCCGCAGCGCCTGGAAGCCGATCACGGCCAGATCCCGTCGACGGTACGCGGCACACACGTCCGTGCCCGGCGCTCCCCCGTTCGGCAGCGCCGCCGCCGCGAGGTACGCGTCGGGGTCCGCCAACACGTCGGGCGGGAAGGTCAGCACCGCGTCCCCGGTCTCGGGCAGCCCGCTGTTCTGCATGAGCACCACAATGGTCAGTTCACCGCCGTTGACCAGACGGTGCACGGTGCCCGGCTCGAACCAGACCACCGCACCCGGCCGCAACGGGGTCTCCCGGTAGCCGGCCGCGGTGAGGGTTTGCACCGCGCCCTCGCCGCCGGTCACCACGTACCCCTCCGTACAGCACAGGTGCACGTGCGGGGTGCCGCCGACCACGCCGTCCGGCGCCGCCGTGTCGTAGACCCGCAGCCGGGACAACCCGATGCCGCCGGGCAGCACGGCCGACCGGTCAGGCATCGAAGTACTCGTCGGTGTCGTCCGCCGCCGGCAGCGACACCAGCAGCACGGTGAGGTCACCGATGGCCCGGTGCCGGCAACCCGGCTTGATGAGGAACGCGGACATCGGCCGGGCGGGATGGCGCACCCCGTCCAGCTCGATCTCACCCTCCCCCGCGAGCACGATGTAGTACTCGGTGGCGATGCGGTGATGGTGGGTGACCGCGTCCTGCACCTCGAGCAGGTGCACGCTGGCCTGGCCGTCGCTCTCGGCGATGAAGCCCCTGCGGGTGGTCCCACACGAGCAGCGCTTGGTGGGAAGGTCGTCGAGTTGGAGCACCGCGAAGCGATCGGACATGACCGGGCCTCCCTGCGGGAAAGGGCTTTCACTGCGGTACCGTGACGCTAGCCGGCACGGCGAAACGCCGTCAACAGATCGAGGGGGCGGCCATGGCGACCCTGTCCGACGTGGCGCGACGCGCGGGCGTCTCGCCCGCCACCGCCTCCCGCGTGATCAACGGCAGCAGCAAGCCGGTCACCGACGAGCTGCGCGAGCGGGTGCTCGCCGCCGTCGCCGAGTTGCAGTACGTGCCGAACGCCCACGCCCAGCTGCTGGCCCGATCACACCGCAGCGCGGTCGGCGTGATCGTGCACGACGTCTCCGACCCGTACTTCGCCGAGATCACCCGTGGGCTGCAACGCGTCGCCACCGACCAGGGCCGGCTGCTGATGATCTGCAACAGCTACCGCGACCCGGACCGCGAGCTGGAGTACGTGGAGCTGCTGCGCGGCCACCAGGTGGCGGCGCTCATCCTCGCCGGCTCCGGCTATCACGACGAGGCGTTCACCCGGCAGCTCAACGAGAAGCTCGCCGCGTACGGGGCCACCGGCGGACGGGTCGCGGTGATCGGCCGGCACGAGCACTCCGGCGACGCGGTGATGCCGGACAACCGGACCGGCGGGTACCTCGCCGGCCGGGAGCTGCGCGACCTGGGACACGGGGCGATCGGCGTGGTCGCCGGCCCGCGCATCCTCACCACCACCACCGATCGGTTGGCCGGGCTCCGGCAGGCGCTCGCCGAGCAGGGCCGTGACCTGCCCGAGCGGCGGATCCGCTACGCCGAGTTCGACCGCGACGGCGGCGCCGAGGCCACCGCCCGTCTCCTCGACGCGGATCCGGAGCTGACCGCGATCGTGGCGCTCAACGACTCGATGGCCATCGGCGCGCTCGCCACCCTGCGGGCCCGTTCGCTGGCCGTACCGCGGCGGGTCTCCGTGATCGGCTTCGACGACATGCCGATCGCCCGGGACGTCACGCCGGCGCTGACCACCGTGCGGCTGCCGCTTGTCGACATGGGAGTGCGCGCGATGTCGCTGGTGCTAGGCGCGGAGGCGCTGTCACCCCGGGTCGAGGTGCTCCCCGCGGAGCTGATCCGGCGGGACACCACCGGCCCCGCCGCCCGGACCACCACCGGGTCCGCGCCCCGGGCCCGTCGGGCTGACACCGCGTCGTGACCGTGGTCAGCCCGACGCAGCGTCCCCTCACGACGGACGATGTGTCGTACCTGGTCCGCGCGTCGTTCGGCCCGCGGGACCGGGTCCGGGACGCGGGTCCGTTGACCGGCGGCGGGTACGCGACGGTGTGGTGGGCGTTGCTCGACGACGGCCGTCGGGTGGTGCTGAAGGTGGCTCCGCCGGCCGGCACCCGACTGCTGCGCTACGAGCGGGGGCTCTGCGCGGCCGAGGCACGCTACTTCCGGCTGGTCGCCGAGCGGGCGCCGCAGGTGCCCGTACCCCCGGTGCTGCACCACGGCACCGACCCGGCGTACGGCGAATGGCTCGTCACCGCGATGCTGCCCGGCCGGTCGCTGTCCGACCTGGCCGGCGCGGGCGTCGCGGTCGACGACGGCCCGGCGCGGTACGACCTCGGGGTGGCGCTCGCCGCGCTGCACCGGGTCACCGGCGACCGGTTCGGCTACGACGGCGACCGGGCCGACGGATCGACCTGGCGGGCGGCGTTCTCCGCGATGCTCGACGCGCTGCTCGCCGACGCGGCCGACTGGGACGTGCGGCTGCCGATCACCGAGGCCGGTCTGCGCGCGTTGGTGCGGCGGCACGCCGACGTGCTGGACGAGGTCCGCCGCCCGGCGCTGCTGCACTTCGACTGCTGGGACGGCAACGTGCTAACCGCGCCCGACGCCGACGGACGGCTACGGCTGCGCGGTCTGGTCGACGGCGAGCGGTTCCTGTACGGCGACCCGCTGCTCGACCTGGTCTCGCCCCGGCTGTTCCGGCACGTCGAGGACGAGCCGGAGCACCCCCTGCTGCGCGGTTACCGGGACGCCGCCGCCGAGCCGCTGGTCCTGGACGCCTCGGCGCGTCGGCGGCTCGCGCTGTACCGGCTGCACCTGTACCTGCTGATGACCGTGGAGATGCCCAGCCGTGGCATGACCCCGGGCAGCCACCCGGGGCGGCACGAGCGGCTGGCGGCCCTGCTCGACGCGGAGATCACGGCGCTCAGCCCGGTCTGACGATCCGTGCCGGTGGCGTGCGACGCCTGGTCGCACGCCACCCGACCTCGATCAGGGCAGGTCGATCGGGCGCAGCACCCGGTCCACGGTGTGCGCGATCTGCCGGTTGCCCTTGTTGACGTCGAAGGCGACCACCCGTGGGTCGCGATCGTTGGTGTCGGCGTCGACCAGGCGTACCTGACGGAAGTAGTGCCAGTAGGTGCGCACGTCGACCTCGACGGTCGGGCCGAGCGCGGTGGTCAGCTCGGCGCCGTCTGCCGTGACGGCCGTCTTGCGGTCGATGGTCGCGCCCGGCACCACGTGGTAGAGCAGCACCGTCTCCACGGTGTCAATGCCCAGCCCGGCGACGGCCGAGAACGCCGCACTCTCGCCGGGCAGCTTCTGGGCGTGGGTGATCTCCCGGACCAACTGCTGGAACGCCGCGTCGTTGGGCAGGAACGCGGTCAACGCGACCGTGCCGTCGGTGAGCACCTTGACCGGTGAGTTCGGCTTGGCCTCCAGCACGGCCAGCACGGCTGCGGTCAGCACGTCGAAGTCTCGTGCGTTGCGATCGAATCCGGACCGGTCCTTGGTGAGCACCTGGGCGAGCGACGCCGTGCCCAACGGCTTTTTCTTGCCGGTGGCCTGTGCGGCCGGCACGGCGACGGCGGTGGTGGCGAGCGCGGTGGCCAGGGTGCCCACCGCCACCCGGGCGGCGAGTCGTGCGATCTTCATCAGCGGGCCTTTCGTCGAGGCGACAGATCCGTGACGTCTCGTCACGACCCATGCTTCGCATCGTCAACGCCCCTCGGATGCACCTGCGGATAACGGATTGTCCGGAACCTGTCCGGGGCTTAGCCTCGCCCGGTGCTGATTCGGGAGTTCGTCGACCAGGACTGGTCGCAGGTCTGGCCGATCGTCGAGGAGGTGATCCGGGCCCGGGAGACCTTCGTCTACGACCCGGCGATGACCTCCGACGCGGCGTACGGCATGTGGGCCGAGGCCCCGCCGGGACGGACCGTCGTCGCCGTCGATGGGGAGCGGGTCCTCGGCACCGCGAAGATGGGCGCCAACCGGCCGGGGCCGGGCGCGCACGTCTCCACCGCGAGTTTCATGGTCGCCGCTGGCGCGCGAGGGCGGGGCGTGGGCACCGCGCTGTGCCGCGACGCCCTCACCTGGGCGCGCCAGCAGGGGTACGCGGGCATGCAGTTCAACGCCGTGGTGGAGAGCAACCGGTCGGCGGTCGAGCTGTACCGGCGGGAGGGTTTCACGGTGGTCGGCACGGTGCCGGGCGCGTTCCGCCACCCCACCCTCGGCCGGGTCGGCCTGCACGTCATGTACCAGGAGTTCTGAGCCCGGCGCTCGGGCGGCCATGGTGGTGGTGGGCGCCGCCGCGGCGCACCGCGCACCGGCCGACCTCCGCGCCGCCGTCAGGGCGTGATTCGTTGACGACATCAACTCCGAAGCGTCTCAACCACTGAGGTTGCCCCCGGCCGGGGCGGCGCGAAGTCCGGACCGCGAGGCGGCCAGCTCCGCGCCGGCGCGGCGGATCGGGGTGAACAGTCCCCCGATCGCGACCAGCAGGCACCCCGCTCCCGCCACGAGCGTGACGGCCTGGACGCCGTACCGGCCGGCGGACCAGGTCAGCACCGCCGCACCGGCCGGCCCGAGGGAGTAGTGGATGCTCCAGAACGCCGAGGTGACCCGGCCGAGCAGATGGTCGGGGGTGATCTCCTGGCGCAGCGACATCGAGCAGATGCCGCCGATGCTGAGGCAGCACAGGTACACGGCGGTCAGCGCGGTGACCGCCGGCACGCTGGTGGCGGCACCCACTCCCACCACCGCGCAGCCACAGACCGTGTGGGCGCTGATCCAGGTGACGCCGAAGCCGCGCCGACGGCGCAGCGGCGCGACCAGCAGCGCGCCGGCGACCGTGCCCAACGCCGCCACACCGAGCACCGTGCCGACGGTGCCCTCGGAGCCGCCCAGGTCGTGCGTGACGTGGTAGATCAGCACGTCGGTGAAGCCGTAGGTCAGGAAGATGAAGACCGACAGCAGCACGGTCAGCGCGCGGAGCACGGGCTGCCGCCACAAAAACCGCGCCCCCGCCAGGAACTCGGCCAGCGGGCGCTGCCGGAGGGCCGTGGCGTCCGCGGCGTCGTCGACCTCGACCGGCCGCAGTCGGATCAGCCACAGACCGGCCGCGGAGAGCGCGAAGCTGCCCGCGTTGACGGCGATGGCGACCGCCGGCCCGAAGCGGGCCGACACGACACCGGCGAGCAGCGGCCCGAGGACGGCCGTCGCCGCGAACGTCGCCTGCAACCGGCCGTTGGCCTCGGTGATCCGGTCCCGGTCGACGAGGTTGCGAACCGCGGTCACCGCGGCGACCTGGAACACCATGCCGGCCGCCTCGCAGATCGGCAGCACGACGAAGAGCAGCCAGACCTGCGGGCCGGCGAGCCAGGCCAGGGGCACCAGGCCGTACAGCACCAGCCGGGTCAGGTCCGCCGCGATCATCAGGGTGCGGCGGTCGTACCGGTCGACGAGCACCCCGCCGAAGACGCCGGCCACGACGGATGCGGCACCCGCGACGGCGGTGAGCAGGCCCATCTGCGCCACCGACCCGGTGGCCTGGAGCACCAGCAGCGGTACCGCCAGGTAGGCGAACGAGTCACCGGCCGCGGAGAGCGACTGCGCGACCCAGTACGTGCCGAAGGTGCGATCCCGCCACAGCGGCGCATGGCGCGCGTTGGCAACTCGACTCACCGGATCGAGAGTAGTACGCACCAGAGGGGCGTCAACCACGAGCCGGCCGCGGGAGGACATCCCGCGGCCGGCTCCGGGTCAGCAAGGGTCAGCTCTGGCGCAGCGGGGCGAGCGCGCCGCTCCAGGCGACCACCTGGTCGAGGGTGGTGGTCAGCGCGTCCTCGTGGAACTGGTTGGGCTTGAAGACGCTGAAGTTCTCGAAGTCGGTGAAGAGCGACAGCGCCACCTGGGAACGCACATCGGCCATCTGCAGCTCGCCGGCGATCAGACGCAGGTGCTCGACGGCCCGGGCGCCGCCGAGCGAGCCGTAGCTGACGAAGCCGACGGCCTTGTTGTTCCACTCGGCGTACAGGTAGTCGATGGCGTTCTTGAGGGCGCCCGACGTGGAGTGGTTGTACTCGGGGGTCACGATGATGAACCCGTCGTACGAGGCGATCGTCTCGGCCCACCGCAGCGTGTGCGGCTTGGTGTACTGACCCATCGCCGGCGGGTACGCCTCGTCGAGGTGCGGCAGCTCGTAGTCCAGCAGGTCGATCAGCTCGTACTCCGCGTCGGAGCGCTGCTTGGCGACCTCGAGGACCCAGCGGGCGACCGCTTCCCCGTTCCGCCCGGGGCGGGTGCTGCCGAGGATGATCCCGATCCTGGTCATGGTGGCGCCTTTCAGAAGTGGTTGGGCTGACGCGCCGACGCTAGCCGGTTGTTGCTTGGTCAAGCAAATGGCCCTGGTGTGGCCGTCCCCACACGCGTGGTGGGCAATTGATCGGTCAAGCAACTAGGATGTCGGGATGGCCGGCCCACCCGCAGAGCGTCCGCTTCCTCTCAATCCGGACGAAGAGGCCCTGGTTCGCGCCCTGGGCCAGGTGATGCACGTGCTACCCCGCACCATCGACGGCGACATGATCGCTGATCGTCAACTGCCGCTGACCGAGTACACCGCCCTGATGAACCTCTCCGAGGCACCGGACCGGCGGATGCGCATGCACGAACTCGCTTCGCTCTGCCACCTCTCGCTCAGCGGCATGACCCGCACGATCATCCGACTGGAGACGCAGGGCCTGGTGAAGCGGGAACGGTGCGAGGAGGACGCCCGTGGCTGGAACGCCGTCCTCACCGACGCGGGCTTCGCCCGCCTGGAAGAGTCGTGGCCCAGCCACCTGGCCGCCGTACGCCGACGGTTCCTCCAGCACTTCGACGGCTTCGACCTGGCTCAGCTGGCCCGCGCGTTCCGCAGCGCGGGGACGACCGACTGAGCCAGGCCGCGCCGTCCTAGGCGTTCGCCACGAGCCGCCAGCGGTTGTCCGCGCTGCCGTTGTCCGAATCCTGCACGGCCTGGGCACCCCACGCGGTGGACCCGTTCAGGATGCCGAGCAGCTTGCCTCTGTTGACGTTGCGGATCCGGTAGGTGCCGTCACCGTTGTCCACCAGGGTCCACCGGTGGTCGGCGGTGCCGTTGTCGGACCACTGCAGGACGCGGGCGTTGTCGGCGGTGGACATGTTCTCCACCCCGAGGACCTTCCCGCTGTTGACATTGCGGAACCTGACCGCTGAGCCGTCGGTCACCGCCACCCAGTTGTGGTCGGCGGTGCCGCTGTCACCCCACTGCACGGCGAGCCCACCGTCGGCGGTGGACATGTTCTGGATGCCGAGCACCAGGCCGGTGCCCACGTTGACCAGCCGGTGGCTGCCACCGCCGCTGCTGCCACTGGCGTTCCAGTAGACGGTGTAGTTGTAACCGTGGGCGTCCTGGAACGGCGCGAGTGTGACGGTGGAGCCGTTCGCGGTCGCGGTGAACGCCAGGGAGCTGGTGCTGGTCCGGGCGATCGACGCGACGGTGAGTGACGGCAGCGCGGTGAGCGCGGTATTGCCGTAGTTGCCGCAGAGCACGCTCGGGCCGTAGGTGACGGCGGCGACGCCGGGGTTGTCGTTGGCGGCCCGCATGACGACCCGCATCGGCAGGCGTACGACGATGGTGTCCCCGTCGGCCCAGGTGCGGGTGACCGTGGCGTAGCTGCCCGGCGTGGTGGCGACGTTCTGCGCCACACCGTTGACGCTGACCGTCGCGCCACTCGTCCACGCGGGGATGCGCACCCGGACGCTCCACGACCCGCTCATCGTGCCGGACAGGGTGAGGGTGGTGGTGTCGCTGACCGGGTAGCTGGTGCTCTGCGTGACCGTGATGCCGCGCTGCGACCAGGTCAGCGTCGACGGCGTGAACAGGTTCACGGTCAGCGTCGTGCCGTTGTAGAAGTAGATGGAGTCCATCAACTTCGTGTTGATCTCCAGGCCGGTGCCCTGGCAGCACCAGAACGAGTTGTAGTCGGTGCTCCAGGTGCCGCCGCCCCACGCCGGGCCCACGCCCCGACGGCCACCCGGGCGCAGCGGGGTGAAGTACGTGATGTGGCCGTGGCTGTCGGCCGGGTTCTGTCCGCCGATCAGGTGGTTGATCAGCGCGCGCTCGTAGAAGTCGAAGTAGTCCGTCCGGTTCGGGTCGAGCAGCCACAGCTCCCGGGTCAGTTTGAGCATGTTGTAGGTGTTGCACTGCTCGCACGTGTCGTTGCTGAGGTAACCGGCGATCGCGTTGGGCGCCCGGAAGTGCTCCGCCTGGCTGTTGCCGCCGATGACGTAGGTGTGCGCGCCGACGGTGATGTTCCACGCGTTGCTCGCGATGTCCCGGTACCGGGTGGTCCCGGTGGCCTTGAACTCGCGGGCGGCGCCGATCCACTTGGGCACCTGCGTGTTGGCGTGCAGACCGTTGAGCTGGTCGGAGTTGGCGGCCAGGGGGTTGAAGACGGCCGCGTGGTCGAACCGCTGGGCGGTGGCGAGCCACCGGGCGTCGCCGGTCTGCTGGTAGATGTCGGTCAACACGTCGTTCATGCCACCGAACTCGGTGCCCAGCATGGACTGCATCTGGCTGGAGCTCAGCCGGGCCGTCCGGGTGTCGACCCAGCCGGCCAGGGCCAGCAGCACCGAGCGGGCCTGAGTGTTGCCGGTGTAACGCCAGACGTCGAGCAGCCCGGCGAGGGTCTTGTGGATGCAGTAGTAGGGCACGTTGCCGTTGGACAACGTGCGTGCCTCGAGCGCGGTGAAGTCGGACTCCGGGAACCCGGAGAGGTAGCCCGAGCCGAACCCGGCAGCGCCGTTGTTCGCCTGGCACTTGGCCATCTCGGCCACCATGTAGTTCGCCTTGTCCCGGCAGGTGGTGTCGCCCAGCACCGCGTACCCGTACGCCCAGGCGGTCAGGAAGTGGCCCTGCATGTGGGTCCGGAAGGGGAAGTTCGGCGCGTCCCAGCCTCCGTTGGTGGCGGCCCCGTTGGTGGACAGCCGGTGGTTGGCGCGGAAGTTGTAGAGCAGGCGGTCGACATCGACGAAGCGCAGGTAGGTGAGGGTGCGGGTCTGGTTGTCCAGCCAGCGACCGGCGGTCAGTCGCACCTGACCCGGGTCGAAGGGGTACGCCGACACCCCGATGTCCGGCCGGGCGGGCGGGACCACGGCTGCCGCGGCGGGGCCCGCGGTGAGGACCGTCGTACCGGTCGCGGACATGACTGCGGTGGCACCGGCGGCTTGCAGCACGCGGCGCCGGCTGATGGGCAGGGGGGACATGGAACCTCCACGGAGAGCGCAACAGGCGACGGAGCACAGCCGGGCGGGGACGGGCTCGACAGGGCGGTCAGACACGAGCGTTAGCGCTCACATCCGTGTCCGGCATGTTACGGCGGAGGGGCGGTCTCATTCAAGATGGTGACTGGCTTGTCCCCGACGATCAGGGCCATGACGGCTCAGTGGACGGCACGCCTCCTGGTGTTATCGATAACACCAGGAGGCGTGGACGGAGTCACCGACGCGGGGCGTGGGCGGCCAGCGGATTGGTCAGGGTGCCGACGAACTGGAGAGCGGCCGACGGGTCGGCCAGGTCGACCATCTGCTGGTTGTCGCGCAACTGGAGCCGGTTGAGGCAGGACAGCGTGAACTCCGGTGCGAACAGGTCGTAGTGGCGAACCCGCTCGGCCAGGTGCGGCACCCGGTCGAAGTAGTCGACCGCGCAGGCCGCGACCGCGCCCCAGAAGGCGTCCTCGGTGAGCACCCCGGCCTCGACCAGCACCGCGTTGAGGTGGCGCAGGAAGCAGTCCACCACGTCGGTGAAGATGCTCAGCAGCTTGGTGTCGTCGGGCACGTCGACGCGGATCCGCTCCACCTCCGCCGGCAGCTCGCGGTCGGCGCTCATCACCGCGATCTCCTCCGCGATGTCCTTGAAGATCACCCGCTCGACGGTGTCCCGCTCGTCGAGGACCAGGATGACGTTCTCGCCGTGCGGCATGAAGGCCAGGTCGTGGGCGTAGAAGCTGTGCAGCAGCGGGGTCAGGTACGCGTCCAGGTAGCGGCGCAGCCACACCTCGGCGGGCAACCCGGACCGCTCGATCAGGGCCGCCGCCAGCGAACCACCGGCGCTGTCCACGTGCAGCAGCGCGGCCATGGTGGACAGCCGCCGCCCCGGCGCCAGGTCGGGCACCGGGCTCTCCCGCCACAGCGCGGCCAGCATCTTGCGGTACGGGGAGGTGCGCTCGGTGGCCGCCTCGTACTGCCGGTGCCGGTAACCGACCGCGGCCCGCTCCCGGATGACGGTCAGGCCCGTGCCGGTCAGCACCTCGTCGCCGGCGATCAGGTCGGCCAACCAGTCGTTGATCGCCGGGGTGGCCGCCATGTACGCGGCCGACAACCCCCGCATGAAGCCCATGTTCAGCACCGACAGCGCGGTCTTGACGTAGTGCCGACCCTGCTCGCTGACGTTGAAGAAGGTGCGGATGGACTGCTGGGCGAGGTACACGTCCGGCCCCGGGCCGAGGTGCACCAGCCGGCGCTCGGCCAACTCCCCGGCGAAGGTCACCGCCAGCTTGTTCCACCACTGCCACGGGTGCGTCGGGATCAGGTGGTAGTCGGCGAGGTCCAGCCCGAGATCGGCCATCGTGGCCGCGAACCGGGCCCGGGTCTCGACGTCCAGTTCGCTCTCGATGAGCGTGTCGTAGTCGAGGTCGGCGGCGCTGCTGAACGTCGAGTGGTCCCGGTGCGCGGCCAGCCACTCCAGCCGTACCGGCGCGGCGACCTCCGGGGCGTACCGGTGGTACTCGTCGACGCCGAAGCCGAGCCGGCCGTTGTTGGCGACGAAGCAGGGGTGGCCCTCGGTCATCGACGTCTCGATGGTCTGGAAGTCCGCCTCGGCCAGCTCGGCGGCGCTCGGCGCGGCCTGGGCCAGCTTGTACGCGGTGCCGGCGAGGGTGGAGGTGATCTCCTCCAGGTAGACGGGGAGCACCCGCGCGGAGAGTCCGAGGGTGTGGCGCAACTCGACGATCAGGTCCACCGCGTCCGGCGGCAGCGAGGCGCCGTCGCGGTGTCGGGTGATGCTGTCCGCGTCGATCTGCCAGTGCGCCAGGGTCAGCACCTGGGCCGCGAACCGGTAGGTGACCGTGCCGTCGTCGCTGCGGACCTCGTACCACTGCCGGTCGTCGGGGCCGGACACGGCTTCGGGGCTGAGCAGCCGCTCGTGGGTGAACTCGGCGAGCGCCTTACGCACCAGCAGCCGGTTGGCCCGCGCCCAGCGCTGCGGGGTGAGGTGCCCGACCGGGTCGCCGGAGGCGCTGTGCGCGGTGGCGACGGGCGGGTGGGTGGGGACGGCGGTGGTGGTCACGCCGGGGCTCCTTCGGTTCGGATGGCGGCAACGCGGTCGGCGGCGGCCTGAAACTGGGCTCGGGTGCAGACGCTGAGCAGCGCGTCCTTCTCGGGCTTGACGATCGGGCCGACGACCTCGAAGCCGACGGCCGCGTTCAGCGCGTGCACGGCGGTGTTGCGCACGTCCGGCTCGACCACCACCCGCGCGGTGGCGGGGTCGTCGAACAGCCACGCCATGACGGTGCCGATCACCGCCCGGGTGAAGCCGTGCACCGGCGCGTCGACCGGCGCGCTGAGGAAGTGCATGCCCACGTCACCGGGCTGGTGGTCGTAGAGGCCGACCAGCTCGACGTGGGCCGGGTCGTAGCGCTCGGCGAGGAAGGCGGGACTCCCCCGCCACAGGCCGAGGTACGCGTCGTGGTGCGGGTGCTCGGCGATCCGCCGGTACTCCTCGGTGACCTGGGCCTCGTCGGCGTCCTGCATCATCCAGAACGACGCCTTCGGATGGGTCACCCAGGTGTGCAGCAGCGCCGCGTCGGCGTCCGGGTCGAGCGGACGCAGCGCAAACTCGCCGAGCCGTTCGTCGAGGCGGGTGAAGACGCCTGTCACGACGACACCCCGAACTCCTGGAAGGTGATGCTCTTCTCGATCGGGTAGTGCTCCCGGCCGAGCAGTTCCCGGATGATCCACGAGTTGCGGTAGGCGCCCATGCCGAGATCCGGTGAGGTGATGCTGTGCGTGTGGGTGCCGGCGTTCTGTAGGAAGATGCCCCGCCCGGTGTGGTCGATGCTGTAGTTGCGGGCCACGTCGAAGCGACCGTGGGAGTCCCAGCGGATCCGGTCGGACACCGGGGTGAGGAACTCCGGCACCTGGTAGCGGTAGCCGGTGGCCAGGACTAGGCCCTCGGTCCGCAGCGCGAAGTCGCGCTCCTGCTCCACCTGACGCAACCTCAGCGTGTACGCCCCGTCCCGGTGCTCGGCGCCGACCAGCTCGGTGTTGGTGAGCAGCCGCGTGTTCACCGGCCCGTCGACGCTGTGCGCGTAGAGCAGGTCGAAGATGTCGTTGATCAGGTCGGCGTTGATCCCCTTGAACAGGCCCTTCTGTTCCGATTCCAGCCGGTAGCGGGTCGCCTCGGGCAGCGCGTGGAAGTAGTCCACGTAGTCCGGCGAGGTCATCTCCAGCGTCAGCTTGGTGTATTCGAGGGGGAAGAACCGGGGCGAGCGGGTCACCCAGTTCAGCTGGTAGCCGTACCGGTCGATGTCGCCGAGCAGGTCGTGGTAGATCTCGGCGGCGCTCTGCCCGCTGCCCACCACGGTGATGCTGCGCCTGGTCCGCAACGTCGACCGGTTCTCCAGGTACCGCGAGTTGTGCACGACGTCACCGGGCAGCCCCTCGACCGCCTCCGGCAGGTGCGGCGGGGTGCCGGTGCCGAGCACCAGGTGCCGGGCGCGGTATTCCACGGTCTCCCCGGTGCCCGCGCTGGCCCGCACCACGTACCGCTCGTCGGTGTCGTCGTACTCCACGCTGGTCACGGTCTGACCGAAACGCAGGTTCGGCAGCTTCGCCGCCGCCCACCGGCAGTACGCGTCGTACTCGCTGCGCAGCGGGTAGAAGCTCTCCCGGATGTAGAACGGGTAGAGCCGGCCGATCTCCTTGAGGTAGTTGAGGAAGGAGTACGGCGAGGTCGGGTCGGCGAGGCTGACCAGGTCGGCGATGAACGGGGTCTGCAACCGGGCCGACTCCAGCAGCATGCCGGGGTGCCAGGCGAGGCTCGGGCGGGCCTCCAGGAACACGCCGTCCAGCTCGTCGATCGGCGCGGTGAGGCAGGCCAGGCCCAGGTTGTACGGGCCGAGCCCGATGGCGATGAAGTCGTGGGTGGACATCGGGGTCTCCAGGCGCGGGTTCGTGGTCACCGGCGTCAGCCGACGGGGCAGGTCAGTTCGGCGGCGGTGTGGTCGTGCACGTACCGGCCGGCGTGGGTGGCGATCAGGTCCAGCACGTAACCGACGTCCTCGACGGTCGTGGCGGGGTTGAGCAGGGTGAACTTGAGGAAGTGCTGGCCGTCGACCCGGGTACCGGCGACCACGGCGAGGCCGGTGGCCGCGAGGGCCTCGCGGGCGTACAGGTTGGCGGCGTCGGCCAGCTCGCGGCCCGGGCCGGTGGGCAGGTAGCGGAAGACCACCGTGCTCAGCTGCGAGCGGGTCACCACCTCGAAGCGCGGGTCCTCGCTGACCAGCCGCCAGGCGTCGGCGGCCCGGTCGACCACCTCGTCGAAGAGCGCACCGAGCGCGTCCGGCCCCATCACGCGCAGGGTCAGCCAGAGCTTCAACGCGTCGAAACGGCGGGTGGTTTGCAGGCTCTTGTCGACCTGGTTGGGGATGCGCTGCTCGACCATCCGCGCCGGGTTCAGGTAGTCGGCGTGGTAGGTGACGTGCCGCAGCACCCGCCGGTCGCGAACCAGCAGCGCGCTGGAGCTGACCGGCTGGAAGAACGACTTGTGGTAGTCGACGGTCACCGAGTCGGCCAGTTCGATGCCGTCGAGCAGGTGCCGGCGCGTCGGCGAGACGAGCAACCCGCAGCCGTACGCGGCGTCCACGTGCAGCCAGACGCCGGCGCTCGCACAGATCCCGGCCAGCTCCGCGAGCGGGTCGATGGAGCCGAAGTCGGTGGTGCCGGCGGTCCCGACGACGGCCATCACCACCAGTCCGGCCCGCCGGCACCGGGCGATCTCGTCCCGCACGGCGGAGGGCCGGATGCGCCGCCGGGCGTCGGTCGGCACCGCGATCACCGCGTCCGGGGCGAGGCCGAGCAGCTTGGCGGACTTCTGCACGCTGAAGTGACCGGCCGCCGAGGTGAGCACCCGCAGCCGGGGCAGCAGCTCCGCGCGGGCCGCCGGGCCGAGCGCGTCGGCGCACGCCTCCTCCCGGGCCAGCAGCAGCGCCTGAAGGTTGGACTGGCTTCCCCCGCTGGTGAACACGCCGTCCGCGTCCGGGCCGAGGCCGATCCGCTGAGCGGTCCACTCGATCAGGCGACGCTCGATGAGGGTGGCCCCGGCGCTCTGGTCCCAGGTGTCCAACGAGGAGTTCACGGCCGTGAGCACGGCCTCGCCGAGCAGCGCCGGAATGACCACCGGGCAGTTGAGGTGGGCGAGGTAGCGGGGATGGTGGAACCAGACGGCGTCGCGCAGGTAGACGTCCTCCAGCTCGTCCAGGGCGGCCCCGGCGTCACCCAGCGGCCGGTCCAGGTCCACGCGGTCGACCAGGGGCGCCAACTCGGCCGGTGTGATGCCGGTGCCGGGCCGGTCCACGCCGGCCACCCGCCGGGCGACCCGGTCGACGCCGTCGGCGATGGCCTGCCGGTACTGCTCCACGGAGCCCTGGTGCAGCAGCTGTGCCCGCGCGGCGGCCGGTGCGGTCGCCGGCGCCGGTGGCGGCGCGGTGGTCTCGACGGGGTACGTCGGCACGGTCACGGATGTCCTCCACGTTCTCGACGATGGGCAGCCGCGACCGGCCCCGGCGCACCGTCGCGCCACGGGGTCGTGCTGCCTTCGATGGGGGTCGCTACTCAGGCGGTGACGCCGGCCAGCGCCTCGGCACGCAGGTCCTCTTCGGACAGTCCGCGTCGCCAGTAGCCGGCGAAGGTCACCCGTCGACGGTCGAAGCCCCGCTCGCCGACCAGGTGCCGGCGCAGCGCCCGCACCACGCCGGACTCGCCGGCGATCCAGGCGTACGGGGTGCCGGCGGGCAGCCGGGCCGCGCGCACCGAGCCGACCAGCAGGTCACTGCCGGGCGGGGTGCTACCGCGCACGATCCAGCGGATCTCGGCGTCGGCGGCGCTGGGCAGCTCGGTGATGTCGGCGGCGTCCGGCACCTCGATCCAGGCGCGTACCCGGGTGCCGGCGGGCAGCCAGGCGAGGATCCCGGCGGCGGCGGGCAGCGCGGTCTCGTCGGCGGCCAGCACGACGAGGTCGGTGCCGTCCGGGGGGCGGAAGCAGACGCTGCGATTGTCGTGCACCGCGGGGCCGAGCAGCAGCACCCGGTCGCCCGGCCCGGCGAGGGCGGCCCAGCGCGAGGCGGGACCGCCGTCGCCGTGGCTGACGAAGTCGATGTCCACCTCGCCGGCGGCCGGGCGCTGCTCCCGGATGGTGTACGAGCGCATCACGGCGCGGACGTCGGGCGGGAGTGCCCGCCAGGCGCCGAACCAGTCGTCGCCGTGCTCGACCGGGACCACCGGGGCGTGCTGCCCGGGGTGCGGCAGGAACAGCGAGACGCTCTGGTCCCGGCCACCGCCAGCGACGTCGACCAGCTCCGGACCGCCGAGGGTGACCCGGATCAGCGAGGCGCCGATCCGGCGTGACCGCACGACGTGCGCGGCGAAGAAGCGGAACTGCGGGGCGACGGGCGCGACGGTGCTCGTACTCATGGCGTCAGCTGACCTTCTTCGCGTTCCGGATGGCGGTGGCGAGGTTCTCCAGCAGCGGGGCGGCGCCGGCGTACGAGAAGCGGGGCACCGCGTCCCACGGGGTCACCTGGTTGGCCTTGACCGCCGGCAGCTGCTGCCAGGTGGGCTTGGCGGCGAGGTCCTTGGCCTGCAACGCGGTGCTGCGGTTGTCCAGCAGGATCAGGTCGGCCGGGAACTTGCCGGTGTTCTCCCAGCTCAGCGCCTCGAAGTAGTCGCCGGCCTCGAGCTTGGTGGGGACGACGATGTTGACGCCCAGCTCGGCGAAGTACATGAGGTCGGTGCTGACCTTCGGGTTCGAGACGTAGAACAGGTCGGGGCTGCCGGAGCAGGCCATCACCGTGATGCCGGGGTTGGCCTTGACCGCCTGACGGACCGCCTCGGCGGCGGCGTCGAAGCGGGTCTTCGCGTCGGTGACCTTCTTCGCGGACAGGTCCGCGCCGAGCGACTCGGCCAGGGCGGCGTACCGCTCGATCGGCTTGGTCATCGGCACCCGGGCGGTGGTGACGGCCACGCTCGGCGCGAGCGGGAGGATCTTGTCCTTGCTCTCGTCCGGCACGTACCAGAGCGCGTCCGGGTCGTACATGTGGGTGACCAGCAGCTCGGGACGCAGGGCCGCGTACTTCTCGAGGCTGAACTCGCCCCACACGTTGCCGATGACCTCCACGGCCTCGACGTTGAGGTCGCCGGCCTGCGGGTCGATCGTGCCGTCGGCGCGCTTGGTCTCGCCGAACACTCCGACGAGCTGCTTGTCGAGACCGAAATCGACCAGCGCTGCCGCCACTCCGGTGAACGCCACCACCCGGGCCGGACGGGCCGCCGCCTCGATCTTCTTGCCGCGGTCGTCGGTGAACGACCAGGGCCCGTTTCCGTTACTGGGAGCGGTTTTGGCGGCATCGTCCTTGCCGCAGCCGGCGAGCAGGGCAGCCAGCGTGGCGGCGCCACCGGCGGCCAGCAGGCCACGACGAGAGAGGCGACGGGAGGACAGTGCATCGGGCATGGTGTCGTCTTTCGATCAAGGGAGGGTCGGTGTCGACCGGGACAGCGGGGTTAGGTTAGCCTAACCTCGGTCGTTGTCAACAGCGGTACCGACGTGTCGCCACGAAACCGGAGCCCACACTGGACGCCTCACCCACCGTCACCAGACCGGCACCACACGTGCCGGCGCGGTCCACGGCCCCGCCCCCGGTGCGACACCAGGCGGCCCGTGCCGCCGGCCTGCTCGGCGCCGTCGCACTGCTCGGCGTGCTCCTGCTGCTCAGCATCGCGGTGGGCGCGAAGTCGCTGCCCCTCGCCGACGTCTGGTCCGGGTTGCTGCACCGCGACGCCACCGAGTACGCCGTGGTGCACCGGATGCGCCTGCCGCGTACCCTGCTCGGGCTGCTCGCCGGCACCGCGCTCGGCGTGGCCGGCGCGGTCATGCAGGCCCTCACCCGCAACCCCCTCGCCGACCCCGGGCTGCTCGGCATCAACGCCGGCGCGTCCGCCGCCGTCGCCACCGCCGCCAGCTTCCTGGGCGTGACCGCCATCGGCGGGTACGTCTGGTTCGCGCTGCTCGGCGCGGCGGTGGTCACCGCGCTCGTCTACGCCGTGGGCGGCGGACGCGGCGCCACCCCGGCCCGCCTGGCACTGGCCGGCGCCGCGCTGAACGCCACGCTCTACTCGTACGTGAGCGCGGTCATGCTGCTGGACACCGCGTCGCTGGACCGGCTGCGGTTCTGGACGGTCGGCTCGCTGGCCAGCGCGGACTCCGCGACCGTGACCCGGGTCGCACCGTTCATCATGGTCGGTCTGCTGGTCGCGCTCGGCGCCGCCCGTCCGCTGAACGCCCTGGCGCTCGGCGACGACACGGCGCGGGCCCTGGGCGCCCGGCCGGCGCTCATCCGCGCCGCCGTGATCGTCGCGGTCACCCTGCTCTGCGGCGCGGCGACGGCCGCCTGCGGCCCGATCGTGTTCGTCGGGTTGCTGGTGCCGCACCTCGTCCGCGCCCTGACCGGCCCCGACCTGCGCTGGCTGCTGCCGTACTGCGCGGTGCTCGCGCCGGTGCTGCTGCTCGGCGCCGACGTGCTCGGCCGGGTGCTGGGCCGACCGGGCGAGCTTCAGGTCGGCATGGTGACCGCCGTGCTGGGCGGCCCGCTCTTCCTCTGGCTGGTCAGCCGGCGACCGGTGGCCCAACCATGACCGTCCTGCGTACCCCCGGCGGGTTGTCGGTGCGGATCCGCCCGCGCGCGCTGGCCGTCGGTGCCGGCGCGGCCCTGCTCGCGGCCGGGCTCGGCCTGGTCGCCGTGGGCAGCGGCGACTACCCGATGGGCCCGGCCGACGTGCTGCGCACCCTGACCGGTGGTGGCACCCCGGCGGAGCAGTTCATCGTGACCGAGCTGCGCCTGCCCCGGCTGGTCACCGCCCTGCTGGTCGGCGCGGCGCTGGCGCTGGCCGGTACGGTCTTCCAGTCGCTGGTCCGCAACCCACTGGGCAGCCCGGACATCCTCGGTTTCACCCAGGGCGCGTCGACCGGCGCGCTGGTGGTGGTCGTCCTCGGCGGCAGCAGCCTGGCCCTCGCGGGCGCCGCGGTCGTCGGAGGACTCGCCACCGGCCTGCTGATCTACGCGCTCGCCTGGCGGCGCGGCGTGCACGGCTACCGGCTCATCCTGGTCGGCATCGGCGTCGCCGCGATCCTCACCGGCGTCAACGGCTACCTGCTCACCCGGGCGCCGCTGATGGACGCCGCCCGCGCGGTGCTCTGGCTCACCGGCAGCCTGGACGGGCGCGGCTGGGCGAACGCCGGGCCGCTGCTCGCCGTCCTGGCCGTGCTGGCGCCCCTGGTGCTCGTCGGCTGCGCCCCGGCGCTGCGGATGATGGAACTGGGCGACGACACGGCCAGCGCCCTCGGCGTGCCGGTCCGCCGCCTGCGCCTGGTGCTGCTCGCCGCGGCGGTGCTGCTGGTGTCGTTCGCGGCGGCCGCCGCCGGTCCGGTGTCGTTCGTGGCGCTCGTCGCGCCGCACGTCGCGAAACGACTGACCCGGGCGCCCGGCCCCAACCTGCTGCCGTCGATGGCGGTCGGCGCGGCGCTGCTGGTCGGCGCCGACCTGCTGGCCCAGCGCGCGTTCACCGGGCACCAACTTCCGGTCGGCGTGGTGACCGGAGTGATCGGCGGTGGCTATCTGGTCTGGCTGCTCGCCGTCGAACGCCGGGCGGGTCGGCTGTGACCATCCGCGACCCCTTCGAAGGAGCACCCATGCACCCCGGCAGCACCCGGCTCGGTGGCACCGCGCTGACCCTCGCCTACGACCGGCGCACCATCGCCGAGGATCTGACCGTGGCCGTTCCGGATCAGTCGTTCACGGTGATCATCGGCCCGAACGCGTGCGGCAAGTCGACCCTGCTGCGCGCGCTGTCGCGGATGCTGCGCCCGAGCGTCGGCACGGTGCTGCTGGACGGGCGGGACATCCACGACCGGCCCGCCCGCGCGGTGGCCCGCACCCTCGGCCTGCTGCCGCAGTCGTCGATCGCGCCGGACGGCATCAGCGTCGCCGAGCTGGTCGCGCGAGGCCGCTACCCCCACCAGGGGCTGCTGCGGCAGTGGTCGCGCGAGGATGAGCGGGTGGTCGAGGAGTCGATGGCCGCCACCGGGGTCGACGACCTCGCCGACCGGCTGGTGGACGAGCTGTCCGGCGGGCAACGGCAGCGGGTGTGGCTGGCCATGGCGCTGGCCCAGCAGACCCCGCTGCTGCTGCTCGACGAGCCGACCACCTTCCTGGACATCGCCCACCAGATCGAGATCCTGGATCTCTGCGCCCGGCTGCACGAGGAGCAGGGCCGCACCCTCGTCGCGGTGCTGCACGACCTCAACCACGCGGCCCGCTACGCCACCCACCTCATCGCCATGCGCGACGGTCGGGTGGTGGCCGCCGGCGACCCGGCGACGGTGGTCACCGCCGACCTGGTCGCCGAGGTGTTCGGGCTGCCCTGCCGGGTGATCGACGACCCGGAGACCGGCACCCCGCTGGTCGTTCCCGCCGCCCGCCGACGCGCGGCCGAGCCGGCATGAGCACCCGACGCTTCCGCGACCCGTGGGGCGTGCCGCACCTGCGGGCCGACGACCCCCTCGCCCTGGCGGCCGAGCAGGGTCGGGTGACCGCGTACGACCGGGCGTGGCAGATCGAGGTGGAACGGCACCGGTCGGCGGGCACCAGCGCGGCCTTCCTCGGCGCCGACGCGCTCGCCTGGGACCGGTTCGCCCGGCAGGTCCGCCTCGACGACACCGCCCGCCGCTGCCACGCCGCCCTCGACGAGGCGACCGCCGCGTGGGTGGGCGCGTACGTGGCCGGGGTCAACGCCGGCCTCGCCGTCGGGGCGGCGCGCGCACCGGAGTTCGCCGCCACCGGGCTGACCCCCGGCCGGTGGGAGCCGTGGACACCCCTCTCCGTCTGGCTGGGCCAGCACATCCTGTTCGCCGGGTTCCCCGGCAAGCTCTGGCGCGAGCACGTGGCGGAGCACCTCGGCGCGGACGCGGTCGTGGCGTTCGCCACCGACGGGCCGGCCGTCGCCGGCAGCAACGGGTGGCTGCTCGCCGCCGAGCGCACCGGCACCGGTGCCGCGCTGCTCGCCGGCGACCCGCACCGGTTCATCGAGGATCCGGGCGTCTACCAGCAGATTCGGCTGGCCTGCCCGGAGTACGACGTGGTCGGGTTGGCGATGCCGGGCGTACCGGGCATCGCCCACTTCGGACACACCGGTGCGGTGGCCTGGGCGATCACCAACGCGATGGCCGACTACCAGGACGTGTACGCCGAGCGGCTGCGCCGCGACGGCTCCGACGTGCGGGCGCTCGGCCCGGACGGCTGGGAGCCGGTGCACCGCCACGTCGAGACGATCGAGGTGGCCGGGGCGGCCCCGGTCGAGGTCGAGGTGCTGGA
This sequence comes from Micromonospora sp. WMMD710, assembly GCF_029626045.1. Lineage (NCBI taxonomy): Bacteria > Bacillati > Actinomycetota > Actinomycetes > Micromonosporales > Micromonosporaceae > Micromonospora > Micromonospora sp. WMMD710. The sequence goes on along the minus strand of NZ_JARUBD010000001.1, from coordinate 1,570,284 downwards.
GACCGAGCGGGGTCCGGTGATCGTGGGCGGACCCGACGAACCGGCCGCGATCAGCCTGCGCTACCCGCCGCGGGTCCGGGCCGAGCTGGGGTTCGCCGCGCTGCCGGAGCTGCTGCGCGCCCGTACCGTGGCCGACGTGGACCGGGCGCTGCGGCACTGGATGGAGCCGGTCAACGTGGTGCAGGCGGCGGACACCGCGGGCGGGCTGCTGCACCGGGTCGCCGGGGCGGTGCCGGTACGGCATCCGGACAACGGCCGGCGGGTGGTTCCCGCCTGGGAGGCCCGGCACGCCTGGCGGGGCTGGTACGCGCCGATGCCCCGCGCCGAGGTGACCGGCCGGGCGGTGATGGCCAACGAACGCGGGCTGGCGGCGCCCCTCGGCGTCGAGTTCGCACCGCCGCACCGCGCGCGCCGGATCGCCGAGCTGCTCGACGCCGGTCGGGACTGGACGGCCGGGGAGATGGCCGCCGTGCACACCGACACCCACCTGGGCTCGGCCGGGCCACTGCTGGTGGTGCTGGCCGGGTTGACCGGGCTCAGCCCGGACGCCGCCGCGCTGCGGGACCGGCTGCTGCGCTGGGACCGCCGGATGGCCGCCGACAGCACCGACGCCGCCGACTTCGCCCTCCTGCGGGCGGCCGTCGTACGCCGGATCGCCGCCCATCCGTCGCTGGCCACGCTGGCCGCGCCGCCGGCGTACCCCGAGGTGTTCACGCCCTGGCTGGCGCTGACGCCGCGGGTCGGCTACGCGCTGGAGCACCTGCTCGGCGCCGGGCGGCTGCCCGGCGTCGACGTGCCCGCGCTGGTCGGCGCGGCGGCCGAGGAGGTCGCCGGCGCGGCGGACGGGCCGGCGCTCTGGGGTGACCTGCACCGGCTGGCGCCGTGGCGGGCGCTGCCCGACCCGGACGGCGGGCCGGGCCCCCGCCTCGACGGTGACCACGACTGCGTGCTGGCCACGTCGAGCGTGCCCGGTGTCACCCACCGGTGCTTCCGGGGTCCGGCCGCCCGTTTCGTCTGGGACCTGGCCCGTCGCGACGACAGCCGCTGGGTGGTCCCGCTGGGCGCGTGCGGGGTGCCCGACGACCGCCACCACGACGACCAGAGCCCGGCGTGGCTGTCCGGCGAGTTGCTCCGGGTGGTCACGGACTGGGACCAGCTCACCGAGGAGACCGATGCGCACTGAACAACACACCTACCGCAGCGAGGTCAGCGGCTTCGGGGTGGTCACCATCCGCCCGGTCCGGCCCGACCAGGACGTCGACCTGCTGCACGGCTGGGTCACCCAGGACCGGGCCCGATTCTGGGGCATGCGGGAGGCGAGCCGCGAACGCGTGCACGAGATCTACGCGTACCTGGACTCGCTGGCCACCCACCACGCGTACCTGGTGCACCGCGACGGGGTCCCGGCGGCGCTGGCGCAGACCTACCAGCCCGAGGCCGACCCGGTCGGCGAGTGCTACGACGTACGCCCCGGCGACGTCGGCGTCCACCTGCTCATCGGGCCGCCGGTGGCCGTCGAGCGGGGCTTCAGCGACGCGCTGTTCGGCGCGATCCTCGACTTCGTCCTCGCCGACCCGAGCCGACTGCGGGTCGTGGTGGAACCCGACGCCCGCAACGACCGCGCGATCAACCTCTCGCTGCGTGCCGGGTTCCGGCCCGGACCGTTGATCGACCTGCCGGACAAGCGCGCGCGGCTGCTCTTCCTCGACCGACCGGCGGTGCCCCGCTGACGCGACCGCCCGTCGGCTGACGCCGGCGACAGCGGACGGCCGCCGGCCCGGGTGCGCGAGGCACCCCGACCGGCGGCCGCCACGGCGTCAGCGCAGGCCGAACGCCCGGGTGATGCTCTGGCTCACCGTGTTGCCGGCGGCGTCCCGCGCGGTGGTGCGCAGGCTCACGAAGCCGGCCTTCGCCGGTGCGGCCAGCGAGGTACCCCAGCCGTCGCCGTGCCGGATCAGCCGCTGCTTCTGCCAGGTCCTGCCGTCGTCGTAGGACACCTCGACGGTGACCGCGCCGATCGTGCCCTGCACGCCCGGCAGGTGCGAGGCCACCACGGTGAGCGGTGCCCGCCGCGACGCCGTGCCGTCGGCGTCGATGTCCACCTGATAGTCCAGCTGGATCATCGGCAGCGCCTCCGCCGACTCCTCCCCGGTGGCCGCCGAGCGGAAGCCCCACTCGGTGCGGGTCTGCCGGGAGTACGGGTTGGTCCACGCCGCCCGGTCGTTCTCCACCACCAGCCGGTACGGCAGCCCCTGCTCCGCGAGGCCGGAGACCTGGAGGTACTCGGCGTTACCCCAGTTCAGCTCCTTGTCCCCCTGGTAGAGGGTGGTCCGGTTGACCATGTCGAAGTTGGCGTACGCCTCCCCGATGTGCCCGCTACCGTCACCCCAGCCGGGTGCCGGAAGGTACAGGGTGTCCAGGTACCGGATCGGCACGTAGTTCCCACCCATCCGGGGGCGCTGGATCGGCCCGAACCAGGTGACGGTGCTCGGCTTGCCGGCCGCATACGTCGTCACCTCCGGCACGTGCTGTCCGGTCTCACCGGGGATGTACGCGTCGTCGACCCACCGCTGGTCGGTGCTCACCCAGTCGGTGCGTCGGCCCCGCGCCGCGGTGGCCTCCTGGTTGCTCGACCCCAGGCCCTTCCAGATGTCGGTGCGGAACTCCAGCGCCCTGCCCTGCCGGTAGTTGCGGAACTCCACGTCGACCCGGGCCAGCTGCCGCTTCGTCGGCCGGTAGGTGGGATCGGCCGGGACCGTGCCGGTCCAGTGGTGCACCACGTCGTACAGGTAGGTGGTCTCCGGGTGCGACTCGACCGACAGCCGCACCGGGCCGCGCGCCAACGCGGCGATGAGCTGCGCGCCCTCGTCGGCGGTGAGGGTCGCGACGGTCACCGGGGCCGGGTTCTCCGGACCCCACAGGGATTCGTCCGACGGCTGGAGCCGCCCGACGCGGTCGTTGACCACGAGCAGCAGCGTGGCCCCGGCCGCCGCGGCGGCCTGCGCCTGGGTGGCGATGTCCACGCCGTCACTGCGCCGCACCACCACGGCCCGGTCCCGGACCGGCCGCTTCGCCAGCCCGGCCGCCGACGCGTCGGCGACGTAGACCGCGTCCAGCTGGCGACGACCCGCCGGCAGCGCCGGGGTCGCCCGCTTCACCAGCAGATCGGCGTACGACCGGCCGCCCGCCGCGACGGTCAGCGCCGGCTGCTCCAGGCGCCACCGGGCACCGAACTCGAACTCGCCGTCGGTGACCGCGCGGCTCGTCGGCAACGCCCACATGCTGTCGTACGAGTCGTCGGGTAGCACCTGGCTCTCGGTGAGGCTGGCCCCGAAGGACCGGTGGATGTCCATCCGCAGCGACGTGGCGGTGGCCTCCTGCGGCACCTCGGCCCGTACCTGCCGGGCGGCCCGCGCGTCCAGGGTGACCGTCCGGTCCCGGTCCAGGATGACGTCGGTGAAGCTCAGCATCACCATGCCCCTGGAGTGCGGCCCGTTCAGGCCCCGCACGTCCGCGGAGATCCAGCCGTTCCAGTTCGCCACCGGCAGCCGCAGCGTGGCGGTGCCGCTCTCGGGCAGATCCACGGCGGTGAACAGACCATCGGCGGTGAGAATGACCTTGCCGGCGAGCGGCCTGCCGTCCCGGTCCTTCGCGACCAGCGTCAGGTTCTGCCGCTGGCCCTCCCTGCTCGCCCCGATCAGGGTGCGACCACGGACCGTACCGGCGGCGTCGGTGGCGATGATCGCGCCGCTGACCTGCTTCTCGACCGGCAGCTTGTCGTACGCCGCGCGCAGCGTCACCGTCGCGGTGCCGCCGGCCGGCACGGTGACCGTGCCGGCGGACAGGGCGAACAGGCCGGCCGGCGCGGTCGGCGCGTCGAGAGCCAGCCGCAGGGCGACCGGTGCGCCGCCGACGTTGGTGTAGGTGACCGTCCGGTCGACCGTCGTCCCCGGCTGCTGCGGCCAGGCCTGGAAGCCGGAGTAGGCGCTCGGGGTGGCGAAGACGGTGGCGTGTACGGCGGCGACCGCGTCCAGCCGGCCGGCACCAGCCTGGTACGGGGTGTACGCCGGGGTGGCCTTGACCGTGCTGACCAGCGCCTCCTTGATGCGCTGGCCGGTCCAGTCGGGGTGCGCGGCGGCCACCAGCGCGGCCGTACCGGCGACGTGCGGGGTGGCCATCGACGTGCCGCTCATCAGCGTGTAGTCCCCGGAACCACCACGCACGAGGTGGGAGCGGGCGGCCAGGATGTCCACACCGGGCGCGGTGATCTCCGGCTTCAGCCCGCCGTCACCGGCGCGGGGGCCCTGGCTGGAGAAGTCCGCGAGGTGGTCGGTGGCGTCGACGGCGCCCACGGTGAGCGCCGAGTTGGCGGCACCCGGGCTGCCGATGGTCGCCGGGCCGCTGTTGCCGGCGGCGATCACGAACAGGGCGCCGGTCTCGGCGCTGAGCCGGTCGACCGCCTGGCTCATCGGGTCGCTGCCGTCGGTGGATTCGCCGCCCAGGCTCATGCTGACGATCCGGGCCTTCTGCTCGCGGGCCGCCCACTCCATGCCGGCGATGATCCACGAGTCCTGCCCGCTGCCCTCACTGTTGAGGACCTTGCCGATGTGCAGCCGGGCGCCGGGGGCGACACCCCGCTCGGTGCCGCCGGAGGCCGCACCGGTGCCGGCGATCGTCGAGGCGACGTGCGTGCCGTGCCCCTTGTAGTCGAGGATGTCAGGCTCGTCCGGCACGAAGCTGCTCGACGCGGTGACCTGGCCGGCGAGGTCCGGGTGCTCGGTGTCCGCACCGGAGTCGAGCACCGCGACGTCGACACCGGCGGCGGTGTTGCCCTCGGCCCAGACGGCCGGGGCACCGATCTGGGCGGTGGACTCGGCCAGGTCGGCGTGCACCCGTCCGTCCAACCAGACCTTCGCGATTCCGCCCGCGAGCGTCGGCGCGTCGCCCGTACGGCGGGCCGTGCCGGCGGTGAGGGCGGTCCAGAACGTGCCGGCGGTGGCCCGCTGACGGGTCAGCGCCGCGCCCTGCACGCTCTCGAGCGGGCGGACCAGCTCGGCGCCGTCCACCGAGGGACGGGTGCGGTTGCGGACCGCCGCGTCGGTCATGGTGACGATCAGCGGCAGCTTGTCCGAGTGCGCGTCGTCGTAACCGTCGGCGATCAGCTCGGTGACGTTGAACAACTGCCGGTCCAGCACGCCGCTGGTGACGTACGGCAGCGCGGCGTCCGGGTACACGTAGGTGTCGCCGTCGAGCACGGTGCGGTGGAAGGTCGGCGTGCTGCCGTCCGGCCGGCGGACCGTCGAGATGGTGCTGCCGTCGGCCGCGGTGGTGACGTTGACCGTGTCACCGGTGATCAGGGTGACGGTGGACGAGTGTCCGGGGGCGGCCGGCGGCTGACCGGTGGGCTGGCCCGGGTTGTTCGGCGGGGCGGCGGACGCCCCTGTGCCGGGTGGGGTGAACCCGGCCGCCAGGGTGAGGGCGGCGCCGAGGGCGATCAGCCCGGAGCGGCAACGCCTGGAAGACAGAGCCAAGATGACCTCTTTGTGTCGAGGAGTGGTACGCAGCACAGCATCGACGCAAAGCTCACCCCCCATCCCCGTCGATGCCCGACGCATCAATGCCATGTCACAGACCGGCCACCCCCACCCCGCACCCCACCCCGCACCCCGCCCCCGTCCCACCCCCGCGCCGATCTTGCACTTTCGGTTGTTGATGGATCCCGATTCGCGACTGTCGTCGGGACAGAAGGCGCAAGATCGGCGCGGGAGAGGGGGTGAGGGGCGAGGGGCGGGGCGTGACGGAGTCAGCGTGGGTTTGTGGCTAGCTTGGCCAGGTTGTCCAGCTGGTGGGGGTCCGACAGGGCTGAGCCGACTGCCGCTACCCGTACGCCCGCGTCCAGGAACGCGGCGGCGTTGGCCGCGTCCAGGCCGCCGGTGGCGACGAAGCGCAACTGTGGCAGCGGGCCCGCCATGGCCGTGAACCACGCCGGCCCGAGGGAGATCGCGGGGAACGCCTTGAGCCAGGTGAGGCCGTGCCGCAGCGCCTGCTGCGCCTCGGTCGGGGTGGCCACGCCGGGCAGGTGCGGCAGACCGCGCGCGGCGGCGGCGTCGGCGATGGCGAGGTCAAGGCCGGGCGCGACGGTGAACGCGGCACCGGCGTCGGCCGCCGCCGCGACCTGACCCTCGTCGAGCACGGTGCCGGCACCCACGATTCGACCACGTTCGACGCCCGCCTGGACTGCGGCCCGCAGCGCCGGCACCGCCTCGGGGGTGGCGACCGGGACCTCCACCACGTCGATGCCGAGATCCCAGGCGCGCTCGGCGAGCCGGACGGTCTCGGCGACCGGCAGGCCGCGCAGGATGGCCATCACCCGGGCGCCGCCGAAGATGTGGTCGAAGTCCGCTGTGGTCATGGTGCACTCCATCCGAGGTCGTGGGAGATCTGCCGGGTGGTGGCCAGCAGTCGGGGTAGCAGGCGGCGCAGGTCGGCGAGGGTGGCGACCACGGTCGGCGCGGTCACCGACACGGCGGCGGTGACCGACCCGTCGGCCTGCCGCACCGGCGCCGCCACGCAGGTGATCAGCGGCTCGAACTCGCCCTCGTCGGCGGCCCAGCCCTGCTCGGCGACGGTCGCCAGCTCCGCGCGCAGGGCGGCCGGGTCGCAGATGGTCCCCGGGGTGTACGCCCGCAGCTCGCCGCCGTTGACCAGCCGGGTCAGCCGGGGCTCCGGGCTGTACGCGAGCACCACCTTGCCCACCCCGCTGGCGTGCAGCGGCGCGGTGCGGCCGATCCGTGAGTACATCCGCACCTGGCCACGCGCCTCGATCTTGTCCACGTAGACGAGGTCGTCGTCGACGAGCTGGGCCAGGTGGATGGTGTGCCCGCAGTCGCGGCCGAGCGCCGCCAGGTGCGGACGGGCCACCGTGCGGACGTCCAGCGAGTCCAGTGCCTGCTGGGCGAGACCGATCAGCCGCAGGCCCACGGTCCAGCCGCCGTCGCGGCGACGCGCGAAACCACCCGCCTCGAGGGTCTGCAACAGGCGCAGCGCGGTGGACTTGTGCACGCCCAGGTCGGCGGCCACCTCGCCGAGCTGGGCCGGCTCCCGTGCCAGCAGTTCGAGCACGCGCATCGCCCGGTCGACGCCCTGTGACACGCCTCAGCCCTCCGCCGGCGCGCCGGCCAGGTCCAGTGGGGACCAGGTGTCGTCGGGGGCGTCGAGCAGCCGTTCGAACCACGACCACGCCGGCAGTGGGGCGTTGTCGCCGATGCTGCCCAGCACCTGCGCGGCGACGAGGTGACCGAGGCGCAGCCGCCGCGTCGGGTCGAGGCCGCGCAGCAGCCCGGCCAGGTAGCCGCCGGCGAACGCGTCCCCCGCGCCGACGGGCTCCACCACCGCCACCCGGGGCGCCGGCACGAACACCGGCCCGGCGTCGCGGCGCAGGGCGGTCGCACCCAGCGCGCCGTCCTTGACCACCACCGTCTCGGGGCCGGGCAGCAGTCGGCGTACGGCCGCCGGATCGGTGGTGCCCCACAGGGCGTACGCCTCGTCCTGACCGACGAAGACGAGGTCGCTGCGGTCGGCGAGGTCACGTAGCACCGGCGCGGCCTGCTCGGCGGGCCAGAGCCGGGCACGGTGGTTGACGTCGAAGCTGACCAGCGCGCCCGGCAGCGGCCGGTCGGTCACCGCGTGCTCGGCGAGCGCCCGGCAGGACGGGGAGAGTGCCGGAGTGATCCCGGACAGGTGCAGCACCCGGGCGCCGACGAGCCGGGGGTCGGCCAGTGTCCCGGTGTCCATCCGGGAGGCCGCCGAGCCGGCCCGGTAGTAGTGCACGGCCGTTCCGGCCGGACCGGGGTCCTTGACATACAGCCCGGTGGGGGCGGCCGGGTCGACGGTGACGTGGTCCACGCGTACCCCGGTGGCGGCGACGTGCCGCACGACGGCCCGACCGAACGGGTCGTCACCGACCCGGCTCACCCACGCCGCGCGGTGCCCGAGACGGGCCAGGTAACCGGCCACGTTGGACTCCGCGCCACCGACCGACACGGCGACCCGCTCGGCGTCCTCCAGCGGCTCACCGGGTGCGGGGCAGAGCACCACCATGGTCTCCCCCACCGTCGCCACCTCGACCGGGGGTGAGCCGGCCGGGGCGGGCGGACGGTCGGGCCGGGGGTCGGATGGCATGGGGGCGCACGTCCTCACGGGCTCGGGGCCGGGGTGCCACCGAGCCTAGGCGTGGTTGCGCCTGGTGGGCAACCCGTTGCGCTCTCCGCAACGGGGTCAGTCAGGGCAGTGTCAGCCCGTACGCGGCCAGCACCTCCGCGATCGGCTGGTAGTAGGTGGTGCCGCCAGCCGTGCAGTTGCCGGTACCGCCGGAGAGGATGCCGAGGATGGTGCCGGTGGAGGCCACGTACAGCGGTCCACCACTGTCCCCCGGCTCGGCGCAGATGTTGGTGCGGATCAGCCCGTAGATCACGCCGGTGGAGTAGTTGACGGTCTGGTTGAGGCCGGTGACGGTGCCGCAGCGCACGCCCGTGGTGCTGCCGCTGCGACACACCGCCTGACCGATGTACGCGGTACCCGTGCCGTAGACGGTGAGCAGGCCGGGGTACGTGTAGATGGCGCTCGGATGGGCGATCCGGCCGGTGTAGCGGATCAGCCCGTAGTCGTTGCCGGGATAGCTGGTGGCGGTGCGGGTGCCGAGCACGGTGGTCTGGGCGCTGTCGGCGTACCAGGTGCTGGCGGTGGTCGTGCAGTGCCCGGCGGTGATGACGTAGTAGGTGCTGCCGCTGCGCACGTTCGCGCCGAGCGAGCAGCGGCCGCCACCGCCGTAGATGGCCTGGCCGGCGGCGATCAGGGGCCGCAGGGTCCCCGGCTCCCGGCGCAGCTGCGCGCCGGCCCGCTCGGCCACCGCCCGTAGCGCCGTCAGCTCGGCGGGTGCCACGGTGTCGTCGACGGTGAGGGTCATCCGGCCGGTGGCCGAGTCGAGGCCCCAGGCGGTACCCGCGGTGCGTACCCCGGCCAGCACGGCGGCCGGATCGGCGGTGGCCCGGTCGGGCACGGCGGCCTGCGCGGCGCCGGGCGCGACGAGCAGGAGGACGGTCAGGACGAGGGCGACGAGCGGGGAGCGGCGCATCCGAACCTCCGCAGAGATCGAGATTGATGGATGCGACAAGCATCGCCCGACGGCCGATGCCATGGCAACCTCGCGCCGACGTCACACCCGTGGGATTCGCCGATCCTCGGACGGGTGCCGCCAGATCTACGTCTTTCGGGCCGGTGAGTTGCTCGAGACCTCGGCCGTGTCCGTGCCCGGCCGGTCCACCCGGATCGCGCCGTACACCCACCTGGTGCTGCTGGTCGGCGTGGCCGTCACGGCGGCCTCCTTCGATCTGGTCGTCGACCGTCCGACGGGACCGACACCGGCGCGGTGGCTGATGCTGATCATCGGCGGGCCGCTGGTGTTCGGCCGGGCACTGTTCACCTATCTGCTGTCCGCCCGCCTGCCGTACCAGCGAATTGCGTGGCAACTGCTGCCCCTGCTGATGCTGCCCTGGGCCGGCGGCTGGCCACCGGTGCTGGTCACCGCGATCGTGGCCCTCGCGCTGGCCGGGCACGTCCTGGTCCCCGTGGCCGACGGCCGGGAAACCACGCGAGGGCTCGGACCGCGACGACCCGCCGGATGACCTCGACGGTCAGGCGAGGTGCCGACCGGCCCAGTCGGCGAGGTCCCGGGCGCAGGCGTCCACCGAATCCCGCCACGTCCGGGCCGCGCCGTCGCCCGCCTCGTCGCTGACCTGCTTGACCAGCCGGCACGGCACGCCGGCCTGCGCGGCGGCCCACGCCACCGCGTACCCCTCCATGTCGACCAGGTCGGCGCGCTGCGCCAACCGGTCCCGCGCGTCGTCGTCGGCCACGAACGTGTCGCCGGTGGCCAGCACCGCGCCCTCGGCGGCCAACGCCAGCGGTGCACCGTAGGTCTCGCCGGTGAGCGTGCGCAGCAGGGCCGTGTCCAGGTCGTGCTGGAGCACGGTGGCGACCTCGTGGATGCCCGCCCACCCGGGGCGCAGCGCACCGGCCGTACCCAGGTTCAGCAGCAGGCTGGGACGCGGCCCGGCGGCCAGCACCGCCGACACCGCGCTGGCGGCGTTCACCTTGCCCATGCCGGTGAGCAGCACCGGCAGGTCCGGCGGCAGGTAGCGGGCCTCCTCCCCGACGGCGAGCACCACCAACGGACGATCGGCGCGGACCGTACCCCGAAGAATCACCGGAGCATCGTACGGGCCCGGCGCTCGCCCACCGCCCGCACCCAGCCACCGTTCAGCGCGGTCGCATCGCGCGTCCAGGAACGTGCGGCAGGCTGGTCCCGCGAGCCACCGGACCCCGGCGGTCCGGGCCGCGACGAAAGAGGTGACGAGGGTGTACGACGGGCAGGAGTTCCTCCGCGACAACCGCTGGTGCCTGAGCCGGCGCGCCCTGCTGACCGGGGCCGGTGCGGTCGGCGCCGCCAGCCTGCTGAGCGCCTGCGGCACCGGCGACAGCCCGGCCGGTCAGGCCACCGCCACGGCCGGCGCCGTGCTGGCCCAGACCGCCGACGTACCGGTGGGCGGCGGCACGGTGACCAGCGGCGTGCTGGTCGTCCAACCGGAGGCGGGCACGTTCCGGGCGTACGACGCGACCTGCCCGCACCAGGGCGTACGGGTCGGCGCTCCCCGCGACGGGGTGATCACCTGCCCCGCGCACAAGTCCACCTTCGCGGTCGCCGACGGCGCCCGCCTCGACGGTCCCGCCCCGAAGGGCCTGACCGAAATCCCGATCACGGTCGACGGTACGACGATCACCCGCGCCTGACCCCGCCCGGTCAGTCGTCGGCGAAGCGCTACAGGACGAAGTCCTTCTTCGCGCCGCAGGGGAACTCGACCCCGCATCGTACGCAGAGCGCGCCGCCCCGCTGATCACTCGGTCAGGTGGCACACTCCGACGACCTGGCCACCCTATCGAGCGACCACGGGTCCACCTACCCCGCGACTGCGGCACATCACGGTGGCGACCTCCCGGGCGGTGACGGCAGGACGTAAGAAGACCGCAAGATCTGCGGAATCGCCGGCCGTACCGGTGCTGGCTACGCTGGCCGGGGAGGTGACCGGTGACCCAGCGGGTGCTCGTGGTCGACGACGACCGGACCGTCAGCGACGTGGTCTGCCGCTACCTGGAGCACGCCGGGTACGACGTCAGCCACGCCGGGGACGGCCTGGCCGCCCTGGAGGCCGTCCGGGACCGGGCGCCGCACCTGGTGGTGCTGGATCTGATGCTGCCCGGGCTGGACGGGTTGCAGGTGTGCCGGCGGCTGCGGGAGCGGCCGGACGGCGTACCCATCATCATGTTGACCGCGCGTGGCGACGAGGCGGACCGGGTGCTCGGCCTGCAACTGGGCGCCGACGACTACCTGAGTAAGCCGTTCTCCCCGCGTGAGCTGGTGCTGCGTGTCGGATCGGTGCTGCGCCGGGCCGGCGAGCCGGCCGGGCCGCCGGCCGAGATGCTGGCCGACGCGGGCCTGCAGGTCGCGACCGGGCCGCGGATCGCGCGGTTGGACGGCCGCGAGCTGGCCCTGACGGTGCGGGAGTTCGACCTGTTGGCGCACCTGATGCGGCACCCGCGGCGGGCGTTTCGCCGCACCGAGCTGCTGGAGCGGGTGTGGGGGTGGAACTTCGGCGACCAGTCCACGGTGACGGTCCACGTGCGGCGGCTCCGGGAGAAGATCGAGGACGACCCGGCCGAGCCGCGCCGGATCGTCACGGTCTGGGGCGTCGGCTACCGGTACGAGCCGGCCGATGCGTGACCTGGCGCTGATCTTCGCGGCGGCCCTCGCGGCGGCCCTCGGTGTGGGTGTGCTCGGCGCGCTGATCCTGCGGCTGCTGCGCGACCGGTCGATCACCGTACACGTGTGCGTCCTGCTCACGATCACGGTCGCCGCCGTGGTGGCCGGGGTCGTCGTGGTCGCGCAGGCGATGTTCCTGTCCCCGCACGATCTCCAGGTCGTGCTGCTCACCGTCGCCGCGGCGGCGGCCGTGAGTCTCGCCGTCGGCTGGTATTTCGGGCGGCGGCTGGCGGCGGCCGCGGTCTGGGCGGACCAGGCCCGGGAACGCGAACGACGGGTCGAGAAGGGCCGCCGGGACCTGGTGGCCTGGGTGTCGCACGACCTGCGGACTCCGCTGGCCGGTCTGCGGGCGATGGCCGAGGCGCTGGAGGACGGGGTGGTCGACGACCCGGCGACGGTCGCCGAGTACCACCGCCGTATCCGGACGCAGACCGACCGGATGACGCGCCTCGTCGACGACCTGTTCGAGCTGTCCCGGATCAACGCGGGCGCGCTGCGGCTGACGATGTCGGCGGTGCCGCTGGGCGAGGTGGTCTCCGACGCGCTGTCCGGCACCGCACCGCTGGCCGAGGCCCGACGCATCCGCCTGGTCGCCGCCGAGTCGGGGTGGCCCACCGTGCTGGCCAGCGAGCCCGAGCTGGCCCGGGTGGTGGGCAATCTGCTGCTCAACGCGGTGCGCTACACACCGAGCGACGGCACCGTCCGGGTGGACGCGGGGTGTGAACGCGACGCGGCCTGGCTGGCGGTCGCGGACACCTGCGGTGGCATTCCGGAGGGCGACCTGCCCCGACTGTTCGATGTGGCGTTCCGGGGCGAGCCGGCCCGGACGCCCGACTCGGGTGGGGACGGCTCCGGCGGGCTGGGGTTGGCGATCGTGCGGGGGCTGGTCGAGGCGCACGGTGGCCGGGTGGACGTGCAGAACGTGGTCGGTGGCTGTCGCTTCGTGGTCCGCCTCCCGGCGGCGTGACCTTGCCGGCGTCAGCGGCTCGGCCCCAGCTCACCGAACCAGCGCCGGCCCCGACGGAACAGCTGCCGCACGCCGAGCCCCGCCGCGCCGGCGACCGGGTGCACGGCGTGCACGTCGAGGCGGGCCCAGCGGAACGCGGGCCCGAGCAGTAACCGGCCGGCCCGGTGCGCGGCGGCCACCCGGGCCTGGCCCTGCCACAGCCCGGCGCCGGCCGGCTCCAGCTCGACCAGCACCGTGCCGCCGGGTACCAGCAGTTCCCGGCACCGGCGCAGCAACGCGACCGGGTCGCCGCCGATGCCGATGTTGCCGTCGATCAGCACGGCGTGCGCCCAGCGGCCCTCGCCGGGCAGCGGGTCGAACAGGTCGCGGCGCAGGGCCACCGCACCGCGGGCGCGGGTCAGTCGTACGGCCGCCGCCGACACGTCCACACCCACCGCCGTGAGCCCCGCGCGGGTCAACGCCACGGTGAGCCGGCCCGGCCCGCAGCCGAGGTCGAGCGTCGGCCCGGCACAGCGGGTGACCAGCCCCGCGACCGCCGGCTCGGCGTCGCCGTGCCAGCGGTCCACCGGCAGTGACCTGCGGACGCCGTCACCGTCCACCAGCCACCGCCCGGCGGACGCGGGGTCGGCCAGGACGGCGGCGAACCCGTCCGCGCCGATGCTGCCGGCCGGTCCCGCGACGGCGACCCGCGGGGCCGTGTCGACCGGGTTCACCGCCGGCTCCCCGGCACCAGGGTGAGGCGGACCGCCGCGACCTGCCGGGCGAACCGACCGCCGGGCACCTCCACCGCGACGGCCAGGGCGTCCGGCCACTCGTCGACGTCGCGCAGCACCGGCAGCGGCGCGGTGCGCAGCCCCCGCCCGCTCAATGCCGCCCACGTGTCGCGGCCGGTGTGCGGCGTCGACATCGGCACCTCGCGCAGCACCCCCGCGTGTCGGGGATCGCGCAGCCCGAGCGACCACCAGCCGCCGTCGGCCGCGCGGCCGAGGACCGCGTCGGCGGCGCGCAGCCGGCGGATCGCGGCGGCCAGCCGGGCCGGGGTCAGCTGCGGGGTGTCCATCCCGATCTGCAGCACCGGCCGCCCCGGGTACGCCTCGGCCACCTCGGCGTACGCGTTGGCGAGCCGGTCGCCGAGCCCGCCGCCCCGCTGCTCCAGCACCTCCCATCCGGTCAGCGCGGTGGTCAACGCGGCGGCGTCCTCGGCCTCGGCCAGCCGGCCGGTGAACGCCAGCACCGGGGTCACGCCCGGGGTGGCGCGGACGGCGTCGAGGGTGTCGCGCAACGCGGCGGCGGCGATCCGGGCCGCCTGCGCCGCGGTGGCCGGCGGACAGAGTCTGGTCTTCACCGCACCGGGTACGGGCGCCTTGGCGACCACCAGCAGGACCGTCACCGGGAGCCGTCCACGGTCCGCAGCACACCGGCGAAGTCGCGGGTGGCGCGCAGGGTGCCCCGGACCGAGCCGGACACCTTGGAGCGGGTGCCGGCGGCCCGAGGCCCGTACGTGACGTCCAGTTCGTGGATCCGCCAGCCGGCGGCGGCGGCCCGGATCAGCAGTTCGAGGGGGTAGCCGAAGGCCCGGTCGGTGACCCCGAGGGAGAGCAGCGCGTCACGGCGGGCCACCCGGATCGGGCTGAGATCCCGCAGCGGTACGCCCCGGCGGCGCAGCAGCGCGGCGACCAGCGCGGTGCCGACCCGGGCGTGCCAGGGCCACACGCCGGCGCCGACGGGTCGCCGTCGGCCCACACTGAGATCCGCGATGCCGGCCGCCACCGGTGCCACCAGCGCGGGCAGCTCTGCTGGGTCGAACGAGCCGTCGGCGTCGAGGACGCACACGAGGTCACCGTCGGCGGCCTCCAGTCCGGCGTGCACCGCCGCGCCGTACCCGCGGCGGGGCTCGTGGACGACCCGGGCGCCGTGCCGGGCCGCGACCTCGGGTGAACCGTCGCGGGAACCGTTGTCCACCACGATGGCCCGGTAGCCGGCCGGCAGTGCGGTCAGCACGCCGGGCAGGGCGGCCGCCTCGTCCAGGCAGGGCAGCACCACGTCGATCTGAGTCGCCATACCGCCGACGCTAGGGCGGTACCCGGCGGGCGGAGGCCGAAATGTGCTTACCGAACCCTTACCACCTGGGCATTTCTTACCGTCCGGTGACGGCCCGGCGGTTCCACGGCGCGGAGGCCGGCAGTCGCCGTACCGTCCGGTGGTCATGACCTCGACCACCGCTCCCCCGACCGCCTCCGGGCGGACGCCGACCCGCCGCCGTCCCGGTGACCTGCTGGTGCTGGGCGTGGAGGCGACGCTGCTCGCCGCGGCCGTGCTGGTGGGCGCGGTGCTGAACGCGCGGGACGCCGGCCTGCACGCCGACGCCGCCCCGCTGTACGCGACGTGGGGCCCTCACGTCGGCTGGGGCAGCCCCGCCGCGGTGCTGGTCGCGGTCGCGGTGGTGGCCTGGGGCGCGCGCTGGGCGCGTACCGCCCGCTGGGGCCTCCTGCTGGTCGCCGCGTGGCTGACGGCGGTGGCGTGGACGCTGTCGCTGGCCCTGGTGGACGGCTGGTCGGCGGGTCTGGCGGAGCGACTGACGCCGCAGGCCGAGTACCTGCACGAGGTTCCCCGGATCACCGACATCCCGGCGATGCTGGCCGGCTTCACCGACCGGATCGCGGACTTCCAGCCGGACTCCTGGTCCACCCACACCGCTGGTCACCCGCCGGGCGCGCTGCTGATCTTCGTCTGGCTGGACCGGATCGGCCTCGGCGGAGGTGCCGCCGCCGCGCTGGCGTGCGTGCTGGTCGGGGCCACCGTCGCGGTGTCGGTGCCGGTCACGCTGCGGGCCCTCGGCGCGGCCGACGCCGCCCGCGCGGTCATCCCCTTCCTGGTGCTGCTGCCGGGTGCGGTCTGGGTGGGCGCCTCCGCCGACGGGATCTTCGCCGCCGTGGTGGCCGCCGGGCTGGCCTTGCTGGCGGTCCGTGGCCGGGCCACCGCCGCGGCCGGTGGCGCGCTGCTCGGCTTCGCGCTGCACCTCTCGTACGGGTTCCTGCTGGTCGGCGTGCTGGCGCTGGCCGTGCTGGCGCTGCGCCGTACCCATCGGTGGGGTGCCCTGCTCGCCGCCGGCGCCGGAGTGGCCGCCGTGACGGCGGCCTTCGTCGCGGCTGGTTTCCCCTGGTGGGTCGGCTACCAGCTGGTCGTCGAGCGGTACTACCAGGGCTGGGCGGCCGACCGCCCGTACGGCTACTGGGTGTGGGCCAACCTGGCCGCGCTGCTGCTCAGCGCCGGTCCGGTGCTCGGGCCGGCGCTGCGCCGGGTGCTGTCGACCGCCCGGTCCCGGTGGCCGGCGCCGCAGGGCTCGCTGCCGTCCCGCGTGGACGCGGCGGTACGCGCGGCCGGCCCCACCGTGCTGCTGCCGCTCGCGGCCCTGGTCGCGGTGCTCGGGGCGGACCTGTCCGGGCTGAGCAAGGCCGAGGTGGAGCGGATCTGGCTGCCGTTCATCGTGTGGCTGCTGGTGGCCGCCGCCCACCTGCCGACGGGGTCGCGGCGCTGGTGGCTGGCCGCGCAGGCGGCCACCGCGCTGGCCGTCAACCACCTGGTCTGGACGGTGTCCTAGCGATGTCCTAGCCGCAGCCCGCAGCCCGCTGCCCGCTGCCCGCTCCCCGCAGCCCGCACCCGCACCCGACCCGGTCGTCATCCTCGGCCACCTCCACCGGTCGGGGCGCTCCGGGGCGCGACCACTCGGTTGAGCGTGATGCCTGTGAGTCATCTTGATGACTCACAGGCATCACGCTCATTCAGATATGCCTCGCCCGGGCGGCGCCGTCCGGGGGCGAGGGCCGAGGGCGGCGAGGGACGAGGTCGCGGAGACCGACGGTCGCGGAGACCGAGGGTGGTTCAGCCGGCGACGGCGGCCGGTTCGCGCAACGGGTCGGTGGCGAAGCCGGCCACCCCATCGGCGAAGCTGACCCGGGCGGTGTAGTCGAGCAGTTCGGCGGCACGGCGGGGGTCGGCCACCACATGCCGGACGTCGGCCGCCCGCGCTCCGCCGACCACCCGCGGGGCCGGGCCGCCCATCGCCGCGGCGAGGGTGACCGCCAACTCGCCGACGGTGTGCGGCTCACCGGAGCAGACGTTCACCGGTGTGAGCGTGGCCGGCGGCGCGGTGCTGGCCAGGGCGAGCAGGTTGGCCCGTGCCACGTCGGTGACGTGCACGAAGTCGCGGCGCTGCCGGCCGTCCTCCAGCACCCGGGGCGCCTCACCGGCGGCGAGCGCGGACCGGAAGATCGACGCCACCCCGGCGTACGGGGTGTCGCGGGGCATCCGGGGGCCGTAGACGTTGTGGTAGCGCAACGCCCAGACCGCGCCGCCGGTCTGCCGCGCCCACGCCGCCGCCAGGTGTTCCTGGGCGAGCTTGCTCGCGGCGTACGTGCTGCGCGGCTCCAGTGGAGCGTCCTCGGGCACCAGCGCCGGGTCGAGGCCGAGGTCGCAGCGCGGGCAGGTCGGGTCGTACCGGCCGGCGGCCACGTCCTCGGGCCGGCGGGGCGCGGGACGCACCGCCCCGTGGGCGGGGCAGGTGTAGCGCCCCTCGCCGTAGACCACCATCGAGCTGGCCAGCACCAGCCGGCCGATCCCGGCGCGGTGCAGCGCCGCCAGCAGCACCGCCGTGCCGTAGTCGTTGTGCGCGACGTAGTCGGGGCCATCCGACGGGTCCAGACCGTGCCCGACCATCGCCGCCTGGTGGCAGACCGCGTCCACGCCGACCAGCAGCCGGTCCAACAGGGGGCCGTCGCGGACGTCGCCGCGGACCACGTCGTGCCGGCGCGACCAGGCCGGCAACTCCCCGCCGTGCGCCTGGGGCAGCAGCGCGTCCAGCGCCACCACGTCGTGCCCCTGATCGAGGAGCAGGTCGACGACCTGCGACCCGATGAAACCGGCCGCGCCGGTGACCAGTACCCGCATTCCCGTCACGGTAGGGCGGGACGGGTGCCCGGTGGGCCGGTTCGCGTGACCCGTAAGGAGTTCACAACAGATTCCGGTCGGTAAGCGTTCGGTAATGCGGCAAACCCGGAACCGCGCCACCGATGCGGTCTAACCTGCCGGCAGTACGAGGAGGGAGCTGCGGTGTCTCCGAAACCACCCGGGGTGGACACGGTCGAGCGAAGCTGGCGCAGTCCGCTGCGCGGCCCCTGGCTCACCGCGATCTACGGGACGGCGCTGCTGGTCGCGCTGCCCCTGGTGATCATCACTGGGCTGCTCGACTACGCCGCCTACGGTTCTCGGTTCGACCAGGCGTTCCCGACGAACGTGGGCTGGCTGCGGCTGCCCGCCTTCGACTGGCCGACCCGGCCGTCCTGGCTGTTCCGAGTCACCCAGGGGCTGCACGTGACGCTCGGGATCGTGCTCATCCCGGTGGTGCTGGGCAAGCTGTGGTCGGTGCTGCCGAAGCTGTTCGACTGGCCGCCGGCCCGCTCACTGGCCCAGGCGCTGGAACGACTCACCCTGCTGCTGCTGGTCGGCGGGATCCTGTTCCAGATCGCCACCGGCCTGCTCAACATCCAGTACTCGTACGTGTTCGGGTTCGACTTCTACACCGCCCACTACTTCGGCGCCTGGATCTTCACCGGGGCGTTCGTGGCGCACGTGGTCATCAAGTTTCCCCGGCTGGTGACCGCGCTGCGGTCCCGACCGCTGGGCGCGGAGGCACGGACGTCGCGCGCCGCGACCCGGCCCGAGCCGCCCGACCCGGACGGCCTGGTCGCCGCCGTACCCGGCCCGGCCACCGTCAGCCGGCGCGGCGCGGTCGGCCTGGTCGGAGGCGGGGCGCTGCTGCTCGCCGTCCTCACCATCGGGCAGAGCCTCGACGGTCCGCTGCGCCGCACCGCGCTGCTGCTGCCCCGGGGACGACAGCCCGGCCCCGGGCCGAACGGCTTCCCGGTCAACCGCACCGTCGCCGCCGCCGGCGTACGCCCCGAGCAGACCGGCCCCGGCTGGCGGCTGGCCCTGCGCGGCAACGGCCGGACGGTGACCCTGGACCGGCCCGCGCTGCTGGCCATGGCGCAGCACACCGCCGCCCTGCCGATCTCCTGCGTGGAGGGCTGGTCGACCCGGCAGACGTGGACCGGCGTACGGCTGCGTGACCTGGCCGCCCTGGCCGGTGTCGCCGAGCCGGCCAGCGCGCGGGTGTCGTCGCTGGAGCAGGCCGGGCTGTTCCGCACGGCGATCCTCGCGTCCAATCAGGTCCTCGATCCGGATTCGCTGCTCGCCCTGCGGGTCAACGGTGTCGACCTCTCCCCCGACCACGGCTACCCGGCCCGGGTCATCGTGCCGGCCCTGCCCGGGGTGCACTGCACGAAATGGGTCGCCGAGATCGACTTCCGGGGCCGGGCCGATGGCTGAGCGGGCCGCCCGGCTGCGCGCCCGCTACGGCGCCGGGCCCTGGCACCTGGTCCTGGTGACGGCCGCCATCGTGCTCGCCGGCTGGGTGGCGCTGCGGGTGGCCGACGAGGCGACGTTCGGCCGGATGCTGCTGTGGTTCCTCGGCGCGGTCATCGCCCACGACCTGGTGCTCTTCCCGGTGTACGCGGCCGTCGACCGCGTCCTGCGCACGCTGGTACGCGGCCGCGTCACGCTGCTCAACCACCTGCGGGTGCCGGCGCTCGGCAGCGCCCTGCTGTTCGTGGTTTACTCCCCCGGCATCCTCCGCCTGGGCGAGACCACCCACCTCGCGGCGACCGGCCAGGACCAGCGTCCGTACCTGGTGCGCTGGCTCCTGCTCAGCGCGGCGCTCTTCCTGATCAGCGCGCTCAGCTGGCTCCTGCGGCGCCGTCAGGCGGCACCGAAACGGTCGGAGAGCGCGTAGCGCAGCAGGACCACGTCGCCGATCTGCCGGGTCTCGGCCAGCCGGGCACGGTGGCCCGAGTGCCAGGGGAAACGTCCCTCGCCGACAAACCGGGGCGCCCGGCCGTCACCGACGAAGAACGGGGCCACCACCAGGTGCAGCTCGTCGGCGAGGCCGGCGGTGAGGAACTGGGCGTGCACCGTCCCGCCGCCCTCCACCATGAGCCGCCGTACGCCCCGTGCGGCCAGGTCGGCCAGCAGCCAGGCGGGGTCGATCGGCTCGCCCGCGTCGACGATGGTGGCCGCCCGACCGCACCGTTCCCGGGTCTTGTCCAGCGCGCCGGTGGCGCAGTAGACGAGGCGGATGGCATCACCGGCGGTGAAGAACCGGGCGGTCGGATCGAGGTCACCCCGGGCGGTCAACGTGACCTTGCAGGGCGAGGCCGATCGGCCGGACGCCACCCGCTCGGCCCGGCGTGCCGCGCTGCGCACCAGCAGCCGGGGGTCGTCGCGGCGGACCGTGCCGGCGCCGACCAGGATCGCGTCGCAGCTGGCCCGGACCGCGTCGACGCGGTCCAGGTCGTCCTCGTTGGACAGCAGGAGCCGCTGCTCGGTGGCGTCGTCGATGTAGCCGTCGATCGAGGTGGCGCAGCTCAACAGCACGTACGGCCGCGCCGGCCGGCAGCTCACCGGGCGTCGGGCAGGTCGGGGGTCAGGCCCGCCAGCGCCTCGGCCGCCTCGGTCTCCGCCGCCTTGGCCGCCTTCGCCGCCAGGTAGTGGGCGTTGGCCGGGGAGAGGAAGACGCTCGTGGGGATCCGTTCGGCGACGTCCACGCCGAGGCGGGTCAGCTGCTCGGCCTTGTCCGGGTTGCTGCTGAGCAGACGGACCCGTGGCACACCCAGGGTGGCGAGCATCTGCGCGGCGGCGGTGTAGTCCCGCTCGTCCTCGCCCCGGCCGAGCGCGACGTTGGCCTGGTAGGTGTCCAGTCCCGCGTCCTGCAACGCGTACGCGTCGAGCTTGGCGTACAGGCCGATGCCCCGGCCCTCCTGGCGCAGGTAGAGCAGGAAACCACCGGTCTCGGTGATCCGCTGCACCGCCTCGCGCAGTTGCGGACCGCAGTCGCAGCGTTGGCTGCCGAACACGTCCCCGGTCAGGCATTCGCTGTGCGGCCGGACCAGCGGGGCTTCGCCACCGGCGGCGAGCCGGTCCAGCGCGCCCGCCCAGTCGCCGAGACCGAGGGCGAGGTGCTCCCGACCGTCCACCAGGCCCTTGAACGAGAACACCCGGACGGTCGTGGTGTAGCCGTCCGGAAACGCCAGCGGCACCGTGACCTGCGTACGGATCGTGGCGACCGGCAATGCTTCGGGCATGGGACTCCTTTGTCCGGCGCCACCGTCAGTCGGCGGCGCGTACCGTCTCACAACCGGCTCAACAGTCGACGCCGGCAGTGGCTTCCCGGGTGACCGGAATCCTCCGCCGGGCCAGCAGCACGGCGGCGCCGGGCAGGCTGGCGACCAGCACCAGCGCACCGTAGACGGTGGCGGTGGCGACGCCCTGGGCCGCGCTGAGTCCCGCCGCGCCGAACGCCCACGCGGCGACGCCCTCGCGCGGTCCGAAGCCGGCGATGTTCAGCGGCAGGCCCATGGCGAGCAGGGCGAGCAGCGTCAGCGGCAGCAGCCGGGACAGCGGGGCGTCCGCGCCGGCGGTGCGTGCCGCCACCAGGAAGGTGGCCAGGTGGCCGGCGACCATCACGGCGGAGGCGACCACCACACCGAACCAGGTGCGGCGCGCCAGCAACCCGGCGCGCACGTCGGCCACGGCGGTCCGCAGTGCCCGCACCCAGCGCGACCCACCGCCACCGGGCAGGGCCCGCGCCGCCAACACGGTGACCAGACCGCCCCCGACCAGCAGCGCGGCGGCGACCGGCAGGTACGACCGCACCGGTGACGGGAACGCGGCGAGCACCACCACCGCGACACCCACGAGGACGACCTGGCCGGCGGTCCGTTCCCAGATCACCGCGCGGATGCCCCGGCTGACGTCACCGGCGTCGCGGCCGTGGCGTACCGCCCGGTGCACGTCGCCGAGCACCCCGCCGGGCAGCGTGGCGTTGAGGAACACGGCCCGGTAGCAGTGCGCCACCGCGGTCGCCAGTGGCAGCCGCACACCCAGGCCACCGGCGACGAGGCTCCACCGCCAGGCCGCGCAGACCGTGGTGAGCACACCGATGACCAGCGCCGCGGCCAACGCCGGCGCGTCGATGAGCCGTACCCCGGCCAGGAACGGGCCGCTGCCCACCTGCCACAGCAGGACGGCGAGCAGACCCACCCCGCCGACCACTCGTGCCCAGGCCCAGACCACCGGCGCCGGCCTCCCCTTGAAGATCGTCCAGTTGCCCTAGTGCACGTACCCGGGGCACGAACAGTTCATCCGCCGGCGAGAAGGTCGCTGTGCTCCACCAGCACGGTGAGCCGGCCGGCAGCCGCGTCGGCCAGCCGGCGGTGGGCGTACGACCGGGTCGGGTCGAGCAGGTCCGGGCGCTGTTCGCACGCCGCACCCCACCAGCCCCGGAACCATTCGGCGGCCAGGTCGGCGTGCTGCGGTCCGAGCCGCCACGGGCTGGGCCGTTCCCGCACGTCGACGCCCCGGCGCGCGAACGCGGCGGCGGTGGCCGCGACGGCGTCCGGGCCGAGCAGCCGCCGGCCGTCGACGGTACGACGCTGATGGTCGTTGAACGCGGCCTGCACCGCCGTGTCCAGCGGGTCGGCCGGGGTGAGTTGGACCCGCCCGGTCACCGAGAGGGCGAACAGGGTGTGGCGGCCGGCGCAGGCGGCCGCCACCCGGTCGATCTCCTCGGCGGTGAGCATGTCCAGCAGCGCGGACGCGGTGATCAGGGCGGCGTCGGCCAGGTCGGTGGACGTCAGCCGGGTGAGGTCGCCGCAGCGGGTGCTGACGGTGACCGCGGCGCCGTCGGCGGCGGTCAGGCCGGTCATGTCGGCGGCGGCGCGGGCCAGCAGGTCGGCGTCCCGGTCGTGCAGGATCCAGTGCTGCGGGCCGGGCAGCCGGGCGGCCAGCCACCGGCCCATCGAACCGGTGCCGCTGCCCAGGTCGTGGATCACCGTCGGGCGCCCGCCGGTCAGCCGGGGTCGCACGGCGTCCACCAGATCCTCGGCGCGGGCCGCCGCGTCGGCGGGCTCGCGCAGCCGCAGCCAGTCGGCGAACGGCAGGGTCTCCTCGACGGTCATGCCGCCACCTCCTCCAGGACGGCGGCCAGCGACGCGGTCGTCACCGGCCAGTCGGTCAGGGTGTCGCGTCGGGCGAGGGCGGCGCGTCGCAGCCGGGCGCGCAGCGCGTCGTCGCCCAGCCAGCGGGCCAACGAGCCGGCCAGCGCGGCCGGGTCACCCGGGGCGACCAGCAGCCCCGGCAGGTCACCGTCGGGGGCGTGACCGAGCGCCTCCGGCAGGCCCCCCACGTCGGTGCCCAGCACCGGCAGGCCACGGGCCAGCGCCTCGGTGACGACCATCCCGTACGTCTCCCCGCGCGACGGCAGCACCAGCAGGTCGGCGCCGGCGTACGCGGCGTCCAGCGCCGCACCGGTCAGCGGTCCGGCCAGCCGGATCCGCTCGACGAGGCCCGCACCGGCCATCCGCGCGCGCAACCGGTGTACGAAGTCCGGCTCCCGGTCCAGCGTCCCCGCGCAGACCAGCGTCCAGCTCAGCCCGGCGAGCGTACACAGGGCGTCGACCAGCACGTCGTGGCCCTTGTGCCGGGCGACCGCCGCCACGCAGAGCAGCCGGTCACCGGCCGCGGAGCCGGGTGCGGGCGGCGCCGGCGTCACCCCCGGGGGCGCGGCCCTGATCCGGTCGGCGAGCAGCGGATGGCGGGCCACCAGCGCGCGGCGGGTCCACTCGCTGGTGGCGACGACGGCCCGCGCGGTGGCCAGCGCGCGGGCCTCGGCCTCGTCGTCGAACGGCAGGTGCACGAGGACGACCAGACGCAGCCGCCGGGCGTGCGGGGCGAGCAGATCCGGCACGGTCGAGGCGATCAGGCCGTCGAGCAGCACCACGGCGTCGTCCGGCAGGCCGGCGAGCAGCCCGGCCAGCTCCGCCCGGTCGGCCGGGGCGGGCCGCGGCCACGCGCCGGGCACCGGATGTTCCCGTACCGGCCAGCCCTGCTCGCCGAGCCCCGCGCAGATCCGCCGGTCGTAAAAGTTGCCGCCGCTGGGCGTGGCCGGGTCGTCGATGTCACCGGGCAGGACGACGTGCACCGTACGACCGGTCGTGACCGGCCCGCCGGCGGGCGCCACGCGGCCCGCGACGATCACAGCGACCGCCCGTAGCTGGCCCACGCGACGTGTGACTCGTGCAGGGTGACCGTGATGCCGGCCAACTCCCGCGCCCCCGCGCCCAGCTCGCCGGCGTGCACCCGGTCGGCCAACCGGTCGGCGACGGTACGGGCCAGCACCTCGGTGGTGGTGTTCACCCCGGTGAACGCCGCCTCGTCGTCGAGGTTGCGGTACGTCAGCTCGCCGAGCACCGCGCGCAACTGCTCGGTGGCCAGGCCGATGTCGACGACGATCCCGTCGGCGTCCAGGTCGGGTCGCCGGAACGTCGCGTCCACCACGAACGTCGCGCCGTGCAGGCGCTGGGCCGGGCCGAACACCTCGCCCCGGAAACTGTGGGCGATCATCATGTGATCCCGAACGGTCACGCTGAACACGGTCACTCCCCGTCGTCGTAGGTGATGAGGTGGCAGAGCGCGGGCAGGTTACCCGTGCTCAGGTTGGCGAGGACGTCGGGCAGGTCCGCGAACCTCGACGCGCCGGTGATCAGCGCGTCGAAGGCCGGGTCGTCGAGCAAATCCAGGGCGAGCGCCAGCCGGTCGGTGTAGCTGCGCCGTCCCCGTCGGGCGGGCGCCACCATGCCGACCTGGCTGCTGCGGACGGTCAGCCGTCCGGAGTGGAACGCCCCACCCAGGGACACCTGCACCTGGCGGTCGCCGTACCAGCTCAGCTCGATCACGGTGCCCTCGGGCCCGAGCAGGTCCAGGGAGCGTTGCAGACCGGCGGCGGTGGCACTGGCGTGCACCACCAGATCCCGGTCGCCGGTCGCGTCGTCCGGCTGGGCGAACCCGACGCCGAGCGCGCCGGCCACCCCGGCCCGGCGGGGGTCGGTGTCGACCAGTTCGACCTGTACGCCGGGGAACCGGGCGAGCAGCGCCGCGACGCAGCAGCCGACCATCCCGGCACCGACGACACTGACCCGGTCGCCGACCAGCGGCGCGGCGTCCCACAGGGCGTTGACGGCGGTCTCCACCGTGCCGGCGAGGACCGCGCGGGCGGGCGGCACGTCATCCGGCACCGGCACCACGTCGTCGACCGGCACGACGTACGCGCTCTGGTGCGGGTGCAGGCAGAACACCGTGCGTCCGAGCAGGTGCGCCGGACCCTGCTCGACCACGCCCACACTCAGGTAGCCGTACTTCACCGGGCCGGGGAAGTCACCCTCCTGGAACGGCGCGCGCATCGCGGCGTACTGGTCGGCGGGCACCCGACCGGCGAAGACCAGCGTCTCGGTGCCCCGGCTGACCCCGGAGTAGCGCGCCCGGACCAGCACCTCGTCGGGGCCCGGGGTGGGCAGCGACACCGGCCGGATCTCGGCCGTGCCGGGCTCGCGCACCCAGCAGGCGTACGCCTCGCGGATCACCGTCGCGCACCTCACCTTTGCTCCCGGCCGAACCGAACGGCCACTTTTTCCGTGTTCCCTGTCGGGGTCGTCGATCATAAACACGGAGGTACGGTGCCCACGGTTCGAAGTGGTCCGGCGATCGGGCTGAGCGCGCAACTGGCCGTGCTGGTGGCGCTGGCCGCCACCGTGGGGCTGGGCGGTGCGGGCTGGCTGGTCGGGACCGGCTACGCGGTGGTCACCTGCCTCGCGTTGAGTCGGGGTCTGCGCCGGGCCGGCGCGTCCCGCCTCGGCCCGGCCGACCGGGTGACGTTGACCCGGGCCGTCCTGGTCGGCGCGGTCACCGCGCTGGTGGTCGACTCGTTCGTCCGGCCCGCGCCGGTGGCCCTGCTGGTGGCGGTGAGCGCGGTGGCGTTGCTGCTGGACGCGGTGGACGGCCAGGTGGCGAGGCGCACCGGCACGGTGAGCGCGCTCGGCGCCCGCTTCGACATGGAGGTCGACGCGTTCCTCATCCTGGTGCTCAGCGTGTACGTGGCACCGTCGACCGGCGCGTGGGTGCTGGCGATCGGCGCGATGCGGTACGCGTTCGTCGCGGCCATGGCGGTGCTGCCGTGGCTGAATGGATCGCTGCCGCCGCGCTTCTGGCGCAAGGTGGTGGCCGCCGCGCAGGGCGTCCTGCTGGCCGTGGCCGCGGCCCGGGTGCTGCCGCAGCCGTGGACCACGCTGGTGCTGGTGGCGGCGTTGGCGCTGCTGGTGGAGTCGTTCGGCCGGGACGTGGCGTGGCTGTGGCGCCACCGCCCGGCGCACCGGCGGCCCCGGCCGGCGTCGGTCCCCGTCACGGTGGCGCCGGCGAGGGTCACCGCGCCGCGCGTGCCCGCGCCGGTGGCACTGCCGCTGCTGCCGTCGGGCGGGCACACGCCGGTCGTCGTGCCGCCGCTGGTGCCGGTGCGCGCGATGGCGGCCCGCTCGGGCGCTACGGTCCACTCCGACTGGAGGCTGTGATGACCCTTCCCGACCGGTTACGCCGGCTGGCCAGCCGGCTGCGCCCCCGCTCCGCCGTGGCCGGCGACGCGCCTGGGCGTACCCCCGGGGTGTCGCCCGCGCGGCGCGGCCGTGCGCGGCGGGCGCTGGCGCCGGTGGGCGCGGTGCTGGCGGTGGTGCTGGTGTACGCCGTCCTGGTCGGCCCGGACCGGCTCGGCGAGTTGACGCCCGGCGCGTTCCTGCGCATCCCGCTGGAGGGGCTGCTCGTCGCCGCGCTGCTGCTGGCGCTGCCGGCGCGACCCCGGCGGGTGGTGGTGGCCGTGGGCGGGCCGCTGCTCGGCCTGCTGGCCATCGTCAAGCTCGCCGACCTGGGTTTCCGCACGGCCCTCGACCGGCCCTTCGACCTGGTGCTGGACTGGTTGCTGCTGGACGACGCGTTCGGTTTCGTCCGGGACTCGGCCGGTCGGGCCGGTGCGGTCGGCGCGGCTGTCGGCGCGGTGCTGCTGATCGGCGTGCTGTTGCTGACGGTGACGGTGGCGCTGCGGCGGTTCGGTGCGCTGCTGGTCGGCCACGAGCGGGTGGCGACCCGGGTGGTGGCCGCGCTGACCGTCGCGTGGGTGGTCTGCGCCGTCGTGGGGGTGCGGATCGTTCCGGGCGTGCCGGTGGCCGACGCCGGCGTCACGACGCTCATCGGCGCGCACGCCGACCAGGTCGACGCGCGACTGCGCGACCGTGGACGGTTCACCGCCCAGATCGCCGCCGACCCGTTCCAGGACGTGCCCGGTGACCAGCTGCTCACCGGGTTGCGCGGCAAGGACGTCGTCCTCGCGTTCGTGGAGAGCTACGGACGCGACGCCGTGGAGGATCCGGAGCTGGCGCCGCAGGTCAACGCGGTGCTCGACGGCGGCACCGAGCGGCTGCGCGCGGCCGGGTACGACTCCCGCAGTGGCTTTCTCACCTCCCCCACCTTCGGCGGCGGCAGTTGGCTGGCGCACGACACGCTGCTGTCCGGGTTGTGGACGGACAACGAGCAGCGGCACCGCAGTCTGCTGGCCAGTGACCGGCTCACCCTCAACGGCGCGTTCCGACGGGCCGGCTGGCAGACCGTCGGGGTGCTGCCGGCGGCCACCCAGCCCTGGCCGGAGCGGGGTTTCTTCTCCTACGACCGCTACTACGACGCCGAGGCGCTCGGCTACCGGGGGCCGAAGTTCAGCTACGCCCCGATGCCCGACCAGTACACGTTGTCGTTCTTCCAACGGCAGGTCCGCGCCGACGCGGACCGCCCGATCATGGCGGAGATCCCCCTGATCTCCAGCCACTCCCCGTGGACGGCGGTGCCCCGGATGATCGCCTGGGACCAGGTCGGGGACGGCTCGGTCTACCACGACCAGGCGACGGAAGACGGCGGCGACGCCGATGACACCGGCCGGGCCCGGGCCGGATACCGGCAGGCCATCGCGTACTCCCTGGAGGCGTTGGTCTCCTACGTGCAGACGTACGGGGACGACGACCTGGTGCTGGTCTTCGTCGGCGACCACCAGCCGGCACCGGTGGTCACCGGCGAGGGGGCCAGCCGGGACGTGCCGATCACCATCGTCGCGCGGGACCGGGCGGTGCTGGACCAGGTCGCGGGCTGGGGCTGGCAGCCGGGGCTGCGGCCGGGACCGGACGCTCCGGTGTGGGCGATGGACACCTTCCGGGACCGGTTCCTGACCACGTTCGGGTCGTCGACGCGGCCGCTGGCCGCGCCCCGCTGATCCGCGTCGGCCGACCAACGGCTGACGGGTCGGGCCGGAGGGGAACCGGTCCGGCCCTCGCGGCATGTCACCGCCCACCGGGCCGCAAGGTCGCTGACATTCCGGTGATCATCGCTCAATCGGAGGACGTGGGCGCTGCGGGGCGGGCGCGGACGTGCAGTCGTTCCCCCTGCGGGCCGTAGAGGCTGAGGGCCTCGGCCGTGCCGGGGCCGGGGTTGAGGATGAGGTGCGGGACGCGGGTGTCGAATTCGGCCACCTCGCCCGGCGTCAGGATCAGGTCGCGGTCACCGAGCACCAGGCGCAGCCGACCGGAGAGCACGTAGAGCCACTCGTACCCCTCATGGGTCTGTGGGGTTCGGCCCCCGGCGGACGGGTCCGGCGGGAAGATCTGCTTGAACGCCTGCAGGCCGCCCGGTCGGCGGGTCAGCGGCAGGTACGTGACGCCGTGGATGACGATCGGTTTGGGGCGTATCCGGGGGTCGCCGGTGGCCGGAGCGTCCACCAGCTCGTCCAACGCCACCTGGTACGCCCGGGCCAGCGGGAGCAGCAGTTCCAGGGTGGGCCGGCGGGTGCCGGACTCCAGCCGGGAGAGGGTGCTCACCGAGATGCCGGTCAGGTCGGCGAGCTGGGTCAGCGTGGTCCCCCGCTGGTGGCGCAGGGCGCGCAGCCGGGGGCCGACGGCCGCCAGCGCGGCGGAGTCCTCGTTTGCCATAACGGCAAGGATACTTGCCACCTAGCCGGCGTCGACGGATGGTGGGTTGAGCCAACAGACCAAGGGAGCGACCGGTGGACGAGACATACGACGTGGTGGTGGTGGGCGGCGGCGCCGCGGGGCTCAGTGCAGCCCTGGCGCTCAGCCGGGCCCGGCGGTCGGTGCTGGTCATCGACTCGGGTGAGCCGCGCAACGCGCCGGCCGGCCACGTGCACAACTACCTGGGACGGGAGGGCACGCCGCCGGGCGAGCTGCTCGCGATCGGGCGGGCCGAGGTGACCGGGTACGGCGGACAGTTCCGCACCGGACGGGTGGAGGCCACGAGCCGCGACGACGACGGCTTCCGGCTCACGCTCGACGACGGGAGCGCGGTGCGGGCCCGCCGGCTGCTGGTGGCCACCGGGCTGACCGACGAGCTGCCCGACGTCCCCGGGCTGGCGCAGCGGTGGGGCCGCGACGTGCTGCACTGCCCGTACTGTCACGGCTGGGAGGTCCGGGACCGGCGCGTCGGCGTGCTGGCGACCGGCCCGATGGCCGCGCACCAGGCCGAGATGTGGCGACAGTGGAGTTCCGACGTGCTGCTCCTGCTGCACGACGCCCCCGCACCGGACGAGGAGACGGCCGAACGCCTGGCCGCGCGGGGCGTCGCGGTGGTGCCCGGACCGGTCGCCGCGCTGGAGGTGACCGGGGACGCGCTCACCGGCGTACGCCTCGCCGACGGTCGGGTCGTGGCACTGGACGCGGTCGTCGTCGGGACCCGGACGACCCCGCGCGCCGACCTGCTGGTCGGGCTGGGCCTCGCCCCGGAGGAGGTGACGATGGGCGAGCACGTCATCGGCGCCCAGATCCCGGCCGATCCCACCGGCGCGACGACCGTCGCGGGCGTCTGGGTGGCGGGCAACGTCGCCGACATCCGGGGACAGGTCATCACGTCCGCCGCGGCCGGGCTCACCGCCGGAGCGGCGATCAACGCCGACCTGATCGCCGAGGACACCCGCGCGGCGGTGGCCGCCTACCGGCAGATGGTGGCCACGACGTTCGAGCAACCGGCGTGGGAGGAGCGGTACCGGTCCAAGCCGGCGGTGTGGAGCGGTCGGCCGAACCCGCAGCTGGTCGCCGAGGTCGCCGACCTGCCCCCGGGACGGGCGATGGACGTGGGCAGCGGCGAGGGCGCCGACGCGGTGTGGCTGGCCGAGCGGGGCTGGCGGGTGACCGCGGTGGACATCTCGACCACAGCGCTGGCGCGCGCCGCCGAGTACGCCGACACCGCCGGCGTCGGCGACCGCATCGAGTTCACGCACGCCGACCTGCGCGAGAAGCCGCCGGCCGAGGCGGCGTACGACCTGGTGTCCGCACAATTCATGCACCTGCCCCCGGTGCAGCGCCGGGAGCTGTTCGCCCGGCTGGCCGCCGCGGTCGCTCCGGGCGGGGTCCTGCTGATCGTCGGGCACCATCCGTCGGACCTGTGGGCGTCGGCGCACCGACTGCACATGCCGGACATGATGTACACGGCCGAGGACGTGGCCGCCGACCTGGACCCGTCCCGCTGGGAGATCCTGGACACCGAGGCCCGCCCCCGCGAGATCACCAACCCCGAAGGCACCACCACAACCCACCACGACGCCGTTCTGCTGGCCCGCCGCCGCTAGCCCCACCCCACCCCCGCCTGCGTCGATCATGGAGTTGTGCTGGGTGACAAAGCCGGCGGATGACGATCTTCCGGGCACCACAAGTCCACGATCGACGCAGGCGGGGGTTGGCGGGGGCGGGGGCTTCGCACGAGGGTGGGCTCGGCGGTAGCGTTGCGCCACACTCACGGACCGCCGGCCCTGGCGCCCGATCGTACGGAGGATGGTGCATGTCCATCGGCGCTGAGCCGCTCGCGGTACGCGACGACGCGGCCTCGCGGCCGAGCTTCGAGCTCGCCCTGCGCGGCTACGACAAACGCCAGGTCGACCGGCACCTGGAGCAGCTCGACGGTCAGCTCACCATGCTCAGCAAGGAGCACGGTCAATCGGCCGTCCGGGTCCGTGAACTGACCGCCGAGGTGCAGCGCCTTCGGGCCGAGCTGGCCGGTCTGCAGGAACAACCGGTGCAGGTGGACCGGGCCTCGTTCCAGGATCTGGGACCCATGGTCGGCGAGATCATGGCTCTCGCCGAGAAGCAGGCCGCGATGATCACCGAGTCGGCCACCGACCGGGCCAACGAGCTGCGTACCGAGGCGGAGCGCATCCTCCACGACACCCGTGAACGGGCCGCCCAGGCACGCCAGGACCTCGCCGAGGAGCTGGCGACCCGGCGCACCGAGCAGGAGCAGGCCCACGAGGAGCGGCGCAACCTGGCCGAGGCCGAACTGACCGCGATCCGCGAACACGCGGAGCAGCTGCGCGCCGACGGTGAGGCGGCACACGAGCGCGCCCAGCACGAGGCGAAGCGGATCACCGAGCAGAGCGCGCAGCAGCTCAACCAGACCAGGGTGGCCGCCGACGCATTGATGAAGTCGGCCCGTACCCAGATCCAACAGGAGTTGCAGGCGGCCCGCGCCAAGAACCAGCAGGAGATGGCGCAGTGGCAGGCCGGCGTGGAGCGGGAGGTCAACGAACGGCGGGCCGCCGTCGAGCAGGAGATCGCCGAGCAGCAGGCCGCCGCCGAGCAGGAGTTGGCCGAGCAGCGCAGCGGCACCGAGCAGCAGATCGCCGCGCTGCTGGCGGAGGCGCAGCAGCACGTCACCGAGCTGCGCAACCGGGCCGACGAGCAGGCCGCCAGCCACCAGGAGCAGCTCACCGCGTTGCAGCAGGAGATCGCGGAGCGCCGGCAGGAGGCCGCGCAGCTCAACGCCGAGGTGGACACCGCCGGCCAGCAGCTCGCCGAGATCCGTGCGGAGGGCGAGGCGCTGGAGAACGAGCTGTCCCGGATGCAGCAGCGGCTCAGCGAGGTCCGCCGGGACCTCACCGCCGAGAGCGCCCGGCTGGACGAGGCCCGGCGCGCCGGGGACTCCGCCGAGCGGCACGCCAAGGAGGTACGTGCCCGGGTGCAGCGGGAGGCCAAGCGGGTCGCCGACCTCGCCGCCGCCGCGGTCATGGCCGCGGCAGCCGGCGGTACGGAGACCGCGGAGTATCCGATGGTGGGTACCCGCTCCGACCGACCCACACTGGACCGCCTGGACCGGCCCACCCTGGACCGCCCCACCCTGGACCGCCCCACCCTGGACCGGCCCACCCTGGACCGGCCCACTCTCGACCGGCCCACTCTGGACCGGCCCGCCCTCGACCGGATCGCCATCGACCGCCCCGCCGTTGACCAGCCCGCGCAGGACCAGGCTCGTGTCGACCAGCCGGCCGACGACCACCCGCATGCCGAACAGCCGGCCGACGACCACGCTCGCGCCGACCGGCCGGTGGTCGACCACGCACACGCGGACGACGCACACGTCGACCGCGCACAGGTCGACGACGCACCCGTCGAGCACGCACCCGGCGAGCCCGTACACGTCGAGCCCGTACCCGTCGAGCAGCCGGTCGATGACCGGGCCGACACCGAGCGGCCCGGCGGGTCGGGCGGGCCGGCGGCCGACGACGTCCGGCCGACCTACCCACGGCGCATCGGCACCGACACGCCCACGCCGGTGCCGTTCCTGGCCTTCGGGCAGCCGGTGAGCGAGAACGGCACGGCCCGACACTGACCTCGGCCGGCGAACGCCGGCGGGCAGGGCCCGCAGCCATGCTCGGTGATCTGGTGCGGAAAAGGAGGTCAGGAACGGGCCTGGGACCTCCTTCTCCGCACCTGATCACGCTCAGGAGCCGCAGCGGGAACGCGGGCGGATTCTGCCCGGAACCGGGGCGACGGTCTCCTCGGAGCTGACAGGCTGGGCGGGTCGTCGCGCACCGGCGGCGACCCGCCGGCCTGATGCCCCTCAGCTGCTCTCCCGCGAGGACCCCGACGTGAGCGACGCCGTGCTGCGGGTCTTCCTCGACGACGGCATCGACGTACGGGTCGCCATGACGGTCGCCCGGGTGGATCGTGACGCCGACGGCACCGCCCGGGTGACCCTGGACGACGGCAGCGTGGTGACCGGGGACGACGTGCTGGTGGCGGCCGGTCGGGCACCGGTCACCGACGGGCTCGGCCTGGAGACCGCTGGCGTCCAGCTCAGCGAGCGGGGCTTCGTGGTGGTCGACGAGCACCTGCGGACCACCGCCGAGCGGACCTGGGCGGCCGGGGACGTCGCGGGCAGCCCGCAGTTCACGCACGCCTCGCTGGACGACTACCGGATCATCCGGGCGAACCTCGCGGGCGAGCGTCGCAGCACCGCCGGCCGGCTGATTTCGTACACCGTCTTCACCACCCGGAGCTGGCGCGGGTCGGGCTCAGCGAGACCGAGGCGCGCCGCGCCGGGTATGACGTCCAGGTGGCGCGTCTGCCCGTCGCCGCGATCCCGCGGGCGCGCACCCTGCGCCAGACCGAGGGCATGTGGAAGGCGGTGATCGACGCCGGCACCGACCGGATCCTCGGCGTGGCGCTGCTCGGCGCCGAGGCCGGGGAGGTGGTCACCTCGGTGCAGGTGGCCATGCTCGCCGGGATGCCGTGGACCGCCCTGCGGGACGCCGTCATCACCCATCCGACCATGGCCGAGGGCCTCAATCTGCTCTTTGCCTCGCTCCAGGCCCGCCCGGTGCGCTGACGCCGGCCGGCCTCAACCGGCGATCTCGTCGCGTACCCGCTGCTGGAAGGCGCGGGCCTGGCCGCCGGTCGGCGGCGGACCGCCGTGCCGCGCGGCGAGCGCCCGGCGGATCACCCCGGGCGCGACGCCTGCGTCGAGCAACCGCTGCCCGGCCGCCACCTTCGCCAACCAGACGCCGTCGCGGTGGCGCACCAGCGAGCGGCAGGCGCCGAGGACGGCGTCCTCCGCACCCGGAGCGGGCCGGTCGTCGGGCGGGGTCGGTAGCGCCAGCCACCAGGACAGCGCCTCGATCAGCAGGCGACGCAGGTCGGCCGGGGCCAGGTCGGCGAAGACCTCCCCCGCCGGTGGCCCGAGCAGCGGCAGACCGCTCTGGTGCAGGATGCTGCGGTCCAGCCCGTACCAGAATCGGCCGTCGGCGGCCGGCCGCTCGGCCGGGTCGAGGGTGCACCGGAACGGCATCGTGGCACCCGTGTTCAGCTCGACCTCGAAGCCTGGCTCCGGGGTGCCGGAGGCGGCCACCGCGCGTCGGTAGGCGACCAGCTCCAGCCCACGCGCCGGGCAGGGCAACGCCTCGTGCCGAAGCCGCGCCACCAGCTCCCGCCTGGCCACCCCGGTCAACGGCCCGGCGCAGACCAACGCCACGTCCACGTCGCTGCGGCCGGGCTGGTACGCGCCGAGCCCCACCGAGCCGGCCGCGTACGCGCCGACCAGGTCGTCGCCGAGCACGTCCCGGGCAGCGGCGACCAGGTCGGCGAGGTAGCGCTGAAGATCCGAGTCCACGCCCTCATCGTGGCGTGCGGACGGCGCCGGCCCGCAGCCGGGTCTATCCCGCGTACAGCAGCAGCAGGCCGGCGACGGTGTACGCGACCATCAGCGCCAGCAGGGGCAGCTGGCCGGCGACCGCCCGGGCCCGGGGGAACAGGTACAGGGCGCGGTCGTGGGCGAGCAGGGTGCCGATCAGGTGCCCGAGGATGATGACGGTGATCTGGAGGGTGGCCACCCCGGAGGGTGTGACCAGGCCGGTGTGCGGCTGCCAGCCGGCGGTGCCGAGCCAGTTGGCACCGGTGCCGAGCGGGTCGGACAGCAGCGCGACGGTGCGCTGGCCCTCCAGGATCAGCAACGAGTAGTAGTGCGCCACCACGTACCCCACGGCGATCGGCACGATGGAGTGGGCGATCTCGCCCGGCACGTCACGGGCCTGAACCGGTCCGGCGCCGCCGATACGGGCCGCGGCGCCGGTGGCGGCGAGGTACGCGATGGCGACGGCGGCGATGACCAGCGTCAGCCCGGCGCTGCCGGTGACCGCCGGGGGCAGGCCGTTCTCCTGGGTGAAGCGCAGCCAGCCGGGCGCGTTGGAAAGGCTGTCGTACATGGTGGAGCCCAGCAGCACGACCACCACGGCGACCAGCCCGGGGCGCGGTCGCAGGCCGGCCATGCCGTCGAGGGGGTTGCGCCACACCAGCACACCGTCGGCGGCCCGGCCGATCGGGGCGAGCTGACCGATCAGCGTGCTGTACGCCTCGAACGGGTCGGCCCGGTCGAACCAGCCGGAACCGAACAGCGCGGCCCCGACCAACAGGACCACGGCGTACCCGGCGAGCCAGGCGGTGATCACCGGCAGGGTGGCCCGGTCGGGTGCGACCAGTTCCAGCCAGACGAAGCAGAACAGGGTGCCGGCGGCCGGCCAGATCCCGACGCCGGCCGGCAGGTCGCGGACGCCGCGCTCCGGGTCGCGCCGTGCCGCGAGTGCGGCCAGCAGGTGCAGGGTTCGCAGCGGGTTGACGGCCCGCCAGACCGGGCCGAGCAGCAGCGACGCGGGCGCCAGCCCGACCCAGAGCAGCACGTAGAGAGCGCCCGCCGTCGGGTTGTCGGCGGTGTCCGGGCCGGCCAGGCCCAGGCCGAACCAGGCGGCGGCGAGCAGGCCGAGCCCGCGCAGCGCCCACCGGACGGCGGGCGCGTCGAC
Source organism: Micromonospora sp. WMMD710 (assembly GCF_029626045.1). Classification (NCBI taxonomy): domain Bacteria; kingdom Bacillati; phylum Actinomycetota; class Actinomycetes; order Micromonosporales; family Micromonosporaceae; genus Micromonospora; species Micromonospora sp. WMMD710. The sequence continues at coordinate 1,534,839 of NZ_JARUBD010000001.1, read as the reverse complement.
GAGGCCGGCCAGCCAGCGCGGCACCGGACGGCCGCCGGTCGCGTCCCGGTCGAGTCGCGGCTCTCGCCAGAGCAGACCCAGCGCGAGGAACGTGACGACGAGGGTCAACGCGGCGGCGACGACGAGCTGCGGCAGGGTGATCGGCAGGTCCTGCCGCCCGCCGACGCCGTGCGCCAGCAGCGTGGGAGTGGCGGTCATTCCGCTCAGCGGACGACGAGCTGGAACAGCACCAGCTCGGTCTCGTGGGTCTCCACCTCGAACAGCCCGGTCTTGTCGGCGCGGAACTCCACCGAGCCGGGTGCGCCGGCCGGCAGCCGGGCGCCCAGGTCGTACCCGTGCACGTGCAGCTCGTCGGAGACGTCCGACGTGACCGTGATCCGGACCAGCTCGCCCTTACCGACGGTGACCCGCCCGGTCGGCGGGTCGATCCGCCGCTTCGCGATCTTCACGGTGATCTCCCGGTCCACGGCCGGGGTGCTGGTGGTGGCGGCCGGCGTCGGGCTCACCGCCGCCGTGGTGGCGGCGCTCGGCGGGGCCGCGGACGTCGGTGCCGCCGAGGGGGTGGCCACGGACGGGTCGTCGTCCTGCCCGCACCCGGTGGCGAGCACGGCGGTGAGCAGGGCAGCGGTGAGGACGACGGACGTGCGGGCGGCGGGGGTACGGACGAGCACGGGCGGACTCCGAACGACGCGAGGGGGACGGGGGTCGGACAGATCGTCGGGGATGAGAACTCTACGTCTTGTTCGCCGGCGGGGAAATGACCATGATGAACGAATGCGATCGAGGCTGGTCACTGTCCGTAACGTCCTGACCCGAGCCGCGGTGGCGGTGGCCGCGACGGCGGTGGTGTCGCTGCTGCTGCCCGCGGCGCCGGCGTTCGCACACGGCCAGTTGGCGACCTCCACCCCGCTGACCGGCACCGTGGTGCGCGAGCCGCTGGCACAGGTCGCGTTGTACTTCACCGAGAAGCCGGCCGCCAACGCCCACTTCACCATCACCGGGCCGAACGGGTCGCGGGTGGACAATGGCTGGTCGTTCGGTGAGCCGAAGCGCCTGGACAAGCCCATCACGGAGTACTTCATGGTCAACGGGGTGTTCGAGCCCCGGCTGTACCACACCGGCTTCCCGGCCGTGGTGACCGTGGCGCACTGGCCGGCGAAGGGCAAGTACACCGCGACCTACCTCTCCGTCGCCTCCGACGGTGAGGAGGTGCGGGGTGCCGTCACGTTCGACTACCAGGGCCCGGGCACGGCGGCGCCGGCCGGTTGGACGGCACCCACGAACGGCCCGGAGCCGGCGCTGCTCGCGCTGGCCGAGGGCGAGCACTCGGCGTCCGCCGCGCCGGCCACGACCGGTGCGCCGGTGGCGGAGCCGACCGCGCCGTCGCCGTCCGAGGGTGGGCTGCCGCCGTGGCTGCTACCCGCCGGCCTGGTGGTGGTCGTGGGCGCGATCATCGTGGTGGCGGCCCGGCGCAGGCCCGCCCCGGGTCGGCCGACCGGCGCCGCGCGTCGACCCCGGGGCGCCACCCGCCAGTCCGGCGGCACCTCACGCCAACGTGGCGGCTCGAGCCGCAAGCCGGCACGCCGTGGCCGACGCTAGGGCTTTCGCTGACCGACGTTCCGGGCGATGAGCGGACCAAAGCCGCGAACTTTCGTACGGACATCGGGAACTTTTGATGTATCGACGCGAAGCCATGGACAGCCTCATCGAAACACCCTAATGTCTCGACCCATCAACCCGGTGTTTCCGAATCGTCACTCGTCGGCGTCGAGGACGTTACGGAGCCGGGCCGGCGGCCACCGCCTCACACCACTGCTTGCACGCCGGCCGTCGGACACTCCGATCCCCTCCTGGAGGAACGATGGGCACACGGCTGCTACGCCGACTCCGCAGTCCCCTCCTGGGTGCGCTGGCACCCGTCCTCGCGGGTGGCCTCTGGGCCGCCCCGGCCAGCGCCGCCCCCGAGCAGGAACCGGGCGTCACGCTGCGCGTCTTCGACGTGCAGGTGCCGCTCTCCGAGATCTGCACGCTCAAGCCCGCGCAGACCCCGAACGTGGACAAGCTGATGTCCACGATCAACTGGACGTCGACGGCCGACTTCGGCTTCGACAACTACTTCGTCTCGCAGGTCCTCGGCAACATCACCATCTCCCAGGCCGGCAGCTACACGTTCCGGCTTAGCAGCGACGACGGGTCCACGCTGTCGATCGACAACACCGTGGTGATCAACCACGACGGTCTGCACGGCGCCACCCCACCCAAGGAGGGCACCGTCACCCTCGCGGCCGGCCTGCACCCGCTGCGTATCGACCACTTCGAGCGGGACGGCGGGCAGCAGATCACCCTGGAGTGGAGGACGCCCGGCTCGTCGTCGTTCGTGGTCGTACCGAACTCGGTGCTGAGCACCGACGCGGGCGTGGTCCGGGTGACCGCGCCGGGCCGCAAGGAGTGCGAGGGGGTCACCGACTCCCCCGGCGACGGCCTGCCACTGACCGGGGTGCACCCCGGTTACACGTTGACGAACCTGCGGCCCAGCGGCTTCCAGCCGAAGGTCACCGGGATGGACTGGCTGCCCGACGGCCGGCTGGTCATCTCGACCTGGGGCGGCAGCGACCAGTCCGGCACCTCCCAGGACGGCGAGGTGTGGATCCTCGGCAACACCGGCGGTACGACCACGCCGGGCGCGGTGACCACCAAGAAGATCGCCGGTGGCCTCAAGGAGCCGATGGGGCTCAAGGTCGTCGACGGGGTGGTCTACGTCTCGGAGAAGCAGCGGCTGACCCGGCTGGTGAGCACCACCGGTGACGAGGTGGCCGAGCGCCTGGACACCGTCGCCACCTGGCCGTACGGCGGCAACTTCCACGAGTTCGCCTTCGGCCTGCTCTACGCCGACGGGTTCTTCTACCTGAACCTGTCGGTGTCGATCAATTCCGGCGGCGCGACCACCAACCCGCAGCCCGCCGTCAACCGGGGCACCACCCTGAAGGTCAACAAGGACACCGGCGCGGTCAGCTACGTCGCCGGCGGCCTGCGCACCCCGCACGGCATCGGATGGGGCCCCGAGGGCGGCATCTTCGTCACCGACAACCAGGGCGGTTGGCTGCCCTCGTCGAAGCTGCTGCACATCAAGCAGGGTCGCTTCTTCAACCACTTCACCGACCCGGCCGGCCCGTTCGACGCCAACCCGGTCACCGCCCCGGTGCTCTGGATGCCGCAGAACGAAATCGCCAACTCGCCGAGCACGCCGATGTACCTGACCAGCGGCCGCTACGCCGGCCAGTTCGTCATCGGCGACGTCACCTACGGCGGTCTCCAGCGGGCCAATGTGGAGAAGGTCAACGGCGAGTACCAGGGTGCCCTGTTCCGGCTCACCCAGGGCCTGGAGGCGGGCGTCTCCGAGGTCAACGTCGGCCCGGACGGCGCGATCTACGTCGGTGGGCTCGGCGCGGGCGGCAACTGGGGCCAGACCGGCAAACTGTCGTACGGCCTGCAGAAGCTCACCCCGAACAGCACCACCGCGTTCGAGATGCTGGCGATGCGGGCCACCACCGCCGGTTTCGAGGTGGAGTACACCCAGCCCGTGTCGGCGGAGACCGCCGCCGACCTGGCCGCGCACTACAAGGTCAAGCAGTGGCGGTACCAGCCGACCGCCAGCTACGGCGGCCCGAAGATCGACGAGGAGACGCTGACGGTCAGCTCGGCCACCCTCTCGGCGGACGGCCGGAAGGTGACCCTCGCCGTGGACGGCCGCAAGGCCGGGCGGGTCGTCTATCTGCGCTCGCCGCGCCCGTTCACCTCCACCAGCGGCCAGTCTCTGTGGAGCACCGAGGCGTGGTACACGCTGAACGCCATCCCGGGTGTCACCCCGCCGCCGACCGGCACCAACCTGGCGCTCAACAAGACGGCCACCGCGGACAGCTCCTGCTCGGCGACCGAGGGCCCGGCCAAGGCCGTCAACGGCAGCGTGTCCGGCGGGAACGGCGACAAGTGGTGCTCGAAGGGCACCGCGAAGTACCTCCAGGTCGATCTGGGCACCACCCACGCGGTGAACCGGGTCGTGGTCAAGCACGCCGGGGCGGGCGGTGAGAACACCGCCTGGAACACCCGGGACTTCACGGTCGCGTCCAGCCCCGACGGCACGACTTGGACCACCCGGGCCACGGTGGCCGGCAACACGGCGAGCACCACCACACACGACGTGGTCGCACCGGGCACCCGCTACGTCCGTCTGACCATCACCGCGCCGACCAGCACCACCGATCCGGCCGCCCGCATCTACGAACTGGAGGTGTACGCCGGTGCCAGCGGCGTGCCGGGCAGCATCACCGGCGTCGGCGGCAAGTGCCTGGACGTCGACAACGCGGGAACCGCCGACGGCACGAAGATCCAGCTCTGGACCTGCAACGGCACCGCCGCGCAGTCGTGGAGCCGGGTCGGCGACACCTACCGGGTCCTCGGCAAGTGCCTGGACGTCGACAACGCGGGAACCGCCGACGGCACGAAGGTGCAGTTGTGGACGTGCAACGGCACCGGCGCGCAGGTGTGGCAGCCGCAGTCCGACGGGTCGATCCGTAACCCGCAGTCGGGCAAGGTCCTGGAGGCGGCCGGCGGCGGCACGACCGACGGCACCCAGATCCAGATCGGCACCAGTTCCGGCGGCGCGCACCAGAAGTGGGTGGTGAACGCCAGCTAGCACCGATGGCGGGGTCTGACCGGCAGACGGTCAGGCCCCGCCCCGGACGGTCAGGGACCGTGCGGCAGCGGCTGCGCCAACGCCCGCAGGTCCGCCGGGAGTTGGGACAGCGCGTCCTCGAACTCCCGGTGCCCGACCACCCGGTGCATCGTCTGGAGGACGGCCCGGGTGCCCCGCTCGGCGGCGGGCCGGTCGACGCCGGCGCGGTCGGCCACCCTGCGCAGGAACTCGTCGAAGCCGAACGCCTCCGGCGGCTCGGCGGCCTTGACCAGCAGCGGGCTCAGCTCGTTGGCCAGGTGGGGTGCGAGCGCCGCGGCCTCCCCGCCGCTCAGTCGCTCGGTGAGGGTACGCAGGACCGCCTCGGTCAGCGGACGCGCCTGCTCCGGCGACACATTCGCCCGTGCGGCAACCTTGTCGACGAACGTCAGCTCGGCCATACCCCCGCCTCTCGGTCCGTAAGGCGCGTGGCTACCCGAGCCCGGCGGCGACAAACCCGGCACATTCTGTTCGTTGCTCCGCGCCACCCCGACCCCGTCTCGTACGGTGGGGTGGACCGGGAAACGGCGGCTGCCCGAGGGCGGCCCGCGGCGCAGGAGGAGCAGATGGCGGTCGACCTGCCCGACGTGATCGACCGGTACTTCCGGGCCATCGACGACGGCGACCTGGACGCCTTCGTCGCCTGCTTCGCCGACACGGCGAGTGTGGCCGACGAGGACCGGCTCTACGACGGGCGGGCGTCGATCCGTGCCTGGCGGCAGAAGACGATGGACAGCTACTCGTACACGGCCGAACCGCTGCGGGTCACGCCGCAGGCGGGCGACTCGTATCAGGTGCTCGCCCGGGTGAGCGGCACTTTTCCCGGCAGTCCGGTCGAGCTGCAGTACCGGTTCACTGTGCGCGACGGCCTGATCGGCGCCCTGGACATCCGCCCGTAGCACGCGGCGGGTCCGCCCGACAGGAGGAGACGGCGTGTCGCGAGTCTGGCTCATCACCGGTTGTTCCACCGGCCTCGGTCGGGCGCTCGCCGAGGCCGTGCTGGCCGACGGCGACCGGCTCGTCGCCACCGCCCGCAACCCGACGCAGCTCGCCGACCTCGCCGACCGGTACGGCGACCAGGTCCGGACGGTGTCTCTCGACGTCACCGACCCCGCCGCGGCCCGGACCGTGGTCAGCGACGCGGTGGACGCCTTCGGCAGACTGGACATCCTGGTGAACAACGCCGGGTACGCCGACGTCGCCGCGATCGAGGACATCTCGGAGGACGCGTTCCGGGCGCAGATCGAGGCCAACTTCTTCGGGGTGGTCAACCTGTCCCGGGCCGCCCTGCCGCCGATGCGCGAGCAGCGGCGTGGGCACATCGTCCAGGTCTCCAGTGTCGGCAGCCGGGTGGCGAGCATCGGGTTGGGCGCGTACCAGGCCGCCAAGTGGGCGGTGAGCGGCTTCTCCGGCGTGCTCGCCAGGGAGGTCGGGTCGTTCGGGATCCGGGTCACCGCGGTCGAGCCGGGTGCCCTGCGGACCGAGTGGGCCGGATCGTCGATGAGCGCGTTGCCGATCAGCGAGCCGTACCGGCCGGTCATCGAGCCGGCCGTCGAGCGCCTGCGTCAGGCCAACGGCACCCAGCCGGGCGATCCCGCCCGCGCCGCTCAGGCGATCATCCAGATCACCCGGGTCGACGACCCGCCGGCGCGGCTGCTGCTCGGCGCCGACGCCGTGGCGGGCGCGACCGCGGCGGCCGACGCCCTCGCCGCCTCCGACGCGCGGTGGCGCGAGCTGAGCGAGTCCATCGTCTTCGACGCCAGGTCCTGACCGGGAGCGCGCCGAGCGGATCGGACGGGTCGCTGTTGATCACCGCCGAACGGACGACACGGTCCACCCGGCGGCGGGTGACATGATGTGCCGACAACAGCCGACTCGACGAGGAAGGGTGCTGCTGCCCGATGCCCCACTTCGAGGCCCGGACGTCCACGGCGCCCGGGCGGATCGTGGTCACCCTGATCGGCGAGTGTGACCTGGCCGCCCGGGACGAGCTGACCACGGTACTGGCCTCGGCGGTACGCGGCGCACCGGTCGTGGTGGTCGACGTGGGCGGGTTGCGGTTCCTCGACTCCACCGGCCTGCACACCCTGGTGACGGCCCATCGGGCGGCGCGCGCGGACGGCCGGCGGCTCTACGCGGTCAACGCCGCCGGGGCGGTCGCCACCCTGCTGGACATCACCGGCGTGGGCGACCTGCTGAGCCCACCCGCCGACGATTCGCGGCTGGCGGGCTGATGGCGGCCGACCGACGGGAGACCGTGACCGAGCAGCCCACGTCCACCCCGGTGACGGACACCATGGCGTACCGGGTGGCGACCGACCTGCGTGCGTTGCGCGCGTTCGTCTGCGCCGGTGCCCTGGCCCGGGGTCTGCCGCCCGAGCGAGTCGACCTGCTGGCGCTTGCCGTGAGTGAGCTGGCCACGAACACGTTGCAGCACACCACCGGCGGCGGCCAGGTCCGGCTGTGGGCCGAGGCGGGTCACCTGTTCTGCGACATCGTCGACCAGGGGCCGACGCGGTCGTTCGGTCGGGCCATGCCGGCCGCCGAGGCGGTACGGGGTCGGGGGCTCGCCATCGTCGAGCAGGTCTGCGACGAGGTCGCGGTGTTCGGCACGCCGGAGGGGACCGTCGTGCGGATCCGGCTGGGTCTGTGACCCGCCCGGGGGCGGCTCAGGGCAGCACACGCACGGCCAGGGTGCAGGTGTCGTCGTCCGGGTTGGGGTGGTGCAGCAGCTCACGCAGCCGATCGAGGGTCTGCTCCCCCGGCGCGGCGGTGAACGCGGACAACGTCGCGGCCACCCGGTCCAGCAGCGCCTCGGTGGGCACCCGGCGTTCCACCAGCCCGTCGGTGTAGAACAGCACCAGGTCGTCGGGGCGCAGGCGTGGCGTACGCACCGGGTACGCCGAGTCGGTGCCGGCACCCAGCAGCAGACCAGGCGGAAGGTCGAGCGAGCCGGTCTCGCCGGCCCGCGACAGCAGCGGCGCCAGGTGCCCGGCGCGCGCCCAGCAGAGCACCCGGGTCGTCGGATCGTAGACGGCGACCACGGCGGTCGCGGTGATCGCGAGCTGGACGCAGAGTCGGTTGAGGTGGCCGAGCAGCACCGACGGGTCCCGGATGTCGATCGCCAGCCAGGCCACCAGCGCGAACCGCAGGTGCGCCATCCCGCTGGCGGCGTCCAGCCCGTGACCGGCGACGTCGCCGACGGCGAGCACGACCTTGCCGTCCGGCAGGGTCTGGGCGTGGTACCAGTCCCCGCCCACCTGGGCGGCGCTCTCCGCCGGCAGGTAGGTGACCATCGCCTCCAGGCCGGCCAGGCGCAACGGGTCGCGGGGCACCGGCTGGATCAGGTTCTGCAGCTGCCCGGCCAGCCGATGCTCGGCCAGCGCCGTGATCTCCCGCGTCCGGAGCTGGTCGCTGAGTTGTTCGATGGCGGTCCGCGAATCTACCCGGGCCGTCACGTCCTGCACCACGGCGTGGATCTTCAGGGGTGCGCCGGCCGCGTCCCGGGAGGCACCGGAGAGGATCCGCAGATACTTCACCGATCCCGCCGCCTGGAACCGGACCGTGACGTCCGAGGACCCCCCGCTGTCCATCGTCTGCCAGGCCGCCTCGCCCAGCATCTGGTCGTCGGGGAGCATGGCGGCCGACTGCTCGGCCCGGGACAGCGGACCGAGCGCCGGATCCCGTTCGAAGATCCGGTACATCCCGGGCGACCACTCGCTGACCCCGCTGGCCAGGTCGTACTCGGCCCAGCCCAGGCTGCCCAGCAGCTCGGTGCGCTCCAACCGACGCCGGTCCTCGTCGAGCCGTCGCCAGGAGACGAGCAGGCCATCGAGCACCCGGTCGACGTACACGTCGAACTGCGAGTCGGCCACGACTCCCGCGCGCTTCTCCGCGTACCGGAAGTCGGCCAGCCGGCCGGGCGACCCGGTGGCGAGCACCTCGTGGTACAGCTGCCAGAGGGGGCCGTCGACCATGCTCGGGTACAGGTCGCTGAGCAACCCGCCTACCCGGTCGACTCCGCGGCCGTAGATGTCGTTGCCCTGTCCGCTGGTGGCCGCGACCCGGAAGTCGGCGACCACCCCGTCGTGGTGCACCGGGAGCAGCCAGGTGCAGCCGGCCGGTACGACCGCGAGGATCTCCCGGACGACGGCCTCGACGGGGCGGGCCGCGTCGGCGTCCCGCGCGAGTCGGTCTGTCACGACAGCAGCCTAGTCACCGGCCGGGCGCCCGCCCACGCCCCGACGCGTCGACCCGAGCCGCCCGGAGGCCGATCCGCCCCCGTCCGGGCCACGCCGGCTGCCACAATGCGGACAGCCGGTCGGATGGTGGCGCCGGCTGGACCCGACCGGGAGGACGGCACCATGCCGGACAGCGCACGCGAGGCCGAACTGCTCGATGCCGAGCGGACCCTGCAGGCCGCCCAGCGGGCCGGCGACGTCGACGCCCTCGACCAGTTGCTTGTCGACCAGTTGCGCGCCATCGGCCCGGACGGTCGCGCGTACCGCAAGGAGGACGACCTCGCCGCATACCGGGACCGCATCTCGGTGATCGAGGAGCTGGTCGAGGAGGAGCTGGACCTGCTCGTCGTCGGCTCGACCGGGGTGACGTTCTTCCTGGGCCGGGTGGCCGGTGTGTTCGAGGGGGCAGCGTTCGCGGCGCGCCTGCGCTACACCCGGACCTGGGTCCACGACGACCCGCACGGCTGGCGGGTCCTCGCCGCGCACATCAGCCCGGTCTGACCGGCCCGACTCCGGTCACGGCCCGCCGTCGTCCTCGTCCTCGTCCTCGTCCTCGTCGAGCAGGCCCTGCTCGTCGAGGAAGGCGAACCACCGGTCGTCGGCCGGGGTCAGCTCGACGTAGCCCGGGCCGAGGACGTAGTAGTCGACGAAGGAGCCCAGGTCGGGGGCCAGTTCCTCGAACGCGTCGGACATGAACCACTCGGTGCCGGTCGGCGGGAAGAACCAGACCGCGCCGGTGCCGCGGTCCATGAAGATCGGCTCGTCGCTGTGGGTGCCGATCACGAGCCAGCCCGCCCGGTCCTCGGGGATGGACGAGAAGTCCGGCGCGTGGTCGAGGTGATGCTGGAGACCGGCGAGGGTCGACGTGGACGCCAGCTCGACCCGGCCGGCGCGCAGCCCGTCGGCCACCAGCAGCAGATCTCGCAGGTCGGCGGGGAGGCCCGCCGGCACGACGTCGATGCCGGCGCCCTCGCCGATGTCGGCGTACTCCAGGCTCGCCGGCTCGTCCGCGACCAGGTCGGCCCGCAGCTCGCCGATGAGCTGACGCAGATCGGGAGTCATCCACCACCTCCGGATGGTCCTGGCCCGCCCGGTGCGGGCCTCACGCGGGCACCCGCTCGACGGTGATGTCGACCGGGCCGACGCGCAGCGTGCCGTCGTTGAGGGGTGTGCAGCGGATGCCACCCGTGGTGCGCAGAGCCTTCCATGCCCCCGGCCCGACCGTGACGTCCATCCAGGCGCACGGTCGCGCCGCGCGGTTGACCCGCAGGCTGACCGGACCGTCTCCGGAATCGAGGACGAGCACCCTGCCGATCAGCTCGTCCACCGCGATCCCGTTGGTGAGGATGTTGCGGCGGACCTCCGCCAGCCCGATGCCGGGCGGCAGGGACTCCTGGGCGATGACCGTCACGCTGGCGTCGCGGTGCGCCTGCTGGCCGAAGTACCGGTCGCCGACGACGCCGAGGCCGGCCCGGATCTGGACCCTGTCGACCAGCTCACCGGGCGGGGCCTGGGCCGGACCGTCCGCGGGCCGGCCCAGGAAGCGGTGCACGGGCGAGGCCAGCAACTCGACGATCTCCGGCATGGCAGGGATTCTACGAACCGGACGGCCCCGCGCGGGCCGAGTCGGCGCGGCGCGCTGAGGGCGCACGACGGTGCGACGGCGACAAGGGGGCCGCCGTCGCACCGTCACGGCGCTCAGGCCGGGGTGCCGGTGACGGTCAGGTGCCGCAGTCGACCCACGTTGTCGAACGAGCCGAAGCCCACCCGCCCGGAGCCGAAGGTGGTGTCCTTCGCCGTCATCAGCGGGTCGCGGTGCCCGTCGACGTAGACCGCGATCTCCCCGGTGGCCGGCAGGTGCACCACCCGGACTCGGTGCCAGTCGGCATCGGTGATCGCCGGGTTGGCGCCACGGGACCGGCCGTTCCACTGGTGGTCGATGCGTTCCCGGTCGGCGTTGTTGACCTTGAAGATGCCGTTGTGCGGGTAGATCGTGTTGTCGGTGGAGAGGTGGGCGTAGTAGAACTCGGTGTCCGAGCGCCACCCGAAGACGATGATCACGTCCCGGTTGGTCACCTCCACCGGAGTGTCGAGGCGTACCCGGGCGTCGACCTGCACCGACGACCAGGCCGGGCCGGCGGTCAGCACCGCGTACTCGAATGGCCGGCGCGGACCCGGCCGGCTCTCCCCGGCCTCGGCGAGGATGACCTCGTCGCGGGTGAACTGCCACTTGGCCGGCGTGACCGGCGCCCAGTTCGAGGCCCCGGCGGTACGGCGCAGAGTGGTGTTCCCGACGTCGCCGTCGGCGACGACCCGCGTGCCGGTGACCTTCCAGATCTTCCCGTTGGCCTTGGCGACGAGGTACAGCTCGCCGGCGGCGTCGGTGCCGAAGCGCAGGTCGACCCGGTTGGGATCGCCCGGAGCGCCAGGGCCGGAGAGGTCGCGCATCCGCACCGGGCCACCCGCCGCGCCGAACAGCGCGAGCTGGTGGATCGGGGCCAGACCCCGGCCGCGGCGCATCTCGTTCGCCTCGGTGTAGAGCACCCGGCCGTCGACCAGGTCACCGAAGACGTACTTGCCGCGCAGCGCGGGCAGCGCGCGTCCCCGGTAGACGAACCCGCCGGCCACCGCGACGCCGACGTCCGCGGTGCAGTTCCAGTCCGCGGCGGGGTCGTGGTCGTACGCGGCGACGGGGTACGTGTAGCCGTACCGCTCGTCGTCGGCGGGCAGCGGGAACAGCCGGTCGCACGGGTTGGTGGCCGTCCTGTCGAACACGAAGGACCCCTCGCGCTCGCTCCAGCCGAAGTTGTCGCCGGCACGGACATCGTAGATCGCCTCGACGGCGTGTTCACCGATGTGCCCGAGGTACATCCGGCCGGTCGTCCGGTCCCAGCTGAACCGGTGCGGGTCGCGGAAGCCCACGGCGTAGATCTCGCCGAGTGCCCCGGTCCGGCCGACGAACGGGTTGGTGGCCGGGATGCCGTACCGGCCGTTGGTGGAGTTGCTGCCCCGGGGGTCGATCCGCAGCAGCTTGCCGTGCGGCAGGCCGAGGTTCTGCGGGTCGGTGTTGCGCGCGCCCAGGCCACCGTCGCCGACGGCGAGGTAGAGCAGGCCGTAGTCGCGGTCGTGGCGCTTCGCCGTCGGGTTGAAGTTGATCTCCTGGATGCCGTGCACCTGGCCGCCGAAGCCGATGCGCAGCACCTCCCGGCGGGTGCCGGCGAAGGTGGCGGCGCCCGGGTCGGTGGCCGTCCACTCGGTGATGACGCCGTGGTAGACGGTGCCGGGCTGGGCGTAGTCCGGCACGGTGGTCGTCGCCGACGCCAACTCGGTGTGGATGGTGTAGAACCGGCCGTTGACGCCGAACTCCGGATGGAACGCGACGTACCCGAAGCCCTGGCCGAGACCACGGCCGGAGAAGAACCGCGGCGCGAACGTCGCCGCCACGTCCAGGTAGACGTGCGGCACGCCGTTCTCGACCAGGTACAGGTTGCCGTTCAGGTCGGGCACCGCCCGCCGGCCGGAGCCGTCGGGCAGCTCCATGACCGTGTTGATCCGGGCGGTACGCATGAGCCGCTGATCGGTCGGCGCCGGAGTGGGGTACGACTGCGGGAAGCTGGCGTACTCACTGAGGACCAGCCCGAGGCGGGACTGGACCGGCATCTCGGGGATCGGGTCGTAGACCGCGTCGGCGGCCCGGGCGGGTGTGGCGACCAGGGTGGACAGGACCAGCACGAGGGCGGTGAGGCCGGCCCTCAGGGCGGGCCGGCGGATTCTGCCGGCGCGGCGGTGCAGGGTGCGCACGCGTGTCTCCTTCTCGGTGGGACGGTGCCGAGGGTGGTCAGCGGGCCAGGTGGCGGTACTGCCTCCGCACGTCGTTCGCGGAGACCACGCTGTCGAGGAACATCAGGCCGTCCATGCGGCAGTCGCACGGGTTGCGCTCCAGCGTGTCCTGCGGAAAGCTCCCGCCGATCTTGATGCCCCGGGGGTCGGAGGCGGTGGTCACGTGCGGGCCGGGCCCCGACACGAGCCAGGGGTCGTCGGTGCGGGTGTAGAAGCCGTCCACCGGTTCGCCGTCGCGGTAGAGGGCGAGCGCGCCGGTGCCGAAGTCGAAGGTGGCGGCGAGGTGCACCCACTCCCCTGCCGGCAGCAGCTCCCGCCAGTCCCGGCTCGCGGCGAAGGTCTGCGAGTTGCCGCCGTCGAGGCGTCGGCCGAGCGCGACGAGGCGCAGGTCCCCGTCGACGTCGATCAGCTCCAGCAGGGCGCGGACGCCGTGACCGTCCGAGTCGCCGGTCAGCACCCCGGCCAGGCCGATCGCGTTGTACCGGTCGTCCGGGTCGGCGGTGGTGGAGTTGGGCAGCGGGCTGTCCATGTTCAGCTTGAACCAGCCCATCACGGTGGTGCCGCCGGTGGCGCTGAACGCGCGCAGCGTGCGTACTCCGCTGGCCGACCAGGTGCCGGCCTTCCAGTCGTCGTTGCCGGCGACCGCCGGGTCGACCTGCCGGGTCTGCACCGCGTTGCGGCTGCCCCGGTAGGCGCGGTCCGGCACCCGCATGGCGGCGCCACCGTTGATCAGTTCGATCTCGGTGCCGGAGCGGCCCTGGTCGCGCTCCAGCGCGGGGTCGCCGGGCACCGGGTGGTCGAAGTCGTACGCGGCCACCAGGTGCGCTCGCAGGGCCGGGTGGACGTCGTGCGAGATGCTCCGATCCGCCTGCGCCGGCGGCGCGCCGGCGCCGGTCAGCGCGCCGATCGCCAGCAGGGAGACGGTGGCGACGGCGGCTCGTCTGGCCCTGGACATCGCGTTCACCTCGTTTCGTGGCACGGCGGTGCCGGCTACGTAAGCGCTTACGTAAGCGCTTACGTACCCTAGGCTTCGATGAACGTCACTGGCAATAGATCAGGTGACATGGATGTTTCCGGGGAGTTGCGGATGCCGAGGGCCAGCCAACGGCCGCGCCTCGTGGACGTGGCCGAACACGCCGCCGTCTCGTTGGCGACCGCCTCCCGTGCCCTCGCCGGCCGCGACGGGGTCAGCGCCGAGGTGGCCGACCGGATCCGGCGGATCGCCCGCGAGCTGGGCTACGTCGCCAACCCGTACGCCCGCACCCTGGCCGGGGGCGCCAGCTCCACGGTCGGACTGATCGTCCACCAGGTCGACGACCCCTACTTCTCCGAGATCGCCGCCGGCGTCATCCACCTCGCCGCCGAACAGGGACTGCTCGTGCAGATCTGCCAGTCCGGCCGCGACCCCGGCTACGAGCTGCAACAGCTTCGTCACCTCATCGCCCAGCGGGTCGGCATCATCCTGATCGGCGGCTCGGGGTACGACGACCCGCGGGTGGAGGCCGAGGCCCGCGCCGAGCTGGCGGCGTTCCAGGAGCACGGCGGCCGGGTCGCCGCCATCGGACGGCACGCGCTCGGCGTCGACGCCGTCCTGCCGGACAACGAGGCCGGCGGTTTCGCGCTCGCCCAGCACCTGATGGATCTCGGGCACCGACGGATCGCGGTCGCCGCGGGCAGCGCCGGTCTCACCACCGTCGCCGACCGGCTCGCCGGTGTGGCGTCGGCCGTACGGCTGCGCGGGCTGCCCGCCGCCGACCTGGCCGTCGTGCACGGCGACTTCACCCGGGGAGGCGGGCGGGCGGCCACCGAGCAGATCCTCAACGAGCACCCGGAAACCACCGCGATCATCGCCCTCAACGACGCGATGGCCATGGGCGTGCTGTCGACACTGCGATCCCGCCGCGTGCCGGTGCCGACACGGATGTCGGTCGTCGGCTTCGACGACGTCTCGGTGGCCGCCGACCTCGCCCCCAGCCTCACCACCATCCGGCTGCCGATGACCGAGATGGGCCGCACCGCGCTCGCCCTGGCCCTCAAGCCCCGCTCGGCGCGCCCCCGCCGCCGCCCCACCGGGCACCTGCTGGTCGTCCGCGACTCGACCGGTCCCGCGCCGACGACCTGAGCGGCGACGGGGCGAGCTCAGACCGCCAGGGCCGCCCGGACCTCCCGTTCCGCCGTGACACCCCCGTCGCCGTGCGAGGTGACCCGGCCGGACTCCAGCACGTGGTAGCGGTCCGCCACCCGCAGCGCGAAGCCCAGGTGTTGCTCGACGAGCAGCACACCGAACCCGGTCTGCCGGGTCAGCTCGACGATGCGCTCCTGGATCTCGGCGACCACCGACGGCTGGATGCCCTCGGTCGGCTCGTCGAGCATCAGCAGCCTCGGCCGGGTGATCAGCGCGCGGGCGATGGCCAGTTGCTGGCGCTGACCGCCGGAGAGCAGCCCGGCCCGACGCCGCAGCAGCGGACGCAGCGCCGGGAACAGGTCCAGCGCCTCCGCCGTGGCCACCGCCCCGTCGCGGCGGCCGTCGGCGACCAGCCGCAGGTTCTCCGCCGCGGTCAGGTGCGGGAAGCACTGCTGACCCTGCGGGACGTACGCCATCCCCCGCGCCACCCGCTCGTGCGGGCCGAGGCGGGTGACGTCCTCGCCGTCCAGCTCGACCGTGCCGGCGCTCGGACGCAGCAGGCCGGCGGCGACCCGCAGCAGGGTGCTCTTGCCGGCGCCGTTGTGCCCCAGCACGGCGGCCACCCCGTCGGGCGGGACGGCGAGGTCCACCCCGTGCAGCACCCGGGAGCGCCCGTACCCGGCGTGCACCCCGCGCAGCGTCAGCATCATGCCTCCCGGCCGGTGGGGGCCGACCCGGCGTCGACCGGGTGGCCAAGGTAGACCTCCTGCACACGCGGGTCCGCCTGGACCTGCGCCACCGTGCCCTCGCTGAGCACCCGCCCGGCGTGCAGCACCGTGACGCTGCGCGCGAACCGGCGCAGGAAGTCCATGTCGTGCTCGATCACCACGACCGTGCGGTCCCGGCTCACCGTCTCCAGCAGAGCGCCGGTGGCGTCGCGTTCCTCATGGCTCATCCCGGCGACCGGCTCGTCGAGCAGCAGCAGCCGCGCGTCCTGCACCAGCAGCATGCCGATCTCCAGCCACTGTTTCTGGCCGTGCGCGAGCGTCCCGGCGAGATGCTCGGCGCGCCCGGCCAGCCCGATGGTCTCCAACGCGGCGGCCACCTCGTCGGGGATGCCCCGACGGCGGCGGGCCAGCGTCGCCCAGCCGCGCCGGGCACCCGCCGCGATGTCGAGGTTCTGCAGCACCGACAGCTCCTCGAAGACCGACGACGTCTGGAAGGTGCGCCCGATGCCCAGCCTGCTGATCCGGTGCACCGCACGGCCGAGCAGTTCCTCGTCACCGAACCGGACCGAGCCGGTGGCCCGGACCAGGCCGGTGATCGCGTCGACCAGGGTGGTCTTGCCGGCGCCGTTCGGCCCGATCAGGAACCGGATGTCACCGGCGGGCACCTCCAGCGAGACGCCGTCGACGGCGGTGAAGCCGTCGAAGCTGACCCGTACGTCCCGGACGGACAACCCGTCCAGCCGCCCGTCGCTCATGCCGCCGGCACCTCCGTCCGCCCGGCACGTCGTCGACCCAGCACCGACCACCCGCGCGGGGCCGGTTCCGCGCCGTCGTCACGGCGGCGGGCCAACGCCCACAGCGACGCCAGGCCGCCGGGAAGGAACGCCACCACGACCACGAAGAGCAACCCCTGCAGGTACGTCCAGGTGCCGGGAAAACGTTCGGAGAGGGCGGTACGCGCCCAGGCCACCGCCACCGCGCCGAGCACCGGGCCGAGCAGGGTCGCCCGGCCGCCCACCGCGACCCCGATGACGAACTCGATCGACGGGACGATGCCGATCAACGCGGGCGAGATGATGCCCACCGCCGGCACGAACAGCGCCCCGGCCAGCCCCGCCATACCCGCCGCGACGACGTATGCGACGAGTTTGACCGTCGCCGGGTCGTAGCCGAGGAAGCGGACCCGTTCCTCACCGTCGCGGACCGCCACCAGCAGTTCCCCGTAGCGGCTGTGGATGAGTTGACGGGTCAGCGCGAGCAACGCCAGCAGCGTCCCGGCGATGATGAAGTACACCATCCGCTGGTTGACCGGGTCGTCCAGGTCGTACCCGAAGAAGCCCTTGATGTCGGTGAGCCCGTTGGTGCCGCCCGTGGTGCCCTGCTGCCCGATCAGCAGGATCACCATCGCGGCCGCGAGGGCCTGGCTGAGGATGGCGAAGTACGCGCCCCGCACCCGGCGGCGGAACACCAGCGAGCCCAGCCCGAACGCGACCGCCATCGGCAGCAGCACCGTGGCGGGCAGCGCGAACCAGGGGCTGGCGAACGGACGCCACCACAGGGGCAGTTCGTCGAGTTGCCCGTACAGCTGCATGAAGTCGGGCATCCCACCCGGACCCGCGTCGGCGAGCTTGAGGTGCATGGCCATCGCGTAGCCGCCGAGGCCGAAGAAGACGCCCTGGCCGAGGGTGAGCATGCCGCCCCGACCCCAGGCGATCCCGATGCCGACCGCCACCATGGCGACGCAGAGGTACTTGGCGAGCAGGGCCAACCGGAAGTCCGACAGCACGAGCGGCGCCACGGCGAACAGCAGGGCCGCGCCGAACGCGAAGCCAGCCGCCGTCCGCAGCCGCGAGCGGCCCGGTGACCGGCCCGGTGGTAGGGCGCCGGCGGGCGCCGGGTCGACGGCGGTGCCGGGCGGCGCGGGGGTGACGGCGGTCATGCGAGGCTCCTGGTCCGCAGCGTGAACAGGCCCTGTGGCCGCCACTGGAGGAACGCGACGATCGCCACGAACACGATCACCTTGGCGACGCTGAGGGTGGTGAGGTACTCCCCGGTGGCCTGGAGCACGCCGAGGGCGAAGGCGACGATCACACTGCCCTTGAGCTGGCCGATCCCGCCGACCACGACGACCAGGAAGGCGTCGATGATGAGGTTGGTGCCCATGGTCGGGCCGATCGGGCCGAGCAGGGTGAGCGCCACCCCGGCGAGCCCGGCCAGGCCCGAGCCGACGAAGAACGTCGTCCGGTCGACCCGGGAGGTGGCGATGCCGGACACCGCGGCGAGGTCGCGGTTCTGCACCACCGCGCGGATGCGGCGCCCGAGCGGGGTGAGCCGCAGCGCCAGGGTGAGCGCCGCGACGGCGGCCAACGCCAGGGCCAGGATGAACAAGCGGTTGTTGGCGATGGTCAGCCCGCCGGGCAGCGCCACGTTGCCGGTGAGGATCTCCGGCGCGCGGGTCTGCACGTTCGGGCTGCCGAAGATGTCCCGGGCGAGTTGTTGCAGCATCAGCGACACACCCCAGGTGACCAGCAGGGTGTCCAGCGGTCGGGCGTAGAGCCGGCGGATGAGCAGGATCTCCAGCAGCACACCCATCGCGCCGGCGACCACGAACGCCACCGGCAGCGCCACCACCAGCGACAGGCCGGCCCCGGTGATGCTCTGTTGCAGGACGTACGTGGTGTACGCGCCGGCCATGATGAACTCACCGTGCGCCATGTTGATCACGTTCATCTGGCCGAAGGTCAGCGCGAGGCCGAGCGCGATGAGCAGCAGCACCGCGCCGATGCTGATACCGGTGAAGAGTTGACCGAAGAGGACTGTCACGGTGGGTACTCCGAACTGCTGGTCGGGTGACCCGGGCGGGCCGCGCGGCGACGCGCCCCGCCCGGGCCGGCGTCGTCAGCTCAGGCCGCTCGCCCACGGATAGGTCTTGAGGTACGGGTCCGGCTCGACCGGCTTGCCGGAGTTCCACACCTCGGTGATGAGGCCGTCCGCGCCGATCTTGCCGATCCGGGCGGTCTTGGCGATGTGCTGGGTCTTGCCGTCGACGGTGACCAGGCCCTCCGGCGCGTCGAAGGTGATCCTGTCGGAGGCGGCGCGGACCTTCTCCACGTCGAAGGCGCCGGCCTTCTCGACCATCGCCTTCCACAGGTACACGCCGACGTAGGCAGCCTCCATCGGGTCGCTGGTCGGCTTGTCCGCGCCGTACTTCGCCTTGTACGCGGCCACGAACTTCGAGTTCGCCGCGCCCGGGGTGGTCTGGTAGTAGTTCCAGGCGGTCAGCTGGCCCTCCAGGTACTGGGTACCGATGCCCTTGACCTCCTCCTCGGCGATCGACACCGACACCACCGGCATCGCGGCGGCGGTCAGCCCGGCCGACTTGTACTCCTTGAAGAAGGCCACGTTGCTGTCGCCGTTGAGCGTGTTGAACACCGCGTCGGCGCCGGACGATTTGACCTTGTTGACGATCGTGCCGAACTCGGTGGAGCCGAGCGGCGCGTAATCCTCACCCGACACGGTCATCCCGTTCGCCGCCGCATACGCCTTGATGATTTTGTTGGCGGTACGGGGAAAGACGTAGTCGCTGCCGACGAGATAGACCGATTTCACGCCCTGCGACTTGAGGTAGTCAAGCCCGGGAACGATCTGCTGGTTGGTCGTCGCTCCGGTGTAGAAGATGTAGGGCGACTGTTCCAGACCCTCGTACTGCACGGGATAGAACAGCAGCGCCTTGTTCTTCTCGAACACCGGCTTGACGGCCTTGCGACTGGCCGACGTCCAGCAGCCGAAGACGGCGGCCACCCGATCCTCGGAGATGAGTTTCTCGGCCTTCTCCGCGAAGGTGGGCCAGTCCGAGGCGCCGTCCTCACCGACCGGCTGGATCTTCTTGCCGAGCACTCCGCCGGCCGCGTTGATCTCCTCGACGGCGAGCATGATGGAGTCGCGGACGGTGACCTCGCTGATCGCCATGGTGCCCGAGAGCGAGTTGAGCAGGCCCACCTTGACGGTGTCGCCGGAGACGTCGGCGCTGACGCCGGCGGCGCCGCTCTCGTCGGTGGTCTTGCTGCCGCACGCGGTCATCGCGGCCGCGGCGATGAGGGTCATGGCACCCGCCAGGATGCGGCGGCCCCGGAACAGTGACATCTATTCTCCCTGCGGTGCACTCGCGTGACGTTTGGACGGTCGGTGCGGTCCGGTGGAGCGGATGTGGCGATGCCGGGGTCGACGGGTGGACGCCGCCCGGGCATCGCATCGGATACGGGCAGGCAAAGCGTCGACCGACATCATTGCGCTCGTGTTTCCCGGTCCTTAATTGACTGTTTCCCGCACCACCGCGACGCGCACACCAAGAACGGCCGACACCGTCGCGGATAGACGGTGCCGACCGTTGGAGAAATCTCGGGGAAAATTGCCACCACAATGGTCGGCGAACGATTTCGCCGACCATGGACGCGCATTGGTCGCATCCGACCCGGAGGGCAGATACTTCACGCAGGAAGTATCTTAGGGCCGCGTCGGGTGCGGCTGTCAAGGGTCCGACCCACCGGGCCGCTCCTCAGAGCTGCGCGAGCACCGTGAAGTCGAGCCCGTCGGCCTCGGCGAGGTAGATGCGCTGCCGCACGTGCCGGCGCCGTAGCCGCAACCGCCCGCGCGGCCCGTGGTACGCCACGGTGTCCGCCGCCGTCTCGATCGCCCGTACGTCGAGCGTGCGGGCCTGCCCGATCAGCGCGGCGAGCAGCATGACGCCCTCGTAGCAGGACTCTCCCAGGCTGCCCAGGGGCGGCGCCTCCACCCCGAACCGGCGGGCGAACTCGCCGTGGAAGTCGAGGTTCTCCTGGGTCACCAGGCCGGCGAAGAAACCGGCCGTGCTGTACAGCCGACGGGTCGCGCCGACACCGCTGGCCAGCAGCATGTTCTCGTCCATCAGCGTGCTCAGCCGCAGACACCGCTGGTCCAGACCACTGCGGGCGAACGCCCGGTTGAACCGCACCGCGTCCGCGCCGACCAGGAGCATCACCACGGCATCGGCCTCGCTGCGCTCGATGCGGCCCAACACCTCGTCGAAGTCGTGCGTCTCCAACGGCAGGAACGCCTGACCCACCACCCGTCCACCGCCGCGCAGCGCGTACCGCTGGGCGGCCCGGGCCGTACGCCGGGGCCACACGTAGTCGTTGCCGACCACGAACCAGCGACGCACCGCCTGCTCCCCGGCGAGCAGCCGCATCGCCGGCCACAGCTGGGCGTCCGGCGTCTCGCTGGTCAGATAGACCCCCTCGGTACGCTCACCACCCTCGTACAGGGCCGTGTAGACGTACGGCACGCGGTGCGCCACCCGGGGGGCCAGCGCCTGCCGCACCGAGGAGATGTGCCAGCCGGTCACCCCCTGCACGGCCCCGACCGACACCAGCGCCTCGACCTGCGCGGCGACCTCGGCGGGTGGGGCGCCGCCGTCGACCGGCACGAGGCGTACCTCCCGGCCGAGCACCCCGCCACACCGGTTGATCTCCTCGACCGCGAGCTGGGCGCAGAGCTCGCAGGTGGGCCCGAACATCCCCGCCGGCCCCCGCATCGGGTAGACCAGCGCGATGCTGACCACGGCCCGGTCGACGGTGAGCCACGGGGGTGCCGGCTCGGACATGAGCACATGATTGCCCGGCCCACGACGGAAGACCAGAGCTCACCACGGACCGGGACGACTCGCTACGATGACAGCGCCACCGGACCAGGGAGTTCCATGTCAGACGTGCCCGGGGCGCCAGCCGACCTGCTGCGCTCGCTCACCCGCGCCGAACGGCTGCTCTCCCGCCGTCTGGGCGTCGTACTGGCCGACGACGGGCTGACCATCGAGGCGTGGCGGGTGCTGTGCCTGCTCGCCGACGGGCAGGGCCACCCGATGAGCGAAGTGTCCGCCGAGGCGTCGTTGCCACCGGGCACCCTCACCAAGCTGGTCGACCAGCTCGTCGACCGTAACCTCGTGTTCCGCCGGATCGATCCGCTCGACCGTCGACGGATCCGCGCGTACCTGACCGCTCGGGGCCGCCGCGAGCACGCCCGCCTGGACGAGCGGGTCCGGGCCAGCCTCGCCGAGTTGGGTGTGCCCCAGGCCGCTGACCTCGTCGTTCAGCTCGACAACCTGATCGCTCGGCTCGACCCGGCCCGCCAACGGGGGCACGCCGACGCGGTCGGTCCAAAGCGCTGACCTGCCGCCCGGGTCTCCCGGGTCTCCCGGCGCGACCTTGGACCTCGAGCGTGATGCCTGTGAGTCATCTTGATGACTCACAGGCATCACGCTCGACAGCATTGCCCGCCGCACGTGCGGCGCGGGTGGCCGAGGCCAGCGCCCAGCACCACGCCAGACCAACACGCTCGACAGCAAGACCCGCCGCACGTGCGGCGCGGGTGGCCGAGGCCAGCGCCCAGCACCACGCCAGACCAGCAGGATGGCTTCCTAGACGGTGAGGTGGGCGCGCAAGGTGTGCGCGTCGGGGGCGGTGGCGGTCCACAGTGTCGCCGGACCGCCGGCCAGCGGCAGCCGGGCGACGCTGCCGTCGGCCGTCGCCGCTTCGGGGGACCGGGACGGGTCGACCACCAGCAGCGACCCGGTGGCCGGCGCGCCGCCGAGCACCGCAGGTCCGGCCCAGCCCGGCGCGTGCGGTCCCACGGCCAGGGACTGGCGCAGCAGCGGCCGGCCCGCGTAGTCGACCTGGGTGTGCACGACCGCGCCGCCGGGCGCCTCGCCGTACCGGCCGCAGATCAGCTCGTCACGCCAGCGCAGGCTCGCCCCGGCGGCCAGCTCGACGCGCGACTCGGCGAGGTGTGCGCAGCCGGCCGCCGCCACCAGCTGCTCGGGCAGCCAGTGCAGCGCCGCCCCGCCGTGCACCACGGCCCGCACCGCCATCCGCGACACGGCGCCGGGCCGGCCGGGGAGGGCCACCGACGCGGCGACGGAGTGCACCCGGACGGCGGCCCCCGGCCCCACCTCGATGTCCAGCCGCAGGTCGTCGCCGGCGAGCGGGCCGGCCGCCCCGCCGACGACGTGCACCGTGGCGACACCACCCTCGCTCGGCGTCTGGCGCAGCAACAGCGGCGTCTCACCGTGCAGCTCCACCAGGACCGTGCCGCCCTGACCGTCGGCGCGGGCCACCAGCCGGGCGAGTGCCCGCATCAGGCCGGGCCGTGCGGCGCGACGAGCGGATGCAGGGCGGCGTGGTGAGCCAGCTCCTGCCGGATCCACTCCGCGACGCGACCAGCCGTCGGATCGGCCACGATGGACAGGAAGATGGTCGGCAGGTCACCGCGCCGGGCGCGCGCGTCCCGGTCCATCACCCCCAGGTCGGCGCCGACCATGGGGGCCAGGTCAGTCTTGTTGATCACGAGCAGGTCGGCGGCGGTGACCCCCGGCCCGCCCTTGCGGGGCACCTTGTCCCCGCCCGCGACGTCGACCACGAAGATCTGCCGGTCGACCAGACCTCGACTGAAGGTCGCGGTGAGGTTGTCCCCGCCGCTCTCCACCAGCACCAGGTCCAGCGGGCCGACCGTCTCGGCCAGCTCGTCCACGGCGTCCAGGTTGGCGCCGATGTCGTCGCGGATGGCGGTGTGCGGGCAGCAGCCGGTCTCCACGGCGCGGATCCGGGCGGGGTCCAGCACGCCGGCCCGCCGCAGGAAATCGGCGTCCTCGGTCGTGTAGATGTCGTTGGTCACCACCCCGAGCCGCAACTCACCGGCGAAGGCCCGACAGAGCGCCGCCACCAGGGCGGTCTTGCCGGACCCGACCGGGCCGCCGATGCCGACCCGCAGCGCCCGGCCAGCCCGCGCCAGCGGCGGATGCGGGTCCACCCCCGGCTCCGGATGGGTGTGCGGAACGCTCTCGTCGTGCGGCAGAGCGGGCGTTGGCGGTGGGGTCGGGTCGGTCGTGGGCACAGCGGTCGGCACAACAGTGTCAGGACGCAAAGAGACGCACCTCCCAGGTGGCATGAACTTCGGCATGGATGTCGGCGAGCGGAGCGGCGGCGGCCGGGAGCCGCTCCGGAGGGTCGTCGGCGGCCCGGGCCGCGTCGGCGGCGGTGCCGTCGCAGGCGTCGGCGAGCCCGACCAGCAGGGCCTGGACCCGGTACGGGTCGAGGCCGAGCAGGCGTACGCCGGCACTGGCCGCACCGGTCACCGTCGCGTACGCGGAGACCGTGGCGGTCTCGGTGCGGCTCAGCCCGGCGGCCGCGCAGAGCAATCCGAGCACCAGCGGCTGGTGTGCTCCCCCGGGCCCGGTGGGCAGGTCGCCGAACGGGGCGTGCGGCCAGATCTCCCGCCCCGCGCGCAGCAGGGCACGGCCCTGCCGACGGGAGACCGCCCGCAGGGTCGGTGCGGCCGTCCGGGCATCCAGTTCGGCGTCGAGCCGGGCCAGCGCGCGCGATCGTGCGGCGGACCGGGCCGGGTCGGCCGGGTCGACGGCACCGGCGACCGCCGCCCGGTGCGCCGCCGCCGCGAACGCCGCGCCGACCAGCCCGGCGGTGGCCAGCCGGCCGACCAGGAACGCCTCCAACGACGCCAGGTCGGTGACCCGGCCGGCGGCGACGGCCGCCTCCAGGCCGCCGGAGTGGGCGTGCGCGCCGGCCGGGAAACGCCCGTCGGCCAGTAGCAGGAGCAGGCTGGACGCCGCCATCAGAAGAGGAAGTACCGCTGGGCCATCGGCAGCCAGGTCACCGGATCCGGTTCCACCACCCGGCCGTCGATCCGGACGGTGAACGTGTCCGGGTCCACCTCGATCCGCGGCATCGCGTTGTTCTCCGGCAGGTCGGCCTTGCCCCGCGACCGCACGTCGCTCACCGGCACCACCCGCCGTCGCACGTCTAGGCGCAGCCCGGCGTCCAGGGCCGCCGGCGCCACGAACGCCAGGCTGGTCGCGGCCGCCGCGGCGCCGTACGCGCCGAACATCGGGCGCGGCAGCATCGGCTGCGGTGTGGGGATCGACGCGTTCGCGTCACCCATCTGGGCGTACGCGATCATCCCGCCCTTGAGCACCAGGTGCGGTCGTACGCCGAAGAACGCCGGATCCCAGAGCACCAGGTCGGCGAGCTTGCCCGGCTCGACCGAGCCGATCTCCCGTTCCAGCCCGTTGGCCATCGCCGCGCAGATCGTGTACTTCGCCACGTACCGCCGGGCCCGGTGGTTGTCGGCGGCCCCGTCGCCCGGCAGCGCGCCCACCCGGTCCTTCATCACGTGGGCGCTCTGCCAGGTCCGCAGGATCACCTCGCCGACCCGGCCCATCGCCTGCGCGTCGGAGCCGATGATGGAGATCGCGCCGAGGTCGTGCAGCAGGTCCTCGGCGGCCATGGTGGACGGTCGGATCCGGCTCTCGGCGAAGGCCAGGTCCTCCGGCACGGACGGGTTGAGGTGGTGGCAGACCATCAGCATGTCCAGGTGCTCGGCGAGGGTGTTGGCGGTGTAGGGCCGGGTCGGGTTCGTCGACGACGGGAGCACGTTCGGTTCGCTGGCCACCGTGATGATGTCCGGCGCGTGCCCGCCACCGGCCCCCTCGGTGTGGTACGAGTGGATGGCCCGGCCGCCGATCGCGCGCAGGGTGTCGGCCACGAAACCGGCCTCGTTGAGGGTGTCGGTGTGGATCGACACCTGGACGCCGGACGCGTCGGCCACCCGCAGGCACGCGTCGATCGCCGCCGGCGTGGTGCCCCAGTCCTCGTGCAGCTTGAAACCGCCCGCACCGGCGCGCAACTGCTCCCACAGCGCCTCGCTGGACACGGTGTTGCCCTTGCCGAGCAGCAGCACGTTCACCGGCAGGGTGTCCAGCGCCTCGTGCATGCGGGCCAGGTGCCAGGCGTTCGGGGTGACCGTGGTGGCCCGCGTCCCCTCGGCCGGCCCGGTGCCGCCGCCGACCAGGGTGGTGATGCCGCTGGCCAGCGCCTCGGTGACGATCTGCGGGCAGATGAAGTGCACGTGGGTGTCGACCGCCCCGGCGGTGAGGATCCGACCGTTGCCGGCGATCACCTCGGTGGCCGGGCCGATGACCAGGTCGGGGTGGACACCGGGCATGGTGTCCGGGTTGCCGGCGCGGCCCAGGGCCACGATCCGTCCGTCGCGCAGCCCCACGTCGGCCTTGACCACGCCCCAGTGGTCGAGCACCACGGCGCCGGTGATGACGGTGTCCAGCGCCCCCTCGGCGCGGGTGGCGCGGGACTGCCCCATCGACTCGCGGATCACCTTCCCGCCGCCGAAGACGACCTCGTCGCCACCCACGCAGTGGTCGGTCTCGACCTCGATGAGCAGGTTGGTGTCGGCCAGCCGGATCCGGTCACCGGTGGTGGGCCCGTACAGGTCGATGTAGCGGTCGCGCCGCACGGCGCTCACCGCGCCGGCCCGTCGGCCGTCGGCGCGTCGTCCAGTGGGCCGGCGCACTCCCCGCGCAGCCCCGGCACGATGCGTACGCCACCGAGCGGTACGAGGTCCACGCTGCGGCTGACCCCCGGCTCGAACCGCACCGAGGTGCCCGCCGGCACCGCGAGGCGCTGCCCCCGGGCGGCGACCCGGTCGAACGACAGCGCCGGGTTGGTCTCGGCGAAGTGGTAGTGCGAACCCACCTGCACCGGCCGGTCGGCGGTGTTGACCACGACCAGGGTCGTGACCGGCCGACCCACGTTGATCTCGACGGGGTCGGCGGCCGGCAGGATCTCCCCCGGGATCACGGGATCGGGTGGTGCACCGTCACCAGCTTGGTGCCGTCCGGGAACGTCGCCTCCACCTGCACCTCCCTCAGCAGCTCGGGGATGCCGTCCTGGACGTCGTCGCGGCCGAGCACGGCCCGGCCGGCCGACATGAGGTCGACCACGGACCGGCCGTCGCGGGCACCTTCGAGCAGGAAGGCGGTGATCACCGCGACGGCTTCGGGGTAGTTGAGGCGCAGGCCGCGCGCGCGGCGGGCGCGGGCGACATCGGCCGCGACGTGGACGAGCAGGCGGTCCTGCTCGTGCGGGCTGAGGAACACGGGCTCTCCCGGTGGGGATCGGCGTGCCCGGCTCGCCGTCGGCTCCGCACGGAGCCGCGCCGGGCAGCATCACCCGGGGTACGAGCTGGAGTCACACGACCGCCGGGCTCGCCGCCGACGGGGCGTCCCGGGACTCCACCATCCCGGCCCGCGCGACGAGCACCCGGCGGTGTCCGGTCGGATGCGGACCGCACCGCCCACCGCTTGAGCAGACCGTAGAGGATCGCCGCCGGCCGGGGCAACAGGCCGGCCCCCATTCCGGTACGCGGAAACGCGAGGGATGATCGCCGGATGACGGCGACGAGGGGTACGCGCGCACTGCTCGGTGTTCTGTTCCTGGCGGCTGCCACGGTCGGGGCGTGGATCCTCTGGCTGGGCTGGGACACCCGGTACACGGTCGACGCGCAGACCGGTGCGAGCAGCGGCCCGTACGAGCCGTGGCAGGTGGTCGGCTGTGTGGTGACGCTCGTGCTGCTGGCCGCGCTCGCCGGGACGCGGCTCAGCCCGTGGCTGGTGGCGCCGGTGATGACGGTGGCGTTCACGGCGGTGTGGTCGTGGCGGGCCGCAGGGACCGACGACAGCGGCCTGTGGGCGGTCGGGGCGATTCTGGTGCTGGTCGGGATGGGCTCCCCCGCCGGTGGTGTCTTCCTGGACATCGCGAGCCGGCGCGGTCGGCAGCGCCCTGGTGAGCCTCGCCGGGCGGCGGATCGGCCGGCGGATGGCCGGCCGACCCGCCTAGGAGCCGATGCGGCGATCGTTGGCAGCTCAGCAGCGCTGCGGGCGGCGTGTCGAGTAGCTCAGCTGCCGACGATCACGGATGCGTGTCGCGGGCGAGGCGTCGGTGTGCCGGCGAACGGGACGTCGACCTGGTTCGCCGTGCCCTGCGGGCCGTCGGGGTGCCGCCACAGCCCTCGGTCCCGCAGGATCGGCAGCACACCCTCGCCGAACCAGTACGCCTCCTCCAGGTGTGGATAGCCGGAGAGGATGAACTCGTCGATGCCGAGCGCGTGGTACTCGGCGATCCGGTCGGCGACCTCCGCGTGGCTGCCGACGAGGGCGGTGCCGGCTCCGCCCCGCACCAGCCCGACCCCGGCCCACAGGTTCGGCGCGACCTCCAGCCCGTCGCGGGAGCCGCCGTGCAGGTCGAGCATCCGGCGCTGCCCCTCGGACTCGCTGCGCCGCAGCCCCTCCTGGACCGCCCGGATGTCGGCCTCGGCGATGCCGTCGAGCAGGCGGCGCGCCTGCGTCCACGCCTGCTCGGCGGTGTCCCGGGCGATGACGTGCAGCCGGATGCCGAAGCGCAGTTCGCGTTCGGCCTCGGCGGCAAGCGCGCGGACCCGGTCCAGCTTGTCGGCGACCAGGGCCGGCGGCTCGCCCCAGGTGAGGTAGACGTCGCTGTGCCGCACCGCCACCGGCAGGGCCGCGGCGGACGACCCACCGAGGACGGCATCCTCGGTGAGCTGCTGCTGGGCCGCCGTTACGGGCACGCCATCCACTTCTGGGATCTCGCCAAACGCCGGCACGTCCAGCGGGTCGATCTCGGCGATCAGTACCAGATGCCGTTGGAGCTGCGCCCGCCGCACGACCCGTCGAAGTCGTACGGGTTCGTGGGGGTCGTGATCAGCGTCGAGGACCTGTCCGCGTCGATCTGGCTGTGGCACCGCGACGGCGACGCCTGGGCGGTCACCAAGGTGATCGACATCCCAGCCGAACCGGCCGATCCGGCGGACCTGCCCGACCTGCTCAAGCCGTTCGGGGCGGTGCCGCCGCTGGTGACCGACATCGACCTGTCGGTCGACGACCGCTTTCTCTACGTCTCCTGCTGGGACACGGGAGAGCTGCGCCAGTACGACGTCACCGACCCGCTGCACCCGGTGCAGACGGGCTCGGTGCACCTCGGCGGGATCGTCCGCCGGACGGCGCACCCGTCCGCGCCGGACGAGGCGTTGGCCGGCGGCCCGCAGATGGTGGAGGTGAGTCGGGACGGGCGGCGGGTCTACGTCAGCAACTCGCTGTACGGCGCGTGGGACGACCAGTTCTACCCCGACGGGGTGGGCGCCTGGCTGGCGAAGCTCGACGTGGACGTCGAGGCCGGCGGGCTCCGCCCCGATGAGAGGTTCTTCCCGCACGGGGACGAGTTCCGGGGCCTGCGGGTGCACCAGACCCGGTTGCAGGGTGGGGACGCGTCCTCCGACTCGTACTGCTTTCCGTGACCGTCTCCACCCTCGCGACACTCGCGGCGCTCGGCGCGTTCCACGGCCTGAACCCGGCGATGGGTTGGCTGTTCGCGGTGGCCCGGGGCCTGCAGGAGCGCAGCCGGGCGGCCCTGCTGCACGCGCTGCCACCGATCGCGGCCGGGCATCTCGCCTCGGTCGGGATCATCGCCGCCCTGGTCACGGCGACCCGGTCGGTGACGGCGAGCACCGCCCTCGCGGTGGTCGGCGGGGTGCTGCTGGTCGCGTTCGGCCTGTGGCGCCTGCTCTCGGAGCGACACTTCCGTTGGGCGGGGATGCGGCTGTCCGCGGCGCAGCTCGCCGGCTGGTCCTTCCTCATGTCGTCGGCGCACGGCGCGGGGCTGATGCTGCTGCCGGTGCTGGTGGCCGAGCCGGTGCCCGGAGGCCACTCCGGGCACCTGGCCGCCGCCCCGGTGGGTGCGCTGTCCGGGCTCGCCGCGGCCGGGGTGCACACCGTGGCGATGCTCGGCACCGCCCTGGCCGTGGCGATGCTGGTCTACCAGGTGCTCGGGGTCGGGGTGCTGCGTCGGGCGTGGTTCAACGTGGATCGGCTCTGGGCTGGCGTACTGGTGGCCGCCGGGTTGGTGACGCTGATCCGGGCCTGACTGTGGTCGCGGATGTGGGACGGGCAGTACCAGACACAGCGCTACATCGTCGACGCGCTCGCCGACGACGACAACGAGTTCGAGGTATCGGTCGCCACCGGTGCCTGTATCGCGACGGCGACCGCGGCGATCGTACGCTGGGCCGAATGCGGTGGCATCGAAGACCTCGACGCTCTGATGGCCGCAGCGCTGCGCACTGTCACGCAATCACCCGACGGGGTCACCATGGTGAGCGACCGTCCGCTGGCAGATGGGACACGCCTCTGTGGACGGTCCAGGTCTGTGCTTCCATGTCGGCATGATCACTCCGACTCCTCTCATGCGCCTGGTCGCCGGTGTGTGGGGGTTCAAGACTCTCGCCGTCGGCGTCGAACTCGGCCTGTTCACCAGGTTGGCCGGCGGACGGACGATCACCGTCGAGGAGGTCGCCGCCGAATTCGGGCTGCCCGACCGGCCCGCGGACCTGTTGATGGCCGCCAGTGCCTCGCTCGGCCTGTTGGAGAAGGCCGGCGACGGCTACCGCAACTCCGAGTTGGCCGAGCAGTTCCTGGTCGAGGGTCGCCCGTACTACTTCGGTGCGCAGGTGCGCTACTCGGATCTGCGCACCTACCTGCCCTGGCACCGCATCGGCGAGGCCCTGCGCACGGATCGGCCGCTGACCTGGGACCCGGAATCCCAACAGTCGATGTTCGACACCGCCGACCCGGAGATGTTGGCGCAGTTCTGGGACGCGATGTTCTCCACGTCCAGCTTCACCGCCAGCGCGCTGGCCGACGCGTACGACTTCTCGGCGCACCGCCGGCTGCTCGACGTCGGCGGCGGGGCCGGCGCGTTCCCGATCGAGTTCTGTCGGCGGCTGCCCGAACTGCGGGCGACCGTCCTGGACCTGCCGCACGTCTGCGTCCGCGCTCGGGAGCGGATCGCGGAGGCCGGGCTGTCCGGTCGGGTCGACGCGGTAGCCGGTGACTTCCTCGTCGACCCGGCACTACCGGACGGGCACGACGTCATCCTGCTCAGCATGATCCTGCACGACTGGGACGAGCCGACGAACCGGGCGCTGTTGGCCCGTTGCCACGCGGCGCTGCCACCGGGCGGGGCGATCGTCGTCTGCGAGCTGCTGCTCAACGACGAGCGCACCGGGCCGCCGGAGGCGGCGCTGATGGGCATGAACATGCTCGTCGAAACCGAGGGAGGGCGGAACTACTCGGGCGCCGAGTACGCGGCCTGGCTCAGCGACGCCGGTTTCGTGGACGTGCGTAC
Source organism: Micromonospora sp. WMMD710 (assembly GCF_029626045.1). NCBI lineage: Bacteria > Bacillati > Actinomycetota > Actinomycetes > Micromonosporales > Micromonosporaceae > Micromonospora > Micromonospora sp. WMMD710. Next base: position 1,504,084 of record NZ_JARUBD010000001.1, on the reverse strand, counting down.
CGTGCCGTTCGACGCGCCCGGGGCCAACGGCGCGGTGGTGGCCCGCCGGGCCTGACAGCCGGCGACACCCGGCCCCGGTGCGAACCGTGGGCCGGGTGTCGCAGCGCCGCACGGCGCTGGCGTCCGATCGGCTACCGGTACGGGTCAGGCGCGAGCCTTCGCCGGCTGCTTCATGAAGTCCATGATCGCCTTGTTGACGTCGTCGGCGTGCGTCCACGGGATGCCGTGCGGAGCGCCCTTGAGCGTGATCAGCTGGCCGGTGGGCATCATCGGCCCGAGCCGCTGGCCGGTCACCGGGTAGGGCAGCACGTTGTCCTTGTCACCCTGCACGATCAGCAGCGGCACATCGACCTTCGGCAGGTCGGGGCGGAAGTCCTCCTGCCAGGCGTCCACGCTGTCGTGGGTGCCCTTCGCGGAGGCCATCGCACCAATCTGCCAGTGCGCCCGGTACGCCTCCTCGCTGACCAGCTTGCCCTTGTTCTCGCTGTAGTTGAAGAACGCGTCGCAGAACTGGGTCACGTAGGCGAAGCGGTCCTTGATGATGGCCTGCTGGAAGCCCTTGAAGAGGCTCGTGTCCACGCCCTCCGGGTTGTCCGGGGCCTTGGCCAGCATCGGTTGCAACGGACTGAGCAGCACCGCCCGACTGACCCGCTGCGATCCGTAGTTGCCCAGGTAGCGGATGACCTCGCCGGTGCCCATCGAGTGACCGACCAGGGTCGCGTCGCGCAGGTCCAGTTCGGTCATCAGCACGTCGAGATCCGCGGCGAACGTGTTGTAGTCGTACCCGAACGTCGGCTGGGCGGAGTTGCCGTACCCACGCCGATCGTAGGTGATCGTCCGGTATCCGGCGTTGAGCAGCTGGTTGGTCACCTTTTCCCAGGTCGCCCCGTTGAACGGGAAGCCGTGGATCAGCACCACCGGCTTGCCGGATCCGTGATCCTCGTAGTACAGGTCGATGGGCGCGGAGTTTTCCGTCCCCACGGTGATGAAAGGCATGTTTGTCTCCTGCTCCGGTTTCGGGCTGTCGAACGCCACGCGCTTTCCCGTCGGGTTGCCGGATATGCGGGCTGCCGACGTCGCCCGGTCCCAGGCCAGCCACGCCAGTACCATCGACATTTATCGACCTCGTCGGTAGGGTTGGCGGTAGGAAAGTTTCGGCACCTCGGAGGTGGGCATGCCCCGTCCAATCCGCACCGGGATCGCTGTGTTGGCCACCGGAGCGGCCACCGCCGCCCTGGGCGCCACGCCGGCCCAGGCCGACCCGGTGGTGCCACGGCACGCCATCGTGGTCTGCCAGAGCGCCAGCTTCTACGCCAACTACGACTCAGCCGGCGGCCCCACCGGCCTGAAACGCACCCTCGAATACGGCAACAAGATCGGCCACACGCCGGGCGCGCACCCGGTCTACAACGGGTGGGCGGCGTCCTTCGACTTCGGCCCGAACGACTGGGGTTACCTCCGCGCCGAGTGCATCGGCGGGTACGACTCATGGTGAGCCGGCGGAGCACCCGGGTGACCACCGGCCTACTGGCCGGAGTCCTCGCCGCGACGCTCGCCCTGCCGACCCCGGCGCAGGCGGCCAACGGCACGCTCGGCGAGCGGGAGACGGTGTGCGCGAGCGACCTGTTCGTCCGCACCCAGCCCAACGGCGCCTGGATGGGCACCCTTTACCAGGGTCAGACGTTCCTCGTCGAGGGTCCGCGCAGCGGCGGCTACGTCTACGGTTTCGCCTACGGGTACATCAACCGGCGCGGCTGGGTGCAGGACGGGTGGTTCTGCTGACGACGCCCGTTGGCGCGGCGATACGGCAGGACAGAGGGTGTCCCTACCGGGCGACGACGGCCTAACCTCTGAGCGTGAGTCTTCCGCCCCGGCTGCGGGCCGTCAGCGACCTGCACATCAGTCATCCGGAGAACCGCGCGTTCCTTCAGGAACTGCGTCCGGAGCACGACGGCGACTGGCTGCTCGTGGCCGGCGACGTGGCCGATCGGTACGCCGACATCGAATGGGCGCTCGGGCTGTTGAGCAGCCGGTTCGCGAAGGTCGTCTGGGCGCCGGGCAACCACGAGCTGTGGACGCCGCCGGGCGACCCGGTGGAGCTGCGCGGCGAGGCGCGCTACCGGGAGCTGGTGGGGATGTGCCGGCGGCTGGGGGTGGTCACCCCGGAGGATCCGTACCCGGTGTGGGACGGCGACGGCGGGCCGGCCACCATCGTCCCGCTGTTCGTGCTGTACGACTACACGTTCCGGATGCCCGAGGCGAGCACGAAGCAGGAGTCGCTGGACCTGGCGTACGCGGCCGGAGTGGTGTGCACGGACGAGGCGCTGCTGCACCCCGACCCGTACCCGAGCCGCGAGGCGTGGTGCGACGCCCGGATCGCCGAGACCGAGCGTCGGTTGGCCGAGCGTGATCCGGCCCTGCCGACCGTGCTGGTCAACCACTACCCGCTGGTGCGGGAGCCCACCGACGTGCTGTGGTATCCGCAGTTCGCCCAGTGGTGCGGCACCGTACGCACCCGCGACTGGCACCTGCGTTTCGGTGCGTCGACCGTGGTCTACGGGCACCTGCACATCCCGCGCACCACGTTCTACGACGGGGTGCGGTTCGAGGAGGTCTCGCTGGGCTACCCGCGCGAGTGGCGACGGCGCGGCTCGGTCCCGGACCCGGTGCGCACCATCAACCCGGCAGACGACCTGCGCCGGGGCGCGTCCGTCAGCGGGTGAGGCCAACCAGCGTCGCCAGTCGCGCCACGCCGGCCGGCGCCGGGTTCGCGCGGGCTACATCGGCGATGAGAGTACGCGCCAACGGCCGCCACCGGACCTCGGCGGGCGCGACGCTGTCCGCGTCGACCAGGGCGCGAGCCGCGCCGCGCAGGTCCCCCACGTGCAGGTACGCCCGCGCGACGTCCACCAGGTACGCGCCCCGATACTCGGCCGGCAGCCGTCGCCACGCCTCCCGCCGAACGACGCTTACATGCCGTCGCACCGCCTCGCTCGCGTCACCCCGCTGCGCTGCCAACAGCACCCGCGTCAGCTCGACGGCGACCGACCCGAAGCTGGTGCGGTACTCATCGTCGTACCCCCGCAAGCCGGTGGCGATGCCCGCAGCCCGGTCGGCCAACTCCTCGGCGCGACGATGCTCGCCACATCCGGCGGCAGCCAGCGCAGCCTGCACCAGCAACGTCCCGCCCACGGCCCACTCCCCCGCCCCCAACCCCCAAGCCCTCCCACCCCCACCCGCACCCGCGCCTTGGTGATCATGAGGTTGACGGGTCATTTGATCTCTCCACGGCCCGTCAACCTCATGATCACCGACCCGGAATGGGGCCACGTCGGTCGGCCGGGAGGATGCGGTTCGCGGCGGCGAGCGTCGCGGCCAGGGCGAGGCAGTCGCGGCCCGACGCGCGCAGCGCCTGGCCGACGGAGATAGCCGCTGTCGCCGCGAGAGGCGGATCGTCACCCGCCACTGCCATCGCTCGATCGGCGCTCAGCCACCCGAGGTCGGCCTCACCGAGTTTGACCAGCAACGCGGAGGCGAGCCGGTATGTCTGCACCCGCAACTCCAGTGCCCTTACGCCCTGCACGACATCGAGCAGACTCGGCAACACCCGCACCAACTGCGCGTAGTGCGCATGCTGGTAGGTCAGCCAGGCGTATCCGACCTGCCGTCTCACCTCTTCCGCCGTCTGCTGCGTGACTTCCGGGGTGTCGTAGCGGGCGAGAGCGGCCCGGATGTCGTCCATCCCGTCGAGAGCACCGACCGGCGTCTTCTGCGACTGCTGGCCGAGCAGCACCTCCGGGTCGATCCGCAGCACCTCGGCCAGATCCTGGATCACCGAGTACCGGTCCAGGGCACGCACACCCCGCTCGACCTTGTCCACCCAGCTCTTCGACCTGCGCAGCCGGTCGGCGAGCTGCTGCTGCGTCATCGACCGCCGCACCCGCCAGCTCGCCACGCGGCGGCCGATCGGAAGGTCATCGCTGGTCACGCCGCCACCGCCGGTCCGGGACCGCGCGGGTCGTGTCCTCCACCGGTACGCGCTCCGCCTCGGCTTGCGCCAGGAGGCGCTGCTTGGCAGCCTCCCGCTCGGCCGCCTCGGCCTGCTCACCCTTGCTCGCCGTCCCATCGCCGCGCATGCCACCTCCGTCAGGCAGTGGGCGCGACGTAGGTCTCCGAACAGCTCTTATCGCCGTCACCCACGGTCATCGTCGGCGCGACAATGGGTGGCTGACCAGGCGAAGCGCGTCCGTTACGGCGTAGCGGACAGCCCAAGCAGATGGACGGCTTCGATGACTTTGTGAGCGAGGTCTTGGGATGCGGTGGCTATGGCGATTGCGTCTGCCATCGCCAGCGTCTCGCGAGCCGCCGCGGTGTCTCCAGCCTGCGCCTGGGCAACGGCCAGGTGGATCAGGTTGTGACCGTGCCACTCCGCGCCGTTGGCCTCCTCGTTGACGCCGGCGACGCCGGCCATCAGCAATCCCAGCGCTCGGTCGTTGGCACGGCTGTCCGTTGCACCGAGATGCCGCAACACACTGCCCTGCTGGATGGCGAAGAACGACGGCGTGTACCAGTAGCCCCACGGAGACAACGGTTCCTCCGCAGCCTGCGCCGACAGGTCCGACGCCTCCGAAAGACACCCGAGCACCGCAGTTGACTCCGCACCGGCCATGGCAAGACCCCTCGCCTCTTGCCCTGCGCAATACGCCCGCAGAGCGGCAGTCACCGTGTGATCCCTTCTCGACTCCCGCGAAAGCCGAATCATGGTCGGGAGATCACGTCGGCACTCGGCCTGATACCCCTGAAACGACACGACGGTGGCGACCAGATCCGCGTTGCCGGCCTCGCTGGCCCACTGCAACGCCCTCGCGTTCCACACCGTGGCGGCACGCTCCTCGCCCCGCGCGATACTGAGCCAGCCCGCGAACTGTGCCCACTGCCCGGCCAGATCGACCATCCGAGGGCGCACGTCGTCGGGAGCGTCCCTCAGCAGGCTGGTCACGGTACCGAGGTGATCCCGTACCGGCCGCATGATCGGCCCTGATCCGATGGCATCCTCCAACCGACGGTAGCCCGCGAGGAGACCGGCGAGCGCATCTGCTGTGGCGCGATCGGCCCGCCCTTGATGCGCCCGCACATAGGCCAGACGATCGCCACCCTGCGGCGCTTCGACGACCAGCGCCGCCAACACGCCGTTTGCGTGCAACGCGTCGTCGAGCCGAACCGTCACGTCGACCGTCGGCTTCGTCTGCCCAGCCTCCAGTTGATGAATAAGGCTCTTGCCGTGGTTGACAGCGGCGGCAAGTTGCCGCAGCGACAGTCCCCGTGCTTCCCGGAGTCGCCGCAGCTCAGTCGGAAAACGTGGGTCAACGAGTGTGGTCGCGCGTGGGGGCATGGCAGCACTCCTACCTCACGGCTTGACGGCGGCAATAGCGGCAGCCGCCAGTCCTGCAACCATCGACGGTACTCCCGGCCTTGTGGTCCGACCTAGCACATCGCTCGCAGCGACAGGCCGCTCGCCCGCGCGGGACCTCCGTCCAGGTCACTTCGATGACGCCAGCGAACGAGCTTCAGATGAGGGCTACTCGTGCTGCTCGGGCGCGGCGGGCCGGGTGGAATTGAAGCAGGTGACCCGGCGGGCCCGTATCGGCCAACGAGGAACGCACCCACCGGGCGGTCAATGAGCTGCTGGGCCAGTAGCTTCCGCCAGTAATGTTGAGGACATCGGGCCAGCCGTTGCCTGCCTGCCGCCCACCAGCTGAGAGCGCGGTGGGATGGGCGGCCGCCGGTCGGCGTCCGGCGGCCGCCCCCACAAGCGGTCAGCTGCCGTACACCTCCAGGGTCGACACCTGACCGGCCGGCCAGCCGGTGTTACCCGTCACGGTGATCCGCACGTAGCGGGTCTGCGCGGCGCTGAAGGTCAGCGCCACCTGGTTGCCCGTCGACGGGTCGAACGTCCGCCCCGCCGAACCGACCAGCGTGCCGAAGCTGCCTCCGTCGGTGCTGCCCTGCACGGCGATGGTCTGCGTCCGGGTGGCCCAGGCCGACGACGGCGGCAGCTTCAGCACCACCCGCCCGACCGTGCGGGTCGCGCCCAGGTCGACCTGGACCCACTGGGGGAACGCGTTGTTGGCGCTCTCCCAGTAGCTGTTCGCGTCGCCGTCCACGACGTTGCCCGACCCGTAGCTCTGGACGTGGCTGCTCTCGCTGGTGGATCGCCCCCGGGCGAGGTCGCTGTTGGCCGGGGCGTCGGTGGTGACGGTGACCGCGTTCGAGGCCGCCGAGGTGTTGCCCGCGGCGTCGCGTGCGGTGACGGTGAAGGTGTACGAGGTGGACGCGCTGAGCCCACTCACGGTCGCCGTGGTGCCGGTGGCGGTGGCGACCACAGTGCCGCCCTGGCGTACCTGGTAGCCGGTCACGCCGTTGTCGTCGGTGGACGCCGTCCAGGCCAGGGACACGCTGCTCGCCGTACGGCCGGTCGCCGTGAGGCCGCTCGGCGCGGTCGGCGGGTTGTCCGTGGTGCCGCCGGCGGCGTACACCTCGACCTGGGCGAGCTGGCCCGCCGGCCAGCCGGTGTTGCCGGCGATGCTCAGCCGGATGTGGCGGGCCGTGGTGGTCGTCAGCGCGCGGGTGACGGTGTTGCCGGTCGCCGGGTCGAAGGTGAACGCGGAGGCCCCGGCGATGGTGGAGAAGGAACTGCCGTCGACGCTGCCCTGCACGGTGATGGTCTGGGTACGCGCGCCCCAGCCGGACGGCAGTCGCAGCACGAGCCGGTTGACCGGGTGGCTGGCGCCGAGGTCGACCTGCCACCAGTGCGGGAACGCGCCGCCGCCGCTCTCCCAGTAGCTGTTGGCATCGGAGTCGACCGCGTTCGACGCCGGGAACGGGCCGTTCTGACTGCTCGCCGAGGCGGCCCGTCCGGCAGCGAGGTTGCCACCGGTCGGGGGCGGGGTCCCGACCATCGGCGGTGTGGGGCGGACGGGGGTGAGGGCGAGCTGCCCCTTGAGCATCCGGCCGCCGTCGCCGGTGATCCGCAGGTAGTAGTCGGCGGAGCAGGCCACGCCGTCCTCGTCCAGCGCCCGGATGTTCGCACCGGCCGGGGTGGTGGCCTGGGTCTCGGACGTCTTGGCGATCTGGTTGCCCTCGTTGTACTCGTCGAACATGGACACGTAGAGGCCCTGCGAGCCGAGCCGGACCATGTTGTAGATGTGCCGCCAGTAGAAGTCGCCGTGCTTGCGGTGCCCACCGGCGAGGTCACCGGGCATCACGCAGGGCAGGTAGTCGATGCCGCGCGCGGCGCAGTCGGCCATGTCGCCGATGTTGACGTTGTTGTAGTACGAGTCCAGCTCCTCGACGGTTCTGGCCCGGTAGACCATCCACGGCGAGATCGCGTGGAACGCGTGGTAGACGTCGAGGAAGCCGGGCCTGGAGTCCTCGATGCCCTGGCGCCACCAGGTGGGCACGCCACCGATGACGTAGCAGCCCTGCGCCTTGAACCAGTTGACGACCTCCAGGCAGGGCCCGGGGGTGAAGGGCCGGCTGGGTTCGCTGAAGCCGAAGCCCCAGATGCAGACGACCGGCTTGCCGTTCTGCCGGGCGTACGCGCTCGACGCGGTGTGCGCGGACATCTTCGTCGTCCAGTCGGTCTTGATCTCCGACTGCATGGACAGCCAGTCGGTGACGTCGTACATGATGTAGAACTTGCGGCCGTAGCGTTCGGCGGCCGAGCGGACCTTCTGCGTCATGGCGTCGCGGGTCGGTCCCTCGTCGCCCATCGGGTTGAACCGTTGCAGCGCGGCGGTGTCGCAGCCGTACTCCTGCATCCACCGGAAGTGGGTGTCCACCGTCTGCTGGTCGTAGGACGAGAAGAGGGTGGCCGGCGAGCCGTTGCCGAGGTTGGGGTACGCGGTGGGATAGCTGCGCGTGTACTCCCGCATGTCCGGCCAGGACACGATGGTGGTGTTGGCGGGCGAGGGCGGCTGGAAACGGTCGCGGCTCCAGTGCCACCAGCCGCCGATCGGCGCGGAGTCGCCGGGGGCGCTGAACCAGCCCTGGTAGCCGACCGTCACCTTGCCGACCACGTCCCCGGGAGGACTGGCGGCGTGCGCGGGGCTGGCGAGGAGTCTGGTGGTGGAGGCGGCGGCGAGGGCGGAGGACGCCAGCACCGACGTGACGAATGTGCGGCGGGAGACCGCCATGGGGACCACTCCTTCGGGACGGAAGGCATTGACGGCCATCGTGGCAGCAGTGGTCGCCGCCCCGCAAGAGTCATACTGATCAATGGAATTTTTAGTCAAGATTTCGAAAAGGTGGGCTTGTGAATCGCGAGCACCGCTCGAGCCCTTGCTTTTTTCGGCGATACCATCCCATCCGAAACTAAACGGACATAGCCTCGGCGTTGCCTTCTCGACGGTCGAGAAGGGGCTGACTGAGCAGAGGCGACAACGTGAGATTTTCCCAGCGACTTGCAGCTACTGGAGCGGTCGCGGTGGCGACCGCGGGAGTGATGCTCCTATCCGGAGGAGGCCCGGCTGCTGCGGCACCCGGTGACGCCAGCGCTCGGGGAGTCGTGGTGGACCTGTCCGCGTCGGTACTCGGCGTTCCGGTGATCACCGCCGGAGCCGTCATTGGCACCGCGACGGCCCCGGCGGGCGGTGGTACGGACAGCGACACCGCCCTGGCGATCACCATCCCCGGTGCTCTGGGGGTCACCGCCTCCGGCACCGTTGTGGAGGTCAGCGCCACTCGTGGCGACACGGCCTCCTCAGCCAATGCCGAAATCGCCGACCTCGCGCTGGGCATCCTCGGCACATCGGTGATCGACGCCGACGTGATCACGGCGGCGGTCAACTGCCCCCAGGTCGGCGCCCAGACCGCCGACACCACCTTCGTCGGGCTGGAACTGTTCGGCGAGCCGGTCGAGCTACTACCGAACACCCCCGGCGTCACGGCCAGCGCCGCCGTCACGGTCCCCGGCCTGACGGGCGCCAGCCTGAACGTCACGCTCACCAACGTGGAGACAACCACCGCCGATGGCGCCACGGCCATCGCTGTGCAGGCCACCATCAGGCTCACCGGCACCATCGTGGGTGGACCGCTGCTGGACATTCCCGTCGGCTCCGTCATCCTGGCCGAGGCCCGCTGCGAGCGTCCTCTGCAGTCCTCGCCGACGCCGACCGCCACGCCGACGCAGCCCACACCGTCACCGACCCAACCGACGGCGCCCCCGACCGGTGACCCCACTCAGCCCCCGCCGGCACCCACGGCCAGCCCAACCCTGCCCGTCACCGGCGACAGCGCCGCCAACCTCTGGTGGTTCCTCGGCACCGGCCTCGTCATGGTCATCGCCGGCACAACGGCACGGCTGATGTCCCGCCGGTCCCGCGCCACGATCGACGCGTGACGCGCACCCTGGGCTGAACGTGTGTGGAGAGGGCCCGGCCTCGATCGGGGCCCTCTCCACACGGTGCGGCACATTGCTGAAGCACGTACCGGCGTCCGCCGGTCAGGCCGAGAAGTTGCGGAACAGCAGGGACGCCAGGCCGAGTGCCAGCGCCAGGTTGAACACGGTGGCGCTGGCGAAGACCGCCACGGGCCGCCAGCCGGCCTCCCGCAGCGATGCCACCCGGACCTCCAGGCCGATGCTGACGAAGGCCAGGATGAGGAACCAGACGCGCAGGTCGTTGACGATGGCGATGGTGGCCTTGCCGTCCGCGCCCGCCGCGTCGAGGTACCAGGTGGCGATCACCGAGGCGGCGATGAAGCCCAGGACGAACTTGGGAAACCGCGTCCACAGCTCGCCGAGACCCGGTCGGGCGGCGCCGGGCCGCCGCTCCACCCGCAGGGTGAAGTACGCGGTGAGCGCCACCGCCACCACGCCCATCAACGCGTTCTGGGTGACCTTGACGATGCTGGCGATCTGGAGCGCCTCCTCGCCGGCGAGCGCCCCGGCGGCGGTGACCGCGGCCGTGGTGTCGATGTTGCCGCCGATCCAGGCGCCGGCCACCGCGTCGGAGAGCCCGAACACGTCGGCCAGCCAGGGCAGGATGAAGATGGACGGCAACGCGAAGACGATGACCAGACTCGCCGTGTACGCCAACTGCTCCCGGCGCGCCCGGACGGCCCCCGCGGCGGCGATCGCCGCGCTGACACCGCAGATCGACACCGCCGAGGCGAGCAACGCCCGCAGCTTGTCGTCGAGCCCGAACCTGCCGGCCAGCCACCAGGTGAACAGGAAGACCCCGCTGATCAGCAGGATCGCCTGGGCGATGGCCGGGCCGGCGGCGCTGGCGATGACGGCCAGGTTGATCGACGCCCCGAGCAGCACCAGGCCGGTCTTGATGAAGAACTCGGTCCGGAAGGCGGCGGCGATCCGGTCGCGCCACCCGAGCAGCGTGACGGCGGCGTTGCCGAGCAGGCCGAGCAGGATCGCGTAGACCGGGTACTCGATGGCGGCCCCGATGTCCTCCACGGCGGTGCCCTCGGCCCACGTCGGGACGTTCTGCTCCAGGTAGCGGGTGAGCGCCGCGAGACCGAGCACGACCAGCAGGCCCAGGGCGGTCCAGGCCCAGAACGCGCCGTGGCGTGCCGTCCTGGTGGGACCGGCCGGGTCGACGGTCGTCGGCGGCCCGCTCTCCGGCGTCGGGCCGGCGGCATCGACGGGCGTGTCGGCGGTACGGGTCCGGCCGTCGGCTCGGGTCGAATCCGTGGCTCGGGTCGGGTCGTCGGCTCGGGTCGCGTCCGTGGTCATCAGGGCACCAGCCCGGCGGGGATGGCACCGAGCAGGACCAGGGCGAGCAGGGCGAGGCCGAGAATGGTCGCCAACCAGTCCTCGTTGAACGCGAGGCGGGACTCGCCGGCGGTCTCCGGGGTGGGCGGTGACGGGTCGGTGCTCATGGCGTACCTCCAGGGGGATGGACCGGTCCGGCCGTGCCGGACCGGTTGCGGAGCGTGGGACGCGGGCGCGCGCGGGTGGTGACCGGATGGGCCACGGGTCGGCGCCGCGAGCCGGCGACGCCGGATGGGGATGCGGGTGGCGACGGCGCTCAGTCGGTCGTCGCCGAGCCCGGACAGAGCTCGGAGGCGACCCGCATCAGGTCCACGACCCGACGGGAGGTGAGGAACGGACCGACCGGCATTCCCCGATTTTCCTATCAGGACGATAGGAATTCAAGGCCATGGACGCGCTTTCTCCAGCCACCCCGACAACGGTCGGCGGGGGCCGGAGCCATGCCGGCTCCGACCCCCGCCCGGTACGCCCGCCCGTTACGGCGTCGGGTACTGCGCGAGGTAGACCGGTACGCCCACCTTGGTCATGTCGGCCGCCTCGCCGACGCCGTTGACCACGTGGTCGATCGTGCCGGCGCTGAGGTTGACGGTCATGATGTGGTGCAGCCGCACACCCGGTCGGTTCGGGACCTCGAAGCCGTTCTCGGTGTGGATCGACGGGTTGTTCTGGTTGAAGACGTAGACCCCACCGCCGTACAGGGTGTGGTGGCGCACCCGGTCACCGACCTTGTACCCGGCCCAGCCCTCGACCGGGCCGTTCATCCAGTCGGCCTGCGTCGGCGGGTCGTACGGCAGCTCGTTCTGGTAGAGGATGGTGGTGCCGTGCTCGCCGTTCCAGACCGTGTTGTACCGCTGGAAGTGCTCGACGAACAGGCCGGTGGCGGTCACGTGGTCGCCGTTGATGACGGCGCCGTAGCGACCGGTGTTGGTGCGCCAGCGGTCGGTGTCACCGTTGACGCCCTCGGTGAAGCCCTCCACGCCGTGGTCACCGCGCCACACCCAGGTGTGGTCGATGAGCACGTTGTCGCTGTTGACCTCCAGGGCGGTGTTCGTCCGGCCGATGTGCGGGCCGCCGACCCGGAAGTACACGTCGGACAGCGTGGTCGGGTTGGTGGGGCTGCTCGCGTCGCGGCCGTGCTGGCGCCCCACCCGCAGCAGCACCGGCGATTCGACGAGGCCCGCGTCGATCGTGACGCCGGCGACGATCACACCGGGGACACCGGCAACGTCCAGCGGGATGGCGCCGTCGACCGCGGTGAGCGTCGCGTGCCCGATGCCGAGCACGACGGTGTCGGGCCGGCGCACCTCGATGCTGCGGGCGATGTCGTACGTGCCGGGAGTGAGCAGCAGGTGCTTGCCGCGCGCCAGTTGGCTGTTGATGACGCGCACCGGATCGGAGGGCTTGGCGATGAAGAAGTCACCGATCGGAATGGTCCGCCCCGGGGTGATGCCGTCGGCCCAGGAGACGCCCCGGCTGTCGCGCTGGGCGGCGGGCACCCGCACGTTGTAGCGGCCCTTGTCGTCGACGAAGAGGTACGGCTTCTCCCGGCTGACCGGGGTCGCCTCCAGGGTGGTGTACGGCGGGTCGGGGAACGTCGCGTCGTCCGGTGCGCCCTCGACGCCGGCGAAGACCTGGTTCCACACCGCGTTGGACCAGCCGGCGACCTCGCTGTTGCGGGTCAGCCACTGCTGCTGCGAGCCGTTGGTGGTGGCCGGCAGCCGGGAGTCGGCGATGAACCCGCCGCTGGCGTACTGCGGGCCGGCGGTGCAGTAGTCCATCAGCGACAGCCCACCGCCGTTGATGTCCAGCCGGCGCATCGACACCGCCTGGGACACCGCCCAGAAGTTCGCCGACGACCGGCAGCCGTCCTGGCCGGCGGCGTTGATGGTGAGCGAGAGGTTGGACAGCGTGCGCCAGAAGTTGACCAGCGCGAGGCAGTTGCCGGTGCCGCCGTCGGCCAGGCACCGGTTGTAGACCTCGAGCTTGCCGGTGACGGTGACGTCGGTGGGCGAGGCACCCAGACCGGAGACCTCGGTGTAGTAGCCCACCTTGGCCTGCAACGGCTGCTCGGCCGTGCCGTAGGAGCCCGGCTTGAACAGGTAGGCGTGCCGCTCGGTGCCCATCTCGTTGTCGACCTGCCGGGCGTGCGCGGCGTCGAGGGTCTGCTGGATCTCGCCGACCGGCATCGTCGGGTCGAAGATCGTCACGTTCGGGCCGAAGTCGGGTGCGCCGTACGTGGGGCGGCCGGCGGTGGCCGCCGTGCTGGTCGTCGTGACGGCGGTGGTCACCAGAAGGGCGAGGATGAGGATACGACGGGACGGGGTTGTCATGCGGTTCGTCCTCTCCGCTGGCCGGCGGCGTACTCCCGGCACAGCTGGGGCGGTGAGAGCGCTCTCTGATCCCTGCGGCCGAAGGTGGGTCGCGCCGAAGGGGTTGACATGTTTCTACCCGCTGAGCCGGTCGCGCGCCATGACCACGGACGGCGAACTTCGGCTCAGTCCGGCACCGGCGCCACAACGGTGCCGTCCGTACGGACCCGGCAACCCCGGCCACGGCCCGCGTAGATGATCTGCCGGGCCACCGGCTGGTTGATCACGGCGAGAGCCACGCCGTGCTGGTCTTCGAGGGCGAGGTTCGTACCGAAGATGGGGATGCGGTAGGCGAAATACCTGGTGCCGTCAATCGGGTCGATGACCCAGCGCCTGCCCGACGTGCCAGCCGTGGCGCCGGCCTCCTCTCCGTATATCCCGTCGGCGGGGAACCGGTCTGTCAGCTCACCGCGGATCAGCGCCTCGACGGCGAGGTCAGCCTCGGTCACCTCGGTCCCGTCCGCCTTGATCGCGGGCGCGAAGTCCGCCGCGAAGAACCGCTCGGCGGCCAGGCTGCCCGCGCGTTCGGACAGGCCGATCGCGAACTCCAACAGACTGTCGTCGAGCCGGGGCGCATCCATCAGTGCACGGTAGCCGCGTCACCGACCGGTCCACTGTGGCCCGACGTTGCGCCGAGGCCCGCCCTCCTCCGGAGTGCAGGCCTCGGCGATGGTGTGGCGGGGTCAGCGCACCGAACGGCGGCCGTAGGTGCCGGCGACGATCGCCACGCCGACGGCGGCGAAGGCAACCTGCAGGATCAGCTCGATCCAGTCGATCCCGCTGGTGTCGTCGACGCCGACGGCGCTGGCGACGAGCGTGCCGAGGATCGCCGCGACCACACCGATGGCCAGTGTCAGCCAGATCGGGATGTTCTGCTTGCCCGGCACGACCAGCCGGCCCAGCACGCCGACGACCAGTCCGATGATGATGGCGGCGAAGAAGCCGGTAATTTCCACGAAAGCCGTCCTTCAGGAGGGGATGTCGTCAACCCGTTGATTGCCCCAAGCAACCATCCGCGAAACACCCTCCGAACCCGGCACGCAAGGCGTGCACCCGAATCCCTCCCCGCTTCGTCGATCATGGAGTTGTGGTGGTGTACGAAACGGCCTTTCGTTGCCAAAACGGCCACCACAAGTCCATGATCGACGCGGTGTGAGGGCGGGGCGGGGTGGGGTGGGCGCTACAGGTCGGTTAGGAACTCGTCGATCATTGGGGCCAGCCAGTCGGCGCGCTGCGGGACCGACGTGTGCGTGGTGCCGGGCAGGACGGCCAACCGGCAGGACGGCAGACCGGTCAGGTCGCCGGGCACCGCGCCGCCGAGCAGCCGGAACATCCGTACCGCGTGCTCGGGCTGGATGATGTCCGCGTCGGCCAGCACGATCATGGTGGGCGCGGCCAGAGCGCGGATCTGCTCGGGTGTCCAGCGCGGCAGGTTCGCGTCCAGCACCTTCATCTTCGTGACCAGGTTGGCCCAGCCCGCCGGGTCCGGCGCGGTCCGCAGGTACTCCTCGTGGAACTCGGAGCCGTGCAGGTGCTCCGGTTGCAGATCCTGGATCCCGTCGAGCAGTCCGGGGTGCAGGCCGTCGTCGTCGAAACTCACCGAGGCGAGCACGAGGCGACCCACCCGGTCGGCGTGGTGGGTGCCGAGGCGCAGCGCGACCGCCGCGCCCATGCTCCAGCCGTACACGTCCGCGCGCGCGACGCCGAGCCGGTCGAGCAGCTCGACGACGTCGGCGGCGAAGTGCTCCACGGTCAGTGGACGGTCTACGTCGGGGGTGTGGCCGTGGGCCTGCAACTCGACGGCGATCACCCGCCGGGTCTTCGCCAGGAACGGCAGGATCGTGCCGAACGAGGTGCCGATGCCGGAGAGCGCGCCGTGGATCAGCACCAGCGGGCGACCCTCAGCATTGCCGTGCGCTTCGTGATAGATGTCCATGCCCCCACGCTGCGCCGACGCGCTTACGGTCCTCTTCAGGTCGCCTTACCGGCGATAGGATGTCCGCCGTGCAGTTCGGGGTGCTCGGGCCGCTCGCCGTGACCACGGACGCCGGCGAGCCGGTGGTGGTGCCCGGCACCAAGGTTCGCGCGCTGCTGGCCGACCTGCTGACCAACCGCAACCAGGTGGTGTCGGCCGACCGCCTCATCGACGACCTGTGGGGTGACGACTCCCCCGCCAACCCGGCCGGCGCCTTGCAGGTGCGGGTGTCCCAGTTGCGCAAGGCGCTCAACGACGCCGAGCCGGGTGCCCGCGAGCTGGTCGAGTCCCGGCCGCCCGGCTACCTGCTGCGGGCCGACGCCGTCGACGCGGACCGGTTCGCCGAGCTGACCCGCAGCACCGACGTCGACCGGTTGACCGACGCCCTCGCGCTGTGGCGTGGTGAGGCGTACGCCGACGTGGCGGACGCCGAGTTCGTCCGCGCCGAGGCGACCCGACTGGCCGAGCAGCGTCTCGCCGTGCACGAGCGGCTGGCCGAGGCGCGGGTGTCCCGGGGTGAACACGACCTGGTCGCCGCCGACCTGGCCGAGCTGGTCGCCCGGCACCCGCTGCGGGAGGGCCTGCGGGCGGTGCAGTTGCGCGCGCTGTACGCGGCCGGCCGCCAGTCCGAGGCACTGGACAGCTACGCCGACCTGCGTGACCGGCTCGCCGAGGAGATGGGGCTCGACCCCGGTCCGGAGCTGGTCGCCCTGCACCGCAGGATCCTCGAACAGGACGCCGGCCTGAGCGCGCCGCCGAAGGCCGCGCTCATCCGCAACAGTCTGCCGGCCCAGCTCGACGAGCTGGTCGGGCGGGCCGAGGCGCTGACCGAGCTGCGGGCCCTGCTGCCCCGGCAGCGGCTGGTCACGCTCGTCGGGCCGGGCGGTGTGGGCAAGACGCGGCTGGCCACCGAGGCGGCCCGTACGCAGTCCTTCCCGGACGGCATCCAGCTCGTCGAGCTGGCGCCGCTGCCGGCCGGTGATCCCCGCGTCGGTGAGCAGGTGCTCGGTGCGCTGGATGCCCGCGAGGCCGCCGGCACGAGTCTGTCGGCGGCGGACCGTCTCGTCGCTGCGCTGCGGCACCGACACCTGCTGCTGGTGCTGGACAACTGCGAACACGTCATCGAGCCGGTGGCCGCGCTGGTCGCCCGGCTGCTGCGCGACGCGCCCGAGGTGAGCGTGCTGGCCACCAGCCGGGAACCGCTCGGCCTGACCGGCGAGCTGCTCTGGGAGGTACCCCCGCTGACCGTGCCGGACGGCGGTGACCTGGACACGGTCCGGCGCTCGGCGGCGGCGCGGTTGTTCGCCGCGCGCGCCGCCGCGCAGCAGCGCGGTTTTCGCCTCGACGGGCGGACCGCGCCCGCGGTGGCGCAGCTGTGCCGCCGCCTCGACGGCCTGCCGCTGGCGTTGGAGCTGGCCGCGACGCGGGTCCGCGCGCTGGGTCTGCGGGGCGTGGTGGACCGGCTCGACGACCGGTTCCGGCTGCTCAGCACATCGCAGCGGGACGTGCCGACGCGACAACGGACGCTCACCGCGGTGATCGGCTGGAGTTGGGACCTGTTGGACGAGGCCGACCGGATGGTGCTCGCCCGGCTGGCGGTGTTCAGCGATGGCGCCACGCCGGAGGCCGCCGAACGGGTCTGCGGGACCGACCTGGACGCCCTCGCCCGGCTGGTGGACCGGTCGCTTGTGGTGCTGGACGACACCGGCGAGGGGTCGCGCTACCGGCTGCTGGAATCGGTCGCCGCGTTCTGCCTCGACCGCCTGGGCGACGCCGACGAGGTCCGGGCGCGGCACGCCGCGTACTACACCGAGCTGGCCGAGCGCGCCGATCCCGAGCTGCGCGGCCCCGAGCAGCAGCGATGGCTGGCGCTGCTGGACGCGGAGACGGCGAACCTGCGCTCCGCGCTGGTCCACGGCGGCGGGCTGCGCCTGGCCGTCGCGCTGAGCTGGTACTGGTACCTGCGCGGCCGGCTCACCGAGGCCCGCCGGGCCCTCGCGATGCCCGGCGACGGGACGCAGGAGTCCCGGGCGGCGCCGTGGCGGGTCGGCTTCGCGCTGCTGCGCGGCGACCCGGTCGTGCCCGCCGAGGTCCGCGCCGCGCTGGCCCCCGACCCGGACGGACGAGGCGCCTGGTTCGCGGCGAACGCGGTGATCGGGCACAGCGAGCTGGCCCTGGCCGCGGAGCTGCTGCCCAGCGCTCCCGCCGACGTCTGGACCGAGGCGGCGGTGCTCGCCTCCCGGGCCATGCTCGCGCACGCCGCCGGGGACCAGACCACCCTGGAGTACGCCTCGACGCGCAGTGCCGCGCTGTTCGCCGACATCGGTGACCGGTGGGGCCGGCTCCAGGCGACTGAGTGGGTGGGTGGGCTGGCCGAGATGCGCGGCGAGCACGAGCGCGCGGTCGCCCTGCACCGCGAAGGGCTGCGCTGGGCCGAGGAACTGGCGCTGTGGCCGCAGGTGTGCACCGAGTTGTCCTGGCTGGCCTGGCTGGCGGTGCAGACCCGCGACTATCCGCAGGGGCGGGAGTTGGCCGAGCGCGCGTACCGGCTGGCGGTGGAGCAGGACGCGCCGGGCGCGCTGGTCTTCGCCGAGATGGGCCTCGGGTTCGCCGCCCGCCACGACGGCAAGCTCGACCTGGCCGTCACCCACCTCACCCGCCTCGCCGAGCGGGGGCGCGGCGAGACGCAGCCCGCGCTCTACCTGCCGATGATCCTGGTGGAGCTGGGGTACGCCGTCGAGCAGGGCGGCGACCCGGACGCCGCGCTCGCCCTGCACGTCGAGGCGTACGAGGCCGCCGAGGCGATGGCCTCCCCCCGGGACGGGATCGGCGCCCTGGAGGGGATGGCGTCGGCGGTGCGCTCGCCGGAGGCCGCCGCCCGGCTGCTCGGTGCGGCGGCCGCCGCACGGCTGACCCTTGACGCCCCGGCCTCCCCGGCCGAACGCGACGAGACCGATCGGGTGACCGAACGCGTACGGGCGACGCTCGGGCGGGACCGCTTCGAGGCGCTGGTCGCCGAGGGCACGAAGCTGGGCCCGGGCGAGGCCCGGGCCCAGCTCTGAACCGTGCTCAGGCGGCCGTCTTCGGCCGGTACGAGGCGACGATCACGCCACTCTTGTGCACCCGGGTGTCGACCAGGTCGAACGACGCCTTGAAGTCGGTCAGCGGCATCGTCAGGCTCGCCGCGCCCTCCAGCACGGGGTGGATCCAGAACCGGACCTCGTCCACCAGGCCCGCGGTGATCAGCTGGGCGGTGACCGAGCCGAAGCCGTACTGGATGATGTTCCGGCCCTCCTGGGCCTTGAGCGCGGTGACCGCCTCGACCAGGTCGCCCTGGAGCACCTCCGTGTTGTTCCAGGTGGGGTTGGTGAGGGTGGTCGAGGCGACGTACTTCTTGACGTTGTTGAAGTACGCCGCGCCGGTGGTCGAGTCGCTCTCGTCCTGCTGCGGCCAGGCGACGGACATGCCGTCGTAGGTGGCCCGGCCCATCAGCATCGCGTCCGCCTCGTCGGTCTGCTCGCCGGCGAGGCTCATGGCCTCCTCGTCGAAGTACGGCGCGGTCCACATCGGGTTCTCGATGACGCCGTCGAGGGTGATGTAGGTCGAGTTGATGAGCTTGCGCATCGGAATCTCCTGGGTGTCGGTCGTGTTCTCCGGTGACACCCAGAACTCTGCCGGCGCCCGCTTACGATTCGCTTCAGGTGCCCTTACGCGGCTCGGTCAGCGGGATCGGCAGTGCCGGCGTGGCGACGGTGCCGCCGGCGGCCGAGTGCTCCGGCGCGGGGCGCTCGCTGGTGCGGCTGTGCAGCCGCCCGCGCCCCGCCGGACCGGCGCGCCGGGTCACCTCGACGGTCACCATCCGCAC
Source organism: Micromonospora sp. WMMD710 (assembly GCF_029626045.1). NCBI lineage: Bacteria > Bacillati > Actinomycetota > Actinomycetes > Micromonosporales > Micromonosporaceae > Micromonospora > Micromonospora sp. WMMD710. The sequence continues at coordinate 1,485,089 of NZ_JARUBD010000001.1, read as the reverse complement.
CGGCGGCGGCGGGGCGGTGAAACGCCCGACGCCCCACCGCACCCAGATCGGTATCCGGCCGGCGTCCGCCTCCGCGGTCAACTTCTGCACGGTACGGGCCCGGTCGGTGTGGTCGACCTCCACCACCACCGGCGGCCCGTCCGGGCGGGCGCACGCCACGTCGAGGACCGAGTGCCGCTGCTCCATGGGCGGCGGCAACGGCACGACGCTGGGTGCGCGCCGGTAGACCCGCCAGCCCTGCGCCTGCGCCCACCGCGCCACCTCGTCGATGACCCGCGCGGTGACCTCGTCGGTGTCCAGGTCGACGAAGGTCAGCTCGGCGAGCCGATCGCCCAGGTCGGCGGCCAACCGCTCGCCCTGCGCCATGACGTCCACCGGCGCAGGATAACGCCTCAGCCGACGGCGGTCGTGGTCGCGGCGAGGTGCCGGGTGAGCCAGGCGGTGGTGGCCGTACGCGCTGCCTCGGCGTTGTCGCGGCCCAGGAAGTCGTGCCCCTCGCCGGCCAGCACCAGGTGCCCGTACGGGGCGTCGCGGGCGGCGAGTGCCTGCGCCACCTGCGCCGACTCGCCCGCCGGAACGTTGGTGTCGTTGGCGCCGTGGATGAGCAGCACCGGCACGTCGAGTCGGTCGAGGTGGGTCATCGGTGACAGGTCGCGCAGCAGTTCGGCGTCGCGCACCGGGTCGCCGTACTTGCTGACGGCGGCGGCGGCGATCCACGGCTCGGTGCCGGCGAAGAAGGTGTGGAAGTCGGAGATGCCGCACTCGGCCACCCCGGCGGCGAACAACCCGGGGAAGTTCACCAGCACCGAAAGGACCAGGTAGCCGCCGTAGGAGCGGCCGAGGCAACCGAGCTGGCCGGGGCGGGCGACGCCGCTGTCGACCAGGTGGTCGGCGCACGCCGCCACGTCGGCGATGGCCCCGTACCGGCCGGCGAGGTTGTCGGCGGCCACGAAGGACCGACCGAAGCCCGACGAGCCCCGCACGTTCGGCGCGAACACCGCGACGCCCTGCGCGACGAGAGCCTGGAACAGCGGATTGTAGGACGGTCGTTCCTGCGCCTCCGGACCGCCGTGCAGGCTGATCGCGGTCGGCCAGGGACCCGGCCCGGCCGGGCGGTAGAGCCACCCGGACAGCGGCAACCCGTCGCGGGCGCGCAGGTCGACGAGTTGCGGCGCGACACCGCCGCCGCCCGTACGCGCGTCGCCGGTGTCCGGTCGCAGCGGGCGTAGCGCCCCGCTCGTCGGGTCGACCAGCCACACCTCGCGGGGCTGCACCGGACCCTGCGCGGTGAGGCAGAGCAGGTCACCGCCAGCGGCGAAGACCGCGTCGTCGAGCACCTCGCCCGGGGCGGCGACGGCCCGCTGCACACCGCTGGCCAGGTCGAGCAGGCTCACCTCGCTGCGGCCGCCGTAGGTGTTCCACAGCAGCGCGGCGCGGCGCCCGTCGGCGCTCGCGGCGGCGTGCTCCAGCTCGGCGTCCGGCCGCCCGGCGAGCCGGGCCGGCGTCCGCTCCGGTCGGGTCAGGTCCACCCGCACCAGCGCGGCCAGTTCGGAGAACGCGTCGGTGCGGGCCAGCACGCTCGTCGCGTCGGGGCCGAACCAACCCTGGTCGGTGCTGCCCCGACCGGTGTCCGGCAGCAGCCGACGCCGATCCCCGGTGGCCACGTCGAGCAGTTCCAGCCAGCGGGCGTTGCGCGGGCCGCGGCGCAGCAGGGCGGTGCCGGCGTCCGGGGTGACGTCGAGCAGGGTGAGCAGGTCACCCTCGGCGAGCACCCGCCGGTGCCCGGTGCCCGCGTCGATCAGGACGGCCGTGCCCCGCTCGCCGGTCTCGGTGACCGCCAGGACCGCGCCGCCGGGCAGCCAGCCGGACATCGTCGCGCTGCGGCGACCGAACCCGGCGACCTGACGACGCCCGGTGCCGTCCGGACGCAGCACCCACAGCTCGGTGCGGGGCGCGCCGCCCGGTGCGATGACGCAGGCCAGCCACTGCCCGTCCGGGGACCAGCTCACCCGCAGCACCGGTTCGGTGCCGGTGGGCAGCGCGACGGCCGCGCCCGCGCCGACCTCGTGGACCCAGACGCCGGGCGTCCCGGCCCGGTCGGAGAGGAACGCCACCCGGCGGGCGTCCGGGGAGGGGGCGGGCGCGAAGTCCTCGCCGGCAGGCAGCGGTGACGGTGCCGTCCGGCGGCCGGCGGGTCGGGCCCGACGGGTGGTACGCGGCACCTCGGTCCGTACGGTCATCTAAACCCCGATCCGCTGCAACCAGAGCTCCAGCAGCCCAAGCTGCCAGAGCGCGTTGGAGCCCAACGTGGTCCGCCGGGCATTCGGCGCGTCCAGCAACTCCTCCAGGTAGTCCTTGCGGAACAGGCCCCGCTCACGGGCCGGCTGGGCCGTCAACGCGTCGCGGACGTCGTCGAGCAGCGGCCCGGAGAGGTGCCGGATGGCGGGCACCGGGAAGTAGCCCTTCGGCCGGTCGATCACCTCGTCGGGCACGATGCCGCGGCTCGCGGCCTTCAGCACGCCCTTGCCGCCGTGGGCCAGCTTCAGCGCCGGCGGACAGGCGGCCGCCAGCTCGACGACCTCGTGGTCGAGGAACGGCACGCGGGCCTCCAGCCCCCAGGCCATCGTCATGTTGTCGACCCGCTTGACCGGGTCGTCGACCAGCATCACCAGGCTGTCCTGGCGCAACGCCGCGTCGAGGGCGGTGTCCGCGCCGGGTGCGCCGAAGTGCGCCGCGACGAACTCCAGGCTGGCGTCATGATCGAGCATCCACTCCGGCGCCAGGTGCCCGGCGAGCGCGTCGTGGCGACGGTCGAAGAACACCCGGGCGTACGCCTCGACGGCGTCCTCGCGTGCGACGTTCGCCATCGGCGGGTACCAGTCGTAGCCGGCGAAGATCTCGTCGGCGCCCTGCCCGGACTGCACCACCGTGATCCGCTGCGATACCTCCTCGGAGAGCAGGTGGAAGGCGACGCAGTCGTGGCTGACCATCGGTTCGCTCATCGCCGCGATGGCCTCGTGCACGGCGGGCACGAACCGGGCCGCACCGATGCGGATCTGCTGGTGGTCGGTGCCGAACTGGCGGGCCACCAGGTCGGAGTAGTGGAACTCGTCGCCGCTCTCCCCCGCCGCCGCCTCGAACCCGATGCTGAAGGTGGCCAGACCGGTCTGGCCCTGCTCGGCCAGCAGGGCGACGATCAGGCTGGAGTCGATGCCGCCGGAGAGCAGCACACCGACCGGTACGTCGGCGACCATGCGCCGGCGTACGGCGGTGCGCAGCGCCGTCATGATCCGTTCCTGCCACTCGCCGGCGGACATCGGCTCGGCGGCGGCGCGGGTGAACTCCGGCCGCCAGTACACGGTGTCGGTGCTCCGGCCGTCGGCGGTGACCACCCGCACGGTGGCGGGCGGGAGTTTGCGGACCCCGGCGAGGATGGTGCGCGGCGGCGGCACCACCGAGTGGAAGCTCATGTAGTGGTGCAGCGCCACCGGATCGAGGTCGGTGTCGACGTCACCGGCGGCGAGCAGCGCCGGCAGGGTCGAGGCGAAGCGGATCCGGCCCGGCCCCTCGGCGAGGTAGAGCGGTTTGATGCCGAGCCGGTCGCGGGCCAGCACCAGCGTGTTCGTTGCCAGCTCGACGAGCGCGAAGGCGAACATCCCGTAGAACCGCTCGACGCAGGCCGTCCCCCACCGGTGGTACGCCTTGAGGATCACCTCGGTGTCCGAGGTGGACCGGAAGGAGTAGCCGGCGGCGGTCAGCTCGTCGCGCAGCTCGCGGTAGTTGTAGATGCAGCCGTTGAAGACCAGGGCGAGACCCAGCTCGGGGTCGACCATCGGCTGGGCGCCCGCGTCGGACAGGTCGATGATGCGCAGCCGGCGGTGCACCAGCGCCGCCGGGCCGTGTTGCCACCGCCCCTCGCCGTCCGGGCCGCGGGAGGCCAGGGCGGGCAACATCCGCTCGACGGCCGCCATGTCCGGTGGCGCCCCGTCGAGGCGGAACTCGCCTCCGATACCGCACATGGCACGCACCTCTCATCGGCTCGGGTCCGCTCGGGCCGCTGACCGGTCCAGGTTTGGCGGACCGGGTTGCGCCCCGATGACGTGTGGGTCAAGCGTGGGTTACGGCGACGTCGGATCGTCTCCGCCGAGCAGCCAGGTGTCCTTCGACCCACCGCCGCGCGACGAGTTGACGATCATGCTGCCGGCCGGCGCGACGCGGGTCAGCGCCACCGGCGCCACCTCGGCGGTCTCGCCGAGGAAGACGAAGGCCCGCAGGTCCACGTGGCGGGGGGCGAGCGCCGTGCCGTCGAAGACCGGGTGCGTGGTGAGCGCCACCATCTCCTGGGCGATCCACCGGTGTGGGGCGGCGAGGATCTGCTCGCGGACGGCGTCCAACTCCTCCGCCTCGGCCCGGGGGCCGATCACCACCCGGTCGCCGCCGTACCCGTCGACCGGCTTGAGCACCAGCTCGTCGAGCCGGCCGAGCACCTCGGCCCGCTGCTCGGGCAACCCGCACAGGTATGTCGGCACGTCCGGAAGCAGGGCCTTCTCCCCCAGGTAGTACTCGATCAGCCGGGGCACGTACGCGTACAGGGCCTTGTCGTCGCCGACACCGTTGCCCAGCGCGTTCGCCAGGGTCAGCCGTCCGGCGTGCACCGCCGCGAGCAGCGGCCAGCCCAGGGGCACCCCGTCGGCGCCCGGCGCGTGCAGCAGGGCCTCCTCGTCCATCCGCAGGTAGATCACGTCGACCTGACTGCGGCGGCCCTCCCGGACCAGGTGGACGCGACCCTCGGAGACCAGCAGGTCGCTGCTCTCGGTCAGCGGCACGCCCATCTCGTCGGCGAGCAGCCGGTGCTCGAACCAGGCGGGATCGCCCGAGCCACTGCTGAGCACCACCACGGCGGGGTCATCGGCGGCGGCCGGCGCGGCGGCGACCAGCGCCCGGTACAGCATCGCGGGCGTCTCGTCGGCGGGCAGCAGGTCCTCGGGCACCGGCAGCTCGGGCAGCACCGTGCGGGTCAACCGCCGGTTCTGCACCGCGTAGCCGATGCCCGAGGGCACCCGCAGGTTGTCCTCCAGGACGTACCAGCCGCCGACGGGATCACGGACGAGATCAGTTCCGGACACCTGGGCACGGGTGGTCCGCCGGCCCATGAGCGCCCCGGTGGGGCGCAGCCCGGGCGAGGATTCCACCACCCAGGCCGGCACCACGCCGTCGGCGACCGCGGCCCGGTCGGCGTAGACGTCGCGCAGGAAGGCGTCGAGGGCCCGGGCGCGCTGCACGAGGCCGGCGCGCAGCGCCCGCCAGTCGGCGGCGGGCACCACCCGGGGCACCAGGTCGACCGGGAAGAGTCGGGTGCTCGCCTCGCCGGCCACGCTGAACGTCACCCCCCGTGCGCGCTGCTCCTCGTCCCGGTCGTGCTCGCGTTGACGCAGGCCACCGGCGCCGAGGCCGCGCAGGGCGGCCAGCAGCGGACGGTACGCGGGCTCCGGCCCGGCCGGGCCGAAGACCTCGTCGGCGGAGCCGGTGTACGTGGGCAGGGCCGGCGCGGGTGGCGCTCCGGGCAGTGGCCCCTGGATGCGTCCCCGGGTCTCGTCGAGGAGCAGGTCGACCACGTCGGCCAGCCGGCCGCGCCGCTCGTACGCCCGCCGCTGCCGTGCGGCGGAGCTGCCACGCCGCAGCGCGTACTCGGTCAGGTCCCGGATCTGCTCCCAGTCGCCGGTCGCCTCCAGCTGCGGGCGCAGGTCGGTCACCAGCCGGCGGACCGCCTCGGCGGCCGGCACCGGTCGGGCCGAGCGGGGCAGGTCGAGCAGGTCGCCTTCCAGCCCGGAGCGGGCGGCCCGCCACACGGCGGCGCGCAGCACCGGCGGTCGGACGGCGGTGCGCTCCACGCCGGCGCGCAGCGCGGCGACCTCCCGGCGCACGATTGCCCGGAACAGGCCGGTGAGCAGGACGATGGTCTCCACGTCGGCGTTGGCGTCGGTGATCCGCAGTTCCACGGTGGGCACGTGGGCCGACGGCCGGACATCGAAGTAGATCATGGCCGGGTCGGTGATGGTCTCGGAGGAGATCAGCTCGGCGACCAGTGCCTCGTGGTCCGCCGCGCTGGTCACCTCGCCCGGGTCGCCGGCCGTGGGCCAGCGCTGCCAGACCAGCGACCGGACGCTGGCGTAGCCGCTGTCCTGCCCCATCCAGTACGGCGAGCTGGTGGACAGGGCGAGCAGGACCGGCAGCCACGGTTGGACGCGGCGGGTGACGGCCACCGCCAGGTCCCGGTCGGACACCCCGACGTGCACCTGCGCGCCGCAGATCAACTGCTCCCGGGCGAGCATCTGGTATTCGTCGAGCATCCGCCGGTAGCGGGAGGTGGGGGTGACGCTCGGGTCGCCGTCGGCGCGCAGCGGCACCGTGCCGGCCGCCACGATGCCCAACCCGGCCCGGTCGGCGACTGCGACGGCAGCCTGGCGCAGCCGGGTCAGCTCGGCGCGGATCTCGTCCAAGGTGCGGCAGACCGCGGTGTTGGTCTCCACCACGCTGCGGTGCAGTTCGGCGGTGAACGAGGTCGCCGGCAGCCGGTCGAGCAGTTCCCCGGCGCGGGGCACCAACTCCCGGGTGTGCAGGTCGACGACGTGGAACTCCTCCTCCACGCCGATCGTGGCCAGGTCCGCCGGGTCGCCGTCGTCCAGCGACGGGGCCGGGTTGGGGCGGGGTGCGGGCAGTGCCAGGCCGTTGCCGGACCGGCCCAGCGCCCCGTCGAACGTCGGCGCGTTCGTGGTGTTGTCGGCCATGGTCACCCCGGTTCGCGTGTCGGTGTCTCGACTGTCCGACGAGCGTTCCCAGGGTTGGTACCGGGGGTGTTTCCGGCGCGTTAAGGTGACGCACCGTTCTGCCCGCACTGCTCAGCGACACGGCGGAGCCTGGAGCGGCGTGCTCTCGATGAGGCACAATCGACGGCGTACCCGAAGCTGCGCAACCAACGGGTGCCCTGGCTCGGCCGCGACGAGGACAAGGACGACGACGGCGTCTGGGCGGTGACCTGCCTGGTGGTCCGCAAGGGCTACCGGGGGCGCGGCCTCACGTATCCTCTGGCCCGCGCCGCGGTCGACTTCGCGCGGGAGCGTGGCGCCCGGTCACTGGAGGCGTACCCGATGCCCGCCGAGGCCGGCAAGCAGATCACCTGGGGTGAGGCTCACGTCGGGGTCCGGCAGGTCTTCGAGGAGGCCGGGTTCACCGAGGTCAGCCATCCGACCCTGCGCCGCGTGGTCATGCGGATCGACGTCGCGGACCACCGGCAGGGGTCGGATCAGGGCGAGGGCCCGACGCCGGGTCGGGTGTAGGCAGCCAGGTCAGCGCCGCCGCCACCGGAAGCGCCGCGAACCGGCGGCGGCCTCTTCCCGGCCCAGCAACTCGGCGGCCACGCGCAGGTTCTGGGCGGGCTGCTCGGCCGCCGGCCCCAGCAACTCGACAAGTCGGTTGCCCAGCGCCAGCACCACGGCGGCGCGATCGGTGTCGCCGATCATCGCTAGGCACCGCGCGTACACCCCGTAGGTGTTCGCCATCTCCCACAGGCTGAGCGGACGCGCCGGGTCGAGCAACGCCTGACGCAGCTCGCAGGCCCGTGACGCGGCGAGGGTCGCCTCCCGGACGCCGTCGACCGACGACGGCCGGGTGAGGTGGCGGTGCAGCAAGGCGGTCGCCTGGTTGTGGTACGCCGTCCCCATCGCCTCCCGGGTGCGGGGCCCGGCCGACGGCGGAGCGCCGACGGCGGTCAGACCCACCGCCACCGCCCGGTCCAGCAACTCTCTGCGCGTGGCGGGCTGACCGGCGGCGAACGCGACCTCTGCGAGGTCCACCAACGCGGTGATCAGTTCGGCGAGCGCGTCGTCGCGGGGTGGGGCGGCCACGTTGCCACCCTCGGCCGCCACCGCGTCGTACACCCGCTCGAAGATGGCGACCGCCTCACCGCCCGGCGCCATGCCCTGCCCGGCCCGGCCGCGCGCGGACAGCAGCATCCCGTGCCGCCACAACGCCCGCGCCAACTGCTGCTGGTCGCGGCGGTCCGGCTGCCCCGGGCCGTCCACCGCCCGCCGGTAGGCGTCGATCACCCGCCCCCACACGCGGTCCGCCTCCGCCCAGGTGGCCTGCCGCCGCGACAGCTCCCGTGCCTGCTCGAACAGCTTGCCCCGCTCGTCCGGTCCCACGTCCCGCACCGCCCTCCGTGCCAGCCATCCGCGACACCGCCGCCGCAGACAGTGAACGTCATCGATTCTAGGGCGACCGGCGGCCCATCCCGGCCCACGCCGAGCGGGGCATTTCCCGGGTGCTCAGGCCGATGGGCGTATCCGGTAGGCCAGGTGGGTGACGCCGACGCCCTCGACGACGCTGATCGGGCCCTCCAGCTGCAGTGGCGCGATCTTCAGGCGGGCGAAGAGCGGGATGCCGGCACCGAGCACCACCGGGACGAGGTCGACGTGCACCTCGTCGAGCAGGCCGGACTCGACGACCTGCGCCGCGATGGTGCCGCCATTGACACCGACCTCCTTGGCACCGGCGATCGCCCTGGCCCGGTCAACGGCGCTCTCGATGCCGTCGGTGACAAAGACGAAGGAGTCGCTCTCCGGCTCCCAACCCTCGGGCACGCGGTGCGTGGCAACCACGACGGGCACGTCCAGCGGATGCCGACCACCCCACCCATTGGTCATGTCGAACAGCCGCCGGCCGACGACCAGCGCGCCGGTCCGCTCGGTGAAGTCGCGCAGGTGCCGGGCGCTCGCGGCGGACGTCCGGAACGTCAACTCGGGGTTGGCCGTCGGCGTCTCGACGTCGCCGCCCTCGTACCACTGGAGGAGGTACTCGAAGCCACCGTGGGACGCGTCCGCGATGTAGCCGTCCAACGACATCGTCGCCCGGGTCGTCACCTTCGTCATCGATCCGCTCCTTGTCGGTGTGCCGTGTCGGCTCGTCGCTGGGACCGGTGCGCCCGGCCCTCACCCCATGGTCGAAGCCGGAGCCACCCCTCGCGACAGGTCCGGCGAACCACCCATCGGCTTCGTGCAGAGAACGTCGGGCTGGGGCGCGTAGCCCAGCGCCTGCCAGAACCGGAGCGCGGCCGTGTCCTCCGGCAGCACCAGCAGGTTCACCCGTGGGCAACCGAGGGCGGCAAACCGCCGCTCCAACTCGGCGACCAGCAGGGTGGCGATGCCGCGACGGCGGTACGCCGGGTCGACGGCCAGCCGCAGGATCATCCCCCGGCGGCCGTCGTAGGTGCCCAGCACCACCGCCGCGACGGTGGCGTCCACGTCGGCGACCAGGAAGAGCTGCGGATCCCGCGTCAGTGTGGTGGTCAGCTCGGCGCGGGGCAGCACGCCCCGTCCGGTGGCGGTCCACAGAGCCACGACGCGGTTGTAGTCGGACCAGACGAACTCACGAACGCGGATCAAGCGCGACTCCTACAGGACGGTGCCGTAGGCGGGCTGGCCCGCCACCTCGTACGCGGCGTAGACGACACCCGCCTTGGTGGTGCGCGACCCGGTCAGCCGCAGCCCCGCCGGGCCCGCCGGGGCCCTGCATCACACCGTCCAGGGACAGGAACGTCCCCACCACCAGTTTGCTCGCCATGTCGCGGCTCCTTCCGGTCGCAGGCAGCGACAGTCGTCACCACGACGGACCCTACGGGGCCGTGACCCTGCGTGCATTCCGGCCGCGCCGGCCTTCTCGCGATCCGGCGTAGCGTGGGGTGCATGCGAAGCACCACGCTGGGCAGCACCGGCCCCGAGGTTGGCGTCATCGGTCTCGGGTGCATGGGCATGACCCACGGATACGACATCAGTGGCCCCCGCGACGACGACACCTCGATCTCGGTCATCCACCAGGCCCTCGATCTGGGCGCCACCCTGATCGACACGTCGGACGTGTACGGGCCGTACACCAATGAGGAACTGGTCGGGCGGGCGCTGGCCGGCGGGCGACGGGAGCGGGCCGTCCTGGCGACGAAGGCCGGCCTGGTGGCCACCGCGTCCACCGGTGGCCCCGGCAACTCCCCCACGATCGGCAACAACGGCCGCCCGGAGCACATTCGTGCGGCGATCGACGCCAGCCTGCGGCGGCTCGGCACCGACCACGTCGACCTCTACCAGTTGCACCGGGTCGACCCGGAGGTGCCCATCGAGGAGTCCTGGGGTGCGATGGCGGAGGTCGTGAAGGCGGGCAAGGCACGGCAGATCGGGCTGTCCGAGGTGACGGTGACCCAGATCGTGCGAGCCCAGGCGGTGCACCCGGTGGCGTCGGTGCAGTCCGAGTTGTCGCTGTGGACCCGCGACCCGTTGACCGAGGTGCTGCCGTACTGCGCCGAGCAGGGCATCGCCTTCCTGCCGTTCTCGCCGCTGGGCCGCGGGTTCCTCACCGGCCGGTTCACCTCGTTTGACGACCTGCCCGCCGACGACTTCCGCCGTGGCCTGCCGCGTTTCCAACAGGACGCGTTGCGGGCCAACCTGGCCATCGTGGCCCGGGTCCGCGAGATCGCCGACCGGGCGGGCCTCAGCCCCGCGCAGGTCGCCCTCGCGTGGGTCGTCGCCCAGGGCCCCCACGTCATACCGATCCCCGGCACCAAGACCCCGAAGTACCTGGTGGACAACTGCGCGGCCGGCGACGTGCGGCTCGCCGCGGAGGACCTGGCCGACCTGGACGCGCTGCCCGCGCCCGAGGGAAGCCGCTACTGAGGCGCCGGCGGCCCGGCGCCGCCGCGCCGGGCCGCCACCGGCGTACCGAACCGCACCCCGACACCGGGCGAGTACAGCACGCTGACCGGCGGGTCGACCGGCGCCGGCAGACCGGCGGCGGCGACCAACTCGTCGTCCAGGTGCAGCACCTCGGCCCGGTGCAGCGGCCAGCGCGGATGCCAGTTCGGCAGGTGCAGCGTGCGCCCGTACGCCCGGGTGTGCAGCCCCCACCGGGCGGTGACGAAGTGCTCAAGGGGTGTCGGGTCGTCGATCCGCTCCCCCACCCGCACGGTCATCCGGCTCGTCGTACCGGCCGGGCCGGGCCAGCGCCGCCGGCACCGGTAGGTACGGCGGTCACCGTCGCGGTCCAGGCGCATCGACGACCAGAGGTACGGCAGACCCAACGTCACCCGCGCCACCAGCACCGGCACGAGGCGGGACGCGTCGAGCGAGCGGAACACGACCGCCCGCCGGCCGGTGTCGTCGACCGAGTAGAGCCGGACGTTGGTCTCCCAGAAGGTGCCGAGGTAGGGCACCCCGGGGCCGCGACCGAAGCCCAACCGCACCATCCGGAAGCCGATCAGCCCGACGTAACTGACGCCGCCCAGCGTGTCCGGGCGTGTTCCGGCGGGCAGCAGCGGTGCGACGAGTTCCGGGGCGACGGCCCAGTGCAGGAAGGTGAGGTCCTCCCAGCGCTGGCGCAGAAGCGACCAGGGGAACGCCTGCCGGGGCTCGTGGTCGACCGGTTCGATGTCCACCCCCTCATCCTGGCTCAGGCGATGGCGACACGGCGGGCACGCTACGACCGGGGTGGGACAGCCGGCGCGACGTGGAGCGGCTGCGTGACCGCCGTACGCTTGATGAGGGCGCCGGATCCCCACGACGTCGATTCTGGGAGGAACCGCGCGTGACGCACGGTGACGCCGATCTGGTACTGCTCGCGCAGGCCGGAGACGCGGGGGCGCTGGGCGTGCTGCTGGCCCGTCACGAGGCCGGGATGCGGGCCGTCGCGTTGAGCATGCTCGGCTACGGCCCGGACGCCGAGGATGCGGTGCAGGACGCCATGGTGGTGGCGCTGCGGCGCATCGGTGAGGTCCGCGACCCGGCGGCGGTCGGCCCGTGGCTGCGCACCATCGTCCGCAACAACGCCCGGATGACGCTGCGTGGCCCCCGGCCGTTCCCGGTCGCCGAACCGGAGTGGTTCACCCTGCCCGCCGCCACCCCCACCCCGGAGGAGGCACTGGACCAGGGCGTCCTGCGTGACTGGGTGTGGCACGCCATCGACCGACTGTCCGAGCCCGACCGGCTGGTCACCCTGCTGCGGTACTTCAGCGACGCCTCCTCGTACGACCAGATCGCCGCCGTGTGCGGCGTGCCGGTCGGCACCGTCCGCAGCCGCCTCAGCCACGCCCGTCGCACGCTCGCCGGCGGCCTCCGGGCCTCGGCCACCGCGGCGCACACCGACCTCGGCGCGGTCAACGCCGCCCGCTGGCGGGAGGGCCGCGACATGATCGCCACGGCGATGCGGGGCGACTTCGACCGGGTCGTGCGGGAGAGTTGGTGGCCGGACGCCGAGATGATCGTGCCGGGCCGCCGGCGCGGAGGCCCCGACCTGGCGATCGGCGGCATGACCAGCGACCTGGAAGCCGGGGTACGCCAGCGGCTGCGCAACGTGGTGGCCAGCGGCGACGTGCTGATCTGGGAGACCGACCTGATCAGCCCGCCCCACGATCCGGAGCACTGCCCACCCGCGGCCCTGTGGTTGCAGCAACTGCGCGGCGGACGGGTGGGCCGGTTCACCCTCTTCCACCCCGTTCCGGCGCTGGTCTGAGAAAAGTTTCCGGACCGAGCGAACTTCGCGACCGACCCGCGCATCTGGTCCGTGTCAGTCACCAGTCGCGCGGCGACACACGGCGCGCGGGTCCACGGATCGGGAGATAGCACATGGGTTCCACCAGCCACGACGTCGGCACGCTCAGCCCGGGTGCGCACACCTTCACCGTCGACGGTGTCCGGCAGGTCTACCACGTCGCGGGCACCGGCCCGGTGTGCGTGGCGCACTCCGGCGGCCCCGGCATCGAGTGGGCCTACCTGCGGACGCCCGGCCTCGAGGAACACTTCACGATGGTGTACGTCGAGCCGGTCGGCACGGGTGCCTCGGGGCGGCTCGACAACCCCGACGACTACCGTCTCGCGACGTATGTCCGGTTCCTCGACGCGGTGGTCGAGCACCTCGGCGAGCCCCGGGTGTACCTCCTGGGCCACTCGCACGGCGGTTTCGTCGTCCAGCGGTACGCGCTGGACCACCCGGACCGGGTCGCCGGCCTCGTCCTGTACGACACCTCACCCGTCACCGGCGCCGAGTTCTGGGCCGAGGCGATGGCCAACCTCGCCGCGTACCCGCAGCGGCACCCCGACCGGCCGGAGGCGACGGACGTCCCGCACGCTTTCGAACGCTACGGTGTCGCCGCCGACGACGAGGCCCTGGCGACCGCCCTGCGCGCCGCCATCCCGGTGTACTTCGCGGACTTCTGGGGTCGGCAGGCCGAGTTCGCCCCACTCCAGGCGGCCGTACGGGTCTGGATGACGCCGGCCCGTTCGAACGACCCCACGCCGTTCGACGTGCGGGACAGGCTCGGTGAGATCACCGCGCCGGCCGTGGTGATCGTGGGCGCGCACGACTTCATCTGCGGCCCCCGCTACGCCGAGGAACTGCACGCGGGCCTCAAGGACTCGCACCTGGTGGTGCTGGAGGAGAGCGGGCACTTCGCGCACGTCGAGCAGCCGGCGGAGTTCACCGAGGCCGTGGTGGAGTTGCTGACCCGCTGACCCGCCCGCGCGCCGCGCCCCGAGGTCCGTTCGTCACAGCGGGCAGCCCTCGGGGTGCGGCGACGTTGAGTGGTCATAGGCTTGGCACTTCGCTGCGCCGTGACGAAGGAGAGACCGCCGTGAGCCAGACCGAGCGGATGGATTCCGTCGACGAGTGGAACGTGGCCGAGGACGATGGCGTCCTGGACGCCTCCGACACCCTGGATGACGGGGTCGGCGACCCCCTCGACACCGGCATCGTCGCCGAGGACCACTGGACGGCGGCGAACCGGTTCGGCACCACCCCCGCCGAGGAGCGGGCCGGGGAGTCCCTGGACCAGTACCTCGCCCAGGAGGAACCGGACATCGACCCGTACGCCGAGGGCGGCGACGACGAGGACGAGCTGACCCGCCGGGGGTACGAGGCCGAGGGCCGCGCGGGCCGTCTCGTCGCGTACGACGAGGGTGTCCGCGAGGACGACGAGGCCGACTCGGTGGCGTGGGACGCCGGGATCGACGCGGGCGCCGCCAGCGCGGAGGAAGCGGCGGTCCACCTGGTCGACGACCCGAACGGGCCGGGCGACGGTCCGTTGCGCTGACGCCGTATCCGCCGCCGCGCTCGACTCCCCGTAGGGACGCCGAGCGCGGCGGCGGCGTACTCAGTGGATGACGACCGGCGTCTTGACCTGCTCGCCCTGCTGGTCGTCGAGCTGCGCCGGCTGACGTCGGCGCGGCAGCAGGGCGGCCGGGATGAACGTGAGCACGACCAGCGCGAACGCGACCCAGAACGTGGTGGCGAACGACTTGGCGGCGAAGTCGAGCCCGCGCTCGATGATCGACGGGTCGACCGGCATCTGCTGGAGCAGCTCCGGACGCTGCTGGGAGGCGATGGCCAGCCCGGCCTCGGTGACCGGCTTGCCACTCTCGTCCACCAGGCCGGGGATCGGCCGGGAGCCGTTCAGCTCGTTGGTGAGGATCACCGACATCACGGCGGCGCCGACCGACCCGCCGATCTGCTGGAGGATGTTGACCAGCGTCGAGCCACGGGCCACCTCCTGGGCCTGCAACGTCCGCAGCGCGGAGGTCATGATCGGCATCATCGTGCCGCCCATGCCCAGACCCATCACGAACAGCGACCCGCCGAGCAGCCAGTACGAGGTCTGCGGGTCGACCTGGGTGAACCCGAAGAAACCGACGACGATGAGCCCCAGCGCGAACGGCACGGTACGCCCGATCGGCACCCGGTCGGCCAGCGTGCCGGCGATCGGCATGGTGATCATCGCGCCGATGCCCTGCGGGGCCATCAGCAGGCCGGCGGCCAACGTCGACTCGCCGCGCACCTGCAGGAAGTAGCTCGGGAACAGCAGGCCGGCGCCCATGAACGCGATGATGAACACGAACAGCGTCAGCGAGGCGATGGTCAGACTGCGGTTGCGGAACAGCCGCAGGTCGAGCAGCGGGTGCCGGGGCTTGAACGAGTAGAGCACGAACGCCACCACCAGCGCGCCGCCGACCAGCATCGGCGCCCACACCTTCGCCTCGGCGAACGTGCCCGCCTCCGGCAGCGACGAGACGCCGTAGAGGAACAGGGCGAGACCCGGCGAGAGCATGAGCATACCGACGAAGTCGAACGACTCGGACGGCTCGGGCGCGTCCTTCGGCAGCGCGAACTGCGCGTAGATCAGCGCGACGACACCGATCGGCAGGTTGATCAGGAAGATCCAGTGCCAGCTCGCGGTGTCGATCAGCCAGCCGCCGAGGATCGGGCCGCCGATCGGGCCGAGCAGCATCGGAATGCCGAGGACGGCCATCAGTCGGCCGATCCGGTGCGGCCCGGCCGCGCGGGTCATGATGGTCATGCCCAGCGGCATGAGCATGCCGCCGCCGAGGCCCTGCAACACGCGGTAGCCGATCAGCTCGCCGATGCTGTCGGCGGTGGCGCAGAGACCGGACCCGATCGTGAACAGCGCCAACGCCACCATGTAGAGACGTTTGGTGCCGAACCGGTCGGCCGCCCAGCCGCTGAGCGGGATCACGGTGGCCAGGGCGAGGGTGTAGCCGGTCATCGTCCACGCGACGCGGGCGTAGGACGCGTCGAACTCAGTCTGGAATGTGGGCAGCGCCACGCTGACCACCGTCACGTCGAGGATCGACATGATCGCGCCGAGGACCACGACGCCGGCCACCTTGAGCACTGCGGCGTCGAGTTTGTCCGATGTCGCGACGGATTGCTGTGTCACAAACTCTCCTGAAGTCGTTTGAGCCGGCCGATGGTGGGCGGTGGCGGCGATGCCGCGCCGACCAGGCGCGGGGCGCGGCGTACCAGGACGACGACGCGCCGAGGAAGACTAACCGCCAGTTGTGACGATTCGCCGCCGGATTTCGTGACCGTCCGGTGGCGCATCCGAACGGCCGTCCATTTACAGCCGCTCGTCGGGGTGGCGATCAGCCAGCAGAACCACCGGCCACGCCGTTCCGCGCCACGCGGTGCGGGCCGACCACGTGAACCTGGGGAATGATGCGGATCCTCGACCGGATGCACGACACCCCGGCCCAGGTGGTGAACCACCTCGGCGAAACCCTGGCGCAGACCGCGCCGACCATTGCCCTGCTCGGTGACGAGACCCGGTACAGCGGGTTGGCGCACAGCGCGCACCACCGCTGGTTCACCGACCCAACGGCACGGCAGCTGCACCCGGAGTCGCCTGCTCGTGGCACACCTGCACGCGGCGTACACCCCGCGACGGGCGCGGCTCGCGGGCCGCCGCGCTCGTCGCCGTCATCGGCGGCCAGCTCGTCTGACCGCCGATCAGCTCCGGGCCGGGTAGCGGGCCGGGCTGACGCCCAGATACCGCCGGAAGTGACGGGTCAGGTGCGCCTGGTCGAAGAACCCGGCGGCCGCGGCGACCTCGGCGGGACGCTGCCCCGCGAGGAGCAGGCGACGGGCCAGCTCGACCCGCCGACCGGTCAGGTACGCGTGCGGCGGCAGCCCGTGCAGGTGGCTGAACGCCCGGACCAGGTGCGTCGGGTGGGCGTGCAGCAGCTCGGCGGCCTCGCGCAGGGTGACACCCTCGACGGTCCGGGCGTCCAGCAGCTCCCGGAGTCGGACCGCGAGGCCACGCGCGGGCGGCGGGACACCGGCCGGGGCACGCGCGCCGAGTTGCTGGCGCAGTCGGTCCAGGATGAGCGCGAGCCGGCTCTCCGCCTCGAACTCGTCCCCCGCGTCGCCGAGCGCCTGATGCAGGTGGTGGATCCGGTCTCGTAGGCGCGGATCGGCCAGGTCCGGTTGGTCGACCGCCCGGCCGACCAACGCGGCGTCGAGCGCCGAGGTGTCGAGGTACAGGACCCGCTTGCGGAAACCGTTCGCCGTGGCGGAGCGGCCGTCGTGCGGCACGTACGGCGGCAGCAGCGTGACCGATGTGCGCAGCGCGCCGTGCCGGTGCCGGTCGAGGTCGAAACGGACCGCGCCGTCGTCGACGATCAGTAGCGTCCACACGTCGTGGACGTGCCGCGGGTACGCGTGGTCCACGAAATGGGCGTGGAAGACCTCGGCGACCCCGGCGACGGCGGGTCGCCAGGCGCTGACCTGGGAGCCGGCCGGGCGGGTGGCCACGCTGAGAACGTACAAGACCGGTCGGTGTCGGGGCGGGCAGGCTCGACGCCATGACCGAACCGATCCGCTTTCCCACCAAGATCGCCGTACTGCTCCGTAACGACCTGGCCGGCTGGCAGCGGCTGAACGTCACGGCCTTCCTGGTCAGTGGCATCGCGAACGCCGAGCCGGAGCTGCTGGGTGAGGAGTACCGCGACGCGGACGGCACCGGGTATCTGCCGATGTTCCGCCAGCCGGTGCTGGTGTTCGCCGGCGACCGGGCGACGCTGGCCGGCGCGCACTCGCGTGCGCTCGCCCGTGGGCTGCGGCTCGCGGTCTTCACGTCCGAGCTGTTCGCCACCGGCAACGACCGGGACAACCGCGCCGCCGTGCAGGCGGTCGGCCGGGACAAGCTGGACCTGGTGGGGCTGGCTCTGCACGCGGGGCGCACCGTGGTGGACAAGGTGCTCAAGGGCGCGTCCATGCACCCGTAACGGCATTCGTGGCGGCGAAGACATTGCGGCTGCGGCAGGCGCTCGGCTTCCACTCCCGCTACCAGCTCGGCGAGGCCGCGCCCTCCTGGCCCTGCGGTGGCAGCCTCACCCGGGGCCTCGGCCACCGTGGGTCGGCGCCGTCCTCGACGCCGACCCACGGTGCGGGGTCAGCCGTCGAGCCCCAGCGCCACCACCGGGCTGACCCGGGACGCCCGCCGCGCCGGCAGAACCCCGGCCAGCGCGGTCAACGCGACAAGCGCCACGAACAGCCCGACCAGCGGCGGCACCGGCACGGTCAACGGTGCGTCGATCCCGAGCGTCTGGACCGCCAACCAGGCGTACGGGACGCCGAGGAGCAGACCGATGGTCGCACCGATCACCCCGTACAGGCCGGACTCGGCGGTCAGCATGGTGCGCAGGCCGGCCCGGGACAGGCCGATGGCGCGGAGCAGGCCGGACTCGCGTACCCGCTCCACGACCGAGAGCGCGGTGGTGGAGCCGACCCCGACGACCGCGATCAGCACGGTGAGACCGACCAGGCCGACCGCGATCCAGACCAGGGTGCTCAACAGCGCGTCGTTGCGGTCGCGTTCGTCGGCGAGCACCGCGAGCCCCACCCCCTCGCTGCCGCCGATCGCCTGCCGCAGCGCGCGTACCCCGGCGGTGCGGCCGTCCTCGCCGGCATCGGCCGCGTCGGCCAGCAGACCGGTGTACGCCGCCGGCACGCCGAGCCGGTCGAGGTCGGCCGGGTCGACGAGGATGCCGGCGTGCAGCGGGCCGTCGCCGGGCAGCACCGCGGCCACCCGCACGTCGACCCTGCCCGTGGCGCGGGCGAGGGTGGCGGTGTCGCCGGCCCGCAGTCCGGTGTCCCGGGCCACCCAGCTGTTCAGCACGATCCGGCCGGGCCCACGGTCGGCCAGGCTGCCCTGGGCCACGTCCAGGTCACCGGTGGTCGGCAACGCCGCCACGTCGAGGTCGTTCGTCGGGTAACCGGACTCGACGTCACCGAGCCGGTCGGTGCCACGCAGCACCGTGACGTCGGCGACGCGCCGGTACGGCACCACCCGGTCGAGTGCCTGTGCCACCTCCGCGCCGGTCACCACCGCCGCCGGCAGCGTCCCGTCGCTGGTGGTGACCTCGAAGTCGGTCGGCGCCGAGAGCGCCATCTCACGGTCGGCGAGGACCCGCATCGACGCGCCCCCGATGACCACCCCGGAGATCAGGGTCACGCCCAGCGCGACCACGACGGACACCGCCGCGGCCCGACGAGGCGTCCCGCCGACCCCGCCGACCGCCAGCCGCCCGTGCGGGCCGAGCTGCCTCAACGGCCAGCCCAGGACGGCCAGCACCGGACGTACCAGCAGCGGCCCGAGGGCCACCAGCGCGAAGAACGCCAGCGCGCCGGACCCGACCAGCAGGAGCAGGGGCATCGTCGGGTCGTAGGACTCCTGCTCCGGCGTGGGCAGCTGGCGGATCGTCGCGACGGCGGCGAGCACCGCGCCCGCGGCCAGCAGCAGCCCGCACACCAGACGCGGGACGCCGACGCCGCGCCGGCCGGCGGTGGTGCTCGCCGTACGCAGCGCCTCCAGCGGGGAGACCCGCGCGGCGGAGAGCGCCGGGGCCAGCACGGCCAGGACGGTGATCATGACGGCGCCGGCCACCACCGCGACGGCCGCGGTCAGCGGCAGGCCGGGCGACGAGACCGCCCGGCCGGAGGCCCGCAGCACCGCCGGCAGGGCGTACCCGAGGGCGAGTGCGCCGGCGACACCGACCACGCCGGCGACCAGCCCGGTCAGGGCTCCCTCGGCGGTCAACGCCCCCACCAGGGTGCCCCGCCCCGCGCCGACCGCCCGCAGCAGCGCGAGCTGCCGCATGCGCTGCGCGAAGACGATGCGGAAGGTCGAGGTGACCACCAGCGCCGCGGCGATGACCGCGATCGCGACGAACACGCCGACCAGGACGAAGAGTCTCCCGACCTGCTCGGCGGCCGCGTTGGCCTCGGTCTGGCGCACCTCGGCGCCGGAGCGCACCGGCTGCGTGGCGCCGACCAGCGCGGTCACCGCCTCGCGGACGGACTCCGGCGACGTGCCGGGTGTCACCCGTACGTCGATGCGCTCCACGGTGTTCAGGTGCGCCCACGCCGTCACGACGTTGTCCGGGGCGTACGCGTCGGAGCCGCCGTCGGAGCCGGTCTCGACCACGCCGGTGACGGTGAGTTGGGTGGGCGCGGTCAGCTCGCCGCCCGTCCCGCTGGTCGCGGTGCCGACCGCGAGTCCGAGTCGTTCGGCGGTACGCGGGGTGATCGCGATCTCCCCGGGTCGCGTCGGATAGCTGCCCCGGATCACGCGGACCGTGGCCAGTGGGCCACTGCCCGGGTCGGCCCGCAGGTTGAGGTAACCCTCGCCGAGTGAGACCCCGATCTCCGACCGGCCGACCGCCTCGGCCACCCCGGTCAGGGCGCGGACGCGTTGCAGCTGCGCCGCGGTGGGTGACGGCTGCTCCGGGTCACCGATCACCAGGTCGGTGGCGGCCGGGGTGCCGCTGAGGTTGTCCCGCACGGTCCGTTCGGTGATCTCCTGCACGAGCACCGTGCCGAAGACGACGAACGCCGCGACCAGGATGGCCAGGCCGGTCAGGATCAGCCGGCCGGGGCGGCGGGCGGCGACGCTCACCTGGGTACGCAGCACGGTCGCCCTCACGCGCCGGCCGCCAGATCGCGCAGCGCGTCGGTCACGGAGCCCTGGTCCGGCTTGTCGATCTCGCCGGCCACCCGGCCGTCGGCGAGCAGCACCACCCGGTCGGCGTACGCGGCGGCGATCGGGTCGTGGGTGACCATGACGACGGTCTGGCCGAGGTCGCGGACCGAGTCGCGCAGGATGGTGAGCACCTCCGCCCCGGAGCGGGAGTCCAGGTTGCCGGTCGGCTCGTCGGCGAAGACCACCTCGGGACGCGACACCAGCGCCCGCGCCAGCGCCACCCGCTGCTGCTGGCCACCGGACAGTTCGCTGGGCCGGTGGCCCAGACGGTCACCGAGGCCCAGCACCCGCACCAGGTGCTCCAGCAGGTGACCGTCGGGCTCCCGGCCGGCGAGGTCCAGCGGCAGGGTGATGTTCTGCGCGGCCGTGAGCTGCGGCAGCAGGTTGAACGACTGGAAGACGAACCCGATCCGGTCGCGGCGTACCCGGGTCAGCGTCCGGTCCGACTGACCGGTGAGGTCCGTGCCGCCGAGCAGGACGCGACCGGAGGTGGCCGTGTCCAGGCCGGCGAGACAGTGCATGAGGGTCGACTTGCCGGACCCGGACGAGCCCATGATCGCGGTGAACTCGGCCCGGCCGAAGCCGACCGAGACCCCGTCCAGCGCACGGACCGCGGTGTCACCGCTGCCGTACACCTTCACCAGGTCGACCGCGGCGACCGCCGCGTGGCTGGTTTGCGGCGGGGCGTGGGTTGTCATTGTTCCTCCAGTGGCTGCGATGTGACCCGGGAAGCGTCGCCGCCGTCAACCGGTGGGCACATCGGCCCGGGGCCGGGTATCGCCGCCGCCGGGTCTGCCTTTCGGCCGATCTACCGCTCCCGCCACCTGGCTACGCTGGGTCACCATGAGCGCGGCGGCTTTCTCGACATGGTGGGTACGGCTGGGCCAGCTCGCGGGCCTGGCGGCGCTGGGTCTGCTGGGCCTCTTCGACCTGCGCTTCGGCCTGTTCACCGGCATGAGCCCGACGTTCGCCCTGCTTCTGGTGGTGCGCACGGGGCTCGCGGTGGCGACCGTGCCGGTCTGGCTGCCCGTGCACCGGCAGGGGTCGCGAGCATTGCCCGTCGCGGCGCTCCTGCTCGGCACCGCCTCGCTGGCCGTCACCTTCGGTATCACGGTGCTCAGCTCGGGCAGAGGACTTCTGGTCGGCGGCAGCTGGGGGCTGGCCGAGTCCGCCGGGCTGTTGGCAGTCGTCTTCGTGGTGACCCGGCGGGGCGCGGCCCGACTGGCGCCGTGGGCGGCGGCGGTCACCGCGCTCGCCGCCGCCGCGATGCCGCTGCGCGCCGGCACCGACAACGTACTCGTGATCTTCGGGCTGCTCCAGGCGCTCGCGGCGGTCGGCGCCGCCGCGGTCGGCATCTACCTGCGCGTCGTCGCGGCCGGACGGGAGCGGGCGATCGCGCTGGTCCGGGCCGAGCAGCGCGCCGAGTTCGCCCGCGATCTGCACGACTTCATCGCCCACCACGTGACCGGCATCGTGGTGCAGGCGCAGGGCGCCCGGTTCGTCGCCGAGCAGGATCCGCAGCGGGTGATCGTCGCCCTGGAGCAGATCGAACGCGCCGGCGCGGAGACGATGGCCTCGATGCGACGGATGGTCGGTGTCCTGCGCAACCCGGACGCCCCGCTCGCCCCGCTGGCCGGCGTGGCCGACCTGGCGCCGCTGGTGCAGGGCCACAACGGCACGGCGACCGTACCGGCCCGGCTGCACGTCGACGGCCCGCTGGACGGGCTGCCGGTGGAGGTCTCCACGTCGGCGTACCGGGTGGTGATGGAGGGGCTGACCAACACCCGCCAGCACGCACCGGACGCCCGGTCGGTGCACGTCGCGGTGCGCCGTACCCCGGACTGGCTGCTGGTCCGGGTCGCCGACGACGGCACGTCCGGGCGCACCGCGCCGGCCCGGGGGCACGGCTTCGGTCTGATCGGCCTCACCGAGCGGGTACGCGCCCTCGGCGGCACGATCACCGCCGGGCCGGGCGTCGCCGGCGGCTGGGTGCTCGACGCGGCGCTGCCGCTGCATCCGGCGGTGGCGCGGTGATCCGGGTGCTGCTCGCCGACGACCAGGCGATGGTCCGGACCGGCTTCGGCATGATCATCGGGGCGCAGTCGGACATGACGGTGGTCGGCGAGGCCGCGGACGGGGTCGCCGCCGTCGAGCTGGCCCGGCGTCTGCGACCGGACGTCGTGCTGCTGGACATCCGGATGCCCCGCCTCGACGGCCTCGAGGCGCTGCGGCTGCTCGCCGGGCCGGGCGTCGCCGACCCGGTCCGGGTGGTCGTGGTGACCACCTTCGACCTCGACGAGTACGTGCACACCGCACTGTCCAACGGCGCCTGCGGTTTCCTGCTCAAGGACTCCGGCCCGGCGCTGCTGGTGGAGGCGGTCCGCGCGGCCGTGTCCGGGGACGCGCTGATCAGCCCGTCCATCACGGTGCGGCTGCTGGAGCATCTCAGCTCGCCGACACCCGCGTACGACGACGCCGGGCTCTCACCACGGGAACTCGACGTCGTGAAGCTCGTCGCCCGGGGCCTGACCAACGCCGAGATCGCCGCCCGGCTCTTCATCGCGGTCGGCACGGTCAAGACCCATCTGGCCAGCGTGCAGATGAAGCTCCCGGCCCGGAACCGGGTGGAGATCGCCGCCTGGGCCTGGGAACGCCGCCTCGTCGCCTAGGCCCCTCGCGGCGACCGCGTCCGGGCGGATGGGGCTGGGTGCGGCGCCTTCGGAATTGATGCCGTCAACGAATCGGTGGCGATTCCGCGGGGCATCCTTCGGCACCCCGGTCGCCTAACATTGGCGTTGATGGATGGATGAGACTGCGCGGGCAATCGAGGGCGGGAGATTCGTCATGCGGGATCGCCGATATGGAGGAATGCGGTCGCCGGTCGCCGCGCTGCTCGCGGCCGCCCTGGTCGCGGTGGGCGCGACCCCGGCGTACGCCGCCGACGACACCGAGCGCCCCACCACCCCCGGCCCGATCACGGTCGTCGCCGTCGACACGACCTGGGTCGAGCTGACCTGGGCGGCCTCGACCGACAACGTGGGGGTGGTCCGCTATCCGGTCTCCGCGCGGTTCGAGGACTCCGGCGCCATGTACTCGACCGACACCACCAGCATCCGGATCACCGGGCTGCGGCCGTCCCGCACGTACACGTTCGGCGTCTCGGCGGTGGACGCGGCCGGCAACAGCTCCCTGTCGAACCCGACGCTGCGGCTGACCATGCCACCGGGCGACGACCAGCCGCCGAGCGCGCCGGGCCAACCGATGGCGTACGACGTGGCCGCCACCCTGGTGTGGCTGCGGTGGGCCCCCTCGGTCGAGAACGTCGCGCTCGACCGGTACGAGGTGTTCCGGGTCAACGCCGACGGCACCCTCACCCGGGTCAGCGAGGTGTACCAGTACCCGCCGGGGCGCAACAGCACCCAGATCAGCGGGTTGACCCCCACCACCACGTACACCTTCGTGGTGCAGGCCCGCGACGAGGTCGGCCACCTGTCGCCCCTGTCCGAACCGGTCACCGTGACCACGCTGCCGCCGCCACCGAGCTGCGCGGTCCGGTCCGTCGTGCGGCAGTGGTCGGACGGCTTCGTGGCGCACCTCGCCGTCACGAACACCGGCTCGACGGCGGTCGACGGCTGGACGATGACCTGGCGATTCTGGGCCGCCCAACAGCTGCACGGCCTCTGGGGCGCGGAGGTTGTCGACCGGCTCAACAACAGCTTCCTGCGGGTGCGCAACGCCAGCTACAACGCGGTGATCCCACCCGGCGGCACCGTGTCGCTGGGAATCGTCGCCACGGGCACGCAACTGCCGGAGGAGGTCACGCTCAACGGCGGCCTCTGCGTGGCGGCGGACGAATAACGCTCGCGTCCCAGCTCTGGCGCACACCGCGACATCTTGCGACGCTAACGCTCGTGTATGACTACGACCTGGTGGTGCTGGGCTCCGGACCCAGCGGTCAGAAGGCGGCGATCGCCGCCGCCAAACTGGGCAGGCGGGTCGGCATCGTGGACCGCCGCGACATGATCGGTGGGGTGTGCATCAACACCGGCACCGTCCCGTCCAAGACGCTGCGCGAGGCCGTGCTCTACCTGACCGGCCTGAGCCAGCGCGACCTGTACGGCAGCAGCTACCGGGTCAAGGAGGAGATCACGGTCAGCGACCTGGCCGCCCGGACCCAGCACGTGATCACCCGGCAGACCGACGTCATCCGCAACCAGCTCGCCCGCAACCGGGTCGCGATGATCACCGGTACGGGCCGGTTCGCCGACGCGCACACCATCTGGGTCGACGGCGGCTCCGGCCGCGAGTCCCGGGTGACCTTCGACAAAATCATCATCGCGGCCGGCACCCGCCCGGCCCGCCCGGACAGCGTCGACTTCGACGACCGCACGATCGTCGACTCCGACGGCGTCATCAACCTGCAGGCCGTACCTCGCAGCATGGTGGTGGTCGGCGCCGGCGTGATCGGCATGGAGTACGCGTCGATGTTCGCGGCCCTCGGCACGAAGGTGACGGTCGTGGAACGCCGCGACCGGATGCTCGACTTCTGCGACGACGAGGTCGTCAAGTCACTCAAGTACCACCTGCGCGACCTGTCCGTGGCGTTCCGCTTCGGCGAGGAGGTCGCCGCGGTGGAGAAACACCAGACGGCGGCGTTGTGCATCCTCAAGAGCGGCAAGAAGATCGTCGCGGACACCGTCATGTACTCGGCCGGCCGGCAGGGCCAGACCGACGATCTGGCGCTGGAGGCGGCCGGGTTGGAGGCGGACCGGCGGGGCCGGATCACGGTCGACGCCAACTACCGCACCTCGGTGGACAACATCTACGCCGTCGGTGACGTAATCGGCTTCCCGGCGCTCGCGTCCACCTCGATGGAGCAGGGCCGGCTGGCCGCGCAGCACGCCTGCGGCGAACCGATCCGCGAGATGCACGGCCTGCAACCCATCGGCATCTACACGATCCCGGAGATCAGCTTCGTCGGGCAGACCGAGGCGCAGCTCACCGAATCGTCGATGCCGTTCGAGGTGGGCATCGCCCGCTACCGGGAGCTGGCCCGGGGCCAGATCGTGGGTGACTCGTACGGCATGCTGAAGCTGCTCGTCTCCCCCGACGACGGCCGGCTGCTCGGGGTGCACGTGTTCGGCACCGCCGCCACCGAGATCGTCCACATTGGGCAGGCCGTCATCGGCTGCGGCGGCACGATCGACTACCTGGTCGACGCGGTGTTCAACTATCCGACACTCGCCGAGGCGTACAAGGTGGCCGCCCTGGACGCGTCCAACAAGATCCGCAACATCACCCGCATCGATGGTTAGCCCAGAGGTAGCGCCCCGACAGGGGAAGGGCCGGCCGGTGCGAAGGGTTCGGGCCACCCTCCGCACCGGCCGGGGTCTGCGTCAGCGTGCCGCGCAGGTGGGGCTCAGGCTGCCGGCGGTGCCGTTGGCCTGGAACCCGAACTCGGTGGACTGCCCGGCGCCGACCTGGCCGTTGTAGGCCACGTTCGTCCAGTTCGTCGTGCCGGTGTTACCGCTGCGGTCGGCACTCCAGGCGTTGGTGACCGTCGCCCCGGACGGCAACGCGATCGTCACCGTCCAGCCGTTGAGGGCCGACGAGCCGGCCGTCACCCGTACGTTCGCCACGAAGCCGCCCGTCCACTGGTTCACCGTCACCGTCGCGGTGCAGGCACCCGTACCCGGGGGCGGGGTCGTGGGCGGCGGGTCGGTCGGCGGCGGGGTGGTGGTCGGCGGCGGGGTCGTGGGCGGGGTGGTGCCGTTGTTCAACGCGGCGAGGACCGCGTCGTACGCCGGCTTCTTCGAGCCGTTGCTGTTGAACAGCAGCGGGGTCTGCGAGGCCCGCCACGAGTCGCTGTCCCGGATCCCCCACACCGTGATCCCGTTGCAGCGGGCCACCGCGAGGCAGTCCTCCACCACGCTGCGGTAGGTGTTCGCCGGAGCGCCCTGGATGTCCAACTCGGTGATCTGCACGTCCACCCCGAGCGCCGCGAAGCTCGACAGCGTGGTGCGGTAGTTGCTGACGTACGGCGAGTCGTTGTTGAAGTGTGACTGGAAGCCGACGCAGTCGATCGGCACGCCACGGGCCTTGAAGTCCCGCACCATGTTGTAGACGCCCTGTGTCTTGGCCCAGGTCCAGTTGTCGGTGTTGTAGTCGTTGTAACAGAGCTTCGCGCCCGGGTCGGCGGCGCGGGCGGCGCGGAACGCGGCCTCGATCCAGTCGTTGCCGGTGCGCTGCAGGTTCGAGTCCCGGCGGCCACCGGAGTTGCCGTCGGCGAACGCCTCGTTCACCACGTCCCAGGAATAGATCTGTCCCCGGTAGTGGGTCACTACCTGCGTCACATGGTTGAGCATCGCGGTGCGCAGCGCGGTGCCCTCCATGCCCTGCATCCACCCCGGCTGCTGGCCGTGCCAGGCCAGGGTGTGGCCGCGTACCTGCATGCCGTGGGTACGCGCGTGGTTGACGATCGGGTCCGCCTGGCTGTAGCGGAACTGGCCCTGCTGCGGCTCGGTCGCGTCGATCTTCATCTCGTTCTCGGCCGTCACCATGGTGAACTCGCGGTTCAAAATCGTGGTGTACGCGCTGTCCGAGAGCTTGTTCGCGGCCACCGCCGTACCGAAGTAACGGCCCTTCTCGGCCGCGGACGCGCCCAGCGTGGTGCCGGCGGAGGCGGGCGTCACCAGGACCATCGCCATACTGGCGGCGAGCGCGCCGGCCCCGGTCAGCGCGAGGGCGGCTCTCGATGCCGCCCTCCATGTCGTGTTTCTCATCGTGCGACTCCGTTCTGGGTGGTGGCGGTGGTCAGGAGACCGCGCAGGTGGCCCCGTTGAGGGCGAACGACGAGGGTTTGCCGGTGCCGCCCTGGTGGGTGGCCTGGAACCCGATGTCGACAGACGCGTTCGGGGCGAGGGTGGCGTTGTAGGAGACGTTGCGGGCGGTCACCGCTCCGCTCGTCGGGGAGTAGGTGGCGTTCCAGCCGCTGGTGATGATCTGGCCGCCGGGCAGCGTGAAGGTCAGCGCCCATCCGTTCACGGCGGCGGTACCGGTGTTGGTGATGGTCACGCTCGCGGTCAGACCGTTGTTCCAGGCGTTGACCGTGTAGCCGACCCGGCAGGCACCCGCACCGGGCGGCGGAGTGGTCGGCGGTGGGGTCGTCGGGGGCGGCGTGGTGGGTGGCGGAGTCGTGGGTGGTGGCGTCGTCGGCGGTGGAACGGTGCCGTCCAGGCCGAAGAAGCGGATCACCTGTGCGGCGTCGACCGGCAGGTTGTGCGAGACACCCTGCATGCTGATCGCCTCGACCGGGGCCGTCGGGCCGCTGCTGCCGTACCGGGTGCGGGTGTAGCCGGACTGCGGCGAGTCGGTGTACGTCGGGGTCTGGCTCAACCCGTGCACGTTGGTCCACTGCTTGACCTGCTCGCCGAAGTTCGGGTAGCGCAGCGTCTCGTCGTTGGTGCCGTGCCAGATCTGCATCCGTGGCCGCTGCCCGGTGTAGCCGGGGTACGCCCCACGGACCAGGTCACCCCACTGCTGGGCGGTCCTGATGAGCTGCCCGTTGGCGCACTCGCTGTTCCACTCCGAGCTGCCCCCGGTGGCGAAACAGCCGAACGGCACTCCGGCGAAGGAGGCGCCCGCGGCGAACACGTCCGGGTAGTCACCCAGCATGACGTTCGTCATCATCGCCCCGGACGACGTGCCGGTGGCGAAGATCCGCGCCGGGTCGGCGGCGTAGCGCTGCCGCACGTAGTCGACCATCGCCATGAGCCCGACCGGGTCGCTGCCCCCGCCGCGGCGCAGGGCCTGCGGTGAGGCCACGTCCCAGCACTTGCTGCTGCGGGTCACCGATGGGTAGATGACGATGAACCCGTACCGGTCCGCGAGCGACGCGTACTGGGTGCCGGAGTGGAACGCCGGCCCCGACCCGGTGCAGTAGTGCAGCGCGAGCAGGATCGCCGGCCGGGACGCCACGCGGTCCGGGACGTACAGGTGCATCTGGAGGTTGGTGGGATTGGTGCCGAAGCCGGTCACCTGCGTCAGCGTCGCCGCCGACGCCGGTGTGGCGAACGTGAGCGCGGCGGCGGCCAGCGTGAGGGCAGCCATGACGGCGCCGAGCAGCCTTGTCTTGATTGTCATCCTTCGCGATCCCTCGGAAAATGGCGCATGGAAGGGGAGTAAGTCGAGGACTGCCCTTCGCCCGACCCTGACCGCGGCTCGCGTGACCACGTCAGCTTCAATCGAGCACACTCGATTGTCAATACTTCCGGAAACCTTTCGCCGTCCGGGATCGGGCCTCCACCTGCACACCCGGACGGAGCTGCGGGAGGGATCGCCGGGCCTTGATCGCGGGCTATTATCGGGACGTTCTCGAAACCTGTCGGGCCTCCCGCATCCCTCGCGCCACCCCCCTACGAGCCTCCACAGAGACCCGTGGGCACGAAGGAGATCGAGTGAAGATCGTCGACGCCCGGGTCATCGTGACCTGTCCGGGCCGCAACTTCGTCACCCTCAAGATCGTCACCGATGAGGGGGTCACCGGCGTCGGAGACGCCACCCTCAACGGCCGGGAGCTGGCCGTCGCGTCGTACCTGCGCGACCACGTGGCGCCGCTGCTGATCGGCCGGGATCCGGCGCGGATCGAGGACACCTGGCAATACCTGTACCAGGGGGCGTACTGGCGGCGCGGTCCGGTCACGATGAGCGCGATCGCCGCCGTGGACACCGCGCTGTGGGACATCAAGGGCAAGGTCGCCGGCCTGCCGGTCTACCAGCTGCTCGGCGGCCGGTCCCGCGAGGGCGTCACCGTGTACGGCCACGCCAACGGCGAGACCGTCGAGGAGGTGCTGGTGGAGGTCGCCCGCTACGTCGACCTCGGCTACCGGGCCGTACGGGTGCAGTGCGGCGTGCCCGGCCTCCCCAAGACGTACGGGGTCAGCGCCGACAAGCTCTTCTACGAGCCGGCCGACGCCGCGCTGCCCAGCGAGGCCACCTGGTCGACGCAGCGCTACCTGTCGCACGTGCCGACGGTGTTCGCCCGCGTCCGCGACGAGTTCGGCCCCACCCTGCGGCTGCTGCACGACGTGCACCACCGGCTCACCCCGATCGAGGCGGCTCGGCTCGGTCGCAGCCTGGAGCCGTACGCGCTGACCTGGATGGAGGATCCGGTCCCCGCCGACCTGCAGGAGGGCTTCCGGCTGATCCGGCAGCACACCACCACCCCGGTCGCCGTCGGCGAGGTCTTCAACACCATCTTCGACGCCGCCCAGCTCATCCGCGAGCAGCTCATCGACTACATCCGCGCCACGGTGGTGCACGCCGGCGGGATCACCCACCTGCGCCGCATCTTCGACCTCGCCGCCCTGCACCACGTCCGCAGCGGCTCGCACGGCGCCACCGACCTCTCCCCCGTCTGCATGGCCGCCGCGCTGCAGCTCGACATCTCGATCCCCAACTTCGGCCTGCAGGAATACATGCGGCACACCGAGCAGACCGACGAGGTCTTCCCGCACGGCTACCACTACGCCGACGGGTACCTGCATCCCGCCGAAGCCCCCGGTCTCGGCGTGGACATCGACGAGGAGGCCGCCGCACGGTACCCGTACGCGCCGGCGTACCTGCCGGTGAACAGGTTGGAGGACGGCACCGTGCACCCGTGGTGAGCGCGGGCCGGCCGGGTCAGTAGATGCGTCGCCCCCGCGCGTCCGGCACCCCGGACTTGCGGAAGAAGTACGTGTTGATCTGGTCCCGCCATTCGGTGGCGCAGCGCACCTGCTCGTCGAGACGGTCGGCCACCCGTTCGTACACCGCGGGGTCGATCATCCCGTTGAGCGTCCGCCACCGCCGCCGCATCGCCTCCACCTCCTTCACGCCCGCGAAGTGGGTGTCGTAGATGTGCTGGATGACGGTCGACCCGTCGTGCAGGACGTGGGAGTACGGCACGTGGTGGAAGAAGAGCAGCAGCTCGTCGGGGCACGTCCGCGGCGACTCGTACACCTGCGCCCAGTACGGCGGGTACTGCCCCGCGAAACCGGTGCCCGACGCGCGACTGCGGTCCACGCCGACGCCGTCCCGGTCCGCGAAGTGGTAGGTGCCCCACCGCGAGTACTCGTACCCGTCCACGTCGGGGCCGTAGTGGTCGCCGGGGTGGACCATGAAGCCGACACCCAGCGGCGCGGTGTACCGCTCGTAGGTGCGCCAGGAGTCGTCCATGATCTCGTGCAGCGTCCGCCCCACCAGCTCCGGATCGGCGGTCGCCGACGGCGGGAAGGTCAGCGCGATCCACTCGTCGAGGACCGCCGTCGGATCCAGTGCGGGGTCCCAGGCAAGCCGGCCGAACGTGTACAGGTTGGCCTGCGCCAACGGGTGCCCGGTCCAGAACGGGTCGTCACCGGTGTTGGCGACGGCGACGAGGCCACCGCCCGCCCCCGCCTCCCCGGTGGCCACGTCGGCGATCGTCCGTCCGCCCGGACCCCAGGGCGCGAAGCGCAGCACCTCGCCCCACCACGGCCCGAGGTGGCAGACGTGCCGCTGCTGGCCCGTGTACTCCTGGGTGACCTGCAATTCCACCGCCAGCCGGGTCGCCGGCATCGCGGCGAGCACCGGCGAGACCGGCTCGCGCGTCTGGAAGTCCACCGGACCGAACTTCACCTGGAGGATCACGTTGGTGCGGAACCGTCCGTCGAGGGGGGTGAAATGGTCGTACGCGGCCCGGGCCCGGTCGGTGGAGCGGCCCCGCCAGTCCTGGTGATGGTTGTAGACGAACGCCCGCCAGTGCACCACTCCCCCGTGCGGTGCGAGGGCCTCGGCGAGCAGGTTCGCACCGTCGGCGTGGTCACGCCCGTACGTGAACGGGCCGGGCTGCCCCTCCGAGTCGGCCTTCACCACGTAGCCGCCGAAGTCGCTGATCCGCTCGTACACGCGTCGGGTGGTGGCGGCCCACCAGTCCCGTACCGACTCGTCGAGCGGGTCCGCCGTCGACAGCCCGCCGAGGACGACCGGCGCGGCGAAGCTGACCGACAGGTGCACCCGGATGCCGTACGGGCGCAGGACGTCCGCGATCTCGGCCACGTCGCCGAGCCGCTCGGTGAGCAGCGACGCCTCGGTACGCGCGACGTTGACGTTGTTCACCGAGATCGCGTTGACGCCGCTGGCCGCCAGCAGCCGGCCGTACTCCCGCACCCGGGCCAGGTCGCCGCGCGGACGGCCGTCGCGCCAGAAGATCGAGCCGCCCGCGTACCCCCGTTCGACCTGGCCCATCACCGGGTGCACGGCCACGTTGTCCCAGTGGTTCAGCATCCGGCGGCGCAGCGCGGGCCGGTGCAGCTCCGGCGGGCGGTTCGGGTCGAAGGCCGCCGCGCAGAGCCGGACGAGGTGGAACAGCCCGTACAGCAGGCCGGCGGGCGCGTCGGCCAGCACGACGGTCACCTGACCGGCCCGGGCCAACAGGAATCCCTCGTCGCCGAGCGTCGCACCGCCGCCGATCTCGACCAGCGCCGCCTCGCCCGCCGACCGTGCCGCCTGCACGGCCACGCTGGGCAGCTCGTCGGCGCCGCGCAGGGCGAGCACCAGATCGACGTCGACGTCCCACGACGGCGAGTGCCACACCCGGCCGCCGTAGCGCGCGCAGGCGCCCGCCACCTCGTCGAGGACGGTGTCGACGAGCAGCCCGTCACCGTGCACGAGGACACGGCGCGCACCGAGGGACCGGAACGCCTCCGGCGGCAGCCAAGCGGCGTGCACGCGCAACTCCTCGGCGCTCAGCGGCTCTGCCACAAACACCGGCTCCTCCACTCCCACCGACTCGTCCGTGCTCACCTGTCCTCCCGCACCACCACGACGCCGTACGCCGGCAGCCGCGGCGCCGTCCCGTCCATCACGTGAACTCCTTCCGGATCAGGTGGATCATCGGGTCGCCGACGCGCAGGAGTGCCAGGACCGCGATCGAGGCGACCAGCGCCAGGACCGCCTCGGAGAAGACCGCCGTGATCCCGGCCGCCGCGCCGAGCAGCAGGGCGTTGCCGACGGTGACTCCGGGCGCACGCACCAGGAAGTGCACGGCCAGGCGGAGGACGTCGCGGGTGCGGAAGTCGAACAGCGCGGTGATCACCAGGGCGTTGGCCGCGCAGAGCGTCACCCCCACCGCGATCAGGACCAGCGGTACGACCCACCAACCCGCGAGGCCGACCGCGTCCCGGTACGCGAGGTTCACCGCGAGCACGCTCAGCCACAGCACCATCGGCACCCAGACGCGCAGCGCACCCGCGACATTGATCCGGTAGCCGCGCCAGAACAGGGCGGCGGGCCGCAGGTCGGTCAGGTCGGGACGCTGGTGGCGCAGGGCGTACAGGGCGGCGGAGACCGCCGGGCCGACCGGCACCAGCAACAGCGCGGCCAACGGCAGGTTGCTGGGGTCACGGCCGAGCAGCAGCAGCGGAAGCAGGCCGGGCAGGGTGGTGAGCAGGAGCAGCGCCTCGACCACGAGCAGGATGTAGACGCGGGACGTGATCCGGGACAGTGGCCCGTCGCCGAACTGCCGCCCGGTGGGTGCGGTGCTGATGCGCGTCATCTCGTCCTCTCCGATGCGGCTGCGCCGGCTGACGGTGGTCGGCCGGTGTGGGTGCGCCGGCTGACGGTGGTCGGCCGGTCCGGTCGCGGCGTGCGCCACCGGACCGGCCGGCGGTCAGCCGTGGTCCTTCTGGTAGCGGTCGTGGGCCTTGTTGACCATGTCCAGGTAGGAGTCCATGTTCTTGCTCCTCAGCTCGGCCACGTACGCGTCCCACTGGGCGAAGTCGCGCTGGCCGAGCGCGAACTGCAGGGTCGCCTGGTAGACGTGGTCACGCAGCGGCGTCTCCCACAACGACGCCTGCTCGCGCTCCTCGTCGGTCAACGGGTGCGGCGGAGGCACCGCGGTCGGCGGACGGGCGTTGAGCACCTTCTGGAACTCCTGCTCCTCGGCGGAGAAGAAGCCCTGCACCAGTTCCGGCTTGCCGCCGTAGGCGAAGACACCGTTGTAGAAGCCGAAGTCCTTCTGCAGGTGCTTGGGCGCCTTCGGGTTGAGGCCGATGACGTTGACATCGGGCGCCAGCTTCGGCATGCCGGCGGCGTCCCGGACGAACGTCTTCCCCTCCACGCCCCACTTGGCGAACTCCTGGCCGGCGTCGGAATACCAGAGCCAGTCGATGAACTGCATCATCGCCACGAAGTTCTTGCTGTCGCGGGCCTTCGCGGAGATCATCACCCCGTTCTCCAACCGGCTGGCCGGATTGATCTCGCCGGCCGGCCCGACCGGCAGCGGGATCTTGCTGATCTTCGCCGTGGGGTTGGTCTTGGCCAGGTCCGGCCGGTAGTCGTTGACAACGGCCTGCGCGTTGGCGCTGATCACGAACGACTTGCCATTGGCGAGCTTCTGCCGGGCCTGGTCGTCGGTCTGGGTGAAGCTCTCCGGGTCGAGCAGCTTCTCGGACACCAGCTTGTTGAGGTACTGGAGCATCTGCTTGTACTGCTCGGTGGCGCCGGTGTACACGAACTTCTTGGCGGTGGCGTCCCAGGAGGTGTGCTGGAAGTTCCAGCCCGCGCCCTGCAACCCGTACGACACGGCCAGGATGTTGAGCAGGTTGCCGGCCGGGTTGGGCTTGCTCCAACGGTCGGAGAACGGAAACACGTCCGGGTATCTGGCCTTCATCGCCTTGAGCACCGTGTACAGCTCGTCCCAGGTCTTCGGGGCCGTCAGGTTCAGCTCGTCGAGGATGTCGGTCCGGATCGCCAACGAGTAGTCCTGCCAGGGCTTCTCGTGCACGCCCGGCAGGATGTAGAACTTGCCGTCCTCCTGGCGCCGCCCGTCGATCTCGGGCTTGAGGTTCCACCGCGAGATCTTGTCCTGAAGGTTCGGCATCAGGTCCAGGTAGTCGCTGACCGGCAGGATCGCCCCGGAGGAGACGTACGCGTCCTCCTGGCTGGGGTACGTCTTCGGGATGATCATCGGAGCGTCGCCCGCACCGATCAACAGGCTGCGCTTCTGTTCGTAGTCGCTCAGCGGCACGGCCACCGGGGTGAGCGTGACGTTGGCCCGCGCCTTCAGCTCCGACCAGAAGAGCCAGTCGTCGCGCAGCGGGTAGTTCGGGTGGTTGTTGTAGAGGATCGAGAAGGAGACCGGCTCGCTCGCCGTGAACTGCTTGCCGATGCCGTAGTCGGACATCGCACCGGCCCGGTTCTCCGACAGGTCCTTGGCGTCGGACGGGTCCTCGCTACAGGCGGCGACGCTGGTGGCCGCGAGCAGAGCGGCTACTGCCGCTGTCGCGGCACGGCGCCACGATCGGTGGAGCATGGCGTTCCTTTCGGTTGAGGGGACGGGTCGGGGCGCTGGTCAGCCCTTGACGGCGCCGAGCATCACGCCGCGGACGAAGTACCGCTGGACGAAGGGGTAGACGAGCAGGATGGGCAGGGTGGTGAGCACGATCGTCACGGACTTGAGCGTCGCCTCGGCCTGCACCTCGTCGGCCTCGGCGATCGCGCCGACGTTCTCCGCGCCGGTGGCCCCGGCGATCAGGTTGCGCAGGTAGATGGTCACCGGCCACAGGTCCTGCCGGTCCAGGTAGAGGAAGGCGGCGAACCAGGAGTTCCAGAAGGCCACGGCGTAGAACAGCACCATCGTGGCGACGATGGCCTTCGACAGCGGCAGCACGATGCGCAGCAGGATCCCGTACGTGTTGAGCCCGTCGACGGCGGCGGCCTCCTCCAGCTCGTCCGGCAGACTCTCGAAGAACGCCTTCATCACCAGCAGGTTGAACACGTTTATCGCGTTGGGCACCGCGATGGCCCAGATGGTGTTCTTCATGCCCAGGCTGGTGACCAGCACGTAGTTGGGGATCAGGCCGCCGGAGAAGAACATGGTGAAGACCGCGATGCCGACCAGCGCGGTCCGTCCCCGCAGGTGCTTCTTGGACAACACGTAGGCGTAGCAGGTGGTCAGCACGATGGAGATGACCGTGGCGACGACCGTGTAGACGACGGTGTTGCGGTAGTTCGTCCAGAACATCGAGTCGGCGAGCACCAACCGGTAGGTGTCCAGGTTGAACCCGCGCGGCACGAGGTTCACCTGGCCCGCGATGATGTATCCCTCGTCGCTGAGGGACCGGGCCACCACGTTGACGAACGGGTACAGCGTCACCACCACCACAGCGGTCAGGACGACCGCGTTGACGGCCTGGAACACGCGGTATCCCCGGGTCGGGCGCACGCCCCGCCCGCGTCCGGAGACGGGCCTCGGGCTGCCGCTGGTCGCCTCGGCGGCGTCGATGGTCACCACAGGCTCGTCCCGACCGTACGGCGGGCGATCAGATTCGCCGTCAGGACCAGCACGAGCCCGATCACGGCCTCGAACAGGCCGATCGCGGCGGCGTAGCTGAAGTTGCTGGACCCGAAGCCCATCCGGAACAGGTAGGTGGAGAGGACGTCGGCGGTCGGGTAGGTCAGTGGGTTGTAGAGCAGGAGGATCTTCTCGAACCCCACCGCCATGAAGGTGCCGATGTTGAGGATCAGCAGCGTCACCATGGTGGGCCGGATGCCGGGGAGCGTGACGTGCCAGGTCTGCCGCCACCGGCTGGCGCCGTCGATCCGGGCTGCCTCGTACAGGTCGTCGTCGACGGTGGTGAGCGCGGCCAGGTAGAGGATGGTGCCCCAGCCGACCGTCTGCCAGACCTCGGACGAGACGTAGATCGTCCGGAACCACTCGGCGCGTTGCAGGAACGGCACCGCCTCGCCGCCGGTGGCCTGGACGAGCTGGTTGACGGTGCCGTCGATCGAGGTCAACTGCATGACCATCGCCGCCACGATCACGATCGACAGGAAGTGCGGCAGGTAGGACACCGACTGCACAAACTGCTTGAGCCGGCGGGTGCGCACCTCGTTGAGCAGGAGCGCCAGCACGATCGGCAGCGGAAAGCAGAACAGCAGGGTCAACGTCCCCAGCAGCAGCGTGTTGGTGAAGACGTCCCAGAACGTCGGGTCGGTGAAGAACATCCGGAAGTACCGCAGCCCGACCCAGTACTCACCGAAGATGCTGCCGCCCGGCTTGAACCGGCGGAACGCGATGACGTTGCCGATCATCGGCAGGTACCGGAAGACCAGGAAGAACAGCAGCGGCAGGACGGCGAGCGAATAGAGCTGCCAGTCCCGGCGCAGCGCCTGCCGCCAGCTCCGGCGACGACGCGGCGACCGCGGGACGGGGCTGCGCGCCTGCGCCGAAGCACCGGGCGGCGCCGGCGGCGGTGGCCGGAGCGTCGATGTCATCCTCGGCCTCCTATGCGGAGTGCCGGACGGCCACGAGAGGCTCGGTCCGCACCGACGTGAGCAGTTCCCGCTGGTGGCCGACCTGGCGCTCGGCGCCGGTCAGCCGCAGCGACAGGGTCGCCGCCGTGTCCCCGCTGGAGCGGCCGAACCGCAACTCGACCGCGCCGGGCTCGACGACGCGCCGGCCGGACAGCCCGGTGAACGAGGCGACGTCGGCCGGTACGCCGAACGTCACCTGCGCCGACTCGCCGGGCTCCAACGGCACCCGGGCGTAGCCGACGAGGCGGACCACCGGGCGGGTGGTCTGCGCGACCGGATCGTGCAGGTAGAGCTGCACCACCTCGGTGCCGGCCCGCGTACCGCTGTTGCGGATGGTGATCCGCACCCGCGCCTCGCCGTCGACCGGCCAGTCGGCCGGCTCGCCCGCCTCGGCGCGCGCCTCGTCGGCGGCCCCGACGACCGTGGCGTCGGACCAGTCGAAGGTGGTGTAGCTCAGCCCGTGGCCGAACGGGTACGCCGGGGTCGGATCGACCGAGGAGACCTTGCTGCGACGTCCGAGCGGCGGCGCCAGGTACGTGGCCGGCAGACCGCCCGCGTCGCGGGGAACGCTGACCGGTAGGCGCCCGGACGGGTTGACCGCGCCGGTGAGCACCTCGGCGAGGGCCTGCCCGCCGCGCTGGCCGAGGAAGAACGCCTGCACCACGGCGGTCGCGGCGTCGAACTCGGGGCCGAGCGCGTACGGTCGCCCGGTCATCAGCACCAGGACGACCGGGGTGCCGGTGGCAAGGACGGCTCGCACCAGCTCGGCCTGTACACCGGGCAGGCGCAGGTCCGCGGCGTCGCAGCCCTCGCCCGAGGTGCCCCGGCCGAACATCCCCGCTCGGTCGCCGACGGCGAGCACACAGACGTCGGCGTCGGCCGCCACGGCGACCGCGGCCGGGATGCCCGAGGTGTCCGCACCGGTGATGGCACAACCGGGCTCGTGGGTGAGCAGCGGCACGCGGCGGGCCAACTCGTCGCGGAGCGTGGGGATGTCCAGGCCGAGTCCGTGGTCGCTGTGGTTGACGCCGACGTGGTTGGGGAAGGAGTAGCAGCCGAGCAGGGCCATCGGATCGTCGGCGACCGGCCCCACCAGGGCCACCCGCTGGCCGGTGGCCAGCGGCAGCGCGCCGGTGTCGCGCAGCAGGACGACGGACTCGCGGGCCAGGCGTACGGCGACGTCCCGGCTGGTCTCGTCGTCGAGCCGCAGGTCCGCGACGTCGTCGGGCAGCTCCCGCCAGTCCTCGTCGAGAAGGCCCAGCTCGATCTTCTGGATCAGCACCCGGCGCAGCGCCCGGTCGATCAGCGCCTCGTCGACCTCGCCGCCGCGCACCGCCTCCACCAGCGGTTCGCCGAAGGCGTCCACGGTGGGCAGCTCGACATCGATCCCGGCCCGCAGGGCGAGGTGGGCCGCGTCGGCGGCGCGTTCGGCGACACCGTGCAGGGTCTGTAGGAAGCGCACCGCGAAGTAGTCGGCCACCACGGTGCCGGTGAAGCCCCACTCGTTGCGCAGCAGCCCGGTCAGCAGCGCCTCGTCGGCGGCGACGGGCAGGCCGTCGATCTCCGCGTAGGAGTTCATCACCGAGCGGGCACCGCCGAGCCGCAGGGCCATCTCGAACGGCGGCAGGATGACGTCGGCCAGCTCGCGGTGACCCATCGGCACCGGGGCGAGGTTGCGCCCGCCCCGGGAGGCGGAGTAGCCGGCGAAGTGCTTCAGGGTGGCCACGACACCGGCCCGCTCCAGACCCCGCACGTAGGCGGCGCCGGTCGTCCCCACCAGGTACGGGTCCTCACCGATCGTCTCCTCGGTGCGTCCCCAGCGGTAGTCGCGGGTGACGTCGAGGACGGGCGCGAGGCCCTGGTGTACGCCGGCGGCGCGCATCGACCGCCCGATCCGACCGGCCATCTCCTCGACCAGCTCGGGGTCGAAGGAGGCGCCCCAGCCCAGCGGGGTGGGATAGACGGTGGCCCGCCAGGCCGCGAACCCGGTGAGGCACTCCTCGTGCACCTGCGCCGGGATGCCGAACCGGCTGGCGGCCACGATCTGCGCCTGGGACGCGGCCAGCGATCGGGCACCGAGCACCGGGTCGACCGGTGCGGTGCCGAACGGGCGGGTGAGTTGGCCCAGCCCGTACCGGATGACCTCGGTCCACTCCGGAAGGCCCTCGATCATGTCGGACTGGTGCGGGGCGACGCCCTCGCCGGATGCCTCGGCGCCCACCCAGACCCCGATCAACTGGGCGATCTTCTCTTCCAGCGACATCAACGACACGAGCGCCTCGGCCCGCTCGGACGGCGACAGGTGCGGATCGCGCCACGGCGCGATGTCGCTGTCGACGGGCGACTGACTTCTCATGCCGCGACCCCTTAGCTCCGGCCAGGCGGCAGCCCTGGTGGGACCGGCTGCGTGGCGGACGGTGCACGATCCGAAACTTTCCGGAAACCTGCGTAACCTTTTCGGCAACCTAAGTCCACCACCCGGACGTGTCAAGAGCTTCATCGATGT
The DNA here is from genome assembly GCF_029626045.1 of Micromonospora sp. WMMD710. Classification (NCBI taxonomy): domain Bacteria; kingdom Bacillati; phylum Actinomycetota; class Actinomycetes; order Micromonosporales; family Micromonosporaceae; genus Micromonospora; species Micromonospora sp. WMMD710. The sequence goes on along the minus strand of NZ_JARUBD010000001.1, from coordinate 1,445,883 downwards.
CTTGAGGACGTCCGGCCGATGTCAACCCCTCTGGCGCAAACGACCATTCGTGTTAAGGTCTGCCGAAACTTTCGGATGTTGTATGAGGCTGCGATGACAGAGCACCGCCCGCTCGACCCACCCGCCTCCACCACCATCGCGACCATCGCCACCGATGTCGGTGTCTCGGTCGCGACGGTCTCCAAGGTCCTCAACGGACGCGGTGATGTCGCCCCCGGCACCCGGGCGCGCGTCGAGGCGAGCCTGGACCGCCACCGGTACCAGCGCCGCACGCGTCGCACGTCGTCCAGCGGAGGGCGGGTCGACCTCGTCTTCCACCAGTTCGACACGGGCTGGGCGATGGAGATCCTGCGCGGCGTCGAGGCGGTGACCAGCGCGGCCGGCCTCGGGCTGTCGGTCGCTCAGCTCGACGGGGCGCACCGCCCACCGCCGCGCTGGCTGGACGCCGTGCTCGCGGACCGTCCACTGGGGGTGGTGTTCGTCCTCTCCCATCTGGCCGAGGTCCAGCAACAGCACCTGCGACGCCACGGCATCCCGTTCGTCGTCGTCGACACCGACAGCGCCACCTCGGCGTCGGTGCCCACCGTCGGGTCCAACAACTGGAACGGCGGCCTGCTCGCCGCCCGGCACCTGCTGGAGCTGGGTCACCGGCGTATCGCGATCATCTCCGGGCCACCCGACGTGCTCTGCAGCCGCGCCCGCGCGGCCGGCTTCCAGTCCGCACACGAGGAGGCCGGGCTCGCGGTCGACCGGGAGCTGATCCGCTACGGCAGCTTCTCGGCAGGCGCTGGGCACACCCACGGGTTGCAACTGCTGCGCCTGCCGGAGCGCCCTACCGCCATCTTCGCCGGCTCGGACATCCAGGCCATGGGGGTGCTCCGGGCCGCACGGCAGTGCGGCCTGCGGGTGCCCGAGGACCTTTCGGTGATCGGGTACGACAACCTGCCGGTCGCTGCCTGGACCGACCCGGCGCTCACCACCATCAACCAGCCGCTGCGCGACATGGCCGGCATCGCCACCCAGATGCTGCTCGACCTGGCCAGCGGCAACGAGCCGGCGACCAGCCGCATCGACCTGGTGACCGAGCTGGTCGTCCGGGAGAGCACCGCGCCCCCCGCTCAGCCGCACTGACCCTGCGAGGATCCGTGTCGTACTCCGCCCCGCATCTCGACGAGCTTGAGCGGTACTCCCCCGCTGTCGCCGAACCCGAGGATTTCGACCAGTTCTGGCGCGACACCCTCGCCGGGGCCGCCGCCCGACCGGTGCTCGTCGACGTCCGTCCGGAGCCCACCGACCTACCGCTGCTCGACTCCTGGGACGTCACATTCGCCGGCTTCGGCGGCGACCCGGTACGCGCCTGGTACACCCGCCCGGCCGGTGTCCGGGAGCCGTTGCCCGCCGTGGTGGAGTTCGCCGGCTACGGCCGTGGTCGCGGCCTGCCGCACGAGCGGCTGACCTGGCCGGTGGCCGGGTACGCGCATCTGCTGATGGACAACCGGGGGCAGGCGGGGCAGTACGGCGCGGGCGACACCGCCGATCCACACGGCGCGCCCGGCGGCCCCTGGCCGGCCACCTGGGGGATCCTCGACCCGCGTGACTACCACTATCGCCGGCTGATCACCGACGCGGTCCGGGCGGTCGAGGCGGTCCGCGCCCTGCCGGGGGTCGACGCCGCCCGCGTGGCCGTGGTCGGCAACAGTCAGGGCGGCGGGCTCGCCCTGGCGGTGGCCGGTCTGGTGGACGATCTCACGGCGGTGCTGACCACCGCCCCGTTCCTCTGCGACATGCAGCAGGGCGTCCGGATCAGCGACCCCGCACCGTACGGTGAGATCGCCCGTTACCTCGCCGTGCACCGGGAGGCCGAGGATGCGGTGTGGCGCACGTTGTCCTACGTGGACGCGGTGAATCTGGCCCGCCGCGCCACCGCGCCGGCGCACTTCGGGATCGGCCTACGCGACACCGTCTGCCCACCGACGACGGGCTTCGCCGCCTACAACCAGTACGGCGCCGCGTCCGGCCTGCCGGTCCCGCCGGAGCGCGAGATGCACGTCTACCCGTTCAACGGCCACGAGGGCGGGGAGGCCGTCCACGTCCGCCGGCAGCTGCGCTGGCTCGGCAGCAGACTGCACCGGTAGCCCCGGTCCGCCGCCGAGAAGGGGCGGCCACGCCCCCCTGCGGTCAGCGCGGCACACCCTGGTACAGCCGACTGACCGTCTCGGCGACGCAGACGGGCTTGCCACCGCTGTCGGCCTCCACGGTGACCGTCGCGACCAGCTGCACCCCACCGCTGACCGGGGACACCTCGGTGAAGGTGACGGTGGCCCGGACGGCCGCCCCGACGCGGACCGGGGCGGGGAACCGCACCCGGTTCAGGCCGTAGTTGACCCCCATCGCCACCCCGTCGACCCGGTAGAGCCCGCCGGCCAGTGCCGGCAGCATCGACAGGGTCAGGTAGCCGTGCGCGATCGTCCCGCCGAAGGGCCCCGCCGCGGCCCGGACCGGGTCGAGGTGGATCCACTGGTGGTCGTCGGTGGCGTCGGCGAAGAGGTCGACCCGGCTCTGCTCGATCCGCTGCCAGGGGCCGGGGCCGAGGGTCTCGCCGACTGCGGTGGCCAGCTCGTCGAGGGAGGTGAAGACTCGCATGCCGAGGGTCCTTTGGACTAGAAGGCGTTGACGCCGGTGAGCGCGCGTCCGATGAGGAGTTGCTGGATCTGGCTGGTGCCCTCGTAGAGGGTGGCGACCCGGGCGTCGCGCAGGTACTTGCCGACCGGGTATTCGTCGATGTAGCCGTACCCCCCGAAGACCTGGACCGCGTTGTTGGCCGCGCGGACGGCGGCCTCGCTGGCGAAGAGCTTGGCCATCGACGCCTCGGTGGCGAACGGCTCGGCCCGGTCGATCAGGTCGGCCACCCTCCACACCAGCAGGCGGGCGGCGGCGGTGTCCACCGCGATGGCGGCCAGCAACTGCTGCACGAGCTGGTGGCCGGCGATCGGCTTGCCGAACTGGGTCCGCTGCCCGGCGTAGCCGACCGCGGCGTCCAGACACCCCTGGGCGATGCCGACGCAGCCGGCGGCCACCGACATCCGACCCTTGGCCAGGGTGGACAGGGCCAGGCGGAAGCCGCCGCCCTCGACACCGAGGCGGGCCTCGTCGGGCACGCGGACCTCGTCGAGGTGCAGCTCGCCGGTGGCCTGCCCGCGCAGGCCGAGCTTGCCGTGGATCTCCCGACGGGTCAGCCCGGCGCTGCCGGTGGGCACCAGGAACGCGGTGATGCCCCGGTGGCCGGGGCCGCCGGTGCGGGCGAAGACGAGCGCGACGTCGGCGGTGGTGCCGTTGGTGATGAACGTCTTGGTGCCGGTGAGCAGCCAGTCGTCGCCGTCGCGGACCGCGCGGGTGCGCAGCGCGGCCGCGTCCGAGCCGCTGTCCGGTTCGGTCAGCGCGAAGCAGCCGAGTGCGGTGCCGGCGCAGAGCCGGGGCAGCCACTGCGCCCGCTGCGCGGCGGTGCCGTGGGCGGCGATCGACTTCGCGACCAGGCCGAGGGAGACCGAGACGATGCCGCGCACGGCCGAGTCGCCCCGGCCGAGTTCCTCGAGCACGAGGCAGTATGCGAGGTGGTCGCCGCCGGAGCCGCCGTCGGACTCGGCGATGGTCAGCCCGAGGAAGCCCAGCTCGCCGAGCTTGCCGACGACGGCCGGGTCGACCGACTCGCGCCGGTCCCACTCGGCGGCGTGCGGGACCAGCTCCCGGTCGGCGAACTCGGCGGCGAGCTGCCGGACCGCCGCCTGTTCGGCGGAGAGGGTGAGCTCCATGACGCATAAACTAGCGGTGATAGTTTAGGTCGTCCAGACCGGACGGTGTCCGAGCGGGCGTCACCGGCGTCGGCCCGCGTGCGGCTCGTCCGCGAACGCGCGGGCCAGCTCGGTGCGGGAGCGGATGCCCAGCCGGTGGAACACGTTGCGCAGGTGGTGGTCGACCGTACGGGTGGACAGGAACATCCGCGCCGCGATCTCCCGATTGGTGGCCCCCTGGGCGACCAGTTGGGCGATCCGCAGTTGCTGGCCGGTCAGCAGCCGCGCCGCCGGCAGATCCGGCGGGCCGACGGACTCCCCCGCGGCGCGCAGCTCCGCCGTGGCCTGCTCGCCCCAACATCCCACCCCGAGCAGGGTGAACGTCTCGCGGGCGCGGTGCAGGTGCCCGCGGGCGTCGCGGGGGCGTCGGCTGCGGCGCAGCTCCTGGCCGAAGAGCAGCTCGGTACGCGCCCGTTCGAACGCGCCAGCCTCGGCCGGGTGCAGCCGCAGCGCGGTCAGAAACTGCCGCTCGACCTCGGCACTGCCCCGGGGTGCGAGCAACGCGTGACACCGGGCGGACAGCGCCCGCCGCAACGGGCTCGCGGTGCTGCTGGCCCACCTGTCGAACACGGCGAGTGCGGCCGTCGCCGCCGGGCGGTGGGCCAGATGGGCGGCCGCCTCGACCAGGTACGGGGTTGCCATCACCTGCACCAGCACCTGGCCTCGGCCGGTGCCCAGCCGGGCCAGCGACGCCAGCCGCGCCGCGGCCTCGGCGTGCCGGCCGTCGACCAGGTCGAGGACCGCCAGCGCCCACCCGGCGAGCGCGTGCGGACGGCTGCCCGGTGTCGGCGCCTCACCGATCTCCCGGATCCGTCGCAGACTGGTGTCCCGGTCGGCCCGCACGGCGGCCAGCACGGCGAGCATGCCCAGGTGGACGTTGGCGCAATTGGTCTGACCGGTGGCGCGCGCGACCCGCAGCCCCTCGCGGGAGGTCTCCGCCGCCGTCTTGTGCCGTCCCAGCCAGTACTCGGCGACCGCTCGCAACTCCAGCGCCCGGGACAGCATGGACAGTTCGCCCCGCTCCCGCGCCAGGGCGACGGCGCGCTCGGCGAGCCGGTGCGCGGCACCGTCGACCGCGACCACCAGACCGGCGGCCGCCGCACAGGCGAGCGCGGTGGGGGTCAACGACGGGCCGGTCAACCGGCCGCCCAGCACGACCGCCCGACGCAGTGCCGGGCCGGCCCGCTCGTGATCGCCGCGCAGCGTCGCCGCCACACCGGCAACCAGACAGCTCATCAGCTCCATGACGGGCGGGTCGTCCGGACGCCGCAGCGCCGCCGCCCGGCGGCCGACCTCGGCGTACCGGTACTGGTCGCCGCCGAAGCAGACGGCCTCGCCCGCGCGTACGAGCCCGGTCAGCGCCAGGAAGCGATCGGTGCCGGCCAGCCCGTCGGCGGCGGCGAGCAGGGTGGCCGAGGCGTCCGCGGCGGCGTCGCAGCGCAGTTCCAGCTCGCCGCGCAGCAGAGCCGCACGCCCCTCGACGGCCACCGCACCTCCGACGCCGCGGAGGCGGTCGAGCAGCAGGCGGGCCTGACCGGGTTGGCCGGCGGCCCAGGCGTAGTGGGCGGCGGACAGCAGGCGGGCAGCCGTGCGCCCCGGGTCGTCGCTGAGCTCGGCGGCCCGGCAGAGCGCGGCCGAGGCGGTGGACCAGTCGCCCGTCGCGGCGGTCGCGGCCTCTTCCAGCTCGGTGGCGAGGGCGGGGTCGGCCCCCGCCGCCGCGGCGGCGAGGTGCATCGCCCGGCGCAGGCGCTGCCCGTGCGGATCGAGTGCGCCGGCGAGCAACCGGTGCGCCGCCCGACGCTGCGCGAGCGGCGCACCGGCCACGACCAGGGCGCGGACCAACGGCTGGTGGAACGTGACGCCGCCCGGCTCGACGCGGACCAGGCCGCCGACCTCCGCCGGCGCGAGCCCCTCCACGGCGGCGCGCACGGCCCGGGTCGGGGCGGCCGGCCCGTACTCCTCGTCCAACGCGGCGAGCAGCAGCAGCCGGCGGGTGGACGGCGACAGCCGGTCCAGCCGGGCCCGGTAGGAGCGGGCCAGCGCGCCGTCGGTCGGTGGCGCGGTGGGCAGCGGCTCCTCGGCCCGCCACTGGCCCGGGGTGAGCACGTCGGCGAGGTCCACCAGGGCCTGCGGGTTACCGCCGCCGACCACGCCGAGGGCGGCGACCGCCGGCGGGGCGGGCCGCTCGGGCAGCCGGTCGTGGTCGACGACACCGCCCTGTCGTTCGCTGCGCAGCCGGAGTCGGTCGGTGAGGACGGCGGCGCTCTCCTGCCCGGTCAGCGGTCGCAGTCGGTGCGCCGCTATCCCGTCGATGCTGGCGGTGAGGTCGGCGGTGAGCAGGACGACGACCGGCACCCGCCGCAGGCGGCGGGCCACGAAGGCCAGCACCCGCCCGGTCTGCGGGTCTCCTCGGTCGACGTCATCCATCGTCACCAGCAGCGGACGGTCCCGGGCCGCGGCGGCGAGCAGGCCGAGCACCGCCATCGAGAGCGCGAGTTGACGATCGCTCGGGCAGTCCTGCCCGCCCAGCGCCCGCCGCAGCAGGTGGCGGTGCTCCTTCGGCAGGGCGGCGGCCCGGTCGAGCAGCGGATCGAGCAGGCGTTGCAGGCCGGCGTACGGCAACCCGGCCTCCTCGGCGAGCCCGGTGCCGGCGAGCACGGTGGTGGTGTGGCCCTCGACGTGCCGGTGGGCGTGGCCGACCAGGGCGGTACGGCCCGATCCGGGCTCACCGTGCAGCAGCAGGGATCCGCCGCCGTCGGTGATGCCGTCGAGCAGGCCCCGAATGGCCCGGCACTCGTCGTCCCGGCCATGCAGCACGGTTAATTGCACTCTTGATGCAGTAACCATGCGTCCCAGTGTGACCCACCGGTAACCGGATGGAAAGAGGGGGCGACGCCGGGATCAGTCGGCCGACACCTCGGCCAGCAGGGCGCCGACCGTACGCGCCATCACCGCGCGGGCAGGGTCCACGCCCAGCCCGAGGCCGTCGCGCAGCATCGACCAGGACGACCACGTGCTCGCCACCACCAGCGCGTTGAGCAGCTGGTCGCGCCCCCGTCCGGCGCGCGCCAGCTCGGCGGCGAAGAGCTGCTCGACCTCCTCGCGGACCCGGTCGATGTGCTTGAGGCGGTTGCGGTGCAGCTGGTCCGACACCGGCTCCCGCATCTGGGCGGCCCGCGCCGACGGCGCGATGAGCTGGAGCAGCCGGGCCCGCTGCCGGCAGTACGCGTCGACACGCTTCACCAGCGGCAACCCGGGCGCGATCGGCCGGTAGGCGGCGTCCTGCTGGCGGAGCACCTCGGCACCGCTGGCCTCGAACAGGGTCTCCATGTCCTTGAAGTTGGTCCAGAGCGTCCGCAGCGAGATGCCGGCCCGTTCGGCGATGCGCTCCCCGGTCGGACGCAGGTCACCCTCGGAGATGAGGGCGAGGTGCGCCTCGACGATGGCCGCACGGGTGCGCTCGGCGCGGGCGGTCCGCCCGTCGACGCGGCCCGGCACCTCGACCGTCTCCATCCGCCTCCGCCCCCTCACCGCCACGGCGCCCCCCGACGCATCGCCGAGTCTAGACAGTCGATGATCAGCCGGTGCTGGCCGGTGACGGTGACGATCCGACGTGTATTTGCAGTCATGGTGCGGATAGTAGGAGGGCTGATCTCTCTCGGTCAACGACCGTCCCACCTCTGCGCCGGGACGGGCGCAGCAGGACGACCGGGTGTGGTCACGCGCGGCCACACCCGGTCGACTGCCGGTGCTACGGGTCGTCAGGAGACGGTCGGCACCCCGTTCGCGGGTGGCGCCACCGGTGCGGCGGTGTACTCGTTGACCGGCCCGTCCGCCTCGTCGGTCTCGTACGCCGGCCCGAAGTAGCTCTGCACTCCCCCGCTCACCCGGCTCAGCCGCTGGCCGCCGTAGCCGGAGTGGTCGGTGGCAGAGAAACGCAGCGGCACCAGCCCGGGGCCCTGGAAGCCGCCCTTCTGCACGGCCTCGAGCACCTTCTCCCGGGTGAGATCCTTACCCGCGGCGAGCAGCGCCTGCACGAACAGGTAGCCGACCGACATGCCGTAGACGGTGTTGCCGTCGAACGGCGCGTCCCCGTTGTGCGTCTTGTTGACCTTCGTGAAGAGCTGGATCCACGGGTTCGCCGTGTCGTTCTGCATCGGCAGGTAGTTGGTGCCGATCATGCCCTCCAGCAGCGCAGCGGCGGCGCCGAGCTGCTTGGCGAGGGTCGGGTGGTCGGCACCGACGTTGGAGACCAGCCACTGCGGTGTGAAACCCAACCGCGCGGCGGTGCCGATGGAGAGCGCGGTGAAGCCCGGCACGGTGGCGAGCACCACGACCTGGCAACCGGCCGCCTTGAACGCGCCGATCTGCGGCGCCACGTTGGTGTTGCTGGTGACGTACGTCTGCTTGACCGCCACCGCCCCGGCACCGAGCACCTTCTCCACGCCGGCCAGGCTGTCGCGGCCGAAGTCGTCGTCCTGGCCTAGGAAGCAGACCTTCTGCCCGGCCAGGTTCGCCTTCGCGTAGTTGGCGAGGATCTTGCCCTCGACCGTGTAGTCCGGGTTGAACCCGAACGTGCCCGGATACTTGTCCGGCTGGTCCCAGCTGCGGCTGCCGGAGGCGACGAAGAGATCCGGCACCCGGTTGCTCTTGAGGAAGTCGAGCACTCCGGTGTGCGTCGGCGTACCGAGGCCGTTGAGGATGGCGAAGACCTTGTCCTGCAGGACGAGCTGGCGGACCACCTGCTGGGTGTTCGCCGGGTTGTAGCCGTCGTCCATGACCTTGTAGGTGATCTTCCGACCGTGCACGCCGCCGGCCGCGTTGACGTAGTCGAAGTACGCCTTCGTCGCCGGGGCGATCTTGGAGTAGCCGGCCGAGGCCGGACCGGTCAGGGGCATGTGGGTGCCGACGACGATCTCGGTGTCGGTGACGCCCGGCACCGACGCCCCGCCGGAGCCGGGGCCGTCGTCGCCGCCACAGCCGGCGGCGGCGACCAACAGGGCGATGGTGCTGACGATCGCGAGACCGCGTTGTGCCGTACGGTGCATGGAAAACACCGACCTTTCTCGGTGATGACTGTCGGGAACGGTGTGGTGGTGGGGCGCCCGGCCGAGGCCGGACCGAGGACAGCTCAGGAACGCCGGGCCGACCATCGGGCCGACAGCGCCCGGCCGAGACGCGACAGCAGACCCTGCACACCGCCGGGGGCGGCGATCATGACGACGATCAGGGTGAGTCCGAAGATCGCCAGCGGGAGGTTGCCCTCCAGCCGCTGCGCCACCGCGGGCGAGAGGGTGAGCAGCTCGGTGAGCGAGTGGGTGAGATCGGGCAGGGCCACGAGCAGCACGGCCCCCCACAACGCCCCGGTGAGCCGACCCGACCCACCGATCACCACGGCCATCAGCAGGAACAGCGACAGGGTCAGCGAGAACGCGCCGGGCGAGACGCTCTGCGCGAGCACCGCCAGCAGCGCGCCGCCGAGCCCGGCGGTGGCGGCGCTGACCACGAACGCGAGGACCTGGGTGCGGGCCACGTGGATGCCGGCGAGGCGCGCCGCCACCTCGTCGTCGCGGACCGCCCGGAACGTGCGCCCGTACCGGCTGCGGATCAGGTTCGCCAGCAGCAGCAACGCGAGCAGGGTGGCCGCGCCGGTGACCCAGAGCTGCCAGCGCTCATAGGGGAAGAACGGGCCGAGCGCCAGCGGCGGGGGCTCCACCGGCACCGACAGCCCCTGCTCACCGTTGAACACGCCGTCGAAGGTGACGGCCAGCGCCGGCACGACCACGGCCACCGCGAGGGTGACCCCGGCCAGGTAGGGGCCGCGCAGTCGAGCCGCCGCCACACCGACCACCGCACCGACCGCGACCGTGCTGACGATCGCCGCGCCGAGCGAGAGCGGCAGGAGCCAGCCGCCGGTCATCCCCCGGTCGGCGAAGGCGTTCTGGCACAGCGCCACCGTGTACGCCCCGGTGGCCATCAACGCGCCGTGCCCGAGCGAGAGCTGGCCGTTGAGCCCGGTGAGGACGGTCAACCCGGCGGTCGCGCAGAGGTAGGCGGCCACCGTGGCCAGCTGGAAGTTGCGGAACGGCTCGACGGTGTAGCTGACCGCCACCAGCAGCAGCCCGACGATGAGCACGACGGCGAGGTGACGCAGCAGGGTGGAGCCGCGTCGCCGGTCGACCGGTCGGTCACCCGTGGCGGCCGGCCGGTTCTTCGGCGGCAGGACCGCCCCGGTGGCGCTCACACCCGCCTCGCCGCGACCGGGGCGAACAGCCCGCCGGGCCGGACCAGCAGCACCGCCAGCAGCAGGACCAGCACCGCCAGGGGGGTGAGGTCGCTGCCGGCGTAGCCGCTGACGTACGAGAGCAGCAGGCCCACCACCAGACCGCCGACCACCGCCCCTGGTGGACTGTCCAGCCCGCCGACCACCGCCGCGGTGAACGCCGAGACGAAGACCAGGTCCATGGCGTGCGGATGCAGCCCCAGCTCGGTCGGGATGACCAGCATGGCGGCCAGCGCGCCGACACCGGAGGCGAGCGCCCAGCCGAGCGTCAACATCCCACCGACGTTGACCCCGAGCAGACGGGACACCTCGGGCGCGAAGGCCGCCGCGCGCATCCGCAGGCCGACCGGGGTGCGGGCGAACATCCAGGCCAGGCCGCTGACCACCACACCGATCGTGGCGAAGACGAACAGGTCGTACGGCGACAGCACCGCGACGCCGCCCACGGTGAGGGCGGATCTGCCGAACGGTGCCTCGGCGGGGCGGAACTCGTTGCCGTACACCATGCCCAGGACGGCCTGGATCAGCAGCACCAGCCCGAGCGCGACGATCACCGGGTTGAGTGGCGAGGCGTGGTCGACGTGGCGCATCACGACGCGGTCCACCACCGCGCCCAGCAGCAGCCCGGTGACGATCGCCACGCCGAAGCCCAACCAGTACGAGCCGGTCGCCGCGGACACCGAGTAGGCGACGTACGCGGCGGCCACGGCCATCGCCCCCTGGGCGAAGTTGACGACCCGCGCCGCCCGCCAGATGAGCACCAGGGCCAGCGCGAACGCGGCGTACACCGCGCCCCGGGACAGGCCGTCGACGGTGAGGAAGACGAAGCGGTCCAACAGTCCTCCCTCCGGGGGACGAGGTGGTGGTCAGAAACCGAGGTACGCGTGACGCAGGTCGACGTCGTCGCGCAGCCTGGCGGCCGGTGCGGCGATCACGACCTGGCCGAGGGACATCACGACGCCCTGGTCGGCGACGGCGAGCGCGCTGCGCACGTTCTGTTCGACCAGCAGCACGGTCAGGCCGGTCCGGTCGCGCAACTGGCGCAGCAAAGCCATCGTCCGGGCGACCACCCGGGGCGCCAGGCCGAGCGACGGCTCGTCGAGCAGCAGCAGTCGGGGCCGACCGACCAGGGCCCGACCCAGCGCGAGCATCTGCCGCTCGCCGCCGGAGAGCTGGTGACCGAGGTGCCGGCGGCGGCGGGCGAGCGGCTCGAACAGCTCGTAGACCTCGTCGAGGGCGCGGCCCGCGTCGGCCCGGTCACGCCGCCACAACCCGCCGAGGCGCAGGTTCTCGTCGACGGTCAGCTCGCTGATCACGCCCCGCCCCTCCGGCACGTGCGCCATGCCCCGCCGGACGAGCTGCTCCACCGGCGTACCGCGCAGGTCCTCCCCGGCGAGGACGACCTGGCCGGCGGCCGGGCGGATCATGCCGGACAGCGCCCGCAGCAGGGTAGTCTTGCCCGCGCCGTTGGCGCCGACGACGGCGGCGATCGTGCCCGCCGCGACGGTGAGGTCGACGGCCCGCAGCACGGGCGCGGCCCCGTAGCCGGCCACCAGACCACGCACCACGAGCAGGTCCGGTGCGCTCATGAGGCTTCCTCGAGCGTGGCGCCGAGATAGGCGTCGGTGACCGCCGGGTCGTCGCGGATCTCCTCCGGCGTGCCGGCGGCGATCACCCGACCGAAGTCGAGCACCACGAGGTCGTCGCAGACGGCCATCACCAGGTCCATGTGGTGCTCGACCAGCAGCACCGCGCAGGGATCGGTGTCCCGACGGGGCAACTCGCGGACCAGCTCGGCCAGCTCGTCGATGTCGTCGCCGCCGAGGCCACCGGCAGGCTCGTCGAGCAGCAGCAGCCGGGGCCGCGCGGCGAGCGCGCGGGCCAGGGCGACCCGCTGGCGTACGGCGAAGGGCAGCGTGCCCGGCGCGGCCTCGGCGTGCTGGGCGATGCCCAGATCGTCGAGGATGTCCAGGGCCTGCCGGCGCAGCCGCCGTTCGTCGCGGTCACTGGCGGGCAGGCCGAACAGCGCCGTGGCGAAGCCGGCCCGCGCGGTGTGTGAGGCGCCGGTCAGCACGTTCTCCAGCACGGTGAGCCCGGCGAAGAGCCCGGTCCCCTGCAGGGTCCGGGCGATGCCGAGCCGGGTCAGCTGGTGCGGCCGTGGCCGCAGCGGCCGGCCGTCGAGGGTGAGCGAACCCGTGTGCGGTGCGACGAAGCCGCAGATCACGTTGAACAGCGTGGTCTTGCCGGCGCCGTTGGGCCCGATCACGCCTACCACCCGGTTGGGTGGCACCCGCAGGGAGACGTCGTCGAGGGCGGTGAGGCCGCCGAAACGGACGCCGATGTGGTGCAGTTCGAGGCCGCGCTCCATCACCCATCCCTCTGCCGTGGCGGGTGTTATTTACACTCGCAGTGTACGTTTCTCGGGTACGGCGTCAAGACCTTCGATGATCCGACGCGGACGGGGCGGCCGCCGTCGGCGACCGCCCCGGATCCCCGCTCAGGCGCTGGGGCAGGTGTTGCGGTACTCCTCGATCTGCGAGCCACTCGGCCCGGGGCAGAGGAACTGCTCGTAGCGGGTGTCGTCGTCGACGAAGCGCTTCAGCCAGGCCACCATCTGCCGCGCGGTCGGCGTGTTCACCGTCTGCGGGAAGAAGTGGCTCGCGCCGTTCAGCTCCAGGTACGCCTTCTCGGAGGAGGACGGGATGCTGGTGTAGAACGGCACCGAGTGCGACGCGACCGGAGCGACGGTGTCGCTCTCGCCACCGATGATCAGTGTCGGCACCCGCACCTCGGACCAGCTCTTGTCCAGGTTCCACGGCGCCAACGGCACCGCCGCCTGCAACGACGGTCGAGCCGAGGCCGCCTCCAGGCTGCCCCCGCCGCCCATCGAGTGGCCGGCCACGGCGAGCCGACTGCTGTCGATCCGGCTGCGCACCGAACTGCGCTCGGTGAGGTAGTCCAGCGCGGCGAGCAACTGCCGGCCCCGGCTGTCCGGCTGGTCCAACCGGGTGTTGGTCTCGATGCCGATCACCACAAAACCGTGCGAGGCGATCCGCGGTCCGAGCCAGCTGATGCTCGACCAGGCGGCGGTATAGCCGGGCGAGATGGCGATGGCGCCGAAGGTGCCCTCGCTGGTGCTGGTCGGGTAGTAGATGACGCCGCCGCCGAAGCCGGTGACGCTGAGCGAGGAGACACTCTGCGAGGCGGTGGCGAAGGGACCGCGACTGGCCTCCAGGATCGCGGTGGTCGGGGCGGGACCACGCTCGTACGGGCCGGCGGCCTGCGCGACGCCGGACGGACCGGCCAGGACGGCTCCGGCGACCAGTACGGCGGCCAGCCCGAGCCGGGCGGCCATGGAACGGGGACGGGTGGTGGTTGGTGACGACACGTCGGGCACTCCCTAGAGTCGAGGGATATCGACGTGCGTCAGTTTTGGCCGCGCCGCCGGGCCACGCATCGGTGAAATCACCAGTCCTGCGGCATCGATTGTGTTTTGACCCTCTGACCAGGGGTAGCAGGGCTCTCGCCTGCTCGTAAGCGCTCCATGGAGGGGTACGTCCAGTGGATTCCAGCAAGCCCGCCGAGGCGGTCAAGAACGCCGTGAAGACAGCCTCAGACAAGATCGCCGATGCCCTCACGCCGGACGTCCCGGGCGCGCCCGGCAGCGCGCCCCCGACGATCGAGGAGCCGACGACCCCGCACGACCCGCTGCCGCCCAAGCCGGAACAGGGCGCACCGCAGACCCGTACGCCCACCGGTGCCGAGACCGGCGCGCCAGCGACCGCGAACGGCCAGCAGGGCGCCTACCTGACCACCGCCAACGGGGCGCGACTGCGCGACACCGACCACTCGCTCAAGGCCGGACCCCGCGGCCCGGTCCTGCTCCAGGACCACCACCTGCGCGAGAAGATCACGCACTTCGACCACGAGCGCATTCCGGAGCGCGTGGTGCACGCGCGCGGCGCCGGCGCGCACGGCGTGTTCACCGCCTACGGCACCGCCGAGGCGGTCACCCGGGCCGGCTTCCTGAAGAAGGGCCGGGAGACGGAGGTCTTCGTACGGTTCTCCACCGTCCTCGGCTCGCGCGGGTCGGCCGACACGGTCCGCGACACCCGTGGCTTCGCGACGAAGTTCTACACCGACGAGGGCACCTTCGACCTGGTCGGCAACAACATGCCGGTCTTCTTCATCCAGGATGCGATCAAGTTCCCCGACATCATCCACGCCGGCAAGCCGCACCCCGACCGCGAGATCCCCCAGGCGCAGAGCGCCCACGACACCTTCTGGGACTTCGTCTCCCTGCACACCGAGGCGCAGCACCACACCATCTGGAACATGTCCGACCGGGGCATCCCGCGCTCGTACCGGACGATGGAGGGCTTCGGCGTGCACACCTTCCGCCTCGTCAACGAGGCCGGGGAGACGGTGCTGGCCAAGTTCCACTGGAAGCCGAAGCTCGGCGTGCACTCCCTGACCTGGGAGGAGGCGCAGATGCTCAGCGGCATGGACCCGGACTTCCACCGACGCGACCTCTACGACGCGATCGAGGCCGGCGCGTTCCCGGAGTGGGAGCTGGGCATCCAGGTCTTCCCCGACACCCCCGAGGAGACCTTCGCCGGCATCGACCTGCTGGACCCGACGAAGATCGTGCCGGAGGAGTTGGCGGAGGTCCAGCCGATCGGACGGCTCGTCCTCAACCGCACGCCGACGAACTTCTTCGCCGAGACCGAACAGGTCGCCTTCCACCTGGGCCACCTGCCGCCGGGCATCGACGTCACGAACGACCCGCTGCTGCAGGGCCGGCTCTTCTCGTACGTCGACACGCAGCTCACCCGGCTGGGCGGCCCCAACTTCTCGCAGATCCCGATCAACCGCCCGCACGCGGCGGTGAACGACATGCTGCGCGACGGCTTCCACCAGCAGGCCGTGCACGCGGGCGTGGCACCGTACCGGCCGAACTCGCTCGACGGTGGCAACCCGTTCCCCGCCGGCGACGCCGAGCACGCGTTCCTCGACGTGCCGGTGACGGTGGCGCAGGCGCCCAAGGTCCGTGCCAACCCGGCCTCCTTCGACGACCACTACAGCCAGGTCCGCCTGTTTTGGCTGAGCATGTCGCCGGTCGAGCAGGAGCACATCATCCGTGCCTACACCTTCGAGCTGGGCAAGTGTTACCACCAGGCGATCAAGGAACGCCAGCTGGAGAGCCTCGCCAACATCGACCCGGTGCTGTGCGCGCAGGTCGCCACCGGCCTGGGTCTGCCCGCGCCGCAGCCGACCGTGCCGCTCGCCGACGTCACGCCCAGCCCCGCGCTGTCGCAGGTCGGTCAGGAGTGGCCCACCGACGGCCGTACCGTCGGCATCGTCGTCGACCCCGACGGTGACCTGGACGGGGTCGACGACGTCCGCCGGGCCGTGTTCGAGGCCGGCATGGTGCCGCTGCTGATCGCCCCGCACGGCGGCATGGTCGGTGACCTGCCGGTGCAGCGCACCTTCGCCACCGGACGGTCGGTCGAGTTCGACGCGCTCCTGCTGGCCGGGGCGCCGGCGCCCGCGCCGGACGCGATGCCGGCCCGGGACGCCAAGGCGGGCCGCCCGGGCCCGTCGACCGTGGATCCGCGCGTGCTGCTCCTCGTCGAGGAGTGCTGGCGCCACGTCAAGGCGATCGGCGCCTGGGGCGGCGGCGTCACCGTGCTGGAGCAGGCCGGAGTGGTCGGCACGCCCGGCATCGTCACGGCGGATTCCGGCGCCGAGACCCTGACGGCGGTGCGAAAGCTGATGGCCGCGCACCGGGTGTGGGAACGGTTCCCCGCCTCGGTGGCCTGACCCCGTCGACCGTTGGCGAGGGCTGACATCCACCACTGGTGGAGGTCAGCCCTCGCCCGCTGTCAGCGCCGCGTCCACCGCAGATGAGACGTGCCGGGGGTGCAGCCGCGCTGTTCGAGCTGCGCGCCGTTCGCGGTGCTCTGGCCGACCGTGCCCAGGCACAGTCCGCTGTGCGCGTTGACCAGTTGCCGACCCTCGCTCAGGGTGAACCGCTGCGCGGGGTCGTGTTGCAGGTGGTGAGCTGGATCGCCGCTCCGGCGTCGCTGGACGCACCGAGCACGTCCAGGCAGCGGCCGCCCAACTGCACGCTGCCGTCCGGCCGCATCGTCCAGAGCTGGTTGCGGGCGCGGTCGTCCCGGCAGTCGAAGAGTCGCGGCCGGACGGGGTCCGGTGAGTCCGGTGCCGTGATGTCCAGGCACCGGTTGCTCGCCATCCCGACGAGCCGCGAGCCGGACCGCACGGGTGGAGCGCCCGGCGTGGGCGAGACGCTGGGGTCGGGCCTGGCGGACGGGGTGACCCCGCCCGCCGCCGACGCCGGCCGGAAGCCGGAGGTGATGTCCTGGAACGCGTCGGCGTCCCAGGCGGCCTCGGGCGTCGACCAGACGATGGTGTAGCCCTTTCGCTTCGCCGTCGTGAAGGTGCGCTGGCGGGCGTGCATCGCCGCACGTACTCCATCACGATCTGCGGGTCGCCATCGGCGCCCAGCAACACGTCGAAGACCTTGCGCCTCCCGAAGCGAGCGGATCCGCAATTCCTGCCGAGCCTCGTCGGTCAGCCCGGGCGGTGGAACGATTTCCTTGATGGCGACGTCGCGCTGAAGCATTCGGTCGCGGGGCTTTCCACACCCGACCCATTCCGCCCTGGCCGAGCAGCTCCAAGACTTCATACCGATCGGTAACAAGAAGCGGTATCTGCGGCACCCGGCCCGCCGGGAAACAATTCCCGGCGGGCACCGCAACACTTTGTGTGACCCTCACCATCGCCGGCGGAAACGGTGGTAGGCACCAGCAATTCCACCGGGAATTGGCCGGCCGTTCACGATGGACGGCCCGGGCGCCCGGTGGTGTCAGCCGATGTCGGCCAACCGGGGCAGCACCTCGGCACCGAGCCGCTGGGCGAACTCCACCGGATCCCGATCCGGCGTGACCTGCACCTCGCTGACACCGAGCGCGGCGTAGTCGGACACCTCGGCGAGGAACCCGTCCAAGTCCTCCAGTGGCGGCCGGGCGGCCAGCACCGTCTTCTCGATGCTGTCGTAGTCGCGGCCCTCGGCGGCGCAGTGCCCGCGCAGCACGTCCAACTTGTGCGCCACCCCGTCGGCGCCCTGGTCCCTACCGAACAGGTTGCAGGCGTCGGCGTACCGGGCCACCAGCAGCAGGGTCTTCTTCTCGCCGCCACCCCCGATCATGATGGGCGGGTGCGGGCGGCTCAGCGGCTGCGGCGAGTTGATGGTCTCGGCGAGCTGGTAGTGCCGTCCGTTGAACGGACCGTCGTCGTCACTCCACATCTGCCGGCAGATGCGCAGCGTCTCCTCCAGCCGCTCGAACCGCTCGGCCACCGGCACCACGGGCACGCCCAGCCCGAGCTGCTCCCGCTCGTACCAGGATGCGCCGATACCGAGGCGGGCCCGGCCGCCGGACAGCACGTCGAGGGTCGTCACGGTCTTGGCGAGCAACCCCGGATACCGGTACATCACGCCGGTGACCAGCACACCCAGCGTCATCCGCTGCGTCCTCGCGGCCACGTAGCCCAGCGTGGTGTACGCCTCCAGCATCGGCTCCTCGGCCGCGAACACCGCATCCATCTGGAAGAAGTGGTCCATCACCGTGAACGACGCGACGCCGGCCTGCTCGGCGATGGTGGCGGTCTCCGCCAGGGTCGGTGCGATCGCCGCCGGCTGCGCCGGGACGGAGTAGTTCCAGTAGTGCAACCCGAGCTTCATGTTCGGCACCTCCGGGTCGAGCCTAGTGGACCCGCGCGGATGGTGATCAGCATCGCCACGGCGGCCGACTCCATTACCGGTTCATGACAATTCGTGGATCACGCGCGGATATCCGGCTGGCACCTTCGGCTGCGTGACCCGACAGCTGTCTCCCACCGCACCCCGGCCCGCCGCCGTCGCGCCGCGCGTCCGGCCCGGCCACCGGCATCCGAGCGGGACCGCCGATGCCGCCGCGGGTCGGTCGCACCGGGCGGAGTGGGCCGACGCCGCGAAGGGCGTCTGCATCATCCTCGTCGTCGGGTGGCACGTCGTCGTCAAGGACTACCTGCAGATCGACTGGCACGTCGGCGTGCCGGTGCCGGGCCTGTGGGGAACGCTCGGCGAGCAGTTCCTGCCGCTGCGGATGCCGCTGTTCTTCACCATCTCCGGCGTCTTCGCGGCGAACGCCGCCCAGCGGCCGTGGCGGGTCGTCGCCCGCAGCCGCATCGCCGGGTTCCTCTACCTGTACATCGTCTGGCTGCTGATCCACACCGCGATCCTCGCCGCCGCCCCGGGTCTGCCGACCGACCGCGCCACCTCGCCCGCCGGCCTGCTGGAGCAGTTGACTGTCACCCCGTCCAACCTCTGGTACCTGTACGCCCTGGCGCTGTACTTCACGATCGCCAAGGCGACCCTCCGGGTGCCCCGGACGCTGGTCCTCGTGCCCGCCGCGGCGCTGTCCGCGGTCGCCGCCGCCGGCCTGCTCGGCACGCCGGGCAACCGCGCCGGCGTCTACCAGAACCTGGTCTTCTTCCTCGCCGGCCTGTACCTGCGACCGCAGGTGCACCGGTGGGCGGACACCGCCAGCCGACGCCGTCTCCTGCTGACCTCGAGCGGCTTCGTTCTCGCGCTCACCACGATGGCGGTGCTCGGCGCCCAGCAGTGGCTCGGCGTCTGGCCGGTGGTCTCCGTGGTGGCGGTCACCTTCGGCATCACCGCCGCGGCCCGGCTGGCCCGGCGGCCGGCCCTCGGCAGCCCCCTGGCCCGGCTCGGCCGGATCACCCTGCCGATCTACGTCATCCACATGCCGGTCCTGGCCCTGCTGCACCAGGTGCTGGTCGTACCGGTCTCCGGGCTGGAACGGCCCGCCCAGGACCTGCTCGTCCTCGGTTACCCGATCCTGCTGACCGGGCTGGTGATCGGGCTGAGCCTGGGCATCCACCGCGCGCTGCTGGCGGTGCGCGCACGCTGGCTGTTCGCGCTGCCCCACGCCCGCCGGGCGGGAGCGGCCGGATGAGCACGCTGGCCGAGGCGACGGTCGACCTCGGGGCCATCGCCGGCAACGTGCGGACGATCGCGTCGGTCACCGGCACCGACCTGATGGCCGTGGTGAAGGCCGACGGGTTCGGCCACGGCGCGGTGCAGGTGGCCCACGCGGCGCTGCGGGCCGGCGCCCGCTGGCTGGGGGTGACCTCGACGGCCGAGGCGTTGGCCCTGCGCGACGCGGGCGTGAACGCGCCCACGCTGAGTTGGCTGCACCGCCCGACCGACGACTTCGGCGCCTTGATCAACGCCGGCGTCGACGTCGGCGTGTCCACGACGACGCACCTGCACGCGATCGCCGACGCCGCCCGCCTGCTCGGCGTACCGGCGGTGGTGCAGCTCAAGGCGGACACCGGGTTGTCCCGCAACGGGGCCGCCGGGGACGACTGGACCGAGTTGGTCGGCTGGGCCGGCAAGTACGAGCGGGAGGGCGGGATCCGGGTGCGGGGTGTGTGGTCCCACCTCGCCGACGCGGACCTGCCGGGCGCGCCCGCCGTGGACCGGCAGGTGGTGGCCTTCGAGGAGGCGCTGCGGGTGGCCCGCCGCGCCGGCCTCGACCCCGACCTGGTCCACCTCGCCAACTCGGCGGCCGCGCTGTCCGCACCACGGACCCGGTTCGACCTCTGCCGGATCGGGATCGCGCTCTACGGCGTGGACCCGTTCGGCGCGACCGGCCCGGGCGGGTTCGGCCTGCGCGCCGCCATGACCCTGCGGACGAGCGTGGTCAACGTAAAGCGGGTACCGGCCGGCACCGGCGTCTCCTACGGGCCCGAGCACGTGACCGACGCGCCGACCACGCTGGCCCTGCTCCCGCTCGGGTACGCCGACGGGGTGCCCCGGGCCAGCGGGGGTCGCGCCTCGGTGTGGCTCGGCGGCCGCCGGTGCCCGGTGGTCGGGCGTATCGCCATGGACCAGTGCGTGGTCGACGTCGGGGACCTCCCCGTGGCGATCGGCGACCCGGTCGTGGTGTTCGGCCCCGCCGAGGGCGACCAGAACCCTCCGACGGTCGGCGAGTGGGCCCGCTGGGCCGACACCAACCCGCACGAGATCTTGACCGGTATCGGGGCCCGGGTGGCCCGCGACCACCTCCACGAAAGGACACGGACGTCATGACGACCCGACTGGCAGTGCTGTACGGCGGGCAGAGCGGCGAGCACGAGGTCTCCCGCCAGTCGGCAGCGAGCATCCTCGCCGCTCTGGACCGCGACAGGTACCAGGTCACCGAGGTGCTCATCGGCCGCGACGGCGGTTGGTACCTCGACGGCCGTCCGACCGCACTCCCCCAGGCGCTGCGTGTGCTGCGCACCCAGGACGTGGTCTTCCCGGCCCTGCACGGCCCGTACGGCGAGGACGGCACCGTGGCGTCGCTGCTGGAGTGGCTCGGCGTGCCGTACGTCGGCAACGGCGTCTTCGCCAGCGCCGCCGGCATGGACAAGGGTGTCACCAAGCGGCTGCTCGCCGTGGAGGGCCTGCGGGTCAGCCCCGGCGTGACCCTGCGCCCCGGCGAGGATCTGGCGCCGGCCGACCGGCGACGGCTGCAACTGCCGGTCTTCGTCAAGCCGGCGCGGGCCGGGTCCAGCCTGGGCGTCGTCAAGGTGGACGACTGGGCGGGAATCACCGCCGCGCTGGAGCAGGCCCGCCAGGTCGACCCGAAGGTGCTCGTCGAGCAGGGTGCGCGGGGACGGGAGATCGACGTGGCCGTCCTCCAGTACCCGGACGGTCGGGTCCAGGCCGGCCCACCGCTGGAGATCCGGGTGACCGGCGCCGGCTTCTTCGACTACGACGCGAAGTACGACGGCGGGGCGGTCTTCCAGATTCCCGCCCCGCTCGACGCGGCGACGACCGAGGTGCTCCAGGACCGGGCGATCCGTGCCTTCCACGCCCTCGACTGTCGTGGGCTGCTGCGCGTCGACTTCTTCCTGCCCGAGCACGGCTCCCGTGAGCCGATCGTGAACGAGGTGAACACCTTCCCCGGGTTCACGGCCGCGTCGCAGTTTCCGCAGATCTGGCAGCAGGCTGGAATCGGGTTCGCCGCGCTGCTGGACATCCTGATCGCCGGTGCGCTGGCGGATCAGGGCCAGGCCCGCTCCGGCTCACTGCCTCGGTCGGCCCGCGCGGTGGACCCGGTGGGCGGGGCCGTCGCGGTCAGGTGACGGGGCAGGGCCGGGCCGGTCAGGTGACGGGGCAGGGCCGGGCCGGGCGGGCGCCGTCCGGCCCGACGATGGTGACCGGGGTGAAGGACTGCGCGGGTCCGGACTGCGCCGCGGCGTCGGCCACCGTGCAGATGATCTGGTCGGCCGCGTTCGCCGACAGCGCGAGCGCGGCGCCCGTCACCGTGACCGTGAGGCCGTCCCGTCCGCCCGTCACCACTGCTGACGAGGCCCCCTCGGGGCCGGGTGGCACCTGCGCCGGAGGGTCCGGAAAGAGTCCGGCCGGCACCTCGGAGGTGAACCCGTGGCCGCGTTCCTGCTCGTCCGGACCGGCCGTGAGGATGGCCAGCGCCACGTCGGGCGGAGGGTCCACCTTGAGCCCGCGGACGACCGGCGCGAGCCGCCCGTGCCAGAGCAGGTAGAGCCGGGCGCCCTGGGACGCGCCGCTCTGCGCGGGACGGCCCGTGATGATCGCACTGGGCCGGACGCCGCAGCCCGCCACGAGCAGCGTGAGCAGGAGCCCGCCGGCGAGCAGGGTCCGGGTCAGCACGCGACGGCGGGTCATCGGGCTCCCTCCTCGCCGGCCGCCGCGACCCGGGGCAGCCGGAGCGTGAACACCGCGCCACCGCGCGTGCCGTTGCCGGCCACGAGACTCCCCCGCTGCCGGGCGTTGCGGTGCAGGCGTGCGTTCTCCCACGCGATGGCGAGGCCGAGGCCGCTGCCCTCGGATCGGGTCCGCGCGGTGTCCGCCTTGTAGAAGCGGTCGAAGACGTGCGGCAGCACCTCCCGGTCCAGTCCGGGCCCCTCGTCGCTGACCTCGACGGTGAGCCAGCCCTCGTCCGCGCGCAGGCGCAGGGACACCGGCTCGGCGCCGTGCCGGAATGCGTTGGCCACCAGGTTCGCGACGATCACGTCCAGCCGACGGGGGTCCAGCCGGGCGGCGATGCCCGGCGGCAGGTCGGTCCGGACCCGGCCGACCCAGCCCCGCAGCCGCAGGGTCGCGGTCACCGCCGCGGCAACGTCGACGTCGTCGAGGGCGAGCCGCGCCGTGCCCGAGTCGAACCTGCTGACCTCGATGAGGTCGTTGACCAGGTGGGTGAGGCTCTGCGTCTCCTGGCTGACGAGCCGCGCGGCCCGGCCGGCGTCCCCGGGCAGCCGGTCGGCCTCCTCGTCCAGCACGTCGGTGACCGCCGTCATCGCGGCCAGCGGCGTGCGGAGTTCGTGTGACACGTCGGCCACGAAGCGCCGCGCGTCGGCCTCCATCCGGCGCAGTTCACCGACCTGGCGCTCCAGGGTCGCCGCGGTGTCGTTGAAGGTCCGGGCCACGTCGGCCAGCTCGTCGGCGCCCCGGACCGACAGCCGGGTGGTCAGATCACCCTCGCCGAGCCGGCGCGCCGCCCGGCCCAGGTCGCGTATCGGGCGCAGCACGCCCCGGGCGGCCAGCAGGGCCAGCAGGACCGCGAGGACCAGGGAGAGCCCGCCGGTCAGCCAGGCCAGCGTGGCGAGCCGGTCGATGCTCCGCTGCTCGGAGGCCAGGCTGTGCACCGAGTAGACCTCCAGCCCGGACGGCACGGACGAGCCGTTGCTGCGCTCGAGCCCCAACTGGGTGCCGATGAGCAGCACGGGTTGTCCGTCGAACGAGACGCGTTGCCAGGCGATCGAGCCGTCACCGACCGCTTGGCGCAGCTCCGGGGTGAGCAGGTCGGGTGCCTCGCTGCCCTGCGCCTGCATGTCCCGGTAGCGGACCACCGCGTACCCCTCCCGGTCGGAGAGGCGCTCGGCCAAGGTGTCGAGGTCGTCCTGGGTGGGCGGGAGCTGGCGCAGCGGGTAGACCTTGGCGAGCTGGTCGGTCAGCGACAGCACCGCGGCGTCCTGCGCCTGCTGCAGGATGACGGTCCGGGCCTGGAAGTAGCTGCCGCTGGCCACGACCGCCGTGGTGGTGACCCCCAGCAGGGCGAAGGCCAGCAGCAGCCGGACCCGGAGGCCGACGGCCCAGCGCCACGGTGTCACAGCGGCCCGAACCGGTACCCGAAGCCGCGCACGGTCTGGATGAACACCGGCGCGGACGAGTCGTCCTCGATCTTGGCGCGAAGCCGCTGGACGCAGGCGTCCACGAGCCGCGAATCGCCGAGGTATCCGTGCTCCCACACGGCCTCCAGCAACTGCTGCCGGCTCAGCACCTGACCCGGCGTGTGCGAGAGTTCGAGCAGCAGGCGCAACTCCGTGGGGGCGAGGCCGACCGGCGTCCCGCCCTTGCTGACCACCAGCGCGGCCCGGTCGATGCTCAGGGCCCCGTACTGTTCCAGGCCGGAACGCTCGGCGGTGGCGCGCCGCGACGCGCTGCGGCGCAGCACCGCGCGGATACGCGCCTCGAGCACGCGAGCCTGCACCGGCTTGACCACGTAGTCGTCGGCCCCCGCCTCCAGGCCCGCGACCACGTCCATGTCGTCGTTGCGGGCGGTCAGCATGATGATCGGCAGGTCGCCCAGCTGGCGAATCCGACGGCAGACCTCGAACCCGTCCATCCCGGGCAGCATCAGGTCGAGCACCACGACGTCGGACGAGCCCGCGCGCAGCCGCTCCAGCCCCAGCTCGCCGGTGGCCACGGCCTCCACCGTGTGCCCCTGTCGCGTCAGCGCCAGCTGCAGTCCGTCGCGCACCGTCTGGTGATCTTCGATCAGCAGGACCTGGGACATGTCACCAAGTATCGCATCATGAATGTGTTTAGCCTTTCATCGATCGATCCGGCGGCTGGGTGAAGTCCACCGACCGCACCAGCCACACCACCAACCCCACGGCCAGCATCGTCGACCCGGCCACCGCCAGGATGGCGACCAGCGCCCCGCGGGGCACCGCGGCACTCAGCCCGGGCAGCACCACCAGGAGCACCCACCCCAGCCCGACCAGGCCGATCGCCGCCTCGGCGAGACCACGCCAGGCCGCACCGCCGGCCGTGCGGACGGCGTCCGGAGCCCTCGGCCCGGCGGCACCGGGCCGTCCGGCCAACCCGGCCGCAGCCAGGCAGAACAGCGCCACCCCCAGCAGCACGCCGCCGAGCGCGTCGCTGAACCGGTGCCAGCCCGCGAGCATGGTGGCGGCCGCGACCACCGTGACCCCCGCCGTACCCGGCAGTGCCAGCCAGCGGCGCGCACGGGCGGGCAGGACCAGCATGAACGACAGCAGCAGGGTCGTCGCCACCGCCACGTGACCACTCGGAAAGCTGTTGTGGATGCTCGAACTCTCGACCTGGAGATCCGGGCGTGACAGCGCCGACTTGACCGCCCCGGCGACCACCACCGCACCGAGGACCATGCCCACGCCCACGAGCGCGGCCACCAGTCGTCGCCCGAGGAGACCCAGCAGCAGCACCGCGCCGAGCAGCGCCGCCAGCAGCGCCGGGTCACCGAACGCGGCCAGCACGCTGCGGGCCGGACCGAGCAGGGTGCTCTGCTGCGCGTACCCCCCGCCGCGCTCGGCGCGGGGCAGGAGCAGCCCGTCCAGCCACTGACCGGGGTACGTCCGGACGAACAGCGCGCCGGTGAGGCCGAGGGCGAGCAGGGCTCCGACGCCGGCGCCGAGCAGCCGCAGGCTGGGGGCCAGGACCGCGTGGGTGGCGGGCAGCGGTCGCGGCGGGCCGGGTGTCGACCGCCCGATGGAGTACGACGATCCGATGGACATGGTGGTCATGCTCGACCCGGCAGGTCCGGGCGCCGTCCGCGGATTGTCTTCGTTCTGTCACAGTTTCCGCGCGCCCGCGGAAACCTCGGGCGGCACGCCGGGCAAAACCGACCAAGTCGGCTCTAACGACTCCGGCGTTTCCCGAGGCAACCATTCACATGCTTGCATGCA
Source organism: Micromonospora sp. WMMD710 (assembly GCF_029626045.1). Taxonomy (NCBI): domain Bacteria; kingdom Bacillati; phylum Actinomycetota; class Actinomycetes; order Micromonosporales; family Micromonosporaceae; genus Micromonospora; species Micromonospora sp. WMMD710. The sequence continues at coordinate 1,420,686 of NZ_JARUBD010000001.1, read as the reverse complement.
ACTATGTTTAACCCAGCCGAGACGCGCCACCACTAAGGTCAAGACGCTGATCGACCAATAAATCGATCGACGATGCAAAAAAACCATCCGGAGCACGTTGGGGAACCGGAAGGGGTTGGGGGAAATGCGCGGAATTCCGGTCGCCTCCCTGGTCATCGGCATCGCGTCCTCGCCGGCCGAACGCCGACAGTTGGCGCACCTGCTCGGCGGGAGCGACGCCTTCCTGATCGTCTCGACCGTCGACCAGGCACGGGAGTTCCTCGGGGTGGCCGGGATGCCTCCCGTCGCGCCTCCCCCGACCCCGGCGGTCCTCGTCGAGGCGACGCCGGGGCCGCAGCCGCCACCAGCCGACCTGACCATCGACTCCGACCGCCGGGTGGTGCGGTGGCGCGACCAGGAGATCGACCTGACCCGGCTGGAGCACGACGTCCTGCTCTGCCTGGTCCACGCGCCCGGGCAGGTGTGGACCTACGAGCGGCTGCACCTCGAGGTCTGGGGCAACCGGCACCTCGGTCGCGGCTCCGACATGCACTCGGTGGTCCGGCGCGTACGCCGCAAGCTCGCCCGGGTGAACGCGGCCGCGACGATCCACGCCGTGCGCGGCGTCGGCTTCCGGCTCGCTCCCGCCTGAGCGCGGACACGGTCCGGCCCGCCCGGTCGACGACCAGGCGGGCCGGATCGGTGTGCTACCGCTCAGGTGTCAGCACCGGATGGGCGCCAACCCGAAGTTCTCCACCGTGGGCGTGGTGGTGTCGATCCTCGTCTGACGGGTCTGGGGCTTCCAGCCGTCCTTGGCGACGATCATCGTGAGCGGGTTGTTGCGACGGTCCACCCAGTAGGCGTACCTGCCCTGGGCGTCGGTGGCGAAGGTCCACGACATCGCCCACGAGTCGACCTGGACCACCGCGCCGGCGAGCGGCGCGGTCGCACCCTGACAGCTGGTGCCGGTGACCGTACCCATGAGCTTGCCCCAGGTCTTCGGAGGGTTCGCCGTCATGGTGACCTCGACCGGCGCCACCGTGTACGGCGTGTTCTCCTTGATCGCGACCGCGCCGGAGTAGACGCCCGGCTGGTCGACGTTCGCCGTCATCCCGACGGTGACCGTGACCTTCGCGCCCGGAGCGAGGGTGACCTCCGACTTGTCGATCGTCATCCAGCTGACGTCGGCCGCCGCCTCGGCGCAGCCCTCGAAGCCCGGCAGCACCTCGCTGTCCGGCGCCGCGTTGAAGTTGCCGGACGAGCCGCCGATCTTGTAGAAGCCGCACGCCGCACCACCGCGGTAGCGCGCCGTGTTGGCGTTGGGCAGGGTGGACCACGAGCCGGCGGCCGGGTCGAAGGCGAAGCCGGCGTTGCTGATGGCGCCACCCTGCGAACCACCGACGACGAGGAGCTTGCCGCTGGCGACGGCGTACGAGCTGGCCCAGTTGTCGGCCGGCGCGTCCGCGATCGCGGTCCAGGTGTTGGCACCCGGGTCGTAGGCGTAGCTGGACTTCTGCGAGGTGGCGCCGTCGTTGCCGCCGGTGCAGTAGACGATGCCGTCGATCCCGCCGCAGGAGGCGAAGGCCACCGACTTCGGGTAGTTGGCCAGCGTCTCCCAGGTGTCACTGCCCGGGTCGTACCGGACGACGCTGTTGGACATCGGCAGGCAGCCCGAGGTGGTGCAGCCACCGACGGCGTACAACTTGCCGTCGACGACGGCCTGCCCGGCCGCGGCCCGAGGTGCCGGGTTGTCGGCCAGCTCCGTCCAGGTGTTCGCCCCCGGGTCGTACGACCAGGTGGCCGAGTCGGGGCCGGCGTCGGCCCAACCGCCGGTCGCGATGATCTTCCCGTCCACGATGCCCACCGTCAGGGCGTTGCGGGCGCCCGGAAGATCGGCGATCGCCGTCCAGGTCTGGGCGGCCGGGTCGTAGGCGTAGTTCTTCGTGGTGGAGGCGTTGCCGTCGCCACCGCCGATCGAGTACACCTTGCCGTCCAGGCTGACCACCCGGTTGTCCATGATGTTCGACGGGTAGTCGGTGATGTCGGTCCACGGCGCGGCCTGCGGGCCGACACCGGCGGCGGCCGCCGTGGCCGTCTTACCGGACGCCTTGGCGGCGAACGACGTCGCAACGGCGAGCCGCTGCTCCGGCGCGCCGCCGGACCCGAGCACCTGCTGCCGGGTCACTCTGGATCCGTCCGCCCGCAGGAGTTCGAACCCGTTGTCCCGCTCACTGAACTCGACCTCGACCGGTGCGCCGCCGGTGTTGGTCACCGTGAACGTCCTGGTGGCCTTGCCGGTGGGCATCTGGACCGTCGCGCTGAGCTGCGTCGGCGTCACCGACAACCGACCTGCCGCGAGCACGAAGTTCGCGACGGTCGCCCAGTCGGCCTCGACGTCGACCTGCTTGGTCTGGCTGACGTAGGTGCCGGCGGTCGCGGTGAACGGGTGCGTACCGGTCAGCGTGGAGTAGATCCAGTAGAAGCCGTCGGCCAGGCCCGGGTCGTCCGGGGTCGCCACGGTGACGGCCTTCTCGGCGGGCCGATCCTTGCTGGTGACGGTCGCGCCGTTGATGTAGCTGTTGTCGTTCTTGTCGCGGACGTTGCCGACCACCAGCCCGCCGTCGACCGGTACGCAGGTGACCTGGCTGCCGATGAGGACGTTGTCGACCTCCCACCACCACTCGTACGAGGCGTCGTAGTAGTGGAAGCGGACCTGGACCTGCGCCTTGCCGGCGGCCTGCGGGATCGGGATCTCGGTGACCTTCGGCCCCCGCACGTCCGTCTCCTGGCGCAGCACGTTCGTCCAGGTGGCGCCACCGTCGATGCTCAGGTCGACGTCGGCGGTGTCCTCGTCCAGCTGGTTGAAGTCCTGGTTGAACCGGATGACCGGTGCCGTGACGGCGGTCAGGTCGACCACGGGGCTGACCAGCGAGGTGTCCTGGTTGGTGCCCGCACCGTACGCGTCACTGTCGATCATCGCGAAGTTGCCGCTGCCGCCGGTCAGGTTGCCCCGGTCGCCGTCGTCGGTGAACTTCCAGACCTGGCCGCTGCCCGCGTTGTCCACCACCGTCCAGCCGGCCGGTGTGGTCGTGGCGTCGAAGGTCTCGTACTCACCGTCGGACCCGTCGGTGTACCCGGGGGCGGTCGTGCAGCTGGTGGTGTCCACCGGCACGGCGACGTTGGCGGTGACGTTGCCCGTGCCGACCACGACCTGCTTGGTGACGGTCTGGTAGCCGGGATACTGCGACTCGTACGTCAGGGTGTACGTCTGCCCGGCCGGCAGCTTGATGCTGTAGCGGCCGTTCGACGGAGTGGTGTAGTCGTACACGCCCGAGACGCCCGTCACGGTGACCTTCGCGTACAGCGGCCATCCGTGCCCGGAACCGTCGGTGACCGCGCCGGTGACGTTGACGCTCGGCACGGGCGTTAGCGCGATGGCGAGGGTCGTGGTCGCACCGTCGGTGACGGTGGCCGTCTTCGTCGTGGCGGAGTACCCGAAGGCCGTCACGGCGACCTGGTAGTCACCGGTGGGCAGTCGGGTCGAGAACGTCCCGTCCGCCCCGGTGGTGATCTCCCGCGGGGTCGGGCCGGTGAGCGTCAGCGTCGCACCGGCGATCGGTGCGCCGGTGGCCGCGTCGGTGACCGTGCCGGCCAGGGTGCCGAGGTCAATAGTGGGTGCGGCGTTGAGCAGCGCCAGGGCGTCCAGCCGGCCTTCGCCGTAGACGTTGTTGTCCGCCGCGGTGCCGCCGCACTGGTCGTCGGCCTTGTCGATCGCGGTGCCGTTGAGCAGGGCACGCGTCGCGTTGACGTCACCGACCAGCGACGGGGCCGCCGAGTACAGCAGCGCGATCGCGCCCGCGAGGTGCGGTGCGGCCATCGAGGTGCCACTGGCGGTGGCGTACGAGTTGCCCGGGATGCTCGACCGGACGTTCACGCCCGGTGCCGAGATGTTGGGCTTGATCTCGCCGTTCTGCCCGCTACCCCGGCCGGAGAAGCCGGCGATGGTGTTGTTGATGTCGTACGCGCCGGCCGAGTAGTTGCTGACCAGGCTGCCCGGCGAACCGCTGGTCTGGCAGGCCGGCCCGCTGTTGCCGTTGGCCCAGACACCGAAGATGCCCGACGCGGCCCACGCCAGTGTCACATCCTCCATGAAGGGCTCGTTGGACGGATTCAGCGAGCCCCACGAGTTGTTGATGATGTTCGGCCGCTTGCTGGCGTCCGGGTTCTGGCCGTTCAGGTCGGTCGGCTCAAGCATCCACTGGCCGGATTCGATCAGAGCGGCATCGGTGGGGCAGCAGCCGTTCGCCGAGATCCATGTGACGCCGGGCGCGACACCGATCTGGTTCGCACCGCCGTCCGAGCCGGCCATGGTGCCCATGGTGTGCGTGCCGTGTCCATCGTTGTCACAGGGGGCGGCAGGACACGTTCCGGCGGCGTCGAACCAGTTGTAGTTGTGGTCGAACGTGCCGTCGCCGTTGTTGCCGCGGTAGGAGTTCACCAGGGCCGGGTGGTCGTACTGCACACCGCTGTCGATGCTCGCGATGGTGATGCCCTCGCCGGTGGCGCCGTACTGGGACCAGACGTCGTCGGCGTTGATGTTGGCGACGCCCCACTCGAGGGCGTTCACGGTCTTCTCGTCGGTGCCCTTGGTCAGCTCGGGCAGTTGGTAGGCGACCGGGGCGTACAGGCCCTCCACCTCGGCGTGGGCGGCGAACTTCTGCGCCATCGCCAACGAGCCGCTGTTCACCTTGATGGCGTTGGTGGCCCAGAAGGTCTGGTATTTCGCACCGGAGCCGTCCAGTTCGGCACGGATCTTGCCCTGGCTCTCGGCGGCGGTCTTGCGCAGCGCGTCCGCGACCGCGCTGCCGCGCTTGGTCCAGTCCTTGATGGCGCTGGCCTTGCTCAGGTCGGCGCGGTCCTTGAACCGGATCCAGAAGTCCCCTTCGCTCTTGGCCTGGAGCTGCTTGGCGAGTTCCGGTCGGATCTTGTCCCCCGCAGCGGTGCCCGCCCCCATCCCGCTGGGCGCGGCCTGCGCGCCCGAGCCGATGCTGGCCAGACATGTGGCGGCGAGGATCATCGCCGCGCCGGCGCTCACCACTGATCTGGCTGTGCGTCTCCATTGTGGACGTCTGAACATCGGTGCTGCCTCCCTCAGAACGACCCAGGGTGAAGATGGGCCATGGTGGACCTCCCCATGCACCGCGCGGGTCACGCCGGTTGCCCGAATGGACACTATGATCGAGAAGAAAGGACGATCAAGAACTTGCCGTGAGCAACTTGTCGCTAACGGTTGCCAGGCTGGCGGCGCGCTTGCCAATCATTGTCAAGACCATGACGACGAGAGTCGGGCAGGGATGCCCATCGATCCCGGGCGGTGCTGTGGCCGAGGACGACGAAGCGACGGTGGACGGTGCTGATTCGGCCGACGAGCCGTTCCCCCTGCTGATCGCGGTGACCCCGTCGCCGGCCGAGCGCATCCGGCTCGCCGAGCGCCTCGACGGCATCGCGCCGCTGCTGCTGGTGGCGGACCTCGACGAGCTGCGCCGGCTGATCGCGGCACCGCCGCCACCCGAGGCGGCGACCGAGCCGGTTCCCGTCGCCACGCTGGTGATCGACTCGGCCCGGTCGACCGCACGCTGCGGGACACGCGAGGTCGCCCTGACCCGACTGGAGCACGACCTGCTGACCTGCCTGACGACCGAGCCGGTACGGGTGTGGAGCTACGCCGAGCTGCACCGCTCGGTCTGGCACGACGAGGGGCGCGAGCGCAAGGCGGACGTCCAGTCACTGGTCAAGCGGCTGCGCCGCAAGCTGCACGATCTCGGCACCGGCGCCACCATCGACGCCGTCCGGGGCGTCGGGCTGCGGTTGACCGACCACCAGCAGGCCCGCGTCGAACGGGCCTGACGCACGCGGTTCAGCGGCCGGTGCCACCGCCCGGTGCCGGGGACGCCCCCGGCTCGGACGGCATCCGGGTGATCGGCGGCAGGATCAGGGCGATCAGGGCGACGACCGCGATGACCGTGAACGGCAGCGTGTAGCTCTTGCCGCTCGCCTCGTACAGCAGCGACGTGACCAGCGGGCCGACCACGCCGCCGATGCTCCAGGCGACGATCATCGCGCCGTAGATGGCACCGCCGTTCGGGGTGCCGAAGTAGTCGGCCGCGGTGGCGGGCATCGTGCCGAAGCCGCCGCCGTAGGCGAGGTAGACCAGGGCGGCGAGGACCGCGAAGAGCGCCAGCGACGCGGCGTGCGGCAGGATGACGAAGCAGATCGCCTGGAGCAGCAGCATCCCGAGGAACGCCGGCATCCGCCCGGTGCGATCGGACAGCCACGCCCAGACCACCCGCCCGGCCCCGTTGAACAGGCCGAGGACGCCGACCAGGGTGGCCGCGGTCGCCGCGCTCGCCCCGGTGATGACCTGGGTGGCGTCGGACGCCTGGGAGATCAGCGCGATGCCACACGCGACGTTGACGGCGAGGATGCCGGTGAGCAGGTACCACTGCCGGGTGCGCAGCGCCTCGCGCAGCGTGTAGACCCGGGTGCCGGCGAGGGCCCGGCCGGCGGTCTTCGGGGTGAACCCCGGCACCTGGTACCCCGCCGGCGGGTTGCGGAAGAACGACGCCCCGAGCAGGACCGCGATCAGGTACGCGACGCCCAGCGGAAAGAACACGCTGGTGGGGTCGTCGGTGCCGTTGAGCAGCCGCTTCGCGACCGGCGCGACGATCACGGCGCCGAAGCCGAACCCGGCGACGGCGATGCCGGTGATCAGGCCGCGCCGGTCGGGGAACCACTTGGCGAGCATCGCGATCGGCGTGATGTAGGCGGCGCCGAGGCCGATCCCACCGAGCACACCGTAGGTGAGCACCAGCAGCCACAGGTCGTCCCCGGACGACGTGAGCGACGCCAGCATGTTGCCGACGGCGTAGAGCACGCCGCCGCCCAACGCGACCGGTCGTGGTCCGCGCCGGTCCTGGATGCGGCCACCGACCAGGCTGCCGATGAAGATCGTGCCGATCGCCACCTCGAACGGCAGCACCGCCTGCCACTTGGCCCAGCCGAACTCCTGCTGCAACGGTGTGTTGAACACGCTCCACGCGTACACCGCGCCGAGCGCGAGCTGGACGAGCACTGCGGCGACGACGAGACCCCATCGACCCCGCGTCGGTGTGGACCGTCCCGGATCAGTTGCGGTGTGTGCCATGAGCTGAGTCCCCCGTCTGTCGGCTCATTGGCTGGCCCCTGCTGGTCGAGCTACGTCCCCTTCTCGGCCGGCGACCGGCCCTGCCTGCTGTCGCGCCGCTCCCGTTGCGGCACGACGGTGTACTTCGGGTCGCGCGCCGACACCGTGCCGGCGTCGAAGATGCCGAACCGGGTGGCGACGGACGACGCCACCAGGGCCGCGCCGGACAGCACCGCCAGGACCCGGCTGCGTCGGCTGAGCAGCGCGCCGACGGTGCCCACTCCGAGCAGCACGTTTCCGGCCCGGACCAGGCGGCCGCTGCGACCCCGCCGGTAGGGCTCACCGGTCAGGCTCGACCGCCCCATCCGGTGACCGCCGACGAACTTGATGGTCGCGGCGGCGACGGTGAGCCGCCGCAGCGGCGCGGTATCCGCGGCGGGTGCCGCGATGAGGCCGACCCCGGCGGCGGCGGCGAGCCCGCTGCCGCCGAAGACGAACGGCAGGAAGGGGTACGCGTCGTGCCAGGCCGGCACGGCGGTGTCGGCGAGCAGCACCCCGGTGTACGTGGCCAGCGCCGGGGCGGTGGCCGCCGCGGCCAGGCCGGCGACGTCACCGACGGTCGGTGCCAGCCGCCGGGCGAGGCCGAACACACCGTGCTCGGGCAGCCGCGGCGCGATCTCGGCGATCGCGGCCACACCGGCGGCCGGGCCGAACGCGGTGAGGATCCAGGTGCCCATCGACATCGGCGAGGTCAGCTTGACGACCCGCAGCATGTGGTGGAACCGGTCGGGCCGTCCGAGGTCGTGCACCAGCAGGTACGCGCTGGCGGCGATGCCGCCCAGGGCCGTCCACCGCCCCACCTGGCGTAGCCGGGGCCGTCCGGTGAGTTGGGCGCCCGCCCCGATCATCGCGCCGCCGGCGGCGAGGCCGCCGGTGAACAGGTAACCGGCAATGTCGTGCTTCCAGACCGGCGCCTTGAGAATGGGCCGGCCGTAGTAGGAGGTGAAGTCGGCCGGCGGCACGGTGAGCTGCTCACCGCCGTCACCACGACCCCGACCGCGCTTGCGGTGACGCTGCCCGTCCGGTTGGTCGAGCTGGGCCTGGAAGTCGCGGAACCGGGCGCCGACCGGCTCGTTCGACGGCGAGTCGGTCATGGCCGGCCGCCGAGGAATCCGAACACCGTGGCGGCCGTGATGGCCAGCGCGGCGAGGCCGGCGTGTTTCCACATCTTCGGCAGGTCGCGGGTGGTCACGACCGGGTCGGGTGGCAACCCGTACACCTCGGGCTCGTCGAGCAGCAGGAAGAACGCCCCGTCACCACCCACACCGTCGTCCGGATCATGCCCGTACAACCGCGCCTCCGGCACCCCCCGCTCGTGCAACACCTCCACCCGCGCCGCCGCCCGCTCCCGCAACTCCCGCACCGGCCCGTACTGGATCGACTCCGTCGGACACGCCTGCGCACACGCCGGCGTCATCCCCGCACCCAACCGGTCGTAACACAGCGTGCACTTCCACGCCCGACCATCACCCCTACGCTGATCGATCACCCCGTACGGACACGCCGACACGCAGTACCCACACCCATTACAGATGTCCTCCTGCACCACCACCGTCCCGAACTCCGTCCGGAACAACGACCCCGTCGGACACACATCCAGACACGCCGCGTGCGTGCAGTGCTTACACACATCCGACGCCATCAGCCAGCGGAAATCCGTCCGGCCCTGCGCACCGCTTCCCCGGCCCGGCGGCTGCGTCCCCGGCATCCCGAGGAAATCCGGCCCGGCCGACATGCGCGCCGCCGCGACCGGCGAGCCGGGCGGCAGGCCCGGTTCCGTTCCGGTGTCGGCGCTGGTCCGCGCCCCCACCGCCGCCGTCGCCGGGCTGACCGCCGGCCCGTCCGGGTTGCCCTCGAAGGCGGGCGTGGCCCAGCCGACCGGGCGGGGCTGCTCGATGAACGCGACGTGCCGCCACGAGTTCGCGGTCAACGCGCCCGTGTTGTCGTACGACATGCCGAGCAGGTCGAGCCCGCTCTGCGGGACACCGTTCCACTCCTTGCACGCCACCTCACACGCCTTACACCCGATACACACACTCGTGTCGGTGAAGAACCCCATCCGCGGCGGCGCGTCCTCGTAACCGGCGTCCGGCGCCGGATCCAGCGGCCCGTACAGGGCATTGGCGTGGGGCATCGGTCAGACCTCCTGGTCGGGGCCGTCGGTCGTGACCTGCGGCGGATAGTGCGGGTTGAGGTCGCCGGACCGCCGCCGGTAGTCGACGACGAGGTCCAGCAGCTGCGGGCCTCTCGGGCGTCGGCCGGATCGGATGTCGCAGGTGCCGACCTTGCTCTCCTGGATGAGCACGTTCGGGTCGAGGCTGATGCCGAACAGGTCGTTGGCCGAGTCGCCGGTCACCAGACCCTCGAAACCGAAGTGGTACGGCAACCACACCTGGTGGATGATCCGGTCGTCGACGCGCAGCGGGGTGAGCCGATCCGTCACCAGCACCTTCGCCTCGATGGCCGCGCGGGCGGTGACCAGGTGCGCCCAGCCCAGGTGGGTGAGCCCGCGTTCGACCGCCAGCTCCGGTGACACCTCGACGAACATCTCGGGTTGCAGCTCAGCGAGGGGCGACACGGTACGGCTCATCCCGCCGGCGGTGTGGTGCTCGGTGAGCCGGCTGACCGTGAACACGTACGGGAACACCTCGCTGTACGGCTCCGGCGGGCTCGGGTTGAGCGTGTTGATCGGATGGGTGTAGACCTTGCGGGTCGGGTTGGCCTGCTGCTGGTAGAGCGGGTTGCGCACCGGCGACTCGACCGGTTCGTAGTGCGACGGCAGCGGGCCGTCGAGCACGCCGGTCGGCGCGTACAGCCAGCCCTTGCCGTCGCCCTGAAGGATGAACGGGTCGTCGCCGGCGATGCCCGCCACTCCCGAGGCGTCCCGGGCCGGCCGGTAGGACGGCGGCTTGTTCTTCTCGAAGTCCGGCACGTCGTAGCCGGTCCACTCCTGCTTCTCCGCGTCCCACCAGACGTAGCGTTTGCGCTCACCCCACGGGTTGCCGTCCGGGTCGGCGGACGCCCGGTTGTAGAGGATGCGGCGGTTCGCCGGCCAGGCCCAGCCCCACTCCGGTGCCACCAGTGACTGCTCCGCGCCGGGTTTGCGGCGGGCCGCCTGGTTGACGCCGTCGGCGTACACCCCGGTGTAGATCCAGCAACCGCCGACGGTCGAGCCGTCGTCCTTCATCTCGGTGAACGACGACAGCGGGCGGCCGGTCGCCACGTCGTACCCGTTGATCTCGCGCAGGACCGCCTCGGCGCTCGGCTCCGCGTGCGGACCGTGCGTGGGGTAGTTCCAGTTCAGGTCGAGCAGCGCGCGATCGCGGACCCGGGTCGACGACGCCAGCCGTTCCCGGATGACGCGGCCCAGGTGGTAGAAGAACCACAGCTCGGAGCGGGCGTCGCCCGGGGCGTCGACGGCCTTCTCCCGCCACTGCAACAACCGCTGCGTCTGCGTGAACGTCCCTTCCTTTTCCACGTGGGACGCGGCGGGCAGGAAGAACACCTCGGTGCGGCACTCCTGCGGGACGATCTCGCCGGTGGCGACCTCCGGGCCGTTCTGCCAGAACGTCGCACTCTCGATCATGAACAGGTCCCGGACGACCAGCCAGTCCAGGTTCGCCATGCCCAGCCGCTGCGCCCGACCGTGCGCCGAGCCCACCGCGGGGTTCTGCCCCAACAGGAAATAGCCCTTGATCTTGCCGTCGATCATGTTGAGCACCTGCTGGTAGGTGCCGTGGTCACCGGTCATCCGCGGCATGTAGCCGTAGCAGTAGTCGTTGTCGGCGGTCGCGGCGTCACCCCAGTACGCCTTGAGCAGGTTGACGCCATAGGTGCGCGCGTTGCCCCAGAAGCCCTTCTGCCCGGGGTGCCGGATGCTGTCCACCCACTCGTCGAAACTCGGGTGGTCCGCGTGGTGTGGCATCGGCAGGTAACCGGGCAGCAGGTTGAACAGCGTCGGGATGTCCGTGGAGCCCTGGATGCTGGCGTGCCCGCGCAGCGCCATGACGCCGCCGCCGGGCCGCCCCACGTTGCCCAGCAGCAGTTGGATGATCGCGCCCGCGCGGATGTACTGCACACCCACGCTGTGCTGCGTCCACCCCACCGAGTAGACGAGCATGCTGGTCCGCTCCCGGCCGGAGTTCGCCGCCCAGGCCTGCGCCAGTTCGAGGAACTTCTCCTGCGGGATCCCGCAGACCCGCTCCACCATCTCCGGGGTGTAGCGGGCGTAGTGCCGCTTGAGGATCTGGTAGACGCAGCGCGGATGCTGCAACGTCTCGTCGCGCTCGGTCTCACCGCCGACCGGTGCGCCGTGCGACTCGTGCTCCAGCCCGGCCGCGGTCTCCCGCTGGGTCTCGCTGTCGCGGGTCGTCGCGTCCTGCGGGTGGCCCTCGTACCGCCAGCTGGCCTGGTCGTAGGAGGCGTTGTCGTTGTTGAAGCCGGAGAACAGCCCGTGCAGGTCCTCGGTGTCCGCGTACTCCTCGGTCACGATCGTCGCGGCGTTGGTGTAGGCGACCACGTACTCCCGGAAGTCGAGGTCGTTGTCCAGGATGTAGCGGATCACGCCGCCGAGCAGGGCGATGTCGGTGCCCGCCCGGATCGGCAGGTACGCGTCGGCCAGAGCGCTGGTCCGGGTGAACCGCGGGTCCACGTGGAAGACCTTCGCACCCCGCCGCTTGGCCTCCATCACCCACTGGAAACCCACCGGATGCGCCTCGGCCATGTTCGAACCCTGAATGACGATCATGTCGGAGTTTGACAGGTCCTGCTGGAACTGGGTGGCGCCGCCGCGACCGAAGCTGGTCCCCAGACCGGGGACGGTGGCGGAGTGTCAAATACGGGCCTGGTTCTCGATCTGCAACGCCCCCGTCGCGGTGAACAACTTCTTGATGAGGTAGTTCTCCTCGTTGTCCAGCGTCGCCCCACCCAGGCTGGCGATCCCCAGCGTCCGGTTGAGCGGCCGGCCCTCGTCGTCGACGTCCTCCCAGGTCTCGTCCCGGGCGGCCAGGACACGGTCGGCGATCATGTTCAGCGCCGTGTCGAGGTCGAGGTCCTCCCACTCGGTGCCGTACGGTCGGCGGTAGCGGACCGTCGTCTGCCGCAGCGGACTGGTCACCAGACTCTTGCTCGCCGAACCCTTCGGACACAGCCGACCCCGCGAGATCGGGCTGTCCGGATCACCCTCGATCTGACTGACCTGCCCGTCCTTCACGTACACCCGCTGGCCACAGCCCACCGCGCAGTACGGACAGACGGACCGGGCCACCGAATCGGCCGTCTCGGTGCGCGCGCTCAGCGCCCGGGAGCCAGCGGACTTGGCCGCCACGCCCCGGCCCAGCGGGTCGGTGCCGGTGAGCTGCCGGTAGACCGGCCAACCCTCGATCCAGCTCCGCACCCCCATAGCCGCACCTTCCCGACTAATCCGACTAATGCGAACAGCCTGACATTAGTCGAGCTGTCGGATCGGGCGCAGTGGAACGGCGGGGCGGTCAGCTGGGCTGGAGCCGCCCCACCGCCTGGTCGCTGAAGGTCTTGTAACGGTGCAGCGTCCAGAACAACCAGCCGATGCTGATGATCGCCAACACGACGAAGACCAGCGAGCCGGAGAACGTGTCCCAGAGGGTGTGCAGCACGACGACACCCAGGAACGTGCCGATGAACCCGAACAGCCGTCCGACGCTCGGGCTGGCCAGCAGCGCCCACAGCGCACCGGCGGTGAGCCCCGTCCAGGCGGTGTGACCGGCAGGCGCGGTCAGCCCGCGGATGAACAGCGTCTGCTCGACCGCCCCGATGTTGCCCTGAGAACTCAGCAGCGCTGTGAAGGCGTACCCCATCGTCTCCAGCGCGGCGAAACCCATCCCGGCGGCCACGCCGAAGACCAGCCACGGTGCCGAGATTCGTCCGACTCCGCGCGGGGGCGCGACGATCCCACACGCGTACGGCAGGCGGCCCGGATGACGCTCAACCGACACGCACCAGCCGGAAGCGTTCGGTCACCACCAGGGTGTCGTCGTCGACCGTGAAGCCGGGATCGCCCGGGGCCAGCAGGGCGGCGGCGTCAGGGCAGGAACTCGGCCGTCAGGCTGATCAGGGCACGGGCGGCGGCTCCCACCGGACGGTCCACCGGGGTGGCGAGCGACGCCGTCCAGTCGAGGTCGGCGTCGGTGACGGTCAGCAGACGCACGCCTTGCGCGTCGGCGACGGCGAAGCGGGGCAGCAGGGCGACGCCGAGGCCGTGCCGGACATGGTCGGCGCCGGTGGCGATGTCGGGGATCTCGATCGTGACGCGTCGGGTCAGTCCGGCGGCCGCGAACGCCCGGTCGGTCACGGAACGGTTGCCGTACCCGACCGGGGAGTCGATGAAGTCCAGCCCGGCGATGTCGCCGAGGGTGACCGCCTCGCGGGTGGCGAGCGGGTGGTCGTCCGGCACGACGAGGTCGAGGACCGAGCGGGCCAGTTCGGTGAGGTGGATCTCCGCCGGGGGTGTGCCGGGCAGGGACACGAACGCCAGGTCGAGCCGGCGTTCGGTGAGGGCGTCGATGAGGCCCTGGGAGCCGTGCGGGGCGACGCTGGTGTGCAGCAGCACCCCGGGGTGCCGGCGGTGGAACTCGCCGAGCAGGGCGGGCAGACGCAGGAGCCTGGTCGACGTCATCGTGCCGATGCGCAGGGTGCCACGGAGGCCGCCGTGCACCTCGGCGACCGCGTCGCGGGCGTCGCGGGCCGCGTCGAGGGCGATCCGGGCGCGCGGCAGCAGGGCGGCGCCGGCGTCGGTGAGGAGTACGCGTTTGGAGTTGCGGTCCAGCAGCGGCGCGCCCAGATCGCGTTCGAGGGTCTTGACCGCCGCCGAGACGGCGGACTGGACGACGTGCAGGCGGGCGGCGGCGCGGGTGAAGTTCTGCTCCTCGGCCACGGCGACGAAGTACTCGAGTTGGCGGAGTTCCACACCATCAAGTATCACTCATCGCGATCGTTGCCAGCGTCAACTTTCGTTGGACGTGATGCTTGGGTGGGGCGACAGTGGGGTCATGTCGTTGTCGACCCTGTCCCCCAGCCCCGCCGCGCCCCACCGCACCGAGGGGACGTCCCGCCGCCACGGCCGTGGCTTCTGGGTGATCGCCCTGGCGTTCCTGACCGCGATGGCGTTCTGCACCGTGCCGACCCCGCTCTACCCGCTCTACATGGCCCGGGACGGCTTCTCCACGTTCATGGTCACCATCGTGTTCGCGGCGTACGCGGTGGGTGTGGTGATCAGTCTGCTGCTCGCCGGGCACGTCTCGGACTGGATCGGCCGCAAGAAGATCCTCATTCCGGCGCTGGCGTTGGAGCTGGTCGCCGCCGCGCTGTTCCTCGGCGATCCGTCACTTCCGGTGCTGCTGGTCGCCCGCCTGGTGAGCGGACTGGGCATCGGCATGATCACCGCGACCGCCACCGCGTACCTGCAGGAGCTGCACGCCGCGCACCGGCCCGACGCGTCCCGGCAGCGCTTCGAGGTGGTCTCCACCGCCGCCAACATCGGTGGCCTCGGCGTCGGCGCGCTGGTCGCGGGCGTCCTCGCCCAGTACGTCCACGCGCCGCTGCGCACCCCCTACCTGGTGTTCGCCGTGCTGCTGGTCGCGAGCATCGTGGCGGTCGCGTTGACCCCGGAGACCGTCGAGGAACGGCTGGTCAAGCCCACCTACCGGCCGCAGCGGATCAGCGCCGACCATGGCGACCCGGCCGGGTACGTGGCCGCGGCGGCCGCCGGGTTCGCATCGTTCGCCGTGTTCGGCCTGTTCACCTCCGTCGCCCCGAGTTTCGTCTCCGGCGTCCTGCACCTGCCGTCGCGTGCCCTGGCCGGCGCGATCGTGTTCGCCGTGTTCGGTGGTGCCGCCGTGGCGCAGACCCTCACCAACCGGCTCGCCGCCCCGGCGAAGGTGCGGCTCGGGCTGCTCGCCCAGGCGCTCGGCGTGCCGACCCTGCTGATCGGGATGCACGTCGCCAGCCTGACCGCGTTCCTCGTCGGCGGTGTGGTCGCCGGCATGGGTGCCGGCGTGTTGTTCAAGGCCGCCGTCGGCACCGTCGCGGCGATGGCCGCACCCGCCAAGCGCGGCGAGGCCCTGGCCGGGCTGTTCCTCATCGCCTACCTGGGGATGAGTCTGCCGGCCATCGGCATCGGGGTCGCCACCCGAAGCGTCAGCACCCTCACGGTCATGAACTGGTTCACCGGCCTGCTGGTGGTCGTGCTCGCCGGCGTGACGGCGCTGTTCCGCCGCAGCACCGCAACCCGCTGACCGGGGGCGCTCAGCGCGGGTCGCGCCACCACGATTCGAGGAGGGCCGGGTCGGCGACGAAGCTTGCGACCTGCGTACGCTCCGGCTCGGTCACCGTCAGCGCGCGGAGGCGGGCGCCCCACTCGGGCACCTGGCCGGTCTTGCCCAACGCGACCGACAGCTCGATCAGCGCGGCCAGCGCCATCGCCTGCTCGATGGTGTTGCCCGACGGGTCGACGATGCTGAACCGCGACGCGCCGGCACGGAAGCGGGTCACCCGGGGCAGCCCCTTGACCAGAGGCCGGCAATTGTGCCAGCACCGGCGGCGGACCTCGACGGGTTTCCGTCTCCTACCCAGGGAGGAGGCCCGCTCCGACCGGCGGCCGCAGGCGGGGCTTCCGGTCGGACGCGAGCGGCGGGCACGGCCACGAGCATCTACAGACATGACTACCGTTCTGCACCGGGCGACACACTGGAACCGCCCACTGATGGCCCTGGTCTCCGTGATGACGGTGCTCGCCGTCGTCGCCGCGGTCGGCGTCCTCGTCGATCCGCGCGTCCTCGTCGGGGCGCCGATCTGGCTCAAGCCGTTCAAGTTCGCGGTGTCGTTCGTGCTGTACGGCGCGACGCTCGCCTGGATGCTCTCCCTGTTGCCTCGGCGTAGCCGGGTCGCCGAGACGGCGGTCACGGTCATCGTCACGGTGGCGGTCGTCGAGAACGCGTGGATCGTCGCTCAGGTGCTGCGCGGCCAGACCAGCCACTTCAACGCCAGCACCCCGCTGAACACCGCGCTGTTCGCGGCGATGGGCGCGGCGATCATGGTGTTGTTCGTCGCGCACCTCGTCATCGGCCTCGTGGTCCTGATCCGCCGGATCCCCGACCGGGTCGCCGCGACCGCCGTCGGATGGGGGCTCGGATTGTCCCTGCTGGGCATGCTCGCGGCGGTGCCGATGGCGCTGCCGATGCAGGACCCGGGGATCGAGGGGATCGGCGGGGCGCACAGCGTCGGTGTGCCCGACGGTGGACCGGGGCTGCCGGTGGTCGGCTGGAGCACCACCGGTGGCGACCTGCGGATCGGGCACTTCGTGGGGCTGCACGCCCTCCAGGCGCTGCCGATCCTGGCGATCCTGCTGACCCGGTTCGCCACGCGGCTCGATGAGCGCGCCCGCGTCCGGCTGCTGGTCGTCGCGGGCGGCGCGTACGGCGTACTCACGGTGGTGTTGACCTGGCAGGCCCTGCGCGGACAGCCGCTGCTGCGGCCGGACGCCCTCACGCTGGCCGTGGTCGCGGCCCTGGTGGTCGCGACGGCGACCGCCACCGGCCTGGTGCTGGCCCGCCCGCGCCGCCCGCAACTGGCGCTGGCCGCATGACCGCGACGCTGTTCTCCCTGACGTTCGCGGTGGCCGCGCCGTTCTGGGCGCTGATGATCCTGCTGCCCCGCTGGTCGTGGACCGCACGCATCATCGCCTCGCCGCTGATCGTGCTGCCGGTCGTGCTGATCTACGCGCTGCTGGTGCTCCCGGCGTTCGGCGACGTGCTGCCGGCGGTGGCCTCGCCGACCCTGGCCGGGGTGCGGGACCTGCTCGGCACGTCCGACGGGGCGGCGGCGGGCTGGGCACACATGATCGCGTTCGACCTGTTCGTCGGGCGGTGGGCCTGGTTGGACAGCCGGGAACGGGGGGTGCCGGCGCTGGTCATGGCTCCGGTGCTGCTGCTGACCATCCTGCTCGGGCCGCTCGGTCTGGCCGCGTACCTCGCGGTCCGGGGCCGGTGGCGCAGGTCGCCGGCCGCCACCACCGGCCCGCAGCACCTAGGCTGACCACCGTGGGCTGGCCGGGGCGACTGTTCGACATGCGGGACGCGCTCGTGCGGATGGTGCTGCTCGATCTCGCCGGGGTGGGCTACCTGCTCTTCGTCCCCCACGCCACCAGCGCTCCGACGCCGACACAGTGGATCCTCGCGGTGCTCGCGTTCACCGTGGGGCTGGCGGTGCATCGTTGGCCGTTGGTCAACCTGGCGGCGCAGGCCACCCTGCTGGCGGTCGCGATCGGCCTGGTCGACGACTTCACGATCAACCAGGTGGGTGCCAGTTGGGCCCTGCTCGAGGTCACCATGCGGGCGCGCCGCCACCGGACCATCTGGCTGTCCGCGGCGCTGCTCGTCGTGGTTGACCTGACCGACTCGATCGGCAACCCGCTCGGCCAGGTCGCCTCCGGTGCCGTCGGGCTGGCCCTGGAGGTCGGTGTGCCGGTGCTGCTCGGCCTCGTCATCCGCACCAACCGGGAGCTGAGTCGGCAGGCCGTGGAGCGGGCGGTGGCCGAGCAACGCCAGCACGAGTCGGAAAGCCGCGCGGCGCGCGCCGACGAACGCAGCGCCATCGCCCGCGAGCTGCACGACGTCGTCGCGCACCACGTGGCGTCGATGGTGCTGCGCGTCGGCGTGGCCCGGCACGTGCTCCCCGAGCTCGACCCCCGGGTGGGCGCGGTGTTCGACGACGTGCACGGCACCGGCACCGCGGCCCTCGCGGAGCTGCGCCGGCTGGTCGCGGTGCTGCGCGACCCCGATGGGGTACGCGGTGACGCGGCGCTGACCGCCATCGACCCGTCGGCGTTGCCGGCGGCGCTCGGCGCGACGGTCGACCGGGCCCGGCAGACCGGTGTCACCGTGGAGGCCGACATCGATCCGGCGGTCGGCGCACTCGACGCCGTACGGGGCCTGGCGGTGCTGCGACTGACCCAGGAGGCGTTGACCAATGTGGCCAAGCACGCCGGGCCTTCCGCGCTGGCGCGCCTCGTGGTCGCCGTCCGCGACGGCGCCGTGCACTGGGAGGTGTCGGACGACGGCCGCACCGGCCTGCCGACGGCGGTGCCGACCGGCGGCGGCCACGGCATCACCGGCATGCGCGAGCGCGTCGAGGTCCTCGGCGGACGGTTGGAGGCCGGCCCGACGGAGACGGGGTTCCGGGTGCGGACCGTCCTCCCGGCGTTGACCCCCACCGTCGAGCCGTCGGCCCGGTCGGTGCCCCGCGACCGCGAGGCCACCGCCGGGTCGCCCGCACCGGAGCCGGCGTGATCCGCGTCCTGCTGGTCGACGACCAGCACCTGATCCGCGCGGGCCTGCGCATGCTCTGCGAGGCGCAACCCGACATCGAGGTCGTCGGGGAGGCCGACAACGGCCGCGAGGCCATCACCCTCGCCGCGCGGCTCCTCCCCGACGTCGTCGTCATGGACCTGCGCATGCCGGGCCGCCCTCGGCGACAGCCCGTTCAGCCCCGAGGTGCTGCACCGCCTCGTCCAGCGGGCGGTGCACGCCCGCGCCGAGACGCCGCGACCGGTGCAGGGGCTCACCGCCCGCGAACGGGACGTGCTGGCCCTGGTCGCGGAGGGCCTGTCCAACACCGAGATCGCCGACCGGCTGCACATCGGTGTGACCACGGTCAAGACCCACATCACCAGCCTGATGACCAAGACCGACAGCCCCAACCGGGTACGCCTGGCCCTGTTCGCGCGCGGCGTCTGAGGCGGGCTAACGACCGCAGGCGTAGCCCTGCATGCCGCGCGGGTTCGCCCCGGCGGCGAGCACCCCCGTCGCCGGGTCGCGGGTCACCGCGCAGAGCCGACCGAGACTCCACGCGTCGGAGAGCCGCACCTCGTGCCCGTACGACCGCAGAGCCGCCACCACGTCCTCGTCGAGCCGGTCCTCCACCATGAGGACGCCGGGCTCCATCTCGCGCGGATAGAACGACCCGGGCAGGCTGAGCGTGTGCCACGCGGGCGCGTCGATCGCCTCCTGCAGGGGCTGGCCGTCGATGAGATGACGCAGCAGCAACGGCACCTGCCACTGGTCCTGCTGGTCGCCACCGGGCGTGCCGCACGCCAGGATCGGCTCCCCGTCGCGGTGCACCATGGTCGGGCTGAGCGTCGTCCGCGGCCGGCGGCCCGGCGCCAGCGACGAGGCGAGGCCCTCCTCCAGCCAGAACATCTGCAACCGGCTGCCCAGCGGGAAGCCCAGCTCCGGGATCGTCGGCGAACTCTGCAACCAGCCGCCGCTCGGGGTCGCCGAGATCATGTTGCCCCAGCGGTCCACCACGTCCACGTGGCAGGTGTCCCCCCGGGTCACCCCGTCGGAGCGCACCGTCGGCTCCCCGGTGGTCGCGTCCGGGGCGACGGCACGACGGCCGGCGCCGGGGCGCACGTGGGCGGCCAGGCGCGGCTGCGCCCCGTCGGGGCGCCCCGGCCGCAGCCGCACCGACGCCTCCGCACCGATCAGGGCGGCCCGCTCCCGCGCGTACCGCGGGGAGAGCAGCGCCTTGGCGGGCACGTCCGCGCCGTCGCCGTACCAGGCCTCCCGGTCGGCGAAGGCGAGCTTGAGCGCCTCGACCTGGGCGTGGATGCCGGCCGCGGTCGCCGGGTCGTACGCGCCGGGGTCGTCGAGCGCGTCGAGGACCGCCAGTGTCTGCAGCAGCACGGGGCCCTGCCCCCAGAAGCCGGTCTTCGCCACCGAGTAGCCGTGCCAGTCGAGAGTGGCCGGCGCCTCCCAGGTCGCCGAGTACGCAGCCAGGTCGTCGCCGGTGACCAGGCCGGCGTGCGGGCGCCCGCTGGAGTCCTGGAACGCCTGCCGGCTGAACCGGTCGATGGCGTCGGCGACGAAACCCGTGCTCCAGGCCCGGCGCGCGGCCTCGATCTGCGCCTCCCGGTCGGCGCCGGCCGCCCGCCCGGCGTCGACGAGCCGGCGCAGGGTGCGCGCGTACGCCGGGTTGGTGAACCGCTCCCCCGCCGCCGGCGCGCTGCCGCCGCGCAGCCACAGCTGCGCGGACGTGGGCCAGTGCTCCTCGAACAGCGGGCGTACGGCGGCCACCGTGTCACCGACCCGGCCCAGCAACGGGTGGCCGGCCCCGGCGTAGTCGATCGCCGGCTCCAGCACGTCGGCGAGGAAGAGCGTGCCGTGGTCGCGCAGCAGCAGGAGCCAGGCGTCCACCGCGCCGGGTACGGCCGCCGCGAGCGGCCCCGCGCCGGGGATGAGGTCCATCCCGAGGGACCGGAAGTGCGCGATGGTGGCACCGGCCGGCGCCGGCCCCTGGCCGCACAGCACCTTCGGGGTGGGGTCCTGCGCGGTCGCCACGATGGCCGGCACCTCCCCGCCGGGCCCGTTGAGGTGCGGTTCGACGACGTGCAGGACGAACCCGGCGGTGACCGCGGCGTCGAAGGCGTTGCCTCCGCGTTCGAGGGCGCCCATCGCCGACTGGCTGGCGAGCCAGTGCGTCGAGGACACCATGCCGAACGTGCCCTGCAACGTCGGTCTGGTCGTGAACGTCATGACAACACCTCGCACGGTTGCCGCCCGGGCTGGACTCGGGTGGCACGCTACCCGCAGTCAGCTGGCGGGACGCGCTTCGGACCGGCCCGACCCGCCTCGGGAGAGGCTGAGCAGGACGCCCAGCGCGAGCACCGCCACCACCACGCTGAAGATCTCGCCGGCGGGACGCAGACCGTTCGTCTGGATCAGCAGGCCGACCCCGACGGCGGGCACGCCGAGCATGGCGAACAGGATGGCGAAGAAGGTGGACACCGTCTCGGCCCGGTGCTGCGGAGCGGTCCTCATCGTGATCGTGGCGATGCCGTCGCCGACCGCCACCCCGGACGCGACGCCGAGGACCGCGGCGCTAATGACCAGCTCCGGTACGCCGCGCACCGCGATGATCGCGATCAGGGCCAGCGCCAGCGCCAGCACGATGACCCAGGGCAGCCGGAGCGGGTCGGGTGCCACGTCCGACACGATCCCGGCCAGCAGGGTGCCGGCGGCGAGACCGCCCAGGTTCGCGAAGATCGACACGGTGGTGGCCCGCTTCGGGTGCCGCGGGTCGATCAACTCGGCCAGGGCCGCGGTCGCCAGCCCGATAATCAGTGCGGCCGAGAGGCCGGCGAGCACCCCGCCCCACGACGATCATCGCGAGGTCCACAGCGAACAGGAAGATGGCGTCGGCGGCGACGGAGAGGATCAGCGCGGCAAGGATGACCGGGCGGCGGCCGATCTGGTCGGAGAGCCGCTTCCCGCACCCTCCCCCGTCGCAGCCCCTCTTCCCGCGTGCAGGATGGGTCCTGGCCCTGGCGGAGATGGGGTATCCGCGCTCTTTAGACGGGTCAGCGACTACCTGGATTGCCCCGTGAGGTGCTGGACGACATCCCGAAGTGGCTCTCATGCCATCCCGCAGGCGGGTTCGGCGTGCTTCCGTGACCCCGGCCGTGCGCTCCCACCGCGCGCAGCCCCGCAGCCTCATAATACTGCCCGGGGACGGCGGCGGCATATCCCGACGGTCCGGGACCATGGCTTGCCGGCATGCCTCCGGGAACCGCGCCGTACTCCTGCCGCCGGGCCGCCCAGGCCTCCGCCGACAGGCCGAAGTGCGGCTTGCGGGCAAAAGGCCCCAGGGCCTCCGACAGGCTCGGCAGGCTGTGGCCCGGAGCGGACGGCGGCGCGGCGGCCACCAGGGGAGGCTGCTGCGGGGCGGGAGCAGCCACCGGGGGCTGATTCGCCTCAATGCCCAGCTCTTGCAGGGTCGGACGGAGACTCGGGTCGTCCCGGCACTGATCTTTCAGACCCTGGATGCGCATCTTCAGAGGAAGAAAAGTTTGCAGTCGGACCGCGCTGTGACACATGCTCCAGCGCCGCGTGTCGCGGTTCGCCTGCGCAGCCAGTTTCCAGCGCTTCAGGGTTTCTGGGGGTTGCAGCGACCAGGCTCGAACTAGATGCTTTTCCTCCTTCTTGTAAGTTTTTTCCACTTCACGGTGTTCGGCCTCGCTCAACATAATGCCATCTCCTTCGCCGCAGATCCGACCAGAATGTTCCAGCACTACCCGAGGAACGTGACCATGAGACCTTGGGGTTCACGGCCGGAGTGTGTCCCAGGACACACGAAGTCTGCTGGTAGCCGGCGGTGGCGCGGCCGTTTCATGATCGATAGTGGCGGTGAGTAACGTTGCCCGGCCGGCCCGACCACAGCCGGCGTGCTCAGCCCGCGGTCGCCGTCCGGCGCGCGCCCGGCGGCCACAGCACGGTGGTCGGGATGTGCCGCTGCCGGGCCCAGCCCACGGTCCGGTCGGTCGCCGCCTCGTGGCAGCCGGGCTCCCCGTCCCACACCGCCACCAACCGGTGCACCCGGCGCAGCAGTTCCCGGTTCGCGGCCACGTACGCCGCCGTGCCGGAGTGCCGGAACCCGGTGTGGATCACCTCGCCGGCCCGGCCGAGCAGGTCGTCGAAGGCGGCTCGGCCAGCCAGGGGAATAGCCCGCTCCCGGTAGTCGGGTGCCGGCAGCACCACCTCGTACGCGCCGCCGGAGGCCAGCACCGCCCGCGCGAAGATCTGGTCCGCACCGGCGGCCAGGCAGGTGACCCCCCGCACCGGGCGCTCGCTGATCCGGCGCAACTCGGTACGCAGAGCGTTGTACACGAGCCGTTCGGTGGCAGGGGTCAGGTTGATGTGCCCGGTGATGCCCACCCGGACCGGCCGCGGGTCCAGCGTCATCCGCCGATCCTCTCCCCCGACGCGCCGCCCGACGCACGCGGGGAGTCGTCCGGGCCGCCGGCCTGCCGGGGAGGACGGGCGGAGCGGTCGGGGTCGGCGGCGGTCAGTCGGATCATCTCGAAACCCGCGTCGGACAACACCTCCGGCAGCGCCCGGATCTCGTTGCGGTTCATCTCCTGGACGTCCGGCGCCAGCTCGTCCCACGGCCGCAGCGCGGGGTGCCAGCGGCAGGCGTCGTCGCGCGGCTCGCCGTACACCCAGCCCTCCCCCCGTCGCTCCCGGCACCATCGCTCGTGCTCCAGCCGGGCCAACTCGTCGATCCGGTCGTCGATGACCCGGCTGGCGCCCGGGTCCCCCCGGCCGGCGGCGGGGCCGTGCCGGGGCGCCACCACGCAACCGAGACTCAGCAGCTTCGCGGCGATGTCCTGCACGTGGGCGCGGTTGGCCCGGCGCAACGACTCGGGGAGCCAGGCCCAGTCCACCATGGCCGGCGCCGAGCCCAGGCGTACGCCGGCGCGCACCTGCGACTGGACGTACTTGTCGTGGATCTGGCGGGCCAGCCGTTCGGTGAGATCCTCGGCGATCAGCTCGGCGTCGCAGGCCCGGGTCAGCACCGGGTACAGCTGGAGCCGGCCGTGCACCTCGTCGAGCAGGTCGTGCCGCCGGTCACCGTGGAACGCGGCCGCGAGCGCCGCCTGCCGGTACACCGGAACGAACACGGTGCTCTCCGCCCGCTGCCAGAGCGCCGGAGTGTCCAACGCCAACTGGAGTCCGTTGCGTTCGTCCGCGGCGCAGACGTAGAGCCGGTCGTAGCCGTGGCGCAGCATGCCCGACTCGACCAGACCGTCGAGGTCCAGGTCGTACGCGCGCACCTCGCAGGCGGCGGGCAGGAAGGGGTGCCGGGCGGTCGCCAGCTCCCGTTCGACGGTAGCGTCCGGGGCCACCAGGTCGACGTGCAACGGCGGCACGGGCCGGTCGGCCGGCGCCTCGGCCTGGCGCAGCTGCCAGTGCCGCGCGCTGGCCACCAGCGCGGCGCGGCGGAAGCTGCCCCGACCGGCGATGAGGATCCGGACCGGTCGCTCCGTCGAGGAGGGCAGGGGGTGGTGCCGGTGCAGGGCCCGGGCGGCGACGTCGTCGACGTGGAAGTAGTCCAGTCGCAGCCGGCTGGAACCGGCCGCGCCCAGCCGTCGAGCCTGCAACGACAGGCACATCTCGGGGTCGTGCACCTGCACGTAGACCCGGGCCGGTTGCCGCCGGTCCTGGATCAGCCGGCTCGCCGCGTTGGCGATGGCGTGGTTGCGGTCGTCGTCGTCGGTGCAGGCGTACACGGTGTGGGCGCGCGGCAGACCGGCGCCGCGCAGCACCTCGGGGCTCGCCGGGTCGCCGGTGACCCCCAGGTAGCGGCGTCGGCGGTACTCCAGTGGCCCGAACGGTTCGGCGCGCACCACGACCACGCGCTCACCCTCGCTGAAGAGCCGGTCGGCGAGCATGTGGGCGAACTGGGAGTCACCGCAGACCACCGCGTGCCCCCGGGCCCGCCGGGCGCGCAACCTGCGGATCTCGGCGGCCAGCAGCAGCCGGCTGGCCTCCACCACCGCGAGCAGGGTGAACAACGGGGCCGCGAACCGGGCGACCTGCAACTGCCACGGGTACGGGCCGGGATCCTGCAACGGCTCCGCGCCGAGCACGAAGAGCTGGATGTCGTAGTAGATGACGTCGTACAGGTCGTAGCCGCCGCCCGGCTCGGCCCGCAGCAGCAGGTCGAAGCCGACGTAGCCGAGCACCAGCGCGAGCAGGCCGATCACCGCGAAGACCATCCGCAGTGCCCTTCCGGCCGGGCGGTACGCGCCGGGGACCGGACCCGTCATCGACCAACTCCCTCGTCCGCGGGACCGTCGTCGCACCAGTGTCGCCCGGTGGAGGGCCAATGCCCACCGTCCGTGCGGCGCCAGCCCGCGATTCGGCGGGGCCGGGCCACCCCGCATCGTATTCGACGCAGTCGATCCGACCGGCCCATCGGCACCCCGGCTGATCGGCTCTTTTTGCAGGTGAACAGCGGAGTCGGCAGGTCCGTACGGGCCCACCTGGCTAGCCACCGAGGGTTACGATTGCAAGACGGGCCGGAGGGGGCGCACGAGTGGCTCGGCCTCGGTCCCCCGACACCTGGGGCCCAGGCCGGAGCTACCGGAGGATCACGGAGATGGACGCAATCGGAGGTCCACCGGCGACGGGCCCGGTCAATCCCTTCTCGCCGACGGCAGTGGCCCGGGTGACCGAGCAGGGCACGGGCGCGAGCACGGTGATCACCGCCGCCGTCCGCGACGCGACCGACCAGCTCGACGACTACCTGCGCACCGGCGACGGCGCCGTGGTCGCCCTCGTGGGTGACTACGGCACCGGCAAGACCCACCTCGCGGTCGAGCTGCTGGCCCACGCCCGTCGGGTCACCGGCGCCGCCGGGCAGGCGATCTACCTGGACGCGCCGGGTGACACCTTCCTGTCCCTGCACCGGCGGTTCCTGACCCGGCTGTCCCGCGACACCGTGCGTGAGCTGCTCACCGCATACCTGCCCGGCCCCGGGGGCCTCGCCTCCTCGACGGAGGAGGTGGTCCGGCGCCTGCGTGCGGACCTCGCGGAGGTCACCACCGACCCGGCCTTCGGCACCGCGCTGGCGATGCTGCTCGACCCGAGCACCGAGGCGGCCGCCTGGGACTGGCTGTCGGGTCACCCGCCGGGCCCGCCGTTGATCGCCGCCGGCGTGACTCCCAGCGCGGACGTGGAGGCCACCGCCGTCGAGGCGATGGGAGTGCTGGCTCTGCTGCACGGTCGACGACACGACCGTTTCGTGCTGGTCCTCGACGAACTCGACAAGATCCTCACCGCGGGTGGCCGGCCCGGCCCGGAGACGATGGCCCGCCTGCAACGGCTGCTCGGGGTGTTCACCTCCGCCGGGGCCCTCCTCGTGATCGCCGGGCTGCCCGACATGCTGCACCTGCTCAGCGCCGACGTGCGGCAGCGGATCGGGCCGATCGTGCGGATGTCGGCGCTGCGCGGCGAGGACGTCCGCACGTTCATCCGACAGACCCAGCTTCGGGCGTTCGGCGAGGCCCGGCTCGCGCCGTTCACCGTGGAGACCACCGAATACCTGGCCAACCTCGCCGACGGGGTGCCCCGGCGGGTGATCCGGCTCTGCTACCACCTCTTCCAGCGCGCCGCGCAGGCCGGCACGCCCGTCACCCACGTCATGGTCCGCGAGGTGGTGCGGGTCCAGTTCGACCTGGCCAACCGGCAGGACGTCGCCGCGGACGTGCGGCGGGTGCTCACCCAGGACGGCTGGTCGTACCAGCGGGATCACCTGGTCGGGTCGATGCGCGACCTGCCGGTGGACTTCTGGATACCCCTGGAGGAACGCAACGCCGGCTGCTGCGTGCTGCTCAGCGAGTCGGTCCTCAAGGCCGAGGAGGTCGACGACCTCAACCGGCGCGTCGTCGCGATCCGAGCGGCCGTCCCGGACAGCGAGGTGATCCTCGTCGTCGTCGGTCACCTGCCCGCGGAGTTCGCCGCCGAGCTCGCCGGCATGTTCAGCGTCGAACCGATCGTGCACGATCCGCAGTCGTTCGCCGAGGATCTGTCCGGCAGCGTCAAGGCCCTGATGCGCCGACTCGAACAGGCGATCGGCGCGGACGCGATGACCTCGGTACGCCAGCGCGTCGAGCGGATCCACCGGCAGCAGAGCAACACCCAACGCTCCATCGAGCATCTGTCGTACCAGCTCGACGAGATCCGGGGTGAGCTGCGCCCGGCGGGGCGGCTCGGCGTCGTGGCGGAGCGGCACGAGACGGCGACGGGGGCCCCGCCTCCGCTGCCGGGGCGGGTCGCGCGGGTGTTCGTCGAGGCCATCGCCGCGCTGGATCAGCTCACCGGTTTCGAGCGGCGCTTGCGCGACGCGTTCGCCCCGCACCGGGTGGCGACCGTCGGGGGCGCCGACGGCGGGCAGGCCCTGCGGTCGCTGCTGCGCTCCCGGGACGTGCAACGGGCGGTCGGCACGTCGGTGGTCCTCCGCCGCCTCATCGAGGCGTTCCGGGAGGGGGTCGAGCAGTGGTACGACGGCCACCGCACGAACCCCCAACCGACCGACCTGGAACGGCTGGACCTGCTCTGCGAGACGTACGACGGGATCGCCGAGTATCTGCCGCTGTTCCAGTTGGACACCCTGAGCGGGCTCGCCGCCTCCGGCGCCGGCGGTGAGGACGGCACGGACCTGGCCGAGCGTTCGCGCACCTGGTCACAGGCGCGGTCGGTGTTCGACGGGCTGGGCGGTCGCGTCCGTCAGCTGCTGGTGGCCGGCTGAGCGTCGCCGGTCGAGCACCGCCGTGGCCAGGGCGTGGACGACGTTGATGACCACGATGGCTGTCGCCACGATCCCCACCGTGCCGGGGAAGTCCTGTTCGAGGACGAGGGCGAGGATCACGGCGGTGATGCCGTTCTGCTGCCCCCAGGCGAGGTAGCGCCGGTCGACCGTGGGCAGGCCACGGGTGATCGGCACCGACACCACCAGCTGCGCCGCCACGGCCGCCAGCCCGAGCACCACACCGGGGACGACGTCGACGCCGTTCACCAGCAGCAGCCCCAGCAGGAAGGTGGCGACCAGGTACGCCGCCTGGGTGGACCGGCCGACGACGGGGCCGAGCCGGGGTCGGAAGAAGAGCCCGGCGACCGCCAGGCCGAGCATGAGGAACTGCCAGGCGGCCAACAGGACCAGCGCGATCAGCAGCGCCACGGCCAGCCAGTTGAGCGCCGCACGGACCCGAGGACCGGTCGTGTCCCCGCCGAGGCCGGCCGCTCGGAGCAGCCGCCACAGCAGCCAGGCAGCCGCGGCGAACGCCACGTTGGCGAGCAGGTCGATCAGCAGCTCCAGAGGCCGGTCGCTGATCGCGCCGGCGAGCGCGCCACCGTCACCTCCGCTGAGGTCCAGGGCGAACGCCGAGACGTAGACGGTGAGCAGCACGGTGATCGGGTCGTCGAAGGACGCCCAGATGGACAGGATCGAGCGTGCCCGGGCGGAGGTGCGGTCGGGGCGGCTCATCGCGGCGACCGCGAGCGGGTCGATCTGTGCGACGGCCACACCGAGGACCAGGAACGCGGGATCGCGGAACACCAGCACCATCACCCCGGCGATGAGCGCGGCCTTGGCGACCACACCGACGGTGACGGCCAGCAGCACGGTGCGCAGGTGGGCGCGAACCTCGGCGAAGCTGATGTCCCGGGTGCTGCTGACCAGGCCCACCGCCAACAGGACGGAGGCGAGCAGCAGGTACGCGGGGGCGCGTTCGAGCCCGTACACGTCGCCGGCCCAGGCCACGATGAGCCCGGCCAGGGCGGCGGCGACCACGGCCGCTGATCTCGCCAGTACGGTCACGGCCACCCAACCGACACGTCGAACCCCGTTGATCCGAAATGAGGATATCGGCACCGGCCGACCGTCTCAATCACGAACCGCGTGGATCGGCGCGGCGGTTCAGCCCGCCGTCGAGAGTCGTCGCGCCACCGTCGCCATCTCCGCGTCCGCGACTGCGACCGAATCCTGTTCCAGGGTGACGCCGACCAGGTAGTCGTCCGGGGAGAGCCGGTAGTAGTAGACCGCGCCCATCTCCACGTCGAGCACCAGCCGGGTGACGTCCCCGGCGACGGCCCGCCGCAGATCCCGACCTACCTGCAGGGCCAGCAACGACAGGTCACCGGCGAGGCGCTGGTAGCGGTCCCGCCGATCGGCCACCGTGACCCCCCGGTTGAAGAACTGGTCCAGGTCGGGGTGGCCGAGGACGTCGACGGCCCACGCCTGGTCACCCATCCGGTGATGGCTCAGGTAGTGCAGGCCACCGGGGTGCAGCGCCGCGGTGACCGCCCCGTCAAGCGTCGTCGACCCGGTCCGATGGGGCTGGAAGTCGTCCGCCGACGCGACGGCCGGTGCCGGCTCGCCGTTCGGGTCGGCATCCCAGCCGCCGGGATTCTGCGACTGCTGCCGCAGCAGCCGGCGCAGGTCGGTGGCGAGGTGCGCGGCGGCCTGGTCGACCACGCTCACCCGGCTCGGGTCGGCCACCGCCTCGGCGTCCGCCCCCGGTACGGCGGCGAAGCCGACGACGTGCTCGTTGCCGACCACCGAGTTGCAGAAGACGAGACCCGTGCGGGTCTGCACGACCGTCCGGATCAGCGCGCCGGTGTGCAACTCCCCCAGCCGGCGGTTCAGCTCGCTGGCCCGGTACACCAGTTGCGCGCCGACGCGGCGGTACGCGTCGCGGCGCTGCGACGGGTCCGCCTCGTCGTCCGGCGGCGGCGCCGACGGGTGGGCGAACACGTCCAACGCGAAGTCGAGCACGCCGGTGGTGTAGTGGGCGACGTGGTAGACGCCGCAGCCGCTGAGCAGGAGCCCCCGGCAGAGGTCCCGCTTCTTGAGGAAACCCGGGACGTCCTGCTCGGCCGTCTCCTCGACCAGGGCGTCGCGCAACTCCGGATCCGTCACCGGTCACTCCCTCAGCTCTGCGGCACGTCGATGTCGGTGTCGGTCAGCGCGGCGCCCGGGGTGCCATCGCGCAACGCGCGGATCGCCGTGAGGTTGGCGGCGGCGTCCACGGTCACCGGGTGGGAGCGGCCGAGGTAGCGCAGGGCGACCCCGTGCGCCTCCTCCTGCATGGGCAGCGCGCCGTCCACGTCGCCGCGGGCGGCCAGATGCCCGGCCTGGGCGGTGGTCGCCGCCAGCGTCCACGGGTGCGCGTCGCCGAGCTTCGCCCGCAGTGAGCGCAGACCGCGCTCGCCGTACCAGACGGCCTGGTCGAACTCCTTCATGCCGCGCTGGAACAGGCCCAGATCGACCGAGCAGACCGCGGTGAAGGGGTGCCCCGGCGCCAGTTTCCGCTCGTAGCCGCGCAGGCAGCGCATGGCGCTCTTCACGGCGATCCCGGCATCGCCCGCGCGGTAGTAGTCGGTCGCCAGGCTGAGCAGGCTGCCCCGGGTGAGCGGGTGGTCCTCGCCGAGGTTCTTGACGTAGCCGCTGTACGTCTCGGTGCTGCGCTTCTTGGCCGGGATGGTCAGCCCGAGGCGGCGCTCGGTGACGGCGAGGCTGCGGTTGATCCGCAACTCGTCGAGCAGGCTCCCGGTGGGCAGCTCGTGAATGCGGGCGAGGGCCTCCCGCAGGGTGGCCAGCGACAGGTCGTACGCGCCGACCTCCCGCTCGCACGTGCCGACCTGGCACGACGCCCGCCAGGTCCGCGGGTCCTCCGGGCCGAACAGCAGCATCCGGCGATCCCGTTCCTGGCGGGCCAGTCGCAGGGCCTCCGGGGCGTCACCGGTGAGCAGGAACGAGATGCCGAGGTTGTTCACCGCCATCCGGGTGTTCGGGTGGTCGTCGCCGACCAACTCACGGAAGCCCTTGAAGGTGGCCTGGTCCTCCACCAGGGCGTCCTCGAATCGACCCAGGCCACGCAGGTCACCGCCGCGACCGCGGCCGGCGACCAGGGTACGGAAGTGGCGCAGGCCGTAGCGGCGGCGCTGCTCGCTGAGCACCCGCTCGTCCAGGTCCAACGCCTCCTGGTAGTTGCCCAGCGCCCGGTGCAGGTTCGCGGTCTGGACGAACATCCGCATGGTCAACTGGTCGATCTCGTCGCCGTCGTCCCACCGCTCGCACGCCGCCGAGGCCAGCAGCAGCGCCGAACGCCAGGCGTCACTGTCGTTGGACAGGTACAGGTGGCGCACCTGCTTGACGACCCAGTGCCGGACCGCCCGGTCGTCGGACTCGAGCGCGCCGGCGGGGATGAGGTGCTGCTGCAACTCGTCGAACACGGGGGCGTAGCGGTTGTCGTCGGCCTCCGGGTCGGTCGGGGCGTAGCCGGCGAGGCCCCGCAGGACCTGCCGGTGCCGCTCGCACCGCTCCGCCTCGGGGACAGCCCCCCGCAGCAGCACCTGGATGGCGCGGTGCATCCGCAGTGCCGACCCGTGCCCCCAGTCGACGTCGTAGAGCGCGAAGCGGGCGCCGACCGTGAGGACCAGGTCCACCTCACCGGCGTCGACCAGCAGCTCGTCCGCGTCCCAGCCGGACGCCGCGGCGAGCTGGGTCAGCATCGAGGTGGACCGCAACAGCGGCAGCCCGATGCCCTCCGGGGAGAGGAAGGCGCTCAGCTCGGCCAGCCGGATGGCCAGCTCGCCGAAGGGGGTGGCCCGCAGCGCCTCCAGCGTGATCCGCAGGACCCGGGCCACGCTGGAGGTGTGCGATCCGGGAATCCGCTCACCGAGATCCTCGTCGGACTGGCCGTCCAGCGCGGCCAGCAGCTCCCGGACACCCTGGCCCACCGCCTCCAGGCTGGGCACCCCGCCACGCTCCAAGCCGAGGGCGCGTTGGCGCATCCAGGCCGTCGCGAGGCGCAGGGCCAGCGGCAGGTGCTCCAGCGCCACCGCTATCGACCGGGCGTCCTCGGTGCTGATGCCGAGCACCCGGCGCAGCATCGCCACGCTCTCGTCGCCGGTCAGGGCGGCGACCTCCAGTGGGGAGGGCAGCCCGGAGGAGCCGTCGTCCCGCGAGGTGATCAGGACGTGTCCCGCGCCGTCACGCGGCCGAAGGCCGGTCAGCACGTCGGCGTCGTCGGCGTTGTCGTAGATCAGCAGCCAGCGTTGGAAGGCGCCGTCGGCCGCGGAGAGCGCCTTCAGCGCGGCCTCCGCCGCCCCCGTGCTGTCCACCGCCTTGATCTCGTTGGCGAGTGCCCCGAGCCCGGTCTGCACCGTCTCCCGATCCTGGGCGGGGATCCACCAGACCACGTCGTAGTCGTAGGCGAACCGGTGGGCGAACTCCCGAGCCAGCTCACTCTTGCCGACCCCCGCCCCACCGGTGAGGGTCACCGGGCCGTCCTCGCTGGTGAGGTGGTCGCGCAGCCGCTCCAGATAGTCGTCCCGGCCGACGAAGGACGGATTGCGCGGCGGCACGTTGAACCGCACCCGCCGGTCCGCCTCCGCCGGGAAGCGCGGCACGTTGCGCAAGTCGCCGGCGGGTTGCGCGGGGGCGATCAGACCGAGCTGGCTCAGCAGCAGCGACTGGGCCCGGACGGCGTCGGCCGCGCGCAGGTCGACGACCCGCTCGGGGCCGAACGGCTCCCGCCACGCCTCGCCGGCCACCAGTACGCCGAGCACCTCCGCCGAGAGGTCGGCGTCGTTCGGGCGCAGCCCGGCCAGGGACGTCCCGGCCGTCTCCGCGAGATGCGGCGAGAGGACCGCCAGCACGGTCGTCTCCGGCCCGAAGTCGGGCTGCGCGCCGGGGCGTACCGCCCACAGGTGGGACCGGACGCCGGCCCGGCGCAACTGCCCGCCGATCCAGTCCGCCCAGGGCCGGTCGACCGGGTCGTACGCCACCGCGATGTCGCCGAGGTTCTCCGCCGGCTCCAGCAGCACCGCGTGCCGGTAGCGCCGGCGGATCCGCGCCGGCACCGGCACCGCCCGGGTCACCTCACCCCCGGTGATCCACTCCGTGATCCGCTCGTACGCGGTGAGCGGGCTGTTCGCGTCGTCGGGCTCGTCGGCGAGGACGGACAGCACGTCGTCGAACGTGTCGTAGCTGTGCGCCGGTACCTCCACGATTCCCGCCGGGGCGGGGCCGGGGGCGTCGCCGGCCGGCTTCTCCAGCAGCCAGGCGAAGGCCTGCCGGACGTAGTCGCGGGAGCCACCGTGCCCCGGTTCGGGGAACTCGTGCAGGGTCGGCGCGGCCAGCACCCGGATCCCGCCGGTGGCCCGTTGCTGCAACTCCTTGGCGAGCCCCGCGGCGTGCTGCACGGACAGCCGACGAGGTGGCATGCAGACCACCGCGACGTCGCTGAGCACCGCGCTGTGGGTGATGCCCGGCGCGCTCAGGTCCACCGGGGCGTCGATGAGGACGTAGTCGTAGTCGGTTTGCTGGAGCAGCTGCCGGATCCGGGCGGCATCCCCGGTGGGCAGGCCGTCGGTGCTGGCGCCGAGACCGACCATGCTGAACGTGGCGGTCGAGCCGGACACCGCGTACCGGTAGAGGATGCCCTGCTCGGGCGCCACCGGCGCGATCACCGTCGCGGGCGGCACCGGCGGCGCGTCCGTCGCGGGGGTGAGCACGGCGGCCAGCTCCTCGCCCAGCCTCTGGTCCGCCGCGACGGCGTCCACCTGGACCGGGCGCAGGAAGTCGTAGACCCGAGGGGTCTTCGGGCACCAGTCGACGGCGAGCACCTTCTTGCCGTTGCCGGCGAGGATCCAGGCGACGTTGGCCACCGCGCTGCTGCGGCCGGTGTCGTCGGCGGGTGACACGAACGAGACGATCGTGGCGACACCCGTTGTCTCGTCCCTGCTGATGTTCATCGGTCTCCCCCCGGCCGGGGCGGTGGTGCGGGTCGCCGCGTCGCCGCGTCGCCCGTGGGGTCAGTCGTCGCCATCGAGGGCACTCTCGAAGGCCGCGTACTGGTCGCCGGCCGCGGCGCGGCGGTCGAGCCGGCCCAGCGCGGCGACGAGGACACCGCCCGGGAGGGCGTCCAGCTCGGCAGGGTCCAGTCCGGTCAGGTCGATCAGCTCCGAACGGAGGTCGTCATCTCCGGTGTCCATACCCGACCACCGCCTGTCTCCGTGTCGCGCCGCGCCCGGTCGGCCCCACCGCCGGGCCAGACATTGACCGGTGGCCAGATCCGCTGAGTGTGCTCATGATAACCGTCCGCCGCTCCTGGGGCGGACACCCGGACGGCGGCCGGAGCAGGTACGACGGGTCCACCCGGGCACCGGCCGGTCACCAGCGGCACCCGGAACGTCACCTGTCGATGTATGCTCCACTCTGGTAGGTGGCCCGACCGGCGACCGACAGGACGGCGGAGCGTCTGATGCCCGGACCCGTTGGTGGCCACCGGCCGTCACTCGGCACGGTGGCCCGTTCCGCGCCACCGAGGCGTCCGGTTCCCTTCCGACAGTTCGTGGTGAAGCTGCACAGCCGCTGCGACCTGGCCTGCGACCACTGCTACGTCTACACGATGGCCGACCAGCGCTGGCGGACCCGACCTCGCACGATGACGGCGGCAACCCTCGCGCGCACCGGTGAGCGCATCGGCGAGCACGCCCGACGGCACCGGTTGGACCGGGTGAGTGTCGTCCTGCACGGCGGGGAGCCGCTGCTGACCGGGGTGGACGGCGTCGAGCGGGCCGTGGAGCTGCTGCGACGCGGAGCCGCCCCGGTGCCCGCGCGGATGACCGTGCAGACCAACGGTCTACGGCTGGACGACTCCTTCCTCCGCCTGCTCGACCGCCTCGACGTGGGGGTCAGCGTCAGCCTCGACGGGGACCGCACCGCGCACGACCGGCACCGGCGCGGGCCGGACGGTCGGGGCAGCCACGACCGCGTGGAGGCCGCGCTGCACCGGCTGACCGGGTCGTACCGGCGGTTGTTCAACGGACTGCTGTGCACCGTCGACCTGCGCAACGACCCGGTGGCCACCTACCGCAGCCTGCTGGCCCACCGGCCGCCGGTGGTGGACTTCCTGCTCCCGCACGGCACCTGGTCGGCGCCGCCCGCCGGCCGGCCCTCCGATCCACGGCAGGCCCCGTACGCGGACTGGCTGACCGCCGTCTTCGACGAGTGGTATTCCGACGGCACGCACCGCACCCGGGTCCGCCTCTTCGACGAGATCATCCAGCTTCTGCTCGGCGGCGCCTCCCGCCTGTCCGGCGTGGGGCTCAGCCCGGTCGCCGTGGCGGTGGTGGAGACCGACGGGGCGATCGAGATGGACGACACCCTCGGCGCCGCCCACGCCGGCGCCGGGAGCATCGGCCTGCACGTCGACCGGGACAGCTTCGACGCCGCCCTCGACCAACCCGGTGTCCGGGCCCAGCAGGCCGGGGCGGCCGGGCTCTGCGCGCAGTGCCGCGCGTGCGACCTGCACAAGGTCTGCGGCGGCGGCCTCTACACGCACCGGTGGCGCGCCGGCAACGGCTTCGACAACCCGTCGGTGTACTGCGCTGACCTGTACCGGCTCATCGGGCACATCCGCCGCACCCTGCGGCGGGACGTGACGGCACTGCGGGGCGTGGCACGGTGACGCCGCCCGGGCACCGGCTGCCCCGGAGCGTCCTCGACGACCTCGCCGCGGGCGGGGGCGGGCCGTCCGCCCTCGACCTGCTACGCGACGCTCAGCACAGCAAGAACCTGCTGCTGGTCCGGGCACTGGTCGTCCTCACCCACCGGGTGGACCATCCGGACCGGGCGGCGGTCGAGGCGGCGTACCGGATGGTGGGCGGCCTGACCCCGGAGCAGCGCCGGGTGGCGTGGGGCCATCCACCGGTGGCCGCCTGGGCCTTCGGCACCGCGTCGCTGCTGAGCCGGGGCGACCGCGCCGGGACGTACCCCGGTCTGCTCGCGGCGGTCGCCGCCGCCGCGGCGGTGCGCGCCCGCGCGGACGCCGACCTGGACGTGCCGCTCGACCCGGCCACGCCGGGCCGCCTGGACCTGCCCGGCCTCGGCACCCTGCGGGTCGCCCCCACGGCCACCCGGGCCCGCGTGCGCTGCGCCGGCGGGCGGGCGGAGGTGCGCTGCGCCGGGGAACGGATCGAGATCGGGTACGACCACACGCCCGACCACCGCTGGCGGCCCTTCGCCACACTGCGTGCCACCCACGGCGCGCTGCCGCTGCGGCTGCTGCTGGACACCGGCACGTGGCGGCACGTGCCGGTGGCGCTCGACGCCCATCCGATCGCCGGTTCCGTGCGCGACCCGGGCCGGTGGCAGCACCGGCTGCGCGGGGCGTGGCGCCTGCTCACCGACGAGCACCGGACGCTCGCCGAGGAGGTGTCGGTGGCGCTGAGCGCGCTGGTGCCGCTCGTCGCACCACGGACCGGCGTCCGCAGCGGCACCTTCCACCACGGGTTCGGCGCGGTCGCGATGTCCCTGCCACCGGACTCCCGCTCCGCGGCGGTCACCCTCGCCCACGAGATCCAGCACCTGAAGCTGGCCGCGCTGACCGACCTGTTCCCGCTGGTGGAGCCCGGCCCGGACGACTCGTTCTACGCGCCGTGGCGACCCGACCCCCGCCCACTGGAGGGTCTCCTGCACGGTGCCTACGCCCACCTCGGCGTGGCCGGGTTCTGGCGCCGGCAACGGTTCGTCGAACGGGACCGGACGGCGCGGCACCACGCCGAGGTCGAGTTCGTCCGGTGGACCCGGGCCGCCGCCCAGGCCGTACGGGTGCTGGCCGCGCAGCCGCGGCTGACACCGGTCGGCCGACACCTGGTCGACGGCATGGCACCCGTGCTCGACAGGTGGGCACGGGAACCGGTGGATCCCGCCGCGGCGAACGATGCCGGACGGCTGCTCGCCGCGCACCGCGCCCACTGGGACCGGGAGCGGGCCGGGGCGCGACCGGCGTGACAGCGAGGCTTGCCGATCTCCTCTACGCTGGGCGGCATGGGGGACGCTAACGGGC
Organism: Micromonospora sp. WMMD710; assembly: GCF_029626045.1. Lineage (NCBI taxonomy): Bacteria > Bacillati > Actinomycetota > Actinomycetes > Micromonosporales > Micromonosporaceae > Micromonospora > Micromonospora sp. WMMD710. Next base: position 1,384,234 of record NZ_JARUBD010000001.1, on the reverse strand, counting down.
AGCCCACCCGACGCGAATGCTTCGTCATCGCACCGATCGGCCCAGAGGGCTCCGAGATCCGCGAGCGCAGCGACCAGATCCTCGAGTACGTCATCCGTCCGGTGGTCGAGCCCCGCGGATTCCAGGCGATCCGGGGTGACGAGATCGAACGCGCCGGCCTGATCACCTCACAGGTGCTCGACCGGATCATCCAGAACGACCTGGTCATCGCCGACCTCACCGACCAGAACGCGAACGTCTTCTACGAGCTGGCCGTGCGGCACGCACTGCGTAAACCGTTCGTGCAGCTGATGGCGAAGGACCAGCAGCTCCCCTTCGACGTGCAGGGGATGCGCACGATCCTGGTCGACCACCGAAACTTGCGCAGCGTGCACACCGCCAAGGAGCAACTGGGCCGGGCCATCGACTCGATGACCGACGACACCGACATCGTCACCCCGATGTCGGTTGCCCTGACCCTGCAGGACCTGCGCGGCTCGTCGAGCCCACACGAGACGGGCCTGTCGCAGATCATCGAGACCCTGCCGCAGATGATGGACATCCTTCAGGACCTGCAACGGCACATGGGCACCGGCGGCCCGGTCGAACCGTCCGACGCCGACGACCACCGGCGGCTGCGCGGCCTCATCATGTCGCTGACCGAACGCGGAGTGGTCACCGAGCAGGACCTGACCGGGCTGCTCGGCGGGGCGAGCAGCAAGTTCGACAAGTGGGTGCAGCACCTCATCCAACGCTCGGGCGGGGCGGGTTAGCCGTCCCGCCCCGCCAGGGTGAGGCGGCCCTCCTGGTCGTACCGGAGGCGGCCGCTGGTCACGGCGAGGTGCAATCCGTACCGGAGCAGCTTGTCGATCTTCTCGGTACGGCGGCGGTAGCCGAGCCGTTCCAGGCCGGCGCGCAGCGCTTCTCCAGGTTCTTCGGCTGGTCGACGAGGTCCATCGCGCTACGGAAGCAGAGTCAGGACAACCTCGGGATACGCCCTTCGTCAACCGTGGTGAGCTTGGCGGCTCCCTGTACCGGTAGGACGCCGGCGGCCCGCCTATTCAGTCACCAGTCGCGGGCCCAGTCTGGTGGCGGTACGACAGCGAGTTGCGGCTCGCCGCTGATGGGTTCGAGGGCGTGCACGACCCGCAGGTCCCCGTCGGCGGCAGCGTCCTCGTCGGTGACGACCCGACCACTACTGCCGTCGGTACTGACCAGCAACCACCGGTCGGGGTGAATGCTGCCGTCGTCGACCAACGCCCGCACCCCGAAAGTTCGGGCAAGGGTAGTCGCCAGCTCCCGTTCCCCCTGACCGGTGGCATCGGCGAGTTCGGCGTCACCGGTCAGGATCCAGCCGAACCCCTCATCCTCGTCCGGAGGATTGAGCATGGCGATCGGCCGAGGGTCATCGACTGCCCGGTCCTCGATTCGGCCGACGTAGACCGCGTCGGGTGAGATGCCGAAATCCTCGCCGAGGAACCGGCGAAGGGCGGCTGCGGGCAACTCCTTCTCGAAGTGGATCTGATAGCGCAACACTTACCCCCGGTAGCTCTTGTGGTGGCGGAAGACATCCAGCGCCCGCTCCTGCGCGGCCTCAGTCAGGAACGGATTGCGGGCCATCGCGGCTCTCGCCTTCTCGATGTCGCCGCCAGCGGCAATGTACTCCTTCAACGCGCCGTACTCGGCGCGGTTCAACTGCGCCAGGCCGGGACCCGCCTCAGGAAAAACCGTGCCGCTCGGCTCAACCGCGTAGGTGCGGCCGTTGACCTGATAACGCTGTCGATCTGGGTCCCAGGTGGCGCGACCGGCTCCGATGTCGTCCAGGTCCTTGGTGACGTCTGTGCCAGGGAATACGACAGTGTTGACTTCCTTCGAGGGGTTCTTCGGCCGGATGCTGTCGAGATTGTGCCGAGGATGCGGCGGCTTGAGGGGAATCTTGCCGGCGGGCCCGGGAATGGCCCTCCGGGCCGCATTGGTGGCGTCGCCGACGGCCTTCGGCCCGACCTCCCTGGCCTCGCGCATCGACGCGGACGCCGCCTTGGCGATGATGCCGGAGGCAGCCTCGCTTCCCGCCTTCCGACCCCGCCTACCCAAGGACGATCTCCAGCGCCTGCCCGATCAAAAAGTCGATGGCGATGTCGATCAGCTTCTTGAAGATGGGGATCTCCAGCAACGAGGCGCCCAGGGTCGGCCCAGCCGTGGCGATGGCCTGAGGGAATCGCGATGGCCAGCAGAGTCAGCTGGACGATGACGTTGATCTTCAGAGCGAGCACCGCCATGGCACACACCAAGAGTGCAGCTCCGACTGCCCGCGCTCCGGTGCCGATCCCGTGCAGCACCTCCGGCGCAGAGTCGGTGTGAGCCCACTCGGCGCGGAAGGCCTCCAACGCCTCCCCGTGGTTGTCGCTGAGCATCGCGGCGGCCCGGCCTGCGGCGGTCGCGACGGTGTCGACCTCCGCACCGAAGGCGATCCACGCCTGGCCCAGTTCGAAGAGTCGTTCCTCGTCGCTCTCTGGCCAGATGTAGCCGAGCTCGTTCAGCAGGCCGGACAGTTCCCCCGGAATCTGGATGCCCACCCTGGGTCAACATGCTCTCCGGGCTGACCACCCGCGACGGCGGTCGACGGCTGACGCTGCGCATCTTGACCGAAGACGACGCCGTCACCCTGCTACGCGACATCACCTCGCCCTACCGAAGCGGCGACGACCCGGCCGAGCTGACCGAGTTGGCGCGACTCTGCGCCCGGTTGCCGCTGGCGCTGCGCATCGCTGCCGAGCGGGCGGCGAGCCGGCCGTTCATGCCGCTCGGCGAACTCATTCAGGATCTGCGCGACGAGTCGGCCCTGTGGGACGCCCTCACCGCCGAGGAGGACGAGGAGTCCGATGCCGTGCGGGCGGTCTTCGCCTGGTCCTACCGTGCCCTTAACCCGACGTCCGCGCGGCTGTTCCGGCTACTCGGGCTACACCCCGGCCCGGACCTCAGCGCCCCGGCCGCCGCCGCGCTGACCGGTGTGCCGCTGACCCAGGTACGGCAGCCTCTCGACGCTCTGGTCAACGCGCACCTGCTGGAACAGAGCGCTCCGGGGCGCTACCAACTCCACGACCTCCTGCGCGCCTACGCGGTCGACCAGGTCCGCCACCTGGAGAGCGCGGAGGATCGGGAAGCCGCGCTGCGCCGTGCGTTGGACTGGTATCTGCACACCGTCGACGCTGCGCTAGCCCGTGCTCTGCCGTTCTACCGGACCGTACCGTTGGACCCGCCGACCGACGTCACGCCGCTCGCCTTCGCGGCCGACGCCGAGGCGGACGCCTGGTTCGACGCCGAACGGGACAACCTGGTGGCGGCCACCCGAGCAGCCGCCGAGACCGGCCTACCGCGGATCGCCTGGCAACTGGCAGCGCTGCTGCGCAGCGTCTTCATGCACCAGAACGCCTTCGAAGACTGGTTCACCACCGCCCGGATCGGGCTGGCGGCAGCCCGCACACTGGGCGACCGGCACGGCGAGGCGGAGACGCTGGAAAGCCTCGGCAAGGCCCACTTCCAAGCTCGCCAGCTCGGCGAGGCCGCCGAACACCACCGGGCCGCGTTGACCATCCGGCAGGAGATCGGCGACGAGTACGGCACAGCAGTGTCAATCAACGCGCTCGGGTTGCTGGGTCTGCGCCACCGTCAGCTCCTCGATGCGCTCAGCCACTTCGGCGAGAGCCTGGCGATCTTTGAAAGACTCGGCAACCAGCGATGGGAGGCCCTGCTGCTCAGCAACCTGGCCGAGACCCGATATGAGCTGGATGAGCTGACCGAGGCGGCGGCGCTGCTGGATCGGGCACTCGCGGTGCAGCGGGAGATCGACGATCGCGGGCAGGAGGGCAACTCGCTCTTGTTCCTTAGCATGACCCTGCGGGAACTCGGCCGCACCGACGAGGCTCTTACCGCGATCGAGTCGGCCGTGGCCATCGCCGAGGGTGTGAGCCAGGTCTGGCTCAGGCACTGGCTGGTCGAGTACGCACGGGTGCTGCGCGCCTCCGACCGACCCGCCGAGGCGCTGGAGGCCGTGCACCGGGCGGCCACGATTCAACGTCGGCTCGGCGACCGCAGCCGCGAGGCGACGGCCCTCGACGGCGCCGGTGAGGCGTACCGGGATCTGGGGCAGGCGGACGAGGCGATCGCCTTCCACCTGCGCGCGGCGGCAGTACACCGACAACTCGGGGACCTTTGGCAACTCGCCCTGACACTGGATCATCTGGCTACCGCGCTGACGGCGGCAGGACGCACCGAGGAGGCCGGCCAACACTGGAGGGAGGCTCAGGCACTGCTGACCGGGTTCGACGATGCCCGTGCTGCCGCGCTTCGCGAAGGCATCGCCGCGTCGTTTCCGTCAGCGGCGGACAGGTCCGCCGAGTGATGGCCCGCGATGCGCCAGCCCGGGCAGCTGGCTCCATCGTGGATCGATCGCTCTGCCCATCTCCGGCTTCGCACCCCTCATCGACGTAAGCGGCGGGAGCAGTCGCCGTCGTGGCCGTCGCGCAGGAGGCAGCGCCGGCCGCCGGGCAGCCGCAGGTCGCAGAAGACCCGGTGGCGGAGGAACTGCTGGTCCTCCTCGGAGACGGTGGTCTCCCCCGGGTCCACCATCGGCAGCACCAGCACCCAGCGACCGATGACCCGGGCCAGGCGTTGCGCGGCGGGCAGGTCGGTGGCAACGACGGGCAGGTGAATGACGTACCGCTGGCTCATCTGGTGTGGTCCCGCTCGTTGCGGGCACGGGCCTGATCGGTCTGCCAGCGACGCAGCGCGCCCTTGATCCGGGCCGTCTCGCGGCGGCTCTCGGCGAGAGCCGCGTAGACGGCGGCCAGGTCGACGGCGACCCGGTCGAGGAAGGCGTACACGTCGTCGGGGTTCAGGCCGCGACGCCCGAGCCCAACCGGCGCGAAGCGGCGCTCACGCACCTGCCACGGCAACAGACTGGTGTACGCGGCGGAGCGGTACGTCGCACCGCGGCTCGACTGGTCTGGTCGCTGGTTTCTGGCGTTCATGTCTGCCTGCCTTCCGGGCACGAAGTGGCGAGGGGTTCGGGGAAACACGGCGGCCGTTCGGGGGGACCGGACGGCCGCCGTGCTGTGATCAGCCTGCGACAGTCCGCAGTGGAAACGCAACGTTCTAAACCGCAATTTCCCCGTTGTGCATTGACTTTCTTTGCTGCAACCCGTAGGAGTTGCAGGAGCAGGTCACGCAGTGTTGCGTGTTGGAACCAAGGAGTGTGCGGATGCCTGACGACATCGGATCGACCGTGCCGCGTCGGCAGCTCGGACGGCTGCTGCGGCAGTTCCGCAACGAGGCCGGGGTGACACTCGACGCCGCCGCCGAAGCCCTCGAATACAGCCGGCAGAAGATCTGGCGCCTCGAATGCGGCCAGGGCTCGGTCCGGGTGCTCGACGTCAAGGCGATGTGCGAGCTGTACGGGGTGTCGCCCGAGATGACCGAGGCGATGCGCGGGCTGGCCGTGGAGACGAAGTCGAAGGGCTGGTGGCACGCGTACGGCGATGCGGTGCCGAACTGGTTCGAGCTGTACGTGGGCCTGGAATCCGCAGCCGCCCACCTCCGCCGTTATGACGAGTCGCTCATCCCTGGGCTCCTGCAGACCAAGGAGTACGCCCGCGCGCTCTACCGCCTCGGCGGGATGCTGAGCGAGGAGGAACGCGAGCGGGCCGTACAGGTCCGACTTCAACGGCAGGCATTGCTCTCGCGGCGGTTGCCAGCAGCTCCCAGGCTCGAGTCCGTGCTGTCTGAGGCGGTACTCCGCCGTGGCGTTGGCGGCTCGCCGGTCATGACCGAACAGCTTGCTCACCTCATCAAGCTGTCCGAGCTACCGAACGTCAGCGTCCGGGTGCTGCCACTAGCAGCAGGCCCCCAGCCCGGAGCGGTTGCGGGATCGTTCGTAATCCTCGACTTCCCGACGACCAAGGGAGGCCGTGCCGCGCCGGAGCCGTCCGTGGTCTACAGCGAATCGTTGACCGGGGCGCTGTACCTCGACAAGCCTGACGAGTTGGCCGCCTACCAGCGCGTCTGGCGGGGGCTGGATGCGCTGGCCCTCGGCGAGGCAGAATCGACTGACATGATCAAGCGGATCGCTGGGGAGATGCGGCATGACTGACCTGACCGACGCCGTCTGGCGCAAGAGCACCCGCAGCGGCGACAACGGCGGCGACTGCGTCGAGGTCGCCGACAATCTGCCCGACATCGTCGCCGTACGCGACTCCAAGGATCCGGGCGGACCGGCTCTCACCTTTCACCCGACCGCTTGGTGCGCCTTTGTTGGCGGTGCCCGCAACACGCTGACCCGCTGAAGTCCTACTCCTCCGTGGCCACACGGACGTGGGGACGGCCCTTGCAGTCCGATGCACGAGACCAAACGGCGGGTGACTCGCAAACCGTTCTCACGCGAGACTCGTGCAGTGACACATCCTGATCCCTATCAGCAGTGGCAGCCAGCGCAGACCGAACACCTACCGGTCCCGGTTGCTCAGCAACATCCCGCTCCGGTCCCGATGCAGCCGGTGTACGTCGGACCGCAGGCGGTCCTCGTACCTCAGAAGTCTGCCGGTGCTGCCGTCGCCCTTGAACTGATCCTGGGCCTCTTCGGCATCTTCGGCGTGGGCAACCTGTATGCCGGTCGAACGTCTTCGGGTGTGATCCTGATGCTGTCCTTTTGGGGGCTCTTCTGGATCAACTTCTTCCTCATATTCGTCTTTATCGGCATCGTGACGATGCCCCTGCCTTTGGCCCACCCCCGACGTCCTGGCCGTGACTGACGTTCTGCACCCCACCAACGTCGTCCGGGTAGGGTCCCAATCATGACGATTCCCCATCTTGCGGCCGCCGACGGGACCACCCTGCCGGCGATCGGGCTCGGCACCTACCGGCTGAACGGCGCGGCGGGGGTCGACTCGATCGGTCAGGCGATCCGGGCGGGTTACCGCCTGATCGACTCGGCGGTGAACTACGAGAACGAGGGCGCGGTGGGTCGGGCCGCCCGCGCGGCCGGGACCGTACGCGACGAGTTGGTCGTCACGTCGAAGCTGCCGGGACGGCACCACCGTTTCGACGAGGCGCTGACCACCATCGAGGAGAGCGTCTTCCGCACCGGCCTCGACCGGATCGACCTCTACCTGATCCACTGGCCCAATCCGAAGGCCGACCTGTACGTGCAGGCGTGGCGCGCGCTGATCGAGGCCCGCGAGCGCGGTCTGGTCCGGCACATCGGTCTGTCGAACTTCCTGCCCGAGCACATCGACCGGCTGGTGGCCGAGACCGGGGTCGCCCCAGTGGTCAACCAGATCGAGGTGCACCCGTACTTTCCGCAGCAGGAGGCCATCGACTACCACCGTGAGCACGGGATCCTCGTGCAGGGCTGGAGCCCGCTCGGGCACGGCAACGACCTGCAACAGCACCCGACGATCGTGGAGATCGCGACCGCCCACGGCGTCAGCCCGGCGCAGGCCATCCTCGCGTGGCACGTGACCCGCCAGGTGATCCCGCTGCCCAAGGCCGCGTCCCCGCAGCGGCAGATCGAGAACCTGGACGTCTTCGGCATCACGCTGACCGACGCCGAGGTCGAGGCCATCAGCGCGCTGGGTCGCCCGGACGGGCGGCTCGCTGACCAGGACCCTGCGGTGTACGAGGAGTTTTGACCGACCCGGCCCGCCGACTGTCAGCGGGCGGGGAAGTATCGGGGCGTGCTCGACGGACTTGACGACATCGACTGGGCGCGGCTCGGCCACGCGTACGGGGCGGCCGACGACGTGCCCGGCCAACTGCGCGCCCTTCTCTCCCTCGACCCTGCCACCCGGGACGAGGCCCTGGGCGACCTCTACACGAATGTCTTCCACCAGGGCAATCGGTTCGAGGCCAGCGCGTACGTGGTGCCGTTCCTGCTGGAGATGCTGGCCGATCCGGCCACTCCGGACCCGGCCCGGCTGCCCGATGTCGGTGGCGAGCGGTCGTTGACGGTGCTGGGCCGGTCGACCGAGCCGTGGCTGATCGACGGTCAGGAGTTCGGCAACGTCGCCGAACTCGTCGGCGGGTACGGCCTGCCGAAAAGCCGCGAGACGATGCTGGCGTACCTCGGGCGTGTGCCGTGATCGGCCGGCCCCGTCAACCGGAACCCAGCGGTGTGCGAGGAGTTGCCGACGGGTGAGTGCCGTGACGAGCGTGATGACTGTGCGGCATCAATATGCCTGTGAGTCATCACGTTCATCCGCACATCCGCCGCCTCTCGCGGCGCCGAGGCGCGCCGCCCGGGCCGTCGGCGACCCGGGCGACGCGACGTCGCTTAGACCAACCCGCCGAGGGCCGGGTCGCTGATGCTGTCCCTGCCGTTCTCGACGTGACCCGCGCAGTGGTACGCGAAGTCGGCGTCGCCCGCCACGCCGACCGTCAGGTCGTACCAGCCGTGGGTGCGGGCGAGCGCCCACGTCGCGCGCTCGGTCGCGCCGGGGCGCAGCGACACCTTGACCGGACGGGAGTTGTACCCGTCGCGGACGGTCACCTCGACCTTCTTCGACCCGCGGTTGGTGAGCGTGAGGGTGACCTTGCCGCCGCGCTCGTCGTACGAGGGGGTGACGTCGAGGTGCGACCGACCGCTGGCGAACCGGCGGAAGAAGCCGTTCGGCCCGTGCACCGACAGGTCGTAGTCGGAGCCGACCTCCCAGGTGTCGGTGAGGTGCCTGCCCGGCTCGACGGTGTAGCTGCGCGGGGTGTCCGTGCTGCCGGCCCGGCGTACCTGGAAGACCGCCCCGGCGCCGCCGGAGTTGCGGAAGTCGATCCGGAGCACACCGCCGTCGAGGTGGCCGTCAGCGTGCAGGGTGTACGGGATCGCCCGCGCCGGGCGTACCCCGCGCTCCTGCTTCGGCAGCCGCTGGTCGGCCGGGGGCACCGGCACCTCGTCGGGGTGCCGGACGAGGTCGTCGGGCTTGAAGTCGTCGGTGTCGGGCAGCGTGACCTCGCGGGACCGGTTCGGGTGCCGGAAGTCGAAGGCGCTGGTCAGGTCACCGACGACGGCGCGCCGCCAGGGGGTAATGTTCTTCTCGGTCAGGTCCGGCCGACCGTGCCCGAACCGCGCCTCCAGGAACTTGATCAGCGAGGTGTGGTCGAACACCTGCGAGTTGACGTAACCGCCACGCGTCCACGGCGACACGATGATCATCGGAACGCGGATGCCGAGGCCGTACGGTCCGGCCGGGTGGTCGGCGTCGCCGGGGAAGATCTCGTTGGTAGTCGGTACGGTAGACAGCCCGTGCTCGCGCGTCTGCGGGGGCGTCGGCGGGACCACGTGGTCGAAGAAGCCGCCCTCCTCGTCGTACGTGATGAAGAGCGCCATCTTGCTCCACACCTCGGGGTGCGCGGCGAGGATGTCGATGACCTGGGAGATGTACCAGGACCCGTAGGCCGGTTCCCAGTTCGGGTGCTCGGTGTACGCCTCGGGAGCGGTGATCCAGGAGACCTGCGGCAGGCGTCCCGCCTCCACGTCGGCCCGGAAGTCGGCGAGCAGCGCCTCGGGGTCGCGGCCCTGGGTACGGACCTCGGTGCCGGTCTTGGCCTTGTCCGCGAGGGGCGTGCCGGGCTGCGCGTTCTGGTACTGGTGGAAGTAGAGCAGCGAGTTGTCGCCGTAGTTGCCGATGTACGGGTCGTTGGTCCAGCCCCAGGAGCCGGCGGCGTTGAGGCCGGTGCCGACGTCCTGGTAGATCTTCCAGGAGATGCCGTTGCGCTCCAGCCGCTCCGGGTACGTCGACCAGTCGTAGCCGGCCTCCGCGTTGGTGATGACCGGGCCGCCGCCCTTGCCGTCGTTACCGACCCAGCCGCTCCACATGTGGTAGCGGTTCGGGTCGGTCGGTCCCATCAGCGAGCAGTGGTAGCTGTCGCAGACGGTGAAGGCGTCGGCGAGCGCGTAGTGGTAGGGCAGGTCCTGGCGGGTGTGGTAGGTCATCGCCGTGACGCCCTTGTTCGGCACCCACTGGTCGAACCGGCCGTCGTTCCAGGCGGCATGCCCGTCGTTCCAGCCGTGCGGCGGGTCCGGCAGGAAGGTCTGGCCGAGGTCCTTGACCTCGGGCCGGAACGGCAGCAGTTCGTCGGCGCCGTAGGGCTGGTGCCACACGTCCCTGCCGGACGGCAGTGTCGCCGGATGCGGGTCACCGAAGCCGCGGCCGCGCTCCTCGGCGCGGGCCGGCACGACGTGGTCGACCTGGCCGCGTTGCGCTGCGACCGTTGATTGCTGGACGATCAACGTCCACCCGATCCCACCGCAGGAGACGCCGATGTTCGAGGAGTTCCTGGGCATTCCCGCCCACCCTCTCGTGCTGCACGCCGCAGTCGTGTTCGTGCCGCTGCTGGCTCTCCTGACGATCGGCTACGCGCTCGTCGCGCCGGTCCGGCCGCACACGCGCTGGGTGCTGGCGCTGCTCGCCGTGGGCGCGCCGCTCTCCGCCCTGATGGCGAAGCTCACCGGGGACGCCTTCTTCGAGCGCATGCGCTCCGCCAACCGGGTCACGCCCGAGTTCGTCCCGAAGCTGGAGGCGCACCAGGATTTCGGCGACCTCACCCTCTACGCGACGATCGGGCTGGCGGTCGTCGCGGTGGCACTGGTCCGGTTCGTCCCGCCGCGAACCGCCGAGGGCGTACGCCCCGCTCGGGCGCTGACCCTGGTGTTGCAGGTGTTGTCGGTGGTCGCCGCCGGCATCGCCGTGTACTACGTGGTCCGCACCGGCGACTCCGGGGCGAAGGCGGTCTGGGAGGGCCAGTGACGCTCAGGCCACCTCGTCGCGTGCTCGCAGCGACACCGCCACGAGCCACCCGGAGATGAGCACCGCCGCGACGGCGAAGCGGATGCTCGCGCTTTCCTCACTCCACGGCGGGGCGGTGAGCAGGAAGGCGGCGGCACCAGTGGCGGCGCTGGAGAACGCCCAGGCACGGCGCCCCTCGACGACGAGGCGTCGGGCGAGCAGCAGGCCGGCCGCGCTCAGCGACAGGAACGCCGCCGCGCCGCAGACGATGTGCAGGATGCTGCCCGTGCTGGCCTGTTCGGGCAGGCCCGCCGGTGCGCCGGGCGGCCAGCCGAGCGCGGGATCGGGGACGAAGATCCCGCCGCCGACCATCGCCACCCCGTAGACGGCGACCAGCACCGGCACCACCGTGCCGGCCCGACCCGGGCGCAGCGTCCGCCACAGGCCGATCGCGAAGGCGACGGCCAGCACGCCGGTGCCCACGAACGCGATGACCTGCACCCACCCGAGGTCACCGAGGGTGAGTGAGCTCAACGCGTGCCGGCGCAGGTCGAATCCGGACCGGGTGAACGCCTGCCCGAACGACAGCGCGGGGAAGAGCAGACCGGCGACGGTGCCGCAGCCCAGCAGGTACCGCCGGATGTCAGTGGTCGGCCAGCCGGTCATCGTCCGGTAGAGCGTCCACCCACGTCGCCAGGTGGCGTCGCCGGTGCGGCCCGGTTGGGGGCCGGGCCGCACCAGCGGGTTGACCGTCAGCCGGCGTGGTACGCCCGGATGATGGTCTGGTCGATGCCGCTACCACCGTTCGCGGCGGCCTTCACCCGCAGCGAGACGGCCTGCCCGGAGGTGGCCTTCGGCAGCTCGAACCGGTAGCCGTCACCGTTGCCGGTGACCCGGGTCGCCGTCCAGGTGACGCCGTCGTCGGTCGACGTCCAGACCTGCATCGACGTCACCTTCTGCGTCTTCACGCCGTGTGCCTGCCGGACGGCCAGCTCGGCCGTTCCACCGACCGGGTGGTTGTCGTCGTCCATCGGCAGGGCGTAGTCGAGCGCGAGCAGCGGCAACGGCACGCTCTGAGTCCCGTCCGGCCCGGCGGACCGGAACGTCCACGAGGTGTTCACCATGGTCGAGATCGGCAGGATCAGGCTCGTGTCGATGTCGAGGTTCACCCGGTAGTCGGCCATCGACTGCCCGACGGTGAAGTCGCCGTACGGGCCGTTGCGCTCGTCGACCGGCTTGCCGTCGCGGTACAGCGACAGCGTGCGCTTCACACCGATCGCCTCGCCGCGCAGGCAGTCGGCGCGCTGGTGCTGGTCGGTCAGCGACACCAGGTCGATGTGCAGGTTGCCCCGGGTCCGCGACGGTGCGGAAGCGCAGGTCCACTCCGCGCCGGCCGGGTCGTCGTACCAGTCGGAGTGCAGCGGCTGCCGCGCCCAGATCTTCGACTGCCGACTGCCCGGCAGGTATTGCCGGGGTGCCTCCATGGCCGGCAGGCCGCCGTAGATACCGGTGTCGGCCCACACAATCTCAGGCGAGACGTAGGAGGTCCGGGCCGGCGGCCTCGGGCCCTCGTCGGTCTGGGTGACCGCGATCCCGTCCGGAGTCGCGCCCGAGCGGAGCAACTGGGTGGGCATCTCCGGTGCGTCGGTCTGGTGGAACCGCTCGTCGATGCGGGCCAGCCGGGCCTGCTCGGCCCGGTTCACCCGGAACGACGGGTCGGCCGGCACCCCGCCGACGTACTCGTGCACCAGGTTGTAGCGGTACGGCTTGGCGGTCCCGGTCGGTGAGTCCAGGTTGACCGCCGCCCAGGTGCGCCGGGACCCGATGGCGGGCGTCGGGATCGCGGTGCTGCGGAGCGCCGTCGCCACCCCGAAGCCACTGATCTGATCCCACCACGACAGGCCGTTCACCGAGGTGTGGACGGTGGTGAAGTCGATCCGGGTGGGCTTGGTGGGCACCCCGTCGACGGTTCCGGTGACCGGCCGGGCCTGCGCCGGGTCGAGAGTCACGCTGCGGGCGCCGTGCACATCCAGGTCACCGGCGGCGGCGAGGGTGCTCTCCCGCACGTCGCTGTCGACGTAGTAGGCCACGGAGGAGCCGAGCACCGAGTATCGGCCGGCCGGAACCCGCAGGGTGAAGGTGTCCCCGGGGGTGCCGTTGACCCCGCGGTAGTAGAGCAGGGGGTCGGTGAGGTTGGCGACCATGACCTTGACCCAGGAATCCGCGCCGTCCCGCAGGCCGGGCAGCGGCCTGGTGCGAATCGTCAGGTCGTAGCTGGGCGGCTCGACGTAGAAGCTCACCGGCGTGGTCGCGGCCACCTTACGGCCCACACGGGCGGTGACGGTGGCGACGTAGAAGCCCGGCCGGTTGGACAACGCCGCACGGTTGAGGCGCAGCGTCGCCCCCGCCGTGACGCCGCGCTTGAGCGTCACCCGGGTCGTCGACAGCGACGCCGCGCCACGCGGCACCGGTTGGCCGTCGTGGTTGACGATCGACACGTCGAGGTCGAGGGCGCTCGTTGCCGGGGGGGACCCGCCGGTCCAGCTGAGCTTCGTCTCGCTGGTCCCGGATTGCGGGTACGCGAACGTGCCGAGGTTGACCACCGGCTGGTCGCTCGTCGGTCCGCCGAGGGCACGGGCCGCGTTGAGGCGGCCGGCCCCGATGGCGTACGGGTCGATGCCGGTCAGCGGGTCGGACGCGCCGACGAGGGCGGCCTTGATCTTCTCGCCGGTCCAGTCGGGGTGCCGCTGGACGAGCAGCGCGGCGGCGCCAGCCACGTGCGGGGATGCCATCGACGTGCCGCTGCTGGCCTCGTAGTACCTGTCGATCGGGTCCTGGAGGTTGGTGCCGGCGGCGCGGGCCGCGACGATGTCGACGCCGGGCGCGACGAGTTCCGGCTTGGCCGCGTGGTTGTTCAACAGCGGTCCACGGCTGGAGAAGTCGGCGAGCTTGTCGTCTCGGTCGACCGCGCCGACCGTGAGCGCGCTCGCGGCGGAGCCGGGCGAGGAGATGGAGGATCCGCTGTTACCGGCGGCGATGACGAAGAGTACGCCGGTCTGCCGGCTCAGCTCGTCGACCGCGAGGGACAGCGGGTCGTTGCCGTCGTCGGCTTCGCCGCCGCCGAGGCTCATGTTGATGACGTCCGCCCGGGTGGAGGCCCACTCCATGCCGGCGATGATGCCGGAGTCGTCGCCGTAGCCGTGGTCGTCGAGGACCTTGCCGATCACCAGCTTGGCGTCCGGTGCCACACCACGACGCTGACCGTTGGCGGCCGCGCCGGTGCCGGCGATGGTCGACGCGACGTGCGTACCGTGGCCGTTGTGGTCGACGACGTCACCGCCCTCGGCGGTGAAGTCGGCCCGCTCGGCGACCCGGCCGGCCAGGTCCGGGTGGGTGAAGTCGGCGCCGGTGTCGAGCACCGCGACCTTCACGCCCTTGCCGGTGTAGCCGTCCTTCCACGCCTGCGGCGCCGCGATCTGCCCCAGGTTGGGGTCCAGGTTGCCGTGCTGGCCGCCGGTCAGCGCGGTGGCGCGGACCTTACGGTCGAGCCACACCTTCTTCGCGCCGGCGAGCAGCGAGTCGGTCGCGCGCTTCGCGGTGGCCGGGCTCGTCTTGGGTACGTGACCGGCGACCGCGCCGATGCTGGGCAGCGCCCACGCGTCGCCGAGCGCGGCCACCCGGGCGGAGGCGGTGGCGGGCTGCACGATGACCGGCAACTGCGCGGTGCTCTCGTCGTCGTAGCCGTCCGCGAGCAGCGCGGTGACGTCGAAGAGGTCGGGGTCGAGGGTCGAGCCGATCTGCGACGCGAAGCGGGCGGGGATCACGTGCAGGTGGCCGTCCGGGCCGCAGCTCTGGTGGATCACCGCGTTCGCGTCGACCGGTCGCACCGTGGCCTGCGGGCAACCCGATCCGTTGCTGCGCACGGTCACCACGTCCCCGCTGAGCAGGGTGACGGTGTGGGCTTTCCCGTTGGCCAAGGCGTGGGGTGTGTCGGTCGGGGCGGCACCGCCAGGGCCGGCTGCGGCGGTGCCGCCCGGCACGGCGGTCAGTGCCGTGGCGGTGACGGCGACGGCCAGCAGCCAGCGCGTTTTCCTGAGCATCTCGCCCCCTGTCTCATGTGGACAAATGCGCCTCCTGGGCGACTTGATGCAAGATCATAGGACTGCGTACGAGATCTTCGGAGGTTTGTGGGCGCAGCAATTTTTGCTGGTCCGAGCGGGATTTCCGCCGTGTGTCGACGCCGGGTCCGGTTCGATGTCGATTCGATTGCCGACGCTCGCCCCGCCCTCCGACCGGGCCGTCGGGGATCGACGGGACGTCCACCCGCACCTAGCATGACCACGAATGGATCTTCGAGATTCGCCCCTGCCGACCCCCGGCAACCAGCCCGACCGAAGGGAGACGCGCATGCGTCGACCCCGCCATCTGGCACTACTGAGCGTCGGTGTCTCCGGCGCCCTGGTCCTGAGCGCAGCCCCCACCGCGGCGGCGGCACCGCCCACGACCACCACGCCCACCGGCATCGTGGTCAGTGACGGCATGACCCAACCGGTGTTCTCGCTCGCCGACGCGATCGAGGAGCGGGTGTTCGTCCAGACCCCGGTGGACAGCGACCACGACGGCCGACCCGACCGGGTCGCGATCGACATCTCCCGACCCCGGGAGACCGCCACCCAGGGCTTCAAGGTGCCGGTCATCTTCGAGCACAGCCCGTACCGCAAGGGCACCTGGGGCGACGTGCCGTACCCGAGCGTGCTGGTCGACGACCTGCCGCAGAACGGGCTGACCCACGCCTCCGGCCTGCGGGCGCTCGACGTGGACGCCCAGCGGGCCCAGGCGAAGGCCAACCTGCCCGGCTCGCTCGACGACTACTACGTCCCACGCGGGTACGCGGTGGTGCTCGGCCAGAGCATCGGCACCGGCGACTCGGACGGCTGCCCGACCAGCGGCGACCAGGCGGAGACGCTCGGCACCAAGGCCGTCATCGACTGGCTCAACGGCCGGGCGAAGGGGTACGACGCGAACGGGGCCCCGGTCACCGCCGGCTGGACCACCGGCGCGGTCGGCATGACCGGTGTCTCCTACAACGGGACGCTGCCCAACCAGGTGGCCACCACCGGGGTCAAGGGACTGAAGACCATCGTGCCGGTCTCCGCGATCAGCAGCTGGTACGACTACTACCGCGCCAACGGCCTGGTCGTCGCCCCCGGCACGTTCCAGGGTGAGGACCTCGACATCCTCGCCCAGTACACGGCCGGGCAGGAGCGGGCCGAGGGACGCTGCGCCGACGAGATCGCGGACATCACCGAGAAGCAGGACCGGGTCACCGGCGACTACTCGTCGTTCTGGCGGGACCGCGACTACCTCGACGCCCGCAACGTCAAGGCCAGCGTCTTCGTCGTGCACGGCCTCAACGACTGGAACGTGAAGACCGAGCACTTCGCCGGCTGGTGGGACGAGCTCGCCAAGCGCGACGTACCCCGCAAGATCTGGCTGCACCAGGGCGGGCACGGCGGCCCGGGCAGCAGCGCGTCGGTGACCCTGCCCAGCGGTCAGACGTGGACCTACAAGCAGACCGAGAACCGCTGGTTCGACTTCTGGCTGTGGAACGTGCGCAACGGCATCATGGACGAGCCGACGGCGGTGCTCCAGCGTGAGGACCGGGCCTACACCACGTACGCCAACTGGCCGGATCCGGCCGCGCGTGAGGTCGGGCTGAACTTCGCGGCGACCGACGCCACCGCGCCGGGCGCGCTCACCACGGGCCGGCCGTCGAAGGCCAAGGTGGAGCAGAGCTTCGTCGACGAGGGCCGAACGATCCACCCGGACACCATGGTGGCCAACCCCGACGAGGCGAGTGCGAACCGGCTCGCGTACCGCTCCCCCGCGCTGACGCAGAACGTGCGCATCTCCGGACGCCCGGAAATGCGGCTGCGGATGGCGATCGACAACAAGCCGGACGCGAACCTCACCGCGTACCTGGTCGACTACGGCCCGGCCGGCTCGACCGTCGCGCCGACCGTGGTGACCCGCGGTTGGATGGACCCGCAGAACCGCAAGAGCGCGGCGCGCACCGAGCCGGTCAAGCAGGGCAAGCTGTACGACTACCGGTGGACCATGGAGCCGAAGGACTACATCTTCCCGGCGGGCCACCGGATCGGCGTGGTCGTGTTCTCCAGCGACCAGGAGTACACCCTGCTGCCGTTGGGCGGCACCGAGCTGCGGGTCGCGCCGAACGACAGTGAGCTGCGACTGCCGGTCGTCGGCGGGCGGGGTGCCCTCGGGTTCTGATTGCGCCGTCGATGCACGGGTGGGGCGGTCCGACAGGTCGGGCCGCCCCACCGGCGCGTCCGGCCCCCATGCCGTGATCGTGCTCGATCCAGGATGTAGTGCCCTCGTCATCGCGGGCTGGGGCCTCTTTCCCGGATTGAGCACGATCGTGGGTTCCCCGACAGGCACGGCTCCTGGATGCCCGGCTGCGCCGTGCGAGCGAGATGTCCGGTTCGGGGATCGGGCGTGGGGTGGTGTGGTGTCGGGTTTGGGGTGGGGTGTCGAGTGACGGGTGGCATCGCGGTGGTGGAATCGGGGGCCGGGCGGGGTCGTTATACCTGGCATGCCACCGCGACTTCGGTCGCTGGTGTGCGGGCGGTCGCTGGGAACATGGGCCTGACCGCCCCGGGTTACCCCCCGGGAGCATGACCGGCCGGGCAGGTGGCGCGATGATCCGCCGGTCCGGTGCTGTCCACCGGTGGGGTGTCGCGGGATGCGGGGCAGGATCTCTCAGTGATCGTGATGCCACACCGGCATCAAGATGACTGACCGGCATCACGCTCAACGGAGCCCGCGGCCCCGGCCGGGCACGAGGGCCAGGTACATCCCCCGGCACCACCGAGCACCACAGGCCCGACAGCCTGGCGGAATGATCCGCCGCTGCGGACCGTTACATCCTGTCCCGACGCCGGCCCCCCCTTTGGGTCGCCGGGCAGATTCCCCTTGAACTTCCCCCGCACCGGCACGCACCCCCCGTGGCACGGCCGTTGCGGTATCCCCCGACAGGCAGAGGAGCACGCCATCATGCGTACCGATCTGATCCGTAAGACCGCCCTGACCGCCGCTGGCCTCGCGTTCACCGGCGGCGCCATCGCCGGCCCCGTCACCGCCGCCTACGCCGCGTCGCCGACCACACCGAGCACCCACACCCAGACCGACCGCAAGAGCGATGAGCGGGAACTGGCCGTGCGCTACGAAGCCCAGCCGAACTTCTACTACTGCGGCCCCGCCGCCACCCGCAACGCCCTGTCCGTACAGGGCAAGAACATCAACGTCGACGACATGGCCAAGGAAATGGGCACCACCGAGGCCGGCACCAACTCCATCAACGACATCACCCCCGTGCTGAACAAGGAAACCGGCAAGCCCAACGCCTACCACTCCGTCGAGATCCCCAACCCGAACGCCGACGCCACGCAGACCGACAAGCTGCGCGCCGACATCGTCACCACCGTCGACGACGGACGGGCCGTGGTCGCCAACATCGCCGGCACCAGCACCGACACCGACGGCAACACCCACTCGTTCGAGGGCGGGCACTACATCAGCGTCGTCGGCTACCGCGACGGTGGCAACACCGTGAAGATCGCCGACTCCGCCAACCCCGACACCGCCTCCTACTGGATCAGCATCGAGCACCTCGCCGACTGGATCGCCACCCGCGGCTACTCCACCAGCTGACCCACACCCACACACCGAAAGGGCCGGACCCCAACCGGGGCCCGGCCCTTCGTCGTCATTTCCACCAACTGCGGCACGTATTGACAATTGTCGACTTCGGCCTGAGGCTGGGGAGCAGTGAGAGCGCTCTCTCGCATCGGCTCGACAGGCCACCACCCAGTCTGGCCAGGGACACCCCTCCGATGTCTTCGGCGGCGGCGCCGGAGCTGTCCCTGACCCGCCCCCCGACAGGAGTCACGAGATGGACAGGGCCGCACCCCTCTCCGGCATCCCCCGCCGACTGCGCCTCGCCACGGCGATCGGCGCCCTGCTGGTGCTACTCGGCACGTACCTGGTGTCCGCCACCGACCGGGCCGACGCCGCCCCCGGTCGGGCCGACGGCGACTTCGGCGTCAACGTCATCCGCGTCGCCGAGTTCCCCGCCGACTGCACCTACAGCCACCGCCTGCCGGACGATCCGATCGTCTTCCCCGGGCTGCCCGGGGCCTCGCACCTGCACAGCTTCTTCGGCAGCACGGTGACGAACGCCCACACCACCCTGCCCGACCTGGTCAACTCGCCCACCACCTGCAACCCCCGGGTGGACGTCTCGTCGTACTGGGTGCCGACCCTGTACAAGGACAACGTCGCGGTGGAGCCGGCCATCGCCACGTTCTACTACCTGGGCGAGGGCGTACGCGCCGATGTCGTCGCGAACACCCAGCCGTTCCCGCAGGGGCTGCGCCTCGTCGCCGGTAACGCGAAGGCCACCGGGCCGAACGACAGCATCGCCCGCTGGTCCTGCCTGCACGCCGGGCAGGTGCCCCCGTCGAAGGACTTCGTCAACTGCCCGTCGGGCACCATGCTGGAGTCGTACCTGGACTTCCCGCAGTGCTGGAACGGCCGGGACCTCGACTCCCCGGATCACAAGAGCCACCTGGCGTACCCGGTGAACCAGGCCTGCCCGAGCACCCACCCGGTGCACGTGCCGAAGTTGCGGCAGGTGTTGAGGTACCCGGTCACCGGTGACCCGTCGCGGTTCCGGCTGGCCTCCGGGCCGGGCTACACCATGCACGGCGACTTCTTCAACGCCTGGCCGGTGGCCGAGATGGCCCGCCGCGTCCAGGACTGCATCCGTCCCGTCATCAAGTGCGGGCACGACGGTCGCCCGATCTGATCCGACCGGCACACACCACGGCGGCGGGCCCGGTCACGCCGGGCCCGCCGCCGCGGGCGGAAAGGAGGTCGGATGCGCCAGCGGATGGCGTCCACCCTGCTCGTCGCCGTGCTGCTCGTCGCCGGCTGCGGCACCGGGGCACGGGACGCGGGCAGCGCCCCCACCCCACCCACGACCGCGCCGGCGGCGACGATCGCGCCGACACCCACGGCTACGGCGGGGTCGTTCAACCCGACCGACATCGCCTGGCTGCAACTGACGGCGGCCATGGCCGAACGTCTGCTACCCGTCCTCGATCTGGTGCCGGCGCGCACGACCGACGCGGCCTGGCGGCGAATGGCCGCCCAGGTCGCGACCGCCCAGCGCGCCGACCTGGACCGCGCCCACCACCTGCTGGCCGAGGCCGGCGCGCCGACGACCAATCCGCACGAGGGGCACGACATGCCGGGCATGGTCACCGCCGAGCAGGTGACGGCACTGCGGTCGGCCACCGGGGAGCCGTTCCACCGTCTGCTGGCCGGGCACCTGCGGGCACACCTGGAGCAGTCGGTGCGGGTGGCCATCGCCGAGCAGCGGAGCGGGGTCCAGCCGACCACCGTCGCGCTGGCCGTGGCCGTGGTCCGCAACGGCACCGCCGACCTCACCCGGCTCGACGGCCTCAACCCGCCGACGCAGACGCGACCGGCGGGAATGTAGCCCGTGAAGACGGGCCGGCGAAAACGCGGCCGACGCAGACGCCCCCGGCGGTCGGCGAGCGCGATGAGCCGGCCGGCGACGCTCAAGCCGCGTAGCGGGCGGCCAGGTCGACGGTACGCCGGGCGGCGGCCACCATCGCGCGGTCGGCGAACCGGCCGTCGGGCAGGACCACGGTCCCCGAATCCCGCAGCTGCGCCTCGGCCACCGCGGCCAGCAACTCCTCGGCGCGAGCCACCTCCCGGTCGACCGGCCGGAACGCCTCGACGATCACCGGAAGCTGACGCGGGTGGATCGCCGCGCGACCGAGAAAGCCCAGTCGCCGGCCGACCGCGCACGAGGCGGCCAGGCCGGCGACGTCGACGACGTCGGCGTACACCGACATCGCCGGCGGGGCCAGACCGGCCGCGCGGGCCGCGACCACCACCCGGCCGCGTGCCCAGAGCAGGCCGTCGTCGTCGCTCACCCCGAGGTCCGAGCGCAGGTCGGCCTCACCGAGCCCGATCGAGGCCACCGCGGGGTGGGCGGAGGCGATGGGGTACGCGAACTCCAGCCCGAGCGCCGACTCGATCAGCGGGTGCAGGGGCGCGTCGACGCGCTCGGCGAGGGCGGCCACCGTCGCGGCCGACTCGACCTTCGGCAGCCGCAGCCCGGCCAACCCGGGCCGACCGGCGACCGCCGCGACGTCGGCGTCGAGGTCCGGGCCGGTCAGCTCGTTGACCCGGACCTGCACGGGCACCGGGTGCGCCTCCGCGAGGAACTCGGCGACCGCCTCCCGGGCGTACGCCTTGCGCCCGGCGACCACGGCGTCCTCCAGGTCGAGGATGACCGCGTCGGCGCCCGAGGCGACCGCCTTGGCGAACCGGTCCGGGCGGTCGCCGGGTACGTAGAGCCAGCTCAGCAGCATCAGAGCACACCCCGCTCGCGCAGCGCGGCCAGCTCGTCGGCGCTCAGGCCGAGCGCGCCGAACACGGCGTCGGTGTCCTGACCGTGCCGCCGGCCGGCGTGCCGGATCTCCCCCGGTGTGGCGTCGAGCCGGAACGGCACGTTCTGCATCCGTACCTCGCCGAGTTCCTCGTCCGGCACGGTGCGGACGGTGCCCAGTGCCGTGTACTGCGGGTCGGCGAGGATGTCCCGTACGTCGTAGACGGGCGCGACGGCGGCCTGCGCCTCCTCGAACGCGGCCACCACCTCGTCGCGGTCCCGCTGCGCCACCCAGGCGCTGACCGCCGCGTCCAGCTCGTCGGCGTGCGCTGCCCGGCCGCTGCCGGTGGCGAACCACGGCTCGTCGATCAGCTCGGCTCGGCCGACCAGCCGCAGCACCCGCTCGGCGATGCTCTGCGCGCTGGTGGACACCGCCACCCAGCGCCCGTCGGCACACCGGTAGGTGTTGCGCGGGGCGTTGTTGTTGGACCGGTTGCCCAGCCGGGGCTGGATGTAGCCGAGCTGGTCGTACCAGGTGATCTGCGGTCCGAGCATCGCCATGATCGGTTCGATGATGGCGAGGTCGACCACCTGCCCGGTGCCGGTGACGTCCCGGGCCCGCAGGGCGAGCATCACCGCGTACGCGGCGGCGAGCGCGCTCACCGAGTCAGCCAGCCCGAACGGGGGCAGCGTCGGCGGGCCGTCCGGTTCCCCGGTGGCCGCCGCGAAGCCGCTCATCGCCTCGGCGAGGGTGCCGAAGCCGGGCCGGCGGGCGTACGGGCCGACCTGCCCGAACCCGCTGATCCGGGTGATCACCAGCCGGGGGTTGACCGCGTGCAGCTCGGCCGGGCCGAGCCCCCACCGTTCCAGGGTGCCGGGGCGGAAGTTCTCCACCAGCACGTCGGCGTCGGCGAGCAGCCGGCGCAGCAGCGCGGCACCGTCGGAGTCGGACAGGTTGAGGGTGACGGTCCGCTTGTTGCGACCGAGCACCTTCCACCAGAGTCCGACTCCGTCGCGGGCCGGCCCATGCCCCCGCGACGGGTCCGGCTTGGCCGGATGCTCCACCTTGATCACGTCGGCGCCGAAGTCGCCGAGGAACGCCGCCGCGAGCGGGCCGGCGAAGAGGGTGGCCAGGTCGATGACCTTGACCCCGTCCAGGGGAGCGGTCACCGGGTCACCTCCGCCGCGTCGGGCAGGTCGGCCGCGCAGCGGAAGCCGACCTGGTCGGAGCGGGTGAGCCCGGCGCCGGTCAGCAGCAGCTTCACCGACACGTCGGCCGGTTGCGGGCCACCGTCGAGGTACCAGTCGGAGCCCTCCGCCCGGTGGTCGGCGCCGCCCTTGAGGATGACGAAGCGGGTACGACCGTCGGAGTGCTCGCTCTCGGTCAGGTTCCACACCAGCGGCTCCCGCCGCACGAGCAGCCCCGCCTCGGCGGCAACCTGCCACTCGTCCTCGGTGGGCAGACGCAGCCCGGCCCACGCCGCGTACGCGCGTGCGTCGGCCAGTTCCACCCCGGTCACCGGTGCGTCGGCCGGTCCGCGCCCCGCCGTGAACCGCTCGGGACGCGTCGGTCGGTAGCCGGTGGCCCGCAGGAACTCGGCGTACTCGCCGTGGGTGACCTCGTGGGTGGCGATGGCGAACCGGCCGAGCCGGACGCTGCGCCGCAGCGTGCCGGTGTGGTGCAGCCGGGGCGGCAGCGGCTTCCACTCGTCGACGTAGGGCGCCTCGCCGTACAGGCCGGTCTCCCGCACCCGGTGCCGGACGACCAGGTCGTGCCGGCCGCCCTCGACGGCGACCAGGCCCGACGGCACCCGCGGTCGGGGTGCCCACGGCGTGCGGACGCGCACCGCGGCGCGGGCCGGGAAGGACGGGTCACCGGTCGGCGGCTCGTGGCGGTGCTCGGCGTCGACGCCGGGCACCACGGCCGCGATCGCGCCGGCGGGCAGCGGCCCGCCGACCGCCAGTCGACCGTCGGCGGTCTCGGTGACGGTCAGCTCGGCACCGGTGACCAGGTCGACGAAGCGTCGGCCGGCGCTCGGGTCGGTGGCCAGCCACGGCCCGTCGTGGTCGGCGCCCCGGTTCACCACCGTCCACAGTGGCGCGTCGTGGTGCGTCCAGCGGGACGCGTACACCTGGCCCTCGCCGGGGTGGTCGGCAAGCGGAACCCAGTCCTCGGCGCGCAACCACGCCGCGTGGCTGGCCTGCACCCGGCGCATGGCCCGCAACACCGCGCGGTCGCGGTCGTTCCAGCCGACCCAGACGCCGAAGACGCTCTCCCAGACGAGGACGCCGACGCCGTTCAGCCAGGCCGAGTGCAGCTCGTCGAGGTGGTCGCGGTGCCAGCGCCGGGTGTGGTGCAGCACGTGCCGCCGCTCGAACCACTTCGCCCGCAGCACGCCGGGCACCTCGGAGTCGGCGAACCACTGCGCCCAGGACATCGC
This sequence comes from Micromonospora sp. WMMD710, assembly GCF_029626045.1. Taxonomy (NCBI): domain Bacteria; kingdom Bacillati; phylum Actinomycetota; class Actinomycetes; order Micromonosporales; family Micromonosporaceae; genus Micromonospora; species Micromonospora sp. WMMD710. Next base: position 1,360,538 of record NZ_JARUBD010000001.1, on the reverse strand, counting down.
GTGGTCGGCGATGCGGGCCAACGGAACCCGGCTCTCGCCCTCCAGGACCAGGCCGGGGCGGACGGCGTCCAGGGCGGCGCGCAGCTCGCCCGCGCCCTCCTTGAGGGTGTCCAGGAAGACGCCGTCGACGCCGAGCTTGCCGGCCAGCGCCGCGACCTCCTCGGCGTCGGTGCCCGGCTCGCGCCGCGTGCCGGTGTCCCACGGGTTGTAGTCGACGAAGACCCGCACCCCGCGCTCCTGGAAGGCGCGCACCACCTCGGGCAGCTCGGGCACGTCCCGGTACCAGTCGAACTGGTTGCGGTCGTCGAGGCCGATCACCGGGTACGCGTGCCAGAGCACCACCCCGTCGAAGCCACCGAAGTCCCGCCCGGCCGCGTCGAGGAACTCGTCGACGGTGAAGACGCCGCGCTCGTGGTCGTAGAGTGCCTCGTCCCAGAGCCAGGCGAGGCAGACGCTGAAGCAGTCGCCGGCGATCTCGTCGTAGTGGGTGCCGGTGTAGCCGATCCGGTCCCGGGCGTCGACGCGCCAGCGGGCGATCTGCTCCCGCCACGCCGGCCAGTCCGCCGGGTCGGCCGGCGCGGCGAAGATCTTCGCCTCGTCCAGCGTGCTCAGGTCGGCGTGCCCGCCCAACGGCACCTCGGTCGGCCGGTCGATCGGGCGCGGGACGTACGGGTTGAAGCTCACGGTGCACCTCGGTAGGTCGCGTCGTAGAGGGCGTCGATGGCCGGCCGCTCGGGCAGGGCGGTGGATGCTCCGGGCCGCTGGGCGCAGGCCGCGCCGGCGGCACACGCCCAGCGCAGGCTCGCCGTGACGGCGTCCTCGTCGTTGGTGCCGCCCCGCTCGGCCCAGCCCACAGCGAGCGCGCCGGTGAACGCGTCACCGGAGGCGGTGGTGTCCACCGCGTCGATGCGCGGCGCCGGGACCGCGATCCGCAGACCGTGCCGATCTGCGTACGCGGCACCACGGGCGCCGAGGGTGAGCACCACCCGGGGCACCAGCTTCAGCAGGGCGTCGAGCAGCACCGGCGGGTCCTCGGGGGCGACCCCGGCCACGACCGCCGCCTCGTGTTCGTTGACGACCAGCACGTCGACCAGGTCGAGCAGGTCGGCGGGCAGCACCGCGGCCGGTGCGGCGTTCAGCACCACGGTGGTGCCGTCGGCCCGGGCCCAGTCGGCCGCCCGGGTCACCGCGGTCAGCGGCACCTCCAACTGCAGCAGCAGCACGTCGGCCGCCGCGATCGTCGCCCGGTCGTCGGCGTCCAGTTCGGTCAACGTGCTGTTGGCGCCAGGCGCGACCACGATGAAGTTCTCCGCGTCCCGGTCGACGGCGATCAACGCGACGCCGGACGGGCCGGCGACGGTCCGCAGACCCCGAACGTCCACGCCCGCGCCGACGAGGCTCGCCCGCATCTGCGTACCGAACTCGTCGTCGCCGACCGCGCCGACGAAGTCGCACGCCGCGCCGGCCCGCGCGGCGGCGACGGCCTGGTTGGCGCCCTTGCCGCCGGGCACGGTCCGGAAGTTCTCACCGAGCACCGTCTCGCCGGGGCTGGGCAGCCGCGACGCCGTGACCACCAGGTCGAGATTGCTGCTGCCCACCACCGCCACGCGCGCGCTCATGCCACGCTCCCTTCCGTGCCGCTTCCCGGCCCCGTGAGGGCCAGAGTCCGCTTCGCCAGTTCGTCGAAGCCGATCCCGTCGAAGCCGGCGATGCTGCTGGCCAACCGGTTGCGCAGCGGGGAGACCCAACGCGCGGGCAGCCCGGACGCTCCGGTGAGCGCTCCGGTCACCGCGCCGACCGTCGCGCCGGTCGAGTCGGTGTCCCAGCCGCCGCTGACCACCGCCGTGATGGACCGCTCCAGGTCACCGCGCCCGTACGCCAGCGCGGCGGCCACCAACGCGGCGTTGTTGCGCACGTGCACCCAGTGCAGGTGGCCGTGCCGGGCGTACAGCGCGTCGACCACGCGTTCCCAGTCGTCGGTCTCCGCGCCGAGCGCGCGGGCCTCGCGGACCGTTGCCGCGAACCGGCTGCGCGGCGGCAGCACCGCCTCGGCGGCGTCCAACACCTCGTCCACGGTGTCGGCGACCGGCGCGGCGGCGGCGAGGGCGGCAGCCCAGAGCGCACCGTGCACCCCGCCCCGGACGTGGCTGACGACGGCGTCGCGCCACGCCAGCTCGGCGGCCCGGTCCGGCCGGCCGGGGTTGACCCAGCCGTACACGTCGGTGCGGATCTGCGCGCCGATCCACTCCCGGAACGGGTTGTGCCGACGGGCGCTCTGCGGTGGCGCGTACCCGAGCAGCAGGTTGCGGTACGCCACCCGCTCGGCGGTGAAGACCCGCCCGCCGGGCAGCCAGTCCAGCCACGCCTGGGCCACGTCGGCGCTGGTGAAGTCCCGCCCGTGTGTCTCCAGCACACGCAGGGCCAGCAGCGCGTAGTTCAGGTCGTCGTCCTCGGGCATCCCGTCGATGGTCTCGGCGAGACTGGTCGGCGCGCTGCGCCGGTTCCACGGCCAGCGGGCGGCCACGTCGGCCGGGAGTCCCTTCGCGGTGAACCAGTCGCGCAACGGCCACCGGCCGGTCGCGGTGAGGATCTCCCGGATGCCCGCGCGGGGAATCTTCTCCACCGGCTTGCCGAGCAGGCAGCCGACCGCCCGGCCGAGCCAGGCGCCGTGCAACCGGTCGTCCGTCACGTCGGTCGGCAGCGACCAGCTCGCCGGCCATCCGGCGCGCAGCCCGGCCAGGTCGTCGGCCTCGTCGGCGGTGTCGACGGCGGGCAACGCGTCGGCGGCGTCCAGCAGCTCCGTGGCGAGGGCCCGCAGCCGCGGCGACGCCGGAGTCGGCGACGCCCCGCTGACCGGTGGGGTCAGGTCCCCGCCGGCCACCGTCCACCGCTCGGCGAGCGCGGCGACGTCACGCCCCTCGTCCCGGCTGGCCGCCAGCTCGTGCGGCAGCAGGTCCTCCGGCTGCACCCAGGTGATCCTCACCGGGTCTCGCCCCCAGCCTCCCGGGTGGCGTCGCCGGCCAGCCCGGCGAAGCGTTCCGCCCGGCGGGCGAACCGGGCCTGGTCGCGCTCGAAGACCTCACCGGCCACCGCCGCGAGGACCCGGGCCGGCTCCACCAGGTCGGTCTTCGAGGCGGTCGCGACAACCTCGGACCACTGGGCCGGCACCGCCGCCGCACCGCCGAGCGCACCGGCGATGGCGGCGGCCATGGTGGCGGTGGAGTCGGCGTCCCGGCCGTAGTTGACCGATCCGAGCACCGCCGAGCGGAAGTCGCCGCCGGCCACCACGAGCATGCCGAGTGCCACCGGCAACTCCTCGATGGCGTGCAGGCGACTGGGTCGCCGCGCCCCGAGGCCGGGGCTGCGGTACTCCTCCCCCACCGTGTCGTAGGGCGCGACCGCGGCACGCAGCGCTGGAATCGCCTGCTTCCAGTCATGGTGGCCACGGGCCTCCTTGACCACCGCGTCGATGGCCACGCGGGTGCCGTCGCGGGCCAGGTCCAGCGCCGCGGCGACGACATCCTCGACGCCCGCGCCGGGGGTCGCCGCCGCCGCGACCGAGGCCGCGAACACGGCGGCGGCCTCCCGCCCGTAGCTGTGCTGGTGCGCGCCGGCGATCTCCACCGCCTCGGCGTACGCCCCGGCCGGGTCGCCCGCGTTGACGATGCCGACCGGGGCCATGTACATGGCCGCACCACAGTTGACGATGTTGCCGACGCCGGCCTCACGCGGGTCCGCGTGGGCGTGGTGCAGGCGGGTGACCAGCCACCGCTCGGCGGCCGCGAGCCGGTGGAAGGTCACCCCGTCCCGCTCCATGTCGGGGATGTGCACCACCCGCTCGATCAGGTCGGGGACCAGCAGCTCCACCACGTCGTACGCGTCGAGGTGGTCCCGTTTGGCCGCGTACGCGCGGACCAGGGCGTGGGTCATCAACGTGTCGTCGGTGATGTGCCCGTCGCCCTTGTGGTACGGCGCAAGCGGACGCGCGGTGGCCCAGTCGGCGTGGTACGGGGGCACGATGCCCTCGACCCAGCCGCCGAAGCGCGTGCGGATCTGCTCGGGCAGCGCCGTCTCGGTGGCGCCACCCAGGGCGTCTCCGACCGCGGCGCCGACCAGGCAACCGACCGATGTGTCGAGCAAGAGTGACATGTCGTTACCTCAGAACCTGCTTGCCACCGTCGACCAGCTGCGTGGCGAGCTGATCGAGGGTGATCTTGTTGGCGAAGTACTGCTGGAGGGCCGGGGTGGCGTACTTGGTCTTCCACTCCGGGTAGCCGTCGGCCTGCTGGAACGGGGCGACGGTCAGGTCCGCGGCACTGTCCGCGGCGACGTCCCAGCCCTGCTTGCCGGCGGTGAGCTTGACCAGCTCCTCGTTGGCCTGCTTGCCGGTCGGTACCAGCCAGTCACCCTTGGCCAGCGCGGCCATGTTGCTCGGGTTCAGGAAGTACTCGAGGAACTGCGCGGCCTGCTTCTTGTGCTTGCTGTCCGCGGAGACCGACAGCGTCTGCGGGTTGGCGGCCTGCTTGGTGGAGAGGCCCTTGATCGGGGGCAGGGTGACCCATTCGAAGCCGGCCGGCGCCTGCTCGACCATCTGCTGACGCAGCGACACCGAGCCGGGCAGCATGGCGTACTTGCCGCCGAAGAAGCCGGGCAGGGTGTCCGCGCCGCTCATGCCGAGCGCCTCCGGGGAGGCCGACTTGGCGGTGTAGAGCATGTCGTGGATCCGCTTCGGGATCTCCTTCTCCGCGTCGCCGACCTTGACCTCGGTCTTGCCGCCGTCGCCGTAGAAGAACGTGCCGTCGTAGTTGAGCGCCAGGTTCAGCACCCGGTTGGTCGGCGACTTCAGCGCCCAGGCCGCGCCGTACTGGCCGGGCTTGGTGAGCTTCTGCGCGTTGGCCTGGAACTCGTCCCAGGTCCAGCCGCCGTCAGCCGGTGGCACCGCGACACCGGCGGCGTCGAGCAGCTTCTTGTTGGCGATGACGACCTGCGACTCCAGCAGGAACGGCACACCGGTGACCTTGCCGTCGAAGGTCGCGGTGTCCCAGATGCCCTTGTCGATCTGACCCTTGAGGTCGTCGGAGACCAGGTCGGAGAGGTCGGCCAGGTAGCCCTGCTTGCTGAACTCGCCGATCGAGGACGCCTCGTAGTGCACGATGTCCGGCGCGTCGCCACCTTCGAAGGAGGTGAGCAGCTGGTCGTGCACCGAGTTCCAGTCACCCTGGACGTACTCGACCTGGATGTCGGGGTGCTCGGCGTTCCACTTGGCGACCAGGTCCTTGTTGACCTGCAACGACTCCTTCTGCCAGGCGAGGCTGAGGAAGCGCAGCTTGACCGGGCCGGATGTGGCCTCGTCGTCGCCGCCGCTGCCGCACGCGGCGAGCGCGCCGAGGCCGACGACCGCGACCGCGGTGGCCGCGGCGAGTCGACGGAATCGGGTACGGAGCATGGGGGTTACCTCCTTGGTGGTGGTGGTGGTGGTGGGGGGACGGTTCAGCCCTTGACCGCGCCGGCGAGCGACCCGGACGAGAGCCGGCGTTGCATGAACGCGAAGAAGATCAGGCTGGGCAGCGTGGCCAGCAGTGAACCGGCGGCCAGCGGGCCCAGTCGGGCGGTGCCCTCGATGCCGACGAACCGGGCCAGCGCCACCGGCAGGGTGGCCAGCTCCGGCGTCTTGATCAGCACCAGGGCGAAGAAGAACTCGTTCCAGGCCGAGATGAAGGAGAACAGCGCGGTGGCGACCAGGCCCGGGGCGAGCAGCGGGAAGACCACCCTGCGCAGCACCTGTATCCGGGTCGCGCCGTCGACCGAGGCGGCCTCCTCCAGCTCGCGGGGGATGTTGCGGACGAAGCCCTGCAGCATCCACAGCGCGAACGGCAGCGCCCAGACCACGTAGATCAGCACCAGCCCGGCGTGCGTGTTGGCCAGGCCGACCTGCCGCAGCACCAGGAAGATCGGGATGATCAGCAGCACGAACGGGAAGAGCTGCGACAGCAGCACCCAGCCCAGCGCGGCGGTGCCGAGCTTGGAACGGAACCGGGCCAGCGCGTACGACGCCGGCATGGCGACCAGCACGGTCAGCACCGCCGAGGCGAGCGAGACCTGGAGGCTGTTGAGCGCCGCCCGGCCCAGCTCCTGCTCGGTGAACGCCTGGACGAAGTTCTGCAGGGTCGGGTTGTCCGGGATCAGCGTCGGGTGCAGGCGGACCAGCTCGCGCGGTGGTTTGAACGCCGTGGAGAGCAGCCAGACCAGCGGGAACCCGAGGAAGATCAGGTAGCCGGCGAGAGCCACGTACTGCAACGTCCGGCTCGTGCGGCTCGGTTTTCCGAACATGTCAGTTCGCCTCCCTCAGCCGGCGACGGAGATAGACGGCGAGCAGCGCGATGATGATCACGACCATCACGTTGCCGAGCGCTGCCGCGTAGCCGTAGTTGCCGTAGCGGAACGCCTCCTCGTAGGCGAAGAGCATCGGCAGCATCGTCTTGCCGCCCGGCCCGCCCGCGGTGAGCACGTAGACCAGACCGAACGAGTTGAAGTTCCAGATGAAGTCCAGCGAGGTGATCGCCACGATCACGGGGGCCAGGGCGGGCAGCGTGACGTGCCGGAACCGGTGCCACGTGCTGGCCCCGTCCACCGCCGCCGCCTCGTGCAGCTCGCGGCCCACGCCCTGAAGGCCGGCGAGCAGGACGACGGTGGTCTGCGGCATGCCGGCCCAGACCCCGACGATGATCACCGCGGGCAGTGCGGTGCTGAAGTCGCCGAGCCAGTTGGTCCGCAGCCCGTCGGCGCCGACCCGGTGGAAGAACTCGTTGATCAGGCCGGCGTCGGGGTGGTAGACGAGCTTCCAGAGGATGCCGACCACGACCGGCGGCATCGCCCACGGCACGACGGCCAGCACCCGGGCCACGCCCCGGAACCGCAACTGCTGGTTGAGCAGCAGCGCCAGCCCGAGGGCGAGCAGGAACTGCAGCACCGTCACCCCGACCGCCCAGAGCAGGCCGATCTTGAACGAGTTCCAGAACAGCTCGTCGCCGAGCAGCTCGCGGTAGTTGGCCAGGCCGGTGAAGCTGACCTCGACGTTGCGCCCGGCCCGGGCGTCGGTGAAGCCGAGGTAGATGCCCCGCAGCAGCGGAAACACCGACAGCACCAGGATCGGCAGTAGCGACGGCAGGAGCAGCAGGTAGATGGCGGTGCGGTCGGAGCGGAACCGGTGCGGTCGGCGGGCCGGGCCGGGCCGCTCGACGTCCGGTCGTTCGGCCAGGGTGGTCATGCGGTCACCCCTTCGCTGGACGGGTGGGTGGTCGGTGGGCCGGCGGGACGGGGGGCCGGCAGCGTCGCGGCACTGGATGCCCGCACGGTGAGACTCGGCGGCACCTGTTCGCGTCGCGGCGGCAGGGTCGCGTCGGCGATGCGTTGCAGAAGCAGTTCGGCGGCCCGGCGACCACGCTCGGCCGAGCCGAGTGAGACGCTGGACAGCTGGGGGAACATCATCCGGGCCAGCTCGGTGTCGTCCATGCCGACCAGGGCGACGTCCTGCGGCACCCGACGTTCGGCGGCCAGCAGGGCGTGCAGCGCGCCGACCGCGATGAGGTCGTTGGCGCAGACCAGGGCATCCGGGTCGGCGCGGGCGAGCAGCCGCTCGGTGGCGTCCCGGCCGGCGGCGTACTGGAAGTCGCCGACCTCGATCAGCTCCTCGTCGAGCGGGATGTCGTGCCGCGCCAGGGCGGCCCGGAACCCGGCGTCACGCGCGGCGCCCGGAACGGTGTCGAGCGGGCCGTTGACGAAGCCGATCCGGCGTCGGCCGGTGGCGACGAGGTGGTCCACGGCCAGCGCCACACCCTGTCGGGAGTCGGTGCGTACGTTGTCCACGGCGGCGTCCGCGCCGAGCTGGCCGACGACCACCACCGGCACCGGGCTGTCCACCAGCGCCCTGAGGTGGTCGTCGGTCACCCGGATCGGCGAGACGATCATCCCGTCCACGTAGCGGTTGGCCAGCCGGCGCAGCAGCGCGGTCTCGTTGTCGATCCGACCGCCGGTGGCGTGCACCAGCAGTTGCCGCCCGGAGGAGGCGACCACGGCCTCGATGGCGCGCATCATTTCCACGTACACCGGGTTGCCGATGTCCTCGACGGCGAGCGCGACGAGGCCGGTGCGCTGCGACTGCAGCGACCGGGCGATGGCGTTGGGCACGTAGCCCACCTCGGCCGCCGCCTCGCGGACCTTGCGGATCGTCTCGGGGCTACCACCGACGCCGTTGAGCACCCGCGAGGCGGACGCGATGGAGACGCCGGCGCGGGCGGCGACGGTGTGCACCGTGGGCCGGCCGTCCGCCGGTTCCTGTAAACGTTTACGACCCACGTCCGGCACCTCCACCCGATAGCTGTAAACGTTTCCGGGGAGTCTGCTCCGCAGGTGGCGGAGAGGTCAAGGGCTCGTTACGAAAACGTTTCCAACCGCCCGGACCAGCCGAACAACGCGGGTGGGGGCGATCTCAGCCGGTTGTTGTCAGGAGTCGGGCCACGGCTGCTGGTTCGGCCAGGTGTGGGAAGTGGCTACCGGGGAGCACGGTCACCAGGACCTCCGGCAGGGCCTCGGTCAGCCAGGCCAGATAGCGGGCCGGCGGCTCGGACGAGGTCACCCAGCGGTACGGGACGCCCCGCTCGCCGATGGACCGCAGGGCCCGGTACCGCTCGGCGGCGATCCCCTCGTCGGATCCGCGCAGGATCTCGCCCCAGTAGCCGAGCAGCAGATCCGGCCGGGGATCGGTCGCGGTCGACACGATCTCACGCGCCTCGGGCGGCAACGACTCGATGCCCATCCCGGCCAGCATGCCGTCCCACACCCGCCGCCAGTCCGGGCCGCGCAGTGTCGGCTCGGCCTGGCGTACGGCCGCACCGAACGGGCCGGGCAGCAGGATCTGGTCCAGGTTCACCACGCCACGCACCGGGTAGCGGGCCGCGTACGTCGTGGCGACCACCGCGCCCACCGAGTGCCCCACCACGACCGGATCGGCGACCCCCACCTCGGTCACCTGGTCGTGCACGGCCTCGGCAACCTCCGCCATCGCGTACGAGGACCGCCGCGGTGAGTCGCCGTGACCGGGCAGGTCGAGAGCGAGAACCTGCCGGGCAGGATCGATCACCGCGAGCTCCCGCCGGACCGGGTCCCACTGCCCCCGGTCGAATGTGAGGCCGTGCAGCAGCACCAGCGGTGGGCGACGATCGTCGTCAGTCATCGACGTTGCCTTTCCGGTGCCCCGATCTCCCGGTACCGCCCGAAGGTGAGGTGGCGGCGGAGGGTGAAGCCCATGGCCTCGTACAGTCGGATCGCGCTCGTGTTGACCGTGGCCGCGTGCAGGAAGGGCGTCTCGCCGCGCGCCTGGACACCGGCCGCGACCGCACGGATCAGCCGGGTCGCGAGGCCGTGGCCCCGGTACGCCGGATCCGTGCAGACCGCGCTGATCTCGGCCCAACCGGGCGGACGCATGCGCTCCCCCGCCATGGCAACGAGCGAACCGTCGCGCCGGATGCCCAGGTAGGGGCCAAGTTCGATGGTGCGGGTCAGGAACGGCCCCGGCTCGGTCCGGCGGACGAGGTCCAGCATCTCCGGTACGTCCGCGCGGGTCAGGACCACCGCCTCCGGGTCCGGTTCCGCACGCAGGCCGGCGGCCACGAGCTGGACACCGGGGATCACGCCGGTCATCTCCCACCCGGGCGGCGCGGTGTCCGGGCCGCCCGGCAGCAGGACCGACGCGTCCGGCCCGACCAGTGCGGCCAGATCCGCCCACGCCGACGGGTCGGTGGGATCGGCCAGCGCGTGAAACGGCGACACCTCGGACGGATACCGCGCGGCCCGCCCGCGCACCTCGGCGACGTGCGCGTGCGGCCCGGTCAGTGAGGTCCACGCCGGGTTGTCCAGCACGTCGGCGTCAATGGTGGTCACGGTGTTCCCCTCGCTGCGAGACGGCGCGGCCCAAGTTACCCGTCGCCACCGGCACCGGCCCGCAGGCGTTCGATGGTGAGGTCGAGGGCGGCCTCAAGGTGATCGATCTTCCCGGTGGAGAGCAGCAGCAGTACGCCGCCCTGGATGCCGGCCAGCAAGGCTGCCGACGTGCGCTCGGCGTCCACGTCCGCGGCGATGTCCCCGGTCGACTGCATGTGCCGGATGCCCTCGGTGATCGCCGCCTGCCAGCGCCACATGAGCCCGGTCACGATCGCCTGCGCGGCCGGAGCGCGCCGGCCGGTCTGGCCGAGCAGACCGTTGAGCGGGCATTTCACGCCCTGCGCGAGGTAGCGCTCGATGAGCCGGTCGCGCCACGCCTGCCAGGCCGGCCAGGACGTCAGGTTGCTCAGCATCGGCTCCTGGTCGGTGAGCACCTGGTCGGCCTCGTGCTGGGCCACCGCGAGCAGCAGCTCCTCCTTGCCGTCGGGGAAGTAGTGGAAGAGCTGGCCCTTGCTGGTGCCGGTGTGGGCCATCACATCCTCGAGGCGTACCTCGTCGACGCCACGCTCGCGGATCTCGGCCGCCGCGCCGGCGACGATCCGTGCCCGGGTCGCTTCGCCCTTGCGGGTCAACGCGCGTGTCATGGCCCAACCCTAGCGCGGGTTCTGGACTTGCAGGTCCATTTTTGCCGAGCAAGGGTCTGTACCGCGGTCCGCTGCGGGCCGACACCACGATCGGGAGGGCACCACCATGAACCAGTACTACCTGCTCGGGCGGTCCGGTCTGCGGGTGAGCCGGCTGGCGCTGGGCACCATGAACTTCGGCGTCGACGGGTTCCACGCCGCGTACGGCAAGACCGAGGAGGAGTCGGAGCCGATCTTCCGCCAGTACCTGGAGAAGGGCGGGAACCTCATCGACACGGCGGACTTCTACACCGCCGGGGAGAGCGAAAAGATCCTCGGCCGCCTGATCGACCGGGCCGGCGTCCGCGAACGGCTCGTGCTCACCAGCAAGTTCACCAACAGCGTCGACCCGGCCGACCCGAACGCCAGCGGCAACGGCAACGGCCGCAAGCACATCATGCGGGCCGTGGAGGCGTCACTGCGCCGGCTCGGCACGGACTACATCGACCTGTACCTGCTGCACACCTGGGACCGGATCACCCCGGTCGAGGAGGTCGTGCACACCCTCGACGACCTGGTGCGCTCCGGCAAGATCCGGTACGCGGGCCTCTCCGACGTACCGGCCTGGTACGCGGCCCGGGCGCAGAGCTACGCCGAGGCGCACGGACTGACCCCGATGATCAACCTGCAGCTCCCGTACTCCCTGGTCACCCGAACCATCGAGGCGGAGTACGTGGCGATGGCCCAGACCCTGGGCATGGGCATCACCGCGTTCAGCCCGATCGGCGGCGGCCTGCTCAGCGGCAAGTACCGACGGACCGACGAGGGCCTGAGCGGGACCGGCCGGTTGACCACACCCGACGCCCCGGGTCGGGCGATCAGCCCCGGCGACTGGCAGGTCATCGAGGCGCTGGAGGGCGTCGCGGCCGACCTGGGTCGCAGCATGGCGCAGGTCGCGATCAACTGGGTGGTCACCCAGCCCGCCGTCGGATCGGTGATCATCGGAGCGAGCAGCGCCGAGCAGGTCGGCAGCAACTTCGAGGCGCTCGACTTCGAGATCCCGGCCGACGCCCGGCGCCGACTCGACGAGGCCAGCACCCCGAACCTCGGGCTGCCGTACGGCATGTTCACCCCGCAGTACCAGTCCTGGGTGGTGAGCCCCGGCCTCGGCATCGGCGACAAGCCGGCCGGCTACGCCCCGCCGGTGCTCAACGCCGCCACCGAGCCGACCAGGTAGGACCTCGCGCGCAGAACAATCGCGCACAACCCCGGCCGGACCTCCGGATCGGCCGCCTCGGCGGCGATGACGGCCATGGCGGCACGGGTGGCCGTGTCGAAGTCGAGAGGTCGGGCCGGCGCGACCCGTCGCCCATGGTGGCCCACCGGCCAGAGATAGAGCCCGGCGACCGCCGCCACGACGAGCACCAACCCGCCGACGACGAGCGCGATGATCTCCGGCATGGGCAGATGCTGACAGGGGCCGCGCCGCGCGCCGGCCGAGGGGGTGCGCCCGGGTGACCGGGCGCACCCGGGTCAGCTATTCCTCCTTTTCTGGCGGCGCGAAGACGACTCTGGAGCGCAACTGCCGAAAGCCGGTCCGCTCCAACTCCGCCAGCACCGCCACCCGGTGGGAGTGCACGTCGGCGATGACCTCCCGGGCACCGTCGGCGGAGAGCATCCGGACCGCCTCGGCCAGCAGCTCGGGCCGGGCCGCCCCGTCGAGGAGGCCGAGATAGGCGAGCAGGGGGTAGCAGGCGTCCCCGAATGTGCCGACCAGCCCGACCGGCTTCCCGGCCTCCAGCGCGATGCGCCATCTCTTGGTGTCGTTGCCCAGCCAGGCCAGCGGGTCGGTGGCGAGGTCGACACCGCCGACCACCCGTGCGATCTCGACGCCGGTCAGCACGTCCGGCTCGGCGATCCTGGCGACCAGGGCGTTGATCTCCGCCACGTCGACGGGCGTCCGGAAGTCGTACCGCCCGGAGGACACCGGCAGGGGTGTGCCCGTCCAGGAGCACCGCAGCCGCTCCCCCCGTTCGACCAGCCCGGCGAGCCGGGCGGCCTCCATGGGCGCCCGCACCACGGCCAGCACCTCGGGTCGCCGCCGCCAGTGTGCCGGCAGCGCGGCGTAGTAGAGGCCGGGACCGCCCAGCGCCTCGTGAGCGGCACGCAGCAGTTCGGCGCCCACCTCCGGGTCGGCGTCCAGATCGAAACGGTCCAGCCACGGGGCACCGACGGCGCCCGGGGGCAGGAGCCAGGCGGCCCGGCCCACCAACCGGCCGGCGCGCAGCGCGACCCAGGTGTTCTCGGGCCGGTAGCCGCCGCCGGCGATCCCGTCGGCGTACCCGACCTGGCGCAGTTGGGGCAGCGGATCGGGCATGGAGTCGAACAGGTTTTCCTCGCCCGCGACGAGCGGACGGATGACCAGATCAGTCATGGGGTTGGTCCTCCGGGAAGCGGGCGCCCCGGGTCAGATCCGCGCGGACGCCGGAGCGCGGAGGGGGCGCAGAACATCGGACATTGTTCTGACCTCCTTCCCGCTCGACGGCGTGCCCGACGACCATACGCGCAGTGGTCGCCGGCTCGCAATGGATCGTCACAGCGTCGGGTTGGTCTCCGACCCACGCTTGTGGGCTCGCTGGTCGTACACGGTGATGCCGCCCAGGATCACCGCCGCGACGGCCGTCACCGCGACAGGCGGGAGCAGCACCGTCACCGGGGCCGCCACGAGCAGCGTCGCCGCACCGAAGTACAGCGCTCGACAGCGTGGTGCGTTTCGGTTCTCCTGCTCCAGAGTGCTCCGCCCGATCAGGAACAGCACCGGACCGCCGAAGATGATGGCCACCAGCGCCCAGTCGATCGGCGGGTGCAGATCCTCGATGACCTGCCCGAAGCCGACGGCGGTGCAGATGATGCCACCGACGATCAACAGCAGGCTGTAGCTCGCCCACCGCGACAGTTGGATTCCCTCGCCGGCGGCGCTGGCGGTCGCGTGCCGCCCGGGCCCGACGTGGTAGAAGTAGATCCGCCAGAACGAGACGACCGCCACGAACGAGGCGACGAGGGTGATGGTCCGATCGGTGGAGAAGCCCGGGAAGCTGACCGCGGCGCCGGCTTCGAGCACCACCTCGGCGAGCGCGATCATGAAGAACTGGTTGTACCGCTCGGCGAGATGCACCTGGGAGACGTTCACCGTGCTGGCGAGCGACGCGCGGCCCAGTCGGGGCGTGGCCCAGTTGATGTGCCCGCCGATGAGCTCGATGGCCAGCCCGAGGGACCAGAGGACGCCTCGACCGAGACCTCCGCTGATGCCGCCGCTGATCCAGAACACACCGGACACCGTGTGCCAGGCCAGCACCCGGAGGGCGAACCCCTGGCTGGGGTGACCGCGCAGCGCGAGCACCAGGTAGAGCGGTCGGCCGACCTGGATGGCGACGTACGTGCAGGCGAAGATCACGCCGCGCTCGCCGAACGCCTGCGGCAACGAGACCGCCAGCACCAGCGTGCCGAACATCGAGGCCAGCAGCACGGCCTGCAGGTCGGGGCGCCGGGGGTCGTAGGTGCTCGCCAGCAGGGCGTTGAGTGACCAGATCATCCACATCGCGGTGAAGAACAGCAGCGTCTGACCGGCCTCCGACAGCAGGGTGTGCCGGACGATGGTCAGGTCGTCCGCGACCCGCCCGGCGAGGCGGGCGAGGGCGAAGACGTAGACGATGTCGAAGAGCAGTTCCAGGACGGTCGCGGAGCGCGGGCTCCGGCTGTCCCCGAGGCCGAGAGTCCCGGCGCGCGTCATCGCCCCGAGCCTCCTCGCCCCCAGTCCTGTTGAACGATTTTATCCGGACATCATGTGATCCCGGCGGCTATGGCGGGATCACGGGCCGACTCAGGCCCGGCTGGAGATCTGCTGAACCGCCCAGCCGTTGCCGTCCGGGTCGGTGAAGAACACGAAACCCACGTTGTCCAACGGATCCGGCACCGGCCGGGGGTTGCCCCCCATCACCTGGATCTCGCTGACCTCGACACCCCGCTCCACCAGCTCCGCGCGGGCCTTCTGCAGGTCGGGCACCACCAGTTGCAGCCCCTTGAGCGATCCGGGCTCCATGTCGGGCACCACTCCCCGGCCGATCACGACCGAACAGCCCGAGCCGGGCGGGGTCAGCTGCACGATCCGCGCGTCGTCGTTGATGACGGTGTCATGGTCCACGACGAAGCCGAGCCGGTCGGCGTAGAACTCCTTGGCGCGGTCCACGTCCGAGACCGGCACGACCACGACTTCCAACGTCCAGTTCATCCGGGCACTCCCTCACCGTGTGGAATCCGGTTCGCGTTCATCAGGCGGGCGTGGACCACGCCATGGACGCCGACGGTACCGCCGCGGCGCTGCGTCCCGGTGGAAAACCGTTATCCCGTGGTGGTCGGCGAGTCTCCTGAGGGGAGGCGCTGGTAGCGATCAACCACCGCCCCCTCGTCGAGTGACGAGGCGACCACACGAAGGAGTCGAGACGATGCGCACAACCGGCCGGGGTGCAACCGACGCCGCGAAGATGAGCCGGGGCGCCCACGCGGAACCCCGACGCGGTCTGCGCGGTCGCCTCCCGATCGGCGTGCGGCGTCTGCTGTGGCCGCTCGCCGTCGCCGCCGTGGTCGCCGTACTCGTGACCGGGGTGATCGTCGTGGTCCAACCGACCGGGCCGGCGCCCGCACCGGCGGCGACGCAGGCGGCCGATGCGCTGCCGCCCACCGACCCGGCGCTCGGCACACCGACCGCGACCACGCCCGCCGCCACGGCGAGCCCGACGGCGACGACGCCCCCACCCACCCCGGCGGCGAAGCCGACGACCGGGCGGCCGGTCGCCCCGGCGGTGTCCGCGGTGACCTCGAAGCGCAAGGGCGTCGGCGTGTGGACCTTCGACGGGGTCAGTCAGGCGCTGGCCAGCTCCGGGGCGAGCTGGTACTACACCTGGGACGTCGCCCACCCGGGCGTCACCAGCCCGACGGGCGCCGAGTTCGTCCCGATGATCTGGGGTGCGAAGAGCGTCACCGCCAGCAACCTGCAGCAGGCGAAGCGGAACGGCCGGCAGCTGCTCGGGTTCAATGAGCCGGACATGGGCGGACAGGCGAACATGTCCGTGGAGCAGGCGCTGGAGCTGTGGCCGCAGCTGGAGGCCACCGGGCTTCCGCTGGGCAGCCCGGCGGTGGCCTGGGGTGGGGACCGGCCGGGCGAGTGGCTCGACCGCTTCATGGCCGGCGCGAAGCAGCGCGGCTACCGCGTCGACTTCATCGCCCTGCACTGGTACGGCGGCGACTTCGCCACCGCCAACGCCGTCAACCAGCTGAGGTCGTACCTACAGGCGGTGCACGACCGCTACCGGCTGCCGGTCTGGCTCACCGAGTTCGCGCTGATCGACTTCTCCAACGGCGTCCGGTTCCCGAGCCAGGCACAGCAGGCCGCGTTCCTCACCGCGGCGACGAAGATGCTGGGCGGCCTGTCCTGGCTGCACCGGTACGCGTGGTTCGGCCTGCCCGCCAGCGACAAGGATCAGACCGGCCTGTTCCGTACCGGCAGCACCGCGACCGCCGTCGGTCGCGCCTACCAGGCCGCGCGCTGACCCCGGGACTACGCCTGGTCCACGTGGTCCCGCCACGAGTGGCGCGGTTCGTACCCCAGCACCCGGCGTGCCTTGTCGATGCTGAGCAGCGTCTCGTGCTCACCGAGCTGCCTGCGGATCTCGACGTTCGGGTAGACCTCGGCCATCAGGCTGGCACTCGACCTGGTCATCACGGTGTCCGCGTTGGCGATGATGAAGACGTCGGCACCGGGCTGGTCGTGGGCGAGCGCCCGCTCGACCGCCTGGGCTCCGTCGCGGGAGTCGATGTACCCCCACAGGTTCCACCGGCGCAGCGACGGGTCGGCGTCGAACGACGGGAACGGCGCGTAGTCCTCGACGTCCATCACGTTGGAGAAGCGCAGACCCACCATGACCAGCTCCGGATCCCAGCGGCAGAAGTGCCGCGCCATCTCTTCCTCCAGGGCCTTGTTCAGCGAGTACGTCGACTCGGGTCGCGGCGCGTACTCCTCGTCGACCGGCGCGTACGGCGGCGGGGTGTCGAACGGCAACCCGAGGACCGTCTCGCTCGACGCCCACACGACCCGCTTGATCCCGGCCGCTCGGGCGGCGGCGAAGACGTTGTACGTGGCGGCCGAGTTGTTCGCGAACGTGGTCGCGTTCGACATCAGCCCGGGTGCCGGCACCGCCGCCAGGTGCACGACCGCGTCGATCCCACCGGCGTGCTCGTCCGCGCCCCCGGTGAACGCCTCCACCACCTGCCCGTAGTCGGTGAGGTCGACGAGGAGGAACTCGCCGTCGACGTCGCGCGGGTCGCGTCCACCCGCGCGGTCGACCGCGAGCACGTCGACGCCCACGCCGCGCAGGCGGGCGACGACGGCGCGGCCGAGCTTGCCGGTGGCACCGGTGACGACAACGCGGCCGGGCAGTGCGGAACTGGTCATGACCACATCCTCTCCGGCGGCGACCGGAGCCCCGCAGGCGGGTGCGCGCCGCACCCGCGCCCGCGGATCACCGGATCATGTCTCCGGTCACCGCCGGCAGCGCCCGCCCGAACTGCAGCAGTTCCCGCAGTGCCGCGAGGTAGCCCTCGCGGTCCCGATGCCTGATGGCGAGGTCACAGTCGCCGGCCGCCCGCTCCGCACCGGCCAGCAGCGCGTCCCAGGCGGCCTGCTCTCGCGGTTCGGGATAGTCGAAGTAGCGGCGTGCGTCGGCGACCGGGCCGGAGATCGCGACGCAACGGGGACGCAGTTCGGCATCGATCACCGACCAGTCACTGAACGCCCGGTACGACCCGTCGGCAGTGAGCCGATCGATCCGTTCGAGCAGTGCCAGCACGCCGGTCAAGACCTGGTTGATCCGGTCGGCGCCGCCGAGCGCGAGCCACGCGTCCACCTGCGCCGCCCGTACGGTGGGCGAGGTCGGCTGGTCGGTGAGCACGAAGTTCGTCGAGACGGGGCCGGCATCCGTCGATGAGTCCGACCGGGCGTCGACGGCCATCACGGTGACCAACGTCGCGGTCACCAGACACGGCATGAGCACCGCCGCGCGGCGCAGCGCGAGCCGTCCTCGGCCGGGTCGGTCGGGCAGGTCGGTGCGGGGCCGACGGGTGGCCATGGCGCGGTCGCGGAACCGACGCAGCGGCGGGCGGGCAGGCACGCCCAGGGCAGCGGCCGCGACGGCGAGGAACACGCCCAGACCCAGCGTCGTCGACACCAACAGGGCGGTCACCGTCCAGCCCGCCACGGGATCGAACCGGCATGACGACCCCAGGATCTCCAGCGGGCGGACGCATCCGTCGACCGAGGCCAGCACGGCCAGGGTGGCCAGTCCCGCCAAGCCCGTGGCACCCGACACGATGAGGCTCTGCAGCAACGGAGTGCGGTCGGCCAACGCGGCGGCGAAGCCCGCCGCCACGAACATCGCGGCGACGATGACGACCATGAGCCACGTCAGGTAGCTGACGAGATGGCCCTGCTCTCCACCGGCGACCACCGGTGACCACGCTCTGATGCCCGCCGTCGTGGCCACGACCAGCACGGTGCTGCCGAACGCGCCGATCCCGGCGGCGGGAAGGGTCGGCCACGGTGCGCCGGTGCTGACCCGGCGGGGGAACCAGGCCAGGATCGCGGTGACGCAGAGCAGCCCGGCCAGGCAGAGCAACTCGACCCGCATGCTCAGGAACAGCAGCGGCGGCAGACCGGGCGCGAGGTGCAGGAGCGTGCCTTCGTAACCCTGGCCGTCGGTGACGCTCCGCTCGAACTGAGCGAACAGGTCGGCGGTGAAGGCGTTGAGGCCACCAGCCAGCAAGGTGCCCTCGCTCTCCCACCAGTACCAGGCGAGTGCCATCACGCAACAGCTCACGCCGAGTCCGACCAGCAGCGGCCACCGTTGTGCCGCGCCCGCCGGGCGAGTGGCGGAGACCTGGGCGTACTCCGCCGTCCACCAGGTGGCCGCGAGGCCCGCGAGCACGGGCAGCGCGAGGTACCCGGGCTGATCGGGGAGCAGATCCCACACGCTGCCGGAGCGACCCACCGCCAACTCACCCACGATCAGGCCGGCGCCCAGGGCACCGCCGGCGCGTAGCCCTGACGGCGCCGGGCCGCCGGTGCGGGCCGCATGGGTCACCGCCGGCCAGAGCAGCAGCCCGGTGATCGCGGTGACCAGGACGGCGACCAGCACCGCGATGATCACGTGTTCCTGGCTGGCGTTGACCTCCACCATGCTCAGCAGAGCGGGCAACCTGGTGGCGGCAATCGCCGCCGTCGCTCCGGTCAGGAAGAACGACAACACCTGCGGCGTCAACATCGTCCCCGAGTTCACCATCGACCCGAGCCGCTGCTGCCAGGTGGGATGGGCTCGCCAGAGCGGGCCCCCGGACGCCCTGGACCACCTGGTCGCGACCGCGGTCCGCCCGGTGACCTCCTGGGCGGCGGCCCTCTCCCAGAGGCGGACGTTCGCACCCCACCGTCGTGCGGTCAGATCGGCGTGGTGCTCGCGGGTGCGCAGAATGTCCACGCGGGCCAGGTAGGCCAGTACGACGGTGATGACCAGCATCGCCACGTGGTGCGCCACCCGGGTCTGTTCCCGCGACTGCATGTACGTGCCGGCGGTGCCGGGCAGGCTCACGACCGCGACGTACCCCAGGTCGAGAGGGAGGATCACCCCCAACAGGATGCGCCAGAGAGCGACGGTCGCGTAGGCGATGTCAACGTCACGGTTGTGCAGGTGGGCCAGTTCGTGCAGCACCACCGATCGAAAGTCCTCGGGGTCGCGGTGGCGTCGGGCGACGAGGCCACCGTCCAGACAGACGGTGTAGCGACCGAGACGGCCGAAGACCACCGCACCGGTGCTGGGTACGGCGGGCGCGATGACGAAACGGGGCGGGCGCCTCAGCCCGGCCACGGCGACCAGGTCGGCCAGGACGGTGGAGAGGTCCGCGAGACCGTCGACGTCCTCTACCGGCACCACCCGGCTCCGCCGCCCCTTCCACAGCGGCAGCACCCAGTACAGCGCCACGGCGCAGAGCGACACCAGCAGCAGTGCGCCGGGTTTCCACCACCATGCCTGGTGCGGCACGAAGCGCTCCACGCACTCCTTGAACGCGGATGCCTGGTCGACGGCGCGCACCCGCACGTCGAGGTCACTGAGGCCCGGGTCGCCACCGCTGGCGAGAGTGCAGCCGACCCCCACGCCGTTCGGGTCGGAGCGCGCGTTGATGACGCTGCCGGTGATGACGGCAGCGACACCCACGAAGAGCACGATCAACAGGAGGAAGCGTGGAAGAGTGCCGGCGTTCGACATGCTGAGGTGTGCCGACGACGGCTCCGTCGGCGTCGTCCGGTCCAGGACCACCGACATCGTGCGCCTAATCCCTTCCGGCCTGGTCGACCTCACCGGGCCCCGACGGGTCGCCGTCGACGGCCAGGACCAGCCGGGCCACCACCCGGTCACCCAGCAGATCCGCCTCCTCCGGGGTCAGGCCGGCGGGAACCCCGAGCTCGACCACCCGGTCCCGGACGGCCTGCAGCTGCCGCACGGTCAGCGGGGCCATGGGCTGTGGTGGCGCTTTCCGGCGTAGGCGGGCACGCAGCCAGCCGCCGACGCCCGAGCCCGCACGACTCGCACCAGCCCCGACCGACAGTCGGACGGTCTCGTCCAGGGCGATCCAGACCAGCGGGGTGACCAACGCCGCGGTCTCGGCCAGGCCGAACCCGAGCGGCTCCCGCCCGGGTCGACGCCGCGTCAGGCGACGCACCACGGTGTCGTCGTCGAAGCGGTGCAGTGCGTCGACGAGCACCAGTTCGTCGGGAGCCAGCTCTGCTACGACGTCACGCACCACATCGCGTACCAACTGTGGGGGCCGCACGCCCCGTCCGTCTGCCCGTTGAACGTCCGGCTCCATCGAAACTCCCCGCAGTGTCGCCGCCACCGGAAGGTACCGATTGTATTGACCGTCTCCACATTTCGATGGCCGGTAGCGGCCGAACCCGGTGCACGCGACCGGACCCAGGCCGCGTTGCGTGCTCGTGAACGGGAACTGCTCTGACCGCCGTCACGCTCCGCCGCGGCGCGTCCCACCGTGGTCGGCACGGCTACGACCGGACACCACGGCGCCGACATTCGTGTCCGA
This sequence comes from Micromonospora sp. WMMD710, assembly GCF_029626045.1. NCBI lineage: Bacteria > Bacillati > Actinomycetota > Actinomycetes > Micromonosporales > Micromonosporaceae > Micromonospora > Micromonospora sp. WMMD710. The sequence goes on along the minus strand of NZ_JARUBD010000001.1, from coordinate 1,339,779 downwards.
CCGTGATCGGGACCGGCGGGTGCGTAACGTGCAGGGGTAAACGTTGTCGCGACGAGGAGACTTCATGTCCAAGCCACCGCTTCCCGAGGCCGCGGTCGCCATGCTCCAGAAGCCGAACCCCGCCGTCATCACCACCCTGCGCAACGGTGGCCAGCCGGTATCCGCCGCAACCTGGTACCTGTGGGAGGACGGCCGGATCCTGGTCAACATGGACGAGAGCCGCCGCCGGCTGGAACACGTCCGCAACGACCCCCGGGTGTCCCTCACGGTGCTCGACGAGGCCGGCTGGTACACCCACGTCAGCATCATCGGGCACGTCGCGCAGCTGCGCCCCGACGAGGGTCTCGCGGACATCGACCGGTTGTCGAAGCACTACACGGGCAACGCGTACCCACGGCGGGAACGCGCCCGCGTCAGTGCCCTGATCGAGATCGACCGCTGGCACGGCTGGGGCGCGCAGAAGGACAACAACCAGGTCGGCTGACCGCTGCCAACCACGCTGACGCCCTGGCGGGGCCACCGTCAGGGCGTCAGGGCAGCCCATGCCGCCTCGGCTGGGCGGCTCTTGACCGCACGGTGTGCTCGGCTTAGCTTCATCAATCAGATAAGTGTCTTTACTGATTGATTGCCGTCCTCGTGGGAGTGTGCCGATGCGACAACTCCGTCACCGCCGTCTCACCGCCGTCGTCACCCTGGCGGCCCTGCTGGTCACCGCCGCGCCACCCACCGCCGCGAGCGCGGGCGACAACGCGAAGCGCCGCGACGGCTACCACCGGGTCGGGTACTTCACCCAGTGGGGCATCTACGGCCGGGCCTTCCCGGTCAAGAAGCTCGACACCTCCGGCGCGGCGAGCCGCCTCACCCACCTCAACTACGCGTTCGGCAACGTCAGCGAGGACGGACGCTGCTATGTGGACGGCGGCCCGGGCGAGGGTGACGCCTGGGCTGACTACCAGCGGCCGGTCCCGGCCGAGGAGAGCGTCGACGGCGTCGCCGACGCCCCCGGCCAGGCGCTCAACGGTAACTTCGGCCAGCTCGCCAAGTTGAAGGCCAAGCACCCCGACCTGAAGGTGCTGATCTCGCTGGGCGGGTGGAGCTGGTCGACGTACTTCTCCAACGCCGCCCTCACCGACGCCTCCCGCAAGACGTTCGTCGCGTCCTGCATCGACCTGTACCTGAAGGGCAACCGCCCGGGCTCCCCCGGCGCCGCCGCCGGCGTCTTCGATGGCATCGACCTCGACTGGGAGTGGCCGAACTGGGACGGTGAGCTGGGCAACGTCATCCGCCCGCAGGACCGGGAGAACATCACCAAGCTGCTCGCCGAGTTCCGCCGGCAACTGGACGCGTACGGGCGTACGACCCGCACGCACCACCCGCTGACCGCCTTCCTGCCCGCCAACCCGGCCACCATGGACGCCGGCTACGAGGGCCGCAAGATCTTCACGTACCTGGACTTCGCGACGGTCCAGGGGTACGACTTCCACGGCGGGTGGGAAGCCGTGGCCAACCAGCAGTCGGCGCTGCGCGTGCCGGCGGGTTCGCCGGACAACCCGGACTTCTCCGTCGAGGTGGCCGTCGACGGCTGGATCACCCGCGGGGCGCCGCGTGCCAAGCTCGTCCTGGGCATCCCCTACTACGGTCGCGGCTGGACCGGCATCACCGGCGGCGGCAACGGCCTCTTCCAGCCGGCCGCGAGCCCCGCGCCGGCGACGTTCGAGGCCGGGTACGAGGACTACAAGTTGCTCAAGACCCTGGCCGGCAACGGTTACACCGTGCACCGCGACCTGCGCGCCGGGCACGCCTGGCTGTTCGACGGTACGACGCTCTGGACGTACGACGATCCGGCGGTCGTGCTGCAGAAGATGCTCTACATCCGGCGTACCGGCCTGGGTGGCGCGATGATCTGGTCGCTCGACGGCGACGACGACAATGCCACGCTGACCAAGACGATCGGCCTCGGCCTGACCACCTGGTAGCCGTACCCCGCTCGCCCGGCCCGTCGCCGGCCGATTCCCCGGTCGGCGGCGGGCCGGTGTCAGGTCAGTAGGTGTACCACCGCTCGCTGTACCGCCAGGCCGGGCTGCCATCCGACCGCGTGGGCAGCCGGTCCTCGTCAGGATCGGATGGGGTGACCCCGTGCAGGGTGCCGCCCGCGAAGTCGGGCCAGTTCGGTGACGTTGGCCCGCACGGCCGGCAGATCCTCCAGCGCCTGTTGGCTGGGCGTGGCGGTGCCGATCAGCAGCGCGGTCGACCTGCTCGGGTCGGGGCGGCTCACCGGTCGTTCGTCTCGACAGACGGTTCGTGATCGGCCAGAGTGCGTACGGCAGCCTCGATGAGCGCGGTGACCTGGTCCATGTCGCGGGCACGGCGGACGTCCAGCTCGGCGGACGATCCGCCGGGAAGGGTCAGCTTCACCGTCACGTCCTCGCGGCGGTGGGTCAGCCAGCCGGCGATCGCCTGCACAAGCACCATCACAGCGCCGCCACTGCCGACGGCCACCAACAACACGTCCGTTGCACCCGCCGACATCTCGTCGGGCGTCGTCGTCGAGCCGGGAGCGGGCGCGGCGGTCACCTGCCCGCGGAGCACATCCTCGGCGCGAAGCCACGACGCGAGGGAACGTCGAGCATCGGCAGAGGGAAGATCCGGATAGACCGAGAGCGTGATGGTCTCCTGAGACGCGGGCACCGTCTTCTCCTTCCGGCGAAGGCCAACCCCCCTTTGTCATCCTGCCAGGCGGCATCACCTTCGGGCAGCCCCGGAGAGTCACCGAAGTCGATCAGACCTTGACCGCCACATCAGCCGATTCATAGGCTCCGGCCACTGCGAGGCTTTCCCCCAAGAAGGGAACCCGAGACATGGCCCCATCGTCGCGTCCGTTCTGGAAGATTCCCCCGAGGCGGCTGGCGGGAGCCGCCACGATCGCGCTCCTGCTCGGCATGACCCCCCTGCTCAGCGGCACCTCGGCCGCGAGCGCCGCCCGGCCCTCCCCGTGCCGCACCGACCCGACCGCCCGGTTGGACACCGTGCCCAGCCCGGAGGCCGTGTTCGGCTTTCCGCTCGGGGCGGGTCAGGAGCGGGTCGTCACCAACGAGGAGGTCCGGACGTACCTCGGGGCCGTCGACCACGCCTCCGACCGGGTCGTCACCGGAGTGATGGCCACAAGCGTGCTCGGCCAGCCGCTGCCGTACGCGGTGGTGTCCAACGAGCGCAACGTCCGGCCGGCGGCCCTGCGCCGGATCGCCGACGACGTACGGGACCTGCGTGATCCCCGCCGGACCAGCGCGCGGACCGCCGCCCGGACGGCGAAGGACAGCCCGGCCATCGTCTGGGTCGCCGCGAACGTGCACGGCGGCGAGAAGAGCGGCACCGACGCGGCACTCAAGACGCTGTACGAGTTGGCGGCCGGCCTGTCCTGCGCGGTCGAGCAGCGCAACGACAACCTGGTCACCATCATCGTTCCCACCCAGAATCCGGACGGCCGCGACGCGACCCGGCGGCAGAACGAGTTCGGGTTCGACATGAACCGGGACTGGTTCGCGCGCACCCAGCAGGAGACCGACGGCAAGCTCGAACTGCTGCGCCGCTACCCGCCGCAGGTGTTCATCGACGCGCACGAGATGGGCGGCCGGCAGTACTTCTTCCCGCCCAACGCCGACCCGATCCACCACGAGATCGCCGGCGAGGCGGTGGACTGGATCAACCGGATCGGCGAGGCCAACAAGGCGGGCTTCGGCTACAACGGCGCCTGCGACGACACCGTCACCACCGAGTGCTACTTCAACTACGACACGTACGACATGTTCTTCATGGGTTACGGCGACACCGTGCCGACCACCGGCTTCGGCGCGGCCGGCATGACGTACGAGAAGGGCAGCGCGTCGGCGGTGGCCGACCGGGTGCAGCAGCAGTTCCACACCCACACGTTCTGGGCCAACGGCTACACAGTGGGCGCGGACGCGCTCAAGGGGACGGCCGCCGTCGTGGACGAGCCGACCGGCGCCGGCAGGGCGGTGCTGTTCGCGTTCAATCCGCTCTTCCGGGCGTACAACGAGAATGGTCTGCACCTGGTGGCCAACGCGCTGCTGTACCCGGCCGGCGCGGCTGACGCCCGACGGACGCCGGGCCTCGACGCGGCGCGCGCCAGCGCCGCCGCCGCGCCTGTTGCTCCGGACCTGGGCGGCGGGTGGCGGCCGATCACCATCGAGGTCGCGGCGACGGACCTGCCGCGCACCCGGGCCATCGTCGAGCGCTTCACCGCCGACACCCGAACGTCCGCGAAGGACGATTCGGTGTACGTCGTGATCCCGAACCCGCAGGGACTCCAGGCCGACGAACACCCGTTCGCGAAGGATCTGGTACGCGCGCTGCGCGACGCGCGAGTGCCACTGCGGTCGGTGGTCGCCTGACAGAGCCCCGCACAGCGAAGCGCCCGTCCCCGATCGGGGGCGGGCGCTTCCGCGTGTTGGAGGTGGTTACGGCCGCCGGGCGACCTCGGCGACGAACGCCCGCCACGACGCCGGCCCGAACACCAGCGCCGGCCCTTCAGGATCCTTGGAGTCCCGCACGCCCACGATGCCCGGCAGATTGTCCGCAACCTCGACGCAGTTGCCGCCGCCGGAGCCACTGCGGGTGGATCTCCGCCACACAGCGTCGATCAGGTCCATGATGTCTCTACTTCCCTCATCAGAACGAGTGACTGGCGGCGGGGCAGCGCCTCACTGCGGACCATCTCCCACCTCGACATGAGGGTGCCCGACCTGACCGAACGCTTCACCGGCTGGGCGTCCGCGCGGTAGCTGGGCCGCGGGGGTAGATCTTGGACAGTTTCCGTTAGCGCGGAACGGAAAGTGTCCAAGATCTGGTGGCGAGAGGCTCGGACGGCGGCGAGACTCCCGGGAATGGTGCCCCCCGACGATGCCGACGCACTCGAATGGCTCGCCTTCGAGCAGGCGGGCGTGCTGACCACCGCGCAGCTCTCCGGGCTGCTGAGTGAGGGCACGGTTCGTGGCCGGATCAGCTCCGGCCGATGGCGGTCGATCTGCCGAGGCGTTCTGCTGACCGGCAACGGTCGCCTCACCCGCGACCAGCAACTCTGGGTCGCGGTGCTCGCCGCCGGGCCGGCCGCGGTGCTCGCCGGTGTCACCGCCGCGGCCGAAGCCGGGGTACGCGGACTACGACGCGAACCGCTGCACGTGCTGGTCCCAGCCACCCGTCGCGCCGCACGGACCACCCTGCGTCGACTGCCGATCGACATGCCTGGCGTCCTCGTTCACCGCACGTCGGTGCTGCCCGAGGCCCATCTCCAACTCGCCCGTCCACCGCGAACGACGACGGCGCGGGCACTGGTCGACGCGGCGGGCTGGGCGGCCGGTGTGGACGAGGCGCAGGCGCTGCTAGCCGCCGGCTGCCAGCAGAGGCGGGTGCTGCCCGAGGAACTGGACGCTGTGCTCGCCGTCCTACGCCGCGCACCCCGCCGGCAACTGATCCAGCAGGCCGTCACCGACATCGCCGGCGGCGCGCAGGCGCTCTCCGAGATCGACTTCCTGCGGCTCTGCCGCCGGCACCGGCTGCCCGCGCCCGACCTGCAGAGACACCGGGTCGATGCGGCGGGCCGAAACCGGTGGCTGGACGCGTACTGGCGGGAGTGGCGGGTGCAGGTGGAGGTCGACGGCGCGCACCACATGGACGCCCGGCAGTGGGCGGCGGACATGCGCCGGCAGAACGACATCTGGACCAGCGGGGACCGGATCCTGCGCTTTCCCGCGTGGCTGGTCCGTGCCCGCCCCGACGAGGTCGCCGAGACCGTCCGCCGTGCCCTCGTCGCCGCAGGCTGGACGGCAACCCCGCCCCTGCGCCGCCCTGGGCAGAAGTGACCGTCCAGCGCCGCCGCTCATGGTTTACGGCCGACGCCGCTGTAACCGGTGCCGGCGACCTCCGGATCGTCGGTTGCCGGCGGCTCGGCGTACGGCCACATGTTGACCAGCCCGGGTGGCTCCAGGACGAAGTCGCCGAAGAACCTCGCGATGTCCGCGTGGCTGCGCGGCACGAACGGGCTGTTGGCACGCTGGTAGATCGCGGAGATGCGGGCCATCAGCTCGGGGTGCGCATCCGTGCCGGCGTGCGACAGCGCCAGGTAGCTGCCGGGTGCGAGGGCGTCGCGGTAGCTCGCCACGATCCGCTGCGGACCCTGCTCGTCGGGCACCAGGTGCAGCACGAACATCATCAGCACCGCGACCGGGCTGCCGAAGTCGATCGCGCCGCCGATCTCCGGGTGGGCGAGGACCTGCTCGGGGTGTCGCAGGTCGGCCTGTAGCACCGACACCGCCTTCGAGTCGGCGAGCAGAGCGCGGCCGTGCGAGCAGACCACCGGGTCGTTGTCGACGTAGACGACACGCACCTCCGGGTCGATGCGGTGAGCGATCTCGTGCACGTTGTCCCGGGTGGGCAGCCCGGAGCCGAGGTCCAGGATCTGCCGGATGCCCTTCTCCTCGACGAGGTGGCGAACCGTGCGGGCGATCAGCTCGCGGCCCTGCCGGGCGGCCTCGGGCATCCACGGCGCGACCTGCAACACCATCTCGGCGGCGGCCCGGTCGGCGGCGAAGTTGTCCTTGCCGCCGAGGTAGTAGTCGAACATCCTGGCCGCGTTCGGCCGGTCCGGTTCCAGGCCGACCTCGGGCTCCGACTGTGTCACGACCGACCACCTCTCCCCCGTCGATCCCGCAGCCTAACGTCCACGGTGGCCGACCGGCTGCCCCTCCGGTCGGCTTGCGGACAACCACCGGGCCGGATCACGACAGCGGTCACGGCACCGCGCGGCGCAGGCTGGCGGCGATCGCCGACGACGGGCGTCGGTCGGAGGAGGCGCGCGGCCCATGGGCGTACCCCGGGCAGGGCCGGTGGGTCGCACGGCGCTCGCCGGTTGCCTCGCCCTGCTGCTGATGTCCACCACCGTCGGGTGCCGCCGGTCGCGTTCCGCGCCTGCACCGGCGGGCGCCGCCGCCACGGTCGGCCCCACCGTCGCGGTGTCCCAGCCGTCCTACCGGTTGGGTGAGCAGATCAGCCTCCGGATGAAGCTGACCAACAACCGGGACGCCGAGTGTCAGCTCAGCCGGGTGCCGGACGGGGCGGTGACCGTGCTGTCGCTGACCCGCGACGGCACGCCTGTCGCGCCCGCCATCGGCGGTGCCGCCTACTACCGGGACTTCACCGCGTACCTGATCGGCAACCTGGTCCGGGTGCCACCGCGCGGGTCGGTGGAGCTGACCATCGGCAGCGACCCGCAGAGCCCGGTGGGCGCGGCGTTGACGACGTCCGCTCCGGACGGTCGCGGCGGGGCCACCGTCACGTGGTGGCCGGTCGACCAGCCGGGGGCGTACCGGCTGGTGGTGGGCTACCTGCGGGCACCGCTGCGGGGAGTGCCGGCGGACGCCTGCGCCGCGACGGCCGAGCAGGGCACCGTCGCGTTCGAGGTGCGGGGCGGGTGAGCGGCGTGCGCGCGATCCGGGCCGGGTTGATCCTCGCGGGCGTGCTGGTGCTGCTCGCACCATCGGCCGCGGCCGCCGTGGTCACCGTCGAATCCGACCTGCAGACGGAGTACGCGGGCTGCGTCGGACAGATCCGCGGCTCCGGCAACGGGGCCGTGCTCGACGAGTTGGAACGCTCCGGCAAAAAGATCAAGGTCCGTAGGCCCATCTTCGGCTCGGAGAGCAGCACCACGACGTACGTCCCGGGCAGCGACGTGCAGATCAACTGGGTGCCGGAGAACGACGGGCGGAAGCTGGACGACGAGGGCGCAGGCTTCACCGAGGACCAGTGCGCCACCCTGATCCACGAGATGAACCATGCCCTCGACGAGGTGAACGACACCGACCGGGGCCAGTTCTGCACCCAGGGCGGCCAACAGGCGAGCACAGTGGACCCCGCCGAGGTGCACGCGGTGTTGGCGGAGAACGCGTACCGCAAGGCGGTCGGCGTGCCGACGCGCCCGTCGTACGGTGGTATGAAACTGCCGGCCAACGGCAAGGACTGCGACCAGCCCAGGCCCCGACCGCCCGGCGGTGGGGGTTGCTCGATCTCGGTGATCGGCAAGGGTTACCGCTGCGCCAACAGCAACGGCGACCCGCACCTGCTCACCTACGACGGCCAGCGCTACGACTTCCAGGCCGCCGGCGAGTTCGTGCTCAGCCGCTCGACGACTGACGACTTCGAGGTCCAGGTACGCCAGACGATGTTCCCGGCCAGCTCGGTGGTGGCGGTGAACTCGGCGGTCGCGGCCCGGGTGGCCGGCGACCGGGTCGGCGTGTACGCGACACCCGACGGCCCGGCGGTCCGGGTGAACGGCGGCTCGCCCGTGTCCGCGCCTGACGGGGTGAAGCTGCCGCGCGGCGGCACCGTCACGAGCTGGTACGACGGCACGATCACGGTGGACTGGCCGGACGGCACGCAGCTGACCGCGCACCCGATCGGTGTGTGGGGGTTGAGCGTGAGCGTCGGCGCACCGCCCGCACGCGCCGGGACGCTTGAGGGTCTGCTCGGCGACCACGACGGTGATCCGGGTGACGACCTGAGCGTCCGCAACGGGGCGAGGGTGGCGTCGCCGCCCACGTTCGAGGCGTTGTATCCGGGCTTCGCCGACAGCTGGCGGGTCGAGGCGCAGCGGTCGTTGTTCGACTACGAGCCGGGCCAGTCCACCGCCACGTTCACCGACCGGCGCTTCCCCGAGCGGCAGCTCGCCGTCGACGACCTGCCCAACCGGGCCACCGCGGAACTCGTCTGCCGGCGGGCCGGCGTGACCGATCCGCGTGCCCTCGCCGAGTGTGTGCTCGACGTCGGCCTCACCGGGCAGGTGGCGTTCGCGACCGACGCCGCACGGGCCCAGCGCGCCACACCCGGTGCCGGTGACGTCAGCCTGGAGGTGACGCGGCCCGGTGCCACCGCCGCCCTGAAGGTGCCCGGCCGGGCCGGTCAGAAGATCTTCGTCGAGGTGCCGGCGGCCACCACACCGGACCGGTGCGGCATCCTGCTGCTGCTCGACCCGCAGGGCCGCCAACTGGCGACCGGCTGCGTGATCTCGGGTGTCGGCTTCATCGACACCACCACCCTCGCCGTCACCGGCGACCACCAGGTGGTGCTCGACCCGTGGGACGCCGACCTCGGCCGGGCGACGGTGCGGGTCGTCACCGTGACCGACGAGGACAAGACGCTCACCCTCGACGGGCCGGCGGTGCGGGCGACGCTCGCCCAACCGGGGGCGGTGAGCCGCCTGGCGTTCGACGGTCGCGCCGGCCAGAAGGTGTTCCTCCAGGTCACCGGCGCCACCCTGCCCGACCGCTGCGGGCTGCTCCTGCTGCGCGACCCGGCCGGCGAACAGGTGGCCAGCGGCTGTGTCATCGGCGGCACGGGGTACGTCGACGGCGTCGTCCTACCGGTCACCGGCGGGTACGTCCTGGAGGTCGACGGGACCTCCACCGACACCGGCTCAGCGGACGTGCGGCTGCGCGACGCCCACGACGAGCAGGCCGACACCGTCGCCGACGGCCGTGCCGTGACGCTCACCGTCAGCCGACCCGGCGCCGTGAGCCGGCTGCGGTTCCCCGCCGACGCGGGTCGCCGCGTCGCCGTCGAGGTGACCGCGGCGAGCCTGCCCGACCGGTGCGGGATCCTGCTGCTCAACGGGCCGGACGGCGACACGGTGGCCAGCGGCTGCGTCATCGGCGGGAGTGGACGGTTCGAGACGGACCCGTTGCCCAAGCGCGGCACGTACACGCTGCTGCTGGACCCGGGGGCCGACGAGACCGGCACGGCGACGCTCACCGTCCGCCAGGTCGGCTGACCGTGGTCCGGCCGGCCCGACGGGCCGGCCGGTCCACAGCGTCAGCCCATCGCGCAGACGGTGCCGTTGAGACGGAACGCGGTGGGCAGCACGTTCGGTCCGCTGTACGCGCCGACGAAACCGGCGCTCACGCTGGCGCCGGCGGCGATCTGCCGGTTGTCGTCGGTCGGGGTGACCCGCACGGCGGTGCCGACCTGCTCCCAGGTGGCGCTCCACCCGCTGCTCACCTGCTGCCAGCCGGTCGGCCAGGTCCAGGTGAGCGTCCACCCGTTGATCGGCATCGTACCGTTGTTGGTGATCTCCACTCCGCCGATGTAGCCGTTGCCCCAGTCGTTGTCGGCGGTGAAGCGGACGGTGCACGTGCTGGTGGCCGGGCCGCCGGTGGCGAACGTGAGCGGCGGCGACGACCAGGACACCCGACCGGCGGTGTCGCGGGCCAGCACGTTGACGGTGTACCTGCTGCCCGGCACCAGGTTGCCGACCGTGAACGAGGTGGCGGCCGTCTCGCCCACCTGCTCGCTGACCGCGCCGTTCTGCCGGTGGACCTCGTACTTGGCGATCGGGCTGGCACCCGGGGTGGACGCCGGCCAGGTGATCGTCGCGGAGCGGTCGGTGACGCCACTGACGGTGGGTTGGCCCGGCGCCGAGGGCCGCCCGGCCGTCGCGCCGGCCGGTCGCAGCACGAGCGTCGTCAACGAGTACGGCGGCAGCGTCCGGCTGGTCGCGAAGCCGGACTGGCTGGTGTCGATGCCGGTGGCGCCGTTGGTGAGGGTGGAGACCGTCGGCGCGGCGGTCGACGGGGTGAACCCGGCCTAGTCGATGGCGACCGGGTGCGCGTTGTCCGGGTCCTTGTTGACCAGCAGCACCGCCAGGTCGCCGTTGGCGCGCCGGACGGCGTGCGCGGTGACCAACGGCTCGTCGGTGCCGGCACGGACGAACTGGTCCCCGGCCTTCGCGAAGAGCTTCATCATGGTCAGCCCGTGGTAGGGCGCGAACGGCGTGTTCAGCGGCGGCTCACACACCGAGCCGTCGGAGGTGCAGGCACCGCTGGAGAGCATGCCGAAGTCACCGTAGTCGGTCTGGCCCGCCACCTCGCTCACCGTGCCGATGCCGTTGTGCACGTTCCACCAGTGGACGGTGAAGGCGCCGTTCTCCAGCAGCGTGCTGTACGCGTCGGCCAGGAACAGCGCCGCCGGCTGCGTGGTCCGCCCGGCGTCGACGTTCAGCTCGGTGAAGCTGATGCCGATGCGGTCGGCGTTCGCCCCGGCGAAGCGGGTGATCTGCTGCCGGAGCAGGTAGCTCGCGTCCGGGATCTGGTTGGTGCGGGTCAACGACTCCGCGGCGGTCCCACCCGGATACCAGTGCACGTCCACGAAGTCGATCTTCGGGCCGGTGATGGAGAGCACCGTCCGGTTCCACGGGCCCGGGTCGCCGCCGGCGGTGATCCCGTCCGGCCAGTTGCCCGGCATCGTCAGCACCGCGCCGACCTTGACACTCGGGTCGACGGCCTTCATCGCGTCGGCGTACTCGACGACCAGCCGCGCGTACTGGCTGGCGCTCTTGTCCGGGTGGTCGTCCGCCTCCCACGCCGACCCGTAGAGGCCGTTGCCGTAGTTCTCGTTGCCGACCGTCCAGTACTTCGCCCCGTACCCCTTTGTCACGTTGGCGTACCGCACCCAGTCGGCCGCCTCGGCGGGCGTGCCGGTGCCGTAGTTCGCGATGATCATCGGCTGTGCGCCGACGCGCCGGACCGCCGCCATGAAGGTGTCGAAGTCGGTGTTCGGTGCCACGTAGCCGCCGGGCGCGGTGTGGTCCTTCCAGTGGTAGATGTCGGCGTACGAACCGCCCGGGTAGCGCATCATCTGCACGCCGGCGTCGCGCAGCAGGTCCGACGTCTCGGCGGTGCCCAGGTTCGAGTCCCAGATGGCGTGGTTGACGCCCAGCGCGGTGTCGGCGACTGTCGCCAGCCCTGCGCGGGCGTTGACGGTGACAGCGACGGTGGCCGGATCGGGCGCCGCGCTGGCGGTCGGAGGATTGACGCCGGACAGGGCAGTCGCGGCGAGCAGCAGGCTCACCAGGAGCGCCGCGCGGCTTTTCGGGTTACGCATGGGCTGGGGTTCCTTCACGGAGAACGAACAGTGAGTCGCCCGTCCGTCCGGAGGCCCTGATCGGACCCCGGCTGCCCTGTGGACGGGTGTCAGCTCCGCGCGCGGAAATTATCGACGGTCAAGAATGTCATGCGCGGTCCGACCAGCTCAAGCGGGGACGCTCCCGCCGTCGGCGGTCGGGGCGCGGCGACGGCGGCGCGCGACGTACCCAGCCAGCGCCAGCAGCACGACGGCCTCGACCACCAGCACGGTGACCGCCCAGCCGGGCCCGATCCAGCGGGCCAGCGAGTCGTACCAGAAACGGACGAGCAGGATCAGCACGGTCACCGCGAAGACAGCCGACGCCACCCCGTACCCCGTGTAGATCAGCCGTTCGCGGCGCCGGTAGCCGGCGGTCGCGCGCCGACCGCCGCGCAGCAGCCGCCCCCAGAATCGGTACGTGTCGGCGCGCAGGTCGGCGAGGTTGAGGGCGTGGCTGAGCATGTGGTAGCCGTCCAGCCGCAGGAACGGCACGAGGTTGAGCGCGGCGGTCGCGGTGCCGAACAGCAGCATGGTGCCGGCCAGGTCCCGCAGCGCGCCGGGCCCGGCCCAGGCGCGGATGGCGGCGAACGGCACCAGCGCCAGCATGCTGACGAACACGCCGGCGAACGCGGTGGCGACCCGCCGCCGGGGGGTGAACAGCACGATGTCGTCGACCTTGCAGTACGGGGCCAGCAGCGGGAACCGCCACATCACCCCGATCTCACTGACCCGCCCGCCGAAGTGTCGGCAGGTCAGGCCGTGCGCGCACTCGTGCAGGAAGACGATCAGCCAGGTGATCACCACGGCGGCCACGATCGCGGCGAGCGGACGGTGCCCACCGCCCACCCCGGTCAGCAGATCCGGCAGGTGCGCCACGACGTACCCGGTCACGACGAGCACGGCCAGCAGGGCGGGCAGCACGAACCACCAACTGAACAGCGGGCCGAGCCGGGGCAGCAGTCGGGTGAAGAGGGCGTCCGGGTCGAACAGCGGCCAGCGGGCCGACAGCGGCCCACGCCGGGCCTTCGCGGCGCCCTCGGCGGCGGACGCGGTCAGGCGGGCGATCTCCCCCGGATCGGTGGCGCCGTCGAGCAGTTGCCGGCGGTGCAGCATGCCGAAGAGCTGCTGCCAGTTCTCCGGCCCGAGCCGACGCTTGAACGTCGCGGCGTACTCGGCGGCGATGTCGTCGAGGGTGCGGGTGCCGTCCATCCGGGAGAGCAGGAAGTGCTCGCGTGGGCCGACCCGGTAGAACCAGCCGGTCTCGGCGTCCCGGACGTGGTGCACGAGCTTCTCGCCGCGCCACTGTCCGGGGCCGAGCGCCACCCCGTCGCGCAGTCGGGGGCGGGTCCAGGTCGCGTCGACGGTGGTCATCGCGTGCCGGCCGGCGCCTCGTCGAGCAGCGCGGCGCGCAGCAGATACGACAGGTAGATCTCGTCCAGGATGCTCACCCCGAGCCGGTTGTTGGTCATGTGCACGTACGAGCTGAGCAGGATGGGCAGCGCGGCGTCGAGGTCGGTGACCGGTGTCGGGTCCGCCCCGCCGCGCTGGAACAGCAGGTCGCCGCCCTCGGCGAGGGCCACCACCCGGTCCCGCAGCGCGGCGCAGTGCGCCAGCCAGCGGCCCTCGACGCCACCGAGGCGCGCCGCCGACCGGTCCCGGGCCGCCGCGCGGATGTCGGCGAGCCGGCCGCGCAGGGCGGTGTCCATCCGCCGGTAGCTGGTGTCGAAGCTGGCGTGGTAGTCGTCGCTGGGCTCCGAGTAGGAGACCTCCCAGAACGTCCGGTACTCATCGAGGAAGCCGGCGATCCGCGTGTCGTCGTCGAGGAAGACGGCACACATCATCATCGTGAGCTGGGCGGAGAGGCCGAGCAGCACCGGCCGGACGTGCACGTTGGTGGTGGCCAGCAGGTCGAGCACCACGTCGCTGGAGTGCTCGAAGTGCCACTCGGCCAGCTCGATCCCGGCGGGCCCGCCGTAGCGGCCGTACTCCCGCTCGTACGGGATGTGGTGGTGGCTGTTGTTGGCCCGGATGGGCATCACGCCGTCCGGGCCGTACTCCTCGTCCCACCGCTGCTGGCCGTACTCGGCGAGGAACATCTGCCGGTACAGGTCACCGAGGCCGGCGCTGTCCACCTCGTACAGGGCGGGCCGGCGGCGCAGGAACGCCTCGATGGCCGCGTCCACCCGGGCGCGGACCACCGCTGGGTCGACGCCGGGGGCGGGCAGCACCCGCAGGCGTACGTGTGGCCCCTCCATCCAGTACTTGATGAAGAAGTACCTGCTGATCAGCCCTTCGGCCCGCAGCTCGTCCACCAGCGGCCGGACGCCCTCGACGAGCATCGGGTTGGCGTTGCTGGCGTAGAAGACGTGCACGCTGAGCCAGCCGTGGTCGACAGGCGAAGGGTAGTCAGTCATCGTTCACTCCGTCTCGGACACCGTTGAGTTCGACGGTCAGCTCGGTGACGTACGTGCCGGCGTCGCCGCGCACCATCTGCTCGTCGCGGCCCGGCAGCATCTCGGTCAGCACGAGTCGACTGCCGGCGCCGCGCACCGTCGTGTCGAGCAGGTGCAGCGAGAAGTGGCTGTCGAAGTCCACGTAGAGCGGCTTGTGGTCCGGCCGGGTCGCGGCCTGGGCGCCGTCGTCGCCGGCCGCCGGGGTGAGCCGGGTGCCCTCCGGGGTGGCGAAGACCCGCCTCGGCAGCCCGTTGTCGCGCCGCCACCGCTGCCACGCCAGGAACCACTGTGCGTCGCTCTGCTCGGGCGTACGGGTCGGCAGGTGGTCGGGGTGCAGCTTCCACATCCGCCGTTGCAGCACCACGTCGCCGTGCACGATGCGCGGGTAGCCGACGATGCCCCGGCCGGGCAGCGGCACGGTCGTGCCGGCCCACAGGTCGGGCTGGGCCATACCCAGGTAGGCGAAGGTGAGCAGCACCTGCTGCACCTCCGGCAGCGCCATCGGCAGCAGGAACCCCAGGTAGACCGGGATCACCTCGGCGTCGAGGCGCCGCGAGCGCAGCAGCAGCCGGTCGCCCACCGGATCGTGCTCGACGCTGAGGTCGTCCATGTCGATCTGCTCGGCCGCCGGTCGGTGGCTGATCTCCCCCGGGCACACCAGCTCGTACGGGGTGACCACCGGGTGCAGGTTGAGGTTGGTGGCGTCGTACCCGCCCTTGAGTTCGGCGAGCACCGCGCCGGGCGGCTGGAGACGCAGCAGCTCGGCGCGCAGCGCCCCGGCGAGGTCCTGCTCGGCGAAGAGGTGCGCGAAGCGGGAGAAGAGCAGCGTCATCCCGGAGTAGACCCGGTTGACCACCACCCGGTGCCGGCCGCCCTGGTCGGCGAGCTGGAGGAAGAACGACCGGGGGTCGAGCGTGCCGAGCGTCTCGGGCACCATGGCGGCGACGTCGGCCATGAACGCGTCGTCGAGGGTCAGCTCCTCGGCGTCGGCGGGCAGCCGGTCGTACGCGTCGTTCATCCGCCGGGCCACCTCCAGGCGGGCATCGTCCAGTGCGGTGATCTCGTCCTGCCGGAACCAGTTCTCCTGCCGGACGTAGCGGTTGTCCTCGTCGAACGCGCGGCGGCGCATCATCCGACCGCTGTAGTGCTCGAAGAAGTCCTGCTGGAACTCGTGGGCGAAGGTGAGCAGGTCGTCGCAGCGCCCGCCGTCGCCGTACCGGGCGCGGAAGAAGCCCTTGGTGGCCAGCCGGCGAGGCAGGTTGATGTCGAACACCGGCATGATCCGGGCCAGCGCCCGCAGGCCGGGCAGGATCTCCCGCTCCCAGCGGGCGCGGTCGGCGGTGACCGGGGCGTCGGTGTGCCGGGTGGCGTCCTCATAGACGAGGGTGCGCGGGGCCGGAACGTCGGGGAGTCCGAGGTCGGCGTGCGCGGCGACCAACTCGTCGCGGATCCCGTCCAGCGCGCGGCGGCGGCCCGGCACGTCCTGCTCCGGAAACGCGGTGGCCAGCCGGTTGGCCCTGGCCACCCGCTCGGCGAGGCGGTGGGACCAGTCCCTGTCGATCTGCCGCAGCGCGCCGCGGTAGCCCTCGACCGGGTCGTCGGCGTGGATGTCCAGTTGCAGGTTCGGCACCACGAGCAGGCCGACGCGCAGCAGGTGGTGCAGGTACTGGGCGACCTCGTCGGCGGGCCGTCCGTCGGTGGTCAGCTCGGTGACCAGGTCGGCCATCCGCCGTACCCGGCCGCCGTCGAGGGCGGCCAGGATGTCGTGCAGCACCCGGCCGGTGGGGAGCACGAACAGCGACTCGTGGATCGACTCCAGGGTGATCGCGGCCTCGCCGTCCTCCGAGCTGGTCCGCCGGCGGCGCAGGTAGCGCAGCCGGCCGTGGGCGATGCGCCACCCGGTGGTCAGGGTCACCGGCAGGTCGGGGCGCAGCGTCTCGTCGGCGAGCACGATGGCCGAGAGCCGGCCCAGCGCGGCGAGGTTGAGCCGGGCGCTGCCGCGCGTCGCCGCGACCGTGTCGGCGGTGCTCGGAACGACGTGCAGCAGCTCGCCGGTGCCGCTCGCGAAGGTGCCGACGTTCACCGTGGTCAGCCGGCTGAACGGGCTGGTCTTGGCGGCGGTGCGGTAGGCGTACTCCAGCAGGGACCGCTCGATGCGACGGGCCCGCTTGCCCAGCGGGCCGGTCCCGGTGGCGTAGCCGGACAGGTAGCGGTCCAGCGACGGGGAGGCGAGCAGGATGCCGCCGCGCAGGTCCGGGTCGTCGGCGAGGGCCCGCAGCAGCGTGCGCCGGCTCGCCAGCTCGTCGTCGAGCACCGCCGGGCCGGCGGCCAGCTCCGTCCGGTACGCCGCGAAGGTCTCCAGCCAGCGGGTCAGCTGCCGGTGGGTGTCCGCGCCGACGGCATCGACCGGCCAGGCGGCCGGGTCGGCCGGGCGGGGCGCGCGGAGGTTGAACACGTCACGGCGCAACCGGATGAGGCGCTGCCGCAGCCCGTCGTCGCTCAGGTTGCGGCCCACCGCGCTCTGCAACGCGTCGGCCAGGTCCCGTCCGGTGGCGCGCAGCCGGTCCTCCAGGTCGAGCACCCGGCGGGCCCATTCGGCGCTGCGGTCGACGGCGAGCCGGTCGGCGACCTCGATCGGCAGTCCGGCGGTGCGCAGCATGAACACCCCAGGCATCCGCCAGGAGATCGGGGTCGCCGGTCGTGCGGGCAGGGACACCGTCACGGGTCTCTCCTTCGTCGGGTCGGCGCGGGTCGGGGCGTCACAGCCGGCACGCCATGTCGGCGGTGGCCTGCGGGTGTCGCCCGAGCAGCAGGAAGAGCACCGTTCGTTCGTCGGTGCCGTCCAGCCCGAGGGCGGTGTTCATGGCGACGTTGTCGAAGCCGAGGACGGCGCCGCAGCCGAGGTCCTGCGCGGTGGCCGCGCAGTAGGCCCGCTGGGCGACGGTGCCGACCTCGGCGTTGAGGAGCCGGTAGCCGCGCGGCCCGAACACGTCGAGGACCGCGTCGGGACGCCCGGAGATGGCCAGCACCGCGCCGACCTGACCCATCGTGTAGTTGGTGAGGAAGTACTGCTGTTGCAGGAAGGCGGCCATCCCACCCTCGGGCTCGGGGGCGGCCGGCAGCAGGGCGTGTCGCCGCTCGCAGTAGGCGTAGCCGCCGCCCGGCAGCCCGTCGACGTGGTTGGCGAACACCCACAGCCGGGTCAGCTCGGGCCCGCCGTCGGGCCGTTTGACGTCCGCCAGGTAGCGGCGGCCGGCGGCGGCGAACGCGAGGGTGGTGCCGAGTTCGGCGGCGGTCAGGTCGGGTGGGCGACGGAACCGGCCGAAGCTGCTGGACCGACCGGCCAGAACCGTCGACAGTGGACGGGCTAGCCGGTCGAGTTGCGCGGCGGGCAGCTCGACCGGCGCACCGGGCAGCTCCCGGGGCGCGGCGGTGTCGACGGTGTCCGGAGCGGGCGCGGCGGGTGCCGCCGCCGCCCGGTGCACGGCGGTGACCGCCGCGAAGTCCCGGACGCGCCGGGACCGCTCAAAGGCCGGATAGCGGGTCCGCACGTCCGCGGGCACCGGCGTCGCCGCGGGGCCCGCGCCGCTGTCACCCCAGTCCAGGGGTACGACCGCGAAGACGCTCTCCGCGTCGCCGTCCAGGTCGAGCAGCCGCTCCAGGGGCGCCGGGTCGAAGCAGAGCAACCGCCGCAGGGGTACGCCCAGCGCGGGCGCCAGCAGGTCCCACGAGCCGAGCAGCGCACCGAGGTCCTGGGTGACCACGTGGTAGCAGAAGCTGTTGTACTTGAACGAGTTCTTCCAGAACCGGATGCCGGCCAGCAGGTAACTGTCGCCCGAGGTCGCGTCCACGCCGAGCGCGGCGCGTACGGTGCCGGTGACGTCGCCGATCAGCAACCGTTCCAGCATGTGTGAACCGGTGTGGTAGTGGTAGGCGCCGGGCAGCAGCGGTCCCCCGGCCCCCGCCACCAGATACAGCTCCACCGGATACATGCCACCGCCGGACGCGGTGCCGCGCCCCCACACCGCGTGCTCGAAGTGCGCCCGCTTGGCGGCGTCCTGGTTCCAGTTGATCCCCAACCGCCGGTCCAGCACCCCGTACGACAGACGCAGCAGGGCGGCCAGTCGGGCCAGCGACCAGCCGGTGACCGGCGGCAGGTGCTCGCCGGTGTGCAGGTCGCGCAGGGTCGGCAGGTCGGGCGGCGTGGCCGGTAGCGGCAGCCGGGGCGCGTCCGGATAACTCTTGTGCCGCGACGGCTGGTCGGCCCAGTCCACCTCGAAGTTGAGCGGCTCCATGGGCGTGCGGGCCCGCCGGAACACCGCCTCGGTGTACTCCCGGACGACCTCGATGGCCTGCTGCTGCATGGCGCTGCTCCTACGGGAAGGGATGCGGGTGGGGGTTGCGGCCGGTGGCGCCCAGCCCGTCCGGGCCGTGCCGCCCCCGGTCCACGTACCGGTCGAGGCGGTCGCTGAAGAGCACCCGTTGCCGCTGCCAGCCGAAGTCGATCGGGACCAGCGAGGGGGCCACCACGGCCATCGTGTGCACCCCGGCGACCTGCTGTTCGGGGCAGGTCTGGTCGACCGCGACGACGTCGCCGCCGAGGCCGGCGATCAGACCGGCGACGTACGACATGTCGGCACGCAGGTCGTCGTGTGCGGGTCGGGCGGCGAGCCAGTCGCCGTACAGCTCGGACATGGACCGCAGCGGCGGGTCCTCGAAGAGGAACGCCGCGTGCCGCGCCATCTCCGGCAGTCCGTAGAGCAGGGCGTGGTGGCTCAGCTCGGTGACCCGGGTGTAGTCGCGGATCATCTCCCGCAGCTCGGGTTCGCTGGCGGCGACCCGCTCGTCGAAGCCGGGCACGTAGGAGGCGGTCTCGCACAGCGCCGCGCGGACCGCGTCGTCCGGGTCGAGGCTGGCCCCGGCGGCGAAGCAGAGCTGGCCGAGGCCGTCGCCACGCTTGACGGCCACCGCCGTGACCACCGGGATCGGCAGGTCCGCGCGGGTGTCGAAGAGCCGGACGTCGTAACCCAGCAGGTCGACCCGGTCGAGCATGAAGTGCACCCGCTCGTCCCGGCAGGTCGCCGGGTCGATCTCGGCCAGCCGCGCCCGGCCGTACCAGGCGAGCAGGAACGCGTCGCGCTCGACCAGTTCGAGCATGCCGTGCAGCAACGCCTCCTCCGGGCAGCTGCCGCTGGCGCAGCCGTTGGAGCACTCCTGGACGAACTTGCGCTGGTCGGTGCGGCGGTCCAGGTAGTAGACGAGCTGCTCGGGGACGAGACGGGGCTCCCCGTCGCGCACCGAGAACCCCCACACCCAGTGCATCGGCTCGTCCGGCGAGTACGGCGCGTAGTAGAGCCCGTGGCCCTGGTAGAACGCCGGGTGGTAACCCAGGCCGGACGGGTCGAGCGCCGCCGGGGCGAGGTTGGCGTAGCTGTCGAACACCTCGGTACGCCTGGTCCGCGGGAACTGGCCGGCGTACCGCTCCAGGCCCTCCAGCAGCGCGTACGTCTCGCTGCCGCCGTAGCTGTTGGCGTGCCCGCTCCACCACATCTCGTGCAGGTCGTAGCGGCTGCGGACCCGGAAGTAGCCGGTGACCGGGGCGGTGGCCGTCGCGTTGTACGCCCGCAGCGCGTTGCCGCCCAGCGCACCGACGACGGGGTTGGCCAACGCGCCGACCGGCAGGTCCAGCTCGTCGGCCGCACGCAGCCGGTACGACGTCGGGTCGGGCTTCGGTCGACGGGTCAGGGTGGGAACGGCCGCCTCGGCGGTGTCCGGTCGGGTGGTGGCGCAGGCCGGGCACTCCGAGTCGGCAAGCACCTCCACCAGGGTCGTCTCCAGGGTGTCCATCCGCAGCTGGTGCAGCCGGGCGACACCAGGACGGTCGTCGGAGGTGCGGCAGGCCCGCCGGAACAGCTGCCAGAGCGCGTCGACGGCGAAAGGGGTGAGGTGCGGCAGTGACGCCACCACACCTACCGGAGACTCGTGCTCCAGGGCGTGCCGCTCCTCGCGGAGCCGGATGGCCTGCCAGCGACGTTGCACGCACAGCGGGCACGGGCCGGGCAGCGACCCCGGCTCGGCGGCACCGGTCCAGCGGGGGCCGACCAGCGCCGTCGCGCCGTGCAGCCAGATCGGCACCACGTCGCTGGTGAGCCCCTCACCGGCGTCGGCGTACGCGTCGGTGAGGCCGAGGGCGGCGATGCGTACGGTGATCCCGGCGGGCGGTCCGTCCTGGGCAGGCTGTTCAGCCCGGTCCTGGAGCCGCTCGTGGAACGCCTCGCCGAGCTGCTTGAGGCTGCTGTCCCACCCGGTGGAGGTGGTCCGGACGTCGACGATCATGCGGTTCACCTGTCTGCGGTCGCTGCGGTCTGGGGGTCGGGACCCGGGGTCCCCGCCGGCGTGGCTCGCCGGCGGGGACGGTTGCGGCGGTGGCTATCCGCCGCCGCATCCGGTGCTGGTGCTGCTGCTGCAGCAACTGGACGTGCTGCAACTGCAGCAGCTGGAGCAGGAACAGCTGGAGCTGGACCAGTCCATGACCATCGCGTCGATCGCGTCGACGTCCTCGATCTCGAACGTCTCGGTCTCCAACGCGCGGAGTTCCTCAGTCAGATCCGGCATTCCCTCTACCTCCCCTCGGGCGTACGCGGGCCTCGACGCCGTCCGGCCGTCCGGACCGGCCGGGTGGTGCCGAGGCTCAGCTGGTGCTGCTGCAACTCGACGAGGTGCAGCTACAACAACTGGACGTGCTGCAGCTGGAGCAGCTCGACGTGCTGGTGCTGCTGCTGCAGATGTCCATGTGGTCGGCGGACAGATCCGCGATGTCCTCGACCTCGAACGTCTCGGTCTGCAGGTCGCGCAGCTCGCCGCGGACCGAGTCGGACAGTGCGGCGGATGCCAGGGGTTGGGTCACGGGCCTCTCCTTGTGCCGAGGTCAGCGCCAGTCGTGGGTGGGTCTGCGTCCGCACCACCACGATGGAGCCAGCGGAGGCACGCAGGGGCTACTCGCCGGTGTCGGCCGGCGGCGGTTGGTGCGTTCGGATGCGACGTCCCACCGGGTGACTGGATTGCGTCAGCGTTCGGGGGTCAACCCCCGGTTACCCCGGTCAGCCGCAGCTGGAGGTGCTGGTGCTGGTGCTGCAGCAGCTCGACGTGCTGCAACTGCAGCAGCTCGAGCAGGAGCAACTGGAGCTGGTAGCGGCGAGCGCCTCGCCGCCGTCCTCCACCTCCTCGATCTCGAAGGTCTCGGTCTCCAGCTCGCGAAGCTCGTCGTTCAGGGTGATCGGCATGTTTCCACCTCCTTCCACGGTGCGTGCCTCGCTCGGACCACTGGTGTGGTGGTTTCAGTCGGCCGTCCGGCCGTGGTGGCGCAGCAGGACCACACCGCTGCGGAACGCCCCGCTGGCGCGTACGTCGCGGGTGGTGGTCTCGACCAGCAGCGCGCTGATTCCCCGCTCGGCGAGGGTGGCCAGCACCGCGGCCCGGTCGGTGCCGCCGCCCACGGTGGCCCCGCTGGTGGCGCTCGCGGTGATGGTGGCCGGGTCGAAGTCGGCGAGCACCGGGTCGCCGAGGTCGGCGTCGGTCCCCTCGAAGTGCCGCACCTGGATCCGGCCCACCAGGTCGCGTACCGCGGCGAGCCGCGTGGCGACCGGGTCGAAGCCGCCGGCGAGCCGCCAGTCGCGGCCGCCCGACGTCTCGGTGACCGCGAGCACGGCGTGCGCCGGCGCCGCGCCGGGAAGGGCGAAGACCGCGAGTTGGCGGCCGAAGCGGTGGGCCGCCTTGACCACGAACGCGGTGTCGTCGTCGGCCACCAGCTCCTTCTCGCCGACCACGGTGAGGCCGCCGGCGCCGCGCATGGCCGCGGTCAGCGCGTGGTACGCCAGCGCGTCGGCGAGCCCCTGGTCGACGACACGGTCGATGCTGTCGGCGGCCGCCGCTCCGGCGACCGTCCGCTCCCCGAAGCCCTCGCCGTTCGCGGCCGACGTGGGCAGCGCCAGCGCGGCGGGCACCCACACGGTGTCGGTGCCGTCCAGCACGGTCGCCGGCAGCCAGCGGACCGACCGGCGCGGGTCCTCGGGGACGGCCCCGCTTGTGGTGCCCAGTTCGGTCCACGGCACGGGGTGCTCGCCCCGGTCGCGGAGCTGTTCGGCCGTGGCGAGCACACCGGCGTGCGGGTCGGCGTAGCGGGCGGCGTGGTCGCGCACCGCCACCCGGTACGCGGCCAGCCGGGCGCTCATCACCGTGTGCACGTCGAACGCGGTCACCTCGCGCGGGCCGCGTCGGCCGGGCAGTCGCAGCCGGGCGGTCTTCAGCGGCGCCTGCTCCAGCGGGTCGTCCACGAACCGGGTGAACACCCCGGCGTTCGGCGACACCAACGCCTGGGCCCGCTGGTAGGTCTCGTCGTCGGAGCCGCCGGGCTGCGCCGGCCCGGGTACGTCCACGTCACGGCACACCGGGCAGGCCGGGTGTGGCAGCACCTTCTCCCGGATGGACTCCAGTGTGGACCGGTGCAGCAGCAGCACCCCGTCGGCGGTGTCCGGCGCCAGCGCGCCGGTGAGCACGCGGAACACCTCGAACGCGGCGGCGTTGCCGAGCATGCGCGCGGTCACCTCCGGCAGCGGCGCGGGCACGTCGGGGCCGGCGCCGAGGGCGAGGTGCCGCCAGAAGTCGGCGGCGTCGGTGGCGTCGGCGCCGGCGGTGAGCCGCAGTTGCGCGCAGAGCCAGCAGGGCGTACGCCCGGCCTCGACGGTCGGGCCGACCACCGCCCGCTCGTCGTCGGTGAGCACCGGGACCAGCAGCGGGCCGCCGCGGTGGCAGGCGCGGGCCAGCTCGGCCAGGCGGGGCAGGCCCGTCCGGTCGGTGCAGTGGACCACCGCGTCGGCGCCCGTGAGCTCGACCGGCCCGTCGTGCACCCGGACCTCGGCCGCCAGCCCGTCCGCGCGCAGCGTCGCCACCTCCGGCCGCAACGCCTCCGCGTAGCGCGACGGGTCGTCGTCCGGATACAGGTCGAGCCGGAGGCACCCGTTGCGCAGCAGGCTGCTCGCCGCGGCCAACACTGTCGCTCCCCCACCGGCGAGCACCACCCGGGCGGTGTGGAAACGCAGGAACCGCCCGGTGGGGTCGTCGGCGAAGTGGTCGACGAACTCGATCTGCGGGGCGAACCGTCGGGCCACCGGCTCGGCCAGCTCGGTGCGGTCGCCGGCGTCCTTGGCGAAGCCGCGGGCCAGCAACGCACGCACCAGGGTGAGCACGGTCTGCCGCTGCGCCTCGTCGAGTGCGGCGGTGAGCTGAGCGAGGGTGTGCTCCCCGGTGAGGTAGGGGCTCAACGAGGTCAGCCAGCGGAACGCGGACCTGCCCTTGATCAGGAAGGCGGTGTCCGGGCCGCGCAGGTACGCACCGGCCGGCGCATCCAGAAAGACCACGTCGTGTCGCAGCTTAGGTCGGACTTCGAGGGTCTGGGCACTGTCCAGCGGCAGACTCATCCGGGCTCCTATGCCAACGATCACCATCGACTCGAAAGTGTCTACATGCTGCCCAAGGGCAATACGTTCGTCAACAGAATGTTTCGTGTCGGGTAGCGGCTGGCGTGAATTGAAGGCCACTGAGCTGCGACGGGGAGAAATTTTCTCGGGCCCCTCGGTCGCGGACCTACCGGTCCCGATCAACCTCCGCTAGTCTGTGGGCGCTGTCAAGCCATTGCGCAGGTCAGGAGCTTTTCCATCGTTCCAGACGTGAGGTGGCCGAACGGCGCGATCCTGCATGGTGGACGGTCGGACCGCCACCCCGACCGCCTTAACGATCAGTTAATTGACTGCGCGCAATCAACCAGGCGTTGCGGTCGGGAATGAGTAAGGACCGCTCATATGAAGGCGACGCAAAAACCCGACGGTGAAACCCGCCACGTCATCGGACGATTGCGCCAGTCCGTTGGGGAATGACCGATTCGCCATTGAAGTCCACGAGGTGACCAAGCGTTATCCCGGCGGTGTCACCGCGGTCGACGGGCTGACCCTGCGGGTGCCCGAGGGGACGGTCTTCGGCTTCCTGGGGCCCAACGGCGCCGGCAAGACCACGACCATGCGGATGCTGGTCGGGCTCGTCCGACCCACATCCGGCCGGATCCGGGTGCTGGGCCAACCACCGGGCACCCCGAACGAGCTGGGCCGGGTGGGCGCGCTCATCGAGTCGCCGGCCTTCTACCCCCATCTGTCCGGTGTGGACAACCTTCGGCTGGCCGCCCGTTACTCGGGAGTGCCCGACAGCGCCGCCGACCGGGTGCTGGCCGAGGTGGGCCTCAGCGGCCGCGCGCGCTCCGCGTTCCGGACGTACTCCCTGGGCATGAAACAGCGACTCGGTGTCGCCGCGGCGCTCCTCAAGGAGCCCAGCCTGCTGATCCTCGACGAGCCCACCAACGGCCTCGACCCGGCCGGAGTGTCGGAGATCCGGGAGCTGCTCCGCTCGCTCGGCCAGCAGGGACGCACCGTGCTGCTCTCCAGCCACGTCCTCGGCGAGGTCGAGCAGGTCTGCGACCGGATCGCCGTCATCAACCGGGGCCGGCTGGTCGCCGACGGCACGTCCGACGAGCTGCGCGCGGCGCTCGGCGGCGGGGAACTGCTCATCGCCGCCGACCCCGTCGACAAGGCCCTCGCCTGCCTGCGCGACCACCGGGGCGTCCGCGCCGCCGAGGTCGTCGACGGTACGTTGCGGGTCAACGCCGACCCGGCGCTCGCCGCGGAACTCAACCGGACGCTTGTCGAGGCCGGCGTCGAGGTACGCGAACTGCGCACGCTACGCCACTCGCTGGAGGAGGCGTTTCTGGAACTGACGAGCACGACAGGGAGCAGCCGATGATCGCCTCGGTACGCGCGGCCTGGTTCGCGGACCGCAAACGGCCGGCGGTGTGGACGGTCACCCTCACCTGGATCGCGTTGGCGCTCGCCTTCGGCGTCGGCGTCCCGTACCTCGTGCACCTGGCCCTCGCCGGCGACCCGAAACAGGCCGACGACGCGGCGTCGCTGCTCGACGCCGTGCTGCCCGGCCAACTCGTGCCCACCGGGATCGCGCTGTTCCCCCTGTTCGGCGGGGCGATCGTGGTGATCCTCGGCGCCGTCGTCGTCGGCAACGAGTACCGCTGGGGGACGCTCAACCTGATCTTCACGCAGCGCCCCCGACGGGCGCAGGTGCTCGCCGGGCACGCCGTCGCGCTCTGCGCGCTGACCCTGGTGCTCGTCGCGCTCACCTTCGCCGCGATGGCCGCCGTCACCGCGCTGCTCGCAGTGCTCGAAGGTCGCGTCCTGGACTGGCCGCCGGCCGGCGACCTGGCCGGAGCCGTGGCGGCGGCCTGGCTGATCTGCAGCGCGCACGCCAGCCTCGGCTACTTCCTCGCCATCGCGTTCCGCAGCACCGCCACCGCCATCGCCGTGGGTCTGGTGTGGACGCTCGTGCTGGAGAACGCGATAAGCGGTCTCGCCCTCGTGCTCAGCCCGCTCGAGATCGTCCAGAAGCTCCTGCTAGCCCCCAGCTCCGGTGCCCTCGCCGGCGCGCTCGGCGCGCGGTCCCAGTTCGAGGGCGGCACCCCCGGGGTGATCGAATCGGCCGGCGCCGGATTGCCCGTCACCGTCCTGCTCGGATACGTCGTGCTGATGTTCGGGCTGGGCACCTGGCTCGCCGTCCGCCGGGACGTCGGCTGACCGGAAAGGATGTCGGGATGGACTTCCTCCTCGCCTTCGCACTGACCGGGCTCGTCGCGTCCAGTGGCTGGATCGTCTGGGGTCTGTCTCGTGGCTGGGCGCGCACACGCGACCGACGGCACCAGGTGCGGCTCGCCCGTGCGCGGTCCGCGGCCGAGCTGCGCCAGGCCGAGGTCCGCAAGATCGAGCTGGACAACGAGACCTACCAGGACTTCGTCCGCCGCCACCCGGAGTCCTGACCCGCTCGCGCCGCCCGGCTCGGCGGACCGGGTGGCGACGCACGACGGGTTCCGGCTCCCGCATCGCCCTGGGTGTCGGTGGCCGGCCGTGCCGTGGCTACGCGGCGCGGTGTCTGTGGCCGGCCATGCCGTGCCCGCGCGGCGCGCGGGTCGCCCGGTGGTGGTCCCGGGGCGCCCGCCGACGCCGAGCCCGGCCACACACGTGCGTCGGCGACGGCGCACCGACCCGATCGCGGGGCACCACGCAGCGCCACCGGTTGGTAACGTGGCGGCGGTCTCGACGGTGATGATGGCCAATGTTTCCCGGGGGTCGGCGTGTGGGCGGATGATGCCGCGTTGGACGCGGCGGGGCGCCGCCTCGACGAGTGGGAAGCGTCCCTGGCCGACCGGGCGGCCCGCGCGACGGCGCTGTCCACGCGGGTGCGGGCGCTCACCGGCACCGCCACCAGTCCCGACCGGTCGATCGTGGTGACCGTCGACTCGAACGGCCTACTGACCGACCTGCGCCTCGACGAACGGATCCGCGAGCGGTCCGCGACCCGCATCGCCCGACAGATCGTGGAGACCACCCGGGCCGCCCACGCCGACCTGCTGAGCCAGCTCACCACCGCCACCGTCGAGACTCTCGGCGACGACGTGAGCGCCCGGGCGATCGTCGACTCCTACCGGAGCCGCCTGCACCCCGGCCCAGGTGCGCACGATGCCCAGCGGTGACGGCATCCAGGTCGACCCGGACGGCCTCACCTCCCACGCCGGTCGCCTCGACCGCATCGCCGACCGCCTCGACACCGCCCGACAGGCCGGTCAGCACGTCCAGGTGGGCGCCGACGCGTACGGGCAGCTCTGCGCGATCATGCCCACCCTGCTGGACGGCCTCGGGCGCACCCTGATCAACGGCATCGGCGCCGCCGCCGCATCGGTGCACGACACCTCCGACAGACTGCGCGTCAGTGCGGACCGCTACCGCGCCTCCGACGCCCGCGCGGAACGGCTGCTGCGCCAGACACGGAACTGACCGGTGCCGGCCAACCCGCTCATCGCCACGGCCTCCGGCCCGTCGCCCAGCGCCTGGGCCGGCATCTGGATCTGCGAGGACATCGAACTCATCACCCAGGGCATCCGAAACGGCAGCTGGATCGACGGCAGCCTCGGCGTGGTCAGTGCCGGCCTCGACGCCCTCGCCCTCGTGTCCGACCCGGTCGGCGCACTCCTCCAGTACGGCATCGCCTGGCTCATCGAACACGTCAAACCGCTCAGCGAAGCCCTCGACTGGCTCGCCGGCAACCCCGCCGAGATCACCGCCCACGCCCAGACCTGACGGAACGTCGCCACCTCACTACGCGAGGAGGCCACCGGGCTGGCCGCCGCCGTCCGCGCCGACGTGGGAACCTGGGGCGGCACCGCCGGCCCCGCCTACCGCGGCTGGGCCGACGAGCAGCAACAGGCCATCGCCGGGCTCGCCCAGGGCGCCGACACCCTCGCCGCGATCACCGAAGGCGCCGCCGTCCTCGTCGCCGCCGTCCGACTCCTGGTCCGCGACGCCATCGCCACCTGCGTCTCCCGCCTCATCGTGTACGCCGGCGAACTCGTCGCCACCGGCGGGCTCGCCGCTCCACTGGTCGTGGAGCAGGTCACGACACTGGTGGCCTCCTGGGGCGCGCGGGTCGCGCGACTGCTCCGCGGACTACTGGCCAGCCTCCGACGACTTGTCCCCGTGATCCGCCGACTCGGCGGCCTCATCGACAAGCTCCAGCAGATTCTCCGACGGCTCCAGAAGGGCGAGTCCCCACCGACCCGAAACACCCCGGAGCCTGAGTCGCCTCGCGGAACTCCTACCTCTCCGCGGACGGAACAGCAACGGATTCACGACCTCGGCATGGATCCGGCGACCGGGACGTTCCGGCCCGGCGAAGCCGAGACAGCGGTCCGCCTGGAGCAGGAACTGGGCGTGACGCTGACTCGCGCTCCGGTGGAGTCCAGCGCCGACTGGGTCGACGAGGCGGAGCGGACCTACGATGCAGTGGGCAACTTCCCGGCGCAGTTCTTTGACCGCCAATGGCCCCAACTGCAGTATCAGATCGTGCGGCACTTGGATAAGGCGGACCTGGTGCCGGTGGACGTCTCGAAGTTCACCTCGGAACAGGTCGCCCGGCTCGAACAGTTCATCACGGACCGAGGCCTCGGTCCTCGAGTGTTCGTCGTGGGGAAATGATGGCTGGCCTCATCGTCCTGAAACCCGGTGTCGACTGGACCGCGACAGGAGGATTGTTCGACTGGACGCTGGAGTTCCTGATTTCTCGCCTCTCCGACAGACAGGCCGCCAACCACCTGCAGGAGATCGTCGACAACAATCTCGGTTCACTCTGGGTCGATGATCTACCGGCCGCCGCACAGCGGGAGATCGTCAGCCTGTGGCGGGACGGCTTGGTAGCGGCCGGCGAGGAACACCTCCCGGAGACCGAGCACAAGGCCGACGTCGTCCGCCACCTTCAGGATCTGGTGGACGCGACCTACTCGGCGGGGATCCTGGGAACGAGTGATCCTGGGTAGTGGCGGAATCTCTCGGCGGTCAGGCTCCCACCTCCGTCGGAGCCCGACGACGAGCCGCTACGATGCGCCAATGAGCTCCGAGGCGGTTGGCAGGTACATGCCCCCTGTCGTGACGCTCGATGACCTCACCGCGATGATGGCTGCGGACCAGAACCATCGGTATGAGATCAGCCCCGAGGGAGTCGTCTCGATCATGCCGCCGCCGGGGTACGTCCACGCCATCATCGCGACCCGGCTCATGATGTGGATCGCCCAGGGTGGTGTGCCGGCGGACCGTGTCGCCCAGGCTGTGGGATTACGCATCCCAGGTCGTGACGGTGGTGTAGGCGGACGTACCCCCGACCTGGTCGTGTGGAGCAAGGCCCAGGCTGACGGAGTCTGGCTGCCGGTTGCCGACGTGCTCCTCGTGGTCGAGATTGTCTCGCCTGGCTCCGAGGGCGTCGACACGGTGACCAAGCGCAGCGAATACGCTGCCGCTGGCATCCCCCAATACTGGGTAGTCGACCAGGACACGGCGCAAACTGTCGCCATGTACCGCCTGGAAGGCAGCCGCTACGTTGTCCGCGCGACCATGCCGCTCGCCTGGCTCCTCAACACCGGTCTCGAGGAGCACGACCTCGGCTGAGGCGGTTGACCCGACCCAGGCCCGGCCGGATTAGTCTCGCGGGCATGCGGGGACGATTCGGTGCGGCCAGGCGGTGGTACGGGGAGCACCGGCGGTTGGCCCGTCGTACGCTCCTCGCGTTCGTGGTGGGTGCGGTGGTCCTGACCGGTGGCACGGTCGCCAGCGTCAAGTGGATCCGCGACACCGCGGACGGTCACCTCTACAGCGAGGCCGACGTGCCGGGCGCGCCGGTCGCCCTGGTCCTGGGCACCAAGGTGGAGGCGGACGGCACGCCGTCACCCGTTCTCGCGGCTCGGTTGGAGATCGCGCGGCGGTTGTTCGACGCGGGCAAGGTGCGGGCGATCCTGGTGTCCGGCGACAACATGAACGCCGACTACAACGAGCCCGCCGCGATGCGGAGTTGGCTGGTCGAGAGGGGCGTGCCGGCGCACAAGGTGGTGCTGGACCACGCCGGCCTCGACACGTACGACTCGTGTGCGCGGGCGGAGCAGATCTTCGGGGTACGACGGGCGACGGTCGTGACCCAGTCCTTTCACCTTCCGCGTGCCGTGGCGCTGTGCCGGCGCCTCGGTATCGACGCCAACGGTGTGGGTGACGACAGCGCCGAGCGGTACGCCCAGACGTGGTGGTTCAGTTCGACCCGCGAGAAGGGCGCCTGCGTGAAGGCGGCGCTGGATCTGCTGTCCGGCCGCGAGCCGGCTCACCTCGGTCGCCGGGAGACCGGCGTCGACGACGCGTTGCGCGACGTCTGACGGGGTCAGGCTCGGGGCGGTGCGGCGCTGTCGCGTTCGACGAGTTCGGTGGCGAGTTCGACCCGTGGGCTCTCGACCTTCTCTCCCCCGGCGAGCCGCAGGATGGTCCGCGCGGCCATCATGCCCATCTCGGCCAGGGGCTGACGGACCGTGGTCAGCGGCGGCGAGCACCAGCGGACCTCGGGCAGGTCGTCGAAGCCGACCACGCTGATGTCGTCGGGCACCCGCAGGCCACGTTTGCGGACCGCCTCGTAGACGCCGAGTGCCATCTGGTCGCTGGCGGCGAAGATGGCGGTCGGCGGGTCGGGCAGGGTCAGCAGTTGCGTACCGGCGGTGTAGCCGGCCTCGTGGTAGAAGTTGCCCGGCCGGATGAGGGAGTCGTCAACGGGGATGCCGGCGGCGCCGAGGGCGGCCCGGTAGCCGTCCAGGCGGGCCCGGCTGCACATGAGGTGCGGTGGGCCGGCGATGAAGCCGATGCGGCGGTGGCCGAGGCCGATGAGGTACTGGTTGGCGCTGAGGCTGCCCGCCCAGTTGGTGGCCCCGATGGTGGGTGATTCCTGCGGGTCGACGCCGGCGGGGTCGATGATGACCACCGGGAGGTGCAGCCGGCGCAGCTCGGCCTGCAACGGTGGGTTCACCATCGAGGTCACGAAGATGACGCCCTCGGTGGATCGGGTACGCATGTTGTCGAGCCACTGTTTCGCCGAGGAGATGCGCCAGTGGATCGCCGAGACGACGGTGCCGACGCCGCTGCTCCGCGCGACGTCCTCCACGCCTCGGATGATCTCCACGGCCCACGGGCTGTCCAGGTCGTTGAAGACCAGGTCGATCAGTGCGGCGTCGTCCCGCCGGGCCGGTGCCCGGCGGCGGTAGCCGTGGTGGTTGAGCAGGGCCTCGACGCGTTCCCGGGTGTCGGGGGCGACGTCGGAGCGGCCGTTGATGACCCGGGAGACCGTGGGCACGGAGACACCGGCCAGCCGTGCGATCATGGCGATGGTGACGTTTCGGCCGTTGTCGGAGCCCACGGTCCGCCCTTCGTTCTCAGCCCTTGACGCTGCCGGTCAGGCCGCCGATGAGTTGGCGTTCGGCCACGGCGTAGAAGCCCAGTGCCGGGAGCATGGACAGCACGACGTAGGCGAGCACCCGCGCGGTGTCGTCGGCGTACTGGCCCTGGAAGGCCTGGACCCCGACGGGCAGGGTCCACCAGCTCTGGTCGCTGAAGACGACCAGCGGAAGCATGAAGTTGTTCCAACTGGTCACGACGGCGAGCACCGAGACGGTGGCCAGCGCGGGACGGGCCATCGGCAGCAGGATCCGCCAGAAGAAGCCGAAGGAGCCGCATCCGTCGAGGACGGCGGCCTCCTCGACCTCGGCGGGGATGGTACGGAAGAACTGACGCAGGATGATGATGGTGATCGGCAGCCCGAAGGCGGCCTGGGGCAGGATCACGCCGAGCGGATTGTCCAGCAGACCCATGCCGCGCAGCAGGACGAACAGCGGCAGGATCGCCACCGCGAACGGGAACATCAGGCCGATCGCGAATAGGGTGACCAGGAACTCGCGACCGCGGAAGGCGTAGCGGGCGAAGACGAACGCCGCCATCGCCGCCGCGCCGACGACGATGAACGTGCTGCTGACGGCGATGAGCAGGCTGTTGCCGAGCTGACGCCAGAACACCCCGGAGACGAAGAGGTCGGTGTAGTTCTGCGGCACCCACGGGTCGGGCAGACCCAGCGGGTTCGTCGACAGCTGGCCGTTGTCCTTGAATCCGCCGATCACGCCGAACCACACCGGCACGACGATGAGCGCGCCGACGGCAATGCAGACGAGATGCAGCACGAGGCTGCGGGTCCGCTGGGCGCGACTGGTCGTGGCGCTCATCGCTGGCCTCCCTGGTTGGTGATCGCGCCCGCGGTGTCCCGACGCAGGACGATGCGCTGGTAGAACAGGGCGAAGACGAGGCTCAGCAGGAACATGACGATGCTGATCGCGCTGGCGTAGCCGACCTCGAAGCGGCGGAAGCCGTACTGGTACATCGTCACGGCCATGGTCTCCGAGGAGTGGATCGGACCGCCGCCGGTGAGCACCCAGACCATGTCGAACAGCTGGATGGTGCCGATGACCGACAGGAACACGCTGATCCGGATCGTCGGGCCGAGCAGGGGCAGGGTGACGTGTCGGAACGCCTGCCAGGCGGTGGCGCCGTCGGTGACGGCGGCCTCGGACAACTCCTTCGGGATGCCCTGCCGGGCGGCCAGGAAGAGCATCATGTAGAGGCCGAAGTATTTCCAGGACACCACCAGGAAGACAGCGAACAGCACGGTGTCCGGGTCGGCGAAGACCGCGCCGGCGTCGGCGCCCAACCACCGGGAGACCGACTCGCCCAGCCCGCGGTTCGGTGAGAACACCAGCGTGAACAGGACGGCCGTGGTGACCTCGGAGAGCACGTACGGGGCGAAGAAGATCAGCCGGTAGGCGGCCCGGCCGCGCAGCGGCTGGTTGAGGAGCATGGCCAGGGCCAGTGCGGCGGGCAGCTGCACGGCCAGGGACAGCAGCACGAGCACGAGGTTACGCCACAGGTCGCCGCGGAAGGTCGGGTCGCCGAACGCGCGGGTGTAGTTGTCCAGCCCGACGAAGTTCTCCGGCAGTCCGAAGCCGTTCCACTTGTAGAGACTGGCGTAGCTGGCCACCACGATGGGGGCGACGACCAGCAGCAGGAACAGCGCCAGGGCAGGCGCCAGGAACACGGCGAGGACGCCGCCCCGGCCCGGCCGGGGCTGGCGGCCGCGCTGTCGCGCGGTGCCCGGCCCCGGTGCCGGCGGATCGGTCGCCGTGTCGCCGCGCCTCGTGTCGGACACGGTCGATGGCCTGGTCATGCCTGCTCCACTCGGGTTCTACGGCCGGCTACGGATGGGGGAAGGGCCACGGTCAGACGGTCTTCGCCACCTGCGTGATGTCCTTGAGGATCGCCGCGGGCTGCTTCTTGCCGGCGATGATCTCGGCGACGCTGTCGTTGATCTGCTGCCCGAGTGCCGGCGCGTACGCCTGGTCGAGGTACAGCTGGAAGCCCGTGTTCTTGGCCAGGGTCTCCGCGACGACCTTATTGTTGGGGTCGGTGATGGCGTCGGTGGCGTCCTTCACCGTGGGCAGCACCGCGCCGGTCTTCGCGGACCGACGCTGGTTGTCGGCGCTGAGCAGGAACTTCAGGAAATCGATGGTGGCAGCCGGAGCGTCCTTGCCGACGGCGAAGCCGTTGCCACCGCCGAAGACCTCGGTGGCGGAGCCCTTGCCGCCGTCCACGGCGGGGAACGGGAAGAAGCCGAGCTTGTCGCCGATGCCCTTCTTGCTGGTGGAGCTGGACGCCTGCACCGCCGGCGCCCACTGGCCCATCAGCTCCATGGCCGCGCCGCCGTTGCCCATCGTGGCGGCCTGCCCGTCGGGCGACCCGTACTCCGCGCCGAGGAAGCCCTTCTGGAACGGCTGCAGGTCGACGAGTTCCTTGAGTCGCTCGCCGGCGGCCGCGAGGTCGGGGGTGTCGAAGTTCTTGTCGTCGACGGCCTTCTGCAGCGCGCCGACCCCACCGATGCGCATCGCCAGGTAGGACCAGTAGAAGTGGGCGGGCCACTTGTCCTTGCCGGCCAGGGCGATCGGGGTGATGCCGGCGGTCTTGAGCTTGCGGACGGCGTCGAGCACACCGGTCCAGGTGGTGGGGGTTTCGGTGATGCCGGCGCGGGCGAAGAGGTCCTTGTTGTACCAGAAGCCGACCATGCCGATGTCGAACGGGATGCCGTAGATCTTGCCGTCGATCGTGTACGGCTGCATGGCGGCCGGCAGGATGCCGTCGGCCAGCGACTTCAGGTCGTCGGTGAGGTCCTTGACCAGGCCGGCGTCCACCTGCTGCTTGAGTACGCCGCCACCCCACGACTGGAAGAGGTCCGGCGGGTCGCCGGCCTGCGTGGCGGTGGTGAGCTTGGCCTTGAAAGCCTCGTTCTCCAGCGGCTGGATGGTGATGGTGACGTTGCTGTGCGCGGTCTTGTACTCGTTGGACATCGCCGCCCAGACCGGCAGCATCGGTTCGGTGTTCTGGATGTGCCACCAGTTGATGGTCTGCGGGGCGTTCGGGTCGGCCGACTCGCCGTCGCTGCAGGCGCTGAGCAGGTAGGCGCCGGCACCGGCGCCGGCGAGGCCGAGCAGCGTTCGGCGGGAAAGGTGCGTGGTCATGATCCATCCCTTCGGGGATTCACGGGGTGCTCGGTCGCCGGTCGAGCCGGCAGGGTGCGCGAACATGGATCTCCGGAACTTTCATTGCTTCGCCGGTATTACCGGTCGATGGCGGGCACGCTACGAGCTGTTTCCACACCGGTCAAGACCCCTGTCCTATTGCGATAAGACCGGCTAGCGTAGGCAGGACTTCCAGCGACCCTGGACCGCAAGTTTCCGGAAGTTCCAGAGAACCACCCAGAGGAGCCCCCGTGTCGACCGACACCGCTGACGTGGCGACCGCTGCCCGGTCGATCCGCAATCCCGTCCTTGCCGGGTTCCACCCGGATCCGTCGATCCTGCGCGTCGGCGACGACTACTACCTGGCCACCTCGACCTTCGAGTGGTATCCGGGGGTACGGATACACCACTCCCGTGACCTCGTGAACTGGCGCACCCTCGGTGGCGTCATCACCGATCGCCGTCTGCTCGACCTGCGCGGCTGCGGCGACTCGAACGGGGTGTGGGCACCGGACCTGACCTACCACGACGGCGAGTTCCATCTCGTCTACAGCGACGTGGCCAGCTTCGCCAGCGGTTACTGGGATCCACAGAACTTCCTGGTCACCGCCCCCGACATCGCCGGCCCCTGGTCGGACCCGGTGAAGCTGCACGGGCGGGGGTTCGACGCCGCGCTGTTTCACGACGACGACGGCACCAGCTGGCTGTTGAGCATGAGCGCGGACTGGCGTCCCGGCCGGGACCGCTTCGGCGGCATCGAGATCCAGCAGTACGACCGGGACACGCGCCGACTCGTCGGACGGCCCCGCATCCTGTTCACCGGCACCCCGGTCGGGGTGACCGAGGGGCCGCACCTGTACCGCCACGACGGCTGGTACTGGCTGATCACCGCCGAGGGTGGCACCAGCTGGGAGCACCAGGTCACCGTGGCACGGTCGCGGGAGCTGTTCGGGCCGTACGAGGTGGACCCGGACGGGCCGCTGCTGACCTCGGTCGGCCGACCGGACCTGCGATTGCAGAAGGCCGGGCACGGCAGCCTTGTCCGCACCCAGGACGACGAGTGGTATCTGGCCCACCTGGTCGGCCGCCCCTACTCCCCGCTGGGCAGCTGTGTGCTGGGCAGGGAGACCGCGATCCAGCGGGTGGAGTGGCCGTCCGGCGGCTGGCCCCGGATCCCCGGCGGGGTGCCGGCCGACGAGGTCGTCGCGCCCGACCTGCCCGAGCACCCGTGGCCGGCGGAACCGGCCACCGACCACTTCGACGACGCCGAGCTGGGCGCCTCCTGGTCGACGCTGCGCCGCCCGGCCACCACGGACTGGGTCGACCTGCGGGCGCGCCCGTCTCACCTGCGGGTCCACGGTGGGCAGTCGCCGGTCGGCCGGCAGTCGCCCAGCCTGGTCGCCCGGCGCGTCGGAGCGACGCGCTGTTCGTTGGAGACCGTTGTCGAGTTCGACCCGGTCGACCACCGCCAGCTCGCCGGGATCACCGCCTACTACAACACCCTCAACTGGCACCACCTCTACCTGACCAGGGCCGACGACGGGCGGACGGTGCTGGAGCTGCTCAGCTCCGACAACGGGCGGCGCACCCCGTACCCCGATCTGACCGTCGACGCGAGCGGCGTCACCCGGGTCGGTCTGCGGGCGGTGTTCGACGGACCGGTGGTGCGGTTCGACTACGACCTCGGCGCCGGCTGGCAGCGGCTGCCCGTCGACCTGGACGCGACGATCCTGTCCGACGAGCACGCCGCGCTGATCATCGACGGCGAGCCGGCGGCGTGGGGCTTCACGGGGGCGTTCCTCGGCCTCTGGGTGCAGGACCTCGGCGGCGACGGCGTGTACGCCGACTTCGACCTGGCCACCTACCGGGAACACTGAGTTCGTGGACGGCACCCGGCGGTTCGGGTGCCGTCCACGTCCCGGCCCTACCGGCCGACCTGGGCGGCGACGGTACGCAACTGGCCGAGGGTGGTGCGGAAGCCTCGGCCGGACGCGGCCGGGTCCTCGGCGAGCAGGCCGGTGACCGCCATGGCCTGCGAGCGGGTCGACGCGACGGCGTCGTCACCACCGCCGGTCACGTCGAACACGCCGAAGTCGCCGCTGAGCGTCCGGTACGTCGGGGCAGCCGGGTCCTTCGCCAGGTACAGCACCACGACCTGGCCCGCGTCGAGCTTCGACATGTGGGCCATGTCGGCCACACCGGAGTCGAGGCTGGCGAGGGTGATCCGGGCACCGGGCCGCACGTCGGATCCGCCGCCGGCGCGCAGCACCTCGTCGACCCGGAACCCGGCCGCCTCGACCTCGCCGCGTACGACGAGATCGGCGGTCTCACTGAGCTGCCGAACGGTGCCGTACCCGCGCAGCTTGCCCTTGACCGGCGGGGGCGCCGCGTCCGTCGGCGTGGCCGCGCTGGCCGTGCTCGGCGCCGTCGGCGCGCCGGCCGGGGCGGCGTCGTCGGCGCTGCCGCAGGCGGACAGCGCCGCCGCGGCGAGCACGGCGGCGGCCGCGACCCACAGGGGCCGGGTACGGCGGAGGTCGACTGCCATGGGAACGCTCCTCGTGTCTCGGTGCCGTCCCGGTCGTCTCGCCCGGGTCGCGGCACTGCTTACGCCCTCTATCTGTGCGGCCCGGGCGCCGAGTTCCACGATTCTTCGGCGCGCCGGCTCCGCTCGGTCGCGAACTGGGCCTCAGCCTCGCTCGGCCGCGACCTGGCGCAGCTCGGGCAGCGTCGTGACGAACGCACGTCCCGCCGTGGTGGCGTCCTCGGCGCGCAGCCCGGTCACCGATCTGGTCGCCGAGCGGCTGGTGACCGTGTCCCCGGTGACGTCGAAGATCCCGACGTCACCGCCGAGCGGCGTGTAGGCGGGTGTCAGTGGGTCGCTGAGCGCCAGGTAGAGCACGGTCGCCCGGCCGGTCGCCTCCGGTGCCAGCACCGTGATCTTTGCGGACACCGGGGCGTGCGACGCGCGGTAGAGCACCTCGGCCACCCGGTAGACGACCCGACCGTCCGCCGCCGACTGCGCCTCGCCACGGACCACCAAATCGGCGGTGGCGGTGAGGTGCCGCACCGTGCCGTACCCCTGGATCTTCGCGGTCCCGCCCGGTGGCGCGGGCCGGGCGGCCGGGCGGCTCGCGACCGGCGCCGGGAGGGCCGCCGGCGGGTCGTCACCAGCGGTGGCGGCGAGCCCGGCGCCGACGCCCGCGACCAGGACCAGCGCGGCCGCCAGGGCGGGCCGCCGCCACGTGCGGGCGACCCCGGGGGTACGCGTCTCCTGCGCGATCGCCGCCAGCAGGCGGTCGCGGTGCAGCTCGTGGCGACCCGGCGGCAGGTCACGCGCACCGGGGTGCGGGGCGATTCCGGTCCACTCGGACGGGTCGGGCGCGCTCACTGGCTTACCTCCCGCACGAGCGAGACCGGGTCCTCCAGGACCGGCTGCCGGGAGGCGCGGGGCGGGGCGTCGACGAGGGTACGCAGCCGGGCGCGAGCCCGCGACAACCGGGACCGGACGGTGCCGACCGGCACCCCCAGCGCCTGGGCTGCGGCCTCGTAGTCCAGGCCCTCCCACAGGCACAACGTCAGCACCTCGCGCTCGGGTCGACGCAGCCGGGTGAGCGCCTCGATCGCGGCGGCGATCCGCCGGGTGTCGTCGAGCCGGCCGGCGACCTCGTCGGCGTGGTCGGGCTGGGTGCGGTCGCCGGCGAGCAGCGCGGCAGCCACCCGGCGGTAGCGGCGGTTGCTGCGAATGTGGTTGCGGGCCTCGTTCGTGGCGATGCCCAGCAGCCACGGTCGCAGCGAGCCGCCGTCCTCGGTGACCCGGTCGCGGGAACGCCACGCCTGCAGGTAGGTGGCGGCCATGACGTCCTCCGCCGTGGCCCAGTCGGCGGTGAGCCGGAACGCGTGGTTGTACACCGAGCGCGCGTGCTGGTCGAAGAGCTCGGCGAACGCGCCGGGATCACCGGCTCGCACCCGGGCGCGCAGACTCGACTCCATGACCATTCTCTGTCCGTCGGGCGGCGCTGGGTTCCGCTGATCCGTGTGCCGGCCGAGGATAGCCAGCGGCGCACAGGCCGTTGCAACAGAGGTGAACAGCCGATGCCACCAACGACTTCCTCGGTTGATCCCGCACCGTCACCGTTTGACAGTTGATCGACGTACTGCTATCTGTTAATACAGTTTCCTGATGCTCGCGGTGCCCGCCGGGGCCGATCGCCGCGCCGGGCCACCGACCGGCCGGCGGCACGCCGCCCCTTCCCCGAGGAACACCATGGTGCGCAAGAGAACAGCCGCCTACGCCGTGGGCGCCCTGCTGGTCGCCGTCGCGGCGCTCGGCTACGGTCTCCCGTCGGCCAGCGCCGCGACCGCCGGCCCGATCACCGGCCTCGCCGGCAAGTGCGTCGACGTCGCCGGGGCGAACCCGGCCAACGGCACAGCGGTGCAGCTCTACGACTGCAACGGCAGCGCCGCCCAGACGTGGACGGTCGGCAACACCGACAACTCCGTCCGGGCACTCGGCAAATGCCTCGACGTCACCGCCGCGTCCACCGCCAACGGCGCGAAGGTGCAGCTGTACGACTGCAACGGCACCGGCGCGCAGAAGTGGACCGCCAGCAGCGGCGCGCTCGTCAACACCGGCTCCGGCAAGTGCCTCGACGTCACCGACCGGAGCACGGCCAACGGCGCCCGGCTGCAGATCTGGACCTGCGGCGGCACCTCCAACCAGCAGTGGACCCTACCCGGCGGGAGCACTCCCACCCCCACGCCCACGACCCCGGCGGGCACCAACCTCGATGACCCGGCGAAGAAGGACGTCGCCATGCAGCTCGTCTCGGCGGCGGAGAACTCGTCGCTCGACTGGCGCGCGCAGTTCTCCTACATCGAGGACATCGGCGACGGGCGCGGCTACACCGCCGGCATCATCGGCTTCTGCTCCGGCACCGGCGACATGCTGGAACTGGTCGAGGCGTACACCCGGACCAAGCCGGGCAACGTGCTGGCCGGCTACCTGCCGGCGCTGCGCGCCGTCAACGGCACCGCCTCGCACGCCGGCCTCGACCCCAACTTCCCCCGCGACTGGCGGACCGCCGCCAACGACTCGGTGTTCCGGGCCGCGCAGGAGGCCGAACGTGACCGGGTGTACTTCAACCCGTCGGTACGCGACGGCAAGAACGACCAGGTCCGGGCACTCGGCCAGTTCGCCTACTACGACGCGGCGGTGATGCACGGGTACGAGGGCATGCGCCAGATCCGCAGCCGCGCCCTCGCCCGCGCGAAGCCCCCGGCCCAGGGCGGCGACGAGCGGACCTGGCTCAACGCGTTCCTCGACGAGCGGGTCGTCGAGATGAAGAAGGAGGAGGCCCACTCGGACACGTCCCGCGTCGACACGGCCCAGCGGGTGTTCCTCAACAACGGAAACTTCAATCTGAACACCCCGTTGGTGTTCGCCGTCTACGGCCAGCAGTTCCGCATCGACTAGCCATGCCTCCGGTTGCGGCGAACTGCCGGGCGGCGGGCTGCCGGGCTGCCGGACCGCCGGGCTGCCGGACCGCCGAACACCATGCGGCTGGCCCGGCGGAGCTGCCCACGGCAGGCCATGGCGCAGCTTGCCTTGACGCTGGCGGCAACGTTTAGCGTGGTCGTGACGGGCTGGTCGAGGAGGTCGGATGCGGATCGGCGAGTTGGCTGAACGGGCCGGCACGAGCACGCGAACCCTGCGCTACTACGAGGCGCACGGTCTGGTGCGGGCGCAGCGCTCCGCGAACGGTTACCGCGTCTACGAGGAGGCGGAGCTGCGGGTCGTCCGCGAGATCCGGGCTCTGCTCGACGTCGGGTTCGGCCTCGACGACGTCCGCCCGTTCGTGGCCTGCCTGCGGGCCGGCAACACGTCCGGCGGCGTCTGCCCGGACTCGGTGCTGGTGCTACGCCGCAAGCTCGCCGAGGTCGACGCCTACCTCGAACGGCTCGGCGCGGTCCGTCAGCAGCTCCACACCCAGCTCACCCAGGCCATCGCACACCGGGAGGAAACATGCCCCAGGAAACGACCGTCGACTCGCTGATCTCCGTCACCGACGACACGTTCAGCGAGCTGGTGCTGGCCAGCGACCGGCCCGTCGTGGTCGACTTCTGGGCCGAGTGGTGCCCGCCCTGCAAGATGATCGAGAAGAGCCTCGTCGAGCTGGCACGGGAGTTCGGCGACCGGATGGTCATCGCCAAGCTCAACTCCGACGACAACCCGCAGGCCACCCGCCGCTACCAGGTCATGTCCCTGCCGACCCTGCTGGTGTTCCGTCAGGGCGAGGTCGTCGGCTCCGTGGTCGGCTCCCGGCCGAAGATCCACCTGCGGCAGAGCCTGAGCCTGCACGCCGGTCTCTGAGGGTCAGCGCCGGTCGAGTTCCGCCTGGAGCCGCTGGACCAGCGTCTTGCGGTCCTTGCCGGCGCGTTCCTGGCGCAGAGCGGTCCGCAGCTCACGGGTGTCCAGGCCACGGACAAGCTTCGCCGCCTCGGCGACCGACATCTCCGACATCCGTCCAGCCGTCGTGGCGTCCCGGCGCGCCCGCTTGGCCGGGCCGGTGTTGGCGACGTACTGCTTGCCGGACCGGGACGCCTCGCGCTTCTTGGTGTCGGTCGCGCGTTTCTGGTTGTCCGACAGCTCGTCCCAGGCCCGCTTGGGCAGGTAGCGGCTCGTCGTACCACCCTTGCGGGCACGCGTGTCGCCCTCTTTCGTCTGCCACTTCTCGTTGCCCCACCGCTGGAGGGACTTCTGCCGCTCGTCCTTTTCGCCCAGGAATCCGCCACCGCGCTTTTTGTACTCCTGAGTGAGCAACTGCGACTTGCGCGCCGACCACTGCCCCACCCGGCCACCCTTGTCGGATGCCTTGATCTCTTCCTTGAGCTGTTCCCGGAGTTCGGGTTTCGTGTACCGCGCCATGGCTGGCAGCTACCCGGGGCAACTGCACATATGCCTGCCGGACGCTCGAATCGCGGTGCGGCGAGACGACGCCGCCGGCCGCCAGGGTGAGACCGAGGCGACCGGCGGCCAGACGGGGTCAGTCGTCGTCGCCGGACTTGTCGTCATCGTCGTCGGAGCCGTCGTCGTCGGAGCCGTCACCGTCGTCGTCGACCGACTCCTGCTCGGCCTTGACGACCGTGCCGTTGTCCCGGTCCACGTCCACCTCGTGCTCGGTGTTCCCGGCGACGATCTCGACGCTCCAGACCGGTCGGCCGTGTTCCTGCTCGGCCTCGACCTCGACGATCTGCCCGCCACCGGCCCTGGCGAGCGCGATCTCGCCGGCGCGCTGCTGGTCGACCGCCCCGCTCGCCGGCGCGCTGCTCGTCGACGGGGTGACGCCCGACGGAGTGGCACCGGACGGAGTAGCGCTCGACGACGCGGTGCCGGACGGGGTGGGCGTGGTGGCGCTGTCGTCCGGCGCGTCCGTGGCCGTCGGGGCCACGGTGGCGGCGGCGAGCGCCGTGTCGCCGGCCCGTGAACCGTCGGCGGCGTTCACGCCGACGGCGACGCCGGCCACCGCCAGCACCGTCGCCCCGCCGACCGACGCCAAGAGCAGAGAGCTGCGCTTCATCGTGGTGTCCACCTTTCCTCGGTTGTGATGTCGAGGATCGGTCGGAACGGGATAGCGGCGCGCTGTCCGGACCCTAAGGGCGAGTTAAGCCGCTCCCGGTACCCGTGGTGCCACCGCCGGTCCACTCGGACGCACGGGCCCGAGCCGGAGCAGCACCTGCGCACCGCCCTCCGGCCCGGTACGCAGCTCCAGCCGACCGCCGCCCGCCTGGGCGGCACGCCGGGCGATGTCCAGGCCGAGACCGGTCGACCCGGCCGCGCTGGCACCTCGCCGGACCGCCCCGTCCGGCATCCCCGGCCCCTCGTCGGCGACCGTGAGCAGCACCTCGCCCGCGGCCCGGGCCAGCCGGACGGCGAACGGCGTCCCGTCGGGCGTGTGCGCGAAGACGTTGCCGAGCAGAGCGTCCACGGCCGCGGTCAGGTCGTCGGCGGGCACACCGACGGGAAGCGGACCGGCAGCGAGGTCGAGCGTGACGGCCCGGCCGGTGTCCTCGGCCAGCACCGACCAGAACGCGACCCGGTCGGCGACGATCGCCGCCGCGTCCGAGGCGGCCGGTGCCACCGTCGGCGAGTGACGCCACCGGGCCTGGCGGATCAGTCCGGTGACGGCGCGTTCGAGCCCGTCGGCGGCAGCGGTGATGCGGGCCGCGTCGTCCGGGTCGCGCAGCGACTCCGCCTCCAGCCGCAGCGCCGTCAACGGTGTCCGCAAGCGGTGCGACAGGTCGGCGACCTGCTCACGCTCCTGCACGAGGAGCACCTGGATGCGACCGGCCAGGTGATTCAACGCGCCGGCCACCTCCCGCAGCTCGGCCGGGCCGGCCGGGGTGACGCGGGCGTCCAGTTCGGCGTTCGCCAGCCGGTGCGACACGGCGGAGAGTTCGCTGATCGGACGCACCAGGGTACGGGCCAGCCGGTCGGCCACGGCCAGCCCGATCAGCACCAGGAGCACGCCGAGCAGGGCCAGCACCAGCCAGGCCCGGGTCACCCCGGCGGTCAGCTCGTGCCGCGGCACCACCGTGCGGATCACGCCGGTGCCGTCCGCCCGCCCCTGCACGGCGATGACCACCTCCCGTCCGGCCGCCGACTCGCCGGTCAGGCTCTGCCCGCGCGCCGCCAGGGCCACCGCCGGCGTACGCGGTGCCGGGGCGCCGAGCACCGTGCCGTCGGGCAGGAAGACGCTGACCGGTCGACCGGACTCGGCGGCGAGCTGCTCCACGGTGAGTCGGATCGTCGCCGCGTCGGCGGTCCCGACCACCGGCACGAGGCTCTGCGCGTCGGCGGTGGCCCGGACGGTCGCCCGGTCCTCGGCGACGGTACGGACGAGCAACGCCAACGGCACCAGGAACGCGATGAGGGTGAGCACGCTGACCGCGGCGACCAGCAGCGCGAGTCGCGCCCTCACGGCTGCGCCGCCGGCGCGTCGAGGCGTACCCCCACACCGCGCACGGTGTGCAGGTAGCGGGGTTGCTGGGCGCTCTCGCCCAACTTGCGACGCAACCAGGACAGGTGCACGTCGACGGTCTTGTCGGCACCTCCGTACGGGATCTGCCACACCTCGGTGAGCAGCTCACGTTTGGTGACCACCTGGCCGGGGCGGCCGGCGAGGTGGTGCAGCAGGTCGAACTCCCGGGGCGTCAGCTCGACCGCCACCCCGTCCAGGGTGACCTGTCGCGCCCGGGGGTCGATCCGCAGCCCGCCGACGACGAGCGCCGGGTCGGACGCGTCCGCGCCGGAGGGGCCGCGCCGCAGCACCGCCCGTACGCGGGCGTCGAGCTGTGCCGCGGTGAACGGCTTGACCACGTAGTCGTCGGCACCCGCGTCGAGCACCCGGACGATTTCGGCCTCGTCGTCGCGGGCGGTGGCCACGATGACCGGCACCGCGCTGACCGCGCGCAGCATCCGCAGCAGCTCGCGTCCGTCCAGGTCGGGCAGACCCAGGTCGAGTACGACGAGGTCGGGCCGGTCCTCCAGCGCGTCGCGGAGCCCCGTCATCGCGGTCGAGGCGGCGGCCACCGCATGCCCGCGTTCCCGCAACGCCCGGATCAGCGGCGTACGGATCGTCAGGTCGTCCTCGATGAGCAGCAGGCGGGCCACAGGTGGCAGGCTAGCCGGTCACCGCCTAGGACCACGCGATCTCGCCGTGGCGGTCGACGAAGCGGCCGGAGCCGTGTCCGGGGCCTTCGGTGGCGAGGGCGACGATGGCGTCGGTGCCCTCGGTGACGGTCTGCGGCCCGCTGTGTCCGTTGAGGTCCGTGTGGGTGTAGCCGGGGTCGGCGGCGTTGATGCGGACGTCCGTCAGCGCCTTGGCGTACTGGGTGGTCAGCATCGTGAGCGCCGCCTTGGAGGACGTGTAGACGGGGGCGATGACACGCGACTCGG
The DNA here is from genome assembly GCF_029626045.1 of Micromonospora sp. WMMD710. Taxonomy (NCBI): domain Bacteria; kingdom Bacillati; phylum Actinomycetota; class Actinomycetes; order Micromonosporales; family Micromonosporaceae; genus Micromonospora; species Micromonospora sp. WMMD710. The sequence continues at coordinate 1,295,336 of NZ_JARUBD010000001.1, read as the reverse complement.
CGCGCGACGGGTCGTGGGTGGCCGCCAGCGAGCCCATCGCGCTGCTCACGTTGATGATCGTGGGGTCGGGGGAACGGCGCAGCAGCGGCAGGAACGCGGTTGTCGTGCGCACCACGCCGACGAGGTTGACGTCCAGGACGGCGAGCAGGTCGTCGCCGGTCAGCTCGCTCGGGTCGCCGAACGGACCGTGGGTGCCCGCGTTGTTGATCAAGAGGTCGACGCGGCCCTCGTGCTTCTCGACGTCGGCGGCAGCTGCGGCGACGGAGTCGTCGTCGGTGACGTCGATCTGCACGAACCGGGCTCCGAGCGTGTTCGCCGCCTCGGCGCCCAGCTCAGGGTCACGAGCACCGACAATGACGGTGTGGCCCAGCTCGATGAGGCGGCGGGCGGTCTCGCGACCGAGCCCCTTGTTGGCTCCGGTGATGAAGGTGATCGTCATGCCCCCATCGTTCGTCGCCGCCAAGGCACCTGCCAGGGACGTCGCGACGGTAGGACAAGCAATACCACCCTCGTCCCGGTGGGGTGCGAAACAATCGGGGGCGTGATGACGCAGGCTGCGGGACTGGGAGCGACGATCCGTGCCTGGCGCGACCGCCTGTCGCCGGCTGCCACCGGGCTGCCCGCGGGCCATGGGCGCCGAGCCGCCGGGCTGAGGCGGGAGGAGCTGGCCGAGCTGGCCGGCGTATCGGTCGACTACATCGTGCGCCTGGAACAGGGGCGGGCGACCACACCGTCGGCGCAGGTGACCTCCGCGCTCGCTCGCGCCCTCCAGTTGACGTCCGCCGAGCGCGACCATCTGTTCCGGCTGGCCAACCTGGCCACACCGACGGACGACCAGATCTCCGATCACATCCCGCCGGGCGTGCAGCGGGTGGTCAGCCGCCTCGGTGACGCCGCCGTCGCCGTGTTCGCCGCGGACTGGCAGGTGATCTGGTGGAACCCGGGTTGGGCGGCGCTGCTGGGCGACCCGTCGGCGTCCCCGCCGGTTCGTCGCAACTTCGCCCGCGACACCTTCCCGGTGAACTCCGACGGGCCGGGGATGTCGCGCTGGCCCGTGATCTCCCTGGACGCCGACGCCACCAGCGCCGCCGTCGTCTCCGACCTCCGGCGGGCCACCGGCCGGTTTCCCCGTGACCGCCGCCTGGCGAAGCTCATCCGTGACCTCACCGAGGGCAACGAGCAGTTCGCCGAGCTGTGGGCGGCCGGAGCCGTCACCGCCCATCGGGAGGACTGCAAGATCATCGAACATCCGGTGGTCGGAGCGGTCCGGGTCGACTGCGACGTCCTGACCGACGGCGACGCCGAACTGAAGATCGTGATCCTCACTGCGGCCCCGGGCACCGACGACGAATCCAAGATCCGCCTCGCCACCGTGGCGGGCGTCCACGACCCGACCGGGTCTGCGACCGCCGGCGACGGGGCCCGCCGTTAACCCAGCCTTAGGGTCCGGATGTGCCGGCGACAACCGTGGATCGGGGATAGTCAGGTGATGGGCCGTCGTTCGATCCTCATCGCCACCGGCTGGGTGGCCACCGCCGCCGTGGCCACCCTGATCGGGCTGGGCGCGATCCGGCTGGTGGGCGAGAGCATCACCGGCACCCCGGGCGGGGTGCGCGGTGCGGCCGAGATCGAGCGGGCACTCGCCTCGCCGGAGCCGGTGCCGACCGGCACCACGGGCACCGCCTCGGCCGGGCCGTCCACGACGACCGCCGCGCCGAGCGCCAGCGCCGGGGTCCGCCGGGTGTTCGCCACCGGCGGCGGCACGGCCGTGGCCGAGTGCGCCGCCGCCGGGGTACGCCTCGTCTCCTGGGCGCCCGCGCAGGGCTACCGGGTCCGCGACGTGGACCGTGGCCCGGACGACGACGTCGAGGTCACCTTCGAGGGGACGGCCGGCGAGCACGAGCTGAAGGTGCGCTGCATCGGTGCGGAACCGGTGGCCGTCGCCGACGACTGACGTCGCCGTCGCCTACTTGCCCGCCGGCTGCTCGCGGTCGGCGTCGCGGCCCAGGGCGACCATGCGCAGGGTCTCCTCGCGACGTCGCACGAGCAGCACCCCGGCCAGGAAGGTCACCGGCGCGACGAGCACCAGCATCGCCCACTGCGCCGGCACCAGCGGGATGGCGTGTCCCATGTTCATGGTCGAGGTGACCCAACCGGCGAGGGCGCTGTCGATCACCATGGCGAGCGCGACCACCGGCAGAAGCATGACGACGATCCGCCGGCGTACGTCCGGAGTGAGCGTGGCCACCGCGACCAGCATGGCCATCGCGGCGGCCGCCAGGCCGGCGATGTAGAGCCAGACCACCAGCCCGCTGCTGGCCTCGATGCCGTAGAAGACCTTGTAGGACACTTCACCGACGAAGTCGAACGTGGGACTGGTCACCCGGTTCGTCACCAGGAGCGCGACCATCGCGGCCGGCGCGAGCACCAGCGCCAGCAGGCGGCGTACGCCCAGCAGTGCGATCGCCCGGCGGCGCGGCGCCGGCACGGTGAGCGCGGCGGCCGCCACCACGGCGAGGGCGAACTGCGGCAGCGTGTCCACCACGTACGTCGGGTTGTCACTCGTCCGCGGAGCGATCAGGGCAGCCCAGCCGAGCACGCCGACCCAGGCCAGACCGGTGGCCGCCCAGCGCCATCCGGCCAATACGGCAACGCAGACACCGGCCCAGCCGACGACCCGCAGCCAGTCGACCAGATCCGGGCCGCCCGGCCCATACCCCGTTGGCAGGCTCGGGCTGCGGATGAGCTGGTCGAGCAGCGCTTTCCCGGCGAGGGCCAGCAGGACGACTCCGACCAGTAGGCCGGTCACCGTCGCCGCGTCCGCCCAGCTCGGCTCGGTGAACCCCCGTGCGCCCACCCGTAGCCGCGCCCGCAAGCCGGCGCCGACCAGGTTCCGCACGTCGGCGGCGGCGGGTCGCCGCTGGCCCGGCCGCGCGCCGGCGATGAGCACGGCCAGCATCTCGTCCTCGTACACCCGACGGTGTTCCCACGGGTAGACGGACAGCAGCCGCCGGTAGCGGCGCTCCAGATCGTCGCTGCTCACGCCGCACCTCCGTCGGTGATCAGGCCGTTGCGACGCAGCCGCCCGCGAGCGGCGTCCGCGTTGTGTCGCAGGCGGGATGCCTCGTCGGCCAGACGCCGCGCGCCCAGCGCGGTGAGGCGGTAGTAGCGGCGCAGTCGAGACTGCACCACCTCTTCGCGCTCGACCTCGATGAGACCGTCGGCGCGGAGCCGATCGAGGACGGCGTAGAGGGTGCCGGCGCGCAGGTGCACCCGGCCGTCGGAGATGCGCAGCACGTCCTCGATGACGGCGTACCCGTGCATGGGCGCGTCCGCGAGCGCGGTGAGCACCAGGAACGTCGGTTCCCGCAGTGGAGCCTCAGCCATGCCAGTGAGCATATACCGGTAGACGGTATATGCAAGGACGACGAGGGTGGAGCGACGGATGTGGCCGGCACGGGAGCCGTGCCGGCCACATCAGCGGTGATGGTTCAGCTGGCGTACGCCTCGACCTCCCAGAGCGAGTGACCGTAGCCGGTGCCCCGGGCGGTGCCGTAGATCCGCAGGTACCGGCCGTTGGCGCCGAGCCCGGTGTGCTCGTCCACACCACCGTCGGCGCCGGTCACCGTCTTCACGGTGGTCCAGGTGGTGCCGTCATTCGAGGTCTGGATCTGGTACGCGCTGCTGTACGCCGCCTCCCAGCTCAGCTTGACCCGGCCGATCGCGGTCGGGCTGCCGAGGTCGACGCGAATCCACTGCGGGTCGGAGAAGGTGCTCGACCAGCGGGTGGTGAGGCTGCCGTCGACCGCCTGCGCCCCACTCACGTCGGCCCCCTCGTTGCTCGACGTCGAGGTGGGTTTGTTGAGCAGCAAATTGCCGCCGGTCGGGCTGCCGGTGCCGCCGTACACCTCGAACTCGAACAGCGAGTAGCCCCACGCGGTGCCCCGGGTGGTGCCGAGCAGCCGGACGTACCGGCCGGAGCCGGTCAGGCCGGTCAGGTCGTCCACGCCGCCGTCGCCGCCGGTCACCGTCCGCACCGTGGTGAAGGTGACCCCGTCCGTGGAGGTCTGGATCTGGTACCCGCTGCCGTACGCCGCCTCCCAGGTCAACTTCACCCGATTGATGGCGTACGTGGCGCCCAGGTCCACGTCGATCCACTGCGGGTCGCCGAAGGAGCTGCCCCAACGGGTGCCCAACGCCCCGTCGAACGCGTTGGCCGCGACGAAGGCACCCTCGAAGCTGGACGACCGGGCGGGCTTGCCCTGGGCCAGGTTCGCGCCCGGCGGGTTGGGATCCGGCCCCGGGCCGCCGGGGCTGCCGGAGAGGGTGAACTCGTCGATGTCGAACCACGGGCCGGCGCCCTTGAAGACGAGGAACAGCGTCCGGGTGCCGGTCGGGGCGGTGACCCCGCCGGTGACCGTGGCGAAGGTGGCGTACCCGCCGGTGGGCACCACGGTGGCCGAGCCGACCAGCGGCCCGGTGGGCGAGTCGACCCGCAGTTCGAGCGTGCCGCCGCCGCCGGCCGGTGCGCCGACGCGAGCGCTGAACGACTGGACGCCGGTCAGGTTGTACGGGCGGAACGAGATCCAGTCGTTGTTGTCGATGTAGCCGACCGCCGCCCCACCGTGCCCGGCCGCCCCGGCGACGATCTGGACGCCGGACGAGTCACCGAAGTGCTCGGCCTGGCGTACCCGCGGTTGCAGCACCGCCTGGGTGTGCGTGGTCAGCGCCGGCTGACCGCCCCCGCCCAGGTCGGTGTACTCGGCGTCGATGATGCCGAAGATGTTCGCCGCGGTGTCGTGCTCACCGTCGGCCGAGGTCTGGATGACCCCCGTACAGCCCTGCACGCTGCCGAGCTGGTGGCCGTGCGAGTCGTGCCCGAGGACGTAGTTGACCTTCACCCGGGCGCAGTTGATCGCACCGTCCTGGGCGTCGGTGACCGTGACGCTGAACGGCACCGCGTCCCCGAAGGCGAAGGTCTGCCCGTTCAACGGGGTGTTCACGGTGACCACCGGGGCGCTGTTGCCGACCGTGACGACCACACTCGCGGTGGCCGTCTTTCCGCTGGTGTCCCGGACGGTCAACGTCGGGCTGCGGGTCCCGTTGGTGGTGTACGTGAAGCTCGGGTTCGGCGCGGTCGAGTCGGTGGTGCCGTTGTTGTCGAAGTCCCAGGCGTAGGTGAACGGGTCACCGTCCGGGTCGAGGGTGCCGGCCGAGGAGAACGCCACGGTCAGCGGTGCGGTGCCACTGGTCGGGGTGGCCGACACCTTCGCGACGGGTGCTCTGCCCTCCCGGGCGTACTCGATGCGGTACAGGGCCGAGTTGGCGTCGCCGTTGAACCAGCCGGTGCCGTAGTCGAGCACGTAGAGGGCGCCGTCCGGGCCGAACTCCATGTCCATGACCTGGGTGCCGGTCCACGGGAACGGGTTGATCTTCAGTGGTTGGCCGGACGCGTCGAGCTTGATGTTCTTGATCCAGCGGCGACCGAACTCGCCGGCGAAGTAGGTGCCGTCGTAGTACTCCGGGAACGCCACGGCGGACGTGTTGGTCGGGTCGTACCGGTAGACCGGCCCGCCCATCGGGGACAGGCCGCCGCCGGTGAACTCCGGCGGCGAGCCGGAACCGCCGTACGGAAGCCACGCCGGGATGGCCGGCGGCAGCTGGGTGATGCCGGTGTTGTTGGGCGAGTTGTTCACCGGCCCACCGGCGCAGTTGAACTTCGCCCCGGACGGCCCGGACGGGAACGTGTAGTCGTTGTAGGCGTCGTTGCGGGCCGTGCAGTACGGCCAGCCGTAGAAGCCGGGCCGGTCGATCCGGGCGAACTCCACGTTGCCCGCCGGACCCCGGTTCGGGTCGGCGGTGCCCGCGTCGGGGCCGTAGTCACCGAGGTAGACGACGCCGGTGGCCTTGTCCACGCTCATCCGGAACGGGTTGCGGAACCCCATCGCGTAGATCTCCGGGCGGGTCCGCGCGGTGCCCGGCGCGAACATGTTGCCGGCCGGGATCGTGTAACCGCCCGCCGCGCTCGGCTTGATCCGGAGCACCTTGCCGCGCAGGTCGTTGCTGTTCGCTGCGGTGCGCTGGGCGTCGAACGCCGGGTTGCGCCCGGCCCGCTCGTCGATCGGGGTGAACCCGGCCGAGTCGAACGGGTTGGTGTCGTCACCGGTAGACAGGTACAGGTTTCCGGCCGCGTCGAAGTCCATGTCACCGCCGACGTGGCAGCACATGCCCCGGCTCGTCGGCACGTTCAGGATCAGCGTCTCGCTGGCCAGGTTGATGGTGTTGTCCGCGTTCACGGTGAACCGGGACAGCCGGTTGACGCCGTCCCACACGGCGAACTGGGCCGGGGTGCCCTCGGCGGGCGCACCACCGCCGGGGGTGCTCAGTGGTGGCGCGTAGTAGGCGTACACCCAGCGGTTGGTGGCGAAGTTCGGGTCGGCCTTGATGCCCTGCAAGCCCTCCTCGTCGCCGGTGTAGACGGCCAGGGTGGCGGCGACCTTGGTGTTGCCGGCGGCGTCGGTGTGCCGGATCACGCCGTTGCGCGAGGTGTGCAGCACGCCCCGGTCGGGCAGGACGGTGAGGCTCATCGGCTCGCCGGTCTCGGCCGCGCCCTTGGCCAGCTCCACCTGCTGGAAGTTGCTCGTGACGGTGGGGCCGCAGTCCGCGTCGACCGCGCCGGCCGCGGTCATGATGCCGCCGAGCAGGTGCTGCCGGAAGGCCGCTTCGGTGTACGACGCGTCGGTGTGGCCGAGGCCCGTGTACCAGGCCCGGCCGCCGGAGTAGTTCTGGCACCAGGAGATGGGGTGGTCTGCTCCCATGCTGCCGCCGGTGTAGGTGCCCTCGTCCAGGGTGGCCAGCACGTGCACGTTGCCCCGGGGGTTGGTCCGGTAGTTGTACAGCTCGTCGAAGCGGCTCCACCGCTGCGGCAGCGCCCTGGTGGACGGGTGCACCTGGTCGGCGACCTTGACGGTGGCGGTCTGCTCGGCCGGGTGCGAGGCGAAGTACGCCCCGACGAGACCGCCGTACCAGGGCCAGTCGTACTCGGTGTCGGAGGCGGCGTGCACGCCCACGTACCCGCCGCCGCCGGTGATGTAGCGCTCGAACGCGGCCTGTTGGGCGGCGTTGAGCACGTCACCGGTGGTGGACAGCCAGATCACCGCGGCGAACCGGTCCAGGTTGGCGTCGGTGAACTGGGCCGCGTCCTCGGTGGTCTCGACGGTGAACCCGTTGGCGGCGCCGAGCTGCTGGATGGCGGTGATGCCGGGGGTGATTGATCCGTGCCGGAATCCGGCGGTCTTGCTGAACACCAGCACGGTGAACGGTGCGGCGCTGGCCGTGGGTGGCGCGGCGACGACGCCACCCATCACGAGGATCGCGCTCAGCACAGCACCGAGCCACGATCTCAGGGATCTGCGCACGGTAGGTCCTTTCGCGGTGCGGGGGGACGGCGTGCGCCGATCACGCCAGGCGGTGGTGACGAGACATGTGAATGCATCGTTACGGTTGGATCACGGGCGCGTCAAGCGTTCTCCCACTATCCGTGAGAGCGTTATCTCCGCAGGTCAGAGGCGACCGACGCAGACGAGATCGAATTACGCTTTCCGGGAGCGGAGCAGGCCGAGGCGGAGCGCGCGCAGCAGGGTGCCGGGGCGGCTCAGGGTCGCCGGATGCTCCAGCATGGTGGTGACCCGGCCCAGCCGGTCGTTGAGCACCGGATCGGTCAGCGACGTCCGGAAGAGCAGATCACCGAACCACTTGGTGACCCGGTAGCCCGGCGGGTACGGCCCGTCGACGTGCGGGAGTTCGATGTCGGCCGAGGTGGAGATCCGCCAGGCGGCGTCGACGATCACCCGGACCTGCTCGAAGTACGCCCGTGCCGGCTCGTCCAGGTTCGGCCCCGAGCGCAGGTACGCCGACAGGCAGGAGGCGTGCAGCGTCGCGGAGGTCATGCCCTGGCCGTACACCAGCCAGTTTGACGTCCGTCGTCAGCGTCCGAACCTACGATGGGTGGCCATGGAGGTCACCAGGGATGGGTGGAGCTGGCGGATCGGCACGGCCGTCGACGTCGCCTGGCTCGCCGACCGGACGACACACGGCGTCTCGATCACCACCGCCGTCCCGCCGGTGTTCGACGCGTACGCGACCTGCCACCCACCCGACGGCGTCGGGTACGAGGCACACGAGCGGGCGCTGGTCGACGAACTCGCCCGGCACACCCCCGAGCAGCCCTGGTGGCTGGGCTACCTCGACACCGGCGCACACGACATCGTGTTCCCCGACGCCCCGAAGGTGCACCTCTACGCGGACTGGCCCTACGTGCTGGTCGAAGCAGGCCCCGAGCAGGCCCGCACCTGGCGTACCGGTCACATGCGCGGCGACGGCCCGCTGCCCGACCTGCTCTTTCCCGCGGATCGCCGCTGGCTCGTCTCGGCCCTCTGGGACGACACCTGGACCGACCTCGGCGGCCCCGCCGACCTCATCGCCGCCCTGCACCGCAACCCGCTGGTCAACGCCCGGCCGGTCGACCCCGACGAGGACGCCCTCCCGCCGGGTCTGACGCGCGAATAGCCGCCAACTGCCGGCACGGGCACCGAAGGCGACGCCGCCCGACGCCGAGAATCGACAGTGGACAGCACGGGGGTACGATCCCGCTCTGGTGTACGTAGTCCGTCGAACCCCTCGATAGGAGCCTGGCATGGCCGGCCCGGATGCCGAACTCGCCGCGAAGCTTCAGCCCGACGTGCCGCACGCGGCGCGGATCTGGAACTACTGGATGGGCGGCAAGGACAACTTCCAGTCCGACCGGGCGGCCGGCGACGCCGTGGCCGAGGTCTACCCGGAGATCGTCGTCATGGCGCAGCAGTCCCGGGTATTCCTGGTGCGGGCCGTCCGCTACCTGGCCGCCGAGGCGGGCATCCGGCAGTTCCTGGACATCGGCACCGGCCTGCCGACCATGCAGAACACGCACGCGGTCGCGCAGGCGATCACGCCCGACGCGCGGATCGTCTACGTCGACAACGACCCGATGGTCCTCGTGCACGCCCGGGCGCTGCTGTCCAGTGCGACGTCGGAGGGTGTCACCACCTACGTGCCCGCCGACTACCACGACCCGGAGAAGATCCTCGCCGAGGCGGCGCAGACTCTCGACTTCGACCAGCCGATCGCCGTGATGTACATGGGCGTGATGGGCTACGAACCGGACCTGGACGTGGTGCGGTCGATCGTCTCCCGGACGATGGACGCGACCGCCTCCGGCAGTCACCTGGTGCTGTGGGACGGCACCAACACCAGTCCGGAGGTCGTCTCCGGCGCCGACCGGCTGGCCGAGAACGGCGGTGTCCCGTACATCCTGCGTAGCCCGGAGGATCTCGCCAGGTGCTTCTCGGGGTTGACGATGGTCGAGCCCGGCCTGGTGCCGATCCCGCTGTGGCGCCCGGAGGACGCCGACGCGAAGGGCATCGACGCGTACGGCGCGGTGGCCCGCAAGCCCTGACCGACGCCGAGAACGCCCCGCGCACGCCGTGCTGGCGGGAGCGGGGCGTCGTCGTTCACCGGCCGCAGGTGAGCGTCATCCCGTCGGGCACCACGCTGGTCGACACGAGCAGGCCGAACGTCGTCGCGGCGCCGGGCGCCACCGTCCCGTTGTATGAGGCGTTACGCACGGTGACATCGGGTCCGGTCGTCTCGACCACGCCGCCCCAGACCGTCTGGACGCGCTCGTCCCCGGACCACCGCCAGGAGACCCGCCACGAGTCGATCGGCTCCGTCCCGGTGTTGTGGACGGTGGCCGTGGCGACGAAGCCGGTGCCCCAGCGGGCGTCGATGGTGGCCGTCGCGCGGCAGGCCGACGGGGCGAGCGTACGGGCCGGGCCACCGACGACGTACGGATCTCGGTGGCCCTCGGTGTCGCTGAACCGGTACCAGTACTCCGTGTCGGGCGTCAGCCCACCGATGGTGACGGCCCCGTTCCGCTCCGGGCCGGAGACCGCCTGGGCCACCGGATTCAGCCACTTCGTGGCGTCCTCGCGGCCCGCGAAGAGGGTGACGACGATCGGCGGGTCGTAGCCGCAGGGCGGCCGGAAGAAGATCGAGTATGAGATGGTCAGGCTGGTCGTGGTGGCTCCGGTGACGCTGCCGGTGATCGGCAACGCCGGTGGGCAGGTCAGGGTGGGCGTCGGGGTCGGGGTCGGGGTCTGCGTCGGTGTCGGGGTCTGCGTCTGCGTGACCGACGGCGTCGGTGTCGGCTGGGCGGCGCTGCCCGCCGGATTCCAGGCGGCCACCGCCATGGTCGTGACAGCGAGGATCATGCGAAGCATCGGTACCTCCGGTGGTTGCCGGGCACCGGTGACCGAGGGTGTGGGCGGTGCCGCGCTCGGGTGTCCGGTCGCCGACGAGGATTGCCCGACACGGGCGGCATGGCCACCTCGTGTGCCCCGTGGACCGGAGAAGATGTGGTGCGCGCTGGCTCCCGAGCACGACCGAACCACAGCATGGCATTCGACGTGCGTCGATACAAGGCTGTCGCGATCCTGTCGAACATCGTCCGTTTTCCCGTCGCCGGACGGACACGCGGCGGGTACCCGGGCCGAGAATGATCCATCGAGATTCATCAACTCGGACGCGGGAGCACACCATGCTCGACAGAAGCAGCACGATCCGGCGATCCCGGGTGGCGAGGGCACTGACCGCGGCGGGTGCCGCGGCCGTGCTGGCGGCCACCCAACTCGCGGTGCCGACGCCCGCCGTCGCGGCCGTCAGCCGGGCGGAACTCGCCCTGCGCTGGGCACCCATCCACTACCAGGACGTCGACGCCACCGGCTCACACGCGCTCGGCGGCCAGTCCGACTACATCACCAAGGTCGACTTCGACGGCGACCTGAACGGTCGCAACAACTGGGAGCGGACCGGGCAGAGCGGGACGTCGCTCGCCGCGCACGCCTACTACTCCGTCGTCGAGACCAGCACCCACTGGTACGTCACGTACCTGTTCTTCCACCCTCGGGACTGGACCGACCACCCGTTCTTCGAGACCGAGCACGAGAACGACGGCGAGGGCGTCCTGTTCGCAATCGAGCGTGACGGCTCCGCGTACGGAGTCCTGCGCGCGGCGGTCACCGTCGCGCACAGCGACTTCTTCTCGTACACGCCGGCCGGCAGCACGTGGACCAGCGGCCGCGAGAGCGTCGACGGCACGCTGCAGTTCCAGTCGTCGCCGCACGACACGTTCGGGCACCCGGTGACCGCGCAGGAGGCACAGGGCCACGGCCTCAAGGCCTATCCGCAGTACGCCATCAACGGCGACGGCCTCGTGTACTACCCGTCGACGGTCGCCGAGACCCCGAGCGACGGCAACGACCGGGACGTCCGGTACCAGCTGATCGACATCTTCGCCGCCGACGGCCTGTGGGCGCAGCGCGCCAACTCGAGCCTGTTCGCCGGGCTCGGCACGTTCGCCGGTGACACCTCCGGCGACTGCGGCGTCGGCACCTGGAGTTGCTCGACGAACTCGGCCAACGCGCCGTGGGGCTGGGACGACGGCAACGACGTGCCGGCACGTGGCGAGCTGGCCAGTGACCCGGCGAAGCTGTCCGCCGAGTACTTCACCACGCCGGCCGGCCTGGCCCGTACCTACAGCTACAACCCGTACGCGGGGGCTGCGGCGGCGCTCGCCGAGGCCGCGAGGACGGCACCGCCGGTCGTCGACTGATCGACCGGTGCGCGCGCGGCCGACCTGGGGAGCCGGCCGCGCGCGGCACCGTCCACGGCGACGGATCTTGTCGGTGGTGGCGGTTACCGTGTGGTCACTGTCGCCGCGCCGGCCATGTCGGGCCGGTAGCTGACCCCCTCGGAGGCCACCATGTCCCAGGAGACGACCTACCTCGAACTGTCCGAAGTGGACGGTGCGCACAAGTTCTACGAGGTCGTCGTCGACGACACCACGCTGACCGTGCGCTACGGCCGGATCGGCGACCAGGGGCAGGTCAAGGCGAGCGCCTTCCCGGACAATGCCCGGGCCCGCGCGGCGGCGGCGAAGAAGATCGGCGAGAAGGTCCGCAAGGGGTATGCTCCGGCGGTCCCCGGCGTCCGCCAGAAGCGCAGCGTCTCCCGGCGGCAGATCGTCAGCACCCGCTCCACGGCGCACACCGCGCCGGTGCTCTGGCGCTACGACTCCGGCGCTCCCGCGTTCGGCATCTTCGTCGACGACGAGCACTGCATGGTCGGCAACGAGCACGGGGTGATCACCACCCTCGGGCACGATGCCCAGGTGCGCGGCCAGGTCCGCCTCCCCGACGGGGTGAAGTGCATCGTCGCCGACGACGCCTGGATCTACGCGGGCTGCGACGACGGCAACGTCTACGACCTCTCCGGCAAGGTGCCCCGGGTCGCGTACGCGATCGCACCGGAGATCGACATCTACTGGCTGGACATCCACGACGGCGTCCTCGGCGTCTCGGACGCGGACGGCGGGATCGCCGCCATCGATCACGAGGACGAGTTCCTCTGGCGCCGGCCCGGCCGGGGGCGTTCGGCCTGGATGGTGCGCTGCGACGCCGACGCGCTCTACCACGGCCACTCCCAGGGGGTAACCGGCTACGACTGGCGTACCGGCCGCGAGCTGTGGCACACGAGGACCGGTTCGGTGCTGTTCGGTTGGCAGGAGCGCGCCAGCGTGTTCGCCGGGACGGGCACCCGGGAGGTGGTGCGGCTGGCCAAGGACGGTCGGGTCGAACGCGGCTACCGGTGCGACGCCCCGGTCTTCTCCTGCGCGACCGCCCAGGGCGGCGAGTACGTCTTCGCCGGCGACAGCCAGTCCTCGATCTACTGCTTCGACGCGGCCGGCACCCGACTGTGGAAGCTCGGCACCGGCTGCGGCTCGGCGTACTCGATGCAGTATCACCACGGCCGGCTCTACGTGGTGACCACCGGTGGTCACCTGGCCTGCATCGACGCCAGCGAGCCGGCGATCCGGGCGGCCCAGGTCGGCGACGTGCCGCAGGTCCGCGACATCAAGGCTCCCCGCGAGGCGCCGCGCACCGTGCAGCCGACGATCGTCGAGGTGACCGGTGACGCGGGCGCGGGCGTGGTGGTGCAGTGCCTGGACGACCGGGGGCGGCTGCGGGTGCAGGTGGTGTCCGATGGCTACCGGCGCGACTGGTCCGTGCAGTTCCCCAAGGGCATCCGCGAGCCGGGCGCACGCTACCTGGTGACCGAGGTCCGCGAGTCCGGCCGGGGTGGCTTCTACCGGGCGTACGGGGACATCCGCCGGCTCCGTTGATCCCGCTGCCCGCCATCCGCAATCGGGTTGTCCCGTTCGGGTGCGCGGGCGACCATGGTCGGCATGGTGGGAGCTGGGGCGTGAGGTCGCCGCTTCAGGGCGGGCTACCGCCGGGGGGTGCGGTGGTTGGCGCCGTCGTGCGGATCGCCTGCGACGAATCGGGATTCTCGGGCACCAACCTGTTGCACTCGACCGCCCCGGTGATCACGCACGCGAGTGTCGACCTGGTCGTCGACGAGGCCGTCGCCCTCATCACCGCGCTGCGCTCCGGGTTCCGGTTCTCGCCGCAGGAGATGAAGTCCGGGCAGTTCCTGCGGCGGCCGGGCGCGGATGAGGCGGTGCAGTGGTTCCTGGCGTCGCTGGCGGGCCGTGCGCACGTCCACCTGATCGACAAGGAGTTCTTTCTCGTCACCCGGATCGTCGATTTCCTGCTGGCCGAGCCGTCGTACGCGGCCGGCACCCGCCTGACCCGCGACCACCGTCCGGCGGCGCTCGCCCTGTACGAGGCCGGACGCTCGGCCGGAAGCGACTGGGACGCCTTCCTGGCGGCGTTCGTCGATCTCGTCCGGATGAAGCGTCGGCTTCCGGTGCAGCGGACGCTACAGCGGTTCTTCCAGGCCCGCGATGCGCTGCGGCGACACCCGCTCGGCGCGGCGGCCGGCACGGTCCTCGACGGGCTCGACCCGAGCCGGGTGGGTGCCGTGGTGGCCCGGCTCGACACCGACGACCGGTCCGTTCCCCCACCGCTAGAGCCGCTGCTGCCGGCGCTGGCCGAGACGGTCCTGTCCTGGAGCGCCGGCCGGCGGCAGGTGCTGGTGACCCACGACGAGCAGAGCGCCCTGACGGCGGACCGGTTGACCCGCCTCCAGCGGACGTTGGCCGGCGGCGGCGCGTCGGCGGTCGACGCCGAGCGGGATGGTGCGCTCGCGACCGGCCCGCAGCTGCCCGACGGTGTGTCACCCCTGGCCGGGTTGGTGATGGTCGACTCCCGTGACGACCCACGCGTCCAGGTCGCGGACCTCCTCGCGGGGGTGGCCCGGCGGTTGCCGGAGGTCGTCGACGCCGCGATCGACGTCTCGGACGGTCGAAACGCCGACGGCCCGCACCGGACCCCGATCCGGTCCCGGCGGCCGTAGTCTCACCGTCATGACGGACATCCAGACGCACACCCTCCCGCTTCCCGGTGTCGACCTGGTCTACGACGTTCGCGGCCCGCTACCCCCCGTCGGCGGCCATCGTGCGTTGCTCATGATCGGCCAGCCGATGACGGCGGACGGCTTCGGAGCGCTCGCCCCGCACTTCACTGACCGCACCGTCGTCACCTACGACCCGCGCGGCCTGGGCCGCAGCGTCCGCACGGACGGCCGGTCCGACAACACGCCGCAGCAGCAGGCCGCCGACCTGCACTCGCTGGTCGAGGCGCTCGGCGCCGGTCCGGTCGACGTGCTGGCCAGCAGCGGCGGCGCGGTGACCGCGCTGGAACTGGTCGCCACCCACCCCGACGACGTCGCGACGTTGGTGGCGCACGAACCGCCGATCAACGCCGTGCTTCCCGACGCCGAGGCCGCCGAGCGCGCCCGGGCCGCCTTCTACGAGGCGTACCAGGCGAAGGGCCGCGGTGCCGGGATGGCCTCGTTCATCGCGATGACGTCCTGGCAGGGCGAGTTCACCGACGCCTACTTCGCCCAGCCCGCCCCCGATCCGGCGATGTTCGGCATGTCGGCCGACGACGACGGCAGCCGCGACGACCCGCTGCTGTCGAAGAACTCGTGGGCCGTCACCGACTACCGTCCCGACGCGAGCCTGCTCACCGCCGCGCCCACCCGGGTCGTGGTCGCGGTCGGCGAGGAGTCGGCGGGGACGTACACGGCGCGTACCGCCCTGGGCCTCGCGGCGTTGCTCGGCCAGGAGGCGACGGTGTTCCCGAGCCATCACGGCGGGTTCCTCGGCGGCGAGTTCGGTTACGCGGGCAAGCCCGCGGAGTTCGCCGCACGGCTGCGGGATGTGCTGGACGGCTGACCCGCGGGGCTTAGCATGCGCGGATGCGACACACCCTCACGCCGGACGACGACACCCTGCACGGTCACTTCTCGGCCGACTTCGCGCCGGTGCTGACCATCGACCCCGGCGACACCGTCACGTACCGCACCCTGGACTGCTGGTGGTCGGCCGGCCCGTACCCCGGTGGGCACAACCGGGACCGTCCCCGGGTGCCGCAGCACCGACCGGACCACGGCCACGCGTTGATCGGTCCGGTCGCGGTGCGCGGTGCGCGCGCCGGTCAGACCCTTGCGGTACGCGTGGACGCGATCACCCCGGGCACCTGGGGCACCACGGTGGCCGGTGGCTGGCCGAGCGGCTTCAACCAGCGCTACGGCGTCGAGCACGAAGGGGTGGTGCACGCCTGGGAGCTGGACCCGGTGGCGATGACCGGCCGCAACCAGCACGGCCACACGGTCGCGCTGCGTCCCTTCATGGGGGTGCTCGGGATGCCGCCGGCCGAGCCGGGGCGGTACTCGACGACTCCGCCTCGACCGCACGGCGGCAACCTGGACTGCAAGGATCTGACCGCCGGCAGCACCCTGCTGCTGCCGATCCCGGTCGACGGGGCGCTGTTCTCCGTCGGTGACGGGCACGCCGCACAGGGCGACGGGGAGGTCGGCGGCACGGCGATCGAGTGCCCGATGGAGGAGGTGACGTTGACCTTCGACGTCCGGGACGACTTCCCGGTCACCGGCCCGGTGGCGCGTACCCCGGACGCCTGGCTGACGCTCGGCGTCGGCGCGTCCCTGGACGACGCCACGTTCATGGCCCTGGACTCGATGCTGACCCTGCTGCAACGGTCGCACCAGCTCAGCCGGGCGGACGCTGCCGCGCTGGCCAGCGTCGCGGTCGACGTACGGGTGACGCAGATCGTCAATCAAACCGTCGGCGCCCACGCGGTGCTCCGCGACGACGCGCTGCGCTTTTCCGGATGACGACCGGTTCGGGCGGCCCGGACGACGATCCGTCCGTGCCGCCCGCCGGGTCGTACGGTCAGCCGCCGAGGCTCGCGGCGGCCGAGGCGATCGTCGAGGCGAAGTAGCTCACCTGGGTGTAGACGCCCGGGTAGTTGGGCCGGGCGCAGCCGTTGCCCCAGCTGACGATGCCGACCTGGATCCAGGCGTTGTTGGCGTCGCGGCGGAACATCGGGCCACCCGAGTCACCCTGGCAGGTGTCGACGCCGCCGCTGGCGTATCCGGCGCAGATCTCCTGGGCGGCGATGATCTCGCCGCCGTAGTAGGAGTTGCAGGTCGAGTCGCTGACGAATGGGACGGTCGCCTTGAGCAGGTAGCGCTGCTGGGCGCCGCCCTCGCGGGCCGCGCCCCAGCCGGCGACGGTGAAGGTGCCGCTGTCGTAGGCGGTCGTGTTGGCGATCTTCAGGGTGCTCAAGCCGGTGACCGGGGTGGCCAGCCGGATCAGCGCCCAGTCCCGGCCGGCGCCGTTGTAGCCGGGGGCCCGGTAGACGTAGTTCGACCGGACGGTGATCCGGCTCGACGACTGGAGGTCGACGACACCGAGTGTCGCGGTGATGCTGGTGTTGGTGCCGGTGGCGCCCACGCAGTGCGCCGCGGTGAGCACCAGTTGGGGGCTGTACAGGGCACCGCCGCAGCCCATCGAGAGACGCACCATGAACGGGAACTCGCCCTGGGCGGCTCGGGTGCCGCCGACGACGTTTGGCGTGACCGGGCTGTCGGCGGCGGCCGCCGGAGCCGTGAGAGTGAGGCTGGCCGCGGTCACCGCGGCCAGCGCGGTGGCCAGAAGGCCGGTGAGGGTGCGCCAGCGAACCATGCATTCCTCCGCATCGCTACGGCACGCCTCGTGAGCGCACCTGATCGAGATAGCGGTCATCCTATTGATCGGGATGGATTGAATGGATCATCCTCTCTGGGTCGTACCCCGACGGTATGGATCGGGCCGCCCACACCCGGCCCATCGATAACCTACCTAACCGGTATGTGTTGTAGGTCTCTCCTCCTGGATTTCCGCGGCACGACTGTCGGAGCATGTCCGGGGTCAGCGTGGGCGGCAGCGTCGCCGGGAGCGCTGAGTTCTCCGGTCCACCCCACCCCAGCCCGGTAGGGAATCCACGTGTCCACCGACACCCATCTCGCGCCGCCGGCACCGACCCGGCCGGGCGGCCAGACCCGCCGCAGAGGTGCCCGCCACCTGTGGCACCAACTGGCAGCCGACCGCTGGGCGGCGGCCGGCGCCGGGGGCGTCGCCCTCTTCCTCATCGTGGCGGCGGCCGCGCCGGCGCTCTGCGCCCTCGCGGGCCAGGACCCCTACACGTACGACCTTGACGCCCTGTCGGACTCCGGCGCGCCGAAGGGCTTCGGTGGCGGCATCAGCGGCGAGCACTGGTTCGGGGTGGAGCCGATGACCGGACGGGACCTCTTCGCGATCGTGGTCCACGGCGCCCGCACCTCCATCCTGGTCGGCGCCGGAGCGACCGCCGCGTCGCTGCTGTTGGGAGTCGCCGTCGGCCTCACCGCCGGCTTCTACGGCGGCTGGTACGACCGGGTCGTCACCCGGATCATCGACGTCCTGCTCGGCTTCCCGTACCTGATTTTCGTGATCGCGCTCGGCGCGATCGCCCCCACCAGCCTCCCGAAGCCGCTGCTCCTCGTCGGCGTCCTCGCGATCTTCGGCTGGCCCTCGATCGCCCGGGTGGTCCGCAGTCAGACCCTCGCGTTGAAGCAGCGCACCTTCGTGGTCGCCTCGGTCGCGCTCGGCGCCGGCGGCTGGAACCTGCTCGTGCGGCAACTCCTGCCCAACCTCACCGCCACGATCATCGTCTACGCCACGATCATGATCCCTTCGATGATCGGGGCTGAGGCCGCGCTCTCCTTCCTCGGTGTCGGGGTGCCGCCGCCGACCCCCGCGTGGGGCCGCTCGATCGGCGACGCGATCGGCTGGGTCCAGACCGACCCGATGTTCCTGGTCTTCCCCGGCGGGGCGCTCTTCCTCGCCACGCTGGCCTTCAACCTGCTCGGCGACGGCCTGCGCGACGCGTTCGACCCGAAGACCCGAGGGCTGCGGCGATGAGACTCCTCCGACTGATCTCCGCACGCCTGTTCGGCATGATCGTCACGCTGCTCGTGATCAGCCTGATCACGTACGTGGTGTTCGTTCTGCTGCCCAGCGATCCGGCGCAGCTGTCCTGCGGTCGCCCCTGCACACCCGAGCGGCTCGCCGACGCCCGCGCGTTCATGGGCTACGACCAGCCCTGGGCGCAGCAGTACCTCGCCTTCCTCGGGGGCATCTTCGCCGGCCGCACGTTCGGCTCCGGGGTCGCCGCCGTGCACTGCGCGGCGCCCTGCTTCGGCTACTCGTTCCGGCTCAACGACTCGGTCACCCACCTCATCCTGGAGCGCATCCCGGTCACCTTCTCCATCGCCATCGGCGCCGCACTGCTCTGGCTGTTCATCGGCGTGGCGGCCGGGGTCGTCTCGGCCGTCCGACGCGGAACCGCGATCGACCGGGCGGCGATGACGTTCTCGACGATCGGTGTCTCGGCGCCCAGCTACCTGGTGGGGCTGCTCGGCATCCTGCTGTTCGGCTTCACCCTCAACATGGTGCCGGTCAACGGGTACGTGCCCCTGACCGAGGATCCGGTGGGCTGGTTGTGGCACCTGGTGTTGCCCTGGGGCGTGCTCGCCCTGATCTCCGCGGCGGTCTACGCGCGGCTGACGCGGGGCCAGATGCTGGAGGTGCTCGGTGAGGACTACATCCGCACGGCCCGGGCCAAAGGGCTGCGGGAACGCCGGGTCGCCGGCCGCCATGCCCTGCGCAACGTCCTCATCCCGGTGGTCACCGTGTTCGGGCTCGACCTCGGGTCGCTGCTCGGGGGCGCGGTCATCACCGAACGGGTGTTCAGCATGCCCGGCCTGGGCGCCCTGTTGCTCGACGCGGTCGGCAACGTCGACCTCCCGTTGATCATCGGGATCACCCTCTTCTCCGCGTTCCTCATCATCCTCGCCAACTTCCTCGTGGACCTGGTCTACGGCGTCCTGGACCCGAGGGTGGCGCGCTGACGCGCCAGACAACGAAAGGAAGGCACCGATGAAAAGACGTAGCGCGGTCGCGCTCGCGGTCGTCCTCGCCCTGGCCGGATGCAACGCGAATCCGGACCAGAAACCGGCCGCCGGCGGGTCGAACGCAGGCACCGAGAAGGGTGGATCGCTGACCATCCTCAACGCCGCCAGCGACATCAACTTCGACCCCGCCAAGAGCCAGAACCTGGCGATCACCACCCTCGGTCTGGTGCTGCGCCGGCTCACCACCTGGGAGGTCAAGCCGGGGGAGGCGGCACAGGTGGTGCCGGATCTGGCCACGGACACCGGTAAGACCACCGACGGCGGCAAGACCTGGACCTTCACGCTGAAGGACGGTCTCAAGTACGCCGACGGCGCGGCGATCACCGCCGGCGACGTCAAGTACGGCATTGAGCGCTCCTTCGCGCCCGAACTCTCCGGCGGCCTCGGCTACCACAAGAGCCTGCTGGTGGGCGGGACCGAGTACAAGGGACCGTACTCCGGGGCGGACCTGGCGTCGGTCGAGACGCCGGACGCGCGGACCATCGTCTTCCACCTCAAGACGGCGTACGGCGACTGGCCCTGGATCGTCTCCATGCCGGCGTTCACGCCCGTGCCGAAGGCGAAGGACGACCCGAAGAAGTACACCCAGAACCCGGTCGCGTCCGGCCCCTACCAGGTCCAGTCGTACCAGCAGGGTGTCGCGGTCAAGCTGACCCGCAACCCGAACTGGGACGCGGCCACCGATCCGGTACGCACCGCCGGGCCCGACCAGATCACCTTCCAGCTCGGCCAGGACACCACGGTCCAGTCGCAGCGGCTCATCGCCGACTCGGGTGACGACCGCTCCGCCTTCGGCGCCGGCTTCGTGGCACCCGCCCAACTCGCGCAGATCGAGCAGAACGCGAGCGCGAAGCAGCGGCTGGTCACCTCGGACGCCGGCGCGCTGTCCTACCTGGCGCTCAACACCCAGCGTGGGCCGCTGAAGGACGTCAAGGTCCGCCAGGCCATCCAGTACGCCGTGGACAAGCGGGCCTACCAGGTCGCCTCCGGTGGTGCCATCGGCGGCGAGCTGGCCAGCACCCTGATCACCCCGGGCATCGCCGGGCGGGTCGACTACAACCTCTACCCGGCCGACCCGTCGGGGGACGTCGACAAGGCGAGGCAGCTGCTCGGCGAGGCGGGGCAGACGAGCCTGAACCTCACGCTGCTGTCCGAGAACGATCAGCCGAACCTCGCCAAGGCCCAGGCCATCCAGCAGGGCCTGCAGCGGGTGGGCATCACGGTGACCATCAAGCCGGTGGACGGGGATGCCTGGACCGCCGAGGTCACCGGCGAGAAGGGTGACTACGACCTGACCGTCTCCAGCTGGCAGCCGGACTTCCCTAGCGCCAACGGCAACATCCAGCCGCTGTTCGCGTCCAGCGAGATCGGCCGCGGTGGCTACAACATCGCGCGCTACTCGCAGCCCGAGGTCGACACGCTGATCGCGCAGGCCACGGCCGAGACCGACCCGGCGAAGGCACAGGCCCTGTGGGCGCAGGCCGACAAGCGCATCCTGCAGGACGCGCCGATCGTGCCGCTCACCTACACGAAGAACTCGTTCCTGCACGGCTCGAAGGTGCAGAACTTCTACGTGCCATCCTTCCCGGCCTACCCGAACTACCTGAAGGTATCGCTGAAGCAGGGATGACGGTTTCCTCCACGGAGCCACACCTCGCGAAGGCCACCCGGTCACCGCTGCTCGCGGTGGCCGGGCTGGCCGTCTCGTTCGAGGTGGATGGCGACACGCACACGGCCGTGCACGACGCGTCCTTCGAGGTGCACGCCGGGCAGATCCTCGCCCTGGTCGGCGAATCCGGTTCGGGCAAGAGCGTCACCGCGATGGCCGCCCTGGGCCTGCTCCCGGCCACCGCCCGGGTCAGCGGCAGCATCACCCTCGCGGGCACCGAGTTGATCGGCGCCGAGCAGGGTCTGCTGCGGGACATACGCGGCGGCCGGATCGGCACGATCTTCCAGGAGCCGATGACCGCGCTCAACCCGGTCTTCACCATCGGCGACCAGGTCGGCGAGGCGATCCGCGCGCACCGCCCGTCGAGTCGCTCCGCGGTCGCCGCCCGGGTGCTGGAACTGCTCTCCACCGTCGGCCTGGACGACCCCGCGCGAGTGGCACGCTCGTACCCGCACGAACTCTCCGGCGGTCAGCTCCAGCGAGCGATGATCGCGATGGCCATCAGCTGCGACCCGGTCCTGCTGATCGCGGACGAGCCGACCACCGCACTGGACGTGACCGTGCAGGCCGGCATCCTCGACCTGCTGCGCGGCCTGCGGACCCGGCTCGACATGGCCGTCCTCCTCATCACCCACGACATGGGTGTGGTGGCCGACGTCGCCGATGAGGTGGTCGTGCTGCGCGACGGTCAGATCGTCGAACAGGCTGCCGCGGCCCAGCTCTTCGCCACGCCACGACACGAGTACACCCGGGCGTTGCTGCGAGCCGTCCCCACACTGCCGGAGCTGCGGCTCGCCCAGCCGAAGCCGCTGGAGACGCCGGAGACGCCACCGGCCGAGACGTCGGCCGGCGTCGCACCCGCCGTGCTCCTGCGCAACGTCGTCGTCGAGTACCCGGGGCGGCGGCGCGGCCAGCCGGTGCGGGCGGTGAACGACGTCTCGTTGCACATCGACCAGGGCGAACTGGTGGCTCTGGTCGGCGAGTCCGGCAGCGGGAAGTCGACGCTCGGCCGGGCACTGGCCGGCCTCGTACCGGTGGCCGCGGGGACGGTAACCGTCGCCGGAGTCGAGGTGGGACGGGCCAACCGCCGTGAACTGCGCACGTTCCGTTCCCGACTCGGCATCGTCTTCCAGGATCCCGCGTCGTCGCTGAACCCCCGCCGGACGGTCGGCGCCAGCATCGCCGAACCGCTCTCGCTGCACACCGATCTGCGGCCGGACGCCCAACCTCGCCGTGTCGACGAGTTGCTGGAAGCGGTCGAGTTGCCGACGCGCCTGCGCGACCGGCACCCGTACGAGATGTCCGGCGGGCAACGACAGCGGGTGGCCGTCGCGCGGGCCATCGCCCTGAACCCGGCGTTGTTGATCGCGGACGAGCCCACCAGCGCGTTGGACGTCTCCGTGCAGGCGCGGATCCTGGAGCTGCTCCGATCGGTGCAGCGACGGTTCGGCTTCTCGTGCCTGTTCATCAGCCACGACCTGGCGGTGGTCGAGCAACTGGCCGATCGAGTGGCCGTGCTGCACCGAGGTCGGGTCGTGGAGGAGGGCCCCGCGACCACGGTGCTGCGGGCGCCGCGGCACCCGTACACCGCGCGGCTGCTGGCGGCGGCGCCGGTCGCCGACCCGGCCCGGCAGGCCCTGCGACGGCGTGCCTGGCAGCAGCTCACCGCCTGAGGTCGGGCCGGCGGACGACGCGATGCCGGCCTGCGGCAGCTCCCGGTGAATCCCGAGGATGTCGGGCCCCGGACGGACACGGACGTGCCGCGCCGTCGAAGCGGGGTCCGGGCTCACCGCGCAACGGACTCCGGGCCGGCTCGCCCCCGGCCCCACCCGTGGGGTCATCATCGCGCGATAGCGACCACCGCGAGCACGGAGCGGGCAGATCTCCCGTTCCACCTCATGTAAAAGGCGTAAAGAAAGGGCGGTCTTCCGTCATGAACGCGTGAAATATTCTCCTGCGCAAAGCCCTCGCCCGGAGCGCCCTTTACGATGATCGGTGAAGTCATTCAAAAGGAGCATTGGTGCCAAACTCGCGGGTGGACGATAGCAATGACAACCGTGGAACAGTGGATTCCGGCACTCCCGGCGTCAGGCTAGACACTGTTACGGCGGCGGCGAATGCAACGACCGGCGCGCCCGCCGAAATCGCTCCCGATCTGATGCGTTCGGCCAGCCGAGTCGCGGATGATCTGGAGCGGCAGGCGAGGGTGTGGGTCGCACCGGGCGGAGAATTTCGTGTCGGCGACAGCGCCCTTCAGGTGAGAGAAGCCCCACGCGACAACTGGTATCCCTGTCCGTCCAGCATGACGGAACGGGCGATCACCCTCTGCCCCTACCTTCCACAGGGTGCGGGAATCTTCTTGAAATGGAACGACGGGAATAGCAAGATCGCGGGTCCGATCTACGGTACCGGGATCGCACTGACCGGTCTTTCCGGCGTGAAAGCGATTGGCGAGGAGGCGTACGCGTTCTGGCAGAAGGGCGGTCAAGGCAATGTGCGACGGCTGGCGGCCGGTCTCGTTCATACCGGTGCGTCCGCGGTCTACGGATGGTACAACGCTATGGGCAAAAGCCACCCGGCCGGCGGTTTCAGCGCCATCGTTCTCGGGGCCACCGCCTGGTATCTCGACGGCCAACAACCCGGGCGGCTGGCAGACACCCGCGAGCCGATCCTGCCCCTGCACAGCCCGTCACGACCAGCACCGCAGTCGCCTAACAGCGCCACCGTCGCGGCAGCCCGGCTGAGCACGAGCACACACTCGGATACCGCCCCTCACCGACGGCCGAGTTCTCACAGCCGGCCGAGCAGCCCACCCGCCGACCAAGCCCGCATCGGCGCACACGCTCTGAACGGCGGTGCGCCAGCCGGGCCAGGTCGATGATCCTGGCCTTGATCACCAAGTGGTGTCACCGAGCAAGGCGGCGAGCAGGGCCGACCTGCGGCTGACCTCGGAACAGACCCGCCGCGGGAAAAGGCCCGGCGGCCTTCTCGGGGGCGTGTCGGTGCCCTGTCAGTGCCATGTCAGGCGGTTGGCGCACGCTGTTCGACATGACAGCTGATCTGGTGATCGAGGCCGAGGGCCTCGTCAAGAACTTCGGGAAGACGAGGGCGCTGCAGGGCGTCGACCTCGCCGTACCCCGTGGAACGGTGCTCGGGGTGCTCGGCCCCAACGGCGCCGGCAAGACCACCGCCGTGCGTATCCTCTCCACGCTCCTCACCCCGGACTCCGGCACCGCCCGGATCGGCGGCTTCGACGTCGTCCGCGACGCCGAGCGGGTCCGGCAGAGCATCGGCCTCACCGGTCAGTACGCCTCGGTCGACGAGGACCTGACCGGCCGGCAGAACCTGGAACTGTTCGGGACGCTGCTGGAGCTGGGCCGCGCCGGCGCCCGTCGGCGGGCCGCCGAACTGCTCGACTGGTTCGACCTGACCGACGCCGCCAACCGGCAGGCCAAGACCTACTCCGGCGGCATGCGCCGGCGGCTCGACCTGGCCGCCAGCCTGGTCGGATCACCGGATGTGATCTTCCTGGACGAGCCGACGACCGGCCTCGACCCGGCCAAGCGCGAGGACATGTGGGACGTGGTCCGGTCACTGGTCACCAACGGCTCGACGGTGCTGCTCACCACGCAGTACCTCGAGGAGGCCGACGCGCTCGCCGACGCGATCACGGTGATCGACCACGGCCGGGTCATCGCGCACGACACCCCGGAAGGGCTCAAGCGGGTGGTCGGCGGGCAGACCCTCGAGGTCCGCCCGTCCGACCTCGCGGACCTGCCCCGGATCGCGGCGATCCTGTCCGAGGTCGGCTCCGGCGGGCAGGCCGACGAGATCCGCAAGGGCGTGCTCGCGGTGCCGGTCACCGACGACCGGGCCCTGACCGCGAGCGTCGCGCGGTTCGCCGCCGCCGGCATCGCGGTCACCGAACTCTCCCTGCACCTGCCGAGTCTCGACGAGGTGTTCTTCACCCTCACCGGCCGTACGGCATCCGAGGACGACACCACCCACCGCACGGAGGTCGCGGCATGAGCACCCTGGTCGGCACACCACCCACGGCGAGCCCCGTCCTGTCCACGGCCGCCCCGAACCCGCGACCGTTCCGGCTCGTGCGGCACTCCCTCGCGCTCGCCAAGCGCAGCCTCATCAAGACCTGGCGTACGCCCGAGGCGCTGATCGACGTCACGCTGCAACCGGTGCTGTTCCTCGTCATCTTCGTGTACATCTTCGGCGGCGCGGTCGCCGGATCGACCCACGACTACCTGCAGTTCCTGCTACCCGGAATCCTCGCGCAGACCATCGCCACCGGCGCCATCGCGATCGGCGTCAACCTCAACACCGACATCGCCAAGGGCATCTTCGACCGGTTCCGCTCGCTGCCGATCCCCCGCTCCGCGCCGCTGGTCGGCGCGGTCCTGGGCGACGTCGTCCGCTACGTGATCGTCACGGTGTCGACCCTCGCCATCGGCTACCTGATGGGTTTCCGGATCGACACCGACCCGCTGCGGGCGATCGCCGGCTGCGTGCTCGCCGTGCTGTTCGCGCTCTGCCTGAGCTGGCTGCCGGTCTACGTGTCGATGAAGGTACGCACCCCGGGCGCCGTGCAGGGCCTGATGTTCGCGCTGATCATGCCGTTGAGCTTCGCGTCCAACGTGTTCGTCAGCGCCGACACGCTGCCGGGCTGGATGCAGGCCTTCGTCAACGTCAACCCGATGACCCACCTGGTGGCGGCGGTACGCGGGCTGTTCCTCGGCACCCCGCTCGACGGGCACGTGTGGTGGACCCTCGCCTGGTGTGCGGGCTTCGTGGCGGTGTTCATGCCGCTGGCGCTGCGCGCGTACCGCAAGAAGATCTGACCTACGCGAGCAGGTCTCCCATCAGTTCGCGGATGCGGGCGACCACCACGGCACCCGGCCGCTCGCGCCACGCGGCCAGCAACGGCTCACGCTGCTCCTCGCTCCCGAGGACGGCGGTGAGCCGTTCGCCGTTGCCGGGTGGGAAGAACGCACCCACGTGACTGCCGATGCGCGTTCCGAGCGCGAACAGCTCGCGTGCGGCAGCGACGTCCCCGCGGTGCGCCGCGAGTTCGGCGCCGCCGAGAGCCCACGCCCCGATCACCGGCAGGTCCTTCGAGGCGAACGCCTCGTCCCGGCTCAGCGTCAGCATCGCCGCGGGCAGGGCGCTGGCGTCCGCTTCGGTGCCCGGCCGCACCTGCGCCAGGCGCAGATGCAGGACGGCCACCGCGACCCGGAGGATGACCCGCGGCTGCGGCGGCCCGTCCGTCCACCGGTTCAGGATCCGGGTCACCTCCTCGGCGTGGGCGAGGGCCTCGTCGTAACGCTCACGCTGCCAGGCGAGGTGCGACAGGCCGAGCCGCGCCTGGGCGGCATCCACCTCCTCGGCCTCGCCCGGCGTCGCCGTGTCGACCAGTCGCCGCTCGGCCTCCCGGTCGCCGGCCAGGGCGAGTTGCACGTCCAGCCGGACCCGGATCGAGCGGGCGTCCTGCACGGCGCCGACCAGTTCCATGTGTCGGATGCTGCGCGCCAGCCAGTCGGTCGACCGCGCATCGTCGCGCGGGATGAGGAACTGTCCGACGGCTCCCGCCGCCATCGCCATCCCCCAATGGTCACCGGCCACCTCGAAACGGCGGTACGCCTGCTCGGCGTCGACCACCGACGCCTCGGGCATGCCACCGTTCTCCCGGATGGCGGCCCGGGAGAACAGTCCGAGCCCCTGCACGTACGGGTCCGGGTGATCGATCAGTTCGGCCGCGCTCTTCATGCTCTGCTCCGGGTCGGACGTGTCGAACTTCGGCAACGCCGACGCGAGCGCGGTCTGCCGGGCCGACACCTCGGTGGGCCGTTCGGCGAGGACCGTCCGCATCGCGCGGCGGGCAAGCACGGCGAGCCGAAGCTCACCGCTGATGCCGGCGTTGACCCCGACCAGCAGACAGGTACGGGCGAGCCGGTCGGCGTCGGGCAGCGGCCGCCCCGCGGACCGGCCGTGCAGGATCGCGGACCGTCGCCGTCGCTGCGGGTCATCGACGTGCAGCAGGCCCCGCACCCAGCCGAGGACCTCCAGGTGCAGGCCGCGCACCGTCCAGAGGTGGAACAACGCGGCGGCGACGTCGATCGAGGCCGGCTCGTCGTCGGTCACGAGCGACCAGCGCAGGGCCGCGACCAGGTTGTCCTGCTCGGCGGCGCACCGGGCGAACGCCTCGACCTGGGCGGGGCCGACGAACCGGTCGGCGAGCGCCGTCGCCTCCGGCCGGGCCCACCCGACCAGGCCGGCCATGGCCAGCTCCCGGTCGCCGGCCGCGTCGAGGCGGGCCTCCCCGTACTCGCGGACGGTCTCCAGCATCCGGTAGCGGGGCGGGCCGTCCCCCTCGACCAGGGTCAGCAGGGACTGCTCGACGAGCGTGGCCAGACCACGTCGTACGTCCGGGGTCCGCGCGACCGAGGCGGCGAGGTCCGCGGTGAACGCGGCGGGAATGACCGCCACCCGTTGAAGCAGCTCACGGTCGTCGGGCGCGAGCAGTTCGCGGCTCCAGTCGACCATCGCCCACAGGCTCGCGTGCCGCTCCGGCAGGCCGCGCAGCGCGTCGTCGAGCAGCGCGAACCGGTCGGTCAGGCCGGCGAGCACGTCGTCGATCGGCATGCTCCGCAGTCGCGCGGCGGCCAGTTCGAGCGCCAGCGGCAGGTTGTCGAGCCGGTGGCACAGGGCGAGCGCCCGTCCGGTGTCCCAGGTCGGTACCGCGCCGCCGGCTCGTGCCCGGGACTGGATCAGCGCGAGCGCGTCGGCGTCCGGCAGCGCGGTCAGCCGGTGCACCAGTTCGCCGGCCAGACCCAGCGGGGCACGGCTCGTCGCGAGCACCGCTACCTCCGGGGACGTCACCGCGACCAGGTCCGCGACGACGGTGGCCACCGCGTCGAGGACGTGCTCGCAGTTGTCCAGCACCACCAGCCCGTCGAGGTCTGGGGCGACGGCGCGCAGGCGCTCCTCCGGGTTGAGGACCCGCCGTTCCAGACCCAGGTTGCCGCCGGTCGCCGAGGTGTCCGCGCCGCCGAGCGCCGCGAGCACCGTGGGCAGCACCTCCTCGGGGGACCGCACACCGGCGAGCTCGATCACCCGTACCGCCTGCCCGGCCGCCGCCGCGCGCCTCGCCACCTCGGCGGCGAGGCGGGTCTTGCCGGCCCCGCCGGTCGCCACGATCGTCACCAGCGCCGTCTCGGTGAGCGCGCCGGCGACGGCTTCGACGTCACGCTCCCGGCCGACGAGGGTGGTCAGGGACCGGCGCCACGCGGTGGGCAGCGTGATCCGTGCCGGTTGCCGGGGTGGCGTCGCGACGGCCGGGGCGGTGAGTTCGCCGCGCAGCAGCGCCAGGTGGACGTCTGTGATCACCGGCGACGGGTCGGTGCCGTACCGGTCGGCCAGTTCGCCGCGCAGCCGTTCGATCACCTCCAACGCCTCGGCGTCGCGGCCCTGGGCGGCGAGCACCCGGACGAGCAGCGCGGCCGACGGCTCGTCCGGCGGGGTGCGCGCGACAAGCCGGCGCAGGTCCGCCTCGTCGAACGGCCCCGCGCCGTCGAGCGCCGCCCGCGCACGCAGCGCGGCTACGTCCGCGAGGAGTCGGACGTCCTCGGCCGCGTCGAGCTCCGGGACCTCGGGGAACAGCGCCCGCGCCTGGTCGGCCGACCCTCGCGCGGCATGGACGTCCCCGCAGCGGAGGGCGGCGGTCGCCCGGTCGACGAGGACCCGCGCCTCGACCGCGTCGACGGTGACCTCGTCGACCGGCAGCCGGTAGCCCCCCGGCACCGCGCCGACGGGCAGCCCGAGCCGGCGTACCCGGGACACCAGCGCCTGCACCGCGCCGGTCGCGTCGTCCGGCGGCGTGCCGTCCCACACGGCCTCGACGAGCAGCGCGGTGGAGACCGCCCGCCCGCGCGCGTCGACCAGCGCGCGCACCACCGCCGCGAGCCGCTCGCCCCGGACCGGTCGACCGTTGACGGCGAGCGGGCCGAGGATCGTGATCTGCACGGACCCAGCATCCCCCACCCGCACCACGGGGTGGCCGGCAACCCGCGCCTGATCGGCGGGTGTCGACCCGGACGCGATAACCCGGTTGCGCGCGCAGCCGCGGGTCGGCAAGGGTCACGGGCCATGAACGACATGTGGGCGGAACCTGCCGAAGACCCCCGGACTTTCGGCAATCCGAAGGGCGAGAAGGCGACGCTGCGGGAGTACCTGGACAACTACCGGTTGACCCTGGGCCTGAAGTGCGACGATCTCGACGCCGAGCAGCTCGCCCGCCGCTCGGTGCCACCGAGCACGATGAGTCTGCTCGGGCTGGTGCGGCACCTCGCCCAGGTGGAGCACCACTGGTTCCAGCGGGTGCTGCGGGGCGACGCCGGCCAACCGCACCTGTTCAAACGCGACGACGACCCGGACGCGGACTTCACCGGCGCGGTCGGCGACCCGGCCGTCGTCGAGGAGGCGTTCGCCGCGTGGCGGAGGGAGATCGCCGCGGCCGACAGGTGGCTCGACGCGCTCGACGAGGACGACCTGGGGCGTGAGGTGCCGTTCGGTGACGGCTCGGTCAGCGTCCGCGATGTCCTCGTGCATCTGATCGAGGAGTACGCCCGGCACGCCGGCCATGCCGACCTGCTGCGCGAGTGCGTTGACGGCCGTACCGGGCAGTGAGCCGGGTCCGCTGCGGATAAGTCCTTTCACCACAGTTCGACTGGTTGTCAGTTTCTGTCCGGTACGTGCTTCGGTGCCGCCGCGACGATCAGGCCATGACTGTTTCCCCTCCTGGCCTGTCCGGCCTCCGCCGCGCGGGAGCGTTCGCCGCGGCCACGCTCGCCGCGGTGGCGCTCGCCGTCGCTCCGGGTGCCCGCGCCGATGCCGCCGGCGTCACCCTGCCGATCGGTGACAGCGACCTGACGCAGGTCACCACCAGCCGCACCCTCGCCGACGGCGTGACCCTCACCCGCATCGTGCGCGGGACCGACCCGGCACCGGCCGACCAGATCAACACCACCACCCGGGGTCCGTGGGTGGTGAACGTGCTCACCATCGACCCGCGCCGGGCACGCGGGCACCTGAGGGCGACGTACGGCCCGACCCTCGGGCAGGTCGAGAAGACCACCGACCTGGTACGCGACTCCGGCGCCCTGGCCGGCGTCAACGCCTCCTTCTTCACGTTCACCGCCAGCCAGCTCTACCCCGGCGACCCCGTCGGCCTGGGCCTGTACGGCGGGAAGCTGCTCAGTGAGCCCACCGCCGAGCCGGGTGAGGTCAACTTCGTGGTCGACGCCACCACCAACCGGGCGCTGACCGGGAAGCTGACGTGGTCGGGCAGCGTACGGAACCGGCGGACCAACGCCGTCCTGCCGCTGGAGTTCGTCAACCACCCCCCGGTGATCCCCGCCGCCTGCGCCACCCTGGTCGACCAGACCCTCTGCGCCGAGCCCGGTGACGTCGTCCAGTTCACCCCCGAGTTCGACGCGGCCACCCCGTCCGGCGCCGGCGTCGAGGTCGTCCTCAACCAGCTCGGCTGCGTGGTGCGCACCGCGACCAGCCGTGGCACCGCGCTCGCCACCGGCCAGACGTCGCTGCAGGCCACCGGCCGCGACGCCGCCACCCTGCTCGCCGTGGCCGGACGGGGATGCCTGGACCGGTCGTCGACGCTGACCGACCAGCGGGGACGCAAGCTGGCGCTGCGGCCCGGGCTGTTCGGCGTGAACGGGCGGTACCCGCTGACGGCCGACGGTCAGATCGTCGTGCCCGACGGCGGCTCCGACAGCTTCTTCGCCCGCAACCCCCGCACCATCGCCGGAACGACCCGGGACGGAAAGATCGTGCTCGCCACCATCGACGGTCGCCAGGTGACCAGCGTCGGCACCACCCTCGACGAGACGGCCGCCGTCGCGCAGGCGCTCGGCATGGACGACGCCGTCAACCTCGACGGCGGCGGCTCCACCGCCATGGCCGCACAGGGCGCACTGGTGAACCAGCCGAGTGGAGCGGAGCGGGCCGTCGGTGACGCGCTCGTCTACGTGCCGGGCCGCTACCACGGCGGTAACTGACCGTCCGAAATCGACACTCGGGGGCGGCCGGCACCGGACGAGGTGCCGGCCGTTCTGTGGCGGCTCACTCAGCGAAGGTCGGCGCGGTCGAGACCATTGTCGTACACGATGTCGCACGTCAGATGCGGCCGATGCTTGGCCCGGTAGCTGATTTCCGAGCGTTCCCACGCATCCCACAGGTCCCGGTCGTAGATGCCCCGCCGCAGGTCTCGACGCCGGGCCCGCTCCCGGGCGACGTCCATCGACGCGTCGACCCAGATCCGGTGGTCGTAGTACGGCCACAGCTCGTCGTGGTACGCGGACACACCCTCCACGACCATGGACGTCGCCCAGCGCCTGACCGAGCCGCCGTGCGACGACCGTCTTGCCGGCCCCGCCGAACCCCTCCACCCCGATCGGGGTCGGTCGCCCCACCCTCCGGTCCGCACCGATCAGGGTGACGATCTGCGCCAGGTCGAGCCGCGGCCGCACCCCCGCTGGTCCCTCCGCCGTCATCGCCACCTCGGTCCGCTCAGGGATCAGCCGTCGATGTCGATGATGACCTTTCCGGCGCCGGTGCCGCCGGCGACCAGCCGGTGGGCGTCCATGATCGTGTCGAGCGTGAACGTGCGCGGGTCCAGGGCCCGGGCTCGGGGCGGGTGGGAACTTTTCGCTCGACGTGGCCGACCTGACAGACGCCAGGCCCGCCAGTGAAGGGAACATTCATGCCCAGCACCACCACCACCGCACGGCGTCGTCGCGCGGTCGCCGTCCTCGCCGCCGGGGCACTCCTGTCGGCCGGCGTCGTGGCGTGTGGAGACGCCTCGTCGTCCCCCGCTGCCGGTCCGGCGGTCGCGGCGTCGACGAGCGCCGCCGCAGGTGTCGTCGGCGTGCGCGACCCCTGGGTGAAAGCCGCCGACACGGGCATGACGGCGGCGTTCGGCACCCTGGTCAACGAGACCGACACCGATGTCACGATCACCGGCGCCGCCACCGCGGTGTCGCCCATGGAGCTGCACGAAATGACCATGAAGGACGGGAAGATGGTCATGCGGGCCAAGCCGGGCGGCATCGTGATCAAGGCGAGGAGCACCCACGTCCTCGAACCCGGAGGCGACCACCTGATGCTGATGAACGTGAGGCAGCCGGTACAGGCCGGCGACGAACTGGCCGTCACACTCACGTTCGCCGACGGCCGGAACCAGACGTTCGCCGCGGTGGCCAAGCCGTTCACCGGCGCGCAGGAGAGCTACGCGCCCGGTCGCGGGGCCAGCCCGATGCCGGAGACGAGCATGAGCCCGGCCGCATGACCCGCAACCCGACCTCCCGACCGGTGAGCAGGCGCGGCCTGCTCACCGGCGGGGCCGTTGCCGCCGGAGGCGCGCTGACCGCGGTAGCCGCCGCCGAACGCTCCGGTCACCGCGACGGGCGGCCGGCCGAGGTCGCCCTGGCGAGCGCGGTCGGCACCTCGGTCGAGCCGTTCCACGGGCCACGCCAGTCCGGGGTGACCACCGAACCACCGGCCCACGCGTCGTTCGTGGCGCTCACCCTGCGGCCCGAGACCGACCGGGCCGCGCTGGGTCGGCTGCTGCGTCTGCTCACCGACGACGCCGCACGTCTCACCCAGGGTCAACCCGCACTGGCCGACACCGAGGCCGAACTCGGCCTGCTGCCCGCGCGGCTGACCGTGACCTTCGGTTTCGGCCCCGGCCTGTACCGGGCAGCCGGCGTCGACGACCGTCGGCCGCCATCCGTGGCCGACCTGCCCTCGTTCCGCATCGACCGGCTCCAGCCGGCCTGGTCCGGTGGTGACCTGCTGCTCCAGATCTGCGCGGACGACGCGCTCACCGTCGCCCACACCCAACGCGTCCTGCTCAAGGACAGCCGACCCTTCGCCACCGTCCGCTGGGTGCAGCAGGGCTTCCGACGCGGCCCCGGCGTCGAGCCGGGCGGCCACACCCAACGCAACCTGTTCGGTCAACTGGACGGCACCGCCAACCCCCGGCCCGGGACACCGGCGGACCGCGCCGTCTGGATCGCCGACGGGCCCGCGTGGCTGCGCGACAGCACCACCCTCGTCGTACGACGCATCAGCATGAACATGGAGACCTGGGACCTGCTCGGCCGCGCCGACCGGGAACTCGCCGTCGGCCGACGCCTGGACACCGGTGCACCCCTCACCGGCACCGCCGAACACGACGCACCCGACTTCGCCGCGCCCGGCCCCGACGGGCTGACCGTCATCCCCGACTTCTCCCACCTCACCCGCGCGCACGTCACCGATGACCGGCTGAAGATCCTGCGTCGGCCCTACAACTACGACGCGGTCCCGACGGCGGAGGGCCAGGCCGACAGCGGCTTGATCTTCACCTCGTACCAGGCCGACATCGCCCGACAGTTCCTGCCCATCCAGCGCCGACTCGCCGACCGGGACCTGCTCAACGAGTGGACCACCCCGATCGGGTCCGCCGTCTTCGCCATCCCGCCCGGATGTCCGCCGGACGGATGGATCGGCGAGCAGGTGCTCGGATGAGGCACGCCAACCGGCTCGGCGCGGCCGTACTCACCGTCCTGGTGGCGTTGCTCGTCCCGGCCGCGCCGGCCTGGGCGCACAACAGCCTGCGGTCGTCGACGCCGGCCCGGGACGCGACCCTGCCGAGCGCGCCGGTCGAGGTCACGCTCGAATTCATGAGACGGCTCGACCCCGCCTTCACCACCATCGTGCTCACCGACGCCACCCGGCAAAAGATTCCCACCGGCGATCCGGTGGTCGTCGGCGCGACGAGCACGGTCCGGGTGACCGGCCCGCTGCCGAACGGGACGTACACCGTCGGCTACCGGGTCGTCTCCGCCGACGGGCACCCGGCGCAGGGGTCGTATCCGTTCACGGTGGCCGATCCCACGTCGACCGCCGCGCCGGTCCGGGACGCCCCGACGCCGGCTCCGCCCGCCGCCGCGGTGCAGCCCGGTGGCGGATCGAGTGCCGGCGTACGTCTCGCCGGCGCGGCGCTGGCCGTCCTCGCCGTGGTGGTGGCCGGGCTCCTACTGCGGCGCGCGACCCGCCGCTGAGGACGGCGGGAACCACCGAAGCTCTCGCCCCGACTATCCCGATCGGATCACCATGTCTCTCACCGAGGTGTCCGGCACGCCACCGCCGGACCACGCCACGACCGCCGAAGCACCGCCACGACCGGCCCCGCGTACGTCACCGTTCGGCGCGCTGCTGCTGCGGCTGCACTTCTACGCCGGAATCCTCGTCGCCCCGTTCCTGGTGGTCGCCGCGTTGACCGGCCTGGCCTACACGGTCACCCCGCAACTCGACGGCGTGCTCTACGACGACCAGTTGACCGTCGCCCAGGTGGGTGAACGTCCACTCCCGCTGGCCGACCAGGTCGGCGCCGCCCGGAACGCGCACACCGACGGCAGCATCGCCTCGGTGCGGCCCGGGACCGGCGACCGGACCACCGAGGTGGTGTTCTCCCTGCCCGAGCTGGGCGAGAAGCAGCACACCGTCTACGTCGACCCGTACACCGCGCAGG
Organism: Micromonospora sp. WMMD710; assembly: GCF_029626045.1. Classification (NCBI taxonomy): domain Bacteria; kingdom Bacillati; phylum Actinomycetota; class Actinomycetes; order Micromonosporales; family Micromonosporaceae; genus Micromonospora; species Micromonospora sp. WMMD710. Next base: position 1,260,648 of record NZ_JARUBD010000001.1, on the reverse strand, counting down.
TCAACGGACAGCTGACCACCTGGTTCGGCTCCACACCGGCCACCACCTGGCTGGACGACCTGCACCGCAACCTGCACCTGGGGGTGGCGGGCCGGCACTACTCCGAGCTGGCCGCAAGCTGGCTCTGGGTGCTCGCGCTCGGCGGTGTCATCCTCTGGTGGCGTCGGCGCAGCGCCTCCCGGGGCACCGCCCGGCACCTGCTCGTGCCGGATCTGTCCGCCGGCAGGGGCGTCCGCCGTACCCGGGGATGGCACGCCACCACGGGCATCTTGCTCACCGTCGGCCTGCTCTTCCTCTCGGCCACCGGGCTGACCTGGTCCCGCTACGCCGGGGCGAACTTCGGCGCCGGCCTCGACGCGCTCGATGCGCGTACTCCGGTGATTTCTACCAGCCTCACCGGCGTCCCGGCCGATCCCGGCGGCGGCCACGAGCACAGCGCGGCCGGGGCGGGCGGTGTGGTCGAGTCGGCGGCCTTCGACCGGGTCCTCACGTCCGCCCGCGCGGCCGGCCTCGCCGGCCCGGTCGAGATAACTCCGGCACAGGAAACCGGCTCGGCCTGGACCGTCGCGCAGATCGACAACACCTGGCCGGTCGCCAAGGACCGCGTCGCCGTCGACCCGGCCGGCGGTGCGGTCACCGCCCGCAGCGACTTCGCCGACTGGCCCCTGCTGGCGAAACTCAGCGGCCTCGGCGTCCAGGCCCACATGGGCGTCCTCTTTGGCCCGGTCAACCAGATCCTGCTCGCGGCGCTCGCCCTCGGGCTACTCTGCGTCGTCGTCTGGGGCTACCGGATGTGGTGGCAGCGCCGACCCACCCGCGTCGACCGGCGCGCCCTCGCCGGCACGCCGCCCGCCCGTGGCGGCGTACGACGTCTGCCGCTCTGGACGCCGCTGGTCGGCGTACCGGTGACCGTGGCGATCGGCTGGGCGCTGCCGGTGTTCGGGCTGACCCTGCTTGCCTTCCTCGTCCTCGACGTCGTCGTGGGCGCGGTGTCGCGACGCCGCCGGCCCGCCACGGCTCCCAGTTCCCCGGCACCCACCGGCGGCTGACGCACCGTCCGGCCGCCCGTCCGGCGGCGGGCGGCCGGACTCAGATCACCACCTGTTTCATCGTCGGCAATCCGTCGACGATCGACTTCTGCACGTTGATCGTGTCGGCGACGATCTCGTGGGGCGTGTTCGCCAACCACTGCATCACCGAGATGTCCTCGAACCGGGGATACTTGAACATCTCCAGGAACACCAGCGGCTCGTCACCGGTGTTCTCGATGTAGTGGCCGTACGCGAAGGGGACGTAGCCGACGTCGCCGGCCTGGAAGTCGAACGTCCGAGCGGCGGCCTGGGACGCGAACACGCCCATCCGTCCGGTGCCCGAGATGTAGTACTGCCACTCGTCGGTGGTCGGATGCCAGTGCAGCTCCCGCATCCCCCCGGGCTCGACCTCCACGAGGGCGGCGGCGGTCGTGGTGGACGCGGCGAAGTTCGTCGAGTCGGTGATCCGGACCGTTCCACCACGGAACCGCTGCGGGGTCTGCGCGAGCATCCGGTGTTTGAAGCTTCGCGGGATGTCGCCGGTCGGGCTGATCACCCGGTCCTGTTGCAGGGGCGGCGGGACGTCGCCCTGGAAGATGTACTTCTCCCGCTCGGGCAGGTTCTCCATCTGATCCGCCGTCCAACCGAAGTTCTTCGCCAGCACGTGCCGGGGCGTGTGCGCGAAAAAGTCGCTGAGCAGGAACGTGTTGTTCTCCGAGAAGGCGCCGTCGTCGAAGACCAGCAGGAACTGCGCGCCGTCGTCCAGCGCCTGGATGTTGTGCGGCACCCCCTGCGGAAAGAACCACAGGTCGCCCGCCTTGACGTCCTCGATGAAGTTGCGTCCCTCGTGGTCGACCGCGCTGATCCGGCAACTGCCGCTGAGCATGTACGCCCACTCGGACTGCTGATGCCAGTGGATCTCCCGGTACGCGCCGGGCTCCAGTCCGAACTGGACCCCCGCCATCGTGGTGGCGATCGGCAGGTCCCGGACGGTGACCTCACGGGTCCAGCCGCCGCGCTCCACTCGGGTGTGCGCCTGGGAGAACGAGAACTTCAGGTTGGGCACCAACCGACTGTCGGTCGTCGGCGGCACCAGGAGATCCGGATTCTGCCGTTCCACCTCGACGTTACGGCCCGCGAAGGGAGCCGCCCCCTCGTCGCCGCGTCGCGGTTGGGGATCGTTGTTCGCCATGGTCGCTGACTCCTTACTCCGAGCGGATCGGATTCGGTGCGGGGACGGCGCCGCCGCGCGAGCGTGGCCGGGGAGGCATCCCCAGCAGGGCGCCAACCGTGGACCAGCCGTACTGGATGGCGACCGCCGCCGGAACGGCCACCGCGGTCGCGGCCAGCACCAGCCGGGTCCACGGCGGCGCGTGTCCGCCCGCCCCGGTGGTCGCCAGCAGCACGAACGCGAGCAGTACGACCCGCAGCCGGTGTCGGCCGGGAAGGTCGGTCCGCGCCGGGCGGGTCCGCGGCACGGTGTCGGTCGGCGTCACGACGGCCTCCTGTCGCAGGTCCTGTCACCCGATGATCTGGGGTGCACCGGCGACCCCACATCACGTGATCGCGCCATAGCGGCGCGCGATATCGCGGACGACGTGGACGATTCGTCGCACCGTGGCTGTCGGTTGCCGGCCACGCCCGCTGGTTCGTCGATCCGGCCGCCCGCCGCTGCCGCCCTGATTAGGCTCGGTCGCAGGACGGCATTTCAACGGGCCGGGTTACCACCGGGGAGAAGGCCATTGTCCGATTCACCCTTCGACGCCGTACCGGACGCGGCCGCGGACCAGCTCCGCCTCGCCGGGAGTGGGGCGCAGGCCCTGGCCGTGCTGACAGCGCGGATCGCCGCGAACCGTGGCGGGGATCCTGACCGTCGCCGCCTGCTCGGTCGCCTCGCGGAGGTCGCCGCCGGAGAGCGACCGTCGGTCGTCCTCACCGCTCTGCGGGACGCGCTGGCGCGACCGCTGGAGGACGCCCGCAGCCAAAGCACCCTGCTCGCGATGGTCGCCGTCGTCGCGGCGCGTACCGGACACCCGGATGCCGACGCCCTGCTGCGCGACGCCGGTACCGCGCACGCGGCGGCGGGTGACGCCTCGTCGGCGCGCCACCTCGCCGTCGGCCGGGCCGCCCGCTCACTGTCGTACGGTGACCTACCGGGAGCCGATGCCGTGCTGGCGGCCCTGGCCCTCGACGCACCGGCGGTCCGTCGCGACGCCGCGTCGATCCGGGCCGAGCGGATCCTCGTCACGCTCTGCCTCGGCCGGCACGAGGACGCGCGAACGGCGATCCGCCAGGCGTTCATCGACACGGCCCCGCCCGGCACCGCGGCGAGCAGCAGGCTGACCGCCCTGGACTGCCTGCGCATGGTCGCCGTGGGAGAGCTGCCGGAGGCGGCCGCGCTGGCCGCCATCACCCTCGGATCTCCGGACATCGATCACGAGGTACGTGCCCTGCTGGTCGCCGTGGTCGCCGAGGTCCGCTACCGGCGTGGCGAGGCCGACGCAGCGCGCGCCGTCCTGCGCGCCTCCGCCGCGCCACAAAACTGGCCCGACAGTACGATGTGGACGGCCGCCCGGTGTGTTGCCGTCCGTGATCCCGTCCTCGGCGAGCCGGCGCGGACGCTCGGTCAGGTCGTGGCCGATCTGCACCGGTCGGTGCGACCCCTGCTACCCGTGCCGCAGTTCGGCCCCCGGCTGGTACGCGCGGCAGTGGCCGCCGACGACCCGCACGCCGCCCGCCGGGTCACCGAACTGGTCGGGCGGGTGGCCGCGCGTACCCCCGTCGCGCTGTGGCGCGCTCTGGCCGATCAGACCAGGGGCCTGCTCGACGGCGATCCGGACGCGCTGCGGTCGGCGGTCGGCGGCCTGCGCACCACCGCCGCGTGGCCGGCGCTGGCCGACGCGTTACTCGACCTCGCGAACAACCCCGGGCTGCGCCCGGCGGAGGCCCGGGAGGCCGCCCACGAGGCGGCCGCGCTCTACGCCCGGATCGGCGCTCCCGGTGACCAGCTGATCGCCGACGCCCGTTGCGCCGCGCTCGCTGCCGCCCCGCACGACCAGCGGCGGCGGGTCGGCGCACTCACCCCCGCCGAGGAGCGGGTCGCCGAGCTCCTCGCCACGGGCGCCACCAAGAGGGAGGCGGCCGGGAGCCTCTTCGTCTCCTTCCACACGGTGGACACCCAACTGCGGTCGATCTACCACAAGCTCGGTATCAACAGTCGACTGCAACTGGTCCGGGCCTGGGATCGGTACCGGGCGACCAGCAACTGATCGTCACGGTCTCGCGCCCTCCGCGCGGGTCGACCTGCCGCGGAGCGTCGCCCGGTCCGGGTGGGAGGGGCTTCGGACCCATCATCAAGGTGGCCTCGGCCGCCGCGGTCGCCTGGCAGTTCTCCGGCCCGGACCACGAGCGCCGGGAACGCGCCGCGCCGGACGCGAACTCGGATCGGCCTCGGCCGTCGCCGACTCCCGGCAGACCCTCCTGTGCACCTATCTCTCCGCGGTGCCGCTGGGCGGGCTGGCGGTCAACTCGCTGTTCAGCTGGTGGTGGGCCGACCCGACCGCCGCCCTCGTCATCGCCACGGTCGCGGTCAAGGAGGGACGCGACGCCTGGCGCGGCGACGCCTGCTGCGCCCCCGGCGCCACCCTGCGCTCCCCCCGACAGCAGCGGTGACGTCAGGCTGACAGCTCGGGATGCCCGAACAACCCCGGCAGGCCACCGCTGTGCAGAAAGACCACCCTGTCGCCGTGCGGGAAGCTGCCGGCCAGCAGCGCCGCCATCGCCCGGCCGGTGTACGTCGGATCCAGGAACACGCCCTCCTCGCGGGCGGTCGTCCGCAGGGCCGCCCGCACGGCGTCGGTGAGCGTGCCGTAGCCCGCACCCACCTGCGATCCGTCGATGCGCAACGCGGCCGGCTCGACCTGGCCGACGAGCAGCCCGGCGACGGCGGCACGAGCGTCGGGCAACGCCCCGGTGTCCACGCCGACCACCCGCTCGGCACCCAGCTCACGGACCAGTCCGGCCATCATTCCGCCGGAGCCGACCGCCACCACGACCTCGACCCCGTCGATGTCCGGCACCTGGGCGCGCAGCTCCCGGCCACAGTCCATGTAGCCCGCCAGCGACGTCGGCGAGGTGCCACCGAACGGAATGACGTACGCCGAGCGTCTCTCCGCCTCGACCGCCACCACCTCGGCGAGCGGCCGGTCCCCGCTCCAGACGATCTCCGCGCCGGCCAGCTCGTCGAGGAGCAGGTTGCCGCGCCGGTCCCGCACGGGCGGCCCGGCGAGCACCAGCACGCAGGCGAGACCGAGCCGCCCGGCCGCCGCAGCGGTCAGCCGCGCGTGGTTGCTCTGCGGTGCGCCCGAGGTGATCACCATGCTGGCGCCGGCGGCGAGGGCCTCGGCGCAGGTGTACCGCAGTTTACGGATCTTGTTGCCGCCTCCGCCGAGCCCACCGAGATCGTCGCGCTTGAACCACAGGTCGGCCAGCCCCAGTCGGGCGGCGAGGCGAGGTGCGGCCTCCAGCGGGGTCGGCCACGTACCGAGGGAGACAGGGGACGTCATCCCCACAGCTAAGCACCGCGTACCCGAAGTGGGGTTGCTCGCCCCGAGCTGTCGCTCAGGGGCGCCCGACCTCAGCCGACTCGGTGTTGGAATTGGACCGACGTCGCACCGTCTCCGCCCCCGCTCGCGGCTCCGCGTCGTCGCGCCGGCGCTGCCGGGGTCGCGACACTGGTCGCTGCTCGGTGGCCCCTTCCCCGGCGTCGATGGCCGCACCGGGTGGCGTGACCCGGCTCGCCGCGGCGTCCACGAGATCCGGCAGGTCCCGCCCGACCACCAGGGGCAGCTCCCGGGTGTGCGCGGCGAGCGGTCCCGCCTCCCCCGCCGGGTCGGCGACCCGGGCCACCCGTGCCCGTCCGGTCGCGGTTCGCGGCGCTGCGGCGCCGCGCGTCGCGGGCCGCACCGTGGCGGACGGGTCCACCAGGGCCACCGGAGCGTCCGTCGCCGACGGCGTCTCCGCTCGGGTGGCGTCGGGTCGATCGGCTGTCGTGCGCGTGGCTCTGCGCGGGGCGGCCGCCGGCAGGAGCGGGGCGAGTTCCGCGTGCAGCGCGGCCCAGTCCGAAGCGCGGGGTGGATCGGCCTGGTCGGCGGCCGACGCGGTCCGTTCCGTGGTGTCGGCGCGTGTCGTCTGCTGAGCGCCGCGGTCCGACGTCGACCGGGACCGCCGCGCCGGCGGTCGCTCGACGCCGTCCGCCGTCGGCTCGGTGGGCTTCAGAGGCTCGACGGTGTCCGCGGGCGGCACGGCAGCGGCGCTCGCGACCGCCGGCGGGGTGGCGGGGCGAACCACCGGCGCGGAGGGCGTGCCAGGTTCGAGGGTCGTGGCCGTGGGCGGCTCTGGGGCGCGAGGAAGCAGCCGCTCCGGGGCGTCGGCGAGCAGCCGCGCCGCCGATGCCAGTGCGACCGGGTCGGGTTGCCGGGACCGGCGCCACCGCCGCCGACGGCCGTGCTCCGGCAGGTTTCCGGCCAGCACCCGCGCGGGTGCCAGATCGGCCGCGATCAGCGCGGTGAGCCCGTCGTAGTCCGCGTGCTCGGCCAGCCGCCGGGCGATCTCGTCGAGGTCGTACACCGCCACGGCGATGTCCGCGGTGGTGGCGTCCAACGCTCGGGTGATCTTGCGGTGCAGCACCTTGCTGAGCGCGGCCTGCCGCCGTTCGGCGCGGATCTGCGCGCGGGCGGCGTCGAGCGAGCCGTACAGGCCGAGGCCGTAGTCGGCCTTGGCCAGCGAGCGGGCGCGGCGGGTCAGCCACGGGTGGCGCAACCAGTGCCCGACCGGTTCGTACGCCGGCGTCGTGGGTGGCAACTGCCGCCGGGCGCGCAGCCGGTCCCGCCGCTGGTTCTCGGTGTTCATCAGCCACACCAGATAACCGAGCAGGGACATGCCCGCGTAGAAGCCGCCTTCGAGGTGGTTGCTGTGCGCCAGCCAGTTGAAGGCGACGGCGGCGACGGCGATGCCGGCCGACAACACACGGGACAGGATCGCCTGTTCGCCGAGCCGGCGGCGCAGGTCGGCGTTCGCCAGCACCACCACGCCACCCAGCTCGAGCGCGCCGACGGCGGGCAGGGCGACGTACCACGGCATGTCGAGTCGTTCCATCGCGCCGGACACCTGACCGCCGAGGGCGATCAACAGCACGACGACGTAGAACCCGGTACGCACGACGGCGACCCGCCGCACCGCCCTGGCCAGTTCCCCGTCCCACGCCTCCGGTGGGTCGGCGGCGGACCCGCCGCCGCGTACCCCGTTGATTGAGCTTCCGCCGGTCATCTGGCTCCGGTCCGGTTCCTGGAACACGCCGAGCAGGTTCCTCTCTCACTCCGACCACGGCCGGACCGGCGCCGCGGCCGCCCCGTACGGCGGAGTCGCGCGGCGAGTCGTACCAGAGCCGCGCTCCGGCTGCCGCCCGTCGTCCGCCGCATGCTACAGGTTCCGGGCCAGGGATCGTGACGACAAGTCCATCGGCCGTCCGTACCGGTCGGCGCCCCACGCGGGCCTCGTGGCCGACATGGACAGCGCCGAATGACGCCTTCGGGGTAGAGGTGGCGGTTCCACCGATCTATTCGTGGTGTTGGTGGGACCATGGGGGACGTGGGAGCTGCGAAAACCGATATGCCTGCTATCTCGCCGCTGGTCGGCGAGCCGATCAAGCGCGTCGACGCCGAGCGACTGGCGGGGGTGCTGAAAGCACTCGCCGACCCGGCCCGGCTGCGACTTCTGAGCCTGATCCAGTCCGCTCCGGAGGGGGAGGCGTCGGTGAGTGACCTCACCGCACCGCTCGGCCTCTCTCAGCCGACCGTGAGCCATCACCTCCGGATCCTCACCGAGGCTGGCCTGATCGAACGCGAGAAGCGCGGCGTCTGGGCGTACTACAGCCTGGTGCCGTCCGCGATCGCGGCGATCGCCGACCTGTTGACGCCGCCGCGCAAACGGGCGACGAAGCGGGCCCGTTGAGCGCCTGACGGAGGACAGCCGCGCGCTCCGCGGTCCGGACCGTCCCCTGCTCCTGGTGGCGCTCGGGGCCGCCGGTGGGATCGCCGCCGCCGACCGCGTCCTCTGCTGCCGTTGGTCGATCGTCGGCGAACTGCTGCCGCCGGCGCGACACCGGTCGGCGGATAGGCGGGACGCCCACCCGGCGTGCGCCGGGCGGGCGTCCCCCGGCTCAGCTACGCACCTGCCACTGCTGGTTCGTTCCGCCGTTGCACGACCAGAGGATGAGCTTCGTGCCGTTCGCCGTGGCGGCACCGTTCGCGTCCAGGCACAGACCCGACTGCACACCGGTGATCGTGCCGTTGGCGTTGATGGTCCACTGCTGGTTGGCCTGGCCGTTGCAGTCCCAGATCACCACCGTGGTGCCGTTGCTGGTGCCCTGGCCGGAGGCGTCCAGGCACTTGGTGCCGTAGACCATGAGCTGCCGGCCGGCGGTGGAGGTCCACCGCTGGTTGGTGGCGCCGCTAATGCAGTCCCAGAGCTGGGCCTGCGTACCGTTGGTGGTGCTGGAGCCGCCGATCTCGGCGCAGCGACCCGACTGCACGCCGACGAGCTGCACGTTCTGCGGGTTGGTGCTGCCGCCGCTCTGCACGCCGGCGGCGTTGATCACCGTCTGCGCGCCCGACGGCCAACCGCCGCTGACCGTCACGTTGCCGTTGACGACGTTGCCGCGATCACCGTTGGTCACGTTCGTGCTGCCGTTGGTCGACCAGTTGTTGGTGACGGTGAAGTTGCCCATGTTCTCGGCGTACCAGTAGTTGGCGGTGGCCCAGGTGCCGGTGGAGGAGAACACGTTGGTGCGGGCGGTGTAGTAGCGGGATCCCTCGTCGAAGTAGAGCCCGAACCAGCCGTTGGTCCGCAGGCAGTAGTTCTCGTTGATGGTCCCGCCCGGGTTCGCCGACAGCGTGTAGATGCACCCACCGTCGGTCATCTGCTGCATGACGTCGTGTACGTAGTTGCCGATGACCTGGTTGTTGGCCGCGGTGGTGGCCGTCGTGTAGCGCGGCTGGTAGTTGTACAGGCCCCGGTTCGCGTAGTGCTGGCTACCGCCGGCGTCGTTGGCGCCCCAGCCGTAGCCGACCGACAGACCGGTGTACGGCATGTTGTAGACCTCGTTGTGCGAGACCAGCGAGGTGTTCACGTAGGTGGTCAGGATCGAGACGACACCTCGGTACTCCAGGCCGAGATCGTGCACCCGGTTGTTGCTGATCGTGATGTTGCGGTTGACCATCCGCTGGTCAGCGGGGTGGTGGGCGTCGGCCCGCACGCCGCCGACCACGATGCCACCGGCGGAGTTGCGGGCGATCTCGGAGCGGGTCACGGTGATGGCGCTGGCGCCCAGGCCGACGCCGCTGGCGTGGGCGTTGGCGTCGTTGCCGATGCCGATGGCCGTCTGCCCGAGGTTGACGAACTGGGAGTCACTGAAGCTGATGGTGTTGGCCGCGGAGACCTGCACGGCGGCGGGCATCTGGTTCCAGCTCGGCCGGGTGGCCTCGAACAGCGGGCAGCCCTCCTGGCAGGAGGTCAGCGCGTCGGACGGGCGGGCCCAGGTGCCGGTGATGTGCGCGCCGGTCTGCTGGTCGGCGAAACCGTTGCTGCTGCTGGGGCCGAGCCAGCTGGTGCCGGTGAACGTGATTCCGCTGAACGAGATGTGGTGCGCGGGCGCGTCGTAGGTGCCGCCGACGTTGACCAGGGACTGCAGCTGCGGCAGCTCCACGCTGACCGAGCTCATGCTCTGCCCGGCCAGCGGGATGTAGTTGAGCTGGCCGGTGCCCGGGTTGAGATACCACTCCCCCGGCGAGTCGAGAAACTCGTACGCGTTGGCCAGGTAGAACGGACCCGCGCGGTGCGGACGGGACAGGGTGTCGAACCCGAAGGTGTTGTTGTTCCAGGCGGGCTGCTGCATCGTCAGGACGTTCCCGCTGATGCTCTGCACCGGCGAGTACCGGTCGGTGAACGAGCCGACGCTCTCCACCTCGACCCGGTTCTGGTTGCCGAGGTTGTTGAGGTAGCTGAGCGCGCTGTTGCTGAACCGCATGCCGGTCGTGGTGAAGGTGAAGTCGGCACGGTTGACGGCGGTACGCGCGCGGGTGGCGACGGCCCCGTTGACGTAGAGCTGACGGGAGTCGAGCCCGGCGGGCACGGTGGCCCGCCAGATGTTCTTCCCGGAGTCGACGAGCGTCCAGCCGGTGACGGCCCGGGCACCGGTGATCGTCGGACGGGCGCCGGCGGCGGCCCGCCAGATCACCTGGTAGCCGTTGGTGCCCGAGTCGGCCGCGGTGAACCGCATCGGCGACGAGAGCCGGTAGGCGCCGTTCGCCAACTCCACGACGGTGTCGCCGGACATCGAGCTGTTGATTCCTCGCACCGCGGTCTGGGCGGCGCTCAGCGAACACGGTTGGCTGGCGGAACAGGTGGTGCCGGAGCCGGAGGGTGACGCGTAGAGGGTGGTGGTGGCCGCGAGAGCCGGGGACGCCGAGGCGGTCACCGCGACCAGGGCGGTGACCGCTGTCGCGGCGGCGCCGGCCAGCAGCCGGCGCGGCGGCGGAATGGGCGAGGACACGGGACGGTGCTCCTGACATGAGGGGGCGGTGGTGGAACGCCTCAACGAGGCGGGGTCGGCGCTCGGCGGGAGGTCAGGTGAGCACCTCCCGCAGGTAGCGCAGGCCGTCGGTGGCGAGACGGTCCTGCGAGGGGGCCAATGGCCGCCAGATCGCCGCGGCGGTCGCGATGGTCTCGTTCTCCGCCGTGAACGACTCGATGCAGACCGCACCCCGGTAGCCGGTGTCGCGCAGGACGGTGAAGAACCGGGGCCAGTCGAAGTGATCCGAACCGGGAGCACCCCGGTTGGTGCCACTGACCTGGACGTGCTTGATGTGCCCGCCGGCGACGGAGAGGGCCGCGTAGGGGTCGGCCTCCTCGATGTTCATGTGATAGGTGTCGATCATGATGCCGACGTTGGGCGGTAGGCCGTCGATCAGCTCGACCGTCTGCTCGATCGTGTTGACGACGCTCGTCTCGTAGCGGTTCAACGCCTCGACACCGATGCTCACGCCGGACTCCCCCGCCTGCTCGGCCACCGGCGCCAGAGCCCGCCGGAACTCCGCGTAGCAGGCCGCCCGAGCCGTCGGTGACATCCGCCAGGTGCGGCCGACCGAGGCGTACACCGGTCCGCCGACGCACGGCGCGCCGACGACCGCCGCGCTCGCCACACACCCCATGAGGTACGCGACGGTCGACTCCACGACGGCCGGTGCGGCGTCCACCAGGTCCCGCCCGGGCGGGGTGACCGCGCAGACGCCGGCCGCGACGAGGCCGTGCGCGGCCAGCAGATCCCGGGTACGGATCGGATCCCAGTCGCCGGGCTGCTCGATCGGCAGCTCGACCGCGTCGAAGCCGAACGAGGCGATCCGTGGGATCAGCTCGGCGAGGGCCTCGTCGTCGACCGGCGAGGCCCACACCCAGGGGTTGACGCCGATGGCGTACACCGGTCCCTACTTCCAGCGCTGGGGATAACCGGGCAGGTCGGTGCAGCCGCACATCGCGTAGTGCAGCGGCGGCATGTTCGCGTCGAGGTAGCGGTCCAGGTTGTCCTGGGTGATGGTCGGCTGCGGCAGCTTCCAGGGGTTGGACACCTGCTCGCCGTCGAGGATCCGCAGCGCGGCGATGATCGGCGTACGCCACTGGTAGGTCGGGTAGGTCGGCGCGATAGCGGTGAGGTTCTTGTCCTTCCAGATCTTCAGGAAGTCGAGCTGGTCCTCGCCGTTGATCGGTGGCACCGGCTTGCCGGCGTCCTGGAACGCCTCGACCGCCGCGACGGCGACCGCTCCGGCGTCCATCCAGACGCCGTCGATGGTGCCGTACCGCTGGATGTAGTCGTCGACGATCTTCTTGGTCTTCGCCGGGTCGCCGTCGGTGAACTCGACCCCGACGACGTCCACCTTCGCCTTGTCGAACGCCACCTTCGCCGCCGACCAGCGGGTCTCCAGGACGTCGACACCGGGCAGGATCCGCAGGGCGAGGACCTTACCGCCGGGCTTCATCTTCTGGCTCACGAACTCGGCGCCGACGTGACCGAAGCCGTACCCGCCGATGGGGTTGATGAACGTCACCGGGCACTTCGTGTTGACACCACGGTCGAAGACGACGACCGGAAGCCCCGCCTGGCAGGCCGCCTCGACGGCCGGGGTGAGGGTGGCGGTGGTGTTCGGCGAGACGATGAGCGCGTCGCAGCCCTTGCCGAGCAGGTCGTTGATGTCCGCGATCTGCTTCTGGTCCTTGCCCTCGGCGTCGACGTGCACGAACTCCTTGATGCGACTCTTCTGCGCCTCGACCTCGGCCTGCATGGTCTTGAACCCGACCTGCCGCCACGGGTTGTTCAGGGCCGCGTTCGAGAAGCAGATCTTGTGCGGACCGCTCTTCTTGAACGTGGCGGTGTCCACCATCGTCGGGTTGAGCACCTGCTCCCACGGCTTGTCGGCCGGGCCCGTCGGCGCCGCGTCGAGCAGCGCCAACTCGCCGTCGTAGTCGGCCTGGACGAAGAACTTCGACTGCTCACCGGTGCCCGAACCGGCGGCGGAGGCGCTACCCGAAGGGCCCGCGGCCGGTTCGTCGGTGGCGCAGGCGGTGAGGGACAGCAGGGTGAGAGCGGCCAACGCCGCCATGGAACGTCGCACTATGGTTCCCCTTATCTGGACGAAGAACGCGTTGCCGAGACCGCCACGGCGAGCAGGATGATCGCGCCCTGGACGGTCGACCTGAGGGCGCCGGAGACGCCGTAGAAATTCATGAGGGCGAACAGCAGTTCGAGGGTCAGCGCGCCGAGCATCGCGCCGACGACCGAGCCGCGACCCCCACCCAGCGCGACACCACCGAGGACGACCGCGGTGATGGCGCCGAACTCCAGGCCCGCGCCGGCCTGGAACGACACGCCGCTGTAGCCGCCCAGGAGGATCGCCGCCACCGCCGCCGCGAGGCCGCTGAGGATGAAGGCCATCGTCCGGGTACGCCAGACGCGTACCCCGCTCAGCTCGGCGGTGCGCGGGTTGTCGCCGACCGCGAGCAGCGTCCGACCGAAGTCCGAGCGCATCACCAGCACGGCCAGCGCCGCGAGGACCAGCAGGACCAGCAGCGCGTACGGCACCCGGCCGAGCAGCGGCACGTCCTCGACGGCCCGTCGGCCGAAGCGCCGGAACTCCTCGGAGAGGCCACCCTTCGGGGCACCGTCGGACCACAGGTACACCGCGCCGACGAGGATCAGGAACATGCCGAGGGTGGTGATGAACGACGGCACCCGCAGTCGCGTGGTGATCAGGCCGTTGACCAGCCCGACCACCACGCCGAAGGCGAGCAGGAGCAGCACCACCGGCCACGTGCGCGCCGGGTCGCCGTCGATCAGCCGGGCCGCCACGACCACCTGAGCGGTCACCAACGAGCCGACCGAGAGGTCGAACTCGCCCGAGACGATCACGAAGTACTGGCCGGCGGCGAGCAGGATGATCGGCGCCGAACGGCCGAGGAAGGACATCAGCGACGGCGGGGCCAGGAAGTCGGGCTGCCGGACGCCGACGAGCACCAGCAGCACCGCGAGAATCGTGAGGATCGGCAGGACGCCACCGGGGCGCACCCGCGGGAGACGCAGCGGCAGCGTACGGCGCTGAACGCTCTGCATGACTAGGCAGCCGCCTTTCGCATGGCCCGGCGGGCGTAGACGGCGACCGCGGCGATGATGATGGCGCCCCGGATCACCTGCTTGAAGAAGGCGTCGACCTCGAGCTGGTTGAAGATGGCGTCGATGCTGGCGAGCAGCAGCACCCCGCCGACCGTGCCGACGACGCCGCCGCGCCCACCGGCGAGGGCGGTCCCCCCGATCACCACCGCGGCGATCGACTCCAGGTCGTAGAGGCCCTCGGTGCCCACCCGGGGCGCGCCCGAGCCGAGCCGACTGGCGAGGTAGATGCCCGCGAGCCCGGCGCACATCGAGCACAGCACATGCGCGGTGACGAGGATCCGGTCGTTGCGCACGCCGGAGAGCCGGGCCACCTCCGGATCCCCGCCGACCGCGACCAGATGGTGACCGAAGCGGGTCCGCGTGAGCGCGAACCAGACCGCCGCGGTCACGACGACCAGCAGCAGGAACGACACCGGCACCGGCCCGACGCGCTGATAGCCGAGAGACTGCACGAGCGTGGGCGACGTGGTGCCGGCCGGGCCGTCGTAGCCGTTGTCGAGGTATCCCTTGAGCAGCAGCCCGACGCCGAGGGTCGCGATGAACGCGTTGACCCGGAGTTTGGTGACGAACAGCCCGTTGAGCAGCCCGACGCCGGCGCTGACGGCCAGCGCCAGGCCCATCGCCGGCAGCACCGCGCCGTCGCTGCCGTTCATCGTCTCGGCGGCGACGAGTGTGCTGAGGCTGATCACGTACGCCACCGAGAGGTCGAGCGAACCACCGAGGATGACCAGGGTCTGGCCGACGGCGACGAGCCCGAGGCCGGCGGCGACGTGCAGCAGACTCACCGTCGTGGACTGGTTGAAGAGCTGACCGCCGTCGACCAGGACGACCAGCCAACCGATCGCGAGGGTGAGGGCCAAAGCCACGAACACCCCCGGTACGGGACGCCGGGCCGGCAGAAGCGACAGGGCGGTCACCGAAACATCTCCGTTCGCGACTGCGGGGCTCGCCGACCCGGCTCACTCCTCGCGCTCACGCGGCAGCCTCTCGTACGGTGCCGACCGCCAGGGCGACGACCTCCTCCTCGGTCGCGCCGGCGGGCAGCTCGCCGGCGACCCGGCCGTCGCGCATGACGACGATCCGGTCGCTCATCCCCAACAGCTCGGGCAGGTCGGACGAGATCATCAACACCGCCGCGCCGTCGCGGGCGAGGCGGCGGACGAGATCGTGGATGGCCGACTTCGCGCCGACGTCGATGCCCCGGGTCGGCTCGTCGAAGAGCAGGATCCGCGGGTTGAGCGCGAGCCAGCGAGCCAGGACGACCTTCTGCTGATTACCGCCGGAGAGGAAGCGGATCTCCTGGTCGTCGCCGGCACCCCGGATCTCCACGGCGGCGAGCAGCTCACGCGCTCGAAGCGTGCGGGCGGCGCGACCGGAGCGGGCCGCGAAGACGGCCCGGCTGGCGAGCAGCGCGTTGTCGAGCACCGACTGCCGGGGCACGATCCCCTCACCCTTGCGGTCCTCGGTGACGTAGGCGATGCCGGCCCGCATCGCGGTGCGGGGTGAGCGCAGTCGAACCGGCCGGTCGTCGAGCGTGACGTCGCCGGTCGTGAACGGGGACACTCCGAAGATCGCACGGGCCAGCGCGGACCGTCCGGAGCCCTGGAGGCCGCCGATGCCGAGCACCTCGCCGGCGCGCAACTGGAGATTGACGTCCCGCAGCTTCCGGTTGCCCACGTCGCGAAGGTTGAGCCGCACCGGCCCCCGGTCCTCGGGGGCCGCCCGGTCCGGGTAGTAGCTGGACAGCTCCCGGCCGACCATGTGCCGCACCAACTCGTCGGCGGTGGTGTCCGCGGTGTCCACCGTGGTGACCCGCCGGCCGTCCTTGAGGACGGTGATCCGGCCGGACAGGTCGAAGACCTCGGTGAGCCGGTGTGAGACGTACAGCAGGCCGATGCCCCGCTCCTGGAGCCGGCGCACCAGCCCGTAGAGCAGCTCGACCTCGTGGTCGGCCAGCGCCGCGGTCGGCTCGTCCATGATGAGCAGCCGTGCGTCCAGGGCGAGCGCCTTGGCGATCTCGACGACCTGCTGCTGCGCGACGCCGAGCCGCCCCACCCGGGCGTCGGCCGGCAGGGTGGTCTCGCCGATCGAGGCGAGCAGTCGGCTGGTGCGGTCGAGCATCGCCCGACGGTCGACCAACCCCCGGCGGACCGGCTCGTGCCCCAGGTAGACGTTCTCCGCGACGGTGCGCTCGGGCAGGAGGTTGAACTCCTGGTGGATGATGCCGACCCCGGCCCGCTGCGCGTCGTGCGGGCCACGGAACACGCGCGGCTCACCGGCGAGTTCGACGGTGCCCTCGTCCGGGACGTACCCGCCCGACACGATCTTCATGAGCGTCGACTTCCCGGCGCCGTTCTCACCGACGACGGCGTGGACCTCGCCCGGCACGACATCGAGGTCGACGCCGTCGAGAACGCGTACCCCGAGGAAGGACTTGCCGATGCCTTGCAGCGTGAGCAGCGGCGCCGGCCGTGGGTCTGACATCCAACAACCCTCACAGATAGTAGTTATCGACAGGTTCCAGCACTGCGGTCCGGCGGGTCCGAGGCATCGCACGGCGAACTTTCGTAGCCATCGACAGAGACTTATGTTCGCGCGTTGCGAACATTCCCTTGACATCGACGAAACATCACACGTATGAAGATAGATGTTTGGATGCGGGTCCGCAATCCTCGACCGGGGCTGATTGCCAGGGCCGTCACTCGATCGACAGTGGCACCGCTGCGATCGGGTCGATCGCGTGCGACGTCAACCGGGCACGACGTCGAACGTCACTCCATTCATTGACACCCATCTATTACTAGCTCATCCTGACCTCGTGGACCACGGGACGAGAACCACAGCCGACATCACGCTGTGTGACGTCCTGCGGGTCTGACTGCCGTTTCGGCGAACGGCACGAGGACAGACCAGCGCACTCGTTCCCCGCCTGCGTACGGGCACAACCCGACGCACCCGCGGGGTCCGTGGTCGCACTCGTAGGTGCTCGCCCAATTGAGGAGACGGCATGCGTCGCAACACATTGATCATGGCAGTGATCACCGGCCTGTTACTGGCGCTCGGACTCGCCCCGCCAGCGTCGGCGGCCCCGGCCTTCCGCGCCCTGCTGTTCACCAAGACCGCCGGCTACCGGCACGACTCGATCCCCGCCGGGATCAGCATGTTCCAGCAACAGGCGGCGGCGAACAACTTCGAGTTGGTGGCGACCGAGGACGCGAGCGTCTTCACCCCGGCCAACCTCGCGACCTTCGACGTCATCATCATGTTCCAGACCTCCGGCATGGTCTGGACGTCGGCGGCCCAGCGCCAGGCCGTGGAGGGTTACCTCGCCAGCGGCAAGGGCATCGTCGGCGTGCACAACGCGACCGACATGGGCATCGAGTCCGAATATCCGTGGTGGGACCAGACCGTCAACGGCGGCGCCCACATGCCCGAGCACTCCCCCGGCGTGCTGGCCGGCACCGCCATCGTCGCCGACAAGCAGCACCCGTCGACGGCCGGCCTGCCGGACCGTTGGAGCCGCAGCGAGGAGTGGTACAACTTCGACACCAACCCGCGCGGCAACGTGCACGTGCTGGTGACCGCCGACGAGCGTACCTACAACCCCGGATCCCGGGCGATGGGCCCGGACCACCCGATCTCCTGGTGCCGCAACACCGGCGGCGGACGGGTGTGGGCCACCGCGATGGGCCACGCGATCGAGTCGTACAGCGAGACGAACTTCCGCAACCACGTCCTGGGTGGCGTCCGGTGGGCCGCCGGCAACGTCCCCGGCGACTGCGGCGGCACCGTGTGGGGCAACTTCGAGAAGCGCACCCTCGACGACAACACCGTCGACCCGATGGCACTGGCCGTGGCACCGGACGGACGGGTCATCTACGTCCAGCGCGGCGGACAGGTGAAGATCTTCAAGCCCTCCACCAACAGCACCGTCACCGCGGCCACGCTGAGTGTCTACACCGGAGGCGAGGACGGCCTCACCGGCATGGCGTTGGATCCGAACTTCGCCAGCAACGGGTACGTGTACCTGTACCACTCGCCGGCGAGCAGTACGACCGACGTCAACCGGGTCTCCCGCTACACCCTCAGCGGCGACACGCTGAACCTGTCCAGCGGTGTGACCATCATCGACATCCCGGCGTACCGTGACCGGACCTTCCCGGAGCCCGGGCACACCGGCGGTTACATCGACTTCGGCCCGGACGGCAACCTCTACATCGGCACCGGGGACGACACGCCGCCGAACCTGGACCCCAACTGGCAGGGCTACGCCCCGCTGGACTGGCGCTCCGGCAAGGCCAACCTCGACGCCGCCCGCAGCGCCGGGAACACGAACGACCTGCGCGGCAAGCTGCTGCGGATCCGTCCCTCGGCCAGTGGCGGCTACACCATCCCGACGGGCAACCTGTACCCCCAGGGCACGGCGCAGACCCGTCCGGAGGTCTACGCGATGGGCTTCCGCAACCCGTTCCGCTTCTCGATCGACCCGGCCAACGGCTGGGTCTACCTGGCCGACTACGGGCCGGACCGCAACCCGCCCACCACCAACCGGGGCCCCGAGGGCCTGGTCGAACTCAACGTGATCAAGTCAGCCGGCAACTACGGCTGGCCGTTCTGCCACGGCGACAACCAGCCCTACGCGCCGTTCAACCCGGACACCGGTGTCGTCGGCGCGAAGTTCAACTGCAACGCACCGGTCAACAACTCGCCCAACAACACCGGTCTGACCAGCCTGAAGCCGGTCGTCGCACCGAACATGTGGTACGGCTACGGCACCTCACCGACCTTCCCGGAGCTCGGCTCCGGCGGCTCCGCGCCGATGGGCGGGCCGGTCTACCGGTACGACGCGGCGAACCCGTCCGCGACGAAGTTCCCGCCCTACTACGACGGCGTGCACTTCTTCTACGAGTGGTCGCGCAGCTACATCAAGGAGGTGCACTTCGACTCGGCCACAGCGGTGACCCGGACCAACCCGTTCCTGCCGGGTGGTGGGTTCAACAAGCCGATGGACATGGAGTTCGGCAAGGACGGCTCGCTCTACCTGCTGGAGTGGGGCACCAACTTCGGCGGCGGCAACAGCGACTCCGGGCTCTACCGGATCGACTACATCCAGGGCGGCCGGTCGCCGATCGCCAAGGCCACCGGCACACCCACCAGCGGCACCGCGCCACTCACCGTCCAGTTCAGCAGCGCCGGCACGGCCGATCCGGACCCGGGCAACACCCTGAGCTACCTGTGGACGTTCGGCGACGGCACCACCTCGACGGCCGCCAACCCGTCGAAGGTGTACACCGCCAACGGCAACTACACGGCGCAGCTGAAGGTCACCGACAACACCGGCAAGACCGGCTTCGCCAACGTCCAGATCACCGTCGGCAACAGCGCGCCGGTGGTCACCATCACCACACCGGGCAACGGCGGCATGCTCACCTTCGGCGACCGGGTGTCGTACCAGATCACCGTCACCGACCCGGACGGCGGAACGGTCGACTGCTCGAAGGTGGTCCTCAACCCGGCGCTGGGGCACGACGACCACGCGCACGAGACCACCGAGTATCCGGGCTGCTCCGGCACCATCTCCACGGACCTGCTCGGCGGGCACCCGGACGGCGCCAACCTGTTCTACGTGCTGAACGCGCGCTACACCGACAGCGGTGGCGCGGGCGGCGCGGCCCCACTCACCGGCACCGCGCAGGCGATCCTTCAGCCCAAGCACAAGCAGTCCGAGTACTTCAGCAGCCAGTCGGGCATCCGCGTCGTCGACCAGGCGGCCGCGGAGAGCACCAAGCGCGTCGGTGACATCTCCAACAACGACTGGATCGCGTTCAACCCGATGAACCTGTCGGGCATCTCCACGGTCAGCTACCGGCTGTCGTCCCCATCCGGTGGCGGCTCGATCGAGCTGCGCGCCGGCTCGCCGACCGGCACCCTGCTCGCCACCACACCCGTGCCCAGCACCGGCGGCTGGGACAACTACCAGTCCACGGCACCGGTGAGCGTCTCCGCCATCGGCGGAACGCAGACGCTCTACATGGTGTTCAAGGGCAGCGGCAACAACTGGTTCGACCTCGACTCGCACACCTTCGGGGGTGCCGGCGTCGGCGTGCCCGGCACCGGCACCGGTGTGGCGGGGAAGACCTGGACGCTCACCGCGCAGCACAGTGGCAAGCTGATGGACGTCAGCGGCGTCTCCACCGCCGACGGCGCCCAGATCAACCAGTGGGCGGCCACCGGTGGCAACAACCAGAAGTGGCAGGCCGTCGACGCGGGCAGCGGCGCTGTCTACCTCAAGGCCGTGCACAGCGGCAAGTGTGTCGAGGTGATCGGCGGCTCCACCGCGGCGGGTGCATTCCTCCAGCAGGCCACCTGCAACAACAGCAACCAGCAGAAGTTCACCGCGACGGCCACGGGGACGTCCGGGGTCTACACGGTGCGCAACGTGCTGAGCGGGCTCTGCGTGGACGTCAACGGTGCCGCCACCACCGACGGCGCACGACTGTTGCAGTGGACCTGCCACAGTGCCACCAACCAGCAGTGGCGGTTCACCCAGGTGTGACGCAACCGCGACCACCGCGGTGACGACGCCCCGGTCGGGGCCGGTGTCCGACGATCGGAGCCGGTCCCGACCGGGGCGTCACCGTAGCCGCAGGCGACGCGGAAGCGTCGGCGATCTCACGGCGCGGTCAGCCCGTAGACGCGACGCGCCGTGTCGCCCCAGATCCCGGCCCGGTCACTCCCGTGGCGGCCGCCCACCATCTCCGTCAGCGCGTCCACCCACCGCTGGTACGAGCTGGCGAGCAGGCACACCGGCCAGTCCGAGCCGAACATCAGCCGGTCCGGTCCGAACGCGTCGAGCGCGTGGTCGACGGCCGGTCGGAGGTCGTCCGTCGTCCACTGCGACCGCTCCACCTCGGTTACCAGGCCGGAGAGCTTCGCCGTCGTGTTGGGCGAGGCCGCCAACGCCCGCAGGTCACCGATCCACTCCGTCAGCCCCGGACTGCCCAGCGCGGGCTTGCCCAGGTGGTCGAGGACGAAGCTGACCTCCGGCAGGTCGTACACCAGGCGCGTGGCCATGGAGAGCTGGTGCTGGCGGACGAGCAGATCGAAGACGAGGCCGGCGGATCCGACCGCCGCGATCCCCCGGCGGACGTCCGGACGGTCCAGGTACGCCGGGTCGGTCTCGCCCTGGACGAGGTGCCGGATGCCGACGAGGTGGTCGCCGCCCCGGGCGGCCCGCAGGCCGCCGATGCGATCGGCGACGTCGTCGGCTGTCAGGTCCAGCCAGCCGACCACCCCCTGGACGAGGCTGTCGTCGGCGGCGACGCCCAGCAGGTCCACCGTCTCCGCCTGCGAGGCGATGGACTGCACGACGACGGTCGCGGTGACCCCGGCCGCCCGGGCCAGCGGCGCGAGGTCGACGGGCTCGAAGTCGGCGTCGATGGCCGCCATGGTCACGGGGTCGATCCACGGCTGCGGGTGCCGCGCCCGGACCCAGAGGTGGTGGTGCGCGTCGACGATCCCGGCCCGCCCGGGTGCCTGCCCGGCCGTCATCGGCCGAGCCAGCCGCCGTCGACGGGCAGCACGACGCCGTTGACGTAGTCCGACGCGGCCGATGCCAGGAACACGGTGGCACCGCCGAGATCGTCGGCGCGACCCCATCGGCCGGCCGGGATCCGGGCGAGGATCGCTGGTTCACGGTCGGGATCGTCGCGCAGTGCCTGAGTGTTGTCGGTGGCGATGTAGCCGGGGGCGATGGCGTTGACGTTCACGCCGTGTGCCGCCCACTCGTTCGCCAGCGCCCTGGTGAGCCCGGCAACGCCCGATTTCGAGGCGGCGTAGCCGGGGACGGTGATGCCGCCCTGGAAACTCAGCAGCGACGCGGTGAAGATGATCTTGCCGTGGCCGCGCTCGACCATCGTCCGGCCGATCTCCCGGCTCAGCACGAACTGACTGCTCAGGTTGACCTCGATGACGTGGTCCCACATCTCGTCCGGGTGGTCGACGGCCGGGGTACGGGCGATCGTGCCGCCGTTGTTCACCAAGATGTCGATGGGCCCGAGCGCGGTGAGGTCGGCGGCCAACCGGTGCACGGCCGCCCGGTCGCCCAGGTCCGCCCGCAGGGCGGTGAACCGGCGGCCGGCGGCACGCACCCGGCGTTCCACCTCACTTCCGTCCGCTTCGAGGTGCGCGGAGACGCCGACGACGTCGGCTCCGGCCCGGGCCAGCGCCTCGGCCATGGCGAGGCCGATGCCGCGCCGGGCCCCGGTCACGACGGCGGTCCGTCCGGACAGGTCGAAGAGTGTCGTCACCGGTTGTCCTCCCGCAGATCGAGCAGCACCTTCATCACGCCGCCGCCCTCCAGCGCCGTGAACGCGGCGGTGGCCGCCTCGACGGGCTCGACCCGGGAGATGAGCTCCCGCGCCGGGATGGCGCCGGAGGCGACCAACCGGATCGCCTCGACCATGTCGTCGCGCTGGTAGAGACGGGCACCGAGCAGCTCCAGTTCACGCCAGAAGAACCGGTGCAGGTTGACCTCGCGGGGCTTGGGATGGATCGCCACCATCACCAGCCGGCCCCGGGTGGTGAGGACGTCGACCGCCGTGGCGACGCCCGGCGCGGCACCGGAGACCTCGAAGGCGACGTCGGCGCCCGCGCCGTCGGTCCGGTCGTTGACCAGCGCCACGACGTCGGTCGTTCCCGGATCGACGGCCTCGACCCCGATCCTGCCCGCCACCGCGCGGCGGACCGGGTCCGGCTCGACGAGGAGCACGCGCGCGCCGCGACCCTGGGCGACGGTGGCGATGAGGACTCCGACCGGTCCACCACCGACCACGACCACCTGATCGTCGGCGGTCACGTTTCCCCGCCGGACGTCGTGCACCGCGACCGCGACCGGCTCGACGAGCGCCGCGTGGTCGAGCGGCAGGTCCGCGGGCAACGGCAGGACCAGATCCGCCGGCACGGTCCAGGACGACTGCATCGCGCCTGGTGAGTCGATGCCGAGGAAGTTCATTTTGTGGCAGACGTGGGACAGCCCGCGTCGGCAGGCGGCGCACCGTCCGCAGGGTCGGGTCGGCATCACGGTGACGGCCTGGCCGACGGTCCAGCCGGTGACGTCCTCGCCGACGGCCGCGATCCGCCCGGACATCTCGTGTCCGATGATCGCCGACGCGCCGACCCGCGCGTCCATGTCCCCGTGGTAGATGTGCAGGTCGGTGCCGCAGATCCCGGTGTAGGCCACCTCGATGCGCACCTGGCCGTGCCCCGGTGCCTCCGGGTCACGCTTCTCGATCCCGAGGTGCCGTGCCCCCCGGTAGACGACTGCCTTCATCGATCCTCCGTCTCGGCGGTCGGTACGACGTTCGCCCCGACCGGACATGGTCGTGGGTGCACCGCCGTTGCGGTGCACCCACGCTCCCCCTGTTGAGGTGTTGAGCTCAGTGGCGTGCGGTGGGCGACACCTCGTGGTGCGAGTTCAGCGGCACCACCGGGACCTTGCGGGCGGAGACGCCGTCGACGCCGGCGAGCAGTCGCCGTCCGGCCCGCTCCGGCCGGACGTTGGGGCTCTCGGCCGTCTGCGCCTGCGGGCGACGGTTCGCCGTCCGGATCCGCTCCTCGTCGACCCGGACACCCAACCCGGGTGAGTCGCCGAGGACGAACGCGCCGTCCTCGACGTGCAGGTCGATGGAGACGCCGACCGGTGGATGCAGGTCCTGCAGTTCGCTGGTCAGGTGGTTCGGCACCGACGTCGCGGCGTGCAGCAGCCCGACCGGACTGTTGCCGATCGGGCTGACCGGCAGGTCGTGGGCGTGCGCCAGGGCGGATGTCCGCAGGAAGTGGGTGACCCCCCAGACGGCCGCCATCTGGACGATGTCGACCGCGCCGGCGGCGATCAGCGGCCGGTACTGTTCGAGCCCGGTGAGGTTCTCCCCGGTGGCGACCGACGCGTAGATCCCCCGGCCGACCGTCGCGTGGCCCTCGGCGTCCCAGCGGCGGACCGGCTCCTCGATCCAGATGAGATCCAGGCTCCGTTCGAGTTCGCTGACGTGCCGGACGGCCTGCTTGCGGGTCCATGCCTCGTTCACGTCGAGCATCAGACCCGGCCGCAGCCCGTGCCCGGCCTCGGTCAGCACGTCCCTGACCAGACCGAGGCGGCGCCGGTCGCGCTCGATGTCGAGGCCGCCCTTGAGTTTCGCGGCGCGTAGGCCGTGGCTGGCGTAGACCTCGTACTCGGCGACGAGCTCGTCGTCGGTGAGCCCAATGTCCAGACCGGAGGCGTAGGCGGGGACTCTCCGGTCGCGTCCGCCCAGCAGCCGCCACAGCGGCTCACCGGCGGCCTGCGCCTTGATGTCCCACAGTGCGGTGTCGAGAGCACCGATGGTGCCGAAGACCGGGCCCGCGTGGCCGGCCTTGAAGGTGTGCCGCAGCATGCGGTCGTAGAGGGCCGTGACGGCACGGGGATCTTCGCCCTCGATGGCGGCGAAGATCCGCTCGATCTCGACGTGTGGCCCGAGGCCGACCCCCGAGATGCCCTCGTCGGTCTCGACGATGACGATCGACACCGGGACCACCCCGTCGGCGAAGACGCCGTTGGCATCGCCGACGGGCCGCCCCCATTCCTGGACCGTGGCGAGCGTCCGAAATCCAGTGATCCGCATGTCAACCCTTCGTGGAACCGGCGGCTACACCGTCGGCGATTTGGCGCTGGAGGAACAGGTAGACAAACAGGACGGGTATCGCGGCGATCAGAACTCCCGAGGCGAAGGTCGGGATGTTGTCGGAGTACTGCCCGCGCAACGAAGTCACCCCGATCATCAGCGTCCGGTGCTCGGCCGAGGGCATCATCACCAGCGCCATGAGGACGTCGTTCCAGCAGAACAGGGCGTTGAGGATGCCCACCGACAGCAGCGCCGGAGTGCCCAGCGGCAGCATGATCCGCCGGTACACGCCGTAGACGGTGTTGCCGTCGATCCGCGCGGCGTCGACGATCTCCTTCGGGATGCCCCGGTAGTAGCTGGTCATCAGAAAGACGGTGAAGGGCAGGAACTGGGCCACGTAGACGAGCACCAGGCCGGGGTACGTGTCGATGAGCGCGGTGTCGGCCATGATCCGGGCGAGCGGCACCATGATCACCTGGAACGGGATGAAGAGTCCCGCGAGGCAGCCCAGGAACAGCGCCGACGAGCCGCGGAACCGCAGCTGGCTCAGAGCGAATCCGGCCATCGACCCGAACAGGAGCAGCAGGACCACCGACGACGTCACCACGAGCAGCGAGTTGGCGAAGTAGCGGCCCATGCCGACGCTCGTCCATGCCGTTTCGATGTTCTCCCACCGCAGGGCGTCGGTCAGGCCGAACCGGTCGAGGATGTAGTCCCGCCGGGTCTTCATCGCGACGTTGGCGGTGAACAGCAGGGGGTAGATCGTCGCCAGCGCGAGCAGCGACATCGGGATGGCGATCAGCCACCGTCCCAGGCGCAGGCCGGACATCAGTCCTCCCTCCCCGATCGTTCGAGCAGTTTGATCTGCAACAGCCCCACCACGAGCATGATCACGAAGAGGATCGTGGACGCGGCCGACGCGAGAGCCGGACGGTTCATCTGGCCCTGCTGGATCCAGATGTAGTACTCCGGCAGGTACGTCGACCCCTCCGGCCCGCCGCTGGTCATGACGAAGAGCAGGCCGAACATCGAGGTCAGCATGCCGATCATCGTGGTCACGAAGACGAACTGGATGGTGCGGGAGAGGCTCGGGACGATCACGTGCCAGATGACCTGGGGCAGCGAGGCGCCGTCCACCCGGGCGGCGTCCAGGAGCGCCGCGTCGAGAGTGGCGAAGCCGGCGAGGAACACCACCAGGGCCATGCCGAAGGTGGCCCAGATGTGCACGCCGACCACCATGAACATCGCGATGTCCGGGTCACCGAGCCAGTCCACCGGTCCGACGCCGAACGAGCCGAGGATGGCGTTGAGGGGGCCGTCGAAGGCGAGCAGCAGGTTGAAGATCGCGCCGACGATGACCGGGGACAGCACCGCGGGGAAGAAGTAGACGCTGCGGTAGAAGCGGTGACCGGGCACCCGGAGGTAGATGAACGTCGCGAGCAGTCCGGGGATCGCCACCGCCACCGGAAGCAGCACCACCAGCAGTCCGACGTTGCTCAGGGCGGTCCGGAACAGGTCGTCGCCGAACAGCTCGCGGTAGTTGCCGAATCCGACCGCCGTCCCGTTCTGCGCGCCGTCGCCGGTGAAGGAGAAGTTGACGCCGAGGATCAGCGGGTAGAGCCGCAACAGCACGATGATCAGGACGGCCGGGGCGACCAGGACGTAGGGGGCGAGGCGTTCGGCCCTCAGGTCCCCACCGGTGCGACGGGGACGTGCGCCACCCCGACGTGCGGCGGGGGTGGACCCCGGCCCGCCGGTCCGCCCGGCCGAAGCCGGACGGACCGACGATCGAGTGTTTCCGATCGGCACGTGCTCAGCCCGCCTGATCGGAGGCGGCCAACTGCTTCACCACCTCGTCGACGGTGATCGAACCGCTGAGCAGTTGCTGCGAGAGGCGCCCCATCAGGTCGATCGTCTTCGAGGAGAGCGCCACGTGCAGGGCGGGCTTACCGCTCTTCAACTCGCTGACGATCGTGGCAGCGGCCGGGCCGGCCTGCGACACGTCGATGGTGGTGTCGGCGACGATCGCGCCCGCGCCGGAGTAGAAGGCGTTGAGCGCCTCGGTCGACGTCAGCGAACGCACCAGGTCGGCGGCCACCTTCGGGTCCTTCGTCCACTTGGCGACCGCGTAGCCGATGCCCCCGTCGTACGGGAGGCTCGGGGTGGTGCCGGCGGTGACGATCGGGGCCTTCATGACGCCGAGCTTCTCCGGGGTCAGGAACTCGTTGAAGTCCTGCCAGTGCCCGACGTCCGACATGAGACCCATGACGTGGGCGGCCTTGCCGGACTGGAAGAACGCGAAGGAGTCGTTGAACATCGCGGTCGAGTTGGCACCGTCGCTGTTCATCTTCTTGTCCCCGGCCTCCTTCCAGAGCTGGAAGATCCGCTTGACGTTGGCCGAGTTCCAGTCGCGCTTGCCGGCGATCCAGGCGTCGTACTCCTGGGCGGTGAGGGTGGTCGAGCCCAGGCTGGAGAGCCAGAACTGGATGCCGACTCCCTCCTTGTTGCCGAGGGCGAAGCACTTGGCGCCGGCCTTGGCGACGGCGGCGCAGTCGGCGACGAGCTTGTCCCACGTGGTCGCCGGGCTCGCCGGGTCGAGGCCGGCCTTCTCGTAGACCGTCTTGTTGTAGTAGATGGGGTAGCCCTGCAACGTCACCGGGCCGCCGTAGATCGTGCCGTCCTTGGTGAACGCGTCCCAGCCGGCCAGCCGCTGCTTGTCCTCGGCCACGTAGTCGGTGAGCGGCACGAGCGCGTCCACCCGGTCGCGGATCTGGCCCCCACCGTTGAACATCATCACGTCTGGGCCCTTGCCGGACTGGATGGCCGCGCCGAGCAGGGTGTAGTACTGATCGAAGGGCTGCGCGACGAATTCGACCGTGACATCGGGGTGCTTCTTCTTGAAGTCCGCCTTCGCCTTGTCCAGATAGGATTTGGCGAACGCCTCACCGGACTTGAAGTCCCATACCACCAGCTTGCCGTCAGAGCTGGTGGACTTACCCGAATCGCTGGCACTTCCACATCCGGCCAAGGCCAGGCTCACAACGAGGACGGCCGACCATATTGCTCGCTGTCTCATCGGTTGTCACCTTTGAAAGTGGGGTGGCCGGCGGGCGTCCCGCGAGCCAATGTTGATCGGAACGTAACTCGTATGACGTGTGACGTCAATACTCGGTCGTACACTGATCCGGACGTCGTGCCACGGCGAGTCATTCGGAGGGGGACATGACGCCAGCGCAGGAGACAGCCCTGAACAACTCGGTGACCCCGGCGTGGGTGCGTCGACCGACCAACCTCGCCAGGGCGGTCACCGCCGAGCTGGTGGAGCGCATCGTCCGGGGCGTACACCCGTCTGGGACGTCCCTTCCCCCCGAGCCCGTCCTGTGCGAAACGTTCTCGGTCAGCCGGACCGTCGTCCGGGAGGCGGTGAAGATCCTTCAGGAGAAGGGTCTGGTGCAGGTCCGCCAGGGCGCCGGCACCATGGTCACCCCGGAGTCGCACTGGGACATGCTCGACGAGCTCGTCCTCGCGGCCACCATCGCCGTGGACGACAGTCTCGCCATACTCGACGACCTCGTCGTCACCCGGCGGGTGCTGGAGTCCGACATGGCGAACGTCGCCGCCCGCCTCGCCGACGCCGACACCGTCGAGCGGCTGCGCGCCCAGGTGGACCGGATGGACGAGCTCGTCGACGACCACGTGACCTACCACGAGCACGACCGCGCCTTCCACGACACGGTCATGCAGGCGTCCGGCAACCGCATCGCCCGCGGCGTCGTCCGCGCGCTGGAGAGCCAGGTCATCAACACGGCCCGCTACATGGGCCGGACCGAACGCTCCCTGTGCGTGGCGTCCAACAAGGGGCATCGGCGCATCTACGAGCGCATCGCCGCCCACGACCCGGACGGCGCCGCCGCGGCGATGTTCACCCACATCACCGAGGCGTGGCTGGTCCGGCGCAGCGGTAAGCCCGTCCGCCTGCAACGCTGACCCTCGCCGACGACGACGCGGCGCCCACCCCCGGACCCGGGAGCGGACGCCGCCATCTGACGCGAACCGACGTCACGAGAACTGCGAGAAGAACCTCCAGATCTCACCCTTGGTCCAGGTCGTGATGCCGCTCTCGGCGTAGGTTCCGTCCACCGGCCCCGGCATGTGGCCGTTGTCGAACGCGGCCCACTGCACCGGGTACCCGGCCCGGCAGCCGGAGTAGGTGGTCGTGATGTGCGCCCGGCTGCCCGCCGCCGGCTCGGGCGGGTTCTGGGCGGTGCAACCGTTGTTCCGGACGAACGTGTCGCGCAACGCCCTCCCCTGGGAGATGTTCAGGACGTTGTCCGAGATGCCGTGCAGCCCGAAGTACGCGATGGGCTGCGTGCCGCCGCTGCACCCGCTGATCTGCGCGCCGGAGATGACCGCGACGGCCCGGAAGACGGTGGGCCGCGCGCAGGCGACCGCGTAGCTCATGCCGCCACCCCAACTGAACCCGAGGGCGAAGCGCTGCCTGGGGTTGACGCAGAGGCTGCTCTCGATCCGGCTGATCATGTCGTCGACGAAGGTGATGTCCTCGCCGCCGGAGTTGCCCCAGCCGTTGCCGAATCCTTGGGGGGCGACCAGGATCGCGCTGTTGTTCGACTGCTCCTGCTGCCCGTAGTAGGACCACGCGGTTCCGCTGGTGCCGCCGGAGGAGATCTCCTGCATGGTGCCGCCCCGCCAGTGGAACGCGAAGATCAGCCGGTAGGGATTGCTGTTGTTGTAGTTGGTGGGCACCCGCAGGATGAAGGTCCGGCTCTTGCCGTTGCTCTGGATCGTGTGCGTGCCGCTGGACAGCGTCGGCGCCTTGCCGCACCCACTACCGCCCGACGGTGGCGGGTTCCCGCCGTCGGTGGGGACGAGCTGCCACTGCTGGTTCGTCCCGTTCCAGTCGGAGTACTGCACGATGTTTCCGCCGTCGGCGGTGGAGGCGCCCTGCACCTCCACGGCCTTGCCGCTGTGCCGGCTGATGAGCCGGACGTACCCGCCGTCCGAGTCGGCCAGCCGGAACTGCTGGTTCGTGCCGTTGAGGTCGGCCCACTGCACGATCGCCCCGCCGTCGGCGGTCGAGAAGTTGCTGACGTCGAGGACCTTGCCCGAATGCCGGGACTTCAACCGGTAGTAGCCGCCGCCCGAGTCCACGAACTGCCACTGCTGGTTCGCGCCGTTGTTGCGCGTCCACTGGCTGATCCGCGCACCGTCGTTGGTGGCCGATCCGTACAGGTCCAGCACCTTGCCACTGTTGCGGTTCACCAGCACGTACCAGGCGTTGGTGTCCACGGTGGCCGCCGCCGCGGGCGCCGTGTCGACCGCGACGAGCATGCCGGCGGTCATGACCGCGGCCGCCGCCGCGGCCAGTGCCGACCGCCAGCGGTGTCTCGGTGCGGAGGCGGGACGAGCCTCAGCGATGGACTTCATGGTCCACTCCTTCGATCGGGGTCACCCACGGGCGCAACGCTCGCGCGTGCCCTGGTGTGTGTGCCGGCGTCCGGTGGTGGCGTCAGCACATGGGGGTGTGGTGCGGGCGGGATGCGGCCGGGCCCGTTCGGAGCGCGGCGGCGCATCCGGGCTCCCGGCGGCCCGCGCGACCCGCGAGTCAGAAGTTAGCGTTCACAACGTCATACGTCAAACGATTCGCATCGATATACTTCACCCGATTCAGCGGTCCCAGGGGCGGGTCGGTATGGTCGCGGCGGCCGGACGGGACGAGCGTGGTCGCGGCTCCACGCGACACCGGTGCGACTATCGCGGAGGCGTGAGATGCGGCGACACGGAATGGTCATCCGGCTCCGACCGGAGCACCGGGAAACCTACCTACGGCTGCACGCCGCGGTCTGGCCCGCCGTCGAGGAGACACTGCGGCAGGCGAACATGCGCAACTTCACGATCTTTCTCCACGACGACCTGCTGTTCGGCTACTACGAGTACGTGGGCGACGACCACGAGGCCGACCAGGCACGCATCGCCGCCGACCCGCAGACGCAGGAATGGTGGACGTTGACCGAGCCGTGCCAGGAGTCGCTGAGCCCGGACGGCGGGTGGACTCCGGTGCCGGAGATCTGGCACCTCGCCGACAAGGACGCCTGACCGCCGCCGCGTCGGCACGGGTCACTCGGGCAGCTTCGCCCCCGACTGCTCGCTCACCATGTACGTCGCGTACCAGTCGGGCCAGTTGTCGTCCCTCGTACCGGTGCGCTTCTCGTGCTCGCCGTGGGCCTCGGCCGCGCGTCGCAGCGCGCTCGCCAGGTCGCTGTCGGAGGTGTACGACGTCCGGCCTCCCTCGACGCGGCCGGGGAGCCTGCTCGTGATCTCCTGCACGAGCCAGGTGTTGCCGTCCGGGTCGTGGAACGTGGCGCGCGAGAAGTAGCTGCGGCGCTCGGGATCCGGCCCGTCGACCGGCCCGTCCGGGCTGACGTGGAAGACGCCGCTCACCTCGACGCCGGCGGAGACCAGGGCGTCGCGCGCCGCCTCGATGTCGGACACCACCAGGTACGTCGTGGCCGAACCGGGTGTCGCCGACGTGAGCTGGGCGCCGAACTGCACCGAGCAGGCGGAGCCGTGCGGGGTGAACTGGACGATGCCGGGCGGAGTCTGGTCGAGTCGCCACCCGATGCTCTCGTAGAACCCCTTCGCCCGGTCGACGTCCGCCACCGGGATGACGACAACCTCGACCTTCACGTCGAGGCTCCGCACACTCGCGTCGCCCCGTGTGGCCTTCGGACTCATCGCGGCCTCCTGAACTGGGTGCGGGCGCCGTCGTCGGCGATCACCGGCTGCGCTCGAGCGTCGGCGGTAGGGCCGCAGCGGCGTACCCGGTGTGGCTCGTCCCATGCGGGCCCGGGCTGCTCACTCCTCGCGCGGCGTCCCGAGATGCTCACGCAGCGCCGCCGCGATCTCGCCGGCCGCGCCGAGCTGCTCCGGTGTGAGAGCGTCGACGAACAGCTCCCGGATGGCGCGCAGGTGCGGGAAGGTGGACTGCCGGAACGCCTCGACGCCGGTCGGGGTGAGGAGCACCTCCGCCCCGCGGGGAACGGTCGCGCACTCCTGGCGCCGGATGAGCCCACGCCGTTCCATCCGCCCGAGGTGGTGGGAGAGCCGGCTGCGCTCCCACCCGATGTGCGCGGCGAGCGCGGAGGAGCGCATCCGCTGCTCCTGCGCCTCGCTGAGGGCGAGCAGGACGGCGTAGTCCCCCGGCGAGAGCGACGAGTCGGCCTGTAGGCGGGACGCCACCTGGGAGTTGAGGGCTTCCACCGTCTCGACGAAGGAGCGCCAGATCCGCAGCTCGTCCGCGGTCGGCAGCTGACGCCCCCTCCGCCGCTCGGGTGTGGCGCTGGTCATCTCAGCCTCCCGGGGAATTGACGCGTCAATCGGCAGGTTAGCATCATTGACACGTCAACAAGGAAGATCACTTCCCACGCGTCACGATCGGCAACCGCTGAGGAGGGGACGATGACGGCTGAAGGCTTTGAACTGGGGCTCAACTCGTTCGGCGAGGTCGCCAGCGACGGCGACCGGATCCTGAGTGACGCCGAGACGGTACGACTGCTCGTCGAGGAGGCCCGGCTCGCGGAGTCGGTCGGCCTCGACGCGTTCAGCCTGGGCGAGCACTACCGGGAGGGCCACAACGACTCGGCCACCCCGGTGCTGCTCGCGGCGATGGCGACGGCAACCGAGCGGATCCGCCTCGGCACCTCGGTCACCGTGCTCAGCACCAACGATCCGGTGCGGCTCTACCACGAGTTCGCCACCCTCGACGCGGTGTCCAACGGCCGGGCTCAACTGGTTCTCGGGCGGGCGTCGGCGACCGAGTCGTTCCCGCTGTTCGGGTACGACCTGGCGGACTACGAGCGGTTGTTCGAGGAGAAGCTCGACCTCTTCGTCCGCCTCCAACGGGACGAAACGGTCACCTGGTCCGGCACCGTACGGAGCCCCCTGGTCGAGCAGCGACTGCACCCGCGAATGCGACCGGGCGGCATCCCGACCTGGATCGGCGTCGGCGGGAGCCCGAACTCTGTGGTCCGCGCCGCCCGCTACGGGCTTCCGCTCATGCTCGCGATCATCGGCGGGCGTCCGCAGCGGTTCGCCGGCCACGTCGACCTCTACCACCAGGCGCTCGAGCAGTTCGGGAAGCCCGTGCAGCCGATCGCGCAGCACTCACTCGGCCTTGTCGCGGACAGCGACGAGGAGGCGGTGGAAACATGGTGGCGGTACTGGCAGCCGACCGTGGCGCGGCTCGCCGAGGAGCGCGGCTTCTACAAGCCCGACCGTGCACGCTACGAGGCCGAGATCGACCACGGAGCGCTGTTCGTCGGGTCGCCGGAAACGGTCGCCCGCAAGATCGCCGCCGTGGCCCGCGATCTGCGGCTGAGTCGATTCGATCTCAAGTACGACATCATGCACCTGCCTCGCGAGGCACGCGCGCGAACCATCGAGCTGCTGGGCAGCGAGGTCGCGCCGCGGGTCCGGGAGCTGTTGGCGAAGGAGCCCACCAATGTCTGACCTCGTGTTCGGCCTCGACACCTTCGGCGACGTGCCGGAGGGCGATTCCGGTAAGCCCGTCTCCCACGCCGCGGCGATCCGTCAGGTCGTCGACGAGGCGGTACTGGCCGACGAACTCGGCGTCGACGTCATCGCACTCGGTGAGCACCACCGGCCGGAGTACTCGGTGTCGACGCCGGAGACCGTGCTGGCGGGGATCGCCACCCGCACCTCCCGGATCCGCCTCTCCTCCGGCGTGACGGTGCTGAGCTCCGACGACCCGGTCCGGGTGTTCCAACGCTTCGCCACCGTCGACGCGCTGTCGCAGGGCCGGGCCGAGGTAATCCTCGGTCGCGGCTCGTTCACCGAGTCGTTCCCCCTGTTCGGCTACGACCTGGCGGACTACGACGTGCTGTTCGAGGAGCGGATCGAGCTGTTCGCGAAGCTGCTCGACGAGAAGCCGGTCACCTGGAGCGGCACCACACGTGCCCCACTCAAGGACGCCGACGTCTTTCCGAAGACGGAATCGGGACACCTCACCACCTGGGTGGGCGTCGGCGGCTCGCCGCAGTCGGTCGTCCGCACCGCCCGGTACGGCCTTCCGCTCATGCTCGCCATCATCGGCGGCGCTCCGGAGCGTTTCGCACCCTACATCGACCTCTATCGCCGGGCGGCCGACCAGCTCGGCACCACCGCGCACCCGGTCGGGATGCACTCGCCCGGCTTCATCGCCGACACCGACGAGGAGGCGAAGGAGGTGTTCTGGCCGCACTACCGGGTCATGCGGAACCGGATCGGCGCGCTGCGCGGCTGGCCACCGATCCGTCGTGAGGAGTTCGACTCCGAGGTGGAACACGGCTCGCTCTACATCGGCTCCCCGGAGACGGTGGCACGCCGGATGGCCCGTGCCATCCGCAGCGTCGGCGTCGGCCGGTTCGACCTCATCTACACGGCGGGAGCCCAGCCGGTGAGCGCCCGGATGCGCGCCGTCGAGCTCTACGGATCCAGGGTGATCCCGATGGTCCGCGACATCCTCGCCAGCTGATCCATCCGAGGGACGGGAGCAGGGACATGAACGACAACGGCCGCGACAGAGCACAGACCCTCGCCGTCCTCGGGGCCGGCAAGGTGGGCACCGTCCTCGCCCGGCTCGCACTCGCCGCCGGCTACCGGGTGCTCGTCGCCGGCTCCGGCGACCCGGCGAAGATCGCGCTCACCATCGAGGTGCTCACGCCGGGGGCGAGCGCGACCACCGCGGCCGACGCCGTGGCCGGCGCCGACATCGTCATCCTCGCCCTGCCGCTGGGCAAGTACCGTGCGGTCCCCGCCGAGGCCCTGCGCGGCAAGCTCGTCGTCGACGCGATGAACTACTGGTGGGAGGTCGACGGCATCCGCGACGACCTGACCGACCCGCGTACCTCGTCGAGCGAGATCGTCCAGGCGTTCCTGTCCGGCGCACGGGTCGTCAAGGCGTTCAACCACATGGGGTACCACGATCTTGAGGACGAGGCGCGACCGGCGGGCACCGCCGGTCGCAAGGCCATCGCGATCGCCGGCGACGACGCCGCCGATCTCGCCGCGGTGGCCGCCCTCGTCGACACGCTCGGCTTCGACCCGGTCGTCGCCGGGGCGCTCGCCGAGGGTGTACGACTCGAGCCGGGCAGCGAGCTGTTCGGCGCCAACGTGAGTGCCGCCGAGGTGCGTGGCATGCTCGACCGGTTTCCCGAATCGGAGCGTGGGCGGATCATTGCCGCCGCGCGAGGCTCCGGACCGCCCGCATGACGCCCCGAGGGGCGAGGCCCGCCTCCGTCAGACCACCCGGGCGACGGCACCGTTGAACGACACGTCCTGCACGGACGGCCGCGGCTGCGGCGCGTCGTCGGCCCGCCACCGCGCCACCGACACGATGCCGGGTTCGACGAGGTCCAACCCCTCGAGCAGGTCGGCGAACTGGTCGGTGCTGCGGGCCTGGAACCGGCCGTCGCGGTTGTTCGCCTCCAGCTTCGCGGTCACCTCGGGCGGCAGGTACTCCCAGGTCACGTGCGAGGCGACGACGTAGCTGCCGGACGGGAGCGCGGCGACGAGGCGGTCGAGGATGGTCTTCGGGGCCTCGTCGTCGCGGATGAAGTGCAGGATGGCCACCAGCATCAACGCGACCGGCTCGTCGAGGTCGATCGTCGTGCGCAGGTCCGGATGGGCGAGGATCCGCTCCGGGTCCCGCAGGTCGGCGTCGAGGTAGGCGGTGCGGCCCTCGGGCGTGCTGTTCAACAGTGCACGCGCGTGGGCGAGGACGATCGGGTCGTTGTCGACGTACACCACCCGCGCCGACGGGTCGATCGCCTGGGCGACCTCGTGGGTGTTGTCGGCGGTCGGGACGCCCGTACCGATGTCGAGGAACTGGCGGACACCCTGCTGCGCCAGGAAACGCACCGCTCGCTGCAGGAACATCCGGTTTTCGACGGCGGCGAGCCGGATGGTGGGCATCGCGGCCGCGAGCGCGTCGCCGGACTGCCGGTCTGCGGCGAAGTTGTCCTTGCCGCCCAGCAGGTAGTTGTACCTGCGGGCGGGATGCGCGACGGTGGTGTCGATCCGGTCGGCCGCCGAAGGCTCCCCGCTGCGCACCGTCACCCGGGCCTCCCATCGCCGCGTTCTCTCCACAAGGTACACATGTCCGCGCCGCGGTGATGCCCCCTGGCGGGCCGGTGGTCGTCAGCGGACGGGTCCGCCTCGGCAGGGCTCGTCACCGCGTACCCCGGCGACGAGGTCGGCGGTGGTGTGGGCCTGGATGCCGGGCTCACCGATGTCGGTGTACCGCGCGACGACCGCGCGGACATGCTGCTCGGCGAGGTCGGCGAGGTCGTCGTAGACGGCCGTGAACAGCTGCCGGGCCGGCTGCCGGAGCCATCCCGCCGGAAGGAGCTCCAGGGGCAGTTGCGGATCGAGGGTGGGAAAGCGCCGGAAGGTGTCCATGACCTCGGTGCGTGCCCGCACCGCCTCCGTGCCGTCGACCTGCCCCGCTCGCACCCGGGGCAGCAGGGGCGTCCACCGCCGCAGAAACGCCTCGTAGTGCCGCTCTATCGCGTCGACGTCCCAGGCTTCGATGGGAGCACGTCGGCTGGTCGCGTCGAGTGCGACGTGGCGCCCACGGAACACCGTGGCGCGGCCGGCCGACAGCTGGGCGAGCAGTGCCCGGGCGGGCGGGGTCAGCTCGTACGGCGAGATCCACAGTCCGTCGTACAGCGGCGCGTATCCGAGCCAGCGGAGCTGGCCGCGAAGGGCGCGCCGCTGTGAGCCGCGGTCCTGCGGCAGCGAGAAGGCGATGGTCGTCCAGTGTCCGTCCCACGGCGTCGTCGCGGCGGTGGAGGTCAGGATCCACTGTGCGCCGGCGGAGAGATCGGCGGCGGCGGCCCGACTGAGCCGGTAGGAGCTGCGCCGTCCCTGCCGGCTGCCCTCCAGCACACCTCGACGGGCCAGCCGGCTGATCGCGGCCCGGGCGCCGGCCGTGGTCACCCCCGACTCGGCGAGCAACGCGACGATGGCGGCGGACGGGATCGCGGCACGGGTCCGCACGGTGTAATCCGCCAGCAGGGTCACCGCGACGCCCTGCGGTGAGGTGCCGGCCTGTCGCCGGGGCAGCCGAAGCGAGTGCTCCCCGTCGTCCGGATAGATCTCCTCGATGTCGAACGGGCTCGCCACAGGCCCTCCGGGCTCGGCTCGGGGACGTTGGCCCGACTGTAGACGGATCGCCGTGGGACACCCGACCCTATCGATCGAGCCGCGTCGATTGACACTTATCGGTCCGAGGAGAACACTAACTGCCACGCGACCCACACGGAGCCGGGCAGGGCATGCACACGTCATGGGCGATGCGCGATCACCGCGGGCAGCCGGGAGCGCCCGCGAACGGAACGCGCGCAGCCAGCCACAGCCTGCACAGGTGATCGAAGGAGTCGTCCCCGTGAAGATCAGAAGGAAACTGTTGCTCGGCGCCGCCGTGGCGCTGGTGGCGGCCGGCCTGGTGGTTCCCACCTTCCGGCCCGCGTACGCCGCGTCGCTGGCCGAGGTCACCAGCTTCGGCGACAACCCGGGCCGGATGCGCATGCACGTCTACGTGCCGGACGTCCGCCCGACCAGGCCCGCGGTCGTGGTGGCCATGCACGGCTGCGGCGGGTCAGGCCCCGGCTTCCACTCCGGCAGCGAGTTCGCCGCCCAGGCCGACCGGTACGGATTCATCGTGATCTACCCGACCGCGACCCAGCAGGCCGGGTTCGGCAACTGCTTCGACGTCTGGTCGGACGCCGCCAAGCGCCGCGGCGGTGGCAGCGACCCGGTCTCGATCATGTCGATGATCCGGTACGCGCAGCAGCAGTACGGCGCCGACCCCGACCGGGTCTACGCCACCGGCAGCTCGTCCGGCGGCATGATGACCAACCACATGCTGGCCCTGTATCCCGACGTGTTCAAGGCCGGCGCCGCGTTCATGGGGGTCCCCTACAACTGCTTCGCCAACGCGGCCGACTACCCACCCACGAACAGCCAGTGCACCGGCGGCGCCATGAACCGCACCCACCAGCAATGGGGCGACGCGGTCCGCCAGGCGTACCCCGGCTACTCCGGCCCCCGCCCACGGGTGCAGTTGTGGCACGGCACCAACGACACGCTCGTGCCGTACTCGCTGTTGCAGGAGGCGATCGAGCAGTGGACCAACGTGTTCGGGCTCAGCCAGACACCCACCTCCACCGACACGCCGCAGGCCAACTGGAACCGGCGCAGGTACGCCGACACGAGCGGCACCGTCCAGGTTGAGGCGTACAGCATCCAGGGCGCCGGGCACAGCCTGCCGTCCGGCGGCATGGCCGCGTCCGCCATCCAGTTCTTCGGACTGACCAACCCCACCACACCGCCGCCCACCACACCGCCGCCCACCACCCCACCGCCGGCTCCCGGGGCCTGCCGGGTGACCGTCGACCTCAACGCCTGGAACACCGGGCTGACCGAGAACATCACCGTCACGAACAGCGGCACCGATGCCGTCAACGGCTGGTCCCTGGTCTTCACCCTGCCGGCCGGGCAGACCATCACCTCGGGCTGGAACGCCACCTACTCCCCCACCTCCGGGCAGGTGACGGCCAGGAACGTCGGCTACAACGGCGCCATCGCGCCAAACGGTTCGGTGAGCGTCGGCTTCCAGGCCACGCACACCGGCAACACCGCGCGACCGGCTTCGTTCACCCTCAACGGCGCGGCCTGCACGATCGCCTGACAACGGCGACCGGTCCGGCCCCGCCGTGCGGCGGGGCCGGACCGGGTCGTCAGTCCCGACCAGCCGGCGGGATGGGGAAGTTGCGGTTGAAGACGTTGTCCGGGTCGTACGTGGCCTTCACGGCGCGCAGCCGGCTGAGCGTGGGCTCGGGCCAGGCATCCAGCAGCCGATCCGGGTCCGTGTCGGACTCGAAGCTGAGGTACCGGCCGTCGAGGTGCGCGTACAGCTTGGCCCACAGGTTGTCGAGCTGGGGCCTGCGCTCCGGGACCGTGGCCGCGAGCACCGAGAAGTTCTGCTTCCGGTGCGGGTAGGCGGTCGCGTCACGGGCGACGCCGTTGACCGCTGCGCCCACCGAGCGCACCTGCATGATCATCACATCACCGGAATCGATCATGTCCGCCATACGGTCCGCCGCCTGCGGTGTGATGTGGTGCAAGAGGCCACCGCGGGTGTCCCGCAAACCCTGACCCCGGTGCCGGTTGCCGGGCGGCGCGACGATCGCCGGATACGGCGCGACCGGTGCCTGCTGATCGAGGATCGGACCGATCCCCAGGAACGGACTGAGGGCCGACTGCGCCGCCTCGATGTCGTCACCCGCGTAGACGAGGGTGACCTGGGCCGTCGGCGGATTGCCGCGGCGTGCGGGAAAGAGGGAGAGAAACTCGTCAGGTCCCGTGGCGCGTCCTCGACGAGCTGACCCCAACGGCGCAGCAGGTCGGCGGTGTCGGTCGCGTCCGCGACGAGCTGGGCGTAGACCACGTTGTCGACCTCGTACGCCTCCAACTCCAGGGCCGTGACGACGCCGACGTTGCCGCCGGCGCCACGGATGGCCCAGAACAGGTCGGGATGCTGCTCGTCGTCGACGCGGAGCAGGCGGCCGTCCGCCGTGACGATCTCGGCGGCGACGATGTGGTCGATGGTCAGGCCGCACCTGCGTGCCAGGTATCGAGGAACCCGGCGTTGTAGGGGTCCCACCCGTCGGTCGGGCAGCTTGGGTAGGGCGGTCGGTCGACCAACACCTCGCGGTACGAGGCGTCGGTCGCCCCGAACCGCTAGCTACCTGCCGGTACCTGGTCCTTGACCTCGTCGTACCCGACCGCTCCGGGCGCCTCGGTCGGCGCGTAGATCACGCGGAGCACGCCCGTCGGGAACACCTCCGTCGCCGTCACCTTCAGGTGGTACGGCGTCTCGCCCTCGTCGAACAGCCGGCGGCCCTTGCGCGCCGCCACCGGGTGCACCAGCAGGCGCAGCTCGTCGACCAGCCCCGCGGCGAGGAGCTGCTGCACCACCGAGATCGACCCGGGGATCAGGACGCCCTTGCTGCCGGCGTCGGCCCTGAGTTCGGCGACGGCATCGAGGAGATCACCGGAGAGCAGTTCCGAGTTGCGCCAGGAGAACGTCAGCGGCTGGCGCGAGACGACGATCTTGCGTACGTCCCCGAGTTGCTTGGCGAACGACGCGTCGTCCCCGCCGGCGGCCTCTCGCTCGGGCCAGGCTCCGGCGAAGCTGTCGTAGGTCTCGCGACCGATGAGCAGGACGTCGGCGGTGTCGTAGTCCTCACCGACGGCCCGTCCCATGTTGTCGTCGAAGTACGGGAAGTGCCAACCGGGATCGATCTCGGCCACGCCGTCGGCCGAGATGAACAGCGTGGAGATGACCTTTGCCATCGTGGTGCCCCTTCGAAGCAGGTGATGTCGTCACGTGAACCGCCACAGCATCGCAAAACCGTCGGACAGTTACCGACGCCTCGCCGCGTGACCCTGCATCGCCGACACCTCCACGACGTCTACCGGGAACGTGGCGCTCCGCGTCACGCCGGCCACCGTGTAGGAGACCGCGACGGTCTGCCGCCCCGGCCTGCCCGGGTCGTACCCGGCCAGCGAGTACCCGCCGTGACTGTCCGCACCGCGATCGAGGACAGGTCGGCACCGCGCAGGGCAGCGTGCTCCGCCTGGGTCAGCGCGAAGATGGTCCCGTGGCGCATGACGCCGAGGGCCCCCTCGTCATCGGGCTTCTGCGCCCAGTCGATCGGCGTCCATCGGCCCGAGGCGAGGTCGTCACCCCAGTACGGGTGCAGCTGCTCCTCCAGGCGGCCCCCGGACGGCGGGCCGAGCCACTTCTGGTCGGCGTAGAGGTAGTAGCCCTCGCCGCGTACGTCACCGGGGTTGGCCTTCACCACCATCGGCGCCTCGGCGTGACGGCGTCGAGCGTCCCGTGACCGGGCCGGTTGCTCATCACCTGCGGTGGCGTGAACGTGACGAAGTCGCGGGTGGTGGCGTAGAGGGTCTGGTTCCTGGTGCGCGGGTAGTGGCCGTTCGGGTCGGTGCGGTCGGGCTCACGGCACGGCACCCGGACGGTCGGCTCATCCGGTAGCGGCACACGGCGGGGTTGTCAGACCAACGGCGCGTACCACTGAGCGCCGGTGACCCGGATGCGCCGGGACTGCTTGCGATTCCACTCGACCCGCATGCCGTGCCGACGAAGCACCGGAAAGGCGATCTCATCCAACACCTGTTCCAGGTCGGCCTGGTAACGGGCCTGCTGTTCGGCCTCGGACAGAGCGTTGTAGGCGGACTCGTCGAAGTCCGCCGGCGGGTAGACGCCGTAGCCGAGGTAGACCTCGCCGTCCTCGCTCGCGAGCAGCGACTCGGTGTCCTGCTGGTGATACCACACATAGCCGAGCCAGTGTCGGGAGTCGTCGCGCTCGTCGTGGATCTCGGCCGCCGCGCAGGTGCCGCAACAGCTGAAGTTCTCCCTGGCCAACACGCCGACCTCGGTCAGCTCGGCGAAGGCGCGGGTGAGGTTGCTCCGCACCGCTCCCCACTCCCGCTGCTGCTCCCGCCGGACGGCCAAGGCCCGTTCGTACGCCGAACCGAGCTCCTCGTCGGTGGCGCCGTGACGCTCCTCGTCAACGTCGAAGACGTCGACGAACTCGTCGGCGTCGGCCTCGCCGCGCACGACCCAGTCCCAGATCTCGCCCTCGATCTGCGTGCGCCCCGGCTCCGCGATGCGGTCGGTGAGGAACCGGACGCCCTCCGGGCGATCGTTGTAGATCCATCCACTCACGGCGACGATCCTCACACGTACCTCCGACAGCCCGGGCCGGACCACGAGCCGTGCGACCGCCGGGGGTTGACATGAAGTGTGATTGAGGTTTTAACCTCCACTGCGGATCACCGTGCTCGAGAGGTCCAAGAGGTTGTCTGCCGTCGGGAGGAATCTGATGCACCTGCCACGCCTTTTCCGCCCCCGCACCGTCGTGAGCGCCCACTGCGACCTCCCCTGCGGCGTCTACGACCCGGCGCAGGCCCGGATCGAGGCCGAGTCGATCAAAGCGATCTCCGAGAAGTACCAGGCCAATGACGACCCGGAGTTCCGGACCCGCGCGCTGATCATCAAGGAGCAGCGCGCCGAGCTGGTCAAGCACCACCTCTGGGTCCTGTGGACCGACTACTTCAAGGCGCCGCACTTCGAGAGGTATCCGCAGCTGCACGGTCTCTTCAACGAGGCCACCAAGCTGGCCGGCGCCGGGGGCGCGAAGGGGGCCGCCGACCCGGCCGTCGCGGAGCAGCTGCTCGCGAAGATCGAGGAGATCTCGAAGATCTTCTGGGAAACCAAGCAGAGCTGAGCTGTCGACACCGGGTGGCGGACCGCCACCCGGTTCAGCCCATCCGTACGGGAGGACCGCATGACGTCGCGCACCGAGCTGGTCGAAGACCTGCTGAGTCGATTCCCGCAGGTGCCGCGCGAGGCGGTCATCAAGGAGGACCTGCTGCGCGGCGGGCTCGCCTTCGACGACACGGCGTTGACCGACAACGAGCACGGCGACGTCAAGCCGAAGTCCTACTTCATCTTCTCCTTCGATCACCGGACGCTCCCGGAGCTGGGGACGGCCGCGCTGCGCCGGCCGCCGGAGGAGATCGTGCTCACCGGAGGCCCGTACGAGCTGCGCCGAACCGTCGTCTCCGTCCGCACCAACCCCGGCTCGCCGTACCGTGTGCGGTCCGACAGCGACGGGCGGCTGCGCCTGTTCCTGGACGAACGGCCGATCGCCGATGTCGGGCTACCCCCGATGCCGGCGTACTACCGGCACACGCTGGCCAACGGGAAGTCGGTGATGGAGGTCGCGCCGACCATCCAGTGGGGCTACCTCATCTACCTGACCGCGTTCCGGGTCTGCCAGTACTTCGGCGCGAAGGAGGAGTGCCAGTACTGCGACATCAACCACAACTGGCGGCAGCACAAGCAGGCCGGGCGCCCCTACACCGGGGTCAAGCCGGTCGACGAGGTGCTGGAAGCTCTGGAGATCATCGACCGGTACGACACCGATCGGGCCTCGCAGGCGTACACCCTCACCGGTGGCAGCATCACCTCGCACGTCGGCGGGCTGGCCGAGGCGGACTTCTACGGCCAGTACGCTCAGGCGATCGAGGAGCGGTTCCCGGGGCGGTGGATCGGCAAGGTCGTCGCCCAGGCACTCCCCCGAGCCGACGTCCAACGGTTCCACGACTACGGGATCCGGATCTATCACCCCAACTACGAGGTGTGGGACAAGCGGCTGTTCGAGGTGTACTGCCCGGGCAAGGAGCGCTACGTCGGCCGGGAGGAGTGGCACCGCCGCATCCTCGACTCCGCCGAGGTGTTCGGCCCACGCAACGTGATCCCGAACTTCGTGGCCGGCGTCGAGATGGCCGCCCCGCATGGCTTCACGAGCGTGGACGAGGCGATCGACTCCACCGCCGAAGGGCTCGACTACTTCATGTCACGCGGCATCACCCCGCGGTTCACCACGTGGTGCCCGGAGCCCACCACGCCGCTCGGCCGGGCCAACCCCGAGGGCGCGCCGCTCGAGTACCACGTCCGACTGCTGGAGGTCTACCGGGCGACCATGGACGCCCACGGGCTGTCCAGCCCGCCCGGATACGGCCCGGCCGGGCCGGGTCGTGCCGTCTTCTCGGTCAGCTCCTTCATGGACACGCTGCCGTCCACGCCGTCCTGAGCGAGGCCGAACCGGCCCGCACCCCTGCGGATGCGGGCCGGTGCCGCCACTGCGGTCCGGTCAGCTGTTGAGCCGGGCGAGCAGGGCGGTGGCCATGCCCTGCTCACCGCGGGCGTTGGGGTGGAACGGGGCGGCCGAGTTCTGCGGCACCAGTCCCTCGACCCACCGGGTGCCGCTGCTCTTGCACGCGTCGCGGCCGATCGACGGGGTGTAGACGTCGGCGTAGGTGGCACCGTTCGC
Organism: Micromonospora sp. WMMD710; assembly: GCF_029626045.1. NCBI lineage: Bacteria > Bacillati > Actinomycetota > Actinomycetes > Micromonosporales > Micromonosporaceae > Micromonospora > Micromonospora sp. WMMD710. Next base: position 1,217,174 of record NZ_JARUBD010000001.1, on the reverse strand, counting down.
GGCCGCGGTGCTGGCCAGCATCGCGTTGAGCGACTTCTCGACACCCCGCAGGTACGGCACGTCCTGGTAGGCGATCGGGACGACGGGCCAGCAGCCGTAGCCGGTGTCCGGCACGATCGCCGGGTACCCGAGCACCACGACCCGCGCGCCCGGCGCGGCCTGGCGGACCGACTGCAGCACGGTGGTCACCTTCGGCACGGTGGCGGCGATCCGGGCCTGCAACTGGTCGACACCTCCGGCGGTGTACCGGTCCTTGCACGGCGACCCGAGCGGGCTGTTGAGGCTGGCCTGGGCGCAGTCGCTGATGATGCTGGAGAAGCCGATGTCGTTGCCACCGATCTGCACCGTCACCAGCGCGGTGGTCGACGTGACCGCGTTGAGCTGCGGCGGCACCGTGATGCCCAACTGGCCGCTGCCGCCGTAGAGAATGTCGTCCGTGGTGGCCCCGGAGCAGCTGACGTCGGCGAACGACGACGAGCCGGCGGACGCGGCCACCACGGACGGGTAGTTGCGGTTGGACCGTAGGCAGTTCAGGTCGACCTGCGTGGGAATCAGCGGACCTGCGGTGTACGAGTCACCCAGGGCGACGTAGCGGCCGGTGGGCACCGCGGCGCTGGCGGGTGTGGCGACGGTGAGCAGCACGCCGACGGTGGCCATGGCGAGTGCGGCCAATCGGGTTGCTGCCCGCAGGAGCGGCAGGCGGGGACGGGTCATGACGCCTCCCAGACGGGATCACGGTGGTGGTGGTGCCGAGATCCTGTCGCCGCCGAGGGCGGGCGTCAATATCGATGAGCCTCACTAAATGCTGATCCGGAGTGTGGGATGCGGAGATGCCGCCGCTACTGCCCACCGTCGCGCAGCTGACGCCAGGGACCACCCTCGTCACCCGGGAGCCTCGTCGTACCGAAGCGCTTGTCGACCTCGGCGAGCGCTTCCTGCGTGGGGTTCGGGCCGAGGCTGCCCAACTCCTCGAAGAGCTGCTCGTTGCCGGCCGGCGCGCTGACGAACAGCAGCCGGCCACCGGTCGGGGTGACGAACGTGTGGTACGAACCACGGGGTACGACGACGATGGTCCCCGGGCCGCCGGAGAACTCGGCGTCGCCCACGCGGAAGTCGTACCGCCCCTCCAGGACATAGGCGATCTTCATGAAGTCGTGGTGCGCGTGGGGAGGGTTCTCGACGATGACGTCGTGATGGAACACGAAGGCGCCGAGCGCGCCGCCCACCTCGCCACCGTGGACGAGAATCTCCGGCCGATGCGGGCCGCCGAGCTCGATCAGCTCGCCCGCACCGGGCTGCACGGCCCACCCGTCCCGACCCCAGTCCGCATGGCCTGTCAGGCTCTGCCCCCGCTCGATTGGTTGACGAACGGGGCAAACCAACGCCGCGCCACACGATTTCCAATGACCGTGAAGTTGCTGGCGTCTTACCGGCTGGACCACCACCAGGACATACCGAGCGCCCAGGGCAGAAGCGTGACGGCCAGCGCCGCCACCCACCCGGCGACCGCGGGAACCCCGCCGGGCCTGAGCCGACCGAGCGCGTGATTACCGCCCAGGAACGCGCCGCCGAGCAGGAGGGCGACGAACATCAGGAAGATCGCCACGAGGCCGGCCTCGTCGGTATCGAGCTGCAGCGGCGCGGGGCGACCGAAGACCGTCGCGTACGTGTGGTTGGTGGTCGGCCCGTACGGCCCGCTGGCCGCGTAGGCGAGCAGGGACACGAGCAGCACCAGCGGGATCATGGCCAGCATGCCCACGAGGAGGTTGAGCGCCACCAGCGCCGCGGCGAAGGCGGGCAGCCTCTGGGTTGACCGCATCCACGACCTCTCTGCTCACCGTCGGGGAAGCGCCCCCTCCACGTACCACGCAGTCTGATCTCCCCGACGTGACCGCCAGTGGATTATCAGTTGACCAGGAGGCGCGTTTGACGCACCTGGAAGTACTTGCTCCCACGGAAAGCAGCATGCTAGCTTCTCGTACCAGCGAGCGCTTCCCCACCCCACGGAGGTGTGCGATGACCACCACGCCCACACCCGAAGGGGTACGACCGGCCCGGCAGGCCGTCGACCGGTGCCGGATGCTCACCGGCGAGGCCCCACGGTGATCGACCCGAAGCTTGATCCGGCCCTGCTCGATCCCACCCGCCTGGCCATCGTGGCGTTGCTGGCGGGAACGGAATGGGCCGAGTTCGCCTTCGTCCGTGATGCCGTGGAACTCAGCGACTCGGCCCTGTCCAAGCGGATCTCGGCGCTGGGCGACGGCGGCTACGTGGATGTCCGCAAGGGCTACGTGGGCAAGCGCCCACGGACCTGGATCAACCTCTCCGCCGCCGGGCGGGCCGCTCTGAGCGCCCACATCGCGGCCCTGCAGGACATCGCCAACCGCGCGGCGGCCCCGCCCGACTGAGCCGGGCGGGCGGGCGGGTGTCGACGATCGATCACACCCACACGCCCGACCGGGATGACACGAGCCCAGCGAGACTCCTCAGAGGGTGAACACGAGCGTGGAGATGCTGCGTGCGCCGACATTGATGGTGGCCTGCCCCCCGTTCACGCTGGTCGGCTGGCTGGCCGCGTTGGCGTTCCGCGAGGTGAGGTAGTACTCCGCCCGGCTGACGTTCTGCGGTGCCTGGATCACGGCGTTGTTGACCGCGCTGGTCGACCGGTTGAGGATCACCAGGGTGATCTTCCCGTCGCCCTGGTAGGCGGTCACCTCCAGCGGCGACGCCTTGGAACTCTTCGTCAGGGCGACCCGCTGGTAGCCGGGGCGGACGTACTTGGCGTACTGCGAGAAGGCGTACCCGCGCTTGAGTGGAGCGCCCGCGGTGGTGCCGTACGCCGCCTCACCGTCACCGATGAAGGAGTAGTAGCGCTTGCCGTACCACCAGATGTAGGCGGTCCAGTTCGACTCCATCGACCTGTGCACCGTACGCATGATGTCGTCGAGCGTCTCGTTCCAGACCGCCGCGTTGGCGGGGTTGCCCCATATGTTCGAGCCTCCACCGTCGGCGGCGTGCAGGTTCCACTCGGTCATCCACACCGGCTTGTTGTACTGATCGGCCAGGGGGTACGACTTCAGCCGGCCCGCCGCCTCCGTGCCGTACAGGTGCCCGCCGATGTAGCCGATGTTGTTGCGGGCGGTCGCGTCGTTCAGGGCCGGGTCGGTGAAGGTGTAGTTCAGGTTCACCGCCTCGGCGACCATCAGCTTGGTGTTCTGCACCCTCGCACCCTGGTCGCGGACGAAGGTGCGCAGCTCGGTGCCGCTCCAGTCCATCGAGTCGTAGTCCGGGTGCCAGTCCGGCTCGTTCTGCACCGAGGTGACGTCGATGGTCACACCCTGACCGCGCATGTACTGCACGTAGCTGTTCAGGTGGTTCGCGTAGTCGTCGTAGTAGTCGGTCTTCAGCTTCCCACCGTTGACCCGGCTGTTGTTCGTCTTCCACGCCGCCGGCGCGGTCCACGGCGAGGCGAGGATCTTCACATTCGACCCGTACGACTTCGCCGTCTGCAACGAGTTCACATGCGTCGCCCACTCGCTGGACACCGGCGACAGACCGGTCCGCACGATCGACAGCCCCAACTGGTTGGCACCCATACCGACCAGCGTCTGCGTGTCCGACGTCGACCACGCCGAACCCCAGATCGACTGCGCGGCTCCGAACCCATCAACCGTCTGGTACCTGGTCGCGCTGTTCACCGTGATGTCCGCCGGCCCGTTCGGGGGCGGGGTGGTCGGCGGTGGGGTGGTCGGGGGCGGCGTGGTGGGTGCCGTGCCGCCGGTGCAGGTCACGCCGTTGAGCGCGAAGCTGGTCGGCGCGGGGTTGCTGCCGGTCCACGAGCCGTTGAAGCCGAACGAGGCCGTGCCGTTGGTCGTGATGGCCCCGTTGTAACCGACGTTCCTGGCCGTGACCGCGGCACCGCTCTGGGTCACCGTCGCGTTCCACGCCTGCGTGACGGCCTGTCCGGCGTCATAGGACCAGGTCAACGCCCAACTGCTGACCGGCTCGCCGAGATTGGTGACGGTGACGTTGGCGCCGAAGCCACCCTGCCACTGCGACGACACGCTGTAGTCCACCGAACAGCCGGCGGCCGCGGCACCTGCCGGCACCGCGGCCGCGACCGCGGTGGAGGCCAGCAGGACGGCGCCGGCCGACACCATCGCGGCCTTGGCCACTCTGGGTTTCTTCATGGGAGCACTCTCCTGGGTTCGGGGTGACGCGAACCGGCGTACGCCCGAAACCGCGCGGGAGGACGTGACCGACCCGCTGCCGAGCGACGCCGCAGTTAGCGCTCACAGGCACGGCCCTGACACACCTGTAGCGGTATTCCGAGTTGCCCGAGCGGCACACCGGGCTCCCACGGTGCGCCAACCTCCGCTCCATAGACTCTTGTGGATGAATACGCCGCTCGTCAAGACGTGGCGTCGCTGTTTCGAGAGCGTCGCCGCAGGCTCTCGGCGTTCACGCCGAGAGCCTGCGGGCGGCGATCGCGATCACCGCTGTCAGGCGCCGATCGCGATCGCGAAGATGTGCATGGTCGGCACGCCGGACGCCGGCCGTGCGCTGATGTTCGGCAGCTCGACCCGGACCACCGCCTTGTTCTGCAACGTCACCCCGACGTAGTAGATGCAGGCGGCGGTGGCCTGACGCTGGTTGCCCGGCCGGTTCTGGTAGGCGGTCACGATGGCCGCGGTGCCGCCGGCGTGTGGTCCCCCGTACCAGTCGGGCGTGCTCAGCGTGAAGGTCTGGCGGGTGCCGTCGGCGTACACCACCGTCGCGGTTCCCGACACGGCGCCGTAGGTGCCGGTCGCGAGGATGCCGAGCGTCCGCCCCGTCCCGGTCACGCCGATGGACTGCCCCGAGGCGATGGCGTTGTCGGCGACGCCGGGGCTGACGTTGGGCCAGCGGAAGGTGACCCCGTTGCGGCTCACCGTGCTGCCCGGGGTGACCCCGGCCTGCGCCAGGGCCTGCGCGGAGAGACTGGCCCCGTTGCCGTCGAAGTTCCCGACGCCGGTGTTGGTGTCGTTGGAGATGCCCGCGTTGGTGAAGCTCTGCTCCAGCGTCGGTGTGGTGGTGCCCGAGCTGGTGGCCCGATAGGTACGCCCGGCCAGCACGGTCACCTCGACGAGGTCGCTCTCGATGCGGGTGGTCCGGGCCGACGTGCCGTCCGCGGTGTCGACGACGGTGTAGGCGCCGGTGAAGAGCCGACCCCGCAGGCGGACGGTGCCGGCGCGGTCCGGGCGGAGGAGCACCTCGGTGGCCTGCCCACTGCTCCAGGTGACGCTGACCGTGTGCCCACCCCGGCCGCGCAGTCCGGTCACCCGCCCACTCGGCCAGGCCGTCGGCAGTGCGGGCAGGATGTGCAGTTCACCGGCGTGGCTCTGCAGCAGCATCTCCGCGACGCCGGCGGTGGCGCCGAAGTTGCCGTCGATCTGGAACGGCGGGTGCAGGTCGAACATGTTGGGCGCGAGCCGCGCGGGTGTGGCGAGGTAGCGGATCAGGTCGTGGGCCCGGTTGCCCTCCTCCATCCGCGCCCAGAAGTTGATTTTCCAGGCCAGCGACCAGCCCGTACCATCGTCACCCCGCAGTTGCAGCGTCCGGCGCGCGGCCTCGAACAGCTGCGGGGTGCCGCGCTTGGTGATCTGGTTGCTGGGGGCGAGCCCGTACAAATGCGAGATGTGCCGGTGGTACTGCTCGGTCTCCACCCAGTCGTAGAGCCACTCCTGGATGTTGCCGCGCGAGCCGATCTTCATCGGCGGGAGCCGGTCCCGGGTGGCCCGCACCTGAGCACGGAAGGTGGCGTCCACATCGAGGATCTCACTCGCCCGCGCACACCCGTCGAACAGGTCCCGCAGGATCTGGTTGTCCATGGTGGGGCCGGCGCACACGCTGGCGTTCGCGTGGTGACCGAGCTCCGGCGAGTTCGACGGGTTGGTCACCAGGTAGCCGAGGGTCGGCTCGGTCACCAGCGTGTTGAGGAAGAACTGCGCCGCACCCTTCATCGCCGGGTAGTTGGCCCGCAGGAACTCGATGTCGCCGGTGAACAGGTAGTGGTCCCAGATCAGGGTGCTCAGCCAGGCGCCGCCGGTCTGCCACATGCCCCAGAACGCGCCGTCCACCACGGAGGTGGCCCGCCACGCGTCGGTGTTGTGGTGGGTGACCCAGCCACCCGCCGCGCCGTACTGCACCTGGGCGGTGCGGACGCCGCTGACCGCTAGGTCCCTGACCATGTCGAAGACCGGGGTGTGACACTCCGACAGGTTCGTCGTGTTGGCCAGCCAGTAGTTCATCGGCAGGTTGGCGTTGATCGTGTACTTCGAGTCCCACGACGGGGTCAACGAGTCGTTCCAGATGCCCTGGAGGTTGGCCGGCTGGGTGCCGGGCCGTGACGACGAGATCAGCAGGTACCGGCCGAACTGGAACAGCAGCGCCGAGAACTGTGGGTCGTTGACGCTGTTGTGCTGGGCGATCCGGACGTCGGTCGGCTGGTCGGCGGCGGAGGTGCGGCCCAGATCGAGGCCGACCCGACCGAACAGCGCCTGGTAGTCGGTCACGTGTCGGCTGCGCATCTGGTCGTAGCTGCTGGCCCGGGCGGCCGTGAGGCGCTGTCGCGCGATGCCCTGGTAGTCGCCGCCGACGGTGCGGTAGTTGACGTAGCTGGAGCCGATGGAGACCAGCAGGGTCACGCTGGTGGCGTTGGTGACCCGCAGGGTGCCGCCGGAGCTGGACACGGTGCCGCCGCTGATGGTGGCGTTGGCCAACGCGAGGAAGCGGACCGAACCGTTGACACCCTCCTGGTTGCCGGAGACACCGTCCAGCGAGATCGTGCTCCCGTCCGGACTCGCGACCGATGTCCGCTGCGGGCTGTCGAAGGTGGCGGTGAACGTGATCGAGCCCGTCCGGTCGGCGGTCAGCCGCATCGCGATGACCTGATCCGGCGCGCTCGCGAACACCTCGCGCTGGTATCGGACACCATTCATCACGTACGTCACCGAGGTGGTCGCGGTGGTCAGGTCCAGCTGCCGGCTGTACTGCGAGGCGGCACCCGACGTGGGGAAGGTCAACCGGAGGTTGCCGACGGTCTGGTAGGCCAGCTGCCCCACCGGGTTGCCGAGCATGGTCTGGTTGATGAGGTCCTGAGCCTGGGTCCACTGGTTCGCGAAGACCAACCGCCGGATTTCCGCCAGGGCGCCCGCACCTCTGGTGTTGCTCGGCTCGTGCGGTCCGCCGGCCCAGACGGTGTCCTCATTGAGCTGTAGTCGCTCCGTGTCGACGTTGCCGAACACCATGGCCCCGAGCCGGCCGTTGCCGATCGGTAGCGCGCGGAGCCAGTCGGTGCCGGCCGACTCGTCGTACCAGAGCGCCAGGTCGCCGGCGGCCAACACCTGCGGAGGTGCCGTCGAGTCACCTCGGGCCACCGCGCTGGACGGCAGCGGCAGCAGGGCGCCGCCCGCGCCGGCCGCGCCCATCTTCAGAGCCTGCCGTCGGGTCAGGTCGGACATCGATCCTCCAAACGGTGGCCGATCCGACCACCCCGAAGCGCGACACGTGTGCGGGCCTGCCAACCACGACGTCCCCCGGTAGCTATGAGCGACCATCAGGCAGTCAGACGTCTGATGTGTTTCGGGAAGGTTACATCGACGCTGCTGGATAGGCAATGGCCGATTTACCGAGACCTGCGCCGCCGCCGGAGGCCCTGACCAGGAGATCCAGGTCGCGGCGCGCAGCCCGCCGGGCGGTTCGGCAAGGATCGCGCCAGAGTGGACGTCAATCAGAGCCGCAGCCACCTGCGCATACATCGGATGTCGCCGCCGAAGGGCGCGGTGAGCCGGTCACATCCGCGGGCTGCGGTGACCACACCCGGGTCGACGGCCTAGCTCGCGCGGGTGTCGTTGTCGCGTCGCTGGATCATGTGGACCTGCTCGAGGTCGAGGCCGTCCTGGACGCGCCGGAGCACCTCGTCGTCGATCTCACCCTGGTCACGCATCCGGACGACAGTGTCGTGGCGGTGGTCGATGACCGCCAGGTGAAGGTTGGCGTACTGCTGCTCGTAGTCGGCCGCGGCCTCGTCGGGACCGGAGTCGGCGTCGCCGTCGCGCAGCACGCGCAGGCGGCGGTCGTACTCCGTCCGCAACTGCTTCTTCACATCGTCGCTCGTGCCCAGGCCCGCGGCCATCTCCGGCAGGGACTTGAGCGCGTGGTCCATCGAGGTGATCTCGGCCCGCCGGCGTTCCTGCTCCGCCTCGCCGTCGGCGCTCAGCCCGGCCCACCGCGTCACCCGAGGCATGAGCGGCGCCTGGAGCAACAGGGTCGCCGCGATCACGACGGCCGTGACGAAGACGATCAGGTCCCGGTCCGGGAACTCCGCCCCGGACGGCAGAGCATGGGGTACGGCCAGCGCCGCCGCCATCGACACCGCACCGCGGAACCCGGCCGCCGACATGAGCGCCCGTGGGCGGCCGCTCAGCCGTCGTTCACGCTGCTGTGGGCGGCGGTCGATCGCCCGGATCAGGTACGGACTGGTGAACAGCCAGCCGAACCGCACCGCCACGATGACCGCGCAGACCACGACCGCGACCAGCATCCCGTGGGCCAGCTCGGTGTTGTCCAACCCACGTACGGCCGACTGGGCTTCCAGCCCCACCAGCACGAACAGCGCCGTGTTGGCCAGCGTGGTCACGAAGCCCATCACGGTCTGGACGTACCGGCGGGCGTTGCCGGGGAACAGGCGCGGCGAGACCCGGCCCACCCAGAGTCCGCTGACCACGGCCGCGAGGACGCCGGACACCTCGGCTGCCTCGGCGATCAGATAGGCGGTCAGCGGCGTCATCAACGCGAGGAGGTTGTGCTGGAACGGATCGGTCAGCCGGCGGCGGATCTGCAGGACGAGGAACGTGACCGCCAGACCGGCCGCGACACCGCCCAGGTACGACAGCGCGAACAGCCCGGCGACCCGACCCGCGCTCAGATGTTCCTCGCCGAGCGTGATCCCGACCGCGAGCGTGTAGATCACCAGCGCCGTACCGTCGTTGACCAGGCTCTCCGCCCGCAACATGGTCGCGATACGACGGGGCAGCATCCGGCCCAGGACCCCGACCGCCGTGGCATCGGTCGGAGCCACCGCGGCGCCCAGCACCCACGCCGGCCCCCAGTCGAGCCCCAGTGCGTGCGCCGCCGCCGCCACGCCGGCGGCGGTCGCGACCACGAGGAAGGTGCTCAGCAGCACGATGACCCGGAGATTTCTCCGGATCTCCCGCAACGACGAGGTGAACGCCTCCCAGTAGAGCAACACCGGGAGGAACACCAGGAGGACCGCCTCGGGTGGCAGGTGCACCCCGCGCAGCGCGGGCGCGAACCCGAGCAGGACACCGGCGAGCAGGAGCAGCACCGGTGGGGCGATCCGGAGACGACGGGCCGCGCCCGTCCCCACCAGGATGGCGACACCCACCGCGACAACCAAGGCGATACTGGACACCGGATTCCTCTGTCCCTCGGAGCGGGCAGAAAGGTTACACCGCACGGCAGTGCCCGTCGCACCGAGCGTGGCCTCTCCGGCTCGACAACGATGGCGAGGCTCACTGGACAGCCACATGGCGATCTCTGTACTCGCTGCTCGGCGAGGTGAGCCCGCACTCCGGCGCGACGTCGCCCACGCGAATCCACTGGTGGTCAAGTGAGTGGCCCTACCGTTCGCGCATGAGCACCGGAGACGTCGACGGCCCCGCCCTCGACGAGGAGCAGTTCGACCGCCTCGCGGGCTACGGCACCGAGGAGGACGTCCATCAGGGGCAGGACCTGTACGCGGCGGGCGACAGCTCCTACGACTTCTTCCTGCTCCGTACCGCGACCGCGGAGGTCGTCCGCAAGGCGACGGCGCTCGACCCCGAGCGCCTGATCTACCGGCGGGTACCGGGTGAGTTCCTCGGCGAACTGAGCCTCCTCACCGGGCAGCAGGTCTTCCTCACGGCCCGCGTCGTCGAGGCCGGCACGGTCGTCCGGATCACCGCCCCGGTGCTGCGCCGCGTGCTCGCCGAGCAGGTCGACATCGCCGATGTCCTGATTGAGACCTTCCGAGCCCGACGCGAACTCATGCGCGGGGCGGCCGGCAACGCCCTGGAGATCGTCGGCCGGCCGGACGCCGCGGATTCGCTGAGGCTGCGAACGTACGCGACCCAGATGCTCCTGCCGCACGCCTGGCTCGACGCGGCCTCGCTGTCCGGCCGGGCCCTCATGCGGGCGGTCGGGGTCGACGCGGACGACCTGCCCGTCGCGGTCACCGACGGCCGGGTGCTGCGTCGTGCCACCCCCGGAACGGTCGCGGAGGCGCTCGGCCTGACCTTTGTCGCCTCGGCCGACAACCCAGACCTGGTCGTGGTCGGCGCCGGACCGGCCGGCCTCGCCGCGGCGGTCTACGGCGCCTCCGAGGGGCTCGTCACCGTGCTGCTGGACGGCACCGGCCTCGGCGGCCAGGCGGCCAAGAGCGCGCGGATCGAGAACTACCTCGGGTTCCCCCAGGGGATCAGCGGCGAGCAGCTGGCCCGGCTGGCGATGATCCAGGCGCTGAAGTTCGGCGTCCAGATCTACGCGCCCTGCGCGGTGGTCGGCCTCGACGTGTCCGACGACGAACGGCCCGTCGTGGAGCTGGAGGACGGCACCCGGATCGAGGCGTCCGCGGTCATCGCCGCCACCGGCGCGCGTTACCGGCGGCTCGACATCGCGCGCTGGGCGGAGTTCGAGCAGAGCGGCTGTATCCGGTACGCCGCGACCGAACTGGACCTGCGTGGGTACGAGTCACAGCCGGTGGCGGTCGTGGGCGGCGCCAACTCGGCGGGGCAGGCGGCGCTCTCCCTGGCCGCACGCGGCTGCACGGTGCATCTGGTGGTGCGCTCCGGCGACCTCGGGGCGAAGATGTCGGCGTACCTGACCGACCGGATCCAGGCCCACCCGCGGATCCAGGTCCACACCCGCAGCACATTGCGTGAGCTGCACGGGGACGACACCCTCGCGGCGATCGTCGTCGACGACGAGGGCACGTCGACGAAACTGGACTGCCGCGGGCTGTTCTGCTTCATCGGCGCGGACCCGGAGTCCGGCTGGTTGACGGGCATCGCCCTGGACGAGAACGGTTTCGTCCTCACCGACAGCCGGCTGCCGCCCGGTACGCGCGAGGCGCCACTGCCGTTCCAGACCAGCGCTCCCCGCGTCTTCGCGGTCGGCGACATCCGCGCGGGCTCCACCAAGCGCGTCGCCACCGCGGTCGGTGAGGGCGCGGGTGCGGTCTCCGCGGTCCACACCGCCCGGGCCAGCTGAGCTCGGTACCGGTGGTGCGGTGAACCGTCCGGCGGGCCCTCGCGAGGGCCCGCCCGACAGAGGCGACCGGGGTCAGCCGGCGGTGCGGCCGACCAGGGAGATCAGCTCGTCCGCGGCCGGCCCGGAGGAGGCCGGGTTCTGACCGGTGACGAGCAGCCCGTCGGTCACCACGTGCGGCTCGAAGTTGCCCGCCTTGGAGAACTGCGCCCCCTTGGCGATCAGCTCGTCCTCGACGAGGAAGGGCACGACCTTGGTCAGGCCCATGTACTCCTCCTCGCTGTCGGTGAACCCGGTGACCCGCTTCCCGGCGACCAGCGGCTGACCGTCGGGGGTCACGCAGTGCCGCAGCGCGCCCGGCGCGTGGCACACCAGCGCGGTCGGCTTGCCCGCCGTGACGAACTGCTCGATCAGTTTGATCGAATTCTCGTCCTCGGCGAGGTCCCACAGGGGGCCGTGGCCGCCCGGGTAGAAGACGGTGTCGAAGTCGCCGACCGACACCGAGTCCAGCCGTAGCGTGTTGTCGAGCTGCCGTTCCGCCTCGGCGTCCGCACCGAAGCGGCGGGTCTGATCCGTCTGGAAGTCCGGTTCGTTGCTCTTCGGGTCCAGGGGTGGCCGCCCACCCTCGGGCGACGCGAGCGTCACGTCCCATCCGGCGTCCCGGAACCGGTAATAGGGCGCGGCCAGTTCCTCGAGCCAGAAACCGGTCTTCCGGCCGGTGTCACCCAGCTGGTCGTGCGAGGTCAACACCATCAGAACCTTGGTCATGTCCACTCCTCAGATCAGCAGTTCCAGTCGTACGTGCCCTGGTTCGCGACGAACATTCCATGTCGCCGCTCGTCGGTCGGCCGGGTCAGACGCCGAACGCGACGACCTCCAGCTGAATGTTGTCGATGTCCCGGAAGATGACCGTCGAGTAGGGGAACGGATCCTTCACGGTCTGGATACCGGAGTGCGCGACGCCCAGGCGTGGTGCACGCCGCTGAACGAGGGCGGGCCGGTGTCGGTCATGAGAGCTCCCTGTGCCTACGTCATGAACGCTTGCACTGAGGATTTATATGCAGTTTTGGTTTACGGATAGTGGATGCCGACTGGATCAGCCACAAGAAGCACCCGCCAAATCGGACCAATGACGATTTGACGGGTAGGCAGGTCCGTGTTTCGGTTTTCGGCCACGCTAGCGTCGAGCCGACGACAATCGAGGACGGGAACCAGAATTCGCATGGGAACAATGGGTAACGGGCGGGCCGTGGTAATCGGCGCCTCGCTGGCAGGCTTGCTGGCCGCACGGGCGCTGCACGAGTCCTTCGAAGAGGTGGTCGTGCTCGATCGCGACACGTTGCCGCAGCAGCCCGAGCCACGACGCGGCGTGCCGCAGAGCAGCCACGTGCACGGGCTGCTCACGCGTGGCAGCCAGGAGATGGAGCGGCTGTTCGACGGGTTCGGCGCGGAACTGGCCGGGCTCGGAGCCCCCACCTTCGACGTGCAGGACGACATGCGGTGGTGGTTGGGCGGCCGGCCGCTGGCCAAGGGCGTGTCCGGCATGACCGCGCTGGCCGCGAGCCGTCCGCTACTCGAGTTCGTGATCCGGCGCCGGGTGCAGGGGCTGGCCAATGTGGTGGTCCGGCCCGAGCACACGGTCGACGACCTGCTCTGCACGGCGCAGGGTGATCGCGTCGTCGGCGTGACAGCGACCGCCGCCGGTCAGCGGGTCTCCGTCGACGACGCCGATCTGGTGGTGGACGCCAGCGGGCGTGGCTCACGCAGCCGCCACATGCTGACGGCACTCGGCTTTCCGCAGGTCGAGGAGGAGCGCATCGAGGTGCCGACGGTGTACGTGACGCGCCGCTATCGCCGCGAGCCGCACCATCTCGACGGCCGGGCCGGCGCCTCGGTCAACGCCTACCCGGGCAACGTGCACGGCGGATTCGTCCTCGCCCAGGAGAACGACACCTGGATCGTCAGCATCAGCGACCGATTCGGCGGTGTGCCGCCGACCGACGACGACGGCATGCTGGCGTTCGCCGAGACGCTCGACAGCCCGGACGTCGCCACCATCATGCGCACCGCCGAGCCGATCGGCGATCCGGTGAAGATGCGATACCCGGCCAGCACCCGGCTGCGCTACGACCGGATCGACCAATTCCCGGCCGGGTACCTCGTCACCGGCGACGCGATGTGCTCATTCAACCCGATCTACGGCCAGGGGATGACCGTGGCCGCCCTGGAGGCGGGCATCCTCCGACGGCTGCTCAAGGATGGGACCACCGATCTGGCCAGCCGGTTCTTCGCTGCGGCGGCCGCGGTCATCGACGTGCCGTGGGCGGCGGTCGCCGCCAACGACCTGCGCCTCCCGAAGGCGGTGGGAGACCGGTCCATGCTCGACCAGCGGCGCGGCGCCTACCTGGAACGCCTCCGCCGGGCTGCGACCGAGGACCCGGTGCTGGCCACCGCGTTCCTCCGTGTCACCCATCTCATGGACCCTCCGTCGGCACTCTTCGCACCGGAGATCGCCGGTCGCGTCCCGGCCTGAGAGCCGCCCGGGGTCGTCGCCACGGCGGCCACCCCGGGCACGCCCCTCAACGCGTGCCGTCTGGAGCCGAGGCTGCCTCTCTCGCTCGGCCGACGCCTCCCGAGCGCTTGAGCAGGATGGCTCCACCGGCGATGAAGACGATGCCAAGGACCACACCGACGAGGTTGCCCTGCGGCAGACTGGCGAAGAATCCCAGAATGCCCACGACGATCGCCACCACGCCGAGGATTCGCATCACGTAGCCACCGACGGATCTCGCTCGTTCATTCGTCATGGTGATTCCTGTTGCCCGACGAGCAGGTCGGACAAACGGCGGATCGTCGGCGGGCATCGCACGTGTTCGGTCGGCAGACCTTCTGCCCCGGCCGTCTGGGGTCCGGCCCGCCAGGCCACCCGGCTCGCTGATGTAGGGCCCATTGCCAGACGATCGACAGGCTCTCGGTGCCTGGCCTAGAACGGCACGCAGGCTCGCCGGGTCACCTCACTGTTCGGTTGCGGTCGCCGCGATGACGGCGTGCGGCCGATGGGTGCCATCGAAGGGTCGTTGCATCCGGTCCACCTCCGCGAAGCCGGCGCGCACCAGTCGCGCCGAGAACTCGTCGACGGGCCAGCGGTAGGCGGTCGTGACCTTGTGGTCGAACGCGGCGAACTCGTCACCGTCGAAGAAGCCGATCACCAGAGTCCCGCCTGGGGCCATCGCCCGGCGGAACTCGGTGAGTACGTCGTCGAGATGCCGCGGCGGAAGATGGATCAACGAGTACCAGGCCAGGATGCCGGCGATGGAGTGATCGGCAACGTCGAGCCGCTCGATCGACCCGAGGTGGTACCTGCCGCCCGGATGGGTCGCCCGCGCGTGGGCGATGAACTCGGGGACCATGTCGATTCCCGATGCGTCCACGCCCAGGGAACGAAGGTGCTCGGTGATGTGACCAGGCCCGCAACCCAGGTCGAGCACCGCTCCAGGGCCACCCGCCAGGTGCCGCTCGATGAAGGCGAGGTCGTCGACGTGTACCTGCTGACGGGTGCCGAACAGCTCGATGTAGAGCTGCGCGACGGAGGAGTACGCCTGTCGGACCCGTTCCATCGCACGACTATATGAGAGGTTGGCGGAGGCCTCGGTGCGGCGCGGAGTGCCGCGCACGGCGCCGACGGTGGCGCGGACGAACCCGTCCGCGCCACCGCGGTGCTGGGCAGCTACCCGATGCGGATCAGCTGCCACTGCTGGTTGTTGCCACCCCAGTCGGTGTACTGGACGATGTTTCCCCCGTCGGCGGTGGACGCGCCCTGCACCTCGACGGCCTTGCCGCTGTTGCGGTTGATCACCCGCACGTAGCCACCGGCGGATTCGGCGAGCCGGAACTGCTGGTTCGTGCCGTTGCCGTCGCTCCACTGCACGATCGCGGCGGCGTCAGAGGTGGAGAAGTTGTAGACGTCGAGCACCTTGCCGGAGTTCCGCGACTTCAGTCGGTAGTAGCCACCCCCCGAGTCCACGAACTGCCACTGCTGCCACGCCCCGTCGTTGCGGGACCACTGGGTGATCCGGGCGCCGTCGTTCGTCGCCCGGTTGTACACGTCCAGCGCCTTGCCACTGTTGCGGTTCACCAGCACGTACCAGGCGCTGGTGTCCACCGGGGAGCCCGGCGGCGGCGTGGTCGGGTTGGAGCCCGCGTTGAGGGCGTTGAGGACGGAGGTGTACGCCGCCTTCTTGTTGCCCGACCGATCGAACAGCAGCGCGTCGTCGCTGCCACGCCAGGAGTCGCTGTCCCGCACGCCCCACACCGTGATGCCGGTGCAGCGCGTGACGGCCAGGCAGGCCCGGGTGACCGTGCCGTAGATATTGGCCTGGTTGCCGCCGGTCATCACGTCCAGCTCGGTGATCTGCACGTCGACACCAAGATCGGCGAAACGCTGCAGGTTCGCCTGGTAGTCACCGGGAATCGTGGTGCCCAGGTGCGACTGGAAGCCGACGCAGTCGATCGGCACGCCACGAGACGTGAAGTCCCGCACCATGTTGTAGACGCCGGTCGACTTCGCGTTGATCCCGTCGGTGTTGTAGTCGTTGTAACACAACTTCGCACCCGGATCCGCGGCCCGCGCGGCCCGGAACGCCGCCTCGATCCAGTCATTGCCGGTGCGCTGCAGGTTCGAATCACGCCGACCACCGCCGCCACCATCGGCGAACGCCTCGTTCACCACATCCCAGGCATAGATCTGCCCCCGGAAATGCGTCGCCACCTGAGTGACATGGTTGATCGCCGCACTGCGCAACGCACTGCCGGACATCCCCTGCGCCCAGCCCGGCTGCTGCCCGTGCCAGAGCAGGGCGTGACCCCGCACGCTCATCCCGTTGGCGCGCGCGTGACTGACCAGACGATCACCACCGGTGTAGCTGAACCGGCCCTGCTGCGGCTCGGTGGCGTCCCACTTCATCTCGTTCTCGGCCACGACACTGTTGAACTCGGCGTTGAGGATGCCGACGTACTGGCTGTCGGACAGCTTGCCGGTCGCGACGGCCGCGCCGAAGTAGCGGCCCTTCTCGGCCGCCGACGCCTTCAGTGTGGTTCCGGCGCTGGCCATGGGTGCCAGCGCCACGGTCATGCCCGCGCTCAGTGCGACCGCGAGGGTCGCCGTCGCCAGCAGAGTTCTCTTGGGTCTCATGTTGTTCCTTCTCAGTGGTTGCATCGGTGGTGGTGATGTGCCACTTCGCTCAGGACAACCCGGTCGGGACGGTCGGCGCCGGCTGGCCAGGGAGTCCGGGACGGTCCTCCCGGGCCACCTCGCACCGACGTACGCAGTCCGGCGGCACGCGCCGACTACGGAGAGTCCTGAGGCGACGTCCGCATGCCCTGGGGGACGTCGTGATCCGAGGTGCGGCCAGCGGGGATCGCCCGGTGAGCCCCGAAATGCCGTCATCCTCTCCATCGAGAGTGAGCGATAACATGCTGTTCGTCAAGACGTAACGAACGGCGTGGCGACGTCCTTGTGATCGCTCACAGTCGAGCGGTGGGTGACCGTCGAGCCGTGCCGATCGGGCGGGTCGGGCGGGATCAGGCCCAGGCGTGGTCGAGTGCCACCGCGAGCCGCCGTGCCCACTGGTCGGCGGTACCCGTGACGCCGGGACACTCGTCGGTGAAGTTGGGCCAGTCGACCTGCCAGGACAGCACGGTCTCGGCCGCGAACGTGTCGGCCTCGGCACCGAGTTCCGGTCGCAGGAGTTCCCGGACGAGAGCCTGGTCGACGGTGGTGTGTTCGGCGAGCAGGACGGCGTCGTAGAGATCCTTGCCCTGCGGATACCGGTCGGTGGCCAGCCACAGCAGCTTCCACGCGAGGGCCAGCGAGGCGGGCGCGGCCAGCACCGGCTGGTCGATGTTCGGCAGTGTCATCGCCTCCGGCGGGAGCGGCAGCCGTTCACCGAAGACGATGTCGATCTGTACGTGGCCCTCCGGCGCGCTGAACGGGATGAGCAGTCGGCGTCCGTCAGCGCGCTCGTACGTCCAGATGGCGGCCTCGGTCATCCGCTCCGGTCGCAGCCCGGCGCCCGGTGCGTTCCGGATGGCGGTCTTGATGTCGTCGAGCAGCGTGCGGGCATCGGCGCTGTCGCTCGTGACGGTGCGCGGGCTGACGACAAAGTCAAGATCACCCGGTTCGCGGGCCGCGGCACCGACCCAGGCCGCCATGGTGACGCTGCCCCGCAGGACCAGGTGCGGACGCCACCTGGTCGCGGCGATGACGGCCAGGACGTGCTGCATGGCGGCGCGTCGGGCGGTGGTCCACCGTTCGCCGACAGTCGCCTCAAGGAAGGCGGGCTCGCCGGCGCGGTAGGCGTTCGGATACTGCTGGAGGGCGGGGTCGAACGCCGCCCGTTGGCGGACGGTCGGGCTGCCGGGCAGCGGCTGGTACGTCGGCGGGTAGTCCGGGGCGCCGGCCGGTGCGGACCTCATCTTGTTCTCGCGCTCCCGGGCCCAACTGCTCGCACCCGGCGTGCGAGAGTCCAGCCAGCCCTCATCGTGGTGCAGGTGGCTGTCGAAGACGACGTACTCCTGCTCGACCGCGATGGGCTCGTAGCCTGCCGCCCGAAGGGTGTCGACGAGCTCGTTCAGCCGCTTGGTCGCGGTGGCGCGACCGACACCGCGGCAGCGCTGGTTGACGAATCGCTCCTGCGCGCCGTCCGCGAACTCCCGGCGGGCGTTGCGGGACAGCCGCGCGCCGTGCGGTGCGACCAGATCGGTGAGAGCCACCAGATCCGCCACCGGCGGGTTCGACACCAGGAGCTTGACGTGATGCTCGAAGTACCGGCCACCAGGCTCGGCCGCCGCCTGCTCATCCGACTGCGGTACGCCGACGCACCACGGCGCCGCCTCGATCTTCGAACGGCACGGGTGTACGCCTGCCTCGCGCAGGTCGCGTTGCCACCGTCGCACCGCCGTGTGCTGATCGGCCAGGGTGCCGCGCCCGGTCAGGGTGAGCATCGGTTGCGAGACGTTCGTGCCTCGATCGAGCAGGATGTGGACGAACTTCACGCCATGCTCGGTGGCG
The DNA here is from genome assembly GCF_029626045.1 of Micromonospora sp. WMMD710. NCBI lineage: Bacteria > Bacillati > Actinomycetota > Actinomycetes > Micromonosporales > Micromonosporaceae > Micromonospora > Micromonospora sp. WMMD710. Next base: position 1,198,798 of record NZ_JARUBD010000001.1, on the reverse strand, counting down.
AACGCCGACAGCTTCTCGGCCTGGGAAGCGTAGGCCGTTATGTGGATCTCGAAGTCCCCCGATACCTCAGACACCGGCGGTGTGTATGGCACCACCATCAGGCCGGGAAGCGCGATTCCGTCCACCTCCGGTCGCGCTGGCCTGGTCAGGCCCGGTCGGTGAGGTCGAGACCGGTCAGGTCGGCCGAGAGCGCCCAGAGCCGGGCTGCGGAAACGCTGTCGGTGGGGCTGCCGTCGGCGACGCGGCAGTCCACGCAGTAGCCGCCGCCGTCCGCCTCGACATCGGGTGAGGTGGCGGCCCAGACCTGGGTAGCGGCGCCCTGCTCGACGGTCTTGAACAGGCCCGGCCTGGGCGTTCCGTCGGTGTCGATCCAGCCGGCGGCGACCATCTCCTCGGCCGCGAGGTGTCGTTGCAGGGCGGTGAGGATCCAACCGGGATTGACCGAGAAGGCGCGGACGCCGTGCGGTCTGCCCAGCAGGTCGAGGTGACGGGCGAACAGGATGTTCGCGAGCTTGGACTGTGTGTAGGCCTCCCACTTGTCGTAGCCGCGCTCGAACTGCACGTCGTCCCAACGGATTCGCCACGCCGGGTTACGTCCGGAGGCGACCGAGACGACGCGAGCCGCGCCGGGTGCGGTGAGCGCGGGCCACAGCAGGTTCGTCAGCGCGTGGTGGCCGAGATGGTTGGTCGCGAACTGCGCCTCCCAGCCGTGCCCCACCCGCGTCTCGGGGCAGGCCATGATCCCGGCGCCCGCGATCAGGATGTCGAGGGCGGGATGGTGGCGAAGGAACCGTTCGGCGAACGCGCGAACCGAGGCGAGGTCGCCGAGATCGAGTTGTTCGACCTCCACCCGGGCAACGCCGGCGAGGGCCTGCCGCGCGGCGTCGGGCCTGCGGGCCGGGACGACGACCCGGGCGCCGGCCCGGGTGAGCGCACGGGTCGTGGCGAGGCCGAGGCCGGAGTAGCCGCCCGTGACGACGGCGGTCCTGCCGGTGAGGTCGACTCCGGCGAGGACGTCTCTCGTGGTGCTGTGGGCGCCGAACGTGGCGTGGGTCGTGTCGCTGGTCATGCCGCGGACGCTAGGTGCTAGACCGAGGTCTAGGTCAACGGGCTACGGTCGATGCCATGGCGGACAGGGGCCTCAGCATCGGGCAGGTGGCGCAGCGCACCGGATTGAGCGTGCACACCCTGCGGCTCTACGAGCGCGCGGGTCTGCTGGCCGGCGAGGTGCGGCGGGACGGCTCCGGCAGGCGCGTCTACAGCGCCTGGGACGTCGAGTGGCTGGCGAACTGCGTGAAGTTCCGGGCCTCCGGGATGCCGCTCGCGACGATCAGCCGCCTGGCCCAACTCGTCCGCGAGGGCACCGGCAACGAGGCCGAACGGCTCGAACTGCTGCGTGGACACCGCCGCCACATCACCGAGCAACTCGCGCAGCTGCAGGATTGCCTCGAACTGATCAACGCCAAAGTGGCCAGCTACCAACAACACCTCAGCGCCGGCGCCACCGGAGATCCCTGGCACCAGCAACCCCAGCCCACGCCGAAGGAGCACGGACACCGGATCGGCTGACGCCGTACCGCGGCGTCAGCCGACCAGGTGGGTGCCACCTCGGCCCGGGTGGCACTGTCGGGCGTCATCCGCCCGGCGTGCCGGTGCTCTCTCGCCGGATGAGCCGGAACGGCGTCTGCACGGTCAGCGGCCCGGCCACCTCGGCGCCCTCGATGCGGGCGATGAGCCGGCGCACCGCGAGGCGGCCGATCTCCCGCTTGTCCGGTGCGATCGTGGTGAGGGTCGGGGTGCTGAACCGTCCCTCCTCGATGTCGTCGATCCCGACCACCGCGACGTCCTCCGGCACCCGGTGGCCGGCCTCGATCAACGCCCGTAGCGCGCCGATGGCGACCAGGTCGTTGTACCCGAACACCGCGTCCGGTGGGTCACCGAGGGCCAGCAGGTCACGCATGGCCCGCTTCCCGTCGACCCGGCCGAACGCGTCGGTACGGGCGACCAGCCGCGAGCGGTACGGCAGGCCGGCGGCGGCCAGGGCCTCCCGGTAGCCGCGGACCCGCAGCTGCGCCGACTGTCGGTCCCCGCCGAGGGTGGCCCCGATGAACGCGATCCGACGGCGGCCGATCGCCACGAGATGCTGGATCGCCGCGCGGCTGGCGGCCACGTTGTCGATGGCGATGTGATCGTGCGGCACGTCGGAGACGCCCTCGCCGATCAGCACGAGCGGACTGTCGGCGGTCCGCGCCAACACCTCGGCCCGACCGATCCGCACCGGACTGAGGATCAGGCCGTCGATGACGTACCGCCGGGAGCCGTCCAGAAGCGCCAGCTCCGCCTCCCGGTCCGCGGCGGTGTTCTCCATCACGAGTGTGTAGCCGAGCCCGGCGGCCTCGGAGATGGCGATCTCGGCCAGCTCGGCGAAGTAGGGGTTGTTCAGTTCCGGGATGGCCAGGGCGATCAGACCGGTACGCCCCCGGCGGAGATGGCGGGCACCGAGGTTGGGGCTGTACCCGAGTTCGTCGACCGCCTGCTGCACGCGCCGCCGGGTCCGCTCCCCCACCGGTCGGTAGCCGTTGACCACGTTCGAGACCGTGGCGAGCGACACGCCCGCACGTTCGGCCACGTCCTTCAGACTGACGCCCATCGCCGACCCTCCGCGACGCCGACTCCGAGTCCCGAGCCGGCAGGGCATTGACGTTCAAGGATTGACGGGATGTCCGGCGCGGCTCTATAACGCTATAGAGGTGGTGATTGATGTCAATATATCTGCCGCTGCGGCGCGTGGAAATCCCACCGATGTCCGTTGATGACGCCCGTCCCTCGTCAGTGACCACCCCGACGCCCACCGCCCACGCGCTTCGGGCCTGGCTGCACCGCCCGCGGCGACTCCTCCCCACGGAGACGGCATGACACGTCAGGTCCCCATCCGCCCCGCCCTGCCGCTACTGCTCATTCTCGCCCTCGTCGCCGGCGTTCTCGCCGCGCCCGTACCGGCGGCGCACGCCGCACCGGCCAAGACGCCGCCGTTGACCACACCCTGGACCAGCCGGGCGCTGGTCGGCACCCCACTGCCCGAGTACCCGCGACCCCAGATGACCCGGCCGGACTGGCTCAATCTCAACGGCGAGTGGCAGCTACGCCAGTCGGCCACCGACGACGCGCCGCAGTTCGGCACCGATCTGCCCGAGCGGGTCAATGTGCCCTTCCCGGTGGAGAGTGCCCTCTCCGGCATCCAGCGGGCCGCCAACGACAACCGCACCTACTTGTTCTACCGGCGTACCGTCACCGTTCCGGCGAACTGGTCGGGCCGGCGGACCCTGCTGCACTTCGGTGCCGTCGACTGGCAGAGCACGGTGTGGGTCAACGGTGTACGGGTCGGTGCGCACACCGGCGGCTACGACGCCTTCACCATCGACGTGACCCCCCAGCTCACCGCCGGGGCGAACGAGATCGTCGTCAAGGTCTGGGATCCCACCGACACCCGGCAGAACGGCAGCCTGCCCGCTGTCGGCAAGCAGACCAAGACACCTGGCGGGATCTTCTACACCCCCAGCTCGGGGATCTGGCAGACGGTGTGGTTGGAGCCGGTGCCCGCCGCCTCCATCAGCAGCGTCGACGTCTACCCGAACCTGAGCAACAACACCCTGCGGGTCCGGGTCTTCACCCGGGGCGATGTGAGCGGGTACAGCGTGCTCGCCGAGGCGCTCACCGGCAGCAGCGTGGTCGGATCGGCCACCGGTGGCTTCACCGACTTCAGCGTGCCGGTGCCCAACGCGCGCCGCTGGTCACCCGACGATCCGTTCCTCTACAACCTCCGGGTAACCCTGCGCAACGCCGCCGGTGCCACAGTGGACCGGACCATGCACTACTTCGGCATGCGGGAGATCACCACCGGCCTGGTGAACGGCGTGCTGCGCCCCAAGCTCAACGGCCAGTTCGTGTTCCAGGCCGGCACCCTCGACCAGGGCTTCTGGCCGGACGGGCTGTACACCGCGCCGACCGACGCGGCCCTCGCCTTCGACCTGCAGAAGCACAGGGACCTGGGCTTCAACATGGTGCGCAAACACATCAAGGTCGAACCGCAGCGCTGGTTCTACCACGCAGACCGGCTCGGTCTGCTGGTCTGGCAGGACATCCCGTCGCTGACCGCGCAGGACATCAACCCCACCGACGCCCAGCAGGCACAGTTCGAGGCCGAGGCACGCGAGATCGTCGACGAGCACCGCAGCTCGCCGGCCGTGATCGCCTACACGCCGTACAACGAGGGCTGGGGCGAGCGATCCCTCACCGACACCCGCCGGGTCGCACAGAACATCAAGAACCAGGACCCGACACGTCTGGTGAACCCGCACAGCGGCCACAACTGCTGCCAGTCCCTCGGCGACCCCGGCAACGGCGACATCGACGACTGGCACGTCTACCTCGGGCCGGACTCCCCCGCACCGTCGAGCAGCCGGATCGCGGTGCTCGGTGAGTTCGGTGGCCTGGGCCTGCACACACCGGGGCACGAGTACAGCCCGAACGGCAGCTTCTTCGCCTACGAGTGGCAGACCAGTTCGAGCGCGCTCACCGACCGGTACGTGGGGCTGGTTCAGGGCAGCCAGAACCTCATGCTCGGCAAGGGGCTCAGCGCGTCGGTGTACACCGAGATCACCGACCTGGAGGGCGAACTGAACGGCTTCCTCACGTACGACCGGCAGGTGACCAAGATGGATCAGGCGCGGGTTCGCGCCGCCAACACCGCCCTGATCAACGCCTCGAAGACCATCGGCAGCTCGGCGCCCGTCGCGCTGCCGGTCAACACGCGACGGTCGTTGCAGGTGACCACGCCCGGCTTCACCAACCGCTACCTGCGTCACCGGGACAGCCTGGCCTGGACCGAGGTGGTCGACGCCGCGAGCCCCAGCCTGCTCAAGGCCGACGCCACGTACACCATCCGGACCGGCCTGGCCGCCGCCGGCTGCTACTCGTTCGAGTCGGTCAACTTCCCCGGGCAGTACCTGCGCCACCAGAACTCCCGGGTCCGCAACTCACCGGACGACGGCTCCGCGCTCATGCGTGCCGACGCCACATGGTGCGCGCGCGTCGGACTGACCGGCACGGGCGTGTCGTTGGAGTCGTACAACTTCCGGGGCAGGTACCTGCGGCACTACAACTCGGAGGTCTGGCTCAGCAACGGCGCCGGCGGTGACGCGTACAACACGCCAGCGTTGTGGGCCGCCGACAGCACCTGGGCCATCGCCTCCCCGTGGGCACCCTGACCGGTCCGGGCGCACGGGCGCCGCAATAGGACGACGTGGGGGTTCCGGCCGGCGCGGGAGCCCCCACGACACCTGTCTGCCGCCGTTTTGCGAGGCGATCCTGCGGCCAGGTGGCGAACCGGCACGGCGTCACCCACTGACCGAGGGGTCGTTTTCCCGGTCGTGAGGAAATCTGGGTCTCCACCGGCCGTCGTGATCGATCGCCCGCCCCGGCCACCCCGGCACGTCTCGTTATCGCGGTGCCCGACGCAGGCGCGACGCCGGGATCCACGATGTCGCTGATACCGACCTGATCAGGCGCCGCAGGCCCGGAGTACCGCGCGGACGGCCTGTTCAGCGTGGCCGACTGACCGGCAATACCCGGCCCGCAACTTGCAGTTGGCCGAAGTCACCCGTCCGTTGCAACACGCAATGAACCCGTCTTTAAATAGACGACAACCTATCTTGACTTGGGCGGCTGGCCAGCGCACCGTAAAGGTATCAGAGGCAGATGCGCGCCATTATCGGCCCGGCTGACGCGGTTCGCCAAACGGGGGCGCTGCCGGTTTCGCGCCGGATGCATCAGGAGGCGTTCCATGCGATTGAATCCGTTCACTGGGGTCTATCTCACCGATCCGGCAGATATGTGGCGACGCATTCTCGACGATCCCTACAGGGCGCACTACGCCGACGATCTGGGACTGTGGTTGATCAGCAGGCACGCGGACGTCCGACGCGCCCTGGCCGACACCGCGACGTTCGCCAACGCCCTCACACTCGCCCCGGTCTACGAGGTCTGCCCGGAGGCGATGAACGTCGTCGTGCAGATCGACGCGCCACCCACGACGGCCGCCGCGGACCCGCCGGCGCACCCTCGCACCCGGCGGGCGCTACGGGCCACCTTCGCCAACACCGCCGACCGGGTCGAGGCCGAGTACGGCGCGATCGTCCGCCGCCGGGTCGACCAGCTGGTGTCCCGGCTGGTCGCCCGCCAGGGCGATCAGGTCGACCTCGTCGCGGCCTTCGCCACCGAACTTCCCCTGCTGGTGGTCCTGGACATCCTCGGGGTGCCCGACGCCGACATCGCGCGGATCAGACGATGGGCGGACGGTCAGATCGCTCTCATCTGGGGGCAACCGGACCCGGCCGAGCAGGTACGCCTGGCGCAGGGCCTGCTGGAGTTCTGGCAGTACTGCCAGGAACTCGTGCGCCAGCGGGTGGACAGCGGCGACCGGCGCGCCGACTTCATCAGCCGGGCCCTGGCCTACCGCGACGACGACGACGCGGTGCTGACGGTGCCCGAGGTGGCCAGCCTGGCCTTCAATCTCCTGGTCGCCGGCCACGAAACGACCGCCGGCCTGCTCGCCCACGCTCTCGACCAGGCGCTGTCCACTCCACAGCGGTGGGCGGCGCTGACCGAGGATCCGAGGACCGTCCCCGCGTTCGTGGCCGAGACGCTGCGGTTCGCGCCCGCCATCGACGGCTGGCTCCGGGTGACCCGCCGCGACGTCACCCTGGGAGAGGTCACCATCCCGGCGGGGGCGCGTTGCCTGCTGTTGATCGGAGCGGCCAACCGGGACCCCTCGGTCTTCGCCCATCCGGACCGGTTCGACCCACACCGGCCGGACGTCGGGGATCACCTGTCGTTCGGTCACGGTCCACATTTCTGCATCGGCGCGGGATTGGCCCGGCTGGAGGCCGGCATCGCCCTCACCCGACTCGCCGCGGCAATTCCCGGCCTACGGTTCGCACCCGAACAACATCGTTCATACAAACCCAATGTCGCGTTTCGCGCGCACCACACACTGAACGCGATAATCGATATCACGGCACCCGTCGCCGTCCCGGCGGCACGAGAGGCCGCGACCGTCGAGTCGTCCACCGCCGGAGGGTGAGCGCGCGCCGAGCGGGGCCACCTGCGTACGGACCCGGTGTGGCGGCGGGCGGCACGGCCCACCCTCCACCGGTCACATCGGCGATCCATGTCGGTCAACGTCTTCACACCCATCACGTCCTGGGTTAAGAATTGCCCTCTACGAATGCCGCGCGCATCGGACAATCTCGATCTGCGTCCGCTGCCGATTCCCCGTTGCACGAAGGTGAGCGCATGGAGCACACATCCCCGTCGAGCTCCACTCACTACGCTGCCAGTCAGCGGTTCCGGCGGGAACTGCGCAACTGTCGCGTCCGGCGGGGCCTGACCCAGCGAGCGCTGGCGGATCTGGTGCGGTTCAGTCGGGAGACGGTCGCGGCGGTGGAGTCGGGTCGTCGGTTCGGCAGCCACGAGTTCGCGGTGCGCTGTGACGATGTGCTCGGCACCAACGGCCTGCTGGCCGCACTGTGGCCGCAGGTAGCCGCCGAGCAACTGGCGGCCGACGGTCGCCGCGGCCCCCGATCCTCGGACCCGGTGCCGATGGAGCGGGCGGCGCCGCGCCAGCACGCTCGGCGTGACGCGCGCGATCCGGGTGCGGTGGTGGACGCCATCGACGAGCTCCGCGAGCTGATCGGCCAGGTCCTCAGCGGCCAACCCGAGCCGCACGACCGATTACGGGATCCGGCGAGCGGCCCCCACGACGACCAGCGCTAACCTCACGGACCGGCTGACCCTGCGCGGCGTCACCGGCCGCTGACGTTGGGTACAGATGCTGGTACGGGCAGTTTGTACCACGGTCAGGTCTGGCCTACGAGCGCGGCTTCCGGCCGAATGGGACTTGCATTTCGCAACGTGCGGATAGACCGTCGTCGACGAGTCGTGGGAGTCCATCTTGGCGTCGAGCACGAGGTCTCACACGGCCCGACCCTACCCGACCCGCCGGCGCGGCTGGAAGATCGCCGGCCGGATGCGCCTCATCGTGGCGGCACCGCTCGTCGCCGTGATCGGCTTCGCCGGTCTCGCGCTGACCGAGAGCGCACGCCAGACAGACCGAGCCAGCGACCTGCGGATCCTGGCCCAGGTCGGCGCCGAGGCCGGGGACCTGGCCTACCGCCTGCAACGCGAGCGCATCGCCGCCGCCGACCTGCTCACCTACGCCGCACCGGAGCAGCAGGACGCCTTCGGCGCGGAGATCGCCGCCACCGACGACGCCGCCGAGCGCTACCGCCGGCAACGAGGCCTGCTGCCCGCCGACGCCACCGCCAACCAGCCCCTCCTGGGGCGCATCGACGCCGCCCTCAACGGCCTCGCCCCGCTGCGCACCCAGGTCCGCACCGCGGCACACGCCTCGGTGTCGGCGATGACCTTCAGCTACCGCATCGCGATCGCCGACCTGATCAACCTGCGGGAGAACGTCTCGCACGGCGTGGTCAACGCCCAGCTCGCCGACGGGATCCGGGCCTCGGCGGCGCTGTCGAAGACGGCCGAGGCGATCGGGCAGCAGCAGGTGGCCGTGCTCCGCGCGGTCGCGGCCGGCGAACTCACCCCCGCCATGCAGCAGGACATCACCGCGGCCCGGACGAGCTACACCGAATCGAGCCTGGCCTTCCTGGCCCTGGCCCCGCCCGACTGGAGCGTCTGGTGGGAGCAGGCCGGCACCGGCAAGGAGGCACTCGCCCTGCAACGGATGCAGGACGACGTGTCGCGGGCACAGCCCGGGACGCCCCTGCAACTGGAGACCGCCGCCTGGGTGTCCACCACGCAGGCGCGTGCCGCCCGCCTGTCCGACCTACGGGCGCGCGTCGACGCCGCGGTGCTCGACGACGTCCGGGCCGCGCACGCCGACCAGCGCCGTCGGGCCGTGGCCGAGGCTGCCGGCGTCCTCCTGGCGCTGGTGCTGACCGCACTGGTCACCTGGGCCGTCGCCCGCCAGATCACCCGGCGACTACGCCGCCTGCGAGACGCGGCCAACGCCGTCGCGTTCGAACAACTGCCCGCCGTGGTGGCCCAACTCCAACAGCCGGGCAGCGCCGCCGTCGATCCGCACAAGCTCGCCCGCCAGCAGTCCGTCGCCGCCCTCGAATCGTCCAGCGACGACGAGATCGGCGAGCTGGGCCAGGCGTTCAGCGCCGTGCACCAGGCCGCCGTCCGGACCGCCGCCGGGCAGGCCGTCATGCGCGCCAACACCGCCGACATCTTCATCCACCTGAGCCGCCGCGAACAGCGGCTCGTCGACGCCGTCCTGGCCCAGGTCGACCTGGTCGAGCGGGACGAGACCGACCCCGACCGCCTCCACCAGCTGTACACCTTGGACAACCTGGCGACCCGGATGGGACGAATCAACGCCAGCCTGCTGGTGCTCGGCGGCGTCGGTGTTGGCCGGGTACGCCAGCACGACGTCCCCCTGCAACAGGTGCTCCAGGCGGCGCTGTCCCAGATCGAGCACTACGCCCGGATCCGGCTCGGCATGATCGACAGGGACGTCGCCGTCGCGGCCAAGACCGTCGACGAGGTCGTGCACCTGCTCGCCGAACTCATGGACAACGCGACGACGTACTCGCCGCCGGGCAGCGAGACCTGGGTGAGCGGCCGAAGTCTGGGCGACCGTGTCATCGTCCAGATCAGCGACGAGGGCGTGGGGCTGTCCCCGCAGCGGATGGAACAACTCAACGAGCTGCTGGCCCATCCGCCGGCCATCGACGTCGCCGCCGTACGGGCCATGGGCCTCGTCGTCGTGGGTCAGCTCGCCGCCCGGCTGGGCGCCACCGTGCAACTGCGACGCGGCCCCCGCCGGGGCACCCTCGCCGAGGCGACGCTGCCCGCCTCGATGATCCGGTCCCTGCCTCCGGAGGAGTACCTGCTGGCCCCCGGTCGCCTGTCGCGGCGCGCGGCCCGGACGGCCAGCCCTCCGCCGCCGTACCAGCCGCGCCCCGAACCCACCGCCGGACGCCCGCCGGTCGCACGGACCCTGCCCGCGGCGCCGGTGTTCCGACCGACTCCCCCACCCCCGGACCGGGGGGACGCGCCCACCGAGGAGCTGCTCATCTTCGAACAGGTCAACCACTGGTTCCACACCGACGTCGTCAACGGACAGGACGGCCGGGAGTGGTCCAGCCCGGCCGATGACGCCTGGCGCACCGCCGCGCAGGCGCATGCTCCCGAGGTCGCCACGACCACCACGTCCGGCCTGCCCAAACGCCAGCCGCAACGGCATCTCGTGCCCGGCGGAGTCACCGTGCCCCAACAGCAGCAACGGTCCGAGTACCGCGACCCGGCCCAGGTGGCGACGGCGATGGCCGCCTACGCCCGCGGCGTGGCGACCCGCCGGCGCACCCCGATCAACCTCGGTAACTGATGAGGCGACAGGAGAGCACATGAGCGACCAACAGGATCTCGGCTGGCTGCTGGACAACTTCGCGGCCCGCGCGACCGAGGTGAGCCATGCGATTGCGATCTCCAGCGACGGCCTGATGGTGGCCGCCACCCGCGACCTGCCACCGGACCGGGCCGACCAGCTCGCGGCGACGGGCAGCGGACTGGTCAGCCTGCTGCGGGGCGCGGCCGCCTTCTTCGACGCCGGCGCGGTGATCTCGAACGTCACGCAGCTGGAGGGCGGGTTCATGTTCTCGATGGCCTTCAACGACGGGGCCTCGTTGCTGGTGCTCGCCGCGCCGGAGTGCGACGTGGGCAAGGTCTCGTACGAGATGACCGAACTGGCCAATCGCATCGGGGACACGATGACCCCCGCAGCCCGCGCGGCCCTCGCCCGCAGCCGCTGACGACCCCCGGCGCCCCCACGCCGGTGACACCTCACTTCCCCTGGAGAAACGCATGTCTCTCACCACCCCTGGGCGCAGCCGTGCCCTCACCGCGACAGTGCTCGCGCTCGTGCTGGGCGTCAGCACGGCCTGCGGCGACGACGGGCCCGGCACGAGCGCCGGCGGATCGATAAAGATCGGCCTGCTCGCATCGCTGTCCGGGACGTACCAGGCCGTCGGCACGGAGATCCGCGACGGCTTCCAGCTCTACCTGGACACCCACGACGGCAAGCTCGGCGGTCGGCAGGTCGACCTCGTCGTCGCGGACGAGGGCAACGGCGCCCAGACCGCCGTGCCGGCGGCGACCAAGCTGCTCAAGCAGGACCGGGTGTCCGCGCTCACCGGCATCGTCGGTGGCGGCTCGGTCGCCGGGGTCACCCCTCTGCTCAACGAGACCAAGGTGCCACTCGTCGGCTCCAACGGCCGACCGGAACTCAAGGACGTCTCCCGGGTCTGGCACACCTCGTACCTGTCCGACGAGCCCGGTGCGGCGATCGCCCAGCACGTCCGGGACAACGTCAAGGGCTCGGTGTACGCGATCGGCCCGGACTACCAGGGCGGCTGGGACGAGTTGCGCGGCTTCACCGACGCGTTCGGGAAGATCGGCGGGAAGCTCGCCAACGCCGACGGGAAGACCACCTTCACCCCGTTCCCGGCCACCACCAACTTCACGCCGTACTTCGCCCGGATCAAGGCCTCGGGCGCGGCCGCCGTCTACACCTTCTACGCCGGCAGCGCCGCCGTCGACTTCGTGAAGCAGTACGCGCAGTCCGAGATCAAGGACATCCCGCTGTACGCGGCCGGTTTCCTCACCGAGGGCGGTGTGCTCAACGCCCAGGGCGAGGCCGCCCGGGACATCTACTCGGTGCTCAACTACTCGCCCGACCTCGACAACGCGGAGAACCGCGCCTTCGTGGCGGCGTGGAAGGCCAAGCACGACGGGTCGCCGACCACGTACGCGCTCGCCTCGTACGACGCGGCGGCGGTGCTGGACCGGGCGATCGGCGCCGCCGGAAGCGACCCGACTCCGGAGGCCATCAACGCGGCCATCGGTCAGCTCGGTCAGATCGCCAGCCCGCGCGGCACCTGGCAGTTCTCCACCGCCACGCACTCCCCCGTGCAGAAGTGGTACCTGCGGCAGGTCCGCCAGGACGGCCGGGCGCTGTCCAACACCGTCGTGGGTGACCTCGCGACCGTCGGCCGGTGATCGCGGTGGCGGCCGGCACGAACCGGATCGACCCGTACCTGATCCCGGCGCTGGACGGAGTCGCCTACGGGCTGCTCGTCTTCGTCGCCGCCTCGGGCCTGGTCTTCTGTTTCGGCGTCGCCAACATCCTCAACCTGGCGCACGGCACCCTTTACGCGATCGGCGGGTACACCGCGGCGGCGCTGCTCGACGGCGGCTGGGCGAGCCTGGCGTTGGCGCTGACCGTCGGTGTGCTGGCCGCCGCCGCGGCGGGGGTGCTGCTGGCCGGCCTGCTCACACCGATCGCCACCGGCAACCATTTGACCCAGGCTCTGCTGACCTTCGGGGTGGCGCTGGCCGGCGGCAGCCTGCTCGTCGCCGGCTTCGGGCCCGACGATCCGCAGGTCCGGGTGCCGGCCGCCCTGGACGGATCGGTGGCGGTCGCCGGTCACCGGTACGCCGCGTACCGGCTCGTCTTCATCGTCGTCGCCGCGCTGATCGCCGCCGCGCTCTACCTCCTGGTGCGGCGCGCCAGGGCCGGGATGCTCGTCCGGGCGGCGGTCGACGATCCGGAGATGGTCGCCTGCCTGGGGGTGAGCCCCGCCCGGATCCGCGCCGGTGTGCTCGCCGCCGCCGGTGCGCTGGCCGGCGCGGCGGGGGTCCTGGGGGCGCCGATCATCGGCCCCGGCACGGACACGGCCGACACGGTGCTGTTGCTGTCCCTGGTGGTGGTGGTCCTCGGTGGTCTCGGGTCGATGGCGGGCACGTTGCTGGCCGCGCTCGCGATCGGTGAGATCCAGACGCTGGGCGTGGCGTTGCTGCCGTCCGCCGCGCCGTTCCTGCTGTTCGCCGCCATGGCGGCCGTGCTGGCCGTGCGGGCTCGTGGCCTGGCCGCCAGGTGGAGGACGACGTGAGGGACGAGGTGATCCGGTGGGCCCGCGCCGCCGTCGCGGTGCTCGTCCTGGCGGGCCTGGTCGTGGCGCCCTGGGTGGTCGACGACTACACCACGGCCATCCTCGCCCGGACGCTGGCGCTGGCCCTGGTCGGCGTGAGCGTGGCACTGCTCACCGGCGTCGCGGGCATGCCCACCCTCGGCCAGACCGCACCGTACGCGGCGGGCGCCTACGCCAGCGCGGTGCTCGGCAGCCGGATCTCCGACGTCGGCGTCGTGCAGGTCGCCGTCGCGGCGGGCGCCGGGGCGGTGCTGGCAGCGCTGACCGTGCCGCTCGTCGTCCACGCCCGGGGGGTGATCATCCTGATGATCACTCTGGCGATCGGTGAACTCGTCGTGACCGTCCTCGGTCGCTGGCGGTCGGTGACCGGTGGCACCGACGGGTTGGCCGGCATACCCGCGGTCCGCCCGTTCTGGGGGCTGCCGGCGCTGGCCACCGATCAGGCGCGTTACCTGTACACGCTGGTCGTCGTGGCGACGCTGGTCGGCGCCGTGCTGTTGCTGCTGCGTACCCGGGCCGGGCTGCTGCTGCGCGCCGGCCGCGACGACGAGACACGGCTGCGGGCCAGCGGGCACCGGGTGCCCCTGCAGGTGTCCGGTGCACACGTCGCCGCCGGGGCGATAGCCGGTGCGGCCGGCTCGCTGCTGGTCGTCGCTCAGCAGTACATCTCCCCGGCCGACTTCGGCTTCGACACGTCCGCGCTGCTGCTGCTCGGTGTCGTCATCGGCGGTACCGCCTCGGTCGGCGGCGCCCTGGTGGGCGCGGCGCTCGTCATCGCCGCCCGGGACTGGCTGTTCGGGGTGCTGCCCGGCCAGGCGCCGCTGGTGCTGGGCGCGCTGTTCGTGGCGACGGTCTACCTGCTGCCCTCCGGCGTCACCCGGGCACGGGGCCGGCTGCGCCCGGTGACCGTCCCGCCGACCCACCAGGACGCGCCGGCGGCCCGCGAACACGCCACGGTGCCGGAGCTACGCCCATGACCCCGCTGCTCAGCGCCCAGGATGTCCGCGTGCGCTACGGCGCGCTGACCGCGCTCGACGGCGTCGACCTCGCCATCCACGACGGCCAGCGGCACGCGCTCATCGGTCCCAACGGAGCCGGTAAGACGACCCTGCTCAACGTGATCGCCGGCGCCACGACGCCGCAGCGCGGTGCGGTGCGGCTCGACGGGCGGGACATCGGCCGGCTCGGCCCGGCGGCACGGGCCCGGCGAGGCATCAACCGGATACACCAACGACCAGCGGTCTTCTCGACGCTCACCGCGACGGAGAACATCGTGGTGGCCGCGCTCCCGCGGGTCATCGCGCGCCGCAGGTGGTGGCCCGGCGAACGCCGGCGCGCCGCACAACACCGGGCAGGCCCACTGCTGGACCAGATGGGCCTCGCCGACGTCGCGGCGGTGCCCGCCGGGCATCTCGCACACGGGCAACGACGCCAGTTGGAGATCGCGATGGCCCTTGCCGGTCGCCCCCGCCTGCTGCTGCTCGACGAACCGGCAGCCGGATTGTCCGCCACCGAGGTCGGCCGCCTGGTCGACCTGCTCCGGGCGCTGCCCAGGGCGGTCGCCGTACTGCTCGTCGAACACCGACTGGACCTGGTGTACGCCCTCTCCGACACGGTCACCGTGCTCCGTGACGGCCAGACGTTGGCAGCCGGGACGCCGGACGAGATCCGTACCTCGCCGCTGGTCCGGCAGGCGTACGCCGACGGGGTGGCCTGATGCTGTGCGTCGAGCGCCTCTGCGCCGGCTACGCCGGCGGGATCGTGCTGCACGAGGTCAGCCTGCGGGTGCACCCCGGCAGCATCCAGGCCGTGGTGGGTCGCAACGGGGCGGGCAAGACCACGCTCGTGCACACGATCGCCGGGCTGGTGCGCGCGTCCAGTGGCCGCATCGAGATCGGCGGCGTGCACGTGGCGGGCCGGCAACCGCACCGCGTCGCCCAGTCCGGGGTCGGTCTCGTGCCACAGGGCCGGCGGGTCTTCTCCCGGTTGACCGTGGCCGAGCATCTGGTCCTGGCGGCCGCGCCGTGGCGGGCCGCCACCCCCGGCGGTGAGGGCTGGACGGTGGCCCGGATCCTCGAACTGCTGCCCCGGCTGGCGGCACGACTGCGACACCGTGGCTGCGAGCTGTCCGGCGGCGAACAGCAGATGCTGGCGATAGCGCGCGCACTCCTCGGCCAACCGCAGGTGCTGCTGCTCGACGAGCCGTGTGAGGGTCTCTCCCCCGACCTGGCGGCGCGCGTACGCGAACTCATCAGTGGCCTCGCCGCCGACGGCCTCACCGTGCTGCTCGTGGAGCAGCAGCTCCAGCACGCGATCGAGATCGCGGACCGGGTGGCGGTCCTCGAGTACGGCCAGGTGATCTACGACCAGCCGACGACCGAGGCCCGCGTCGACCCGGCGCCACTGGCGGCGATGTTGAGCGTCGCCGCCGCCAACCCGCCCCCGGCCAACCGTCCCGCCCCTCGGCTCTGGGCGGACACCCCGTAGTCACCCGACCCTTCCCCGGAAAGGTAGACACCGATGACAACCGCTCCGAGCGACGGCACGTACACGTTCGACAACGGCGCACCGGACGCCGTCCCCCAGATGCACGCGCTGGAATCCTTCCTGGATCCGATCACGACGCGGCGCCTGGCCCGTCCGGTGCTGCGACCGGGAGCGACCTGCTGGGAGGTCGGGGCGGGCGGCGGCTCGATGGCCCGCCGGATCGCCCGCGCGGTCGGCGACGACGGTCACGTGCTGGCGACGGACATCGACCCCACCCACCTCGTGGCCGACGGCAACCTGCACGTACGCCGGCACGACGTCCGGACCGAACCGCCACCCGGGGACGCCTTCGACCTGATCCACGCCCGGCTGGTGCTGCTGCACCTTCCCGATCGACGGCGGGTTCTCCGCACACTCGCGGGCGCGCTGGCTCCCGGCGGATGGCTCGTGGTGGAGGAGTTCGACTGCACCGCGCCGTTGCGGGTGTTGACCGCGCCGACGGACGACGCCGCGAAGCTCTTCGCGCAGGTCATGGACGCCATGATGGGTGTCCTGGAGGACCATGGCGCCGACCTGGGGTGGGCGCAGGACGTGCACACCGAGATGGCCTTAGCCGGTCTGACCGACCTGGAGACCATCACCCACTCGCAGAGCTGGGCGGGCGGTTCGACCGGGACGTCGCTGTACGAGACGAACTCCCGCCAGTTGGAGCCGGATCTGCTCGCCGCCGGGCTGTCGCCCCACCAGCTGAACGCCTTCCGGCGGCTCGTCCGTGATCCCGGGTTCGCCGTCATGTCGTACCACTTCGTCTCCACGCGGGGCCGTCTGCCGAGCTGAGCGCAGGTGGATCACCGCGCGGAGAGCGGTCGCGGCCGACGTACCTCTCCCGCCGCAGCGCTTCCCCCCTCACCCCGCTGAGCCGGACAGCTCTACGGAGGCGGCGACCGCGCCGGCCGGGCTCCCGTCGGGAGCCCGGCCGGTCCGTGCCCGTGGGTCAGGTGCCGATCCTCGCCGACGCCCGGCACCGGCAGCGGCCCAGACGTGGTCGCGTGCGGCCGTGCGGCCTCACAGCCGGGATCTCAGCACGTCGACCTCGCAGCCCGGCGAGAACGGGTCGAAGTCGTGCTCGACCAGCCAGCGGATCGCCAGCAGGCTACGCACCGACCACCACGCGCGGATCACGTCGAGGTCGACCTCGGTGCCGTAGCCGGCGACGACGTCGCCGAGGTGCCGCTCGTGTCCGAGCGTCAAGCTGGCGAGGTCGTACAGGGCATCGCCCCGGCCCGCCTCGGACCAGTCGACCACCCCGGTGATCTCGTCACCATCCACGAACACGTGGGCGATCTGCAGGTCGCCGTGCGTGAACACCGGCGTCCACGGCCGGAGCGCGGCCTCGGCGACCTGGCGGTTGCGGGTGATCAGGTCGATGGGCAGGACGCCGTTCGTGACGAGCCACTCGCATTCGTCGTCGAGACGGGATGCGATCTCGTCGAGGCTCCGACCGGGCCATGGCGGCAGCGGGGCGTCGTGCAGCCTCCGTACCGCGGCGCCCGCCGCGGCCCACGCCGCCGGCGACGCCGTCGCCGGCACGCCGAGGCGGCCCAGTGCCGTCCCGGAGAGGGCGGCGAGCGCGAGCACGGGTGGCTTCCGCCACAGCACCTGCGGAGTCGGGATCGGCGCCAGGGCCATCGCCTCGACCTCGACGTCGGTCCGGGTCTGATCGGCGTCGACCTTCAGGAACACGTCGCCGACGCGCAGGGTCGCCCGCTCCTGATGGGCGACGACGACCGCGACCTCATTCACGTCGACCATTATCTCGGGATGAGCACCGACGTCACAGGAATTTTGTCGGGTGTGACAACCGGGCTGGCCGCGCGCGCACCGCGTCGCGCGGGGCGCGGTCCGCGGCAGGAACGGTCAGCGACGTCGGAGCAGCCCACGTCCGGCCATGAAGGCCCGCAACGTCTCGGCATCCTCGGCGGACATCAACCGACGTGGGATCACGGTCGCCGGCATCCGGCCGACGTACACGATCCAGAACTCGGACGTGTCCCGCACCTGGGCGACGCCATCCCAGGCGATGCCGCCGGACTCCGAGCCACTGCGCATCATGATGTTGTCATCGGTGATGTCGTAGGCGCCCTCGACGGCGTAGCGACTGGAGCGGCGCCGGGCGCGCAGCACCACCCACGGCCGGTACAGCATCGACAGCACGCCACCCACGACCATCGCCAACCACAACGGCGAGATCTGCTCGGCCCACGCGAACCCCCGCGAGACGGCCAGACCGATCGCCCCGACCGCCGCCAGTGCCGCGCCGATGGAGCCGAACCTGCGCAGCCGGACACTGCCGAGCGCGGCAGCCACACGGCCCGGGTAGGCGGGATCGGCGGGGACGTCGAAACGGATGTGCACGCCAGAACGATAGTGCCCGAACGGTCGCCGGGCGGCCTGTCTCCGGCCCAGCGGCGCCCGGCGCGGCCGGAGCCGTGGTGCACCAAGGGCTGACAGGCTAGTTTGCGGGGATGAGTCTTCTCGATGACGTCGCCCGACGGGACAGTTGGCGATGCTGGGTGTGCGACGAGTCGGTCGACGCCGACATGTCGGTGAACGACCCGCGTGGTCCCAGCGTCGACAGCCGTACCGCCGACAAGAAGGCGAGGATCACCGAGCGACTCGCGCACCGTGCCTGCAACACCCGCAAGGGCGCGGTCAAGGTGGTCATCGCCTGGCCGGACCGTCTGCACGTGGTGGACCCCGCACCGCTGATCGCCGTCGCCGAGCGACTCGACCGCAAGGGTGGCCGTGAGCTGGTCGCCCGCTGCCCGAGCAGGAAGGACGCCCAGGAGGCCGCGGACTGGCTGGTTGACCGGTTCTCCCGCCTGGTGCCCGGACTGCCGGTGACCGCGAGCGTCGACGCGGGCGGTGGACAGTACCTCGTCGCCCTGGCCACCGGCCGCCGCTGACCGGTGCCGGCTGTCGTACCCGCCTGGGAGGCTCCGGGGCATGGCGACTTTCGTTCTGATCCACGGCGGCGGTGGCAGCGCCTGGGACTGGCGTCTTCTGGTCCCTGAGCTCACCCGCCGCGGCCACGACGTGGTGGTGCCGGAGCTGCCGATCGAGGACAGCTCGGCGGGGTTCGCCGAGTTCGCCGAGACGGTGGTGAGCGCGATCGGCGACCGGAGCGACCTCGTGGTCGTCGGGCATTCGTACGGCGGGTTCACCGCGCCACTGATTGCCGCCAGGCTGCCGGTGCGACTGATCGTCCTGCTCACGCCGATGGTCCCCACGCCCGGCGAGAGGCCCGGGGACTGGTGGCGCAACACCGGTTACCGCAGCCCGGAAGGGCTCAGCGAGGAGCAGCAGTTCTACAACGGTGTGTCCGCCGAGATCGTGGCGGAGGCGGCGGCCCACAGCCGCGACCAGGTCAGCGCGGAAGGAGACGAGCCGTGGCCCCTGGACGCCTGGCCGGACGTGCCGACGAAGGTGCTCATCGGCCGCGAGGACCGGTTCTTCCCGGTGGACTTCCAGCGCCGGGTGGCCGCCGACCGACTCGGCGTCACGCCGGATGAGATCGACGGCGGCCACTCGGTGGCGCTCAGTCACCCGACGCACCTCGCCGATCGGCTCACCGCGTACCTGCTGGACTGAAGGGCGCCAGCTCGCCCCATCCACGGTGCACCGTCGAAGATATCGACGAGAGGTGTAGTCCGAGTTTGCCGGGGGCAAGACTCCGCACATGGAGGGAACGGCAGGGGGCGAGGCGTACCCGCTCGGCCAGCGGTGCCGACCCGGCGAGTCGGACCGGGCACGACTGTTGGCAGTCCTCGGGTGATACGGCTCAGGCACAGCCTGCCCGCGGTGGCGGTCGGGGCGGTGGCACTTGGCGCAGCACTGGGCGCCAACCCCGCGCACGCCGAGCCGCCACTGCCACTCCCGTTGCCGTTGCCGTTGCCGTTGCCGACCAGTCTCGAGCCGGTCGACCCCACCACCGCACCGACGATCATCAAGACTCTGCTGCCCGACGTGATCGAGACGCCGCTGACCGGTCCCCTGCCGACTGCGCCGGCCATCCCCTCGTCGCTGCCGTCAGCCAGGCCCCCCATCGCCGTACCAACTCGGCCGCCCCTGACGCGGCCGTCGTCCCCGCCGCCCACCGCGCCGGTCCCGTCCGCGCCGGTCCCGTCCGCCCCGGTCTCGCCGGCCGAGCGCCCCACCTCGCCGTCAGCGTCCGCCCGGATGACAGCGATGGCGTCCCACCGTGGCACACGAGACGTCGCGGACCGCAGGGCGCCGGATCGGGTGTCGCCGGCGGTGGCCGCCGTCACCGCGCCGCCGGCCAGCCCGCCCGCCCCTCCCGTGTCGGGCCTACCGGCGTTCGTGCTGGCGCTCGCGTCCGCACACGGCGGCACCGGCACCGGCGGCGTCGATCCACCGACGTCGACAGCGCAAGGACCACCACGTGTCTCGCCGCCCTGCCGGGGGTTCGCGGTCGGCACCGTCGAGATGAGCGCTGTCAGCCGGCCCGTGGAGCGGGGTCCTCCACCGCCACGGCAGCTCCTGATCACCGACCCGCGTCCACGACGTTGATCAGGAGAGATCATGGAGATAGCCGTTATCTGGATCCCCGCCGACATCGAGCCGTCGGAACCCGCCGTCGCGGTCTGCCTCACGCACCTTCGACGGCACGCCTACCGATTCAAAGGGATCATCCGGGCGCCGTGGGAGACCGTCGAGCAGAGAATGATCGACGGGGAGGTGGACGTGGTCGTGATCGCCGACTTCGCCCACCTGCCCCCGGATCGGTCACCTCGCATCGAGGTGGCCACCACCCCGGCGTCGACGGCCGACGAGGACCGGCCGACTCCGGGCAGATGATTCGACCGGCACGACGAGGCGCCCCGTCCGCCGCGGACGGGGCGCCTCGTCGACCAGGTGCCCGTGCGGGTGCCGCGACCTGACCGCCCGGAAGCCGGGACCTCACGCGAACCGTTGCCCCGCACCAACATCCACGGCATCATGATCACGATGACCGAGCGCCCGGACTGGATGAACCGCTACGTCGCAGGCGACCACCGGCAGGTCTGGCATGAGATGCGGCAGCTTGGCGGCCGCGTGCGTGAGCCCGCCTTCGCCGCGCAGGCACAGGCGGTGTGCGACGAGATGGCCCGCCGAGCCCGAAGCAACATCGAGACACTTGTCGCGCGACTGCGCGAGCAGGGCTACCGATTCCACGAGAACGACGACGACCAGACTCCGACCGAGCCGTCCGCCCCGCCCGGTCCGGAGGCGGAGGAGCACTTGCACTGGCTGGAACAGCGGGTCGGCCCTCTCCCGATGGTCCTGTCGTCGTGGATCCGCATCGTGGGCGACGTGTGGCTGGTCGGAACGCACCCGCAGTGGCCCAGCTCGGCGGCGGCCGACCCGCTCGTGTTGGAGCTGGCAGGTACCCGATACCCGGACAGCGACATCCGCGAGTACTTCGCGGACGAGATCGAGGCGTGGCAGCACGACCAGGACGAGCCGTTCCTTCTGCCCGTCGCGCCCGACCATTTCCACAAGGACAACGTCAGCGGCGGTGGCCCCTACGGCATCGTCCTTCCCGACTCATGCGCCGACGCGCACTTCGTGGGCGAGGCCGGTATGCCCCTCGTGGCCTACCTGAACTGGGTCTTCCGGCACGGCGGTTTCCCCCGACCCACCGGCGACCAGGCGCAGTGGGATGTCACCTACCGGCTGACCAGAGACCTCCACCGCCTCTAGCCCCGAGCGGCGGGCGGTGGGTAGCGACCGTCCGCACCACAGCGAGGTGGAGCCGACCGCCTCGGTGGCGTCGGACCTTAGGTCGGTGTCTGCGGCCACCGCCCGGATCGACCGCATGAGCAAGGGGCAGAGCGGCTCGCTGCCGTTCCGAGCGCCGGCCTCCGGACAACGTCCCATCCGAGCGGAAAGCCCTTCGCTGGCGCTGAACCGATCCACTGTTCGTCCACTATGGAGTCATACGATCGGCCAACTGGACCGATCCCAGAGGCTAGGAGGACGAGATGAAGATGCGAGCGGCTCGAATGTACGGCTACAACGAACCGTGGCGGCTGGAAGAGATCCCGGTACCGGACATCAGTGCCGACGAGGTTCTGGTGAAGGTTGCCGCGACGGGCATGTGCCGCAGCGATTACCAGCTCATCCATGGCTACTTCAAGATGGCCGCGCCAATGGAGTTCCCGGCCATCCCGGGACACGAGATCGCCGGACACGTGGCCGGGGTGGGTTCCGCCGTGCCGAGATCGGCCGGGCTCTCCGACGGCGATCTGGTCGTGGTCAACCCGGGTTGGGGTGACGGCACCTGTCGGCAGTGCCACGAGGGCAACGAGCAGCTCTGCAGTGGGACCGGCTCGTGGCCCGGGTTCGGCCCGCCCGGCGGCTTCGCCGAGTACGTCGCAGTGCCGTACCGCCACCTGATCACGGTGGACCCCGGTGACCAGAAGCCGGAGAACTTCGCGCCGCTGACCGACGCCGGCCTGACCCCGTACCGTGGGATCAAGAAGCTGGCGGCGGCCGGGAAGCTGGGTCCGGGCCGGACAGTGGTGGTGGCCGGCATCGGCGGGCTCGGCAGTTACGCCGTCCAGTACGCCAAACTGCTCGGTGCTGGCGCGACGGTGGTCGCCTTCTCCCGCACCGACGACAAGCTCACGGTGGCCCGGGAAAACGGGGCCGACCACACCGTCAACACCCGCGACAAGACGGCCGAGCAGGTGCAGGACGAGATCGAGGCGGCGACCGGTCGCCGGACGGTTGACGCCATCCTGGACTGCGCCGGTGCCACGGAATCGATCGCCCTCGACTTCTCGATCCTCGAACCGGAGGGCGCGGTCGCCTCGGTCGGCCTGATGGGCACCAAGGTCGAGGTGCCGTTGAATGTGATCGTCGGGACCGAGCTGTCCTACTTCGGATCATTCTGGGGTAATTACAATGACCTTACCGAGGTCCTCGCGCTCGGTGCGGCCGGCCGGATCAAGCACACCATCACCACGGTGAAGCTCGACGACATCAACGAGAACCTGGAGGCGCTGGGCCGCGGAGACGTGGTCGGCCGCCAGGTCGTCGTTTTCGACTAGGGGGCCCCGATGCCGATCGCAACCATCAACCCGGCTACCGGCGAGACCCTGCGGACCTTCGAGGCGCACCCGCGGGAGGAGGTGCTGCGGCGGATCGCCCAGGCCGCCGACGCGGCGGCAACGCTGCGCTCCACCAGCTTCGCGCAGCGGGCGACCTGGATGAACGCCGCGGCCGACGTTCTCACGTCCGAGATCTCGGACGTGGCCCGCATGCTCACCCTGGAGATGGGCAAGCCACTGTCGCAGGCCGTCGCCGAGGCCAACAAGTGCGTGCACGGCATGCGGTTCTACGCACGTAACGCGGAGAAGTTCCTCGCCGCCGAGCCGCTGGACGACCCGGGAGCCGTGCACGCCCGCCAGGCCTGGACGGTGTGGCAGCCGCTCGGCGTGGTACTTGCCGTGATGCCGTGGAACTTCCCCCTGTGGCAGGTGATGCGCTTTGCCGCGCCCGCGCTCATGGCGGGCAACGCGGGGCTGCTCAAGCACGCCTCCAACGTCCCCCAGGCCGCGCTCTACCTCGACACGCTCTTCGAGAAGGGTGGCTTCCCGTCCGGTTCCTTCCGGACGCTGCTGATCTCTTCGAAGGACATCGAGCCGGTCATCACGGACGACCGGGTCCGGGCGGTCACCCTGACCGGGTCGGAGCCGGCCGGCCGGTCGGTCGCCGCGATCGCGGGACAGCATCTCAAGCGGACGGTGCTGGAGCTGGGTGGCTCTGACCCGTTCATCGTGATGCCGAGCGCCGACCTGGACGCGGCCTCGACGACTGCCGTGCGGGCCCGTGTGCAGAACAACGGTCAGTCGTGCGTTGCGGCCAAGCGTTTCATCGTGCACGACGACATCTACGACGAGTTCGTCCGCCAGTTCGTGGCCAAGATGGGCAAGCTGGTCGTCGGCGATCCGATGGACGACGGTACGGACGTCGGCCCGCTGGCCACCGAGGCGGGGCGCCACGACCTCGCCGAGCTGGTCGACGACGCGGTCGCCAAGGGCGCGGAGGTGCTCGTCGGTGGCTCCGTGCCGCCCGGGCCCGGCTGGTACTACCGGCCCACCGTGCTGGCCGGTCTCACCGACGACATGCGGATCGTCTCCGAGGAGGCGTTCGGCCCGGTCGCGTCGGTGTACCGGGTGGCCGATCGGGCGGAGGCCGCCGCGGTCGCCAACCAGACCACGTTCGGCCTCAGTTCGGCGGTGTGGTCCGGCGATGCCGAGGAGCAGGAGTGGTTCGTCCACAACCTGGACGCCGGCATGGTCTTCCTCAACGGCATGACCGAATCCTTCCCCGAGTTGCCGTTCGGCGGTGTCAAGAATTCGGGGTACGGGCGGGAACTCACCTACGCAGGGATCAGGGAGTTCTGCAATCTGAAGACGGTCTGGAAGGGCTGAGGGACGACGACGCGGCGGGGACGGGCATGACGGGCGACGTCGAGCCGCACGTGGTGATCGACGAAATGCTGGTCACCAGCCAGAACCCGGCCTCCTCGGCGCCGGCCGCAGACCAGTCGATCGCGCTGGTCGGCCGCGCGTAGTCCCGGTGACCTCCCGTCCGGCGGGCCCGCCACGGGCCTGCCGGACGGGAGACGGCCTATCTCCGGCCTGCTCCACCTCGCCGAGGACCGGCCCAAGACCACTCTGGACCGGCCGACTGGCACTGACCACGCCGCGTCACGCTCGCCGACCGCCGCCGCCACCTCGGTGACGCACGCTTCCGCCGCCCGCTGCCACCGTTGTCGGGTGTCGCGGTCGGCGGGCGCCTCCAGCCACTCGCCGGACCGCCGGGCGCCGTCCGGCACCGCCGTGCCCGCGTCCCAGAAGACGGACGGTCCGTGGTTCAGCGACAACCGCCTCATCCGCCACGTGTCCATCCGCCCACCGTACGGGTGCGGTGCACGCACAACCGTCGATGCGCCAGGGCGACCGGTGGCCGCGTGGGGCGGTCACGCCACCGTGGGTCAGGCCGCGACGGCCGCCCGGACGTCGTCGTCGGCGTCGCGCAGCCGTGCCGCGGCCTCCTCGGCGGTGCAGTTCGCGAGCAGCAGCACGATGGCCGTCTTGGCGTGCCCGTGCGCCGCCGAGAGCGCCCGCGCGGCGGTGTCGAGATCGGTGTCGGCGGCCTCGGCGACGATCCGGCGCGCCCGGTCGACGAGCTTCTCGTTGGTGGCGTTCATGTCCACCATCAGATTGCCGTAGACCTTGCCGAGTCGGGCCATGGTGGCGGTCGAGAGCATGTTGCAGACGAGCTTCTCGGCGGTCCCGGCCTTGAGCCGGGTGGAGCCGGTGAGGACCTCGGGGCCGGTGGGCACCTCGATGGCGACGTCGGCGTACCGGCTGATCACCGCGTCGGAGTTGCAGGCGACGGAGACGGTCGTCGCCCCGCGCGAGCGGGCGTGCGCCAGCCCGCCGACCACGTACGGGGTACGGCCGCTGGCGGCGAGCCCGACCACCGTGTCGCGGGCGGTCAGGCCGATCGCGTCGAGGTCGGCGACGGCGCCGGCCGGGTCGTCCTCGGCGCCCTCAACGGCGACACCGAAGGCGCCCGCCCCGCCGGCGAGCAGGCCGATGACCCGGTCGGGCCGCGTACCGAAGGTGGGTGGGATCTCGACGGCGTCGAGCATGCCGATCCGGCCGCTGGTGCCCGCGCCGACGTAGATCAGCCGGCCGCCCTGGCGCAGCGACGCCACGGCGACGTCGACGGCGGCCGCGATGTCCGGCACGGCCCGGCGGACGGCGTCCGCGACCGACCGGTCCTCGTCGTTCATCGCGAGGAGCAGCTCGGTGGGGGACATCCGGTCGAGGTCGGTGGTCTTGTCGTTGCGAGTCTCGGTGCCGAGGGTGCTGAGGTCCATCCGGTGCTCGTTCCTCTCGCTGCTGTTCAGCTGTCGCGTGCCGCCCGGGCGCGTCCTGCTGGGCCAGCGCGTCCCCTATCAGCAAGCTGAAACCACAGCGTAACCAACCCAGGAGGGCGCCGGCAAAAAGTTTCGCGTTAGTGTGGGCCAACGTCACTTATTGACAACCCACTGGTGGGGAGTGAGCCGTGCGTCAACTCGACCTTGTCGTGATCGTGCTGTACCTCGTGGTGATCGCCTTCGTCGGACTGCGCCTGTCCGGCAGGCAGAAATCCTCCAAGGACTACTTCGTGGGCGAGGGCCGGTTGCCGTGGTGGACCGTCTCGTTCTCCGTGGTCGCCACCGAGACCAGCGTCCTGACCGTGATCAGCGTGCCCGGCGGCGCCTACAGCGGTCAGGGGTTCGGCAACGTCGAGCTGGCCCTGGGCTACGTCATCGGACGCGTCATCGTTGCGGCGGTGCTCATTCCGCTCTACAAGCGGGGCGGCTTCGTCAGCGCCTACCAGTACCTCGGTGAGCGGTTCGGCCTGAAACTTCAGGGTCTGGCGTCGGTGACGTTCGTCTTCACCCGCCTGCTCGCCGAGGGCGTACGGCTGTTCGCCTCGGCCATCCCCATCAAGCTGCTGCTCGACGAGTTCGGGCTGAATGTCGGATACCAGGCCATCATCATCGTCCTGACCCTGATCACGGTGGTCTACACCTACCTGGGTGGCATCAAGGCGGTCATCTGGACCGACGCCATCCAGATGGGGCTCTACCTCGGCGGGGCGATCCTCGCCATCGCGGTGCTCAGCCACGCCGTCGGCTTCGACGGCTACTCGCAGGCGCTGGACGCCGGCAAGTTCCAGCTCTTCGACACCAACGTCGACCTCGCGCACGTGCTCACCAGCCCGTTCGCCCTGCCGACCGCGATCATCGGCGGTGCGATCTTCGCGATGGCCAGCCACGGCTCGGACCAGCTGATCGTCCAGCGCATCCTGTCCACCCGCACGCTGCGCGAGGGCCAGCAGGCGATGATCTCCTCGGGCATCTTCGTGGTGATCCAGTTCGCGGCGTTCTCCCTGGTCGGCGCCCTGCTGTGGTCGTACAACAAGGGTCAGACCTTCAAGGAGCTCGGCCTGAACAGCAGCGACAACCTCTACCCGAGCTTCATCCTGCACGCCCTGCCGGTGGGCATCTCCGGTCTGCTGGTGGCCGGCATCCTCGGCGCCGCGATGGGTTCGCTGTCGTCGGCGCTGAACTCGATGTCGAACTCCACCGTCGCCGACTTCATCCACAGCTTCTTCCGGACGGTGCCGTCGGATGACGTGATGCTGCGCCTCGCCCGGGTGATGACCCTGGTCTGGGCGGTGCTGATGGCGATCTTCGCCTGCGCGTTCAGCTCGAGCACCGGCAACGTCTACCTGACCGGCCTGACCATCGCGGGCTACACCTACGGGGCGCTGCTCGGTGCCTTCCTGCTCGGCCGCCTCGTGAAGCGCGCCAACCAGGTCGACGCGGTGATCGCCTTCCTCGTCACCGTGGTGGTGATGACCTACATCGTCCGCTATGTCAAGATCGACGTCACGACGGCCGGGACCACCGTCCCCACCGCCATCGCCGCGCAGTGGCTGGTGCCGATCGGCGTCCTGATCACCCTGATCGTCGGCGCGGTGGCGAGCCGGTTCCACCCGGCCCCCGAGACGCCGTACGACCACCGGCGCACCGACGAGGCCGATGATCCGGCGGCAACGTCCGCCGGCCGGGCGTGAAGGAGGACGTGATGCGCGTGATCGGCCTGATGTCCGGGACCTCCTACGACGGCATCGAAGCCGCCGCGGCCGAGTTCGACCTGAGCGACGACGCCCTGCGGATGCGACCGCTGGGCCGGCTCAGCCACCCGTACCCCGATCGGCTGCGCGCGCGGATCGCCGCCGCCCTGCCGCCCGCGCCCACCAGCACCGAGGCGATCTGCGTGCTGGACACCGGCATCGGCAAGTCCTTCGCCGAGGCCGGCGGGCGGGCGCTCGCCGAGCTGTGCGACGGCAACGCCGACCTGGTGGTCTCGCACGGCCAGACCATGCACCACTGGGTCGAGGGTGGTGCCGTCCGGGGCACTCTCCAGCTCGGTCAGCCGGCCTGGATCGCGGAGGCCACCGGCCTTCCGGTGGTGGCCGACCTGCGCAGCCGCGACGTCGCCGCCGGCGGCCAGGGTGCCCCGCTGGTCGCCCTGTTCGACGCGCTGCTGCTGCGGGGGCTGCCCGGTGTGCCGGCCGCTCTGAACCTGGGCGGCATCGCCAACATCACCGTCGTCGCGCCGGACGCGGACGCTCTCGCGTTCGACACCGGGCCGGCCAACGCGCTGCTCGACGCCGCCGTACGCCACTTCAGCGGGGGCACCGAGGAGTACGACCGGGACGGGCGCGGGGCGGCCGCCGGGCAGGTGAACCCGGCACTGCTGCGGCGGCTGCTCGACGAGCCGTACTACCGGCTGCCCGGCCCGAAGAGCACCGGGAAGGAGTTGTTCCACCTTCCCTACCTGCTCGCCGCCCTCGCCGACGCGCCCACGCCGGACCCGCAGGACGTGCTGGCCACGCTGACCCGGCTGACGGCGGTCACGGTGGCCGGCGCCTGCCACGACCACGGCGTCACCCGGCTCGTCGTCTCCGGCGGCGGCGCCCACAACCCGACGCTGATGCGCATGATCGCCGACGAGCTGCCGGGCGTCGACCTGTCGTCCAGCGACGAGGTGGGTGTCGCGTCCGACGCCAAGGAGGCGCTGGCCTTCGCGCTGCTGGGCTACCTGACCGTGCACGGGCTGCCGGGCACCCTGCCGTCGGGCACCGGCGCGCGGCACCCCTCCGTGCTGGGCAGCATCACCCCCGGCCGCCAGCCGCTGCGGCTGCCGCCGCCGGTCGACACCGCCCCCGACCGGTTGATCGTCGCCTACTGACCGCCCCGTTCGGGAGGACCCGCCCATGAGACCCGTCGTAGGAGTACCCGCGCCAACCGCGGCCGGCGCCCGCGCCCGCGAGGTCGCCGAGCTGCTGCGCGCACGCCTCGACGATCCGACCCGGGCCAGCACCGAGCTGCCCCGCAGGCTGGCGGCGGCACACGACGCCTCGCCGTACCTGTTCGAGCCGCAGGCCCTGGTCCGCGCCACCTCGGCCGCCGAGGTGGGGGCGCTGATGGCCGGCGCCCGGGAGGCCGGCGTGCCGCTGACCCTGCGCGGCGGCGGCACCAGCCTCGCCGGGCAGGCCGGCGGCGCGGGCGTGCTCGTCGACGTCCGCACCGACTGGCGGCACGCCGAGGTGCTCGACGACGGCCGCCGCATCCGGCTGCAGCCGGGTCTGACGATCCGGCAGGCCAACGCCCGGCTGGCCCGCTACCGGCGCCGGCTCGGCCCGGACCCGGCCAGCGAGGCCGCCTGCACGGTCGGTGGCATGGTGGCCAACAACTCCAGCGGGATGACCTGCGGCACCACCGACAACGCGTACCGCACCATGGAATCGCTGCGCTTCGTCCTCCCGTCCGGCACCGTCGTCGACTCCGGCGCGCGCGACGCCGACGACCGGCTGCGGGCCGATGAGCCCGAACTGCACGCCGGGCTGCTGCGGCTGCGCGACCGGGTGCGCTCCACACCGCTGTCGCGCGCCACCATCGAGCGGCTGTTCGCCATGAAGAACACCATGGGGTACGGGCTGAACTCGCTGCTCGACCACGACAGCCCGGTCGAGATGCTGGCCCACCTGATGATCGGCAGCGAGGGCACGCTCGGCTTCGTGGCCGAGGCCGTCTTCCGTACCGTCGAGATCCACCAGCACGCCGCCACCGGCCTGCTGATCCTGCCCGGCCTCAGCGCCGCCACCGACGCGTTGCCCGCCCTGCTCGCCGCCGGCGCCCGTACCGCCGAGTTGCTCGACGCGGCCGCACTGCGGGTCAGCCAGCGCGACCCGGACGCGAGCCCGGCCCTGCGCGGGCTGACGGTCACCGGGCACGCCGCGCTGCTGGTGGAGTTCGCCGAGGACAGCGCGGAGCGGCTGGCCGAGACACTGGCCGACGCCCGGCACGTGCTCGACCGGCTGCCCGCCGTCACCGGCACCGAGCTGACCCACGACCCGCGCGAACGGGCCGCACTGTGGCACCTGCGCAAGGGCCTGTACACCGCGGTCGCCGGCGCCCGCCCGCCCGGCACCACGGCGCTGCTGGAGGACATCGCGGTGCCGATGCCGCGCCTGACCGGCACCTGCGACGGGCTGATCCGCCTGTTCGACCGGCACGGCTACCCGGACGCGGTGATCTTCGGACACGCCCGCGACGGCAACCTGCACTTCATGCTGACCCAGTCCTTCGACACACCGGCCGAGATCGACCGCTACGCCCGGTTCACCGACGACATGGTCGACCTCGTGCTGGCCGAGGGCGGAACACTCAAGGCGGAGCACGGCACCGGCCGGGCGATGGCCCCCTTCGTCCGCCGCCAGTACGGCGACGAACTGTACGACGTGATGCGCGAACTCAAGCGGTTGTGCGATCCGAGCGGCCTGCTCAACCCCGGCGTACTGCTCAACGACGACCCGACCGTGCACCTGCGGCAGCTCAAGGCCGTCCCGACGGTCGACCCCGAGCTGGACTCCTGCGTCGAGTGTGGCTACTGCGAGCCGGTCTGCCCCACCGCCGACGTCACCACCACCCCCCGGCAGCGCATCGTCCTGCAACGGCAGATCGCCCTCGCCACCGCGGCCGGCGACGAGGAGCGCCGCCGGGAGCTGACCACCGACTACGAGTACGCCGCGGTGGACAGCTGTGCCGCCGACAGCCTGTGCGTCACCGCCTGCCCGGTCGGCATCGACACCGGCGCGGCGATGAAGCGGCTGCGCGCCGAGCGGCACAGCCCCTTCGCCCAGCGCACCGCCCGAAGCACCGCGCGGCACTGGAAGGCCGCCGTCGCAGGCGTCCGAGTGGGGCTGAACGCCGCACATGTCGTGCCGACACCGGTGACCCGCGCCGCCACTGGCGTGCTCCGTGGGTTCGGCGCCACCGAACTCGTACCACAGTGGAGCGACGACATGCCGCGCGCCGGCGCTCCCCGCCCCGGACCCCGCACCCCGGCGGACGCCCAGGCGGTGTTCTTCGCGGCCTGCATCGGCAGCATCTTCGCACCGGAGGACGGCGCGTCCGGCGGCTCGGCGGCGGCGTTCCTGCGCCTGTGCGACCTGGCCGGGGTGCCGATCGTCGTACCGGCCGGCACGGCCGGCCTGTGCTGCGGCACGCCGTGGCAGTCCAAGGGCTTCCCCGCCGGTCACCGGGAGATGGCCGAGCGCACGCTGGCCGCCCTCTGGACCGCCAGCGACGAGGGTCGGCTGCCCATCGTGTGTGACGCGTCGTCCTGCACCCACGGGCTGAGCCAGCTGACCGACGCGCTGGCCGAGGAGGACCGGGCGCGGTACGGCGCTCTGCGCTTCGTCGACAGCGTGACCTTCACCGCCGAGCACCTGCTGCCGGCGCTGCCCGAGCCCCGACGGTTGGGCTCGTTGGCCCTGCACCCCACCTGCTCCACCGTGCACCTCGGCGGCATCGACGACCTGCGCGCGGTGGCCCGGGCGGTCGCCGACACCGTGACCGTGCCGGACAGCTGGGGATGCTGCGCCTTCGCCGGCGACCGGGGACTGCTGCATCCCGAGGTCACCGCCGGCGCCACCGCGGCCCAGGCCGCCGAGGTCAACCAGCGCGACCACGACGCGTACGCCTCCTGCAACCGCACCTGCGAGATGGGCATGAGCCGGGCCACCGGGCAGCCGTACCGGCACGTGCTGGAGGTACTCCTCGAGGCGGTCGAGCCGCCGGCGTAGCTGGACGACCGCGGCGGCTGGTCGAATTCCTCAGCTCGAACTCCACAGCGTCGCCTGGGCGGCGTACCCGTCGTCACCGTCGCGGCGCAGCACCGTGATGAACACGATCCGGCCCCGGTTGGTCTCCAGGCACACCCGACTGCGGCTATCGATGCTCACCTGCTGCACGCCGTGGGTCTGCAACCGGGCGGCGCAGCCGTCCCGGGTGGGCTCCGCCGGCCCTGACCACAACACCACCGCCCGCCCCCAGAACTTGTTGTACACCGAGCCGTTGAGATACCCGTCGGAGTTGAGGTCGGTGCTGGTGTTTCCCCGCGCCGGCGGTTCCTGGTCGAAGTCGCGCGGCGTGGAATCAAGGCGGATCTCGCCCTTCCACAACACCGGGGCGTCGGCCGGTCCGGCCGACGAGGGGGTGCCGCTGGAACTCGTCGACGGGGAGGTCGGCTTGCCGGCGGAGATGCCGCCGTCCCCGTCATCGACGAATCGCATCGCGGCGTGGATGACGGCCCAGGACGAGGCGGCGCAGAACACCGCGACCGCCAGCCCGACGATCAGCGCCATCGGCGTGGTGCCACGGCCACGTGCCCGTGGCGGACCCCCGTCGGGGTGGCCGAGGTGGGGTGACGGGTGTGCGGGCGGCTGACGTCTCGCCGATCGAAGCGTGACGATCAGCGCGATCAGCGCCACCGAGGCGCCGACCACGCTGGCGATCTTGTCAGCCTGATCAAGTCCGACAGCCACCGGCGCTCCTCGGTCGGGAAAGATGGCTCCATTGTCGACATGATCGGCCCACTGGTGGTGCCCGGACGTGCCGAGGCGGTCGTACACCCGGATGTCGGCGCCGCAGGCCCTGGCCGCGGCGGCCCGGCTACGCCGGCGACCTGGACGTGCTCGCCCGGGTGCCGCGGACCGCCCACGCGCGGGCCGTCAGCCGGATCGACCCGTCGGGGCCGTGCGGCAGCCGGGCGGCGAGCAGATCCCGCAGGGCTACCCGGTCGGGCTCGGCCAACGAGGCCAGGTAGGCCGGGGCCGAGCCCTGCCCGCCGAGGAACGGGGTCCAGTAGTCGGCGAAGTCGGTGAAGACCGTCGGCACGTCGATCGCCTCCACCGACACATCGGTCAGCCCGCCGTCGCGCCACAGGGTGCGCAGCGTCTCCGGCCGGCAGAGCGAGAAGCGGCGCCCGTCGTCGCGCGCCACCGCGGCGGGATCGAGCGCGCCGGCCGCGTCCCAGAAGTGCCGCATCATCTCCATCCCCTCGGCGTAGTCCCAGACGTACGCGGCCACCACCGCGCCGGGGGCGGCCACCCGGGCGAAATCCGCCACCGCCCGCGCCGGTTCGGGTACGAAGTTCAGCACCAGCCCACTCACGATCACGTCGACGGCGCCGTCCGGCAGCGGCAGTGCTCGGGCGTCGCCGACCGCGAAGACGGCCCGCGGGTCGCTGACCCGGGTACGCGCCTGCGCCACGAAACCCTCGGCGGGGTCCACGCCGGTGACCTGCCGCGCTCGCGCGGTCGTCAGCACCGCCGAGGTCAGCACGCCGGTGCCGCTGCCCACGTCGAGCCAGCGCAGCCCGGCCGGCAGGTCGAGCCAGCGCACGAACTCCGCCGCGACGAGCCGGCTCCACCGACCGACGTATGCCTCGTACGCCGCGCCGTCGACCCAGACCGGAGATGCCATGGCGGCACCATACGACGCCCAACGCGGCGGTGCTGGACGTCCGTGTTTGGGCAACCGTGCCCTTGACGGTTCGGGGGCCACCTATGGTCGAGACGATGTGGTGACCGTCCGTACGACGGCGTACAGGAGACCGCGATGAGTGGGAAAGATCGACCCAGGGGCATCAGTCCGACGGCGGTGGAGAGCGCACCGGGACTGTGGCGCATCGGTCTGCAGAAACACGATCTCAGCATCCCCGGACGCGAGGTCATCCAGACGCGGGTGGAGTTCACGCCCGACTCACCCCCGTTCACGCACTTCCATCCGGGCGAAGAGATCATCTGCGTTCTTCAGGGGTCGCTGGAATACACCCTTGCGGGCCAGCCGCCGGTGGTGTGCAACGCCGGCGATGCTCTCACCGTGCCGTACGGGGTGCATCACCAGGCGCGGAACGTCGGCGACGGCATCGCGGTCGAGCTGGCCACCTACCTCGTCGAGAAGGGCAAACCGCTCCTCACCAAGGTGGAGTGAGCCGCTTCCGGTTCAGCAGGTGGCAACGGATCGGCGGCCCGGTCATCGGCATCGGTCCGGCGGGGTCGACCGATCCCACATCCGCCGGTACAGTGAGTTCCATTATGGAACTCAATGTCTTCTGGCGCTGGTGGATCGCCGGCACGACCAGCCACCTCGGCTCGGCGATCGGCGCGGTGGCCCTGCCGCTGACCGCGCTCACCGTGCTGGACGCGTCGGTCTTCGAGATGGGCCTGATCACGGCGGCCGGCTATCTCGCGTACCTTCTGATCAGCCTGCCGGCGGGAGTGGTCGTGCAGCGCGTGCCGCTGCGCGGCATGCAGGTCACCCTGGATCTGATCCGGGCCCTCGCCATCGCGTCCGTCCCCCTGGCCTGGTGGTTCGACACCCTCACGGTGGCCCAGCTGGTCGCGGTCGCCCTGGTCGTGAGCTTCGCCAACGTGCTGTTCGACGTGGCGAACCAGACCTTCCTGCCGGAGATCGTGCCGGCCGCGCAGTTGCAGGCGCGCAACAGCCTCAACTCCGGCACGCATGCCGCCACCCAGCTGGGCGGGCCGTCCCTGGGCGGGCTCACGGTGCAGCTGCTGGGCGCGGTACCGACGCTGTTCGTGGACACCGTCAGCTATCTGATCTCCGCCGTGCTGCTGCGCACCCTTCCCGAGCGCACGGTCCAGCGGCCGGTCGAGCGGCCACCGATGGTCAGGATGATCCGCGAGGGCTGGCATTTCGTGGTCCGACACCCGATCATCGGCCCGGCCATGTGGGACGCCACCGCGACCAACTTCATCTGCGGCGCGATGCTGGCCCTCTTCCCCTACTACCTGGTGCGCGACCTGCACGCACCGCCGGTCATGGTCGGGCTGCTGCTCGCCGCCGACGGCCTCGGCACGCTCATCGGCGCGACACTGACGACCCGGTTCACCGATCGGGTCGGCACCGCACGCGGCCTGATCATCGCGGCCTTCGTCGGCGTGATCGGCGCGCTCGTCATTCCGCTGGGCACCGGCACCGCCGCCTACCTCGCCTTCGCCGTCGGCAACCTCATCTTCGCCGGCTCCTCGGTGGTACTCAGCGTGACCACCCGCACGTACCGGATGCTCGCCAGCCCGCCGCATCTCCTGTCCCGGGTGATCGCCACGGTCAAGTTCGTCTCCTGGGGCGCCATCCCGCTCGGCGGCCTGCTCGCCGGCGTCCTGGCCGGGCCGCTCGGGGCCCGAACCACCCTATTGATCTTCGGGGCGCTCACCGTGCTGTCCCCGATCATCTACCTGTCGACTCCGATCCGCGGACTGCGCGACCTGCCGATCGACGCCGCCCCGGCACCCGCCGGCGACCGCCTCCCCGCCGAGCCCTCGACGCGCTAGCGATCCACCTGTCGAGGCAGCCGGTCGGCGATGGTCTGCACCGAATGTAGAGTTTTTTCGCATACGCCCGGTTGATGCGAAGAACGCTCAGCTACGTTCCCCTTGGTGGCGGCAACCGATTTGTCGCTTTTCTGCACCGAAGTGCCGTGCAGGGACATGGTGTACGGAGAAGGGCTGGGTAGCTCGATGTCCAACTATCTACACCCGAACATCAGCGAAGCAGCGGCAGATCAGCCACGTCCGCCCACGAGGCGGCGGATGCGCTGGGTCGTCGCCGGGGTGGCCGGACTGACCGGGGTGGCCGGCATGGCCGTCGTCGGGCCGGCGGGAGTGAGCGGAGTATTCGGATCCGGTGGCCCCGGCCTGTCGAACGCCGGAACGCAGCTCGTGGCCGACGACAGCCGGTCCGGCGGGGAGGACAAGGGAGGACGGGATCCGGGCGGCCGCGACGACAAGGACCACCAGAAGGACAAGGACAACAGGGAGGGCAGGGGCGACGATGTCCGGACCGTGTCCTGCGGCGCCGACGAGCTGATCGCGGCGATCGTCCACGCGAACGCCAGCAACGGGGCGAAGCTGCGACTCGCCGAAAAGTGCACCTACACGCTCACGAGGTCCGCGCCCCCTCCCCCCGTGCCCTTCGGTGCCGTTGGCCTGCCGATCATCACCCAGCCGGTCACCATCGACGGCAACGGGTCCACCATCGTCCGCGCGGCCAACGCCACGCCGTTCCGGATCCTCGAGGTCGGCACCGGTGGAGACCTGACGCTGCGCGACGTCACCATCAAGGGCGGCCAGGCCAACGGTGGGGTCGGTGCCGGCGGCGGTGGCATCCGGATCGACGTCGGCGGCAAGGCCACCATCGAGAACACCGACGTGGTCTACAACCACACCAACGGCCCGGGTGGCGGTATCGCCAACTTTGGCGTCACGAAGATCCTCGGCCGGAGCGACCACGGCAAGGACCGGGACGGCAAGGACAAGGACAAGGACAAGCACGGGGACGGCGAGAGCACCATCAGCAACAACAGTGCCGTGTTCGACGGCGGGGGCGTCTTCAACAACGGCAACCTCACCGTGCGGAACACCAGACTGAGCTACAACAACACGATCGGGGTCGTCAACGTCCTGCCGATCGGTGGCGCCGGTGGCGGGCTGTCGAACAGCCGCAACGCCGTCCTCGACAACGTGCGCGTGGACAACAACACCGCGGGTTTCCGCGGCGGCGGCATCCGCGGCGGGATCAACTCCACCACCGAGATCAAGAACATCGAGGTGAACGACAACCGGGCCGGCAGCGAGGGCGGCGGAATCTTCACCGATGGCGTCTTCCACCTCAAGCACGGCAACGTCCACCACAA
The DNA here is from genome assembly GCF_029626045.1 of Micromonospora sp. WMMD710. Taxonomy (NCBI): domain Bacteria; kingdom Bacillati; phylum Actinomycetota; class Actinomycetes; order Micromonosporales; family Micromonosporaceae; genus Micromonospora; species Micromonospora sp. WMMD710. The sequence continues at coordinate 1,162,527 of NZ_JARUBD010000001.1, read as the reverse complement.
CGAGGCCGGGCAGCGCGGCGGCGGCGTCTTCAACCAGATCGGCGAGTTCGTGGCCGAGGAGAGTCGGATCAGCGAGAACACCGCCAGCACGAACAGCACCATCGAACACGGCGGTGGCATCTACAACGGCAGCGGCACCGTCGTCCTGCGGCGCAGCACCGTCGAGCGGAACAGGGCCGTGGGCTCGAGCTCGCAGGGCGGCGGGATCTACAACAACAACACGCTCAACCTGACCGAAACCAAGGTCACCGAGAACATCTCCACCCTGGCACCCGGTGGGATCTTCAACGACGGCGGCCAGGTCACCGTGGACCAGAAGTCCGCCATCACCGGCAACCGGCCCACCAACTGCACACCGAGCTCACCCCCGGTGCCCACCTGCTTCGGCTGATCGTCAGATCATCCCGGCAGTCGGGGCGCAGGAGGTAACGGGAGCAGATCGGGGCATCCGGTCCCGCCCGGGCTCGATCACCAGGATCGGGCCCGCGGCGGGGCCGGATGCCGGCTGCGGGACGCGGTTGCGGTCGGGGTCACGCAAGGGCCGACGGCAGGGCGAGGATGGCGAACCGGACGACGCGTCCGAGCAGGCATGCGGCGGCGAACTCCCGGTGCCGCAGGCCGGCGGTTCCGGCCGCGGTGCTGACCAGGGCGAGTGGTGGGACGCCGACGGCGGCGGAGAGGAGCACCGTCGGCAGGCCGGTGCGGCGGTGCGAGAGCCAACGCCGTACGGGCTCGGCCCACCGGGCGACCCGGGCGGCCACGCTCCGCGACTGGTTGCGTCGTGCCAGCCGCCGGGCCAACCGGCCGCCTCCCCGCCGAGCGGCTTCGAACAGCAGGAGCTTCCCGGCGGTCTGCCCGACCGCCAGGGCGAGCACGGCGATCACGGCGTACCCGCCCGCCCGCCCGGCGACCACGGCGTAGGCCTCCGCGTTGACCACCGGGACAAGGGCCGACGCGAAACCGTATCCGAGTGCGGCCGCGGCCTGCACGACACCGCTCACGCCCGGCCGTCCCGGCTGAGCAGCCTGGCCACCGCCACCGCGGACCACGCCTTCACCGCGAGGACCGCCAGTGCCACGACCACCGCCACCGAGTACCGGCCGATCGCCACGGCACCGATGACCCCGGCGGTGTTGACCGCCTTCGCCAGCGGCGACCAGTTCAACGCCCACACCCGCCGGTCGACGACATGGAAGTCGTTGGGGCTGTTCACCGGCCAGCACAGGAACACCAGCGACAGCATCGTGTCCAGGACCATGAACGACGGCAGGAACACCATGGCGACCAACGAGACATCCGGCACCAGGGCGACCAGGCCCACACAGAGCACGGCGGTGCACGCCCGGTCGCTCACGATGTCGAGGACGGCACCGGCCCGGGTCTCCTGGCCGAGCCACCGCGCGGCCAGGCCGTCGAGCATGTCACCGACCCAGTAGACGCCGTACGCCACCGCGATCAGGGCGACCGAACCGGAGACGAGGGCGACGATGCCGAGTGTGACGGCGGCGAGCGTCCGGATGATGGTGATGTAGTTGGCGACGGTGCGGAGCGGGCCGACCCGCAGGGCGGCCGGAGAGTCAACGAGAGTCACCCCGGCAGCGTGCGATTCGCAGGCCGCTCGGCGGAACGTACCGGGGTGCCGACCTCGGTACGGCCGCGGTACCGGGGTACTGGTTGAGCTGGTACCCGGGTACCTGGCCGACCCGGGGCGGATCATCGAGACTGTGCAGGTGGTCACCGCAATCGGGCAATGGGTGCGCAGCCCAGAGGCCGCGGACGGGCGCCAGCTCCTCGATGCCGTCCGGCGCGATCCCCGCATCGACGTCGCCCTGGTCGACATCCGCATGCCGGTACTGGACGGCCTGCACGCCACCCGGGAGATGGCCGCGATCCCCCACGCCCCGGCCGTCATCATCGTCACCACCTTCGACGATGACGCGTACGTCCTGGACGCCATCGCCTCCGGAGCGCGTGGATTCCTCCTGAAACGCAGTAGCGCCCAGGACCTCCTGTCCGCCGTGCGCACGGTCGCGGCCGGCGGCGCGATCCTCTCGGCCGAGATCACCGGCGCGGTGCTCGAACGCGTACGGTCGACCGGCCCGGCCACCCGGGTGAACCTCGCCGCCTACCAGCTGACCGCGCGCGAGACCGACGTGCTCACGTTGATCGGCGCCGGGCTCAACAACGACGAGATCGCGAAGAGTCTCCATCTGTCGATGAGCACGGTCAAGACCCACGTCGCGAACGTGCTGGCGAAGACCGGCAGCCGCGACCGCGTACGGGCCGCCATTCTGGCCATTCAGGCTGGCCTTTCGTAAAAGGGATCAGCTTCGGTCACTGGCAAAAATGCGTGGATGCGGCAATTTAGTGCCCGATCATCGACACGAACCGATTCGACACACATTGATGCCGGCAGCCGTCTCGTACCGGAGTTCCGTCATCCAGTCGAGCACCGTGCACGGTTTCGACCCGTGCGACCGGCGGCAGTGGACGAACGCGCAACGAGCCGCACCGAACGCATCGACGCCCGACACGATCTGTGGATCCCATCAAAGATCACCAGTGCAATCATGTGACAGGCAATCGCATCGGAAGAGCGACAGCTGTCGCATGAACGACTGGTCGCCGTCACCGACATAGGTAGCTTCGAGCCGCGGGGCGACCGGTCGGTCGGACAGCACCATCCCCGCACCATCGCCGCGGCCGCTCCACCGGTGCCGCCGACCACGTCGACCAACCGTCACAGCAGGTTCGGATGCGAGGTCCCGAGCCACTGCTGGGACCGGACCGCCGCGTCGGTGGCCGCCCAGCCGCTGCTGGCACCAGGAAGGAGGCGGACACGATGACCGACGTCATGAGGCCCCGGCAGGTGACTCCGGTCGTGCCGCGCTGGCGCGACCCGGCCGGCGATCCGGTCGCGGCCACCCACGAGCAACGCCAGATGTGGTCGCTGAGCCGCCTCGACCCCGATCCGGCCAGCTATCTCGTGCCGCTGGCGTACCGGCTCCGCGGGCCGCTGGACGTGGCGGCGTTGGCCGCGGCGCTCGACGCGCTGGTGGCCCGGCACGCCGCGCTGCGTACCACCCTGGCGCCCGACGACACGCCGGCGGGGCCGACGGAGGTCCACGACGCGACGCCGCCCCTGGTCCAGGTCGTCCAGGAGCCACAGCCGGGGCTGTTGCGGGTGTACGACCTGAGTGGGCTGCCCGCGTGGCAACGCGACCAGGAGATACCGGCCCGGATGCACGCGGAGACGCGCATCCCGCTCGATCTGCGACGCGGACCGGTGCTGCGCGCGAGCCTGCTGCGCTGCGCGGCGGACGAGCACGTCCTCCTGCTGACGTTTCACCACGTCGCCATCGACGAGTGGTCACTCGGCATCCTGCACGACGAGTGGGAACGGCTCTACGCCGCGCATCGCGCCGGACGAGCGGCGGCCCTCGACCCGGTCACCGTCGACCTACGCGATCACGCCGCGTGGCAGCACGACTGGCTGAACGGGGCTCAGGCAGCCGCGCAACGCGACCATTGGCACACGCAGCTCGCCGACGCGCCCGCCACCCTGGAGCTGCCCACCCGGGGCCCCCGGCCCGAGGTGCCGTCCGGCGCGGGGGCCACCCTGTCGTTCCCGCTGGACGTGCCCGCCGACGGGCTGCTGGCACTGTGCCGCCGCGTCGGCGCCTCCCCGTACATGGTCATGCTGGCGACGCTGCACGTCCTGCTGGCCCGCTGGACGGGGCAGGACGACGTCGTGATCGGCACACCGGTGGCGAATCGGCGACGGGCCGAGGCGCAGAAGCTCGTCGGGCTGCTGCTCAACACCGTCGCCGTCCGGGCCCGACTGGACGACGACCCGTCGTTCGAGACGCTGCTGCGACGGGTCCGCAGCGCAGCCCTGGAGGCTCTGGACAACCGCGAGCTTCCCTTCGCGACGCTGCTGGAGTCGCTGCGCCCGGCCCGCCGACCCGGCTTCACCCCGCTGTTCCAGGTGATGTTCGTGTACGGCCGCGAGGCCGCACCGCCCACCCTCGACGGCCTCGAGGTCACTCCCATCGAGGTGCCCGCCAGCACCGCCAAGTTCGACCTCACCGTCTCGGTCCGGGAGAACGCCGACGGCGTACGGACCGTGGTGGAGTACCGCACCGATCTGTTCGACGCCGACACGATGACGCGTCTCGCCGGCCACTTCCAGACGCTGCTGCGCTCGCTGCTGGCCGATCCGGACGCACCGGTCGGCTCGGCCGCGATGCTCACCCCCGACGAGTACCACCAGCTCGTCGTGGAGGCGAACGACACGGCCACGCCCACCGGACCCGACGATCTGGTCCACGTGCTGATCGAACGGCAGGCACGCCACGACCCCGACGCGGTGGCGGTGACCGACGGGGACCGCGCGCTGAGCTACGACGAGCTGCACACGACGGCCGAGGCGTTGGCGGAGACACTGCGCGGGCGGGGCGTCGGCGTCGGCAGCCTGGTGGGTGTGCTGCTGCCCCGCGCTGTCCCGTTCGTGGTGGCGGTGCTCGCCGCGCTGCGAGCCGGCGCGGCCTACGTACCCATGGATCCGGCGAACCCACCCGCCCGGCTGCGGTATCTGATCGACGACACGGCCACGCCGGTCGTGCTCACCTGCGCGGAGCTGGCGCACCTGGTGCCCGACGGCGTGGCGCTGCTGGTTCCCGACCTGGACACGCCGGTTGCGCGCAGCGGAGCGGGTCGGGAGGCCGCCGGCCCGCGGCGGCGGCCGCGGCGGCGACCGATGCCCACGGCGGACGACCTCGCGTACGTGATCCACACCTCCGGGTCCACCGGCCGTCCCAAGGGTGTCATGGTCACCCATCGGGGCGTCGGCAACTACGTTCGTTGGGCCGCCCAGGCCTACCGGCTGCGCCCCGGGGACACCGTCCCGCTGCACTCGTCGGTCGGGTTCGACCTGACCGTCACGAGCCTGCTGGTGCCGCTCGCCAGCGGGGCCACCGTGCTGATGATCGGGGAACACCTCGGCCCGGAGGCGCTCGGCGAGGCACTGCGCCGCCAGCGGCCGGCGTTCGGCCTGGTCAAGATCACGCCGGCCCAGCTCGACCTCGTCAGCCACCAGCTCGGCCCCGCCGAGATGGCCGACCGCACCCGGTGCTTCGTGATCGGCGGCGAGAACCTGCGCGCCGACCAGGTGGCGGCCTGGCGGGCGTACGCCCCGGGCACCGCGCTGGTCAACGAGTACGGGCCGACGGAGACCGTGGTTGGCTGCGCCGCGTACGAGGTCGACGCGGACACGCCGTCCGACGGGTCCGTCCCGATCGGACGGCCGATCGCCAACACCGAGCTGTACGTGCTGGACGCCTGGCGCAACCCCGTCCCGGTGGGCGTGATCGGCGAGCTGTACGTCGGCGGGGCCGGCGTGGCGCGCGGCTACCTGCACCAGCCCACCGTCACGGCGGCGCGGTTCGTCCCGCACCCCTTCTCGTCCGTCGCCGGCGCGCGGTTGTACCGCACCGGCGACCTGGTACGCCTGCGCCCGGACGGCAACCTCGAATACCTGGGGCGCACCGACAACCAGGTCAAGCTGCGCGGTTACCGGATCGAGTGCGGCGAGATCGAGGCCGCCGTCCGACGGTGCCGCCCGGGCAGCGACGTCACGGTGCAGCTGCGCCGCGACGACCCCGACGACCCGCGACTGGTCGCATACGTGGCCGGCGGGACCGACGCGGCGGGCCTGCGCGCGGCGCTCACCGCCGAGCTGCCGCCCTACCTGGTGCCGGCCGCGTTCGTCTTCCTCGACGCGCTGCCGCTGACCCGCAACGGCAAGGTGGACGTCGCCGCGCTGCCCGCCCCCGGTCCGGACGCGCCACGGCAGCGCGTGGCCGCTGAACCGGAGCGACCGGCGACCGAACGACCGCCGACCGCACCCGCCGGACCCGGAGCGGTGCAATGGGACGCCGCCCGGATCGGCCTGGAGCGGCTGGTCGTGGACGTCTGGCGCGACGTGCTCGGCGTCGGGCACGTCGGGACGCGGGACAACTTCTTCGACCTCGGCGGGCACTCGATGCGCCTGCTGGCCGTCCTGAAACGGCTCCAGGAACGGCTCGGGGACGTCGTCACGGTCACCGACCTGTTCCGCAACCCCACCGTCGAGTCCCTGGCGACGTTCCTCACCGCCGCCACCACCGGCACGGCCGCTCCGGCCGCCCCCGCCACGCTGGCCCACCCCGCTCGGGCACGAACCGGCACGACCGACCAGCCAAGCGGCCTGATCGCCGTCGTCGGCATGGCCTGTCGCTTCCCCGGCGCGCGGAGCATCGACGAGTACTGGCACAACATCCGCGCCGGGGTGGAGTCGGTACGGGAGTTCACCGTCGAGGAGATGCTGGCAGACGGGGCGGACCCGACCCGGCTCGACGACCCCGCATACGTGCGCTCCGGCACCTGGCTGCCCGGGATAGACGAGTTCGACGCGGCCTTCTTCGGCATCACACCCCGGGAGGCGCAGACCCTCGACCCGCAGCACCGGATGCTGCTGGAGTGCGCGTGGCACGCGCTGGAACACGCGGGCTACGACCCGTCCGGCCACGCCGGCCGGATCGGCCTGTTCGCCGGATCGGGTCGCAGCACGTACCTGCTCGACCACCTGAGCGGCCACCCGGAGCTGATGCACACCATCGGCGAGCACCAGTTGTCCATCAGCAACGACAAGGACTTCCTGCTCAGCCGGGTCGCCTACAAACTCGACCTGACCGGCCCCGCCGTCACCGTGGCCACGGCCTGTTCGACCTCGCTGGTGGCCGTGCACCTCGGCCGGCAGAGCCTGCTGACCGGCGAGTCGGACCTGGTCCTGGCCGGCGGGGTCAGCGTCTTCCCGGCGCAGCGGCGCGGTTACCTGTACCACGACGGCGGCGTGTACTCCCCGGACGGACACTGCCGCCCGTTCAGCGCCGACGCGCGCGGCAGCATCGCCTCCAGCGGGGTCGGCATCGTCGCGCTCAAGCGGCTGGAGGACGCGGTCGCGGACAACGACACCGTCTACGCCGTGATCCGTGGTTCCGCGATCAACAACGACGGCGCCCGCCGCACCGGCTACACCGCGCCGGGTGTCGACGGCCAGGTCGCGGTGATCAGCAGTGCCCTCGCGTCGGCGGGTGTGGACCCCCGCTCGGTGAGCTATGTCGAGGCGCACGGCACGGGCACCAGCCTCGGCGACCCCATCGAGGTGACCGCCCTGACCGAGGCGTTTCGACGGGGCACGGACGAGCAGGGCTTCTGCGCCCTCGGCTCGGCAAAGGCCAACATCGGGCACACCGACGCCGCGGCCGGTGTGGCCGGCCTACTCAAGACGGTCATGGCGCTGTACAGCCGTACGCTGCCGCCGACCATCAACGTAAGCCGACCCAACCCGGCGATCGACTTCGCGAGCAGCCCGTTCTACCTCAACGACACCGCCCGGCCGTGGCCCGGTGACGGCCCGCGCCGGGCGGGGGTCAGCTCATTCGGCATGGGCGGCACGAACGCCCACGTCGTGCTGGAGGAGCCGCCGGCGACGGCCGCCGTGGCACCGGCCACGCCGGCCACCGGGCCGCACCTGTTGACCGTGTCGGCACGTACCGTCGAATCGCTGGAGCGGCAGACGCGCCAGCTCCGCGACTGGCTCGCCGCGCACCCGGAGGCGGACCTCGCCGACGTGGCGGCCAACCTGGCCCGGCGCCAGCCGATGGCCCACCGGCGTTTCCTCGTCCCGGCGGACCGCGCCGACGCGCTGGTCGCCCTCGACGCGCCGCAGCGGCAGTTCACCGGCGCCCATCCCGGCGGCCGGCGGGCGCTGGTGTTCGCCTTCCCGGGGCACGGCGCCCAACACGTGGCGATGGGCGCCGGCCTGTACCGCACCGAGCCGACCTACCGGTCGGTGGTCGACGAGTGCGCCGACCTGCTCCGCGACGACCTGGGCCTCGACCTGCGGACGCTGCTGTGCCCGGCGCCCGACGGCCACCCGGAGGCGGAGCGGCTGCTCGCACGGCCGCGGCTGATCCAGCCCGCGCTGTTCGTCACCGAGTACGCCCTCGCCCGGTCGCTGCTCGCCCGCGGGATCACCCCGGACCTGATGGTGGGCCACAGCCTCGGCGAGTACGTCGCGGCGTGCCTCGCCGGCGTCTTCTCCCTGCCCGACGCGCTACGGCTGGTGAGCGCCCGCGGTGCCGCGGTCGAGCGGACCCCCGCCGGGGCGATGCTCGCGGTGAGCCTGCCCGAGGCCGCGGTGGCCGGGCTGCTGACGGGGGGCCTGGCGCTGGCCGCCGTCAACGGACCCGAGCTGTGTGTGCTGTCCGGCGCGCCGGAGGCGATCGAGGAGCTACGCCGGAGGTTGAGCGCCGACGGGGTCGACTGCCGGCCGCTGCGGGTCACCCGCGGCTACCACTCCCCCCTGCTCGATCCGGTGCTCGACGAGTTCGCCGACCACGCGCGCCGGGTGACCTACCACGAGCCGGACCGCCCGTACCTGACCAACCTGACCGGCGGCCCGGTCACCCCCGGGCAGGTCACCGACCCCGCCTACTGGGTGCGGCACATGCGGGAGCCGGTCCGGTTCGCCGAGTCGGCCGCGCTGCTCGCCGAGCAGGACGTCGTCCTCGCGGAGCTGGGCCCCGGGCACACCCTCGGTGGCCTGGCCCGGTTGGCCGGACTGCGACCCGGGCAGGTGGTGGCGACGATGCGGCATCCGCGCAGCGACGCCGACGACCTCACCACCATGCTCGACGCGGTCGGCCGTCTGTGGCTGTCCGGTGCGCAGGTCGACTGGCGAGCGTTCCACGGTGGCCCACGCACCCGCCTGGCGCTGCCCGGCTACCCCTTCGAGCGGCACCGCTACTGGGTGGATCCGGTCGCGCAGACCGGCCCGGCCCAGCCCGTGCCCGCCCCGCCGTCCCCGGACGACCCGCCGGCGCCCCCGCCCGTCGACGCCGGCAACCGGCCGGCGCTCAGCACGGCGTACGTCGCCCCGAGCACGCCCGGGCAGGAGTGCGTGGCCGAGCTGTGGACCGAGCTGCTCGGCATCCGGCCGATCGGGGCGCTCGACAACTTCTTCGAGCTGGGCGGGCACTCGCTGCTGGCCACCCAGTTCGTCGTACGGCTGCGGGCCCGGCTCGGCGTCGCGCTGCCGCTGGAGACGGTGTTCGCGACACCGACCGTCGCCGGGATCGCGGCCGCGCTGCCGGAGACCGGCGCCGTACCCGCCATCGCCGCCCCGCAGCCCGCCGCCCCGCAGCCCACGCCGAGCATCCCCCGCGCCGACCCCGATGCCGGACCGGCGCCGCTCTCCTCCGGGCAGCACCGGCTGTGGTTCCTCGACCAGGCGTACGAGCAGAACGCCTACACCGTCGGCACGGCCCTGCTGCTCGACGGCACCCTCGACGTCGACGCGCTGCGCACGGCCCTCGCGGAGCTGACCCGGCGACACGAGTCGCTGCGGACCGTCTTCCCGCTCGGAGACGACGGCGACCCCGTGCAGCAGGTGCTGCCACCCGGCCCGGTCGATCTGCCGATCGTGTCCGCGCCGACGGATGCGCACGCCATCTCGGCGGCCCCTCGCAGCATCGTGGAGTCGACGGTCGCCGACGCGGTGCCGCCGTGGGCGCACGCCGCCCTGGCCGCCGACGTCGGCCGCCCGTTCGACCTGGCCCGCGGGCCACTGTTCCGGGCCCTGTTGCTGCGCATCGCCGACGACCGGCACGTGCTGTCGCTGACCATGCACCACACCGTCTCCGACGGCTGGTCGCTCGGCATCATCGCCGGCGAGGTGGCCACCCTCTACGGCGCCGCCCTGGACGGGCGTCCCGCCCCGCTGCCCGAACTGGCCGTCCAGTACGGCGACTACGCGCGCTGGCAGCAGAGCCGGCTGGCGGACGCCGACAGCGACGACCTGCGGTACTGGCACGCGCAACTCGACGGGGTGGCGAGCGTCCTGGAGGTGCCCACCGACCGACCGCGACCTCCCGTGCAGACCTTCCACGGCGCGGTGCACGCCCGGGTGCTGCCCCCGGCGACCGCCGACGACCTGCGCCACTTCAGCCAGGCCCGGGGCGCCACCCTGGCCATGACGGTGCTGGCCGCGTGGAAGGCGCTGTTGTGGCGCTACACCGGCCAGCGGGACATCTGCGTCGGCACGCCGGTCGCCGGGCGGGTCCGCGCCGAACTCGAACCGATGGTCGGCTTCTTCGTCAACATGCTGCCGCTGCGCACCTCGATCGACGGTGAGTGGACCTTCGAGGATCTGCTCCGGCAGGTACGACGCACCGCGCTGGGCGCGTACGACCACCAGGAGGTGCCGTTCGAGCGGCTGGTGGACCTCGTCGACGCGCCCCGCGACCTCAGCCGGAACCCGCTGTTCCAGGTGATGTTCAACCTGCTGAACCTGCCCGAGCAGCGGGGCCTGGGGACGGCCGGGCTGCGGATGGTCCCGTTCGCCGTCGAGCCGGGCATCGCGCAGCAGGACCTCGCCCTGTACGCGTACGAGGTGGCCGAGGGGCTGCGGTTCCGGTTGGAGTACAACACCGACCTGTTCGACGCGGCGACCACCGAGCGGATGATGGGGCACCTGGAGACGCTGCTCGCCGCCGCCGTCGCCGACCCCGGCGTCACACTGGCGGACCTGGGCATCCTCACCCCCACCGAACGGGCCCGCGTCAGCGGGTGGAACGACACCGCCACCCCGCTCGGCTGGGCCACGACCGGCCCCGACGGGCGGACACCGACGCTTGTCGAGCTGATCGCACACCAGGTCGCCTCGAATCCCGACCGGCCCGCCGTGACGTTCGGGGCGACCACCCTGACCTACGCCCAGCTCAACACCCGGGCGAACCGGCTCGCGCACCGGCTCCGCCGGGCCGGCGTCGGCCCCGACGGCACGGTCGCCGTCTGCCTGCACCGCTGCGAGGACCTGCCGGTCACGCTGCTCGGTGTGCTCAAGGCCGGCGGCGCGTACGTGCCGGTGGACCCGGACTATCCGATCGAGCGGCAGCGGTACGTGCTGACCCACAGTGGGGCGTCGGTCCTGGTCACCGAGCCGGGCCTCGTCGACCGCTTCGCCGGGTACGCCGGCGAGGTGCTGCTCACCGGCGCGCCGCCGGACGCCGGGCCGGAGACCGACCCCGAGCCGCTGGCCGGGCCGGACCACCTCGCGTACGTGATCTACACGTCCGGGTCGACGGGTCACCCCAAGGGGGTCCGGGTGACGCACGGCGCGGTCGTTAACACCCTGGCCGCCATGCGCGACCGGCCGGGTCTGACCAGCGACGGCACGATGCTCGCGATGGCCAGCTTCGCCTTCGACATGTCCGTACCGGAACTGTTCCTGCCCCTCGTGGTCGGCGCCCGGATGCTGCTGGTGGGACGCGACGTCGGCTACGACGCGCCGCGGCTGGCGGCACTGCTCGCCGAGGAGGGGGTCACCCTGGCCCAGGGCACCCCGGCGACCTGGCGGCTGCTGATCGAATCCGGCTGGACCGGACTGCCCGGCCTGACCGCCGTGTGCGGCGGCGACGCGGTGTCCGCGCCGCTGGCCCGGCAGCTGGCCGGACGGGTCGGGGCGCTGTGGAACCTCTACGGCCCCACCGAGGCCGCCGTCTGGACCACGATGGACCGTCTCGAGCCCGGGTTCACCCACCTGTCGATCGGCCGCCCGATCGGCAACATGCGCGCCTACGTGCTCGACCCGCAGATGGCCCCCGCCCCGGTGGGCATTCTGGGTGAGCTGTACCTCGGCGGCCCGGGACTGGCGCGCGACTACCTCGGCGATCCGGATCTCACCGCGCAGCGGTTCGTGCCGGACCCGTTCGGCGACGGCAGGTTGTACCGCACCGGCGACCTCGGTCGATGGCTGGCCGACGGCCGCAGCGAGTTCGTCGGCCGCAGCGACTCGCAGGTGAAGGTCCGCGGCTTCCGCATCGAACTCGGCGAGATCGAGGCGGTGCTGCGCCGCCACCCGACCGTCCGGGACGCCGCGGTCGTCGTACGCGAGGACGACGGCGAGAAGAGCATCGCCGCCTACCTGACGCTGACCACCGGGGCGAGCGCCGACGGGCCGGCGGCAGGAAACCCCGTACCCGACTTCGACGTCGACCCCGCGCCCTGGCGGGCGTTCGCCCGCACCTACCTGCCCGACTACATGATCCCGTCCGCGTTCGTGGTGCTCGACCGGATGCCGCTCAGCGCCAACCGCAAGGTCGACCGGGCCGCCCTGCCGGCGCCGGTCCGCGGCGGGACCAGAGTCGGCGCGACGCCGCCGGACACCCCGCTGCGCACGGCCCTCGCTCAGCGGTGGGCGCGGGTGCTCGGGTACGACAGCGTCGGCATCGACGACGACTTCTTCGACCTCGGCGGCGACTCCTTCACGGCGATCAAGGCGTTGGCCGGCAACGATCCGGCGATCAGCGTCCTCGACCTGTTCCGCCACCCGACGATCCGGGCGTTGACCGACCACCTGGACGCGACCGGAGGGTCGGCGGGTCGGCTGCTGCACGAGCTGACTCCGGAGCGACCGGCGACGCCGACGCGGCTGACGCTGGTGTGCGTACCGTTCGGCGGTGGAAGCGCGATCACCTTCCAGCCCCTCGCCGACGCCCTCCCGGCGGGCGTGCGGCTGTACGCCCTGGAGCGGCCCGGTCATGACCTGAACCGCCCGGACGAGCCCCTGCTCGGCATGGACGAACTGGTGGACCGCTGCGTGACCGAGGTCGTCGACCAGATCGTCGGCCCGGTCGCGGTGTACGGGCACTGCGTGGGCGGCGCGGAGGCGGTCGAGCTGGGCCGCCGGCTGGAGGCGGCCGGTGTCGAGCTGACCGGCGTGGTCATCGGCGCCCACTTCCCCGCCCCGCGGCTGCCCGGGCGGCTGTTCGGCTGGCTGCGCCGATGGTTCCCGATGGAGCGCTGGTGGTCCAAGCGGCGGACCCTGGAGGCGCTGCGCGCGATGGGCTTCTTCACCGAGGTCTTCGACGAGCACGAGAAGGACTTCGTGATGCGGGTGGTGCTGGCCGACGCCGCGAAGGCCGAGGACTACTACACCGCCGTCTACGCGGAGGGTCCGCCGCGGAAGTTGTCCGCACCGATCGTCAGCGTCGTCGGCAGCGGTGACCGCGCCACCGAGTTGTACGAGGAGCGGTACCTGGAGTGGGAGTTCTTCTCCGACCGGGTGTCGCTGGAGGTCATCGACGGCGCCGGGCACTACTTCGCCAAACACCAGCCCGCCGACGTGGCACGCATCCTCCTGGCGACCTGCGATCCGTCGGTCGACGACGCACCACCGCAGGCCACCACCGCGGCGGCGGTCGCCGCGCCGACGACGGATCGCACCCCACCCACCGCGCGTCGTGCGATGCCCAGCCTGACGGTCTTCTACCTGATCGCGATGGGTCAGCTCGTCTCGCTCATCGGCAGCGGACTGACCGGTTTCGGCATGGGCCTGTGGGTCTACCAGCAGACCGGATCGGTCTCGCTGTTCGCCACGGCCACCGTCCTGGCGCTGCTGCCCGCCGTCGTGCTGTCCCCCGTCGCGGGCGCGTTGGCCGACCGGTGGGACCGACGCCTGATCATGATCGTCGCGGACTGCCTGGCCGCCACCGGCACGGTGAGCCTCGCCCTGCTGCTGTGGCTCGGCCAGCTTCAGCTCTGGCACGTGTTCACCGCCATCACCGTCACCGCCGTGGCGACCGCCTTCCAGCTACCCGCCTACCTGGCGGCCGTCACACAACTGGTGCCGAAGCGGTACTACGGGCGCGCCAACGGCATCGTCTCCCTCGGCACCGCGACGAGCACGGTGCTGGCGCCGCTGCTCGGCGGTGCGCTGGTGATCGCGGTGGGGCTGCGCGGGATCGTCGTCATCGACCTGCTCACCTTCGCCGTGGCGGTGGCCGTGACCCTGTCGGTCCGGTTCCCGGACACCCTGTTCGTCCGGCAGGAGGAGTCGTTCCGGCGGGCGGTCCTGGGCGGCTGGCGGTTCATCGTCCGCCGGCACGGACTGGTGGCCCTGGTCGTGCTGACCGCGTCGCTGAACTACTTCTTCGCCATGGTCGAGGTGCTGGTCACCCCGCTGACCCTGTCGTTCGGCGACCCGGCGGTGCTGGGCCGTGTGCTCGCCGCCAGCGGCATCGGCATGCTCGTCGGCTCGGCCCTCATGGGAGTGTGGGGCGGCACCGCCCGCCGGACGACCGGCATCCTGGCCAGCATCGTGCTCCTCGGCGCGTCGCTGCTCACGGTCGGCCTGCGCCCGAACCCGCTGTTCCCGGCGCTCGGCCTGTTCGGCATGGGCCTGGCCACGGCCCTGGTGAACACGCACTGGCTGGCCATCGTGCAGGCCAAGGTCGGGCTGGATCTGCAGGGACGGGTGCTGTCCATGGGTCAGATGCTGTCCTGGCTGATGGTGCCGGCCGGGTTCCTCTCCGCCGGTCCGCTCGCCGAGCACGTCTTCGCCCCGTTGGTGTCGCCCGACGGTGCGCTGGCCGCCGTCGTCGGCACCGGACCGGGCCGCGGCATGGCCCTCGCGGCGATCGTCGCCGGGCTCTGCTCCCTCGCTCTCGCCGCCGTCGGCATCGCCTACCGACCGATCCGCGACGTCGAGGCCGAACTGCCCGACAACGATCCCGGCACGGTCATCGTCGCCGACAAGGACCGTCTCCAGGCCGAGGCCGACCGCCGGCTCGCCGCGCACCGAGGCCGCGCGGACGCCCCTGCCCGCTCCGGTGGTCGTCGATGAGCGCCCCCGCCCGACCTGCCGGCCCGACCCGGCGAGCCGGCGGCCGCCGGGCCACCGGTGTACCCGCCGACGTGGACTGTCTGCACCGGATGGTGGCCGCGCAGGCCGCCCGGACCCCGGAGGCGGAGGCGGTACGGCACACCGACCGCTCGTGGTCGTACCGCCAGCTCGACGAGGCGGCGAACCGGCTGGCCCGGCTGCTGCTCGCCCGGGGCGTGACCCGGGAGGATCGCGTCGGCGTCTGCCTGCCGCGAACGCCCGACCTGGTGGTCGCCCTGCTGGCCGTGCTCAGGGCCGGCGCCGCTTACGTGCCGCTGGACCCCGCGTACCCCCCGGCCCGGGTGGCCTTCATGACCGCCGACTCGGGGGCTCGGCTGGTGCTGACCCACGCGGACCTCGCCGACCGGTTCCCCGACCTGGCCGTCCCGATCGACCGGCTCGACCTCCCCGGGGACGGCACCGACCCGGCGGTGCCGTCGACGCCGACGGATCTGGCGTACGTCATCTACACCTCCGGCTCCACCGGGCGGCCGAAGGGCGTGGCCATCGAACACCGCTCGGCGTCGGTGCTCATGCACTGGACCCGGCAGACCTTCGACGACGCCGAACTGGGCGGCCTGCTCGCCGCCACGTCGGTCTGCTTCGACCTGTCCATCTTCGAGATCTTCGGCCCGCTCTGTTGGGGCGGCCGGGTACTGCTCGTCGACGACGTGCTGGCCCTCGCCGCCCCCGGGGCGGATCGACTGCCGGTCACCCTGGTCAACACCGTGCCCTCGGCGATGGGGGAACTCCTCACCGCCGACGCCCTACCGCCGACCGTGCGAACGGTCTGCCTGGCCGGCGAGCCGCTGACCGCCGCGCTGGCCGCCCGGGTCTGGGCGCGTCCACACGTACGCCGGCTCTGCAACCTCTACGGCCCGTCCGAGGACACCACCTACTCCACCTGGGCGGAGGTGCCGCCGGACAGCGGTGACCCGCCGATCGGCCGGCCGCTGCCGCAGACCCGGGCCTACGTTCTCGACCCGGACGGCCGGCCGGTCCCGCCGGGTGATCCGGGCGAGCTGCACCTGGCCGGGGCGGGCCTGGCCCGGGGCTATCTCGACCGGCCGGCGGAGACCCGGGCCCGGTTCCTGCCCGACCCCTTCCGCACCGGCGAGCGGATGTACCGCACCGGCGACCGGGTCCGGCTACGCCCGGACGGGCAGTTGGCCTACCTGGGGCGGCTCGACGACCAGGTGAAGCTGCGGGGCTACCGGATCGAGCTGGGTGAGGTCGCCGCCCGTCTCGCCGCCCTGCCCGGCGTACGCGAGGCGAGCGCCGCCGTGCGGGAGGGACCGAGCGGGGATCCGCTGCTGGTCGGCTACCTGGTCGGCGAGCGGCACGACGACGTCCGGGCCCGGCTGGCCGGGGTGCTGCCCGCACCGCTGGTCCCCGCGACCGTGGTCTGGCTGGACCGGCTGCCCACCCTGCCCAACGGCAAGGTGGACCGCGCGGCGCTGCCCTCCCCCGCCCTCGGCGCCGACGCCCGGACCGCCGCCAACGCGCTCGACGGGACGGCCGGCACGGTGGCGGCCGTCTGGCGCGAGCTGCTCGGCGTACCGGTCACCACTCCCGACAGTGATTTCCTGACCCTCGGCGGGGATTCCCTGCTCGCCGTCCGCTGCGCCACCCGGCTGGCCGCCGCGACCGGGCGCCCGGTCCGGCCGGGCGACCTGTTCGCCCACCCGACCGTCGCCGCGTTGGCGGCCCACCTCGACGAGCTGGCCGCCGACGTGTCGCCGAACGGGCTCACCGTCACACCGACACCGGCCGGCCCGACACCGGCCGGCCCGACACCGGCCGACTCGGCACCGCTGTCGGCGGCGCAGACCCGGCTGTGGTTTTTGCACCGGCTCGACCCGGCGGACACCTCGTACCTGCTGGCCGTCGCCGTACGGTTCGGCGCGCCGCTGGATCCCGACCGGCTGGTCCGGGCGCTGCGACGGGTGGTCGACCGGCATCCGGCCCTGCGCACGGTGTTCCCCTCCGGACCGGACGGACCGGTGCAACGCGTCCGCCCGACCGCCGGACCGCCGCCGATCGTCGCGCCGCCCGAACCGGGCACGCCCCTCGACGAGCGGCTCGCCCGGCTCACCGTCGAGGCCACCCGGGCCCCGATGGACCTGGCCACCGGACCGTTGCTCCGCGCCCACCTGGTGCTCGACGACGACGGGCGGGCGGTCGCGTTGCTGCTGGTCGTGCACCACATCATCTGCGACGACTGGTCGTTCGGGCTGATCGTGCGCGAGCTGGCCCGGGCGTACGACACCGAGGGAGACGCCCAGGCCGTGCCGGAGGCCCCCGTGGCCGGGCCGGCGGTGTTCGCCCTGGCCCAGCGGGACTGGCTTTCCGGGCCGGCGGGGCGGCGGGCGCTGGCCGACGTCCTCGACGAGCTGCACGGCGCACCCGACCTGCTCGACCTGCCAGCCGCTCCACCGGACCGGCTCGACCGAGCCGCGGCCACGACCGGACCGGACCTACCGCCGACCGCCGGGCGGCCGACTCCGCCAGCCAGGTCCGCGCCAGCGGGGATGTCCGCGCCGCCGCCGAGGATCACCGCGCGGTCCGGCGACGCACTGAGGGCCACTGTGGACACCGCCACCGTCGACGCCGTACGCGAGCTGGCCCGGACCGCGCGGGTCAGCCTGCACATGGTCGGGCTGGCCGCGTTCGCGGCCCTGCTCGGCGCGGCCACCGGCCGCGACGACCTGCTGATCGGCGTGGCCTTCGCCGGCCGGACCAGCGTCGCCGCCGAAGAGAGCGTCGGCTGTCACGTCAACACCGTGCCGCTGCGGCTGCGCCCGGCACCCGGGCGGCGTTTCGCCGACCTGCTCGACGAGGCCCGCCGGGTCACCCTGTTCGCCGCCGCCCACCAGGACGTCCCCTTCGACCTGCTGGTGGAACGGCTACAGCCCAGCCGCCGGCCGCACCGCACCCCGTTGGTGCAGGTCGCCTTCGGCGTGCAGAACGCCCCACCGGCCCGGCACCGCGGCGTGGCCGGCATCGAGTTCACCGGCGTGGAGCTGACCCCGGACACCGCCCGGCTCGACCTGACCCTCTGGCTCGACGAGCGGCGGGACGGGCTGGAGGCGCTGTGGACGTACCGCACCGACCTGTTCGACCACGACGGGGTGGTCGCGTGGCACCGCCGGTTCACGGCGCTGCTGCGCACCGCCGCCGCCGACCCCCGGCGCAGTCTGGCCGACTGCGTCGACACCCTGGGAGCGAGAGATGACTGAGCAGACCCGGGTCGCGCGGAGCATTCCCCGTCGCGGCCGTGAACGGAACCTGGTGGACGTACGCCCCGACTGGCCCGGCGGTCCGCTGCCGGCGCTGGTCCGGGCCAACGTGCCCGACGTGGATCTGGCCGGCTGGCTGGCCGGGCACCGCGACGAGGTCGACGAGCTGGCCCGGCGGCACGGGGCCGTGCTGTTCCGGGGATTCGCGGTGGCCGGCGCCGACGACTTCCGCGTCGTGATGGCCGCCCTCTCCGACGAGGTGCTCTCGTACGGCGAGCGCTCCTCACCGCGCAGCCAGGTCACCGAGGGGGTGTACACCTCCACCGAGCACCCCGCGGACCAGCCGATCGTGCTGCACAACGAGCAGTCGTACACGGTGAACTGGCCCCTGCGGATCGTGTTCCACTGCGAGGTGGCGCCGGCCGCCGGCGGGCGCACCCCGCTCGCGGACAGCCGCCGGGTGCTCGCCCGGCTCCGCCCGGAGACCGTCGCCGGCTTCGAGCGGCGCGGGGTGCTCTACCGGCGCAACTACCTGCCCGGCATCAGCCTGACCTGGCAGACCGCGTTTCAGACCGAGCGGCGCGAGGACGTCGAGGCGTACTGTGCCCGCGCGCTGGTCGACGTCGAGTGGGTCGGTGACCGGCAGCTGCGGACCCGGCAGGTTCGCCCGGCGGTACGCCGTCACCCGGTCACCGGGGAGCCCACCTGGTTCAACCACGCGCTGTTCTTCCACGTCACCTCCCTGCCCGACGACGTCAGCGCCGGCCTGCGGGCCGCCGTCGACGAGGAGGACCTGCCCTACCAGACCGCGTACGGCGACGGCACGCCCATCGACGACGAGGTGCTGGCCGAGCTGCGGGCCGCGTACGCCGCCGAGACCCGGTCCTTCGACTGGCAGCGCGGCGATGTGCTGCTGGTGGAGAACATGCTCGCCGCGCACGCCCGGGAGCCGTTCACACCGCCCCGGCGGATCCTCACCGCGATGTCCGACCCGGTCGCCGCTCCCGAGCTGACCGGGGCGGCCGGTTCCGGCTCGGCGCCGAACGGGGACCGGCCGTGAGCGGGCCGGCGCCGCGCCGACGCGGTACGGGCACGGTCAGCTCGCCGGTGTCCCGGCGGGTGCTCGTGGATGACGAGTTCGTGCTGCTCGTCGAGGCCGCCGTGCCCGATCTCGACCTGGCCGGTTGGCTCGCCGGCCGGCGCGAGGAGCTGCTGGCGGACCTGGACCGCTACGGGGCGGTGTACTTCCGCGGCTTCGAGGTACGCACCCCCGACGACTTCAGCCAGTCCGCCCGGACGGTCAGCCCGGACCTGCTCGGCTACCTGGAACGAGCCGCGCCCCGGCACGAGGTGGCCGACCGGGTGTTCACCTCCACCGAGTTCAACGCCGAGCAGTGGATCCCGCTGCACCACGAGATGTCCTACTCGCACAACTGGCCCAGCTACCTCTACTTCTGGTGCGCGCAGCCGGCCACCGGCAGCGGCGGGGCCACCCCGCTGGCCAGCGAGCGGGTCATCACCCCGCTCATCCCCGCCGACGTGCGGGAACGGTTCCTCCGCTCCGGCGTCTGCTACGTGCGCAACTACGGCCCGCACCTGGACCTGCCGTGGCAGGAGGCGTTCCAGACCACCGACCGGGCGGAGGTCGAGGCGTACTGCGCCGCGTCGGCGACCGAGTTCACCTGGCTGGGCTCCGACGGGCTGCGGACCCGGGCTCGGCGGCAGGCGGTCGCCACGCATCCGCGTACCGGGGAGACGGTGTGGTTCAACCACGCCCATCTGTTCCACGTGTCGAACATGCCGACCGAGGTGTCCGGCGCGCTGCTGCGCGAGTACGGCCCGGAGGGGCTGCCCCGCAACGCGTACTTCGGCGACGGTGAGCCGATCCCCGACGAGGTGGTCAGCGGGCTGCGCGCCCGGTATCGGGAACACGCGGTGTCGGTTCCCTGGCAGCGCGGCGACGTGCTGGTGGTGGACAACTTCCTGGCGACCCACGGTCGCGAACCCTTCAGCGGCGACCGGCAGATCCTGGTCGCGATGTCCGACCTCTACGTCAACCGGAGCGTCCTGTGAACGGCTACCGCCTGTCCCCCGTCCAGCGGCTCGCCTGGTCCGGCAAGCAGGATCTGATCCGGGCGCGGGTGCGGCTCGACCGTCCGCTGGACCGGGCGCGGTTGCAGGCCGCCCTGGACACGGTGGTGGCCCGGCACGAGGCGCTGCGGCTGACCCTGGTGCACCACCCCGGTCTGCGGGTGCCCATGCAGGATGTCGACGACAGTCGCGCCGTCACCGTCGGCGCGCAGGGTGAGGTGTCGGTGACCCTCACCGACGACGTTTTGGAGCTGACCGCCACACCGCTGATCGCCGACCCGGCCAGCCTGCGCCTGGTCCTCGCCGACCTTGCCCGGGCGTACGCCGGCGAGGCGCTGCCGGAGGATCCGGAGGCGCTGCAGTTCCTCGACGTCGCCGAGTGGCAGGTCGAGGAGCGCGAGCAGGCCCCCGCCGCCGCACCGGCCGCGTCGGCCGCACGGCTGGTCACCCCGCACGGCGACGACCCGACCGCCGTGGTGTCCGCGACGGTCTCCGCCGCCGAGCTGACCGACGTGGCCCGGGCCGCCGACGTCGAGCCGGGCACGGTGCTGCTGGCCGCGTGGGCGCTCGCGGTGTCCCGCCGGGCCGAGGCGCCGGAGGACGCCGACGAGGTGGATCTGGTGCTGGGCCGGTGGAACGACGGCCGCCACGCCGCCGGCACGGCCGAGGTGGTGGGCCCGCTGGGCGGCTACGGTCCGCTGCGGTTGGCCCTGCCGCTGCCCACCGCACCCGCCGAACTGCTGGCCCTCGTGCGCGCCGCCGAGACCGCCGCCGACGACACGTTCCACCTGGTCGACCCGGTCGACGAGCACTCCGGGGCGGTCGCCGGCTTCGCGGCGCCGCCCGTTGCCGACCCGGCCGCGGTGGCCGCACTCGGTGGCGTCGCCGTCGAGGTCACCGTCCCTCCGGCGGCCGTCGGCCCGCAGGTGACCGCGTTGACCGACGGCGAGCGGATCACCCTGCACGTGGTCGGCGGCCAGTGGCTGCTCGACGCCCTGCTGGCGGTCCTGCGGACCCTGCCCGCCGCGCTCACCACCGGCGTCGCGCCGGCCGTGCTCGGTGACGCCGAGGCCCGCTGGCTGGCCGACGCGGCCGGAACGCCGTCGCAGGCGTCGGCGCGTACCCTCGTGGACCTGCTCGACGCGGGCCTCGCCGGCATGGACCAGCAGGCTGCGGCGGTCGTCGCCGCGGACGGCGTGTACACGGCCGGTGAGCTGCGGGAGCGGGCCGCGCGGGTGGCCGGGGCACTGGCCGCGCGCGGCCTCGCCGGCGCCCCGGTCGGGGTGCTGGCCGCCCGGTCCCGGGACACCGTCGTGGCGTTCCTCGGCGTGCTGCGCGCCGGGGCGGTCTACGTTCCGCTGGACCCGGACGCGCCGCTCCAGCGGCTCCTCGCCCAGGCTGACGTGGTCGGCGCGCAGGACGTCGTGGGCGATGGCACCGCGGCGACCGTCACGGTCGACGACCTCGTCGCGGCCGGCGCCCGCCCGCCCGCCACCGTGCCCGCCCCGGCCGACCCGGCGTACGTCATCTTCACCTCCGGCTCGACCGGCACCCCCCGCGCGGTGCAGGTGTCGCACGGTGCCGCCGCGCACCTGGCCGACGCCCTGGAACACGCCGTGTACGCGGACAGCCGCCCCGGCCTGCGGGTGGCGGTGAACGCCCCGCTCACCTTCGACGCCTCGGTGAAGCAGCTCGTGCAGCTCGGCCACGGCCGCAGCCTCTACCTGGTGCCCGAACAGGCCCGCCGGGACGGGGCGGCGCTGGCCGCGACGCTGGCCGACCACGACGTCGACGTGCTCGACCTGACCCCCTCCCAGCTGCGCATCCTGCTCGCCGGGGCGGGCGACACCCGGCTGCCCGGCCTGCTGCTGCTCGGCGGGGAGGCGCTCGCACCCGACCTGTGGGAGGCCCTCGCCGCGCTGCCCGACGTCCGGGCGGTCAACCTGTACGGGCCGACGGAGTGCACGGTGGACACCAGCGCCGCGCAGGTGCGTACCGGGGACGGCCCGACCATCGGCCGGCCATTGCCCGGCGTCGCGGTCTGGGTGCTCGACGAGCAGTCGCGGCCGGTGCCTCCCGGCGTGGCCGGAGAGCTGTGCGTCAGCGGTGCGCAGCTCGCCGACGGGTACCGGGGCGATCCGGAGGCCACCGCGCGGCGGTTCGTGTCGGTGCCGCTGCCGTCCGGCCGCACCGAGCGGGTGTACCGCACCGGCGACCGGGTCCGCTTCGACGCCGAGCGGCGGCTGCGGTACCTGGGCCGGCTCGACGACCAGGTGAAGATCCACGGATTCCGGGTGGAACCCGGTGAGGTCGCGGCCGTCCTGCGCGGGCACCCGGAGGTGGCCGACGCCGCGGTGGTGGCCCGCGACGACGACGGGCACGGCGACCGGCTCGTCGCCTATGTCCGGCCGGGTGACCGGCCGGCCGCCGTCGATGTCGACCGGATCGCGGGGGTCAACCCACACGAAACCCGCTACCTGTACGACGAGATCTTCGTCCAGCAGGTCTACCTGCGCGACGGCATCGTGCTGCGGCCCGGGGCCACCGTGCTCGACGTGGGCGCGAACATCGGCATGTTCTCGCTGTTCGTGCACACCGTCTGCCCGGACGCCACGATCCACGCGTTCGAGCCGGTGCCCTCGGTGGCCGAGGTGCTGCGCCGCAACGTCGCCGAGTTCGGCGTACCGGCCACCGTGCACGCCGTCGGGCTGTCCCGCACGGCCGGCGAGGTGTCCTTCACCTACTACCCGGGCTACTCGATGATGTCCGGCCACGCCGCGTACGCCGACCCCGACGCCGAGGTCGCGGTGATCAAACGGTTCCTCGCCAACGAGCGTGACGCCGGTGCCCAGACCCGCGACGTGCTGCTCGGCCGGGTCGACGAACTGCTCGCGGAACGCTTCGCCGGCCGGGACCTCAGCGTGCCGGTGCGACCGCTGTCGGCCGTCCTCGACGAGTTGGCACCGGAGCGGATCGACCTGCTGAAGATCGACGTGCAGCGCGCCGAGGCCGACGTGCTCGCCGGGCTGGAGGATCGGCACTGGCCGCTGATCGCGCAGGTCGCCATGGAGGTGCACGACGCACCCGGCACCGACACCGAGGGCCGGCTGGCCGAGCTGGTCGCCGGCTTCGAGGCGCGCGGCTTCGAGGTGGTGACCCGGCAGGACGACCTGCTCGCCGGCACCGACCGGCACACCCTGCACGCCGTGCGGCCCGAGTACGCCGCCGATCCGCGCCCGGCCGTGATCGTCCCGACCGGCACCACGGCGGGACCTCTCGACGAGCGGCTCACCGGCTGGTTGGCCGACCGGCTCCCGGCCCACCTGGTGCCGGCCGCGGTGGTGCTCCTCGACGAGCTGCCGCTGACCCGCAACGGCAAACTCGACCGGGCGGCGTTGCCCGCGCCCCGCCTCGACCGGCCCCGGGACGGCACCGCCGTGGCGCCCGCAGACCGGGCCGAGGAGATCCTGGTGGAGGCGTGGCGTGAGGTTCTCGGGGTGGCGACCGTCGGCGTGACGGACACCTTCTTCGCGCTCGGCGGCGACTCCATCCGCAGCATCCAGATGCAGGTCGCGGCGAACAGGCGGGGACTGTCGTTCCGGCTCAGCGACATCTTCACGTACCAGACGATCCGCGAGCTGGTGACCCACGGCGAGATCACCCTCACCGGTACGGACACCGGCCCGGCCGTCGCCGCGGCGGAGCCGGCCGGACGCTTCGACCTGGTCGCCGACGCCGACCGGGACCGGCTGCCCGCCGGGCTCGCCGACGCGTACCCGATGACGACCCTGCAGCAGGGCATGGTCTACCACTGTGAGCTGACCGGCGACCCGGCCATGTACCACAACGTGACCGCGCACCGGATCGCCGCGCCGCTGGACGCGCCCGCGCTGCGGCGCGCGCTGGCCGGTCTGGTGGCCACCCACCCGGTGCTCCGGACCGGGTTCGCGCTGGGCGCGTACTCCGAGCCGCTACAGCTCGTGCACGCCGACGTGCCGGTCGACGTGCCGGTGACGGATCTGACCGGTGTCGACCCGCGGACCCGCCGGGCACGGATCGACGACCTCGTCGCGGCGGAACGGGTCCGGCCCTTCGACGTGACCCGTCCGCCGCTGCTGCGGCTGCACGCCGTGCGGGAGGACGCCGACACGTTCACCCTGATCATCGCCGAGTTCCACGCGATCCTCGATGGCTGGAGTCTGCACCTGTTCCGTACCGACCTGCTCGCCGCGTACGACCGGGAGCGCGCCGGCACGGCCCATCCGGCCCACCCCGGCCTGCCGTTCCGGGAGTACGTGGCCGCCGAGCGACGCGCCCGAGCCGATGAGGCAAGCCGCCGGTTCTGGCTGGACGGCCCCGGCGCGGTGCCGCCGCTGCTGCTCGGTGGGGCGGCCCCGCGCACCACCACCACCCAGCAGGTGCCGCTGAGAGCGGGCACCACCGACCGGGTCACCGAGGTGGCCCGGGCCGCCGGCGTGCCGGTCAAGTCCTGGCTGCTCGCCGTCCACCTGCGCACGCTCGGCGAACTCGCCGGCCGCGACGACGTGGTCAGCGGGCTGGTGGTCGGCGGCCGACCGGAGGGCGAAGGCAGCGACGCCACCCTCGGGCTGTTCCTCAACACCCTGCCGGTCGGCGTGCGGCTGGGCACCCGCTCGCTGGCCGAGCTGGCGGCCGAGGTGTGGCGGGTCGAACGAGACATGATGGGGCACCACCGATTCCCGCTCGCCGAGATCGTCCGAGCCGGCGGGGCCGGGCCAGGGTTCGACCACTTCTTCAACTGGACCCACTTCCCGAACGGACCCGCCGGCGGCGAGACCCGCATCGTGGACAGTCGCGGCGTCACCGTGGACGTGGCGTTCAGCCTCGCCGTCGACGCCGAACTGGACCCGGACACTGGCCGCCTGGCCCTCACCGTCCAGTACGACCACCGCACCATCGGCGGGGACCGGGTGGATGCCCTCGCCGACGGCTTCCGCCGGTTGCTGGCGGCCGACCCGGACGCGCCGCTGCCCGCCGTGCCCAGCGTGGGGCAGGCGGCCGGCGGCGACGCGCGGGCGCGGTGGGCGGCCCAGGTGGCGGCGGCCTGGCAGGAGGTCCTCGGCGTCGCGCCCGGTCACCCGGCGACCGGGTGGTCGGCTGCCGGTGGGGACTCGCTGCGTGCCCTACGACTGGTCACCATGCTGCGCCAGCGCCACGGCAGCGACCTCACGCTGTCCGAGTTCGTGACATTGGACAGCTACGGCAAACTGGTGGACCGGGTGGCCCGTTCGTGACCGGCTTCGGCACGGTCGCCGTGCACGGCGACGACGGACTGATCCCCGGTGGAGCCGTGGCGCCGCCGATCGCGCAGAGCGTGACCTTCAGCGCCGAGTCCGACGAGCAGTTCACCGCGATCGCCACCGAGACGCGGGGCAGTGCCTTCTACACGCGCTACGGCAACCCGAACCACGCCCAGGTGGCCGCCGTCGTCGCCGAGCTGGAAGGCGCGCAGACGGGTCTGGTCACCGCGTCCGGGATGGGCGCGATCAGCACCCTCGCGCTGACCCTGCTCTCCGCCGGCGACCACGTGGTGGTACAGCGCAGCACGTACGGCGGGACCACCTCGCTCGCCACCGGACTGCTGCCCCGATTCGGGGTGTCGTACACCCAGGTCGACCAGACCGACACCGCGGCGTTCGAACGGGCGATGCGACCGCGGACCCGCCTCGTCCTGCTGGAGACGCCGAGCAATCCGCTGCTGGAGCTGACCGACCTGACGGCCGTGGCGGAGCTGGCCCACGCGGCCGACGCGCTGGTGGTGGTCGACAACACCTTCGCCACGCCGATCAACCAGCGTCCGATGGCCCTCGGCGCGGACCTGGTCTGGCACAGCGGCACCAAGTTCCTCGGCGGCCACTCCGACGTGTCGGCCGGGGTGATCGTCGGCTCCGCCGAGCTGGTCGAGCGGGTGTGGCAGACGGCCATCGTCACCGGCAGCACCCTCGGACCGGTGGACGCGTGGCTGCTGCTGCGCGGCATCCGTACGCTGCCGCTGCGGGTGCAGCGGCACAACGACAACGCGCTGGCCCTGGCCCGCGCCCTGGAAGACCATCCGGCGGTGGCCCGGGTCCGTTACCCGGGGCTGCCGTCGCACCCGCAGCACGCGCTGGCGGGTCGGCAGATGACCGGCTTCGGCGGGGTGCTCAGCATCGACCTGAGGGCGGGCCGGGCCGGTGCCGCCGCGCTGCTGGCCGGGTTGCGGTTGGCCAAGCGGGCGGCCAGCCTGGGCAGCGTCAGCACGCTGGTGGTGCATCCCCGGTCGATGTGGGCCGGCATCGTGGACGCCGAGCAGTTGGCCGCCGCCGGCATCGGCGACGGGCTGGTCCGCGTGTCCACCGGCATCGAGGACACCGCCGATCTGGTGGACGACTTCCTCGCGGCGGCGGACAGGGCGACCGGCGACTGATCCCCTGGGTCGCTCGACGAGACACCAGCGCGGCGGTGCTGTTCGTGCGGCATCCGAGCGTCCGGCGCCTCGCGTGGGCCGCGCACCGGCACGGCGTGTTGCGCGAACTACGCCGCAGGCCGTGACCCTCGTCAGTTCCCCAGGGCGATCTTGATGGCTTCGGCGGCAACCGCGACCCCGATGGCATTCGCCGTGTCGAGCGCCCACCTTCCGGCGGCTCTGAGACTCTTCAGTGCCCCGACGCCGTCGTCGCTCCGGGCAGCGAGTTCAGCCTGTCCGATGTCGGCCACCGCCCGGTCGTCCTCCGGCGTCGTCGCTCGTTCGCGCAGGGCGACACGCAGCCGCGAGAGCTCCTCCGCGAGGGTCGGCAGATCGATCCCGTTTCCCAGCTGATTCCACAGCTGCACGAAGGAGACGTCGTGCACGTGAGCATTCGGCCCGACCGCGCCGGCCTGCCCTTGGACGTCATATCGATCACCCATGATGACCTCTACTCCTCGCTCCCGAGTGAGTGCACCGTATCGACCTCGGCCACCGAGGTCGATGAGGAATTGCGTGTAGCGATCGGCGCTGGAGCCGTCCGACAGTTCAAGGAAGTCCTCCTCGTAGATCTCCAGCTCGTTGGAGACCAGGCTGATCAGACCCGCCGTCCCCAACTCGGGCCGCATCACCCTGGGCAGATACTCGGCGGGCACCTTCGCCACCGTCGCGGGGCCCGGCTCAACCACCACGCGAATCAGTGGGACGTTCGTGCCTCGGACTTCGCCGAGAAGGCGGTCTTCACGCCGATCCGCCGTCGCACCGGTGAACGCCACAGCCAGGCTCACCTCGCTGAGAGCGCTGTATCCGATCGGGTGTTCGTCAATCTCGGCGAGCAACGCCTGGGACGAGAGGACCGTGTAGCGCCTCTCGCGCTCGATGAACTCCCGCACGGCGTCACCCACTCCCGCCGCCAGCACCGAGGACCCGAGCAGGAGGCAGGTCCGTGGACTCAGTGGGCTCTGGTAGCGAGGAGTCGGCTCCCCGGTGTAGGCGCGAAGCATCGCCAGTGCCTGCCGGTGCTCACGCACATTCCGTGGGAACGAACGGAACGAGAATCGACACTGCAGCAGAGTTGGCGGAAGAATTGTTCGCGGGAGGGTGTCCTCCACGAACACCAGGAGGGGCTTTCTGCTCCTCAGGCCGAGACCAATCTCGTACATGATGTGCGGTGAGGTGCCGGATTCGCGCTCGGTCAGGACGACGACCATCGCATCGCAGTGACTGAGATGACGCTCGAGTTTCGCGGAGTTCACGTGTGTCGACGGAGGGTCGAGGCTGGCAATCAGACCCTCGGCCTCCATGAGGCGAGCGAAATAGTCATTGATCATCGCGTCTCGAGGTCGATAGCTGTGTGCGAAGTAGACCAGGCTGCTCAACTCGCCGCCTCCTCATCGACCCAGACGTCGACCAGGCGATTATCGCAGGCATCGACAAGGTCCGTGTCGCTGCTCTCCTCCCGGAAGACCCGGCCGCCGGCGCCGGACGCCGCGCCGGGGTGCCGACGTCGCCACACCGAGCGATCACTCCGGTTCGGGTACCACCGCCGGCTCGACGGGCTCTAGCATCGCTGCCATGGCGACGCGGCTTGTGCAGATCAACATGAAGGCTCGGGACGACTCCGCGCTGGGCGGCTTCTGGGCGCAGGCGCTGGGCTGGGAGGTCTCCAGTGAGGGGCCCGGCGTGACGAACCTCGAACCCGAGGGCTTCGTCTACCCCGACCCCGTCGCTGTCTGTATCGACCTCGTCGTCTCCCCGGAACCCAAGACGGTGAAGAACCGCGTGCACATCGACCTCGCCACCACCTCGACGGCCCATCAGGCGGAGGTCGTCGCGCGCCTGAGGGATCTCGGCGCGACACCCGCCGACATCGGCCAGGGCGACGTCCCGTGGACGGTCCTGGCCGACCCGGAGGGCAACGAGTTCTGCGTGCTGGAGCCCCGGCCGATCTACCAGGACACCGGCCCGATCGCCGCCGTGGTGGCCGACTGCGCGGATCCGCGCGCGTTGGCCCGCTTCTGGGGCGAGGCCACCGACTGGACCGTGCACGAGGTGACCGACCACCGTGCGGTGCTGCGCTCGGCCAAGGGCGTCGGCCCCTATCTGGAGTTCATCCGCACACCCGACGTGAAGACCGTGTGGAACCGCGTCCACCTCGACGTCCGCCCGTACCCGGATGACGACCTGGAGGCCGAGGCGGCGAGACTGCGGGCTCTCGGCGCCACCTCCGTCGACCTGGACCGGAGCGTCGGGTGGAAGGTCCTGGCGGACCCGGAAGGCAACGAGTTCTGCCTGCTCACCCCCGCCTGACAGGGCCGCGACCCGTGCTCGCCGGGACCGCGCTACCGCCGCCGAGGTGGGCGGGCACGCCGGGCTTGAGGAGTCCACCTCGCCGTACTGGCCCAGTTCGACGACGACTGGGGCGCGGGCGACCAGATCCGGGCCGTCCTGGCCCCGTTCCGGACACGATCCTGACCGGCGGCCCGACGGCTGATCACGGACGCGCGCGGGTGTCGCTGCGGTCGGGGCCGGCGACCGGAGCAGGGGCTGGACGCTCGGCTACGGTGACCATGAATGGGGGTGGACCATGGCGCCGGAGGTGTCACCGCGACGGGCCTGGGCCGTACTCGTCGTGCTCTCCCTGGCCGCGTTCGCGTTCATCACGACCGAGCTGCTGCCCGTCGGCCTGCTGACCCACATCGCACCCGATCTCGACCGGTCGCGCTCGCGGGTGGGAATGCTGGTCAGCGGGTACGCGGTCGTGGTCGTGGTGGCGTCCGTGCCACTGGCCCGGCTGACCCAGCGGATCCCCCGGCGTCACCTGCTCGGCGGCACGATGATCCTGTTCGCCGCCGCGAACGCCGCCGCCGCGCTCGCATCGACGTACGCCGTGCTGGCCGGCGCC
Source organism: Micromonospora sp. WMMD710 (assembly GCF_029626045.1). Lineage (NCBI taxonomy): Bacteria > Bacillati > Actinomycetota > Actinomycetes > Micromonosporales > Micromonosporaceae > Micromonospora > Micromonospora sp. WMMD710. The sequence goes on along the minus strand of NZ_JARUBD010000001.1, from coordinate 1,133,041 downwards.
CGTCTCCTGACCGCACTCGCCCAGGCGCTGTTCTGGTCCATCGCCACGGCGACCGTGACCGGGCCCTTCCCGATCGCGGTACGCGGCCGGGTCGTGGCGCTGTTCGCGACCGGGGCGACGCTCGCCCCGGTGCTCGGCGTACCCCTCGGCACCTGGATCGGGCAGCACGCCGGTTGGCGTACGGCGTTCGCGGTGCTGGCCGGGGTCGGTCTGGCGATCGCCGCCGCGGTGCTGATCCTCCTCCCCTCCTATCCCCCGGCGACCGGCGGTGCCGCCCGGGGCACCGCACCGGACGGGCGGCGCTTCACCGTGCTGCTGATCGCCACGGCCCTGGGCATCGGCGCGGCCTCGCTGATCGGCATGTACGCGCTGGGCGCGCTCCGGCCCGGCGCGGTCGCGTTTCTCGCCGGGATCGGCCTCGCCTACGCGGCGTTCGGCTCCGCCGTGCAGAGCCGGATGCTGCAACTGGCTCCCGGCAGCACCGACATCGCCTCGGCCGGCGTCAGCACCGCCTTCAACGCGGGCATTGCCGGTGGTTCGCTGTTCGGCGGCGCCCTCCTGTCCATCTCGGGGGCACGCCCGCTGGCACTCGTCGGTGGATCGCTGACGCTGGTCGCCCTCACGCTGCTCGCCGTGGACGCGCGGCGGCGTCACGCCGCCACGCCAGCGCCGGCCGCCGCTGGGCGGGAAACCGCGGTGCGGGCCTCGCCGCTACCGCGTTGACCGCGGGGCGTCGCCGTCAGCGGCCATCCACGGGCTGCTCCTTTGTCAGGTGGAGCAGCCATCCCTCGCCGGTGCGGATGAGCGCGTATCGCCGGCGGCCGGTGCGGCCGTGCAACGTGAACAGCATCCGGCGGTCGGTGCGGTCGTGCTCCTCCCAGGTGCCGATGTCGGCGATCGACTTGTCGGCGTCCTCGTAGGTGAGGTGATCGAGAGCGTGGTCGGGCACGGCGATCGCGAGACGGTTGTCGCTGGGGCTGTCCGGCAGGCCGCGAGGCACTGCCCAGGAGCGCAGCACGCCGTCCTCCTCCAGCCGCAGGTCGAAGTGCGGTCGCGGCTTGCGGTGCTGGTGCAGGACGAAGGCAGGTGCCACGCCCCCATTGTCGGCGCCCGCCGCTGCGCCCGTCCCGAATGTGGCTGTTCCACGACGGCGAGGATCGCGCCGCCGACGGCGTCCTGTCGGCGATGCCCGGTCTGACCCCGTTCAGTGGCCGTATGCCGTCCAGTCCTCGACCGGAGTGAGCGGAACCGGCACGGGCCGCTGCACCACCGTCGTCAGCTCGATCCGCCGACCCTCGTCCGCCGACCGCAGCATGGTCGTCATCGTTTCAAGGACGTGCAGGGCCACGTCACCGCCAGCGCGCGGCGGACGCTGACCGGCGGCGCTGACCAGGTCGATCAGACCCAGGCCTCGGGAACCCTCGGCGTAACCGGCCCGCGGTTCGAGAACGCGCCACTCGGTGCCGCCGAGCGCGAAGAGGCGGACCTGACCGTCGAAGGTGTTCGGATCGGGTACGGCGAGCGTGCCGGCCTCCCCATGGACCTCGATCGGCGCGGCAGTCGTCGCGACGCCGTCGAAGCTCGTCGTGATGGTGGACAGAGCACCGTTGGCGTGCTCCAGCACGCCGGTCACGTGGGTGTCCACCTCCACCGGGATCCGCTGGCCCATCCGAGGCCCCGAGCCGATGACGCGCTCGGCGCGCAGCCGGCTGGCGGTTCCGCTCACCGCACGGACCGGCCCGAGCAGGTGGATGAGCGCCGAGATGTAGTACGGCCCCATGTCCAGCAACGGGCCGCCGCCTGGCGCGTAGTAGAAGTCGGGATTGGGATGCCAGCGCTCGTGCCCAGGCGTGACCATGACGGCCGACGCGGACAACGGGCGTCCGATCAGCCCGCCGTCGATGGCCGCACGCGCCGTCTGCGTACCCGTGCCCAGGACGGTGTCCGGCGCGCACCCCACGCGGACGCCGGCCGTCTTGGCCCGATCGATGATCGAACGGCCGTCCGGGAACGTCACGGCGAGCGGCTTCTCGACGTACACGTTCTTGCCCGCGTCGATCGCGCCGAGCGAGATGTCGGCGTGCGCCGCGGGGATCGTGAGGTTGAGTACCGTCTGCACGTCGGGGCGGGCGAGCAGGGCCTCGACGCTCATCGCCTCGGCGCCGGGGATCGTGGCGGCGACCGCGGCCGACCGGGAGGTGTCGAGGTCGGCCAGGGCAGCGATCGACACCGCGGGGTGGTTCGCGAGTGTGTCCAGGTACGCGCGGGAGATGACCCCGAGACCTACGATGCCGACGCGGTGCGGGTCGCCCACCTCATCCCCCTCTCGATGACGGTACGGACGCTCGCGTGCTCCAGCACGTCAAGGCTGTGTCCCGGGGTCGTCACGACGATGCGCCCGGCACCCCACAGTCGGGTCCAGATCGCCGGCGAGGTGACCGGCCGGTGCCATGGATGCCACGCCCTGCTCGGGTGGGTGGTGACCGCGAGGACGTCGATCAGGTCGTCGTGCAACACCCAGTACTGCTCGGTGACCAGGTCGAAGTCCTCGATGCCCGCGGTGATCGGATGCTCTCGGCCGAGGTCGGTGATGCGCACCGTGTGCGGCAGAAAGTTGTCCTCCGCGCCACCGTGACGCTCGCACGGCTCTTTACCCGGATGGGTCGCGAACTGGCCGCCCACCAGGTGCAGGTACTCCGATGACGCGCGGAACGAATCCACGATCCCGCCGTGCCAGCCGGTGAATCCCGTACCGGCGATGACCGCCGCGCTGAGGCCCGCCGCCTGCTCCGAGGTGATCTGCGACATCGTCACGCACTGCACGACGAGGTCGGTGTCGGCCATCTCGGCGGCATCGGCGTAGATCTCCGTCGACTCCTCAACCCGTACGGCATAGCCGCTGCGTTCGAGGAAGGGGATGAACAGGTCCGTCGCCTTGACCGGCTGGTGCCCCTCCCACCCGCCCCGAACCACAAGTGCTCTGCGTTGCGCCATCCTCGCTCCCTCCACGGTCGGCCGGCACCGGGCTGGCCGCTCCCGCCCCGGCGGCGTACCGCCGATGCCCGTGCCCGTGCCCGTCGCATCGACACCGTACTCGTGGTTGCCGCCACCGCCGGCGTTCGTGGTCAGGCCAGCTGGTCACGCAGTGCGCGGATCGCGTAAAAGTTGCGGGACTTCACGGTCCCGGCCGGAACGTTGAGGATCTGCGCGGCTTCGACGACCGTACGTTCCTGGTAGTAGAGCTCGACCAGGACCGTGCGAAGGCGTTCCGGGAGAGCGGCGACGGCTGCCCGGATCTCGGTCCCGTCTATGAAGCTGTCGACCTCGGCGTCTTGGGCGGGAATGTGTGTCAACGCCTCCGCCGAGGTCAGCTCGGGACGTGAACGGGCCGCCCGCGCCTGGTCGATGAGGATGCGCCGGGCCACCGTGTAGAGCCAGCCGCGGCTCCATCGGCCGTCCACCCGGGAGTGCGGGTTCTTCCAGGCCCGCACCATCGTCTCCTGCACGACGTCCTCCGCCCAGTGGACATCGCCACCGACCAGCCGCGACACGTAGGCCAGCAGTGCAGGACGTTGTTCCTGCTGGAGATGCTCAAGGGCCTCCTCGGGCGTCATGCCTTCGGTGTCGTTTCCCGGGGCGACCTCATTCATCGTTTGTGCCCTTGCGCCCGCCCGTCCTTGGGCCGATCCGGACCCGCCTGAGGCACGACCCCTCCGGCGCGCCGAGCAACGCCCGGTGATCGGAGTGCGGCCGCACTGAAGCGACGCGGCGCCGCGGGACGGGGGAAGGCAACCGGGCTCGGGCCCAGACTCTCCACCTTGTCAAGACGTCTGCGGCCCTCGACCAGCTCGCCCAGCACGTCCGCGAGACTGGGGTCGGTCACCGCCACCGCGGCAAGTTCGTTCAAGCCCACCGCGGCAACGAGCTTCTGGTACGCAGCTACCAACGCCGCGGTGTCGAGCTGATCGATGCGTACATCCGGAGCACCCGACGAAGGTTCCGCCGCGGACCCGGGCGGTGCGACCAGGGCACTCTTCACGTTTTCACGAAGCGCGCGCCAGTCGGCCTGCACGGGGAGATCGCTCCGTAGCGCGCGGAGACCATTGTCGAGCTGTTGTTCAGGGACGGTCATGGGCTAGCGGGCCTCCTTCGGGGATGGCTACCGAGCATCCCCCGTGTAAGCAACGGCGCACCAGATCCTTCGGTTCACGACGATCCGCCCCGTGCCTCAAACCGAACCGCAATTCGGCGAGACGCCATTTGAGGGAGCACCGATCGGCTTCGGGGTGTGGGCCAGCAGCGTGTACAGGACGGACGGAGGGCCGGAAGAGACGGTTCAGAGAGTGTCAAGTGAAGCCCGCTTCAATGACCGCTGGTAGTTGCGGCCCGCGACGGATGGGCGCGGTGGGCTAAGCGATGTGCGACTGGGGTCAGAGGTCGTGGTCTTCAGGAAAGGACGGCACATGCCTCCGATCGATGACACGGCCGGATCCAGCGAAACCAGTCTCGCCCTCCGTAAGGCAACCGATGACGGAGCGTACCTGCCCGAGCAGGGCGACGCCACCTCACCGCTGGATGGGACGTCGGCCCTTCGGCACCTGCAACTGGTGCACCGGCCGGTGTTGCTCGCCTACGCCATCCGGCTGGCAAACGGCGACCGGCACTGGGCCGAGGACATCGTGCAGGAAACCATGGTGCGTGCCTGGCAGCATCCCGACGCCCGCAACGAGAGCGGCCGCTGGAATCGAGCCTGGCTGTTCACGGTCGCACGGCGGATCGCCATCGACAACGTCCGCGCCGCGCAGGTGCGCCCGCTCGACTACACGGACGAGATAGGCGATGCCACCTCCGATGAAAGCGCCGAGGAGCGCTTCGCCCGCGACCTCGACTCGCAATACGTCCGACGGGCCGTGGCGTCGTTGCCGGAACGGCTTCGTACGACGCTGATCCAGTTGTATTTCCTGAACCACTCGATCGCCGAGGCGGCCGAGAACCTGGATATCCCGCCCGGAACGGTGAAGTCGAGGTCGTTCCACGCGCTTCGCGCACTGCGCAAAGCACTGTCCGACCAGGGATTCAACGCCGGCTCCGAACCGGACGCATGAGCGGGCCCTCGCCTGCGGGCCCTTATCCGAAAGGCAATGAGATGACCCGACCGGCCGCGGCGCAACGCCTGCTCTTCAGCCTCGCCGCGGCGGCGCTGGCCATGCTCATGCCCGGCATGACGCAAGCCGCGCAGGCCGACGCCGACTACGTGAAGTACTACGTGGTGACCTCGGCATACCAGGGTGCGCCGGAGAACCTCGGCGAGATCGCGGGACGGTTCCTGGGCAGCGACGCGCGATCCACGGAAATCTTCGACCTCAACGTCGGCCGCGTCCAACCAGACGGCAACAAGCTGTCGGACCCGAACCGGCTGACAGCCGGTTGGCGACTGGTGATGCCGTGGGACGCCGTGGGGCAGGACATCCGGTACACGGGACCGGCCAGTCAGGGCTCGGCCACGACACCCGGCAAACCGCAGGGCAACGGCGCCGCAACAGGTCCCGGACAGATCCCCGACGGCGGCCTGCCCCCCGGCGGCGGGTCACCGCCGAGTGGCATGAACTGTGCCGGCGCCGCGTCGACGACCCGCCTGGACTGGGCCGCGCTGCGTCTGGCCGCGGACCAGGCCTGGCCGCAGAGCCGCGGCAAGGGTCAGGTCGTGGCCATCCTCGATTCGGGCGTCGACGGAAAGCTGCCGCAACTGGTCGGGCGGGTCAGTGCCGGCCACGACATGGCCGACGGCAAGAGCCGTGGTGACGTGGACTGCCTCGGCACCGGCTCGTCCATGGCCGGGTTGATCGTGGCGCAGAAGACACCGGGAAGCGAGCTGACCGGCATGGCGCCGGACGCGTCGGTGCTGCCGATCCGGGTCCGCTCGACGGCCGGAGGCGTACTGCCGACGAACGTTCAGGCCCAGGCCGTGACGTACGCGGTCTCGGCTGGCGCCACCGTGATCGCACTGGGCCCCGCCATGGACGCCGGGGCACCGGAGGTCGCCACGGCCCTCAAGAACGCGGTGATGCAGAACGTCGTCGTCGTTGTCGGGGCCAAGACCGAGGCGGGCGTCGGTGAGCCGCCATCCGGCCCGGGAGTCCTGCGGGTCGCTGGCGTCAGCGCCGACATGCAGGCCGCGGACGCGTACCGCAAGGGCGGCATCGACATCGTGGCGCCCGGCGTGAACGTCACCAGCCTCGGAGTCACCGGTGCCGGCGGCACGGCGGGTACGGGAACGTACTACGCGGTCGCCTTCGCCGCCGGGGAGGCCGCCCTCGTACGCGCCGCGTACCCGGACCTCACGACCTCCCAGGTGACGCACCGCGTCCAGGCGACGGCGGATCAGGTCGGCGAGGGCACCCGCCCCGACGGTTCGTTCGGCTGGGGAATGATCAACCCAGCGGCATCGGTGACCGAGGTGCTTGCCGAGGAGAACGACCCCGTAGCAACCGAGAGCGACAGCGCCGAGATGGCGGCGCAAGAGACGCACGGATACTCCTTCTGGCTCGTCGTGGTCATCCTGATCACCCTCGGAGCCGCCGGCTATCTGGTCTGGCGGATGGTACGCCTGTGGCGTGGCCGGTCCGAGGACATGAGCGACGTGCAGCCCGCGGCCCCGGTTCAGTTCCCCTCGCCCGTGATGGCCGGCGGCCCGCAGCCGCAGTGGAACGGACCGGTCGAGTCGGCCGACGCGACCCACTGGACGGACGACACCACCGCGATGCAGTCCGACGCGGACGACCGGGAGTGGTGAACGGTCGGCGGAACTCATTGGGGATTTGTGCGGCTCGTGCTCGTGCTATGGCTGCTTGGCGTCGAGCTTCAGAGGGTGTGCATCCGAGCATTGAGCCGTTCCGAGTAAGGGCGTCTTTCTCTCCGCCTCCCGGGGCTGGGTCTGCCCCCTCGCAACGACCGGCCATGGCGCCTCCGGGTTTATCTGTCGCCTCGCGCTCCGAGCGGCGTCTGGCCCGCGGCCGGGCGGGCAGTGACCTCATAGGAGCCTGGACAGAACACGCCGGCTCGCAGTCCTGGCCGCTCACCCGTCCGCCGGTGTCCAGCGCCGCCGCCCAGGCGGAGAAGCCAGCCATCGACACAGCATGCCGTATCCCCAGGCGAGCCGACGGGTCATCGTGGGCGTCGACACTCACGGGGACGGCACGGCCGCGGCCACGATGGAACGGATCGACCCGGCCGACCGCCGGCTGGGTGGCGACGCGGGAGCTGGCCCGGATCGCTCCACCAGCCCGAGCTAATCGGGTCCACGACGCGGCCGCCTGTGACCAACTCGGCGCCCGTCTCGATGAACTGCGCATTCCCACCACCAGCGCCAGCTACGAGCCCGTTCGGCTCCCGTCGCCGCTGCCGCCAGAGCCGGGACGATCGCGGCCCTGGGACGAACGGCCATCGGAGACGGCCAGCAACAACTCCGGCAATTCCTGACACGGCTGCGGGACGAATCAGCCGCCAGCGGGTCGCCGGGTCGGCATCGGCAGCGAGAAACACATCCTGAACCAGGGCGACTCTCTGGTGCGACAGCTTCACCTCGCAACGGCACGCGAACCGGCGGTGGTGACCACCGTCACCACCGCCGCCATCGATCTCGAAAATCCCATTCATCGGCGTCAGTTCACTACGGCACCGCCGAACACATCCGCCGGCACCGGCATGACGCCCGCGACGCTGCACAAGCCGAGCACCCACACCGGTTCACGCGGCGCCACCATCCACCGGATTATCCGACCTGACCTATATCAACCATCCCATCCAACAGACACAAACCGTCTCAGCTTGACGTGACAGCTACCGGACACGGGGCATCGACTGCCCACTACCATGTCCGGGGCTCGGGAATGTGGACGGGAGTGGGGATGGGGAGCGGGGCAGCATAGGATGGCCAGAGCCGCTGGCTAAGGCAGGACTGCTCAAGCCAGCCCATTCGCTGGAATGACTGAGCGTAGGATGCACCGCACTGCGCGCGCCCTGGTGGGGAACGCCCTGGCGATGCGAGCCCTGAAGGGCCGCGAGTTGAACGGTGAGGTTCGACACTTGAGACGCGACCATCTCAAGGTTCCTCACCAAACTGGCGTTGACCTCAGCGGTCCCCGAAGGAGCTTGTTGTCGAGGAGCCGCGGGATAGTGAGCAGCATGATGGACTCGATCATATTGATGCGATTCCATGCCAGTGCCGGTGGGCCCGAGGATTGATGCAGGCACAGCAATGGGCGAATGAGACTGCCCACGCTCGGCGGCAAAACCAGAGCTGGCCGCGAAGCGTGTGGGATCGTACATTCCGTTGGGGTCTTGCATTCTGAGATGTGGATCGACAAACAGGTTATCCCGGACAGATTTCGGCAACTGCCCCTGATCGTGCAGATTTTTCACGACTGGGCAGTCACGCCTCATTGCGTCTACGATACGCCAAATTTCCGGCTGACGCCCCTCGTGTCTCGCAGCCCCGACTCTGTCCCGAGCCTTACTCGCCGACCTCACCATTCCCGCCGGCCCTCTAAGCGCCCTGTATGCCTTTAGCGCGTAGCCGTAGCCTTTACGAGCGAAGTTGCGCCTCGGCCGCTTAAACGCTCGCCTCCGATCAAGGTTGAAGTTCCCCTGGCGAATCATCCTGTCCAACTCCCAGAGTGCCCTCTTGCGAGTTGTCTCACCCAGGTTTACGTTGCTCTCAACATCTCTCCTCACGATCGCGATAACGTCGAGAGTTAGCTTTCTGGCCGAATACGGCCTTTCCTGACCCTCCTGGTATTCCACACCCACCACCTCCGGATGCATTTACTGATCTGTTGGAATAAGGCGCTCGGGTTTATTCGTGGACGAGGCTCCAGCGCTGGTCGCGTTGACCAGGGATCTCGTCCCACTGCTCCAGCCAGTGGCCGTTCCAGGTGCCGTCGTCGGCGGTGGGCGCCACGTCGGCGCCGAGGATCTCCAACAGTTTTCCGGTCGCCCGGTTACGGATGTGCAGGCGGCCACCGCCCGCGTTCTCGATCTTCCACTGCTGGAAATGATCCGTGGGGTTGAGCTTCACCTGCAACACCTTCGCGCCATTCCAGGTGCCACCCGGTTCGATGCCCATTGCGAGGCCGCTGTAGGTGTTGACCCACACGGCGTAGCCCTGCGAGGCCGTGAGCTTCCAGAACTGGTCCTTCTGGTGCTTGTTCACCCACAGCGTGACGTGCTCGCCGACCGTCTTGTTGGAGTCCGAGTACGGAATCTGCGCCACCGAGCCCGTCCAGTCGTTGATCAACTGGTAGTTCAGGCCGACCTTGAATCCGCCAATGCTCGTCGGCGTGGTCGGCTGTTGAGCCGGAGTGGTCGGCTCCTGCGCCGGAGTGGTCGGCCCGCCGGGCGCGGGCGTCGTACCGCCCGGCGTCGCAGGAACCGTCGCCCCGGTCGTCGGCTTTCCGCCGGCGGGGGTCGTGGGGCCGCCCGGCGACGGGGACAGGGACGGGGACGGCGCGGCCCCCGCGGTGAGACGCGGGTCCTTCTCGTACGCCGCGACGTATCGCATCGTGGCATCCGAGAGCTGTGGGACATTGGCCTTCGGCGTGCCGTTGGCGGCCCGCACGACGTCCTCACCCCACTGGAACGCGGCGAGCGCCAACCGGTACGGGTCGGCACCGCTCAGGCCACCGAGTTGCGAGACGTAGTCGCACATCGCCATGCCAAGCGCGGGAATTGCCTCCTCCGCCTTCCACACCGAATCGGGCGACGACCCGTACTGCCGCCACAGGTCGGGCGTGAACTGCGCGATGCCCAGACCGCCGTCCGCCGAGCGCGCCTTCGGATCGAACTTCGACATCGCCATCAACTGCGCCGCGATACGCGGGGCGGTGACCAGCGGACAGATGCTGCCGGCCTTCCGAATCAGGTCGACGTACGTGTCCGGCACCCGGATCGCTCCGGGCTGCGGCCGCGACACCGCGCCGTTCGGCGACTCGACGCGGAACGGCGTCTGCTCGGCGTACCAGTTCGCGTACGCCTTGACACGCTTGACGTAGGACTTGGCGGAGTCCGGTACGCCCTTGCTCGCCACGACCGCGTCCATTCCGACCTTGTCGGCCGCCAGGGCCAGCGGCCACATGTCGCCGGTGAGACCGGCGAAGCGTACCTGGCCGACGAGGTCACAGGTCTTGTGGGCGAGGGCGTGGATGTTGTCCGCGCTGTCGCCCCGGTCCGCATTCTGGGCGGGACGCCAGCGGTTCCATTCGGCGGCGGTGAGCCCGGCGATGCCGTTGCTCTGATCGGCGTCGAATTTCGACGCCACCATGATCTGCGCCGACAGGCGTGCCGGGTTCAACGAGCGGCACGACAGCGCGGCAGCGACGATGGTTTCCGTCAGCGCGGCCGGCACGGCCTTGCCCACGAGCTTTTCCGCGTTGGCCGACGCGGTCAGGTCGCCCCCCAACGGCAGCACGCCGGCACCCAGGGTCACGAGGCTCAACCCGGCAATCACCACGCGGCGGCGGTCCTTCGCGGGCAGCCGCAGTCGGATCCGTCGGGTCTTTTGGCTGCTGGACGAGGTCATCGACGCACCTTTACGGCCAAGTCAGGAAACAGAGTCGGACTTACAACGGCGAAATGGCCTCGCCGGTTCACGCGAGATGAGCCTCGTCAACCCTGCCGACAGTGCGGCGCCGAGCCGACCCCGAACACAGCGACAGTCGACCCGGGCGCATCATCGAGCGGTGTCGCCTGTCCAGGCGGCGGCTGCGCGGCGGGTGATGCCGTCCACCTCCTCCTTCGCGGCCTTCGAGATGACGGCCGAGTTCGGCTCCTTGTACCAGGGGCGTAGGCGGATCAGGGCTGGTCGGATTCCCGTGGCGAGCAGAATCGCTGTCCCCTTCGGCAGCGCCCTGATCTTGTCAGGTGGCAGGATCGGCTCCTGGCGGTACGAGACCGAGCGTGATCGTCCATCGCGGCTGCTGGACCAGCTCGGCGTTTTCACATCCCGCTGTCCGACCAGGCGGGAAACCTTGTCGACGAAGTCGGCGTCGTCGAGACCGGCGCCGAGCAGCTTGATGGTGGCGGCGCTCCACAGGGCGTCCATGCCGGCATCGCCCCAGACCCTCGCGCCCTGACGGTAGCTCTGCAACAGCGTCACCACGTTGATGCCGCGCGAGCCGAGGTGGCTGTACAGGTCGGGTAGATCACTGATCCGGCAGACGTTGGCCGCCTCGTCGAGCACCGCGGTCATCGGCGGGTCGAGCCGGCCGCCCATGCGTTCGGCCGCCACCACGCCCGCCCGTAGCGTCATGTCGGCAAGGCCGGCGATCACCCCGGCCGCCGAACCACCGCCGTCCTTGGACAGCAGGTACAGCGTGTCACGGCCGATGACGTGCTGGGACGGGATGAATTCCGGCAGGAGCGGATCGGGGCTGACCCAGGCGACGATCTCCGGATCGAGCAGGCAGGCGGCGCACTGCCGGGCGGTCTCGTAGATGCCGTCGCGGGTCTCCACCGCCCCGCGCACGGTGCCCTGCAGCTGCTCGGCCATGGGGGCCATTCCGACGTCGCGCAGGATGTCGATCGGTGTCCGGTCGGCCGGGTCGGCGAGCCAGGCCAGCAGGTCGGAAACCGACCGTCCTCCTCGGCACGCGGCCAGGAACAGTGCGGTGAGCGTGTTCTGTGCGGCCGAGATCCAGAAATCCTTCTTCGCCGAGTCGTCGTTGACGGAGCTGACGAAATGCCCGGCAAGCCGGCGCGAGCCCTCGATGGTGTCGCAGCCGGCCAGCATGTCCCACCACATCTCGCGCGGAGAGTGCGCGATGCCCTGCGGGTCGAAGGTCCAGACACGGCCGACCTTGGCGCGTTCCTGCCGGGTGACGGTGAAGACGTCGGACTTGTTCGAGGTGAGCAGCACCGCTCCCCGCGCCCGGAGCAGCCGCGGGATGGCGATCCCGGTGGACTTGCCGGCACGGGGTGCCATCAGGTCGAGTTCGACGTCCTCGAAGGAGGACCGCAGCTCCGGCCCGTCCGGGTCCAGGTCACCGAGGAGGTTGCCGATGTCGTCGGGTGCGAGCTCACGCACGCCCTTCAGCGACGGACGCAGGTCCCGGGCCCGCGCCGCGGCCTGCTCGGGCATCAGGCCGGCCATCTCCCGTCGGCCCGCCAGTCCGCTCGACTTCGCGGACACCCGACCGGCGACCTTGAGGACGATCAGAACGATCAGAGACACCGCAACGGCGAGGAGCAGGACGGCGGTGGTGTAGACAACGGACGGGGAGATGCCGGGCCAGACGGCCGCGACCTCGCCGGTCAACAGTCGTCGGTAGACGCCGCCGCTGAACGGCGGCGGATGCCACCCGTTGCCGGTGACCGCGAATCCGAGCGTACCGCCCAGCCAGAGGACACCGAAGACGATGATGTTGAGCACGGCGACGCCGGGGATGAGCCAGGCCATGACCTCACTGCTCCCGACCCCGACCCCGCCACCGCCTCGCGCGCTCACCAGGCATCCTCGGGAGTGAAGTCGGCTCGCTCCTGTTCGCGCGCGGCCCGTACCTCGTCCGCGTGGCCGTTGGCCACCCAGCGGGTGTTCGTGTCGTGCAGACGCCGCTCGGTCTCGGTGATCGACATCCGGATCGGGATGCCCGGACGGCCACCGACCTTGACCAGGAAACGGCCGCGCCCGGGGGGTTCCTCGTTGTCGCCGTTCTGTGCCCAGCCGGGCGGCGACGACCAGGAGGAGACCAGGTCGATCTCTCGGCGCGACAGGCCGACCACCTTGCTCAGCTCTTCCATCTCGGCACGCGGCAGGCCGGCGCAGACCACCATGCCAGCTCGCTCGACGAAGCCGCGTGCCTTCGCCTTGTCGGACTCGCTGCCCAGCGCCTCCGCGTCTTTCAGAGTGTGGGTGATCTTCGAGTCGGCCAGGCCGAGCGACCGGTTGAGCCGAGTCAGCGCGTCGATGCGGTCGACGATGCCGGACGCGGCGCGCAACGGCCGCCACAGCTCGTCGAGGACCGTGAAGAACCACCGTCTGGGCGCCAGCCCGGCGTCGGCGAGCGCATGCGACGCGGCGACCGTGCCGAGCCCGTCCGACCAGGCCGCGAGCATCGCGGCCGCGGTGAGCTGGCTGTCCGCCTCGCCGATGCGGGAGATGTCGATGCACACGGCGGTGGCATCGGGGTCGATGTGGGTCGAGGTCGTGGACGAGAAGGTGGTGCCGAGTGGGCCGTCGAGGATGCCCAGCAGCGATCGGTGCAGAGGGTCGACCGCGTCGCGGTAGCGCGCCTCCTCGCCACGGTCGAGGGTGAACTGGCGGACCTCGTCGGGGCCTTCGTGCAGTACCGCCAACAGGTCACCCAGGTGGACGGCGTGGCCTTCCGGCGTGCGGTCGCGAAGGTGACGCAGGCACGCCGAGAGCACGGACTGCTCGTGATCGGTGATCGCCTGACCACGAACGATGGTCAGCAGTGCGGCCACCATGTTGAGCACCCGGCCGTGGGTCTCGGCCAGCAGCGTTTCCCCGGCGCGGCCGCCGATCTTCGCCGCCGCGGCGCCCATCGCTCCAGGGTCCAGGACGTTGAGGCCACCGACGCCACGGCCGATGGAGATGACCTGCCCCCCCAGTGCCCGTACGGTGTCGGCGTAGTCCGGCTTGAGGTCGCCCAGCACCAACGGGACCACCCCTTGCGCCGCCAGACCGATGAGCATGCGGTTGATCAGCGTGGATTTGCCCAGACCCGGCATCCCGAGCATGAACAGCGACGGGTTGGAGATGTAACGGGCGCGGGTGAACCAGTTCAACGGGTCACCGCACACCGTCGCACCAGTCGAGAGGTGCTGGCCCAGCGGCACGCCGACCGACGGCGCACCGGACCCCGAGACGAACGGCCAGAGGCCACAGGCCTGCACACTGGTGGCGCGCCACATGGCCGGCGGATCCATCGGAGCGACCCGGCCGCCGGCGGGCCCGTACGAACCACGGTGCGGTACGGAGTCGTCCCGGTTGCGCTTCGCCGCGTACGCCCGCCTGCGCTGCTCGGCCTGATCCGCCTTGCGCTGCCGGATTGCCTCCTTGCGCCGCGCACGCGGTGACTGATCGCCGATCTCGTCGGGCTCCAGCTCCTGCGCCGAGAAGGGCGGGACGATGAGCCGGTCCAGTGCTGACCCTGTGCTCACAATGCCTCCTGAAACTCGCGAGGGATCAGCGTCTGCTCCCAGGGCAGGATGCCCACCGGCAGCGCGCAGGTGAACGCGGCTGCCTGCATCCGGTCGGCGGGCCGCATCGACAGGCGGGAGGCTCCGAGCAGGTTCCGCATCGTCGCGTTGGCGTCGGCGATCTCCTCGGCGGACTCTACCGTGACCGTGACGACGACCGAGAACTCCACGAGCCCGGCGCCGGCCGCCTCCTCGGCTGCGGTCTGCTCGGTCGCGGCGACCTCCGTCATGGACCGCGCCCGGATCGGTCCACGGGTGGAATTGGCCATGAACTGGGCCGCGCGCCGGTCCGACTCGACAATCTTCGCGGACGTCGCCGGATCGATCGGTCGGTACAGCAGAGCCACCCGCTTCCGCCGGATGCCGACTGCCGGGTCGAGCAGGGAGCGCAACACGCTGGAACGCACCGTTCCGCGCGGCGCGAGCGTGAGAAGCCAGCTGCGCGAGACGCCCGAATCGTGGTGGTAGGCGTCGACCTTCTCCACGGCGGCGGCTGGTCCCGCGTCGTTCCACTCCAGGCCGGTGCCGCCGTGTTGGGCTCGGATGTCGTTCACATCGGCCGAAACCGCGGGGTCGTAGGCGACCCGGACGACTTCGGCGATCCGCTCGGCGGACAGCGGCGCGGCGGCGCCACCACCCGCGCTGATCAGGCCGCTGATCAGCCCTTGGATGCGAAGTGCGAGTTCGGTGAGAATCTCGTCGGAACCGCGCCGGGTTCCGCTGCGCAGCCCGTACGTCAGGGTGACGTACGTGTTCATCTCCGACGACGCATCCGGATAGCGCTCGACGACCTCCTGCATCACCTGCTGGGCAACCGGCGGGGCGTCCGGCGAGATGCGGGTGAGTACTTCGCTTGCCAGCCGGGTGCCCGGGTCCGGCGCGGTCTCCACGACGACCGCGGCACCGCGCAGGTCCGGCTCGTGCGACAGCCGGGCGAGCCAGTCACCCCACTGCGCCACCCAGATGTCACTCTGGTCCTCGTCGACGAGTGACCCGCCGTCGGGCTCGCAGCCCAGCACGATCGTGTAGAGGTTGCGGTAGCGGTGGTGCAGGACACCGAAGCGGCGCCCGTACGGGTCCAGGCCCTCCAGCATCGTGACCTTGCTCAACATGCCCGGTGGCCGGAAGCGACCGCCCGGACGGGCGGAGAGCGGACCGGAGACATAGGTGGTGCTTCCATTGGCCCGCCGGCGGGACCAGCCGATCCGCACCGCCATCATGTTATAGACGTTGCGGCCGTCCGGCGTACGGATGGCCAGCGGGCCCAGCGCCACCGCACCTATCACCGCCATGATCAGGGCCGCACCGATGGAGATCATGGACGCGAGCAGGACCACCACCAGGCCGCCGAACAGGCCTACGGTGCCCACCAGCCCGAACGGCCCGAGCCCTGCCTTCCGCGGCTGGCGCCAGTTGCCGTACGTGCGCGTCTTGACTACTTCAGTACTCACTCTTTGCGCTCCTGTTGTCCGGCTCGCTAGCGGTCGCCACCGTCGATCGCGGTCGGCAAGGCGCCGTCGGCGATCCGCCCAGCGGTCTGGTGGGTGGTGGTCACGGCCCGTGCGGCCACCGCGGCGGTCGTCGCCGCAGCCTTCACCGCGCCGCTCGCGGCCATCCCGGCGGCACCGGCCACGCCGGCGCCAGCGGCTCCCCGGCCACCTGTGGCGCCGCCGGCTCCACTGGCTCCACGAGCACCACTGGCACCGCGGCTGGCCGCCTGCCCGCGACTCGCCAGGCGCGCCGCGCCCGAGGCGACGGCACCCGTCGCGGCGGCAGCGCCGCCGACCACAGCGCCGGACGAGTCCGAGGAGCCGAGGGCCGCCGCGGCGGGGACGATCAGCCGTAGCAGCGCCGGCATCGCGACGGCGGACATCAGCAGAACTCCGCACCCGGCGATCCGTTGCTGTAGTCCCCCCTCGCTGCCTCCATAGGCGATCATCGTTGTGCCCGCGTAGAGGATCAGACCCACGGCCGGCTTGTAAACCAGCCAGGCCACCATCCACGCGATGTGCTTGCGCCACCACGACGAACCCCATTCGGTCATCGACGCCGCGGCGGCGAGTGGCAGGGTGCCCAGGAGCAGCACCATGATGCCGAGCCGCAGGTACAGCATGATGACGTGGATGACGCCGGCGATCAGCAGCAGCAGGCCGATAACGATCAGGAGGAAGGTGGAGATGTCCAGGCTGCCGCAGCCGTTGATGACCTTGAGCTGCTCCTTGACGCCTGCCTGGTACAGGTGGTTGGTGTACTGGTCCGACAGGATGGCCAGCTCACCGACGATGAAGGCGCCCGCGCCGGCTGTGATCAGGACGCGGAGCATGCCCTTGAGTGCGGTCACACCGGCCTGTCCGCGACGTTCCATGGCCATCCGCGCCGCGGCGACCAGCAGCGAGGCCACCGCGATCGCGAGCACCAGCCAGTTGGTCTGCAGCCCAAGCTTGTGATTGAACTCGGGGTCCGCGGACAGGGTCGGAACGGTGTCCGCCACGCTGGCGAAGAGGTTGACGGCCGCTTCGATAATCGCCGAGGCGAGCCCTCTGAGAATACCGTCGATCCCCTGGTCCGCGAGTTTCCACGCCCATCCGAACGGGCCGCCGTAGGAAGCATCTCCGGAGCTGCAATCCGGCATGTCACACCTTCCACATGATAAAGCCACTGGAGGTCGACATGGGAATTAGCGCCGTGTGGAGATCCCCGCTGGGCAGTGGCTTGATCTTCCAGTCTCCCCCGGACCAGGCGACGGTGTACTCCGTGACGGCCATCCCCTGCGTGAAGCTCATCAATATTCGGACCGTGGCGACAGAATCCGAATAGGAGACCAGCGAAAACCCGGCCAGCGAGGCGACCGACTGCGTGCCTGCCGGCTCCACATAGGTGGCACGCATCGACACGAAGATCTCTCGGTCTTCGCCAGGAATGATCTGTCGCTCCGCGACTTGGGCCCAATCACGTCCGCTTAACTGCCGAGGAATGACGTTCGCCGCCAGCACCGCACCCATCGGAGTGTGCGCGAAGCACCACAGCAGCGGACCGCCCAGCACCCGTGGACCAGCCGACCGGGAGACCGGGATGCTACCGCCGTTCAACTCCCGCCACGTCACGTCGTTCGGAGCGCGCACCGGCACCCCCTGCGCGGAGTCGTCGGTCTGGCAGCCGTCCGGCCGCTGCCCCGGTCCGGCGTCGATCCGCACCGACTGAGTAGAACTCGTCTCCTGCGCATCGTCCGGCTTGACCAGCAGGGCGAACAACCCGACGACCAGCACGACGGCGACGAACCCGGCCGAGAGCTGCCAGCTCCGTTGCGACCAGTAGGGCCGCTCCTCGTCGTCGCCGACCGGAGCGGAGCGGAGCAGTCTCAGCACGTCGCACTCACCCGGCGTTGAAATCGAAGACGAACGAGACCAGCGGACCGGCCGAGGCGACCAGAATGCAACCGCCGAGGACCAAGCCGAGCCGGCTCATGTGCTCGGACGTCTCCCCGCGCTTGTGCGAGATGGCCATCATCGTCCCGGTGATGAGCACGCCGGCCACGCCAGCGGCGGTGCCGGCCCACGCGATGATGTTGAGCCCGAGCGTGACCAGGCCCACCAGAACCGGCGGCGCGGCACCACCCCTGTCGGGCTGCGGCACAGCGGCCTGTGGCAGCAACCTCAACAGGGCGTCGAGGTAAGTGAGGTACCGGGACATGATCTACCTCCGATAGCGGAGCCGGGTTGATGCGAACGCCGGCAGAGAGAAGCGGTTTTCAGTACTTGTCGAGAGCGGCTGCGATATCCAGAAAAGTGACGATAGGACCAACCGCCACTGCGATGATGCAGGCGACAGCAACAATAATTACCTCCTGCCGCAGTTCGGCGGACCGGCCGGGATAACCGAGACGCACCTGCAGCGCCATCTGGGTGCCAATGAAGAGGAGCCCACCGACTCCGGCCGCCGACACGCACCACGCCAGCACGTTCAGCAGATTTACCAGTGCGGGTTTCTGATAAGCGCCGTCCTGCGCCAGCGGATTGAACGGCGAAATGCTCGGCTCCGGGAACACCGGAGGCGGCATGCCCGGATTGTCGCAGTCGAATTTACTCGAAATTGTTGCGCCGTTGATGGTGCAGTTGGCCGCACCGGTGGCTTCATAATGGTTGGTGTCTTGGCCGGAATCAACCTTGGCCCACACAAATATCCGGTCGCCCGGCTGGTAGGGAATATCAACGTCCCAACTCTGGGCAGTCAGTTTCTTGCCACCACAGTGCTGTTCGGGGGCGCTCGGCTCGAGGGACCAACAAAACTTCACGGTCGCACCCATTTTGTTCCTGAATTTCATGTGCCACATTGGATACCCGCTCGACGAAGTCGGCACCGGCTTCACCTCCGGCTCCGGCTCCGGCTCCGGGTCCGGCACCGGGTCCGGAGGCGGAGGCATAGCGAGCGACCCGGCCGCGGCCGCGAGGGTCACCGGTGCTTCCCGGCTGCCCGCGGATAGCCCTGCGGTCACGACCCAGACGAGCGCCAGCGTGGCCAGGGCGGCCGACAGGCGAGGCCAATTGATGGTGCCGGTCATCATTGCCCGCCAGGGTGGTAGGAGCCCAGCTCTCGGACCCGCCGCTCGAGTGACTCCACCTGCCGGGGCAACCGACTCGGATGCTGACCGAGCCGCCAGTCCGCAATCCAGGGAATCCGATGCACCGGAGCAACCGAACGCAGCAGACGGATCTGACTGACCAGGACCCGGGGCAGAGACCCGGGGGCATCGGCCACGGCGACCACGCCGATGAGTTCCATCCCGTCCGGGTGCCTACTCTCCCGCATGGCGTTCAGGGCACGCGACGCGGCTTGCAGGCCGTACGCATGCGTTCTCGCGACCAGGAAGATCCGCGCCGGCTCCGCACGGCCCGGCTGCGGCCATCGGCATCCAAGATCGGTCCCACCGAGCACATTCGCCAAGGTCGTCGCGCCGCATCCGCCATGAGCCGCGACCCAGCCCACGCCGGTCCGGCTCAGCCCGCCGCGCGGCTCCCGGCCCGAGTGTTCCCGGTCACCCGCGTCTCCGTCGGCCGCGGACATGGGGGCAGGCCGGTACACCCGCCGCACCCGAACGCTCATCCCAGTTCCCGCCTTGTCACCCCTGTGCCGTCAGCAACTCAGCTGACAACGGAGAAAAATCAAGACGGTTCACGGCGCCGTGCAGTGAACCACTGGCACCCTCGTCCGTTCCTTTGAGCAGATGCTGTCATCGGGGCCACCCCGGCGGCTGCCGACGATAGAGCCGACACGAGGGGCGGATGGCCAGCACACGCAACGCACGGGCACGGGCAGCAGCTGCCGACGTGACGCCGAAGCAGCCGGACGCCGGCCAGACCACCGGCATCATTGTCGCCGTCATGGCCTTCTGGCCGCTCTTCCTCGTCGCCCTGCTCTGCCTACTGTGCATCGTGTCGATCGTCGGAGGGTCGATAGCGCAGCACACTCCAGTCGACAGCCAGCCGGGAGGCAACTCGGGCGCCCTCGACGACGTGCTCAAGGACGACGGAAAGGGCACCCTCGACGAGAAGAACGTTCCGCTCCCCGACGCCGTGCAGGCACTGAAGGACGCCGGCGATGAGTGTGACGTGATCAGCCCAATCGTGCTCGCCGCCCAGATCGAGGTGGAGTCGCAGTTCCGGCGGGAGGCGGTGGGGCCTGACGGCCAACGCGGGATCGCCCAGATCCCGGACGACATCTTCGCGACGTACGGCAAGGACGACGACGGTAACGGCACCGCGTCCGTCCTGGACCCGGTGGATTCGATCCACGCGCAGGCGCGATACCTGTGCGCACTGAGCGACCAGGTCGGTGAGCTCATCGACAACGGTGAACTGACAGGTGACAGACTCACGCTGACGTTGCTGGCATGGAACGTCGGGATCGAGAGCATCAAGACCCTTGGCACCGTTCCGATCGGCCTCCTGGCGTACCCCTATGAGGTGCGTTCCGAGTTCGAGTCCTTCCGGAGCCATGAGACGACCCCCGCCCCGCCCCCGTCTCCCTCACCCGGCGGGGTTGGCACGGGCCCACCCGGCGGGGCTGGCACAGGCCCACCCGGCGGGGCTGGCACGGGCCCACCCGGCGGGACCGAAACGGGGACATCGCCGGCGAAACCGCCGTCCGGAAGCGGATTCGACGAGGCGGTCTTCAGGAAGATGTTCCCGAGAGCCATCCCGTTCTACAGCTACGCGGGATTGACCCAGGCGATGGCGAAATACCCGGCTTTCGCCAGCGGGTCCGGCGACGTCGGTAAGCGTGAGCTAGCGGCATTCCTCGCCAACGTGAACCACGAGTCCGGCGGCCTGATCTACGTCGAGGAACTCAACCAGAGCGCCTGGGGGAACTACTGCCAGACGAGCGCCCCGTACGGTTGCCCCGCCGGAGTACGGGCATACCACGGTCGGGGGCCCATCCAGCTCAGCTGGAACTACAACTATTATGCGGCCGGGAACGACCTCGGTTACGACCTCCTCCACCGGCCCGAACTGGTGAGCACGAACTCCACGGTTGCCTGGGGCACGGCACTGTGGTTCTGGATGAGGGGTGGGGGGTCGCCACACTCGGCGATCACCGGAACGGGTGGCTTCGGCGCAACGATCCGGATCATCAACGGCTATCTTGAATGCGGCGGGAAGCGGCCGGACGCGGTCGGGTCCCGGGTGTCCGCGTACCGGAAGTTCTGCGAGTTACTCGGCGTGGATCCTGGCGGAAACCTCACTTGTTGATCAGGCCGTGAACCATTGGCAACGCCCAGCCGTTTTCAACGTGAAGCCGAAATGAAGCTACCCACGCCACCCGATCTGGAGCAGGAGAACCAATCCCGATGACCACCGAAACGGAGAACGGCGCAACCTCCACATCGGACGCGCCGGTTCCCGAACCGCAGCCATTCTTCATTCTGTACCTGCCTGACCCGGCGTACTCCATCGAGCTGGACCTACTCGCTCGATGGGTGCACGGTCTGCTCCTGCCGGTCTACGGGCAGGAGACCTCGTCGGCGCGTCCGTGGTGCCCGCAGTGGTGGCAGCACATGTCTGCCGTCGGCAACCTGCACTCTCTGTGGCTCGCCTGGCAGACGTTGACCGGGGCCGGCGCCGAGGCCACCGGCCCGGCAATGTGGCATCGCGATTTCCTCGTGCCCATCATGGGCACTTTGCGGGCGCCGGACGGACCTTTCGCGGGCTGCAAGGCGGGTGCACATCGGCCGAAGGAAACGCCACCGATCGAAGCATTCGGCGCGCCGCTGCCGCTGGAGAGCTGAGCGCCGTGGGTGACGTTGTCAGCGACGGACCGCACGTTGCCGAATTGCTCGGGCCGTACTACGCCGACCAGCTCGACGCGGCCGACGGTGAACGCATCGAGAACCATCTGTCGGACTGCGCCTCGTGTCGCGCCGCCGCCGAGGAGGTCTGCGAAGCCCTCGTAGCGATCACGCTGCTCGTCGACGAGGACCGTGACGGCCTCGTGGAAGAATTCGGACCGCTCAGTCGGGGCGGACCCGCCCCAGAGCGCTTCATCCGCTTCTTCGCGCACGACATCGGGCACCTGGCCGGTTGGACCTCCGCCGCCGGGACGCCGCCTGGTACGAACCGGCCGTCGGCCTGGCGCCTACGGCTGCTCGTCCAGACCGGGCTGGTGCTGGTGCTGGTGCTGGTATCCGGCGGTTTCGTGCTCAACGGCCTCCTGGGCCGCCCCTCCGACACGGCACCGGAGCCGATCCCCGTCGCGGTGACGGCGTCGGCCTCGGACCGCTCCACCGGGGTCTCCATGTCGATCCTGGTGAAACCGACGACCTCCGGCACGTCCGTCGAGGCCACGGTCACCGGTCTGAGTGCCGCGACCGGCTACCGGATGTACGCGACGACGACCGACGGGGCGGCCATCCCCGTCGTCAACTGGACCAGTGAGGGCAAGGCCGAGAATGTGTTCGGCGACGTGCCGGTCGCCGTCGACCGGCTGTCCTTCGTCACCATCGTCCGCGCCGACGGCAGCGTCACCGTTTCGGCGTACCTGAGCACCACGCCGGCGACACGGTAGTTCGGCAGTACCGAAGCCGAGCGCGACAGCGTCCGGGCCCTTCTCGCCAGCTCCAACCTCGCCGACCTGACCCCGGCTGCCGTCTGGGTGGTCCACGTCGGGTCGGCGTCCAGCATGTACCGGTTGCCGCCCGAGAGGTCCCAGCATTATTTGATCTTGCGCGCGACAGGGCTCCCGAACCCGAATCGTCTGATCCGTAACGGGCCCGAAACTACCGGTTGAAAATCCTGGAACTTTCTGCCAGCCTGAGAGCCATCGATCGGTGTGAACGTTAAAAAGATCCTTTCGACACCGGAGGCGCCTCACCTGACCGTCAGGCCCGTCACCGCCAGGGTGACCACGTCCACCACCTGGAGAGCGCAGCGCCCGCAACCACGTCCCGGCGGGCGACCGAGCCGACTCATCAGCACCATCCACCCCCTGATCAGGCGGCTCCACCCAACTCCCCTCCGGGTGGTCGCCGGACGTGGACCCCGACCCGATCGGGCGCACTCAGCAGCGTGGCCGCAGATCCGAGCAGGGCATCCACCCGAAACCCCCGACAGAGACCGCCCCACCCCCACCACTGGAGGATCAGCATGATTTCCCGTTCCCGTCCCCCCGGGCGTACCCGTCTACGAACACTCACTATTTCCGGAACGGCCGCGATAGTTGCGGCCCTTGTCGTGTCGCTGCTGCCCAATCTCGCTCAGGCCGCCGAGACGACTCTCGGTGCCGCCGCGGCGCAGTCCGGCCGGTACTTCGGTGCCGCCGTCGCCGCGAACAAGCTCAGCGACAGCGCGTACACGACGATCCTGAACCGCGAGTTCAACGCCATCACGCCCGAGAACGAAATGAAGATCGACGCGACCGAGCCGCAGCAGAACAATTTCACGTTCAGCAACGCGGACCGGATCGTGAACCACGCCCTCTCGCGAGGTTGGAAGGTCCGCGGCCACACCCTGGCCTGGTACTCGCAGCAGCCGGGCTGGATGCAGAGCATGGAGGGCACCGCGCTGCGCAACGCGATGCTCAACCACATCAACCGGGTGGCCGGTTACTACCGGGGCAAGATCTACTCGTGGGACGTGGTGAACGAGGCTTTCGAGGACGGCAACAGCGGTGCCCGTCGTAACTCGAACCTGCAGCGCACCGGCAACGACTGGATCGAGGCGGCGTTCCGCGCCGCCGACGCGGCGGACCCGGACGCGAAGCTCTGCTACAACGACTACAACACCGACAACTGGACCTGGGCCAAGACGCAGGCCGTGTACAACATGGTGCGCGACTTCAAGTCTCGTGGCGTACCGATCGACTGCGTGGGGTTCCAGTCGCACTTCAACCCCAACTCGCCGTACAACAGCAACTACCGCACGACGCTGTCCAGCTTCGCCGCCCTCGGGGTGGACGTGCAGATCACCGAGCTGGACATCGAGGGCTCCGGCACGACGCAGGCCAACACCTACCGCAACGTGGTCAACGACTGCCTGGCCGTGGCTCGCTGCAACGGGCTCACCGTGTGGGGGGTGCGGGACTGCGACTCGTGGCGCTCCAGCGGCACTCCGCTGCTCTTCGAGTGCAACGGCACCAAGAAGGCTGCCTACACGGCCACCCTGGAGGCGCTGAACAGCACCGGTCCCGGCCCCACGCCCACGCCCACCACGCCGACCCCCACCCCCACCCCC
Source organism: Micromonospora sp. WMMD710 (assembly GCF_029626045.1). Taxonomy (NCBI): domain Bacteria; kingdom Bacillati; phylum Actinomycetota; class Actinomycetes; order Micromonosporales; family Micromonosporaceae; genus Micromonospora; species Micromonospora sp. WMMD710. The sequence continues at coordinate 1,109,105 of NZ_JARUBD010000001.1, read as the reverse complement.
ACCACCCCACCCGGCTCCGCCAGCGAGATCGTGGGCGCGCAGTCCGGCCGGTGCATCGACGTGCCCAACGCCTCCCGCACCAACGGCACCCGTGTCCAGCTCTACGACTGCAACAGGCAGACCAACCAGTCCTGGACCTACACCTCCGGCAAACAACTACAGGTGTACGGCAGCATGTGCCTGGACGCGGCAGGCTCCGGCAACGGCGCCGCCGTCCAGATCTACAGCTGCCACAGCCAGACCAACCAACAATGGAACATCAACTCCAACGGCACCATCACCGGCGTGCAGTCCGGACGATGCCTGGACGTCTGGAGCACCACCAACGGAGCACAGGTCCAGCTGTACGACTGCAACGGACAGGCCAACCAGCAGTTCAGGCTCGCTTCCCTCACCTGAGGATCACGACCCGACGAACACACCCGTCCAACGGCGCTGCATCTGGCTCACCAACAACCACTGACGCGCGGGACGCACCAACGGGGGCCCCGTGACCGACCGCCTCGGCTCCGGCCGGGGCGGTCGGCTCGACCCTCCGTTTCCGCTCGGCGTGGGACAGCCGGACCGATGTCCGACTCGGGTTAACTCCGCAGTGGATGGCACATCGAGGCGTGCGGGGAATCGGACCCCGGTGCGCGGCTTTACAGGCCCACCCAACCTCACCAACGGTGGCGTGCTCCCCTGGGGTGACTCATGGGAACCGACCCCACCTCCGGCAGTCACAACGTCAGCCATTCGGCCAGTGCCCGCGGCAGGTGACACCATCGGTCACTCCCGGATCCGGCGACGAGAGGCGAAACGAAAAGATGCCCGCAGAATCAGGTCAGACGCCTCCTGCCGCTGAGGGTCCGGCCACTGCCGGGCGAGCAGCGGAGGAGGATCTGCGGGCACTGTTCGGGCAGTCCATCGCCGTTTTCGCGTCGCTGGCGGGACCGTCGCACCTGGTGGAGACGGCGAACCCGGGCGCTCTTCGCCACTCTCGTCGAAGAGCCTGCCCGCGTCGGGGTCGCGCTCGCCGAACTGATGCCTGAGCTGGCCGATCAGGGTTTCATCGCTCGACTCGATCAGGTTTACCGCACGGGTGAGCCCTACACCGACCGTGACGTCCGGGTCAGGCTGGGCAGCGGCCCGCAGGCGCGGGAGGCGTTCTTCGACTTCACCTACGAGCCCCGCCGAGCCGCCGACGGCAGCATGGCCGGAATCCGCGTGATCGGCGTGGAGACGACACAGACCAAGCATGCCCAACGGCTGATGACCGAACACCGCGCCCTGCGAGCGCAACCTTGACCGGCGGGCCAACTACGCCCGCTGGATCGAGTACTCCGGTCGGCCGTCACCGCCGGCCGCCCAGCACGACGCGAGCATGGCGGTCACGACCATCAGGTGTCCCCGGAACACAGCGGTGTGGTGGTGGACACGAACGCTCGGCTCCGTCGTCAGATGCGGCCGGTGCGACGTAGCGTTGACGGCTGGCCAGGGCAGGTCCGCGTTCCGCACGCCTGGTTGACGCCAATCCGCGAGGTGAAGATGGTGAACACCCGGTGCCCGTGACGAGTGGCCCGCAGATGGTCGCGCTTCCGCCGGCGGCGACCGTACCGGCGCACCCGGCGGTGTTCCGCTCCCCCTCGACCCCGGCCCGCCGCACGCTTGTCGACATTCTCGACGACTCCGTGCGCGCGCACGGCGACGCGGTTGCGATCGACAACGACGGCACGGCACTGACGTACCGCGACCTGGCCGGTGAGGTCGAGGCCGTCCGGAGTTCGCTGGCCGGGCGCGGCATCGGTGTCGGTGACCGGGTGGGCATCCGGATCTCATCCGGTACGGCCGAGCTGTACCTGGCGATCCTCGGCGTTCTCGCGGCGGGTGCGGCCTACGTGCCGGTCGACGCGGACGATCCCGAGGAACGCGCCGAGCTCGTCTTCGCCGAGGCGGGGGTCGTCGCGGTGCTCGGTGACGGGCTGGCGGTGTCGCTCCGTCGTACCCCGGGGGGTCGCACGGGCCGACCTGATCCCGACGACGACGCCTGGATCATCTTCACCTCCGGTTCTACGGGCACCCCGAAGGGTGTGGCCGTCAGCCACGGCGCGGCGGCGGCTTTCGTGGACGCCGAGGCGCGGTTGTTCCTCGCCGACGAGGCCAGCGAGGCGATCGGTCCGCAGGACCGGGTTCTGGCCGGGCTGTCGGTGGCGTTCGACGCGTCCTGCGAGGAGATGTGGCTGGCGTGGCGGCACGGCGCGTGTCTGGTGCCGGCCGCGCGGTCACTCGTCCGCAGCGGCGTCGACCTCGGGCCGTGGCTGGCCGAGCAGCGCATCTCGGTGGTGTCGACGGTGCCGACACTCGCCGCGCTGTGGCCCGTCGAGGCGTTGGAGGAGGTCCGGCTGCTGATTTTCGGTGGCGAGGCCTGCCCACCGGAGCTGGCGCAGCGCCTGGCCGTCGAGGGACGCGAGGTCTGGAACACCTACGGACCAACCGAGGCGACGGTGGTCGCCTGCGCCGCGCGGATGACCGGCGAGGGACCGGTACGCATCGGGCTGCCGCTGGCCGGCTGGGAGCTCGCCGTGGTTGACGCCTCCGGCGCTCCGGTCGCCATGGGTGAGACCGGCGAGCTGGTGATCGGCGGGGTGGGGCTCGCCCGCTACCTGGACGTGGGCAAGGACGCCGAGAAGTTCGCGCCGCTGCCCGCGCTCGGCTGGCAGCGGGCGTACCGCAGCGGTGACATCGTCCGGGCGGAGCCCGAGGGGCTCCTGTTCGTCGGCCGCGGTGACGAGCAGGTCAAACTTGGCGGACGCCGGATCGAGCTCGGCGAGATCGACGCCGCACTGCAGGCGCTGCCCGACGTCGCCGGTGCCGCCGCGGCGGTGCAGCGCACCGCCGCGGGCAACCAACTGCTGGTGGGGTACGTGGTCCCGCGTGACGGCGTCACGTTCGATGCCGCGGCGGCGGCGCTGCGGATCCGTGAGCAGCTGCCGGCGGCGCTCGTGCCGCTGCTGGCCACGGTGGAGGCACTGCCGACCCGGACATCCGGCAAGGTGGATCGGGCCGCGCTGCCCTGGCCGCTGGCCACCGGGCAGGACACGGCGGGTGAGCTGACCGCGACGGAGGAGTGGCTCGCCGGCGGTTGGGCCGAGATCCTGGGCGTACGCCCCACCGAGGCGGACGCGGACTTCTTCACCCACGGCGGCGGCAGCCTGAACGCGGCGCAACTGGTGGCGTGGATCCGGCGCCGGTACCCGCGCGTCTCGGTGGCCGACATCTACCTTCACCCGAAACTGTCGCGGCTCGCGGCCGTGCTCGACGCGCTCGACACCACCGAGGCGAAGCGCCGGGAGGTCCGGCCGACGCCACGGCGTGCCGGGCTGATCCAGGCCGCGATGATGGTTCCGATGCTGGCGCTGGTCGGGCTCCGCTGGCTGACCGTCCTCGCGGCCCTCGGCACGGTCCTCGGCCGGTTCGCTCCGGCACCCTGGGCGCCGGTTGTGTCCTGGTGGTGGGTGGCGCTGGGCTGGCTTGTGCTGTTCAGCCCGCCGGGCCGGATCGCCATGGCCGCCGCAGGAGCTCGCCTCCTGCTGCGCGGGGTACGCCCCGGCAGCTACCCGCGCGGTGGCGGCGTCCACCTGCGGCTGTGGGCCGCCGAACGCCTCGCCGAGCTGACCGGCGCCACCAGCGTCGCCGGGGCATCCTGGATGACCATCTACGCCCGGGCTCTCGGCGCGCAGATCGGGGCCGACGTCGACCTGCACTCCGCGCCGCCGGTGACCGGCCTGCTGAAGCTCGGCCGCGGCGCGGCGATCGAGCCGGAGGTCGATCTGTCCGGCCACTGGGTCGACGGCGATGTCGTCCGCATCGGCAGGGTTCGCGTCGGTGCCGACGCCCGGGTCGGGTCTCGCAGCATCCTGATGCCGGGCGCTCGGATCGGCAAGGGCGCCCGCGTCGCCGCGGGCTCGACGGTGGCCGGCGCCGTACCGGCGAATCACCACTGGGCCGGCTCACCGGCGGCAGCCGCGGCCGACAAGGATTCGGACGGGTGGCCGGGGCAGCGTCCCCCCCGATCGCGCACGGGGGCACGCCTCTGGCCGCTCGCGTACGGGATGACCGCCCAGTTGCTGGCGCTGGTCCCGATCGTGGCCGCCCTGCCGGCACTCGCCCTGCTCGGCTGGACGTTCGCCGTCCGGCCGGCGGTCGGCGCTGTGCTGGCCGCCGTCGCGGTGGCGACCGTCGTCTACGTCGTGGGCTACGCGCTGCTGGTACTCGGGCTCGTCCGGACGCTCAGCATCGGCCTGCGCGCCGGGTATCACGCTGTGCAGGGGCGGGTGGCGTGGCAGGTCTGGACGACCGAGCGGCTGATGGGGATGGCCCGGGTCGGGCTGTTCCCGCTCTACGCCAGCCTGTTCACACCGGTGTGGTTGCGGCTGCTCGGCGCCAAGGTGGGGCGCGGGGTGGAGGCGTCCACCGTGCTCGCACTGCCGGCGATGACCACGGTCGCCGACGGGGCCTTCCTGGCCGACGACACCATGGTCGCGACCTACGAGCTGAGCCACGGGTGGCTGCGGGTAGCCCCGGCCCGCATCGGCAAGCAGGCATTCCTCGGCAATTCGGGGATGGCCGCACCCGGGCGCTCGGTGCCGAAGCGCGGCCTCGTCGGTGTGTTGTCGTCGGCGCCGTTCAAGGCGAAGAAGGGCTCGTCGTGGCTCGGCGCACCGCCGATGCCGCTGCGCCGTACCGTCCAGGCAGCCGACACCAGTCGCACCTTCGACCCGCCGGTCCGGCTGAAGCTCGCCCGGGCTGCGATCGAGCTGTGCCGGATCGTGCCGATGATGTGCGCCGGCGCCCTGGCGATCGGCGTCCTGGCCGTCCTCGCGCTCGTGTGGAGGGCCGCCGGGTGGTGGGCCGCCCCGCTCGTGGCCGGACCGGTGCTGCTGGGTGCGGCGATCGTCGCCGCCGCCGTCGCGACGGCCGCGAAGTGGCTGCTGGTCGGGCGCTTCCGAGTCGCCGATCGGGCGCTGTGGACATCCTTCGTGTGGCGCAACGAGCTGGCCGACACGTTCGTCGAAGTCCTCGCCGCGCCGTGGTTGGTCCGCTTCGCGACCGGCACGCCACTGCTCGCGGCGTGGCTGCGCACGCTCGGTGCGAAGATCGGCCGGGGCGTCTGGTTGGAGACCTACTGGCTGCCCGAGTACGACCTGGTGCGGCTGGGCGATGGCGCGACGGTGAACCGCGGTTGTGTGGTGCAGACCCATCTGTTCCATGATCGTGTGATGAGCATGGACGAGGTGACACTGGGCGCGGGAGCGGCGCTGGGCCCGCACGGCATCGTCCTGCCGGGGGCGAGCATCGGCGCGCGGACCACCGTCGGGCCCGGTTCGCTGGTGACCCGCGGCGACGCCGTGCCGTGCGACAGCCGGTGGTTGGGTAACCCGATCACCACCTGGCCGGCGCCAGCGGCACGGTCGGCGTGAATCCGAAGGCGTCGGCGTCGAGCGGCGCAACGCCCGGTGCCGCTCGCTCCGGCGACTCCTACCTGCCGGAGCACGGCAACGGCGGCTACCGGGTGCTGCACTACGACCTCGACCTGCACTACCGGGTCGTGTCGAACCGCCTTGCCGGCCGGGCCGACCTCAGCGGGGTGGCCGTGCAGTCGCTGTCGCGGTTCACCCTCGACCTCGGTCGGCTCCGCGTCCAGGACGTCCGGGTGGACGGGCGCCCGGCGAAGTACCTGCACCGGCCGGACAAACTTCAGATCAAACCCGAGCGGCCGATCGGCGCCGGGGACACGTTCCGGGTGGAGATCCGGTACGCGGGAAAGCCGGTGCCCATCTCCGGCCGGTGGGGCGAGATCGGGTGGGAGGAACTCACCGACGGGGTGCTCGTGGCCAGCCAGCCGAACGGATCGCCGTCCTGGTTCCCGTGCGATGACCAGCCCGGTGCCAAGGCCACCTTCCGGGTGGCAGTCACGACCTCCTCTCCGTACACCGTGCTGGTGACCGGTGATCCCGTGCTCCAGCGGCGGGGCGCGGGCGACACGACCTGGGTGTACGAGCGCCGCGAGCCCACCTCGCCGTACCTGATGAGCGTTCAGATCGGACGCTACGAGATGCTGGATCTGGGTGGTGGTGCGGTGGTGCAGCGAGCCGCGATCCCACCTGCGCTGCGCCGGAACGCCGCCCACGACCTCAGCCGGCACGACGAGATCATGACGACGCTCCAGCGGTTCTTCGGGCCGTACCCATTCCGGGAGTACGTCGTCGTGGTCGCCGACGACGACCTCGACGATCCCGTCGAGGCGCAGGGCATGGCCGTCTTCGGGCGCAACCACGTCGACGGGCGGCGCACGCACGAGCGGCTCGTCGTCCATGAGCTGGCCCACCAGTGGTTCGGCAACAGCCTCACGGCGGCGGACTGGCGGCACATCTGGCTCAACGAGGGCTTCGCCACCTACGCCGAGTGGCTGTGGTCCGGCGTCGGCGGCAACCTTCCGACGGACGCCGTGGCCGCCCAGTGGTACGCCTGGGTCGCGGCCCGGCCGCGCAGGGTCGTCGTCGCGGATCCCGGCGTCGACCGGATGTTCGACCCGCTGGTCTACAAGCGCGGCGCGCTCACGGTGCACGCCCTGCGGAAGAGGGTCGGCGACGAGGCGTTCTTCACGCTCCTGCGAGCCTGGGTCGCCGAGCACCAACACGCGACGGTGACGACCGAGCAGTTCCGGCTGCACGCCCAGCGCTTCACCCGCGAGCCCCTGAGTGAGCTGTTCGAGACCTGGCTGGACAGCCCGACACTGCCCCCACCACCTCTCTGACCCGGACGGGACGCGACCATCTCGCGGATCCGAGCCGGTCCCCGGAACGACGGGCACAGCCGTCCGTGGCTGGCCCGCCGCACCTCGGGGGTTCAGGGGCGCAGCCACCAGGGGCTGGTGTAGGCCACGCCAAAGTCGTTACACGGGTGACCAGCCGGGCCAGGGGTGCCGTTCGGCAGGGACGGGTCGGAGATCCGAAGCACCACCCAGTCGCCGTCGGTGACGGTGAGCGGCACGGTGAAATCGGTGACCCGACCGTTGACGGTGTCGATGACGTCGACGACGGTCGGCGCGGAGGAGCCCGGCCGGAGCACCTGGATCCGCAGCGGCTTGCCGTCCCAGGCCGAGCCGCGGTCGAGGTCCAGCAGGAACCGGACGTCGCCGGAGGTCACGTTCAGCACGCCGCCCATGCGTACGCCATTGGCCGTGGCGTCCACCCGGAGCCCCGAGACGCGCGTGGCGAAGGATCGACGGGCGGCCATCGCCTCGAACACCGCGGCGCGGGTGTTCTCGGCGACCCACAGACCACTGCGCCCCTTACCCTCGTGGAAGCCCCAGGTGGTGCCGTGCTCGTCGGTGACGCCGGTCAGGGCCGGCCGCCAACCGGCGTTCAAGCAGGCCACCAGCGGTGACGTCAGGCCCGACGACCAGCCCTCGAAGAGGAAGTCGTCGGTGCGGTTGAACATCTCCAGTCCCACGAGCTGATCACGGGCCGAGGCGTTGAAGGAGAAGTTGTTGAACCGGCCCACCTCGCGGCCGGGGTGGTTGAAGCTCGCCAGACCCCCGGGCCGGCCGGTGAGCCAGTTGTACAGGCTGCCAGGGCTGCCGGCCCGCAGCAGATCGGCGAAGTCGGAGGTGTTCCAGACGTTGATGTGCCCCTGGAGAGGATGCGACCACTCGAACCCTCGGATGGCGGTGAACTGACCCGGGTCGTTGGCCGCGTTGGCCAGGTCGCCGGTGGTCCGCCACTCGGACGAGCTGAGCCCGTCGATGGAGAAGAGCGTGGCGTGATCGGTGAGCGCGGCCACGTCCAGACCGGCCTCGCGCATGGAGGCGAACGCGGCCTCGGCGCTGCCGTCCCCGTCCGACATGACCGTGTGGTTGTGCATGTCCGTGTGGACCAACATCGTGCCCTGGGTGATCAGGGATGTCCGGCTGGCGCCGGTCGCCGCGGTTGGGGCGCCGGCCCTCGTCGTGTTGGCCGCCCGGGCCGCGGTCGGCAGCGCGGCCAGCATCAACGTCCCGCCGGCACCGGCCAGAAGCGTCCGTCGGCCGAAGCCTGTGGGGACCTCGACCTGGCCGTACGGCACCTCGTCGTCGGACCGCTCGTCGTGGTGGCAGTGGTGCGGGTGGTGTCCAGTCATGGATATATAGATATGGATGTAGCTGACGGAGACGTCACACGGAGCCGTCAGGTGAGCGAACAGTGCGGTACGCCTCACACCGCAGCAGCGGTCAGGGCCTCCACGGACATCGTCCCGCGGAGGCCCCGACCACTGGGGTGGCTATCTCAGAGGCGGGGATCCTCCTGGACCTTGAGGGCGTTGAGGATCGGGTCGCTCTCCCCCTTGTCGCGGAGGAGCTCGATCTTCAGATCGCCACCGGCGTGCTCGACGGTGACCGTGTTCAGGTCCGCGGTCAGCGCACCCACCTTCGCCTGCACGTCGTGGTCGTAGAGCGCGATCCTGCCGTCGGCGAGCACATCGAAGGCACGCTTGCCGGCCTTGATCTTCTCGATCTCCGCGAAGTCGAGGCCGATCCGGTACGTCCCGGCCGGGGCGTTCTTGAACACGTAGCTGAACGTCTCGCCGGTCCGCTGGGTGCGGAACAGCGCGTCGTCCTCGGTGCCGGCGATGTCGGCCTTGGTGGTACGTACCTTGCCGCCGACGTAGCCCCACTGCCGCGAGCCGACCGCCTGGTCGGGCGACCAGAAGAAACCGTCGGCATCGACGTACCCCGACCCGCCCGCGTCGACGCCCTTCGTGTAGGCCGACGTCGCCAGCCGTACCGACTTGAGCTGGGTCTCAGCCTTGCCGGTGGTCGACGTCACGAGCACGTCCCCGACGAGCACGCCGGGCTTGCTGCCGGCGCTGTCGGCCGTCACCGTGACCGTGGTGGCCTTTCCGGCCGCGAGCGTGACCGTGCCGGTCGCGGCCGCGCCCGTCAGGGTCAGCCACGGAAGGTCGACGGCCTCGTGCCCGCCGTCGCTGGTGCGCTTCTGCTCGCTGACCCGTACCTGCATCGGGGCGGAGCCGGTGTTGGTGACGGTCACGTCGGCCGTCGCCTTCTGACCCTTGTCGAGGAGCCAGTCGAGCTCAGCTCCGGTGACGCTGGCGATGCCCGTGGTCAACGCCGTGTCCGCCACCTCGGCCTGATCCTTCTTGGCGATGGTCACCGGGCGGCTGGCGGTAACGTAGTTCGGGGCCCCGACCTGCACGGTGTTCTCGCCGACCAGCGCCTGGGCCTTCCACCGGCCCTTCACGTCGGTCGTGATGACCCGTTCGCCGGCCGGCCCCTTGAGCGTGACGATCGCGCCCTCGATCGGCTTGCCGTCGTTCTTGTCGGTGACCGTGCCTTCGATCGTGCCCGCGGCCGGGAGGGTGTACTCCAGGCCCAGGCCAGCCTTCAGGACGGGCTGGTCGAAGGAGTACTGGCTCGCCGGGTTGCGCGTCAGGCTCTCCACGCCGACCGTCGCCGACGACCCCTTGGTGAGGGGGTTGTCACCGCCGACGCCGTCGCCGTACCCGATCTGGATCCGTCCGTCCGCGATCAGCGTGACCGAGAAGCTCACCCGAGCCGTCCGGTCGCTGGAGAAGGTGACGTTGCGCCACTCGATGACCTGCGCGGCCAGCCCGTCCACCTCGGTCGTGCCGAAGTAGATGCCCGCCTCGTCGTCGACGACCAGGTCGTCCCAGAACGGGTAGATCGCGTCGAACGGGTACGGCGACGGCAGTGCCGTGTTGCTCGCCGGCGCGTCGGCGCGGTCGAAGATCAGCGTGCCGTTCGCCGACACGCAGACGCCGTCCCAGGCCGTGTCGTAGAACGGCGCCAGGAAGGTGGAGTCGAACCACAGCACGTCGCAGAAGTCGTCGCCGTGCCATCCGGACTCCTGGGTGCCCTGGCGGTAGAGCCCGTCGGTCACCTTCATCGAGTACGAGCGACCGGCGGGAGCCACCGGCACCGGACCCGGATCCGGCTGCTCGGGCTCCGGCTCCGGCTCCGCCGCGTCCGCCCGCGGGTCGAGCGTCACCCGCAGCGCGGCGATGCTCGGGGCCTTCAGGCCCTTCGAGCCCCGCAACTCCACGGTCAGCGGACCGCCCTCGTGCGTCACGACGGCCTTACGCCAGTCGGCGGCGTTCGGCCCCACGGCCCCGGTCGGGTCGTAGGCGTAGTCCGTCAGAGTTCCGTCCACGACGACGTCGAACACCCGCTTCCCCTTGGCCACCTTGTCGATCTCGGCGAACCCGAAGTCGATCGCGTAGGTGCCCTTGGGCGCGTCGGGGAATCGGTAGAACAGTTGCTTGTCCGCTGTGGTGCGCTGCGACTGGAACAGGGCGTCGTCCGTCGTGCCGGCGATACCGGCCTTCGTGGCGGTGACCTTCGTCTTGTTGCCCTCGTAGCCCCACGCCTTCTTGCCGGCGGGCTGGTCGGCGGACCAGGCGTAGCCGGAGCCGTCGGTGAGCTTCGCACCGCCGGCGTTGACACCGACCTGGTACTTCGTGGTCGTGAGCGTCACCGGGACGTAGCTCCTGGGCTGGCGTCCGGAGTTGGACCGCACGACGATGTTCGCGGCGAGGACTCCGGGCTTGGCGCCCTTCGAGGAGATCGACACCTTGACGGTCGTCGACTGACCGGGGGCAAGGGTGCCGCCGGCCGAGGAGAGCGACAGCCACGGCAGGTCAGTGAGCAGATCGTCCTCGACGTCGACGAGCACGACGTCGTCGGCGACCTGGTCCGCCGCCCACAGCGCGCCGGTCGAGTCGGTCTCGAGGCCGCCGCCCTGGGCCACCTTCTGGCCCGGGAACCACCACGCGTTCACCAGCGAGCAGTCGTCGGGGTTGATCTGCAGCAGGCGGCTGGTCCGGTTCCAGGTGAGGTCGGTGTACCAGATGGTGTTGGACGCCTGGTTGTAGGCCAGGCCCATCACCTCGGTTAGCGGCGGGGTGCAGTAGGACAGCAGCGCGCCCGGGTTGTCGTGTGACGTGCCGGCGACGGTCCCGATCTTGCCGTTCCGTCGGCCGCCGACGTAGAACACGTCCCGGGTCGGGTTGTAGGCGAGCCCGGTCAGCTGCGACGTGGAAAAGTCACCATTGATCTGCCTGGTCTCCTTACCGGTGTCCCGGTTGAAGCAGTGGATGAGGCTGGCCGGGCTGTCCTCCATCTGGCACATGTCACCGGTCTTGGTGTCGAGCGCCATGTCGAACGCCCGGTACGGGGGGTTCCACGCCGCGTCGAAGACCTTCCCGGTCGGCTTGCCGGTCACCGTGTAGGCGGTGTTGGTCCGCTTGTTGTAGTCGTGGACCCAGACGTCACCGTCGTAGCCGATGCCGGTGACCTCCTTCTCCCCGGTCCGGCCGGGGATGGGGATCCGGGTGATGACGTCGCCGCCGACGGTCGCACCGACCTTGGCAGCCGCCTGCGCCTCCGCGGTGCTCGACTTGGCCGCGATGCCGTCGACGTTCGACGGTTGCATGCCGCTGGCGTCCTTTTTCCACCCGGCGAGGTCGATCGTGCTGGCCGCGCCCGTACCGGTGCGCCGAGTGGCGCCGGTGGCGTCGAGTTCGGGGTGACGCTCGGCCTCGCTCAGGCTGTACGTGAGGGGGGCGGAGCCGTTGTTGGTAAGCGTCAGCGAGCCCGTGCCGTTCTGGTCGGTGCCCAGCAGCGTCTCGAGGCCGTCGGCCTTCAGGCCGGCGACACCCGTGGCCAGGCGTGCGTCGATCGTGGCCTTCGCGTAGAGCTTCTTCAGCGAGAAGGGGTACGCAGCGGTCGAGTAGTTGCGCGCCTCGACAGTCATGGTGTAGCTGCCGACCGGAAGCTGGCGGTGCACGAGGCCCGTGCCGTTGGTGGTGACGGTCTCGACCAGCCCGTTCTTGTTCGAGATCGAGACCTTGGCGTCGGCCACCGGTAGCCCGTCGTTGCGGTCGACGACGGTCGCGTCGAGGTATCCGAAGTCAGGCAGGTCGTAGGTGACGATCATTCCGTCGTGCAGCACCGGAGCGTGCTCGGAGAAGCGGATACCGTCGACGCCGGCCCAGCCCTGGATGCCGGTGATGGCGTTCGCGCCGGCGGTCACCGGGTCGTCGGTCCCGAAGCCGTCGCCGTACCCGAAGATCATCGTGCCCGAGCGGGTGAAGGTGGCCGAGAAGTTGACCGGCTTCGTGTACTCCGACCGGTTCGGGTAGGCCCAGAGCTTCGCGTTGCGGTACTCGAAGACGAACGCGTCCTCACCGTTGACCTTGGTGGCGGCCGTGAAGACACCACCGCCTTGGGCGAACTGGACGGGGATCTCGACATAGAGCGGGAAGGCGCCCGCGCCGCCGTAGCCAGGGTCGGTGGTGCCGTCCGGGGAGATCACGCCGCGCAGGCCGACGCCGAGAGTGTCGTGGCTGCCGTTGTAGAGCGCGATCGGGAACGGCAACTTCACCGTCGCCCACACGCTGCTGCCGAACGCGACCGGTTCGGTGCCGCGCAGGTACTCGCCCTCGGAGAGGGCGCAGCTGTAGCCGCCCTTGTCGACGACGAGCCCGACCGGGATCGTAGGCGACTCGTTCCGCGCGCCGACGGTCAGTGGGAGCGTCGTGGGCGAGAAGCAGGCGTTGGGCGTGACGGCCAGGCTGTACGTGCCCTCGGGGACGGCGGTGATCGTGAACGCGCCGTTCGCGTCCGTGCGTACCGGCTTCAGCGGCGTGTCCCGGACCGAGACGTCGGCGTTCGGGACGGGCCGCTTCTTGTCGTCGACGACCTTGCCGCTGATGTCGTGCTTCGCGGCGGCCGTGAGTTTCAGCGTGACGGGGGTGTCGTGACCGAGGGAGACCGTGACGTTGGCGGTCGTGGTCAGGTAGCCGAAGACCTTGGTGCTGAGCTGGTAGTCGCCGACCGGGAGGTTCGTGGTGAACCGGCCGTCCTTGTCGGTGCCGATCGACCGGCTGAACGGTCCGCTGATCGTCACCTCGGCGGCGGGGACCGGGGCGCCGTTGGCGGTGACGACGCCGGTGAGGGTGCCGCCCTTGCGTGGCGCGAGCTCAAGCAGGCGGAGGAGGTCGAGCCGGCCCTCGCCGTACTTGTTGTTGACCTCGGCGGTGCCTCCGCACTCGGTGTCGTCGACGTCGACGGCCGACTCGCCGAGCAGCCGGCGGGTCTCGTCGACCTGCCCGATGAGGGTCGGGTCGTAGCTCCACAGCGCCGCGACGGCGCCGGCCACGTGCGGGGCCGCCATGGAGGTGCCGGACTCCTCGATGTAGCTGTTGTTCGGGTACGACGAACGGATGTTGTCACCCGGCGCGGAGATCTCGGGCTTGATCCGACCGCCTTCGCCCGCGCCCTTGCGAGAGAACAACGCGAGCGTGCCGTCCGACGAGTAGGCGCCGACGGAGTAGGCGCTCTCGGTGGCACCGGGTGAAGAGACGGTGTCGCAGGCCGCGTACGGCGAGGTGTTGCCCGACGCCCAGACGCTGAAAATGCCCGCAGCGGCCCAGGCCTCGTCGACGGCCCGGAAAAAGTCGCTGAAGTCGTGCTCGGCGTTCTGGCCCCACGAGTTGTTGACGATGTGGGGGCGCTTGGACGGGTCGGGGTTGTTGCCCTGGAGGTCCGTCGGGGCGAGCAGCCACCAGGCGGACTGCAGCAGCGACTCGATGCCGGTGCTGTCGCAGCAGCCGTTCGTCGCGATCCATTGCGCGTCCGGGGCGACGCCGATGTGGTTGGCGCCGTCATCGCCGACCATGGTGCCCATGGTGTGCGTGCCGTGTCCGTTGTCGTCACACGGCGTGCCCGTGCACGAGCCTCGGGTGGCCATCCAGTTGTAGTTGTGATCGAGGGTGCCGTCGGCCTTCAGGCCGCGGTACTGGTGTGCCAGAGCGGGGTGGTCGAACTGGACGCCCGAGTCGACGTTGGACACCGTGATGCCCGCGCCGGTGGCACCCATCGCCCACGCCTGCGGGGCGTGAATGGCCTCGAGGCCCCAGGGGACGGCGTCCTGGGCGCCGGCCTTCGGGGCGGCGGGTCGGGCAGCCTGGTCCGCAGGGAGCTTCTTCTCCACCGGCTCGACCAGCGCGACCTGCGGCGCCGCGTGGATCTCGGCGACCTGTACCCGTGCGGCCACGTCGAGGGCGAGCTTTTCGGTGCCGCCCTTGACGAGCACGGCGTTGGCGATCGGGTAGGGGGTGTACTTCACTCCGGCCCGGTCGAGTTCGGGGGAGACGGCGGCCAGGGAGCTCTTCGACGCCTTGGTCAGGGCGTCGTAGACGAACTGACCACGGGCGCTCCAGTCGCCGATCTTCTTCGCCGGCGTGAGGTCGGCCCCGGCGCCGAAAGTGATCCAGAAGTCGGAGGCTGGCTGCGAGTGGAAGCGGTCCTTCAGGGTCGGCGCGATCTTCCTGGCCGCTGTGCCGGGGTCCGGCTCGGCGGCGGACGCCGGTATCGGCTGGAGCATGCTCACGCCGACCGCTGCGGCAAGTGTTGCCGCTAGGGCTTTGAATCTCATCGGGGTCCTTCGCCTACAGGGGTTGGTAGGGGTCGTGGCTCTCGTGGTCGTCGGCGTCGCGGGCGTCGACGGCATTGCGGGAGCTGTCGTGCGGCTCCCGCGGCAGCTCCAGAGGCGGCGGCGGATCGTCGATGGCGGAGTCGTCACGCACGACAGGTCGCTCAGGCATGCATTGCCCGTGGGCTATGGATCATGTAGTCATGCTCGGCCGAGACGCGCGACCTTAGCTATCCAGCGGATACGTCAATTTTCACGACGCGTCGTCGCGGGCGTCCTCTTCGGCGAACACTCCGGCCTCCACGGCCTTGACCGCGAGCGAGGTCCGGGAACTCACCTTCAACTTGCGCATCGCCGCACGTAGCTGTTGATCCACCGTGGCCGGCGACTTGGCCAGGATCCGGCTGATCTCCCGGTTCGTCTTGCCGGCGACAACCAGTTGGACGACGTCCAGCTCGCGCGGTGAGAGCTGGTCGCCGTACCCGCGTCGGCCGCCGCGCCACAGTCGCGGGACCTCGGCGCCGTGTTCGCGGAGCCGCTGTGCGACACGGTCCGCGTCACCGCGGGCACCGAGCCTGAACAGCTGCTCGTACTGTGCCGCCAGCAGCTCTCGGCCCTGGTCGATCTGGCCGTGCGCGACGAGAGCCTCGGCTTGACGCTCCCGGGCGAGCATGGCGTCGTAGGGGCGTGGCAACGCGCTCCAGGCGCGCGCCGCGCGATCGTAGGCGGTCGCCGCGCGCGCGTGGTCTCCGGCTGCGGCGAGCAGCAGGGCACGGCACACGGCCAGCGCGGCGCGGGGCGCAGGCGCGGTACGGCCACGCAGTCCTCTGGCGAGCTGGTCGCCCAGGCGTGCCGCGGCCGTCAGGTCGCCGGCAGCGAGGTACGCCTCGATCCGGGCGGGGACGAGGTCCGTCGCCCAGATCCAGATGCCCTTTCTCCGGACGGTGTCCATCGGCTCGTTCGTGATCTGCAGCGCCCGACCGCTGTTCCCGTCCGTCAGCCACAGTCTGGCCAGCGCGGCGGCGGCCTCCATCGTGTCGTCGGCCGCGCCGAGACGGGCGGACTCCTCGAGCACCAGGCGGAACTGCTCCTCCGCGACGCGCCGCCGTCCGGCTGCGGCCGCCAACCGAGCCGCGAGGCGGATGCTGCCGAGGTAGTGCGCCGGCCGGTCCCGGTCGGCGTCGGTGAGGGCCGCGCTCTGTTCCGCGAGGCCCTCCCACCCGCCGGTGAACCACGCCAGGTTGGCCTGTTCGAGTCGGACGTTGTGCTGCAACCGGGACGCCTGCTCGGTCTCGGCAAGGCGCCTGGCCACCGCGAGGTGTCTGTCCGCGTCGGCGTAGCGGCCCCAGATCAGCGCGCCGGTGCCGACATTCGCGTGGATGCGGGCCACGTCGAGGCGTTCGGCCGCGGTCGCTCCGTCGACGGGCAAGCCGGCGACGACGTCCCAGGCCTCCTCTTCGCCGAGCATGAGCAGCGCCGCGGCCCGGTTGCCGGCCAGGTTCAGCCGCTCCGCGGGAGAGTCGAATTCGGCGGTGAGTTCACCGGCGCGGTCCAACCACCGCCGATGGGTCGACGCCGGCCACGGACCCGCATAGGCCCAGCCGAGATAGGTCATTGCCCGGGCCGCCTCGACCGGGTCATGGTCGAGGTTGGCCACCGCCCGCTCCAGCTCACTGAGCGCGGCCTGCGCCTCACCCCCGGTGATCAGGAGCCGACCCAGGGGGTTGCGGATCTCGGCCTGCTGGCGCGCGGAGAGACCGGGGGTCTCCAGCACCGAGCGCAGGGTACGGATCACGCGGTGGTAGACCTCGTCGACCGGTTCACGACGGCCCAGCGCGGCAACTCCGGCGATGCGCGCGACCCGTGCCCGATCCGCCGGCGGCAGCACGGCCCACGACAACAGCTCGACCAGCAGGTCGACCGCCTTGGTGTGGTCACCCGAGGCCATGGCCAGCTCGGCACCCTGCTCGGCGTATCGCGCCCAGGAACGCGTCTCGCCCGCCTCACGGAAGTGGTGGGCAAGGCGGGCGACAGGCGGTGGGTGGATGTTCTCCAGGGCACGGCCGGCCAGCAGGTGGATGTGTCTGCGGTCGGTCAACGGAATCGCCTCGTAGACGGCCGTCGCGGCCAGCACGTGCCGGAATCCCCACTGGCCGCGGTCGTCCGCGTCCAGGACGCCGGCGTCGGCCGACTCCGCGATGGCGCCTCGACACGCAACGGGAGACAGACCGGCGGTCACCGCGATCGTGGCCACCGATGACCGCTCGGCCAACGTGGCCGCGGCTCGCAACACCTGCTGCGCCGGCGGCGACAGACGGCCCACCCGCTCCCGGGTGGAGTCGCGCACCGTCGGCGGAACCCGGAGCTCGCGCAGCTTCAGCCGGACCCACTGCCCGTCGCGGAAGACGAGGTCGGCGCGGTCGCACATCAGGCGAACCGACTCCTCCAGCGCCAGAGGAACGCCACCGGTCCGCTCGTGCATGAACGTCGCGAACTCCTGCGATACCGGGTTGCCGTCCAGCATCGAGGACACCAGCGCTGCCGTGTCGTCGGGTCGCATCGGCGCCAGGGCGATCCTCAGCTGAGTCACGCCGGCGGGCAACCGGGACGTCAGCCGCAGCAACAGCGACCCGTCGTGCACCTCCTCCGGCCGATAGGAGATCACGAGACTGGGGCCGTCCGTCTGCTGTCGGGAGGTGACGAACAGCAGGAACTCCAGGGTCACCTCGTCGGCCCAGTGGGCGTCCTCGAGCACGAGGACGTCGACACGCAGGGCCCGCAGCAGCTCGTCCAGGGCGCGGAACAGGCGATGCCGTGCCGCCTTCGCGTCGTCCAGGGGCTGCAGTGCGGGCGGCAGGTCCGCGGACCATTCAGGGAACAGGGGCCGTAACGCACCCGCCAGGGCGGTGAGCGGCAATCGCGACACCGGGCGGTCGATGCCACGGAACGCGTCGACGATCGGCCCCAGGGTCAACGACTCGCGAAGCGGTGGGCACACCGAGACCAGGGCGGTGCGCTCGTCCGCCGTCGCCAACCACTCTCGCAGCAGTCGGCTCTTCCCGATGCCCGCCTCGCCCTCCACCAGCACGATCGCCGGCGGCCGGGCCAAGGCGGCCCGCAGCGCCGCCATCTCCCGATCACGACCCACGAAATTCGGCGTTGAGACCGTCGGTGAAGTCCCGTCGTCCTCGGGCGAGGGGTCGAGCATGCGTGATGATCTCGCTTTTCGACGCTCGGGCGCAAGTGCCTGCCGGCGCCTCGCGCCGCGGAATTCCTGCAGCGCCGCCGTCCGTGCCACACGGATCTCAGCTACCGGCGACGTCGCTCTTGGGCATGGCGCCCGCGCCGCGGGACACCATGAGGAGCCCACGGAAGACGACCTCGTGGGCGTCCCCGATGGTCTCGGCCCGGACGTCGTCCACGACGATCCTGACCCAGCCGCCGGCCGACTCCGGAAACACGACGGACTGGCACCGGCATGAACCGGACCACCCCGCGCGGAGTACCGCACCCCGCCCCCAGCCGTAGGCGGTCCGCGCGCCCCGCGGATCCCGGGTCAGTCCTCGTCGCTCTTTTTCTTGTCGCGGTTCAGGGCCAGGTCGAGCGCGAGGACGCTGCCGATGATGAGCAGCGGGTCGACGCCGGCAGTGACCTGCACGGCGTAGGTGTCGCGGATCGTCAGCCACCGCTTGGAGACGGCGGCCACCTCGGTGCCGTCGCGTTCGATCACGTACTCGTGGTCGAGCAGGTCGCCCTTCATCTCCAGGTCGTCGGGCCCCGGCACGTCGATGGTGAACTTGTCGCGAAACGGCGTGAGGAGTTTCTTGCGGACCTCTGCGGCCTTCTCGCCACCGATCCGGATCTCGTAGGTGGGACGCAGCGCCACCAGGTGCCGGTGCAGCGTGGCGACCTCCTGGCCGGAGGCGTCCTCGATGACGACCTTGTTGCGGACGCTGAGCACCTTGCCGTCGACGTGGAAGACCTTGGTGCCGTGCTCGTCGAGCACGTCGAAGTCGTCGCCGATCGAGAAGAACCGTTCCCTGATGACAAACATTCTTCAATTCTCCCCCACCGCGCCCGGACGTGCCGGCCGTGGCCGACCAGCCTTACGGGACTCGACACCACGTCACCGTCGACCGGTGGGATCGACGAGGACACCGGGGTTCGCGGACCCGTCGTGGGCAACCCGTTCGGCGTCGATCGGGCCGGACTTCGCGCCGGCCGCCCCGACAACCGGCCGGGAACCGGGGATCATCCCGCCCCGCCATTCGCTGGACGCAGCGGGCTGAGTCGATCATCGCTCGCCCGACACCGAGTCATGGTCAGGAAATGCTTCTCCGACGGCTTCACCGTGGCGTGCCGAGGCCGGCCTGGTGGGCCAACAGGGCGGCTTCGGTGCGGTTCTTGCAGTCCAGCTTGACCAACAGCCGGGAGACATAACCCTTGACGGTGGCCTCGGACAGGTGCAGACGACGCCCGATCTGATGGTTCGACCAACCGGCGCCCAGGCCCTCCAGCACCTCCCGCTCACGATCGGTCAGCGAGGCGCAGATGTCGCGGACGTGTTGGCGGTGACGGTGCCCCGTACTGCCGATCAGCCGTTGGGCCGCCATCGGCGACAGGACGGTGTTGCCGGAGGCGGCGACCCTCACCAGGTCGGCGAGTTCCTCCGGTGCGGTGGACTTGACCAGGAACCCGACAGCGCCGGCCCGCAACGCGCGGAGCACGTACTCGTCCAGATCGAAGGTGGTGAGAGCGACGATCCGTGGGGGCGTGGGAAGCGTCGCGATGCGCTCGATCGCGGTGAGCCCGTCGACGCCGGGCATCCGCAGGTCGATCAGCATCACGTCGGGGCGTAGCCGGACCGCGGCCTCCACCGCCTCGGCACCGTCGTACGCCTCACCGACCACGTCCAGGCCGGAAGCGGTGAGGATGGTGCGCAGGTGCGCGCACACCATCCGCTCGTCATCGACGAGCAGGACGCGGATCACCGCCCTGCCGCCGTCGGCACGTACGCCGGGAGTGTGCCGGACACGGTGAAGCCACCGTCCGGCGTCACCCCGGTGGACAGCGTGCCGCCGACGACCTCCACCCGGTGTCGCAGCCCGGCCAGACCGCTGCCGCCGCCGACAGCGGTGAGGCCAACGTCGGGTGGGTAGCGCCCCGGGGTGTTCGCGACCGACGCGCGCACCCCGTTCCCGTCGTAGCGCACCGCCACGGTGACGTCGGCGCCGGGCGCGTGCTTGTGCACGTTCGTCAAAGACTCCTGCACGATCCGGAAGAGCGTCCGTCGGACGGTCGGAGCGACGATGGCCGGATCACCGTCCTCCTCGAGTCGTACCGCAAGACCGACCGCACGGGAATCGTCCACGAGTGACGCCAGGTCGGGCCCGTCGGACGGTTCGGCGGGTCTGACCGGCAGCCCATCTCCGGTGCGCAGCACCCCGACCAGATCGCGCAGTTCGGCCAACGCTTGGCAGCCGGCCACCCGCAGCTCCTCGGCCGCCAGTCGGGCGGCGGGATCGGTGGTGCTGACCCGCAGCGCACCCGCCTGCAACACCATGAGGTTGATCCGGCGGGTGACCACGTCGTGCATCTCCCCGGCCAGCTTCGTCCGCTCGTCGGCCCGGGCTTGTTCGGCCAGCAGCAGCCGCTCTCGCTCGGCCCGTTCGGCCCGGCCGGTCAGCTCGGCCACCAGTCTCCGCCGGGCGCCGACGTACATGCCGAGCAGCGCGGACGACAGGATGACGGCGGGCGCGGAGATCGGGTCGGGGATTGCCCAGGCCCGCGCGCCCCCAGGAACGCCGCCGCCACGATCGCGACAACGGCCCACTGCCGCCAACGCCGTCCGCCGCCGTGGGCGGTGACGGCGTAGGGCGCGAGGAGGGCGGCCCACGCCGGCGCGAACAGGCTGATCGCGGCGATCGACAATGCAACGGTGTACGGACGCTGGCGGCGCACCAGCAGCATCGCGGCGGCGGCGATCTGGGCGGCCACGTAGGCCCACGCCGGTGCGGCGATCAGGTGTTCGTCGCGGTCCGGACCGGTGAGTTCCAGCCCCGACCCGGCCGCCGCCGCCACAACCGCCACGAGCACGTTGACGGCGACCGAGAGTACGCGGCTGCGCCCCATGCCTGGAGGGTAGCCGGACCGGTGAGCTAGGGCCCGTCGTGCGGGCCGCCGCGGCCAACGACCCTACTTTCGTCGCGGGCGAACCCGACGATGGTCGCGGTTGCGCCGCCCGGCCTTCGCCTGCGGGGTTGACTGACGCCGATGGGTGACAGCCGGATCCAGGAGGCGATCAGATGGCGACTTCCAGCGACCACGCCGATCAGGGTGACCTCCTGGGCCGTCTCCCGCGTTCCACGCCGACGGCGGTGCCCGATGCCGCCTCGGCGACCGAGGAGGTGTCCACCGCGGGGCCTCGCATCGAAGCCCTCGATGCGCTGCGCGGATTCGCCCTCTGCGGAATTCTGATCATCAACATCTACCAGCAGGTCGTGTTCCACGGGGAGGCCGCCGGCACGGCACCGCAACTCCCGACCGCCGTCCAGCTGCTCTTCTACGAGCGGTTCTACCCCATCTTCTCGATCCTGTTCGGCGTCGGCTTCGGCATCTTCCTGCGGCGCGCGGCCGCCCGGACCGAGCGCCCCAGGGTGGTGCTGGCCCGTCGGCTCGCGGTGCTGCTGCTCATCGGCATCGCGCACTTCCTCGTCCACCCCGGCGAAGCGCTGACGGCGTACGCGCTGGCCGGACTGCTCGTGCTGCTCCCCCTGAGCTACCTGGGAGGGCGGGTCGCCCTCGTCGTGGCAGTCGTGGTGCTGATCGTCGGCGCCCAACTCGTCGTCGGCTACGGACCGATCCCCGGACTGCTCACACTCGGGTATGCCCTGGCGATGCTCGGCGTGCCGTCCGAGATCGAACGCCGTACCGGCCGGGTCGCCGCCGCGTTCGTCATCCTCGCCGCCCTGGCCGCCACCTGGATCGTCCTGGAGCTGCGGCAGGTTGACCTGCCCGTCGTCAACGTGACAGGAGGCCCCGGAGGTGGAGTCAGCCTGCTCGGCCCGCTCGCCGGCATCGTCACCGGTCTTGCGTACTGCTGTGGCCTGCTCCTGCTGCTGCGGACCCCGGTCGGGCCGGCGCTGTCCGCGGTGCTGTCCCCGATGGGCCGGATGGCACTGACCAACTATCTCACCGCGACCGTGTTGTTCCTCGCCCTCGGTCCCTGGCTCGGCATCAGCAGCACCACGGACCTGCCCCAGATCATTGGCCTGACGGTCGGGATCATCGTCGTTCAGGCGACGTGGAGTGTGTTGTGGCTCCGGTCGTTCCGATACGGGCCGGTCGAATGGGCGTGGCGATGCCTCACGTGGTGGCGCCGCGCACCGATTCGGCGGCCGACGGCCGCGTCACCGACCTGAGCTCACCGCGGGGCACACACCCGGGGCTGGACGGTACGTGTGCAGTGCGGCGATCCGTTGGGCGGTGGCCGCTCGCTGATCACCGCCCTGGTCAGGCGCGGGATCGCCGTCAGCCCGGCGATGCTACGCCGCAGCGGTCGAACGTGATCTGCCTCGCATGACTTGCCCCTGACGTCAACGTGAGATTTTAGCGTAGGCGCATGCAGATCAACGGCTCAACAGCTCTCGTGACCGGCGCCAACCGCGGCCTGGGCAAGGCCTTCACCGAGGCTCTCCTCGCCCGCGGCGCCACGACCGTCTACGCGACCGCCCGTCGATTCGACAGCATCGACATCCCCGGCGCTGTCCCCCTCCATCTGGACATCACGGATCCGGCGTCCATCGAGGCCGCGGCGGGCAAGGTGGGCGACCTCGACATCCTCATCAACAACGCCGGCACCTCCACGGAAGCCCCGCTGCTCGGCCCCTCCACCGACAACATCCGTCGCGACTTCGACACCAACTTCTGGGGCACTCTCAACGTGACCCGCGCCTTCGCTCCCAGGCTCGGGGGCGGCGCCATCCTCAACGTCATCTCGGCGTTGAGCTGGTACACCATCAGCCCCGGCAGCAATGGCTACGCCGCCTCCAAGGCCGCGGAATGGTCCCTGACGAACGGCATCCGACTCGAACTGGCCGACCAGAAGACGCTGGTCACCGCCCTGGCGCTGGCGATCGCCGACACGGACATGATGGCCGGCTTCGACATTCCCAAGCTCCCGCCCCACGAGGTGGTCGCCCAGGCCCTCGACGGACTGGAAGCGGGCAAGATCAAAGTCATCGCCGACAAGCCCACCGCCAACGTCAAGGCCTCCCTCTCCCGCGACCCCGCCCTCTTCTACGCCGACATCACCGGCAACCTCTTCGGGTGACCTTGCCGGCACTCCACGCCGCATCGGCACGGTCGACGTGCGTACGCCCGACGCGGCGGCCGGGTTCCGGTGGAGCCGGGCCGCCGCGGCGGGAGACCTCCGATGAACACGCTGTTCGCCCGCACACCCCCGCCAACCGATCGGCCCCGGCGCGTCCCGGTCCGAACCCAGCCGGCCGGCATGCCGGCGTCCGCTACGGCCGGAGGCCCCGGCGTGCTGCACATGGCCGGTGCCTGTAGTCGTCCCCGGCCGCCCGTCCCGGGTGCCGCCCGCCACCCGAGCGATTGAGCAGGTCAGGGGCGGGGTAGTGACCCTCGCAGAAGATCAATCGGCGGCCCCGGGTCCGTCCGGCGAGAGGGGTGCCACCGGTGCGGAGGTGGGGACGCGACGCCATCGCGCGGTTGCGGGGCGACGGGATGACCGTGATCGAGTTGACCGCCGCCGCGGTGGTCGCCTGGATCGTGGCTGCGGTGGTGATCCGTCACCCGGACCCGTTCTACGCCCCGACCGCCGCGCTCGTCGTGCTCGGTGAGTCCCGCGGGCGACGGCTGCGGCAGACCGTCGAGATCCTGCTCGCCGTGGCCGCCGCCGTGCTCGTCGCGGAGCTGCTGGTGTACACGCTGGGCCCGGGCACCGACACGGTCCTGCTGGTGCTGGTACTGACCACCACGACGCTCGTGCTGATCGGGGCCCGCCGTGCCCTGGTCGTGCAGGCCACCGTCTCGGCCATGTACCTGGTCGTGGTCGCCGCGCCGCACGGGACGCTGATGCCGTTCCGCTTCGTCGACGCGCTCATCGGTGGCGCGGTGGCGCTGGCCGCCAGCCAGCTGATGGCCACCCGCGACCCGCTGGCGCCGCTGGTGGCGCAGGCCCGGCGCAGCTACACCGACCTGGCCGACCTGCTCGACCAGGTGAACGCGGCGTTGCAGGGCTGCGACGAGGACGCCGCCCGCGCCGCGCTGGACCAGGCCCGGCAGGTGGACGACTGCGTCGCCCAGATGCAGGCCGCCGTGCTCGCCACCGGTGAGACGCTGCGGCTGGGCCTGCGCCGCCGGCACCTGGGCAAGCTCGTCGACGTGGAGGCGACGCTGCGGCAGCTCGACTACGCCGCCCGCAACATCCGGGTGCTGGCCCGGGCCGGCGTGACCCTGACCCGCCGGCACACCGCCACACCGCCGGAGCTGGCCGCCGCGATCGGCGCGCTGACCGCCGCCGTACGGTCGGCCGGAGAGGCCCTGGCCCGCGACCTCAGCGGCGCCGACGCCGACCGACACGCGCACTCGGCCGACGCGGCGGCCCTGAAGGCGGTCCGGATCGCCGCGGGCCTGCTGCGCTCCGACCCGCCGCTGCCGGTCACCATGATTGTCGGGCAGATCCGGGCGACCGCGATCGACCTGCTACGCGGCGTCGGCCACGACGACGTGACGGTGCTGGACCGCGTGGATGAGGCGCTCGGTCTGAGCCGGGCGTGACGCCCGGTCGGTCGACGCAGCGGTGGACAGCCTCTGCGGGCACGCCAACGCTGCCTTCGGATCCGCCGGAGAGGTCACCCCAGCGGGTCACTGGCGAGGGCTAGCTGTTGCCGCTCGACCGCATCAGGCGCAGGCACCCGAGCAAGCCGCAACCCGGCCAGACAATCAGAGATGTACATGCTTGGTTGTCTTGGGTAGGGTCGTGCCCGTTGTTTGTCCGATGAATTGGGGGGAACGAGTATGAGGCTGCGGACATTCGCCGCTGTCTTCACCACGCTGGTCGGGATTGCCGCCGGCGGAATGGTCGCACCGTCCGCTGCGTACGCCGCGGACAACGGGCCGTGGGAGGTCTTTCCCGCCAGCGCTGTCGACAAGTGTCTCGAAGTCCAGGGCGGTTCGACCGCGCTCAGCGCGCAGGTCCAGGTCTACACCTGTGCAACCTGGGACGGCGGTGTCACGCCGCTACACCAGCGGTGGATCTTCCGGCCCACCTCCGGTGGCTACCAGCGCATCATCAACGGCAAGACGGGAATGTGCGCCAACATCAAGGGCAGCACGGACGTCAACAGTACGAAAATCGTCCAGTACAACTGTGGTGGCAGCGGGACGCTGAACGACCAGTGGTACCCGCAGTTCGTGCGGAAAATCGGCGGGTTCGACTTCTACCAGTTCAAGAGTCGGCTGAACCCCGCGAAGTGCCTCAACGTGCAGGGCAGCACGACGTCTAACGGATCCGACCTGATCCTCTACACGTGCGCGACGACGAACAACGCCATCTTCTCCTGGACGCCGGCAGTGCAGGCGTAGGCCGCGGTGGCATTGCAGTGAACGCCAAGGGTCAGGCGCGGGATGTCCGCGCCTGACCCTTGGCGTGCGGGATACCGCGAGTTATCTGAGGAGGAACATCGCCGCGAGGATCAGCTCGTCGCCCGTACGGGGAGTTGCCGGCGCAGCCTGACGATGACGCGCTCCGGGGCGAACCCGCTCGGTCAGCCCGTGACCCTCGTGCTCCTTCCACTGAATCCGCTGCACCCATCGGGGTGGTCTTCTAGGCTTCGTGGGGTGCCCGGATCGGCGAGAGCGTCGCGGTGGCGCTATACGGGCCGGCCGGTGTGCTCCTCTCGGCGGCACGGCTCTACCGCCACGTCAGTCGGATCGGGAGCTGCCGCTGACGCCGCATGATGCCCCCGGTTCTCGCCATCGGCCGAGCCCGGCTAGCGGTGAGGAGCACCGATGACCGCCAGCGAACAGCAACGCCCGGAGATCGTCGTCGGGCTGGTGGCAACTCCGCCGGACCAGCCCGCCCGGGTGGCCACGCGGCTCAGCGCCGAGTTGGCCAGCGGGCTCACCGAGCGGGTGAGCGCCGACGTGCGGTGGACCATCCGGGAAGGCTGGGGGAAGGTGGCGCCGCGCCGCGACGGCGGCGTTGAGGCCCTACTCGACGACGTTGCTCGACGGCGCGCCGACGACGAGTGGGACGTCGCCATCTGCCTGACCGACCTGCCACTGCACGCCGAGCGGGTGCCGCTGGTCGCGCAGACCTCCGCCCGACGCCGAGCCGCGGTCGTGTCCCTGCCCGCGCTGGGACTGCATCAGCTGCGAGCGGCCCGCTTGGCCGTTCCGGATCTGGTGAGTCGGCTTCTGAGCGACGCTCCCGACCAGCGGGTGCCGCCGGCCGGCTCGGCACCGGCCGAGACGGCACGCCAGGTTCCCGCCGTCCACCGAATGATCGGCGAGGCTGACGCCGGCGAGCGACGCTACGTCGCCTCCGGGCTGATCGGCCGGGTACGGCTGTTGGCTGGCATGGTCCGCGCCAACCGCCCGGGGCGTGCTCTGCTGGGCCTGTCCAAGCTGCTGGTCGGCGCGTTCGGCACGGCCGCGTTCGCACTCACCACGGACACCATCTGGCAGATGGGCGATGCGCTCGGCGGACTCCGACTCACCGTGATCATGCTGCTCGGGTTGGGCGCGTTGGTGGCGTGGCTGATCGTCGCGCACGACCTGTGGGAGAAACCAACCCGAGAGACACCAGCTGAGCTGGCACGGCTGTTCAACCTGGGGACGATCCTTACTCTCACGCTGGCCACAGCGGTGTCATACGTGGTGTTACTCGTGGGAACGGTGCTCGTCGGGGCACTGCTGATCGACACATCCGTGCTGGAACAGACTTTGCAGCAGTCGGTCGGTCTCAGCGACTATCTGACGCTCGCCTGGATCACCAGCTCGCTGGCCACTGTGGGAGGCGCGATCGGCTCCGGCCTGGAGAATGAGGAGACGGTTCGGGCCGCCGCCTACGGCTACCACCCGCAACCCGACGGCTGGCAGGACGAGAAGGCCGGGCGGGTGCACAGCGGTAGCTGAGTCGACGCGACCCCGCTCCGCACAGGTCGCAGGGATGCTCGATGCACGGGCTCACCTCACGCGCGATGATCCCGTTCGTCACCAGCTCGACGGCGATCTCGCCTGGTCCCGCCGGAAGGGCCGCTGGCCCTACAACATCTCCAGCGGTTGTGGGCCTCCCGGCGGCGGGAACGCCGTGTCGAGTGCCGCCACGTCCTCCTCGGTCAGCTGTACGTCACGCGCTTCGGCGTTTTCTCGGGTGTGTTTCGCATTGGACGATCGGGGGATGGCCGCGACCATCTCCTGCCGCAGCACCCAGGCCAGCGCGACCTGAGCGGCTGTGGCCTCGTGCCGGGCGGCGACCTCTTCGACCTGGGGGTGACCGAGCAGCCGCCCCTGCTCGATCGGCGAGTACGCCATCACCGGGATGCGGTGCTCGCGTAGCCAGGGCAGGAGGTCGTACTCGGGACCGCGGCGGGTGAGGTTGTACAGGATCTGATTGGTCGCGCAGGCATCTCCGCCCGCCTCAAGGAGTTCTGTCATGTCCGAGAGATCGAAGTTGCTCACACCCCACTGCCCGATGTCGCCGGCGTCGACGAGTTCGGCGAACGCCTCGATCGTCTCCGTGAGTGGATGCGTGCCGCGCCAGTGCAGCAGGTAGAGGTCGATGTGGTCGACGCCGAGTCGTTGCAGGCTGCGGCGGCAGGCCTGCACGGTTCCCTGTCGGCTGGCGTTGGACGGCAGCACCTTGTCAACGAGGAACACGTCGGCTCTGCGTCCGACGATCGCCTCGCCGACGAGTTCCTCGGAAGCGCCGTCACCGTACATCTCCGCAGTGTCGATCATGGTCATGCCCAGGTCGAGCCCGGTGTGCAGGGCGGTCATCTCGTCCCGCCGCCTCGCGGGGTGCTCGCCGAGGTACCAGGTTCCCTGGCCGAGCACGGGCATGGTTTGGCCGGACGGTAGCTCGATCGCGTCGGCAGGCATCGTCATGTCGATCTCTCCGGGTAACAGTGGGTGGTCTGGGTTACCCGCCGCGAGAGGCAGCACACGCGTCGCGGCCCTCTCCCCGCAGGCAGCGGCCGCGCAACGGGCACCTCCGGATTGTCCCCTTCAGCCGGCCTCGCTGCCCAGTTTGCGGGTTCCCGTACCGGGAAGGTGACCGCGATCTAGCGATGCGCCGCCGCGGCGGCGTCGAAGAGGGAGGCCGCAGAAATGGCGCAGAGCCAGCAGCCACTGACTGGCAAGCGAGTCGCTTGCCTCGCCGCCGACGGGGTGGAGGACGTGGAATACACCCAGTCCCGAGCCGCTGCGGAGCAGGCGGGAGCAGAAGTTCACCTGATCTCGTTGCAATCCGGCGAGATCCAGTCGATGAACCAGGACATCAACCCGGCCAACCACTATCGGGTGGATCGGACCGTGAACGAGGCCAATGCGGCCGACTACGACGCCCTGTTGCTTCCGGGCGGGACGGTCAACCCCGACCGACTCCGGATGAATCCGCAGGCGATGGACTTCGTCCGGGCGTTCTTTCAGCAACAGAAGCCGGTGGCGGCAATCTGCCACGGCCCCTGGTCGTTGGTCGAGACCGGCATGGTCAACGGCCGGACTCTCACCTCGTTCCCCAGCCTGCGAACCGACATCCGCAACGCCGGCGGGAACTGGGTCGACCAACAGGTGCAGGTCGACAACGGCCTCGTCACCAGCCGCAGCCCCAGCGACCTACCGGCCTTCTGCGCAAAGATGGTCGAGGAGTTCGCCCAGGGCGAGGACGTCCGCCAGATGGCGACGGCCTGATCAATGTGGCTCAGGGCCGGAGCATCAGGCCGAGCCCGTGGCGGCGTTTGTGCCGCCGCTCGAAAGGGCCTCCGCTCCCACCGAGCCGCGACTGTTGGACCCCGACCAGCCGGTTCCAACAGCCGGCCGGCCTTCGGTGGCTGGCGTACACCGCAGGCGCACGGCAGGTGTGTGAGCGACGAAGTCGGTTACCGGTGCTCGTGATTGGCCGTGACGTCGTGCTGAGCAACGGAACAGGGATCGCCTCCACACTGCGGCCGGTGGGCGCATTGAGGCGGTTTCCGAGGGGTATCCGGGTGCCTACGGGTCGCGCCCGGACCGTCGTGAACCGGAATGCACGGTCGGTGCGACCGGATACGGAGGCTACCCGTGGCTCAACTAGCAACCCGAGAGGCAGTGAAGGCCAGGCAGGACGAGATTCAGCGTCGGGGGCGTGGGCTCGGCTGGATGAGTCTCAGTCTTGGCGTGGCACAGCTGGCGGCACCGGACATGGTGCGTCGGATCAGCGGAGTGGACGACTCCCCGACGTCGCGGACGGTGGTTCCGCTGGTCGGAGCGCGGGAGTTGGTGCACGCCGCCGAGCTGTACTCCTGCTGCGAGAACTCCAACCCGAACGCCGGGATCGCGGAGAAGATGTTCGGTCACCCGGTCGCCGGGATTTTCGGCTATTCGCACCTGACCGGCGGCTTCGCCGGCGGTCAGGCGCAGTACGCGCGGGTGCCGTTCGCCGACGTCGGCCCGCTGAAGATCGAGTCCGACCTGACCGACGAGCAGGTGCTGTTCCTCTCCGACATCCTGCCCACCGGCTACATGGGTGCGGAGATGTGCGACATCCAGCCCACCGACGTGGTGGCGGTGTGGGGTGCCGGCCCGGTCGGCCAGTTCGCGATGGACAGCGCCCGGGCGCTCGGCGCCGCGAAGGTCATCGCGATCGACAAGGAGCCCTACCGGCTGCAGATGGCCGAACGGGCGGGCCACACGCCGGTGAACTTCGAGGAGGTCGACGTGCGATCCCGGCTGCTGGAACTGACCGGCGGGCGGGGACCGGACAAGTGCATCGACGCGGTCGGTATGGAGGCCACCCACGGCAGCGTCGCCCTCCACGCCTACGACCGGGTCAAGCAGGCGGTCCGCTCGGAGACCGAGCGCCCGCACGCGCTGCGGCAGGCGATCCTGTCGTGCCGCAGCGGTGGCATCGTGTCGGTGATCGGCGTGTACGGCGGCTTCCTCGACAAGTTCCCGGCCGGGGCGTGGATGAACCGGGCGCTGACCCTGCGTACCGGTCAATGCCACGTGCAGCGCTACATGAAGCCGCTGCTGCAGCGCATCGAACGCGGGGAGATCGATCCGACCCGGGTCATCACCCACACCCTGCCGCTCGACCAGGCAGAACACGGCTTCGAGATCTTCAAGAACAAGCAGGACCACTGCGAGAAGGTCGTCCTCAAACCCTGACCACCACCCGCATCCGGCTACCGTGGCACGCCTGGTGGCCGGATGTGGCGTATCCGACGGCATCGATCTGCAGGTGCACGCATTCGCAACCGAGCTACCCAGCTGTTTGCCGCAGACGACCCCGGGTAGGCGCAATCGGTGAGCGGGCCAGACACGGACCTAGGCACCCGATCGGACACCAGCCGCGCCGTCGCGTTCAGCGACGCGATCTTCGCCATCATCATCACGCTGCTGGTCCTGGACCTCCGGGTGCCGGACGTCCCGCCTGGCCACCTCCTGTCCGGCTTGCTGGCTCAGTGGCCGTCGTACGTCGCCTATCTCGCGTCCTACTCGTACGTGGCCGTGGTCTGGCTCAACCACAAGGCGGCGTTCAACCGCATTCAACAGGTCGATCGCGGCCTGCATTGGATGAACCTGCTCGTGCTGTTCAGCACGGCGCTGCTGCCGTTTCCGACCATCGTCGTGTCGCACGCGCTGCAGGAGCACAACAACGCTGACCAGCGTGTGGCCATCGCCTTCTACGCGCTGATCGGCGCGTTGCTGTGTGCGACGTGGCTGGCGTTCTACCACTACCTGGCCCGGAACCCCGACCTGCTGAAGGACCAGGCCAAGGGCGGCTTCTTTCCGGTCGAGCGGGTCCGGGCCCTCGCCGGGGTCGTCCTGTACCTCCTTGCAGGGGTCGTGGGCTACCTGGTAAGGCCCTTGATCGGCCTGGTCATCTTCCTTCTCCCGCCCGTCTTCTACGCGATCACCAGCGCCGGCCTGTATCAGTTGCGAGTGACCCGACGTACCAACCACCGCCCTCCCCCACCGCGTTGAGGGCGGGCGATCCGCCGTTTCACCCGGGCGCAGGCGGATACCCGCGGCAATCCGGTTCGAAGGGGGATCCGAGGTGAACTACAGCGAGTTCATTCAGTCTGTGGCAGCACGGCCCGAGGTTCCGCCGGGGCAGGCCGAACCGATCACCCGCGCCACGCTCGAGACTATGGCAAACCGGATCACCGGGGGCCAGGCAAGGGACCTCGCCTCCCAGCTCCCCGAGGAGCTACGAAGCCTGGTGTCCAGGCCCACCGAGGATCCGGAACGGTTCGGACTCACGGAATTCCTCGAACGGGTGCAGTCCCGGGCAGGGGTCGATCGCCAGGTGGCCGCCGACGGAGCGCGAGCCGTGCTGGACACCCTCCGTGAGTCTGCCAGCGCGAAGGAGTACGGGGACTTTGTCGACCAGTTGCCGCAGGAGTTCTGGCAGTTGACCGGGCCGGGGTCGGGACAGCTCCAGCCCCGCCGGATCGGCACCTAGTACTCCAACGTCATCGTCTAGGGCTCGAGCGTGGCGGGCATGCTGAAGGCGGCGACGTGACGGGCACCGATGAAGGCGTTGCTCTCTACGATCTTCCCGTTCTCGATCCGGAGTACGTCGACGACCAGCGCCTCATAGTGCGGGCTGCCGGGCCGGCGGAGATAGTTGATCAGTGCCGGGCGCCCGTTGGCCGAGGTGGGGAAGGTACGCCAGTCGAGCGGTCGGCCGAGGAACTCCGCGGCCGCGTCGATCCCGACGACCGGCGGCTCGGGCGGCATCGTGATCCGTACGTCCTCGGCGAGCAGTGCCCGGACCGTCTCCGGGTCCTTCGCGTTGGCGTAGCGGCGCAGGATCTCTTCGTCCTCGCTGGTGAGCTGCGGGCGGCGCCAGTCCTGTGGGTCCGACGGAGCGCGCCGCCGGAGGGTGTGGCGGGCCCGCTGGAGGAGGCTGTTGACGGCCGCTACGGCGGTGTCGAGCGCGCCGGCGATCTCCTGCGGCGTCCAGCCGTAGACGTCGCGCAGCACGAAGGCCGCCCGCTGCCGCGGCGGCAGGTACATGAGCGCTGCGATCAGGGCCAGCTCGACGGTCTCCCGGGCGGCGAGACCGGTCTGCGGATCGTCGGCCAACAGGGCGTCTGGGTAGGGACCGAGCTCGGTGGACCACTCCAGCGGGTCACCATACGGAACCGTCCGGTGACCGGCCGCCTTGCGGCTGTCGAGGAAGACGTTCGTGGCGATCCGGTAGAACCAGGTGCGCGCCGACGCCCGACCCTCGAAGCGGTCGCGAGCCCGCCAGGCACGCAGGAAGGCCTCCTACACCAGGTCGTCCGCGTCGGTGACGTTCCCCGCGAGGCGGTAGCAGTGCACGTGTAGCTCGCGCCGGTGCTCGTCGAAGGCGCGCTGCAGCCAGACCGCCTGCTCGTCAGGCGAGTCGGACATGTGATCTCCCCGGGGCTGAGTGGTCCTCAGAGGGCGGTCTGAGGATGTTCGACTTGATCTATGGCTTGCGTCCAGTTGGCGATCTTTCAGCGGGTTTCGTCGTATGGCGATCGCTCGATGTTGTGAAAGGTGAATCCTGGTCGTGACCGTCGAGCGGTCGCGGCGTTAGGCCCGTCATGGGTGATCGAAAGCCGTATCCCAGTGACGTCAGTGACGAGCAGTGGGCGTTGATCGGGCCGTTCCTGCGGGCGTGGAAGGCCAGGCGTGTCTCGGTCTCGGGTCATCAGGGCGACTACGACCTGCGGGAGATCGTGAACGCGATCCTCTACCAGAACCGGACCGGCTGTCAGTGGGCGTACCTGCCGCACGACCTGCCCCCGAAGTCGGCGACCTACTACTACTTCGCCCTGTGGCGTGACGACGGCACCGACCAGACGATCCACGACCTCCTGCGCTGCCAGGCACGGGAGAAGGCCGGCCGGGCCGAGGACCCGACCGCGGTCGTACTGGACACCCAGTCGATCCGGGCCGCGAACCACGTCCCGGCCGCCACGACCGGCAAAGACGCCGCGAAGAAGGTACCCGGCCGCAAGCGGGGCCTGGCCGTGGACACGTTGGGCCTGATCATCGCGGTCGTGGTGACCGCCGCGTCGGCCACCGACAACGCCATCGGCATCCATCTGCTCGACAAGGTCGTCGAACACACACCGACGGTCACCCGCGCCTGGGTCGACGCCGGGTTCAAACAGGACTTCGCGCTGCACGGCGCCGTCCTGGGTGTCGATGTCGAGGTCGTCAAACGCGCCGACACCAGGCCCGGCTTCGTGCCGATCCGCAAACGGTGGATCGTGGAGCAGACCCACGGCACGCTCATGCTCCACCGCCGTCTCGTGCGCGAGTACGAGAGCCGACCGGAATCGGCCGTGTCCCGAACGTTGTGGGCATCCACGGCGAACATCATGCGTCGGCTGACCGGGACCAGCACACCCACCTGGCGGCACCGGTGAACCTGCCCGCGATCCTCGACCTGATCGCCGAACGCGAAACCACCGCGCGCCAGGCCGCCGACCAGCTCCGCGAGAAGATCACCACCCTCACCGCAGAACTCGCCCGCATCGACAGCGACCTGGCCGACCTGGCAACCACCCGCACCACCCTGCGCACCCTCGCCGCCACCGAGTTCACAGCCGAGGACCCGACGATAGCCAGCGCCCCCTACCAGCAGATCCTGCACGTCCTCACCACCGCGCCCACCGGCATGCGGGCAAAGGGCATCTGCCTCGCACTCGGCGTCGAACCCTCACCGAAACACGTCGAAGCCACCCGCGCGAAGCTGAAACGCATGGTCAACCACCAGGTCCTGACCGAAGACGAACCCGGAATGTTCACTCTCGCCCCGAAACGGACCTAATCTTTCGAACCACCCTCTCACAACCGTACTGACGACCGCGGACCCCATCCGTCATCGGTCACCGATGACGATCGCCGACTCGGTCGTCTGTACCTGTGACCAATCCCCACCCCACGAAGGAGACAGCCATGACGGCAACCCCCGCGTCCAGCGCAGCCACGCCCCCGGTCGTCGACCGGGAGACCTGGCTGCGCGAGCGCAACGAACTGCTGGCCCGGGAGAAGGCCCACACCCGCGAAGGAGACGCGATCGCAGCCGCTCGTCGTCAGCTGCCGATGACCTTGATGCCGACGGTGACGGTCCAGGGCCCCGGCGGGGACACCCCGCTGGTGGAGGTTTTCGAGGGCCGCCGGATGCTCATCGCCTACTTCCACATGTGGCGCGACGGCAAACCATACGGGGATCAGTGTGAGGGGTGCACCTTCTCGACCTGTCACATGCAGACGCTGGACTACCTGCATGCCCGGGACGTCACCTACGCCGCGTTCTGCCAGGGCCCCTACGACGAAAGTGCCCCGTTCGCGGAGTTCATGGGCTACCCGTTCCCCTGGTATTCGGCGAAAGACTCCGACCCGGCTCTGGCCGACGGTCGCGAATTCGGGTTCATCGCCTGCTACCTGCGCGACGGCGACCAGGTCTACGAAACCTACTGGACCACCGGGCGGGGCGTGGAGGCGTTGACGACCAGTTACCACGCCTTGGACCTCACCGTGTACGGCCGGCAAGAGAACTGGGAAAACTCACCCCAAGGTTGGCCGCGGGTCAGTGGTCACCCGTGGCGGCTCAACGGCCGCCCCACCGCGCAATGGTCACGCCCCGGCGTTACGCCGGCGGTGACGTCCTGACGCTCGAGATGATCATGCTCGGGTCGGCCGCGGTGTCGGCCTGCTGCTGCGTCGTGCCGCGGGCGGGCGCGTCCCGCAGGGCCCGGATGCTCGCGGGTGCGATGGTGGCTGTCATGGTCGCGGTGACCGTCGACGCCGCACCGGTTGTGCAGTACGCGGGCGCGCTGCTGCTCCTCGCCTTCGCGGTGGCACTCGTCACCAGCGGTCCGACCGAGCGCGGCCCGGAGGTGGAGTGGCACCGTACGGCCGGGGCGGTGCTCATGGCGCTCGCCGTGCTGATGCATCAACACGGCGGGTCGATGGCTATCCACCACATGGCCGCCGGGTCCCGGATGGACCACGGCACCGTCACCGGCCATGCCGCGGCGCTCGTGTTGCTACGCGCCGCCACGGCGGCTTACCTCTGCTGGATGGCGGCCGCACTCGTCCGGCTGCGCAATCGACCGATCACGGACCTGCTCCGTTGGGAGCACCTGGCCATGGGGGCAAGCCTCGCGGCCATGATCTTCTTCATGAGCTAGCCGAGTAAGCCAGCCGGCAGATCAGGTGACGTTGGAGTACTAGGCCGCAGACCGCGCGCAGGTACGGCAGGTGTTCGTCGATGGCCGCCTCCAAAGGCTGCCGGCTCAGCATCCGCTGGGCGTACCCGCCGTCCATGATCGGCGAGACCTCTACCAGCTCGCACGAGCGCCGCGCCGCGTCGGACGAGCCCGGCGTCCCGCTTCCCGATGGCGAGCACCGCTTCCCCGATGATCGCGTCGGGCAGGGCCGCCAGCCGGTTGGTGACGGTCATCCGGTCAGCGACCCTGGAGATGCGGACTGGTTGGGCAGGGTGAGTAGGCTCTGCGCTGCTCAGCAACGGACAGGGTGTGCAAGCTCGGCGGGACGCGGTGGCGGCGCTCCCGCCCGGATGGGGATGGAGTCGGGATGGTCAGCGGGCAGGAGGCCGACACGGACGTACGTCCCGGCAGCGATGGGCACCGCGACCCGGGCCCGGATCCGCGGGTGGACGACGGCGCGCCCAGTCCGGGTGGCCTGGTGATGCCCGAGTGTGTGGACACGCCATCGGCGGCCGCCCCACCAGCGGGGACGCTGGTGCGGTGGCTGCTGCGCCATCAGGTGCAACCCGCCGGTCCTGAGGCCGGCGAGTCGCACGCCACGCCACACTCGTGGTGGAAGGTGATGTGCCTGACCGGAGTGGACTACTTCTCCACCCTGTCCTACCTGCCCGGCATCGCGGCCCTGGCCGCCGGCGCGCTGTCGCCGCTGGCAACGCTCCTGATCGTCGCGTTGACCCTCTTCGGGGTGCTACCGATGTACCGGCGGGTGGCTCGCGAGAGTCCCCACGGGCAGGGATCGGTGGCGATGCTGGAAAAGCTTCTGCCGTTCTGGCGGGGCAAGGTGTTCGTGTTGGTCCTGTTGGGTTTCGTGGCGACGTCGTGGATCATCACGATCACGCTGTCGTCGGCGGACGCGACCGTGCATCTGCTGGAGAATCCGATCCTGCCGCAGGGCTTCCCTCACGGGCAGGGCGCCGCAGTGCTCGTCACGGTGGTGTTGCTACTGATCCTGGGCGCGGTGTTCCTGCTCGGCTTCAGCGAGGCGGTCGGAGTCGCCATTCCCCTGGTGGCGGTGTTCCTGCTGCTGAACGCGGTGATCGTGGCCGTCGGGCTGGTCGAGGTGATCGGTGACCCGGCGCTGCTCTCGGGCTGGACCGACGCTCTGACCGCCGGCACCGGTGGCGTCGGCGACGTGGTGGGCCCCGCGGTGCTGGCGTTCCCGCTGTTGGTGCTGGGCCTGTCCGGCTTCGAGACCGGCGTGAGCATGATGCCGCTGGTCGAGAGCGACGGCGACGACGCCAAGGCGCGTTTCGACGCCCGGATCCGCAATACCCGGAAGCTGCTCACCACCGCCGCGTTGATCATGTCCGGTTACCTGCTGACCACCACGTTCGTCACGACGGTGCTGATCCCCGCCGAGCAGTTCGAGCCCGGCGGCGACGCCAACGGGCGGGCCCTGGCCTATGTGGCCCACCAGTATCTCGGTGAGGGCTTCGGCACCGTCTACGACATCAGCAGTGTGCTGATCCTGTGGTTCGCGGGCGCCTCGGCGATGGCCGGTTTGATCAACATCGTGCCGCGCTACCTGCCCTCGTACGGGATGGCACCCGAATGGGGCCGGGCGGTGCGGCCTGTGGTGATCGTCTACACGGTCATCAGCATCGGCATCACCGTGGCGTTCGGGGCCGACGTCAACGCTCAAGCCGGTGCCTACGCCACCGGCGTCCTGGCGATGATGGTCTCCGGCGCGGTCGCGGTGACGATCTCGGCGCTGCGCCGCCACCAACGCTGGGCCACCACCGGGTTCGCCGCGCTCACGCTGGTGCTGCTGTACGCGCTGGTGGAGAACGTACGCGAGAAGCCGGACGGGATTGCCATCTCCGGCCTGTTCATCGCCGGCATCATCGCGGTATCGCTGATCTCCCGCGTGTCCCGCACGACCGAACTGCGGGCCGAGCGGATCGAGTTCGACGAGCTCGCGCGCCGGTTCATCGTCGACTCCATCGAGTTCGACGGCCGCCTCGACGTCGTCGCGCACCGCCCGCACTCCGGGACGAGCGCCGAGTACCGCGCAAAGGAACGCGCGCAGCGCGGGATGAACCCGGTACCCGGCGCCGCCGACGTGATGTTTCTGGAGATCCAGGTCATCGACCCGTCCGACTTCAGCGACGTGCTGCGGGTCCGCGGGGTCGAGGTAGACGGCTACCGCGTGCTTCGGGCGCAGAGCCCGGCAGCGCCGAACGCCATCGCGGCGATCCTGCTGGCCCTGCGCGACGCCACCGGCCAACGCCCCCACGCGCATTTCGAGTGGTCCGAGGGCAATCCCATCGCGCATCTGCTGCGGTACCTCATCCTCGGGCGGGGCGATACCCCACCGGTGGTGCGGGAGATCATCCGCAAGGCCGAGCCTGATCCCGCTCGCCGACCCGGGATCCACGTCGGCGGTTGACGAGGCCACCCGCCTCCCGACGGCAGGGCGCCGACTGACGGTCATGCCGCCAGTCGGCGCCCACGGTCGTTCAGTGGGCCGGCGCGGCCTCCGACCCGGCTTCCATGGCCGGGCTGGGCGTCGCCGACGGGTCCGACCGGGTGGCGTCGCCGTGACCCGGCCACCAGGCGGCGTGGCCGAGCATCGCGGTGAGGCCGGGAACGAGGAACAGGGACATGACGAACGCGGACAGCACGATTCCCACCGAGACCGCGAAACCCATCTCGGTCAGGAACGACACCCCGGCGAAGAGCATCGAGGTGAACGTGCCGGCGAGGATCAGACCGGCGGCGGCCACCGACGGTCCGGCGTGCTGGATCGCCAAGGCTGCCGAGGTACGGGGATCGTTGCCGGCCCGTGCCTCCTCGCGTAGCCGGGCGATCATGAGAATGTTGTAGTCGGTGCCGATCGCGACCACGAAGAGGTACAGAATGATCGGCAGGGAGAACGACAAGCCGGACCGACCCCCGACGCCCTGGAAAGCCAGGACGGTCGCGCCGAGCGTCGCCACGAAGCCGAGGCCGACCGCGATCATGAGGTACACCGGGGCGACGAGGCTGCGCAGGTGTCGCACCTGCAACAGGTCACCAGCACCCGGCCCGAAAGCCGCGAGGCGGCGTTCGCGGGTTAGTCGGGCGGCTCCGCGACCGATCCCGCGAAGTCCACGCCGCGCAGCACCTTCAACTGCCCGGCAGCCTTTTCGAGGCCCTGCACGTGTATCGCGGCGGCACCGACCGCATGAACCGGTAACCGACACCGAGCACGCTGGCTAAGACGATCACCCCGTTGTACGACCAGCTGCCGGCGGCGCCCAGGTCGCATAACGGTGACCGCGCTGACGGGATGGCCGGGCGAGGGGCCGAGGAGTGCGCTGCCGGATGATTCCTGCGGGATCGGCTCGGTGGCGTCCCGGCCCTGGCTAGGGTCCATTCGGTCGGGATCAGATTCCTGTCACCAGGCCGGCGGATGTCGTTTCTTCCGGGTGCCCGCGCGTCGTCGCTCACGGGTGCGGCGCGGATACCAGGTCGCCGCAGGTGACATGCAGTACGGGTGGAGGGGGCTCGGGTGCCTGACGTCTCGGCGGCCGGGCCGGGCGCGGGTGGTCGTGAGGTCGTCCGCGCCACGCTCGTCGTCGCGGCTCTCGGCATCGTGTTCGGCGACATCGGCACCAGCCCGATCTACACGATGCAGACCGTCTTCAACCCGGCCGATCCGCACCCGGTTCCGGTCAGCCGGGACAACGTGTTCGGTGTCGTCTCGCTGATCTTCTGGTCGGTCATGCTGATCGTCACGCTGACCTATGTCACTCTCGCGATGCGGATGAGCAATGAGGGCGAGGGCGGCATCATGGCGCTGATCACCCTGTTGCGTCGCCGCAGTACGGGCAACGCCGGGCGCATCGGAGCGGCACTCGCCACGGCCGGAGTCTTCGGCGCCGCGCTGTTCTTCGGCGACAGCGTGATCACACCCGCGATCTCCGTACTGTCCGCGGTGGAAGGGCTCAAGGTCATTGAGCCGTCGGCGGCGAGTCTCGTCGTACCCATCACCGTGGTGATCATCGTGCTGCTGTTCACCCTGCAGCGCCGAGGCACCGCCGCCGTGGGGCGTCTGTTCGGACCGGTCATGATCGCCTGGTTCGTGGCCATCGGTCTGTGCGGAGCGACCGGCATCGCCCGGCAACCCGAGATCCTCGCCGCCCTGTCGCCCACGTACGCGGTCGGCTTCCTCGCCGGGCACTTCCACATCGCCTTCTTCGCCCTGGCCGCGGTCGTGCTCGCGGTCACCGGCGCCGAGGCCCTGTACGCGGACATGGGGCACTTCGGTCGGCGGGTCATCACCCGTGGGTGGCTGTCCCTGGTGCTCCCCGCCTGCACGATCAGCTACTTCGGGCAGGGCGCTCTGATCATCGCCGACCCGGCTAACGTGAGCAGCCCCTTCTTCCTGCTCGCACCCGGCTGGGCGCGGCTACCGATGGTCGTGCTGGCGACCGCGGCCACGGTCATCGCCTCCCAGGCAGTGATCACCGGGGCGTTCTCCGTCGCCGCACAGGCCGCCCGGCTCGGCTACCTGCCACGCCTGCGCATCGCACACACCTCCGCGGCGACGATCGGCCAGATCTACGTGCCGGCGATCAACTGGCTGCTTCTGATCGCTGTCCTCACCCTGGTGGTCGCCTTCGGCAGCTCGACGGCTCTGGCGTACGCCTTCGGGATGGCCGTCATCACCACCATCACCATCACGACCCTGCTGTTCTTCTACCTCGCCCACGCACGCTGGCACACGCCGCTGTGGTTGGTCGCGGCGGGCGCCGGCGTACTCCTGACCGTCGACCTGCTGTTCCTGTCGGCGAATCTCACCAAGCTCGCGCACGGGGCGTGGTTGCCGCTGCTCATCGGAGTGGTGGCCTTCACCGTGATGAGCACCTGGCAGCGGGGCCGCGAGATCGTGGCCCGCAAGCGCGAGCACCTCGAAGGACCCCTGCGCGCCTTCATCGACGACCTGCACCGAGGCCGGTTCCCGCACACCCGGGTCTCCGGCACGTCGATCTTCCTCAGCCGTGGGAAGGACACGACACCACTGGCGATGCGGGCGAACGTAAGGCACAACCACGTGCTGCACCGCCACGTCATCATCATGTCGGTGCAGACCCTGCCCGTTCCGCAGGTCTCCCCTGAGCACCGCATCGAGGTCGACGACCTGGGCTACGCCGAGGACGGCATCATTCACGTCACCGCCCGCTTCGGTTACCTGCAGACCCCGAACGTGCCGGAGGCCCTGCGACTGCTCCGGACACGCCAGACGGAAGGTCCCGCCCAGGTGGACGAGGCCTCCTATTTCCTCTCGCCGGTCGACGTGGTGGCCGGACCCGCGCCGACGATGGCGCGCTGGCGTAAGCGCCTGTTCGTCGCCACCTCGCACGTCGCCGGCGACGCGACCGGCCACTTCGCGCTACCTCGGGACCGCACCGTCACGATCGGCTCCCAGATCGAGGTCTGAAGACCCAGGGCCGCCCAGGGGTACGCCTGAATCGCGCATCGCCCCGGCGTGACGACCGGGCAGTTCCGTTCGCACGCCCAGCGCGGCGCCGCGAGCCCTCGGAACGGGGCACCTCGCTCGACCGGCTGGCAAGCCGAGGTCGCCGTGAAGGGTCACCGCACGGTCCGGACGTGGATTCCTTCTGGCCGGGCCGAGTTCACCGCGTCTGTCTACCTTAGGGGCCAGTGATTGCTGCAGCGCCGAAAACGTTGTCGCGCCAAACAGCGCCAGCGTGAGGACGTCCGGGGCGACGACGCAGCCTAGGTCGGACCCGTTCACCCGCCGCTGTCGCGTGGTGCCGGCGCGAGCAGCCGCAAGGGCGCGACGTCGGCCAGCGGCTTGGCGTCGGGGCTGGGTACGGTGCGGGGCAGCAGCGCGGCGAGACCGGCGCGCGTGGCCAGCACGATCAGCCGGTCCGTACGGACCAGTGGCCGGCGTTCCGGCAACGACCAGATCGTCTGCCCCGCCCGACCGGTCCGCATCGCGATCACCCGCACTGCGCCGGGCTGGTTGACGTCGTGGTAGTAGCGACCCTCAAGCCCGGACCCGGCGCCGACCGGGAGGTCGGCCACCAGCAGGACCCGGCGGCCGACCGAGATGGTGTCGATGACCTGCCGGCCCATCATGGCGGCCGCGAACGCCGGCGCCGCCAAGGACGAAACGCTGCGTGACTCGTTGATGCCCAGGATGCGCTGCGTGCGCTTCGCGAAGCCGTCGTCGAACAGCCGTAGCACCACCCGCAACGGGGCTCTGGTTGCTTCCGACCGTGCCCGGTCCGTCTCGTGTGCGGACCGCCCGGACAGGGCGGTCTCCAGGTTGGTGACGTCGTCGGCGGTCAGCACCACCAGAGCCCGGCAGGTGTGTACGGAGGCGGCTCGTAGTGTCTCGAGCCGGGTCGCGTCGCCGACGATCACCGGCAGGCCCAGCTCACGGGCGACACCGACGCCGCGCGCGGACTCCGTCCGGTCGACGGCGACGACGGGGATGCCGAAGGCGTGGAGTTCCTCGAGCACCCGGGTGCCGATGTTGCCGAGCCCCACCAGGACGACGTGGTCATCGATCGACTCGATCATGCCGCCCGCGGCGACCGCCAGCCGGGCGCGCACCAGCGAGTCCACCACCAGGGCGGTGACGGTGGGAAGGAGCGCCACCCCGGTGGTCACCAGCACCACCGCGGTCACCTTTTCGCTCAGCGGTGCGGCCGCGTCGGCCTCGGCGGCTCCCATCGTGGTCAGCAGCGTCAGGTAGCCAGCCTCCGCGAGGCTCACCCCGCGGGTGTACGCCAGCAGAACGCTGGCCGCGGTGAGCAACGCGGCCGTGCCGGCCAACGCCAGTCGCAGATTGCGGCTGAACACCAGTCCGAGGGCCCGGAACAGGCGCGGCCGACGTCGCGGAGGGTTCACGCGGGGCCGCCCGTAGGCGCGGACCAGCACCAGGTCGGCCGAATCCTGGTCCGCCGGAAGGACAACCGGCTCAGGGCCGGTCGTGCGGGCCAGGCCGCAGACCACTTCCGCGCCGGCCGGTTCGACGTCACTGCGCATCGCGGTACGCAGAAGCTCGCCCTCGGGCAGCCGCAGGTACGTCGGTGTGGCGTCCCCGAGCGTGGCGGCGACGAACGCCGGCGCGGCAATCTCGGATCCGGAGAGCACGGCGCAGTCTCCGAGCATCGCGGCAACGCCCTCGCCGAGCACGGGGTTGAAGAGTCGAACCACGAGCCGGACCTCCGGGGCCAACTCCCGAGTGATCATGGCGGCATCCACGTTTGTCACGTCGTCGACACCCACGAACGCCACGGCGGCGGCCTCCCGGACCCCAGCCTGATCGAGCACCTCCCCGGTCAGACGCCGCGCGATGATGATCTCCGGCTGCCCCTCCGCCACCGTGAACTCGGACACGAGCTCGGCAACGTCAGGTGCGTGGTTGTCGCTCGCCGAGGGTAGGACCACGGTGACCGCGACACCGTAGCGGTCTGCCAGCTCTGTGACCAGACGACGAGCCACCGCGCCGTCCCCCGCACACCACGAACCGCTGCCGTGCCGGCTCCACGGAGGCGCTCTGCCTGGTGTCTTCGGACACAGCGAAAGGGTAGACCGGCGTCGCACGTGGACCGGCCCGCCCAGCCTCAGCCCGCGATCACCTCTCCTTGCCATGAACCTTGTCCGTAGAGTATGGCCGCGGCGTTGATCGTCAGCAGGACTCGAAGGCCAAGGGGACGTGGAGATTCGGATGCTGGTTGCCGTCGTCGTGCACCCGACCAGGCCGCAAGCCGCGGAGACGGCCCAGATCGTGTCGCGGATCTGCGCCGAGCACGGTGTGGCGTCGCAGACGTTGGATGTCTGGCGGGACGAGCAGAGCCCGGCCGACGTGCTGGCCGGCATGGCGCAGCGACCGCAGCTCGTCGTCACCATCGGCGGCGACGGCACTCTCCTGCGCGGACTGGCCGTCGCCGTCGAGGCCGACGCACCGGCTCTCGGGGTGAAGGCCGGCCGGGTCGGGTTCCTCACCCCGTTCGCCGCGACGGACCTGCCGAGGGTGCTGGGCGCCGCCCTGGCCGGCCGCGCACCCACCCAGGAACGCATGCTGCTCACCCTGCGGGCATCGCGGCCGCTACAGGTCCCACCGGAGCTTCAGACTCTGCTGCGCTACGGCCTCGGTCCCGATCCCGTCCCGCCCCTTCCCCGGCCGAGCACGCCCGACGAGGTGGGTTGGGGTGTCCCATTGGGCCTGAGCGCCCTCAACGACGTCGTGTTCGAGAAACTCGGCCGGGACCGGCAGACCAGCGTGGCGGTGTACCTGTCCGGGCGGCTGTTCGCCACCTACTCCGCCGACGGCGTCATGGTCGCCTCGCCGACGGGTTCCACGGCGTACTCGTTCGCCGCGGGCGGACCGGTCCTGTCGCCGCGCCTCAACGCCCTCGTCTTCACCCCGGTCGCCCCGCACATGGCGTTCAACCGCAGCATGGTCACCGCCCCGGACGAGCCCGTGGGCGTGCAGGTCCTTCCGCGATCGGGTCAGGTCGCCGTCGTCGTCGACGGACGCGTACACGGAATCCTCGACCCCGGCGACTGGGTTTCCGTCTACCCTGCCCGACGCCGCGCCAAGCTCATCGTCGCCGACGTCGACGACTTCTTCGGCCGACTCCGGGACCAGTTCTCACTGGCCGATGCCCCCGCCGCCCGCGCCGACACCGACAGCCCGCCCCCGCTGCTGGTCTACCGGCCGGACCTGCCAGTCCCGGAGGACCTTCAACACCTACACCTGCCGGCGGAGCAGTAGCATCGCCTTTCCGCGACGTCCAATAGCGAACCAGGATTAGGTACGGCCACAAGCGACCCGGAACGGCAAGGCATTGAGATCCCCATCTCGGCCGGCGGATTTCCTGGCCGACCGGGAAAACCGGCCCTATGCTTGCCGCCGGAATGCACTGCGGCCCATCCGGGCTAAGGGAAACACCAATTCAAGGATTTGCGGATGCGCCGGAAGTCTGCCCTGAACAGCCACACTGCTGGCGTCAGCGAAACAACACCGGACGGCGACCCGGCGACCCGGACCGCGGAAGGCGTCGCGCGCCGATCCGCAGTCGCCGAGGAACAGGCGTTTCTCGACGTGGCCACCGCCCGGCGCGACCGACTGGCCGACCACCTGCAGGCCGAACTCTCGTCAGAGGCCGTGGACACGGTGGAGCGAGCCCGGCATCGCCTGCTCCGCCAGCAGTACGAAGAGCTGCGGCGAGCACGGGAAGGGCTGGTCTTCGGCCGTCTCGACAGCCTTGACGGCACCGTGCGACACGTAGGCCGTATCGGTCTGCGCAACGACGGCGACGACAGTGAGCCCTTGCTGGTGGATTGGCGCGCCCCCGCAGCTCGGCCGTTCTACACCGCGACGCCCGTTGACCCACAGGGTCAGGCACGGCGCCGTCACATACGCACGACGGAGTCGACCGTCGTCGGTGTGGACGACGAGCCACTGGACGGCACCATGACGGCGGACCTCGTCGGCGAAGGTGCGCTACTCGCCGCCCTCGACCAGCGACGCACCGGCCGCATGTCGACGGCGATCTCCACGCTGCAACGCGAACAGGACGACATCATCCGGGCTGAGGCGACCGGCCCGCTGATCGTTCAGGGCGGTCCCGGCACCGGCAAGACCGTGGTCGCTCTGCACCGCGTCGCCTACCTGCTGTTCGCCCACCGAATGATGGCCGACCAAGCGGTCCTGGTCCTCGGCCCCTCACCGCGGTTCCTCCAGTACATCAGCCAGGTACTGCCCGCGCTCGGTGAGACCGCCGTCGTCTCGGCGACCTGCGACACTCTGCTGTCCGAGGTCCAGGTGGGCCGCGACGAGAGCCGGCTTCTCGCCGACATCAAGGGCCGCGCCCTCTGGCAGCGCGCGCTCGAGAACTACGTCACGTCGCTGCTC
This sequence comes from Micromonospora sp. WMMD710, assembly GCF_029626045.1. Taxonomy (NCBI): domain Bacteria; kingdom Bacillati; phylum Actinomycetota; class Actinomycetes; order Micromonosporales; family Micromonosporaceae; genus Micromonospora; species Micromonospora sp. WMMD710. Next base: position 1,064,220 of record NZ_JARUBD010000001.1, on the reverse strand, counting down.
CCCCGGCCCCGCGAGCTGAAGCTGCGCTGGGAGGGCGAGTTCTACGTCATCACGGCCGCGGCGGTGGCGCAGGCGCTCGCCTCGGCGGTGCGGGGCCGCCCGTACCACCGCGCCCGCGCGGCGTTCGCCGAGCAGCTGCACCACCTCCTGTCCGGTGTCGTCGCCGAGCAGCGCGAGGCGCTGATGGACGAGATGGAGGAGGGCTTCGAGGACATCCTCGCCCGCGTCGACAGGAGCATGGGGCACGACCACCACTCCGCCCGGACGTCCACCGGCAGCGACATCGACGGGATGTTCTCCGAGGAGGAGATCGAGGACCTTCGTCGTCGTATCGCCGAGGACGCCGCCATCGCCCGGTTCATCGAGTCATGGTGGCCCACCCACGACGCCGAAACACTGCTGGGTGATCTCCTGACCGACCGCACCCTACTGGCCCGGTTCGCCCCACAGCTGTCCCCCGAGGAGATCACCGCCGTCTCGGCCGAGCCCGCGCCATGGGCATCAAGCGACATCCCTCTACTCGACGCCCTCGCCGACCTCCTCGGTGAGGTGGACGCTCCGCGGCGGAGTAGTGCACGAAGGTGCCTTCGCGTCGGCCACGGACCAGGCCGGCGAGGCGGAGCCCGGTCACGTTCAGGTGAGGCGGTAGGTGTCGGCCCGGTCGGGGCTACCCCGCTCGAAGGGTGAGCAGGGTGATCTCGCTAGGCGCGAAGATCCGGAATGGCGGACCCCAGAAACCGGTCCCCCGGCTCGTGTAGAGCTGGGTCCGGCCGTGCCGGCTGAGGCCCTGCACGACCGGCTGGTCGAGCCGGACCAGGTAGTGGAACGGCCACATCTGGCCGCCATGGGTGTGCCCGGACAGTTGCAGATCCACGCCGGCCGCGACCGCGTCGTCGATCTGCTTGGGCTGGTGCGCCAGCAGCAGCACGGGCAGCCGCGGGTCGGTGCCGGCGAGCGCCGCGGCGTGATCGGCGCGGTGACCGGCGACGCCGGACGAGGCGGCGGTCACGTCGTCCACCCCGGCGACGACGAGCCGGGCGCCGCCCCGCTCCACCACAAGGTGCCGGTTGTGCAGCGGCTCCCAGCCGAGGGCCCGCATGTGCTCGACCCAGCCCTGCGCCTCGCCGTAGTACTCGTGGTTGCCCGTCACATACACCCGGGCCAGTCGGGCCCGGACGGTGCCCAGCGGCGCGGCCTGCGCCCGGCGCTGGTCGACCGTACCGTCGGCGATGTCGCCGGTGTGGCAGACGATGTCGGCAGCCAACCCGTTGACCACCTCGGTGGTCCGCGCGGACCAGCGGGCCCGGTCGATCGGTCCGTAGTGGGTGTCCGTCAGCAGCACCACCCGGACCCCGTCGAGACCCGCACCCAGCCGATCGACGGTGACGTCCACCCGCCGGACCCGGGGCACCCGCATCGCCTCGGCGTACCCCCAGACGGCCAGGACGACCGAGACGACCGCCGCACTGACCGCCACAGCCCGAGACCGCACCGGATCGGCGACCCCCGCGGCGGCCAGCGGAAGCCGGGCCACATTGCCGAGCAGCGCCCAGACGAACAGGATCCAGACCAGGCCAAGGAGTGTGTCCCCCGCGCGGGCCGCCGCGTCCAGCCGCCGGCGGCCGTGCCCGAGATACATCAGAACGGGGAACGCGACAAGCGCGACGACGAACACGCTCGTGCCGGCGGCAACCACCGGCGCCGGCCACCGCGCCGCCACCGTCAACGTCCACCACGGCAGCCCGAACAGCAACGCCAAAAGCGCGACCAGCGTCGCCCCGGACACCAGCGGTCGCAGCGACCCTCGCGCCGGCCGCACCTGTACGGCATCGCCAGCAGCCATCGTCGTCCTCCCGTCGGGTCCGTGCAGCATGACACGGTCCGGGCCGGATCGACCACGCCCGGAAACCGGAGCCGCGATTGGTGCAACGCACGTATTCGTGACCGGTCGTATTCGTCCGCGTCCCGGCCAGCAGTGTCGGCGTACGGCCTCGACCCGGCGGTGTCCGGATCTGCCGATGAGCGGATGGTGGTCGTGTTGTCACTGGGTACCGGTGAAGGCCTCCCGATGGCGCTGTGCCCAGTCCCGGAAGGTCGCAGGGGGCCGTGCCAGTACCTTTGCTACGTCGTCGGTGAGGATGCGGTTGTGACCGGCGCGCGCCCAGGCGGTCCCGATGATGGTGGCCTCGACGGCTGCCGGGGGCATCCCTGAGGAAAGTAGCTGTTGGGTTGCGGTCGTCGAGGGGACGTCCATGCTCACGACGGGGCGACCGATGACGTCGGCGAGTTGGCTCGCCTGGTGGGGCACGCTGAGCAGTTCCGGACCGGTGAGCGTGTAGGTCTTGCCAGCATGGGCGGGATCGGTGAGGGCGGCGACCGCGACCGCGGCGATGTCGCACGGATCGATGGTGCCCTGCTCGCCGTCGCCGGTCAGGTTGGGTACGGGTTGTCCAGCTCGGATGGCGCCAGCCCAGTAGAGGCAGTTCGAGGCGAAACTCGACGGCCGTAGAACCGTCCATGCCAGGCCACTGGCGTGGACCGCGTCTTCAGCGGCTTGGTGCCATGCGCCGACGGTTGCGGTACCGAATCGTTCGCCGGTGCCGATCGCGGAGAGCTTCACCACTGAGCTGACCCCCGCTGAACGGGCGATCTCCAGCACGGCCAAGTCATGATCTGGCATAGGTGTAGCCGGAGCGGTCAGCAGGAACACGGCGCGTACATCGGCTACCGCCCGACGCAGAGAGTCGAGGTCTTCGAAATCGGCCTGCACCACATCGACGCCTGGCGGCACTGTCCTGCCGGACCGAGCCCTGGTCATCGCGCGAGCGTGGTGCCCGCTCTGCAGGAGGAGTTGCACGACGTGGCGGCCGACGGTGCCGGAGGCACCGGTAACGAGGATCATGAGTCTCACCGTCGCAGGACAGCCGTGGCCAGGCCTAGGAACTTTCGGCACAACTCGACGCGAGCAGCCGATGTTGCCCTGCACCACGAAGTACGGTGCTGAACTGTGCAGCGCGACAAATTGATTACCGCGGAGGTGGCCGACCTGCTTCGGCCATGGTTCTCTGATGTCACCGTCGGAGCGCAACCGGTCATCGGCGATGCCCCGGCAGTACTGGAACAGCCCGACCATGCCGTCACACTGACCTGGCGGGTGGGCTCCGACGACCCGCACGACATCGTGATCATGGGGCCCCGGACTCAGGCTCGGTATCATCTCGAACGGCCCGGCCGGGACTGCCTACAACTACGTTTCCGGCCAGGACGGGCTGCAGACTTTCTCGGCCGCCCCCTGCGCGATCTCGCCGACCGGGCCGTCGACGCTGCCGATCTGGGCAGTAAGTCGTTGACAGCGGTCGTCCAGACGATCGCCGACGGCGGTGCGCTGGCCGCCTCGCAGTCACACGCCGCACGACTGCGCTCACTAGCCGAAGCGATACCGGTTGCCCCGCCAACGCATACCGACCGCGCCGCTCTACACCGACGCATTGTCGCCGAGGCGACGGCACTGCTGTCCATCGGCGATGGTCCGACACACGAACCCGTCCATCGTGTCGCCCGACGCCTGAGTGTCAGCGAGCGACATCTCCGCACGGTGTTCGCCGATCGAGTCGGCCTGACGCCCAGCCGATTCGTACGTATCGATCGGGTTCGGGCGGTGCTCGCCCGTATTCAGCAGAAGCTGCCCGAGGTATCCAGCAGAGCGGGCTACTACGACCAGTCACACATGACCGCCGAGTTCCGAAACGTCATGGGTACCACCCCGGACGCCTTCGCCAGACGACGCTGGCCGACCATCGAGGCATGCACCGCCGGCAACGGCTGATCCCGTCGGGCAGACATCCGGTCATGCCGCGATTCGGACGACGCCCACATCCACCGATTACTCATCGTGAGCAATGGACGTGCATCGCCGGGGCGACCTGCGCCGCAAGGTCCCCCAGCGCCACTCGTCCAGGCCTCGGCGCATCTGGCGCTCCAGCGGCAGCCTCTGCTGTAACACGGGTACGGTGACGCAGAAGCCGATCGCATCGGCTGGATCGGTGACTCGACGGGCTACGTCGGTGGCCGTGGAAGCCCTCGCTGTTCGACGGCCAGTGGGTGTGGCTGACCGGTGAGGGCAGCCAGCGCGGCGGCGACGGCGTGCAGGTCGGCTTTGATGTAGGTGGTGGCGGGTCCGCGGCGGTCGGTGTGCCCGGCGTAGGCGCGGGCGACGGCGTAGCCGAAGTGCCGTTCGACCCAGGTCAGGGTGGTGTGGCGCAGCCAGTGGGTGGTGATGCCTTGGGCGGCGACCCACGGTAGCCGCCGGCCGATGCGTTTCCACAGCAGGTCGTCGCGCCGGTAGGTGGCGGGTCGGCCGTTGCGGTAGCGCAGCAGCGCATCGGTCGGGAGGACGGCGCCGCGGGCTCGGGCGTGATCGTTTAGTCGGCTGGCGAGCATCGGGGTGATGGTTGCCAGCGTTGCGTGCCGCCCTTCTCGGACAGCCGGATCAGCGCATGGTCGGTGTCCAGGTCGATCAGGCGCAGCGCGAGGGCGCCGCCGCGTCGACAGGCCGTTTCGGTGTGCAGACGCAGCAACAGCGCGTCGAGCACGATGTCATTGCCGCCGCTGCGGGCGGCGGCGTTGATGTCGGACAGTTCCTCAGGGGTGAGGGCACGGCGGGTGTTGGGCAGCCGGCGAGGTTTGCGCACCCGGTGGGCAGGGCTGTCCACGACGGTGAGGTAGCCGTCGGCGATGGCGCGGTTGTAGAAGGCGCGGGCGGCGGCGATGAGATGCTCGCCGGCGTGCCGACCGTTTCGGGAGTTACGGCGAGGGCGGGCGCCTGCGGCGGCCTGTCGCATGAGGGCTTCGAGGTCGCTCGCGCGCACCGCGTCAATGCGCAAATCGCCGAGGGTTGCGGCCATTCGTCTCCAGGAACTGCCGTAGGTGCGTCGGGTGCCAGGGCTCGCCGCGGCGACCACAGCAGGAAGGTACTCGGCGACTGTAGGCACGGCAGGCCGGTTACTGTCGGTGAGGTCGGCTGCGGTAAGGCCGAGGTGCTCGAGCATCGCTCGGGCGGTGGCAACACGATCGGGATCCATGGTCATGAGGGCTCTCCAAGGATGCGGGCGTGCAGGACGGCCAGGACCGCGGTGATGGTGTTTGAGGGGTGCACGACAATGCGGTTCTGGCATGGCAGGGCAGCTAGGAGCACGGGTTCGCCGGGGGCGATGCCGCACAGGTGTCGGGCGGCGGCCGGTAGGGGCAGTTCCTCGCGGGTGCCCACGGAGTGCGCACCATGCGCGGCCGGGGTGATCAGGATGGCGTCGGTCACGACGTCGACGTGCAGCGTGAGGCCCGGTGTCCAGCCCAGGGCCCGCAGCAGTGCACGAGCCGTGACGCGGCCGGCGGCGTCGGGTCGGCCCACATCGAACAGCACGCCATCACTCGTGCGGACGGAGGGCGCGGGCAATGTCGGCAGCGGCGCAGGCTCCGGCGATGCGACCGGCAGTGGTGTGGAACGAGCGCTTCAACGAGCTGCTCGTCGGGCCGGCGAGGGCGCGGCCTGCCGGGGCTCACCTGCGCCCCCGCCAGCACAAAGGCGACGGCGTCAGCGCAGGTTGCAGCTGCTCCCTGAGCTTGTTGCGCACACAGAGGCCCCGCCGCTCGCATCCCCCACGCGAGAGAGAGTTGATCTCGCGTGGGTATCCACGAACTCTGGTGTCCGAGGGGGGACTTGAACCCCCACGCCCTATACGGGCACTAGCACCTCAAGCTAGCGCGTCTGCCATTCCGCCACCCGGACTTGCACGTTCAGCCTACCTCGCCGACCCAGATGATCTTCGCATCCGAAGGGCCGGCCCAGCGGGCCGCACGGGGAGTTACTGTACACGCCGCCCGTGGATCATGCACATCGCCGTGCACCCTCCCCGCCGAGGCGCTCCCACCGCCGCTCAGACCGGCTTTCCGAGGGTCACCGACGGGCCGTCGCAGGCGTGTCCGGGTAGCGGTCGGCCGCCCTCTGCCGGCAGCATTGCCCCGTGGCCCATCCCTCTCCCTTGGCAGCCGCCCAGCACCGGGCCCTCGCCCTACGTGCCGCGGGTGACCTCAGCGCCGCCTGGCAGCTGTTGGCGGAGGCCGTCGAATCGGCTCGCCCGCAGTTCGGCGAGGACCACCCCGAGATGCTGCACACCGCGCACCTGCTGGCACGGCTGCACCGCGAGGCGGACGACCCGTTGGCTGCCCGCCGGGTGCTGGAGGAGGCGTTCGCGGCGGGCGAGCGGCGTTGGGAGCACTCCGACCCGGTGCTGCTCGCGCTCGCCTTCGAGCTGGCCGAGGTCGCCGAGGAGTTGGGCAACCGGCACGAGGCCCGCCGCAACTACACCCGCGTCGCCACCGCCGGGCCGGCCGCGCTCGGTGAGCACCATCCCGCGGTACGTGCCGCCCGCGCCTACCTCGGCGAGGCCGCCCCCGGCCCGTCGCCGGCAGCGAGCCCGGCACCGACCGATGCCGCCAGCCAGTCGGCGCTGTCCGGTCCGACGCTGTCGCTGGCGACCTTGGCCGCGATGCGGCCGGCGGCGGATGACACCCCGGCGGCCGCGTCGCCGTGGGCTCCCTCGGGGCCGCCGGCCGCGTCCCCGGCAAACCCTCCTGGAGTACGCGCACCCGCCGTGCCCGCCCCGCGTACCACCCTCGCCGGACCGCCGAGACCAACACCCGCCCGGCCGACACAGCCAGCGGATCGACCGGTCCAGCGACCGCAGTCCGGTCCGGCCGTGCCGCCGCGCCAACGTGTGGGCGACCAGGCACCCCGTCCAGTGGTCGACGTGCCGCCCGGGCCGTCGGCCCCGGTGCCCGCCGCCACGCCCCCGGAGCCGGCGCCCCGATGGGACAACCCGACGATCCAGGTACAGCAGATCGAGCCGCTGCTCGCCGAGGAGGCCGCCCGAGCCACGACCAGACCGGTCGGGGCGAGCGGGTCAGGTGCCGAGGTACGCGACGACACCGGGCCGGCGCGACCGGCGAGCGGACCACCCACCCAGCCGGTCGGCGCAACGCCGACGCCCCCGCACCCGGTCTCGGGGCCGCCGGCCCGCCCCTACCCGGTCTCCGCGCCGCCAGCCCATCCGCACCCAGTCTCCGGACCGCCCGCGAATCCGTACCCCGTGTCCGGGCCCCCAGCGCTCGGGGAGCCCGTGTCCGCGCCGCCCGGGCACACCTTCCCGGTGTCCGCGCCGCCCGGGCACACCTACCCGGTGTCCGCGCCGCCCGGTTACGGGCCCGTGTCCGGGCCGCCGTACCGCCATCCGGTCTCCGCGCCGCCGGTGAGCGCGCCGCCCGTACCCCCGTGGGGGTTGACGGCGCCGCCGTGGGGTGGCGGCGCGGCCCCGCAGGCACAGCCCTCGGCGAACGCCGGGGCAACGGAACCGCTCCCGCCCGACGTCGACCGTGCGGCCGCGTCACGACTGGGCCCGACCGACGCCGCGACGGTGGTGCTGCCGGCCGTCCCGCTGGCGAGCGGCGCGGGCAACGACCAGGCGCCGCATCCGCCACTGGCCGCCGCGGGCCCTCGACCGGCCGACCATCACCCTCACCCCGTTCCGGAGCCGTATCCGGATCAGCCGTACCAGTTGGGGCCGGAGCCGTACCGACTGGCGTACGCCGAGGAGGGCGGCGGGTCGGCGGGCCGCAACCGGGCGACGCTGATCGGCGCGGTCGTGGCCGCCGGGGTGGCCGTGGTGGCTCTGGCCGGCCTGGGCGCGGTGGTGTTGACCCGCGACGACGCTCCGCCGATCGGGGCCGCGCCCGTGGCGTCGGTGACGCCGACGGTGGCCGGGCCGCCTCCGGGGGACCTGAAGTTACGTGACAACTCGGTCACGATCACGTTGAGCTGGACGGACCCGGCCGGCGGGACGGTGCCGTTCATGGTGGCCGGTGGTCGGGCCGGTTCGGCGTTGGGTGTGATGGCCACGGTGGAGCCGGGCCGGACGAGCTACACGGTCAACGGGCTGAGCACGCGGGTGGACTACTGCTTCACGGTGCTGGCGGTGTACTCCACCGACAGCTTCGCCACCTCGGGGCAGGTCTGCACGGCGCGGGAACGGGCCACCCCGCCGAGCTGAGGGGCTGCCCACAACGCACACGCTGGGTATCCACAGGGGTGACGGTGCGGGTTCCCCCGTTCCCGGCCGGGCCATATGATGGCACCCGGCTCAGGGGAGGGGTTGCCGCGAGGCGCGCCACCTGCCACGACTCAGGGGAGGCAGCCGGCTGTGGCCAGCATTGACGACGCCATACGGACCGACGCCCCCCGCTCCCGGTCCCGGTTGCGCGGCGGGCTGGTGACCGTCGGCACGGTGACCGCGCTGCTGGCCGCCATGGGGCTGACCGTCCTGGGGTTGGGGGCGGCGGACAACGCGGTGGCCAACTATGACGCGAGTTCCTGGCTGTGGAGCGCGGCGCGCAGTGAGCTGGCCCGGGTCAACGGGGTCACCGCCCGGGTCGACACCCGCACCGAGATCCCCGGCGCGGCCCGGCACCCGATGCAGGTCACCCAGACCGATCGGCTGCTGATCCTGCGTGACCTGCAGACCGGGCAGGTCAGTTCACTGGACCTGGCCACCCTGCAGCTCACCGCGACCACCCCGACCACCCCCGGCCTCGGCGTGAGCGTCGCCCTGCACGAGGACGCGGCGTTCGTCGTCGACGCCGTGCAGGGCATCGTCCGGCAGCTCGACCCGCGCTCACTGACGCCGGTCGGCGAGCCGGTGCGCTACCCGCCGGGCATCACCGGCGGCGCGTTCGACGGTGAGGGGCGACTGTGGATCGCGGTGCCCAGCGAGGGCACCGTGTCCGTGGTGACCGCCGCCAAGCTGCCGTCCGCACCGGCCTCGGGCACGCCCGCCGGTGGCGGGCTCAGCCCGGAGCGGGTCGAGACGTACGACGTCGCGGAGCCCAGCCACGAGCTGGTCGTCTCCACGCTGGACGACGGTGTGGCGGTGCTCGACCGTACGGCGGGGAAGCTGGTGCGGGTGCAGCGCGGCGTGGTGCGTCCGACGCCGTTGACGCTGTCCGGGCCGGCGGAACTGGCCCCGCGCACCAGCGGGCCGCGGGTCCCGGTCACCGTGACCGCGGATCGGCGGGTGCTGGTGGTGGGTGACGGTGGTGAGGAGCGGGCGTTCACGGTTCCGGGCAGCGGCGACCGGCTCAGCCCGGCGGTGGCCTGGGCGGACCGGTTCTACTGCGCCGACGAGGCGACCGGCACGATCTACTCCTTCGACGCCGGTGGCCAACTGGTCGACACCATCCGTGGCCGCGCGAACGGGCCACTGGAGCTGGAGGTCCGCGAGAACCACCTGTTCATCAACTCCCCCGACGCGGCGACGGCCCGGGTGGTGGACGACAAGCACCAGGTGCGCGAGGTCGACAAGTACGCCAATGACGTTCTCGGCGGTGACCCGCCGCCGACTCCCCCGCCGCCGCCCCCGCCGAAGAAGCCCCGGGTGGGTAAGCCGAGCGCACCGCGCAGCGTCACCGCCGCCGCCGGCAACGCCCAGGCCCGGGTGAGCTGGCGGCCGGCCGCCGCGAACGGCGCCGAGATCATGAAGTACGTGGTGGAGGGCGCCGGTCAGCGCCTGGAGGTGGGCGCCAACCAGCGTGCGGTGGAGGTCAAGGGCCTCACCAACGGCGAGACGTACCGGTTCGCGGTGCACGCCGTGAACGCCAAGGGCGACGGTCCGTCGCGCAGCAGCAACCCGGTGACCCCGACCGCCGCCGTTCCCGATCCGCCGGCCAGCGTGACCGCGAAGGAGCGGCCGGACGGCACGGTGCTGGTGAAGTGGCCGGCGGCGAACGGGCAGGGCAACAAGATCGCGAAGTATGCGGTGACGGCCAGCTCGGCGGGTACGAACGCGCCGGCCGGCGAGTCGACGAAGACCGAACTGGTGGTGCCCGCCGGGGAGCTGGAGTTCGGCACCCAGTACGCGTTCACGGTGGTGGCGGTCAACGACAAGGGCGCCGGTTCGGCGGCCTCACCGGTCAGTAACACGGTGGTGCCGTTCGCGGCGCCGGGCAAGCCGCTCGATCTGCGCGCCGGCACGGTCGCCGACCAGCCGGGCGCGGTCACCGTGCAGTGGGCGCCGGCGGAGGCGAACGGCCGGCCGGTGACGAAGTACCTGGTGGACGTCGGTGGGCGGGTCAGTGAGGCGACCGACACCCGTGCCACCGTCACCGGTCTGGGCAACGGCCAGAACGTCGCGGTGAAGGTGAAGGCGGTCAACGAGGCCGGTCCCGGTCCGGAGGCCACGACGACGGCGCGTACGGTCGCCGAGCCGCGGGTCACGGTGACCGGCTCGTCGGCGACCGCCACGGCGGCGACGGTGACGTTCACGGTGGACGCGGGCGGCGGCAAGGCCACCTGCTCGGTGAGCACGCCGGGTGAGCCGGCGAAGACCGGGGCGTGCTCCAGCATCACGGTGCCGGGGTTGACGCCGGGCACGAAGTACACGTTCACGGTGACGGCGAGCAACGCCGCCGGCAAGGGCACCGCGACGAGGGCGCAGGACACGCAGCCGCTGTACGGCATCGCCACCTGCAACAACGGGCCGGACGGCGACCAGCGCACCTACTGCAACAAGGACGTCGACGGCCGCAACGGCAACGAGATCTTCTCCGTCACCCGGCAGGACAACGACAAGCAGGTGGGCTGGGCGAAGCCGGGCCGCCGGCTCCAGGCGTACTGCAAGAAGTCGGGTGAGGACGTCGACTCCTGGATCTACAACAGTCAGAAGCGCAGCACCTGGTGGGTGCAGGTCGAGTACAGCGGGAAGAACTACATCCCGTGGGCCTGGCTCAACCTGGAGGGCGGCGACACCATCAACGTCCTGCCCACCTGCTGATCCACCAGGCAAGGAGCACCGCCGACCGTGAACACCAACGAGCCGCTCACCCAGCCGGAGGTCCAGGGCTTCGCCGCCCTGGCCGCCCGGCTGGCCGAGAACGTCAACGCGGTGGTGCTCGGCAAGCCGCAGGTGGTGCGGCTGGCGTTGACGGCGCTCTTCGCGCAGGGTCACGTGCTGCTGGAGGACGTGCCGGGGGTCGGTAAGACGACCCTGGCGCGGGCCATCGCCGCCACCGTGAAGGGCCAGTGGCGGCGGATCCAGTTCACGCCCGACCTGCTGCCTTCGGACGTGTCCGGTGTGACCATCTTCAACCAGGCGAGCCGGGACTTCGAGTTCCATCCGGGGCCGGTCTTCGCCAACATCGTCATCGCCGACGAGATCAACCGGGCGTCACCGAAGACCCAGTCGGCGCTGCTGGAGGTGATGGAGGAGCGCACGGTCACCGTGGACGGTGTCCGGCATCCGGTGCCGTCGCCGTTCCTGGTGGTGGCCACGCAGAACCCGGTGGAGATGGACGGCACCTACCGGCTGCCCGAGGCGCAACTGGACCGGTTCCTGGTGAAGCTCTCCGTCGGCTACCCGGACGAGGCCGTCGAGGTGGAGGTGCTGCGCGGCGCGACCGTGCGGTCTCCGGAGGCGCTCGCCCCGGTGACCGACACCGCCACCGTCGGGGAGATGGTCCGGATGGCCCGTCGGGTGCACATCGCCGAGCCGCTCTACGCGTACGCGGTCCGGTTGGCCGCCGCCACCCGCACCCACCCGCAGGTGCGGGTCGGCGTCAGCCCCCGAGGTGTGATCGCGTTGACCCGGGCGGCGTGCGCGTACGCGCTGATCGACGGGCGGGGCTGGATCATGCCGGAGGATCTGAAGGCGCTCGTCGAGTCGGTGTTCGCGCACCGGCTGCTGCTCACCCCGGACGCCCAGGTGCGTGGGGTGACCGCTGCGGAGGTGCTGCGCCAGGCCGTCGCATCGGTGCCGGTGCCGCTGCCGTCGGGGCAGCCGGCTCCGGTACAGGGCTGACCGGCAGCAGCGGCATGGGGATCACCGCCCGAGGGGTCGGGCTGCTCGTCGCCGCCGTCGTGTTGCTGGGGGCGGGCTTCCGGTTCGCGTACCCCGAGCTGACGCTGCTCGGCGCGGCGGCCGGCGCGGCGGTTGGCTACGCGGCGCTGGTCGCGGCCTGGCGACCCCGCCTGACGGTGACCCGGCGGGCCGACCCGGACCGGGTGGCGCGGGGTGAGCCGGCGAGCATGACGGTGACCGTGCGCAACACCGGCCGGCTGCGGTCGGCGAACCTGCTGGCCGAGGACCGGTGCGGGGAGCGCACGGTGCCGGTGCCGCTGCTGCGGGTGCGGCCGGGCCGGGACACCGAGGTTCGCTACGAGGTGCCGACCCACCGGCGCGGGGTGGTGCCGGTGGGGCCGCTGCGGGTGACGCGACGCGATCCGTTGGGGCTGGTGGCGTTGGCCCGCCCGTACGGCCCGACGGCACCGGTGTGGGTGCACCCGCGGATCCATCCGCTGACGGCGGTGCCCCGCGGCGCGGGACGCAGCCTCGACGGCCGGGTGGACGGGGTGCCGCACGGGTCGATCACCTTCGACTCGTTGCGGGAGTACGTGGTGGGTGACGAGTTGCGCCGCGTGCACTGGCGTACCAGCGCGCGCGTGGGTGAGCTGATGGTGCGGGAGAACGTGGACACCAGCCTGCCGCGTCTCGTCGTCCTGCTGGACAACCGCGCGACCGCGCACCCGCAGCGGGTGGACGGTGTGGCGGAGTCGTTCGAGTCGGGTTGCGAGGCGGCCGCGTCGATCGTCACCGCCGCGCACCGCGCCGACCTGCCGGTGGTGTTGCTGCTGGTCGGCCCGGAGCTGGTCGAGCGCGGGGACGGCGACGCCGCGCTCGGGCCGTTGGACCGGCTCGCCGCCGCCGAACTCTCCGGCGACAAGGACGCGTTGCGCGCGGCCACCACCCGGCTGCGGCAGGACCGGCTCGGCGACACGCTTGTCGTCCTGACCGGGCCGGGTGGCCGGGGCGAGTTGGGGCACGTCGGCGCGCTGCGCGGCGCGTACCCGTCGGTGGTGGTCGGGGTGTTCGGCGCGGCCGAGCCGACGCCGCCGGGCGCGGCGGGCCTGGTGGTGGTCGACGCGGCCGACGGGGAGCAGTTCGCCGCCGAGTGGGACGGGGTGCGCCGGTGGTGACACGGGTGCTGCGGGCGGCCGTGGTCCCGCTGGCGCTGATCGGGCTGACCGCGCTCGCTGGGGTGGTGCTCGGTCGGGTGTACGCCGGTGACCTGCTGACCCGGCTGGTCGTCGGCGCCGCGGTCGGCTCGGTGCTGGTCAGCATGGCCGCCCGGCGGCTGCCGTCCTGGCTGGTGGCGCCGGTGTCGGTGGCCGCGATGGCCGGTTGGACGCTGCTGTCGCTGCGGCTGGCGGCCGCCCGCGCCGACCTGCCGGGCAGCCTGCTGGAGGTCACCGCGGACGCCGCGCGCAACGGCATCCCCCGGCTGCTCACCGCGATGATTCCGGTGGAGCCGACTCCGGACACGGTGCTGGTGCCGGTGGTCGCGGCCTGGCTGGCCGGGTTGGCCGGCGCGGAGGTGGCGCTGCGGACCGGTCGGGTGTTGCTGGGATACCTGCCGGCGGCGGGCCTGTACGCCGCCGCCCTCTACGTGGTCGGACCGAACGCCGCGCCGGCGGTCGGGGTGACGGTGGCGTTCGTCGCTGTCGCGGCGGTCGGTCTGGCGGTGCCGGCGGGTCCGGCAGCGGCCGGCGGCGATCCGAGCGCCGACCTGGCCCCCCGGGTACGCGCGGCGGTGCGGCTGCGACTCGCCGTCACCTCGGCGCTCGGTGTGGCCCTGGTGGTCGGGCTGGTCGCACTGCTCGGCCCGGTGGTCGCCGGTCAGGTCGACGGCCGGCCGGTGGACCCACGCCGGTACGTGGAGCCGCCGCAGGTGCAGTCGCTCGACGAGAACCCCTTGATCAGGATCTCCGGTTGGGCGCTGCACCCGGAGCAGAAACTCCTCGACGTGAGCACGGTGCCGGCGGAGGACGCAGCGGCGGCGGCCGACGGTGACCGTGCGCGAATCCGGTTGGCGGTGCTCAGCGACTACGACGGGGTGACCTGGCGGGTCGGCGCGACGTACCGCAACGCGGGCCGGATCCTGCCGGCCAGCATGCCGGCGCGGGACAACACGGTGCAGACCGTCCGGCAGGAGATCACCGTGGCGGAGCTGAGTGGTCGACTGCTGCCCGCCGTGGCGACGCCCCGCGAGGTCAGCGGCGCGCGGGTGGCGTACGACCCGGCGACCGGGACGCTGATCCGGCCGGAGGGGCTGACGCCGGGGCTGCGCTACACGGTGACGTCGGCTCGCGAGCGCCCGGACAACAACCTGCTGACCACCGCGAACGTGCCCGCCGGCGACGAGGTGGCCCGGGTGCTGCGGGTCGCCGACGGGGTGCCCGACACGCTGCGCCGGCTGGCCGCGCAACTCGCCGAGGAGAACGGCGCCCCGTTCGCGCGGGCATCCGCGATCGAGCAGTTCCTGGGCGAGCACTACCGGGTCGCTGCCGACGCGCCGAGCGGGCACGCGTACCCGAACCTGGGTTTCTTCCTTTTCGGACCGCGTGACGGCGGCGGGCAGGAGGGCACGTCGGAGCAGTTCGCGGCGGCGTTCGCGGTGCTCGGCCGGCTCAGCGGGCTACCGACGCGGGTGGTGGTCGGCTTCCGGTCCACCGGCCAGGGGCCGGTGCGGGCCGGTGACGCGTTCGCCTGGCCGGAGGTGCTCTTCGACGGCCTGGGTTGGGTGCCGTTCGACCCGATGCCCCGCCCGAACGAGGAGCCGAGGCCGGTCGAGGAGGATTTCCGGCCGGCACCGGAGGATCCACCGCCGTCGGAGGCGCCGGCGCCCACCGTGGAGCCGACCGCCTCGCCGGAGCCGGTGGCCGCCTCCGACGGGCCACCCGCAAGCGGTGGGTTGTCCACGCCGGTGCTGGTCGCCGGGGGCGGCGGTGGCCTGCTGCTGCTGGTGGGGGCGTTGCTGCTCACCCTGTTGGCGATGCGCCGCTCGCTCACCCGGACCCGCCTGGCGCAGGGTGATCCGGGCCAGCGCATCGCCGGGGCCTGGCGGGAGGTCACCGACGCGCTGCGGCTGGCCGGTCGGCCGGTCGGCGACGACCTGGCCGCCACCGAGGTCGCCGGCCAAGCCCGCCGGGCCCTGGCCGACGCGCGGCGCGCCTCGGGCAGCGCCGTCACGGACGATGACGCTGCCGTGCCCGGCGCCCCGGCCGCGAACGTCGGCGGTGCGCCGGGCGCGGCCGGCACACCGAGCAGCGGCGTCGGCGGCGTGCCGGCCGCGGCACCGGAAGCGACAGTCGACGACCTGGCGGCCCTGCTCAACCAGGTGGGCTTCGCCCCCGGCGCCGCAACAGCCGACCAGGCGGCCCGCGCCGCCGCGGCAGCGACGCAGTACGTGGCGACACTGCGCGCGGCCCGCCCCTGGTGGCGCCGCGTGCTCTGGTCCATCCACCCGTCCCCCCTCCGCCAATCCCGCACCCCCCACTCCTCCCGCACCCCCCACTCCCCTCGGTGATCAAGAGGTTTGCGTCAGATCTGGCCCCGTTCCTGACGCAAACCTCTTGATCACCGAGAGCGGGTGGTCGCTCGCCGTACGCGCTTGTGGTAATCGGTGGCTACTGCCAGGACCAGGGGGCCCCAGGCTTAGGAGTGGGGCGTAGTACCGCAGGACCTCCCAGTCGGGCGGCGGATGTGCCGGCTCGTCCTCCCCGATTCCCACCCAGGTGGAGTGCACCAGATGGAACCTCTGGTTCAGGAGGAAGTACGCGCAGATGGCGACCAGCAGCCAGCCCCCGGTCAGTGCGACGAGCACGATCGGGCGCGCCGGGATCGGACGACCCCCGAGCAGCGGGACCGACCGAGGCACCCGTTGTCCCCAGCGATGCACGAGCCCGAGCGTTGACAGGGCCAACCCCATCGACAGGGCGGACAGGAAGATCATGTACCACCGGGTGACGGCGGCCGTCACCCAACTCCTGGCCGATCTGTACGCCGCCCTGACCCCGGGCGGTCGCCTCGTGCTCAGCTTCCGTGACCTCAGCCCGAGCCGTACCGGAACGAGTCGGATCATCCCGGTGCACTCCGACGCCGACACGATCCTGACCTGCTTCCTGGAGTACGGGCCGGACGTCGTCACCGTCCACGACCTGCTCCACCAACGGACGGCCCAGCGCGACTGGACACTGTCCACCAGCGCGTACCGCAAGCTGCGCATCGCGCCGGACTGGGTGGCCGACCGCCTCGCCGAGGTCGGCTTCCGCGACGTCCGCCACGCGCCCGCGCCCCGGCGGATGACCCTGGTGACCGCCGCTCGGCAGTAGTCCTGATCTGCGCGGCGGACGGGCACCCGGGCACCACCGTAATCCGCTGGCCCGCGCGCCGGACAACGATGACCATCAGAGCGTGGATCAGCATTCGAGCGACATCATCGACTACTACACGCAGCGCTACCGCGAGGATCAGCGGCTCACCGGCCGGCCGCAGGCACGCCTGGAGTGGATCCGCACGATGCAGCTCCTGGGGGATTTCCTGCCCGGCCCGGGCGCTCGCGTCCTGGACGTCGGTGGGGGCACCGGCGAGTACGCGCGGGCACTGGTCGCCGCCGGCTACGAGGTACGACTCGTGGACCTGGTGCCGGATCACGTCGCGCAGGTCCGGGCCGGGCAGCCGCCCGTCGAGGCGCAGGTCGCCGACGCCCGTGCGCTGCCGGACGCCGACGACGCCTACGACGCCGTGCTGCTCCTGGGCCCCCTCTACCACCTGGTGCGACGCGCCGATCGGCTGCGGGCGCTGCGGGAGGCCGTCCGGGTCACCCGTCCCGGTGGTCGCGTCGTGGCCGCGGCCATCTCCCGTTTCGCCGGCGCGCTGGACTTCGCGGCCACCGGGCGACTGGACGCCAGGACACTCGCGGAGGCACGGATCCTGCTGACCGACGGCACCAACGATCCGCGGATCGGTTTCACCCACGCCTACTTCCATCGCGCCGAGGAGGTGGCCGACGAGTGCGCGGAGGCGGGGCTGACCGGGGTGGTCGTCCACGGCGTCGAAGGCCCGGCGTGGACGGCGGCGGAGGCGGCGGCGGGCGGGCCGACGCAGGACGCCGTCTTCGCCGCCGCGGTGGACCTCGCCCAGGTGTACAGCAGCGAACCGGCGCTGGTCGGGTCGAGCGCGCACCTGCTCGCCGCCGGGCGCGTCCCGCAGCGGTAGCGGCAGGTCGGTGTCAGGCGGTCAGGCGGCGGACCAGCTTGCGCATGCCGGCCTGCCACCCGTCCGGGTCCTCGGCCCGGCGGCGCGCGTAGTCGGCGACCTCCGGGTGCGGCAGGATCAGGAAACGCTCCTCGGCCAGCCCGGCGACGGCCGCCTCGGCGACCTCGTCGGGGGTGAGCACCGCGCCGGAGGCGGCGATCACCCGGGCGCCGAGGTGACCCTCGACGATCCCGTCGGCGAGCATCGGAGTGTCCACACCCTGCGGGCAGAGCGCGCTCACCCGGATGCCCCGGTCCCGGTAGGTGATGGCCAGCCACTCGGCGAAACCCACCGAGGCGTGTTTCGTCGCGGTGTACGCGGCGTCGCCCACCGCCGTGAGCACGCCCGCCGCCGAGCAGGTGTGCAGCAGATGGCCGCCGCCACGGGCGAGCATCCCGGGCAGCACCGCACGGGCCGAGTAGACGTGGGCGAGCACGTTGACCCGCCACGCCCGGTCCCAACCGGCGTCGTCGACCTCCACTCCCCCGCCGGTGGTCACGCCCGCGTTGGCGCAGAACAGGTCGATGCGGCCGTACCGCTTCTCGGTGTCGGCGACCAACGCGCGGACCTGGTCCTCGTCGGTGACGTCGAGGGCGGCGGCGTGCGCGACCGGGCCGATGCCCTCGGCCACCGCGCGGGCCGCGTCGGCGTCCAGGTCGGCGACCACCACGGCGGCGGCACCCTCGGCGGCGAACCGGCGCGACAGTGCGGCCCCGATGCCACCGGCGCCGCCGGTGACCACCACGATCCGGTCGGTGAGGTTCATGCGGACGCTCCCACCGGTTCGACGCCCAACTGGGCGATGAGGGTGAGCAGCGCGGTCGCGCCGCCGGCGGCGACCTCGGGGGTGGGCAGCAGAGCGAAGACCGGCACGTCCACACCGGCGTCGGCGTAGCGGCGCACCTGGGCACGACACCGCTCCGGCGTGCCGTGCACCACCAGCGCGTCGACCACCTCGTCCGGCACCGCCGCGTTGGCGCCGCGCCGGTCACCGGCCGCCCACGCCTCCCACATCGGCGCCAGCACCGTGTCGCGGCCGAGCCAGCGGTGAAACTCGGCGTACGCCCCGACGGTGAGGTAGCTGGTGATCAGCCTCCGGCCCAGCGCTCGGGCGTACGCGGCGTCCTCGGTGGGGCAGACGAAGATGCGGGCGGCGACCTCGAATCCGGGGCGGCGCTCACCCAGCTCGGCGAGGGCGCGCGGCACGTCGTCGGCGCTGAGCCAGTTGAGGATGACCCCGTCGGCCTCCGCGCCGGCCAGCCGGAGCATCCCCGGCCGCAGCGCGGCGAGCAGGATCGGCGGCGGCACGGCCGGCGGCCGCTCCAGCGTGAAGCGCCGCACGGTGAACGTCTCGTAGACCTCGTCGACCGTCTCGCCGCGCAGCGCGGCCCGCAGGAAGCGAAGGACATCACGGGTGCGACGGAACGGCTCGTCGAACCGCACCGCGTTCCAGTCCCGTACGAGCACCGGCGAGGACGCGCCGATGCCGAGCGAGAATCGGCCCGGTGCGGCCTCGGCCAGCGCCGCCGCGCTCATCGCCAGCAGACCGGGGCCTCGGGTGAAGACCGGGGTGATCGCGGTGCCCAACCGCAGCCGGGGTTGCCAGGCCGCGGCCAGCGCCAGTGGGGTGAACGCGTCGGTCCCGGCCACCTCGGACGACCAGACGTCGGTGAACCCGGCCCGGTCGAGCGCCGCGTAGACCGCGTCATGGTCGGCCAGCGCGATCCCGCCCAGCGGCACCGTCATACCCCATCGATTGGTCACCGATCGATCGTGCCCGTTGACGGGGTCCGCGAGCAAGATCCCCGTACTGGGCAGAATCGCCGGCTTCCGGCCGCCGGCACCGCCACCGGGTGCTACGACTGCCAGGTGGACCGGACCACCGGCGCAGGCCGCTGAGCATGGGTTCCAGGGGGGCGGGACACCTGGAGCCGGTCCCGGCGGCGGCAACGCCGGGCCGGGCCACCTTCCTGGAGCTGTTCTTCGATCTCGTCTACGTCTTCGCGCTCACCCGGATCTCCGCGCGCGCGTTCGAGGACCTGACCGAGAGCCCGGCGCGGGAGCATGGCTGGGCGGCGGTCACCGGCAGCGGTAAGACGCTGCTGTTGCTGCTCGCGCTCTGGTCGGTCTGGCAGGGCACCGCGTGGACGACCAGCCGGTACGACCCGTACAAGCTGGCGCTGCAGACCGTCGTGCTGACCGCCCTGGTGGGTTCGATGGTGATGGGGGTGGCGATCCTCCGCGCGTTCACCGAGACCGGGTTGATGTTCGCGGTGGCGTACGTGGTCGCGCAGGTGTCCCGACCGCTGATCCTGTCGATGGCGCTGGGACCGCACCCGTACCGCCGCCTGAAGGTGCGCATGACGGTGGTGTTCGCCTCCACCGGGGTGTTGTGGATCGGCGGGGCGCTGCTGCCGACCAACACTCAGGTGCAGCTCTGGACGGCGGCGCTGGTCATCGAGTACACGGCCGCCCGGTGCGGCTGGCCGGTGCCGGGGCTGGGCCGGTCGACCATCTCCAAGTGGGAGATCGCCGGGGAGCACCTGGCGGAGAGGTACCAGCAGTTCTTCCTCGTCGCGCTGGGCGAGACGATCCTGGTGGCCGGCTTCGCCTACAGCAAGGGGCCGTACGAGTCGGGGCACGTGTGGGCGTTCGGGCTGGCGCTGGCCACGTCGATCGTGCTGTGGCGGATCTATGTCCAGCGCGCCGGGCAGATCCTGGCCGAGGCGGTGATGAAGGCCCGTCACCCGGCCACCATCGGACGCTCGGCGGCCGACACCCACCTGGTGATGGTGGTGGGTCTGGCCGCCACCGCGATCGGCTACGAACTGATCATCGAGGAACCGTTGATCCGGATTCCCGGTGCGTGGCTGGCCATGGTGCTCGGCGGGCCGGCGCTGTTCCTCGCCGGTCGGGCCCGCTTCGAGTACGAGGTGTTCGGGCGGGTCTCCCCGTCCCGGTGGATCGCCGTGCTGGTGCTGGCGGCGGCGGCCGTACCGCTGCTGCACCTGCCCGGTCTGGCCGCCACCGCCGTCGGGGTCCTGGTCCTCGGTGGCGTCGCGGTCGCCGACGCCCGCCGGGCGCACGGCGCCCCACCGGAGGCCGCCGCGCCACCGTTCTGACCCATCGGCGTACGCGGACAGCCCGGCTAGTCTCGGCGGGTGACCTTCTCCCTCGTCGCCCGTTCGGCCGACGGCCGCCTGCACGGCGTCGCCGTGGCCAGCAAGTTCCTCGCCGCCGGGGCGCTGGTGCCGGCGGCGGAGGCCGAGATCGGCGCGCTGGCCACCCAGGCGCACGTCAACCTCGCCTACCGCCCCCAGGGGCTGACCCTGCTGCGCACCGGGGTGGCCGCCGTCGACGTGGTGGCCGGCCTGATCGCCGCCGACCCCGAGCGGGAGCACCGCCAGCTGGGTGTGGTGGGAGCCGACGGTCCGGGCGCGAGTTGGACCGGTCCGGCCTGCCATCCGTGGGCCGGCGGGCGGACCGGCGACGGCTGGGCCGCCCAGGGCAACGTGCTCACCGGCCCGGAGGTCGTCGACGCCCTCGGCGACGCGTGGCTGGCCGGGGCGGCGCTACCGTTCGCCGAGCGGCTGCTCGCCGCGCTGCGCGCGGGCGACGAGGCCGGCGGGGACCGGCGCGGGCGGCAGAGCGCCGGGCTACTGGTGGTCGAGCGCGGCGGCGGGTACGCCGGCGGCAGCGACGTGCTGGTCGACCTGCGGGTCGACGACCACCCCGAACCGGTCACCGAACTCGGTCGACTGCTGGCCGTGCACACCATGCTGTTCAGCCGTCCCGACCCAGCCACCCTGCTCGACCTGAGCGGCGCGGTCGCCGACGAGGTGGCGACGTTGCTCACCGCGCTCGGTCACCCGGTCACCGGGGGCGGGCCGGAGGCGGCGCTGATCTCCTGGGCGGGCCTGGAGAACCTGGAGGAACGGCTGGTCCCGGGCCGGATCGACCCGGTGGTGTTGACGCACCTGCGCCGCGTCGCCCCGCACGTCCCCGCCCCCCGCTCCGCGAGCTGACCCCCGCCGCCCCCGCCGTGCTCGGGGGGTGGGTCACTGGCCGAAGGCGAGCCAGCGGAAGCCCGCGACGTCGATCTCGGCGCGCTCCGCGGGGGTCAGCGCCGCCCGACCGGTGGTCTTGCGGATCAGGGTCAGTCGATCCCAGCGCAACCCGGCCGGTGCCGGTCGCCCACCGGTGAGCAGATCAGCGATCACCACCGCCGCCTGCGGGGTGAGCCACGGCGGCCGGTCCAACGCGGCCGCCAGGTCCAGGCCGTGTACACCGACCTCGACCACCCGGGTACGCAGGAACTCGGTGAGGCGCATCAAGTCGCCGTGCCGGGTCCGGACCACCCGCTCGGGCGCGGCGGCGGCGACCGCCGCGTCGGCGGCCCGCCACGCGTGCTCGAACTCGCCCCGCACCGCCGACCCGCCCACCGGCCGGACAACCCGCCCGCCACCCGCGATCCGCCCAGCCCCAGACCGCCCAGCCCCAGACCGCCCAACCTCAGACCTGGCGGCCTCGGACCGCGCGGCCTCGATCCGGGCGGCGTCGACCTCGGGGGTGAACTTGGCGGCGCCGAAGTAGCCCGCGGCGTCCACCTCGGCGTGCGGTGGGGCGGGCGCGGCGAGCATGTCGGCCAGCCGTCCGGCGCCGGTGCGGACGTGGGCGATCAACTCCCGGACGGTCCACGGCGGGCAGTCGGTCGGCCGGTCGAGGTCGACGTCGTCCAGCTCGGACAGGATCTCGGAGAGCCGTACGCACTCCGCGCGGAACGCCGCCCGAACCGGGTCCACCGGGCGGCTCAGCCCTTCACCCGGGGCACCAGCCGGTGCACGATGGTCAGCACCAGCGCCATCACCACCGCCATCGTGCCGGCGATACCGGCGGCGCTGCCCGCGTACCCGATGAAGAGCGGTCGGCGGGTCAACTCCTCCGGCCCGGTGCCCCGCAGCTCGACCAACCAGGACAGCGCCACGCCGCAGGCGATCAGGGCGAGCACGCCAGCCACCCCGAGCACCAGCGCGGCGACCCGGTGCGCGTCGCCGGGTGCGACCTCGGCCTGCTCCCGCTGGGTGATCAGCAGGAGCAGCCCGGCCAGCGCCGCCCACACCCCCACCAGGAGGTACGCGGCCACCGCGTCGCTGGGTCGGTGCCAGCCGGCGGAGAGGGTGGCCACCCCGGCGACGGCGGCGTACCCGGCGCCGAGGAAGGCACCGACCGCACGCACCTTGCGTGGCAGCACGAGCACCAGCGCGACGGCCACCGACGCGGCCACCGCGGTGTGCCCGCTGGGCAGACTGTTGCCGACGGCGGCGCGCTCCGGGTCGAGGCCGTAGTCCGGCCGGTTCAGCCCGTACTTGAGCAGCTGGCTGGAGACGTTCGCACCGGCGATCAGGAGCGTCGCGGTGATGGCCAGGGCGATCCGCCCCCGGATGAGCGCGATGAAGCCGATCACCGCGGTGGCGGCCAGCAGGGACACCACCGACATCGCGTTGAGGATCCGGTCGACGGGACCGTCGATGCGGTCCTGCCCGATCCGGTTGCCGGTCAGGGCGACCGTGTCCACCCACTGGCCGATCCCGGTGTGCACGGCCACCCGCCAGACGGCGAGGAAGGCAGCCGCCTGGACGAGGGCCAGTACGACCATCCAGACCGCAGTCCAACCCCGTGCCGTCGCGCGCATCCGCACACCGTAGCGGCCTGCACCGGTCCGTCGGCCGGTGGCCCGCCGCCCGTCGATGGTTAGGTTGAGCGGAGGCGAGGAGGTGGCGGTGGGCGACACACCGGAGCGCGACCCGGGCCAGGTCGAGCCCGGCGCACAGCAGCGGGCCGGTGACGATCCGGGCCGCGGGCTGGCGCGGGCCGAGTCGCTGGCGGATCTGCTGGGCGGACGCAGTGGCGCCGTCGACGCCACGCTGCCGCCGGTGGCGTTCGCGGCGGGTTGGCTGCTCGGCGGCGAGTCGGTGTGGGCCGGGGTGGGCGCGGCGCTGGCCGTCGGCGCGGTGGTGGCCGTCGTACGGCTGCGTCGGGGTGACCGGCCGCGCTCGGTGCTGATCGGTCTCCTGGCCGTCTGCGTCGCGGCGTTGATCGCGGTGCGCACCGGCCGGGCCGAGAACTTCTTTCTCATCCAACTGTTGTCGAACGCCGCCAGCGCGCTGCTGTGGACGGTGAGCATCGTGGTGCGATGGCCGCTGCTCGGGGTACTGGTCGGCGCAGTGCTGGGCCAGCGGAGCCGGTGGCGGCGTGACCCGGCGCTGCTGCGCGGGTACGGCCGGGCCAGCTGGGTGTGGACGGCGACGTACGTGCTGCGGCTGGCGGTGTTCGTGCCGCTGTACCTGGGTGGGCAGGTCCTCGGGCTGGTGGTGGCTCGGGTGGCGCTGACGTGGCCGCTGGTCGCGGCGGCGCTCGCGGTGAGCTGGATGGTGCTGCGCCGGTCGTTGCCGCCCGGGCATCCGGGGCTGCGGCACCCGGTCACCGGGGAGCCCGCCGCGTGATCGTTGGCGGCTGAGCGACCCGACACGCCGAGCGCCGCGCTGCTGAACTGCCACCGATCACCGTGCCACCGATCGCGGCACCCCGCCGCACCCCGCCGCACCGCACCGCGCGTTCCGGGGGCATAAAAGTGGAGAGGCCGCCACGGGGGGAGCGGCCTCTCCGGTGACGTACGTTACTCCGTCACGGTCGTTGGTGTGATCCCGCGAGGGACGGAATTTCTGGGCTTTTTCGCGGCTTCCTCAAGTCCGGGCGGTGGGGTGGGCCGGCCGATCCGCTGCGTTGTCCGGATGGCCGGCCCACCCCGGCCTGACCGTGGGTGTCAGGCCGTCCGCCGGCCGGGTCCCGTGGTTCCCCCGGACCCGGCCGAACCCCGGGGTGGGCGGGTGCGCCACCCACCCCGGGTCGTCGTCAGCCGTTCGGGAACAGGCTGCCGTAGTCGGCGTACGCCATGGCGACGTCCGCCTGTGCCCAGAACCGGTGGTAGTTGAAGCTGGGTTCCGCGCCACCGTCCAGGTACGCCTGCACCTTGGGCCAGTCCGGGTCGTTCTTGTAGAAGGACCGGATGTCGAGGAAGCTCTTGCCGGCGGCGATGGCGTCGCCGTTCGGCATCTTCCCGGTCCAGCCCGGCGGCACGTAGAGGCCCTGACCGGTGGACGCGTTGTAGACGTCGTCGAAGCGCCGGTAGTCGCCACGCTTCTCGGTGGTGGAGACACCCTTGGCGTCACTCGCGGCGGAGAGCGCGTCGAGCAGCCCCTTCGCCGTGTCCTTCGCCGCCACGTTGCCCGACTTGGCCGCGTACGCGATCAGGGTCCGGGCGTAGGCGGCGGTGACGCCGACGTCCTGGCCCTTGGTGGTGACCTCGACGTGCAGGCCGGTGTTGGGCTGCGGGCTGCTCGGGTTCCAGGTGGTGGGCTGACCGGTCCACGCCATGTCCGACGGGATCGACCAGTTGGTGCCGAGGGTGGTGTTGGCGATCGCCCACGGCACCCACTTGTCCAGCAGTGCCTTGGCCTTCGCGTTGCCGGTCTGCAGGTACAGCTCGGCGATCCGCTGCATCGACCAGGCCTGCATGCCGAACCACTGGTTCGACGGCGGGTCGTTGTAGACCGGGTCGACGTCGTAGAACATGCCGTAGAAGGTGCTGGTGCCGGCCGGCGGCTGGGCGTAGCTGCCGTCCCAGCTGTTGGTCGCGCCGCCGGCGATGCCACCCTCGGCGGACTGCAGCCAGGTGTAGAACTCCAGCTGCCGATCGAAGCTCTTGGTCCAGTCGGCGACCGCGGTGGCCGACTGCGGCTTGAGCTCCGGGGTGTTGGTCAGCGCCCAGGCCGCGAACGGGTTCTGGTAGCCGAAGTGGTTGTGGCTGGACCCGATGCGCCAGGACCAGTTCTGGCTGGTGTCGTACGCGCCGCCCCAGGCGTAGTACCAGGACAGCAGGTAGTGCGCCGAGTCCTTGCCGCTGCCGGCGGGGCAGGTGCTGGCCCCGACGCAGTTGCCGATCTTCTTGAAGTACTTGTCGAACATCGCGTACCGCAGGTAGTCGCCCATCTTGGCGGCCTTGGTGATGGTGGCGGCGACGTCGGCCTGCTTGTTCTGCGCCTTGGCCCAGGTCAGCGCCCAGTACGCGGCCTGCACGGCGCGGGCGTCGGCGTCCGGCGCGTTGGTGTACTTCCACTGCTTGGCGGGGGTGCCGGTGTCCTTGACGAACAGGTCGAGGTAGCCGTACTGACCGCCGTGCTTGAAGGTGTCACAGGAGGGCTGCGGGACGGTCTCCCACACCGACTCCTGGGTGCCGCGCTGGAAGGTGTTGATGTACGCCGGCTTGGTGGTGCCGTCACCGCAGTGGCCGAAGCCGTAGGTGTTGTCGACGTCCATCAGCCAGTGCATGCCGTAGATGTCGCCGGTGCCGTAGGTGGACTGCAGCTCCGAGCGGAGCGGGTCCTGGCCGACGGGCACGTTGGGCTGCAGGGCCGAGGGGTACTGGCTGGGCAGGTTGTACTCCGCGGCGTACTGCGGGGTGCCGGCGGACCCCGCCGTGGGCTGGTCGGAATGATTCGGAATTATATATTTTTCCATCACCGTCCAGGCGTTGTTGAACGGCGCCCAGTTCTGGGTGACCCGTCCGTAGTTCGCCTCCAGCCAGAGCCAGAAGCTGAACGCCTCCGAGGTGGTCTCGTGGCCGTGGTCGGGCGCCTCGACGATCAGCGTCTCGACCGAGTGGTAGGGCACGCCCTCGGGGCTGAAGTAACCCGAGTTCTTGATCTTGCCGTACTGGTCGAGGAACTTCTTGATGTAGGCGTTGTCGCCGCCGGGGGTGTCGTTGTCGACCTCGGTGGCGGTGACCGCCAGCGGGGCGAGACCGGTGGCGGAGGCGGTGATGGTGGCGGCGCCGCCGACGGTGTCGGAGTCCTCCGCCGCGGCGACCGTGACGGTGGCCCCGGTGTTCCAGTTGGACGGGGTCAGCGTGACGGTGGCCGGCGAGACCGTGACGTCGCTGTCACCGGTGCGGGTGAGGGTGACCGGCACGTTGGCCGTCGGCGCGGCGCTGAGCTTGAGGTTGAAGGTGCTGGTGCCACCCTCGCTGACGCTCACCGCGGACGGCGTGGCGACCAGCGTCGGGCCGGTGGCCTCGCCGACGGTGAACGCCTTCTCGGCGACCCCGATGCCGTTGGCGTTGTCGTACGCCTTGGCCTGGACGGTGTAGCTGCCGGCCGGCAGGTCCTCCTGGGTGTAGGCGTACGGAGCGGACGTGTCGGTGTTGATCAGCAGGCCGTTGCGGTAGAACTCGACCTTGCTGATCGTTCCGTCCGGATCGCTGGCGGTGGCGGTCAGCGGCACGTCGGCCGGCGCGGTGAACGGCCCGGTCGGCAGACTGAGGGTGACCGACGGCGGCTGGTTGGCCGGGGTGCCGTTGCAGGGGGTGCCGTTGAGGGTGAACGCGGTGGGCTTCGGGTTGCTGCCCGAGTGGGAGCCGTTGAAGCCGATGGTGGTGGAGGCCCCCGTGCCGAGGTTGCCGTTGTACGACTCGTTGGTCGCGGTGACCTCGCTGCCGGTCTGGCTGAATCGGGCCGACCAGCCCTGGGTGACCCGCTGGCTGCTGTTCGGGAAGGTCCACTTGAGCGTCCAGCTGCTGATCGCGTCACCGAGGTTCTTGATGGTGACGTTGGCGGTGAACCCGGTGTTCCAGTCGTTGGTCGCGTAGACCACGTCGCAGGCGGGTGCGGCCTGCGCGGCGCCGGCCGGCAGGGTCACCCCGCCGACGGCGAGCGCGGCGGCGGCGATGACCGCCACGCGGCGGCGTCGTGCCAGTTGTCTCATGTGCGCGGTGTCTCCTCGGGCCAGGCCGGGATGGTCCCCGGCGGGGCGCCTGCCCGCGAGGGTGGTGGTCCGCGGGGGATTCGAGGCGCCGGGAAGGTGGTGTCCCCCGTGCCCGGCCGGGGTTGGGCGGTGCGGCCCGCACGGGAGTGGTCCCGCCGGCTGCGGTCGGGTGCCGTGACCGGCAGTCGTGCTGCCGGTTGCCCTCGGCGGACCCGCGCTGACGCGATGTGGCTCCTGTCGCGTCGAATCGACAGTGTGCCATGGAAGCGCTCCCACAACAAGCGCACGAAGGATCGAATCAGCTCCGTGTTTCGATCTCGTTTTGGGTCTTTCACAAAGGCGTGACGGGCGTTACAGTCGCAACATCGGTCGATGGGAGCGCTTCCATCGACAAGGTTCCAACTAGAAGATCGCCGGGACCGTCTCTGACGGACCCGGGGAACCAGCCCGAAGGCCGACGGCGGGCCAGCCCGGACGCCGCCGTCAGCCATCGTCCCGCCCCACACGGAGGGAGGTGGAACCAGAGCCACTCGCGTGGCCCGGCTCCCGCGCGACACGCACGGCAGGACCCAAATTCCGCCCGTGTGTGTGCAGTTACGGTGGGGACGGGGGTTGCCCTCCCCCGTCCCCACACTAAACCCCCGTACACGATGGGAAAAGAGGCCGACGGGACAGGCGCGGCGCGCCGCCCGGTCGGCCTTGTTCGCTGTCCGGGGCCCTCATCCGCCTCAATCCGACATCGCCGGCCGCCAGGACGGCCGGCTGACCGGGAGGGCCGCTCCTGCCTTATTCTGGGAGCGCTCCCGAACTCGGCGGTGGCCCCGTATCCACGAGGAGAATCCATGTCGATACCCACCGGGCCCGCCGGCCCGCTGCGCTTCCCCGACGACTTCGGATGGGGCGCGGCCACCTCCGCGTACCAGATCGAGGGCGCCGCCAAGGAGGACGGCCGCGGCGAGTCGATCTGGGACACGTTCAGCCGCGTCCCCGGGCGCACCCGCAACGGCGACACCGGCGACGTCGCCGCCGACCACTACCACCGGTACGCCGAAGACCTCGACCTGATGCGCGACCTCGGCCTGCGCAGTTACCGCTTCTCCATCTCCTGGCCACGCATCCAGCCCGACGGCGCCGGCGCGCCCAACCAGCGCGGCCTCGACTTCTACCGGCGCCTCCTGGACGGTCTGCACGAGCGCGGCATCGCCCCGATGGCCACCCTGTTCCACTGGGATCTGCCGCAGGCGTTGCAGGACGCCGACGGGTGGGAGTCGCGCGACACCGCGCTGCGCTTCGCCGACTACGCCGACGCGGTCTTCACCGCCCTCGGCGACCGGGTGCCGGTCTGGCTCACCATCAACGAGCCCAAGACCGTGGTGCAGAACGGCTACCTCATCGGCCACCACGCCCCCGGCCGGCAGGACCCGGACGCCGCCTACCTGGTCGCCCACCACCTCCAGCTCGCCCACGGGCTCGCCGTGCGCGCGCTGCGCGCCGCCGACGGCACCGCCCGGATCGGCCCCGCGCTCAACCTGCACCCCTGCTACCCCGCCGACGGCTCGCCGGAGGCGGCCGCCGCCGCCCGGCTCTACGACGGCTACGAGAACCGCCTCTACCTCGACTCCCTGCTCAAGGGCAGCTACCCGGAGGACGTGCTGGCCGATCTGGGGCCGCAGAGCCGGATGGTCCAGGGCATCCGCGACGACGACCTGGCGGTGATCTCCTCGCCGGTCGACCTGCTGGCCGTGCAGTACTACACGCCCATCTACGTCACCGCCGACGGCGGCACCCGGCACCGCTGGCCGACCTCCGAGGCCGAGTGGCAGCAGATCTACCCCGACGGGATGTACGACATCCTGACCCGGGTCACCCGCGACTACGGCCCGATCCCGCTCACCGTCACCGAGAACGGCCTGCCCACCCCCGACACCCTGGCCGCCGACGACACCGTCGACGACAGCGGCCGCATCAGCTTCCTGCGCGACCACCTGGCCGCCGCGCACCGCGCCATGACCGCCGGGGTGCCGCTGGAGAGCTTCCACGTCTGGTCGATGCTGGACAACTTCGAGTGGGCCGAGGGCTACGACCAGCGCTGGGGCCTGGTCTACGTGGACTACTCCAACCAGCGGCGGGTGCTCAAGCGCAGCGCACACTGGTACCGCTCCGTCATCGCCGACGGCGGCTTCTGAAGCGGGCAATCCCGGACGGACGGCCGGGCCCGGACGGCTCGGCTCCGGCACAGAGCCGTGAACGTCCGGGACACGGTCGACCTCGTCAGCGCGGCAACGCCTGCTGCAACTCCGCCCGCAGCGCCGGGGTGAGCATCTCCCCTGCCTGCTTGGCCAACCGGGCCATCTCGTAGCCCACCACACCGATGTCCGCGTCACCGGCGGCGAGGGTGGCCAGAATCGATCCGTCGCGCACCTGCATCACCAGGAAGTAGCCCCGGCCCATCTCGACCACCGTCTGCTTGACGACGTCTCCGTCGAACATCTGGGCCGCGCCCGCGGTGATGCTCATCAGCCCGGAGGTCACCGCGGCGAGCTTGTCGGCGTGATCGCGCGGCAGATGGTCGGAGATCGCCACCAGCAGCCCGTCGGAGGAGACCACCACCGCGTGCGCCACACCCGGCACCCGCTCCGCGAAGGCGCTCACCAGCCAGCTCAGGTCCCGCGCCTCCTGGCTCAACGTCGTCACTGTCGTCGTCCCCCTTCGTCGTGCCCCCTGGACGGTGGCACGGGTATCTCAGTGGTGTCCTCGGCCTCGGCGCGCCGTACCCCGCTGTAGAGCCGGGAAAGCATGCCGCCGACCGCCTCCGGGTCCAGATCGTCACGCGCCGGGACCGAATCGGGTCGGGCCGGGCGGGTGACCGCGGAGAGCTGTGCCATCGGGACCCGTACCGGCAGGCCCCGTTCGTTGGTGCCGCCGGTCAGCGGGGTGGCCGGCGGTACGACCGGCCCGGGCCCGGCCGGCGCGGCCGGGCCCTCGCGGGACCACCAGCCGCCCCCCGGACCCGACGCTCCGGCCGGGGTCAGCACGTCCTCGGCTCGTACCGGAACCGGGCGGGTCTGACGTGGCACGGCGTTGACCGGCGGACGACCGGCCACCGGCAGATCCAGCGGCGGCGCACCCGCTGCGTGGGCCATCCGTGCGTCCGCCGGTTGCCGCTGCACCCCCACACCCCGGCTGGCACCCGCGGCCAACATCCGGGCCGGCGCCGGCGGACCGAGCTCCACGCCGCCCGCCGGCGCCAGCAACGCGGCCGGCAACGCGAGCCGGGCGACCAGGCCGTCCTGCCCACCCTCGAGCCGCACCCGCACCCTCAGGCGGGCGGCCAGGTGGCTCACCACGAACAGGCCCATCCGCTCGACCGCCGCGACATCCGCGGCCGGCGGGGTGGCCAGCACCTCGTTCGCCTCGGCCAGCGCCGCCGGGCTCATGCCCAGACCACTGTCGACGATCTCGATCAGCGCGGTGGAGGCGTCGAGCCGGACGTTCACCACCACCGTCGTGTCCGGTCGGGAGAACGCGGTGGCGTTCTCCAGCAGCTCGGCGAGCATGTGCACCAACTCACCGACGGCGTGCCCGACGACGTACACGTCGCCGACCGACTCGATCCGGACCCGCTGGTACTGCTCGATCTCGGCGGCGGCGGCGAGCAGCACCGCGCCCAGGCCGACCGGCCGGTTCCACCGGCGGGTGGAGTCGGTGCCCGCCAGCACCAGAAGGCTCTCGTCGTTACGGCGCATCCGGGCGGCCAGGTGGTCCAGTTTGAACAGGTTCTCCAGCTGGTCCGGGTCGCTCTCCTCGCGCTCCAGATCGTCCAGCAGCTCCAACTGCCGCTCCACCAGCACCTGACTGCGCCGGGCCAGGTTGACGAACATGGCGTTGACGTTGCGCCGCATCATGGCCTGCTCCACGGCGACGGTGACCGCGCTGCGGTGCACCGCGACGAACGCCTCGGCCAGCTCGCCGATCTCGTCGAGCGAACGGACCACCGCGGGGGCGACCTCGATGGGCTGCACCCCGCCGGTGACGGTCCGCAGCCGGTCCAGCGCGTCCGGCAGCTCGACCTGCGCGATCCGCAGCGCCTGGCTGCGCAGCAGCCGCATCGACCGGGCCACCGACCGCCCGACGAGCAGCGAGATCAGCAGGGCGACCAGCAGCACCGCGACGACCCCGCCGACCACCAGCAGGGTGGTCCGCAGCTGCCCGGAGCTGGCGTCGTCGGCCTGCCGCACGGCGTCGTCGAGCACCCCCGCCTCGACCTGCCGCAGCAGTTCCTGACGTTGCTGGCTGGCCGACCACCACTGCTCCGAGGGCAGCACCGCGGACGCCGTGTTCCCGGCCGGCAGGCTGCGCTCCTCCAACTGGGTGGCGACCAGGAACATCGGATCCACCGAGGTCTCGTCGTACCGGCGGATCTGGTCGGAGGTGGCGGCCACCCGGAACGCGCCGAGGGCGGTCAACTGCTGGGCGCGCAGGTCGGTGAGGAGCACCCGGTCCTCGGTGCCGTACCTGCCGGCGCGGGCGGCGGCGTACAGCTGGGCCCGCACCCGGGAGGACAACTCCTTGACCCGTGCCAGCTGCACGTAGCGCAGCACCGCGTCGTTCAACCCCGCCTGGCCCTGCCCCGGCGTCGGCTCGGCGAGCAGGTCGAGCAGCGCGGCCACGGCGCGGTGGTAGTTACTCAGGATGGTGTCGTTGCTGAGCACCGCCGGCGGGACCGTCGGACGGATGTCGATCACCTGGTCGTACGCCTCCTGCGCCTCGGAGAAGGCCACCCGCCAGGACGCGTCGGCGTCGGCCAGCGGCGCGGCCGCCCGGCTCAGGTCGGCCATGGCACGGTCGGAGGACGCCTGCAACGGCCTCAGCGTGGCGGCGGCGGCCTCCCGGTCGGCGCCCCGGCGCAGCTCGCCCAGCTCCCCCGCCGTACGGTCGCGCTCCTGCTGGAGCTGGTGCACCGCCGCGGTGATCTGCCGGCCGATGCCGACCTGCCGGGCGAAGTCGTTCAACGCCGTCGTCCGACCCACCAGCGCGCTCGTCTGCACGCCGGCGAGCACCAGGAACGCCACCGACGGCACCACCAGCACGGTGGCCAGTTTGGTGCTCATCCGCCAGTCCCGCAGACGGAACGGGGACCGGCGTCGATGTGGAACGACCCGGACGTCGAAGCGACGCCGGCGGTGGGTCGACACCGCGCCGTTCGCCGGGTCGGGACCTGCCGCCACCCTGCCTCCTCCGTCCTACCGCGTCCACCGCGGTCCGGGGAGCGCAGTCCATCCAACCAGGCTCGGGAGCGCTGTCAACGGCCCGAACGAGGCGAAAGTTCAGGAAGGATACTGCGGGTGGGAACGTCCTGTCGTCGTCGGTAACACCAGCTCATCCGTCCGGCCGATGTCGGCGAGCGCAACCGCGTCTCCGAATCGGCCCAGCGCCACCAACGCCGCCCCGGTGGCACCGATCTCCGGGTTGCGTTGGTGCGACACCGGCCGCGGCGCGAGCGCGGCCGCGAACGCCTGCCGCCACCACACCGAGGCGGCCACCGCGCCGCCGCCCAGCACCACGGCGACCGGTCTGTCGACGGTGGACTCCAGCACCGCCAGGTCGTCGGCGACCAGCCCGCACAGCCCCTGCATCAGTCCGGCCAGGATGTCCACGGCGGTGGTGCTGAAGCTGAGCCCGCGCAGCTCGCCGGAGCCGGCCGGGGCGAGCCCGGGAGGCCGGTCGCCGCCGAAGCGGGGATCGGCCGGCCGGCCGCCACCCGCCGGCACCAGCGCCAGCGCCGCGTCCAGCTCCGCGCCCCGGGGCAGCCGCAGCTCCCGGTCGGCCCAGGCGAACAGGTTGCCGCCGCTGGAGTACGCCGCTCCGGTCACCACGTGGTCGTGGTCGACCCGGTAGCGCCAGAGCTGTTCAGGCAGCCGGGGCAGCGGCTCGCCGGCGGGAATCCGCTGCATCAGTCGTACGGCCGCGGAGGTGCCGACCGTGACCGCGGCCCGGCTCGGGTCGACGCAGCCCGACCCGACGTTCGAGGCCGCGCCGTCGCCCACCGCCGGTGACCACCGCGCCCGTGCCAGCTGCGGCCAGCGGCGGGCCTGGTCGGGCCGCAGGCGGCCGTGCCAGTCCAGCTCGCCCAGGGGCGGCAGGTCCTGCGGTCGCGCCCCGGCCAGCGCCAGGGCCTCCTCGTCCCAGCGCAGGCTGCCCAGGTCCAGCAGGCCGGTGCCGGAGGCCTGGGAGACCGACATGGGCACCGCCTCCAGCAGCTCGCCCAGCACGTACTCGGGCAGACCGACGAACCGGGCGATCGGGGTGCCGCACTGCTCACGCAGCCAGGGCAGCCGCACCGACCAGTAGGAGCGGTGCCACCAGCAGCCGGTGCGCTGGTGGAAGTCGTCCGGGTCGGCCGGGCCGGGTGCCCCGGCGACCGGCGTCGGCCGGGTGTCCAACCAGGTGACGACCGGACCAAGCGGGGTGCCGTCGCGGTCCAGCGGGAGCACCGAGTGCCACTGGGCGGAGACGGCCACCAGGTCCACGTCGCGCAGGTGACCCCCGTCGGCCAACTCGTCGAGGCACTCGACCAGGCAGGCGAGGTAGCCGGGACCGGACAGCGTGCCGGTGCCGTCGTCGCCGATGGCGAGGCTGACCTTCCGCCGGGCCAGGGCACCGGGCAGCGGCTGGGTGTCCCCGTCCAGCACCAGCCCGCGTACCGAGGAGGTGCCCAGGTCGAGCGCGAGAATGTTCATCGCCGGTCAAGTTACCCGGTGCCAACGCGGCCGCGGGCGCGTAGGGTGGATCACATGCTCGCGCATCCGACCTGCTGGTGGCCCGCCGACCCGGCGGCCATCCTCCGCGCGTAGCTCCATCCACGCGGCCGCCATCAAGGCGGCCGCCGGATCTCCGGCCCCGGATGGCCGCCCCGACCGGCGGCGCCCGGCCCGACGGAGACTCCGATGACCCACCTGACCGACCTGCTCGCCGCCGTGACCCGCGGTGTCGATCCGGGCCCCTTCGCGCTGCTGCGCCGAGAGGGCGCGGACGACCTGGAGCTGTTCACCGGCCCCGTCGACACCGTCGACCTCCTGGCGGACATACCGCTGCCGGAGGGCGCGCCCGGGGCGCGGACGCTGGCCCTGGTGCCGTTCCGGCAGATCACCGAACGCGGCTTCGCCTGCGTCGACGACGGTGCCCCGCTGGAGTGCCTCCGGGTCCACCAGCACGGGCGGATTCCGCTGACCGACGCCCTGGCCGCGCTGCCCGACGAGCCGGTCCGCACCGTCGACGCCGCGTTCGACGTCACCGACGAGGAGTACGCGCAGACCGTGGGCCGGGTGCTGGCCGAGGAGATCGGCCACGGCGAGGGCGCCAACTTCGTCATCCACCGCACGCTGCACGCCACCGTGCAGGGTCCGCCGCTGGTGGCGGCGCTGGCCGCGCTGCGCCGACTGCTGGTCGCCGAACGCGGCGCGTACTGGACGTTCGTGGTGCACACCGGCACCCGGACCCTGGTCGGCGCCAGCCCGGAGCGGCACGTCAGCGTCGACGACGGCCTCGTGATGATGAACCCGATCAGCGGCACGTTCCGACCCGCCGGCGGCACGCCGGACCGGGCGGCGCTGCT
The DNA here is from genome assembly GCF_029626045.1 of Micromonospora sp. WMMD710. Lineage (NCBI taxonomy): Bacteria > Bacillati > Actinomycetota > Actinomycetes > Micromonosporales > Micromonosporaceae > Micromonospora > Micromonospora sp. WMMD710. The sequence continues at coordinate 1,029,591 of NZ_JARUBD010000001.1, read as the reverse complement.
GCGCTTCCTCGCCGACCCCAAGGAGGTCGAAGAGCTGTACATGGTCCTCGACGAGGAGCTGAAGATGATGGCCACCGTGGCCGAGCACGGCGGTCAGGTGATCGGCCCGTACCTGAAGGAGATGTCGCACCTCGCGCACACCGAGTACCTGCTCGCCGGGCGTGGCACCCGCGACGTGCGGGAGGTGCTGCGCGAGACGATGTTCGCGCCGACCGTGACCGGAAGCCCGATGGAGAACGCCTGCCGGGTGATCGCCCGGCACGAGCGTCGCGGCCGGGGCTACTACGCGGGTGTGCTGGCCCTGCTCGGCCACGACGAGGCCGGCCGGCAGACGCTGGACGCGCCGATCCTGATCCGTACCGCCGAGATCTCCCCCACCGGCCGGCTGCGGGTGCCGGTCGGTGCCACCCTGGTGCGGCATTCGACGGCGGCCGGCGAGGTGGCCGAGACGCACGCCAAGGCCGCCAGGGTGCTGGCCGCGCTCGGTCTCGGCCCGGCGGCGCCCGCCGGCGACCGCGGGCCGGTCCCGCGGCTGGCCGACGACCCGGCGGTACGCGACGCGCTGGCCGCGCGTAACACGCCGCTGGCGCGGTTCTGGCTCGACCAGCGGGCACCGGACGCGCCGGGCCTGCCCGGGCTGGTCGGCCGCCGGGCGCTCATCGTGGACGCCGAGGACACCTTCACCGGCATGCTGGCCCACCAACTGGGCGCGCTGGGGCTCGCGGTCACCCTGCGGCCGTGGCACGCCGGTGGCCCGGTCGACGACTACGACCTGGTGGTGGCCGGCCCCGGGCCGGGCGACCCGGGTAGCCCGGACGAGCCGAAGATGGTGGCGCTACGCGAGCTGCTGAGCGGGCTGCTCGCGGACGGCCGGCCGACCCTCGCGGTCTGCCTCGGCCATCAGGTGCTGGCCGGGCTGTTGGGGCTGCCGCTGCATCGCCGGGACGCGCCCTACCAGGGGTTGCAGCGGGAGGTGTCGCTGTTCGGGCGGACCCGCCAGGTGGGTTTCTACTCGACGTTCACCGCCCAGGCGGAGGCGGATCGGATGGACACCGCGTACGGGCCGGTGGAGCTGGCCCGGGACGTACGCGACGGCGCCGTGCACGCTCTGCGCGGGCGGGGTTTCGCCGGGGTGCAGTTCCATCCGGAGTCGGTGCTCAGCCCGGACGGTGTGGTCGTCCTGACCGAACTGCTGGGCGACCTGCTGCCGGCAGCGCGGGCGGACGAGGTGCCCACCGCGGGCGGGCGCGCATAGTCGGCCCGGCCGGCGGGTAGGGCTGGAACGATCGGCGACGCGGACGGGCCGAGAGCCCCCGCCCGCGTCGCCGGTCGTCCGCTGCGGTCAGCCGGCCAGGCCCGCCTTCAGCGCGGCCCCGATCTGCACGGCGCGTCGCGCGGTGAGCGCACAGGCGCCGAGCGCCACCGCGTCCGGGGCGATCTCGCCGTTGTTGCTCGTGTGCGAGGCGCCGTACGGGTTACCGGCGATGAACTGGCTGGTGTCGACGTACGCGGGGGTGACCACGACGCCACCCCAGTGGTAGAAGACGTTGAAGAGCGACGTCAGCGTGGTCTCCTGCCCACCGTGCGAGGTCGCCGTCGACGTGAAGGCGGAGTACACCTTGTTGACCAACGCACCCTGCGCCCAGAGCGGACCGGTGGTGTCGATGAACTGCTTCAGCTGGGCGGCGATCATGCCGTAGCGGGTCGGCGCGCCGAAGATGGCCACATCGGCCCAGGCCAGGTCGTCGATCATCGCCTCGGGCACGTCCTGGGTCTCCAGGTGGTGGGCCTGCCAGCCGGAGTTGGAGCGGATCGCCTCGTCCGGTGCCAGCTCCCGCACCTTGCGCAGACGCACCTCGGCGCCCGCGTCCCCAGCGGCCTCGCAGACGGCCTGCGCCATCTGGTACGTGATGCCGGTGGCGCTGTAGTAGATCACCGCTACCTTGGTCTGGGCAGCCATCAGATGTCCCCTTCTCGTCTGGGTCAGCTCCCGCGACTACCCGTGGCTCGCACGGTCAAACGCCACCCTTGACGGGCTCAAGTTTTCCGCAAGTTCCCGATCGTCTGGACCCGGCGACCGTCGCGGACGGCGATCCTGATGTCACCGGTGCCGACGGAAGCCATCCGCCGCCCCGCACCGACAGCCTGAACGGGGGATCGCGCTCCGCCGGCAACGACGCTGGCGCAGCGCGATCAGGGGAACGCCCCGCGCTCACCCGCCGCGAGTCAGCGGACCAGGGCCACCATCAGCCGTTCCAGCTCCGCCGCCGGGTCGGCGGTGAGCCCGGTGTGCACCGGCCCGGTCTGGATCATCGTGCTGCGGGGGGCGGCCAGCCAGTGGAAGCGCTCGCCGAGCCGCATCCGGGTCGCCGGCCCGTCGCCGGAGCAGGTCCGGTCCCAGGAGTCCAGCACCGCGGCCACCGCCGGCAGGTCGACGTCGGGTGCCAGCGCTCCGACCCGGTCGGCGTCCAGGTGGGTACGCGCGGCCAGGAAGTCACGCTGCTGGCAGTAGAGCAGCACCCCGACGTTGATCTGCTCGCCGCGCTCGATGCGGGGCACCAGCCGGATCAGCGCGTACTCGAAGGGATGCCTCACGCCACGCCCCCTGTCGGCAGCCAGTCCGCCGTCCGGGCGACCCGACGGGACAGGTGCGCCACGTACGCGGCCCGCGCCTCGTCGGCCGAGTCGAAGTCGGCGGCGGTCAGCCACTGCGCCGGCACCAGCGCCAGCACGTCGGTGAGCAGTTCCGGGGTGATCCGGGGGGCCAGCTCGGCGTCGGCCTCGGCGAGCCGGTCGGCGTACGGGGCGAGGACGTGGTCGTCGGCCCGGTAGGCCCGGTGCACGGCTGCTTCGGCGCGCGGCCAGTTGTGGTGGAAGTACAGCGAGGCGCCGTGGTCGATGAGCCACAGCTCCCGGTGCCACACCAGCAGGTTCGGGTTGCGCCAGCTCCGGTCGACGTTCTCCACGTACGCGTCGAACCACAGCACCCGCGACGCCAGCATCGGGTCCACGGGGTGCGCGACGGGGTCGAAGCCCAGCGCCCCGGGCAGGAAGTCCATCCCCAGGTTGGCGCCGCCGCTGTTGCGAAGCAGCTCCTGCACCTCCTGATCGGGCTCGGCCCGCCCGATCACCGGATCGATGTCGAGCACGACCAGCGGCGGCACGCGCAGCTCCAGCCGGCGGGCCAGTTCGCCGCAGATCACCTCGGCGACGAGTGCCTTGGGGCCCTGCCCGGCGCCACGGAACTTCGCCACGTACGTGCCGAGGTCGTCCGCCTCCACGACACCCGGCAGCGAGCCACCCTCGCGGAGCGGGGTGACGTAGCGGATCGCGGTGACCTGGCGGAGCACGTCGCCCACCCTACTGTGATCTCCGCCGGCGCCGCCGTCACCGTGGCTGCCGCAGCCCCCGCAGGAGCAGGTCGACCAGTCGCCGGGGGTCGTAGCGCGGGTCCTTGTCGCCGCCGATGCAGAGGTTGCCGATGCCGCGCATCAGTTCGTGCGCGGACGTGCCGGGCGTGATCTCCCCGGCGTCCACGGCGGCGTCGAGCAACTGCGCGCAGGCGGGCACCAGCTGGTCGAGGAAGTAGGTGTGCAACGCGTCGAACCCGCCGGTGTCCGACTGGAGGGCGTTGGCGAGCCCGTGCTTCGTGACCAGGAAGTCGATGAAGCGGTCGACCCACTGCCGGAGTGCGGCCGACGGAGAGTCGGCGCTGGCCAGCAGCGCGGGGCCGGCCTCGGCGCACGCCTGGACCTGGTGCCGGTAGACGGCGACGACGAGGTCCGCCCGGGTCGGGAAGTGCCGGTAGATCGTGCCGATGCCAACCCCGGCCCGGGCCGCGATCTCCCGGATCGGGGCCTCCACGCCGGAGGTGACGAACACCGCGGCGGCGGCGGCGAGCAGCGTCTGCTGGTTGCGTACGGCGTCGGCCCGCTTTCCCCGGGCCGGCGCCTCCCCGGGCAGGCTCGTAGCGGACACCACTGCTCTCCCTCCCACCGGGCGGTCACCGCACCCCATGGTAGCGGAGCGGTGATCCGCTTCTACCGTACCCGGCGGTGTCAGTCGAGCTTGTCCCGCAGGTCGTCGACCTGCTGCTGGAGGCGGTCCACCGCGCTGTCGTTGTTGACGAAGGTGGTGATGCCCGCGGCGAGGCCCAGGCCGATCAGCACCGCCAGGATGCTCAGCACCAGACCGCCGATGGCCACCCCCCGACCGGTCACCCCGGGCCGTCCGGCCATCTTCAGGCCGACGATGCCGAGGATGATCCCGATGATGCCCAGCACCAACCCGACCCAGGCCAGGATGGCGGTCAGCACACTGAGCAGGCCGGCCACGCCGAAGACCAGAGCGAAGGTGGCGGCCGCGCTCGTCTTCGCGCGGGCGTCCCCCCGATGAGACCGGGATCCGGCCGATACGCCGGCACCCCGGGCCGGCTCGCTTGCGGCAGTCATGAGACTCCCTTCCGCACGCGCGGCGCGCGTACTTCCGGCGGGCGTCTTCCCACGTCGACGCGCGTTACGCCTCCCATCGCCGCGATCGTGTCGGTGGCCTGCCCTAGGCTGGCGGCCCGGCCACCGGAAAGGAGTTCGGCGATGCCTCCGGACCTGAGCGCGGCCGAAGCGCTGGCACTGCGGATGACCAGCCTGCTGCTGCGCCCGCACCCGGGCGTCCACCCCGACACCGTCGCCGAGGTGGTCGAGTGGTTCGGCGCCATGCAGGCTCAGGACCTGGCCAGCGGTCTGTGGTCACTGGGCGCCCGACTGCCCGGGCACGGTGTGGCCGACGTGCAGGCGGCACTGGAGCGGCGCGAGGCGCTGCGCACCTGGCCGATGCGGGGCACCGTGCATCTCGTCCCGCCCGCCGACGCGCGCTGGATGCTGGAGCTGACCGGTGTCCGTTCGCTGGCCGGCGCGGCCACCCGCCGGGCGCAGCTCGGGCTCACCGACGTCGACGCCGACCGGGCCGTGGACGTCCTCGGTGCCGCGCTGGCCGGCGGCGGCCGGCTCACCCGGGCGCAGTGCCTGGCCACCCTGCGCGACGCCGGGCTGGGCACCGACGGCCAGCGCGGCTACCACCTGTTGTGGTATTCGAGTGTGCGCGGGGTGACCTGCGTGGCACCGAACGTCGGCACCGAGCAGACCTTCGCCCTGCTCGACGAGTGGGCGCCGGAGGCCCGTCGGCTGGACCGGGACGAGGCCCTCGCCGTGCTGGCCCATCGCTACGTCCGCGGGCACGGCCCGGTCACCGACCGCGAGTTCGCCGGCTGGTCCGGCCTCACCCTGACCGACGCGCGGCGCGGCCTGGCCGCCGCCGGCGACACGCTGCGCACGGTACGGGTCGGCGGCGAGTCGATGTACGTCGACGCGGCACTGGCCGACGCGCCGCGCGCCCCGATCGACGAGGTGCGGGTGCTGCCCGGGTTCGACGAGTACCTGCTGGGCTACCGGGACCGCACGTTGATGCTCGACCCCGCCCACCAGGCCGCCGTGGTGCCGGGCAACAACGGCATCTTCCAGGCGACGGTGGTCCACGCCGGCCGGGTGGTCGGCGTGTGGAAGCGCCGGGTCGGCCGATCGGCGGTCACCGTGACGATCCGGCCGCTGTCGCCCCTGAAGACGGCGGCACGCGCCCGGGTGGAGCAGGCCCTGGGAGGCTACGCCGCCTTCCTCGGGCTGCCGCCGCGCTTCGAGTGGCAGGCCTGAGCGGCCGGCGGGGGCGGTCGGCGTCAGGCCTGGGGCGGGCGGGCCGGGCGGGGGCGGGCCTCGGACAGCAGCGCGGCGATCCGGGCCACCCGGGGGTCGGTGCGGATCTGCGCCACGCTGGCCGGCAACGGCAGCCGCCAGTTCGGATACTCGTCCACGGTGCCCGGCATGTTGGGTTGGCGTACCTCGCCCAGCACGTCGTAGAGGGAGACGCCGAGCAGCCGCGTCGGGCTGGCGGCGAGCGCGGCATGCATCGCCACCACCGCCTCCTCGTCGTCCGGTGGCGGGTCGGCGGCCGGCAACAGGCCCTCGGCGCGCAGCATCGCCAGCAACCGGTCCCGCTCCTCGGCCGCCCGTGCCCGCTCCACCGCCGTGTCGGTGCTGAGCAGCTTCAACTCGTCGCGCACCCGCACGTGCTCGCCGGCCAGGAAACCGGGCGCGGTCGGCAGGTCGTGGGTGGAGATCGTGGCGAGCGCGTTGCGGGGCCACCGGCTCGGCGCGACGAAGTCGCCGTCGTCGTCGCGGGCGAACCACAGCACGGTCGAGCCGAGCATGTTGCGCCCCCGCAGGCCCCGCGTCACCGCCGGCTGGACGGTGCCGAGGTCCTCACCGACCACCACAGCGCCGGCCCGGTACGCCTCCAGCGCGAGGATGCCCAGCATCGCCTCGGCGTCGTAGCGTACGTAGGTGCCCTCGGCCGCGCCGGCGCCCGGCGGCACCCACCACAGTCGCCACAGCCCGGCGACGTGGTCGACCCGCAGGCCACCGGCATGCCGCAGGGTCCGCCGCAGCATGTCCCGGTAGGCCGCGTACCCGGTGGCGGCGAGCCGGTCCGGTCGCCACGCGGCGAGCCCCCAGTCCTGACCGAGCTGGTTGAAGTCGTCCGGCGGCGCGCCGACCCGTACGCCCTGGGCCAGCACGTCGGCGAGCTGCCAGCCGTCCGCGCCGCCCGGGTCGATACCGACGGCCAGGTCGTGCACCACGCCGACCGGCATCCCGGTCGAGCGGGCCGCCGCCGTGACCGCGTCGAGCTGTTCGTCGCACAGCCGTTGCAGCCAGGCGTGGAACGCCACCCGGTCGGCGAGCAGACGGCGCTGCTCGGCGACCGCCGGCGAGTCGGGGTGGTGCAGCTCCGCCGGCCAGGCCCGCCAGTCGTTGCCGTGCCGCTCGGCCAGCGCGCACCAGGTGGCGAACGACGCCAGCGCCGGGTCCGCGGCGAGATCCACCGGCTGGGCGTACGGGTGCAGCAGCTCCAGGGCGTGCCGCTTGGCGGCCCACACCTCGTCGTAGTCGATCAGGTCGCCACGGTCGGGGCGAAGCGCGTCGACGATCGCCCGGGTCGCCGGGTCCGCCGCCCGGTACGCGGCGGTGGCACCGACGCGCAGGTAGAGCGGGTTGACGAACCGCCGGCTGGCCGGCGAATACGGTGAGGCGGCCACCGGGTGCGACGGCCCGACCGCGTGCAGCGGGTTGAGCAGCACCAGCCCCGCACCGTTGGCGCCGGCCCAGCCGGTGAACTCGGCGAGATCGCCGAGGTCACCCATCGCCCAGGAGTGCTCCGAGGTGAGGGCGTAGAGCTGGAGCATCCAGCCCCAGGTGCGCGGTGGCACCGGCAGCCGCCGGGGCACCACGACGAGCGTCACCTCCCGCCCGGCGCAGGCCAGCCGGTGCCAGCCCAGCGGCAGGTCCCCCGGAAGCTCACCGTCGACCGCCCGCCGACCACCGTCCTCCAGCGTCACCACGGCCGGCCCGGGCAGCGCCCGGGTGGCGCCGTGGGTCAGCACCACGGTCGGCGGCAGCGCGGCCTTGTCGACCGCGCGGGCGGCGGCGAGCGCGTCGGCGATGGCCGCCGGGCTGGTGGCGTCGACGCCGAGCAGGCCGAGGACGCCCACGACGGTGTCCGGGGCGACCTCGACGCTGCGGTGCCGCCAGTCCTCGTACCAGGTGGACACGCCGTGCGCGGTGGCCAGCGCGGCCAGTCGTCGATTCATCCGTCCCCCGCTTCACGACACGACCTTCGACCACCTTGCCACGGCCGGACGCGCGGCGCAGGACACGGCGAGGGGCCGGCGGGCTCGCCCGCCGGCCCCTCGCCACCACGATCGCGCACCATCCTGGTTGTCGTGGCATCGCACGCCGCCCGACACCACTGCATCAATGATCGAGCACGACCATCGCGTGGAGCACGACCATCGCGCGGGGCGCGCGGTCAGTCGGCGAGCGCGCCGGCCGCCCGGCCCTCGTGCAGGGTCAGGTTGCGGCCGGTGCCCGGGTCGAACAGGTGGATCTTCTCCAGGTTGAACCAGACCCGGCGGGACTGCCCCTCGGCGACCGGGGACTCCGCGGACAGCCGGGTGACGAGGTTGCCGCCGGCGCCGGCGAAGTCGGCCGAACCCGCGTCGGCGGCCAGCTCCTCCAACTCGGCGGCGCTGGCCCGCTCCCCCTCCACGGTGAAGTAGACGTACTTGTCCGAGCCCATCGACTCGACGATCTCCACGGGCGCGTCGAACTCCAGGCCCCGCCGACGGGTGTCGTCGTCGATCAGCTCGGCGTCCTCGAAGTGCTCGGGTCGGATGCCGAGGATCAGCTCGCGGGGCGCGTCCGCAGCCTCCAGCTCCCGGCGGACCCGGTCGCCGAGCGGCACGTCACCCAGTGCGGTACGCAGGCTGCCGTCCTGCACGGCGGCGTGCAGGAAGTTCATCGACGGCGAGCCGATGAAACCGGCCACGAAGAGGTTGCGCGGGTGGTCGTACAGCTCCTGCGGCGGACCGACCTGCTGCACCGCACCGCCCCGCATGATCACGACCCGGTCGCCGAGGGTCATCGCCTCGGTCTGGTCGTGGGTGACGTAGACGGTGGTGGTGCCGAGCTGCTTCTGCAACCGGGACACCACCGTGCGCATCTGCACGCGCAGCTTCGCGTCCAGGTTGGACAGCGGCTCGTCCATGAGGAACGCCTTGGGCTGGCGGACGATCGCCCGGCCCATCGCCACCCGCTGCCGCTGCCCGCCCGAGAGGTTGGCGGGCTTGCGATCCAGCAGCGAGGTCAGCTCCAGGACCTTCGCCGCCTCGTCGACCTTGGCGTTGATGGTCTCCTTGTCCAGCTTCGCCAGCCGCAGCGGGAACGCCATGTTCTCCCGCACCGTCATGTTGGGGTACAGGGCGTACGACTGGAACACCATGGCGATGTCCCGGTCCCGGGGCGCCTTGTCGTTGACCCGCTGCCCGGCGATGCGCAGCTCTCCGGAGCTGATGTCCTCCAGCCCCGCGATCATGTTCAGGGTGGTGGACTTGCCGCAGCCCGAAGGCCCGACCAGGATCACGAACTCGCCGTCGGCGATCTCCAGGTCGACGTCCTGCACGGCGACGGTCCCGTCCGGGAAGCTCTTGCTCACCTTGTCCAGCACGATGTCAGCCATGACTACTCACCTATCCCTTGACTGCGCCGGAGGTCAGACCGGACACGATGCGACGCTGGAAGAAGAGAACGAACAGGATGATCGGAACGGTGATCACCACGGCGGCGGCGCAGATCGCCCCGGTGGGGTCCTCGAACTGCGAGGCGCCGGTGAAGAACGACAGCGCGGCCGGCACCGTGCGTGACCGCTCGGTGGAGGTCAGCGAGATGGCGAACAGGAAGTCGTTCCAGCAGAAGATGAACACCAGGATCGCGGTGGTGAACAGGCCGGGCGCGGCCAGCGGGGCGATCACCCGACGGAACGCCTGGGCCTGGGTCGCGCCGTCCATCTTCGCGGCCTTCTCCAGGTCCCACGGGATCTGCTTGAAGAACGCCGACAGCGTGTAGATCGCCAGCGGCAACGCGAAGGTGATGTACGGCAGGATCAGACCGGGCCAGGTGTCGAAGAGGCCGAGCTGCCGCTCGATCTCGAACAGCGGTGACACCAGCGACACCTGCGGGAACATCGCGATCAGCAGGGAGACGCCGACCAGCAGCCCCTTGCCGGGGAAGTCCAGACGGCTGATCGCGTACGCGGCCATCGCGCCGAGCACCACCGCGACGAGCGTGGCGATGAGCGCGATGCCGATCGAGTTGATCAAGGCTCGGACGAACTGGTCGGTCTCGAAGATCGTCTTGTAGTTGTCCAGCGTCCACTCGCGGGGGAAGAACTTCCCGTCGGTGAGGGTGGCCGGCGTCTTGAACGACAGCGAGGCGATCCACAGGACGGGGATCAGCGCGAAGACGACCACGAGGACGTCCAGCAGACCCCAGCGCAGCTTCGCCCGGGTGGTGGTTTCGACAGCCATGTCAGCGCCTCTCCCCGTCGTCGCTGCCGGGAGCAGCGGTACCGAAAAGCTTCACGAAGACGAAGGCGATGATCGCCACGGTGATGAAGATCAGCACCGACATCGTCGAGCCGATGCCGAGGTTCAGACCCCGGATCAGGTTGTTGTAGGCGAGCATCGACACCGACGAGGTCTCGTTGCCGCCGGCGGTCAACACGAAGATGTTGTCGAAGACGCGGAACGCGTCCAGGGTGCGGAACAGCAGGGCGACGAGGATCGCCGGCTTCATCACCGGCAGCATCACCTTGGTGAACCGCTGCCAGGCCGTCGCCCCGTCGGTGGAGGCGGCCTTGAGCAGGTCCTCGGGGACCAGCGCCAGCCCGGCCATCAGCAGCAGCGCCATGAACGGCGTGGTCTTCCAGATCTCGGCGAGCATGATGATCGCCAGCGAGCTGGCCCGCTCGGTGAGCGGCGCGCCGTCGCTGAACAGGTCGGCCAGGTAGCCGGTGCCGGGGGTCCAGGCGTACCGCCAGGAGAACGCGGCGACGACCGTGACGATGCCGTACGGGATGAGCGCCGAGGTGCGGACGATGCCCCGCCCGACCAGCGTACGGTGCATGATCAGCGCCAACCCCATGCCGAGCACCAGCTCGACGGCCACGGTGACCACCGTGATCAGCGCGGTCACCCCGAACGCGGTCCACCAGAACTCGTTGGTGAGCACGGTGACGTAGTTCTCCAGCCCGATGAACTCACGCTGGTCGGGGAAGCGCAGGTCGTAGCGCTGCAACGACAGCCAGACCGAGTAGATGATCGGGTACGCGGTCACCGCGACCATCACCAGCGCGGCGGGCGCGCAGAGCAGCCAGCCGAGCTTGCGTTCGGCCTTCTTGTTCTCGCTCAGTGGCGCCTTGCGGCGGCTGCCGCGCTGGGTGGGAACGCTGGCGGACGCGGGGCTCTTCTCTGGGGCGGTGTCGGTCGGCGTGGCGGGAAGGGTCACGGCAGGACCCCCTTCGACTGGAGGGCGTCGGCGATGGCGCCGCGCAACTCGTCGGCGGTCTGTTGCGGACGGATCGCCGACGGCGGGGACAGGATCGCCGACATGACGGTGGAGATGCTCTGGTACGCCGGGGTCAGCGGCCGGGTCGCCGGCTCCTTCAGCTCCTCCAGGATGGTGTCCTTCATCGGGTACGCCTCGGTCATCTCCGGGTCGTCGAAGACCGCCTCGATGGTCGGCGGCACGCCGTCGTTGATGGCGGAGAACTTCTGGTGCTCGGCGCTGCGGAGGCACCGCGCGACCTCGAAGGACAGTTCCGGGTGCTCGGAGTAGGAGCTGACCGCCAGGTTCACCCCACCGATGGTGACCTTGCTGGGGGTGCCCCCGTCGACGCCGGGCACACGCGCCCAGCCGACCTGCTTGGCCAGGTCCGGGTTGGCCTCCTGAAGCGCCGGGTAGACGAACGGCCAGTTCACCTGGAACGCGCCCGCGCCGGATTGGAACTCCAGCCGCACCGGGTCCTCGGTGGCGTTGCTGAAGGACGGCGAGGTCACGCCCGACGTGGCGAAGTGCTGCAACTGTTCCAGCGCCCGGACCGTGCCGTCGTCCATCACGGCCTGCTTGCCGTCGTCGGAGAGGATCTTTCCGCCGGCGCTCTCGGCCAGGGTGTTGTAGAGCACGACCAGGCCCTCGTACTGGGCGCCCATGGTGAGCACCTGGTACGGCTTGCCCTGCTCCTTGAGCTGCTGGGCCGCGTCGATCATCTGGTCCCAGGTGGCCGGCGGCTGCGGCACCAGGTCCTTGCGGTACCAGAGCAGCTGCACGTTGGTGTTCTTCGGCGCCGCGTAGAGCTTGTCCTCGTAGCGGGCGGTGTCCAGCGGGCCGGCGAGAGTGCCCTGCTCGACCTCGGACTTGTCCTGGCCGGTCCACTCACGGATCCAGTCGGCGCTGGCGAACTCCTGGGTCCAGGTGACGTCCAGGCCGAGCACGTCCATGCCGGTGTCCTTGGCGGCCAGCCGGCGCACCATCTGCACCCGCTGGTCGTCGGCCTGGCGGGGCAGCACCCGGTAGGCGATCTCGTACCGTCCCTGGGCCTGCGCGTTGCAGTCGTCGACGACCTTCTGCAGGTTCTGCTCGGGCGGGTAGTACAGGTTGATCGTCGGCGTGCCGCCGGTGTCGTCGGCGCCGCACGCGGCGAGCGGCGCGACGAGCGCCAGCGCGGCAGCCGCCGCACCAACCCGGACAACCGGCCGACGCCGGTGTCGGGCCGTTCTGGAGTGTGTCATCGCCCTCCCCCCTCTCTTCGGCGGAAACCGGGGAGGGCATCCGTGCCCCGGCGCACGGCGAGAGCTGACTCCGAGCCGATGAGCTGCGGAAACGCCCCGGTCCGGATACTCTGTGCGGCTACACTGCCCCACCCGTGAAGCCGCGAAACCTGGCCGACACAACGGGAGTCGGCGCAGCGAATGCCGTCTCTGGCCTGCCCCGACGCCACATCGCCGAGGCGGCGGACCCGGGGCGTCAGCTCCGGACCCTCGTCCAGGAGAGGAAGCGCTCGGTCATTCGGGCTGGCGGATGGTCCGGGTGAGCTGGTTCGTCGCCTCGTGCATCAGAGTGCCGAGATAGATCAGCAGTGCGGTCCGGTTGGTCCGGCACTCGGCCAGCAGGGCGAGCTTGGCCGGTTGGCAGGGCCACTCGCCGCCACAGTTCCGGCACCGCCAGAGCGGGCGCATGGCGACGTGCGGGACGGGCGGCCGGACGATCATCACCGCCACCGCACCGCGGGCATGTACCTGGGGCTGGCCGGCCAGTGCATGATCGCCGAACTGCCGGACGGCGAACGCGTGGCCCATGCCGACAACCAGCTCACCGCGCGGATCGTCGATGCGCCGACCGACGCGATCCCAGGAGCGGCCCTCGCCCCGGGGCCTCTCCCCTCGCGCGCTCCATACCGGCAAACCCGCGACAACTCCTTCGCGTCAGGCCGGTACCGCCTCGTCGATCATGGAGTTGTGGTGGGCGACAAACCGCCCGTGCAACGCCAAGCCAGGCACCACAACTCCATGATCGCCGGACCCACGCGGCCCCCGCTCCGCGATCCTGTTCGACGCAGGGCGGCACCGGGCATGCTGGGGCGGTGATCGCACGCTTCAAGGATCTTTGTCTGGACGCCACGGACCCGCTCACGCTCGGTGGGTTCTGGGCGCGGATGCTGGACGCCGACGTGGCCGATGCCGGTGACGGCGACACCCGGGTGGACCCCCGATCGGCGCGCTCCGACGCCGAGTCGATCTGGGTGAACCGGGTGCCCGAGCCACGGGTCGGAAAGACCCGCGTACACCTGGATCTGCGCCTGGCCGACACGGACCCGGCGGCGCTGCTCGCCGGCGGCGCGCGACTGGTCGCGGAGCCGTCCGGCGACGTCACCTGGTGGGTGCTGGACGACCCGGAGGGCAACCCGTTCTGCGCGTTCGGAGCCCGCGAGGGCACTCGACCGGGGCCGTTCGAGCTGGTCGTCGACTCGGCCGACCCGGCCGCGCAGGCGACCTGGTGGGCCGGGGTGGTCGGCGGCACCGTCGAGGACGAGGGGACCCACGCGTCGATCATCGGCGCGTCCGGGTTCCCCTGGGACTACTGGGTGTTCGCCGGGGTGCCCGAGCCCAAGACGGTCAAGAACCGGCTGCACTGGGACGTCGAGATGGTCGACGAGGAGCCGACCGCGCTCATCGCGGCGGGCGCGACGCTGCTGCGGGAGCCGATCGACACGGCGCGCTGGTGGGTGCTGGCCGACCCGGAGGGCAACGAGTTCTGCGCCTTCGTTCCGCGTCGGGTGAACGACCCACTACCCAGCGCGGGCAGCGTCGACTAGCGTTTTCCTAGCGCCGCAGCCAGCGCGTTCGCCGCCGCCGTCGACACGCCTCCGGCCGACCCCAACCTGCCCGATCGGTGGGTAATCGCGGGAACGTCCCACCGCCGCTCCCCCGGTTCGGCAGGATCGTCCCAACGAGGAGGTGCCGTCGTGCAGGACACCCGCGCTCTCGCCCTGACATTCGAGGTGAGCGGCCTGCCACCGGTCAAGACCGAAGCGTTGTCCATCTTCGCCGCCGGGCACCGGCAGGCGACGAGGGTACGCACCCTGCTCCAGGCCGCCCTCACCGCGGCCCAGCGCACCGGCTGGACGCCGTTGCCCGGGCCCGTCGAGGTGGACCTGGTGCTGCGCTGCCCGCCCGGGCACCGCACGTCCGACGCCAGCACCCTGCTCGGCGGCGTCTGTGCGGTGTTGCAGGACAAGAAGCGCGTGTCGTCGATCGGGCTGGCCCACCTCGGTGTCCTGGTGGACGTCGCCCTCTACGACGACGACCGGCAGATCCGCCGGCTGTCGTACCACGAGGAGCCGGCGGAGGACTTCTCGTACCAGGTGCGGGTCGCCGCCGTACCGACCGGGGTTTGACCGACGTCCGCGGTGGGGTATCGCGGTCGCCGACGAAGGGAGCACCGATGTCGGAGCCACATGTCACGCTCGACCCGCGCGGGCTCGACCCCGTGCAGCAGAAGCTGCGCGGCCCGCTGGAGGAGCAGCTGACCTCGGCGCTCCAGGCCGCCACCGACCGGGTACGCGCCAGCTACGCGGGCGAGCCGGTCGAGCAGGTCTGCCAACGACTGCTGGACGAGACCCGCTCCGGGCTGCATCCCGACATCGCCGCCGGCTTCAACCCCGACATGGACGAGTTCTGCCGGGTGGCGGTGGCGATCGTCCGACGCGAAGGATCCTGAGCGCGGAGCCCGCCGGTCGCGCGGGTCAGTACCGGCCGAGCTGGGCGTACGGGCTGAGCACGATGCGCGGCGACAACGCCGGGTCGAGCCAGCTCAGCACGTCGACGAGGTTGTCCCGGGAGAGGGACACACAGCCGGCGGTCGCGTTGCCGGCGGTGGTGCTGAACTGGTGCAGGAAGATGCCGCTGCCGGCGTTCGGGATCGGCGGCGCCACGTTCGGCGGCATGTTGTAGGTGATCACCGCGAAATGGGTGTACGCGGCGACCTCCTGCCACAGCGCCTCGCTGGCCCCGCCCGGGTTGGTGGAGCTGTGCTGGAAGGTGTTGTACCGCGACGACGAGGGGTTCTCGTTCCACCAGTCGCCACTGACCAACCGGTGGTACGGATACCGTACGCCGGGGTTGGCGGCGATGCCGTACATGGTGGGGCCGATCGAGTAGACACCGGTCGGGGTGGTCGGCACGCCCTCCACGTGGTTGTCACTGAATCCCTTGGAGCCGATGCGGGCGGGCAGTGCCGACGAGGCAGGCTGCCAGCGGCCCCTGACCTTCACGTACGCCTCAAGGGTGGCGTACGTGGTGGTGTAGCTGGTGGCAGCGACGACGGTCACCTGCCTGGTCTGCGTCGGCAGGGTGGTCAACCGGGCGGCCAGGTTGTGGCGCGGGGTGGTCGGCCGGGTGGAGTGGGGCACCGGTGCGGTGCCCCAGGCCGGCGCCGGCCGGGTCGCGCCGAAGGCGGGGGCCGTGGGTGCGAGCAGGGCCGGTGCCGCCAGGCCGGCGGTGGTGCCAGCCAGGAGGGTTCTGCGCTTCATTCCGGCATCCTGACAGTCGACCCGGCTCGCGGTCTGCCCCGTTCGCCGGGGTGGTCGATTCCTGGGCCGGGCCAGGACCGGGTCCGCAACTACCCGGTCCTGACCCTCGGCTGTCCGGCATGGGAGCGGACAGCTCCGGCACCCGGCCGCGCGGCGTGGCACGACGCCACACGCGGACGGGGAGAGCCGACCGTTCCGCACTCAGCTCCACGGTGCCCACCCGCCGAACGCCGCCACGCCCCCGGTACACCCCGAAAGGCCGTGAGCGCCGGCCCAGGTTAGGCGCGCTCCGACCGGCCGGACAAGCCGTCCGGGACGACCGGCGGCGTGACTGATCTCAAGGTGGAATTCAGGCATGTCGGCGTAACGCGACCATGATCGCGGACGCTGTTCGGGTTCGGTGCGGTCAGAAGTGCCGCAGCAGGTCACGGAACGCGGCGAGCCGCAGCACTCCGCCGTCGGTCGGGTCCAGCTCGTCGTCCTCCAGCACCCACGTGTTCTCGTTCGGGATGAACACCGCGCTCAACCCGGCCGCCCGCGCCGGCAGGATGTCCGACTTCGGGGAGTTGCCGATCATCCAGGCGTCAGCGGGGGCGAAGCCGTGTTCCCGGATCAGCCACCGGTACGTGTCGACGGTCTTCTCGGCGACGATGTGCGCCGCCCGGAAGTGGTGCAGCAGGCCGCAGGCGTCCAGCTTGCGCTGCTGCTCGGCCTGGTCGCCTTTGGTCAGTAGCAACAGCTCGTGCCGGCCGGCCAGCTCATCGAGCGCGTCGGCCACCCCGGGCATCAGCTCCACCCGGTGCTCGATGAGCGCCACGGCGAGACGGTCGATCTCCTGACGTTCGGCGTCGGTCGCCGGCCGTTCGCGCAGCCGCTCCAGGCACTCCCCGAGGCTGCGCAGAAAGACCTTGCTGCCGTAGCCGTGCGCGACCGCGTTGGCCCGCTCGATGTCGTCGAGGACGGCCCGCAGTTGCGCCCGTTCCAGGGTGGGGTGGTCGAGCCAGTCCAGGAAGTCGTCGATCACCCGCTCGAAGACGACGTTGTTCTCCCACAGGGTGTCGTCCGCATCGAAGATCAACACCTGCGCCCGTCGACGCGCCACCTCGGCGACCGCCACAGCATCCCCTCCCCGTACCCACTGCCCCTACGCGAAGGAGACAGGATAGGCGGCAGATGAATTCCAGATCTTCCGGATTTCGGCGAACCGTTGGGGTCCGGCCGCCGTGCTGGGTCTGTGGCCGCGATCTCGCGGACCCGACGACCAGGTAGATCTCCGCCCCGACAGGTTCGGGACGACCCTTGAGGAGTACGGCATGTTCAGCACGAAGTGGGTCACCGGCGGGCGCGTCCTGTTCGTTCCGACACCGATCGGCGGGGACGCCATCGGCAGCGAGTCCCGGTACCTGCAGCACGCCGCCGGCAACGGTCTGATCCTCAAGGAGGTGGGCAACGCGGCGCTGACCACCACGTTCCGGTTCGTCGACAAGGGCGCGGCCGACCGCGAGCCCCTCAACTGACCGCGGTTCGGCACGTCGGTGCCCGAGGACCGTCCGTCCCCTGGCCCCGCGGCGGTCACGGCCACCGCAGCAGCGTCGCCGCGATCATCGCTTCCCGCTCCTCCTGCCCCTCGGGCCGCAACCGGCCGCCCCGGGTCAGCATCACCACGCCGTGCAGCAGGCTCCAGCCCACCTCGGCGAGGGTGTCCAGGTCCCGCCCCTCGGCGAGCGGGGCCAGGGCCGCCCGCAGCTCGGTGAAGACCGCCCGCGGCGCGCCCGGCACGCCGTCGTCGCCGAGGGCCAGGTCGGGGGTCAGCGCGAGCATCGCGTCATAGACCTCCGGATTCGCGTAAGCGAAGTCGAGGTACGCGGTCGCGACCGCCGACCAGGCGCCCTCGGGTTCGTCGGTGGCGTCCGCGTGCGCCTCCGCCAGGTCGGCTGCCAGGTCGGCGAAGGCGCACACCGCGACGGCGGCGAGCAGCGCCTCCAGGTCGGCGAAGTGGCGGTAGATGTCGCCGATGTCGATCTCGGCCCGTTCGGACAGCCGGCGGGTGCTCACCCCCGCCCAGCCTTCCGTCTCGGCCAACTCCCGCGCGACCGTGACGATGAGGTCACGCCGGTCCTGTTCGGTGGCCTTCTCGGCAGGTCCGGGCACGCCCACGAGCGTACGGCCGAACACGGCCCGCATTCTTTCGGTGACGGATTGGTGACTGTGTTGCCCGCTTCCCCCGCCGCCTGCCGTCCCCGACGCTGCTCGGCGTGGCCGGCGCGGATGCCCGACGGTCCCGTGGCCAGCCACCGGAGACACCCATGCCGCCGCGGTGAGGCCGGTAGCGGAGGTCACCCCTCGCTCGGTCCGGGGTCGCGCAACTCGGCGACGATGGCTTCCGCCAGCGTCCGAGCCACCGAGGCGACGACCCGTGGAAAGTGTGCGCGGTGTTTCGCCAGCCAGTACCCCTTGACGACCTCCACGAGGGCGGCGACCACCTCGTCGGCCGGACGAGCCAGCGCGGCACGGATGCGACCTGCCCAGGCGGCGTTCGTCAGTGCCTCGTTCTTCAGGCGTTCGGTGGTCTCGAAGTCGAGGAGGTCCAGTCGTTGAAACTCCGCGTGCCCCTGTGCCTCGAGAGTCGCGGCCAGCACCGCGCCGACCCGCTCCTCCAGGACGCTTCGGAGCTGCGTCGCGACCGCCACGTACTCGCTCGCCTCGGCTCCGACGATGGACCTGGCGATCGCGGTGAGCCACGCTGTCCAGTCGCCGTCCGGCTGGGGCCAGGTCTCGGCGATCGAGGCATCGACGCCCGATCGCCGGATGTAGGGGCGAAGAAAGGCCAGGTCGAACCGGGTGTACGAGGCGACAAAGTCGTTGAACGCCGGCTCCCACTCGAAGGGGCCGACGTCGCCGGCCTCGATGTCGGGCACCGCCTCACCCAGTGCTTCGAGCCGGGTCACCGCCCTGGCGACCTCATCGACGTCGTGAAACCCCGGCCCGTCCGCCCAGGCGGCCCGGTAGGCGAGCAGCGCGTACGTGCGCGCCTCGTCGGGTCGACCGAGCAGGACGAGGCTGTCGGCGACGTACCCCGGCTGGCGCAGCCGCGGCTCCAGCCGCGCCTCGATCGTCCTGGCCTCTTCGAGGACCTGCGGGGCCTCGGGTCGGCGCAGCGCGGCCAACGCCCAGGCCACACGCGCCGTGCTGTGGGGACATCCGGCGTCGCGATACAGCCGCGCGATGTCGTTCGCCGCGTCCAGGGCGATCTCCAATTTCCCGGTACGCGCCGCGAGACTGAATCGGAGATTGAGCAGATCAAGCCGGTAGTAGATGGACCGCACGCCCGCCTCGGCACTGTCGAGGTCCTCGAAGGTGAGGAGTCCCGACCTCAGCCGCAGGTAGAGGTCCAGGAAGTACAGACGGGTGGCGAAGTTGCGGTCATAGGGATTCTCCGGAAGTGCCCGTGCCTCGCTCACGAGCGCCGCGACCGGCTCCAGGTCGCCCGTCCTCAACGACTCCTCGGCCCGTTGAGCGAGAAATCGTGCCCGGTCGCCGCCATCTTCACCGGTCGCCTCCATGAGGCGTTTCAGGAGCCGGAGAGCCCGAGCGGAGAAGGCGAAACGGTTCAGATCCGTCATGCACAGCGAGATGTTGCTGATATAGATCCCCACCTTGATCGGATCCCGCTCCACCAGCGCCGCCGCGACCGACCTCTCGTAGTGCGCGAGCGCGTCGGCCACATTGCCCAGAGCCGCATACGCTTCCATGAGGAAGTTCTGGTACCAGCTTCCGGCCATCTCGGCCAGCGGCTCCAGAAGTTCCACCACGGTGGTGAACGCACCCAGGTCGAGGAGCTGGGGAAGGTGGCCACCGATGCCCCGCAGCGCCACCTCGATCTCGCCGGCGTCGACCAGAGCACGGAAGGCGGTGACCGCGGGGGCGAGATCCTCGACCGTGCGAATCTCGGCCGGTGGATGCCAGGAGGCGAAATGGTCGACGATCCGGTTCGACACGTCCAGCCGGCCGTCGGCGTCGATGCCCTCGTGGGCGGCAGCCCGGATGACCGGATGCAGGTCGTACCTGTTGGCCACCCGATCCCACCACAGGAGCCCTCGGTCCTCAAGGTCCCGGAGGGCGTTCTCCAGCTCGACCAGGGCGAGGCGCGTCTCCCGCGAGGCGGCCCACCGGCGCATCTCGTCGGCGTGGGCGCGGTCGGCGGCGTCGGTCAGATCACGGGCTCGGACATCCCACCGGTCCCGCTCGGCGAGGGCGTCCGCCAGCTCTGGGCCGGGTGGCATCCACGTCAGGATCGGGCGCGGCCCGAGCGAGCTGAGGTCGGGGGGCTGACGTCGGGGTTTGGCCGGCAGGAACGGGTTGAGATCCTGCACGAGGTCCCAGTCCGCGGCGCTGGACAGGGCGGACAGGTAGCGCAGGACCCGGGCGCTCGCCTGGTCCAGGTTCTTGAGGGCGGCCGCCACGACATGGGCCCGCCGGTGCACGAACTCCTGCTCGGAGAGCCGGAAGCTACCCCCGTGCAGTGGGTCCTCGATCCAGGCGTCGAAGTCACGCGGCGCCCGCCGGTAGTTGTTCACCAGGCCGACGACGATCTCGATGACCAGCGGATGGTAGTCGAGCTTGCTGAAGAAGCGGGTCACCAGCTCGGGGTTGCCGGTCACGCCGAGCCCGGCGACGAGCGTGCCGGTGGAGTCGGGACCAAGACCGCCCAGCTTCTGCACGGTGACGCCGTCGGTGGGTCGCCCCGCGGAACCGAGCAACGCGTCGGGGGTCAGACGTGTGGCGATCAGAACCCGTGACGGCTTCGCCCGGGAGAGCCGGGCCAGCAGATCGTAGGCCGCGACATCGACGATGGCGTTGGGCCGGTGGTGCCCACTGCGGGCCACGTCCTCGTCGGTCACCTTCGAGGGATCCAGCTGGTGGTACGCCTGGGTGAGCCGTTCCACCCCGTCGAGGACCAGGAGGTACGGCGCCGACCCCAGCACGTCCTCGACCTCCGCGACGAGCTGGCTCGACGTCAGGGTGGTGGTGTCACGCTCCGGCCGGGCATAGGCGAGGAACTCCACGATGAAGTGCGTGACCGACGACGACCCCTCGTAGAAGCTCCACCAGAACCGGCCGGCCCAGCGCGGGGCGGCACCGACGGCGCTCCCCGTCAACCACGTCCAGGCCAGCGCCGACTTGCCGGTGCCACCGATGGCCTCCAGCACCCGCACCGGACCGCTCTCACCTCCACACCAGTCATCGAGCTCGGCGAGTTCTCCGGCCCGGCCGGTGAAGTGCGCCGCGCCCGTGTAGCTGGGAAAGGCAACGAGTTTCGGAGCACGGCGAACGGCATGGCGTTCGGTCGTGGCCCAGGATTCGGAATTGACGAGGTTGTCTCGCTCGCGCATCAGAGCGACCGCGAGGTCCGCCCGAAAATCGCCGACATCCCCGAAGCGATCGATCGTGTGTTTGGAAGACACCCGGTCGACGAATGCCCGGACCGCCATCCGGTCCTCGTCGGACCGGTCGAGTTCCTTCGGTGGCCACGGGTGATCCGGGTCGACCACGTACACGAGGACCCGCAGTCCGCCGTCGGTTGCCCAGTCGTACTCGACCTCCGTGTACGACCTCGTCTCGCCCGGCGGCCGCGAGCCGTACCGGTGCCCGATCAGGAGCAACAGCACGTCGCTGCCCGTCACGCCCGCTCGGCAGACCTCGAGCGGGGGCGGCGCCTGGGCACCGAAATCCTCCATGTAGACCGGCTCGAACCCGACCCGGGGAGCCATCTGAATGGCGGCAATTCGGTATCGACTCAGGTAACCCTGGGCGCTGCTGATGAACAACCGCGGTCGCCGGCCCGTCATACCAGCCACGGTAGTTGGTCACGCACAGCATGGTTCAGCGTGGCTTCGGTCTGAAGTTTCGGAAATCCGGTCGACCGGGCCGCCCGTCCGGGTCGTCCCGAGTGGTCCGACAATTAACCACGGCCGATATTCCGGAGACCCGCGTCAGCCGTGTCGGCCGCAGATCAGCGACGCAGAGAGGTCGCCTGTCGCATGTGCGACAGCTTCTCGGGATTGCGAACGGCGTAGAGCCCGGTGACGAGGCCGTCGTCGATGCGCAACGCCAGGACGGTGTCCAGCTCGCCGTCGAGCCGGACGATCAGCGCCGGATAGCCGTTGACCTGGGCGGGGTGCAGCGACAGGGCGGCGACCTCGAGCTGCGCCGAGCGCTGGGGGACCGCCTGGTCGCACCTCCCGCTCGTCGACCTTCGGGGTAGCGAGCGCCCACGCGATCGGCAGACCGGACGGGGTGCAGATGAGATGCAGCCGCAGGCCCCAGAAGAACCTCGAGTGCGAGGCGCAGTAGCCGTACCCGGCCCACCCCACCAGATCGGGGCGTTTCACCGTTGGCCTGGAACGGCCGTATTCCACCGGTGTGGAGTCGATGACCCAGGTCGTGTCGGACCACAGGTCGGTGTCCTCGGCGACCGCCCGAATGGCACGCTTGAGCAGCGGCAACGCCGCCCGTAAACGCTTGTTGTAACCGGACTGTCCGGGCATATACGGGAACGCACCGGGCAGATGCCCGGGGACGAACCGCAGCCAACGGGCCTCGGAACGCACCCCGAGCAGCGCCTGCGCGACGGCCAGGGTGAGCAACTCCGCGTCGGAGAGCTTCGGTGGCCTACCCGTTCGGCGAGGACGTCCGAGCCAGTCGTCGATCTTTACGTACAGTGCGGTCAGAAGGGTGTTGAGGTCTGTCGTCACAAACGGATCTTCAACACCCTTCGTCTATGCCCACACCCCGGGGTCGTTAGGACTTACTCGTCTAGTTGCTCTTGATCAGTTTCATGGTCAGGCGAGACTCGACTCGCAGGACACCCGGTAGGCCGATGAGCTTGCCGCTGAGGAATGCCTCAAAGGCGCCATGGTCCTCGACAGCGACCCGCACGAGGTAGTCGGGGCGGCCGAACATGCGGCGAAACTCAACCACCTCGTCGTATGCGGACACGGTGTCTTCGAACTCCTGCACCGTTCGGAGGTTCTGCGCCGCGATCTCGACGTCGATCAGAACCTCGAGCCCACGGCCGGTCGCGACGGGGTCGATCACGGCGCGGTAGCCGGCGATGACGCCGGTGTCCTCCAGCCGTTTGACCCGGCGCAGACACGGCGGCGGAGTGAGCCCCACCCGCCGTGCCAACTCGACGTTACTCAACCTGCCGTCCCGACTCAGTTGAAATAAAATTTCCCGATCAAGCGCATCAAGGCGTTCCCGATTACCCACACGACGATTATACGGCAACTATTTGGCACCAAATTACGCAGGCTTTGAAATACAATTTCAGCATGTCAAGCGATCCGACGGCGGCTGCCACCGGGAAGGACCACGACGTGAAGGCGCCGTCCTCTCTGCTCGCCGCACTCAAGGACTCCCTGCCCGTCGGACTGGGGCTGGCACCGTTGGGCGTCGCTCTCGGAGTGCTGGTCGTTCAAGCCGGACTGCACTGGTGGTGGGCCACGGTCTTCACCACGGTCATCTACGCCGGCTCATTCGAGTTCCTGCTCATTGGCCTCATCAGCGCATTCGCGCCGCTGGCCACGATCGCGGCGACCGCGCTGCTGGTCAACGTTCGGCACCTGTTCTACGGGCTGTCGTTCCCACTGCACCGAGTCCACAGCCGCAGAGGCAAGCTGTACAGCACCTTCGCGTTGACCGACGAGGCATACGCCCTCACCGCCAACAGGCAGGCTCAGGCATGGCCCGGCCGCCGCATCGTCGCGCTTCAAATGTTTCTGCACCTGTACTGGGTGGGTGGCGCAACACTCGGCGGGACACTCGGCGCACTGATCCCAGAGCGCGTCGCCGGTCTGGACTTCGCGCTGACCGCGTTGTTCGTCGTGCTGGCCATCGAGGCGATCCGGGCCCGCCGCCACGACCTCCCTACCCCACTCCTGGCCCTGCTCGCGGCGCTCGCCACCTACCTCAGTCTCCCGAACCAGTTCTTGCCCGTCGCCCTCACGCTGTTCACCACGGCGCTGCTCGTACGCCGATTTCTGACCACCCGGAGACCCACCCGTGCCTGACGCCCCGTATCTACTCGCCGCGGTCGTGACCTCCGCCGCCGTCGCGTGGGGACTGCGCGCCCTGCCGTTCGCCGTCCTGGACCGGCTCCGCGCCAGCCCCACCGTCACCTACCTCGCGGCCGCCATGCCTGCCGGCATCATGATCACCCTCGCGGCCTACTGCCTCCGCGACGTGCCACACCAGCGTCCCGACCGCCTGATCGTCACGCTGCTGGCTGTTGGCATCACCGTTGGGCTGCACCTCTGGCGCCGCAGCGCCCTTCTCAGCATCCTGGTCGGCACCGCCACCTACGTCACGCTCGTCAGCACCCTGCTCGCCAATTGAAGGGCGCTGTCGACCTATGAGGCCGGATGCCAGCCGAGCAGTGGGCCGAGTCGGGTCGCCATGTCGGTGAGGATCTGAACGTAATCGGCGTGCTCAAAAGTGAATGGCAGGGCGAAGGCGACCTCGGTCACCTCACGGAACGCGGCATGCGCGTACAGACGCTCGGCGATCATCTCCGCCGGTCCGACGATGTCGGGGGCGAACATCACCCGGCTCGGCCCGTGCGTTGACGTGGTCCGGGGCATCCGCTGACGGCTGTACTCCTCGTAGCGGGCACGCTGGTCCGGGGTGGCCGAGTCGGTGGGGATCACGACCAGGCCCTGGGAGACCCGGGCACGGTCGCCGTCCGGGTGCAGAGCTCGGAAGGCCCGGATCTGGGATAGCTGGACCTCGGCGAAGTCCGTGGACTCCTCGGCCTTCACCACGCTGCTGGTGAGCAGGTTCATGCCCTGCTCGCCGGCCCATCGCGCCGACCGGAGGCTTCCGGCGCCGTACCACATCCGGCTGGCCAGACCGGGAGAGTGTGGCTGCACTCGCTCGGAGAACGCCTCCATGCCCTTGACGCCGTCGAAGTCACTGGCCGGTGCGCCACGGACGAAGTCGAGCAGCCGCCGCAGCCGGGTGTAGTCGAACTCCTCGGCGTGTGCGGTGTCGGGGTACAGCGATCGCATGACGCTGTCGTCACGCGTCGGCGGGCCGACGCTCACTCCCGGGTTGAGCCGCCCGCCGGAGAGGATGTCGACGGTCGCCAGGTCCTCGGCCAGCCGCAGCGGGTTCTCCCAGCCGAGGGGGGTGACCGCGGTGCCGAGTTCGATGCGGCTGGTCCGCTGTGAGGCAGCCGCCAGGACGGCGATCGGTGAGGAGATGCCGTACTGGAGGTGGCGGTGGCGCACCCAGGCGCTGTCGAACCCGAGTTGCTCGCCGAGCGCGATGATGTCCAGCGTCGACTCGTGGCCTGCACGCGGGTCGGCCTCGTCGAACAGACCGATCGTGAGGAAACCGAGCTTCCTCAGCGGGGTCGAGGGTGCGGGCACCGGTTCCTCCAGGCGTACAGCGTGTTCTTGACTGGTCTCACATCAGGTGTGTCGGACCGCGGTGCGAGCGCCGCTCGCCGGCGGCGTTTCGGGCATCCGGAGTGGACAGACGAGATCTGGGTCCAGCGAGAGTCTAGGAAAGTGTGACTGGACGATGTCTTTACCTGAGCTGGATCCTGCGACGACGCCAGTCGTCCTCCGGCGCGACACCGGGGCGGGAAGGTGCGATCGGAGGCGCTTCTCACCGGATCACCGGCGCAGGGTGAGGATCAGGTCGGCGACCAGGGCCGTCCAACCGGTCTGGTGCCAGGCGCCCAGCCCCGCCCCGTTGTCGCCGTGGAAGTACTCGGGGAAGGCGACCAGGTCCCGCCAGTCCGGGTGGGTCTGGAAGAGCTGACAGGCACCGTAGATCGGCCGTCTCCCCCAGTCGTCCTGCGTGAACAGCGAGATCAGTCGGGCGGACAGGTCGTCGGCGATCTCGTCCAGCGTGCGCTTCACCCCGGAGCGGGTCGGGTACTCGACCTGGAGGTCGTCGCCGAAGAACGCCGCATAGTCGCGCAGCGCGCTGATCAGCAGGAAGTTCGTCGGCATCCAGATCGGGCCGCGCCAGTTCGAGTTGCCGCCGAACAGGCCGCTGGTCGACTCGGCCGGCTCGTAGCCGACGGAGAACTCCTGCCCGCCGAGGGTTACCGAGAACGGCTTGTCCAGGTGCGCGCGGGACAGCGTGCGCAGGCCGTACTCGGACAGGAACTCGTCGGTGTCCAGCATCCGGGCGAGCAGCCGGACCACCTGCTCCGGGCCGACCATGGACAGCAGCCGCTGCTGGCGGCCGTCGGGGCCGAGCCGGCGGGTGCCGATCACCTGGGCGTACTCGGGGCGGTTGGTGAGGAACCAGCGCAGCCGGGCGCCCAGCTCCGGCAGGCGGTGCAGGGTCTTCGCCGTGAGCCGGGTGGTGGCCGCCAGTGGCAGCAGCCCGACCACCGAGCGCACCTTCAGCGGCACCTTCGTGCCGTCGGCGAGGCGCAGCACGTCGTAGAAGAAGGCGTCCTCGTCGTCCCACAGCCCCTGCTCGTACGCGGCGGCGGCGATGTACGCGAAGTGTTCGAAGAACTTGGTGGCGGTGTCCACCCAGGTCCGGTCGTGCTCGGCCAACACGATCGCCATGTCCAGCAGGTTGAGCGCGTACATGGCCATCCAGCCGGTGCCGTCGGACTGCTCCAGCACCCCGGCCACCGGCAGCGCCGCCGAACGGTCGAACGGCCCGACGTTGTCCAGCCCGAGGAAACCGCCCTCGAACACGTTGTTGCCACCGGTGTCCTTGCGGTTGACCCACCAGGTGAAGTTGAGCAGCAGCTTGTGCATCACCCGGGCCAGGAACTCGAAGTCCCGGCCGCCGTCGATCTCGAACACCTTGAGCGCCGCCCAGGCGTGCACCGGCGGGTTCACGTCGCCGAACGCCCACTCGTACGCCGGGATCTGCCCGTTGGGGTGCAGGTACCACTCGCGGAGCAGGAGCAGTAGTTGTTCCTTGGCGAAGCCCGGGTCGACGCGGGCGATGCTCACGCAGTGGAAGGCCAGGTCCCAGGCCGCGTACCACGGGTATTCCCACGGGTCGGGCATGGAGATCACGTCGAAGCTGGTCATGTGCCACCAGGCGCTGTTGCGCCCGTGTCGGCGCCCGGCCGGCGGCGACGAGCCAGGATCGCCCTCCAGCCAGCGCTTGACGTCGAAGTGGTAGAACTGCTTGCCCCACATCAGCCCGGCGATGGCCTGCCGGGCGACCAGCGCCTCGTCGGGTGTGGCGGCCGGCGGGATCACCCCGGCGAAGAACCGGTTCGCCTCGGCGCGCCGTGCCCACACCACCGCCTCGAACCCTTCGCCGAGGTCGGCCGGGGGCGGCGGGGCGGCGGCCGGCGGCGAGGCGGTACGGGTGAGCCGCAACCGGATCTGCCGTTGCCCGCCGGCCGGCACGTCGAGGACGTAGTGCAGCGCGCCCTTGGTGCCCTCCCGCGCCGGGTTGACGGTGGCCGCGCCGTTGACCACGTGGTCGTTGATGCCGTCCTTCGGGTACGCCGAGCGGCCGGGCAGCCCCCAGAGCCGTTCGGCGTTGGTGTCGTTGTCGCAGAGCAGCGGCACCGGACCGCCGTCGCCCTCCAGCAGCAGTTGGCCGAACACCCGGTGTTCACCGACCAGCCGGGTGCCCTCGCCGGTCAGGGTGGGAATGCGGTCCCCGCCGGGCAGGCCCCAGGCCCAGGTGTTGCGGAACCACAGGGTGGGCAGGACGTGCAGGGTCTCCGCCCGGTCGCCCCGGTTCGCCACGGTGATCACCATGCACAGGTCGGTCGGGGACGCCTTGGCGTAGTCGACGGTCACCGCCCAGTACCGGTCGTCGTCGAAGATCCCGGTGTCCACCAGCTCGTACTCGGTGTCGTCCCGGCCGCGCAGCGCGTTCACCGCGACGAGTTCGTCGTACGGGAAGGCTGCCTGCGGGTAGTGGTAGCGCCAACGCATCCAGGAGTGGGTGGGCGTGGAGTCCTCGTACCACCAGTACTCCTTGACGTCCTCGCCGTGGTTGCCGCCGTCACCGCCGAGGCCGAACATGCGCTCCTTGAGGATCGGGTCCTTGCCGTTCCACAGCGCGAGGGCGAACGCGAAGGTCTGTCGTTCGTCGCAGACGCCCGCCATCCCATCTTCATTCCACCGGTAGGCTCTGGACCGCGCGTGGTCATGCGGGAAGTAGTCCCAGGCCGTACCGTGCTCGCTGTAGTCCTCCCGTACCGTCCCCCACGCCCGTTCGGACAGATAGGGACCCCATGCGCGCCAGTCCTGCTCACCCGAGTCGGCCTGGGCGAGCCGGAGCCGCTCAGCGTCGGGTGGCGAGGCGTCGGAGGACGAACGGTCAGTGATCACGTGCACATCTTTGACGCCGCCGCGGTACTTGACCACAGCGGCCATTCTCGTCGTGGCGTGTTACACCCCGCCGCCGGTGGAGGAAAGTTGATCGACATTCACTTCGGCCCGCAGGTCTGCGGCGATCTGAGCAGCGCGGCGAGCCGGGAATGGCTGGTGCCCGACGGTCTCGGCGGGTACGCGATGGGCACCGTCGGCGGGTTGCGGACCCGCCGCTACCACGGTCTGCTCGTGGTGCCCGGCGAAACCCCGGCGTCTCGCCAGGTGGGACTGGTCAGTCTCGATCCGGCGGTCACCCTGCCGTCCGGCGCACGGGTGCGGCTCGGCGCGCACGAGTGGTCCTCCGGCGACGTGGACCCGCGCGGCTTCGAGCTGTTGGAGCGCTTCGACCTGGTCGACGGGCTGCCCCGGTGGCGGTGGCGGATCGGCGCGGTGGTGATCGAACGCGAGCTGGCCATGCTGCCGGGCCGCTCCTGCGTGGCGGTGGTGCACCGGCTGGTGGCCGGCGGGCCGGTCCGGTTGGAGCTGTCCGCCGCCTGCACCTGGCGCGACGCGCACGGCGAACGGCGCGCCGACGGGCCGACCCCGCAGGTCGAGACGGTGGCCGACGGCGCGGTGGTCGAGGGCGCGTACCGGTTGGCCGGGCCGGGCTGGGCACCGGAGGGGCAGTGGTGGCTGGGCGTGCACCACCGCGAGGAGGCCAACCGGGGTCTGCACCCGGACGAGGACCTCTGGTACGCGGGCCGCTTCGCCGGCGAGCTGGAACACCCCGGCGACACGGTGTCGGTGCGGGCCTGGACCGCCCCGCTCGACCTGGAGCCGATGTCGGCGGAGGACATCGTGGCCACGGCCCGACGGCGCAACCGGCATGTGGTGGCGACGGCGAAGCCAGCCGACGACGTGGAGGCCACCCTGGTGCTGGCCGCCGACGCGTTCGTGGTGCGCACCAACGACGCGGCGGTGGACGTGGTCGCCGGCTACCCCTGGTTCGGGGCCTGGTCCCGGGACACGATGATCTCGTACGAGGGGTTGTTCCTCTGCACCGGTCGGGCCGACCTGGGAAGGTCGCTGCTGCGGGCGTACGCGGCGACGCTGTCCGAGGGGATGCTCGCCAACACTGCCGACACCGGACGGGTGGAGTACAACACCGTCGACGGCACTCTGTGGTTCCTGCACGCGGTGAGCCGGCACGTCACCGTCACCGGCGACACCGACCTCGGCGACGAGCTGCTGCCCGCGCTGCGGACGGTCGTGGACGCCCACGTGGCCGGCACCCGCTACGGGATCGCCGTCGACCCGGCCGACGGGCTGCTCACCCAGGGCGCTCCGGGCACCGCGCTGACCTGGATGGATGCCCGGGTGTACGGGGTGCCGGTCACCCCGCGTACCGGCAAGCCGGTCGAGGTCAACGCGCTGTGGATCAACGGGCTGGCCGGGCTCGCGGAGCTGACCGAGCTGGCCGGGCAGGACGCGGCCGACCTGTGGCGGCGGCACGGGCACGCGACGGCCTCGTTCCGGGACCGCTTCCCGGCCCCGACCGGCTGGCTGCACGACGTGCTGGACGCGCCCGCTCCGGCGTACCCGCTGGGTGGCGCCGCCCTGCACGACGACGACGCGCTGCGCCCGAACCAGTTGCTGGCGTGGTCGTTGCCGTTCGCGCCGCTGGAGGCGGACGAACAGACGCTGCGCCGGGTCGCGGCGGGGCTGTTCACTCCGCTCGGGCCGCGCAGTCTCGCCCCGGACGCGCCGGAGTTCGTGGGCCGGCACAGCGGTGGTCCCGCGGAGCGCGACGGCGGCTACCACCAGGGCACGGTCTGGCCGTGGCTGCTCGGTCCGTACGTGGACGCCTGCCGCCGGGGAAAGATGTCAGTCGATGACGTTTTCATCGGCATAGAGGCCCATCTGACCGAATATGGGCTAGGATCGGTAAGTGAGACGGCCGATGGCCTCGCGCCGCACTCCGCGACCGGCTGCCCTTTCCAGGCATGGTCGGTGGCCGAGCTGCTGCGGGTGCGCCGAAAGGGCCAGTAGCGCTTTACACGACCGCAACGGTGGTGTCTCCGCTGGTTATCTCGATCCCGGCAGGATTGGCCCCGATCCAGACGCGACGGCGACATCGAATCCGGTGTCGGTCGGCGCGCGCCCGGGGACAACTCAAAGGGGGCCGCATGTCACCCGACGCCCACGTGATCGACATCCACCCCGCCCGGCAGCTGCGGGTACTGATGCTCTCCTGGGAGTACCCGCCGGTGCTCGTCGGCGGCCTCGGCCGACACGTGCACGCCCTCTCCGTCGCCCTGGCCGCCGCCGGCCACGAGGTCACCGTCGTCACCCGCCACGCCGAGGGCGCACCCCTGGAGGAGTACGCCGACGGCGTGCGCATCCTGCGCGCCCCCGAAGACCCGGTCACCTTCCCCTTGGCCACCGGCTCCCTGCTCGCCTGGACGATGGCGTTCAACCACACCCTCACCCGCACCGCCCTACGCGCCACCCAGGCCGACAGCTACGACGTCATCCACGCCCACGACTGGCTCGTCGCGCACACCGCGATGACCCTGCGCGACCACCTGGACATCCCCCTCGTCACCACCATCCACGCCACCGAAGCCGGCCGGCACCAGGGCTGGCTACCCGAGGAGATGAACCGCACCATCCACGGCGTCGAACACTGGCTCAGCGGCGTCTCCACCCGCGTCATCACCTGCTCGGGGTACATGCGCGACCAGGTCACCACCCTCTTCGACGTACCGGCCGC
This sequence comes from Micromonospora sp. WMMD710, assembly GCF_029626045.1. NCBI lineage: Bacteria > Bacillati > Actinomycetota > Actinomycetes > Micromonosporales > Micromonosporaceae > Micromonospora > Micromonospora sp. WMMD710. Next base: position 998,967 of record NZ_JARUBD010000001.1, on the reverse strand, counting down.
ACAGGTCGACGTGGTGCCCAACGGGGTCGACGACCGCGCCTGGCGGGCCCGTCCGCGTGCGGTCGCCTCGGCCCGCGCCCGTTTCGCCGGGACCGGCCCGCTGGTCGGGTACGCCGGGCGGCTGGTCTACGAAAAGGGCGTGCAGCACCTCGTCCACGCGGTGCCCCGGCTGCGGGAGCAGCACCCCGGGCTGCGCGTGGTGATCGCCGGCGACGGCCCGTACCGCGCCGAGCTGGAGGCCCAGGCCCGCCGGCTGGCGCTCTCCTCGACCGTCCGCTTCACCGGTTTCCTCGACGCCACCCAGCTGCCCGCGGTGCTCGGCGCCACCGACGCGACCGTGGTGCCCAGCCTCTACGAGCCGTTCGGCATGGTGGCCCTGGAGGCGGCGGCCGCCGGCGCGCCCCTGGCCGTGGCCCGCACCGGCGGCCTCGCCGAGATCGTCGAGGCCGGCGTGACCGGGGTGACGTTCCCGCACAGCGACCCGGACGCGCTCGCCGGCGCGGTCGGTCAGCTCCTCGGCGACGAGGTCTTCGCCCGCCGGGTGGCCCGCAAGGCCCGCACCATGGTCGGCGAGCGCTACGGCTGGGCCACGATCGCGGCCCGCACGGCGGCCAGCTACGCCGCCGCCCGCCGCGAGCACGGTCCGCTGCAGGCCCGGCGTGCCGCGGCCCAACTGGCGGGTGGACGTACCCGGATCGCCATCCCGGAGGGCAATCTGCTCGCCACCGTCGACCACGCCGCCTGCTGAGGTGAGTCGGACGACCGATAGGTGACTTCCAATCCGCTGGTTAGGGTGTAGCCCGGACAGCGGCTGAGGAGGAGCGTGCGCAGGTGCTGATCGCCGGTCGGTACCGGCTGCTCGACCTGGTTGGTCGCGGGGGCATGGGTCGGGTGTGGCGTGCCCGCGACGAGATGCTGCACCGCGAGGTCGCGGTCAAGGAGGTCGTGCCACCGGGTTGGCTGGCCGACCACGAGCGTGCCGAACTGCGCTCGCGCACCCTGCGGGAGGCGCGCACCGCGGCCCGGCTCAACCACCCCGCGGTGGTCCGGCTCTACGACGTCGTCCCGGTCGAGGGCAGCCCGTGGATCGTCATGGAGTACGTGCCGTCGCGCACCCTGCAGGACGTCCTGGACGCCGAGGGGCCGCTGGAGCCGACCCGTGCCGCCCGGATCGGGCTGGCGCTGCTCGGCGCGCTGCACGCCGCGCACACGGCCGGGGTGCTGCACCGCGACATCAAGCCGCAGAACGTGCTCATGGCCCACGACGGGCGGGTGATGCTCACCGACTTCGGGCTGGCCACCTTCGACGGTGGCGACGGCGCGATGACCCGCCCCGGGATGGTGCTCGGCTCTCCGCAGTACGTCGCGCCGGAGCGGGCCGCCGAAGGGGTGTCCACGGTGGCGGCCGACCTGTGGTCGCTCGGGGCCACCCTGCACGCTGCCGTCGAGGGCCGCTCCCCGTACGCCCGCAGCACCGCCATGGCCACCCTCAGCGCGCTGGCCGCCGGCCCGCCGGACCCGGCCCCGCACGCCGGGCCGCTCGCGCCGGTGCTCGCCGGGCTGTTACGCCGCGATCCGCACGACCGTCTCGACCACGATGCCGCCCGCCGACTGCTCACCGCCGCGGCGGACGGTCGCACCGATCCAGCGCTGACGTCCGGCGGCGCCAACCCGCTTTTGGCGTCCGGTGGCGCCAACCCGCTCGCGGCGTCCGGCCCCGATGGTCCGGCGGACGGCAACCGCGCCGCCGCGGCCGATGGCCTGGCCGACGACCTGGCCGACCAGGACCCCACCATCCCGCTACCCGAGCCCGGCGAACCCGCCGCAGACCCGGGCGGCCCGGTCTCCACCACACCGCCGGACAGGCGGCGCACCGCTCGCCGGGCCGCGCTGATCGCCGTCGCGCTGCTGGTCGCCGCGGCCGCCGGCGTGGGCACCGCGTTGGCCGTCACCGGTGACGAGCCCAGCGACACCGCCGGGTGGCCCACCGCCGCGCCGCCGAACCGTCCCCCGGACGGGCCGGGCGGTCCCGGTCGCGGCCCCGACCGGCCCGGCCCACCCCCGGGTGGACGCGACGTCCCGCCGCCGCCGTTCGCGTGTGTCCGTCCGGATGTCGTCGGCGCGCCGGTGCTGGCCGGCGCACCGCTCCCGGGCGAGGCGTTCCGGCCGCCGCCCGGCTGGGTCTGGCACGCCGACACCACCGGCTTCCGGGTCTCCGTCCCGGCGACCTGGCACTACTCCCAGGACGGCGCGGTGGCCTGCTTCCAGGACCCGACGACCGGCCGGGCCTTCAGCGTCGCCCGGGGCGACAGCGCCGACCCGCTGGTCCGGCTACGCGCGGCCCGCGACGCTGCGGCCGCCGCCGGAGCACTGCCGGGGTACGACGAGATCCGGCTCGCCGCCAGCGACGGTGGCGCGGAGTGGGAGTGCCGCTGGGAGGCCCCGAACGGCCCGTGGCTGCACGCCCGGCAACAGGTCGTCGGGGCCGGCCGCTGGACGCTGGGCTGGATCACCGACGACAGGGACTGGAACCGGGCCGACACAGACTGGCGGGCAGTCCGAAACAGTTTCCGAGCACCCCCCTGACCTGCACCGTATGGCCATGATCCGGACCACCGTCCGGCGTGGATCGAGGCCGCTCAGCGGATGAGAAACCCGCCTTCGGTGGCTATCGTGTAACTCGGGGTGACCGAGGGGGAGCGACCGTGCAGCAGTTGCTGATCGCGGGTCGGTACCGGCTGCGCGACCTGGTCGGCACCGGCGGAATGGGCCGGGTGTGGCTGGCACGCGACGAGATGCTGCACCGCGATGTCGCGGTGAAGGAGGTCGTGCTGCCGTCCTGGCTGGCCGAGGCCGAGCGCGAGGAGCTGCGGCTGCGGACGCTGCGCGAGGCACGCACCGCCGCTCGACTCAACCACCCGAACGTGGTCCGCATCTACGACGTGGTGCACGACCGGGACAGCCCCTGGATCGTGATGGAGTACGTGCCGTCCCGGTCGGTGCAGCAGATCATCAGCGCGGAGGGCCCGCTGAGCCCGCAGCGCACCGCCCGGATCGGGCTGGCGGTGCTGGCCGCGTTGCGGGCCGCGCACAGCGCCGGCGTGCTGCACCGCGATGTGAAACCGCACAACGTGCTGGTCGCCGACGACGGGCGGGTGGTGCTCACCGACTTCGGGCTGGCCACCTTCGACGGCGGCGACGGGGCGATGACCGGGCCGGGCACGGTGCTCGGCTCGCCGCAGTTCGTCGCCCCGGAACGAGCGCGCGAAGGGGTGTCGGACCCGCGTACCGACCTGTGGTCGTTGGGCGCGACGCTCTACGCGAGCGTCGAGGGCCAGTCGCCGTACGCCCGGTCGAACGCGATGGCGACGCTCAGCGCGTTGGCCACCGAACCGCCGGACCCGATGCGCCGCGCCGGGCCGCTGCGCCCGGTGCTCACCGGCCTGCTGCAGCGCGATCCCTGGCGACGGTTGACCGCCGCCGAGGCGGAGGCGCTGCTGCGCGGCGCTGCGGCGACCCCGGACGAACCCAGCGGCCCGGCCCGGTCCTCGGCGGTGGCGGCGGTACGCAGCGCCGGCCGGGCCCTGGCGCACACACCGGTCGACCCGCTCGGCGGTCCGCCGGCGCCACCCAGCCGTCACTCCGGCCGGCGGGGCATGGTGATCGGCCTGGCCGGCGCGGCCGTCGCACTCGTCATCGCCGGCAGCTTCACGTGGGCGCTGGTGGCCCGCGACACCGACCGGACACCGCCGTCCGGCACCGGCGGCGGCGCGGCCACCACCCGCCCGGCCGCGTTCGCCTGCTCGACGCCTCCGCCCGCGACGGCAACCCCGGTGCCGCCCTCGTCGCCGCCGGCCGACGGGCGGTACGGGCTGCTCGACGGTTGGACGTGGCACGACGACCCGGCCGGGTTCCGGATCGCCGTGCCGGTGGGCTGGGCGCGCTGGACCGAGGGTGCGGTGACCTGCTTCCGCGAGGTCGGTGGGGCACGGGTGCTCAGTGTCGAGGCAGGGCCGTCGCGCCCCGACCCGGTGGCGCACTGGAAGGCCGAGGAGGCTCGGCTCACCGCCAGCGACGCGTTGCCGGGCTATCACCGGTTCGACATCTCCGCGATGGACATCTTCGACGGCGGGGCGGCGTGGGAGTGCCGGTGGGAGAATGCCGCCGGCGACCAGGTGCACAGCTTCCGCCTGCTGGCCAACACGTCGGCCGGGCGTTCGTACACCGTCTCGTGGTTGACAAAAGAGTTCGACTGGCAGGTCAACGCGGCATACTTGCCGATGATCCGGCAGAGCTTCACCCCCGCTCTCTGACACCATCCGTTGTGGACCGACCGGGTGATGCCCCTGCGGCGCCGACGCTGACTACAGTGGCGTAGTTTTGGGCGCTCAAGATCCCTGGGGAGGGTGAGCCGAGATGATGGGACCGTCGCACGCGCTGTCCGGCGCGGCGGTATGGCTGGCCGGGTCCTGGGCGCTGGACCAGTTCGCCGACTACCACCAGTCGCCGCTCGCGTTGGCGGTGGGCACCGCGGTGTGCGCGGGTGGTGCGCTCTTTCCGGACCTCGACATGTCGGGCAAGGTGACCAAGAACCAGGGTGGGGCGACGGTGGCCCGCACGTTCGGCGTCTTCTCGCTGTTCGCCGCCGAGGTGATGGAGAAGATCTCCCTCGGGGTCTACTACGCCACGAAACTCAGCAAGGATCCGCGCCGCAACAACGGCCACCGGACGCTGACCCACACGCTTCCGTTCACCGTGCTGGTCGGGTGGGGCACCACCGCGCTCTGCGCCGCGTACGGCAAGTGGGCGGTGATCACCATCCTGTTCTTCATGTTCGGCCTGGCGATGCGCGGCCTGTTCGACGAGTGGGCCGAACGGGCCGGTTGGGTGATCATCACCCTCGCGTCGGCGGGCGCGGCCTGGTTCACCTTCGCCAACCTGCCGGGTGGGCGCGGCTATCCGCTGATCGGCACCGCCGTCGGCGTGGGCTGCTTCGTGCACATCCTCGGCGACATGATCACGAGAGCCGGCGTGCCGATTCTCTGGCCCGTCCCGATCAAGCGACGGATGTGGACGATGATCGGCCTGCCGAACCGCATCGCCCTGCGTACCGGCAGCAAGGCCGAGGTGGTCGTGCTGCGGGCAGTGCTGACGGTCGTGGCGGTCCTCGCCACGGCGGGCCTGATCGCACCGTCGGTGCTGCAACGGTTCAACATCGAGATATGACCGACCCGGCCGCGCCGTCACCTCCGCAGGCCGACGAGCGGGTGCCGGATTTCTGGCGCGCACTGGGGCTGCCGGGGCTCGCCGACGTACACGTGCACTTCCTTCCGCCGCGACTGCTGCGGCGGGTGTGGGCGTACTTCGACGCGGCGGGGCCCCTGGTCGGCACCGACTGGCCGATCCGCTACCGGTGGAGCGACGCCGACCGGGTCGCGCACCTGCGCCGGCTCGGGGTGCGGGCATTCAGCGCGTTGGCGTACGCGCACCGGCCGGACATGGCGGCGGAGCTCAACCGCTGGACGCTGGAGTTCGCCCGCGCCACCCCGGGCTGCCTGGCCTCGGCCACGTTCTTTCCCGAGCCGGCCGCCCCGCGCTACGTCGAGGCGGCGCTCGCCGGGGACGCCCGGCTGTTCAAGGTGCACCTGCAGGTGGGCGGCTTCGCACCGACGGATCCGATGCTGGATGCCGTCTGGGGGACGCTGGCCGACGCGGGGGTGCCGGTGGTCGTGCACGCCGGGCACGCCCCGGTGGGGACCGCGCACACCGGGCCGGACCCGTTCGCCGCCCTGCTCGCCCGCCATCCTCGGCTGACGGCGGTGGTGGCACACCTCGGCGCCCCGGACTACCGGGCCTTCCTGGACCTTGCGGAGACGTACGAGCGGGTCCGGTTGGACACCACCATGGCGTTCACGCCCTTCTTCGACCGGTTCGTTCCATTCCCCGGTGACGAGCTGCCCCGGTTGCGCGAGTTGGGGCTCGCCGGCAAGGTGCTGCTGGGCAGCGACTTCCCGAACATCCCCTACCCGTACGCCGACCAGCTGACCGGCCTGGCCCGGCTGGACCTCGGCGACGACTGGCTGCGGGCGGTCTGCTGGAACAGCGCCGCCGCCCTGTTCGACCTCTCCTGACCCCACCCCCTCCCCCCAGGGTCACCGCAACCACGACCCGCCACCCGCGCGCCGCCCCCGTCCCCCGCGCGACGTCTCCCGCCTCCCACCCCCAAGATCGCGCTCGATCCTCGAAGTAGTGGCCTCCCCAGCGGCCCGAGGGGACTACATCCAGGATCGAGCGCGATCTTGGGGCGGGAGGGCCACGCGCACGGCGCGGGAGGGCCACGCGCACGGCGCGGGAGGGCCACGCGCACGGCGCGGGAGGGCCACGCGCACGGCGGTGAATTCTTTTCGACATCGGCTATTGACGTCGCCGTAACAGGTGGCCTAGCGTCCTGTCGAACCGCTTCGTCGAACCGCTTCGACGAAGATTCGGGAGCGGTCCCACGCCTGGCCGGAGGAGGTGCGCGGTGGCCACCATGCACGACGTCGCGCGCCTCGCCCGGGTCTCGGTCAGCACCGTGTCGTACGTGCTCACCGGCACCCGCCCGATCTCCCAGGCCACCCGGGACAAGGTGCTCGCCGCCATGGCGGAGCTCGACTACCAGCCCAACGCGATGGCCCGCGGCCTGGCCAGCCGGCGCAGCCGGATCCTGGGCCTGCTGATGCCGATGGACGAGCGCGGCCTGGGTGCGACCGAAACCGCCTTCGTCACCGGCGCCGCCGCGGCGGCCAGCACCGCCGGCTACCACCTGGTGCTCTCGCCGGTCGGCGGTGGGGATCTCGACGACCTGCGGCGGCTGGCCACCCAGCGGATGCTCGACGGTGTCGTGCTGATGGAGGTGCAGCTCGCCGACGAGCGGGTCACGGTGCTCCAGGAGGCCGGCGTACCGCTGGTCCTGATCGGCCGCACCGGCGACACCAGCGCGCTCTCCTACGTCGACATCGACTTCGAGCAGACCGTGCGGGAGGCCGTCGCGCACCTGGTCGGCCTGGGGCACCGGCGGATCGTGTACGTCAACCACTCCGCCGCCACGCTGGCCAGCGGCTACGGCCCGGCGCTGCGTACCAAGGACGCTTTCGTCTCGGCGATGACCGGGCACGGCCTGGAGCCCGTGATGATCGCGGCCGAGGACAGCGCCGCCGGCGGGCGGGCCGCCCTGGCCGCGGCGTTCGCGCAGGCGCCGGAGCTGACCGCCGTGCTGGCCATGAACGAGACCGCGATCTTCGGCATCCTCGGCGAGCTGACCGGGCGGGGGCTGTCGGTGCCCGACGACGTCTCGGTCGTCTCGATGGTCACCTCGCCGCAGGTCGCCGAGCTGGCCACCCCGGCGCTGACCGCGATGACGTCACCCGGATCGGCGCTCGGCCGGATCGCGATCGAGGCGCTGCTGCGCCATCTGGACGGCCCCGCCGGAGGGCGTCATCAGCAGTTGCTGCCGTGCGCGCTGGAGATCCGCGGATCGACGGCCGCGCCGCGAAGCCGCCAACCGATGGGGGCTGACCAGTAAAAACAGCCCGCCGCCGCGCTGCAACGCGACGACGGGCCCAGTGAAGTACCGCTAGATACTCAACGAGGAGGATAGCAATGCAGCGATTCCACCGGATCGTCGCCGCGATCGCCCTGGCGGCGACCGCGACGACCACCGTGGCCGCCTGCGGCGGTGGTGACAACGGGGACAACAGCGACGCCAAGACCCTCAAGCTCTGGCACTACGAGAGCGAGAACAGCGCCATGGGGGTCGGCTGGAACCGGGCGATCGAGATCTTCAAGTCCGAGCACCCGGGCGTCGAGGTGCGCTTCGAGCGCAAGGCGTTCGAGCAGATCCAGCAGAACGCTGGCATGATCATCAATTCGTCCGAGGGCCCGGACATCATGGAGTACAACAAGGGCAACGCGACGGCCGGCCTGCTGTCCTCCCAGGGCCTGCTCACCGACCTGAGCGCCGAGGCCGACAAGCGCGGCTGGGCCGGCAAGCTCAGCCCCAGCCTGCAGACCACCGCCCGGTACAGCGACAAGGGCGTGATGGGTACGGGCAACTGGTTCGGCGTGCCCAACTACGGCGAGTACGTGACGGTCTACTACAACAAGGACCTGTTCCAGCAGAACGGCGTCAAGGTCCCGACCAGCATGGCCGAGATGACTGCCGCGATGGACACCTTCGTCGGCAAGGGCGTCACCCCGCTGGGCATGGCCGGTGCCGAGTACCCGGCCGGGCAGCTGTTCTACCAGCTGGCCCTCTCGAAGGCCGACCGGCAGTTCGTGGACAACTACCAGCTCTACAAGAACCCGGTCGACTTCAAGGCCGACCCGCTGAAGTACGGCGCGGACACCTTCGCCGAGTGGGTCCGCAAGGGCTACGTCGCCAAGGACTCGGCGAGCCTCAAGGCCGAGGACATGGGCACCGCGTTCATCGCCGGCAAGACCCCGATGATCGTCTCGGGCAGCTGGTGGTACGGCCGCTTCAAGGCCGAGATGAAGGCCAACTGGGACACCTTCCTCTTCCCGGGCAACACCCTGCAGGCCGGCTCCTCCGGCAACCTCTGGGTGGTCCCGACGAACAGCAAGGCCAAGAGCCTGGCGTACGACTTCATCGACATCACCCTGCGTCCGGAGATCCAGGACCTGATCGGCAACAACGGTGGCGTCCCGGTGGCCGGTGACCCCGCGAAGATCAGCGACCCGAAGGACCGCAAGCTGATCGAGGACTTCAACACGGTCAGCAAGTCCGACGGCCTGGCGTTCTACCCGGACTGGCCGGTGCCCGGCTTCTACGACGTACTGGTCGGCGGCTTCCAGGGCCTGATCAACGGGTCCAAGTCCCCGGACCAGGTGCTCGACACGATCGCCAAGCCGTACGCCGATGGCGTCAAGGAGATCACCGGCAAGTGACACGGTGAGCGGCGGGCGTGACCGGCACGACCGGCGCGCCCGCCCGCCCCGCTGGGAAGGATCTTCCATGGCAGTCTCCGAGACCGTCGCCCCCACACAGCCGGCGGCGACCCCGCCCCCGCCCAGCCGCGGACCTCGCGGCCGCAACGCGGCGTACTGGCTCTACCTGCTCCCCGGAGCGGTGCTGTTCATCCTGGTCATCGGCGCACCGCTGGTCGGCACCGGCTACCTGTCGTTGACCAAGTGGTCCGGCGTCGGCGACCCGACCTGGGTGGGCCTGGACAACTACCAGCAGCTGCTGCACGACGACGTGTTCTGGGCGTCGTTCCGCAACACCGTCGCGATGATCATCGCGATGGTCGTGCTGCCCACCCTGCTCGGGCTGCTGCTCGCCGCGGTGCTCTTCGACGTCATCGGCCGCCGGTTCAAGCCCCGCACGGCCGCCGCGCTGCGGGCCGCGTTCTATCTCCCGCAGGTGCTGCCCGTCGTGGTGGCCGGCATCGTCTGGGGCTGGATCCTGCGCCCCGACGGCGCGTTCAACGGCCTGCTCGACGCGGTCGGCCTCGGTGCGCTGCGCCACGACTGGCTCGGCGACCCGGACACCGCGCTGCCGGCCGTGATGGCGGTGATGATCTGGGTGCAGATCGGCTACCCCGTGGTCGTCTTCATGGCGGCGCTGCAGCGGGTCGACCCCGAGTTGTACGAGGCCGCCGAGGTCGACGGCGCGAGCTGGTTGCATCGGTTCCGGGCGATCACCCTGCCGCAGATCCGGCCGGAGACCTTCGTGGTGGCCCTGACCTGCACCATCGCCGCGTTGAAGGTGTTCGGGCCGATCTTCGCCCTGACCCGGGGCGGTCCGGAGAACGCCACCAACGTGCCGTCGTACTTCGCGTACTACACGTTCTTCAAGAAGCTCCAGGTCGGCTACGGCTCCGCGATCTCCACCGTGCTCACGGTGATCATCGTGGTGGTCGCCGGTGTCTTCATCGGGATGCAGGCCCGCAGCGAGCGTCGGGACCGGGGGTTCTGAGATGGCCGTCATGATCACCGAAGCCCCCGCGCCGGCCGGTCGGCCGGTACGCGACCGGCACCACCGTGGCGCGAGCCGCTGGGTGGTGCTCACCCTGGTCACCCTCGGCGCGCTCGTCATGCTGGTGCCGTTCGCGTTCATGCTGCTCAACGCGTTCAAATCGCCCGGTGACTACTCGTCGGGTGGGCCGCTGAGCTGGCCGGGCGAGTTCTACACCAAAGGTCTGCGGACGTACTGGACCGAGGTGAACTTCCCGCTCAAGCTGTGGAACTCGGCCCTCATCGCCGGGTCCGTGGCGGTCCTCGGCGTGGCCGTCTCGCTGCTCAACGCGTACGCCCTGGGCATCGGTCGGGTCCGTGGCCGGCTGTGGATCGTCGGGCTGTTCCTGCTGGCCAACATGCTGCCGCAGGAGGCGCTGATCTACCCGCTGTACTACGTGGTGAAGGAGATCGGCCTCTACAACACCCGACTCTCGGTGATCATCATCTTCACCGTGATCCAGAGCGCGTTCGGCACCTACCTGCTGGCCTCGGTCCTGGGGACGTTCCCGCGCTCGCTGCTGGAGGCCGCCGCGCTCGACGGCGCCGGCAAGTGGACGGTGCTGTGGCGGGTGGTCTTTCCCAACCTGCGGCCCACCCTCGCGGTGCTGCTCATCTTCTTTTTCATCTGGACGTGGAACGAGTTCCTCATCCCGCTGGTCATGCTCATCGACAACCAGACGCAGACCATCCCGGTCGCGCTCGCGTCGTTGCAGGGCGACCGGCTGATGGACGCCCCGACCACCAACGCGGGCGCGTTGATCAGCCTGGTGCCGGCCATCCTCTTCTTCCTCATCTTCCAGCGCACCCTCGCGCGCGGCATCACGGCAGGAGCCGAGAAGTGAAGTTCACCGACGGGTACTGGCAACTGCGCCCCGGTGTCAGTGTCCTGCGCCCCGGCACCGTCGAGTCGGTCGAGCCGGACGACCGCGGGTTCACCGTCTTCGCGCCGACCGGTCAGATCACCGGACGCGGCGACACCCTCAACCGGCCCGTGGTGACCGTCCGGTTCTTCACGCCCGCCGCCGGCGTCGTCGGGGTCACCATCGCCCACCACACCGGCGGGCTCCCCCGGGAGCCGCACTTCGGGCTGAACACCGACGACGCGCACCCGGTCACCGTGGACGTCACCGGCCTCAGCGCGTCGCTGACCACCGGCGACCTGACCGCCCGCGTCGCGCTCGTCGACGGCTGGCGGGTCGAGTTCCTGCACGGCGACCGGCTGGTCACCGCGTCCACGGGACGCAGCATCGGCGTCGTCACCGACGCCGAGGGCCGCCGGCACGTCCACGAACGGCTCGCGCTGGGCGTCGGTGAGACGGTGTACGGGCTGGGCGAGCGCTTCGGCCCGTTCGTCAAGAACGGCCAGACCGTCGACATCTGGAACGCCGACGGTGGCACCGCCAGCGAGCAGGCGTACAAGAACGTGCCGTTCTATCTCAGCAGCGCCGGTTACGGGGTGTTCGTCGACCACCCGGAGCACGTGTCGTTCGAGGTCGGCTCCGAGGTCGTCACCCAGACCCAGTTCAGCGTCGAGGGCCAGACCCTCACCTACTACGTCATCGACGGGCCCACCCCGAAGGACGTGCTGCGCCGCTACACCGCGCTGACCGGCCGGCCCGCACGCGTGCCCGCCTGGTCGTACGGGCTGTGGCTGTCCACGTCGTTCACCACCTCGTACGACGAGAAGACGGTGACCGAGTTCGTCGACGGGATGGCCGAGCGTGGGTTGCCGTTGTCGGTGTTCCACTTCGACTGCTTCTGGATGCGCCAGTTCCACTGGGTCGACTTCGTGTGGGATCCGGAGACCTTCGCAGACCCGGAGGGGATGCTGCGCCGGCTGCACGAGCGCGACCTGAAGGTGTGCGTCTGGATCAACCCGTACATCGCGCAGCGCTCCTACCTGTTCGAGGAGGGCCGCGCGGCCGGCTATCTGGTGCGCAACCCGGACGGCTCGGTCTGGCAGTGGGACAAGTGGCAGGCCGGCATGGCGCTCGTCGACTTCACCAACCCGGACGCGGTCCGCTGGTTCACCGGCAAGCTGAAGGCGCTGCTGGACATGGGCGTCGACTGCTTCAAGACCGACTTCGGCGAGCGCATCCCGACCGACGTGGTGTGGCACGACGGCTCGGACCCGCAGCGGATGCACAACTACTACTCCTACCTCTACAACAAGGCGGTCTTCGAGCTGTTGGAGACCGAACGTGGGGAGGGTGAGGCCGTGCTGTTCGCCCGCTCGGCCACCGCCGGTGGGCAGCAGTTCCCGGTGCACTGGGGCGGCGACTGCGAGTCGACGTTCGTGGCGATGGCCGAGTCGCTGCGGGGCGGGCTGTCCCTGGCCGCGTCCGGCTTCGGCTACTGGAGCCATGACATCGGCGGCTTCGAGGGCACGCCCGACCCGGCGGTGTTCAAGCGGTGGGTCGCGTTCGGGCTGCTCTCCTCGCACTCGCGGCTGCACGGCTCCGGCTCGTACCGGGTGCCGTGGGCGTACGACGACGAGGCCGTCGACGTGCTGCGGCACTTCACCCAGCTCAAGCTCAGCCTGATGCCGTACCTCGCGGCCGCCGCGCAGGAGGCGCACCGCGACGGTACGCCGATGATGCGCCCGATGGTCCTGGAGTTCCCGGACGACCCGGCCACCGCGCACCTGGACCGGCAGTACATGCTCGGCTCGGACGTGCTGGTCGCCCCGGTGCTCAGCGCCGACGGTGAGGTCACCTTCTACGTACCCGCCGGCACCTGGACGCACCTGGTCACCGGCGCGCAGCTCACCGGGCCGGCGTGGGTGACCGAGAAGCACGGGTACGACAGCCTGCCGGTGCTGGCCCGCCCCGGCGCGGTCATCCCGTTCGGCTCCCGCACCGATCGACCGGACTACGAGTGGGCCGACGACGTGCGGCTGCGGCTCTACGCACCGGCGCCGGGGCAGCGGACCCGGGTACGGGTACCGTCTCCCGGGCACGGTCCGGGCGCCGAGTTCGAGGTGCGCTACGACGGTGCCACGGCCAGCGCCGAACTGGTCGCCGGCGCCTCGACGGGATACATCTGCGAGATCCAGGGGACAGAACGATGACGCAACACCACTTCCCGGAGAGTTTTCTCTGGGGGTCGGCGACCGCCTCGTACCAGATCGAGGGCGCTGCCACCGAGGACGGCCGTGGCCCGTCCATCTGGGACACCTACAGCCACACACCCGGGCGGACGCTGAACGGCGACACCGGCGACGTGGCCGCCGACCACTACCACCGGTGGCAGCAGGACCTGGACCACATCGCCGAGCTGGGTCTGGGCGCGTACCGGTTCTCCATCTCCTGGCCCCGGGTGCAGCCGGGTGGGTCGGGCCGGTTCAACCAGGCCGGCATCGACTTCTACTCGCGGCTGGTGGACGGGCTGTTGGAGCGCGGGGTCCGCCCGGTGGCGACCATGTACCACTGGGACCTGCCGCAGGAGCTGGAGGACGCCGGCGGTTGGGCGTCGCGGGAGACCGCGCTGCGCTTCCAGGAGTACGCGGCCGGCATCGTCGGCGCGCTGGGCGACCGGGTGCACACCTGGACCACGCTGAACGAGCCGTGGTGCTCCGCGTACCTGGGGTACGCCTCCGGCGTCCACGCGCCGGGCCGCACCGAGCCGGCGGCGGCGCTGGCCGCGGTGCACCACCTCAACCTCGCGCACGGTCTGGCCGGGCGGGTGGTCCGCGAGCTGGCCCCGGCCGCCGAGCTGTCGGTGACGCTGAACCTGCACGTCATCCGGCCGGCCTCGGATTCCGCCGCGGACGCCGACGCGGTCCGCCGGATCGACGCGCTGGCCAACCGGGCGTTCCTCGGCCCGATGCTGGACGGTGCGTACCCGGCCGACCTGCTCGCCGACACCGCGTCGGTGACCGACTGGTCGTTCGTGCGCGAGGGCGACGAGAAGCTGATCGCGATGCCGCTGGACGTGCTCGGGGTGAACTACTACTCCAGCACCCTCGTCCGGGCCTGGGACGGGGTGTCGCCGCGCTCCGACGCCGACGGGCACGGCGCCTCGACCTCGACGCCGTGGGTGGCCGCCGAGCACGTCGACTTCCTGCCGCAGCCCGGCCCGTACACGGCGATGGGGTGGAACATCGACCCGCCGGCGCTGACCGAGCTGCTGCTGCGCCTGCGCCGCGAGTACCCGAGCCAGCCGATGATGATCACCGAGAACGGCGCGGCGTTCGACGACGTGGTGTCGGCCGACGGCCGGATCCACGACGATCGGCGCATCGACTACCTGCGCCGGCACATCGGCGCGATGGCCGACGCCCGGGCGCAGGGCGCGGACGTCCGGGGCTACTTCGTCTGGTCGCTGCTGGACAACTTCGAGTGGGGCTACGGCTACGACCGCCGCTTCGGGATCATCCGCGTCGACTACGACACCCAGGTCCGTACCTGGAAGGACAGCGCCCACTGGTACCAGCGGCTCGCCGCCACCGGCGAGCTGGACCAGCCGGTAGATTAACGATCTCTCCGCGCCGGCAAGCCTGAACGACGATCGTCCACCAGGCTTGCCGGCGCGGGAGCGCCCAGCCGCCCTGCCACTCATGATCGAAACGGCGATCGGTGGCAGCTCAGCGGTGCGGCGCTCGGCGCGTCGAGTCGCTCAGCTGCCAACGATCAAGGACAGTCCAGCCCCAAGGTCAACACTGGGGCAGACCGAGACCGCCCCGCTGGCTGGGCTGGATCCAGACTTCGGAGATGTAGCCGACGCGGCCGTCCAACCGGACGCCGTAGTACCGGGTCGAGGTGTACAGCTGCGGGTTGGTGTCGTCGGCCGGGTCGGAGTCGTTGCCGTTGGTGGTGCGTGGGCCCTGGGTCTGACAGACGGCCGGCTTGTAGGTGTCGCCCGTACGCCGATCGGTTCCGCCGATGTTGCAGCCCTTCTTGCTGCACGACCTTTCCGGGTAGGTGGTCAGGTAGGCCGGCACCGGGTCCTCGCCCATGCCGGTAGCACCCCTGGTGGCAAGATTGTGGACGGTCAGGGCCACCTGGACCGGAGCCTGTGGCGGGGGCGGGGGCGGCGAGGGTGCCTGGGGCGGCGTCTGCCGCTTCGGAGTCTGGGTGGTCGGCAGCGGCCTCAGCGGCGGCACGGTCAGCGTCGGTAGCGGGGCGGCCGCCGTCGGCTTGACGGTCGGCGCTGGGTTGGCGTTGGGCAGGACGATCGGGGCGCAGCCGACGATCAGGCCGACCAGCGGATGAGCCAGACCCGCGCTGTTCAGATAGTCCTGCAGGGACCAGCCATTCTGGGCGTCGTCCATAACTACCGCCAAGCTGAGCGCGTCATTGTCGAGTCCCGCGGTCAGGACGCTGAAGGCGCAGGCGGCCGACTTTTCGCGGATTTCGGTGCCACTGCACGGGTTGGTCAGGCCACTGTAGGAGCAGATGGTGCGGGACAGGTCCTTGCGACCGACGCTGAAGGCGCCGTTGTGTTTGGAGCCGGCTTTGCCGTTTTGATCGCGGCACTCCAAATTCCACTTGATCGTGGTCTTGTCGGACTTCGCCGGGACAGTGGCCATGAATTCGTAGCCGGTGAAGTAGGGCGGGCGGTAGATCGATCCGAATCGCGAATGCTGCAACTTGAACGGGTAGTGCAGGGTCTTGGAGACGTTGCCATCGCTCATCTTGAGCAGGGCTGGGCTGCCGCCGTAGCCGTCCGAGAGGCTCGTTACCGACGAGCATGAGACCGAGCCTCTGACCATCACGGTCTGCGGATCCTTGTTGCTCGGCGGACCCCAGGGCCAGGTGACCGCGAAGCCCGGCGTTGCCAGCAGCAGCACGACTGCCAGGGCCACAACGGCCGAGGCAGCGCCGATCAACAGGCTCGGTCGGTGCAGTGGTGCCACGTCGCCTCCCGTCTGGACGGACTGGACAGACTGGACGGACTGGACGCCATGGTGGCAGTTCGGCCGGGCGGGTGCCGAGGCAATCCCACGGAGCCATGCCGTCAGCTTGCCGACAGTGCCGCCTACGTTTGAGGGCCCAGGCCATCATCAGCGGGTGGCTGATGGGCAAGACCGCAACCCCGACCAGTTGGCACCGCTCAGACACCTACCCGCTGCGGCGGGACGGTCAGGCCGTACAGCGCCATCAGCTCCGGGGTGTCGACCCGGCTGCCGTCGGCCACCGAGTCGCAGGCGATGTCGACGATCTGGTCCTTGTGAGCCAGCAGGTACGGTCGGGCGCCCACGTCGGCGCTGGCCAGGGTGGCGATGCCGGGCCAGTGCCGGCGGCCGAACAGCATCGGGTAGCCGCGCAGCCCGTCGTAGGTGGCACAGACCAGCACGTCCGGGTACGGCAGCGCGGTCACCCGGCGAACCGCCGCGGGGGTCAGGCCCGGCATGTCGACCGGAACCACGACCACCGCCTCGATCCCCTCGTCGTCCATCGCGGCCAGGCCGGCCCGGATCGACGAGCCGACCCCGGTGCCCCACGCCTTGTTGATCACAACGGTGGCCTTGCCCAGGTCGGCGGTCTCCCGGACCTGCTCGGCGGCGGCGCCCAGCACGACCACGATCTGCTCGCAGTCGGCCTCGGTCATCGTGTCGATCATCTGGTTGACCAGGGGCTTCTCGCCCTGGTGCAGCAGTGCCTCGGGACCACCGATCCGTCGTCCCCCGCCTGCGGCGATGATCATTGCTGCGATGCGGTTCAGCTGCGCCCCCTCCAGCACGGAACCGACCGTGACCGGTCGGCCCCTCCTACGGACACTGCAACGAGGACGGCCGCCCGCGGGTGGCGGGGCGAAAAGGAGAAATAGTGCAACCGTTACACATCCCGGCGACCTCAGGTCGATCACCGGCGAGACGGCACCGCCGGTCAGGCCGCGTCGGCGTAGCAGTCGACGATGGACAGATCCAGCGGGAAACGGACCGGCGTCGCACCGAAGAGCAACGCCGACGCCCGCTCCCCCGCCTGGTTGACGGCCTCGGCGACGGCCTCGGCCTCGCCCGCCGGGGCGTGCACGACCACCTCGTCGTGCTGGAAGAAGACCAGCTCGGCCTCGCTGCCGGACAGCTCCGTCCGTAGTGTCGCCAGCAACGTCGACGCCCACTCCGCGGCCGTGGCCTGGATGACGAAGTTGCGGGTGAACCGGCCCCTCGACCGGGCGGCCCGCGCCCGCGGACCCTGCGGATCGACCGCCCCGTCCGGATCGACCGACGCGTCGTCGAGATCACCGAACCCGGCCGTCCCCGGCGGGCACGTCCGCCCCAGCCAGGAACGCACCAGCCCACCCGCCTCGCCGGTACGTGCCGCCGCCTCGACGAAACCGAACGCCGTCGGGTAGCTGCGCTTCAGCACCGCCAACGCCGGCACCGCCGCCCCGCCGGTCTGCCCGTACATGGCACCCAGCAGCGCCACCTTGGCCCGGGCCCGGTCACCACCGAAGGAGTCCCGGGCGAGCGCGGCGTAGAGATCGCCGGCACCACCGGCCGCCGCCAACCGGGCGTCACCGGAGACCGCCGCCAGCACGCGCGGCTCCAACTGGCCGGCGTCGGCCACCACCAGCCGCCAGCCCGGATCGGCCACCACCGCGCGGCGGATCACCTTCGGGATCTGCAACGCCCCGCCG
This sequence comes from Micromonospora sp. WMMD710, assembly GCF_029626045.1. Taxonomy (NCBI): domain Bacteria; kingdom Bacillati; phylum Actinomycetota; class Actinomycetes; order Micromonosporales; family Micromonosporaceae; genus Micromonospora; species Micromonospora sp. WMMD710. Next base: position 981,366 of record NZ_JARUBD010000001.1, on the reverse strand, counting down.
CCCCGGGTGGCCCAGCGGCCGGACACCACCCCACCCGGCACGTACTCCGGCTGGAACCGCCCGTCGCGCACCCACTGCTCAAGCCAGGACCAGCCGTGTGCCGTCCAGATCCGGTAGAGCTCCTTGTATTCCAGCACCAGCGGCACCGCCGGGTGGTCCACGCCGCGCAGGACCCAGGCGCGGGTGTTGGGCAGCTCCACCCCGACCCGGGCGAACGCCCTCAGCAGCTCCGCCGGGGAGTCGGTGTGCAGGTGGCGTACACCGAACGCGTCGGCGATCCGGCCGGCCAGGTCGGCCAACCGCCGCGGCGGGCCGCCCACCGGGGACGGCTCACCCAGCAGCTCGGCGAGGATCGCGTCGTGCACCTCGGCCCGCCAGGGCAGCCCGGCGACGCCCATCTCCACCGCGATCAGCGCGCCGGCCGACTCGGCGGCCACCAGCAACCGGAACCGGCCCGGGTGCTCGGTGGTGGCGACCCGGGCGAGCTGGTCGGCGTACACCTGGGTCAGTGCCTCGATGCCCGGGCCCGGCGGGCCGGGCAGCGTGTCGAAGAGCGCGCCCTGGCCGTGCCCGGGGGGCGCGGCGGCGCGCGGCGGCGGGTCGGCCGGCACCGGCCCGCCGGTCAGTCGGGCCCAGGCGGCGGCCAGCGAGCGGGGCTCGCCCCAGCGGCCCGCGTGCCCGAGCAACAGCGCCTCGGTCAGCTCCACGTCGTGGCACCGCTCGACGCGCACGCCGGCGCGCAGCAGCGCCGGATAGATCGCGCCCGCGCCGGCCCAGACCCATCGCGGATGCTCGGCGGCCTCCCGTGCGGCCATCGCCGCCGCGAGGTCGCTGACGGTCTCGATCGGGCCGGCCGGCCGACCGGCGGCGTCGAGCGGACGCAGGTCTCCCCCGCCACGCTTGTCTGCCACCACCGCCACCAGCACGAATGTGATTCTGCCTTCCCCCTGCGACAGGTAAACGGGTCGGTGGGTCGGCCGGGCGCTCGGTAGCGTGGTCGGGTGCCTCCGCAGATCCCGCATTCCGAGCCCGGCACTCCCGACACGCGCGGTCCGATGCGGTACCTGTGGTGGCTGGTCCGCCGCCAGCCCTGGCGGGTGCTGCGCGGCAGCCTGCTCGGGACGGCCTGGATGGTCGGGCTGTCGGCACGGCCCTACCTGATCTATCGCGCCGTCGACGACGGGTTGCGCGCCCGCGACACCCGCGCCCTGGCGCTCTGGGTCGCGGCGATCATCGTGGCCGGGGTGGCGCTGTCCTACCTGGGCATCATGCGGCACCGCACGATGACCTTCATCCGGGAGGACGCCAAGGCCCGCTCGGCGGAGGTCCTGCTGCGCCAGCTGTCCCGGGTCGGTGCGACGCTGCCGCGCCGCTCCGCCGCCGGCGAGGTGTCCACCGTCGGCGGCTCCGACATCGACTGGTCGGCGCAGGTGCTGACCCTGACCGGCCCGGGGGTCGGCGCGGTCGTCGCGTACGCGGTCATCGCCGTGGTGCTCTGGTCGATCTCGCCGGTGCTCGCGCTCTGCGTGCTGCTCGGGGTGCCGGCGGTCGGGCTGGTCGTCGGGCCGCTGCTGCGCCGCCTGGAGCGCGCCGAATCGGTCTACCGCAGGCAGCAGGGCGCGCTCACCGCCCGATCCGGCGACATCGTGGCTGGCCTGCGGGTGCTCGCCGGGGTGGGCGGCCGGGAGCTCTTCGCCCGCCGGTACGCGGCCAGATCGCAGGATTTGCGCGCCGAGGGGTACCGGGTCGGCGCGGTCGTCAGCTGGATCGACGCGGCGACCGTCGCCATCCCCGGCCTGTTCCTGGCGGCGGTGGTGTGGTTGACGGCCCGGATGGCGGTGGCCGGTGACGTCACGATCGGTGAACTGGTCGCCGTCTACGGCTACGTGGCCACCCTGATCGTGCCGGTCTGGTTCCTGCTGGAGGGCAGTCACCAGCTGATCCGGGGTCGGGTCGCCGCCCGACGGATCGCCGACCTGCTCAGGCTCGGCCCGGACGACGTCGGCGGGCCGGGGCGGCGCTGGCCCGGGGGCGTCCCCGACGCACGCCACCCGCACGCCGTGGCCGCTCCGACCGGTCCCGCCGACCTGCACGACCCGGTGACCGGGCTGACCGTACGCGCCGGCCGGCTGACCGGCGTGGCCGTCGACGACCCGGCGGCGGCCGAGGCGCTGGCCGACCGGCTCGGCCGGTACGTGGTCAGCGACACCACCTGGGGCGGCGTACCGCTGACCGGGGTCGCCCTGGACGAGGTCCGCGCCCGGATCCTGGTCGCCGACCACGACTCGTACCTCTTCGCCGGGACGCTGCGCGACATCCTGCGCCCCGGTGCCGACGACGAGCAGATCCGCGCCGCCCTCCGGACCGCCTCGGCCCAGGACATCGTCGACGCCCTGCCGGACGGGCTGGACACCCCGCTCGACGCCCGGGCCCGGACGCTCTCCGGTGGTCAGCGCCAACGGGTACGCCTGGCCCGGGCGCTCCTCGTCGAGCCGGAGGTGCTGATCCTCGTCGACCCGACGTCGGCGGTGGACGCGCACACCGAGGCGCGGATCGCCGAACGGCTGCGGACCGCACGGGCCGGGCGGACGACCGTGGTGCTCGCCACGTCGCCGCTGCTGCTCGGCCGCGCCGACGAGGTCGCGCACCTGAGCGCGGGCCGGATCACCGCCACCGGCACCCACGCCGACCTGCTCGACCAGGATCCGGGCTACCGGCACCTGGTGGCCCGGGGCAGCGACGATCCCGGCGCGGGGCGGCCCGCCGACGCCGAGGAGGCGTACCGGTGAACCGGCTACCGGTCGCGGACCGCGGCACCGTACGGCGCGCCCTGCGGGACATGATCAGCCGGCATCGCCGGGCCGTCGGCGTCGTGCTGGTGCTGCACAGCGCCGCCGCGCTCGCCGGGCTCGCCCCGCCCTGGTTGCTGGGCACCATCGTCGACCGGGTCACCGCCGGTGCCACGGTGGCCACGGTGGACCGGCTGGCGCTGGCCATCGCCGGCTGCGTCCTGGCCAGCGCGTTGCTCTCCCGGTTCGCCCAGTACGCCGGCCACCGCTTCGGTGAACGGGCCGTCGCCGAGCTGCGCGAGCAGTTCGTCACCCGAACGCTCGGGCTGCCGGTCTCGGTCGTCGAGCGCGCCGGCTCCGGCGACCTGGCGACCCGTAGCTCGGTCGACGTCGCGACGGTCGGCACCACCGTCCGTGACGTGGTGCCCACCATCGTCATCGCCACGGTGCAGTTGACGTTGCTGTTCGGGGCGGTGTTCCTGCTGCATCCGCTGCTCGGGCTCGCGGCGCTGGCCGGGCTGCCGTCGATCGTGGCGGTGACCCGGTGGTACCTGCGCCGGGCCAGTCCCGCGTACCTCCGTGAGGGCGCGGAGTCGGCCGAGCTGACCGAGACGTTGACCACCACCGCCGAGGGCGCCCGCACGGTGGAGGCGCTGCGGTTGACCGACGAGCGGGTCCGGCACGGCACCACCCGCGTCACCCGGGTGTGGCAGGCCCGGAGGGCGACCCTCGCGCTGCGTACCGTGTTCTTCTCGGTGGTGGAGGCCAGCTATCCGCTGCCGGTCGCCATGGTCCTGCTCGTTGGCGGCTACCTGCTCTCCCGGGACATGGTCTCGCTCGGCGCGGTCGTCGCCGCCGCGCTCTACCTGCAACAGGCCATCGAACCGCTGGACCGGTTGCTCCAGTGGACCGAGCAGGCGCAGCGCGGCTTCGCGTCGTTCGCCCGGGTGCTGGGCGTCGGCCTGGTTCCGCCGGAGCCGCCCGGCACCACGGCCCCCTCCCGCGGCCAGCGGCTCGTCGTGCGCGGGGCGCGGTTCTCCTACGCCGGCGGGCACGACGTGCTGCACGGCATCGACCTGGAGGTGCAGCCCGGTGAGCGGCTGGCCGTGGTCGGCCCGTCGGGCGCCGGCAAGTCGACCCTGGCCCGGCTGCTGGCCGGGATCGACGCTCCTCGCCGCGGCGTCGTCAGCATCGGCGGTCGCCCGGTCACCGACCTCGACCCCGCCGAACGTCGCCGCCGGATCGCCCTGGTCACCCAGGAGCACCATGTCTTCATCGGTACGGTCCGTGACAACCTGTCGTTCGCCGCACCGGACGCCACAGACGAGCAGATGCGCGCCGCGCTGGCCACCGTGGGCGCCGACTGGTACGCCGAACTGCCCGACGGTCTGGACACCGCTCTCGGCGACGGCGCCCGGCAACTCGGCGCCGCCGAGGCGCAGCAGCTGGCCCTCGCACGGCTGGTGCTCGCCGACCCGCACACCCTGATCCTCGACGAGGCGACCGCCGCGCTCGACCCGAGCACCGCCCGGCGTACCGAGCGGGCCCTGGCGGCCGTGCTGGTCGGTCGTACCGTCATCGCGATCGCGCACCGGCTCAACACCGCGCACGACGCCGACCGGGTCGCCGTGCTGGCGGACGGCCGGATCACCGAGATCGGCAGCCACGATGACCTCGTGGCTGCCGACGGGGCGTACGCGGCGCTCTGGCACTCCTGGCACGGCCAGGCCGACGAGCGGTGACGGGCTACTTCACGGCGCCGGAGGTGAGGCCGGCCTGAATCTGGCGTTGGAACACCGCGTACACGATGATCATCGGGAGGATGGCGATGGTCAGCGCCGCGAACAACCCGGACCAGTCGGCCTCGTAGCCGGCGTTGACCGAGATGTCGGCGATGCCCTGGGTGAGCACCCACTTGTCCTTGGCGTTGGAGAGCAGCACCAGCGGCAGCTGGTACTGCGCCCACTGACCGATGATGTTGAAGATCGCGACGCTGATCAGGCCCGGCTTCGCCATCGGCATCATCACCTGGAAGAACAGCCGGGTGTGCCCACAGCCGTCGATCATCCCCGCCTCGGCCACCGACGTCGGCAGCGTCTTGAAGAACGCCGCCAGGAAGAACACCGTGAACGGCAACGAGTACGCGATGTAGACCAGCACCACACCGGTGTGGGTGTCCAGCAGGCCCAGGTTCTTCACCACGAAGAAGAGCGGCACCAGGGCCAGGAAGACCGGGAACGCCAACCCGGAGACGAACAGGTAGTAGATCGCCCGGTTGCCCCAGAACTTGTAGCGGGCCAGCACGTACGCGGCCATCGAGCCGAGCAGCATGGTGCCGAACGTGCTGCACGACACCACGATCACGCTGTTCAGGAAGTACCGGCCGACGTTCGCCTTGGTCCAGGCCCGCCCGAAGTTCTCCCACCGCAGCTCCGCCGGCAACGTCCACGGGCTGCTGAAGATCTCGGAGGTGTTCTTGAACGCGGCGAGGAACGTCCAGAGGATCGGCACGATCACGATGACCGCCCACACGGCGAGCGCGACGTGCCCCAGGCCGGCGAGGAGCCGTACCTCCGAACGGGGGCCCTTGCGCCCCCGCCGGGCGTTCGCGTCCGGGTCGCCGGTCTTCGGCGGTAGCGCCGCCGGTGTGGGCGGCAGCGTCGACTGCGGGTTCATCAGTACTCCACGCTTTCCCGCTTGGTGAGCCGCAGCGTCAGCGCCGCGAACGTGATGGTGAGGAAGAACAGCGCCACACCCATCGCCGAGGCGTAGCCGTACTTCGAGTAGACGAACGCGTTGCGGTAGATCTCCATGGCCAGCACGGTGGTGGCGCCGTCCGGGCCGCCACCGTCCACCGAGAGCACCGCGACGATGGCGAACGCGTCGAACGCCGCGATGCCGAGGTACACCCAGGCCACCTGGAGGGTGTCCCACAGCAGCGGCAGGGTGACCCGGAAGAACAGGGTCACCTTGCTCGCCCCGTCCATCTCGGCGGCCTCGTAGATCTCACCGGGGATGGAGGCCATCCCCGCCGAGAAGAGCACCACGTAGAAGCCGACCGCCTGCCAGACCAGCACCGCGATGATCGACCACAGGGCCAGGTTCGGGCGGACCAGGAAGAGGATCGGATCCAGGCCGAGCTTCATCAGCACGCCGTTGATCAGGCCGGACTCGTTCGGCCGGTACACCATCTGGAACAGCACCGCGATGATCGCCACCGCCAGGACCTGGGGGAAGAAGAACACCACCCGGTAGAACTTCGCCCCCCAGACCCCCTGGCGCTGCCCCCCGCTGCTCTTGCCGCCCACGTTCAGCAGGAAGGCGAAGAACAGCGCGATGGCGATGGTGATCAGCGGCAGGGCAAGCAGCAGTACGGCGTGGTGCTGGACCGCCTTCAGGAAGCTGCCGTCGTCGAGCAGCCTCCGGTAGTTGTCGAAGCCCACCCACTGGGGAGCGGACAGCCCCCGCCAGTTGGTCATCGAGATCTGGAACGCCTGCGCGTACGGCGCGATCACGAAGACCACGTACAGCGTGACCGGGGCGAACAGGAACCCGATCACGAATGGATACTTGCCGTGCCGCATGACCTCTACGCTCCGATCGATCAGCGCTTGAACTTGGCGACGGAGCTGTCCTTCTTGATCGCGTCGGCGCGCTTCTGGATCCGCTCCACGAAGGCGTCCGCGTTGATCCGGCCGAACATCAGCTCGTTGGTGGCGGTCCGCGCCTCCGTGTCGAGCTCCTTGTACCAGCCGTCGAAGTACAGGTTGAACACGTCCTGGCCGGCCGCCTTGAGAGCGGCCTGCGAGCTGGCCACACCGGGCGGGAAGGCGAAGCCCTCCGAGCCGGCGGTGACCACGGTCGGGGCCTTGACCACCTCGGTGAAGCCCTTCGCGCCCGCCGTGGACAGCATCTGGCGCATGTACTCCAGGCCGCCCTTGGGGTTCTTGCTCTTCGCCGAGACGAAGTAGCCCTCACCCGCGGTGGCCCGCAGCGCCGTGGCCGGCAGCTTGTCCGAGGCGGACATGCTCGGCACCGGCATGAGCTGGTAGTCGAAGCCGGCCGGGGTGTCCTTCTTCTGCTCGCCCTCCAGCCAGTCACCGCTGGGGTACAGGGCCACCTTGTACTGGTTCTGCCGCAGCTGCACGTCGGTGTGCTTGAGGCCCTCGAAGCTCTTGTCGCTGAACTTCGCCCCGACCTCGGCCCACGCCGTGGCCGCCTGCTTGACGGCGTCCTGCTGCCAGGCGCCGTCCTCCAGGTTGTCGATGTTCTTCAGCACGTCCGTACCGCCGATCTTGGCGGCGTGCGTGAGGATCACGTTCCACTGGTAGTAGGCCGCGTTCGCCCCGGCGTACCCGTACGGGGTGATGCCCTTGGCCTTGATCTTGGTGAGCAGGGCGATGAAGTCGTCCCAGGTCTTCGCCGGCGCCCAGCCGTTGTCCTTGAACAGCTTGCCGGAGTACCAGAGGCCGAAGACGGTGGAGACGTAGTACAGGACGAACGGCTTGCCGTTGAACGAGCCCGCCTCGACGGTGCCGGGCACCACGGTGTCGCGGACCTTCTTGGCCGGGTCGTCGACCGACGGGGCGTCCCACAGCTCGGTCAGGTCCTGGAGCTGACCGTCGGCGACCAGCGCGCCGAAGTCGATCAGCTTCTCGCCCGAGTTGTTCACGAACTCCGGCGGGTTGCCGGACGCGAACCGCGGCTGGAGCACGGTGGAGACGGCCTGGGTGGACTGGTGCTTGATCTCCGCCTTGGGGAACGCCTTCTTGTAGAGCGGCTCGTGCACGTCGGTGGCGTACTTCTCGCCGTAGCCGCCGTTGAAGATGACCACCTCGATCGGGGCGTCCTCCTTGACGCCCAGCGGGTTCTTCTCGCTCTTGGTGCCGCCGGCGGCCTGCTCGTTGTCGTTGTCGCCGCCGCTGGTGGCGCAGGCGCTGAGCAGTCCGATGGCCGGAGTGGCGAGCATGCCCACGGCGGCGGCGCGACGCAGCACCGTGCGACGGTCGAGTGCGGCGGGGTGTTCGGGGGTAATCGACATCGTCGTCTCTCCTTGTGGAATGTCGGGTCAGGCGGTGCGCCGGAGACGCCCGGCGTACCGCGACTCGAGGGCGATGTTGTGCTCGTCCCCGCCGGGGACGTTGGCGGAGAGGTAGATAGGGGGCACCTCTCCGGCCTGGTGGAACCGTCGTACGACCTCCGCGGTCAGCAACTGCGCCAGCAGCGCCGTGGTGACCGAGGAGACCGCACAGACCGCGCCGCCGCCCTCGAGCGGCAGCAGTGCGTCGCCGTACGGCGCGCCGTTGTCCAGCACGACGTCGGCGAGGTCGGCGAGCCGTTGACCGGACGGGTGCCGTGGCGCCACCCGCGCGGTGTGCTCGACCGAGGTGACCGCGATCAACGGGTGACCGCGCTCGGTGACCAGCGCCGCCAGCTCGACCACCGAGCCGTTGATGCCGGATTGGGACGCCACCACGAACACGTCGCGCGGCTGGGGCGCCGCGAGCGCGTAGATCTGGTGGGCGATGGAGGGGTCGCGTTCCAGCTTGGGGTCGGCGAGCACGTCGCGCGGGGCGTCGCCGTGCACCACCAGGTCCCGGACCGAGAGCCGGTTGGTGGGGACCAGCCCACCGGCGCGGGCGACCAGTTCGGCGGCGAACGCCTCGGAGTGCCCGGCGCCGAACGCCTGGAGCACACCGCCGGCGCGCAGGCTGGTGGCGATCAGGTCGGCGGCGCGGGTGATCCCGTCGGCCTCGGAGTCGAGCAGCCGGTCGAGCACGGGGCGGACCGCGTCCGCGTACCCCTGGGCGCTGATCATGAGAGGGCTCCCTTCGCGGCCTTGTGCCCGTCGACGGCCTGCGCGGTACGCCGGAAGGCCGCGTGGGCGCGGTCGTGGGTGCGCTGGGCGACGGCGATGTAGAGCAGGTCGAGCACCACCAGCTGGGGGTGCCGGGCGGAGAGCGCGTCCGGCCGGAAGGTGGTCGCCTGGCTGGCGGTGACCAGCACGATGTCGGCCAGCTCGGCCAACGGCGAGCGGGGAAAGCCGGTGAGCGCGATCGTGGTGGCGCCGCGGCTGCCGGCCTCGGCCAGCATCTCGATCGTCTCCCGGGTCTGCCCGGTGTGTGAGATGCCGAGCGCCACGTCACCGGTGCGCAGCAGCGCCGCGCTGGCGAGCCCCTCGTGGATGTCGTTCCATGCCCACGCGGCCACCCCGATGCGGTGCAGGCTGAACTGCATCTCCTCGCCGACCAGCGCGCTGCCGCTGGCACCGAAGATGTTGACCCGGGTGGCGCCGGCGATCGCCACGGCGGCCCGTTCCACCTCGGCGAGGTCGAGCAGGGCTGCGGTGTCGTGCATGGCCCGGGTGTCGGCGGCCATGATCTGGTCGAGCACCCGGGCGAGCGGGTCGCCCGGCTGGATCTCCCGTCCGATGTCGACGGTCCAACCGGCCGAGCGGGCCCGGCCGGTCTCGGCGGCGATGCCCAGCCGCAGGTCGGCGTACCCCTCGAAGCCCATCGCCCGGCAGAACCGGGTGATGGTCGCCGGTGAGGTGCCGCTGCGCTCGGCCAGCTCGACGATGGTGGAGCGGGCGGCGGCCTCCGGGTCGCTGAGCACGTGCTCGGCGACGCGGCGCAGCGCGCCGGTCAGCTCACCGAGCCCGTTGCGCACCCGGGCCAGCACGCCGTCGGAGGCCGCGCTCCTCCGGTCGATCGCGTGGGCGTCGACCACCGCGGTCCCCGCGGCGGTGTCCACCTCGTGATCAACCATGGGACGCCTCACCTTTAAGAAAAGACTGTTAACTGTTAGTGGTAAAAGTTCTTACTGAACGGCCCTCCGTGTCAAGACTGTGGGCGAAGTTTTCAAACTGTTACCTGACGCACAGCCGCTCGCGGAGCCTGGATCTTGCCGTTCACGGGTGCGCCGACCAGCATGAACAGGCCCATGACCACGCAGCGCAAGGAGGCCCGTGCCGATGTCCGACACCGTCGTGGTCGGTCTCGACGTCGGGGGAACGTCCACCCGGGCGACCGCCCTGACCCTCGCCGGCGAACGCCTCGGCACCGGCAAGGCCGGCGGCGGCAACCCCACCAGCCACGGCGCCGAACGGGCCGCCGCCGAGGTGCTGACCGCGCTACGGGCCGCACTCGCCGACGTCGACCCGACCCGGGTGGCCGCCGGCACCATCGGGCTGGCCGGCGCGGCCCGACTGCTCGCCGACCCCGCCGGACGAGCCGCCTTCGACCAGGCCTGGCACGACGCCGGGCTGCGCTGCCCGTACGCCGTGCACGGCGACGCCCTCGTCGCGTACGCCTCCGGCACCGCCGAGCCCGACGGGACGATCCTCATCGCCGGCACCGGCGCGATCACCGCGCAGGTCGTCGACCTGCGGCTCGACCGGGTCGCCGACGGCCACGGCTGGCTGCTCGGCGACGCCGGATCGGGCTTCTGGCTCGGCCGCGAGGCGGTCCGCCGGCTCCTCGCCGACCTGGACACCGGTCACACCCCCGGTGCGCTGGGCGCGGCCGTGCTCACCGAACTGGTGGGCAGCGCCGTCGTCGCCCCCCGACCCCGCGACACCGTGGACGTCACGATCCAGGCAGTCACCCGCCGACCGCCGATCGACCTCGCCCGGCTGGCGCCACTCGTCGTCACGGCCGCGACCGACGGCGAACCCGTCGCCACCGCCCTGATCGCCGAGGCCGCCGCGCTCCTGGCGGAGAGCGTCACCCGCATCCGCCCGGCGGAGTCGACGACGCCGCTCGTGCTCGGCGGTGGACTGCTCACCGCGGACACTCCGCTCGCCACCGCCGTCCGCGCCGAGATCGGTCGACGCTGGCCGTCTGCGTTCCTGCGTACCGCCGGCGACGGCGCGGCCGCGGCGGCCTGGCTCGCCGCCCGCGACCTACCCGAGGTCACCGACCCGGCGGCCCTGCACGCCCTCCTCTTCCCCCGACCCTGACAGTAATGATGTCGGAGCGGGACACCCCTGCCGCCTCGCACCCGACGCTCGGCCGCGCCGAGCAACGCGTGCGGGGCCACGTCGCGCCAGGCACCGCCACGCGCTCTCACGATTCGCGCGGACCTTGTGGCACGGTAGCGGGCGGACAGACCAGAACCCGGGTGTTGTCCGCCCAATAGCACGGCTGATTGCCAAGCGGGACGCGGCCGACCGGCGGAGTGACCCACGCCCTCGGACCGCGTCCCACCTCTGGTGCCACCGCGCTGGACGGGATATGCGCTCGCTGCCAATTACCCTTTTCGCATCGTGGCGTCAGCGACCAACGAACCACGGGCTGTGCTGTGCTGGCTGGCGAAGAGTTTGGGGTGGGCGGAGCGGATACCGCCGACAACCATGTCGTAGGGCACGTCGTCGAACTCGCCGTGCTCCCGAAGGAACTCCATGTGCCGGCGACCTTCGTCATCGTACGGGTGGTACATCGAATCGGTCCGTCCATCGAACTCTAGCGGCTTGATCTTGTAGAGCTGGCAGAGCAGCCGGTTGAAGACCGGCGTCGCCCGGACCCACTTTCCTTCGAGCAACACGGTGGTCAGGCTATGGAAAGTGAAAACCTTCCCACCCATCAACTCCTCCAGACGGGGCGAGGCGAGGTGATTCCGGACATCACCGTAGTAAATGCGGCTCGGTATACCGACGGATCGCACCGCAGCCGCGTACACGATGGACTTATGCACGCAGAAGCCTTGGCCACGGGTGATGGTCGAGCTGGCCTGCAGCCCGCGTCGGGACAGGTCGGCACCATAGACCTCGTAGTGGATGCCGTCGCGAACGGCGTAGTAGAGGGCTACCGCCCGTTCGGTCGGGGTCATCTGTGCGCCGCCCTCCGGCAACGCCTGACGGACGAAGTCGCGGACGACGTCGGACTCATAGTCGAGAAACTCGGTCGGCTTGAGTAGAGCAGTGTCGATGGCGTGTGCTGGCATAGCGGAGTCCTCCGAAACATGTTTCCAATGGGCAGTCGGCCGCCGCTGCGGTCGGAGACGGGGCTACTGGCCGCGCTAGAGGTCGAGCATCTTTGCGATTCGTTGGCGCTGGACATCAGAGGTGCCGGAGTAGATGGTTCCGGCGACCGCGTTACGGAGGTCCTTCTCCAAGCCGTACTCCTTGGTGTAGCCATACCCACCGAAAATCTGCACCGCAGCGAGCGCTGTGGCCACGTTACTCTCGCTGGTGACCAGCTTGCTGACGGCGACATCAACCGTGACATTCTCACCGTTGCTGAGCCGGAGTGCGGTGTCGTAGAGCCACTTCCGCGAAGTCTCCACCGCGACGTGCATGTCTGCGATCCGGTTCGACACCGACTGAAACGAGCCAATCTTCTGACCGAACTGCTCGCGTGAGCGGGCATATTCAATCGAGCGCTCCAGCCGGTGCTGCATCTCCCCGAGATTGATGACGAAAGAGCAGAGAATTTCCCACTTCATTACGTGGTCCATCACGAGAAAACCCGCACCGGGCGCCCCCACGACGTTGGTCACCGGGACCCGGCAGGCGTCGAAGAAGAGCTCGGAAAAGGGTGAGGTACTCAAGCCCATCTTGCCGATGGGCGGACCCACTACGAGGCCCGGCGACTCACGGTCCACCAGGAACGCGGTCAGCGCGGCTGGATTGCCCCGCTTCCCGGTCAACGCGTACACCACGAACACGTCGGCGATCGGCCCGTTGGTGACGAAAGTCTTGTTGCCGTTCAATACATAGTCGTCACCGTCACGAACTGCGGTGGTGCGCATCGCCATCACGTCGGATCCGCCGGAAGGTTCGCTGATCGCATGCGCCCCGATGATCGAGCCGTCGCTGACCCGGGGAAGGTAACGTTGCTTGAGGTCCACCGAGCCGAACCGTTGCAGCGGGACGCCAGTGCTCACCAGGTGGGTGGAGACCGAGAAACTGAAGCCGCCGTCGCGGCAGGCGTAGCCCAGCCCTTCCAACACGTACATCGTGGTGAGCAGGTCGCGGCCTAGCCCGCCCCAGCGTTCGTCGAATGGTAGGCCCAGCAGGCCGCTCTCCTGGACCAACTTCCATGCCTCGGTGCCGAACTCGGACCTCACGTCGCGCTCGAGATGACCCTCGCTCGCAGCCGCGCCCAGTTCCTCGGCAAGACCACGCAACTCACGCTGCTCCTCGGTCCAAATGATCATGATGCGCTCCGCTCGCTCGGCACAGACACCGCAGGGCCGCTGCGCTCAATGAGGGCCTTCCGGTCGACCTTGCCGGTGGAGGTCCGTGGCAGCGCCTCGTCGACCAGCCGGAACGAGCCGGGAATCGCGGTCCTGGGCAGCGCCGTCGCACAGTGCATCCGCAGTTGCAACCCGGTGACCCGGGACGTCGCACGCCGCCGAACTACCGCGTGCAGAACGTTGCCCGCGTGCGGATCCGGAATGGCCACGACGGCGGCCTCGATCACCTCTGGATGAGCGAGCATGATTTGCTCCACCTCCTGCAGGTTCGTCCGGACCCCACGCACCTTGACCTGGTGGTCGTTACGCCCATCGAGGAAGACCAACCCGGTACCATCGCGCCGGACCAGATCGCCAGTACGGAACCAGCCATCTTGCCAACGCTGCCCGTCTACCCCGGCGCCCAGATATCCACGAGCCTGAAACGGCGTCTGGACTACCAGTTCGCCAGCGCCCTCGCCGAGCACCTCGGACCCGTCGGCGGCAAGGATCGACACCCGTACGCCGTCGATCGGGTGACCGATGGGCATCGCCCCCCGTGCGGACACCTCCGTCGGGTCGACCCGGTAGAGGAAGCTGTCATTGGTTTCGGTACAGCCATACACGTTCCAGAGCCGGGCGTTCGGGAACGCCCTAATGATCCTGTCCAGCAGCGCAAGCGGCACCACATCGCCGGTGAGCAGGACATCTTGGACGCTGGGGAAGCGGTCCTCCCCCTCGGTGACCAGCCGGAAAAACAGTGGGACCGCCTGCACCACCGTCGGCTGCCGGTCCGAGCAGTACGCCGCCATCCAGGCCCCGTCGGCGGCCCGTTCCGGATTGACGAGCTCGACGCAGGCGCCGACGGCCAATGCGGCCCAGACATCCAACAGACAGAGATCGAAGTTGAGCGGTGCGTAGTTCAACACCCGCGTGCCAGCGGCGATCCCGAAGCTCGCCGAAGCCCACGCGAGGAACGCGTCCACTCCCTTTGCCGCCAGCTCGACGACCTTCGGCGTGCCGGTCGATCCAGAGGTGGTCAGAAGTAGGCCAGCGCCGGGCATCGGCCGGCCCTCAGCGCCGCTGCGTCGTACCGTCGTCTCACCCGCAACAGCCTCGACGATGTGTGCACAACCGACCTGCGAGCAGACCCGGGTGAGAGCCTCGGCACCGAGGGACGCCGAAGGCAGCAGCACCCGCCGATCCTCCGCCATCGCCGCGATCAGTAGCGCGATGGTGTCCGGCGACTTAGCTGCCGGGACGCAGATCGGCAGAGTCGGGTCGGGCACCAGGGCGATCAACGCCTGCCGCGTCTCCCGTACCCGGTTCTCCAGTTCCCCGTAACTGACGACTCCACCGTCCCAGGACAGGGCGGGGTCGTCGGGTCTGTCCTGCACCTGCGCTGTGAACGCGGTGCGAAACGATCTGGTGGGCATGATTCTCCTCGTCCTGTGCGTAGGTCAGCGGTGAGCGTTGACCAAGCGGCCGCCGCCAGGGATGCCCTCCTCGATACCGGCGATGGCCAACAGCCGTCGCAGGCACGCCTGGTTGGAGGTGACCACCGGGACGCCGAGCGTCTCCTCCAGTGGCGCCACCGCGTCCCAGGAACGGAATCCGCTGCCGGGAATCAGCACTCCGTCGGCATCGGGCGGGAATTGGGCGGAGACCTGCCGGCAAACCTCGACCGGGTCGACCACCCAGCGGCCACCCCGATCGAATATCTGGTGTCGATCGAACGTGTCCCAGCCGGTGTCGAGCTGGTAGGAGACAAGCCCAGCCACCTCCAGCCCCTCCGCGGCCAGATATCGCTCGGTGGCCGCGAATGTCGGCGCGGTGAACCACGGTGGTGCGACCACCAGCGGGCGACGTATGCCCACCTCGGTCAGGCCCGCCCGGATCGCCTCTCCAGCCGTGAAGACCGGGGTGCCGCCGGACAATTCCGCCGCTGCCGTGTCGAAGCCAACGTCGAACCCCAGGCCGCCGAAGAAACTCGCCGAAGCGAAGCAGAGGCAGATCGCCGTCAGGTCCATCTGACCAAGCTGGATCAAGCCCCGCCGAACGTCCGGCTGGCCGATCAGTCGCTGCCAGGTCTCGAAGGTGTATTCGGCACCGGTGGCTGTCGGGCTCTCGAAGCGAGCGGCATGCACACTGACCCCGGGCGGAACCCGGTTCCACAGCTCGACCTCCACGACCGGGTCGTTGTGCACCACCAGCACTCCGAGCTGAGCGGCCCAAGCAGCGGCTCTCACGGCTCGCTCCGGTCCACGCTCACCCCGACCGCGTCAGCCGTGTCACCGCCCACGCCCGCCGGTCGATCGTCCTGTGCGGACGGGGTCGAGTTGCGCCGAGGGAGACCGAACCAGACCAGGAGTGCGCCAGCCGTAGCCGCAAGGGCAGTGGTGAGGAACGCCTTCCCGAAGTCGCCCGAACCCGGGGCGTCGCCGAGCACCAGCACGAGCACCGCCACCCCGAGGGCACCGCTCATATACTGAGAGGTCGTCATCAGGGCACTTCCTATTCCCTGGTTGCGGTCCTCGATGTCGGCCGTTCCGGCAATGAACATCGAGACATACGTGACACCGTGCGCGAGACCGGTGATCAGCAACCCGGGCAATAGATGCAGTACGTAGCTCTCGCCGTGCACCTGAATGGCCAGCAACAGTAGTCCGACCGCATTGCCAAGAAAGGCCAGGGTCAGGGCCAGCCGGACACCGAGCGCGGTGACAATCCGGGACGCCACGGAGTTCGCCACCGCGATCGCCACCGCCATCGGCAGGAACGCCATCCCCGCCGCGATGGGGTCGAACCCCCGGAGCTGTTGCAGCAAGAGCGTCAGAACGAAGAACTGGTTGCCGACACTCGCCATGTAGAGTGCGGTCGCGCCGCAACCAACCAGCAGCGACCGAGTACGGCGGACCAGCGGATCGACCAGCGGGTTGGCGCTGCCCCGTTCCCGCAGAACAAAGCTGACGAGCAGCACTGCGGCGAGGACAAGCGCGGCAACCGTGCCGCCGTACGCCCATCCGTCACTGGAAGCCCAGGTCAACCCGAGGGCGGTGGCGAGCACGGCGCCGGTGCACAGGATCGCACTCGGTATGTTGAGCTGGTTGGCCTTGGTGCCGGTCAGCCCCGTCCGCGGCAGCAGCCGCGGCGCGCCGATCGCGCAGATCAGCGCTAACGGCAAATTGATCAGAAACACCCAGCGCCAGGAAGCGGTGCTCAGCAGCCCACCGACGACCACGCCTACAGCCAAGCCGGAGGCGCCGACCGTACCCCAGACGCCGAGCGCTCGGTTGCGGGCTGGACCGGCGACGAACGACGTATTGATCAGAGCGATGACGGCCGGCTGTAGGGCGGCCGCGGCGACGCCCTGCAGCGCGCGGGCGACCAGCAGCAGCGCCGGCGCAGTAGCCAACCCTCCGGCGAGCGCGGCGATCCCGAAGGCGGCTAGCGCCGCGATGAACAGCTTGCGGGGCCCGAATCGGTCGGACGCCCGCCCTCCAACAATCAGGAAGCCCGCGAAGAAAACCGCGTATCCGCTCACCACCCACTGGATGGCGCTCTCACTCAGGCTGAACGCGGCACCGATACGTGGCAGGGCGATGTAGACGATGGAGTAGTCGAGAGCGATGAGGAACTGCGCGATCGCTAGGATCGCCAAAGTAGCCGCCGCTGTTGCCGACGTTCTCTCGACGGTCCCAGTACGGGTGGTAGACATGCTCGGATCACCTTTGCGTGGGGTCTAAGGGAACTAAAGAACGAGCAGGTTCACTGACCAGCAGTGCCGGTCCGAGCGTGACCGGCCCGGAGAAAACCGCACGGGCGCCAGCCAGGAGAAGTTCCTCCTGGCTGGCGACGCCGGTGGTGACGCCGATCGGTGTCATGTTGGCGGCGGTCGCCATCCGGACGTCATCCACCGCGTCGCCGACGACGATGCAGCATGCAGGTGGTACCCCGAGCGTGTCTGCGGCGAGCAACGCCAGGTCCGCGTGCGGCTTCCCACGCGATGCCATGCCGTGGCAGGCGAGCGTGTCGAACAGGTCGAGCAGTCCGGTGGCCCGCAGGAGCTCGATCGCACTGGGTCGCACCTTGCTGGTGACGACCGCGAGCGGGTGACCACGGTCACGGAGGACGCCGAGCATCTCGGACACGCCCGGAAGGACCAGGCGGTCGGCGAATGGAATGACCCTCTTGGTGAACAGCTCACGGGCGCGGTCGACGGCTAGGCCCACCTCGGGGCCGTCAACCGGCAGCTCCAGCAGAGCGGCCAACGAGGTGGCCAGCGGGCGGCCGACGGTCCGGCGCAGTTGCTCGTCGCTGGCGGTGCGCCCGTGCTCGGCGATGACTGTCCGCAGCACCGAGGTCATCGCGCCCGGTGTGTCGACCAGGGTGCCGTCGACGTCGAACAGGATGGCGGTCTTCATGACCGCTCCCCTATGGCGACCGCGACCTCGGCGGCGAGGGCGCTGGTGGACAACAGCACCGACCGGTTCGCTGCGGCAGTCCGCCCGCTGGTCACCGCCGACACCCGGCTCAGGATGTACGGAGTCATCGCAGGCCCGTGGACACCGGCAGCCTCCGCCTCGGTCTGGACCTCACGGACCAGCGCGTAGATCTCCTCCGAGGGAAGCGCGTCCGTCTCGTCGATCGGGTGCGTAACCAGGAAACCGGCACCGCCACCGATCGCCCAGTGCAGCCGGATCGCCTCCGCCAATTCCTCGAGGTCGTCGATTCGACGAGGGTTGGGCACACTGCTGGAGACGCTGTAATACGCGGGAAAGTCGTCGCACCGGTAGCCGACCACCGGCACCCCGACCGTTTCCAGGTATTCCATGGTCAGCGCCGGGTCAAGTAGAGACTTTGCGCCGGCACAAACGACAGCGATTTGGTGCCGGGTAAACTCGAGCAGGTCCGCCGAGATATCGAGACTTCGCTCAGCACCGAAGTGTACGCCGCCGATACCGGCGACCGCGAACACCTTGATGCCGACCCGCGCGGCCGCGACCAGGGCGGCCGAAACGGTAGTGCCGCCATGTCCACCACCGGCCAGTGCCGGCCCGATGTCCCGGGTGCTGATCTTCGGTACGGTTGGCGTGGTGGCGAAGAGCTCGACCTGCGCTTCGGACATGCCGACGACGAGCCGGCCATCGACGATGCCGGTACGGGCCGGTACGGCACCGCCCGCCCGAATGGCCTTTTCCATGTCCAGCGCGGTTTGCAGGTTCAGCGGATAACTCAGACCTTGTACGACACCCGAGGATTCCAATGCGACCACTGGGCGGTCAGACGCGAGTGCGTCGGCGACCTCTTCGGCGAGCGAGACGTACTCGTTCATCGATGCTCCTAATGAATGGATGCCGAATAATTTCTCGGTGCGGGTCGCGGGACGGGTCGCGACCCATACCAAAATTCCGATCAGTACTCGGAAAAACCGTCCGAGTCAAGGTTGTGCCGCTCGTCGCCCCGCAGCGGTGGGTTGAAGACGCTGATCAGCTCCATATCCGCCTCTGGATCGGCGATCAGAAAGTGCTCGTCGTGCTGGTCGAGGGCATAGATGACACCTGGCTTGATTTCGTAGGAGACATCACCGGCGATGACCATCCCCCGGCCCGAGATGCAGTAGCAGGCTTCGAGGTGACGGCGGTACTGCAACGGCGACTTCGAGCCGGCCCGCACGACGGTGTGAGCGACGGCAAAGCCCATGTTGTCCTTGGCGACGAGAAGCCGGTAACTGGTTCCATTGCCCCAGTCAACCGCAGGAACCTCGAATTTGGTCTTGACAATCATCGTTGTACTCCTATCTGTCAACTACCGTTCATCGAATCTGCCGGCTCGATTGCACCGGCGGAGCGATTGATTGGTCAGACGGGGCTGGCGGCCTCTCGGACGAAGGCGGCGATAGACGCCACTGAACTGAACTGGGCGGGCGAGATGTCCTGGTTCTCGATCGGAATGAGGAAGCGTTCGCCAACCCAGGCGATGAGTCGCAGCAACCCGAGGCTGTCGACCACGCCGGCGTCCAACAGGTCCAAGTCCGCCGACAGTTCGTCGGCGGTCACGTCTGGCGCGAAAGTACTGACGATGAACTGCCGAATCTCGGCATCGTGAGACACGAGTGAGTGATCCTTATCTTCTAGATACCGAAAGTTTTCGAGGCGGGCGTCATCCGCACCCAAGCAAGGCACACGCGGACCACCGGACTTTGATTCAGCAGAATCAGTGCCTGAAAGTGGGAGCGGCGCATTATCCAGCGGCGCATGCGACAAATTGGAGGAGCCACCGTAACGCTCCGAGTTGCATCTGGACCACTCCGGTACCAGGCGGCGACCGCCCGCGCAACAGAAAAACAAGCCGTGCAAGAATCTTCACATCCAATTGCAGTCACCAGCCTGTGTTGCAGCGGTCATTCGAGGCCTTCTCCCCGGTGCGGCGCGCCCTAGGAAAAGTTAACTCGACTTCCATGTATAAATACTTAATGAGGTCTATATTGCTACTGGACAGGCGGTGCAAGCCGCACTCGCGCTCCTCGTGGAGCTGGTCGACTTAATGGTTGATCTGGTATGGGTTCCGGCAGGAGTCGGCCCACTTCTGCTCGACAATTCAGTGTGACGTTCACAGATGGCTATTGTGGGAGCCGGAACGATGAGGTATGGAGGCTCTTCGAAATTAGGCGGGGTTGAGGTGCCCGCGGTGCCCGCGGTGGCGGCGGGTGGTGGCGGTGCGGATGCGGAGGCTCTTTCGCGTTCTGTAGCCCATAGCGGGTCCGGACCTGACAGTCACGACGCGCGTGGGCGCCTCCGCAGGTGCAGGACGGCCGCGACCACCGCGAAGGCCGCCCAGCCGGCCCCCAGCGCGCCGGCCGTCGAGACGTCCTGGACGTAGTGGTACGCGGTGAGGAAGGCGACGAGCGCGAGACTGTTGCGGGCGAAGTGCGCGGTGAACTCGGACAACTGGCGTCGCGCCTCGACGGCCACCAGCACCCCCGAGTACGGGAACGTCACCACCATCGCACGCAACACGGCCCCGAGCAGCGCGGTGAGGATCGCCCCCACGAAGATCACCACGAGCTTGAGCAGCACCGGCAGGCCTGTTGCGGCTGACCCGTCAGCGGTGACGGTGACCGGTCGGGCGCGACGGCGGCGCAGCAGCATGGCCGCCAGCCAGAGCACGAGCGTGCCGGCGAGGGCCGCCTCGAACGGGACGTCGACGGCCACCAGGCCGGCGCTCAACGCCACGTAGCCGCCGATCCCCGCGCCGTCGGCGAGCAGGATGGGCCAGCGCAACCGCTGGTGGGTGACCGCCACGGTGACGAAGAAGAGGTTGAGCCCGAGCACGCCGAGCACTTGCGCGCCGTCGACGCCGTACCCGGTGGTGACCAGCGCCAGCGTCAGCGGCAACGGAAGGCTGTAGACCAGCGCCCGGAGCCGTACCGAGCGGATCACGCTCACCGCCCAGACCACGGCCGTCACCAGCAGGACGGCGCTCCACGTCATGGCGTCGGCGTCGGGTCCTCGAAGGTCGCCATGCTCGCGCAGGCGTCGAACACGCGGGTCAGTCGTTCGACATCGGCGCGGTTGACGGAGAACTGGTTCTCACCGATCTCGCCGTGGGCGGTCATCCGGGCCTCCCAGCAGCTCGACGAGTCCCAGAGCGTCAGGTTGACGAGGAGGTGCGGACCCACCGCGCCGAAGGGCAGCACACCGACCCGAGCCCCGGCCGCACGTTGCCGGCCGACCAGGTCGGACAGCTCGTCGGTCAACGTGGCGTACACGAAGACCCGGGTGATCCGGACGCCCCGTCGCAGGGCTTCGACGTTCGCCTCCCAGTAGCGGCAGCCGATCTCGCTACGCCACCAGCTCAGCTCCCCACTCGCCCGGGGCATCACGTTTGTCAACGCGTCCAGCCGGTGGGCGCAGGCACGGGTCGCGCCGAGCAGGTCCTCGTCCTCGTCGCCCCGCCGGATGATGCGCCCCTGCGCCAACTGCTCGGCCTCCAACCGGAACTGCTCGTAGCGTCGCTGCGCCTCCGCCGCGACCCGCGTGCCGGCGTGCTGCCCGGTCGCCTCCCGCATCGCGACGACCACCTCCGTGGCGGTGCGCGTGAGCCACGGTGGACCGTCCAGCAGCGTCCGCAGGTGGAACCGGCGCTCCGCGCGGGCCAGCGAGTCCACCAGCAGCGAGATGGTGATGCCCATCAGGCCGGCCAGCAGCGACTCCACCCCGGAGGCCGCGTTGGTCAAGTCGAGCAACACGCTCAGGGTGATCGACAACGTGATGCCGATCAGCGCCACCGGATCGGTGTGCGCCACCAGCCGGAGGAAACCGCTCGCGGAGGTCCCGCCCCGCAGTCGTGGGCGGGCAACGTCACGGGTCATCGAAATCCCCCTATCAGCCGCTGCGACCAGCGTAAACACCAGCCACAACAGCGGCCCGGTAGCATCCGGCAGGTGCGGGACGCGCAGACGGGTACGGTCGCCGAGCGGATCACGTCGGACGTCGAGGCGTGGGTACGCTCCACGCCGCTGCGCGGTCTGGTCGGACACTTCGGCGGTGACTGGCCGGCCGGCGACCTCGCCGAGGTGCTGGGGTTCCTGGACGACTTCTCCGCCCGCCACTGGGACTTCCGAAACGGTCGGGAACGACCCGACGCGCGCGAGCCGGACCTCGACCCGGCCACCGCGACGCTGGTCCTCGACGCCGCCGCCACGCTCGGGCTCGTCCACCCGGTGCCACCGGCCCGGTCGGCGTACGCCCATCTGGTCGTGCTCGGCGGTCTGGCGCACGCGTGCGTGCGGCGCGTCGGCTACGCGGCGCACCTGCTGCGCGCCGGCCTGGCGGTGCGGGGCGAGGTCGCCGTGCTGGGCAGCTTCCGACCGCTCTCCGGGTGGGAACGGGTCACCCTGGCCGACGCGGGGCTGCCGCCGGACGAGACCGAAGTGGGCGTGCTGGACACGGCGGTCCGGCAGGTGTTCGGAGTGACCACCCCGACCGAGCAGGCCGGCGTCGACGCAGGCCACCCGCACCACTCCTGGTCGTCGCGGACCTACCGACCGGACGGGCTGCCGCCGGTGCGGGTGCTCGCCGCGCCGTCCAGCGAACCGGACCGGCGGCGCGCGCACACCGCCGACACGCAACGGTTCTGGGCCGGGCACGCGCAGCTCGCCCGCGGCGACGAGGTGCTGATGGTCACCGCGCCGATCTACGTGCCGTTCCAGCACTGCGACGCGCTGCGGACCCTGGCCGTGCCGTACGGCTGCGGCATCGACACGATCGGGGTGGACCCGACGCTGGCCGACCTGGCGGTGCTGCCCGAGCAGACCCTCACGCCCGGGCGCTACCTCCAGGAGATCCGTTCGGCGATCCGCGCGATGCGCGCCCTGCACGACCTCCGCTGAACCGGGGCCACCCGGCAGTGTCGGCGACGGCCCAGCTCAGCCTGCCGTGTCGCCGCGCCCAGCTCAGCCGGCGGTGTCGGCGACGGCCTGGGCGAAGACCTCGGAGCGGTGCTCGAAGTTGCGGAACCGGCCGTAGCTGGGCGCGGCCGGGGACAGCAGCACCACCCCGCCGGCCGGCGTCACCTCCCGGGACAACCGGACCGCGTCCGCAAGGTCGTCGACCAGCTCGGTACGGACCTTGGGCAGTCCGGCGAGCGCCTCGACGATGCGGGCGCCGCTGTCCGGGATACCGATCACGGTCAGCTCGCGCTCCGCGAGGTGCTCGGCCAGCGGCGTGTAGTCCAGCCCCCGGTCGGTGCCGCCGACGATCACGGTCAACGGCCGCCCGTCGTACGCGTCGATGGCGTGCATGGCCGCGTACGGGCTGGTGGCCAGGGTGTCGTCGACGAAGGTCAACCCGGACGGGTCGGTGATCTCGGTGAGCCGGTGGGCGAGTCCCTGGAACTCGGCGACGGCGACGGCGAGGTGGTCCTTGGCGGCCACCACGTCGACGCCGAGCGCGTCGAGCACGGCGAGGGCGACGCACAGGTTGCCCTCGTTGTGCCGGCCCACCAGCGGCAGCACGGCACGCGGGAACAGCGGCTGGTCGCCGAGGTGGAACCAGGGCGTGCCGTCCGTACCGGTGGCGACGTGGGTGGTGTCGGGGCGGCCGGCACGCACCGCCGGCAGGTCCCCCAGTTCGGCGCCGAGCCGGGGGTCCGCGCCGTTCACCACGATCGTCTGCGGGTCGTGGGCGAGCAGGTTGAGCTTGTCCCGGTAGTACTCCCGTTCCCCGCCGTGCGCATCCAGGTGCTCGGGGAAGAGCGCGGTGACCACCGCCACCCGGGGCGAGTCGGTGAGGTCGCTGCACTGGTAGCTGGACAGCTCCAGCACGTACAGCTCCGCCTCGGGCAGGTCGAGGGTGGGCACGCCGATGTTGCCGCCGAAGACGTTCGGTCGGCCCGTCGCGGTGAGCAGGTGGCTGATCAGGCTGGAGGTGGTGCTCTTGCCCTTGCTGCCGGTGACCCCGACGGTGCGGGCGGCGTGGTCGGCCATCCACAGCGCCGTGCCCTGGGTGACCGGCACGCCGCGTCGACGCAGCTCGACCATCCACGGGTGGGTCTGCGGCACGCCCGGCGAGCGGACCACCACGTCAGCGGCGGCCAGCCGCTCGAAGCCCGCCTCACCGGTGATCAGCGGCGCCGCCTCGGCCAGCGGGCCGTCCCAGGGCAGCGACAGGAAGTTGGCGCTGTCGTCGACGGCGACCAGCTCGGCGGGGCCGTGCGCGGCGATCGCGGTCACAGCGGCCCGGCCCTCCCGACCGGTGCCCCAGACGGCGACGGTACGTCCGCGCAGGTCAGACAGGCGCACAGGGCTCTCCTCGGGGGTCACGGCGGCGGCAGGGCGGGCCCGGTCCGGACACGGCCGGACGAACCAGGGCCTAGTATGGCGTGTGCCCAACGAGCAGCTCCGGCGGATGGACGCCTTCACGTTCCCGTCCTACTCGATCGACTTCGCCACCGGCGAGGTGTTGTTCGACTACGCCCTGACCGGCCCGGCCGGTGAGCAGCGGTTCACCGAGGTGATCACCCTCCCGCTGCCGGCGGAGCCACCGTCGGACGAGACGGTGGCGACCCTCAACCGGGTCCTGGAGGTGCTGCACCTGGTCGCCGGGGTCAGCTACTACAAGGCCGCCGCGCCTCCCCGACTGGTGCTGCCGGCACCGCTGGGCGCGGCCACCGTCGACTACGTCACGGCCATCTACACCAAGGGCCTCGCGGAGTACGCGTACCGCAACCAGCTGCCGCACGTGCTCCAGCTGCGCCCGGAGGTGCCGGCCGGTTCGCCGGAGCCGCCACGGGTGTACGACGACTCCGGCCGCCGCCCCCTCTCCGCGGTCGGCGGCGGCAAGGACTCGATCGTGAGCCTGGAGGCGCTGCGCCGCGCCGAGCTGGACCCGGTGCCGTTCTCGGTCAACCCGAACCACGTGATCGTCGCGGTGAACGAGGCGTCCGGGCTGACCCCGCTGGCCGCGCGGCGGCGCATCGACCCGGTGCTGTTCGACCTGAACGCGTCCGGTGCGCTGAACGGGCACATCCCGGTGACCGCGATCAACTCGCTGATCGCGGTGGCCACGGCCGTGCTGCACGGGCTCGGTCCGGTGGTGATGTCCAACGAGCGTTCGGCGTCCGACCCGAACCTGGTCTGGGACGGCCACGAGATCAACCACCAGTGGTCCAAGGGCGTCGAGGCCGAGGGGCTGCTGCGGGCGTCGCTGGCCGAGCACGCCGGCCTGACCCAACCGTACTTCTCGCTGCTGCGCTCGCTGTCCGAGCTGCACATCGCCCGGCTGTTCGCCGAGTTCACCCGGTACGACGACGTGGTGACCAGCTGCAACCAGGCGTTCAAGCTGCGGGACGCGAGTGAGCGCTGGTGCCGTGACTGCCCGAAGTGCCGGTTCGTCTTCCTCGCCATGGCGCCGTTCATGGCGCGCGAGCGCGTGACCCACATCTTCGGCGGTGACCTGCTGGCCGACGAGTCGCAGATCCCCGGCTACCGCGAACTGCTCGGCGTGGACGGGCACAAGCCGTTCGAGTGCGTGGGCGAGGTCGAGGAGTCGGTGGTGGCCCTCGGCCTGCTCGCCGAACAGGACCAGTGGCGCGACGCCCCGGTGATCCAAGCGCTGGTGGAGGCGGTGCCGGCGACGGCCTGGTCCGCGGTGGCCAGCTCGGACGTCTTCACCCCCGGCGGCCCCAATCACATCCCGGAAACCTACGCAAAAGCGCTGAACACCCTCATCTGACACTCTCGCCCGCCCTGGGTGTGGGTCGCTGCTCCTCTGGAGCTGTTGTCGTTAACGAATCCAAGCGTGGTTGACCCAAGCCACGCCCGAAGCAGGCCGAGCCGGGCTGAGCCGAGCCGGGCTGGGCCGAGCGATTAAGCCCACGGCATCAACTCGACAGCGTGCCTGAGTGGCCCCGACGCCAGGCGACCTCGTCCGCGTCGATCATGGAGTTGTGGTGGGCGCAACAGACCGTTTCGCGACTTTTATGGGGCACCACAACTCCATGATCGACGCGGCGGGGCGGGGCCGGGGCCGGGGGGCCGGGGGGGACGGGTTAGTCCTTGTCGCCTCTGGCGAGGTGGCCCGTTCCGGGCTGAAAATCGTGTCGGTCGCTCGCTGACGTCGTCGCTCCTTGGTCCGTGTGAGGTCGTGGGTTAGTCGGACGCTGGTAGCCGCGTTGTGGGCCCTTCACTGTTGCTGCGAGCACGCGAGTTAGATTCACCCGTTCTGTGGCTGCCACGGGCGACCGCCCTGATGTTCGCGCTGGTGGGGAGGGTTTCGGTTGCTGGAACAGGCCCAGGATGAAGAGCAGATCATCACGCGTGTGGCGGGGTTGGACATCGGCAAGGCGTCGTTGGTGTGCTGCGCACGGGTTCCGGACGAGGCGAAGCCCGGACGGCGGCTGCAGGAGGTGCGGACCTATCCGACGATGACCCGATCACTGATCGGGCTGGCCGAGCGCCTGGCAGCGCTGGGGGTAACCCGGGTGGTTATGGAGGCCACCAGTGACTACTGGAAGCCGGTGTTCTACCTGTTGGAAGCGCACGGGTTCGAGGTGTGGCTGGTCAATGCCCGCGACGTCAAACACCTACCGGGCCGGCCGAAGACCGACAAGCTGGACGCGGTGTGGTTGTGCAAGGTCGCCGAACGGCAGATGATCCGGCCGAGTTTCGTGCCACCGGCGCCGATCCGGATGCTGCGGGACCTGACCCGCTACCGGGTCGATCTGATCGCTGAGGCGGGGGCGGAACGCAACCGGGCGGAGAAGTTGCTCGAAGACGCGCAGATCAAACTGTCGGTCGTGGTCAGCGACCTGTTCGGCACGTCCGGGCGGGCCATGATGGCGGCGTTGATCGCCGGGCAGCGTGACCCACACACCCTGGCCGAGTTGGCCCGCTCCAGCCTGCGCCGCAAGATCCCCGCCCTGCAGGAAGCTCTCACCGGTCATTTCACCGATCATCACGCGTTCCTGCTGGGCAAGATGATCACCCGGATCGAGCAGGTCGAGGCCGACATCCGCGAGGTCGACGCCCGGATCGAGGCGCAACTGGCCCCTTTCGCCCCGGCGGCGGCCCGGCTGCTTGAGATCCCCGGGGTCGGCCCGGCCGCCGCACCGCTGACGTCACCAACATCGCCGCCGCCAACCGGCATCACGCCCGCGACAGCACCCGCCCGCTGGCCCTACTCGGCATCACCTGACGACTTTGCCGGCGCCGTGGGTCACCACCACGGTCAACCGGTGCCGGACACCGCGACGGGCGCGAGGATCCGGCAGACCTGTCAACGCAGCGGGCAGCCCAGCAGCGGCTTCGTGCACGGTGACAGCCGGTGCGTCGGACACGGACGAGATCAGCGATGATGGCAAAGCGGGCATGGCTCACTTCGGACGATCGATAAGGCGTAGGAACCTCGATGATTATCTGAACCGGTCATGCCCGCCCTGCCACCACCAGCAAGGGCGCGTCTACACCAACCACATCAAGCCGGGCACCCCACGACTTTGCCGGGGCCCTGGTCGCGGGTGTGCGGGCCGTCCCCGGCGCGGCCCCCACCTCTACAGTTAGCGGTAGCGCCCCTGCCCACCTATGGTGTCATGCTGTGCTGCAGAATGCCCGCCTCCCGTCCCACTCTGGGAAAAGGAAGGATGAGGAGCGGAACCAGAACGAAGGCTCGCCGATGCGGCGGCCGGCTGGCCCCAATACATCGGTGCAGCGGGAGACGATGAGGGATGAGAATAGTTGGGGGGCGGATATCCCGACGCCCCGTAAGCCGCTGACGTCGAAGGGGCAGCCGTGGATTGCGGCGCTGCGCTGACTGATGCACCGTACAACGCCGTGGCCGTTCCTGAACTGAGGCCGGCTAATTGCGAACGAGTGCGCACATCTTGTCCGTATTGCGGTGGGTTCGGGTTATATCTGGCGGGCCATTCGGCGATCTCTGGAGGCACCGGCGCCTGCTGATGGGCGGGTCCAGACGAAGGCGCCTGCACCGGCACCAGACGGGCGGGAGTGCGATGGCTACGAAACACCATTAACTGGCTTTCTATCCATTCAGCCTGAATAACGACATCGCCACTCGGGTGAGTATAGTAGGGAATCCGGTATTTAACCAACAGTTCCCTAAAGGCAGGAAGGCGCCGATTGTTGCTGTCAGACCGCCCGAAACTCATTAGTTGATCATTCAATTGCTCTTCGCCCTGCAGTGTTGCCAACGCATGTGGTAACGGAATTCGCCCGGTGCGTCCCATGAAGTTATCAAGCTCTTGAATTCTGCGGTTCGCTTTATTTATTCGGGCTCTCCGTGCGGCGCTTTCGTTCCCAGAATTTTGCTGTTTGTTCACCGATCCTCCTGGATTACTCGTCTTAATCGATGCAGGCGATACCTTCGAGGGTGTTGCTTGCATCGCAATCTGGGCTAGCCTCTGCCCCGCTTGATTACGGATGGGAGTACAACATGTGTAACGAAAAGTCTTCCCCGTAAGTTCACGGTGGCACGGCCGTTTCATGAGCCATTTTCATCGTGACGGTGCAGGTCACGGGCGGTTCGGGAGGCCGATGTCCATGGAGGACGAGGCTCCCGGTAAGACAGCAATCGACCAAGATCAGATGCCCCAACCGGGAGCCTCGCTGTGCTGTCTTACCGGCTCTTCGAAGTTGAGCGGGGTTGGCGGGTGACGGCGACCCGGATATAGAGGGCTCGCAGCTCATCGGTGATCATCTGAGTGTCGAGTTCGGATGGTCACAAGTGAAGAGCTGCGAGCATGGTCAACGATACGACACGGCTGCTGGGGCTGGACGGCCTGGTGGTGGAGCGGGTCGAGCTGGACGCCACCGGTGTCCCGGTGGTGGACTTGTCCACCGGTTGTGAGCAGGCGCGATGCTGCCCGAAGTGCGGGCAGCCGGCGGCCCGGGTCAAGCAGTGGACAACGACCCGGCCGCGAGACTTGCCGGTCGCAGGGCGGCCGGTGCGGCTGCGCTGGCGTAAACGGCGCTGGTACTGCCCGACCCCGGCCTGTCCGCGTCAGTCGTTCACCGAGCAGGTCGCCCAGGTGCCGGCCCGTGCCCGGCTGACCCTGCGATTACGGCAGGCGGCCGGGGCTGCGGTCGCCGACGCTGGCCGCACGATCGTGCAGTCGGCCCGCGATCACGGCGTCTCCTGGCCGGTCGTCGCGGCCGCGTTCACCACCCACGCCACTGCGGTGTTGCCGGACGAGCCGGAGCCGGTCGCGGTGCTCGGCATCGACGAGGTCCGGCGAGGAAAGCCGCACTGGATCTGGAACGCCCAAGCCGGCTCCTGGACGGTCACGGCGGATCGCTGGCACGTCGGCTTCGTGGATCTGTCCGGCGGA
This sequence comes from Micromonospora sp. WMMD710, assembly GCF_029626045.1. NCBI lineage: Bacteria > Bacillati > Actinomycetota > Actinomycetes > Micromonosporales > Micromonosporaceae > Micromonospora > Micromonospora sp. WMMD710. The sequence goes on along the minus strand of NZ_JARUBD010000001.1, from coordinate 952,555 downwards.
CAGGGGCTGCTCGCCCAGGTCGAAGGACGCACCACCGCCGCGGTCACCGGCTGGCTCGCCGCCCGCCGACCGGCCTGGCGCGAGCAGATCCAAGCGGTGGCGATCGACATGTGCACCGTGTTCAAGGCCGCGATCCGGCAGGTGCTGCCGCACGCGCTGCTGGTCGTCGACCATTTCCACGTCGTGCAGTTGGCCAACCGGGCCGTCACCGAGGTCCGCCGCCGGGTCACCCTCACCCAGCGCGGACGCCGCGGCCGCGGCACCGACCCGGAATGGCGGATGCGTAACCGGCTGACCCGCTCAGCTACGCGGATGCCCGCCAAGCACGTCGACCGCCTGGTCGACACCCTCGATGCCCTCCCGAGCACGATCGGCGCCCCGATCCTCACCGCGTGGAACGCCAAGGAAGACCTGCTCGACCTGCTCGCGACCGCCCGCACCCAACCCGACCGGGAACACGTCCACCGACTGCTGCACCGCTTCTACACCCGCTGCGCCGCCACCGACCTTCCCGAACTGCACCGACTCGCCACCACGATCGAGACCTGGTGGCCGCAGATCCACGCATTCCTGCACACCGGAATCACCAACGCCGGATCGGAAGGCACCAACCGCGTGATCAAGACCGTCGCCCGCGACGCCTACGGCTTCCGCAACCCCGAAAACCAGCGCCTACGCACCCGCACCGCGACCACCCGACGCCACCGCGGACACCTCAACCCCGCTTAACTTCGAAGAGCCGTCTTACCCTGCCGCGATTCCGTTGTCCACCCGCAGCCTGAACCACCTCGCCGCCCTCATCCGAACCCGCCGCCAGCAGCGACGGTCCCGGTGGCGACGCCCCGACCCCGGCCGGCAAGCCCTGCTCGCCCTGGCCCACCTGCGCAACGGCGACACCCTGACCCGCCTGGCCGCCGGATTCGAGATTGGCATCACGACGGCCTGGCGTTATGTCCGCGAGGCCATCGACCTGCTCGCCGCGACCGCCGACAACCTGGCCACGGCCATGACCAGGATCCAGATGCTCGCCTACGCAATCCTCGACGGCACCCTGATCCCGATCAACCGGGTCGCCGACCAGAAGCCGTACTACTCCGGCAAACACAAGCGCCACGGCGTGAACGTGCAGGTCATCGCCGACGCGGCCGGGCGTCTCGTCTGGGCCTCGGCCGCGCTGCCCGGCTCGACGCACGACCTGACCGCCGCCCGCACCCACGGCATCATCGACGCCCTGACCAGCGCCCACGTGATGACCTTCGCGGACAAGGGCTACCAAGGCGCCCCCGGCAGCGTGCGCACCCCGTTCAAGCGGCACCGCTTCCGACCGAAGCTGTCACACCGGCAGAAGACGGTCAACCGGGCCCACGCGAAGATCCGCGCCCGAGGCGAACGCGCGATCGCCACACTCAAGACCTGGAAAATCCTGGTCAAGCTGCGCCGCTGCCCACGCCGAGCAACCGCGATCGTGCAGGCCATCCTCGTCCTGCACCACGTCGAAGCCGACCGCAACGCAGGATGAAAATGGCTCAATGAAAGACCGAGGCTGGAGAAGGGTTCGTCTTAAGGACCCGACGGGGCGCCACGACCACGGCTCCGATGAGGCGGAGGAGGCTGGGTCATCGGGCGGTAAGAACTTGGCGTCTGTGCAGCAGAGGGAGCATTATTGCTGGCCAACTGTGCGCACCACGCGCGATGCTGATCGGGAGTAGGCGGCAATTGACCGAGCGGCAAAGCTTGAGTTGAGATTCCCATTAAAGGATGTGCGCCTAAGGTCTGCGGCGGGCTGGCGTAGAGACTCTGCTGGTGCGGGGTCCAACTTGCCTGACCATTTCCGGGAGAAAGAGATGAGACATTCGCAGCGCTCGGATTAAAGGACGGGAGGGGGATGGGAGCCGGGATGGGAGCTCGACTAAAAGACGGGAGAGGAATAGGAATCGTGGGACCAGGTGCTATGGGCAAATGGCCCACTGGCGCAGCTCTATCGACGTAGTAGTTGACGTTTGTAGGAGTAACATGTGTGAACCACTTTGCGTCAACCCCGCCCCAAATCTGCAAAGCGTTTCCAATGCTTTGAGAGATTGGTCTATGATTTAGCCTGCAATTCTCCAGAACCGTCCCGATCACGGAACTCGGTGGAGGTAGGCATCCTTGGGGCCAACCCAGTTGTTGATAGCCGTATTTAATTTCCTCAATCGATGTCCCCGGGAAGAATTTTTGGTCTTCGAGTACTAGATCTCCCTCGACACTTGGCATGAGAATTACCTTCCTCACAAGTTGGACCCACTCGATGGTGGGCTGGTGGGCTTACTGCAACGAGCCGGCGCCGAAGAGGTGCTCGCGTCACATCTGGGACGTCGTCGATTCGCGAGTTCGTGACCTCTGCCAGTGCTCGCGGATCCAGGTCTGGAGCGGCGAGAACGCCAAATTCTGCTCGGCGAAGTTCATCTTGCCGTTCGACGTCGGCGTTCCCACAATCACAACGTAAGCCGAGGCGTTCGGGTTCACCGTGTTGCCCGCGCCACGGCCGGTCGATCACGGCGAGACAGCCACCGCAGGGTCATTGAGCCATTCCGCGCAAGGCTTCGGTTGCTGACGGTTGTCATGTGGTGCGGTCGTGGTCGATGTGGAGGATGACCAGGGCTGCGGCGACGATCTTCCCGATCCGCCAGGGGTTGAGGCTGACGTTGCGCAGAGCCTTGAAGGTCATCTTGAGCAGGGAGTTCCCGCGCTCGCCGATGGCGCGCAGACTGTTGTGGGCCTTGTTGAGCTGTTGCTGGACGAGGGTCAGGCGGGCCGTTCTTCGGCCTTTTGAACGCGACGGTGACGGTGCCGGCCAGTCCTTCGTAGCCGAGGTCGCCCAGGGTGCGCAGGTCGGTTCCGGCTTCGGCGAGGGCGGGCAGGATCTCGGTGTGGGTGCGGACGGCGGTGGTGTCGTGTTCGCGGCCGGGCCGGACCTCGGAGGTCCAGATTGGCCAGCCGTCGGGCACGGTGACGACCTGGATGTTGCCGCCGTGGTTGTCGTGTCGTGCTCGCTGTGTCAGCGTCGCTCATTGCCCGGGGGTGGGTCCGCCGCGACTGCCTCCGTCGGTGCCGATTCGCCGCGCGGGGGCAGGGCGGCGAGTGGCAGCCCTACGCGACATCATCCGCAGCACGTTCCGCCTCATCGGCTGATGCCTTCATAACGGATCTTATCGAGGCGCGACGCGCCGTCCCTGCGGCCGCGTCGACCGGGAGTAGACTGTGACGTAACAGGCGTGACGAAATGGGGTGTGGTCCATGCCGAAAAAGCGGGGCCAGGCCGCGTGGCTGTCCCAGATCCTCTCCGAGTGGGCACGCGTGCCCGTGACAGTCGCCTGGGAGGCGAAGGGAGTCGGGCGGGGCGACTGGTGGGTGCGGTGGTCCGACGGCCCGACGGTCGAGGCGATGCGCGCGCATGCCCGCGCGCACGGGGTGTACCTGCGTCCGCTGGACGTGACCGCGCTGCGCTTCGCCCGCGACTACTCGCCGCGGGCGTGGGCGCTGGCGCTGCTCAGCCTCGCCGAGACCCAGCCGGAGATCACCGACTGGCACGAACTGCTCGGCGTCGCCGAGTCGTGGCTCGACGACGCCGACCAACCCGACGACGCGGGCGCCGACGACGAGCACGTCGCGCACCTGGTGGCCGTAGCGGACGGCCGGGAGGCCGCGATGGCTCGCGCGGTCTTCTCAGCCCGGCCGCAACGGTTGGCCGTGACGCAAGTTCGTGACGAAACTGGGTGTCCGGTCTGCGGTGCCCCGGTACCGGGCGCGGGCGCCGGCCGGCCGGCCCGCTACTGCTCGCCCGCGTGCCGTACCCGCGCCTGGCGCCGCCGCTCGGCCCGCGCCACCGGCGAGACGAAAACCCGTGACGAAACCAGGTGCCCGGTCTGCGGAGCCTCGGTGCCGCGCGCGGGCGTCGGCCGGCCGGCCCGCTACTGCTCACCGGCCTGCCGCACCCGCGCCTGGCGACAACGCCCGCGCCACCGCGACGACAGTGACACCACCCGCCCCGACGCCGGGGCGTCCTGACCCTCCACTCAAGCCAGGAGCCGCGATGAGCATCACCGCGTTCCCGCGCACGCCGAGCGCCCCCACGGCCAGGGCTCACCTCGCTCACATCCTGGCCGACATCGCCACGCTCGACCCGTCCCGCCACGGCCACACCGGCCCGGACACCCCGCAGATCACCGCCGCCTACGCGCAGCGAAACGCCCTGATCTGGACCGCCCTCACGCTCGCCCACGAGGCCGGCGTCCCGGCCGGCGTCGGCCACGACCCGAGCGACCCCCACCCGGTCGTGGTCTACCTGGAGCTGCCCACCGGCCAGGTCTCCTGGCACCTGCCCTCCCACCCGACCGGCTGGGACGGGCACACCACCCGCGCCAAATACGCGCGGGTGGCCGCGTTCGTCGACCTGGTCGACGAGGCACCGACCGGTGACCGAAGTGCTCACTGGCGAGCTGCTCCCCGCCCACCAGCCCCTGCCCGCCGCTGCGGCCCCCCACGACGGGGTCCCCACCGTGGGGGGTGCCGCCGACAACGAACTCGAGGAGCTGCTGCGGGAGTGGCTGATCGGGTACGCCTCACCGCACACCCGGAAGGCGTACCGGCGCGACCTGCAGCACTGGCTGGCGTTCCTGGCCACCTCCGGCGTCGACCCGCTCACCGAGGCCCGCCGCGTGCACACCCACGCCTGGCTACGCGCCCAGGAGGCCTCCGGCGCCGCGGCCGCCGCCACCCGCGCCCGCCGCCTCGCCGCGGTGTCCGCGTTCTACGGCTGGCTGATCGCCGAGGACCGCACCGACCGGGCCAACCCCGCCGCCATCGACTCCCGCAAGAAGCCGAAGGTCGACCAGCGCAGCACCAAGACATCAGGGCTGTCCCGAGGGCAGGCCGAGGCGCTGCTCCTCGCGGCCGACGCCGACACCGGCCCCCAGGCGCTGCGCACCGCGGCGATCGTCGCGCTGCTGCTCTACACCGGCATCCGCGTCGGCGAACTCGTCGACGCCGACGTCGAGCAGCTCGGCCACCACCGCGGCCACCGCACCCTGCGCTTCACCGCCAAGGGGGCCCGCGAGCACCTGGTGGCGCTGCCCGCCCCGGTCACCCGACGCCTGGACGCCTACCTCGCCACCCGCGCCGACCTCACAGGCCCGCTGCCCGTGGTAGCTGGGCAGGCCGGCGTCCGGGCCCACCGGCCCCTGGTCGCCACCGCCAGTGGCGCCCGGCTCGACGCTGCCGCGATCATCGCCGAGATCGGCGTGGACATGACCCGTTTCCCGACCCCGGCCCACCTCGCCGGCTGGGCCAAGTTCGCGCCCGGCGTCAAGGAATCAGCCGGCCGCCGCAAAGGCACCGGATCAACCGGGCACGGCAACCGCTACCTCGCCCGCGTCCTCGGACAGATCGCGGTCTCCGCCGCCCGCACCAGCACGTTCCTCGGCGAACGCTACCGGCGCATCGCGCGAAGACGCGGCGCCAAACGCGCCATCGTCGCGGTCGGCCGCTCGGTCCTGACGATCATCTGGCACCTTCTGTCCGACCCCGCAGCCGGCTTCCGTGATCTCGGCGCCGACTTCTACCTCAGCCGCACCGACACCGAACGCCGCAAACGCAACCACGTCCACCAACTCGAAGCCCTCGGCTACCGCGTCACCCTCGACCTCGCCGCCTAACGCACCACGCAACAACACCCATCCCGCGCCGCTTCGCGACGCGGGATGCTGCCGCACGTCAAGTCACGGTCGATTTTCGAGTTAGGGGGTTCGGACTGCTTCCAGGGCCAGTAGGGCTACGTGGAGGGAGAGGCTGGCCTCCACCGAGTCGAGGTCCACGTCGAGGATGCGGGCGATGCGGGCCAGACGTTCGTAGAAGGCCGGTCGGGACAGGTGGGCCGCGGCGGCGGCGGCGGACTTGTTGCGGCCCTGCTCCAGGTACGCGCGCAGGGTGTCGAGCAGCTGCTCCCGGGGGTGGCGGGCGTCGTATTCGAGGAGCGCACCGAGTTCACGCTCCACGAAGGTCTGCAACCGGGGCTCGTCGCGCAGCAGGTGCAGCAGCCCGGCCAGGCCGACGTGGGGAAGCCGGAAGATCGGCAGGTCACGACGGTCCCGGCGGGCCGCCTCGGCGATCTGCCGCGCCTCTACCAGCGACCGACGGGCCTCGCGCAGGCTGCCCACCCCGGATCCGGCGGCCACGATCACCGCACCCGCGCCGGCACCTCGGGACGGCTCGGCACCGGACGCCGACCGGGATGCGTCGCCGCCGGAGGGTGCGCGGCCGGTGCCGGCGTCGAGGCGTACCCGACGGAGTGCGCCGGCGAACGCGGACAGCGCGCGGTCCTCGGCCGCCGGGTCCGGCAGGGCCAGCAGGGCGCCCACCGAGTTGTCGTCGACGGCACTGGTCAGCGCGGTCAGTTTCGCCTCCCGCAGCGCCTGGCCGACCGCCTCGGAGAGGTCCCGCAGCCGGGCCTGACCGGCCTCGGGGCCGCCCTCTCCGGCGGGGTCGTCGGCGCGATGGCGGACCATCACGCCGACCAGGTGCCGCCGGTCGAGCACCACGCCGAGCGCCTTCGCCCGCAGCGCCACCTCATCCACCGGCCGGGAGTGGTCGAGCAGCGCGGTGAGCAGGGTGCGGTGGATCTGCCGTTCCAGACCTTCGGCGTCGCGGCGGATCAGCCGGCCCAGCGCGAGGGTGGACGCGGCCCGTTCGATCAGGATCGTGAGCCGGGTCGGCGGGCCGGCGGCCGGCGCACCGGCCCGGGCGCTGGGCACGTCGCCGCTGGCCGGCCAGCGCAGCAGCAGCCGACCCCAGTCCTGCCCCCGGGCTCCGACCGCGGTGACCAGCCAGCCGCTGTCCGGGTCGTACGCGGTCCGCCCGGCCGGCCGGATCCGCCGGGAGTGCTGCTCCCAGCCGTCCAACAGCAGCTCGGCGCTCTCGCCGGCCGGGTCGTACCCGAGGACCTGCCGGGACAGGTTCTCCAGCACCACGGGGCAACCGGACAGCTCGGCGGCCTGCCGGATCACCTCGGTGGCGTCGGCACCTTCGACGGAGAGGTCGTTGAACCGCTGGTGGATCTCCTCGGTGGCCCGCAGCTCGGTGAGCTGCGCGTCGACGATCAGCGCGTGCACCGCCTCGGTGATCCGCACGAACGGGGTGGCCCGGCGCAGTTCCACCAGGGGCAGTCCGCGTCGTTCGGCCGTGGCGACCATCACCCTGGGTACACCGCTGACGTACCGGCGGCCCAGCTCGACGACCAGCCCGGAGACTCCGACGTCGGCGAGGTCGCCGATGAACGCGCGCAGCCCCGCGTCGTCGCCCGGCAGCCCGATGCCGGTGGTGAGCACCAGCTCGCCACCCCCGAGCAGGGTGGCGATGTCGGGCACCTCGGCGACGTGCACCCAGCGGACGGGCCGGTCCAGCCCCGCGTCGCCGGCGACGACGCGGGGCGCGCCGTGGCGGACCGGGTCCAGGGCGAGGACCTCACGGACGGTAGGGAACACGGCCGACACGCTACCGTCCGTGACGCCGGAACTCGACTTGCCTCCGCCGGGAGGGCCGGCCGGCCCCGGGCGCCTGCCACCGGCGGCCGGGGGTCAGCCGGGCTCAGTCGACGCCGAACTCCATGGCGGCGCGGTCGAGGGCCTCGTCGGCGGCGGAGGCGACGCCTCGGGAGGCGATGGCTTCCGCGCCACCCTCCGGCATCGCACCGATCAGCCCGGTCGAGGCGGCCTGCGCGGCGCCGATCATCCGCTGGGGGGCCGCACCGCCGACCATGCCGAGCGAGGCGTACTGCTCCAGCTTCGCCCGCGAGTCGGCGATGTCCAGGTTGCGCATGGTGAGCTGGCCGATCCGGTCCGACGGGCCGAACGCCGAGTCCTCGGTACGCTCCATCGACAGCTTGTCGGGGTGGTAGCTGAACGCCGGGCCGGTGGTGTCCAGGATCGAGTAGTCCTCGCCCCGGCGCAGCCGCAACGTCACCTCGCCGGTGACCGCCGTGCCCACCCAGCGCTGCAACGACTCGCGCAGCATCAGCGCCTGCGGGTCCAGCCAGCGACCCTCGTACATCAGGCGACCGAGGCGGCGACCCTCGTTGTGGTAGTTGGCCAGGGTGTCCTCGTTGTGGATGGCGTTGACCAGCCGCTCGTACGCGGCGTGCAGCAGCGCCATGCCGGGCGCCTCGTAGATGCCCCGGCTCTTTGCCTCGATGATCCGGTTCTCGATCTGGTCGGACATGCCCAGGCCGTGCCGGCCACCGATGGCGTTGGCCTCCAGCACCAGGTCGACGGGGCTGCCGAACTCCTTGCCGTTGATCGTCACCGGGCGGCCCTGGTCGAAGCCGATCGTGACGTCCTCGGTGGGGATCTCCACCGACAGGTCCCAGAACCGGACGCCCATGATCGGGCTGACCGTCTCGATGCCGGTGTCGAGGTGTTCGAGGGTCTTCGCCTCGTGCGTGGCGCCCCAGATGTTGGCGTCGGTGGAGTACGCCTTCTCGGTGCTGTCCCGGTACGGCAGGCCGCGCTCCAGCAGCCACTCCGACATCTCCGTACGCCCACCGAGTTCGGTGACGAAGGCGGTGTCGAGCCACGGCTTGTAGATGCGCAGCTGCGGGTTGGCCAGCAGGCCGTACCGGTAGAAGCGCTCGATGTCGTTGCCCTTGAAGGTCGACCCGTCGCCCCAGATCTGGACGTCGTCGGAGATCATCGCCCGCACCAGCAGGGTGCCGGTGACGGCCCGGCCCAGCGGGGTGGTGTTGAAGTACGCGCGTCCGCCCGAGCGGATGTGGAAGGCACCGCAGGTCAGTGCGGCGAGACCCTCCTCGACCAGGGCTGCGCGGCAGTCGACGAGTCGGGCGACCTCGGCGCCGTAGCTGAGCGCACGACCGGGCACCGAGGCGATGTCGGGCTCGTCGTACTGGCCGATGTCGGCCGTGTAGGCGCAGGGAACGGCGCCCTTGTCGCGCATCCACGCGACCGCGACCGAGGTGTCGAGGCCGCCGGAGAAGGCGATACCGACACGTTCGCCGATGGGCAGGGAGGTGAGAACCTTGGACACGGGGAAGATTATTCAACAAGACGCATGGTCATGCAAGTCGAAGTGGTTACTCGCTGTCGCTCGGCGCGTCGTCGCGGCCCAACTCCCAGAGCGCCACCGCCGCTGCGGCGGCCAGGTTCAACGAGTCGACCCCGCGTCGTATCGGGAGGACCACCCGCACGTCGCTGGCCGCCCGAGCCGCCGCCGTCAGGCCGGGCCCCTCGGCGCCGAGCAGCAACGCCGCCCGCTCACGCTGCGCCGGGGTCAACCGCTGCATGGGTACGGCGTCCGGCGCGGGCGTCATGGCGAGCACCGCGAAGCCGCCTCGCGCACCTGGTCCAGGCCCGCCGGCCAGTGGTCGAGCTTGGCGTACGGCACGGCGAACACCTCCCCGCAAAACGAAGGCCCGGCTCCCCGACATGGGAGGGCCGGGCCTTCGCGCGTTTCCGGGTCAGTGCTGCTTGGCGAACCCGACGAACGACTTCCAGGTCTGCGGGTCAAACGTGAGCGCGGGGCCGGACGGGTCCTTGCTGTCGCGGACGGCCACGACGTCGGGCAGGTTGTCGGCCACCTCAACGCAGTCGTTGCCGCTGGTCCCGCTGCGGGTGGACTTCTTCCACGTAGCGTTACTGAGATCCATGATGGCGCTCGACTTCCTTGATCAGCTCGATGGACTGCTGGCGAGGAAGCGCCCAGTCCGCGCGAGATGTTCGAGCGCTTCGTGGCATGGGGTCCGCACCGCAGGTCTGCTGCCGAGCGCTCGCAGGCGGTTGGCGGCTCATAGATTCCCGCTGGTCGCCGCCTGGCCATGCGGCGACTGACGGGCGCATAAGGCACCAGCAGAAGCGGAGGGCCCTTCTCCACACTGGTTGAAGGAGGAGTCTTGAGTATCGACGTCAGTACCCCGAGCAAGGTCGCCAAGGACCCCCGATCCCTCGTCGACCCCGAGACGTTCGACAAGCTGGTCAGCTACTTTGCAGCCGACCAGCACGTCACCCGCACATACGCCGAGCGGGCCATCGAGCAGTTCTGCGTGTTCATCAAGGCGCACGCCGACAACGTCAACAACCAGGACTTCGGGATGCCCCTGCCGGACGGCTCGATCGGTCGCGTCGTGCCGACCCTTCCGGTCGACGCGGTGTGGCACTCCGTGCTGCAGCACACCCTGCCGTACGCCGCCGCTTGCGAGCAGATCGCTGGGGGCTTCGTCCACCACATCCCGATCTTGACTGAGGGGATGATGGACGGAACCGCTGTCACCTTCACGCTCGCGGCGCTGCACGCGACCGGCTACCGAGTCGACATGGAATTTTGGTACGGCGAGGCTGAGTCCTGCTGTCCACCCAACCCGCCGCAGCCCGGCGGCAAATGACAGAGAGGTAGCCATGCGCCGCGAATGGGCCGCCCTGCCTGGGACGGTCGTGACGGAGATAGCCGAGCGCGTCGGCGAGATCATCGACGTACGCCCAGCTCTGACGGGCAACCACGCCGAGATCGCGTCGAGTGTCGTCGGCACGTCCGGCATGGTCTTCGTCAAGGCCGCCACGACCGGGCTGAGCGTCCAGACGCTGCGCTATGAGCTGGCGGCAGCGGGGGCGGTCGACCGGTTCCCGCCGGCCGTCCTGTGGCACTTCGAGCGCGACGGCTGGTTGGTGGTGGGGGCCGAGCTACTTGACGGCCCCCACCCCGACCTGTCTCCCGGAAGTCCAGATCTGGACCTGCTCCAGGTGACCCTTAAGGCCCTTCAGGGCAAGCCGGCTCCGCCCGGGACCTGGTTCACTCCGGCGGGCCGCCTCGGGTTTGCGTTGCCCGAGATGCAAGGCCGAACGCTCGTTCACTCCGACATCAACCCGACCAACCTCATCCTCACGGCGAACGGGCTACGCGTTGTCGACTGGGCGTGGACGACTGAGGCCGCCTCGTGGGTCGAGCTGGCGCTGCTCGTGCAGTGGCTCATCGGCAGTGGCCACAGCCCGGCGCAGGCCGAGGAGTGGCTGGGGCAGTTCCCCGCCTGGACCTCGGTTGGCCGCGACGCTCTCGACGCCTTCGCCGCGATGAACGCCGCGAAATGGGAGGTCAAGGCCGAACAGAGCGCAGACGGGTGGGTGCATGATCTTGCGGCCTGGACCTGCGCATGGGCGAAGCACCGGAGCGCCGCCGGCTGACGATTTCAGCGCCCACGACCGCCCGCCCCGGGTTCGCCTCCTCCCCCCGAAGAGGACGAGCTGGGGCGGGCTACTAATTCAAGCTGGAGGCATTCCCAGCTCATCCTCGCGGCCCAGCTCCCAGAACGACACCGCAGCAGCAGCCGCCACGTTGAGCGAGTCGACACCACGGCGCATCGGCAGGACCACCCGCACGTCACTGGCCGCCTGCGCCGCCGCCGTCAGGCCGGGGCCTTCCGCTCCCAGCAGCAGGGCGGCCTTCGCTCGCTGAGCCGCGGTGAGGCGCTGAATCGGCACTGCATCGGGTGCCGGCGTCATGGCCAGGATCGTGAAGCCGGCGGCGCGCACCAGGTCCAGCCCTTCCGGCCACGGGTCCAGCTTCGCATAGGGGACGGCGAACACCTCGCCCATACTGACCCGCACACTGCGTCGGTAGAGCGGATCGGCGCAGGACGGCGAGAGCAGCACCGCGTCGATACCGAGAGCGGCGGCTCCCCGATACACCGCTCCCAGATTCGTGTGGTTATTCAGCCCTTCCAGCACCGCCACCCGGTGGGCGCTGGCCAACACGTCCTCGGCCGCAGGCAACGGCTTGCGATGAAAGCTGGCCAGCACGCCTCGGTGGACGTGAAATCCGGTGACAGCCTCCAGCACCTCCTGGTTAGCCGCGTACGCCGGTCCGTGGTCGAGCAGGTCGCCGAGCTGGTCTACCCGCTTCGCGTCCACCAGGAAGGAGCGCGGCTGATAGCCCGCGCGCAGCGCCCGGCGCAGCACCAGCTCCCCCTCGGCGATGAACAGGCCGTGCGGCGGCTCCCAGCGGGTGCGCAGCTCGACGTCGGTGAGCGCGCGGTAGTCGGCGATCCGGTCGTCGTCGGGGTCGGTGATCTGGTGGACGGGCACCCGACGATTCTGCCGGACGGGAAGCCCTGCCCTCCGACGCCCGCCCGACCGGGTGTTTTGTCCGAAGAAGACGGGGAATGACCGGCGGAGTATCCGACCAGACGGGAAGGGATCAGCTAGGTGAGCGCAGACCGCACCACGGCGATGGAATCCGGCGCTCTGCCCCGGCACCCGACCGTCGCGGACCACATCGTCTCCCGCCTGTTCAGCTGGGGCGTCCACCGCTACTTCGGTTATCCCGGCGACGGCATCAACGGCCTCACCTCCGCGCTGCAACGCACCGAGGGGCGGGCCCAGTTCATCCAGGTCCGCCACGAGGAGACCGCCGGCTTCGCCGCCTCCGCGCACGTCAAGTACGGCGGCGGCCCGCTGGGCTGCGCGCTGGTCACCAGCGGGCCGGGCGCCATCCACCTGCTCAACGGCCTGTACGACGCGAAACTCGACCACCAACCGGTGATCGCCCTGGTCGGGCACACCGCGACCACCGCCGAGGGCGGCGGCTACTACCAGGAGGTCGACCTGCTCGCCCTCTACAAGGACGTGGCCGCGGCGTTCCTGGCCCAGCTCGACCACCCGGCGCAGGTACGCCACCTGGTCGACCGGGCGTGCCGGACGGCGCTGGCCCGGCGTACCGTCACCGCCCTGATCCTGCCCCTGGACATCCAGGACGAGCCGGCCGTCCCGAACCCGCCGCACGCGCACGGCTACTACCAGACCAGCAACGCGCCGAGCAGCACGCCGACGATTCCACCGGAGGCGGACGTGCGCCGGGCGGCGGAGGTGCTGGGCGGCGGGCAGCGGGTGGCCATGCTGGTCGGCCAGGGCGCCCTCGGCGCGCGCGACGAGGTCCGTGAGATCGCCGATCGGCTCGGCGCTGGCGTGGCCACCGCACTGCTCGGCTTCACCGCCGTCGACCACCGCGCGCCATGGGTGACCGGCGCGATCGGGCTGCTCGGCACCCGACCGAGCTGGCAGCTGATGAGCGGCTGCGACCGGCTGCTGATCGTGGGCAGCAACATGCCGTACTCGGAGTTCTACCCGCCGCCCGGGCAGGCCCGCGCGGTGCAGATCGACCTGGACGGCACCCAACTCGGGCTGCGGTACCCGACCGAGGTGAACCTGACCGGCGACGCCCGCCCCACCCTGCGGGCGTTGCTGCGCGAGCTGGGCCCCGGCCCCGGGCCGGCCGCCTGGCGGGCCGAGATCGCCGAGGCCACCTCGGCGTGGCGCCGGGCGCAACGCGACCTGGCCGAGCAGGCCGCCGAACCGGTCAACCCGCAGCTGCTCTTCCACACCCTCAACGAGCGCCTCCCCGACAACGCGATGCTCGCCGTGGACTGCGGCACCACCACCGCCTGGTACGCCCGACACATCCAGGTCCGCCCCTCGATGCTGGCCAGCCTGTCCGGCACGCTGCTGTCCATGGGCGGAGCCATGCCGTACGCGCTGAGCGCGAAGTTCGCCCACCCGGACCGACCGCTGATCGCGCTGATCGGTGACGGCGCCATGCAGATGAACGGCGTCAACGAGCTGATCACGGTGGCGAAGTACTGGCGCAGCTGGGCCGATCCGCGGTTCGTGGTGCTGGTGCTCAACAACCGGGATCTGGCGTTCGTGAGCTGGGAGCAACGCTCCAGCGAGGGGACGCCGATGTTCCCGGACAGCCAGCAACTGCCGGACATCGCCTACCACCAGTGGGCGGAGGTGCTCGGCCTGCGCGGCGAGCTGATCGACTCGCCGGAGCAGATCCCGGACGTCTGGGAACGGGCGCTCACCGCCGACCGGCCGGTGGTCATCAACGCGCTGGTCGACCCGGCCGAGCTGATGCTGCCGCCGCACTTCACCGCCGAACAGGCCCGCAAGACCGCGGCGGCCGTACTACGCGGCGACACCGACTGGGCCGGCATCATCCGCCGCGGCCTACCCGCGACGATCGCCAGCTACCGCCCCCGCCGCCGCGACCGCTGAACGCTGCGCCCAGCCCCCACCACGCCCCTGCCCCCGCGATTCAGCCTCGGCGGTTGAGCCAGCGCTCCAGGGCTGAGCGGGGGTCCTCGGTGGTGGGTTGCTGGCGGTCCGGGACCGCGGGGCGTTCCACCGGGCGGCGCGGTTCGCCGGCCAGCTCGCGGCTGGGCGCGGCGAACGCCTTCTCCGGCTGGCCCTTGACCGCGGTGGCGATGACCCGGGCGACGGCGTCGATCACCTTCGTCTGCACGGCGGAGCCCACCGAGTCGGCCGGGTCGTCCGGGTTGGTGGCGATGCCGGCCACCGCGACCTGCGGGGTGAAGCCGACGAACGTCTCGGTCGCGTTCTGCTCCGAGCTACCGGACTTGCCGGCCACCGGTCGACCGTCGAGGATGTCGTTCACACCGGTGGCGGTGCCGCCGTTGCACTGCCCGTACGGCGACTGCTGCCCCACCGGGCAGCGGGCGGCGTCGGTCGCGGCGCGGGCCACGTCGGCGTCGAGGACGCGCTTGCAGGACGGCTCCCCCACCGGCACCTTCGTGCCGTTCGCGGCGGTCACCGAGACGACCGGCAGCGGTGTGCAGTAGGTGCCCTCGGCGGCCACCGTGGCGTACGCGTTGGCCAGGTCCAGCGGGGTGGTGGCGGCCACGCCCAGGGTGAACGAACCCCAGTTCGCGGCGTTGTCCTTGGCGAACGCGGCGTCCGAGTCGGCGCGAAACGTGATCCCGAGCCGCTGCGCCATCTGCACCACCTTGTCCTGGCCGACCTGCTCGGCCAGCCAGACGAAGTACGTGTTCACCGACCGGCCGAAGCCGTCCCACATCATCCGGTACCCGTCCATCCAGTCCGGGTTGGCGTTGGCCGGGCACCAGTGGCCGTCGCAGCTGCCCGGGCCCTCCGCGGCGTACCGGGTGGGCAGCTTGGCGGGCGCGTCGAAGCCGGTGGAGAGGGTACGGCCCGACTCCAGCGCGGCGAGCATGGTGAACAGCTTGAACGTCGAACCCGCCTGGTACCCGTCGACGCTGGCCCCACCGGAGATCAACGGGTTGACGGTGTTCGGGTAGTTGGCCTGCCCGGCCGGGTTGTCCGCGAGGCTGTAGTGCCGGTTGACCGCCATGGCCAGCACCCGACCGGTGCCCGGCTGCACGGCCGCGATCGGCAGGGCGCGCTTGTTGTCGTACCCGTAGACCTTGGTCGCCTGCTGCTGCGCGGTGGCCTGGACCTTCGGGTCCAGCGAAGTGATCACGGTGTAGCCGCCCGAGCGCAGGGCCTGCTCGCGCTCCGGCACGGTGGCCCCGAACGCCGGCTGGGTCAGCCACCAGCGGCGCAGGTAGTCACAGAAGTAGCCCCAGTCGTCGTGCCCCTGCGACACCGCGGTGCAGCCGTTGGGCGGTGCGGTGGGGTGCAGGGTCAGCGGCTCGGACTTCGCCTGCGCGGCCTGCGCGGCGGTGACCGCCCCGGTGGCGACCATGGAGTCCAGCACGTACGACCGGCGGGCCAGCGCCTCGTCCTTGTCGCCGTCGATGGGGCTGTACGCGTCCGGGGACTGCACCAGGCCGGCGAGCAGAGCCGACTCGGCGAGGGTCAGCTTCGCCGGGGGCTTACCGAAGTAGCGCTGGCTGGCCGCCGCGATCCCGTACGCGCCGGAGCCGAAGTAGGCGATGTTCAGGTAGCGGTCGAGAATCTCGTCCTTGCCGAGGCTCTGCTCGAGCGCGCCCGCGTACCGGATCTCCTGGAGCTTGCGCCCGACGGTGGGGTCGGTGGCGGCGGCCCGCTCCTCGGCAGTGCGGGTGGGGTCGGTCTTGAGGACGTTACGGACGTACTGCATGGTCAGCGTCGAGCCGCCCTGCTCGGTGCCGCCGCCCTTGACGTTGGCGACCAGTGCCCGGGCCAGGCCGCGCAGGTCGGTGCCGCCGTGGTCGTAGAACCGCCGGTCCTCGGCCGCCACGATCGCCTGCCGCATCACCGGGGCGATGTCCTCCAGCGCGACGTCGGTGCGGTTCACGTCGTAGAACGTGGTGATCAGCGTCTTACCGTCGTTGGCGTAGAGGTACGACCGCTGCGGGGTGGCCGGGGTGCGCAGCGAGTCGGGCAGCGCGGCGTACGTGCCGAGCGCCGAGCGGGCGGCGAACCCGAGCAGCAGGTTGCCCGGCAGCGCGGCGACCGCCAGGGCGAGCCCGGCCAGCAAGCCGGCGAGCAGCACGGTGAACAGCCGCGACAGCGGCGAGCGGGAGGCGGCCATGCTCCCCAGGATTGCCACAAAAACCGCCAACCGACCACCCCCGCCCGGCGATTGTCAGCAACTTCACGGCCCCCCACCAGCGAACCCCCACCAACCCCGCCCCCACTCCCCCTCCCGCCCCTCCTTCCCTGGTGATCAAGAGGTTTGCGTCAGCCGAGAGCCCTCTTCTGACGCAAACCTCTTGATCACCGTGGATCGGGGTGGGTGGGCGGGGTTTAGGGGGTGGGGGTGCTGACGCTTGCGGCGGCGGCGTCTCGGGCGGTTTCGCGGGGCATCAGTCGGCCGGAGCGGTAGCCGATGCCGATGCCGGCGATCAGCACGAAGATCGCGCCGAAGGTCTGCAGCGAGCCGATCAGGGCACCGCCCAGGCCGAGAAGGGGCGCGGCGATGATCAGCATGACGCCGTCGCCGAGGCTGAACGAGCCCGAGCGGGCCACCGCCCAACCGGTCAGGAACCAGCCCACGCTGTAGAACGTCGCGCCGAGCAGGACCAGCGACCGGGCGGAGGTGCCGAAGACCGGCGTCTGCTCCTCCAGCCCGGCGAACGGCAGCATCAGCACGGTGCCGGCGATGCTGACCAGCAGGCCGGCGGCGGCCACCCGGCGGCTGCGGGTCGCGGCCAGCAGCCCGGTGAGCGCCAGCAGGGCGAGCAGGCCGAGCCAGACCGCGGCCACCCAGCCGATCAGGTACACCGCGCGGCCGTCGGCCGGATACGGGTCGTTGCCCACCCCGCCGTCACTGGCCATCGCCACCGCGCCGTAGAGGATGGCGTACGCGGGCAGCAGCCACACCGCGGCCCGCGCGAAGCGGCGCACCGACCAGGCCCAACTGGCGTTCGTGGCCGGGCCGGCCGGGGTGGGCTCACCGACGAACGGCAGTACGCCGAACCCGCCACCGGTGCGCCGGGAGCCCAGCGGGGCCGCCGGGTCGTGCGCGCCGGGCACGGGGGTCGAGGACCACATCCGATTCGCCGGATCCTTCATGCGTCACCTCGCTCGTCGTCGAGCGGTGCACCGACGCGCCGGGGCGCCCCGATTGCCTGGTCACCACCCGTCCTAGGACCGATCGTGGCAGGCGTCGGAGCGCCCCATGAGTCTTTCTCGCATTTACCCGGCCTGGTGGCCGGCAGACTGGATCAGCCGCGCTCGCGCTGGTCGGCCGGGTCCTCGACGAGGCTGGCCGGCGACACCGGCTCCGGGGCGGGCAGCCCCGGCTGACCCTTGCCGCCGGTGGCCTGCGCCTCGGCGACGCGTACCTCATCGTGGATCTGCTGAGCGGCGGCCGCCGCGGCCTGCGCGGCCTCCGCGGCCTCGCGCTCGACCTGGCTCGCCTGGTCCGCGGCCTCCGGTGCGGGCAGGTCCCCCACCATCTGGCTCAGCCCGCCGAGCGCGCCACCCATCCCCTCCAGAGCCTTGGTCAGCTCGGCCGGGACGATCCAGACCTTGTTGGCGCTGCCCTGGGCGATCTGCGGCAGGGCCTGCAGGTACTGGTAGGCGAGCACCTTCTGGCTCGGGTTCGCCTGGTGGATCGCGTCGAAGACCGTCCGGATCGCCTTCGCCTGACCCTCGGCCTGCAGGATCCGGGCCTGCCGGTCACCGTCGGCCCGCAGCACCGCGGACTGCTTGTCACCCTCGGCGGTGAGGATCACCGACTGCTTGTGGCCCTCGGCCGTGAGGATCGCCGCGCGGCGGTCCCGCTCAGCGCGCATCTGCTTCTCCATCGAGTCGCGGATGCTGGCCGGCGGCTCGATCGCCTTGATCTCCACCCGGGTCACCTTGATGCCCCAGCGGCCCGTCGTCTCGTCCAGCACGCCGGAGAGGTGCCGGTTGATCTCGTCGCGGCTGGTCAGCGCCCGCTCCAGGTCCAGCGAGCCGATCACGTTACGCAGCGTCGTGACGGTGAGCTGCTCGATGGCCTGCAGGAAGCTGGAGATCTCGTAGGTCGCGCGGACCGAGTCGACCACCTTGAAGTAGAGGACGGTGTCGATCGAGACCACCAGGTTGTCCGAGGTGATCACCGGCTGCGGCGGGAAGCTGACCACCTGCTCCCGCATGTCGACCTTGGTGCGGACCGCGTCGATGAACGGCACCAGCAGGTTGAGGCCGGGGTTGAGGGTGCGCTTGTACTTGCCGAGCCGTTCCACCACGTCCTGGCGCTGCTGCGGCACGATCCGCACCGCCTTCGCCAGCGTTATCACGGCGATCAGCGCCACCGCGATCACCAGCACCCCGATTACCGTCATCCCGTTCACCCTCTCGCTTCCGGCAGCTCGCCGGCGGAAGAAACGTCGTCCTGCCAGACCAGGGCGGTCGCGCCCCGGACCTTAATCACCCGAACCCGTTGACCAGGGTCGTAAACCTGCGTCGTGTCGTACGAGCGGGCGCTCCAGAGCTCGCCGTCAATCTTGACGAGGCCGTGCTCGGCGTCCACCCGTTCCAGCACCATCGCCGTGGAGCCCTCGATCGCCTCCACACCGAACGGCTGCTCGCCGCTGTCCAGCGCGGAACGGCGATGCCGTCGCATGACCGGGCGGGCCACCACCAGACTCAACGCCGACACCACCGCGAAGACCAGCGCCTGCACGGCCACCGGCGCGCCCAGAGCGGCGGCGCCCGCGGCGGCGAACGCACCGACCCCGAACAGGATCAGGAAAAGCGTCGTCGTGAAGATCTCGGCGACCGCCAGCACCACACCCAACACGATCCACACCACGGCGTCCACACCACGATCGTGACACGCACATGCACGCGCGACCTTCCCGGGAAGATCAGTAGGCTCGGCGAAGCCATTTCCGGCCGACCAAAACACCTGAAATCAGCGGCGCCGATCCGAGGAGACCCCCGTGACCCTGCTGCCCGAGACCGCCCGACAGATCGACACCCGGGTCGCCCAGGCACAGGCCGACGGTCACGCCCCGTCGCTGGTGCTGGGCGTGGTCCGCGACGGCACACTGGCGCACGTGGCCACCGCCGGCGAGCACCCCCGCCCGGGCGTCGACCTGCAGTACCGGCTGGGCTCGATCAGCAAGACGATGACCGCCACCCTGATCATGCAGTTACGCGACGCCGGCCGGCTCGCCGTCGACGACCCGCTGGAGGAGCACCTCCCGGGTACCGGCGTCGGCACGCTCACCCTGCGCCAACTCCTCGGGCACGCCAGCGGCATCCAGCGCGAACCCGAGGGCGACTGGTGGGAGCGGACCGCCGGGGTCGACCTGACCACCCTGCTCGCCGGGCTCACCGCCGACAAGATCGCCTACCCGCCGCACGCCACGTACCACTACTCCAACCTGGCGTACGGGCTCCTCGGCGGCGTGCTCGAACGACTCACCGGGACGCCCTGGATCGACCTGCTCGACGAGCGGATCCTCACCCCGTTGCGCATGCGCCGCACCACGTACACCGAGACCGAGCCGTTCGCCCGCGGCTACGTCGTACACCCCTGGCACGACACCCTGCGCGAGGAGCCGCGTACCGACACCGGCGCGATGGCCCCGGCCGGGCAACTCTGGTCGACGATCGAGGACCTGGGCCGCTGGGCCGCGTTCCTCGCCGACCCCGACCCGTCGGTGCTGGCCGCCACCACGCTCACCGAGATGCGCTCACCCGTGGTGATCAGCGACCTGGAGGCGTGGAAGAGCGGGCACGGCCTCGGGGTGGAGCTCTTCCGGGAAGGCGACCGGGTGTACGTCGGGCACGGCGGCTCGATGCCCGGCTACGTCGCCTCGTTGGCCGTACACCGACCCAGCCGTACCGCGGTGGTCGGCTTCGCCAACTCGTACGGCCTGCGCACCGGGCACATCGGCGCGCTCGGCCGGCAACTCCTCACCCTGGTGCTGGACGCCGAGCCCGCGCCGGTCACGCCCTGGCTGCCGGCCGCCGCCGCGCCACCGGCCGAACTGGCCGAGCTCACCGGCCGCTGGTGGTGGATGGGCAGCGAGATCGAGGTGTCCGTCGATGCCGCCGGCGAACTGCGCGCCGGCCCCGTCGGTGCGCCGAATCTGCGCTTCGTGGCCGAGGGGCCGGACCGGTGGCGGGGCCACGCCGGCGACGAGAATGGCGAGATCCTCCGCGTGCTGCGCGACGGCCACGGCCGGGCAGTCGCCCTGGACATTGCCACCTTCGTCCACACCCGCACCCCCGACCAGGTGCCCTGAGTCCCGCGCTGCCCCCACCCCTTCCGCGACCCGCTCCGCCCACGAAACGCGCCGCCTCGCCGGCGACATCCGCGCCGCCTGTCCAAGATCCGCGCAACATCACCGATGGTGGTGCCTCGTCGCGCTCGGAGGCAGCAACATCAGGGAAACTGCGCGGATCTTGCGGTGCGGGCGCGGCAGGGGGCCGGGCGGCGGGCGGCGGCCGGCAGGCGGCGGGGCGGCGGGCGGCGGGCGGCGGGCGGCGGGCGGCGGGCGGCGGGCGGCGGGCGGGTCAGGCTGGCTCGGTGACGAAGTCGATGAGGCGTTCCATGGCGTTGATCAGGGGTGTTTCCACGTCGGCGAAGCTGTTCACCCGGGACAGGATGTGCCGCCACATGTCGGCCGGCTCGGCCACCCCGAGGGCCGCGCAGACCCCCTCCTTCCACGGCTGCCCCGGCGGCACCACCGGCCACGCAGCGATGCCCAGCGCCGCCGGCTTGACCGCCTGCCACACGTCCACGTAGGGGTGCCCGGTCACCAGCACGTACGGCGAGTTCACGCGGGCGACGATCCGGCTCTCCTTGCTGCCCTGCACCAGGTGGTCGACGAGGACGCCGAGTCGTCGGGTCAGGCCGGGGCCGAAGTCGCGGACGTCGGCGTCGAGGTCGTCGATGCCGTCCAACGGCTCGACGACCACACCCTCGATCCGCAGGTCGTCGCCCCAGATCCGCTCGACCAGCGCGGCGTCATGGATGCCCTCCACCCAGATCCGGCTGGCCTTTGCCACCTGAGCCCGGACGTTGTCCACGGCCACCGAACCGGACGCGGTGCGCCGACGGGCCGCCGGCACCGGCGCGCGGGTGGGACGGCGCAGGGTGACCGGGCGACCGTCGAGCAGGAAGGCGGCGGGGAGCAGCGGGAAGTTGCGCCGCCGACCGTGCCGGTCCTCCAGGATCACCGCGCCGGCCTCGAAGCCGACCACCGCACCGCAGAATCCGGAGTCGGCGTCCTCGACCACGAGGTCCGGTTCGGCGTCCACCTCGGGGGTGACCTTGCGTCGCCGCCAGTCCCCCGCCAACACGTCCTCGCCGTATCGCCCCGCCATGTCCAGCACGCTAACTCCCCCACCGCCCGCCCCACTCCCGACACACCGCCCGCCGCCCCACTCCGTCGATCATGGGGTTGTGGTGCCTCGCGAAAGTCCTGCAATCCACGTTTACCGCCCACCACAACTTCATGATCGACACGGGGCAGCGGTGGCGGCCTTCGCAAGCCGAACAAGGGCGAAGGGGGCAGTTCGGGGCAGGGCGGGCGGCCGGAGCGGCAGTCGAGACAGGGCCGGCCGTGACCACGTACCCTTTCGGCATGTCCACCCCCGCAACGGGCGCGGCCACAGTCGCGCCGCGCCGGTCAAGCCGGTTCGTTGCCTGGGTGCGCGCGTGGCGCGCTGGGTTGGTGCCGTACGACGAGGTCGCCGACGCCATCGCCGGCGACGAGGAGCACCTCGTCGCGGACGCCCCCGGCACCTGGACCGACGTCCCGCTGGGCGCCGCGCTGCCCACCCTGGCCAAGCTCTCCCCGGACGAGATCCGTCTGGTGCTGCCGGCGCCGGGTGACCCCCGGGGTCTGCCCGGCCCGGGGGATTTCGCCGGAGCCGCGCTCGTCACGGGCGAGGCGGTGGTGGCCGGCGGGCTCGGTTTGATCCCGCAGGTGCGGTCGCACACCTCCGGTTCGGGGGACTGTTTCGAGACGGTGCTGTGGCGGGTGTATCCGCTGCCGGCGAACGCGCACGCCGCCTCCCTCTCGCTGCCCGGCGCCGCCGAGGCGGAGGCCGAGCTGGCCGCCGCGCTGGCCGAGACGACCGCCGCGCTGACCCGCCTCGACGTGGCCCAGTGGCGACCCGAGCTGGCCGGCGCGCTGGCCGCCCTGCGCCGCCCGGACGGCGCCACCGACCTGCCACCGGGCTTCGACCCGCGGGCCCGGCGGCTGTTCGCCCGCGCCGCGGTCCTCGACCGGGTGCTGGCGCTGGCCGGCCACGCCGCGCCCGGTGGGGCGATCAACAACTACGAGGCCCAGCAGCGCGACGCGGCGCTGCGCCCCCTCACCGCGGCCTGCCGGCAGGCGCTGGTGGCCGCCTGCAACGCCCCTCTGCGCCCCTGACCGGAACGCCCGAGCGACGCCCCCGGCGGGCAAGATCGCCGCCCGCAGCGGGCAAGATCGCCGCCCGCAGCGGGCAAGATCGCCGCCCGCAGCGGGCAAGATCGCCGCCCGCAGCGGGCAAGATCGCCGCCCGCAGCGGGCAAGATCGCCGCCCGCAGCGGGCATGATCGCACTCGATCCAGGATGTAGTGGCCTCCGGCGGGAGGATGACCACTACTTCCTGGATCGAGCGCGATCATCGCCACGCGGCCCAGCGCGCGAGGCGGCCCAGCGCGCGAGGCGGCCCAGCGCGCGAGGCGGCCCAGCGCGCGAGGCGGCCCAGCGCGCGAGGCGGCCCAGCGCGCGAGGCGGCCCAGCGCGCGAGGCGGCCCAGCGCGCGAGGCGGGTCAGACCTCGTCGAGCAGGTCTGCGACGGAGTTGATGATGCGGGACGGGCGGTACGGGTAGCGCTCCGCTTCGGTGCGGCTGCTGATCCCGGTGAGCACCAGGATCGTCTCCAGCCCGGCCTCCAGGCCACAGAGGATGTCGGTGTCCATCCGGTCACCGATCATCGCGGTGCTCTCCGAGTGCGCGTTGATGGTGTTCAACGCCGAGCGCATCATCATCGGGTTGGGTTTGCCGACGAAGTACGGCTCCACCCCGGTCGCCTTGGAGATCATGGCGGCGACCGAGCCGGCGGCGGGCAGGGCGCCCTCCACCGACGGGCCGGTCACGTCGGGGTTGGTGCAGATGAAACGGGCCCCGTCGTTGATCAGGCGGACCGCCTTGGTGATCGCCTCGAAGCTGTAGGTGCGGGTCTCGCCGAGCACCACGTAGTCGGGGGCGAAGTCGGTGAGCACGTACCCGACGGCGTGCAACGCCGTGGTCAGCCCGGCCTCCCCGATGACGTACGCGGTGCCGCCGGGCCGCTGGTCGGCGAGGAACTGGCCGGTGGCCAGCGCGGACGACCAGATCGACTCCTCCGGCACGTCCAGTCCCATCCGGCTCAGCCGGGCCGTCAGGTCGCGCGGGGTGTAGATCGAGTTGTTGGTCAGCACCAGGAACGGCTTGCCGGAGGCACGCAGCCGGTTGATGAACTCTGGCGCGCCGGGTACCGGCTGACCCTCGTGCACGAGTACGCCGTCCATGTCGGTCAGCCAGCTCTGCACGGGCTTGCGGTCATGCATCGGTTCCCCCAGCGGGCGTCGGACGGCGGGTCGGCACGCAGCAGACGGTGGGGCAGCTGTCCCACATCGGCAGCTCGCCGAGTCGACGGCGCAGCTGCGCGCCGTCCGGGTCGGTCCGCTCGGTGACCAGCTCACGGACCATGGTCACGAAGCGCGGGTCGGTGCCCGGTGTGTCGGCCCGGACGAAGTCCAGGCCGAGTTGCTTGGCGGTCTCCAACGCCTCGGTGTCCAGGTCCCACACCACTTCCAGGTGGTCGGAGACGAACCCGATGGGGCTGACGACCACGCTGGTGGTGCCGCTCTGCGCGAGGGTGGCCAGGTGATCGTTGATGTCCGGCTCCAGCCACGGCACGTGCGGCGGGCCGGAGCGGCTCTGCCAGACGAGGTCGTACGGGAGGTCGGGGGCGGCGGCCGCGGCCACCAGCCGGGCGGTCTCGTGTAGCTGCGCCTCGTACCGGCCGCCGTGCGGGCCGGCGTTGGCCGCCATCGAGCTGGGAATGGAGTGGGCGGTGAAGACCAGCCGGGTGCTGTCCCGCTTCGCCGGGTCGAGCTGGGCCAGGGCGGCGCGGACGGCGTCGGTGTGCGGCTCGACGAAGCCCGGGTGGTCCCAGAACTGGCGCAACTTCTCGATCACCGGCGCGTCCGGGCCGACCGCGGCACGGGCGGCGGCGATGTCCTCCTGGTACTGCCGGCAGGACGAGTAGCCGCCGTACGCGCTGGTGACGAAGGCCAGCGCCCGGGTGATCCCGTCGTCGCGCATCTGGGTCACGGTGTCGGCGAGCATCGGATCCCAGTTGCGGTTGCCCCAGTAGATGGGCAGGTCGAGGCCGTGCGCGGCGAAGTCGGCGCGGACGGCGGCCAGCAGCTCGCGGTTCTGCTGGTTGATCGGGGACACCCCACCGAAGTGCTGGTAGTGCTCGGCGACCTCGGCCAGCCGCTCGGGCGGCACACCCCGGCCGCGGGTCACGTTCTGCAGGAACGGCATCACGTCCTCGGGCCGCTCCGGTCCACCGAAGGACACCAGCACCACCGCGTCGTACGACATGGGGTCATTCTCGCCCCTCGGCCCGGACGGCCCGGCGACGCCCCCTGCTCCGGACGCGTGGGTCACGCGTCCGGGGGCCGGGGGCGTCGTCGTGGCAGGGTCAGGCGCCGATGGCGTGGTAGCCGCCGTCGACGTGCACGATCTCGCCGGTGGTGGCCGGGAACCAGTCGGACAGCAGTGCCAGGCAGGCCCGGGCGGCGGGCTCCTGGTCGGTGAGGCTCCAGCCCAGCGGGGCCCGCTCGGTCCAGGCGTCCTCGAACTGGTCGAAGCCGGGGATCGACTTGGCGGCGATGGTGCGCAGTGGGCCGGCGGCGACCAGGTTGCTGCGGATGCCCTGCTTGCCCAGGTGCAGCGCCAGGTAACGGGACGCGGACTCCAGGCCGGCCTTGGCCACGCCCATCCAGTCGTAGACCGGCCACGCCTTGGTGGCGTCGAACGTCAGTCCGACCACCGCGCCGCCGGGCGACATCAGCGGCAGCGCCGCCATCGCGAGGGACTTGTAGGAGAAGGTGGAGACGTGCAGGGCGGTCGCCACGTCCTCCCAGGGCGCGTCGAGGAAGCCGCCGCCGAGGCAGCTCTGCGGGGCGAAGCCGATCGAGTGCACGACACCGTCGAGGCCGTCGACGTGCTCGCGGACCCGGTCGGCGAGGCCGGCCAGGTGCTCGGTGTTGGTGACGTCCACCTCGATGACCGGCGCCGGCTCGGGCAGCCGCTTGGCGATCCGCTCGACCAGGGAGAGCCGGCCGTAGCCGGTGAGCACGACCTGCGCGCCGTTCTCCTGAGCGAGCTTCGCCACCGAGAAGGCGATCGAAGCGTCGGTGATGACACCGGTGACGAGCAGCCGCTTACCGGCGAGCAGTCCGGACATCGCAGATTTCCTCCGTACTCAAGAAAGGTCAGTGGCCCATGCCGAGGCCGCCGTCGACCGGGATGACGGCGCCGGAGACGTATCCGGCGCTGTCGCTGGCCAGCCAGGTGACCACGGCGGCGACCTCGTCCGGGCCGGCCATCCGGCCGGCCGGGATGGACTTGAGGATCTCCGCCTTGCGGTCGTCGGAGAGGCCGGCGGTCATGTCCGTGTCGATGAAGCCGGGCGCCACCACGTTCGCGGTGATGTTGCGGCTGCCCAGTTCCCGGGTGATCGAGCGGGCCACGCCGACCAGGCCGGCCTTGCTGGCGGCGTAGTTGACCTGGCCGGCGCCGCCGGCGAGGCCGACCACCGAGGAGATGAAGATCATGCGACCCCACTTGGCGCGGAGCATCTTGCCGGAGGCCCGCTTCGCGACCCGGAACGCGCCGGTGAGGTTGGTGTCCACCACGTCGGTGAACTGCTCCTCGGTCATCCGCAGCAGCAGCGTGTCGGCGGTCATGCCGGCGTTGGCGACGACCACCTCGACCGGCCCCAGCTCGGCCTCGACGGCGGTGAACGCGGCGTCGATCGAGGCGGCGTCGGTGACGTCGGCGCGGACGCCGAAGAGCCCGTCGGGCGCCTCGCCACTGCGGTGGGTGACCGCCACCCGGTCGCCCTGCTTGGCGAAGGCCTGCGCGATGGCCAGGCCGATCCCCCGGTTGCCCCCGGTCACCAGCACGGTACGGGCCACTGTTCCCCCTTGCGAATGGTCAGCACGGACGCGTCGGAGCCTAGGCGTTACCGGCAGGTAAGCGCTAACGGGAGTCGCGTCACACCGGGGTACGACACCGGGATCAACCCCTGGTGGCACGCCTTGCGGCGGGCTCGGCCCGTAGCCTCCCGGTGGTGAACCGGCAACCGATCGCCGTGGCCCTGCGAGCCCTGCGGCACACCCTGCTGGGTCCGGACGCCCCGGTCGAACGCCCGCTGCTGGCCCGTTGGCCCACGCTGGCCCCGTACGGCGCGCCCGTCGGGCTGCTCGCCGTGCTCGGCCTCTTCCTGATCACGCTGACCGTGGAGAGCGAGTGGGGCCTGTCGCTGCCGGTCGCGGTGCTGTTCGCGGCGATGACCGTGGCGCCGCTGCTGGCGCTGCCCCGGCGTCCGCTGCTGGCCTGGCGGCTGACGGTGCTGGCCCTGCTGATCTGCACGTTCAACGCGCCGGCCGACCGGTCTTGGCCGTGGACGCCGCCGCTGGCGCTCGGGTCGGTCGCGGTGGTCGCGGTGGTCGTCGCGCGGGTCGACCGGCCGGTGCTGCTCTGGGTGGTGACGATCACCACGGTGCCGGTGCTGACCCTGGTGCACCCCGACAACCGGGTGCCGGTCCTGCTGCTGCTCGGCGCGCTGGCGATCGTCGGCGATCTGATCCGGCGCAACCAGACGTCCCGGCGCGCGTTGGCCGCGCAGACCGAGCTGAGCGAGCGGGAGCAGGAACGCCGTGCGGTGCTGGAGGAACGCACCCGGATCGCCCGGGAGCTGCACGACGTGGTTGCTCACCACATGTCGTTGATCGCCGTGCAGGCGGAGACCGCCCCGTACCGGCTGACCGACGTGCCGGCGCCGGCAACGGCGGAGTTCGTCGCCATCGCCGCCTCGGCCCGCGACGCGCTGACCGACATGCGGCGGCTGCTGGGGGTGCTGCGCAGCGAGGCCACCGGTGCCCAGACCGCGCCACAACCCGGCCTGGGCGACCTCGACGCGATGGTGAAGGCCGCCCGCCGGGCCGGGCTGCCGGTGACGTTGGACGCCGGGCCGGTCCAGGACGGGCGGGTGCCCGCGCCGGTCGGGCTTGCCGCGTACCGCATCGTGCAGGAGGGGCTGGCCAACGCGGCCCGGCACGCGGCCGGGGCCGCGGTGCGCGTCACGGTCCGCGCCGACCCGTCCAGGCTGGGAGTACACGTCGAGAACTCCCCGGCCGACGCCGGACCGAGCGCGGACGGCGGGCCGGGGCACGGGCTGACCGGCATGCGGGAGCGCGCCACCTCGCTGGGCGGTACGTTCACCGCCGGGCCGCTGCCCGACGGGGGTTACGCGGTGGCGGCCGAACTGCCGTACGAGGCGGAGAGCGGAGACGCATGATCAAGGTGCTGATCGCCGACGACCAGGCGATGGTCCGGCAGGGCTTCGGCGCGCTGCTCGCCGCCCAGCCGGACCTGCTGGTGGTGGGTGACGCCGCCGACGGTGCGCAGGCCGTCGCCGCCGCCCGCCGGCTCGACCCGGACGTGGTGCTGATGGACGTCCGGATGCCGGTCATGGACGGGCTGGAGGCCACCCGCAAGTTGCTCGGCGACCGGTCGGCGCAGCGCCCCCGGGTGCTCATCCTCACCACCTTCGACCTGGACGACTACGTGTACGAGGCGCTGCGCGCCGGGGCGAGCGGCTTCCTGCTCAAGGACGCCCCGGCGGCCGACCTGGTGCAGGCGGTGCGGGTGGTGGCGGCCGGCGACGCGCTGCTCGCCCCGGCGGTGACCCGCCGCCTGATCGCCGAGTTCGCGGCCCGCCCGGACCGCCGCCGACCCCGCCCCACCGACCTGGCCGGGCTCACCCCTCGGGAAATCGAGGTGCTGCGGTTGATCGCCCGGGGTCGTAACAACGCGGAGATCGCCGGCGACCTGGTGGTGGCCGAGCAGACCGTGAAGACGCACGTCGGGCGGATCCTGGCCAAGCTGGGGCTGCGCGACCGCGCCCAGGCCGTGGTGCTGGCGTACGAGACGGGTCTGGTGGCCGCCGGCGAGTAGCCCCGGGGAGCCAGCCCACGGACGGCTCCGCGGGACGACGACCGGGCACCGCCCACCCGCCCGTTCTCCCTCCGGACGACATTCCGGAGGGAGAATGTGATGCGACGACGAGGTGCCAGCCGGCTGGCGTTGGGCGCGCTGCTCGGCGTGAACCTGATCCTGCCGGCACCACCCGGGCCGGTCGCGGCACCCGGGTTCGTCGAGGCGTACCCGGTGACGGCGGCGGCGATGCGCGCGGCCGGCCCCCCGTACGCGGACTGGGTGGCCGGCGGACGCCGGTTCCTGCTGTTCGACCGGCGCGGCGACGGTCGCGTCGTCGAGGTGCTGGGCGACCTGGCGGGCGCGGACCGGATCGCGGTGTTGGTGCCGGGGGTGGGCAGCACGCTCGCCGACTACGACCGGGGGCTGGGCGGGGTGGCCCGCCGCGCTCCGGCGGCGCAGGCCGGGCAGCTGTACCGCCAGCTGCGCGCGGCCGATCCGGCGGCGCGGGTCGCGGTGCTGGCCTGGCTGGGCTACGACCCGCCGGACGGGGTGTTGACGGCCGCCGGTGGCGTCCGCGCCCGACAGGGTGCGGCCGGGCTGGCCGGCCTGCTGCGGGAGCTGGCCGCGCGCCGGCCGGCCGCGACGATCACCCTGGTCGGGCACAGCTACGGGGCGCTGGTGGTGTCGCTGGCCGCCACGGACGCCCCGGTCCAGGTCACCGACGTGGTCAGCCTCGGCGGGGTCGGCGCCGGGGTGCGGCACGCCGACGACCTGCCGCCGGTGACCGTGCTGGTGGCGTGGGCGGTGCCGTACCTGCTCGGGGTGGCCCACGGTGACGGGCGGCTGGTCGGCCGGCGGGCGGCGGGCACGCTCGCGCTCGGCGGGGTCGCCGCGCTGGCCGGCTTGCTGGCGCTGGGGTACCCGGTCAGCGCGGTCGGCGTACCCGGTGCGGGGGTGTCCAACCTGAATCCGCCGTCGCTGCTGGTGGTGGTGGCCCTGGCGGTCAGCCAGGTCGGGGTGGGGTTGCTCGCCCGGCCGGCGCTGCACCGCGCGGTGGCCCGGCCGAGGGTGGGTCGAGCGGTGGCCGGGGCGAACCGGAACGCGGTGCGGATCTACCTGTGGCACCAGCCGGTGCTGGTGGCGGTGACCGCGCTCACCGCCCGGGCCGGGGTGGCCCTGCCGGGTCTGCACACCGCGCCGGACGGTCCGGGCTGGGTGCTGGCTCGGTGCTGCTGGTTGCCCCTACTGGCGGTCGTGCTGGTCACGCTGGTGCGGGTGGACCGGCCGGCGGACCGCCGCGGGGCGGGGCGGCGGCCGGGCGGTGGAGGGGGCACCGACCGGTCGGCCGAGTGCGTCCGGTCGACACCTCAGGTGTACGATCATCGACGTTCCGGCCGGGCCGACTTGCAGGAGGTGATCGCTGTGCGAGATAGCGATCCTCCCAGTCGTGGCCGGGCCGATGGTCAGCCCCGCTGAGCCACGACTCAGTCTGGTGAGCTGACCCCGCTCCGCTCCCGCACCGCTTCGGCTCCTGCCGAGGTGCGTGTGCCGCGCCGTCCGACCCCGGACGGTCGCCGGGAGCCGCCCGGTCACGACTTCGTGTGCGCGTCCCCACCCCCTGCGGTCCGCCCCCGCACGCGGACCGTCCAGCCGCCACCGGAGCCGTCCATGAGCCGTTACGTCGCCCCGCTGGGCTTCACCCTCGCCGCCGTCTGGGTGGCCGTCGTCTTCGTCCTGGCCGGCGGCGGTCACTGACCCACCGCCGGCCCTCGCTCGACGCGCCCGCTCAGAGCATCCGCGACGACCACAGCAGGCTGAGCGCGCCCGCGCAGAGCGCCAACAGCAACGCCACTCCGGCGTACCACTGGGTCACCTCGCGCGGCTCGGTGCGGAAACCGATCGAGCTGCCCATGTCCTGGTAGACCTGCTTCAACTCGCTCACCGAGGCCGCCTCGTAGAAGTAGCCCTCGGTGGTCTCGGCCAGCTCGGCCAGGGCCATCCGGTCCACCGGCACCCGCTGGAGCTGCCCGCCGATGTCGACCTGACCGGTGTCGGTGCCGAAGGCGATGGTGGACACCGGCACGTTCGCCGCCTGCGCGGCGGCCGCCGCCTCCTCCACCGACCGGCCCGAGGTGCGGAACCCGTCGGAGAGCAGCACGATCCGGGCCGGTGGGATGCCCGCCGCGCCGTCCGCCGGCACCGACCGGATCGCCTCCAGGCAGGTGAACACCGCCTCGCCGGTGGCGGTCGCCTCGGCCAGCACCAGCCCGTCGATGGCACTGGTCACCGCGTCCCGGTCCTTGCCCGGCGGCACCAGCACGTTCGCGGCCTTGGCGAACGACACGAGGCCCAGGTTGTAGCTCTCCGGCAGCTCGCTGACGAACTGCTTGGCCGCCTCCTGCGCCGCCTCCAGCCGGTTCGGCGCCACGTCGTCGGCCTGCATCGACAGCGACACGTCGATGGCGAGCATCACGGTGGCCCGCTCCAGCGGCTCCTTCGTGTCCACCGCCGGCCGGGCCAGCGCGGTGGCCAGCACCAGCAGGCAGAGCAGGAACGCGGTCGCCGGTACGTGCCGACGCCAGCCCAGCCCCTTCGGCGCCAGCGTGCGCAGCAGATCCACGTTGGTGAACCGCATCGCGTACGCCCGGCGGTGCAGCTGCCGCCAGACGTAGAACGCGGCGATGGCGAACACCGGCAGCACGGCCAGCAGCCACCACGGTTGCAGAAAACGGATCATCGTGTCGTCCCCCGGGTACGCGCGTGCCGCTGCGCGGCCACGAAACGCACCATGTCCAGCAGCCAGTCTCGGTCGGTACGCAGACGCAGGTGGGCCGCGCCGGCGCCGCGCAGCGCGGCGGCGATCGTGGCCCGCTGGGCGGCGGCAGCCTCCGCGTAGCGCTGCCGCAGCCGCGGGTCGGCGGTCTGCACCTCGTGCAGCTCGCCACTTTCCGGGTCGACCACCGGCAGCACCCCCACGTCGGGCAGCTCCAGCTCGCGCGGGTCGACCACCTCGATGGCCAGCACGTCGTGGCGGACGCGCAGCTTGCGCATCGGCCGGGCCCACTGCTCGGCCGGCGCGAGGAAGTCCGAGACCACCACGGCCACCCCGCGCCGTCGGGGCGGGCGGTTGAGCATCTCGACGAGGGCACCCAGGTCACCTCGGCCGGGCTGGATCGCGGTGCCGGCGACCGCGCGCAGCAGGCCCTGCGCCTCCTTGCGGCCGGAGCGGGCCGGCAGCCGGGTGAGCACCCCGGGCCCGACCGGGGGCGACCCGCCCCGCCAGCGCCGGGCCGGCGCGGGCGTCCCCCCGCCGGTGCCGATCACGGCGCCGATGCGGTTGCCGCCGCGCACGGTGAGGTGGGTGATGGCGGCCGCGGCGGCCACCACCACCTCCCGCTTGAGCCACTGCCCGGTGCCGAAGTCCAGGCTGGCCGAGAGGTCCAGCGCCAGCCAGGTCTCCAGTTCCCGATCGGCGACCGTACGCCGCACGTGCGGCGTCGTGGTCCGTGCGGTGACCGGCCAGTCCATCCGGCGTACGTCGTCGCCGGGCCGGTATTCCCGTGACTCCCCCGCCTCGCTGCCCGGCCCGGGGAGCAGACCGGCGTAGTCGCCCTGGAGCAGACCGTCGAGCTTGCGGGTGACCAGGAGCTGGAGCCGGGACAGCACCGCCTCGCTGCGGTCGCCGAGAGGGGTGGGACGAGGGGTGGGT
Source organism: Micromonospora sp. WMMD710 (assembly GCF_029626045.1). Taxonomy (NCBI): domain Bacteria; kingdom Bacillati; phylum Actinomycetota; class Actinomycetes; order Micromonosporales; family Micromonosporaceae; genus Micromonospora; species Micromonospora sp. WMMD710. The sequence goes on along the minus strand of NZ_JARUBD010000001.1, from coordinate 920,390 downwards.
GAGGTCACGGGCGCTGCCCGGGCCATCCGGCGCCCGGCGGCGCGACGGTCGGCGATGCGGTGGCCTGCTGGCGGGGAGCGACCGCCGGCAGCGGGATGGTGGACATCACGCGGTGCACGATGTGGTCGGCCGGCACGTCGTCGGCGAGCGCGTCGTAGCTGAGCACCAGCCGGTGCCGCAGGATGTCCGGGGCGATGTCCTGCACGTCCTGCGGCAGGGCGTAGTCGCGTCCGCGCAGCAGCGCCAGGGCGCGGGTGGCCCGGACCAGGCCGAGCGAGGCGCGCGGGCTGGCCCCGTACTGGATCAGCTGGGCGACGTCCGGCATGCCGTGCTCGGCCGGGGCGCGGGTCGCCAGCACCAGACGCACCGCGTAGTCGACCAGGGCGTTGTGCACGAAGACCTGGTCGGCCTTGCGTTGCAGGGCGATCAGCTCGGGGGTGTCGAAGACCGCCGTCGGCTCCGGCGCGGCCACGCCCATCCGGTAGACGATCTCGCGTTCCTCCGCGTCGGTGGGGTAGCCCACGACGATCTTCATGAGGAACCGGTCCCGCTGCGCCTCCGGCAGCGGGTAGACGCCCTCCTGCTCGATCGGGTTCTGGGTGGCCATCACCAGGAACGGGTCGGGCACCCGGTGGCTCTCCCCACCGATGGACACCTGCCGCTCGCTCATCACCTCCAGCAGCGCCGACTGCACCTTGGCCGGAGCCCGGTTGATCTCGTCGGCGAGCAGGAAGTTGACGAAGACCGGGCCCAGCTCCACGTCGAACTTCTCGCTCGACTGCCGGTAGATCCGGGTGCCCATGATGTCGGCCGGCACCAGGTCCGGGGTGAACTGCACCCGGGCGAAGGACCCGCCGACGACCTTGGCGAGGGTCTCCACGGCGAGGGTCTTGGCCACCCCGGGAACCCCTTCGAGGAGGCAGTGGCCGCGGGCGAGCAGCGCGACGAACATCCGCTCCACCATCCGGTCCTGCCCGACGATCACCCGCTTGATCTCGAACAGCGCCTTCTCCAGCAGAGTGGCGTCCTGCGCGGGTGTGGTCACCGGGGCGGGTTTCTCCGGGGCCGACGCCCCGTTCGGCGTCGGGGCGTCGGGCATGGTCGGCTGGGCCACCGGTCCTCCACAGCGTTTGTCGGTCGTCGCGGCTGATGCGGTATCAAGACTCGCACGCCTTCCTGAGTGTCGAGGTGGGGAGAAGCCGATTTTTGCCGCGCCGTCCTCAGCAGCCGAATCGCGCGTCGCGGGTGGACACGGACCCGTCCGCCGCGTGTACGATTCACCCCGTCGCCGGGCGGCTCCCCCCGTGGCCGCCCGGCGCTCAAGCCCTCCGTCCCGCCGCCCTAGACTGGCCGGGATGAGCATCCCCTCCCCTGCCGACGAGCCCCTGGTCTGCTCGGCCCGGGGTTGTCGCGCCCCCGCCGTGTGGGCCCTGAAGTGGAACAATCCGCGCCTGCACGACGCCGAGCGCCGAAAGACCTGGCTCGCCTGCGAGGAGCATCGGGGCAGCCTCGGTGATTTCCTGGAGGCTCGCGGCTTCCTGCGTGCCGTCACTGAAGTGCCCGGATCGCCTACGCTCGACGTGTGAGCGGCGACCCACCGGCTTCCCCCGGCCCCACCTCCCCGTCCTGGCCGCCCACCCCGGCCACCCCACCCGGCGTCGCGCCGCCGCCCGGCGCGTTTCCCGCGCCCGGCACGCTCGGCCCGCACCCCACCGCTGCGGACGTCGCGTCGCCCGCCCCGCTGCCGCCGGGCGCGGTGCCGCCACCCGGCCACCGGCCGTCAGCCACCGCCGACCATCGCGCGCCCGACCTGCCGGCACCCGGCCTCCTGCCGCCCGACCCGGGCTCATCCGTCGGGCGCGGGCCGTTGGAGCCCTGGCCGGACACGGTGCACTGGCAGTCGATCTCCACCGACCTGATCTGGGTGGAGCTGATCCGGCTGGCGGTCGTGGTCGCCATCGGGCTGGCGGTGACGGCGGTCGGCTGGGCCTTGAGCGGGCACTGGCTGTTCGGGCTCGCCCTCGCCGTCGTGCTGGGGCTCGGCGCGTGGCGGGCCATCACCGTCGTCCGGGCGGTCCGGGCCTGGGGGTACGCCGAACGGGAGAACGACCTGCTGGTGCGGCACGGGCTGCTGGTCCGGCGGCTCTCCATCGTCCCGTACTCGCGGATGCAGTTCGTCGACGTCAGCGCCGGGCCGTTGGAACGCGCCTTCGACCTGGCCACCGTGCAGTTGCACACGGCGGCGGCGGCCAGCGATGCCCGGGTGCCGGGGCTGCGCCCCGCGGAGGCGTCCCGGCTGCGCGACCGGCTCACCGCGCTCGGCGAGGACCGGGCGGAGGGCCTGTGAGCACCCGCGCGGGCAGCCGAGGGCCGCGCCGATGAGCGACGGGCCCGCCGAGCCGAGCACCGTGCCACCCACCGGCCCGACGCCACCGGGGCCGGCGCTGCCCGCTGGTGTGGCACCGCCTGGCCCGGTGCCGCCGGGGGCGCCCGCGCCGTGGCCGACGCCACCGGGCGGCGGCGACGGCGAGCCACGGCAACGACTGCACCCCCTCAGCCCACTGCTGCACGGGGCCAAGTCACTGGTCGTGGTGATCGCCGGGTTGTCCTGGTCGACGCTGTCCCGGGTCGGCTTCGGCTGGTTCGCCGCGATGGTGGGGGCGCTGGCGCTCGGCGCGACCGTGCTGTCGGTGATCAGCTGGTACAACACCGGCTACCACGTGGTGGGCCGCGAACTGCGGGTGTACGAGGGGCTGCTCTGGCGGCGTACCCGGGCGATCCCGCTGGAACGGTTGCAGGCCGTGGAGGTGGTCCGGCCGCTGCTCGCCCAGCTCACCGGCCTGGCCGAGCTGCGCCTGGAGGTGGTCGGCGGGGGCAAGACCGAGGCGCCGCTGGCGTACCTCGGGGTGGCCGACGCGGCCCGGCTGCGCGGGCGGCTGCTGGCGCTGGCCGGGCGGGTGGCGCAGACACCCGCGCCGGACCACCCGGTCGCCCCGGGTGTCGCGACGGCTCCGGCGGCCACGCCCGGTCGGCCGCTACACGCCGTACGTAACAAGGATCTGCTGGTCAGTCAACTACTCACCCCGCAGGCGTTCCTGCTCCCGTTCGGTGTCGCCTTCGTCGTGGTGCAGTTCCTCACCGCGGGGTCGTGGTCGTTCGTCGCGGTCGCCAGCACGTTGACCGCGATGGCGGGTGTGCTGCTGCAACCGATCCGCCGGGTCCTCGACGACTGGAACTTCCGGCTGGGCCGCGACGGCGCCACGCTGCGGGTGCACAACGGTCTGCTGGAGACGCGGGCGCAGACCGTGCCGCTGGAGCGGGTGCAGACCGTGCGGGCCACCTGGCCGTTGTTGTGGCGGGTGAACGGCTGGCTGCGGTTGCGCCTGGAGGTGGCCGGTTACTCCGTCGCCGAGGCCGATGACCGCAACCGACCCGACCGGCTGCTACCGGTCGGCGACCTACCGACGGCGGCGGCGATCGTCGCCGAGGTGCTCCCGGGGGTACGCCTCGACGCGCTCACGCTGAGTCCGCCGCCGCCCCGCACGCGCTGGCTGCACCCGCTGGGGCGGCGTGCGCTCGGCGCGGGATTGTTCGAGCGGGTCTTCGCCACCCGGTCGGGCCTGCTGAGCCGGCAGGTGGCGATCGTCCCGTACGCGCGGATCCAGAGCGTGCGGGTGGTGCAGGGGCCGGTCCAGCGCCGGCTGGGGCTGGCCACCGTCTACGCGGACACCGCCGGCGGCTCCGGCGCCACCGCCCAGGACCGCGACCTGGCCGAGGCGTGGGCCCTGTCGGCCGAGCTGACCTCCCGGGCGCACGCCGCCCGCCTGCGCTGAGGCCCAGCGGGGCGCCGGGTCAGTGGTCGGCGGGGACCGCCGGCTGTGGGGTGGGCGTCGGTGGTGTCTCCGCGACCGGTTGCGTCCCGGGTTTCGGGTGGCAGGCCCGCCAGGCGGCCCACCCGCGCTCGGCCAGGCCGACCACCAGGTAGGTGATTCCCACGTACGCCCAGCCGACCAGCACGTCGATCACGTAGTGCTCACCGGAGTAGACCAGGGTGAAGGTCATCGCCAGCGGGTACGCCAGCAGCAGCGGCCACCAGCGGCGGCGGGTGGTGGTCAGGAAGAACAGCACCACGAACAGCGCCCACGCGGTGTGCAGCGACGGCATCGCGGCGACCGGGTTCGAGGCGATCTGACCGGCGTTGAGGACGTTGCCGGCGCCGTGCATGCCGAACGCCTTCCAACCCCGCGTGGAGATCCGGGCGACCTCGGTGAGCAGGCCGTTCTGGGCGGCCCACCAGGGCGGTGCGGCCGGGTAGGCGAAGTAGGTGACCAGGCCGGCGGCGCACAGGAACCCCCAGCGGCGCATGTACGCGGCCCAGCGGTGCCGGTCGCGCAGCCAGAGCACCGCCGCGGCGGTCAGCGCCACCACGAAGTGCGAGAAGTACACCCAGCTCGCCGCGACGTCCCACCAGTGCACCTGCGGGCGGTACAGGTGCTCCTGCAACCAGACGGTGGGCACCTCCCCGCCGGTGGCCCAGCCGAACATGAACCGGTCGGCGACGATTAGCTCCATCGCGTGCGGGGTGGCGCCGTTGTCGGCGAACCCCCGCGAGAGGTTGTAGACGACGAACAGCAGCACCACCGGCACCCAGTCCCGGGCGAAGCGCAGGTGGCTGCGCCACGGCCGGTCGCTGTTCCAGGCGATCGTCGCCAACCAGATCCAGACGAACGCGTACGCGGGGTCGGTGGGCAGCCCGATCGCCAGCCACGCGGCGACGAAGGCGACCGCCCAGACCGTCATGGCGACGATGCGCCGACGGCCCCCGTCGGGCGACGCGGGCGGGTCGGTCCGGGCGGGGGGCTGGGGGTCAGTCACGACGGCCATCGCGGTCAAGGTTAACGACGGGTACAGCATCGACCGACGGGGACCACCCGTCGGTGGGTCGGGACGGGTGCGCCCGGATCGGCGGGCGCGTGCTCGACGCGTCCGGGGAGCACCTAGGCTGACGACCATGCAGGAGCAGCCCGAGCCGGCCTTCGCGCCGGGTCTGACCGCCCAGGTCGAGTTGACCGTCAGTGACGCCGACACCGCCCAGGCGGTCGGTTCCGGGGACGTACCGGTGCTGGGCACTCCCCGGGTGCTCGCGCTGGCCGAGGCGGCCACGGTCGCGGCGACGGCGGTCGGCATGCCACCCGGGTCGACCACGGTGGGGACGCGCGTCGAGCTGGAGCACCTGGCGCCGACGGTGGTCGGCCGGACGGTCCGGGCGCAGGCGCTGCTGGCGACCGTCGACGGTCGCCGGCTGTCGTTCGAGGTCACCGTCAGTGACGGCGATCAGACGGTGGCCCGGGGGCGGGTGGACCGGATCCTGGTGGACCGGCACCGCTTCGTCGAGCGCGCCGGGCGGTCCTCGTGACCGCCGGGTTCGTCGAGGTCGCCGACCGGGTGTACGTGCGGCCCGAGCCTCTGCTGCGGGTCAACGTGACGCTGGTCGTCGGCGCGGATGAGGCGCTGCTGGTGGACACGCTGTCCTCGGCGGCACAGGCCACCGCGCTGGCCGACGCCGTCCGGGCGGTCACCGACCGTCCGCTGACCATCGTCAACACCCACCACCACTACGACCACTGCTTCGGCAACGCCGTCCTGGCCGGCGACCCGCCCCGCCCGGTGTACGCGCACCACCTGGCCGCCGCGGCCCTGCGCGAGCAGCCGGAGCGGCTGCGCCGGCAGGCGTACCAGGAGCTGCGTCAGGAGCACCCGGCGCTGGCCGCCGAGTTGGCCGACACGCCACTGCTCGCGCCGACGCACATCGTGCAGACCGAGACGGAGCTGGATCTGGGCGGCCGGCGGGTGCTGCTGCGTCACCCGGGGCGGGGGCACACCGACGCCGACCTGGTGGTGCACGTGCCCGACGCGGACGTGCTGGTCGCCGGGGACCTGGTGGAGCAGAGCGGCCCGCCCGCCTTCGAGGACTCGTACCCCCTGCAGTGGCCGGACGCGGTCGCGGACCTGCTGCGGCTGACCACCGCGCGCACGCTGGTCGTGCCGGGCCACGGCGACCCGGTGGACGTCGAGTTCGTCCGCGCCCAGCACGCCGAGCTGGCGCGGCTGGCCTGGCTGATCCGGGCCGCCAACACCGGCGGCGCGCCCCCCGAGCGGGTGGCCGCCGAGGCCCCCTTCGGCGCCCGCGCCGCCCTGCTGGCGGCGAACCGCGGCTACCAAGAGCTCAACGGAACCCCGTAGTCCCCCGTCCAGTCGGCGGGGGACCGGGACCGTCAGGCCGCGAAGCGGCGTTCGACGTCGGCGCGGGTGGGCATGGCGGTGGCGCCGCCCGGGGATTCGCAGACCAGGCCGGCCACCCGCAGCGCGAACGCCACCCTCTCGATCCAGCCGTGCGGGGCGGCCGGTTCGCCGTCGACGAGCAGGTCGGCGATCAACGCGGCCATCACCGAGTCTCCCGCTCCGGTGGCGTCGACGGCGTCGACCTTGGGGGCCGGCACGAGGACCGGGTCGGCATCGGCGGCGGCCAGCACCGCGCCGGCCGCGCCGAGTGTCACCACGACCGTGGTGGCCCCCAGCTCACGCAGGTACGCGGCCACCCCCTCGGCCGGCTCACCCGGATAGAGCAGTTGCGCGTCGGCGCCGCTCAACGTGACCACGTGCGCTCCGGCGGCGAACTCGGCCACCACCTCGCGCAGCCCGGCCAGCGCGGCCGGGCCGTCCAGCAGCCGGGGCCGTACGTTCGGGTCGAAGACCCGCAGACCGGTGGCGAGTGACCAGGCTCGGCGGGCGGCGGCCAGGGTGGCGGGTTGCAGCAGCACGACCGACCCGCAGTAGAGCACGTCGGCGCCCTCCACCAGTGCCAGGTCCAGGTCGTCGGGACCGAGCAGACCGTAGGAGGGCGGTTCGCCGTAGAAGCGGAAGTCGGGTTCCGGGCCGGCGAGGGTGACCACGGCGAGCGCGGTCGACGCCGGTGCCGTCACCGCGCCGGCCAACCCGACGTCGGCGGCGGCCAGGAAGGCGCGGATCCGGCCGGCCAGCACGTCGTCGCCCAGCGATCCGACGAACTGTGCCGCGCCGCCGAGTCGGGCCACCCCGACGGCGACGTTGAGCGGGCCACCGCCGATGGCCTGCCGGTAGACCCGCTCGCCGTCGCACTCGCTGTCGAGCAGGTCGACGAGCGCCTCGCCGAGCACCACCGCGTATCCCATTCGGAGGTCCTTTCGTATCCCCAACGGCCACCGCATGATCAGGCTGGCCCAGCGGACGCGCCGCTGCGCGCGCGCCGGGTCAACCCGACTGGTGGATCGGGCCGGCGAGCGCGGCCAGCGGCCGACCGGACCCGCCCCAGCGGGCCGCGACGATCTGCGCGGCCACGCTCACCGCGGTCTCCTCCGGGGTACGCCCACCGAGGTCCAGCCCGATCGGGGAGGCGAGCCGGGCGAGTTGCGCCTCGTCGAGCCCGGACTCGCGCAGCAACTTGTGCCGCTCGTCGTGGGTGCGCCGCGAGCCCATCGCTCCGACGTACGCGAGCCGGTGGCGCAGCGCCAGCCCCAGCAGCGGCACGTCGAACTTCGGGTCGTGAGTGAGCACGCAGACCACCGTCCGTCCGTCGACGCGGCCGGCGTCCAGCTCCGTGCGCAGGTAGCGGTGCGGCCACTGCGCCACGACCTCGTCCGCCTCCGGGAAGCGCCGTGCGGTGGCGAAGACCGGCCGGGCGTCACACACGGTGACCCGGTAGCCGAGGAACGCGCCGATCCGGGCCACCGCGGCGGCGAAGTCGATCGCCCCGAAGACGATCATCCGGGGTGGTGTGGCGTACGCGGTCACGAAGAGGCTGAGGCCGGTGCCCCGACGTTGGCCGTGGTAGCCGTACCGGAGCATGCCGCTGTGTCCGGCGGCGAGCAGCCCGAGAGCGTCGGCGGTGGCGGCGTCGTCGAGCCGGTCGTCGCCGAGGGAGCCGATGACCTGCTCGCCGGTCAGCACCAGCCGCCGACCGAGCCGCCGGGCCGGATCGACGGGGACCGCGCTCGACGGGTCGCCCGCGTCGGCCGCCACGCAGGTGACCACCGCCGCCGGCCGGCCGGCGCGGCGCGCGGCGTCGAGGGCGTCCACCTCCGCAAGGCGGCCGGGGTCGACCCGTTCCACGAACACGTCGAGCACCCCGCCGCAGGTCAGACCCACGGCGTACGCGTCGTCGTCGCTGACTCCGTAGCGGGTCAGCTCCGCTACGCCGGTGTCGAGGACGTGGCGGGCGCGTTCGTACAGGTCCGCTTCCACGCAGCCGCCGGAGACGCTGCCGGTGACCGTACCGTCGGCGGTGACCAGCATGGCGGCGCCGGGCGGCTGCGGCGCGGAGCGCCAGGTGGCCACGACGGTGGCCAGGGCGACCGGCTCGCCGGCGCGGCAGCGACGCAGCAGTTCGTCGAACACGTCCGGCACGCGTCGCCACCTTTCCGGCATATTTCTCCCTCTGAGCAGGATATGTCGCTCAACGCGGCAGCACGGCCCATCCCCTATATCGAGGGTTGGCTATTGCATCGCGTCCGGCGGCGTGGTGGGATGGCGCATACCGGGCGGTGCGAGGGCTGCCGTGCCGCCGGTTGCCGGGTTGTTCGACGCGAGGGCGCCGGTCCGTGACAGGACCGTTGACGGCGCGCGTCCACCGGCCGTTTCCGGCCAGGGCACGTCGCCGTGATCGCCACATCCCACCCGATTGCGGCGGGGCGGCCCGGGCGGCGCGCCTCGCGAGTCAGGAGACCCCGTGAACCGTTCCCGTACGGCCGCGCTGCTCACCGCGGCCGTTACCCTCGCCCTGGGTGCCGTCGCCCTGGCGTCCAGCCCACAGCCGGCCGCCGCGCACGGCGCCGCGATGACCCCCGGCAGCCGCACCTACCTGTGTTGGCAGGACGGCCTGAGCCAGACCGGCGAGATCCGCCCCAACAACCCCGCATGCTCCGCCGCCGTGGGTCAGAGCGGGGCGAACTCCCTCTACAACTGGTTCAGCGTGCTGCGCTCCGACGCCGGCGGCCGGACCACCGGCTTCATCCCGGACGGGCAGCTGTGCAGTGGTGGCAACCCGGGCTACCGGGGCTACGACCTTCCCCGCACCGACTGGCCACTGACGCACCTGACCGCCGGGGCGCGGCTGGACTTCCGGTACAGCAACTGGGCGCACCACCCGGGCACCTTCTACTTCTACGTGACGAAGAACAGCTGGAGCCCGACCCGCGCGTTGGCCTGGAGTGACCTGGAGGAGCAGCCGTTCCTGACGGTGACCAACCCGCCGCAGCGCGGCGGCGTCGGCACCAACGAGGGGCACTACTACTTCAGTGGCAACCTGCCGTCGGGCAAGAGCGGCCAGCACATCATCTACTCCCGCTGGGTGCGCTCGGATTCGCAGGAGAACTTCTTCGGCTGCTCCGACGTGACCTTCGACGGTGGCAACGGTCAGGTGACCGGTGTGGGTCCGGGTGGCACGCCGCCCACCCCCACCCCGACCCCGACCACCCCGACGCCGACGCCGACGCCGACCGACCCGACGCCGACGCCGACCACGCCGACGCCCCTGCCGCCCAACGGCGACTGCATGGCGGTCTACAAGGTGGTCAGCGCCTGGCAGGGCGGCTTCCAGGGCGAAGTCATGATCATGAACCACGGCAGTACGCCGTTCTCCGGCTGGACCGCGAGCTGGACCTGGCCCAGCGGACAGTCGATCAGTCAGATCTGGGGCGCCACACAGACGTCGTCCGGCTCAACGGTGACCGCGACGAACGTCTCGTACAACGGCACGGTCGCACCGGAGGGCACCACCACGTTCGGCTTCCTGGCCAGCACCACCGGAACGAACGCGCTCCCAACGGTCACCTGCGCCCGCCGGTAACCGCACACCCCTCTAGATGATCAAGAGGTTTGCGTCGCCGGAACGGCTCCGGATGACGCAAACCTCTTGATCAACAGGGGTGTCAGTGTCAGCGGACCATGGAGCCGACCACCGGCTTCGTGAGCAGGGCGGACTGGTTGCGCTGGATGCCCGGGTCGAGGGTCTTCGCCACGAAGATGGCGTGCCAGATGCAGAAGATCAGCACCGTCCACACCTTGCGGGAGTGGTCGGCCTCCTCCCGCTTGTGCTCGTCGAGCAGCCGCAGCGCGTACGACAGGTCGAGCAGGTCACCGGCCCCCGACGTGCTCAGCACGTGCCGGGCCCACTCGTACATCTCGCCGCGCAGCCAGACCCGGGTGGGCGTCGGGAAGCCCAGCTTCTTGCGGTTCACGATGGCCGGCGGGACGACACCCTGCAGCGCCTGCCGCATCGCGTACTTCGTGGCGTCGGAGCGCGGCGGCAGCTTCAGGTCCACCGGGATCTTCGCCGCCACGTCGAACACCTCGCGGTCGAGGAACGGCACCCGCACCTCCAGCGAGTGCGACATCGAGATCCGGTCCGCCTTGACCAGGATGTCGCCGCGCAACCACGTGTAGAGGTCGACGTACTGCATCTTCGTGACGTCGTCCAGCTCGGTGCACTCGGCGTAGATCGGGGCCGTCACGTCGGTGTAGCGCACCGAGGGGTCGTAGCGACGCAGCAGGTGCTGCTTCTCCTCCTCGGTGAACATCCGCGCGTTGCCGTAGTAGCGCTCCTCGATCGGGGTGGTGCCGCGCTCCAGGAAGCTCTTGCCCTTGACCCCCTGCGGGATCGCCTTGGATACCGCGCGCAGGCCCTTCTGCACGCCACCCGGCAGGCCGTTGACGGTGCCGAGCGACAGCGGCTCCCGGTAGATCGTGTAGCCGCCGAAGAACTCGTCCGCGCCCTCACCGGAGAGCACCACCGTGACGTGCTCGGCGGCCTTCTTCGCCACGAAGTACAGCGGCACCAGCGCCGGGTCGGCCACCGGGTCGTCCAGATGCCAGACGATCTTCGGCAGCGCGTCGATCATGTCCTGCGGACCGATCTTGGTGGGGATGGTGGTGACGTCCAGGTGCCGGGCCGAATCCTGCGCGACGTCGATCTCCGAATACCCCGGTACGTCGTAGCCGACGGTGAAGGTGAGGATGTTCGGGTTGAACTCCCGGGCCAGCGCGACCACCGCCGTGGAGTCGATGCCGCTGGACAGGAACGAGCCCACCGGCACGTCGGAGCGCATGTGCATGCGCACGCTCTCCCGCAGCGTCTCCCGGATCTCGTGGTACAGCTTCTGCTCGTCGTCGACCGGCGCCGGCCGGAACACCGGCCGATACCACCGGCGTACGTCGATCCGCCCGCCCGGCGTCCAGGTCAGGTACTCCCCCGAGCCGATCCGGCTGATGCCCTTGTGCAGGGTGCCGGGCTCCGGCACGTACTGCAGGGTCAGGTAGTGGCTCAGGTTGGCCGCGTCGATACCCGCGTCACCCTGGTAGTTGCTGTGCGCGAACGGCAGCAGCGCCTTCTTCTCCGACGCCAGGTAGAGCCCGTCGGCGGTCTCCAGATAGTGCAGCGGCTTGATGCCGAAGTAGTCGCGGGCACCGAACGCGCGCCGCTCCTGCCGGTCCCAGATGACGAACGCGAACATGCCGCGCAGCCGGGTGAGCACCTGCTCACCCCAGTAGTGGTAACCGGCGACGATCACCTCACCGTCACCGGCGGTGGCGAACTGGGCGCCGAAGTCCCTGATCAACTCCTCGCGCAGCTCGATGTAGTTGTAAATCTCACCGTTGAAGGTCAGCAGGTAACGGCCGTTCGCGTAGGGCAGCGGCTCGTGGCTCGACGCGACGTCGATGATGGCGAGCCGCTTGTGGGCGAACACTCCGTCCGCGTACCGGCCGGAGGCGTCGCCGACCACCTCGACCCCTGTCTCGTCAGGGCCGCGGTGGTGCAGGCATTCCAATGCTCCGGCGATGTGGTCGCGGTGCGCGGCGGCGTTGCCGTTCGCGCTGAAGAAGGCCAGGAGTCCGCACATGGTGGTCATCTTCCCACGCGTGCCACAGGCCCGTCGCAGCCGTCCGTCGATCCGGAGCGCTCCCGGGCGGCGCCACCGCGAACCGGGCGCGCGGTACCGTCGGGACCAGCAACGAAGCGGAGGGAGCGGCGCAATGACCGAGGGACGCACCGACGGTACGCCAACGGACGGTACGGAATCGCACGATCCGGACTTCCCGGGGGCATTCCTGTCCTTCATGCGGCAGGGCTGGCGGGACACCGCCCTCCCGGTGACCCCCCGCGCCGAGGCGCCCAACTACGCCAAGCGGCGGGCCGCCCTCTCGGCGGCCTTCCCGGGCGAGACGCTGGTGATCCCCACCGGCACCGAGAAGGTCCGGGCCAACGACACCACCTACCCGTTCCGGCCGGGCAGCGACTTCGCCTACCTGACCGGCGACCACGACCCCGACAGCGTGCTGGTGCTGCGCCCGAACGGCTCGGGGCACGACGCCACGCTGTACATGCGGCCCCGGTCCTCCCACGAGACCGACGAGTTCTTCCGCAGCCGCCACGGTGAGCTGTGGGTGGGCCGGCGGCACACGCTCAGCGAGAAGTCGACCGAGCTGGGGCTGCCCACGGCCGACCTGACCGACCTGGAGGCGACGCTCGCCGACCTGGCCCCGGGCCGTACCCGGGTGCTGCGCGGCTTCGACAGCCGGGTCGACGCGGCCGTCCGGGTGTACGACGGGGTCCGCGTCGAGGGGCAGCCGGCCCGGGACCGGGAGCTGGCGATCGCCATCTCGGAGCTGAAGCTGGTCAAGGACGAGTGGGAGATCGCCCAACTCCAGGACGCGATCGACGCCACCGTACGCGGCTTCGAGGACGTCGCCCGGATCCTGCCGGCGGACCGGGCGGTCTCCGAGCGGCTGCTGGAGGGTGTCTTCGCGCTGCGCGCCCGCCACGACGGCAACGACGTCGGGTACGGCTCGATCGTCGGCGCCGGCGAGCACGCCACGATCCTGCACTGGATGCACAACCACGGCGCCACCCGCCCGGGTGACCTGCTGCTCATGGACATGGGCGTCGAAGGCCGCAACCTCTACACCGCCGACGTGACCCGGGTGCTGCCGGTCACCGGCCGGTTCACCGCGCTGCAACGCCAGGTCTACGACATCGTGTACGCCTCGCAGCAGGCCGGCATCGAGGCCATCCGGCCCGGGGTGACGTTCAAGGACGTCCACCGGACCTGCATGCGGGTCCTCGCCGAGGGTCTGTCCGAGCTGGGTCTGCTGCCCGTGAGCGTGGACGAGGCGATGGACGAGAAGTCGACCGTCTATCGGCGGTGGACGCTGCACGGCTTCGGCCACATGCTCGGCATCGACGTGCACGACTGCTCGAACGCCCGCAAGGAGATGTACCGCGACGGCACGCTGGGCGAGGGCTACGTGCTCACCGTCGAGCCGGGTCTGTACTTCCAGCCGGAGGACGAGCTGGTCCCCGCCGAACTGCGCGGCATCGGCATCCGCATCGAGGACGACGTGCTGGTCACCTCGACCGGTGCGGCGAACCTGTCGGCCGGCCTGCCGCGCACCTCCGACGAGGTGGAGACCTGGCTGGCCGAGCAGCGCGAGGCAGGCCCCCGCCTGCCCGGCTGACCTCGACGCCAGCACCGCTGGCATCCCCCGCACCGCCGGGCCGCGACGTCTCACCGTCGCGGCCCGCGCCGTCTTTCCCCGACCCCGGCCCAGCCCCACCCCGGCCGCGACGGCCGGGCGCCGCTGCGGCTTCCGTCGGTCTTTGCGCTGCTCACGCCCTTACCGCCATCCCCGACCTGTTCACCGACTCCTGCCCTAACCTGAGTTGAATGCGGGGTTTTCTCAGATAAGTCCGCATCGCGAAGATGGTTCTCATACGGTGGGGATCGGAGGCTGCAACCTATTTGTAGCTGGTCGTGGCGCCTCGCGCGGTGCGACCCCGTCTGGTAGCAGGAAAGGGCGGAAGGCTCTGATGTCCTACGACGTAACGACTACCGACGGCGGAGCCTCGACAGCTCCGCCGACACGACGACGACGAGCACTCTGGGTCGCCGGTGTGGCCGGGCTGACCGGTGTGGTCGGCCTCGCGGCCCTCGGCGGCCTGGCCGCCCGCGACGACAAGCCCAGCTCCGACCGGGTGTCCGACGCCCAACCGTCGACCAACCGGCAGAACGTCAGCGACGCCGGCGGGAACGAGGGCGGCAAGGAGAGCGACGGCAGGGGCGACGAGTGGAGCGGCGACGACTGGAGCGGCTTCGACGACCGGGGCGGCAAGGACGACAAGCGCGACGAGAAGGACCGCACCAAGCAGGTCCCCTGCGACAGCGACAAGTTGATCCAGGCGATCACGTACGCCAACAACTCCAACGGCGGAGTGCTGGAGCTGGCCAAGGGTTGCACGTACATCCTGACCCGCAGCCAGGACGGCAACGGCCTCCCGGTGATCACTCAGCCGATCACCCTCAAGGGGGAGCACACGACCATCGGTCGTGAGGCCACCGCCGACTACTTCCGCATCCTCAACGTCGGCCCGGGCGGGGACCTGGTCGTCAAGGGTCTGAGCATCAAGGGCGGCCAGACCATCGAGCAGGCGATGACCGCGGACCCGGCGGCGGTCTGGGCACCGTATGTGACGTCGGTCCGGACCACGACGGCCACGCCGGGGGTCACGCCCCCAACGCCGGCCACGGCCGCCAAGCCCGCAGCGGCGACCGCCGCCAAGCCTGCGACGGCCGCGGCCGCCAAGCCCGCCGCCAAGGCCTCGGCAGCCACGGCGACCGCCGCGAAGCCAGTCACGACTGCCAAGCCCGCAACGGCGACCGCCGCCAAGCCCGCCGCCAAGGCCACGGCTGCCAAGCCGGCCGCCAAGACCACGGCGAAGGCGGTAGCCAAGCCGGCGGCAGCCACACCGGCGAAGCCGGCGACGGCCGGGCCGGCGGCGGTCCCGCTGGTCGAGGAGCCGGGGTCCAACGACGGTGCCGGGGTGCTGGTGCAGCCCGGTGGTCGGGCGGAGATCCTGGACAGCGAGTTGCTCTACAACCAGTCCGGCGGTAACGGCGGCGGGCTGGCGAACTTTGGCAGCACCCGGCTCAGCAAGACGACGGTCGCGCACAACACCGCGTTCCTCTTCGGCGGCGGCATCTTCAACGCCGGCGTACTCCAGGTCGACGAGTCGAAGATCAAGGACAACACCGCGATCATCGGCGGTGGTGGCATCTCCAACGGCGCGGCGGAGATCTTGACCGAGGACGTCGAGGGCGGTGCGGTCTGGGTCTACAAGAGCGAGATCACCGACAACGAGACGCTTGGCTTCGGCGGCGGCGTCCTGGACGTCCAGGGCACCACGACGTTGCACCAGACGACGGTCAGTGGCAACACCGCGGTGCTCGACGGTGGTGGCGTCGCGGTGGCTGACAGCCAGCTCACCCTCAAGGACGCCACGGTGGTCAAGAACAGCGCCGCTCGCGACGGTGGCGGCGTGTTCGTGACCTCCGACAGCGTTGCGACGATCGAGAACAGCAGGATCAAGGACAACACCGCTGGCTCCTCCGGCGGTGGCCTCTTCAACGACGACAGCGTCACCACGCTGCGCGACAGCGAGGTGGTGGGCAACCGGGCCGTCGGTCCGTTCGCCCGCGGCGGCGGCATCGTCAACACCGAGGGAAGCGAGGTCACGCTGCACCGGACGAAGGTGGCGTACAACTTCTCCACCCTCGAACCGGGCGGCATCTTCAACAGCATCGGCGGCACCGTGACGCTGGACGACGAGTCCGCCGTCACTGCCAACCGCCCGACCAACTGCTTCAACGTTCGGGACTGCTTCGCCTGATCGGGGTGGGGCTGAACCACATAAAGAGGTGCGCCTCTCCGGGCCGGTCACGGCGCGGAGGGGCGTACCCATTTGGGCAGCTCAGCGGCGTGCGGCCCGGCTTGGGCGGGGGTGTGCCCGCGCGGGGCCTCCGGGCCGCCCACGGGCGAACACGAACCTAATGTGGGGTTCTTTCGGATAAGCCCGCGAGGCGAGGAACATTCTCATACGTTGGTTTTGGGAGCTACAACCGATTTGTAGCAGGGGACGCCCGCCTGAGGGCGGCGACCCTGTCTGGTACGAGGAGAGGGCAGAGAGCTCCGATGTCCAACTACCTAACGAACAACGAAGCCTCCGGGCGGGCGACGGCCAAGCGCCGCCGCAAGCTCTGGCTCGCCAGCGGCGTGGCCGGTTTGACGGGCGTGGTCAGTCTCGCGGCGGTGGGCGTCGCGGGCAGCGCCGGAGCGGTCGGCCTGAACTGGAACACCGCCCAGGTGAGCATGGATGGCGACCAGGGCGGTGACGAGGGCCGCAACTGGGACAAGGACAAAGACAGGGACAAGGACCGGGACAAGGACCACGAGCGCGGGAAGGAGGTGCCCTGCGACACCGACAAGCTGATCCAGGCGATCGTGTTCGCCAACAACAAGCACGGCGGTGTGCTGGAGCTGGCCAAGGGCTGCACCTACAACCTGACCCGCAACGACTTCGAGGGCAACGGCCTGCCGGTGATCACCGAGAACATCACCCTCAAGGGTGAGCACACGACGATCTCCCGGGAAGCCACCGCGGACTACTTCCGCATCCTGAACGTCGGCAGCGGTGGTCACCTCACCGTGAAGGGCCTGACCATCAAGGGTGGTCAGACCATCGAGCTGTTCGACGCCGTCGAGCCGGCTGCCGTCTGGTCGGCCTACTCGGACTCCGAGGCGATCGCCGCGCAGGTGAAGGCCGGTGTTCCGCTGGCTCAGGCGCTCAGCACCCGCCAGGCCAACCCGAAGGCGGGCCTGAAGGCCGCGCCGAAGGTCACGCCGAAGGCCACGCCGGGCGTCGTCACGCCGCTCGTCGAGCAGCCGGAAGACAACGACGGTGCCGGCATCCTGGTCCAGCCGGGCGGCACCGCCGAGATCGTCGAGTCCGAGGTCGTCCTCAACCAGTCCGGCGGCAACGGCGGTGGTGTGGCCAACTTCGGCACCACGAAGATCTGGCACAGCACCGTCACCCGTAACACCGCCTTCTTCTTCGGTGGTGGCGTCTTCAACGCCGGCGTGCTCAAGGTCGAGGAGTCGAAGATCAACGACAACACCGCCGTCATCGGTGGTGGCGGCATCTCCAACGGCGCCGCGGAGATCTTCACCGACGACGTCGACGGCGGGACCGTCGAGTTGAAGAAGGCCGAGATCAGCGACAACGAGACGCTGGGCTTCGGCGGCGGCCTGCTCGACATCGAGGGCAACACCACGGCGTACGAGACCAAGTTCGTCTCGAACACCGCGGTCCTCGCCGGTGGCGGCCTGGCCGCGGCGGACAGCCAGCTCAACCTGCACAACGTCACGGTCGAGAAGAACAGCACCGCCGGTGTCGGTGGTGGTGTGGCCATCGCCTTCGACAGCGCGGTCACGTTCGAGAAGAGCAGCATCAAGGACAACACCGCCGGCTTCTTCGGCGGCGGGCTCTTCAACGCCGGCAGCGTCACCACGCTGCGCGACAGCGAGGTCGTCGGGAACCGGGCCATCGGCCCGATCGGGGTCGGCGGCGGCATCTTCAACATCTTCGGCGAGGTCAACCTGTCGAAGACGAAGGTCGCCCACAACTTCTCCACCTTCGCTCCGGGCGGTGTCTTCACGTTCTTCGGCGAGGTGAACCTGGACGACAAGTCCGCGGTCACCGCGAACCGTCCGACGAACTGCCTGGCCATCCCGGGCGGGACCATCGAGAACTGCTTCGGCTGATCCCGCAGGAGTGACGGCGGTACGACGCTGACACAACGGGCCGGCCCCCTTCCGCGAGACGCGGAAGGGGGCCGGCTTGGTCGTCACTTCTGGACGAACACCGCCACACTGCGCGCCGGCACCGTGAACGTGCCCGCCGACGAGTCGAACGAGGCGGTCCGCAGCACCGGATCGGCCGAGTTCGCCAGCACCGGGTGCAGTGCCACGTCCGCACCACGCAGACCGGTCAGCGTCTGCGTCGCCGCCGCCGGGGTGCCGTTGAAGACCACCGTCAGCGACTTCCACGACCCACCCAGCCCACGGGCGTCCAGGGTCATGGTCAGCACACCCGGTGTCTCCTGCGCCCCGGACAGCGGGAACGCCACCCGCTGCTGCACCTGCTGAGCGGTGGCCAGCCCGAACACCGGTGACGACGCCCGGACGCGCAGCAGCTCGGCGTACCGGGCGTCGGTGGTGGTGATCGCCGCGCAGTCCGGCACCAGCGCCGGGTCGGCCAGCAGCGGCCGCGCGTACGGCCACTTGTCCTCGTTGTCCTGCGCGGGCGGCAGACCGGCGCCGAACCCGTTGCCCTGCTGGCAGTTCCAGCGGATCTGGTTGAACCAGTCACCGGAGTTGAACGAGTTGCGGTCCAGCGACTTCGACCGCAGCCGTTCGGTGCCGGCGGTGACGAACCCGGTGCCCTGCCCCAGCACCACCGTGCCCAACGCCAGCACCTGCATCCGTGCACGGTCGGTCGCCGAGGTGCCCTGCGGCAGCTTGTACGCCAACGCGTCGTACAGGATCTCGTTGTCGTGCGCGTCGACGTAGGTGACGGCCTCCCCCGGAGCGGCGGTGTAGCCGGCCGGCGAGCCGTTGTAGTCGACCTGCGCGCCGGTGACCTGCCGTCCGGCGGTGTCGGTGAACCGGTATCCGCGCAGGTTGCCGGTGAGCCCCACCTTGATCAGGTCGTGGGCGTGCAGCAGGCGGGCCTTCTGCTCGGCCGGTGACCCGTTGACCGCGTCGCCGTTCGGGTCGGTGTACAGCCCGGACGCGAAGCCCTGCACCCGCGGGTTGGCGTCGAACGGTCCGCCGCCGCGTACCGCGTCGCGCAGCCGGTCGTTGAAGGTGCCGATGCCGGTGCCGGCCATGTTGGCCTGGGTGGCCTGCACGAACCGGGCGTCGTTGGCGACCTCGCCGAAGTTCCAGCCCTCGCCGTACAGCATGATCGCCTTGCCGTCCACGCCGTCCCGGGCGACGGTCAGCTTGTCCAGTGCCGTGCGCACGGCCAGGATGTTCGCCTTCGGGTGGTGACCCATCAGGTCGAACCGGAAACCGTCCACCTTGTACTGCCGCGCCCAGGTGACCAGCGAGTCGACCACCAGCTTGCCCATCATGGCGTGCTCGGGTGCGGTGTTGGCGCAGCAGGTGGAGTTGGCCACCGTGCCGTCGTCGAGCAGCCGCTGGTAGTAGCCGGGCACGATCTGGTCCAGGACCGACTTGTCGTCGGTGCCGGCGGCCGACGTGTGGTTGTAGACCACGTCCATGACGACCCGCAGGCCGGCGCCGTTCACTCCGGCGACCATCCGCCGGAACTCGGTGGTCCGCGCCGCACCGGCCGGGTCGACGGCGTAGCCGCCCTCGGGCACGGTGTAGTGCAGCGGGTCGTACCCCCAGTTGTAGCCGTCGGTCTCGGCGACCGCCGCGACGCACGCCTGCTGCTCGGCGGAGTCCGGCGGGAGCGCCGCCAGGTCGCAGGCCGGCTGGCGCTGGTCGGCCCGCTTCTCGGGGATGGTGGCGAAGTCGAACGCCGGCAGCAGGTGCAGGTGGGTGACACCGGCGTCGCCGAGCGCCCGCAGGTGGGTCATGCCGGCGCTCTTCGGGTCGCTGAACGCGAGGAACGTTCCCCGCCGCTCGGCCGGCACGCTGTCGTCGGCGATGGAGAAGTCGCGCACCGACAGCTCGGAGACCTGCGCCTTCGCCGCCGGCACCGCGGCCGGCTTGCGCAGCGTCCGCCACCCGGCCGGGGCCAGCGCCGGGTCGTTCAGATCGACCAGCTGGCTGTGCGTGGAGTCCGCGGCGAGAGCCACCGAGTACGGGTCGGTCACCGAGGCGGTCACCACCTTCTGCGCCGCCGGCTGCCACGCCTGCACCTGGTAGCGGTAGTACTTCCCGATCCAGGTGTGGTTGCCGCGCACCGACCAGACGCCGGTGCGGTCGTCGCGGCGCATCGGCACCGTACTCGGCGCGGCGGCAGGCGAGTCGAACACCTGCAGCGCCACCGTCCGGGCGGTCGGCGCCCACAGCGCGAGGCTCGGCGTACGACCGGCGAACGTCGGCCCGAGCGTCGCGTCGGTGGCCCGCGAGTAGACGTCGTCGAGCACGCCGGGGATCTGCACGCCGGTCGCGGCGAGCAGGGCGCCCTCGGCGTCGCGTTCGGTGACGAGCACCTGCCCACGCAGGGCCGCCGGGACCTTCGCCAGGTCGCCGCGGTCCAGCGTGAAGCTGCGGTACGACCACAGATGCGGGAACGCGGTGCGCTGGGCCTCGGTGAGCCCGTTGCGCTGCGCCCGCAACGGCAGACTGGTGTACGTCCCGGTCAGCTCCCCGTCGACGACGCTGACGCCGCCGGTCGGGGCGGCGACCAGCGCGTACACCCGGCCGTCGGTCGGGCCGGTCTGCCACGCGACGGTGGACCGGTCGATCCAGTGCGCCTTCTGCCGGCTGATGTCGGTCTCCCCGCCCGCGCTGGTCGCGGTCGACGGCAGCAGGCGGCCCGGGGTGGCGGCGAGCAGCCACACCTCCCGGCCCACGCTGGCGACGTCGAGCCGCTGGTCGTCGGGCAGGTCCTTGGTGTCGCCCTGGTGGATGATGTAGTTCAGCCCGGTGGCCCCGGCCGCCAACGGCACCCGGAACACCGCGCCGAACGCGTCGACGGACGTCGGCCGCAGCGGGGCGGACCACTCGGTCGGGTTGGCCGCGCCGTCCCACAGGTGCAGGCCCCAGCCGTCGTAGTTGCCGTCGGCCCGCCGGTAGTGGATCACCGCGGTGCCCTCCTCGACCGGCGGGGCCGGCTCACCGGCGGCCGCCTGCCTGCTCGGGTAGATCGCCGGGTCGCCCTGCTTGAGCCAGATCTCGCCGGTCTGGGTGACGTCGATGCTGCGGTCGGAGGCGACGTCCTTCGTGCCAGCCTTGTCGACCACCAGGAAGCCCACCGACTTCGCGCCCGGCTTGAGCTTCACCCACGCGAACCGGCCGTACGAGTCCTCCCCGGTGAACGGCTGCCCCTTCGGCCACTCGGTGACGTACGCCGGGTCGATGTCACCCCAGGCGTACAACCCCCAGTCGTCGTACCCGCCGGCGGGGCGCTGGTAGTGCACCACCGCCCACTCGCGGGATCCGCCCTGCTCGGGCGTGCCCACGACGGCGGTGGACCGGGCCGTCGCGGTGCGGCCCCGGCCGTCGCGGACCACCGCCTTGTACTCGATCCGGGTGCCGCCGGCCAGGCCGGTGAGGTCGTGCTGCACGGTGTACGGCGCGCGGTCGGCGCTGCCCAGCAGCGTCCACCTCCCGCCGGCGACCCGGGCGGCGACGGTGACGGTCGCGAGGGGGTCGCCGGTGACCTGGGCGGTGACGGCCGCCCGGGTGGCGACCGGCGCGTCCGGAGCCGGAGTGGTGAGGGTGACGCTCGGCCTGCCGGCCGCCTGCGCGATGGGGGTGCCGGCCCGGTACACCGCCGCCGACAGCGGCGCGACGGTGAGGGTCAGCGTGCCGTCGCCGCCGGCTGACACAGTGCCCGAGCCGCCGTAGATGCCGGTGAAGGTGGCGCCGGCCGACCAGGTGTCCACGGTGACAGTCTGCGCGGTGTCGGCGTTGTTCACCGCCACCACGTACTCGGTGCGGTCGGCGGGAGCGATCCGGGAGGCGGCGAAGACACCCGGGCCGTCGGCGGCGTACCGGGTCACCTGCACGCCGTCGCGCAGCGCCGGGTGCGCCTGGCGCAGCCGACCCAGCTCGGCGATGGTCCGGTACAGCGGGTGGGCCGTGTCGAACTGGTCGCTGGCGTGGGTGCGCTCGGTGCCGAGCAGGTCGTCGTCGAGGTAGTCGGGGACCGACGATGCGAACATGTCCTGCCGGGCGTCCTTGTCCCCGCCGGGGCCGGTGAAGCCCTGCTCGTCGCCGGAGTAGACCACCGGCTGGCCACGGGTGAGGAACATCAGCTGGTGGGCGAGCTGGTCGCGGCGCAGATGGCTGCCCGGGTCGGTGCCGCCACCGGCGATGAACGAACCGATCCGCCCCATGTCGTGGTTGCCGAGGAAGGTGGTCAGCCGGCCGGCGTCGGTGTCCCGCGCGGCGTACAGGTCGTCGCGGGCGTGCACCTCGGCGAGTGCCTTCGCCGAACCGGCGCCGGCGGTGAAGCCCCGCGCGGCCTCCTGGAAGGCGAAGTCGAGGGTGGCCGGCAGGCCACCCTGCCGGACGTAGCTGGAGCTGATCTCCGGGTCGGCGCTGTACACCTCGCCGAACATGAAGAAGTCCTTCTTGCCGGCCCTCTCGGCGGCCCGCTCGATGCCCGCGCTGAACTGCGGCCAGAAGTCCATGTTGACGTGCTTGACGGTGTCCAGCCGGAACCCGTCGACCCCGGTCGCGCCGATCCAGTCCCCGTACGCCTTGGTCAGCCCCCGCACCACCTCGGGACGCTCGGTCCACAGGTCGTCGAGACCGAAGAAGTCGCCGTACTCGCTGTTCTCGCCGACGAAGGTGGAGTCGCCCCGGTTGTGGTACATGGTGGCGTCGTTGAGCCAGGCCGGCACCTTCACGGTCGCGTCCTGCGGCTCGGCGAACGTCGGCGTGTACGGGAAGGACGTCTGGTCGACCGGCGGGAACGCGCGGCTGCCGTCGGCGTAGTTGCGGTCCTCGAAGGCCCGCCCCCGCGCGTCGGCGTACGGCGAGGTCGCCTTGTCGACGTACGCGTAGGAGTCCTCGGCGTACGTGATGACGTCGGCCGTGTGGTTGACGATCACGTCGAGGTAGATCTTGATGCCGCGCTGGTGGGCGAGCGTGACCAGCCGCTTCATCTCCTCGTTCGTGCCGAAGTGCGGGTCCACCTGCGTGAAGTCGGTGATCCAGTAGCCGTGGTAGCCGGCCGAGATGTCGGTGCCGGCACCCTGCACCGGCCGGTTCTTGAAGATCGGGGCCAGCCAGATGGCGGTGGTGCCCAGGCCCTGGATGTAGTCGAGCTTGTCGATGACGCCCTTGAGGTCGCCGCCGTGGTAGAAGCCCTTGTCGGTCGGGTCGAGCCCGGTGCGCAGGCGGTCGCCGGCAAGGCCACCGGAGTCGTTGCGGCGGTCGCCGTTGGCGAACCGGTCCGGCAGGACGAAGTAGAACTGCTCGGCGCGTGCGGACGTGTCGCCCGCCTTCAACAGCGCGTCGGCGGCCGGTTCGACACCCCACTGGGCGGCACCGGCGGCGGCGAGGGAGTCGACGCCGGACGGACGGGAGTCGTCGGTGGCGCCGAGCTGGCGCACGGCGACCGGGGCGCCGACGAGGGTGACGGTGAGCAGGGAGACGAGAGCCAGCAGGGCGGTGCGCGGTATCGGCGGGGGTTTCATCGACGCCTTCCTCTGGTGGATTGGCCGCACGCTAACCCTTGCCGAAACATTCTGCAATACCTTGCAAACATGGTCGCAACAAAGCAGCATCCTTGCAGAGGCACCGCGACCGTCCAGGTCAGAACCCGCTACAGCGCACCCCGTCGACCGTGCATCCCCGCGGCGTCGTGGACGCCCTCTCCAGGTGGAACCGCAACGGCGCCGACCCGCCGGGCGGGACGTCAACCCCACTGGCGTACGTGAAACCCCCGTCGAACTGCCGCAGCGTCCCCTGTGGCGCGCCCTCCACCCAGGCCGTCACCAACCGCCCACCGGAGAACTCCAACCGCACCGTCCACCCCCGAGGCCCACCGGACGCGTTGACGACCAGCACCTCACCGATGAACCCACCGTCGAAGCTCTGCACCACCCGGTACCGACCAGTGACCGCCGGCGGCCCCGCCGGAACCCGGGTGGGCGTGCGCGTCGCCGTCACCGTCGGGCCGGCCATCGGTGTCGGCGACACGGCCGGACCGCTCGGCGGCAGACCACTCGCACGCGGGGACAACCCCGGCACCAACGGTGCAGCCGACGAACCCGCCGACGTCGGCGTCGGATCACCCGACGGGTCCGGCGGCACCTGCGGCAACGGCAACGCCGGCGGAGGCGACCCCGCGTCCGGTGCCGGGCTGCGCCCCCGGTACGCGCCCAGGGCGACGATGAGCAGCACCACCATCACGACGACACCGGCCAGCACCACAACCCACGGCGACGACGCGATGGCGACCGGGCCATGAGACGGTCGCAGGGCACGACGCATGCCGGACATGTACCTCCCTCAGCGGGCCGTCCGGGCAGCGTAGCGACCGACGGCCAGGCCCGGAAGCGCCTCGCGCGCCCGGGCAGTCAGCCGAGGCGGCAGTCGACCCCGTTCACCGTGCACCGCAACGGCGTGGCCCCGGACTCACCCCAGCCGAGCCGCAACCGGACGGTCCGGGTGTCGCCCGGGCTCAACGAACGGGTGCCCCGCACCACGAACTCGCCGTCACCCCGCCCCCACACCGAAACCCCCGAGTCGTCGCTCGCCCGCACAGCCCACATGTCGTCGCCGTACGCCAACTCGACCCGCCAGTCCACCGACTGGCTCGTCTCGTTCGTGATCGACAGCACCGCCGCGGTCCCGTCCCAGCCATCCGTGCCGACCTGGTACCGGGCCGTCACCGCCTCCGCCGACGACGGCGCCACCGCCGGGGCACTCGACCGCCCCGGTGACGGCGAGGCCGTGGTGACCCGAGGCGACGGCGACCGGCTGCTCCGCGACGGCCCAGGCGACGCCGTCCGCCGCTCCACCCCCGCCGGCGTCGGCCCACCCGTCGGCGACACGGCCGCCGGCACCGTCGGCAGGAACACCGGCGGCGCGGCCCGCGGCCCGCCATCTCTCTCCCGGGTACGGAACGACAGCAACGCGACCACCAACAGCACCACCAGCACGCACACGCCGAGCAGCACCACAACCCACGGCACCGACGCCAACATGCGAGCCGCCCGCACGTCTGCCGCACCGTCCGGCCGCACCGCCATCAGGTCTCCCCTCGTCCCCACCGACGCGCCAGCCTAGCCAGCACCGACGGATCGGGCCGATCGGCCCACCCGACACAGCCAACGCCCCGGCCGCCCGGACGACCCCGGCCGATCAGACCGTCCGGACGACCGTGCAGATGACCGGCTCCGCATCGGCGGTACGCAGCAGATAGCGGTACCGCTCCCCCGGCACCGCACGCCCCTGACTGTCCAGAAACTCCCACTCCACCGCCACCATCGTCAGCAGTGCGGACATCGGCTGGACGTCATCGATCCGGGCGTGCGCCGCGACCAACTCCCGATCCTGGTAGTCGGGCGCGGCGCCCACGAAGGACAGCGCCACCGCCGCCGGCGTCGTGAACGAGAAGCTGTAGGTGTCCGCCACCACCAACCCGGGCAGCGCGTAACAGCCGGCGATGGCCGGCAGGTCACCGGAGATCAGCGCCACGCCGTACCGGTCGAAGAAGTCCGCCAGAGTGTCGAGATCGGTGGAGGCGTTCACGCGACAGCAATTACCGGTCACCGGCCAGGTCAAACCTCACCGCGACGGAACCCGGACCTCGATCTCCGCACCGAGCCGGGCACCCGAGGCCAAGCCCAGGTCGTCCCCACTCCAGAACCGCCCCGGGTCGTACCAGTTCGGACGCCGCCCCGCCGGCAACAACCCCATCGCCTCATAGGTCACCGCCACCACCTCGGCGCAGTACGCCGTCTCCAACGCCCGCTCCCGCGCCTGACCTGCACTGCCCGTTCTGTTGGCCTGGGCTGCGCTGCTGGCCTGGGCTGCGCTGCTGGCCTGGGCTGCGCTGCTGGCCTGGGCTGCGCTGCTGGCCTGGGCTGCGCTGCTGGCCTGGGCTGCGCTGCTGGCCTGGGCTGCGCTGCTGGCCTGGGCTGCGCTGTTCCCTTGGCCCACGCTGTCCGCCTGGGCTGCGCTGTTTCCCTGGCCTGCTCTCGCCGTCACGCCTGCTCGGTGCGCGAGCCGGCCGGGACGAGGCAGCGCCGGCACCCGCCCCCGCACCCACCGCCAGGCCAGTTGGGCCGTCGACGGGAACGGCGTGCCGTCCAGCCGCGCGACCGTCCGCAGCACGGCCCGCTCCATCTCGCCGTCCGCCGGCGGGTCGAGCTGCCGCAACCAGGCCCGCTGGCCGTACCGGTTCGCCCAGACACAGACCGCGTCCCGCAGGTCGTGCAGCTGCACGCCCCGCTGGTGGGTACCCGACCACAGATCCGGCAGCGACCTGCCCAACTCCGCATGCCACATCAGAGGCGGCATGTCGTCCAACACCACCGCCATCCCGACATGGTTCACCGGGCTGTTCGTGGTCAACTGGATCGCCCGGTCCGGCACGCTACGGCCCCGGAACACCCACACGTCACCGGTGCGGGTCAACTCGACGGCCTCATCCAGGCTGATGCTCATGAGGGTCTACCCTAGGCCGATGCGGCAACGGATGCGGTGGTGGAAGGTCCTCGGGCTCGCCGGCCTCGCCGGTGTCGCGGCCTCCGGCGTGGTCATCGCGCGGGCAGAACGGCGCCGACGCGCGTACACCCCCGAGGAGATCCGGCAGCGACTGCTGGAACGCCACGCCCAGGCCAGCGACGCGGACTGATCCTCCCCCGTGGAGGGTCCAGCGCGTGAGGTCAGCGGCAGCCGTCCTACCTGATGCCGTCCTACTCATGCCGTCCTACCTGATGCCGTCCTGCCTCATGCCTGATGCCGGTCGCGCCGGGTTGTTGCGCGAAGGCCCTCGCATGATCGTGCTCGATCCTGGATGTAGTGGCCTCGTCGTCGCGGCGTAGGGCCTGCTTCCTGGGTCGAGCACGATCTTGGTCGTCGAGCGGGTCGCGGCCGGACGTGGTCGTGGTGGCGTGTGGTGTCCCCGGGTCGGTCCCGCCCCGCCGTCCCGCGCCGCCCCTTCCTCCCCGGCCGCCCGCTCCGCCCCGCCCTTACCGGCCACCCGCTCCGCCCCGACCTCCCCAACGGCCCCGCCCGCCCGCGCCGACGATCATGACGTTGACGAGGCGACACGCCGACACCAGTAACGCCAACCCCATGATCACCGCCGCCCCTCGTCGATCATGGAGTTGTGGTGCCTCTCGAAACGGGTTTGCGGGGTTAAAACGCCCACCATAAGTCCATGATCGGCGAGGCGGGGTGCTGGCGGGGCGGGGCGGGGCGGGGCGGGGCGGGGCGGGGTGCTGGCGAGGCGAGGCGAGGCGGGGCGGGGTGCTGGCGAGGCGGGGTGCTGGCGGGCGGGGCGGGCGGGGTGAAAGGGCGGGGCAGAGTGCGCGATCACTGTCCGGCTGGCCGATTTTGGTGGGTTGTCTGGTTTGCGCGATGCGGGTTCCCGAAGCGGGTGGCCGGCGACCCTGGGGGCTGGTGGCGTGGTCGCTACTCGTGGTCGGGTCGCGGTGTCTGCGGTCGCGATCCGCAATGTCTGGGAGGTTGCTCCCTGATCCTGTCGGTAGACGGCGGCCTCCCGGATGGTGCGCGGATCTTGGGTGCCGCCTGTTTGCGTGGTGTGGTGGCGGGTGTCTGGTTCTGGTTGGGGTCTGCGGTTGGTGGGTTGTCGGGTTTGGGGTGGGCTGTCGGGTTTGGGGTGGGGTGTCGAGTGACCGGGGGCATCGCGGTGGTGGAATCGGGGGCCGGGCGGGGTCGTTATACCTGGCATGCCACCGCGACTTCGGTCGCTGGTGTGCGGGCGGTCGCCCGGAACACGGGCCTGACCGCCCCGGGTTACCCCCCCGGGAGCATGACCGGCCGGGCAGGTGGCGCGATGATCCGCCGGTCCGGTGCTGTCCACCGGTGGGGTGTCGCGGGATGCGGGGCAGGATCTCTCAGTGATCGTGATGCCACACCGGCATCAAGATGACTGACCGGCATCACGCTCAACGGAGCCCGCGGCCCCGGCCGGGCACGAGGGCCAGGTACATCCCCCGGCACCACCGAGCACCACAGGCCCGACGGTCTGGCGGAATGATCCCCGGGCCCGGCCGGTTACACCCCCCGGCACAGCCGAGCACCACAGGCCGACGGCCCGGCGGAATGATCCCCGGGCCCGGCCGGTTACACCCCCGGCACCACCGAGCACCACAGGCCCGACGGTCTGGCGGAATGATCCGCCGCTGCGGACCGTTACACCCTGTCCCGACGCCGGCCCCCCTGTGGGTCGCCGGGCAGATTCCCCTTGAACTTCCCCCGCACCGGCACGCACCCCCCGTGGCACGGCCGTTGCGGTATCCCCCGACAGGCAGAGGAGCACGCCATCATGCGTACCGATCTGATCCGTAAGACCGCCCTGACCGCCGCTGGCCTCGCGTTCACCGGCGGCGCCATCGCCGGCCCCGTCACCGCCGCCTACGCCGCGTCGCAGACCACACCGAGCACCCACACCCACACCCACACCGACCGCAAGAGCGGTGAGCGGGAACTGGCCGTGCGCTACGAAGCCCAGCCGAACTTCTACTACTGCGGCCCCGCCGCCACCCGCAACGCCCTGTCCGTACAGGGCAAGAACATCAACGTCGACGACATGGCCAAGGAAATGGGCACCACCGAGGCCGGCACCAACTCCATCAACGACATCACCCCCGTGCTGAACAAGGAAACCGGCAAGCCCAACGCCTACCACTCCGTCGAGATCCCCAACCCGAACGCCGACGCCACGCAGACCGACAAGCTGCGCGCCGACATCGTCACCACCGTCGACGACGGACGGGCCGTGGTCGCCAACATCGCCGGCACCAGCACCGACACCGACGGCATCACCCACTCGTTCGAGGGCGGGCACTACATCAGCGTCGTCGGCTACCGCGACGGTGGTAACACCGTGAAGATCGCCGACTCGGCCAACCCCGACACCGCCTCCTACTGGATCAGCGTCGAGCACCTCGCCGACTGGATCGCCACCCGCGGCTACTCCACCAGCTGACCCACACACCCACACACCGAAAGGGCCGGACCCCAACCGGGGCCCGGCCCTTCGGCATGTCCCGGGGTCAGCGTTCGCTGCCCGCCCGAGCCGGCTCGACTTCGGGGGCCGGCTCGGCGGCCTCGATTCGGTGGGCCCGTCGACGCAGCCACCAGGTGCTGGCGAGGCCGGCGAGCACCGCGAGGACCAGCCCGGCCCAGGAGATGTCCTTGAGCCAGTGCTCGGCGGCCCGCCCCACGGTGAACAGCAGGTAGGTGGTGCCGAACGCCCAGACCAGCCCACCGGCGGCGTTGGCCAGCAGGAAACGTCGGTACGGTACGTGCAGTGCACCGGCGAGCGGCCCGGCCAGGATGCGCAGCAGCGCCACGAACCGACCGAAGAAGACGGCCCAGACGCCGTACCGGGCGAAGCTCTGCTCGGCCCGGGCCAGTTGGGCGGGGCCGAGGTGGCGGGGGAAGCGTCGGCCCAGCCGGGCGAGCAGTGGGCGGCCACCCCGACGGCCCACCGCGTACCCGATGGAGTCGCCGACGATCGCGCCGGTGGCCGCGGCGGCGGCCACCCACTCGGGTTCGACCACTCCGGTGGCGGCGAGCAGGGCGGAGCTGACCAGGACGATCTCACCGGGCAGTGGGACGCCCATGCTCTCGACCCCGATCACCCCGCCGACGAGCAGGTAGACCGCGATCGGCGGCAGCGACACGAGCCAGTGCTGGACGTCGAACACGCCCGAACCCTACCCGCGGCCGAACGCCCGCACCTGCCGCCGCGGGGTGAATTCGCCTCGGGTGGCCCGACGCACGCCCCCAGCGCGTCCTAGGAGGCTAGGGATTAACCGTGCGGGCAGCGAGCGGCCGGGTTGCGTAACTAGCAAGACGGACGTACGGTTTTGTTGAGAGCGGAATCGGCGGTAAGTGTCACCTAACCTCGGCGACACCCCGGCCGGTGCGACACACTGCTCAGGACTACTCACGGTCGCTGGTGTGAAGGAGTACGACGTGGCGAGCCTCGACACCTTCGGTGCGAAGACCCAGCTACGCGTCGGAGACGCGAGCTACGAGATTTTCAGAATCGACAAGGTGGACGGCCACGACCGGCTGCCGTACAGCCTGAAGATTCTCCTGGAGAACCTGCTGCGGACCGAGGACGGCGCGAACATCACCGCCGACCACATCCGTCAGCTCGGCGGATGGGATCCCACCGCCGCCCCGAGCGTGGAGATCCAGTTCACCCCGGCGCGGGTGCTCATGCAGGACTTCACCGGCGTGCCCTGCGTGGTCGACCTGGCCACCATGCGTGAGGCCGTGCGTGACCTGGGCGGCGACGCCAGCAAGGTCAACCCCCTCGCCCCCGCCGAGCTGGTCATCGACCACTCGGTGATCGCCGACCTGTTCGGCCGCGAGGACGCCTTCGAACGCAACGTCGCGCTGGAGTACGAGCGCAACAAGGAGCGCTACCAGTTCCTGCGCTGGGGTCAGACCGCGTTCAACGAGTTCAAGGTCGTCCCGCCGGGCACCGGCATCGTGCACCAGGTCAACATCGAGTACCTGGCTCGTACGATCATGGAACGTAACGGCCAGGCGTACCCGGACACCGTGGTCGGCACCGACTCGCACACCACGATGGTCAACGGCCTGGGCGTGCTGGGCTGGGGCGTCGGCGGCATCGAGGCCGAGGCTGCGATGCTCGGTCAGCCGGTCAGCATGCTGATCCCCCGGGTGGTGGGCTTCAAGCTCTCCGGCGAGATGCCGGCCGGCACCACCGCCACCGACCTGGTGCTGACCATCACCGAGATGCTGCGCAAGCACGGCGTGGTCGGCAAGTTCGTCGAGTTCTACGGCCCCGGCGTGAGCGCCGTGCCGCTGGCCAACCGCGCCACCATCGGCAACATGTCCCCCGAGTACGGCTCCACCGTGGCGATCTTCCCGATCGACGCGGAGACGATCCGCTACCTGGAGCTGACCGGTCGCGACGCCGCGCAGGTCGCGCTCGTCGAGGCGTACGCCAAGGAGCAGGGCATCTGGCACGACCCGGAGGCCGAGCCGGCCTACTCGGAGCGCCTGGAGCTGGACCTGGGCACCATCGAGCCGTCGCTCGCCGGCCCGAAGCGCCCGCAGGACCGGGTGCCTCTGGGCAGCGCCAAGACGCTGTTCCGCTCCGCGCTGACCGACTACGTCGCCGACGACTCCACCAGTGAGCGTGACCTCAAGCCGAGCGTGGCGCGCGAGGAGCTGCCGCGCGGCGCGAACGGGCCGGCCGACGAGGCCAGCGCCGAGTCGTTCCCGGCCAGCGACCCGCCGGCCAACGAGTTCAGCGACCCGGCCGACGAGCCGCGCGACCTGGAGACCGCCGCCGCCGGAGCGGGCGGGCGGGCCACCAACCCGGTACGGGTCACCGGCGCCGACGGCGTCGAGTACGAGCTGGACCACGGCGCCGTGGTGATCGCGGCGATCACCTCCTGCACCAACACGTCCAACCCGCAGGTGATGATCGGGGCGGCCCTGCTGGCCCGCAACGCGGTCGAGAAGGGCCTGACCCGCAAGCCGTGGGTGAAGACCACCCTGGCCCCGGGCTCGAAGGTCGTCATGGACTACTACGAGCGGGCCGGCCTCACGCCGTACCTGGACAAGCTCGGCTTCAACCTGGTCGGTTACGGCTGCACCACCTGCATCGGCAACTCGGGCCCGCTGCCCGAGGAGGTGTCCGCGGCGGTCAACGAGCACGACCTGTCGGTCGTGTCGGTGCTGTCGGGCAACCGCAACTTCGAGGGCCGGATCAACCCGGACGTCAAGATGAACTACCTGGCGTCCCCGCCGCTGGTCGTCGCGTACGCCCTCGCCGGCACGATGGACATCGACCTGGCCAACGAGCCGATCGGTGAGGACAGCGACGGCAACCCGGTGTTCCTGCGGGAGATCTGGCCGAACAGCGCCGAGATCCAGGACGTCATCGCCCAGGCGATCGGCGCGACCGGCTTCAGCGCCGCGTACGCCGATGTCTTCGCCGGCGACGAGCGTTGGCAGTCGCTGCCCACCCCGACCGGCGACACCTTCGCCTGGGCGGAGGACTCGACCTACGTGCGCAAGCCCCCGTACTTCGAGGGCATGCAGCAGGAGCCGAGCCCGGTCACCGACATCGCCGACGCGCGGGTGCTGGCCAAGCTGGGCGACTCGGTGACCACCGACCACATCTCGCCGGCCGGTGCGATCAAGGCGGACTCCCCCGCCGGCACCTACCTGGCCGAGCACGGTGTGCCGCGGCACGAGTTCAACTCGTACGGCTCGCGCCGGGGCAACCACGAGGTGATGATCCGGGGCACGTTCGCCAACATCCGGCTGCGCAACCAGCTGGTCCCGGGTGTGGAGGGCGGCTTCACCGTCAACCACCTCACCGGCGAGCAGACCTCGATCTACGACGCCTCGATGGCCTACCAGGAGGCCGGCATCCCGCTGGTCATCCTGGCCGGCAAGGAGTACGGCTCCGGCTCGTCGCGGGACTGGGCGGCCAAGGGCACCATGCTGCTGGGCGTGCGGGCGGTCATCGCCGAGTCGTACGAGCGGATCCACCGCTCCAACCTGATCGGCATGGGCGTGCTGCCGTTGCAGTTCCCGGTCGACGTCACCGCCGAGTCGCTCGGTCTGACCGGTACGGAGACGTTCACCTTCACCGGGGTGACCGCGCTCAACGACGGCGAGACCCCGCGCACCGTGCGGGTCAACACCGACACCGGCGTGGAGTTCGACGCCGTGGTGCGGATCGACACTCCCGGTGAGGCGGACTACTACCGGCACGGCGGCATCCTGCAGTACGTGCTGCGCCGCATGATCGCCAACTGACGCCGTACACCTGAGAAGGGCCGCTTCCCGCGCTGGCGGGGAGCGGCCCTTCCACGTCTCTGCCTTCCCGTGCTCCGGGTAGCCGTCTCGCGCCCTTTGCTCTGCTTCACTCGGCGCAACACCAACCATGCCGTACCGTTGCGCCCGTTGAAGCAGAGCAAAGGGCAAGGACGTGGTACGGCCAGCGAAGGATCCCGACCAGGTCCTCGCTTAGCGCAGCCGCAGCGCGACCGCGCGGGCCTCGTCGTCGGTGAGGGGCAGGAACCAGAGGAAGCGGCGGACGATGGCGACCGGATCGGGCCCGCCCGGTTGGCCGCGCAGGTCGCGGATCGCCCGGCGGGTGATCCGGGAAAATTCGGGGATCAGGGTCGCGACAGGCGGCGTCCGTCGGGGTCGCTCGCAGTGCCGGGCAGGGCCAGTCCTCCCGCAGGAGTCGCACATCCAGAAAGGACCGTCGGCGGTGTGCGCGGCCGGCGGGCCGCACCGGGGTCGCCAGCGTGATTCGGGTACGACGTTGGCGGCGCGACCGGGACCACGATGTGGACTAACGAGCCGTTCGACCGGGCGGGGCGGGCATTGACGTGGCTGCTTCGGTCGGGACGGCAACGGACCGACAGTCGGCTTCGTGTGATCTCGGCGTTTTTCCTCGGACATCTGTGCTCCGTCCTCGATGCTGTCTAAACCGCAGCCTGCCGAGGGTTGCCAAGCAATCACACCGCGTAGAAGTATTTACCTTCGACGTCTGGGACGTTCTGGAGGGTGTAGAGATGAATCGAGCCGTACAGGCGGCGATGGCCGAACGAGGCTACACAGCGGACACTCTCGCAGCGCAGATTGGTGTCGATCCGAAGACGGCCGCGAAGTGGGCGAGCAGGGATCGAATTCCGCAGACTCGTCATCGCGCCCGGGTCGCCGAGCTGCTCGGTCGGAACGTCGAGGAGTTGTGGCCGGACGCCCTCAAGCGCCGGACGCCGGCCTGGTTCCGGCCCTGGGCCGAGATCGAGCGTGAGGCGCTGTCGCTGCGGTCCTTTCAGCTCACGTGGGTACCGGGACTCCTACAGACCAAGGCGTACGCGCTGGCGACGCTGGTCGGTGAGGCGTTCACACCGGCCGAGGCCGACAATCTCGCCGAGGGGCGGCTCAGCCGGCAGACCATCCTACGGCGGGAACGGCCACCCCTGCTCGTCGCGGTCCTCGACGAGGGGATCCTCCGGCGCACCCTCCACGGCGACCGGGCCATGATGCGCGAGCAGTGCGAGTGGCTGGCCCAACAGGCCACGCTGCCGAACGTGTCGCTGTTCGTCGTGCCCGCCGACACCGGCATGTATCCCGGCCTCGGCGGGCCGTTCACCATCGCCGAGATGCCGGACGGGGCGCGGGTCGCCCACGTCGACAGCCAGGCGCAATCACAGCTCACCGACAAGGCCGCCGACGTTGCTACCCTGGACCGACGGTGGGAACGCATCCGCGACAGTGCTCTGTCACGCACGCAGTCCCTCAACCTAATCACAGAAGCGGCAGCATCATGGACCTGACCGGCGCCCGGTGGCGTAAGAGCAGCAAGAGCGGCAACAACGGCGGCGACTGTGTCGAGGTGGCCGACAACCTCGCCGGCGTCATCGGCGTACGTGACTCCAAGGACCCGACCGGCCCGGCGCTCGCCTTCGAGCCGGCGGCCTGGGCCCGGTTCCTGGTGCTGGCCAAGCGCGGCGAGTAGCCCCTCCCCGCCTCGTCGTACAGGGCCAGTCCGCAGACTGGCCCTGTACGCGTGTCCGTGCGCTAGCGCACGCCTCGGTCAGTCCCCGCCGGCGGCGCGGCGGCGGGCCTCGCGGGTCTTCATGGCGTGCTCCATCAGCGTGACGAGCACCTCCTTGCTGGACTCGCGCTGCCGGGCGTCGCAGAGCAGCACCGGCACACCCGGGTCCAGGTTCAACGCGGCCTGCACCTCGTCGAGCCGGTAGGAGCGGGAACCCTCGAAGCAGTTCACGGCGACCACGAACGGGGTGCCCCGGCCCTCGAAGTAGTCGATCGACGGGAAGCAGTCGGCCAGCCGGCGGGTGTCGGCCAGCACGACCGCGCCGATCGCACCGAGTGCCAACTCATCCCAGACGAACCAGAACCGGTCCTGCCCGGGGGTGCCGAACAGGTAGAGCACCAGGTCGTCGCTGATGGTGATCCGGCCGAAGTCCATCGCCACGGTGGTGGTGGTCTTGCCCTCCACCCCGGACAGGTCGTCGATGCCGACACCGGACTCGGTGAGCACCTCCTCGGTGCGCAACGGCCGGGTCTCGCTCACCGCGCCGACCATCGTGGTCTTGCCCACGCCGAACCCACCGGCGACCAGGATCTTGATCGCGGTGGGCAGTGGGGTCGCTCCCGCCGGCCGGTCAGAGTGCCCGTAGTCCATTGATTACCGCCTCGAAGATGCTGTTGTCGGGAAGACCGGCCGTGGTCTGCGGCTCGCGGACCTGTACCAGGCTGCGGGCCGCCAGGTCGCCGAGGAGCACCCGGATGGTGCCCACCGGCAGGTCGAGATGGGCGGCGATCTCGGCGACGGACTGTATTCGTTGGCACAGTCCGACGATCGCCAGATGTTCCGGGCCGAGGCCGACCTCCGGCGTGACCTCGGCGCGGGTCGCGGTGACCAGGGAGATCAGGTCGAACGTGCCGGTGACCGGGCGGGCCCGGCCGCGCGTCATCGCGTACGGGCGCACCACCGGGCCCGCATGGTCATCCACCCACTGATGGTCCGCGGACTCTCCCTGCACCGTCATGCCGCTACCTCTCGCCGGCCGGCTGCTCGGTGCCACGGGACGGGGAGGCCACATACTTGCCGACCCGGGTGACCAGCATCGCCATCTCGTAGGCGATCAGGCCGACGTCGGCGTCCTCGGTGGCAAGGACCGCCAGGCAGGCGTTGCGGCCGGCCGCGGTGACGAACAGGAACGACGACTGCATCTCGATGATGGTCTGCTGCACCTGCCCGCCGCCGAAACGCTTCCCCGCGCCGCGGGCCAGGCTCTGGATGCCGGCAGCCATCGCCGCGAGGTGCTCGCCGTCGTCCCGGCTCAGGCCCTGGGAGGAGGCCATCAACAGGCCGTCGGTGGAGAGCGCGACCGCATGCTCGGCCTGCTTCACCCGGCCCACCAGATCATCCAGCAACCACGTCAGGTCGGCACTCGAAGCCGTCTTCTGCGCCACTTCGTCGTCCTCTTCTCGCCCGGCTGTTGCGCCGTGTTCGTCTGGAGCTGACCGTCACACCGTGCGGTGACCCGCATTCTCGGTGGCCGGTCAGGTAGCTTGCGGGTCCTCGTCGCTCGGCTCGGGCGTCGCGCTCGGCGGGGCGCCGGCCGCGCCGCCGATCAGTCGCGCCGCGTCGGTCCGACCGCGACGGGTGCCGGTCTGGTACGAGCTCATCATCCGGCGCACCTGCTCCGGGGGACGTGCCACGTCCTCGTCGTCGGTCTCTGTCGCGGCCGGGTCGTCGCGCAACTCGGGCGCGATGTTCGCCTGCCGGACCCGTACCGGCAGGCCCGAGTCGGTCCGGTCCGCCTCGGCGCGGGCCGGCATCGGCCCGCCGTCGGCCGCCGCCTCGCTGGCGCTGTCCGTCGGGCGGGAACGGTCGACCGCGGGCAGTCCGGTGGGCACCGTGGGAGCCTCCAGGGCGGGCTGGCCCAGAACACGCCGGGCCCGGGTGGGCAGGTCCGGCGTACCGGCGCCCTGCGGTGTCCGCTGGCGGGTGGGCAGAGCGGCGTCCCCCACATCGGTGCCGTCGGCCTGCCCCGTCGCGGTGGTGGCGTCCGGCACCAGGTGCCCGGCCGGGGTGACCGGCTCCGGCACGTCCGGCGCCGTCGTGCCCGGTGCCTCCGGTGCGGCCGCCAACGCGACCGGCGCGAGGACGGCCGGCCGGCCGGTGTCGGCGGTGGTGGTCAGCCCCGAGGGCAGGGCGATGGCCGGCGAACCGGCCCGCATCGCACCGGAGTCCTCCGAGCTCGGGCCGTTCTCGGTGACCAGTTCCAGCGGGATCAGCACCACGGCGGTGGTGCCGCCGTACGCCGACTCCTTGAGCCGCACCCGCACGCCGTGCCGCTCGGTCAGCCGGCTCACCACGTAGAGCCCGAGCCGGGCGGCGTTGGCGAGGTTCAGCTCGGACTGGTCGACGATGCGGTGGTTCGCGGCGGCCAGGTCCTCCTCGCTCATGCCGAGGCCCCGGTCCTCGATCTCGATGGCGAACCCGTTGGCCACCAGCTGACCGCGGACCTCCACGGTGGTGTGCGGTGGGGAGAACGACAGACCGTTCTCGATCAGCTCGGCGAGCAGGTGGATGATGTCGCCGACCGCGCGGCCGGCGAGGGAGACCGGCCCGAGCGGCAGCACGTTGACCCGGGTGTAGTCCTCCACCTCGGCCACCGCGCCACGGACCACGTCGACCATCGGCACGTTGCGCCGCCACGCCCGGCCCGGGGTCGAGCCGGAGAGCACGATCAGGTTTTCCGCGTTACGCCGCATCCGGGTGGCCAGGTGGTCGACCCGGAACAGATCCTCCAGTTCCTCCGCGTCGTGCTCGCGCCGTTCCATCGCGTCCAGCAGGGTGAGCTGGCGGTGCACCAGCGCCTGGGTGCGCCGGGCCAGGCTGAGGAAGACCTCACGGACGTTGCGGCGCAGGTCGGCCTGTTCGACGGCGGTCCGCAGGGCGGTTTCCTGAACGGCGTTGAACGCCTTGCCGACCTGACCGATCTCGTCGGTGCCGAACTCCAGCGGGGGCGCCTCGGTCGCGACATCGACCTCCTCGCCGCGGCCGAGCCGCTCCACCACCCGCGGCAGCCGTTCGTCGGCGAGCTGCCAGGCGGCCTGGCGCAGCCGGTCGAGCTGACGCAGCAGGGTCCGGGCCGTGGAGATCGAGACGACGACGGACGCGATGACGGCGAGCAGACCCAGACCGGTGGCGAGCACCAGTCGGACGACGACCATCACGGCGACGCCGGTGGCCCGGCCCACGATGCCCTCACCGCCGGCGGCGACCACGTCGTTCACCGCGGCCAGTGCCGGCTCTACCGTGCCGCGCCACTGCTCGGCGCTGACCGGCAGTTGGGTCGCCGGCCGGCCCTCGCGGATGATGCTGTCCTGCACGGCGCGCAGCCGGGTGAACGCCTCACCCTCGACGAGCTGCTGGTAGCGGCGCTCGTCGTCGGCGGCGAGCCGGGCCCGGGTCTCCTCACCGAGGAACCGCTCGGCGCCGACCAGGCTGACGTAGCGGGCGTACTCCGGCCCGCTCATCCGGCCCTTGCCGAAGAGGCCGCTGAGCAGCGCATCCTCCTGGGAGACCAGTTCCTTCATCCGGTTGAGCTGGATCAGGGCGGCTGCGTCGGCGGCGATCGCCTTGTCGTCCAGGCTGCCGGTGACGTCGTAGATCTGGAAGATCGACTCGATGGCGTCGGTGTAAGCGGCGGCGGCGGCGATCCGGTCGACGGAGCGGCCGAGCACCTGCGCGCGGGTCTGCTCCAGCGCGTTGATCCGCGTGATCGACGCGTCCAGCTGAGCGTCGAGCGCCGAGCTGCCGGCCACGTCCACCTGCCAGTTGCGGACCGAGCCGGCGAAGTCGCCGGCCAGCTTCGTGGTCTCGCGCTGCTTGGCCTCCAGCGCGGCCCGCTGTTCGGTGTCGGGGTTGCTCAGGTACGCCTGGGTCAGCCGCCGCTCCAGCTGAAGCTCCCGCAGCAGCGGCTCACTGGGCGTGTAGACCTTGCTGTTGAGCAACTGGACACCGAGCAGGTTGAAACCGTCGCGCAGGGTCACCCACGCCGCGAACATCCAGAGCGCGACCAGGGAGAGCAGCAGGGCAACAACCTTGGTGCGGATACTCGTACCGCGAGAACGCATTGAACCGTCCCAGGCCGGGCGTTGACTCAGCTCATCAACGGGTGATCATGAAGGGCGACGTCCCACCACAGCGGGGCATACGGGGCTGAGGCTCTGCGTACGCTAGCAGTGTCCACACAACCCCTCAAGTTGTTGTTTTTGTTGCCTGGTAACCGCAATCCACCACCGAACGGTCGACGTCGCCGAGGCGAATCGCCGCCGAACGGCAGGCGGCGAGCACGGCCGCCCGGACGATGGCAGTCGGACAGTACAGCTCCTTGCCGTACCACAGTGGAGGATGCTCCCTGGTGGACGGTTCGTGCAGGTAGGCGTGCCCGCGTGCCACCGCGTCGGCGACCGCCGGCAGTGTCCTCGACGCCGTCAGCAGGACCTGCAGGGCGTAGGCGGTCTCCTCGGCGGTGCCGGCCCAGCGACCCCACGAGCCGTCGGCGCGCTGGCTGTCCAGGACCCAGCGGGCCGCCCGCTGCACGGCCTCGGCCGCGGTCGCGCCCCGGCCGAACTCGGCCAGCGCCTGCACACAGCAGGAGGTGGCGTAGTACGCAGACGCGTGCCACCGGTCCTGCCAGGAGCCGTCGGCGAGTTGGTGGCCGGGCAGCACGGCGCTGAGCCGGTCGACCGCCCGCCGGTAGCGCGCGTCGGCGTCCGGGTGGGCGGCCAGGTGCTGGCCGAAGGCGTCCAGCACGTGCGCGTTCGTGGTGACCGAGAAGCCGTCCTCACCCCGCCAGGTGCAGAAGCCGTCGGCCGTCTCGTACGCCCACAGGCTGCCCGGATCGGCCGGACGGCCGATCCGCGCCAACGCGTCCAACGCCACCGAGGTGGTGTCGGCGTCGGTCGGCAGGCCGTCGCCGGTGGCGATGCCCTCGGCACCGCTGGCGCCGGCCAGGGTCTGCAGCACGACGACCGGCGGGTTCACCGCGACGCCGGCGCGGCCCAGGCCGCTCAGCACCCAGGCGCGTTCGAACACGGTGATCGGGGCCGGGCAGGGCACCGGGCCGCCACCATCGCGGATCAGCTGCCGCAGGAAGGCGTGCGCGGCGGGGCTGGCGTCCGGTCCCGCCGCGGTCAGCCAGGCCGCGGTCGCGGCGGGCGACGCGCCCACGGCGGTGACATCGGGTCCGGCGTCGGCCGGGACCGCGCCGAGCACCTCGTAGAAGTGGGCCAGTTTGGGCGGCAGCGCGGCACCGGCGGCCACCGCCGAACGCACCGCGCGTAACCGGTCCGGGCCGAGCCCGGCGGGCAGCGCGAGCGGTGGGCGGGGCAGCCGCTCGGCGGTCGCCCGGCCCAGTCCGGCCAGCCGCGCGTTTATCGACTCGACGAGCGCCGGGACGATGAGGTCCAGTGCCGGGGTGTCCGGCAGGGTCCGCGCGTGGGTGGCGAGCAACGTGCCGGTGAGGGCGCCCAGGGCGTCGGCCACCGGGGCGATCAGGTCGGTGCCCGCCGCGCCGTCGGCCACCACGGACAGCAGCGCGTCGGTGGCGCTCAGGGTGGGCACCAGGGCGTACCCCTCGGTTGGGCCCCACGCGCCGTCGCGGCGTTGGCCGCGTCGCAGGAACGCGATCCGCTGGTCGTGCCCGGCCAGCCAGGGAGCGTCGGCGACCAGCCGGCCGGTCTCGTACACCGACGGGGCGACCTGACCCCACGGGCGCAGCGCCAGGCCGGCGATCAGCTCGCGGGCGGCGTCGGTGGCGGGTTCGGCGAGTACCCGGTCACTCATCGCGCGTCCCCCAGAAGTCCGACAGCTGGTAGAAGCCGCCGGTGAAGGAGATCTGCCGGTGCAGGTAGTCCGCCTGGCGGGGGCACCGCTCGGCGAGGGCGGCCAGGTCCCCACGGGACCGGGTGGTCAGCTCGGCCAGCCGGGCACGCACCTGCGCCGGGTCGTCGACCAGCTGCAACGCGTTCAGGTCGCCCCACTCGGTGTCGCGGCCGTGGGTGGCGAGGTCGTTGACCAGCCGCAGCACACGCTGCACGCCACGCCCGGCGTCGAGCAGGTCGGTCAGCTGCGCGAGGGTCCGGTCGTCGCCGGTGGCGATCCAGTGGGTCACGTTGACGAAGGAGCACGCGAGGTTGTCGGCGTTGTCCAGGTAGCGGTCGAGGTCCGGCAGACGCCGCCCGGTGGACGGGTCGGTCGGCAGGTTCTTCCAGTCCCACTCGCGGGACACGGCGGCGAGCATCCGCGCCAACTCGTCGCGCCAGATGGGGCGCAGCCGGGCGAACGCCGGCACCTCGGCCAACTCGTCGCGCAGGTCGGCCAGCAGCCGTGCCAGGTGCCGTCCCGGCGGTGCGGCCGCGCCGTCGGCCACCGCCAGGCAGTCGGTCACCACCTCCCGGACGTCGTCGGCGGACCGGGCGAGGTAGTCGACCTGCCAGTCGGCCGCGAAGACCCAGAGCAGGGTACGGGTGGTGATGCGCAGTTCGGCGGCGGTGTGCCAGGGCGCGGTGAAGGCGATGGCGGTGGCCACCGAGCTGAGCAGCGCGGCGTCGAACGGCGCGGCGTCGAACAGCTCCGGATGGGCGGCGGTGACGTCCTGCAGGTCACGGACGCCGCGCACGGCGAGCGCGCACACCCGGCCCTGCTCGGCGACGGCGTCCGGACCGGTCTGTACCGGCCACGGCGCCCCGGTCACGGCGCGATCGGACGCTCGACCGGGGTGATGATCAGCTCGGCCCGCTGCTTGGGTTGCAGCGAGGCGCCGAGCCGGGGTGTCAGGTCGACGGGCTCGCGCAGCCGGAAGCGGTAGCGGCTCAGCACGGTGCTGACGATGAGCTGCGCCTCCAGGAGGAAGAGGTACTGCCCGAGGCACTGGTGCGGGCCGCCGCCGAACGGGAAGTAGGAGTAGCGGTAGCGCCGGCGGGGACGCTCCGGCGCGAAGCGTTCCGGGTCGAACAGCGCCGGGTCGTCCCAGAACGTCGACATCCGCTGGGTCACGTACGGGCTGACCAGCACGGTGCCACCGGCCTTGATCCGTACCCCGCCCAGCACGTCGTCGCCGACCGCGGTCCGCGGGATCATCCAGCCGGCCGGGTAGAGCCGCAGCATCTCGTCGAGCACCATCCGGCCGTAGCGCAGCTGGGGCAGGTGCTCGCGGCCGACCCGGTCGGCGCCGACCACCTGCTCGATCTCGTCGGTCATCCGCTCGGCCACGTCGGGACGGGAGGCGAGCACCGGCCACAGCCAGGAGAGCAGCGCGATGGTGGTCTCGGTGGCGGTGGAGAACATGGCGACCACGTCGCCGCGGATGGCGTACTCGTCGGGTTCCCGGCCGTCGGCGCGGGGCCGGCAGAGGGTGGAGATGATGTCGTCGCCGTCGGTGGGCCGGGCGCGCGCCTCGCGGATGATCGGCAGCACCACCTCGTCGATGGTCCGCACCGCCTCGTTGAACGCGCGGTCGCCGGGCATCGGCACCGCGTACGGCACGAAGGGCACCAGCAGGCGCGGAAGCATCGCGGTGGTGACCGTGTCCAGCGCGGCGCTGATGCGCAGCGCGTCCGGCACCGAGATCCGGTCGGCGAAGAGCACCCGCATGGTGGTGCGCAGGACGATCTGGGTCAGCTCGGCGCCGCCGTCGATCGGGCGGCCCTCGCGGGCCGGCTCCAGCCACTCGTCGACGGCCTCGTTGATCGCCTCGGCCATCCTGTCGACCAGCGTCTCGGCCCGTTTGGCGGTGAACAGTGGTTGCAGCGCACCCCGGCTGGACTCCCAGACCTCACCCTCGGCGACCAGGATGGCGTCGCCGACGATGCGTCGGACCGGCCGCCAGAGCAGTCCGTCCCCGTCTCGGGTGTAGTTGGCAACGTTGTCGCGCAGCACTCGTTGCAGATGTTCGGGATGACTGACCAGATAGGGGCGGAACGTGCCCAGGTTCAGTCGGACGACCTCGCCGCCGGCGTCGTCCGCGAAGCCGACCAGCGCGCCGAGCGGGTCGCGGACCAGCGCGGGCAGCGCGCGGTGCAGCGGGATCATCCGGGGCTCGGTGCTGAGGGGGGCGGGGCCGGCATCGGACACCTGCGACATCGAAACCACGTCTCCTCGTCATCCCGCCGCGCGCAATTGTCCACTTCGCCAGGTCGGGACTGTGGAACTCTCACCTTCTGGGCGTCGGAAGCATCTCACCAAACGCGAGTCACCTCCAGACCTGGGAGCGGGTAGATTCCACGGCCACGCCGGGCCTGCGGCAACGGCAGGCTCGCCACGCTGTCCGAAGTGGACGATCAGGAGAGATCGCACCGCAGGTCGGGACACACCGGCCCCGGCGGTCGGGGCGCGATGCGCGCTGGATCATGCCCGCTCGCCCGCCGGGGCCGGGTCCGCGACGACGACGGGCGGTGCGGACCCCGCCCGGACGAGGACCCGGGACGTGAGCGAGGACGCACCGGTACCCCCGAATCCGGGCGACGCGGGGCACCCTGTGCCAGGCTCTCAGGCATGGACGACAAGACCATCCTGAACCGGATCTCCGAACTGGTCGACGAGGAACACAAGCTGCGGGCCGATGCCCAGGCGCACGAGTCGGGCACCGAGGGCGAGGCCAGCGAGCGACTGCGCGCCCTGGAGGAGTCCCTCGACCAGTGCTGGGATCTGCTGCGCCGCCGACGGGCCGCCCGGGAGACCCACGGCGACCCGGACGCCCAGGGCGAACGCCCCAAGCCCGAGGTGGAGCGCTACCTGCAATAGCCGGTGGAGTGGGTCGGGCGGAGTGCCCGCCCGACCCGCTCCGGTCAGCGGATGCCCGCCTCGCGCAGCAGCTCAGCGGTCAACGCGGCCGGATCGACCTGCTCCGGCGGCAGACCACGAGCCGCGAACCAGGTGCCGACCACGCGTACGTCGCGGGCCAGGAACTCCGGCCCCTGCGGGTTCGCCACCACGTCGACCACCTGCGGCAGGTCGATCACGACGAGCCGGCCGGAGTGCACGAGCAGGTTGTACGGCGACAGGTCGCCGTGTGCGTAACCGGCCCGAGCCAGGACCCGCAGCGCCTCCACCAGCTGCGCCCACAGGTCACGCAGCTCGGCCGGGTCGGGCCGTAGCTGGGCCAGCCGGGGCGCGGCCTGCCCCGACTCGGCGTCGCCGACGAACTCCAGCATCAGCTCGGTGCCGCGCAGCTGCACCGGGTACGGCACGGCGATCCGGTCGTGCCCGGCGCCGATCTCCCAGAGCCGGGCCAGGGCGGCGAACTCGGCCGCGGCCCACTGCCCGGCGATCATCTGCCGACCGAAGGCCGTCCGGCCGGCCATCGCCCGGTTCTCCCGGGACCTGCGTACGCGACGGCCCTCCAGGTAGCCGGCGTCGCGGTGGAACAGCCGGTGCTCGGAGTCGCGGTACCGCTTGACCGCCAGGAGGCAGGACCGGTCAGTGTCCGGCACCGCACGGCGGACCAGGTGGACGTCCGCCTCCTTGCCGGTCTTCAGCACACCCAGTTCGGTGTCCTTGGCGGCCAGTTCGGTGACCAGCCAGTCCGGGTACGGCTGCGGCCCGTGCACCGCGTCGTCCCAGGACGACCAGTGCTCGCCGGTGTCCGGGGCAGGCTCGGTGTCGGGGTCGGCGAGCGGCTCGGCCGGCCGCCCGCGCTTCAGAAACTGCGGTTCGTCGTCGTCGAAGCGGCTCTTGCCGCGGCTCCGGCGCTCCAGCGCCGGAAGGTC
The DNA here is from genome assembly GCF_029626045.1 of Micromonospora sp. WMMD710. Classification (NCBI taxonomy): domain Bacteria; kingdom Bacillati; phylum Actinomycetota; class Actinomycetes; order Micromonosporales; family Micromonosporaceae; genus Micromonospora; species Micromonospora sp. WMMD710. The sequence continues at coordinate 876,278 of NZ_JARUBD010000001.1, read as the reverse complement.
ATGATCGCGCACTGTGGTGAGGTTCCCTTGGTCGAGGCTGAGATAGGCAGCTGGAAGCGACCTGCGAAGACGGCCATGACCGACCCCCTCTCCTCGACCGGGCACACGCCCGGGATGCACCATGCGCCGACCATGCTCGCCGCGTCCCGGCGGCCGGTCAACCGAATTACCGCGACGCGCGTCAGCCGGCCAGCACGGTGGCGACCGCGGCGATCAGCCCGTCCACCGTGCGACTGGGCGCGAACCGCACATCCGACCAGGTACGCCCGCGGTGCAGCCACACGCTGGGCAGTCCGACCGCGGCGGCGCCGCCGATGTCCGCCTCCGGACTGTCGCCGACCACCCAGGCGCCGCGCAGTGGCATCCGGACCCGCTGCGCGGCGAGCGCGAAGATCCGCGGGTTGGGTTTGCTGACCCCGGCCTCCTCGGAGATCACCCAGTCCGCCACGTAGCGGTCCAGTCCGGTACGGCGGATCTTGGCGTCCTCGACGCGTACCGTGCCGTTGCAGACCACCACCGGCACCCAGCCCGCGTCGTCGGCGATCCGCAGCGCGCAGGCGGTCAGCGGATCGAGCCGGGTCTGCTCCACCACCCCGTCGTGCAGCTCCTCCACCAGGTCGATCGAGGGGATGCGCAGCTCGTAGCGGTCCCGGATCGCGTCGGCCAGGTCCCAGCGGTCGGTCAGGCCGTCCGCGTCGACCGAGAGCAGCCAGTCGATGTCCGTGGGGGGCGCGCCGATGCCGTCCAGAAAGCGCTCACCCCAGCGGCGGAAAGGCCCGGCCCGATCCAGCAGGGTGTTGTCCAGGTCCAGCAGGAGCAGTGGCACTCGGGCACCCTACGGGACCGATGTGTCCGCCAACAGGTCCAGCCGGTATCGACCTGACTATGGGCTCAACCGGACATTGACCCCCGGGGATCGCCCTGGTCCGGCAACCGATCGGCGAGCATCGAATGAGCCGCCCGGGTGGCCACGAGTTCGGCCGGGTCCAGGGCCGCCACCAGCACCGCCGTGCCCTCGTCGGCGCCTCGGGCGAGCACCCGTCCCTGCGGGTCGTAGATCGCCGCGCCGCCGTTGAACCGCCACGGGTCGACTCCCCCGACCGCGTTGGCGAAGACCACGAACATGGTGTTGTCCAGCGCCCGCGCGGCGTAGTACAGGTCCCGGCGGTGCTCCGAGCCGGCCAGGTATCCGCTGGGGCACAGGTAGGCGTGCGCGCCGTCGAGGGCGGCGGCCCGGGCGTGTTCCGGAAAGCAGCCGTCGTAGCAGATGCCCAACCCGAGCCGCCAGTCGTCGACGAGCAGCGTGGCGCCCCGTGCACCGGCGTCGAACAGGTCCCGTTCGCCGCCCCAGAGTTGCTGCTTGTCGTACCCGACGCGGATCGCGCCGGCCCGGTCGACCACCAGCGCGGCGATGGTCCGCCGGCCGTCCGGGTGGCGGGCGGCGGCACCGACGAGCACCGTGACGTCGGCCTCGCGCGCCGCGACGCGCAGCGGGTCGAGCCGGGGGTCGGCGACCGCTCCGGTCGGGTCGGCCGCGACATCGGTGCCGGCCGGGTCGGCGGCGAGGGTCGGCGGGTGGTACGCGCAGAGGTACAACTCGGGCAGGACGGCGACCCGGGCGCCCTGCCCATCGGCGCGACGGACCAGCTCGGCGGCAGCGAGCGCGTTGCCGGCGACGTCACCGGGAGTCGGCGTGGCCTGGACGGTGGCGACGGTCAGCGGGGCGGACGGCGCGGGGTGGGGCGGGGTCACCGGAGGATGGTAAACGGCTCGTTACCAAGCCGTACGTACGGTTTGCACGGCCCGGGGTGACCTGCGACGATCGACGCGTGCCCAGAGTAAGCCAGGATCAGCTCGACGCGCGCCGGCAGGAGATCCTCGCCGCCGCGCGGGCGTGTTTCGCCCGGCACGGCTACGAGGGGGCGACCGTACGCCGCCTCGAGGAGGCCACCGGGCTCTCCCGTGGCGCCATCTTCCACCACTTCCGGGACAAGGACTCGCTCTTCCTGGCCGTCGCCGAGGACGACGCCGCCGTCATGGTCGAGACGGTGGCCCGTAACGGGCTGGTGCAGGTCATGCGCGACCTGCTGGCCCGGGCGGTCTCCCCGGACACCACCGGCTGGCTCGGCAGCCAACTGGAGGTGTCCCGCCGGCTGCGCACCGACCCGGCGTTCGCCCGCCGCTGGGCGGAACGGTCCGCCGCGATCGCCGAGGCGACCCGGGACCGGCTGGCCCGACAGCGCGACGCCGGCGTGCTGCGCGAGGACGTACCCATCGACGTGCTCGCCCAGTTCCTGGAGCTGGCCTACGACGGTCTGGTGCTGCACCTGGCCATGGGCCGGCCCGCCGGCGACCTGGGCCCGGTGCTGGACCTGGTCGAGGAGGCGGTCCGCCGCCGCTGATCGGCACCGCCGGGCACCGGCGCGGGGACCGTGGCGGCGCTGCTCCACAATGGGGCCCGCCGATCCCTCCGGTGACAGGAGCAGCCGATGACCGACCTCGCCGCGTCGGGCGACACCTGGGGCATCCCCGGCCCGACCTTCCTCCGGTTCTACCTCGTGGCCGCCGCCCTGGTGGTGGCGCTCGCGGTGTTCCACCGGGTCCGCCTGCTCGCCGGACCGGCGGCCACCCCGGCCGACCCGCTCGGTCCACAGCAGGTCGCGTACCTCAACGGCGGACCCGCCCTCGCCACGCACGCCGCGCTCGGCGGGCTGCGCGGCAGCGGCGCGATCGGCGTACGACCGGACCGTCGGCTGACCACCGTCGGTGCCGCGCCCACCGGTCTCACCCCACTGGACCAGGCCATCCACTGGGCTGCCCACAACCACCTCCGGGCCCGGGACCTGCCGCAGGACCATCGGGTGCGCACCGCCCTCGACCAGCTGCGCACCGGCCTGGAGCAGCGCGGACTGCTGGCGAGTGAGGCACAGCGGTCCGCCGCTCGGCGCTGGGCCCGGGTCCTCGCCGGCCTGCTGGTGCTGGGTGTGGTGCGGCTGGTCGCCGGCCTGGAGAACGGGCGGGCGATCGGCTATCTGGCACTCACCCTGATCGCGGTGCTGGTGGCGGTCGTGGTGCTCTGGCGCGTACCGCAGACCACCCGCGCCGGTCGCGCGGCGTTGCGCGACACCCGCCGGCAGCATGCCCACCTGGCGCCGGCCTCCGCGCCGGCGTACGCCACCTACGGGGCGGGCGGCGCGGCGATGGGCGTGGCCCTGTACGGCACCGCGTCGCTCTGGGCCCTCGACCCGGGCTTCGCCGAGCAGGCCGAGATCCAGCGCCAGGCCGCATCCGGCAGCGGCTGGACCGGAGGCTCCGACGGATCGTCCGGCGGTGGGGACAGCTCCGGCGGCGGCAGCTCGTGCGGCGGGGGTGGCGGGTGCGGCGGAGGCGGAGGCGGGTGCGGCGGATGACCGACCCGTACGGCGTCGGGATCGGCTGGCGCCCGGAGATCGCCGGGTTCGTGGCCGAACTGCCCGGGCTGCGTTTCGTCGAGGTGGTGGCGGAGTCGGTACCCGCGACCGGGCCGCTCCCGCCGGGTCTGGCGCAGCTGCGCGACCGGGCGGTGACCGTCGTACCCCACGGGGTGCGTCTCTCGCTCGGCGGCGCCGAGCCGGTCGACCCGGCCCGGGTCGCCCACCTGGCGGCGGTGGCGCAGCGCGTCGACGCCCCGCTGGTCAGCGAACACATCGCCTTCGTCCGGGCCGGCGGCGTGGAGGCCGGGCACCTGCTGCCGCTGCCCCGCAGCCGGGAGGCGGTCGACGCGGTCTGCGCCAACGTGGCCCGGGTGCAGGCCGAGCTGTCCGTGCCAATCGCGCTGGAACCGATCGCCGCACTCGTCGACTGGCCCGACGACGAGCTGAACGAGGCGGACTTCCTCACCGAGATCCTGGACCGGACCGGTGCGCTGCTGCTGCTCGACGTCGCCAACGTGTACGCCAACGCCCGCAACCGGGGCGCCGACCCGCTCGCGCTGCTCGACCGCCTGCCGCTGGACCGGATCGGGTACGCGCACGTCGCCGGCGGGTCGGAGCACGGCGGCTACTACCACGACACGCACACCGACCCGGTGCCGACGCCGGTGCTGGAGCTGGTCGGCGAACTCTGCGCACGACGGCGGCCGCCTGCGCTGCTGCTGGAACGCGACGGCGGCTATCCACCGGCCGCCGACCTGCGCGCCGAGTTGGACGCCCTGGCCACCGCCGCCGGCTTCCCGGCCGTGACATGAGCGGCACCACGCCTCGCGCAGGGCTCGCCGAACGGCAGGCGGAGCTGGTCGCGGCGCTCGTCGCCGGGGGCGCACCGCCGGCCGGATTCGCGCCGGGGCCGTTGGCCGCCACCCGCACGGCGCTGCTGCGCAAGCGGGCCGGCGAGGTGGCCCGGCACTGGCCGCTGCTCGCCGCCGGCCTCGGCACCGAGTGGCCGGCGACGTTCGCCCGCTGGGCGTCCGACCGGCCCCCGGCCGGTTCGCTGCGCGACGGGTGGGACCTGGCCCGGGAGCTGCGCGAGCAGGGCCTCCTACCCCCGGCGGGTGCGGAGGAACTGGCCGCCCGGGAGGCGGGCCTGCGCTACGACGGGCACACACCGCCACGTCCGCGCCGGCTGCCGGCGGTTGCCCGCGCCGGCGGCGCCGTCGCGGTGCAGATCGCCGGTCGGGTACGCCAGCTGCGCCCCGCCCTCCGTCCACCCGCGCCGCCGCCCGACGTTGGCGGGCGCGTGCCGGATGCGGCAGGATCGGCGTCATGGATCTCGGACTGACCGACCGCGTGTACGTGCTCACCGGTGCCTCCCGCGGCCTGGGTTACGCGACGGCGGAGTGCCTGGTCGCCGACGGCGCGCGGGTGGTGCTCTCGGCTCGCGACGCCGACGCGGTGGCCACCGCCGCCGAGCGCCTGGGTGGCCCGGATCGGGCGGTCGGCGTCACCGCGGACCTGGCCGACCCGCAGACCCCGGAGCGGCTCGTCGCGGCGGCCCGGGAGCACTTCGGTCGGATCGACGGCGCGCTGATCTCGGTCGGCGGCCCCCCGGCCGGCAACGCCGCGTCGATCAGCGACGAGCAGTGGCGGATCTCCTTCGAGACCGTCTTCCTGGGCACCGTCCGCGCCGTGCGGACGATCGCCGGCGCGCTGCCCGACGGCGGCGCGATCGGGCTGGTGCTCTCCACGTCCGCCCGGGGTCCGGTGCCCGGCCTCGGCATCTCCAACGGCCTGCGGCCCGGGCTGGTCGGCGTCGCCAAGGACGTCGCCGACGACTACGGCCCGCGCGGCGTGCGGGTGGTCGGCCTGCTGCCCGGCCGGATCATGACCGACCGCAACCGCGAACTGTTCGCCGCGACCGGTGACCCGGAGCGGGCCCGCGCCGAGGCCGAGGCCAGCATTCCGCTGCGGCGCATCGCCGACCCGGCCGAGTTCGGCCGGGTGGCCGCGTTCGTGCTCTCCCCCGCCGCCAGCTACCTGACCGGTCTCACCGTGCCGGTCGACGGCGGCGCGCTGCGCGGCCTGTGACCCCCGGCGCGGCCCGCCGAGCCTCGGACGTGCCGCCCGACCCGGCCCGCCGAGCCTCGGACGTGCCGCCCGACCCGGCCGGCCGTGTCGGTCCTGCCGCCACGCACCCCCGGCCGACCAAGGCGGAGCTGGCCGCCGCCGCGGACCGGACCATCCCCGACGTGCTCGCGCCGGGGCTGGCGGTGCTCTTCGTGGGCATCAACCCCGGCCTCTGGTCGGCCGCCACCGGGTGGCACTTCGCCCGACCCGGCAACCGGTTCTGGCCGGCGCTGCACGGGGGCGGGTTCACCCCGCGGCAGCTGCACCCGAGCGAACAGGGCGAGCTGCCCGCCCTCGGGCTCGGCATCACCAACATGGCCGCCCGGGCCAGCGCCCGCGCCGACGAGCTGAGCACCGAGGAACTCCTCGACGGTGCCACGATCCTGACCGACACGGTGGCCCGGTACCGTCCACGCTGGGTGGCGGTGGTCGGAGTGACCGCGTACCGGATCGGTTTTCAACGGCCCAAGGCCACCTTCGGGCCGCAACCGGAGTCGCTGGCCGGCGCCCGGCTGTGGGTGCTGCCGAATCCGAGTGGCCTGAACGCGCACTTCACCCCGGTCACCCTGGGTCTGGCGTTCGCCGAGCTGCGGGTCGCCACGGGTCTGCCGGACCGCCGCCCGACCTGACGCCGTCGCCACCACGCTCGGGTCGGCTCGGCCAGGCCAGGTCGGCTCGCCTCGGCCAGGTCGGCTCACGGAGGTCAGTTGGCGGCGGCGGGGGGCATCGCCTCGTCCGCGACGTACGTGCCCAGCGGCATGACCACCGGCTCGGGGCCGGTCGCGTCCACGAACGGCCTCGGCGAGTCGGCGACCGCGAACTGGGTGCGGTACAGCTCGGCGTAGAGCCCGCCGACCGCGACCAGCTCGTCGTGGCGCCCCCGCTCGACGATCCGCCCGCCGTCGAGGACGAGAATCTGGTCGGCGTCGCGGACGGTGGAGAGCCGGTGCGCGATGACCAGGGCGGTACGTCCGGCGAGCGCCACCGACAGTGCCCGCTGCACCGCGGCCTCGCTCTCCGAATCCAGGTGTGCGGTCGCCTCGTCGAGGATCACGATCGACGGGGCCTTGAGCAGCAGCCGGGCGATGGCGATGCGCTGCTTCTCGCCGCCGGAGAACCGGTAGCCGCGCTCCCCCACCGTCGTGTCCAGCCCGTCCGGCAGCGACCGGACCAGGTCGGCCACCTGGGCGCCGGCCAGCGCGGCCCAGATCTCGTCGTCGGTGGCGTCGGGCTTGGCGTAACGCAGGTTCTCGGCGATCGTCTCGTGGAACAGGTGCGAATCCTGGGTGACGACGCCGATCTCGTCGCGCAGGGAGGCGAGCGTCGCGTCGCGCACGTCCACCCCGCCGACCAGCACCTGCCCGTCGGTGACGTCGTAGATGCGGGAGATGAGCATGGACAGCGTCGACTTGCCGGCGCCGGACGGACCGACCAGGGCGACCATCTGCCCCGGCTCGACGCTGAACGAGACACCCTTGAGGACCGGCTCGTTGACCGTGCGGTCGAGGGTGGCGACCTCCTCCAGTGACGCGAGGGAGATCTCGGCGGCGCTCGGATAGCGGAACCGCACGTCGCGGAAGTCGACCCGGCCGGTGCCCCGGGGCACCGGCACCGCGTCGGGCTTCTCCACGATGCCCGGCTTCAGGTCGAGCACCTCGAAGACGCGGTCGAAGGAGACCAGCGCGCTCATCACGTCGACCCGGACGTTGGACAGCGCGGTGAGCGGCCCGTACAGGCGGGTGAGCAGCAGCGCGAGGGTCACGACGGTGCCCGCGCTGACGCCGCCGGTCACCGCGAGCCAACCGCCGAGGCCGTACGTGAGCGCCTGCGCCAGCGAGGCGACCAGGAGCATCGCCACGAAGAACGTCCGCGAGTACATGGCGGACTGGATGCCGATGTCGCGGACCCGCTCGGCCCGCCCGGCGAACCGTCGCGCCTCGATCTCGGGCTGACCGAACAGCTTCACCAGCAGCGCGCCGGCCACCCCGAACCGCTCGGTCATCGTCGCGTTCATCTTGGCGTCGAGGTTGTACGCCTCGCGGGTGATGTCGGCCAGCCGGCGGCCGACCCGCCGGGCCGGAATGATGAAGATCGGCAGCAGCACCAACGAGAGCGCGGTGATCTGCCAGGAGAGGGTGAACATCACCGCGGCGGTGAGGACCAGCTGGATGACGTTGCTGACCACGCCGGACAGGGTCGAGGTGAACGCCCGCTGCGCGCCGAGCACGTCGTTGTTGAGTCGGCTGACCAGGGCGCCGGTCTGGGTGCGGGTGAAGAACTGCAACGGCATCCGCTGCACGTGGTCGTAGACCCGGGTGCGCAGGTCGAGGATGATGCCCTCGCCGATGCGGGCCGAATACCACCGTTGGGCCAGCGACAGCAGCGCGTCGGCGACGGCCAGTCCGGCGATGAACAGGGCCAGCCGGACCACCAGGCGGCCCGCCTCGGTGCCGCCCCGGTTGATCGCGTTGATCACGTCGCCGGCGAGCACCGGGGTTGCCACACCGATGATGGCGGCCAGCACCACGGTGGCCAGGAAGACGATGATGTCGCGCCGGTACGGCTGGGCGAAGGCCACGATGCGCCGGGCCACCCCGCGCTTGAGCCGATGGGTGGAAACCTCGTCGCGGTTGCGCATCGACCGGAGCATGCTCCACCCCGCCATGCCACCGCCGGACATCGGGTTGGACACCGTTCACCTCCGGGTCATCGTCGGGCGGACCGCACCGTCAGGTCAATTCTCCCGACGACTCTGACAACCTCGGCCGTAACCCGGATCTTCCCGCGCGGTCCTTACTATTCTCCCTGGCCGGCGAGGTCACGCAGCCGGCGGGTCTGCGCCTCCCGCTCGGCCCGCTGCTGGTCGGCGTGCGACCGCCCGGCCGCACCGGCGAGCAGAGCCTTGATCTCCACCACGGCGTCGCGGGCGCCCGCGAGCAGGCCCGCGGTCAGGTCACGGACCGCGCCGTCCAGCTCGGCCGGGGGTACGACCAGGGTGGCCAGCCCGATCCGGTCCGCCTCGGCGGCGTCCAGCCGGCGGCCGGTCGCGCAGATCTCCAGCGCCCGGGAGTAGCCGACCAGTTCGACGAGGCGCTTCGTGCCGGCCAGGTCGGGCACCAGGCCGAGGGTCACCTCGGCCATCGACAGCTTGGCGTCGGCGGCGAGCACCCGCAGGTCACAGGCCAGCGCCAGTTGGAATCCAGCACCGATCGCGTGGCCGTGCACGGCCGCGACCGAGATGACGTCCGGGCGGTGCAGCCAGGTGAAACCCGCCTGGAACTCGGCGATCCGGTCCGCGCACTCCTGCTCGGGCAGCGTGGCCAGCTCAGCGAACGACCCTGGACCGGACGCACCGGCCACCGCGAGGTCGAGGCCGGCGGAGAACGCGCGCCCCTCGCCACGGACCACCACCACCCGCACGTCGCCGGGCAGGTCCCGCGAGAAGTCACTCATGGCGCGCCACATCGCGGGCGTCTGGGCGTTGAGCACGTCGGGCCGGCACAACGTCACCGTGGCAACCGGCCCGTCGCAGGTCAGCCGGACCCCGGTCGCCTCGGCGGTCACCGGGCGACCCGGGGCGCGGCGCTGGTGGACGACGCTGAGCGGCGGGTCACGCCTTCTTGCGGCGCCGGGCACCGCCGCGCTGGCGCAGCTGAACCCCGGACTCGGTGAGCACTCGGTGGATGAACCCGTAGGAACGGCCGGTCGAGGCCGCCAACGCGCGGATGCTCTCCCCCGAGGTGTACCGCTTGACGAGGTCCTTGGCGAGCGTCTGACGCTCGGCTCCGACGATCCGGCGACCCTTCTCAGTGCTGGTGGCTGTGCCAGTGGCTGCCATGCTGTGTCCTCACGTCCCAGACTGTGCGGTTCGGATACGGTCAAACCTATTAGACCGCCTCGAACGATCATGCGCCAGATATCAACTCTTCGCCAACCGACACGCTATGCAATGTCAGCTTCCCGATAGCGTGATGCCGGCGATCCGTCGCGTCGCACCGTCCAGGCGTACCACCCGCGGTACGGCGACACCCGCCGGCGACCCGTAACCTTCGGTCATGATCGACCTGTTGGGCACCGCAGCTGGCGCCGCGGTGGTCTTCGCCGCCACCGACATCGACGACATCGTCATCCTGACGCTGTTCTTCGTGGCGGCCCGCACCACCGGTCGACCCCGCCCCTGGCAGATCGTCGCCGGCCAGTACCTCGGTATCGGCGCGCTCGCGCTGGCCAGCGCGGTGGTCGCGGCCGGGCTGCTGGTGGTGCCGGACCCGTGGACCGGGCTGCTCGGCCTGCTGCCGATCGCGCTGGGCGTCCGCGCGTTGCGCACCTCCGACGACGACGGCCCGGCCACCGTCGTCACCGGCGCCCTCGGCGTGGCCGGGGTGACGATCGCGAACGGCGCCGACAACGTGGCCGTCTACGTACCCGTGTTCCGGGCCCTCGGCACGAGCGGCATCGCGATCTTCCTGCTGATATTCGTGCTGCTCATCGCGCTGTGGTGCGCCACCGCCGCCTGGTTGGGCGGGCACCCCCGCGTGGTCCGCCTGGTCGAACGCGCGGGCCACTGGCTGGTGCCGGCGATCTTCATCGGCATCGGGGTGGTGATCCTGGCCAGCTCCGGCGTGCTCGGCCGGCTGGTCGACCTGCTCGGCTGAGGGCGAGGCTCGACCGCCCGGCGACGGCCCGAGCCGGCCCGGTCAGGCCAGCTCGACCAGCTCGAGCAGGTCGTCGCTCCAGGCGTCCTCGTCGCCGTCGGGCAGCAGGATCGCGCGGTCCGGCTTGAGCGCGAGCACCGCGCCCGGGTCGTGCGTGACCAGCACGATCGCGCCGGGATAGTTGGCGATGGCGTCGAGCACCTGCTCGCGGCTGACCGGGTCGAGGTTGTTCGTCGGCTCGTCGAGCAGCAGCACGTTGGCGCCGGAACAGACCAGGGTGGACAGCGCCAGCCGGGTCTTCTCACCGCCGGAGAGCACCCCGGCGGGCTTGTTCACGTCGTCGCCGGAGAACAGGAACGCGCCGAGGATCTTGCGCAGGTCGGTGTCGGACTGCTCGACGGCGGCGGCGCGCATGTTCTCCAGCACCGTCCGCTCCACGTCCAGCGTCTCGTGCTCCTGGGCGTAGTAGCCCAGCCGCAGGCCGTGCCCCGCGTGCACCTCTCCGGTGTCCGGGGTGAGCAGCCCGCCGAGCATCCGCAGCAGGGTCGTCTTGCCGGCGCCGTTGAGCCCGAGGATGGCCACCCGGGAGCCCCGGTCCACCGCCACGTTGACGTCGGTGAAGATTTCCAGCGAGCCGTACGACTTGGACAGGCCGGTCGCGGTGAGCGGCGTCTTGCCGCACGGGGCCGGGCTGGGGAAGCGCACCTTGGCCACCCGGTCGGCGACCCGCACCTCCTCCAGGCCCGAGATCAGCTTCTCGGCACGGCGGGCCATGTTCTGCGCGGCGACGGTCTTGGTGGCCTTGGCGCGCATCTTGTCGGCCTGCGCCATCAACGCGCCGGCCTTCTTCTCCGCGTTGGCCCGCTCCCGGCGGCGACGCCGCTCGTCGGTCTCGCGGGCGTCCAGGTACGCCTTCCAGCCCAGGTTGTACACGTCGACGACGGATCGGGTGGCGTCCAGGAACCAGACCTTGTTGACCACCGACTCCAGCAGCGCGCCGTCGTGGGAGATCACGATCAGGCCGCCCTTGTGGTTGGCGAGGAAGCCGCGCAGCCAGGTGATCGAGTCGGCGTCGAGGTGGTTGGTGGGCTCGTCGAGCAGCAGGATGCCGCCGCCGTTCTCGCCGGCGTCGCGGAACAGGATCCGGGCCAGCTCGATGCGTCGGCGCTGGCCGCCGGAGAGGGTGCCGATGGTCTGGGCGAGCGCGCGGTCGGGCAGGCCCAGGTTGGCGCAGATCCGGGCGGCCTCGGCCTCGGCCGCGTACCCGCCGAGGGCGGCGAACTGGTCCTCCAGCGCGCCGTAGCGGCGGACCAACTTCTCGTCGGTGTCCTCGGCGAGGCGGGCCTCGAGCTCCTGCATCTGGGCCATCAGCACGTCCAGGCCGCGCGCGGAGAGCACCCGGTCGCGGCCGGTGACCTCCAGGTCGCCGGTGCGCGGGTCCTGCGGGAGGTAGCCGATCGCGCTGCGCTGGTCGATCTGCCCGGCGTAGGGCTGCCCCTCGCCGGCGAGCACCTTCAGCGTGGTGGTCTTGCCGGCGCCGTTGCGGCCGACCAGGCCGATCCGATCACCGGGCTGCACCCGCAGGGTGGTGTCGGACAGCAGGATCCGGGAGCCGGCACGCAACTCCAGGCCGGTGGCAGTGATCATCTCGTGGGACTCGCTCTCGGGGTCTGGAAGGCTGACTCAGGGCACGCGAAAGCGCCGGCGGGCGGGTGGAGCCCGTCGGCGCGGGGCGGTTCAGCCTTCGCAGCGCGGCACGGGGACAAGTGTACCGGGCGCTCCCGAGCGACCCGCCCGGATTACCGATCAAGATCATCGGGTACCGGAACGCCTGTCCGGACCCCGTCCGGCACTCACGCGACACAACGACACACAGACGACACTCACCGGCATACGGCGATCGGGGTCACCATGGAACTCAACGAGCGGGCGGAAATCGACACCTCGCAGGTCAACGACGTGGGCCGCGGTGGCGGATCCGGCGGTGGCATGGGCATCCCGATCCCGGGTGGCGGCGGCCGGGGCGGCATCATCGGCATCGTGGTGGCCGTGCTCATCGCGCTGCTCGGTGGCGGCTTCGGCCTCAACGCGATGACCAACGGCGACGAGGGCGGCCAGGCCGGCGGCAGCGACCTGGAGCAGGTGTGCTCCCGCGACAACCCCCAGCGCTTCGAGGACCTGCGCTGCCGCAACGCGCTCTACGTCAACAGCATCCAGGCGTACTGGCAGAAGGCGTACCCGGAGGTGGGCAAGGGCAGCTACGAGCCGACCGACACCAACTTCTTCCAGCAGGCGGTGAACACCGGCTGCGGCCAGGCCGACGCGGGTGTCGGCCCGTTCTACTGCCCGGCCGACAAGCAGGTGTACATCGACCTGAGCTTCTACGAGGAGCTGGCGTCCCGGTTCGGCGCCAAGGGCGAGTTCGCCCAGCCCTACGTGCTCGCCCACGAGTACGGCCACCACATCCAGAACCTGCTCGGCACCAACGCCAAGGCCGGCCAGGGCGACCAGAGCGGCCCCAAGTCCGCCTCCGTGCGGCTGGAGTTGCAGGCCGACTGCTACGCCGGCGCCTGGGCCAAGCACGCCACCGAGAGCAAGGACAAGACCGGCCAGGAGCCGCTGTTCAAGTCCATCACCGAAACCGACATCAGCCAGGCCGTCGAGACCGCCGAGGCGATCGGTGACGACAGCATCCAGGAGCGCTCCGGCGGGCAGGTCAACCCGGACCAGTTCACCCACGGCACGTCCGAGCAGCGCAAGCGCTGGTTCACCCAGGGCTACGACCGTGGCGACCCGAAGACCTGCGACACCTTCGGCACCGACCAGCTCTGACCCCGGCAGCGTCGATCATGGAGTTGTGGTGCCCGGTATGCGGGCATGAACGGCCTTCGTCCACCACCACAACTCCATGATCGACCCGCCGACCGACGCGCGCCGACCGACGCGCGCTGACCGACGCGCGCTGGTCAGGGGAGCTGTGACACCTGGTAGTGGCTGATCTGCCAGTCATTGTTGATCCGGCGCAGGAGCACACCCAGGTTGACCGTCAGGGTTGGCCGGTCGGTGAAGCCGAACTACACCGCCAGGTAGCCGAGGACCACGTCGTCGGCCAGGCGCCGGGTCTCCCGGATGTCGTACGCGGCGGTCAGACCCAGCGGCTGGCCCGCGTAGTACTCGGCAACCCCGGCGCGGCCCACCGTGTACGGGTGCAGCCCCTGGAAGATCGCATCGCTGGTGAAGTACGACGCGACACGCTCCGGCTCGTGGGCGTCGACCGCCGACTTCCACCGATCGAGGACGGTCCGCAGGATCTGCGCCTCGGAACTGGACATGATGATCTCCATGCTGGTGGCGAGCCCACCGGCTCAGCGAGACGGCTGGCCCGGGTCGTTCGGGTGCGGTGTCAACGGCGTCACGGTCTCGCGCCGCCAGGCACGCAGCGGCATCGACGCGAGCACCACGTCCAGCTCCTCGGCGTCGTCGGCCTGGAAGAGTCCCCACGTACGCCACTCCCCCGGCGCCAGCGGCGGACGCCACAACCGGCGGAGACTGCCCTGCGCCGTCAGCTCGGCCGAGCGCGCCGCCTCACGCCGGCGCATGTCGGCGACCTCGTCCTCCGACGTGCCCTCCGGCACCGTCGTCACCATGTCCACCAGAAACTCCACACACCCATCCTCCGGCCACCGCCGTGACGGCACGCCGGGAACCCCGCTCCGCGTGGCGGTGATCTCCCCTGCGGCAGACCCTGCCGTCACTCCGGGCGGTCGGGTGCCGGGTCGCGCAGCCGGATCCGTACCGCCCGGGCCGCGCCCACCGCCGCGACCAGCACCGCGTGCCGCGGCTCCGGCACGTCGAGCAGCCGCTCGGCCCGCAGCGGCACGAGCGGGGCCAACCGCCGGTCCGCCAGCACCGTGTCCACCGCCCGCCGGTCACCGCCGCACACCAGCGCGGCGAGCCTCGCCGCCTCCGGCAACAGCAGCCGTACGGCCAGCTCCGCCGCGTCACCGAGCGCCGCCTTGGCCTGGTTGTCTCGCCGCCGGGCGAACCGGTGCTGAGACCATCCCCCCGCAGCGGTGCGCCCCTGCACGTACCGGGTGTCCACCTTGGAGACGACCAGGTCGGCGCCCTCGGCCACACCGATGGCCACGGCGCCCTTGCGGGCCAGCAGCAGGCCGATCCGGCGGGGCGCGACAGCGGCGGCCACGAACCCGGCCACGTCGACGCCGGCCGGCGAACCCGGTGGGGCGTACAGCTCGGCGGTCGTTGCGTCGGAGGCGGTGAGCAGCAGGCCGTACTCCCGCTCGGTGGTGGTGTGCGGGCCGTGCCGGTCGGCGAAGCCCTCGACCCAGCGGCCCACGCGGGCCGGATCGACCTCGACCCACCGGCCGCCCCCGGCTGCGGGTCGACTGGTCACCCGTCCGACCGTACGGCACAATGGCCCCGCCCGGACGGCCGGGCGGTGGCGCTCAGCCCGGCAGCAGCGCGACCACCGCCAGCGCGGCGATGAGCGCGCTGGACACCAGGCCGGTGACGAGCCGACCGCGCGGTCCGGTCAACGCCCGGCCGACGACCGTGCCACCGCCGGCGATGAGCAACTGCCAACTCGCCGACGCCAGGAACACACCGGCCACGAACAGCGCCACCGGGACCGCGCCCGGATCGGCCGTGCCCCGACGGCCGAGCACCAGCGCGGTGAAGTAGAGCACCGTGGTCGGGTTCAACAGGGTCAGCCCGAGCAGCGCCGCGTAGGCCCGCCCCGGCGTACCCATGCCCCGCCCGACACGCGCCGACGGCGGCCGACCCGACCGGTGCGCCGACCAGGTCCGCCACAGGCCGTGCGCGGCGAGCCCCAGCAGCACCACGGCGGCGACCACCCGCAGCGGGCCGGCGACCGGCGCGATGACCCCGGCCAGGCCGGCGCCCCCGAGCGCGGCGACCGCCGCGTAGAGCCCGTCGGCCGTCGCCACCGCGAGTGCCGCCGCGGCGCCGACCCGAAACGAGGTACGGGCACTGAGCCCCAGGATGAGAACGGCGATCGCGCCAACCGGGACGGCGACGCCGTAGCCGGCCACCAGGCCGGCGAGGAACGCCCCGCTCACGGACGTCGGTGCCGGATCGAGGCACGCCCCGGTACCAGCCGCTGTCGACGTACGGCAGTCGCCGCACGGACAGGGACCTGCATCGGGTACGCCTCAGTCACCAGCGCATCCTGCCCGCCCAAGCCCCGCCCCCGCCACCAATTTCCCACGCCCCACGCCCCCAATTTCCCACGCCCCACGCCCCCACTTGCCCACGCCCCACGCCCCCACTTGTCCACGCCCCACGCCCCGCGCCCCACGCCCCGCGCCCCACGCCAAGATCGCGCTCGATCCAGGATGTAGTGGTGTCGGGAGCGCCAGATGCCCACTACATCCTGGATCGAGCGCGATCTCCAGGCTCTCGCCGAGTCCCGCGCCCACGCCCACGCCCACGCCCACGCGATCGTGCAATTTCTGTGGTGACGAATGCCCCTTACCGGCCTACAACAACGACCAAAAGTGCAAGATCGACGCAGCAGGATCCCGGCGCGCGGCCGAGGGAGGCGTGGGGCGGGTCGAGCGCGACGCCCCGGTGGGGCATCGCGCTCGACGGGTGGAGCCGACCGGGGTCGGCTCAGACGTTGAAGCCGAGGGAACGAAGCTGGTCCCGGCCCTCGTCGGTGATCTTGTCCGGACCCCACGGCGGGAGCCACACCCAGTTGATCCGGATGTCGTTGACCAGACCGCCGCCGGGGCCGGTGGTCAGTGCCTGCCGGGCCTGGTCCTCGATCACGTCGGTCAGCGGGCAGGCCGCCGAGGTGAGCGTCATGTCCAGGGTGGCGACGTTCTCGTCGTCGACGTGCACGCCGTACACCAGGCCGAGGTCGACCACGTTGATGCCGAGCTCCGGGTCGACGACGTCCTTCATCGCCTCCTCGATGTCGGCGATCATGGCCTTGCTGACGCCACCCGCCGGGGTGACGGCGTCGCCTGCCGGGGTGACCGCGTCGCCAGCTGCGGCGACCGCGTCGCCAGCCGGGGTGACGGCGTCGCCGGCACCCGGCGTCGCGGCACCGTTGGTCGTCACGGCGTCGGTCTGCGGCGCCGCGGTGGCGTCACCGGCCTCCGGCGTCGCTGCGGTAGCGGTGTTCTCGCTCATGCCTTCACCTCCGGGCTCACGCCCACACCGGCGCGTGCCGCGGCGTCCTTAAACGCCATCCACGGCAGCAGCGCGCACTTGACCCGGGCGGGGTAGCGGGCCACACCCGCGAAAGCAACCCCGTCACCGAGTACGTCCTCGTCGGGCGTGACCTGGCCACGTCCGGACATCAACTCCACGAACGCCTGGTGCACCTCGAATGCTTCCCCGGCGCCCCGGCCACGCAGCAACTCGTGCAGGACGCTCGCCGAGGCCTGGCTGATCGAGCAGCCCATCCCGTCGTACGAGATGTCGTGCAGCACGTCGCCGTCGGTGGCCACCCGGACGGTGACCTCGTCGCCGCAGGTCGGGTTGACGTGGTGCGCTTCCGCGACCTGGTCGCCCGGGTCGTCGGCGTCGCGCAGGCCACGCCCGTGCGGGTGCTTGTAGTGGTCCAGGATGATCTCCTGGTAGAGCTGGTCGAGCTGCATCAGTCGAACACCTTCCGCACCTGCTCCAGACCGGCCACCAGAGCGTCGATCTCCTCGGTGGTGGTGTAGAGGTAGAACGAGGCCCGGGTCATGGCCGGGACGCCGAACCGGCTGCACACCGGCTTGGCACAGTGGTGGCCCACCCGCACCTGCACGCCGAGCGAGTCGAGCACCTGACCCACGTCGTGCGGGTGCACGTCACCCAGCGCGAACGAGATGGTGCCGCCCCGGCCGATCGGCACGGTCGGGCCGAAGATCCGCAGGTCGGGGACCGAGCCGAGGGCGTCCAGCGCGTACGCCGTCAGCTCCTTCTCGTGCCACTGGATGGCCGGCATGCCGATGCCGGTGAGGTAGTCCACCGCCGCGCCGAGCGCGACCGCCTCGGCGATCGGCGGGGTGCCCGCCTCGAACCGGGCCGGCGGCGCGGCGAACGTCGACCGGGCCATGGTGACCGTCTCGATCATCGAGCCGCCGCCGAAGACCGGTGGCATGGCCGCCAGCAGCTCCCCCCGGCCCCAGAGCACGCCGATGCCGGTCGGGCCGAGCATCTTGTGGCCGGTGAAGACGATGTAGTCGGCGTCCAGGTCGACCACGTCGATGGGCAGGTGCGGCACCGACTGGGAGCAGTCCAGCAGCAGCAGCGCGCCCACCTCGCGGACCCGCGCGGTGATCCGGGAGGTGGCGTTGACGGTGCCGAGGATGTTCGACATGTGCACCAGCGAGACGATCTTCGTCCGTTCGGTGACCAGGTCTTCCAGGCCGGACTCGTCGAGGCGGCCGCCGTCGGTGACCGGGAACCAGCGCAGGGTCGCGCCGGTGCGCTCGCACAGCAACTGCCACGGGACGATGTTCGAGTGGTGCTCCATCTCGGAGATCACCACCTCGTCGCCCGGGCCGAGCCGGAACCGGGGGTCACCGTCGGGGCGCAGCGAGGCGTTCGAGAAGGCGTACGCCACGATGTTGATCGCCTCGGTGGAGTTCTTGGTGAACACCACCTCGTCGACGCTCGGCGCGTTGATGAACGCGGCGATCTTCGCCCGCGCCCCCTCGTACGCCTCGGTGGCCTCGGTGCCCAGGGTGTGCACCGAGCGCGACACGTTGGCGTTGTGCCGCGCGTAGTGCTCGTCGAGCACGTCGAGCACCTGGCGGGGCTTGTGCGAGGTGTTGGCGCTGTCGAGGTAGACCAGCGGATGCCCGTTGATCTCCCGGTCCAGGATCGGGAAGTCGGCGCGCACCCGGGCCACGTCGAAACGCGGCACGTCGTCGTACTGCGGCATCCCCGGCGGGATCGCGATGCTGGTCATCTCGGCAGCGCCTCTCGCTCAGGCCTTGGCCGTGCCGGCCCCGGCGGCGTACCGCTCGTAGCCCTCGGCCTCGAGCTTGTCGGCCAGCTCCGGCCCGCCCTGCTCGACGATCCGGCCGGCCACGAAGACGTGCACGAAGTCCGGCTTGATGTAGCGCAGGATCCGCGTGTAGTGGGTGATCAGCAGCACGCCGGTGTCGCCGGTGTCGCGGACCCGGTTGACGCCCTCGCTGACCACGCGCAGCGCGTCCACGTCGAGGCCGGAGTCGGTCTCGTCGAGGATCGCGATCTTCGGCTTGAGCAGCTCCAGCTGGACGATCTCGTGCCGCTTCTTCTCACCGCCGGAGAAGCCCTCGTTGACGTTGCGCTGGGCGAACGCCGGGTCCATCTGGAGGCGCTCCATCGCACCGCGCAGCTCGCCGCCCCAGGTGCGCAGCTTCGGCGCCTCGCCGTCGATGGCGGTCTTGGCGGTACGCAGGAAGTTCGCCACCGAGACGCCGGGCACCTCGACCGGGTACTGCATGGCCAGGAAGAGGCCGGCGCGGGCGCGCTCGTCGACCGTCATGGCCAGCACGTCCTCGCCGTCGAGGGTCACCGAGCCGCCGGTGATCTCGTACTTGGGGTGGCCGGCGATCGAGTACGCCAGGGTGGACTTGCCGGACCCGTTCGGGCCCATGATGGCGTGGGTCTCGCCGGACTTCACGGTCAGGTCGACGCCGGCCAGGATCGGCTTGAGCTCACCCTCGGGCAGCTTGACCGACACCTTCAGGTCGCGGATCTCCAGGGTGCTCATTATCGGGTCACTCCATTACTCGGCGTCAGGCTGAGGTAGATGTCGCCGTCGCGGACTTCGACGGGGTAGACGGGGACGGGTTCGGTCGCGGGCAGCCCGCTCGGCTCGCCGGTGCGCAGGTCGAAGCGCGAGCCGTGCAGCCAGCACTCCAGCGTGCAACCGTCGACCTCCCCCTCGGAGAGGGCGACCGAGGCGTGCGAGCACTCGTCGTAGGCGGCGTAGAAGGCGCCGTCCTCGCCGTGCACCAGCGCGATCGGGGTGCCGTCGACGTTCGCGCTGATCGCGGTGCCCTTCGGCACGTCCTCGGTGGAGCAGATCCGGATCATCAGGCGCCCGCCTTGGCCAGCCGGGCCTCGATGGCGTCGCCGAGGCGCTCGCGCAGCTCCTCCACCGGAATCTTGTTGATCAGCTCGGCGAAGAAGCCGCGGACCACCAGGCGGCGGGCCTCACTCTCCGGGATACCCCGGGCCATCAGGTAGAACAGCTGCTCGTCGTCGAAGCGGCCGGTCGCGCTGGCGTGGCCGGCGCCGGCGATCTCGCCGGTCTCGATCTCCAGATTGGGTACGGAGTCCGCCCGCGCGCCGTCGGTGAGCAGCAGGTTCCGGTTGATCTCGTACGTGTCGGTGCCGGTCGCCTCGGCCCGGATCAGCACGTCGCCCACCCAGACGGTGTGCGCGTCGTCGCCCTGCAGGGCGCCCCGGTAGCCGACGTAGCTGCGGCAGTCCGGCACGGTGTGGTCCACCAGCTGCCGGTGCTCCAGGTGCTGGCCGGAGTCGGCGAAGTAGACGCCGTACAGCTCGGCCTCGCCACCCCGCCCGGTGTACTCCACGCTGGTGAACTGCCGGACCAGGTCGCCGCCGAGGGAGACCTGGATGTGCACCACCCGGGCGTCCCGACCCAGCTTGATCTTGAGGTGCTGCGCCTGGACCGCGTCGTCGGCCCAGTCGGCGACCGTGACCAGGGTCAGCTTCGCGCCGTCGGCCACGGCGACCTCGACGTTGTCGGCCAGGGTCGCCGAGCCGACGTGCTCCAGGACCAGGGTCGCCTCGGCGAAGCGGCCCAGCTCGATGAAGGTGTGCCCGAACGCCAGGCTCTCCGCACCGCCGCCGACCACCCGCAGGCTCACCGGCGCGCCCACCACCACGTCACTGGCGACGGTGAGCAGCAGCGCCTCACCGGCGCCGCCGTACGCGAGCGCGCTGACCCGGTCGACCGGCGTGAGCACGCTGCCCACCCGCGGGTCGTCGGTGCCGATGCGCTCGACGGCCACGCCCTCGGGCAGGTCGCCGTACTCGTGCCGGACCATGCCGGTCGCGGCCGGAGCCGCACCGGTCAGGCCACGGAGGCGCTTGAGCGGGGTGAACCGCCACTCCTCCTCCAGGCCGGTGAGGGCCGGGAAGTCGGCGACGTCGTACGAGCGCAGCGCCTGCGACTTGGTGCTGGGCGGCGCGGAAGCCTGGGTAGTCATTTCTTCCTTGGTCTGTTCTACGACGACGGTGTCAGGTCGGCCGGACGGGGGACGGGCGGCGTCAGCCGACCGCGCCCTCCATCTGGAGTTCGATCAGCCGGTTCAGCTCCAGGGCGTACTCCATCGGGAGCTCCTTGGCGATCGGCTCGATGAAGCCACGCACGATCATGGCCATCGCCTCGTCCTCGCTCAGGCCCCGGCTCATCAGGTAGAAGAGCTGGTCGTCGCTGATCTTGGAGACGGTCGCCTCGTGCCCCATCGACACGTCGTCCTCACGGATGTCGACGTACGGGTAGGTGTCCGAGCGGGAGATGGTGTCGACCAGCAGCGCGTCGCACTTGACCGTGCTACGGCTGTGGTGCGAACCCTCCAGCACCTGCACCAGACCCCGGTACGAGGTGCGGCCGCCGCCCCGGGCGATCGACTTCGACACGATGGTCGAGGAGGTGTGCGGCGCGGCGTGCACCATCTTGGCGCCCGCGTCCTGGTGCTGGCCCTCGCCGGCCATCGCCACCGAGAGCACCTCGCCCTTGGCGTGCTCGCCGGTCATGTAGACCGCCGGGTACTTCATCGTCACCTTGGAGCCGATGTTGCCGTCGACCCACTCCATGGTCGCGCCCTCGTGGCAGACGGCGCGCTTGGTCACCAGGTTGTAGACGTTGTTCGACCAGTTCTGGATGGTCGTGTAACGGCAGCGCGCGTTCTTCTTCACGATGATCTCCACGACCGCGCTGTGCAGCGAGTCGGAGGAGTAGAGCGGCGCGGTGCAGCCCTCGACGTAGTGCACGTACGCACCCTCGTCGACGATGATCAGCGTCCGCTCGAACTGGCCCATGTTCTCGGTGTTGATCCGGAAGTAGGCCTGCAGCGGGATCTCGACGTGCACACCCTTCGGCACGTAGATGAACGAGCCGCCGGACCACACGGAGGTGTTCAGCGCGGCGAACTTGTTGTCGCCGACCGGGATCACCGTGCCGAAGTACTCCTTGAAGACGTCCTCGTGCTCACGCAGCGCCGTGTCGGTGTCCAGGAAGAGGACGCCCTGCTCCTCAAGGTCCTCACGGATCTTGTGGTAGACGACCTCGGACTCGTACTGCGCCGCGACACCGGCGACCAGGCGCTGCTTCTCCGCCTCCGGGATGCCCAGCCGGTCGTAGGTGTTCTTGATGTCCTCGGGCAGGTCCTCCCAGCTGGTGGCCTGCTTCTCGGTGGACCGCACGAAGTATTTGATGTTGTCGAAGTCGATCCCGGTGAGGTCCGCGCCCCACGCCGGCATGGGCTTACGGCCGAACAGCCGCAGACCCTTCAGCCGCAGGTCGAGCATCCAGGCCGGCTCGTTCTTCTTGGCCGAGATGTCCCGCACCACCGCCTCGTTGATGCCGCGCTGGGCGACCGCCCCGGCGGCGTCCGGGTCGGACCAGCCGTACTCGTAGCGACCCAGGGCGGCGAGCTGCTCTTCCTGGGTCAGGGGCTGGACGATCTGCTCGGTCATCTATCTGTCCTCACAGTGGTGACGGGATTACCGGATTGGGCGCGGGTCGGCTGGGTCGGAATGTGCGTGGTGCACACCCCGTCGCCGTGCGCGATGGTGGCCAGGCGCTGCACGTGGGTGCCGACCAGACGGGATATCACCGCGGTCTCGGCCTCGCACAGCTGGGGAAACTCGGCGGCCACGTGCGCCACCGGGCAGTGGTGCTGGCAGAGCTGCCCGCCGGAGGCGATCGTGGTCGCGTTGGCAGCGTATCCCTCGGCGGTGAGCGCTCCGGCGAGTGCCTCCGCCCGCGCGAGGGGATCGTCGCCGGCGTCCTCCATGGCGGCCCGACAGCGGGACTCCAGGGCGGACACCTGCTCGGTGGCGAACGCCTCGACCGCGTCCGAACCACCACTGCGGGCGATCCAGCGCAGCGCGGCGGTGGCCATGTTGTCGTAGTGATGGGTGCCACAGCGCACCCGCGCGGCCTCGGTCAGCAGGAACACCTTCGCCGGGCGGCCCCGGCCACGACTGCCCTGCACGGTCTGCTCACGGGCGAACACGTCACCGTCGGCGAGCATCGCGTCGAGGTGCCGGCGGATCGCCGCCGGGCTCAGACCGAGCGCCACACCGAGCTGCGCGGCGGTGGTGGCACCCCGCTCCAGCAGCAGCTGGGTGACCCGGTCCCGGGTGGAGACCTCGGCCGCCGCGGCACCGGTGGACCCGGCCGAGGTGGTCACGACGGGCGCGGACACCGACGCGCCGACGGCCGCTGGGGCCGCCGACTGTTGCCCGGAGAGCGCCGCCGCGTTTTTCACAACGCCAACGTTACGTAATTACCCGGAGGGTGGCAAACCCGGGCTCCGGTGATCCGAACCACCGACCCGACCGAGTCGGACGAACCTCGATCACTACGGTGCGTAGGATTTGCGCCGTGAACCGAATCGTCCGTCCGGTCTCCGGCACCCTGCTGCGCCGCCTCGCCCTCGCCTCGATCATCGCGAACGTGGGCATCGTCGTCACCGGCGGGGCCGTCCGGTTGACCGCCTCGGGCCTCGGCTGCCCCACCTGGCCCCGGTGCACCGACGAGTCGTACGTCACAACACCCGAGATGGGCGTGTACGGGGTGATCGAGTTCAGCAACCGGATGCTGACCTTCGCGGTGGGGCTCATCGCGCTGGCCACCGTGCTGGCCGTACTGGCCCACCGGCCCCGCCGGCCCGGGCTGCTGGCCCTCGCCATCGCGGTCTTCCTCGGCATCCCCGCCCAGGCGGTGATCGGTGGCATCACCGTGCTCACCAACCTCAACCCGTGGGTGGTGGGGCTGCACTTCCTCGCCTCGATGGCGGTGCTCGCCGCCGCGTACGCCCTCTGGCGGCGGATCGGCGACCCGGACGGCCCGACGGTGGCCGTGGTGCCCGCCCCCCTGCGCGCGCTGACCCGCGTCACCACCGGCGTCGCCGCCGCGGTACTGGTCATCGGCACCTGGGTCACCGGCAGCGGCCCGCACGCCGGCGACCACGGCGCGGCCCGCAACGGGCTGGACCCGGAGTCGATCTCCCAGGTGCACGCCGACGGCGTCTTCCTGCTGATCGGCCTCTCGGTGGCGTTGATCTTCGCGTTCCGCGCGGTCGGCGCGTCCCGGGCCACCCGGGCCGCGATCGTCCTGCTCGCGGTGGAGCTGGGTCAGGGCGTCATCGGCTTCGTGCAGTACGTCACCCACGTGCCGGCGATCCTGGTCGGCGCGCACATGCTCGGCTCCTGCCTGGTGCTGCTGGCCACTCTCTCCGTCCAGTGGTCCACCCGCGAACGCCGCCCGAGCACCCCGACGCCCCAGACCGCCGCGGCCGACGTCGAAGCCGTCCCCGTCAGCGCCTGACGGCCCCGCGCCACGATCCGCGCACCGTCGCGGATGTTGCTGCCTCCGACGCACCGGAGACAGCACTTTCCCCGGTGTTGCGCGGATCGTGACCACAGCGCCTCGCGTGACCGCCCGGGAACGCGGCTCAGGCGCGCAGGGCCAGGTGGGTGGTGATCGCGGTGGCGAGGCGGTCGGGGGCGCCGTCGGCGTACCCGAGGAACAGCGACGGCTCGGTCAGCTCCAGCTCGACCAGGATGGGGTCGCCGTCCGGGCCGGGGATCAGGTCGACCCGGGCGTAGAGCAGCTGCCGCGTCCCGCCGGGCACGGTGGCGAGCGTCCGTTCGGCGACCGCCAGCTGGTCGGGGCGGGCGGTACGGGCGGTGATCTCCTCCGCCTTGTAGAGCCCGTCCGGGCCGTGGTCCGGGCCGGTCAGCATCGGGCCCTTGCGGATGGCGTGGCTGTACGCGAGCCCGGCCGGACCGGCCAGGTAGAGCAGTGCCGTCTCGCCCTCGGTGTCGACGGCACTCAGGTACGGCTGGACCATGGTCGTCCGGCCGGCGGTGGACAGCCGGCGTACGTGTGCCACGGCCAGGTCGCGGTGCTCCGGGTCGGCCAGGTCGTACCGGCCGGTGTCCTGGCTGCCCGCGCTGACCGCCGGCTTGATCACGTACTCGCCGGTGTCGGCGGGTGGCTGCCAACTCTCCCCCGGCTCGACCCAGGAGGTCGGCACGGTGGGCACTCCCGCGGCGCTCAGCTCGGCGAGGTAGCGCTTGTCGGTGTTCCAGCGCACCACGTCGGCCGGGTTGACCAGCGCCGGGACGGACGCGGCCCAGGTGACGAACTCGTCGCGGCGCAGCGCGTAATCCCATGGTGAGCGGAGCACGATCAGGTCGTAGGAGGACCAGTCGACGTCGGGGTCGTCCCAGACGGCGGCCTCGACGGTGACGTCCCGGGCGGCGAGCGGTGCGAGGACCAGCCGGTCGTCCGGGTCGAGGTCGGTCAGTCTGCTGCAGGTGACGAGAGCGACCCGGGGTTTCCCCCGGGTCGACTGGTGGTGGTCGGTCAATTCAGCTGTCTATCTCAGCGGGCCATCGTGCGCCGGGCCATCGACCGCCAGAGGTCGTTGCTCGGACGCATCTGGTCCATCAGTTCACGCTCCCAGGCGTTCTCGACGGTGACTCCCGCCTTGGCGCACGCCTCCCGGGCGGTGACGGTGTCGTCGGCGAACTGGTCGCCCCACTCACCGTCGGAACCCACCAGGACGATCCGCGCGCCACGCTTGCCGACGTACTCGATGACCGCCTTCGCTCCGCCGTGTCCGGCGGCGAACGCCTTGAGGCCGGCGACCAGGCCGTGGGGCGCCTGCTCGCCGACGGTCTGCTCGGCCGTCAGCGTCGTATCGGAACCATCTGCCATGACGCGAAGCCTAAGCAGAGTTCCACTCGTCCGGGCGAGAACCATGAAGCTTTTGTGATGCCAATTACCTACAGGTTTAAGGAAGAGTACAGATCTGCTGTCCGGTTTTAGACGGACTTATGGGCTCAAAGCACCCTGACAAAACGGCCCTCAGTTGCCGCAGGTTGAGTCGATCCGACTCATGCCGAAAGTTACTCTGATGTGACGTTAAACCGGGACAACTCATCCGTGACACTGATTAGTCAAGGATTGCCACCAGCGTGGCCAGGTAGGTCGAACCCCAGGTCAGAGCAGCGCGTCGAGCGCGACGGCCACGAAGACGATCGTGAGGTACGTGGTCGACCAGTGGAACAGCCGCATCGGCTTGACCGCCTCGCCGCGCGTCGCGCGAGCGCAGAGCCGGTGCGCCTCGACCAGGAAGACGGCGCCCACCACCAGCGTCGGCACGCCGTAGATCGCGCTGAGCCCCAGCGGCCAGACCGCCAGGGAGGTCAGCACGGTGAGCCAGGCGAAGATCAGGATCTCGGCGTTCACCCGACGGGTGGAGGCCACCACGGGCAGCATCGGGATCCCGGCCCGGGCGTAGTCGTCCTTGTACTTCATGGCGAGCGGGTAGAAGTGCGGCATCTGCCAGAAGAAGACCACCGCGAACAGCCCCCACGCGGCCGGCGCCAGCGTGCCGGTCACCGCCGCCCAGCCGATGAGCACCGGAGCGGCACCGCAGGCGCCACCCCAGAAGGTGTTCGTCGGGGTGGAGCGCTTGAGCCACAGCGTGTAGACGACGTCGTAGTAGAGGATCGCGGCGAGGGTCAGCCCGGCGGCGAGCAGGTTGGTGAACGCCGCCATCAGGACGATCGAGACGGCCGCCAGCACCAGACCGAAGACCAGGGCGTTACGCGGCGACACGGTGTGCGCCGGCAGCGGTCGCCGCTTGGTACGCCGCATCAACTGGTCGATGTCCCGGTCGATGTAGCAGTTGATCACGCTGGCCGCTCCCGCGGCGAGCGAGCCACCGATGAGCACCACGGCCATCAGCCACAGCGACGGCAGGCCACCCTCGGCGAGCATCATCGCCGGCACGGTGGTGACCAGTAGCAGTTCCACGATGCGCGGCTTGGTCAGGGCCACGTACGCCGACACGATCGCGCGCACGTCCCGCCGCGCCACCGGACCCTCGGCCGCCCGCGCCGGGGGCTGCCCGGCGGGGTTGCTCGCGGGGCGCTCGGTGATCATGCTCACGGATTGCCACCTTCCGGCATCGGCACGGGGAGATCGGTCGGTCCAGCCCGCTCGGGGGCCGCACACCGACCCACACACTACGCGTTGTCGTTTTGGCTGCCCGGCCGACCCGACAACGGTGCGGGCCGTCACACCACCGGGTTGAACCACGCACGGCAACGTCACGTACCGCACACCATGCACAGATCCGTGGGCGGACGTTTAGGCCCGCTCGATAGGGTCACCAGTGAGGGTTCCGCCCATCTGCCAAGGAGCACAACCATCGTGGCTGCCAACCGACCCGAGCACTCCGAACTCAACTGGTCCGACCTCGATCGCCGGGCTGTCGACACCGTCCGCGTCCTGGCCATGGATGCCGTGGAAAAATCCGGCAACGGCCACCCGGGCACCGCGATGAGCCTGGCGCCCGCGGCCTACCTCCTGTTCAACCGGGTCATGCGGCACAACCCGGCCGACCCGAACTGGCCCGGTCGGGACCGGTTCGTGCTCTCCGCCGGGCACTCCAGCCTGACCCTCTACATCCAGCTGTTCCTGTCCGGCTACCCGCTGAGCCTGTCCGACCTGAAGTCGTTGCGGCAGTGGGGTTCGCTCACGCCGGGTCACCCCGAGCACGGGCACACCCCGGGCGTGGAAACCACCACCGGCCCGCTCGGGCAGGGCCTGGGTAACGCGGTCGGCATGGCCATGGCGGCCCGCCGCGAGCGTGGCCTGTTCGACCCGGAGG
Organism: Micromonospora sp. WMMD710; assembly: GCF_029626045.1. Classification (NCBI taxonomy): domain Bacteria; kingdom Bacillati; phylum Actinomycetota; class Actinomycetes; order Micromonosporales; family Micromonosporaceae; genus Micromonospora; species Micromonospora sp. WMMD710. Next base: position 849,161 of record NZ_JARUBD010000001.1, on the reverse strand, counting down.
CCGAGCCGGGCGCGTCGGTCTTCGACCACAACATCTGGTGCATCGTCTCCGACGGTGACATCGAGGAGGGCATCAGCCACGAGGCCAGCGCCCTCGCCGGGCACCAGCAGCTGGGCAACCTCACGGTGATCTACGACGACAACGAGATCTCGATCGAGGACGACACCCGCATCGCCAAGAGCGAGGACGTGGCGGCCCGCTACGAGGCGTACGGCTGGCACGTGCAGACCGTCGACTGGCGCAGCGGCGACGCCGACCAGGGCGACTACCACGAGGACGTCGAGGCGCTGCACCGCGCGCTGCTGGCCGCCAAGGCGGAGACCGGGCGCCCCTCCTTCATCGCGCTGCGCACCATCATCGGCTGGCCCGCGCCCAACAAGAAGAACACCGGCAAGATCCACGGCTCGGCGCTCGGCGCCGACGAGGTGAAGGCCACCAAGCGGATCCTCGACTTCGACCCGGAGCAGACCTTCCAGGTCGACGAGGAGGTGCTCGGCCACGCCCGCACGGTGATGAGCCGTGGCGCCGACGCCGAGCAGGCGTGGACCACCTCGTTCGACGCCTGGAAGAAGGCCAACCCGGAGCGCACCGCGCTCTACGAGCGGATCGCCGGCCGGGTGCTGCCGGACGGCTGGACCGAGGCGATCCCGGTCTTCCCCACCGACGCCAAGGGCGTCGCCACCCGGGCGGCTTCCGGCAAGGTGCTGGAGGCGCTCGCGCCGGTGCTGCCGGAGCTGTGGGGCGGCTCGGCCGACCTGGCCGAGAGCAACAACACCACCATGAAGGGCGAGCCGTCGTTCATCCCGGCCGCGCACGCCACCAAGGACTTCCCCGGCCACGAGTACGGCCGCACGCTGCACTTCGGCATCCGTGAGCACGCCATGGGCGCGATCCTCAACGGCATCGCGCTGCACGGCGGCACCCGCCCGTACGGCGGCACGTTCCTGGTGTTCAGCGACTACATGCGTCCGTCGGTGCGGCTGGCCGCGCTGATGAAGCTGCCGGTGACGTACGTCTGGACGCACGACTCGATCGGCCTGGGCGAGGACGGCCCGACCCACCAGCCGGTGGAGCACCTGACCGCGCTGCGCGCCATCCCGGGCCTGGACGTGGTCCGCCCGGCGGACGCCAACGAGACCGCCTGGGCGTGGCGGCTGGCGCTGGAGCACACCGACCGGCCGACCGCGATGGCGCTGAGCCGCCAGCCGCTGCCGACGCTGGACCGGGAGGTCCTGGGCGACGCGGCCGGTGTGGCGAAGGGTGGCTACGTGCTGGCCGAGGCGTCCAACGGCAAGCCTCAGGTGATCATCGTCGGCACCGGTTCCGAGGTGCAGCTCTGCCTGACCGCCCGGGAGCGGCTGGAGGCCGACGGCACCCCGACCCGGGTGGTCTCGATGCCCTGCCAGGAGTGGTTCTACGAGCAGGACGAGGCGTACCGGGAGTCGGTGCTCCCGCGCGGGGTAAAGGCACGGGTGAGCGTGGAGGCGGGCATCGCGATGTCGTGGCGCGGAATCGTCGGTGATCTCGGCGAGAGCGTCAGCCTGGAGCACTACGGAGCGAGCGCCCCGCACACCGTGCTCTTCGAGCAGTTCGGGTTCACCGGAGACCGGATCGTGGCGGCGGCGCATGCCTCGCTGGCCCGGGTGGGCGACATCACCGGTTTCACGACCGGAAACTGAGGGAGCGTGGACGGCATGACCGACAAGTTGAATGAGCTCACCGCCGCGGGTGTGGCGGTCTGGCTCGACGATCTTTCCCGGGTGCGTTTGAGCTCCGGTGGGCTGGACCAGCTCCGCCGCGAGAAGCACGTGGCCGGGGTCACCACCAACCCGACGATCTTCGCGAAGGCGCTCAGCGACGCCGACGAGTACAACTGGCAGCTGCACGACCTCGCCACCCGTGGCGTGGACGTGGAAGAGGCCGTACGGATGCTCACCACGTACGACGTGCGGTGGGCCTGCGACGTGATGCGCCCGTCGTACGACGGCAGCGAGGGCGTCGACGGTCGGGTCTCCATCGAGGTGGACCCGCGGGTGGCACACGACAGCGACAAGACCGTGGCCGAGGCCAAGGCCCTGTGGTGGCTGGTCGACCGCCCCAACCTCTTCATCAAGATCCCGGCCACCGAGGAGGGCCTGTCGGCGATCACCGACACCCTCGCCGAGGGGATCAGCGTCAACGTGACGCTGATCTTCGGTCTGGACCGCTACTCGGCCGTGATGGAGGCGTTCATCGCCGGCCTGGAGCAGGCCAAGGCCAACGGTCACGACCTGTCGAAGATCGGCTCGGTGGCGTCGTTCTTCGTCTCCCGCGTCGACTCGGAGGTCGACAAGCGGCTCGAGAAGATCGGGTCCGAGCAGGCCAAGTCGCTGAAGGGCAAGGCCGCCATCGCCAACGCCCAGCTGGCGTACGAGCGCTACACCGAGGTGTTCTCCTCGGACCGCTGGAAGGCACTCGCCGCCGCCGGCGCGCACCCGCAGCGGCCGCTGTGGGCGTCGACCTCGACGAAGAACCCGGACTACCGCGACGTCATCTACGTCGAGGAGCTGATCGCCCCCGGCACGGTCAACACCATGCCGGAGTCGGTCATCCACGCGTACGCCGATCACGGCGAGACCCGCGGCGACACCATCACCGGCGCGTACGACGCGGCCCGCAAGGTCTTCGCGGACCTGGAGTCGGTCGGGGTGGACATGGACGACGTGATCGCCACCCTGGAGCGCGAGGGTGTGGAGAAGTTCGAGGCCAGCTGGCAGGAGCTGCTCGAGGGCGTCCGTAAGTCGTTGGAGGCGGCGGCCAGCGGCAAGGGCTCGCCGAACAAGGCGGCCAAGGGCAACGCGAAGGCCGCCGAGAAGGCCGGTGGTAACGCATGAGCGATCTACTCGCGCAGCCGGCCGAGGCCGCTGCCGGGCTCGCCGTCTACGGCGCGGACGCGGTCGACAAGTCCGCGCCGGCCTCCACCCGGGACGCGCTGGTCAAGGCCGGCGTCCCGGGCAAGCTGGCCGCCAAGGACCCGAGCCTGTGGGGTCCGGACGCCGAGGCCGAGGCGAAGATCCGGCTCGGCTGGGTGGACACCCACCGGCGCAGCCGGGAGCTGCTGGTGCAGCTCGCCGAGCTGACCGCGGAGCTGGCCGACCTGGACCACGTGGTCCTCGCCGGCATGGGCGGCTCGTCGCTCGCCCCCGAGGTGATCACCCGGACCCTGGGCCGGCCGCTGACCGTGCTGGACACCACCGACCCCGGGCAGGTCCGCGCGGCCCTGGGTGACCGGCTGGAGCGCACCGTCGTGGTGGTGGCCAGCAAGTCCGGCTCGACGGTGGAGACCGACAGCCACCGACGCGCCTACTGGCAGGCGTTCCTGGACGCCGGCATGACCGAGGCGGAGGCCGGCCGGCACTTCGTCATCGTCACCGACCCGGGCTCGCCGCTGGAGGCCACCGCGACCGAGATGGGCGCGTTCACCGTGCTCGCCGACCCGAACGTCGGCGGCCGGTACTCGGCGCTGACCGCGTTCGGGCTGGTGCCGTCGGCGCTGGCCGGCGTCAACGTCGGTGAGCTGATCGACCAGGCCGACGCGCTGGCCGCGTCACTCGGCGAGGACCGGGACAATCCGGCGCTGGCGCTGGGCGCCGCGCTGGGCGCCGCCGCCACGCTGGCCCGGGACAAGGTCGCGCTGATCTCCGACGGCACCGGCATCGACGGGCTCGGCGACTGGGCCGAGCAGCTGATCGCCGAGTCGACCGGCAAGGCCGGCGTGGGCATCCTGCCGGTGGTGGTGGAGTCCCCGCAGAGCCCCGGCGCGACCGGTTCCGACGTGCTGACCGTCACCTACGGCGGCGCGCTGGCCCCCGGCGACGTGCCGGGCGGCGGCACCGACCCGGACGTGGCGGTCAACGGCCCGCTCGGCGCGCAGTTCCTCGCCTGGGAGTACGCGACCGCGGTGGCCGGCGTGGTGCTCGGCATCGACCCGTTCAACCAGCCGAACGTCACCGAGTCCAAGGAGAACACCAACAAGATCCTCGCCTCGGGTCTGCCGGCGGAGACGCCGTCGTTCACCGAGGGCGCGATCGAGGTGTACGCGCCGCAGGGCGCCCCGGGTGACCTGGCCGGCGTGCTGCGGTGGCTGCTCGACGGGCTGGGCGACGACGGCTACCTGGCGGTCATGGCGTACCTCGACCGGTTCGCCGACGCCGACGCGGCCCGGCTGCGGCCGCTGCTGGCCGAGGCGGCCGGACGGCCGGTCACCTACGGTTGGGGGCCGCGGTTCCTGCACTCGACCGGCCAGTACCACAAGGGCGGCCCGCAGGTCGGCAGCTACCTGCAGGTGACCGGCGCGGTCGCCGAGGACCTGGACGTGCCGGGCAAGCCGTACACCTTCGGTGAGTTGCAGGCGGCGCAGGCCGCCGGCGACCGGCAGGCCCTGGCGGGTCGTGAGCGGCCGGTGCTGCGACTGCACCTGACCGACCGGGCCGCCGGCGTCGCCCAACTGCTCGACGCGGCCGGTGAGCTGCGGGCGTGAGGATGGACGATGTGACAGAAGCGGAAGCGAGGGGGCACCGTGAGCGCGAGGAGTGAGCCGGGGTTGCGAGCCCCGCAGTCGCGAACCGACGGTGGCTCGGTGAGCGCGAGGAGTGAGCCGGGGTTGCGAGCCCCGCAGTCGCGAACCGACGGTGGCTCGACGAACCCGCTACGCGACCCGCAGGACCGCCGGTTGCCCCGGATCCCGGAGCCCTGCGCTCTGGTGATCTTCGGGGTGACCGGGGACCTGGCCCGCAAGAAGCTGCTCCCCGCGGTCTACGACCTGGCCAACCGGGGGCTGCTGCCACCCGGTTTCGTGGTGCTCGGTTTCGCGCGCCGCGACTGGGGTGACGGCGACTTCGAGACACTGGCCTGCGAGGCGGCCCGCAAGCACGCGCGTACCCCGTGGCGGGACGAGGTGTGGGCGCGCCTGGCCGGCAACATCAAGTTCGTCGGCGGCTCGTTCGACGACGACGCCGCCTTCGACCAGCTCGCCTCGACGCTGGACGACCTTCGCCAGACCCACGGCATCCCCGGCAACGCGGCGTTCTACTTCTCCATCCCCCCGGCCGCGTTCCCCGTCGTGCTCAAGCAGCTGGCCCGCACCGGGATGGCCGACAACGAGAAGTCCGGCGGTTGGCGCCGGGTCGTGGTGGAGAAGCCGTTCGGCAACGACCTGCCCTCGGCGAAGGCGCTCAACGACCTCGTCGACGACGTGTTCACGCGGGAGGACGTCTTCCGCATCGACCACTACCTGGGCAAGGAGACGGTCCAGAACATCCTGGCCCTGCGGTTCGCCAACAACCTGTTCGAGCCGCTGTGGAACTCCAAGTACGTCGACTCGGTGCAGATCACCATGGCCGAGGACGTCGGCATCGGCACCCGCGCCGGCTTCTACGACACCGTCGGCACGGCCCGCGACGTCCTGCAGAACCACCTCCTCCAGCTCCTCGCCCTGGTGGCGATGGAGGAGCCGACCAGCTTCGACGCCGACGAGATCCGGGCCGAGAAGCTGAAGGTGCTCAAGGCCATCACCCTGCCGAAGGACGTGGCCCGCGACACCGTCCGCGGCCAGTACCTGCCCGGCTGGGTGGGCGGTGAACGCGCGGTCGGCTACCTGGAAGAGCGGGACGTGCCCGCCGACTCCACCACGGAGACGTACGTGGCGGTGCGGCTGGGCATCCAGAACCGCCGCTGGGCCGAGGTGCCGTTCTACATCCGGGCCGGCAAGCGGCTGCCCCGGCGGGTCACCGAGGTCGCCATCATGTTCAAGAAGGCGCCGCACCTGCCGTTCAACGACGCCGACATGGAGTCGTTGGGCAACAACCAGCTGGTCATCCGGGTGCAGCCGGACGAGGGCGTGGTGCTCAAGTTCGGCTCGAAGGTGCCGGGCACCACGATGGAGGTCCGCGACATCGCGATGGACTTCCAGTACGGCGAGGCGTTCACCGAGTCCAGCCCGGAGGCGTACGAGCGTCTGGTGCTGGACGTGCTGATCGGTGACCGCACGCTGTTCCCCGACGCGTCCGAGGTCGAGCAGAGCTGGCAGGTGATCGACCCGCTGGAGCACGCCTGGGAGGGCACCACACCCGAGCCGTACCGCGCCGGCGAGTGGGGGCCGCGCGCGGCCGACGAGATGCTGGCCCGCGAGGGTCGCGCTTGGAGAAGAGCATGATCGGGCTGTGGGACACCACCGGCAACGAGGTGGTCAAGGCGCTCGCCGCCGAGCGGCGCAGCGCCGGTGGGGTGGCCAGCGGCATGGCGCTCACCCTCATCGTGGTGGTGGACGAGCGGCGGGTCCGCGAGGCCGAGGCGGCGGCGACCATCGCCGCCGCCGCCCACCCGTGCCGGCTGGTGGTGGTGGTCCGCTCCGACATCGAACGGGAACGCAACCGGCTGGACGCGGAGATCGTGGTCGGTGGCCGGCTCGGTCCGTGCGAGGCGGTCGTCACCCGGATGTACGGGCGACTGGCGCTGCACGCCGAGTCGGTGGTGATGCCGCTGCTCGTTCCGGACGTGCCGGTGGTCACCTGGTGGCACGGCGAACCGCCGGCGGAGATCGCCACCGACTTCCTCGGTGTGGTCGCCGACCGGAGGATCACCGACTCGGCGCAGGCCGCCGACCCGGTGGAGGCGCTGCGGCAGCGGGCCCGGGACTACGCCCCGGGTGACACCGACCTGGCGTGGACCCGGATCACCCCGTGGCGGACCCTCGTCGCGGGGGCGTTCGACACCACCGAGGCGAAGGTCACCGAGGCGACCGTCGTCGCGCCGCCCAGCGACCCGACGGCGACGCTGATGGTCGGCTGGCTGGCCAGCCGGCTCGGCATCACCCCGCGACGGGTGGACACCAACGAGTTCCCCCGGATGCGGGAGGTGCAGTTGACCTGCGCCAACGGCGACCAGCTGACGTTGACCCGCGAGGACAGCCTCGCGGTGTTCCGGCGTACCGGTCAGGACGACCGGACCCTGCCGCTGGTCCGTCGACCGCTCGGTGACGAGCTGGCCGAGGAGCTGCGCCGTCTCGACGCCGACCAGGTGTACGCGGAGGCGCTGGGCGCGACCGTTGGGCTGCGCGGCCTGGAGCAGCGTCCCCCGCAGCGGGTGCACGTCTGGAAGGATCCGGCCACCGCGCGCCGCGCCGAGGCCGGGGTCACCGCGCACTCCGGTACGAGCGGCGCGAGCTGAGCCCGATTCGGGGCACGACGTCGGGGCAGGGCCGGGGCGATCCCGGGCCCTGCCCCGGCACCCTCGGGGCACCTGCCCCGCCCACCACCTCCGGGCGTACCGCCCGGCACGCGACAGCGACCGCTCAGCGGTCGGGAAGGCACAACCCATGAGTGAGGCGAGTGTCGCCGTCCACGCCGACGCCGACCTGCTGGCGCAGGCCGTGGCGGCCCGGCTGCTGGTGAAGCTGCTCGACGCGCAGGCGGACCGGGGTGAGGCCTCGGTGGTGCTCACCGGTGGCCGGATCGCCGCGGCCGTGTACCGGGCGGTGGCGACGCTGCCGGCCCGTGACGCGGTGGACTGGTCCCGCGTCGACGTGTGGTGGGGCGACGAGCGCTTCCTGCCCGCCGGCGACCCGGAGCGCAACGAGACCCAGGCGCGGGCCGCCCTGCTGGACGTCGTGCCGCTGGACCCGGCCCGGGTACACCCGATGCCGGCCTCCGACGGCCCGGCCGGCAACGACCCCGAGGCGGCCGCCGCCGCGTACGCCGAGGAGTTGGCGCGTTCCGCACGGCCGGGGCACGCCGCGCTGCCGCACTTCGACGTGCTGATGCTGGGCGTCGGGGAGGACGGGCACGTCGCGTCGGTGTTCCCGGGGCACCCGGTGCACTACGACACCCGGCCGGTCAGCGCGGTGCGGGGCAGCCCGAAGCCCCCGCCGGTGCGCACGACCCTCACCCTCGCGGCGATCAACACCGCCGAGGAGGTCTGGTTGGTCGCCGGCGGCGCGGACAAGTCCCGGGCGGTGGGCATGGCGCTGGCCGGTGCCGGGCCGGTGCAGGTGCCGGCGGCCGGGGTGCACGGCGTGGACCGTACCCGCTGGCTGTTGGACCGGGCCGCGGCGGCCGACGTGCCCGCCCGTCTGCGCAGCCTGCGCTAGGGCGGACCACGTCCCCGCGCTACTCGCCCCTGCGGCGGCGTAGCGCGGCCAACGCCTCGTTCAGCAGCGCCTCCCCCTCTTCGGCGGTGCGCCGCTCCTTCACGTAGGCCAGATGGCTCTTGTACGGTTCGGCGCGGACCCGGCCGGGCGGGTTGTGTTCATCCTGCCCGGCGGGCAGCCCGCAGCGGGGGCAGTCCCACAGTGGCGGCGCCGCGACGTCCGCGGCGATACGGATGTTGATCCGATGGTCGTTGCGACACCAGTAGGTGACGTCCTGACGGGGTGCGGGTTGGTGCCGCTCGTCCGGGCGGACGGGTGCCGACCCGACCCGGGCGCCGCGGATAACGTTGCCACTCGGCACGGCTGCTTGCTCCTGTCGTCGGAGGGGACCCGCCGTCTTCGTGGGTGGGCGGCGGGCGACGCGGTGCAGCGGGGAAAAGCCTGCGCGCGGCCCGTCGAGTGACGGACCGCGCGCAGATTGTACGACTTGACGGGCCTGCTCAGGCGCCGCTGTTCATCTGGAGGCGGAGCCAGAGCCCGAGACCGACGATGGCGGCGAACCAGACGACGCCCACCAGAACGGTGTAACGATCCAGGTTCTTCTCCGCCACCGAGGAGCCGGCGAGGCTGGAGCTGACACCACCGCCGAACATGCTCGACAACCCGCCGCCCTTACCGCGGTGCAGCAGGATGAGCAGCGTGAGCAGAACGCTCGTGATGACCAGCAACACGATCAACGTGTACGCGAACCAGATCGGCATGGCTGGGGGCAGTCCTCTCGTAGCGATCCTCGCCCGGACAGGTCGGGCACGGTGGCACCGGCCGGTGGACGGGCGGTGTCAAGGATAGCGAGCGATCAGCGGGCGATGTGCTCGGGGAACCGGCAGATCTGCGCGAATTCCTCCGCGTCCAGGCTGGCGCCCCCCACGAGGCCCCCGTCCACGTCCGGCTGGGCCATGATCGAGGCGACGTTGGACGCCTTGACCGACCCACCGTAGAGGACCCGGACCGCATCGGCGGTCTCCTGGTCGAAACGCTCCGCCAACCGCTGGCGGATCGCACCGCAGACCTCCTGGGCGTCCTCCGGCGTCGCGGTCTTGCCGGTGCCGATCGCCCAGACCGGCTCGTACGCGATCACGACCTGCCGCACCTGCTCGGCGGTGAGCCCGGCGAGGCCACCGTCGAGCTGGTCGGCACAGTGCGCCACATGGGTGCCCTGCTCGCGTACGTCCAGCCCCTCCCCCACGCAGAGGATCGGGGTCAGGCCGTGCGTCAGCGCCGCCTTCACCTTGGCGTTGACCACGCCGTCGTCCTCGTGGTGGTAGGCCCGCCGCTCGGAGTGCCCGACCACGACGTACGTGCAGCCGAGCTTGGCCAGCATCGCACCGGAGATGTCACCGGTGTACGCGCCCGAGGCGTGCGGGGACAGGTCCTGCCCGCCGTAGCCGATCAGCAGCTTGTCGCCGTCCACCGCGGTCTGCACCGTCCGCAGGTCGGTGAAGGGCGGCAGCACGACCGTCTCGACCTCGGTGAGCTGCTTCTCGGTGAGGCTCGCGGCCAGCTTCTGCACCAGCAGGTTGGCCTCGAGGTGGTTGAGGTTCATCTTCCAGTTGCCGGCCATCAACGGCCGGCGGGTGGTGCTCGCCATTCAGTTCTCCAGGGCCGCGATGCCGGGGAGGGTCTTGCCCTCGAGGTATTCCAGGGAGGCGCCACCACCTGTGGAGATGTGCCCGAAGGACGACTCGTCCAGCCCCAGCGCACGGACCGCCGCTGCGGAGTCGCCGCCACCGACGACGCTGAACGCGTCGGCCTTGGTGATCGCCTCGGCGATGCCCCGGGTGCCGGCCGCGAACGCGGCCATCTCGAACACGCCCATCGGCCCGTTCCAGAAGATGGTCTTCGCCTGGGACAGCGCGGCGGCGAAGCCGGCCACCGTCTCCGGGCCGATGTCCAGACCCAGCCGGTGACTCGGGATGCCGTCGACGCGGACCGTGTCGTGCGCGGCGTCCGGGGCGAACGCGTCCGCGACCACCACGTCGACCGGGAGCAGGATCTTGCCGTCGGCCCGCTCCAGCAGGTTACGGCAGGTCTCCACCATGTCCTTCTCCAGCAGCGACGTGCCCACCTCCAGGCCCTGGGCCTTGAGGAAGGTGAAGCACATCCCGCCACCGATGAGCAGCCGGTCGACCGTGGGCAGCAGCGCCTCGATCACGGCCAGCTTGTCGGAGACCTTGGAACCACCGAGCACCACCACGTACGGCCGCTCGGGGCTGCCGGTGAGCTTGGAGAGCACCTCGACCTCGCGCAGCACCAGCCGACCCGCCACGTGCGGCAGCCGGGCCGGAACGTCGTACACGCTGGCGTGCTTGCGGTGCACGGCGCCGAACGCGTCGTCGACGTACGCGTCGCCGAACGCGGCGAGCTGGTCGGCGAAGGCACCCCGCTCGGCCTCGTCCTTGCTGGTCTCACCGGCGTTGAAACGCAGGTTCTCCAGGAGGGCGACCTGGCCGTCGGCCAGGCCGGCGACGGTGGAGCGGGCGGAATCACCAACGGTGTCGGTGGCGAAGTGCACCGGCGCGCCGAGCAGCTCACCGAGCCGCCCGGCGACCGGGCCCAGGCTGAACTGCGGGTCCGGAGCGCCCTTCGGGCGGCCCAGGTGCGAGCAGACGACCACCTTCGCGCCGGCCTCGACAAGCGCGCCGAGGGTCGGCAGCACCGCACGGATGCGCCCGTCGTCGGTGATGGCACCGGTCTGCTTGTCGAGCGGGACGTTCAGGTCGGCGCGCACCAGCACGCGCCGACCCGACACCCCCTCGGCGAGCAGGTCGTCGAGGGTACGGATGCTCACAGCGACGAACCGACCAGCTTGACGAGGTCGACGAGACGGTTGGAGTAACCCCACTCGTTGTCGTACCAGCCGACGACCTTGACCTGGTTGCCGACGACCTTGGTCAGCGGCGCGTCGAAGATGCACGACGCCGGGTCGGTGACGATGTCGGTGGAGACGATCGGGTCCTCGTTGTAGACCAGGATGCCCTTGAGCGGGCCGTCCGCGGCGGCCTTCAGCGCGGCGTTGACCTCGTCCACGGTGGTCTCGCGGCCCACGTTGACGGTGAGGTCGGTGACCGAGCCGGTCGGGATCGGCACCCGCAGGGCGTACCCGTCGAGCTTGCCCTTCAGGTCCGGCAGCACCAGGCCGATGGCCTTGGCCGCACCGGTCGAGGTCGGCACGATGTTCAGCGCGGCGGCCCGGGCCCGGCGGAGGTCCTTGTGCGGGGCGTCCTGCAGGTTCTGGTCCTGGGTGTACGCGTGGATCGTCGTCATCAGACCGTGCTGGATGCCGAACGTGTCGTGCAGAACCTTCGCCATCGGCGCGAGGCAGTTGGTGGTGCACGAGGCGTTGGAGATGATGGTGTGCTTCGCCGGGTCGTAGGTGTCGTGGTTGACACCCATGACGACCGTGACGTCCTCGTTCTTCGCCGGAGCGGAGATGATGACCTTCTTGGCGCCGCCGTCGACGTGCGCCTTGGCCTTGGTGGCGTCGGTGAAGAAGCCGGTCGACTCGATGACGACGTCGGCGCCGACCTCGCCCCACGGCAGCGCCGCCGGGTCCTTCTCCGCGTACGCCTTGATGGTCTTGCCGCCGACGGTGATCTCGTCGGCGGTGGCCTTCACCTCGTACGGCAGGCGACCCAGGATGCTGTCGTACTTGAGCAGGTGGGCGAGCGTGGCGTTGTCGGTCAGGTCGTTCACCGCCACGACCTCGATGTCGGCGTCGGACGCCAGCACTGCCCGGAAGAAGTTACGGCCGATCCGGCCGAAGCCGTTGATGCCAACCCGGATGGTCACAGGTCCCATCTCCTCGCGTTCTGGTCCGCCGGCTTCATGACAACGGGCCGGCGGGAATGGTGTGCGCCGACCGTTGGAGCCGGCCGTCGACGGTTCATCTCGGCCACCCCGCCGCGCGGTCTGAGGACCTGACCGCCCGAGGCGGTGGGCACGACGAGAAGTGCCGGTGTCGGCCCCCTTGCCGTACGCAGCGACCTTATCCGAGCGTGCGAGACCACGCTGCGCCGGGTCGTGCTCCCGGGCGCACCGTGCGGCCCCACCGTCCTATCAGACCACGAGCATGTCGGGCGTGACGGCTGCTTCGGTATCCGGGATGCCCAGGTCCCGGGCCCGCTTGTCGGCCAGCGCGAGCAGCCGGCGGATCCGCCCGGCGATGGCGTCCTTGGTCAGCGGCGGCTCCGCGAGCGCTCCCAACTCCTCCAGCGACGCCTGTCGGTGCTCCAGGCGCAGTCGACCGGCGTCGGTCAGGTGGTTGGGTGCCTCGTCGGCCAGGATCTCCAGCGCACGGGTCACCCGGGCGGCGGCGGCCACCGCGGCACGCGCCGAGCGGCGCAGGTTCGCGTCGTCGAAGTTGGCCAGCCGGTTGGCGGTGGCCCGCACCTCGCGGCGGACCCGCCGTTCCTCCCACGCCAGCACGCTGGAGTGCGCGCCGATGCGGGTGAGCAGCGCGGCGATGGCGTCGCCGTCCTTGACCACGACCCGGTCGACCCCGCGTACCTCACGGTTCTTCGCGGTGATGCCGATCCGGCGGGCCGCGCCGACCAGCGCGAGCGCCGACTCCGGCCCCGGGCAGGTGATCTCCAGGGCGCTGGAGCGGCCGGGCTCGGTGAGCGAACCGTGCGCCATGAACGCGCCGCGCCACGCGGACACCGCGCAGCAGACGTTCGCCGCCACGACGTGCGGGGGCAGCCCGCGCACGGGGCGGCCACGCACGTCCAGCAGGCCGGTCTGCCGGGCGAGGGCCTCGCCGTCCTTGACCACCCGGACGATGAAGTGGCTGCCCTTGCGCAGCCCACCGGAGGCCAGCACGTGGATCTCGCTGGGATAGCCGTAGACCTCGGCAATCTCCCGCCGAAGCCGCCGGGCCACCGCGCCGGTGTCCAGTTCAGCCTCCACCACCACGCGGCCGGAGACGATGTGCAGCCCACCGGCGAAGCGCAGCAGCGCAGCCATCTCCGCCCGCCGACAGCAGGGCTTGGGCACGTCGACCCGACTCAGCTCGTCCTTGACCGCAGCCGTCATCGCCATTGTGCGTCCCCTCACGGACCGGTTCCGGCGTGTCGCCGGAGATTACGTACGTGTCTAACGATCGGCGCCCAGGACAGGCACCAGCGCGGCGCCCAGGGCAGCCGGATCATGGCGGGGAGTGCCGTCGAGGACGGCGACGGGGGCGAGGACCAGGCGGGCACCCAGCGATTCTGCCGCACGTTCGACCGGTTCGGGGTCACCCACCGCCTTGGCGTCGGCCAGCACGAGATCCACCTTGAGCTCGGGAAGGTACCAGCGCAGCGCCGCGAGATGATCGGCGACGGAGAGCCCGAGGGTCTCCTTCTCCGCGGCGAGGTTCAGCGTGACCAGCCGCCGGGCCGGGCTGGACACGATCGCGTCGGCCAGCTGCGGCACCAGCAGATGCGGCAGCACGCTGGTGTACCAACTCCCCGGCCCGAAGATCAACCAGTCCGCCGAGCCGATCGCGGCGAGCGCCTCGGCGCAGGCCGCCGGGGCGGCCGGGGTGAGCCGCAGCGACTCGACGTGCCCGGTCGTGACCGCCACCTGGTGCTGGCCGCGGACGGTACGCACCTCGTCCGGCGCGGCCGGGTCGACCCCGCGCACCCGGGCCTCGATACCGACCGGCTGGCGGGACATCGGCAGCACCCGGCCGACCGCGCCGAGCATCGCGCCGGCGTGCTCCAGCGCCGCCACCGGGTCACCGAGCAGCTCCATGAGGCCGCAGAGCACCAGGTTGCCCACCGCGTGCCCGGCCAGCCCGTCGGTGCCGGCCGGCGTTGCGTCGGTGCCGGCTGGCGGCCCGTTGGTGCCGGCCGGCGTTGCGTCGGTGCCGCCCGGGCCGGCGCCGGGCCGGTCACTGCCGTCGGCCGCCGCCGGGTCGGTCGCGTCGTCCCGGGGTACGCCGAGCGGCACGGCCGCGAAGCGGTGCTGGAAGAGGCCGGCGCTGCGCCGGGTGGCCGGATGGTCACCGGCCAGCGCGACCAGGGCCTGCCGCAGGTCGCCCGGCGGCAGACCACCGCGCTCGGCGCGCAGCCGGCCACTGGAACCGCCGTCGTCGCCGACCGTGACCACCGCGGTGATGTCCAGGTCGAGTTCGGGGGCGCAGTGGCGCAGCGCGCGCAGCGACGCGGACAGCCCGTGCCCGCCGCCGAACGCCACCACCCGGCGCGCCGTCATTCCCGCCCCAGGTCGCGGTGCTGCGCGTTGGCCGCCAGCCCGGACTGGCGCAGCCGCCCGGCCAGCTCCTCGGCGATGGCCACGCTGCGGTGCTTGCCACCGGTGCAGCCCACGGCGACGGTCAGGTACCGCTTGCCCTCCCGCTCGAACCCGGTGGTGGTGGCGTTGACCAGGTCGGCGTACGAGGCGACGAACGCGTCCGCGCCCTCCTGACCCAGCACGTACGCGCTGACCGCCTCCTCCCGACCGGTGTGCTCCCGCAGCTCCGGCACCCAGTACGGGTTGGGCAGGAACCGGGCGTCCAGCACGAAGTCGGCGTCCGGCGGCAGGCCGTACTTGAAGCCGAACGACAGCACGGTGACCCGCAGCCGGCGGGCGTCCTCGCCGCCGAACAACTCCTCGATGCGCCGTCGGAGCTGGTTGACGTTCAGGTGGCTGGTGTCGATGATCACGTCGGCCTGGTCGCGGGCCTCCTCCAGCAGGCCACGCTCCACGGCGATGCCGTCGGCCAGCCGCCCGTCACCCTGCAACGGGTGCGACCGGCGCACGCTCTCGAACCGCCGGATCAGCACCTCGTCGTCGGCGTCGACGAACACCACCCGGGGCGAGAATCCACGTTCCTTGAGTTCACGGATCGCACCGGCCAGGTCGGTGGAGAAGGCCCGCGAGCGGACGTCGAGCACCATCGCCGTACGCCGGGCCGCTCCCCCGGCCTTGAACGCCAACTCGGCCATGTCGAGCATCAGCGCCTGCGGCAGGTTGTCCACCACGTAGTAGCCGACGTTCTCCAGGGCGCGGGCGACGGTGCTGCGGCCGCCGCCGGAGAGCCCCGTGACCACCACCAGCGTGGTCTCCGACTCGGCCGTGGGCTGCCCGTCGGCGCCGACCGGTGCGTCGATCCGGTCCGCGGCTGTGCGCGCCTCGCTCACCCGTACCCCCAAGCCGTGGCGCCGCGGCCGCCATCGGCCGCGATTGGTCAATCAGCGACTCTATCCCGCCGCCCGGCCGAGGCCCGGCACCCGTCGCGCATCACACGGCCACCGGCGGCCGTCGGTCGCCCTCCCGACAGCAACGACCCTTGATGACGATCAGTAACCGTCAATACGCTCATCGTGATCGTCGCAGGTCAAACCGACATCTGGGAGGGTGTGATGCACGACCTGGCGGACAAGAACAAATACGTCGGCTTCCTCTTCATGCGAATCAGCCCGGAGTACTTCGCCCTCGGCCGGGAGGGCATCCACGAGGTCTCCGCCGAGCACGCCCGGGACCTGGGCCGCTTCGCCAAACAACTCACCCACGTCGTCTGTACCGGCGTGAACGGCAAGTACGACCAGGTCACCATGGTCGAGGCGGACACCCTGGAGGAGATCAACGCGGCGGCCACGGCGTTCCGGATGGGCGGCAAGGCCCGCTACATCGAGATCGTCGACATCGTCGTCGGAATGAAGGCGCCGCCGCGCGGCCTGGCGAACCGGTCGAGCTGACCACACCCTCGTCCGGCGTGCCCGACACCGGGTGCGCCGGACGTGCGGTGTCGGGGTGGGCTCGTAGACTCCGCGGATGGCCTCCCCCACCGACCTGCGTACCGAGGACGCGCTGCCGGTGCTGCGCCGGGTGTTCGGGTACGACGCCTTCCGCGGTTTCCAGCAGGACGTGATCGACCACGTGGTCGCCGGCGGCGACGCGCTGGTGCTGATGCCCACCGGTGGCGGCAAGTCGCTGTGTTACCAGATCCCGGCCCTCGTCCGCGACGGCGTCGCGGTCGTCGTGTCGCCCCTGATCGCGCTCATGCAGGACCAGGTGGACGCGCTCACCGCGGTCGGCGTCCGCGCCGGCTTCCTCAACTCGACCCAGAGCCTCGACGCCCGACGCCGGGTCGAGGCCGCCTTCGTCGCCGGCGAGTTGGACCTGCTCTACCTGGCCCCGGAGGCGCTCGGCGTCCGCTCCACCCTCGCCCTGCTGGACCGGGGGCGCATCTCCCTGTTCGCGATCGACGAGGCGCACTGCGTGTCCCAGTGGGGGCACGACTTCCGCCCCGACTACCTCGCGCTGTCGATGCTGCACGAGCGCTGGCCGCAGGTCCCCCGGATCGCGCTGACCGCCACCGCGACGAGCGCCACCCGCACCGAGATCGCCACCCGGCTCAAGCTCGACGACGCCCGGCACTTCGTGGCCAGCTTCGACCGGCCCAACATCCAGTACCGGATCGTGCCCAAGCGGGAGCCGCGCAAGCAACTACTGGCCCTGCTGCGCGACGAGCACCCCGGCGACGCCGGGATCGTTTACTGCCTGTCCCGCGCCTCGGTGGACAAGACCGCCGAGTTCCTCGTCGCCAACGGGGTCGCCGCCCTGCCGTACCACGCTGGCCTGGACGCGGCCACCCGCGCGGCCAACCAGCAGCGCTTCCTGCGCGAGGACGGCCTCGTCATGGTCGCCACCATCGCCTTCGGCATGGGCATCGACAAGCCCGACGTCCGGTTCGTCGCCCACCTCGACCTGCCCAAGTCGGTCGAGGGCTACTACCAGGAGACCGGCCGTGCCGGCCGTGACGGCCTGCCGTCCACGGCCTGGCTGGCGTACGGGCTGCAGGACGTGGTCCAGCAGCGCAAGATGATCGAAACGTCCGACGGTGACCTCGCGCATCGGCGCAACCTCGCCGCCCACCTGGACGCGATGCTCGCCCTGTGCGAGACGGTGCGCTGCCGCCGGGTCCAACTGCTCGAATACTTCGGCGAGACAACCGCGACCGCCTGCGGCAACTGCGACACCTGCCTCACCCCGCCGGAGTCCTGGGACGGCACGGTCGCCGCCCAGAAGCTGCTCTCCACCGTCTTCCGGCTCGACCGCGAACGCAACCAGCGGTTCGGCGCCGGGCACTGCATCGACATCCTGCTCGGCAAGCAGACCGACAAGATCAGCCAGTACGGTCACGACAAGCTGACCGTCTTCGGTATCGGCTCGGAGCTGAGCGAGGCCGAATGGCGAGGCGTGGTCCGACAACTGCTCGCCGAGGGGCTGCTCGCCGTCGAGGGCGACTACGGCACCCTCGCCCTGACCGACGCGAGCGCCGACGTACTGGGCCGCCGCCGTACCGTCACGATGCGCCGCGAGCCGGAGAGGCCGGCATCGAGCCGCTCGTCGAAGCCACGCGGCTCGGCCACCGTCGTCGCCGAACTGACCCCGGCCGCCGCGCCGGTCTTCGAGCGGCTGCGCGGCTGGCGGGCGGCCACGGCCAAGGAGCAGGGCGTCCCGGCGTACGTGATCTTCCACGACGCGACGCTGCGACAGATCGCCAGCGACGCGCCGTGCACCCTCGCTGAGCTGTCCCGGGTCAGCGGGGTCGGCGAGAACAAACTCGCCAAGTACGGCGAGCAGATCCTTGCCGTCCTCGCCACCGACTGACTGACCGCATGCCGAAGGGCCGGGCCCCGGTTGGGGTCCGGCCCTTTCGGTGTGTGGGTGTGTGGGTCAGCTGGTGGAGTAGCCGCGGGTGGCGATCCAGTCGGCGAGGTGCTCGACGCTGATCCAGTAGGAGGCGGTGTCGGGGTTGGCGGAGTCGGCGATCTTCACGGTGTTGCCACCGTCGCGGTAGCCGACGACGCTGATGTAGTGCCCGCCCTCGAACGAGTGGGTGATGCCGTCGGTGTCGGTGCTGGTGCCGGCGATGTTGGCGACCACGGCCCGTCCGTCGTCGACGGTGGTGACGATGTCGGCGCGCAGCTTGTCGGTCTGCGTGGCGTCGGCGTTCGGGTTGGGGATCTCGACGGAGTGGTAGGCGTTGGGCTTGCCGGTTTCCTTGTTCAGCACGGGGGTGATGTCGTTGATGGAGTTGGTGCCGGCCTCGGTGGTGCCCATTTCCTTGGCCATGTCGTCGACGTTGATGTTCTTGCCCTGTACGGACAGGGCGTTGCGGGTGGCGGCGGGGCCGCAGTAGTAGAAGTTCGGCTGGGCTTCGTAGCGCACGGCCAGTTCCCGCTCACCGCTCTTGCGGTCGGTCTGGGTGTGGGTGCTCGGTGTGGTCGGCGACGCGGCGTAGGCGGCGGTGACGGGGCCGGCGATGGCGCCGCCGGTGAACGCGAGGCCAGCGGCGGTCAGGGCGGTCTTACGGATCAGATCGGTACGCATGATGGCGTGCTCCTCTGCCTGTCGGGGGATACCGCAACGGCACGCTGGGGGTGCGTGCCGGTGCGGGGGAAGTTCAAGGGGAATCTGCCCGGCGACCCACAGGGGGGGCCGGCGTCGGGACAGGGTGTAACGGTCCGCAGCGGCGGATCATTCCGCCAGACCGTCGGGCCTGTGGTGCTCGGTGGTGCCGGGGGTGTAACCGGCCGGGCCCGGGGATCATTCCGCCGGGCCGTCGGCCTGTGGTGCTCGGCTGTGCCGGGGGTGTAACCGGCCGGGCCCGGGGATCATTCCGCCAGACCGTCGGGCCTGTGGTACTCGGTGGTGCCGGGGGATGTACCTGGCCCTCGTGCCCGGACGGAGCCGCGGGCTCCGTTGAGCGTGATGCCGGTCAGTCATCTTGATGCCGGTGTGGCATCACGATCACTGAGAGATCCTGCCCCGCATCCCGCGACACCCCACCGGTGGACAGCACCGGACCGGCGGATCATCGCGCCACCTGCCCGGCCGGTCATGCTCCCGGGGGGGTAACCCGGGGCGGTCAGGCCCATGTTCCCAGCGACCGCCCGCACACCAGCGACCGAAGTCGCGGTGGCATGCCAGGTATAACGACCCCGCCCGGCCCCCGATTCCACCACCGCGATGCCCCCGGTCACTCGACACCCCACCCCAAACCCGACAGCCCACCCCAAACCCGACAACCCACCAACCGCAGACCCCAACCAGAACCAGACACCCGCCACCACACCACGCAAACAGGCGGCACCCAAGATCCGCGCACCATCCGGGAGGCCGCCGTCTACCGACAGGATCAGGGAGCAACCTCCCCGACGGATCGCGACCGCAGACGGTCCCGCCGCGGACGGTCCCGACCGCAGACGAGCGCGACCAGACCACGAGTGGCGACCGTGCCACGAGTCTGCGGAGGTCGCCGGGCAACGGGCTCCAGGGA
The DNA here is from genome assembly GCF_029626045.1 of Micromonospora sp. WMMD710. Classification (NCBI taxonomy): domain Bacteria; kingdom Bacillati; phylum Actinomycetota; class Actinomycetes; order Micromonosporales; family Micromonosporaceae; genus Micromonospora; species Micromonospora sp. WMMD710. The sequence continues at coordinate 829,704 of NZ_JARUBD010000001.1, read as the reverse complement.
TCCGCACCTCGCGAACCCGACAACCCACCCAACTCGGCCCGTCGGCCGGCGGTCACCGATCCGGGGACACCCCGCGCCACCCCGACCACGTCCAGCCGCGACCCGCCCAAAGACCAAGATGCGCTCGATCCAGGAAACAGGCCCCACCCCGCGATGACGAGGCCACTACATCCAGAGGATCGAGCGCGATCATCCCTGGCGGCTACAACACGGCGGCCACGGCGCGGCGCGATCGACTCGGGTTCCGTGAAAGCGGGGTGTCCGGGTGCGGGAGATACCCCGACATCAAGGAAGGCGAGTGGATCATGCCCGCCTCCACCGTTCGCCCACTCCCACCCGCATCCGCATCCGGCCGGGGTACCCGCCCATGATCGTGCTCGATCCAGGAAACAGGCCCCACCCCGCGACGACGAGGCCACTACATCCAGGATCGAGCACGATCATGCGTGGCGCGACGCGACGCGCCCCATCAGGGGGCGGAGCGAGGACAGTCGGCGTGGGCTGATTGGCCGGTCCCAGCCGGCAGAGCGAGCGGCAGTGCTCAGGTGGTGGGTGTCGCTTCCGCGCCGTCGTCGGCCCGCGCGTCCTTGTCGAGGGCGGCCAGGATCGCCTCGGCGGTGCGCCGACCCAGGCCGGGCACCTCGGTGATCTCGTCCACGGTGGCGGCGGAGAGTCGCTTGAGCGAACCGAAGTGCCGCAGCAGGGCCTTGCGCCGCACCTCTCCCAGGCCGGGTACGTGGTCCAGTGCCGACTCGGTCATCCGCTTGGAGCGGCGTTGCCGGTGGAAGGTGATGGCGAAGCGGTGCGCCTCGTCGCGGACCCGTTGCAGCAGGTAGAGCCCTTCGGAGGTGCGCGGCAGGATGACCGGGAACTCGTCGTTGGGGAGCCACACCTCCTCCAGTCGCTTGGCGAGCCCGCAGAGCGCCACGTCGTCGATTCCCAGGTCGGCGAGGGCCTGGGCGGCGGCGGCGACCTGCGGGGCGCCGCCGTCGACGACCACCAGCTGGGGTGGGTACGCGAATTTGCGCGGCCGTCCGGTGGTCGGGTCGATCAGGACGCCGACCTGCGGCTCGGCGGCGTCCGCCGGGGCGGCCGGGTCGTCGGTCGACTCGACGCCCACCTCGCCCGTCTCGGCCCGCGCGTCCAGGTAGCGGGCGAAGCGGCGGCGCAGCACCTCGGACATCGCGGAGAGGTCGTCGGTGGCGCCTCGGACGATGAACCGCCGGTATTCGCTCTTGCGGGGCAGCCCGTCCTCGAAGACCACCATGCTGGCCACCACGTCGGTGCCCTGGATCTGGGAGATGTCGAAGCATTCGATGCGCAGCGGCGAGGTGCGCATGTCCAGCGCCTCGCTGATCTCGTCCAGTGCCTTGCCCCGGGTGGTCAGGTCACCGGATCGCTTGAGTTTGTGCCGGGCCAACGCGTCCTTGGCGTTGCGCTCGACGGTCTCCATCAAAGACCGCTTGTCGCCGCGTTGCGGCACCCGCAGCGACACCCGGCTGCCCCGGTGGGTGGTGAGCCATTCGGCCAGCGCGTCGGCGTCCGCCGGCAGCTCGGGCACGAGCAACTCCCGGGGTACGTCGCTCTCGCCGTGCTCCCCGCCGTACACCTGGGTGCAGAAGTGGTGCACCAGGTCGCCGGTGGTCAGGTCCTCGGTCTTCTCCACCACCCAGCCGCGCTGGCCACGGACCCGGCCGTCACGGACGTGGAAGACCTGCACGGCCGCCTCGAGCGGATCGTCGGCGAACGCGACCACGTCGGCGTCGGTGCCGTCGCCCAGCACCACGGTCTGCTTCTCCATGGCGCGGCGCAGCGCGGCCACGTCGTCGCGTAGCCGGGCGGCCCGTTCGAACTCCAGTTGCTCGCTCGCCTCGGTCATCTCACGTTCGAGCTTGCGGACCATCGTGTCGGTGCGGCCGGCCATGAAGTCGCAGAAACCGTCGACGATGGCGCGGTGTTCGTCGGCGGAGACGGTGCCGACGCACGGCGCCGAGCACTTGCCGATGTAGCCGAGGAGGCAGGGGCGACCAACCTGGCCGGCCCGCTTGAACACCCCGGCGGAGCACGTGCGGGCAGGGAACACGCGCAGCAGCAGGTCGAGGGTCTCCCGAATGGCCCAGGCGTGTGAGTACGGCCCGAAGTAGCGCACGCCCTTGCGCTTGGCGCCGCGCATCACCTGCAGCCGCGGGTACTCCTCATTGAGGGTGACGGCCAGGTAGGGGTACGACTTGTCGTCGCGGTAGCGGACGTTGAACCGGGGGTCGTACTGCTTGATCCAGGTGAACTCCTGCTGGAGCGCCTCGACCTCGGTGCCGACGGTGATCCAGTCCACCGACTCGGCGGTGGTGACCATCTGCCGGGTGCGCTCGTGCAGGTTCCAGACGTCGCCGAAGTAGGAGTTGAGCCGGCTGCGCAGGTTTCGCGCCTTGCCGACGTAGATCACTCGGCCGGTGCCGTCACGGAAGCGGTAGACCCCCGGCAACTCCGGGATGGTGCCGGGTGCGGGACGGTAGGTCGAGGGGTCAGCCACACCGACAATCCTAGTCCGCACTCCCGACACCCCACGGTCAGCGCTTGATCAACTCGGGCTCCGGGGACGGCGGGGTGTCGCCGGACACCCCCGGCCACGAAGCCCGAGTCGATCAGCGCGTCAGGCGAGGGAGATCTGGTCTCCGGTGACCTTGATGTCCTTGGGCGGCAGCGGCTTGGTGGCCGGCCCGGCCTTCACCGAGCCGTCCTCGATCGAGAACTTGCTGCCGTGACAGGTGCAGTTGATGGTGCCGCCGTCGACGTTCGTGACCGGGCAGTTCTGGTGGGTGCAGATGGGGCTGAAGCCCTTGAACTGACCGGCGGCGGGCTGGGTGATCACCACGCCCTCAGCCGCGAGGACCTTGCCGCCGCCGACCGGGATGTCGGCGGTGGTGGCCAGCGACTGGGCGTTCTGCCGGTCGCCGCCGCCGGCGTCACCGGTGCTGGGCACCGCCGGGCCACCGCTGGTGGGTGCGTCGCTGCCACTGCCGTCGTCGCTGCCGCAGGCGGCCAGGACGACGGCCGCACCGACCGCACCGACACCGGTGAGCAGGGCTCGACGGGTCTGCGTACCGGGACCGGTCAGCGCCTGATCGTCACTCATGCCTCGCCTCTCTCTAGCCCGCTGCGCCGGTCCGAGAGCCGGCCACACTTCTTCACACGGGCAACTGTGCCGGATGGTTCATCGCGCCGCCTGTCCGACCCGGGAAATGCGGACGGGGCGGGCCCGACCGGACCCGCCCCGCACACAATCGGCCACGCCCGACCGGGGTCAGCGTGCGGCGGCCGGCACCTTGCGAGCGGCCCGCGCCTTGGTGACGCCGTTGGCCTTGGCGGCGCGGGTGGTGGCGGCGGCCGCGCCCTTGGCCTCGCCGTCAAGCTTGAGCACCTGGCGCAGGAACTGGCCGGTGTGGCTCTCGGCCACCTCGGCCACCTCCTCGGGGGTGCCGGTGGCGAGCACGGTGCCGCCCCGGTGGCCGCCCTCCGGGCCCATGTCGATCAGCCAGTCGGCCGTCTTGATCACGTCGAGGTTGTGCTCGATGGTGATCACCGTGTTGCCCTTGTCGACCAGGCCCTCCAGCACCATCAGCAGCTTGCGGATGTCCTCGAAGTGCAGGCCGGTGGTCGGCTCGTCGAGCACGTAGACCGTCCGCCCGGTGGAGCGCTTCTGCAGCTCGGACGCGAGCTTGACCCGCTGCGCCTCACCGCCGGACAGCGTCGGCGCGGGCTGGCCGAGGCGTACGTAGCCCAGGCCGACGTCGACAAGCGTCTTGAGGTGCCGGTGGATGGCCGGGATGGCGGAGAAGAACTCGGCGGCCTCCTCGATCGGCATCTCCAGCACGTCCGAGACGGTCTTGCCCTTGTAGTGCACCTCGAGGGTCTCCCGGTTGTACCGGGCGCCCTTGCAGACCTCGCAGGGGACGTACACGTCGGGCAGGAAGTTCATCTCGATCTTGATGGTGCCGTCGCCGGAGCACGCCTCGCAGCGCCCACCCTTGACGTTGAACGAGAACCGGCCCGGACCGTACCCGCGGACCTTCGCCTCGGTGGTCTCGGCGAAGAGCTTGCGGACGTGGTCCCAGACGCCGGTGTAGGTGGCCGGGTTGGAGCGCGGCGTCCGGCCGATCGGCGACTGGTCCACGCCGACGACCTTGTCCACGTGCTCCAGGCCGGCGACCCGGGTGTGCCGGCCGGGCACCAACCGGGCGCCGTTGATCTGGTTGGCCAGCACCGCGTACAGGATGTCGTTGACCAGCGTCGACTTGCCCGAGCCGCTGACCCCGGTGACGGCGATCAGCTGACCCAGCGGGAACGACACCGTCAGGTTGCGCAGGTTGTGCTCCCGCGCTCCGTGCACCACCAGCTCGCGGGCCGCGTCCTGCGGGCGGCGCGACTTCGGCGTCGGGATCGACCGCTTACCCGACAGGTACGCGCCGGTGATCGACTCCTTGTTCTTCAGCAGGGCCGGCACCGACCCGCTGTGCACGATCTTGCCGCCGTGCTCGCCCGCGCCGGGCCCGATGTCGACGATCCAGTCGGCGACGCGGATGGTGTCCTCGTCGTGCTCGACCACGATCAGCGTGTTGCCCAGCCCGCGCAGCCGGATCAGGGTCTCGATCAGCCGGTGGTTGTCGCGCTGGTGCAGCCCGATCGACGGTTCGTCGAGCACGTAGAGCACGCCCACCAGGCCGGAGCCGATCTGGGTGGCGAGCCGGATGCGCTGCGCCTCGCCGCCGGACAGGGTGCCGGCCGGCCGGTCCAGGGAGAGGTAGTCCAGGCCGACGTCGAGCAGGAACCGCAGCCGGGCGTTGATCTCCTTGAGGACCCGCTCGGCGATCATCTTTTGCCGGTCGGTCAGCTCGATGCCGGCGAGCAGGTCGGCGCACTCGCCCACGGACAGGTTGCAGACCTCGGCGATGCTCTTGCCGGCGAGGGTGACGGCGAGCACCTCGGGCTTGAGCCGGGCACCGCCGCAGGCCGCGCACGGCACGTCGCGCATGTAGCCCTCGTACTTGTCGCGGGACCACTCGGACTCGGTGTCGGAGTGCCGGCGCTCGATCCACTGCACCACACCCTCGAAGCCGGTGTAGTAGGAGCGCTCGCGGCCGTACTTGTTGCGGTACCGCACGTGCACCTGGTCGTCGGAGCCGTGCAGGATCGTCTTCTGCGCCCGGGCCGGCAGCGCCCGCCACGGGGTGTCGACGGTGAAGTGCTGGGCGTCGCCGAGCGCCTCCAGCAGGCGCAGGAAGTATTCCAGGTTGTGCCCGGTGGACCAGGGCTGGATGGCGCCCTCGCGCAGGGTGCGCTCCGGGTCGGGGACCAGCAGCTCCGGGTCGACCTCCTTCTTGGTGCCCAGGCCGGTGCACTCCGGGCAGGCGCCGTACGGGGCGTTGAAGGAGAAGACCCGGGGCTCGAGATCCTCGATGGCGAGGGGGTGGTCGTTGGGGCAGGCCAGGTGCTCGGAGTAGCGGCGCTCCCGGTCCGGGTCGTCCTCGGGGAGGTCGACGAAGTCGAGCAGCACCAGACCGCTGGACAGGCCCAGGGCGGCCTCGACCGAGTCGGTCAGCCGCTGCTTGGCGCTCGGCTTGACGGTGAGCCGGTCGATCACCACCTCGATGGTGTGCTTCTCCTGCTTCTTGAGCTTCGGCGGCTCGGTGAGCGGGTGCACCACACCGTCGACGCGGGCACGGGCGTAGCCCTTGGCCTGCAGCTCGGCGAAAAGGTCGACGTACTCACCCTTGCGGCCGCGGATGACCGGGGCGAGCACCATGAACTTGGTGCCCTCGGTCATCGCGAGGACCCGGTCGACGATCTGCTGGGGGCTCTGGCGGGAGATCCGTTCGCCGCAGACCGGGCAGTGCGGCTCGCCGATGCGGGCGTAGAGCAGGCGCAGGTAGTCGTAGACCTCGGTGATGGTGCCGACGGTCGAACGCGGGTTGCGCGAGGTGGATTTCTGGTCGATCGAGACGGCCGGGCTCAGGCCCTCGATGAAGTCGACGTCGGGCTTGTCCATCTGGCCGAGGAACTGCCGGGCGTACGACGAGAGCGACTCGACGTAGCGCCGCTGCCCCTCGGCGAAGATCGTGTCGAAGGCCAGGCTCGACTTGCCCGACCCGGACAGCCCGGTGAACACGATGAGCGCGTCCCGGGGCAGGTCGAGACTGACGTCACGCAGGTTGTGCTCGCGCGCGCCACGGATGATCAGTCGGTCGGCCACGGTGCGTGTACTCCCGGGAGAAGACGATGCGGAGGATCTGTCCCGCTCTGGAGTGATTCTGAGCGGTTGTGCGGGCGCGGAAATCACGCCTCGGCAACTCTAGCCCCGAGGTACGACAGTTTCCCGCGCCCGCACATTCCCCCAGCTCAGCCCGGTCGGCCGCGCGCCCGCGAGCGCGGCACGCACCGCCGGGCTCAGTAGCCACCGGGCGCCGGCGGTCGGGCCGCCCGACGTCGGGCCGAGCGCCACCCACCGCGTCGTTCGGCGGCCGTGCGCGCCTCCCGCCGCCGGCTCTCGTGCGCCACCTCACCCTGCAGCCGCCGCCAGCTCTCCCACCGACGGGTGGAGAGTTCGCCGGTGCGCAGCGCGTCGCGGACGGCGCACGCCGGCTCGCCGTCGTGCCCGCAGTCGGCGTACCGGCAGCCCTCGGCCAGCCCGGCGATGTCGGCGAACGCCCGGTCGAGCCCCGTCACGCCGTCGAGCAGGCCGACCGCCCGTACCCCGGGCGTGTCGATCACCGCACCGCCGCCGGGGATCGGTACGAGCGCCCGCCAGGTGGTGGTGTGCCGACCCTTGCCGTCGACCCGCCGGATCGCCTGGGTGGGCATCATCACGGCACCGGCGAGGGCGTTGACCAGGCTCGACTTACCGGCACCGGACGGCCCGAGCAGGCCGAGGGTGCGACCCGGCGCCACCTCGGCGCGCAGCGGGTCGAGCCCGACGCCGCGCTCGGCGCTGACCGGCAGCACCGGCACACCGGGTGCGACCGCGGCGAGTTGCCGGGCCAGCGCGCCCGGGTCGGCCGCGAGGTCGGCCTTGGTCAGCACGACCAGCGGCCGGGCTCCGGACTCGTGCACCAGGGCGAGCAGTCGCTCGATGCGGCCGACGTCCGGCTCCGGGTGCACCGGCTCCACCACGGCGGCGGCGTCGAGGTTGGCGGCCAGCACCTGGCCGCTGGCGTCCTTACCGGCGGTACGGCGGATCAGCGCGGCCCGCCGCGGCAGCACCGCCTCGACGGTGACGCGGCCGTCGGGCCACTGCCCGAGCAGCACCCAGTCGCCCGCGCAGGGCAGCGTGGAGGGATCCCGGGCGGCGGCGGCCAGGACCGCTCCGCCCAGGCTGGCCCGGACCGGGCCGGAGGCGGCGAGCACCGTGCAGACCCCGCGGTCCACCCGGGCCACCCGGGCCGGTCGGTGCTCACCCCGCCGGGTGCCGTACGCCGCGCGCTCGGCGTCCCAGCCGAGGGCGGTCAGATCGATCGTCATGGCATCCTCATCGGTGTCGAAACGGGTGATGGCGGAACACGCGTGTCACGGCCGGCATGATCACCACCTCCGTCCGACGTCCCGGTGCCGCGTATGCCGCCGACGGTAGGGCGCGCGCCGACGCGCCGAAAGCGATTTCCCCGGCGACGACGCGCCCGGTTCACCGCTAGGGTCTACGGGTGACCACGGATCCGCTGCTGCTGATGGGTGAGGTGGACGCCGCCACCGACCGGTTGCTGCGGACCGCGGCTACCTTCGACACCGCGGACCTGGCGGGCCCCTCGCTGCTGCCGGGCTGGACGCGCGGGCACGTCCTGGCCCACCTGGCGCGCAACGCCGACGGCTTCGTCAACCTGCTCACCTCGGCCCGCACCGGGCAGCCGGTGCCGATGTACGCCTCACTCGCGGCCCGGACGGCCGACATCGAGTCCGGCGCCGGCCGGCCACCCGCCGAGCACCTGGACGACCTGCGGCGTACCGCGGACCTGTTCGCCGAGGCGGTCGCCGCCATGCCGGCCGAGGCGTGGGCGGCGACGGTGCAGGCTCGCCGGGGCCCGTGGCCCGCCGCGCTGCTCGTCTGGGGTCGGCTGCGCGAGATCGAGGTGCACCATCTCGATCTGGCCGCCGACTACCGCGCCTCGGCATGGTCGGAGACGTTCACCCTCCGGCTGCTGCGCGAGGCGGCCACCCACCACGGCAACCGGCCGGCGCCGCCGTCGATGGTGCTGCGTGTCGACGGCGGCCCGCACGAGTTGGTGATCGGGGACCGGGTCGGCGCCCCGGTCGTCTCCGGTCCCGCACCGGACCTCGCCGCCTGGCTGATCGGCCGTGGCGGCGGCGACACACTCGCCGTCACACCCGACGGCCCCCTGCCTACTCCACCGGAATGGATATAGAAACGTCATGACCTACAGCGGAGATGTCACCCACGGCGGCCCGCCGGCGGTACGGGAGTTGGACGGGCTCACCATCAGCAAGCTGTCGGTGGGTCCGATGGACAACAACGCCTACCTGCTGCGCTGCACGGGCACCGGTGAGCAGGTGCTCATCGACGCGGCCAACGAGGCACCCCGGCTGCTGGAGCTGATCGGCGACGGCGGGCTGACGGCCGTGGTGACCACCCACCAGCACATGGACCACTGGGTGGCACTGGAGGAGGTGGTGGCCAAGACCGGTGCGCGGGCGCTGGTGCACGCCGACGACGCGGCGGGGCTGCCGATCGAGGCGGAGCGGCTCGCCGACGGTGACACCGTGCCGGTCGGCGACTGCGCGCTGGAGGTCATCCACCTCAAGGGGCACACCCCGGGTTCGATCGCGCTGCTCTACCGTGACCCGGCCGGCACCGGCCACCTCTTCACCGGTGACAGCCTCTTTCCCGGTGGGGTCGGCAACACCGACAAGGACCCGGAGCGGTTCGCCGCGCTGATCGACGACGTCGAGCACAAGCTGTTCGACCAGCTTGCGGACGACACCTGGTTCTACCCCGGCCACGGCAAGGACAGCACCCTGGGAGCCGAACGCCCAGCCCTCCCCCAGTGGAAAGCCCGAGGCTGGTAACGACCAACGGGGAAACCCGACGCTGACCGAAAACCACCAAGCCCGACAAACCACCGGTGGGCGGCGACCCCCCGGACGAGCCGCCACCACGACGGGGGCGGAACCGCAGCAGCTCAGGAAGCGACAGCGAACAACCGACGCCGGGCACCCAGCAACACGACGGAAGCCAGCACCAGCCCAACGCCCATCGTGACCAGCAGAGGGCTCGGCGTGCCGGGCAGCAGTCCGGCCAGGGACCGCGACGCGGTGCCCAGCGCGAGGTAGAGGCCGGCCCAGGCGGCGACGCCGAGTGTCGCGCAGCCGAGGAACCGGCGGTACGACATCCGCAGCCCGCCGGCGGCGAGCGGCAGCAGCGCGTTGAACACCGGCAGGAACGGCGCGACCACCATCATCCCGCCGCCGCCGCGGCGCAGGATCCCTTCCGCCGCACTCCAGCGGGCCTCGCCGATCCAGTCACCGACCCGGCTGCTGCGGAGGCGTTCGGCGTACCGGCGGCCGACGAGGAAACTCAGCGACCAGCCGGCGAGGCAGCCGGCGAGCACCGCGGTGAAGGTGGCGAGCCCGGTGGCCGGTCGGCCCACCCCGACCGCGGCGAGGATCGCCACGTCGCCGGGGATGAGGACGCCGAGCAGGGGTACGGCGTCGAAGAGCATGACGATCCCGAGCGCGCCCATCAGCAGCAGGATGGGCAACTCTCCGACCTGGGCCAGCCATTGCGTCATGCTGCGTACGCTATGGCCGACCTGCCACCGTGGACATCCGGTCGCGTCCCCCAGCGTCCCCTGGTATCGGCCTCGGGGTCACCCCTGAGTGGTCTCGGCGTCACGCGGGTCGCAGCACCCGGACCCGGCGCAGCGACGAGTCGACGGATGGTTCGGTGGTGGGCACCGGGTAGTCGGCCAGCACCGTCAACCGGTCCTCGGGCAGGTGCCCCCGGTCGGGGTCGCCGACCAGGACGTCGGCACCGCCGGCGGCGGCCCGTTGCAGGAACGGCAGCACCCGGTCGGCCAGCGCGCGGCTGTAGAAGACGTCGCCGGCGACCACCAGGTCCGCCTCCGCGTCGGCGCGGTCGAGCAGGTCGTCTCCGGTCGTGTCGACGTCGACCTGGTTGGCGCGTGCGTTGACGGTGACGGCGGCCACGGCGTACGGGTCGATGTCGTTGGCGACGACCCGGGTCGCGCCGCACAGCGCGGCGGCGATGGCCACCAGCCCCGATCCGGCGGCGAGGTCGAGCACCCGCCGGCCGACGACGAGTTCCGGGTGGTCCAGCAGGTGCCGGGCCAGGGCCTGGCCGCCGGCCCAGACGGAGGCCCAGTAGGGCGGTGGCAAAGTGTGCCCGGCGGCCGCCTCCATGCGGGCCCACCAGACGATGGCGTCCTCGGCGAGGTGCAGTCGTACCTCCGGGACGAACGGGATGGGCACCAACTGGAGCCGGTCCAGGCCGCTGCCGGGCGCGTCGATCTCGCGCTCCAGCACGGTCAGCGCGGTGGCTGTGGCACCCCTCATCGGCGCAAGCATGCCCCAGCGGAGAGTCACCGGGGTCGTTTTCAGCCGCCGGCGCGCAGAGTTCACTCGACTTCGCACGAAGACCTACGGCACTTCGGCCGGCAGATCGCGGGTTTGCCCGTTACTGTCGAACAGGTACGGGCGATCATCGGCCACAGGTCGAGGGTCAGCCGCTTTGAACAGGGAGAGATGCATGGCAACCGGCACGGTTAAGTGGTTCAACTCGGAAAAGGGCTTCGGCTTCATCGAGCAGGACGGTGGAGGGCCGGACGTGTTCGTCCACTACTCCGCCATCGCGACGAGCGGCTACCGGGAGCTCAACGAGGGCCAGAAGGTCGAGTTCGAGGTGACCCAGGGGCAGAAGGGTCCGCAGGCGGACAACGTCCGCCCGATGTAGCTCCGTGCCGGTGACGGCGGCCGGTTCGCCGGTCGCCGTCGCAGCGCACTCAAGACGCCGCCGGGGCGGCGGGCAGGTCCCGCCGCCGCCGGAGCGGTCCCATCACCAGAATCATCGGCGTGAGGGCCAGCCAGGTGGTCATCACCGTGATCGCTGTCGCGACGCCGTAGCGTGCGCCGAGCGCACCGGCCAGCACGGCCGCGAGCGGGATGGCGCCGAAGTTGAGCAGCTGCATGCTCACGGTCACGCGGCCGAGCAGGTGGTGCGGGGTGTACGTCTGCCGGAAGGCGCCCTTCACCACGTTGCCGACGGCGACGCCGAGGCCGATCAGCACCCCGCCGAGCGCCGGCCAGACGAGGCCGGCGCCGGGTGCGGCCAGGGGGATGAGCAGCGCGGGCGGTCCGGTCAGGGCCGCCCCGATCAGCATGGCCCGCGCGGTGCCGCAGCGCCGCGCCAGCGTGGTGGCCAGCAGCGCGCCGACGATCCCCCCGACGCTCATCACCGCGACCACGGCGCCCACCATGCCGGGCGCGAGTCGCAGCTCGCGCACCAGGAAAACCACCAGGACGGCCTGGTAGCCGGTGAGCCCGATGTTGCTGGCCGCGCCGAAGACCGTGAGCACCCGCAGGTACGGGTCGCGGATGACGAAGCGCAGTCCTTCGGCGATGTCGCGGCGCAGTGACCGGGAGTGGGCGGCCCGTGCGGCGGGTGGCTCGACGGTGCGGATGCGCAGCAGGAAGGCCGCGGAGAGCAGGAACGTGAGGGCGTCCAGCAGCAGCGCGGCGACGGCGCCGGTGAGTTGGGCGATCAGGCCGGCGATGCCCGGCCCGACGACATAGCTGACGGTCTGGGTGGCCTGGAGTTTCGCGTTGCCCTCGGGCAGCTGGTCGGGTCGCAGCACGACGGGGAGGTAGACCTGGTCGGCGGTCTCGAAGAAGACCCGCGCGGTGCCGGCGCCGAGCGCGACGAGCAGCAGGTGCCCGACGGTGAGCTGGTCCAGTGCGGCGGCCAGTGGCACGCTGAGGAAGGCCAGCGCGCAGAGCAGGTCGCAGACCACCATCACCGGCCGGCGTGGCAGCCGGTCCACCCACGCGCCGGCCGGTAGGCCGATCAGCAGCCAGGGCAGCCAGGCCGCGGCGGTGAGCACCGCCACCTGGAAGGTGCCGGCGTCGAGGACGGCCACGGCGACCAGCGGCAGCGCGACCGTGGTGACGTTGCTGCCGACGCTGCTGACGGTCTGGCCGGCCCAGAGCAGCCGGAAGTCCCGATGCCGCAGCAGTCCGCCGCCCGGCCGGGCCGGGCTCGGATCGGTGCGGGTGGCCGCGGTCACGGCCGGGCTGGAACGCCGTGGGCGAACACGAAGACCAGCTGGCGGTCCCGCCCGTCGTCGGGCAGCGGCCGGTCGGCCCAGCGGGCTAGCAGGTCGATCATTTCGCGGCTCAGCTCGGCCAGTTCGTCCGGGGTGAGGTGCAGCCACTTGTCGGTGGAGAAGGGGCCGTCGTGCCAGGTGGCCTGCGTCGAGTCGTCGGCGGCGTGCCAGGCTCGGGCCAGGGCGACGTGCCGGTCCAGGTTGAGCGACGTGGCGGCGTCGGCGACGGCTCGGGCGGCCGGGTCGGCGTCGAAGTCGCTGTTGGACCAGCGCACCCCCCGGGTGACCAGTCGCCACCACCGCTCGCGCCGGTCCCGGGCCAGTTCGGGGGCCTCGGTGACCAGCTCGCCGGCGGCGAGGACCTTGAGGTGGTGGCTGACGTTGGCGGGCGCCTGGTCGGTGCGGTCGGCGAGCATGCCGACGGTGGACGGCCCGTGGACCTTGAGGACGTCCATCAGGCGGCGGCGCAGCGGGTGGGCCATGGCCGCGAGGACCCGGGAGTCGGTGACCTGGCGTAGGTCGGGGCTTTCCATGCGGCCCAACCTGCCATCCGCAACCACTCTTGCGCAATATACGTTGCCCAATGATTGTTGCGGAGTGGCGGGCGGAGCCGCCGACGATCAGGCGACCAGCCGGCGCGCCAGTTCGTCGGCGACCTGCTTGGCCATGGTCGGCGGGATGGCCGCGGCGATCCGCTCGGGGGTCAACCCGGCGAGCACACCCTGGACGATGGCGGGCTCGTCGGTGAAGTCCCGGCCGGACAGCGCGGTCAACGCGGCCTGCAGCGCGCTCACCTGCGCGGCGATGGACGTCAGCGTCGGGCTCTCCGGCTTGTAGTTGCTGACGGTGGCGTCCTGCCCCAGCGCCATACGGGTGTAGATCTGACCGATCGGGTTGCGACCGTCCAACAGGGTCAGGTTCTGGTGGACGGTGGCCAGCCAGGCGTGCTCTTCGGGGGTCATGTCGTTGTCCTCCAGGAGTCCGATGGAGCTGAGGTAGCGGCGGAACAGCGGCCGCTGGTCACGGCCCGCCTTGATCGCGTCGCGGAAGAAACTGAAGTGGGTGTGCCAGCGGTGTGTGGTGTCGCCACTGGTGCGCTTGCCGAGCCGGTCCCACCGCTTCACGGTCGTACCGTCGGGGCTGTAGATGATCTCGCGGATGTCGCGGGTATCCGCCGCGTTCGCGACGCACTGCCCCACACACCAGACCGAGAAGCTGGCCAGGGTGTGGGTACGACCGGCGGAGCGGACCTCGAAGCCGCCGACGTCGAGCGCCGCGGCGTCGAGGGTCAGGCCGGCACCGTCGCGGGGTGACTCCACCACGGAGTAGTCGTTGGTGACGACCCGGTCCGATCCGCAGTGGTACCCGCCCCGGTGGTCGGCGTCGCCGACGATGCCGACCTCCGCCGGCTCCAGATCGTCCGGTCCGGGAGCGTTGTCGAGATGGGTGAGAAGCAGACTTCGGAGGGCCAACAGATTCGCCGGGGCCCGGGTCATGGGGTCCCCCTTTCCAATGGATGGGGGCCGGGCGTGCGACATCACACCGCGTACGCGGTCAGGAAACTTCGGGCGAGCCCGGCCTACTGGTGCACGGCGCCGGGCGTTAGCACAACCATAGCCCGCAATTTCGATGAATGCCCAGCTCAGCGGCTTATAGATTGTGCGGAACCACTGTGGATGATCGGCAGCATCAGCGCGGAGGGGTGCTCCGGGTCGTGCAGAACCTCTCGCCATCCGGCACACAGCGTCACTGCCGTACCAAGGGATTCGCCGCTGCCCGGGTTGCGCGCCCAGCGCGGATGGGCGCCTCCGGAGACCTGCAACCGCAACCGGTGCCCGGCGGCGAACCGGTACGCGGTCGGCCAGAGCGGCACCGGAACCCGCAGCGCGCCGGACGCGTCGCCCGGGAACCGGTCGGGGGTGACCCGGACCAGCCCGTCGCACACGTTCCAGGACCGGCCCCGACGGTCCACGTCGCACAGTCGCACGAAGACATCGAGGTACGGCAGCTCACCGCGGACGTGGATCTCGGCGCGCACCGGGCCGATCACTTCCAGCGGCCGGGCCAGCGGGGCGCTGGTGTAGGTCAGCACGTCGGGGCGGGCCTCGACACTTCCGTTGTCCACCGTGCCGGCCCGCTGCGCGACGAGCAGCGGCCCACCCACCGAGGGGGTCGGATCGGCCGGGTCGTAGCGGAACCCGTCCGGCGTCGACCCGACCGGCGGACGCGCCGCCAGCTCGCCGCCCGGGTGCAGGTGCCACGCGGTGTCGACCGCGGGCGGCGGCCAGTCCGGCAGGTCGCGCCAGCCGCCGCCCCGGCCTGCCACGTGCAGCCGGACCGGCGCCGGCCCGCCCGGAGCCCGGCCCGCCGGGGTCAGGTGCGCGTCGAGCCAGGCCAGCCCCTCGCGCAGGGAGGCGGCGAACAGGCCGGGGCTGCCGTGCGTCCACGGACCGATCACGAGACGCCCTCGGGCGCCGGCGGCGCGCAGCGTGGCGTGGTCGTCGAGCTGGGCGGGCAGGAAGATGTCGTGCCAGCCGGTGACCATGAGCACCGGCGCCCGTACCCGGGCGACGCGGTCGGCGAAGACCCGTGTCCGCCAGTACGGGGCGTCCGGGGTGTGGTGGCGCAGCCACTCCTGGAAGAAGGGGATCCGCACGCCGGTGGCCACCCGGTCGGCGTCGGCCAGCGGCAGATGTTCCAGCGCGGCGGCCAGCCGGGGCTGCCCACGCTTGAGTTCCCACTGCCGGGCCAGCCACGGCACCGTCTGCGCGTGCAGCAGCTCCGCCCAGGTCAGCACCGTGTCCAGGGCGAACGACTCCCCCGCGTACGTCGAGTCCCGGGTGGCCGAGGCGGTCACCACCGCGACCATCGCGCGCAGGTCGTCGCCGGCGTCGGCGGCCAGCGCCCACTGCGCGAAGCCCTGGTAGCTGACGCCGAACATGCCGAGCGCGCCGGCCCACCAGGGTTGGCGCCGCAGCCAGTCGAGGGTGTCCAACCCGTCGTCGCGCTCGTGCACCAGCGGGGCGAAGGTCCCACCGGATCCGCCGGTGCCCCGGCAGGACTGGATCACCGCGTGCTGGCCGCGTGCGGCGAGCAGCCGCCCGAGCAGCCGCAACGGCCCACCCCGTCCGTACGGGGTGCGGATCAGCACGGTGGGCGCGTCGGGGGCGGCCGGGGCGTAGTGGTCGGTGCGCAGCACCACGCCGTCGCGGGCGCGTACCGGAATGTCCCGGGTGACCCGCACCGGTCCGGTGCGGGTCGGCGGCAGCCGCAGCGCGGCACCGGCCAGGCGGGCGACGAGACGACGCGACACGGTCAGCCCGTCGGGCGGCGGGGCGGCTCGGGTCGGGCGGCGCGCACCGAGTCGCGGTGCGCGCGGATCGACTCGCTCATCGCCGCCATGAACCGGTGCACCACCTCCAGCTCGTCCTCGTCGAACCGGTCCATCACCGTGTCGGTACGGGCGCCCAGCGGCTGGAAGAACTCCATGGCGAGCGTGGCGCCCTGGTCGGCGTAGTGCAGCAGCACCTTGCGCCGGTCGACGGTGTCCCGGTCCCGGCGGATGTGCCCGGCCCGCTCCAGCCGGTCGATCAGGGCGGTGACCGAGCCGGAGGAGAGGTTGAGCTGCTCACCGAGGCGGCCGGGGGTGATCGGGTCGCCGAGCAGTTCGGCGTCCATCACGGCGATCAGGGCCCGCAGGTCGGTCGGGTTGAGGCCGTGCAGGTTGGCGAAGGCGTGACCGACCTGCTGGGCGTCCACCGCGTACCGCCGGAGGTTGTTGGTGATCTCGGCGACCAGCTGCTCGCGGCGCGTGTCGCGCCGCCGGTACATGCCGTGAGTCGCCACCTCGCGCCGCTTCTTCCCGTCGTCGGTTTCCCGGGTTGCAGCATAGAACAGCCGTCGATAATCTCGCCTATCAAGATACTCGACTCTCGAAGGACTTTGAGGTCAACCCGATGTCTGTCTTCACCAGAGTCGCTCGCAGCCGGTTCGCCGCCTGGCTCACCGTGGCCGCCGCGGTCGTCGTCAGCGCGGCCGTCTTCGGCCTGCCCCGGCCGGACAACCCGGCACCGGTCTCCGCCACCGGCCTGTCGGTGAGCTGGGAGTCGACCCAGGTGCAGCGGCTGCAGGACCAGCTCCCCTCCAGCGAGGTACAGCCGGCCATCGTGGTGGTCAGCCGCGACGACGGGGGTGCGCTCAGCGAGGCCGACCGGTCCGCCGTCGGCGACCGCGCCGGCGACCTCGCCCGCTTCGCGGCGGGCGGGCAGGTCAGCCCCGCCCAACTCTCCCCGGACGGCACGGTGGCGCTCGTCGCCGTGCCGCTGAGCACCGCCGGGGGCCAGGCCGAGGTCACCGCCACCGTCACCGAGCTGCGGGACACGCTGACGGACCTGCCCGACGGTCTCACCGTCGAGGTGACCGGCGCCCCCGCCTTCACCGCCGATCTCTCCTCGGTCTTCGAGGGCGCCGACGTCACCCTGCTCATGGTGACCGCCGCCGTGGTCGCCCTGCTGCTGCTGATCACCTACCGCAGCCCGTTCCTGTGGATCGTGCCGCTGGTCGTCGTCGCGGCGACCGAGCAGCTCACCCTGCGCGCGGTGGACACGATCGTGCCGGCCGTCGGGATCAACCTCCAGCAGGGTCAGGTCACCGGCATCGCCAGCGTGCTGGTCTTCGGCGCCGCCACCGACTACGCCCTGCTGCTCATCGCCCGCTACCGGGAGGAGTTGCGCCGCGCCGAGGACCGGTTCGCGGCGATGCGCGCCGCGCTGCGCCGTACCGCCGAGCCCATCCTCGCCAGCGGCGGCACCGTGGTGCTCGGCGTGCTCACCCTGCTGCTCAGTGAGCAGGAGACGAACCGGGCACTGGCCGTGGCCTGCGCCACCGGGGTCGTCTTCGCGATGGCGTCGGCGCTGTTCGTGCTCCCGGCTGTGCTGGTGCTCTTCGGTCGCGGCCTGTTCTGGCCGTTCGTCCCCCGGGTCGGTGGCGCGGCGCGCGAGGGTCGGCTCTGGGGCCGGCTCGGCGCCGCCGTGGAACGCCGTCCGGTACCGGTCGCGCTGCTGGCGACGCTGCTGCTCGCCGGCCTGGCGCTGGGGGGCCTCGGCATCCGCACCGGCCTGTCCGAGACCGAGCAGTTCCGGGCCCAGCCCGAGGCGGTCACCGGCGCGCAGACCCTGGCCCGCGCGTTCCCCGCCGGCACCACCCAACCGGTCGCCGTGCTCACCACCCCGGCGGCGGTCCGCGCGGTCACCGACGTCGCCGCGGGCGTACCCGGGGTCGCCTCGGCCCGCCCCGGTGACGCCGGGCAGGGCGTCGCCCAGGTCGACGTGGTGCTCGCCGCCGAGCCCGGCACCACCGCGTCCGACCGCACCATCGAGGCGTTGCGCGACGCGGTCGCCGCCGTGCCCGGCTCCGCACCCCCCGCTGTCGACGGCGCCGCCGCGCCAACCGGGGCGATCGTCGGCGGCACGGTCGCCGCCACCTACGACTCGGAGAAGGCCAACGACTCCGACCTGCGGCTGATCCTTCCGATCATCCTGCTGCTGGTCGGCGCCGTGCTCGTCCTGCTGCTGCGCGGCCTGGTCGCGCCGGTGCTGCTGGTGCTCACCGTGATCGCGTCGTTCTTCGCGAGCCTCGGCGCGGCGTGGCTGCTCTTCGACCACGTGCTGGGCTTCCCGGCCCTGGACAGCGGCGTCCTGCTGCTCGCCTTCGTGTTCCTGGTGGCGCTCGGGGTGGACTACAACATCTTCCTGGTCACCCGCGCCCGGGAGGACGCCCGCGTGGCCGGCACCCGCGACGGGATGCTCTCCGCGCTGCGGGTCACCGGCGGCGTGATCACCAGCGCCGGCGTGCTGCTCGCCGCGGTCTTCGCCGTGCTCGGCGTCCTACCGCTGATCACGCTGACCCAGATCGGCATCATCGTCTGCATCGGCGTCCTGCTCGACACGCTGCTGGTACGCACCGTCCTGGTGCCGGCGCTGGCGTTCGTGCTGGGCGAGCGCTTCTGGTGGCCCGGCCGGGTCAGCAGGGACGCCGTCCCGGCCGACCCGGAGCCGGTCGCCGCTCGAGACTGACCGACCCACCAACCACGCGGCGGGGCCGGGGCACCGCAGCCACGGCCCCGCCGACGTCGGTGTGACCGTCGCCGCACCCTAACAAGGCTCGACCGGTCGGCGAGGCCCCTGCGGCGGCGGCCGGACCGGCTCCACGAGCTGGTTCCGATCCCCCACCGCCCGGTCCCGGGTGGCCCACGCGACGATGAACACCACCGTCCACAGCACCCCGAGCAGCACCGCCGCCGCGGTCCCGCTCGCCGTGTCCAGGCCGAGGTAGAGCCGCGCGCCGCCGATGCCCACCACCCCCGCGGCGGCGGTCGTCCAGGCGGCCACCGCCACCGGCCAGCGGGCGCTGCGCGACACCAGCCAGGCCAGAGTGCAGAAGCTCGCCGCGACCACCGCGTTCTGGGTCGGGAAGGGGACCGACTCACCGCCGTCCGGGCCGGCCGCCGGCGACCCGGTCCACTCCGCCACCACGGCCAGCACCAGCAGCGGCACGAACGCGCCGACGGTGCCGACCACGCTGAGCAGGTCCGCCCGCCACGGCCGTTTCCGCCACGCCAGCACCGCCGCCACCAGGGCCACCAGCACGATCAACACCCACCCGCGCACCAGGGACACCACGATCATGGTGGCGTCGGCGGCGCCCGGGGTCCGCCGGGCCGCGAACCAGCCCTCGACCGCCCCGTCCAACGCCGCCAGCCCGCTGTTGCGCACCGACACGGCGAGCAGGCCGGCGATGGCGAACCCGGCGGCGAACAGCAGCACCAGCCCCGCGGCCAGGTTGAGCAGCAACGTCCAGGCCGGCCCGACCCGCATGGCCACCAGGAAGAACAGCAGCCCGTAGCGGGCGCTGAGCCAGCGGATCGGCGGCAGCGCGCCGGCGCGGGAGAGCAGCGCGCGTGCCGGATCGGGGTTGCGGCCCAGCCACCGGCCGGCGAGCACCACCCCGAGCAGGCCGGCCAGCAGCACCAGCGCCGCACCGGTGGCGCGACCGAGGTACGCGGAGAGCGTGTCGTACGACTCACCGGCGAGGTGACCGAGCAGCACCGAGCCGCCCACCCAGGTGACGACGCCGGCGAGGTTCCACGGCGCGAACCGCCGGTACGGCATGCCGGCCGCCCCGGCCAGTCGGGGCACCAGGGTGCGGGCGAAGGCCACCCAGCGGGCGGCGAACACACCCCGTCCGCCCAGGCGGGCGAGCAGGGCGTCGGCCCGGCCCCACCGCTCGGGCCCGACCCGGTGACCCAGCCCGGCGCGCAGCTTCGGGCCGTACCGTCGGCCGGCGCGGAACGCCAGCCCGTCACCGAGGACGGCCGCGACGATCATCGCGAACAACGCCGGGCCCAAGCGCAAGGTACCGTTGTAGGTGAGGAAGCCGACGAGCAGCAGGGTAGCCTCACCCGGCACCAGCAGGCCGAAGATCACCGCGGTCTCGCCCGCCACGATCAGCGCGGCGACCAGGTAGATCCACAGAGTGGGCAGACCCTGCACCGTGGTCAGCAGGTCGTGCACTCAGGCCCCCGGGACACGGGAGCCAGCATGCCAGCCGGGGGAACGACCGGCACAGCGGTTTCACCATAGATCAGGGGCACCTGGGGGTGACCCCGACGCAGCCTGCGCGAGCGCAGGCGGAAGGATAGAGGGTATGCAGCTTCGCACCGACCTCCGCAACGTCGCCATCATCGCTCACGTCGACCACGGCAAGACCACCTTGGTCGACGCCATGTTGCGGCAGGCCGGCGCGTACGGCGCGCGAGGTGAGAACACCGAGCGGGTGATGGACTCCGGCGACCTGGAGCGGGAGAAGGGCATCACCATCCTCGCCAAGAACACCGGCGTGCACTACCTGCCGGCGGACGGCTCCGACCCGGTCACCATCAACATCATCGACACCCCCGGCCACGCCGACTTCGGTGGCGAGGTGGAGCGCGGCCTGACCATGGTCGACGGCGTGGTGCTGCTGGTCGACGCGAGCGAGGGCCCCCTGCCGCAGACCCGCTTCGTGCTGCGCAAGGCGCTGCGGGCCCGGATGCCGATCATCCTGGTGATCAACAAGGTGGACCGCCCGGACGCCCGGATCAAGGAGGTCGTGGACGACACCTACGAGCTCTTCCTCGACCTGGACGCCGACGAGGAGCAGATCGACTTCCCGATCGTCTACGCGTGCGCCCGCGACGGCATCGCCTCGCTGACCCAGCCCGCCGACGGCTCGGTTCCCGACGACAGCACCTCGCTGGAGCCGCTGTTCCGCACCCTGCTGGACACCATCCCGGCGCCCGCGTACGAGGACGGGGCGCCGCTGCAGGCCCACGTCACCAACCTCGACGCCTCGCCGTTCCTCGGCCGACTGGCGCTGTGCCGGGTCCGTCAGGGCACCATCAGCAAGGGCCAGACGGTGGCCTGGTGCCGCACCGACGGCAGCACCCAGCGGGTCCGCATCTCCGAGATGCTGATGACCGAGGGCCTGGAGCGCAAGCCGGCCGAGTCGGCCGGGCCGGGCGACATCATCGCCGTCGCCGGCATCCCCGAGATCATGATCGGCGAGACCCTGGCCGACGTGGAGAACCCGGTGGCGCTGCCGCTGATCACCGTCGACGAGCCGGCCATCTCGATGACCATCGGCACCAACACCTCGCCGCTGGTCGGCCGGGTCAAGGGTTCCAAGGTCACCGCGCGGATGGTCAAGGACCGGCTCGACAAGGAGCTGATCGGCAACGTGTCGCTGCGGGTGCTGCCCACCGAGCGGCCGGACGCCTGGGAGGTGCAGGGCCGCGGCGAGCTGGCGCTGGCCATCCTGGTCGAGCAGATGCGCCGGGAGAGCTACGAGCTGACCGTCGGCAAGCCGCAGGTGGTCACCAAGGAGATCGACGGCAAGACCTGCGAGCCGGTCGAGCGCCTGACCATCGACGCCCCGGAGGAATACCTGGGCGCGATCACCCAGCTCCTGGCGACCCGCAAGGGCCGCATGGAGCAGCTGGTCAACCACGGCACCGGCTGGATCCGGATGGAGTGGCTGGTCCCGGCTCGTGGCCTGATCGGTTTCCGCACCGAGTTCCTCACCGACACCCGCGGCACCGGCATCCTGCACCACGTCTTCGAGTCCTACGAGCCGTGGTTCGGCGAGCTGCGGACCCGTAACAACGGCTCGCTGGTGGCCGACCGCTCCGGCGCGGTCACCGCCTTCGCGATGATCAACCTGCAGGAGCGTGGTCAGCTCTTCGTCGACCCGACCACCGAGGTGTACGAGGGCATGATCGTCGGGGAGAACTCCCGCTCCGACGACATGGACGTCAACATCACCAAGGAGAAGAAGCTCACCAACATGCGGGCGTCGACCTCCGACGAGACCGAGAAGCTGATCCCGCCGCGCAAGCTCTCGCTGGAGCAGGCTCTGGAGTTCTGCCGCGAGGACGAGTGCGTCGAGGTCACCCCGACCGCGGTGCGCATCCGCAAGGTGGTGCTCGACCAGCAGCAGCGGGGCCGGGCCGCCGCCCGCCGCAAGCACGCCGGCTGAGCCCACCAGCTCCCGACGACCGGGCGCGTCGGCCGCTTGCGGCCGGCGCGCCCGTCCGCTTCCGGGCAGAGGGGTACGCCGGGGACAACCCATCGGTGATCGGCTACGGTCACCGGCATGACCTGGGATGATCTCGACGCCCACCTGGACCGGGTGCCCGGCACCGTCTCGGCGTACGTGGGCCGGCTCGACGCCCCGCCGACATGGACCCGGCACGCCGACGCCACCCACTACGCCGCCAGCACCATGAAGGTGGCGGTGCTCGCCGCCCTGCACCGCGCCGCCGAGTCCGCGGCGCTGGAGCTGGACGCGCACGTCCCCGTGGTCAACGAGTTCGACTCGGCCCAGCCCGGCGCGCCCCGCTTCTCCTGCGCCCGCGACTACGACAACGACGACGCGGTCTGGGACCGGGTCGGTGGGACGGCGCCACTGCGCTGGCTCGCCGACCGGATGATCGTGCGGTCCAGCAACCTGGCCACCAACCTGCTCATCGGGCACGTCGGGCTGCCGGCGCTGGCCGAGGTGTGGGCGGTGGCCGGTGCCCGCAACAGCGTCACCGGTCGGGGCATCGAGGACTTCGCCGCCCGCGAGGCCGGCATCACCAACACGGTGACCGCGGCCGACCTGGCCGCCCTGCTCGGCGCGCTGGCCACCGGGGCCACCACCCCCGGCCGGCTCGCGTCGCCGGCCGCCTGCGCGGCCATGCTGGACGTGCTGCTCGCTCAGGAGCACCGCGAGGACCTGGCCGCCGGCCTGCCCGACGGCACCCGCATCGCCCACAAGAACGGGTGGGTGCGGGGAGTCCGGCACGGCGCCGGCGTGGTGCTGCCCGACGACGCCCCGCCGTACCTGATCGCCGTCTGCACCACCACCGACCTGGCCGGCGGCGACGACGAGGTCGAGGACGACGCCTGCCGGCTGCTCGCGCACATCTCGGCGCAGGTCTGGGCCGCCCGGCACCGGCTCTGACCCGACACCCGTCGATCCGGCTAGGCTGCCCGCACCCCACCCCCCGGAGCCGTCGATGCCGCACAGCCGCACCATCCTGCTCGCCTTCCTCGCCGTGACCGCGGCGAACCTGCTCGCCAACGCCACCGACAGCGACCTGGCCTTCGCGCTCACCAAGCCGCTGCTGATGCCGCTGCTCGCCGCGTACCTCTGGAGGGCCACCGCCGAACGCGACGCCCGGCCGGACCGGCTGGTGCTCGCCGGGCTGGCCTTCGCCACCGGCGGCGACGTGGCGCTGCTGGTCGACGGCACCGGCTGGTTCCTCGCCGGCATGGCCTGCTTCCTCGGCACCCACCTCTGCTACCTCACGGCCTTCACCCGGCGCGGCGCCGCGACGGCGCTGCGCCGCGCGCCGCTGGTCGCGGTCCCCATCGGGTACGCGGCGCTGACCGTCATCGCGCTGGCCTGGATGTGGGCGGGGCTGGCCGCCGCCGGGCTGGCCGTGCCGGTGGCCGGCTACGCGCTCGCGTTGGTCGCGATGGCCACCACCGCCGCCACCCAGGGCTGGCGCGTCGGTCTCGGCGCGGCGCTCTTCCTCGGCTCGGACCTGCTGATCGCCGCCGGGGTGGCCGGCGTGGCACAGCCGCCCGGCGCGCCGGTGCTGGTCATGGCGACGTACGCGGCCGGCCAGGCGCTCATCGTCACCGGTCGGGCCGCCCGCGCCGGCGCGCCGGTCACTCCAGCAGCTGCGCCCGCAACGCCGTGAGGTCGTCATCGGTCAGCCCGAGCCCGTCGCGCAGGTAGCCGTCGAACGAGCCGTGCACCCGGCGTACCTCGTCGTAGCCGGCGTCGAGGTACGCGGCGCGGACCTCCAGCACCGGCAGCACGGCCTCGACGTCCAGCTCCGGCTGCCGCCGCCGCATCGCCTCGACGATCACCGCGCGCAGGCTGGCGGTCAGCGCGTTGTTGCGCAGGTACTCCGCGCGGATCGTGGCTTCGTCGACGCCGAGGGCGGTCAGCAGGATGACGGTGAGCCAGCCGGTGCGGTCCTTGCCGGCGGAGCAGTGGTAGACCAGCGGAAGGTTCTCCGGTCGGGAGGCCAGCCGCACCGCCTCGGCGAAGCCGACCCGCGCCGACTCGCCGGTGACGAACCACCGGTAGATCTCCGCCATCGCCCCGGCGGTGCCCTCCCGGGCCAGCTCCGCGTACGCGTCCAGGTCGTGGCCGAGCAGCACCGCCGAGACGTACGTGAAGACGGGGTGCTCCGGGTCGTGCACCGGCAGGTGCACCACCCGTGGCTCGCCCACCAGCCGGTCGCTCGGCGCGACCGCGATCTCCGAGCCGTCGCGCAGGTCGACCACGCAGACCGGCCCCAGCTTCGCGAGCACCGGCAGGTCCTCGTCGGTGAGCCGGCCCAGTGCCGGGGTACGGATCAGCCACCCGGCGCGTACCCGCCGACCGTCGGCGCCGGGCAGCCCACCCAGGTCACGTGCGTTCGGCGCGCCCACCATCTCCCAGTCCCGCCCAGCCATCCGGTGTCCCCTCCCGCCGCGTGCCTGCGTATAGGGTGCCCGACATGACGATCTCGGCGGTACGCACCCACCGGGTTTCTGCCCCCTTACACACTCCGTTCGTCACCGCCCTGCGCCGCACCACCACGGTCGAAACCCTGGTCGTCGAGCTGCTCGACACCGACGGCCGGTCCGGCTTCGGCGAGGCCCCGCAGGTCTGGCAGGTCACCGGCGCGTCGGTCGGCGGCGCCCAGGCGTGCGTACGGGAGCTGCTCGGGCCGCTGTTGATCGGCCGTGACCCGGACGATCTGGTGGCCCGCTGCGCGGAGGTGCGGCGGGCGGTGGCCGGTAACGAGGCCGCGAAGGCGGCGCTGGACGTCGCTCTGCACGACCTGGCGGCCCGACGCCTGGGCGTACCCCTGGTGCGTCTGCTGGGTGGCACGACGCTGCGGGTGCCGACGGACGTGACCCTCGCGGCGGGCGACGCGGTCGACCTGGCGGCGGCCGCGCGGCAGCGGCAGGCCGACGGCTTCGCCGTGCTCAAGCTCAAGGTCGGCACCGACGCGGCCGGTGACCTGGACCGGGTGCGGGCCGTGCGCGCGGCGGTCGGCGCCGGGGTCCGGATCCGGCTGGACGCCAACCAGGGATGGACGCCCCGGGAGGCGGTCCGGGTGATCCGCGGCATCGAGGACGCCGGGCTCGACGTGGAGCTGGTCGAGCAGCCGGTGGCACGCTGGGACCTGGACGGGTTGGCCTGGGTCAGCGACCGGGTATCCGTGCCAATCCTGGCCGACGAGGCGGTCTTCGGGGTGCGCGACCTGGTGGAGGTGATCCGTCGCCGGGCGGCCGACATGGTGAACGTCAAGCTGGCCAAGTGTGGCGGGCTCCAGCCGGCGCGCACCCTGCTGGAGCTGGCCGCCGCGCACGGCCTCGGCACGGTGGTCGGGTCGATGATGGAGAGTCAGGTCGGCATCGGCGCGGCGGCGAGTCTGGTCGCCGCGTACGGCACCACGGCCGTCGCCGACCTGGACGCCGCCTGGTGGCTGGCCTGGTCACCGGTGCAGGGTGGGATTCGCTACGAGGGGGCGACCGTGGTGTTGCCGGACGCGCCTGGCCTGGGCATTTCCGGCCTGACTGAAGCTAAGGTTCAGAGCCGCAGTTGATGATCGTTGGTTTCTTTCATAGGGTTTCCCGGAACAGCCGATCGAGCTGGGGGTTGACGTGCAGCTGCAACCGGGCCGCGAGGCCCTCGTCCGGGTCGCGGTGGCCACCCTGTGGACCTCTCCCGAGGCGGTCCGCCCGATCGACGGCCCGGCGCTCAGCGCCGGCGCCGACATCCCGGCCTGGATCTCCGGCATGGACACCGACCAGCAGGTCGGCGACTGCGTCCTGAGCCAACTCCTGCTCGGTGAACGGGTCCTCGTCACCGAACTACGCCCGGACGGCTGGGCCCGGGTGGTCGCCGTCGAGCAGCCCGCCGCCAAACTGGACCCACGGGGCTACCCGGGCTGGCTCCCCGCCGACCAGGTGACCCCTGCCGACCCGACCGTCGCCGGCGACCCGCTGGTGGTGGACGCCACGGTCACCGAGCTGCGCGCCGCACCGCACGGTCCGGTCGTGGTGCCCGGCGTGGTCGTCGGGACGCGTCTCGTCCCGGCCGGCCCGGCCCGCGACGGCTGGCAGCCGGTGCACGTTCCCGGCCAGGCCGCCCCACTCTGGCTGCCCGACAGCCAGCTCGCCCCACCGTCGAGCGAGCCGCCGAGCGCCGAGCAGGCGCTCGCCGTGGCCCAGCGACTGCTAAACGTGGCGTACGTCTGGGGTGGGCTCTCCGCGTACGGCATCGACTGTTCGGGGCTGGTGCACCTGGCGTGGCGGCGCTTCGGGGTCCTGCTGCCCCGCGACGCCGACGACCAGGCGGTCGCCACCTCTCCGCTGCCACTCGGCGCGGAACGGCCCGGCGACCTCTACTTCTTCGCCCGCCCCGGCCGAAAGATCCACCACATCGGGATCGTCACCGCGACCCCGGGCGGCGAGCACCGGCGGATGCTGCACGCCTGCTACCGGCGACGGCGGGTCATCGAGGAGGCCCTGCCGGCAGATCGCACCGCCACCCTGGTGGGCGCGCACCGGGTCTGACCGGCCGGGCACCTTCGGGCACCCGGCCGGCGCCGGGATCAGCGTCGGGCGTCGGCCAACTCGCGGCGGCGGTCCCGGGAGGACTTGATCAGGCTGGCGGCGGTGGCGGCGCCCAACGTGCCGAGGATGACCAGCAGCGAGAGCCAGATCGGGATGTGCGGCGCCCAGCCGACGTGCTCCCCACCGTTGATGAACGGCAGGTTGTTGTCGGCGAGGGCCTCCAGCACCAGCTTGACCCCGATGAAGCCGAGCACGACGGCGAGGCCGTAGCTCAGGTAGATCAGCCGGTCGAGCAGGCCGCCGAGCAGGAAGTAGAGCTGCCGCAGGCCCATCAGCGCGAACACGTTCGCGGTGAAGACCAGGTACGGCTCCTGGGTGATGCCGAAGATCGCCGGGATCGAGTCCAGAGCGAAGATCAGGTCGGTGGTGCCGATGGCGATCATCACGATGAGCATCGGGGTGAACAGCCGCCGGCCGTTCTCGTGGGTCATCAGCTTCGCGCTGTCGTAGCCCTTGGAGATCGGCAGCGCCCGGCGACTCCACCGGATCAGCAGGTTCTCGGAGAACTCGTCCTCGTCCGGCTCACCCTGGCGGGCCAGGTTGACGGCCGTGTAGATCAGGAACGCGCCGAAGATGTAGAAGACCCAGGAGAACTGGGAGATCAACGCGGCGCCGGCGGCGATGAACCCGCCGCGCATCACCAGGGCCAGCACGATGCCGACGAGCAGCACCTTCTGCTGGTACTGCCGGGGCACCCCGAAGCGGGCCATGATGATCACGAAGACGAAGAGGTTGTCCACCGAGAGGCTGTACTCGGTGAGCCAGCCGGTGTAGAACTGCCCCGCCGAACTGGCCCCGGAGGCCAACCAGACGCCAGCGCCGAAGAGCAGTGCCAGGCCGACGTAGAACGCGACCCAGAGGCTCGACTCCCGCACACTCGGCTCATGCGGACGCCGACCGATGATCAACAGGTCGACGAGCAGAACCGCAGTCAGTGCGACGAGAGTCCCCGCCCACACCAATCCGGACACGTCCAACGTTCATTCCTCCGGCAGACACGCGGCGTCGGGCACACCGTACGCCTCCGCGAAGGCCGGTGTGCCGTTGACGCCAACTCTGGTGACTGTCGGAGGTCTCTTCCGCCGCCACCCGCGAACGGGTGACGACCGACGGCGCCGGGTCGGGACGCCGGGGTTCCGGCGATCGACCGTGCTGACGACTCCGTCGCGAGGGAATACTCCCCTCCTCGGGGACCATTCTTCCCCACCACGCGCCGTGATCACACCCCGGGCAGCCGGTGGCACCGCACACCCTCCCCGGCGGGAATAGCGCAGCGCGACACACCCGCCAGCGCCTCCTAGGAGGCTAGTGTGTCGGGGTCCGCGAGTGGACCCCGCGCCACCACGGCGTCCCCGTGCCGTGGGAGGCTGCGGGCATGGTGCTTGAGGTCGCGTTGATCGACGTACTGCCCGGACACGAGGACGCGTTCGCCGCCGCGTACGCCCAGGGCCACCCGGTCCTCGCCGGGGCGACCGGCTGCCGGTCAGTGCGGATGACCCGGGGCATCGAGTCCCCGACCCGGTTCGTGCTGCTGGTCGAATGGGACTCGGTCGAGGCGCACGAGGAGAACTTCCGGGCCACCGAGCGGTTCGCGCAGTGGCGCGCCCTGATCGGCCCGCACTTCGCGGGGCCGCCCGTGGTCGAGCATTTCGTCGACGTACCGGCCTGAGTGGAGCTGTCGTACCCCCCGGTTAGCGTGCCTGCGCACGCGCCGGCCGCCGGTCCCGACGGGCTCGGGGGCGCCGGGCCCGGTGGCCGCGCGACGCGCCGTCGTGCCCGCGCCGGGTCACTCGCCGACGCGGCGGGCCAGCGCGGTGATCGTCTCCTCCGGTGACAGCGCCGCCGCCAGCAGCGCCTCGGTCATCCGCTCGTACCGGTCGACGTCCAGCACCGTCGCCAACCGGACGTCGGTGGTCAGCGCCTCCAGCATCACCGTCCGCGGGTCCGCCGGGTCGGGAAAGGCATACCAGGAGTACGGCGTGAGCGGGTGCAGGCCGCTGCCGGCCGCCCCGCGCGGCAGCAGCCGCACCGTCACGTGGGCCAGCCCGGTCACGGTGACCAGGTGCCGCAGCTGTTCACGCCACACCGCGACCGGCAGGTCACCCGGGTCGCAGGCCGCCTCGGCGAGCACCGCCGTGTAGCGCGGCGGGTCGGTCCGACGCAGCACCTCCTGCCGCAGCGCCCGGGCGCGCACGTCCGCCTCGATGTCGACCTCGGGCGTGAGCAGGGCGCCCGCGGCGACCCGCAACCGGGCGTACGACGGCGTCTGCAGCAACCCCGGCACGACCGCGGGCTGGTACTCGACGATGTGGGCGGCACCGGCCTCCAGCTCGGCGTACGTCCGCTGCCGCTCGCTCATCTCGCCGAGCGTCTTCCACCAGCCACGGCTGGTGGCCGCGTCCCGGGCGATCACGATCAGCGCGTCGCGGGCCGGCGACGGCACCTGGTAGACGTCCAGCAGGTCCAGCACGTCGGCGAGGTCCGGTCGGCTCTGACCCAGCTCGATGCGGGACAGCTTCGACGTCGAGGCCCAGCCCAGCCGGTCGCAGACCTGTTCCAGGGTCAGTGCCTCACGTCGGCGCAACTGGCGCAGTTCAGCACCCAGGCGGACTCGTCGAATGACAGGACTTGTTGGCAGCGGCATCCCGGCCTCCCCACCGAGGGAGAGTACGCAGGACGATCACCCAGTGCAATACCTTGCTCGCGCACCGCAACCGAACGGTTTCCGCACCGCCACGCGTCCGGACCCGCCCCGGCTGCGGCGGACCCCGGTCTGCCGGTACGGCTGACGGTCGCCGGGCCGGGCGCGCCCCGTGCCGCTCCGGCCGGCGTCCGCGCTGGTCAGGGCCGGTACGTGCCGAACGCCCACAGGGTGCCGGCGAGATCGCGGGCGGTGTAGTCGCGGGAGCCGTAGTCGGTGTCGTACGGCTCCTGCGTGATCTGCGCGCCGGCGGCGCGGGCCCGGGCGCAGTGGGCGTCGACGTCGGGCACCGCCACGTAGACCGACCAGTCGTCGTCGGCCGGTCGAGGCGCGGCGTCAGCCCGCGGGCCCAGCATGACCATGCCGGTCTCAAGGACGAGTTCGGCGTGCGCGACCGTGCCGTCGGGCGCCTCGTGCACGGCGTGCACCTGGAAGCCGAAGGCGGAGCAGAGCCAGTCGATCGCGGATCGGGGATCGGGATACCGGAGGATCGGATAGACGGTTCGCATGCGACCAGTCTCCAGCCCGCGGCCCACTCCCGATTGGACGAATGTGACCTCGGCCCGGCGTCCCGGCGGGACCGGCCCGCCGGCGGGCGCGTCAGCCCGCTGAGCGTGCGGCGAGCAGTGCCGCCGGAGTGGCACCGGCGAACTGGTGGAAGTCCCGGATGAGGTGCGACTGGACCCAGCGGCAGACCGAGGAGTCGACGGGCGGTCAGCGGCGACAGCAGCAGCTCGACCCCCTCCCCCACACCCACCGTGCGGGTGGTGCACCAGCCGTCGAACGTGCCGGCCACGAACGAGTCCGTCCGCTGGACGCCCCGCTCCGCGCTGCGCGGGTCGGTCACGTCCAGGGGGGGCGCCCCAACCCAGGATCAGCACCACGAAGACGCCGGCCGTCTCCCGACGGACCAGCGGCACGTCCGCGCGTTCCCGGTAGCCGATGTACCGGTCCACGAACGGGCGCAACCGGACCTCGGGCAGCCCGAGGACCAGCTCGTCGTCGACCGGCGCCCCCGCTGTCAACCTCGGACCACCCTTCCCGCGCCCCGACCGGCCACGCCCACGCGGGGCGTCGCCGCCGGGTTGGTCGTCACTTCACGCCGGCGGCGTCCATGCCGCGCAGCTCCTTCTTCAGGTCGGCCACCTCGTCGCGGATCCGGGCCGCCAGCTCGAACTGCAGCTCGCGGGCGGCGGCCAGCATCTGATCGTTGAGCTCCTGGATGAGCTGGGCGAGATCCGCACGGGCCATCCCCTCCCGTGAGGGGGTGGCGGCACCGGCACGGCTGCGACTGCGCGTCTCCTTCACCGGCGCCTTGCCGCGGGACAGCTGGCGGACCGCGCCGCCGACCCGCGAGTTCTCGGTGTCCTCCGCCTCGCGGTAGATGTCGTCCAGGATGTCGTGGATCTTCTTGCGCAGAGGCTCCGGGCTGATGCCGTTGGCCTCGTTGTGCGCGATCTGCTTGGCCCGACGCCGATCGGTCTCGTCGATCGCCGCCGCCATCGACGGGGTGATCTTGTCGGCGTACATGTGCACCTGCCCGGAGACGTTACGGGCGGCCCGGCCGATGGTCTGGATCAGCGAGCGGCCGCTGCGCAGGAAGCCTTCCTTGTCGGCGTCGAGGATCGCCACCAGCGACACCTCGGGCAGATCCAGACCCTCGCGGAGCAGGTTGATGCCGACCAGCACGTCGTAGTCGCCCTTGCGCAGCTCGCGCAACAACTCCACCCGACGCAGCGTGTCCACCTCCGAGTGCAGGTAGCGCACCCGGATGCCGTTCTCGAGCAGATAGTCCGACAGATCCTCGGCCATCTTCTTGGTCAGCGTGGTGACCAGCACCCGCTCGTCCTTCTCGGTGCGCAGCTTGATCTCGTGCATGAGGTCGTCGATCTGGCCCTTGGTCGGCTTGATCACGACCTCCGGGTCGATCAAGCCGGTGGGGCGGATGACCTGCTCGACGAACTCGCCCTGGGCCTGCTCCAGCTCCCACGGGCCGGGCGTCGCGGAGAGGTAGACCATCTGGCCGACCCGCTCCAGGAACTCGTCGAAGCGCAGCGGCCGGTTGTCGGCCGCGCTGGGCAGCCGGAAACCGTGGTCGATCAGCATCCGCTTGCGCGACGCGTCACCCTCGTACATGCCGCCGATCTGCGGGATGGTCACGTGCGACTCGTCGACCACGGTGAGGAAGTCGTCCGGGAAGTAGTCGAGCAGGCAGTGCGGCGGGCTGCCGGGCAGCCGCCCGTCCATGTGCATCGAGTAGTTCTCGATGCCGGAGCAGAAGCCCACCTGGCGCATCATCTCGATGTCGTAGGTGGTGCGCATGCGCAGCCGCTGCGCCTCCAGCAGCTTGCCCTGACGCTCCAGCTCGGCCAGCCGCTCGGCGAGCTCCGCCTCGATGTCGCGGATGGCCCGCTCCATCCGCTCCGGGCCGGCCGCGTAGTGCGTCGCCGGGAAGATCACCAGCTGGTCGACCTCGCGTACGACGTCGCCCGTCAACGGGTTGAGGTAGTAGAGCTTCTCCACCTCGTCACCGAACAGCTCGATGCGGACCGCCAGCTCCTCGTACGCCGGAATGATCTCCAGGGTGTCGCCCCGGACCCGGAACGTGCCCCGCTGGAAGGCCATGTCGTTGCGGGTGTACTGGATGTCGACCAGCCGGCGCAGCAACTGGTCACGGTCCAGCTCCTGGCCGATCTTGACCTTGACCGCCCGGTCCAGGTACTCCTCCGGGGTGCCCAGACCGTAGATCGCCGAGACGGTCGCCACCACGATCACGTCGCGGCGGGTGAGCAGCGACATCGTCGCCGAGTGCCGCAGCCGCTCGACCTCCTCGTTGATCGAGGAGTCCTTCTCGATGTAGGTGTCGGTCTGCGGAATGTACGCCTCGGGCTGGTAGTAGTCGTAGTACGAGACGAAGTATTCGACCGCGTTGTGCGGCAGCAGCTCGCTGAACTCCTTGGCCAGCTGCGCGCAGAGCGTCTTGTTGGGTGCGAGCACCAGGGTCGGACGCTGCAACCGCTCGATCAACCACGCCGTCGTGGCGCTCTTGCCGGTGCCGGTCGCGCCGAGCAGCACCGTGTTACGGTCACCGCGCCGCACCCTGCGCTCAAGGTCGTCGATGGCGGCCGGTTGGTCACCGGCCGGTTGGAACTCACTGACGACCTGGAAGCGGCTGTCGAGCCGGGGAATGTCGAGCGCCATACCCTCAACGGTACGCCCGAGGTCCGACAGGATCGGCCGTCACGGCGGGTACGTGATCAGCTTCAATATTCCCATTGTGTGGCACATGTCACCGGCGTTAGGCTCTCGACGTAGGCCGCTCGCGGCGGCCGACCGGGCCGGTGGCCAGGCCGTCATCACGGCCGGCCGCCCCCGGCACTGCGGGTCGCAGCACCCGGCATGTCCGGCGTGCGCGCCCGTGTGGTCGCGCTCGAGGCGCAGACCGGCCGCCGCGAGCGCCCCTGCTCGTCACCCCCTCGCGCGCCACCCGTTTCACATCCGTGGACACCTCTGCGCACCCGGCACCCGGCACCGACTCCGGGGACGCGTCCCGGCCCGACGGCACCGCCGGCCCGACCCCGCCCGCCCGTCGACGGCGCACGGTGCTGCTGCTGCTCGGCCTGACCGCGGTGACGTCCGCGACGGCGCTGGTCATCGGGTTGTTGAGCTGGGCTCCCGACCCGCCCGAGCCGGCCCGACCGATCACCGTCGGCGAGGGCGAGCGGCTGGCCGCGATGCGGGTCACCAACCTCCGGGACCTGCGCGCCGGGATCCGCGTCACCGCCGGCACCGGCGCCGCGCGCACCGAACTGGTGGGCTGGGTGGACTGGTCACGGCCGCTGCTCTACCTGGACGTGGGCGGGCCGGGCGCGGGCGCCGAACGGGGCCTGCTGCAGAGCGTCGGCCCAGCGCTGGTGATCCGGCCGGACCCGGCGGCGGTACCCACCCCCGCCGCGCCTCCCCTGGTGCCGCCGGTCGACCGCTGGCGGCTGCACCACCTGACACCCGGCACCGGCCTGGCACCGGTGCTCGACCTGCTCCTCGGCCTCGCCGCGGACCGCCCCGACCCGGCCCCGGCGGTGGGCCGCTGGATCGCCCGGGAGACCATCGCGGCCGGCCCGGTGGACGTCCTCGCGGCACCGCTGCCCGCCGCGACCCCCTCCCCCGCCGCGACACCGACCGGCACGGCGGCACCGGGCGACGGGCAACCCCGCTACTGGCTCGACCAGGACGCCCGGCTGCACAAGCTGGTCACCCGGCTGCCCGGCGTCGGCCCGGTCACGGTGACCCTCAACCGGGCTGACCGGCCGACACTGCGCCCGGTGGACGCGCTCGGCGGCCGGCCCGGGCTCCCCCGTGCCCTCACCGACGCCGAACGACACCGACTGGACCGGTTACCCGCCCGACTGCGGGCCCAGGGCGGCGGCGCCACGCTGACCCTGACCGCACCGGTGGGCACCGACACCAACCTGCGGGGCACCGGCTGGTTGAGCTGGACCACCCGCACCGCGTACCTGGCGGTCGCCGACCTCGGCGTACCCGATCGCCGGACCCTGCTCTGGCGCGACGCGACGGGCCTGGCCCGCACCGACGTGCCGGCCGCGGCCGGCGGCGGCGGGACGGCCGAGACGCCGGGGCGGCCACCCATGCCACCGCCCGCCGGGGCCTGGCGGTTCGCCCGCTCCGGCACGGACGAGCTGGCGGTGCTGGCCGGCGCGGTGATCTCGGCCGGAACGGCCGCGCAGCGCGGCGCGGCCCTGCGGGTACGCGAGGACGTCACCGACAGGCGGACCGTGGACGTCATCGAGCTGCGCGCCACCGACGGGCAGGTGCGCTACTGGATCGACCGGGACGGGTCACTGCGTCGGCTGGAGCTGCACACCGGCGCCGGCACGTGGGCCCAGGTGGACCTCAGCCCCGGCGTCATGCCCCGGCTGGGCCCGGCGCCCCACCCCCCGGCCACCGCCCGCTGACCCCTCAGGGCCGCCAGCCGGTCTGCGCGGCCCACTGCTCGGCGCGCAGGTACTCCTCGTCGAACCACGGGTCGCGCGCCGTCCCCGAACCGCCGGCGTTCGGCGCCGCGTCGACCAGCTCCCGCTTGAGCAGCAGGTACGCGGACCGCTGATCCGGGTCGGCCCGCAGGTGGTCGCGCATCAGCAGCGCGTACCGCCACCCCGGCGAGTCGGCCGCCCGCACGTGCAGGCGTACCGGACGGCCCGGGTCGGCGCTGCCGTGCAGCCGCTTCTCCCAGCGGCCACTGCCGGCCGGGCGCGGATCGTCCCACCACTGCCCCGGCACCCGGGGGAAACCGGCGGCCGCCAGCCGGTCGGTGAGTGGCCCGTCGGCGTCGGCGAGGTGCGGGAGGGCCACCTGCACGTCGATGACGTCATCCGCGGCGAGACCGGGCACCGCGGTCGGGCCGATGTGGTCGATCCGGTATTCGGCCGGGGCGAGCGCGTGCCGGATCCGGGCGGCCAACCGGTCGTACTGCGCGGGCCAGCTCGGGTCCGCCTCGGCCACGTCGGCCCGGGTCGCCGGCACCACCCGCCGCGCCCGCAGGTTGCGCTCGTAGGGCAGCAGCCGCTGCTCCCAGAGCCCGTCGACGGCGGCGTGCAGCGCCGCCAGGGTCGCGTCGTTGGTCAGCACCACGTCCGCCGCCGCCCGGCGGCGGGCGTCATCGGCCTGCGCGGCGATCCGCCGCTCGGCGTCCGCGCGGTCCATCCCCCGGGCCCGCACCAACCGTTCCAGTCGGGTCGGCACGGCCGCCTGCACGACGACCACCAGGTGGTACGTGGGCGCGAGCCCGACCTCGACCAGCAGCGGCACATCGTTGACGACGATCGCGTCGGGTGCCGCCGCGGCCGTCAGCTCGGCGGTACGGGCCCGGACCCGAGGATGGGTGATCGCCTCCAGCCGGCGGCGGGCCGCCTCATCGGCGAACACCACCGCGCCCAGCGCGGCCCGGTCCAACGCGCCGTCGGCGTCCAGCACCCGCTCGGAGAAGGTGGCGACGATCTCGGCCAGGCCGTCACTGCCCGGTGCGACGACCTCCCGGGCGATCTGGTCGGCGTCGATGAGCACCGCTCCCCGTTCGACGAGCCGTGCGGCCACCGCGCTCTTGCCCGACCCGATCCCACCGGTCAATCCCACCCTCAGCACCGGACCAGTCAACCGGATCACCAGCCCCGCCGCCAAACCCACCCGCTCCGGGCGAGTTGGGGCAGCAGGCACGGCGAAGGCCCCGCCCCCGGGCGATCCGAAGATCGCGGGGGACGGGGCCTGTCGTCGTTCAGCGGGTCACTTACCGCCGGCGAGCTTCTCCCGCAGTGCGGCGAGCGCCTCGTCGGTGGCCAGCGTGCCGGCCGGCTCCTCGGCCTGCCGGCTCGGGGCCGGGCTGGACGAGGAGGAGGTGGTGCCACCGGCGGCCGGGACGGCCGGAGCCGGGTTGGCAGCGGCCTCGGCGTCGGCGGCACGAGAGGTCTGCACCTGCTTGGTGTGGGCCTCCCAACGCTGACGGGCCTCGGCGTACTGGTTCTCCCAGGTCTCGCGCTGCTTGTCGTACCCCTCGAGCCACTCGCCCGTCTCCGGGTCGAAGCCCTCCGGGTAGATGTAGTTGCCCTCGGCGTCGTACGTCGCGGCCATGCCGTAGAGGGTCGGGTCGAAGTGCTCCTCGCCCTCGACGAAGCCCTCGTTGGCCTGCTTGAGCGACAGCGAGATCCGGCGGCGCTCCAGGTCGATGTCGATGACCTTGACCATGACCTCGGAGCCGACCTGGACGACCTGCTCCGGGATCTCCACGTGGCGCTCGGCCAGCTCGGAGATGTGGACCAGGCCCTCGATGCCGTCGTCCACCCGGACGAACGCACCGAACGGAACCAGCTTGGTGACCTTACCCGGCACGATCTGCTGGATCGCGTGGGTGCGGGCGAACTGCCGCCACGGGTCCTCCTGCGTCGCCTTCAGCGACAGGGAGACGCGCTCGCGGTCCAGGTCGACGTCCAGGACCTCGACCTCGACCTCCTGGCCCACCTCGACGACCTCGGACGGGTGGTCGATGTGCTTCCAGGACAGCTCGGAGACGTGCACCAGACCGTCGACGCCGCCGAGGTCCACGAAGGCGCCGAAGTTGACGATCGAGGACACGACGCCCTTGCGGACCTGGCCCTTCTGCAGCTTGTTGAGGAACTCGGTGCGCACCTCGGACTGCGTCTGCTCCAGCCAGGCCCGGCGGGACAGGACCACGTTGTTGCGGTTCTTGTCCAGCTCGATGATCTTGGCCTCGAGCTCCCGCCCGACGTACGGCTGCAGGTCGCGCACACGACGCATCTCGACCAGGGAGGCGGGCAGGAAGCCGCGCAGCCCGATGTCGAGGATGAGGCCGCCCTTGACCACCTCGATGACCGAACCGCGGACGACGCCGTCCTCGTCCTTGATCTTCTCGATCGTGCCCCAGGCCCGCTCGTACTGTGCCCGCTTCTTGGAGAGGATCAGACGACCCTCCTTGTCCTCCTTCTGGAGGACCAGGGCCTCGATGTGGTCACCAACCGTCACAACCTCGGCGGGGTCCACGTCGTGCTTGATCGACAACTCCCGAGAGGGGATGACACCCTCGGTCTTGTAGCCGATGTCGAGCAGGACCTCGTCCCGATCGACCTTGACGACGGTGCCTTCGACAATGTCGCCGTCGTTGAAGTACTTGATGGTCTCGTCGATCGCGGCGAGGAAAGCCTCCTCGGAACCGAGATCGTCGTGGGTGACCCGGGTGGCGCTCGAGGGGGCCTCGATGCTGCTCGTCATGTGGGCGGTTGCTCCGGTCGGTGGGTTGTCACAGCAGGCTGGTGTGTCGCGGTGACCTGTTCGCGCCAGCGGATCCGTCGCCGGGCACACCGAACGATCGCCTAGTGAGATCATGATGTGGTTCCGTCGACCGCGCACCTGCTCCCTGCCGAGGCAACGCGATCCGCGAGCGCATCGTCTAGCCTACCGTGCGCATTACCACAGCGTGCAAGCCCTCCCGGCTTCTCTGGATGCGATGACCTGCGAAAGCCGAACAATCGCCCGGAATCCGTCCCTGCTGTCTCGTGCGTCACACCGGCCCCAGAGGCACTGTTGGCCGCCCCCTCGCGAAGGGCGTCGCGCAGATCGTGGACGCGCCGCCGCCCCACACCGGGTGGGTGGGGCCTAGCGTGGGCGCGTGGATGACGACAGCCGGGTGACCCGGCGCCGGGTGGGTGACGCCGAGGTTCGGCGCGCCAACCGCGGCTGGTGGGACACCGACGCCGACGACTACCAGGCCGAGCACGGCGCGTTCCTCGGCGACGTGGACTTCGTCTGGTGCCCCGAGGGCCTGCGCGAGGCCGACGCCCGGCTGCTCGGCGACCTGTCGGGGCGGCGGGTGCTGGAGGTGGGCGCCGGCGCCGCGGCCGCCGCCCGCTGGCTCGCCACCCAGGGCGCCCGACCGGTCGCCGTCGACCTGTCCGCCGGCATGTTGCGGCACGCCGCCGAGGCCGCCGACCGCACCGGGGTACGCGTACCGCTGGTGCAGGCCGACGCCCTCGCCCTGCCGTTCGCCGACCGGTCGTTCGACCTGGCCTGCACCGCGTTCGGCGCGATCCCGTTCGTGGACGACTCGGCGGCGCTGCTCGCCGAGGTGCACCGGGTGCTGCGCCCGGGTGGCCGGTGGGTGTTCTCGGTGACCCACCCGATGCGGTGGATCTTCCTCGACGACCCCGGCGAGGGCGGCCTGACGGCCGTGCACTCGTACTTCGACCGCTCCCCGTACGTGGAGCAGGACGAATCCGGCGTGGCCACCTACGTCGAGCAGCACCGCACCCTCGGCGACCGGATCCGCGAGCTGGTCGGCGCCGGGTTCCGGCTGCTGGACCTGGTGGAGCCGGAGTGGCCGCAGGGGCACGAGGGGATCTGGGGGCAGTGGAGCCCGCTGCGCGGACGGCTCTTCCCGGGCACCGCCATCTTCGTCACCGAGAAGCCCGAGGCGTGAGCGCGTCGCACCCATCGGTGTGCGGCTCAGCCACAACACGAGCCGACAGCCCGACGTGCTGTTGCATCGTGCCGGCGTGGGGTGTGCACGTCTACGCGTACCGGATCGGCGATCGGGTCGGGCCCGGCGGTGAGCGGCAGTACGAGTTGGTCGCCGACGGCGCCGACGTGGTCGAGATGACCGAGCCGTTCGACATCAAACTGCCGACCGCCGAGATAACCCCGTAGTCGTTTCGCCGCAACGGGGTCGGGTAGCCGAGGGCATGGCCGAACAGAGGTTCCACAAGGGCGACCACGTCTCCTGGTCGGCCCACCGCCCCGAGGTGCCGCGTCATGAGCAGAGGTGACGACGGCCGGGACACCTACCGGGAGTTCACCGAGGCGGTGAACATGAAGCCCGGTGAGTTGTCCACCTGGCTGGAGACGGACGAGTCGAAACAGGTCGGCTGGCACAAGGGCGGCCGATCCGGCGGTGGTGAGTCGGTCGGGCACGAATCCGGCCGGAAGATCATCAACCTGTTGCGCCGGAAACGTGCCGACCTGTCCGACGGCGACTACAAGCACATGCGCAAGGTGGTCGGCTACGTGCGCCGGCACATGGCCCAGCGCCCGTCCGGCGCCGTCCGCGACACGAAGTGGCGCTGGTCCCTCATGAACTGGGGCCACGACCCCATGAAGTAAACCGCAGGCCAGCGTCCCACGAGCACACCGAGGCGCCGGCCGGCAGCAACGGGCCCGGAGTGCCCAGGTCGGGGTTCCGGGGCAGCCCGACCCACGCAGGGATCACGCCTGACCGCCCGGAGTGGCTCGGGCTGCCCCGGAACCCCCGCACCGACCAGAGGATCAGTGATCCGCGCTGTTCCAGTCCCGGCCCTCGCCCACCGACACCTCCAGCGGCACCGACAGCGGGTACGCCCCACCCATCTCGCGCCGGACCAGCGCCTCCAGCGCCTCGCGCTCACCGGGGGCGACCTCGAAGACCAGCTCGTCGTGCACCTGCAACAGCATCCGCGAGCGCAGCCCGGCCTCGCCCAGCGCGGTGTCGACGTGCAGCATCGCCACCTTGATGATGTCCGCAGCCGAGCCCTGGATCGGGGCGTTGAGGGCCATCCGCTCGGCGATGTCGCGGCGCTGGCGGTTGTCGCTGACCAGGTCGGGCAGGTAGCGGCGGCGACCGAGGATGGTCGAGGTGTAGCCGTCCTGGCGGGCCTTGGCGACCACCTGGTGCAGGTAGTCGCGGACTCCGCCGAAACCGGCGAAGTAGTTCTCCATCAGCCCGCGCGCCTCTTCGGTGTTGATGCCGAGCTGCTGGGACAGGCCGAAAGCGCTCAGCCCGTACGCCAGGCCGTAGTTCATCGCCTTGATCTTGCGACGTTGGTCGGGGGTGACCTCGTCGACCGGCACCCCGAACACCGACGACGCGGTGGCGGCGTGGAAGTCGGCGCCGGAGTTGAACGCGTCGATCAGCGCGTCGTCGGAGGAGAGGTGCGCCATGATGCGCATCTCGATCTGGCTGTAGTCGGCGGTGAGCAGGCACTCGTACCCCTCGCCGACCACGAACGCCCGGCGGATCCGCCGGCCCTCCTCGGTGCGGATCGGGATGTTCTGCAGGTTGGGCTCGGTGGAGGAGAGCCGCCCGGTGGCGGCCACCGTCTGGTTGAACGTGGTGTGGATGCGGCCGTCGTCGGAGACCGACTTGAGCAGACCGTCCACGGTCGACTTGAGCTTGGCGACGTCGCGGTGGCGCAGCAGGTGGGCCAGCACCGGGTGCGGCTGCTGGGCGTAGAGCCACTGCAGGGCGTCGGCGTCGGTGGTGTACCCCGTCTTGATCTTCTTGGTCTTGGGGAGGCCCAGCTCGGTGAAGAGGATCTCCTGCAGCTGCTTGGGCGAGCCCAGGTTGAACTCCCGACCCACCGCCTCGTACGCGCCCTGCGCGGCGGCCTTCACCTCGGCGGCGAAGTGCGCCTCCAACTCGGAGAGGTAGTGCGTGTCGGCGGCGATGCCGGTGCGCTCCATGCCGGCGAGGACCCGCATCAGCGGCAGCTCCACCCCCGCCATCAGCCGGGCGGACTGCTCACCGTCGCGGGACAGCTCGGCGTCGATCGCGTCGGCCAGGTCGAGGGTGGCGCGGGCCTGGAGCATCAGGTTCTGCTCGACCACGCCCTCGTCACCCAGCCCGTCGAGGGTCAGCTGGCCGGACTCCGGTACGTCGACGCGCAGCTCCCGGTGCAGGTAGCGCAGTGCCAGGTCGGTCAGGTCGTAGGAGCGCTGGTCGGGACGGGCCAGGTACGCGGCGATCTGGGTGTCGCGCTGGATGCCGGCCAACTCCCAGCCGTGCGCGGCGCAGGCCAGCACGGCGGGCTTGCTGTCGTGCAGCACCTTGGGCCGCTGCGCGTCGGCCAGCCAGCCGGCCAGGGCGCCCTCGTCGGTCGCGTCGAGCCCGGCCGGGTCGACCCAGGCCGCCGCGCCACCGGCGGTGGCCAGGGCCAGACCGGTGATCGACGCGGTGTGCCGACGGTTGGGGCCGGTGTCGAGCGTGACCGCCAAGCCGACCGGGGTGCCGGCGGGCGCGTGGGTGGCCAGCCAACCGGCCAGTGCGCCGGGCTCGGTGAGCACCGCCCCGGTGAGGTCGAACCCGGACTCGGCCTCCGGCTCGACGGCCTCCAGATACTGGTAGAGGCGGTCGCGCAGGATGCGGAACTCCAGGGTGTCGAAGACCTGGTGCACCGCCTCCCGGTCCCAACCGGTCCACCGGGTGTCCTCCGGGCGCAGCGGCAGCTCCAGGTCGGACACGAGGCGGTTGATCTCGTAGTTGCGGATCACGTCGGCGAGCCGCTCGCGCAGGCTGTCGCCGGCCTTGCCCTTGATCTCGTCGGCGCGGGCGATCACACCCTCCACGCCGCCGTAGGTGGTGATCCACTTGGCGGCGGTCTTCGGGCCGACGCCCGGGATGCCGGGCAGGTTGTCGCTGGTCTCGCCGACCAGCGCGGCCAGGTCGCGGTACTGCTGCGGCCCGACGCCGTACTTCGCCTCGATCGCCGCCGGGTCCATCCGCGCCAGGTCGGAGACACCCTTGCGCGGGTAGAGCACGGTGACCTGGTCGCCGACCAGCTGGAACGCGTCCCGGTCACCACTGCTGATCAGCACCGTCATGCCCTGGTCGCGGGCCTGGCAGGCGAGCGTGGCGATGATGTCGTCGGCCTCGTAGCCCTCCATCTCCACCACCGGGATCTGCAGCGCGGCCAGGACCTCCTTGACGAGGCTGACCTGACCCTTGAAGTCGGTCGGGGTCTCGCTGCGGCCGGCCTTGTACTCCGCGTACTTCTCGGTGCGGAACGAGCGGCGGGAGACGTCGAAGGCCACGACGATGTGGGTGGGCTGCTCGTCGCGCAGCACGTTGATCAGCATCGAGGTGAAGCCGTAGACCGCGTTGGTCGGCTGACCCGTCGTGGTGGAGAAGTTTTCCACCGGCAGGGCGAAGAAAGCCCGGTATGCCAGGGAATGTCCGTCGACGAGAAGCAGGCGCGGCGTCGTAGCTGTCACGGCAGCGACTCTAGTCCGTCGCACCGACATCCCCGGCCTGCGGCACCGGGCGACCCGAGGCGAAAACGGACGCCCGGCCCGAACGGCGACGGCCGGTCATCCCCCGGCGGGGGATGACCGGCCGTCGCACGGGTAACTCAGGCCACGCCGAGGTACGCCTCCTTGACCGCCGGGTCGTGCAGGAGCTCCTGGCCGGTGCCCTCCTTGACGATCCGGCCGGTCTCCAGCACGTACCCCCGGTGCGCCCGGGACAGCGCCTGCTGGGCGTTCTGCTCGACCAGCAGGATCGTGGTGCCCTGCTCGTTGATCCGGGTGATGATCTCGAAGATCTGCTGGATCAACTTGGGCGCCAACCCCATCGACGGCTCGTCCAGCAGCAGCAGCTTCGGACGGGTCATCAACGCGCGACCCACCGCGAGCATCTGCTGCTCACCGCCGGAGAGCGTGCCACCGGCCTGCTTGCGACGCTCGTGCAGCCGCGGGAACAGGTCGAACACCATCGCCAGATCCTTGGCGATGTCCGCCTTGTCCCTGCGGGTGTAGGCCCCCATCTCCAGGTTCTCCAGGACGGTCATACCCGGAAAGACGCCACGGCCCTCCGGCGACTGCCCGATCCCCCGGATCACCCGCAGGTCGGCGCGCAGCCGGCTGACGTCGGTGCCCTCGAACCGGATGCTGCCGCCGGAGATGGCGTGCAGCCCGGAGATCGCCTTCATGGTCGTGGTCTTGCCGGCGCCGTTCGCGCCGATCAGGGCCACGATCTCGCCCTGCTCCACGTGCAGGCTGATGCCGTGCAACGCCTCGATGCGGCCGTAGAGCAGCTTCAGGTTGTCGATCTCAAGCAGCATCCTCGACACCTCCCAGGTAGGCCGCGATCACCTTCGGGTCGTCGCGCACGTCGGCCGGCGACCCCTCGGCGATCTTCTGCCCGAACTCCAGCACCACGAGCCGGTCCACCACACCCATGACCAGTCGCATGTCGTGCTCGATCAGCAGGACGGTGACCCCCGAGTCGCGGATCTTGCGGATCAGCTGCAGCAGGGCCACCTTCTCGGCCGGGTTGAAGCCGGCGGCCGGCTCATCGAGGCAGAGCAGCGTGGGATCGGTCGCCAGGGCTCGCGCGATCTCCAGACGGCGCTGGTCACCGTACGACAGGTTGCGGGCCAGGTCGCCGGCGCGACCCTCGATGCCCACGAAGTCCAGCAGCTCGCGGGCCTTCTCCTTGCCCTGCCGCTCCTCCCGCCAGTGCCGCGGCAGCCGCAGCAGGGCGCTCGGGACGCTGGTCTTGTGGTTGGCGTCCGCGCCGACCTGCACGTTCTCCAGTGCCGTCATCTCCGGGAAGAGCCGGATGTTCTGGAAGGTACGCGCGATGCCCAGCTTGGTGATCTGGAACCGCTTACGGCCGCTGACCTTCTCGCCCCGGAACCGGATCTGCCCGGTCGTCGGAGCGTAGACGCCCGTCATCGCGTTGAAGCAGGTGGTCTTGCCCGCGCCGTTCGGACCGATCAGCCCGAGGATCTCCCCCTCGTAGAGGGTGAAGTTGACGTCGTTGAGGGCCACCACGCCGCCGAACCGCAGCGTGACGTGGTCGACCTCCAACAGCGGCTTACGACCGTCGACCGCCGGGGCCGGCTCGCCGGCACTCTCGTCCGGCGTCGACGAGGTCTCCGGCGGGCTACCCACCGTCGTCCGCGCGTCGATCGCCATGTCGCGCTCGCTGGTGGCGTCGCGCTCGCTGCCCATCCGTGGCTCACTCAACGACAGCCACCTCCTTCTGCCGGTCCTTGAGCTCGGCGGCCCGCCGCCGGTTCGGCCAGAGACCCTGCGGTCGGAAGATCATCACGATGATCAGCAGAATCCCGAAGATGAAGTAGCGCAACGACGTCGGGCTCACGTCGAAGTCGTTACCGAAGACGGTGGCCGTCTCCGGCAGGCCGAACACGTCACCCACCGACCGCAGCCACTCCGGAATGTAGATGACCAGGAAGCCACCGAGGATCGCACCGCCGATGCTGCCCGCACCACCGAGCAGAACCGCCGCCAACACCAGAATCGAATTCTCCAACGAGAACGTCGACGAGTTGACGAAGTTCGCCTGACCGGCCCACAACGTGCCGGACAGACCACCGACCGCCGCGCCGATCGCGAACGCCCACAGCTTGAAGCGGAACGTCGGCACGCCCATCAGCTCCGCCGCGTCCTCGTCCTCACGGATCGCGACCCACGCCCGACCCACCCGGCTGTTCGCCAGGTTCCGGATCAGGAAGACGGCACCGATGATCACGGTGAGCAGCAGCCAGTAGTACGGCTTGAACTCGAACTGGAAGATGGCCGACCCGTCCGGGTACTTGCCCGGCGGGTGCGCCACCTGCGGGATGCCCCGGTCACCGTTGAGGATCCAGTCCTGGTTCTTCGCGATGATCCGAATCATCTCCGCGAAACCGAGGGTCACGATCGCCAGGTAGTCACCGCGCAGACGCAGGGTCGGCGCGCCGAGCAGCACACCGGACAGCAGTGCCAGGGCGATCGCGATCGGCACCGTGACCAACCAGGGCCACGGGCTCTCCAGCCAGTTGTACTCGGTGATGAGCTTGCTCTCCGGCGACGTCAACAACGCCACGGTGTACGCGCCGACGGCGAAGAAGCCGAAGAACCCCAGGTCCAACAGACCCGCGTACCCCACCACCACGTTCAGACCGAGCGACAGCAGCACGATCCACGCGCAGTAGAACAGCACCGCCGCCATGTCGTTGCGCGTGGTGTAGAGCGGGATCCACACGCCCGGAATGTTCAGGTACTCGTAGAACCACTTGTTCGGCAGGACGTAGAGGAAGGCGACGAAGGCCAGCAACCCGGTGATCCGGGCGGACTTCGGCAGCCCGTCGACCCGCCGACCGAAGGCACTCGAAGCGGAGTGCCAACGCTCTCGCAGAGCGGTCATGCCCGCGCCCTCCCCAACGACTCGCCCAGCAGACCGGTCGGCCGGAACATCAGCAGGACGATCAGCACGACGAAGGCGATGAGGTCCCGCCACTGCGAGCCGAACAGCGCCGAACCGTAATTCTCGACCAGACCGAGCATGATGCCGCCGATCGCCGCACCGCGCAGATTGCCGATACCGCCCAGCACCGCGGCGGAGAACGCCTTGAGGCCGAGCAGGAAGCCGATGTTGTAGC
The DNA here is from genome assembly GCF_029626045.1 of Micromonospora sp. WMMD710. Taxonomy (NCBI): domain Bacteria; kingdom Bacillati; phylum Actinomycetota; class Actinomycetes; order Micromonosporales; family Micromonosporaceae; genus Micromonospora; species Micromonospora sp. WMMD710. Next base: position 784,715 of record NZ_JARUBD010000001.1, on the reverse strand, counting down.
GGGTGTTCCCACTCTTCATGTCACTGAAGACAGCGGCCACACCGGCCATCAGACCGCCCAGCACGAAGACCAGCGCGATCACGCGGCTCTTGTTGACACCCATCAGGGCAGCGGTGTTGGCGTCCTGCGCGACCGCGCGGATGCCCTTGCCGAAGCGGGTGCGGTTAACGAACCAGTCCAGCCCGACCATCATGATGATGGCCACGCTCAACGTCAGCATCTGCACGGGCGTGACGCTCCAGCCGCCGATGCTGAACAACGTGTCGGCGGGCAGCAGGGCCGGCGAGCCGATCTGACGCCGCTGGGTCAACGTCCCCATCAGCTCCATCAGGGCGTACGACGCCCCGATAGCCGTGATCAGGAAGGCCAGCGGCGGCGCGTTGCGCCGGCGCAGCGGCCGGTAGGCGGTAACCTCGATCAGCAGCGCGACGCTGCCGGACAGCAGCGCCGCTGCCACGATCGCGAGTGCGATCAGGAGCAACGCGCGACCCACCGACGGAGCGCCGCTGTTGCTGTCGAGCCCGAAGGCCGCCCAGGTCCAGATGGCACCGAACGTGCCGATCATGAAGACCTCGGAGTGCGCAAAGTTGATCAGGCGAAGTACGCCGTAGACGAGGGTGTAGCCGAGGGCGATGAGTGCGTAGATCGCACCCTGCACCAACCCGGTTGTGGTCAGTTCCGGGAAGCCCCGGACGAGTTCTGCAAAGTCCACCGATGCTCCGAAGGGTGTTGCGTTTAGCCGATGCGGCCGGAGTTGCACGCCCCGGCCGCATCGAAACAACTCTGTTCGTCACGCCCTCAAACCTGTGACCCAGAAAGGGATCAGGCCTTCGGGATCTCCACATCAGGAGCCCACGCACCGGCGGTCGCCTTGAAGGCCCACACCTTGACCTGAGCCGGGTCCAGCTCGCCGTTCGGCTCCCACTTGTAGGTCACGCCCGAAGCGGAACCGGCCTTGTTGTAGGTGGAGAGGAAGGCCTGGATGTCGGCGCGGGTGGTCTTGCCAGCCTTGATCGCCTCAAGGTAGATGTTGGCCAGGTCGAACGACACGTCGGCGTACACGCCCGGGTCCACGCTGTACTTGGCCTTGAAGTCGGTCACGAAGGTGCCCTTGGCCGCGGTCGCCGGGCCACACGGGCAGGTCGCGATGGTGCCCTCGACGTCCTTCTGACCGGCCACCGACAGCATGTTGGCGTCGTTGATGCCGTCGCCACCGATGAACGTGCCGGTCCAGCCCGCAGCCCGCAGCTGCTTCAGGAACGGCGCCGCCTCCTCGGTGTAACCCGCGTAGAACAGCACCGTCGCGCCGCTGGTCTTCACCTTGGAGATCTGCGCACCGAACTCCTGCGCGTTGTCGACGACCTTGTCGGTGCCGATGACCGCCGTGCCGAGGACCTTCTTGGCCTCGTCGGCCAGACCCGCGCCGTACGCCGACTGGTCGTCGATGACGAACGCCTTGTCCGACTTCAGCACGTTCTTGATGTAGCTGGCGATCGCCGGGCCCTGGGAGAAGTCGTTACCCACACCCCGGTGGAAGACCTTCCAACCCTTCGTCGAGAGGCTCGGCCGCGTGGCCGACGGGCTGATGCTCGACAGACCCGCGGTGTCGAAGATCGGCAGCGCGACCTCGCTCTCACCGGAGAACGCCGGGCCGACCATGCCGACGATCTTCGTGTCGGCCACCGCGCTGGTCGCCAGACCACCGGCCAGGTCGGCCTTGCCCTGCGAGTCGAACGCCTGAACGGTGACCTTGCAGTCCGCGTTCTCCGCGTTGTACTTCTCCACGGCCAGGTCGGCGCCCTGCTTCATCGGGGTGACCAGGCCGGCGTCGGCGCCGGAGAGCGCACCGAAGAAACCGATCTTGAGGTCGCACGCCTTGCTGGCGGAACCGTCCGACGTGCCCTCGTCCTTTTTACATGCGCTGGCGCCGCCGGCAATGAGCGCCGCGATGGCGACGCTGCCGAGGACGCGCACGAAGTTTTGCCTCAAGGCTGGAACCCTCCTCCGTCCAGAAGCCCGATGTCGCCCGGCAGAACGCCGAAGCGACAACGGACCGGACCGTTCACCCGGTCTGGGGCGGGACGTTATCCCAGAAGCACTACTGACCGTAAGGTGTCGTAGGCGGCATTGACTCAACCGTTACCAGACGCGGGGAATCTCGCGTTTAGATGTCACATCGGCACCTGTCGACAACCCGTCAGACGGCCCCCAAGGGCGCGAACCACACCCTCGCCGCCACTCCGTCGTCGAGTGTGATTACCAACCGACCGTCCCAGATAGTGGTTGCCGCGGACGTGTCCCCACCTGCGGAAACGTCCGCCGGCAGCGGCACCGACACCCACGACGAGCCACCCGCGGTGGACCGCCACAGCCGATGCCCGCCGGCCGCCACCGTCATCGCCAGCAGCCCGCCACCAGCGCCGGCGCCGGCGCCGGCCACCGACTCGACGGCGGCCACCGAGCCCGTGCCCGTCGCCCCGAAACGCCCCACGGCGCGCCACGTACCGGCACTCGACGCCGCGCCCGCCGGCTCCCGCACCCACGCCTGGAACCCGCTCCCCCGCACCCCCACGGCGTACACCGCCGACCCGACCCGGACGAGACGCTGCACGATCTCGTCGTCCCCGGTGGCCGGCAGCGCCAACCGGGTCCACGTCACGCCGGACTCGGAGATCCAGACGAACGGATCACGATCGGCCCGACCCGCCGGCCGCCCCCCACCACCGACCAACCAACCGCCCGGCACCGCCAGCGCGTCCGTGGCGAGTGTCGTCAGAGCCGCATCGCTGGCCAACTCCGCGGCACGATCAACCAGCTGGAAGTCGGTCGCATCCGGGGAACGCCACACCGCCGCACCACCCGTGCGGGCGCCCGCGATCAACCACCCGCCGGCGCCACCGGCGATGCGGCTGGCGCTCACCGCCTCCGGCCCGCCGTACAGCTCGAACTCCGCCGGCACCTCGGTCAGACCGCCGTCCGCGTCCTGCCGCCACGTCCGGACCCGCGGATTGCCGTGCGCGCCGCCCGCCCGCGCCCCGATGACCGCGACCCGACCCTCGTGACAGCCGACGGCGTAGAGGATGGCCCGCTCACCGTAGTAACTGATCGGACGCAACGGCAGCGACGCCCAGGCGCGGCCATCCCCGCTGGCCCAGGCGGCCGGACGGGTCGCGCCATCGGGTGCGGCCACCGCACCGACCACGTACCACCGACCCGCGCAGGCCGTCGCGTCACGCGCGACGAGCCGACCCGCGGACCCCGGCGGCACCGGCAGAACCGACGCCTCCCACCGCGGCCGGACCGGCTCCGGAGGACCCTCGTCCCGGCCGGCCCGACAGCCGCCGAGCAGCGTGGTCACCGCCCCCAACACCGCGATCACACGCCGGACCGACACGCATGTGATGCTATCGATCCGGGCAACCCGACGCGGCCCCCGACGCGACGGTCAGACCGTCGGCTGCGACGTCACCTCACCGCCGGCGGTCTCCGCGAGGATCCGCTCGGCGACCTCCTTCATGGTCATCCGGTGGTCCATGGCCGTGCGCTGGATCCACTTGAACGCCTGCGGCTCGGTCATCCCGTACGTCGTCATCAGCGCGCCCTTGGCGCGCTCCACCGTCTTGCGGATCTCCAGGCGGTCGGTCAGGCTCGCGACCTCCGCCTCCAGGGCCGCGACCTCCGAGTAGCGCGACAGCGCGATCTCCACCGCCGGGACCAGGTCGCTCTTCTGGAAAGGCTTCACGAGGTACGCCATCGCGCCCGCGGCCCGCGCCCGCTCCACCAGGTCACGCTGGCTGAACGCGGTCAGGATGATCACCGGGGCGATCCGCGCGCCGGCGATCCGCTCGGCGGCGGCCAGCCCATCCATGATCGGCATCTTGATGTCGAGGATGACCAGATCCGGCTTCAGCTCCTCGGCGAGCCGGACGGCGGTCTCGCCGTCACCGGCCTCCCCCACGACCTCGTAGCCCTCCTCGACCAGCATCTCGGCGAGGTCCAGCCGGATCAGCGCCTCGTCCTCGGCGATCAGTACGCGCCTGCGCTCGGCATCCGTCGGCATCTCGGCCACGAGTCCTACCCCCACCAGTTCGAACCCGACACCCGCCCAGCCGGGTGTCGACGCCCTCAGCGTAGTAGGTAACCTATGGGAGGCCACCAGAGCATTCGGCCAAGCGTCCCCGTATTCCAACCGGCAGAGAAGCGGAGCTCAAACCTCCGACAGTGTGGGTTCGACTCCCACCGGGGGCACCAAAGGTGTCGTACGCCTGTTCCAAAATCATCATGTGCATCACCTGAACTACGCATTCGTGCGCGGCAGCAGCACCTCGCCGGCAGTACGGTCGCTGAGGTTGCGAGGCGTCTGAGACTTCCGTATCCGACGGTCAGGGCCTGGTGCAAGCACCAGGTCGAGCCGAGAAGGTCCGGCCCGAGGTCAAGAATCAGACAGATCCGTCTGCTTCCCCAGCATGGTCCCGGCAGGAAACACGAACGTCCGATCATTCTCGCCGATTGGCACTGGGACATCGTCGCGACGCGTCCGGGTGACTTCCTGCGCGGCTTGTTCCACCCCGACGGCTGCCGGTTCGCCAACCGGGTGATCGTGCGCGGCAGAACGCTTCCTCGCTGACCTGTTTGCCCTTGGTCTGGTCGTAGTTGAAAAAGCTGGTGCAGAAGGCGGTGAGGTAGGCGAACCGGTCGGCTGCGATGGCCTGCTTGAAGCCGTCGAAGACGCTGCCGTCGACGCCTTCGGGGTTGTCCGAGGTCTTACGCAGGAACGGCGCGAGCGGACTGAGCAGGATTCGCCGGCTGACCCGGTCGGAGCCGTACCTGCTGAGGTAGCGGGTCACTTCGCCGGTGCCCATGGAGTGGCCGGCGAGGATGGTGTCACGCAGGTCCAGTTCGGTCATGAGGGTGTTGAGGTCGTCCGCGAACGTGTCGTAGTCGTACCCGGTGTCGGGTTGGCTGGAGGCGCCGAATCCGCGGCGGTCGTAGGTGATGACCCGGTAACCGGCCTGGAGCAGCGGATTCGCGAGCTTTTCCATGGTGGCGCCGTTGAAGGGGAAGCCGTGGATGAGCACGACGGGTTGGCCGGCTCCGTGGTCCTCGTAGTAGAGGTCGATGGCGGTGTTGTTTTCGGTGCCCACCGAGATGAACGGCATGTTCGTCTCCCCTGCCGGTTGTGCCGGTCTCGGTCAGCGGGGCTGTTTTCCCCGGGCATCGGCGGTCATGCCGACCGTGGGAGCCTGTGGCGGGATCGTCGACAGGGGTGGAACTGATGCGGGTGGTCATCTTCGGTGCGACCGGCATGGTCGGTCAGGGCGTGCTGCGCGAGTGTCTGCTCGCCGATGACGTGCGGGAGGTGGTGACGGTCGGGCGGCGGCCGACGGGTCGGCAGGACCCGAAGCTGCGTGAGTTGACGGTCGCGGACGTGGGTGAGTTGGCGGCGCTGCGTGCCGAGTTGACCGGTGTGGACGCGTGTTTCTACTGCCTGGGTGTGTCGTCGTTGGGCCTGGCCGAGGCCGCGTACACGCGGGTCAGCTACGACTATCCGCTGGCCGCGGCGCGGTTGTTGGCGGAGGTGAGCCCGCAGGTCACGTTCGTCTACGTTTCGGGGCAGGGGACCGATTCGTCGGGTCAGGGGCGGGTGATGTGGGCGCGGGTGAAGGGTCGGGCCGAGAACGCGATCATCGACCTGCTGCCCAACGGGTACGCGGCGCGGCCCGGGTACATCCAGCCGACGTACGGGGCGGTGTCGAAGACCCGGTGGTACCGGCTCGGGTACGCGGTCACGCGTCCGCTGTTCCCGGTGTTGCGGCGGCTGCTGCCGAACCAGGTGACCACGACCGACGGGATCGGTCGGGCGATGCTGCGGGTGGCCCGGGAGGGTTCGCCGACCCGGGTGCTGGGCAACCGCGAACTGCGCTGATCAGGCGATCGTGTCGAGGGCGCGGGCGAGGTCGGCGCGCAGGTCCTCGGGATCTTCGAGGCCGATCGAGAGGCGCAGCAGCGCGGCGGCGGGCTTCGCGTCGCCGTCGACCGGCCGGTGGGTGAGTGACGCGGGGTGCTGGATGAGGGTGTCCACGCCGCCGAGGGACACCGCGTGGGTGATCAGTTGACAGGCGCCGGCGACGGCGGCCGCGGCGCAGGCGCCGCCGCGTACCTCGAAGGCGAGCAGGCTGCCGGGTCCGGCCATCTGACGACCGACCAGCGCCGCCGGGTCGTGCACGGAGGGGTGGTGCACCCGGTGTACGGCGGGGTGGTCGGCGAGCCAGCCGGCGATCTTCTCGGCGGTGGCCTGCTGGGCGCGGACCCGTAGCGGCAGGGTCTGCAGGCCACGGTGCAGGAGGTAGCCGCCGAGTGGGTGCAGGATCGCGCCGGTGACGGCGCGGACCTGGCGCAGTTTCGTGGCCCAGTGGCGGTCGCAGGCGACGGCGCCGGCGAGGACGTCGCCGTGTCCGCCGATGCTCTTGGTGGCGCTGTGCAGGACGAGGGCGGCGCCGTGGCGGGCGGGTTGCTGGAGCACGGGCGTGGCGACGGTGTTGTCGACGAGCAGGGGGACGTCGCCGGCGGCGGTGGCGAGGGCGGCGATGTCGACGAGGGCGAGGGTGGGGTTGGCGGGCGTCTCGACGATGACCAGCGCGGTGTCGGGTCGCAGGGCGGCGGTGACCTGGTCGGGGTGTGCCCAGGTCACGGTGGTGCCGAGGAGCCCGGTGGCGAGGACGTGGTCGGTGCCGCCGTACAGGGGTCGGACGGCGACGACGTGTCGACGGCCGTCGCGGGTGGCGGCGAGCAGGGTGGCGGTGAGGGCGGCCATGCCGCTGGCGAAGGCGACGGCCTGGTCGGTGCCTTCGAGCTCGGCGAGGGCGGTTTCGAAGCGGGCGACGGTCGGGTTCCAGAGCCGCTGGTAGACGGCGCTGCCGTCGGCGGGGAGGGGGCCGCCGGTGGCGAGCAGCTCGTAGGAGGCGCCGCCGTCGTCGACCGAGGGCAGCGGGTTGGTGGTGGAGAAATCGATCGGTGGTACGTGTACGCCGAGGGCGCGCAGGTCGTCGCGGCCGGCGTGTACGGCTCGGGTGTCCAACGTCGTCATGCCGGTAGCGTCGAACATCCACCTGCCTAGAGGCAATGGATCAGTAGATGATTCTGCCAAGGACCCTGGCTTAGGCGTTTGATTCGGGCGAGGATGGCGGGATGCCCCCTGAGCCGAACGAAGTGCGGCCGTATCCGCCCCTGGACGAGGTGGACCGCGCGATCCTGTCCGAGTTGGCCGCGGATGGCCGGCTGCCGAACAACGCCCTCGCCGAGCGGGTGGGGGTGGCGCCGTCGACGTGCCTGACCCGTACGCGGGCGCTGCGCGAGCGGGGCGCGATCCGCGGTTTCCACGCCGAGGTGGATCCGGCCGCGCTGGGTCTGCCGTTGCAGGCGTTGGTGTCGGTGCGGCTGACCGCGCACGAGCGGGCGGCGGTGGACGCGTTCCGGGCCCGGTCGGTGCGGCTGCCGGGTGTGGTGTCGGTGTTCCACGTGGCCGGCGCGGAGGACTACGTGCTGCACGTGCGGGCGGCGTCCGGTGACGCGTTGCGCGACTTCGTGCTGGATCATCTCGCGGTGGATCCGGTGGTGCAGCACACCCAGACCAGCCTGATCTTCGAGCAGGCCCGCGGGATGGGCTGAGCGGAAAGAGGAATGAACTCCCAGGCCGGGGAGTTGGCACCACGTGTGATCACCGTACCGTTGTCTGTTCTTGATCTTGCTCCGGTCGCGAAGGGCACCACCGCTGGCGCCGCGTTGCGGGCCACCACCGAGCTGGCCCGGCGTGCCGAGGAGTTGGGCTACCACCGGTTCTGGGTGGCCGAGCACCACAACATGCCGGCGATCGCCAGTTCCGCACCCGCCGTGCTGCTGGCGCACCTGGCCGCGAACACCTCGACGATCCGCCTCGGGTCGGGTGGGGTGATGCTGCCCAACCACGCGCCGCTGGTGGTGGCCGAGCAGTTCGGCACCCTGGAGGCGCTGCACCCGGGTCGGATCGACCTGGGCATCGGTCGGGCGCCGGGCACCGACCAGGTGACGGCACTGGCGTTGCGGCGGACGATGGAGGGCCTGTCGGCGGAGGGTTTCCCGCGCGAGCTGGCCGACCTGATGAACTACTTCAGCGGGGAGAAGCCGGGGCAGATCATCGCCACCCCGGGTCGCGGCGAGCAGCCGGCCGTGTGGCTGCTCGGGTCCAGCGGTTTCAGCGCGCAGCTCGCTGGCCTGCTCGGTCTGCCGTTCTCCTTCGCGCACCACTTCAGCTCGGCGAACACGTTGCCGGCGCTGGCGCTGTACCGGCAGAACTTCCGGCCCTCGCAGTGGCTGGACGAGCCGTACGCGATGGTGGCGGTCAACGCCGTCTGCGCGGACACCGACGAACGCGCCGAGTGGCTGGCCGGCCCTGCCGCCCTGTCGTTTTTGAAGCTGCGCTCCGGCCGGCCGGAGCCGCTGTCGACGCCCGACGAGGCGGCGGCGTACCCGTACACCGAGATCGAGCGGGAGTTCGTCGTGGCGCGCCGCGACGGTCAGGCGATGGGCTCGCCGGAGACGGTGCGCCGGCAGTTGACCGACTTGCAGGAGCGCACCGGCGCGGACGAGCTGATGCTGACCACGCTGGTGTACGACGTCGAGGACCGGGTGCGCTCGTACGAGTTGATCGCCGAACAGGTGGCGGGCGGCCTGCACCGGGACGCGTGAAACACGATCTTCACGTCAGCGTCACCCCCGCGACCCGGACGGTGCCTAACGTTAGTGCCGGTGGTGGTACGGCATTCCCGGTCGGGACGGGTCGGGAATGCCGCGGTGTGGCGCACCGGGCCGGAGCTGAGCGGATTCCGCGGCTGCGGCCCGGTGCCTGCCACCCTAGGCGACCCCGGTCGGGACCGCCAGGGGTCAGATCAACGTAGGTAGATGTTCGGGGTCGGCGGGTTCGCCATTCCGGCGCCGATGAAGAACCCCGGGTGCGGCGGCTGGTTGTAAGCCGTGTTCTGCCAGGCGACGGCCACCCGGTACTGCGGATCGTGCATCAGGGTGTGGATCCGGGTGCTGGTCGGGGTGGGTGTGCTGTAGACGCGCAACGCCCGGCTGTCGGTGGTCCGCCAGATCACCTCCTCACGCCAGTCCCCCACGATGTCGCCGGAGAGCGCCGGCGTGGACTTGGTGCCGTTGTTGGACGCCACCTGACTGCCGTCGAGCAGTCGGGTGTCGCCGCCGGTGCCGTACTTGTCGATCCTCGTGGCGTCCAGCAGTTCCCGCACCGGGTCGCCGTCCCACCAGGCGAGGAAGTTGGCCGACGACGGCTTGCGGCCGACGTTCTGCCCTCGGGTGTTGGCCAGCCCGGCGACCGCCGACGACCACGACTCCGCGCCGGGGCTACCCGACCAGATGTCCGCGGACACCCCGCGGCCGTTGTCGCCCGAGGCCGCGGTGGACCAGAGGATCTGACCGGTACGGGCGTCGGCGAACCAGGAGCTGGGTTTGCTGGCGTCCTCGTCGACCTTGAACACCTCCAGGCCGGCACGGCCCGGGTCGAGGTCACCGACGTGCAGGGCGTCGCCGTGCCCGTTGCCCGTCGAGTAGAGCAGCCGACCGTTGTCGTCGATGGTCGCGGCGCCGTACACGATCTCCTGGCGGCCGTCGGCGTCGACATCGGCGACGGAGAGCTGGTGGTTGCCCTGACCGGCGGCGGCGCCGTTGCCGGAGGCGTTCGAGTCGAACGTCCAGCGCTTGCGCAGCGTGCCGTCGCGGAAGTCCCAGGCCGCGATCACCGCGCGGGTGTAGTAGCCCCGGGCCATGATCAGTGACGGGCGCTGCCCGTCGAGGTACGCGGTGCCGGCGAGGAACCGGTCGACCCGGTTGCCGTACGAGTCACCCCAGGACGAGACGGTGCCCCGTGGCGGGTCGTAGGTGACGGTGGAGGCGATCGCGCCGGTCTGGCCGTTGAACATGGTCAGGTACTCCGGGCCGGACAGCACGTAGCCGCTGGAGTTGCGGTAGTCGGCCGACGACGAGCCGATGACCTGGCCGGTGCCGGAGCGGGTGCCGTCGGCGGTCTTCATGGCCACCTCGGCGCGGCCGTCGCCGTCGTAGTCGTACACCTGGAACTGGGTGTAGTGCGCGCCGGCGCGGATGTTGCGGCCCAGGTCGATGCGCCACAACCGGGTGCCGGTGAGGGTGTACGCGTCGACGTAGACGTTGCCGGTGTAGCCGGACTGGGAGTTGTCCTTGGCGTTCGACGGATCCCACTTGAGCACGATCTCGTAGCTGCCGTCGCCGTTGAGGTCGCCGACGGAGGCGTCGTTGGCGCTGTAGGTGTAGCTCTCCCCGCTGGGGGTGCTGCCGCCGGCCGGGACCTGCAACGGCACGTCCAGGTAGCCGTTGCCGAACTGCAGGGCGGGCGCCGACGCCGCCTGCTCGGCGCCGTCCACCACGGCCCGCACGGTGTACGCCGAACCGGCCGCCGCGCCGCTGTCGAGATAATTGGTCGCCCCGGTGATCGGGCTGGAGTTGACCCTGGTCGAGCCCCGGTAGAGATTGAACGCCACCCCGGAGGTCTCGGTGCCGAGCAGCCGCCAGGAGACCAGGTTGCCGCTGCCGGAGCGGACGCTGACGAGGCCCCGGTCGAGGTTCTCCATCTGCATCCCGCTGCCGGTCGGCGGTGGTGTGGTCGGCGGTGGTGTGGTCGGCGGTGGTGTGGTCGGGCCGTCGGTGGGTGGCGCGCCGGTGCAGGTGACGCCGTTGAGCGCGAAGCTGGTCGGCGCCGGATTGCTGCCGGTCCACGAGGCGTTGAAGCCGAACGCCGCGGTGCCGTTGGTCGCGATGGCGGCGTTGTAGTCGACGTTGCGCGCGGTGACCTGCGCGCCGGACTGGGTGACGGCCGCGCTCCACGCCTGCGTGACCTGCTGCCCCGCGGCGTACGACCAGGTCAGCGCCCAGCCGTTGAGTGGGTCGCCGAGGTTGGTGACGGTGACGTTGGCGCCGAAGCCGCCCTGCCACTGGTTGGTGACCTGATAGTCGACACGACAGCCGACGGCGGCGGCCGAGGCGACGACCGCGCCGACGGTGCCGGCCACGACGGCTGCCGCCGTCGAGGCGGCGAGCACGATCAGCCGTTGTCTGGACGGGTGCATGAACTGCCTCCGGGGATCCGGTGACGACCGCTGCTGTCCAACCGGCCCTGCCCGGGAAGCACGGTGGACCCTCCCGTCGCGACGGCGACGGACGGCGGTCTGATCGGGGGTGAACGCCCTGGAACTCACGGATCCGACTCACGCCGCATCGTAGGGCAAGCGCTTTCCGGTCCGCAACATCGACGACCGTTACTGCCTTCCCGGCATCGACCCGCCGCCGGAGATCGGGGCGATCTGCGCCGAGTACGGCATCTGGCTGCACATCGACGCCGCGTACGCCGACTCCGCGGCCGTCTGCCCCGAATTGCGCTGGTCATACGCCGGCCTGGAGTACGCCGATTCGTACTGCGTCGACCCGCACAAGTGGCTGCCCACCGGGTTCGACTGCGACGCCTTCTGGTTGGCCGTGCGGCGGGACGGCTGTTCGCCAGCGGCACCGCCTCGCCGATCATGGAGTTGTGGTGGGCAACAAAAACCCCGTAAGTCTACAAGTCGGGCACCACAACTCCATGATCGCCGACCCACACTCCCCCCACTCCGCGATCTTGCGCTTTCTGTCCCGACACAAGGGGCATTCCTGCCCACGTCAACAACCGAAGGCGCAAGATCGGCGCGGGTCGGCTGCTCAAGCAGGTGACCAGGTCGGGTTGGGACGGGGCAGGACCGGGGGGTCAGCGTGGGTGTCGCGTACCCGAGATGGCCAGATCGGCCGCGCTCACGTCGGCGGGCGCAGCATCCGTTGCGCCGGCGGGGGTGCCGGGGGAAGCGCTCGCGGCCTCGGCGGCCAGGGCACGGGCCCGGCGGGTTCTCCGCAGCGCTCGCACAGCCAGCACCAGCGCGGCCAGCCAGCCGGCGGCCAGCAGGGCGTACAGCGTCGGGCGGACCGGGCCGTCCAGCTCGGCGGACCGGATCAGGGTGCGGGCGTTGGTCAGCACGATCACGCCGCCGACCGCCGCGCCGAGCAGTTGGGCCGGCACGATGCGCACCAGCCAGGCGGCCAGCGGGGCGGCGATGAGCCCGCCGATGAGCAGCGCGGCGACGGTGGGCAGCAGGAACCCTTCGGTGCCGAGCCCGATCAGGAAGCCGACGCTGGCGGCGCCGGCGACCACGAACTCGGCGGTGTCCACCGAGCCGATCACCTTGCGCGGCTCCAGGCGGCCGGACACCAGCAGGGCCGGAGTGGCGACCGGACCCCAGCCTCCGCCGCCGGTGGCGTCGACGAAGCCGGCGACCAGGCCGAGCGGGCCGAGGAAACGGCCACGTAGCCGCCCGCCGATCCGATCGGTGCGCAGGGGGCGGGCGAAGCGGACCAGCAGGTACGCCCCGAGGGTGAAGAGGATGCCGGCCATCCACGGCGCGGCCGACTCGGTGGAGATGGAGCTGAGCAGGGTGGCGCCGGCGAACGCGCCGATGGCACCGGGCAGCGCGATGCGGGTCACCACCCGCCAGTCGACATTGCCGAACCGCCAGTGGGCCACCCCGGCGGCGAGCGTGGTGCCGATCTCGGCCAGGTGCACCGAGGCCGAGGCGGCGGCCGGGGCCACACCGGCGACCAGCAGCAGGGTGGACGAGGTCAGCCCATACGCCATGCCGAGCGAACCGTCGACCAGCTGCGCGACGAGCCCGACCAGAGCGAGGACCAGCAGCTTGCGCACGAGCGCCCCCTGACTTTTCGGCATCTCCTATCGACTTGGTCGACAATGCGGCACCGGACTGCCAGGGTCAAGCCCCCGATCGGTGGATGGGACGCCAGCCGCCGACCCAGGCCGAAACGCGGACGCAGGCCGAACACGGGCGCAGGCCGAAACACGGGCGCAGGCCCACACCCGGACGCAGGCCGAAACGCGGCGGCGAGGTGCCGGGTCAGATCCAGGCGCGCGGGTCGGCGGCCAGCTCGGTGACCCGCGCGGGCAGCGTGCCCGCGGCCACGTCGGCGACGCTGACCAACTCCAGGATCTCCCGCTCGCTGGCCCGCAGGGCGATCCAGACCTCCTGCAGCGCACGAGCCGGGCCGTGGTAGCCGAGTTGCTCCGGGCGCTGTCCGCGTACGTGGGCGAGCGGGCCGTCGATCACGCGAATCACCTCGGCGAGGGAGATCTCCTCGGCCGGGCGGGCGAGCCAGTAGCCGCCCTCCGGGCCGCGCTGGGCGTGCACGATGCCGCCCCGGCGCAGCTGCAACAGGATGCTCTCCAGGAACTTCGGCGGGATCTCCTGGGCTCGGGCGATCTGGTCGGCCGTGACCGGCCGTCCGCGCCCGGGGCCGCTGGCCGTCGCGGCGAGTTCCGCGGCCGCGCGGAGGGCGTAGTCGACCCGGGCGGAAAGGCGCATGTCGGCAAGGTTAGCCCGGTGACCATCCGGCCGTACGGGCGGCCCTCAGCCGATCATCCACGTCGCCGGTGAGGTGCGTCATGATCCACCGTCGGGTGGGGCCCGAAATGCCGCGGCCAAGCGTCCTATGCTGGGCGGGGAGTACGACTGTCTGACCCTTTGGGCGGCCTCCAAAGACATATTGATAAACACCCGGATCAGCTCGGGGGGAAGGCAACACGATGACCGATGTCGCCACACGCATCTGGGATGGCATGACCATCCCGGTCGCCGGCACCTATCGTCTCGATCAGGCGCACAAGCGGATCGGTTTCCTGTCCCGGCACATGATGGTGAGCCCGGTGCGCGGCGAGTTCGCCGAGGCATCCGCGCAGGTCTTCGTGGCGGAGGATCCGCTGCTCTCGTCCGTGACCGCGACCATCGAGACGGCGAGCATCACCACCGGCACCCTCGACCGGGACACGCACCTGAAGAGTGCCGACTTCCTCGATGTGGAGCGCTACCCCACCCTCGAATATCGAAGCACGGGCATCGAATGGAAGGGCAACGAGGACCCCATCTTCCAATGGGCGCGGTTGCGTAACCACCGGCTCGGCGGACGAGGCAGAAGTCACATTTCCCCGCCGCAGTCGGACTCGGCGCCGGGACGATTCGTCCTCACCGGCGAGTTGACCGTGAAGGGAATCACCCGGGCCGTCGACCTGCAGGTGAATTTCGGTGGCGCTCGTCAGGATCCGTACGGGCAGAACATCTTCGGTTTCAGCGCGACGGCCGAAATCAACCGCGAGGACTACGGCCTGCTGTGGAATGTCGTCCTGGAGAGCGGTGGGGTGCTGGTCGGCAAAACCGTGCAGATCGAGATCGCCGGCGAGGCCATCCGCCAGCCCTGATGTGCGCATCCCCGCCAGGTGCGTACCTGGCGGGGACCGGGCCGAGCGGGCTCAGGCGCCGACGCGGCGCAGCAGACCCTCCTGCACGGCGCTGGCGATCTGCCGGCCGTCGGTGGTGAACATCCGGCCGGTGGCCAGCCCTCGCGCGCCGGACGCCGACGGACTCCAGCAGTCGTAGAGGAACCACTCGTCGGCGCGGAACGGCCGGTGGAACCAGAGGGCGTGGTCGAGGCTCGCGCCGACCACACCGCCCGGCCCCCACACCTCGCCGTGTACGGACAGCACCGAGTCCAGCAGGGTGAGGTCCGAGGCGTAGGTGAGGGCGCAGGCGTGCAGCAGCGGGTCGTCGGGCAGTTTGCCGTCGATGCGCATCCACACCCGCTGGTGCGGGTCGGCCGGCCGGTCACCGGGGCGGACCCAGCCGGGCTCACCGACGTAACGCACGTCGATGGGGCGCGGGATCTGACCCCAGATGCCCAGCCGCTCCGGGTAGCGGGCCAACCGGTCGCTCATCGTCGGTACGTCCTGCGGGGCGGGCACGTCCGGCGGGGCCGGCGCCTGGTGGTCCAGCCCCTCCTCGGCCCGCTGGAAGGACGCCGACATGAAGAAGATCGGCTTGTCGTGCTGGAGGGCGACCGCGCGGCGCACCGAGAAGGAGCGACCGTCGCGGATGTTCTCCACCTGGTAGGCGATCGGTTCGGCCGGGTCGCCAGGGCGGACGAAATAGCCGTGCAGGGAGTGCACGAACCGCTCCGGGTCGACCGTGCGGCCGGCGGCGACCAGGGCCTGACCGGCTACCTGGCCGCCGAACACCCGCTGCGGGCCGACCCGGGGGCTCATCCCCCGGAACGTCATCTCCCCGGTCGAGTCGAGGTCCAGTACCTCCAGCAGCTGGTCCACCGCCGCCTGGCCGACCGCGACCCGACCGTCGCTCACTGCAGTGCCCGCGCCGACGCGGCGTCGACCAGCGAGCCCAGCTGGTGGACGCGCAGCGTGTTGGTCGAGCCGGGGGTGCCGGGCGGGCTGCCCGCCACGATCACCACGTAGTCGCCCGGGTTGGCCCGGTTGAGGCCGAGCAGCGCCTGGTCGACCTGGCGGAACATGTCGTCGGTGTGCTGCACGAACGGCATCAGGAAGGTCTCCACGCCCCAGGTCAGGGCGAGCTGGTCACGCACCTCGGGGACCGGGGTGAAGGCCAGCAGCGGCAGGTCACAGTGCAGCCGGGAGAGCCGTCGGACGGTGTCGCCGGTCTGCGAGAAGGCGACCAGGGCCTTGGCGTTGATGGCCCGGGCGATCGACGAGGCGGCCACGGTGAGCGCGCCGCCGTGGGTACGCGGGTCGTGCTGCAGCCGGGGCACGCCGATCGAGCCGGACTCGGTCGTCGTCACGATCTTGGCCATGGTGCTGACCGTCAGCACCGGGTACTTGCCGACGCTGGTCTCGCCGGACAGCATCACCGCGTCCGCGCCGTCGAGCACCGCGTTGGCCACGTCGGAGGCCTCCGCCCGGGTGGGGCGGGAGTTCTCGATCATGGAGTCGAGCATCTGGGTGGCCACGATGACCGGCTTGGCGTTCTCCCGGCACAGCTGCACGGCCCGCTTCTGCACCAGCGGGACCTCGTCCAGCGGCATCTCGACACCGAGGTCACCGCGGGCGACCATCACGCCGTCGAAGGCCAGCACGATGGCCTCGAGGTGCTCCACGGCCTCCGGCTTCTCGACCTTGGCCAGCACCGGCCGGAACACGCCCTCCTCGGCCATGATCCCGTGCACGAGCTTGATGTCCTCGGCCGACCGGACGAAGGACAGGGCGACCAGGTCGACACCGAGCCCGAGGGAGAAGCGCAGATCCTCGGCGTCCTTGTCCGACATGGCGGGAACGCTGACCGCCACGTTGGGCAGCGAGACGCCCTTGTTGTTGGAGACCGGACCGCCCTCGGTGACCAGGCAGCGGATGTCGTTGCCGGTGACGTCGGTGACCTCGACGGCGACCCGGCCGTCGTCGATCAGCAGGCGGTCACCGGGCTTCACCTCCTGCGGCAGCTTGCGGTACGTGCAGGAGACCCGCTCCTTGGTGCCGACGATGTCGTCGCCGGTGATCACGACCGAGTCGCCGGTACGCCACTCGTGCGGGCCGTCGGCGAACCGGCCAAGCCGGATCTTGGGCCCCTGCAGGTCGGCGAGGACGGCCACCGGCTTGCCGGCCGCCTCGGACGCCTCCCGGACCAGCCGGTAGACCGCCTCGTGATCGGCGTGGCTGCCGTGGCTGAAGTTGAGCCTCGCCACGTTCATACCGGCCTCGACGAGGCCCCGGATGCGCTCCGGGGACGAGGTGGCGGGGCCAAGAGTGCAGACGATCTTCGCGCGGCGTGTCACGCCCATCAGGCTAGTCTCTCCTTCGGGTCGGATTCGTGGCCGACCCCTTGCAGGCAGCGGAACAGGTGTCCAACGACGCGCGGTGCACGTCGGGCCGGCGGGCAGAACCGCACCGGGAACGTTGTGGCGACGGGCAACGGCGACCGCGCGCCCGGAATCGTACGCCTCCGCCCGCGTACACCCTCGGGGTGCTCCCGGCGGCGGCTCACCCGCGGTGCCCCGACGGGGGCAGGGTGGGCACCGCGGTGATCAGGTCGCGGGGGTCGTAGTGCCGCTTGGCCTGCCGCAGGCGCGCCCAGTTCGGGCCGTAGGCCAGCCGGACCCGGTCGGTCTCCTCCGGGGCGAGCAGGTTCGGATAGCCGCCGGGCAGGGCGAGCGGGGCGAGGGCCGCCGAGGTGTGCTCGGCCCAGTCCCGGTGCGGTCCGGCCTCCTCCCCCGGCGCCCAGACCGCGATGATCTCGGTGAGCACGTGGTCGGTACGCAGGCCGAACGCGGTGTCGGCGAGCCCGACCCGGGTGGCCGCGCCGTGGAAGTGGTGCAGGGCCACCGCGGAGTACGGCGAGCTGACCTGCCGGGCGGCGTCGACGAGTGTGTCCACGGCGCCGTCGGTGAGCCCCGGCAGCCAGCGGGTGCGCAGCAGATAGTGGTTGCCGTCGACCATCCCGCCGTCGAACATCCGCACCGCGTCCGCGTACGGCATCGGGGTGATCTGGTCGACCAGCGGCGTGCCCAGCGCCCGCAGCCGGTCCATCCACGGCTGCCCGGCGTCCAGGTCCGGGCCGCTGTAGAACGGGCAGACGAAGACCACCGGCTCGCCGGCCGGGCCGGGCAGGAAGCCGGCCATCACGGTCAGCTCGTCCGGGGCCTCGGCGAGCAGCGCGCCGTAGCCGCGCAGCACGGCCGGCGCCTCGGCCAACGCGAACATGATCATGCCGGCCAGCACGCCGGGCAGCCGGTGCGCGCGGTAGCGCAGCTCGGTGACCACGCCGAGGTTGCCCCCGCCACCGCGCAGCGCCCAGTACAGCTCGGCGTCGTGATCCGGATCGGCGGTGACCCGACGGCCGTCGGCGAGGACCACCTCGGCGCCGAGCAGGTTGTCCAGGGGCAGCCCGAACCGGCCGCACAGCGGGCCGTAACCGCCGGCCAGGGTCAGCCCGGCCATGCCCACGTCCCGGACGGTGCCGGTGGGCACCACCAGGCCGTACGGGTGGGCGGCGGCCAGCAGACCGGCCGCCGTCACCCCGCCGCCGACGGTGATCGTGGCCGTGTCCGCGTCGATGTCGACCGCGCGCAGTCCGGTCAGGTCGAGCACCACACCGCCGTCGCGCAACGCCCGCCCGGCCCAGTCGTGGCCGCCGGAGCGGACCGACACCGGCAGGTGGCACCGGGCGGCGACGCGGAGCACGCCGGCGACCTCGTCGGCGTCCAGGCACTCGGCGACCAGCGCGGGCGAACGGTCCACGGCGCCGTTCCACAGCCGGGTGGTGGTGTCGAAGGCGGGATCGCCCGGCTCGTGCAGCCGGTCACCGAGCAGGGCGCGCAGCCGGGCTGCGGCGGACGCGACGTCGGGGCTGGCGGCGGAGATCATGGCGACTCCTCGACCGGGGCCGACCAGTGGCGCCGGGTACGCCCCGGCGGCGGCCCGCGCAGGGCGCGACCGTAGCACCGGCGGGCGGCCGGACGCCGTCACCATCACGACAGCCACCGATGGACCGCCAGGTCAGCTCTGAGTCTTCACCAGCGGGAACTCCAGTGAACCGGCCGGGCAGAGGAAGGTCAGCACGTCCACCCGGTAGAGACCGGCCTGCACGGCCGGATCGGCTTCGAGGACGCTGCGGACGTCGTCGACGCTGCCGGTGCGGGCCAGCCCGAAGCCGATCGGCGGGTCCGGGTTGCGGGCCGGCCCGTCCACCGAGCCGGCGACCAGGATGATGCCGCTGCGCTGCAACGCCTGCATGTGCTCGGTGTGCTCGGCCTGCAACCGCTGCACGGTCTCGGCGGGCAGGGCCCGTCCGGCCGCGCCGGGATAGATCACGATGCACTCGTACGTGTCGAGCGCGAAGTTGAGCTGCGGCACTCCCGCCATGGGTGCTCCCTCCGCCGTCGCGCCGGCACGTACCGGCCCGGCCGGTGTCGCCGGCACGAGCCTCAGCGTCGCACGCCGGTGCCGGCCGTACGGGTCGCTCGGCGCAACTGACCCCGGTCGGGTTGGCGCCGGGCATCGACGATCGATGCGGACGTCGACCCGTTGGTCCACCCGGTCGGGGTGCCGTGACCGACTACGGTGGACGATCCGGGCGGCGGGCCTTTGGGAGGTCGGGATGGGTGACGACGAGCCGGCGGCGGGCGCGCTGCCGTACGCCGAGGTGACCGACGAGGCGTACGCGGCGCGGGCCGCGGCGGGCTTCGCGGTGCGCGAGTTCGAGTTCGCGGTGCAGCTCAGCGGGCGGTGCCCCCGCTGCGACCACTCGATGACCAGCACCCTCGTCGACGGGCTGTACCGGCGGGACGCCTCGGTGGTGGCGTCGGATCCGGACTACCGCACGGTGCTCTGCGAGTGCGAGGCCGACCATCCGGCCCGGCCGCTCGGGTTGCGCGGGTGCGGCGCGCACTGGACGTTGCGGCTGGAGGTCGAGGCATGATCCGGCTGCGTCCCGGGCCGCCCGCGACCGTCGCCGACCTGCGCCGCGCCCAGCAGGTGGCGGGTCTGCTGCGCGGCGAGTTGGAGCGGGTGCGTGCGGCCGCGGTGGCCTGGCGCAACGGTCTCGGTGGGCTGCTGGTGGCGTTGGTCGGGTTCAGCCTGATCCGGGGCCGCACCGACGTCACCACCCTCGCGTCCGGCTGGGGGGCGCTGGTCGGGGTGCTGCTGCTCGCCGCGCTGGCCGCCGGCGTGGGCGGGGCGTTGGCGCTGCTGCGCGCGGCGCACGGCCGGTTGACGGTGACCCCGGTGGCGGACCTCCCGCCGGCCCCGCTCGGCGACCATCTGGAGGCCCTGGCGGCGGTCCGGTTCCTGCGCACCGGGGTGTGGCTGGTGCTGCTCTGCACCGCACTGCTGGTCGCCGCCGTCGGGGTGACCTGGTACGCGCCCGGTGCCTGACCGGGGCTCGTCAGGGGCCGAGGTGGGCGTAGCCCGCCCACGCGTCGGGTAGCCCGGGCAGGGCGGCGCGGAGCTGACGGACCGCCTGGTGCAGGGCCGCGGCCGCCCGGTCCGGTGCGATCCCGCCGGGCACCGCCAGGCCGTCGTACACGTCGGCGCAGAGCCGCACGGTCAACGCGTCCGAGATGGACCAGAGCGCGCCGATGACCTGCCGGAACCCGGCGAGCTGGAACGCGGTGCCGAGGGTGAGCGCCTCGTCGGGCAGGGCCGCCCCGCCGCGTACCGTCTCGCAGGCGGAGAGGACGGCCAGCGCGGCCGGGTTGCCGGCGGTGCGCCACAGGTCACGGACGTGCAGCGCGCCCCCGGCCAGCGCGAGGCGCCCCCAGGCCGGTGCCCGCAGGTCCTGTGTGCCGTGGCAGGACAGGTGGACGACCGGCTGGTCGGACAGCGCGGCCAGCACCGCCGCCGGGGTGGCCGACGGGCCGAGCAGCGAACGGACCCGGGGCAGGTGCCGGCGGACGATCTCCTCCTCGCGCCCGACGCCCGGCAGGTCGGGCAGGCCCGGGGTCCGGGGCATGCCGACCACCAGCGCCGAGTCGACCGGTTCGGGTCGGGTCGGCGCACCACGGCGGGCGTGCGCCAGCGCCCGCAGCGAGGCCGTGTACGACGGCACCACCCGGTCGAGCACCCCGTCGCCGCCGTCGAGCGGGCCGGCCGTGTGCAACGGGAGCAGGGTGAGCAGCCCGGTCGGGCACCACCACAGTCGCGGCCAGCCCGCGTCGGACGGCGCCGTGTCGGGCAGGGCCGCGTCGAGCACCGGTGCGGCGACGACCCGCCACAGCCAGTCCACGGTGCGGCCGACCTCGGCGCGTGCCGCCGCCCGACGCCGCTGCGTCTGCGGCTCCGAGGCCTCCGGCGCCGCCGGGCCGGTGAGCACCGCGATCGCGGTCAGGAAACCCGCCGTCCGGTCGACCAGCTCGGCCAGGGTCAGCTCGGGCAGCGGCACCAGCTCGACCCGGCCGTCGGCGACGACCAGCGCGTCGCAGCGCCGGGCGGCCACGTTCACCAGCACCACGGGACCGCCGACGGCGGCGCCGGCCAGCGCGGCGAACGGCGGCGGGCGGAGGAAGTCGGCGAACCCGGGCCGGTCGCGGATCTCGACCAACAGGTCGCGCCGGCGTACGGCGAGGTCGTAGCGCCGCTCCGGGGCCGGCCCCGCCCCGCCCGGCGGTGACACCGCACCGGACGGCGGCACGGCGAAGTCGTCGAGGGCGGCCTGCACCTCGGCGAGCCGAGCGGCCAGGCGGGGTGCCTGGGCCCGCAGTGCGGCCAGGTCGGCGCCCGCGTCGTGGGCCCGGGTCAACAGGACGCCCCGGCCGTACTCGAGCAGCTCGACCGCGCGCTGCGGCCGGTCGAGGGCGATGGCGACCGCCGCCGCGTCGCTGGCCAGGCCGGGAAACAGGCCGAGCAGGCGGGCCTGGTCGTCGGGGTCCATACCGTGCCAGGCCACCAGGTCGATCAGCTCGATCGCGGTGGCGTACCCGTCGAGGGCCGCCGGCAGGTCACCGGCCGCCTCGGCGTGTGCCGCGTACCGGCTGGCCGCACTGGCGCGCAGCAGCGACGGCGCGGCCTCGACCTGGGCGGCGGCACGCAGCACGGTGGTCGCCTCGGCCAGCGCGGCGGACCCGTCGGCCCCGGCCTCGGCGACCGCTTCGAGGGCGGTGGCGAGGTTGCTCAGGCACATGGTGCGGGCGGGATGCTCGGCGGTCAGCACGTCGACCGCACCCCGGTACGCGGCCAGCATGGCCTCGGCGTCGGCCACGGCGTGGACCGACTCGAAGCGCAGCAGCAGGGCGTTACCGAGGTTGGTGCGGATCCGGTGCCGGTCCACGTCGGCCGATGGCAGCTCGTCCAACCGCTCCAGCAGGCCGATCGCCTCGTCCAGCGCCGCCGGGTCGTCGCGCAGCCGGTGCCGCAGCAGGTGGGCCAGGGCAAGGGTGCCGAGCGCTTGGGCGTACTCGGCTGGTGCGGCGCCCCGCTCGGCCAGCTCGGCCGCCTCGCGCAACGCGGTGAGCGCGGCGTCGGAGTCCCCGGCGACACGGGCGGTGACCTGGTCGGCGGGCGCACCCCCGGTGGGCAGCGCACCCTCGATGGCCATTTCGACCCGGCGGTTCAGCGCGGAGCCGTAGTTGGTCAGCGCCAGCAACCGGTCCGGGTGCCCAACCGGCGTGGTCTCGGTCGCCTGCGCCAGCACCTCGATGGCCTCGGTGAGCGTCGCCAGGTCCTGCGTCGAGGTGAAAAGGGCCTGCAACACCAGGCCCAGGTTCGAGCGGTAACGGGGCAGCAGGTCGGCGTCCGGCGCGACGGCGGCCACCGCGGTCCGCAGTGCCACGGCGGCCGGCTCCAGCAGCGCCGGTTCCCCGGCGAGGTCGGAGAGTTCACGGAGCGTGTTGCCGAGATTGTTGAGCACCTGGTGGCGCAGCGGGTTGCTGCGGGGCAGCAGCGACTCGGCCTCGGTGAGCGCGTCACGGGCGGCCCGCAGGGCGTCCGCGCCGCCCAGGTCCGCCTGCCCCCGACCCAGCGCGTAGCCGAGGTCGGCGAGCCGGCGGGCCCGCGTGGCCGAGTCGCCCCGCGCGGCGGCGGCACCGTCGCGCAGCAGCCGCACCGCCTCGGTGATGTCGTCGACGCGCCACCGCACCTCGTACCGGGTGACCAGGAGCCCGGCCAGCGCGTGCCGCGCCCCGTCGCGGTCCGCCCCGCCGTGGCTCGACGCGGCGCCCGCCGCCCGATATGCCTCGATCGCCGCGTCGAGGTCGGCCGGGGCGGCGTCGGCCTCATGCCGTACGGCGAGCAGGGCGGCGAGCCCGGCGTGCGCGGTGCCGGCCAGGTCCGGTGCGAGCCCGCCGAACCCGGTCAACGCCGACCGGTACGCGTCGATCGCGGCGTCCCGGTCGGCTGTCGCCCGGTCGCGCAGGAACCGTTCGGCGAGGGCTGTGCCGTGCAGTGCGGCGACCCGGGGATCGCCGCTGTCGCGGGCCGCGCCGAACGCGTCGACCGCCTCGTCGAGGTCGTCGGGGCGCCCACGCAGCCGCCACCGGTCGCGCAGCCGCTGCCCCAGGTTGGTGCGTGCCATCGCCCCCACCGGTGCGGTCGCGCCGGCGGTCCGGGCGGCGTCGCGCAGCAGGGTGATCGCCTCGTCCAGGTCGGCCGGGTCGTCGTCGGTCTCGTACCGGTCGCTCAGGACGTTGCCGAGGTTGAACAGCCGGACCGGGCGTTCCGGGTCACCGGCCGGGGTGGACTCCAGGCTCTCCCGGTGCGCGTCGATCGCGGCCGGCAGGGCGCGCCGCCGGCCCAGGTGCTGGAACTGGTCGCGGTGCACCTTGCCGAGGGCGGACAGGTAGTGCAGCCGCTCCGGCGCGTCGGGCGGGGTGCCGGCGACCGCCTGCCGCAGCAGCGCCTCGGCCCGGTCGGCGGCCCGGTAGTCGTGGCTGGCCTCCGCCGCGCCCATCAGCAGGACCGCCTCGACGTACTGTGCGCCGGCCGCGTCGCCCGCCGGGCGGGGATGCGGTGGACGACGCGGCGGGGCGGGGTCGCGGGGGCCCGGGACGCGGGCCGCACCCGGTCCGCCGACGCCCAGGACGGCCAGCAGCGACGGCGGCACCCGGTGCGGGGCGAAGCGGAGCAGGAACTCGGTGAGCTGCACGGCCTGCGCGAGGTCGTCGGCGTCCTCACCCGGGGGCAGCAGCTGGTAGCGGTACGAGTGCAGGCAGGCGAGCAGGATGACGCCCTCGACGACCGGCTCCGGCAGGGGCCCGTCCGTCGGCGTGGCGGTCACCAGCTCGATGACCGTCTCGGCGTCGCGGATCGCCCCGGAGTCGAGCACCTCGCGGGGGTTCCGGGTGGCCACGAAGCGGTCCAACCGCTCCCGCAGCCGGCGTACCGGATCGGGTCTGAACCGTCGCCACATCGCGCCTCCCCCGAGCGGCCTCGTTCAGAGGTAGCAGACCGGACAGTCGGCACGCCAGGGGTAGCAACACCCCAATCCGCCACCCTGCGGGGATACCGCGGCGCGATTCGGGGATCATCAGGTGGGTGGTGGGTGGCTGGCCTCCCGCCGCGACGACACGATTGGGGAATCCGCGAATGGCGACCAATATCAGTAAGCAGCCCGCGAAGGCGTCCGGCACGTACCGGATCGGCGGCGACATCACGGTCAACCGGCTCGGTTACGGGGCGATGCAGCTCACCGGCCCGGGTGTCTGGGGCGACCCGAAGGACCCGGCGGAGGCGCTGCGCGTGCTGCGCCGGGCCGTCGAGCTGGGCGTGACGTTCATCGACACCGCCGACTCGTACGGGCCGTTCGTCTCCGAGCTGCTGATCCGCGAGGCCCTGCACCCGTACGCCGATGATCTGGTCATCGCCACCAAGGCCGGCCTGACCCGCTCCGGCCCCAGCGACTGGCGTGCGGTGGGTCGCCCGGAGTACCTGCGGCAGCAGTGTGAGCTGAGCCTGCGCCACCTCGGGCTGGACAGCATCCCGCTCTACCAGCTGCACCGGATCGACCCGCAGGTGCCGCTCGCCGATCAGCTGGGCGAGCTGGCGTTGCTGCGCGAGGAGGGCAAGATCCGGCACATCGGGTTGTCCGAGGTGAGCGTGGAGCAGATCGAGCAGGCCCGGGCGATCACCGAGATCGTCTCCGTGCAGAACCTGTACAACCTCGCCAACCGCAGCGCCGAGGACGTGCTGGAGTACTGCGAGCGCAACGACCTCGCGTTCATCCCGTGGTTCCCGATCGCGACCGGTGAGCTGGCCCGGCCCGGCGGCCCGCTGGACGCGATCTCCGCCGGGCAGGGCGCCACGCCCGCGCAGCTCGCGCTGGCCTGGCTGCTGCGCCGCTCGCCGGTGATGCTGCCGATCCCGGGTACGTCCTCGGTGGCGCACCTGGAGGAGAACGTGGGAGCGGCCGACGTACGACTCACCGACGACGAGTTCGACGCGCTGAGCAAGGCGAGCTGACCCGCCGGATCGGACGCCGCCGGGTCAGTCGGCGGCGTCCGACCCGGAATCCCGGGCGGCCCGCAGCGCCTCGGTCGCCTGTGCCAGCAGCCGGGCGGAGTCGGTGCGCCCGGTCACCTGCAGTTCCACCTCGGTGTCTCCGGCCTGGATCCGGATGCTGGCCTCGGTGCGCTGCTGGTCGACCCAGGACTGCAACAGGTTGAACAACCCCGGAAGCAGCCCCTGGGCCAGCACCGCGATGATCACCGCGTCGCTGAAGCCCGGCCGTCCCCCGCCGCCACCACCCGGACGGACCACCGGCCGGTACACCGGGCTGCGATGGATCCAGTCGAGCAGGGCGACCGGTGGCGGTTGCCGCTGGCGGGGGTTGATGGTCAGCCGGACGGGCAGCCGGGCCTCGGCGTCACGGTCGGTCACGATCTCTCCGGTCAGTTGGTGGCGGGGCGGAAGGTGACGGTGTCCCCGTCGGCGGTGGCGACGCCCGCGACGGTGAACGCGTCCTCCTCGGTGAACGGCGCGCTGCTGCCGAAGTACGTGGTGGTGCCGCTGACCTGCACCTTGCCCTGCGTCTCGTACGGAGTGCCGACCTGGGCGGTGGCCGGGCCGGTCAGCTCGACGGCGAGCTTCGGGTACTCCAGGATCTTCCAGGTCACCTTCTGCGTGGAGCCGCCGTAGTGGCGGAACGGGCAGCCCGGCGGTGCGACGACCGTCTGCTTGGCGCACTCGTCCAACCACGCGCGGACCCGGGCGTCGACGGCCTCGAGCGCCGCCGGCTTGAGCACCGGAGCCAGTTGCAGGGTCGCCGTGCTCTGCCCCGGCCCGACCGTCACGGTCTCGTTCGGCGTCTCGCTGAGCGCGCTGGACGGGCCGCTCGCGGTGTAGGTGCCCGCCAGCAGCGCCAGCGGAGGGCCCTCGGTGGCGCCCGGCAGCTCCACCCCGTTGAGCCGTACCCCGGGGCCGGCGACCGGCGCGTCGAGCTGGCTCAGGCCGCCGCCCAACCGCCAGCCGTGGAACAGCCCCGCGGTGGCGTCGTCGGAGCGGTAGAGGGTCAGGGTGGCGGTCTGCGGCGCGTCGGCCAGCCGGTACGCCACCGTGGCCGTCGCGGTGTCGCCGTCGCGCTCCAGCGAGGTGATCTCGACGTCGGTGGGCGGCTGGTAGCCCTTGCCGCGCAGCAGCTGGGCGAGCAGCTTGCGGTCGGTGACGCCGCTCTGATCGGCCAGGAAGCCGAGCGCGGCGTCGCTGTCCCGGTCGGCGAGCGCGGAGAAATACCCGTCGACCGCCGCCTGCGGCCGGAAGAACGCCCACTGCACCACGCCGAGCCCGCCGGTGCCGACGCAGGCTGCCAGCAGAAGGGCGCCGACCACCAACCAGGTACGCCGGGTGCCAACCGGGCCGGACTGGCCGAACAGCCCCTCGGCCGTGACGGCGGCGGACTCGCCCGCCCCGGCGGGCACACCGGCCACCGACGCCCGGTCCAGTGCGTCGAGCCGAAGCTCGTGCGGTGGGTGGGTGGCGCAGACCGCCTCGTCCCAGCCGCTGCGGCCGGACTCGAACGACAGCCGGCGTTCCAGGATGCGCCGCAGCCCGTCGACGTGCCCGGTGAGCACGGCGCCGAGGTCGGCCCGGTACTCCGCGGCGCGGACGTCGCGGGCGTGCAGCGGCAGCACCACGTACCGCATGGTGAGCAGCACCGGCCAGAAGAACACGAAGACCACGAAGTTGGTGGCCGGGTGCGGGAAGGTGCGCATCAGCCAGGTCGGCAGGGCGTGCGCGAGGGTCAGCGGCAGGCCGACACCGCGGACGAAGGCGCTGGTGATCTCGTCCCCGGTGCGCCAGTGCACCAGCTCGTGGCTGAGCAGCGCGGCGACCTCGTCGTCCGGTTCGGTCAGCACGGCGGTGGTGACCACCACGTGCCGGGCGTACGTGCGGGCGTTGCTCAGGACGGGATCGTCCTCCATGAGCAGCCGTGGCACGGTAGGCAGGCCGAGCCGGCGCGCGCAGTCCTCCAGCACGGGGCGCAGCCGCGCGACCTCACGACGGCTGGGCTGGCGGGCACCGGAGACCACCAGCAGGCGCGGTTCCAGCAGCACCCGGTAGAGCGTGTAGAGGACCCCGATCAGCGCCGCCGCGCCGACCGTGCCGACCAGGCCGGTGATCACCGCGAAGGGCTCGTCGGCGGACCCCAGCCAGGGCAGCACGAGTACGACGAGGAAGCCGATCAGAAACCCGGCGACGAAGCCGACCACGCCGCCGAGCACCCCGCCGGAGCGGCTGAGGAACGCGTCCAGCAGGGAGCCGATCAGCGGCGCGTCGCGCAGCACCGACGGCACCTGGTCCTCGGTGCCGAACCCGCCGGCGAAGAGCCCGGCGACGGCGAAGGCGAGACCGCCCCAGAACGCCAGGAGCAGCGCGACCGGCAGATAGAACCAGGTGGCGACGAAGGCGCCGAGCACACCCCGCCAGTCCCGCAGGATTCCGGCGCGCAGCCAGACCAGCGCGTTGGGATAGCCGGGTGGCCGGTCGGCGAATCCGCCGGTGGGTGTCGGTGTGTCGGCCGCCGGCGGTTCGGCGGCTCGGACGTCGAGCTGCGGCACGGTCGGCGGTGTGCCCTCCGGCGGCGCGGTGTGCGGCTCGGTCATGCCCGCTGCTCCTTCCGACAGGTCGCGTCTCTGTCCGTTTTGGACAGCCGGAGCAGGCTATCGAGGACATCCGATGTCTGCCATACCCTTTCGCGGGATCGTCGTCCACCCGACACTCGCCGCCGCACGCCCCGTGGAGGTGGCCCCCTGCGGGACCACCTCCACGGACCGGGTCAGAGCGCGAGGCAGTTGGGTCGCACCGGGCCGTCGACCAGGGCGCCGCGCACGATGGTGTACGCGGTGCCGTCGAGCACCAGGCCGAGGTGCCCGACGACCCGCAGCGGGCAGTACGCCTGGATCAGCACGTTCGTCGCCCCGTCGTTGACGGCGGCGTTCCCGGTGGGCCGGACCAGTTCGTCCTGCAGCGTTCGGATGGTGGTGTAGCGCACCCCGCCCGGTGTGTCGTCGCCGGCGTTGAGGTCGGTGAGGAAGGCCGAGCCGATGGTCATCTGCTGGCAGGCCACGATGCCGGCGCAGCTGCCGAGCCCCAGGAACGCCACGATGTTCGCCACGTAGGTGCCGTACTGCGGTGTGCCCAGGCTGACGTACCGGCCGATGGTGGCGGTGCCGCCGAGCCGTTTGAGGTAGTAGCGGCTGACCAGGCCACCCTCGGAGTGGGCGACGAGGTCGACGGTCGACGCCCCGGTGCTGGCGCGTACCTGCTCGACGTAGCTGGCGAAGGCGCGGGCGGAGGTGGGGATGTCGCCGAGGCCCAGGTTGGGCAGTTGGTAGATGAAGGTCCGGTAGCCGTCGCCGCGCAGGCGGGCGGCGATCGGCTCGTACGCGACGGCGACACCGCTGAGCCCGCCGACCACGATGACCGGGTTGGCGGCAGCGACGGTGGCGGTGGCGACGGTGGCGGTGGCGGTGGCGACGGGCGCGGCGGTGGCCGCGGTGGTGGTCGCGAGGACGGCGGCGGTGGCGAGAGCCAGGACGAGGGCGGTCTTTCGGAGCAGCATGGCTGCACCTCCGGGGGGAGGCACCCGGCGAACCGGGCAGGTGGGTGGGGGTGTCCGGTCGACCGTGCGACGATGATGCCCGCAACAATTCGGCAACGTCAATGACTTGTTACGCGCCGGTAACCCGTTGTCCCGGCGAGGGCGCAAACGGGCATAACGCTGCTCTCCATATCGGACGGAGCCGGCGGCTGGCATGCTGTGGCCGTGGTTGCCGACGAACCCCCCGAGCGCCAGCTGCGGGTGATGCCGTGGTGGCTGGTCCTGGTCGGCCTGCTGCTCGCCGCCGCCCTGGGCTGGCTGGTCCTGGACCTGCTGCTCGCCGAGGCCGACCGGGCCGGCCAACCGGACGTCCGCGCCACCCTGCGCATCGACGCGATCCGCACCGGGCTGACCGTGGTCGCCGGCACCGGCGGTGGACTGGCCCTGCTGCTGGCCGCGCGTCGTCAGTGGATCGCCGAACGCGCGCAGCGGCATCAGGAGAGCGTCGCCACCCGGGACCAGGCGCACCGTGACCGGGTGCAGGCGCACGCCGAGTCGGTGGCCGAGGCCGCGCAGCGCCACCAGGACCGGCAGTCCGGGGCGGCCGAACACGACGCGGCGGAGCGCCGGCTCACCGAGCTGTACACCCGCGCGGTCGAGCTGCTCGGCAACGACAGTGCGGCCGTACGCCTCGGCGGACTGCACGCGTTGGAACGCCTCGGGCAGGACAATCCGGCGCAGCGACCGACGATCGTGGCGGTGCTCTGCGCGTACCTGCGGATGCCGGCGCCGAACGACGAGCCGCGCGAGACCGAGGTCCGGCGCACCGCGCAGCGGGTCCTGACCCGGCACCTGCGCGCGGACGGCGCGGACCACTGGCCCGACGTCGTGCTGGACCTGACCGGCGCCGCCCTGGTCGACGTCGACGCCACCGGCTGCACGCTGGTCGACGCGAACTTCACCGCGGCGACGTTCACCGGCACGACGACCTTCGCGGGTGCGACCGCGAAGGGGCGTCTCCTGCTCGCGGCGGCGGTCTTCGATGACGTGGTCTTCGACGATCTCGACGCCGACGGGGAGGTCGTGCTGGACGGTGCCCGCTTCGGCGGTTCGGCCAGCTTCGACGG
The DNA here is from genome assembly GCF_029626045.1 of Micromonospora sp. WMMD710. Classification (NCBI taxonomy): domain Bacteria; kingdom Bacillati; phylum Actinomycetota; class Actinomycetes; order Micromonosporales; family Micromonosporaceae; genus Micromonospora; species Micromonospora sp. WMMD710. Next base: position 755,149 of record NZ_JARUBD010000001.1, on the reverse strand, counting down.
TGCCACGTTCGACGGCCTGTCCTGCCGGCGGTCCAGTTTCGCCGGCCCGGCCTCATTCCGGCGGGCGACCTTCGGCCAGCCGACCAGTTTCGACGCGACCCGCTTCGAGGACACCGCCGCGTTCCGGGAGGCCGAGTTCGTCGGTGGGCTGTCGATGGAGCACACCGAGTTCGGCGGGTCGGCCAGCTTCCACGCCGTGCGTTTCGCGAACATGGCGCTGTTCCGCTGGACGGCCTTCGGCGCGGAGGCGCTGTTCGACCATGCCCGCTTCATCGACGCCGCGAACTTCGGCCGAGCCCGGTTCCACGGTATGGCCAGCTTCCGCGACGCGCGGTTCAGCCGGCCACCGCAGGTCGACCAGGCCCGGGCGGTGGCCGATCCCGCTCACCGCTGGCCGGCGGGTGCCGTGGTCGAACGACTCGACGACGACTGGCTGCTGCTGGTCGACCGCTGAGCGGCAGGTCAGCGAGCCGGCGCGCGCAGCCCGTCGAGGGCCACACCGAGGACCCGGTCGCGCTGCTCGGGTGAGGGGAACTGGGCCATGGTCAGGCCACTGATCAGCCGCACCACGTCGTCGAAGCCGATGTCGTCGCGGACCACGCCAGCGGCCTGCGCGCGGCGCATCAACGGCTCCCCGGCGGCGTAGATCTCGGTGCGGCAGCTGGCGAAGATCTCCGAGTCGTGCAGCAACTGCTCGGCGAGCGCCCGCTTGGTGGCGACGTACGCGACGAAGCGGTGCAGCCACGCGACGAGGGCGTCCCACGGGGGCAGCTCGGCCAGGTCCTCGGCGGAGCGGCTCAGTGCCCGGACCTCCTCGACGTACACGGCCTCGAAGAGGTGCCGGCGGGTCGGGAAGTTGCGGTAGAGCGTGCCGATGCCCACCCCGGCCCGGCGGGCCACGTCCTCCAGGGAGGCGGCGGCGCCGTGCTCGGCGAACGCGTCGCGTGCCGCCGCGACCAGGGCGTCGTAGTTGCGCCGCGCGTCGGCCCGCTTGGGCCGCTGCGCGAAGACCTCGGGCATCTGCCCCGCGCTGGTCATGACGTGCGTCACCTCACCTCGGTTGCATCCGGAGGCAACCCTCCGCTAGCTTAGTGGAGGCACCCCTCCGGAAAGCCCGGAGGGAGCCCTCCGCTTAGCTTACCTCGGGATCCGCCCGATCCGCCTGGCCACCCGATCGCCCGGACCCGACAGCTCCGCCCGTCACGGACGATGGGCGACAAACCTCGTTCCGTACCGTAATCAGGGAGTTTTCTCTCGTGACAGTGACCTCCCGACGCGGCTCGCGTCGGCTCACCTTCGGCGTGCTCGCGGCCGGCGCCGGGTTCTTCGCGATGCTCCAGTCGCTGATCACCCCGGTGCTGCCGACCATCCAGCAGGACCTGCACACCTCCCAGAACACCGTGACCTGGGTCCTCACCGCCTACCTGCTCTCCGCGTCGATCTTCACGCCGATCCTCGGCCGGATCGGCGACATGGTCGGCAAGGAGCGGATGCTGGTCGTCTCGCTCGCCGCGCTCGCGCTCGGCTGCCTGCTGGCCGCCATCGCACCGAACATCGGCGTCCTCATCGTCGCCCGCGTCGTGCAGGGCATCGGCGGCGCGGTGTTCCCGCTCTCGTTCGGCATCATCCGCGACGAGTTCCCCGCCGCGCGGGTCTCCTCCGCCGTGGCCGCCATCTCGGCGATCGTCGCCGTCGGCGGTGGCCTGGGCATCGTTCTCGCCGGCCCGATCGTCACCACGCTGGACTACCGCTGGCTGTTCTGGATCCCGATGGTCGTCGTCGGCCTGACCGCCGTCGCCGCGCACCTGTTCATCCCCGAGTCACCGGTGCGTACCCCCGGGCGCATCGACTGGCGCGCCACCCTGCTGCTCTCCGGCTGGCTCGTCGCGCTGCTGCTGCCGATCAGCCAGGGCGCGGCCTGGGGCTGGACCTCCACCCGGGTGCTCGGCCTGCTGGCCCTCGCCGTGGTGCTGTTCGTCGGCTGGCTGGTCGCCGAGATCCGCTCGGCCAACCCGCTGATCGACATGCGGATGATGCGCCTGCCCGGCGTCTGGACCACCAACCTGGTCGCCCTGCTCTACGGCGCGTCGATGTTCTCCGTGTACGCGTTCCTTCCGCAGTTCGTGCAGACCCCCACGTCCGCCGGCTACGGCTTCGGCGCCAGCATCAGCCAGGCCGGTCTGCTCATGCTGCCGATGCTCGTCGCGATGTTCGTCGCCGGCCTGATCGCCGGACGACTCCAGTCCGTCTTCAGCGCCAAGGCGCAGCTCGCCACCGGCGCCGCGTTCAACGTGGCCGCCTCCGCGATGCTGGCCGCCGCGCACGACACCCGCTGGGAGGTCGCCCTCGCCGGTGGCCTGGTGGGTCTCGGCATCGGCCTGGCCTTCGCGTCGATGGCCAACCTGATCGTCGCCAGCGTGCCCGCCAGCCAGACCGGCGTGGCCACCGGCATGAACGCCAACATCCGCACCATCGGCGGCGCGATCGGCGCCGCCGTGGTCAGCGGCGTGATCACCGCCCACCCGCAGGCCAGCGGCCTACCCCGGGAGGCCGGCTTCACGATGGGGTTTCTCGTCCTCACCACGATCGCCCTGGCCGCCGCGCTCGCGGCCCTGGCCGTCCCGTCCGCCCGGCGGGCGTCGGCCGGTCGCCGGCCGACCACCGCGACGATCGTCGAGTCCGAGCTAGCCGGCGAGTTCGCCACCATGCCGGCGACCCGCTGAGGTTCGCTGTCGCAGCCCGGGCGGTTCGCCGCCCGGGCTGCGGCATGCCCGGGAGTACGCTGGCCGCTCCCCGTTCGTCGTCTCCTGGATGTGCCCATGTCTGAACTGCTGACCGCCGAGCGAATCGAAGAGATCGGCTCTCTGGGCTCCGCGAGCCCGGACCCGGGCGCGCTGGTCGCCGAACTGGTGGGTGCCGTCGACGAGGGACGCGTCGCCGACCCCGACGACACCGGGTACGCCCTGCTCGTCGCCGCGGACATCCTGGAGCAGGCGGGTGACCTGGCCGACGCGCTCGCCCTGGCCACCCGCGCCATCGCCGAACAACCCGACGAGGACGCGTACGCCCGAGCGGTGCGCGGCGGACTGCTGCTGCGCCTCGGCCGTACGGACGAGGGCCTGGCCGAACTGACCGAACTGCGCCCGCTGTTGGAGACCAACCCCGACGCCACGTACCTGATCGACGAGCTGGCCGAGTCCGGCCACGCCGAGGCGGCCCTGGAGTGGCTCACCGGAGCACTGGACGCGATCCTGGAACGGACCCGGACCCAGCAGCACGAGTCCGAGGACGCCCAGGACGAGGCCGCCGCCATGATCTACGGACTGGCCCAACGCCGGCACGACCTGCGCGAGGAGCAGGGTCTCCCCCACGACGAGTACGACAACCTCGCCGACCGGCTGCGCGCCGCCGGCAACCACGCCCTCGACGCGCTCGACGACGGCCCGGCCACGCTCCTGTACTGGCCGCAGGCCGAATTCGACGCCCTGCTCGTGCGCTGGCCGGCGCTCACCGACAGCTACCCGGCCACCTGGGACGAGCACCGCACCCAGATCGAACGAGCCCTCACCGAAGCCTCCGGGCTGGGCGGCGCCGACCTGGGCGTCGTCGCCGGCACCGTCGAGGGCCTGGCGGCCTTCGCCGGCACTGACCCCATCGACGAGGAAACCCTCGACGAGTACGCGGACAGCCTCGACGAGACGGGCGTGACGGCCTGGCCGCCCGGCCGCAACGACACCTGCTGGTGTGGCTCCGGCGCCAAGTACAAGAAGTGTTGCCTGCCGCGCTCCCGCGACTGAGCGGCGCGCCGGGGCCGGTCCCCTTGAGCGTCTGATGCCTGTGAGTCATATTGATGCCTCACAGGCATCACGCCGTTGGGCCCCTTCCACGTCGGCGTGCCAGGGCTCGGTGAGAGAGGCGATGGCGTGACCGCACAGGAACAGCACGAGGTGATCGAGGACAGCCCGGTCGGCTGGGTGGCACAGCACATCCGGCGGTACGTCGAGACCGACGGTGCCGACGGCGGCACCTACCAGGGCGTACCCTCACTGCTCCTCACCACGCGCGGACGCCGGACCGGCACCCTGCGCCGCACCGCCCTCATGTACGGCCGCGACGGCGACAAACACCTGCTGGTGGCGTCCAACGGAGGCGCGGACAAGCACCCCGCCTGGTATCTGAACCTGAGCGCCGACCCGACGGTGGAGATCCAGGTCGGCGCGGAGCGGATCGTCGGCCGCGCCCGGACCGCGACCGGCGAGGAACGCGTCCGGCTGTGGCCGGTGATGACGAAGGTCTTCCCCACGTACGCCCGCTACGCGAAGGAGACCGACCGCGAGATCCCCGTCGTCGTCATCGAACGCCAGCCACGGTCCGCGTCACCCGCCGAACCGGCTGAGGGCTCTAGCCAGAAAAGCGGATGACCGGCTCAGTTTCCCAGCGCTCGGACCTTGGCGATGGTCTCCTGGACGTGCTGCTTGGCCGGCTCGCCCCCCTGGGACGCCTGCGCGAGAGCCTGCCGGTACGCGTCGATCATGCCGATGAGCGGGCCGGCGGCCACGCCCTCCAACGCGCCGGCGACGAGCGCCCGCGCCTCGGCCGCGTCCTGCGCTGCGGCTGCGGTCTTGGCCTTCGCCTCGTCGAGCTTCTGCGACGCCGCCGCCAACCTCGCGATGATCTGTGCTGCGCTCACGCGGGCCCTCCCCGTGGTCGAAGATACTGTCCCGGTTCTCCAATAGCGCTCTAGGCCGACGGCGGCCCGTTCTGCGCCCGGTTGATCAGGTCGTGCAGCGGTTTGGTGCCGCTGCCGACCATCACACCGGTCACAATGGCGTCGACCCAGACCGCCACCCCGTTCCAGTTGGAACCCGCGACCGCGTGCAGCACGTAGAATCCGCCGGCGCTGGACGCCACGGTTGCCAGTCCACTCGCGAGCCCCCACGCGACGATCGTGCGGTTGGCCTTCGCCTGCGCCACCGCCGCCGTGGCCGTGGTGACCGCCGCACGGTCGGCCTCCGTCGGGCCGTCGACGCGGCCGTTCACGTCGGTCACCGTCTGCGCCAACGCGGCTTCGGCGGCGCGCCCCGGCAGCCACCGCGAGAACGGTTCCAGGATCCGCTCGACCGCCGCGGCGAACACCAGCAGGGTGAGGAAGACGGCCGTGGTGTCCTTGGGTTGGATCTTGGCGGCGGCGGCGCCGCTCCGCCAGATCATCCAGCCGGCGACGGCGCCGGCGGCGATCAGCCCGAACCCCGCGGCCACCGCGCCGGGGCCGGCCTGCCGTGACGCCGCGACGACCGACAGCCCCGACTCCTGATCGGAGCGGGATGTAGCCGCCCCCGCGGCAGCGTCGGCGCGTGCCGGCGAGCCGGCCGCCCGGTCCCACGCCGACGGCGGCTCAACGGTGGTAGTCGTCTGTCCCTGCAATTCTCTGACCAACCTTTCGACCTGCCGCTCGCGAGACATCGAGATCCGAGGTTCCCGAGCATCGGCCACCCGAGGACGGAGTGCGGATCGGTACCGCTCGGGACGCGAGACTACGGCACGCGAGTGAGCACAGTGGAGCGAGTCCGGTGCCGGGCGTGCCGCCGGTCAGTGGCAGTGCTGCTGCTCGCCGACCGGCCCGGCTCCGGTCGCGAGCGACGACCGGAGGGGCGGGGGTCGTGGTGTGGATGGTGGTCATGACACTCTCCTCAGCAGGATTCCCCGGTCAGCGCAGGCCGCGGACCAGTAGCAGATAGGCGCAGTACGCCATCGGAACCAGCAGGAAACAGATCAGGAACCCGAGCGGCAGGTACCGCGGCGGGGTGCCGGCGACGATGGCGGGTCGGCCCCAGCGGCCCAGCACCAGGTACCCACCGAAGAACGCCACCGCCGGCAACCCCGCGCAGATCCACGCGCCGAGCGTGAAGCCGTCGACCAGCCCCACCCCGGACGCGAGCACCAAGGTCAGCACGAGCACCCCGCCGGCGGCCCCGCACCCGGCGTACACGGCGACCGCACGGGCCAGCGGCGACCACGTGGGCAGCAGCAGGGGCCGCTGGGCCAGCAGCTCCGCCTGATGCCCGTGCCGGTCGGCCTCGTCGGCCATCCGGCGGGCCAGCTCCAGCTCCACCGCCGGATCGACCGCCACCGCGCGCTGCGCCGGCACCCCGGCGCCCGCCGGGCTCACCGCCGTCGGCAGCGCCAGCCGCGCCTCCCCCGCCGCCACCTGGGGGTACGCCTCGATACCCGCCCACCCCGGCGCGCCGGCGGGTCCGCCGTCCCCCGGTCCGGGTGCGGTGGGCGGCCCGGGGACAGCGGCGCCTGCGGGCGCATAGGGCGAGCCGGGTGGTGGCTGGTCGATGCCGATCGCGCGGCCGAGCTGGTCGAGGCGGTGCCCCTGGGCGGTCAGCCGCTGGTGCAGCGAGTCGGTGGCGGCGTGCAGGTCGCGGCGGCGTTCGGACTCGGCGGCGACGTGTTGCTCGCCGGCCCGGTGCTGCTCGGCGAGCTGTCGGGCCAGCGCCGCGTACTCCTCGAAGGACACCGTCAGCGCTCCCCGTCCGGTTCGTGCCCGTCGCCGGCGAACGGCACGATCAGCCTGGTGCGCTGGTCGTGCCGGTCGACCAGCAGCGCCCGGTCGGCGCGCGGCGTGTAGGCGAGGTCGTGGACCCCGAGGTGCAGCGCCAGCTCGGTGCCGGGCACGTTGAGGGCGACCAGGCAGGCGATGTCGTCGCGGTTCTGGGTGCCGCCGAGGTCGTCGGCGAGCCGGCGCAGGCCACGCCACCACCCGAGCAGGTGCACCCCCTGAGCGGGGCCCTGGCGCAGCAGGGTGCGCAGGTCGTCGAGGCCGGAGCGGAACGTGACCGGGTCGGCCGCGCCGAGCACCGGCGCGGCGGCGTCCATGCCGAACACCACCAGGTATTCGCGGCCGGCGGCCTCGCCGGCCAGTCCGGCGATCCGCTCGCGCAGCCCGGCCGCGTCGACGCGGCGCACCGGGTGACCGGCGGCCCGCAGCCGAGCGTCGGTCTCGTCGGCGACCGGGTCGGCGGCGGTGACCAGTGAGGCCAGCAGGAAGCGGGCGTCGCCGGGGGTGTGCTGACGGGCCAGGCTCACCGTCGCGGCGCGCAGCACGTCCGCTCCGGTCGGTGCGGTGCCGACGACGGCGAGGTGCCGGCCCGGAGTGGTGTCCATCAGGAACAGCGCGGTGGTGCCGTGCACGTCGACGGTCCGGCCGACCAGAGCCATCGGCCGTCGGCCACCGGGGCGCAGCCCGGCGAAGGTGGGGTCGTCCTCGACACGCGCCGCCTCGTACCCCTTGAAGACCGCCGGCGCTCGCGAGCCCGGCGGGCGGGCCTGCCACAGCTCGTGGCGCAGAGCGGCGAGATCCGCCGCGGCGGCGTGCGCGTCGGGGAAGCGCAGCACGGTGTCGGCACCGACCGCGCCGGCGGCGGTGTTGACCACGGCGGAGCCGATCGGCAGGGCCGCGGCGGCGTCGTTGAGCTGGTCGAGCACCCCGCCGCCGCCGGGCAGCGCCACCCGCAGCGCGAACTGCCCGAAGATCGCCTCGGCGCGGCCGTAGAGCGCCTCGATGCCGGTCATGCTCTGGCTGGCCAGCACCAGGTGCACGCCGTAGGAGCGGCCCTTGCGCGCCAGCTCCTCCAGCAGGTCGACCGACTCGCGGGCCAGCGCGTCGTTGCCGGCGAGCAGCACGTGGAACTCGTCGATGACCGCCACGATGCGCGGCAGCGGATTGTCCCGCGGTAGGTCGGCGAGTTTGGTGACGCCGTGTCGCTTGAGGGCGGTGGCGCGGCGCTGCGCCTCCCGGCGGAGCTCGCGCAGCACGGCGAGGCCGTACTCGCGGTCGGACTCGATGCCGACGGCGCGGGCGTGCGGCAGCCAGGACGGGTCCCGTGTGGTGGGCACGAACTCGGTGAAGCTGACGCCCTCCTTGAAGTCGAGCAGGTAGAGCTGAAGCTCGGCCGGGGAGTAGCGGGCGGCCAGCCCGTAGAGCACGTCGAGGAGGAAGACGGTCTTGCCGGCGCCGGTGCGACCGCCGACCAGCCAGTGCGGCGTGGCGTCGTCGAAGGCCACGGTCAGCGGGGCGCGGCCGGCCCGGCCGATGACCGTCCGCAGGCCGTTGCCGGCCGACTCGGCCCAGCGCCGCTCGGGCAGCAGCTCGGTGAAGGGCAGCGCGTCGGTGCGGCGGGCGGCGGCGCCCAGGTGCTCGGCGAGGGCGCGCACGGACGCCGGCGGTGGGTCGCCGTCGAGCAGCACGGGTGCGGCGAGGCCGCTGCCGTCGGCGCTGAACGGGGTGCCGGGCGGGTCGCCGACGGACGCGTACCCCTGGTTGAGCCGGATCGCGGTGGTGCCGCCCAGCGGCGGCGCGGTCTCGCCGGGCAGCCGGGACGGGTGGCCGGCGAGCAGCACGCAGACGGCGGCGGCCGGGCCGGCGTGGGTGAGCGCGGCGAGCCGGGCCAGCTCGCGCGGCGCCGGTGCGGCGGTGGCGACGACCACCAGCAGGTGCCGGGCGGCGGGCTCGGCGTGCTGCGCCGCGCGGGCGTGCCGCTCGGCGGCGTCCAGCAGTGCGGTCACCTCGGCCTCGCCGGTGGCCGGCGGGTCGAGCACCCCGGCGTCGAGCAGCGGACGCAGCGGACCGAAGGTGGCACCCAGTGCGGCGGTGTCGATGCCGGCGACGCGGACCTGCCCGGCCGGCGCGGTGGCGACCAGTCGCAGCACCAGCGCCCGCAGCAGCGCGGCGACCCGGGAGTCCCGGGCGTCGGTGTCCAGGGCGAGGTGGTGGCCGCCGCCGAGCGGCACCAGGACGGGGAAACCACCGTTGGCTGTGGACGCCTCGCCGATCCGCACCGCCGTCGGCGCGTCGGTGAGCGCGGTGGCGCCCGGGGTGGGGGTGGCCAGCGCGGCACCGAGGCGGGCCAGCCGATCGACCAGGTCACCGGCGCCGACCGGCGCGGCGGGTGCCCGGGCGGCGCCAAGCGCTCCCCGTGCGCTGTCCAGGTGCGCGCGAGCCGCCCGGTGGGCGGTGACCGCCTGCCCGTACGCCGACGCGAGCCTGCCCACGCTGTGCCTCCCACGGCTGTCCGGTTCGCGGAAACCCTAACGGACACCGGTGACACCGGGACAGTACCGACCCGCGCGTTCGGGGTGCGGCGGCCGACGGCCCGCTGTGGACCGTCGGCCGCCGACGCGGGGTGGTGCGGGTCAGCCGGTGACGGCGTTCAGCGCCGGCAGGTAGCCGTAGCGGTAGCCGTCGGCGTCCGGGTGGTACGCCTCGATGACCCCGCTGACGTCACGGATCCAGGGGTCGCCGGCGCAGACGCCGTGCCCGGCGAAGTAGGGGCGGGTGTCGGCGAAGGTGGCGCCGGCCGCCCCGGCCCGGCTGGCGGTGACCGAGGCGAGCACGTCGGCGGCCTCGTTGAGGATGGTGCGCTTGTAGGTGCTCATCGCCAGCCAGCCGCAGGACGTCGTCTCGAACAGTCGCGGGTAGCCGAGCACGACGAGGCGGGCGTTGGGTGCCCGGGTGCGGATGGCGGCGTACGTGGCGTCGAGCCGGCCGGGCAGCGTCGTGGTGGCGAACGCCTTGGCGGTGTTGACGGCGTTGGTGCAGGACGTGGTGCTGCCGAACCGGCAACTGGTGATCACGTCGACGAAGCCGGCGTCGTTACCGCCGATGGTGATGGTGACCAGGGTGGTGCTGGCGCTGAGCGCGTTGACCTGGTCGTTGAGCACGTCGGCGGTGACCGCGCCGCCGCACGCCGGGAAGCTGAAGCTGGTCACGCCGTGGGCGGCCGCCCAGAGCGGGGCGTACGACTTCTGGCTGCGCAGGCAACCGGACCAGTCGTACGGGCCGGCGCCGACACCGGAGGAGTACGAGTCGCCGAGCGCGACGTAGTTGACGGCGGCGGCCTGGGCGGTGCCGGGGACGAGCACCGCGCCGAGGGCGGCGGTGAACACGGCGACCAGCGCGGCAAGGGCGCGGGCCAGCGGGCGGTGGGGCATGACGGACCTCCACAGGGCAGGGGTGGTGGGATCCTGCGACCGCGCGCGTGGCCAGGGGTGGAACGGTTGTTACCAGGCGGTAATGCTATCGAAACATTTAGATCATTGGAATAGGTGGCCGGACCGGCAGGCGGGCGGCGAGGTTCACCGTTGTCGATTAGGTTGGCGAGGCGTACACCCGATGGAGGGAGTCCACCTCGTGCGACGAGTCCTCGCGGCGGCCACCGCCGCCCTGACCCTCACCACCGCCGGCACCATGCTCGCCGGCACCCCCGCCCAGGCCGCCCCGACAGGCTGGGGCCGACCCATCGTCACCGTGGCGCCGCAACCCGGCGCGCCCGGCCTGGGCGACAGCTACTTCCCCGACTACGGCAACGGCGGCTACGACGTCGAGCACTACGACGTGCGGCTGCGCTACGACCCGGCCACCGACCGGCTCACCGGCACCACCACCATCCTCGCCACCGCCACGCAGGATCTCTCGGCGTTCAACCTGGACTTCCTGCTCGACGTCGAATCGGTACGGGTCAACGGCTGGGCGGCGACCACCAGCACCGCGGGTGTGCACGAGCTGGTGGTCACGCCGGCCCGCACCATCACCCGGGGTGAGCAGCTCACCATCGTGGTGCGCTACGCCGGCATCCCGTCGGAGACCCTGGTCGGCGGCTACACCGGCTGGACGCGTACCGACGACGGCGCGCTCGCGGTCAACGAGCCCGAGTCGGCGTGGTGGTGGTTCCCGAGCAACGACCACCCACTGGACAAGGCCACATTCGACATCTCGGTGTCGGTGCCCACCGGCGTCGAGGTGATCAGCAACGGCGTGCAGCCCCGGCCGCCGCTGGCCGAAGCCGGCAACCGCACCCGGTGGATCTGGCGAACCACCTCCCCCACCGCCACCTACCTGGCCTTCATGGCCATCGGCCAGTACGACATCGTCACCGACACCACGCCGAGCGGCCAGCCGGTGGTCAACGCGTACAGCACCTCGCTGGGCGCGCTCGGCCCGGCCGCGCGGGCCAGCATCGAGCGGACCGCCGAGATCGTCGACTGGGAGAGCGGGATCTTCGGCCCGTACCCGTTCGAGGCACAGGGTGGCGTGGCCGGGCCGGTGGACGGCATCGGCTTCGCGCTGGAGACGCAGACCCGACCGGTGTACGGCCCGGGCTTCTGGCGGCGCGGCGCCAACACGTACGTGGTGGCGCACGAGAACGCCCACCAGTGGTTCGGCGACTCGGTCTCGGTGGCCGACTGGCGCAACATCTGGCTCAACGAGGGCTTCGCCTCGTACGCCGAGTGGCTGTGGTCGGAGGAGCAGGACGAGGGCACCGCCCAGGAGGTCTTCGACTTCACCTACGCCAGCTACCCGGCCGACGACGAGTTCTGGCAGGTGCTGCCCGGTGACCCGGGTGCCGGTCGGGTCTTCGACGACGCCGTCTACGACCGGGGCGCGATGACCCTGCACCAGTTGCGCCTGGCCGTCGGCGACGACGCGTTCTTCGAGATCCTGCCCGCGTGGACCGCCGAGCACCGGTACGGCAACGGCACCATCGAGCAGTTCCTGGCGCTCGCCGAGCGGATCTCCGGACTGGACCTGGACGACCTGTTCAACACCTGGTTGTTCACCGCGGGCCGGCCGGACGTGGCCAGCGCCGCGCGCAAGGCCGCCCCGCCGGCCGAGCCCAAATCCTGGGCCAGGATCCGCGAGGCGCACGAGCTGATGTCCCACTAGGGATCCGGTGTGGACTGGAAGGGCCCGTCGCCGATGCGGCGGGCCCTTCCGGTCGCCAGCGCCCGTCTCCGCGGCGTCCCGCTGTTCTCTTGGGACGCGGATCGACGACCGACCACTCCAGTGCTCGGCTGTAGAGCTGCCCCAGATATGGGGCGATGACGGTGCCCCATATCTGGGGCAGCTCTACAGGCGCCGTCGGGGTTGCACTCACCCGATCGAGAACCTGGACGGGCCCGATCACGGAGTCGCTGGGACACCTGTCGCCGCGGTCGTGCTCGCCTCGACGGCGCGGATGTGCCGGTAGGCGAACCAGAGCGGCGGGAACGCCCCGACCGCGAAGGACAGGTCGATGAGCGTCCAGAACCACGGGATATCCCGGACCGGGCCGCAGATCAGCGCCAGCGGGACGATGCCCGCGCAGGCGATCATGCCGACCTGCACCACCCAGACGTTGCGTACCGGGTCGCGCAGCGGCCCCCAGAACGCCACCGCCAGCACCAGGTGGGCGAAGGCCAGCCAGTCGGTGCCGTAGAGCAGGAACGGGTAGTCCTCGCCGGCCGTCACGAGCCCGGTGTGCACCCGCTGGATCCAGTCGACCAGCGCCGGCAACTGGGCGGCGAACGGTTCCAGGGCGCGCAGCAGCCAGCGCACCTCGATCTCCAGCGGGAACGCGGTCACCCCGCTCAGAAAGAGCCCGACCAGCACGACCCACAGCCACCGGCGGGTTCGCCGAAGCCGCTCCTCGATGTCCATGATCGCAGCGTAACGATGATCTTCGTGCCGGTTGGTCCCGCGGACGGTGACCGCTGTCTCAGCGGCTGGGCGCCGGACCGGCCGTGGCCAACTCCCCCAGCCGGGTCGCGCCCACACCCGGGCCGGCCGGCGCGACGACACACACCGCCCCGGTGGGCCGGACGATGCGGGCGGCTCGGAACGCCGCCCGCCGTACCGGATGGCGCGGCTGCGGGACGACAAGCGTGAGGGTGGCCGACCGGCCGCGCTGCCGGTCCAGGGCGACCGCCGCCGCCGTGGTGGCGATGGCCGCGACGGATCCGGCCAGGACGAGCGTCTGCCGCGGCCCGGCGTGCTCGGCCAGCCAGCCGAGCAGCGGCGCGCCGACCGCGGCGGAGACCGAGCCGGTGACGGCGAGCGCGGCGAGCACCCGGCCGCGCATCGCGCCGTCGGTGTCGAGTTGGGCGCGGGTGCCGACGGTGGTGTCGATGACGACCGCGGCGGCGGCGATCGGCAGGATCACCGCGGCGAAACTCCACGCACCCGGTGCGAGACCCGCGACGATCTGCAGGCCGCTGGCCAGCAGACCGGCACCGACCAGCGTCCCGTAGCCCAGCGAGCGGCGGCGGGCCGCGACGAGCGCACCCACCACCGTCCCCACCGCGAACACCGTCGACAGCAGTCCGTAGCCGGACGCGCCGGCGTTCAGCGGTCCGTCGCTCATGGCGGCCATCGTCACCTGGTAGTTGCGGCCGAGGCTGCCGAGCACGAACGACAGGGCGAGCGCGAGGAGCAGCACCGGCTGCCCGCGCAGATAGGCGAACCCGGCCCGCACGCCGTCGTGCACCCGGCCACCGCCCGGCGCGGCCCGGGCGGGAAGGGCACCCGGCCGTACGGCGAACAGCGCCACCACCACGGCCGCGAAACTCGCCGCGTTGATGCCGAAGAGCAGCGCGGGGCCGACGGCGGCGACCACGATGGCGCCGAGGCTCATGCCGAGGATGCGTCCGGCGGAGTTGGTGAGCGAACCGAGCGCGAGGGCGTTGCCCAGCGTCTCCCGGTCCACCAGCGTCGAGGACCAGCGGCCCATCACCGGGCCCTCGACCGCCGAGACGGCACCGCTGGCCAGGGAGATCGCGAAGATCAGCGGTAGGTCACCGACCCCGGTCAGGGCGACCACCGCCAGCCCCGCGGCGAGCGCCGCGTGAGCCACCTGGGCGGCGATCAGCAGCGGACGGGCGGGCAGGCGGTCGGCCAGCACGCCGCCCCAGACGCTGAGCAGCAGCGTGGGCGCCGCCTGGAGCAGCACGGCGAAGCCCATCGAGGTCGCCGACCCGGTCTCCTTCAGCACGTACCAGTTGACCCCGAGGACCTGCATCCAGGTCCCGATGACGGAGACGAACCCGGCGAGCGCCCAGATCCGGTAGTTGCGGTGGCGCAGCGCGGCGAAGGTGGCACCCGTGGCCACGACGAACCTCCAGCGATCGGCGGCATGAGCAGTCATGCCGATCGCGGCGCGGTTCGGCAGCCAACAAGTCTTGCCTGCTCAAACGTGTTTGCCCATATTTGTGAGCGGCTTCACCAGCGGAATGTCCGGCCGGGCGGCAGCGACCGCCGCACCGGCCGGACGTTCTCGGGTCAGCGAACGGCGAGCGCCTGCGCGGCCGGGCCGACCGGCGCCGGCAGCGCCCCGGCACCGCCCAGGTGGCTGTGGATCGCCGCGGCCGCCGCGCGGCCCTCGGCGATGGCCCAGACGATCAGCGAGGCACCCCGGTGCATGTCACCGGCGACGAAGACCCCGTCGGCGTCGGTCTGCCAGTCGTCGCGGGCATCGACCGCGCCCCGAGGATTCCGGGTCACCCCGAACTGCGCCAGCAGCGGCTGCTGCTCGGTGCCCTCGAACCCGATCGCCAACAGCACCAGATCCGCCGGCAGCTCCCGCTCGGAACCCGGCACGACGGTGACGACCCGCCGGCCGTCACGCTTCTCCACGGTCACCTCGGCGATCCGCACGGCCCGCACCTGCCCGGTGCCGTCGTCCACGAACTCCTGCACCGCCACGGCGAAGACCCGCTCGCCGCCCTCCTCGTGCGCCGGATAGCTGCGCAGGATCCACGGCCACGTCGGCCACGGATCCCGTTCCTCGTCGCGCTCCCGCGGCGGCTGCGGGTACAGGTCGAGCTGGTGCACGCCGGCCGCACCCTGGCGGTGCGCGACGCCGAGGCAGTCGGCCGCGGTGTCACCACCACCGATGATCACCACGTGCTTGCCGGCCGCGTCGATCGGGGTGCCGTCCGGCAGCACCGCCCGCCCGAGCCGGCCCTCGCCGGTCACCGCGACGCCCGGCTCGTCGGTGGCCGCCGTGGCGACCGCGCGGTTGGCCGCGACCAGGTGCGCCATCGCCTGGTGTACGCCCCGAAGCGCCCGACCCGGGGTCTCCGGAGTGTCCCGGCCCTGCAACGCGCCGCAGGCCAGCAGCACCGCGTCGTGCTCGGCGCGCAACTGCTCGGCGGTGACGTCCACCCCGACGTTCACCCCGGTGCGGAAGCGCACCCCCTCGGCGGCGAGCTGGGCCAGCCGGGCGTCGATGTGCCGCTTCTCCAACTTGAAGTCGGGGATGCCGTACCGGAGCAGGCCGCCGATCGCGTCGTCGCGCTCGTACACCGTCACCGCGTGACCGGCGCGGGCCAGCTGCTGGGCGGCGGCGAGGCCGGCGGGCCCGGAACCGACGACGGCCACCGACCGGCCGGACGGGGCCGGCACCGGGCGCGGGGTGAACCCGCGCGCCGCGGCGGCGTCGGCGATCTCCACCTCGACCTGCTTGATGGTCACCGGCTGGCCGCCGGCGATGCCCAGCACACAGGCCGCCTCGCAGGGCGCCGGGCAGAGCCGGCCGGTGAACTCCGGGAAGTTGTTGGTGGCGTGCAGCGACTCCACCGCGGCGTCCCAGCTGCCGGTCCGGACCAGGTCGTTCCAATCCGGGATGCGGTTGCCCAGCGGGCAACCGTCGTGGCAGAACGGGATGCCGCAGTCCATGCAGCGGGTGGCCTGCTCGCGGACGAGTTGCTCGCCGGCCGGCGGGTACACCTCACGCCAGTCGCTGATCCGCACCGGCACCGGGCGGCGGGCCGGCAGCTGCCGGTCGTAGCGCAGGAAACCGTTCGGGTCAGGCACGTGCCACCTCCTGGGCCGCCACCCGCGGGGCGGGCGGCACCGGTGCGGCGGGTGCGCTGAGCGCGCTCATCACCGCGTCGTCGACGTCACGGCCGGCGGCTTCGGCGGCCCTCATGATCTCCAGCACCCGGCGGTAGTCGCGGGGCACCACGGCAGTGAACTCGCCGACCGCCTCCGGCCAGCGCTTGAGCAGCTCCTCGGCGACCGCCGACCCGGTCTCGGCCACGTGCCGCTGGACCAGCTCGTGCAGCGACGCCTGCTCCTGCTCGCCCAACGGCGCCAGGTCGACCAGCTCCGCGTTGACGCGGGAGCGGTCCAGGTGGTGCACGAACGCCGTACCGCCGGACATGCCGGCAGCGAAGTTGCGGCCGGTCGCGCCGAGCACCACCACCGTGCCCCCGGTCATGTACTCGCAGCCGTGGTCACCGACGCCCTCGACGACGGCGACCGCGCCGGAGTTGCGCACCGCGAACCGCTCCCCCACCCGGCCGCGCAGGAACACCTCGCCCGCGGTGGCCCCGTACAGGATGGTGTTGCCCGCGATGATCTGATCCTCGGCCCGCTGACCCGGCTCGGCGTCCGGGTCGAGGAACGGCGCGGCGGCGTCCGGGCGGACGATGATCCGACCACCGGAGAGGCCCTTGCCCACGTAGTCGTTGGCGTCGCCGTGCAGCCGCAGGGTCACCCCGCGCGGCAGGAACGCGCCGAACGACTGCCCGGCCGTGCCGTGCAGCACGAACTCGATGGTGTCCTCGGGAAGGCCGGCACCGCCGAAGCGGCGGGTCACCTCACCGCCGAGCATCGCGCCGACGCTGCGGTGCTCGTTGCGCACCGCCACCTCGACCCGCACCGGCGCGCCGGTGGTCAGCGCCGGACGGGCCAGCGCGATCAGCTCGTTGTCCAGAGCGTGCTCCAGCCCGTGGTCCTGCGCGCGGACCCCGCGCCGGACGGTGCCGGCGGGCAGCTCGGGCAGGTGCAGGACGGGCGCCAGGTCGAGCCCGTTGGCCTTCCAGTGCGTCACCGCCGGGGCGACGTCGAGCAGTTCGGACTGCCCGATCGCCTCCTCGATGGACCGGAAGCCCAGCTCGGCCAGGTAGCCCCGGACCTCCTCGGCGAGGAACAGGAAGAAGTTCTCGACGAACTCCGGGGTGCCGGTGAACCGCTCCCGCAGCACCGGGTTCTGGGTGGCGATGCCGACCGGGCAGGTGTCCAGATGGCACACCCGCATCATCACGCAGCCGGCGACGATCAGCGGCGCGGTCGCGAAGCCGAACTCCTCCGCACCGAGCAGCGCCGCGATCAGCACGTCGCGGCCGGTCTTGAGCTGACCGTCGACCTGCACGGTGACCCGGTCGCGCAGCTTGTTGAGCAGCAGCGTCTGCTGGGCCTCGGCCAGCCCCAGCTCCCACGGGGTGCCGGCGTGCTTGAGCGAGTTCAGGGGGGACGCGCCCGTGCCGCCGTCGTGACCGGAGATGAGGATGACGTCGGCCTTCAGCTTCGCCACGCCGGCGGCGACCGTGCCGACGCCGACCTCGCTGACGAGCTTGACATGCACGCGGGCGGCCGGATTGACGCACTTCAGGTCGTGGACGAGCTGCGCCAGGTCCTCGATGGAGTAGATGTCGTGGTGCGGCGGCGGTGAGATCAGGCCGACGCCCGGCGTGGCATGCCTGGTCCGGGCGATCCACGGCCAGACCTTGTTGCCGGGCAGCTGGCCGCCCTCGCCGGGCTTCGCGCCCTGCGCCATCTTGATCTGCAGGTCATCGGCGTTGACCAGGTATTCGCTCGTCACGCCGAACCGGCCGCTGGCGATCTGCTTGACCGCCGAGCGGCGGGCCGGGTCGTGCAGCCGCTCGACGTCCTCGCCGCCCTCGCCGGTGTTGGACTTGCCGCCGAGGCGGTTCATGGCGACCGCGAGGGTCTCGTGCGCCTCGGCGGAGATCGACCCGTACGACATGGCGCCGGTGGCGAACCGCTTGACGATCTCGGTGGCCGGCTCGACCTCGTCGAGAGGGACCGCCGGGCGGACCCCGGTACGCAGCGTGAACAGCCCGCGCAGCGAACCGGCCTGCGCCGCGAGCGCGTCGACCTTCGCGGTGTACTGCCGGAACACGTCGTACTGGCGGCTGCGGGTGGCGTGCTGCAGCAAAAACACCGTCTCCGGGTTGAACAGGTGCAGCTCACCCTCACGGCGCCACTGGTACTCGCCGCCGACCTCCAGCCGGTCGGAGTCGGCGGCACCCGCCGGCGGCCAGGCCAGCGCGTGCCGGGCGGCCACCTCGGTGTGCACGCCGGCCAGCCCCACCCCGCCGATCCGGCTGGGCGTGCCCCGGAAGTAGCGGTCGATCAGCCGGGTGTCCAGGCCGACCGCCTCGAAGACCTGCGCCCCGCAGTACGACGAGACCGTCGAGATGCCCATCTTCGACATGATCTTCAGGACGCCCTTGCCGAGCGCCTTCGCGTAGTTGCGCACCGCGGCGGCCGGCTCCACGCCCGGCAGCGCGCCCGTGGCGACCATGTCCTCGACCGACTCGAACGCCAGGTACGGGTTGACCGCCGCCGCGCCGTAGCCGATCAGGACCGCCGCGTGGTGCACCTCCCGGCAGTCGCCGGACTCCACGATCAGCGCCGCCTGGGTGCGGGTCTGCTCCCGCACCAGGTGCTGGTGCACGGCGGCGGTGAGCAGCAGCGACGGGATCGGCGCCAGGTCGGCGTTGGAGTCCCGGTCGGAGAGCACCAGGATGCGGACGCCGTCCTCGATCGCCTCGGACACGTGCCGGCAGATCTCGGTCAGCCGCGCCTTGATCCCGGCGGCACCCTCCCGGATCCGGTACAGCCCGGAGACCCGGACCGCCTTGAAGCCGGGCAGGTCGCCGTCCTCGTCGATGGAGAGGATCTTGGCCAGCTCGTCGTTGTCGATGATCGGGTGCGGCAGCACGATCTGCCGGCAGCTCGCCGCACCCGGGTCGAGCAGGTTGCCCTCCGGCCCGATGGTCGACGCCAGGCTGGTCACCAACTCCTCGCGGATGGCGTCCAACGGCGGGTTGGTGACCTGGGCGAAGAGCTGGTGGAAGTAGTCGTAGAGCAGCCGCGGCCGGGTGGACAGCGGCGCGATCGGGGTGTCCGTGCCCATCGAGCCCAGCGGCTCCGCGCCGGTACGCGCCATCGGCGCGAGCAGGATCTTCAACTCCTCCTGCGTGTAACCGAAGGTCTGCTGGCGGCGGCGCACCGAGTCGTGGGTGTAGACGGTGTGCTCACGGGCCGGCAGGTCGTCCAGCTCGATCAGACCGGCGTGCAGCCACTCGGCGTACGGCTGCGCGGCGGCCAACTCGGACTTGATCTCGTCGTCGTGCACGATCCGACCGGCGACGGTGTCGACCAGGAACATCCGGCCCGGCTGCAGGCGGCCCTTGGCGACCACGTGGGCCGGATCGAGGTCGAGCACGCCCGCCTCGGAGCCCAGCACGACGAGGCCGTCGTCGGTCTGCCACCAGCGACCCGGGCGCAGCCCGTTGCGGTCCAGCACCGCGCCGACGATCTCGCCGTCGGTGAACGCCACCGACGCCGGCCCGTCCCACGGCTCCATCAGGCTGGCGTGGAAGCGGTAGAACGCCCGCTTGTCCGGCCGCATGCCGGGGTCGTTCTCCCACGCCTCGGGGATCATCATGAGCACGGCGTGCGGCAGGCTCCGCCCCGCCAGGTGCAGCAGCTCCAGCACCTCGTCGAAGTTCGCCGAGTCGGAGGCGCCCGGGGTGCACACCGGAAAGACCCGCCGGATGTTGCCCGGCACGTTCGGCGACCGCAGCAGCGCCTCGCGCGCCTGCATCCAGTTGCGGTTGCCACGAATCGTGTTGATCTCGCCGTTGTGGGCGATGAACCGGTACGGGTGCGCCAGCGGCCAGGACGGGAACGTGTTGGTGGAGAAGCGGGAGTGCACCAGCGCGATGGCGCTGTCCACCCGCTCGTCGCGCAGATCCGGGTAGAACGCCGGCAGCTGGTCGGGGGTGAGCATCCCCTTGTAGACCATCGTGCGGCTGGACAGCGACGGGAAGTACGCCGGCACGCCCCGCTCGGCGGTCTCCCGCTCGGCCTGCTTGCGCAGGCAGAACGCCACCCGGTCCAGCTCGATGCCGCTCAGCGCGGAACCGGCCGGGCCGGCGGGTGAGTCGGTGAGCCGACGCGCGGCCACGAAGACCTGCCGAACCCGGGGCATCGCCGCCAGGGCGGTCTCGCCGAGCCCGTCCGGGTCGACCGGCACGTCCCGCCAACCGAGCAGATCGGCACCCTCGACCAGCGCGTACTTCTCGACGACACGACGGGCGCGCGCCTCGGCGGCGTCGTCGTCGGGGAGGAAGACCAGACCGGTGGCGTACTCACCGGCCGGGGGCAACGCGACGTCGGCCACCGCGCGCAGGAACGCGTCCGGGACCTGGATCATGATGCCGGCGCCGTCACCGGTGTTGGGTTCCGCGCCCCGGGCACCCCGGTGGTCCAGGCGGCACAGCGCGCCGAGCCCGTTGGCGACGACCGCGTGCGAGCGCCGGCCGTGCAGATCCGCCACGAAGGCCACCCCGCAGGCGTCGTGCTCCTGCGCCGGGTCGTAGAGACCCTGGGCGGGCGGGCGGGGGCCGGGCGTAAGGGACGCCTGCGGGCTGTGCGGGTGCGGCTGTGTCGATTCCGCGTACGGCTGAGCCACCGGGCCTCCTGTCGTCACTCAGGTTGGATCATGGTGGGGACGACGTCGGCCCGTGGGTCTATTGAGTCTACGTTAGGGCTGGGGGCGCAAGGCCACTCAAGATTGATCACACCGTCCAGAGTCTGGGACGTGTAGTCTCGCGCGGTGGATCCGCTGCATCAGGACGTCTTCGACCGGTTGGAACGCTTCTACGACGCGGTGCCCCGCGACGTCGCCGGTGCGGAGGAACATGGTGGGCTGGTGTTGTTCGTCCGTGACGGCGCCGGATGGCCGTTCTACGCCCGGCCCCGCCTCGACGCCGGCGAACCGCCGTCGCTGGCCGACGTGACGTCCGTCCGCGAACGGCAACGGGAACTGGGCCTGCCGGAAGCCTTCGAATGGGTGCACGAGACCACCCCGCAACTGCTCGCGGTGGCCCGCTCGGCGGGGCTGAACGTGCTGGAGGCACCGCTGATGGTGCTCGATGAGGCCGCGCTGCCCGACCCGGCGTCGCTCTCCGACGTACCGGTGCGGGTGCTGATGCCCGACTCGCCCGACTTCGCCGCCGACGTGGCCGCCCGCCGGGCGGTCGCGGCCGTGGCGTTCGCGGCCGCCGGCACCGCGCGCGGCGACGCCGGTCCGGCCGAACGGGACGCCGCGGTCACCGGACTGGAGTTGGCCGCCCTGGACGAGGAGCGCACCCGCATCGCCGACGGCCGACGGATCTCGGCGCTGGCCTGCACGGTCGCCGAGGGCGCGCTGGCCAGCGGGATGGCGATGCGGGTGGACGACGTCGCGGAGATCGCCGGTGTGGCGACCCTGCCGGCGGCCCGGCGGCGCGGTCTGGGCGCCGCGTTGACCGCGACCCTCGCCCGGGAACTTCTCGCCGCCGGCACCGACCTGGTCTTCCTCTCCGCGGGCAGCGACGAGATCGCCCGGGTCTACCTGCGGGTCGGCTTCCGCCGCATCGGCACCGCCTGCATCGCCGAACCCGCCGCCCTGATCTGACCCGGGGAGCGGGTCACGCCGGGGGGCGCCACTGGGCGGCGGAGGCCGCGGCGCTGGAGAGCAGGCGCGAGTTGATCGTGCCGAGGGCGGCGTCGCGGGCGCGCAACGCCAGCCGTCCACGGGTCTGCAGCACCGCCGACATGCGCCGGGTCTGCCGGACCACCGTGGCCGCGCGCGGCCGGCGCACCCGGTCGTACGCCTGCACGGCGTCGGGCAGCCGGGCCTCGCGCAGCAGGGAGGCCAGCGTGGCGGCGTCCTCGAAGGCGAGGCAGGCGCCCTGCCCGAGGTGCGGCGGCATGGCGTGCGCCGCGTCTCCGAGCAGGACCACACCGCCCGGCCCGACTCCGAAGCCGTACGCGCGGGGCAACGGACGCAGCTCGCGGACCTCCTGCTGGACGAGGTCACTGGGGTCGGTGGCGTCGAGCAGCGCGCCGATCGGCTCCGGCCAGCCCGCGTACCA
Organism: Micromonospora sp. WMMD710; assembly: GCF_029626045.1. Lineage (NCBI taxonomy): Bacteria > Bacillati > Actinomycetota > Actinomycetes > Micromonosporales > Micromonosporaceae > Micromonospora > Micromonospora sp. WMMD710. The sequence goes on along the minus strand of NZ_JARUBD010000001.1, from coordinate 733,372 downwards.
ACGGCGCAGCAGGGCCAGCTGGGTCTCCGGCGGCTCCGGCCGGGGCGCTCCGGCGGCGGTGGCCACCCAGTAGATGCCGCCCCGGGTGGAACCGCCCGACGAGCCGCGCTCGCCCAACGAGGCGGCCACGAACCGGTAGCCGGCGCCGAGGACCTCACCGGCGACCGGCTGGTCGGCGGGCAGCCGGGGCGCCCGGTACCAGGGGATGACGGCCCGCCAGGCGGCACAGCCGGAGCTGACCACCCGGGACTCGGGGGCGAGCTGGCGGCGGATGCCGCTGTCCGTGCCGTCTGCGGCGACCACCAGGTCGGCCTCGATGGTCTGCCGCCCGTCACTGACCGCCGGACGGTGACCCGGCTCGACCCGGACGTGCCGCACGGTCACGCCGGTGCGCAGCTCGACGCGGTCGCCGAGCCCGGCGATCAGCGCGTCGTGCAGGTCCTCCCGGTGCACCACCACCGGCATCCGGTCGGCCGGGGTGGGTCGGGGCTGCACCAACCAGTGCCCGTCCGGGCGGCGGACCCCACCGTCGGGCAGCGGGGTGGCGATGGCGGCCAGGCCGGCGCCGAGCCCGAGGGCCTGCAGGGCGCGGACGCCGTTGGGCCAGAGCACCACGGCGGTCGGCTCGGGGCGTACCCGTTCGGCCCGCTCGAGCAGGGTGACCTGCCAGCCGGAGCGTGCCAGCGCACTGGTGACCGCGAGGCCACCGACTCCGGCGCCGACCACCACCGCGCTTCGCATCGGTGCCGCCCCCCGCTCAGCTGTCCCGGTCGGCGGGGCGCGCGCCGGTGGCGCCGGCCCGGTCGCCGCGGGTCTCCGGCGTACCGTCCACCGGCTGGTCGGTCGACGGCGCGTCGTCGGCCGCCGCGGCGTCGAGCGGCTCATCGTCGGCGGGCCGGTGATCAACGGCGGGCCGGTCCTCGTCGGCGGGCCGGTCCTCGTCGGCCTCGGGCGGCAGGACGCCGGTGTCCCGCCAGGCGTGGTACTGCTCCTCGCTGACCACCCGGTAGCCCTCCGGAGCGGCGGCCCGCGCCGAGGCGTCCCGCGCGGAGATGTCGACCTGGGACAGGTCGGACGTGGCGGGCGGCGTGGACGTCGCCGCCACGCCGAGCGGGATCAGGTACTCCTGGGGGCCGCGCACCCGCACGAAGTAGATCAACGCGCCGAGGAAGACCAGGGCGGCGGTCCAGACGTTGAGGCGGACGCCGAGGATCTGGTTCGCCTCGTCGGTGCGCATCAGCTCGATCCAGAAACGGCCTGCGGTGTAGCCCATCACGTAGAGGGCGAACGCGCGGCCCTTGCCGAGCTTGAGCCGCCGGTCGAGGATGAGGACCAGGGCGACCACGCCGAGGTTCCACAGCGCCTCGTACAGGAAGGTCGGCTGGTAGAGGCCCGGTTCGAGGATCGGCTGGCCGGCGTCGTCGCGCAACGCGTGCCCGGGATTGTCCGGGTCCATCCGGTGGATCTCCAGACCCCACGGCAGGGTGGTCCGGCCACCGAACAACTCGTTGTTGAACCAGTTGCCGAACCGGCCGATCGCCTGCGCCAACGGCAGCCCGGGGGCCAGCGCGTCGGCCACCACACCGAACGGGATACCGAGCTGCCGGGCCGCGATCCAGGCGCCGACCGCGCCACCGGCGACCGCGCCCCAGATGCCGAGACCGCCCTCCCAGATGGCGAACGCCTTGATCGGGTCACCGCCGGCGCCGAAGTACTTCTCCGGGGAGGTGATCACGTGGTAGATCCGGGCCCCGATGATGCCGGCGGGCACCGCCCAGACGGCGATGTCGAGCACCGCGCCCGGAGCGACACCGCGCTGGCGCAGCCGACGCTCGGTCACCCAACAGGCCGCGATGATGCCGAGGATGATGCACAGGGCGTACGCCCGGATCGGGACCGGCCCGAGCTGCCATACGGCGGTGCTGGGACTGGGCAGGGCTGCCTGGGGGGACAGCGAGGCGTAGGTCACGGGTGCACACGCTACCGCTGTGCCCCCCCGAAGCGGCACCCCGGGCCGCCGTACGGTCATCCCGGTGACTTCTGGTTTGCACCGCCGTAGGCTCTTTGTCCATGAGCGCGCTCACCTGGGCGGTCGCCGCGGTCGTCACCGACGACGTCGGGCGGGTGCTGCTCTGCCGCCAGGGTCGGGGCGAGCGCCGGTACGCGTTGCCCGGTGGCCGGCTGCGCCCGGCGGAGAGCCCGGTGCGGGCGGCGGTGCGCGACATCCGTGCGGAGACCGGCTGGGAGATCGAACTGGCCGACCTGGTCGGTGTCTACCACCTGGCCGGGCCGGGCACGGTTGGCGCGCCGGCGGGGCGGGCCGGGCCGCTGCCGGATGTCCTGGTGCACGTGTTCCGGGCGCGTGCGGCCGGTGACCGACCCGCCGCCGATCCGCCACCGGGCTGCCGGCTGTCCTGGCACGCACCCGTCGCGCTGCCCGAGGCGGTCACCCCGCTCACCCGGGCCGCCGTCACCGACGCGCTCGCCGGCCGTTCCGGCGTCCTGCGCGACGTCTCCTGGGCACCCGGCACCGTCGAGGCCCCGCCACCGGCCCTCGCCGCCGAGGAGGGGTGGTCGGCGGCGGACCAGGACAGGCGGCCCGAGACCGGCCAGGACGAGCGGCCCGGCGTGGGGTCTGGCATGGGGTCTGGCGTGCGGCCCGGCGCGGGGCAGCCACCGGAGCAGCGCGGCGAGGCAGTGGATCCGTCCCTGCGACCGTGACAGCGCCGACATCTCCCCGAAGGCCCGCCGTCGCTCCCGGTGCACCCCGCACCGGCCCGGTCACGTGCAATTGAGTGATGCCGGTGAGTCATATTGATGACTCACCGGCATCACTCATGTCCCGGCACCCGCAGACGAGCGCCACAGCCGTCGGCGGAACCGGCTCAGCGGACGGGGTTGCGGACGCCCTCGGCCAGCTCGGCGCTCAGGGTGCGCAGCGCGGCCAGCCCCTCGGCCTCGGAGGACGCGTCGAGCACACACCGGACGAGGGCGCTGCCCACGATCACGCCGTCGGCGTACCCGGCCACGGTGCCGGCCTGCGCGCCGGTGCCCACACCCAGGCCGACGCCGACCGGCAGGTCGGTGACCGCGCGGGTCCGGGAGACCAACGTCGGCGCGGCGTCGGAGGTACGCGCCCGGGCGCCGGTCACCCCCATCACCGCGGTCGCGTAGACGAACCCACGGCAGTGCCCCACCGTCATCGCGAGCCGGGCGTCGGTGGACGACGGCGAGACCAGGAACGTGCGGTCCAGACCGTGCGCGTCCGAGGCGGCCAGCCACTCGTCGGCCTCGTCCGGGATGAGGTCCGGGGTGATCAGGCCGGTGCCACCGGCGGAGGCGAGGTCGCGGGCGAACACGTCCACGCCGTAGCGCTCCACCGGGTTCCAGTAGGTCATGGTGACCACCGGCGCGCCGGTGGCCGCGACCGCCTCGACGACGCGCATCGTGTCCGCGGTGCGTACGCCCCCGGCCAGCGCGATGTCGCTGGCCTTCTGGATGACCGGCCCGTCCATCACCGGGTCCGAGTAGGGGATCTCCACCTCGATGACGTCCACGCCGGCCTCGACCATCGCGGTCATCGCCGCGATGCTGCCCTCGACGGTGGGGAACCCGGCCGGCATACAGCCGACCAGCAACGCCCGCCCGTCGGCCCGGGCCTTGTCGAAGGCCACCCCAATCCGGCTCATCTCACCGCTCCTTGTCGAGGATGCCGAAGTAGTCGCCGGCCGTGTGCACGTCCTTGTCGCCCCGCCCGGAGAGGTTGACCACGATGGTGGGCTCCCGACCCAGCTCGGCGGCGAGCTTCGGCGCCAGGGCCACGGTGCCGGCGAGCGCGTGCGCGCTCTCGATCGCCGGGATGATCCCCTCGGTACGGCAGAGCAGCTCGAACGCGGCCATCGCCTCGTCGTCGGTGACCGGCAGGTAGGTGGCCCGGCCGCTGTCGTGCAGCCAGGCGTGCTCGGGCCCGACCCCCGGGTAGTCCAGGCCGGCAGAGATCGAGTGTGACTCCAGGGTCTGCCCGTCGGCGTCCTGCAACACGTACGTGCGGGTGCCGTGCAGCACGCCGGCGGATCCGCCGGTGATGCTGGCCGCGTGCCGGCCGGTCGCGACACCGTCACCGCCGGCCTCGAAGCCGTACAGCCGCACGGCCTCGTCGCCCACGAACGCGTGGAAGATGCCGAGCGCGTTGGAGCCACCACCGACGCAGGCGGTGACCGCGTCGGGCAGCCCGCCGGTGAGGTCGAGGCACTGCTGGCGGGCCTCGTCACCGATGCCACGGACGAAGTCCCGGACCATCGCCGGGAAGGGGTGCGGCCCGGCGGCGGTGCCGATCAGGTAGTGCGTCTCGTCGACGTTGGCCACCCAGTCGCGCATCGCCTCGTTCATCGCGTCCTTGAGGGTGCGCGAGCCGTTGGTGACCGGGACGACGGTGGCGCCGAGCATCCGCATCCGGGCCACGTTGAGGGCCTGCCGCTCGGTGTCGACCTGGCCCATGTAGACCACGCACTCCAGGTCGAACAGGGCGGCAGCGGTCGCGGTGGCCACGCCGTGCTGGCCGGCGCCGGTCTCGGCGATCACCCGGGTCTTGCCCATCCGCTTGGTGAGCAGCGCCTGACCGAGGACGTTGCGCACCTTGTGCGCGCCGGTGTGGTTGAGGTCCTCGCGCTTGAGCAGCACCCGGGCACCGACCTTCGCGGAGAACCGCCGGGCCTCGTAGAGCAGCGACGGTGTGCCCGCGTAGTCGCGCAGCAGCGCGCCGAACTCGGCCCGGAAGGACTCGTCCGCCATCGCCGTACGCCACGCCCCGTCGAGCTCGTCCAGCGCGGCCACCAGGGCCTCGGGAACGAACCGGCCGCCGAAGCGACCGAAGTGGCCGGCGGAGTCGGGCTGCGGGCCGGCCACCGGGGCCAGCGCGTCGGCGCTCATCGGAAATCCTCTCGGTGGGGCGTCACACCGGCGCGGGGTCAGCGCACCGGCCGGGGCGTTGCCGGGTGGTTGCCGGCGTTGACCAGCTCGGCGACCGCCTCGCGGGGGCTCTTCTGGGTGACCAGGCCCTCGCCGACGAGGACCGCGTCAGCGCCCGCGGAGGCGTACCGGATCAGGTCGTGCGGGCCACGAACGCCGGATTCGGCGATCTTGACGACGCTGCTGGGCAGGCCGGGCGCGATCCGCTCGAACACCGACCGGTCGACCTCCAGGGTACGCAGGTCACGGGCGTTGACCCCGATCACCTGCGCGCCGGCCTCCAGGGCCCGGTCGGCCTCCTCCTCGTCGTGGACCTCGACCAGTGCGGTCATGCCCAGCGACTCGATCCGCTCCAGCAGGCCCATCAGGACGTTCTGCTCGAGGGCGGCGACGATCAGCAGGACCAGGTCGGCACCGTGCGCGCGCGCCTCGTGCACCTGGTAGCTGGAGACGACGAAGTCCTTACGCAGCACCGGCACGGTGACCGCGGCCCGGACGGCCGCCAGGTCGTCCAGCGAGCCGCCGAACCAGCGCCCCTCGGTGAGCACGCTGATCGCCCGCGCCCCGCCGGCCGCGTAGTCGACGGCGAGGTCGGCCGGGTCGGCGATCTCGGCCAGCCGGCCCTTGGACGGCGAGGAGCGCTTCACCTCGGCGATCACCGCGACGCCGGGCTTGCGCAGCGCCGCGTACGCGTCCAGCGGCGGCGGCGCCGCCGCGGCCAGTTCACGGATCCGCTCCAGCGGAACCTGCTCCTGGCGCCGGGCGACGTCCTCGCGCACGCCGGCCAGGATCTCGTCGAGCACGCTTACGGACGCTGCCTGACCGGCCTCGTCCCCCTCCGCGTGCGCATGCTCAGCAGTCACCAACGGACTCCCCTCTCCGGGTGTCATGGGCCGATGCTAGGGGCAGGCGGCCGACGCCGGATGCCGGGGGTATGGCGCTGCTCACGAAAACGGCTGCGGCATAATGGCCGACTTGCCGTGAACGGGATGTCACGCTGCGCCACCTCCGGTATCGACCGCCATCACGCGACGGGAGCCCGGCGTTCCCGGTCGAACCGGGCTGACCCATCGATCATGCCACCGACCCTGGGTCGCCGCTCGGCGACAGTGACGCATGTCGATCGTGTGAGCAAGCTCAAGGCCGAACGGCCGGTCCCTGGTCGCGGCCGGGGCGGGACAGTTGACCGGGCGGTCACCCCGGCGAAACGTCAGCCGGTCAGCATCGTCCTCGGGCAGACTCGATGGCGCGCCTGCCCAACCGTCGCTAACTCCTCGTGCGAGGTGACCATGAGCATTGCCGAGCCGACCCCGAGCATCGGGCTGACCACCATCTCGCGGACCGTGGCGTCGCTGGCCGTTGGCGTCGTACACACGTTGGAACGGGCCGTCGTCGGCGAGGGGCGGATGCGCACCGCACGCGGCAACGCCTGGGAGGCGGTGTGCGCCGACCGGGCCCGCGCCGACCAGCGCGCCGAACTGGACCGCCTGGTCGCCGAGCTGACCGCCACGCGCGTCGCCGCCCGCCGGTCGCCGCGGGACCGTCAACCCGTCGGCTGACGCCGGGTCGCAGGCGGCCGGGGCGCAGGCAGCCGGCGGGCGGATCAGCCCGCCGTCGGGTCCTCGCCCCGGTCCAGCGCGTCCCACGCCTCGGTGGTCCGCCGCCCGGCCAGCGGAGCGGACGATCCCGCCGGGCCGACCGCCGGCGACGCACTCTCCGTGACGGTGCGCGCCGGCCGCTCGTACCGGGCGCCCATCGCCGGCCACCCGTCGCCCCGCCACGCCGTCCACCCGCCGCCCACGGCGGCCAACAGCCCGCCGAGCAGGCACAGCGCCGGCCACTGCCGGCTCACCACGCCGTCGAGGTCAGCGACCAGGCCGTACCCGCCGCCGGCCGCCACGGCCAGCCCGAGCACACCGACCAGCACGCCGAGCAGGCGCCGCACCCGACCCCGGGTCGCCAGCAGCGCGCCGCCGCCGGCCAGCGTGACCAGGGCCAGCGCCGGAAGCCACGGCTGCAGGGCGGCGCCGCTGCGCGCGTCGCGCACCGGGGGCAGCGGCGCCGGCCGCACGGTCAGTTCCAGGGACCAGGTCCGGGTCGCCGCCCAGAGCGCCAGGCCCGCCCCGGCCACGCAGAGCACCACGGCGTACGTCAACGCGCGCCGAGCCACCACGGCCCGGTCGCCACCCTCGGCGCTCATCGGGCCGGCCGGAGCGTTTCGGCGGCGGCGATCGCCGCCAGCACGGCGGCGGCCTTGTTCCGCGTCTCCTGGTCCTCGGCGGCCGGGTCCGAGTCGGCCACCACCCCCGCGCCGGCCTGCACGTAGGCGCGGCCGTCGCGGATCAGCGCCGTCCGGATGGCAATCGCCATGTCCAGGTCGCCGCCGAAGCCGAAGTAGCCGACCGTGCCGCCGTAGAGGCCGCGACGCACCGGCTCCAACTCCTCGATGATCTCCATGGCCCGCACCTTGGGAGCGCCGGAGAGCGTGCCCGCCGGGAAGGTCGCGGCGAGCGCGTCGAACGCGCTCTGGTCGTCACGCAGCGTGCCGGTCACGGTGGAGACGATGTGCATCACGTGGCTGTACCGCTCGATGGTCGCGAACTCGGGCACCTGCACGCTGCCCGGCTGACACACCCGGCCCAGGTCGTTGCGGCCGAGGTCGACCAGCATCACGTGCTCGGCCCGCTCCTTCGGGTCGGCGAGCAGCTCGGCGGCCAGCGCCGCGTCGGCCGCCTGCGTGTCGCCGCGCGGGCGGGTGCCCGCGATCGGATGCAGCAGAGCCCGGCGCTGCCCGTCCGCGCCGGCGGTGACCTTCAGGTGCGCCTCCGGTGACGAGCCGACGATGTCGAAGCCGTCGAAGCGCAGCAGGTACATGTACGGGCTGGGGTTGCTGGTGCGCAGCACCCGGTAGACGTCCAGCGGATCGGCGTGGGTGGCCCGCTCGAAGCGCTGCGACAGCACGATCTGGAAGCACTCGCCGGCCCGGATCGCCTCCTTGGCGGCCTCCACCGCCTTCGGGTAGCCGCCGTCGGGCGTACGGCAGAGCACGTCGCCGACCGGCGGACGCTCGACCGTGGAGATCATCGGAGGGATGGGCCGGGACAGCGCGGTGCTCATCGCGTCCAGCCGACCGACCGCGTGGTGGTACGCGGCGGTGACCTGCGCGACGCGGTCCGGGGCGTCCAACGGTGGCAGCAGCGCGTTGGCGACCAGGATCGCCGAGCCGTCGTAGTGGTCGAGCACCACCAGGTCGGTGGCGAGCATCATGCCCAGCTCCGGCACGCCCAGGTCGTCCTCGGTCAGCTCGGGCAGCCGCTCGAAGCGGCGGACCAGGTCGTAGCCGAGGTAGCCGACCATGCCCCCGGTCAGCGGCGGCAGCCCGTCGGAGGGGTCGCCGACCGGGCCGGCGAGCGCCGCGACGGTCTCCCGGAGCACCCGCACCGGGTCGCCCTCGGTCGGGAGACCGGCCGGCGGCTGGCCGAGCCACGTCGCCACGCCGTCCCGCTCGACGAGGGTGGCGCTGCTGCGGACCCCGATGAACGAGTACCGCGACCAGGCCATGCCGGCCGAGCCGACGCCCTGTTCGGCCGACTCCAGCAGGAACGTCCCGGGTCCACCGGCCAGCTTGCGGTAGACCCCGACCGGGGTCTCCGCGTCGGCCAGCAGCCGCCGGGTGACCGGCACGACGCGCCAGTGCGCGGCCAGCTCGGTGAAGGTGGTCAGGTCGGGGCTCACCGCGCCGTCGGTCACGGCCGTGCCCCCGTCCCCGTCACCGGCAGCTCGGTAAAGAAGCACGTCCGGTGGCCGGTGTGGCAGGCGGCGCCGACCTGCTCCACGCTGACCAGCAGCGCGTCGCCGTCGCAGTCCAGGGCGACCGAGCGGACGTACTGGTGGTGCCCGGAGGTGGCGCCCTTGACCCAGTACTCGCGCCGGCTGCGCGACCAGTAGGTGGCCCGGCCGGTGGTGAGGGTGCGGTGCAGCGCCTCGTCGTCCATCCAGGCGACCATCAGCACCTCACCGGAGTCGTGCGCGCGGACCACGGCGGCGACCAGGCCGTCGGCGGTGCGGCGCAGCCGGGCCGCGATGGCCGGGTCGAGCCGGGACGGACGGGCCGGCGTGGACGCCGCCGGGCCGCTCGGTTCGCTGGGGACGCCGGTCACCGGCGCGTCAGGTACGGGCACAGTGACCCATTGTCCCGCACGCGGGGCGGGGACCGGCGACCGCTCCCGTCCGGTTACCGGTCGGGGGCCGGCGGGCCGGGCCAACTGGGCGACGTAGCGGTCCAGCCGCCCGTCGACCAAAGCGTCGGCCAGGTCGGTGCCGGCGGCCTCGGCGATCACCTCGGCGTACGGGCGGATCAGCGGCAGCGTGCCGGCGACCAGCCGCACCGCGGCGACCCAGAGTTGCCCGGTGGAGCCCGGGCGCAGACCGAGGCAGAGCAGCATGTCCTCCCGGTAGCCGGCCGGGGCGACCGGCAGGTCCAGGGCCGCCGCGAAGGCCGCCCGGCGGGAGGACACCCGCACCGACGGGTTGGCCGGGCGCAGCACCGACGGGCAGAGCCGGGCCAGGTCGGCGACGGCGAGTCGGACGCCGAGTCGGTCGTCGGCCGCCCGGGCGGCGGCGGCCTTGCCCAGGGCGGCGATCATCTCCTCCAGCCGGGGTGGTTCGGCGGGCTGGCAGAGCACCGGCAGGTCGATCCGGGGCCGCCAGTGCGGGTCGGCCCAGAGCAGCCGGGCGGGCGCGGTGACCGGCAGCCCGAACGCCCAGTCGGCCGGCTCACCGAGCCGATGCACCCAGGAGCGGACGTCCCGGGCGGCCACCGACACGTGGGTCAGCCGTCCGGCGGATTCGGCCAGGTACGCCCGTCGGGCGGCGTACGGGGCGCCGCCGACCAGCACGTCGAGGTCGACGTCGCTGTGCGCGGTGGCGGCCCGGCGGGCGTGACTGCCGCGCAGGAGGATGCCGACGACCGGTCGTTCGGCGGCCTGCCGCAGCCGCGCGGCCCAGTCTTCAAGAAAACCGCTGTCCGGTAACGGAGCGTGACCCACCGCGCCATCGTGCCGTACGTCCGATCAGGGCGCAATGCCCGATGGCGGACCCGGTGTCCGGTCCGAAGGCTACTGCCCGTTGTCCCGCCCCTTGCGACGGGGCCGCCCAGGTGACCGAGGTTCGGGCGTTGCGCCGGGGACGGCATCTCATCTAGCGTTGAGTTCATCAGTCGATGAGTTTCCTCGGAGGTGTGTGATGGGCGATGCGATAGCCGTCCGTGACCTGGTCGTCGACCGGGGCGGACGGCGGGTGCTGGACGGCATCAGCTGCACGGTCGCCCGTGGAGCCGTCACCGGGCTGCTCGGCCCCAGCGGCAGCGGCAAGACGACGTTCATGCGCGCGGTGGTCGGCGTGCAGGTGGTCACCAGCGGGACGATCACCGTCCTGGGTCAGCCCGCCGGCGCTCCCGCGCTGCGCCACCAGGTGGGCTACCTCACGCAGGCGCCGAGCGTGTACGCCGACCTGACCGTGCGGGAGAACGCCCGCTACTTCGCGGCCCTGTACGGGCGGGGGCGCGCCGAGGCCGACCGGGCGATCAGCGACGTGGGGCTGGCGCAGGCGGCCGGCCAACTGGTCGCCACCCTCTCCGGTGGTCAGCGCAGCCGCGCCTCGCTGGCCTGCGCGTTGGTCGGCGACCCGGAGCTGGTCATCCTCGACGAGCCGACCGTCGGTCAGGACCCGGTGCTGCGGGCCGACCTGTGGGCCCGGTTCCACGCCATGGCGGCGGCCGGCACCACGCTGCTGGTGTCCAGTCACGTGATGGACGAGGCGGCCCGCTGCGACCGCCTGCTGTTGATCCGCGAGGGACGGCTGATCGCCGACGACAGCCCGGCCGCGATCCGCGCGGCGGCCGGCGTGGACGACCTCGACGAGGCGTTCCTGCGGCTGATCCGCGCCAGCGCGGCACACACCGGAGGAGCCTCATGAGCGCGCGCATCCTGGCGGCCACCACCGGGCGCATCCTGCGCCAGCTCCGGCACGACCGGCGCACCATCGCGCTGCTGGTCGCGGTGCCGACCGTCCTGCTCACCCTGGTCTACTTCATGTACGCCGACCAGCCGACCCCACCCGGTCAGCCGTCGACGTTCGACCGGATCGCGTTGGTGATGCTCGGCATCTTCCCCTTTGTGATCATGTTCCTGGTGACCAGCATCGCCATGCTCCGCGAGCGCACCTCCGGCACGCTGGAGCGGCTGCTCACGACCCCGCTGGGCAAGCTCGACCTGCTCTTCGGCTACGGCATCGCGTTCGGTGCGGCCGCCGCCGTACAGGCCGCGGTCGCCGCCGCCGTCGCGTACTGGGTCTTCGATCTCCAGACCGCCGGCAGCGGCGCCCTGGTGATCGGGATCGCGGTCCTCGACGCGGTGCTCGGTGTCGCCCTCGGGTTGTTCTGCAGCGCCTTCGCCCGCACCGAGTTCCAGGCAGTACAGTTCCTGCCGGTCGTGGTGATCCCCCAGCTGCTGCTGTGCGGGCTGTTCGTGGCCCGCGACCAGATGGCCGGCTGGCTCCAGGCGCTCAGTGACGCCTTCCCCCTGTCGTACGCCATCGAGGCGTTGCAGGAGGTCGGCGCCCACACCGAGCCGACCGGCCGGATGTGGCGCGACGTCGTGGTGGTGTTCGGCTCGGTGGTGCTGGCGCTGGTGCTCGCGGCGGCCACCCTGCGCCGGCGCAGCGGCTGACCGGCGGCCTCAGCGAAAGGGACGAGCGGTGGCGATGACGCGGCGGACCGGCCGGCGACCCGGCAATCCGGGCACCCGGGAGGCGATCCTCGACGCGGCGCGGGCGGCCTTCGCCGAGCGTGGCTTCGACGCCGCCTCGATCCGCGCCATCGCCGCCGCGGCGGGCGTCGACCCGGCGCTGGTGCACCACTACTTCGGCAGCAAGGACCAGCTCTTCCTGACCGCGATGAACTTCCCCGTCGACCCCGGTCAGCTGGTGCCGAGGGTGCTCGCCGGCGACCGGGACGGCGTCGGCGAGCGCATGGTGCGCATCTTCCTCGGCGTCTGGGACTCGCCGGCCGGCAGCGCCGGGGTGGCGCTGCTGCGCTCGGCGGTGAGCAACGAGTGGACGGCACGGCTGCTGCGCGAGTTCATCACCACGCAGGTGTTGCGCCGGGTGCTCGAACAGCTCGACGTCGCGCCCGCCGAACTGCCGCTACGCGGTTCCCTGGTGGCCACCCAGATGATCGGCCTGGCCATGATGCGGCACGTGATCCGGCTGGAACCGGTCGCGTCCGCCGACCCGGAGGCCCTGGCCGCCGCGATCGGCCCCACCATCCAGCGCTACCTCACCGGGCCGCTGCCGACCTAGACCGCCGGCGGGCGGCACCGGTCAGCGCGGCGGTGGGACGCTCGCCGGGCGGCGCAGCGGCGGCAGCAGCCGGGTCAGCTCGTCGGGGTCGGCCACCGGACCGGGGAAGGCCAGCCGCACCCGGCGGCGGGCGCCGGGGCGGCCGAGGGCGACCACCAGCCCATAGCGGTCGACGCGCACCACCCGGGGCGGCCCGTCCGGGGTCTGCTCGGTCAACCCGAGTTGCCGGCGCAGGTACGCGGTCACCTGGGTGGCGTCGCGCTCGGCGAGGTCGGCCAGCAGCCGCGCCTCGACCGGGTGCACCGGGTCCGGCTCGGCCTCGGCGTACTCCCCGGGGTCGATGCGCTGCACCGCGCCGGCGCGTTCCCAGCGGACCTCGACCACCTCGAAGCGGTACAGCCGGAACCGGGTGCCCACGTCGAGCAGGTCACCGGTGGGGTCCACGGCGGCGAAGTCGACGGCCGCGCGGCGGGCCTCGTCCCCGCACAGCTCGGCGGCCCACCCGGAGACCCAGGCCCGGCCCAGCCCGGGCGCGCCGGCGGCGGGCGGCAGGTCGAGCACGTCGAGCACCACCGCGACGTCGGAGCCTCCGGCGGCCGGGCGCAGCGCGGCGGCCAGATGACTGGCCACCGGCACCAACAGCAGCACCCGACCGTCCGGGTCGGTGACGTGCCGGGCGTGGTGCGGGCCGGGCCGGTGGGCCAGGTGCACGAGGCCGGGCAGCCGACCGGCGACGAGGGTACGAACGATCTCGGCGGGGCTGGGCCGCATGCGCGACCTCCTTCAAAGGTTAGGCTTACCTAACCCGGAGCGTAGAGCACCCGTCCGTCGTCGTCCACCACACCGACATTTCGTTACCGGGTCTGCTCCAGCCAGGAGGCGAAGAGCAGGCCGTAGACCGAGTCGGCGTCACGGACCAGCTCGTCGTGCGGGCCACGCTGCACCACCCGCCCCCGATCCACCACGATCACCTCGTCGGCGGCCTGCGCCGTGGAGAGCCGGTGCGCGATGGCGAGGGTCGTCCGACCCCGGGTGACCGCGTCCAGGGTGCGTTGCAGACGCACCTCCGTCGCCGGGTCCACCGCGCTGGTCGCCTCGTCCAGGACCAACAGGTCCGGGTCGGCGACGTACGCCCGGGCCAACGCGACCAACTGCCGCTCCCCGACACTGAGCGCCTCACCCCGCTCACCGACGGGCGTGTCCAGGCCCGCCGGCAGACCGGCCAGCCAGTCCGACAGACCCAGCTCGGTGAAGGCGGCGCCCAGCTGCTCGTCGGTCAGCTCCGGACGGGCGAAGCGGACATTGTCCCCCACCGTCGCGTCGAAGAGGAACCCGTCCTGCGGCACCATCACCACCCGGGAGCGCAGCGAGTCGAAGCGGACCTCCGACAGCGGCACACCGGACAGCAGCACCGCGCCCGCCGACGGGTCCATCAAGCGGGTGAGCAACTTGGCGAAGGTGGTCTTGCCGCTGCCGGTCTCACCGACCACCGCCACCCGGCTCTTCGCCGGGATGTCCAGGTCGATGTCGTGCAACACCGGCGGACCACCGGGGTACGCGAACCGCACCCCCGAGAAGCGGATGTCCAGCGGCCCGCCCGGCAGGTCGCGTCCCTGCTCCCCCGGGTCGGCCACGTCCGGGGCGACGTCCAGCACGTCCAGCACCCGACGCCAGCCCGCGATCGCGTTCTGCGCCTCGTTGAGCACCTCGGTGGCGATCTGCACCGGCTGGATGAAGAGCGTCACCAGGAACAGGAACGCGGTCAGCTGGCCGATCGACAACGTGCCGTCCACGCCCAGCGTCACCCCGAGCACCACCACACCGGCCAGCGCCACCCCGGCGGCCAGCTCACCAACCGAGCTGCCGACGATGCTGATCCGGATCGCCCGCTGCTGCGCCGTGCGCTGACCGTCGATGGCCTCGTCCAGCCGCCGGGCGGTGCGCCCCGCGATGCCGTACGCCCGGATCACCGGCGCGCCGACCACACTCTCGCCGATCGCGCCGAGCAGCGTGCCGGTGCGCTGACGCACCGTCGCGTACGCCGCGCCCAGACGGCGCTGCAACTGCCGGATGACGAACACCGCCGGCAGGAACGCGGCCAGCACCACCAGGGTCAACTGCCAGGAGTACGCCAGCATGACGGCGGTGGTGACCACCAGCTGACCGAGGTTGACCAGCAGGATCACCCCACCCCACTGAAGGAACTGGGTGATCTGGTCGACGTCGCTGGTCACCCGGGACACCAGCGACCCGCGCCGCTCCGACTGCTGGTGCAACATCGACAGGTCGTGCACGTGCCGGAACGCCCGGGTACGCACGTTGGCCAGCGCCGTCTCACTGACGGTGAACAGCCGGCGCATCATCAGGTACCCGCAGAGGGTCGTGACCGTGAGGATCACCGCGGTGATCGCCACCACCGACCAGACCACGTCCAGGTTCAGGCCGCCGACGATGCCCCGGTCGATGCCCTGCTGCACGGCGACCGGCACGGCCACCCGCCCGACCATGTACACCAGCGCCAGGGCCAACGTGCCGGCCAGCCCGGTCCGCAGCTCCGGCGACAGCGCCAGACCGCGGCGCAGCGTCTGCCACGTCGTCTCGGCCCGCTCGTCCCGCTCGTCGTTCCGCACGCTGGCGCTCACCGGTCTTGCCTCTCGTTCGCGACTGCGGGGCTCCGCTTCGCTGCACTCCTCGCGCTCACCGGTCCACCTCGATCTCCAGGCCCGACGGGAGCGGCGCCACCTCGTCGTCGTACGCGCGTTCCTGCGCTCGGTCCACCTCGGCCTGCTCGTAGGCGGTGACCAGGTCGGCGTAGCCGGGCACGGTGGCCAGCAGGTCGGAGTGCGTACCCCGGGCGAGCACCCGCCCCTGCTCCACGTAGATCACCTCGTCGGCGAGGGCGATCGTGGCCCGCCGGTACGCGACGACCAGGATCGACGCGGCCGGCACCCCCGGCGCGCCCGCCGAGGAGCGCAGCCCGGCGAGGATGGCCGCCTCCACCCGGGGGTCGACGGCGCTGGTCGCGTCGTCGAGCACCAGCAGTCGCGGTCGACCGGCCAGCGCGCGGGCCAGGGTGAGCCGCTGCCGTTGCCCGCCGGAGAGTGAGGTGCCCCGCTCACCGACCATGGTGTCCAGCCCGTCGGGCAGTGCCGCGACGAACCCGTCCGCCTCGGCCAGCCGCAGGGCCGCCCAGACGTCCTCGTCGTCGATGCCCGGCCGGTCCAGGGCGATGTTGGCGCGGACCGTGTCGTCGAAGACGAACGGCACCTGCGCGACCAGGGCCACCGTGCCGGTCAGCGACGCGGCGGTCAGCTCCCGCACGTCCACCCCGTCCAGCTCGACGGTGCCGGAGTCGGGGTCGACGAGGCGTACCGCCAGGGACGTGATGGTCGACTTACCGGCGCCGGTCGGCCCGACCAGGGCCACCGTCCGCCCGGCCGGCACGGTGAAGCCGACCTCTCCGAGCACCTGCGCGCCGGGTTGGTGCGCCTCGGCCGCCGGATACGAGAAGTGCACGTCGGTGAAGGTGAGGGTGGCCGGGCCGGAGGTGGCCGGGTCGAGCACGCGCTGCCCGTACGGCATCTCGCCGGTGGCGTCGAGCACCCGGCGCACCCGGTCCCAGCCGGCGACGCTGCGCGGCAGCTCGGCCAGGACCCAGCCGATGGCCCGCACCGGGAAGGCCAGCACGGTGAAGAGGAAGGCCACGCTGACCAGCTCGGTGACGCTGATCGCGCCCTGGCGCAGCCGGAACGCCCCGACCACCAGCACGGCGAGGGTGCCGAGACTCGGCAGCGTCTCCAGCATGGGGTCGAAGACACCCCGCAGCCGACCGACGGCGATCAGCGAGTCGCGCAGCTCACCGGCGCGGCCGGCGAACCGGGCCGTCTCCTGCGCCTCCCGGCCCATCGTCTTGACCACCAGGGCGCCGTCGAAGCTCTCGTGCGCGATGCCGCTGACCTCGGCGCGCAGCCGCTGCGCCCGGGCCTGGCGGGGCGCCATCCGGCGGGAGTAGACCACGTTGAGCGCGAACAGCGCCGGGAAGACCGCGAGGCCGACCAGGGCGAGGGCCCAGTCGGTGGCGAACAGCGAGACGATCGCGCCGATCAGCATCACCAGCGTGCCGACGGCGAACGGCAGCGGCGCGATCGGATACCAGGCCGCCTCCACGTCGGAGTTGGCGTTGGACAGCAGCGTGCCGGTGGAGTTGCGGTGGTGCCAGGCCACCGGCAGGTCCAGGTAGCGGCGGGTGACCCGGCGGCGGTAGGCGGCCTGCAGGCGGTACTGCATGTAGCCGGCGCCGAGCCGGCGACCGAAGATGCCCGCCACGCGCAGCACGCTGATCCCGAACAGCGCGGTAGCGGCCAGCGCCAGGGTGCCGGTGCCCACCTGGCCGCGGGCGATGGACGGCACCACCACCTCACCGACGACCCCGCCGACCACGTACGCGCTGACGATGACCATCGCGCCGAACAGCAGACTCCCGAGCACCGCGACCGCGAAGATCCGTGGCTGCTCCCGGATGGCCTGCCCCAGCACCCGCAGCCCTCGGCCCAGCACGTCCCCACTTGTCGTACTCGCCACGCTCTCCCCCGCCGTAAGCCACAATTATCTCCCTCATCCTTACCGCTGCGGGCCAGCACCGCCGACCCGGACCGGATATGTGGACCGTCACGTACCGGACGGCGGCGCGGTGGCCGCGGTGACCCGCGCCCGCCGTCGCGCGGCGGCGGCCGGCCGGGCCTACGATCGGGCCATGTCGCGGTACGCCCGAGCCGAGCGCCAGGCGCTGGCCGATCTCCTCCTGGCCCTCGGGCCCGACGCGCCGACGATCAACGAGGGCTGGGCCACCCGTGACCTCGCCGCGCACCTCGTCCTGCGGGAGCGCCGGCCGGACGCGGCCGGCGGGATCGTGCTGCCACCACTGCGCGGGTACGCGGAACGGGTGCGCCGTCGCCTCGCCGCCCAGCCGTACCCCGAGCTGGTGGCGCAGGTGCGCCGGCCACCGGCGTGGAGCCCGGTGAGCAATCCGCTGACCGACGAGCTGGCCAACACGATGGAGTTCTTCATCCACCACGAGGACGTGCGGCGGGCCAGCCCCGGGTGGCAGCCCCGCGACCTGGCCACCGGACTGCAGGCCGCCCTGTGGAAGCGCGTCGCGCCGATGGCCCGGCTCGTGCTGCGCCGCTTTCCGGCGGACCTCTACGTGCAGGCGCCCGGGCACGGGGAGGTCTCCGTCGGCCGGGGCGGCGACCGGCTGCGGGTGGTCGGCGCTCCGGCCGAGCTGGCCCTGTTCCTGTCCGGCCGGCAGCGGGTGGCCCGGGTGCAGCTGGACGGGTCGGCGGCGTCCGCGCGGCAGCTGCGTGTCGCCAACCTGGGCATGTAGCGTTCTGTGCTTAAACGGTCACAGATAACCATTCAGATACTTCCCCCTCAACGACGCGGACCTATTCCTTGGTCCCGTACGCTTCACCGCGCCGTCCTGCGCCGGGCGGCACGAGTGGGGGGGCCACTGTGCGAGACTTCGCGATTTCGGCGCTGCGGGAACCCCCGTTTCCCGCACGGCGCCATGAGGCAACAGACCGGGTGGCGCGCGAGAGCGTCGACTGGGTGCACGCGTTGGGGCTGATCGATTCCAGACACCGCCTCCACCGGCTCCGGCGGGCGGATCCCGCCGGCCTCGCCGGACGAGCCTGCCCGGACGGGCCGGCGGACGGGCTGCGCCTGCTGACCGACCTGATCTCCTGGCTCTTCGTCATGGACGACGCCTGCGACGAGGACGGCCTGGGGGCCGATCCGGCGCGGCTGGCGCCGGTCATCGGGCTACTGCTGGACGTCCTGGACCGGGGCGGCGACCCGGCCGGCCAGCTTCCGCCCGGGTCGGGTCCGCTCGGCGTCGCGTTGGACGACCTGTGCCGCCGGATTCGCGCGCAGGGCCGACCATCCCTGCTGCTGCGGTTCGTCAGCCAGGTCCGGGAGTACCTGCTGGCGCTGCTCTGGGAGTCGGCCAACCGGGAACGCCGGCGGGTGCCCGAGGTCGCGGAGTACGTGCAGATGCGCCGGCACACCGGCGGCGTACACCCGAGCCTCACCCTGACCGACCTGGCGTCGGCGGACCCGCTCGGGCCCGCCGGGTGCGCCGACCCGGCGCTGGCCACCCTGGACCTACTGGCGGTGGACCTGGTCTGCTGGTGCAACGACGTCTTCTCCTACGGCAAGGAGAGCCGGGCCGCCCCGGATGTGCACAACCTGGTGACCGTGATCGCCCAGGAGACCGGCGCGGGCGAGGCGGACGCGTTACAGGCGGCGGCGGACCGGTTCAACCAGGGGCTGGCGGCGTATCAACTGGCGGAGGAGGCGCTGCGGGCGAGCGGTGGCGACGACATCCAGGCGGCGCTGACCTCCCGGCGGGACTGGGTCCGCGCCACCTACGACTGGTCGGTCGCGGCCGCCCGGTACGCGTGATCCGGCCACACCCGGTCGGCGCGACGGGACGCCGAACGATCACCGGGGCTAGCCGATCCCCGGTGGCAGGCAATACTCTTCGGTAACCACTATGACGTGACCCCCGTCACGCCACCACCCCCGAAGGCGGCTACAGCGATGGCTCTCGATGTACCGTACCGCTCCATCCCGGACATGTTCCTCAAGCGCGTGGCGGCCACCCCCGACCGACACGCGTTCGCGTCTCCGAACTCCGACGACTCGGGCCCCAGCTGGCTCACCTGGGCGCAGGTCGGCCAGCGCGCCAAGGCGGTCGCCGCCGGCCTGCACGGCCTGGGCATCGGCCTGGAGGACCCGGTCGCGATCCTCGCCAACACCCGGTTGGAGTGGGTGATCGCCGACCTGGGCATCATGTGCGCGAGCGGCGCCACCACCACCGTCTACCCGACCACCGAGCCGGCGGACGCGACGTTCATCATCGCCGACTCCGGGTCGAAGGTGCTGTTCGCGGAGAACCCGGCCCAGGCGGCCAAGATCGCCGGCGCGACCCTGCCCGCGCTCACCCACGTGGTGCTCCTCGACGGCGCCGTCGACCCGACCGCCGCGGTTGCCCAGTTGACGCTCGCCGATCTGGAGGAGCGCGGCGCCCAGGCGTTGGCCGCCGAGCCGGAGCTGATCGACATGCTCGTGGCCGGCATCGGCCCGGACCACCTGGCCACCCTGATCTACACGTCCGGCACCACCGGCCAGCCCAAGGGCGTCGAGCTGCTGCACGGCGGCTGGTGCTGGGAGGCGGTGGCGCAGGCGGAGGTCGGGCTGCTACGCGACGACGACCTGCAGTACCTGTGGCTGCCGCTGGCCCACTCGTTCGGCAAGACCCTGCTCTGCGGCGCCATCCACGTCGGCCTGCCCACCTACGTCGACGGTCGGGTCGACAAGCTGGTCGAGCTCCTCTCGGTCATCCGTCCGACGTTGATGTGCGGCGCACCCCGCGTGTTCGAGAAGGTCTACAACAAGGCCGTGACCACCGCGCGGGGCGCCGGCGGCTCGAAGGCGAAGATCTTCAGCTGGGCGGTTGGCGTCGGCAAGGAGAAGGTCACCCTGGAGCAGGCCGGCAAGCCGGTTCCGGCCGGGCTGAAGCTGCGCTACGGGCTGGCCGAGAAGCTGGTGTTCAGCAAGCTCCAGGCCCGCCTGGGCGGCCGGATGCGGGTGCTGGTGTCCGGCGCCGCACCGCTCAGCCCGGAGATCGCCACCTTCTTCGCCGCCGCGAACCTGCCCATCTCCGAGGGCTACGGCCTGACCGAGACCAGCGCCGGCAACTTCGTCAACCCGCCGGCCGGGCTGCGGATCGGCACCGTGGGCCGCGCGATGGGCGACCTGGAGTGCAGGATCGACACCGACGGGGAGATCCTGGTGCGGGGTCGGCCGGTGATGCGCGGCTACCACAACCTGCCGGAGGAAACCGCCGCCGCCTTCACCGAGGACGGCTTCTTCCGTACCGGTGACATCGGCACGCTCGACGAGCAGGGCTACCTTCGGATCACCGACCGCAAGAAGGACCTGGTCAAGACCTCGGGCGGCAAGTACATCGCGCCGTCGCACATCGAGGGGATGTTCAAGGCCATCTGCCCGTACACGTCACAGGCGATCGTCGTCGGTCAGGCCCGCAACTTCTGCACCATGCTCGTCACGCTCGACCCGGACGCGATCCGGGGCTGGGTCGCCGGTGGCCCCCTCGAAGGGCGCGACTACACCGAGATCGTCGCCTCGCCCGAGGCCCAGACGATGGTCGAGGAGTACGTCGCCCAGCTCAACGCCAAGCTGAACCGCTGGGAGACGATCAAGAAGGTGACCATCCTGCCGCGCGATCTGACCATCGAGCACGGCGAGATCACCCCCTCCCTCAAGATCAAGCGACGCGGTGTGGAGAGCAACTTCGCCGCCGAGATCGACAAGATGTACACCGGCACCCTCGCCGAGCTCTGAGTCGAGTCGTCGGTGGCCCGTACCCGCCCGGTGCGGGCCACCGGCGTCCGCGCCGACGATCCGACCCGGCTCAGGCGATGACGGCCGGCTCCCGCCACCGCTGCCGGCCGGTCCGGTCCAGGTCGTAGCGGACCCCGGCGATCCGCTCGACCGCATCCACCAGTTCGGCCGCGGGCAGGGTGAACGGCAGCCGCAGGAACCGCTCCAGGGTGCCGTCGAGACCGAACCGGGGGCCGGGCGCCAGCCGGACGCCGACCTCCTCGGCGGCCCGGGCCAGCGCACTGGAGACCGGGCCGTCCAGCTCGGCCCAGAGCGTCACGCCGCCCCTCGGCGCGGTGACCCGCCAGTCCGGCAGGCGGTGCGCCAGCGCGTCGAGCAGGGCGTCGCGCTGCGCGGCGAGCTGGATCCGCCGGTCGGAGACGATGGCCGGCGCGTCGGCGAGCAGGCGTACCGCGACGAGCTGGTCCAGCACCGGGCTGGCCATGTCCACACCGACGCGCACGGCGGCCAGCCGCTGCACCTGCGGCGCGGACGCGCGGACCCAGCCGATCCGCAGGCCACCCCAGTACGGCTTGCTCATCCCGCCGATGCTGACCACCCGCGAGTGCCGGTCGAAGGTGGCCATCGGCGGTGGCAGCTCGGTGCCGTCCAGCGGCAGGTCCACGAAGGACTCGTCGACGACGAGGTCGGTGCCGGCGGCGTGGGCGGCGGCCACCACCCGCTCGCGCAGCGGGGCCGGCATCAGATGCCCGGTCGGGTTCTGGAATTCCGGGATCAGGTAGGCCAGCCTGGGTCGGGTCTGCCGGAGGCTGCCCAGCAGCAGGTCGGCGTCCCACCCTCCGGCGTCGGCGGCCAGACCGTGGGTGGTGATCCGGGCCCGACGGCCGGCCAGCGCGGCGAGCGCGTTGGGGTAGGTCGGCGACTCGACCAGCACGCCGCCGCCGGGGGCCAGGGCGAGGCGCAGCACCAGGTCCAGGGCGTGCTGGGTGCCGCTGGTGACCATGATCTGGTCGGCCGAGGTCGGCAACCCCCGGGCCGTGTACCCGTCGGCAATTGCCTCGCGCAGCTCGATGATGCCGGTCGGGTGGTAGCCGGCCCCGCCCACGTACCGCGGCAGGTCGTCGGCGGCGGCCCGGGCGGCCGCCAGCAGCTGCGGTGGCGCGGCCAGCGCGGCGACCCCGAGGTCGATCATCTCCCGGTCGTCCAGCGGGGTCCACAGGCCGGTGCTGGCCACCCGGTGGTTGCCGGGCAGCATGGTCCAGCTGCCGGCACCCCGGCGGCTGGCCAGGTGCCCGGTCTCGCGCAGCTGCCGGTACGCGGCGGTGACCGTGGTCCGGCTGATCCGCAACGCCTCGGCCAGCTCCCGTTCGGCCGGCAGGCGGACGCCCAGCGGCAACCGTCCATCGGCGAGCAGCCCGCGCACCGCACCGGCGAGGGCCGCGTAGTCGGGGCTGCGCCGCCGGCCCGGCAGGGCGTGCCACTGCCCGAGCAGCCGGGCCAATTGGACGCCACGCACCTGACCGTTCATAGCCACTCCTCGGATATTGGCTTCTTCCTCCGGGAGGATTGGCACCTAGGGTGGCATGCATGGCACTGCTTGGCAATCTGCGGCACCGGCCAGCGCGACGACTGAGCCAGCTGTACGCCGGGCTGGTCCTCTACGGGATCAGCATGGCCCTCATGGTCCGCTCCGGCCTGGGCCTCGACCCGTGGGACGTCTTCCACCAGGGCCTGTCCGAACGGACCGGGCTCTCCTTCGGCACCGTCACCATCGCGGTCGGCGCGCTCGTCCTGCTGCTCTGGATCCCGCTGCGGCAACGGCCCGGGCTCGGCACGGTCAGCAACGTGGTGGTCATCGGCCTGGTCGTGGACGCCACGCTGGCCCTGCTGCCGGACGGGGGCCCGCTCGGCGTCCGGATCGCGCTGCTGATCGTCGGGATCGTCGCCAACGGCGCCGCCACCGGCCTCTACCTCGGCGCCCAGCTGGGCCCCGGCCCCCGCGACGGCCTGATGACCGGCTTCGTCGCCCGCCGGCCCGGCTGGTCGATCCGGCTGGTGCGCACGGTCATCGAGGTCACCGTGCTGGCGCTGGGCTGGCTGCTCGGCGGCAGGGTCGGCGTGGGCACCGTCGCGTACGCGCTGGCCATCGGCCCGCTGGCACACCTGTTCATCCCGGTGTTCGCCGTGCCCGCGGCGGACACCGGCACCGCCACGCCGGACGCCGCGCCGGACGTCGCACCGGCCGGCTGAGCGCTCACCGACGGTCCCCGGACCGGCACGCCGCGGTGCTGCCGCGTGCCGGATGGTGGGTGGGTGTTCCCTTCCGCGACGCGCGCCGTCATCATCTCTGCATGGGGGAGAACGGTTGGCGCTGGACGGACGCCTGGATCTTCGTGTCGCTGGTCATCGCGAGCGGCGCCGGGCGGCACCGTCGGTCGGCGACCAGCCGCAGGCCGGAGGGCGTCCGCCTCACCGACGTGCTCTCCACCGC
Organism: Micromonospora sp. WMMD710; assembly: GCF_029626045.1. NCBI lineage: Bacteria > Bacillati > Actinomycetota > Actinomycetes > Micromonosporales > Micromonosporaceae > Micromonospora > Micromonospora sp. WMMD710. The sequence goes on along the minus strand of NZ_JARUBD010000001.1, from coordinate 710,127 downwards.
CGACCACCTCAACCACGCGATCCCGCAGCGGCACGAGGTGGAGGCCGCGGTCCAGCGTCTGGTCGGCGCCGGCCTGGTCAGCGTCGCCGACGGCTGGTTCCGGATCACCGGCGAGGGCGAGCAGCTCTGGCGCAGCCGCCCCCGCGCCGGCGTGGCGACGATGGTGGACACCGTGCAGGGCGTCCTGAGCCGCCGGCACGCGCCGGGCAGCGCCGACTGGATCCTCGACGAGGCCGACCACGCGGCGGCCGTCCAGGAGTACGTGGTCCGTTCGATCCCGACGCCCCGGCGCTCGCCGGAGGGGCAGTCCGGCGGGCACTGAGCCGGCTCAGCGCACCGGGTGACCGCCCCGGCGCAGCGCGTCCTTGACCTCGGCCACGGTCAGCTCGCCGAAGTGGAAGACGCTGGCGGCGAGCACCGCGTCCGCGCCGGCGCCGATCGCCGGCGGGAAGTGGGCTACCTCGCCCGCGCCGCCGCTGGCCACCACCGGCACGTCCACCACCGCCCGCACCGCGGCGATCAGCTCCAGGTCGAAGCCCGCCTTGGTGCCGTCGGCGTCCATCGAGTTGAGCAGGATCTCCCCCGCGCCCAGCTCGGCACCTCGCCGCGCCCACCGCACCGCGTCGATGCCCGTACCGCGCCGGCCGCCGTGGGTGGTCACCTCGAAACCGCTCGGGGTGCTGTCGGTCGTGGCCCGGCGCACGTCGAGGGACAGCACCAGCACCTGCCGTCCGAACCGGTCGGCGATCTCGGCGATCAGCTCGGGCCGGGCGATGGCGGCGGTGTTCACGCCGACCTTGTCCGCGCCGGCGCGCAGCAGAGTGTCCACGTCGGCGACCTGCCGGACTCCACCGCCGACGGTCAGCGGGATGAACACCGACTCGGCGGTGCGGCGCACCACGTCGAGCATGGTGCCCCGGTCGCTGGACGAGGCGGTGACGTCGAGGAAGGTCAGCTCGTCGGCGCCCGCCCGGTCGTACGCCGCGGCCAGCTCCACCGGGTCACCGGCGTCGCGCAGGTCGAGGAAGTTGACCCCCTTGACCACCCGCCCGGCGTCCACGTCCAGACAGGGGATCACCCGCACCGCCACCGTCATGCCGCGAGCCTATCCTCCGTACGCGCCACGGCGGTCGACCCGATCGGGTCGACCGCCGTGAACGAGGTCCGGCTCACACCCGGACGAGCATCTTGCCCAGGTTCTCGCCGCGCAGCAGGCCGAGGAACGCCGCCGGGGCGTTCTCGATGCCGTCGACGATCGTCTCGTCGTAGGACAGCGTGCCGTCGCGCAGCCAGCCCGCGACGTCGCGCACGAACGTCGCCCGCACGTCGTTGTGGTCGTTGACCAGGAAGCCGCGCAGGGTGAGCCGCTTGCCGATGACCAACGCCAGGTTGCGCGGGGCGGCCGGCGGCTCGGTGGCGTTGTACTGCGCGATCATGCCGCAGATGGCGGCCCGACCGTGCAGGTTCATGGCCGAGATCGCCGCCTCCAGGTGGTCACCGCCGACGTTGTCGAAGTACACGTCGACGCCGTCCGGCGCGGCCGCCCGCAGCGAGTCGCGGACCGGCCCGTCGTGGTAGTCGAAGGCGGCGTCGAAGCCCAGCGCCCGCAGCCGCTCGACCTTGGCCGCCGAGCCGGCGCTGCCGATCACCCGGCCGGCGCCCTTGAGCTTGGCGATCTGACCGACCAGGCTGCCCACCGCGCCGGCCGCGGCGGAGACGAAGACCGTCTCGCCGGGCTTCATCGCGGCCACCTCCAGCAGCCCGGCGTACGCGGTCAGGCCGGGCATGCCCAGCACGCCGAGGTACGCGTTGACCGGGGCCAGGCTCGGGTCGACCGGACGGGCGGCGGTGGCGTCGAGCAGCGCGTACTCCCGCCAGCCCAGCCCGTGCAGGACGGTGGTCCCGACGGCGGTGTCCGCCGCCTCGCTGGCGACCACCTCGCCGATCGCGGCGCCGTCCAGCGGCGCGTCGAGCGCGAACGGCGCCACGTACGACTTGACGTCGTTCATCCGCCCCCGCATGTACGGGTCGACGGACATGTACTGGTTGCGGACCACGATCTGGCCCGGGCCGGGCGTCGGCACGTCGGTCTCGACGAGCCGGAACGTGTCCTTGGTGGGCCAGCCCTGGGGGCGGCTGGCCAGGTGGATCTCGCGGTTGCTGGTCACGGGGTGGTCGTCCTCTCGTCCGCGGTGGTGGCCTGGGTCCGCGACGTCACGCGGCCAGGGTCTCGCGGACGGTCAGCGCGACGTCGACGTTGCCGCGGGTGGCGTTGGAGTACGGGCAGACCTGGTGGGCCTGCTCGACGATCTGCTCGGCGGCCTCGCGGGGCACGGCGGGCAGGTCGACGACGAGCTGCACGGTGAGCCCGAACCCGCCGCTGCCGTTCGGGCCGATGCCCACCTCGGCGGCGACCACGGAGCCGGTCACGTCGGCCTTCGCGCGGCGGCCGACCAGCCGCAGCGCGCTGTGGAAGCAGGCCGCGTAGCCGGCGGCGAAGAGCTGCTCGGGGTTGGCGGCGCCGCCGGTGCCACCCATCTCCTTCGGCACGGCCAGGTCGAGCGTGACCGTGCCGTCGGAGGTCTCGACGTGGCCGTCACGGCCGTCGCCGGTGGCGGTCGCGGACGCGGTGTAGAGCACCTGCATGATGGTCACTGCTCCTTCTGTCGGTGGATGGTGTCGGTGACCCGGGTGAGGGTGTCGCGCAGCGCGACCAGCTCGGCGATGCCCAGCCCGGTCGCCCGGGCGATCTGCAGCGGGACCTCGTCCACCTGCTGCCGCAGCTCCCTACCCTGCTCGGTGAGGCCCACCTCGACCCGCCGCTCGTCGCGCGCCGACCGCCGCCGCACCACCAGGCCCGCCCCCTCCAGCCGCTTGAGCAGCGGGGAGAGCGTGCCGGAGTCCAGTCGCAGCTCGGTGCCGAGCTCGGAGACCGTGGGGGCGTCGTCGGGGCGCTCCCAGAGCACCAGCAGCACCAGGTACTGCGGGTAGGTCAGCCCGAACTCGTCGAGGATCGGCCGGTAGACGTCGGTCAGGGCGCGCGACGCGGCGTAGAGCGCGAAGCACACCTGCCGGCGCAGCACCAGATCATCGGTCACCACCAAACCGTAGCCCGCGATTAAGTTGTGCACAACCGATTTGCCGACGGTCCGGCCATGACGACGGTCACCGCAGCGACCTCAGCCGTCGCCGAGGTACGCCTCCAACTCCACCTCGACCAGATGCTCCGGATCCAGCAGACCGGCGACCACCACCAACGTCGCCGCCGGCCGGACCGCGCCGAAGACCGCGTTGTGCGCCCGACCCACCTCGTCGGCGTGCAGCCGGTCCGTCACGTACATCCGGGTCCGGACCACGTCCCCCGGCCCGGCACCCACCTCGGCGAGCGCCGCCAACCCGATCCGCAGCGCCTGCGCGGTCTGCGCGGCGGGATCACCCACGTGCACCACACGACCGTCCACCGTGGCCGTGCAGCCCGCCGTCCAGGCCCGATCGCCGGCCCGCACGACCCGGGAGTAGCCGTACTGCTGCTCCCACGGGCCACCCGAACCCAGCCGGGTGACCGTCATGCCTCGGCCAGCGTCCGCAGCGCCTCAGCCACCGTGAAGGCGCCCGCGTACAGCGCCTTGCCGGCGATCACACCCTCCACACCGAGCGGCTCCAGCGTGCCCAGCGCCCGCAGGTCGTCCAACGTCGACACGCCACCGGAGGCGATCACCGGCCGGTCGGTGCGGGCGCACACCTCCCGCAGCAACTCCAGGTTCGGCCCGCGCATCGTGCCGTCCTTGGTGATGTCCGTGACCACGTACCGGGTAGCGCCCGCCTTGTCCAGCCGCTCCAACACCTCGTACAGGTCACCGCCGTCGCGGGTCCACCCACGCGCCGACAGGGTACGACCGCGCACGTCCAACCCGATGGCCACCCGGTCGCCGTACTCCCCCACCACCCGGTCACACCACACCGGGTCCTCCAGCGCGGCGGTGCCGATGTTCACCCGGGCCGCCCCGGTGCCCAACGCGGCACGCAACGACTCGTCGTCGCGGATACCGCCGGACAACTCCACCTTCACGTCCAACTGACGCACCACCTCGGCCAGCAGGTGCGCGTTGGTGCCCCGGCCGAACGCCGCGTCCAGGTCGACCAGGTGGATCCACTCCGCGCCGTCCTGCTGCCAGGCCAGCGCGGCGTCCAGCGGATCGCCGTAGATGCTCTCGCTACCGACGGCGCCCTGCACGAGCCGGACGGCCCGGCCGTCGGCGACATCCACGGCGGGTAACAGGGTGAGGCTCAACGTGTTCTCCTCGATCAGGTACGACGGTCCAGGGCGATCACGACGATCGCCGGCAGTACGAGCAGCAACAGCACGATCAGCGCGACACGCAACGCCAGATCGTCGACGAACGTCCAGATCAGGATCAGCGCCGCCCCGGTGAGCAGCACGATAGCCGCCCGCTCGCCCCGCGTGTGCCGGGCCAGCCGGCCCGACCGGCCCCGACGCAGCCGCGGCGTCAACCCGCGAACCACCGCCCGGCGGCGCTGCCGGCGAGCCACCCGACGCTGCCGCACCGCACGCTCGCGCGCCTGCTCCGCCTCACGCTCCGCCCGACGGCGGGCCCGTTCCCGACTCACCGCGCACCCCGCCCGCCGGTCAGCGGGCGTCGACGACGCTCACTCACCGGTGGGCAACATGGCGAGCCAGTTACGCAGCAGCGCGGCACCGGTGTCGGCGGACTTCTCGGGATGGAACTGGGCCGCCGACAGCGCGCCACGCTCCACCGCCGCCACGAAATCCGTGTCATGGTGGGCCGTGGTCACCGTGGCACCGGCCGCCGTCAACGCCGCCGGGTCACCCATCGCGTACGAGTGCACGAAGTAGAACCGGCTCTGCGCTCCCAGGCCGGCGAAGAGCACCGACTCCCGGGGCGCCCGCACGGTGTTCCACCCCATGTGCGGCAACCGGGTCGCGGCCAACCGGGTCACCCCGCCCGGCAGCAGACCCAGCCCCTTGGTCACCACACCGTGCTCGTCACCGTGCTCGAAGAGCACCTGCATGCCCACGCAGATGCCCAGCACCGGCCGGCCGGCGGCCACCCGCTCGGCGATCACCGGACCCGCGCCGAGCGCCTCGATCCCCGCCATGCACGCCGCGTACGCGCCAACCCCCGGCACCACCAGACCGTCGGCGGCGGCCGCGGCGGCCAGGTCGTCGGTCACCCGCACGTCCGCCCCGGCGGCGGCCAACGCCCGCTCCGCCGAGCGCAGGTTGCCCGACCCGTAGTCGAGCACCACCACGTCGGCGCTCACGAGCCCGACCCCGGGATCAACCGCAGCACCCCCGCAACCGTGGCGAGCACCGCCAGCAGCCCGGTGATCACCACCGCGCCCCTCGGCGCGCCCTGCCGGTGCAGCGACCAGGTGCCGCCCACCAGCACCCCGGCCAGGATCAACAACAACGTCGGCAACGCGGCCCCCATCAGAGCCACCTTCCATTCGCGACTGCGGGGCTCCGCTCCGCTGCACTCCTCGCGCTCATCAGAGAGCGCCCTTCGTGCTGGGGATCGCCCCGGCGGCACGCGGGTCGATCGCGGTAGCCTCGCGCAACGCCCGGGAAACCGCCTTGAACTGCGCCTCCACCACGTGGTGCGCGTCCGGGTGACCACCCGGGCGGGCCGCCCGCAGCACGTCCACGTGCAGGGTGATCCGGGCCGCCTGACCGAACGACTCCCAGATGTGCCGGGTCATGCTGGTCGGATACACCGGCCCGATGTACGGCGCCAACGCGGGCTCGTCATGCACCACGTACGGCCGACCGGACAGGTCCACCGCGGCCCGGACCAGCACCTCGTCCATCGGCACGGTCGCCGACCCGTACCGCCGGATGCCGGCCTTGTCGCCCAGCGCCTGGTCGAACGCGGCGCCCAGGGCCAGGGCGGTGTCCTCCATGGTGTGGTGCGCGTCGATCTCCAGGTCGCCCACGGTGCGCACGGTCAGGTCGTAGCCGCCGTGCCGGGCGATCTGGTGCAGCATGTGGTCGTAGAAGCCCACGCCGGTGCTGATCTCGGCGGCGCCGGTGCCGTCGAGGTCGATCTCGACGAGGACCTTGGTCTCCTTGGTGATCCGCTCCACCCGGGCGGTCCGGCTCATCGCAGGTTCTCCATCGCAGAAAGGAAGGCGTCGGTCTCGGCGGGCGTGCCGGCGGTCACGCGCAGCCAGCCGGGCAGGCCGACGTCACGCACCAGCACCCCGTGGGCCAGCAGGGCGCGCCAGGCGGTGGCCTGGTCGCCGCCCACCTCGAAGAGCACGAAGTTGGCGTCGCTGTCGGCCACCCGCAGCCCGCGCCCGCGCAGCGTCGCCACGATCCGGTCCCGCTGCGCCATGATCGCGCTCACCGTACCCAGCAGGGCGTCGCGGTGGGCGAGCGCCGCGCGCGCGGCGGCCTGGGTCAGCGCGGACAGGTGGTACGGCAGACGGACCAGCTGCACCGCCTGCACCACCGCCGGGTCGGCGGCCAGGTAACCCAGCCGTCCACCGGCGAAGCCGAACGCCTTGCTCATCGTCCGGGTCACCACGAGCCGCGGGTGGCCGGGCAGCACCGCGAGGGCGCTGACCGTGCCGGGCCGGGCGAACTCGGCGTACGCCTCGTCGACGACCACCATGCCGGGCGCCGCGTCCAGCACGGCGGCGACCACCGCCGGGTCCAGTGCCGTGCCGGTGGGGTTGTTCGGCGAGCAGAGGAAGACCACGTCCGGCCGGTGCTCGCGGACCTCGGCGACCGCCTCGCCGGCGGTCAGCCCGAAGTCGACGCCGCGCCGCGCCGGCACCCACCGGGTGCCGGTGCCGAGCGCCAGCAGCGGGTGCATCGAGTACGCCGGGACGAAGCCCAGCGCGCTGCGCCCCGGACCACCGAACGCCTGGAGGAGCTGCTGCTGGACCTCGTTGGAGCCGTTGGCCGCCCACACCTGCTCGACGGTGAGCCCGTGGCCCAGGTAACCGGCCAGGTCGGCGCGCAGCGCCACCGCGTCCCGGTCCGGGTAGCGGTTCAGGTCACGCAGCTCGGCGGCGAGCGCCTTGCCGATCGCCTCGACCACCGGCTCCGGCACCGCGTACGAGTTCTCGTTGGTGTTCAGCCGCACCGCGACGTCCAGTTGCGGCGCCCCGTACGGCGACAGCCCCCGCAGGTCGTCGCGGATCGGCAGATCGTCGAGGCCCGTCACGCCGACGCTCCCGGGAAGCGGGCCTGGACCGCCTGGCCGTGCGCGGGCAGGTCCTCCACGGTCGCCAGGGTGACCACGTGCGGCGCCACGTCACGCAGCGCGGCCTCGGTGTACTCGATCAGGTGCACACCGCGCAGGAACGACTGCACGGACAGCCCGGACGAGTGCCGGGCGCACCCGCCGGTGGGCAGCACGTGGTTGGAGCCGGCGCAGTAGTCGCCGAGCGACACCGGCGACCAGGCGCCCACGAAGATCGCCCCGGCGTTGCGCACCCGCAGCGCCCACTCCCGGGCGTCGACCGTCTGGATCTCCAGGTGCTCGGCCGCGTACGCGTCGACCACCCGCAGCCCCGCCTCCAGGTCGTCGACGAGGACCACGCCGCTCTGCTCACCGGTCAGCGCGGTGGTCACCCGCTCGGCGTGCTTGGTCGCCGGCACCTGCCGGGCCAGCTGCTCCTCGACCGCCTCGACGAGCGGCACCGACGGGGTGACCAGCACGCTCGCGGCGAGCGGGTCGTGCTCGGCCTGGCTGATCAGGTCGGCGGCGACGTGCGCCGGGTCGGCGGTGTCGTCGGCCAGGATGGCGATCTCGGTCGGGCCGGCCTCCGCGTCGATGCCGACCACGCCGCGCAGCAGCCGCTTGGCGGCGGTCACCCAGATGTTGCCCGGGCCGGTGATCAGGTCGACCGGATCGCAGCGCAGCTCGCCGGCCGGGTCCACCGCCGCGCCGTACGCCAGCATCGCCACCGCCTGGGCGCCGCCGACGGCGTACACCTCGTCGACGCCGAGCAGCGCGCACGCGGCGAGCACCCGGGGGTCGGGCAGGCCACCGTTGTCCTTCTGCGGCGGGCTGACCACCACCAGCGACCGCACGCCCGCCGCCTGGGCCGGCACCACGTTCATCACGACGGTTGACGGGTACATGGCGAGCCCGCCGGGGACGTAGAGGCCGACCCGGTCGACCGGCAGCCACCGCTCGGTGACCGTGCCACCGGGCACCACCTGGGTGGTGTGGTCGGTGCGGCGCTGGTCGGCGTGCACCTTCCGGGCCCGGCGGATCGACTCCAGCAGCGCGGCTCGCACCGCCGGGTCGAGCACCCCCTCGGCCTCGGTGATCGCCTGCACCGGCACCCGCAGCACGTCCGGCGAGATGCCGTCGAACCGTTCGCTCGCCTCCCGGATCGCCGGGTACCCATGCTCCCGGACCGCCTCCACCAGCGGGCGGATCCGCTCGACGGCAACCGACACGTCGAGCTGGGCACGGGGCAGCAGGCGGCGCGGGTCTCCGAGACCGTTGCGCAGGTCGATCCGATTCAGCACCCTTGCGAGTCTAGGCGGCCCGGCCGCAGCCCACCCGAGCCGCCCGCCCGGCGGGACGGTGAGCCGGGCCACGCCCCGGCGGGCGCGATTCGTTAGGCTCGACCATGTGACCGCACGGCTGCCGGTGTTCCCGCTCGCAACGGTGCTCTTTCCCGGGTTGGTGCTGCCACTGCACATCTTCGAGGAGCGCTACCGGGCGCTGGTCCGGCATCTGGTCGACCTGCCCGAGGGCGCGCCGCGCGAGTTCGGGGTGGTGGCCATCCAGGCCGGCTGGGAGGTCGCGCCCGCCGGTCCCGGCGCACGCCCCACGTCCGGCGTCGGCGACGTCACGCTGCACGAGGTGGGCTGCACGGCCGAGCTGCGCCAGGTGACCGAGCTGGCCGACGGTGGCTTCGACATCGTCACGGTCGGCCGGCGCCGGTTCCGCATCGACGAGGTCGACGAGAGCGCGGCTCCCTACCTGACCGCCCAGGTCGAGTGGCTGCCCGAGCCGGCCGGGCCGGACGAGGTGGCCGACCTCCTCGCCGCCCGGGTCATCGCGGTGTTCCGGCAGTACCTGGGCCTGGTCCGCTCCGACCCGGAGGAGATCTCCGAGCAGCTTCCGGACGACCCGACGGTGCTGTCACACCTGGTGGCGGCCACCGCGGCGCTGACCGTCGACGACCGGCAGCGGCTGCTGGCGATCGACGACACCGCGGCCCGGCTCCGCGCCGAGCTGCGGCTGCTCAACCGCGAGGCGGCTCTGCTGCGCCAGGTGCGGGCGGTTCCGGTGCCGCTGTCGGAGCTGGCGTCCCCGCCGACGCCCAACTGAGCGCCGCCGGGTCGGGCTCGGGCCGCAGCGACGGCCACCGCGACCAGCCGGCCAGCAGGGTGTACGTGATCGCGGCGCCGAACGCCGGCAGCAGCAGGTTGCCGTGCGGCACCGGCAGCACGCCGAGCAGCCAGTCGACGCCACCGGCGCGCAGGTCGGCGGGTTTGGTGAACGCCTGACCAGCCGGTGCGGTGTCCAGCAGCCGGTCGAAGGTGGCCAGGCCGACCCGCCGGCCCACCTGCCACGCCACCGGCGCGGCGGCCAACGCGCCCAGCACCGCGGCGAGCAGCCCGACCGGGCCACGTCGGCGACGCAGCACGAACCATAGGACGAGGGCCGCGAGCACCCCGAAGGCGAGCCCGAGCAGGCTGAACCAGCCGTCCGCGGCGATCGGCTGCTCCGGCTGCGGCTCGGCGTAGATCGCCCCCTCGGCGGTCTTGAGCACCGGGGTGTCCGGCGCGAGCACAGCCCAGAGCAGCCCCAACGGCGCGCCCAGCACGGCGAACGCGAGCGCGAAGCCCAGCACCGTCACCACCGTGCGCAGCGGGCGACGTGGCTCGTCGAAGGTCAGCTCCAGCGAACTCTGGTACGCCGTCGAGGCGGGCACGTGGCCCGGGTCGAATCCGCCCGGGGGTGTCGCGGCCGACGGCTCGTTCGCCGGCGGTGTCACGGCCGACGCTCGCGGCGGCGCGGGTCGGTCGGGATCGTCGACGTGCCGCTCAGGGTCGGGGTTGTCCGGGCTCACCCGATGATCCTCTCAGGCCCGGTGGCGGGCCGGGGCGCCGGTGGCGGCAGACCAGCTCACCGGGCGAACGGCTCCACCATCATCGCCGCCGCGCGCAGCCACGCCTGCCGGGTCTCCGGCTGGAGCTGGTGGTACTCGATCGACGATCCGGTCTCCAGCGCCGGGTCGTACGGCACCACGGCCACCCCTCGGGTGCGGGTGGCGAAGTGCCGCTCCAGGTCGTCCTGGAGGGCAGAGCGCCCCGGCGTGGGGCAGGAGATGAGGGTGATCGCGTTGTCGGCCAGCTCGCTCATGCCCTCCTCGTGCAGCAGGTCGAGCATCCAGTCGGCGCTGAACGCCGCGTCCTCCCGGGGCACGGTGGTCACCACCAGCTGGTCGGCGGCCTGCATCACGGTGCGCCAGTTGGGGCTCTCCACGTTGTTGCCGGTGTCCACGCAGACCACGTCGTGGGTGCGGCGCAGCAGCTCCAGCACCCGCTTGACGGTGAACTGGTCCAGTCGCTGGGCGAAGCGCGGGCTCTCCTCACCGGCCAGCACGTCGTACGAGCCGTCGGAGGCGTGCCGCAGGAAGTCGTCCAGCCGGTCCAGCAGGGTCGCGCCCTCCAGGATCTCGATCTGGGCCAGCTCGCCGATCAGGTGGCGGATCGTCCGGGCGTGCCGGGCGCTGCCCGCGCGCAGCCCGAGGGTGCCGCGCAGCTCGTTGTCGTCCCAGGCCAGCACACCTCGGCCGCGCACGCTGCCGACGGTGGCCGCCGCGAGGACGGTGGCGGTGGTCTTGTGCACCCCACCCTTGGGGTTGGCGAACGCGAACACCCGGGGCGTGCCCAGATCCCGGCGGAGCACCCCGGTGGCCCGCTCCACCTCCTGGTCGACGCCCTGCGGACGCCATTCGACGCGGGCCGGGTAGCCGCGCTCGGCGATCGCCGAGCTGACCGGCGGGACGGGCGGCGCGACGACCGGTGGCGCGGGTGGCGCAACGACCGGCGGGGCGGGTGGCGCGACGACCGGCGGCGGGGCGGCCGGCGTCGGGGGCGCCGCCACCGGGTAGCCCGTCTCCGGCTGGTAGCCGGTCTCCAGCAGGGCGTACCGCGACTCCACCGAAGGCCCGCCCTGGCGGTAGCCGTTGTCCAGCAGCGCGTAGCGCGACTCGACCGAATCGGGGCGTTGCGGCGGCGACTCGGGCTCGGCCCGGTACGTCGGCTCCGCCCGGTAGTCCGGCTCAGGCCGGTACGCGGGCTCGGCCCGGTAGGCGGGTTCCGCCCGGTACGCCGGCTCGGACCGGTAACCCGGCTCGCCCCGGTAGTCCGGTTCGGCCCGGTAGTCCGGCTCGGCCCGGTAGTCCGGTTCGGCCCGGTAGTCCGGCTCGGCCCGGTAGTCCGGCTCGGCCCGGTAGTCCGGCTCGGCCCGGTAGTCCGGCTCGGCCCGGTAGTCCGGCTCGGCCCGGTAGTCCGGCTCGGCCCGGTAGTCCGGCTCGGCCCGGTAGTCCGGCTCCGCGCGGTACGCGGGCGCCGCCCGGTAGTCCGGCTCCGCGCGGTAGGTCGGCTCGGCCCGGTACGCGGGATCGACCCGGTAGGTCGCCTCGGCCCGGTAGGCGGGCTCCGCGCCGTACGACAGCTCGGCCGGATGCCCGATGGCCGGCGCGCGCCCGGCGTACCCGTTGGGGGCCGCACGTCGCGGCAGCGGATCCGGTGCTGGCTCCTCGGCCCGCCGGTCGGGCTCCGCCTGTTCCGCGCCATGGCCGCCCCGCCGGGCGCGGTCCAACAACGCCCGCCACCGCGGCGCTGGTTCGGCCGGCCGGCCCCAGCCGGTCTCACTGCCCTCCACGGCCCGCCCTCCCAGCACCATCGATCTCCGTCTGACAGGCTACGAAGCAAACACTATTCGGACCACACCTGGCGACGCACACCACCCGGCACAGATCACGACGGGCTGGGCGCCAGCGGCCCGGCGCCGGTCGCGTCCGGGGAGGTGGTGACGCTCGGCGGGGGCGGCTCGGTCGACTCCGTCGACGACGGCTCCGGTGACGGAATCGTTACGACCGGTGCGGGTTCCGACGATTCGCCCACCGGCACCGAGGGCTCGGGCGCGGGTGGTGTCGACACCGCGCGCACCTGCGGGCTCGACGTCGGGCTGGGCCCGGTGTCGGCCGGCGGGCGGACCACATCGCGCTGTTCGGGAAGTGGTGGTGTGAAGACCGCGCGGTCCAGCCGGTACACCTCGGGGGCGGGGTCCACGGCCCGGACGTCCGGCCGGGCCGCCACACCGCGCAGCACCTCGGGGCCCGCCCGGACGACCGCCGCGTAGACGCAGGCGCAGCCGGTGCGGTACGCCGCCGCCTCGGCCGACGCCACCTCGGCGTCGTCGGCGTACCGCACGCGCAGTTCCCGCTCGTCGACGCCGTCGCCGGTCATCTCGGCGGCCCGCTTTCGATAGTCGGCCGCCTCGGTGTCCTTGCGGGCCGCCACCTCGACCATCCCGGCGACGACGTCGTCGGGCACCCGCAGCGCGGGGATCCTCACGGTCTGCCGGCCGGGCAACGGCACCCGGCCGAAGACCGTCGAGACCGGCACGTCGCCGAGCACCGCCGCCAGTCGCTGCGGCGGCAGGTACGCGTCGAGCGTGACCAGGGCATAGGTGCCGTCGCCGGCGGTCGGGGCCGTGCTGGGCAGTGCGGCCAGGTCCGCCGCCGCCGAGCGCAGGTAGCCGGGGACGGAGTCGCCGTCGGTCACCCCGACCCGGGTCACCTCGCCCACCGTCCGGTCGCCGACCGGGACGTCGTCGGCCGCCCAGACGGCGGTGCCCAGCACCGCCGCCATGGACAGCAGCGCGGCCCAGGTGAGCACCCCGGAACGCCCCGACCGGTCGCCCAACCGGGCGACGGCCCGGGTCAACGGCGGCAGCAGCCGTTGGTCCAACTGCCGCAGCAGGTCGCCGGCGCGCACGGGCGGGATCCCCTCGTCGGATCGGTGTCAGGCGGTCGCCGCTCTAGTCACGCAGGATCTGAAGCGCGCGGTCCAGGTCGTCAGGGTAGTCGCTGACGAACCGGACCTCGTCCCCCGTTCGGGGGTGCAGGAAGCTCAGTTCGCGGGCGTGCAGCCACTGTCGGGCCAGTCCGAGACGGGCCGAGAGGGTGGGGTCGGCGCCGTACGTGAGGTCACCCACGCAGGGGTGGCGCAGGGTGGAGAAGTGCACCCGGATCTGGTGGGTCCGGCCGGTCTCCAGCCGGACGTCGACCAGGCTGGCCGCCGGGAACGCCTCCAGGGTGTCGTAGTGGGTGATGCTCGGCTTGCCGCCGGAGACCACGGCCCACCGGTAGTCGTGGGTCGGGTGCCGGTCGATCGGCGCGTCGACGGTGCCGCGCAGCGGGTCGAGGTGTCCCTGCACCACCGCGTGGTAGCCCTTGTCCACCTCGCGGTACTTGAAGGCCCGCTTCAACGCCGTGTACGCCTGCTCGCTCTTGGCCACCACCATGATCCCGGTGGTGCCGACGTCGAGGCGGTGCACGACGCCCTGCCGCTCGGCGGCGCCGCTGGTGGAGATGCGGTGCCCGATGGCGGCGAGCGCGCCGATGACGGTCGGCCCGGTCCAGCCGGGGCTGGGGTGCGCGGCGACGCCCACCGGCTTGTCCACCACCACGATGTCGTCGTCGGCGTACACGACGCGCAGGCCCGGCACGGCCTGCGGCACCACGGTCGGCGGCGCGACCGGGGCGGGCAGCGTGACGTCCAGCCAGGAGCCGGCCTTGACCTTGTACGAGTTGGGCCGCGCGGCGCCGTCGACCAGCGCGTCCCCGGCGTCGACGAGGGCCGCGGCGGCGGTGCGGGAGAGCCCGAAGAGGCGGGACACCGCCTGGTCCAGGCGCATCCCGTCGAGGCCGTCGGGCACGGGCAGGGACCGGTGGTCGCCGCCGGCGGCGAACGCGGAGGTCATGCCCGCTCCCGCTGGTCGGCGGCGGCCCGGGTGGCGTCCGCGTCGGTCGGGTCGCCGTCGCGGCCGGCGCGCCGGCCGTCACGCTGGCGGCCGGTCAACTCCAGCAGTACGGCCAGCAGCACGCCGCAGACCAGCGAACTGTCGGCCAGGTTGAACACCGGCCACACCTGGCCGAACGGGTCGAAGAGGCTGATCATGTCGACCACGTGCCCGTGGAACGGGGAGGGCGCCCGGAAGATCCGGTCGACGAGGTTGCCCAGGGCACCGCCGAGGACGAGGCCCAGCGAGACCGCCCAGGGCAGCGACCGCAGGCGCAGCGCCATCCAGACGATCCAGCCGACCACACCGATGGTGATCAGCGGGAAGATCCAGGTGTGGTCCGAGCCGATGCTCCACGCCGCACCGCTGTTGCGGGTGAGGCTCAGGTAGACCAGGCCGCCGAGCAGCCGGACCGGCTCCCGGTCGGTCAGCGCGGCCAGCGCGAGGTGTTTGGTGACCAGGTCGGCCAGCAGGGCCACCAGGGCGACCCCGGCGAGGATCGCGACGGCCCGGGGCCGGGGCGTGCCGCCACCCGGCTCACTGCGGCCCGGTTCGGCGGGCGGTGCTGCGGTCATGCGCTCCCCATCGAGGTGTCTCGGCGGTGATCGCTCACCGTCTCATCGCCGCCGGGGAACGGACCTCAGCGCCGCTCCTCCAGCTGCTTGCACGTCACACACAGGGTGGCCGACGGGAAGGCGGCGAGGCGCTCGACCGGGATCGGGTTGCCGCACCGCTCGCACCAGCCGTAACCACCCTCGTCCAGGCGCTCGAGGGCGCGCTCGACCTGCGTGATCCGTTCCAGAATGCTGTTGGCGAGTGAGATCTCCTGCTCACGCTCGAACGTCTTGGTGCCGGTGTCGGCCTGGTCGTCCCCGGCCGAGTCGGTCAGCCGGTCGCGCTGCAGCTCGGTGATCTCGCTCAGCGTCTGATCGTACTCGGCGCGGAGCTCGTCCCGCCGCGCCGCCAGCGCCGCGCGGATCTTCTCGGTCTCCGCCGCGCTGCGGGTGACCTTGGCCACCGGCTTGCGGCCGGCGGTCCTCGTGTCGGCTGGCTTCGCCATGGGTCGCTCCCTCGGCCGCGGAACCGCATGGTTGGCGGCTCCTGGTCAGGGGGCGCCAAACCAGGGCGTCCCCTTTGTACGAAAAGGGGCGCACGGCGTCGATGGCCGCGCACTCCGGAGGTTGGCAAGAATACGGAACGTACAGGCGTCCGACAACGTGGCGCACCGTCGCACCGCTTAACTGCCCCGAGCCCTGCCTAACTGGGGCAAAGGGAACGCTAGCAGATCAACCGTCCGACTCATCCCCGTACTCACCAAACCATCGGGCCAGCCGACCCCGCCGGCTCACCGCCCGCAACCGCCGTTCGGCGGCGTCGCGCACCCCCGCGGTGGCGACGATCAACAGACTGTCGCCGACCTTCAGACGGGTGTCCGGTCCGGGCACGAAGCCCACCCCGTCGCGCAGCACCAGGGTCACCGAGGCGCCCACCGGCAACCGCAACTCGTCGACGTGCACCCCCGCCAGCCGGGACCCCTGCGGCACCTCCAACTGCAGCAGGTCGGCCCGCATCCGCTCCAGCGGGGCGGTCTCCACGTGGATCTCGGTGGCCTCGGCCGGCGCGGTGATCCCCAACCGGCGGGCCAACGGGCCGAGCGTCCCGGTCTGCACCAACGTGAAGATGACCACCAGCACGAAGACCGCGTCGAAAAGACGCTCCGCGCCCGGCACGCGCTCGGACAGCGGGATGGTGGCCAGCACGATCGGCACCGCCCCGCGCAGCCCGGCCCAGGACAGGAACGTCTGCTCGCGCAGGCCCACCCGGAACGGCAGCGCCGACGCCGCCACCGACAACGGTCGCGCCAGCAGCACCAGCGCCAGCCCCGCGACCACCGCCGGCAGCACCGCCGCGTCCAGCCGGGCCGGCGCGGCCAGCAGCCCGAGCAGCACGAACAGACCGATCTGCGCGAGCCACGCCAACCCGTCGGCGAAGCCGAGGATCGCCCGCCGGTGCGACAACCGGGCGTTGCCCAGCAGCACCCCGGCCACGTAGACGGCGAGGAACCCCGAGGCGTGCAGCACCGCGCCGGCCGCGTACGCCAGCACGGTGATCCCCACCGCGGCGATCGGGTACAGGCCGGCCGCGGGCAGCGCCGCCCGACGCAACGCCCACGTCCCGGCCACCCCGGCGACCACACCCACCGCGGCCCCGACGGCCAGCTCGTAGACGACCAGCCCGGTCTCGTACCACCACGGGTGCGCCCAACCCGAATGGGACAGCAGCACCACCAGCAGCACCACCGGGGCGTCGTTCATGCCCGACTCGGCCTCCAGAGTGGCCACCAGCCGCGGCGGCAGACGCAGCCGGCGCAGGGTCGCGAAGACCGCCGCGGCGTCGGTGGACGACAACACCGCGCCGTAGAGCAGCGCCAGGCGCCAATCCAGACCCAACAACAGGTGTACGGCCACACCCACCACCACGATGCTGACCACCACGCCGACCGTGGAGAGCGCGGAGGCCAGCCCGAGCACCGGGCGCAACGCGCTCCACCGGGCGGTCAGTCCACCCTCGGCGATGATCACGATCAGCGCGCAGAACCCCAGGGTCCGGGTCAACTCGACGTCGTCGAAGCGGATGCCCAGCCCGGCCTCGCCGATCGCCACACCCAGCGCCAGGTAGACGAGCAGGCTGGGCACCCCGAGGCGGGTCGAGAGCCGGACCGCGCCGACCGCCACCAGCAGCACGCCCGCACCGACCAGCAGCGCGATGTCCAGCCCCGGTGTCACCGCTGCCCGGCCCGGACGTTCCTCACTCGGCGGATCCGTCGCGCAGCCGGCAGAGCAGCCCGGGCAGGGCCGGGTCGGGCCGGTCGACGAGGAAGAGCTTGTCCCGGCTGGCCGCGCCGGCCCGCAACGACACGGCGGCCGGCCGCACACCCAACGCGCCGGCGAGGGCCCGACGGGCGGCCTCGGTGGCGCGACCGTCGACGGCCGGCGCGTGCACGGCGATCACCAGGGCGGGGCCGTGCGGGCCGTCGAAGCGCCCGCCGACCCGGTCCCGGGACGCGCCGGGCTTCACCCGTACCGCCACGGTGAGCGTGTCCTGCGCGGGCACCGGGGCGCCGTTTCAGATCGGTCGGACGTCGGCGAGCAGGACGGTGGCCGGCGTGCAGAGCGCGCACGGAGTGAAGCCCAGCTCGACCGCCTCGGCGACCGGCAGCGTCTCGGGCACCCGGCCGGCCAGGTGCGGACAGCGGGCGAGGTGGTAGCGGGGCCGACCGTCCACCACCTCGACGGGATCGGGCAGCCGAGCCACCCGCGCCGCCTCGGCGGGGGTGATCGACTGAGCGGCCGGCTCGTCGGCCAGCGCCTCGAAGGCCGACACGTCGGGGTCGGACGCCTCGTCCTGCGGTGCGGGGCTCACCGGCCGGTGCAGCGGCGACGCGTCATCGGCCGGGGTCACGAACGGTGTGCCCCGGTCGACCGACGCGTCGAACGGTGAAACGTGGTCGGCCGGCGGCTCGGGTGGTTGCCGCCACCCGGTGCCGCCGGCACCAACCGTCGAGGGCATGTGCTGCACCGGCACGTCCGGCTCGACCAGCGGCGGCCCGTACGGGACACCCGGCGTGGCCTGGCTGGCCGTGCGGGGTGCGCCGGCGGCGCGCCGGTCGGGTCGTCCCGGAGCCGCCGTGGCGCGGTTGGCGGCTGCCTGGCGGGCGCCGGCCACCAACGCCACAGCGGCCAGCAGACTGGCCGCGATGGAGATGATCAACATGATGCTGGAGCCACCGGCCAGGCCGAGAACCAGCAGCACCACCGCGACGAGGATGAGCAGGAGACTCGCAACTATCACGGCTCACCCCCGCCGCTTCGTACCGTCCGGGCGGGGCCGGCGACCGTCACCATTGGCGGACAGCGATCGCCGGCCGGTGCTCAGCGTCCGGCTTCGAGGGCGCCGGAGCGCCCGCCGCCGTACGACCCGGCGAGGCCCGCGGCGGCCAACCCGTTGCCGCCGGCGACCCGGCCTGCCTCGGAGCGGGTCATCTCGGCCTCGAGACCCTGGCCGCGACCGTCGAGGTCACGCAGCTGGCTCTCCAGGTACGCCTTGAGCCGGGTGCGGTACTCGCGCTCGAACTGCTTGAGCTCCTCGATGTGCTTCTGCAGCGCCGTGCGCTTGGCGTCCAGGCCGCCCATGGCCTCCTGGTGCCGCTGGCGGGCGTCCCGCTCGAGGGCGTCGGCCTTCGCGCGAGCCTCGCGGGTCACCTCCTCGGCCTTGCTGCGGGCCTCGGACAGCAGCTGGTCGGCCTCGCGGCGGGCGTCGGACACGTGGTCGTCGGCGGTGCGCTGGGCCATCATGAGGACCCGCAGGGCCTGCTGCTCACCGTCGCCGGTGACACCGGCCGGACCGCCGGTCGCGCGGACCTGCTCCAGCTCGGCCTGCATCGCACGGGCAGCCTGCTCGGCCGCCGACTTGTCGCGCTGCACCCGGTCCAGTTGGGCCTTGACGTCGTTGAGCTCCGCCGCCAGTCGGGCGTCGCCGCCGGGGCCGGCGGGGGCACCGCCACGGCCGCCGCGCTCCACCTGGGCGCGCAGCTCGTTGTTCTCCTCGATGAGACGGGCGAGCTCGCGCTCGACCTCGTCCAGGAAGGCGTCGACCTCCTCCTCGTCATACCCCCGCTTGCCGATCGGCGGCTTTTTGAAGGCGACGTTGTGGACGTCGGCCGGGGTCAGCGGCATCGAAACTCCTCGGGTCAGTTGCGGCCGCGAAAGCGCGTCGGTCATCAGGCAGATGCCCTGATCGACGGCCCTAACACGAACTCCATCAGCACGAACAGGATAACCAGGAGCACAAGGGAGGCCAGGTCGATGCTCACGGTACCAATTCGCAGCGGAGGGATCACACGCCTCAACGCGTTGAGAGGGGGATCAGTGACGCTCCACACGGATTCCAATCCTGCCGATGCTCCGCGCCCCGGCTGCCACCGGCGGCCGTACTGCAGGACGGCGCTCAACACGAACCGGGACAGAAGAAGCAGCAGGAAGACATAAAGGATCAGGTACAACACTTGCAGCAAGATCGACAACACGGTCAGCGACGTCCCTCGGGTCGGGCGGGATCAACTCAGACTGAAAAAACCGCCCTCAGCGATCTTGGCCTTGTCCTCCGCGGTGACCTGGACATTGGCCGGTGAGAGCAGGAACACCCGATTGGTCACGCGCTCGATCGTACCGCGCAGCCCGAACGCCAGCCCGGCGGCGAAGTCCACCAGACGGCGGGCATCGGCCTCGTCCATCTCGGTGAGGTTGATGATCACCGGGACGCCGTCGCGAAAGTGCTCACCGATGGTGCGCGCCTCGCGGTAGGTCGTCGGGTGCAGCGTGGTGATCTGGTACCGCTGCTCCTCCTCCGGAGCCACCACCCGCTCACGCGTCGTGGCCTGCGGCGCGAGGGCCAGATTGTCCCGGGTGTGGTAGGTCAGCGCGCCGGAGGTCTCGCCCGCCGACGAGCGGGTGATCGACCGCACGCTGGACCGCTCGACCCGCTCCGGACGCTCACCGTCACCGCGATCGGACTCGCTGACCCGGCCGTTCGCCCGCTCGGAGAGCCGACCCCGCTCACTGACCCGCGGCCGGGGAGCCGGCGGCTCCTCGGTGTCGTCGTCGTCCTCGTCGGCGAACTCCTCGGCGTACCGGCTCTGCCGGTACCGCGAGTCACGGTAGCCACCCTTGTCGTAGCCACCGTCGTCGTAGGCCCGCTCGTCGTCTTCTTCGACCAGACCGAGCCAGACCCCCGCCTTGCGCAGTGCACCCATCCCGCGCCCTTCCGTCCGCCGTGCGGCACGCGCCCCCGTGCCATGTCGCCCGTCGCGAGTGGACAACCATGCCCATCGGACCGGAACGGCAATCCCCTGGCACGCGATTCGCGTCGCGTGCCACGACCCCCCGAACAGGAGACGCCGTTCCTGAAACAACACTGATGTAATTTGCTTGTCTCGCGGTCAGGCTACCGCAGCGTGGAGCGCATTCCGAGCAACGCGCTTCCGACGCGGACATGTGTCGCGCCGTATCGGATCGCGATTTCCAGGTCGCCGCTCATTCCGGCGGACAGGGCGCTCGCTCCCGGATGGAGTGTCCGGAACGTCTCGGCCACCTCGGCCAGCCGGGCGAAGGCCCGCTCCGGCGGCCACCCCAACGGCGCCACCGCCATCAGACCGGCCAGCCGCAACGACGGCGCGTCGGCCACCGCCTCGGCGACCGGCTCCAGCCCGTTGCCGGGATCGGCCGAACCGGGCACCGCGCCACCCCGCGCCGGGTCGCCGTCGATGCTCACCTGCACCAGGGCCTCCAGCGGGCGCTCCCGGTCCACGGCCGCGCTGGCGAGCGCACGGGCCAACCGGACGCTGTCCACGGAGTGCACCACGTCGGCGTAGCGGACCACCGAGCGGGCCTTGTTGCGCTGCAACTGGCCGATGAAGTGCCACCGTGGGCCGACCCCGGCGGCGGCCACCTCGGCGGCCTTGCCGGCAGCCTCCTGGTCGCGGTTCTCCCCCACGTCGGTCACCCCGAGCCCGGCCAGCGCCAGCACGTCGCTGGCCGGGTAGGTCTTGGTCACCGCGATCATCGTGACACCGGCGACGTCCCGGCCGGCGTCGGCGCAGGCGTCGGCGATCCGCGTCCGGACCTGGGCCAGGCCGGCCGCGAGTTCGGCGCGCCGATCCGGTCGTACCGTGGCTGAGCTGTCGGTCATCGGCGGAGCTCAGGACCCGTTCTTGAGGAAGTCAGGCACGTCCACGTCGTCGAAGAGCACCCGACGCGGCGACTGGGCCGGCGCCGGCGTGACCGGCGTCGGCACCGGGGTGCTCTGCGGCGACGGCTGGTTGGTGTTGGTCTTACGCGCCGGCTCGGCCGCCTTGTACGCCGGGGTGCCGCCGTCGAAGCCCGCCGCGATGACCGTCACGCGCACCTCGTCACCGAGCGCGTCGTCGATCACCGCACCGAAGATGATGTTGGCGTCCGGGTGGGCTGCGTCGGTGACCAGCTGCGCCGCGTCGTTGATCTCGAACAGGCCCAGGTCGGAGCCACCGGCGATGGAGAGCAGCACGCCGCGCGCGCCGTCCATGCTCTGCTCCAGCAGCGGGCTGGAGATGGCCGCCTCGGCCGCCTCGACCGCACGGTTCTCGCCCCGGGCGCTGCCGATGCCCATCAACGCGCTGCCGGCGCCACTCATCACGCTCTTGACGTCGGCGAAGTCCAGGTTGATCAGACCCGGGGTCGTGATCAGGTCGGTGATGCCCTGCACACCGGAGAGCAGCACCTGGTCGGCGGTACGGAACGCGTCCATCATGCTGATGTTGCGGTCGCCCAGCGCCAGCAGCCGGTCGTTCGGGATGACGATCAGGGTGTCGCACTGGTTGCGCAGTTCGTCTATCCCCGACTCGGCCTGCACCTGGCGGCGCTTGCCCTCGAAGGAGAACGGCCGGGTCACCACGCCGATGGTCAGCGCGCCGAGCTTCCGGGCGATGTTCGCCACCACGGGCGCGCCGCCGGTGCCGGTGCCGCCACCCTCACCGCAGGTCACGAAGACCATGTCGGCGCCCTTGAGCACCTCCTCGATCTCGTCGCGGTGGTCCTCGGCGGCGTTCTTGCCGACGTCCGGGTTGGCACCCGCGCCCAGACCACGGGTCAGCTCACGGCCGACGTCGAGCTTGACGTCGGCGTCACTCATCAACAGCGCCTGGGCATCGGTGTTGATCGCGATGAACTCGACGCCCTTGAGCCCAACCTCGATCATCCGGTTGACGGCGTTGACGCCGCCACCCCCGATGCCGACGACCTTGATGACCGCCAGGTAGTTGTGCGGAGGTGTCATCTCCGGTCCTTTCCTTCGAGATTGGGGTAAACCCTCACCCTCTACTAGAGGCTCACAGTTATGTCAACCACTGATCCTCTTCGGGGCAACGTAAGCGCCGCCGCGCGATGAGCCAAGGACCCGACCGGCGTGTCGCCGAGCGAGCGCGACTCGTCACGTCCGCAGCACGCTCCCGGGTCAGCGGAAGGTCACCACGTCCGGTGCGCTCACGTCGATCCGGTCGGTCTTCTCGCCGAGCAGTGCCGTGGCCACCCGGGCCTTGTCCGTACCCCGGGTCGCGTCACCCCAGACCACCGTCCGGTCCCCGCGCAGCCGCAGGCTGATCCGGGCCAGTCCCTCGACGGTCACGTCCACCAGCTCGGCGCGCAGCTGCGGGGTCAACGCGACAAGCACCTCCAACGCGGCACGGGTGTCCGGGTCACCGGCGGACGGCCGCGCCACCTTCACCAGCGGCAGCCCGCCGGGTCGGCGGGCCACCGTCTGGAAGGCCACCCCGCTCCGGTCGACAAGCGTGAACGCCTCCCCCTGCGGCACCACCGCCACCGGGGTCCGCTCGGTCACCCGCACCACCAAGGCGCCCGGCCAGTCCCGGGAGACCGTCGCCCGCTCCACCGGTGCCAGCTCGCCCACCCGGCGGGCGGCCACGGCCAGGTCCACCCGGGCCAGTGGCACCCCGTCGGCCACCCCGACCGCGTCGCGCACCTGCACCGGGGTGACCAGGGTGGCACCCTCCACCCGCACCTCGCGGACACCGAACAGCCCGGTGCCGAGCACCGTCCACGCGACCAGCCCGACCAGCGCCAACACCCCGGCGGCCACCGCCCACGGCAGCGCCGCGCGCATCCGGCGCTGCCGGGCACGCGCCATGAACCGGCGGGTCGACGGTGGCACCGCGTCACTGCCCGCACGGACCAGCTGCCACCGCCGCACCGGTCCGCGGCGGGGCGCGCCGCCGTCGCCGGCGGCGCTGGTCCGCCCCCGGGCCGGGCCGGGGCTCATCCGGCCGTGGGCGCCGCGCCGTCCGGTGCGGCGGCGCCACCGAGCGCCGCACCGTCGCCGCCGGTCGTGGCACCACCGGGCACCGGCTCACCGACGGGCGGGGTGGTCGCCACCGGATCGACCGTCGCGGTCGGCGAGGAGCCGCCGGTACGCGCCTCCAGGCCGGCCAGCAGCTCGTCGCCCATCAGCGAGATCGGCGGGGCGCCCATGGTCACCACCACGTCACCCGGTCGGGCCCGACGGACCACCTCGACCGGCGCGGCCTCCCACGAGTCCACGAAGACCTTCCGCTCGGCGGGCAGCGCCACCGCCTCGATCAACGCAGCCGAACCCTCCCCGGGCTGACGCAGCTCACCCGGCCCGAAGACCTCCAGCAGCACCACCTCGTCGGCGATGGCCAGCGCCTCGGCGATCTCCGCCTGCGAGTCGCGGGTCCGGTACAGCCGGTACGGCTGGAAGACGACGATCAGCCGCCCGTCCCCGGCCACCTCGCGCAGCGTCTGCAACGCCAGCGTCATCGAGGTCGGGTGGTACGCGTACTCGTCGTAGACCAGCACGCCGTCCGCGACACCCTTGCGCTCGAAACGCCGCCGCACGCCGGGGAACACCGCCAGCGCGGCCTCCGCCGCCTCCAGCGGCAGATCCAGCAGGTACGTGGCCAGCACCGCGGAGGCGCTGTTCAGCCCCATGTGCCGCCCCGGCACCGGCAGCCGGAACTCGCCCAGCGACCGGCCGTCGATCGTGGCCAGGTAGCGCACCCCGCGCGCCGAGGAGGAGATCTCGCTCAGCCGCAGGTCGGCGTCGGCCGCCTCGCCGTACGTGTACACCCGCCGGCCCTCGGCGCGCAGCGTGTCGGCCAGCCGGCGACCACCCGCGTCGTCGGCGCAGGTGATGATGAACCCGTCCGGGTCGGTGAGCCGGGCGAACTCGACGAACGCCGCCTCCAGCGTCGCGTAGTCGCCGTAGGTGTTCAGGTGGTCCGCCTCGACGTTCGTGATGATCGAGACGAACGGGCGGTAGATGAGGAACGAGCGGTCGCTCTCGTCCGCCTCGACCACGAAGTACTCGCCGGTGCCGTGGTGGGCGCCCGAGCCGACCTCGGAGATCTCCCCGCCGATCACGAACGACGGGTCCACACCGGCCTGCTGGAGCACCATGGTCACCATCGAGGTGGTGGTGGTCTTGCCGTGGGTGCCGGCGACCGCCACGGCCCGGCGGCCGGTCATCGCCGCGGCGAGGGCCTCCGAGCGGTGCAGCACCCGCAGACCGCGCCGCCGGGCCTCGACCAGCTCCAGGTGGTCCTGCGGAATGGCCGAGGAGTAGACGACCGTGTCCACACCGTCGAGGTTGGTCGCCTCGTGGCTCATGTGGATCGTCCCGCCCAGGGCCCGCAGGCCGGCCAGCGACGGCCAGTCGCGCAGCTCGCTGCCGGAGGTCGGGATGCCGCGGGTCAGGAAGAGCCGGGCCAGGCCGCTCATGCCCACCCCGCCCACCCCGATCAGGTGGATGGTGCCCAGATCCTCGGCGGTGAGCGTGCCGGCCGGGGTGAACTGCGCGGTCATCGGGCCACCGCCTCGAGAACGAAGGACCGCAGCGCCTCGTCACCGTCACGCCGCCCGTACGCCGCCGCCGACGCGCCCATCGCGTACAGCCGCTGCGGGTCGCGGATCAGCGGGATGACGGTGCGCTCCAGCCAGTCCGGTGTGAGTTCCGCGTCGTCGACGAGCACCCCGCCGCCGGCCTCCACCACGGGCAGCGCGTTGCGCCTCTGCTCCTGGTTGCTGTGCGGGTACGGCACGTAGATGGTGGGCAGGCCGATCGCGGCCACCTCGGCGACGGTCATCGCCCCGCCCCGGGCCAGCATCAGGTCGGCGGCCGCGTAGCCCAGCTCCATCTCGGACAGGTAGGGCAGCGTCACGTACGGCACCGGCAGGTCGGTGGGGATCGGCACCGGTTCGTTGCGGGCGCCCATCACGTGCAGCACCTGCACGCCGTTGCGGGCCAGTTCCTTCGCCGCGCCGGACACCGCCAGGTTGATCGAGCGGGCGCCGGACGAGCCACCGGCGACGAAGAGCACCGGCAGGTCGGGGCGCAGCCCGAAGTGCGCGCGGGCGGCGTTGCGCAGCGCGTACCGGTCGAGGCTGGCGATGCTGCGGCGCAGCGGCACACCGACCACGGTGGCGTCGCGCAGCGACTCGGCCTGGCTCGGCTGGTGCGGGAAGCCGACCGCGATGTTCTTGGTGAACTTCATGCCGAGGCGGTTGGCGACGCCCGGCGGCACGTTCACCTCGTGGATCACCATGGGCAGTTCCCGACGCCACGCGGCCAGGTAGGCCGGCACCGAGACGTACCCGCCGAAGCCGACCACCGCGTCGGCGCGTACCTCGTCGATCACCTTGCCCGCCGCGCGGGCCGCGGTCCACATCCGGCCCGGGGTACGGACCAGGTTCATGTTCACCGACCGGGGCAGCTGGTACGCCGGGATCTGCCGCAGGTCGTAGCCGTGCGGCGGGATCAGCTCGTTCTCCATGCCCTTCGGTGTACCGAGGCAGGTGATCCGGACGCCGGGGTCGTGTCGGCGCAGGCAGTCGGCGAAGGCGAGCAGCGGGTAGATGTGCCCCCCGGTGCCACCTCCCGCGAGCACCACCGAACGCAGCGGACCCATCAGCGTCTCCTCTCGCTCGCCGTACCTCCGGGAGCCCGGCCCTGCCGGACGCCGCGTGGTGCGGCCTGGTCGTCCTGGCGCCGCTCACGGGACCGGGGCACGGACCCTCGGCCGGCGGTCGACGACGCCGGTCGGCGACGCCGGCCGGGAAGCGGCGGCAACGGGGCCCAGAGTAGTCGGACCCACCGGGCCGGCGGACGGGCATGCAGTGCTCTGGCCGCATCGGGTTCGGCGCGAGCGAAGGATGCCAGCATGCCGATCGCGGCCAGCGTCACGACCAGGGCACTTCCGCCGTCGGAGATGAACGGCAGCGGCAGGCCGGTGATCGGCAGCAGGCCGACCACCCCACCGATGTTGATCACCGCCTGGCTGACCAGCCAGGTGGTGACCGCGGCGGCGGCGAGGCGCCGGAACGGGTCGTCGACCCGCCGGGCGATCCGCAGCCCGGTGTACGCGAGGACCGCGAAGAGGGCGAGCACCACGGCGCAGCCGATCACGCCCAGCTCCTCCGAGATGATCGCGAAGATGAAGTCGTTGTGCGCCTCGGGCAGCCAGTCCCACTTGAGGCTGCCCTTGCCCAGCCCGACGCCGAACCAGCCGCCGTGCTCGATGGCCAGCCGACCCTGGTAGAACTGGAGACAGCCGTCGAGTTTGCACGTCTCGGGGTCGGGTGGGTCGAAGAACATGGCCAGCCGGGCGAAGCGGTAGTTCTCCTCGCCGCGCTCGCCGGAGCCGGCGCCCAGCGACGCCACCGCGACGAGCAGCCCGATACCGGCCAGCCCGGCCGCCGCCAGGGCACCGAAGACCCGCATCCGCACCCCGGCGGCCCAGAGCAGGCCGACCACCAGGGCCAGCAGGCAGAGCATCGTGCCCGTGTCGTTGTAGCCGACCAGGACGAAGAGCAGGCCCACGACCGGAAAGAGCGGCGTGGCCAGCTCCCGCCACCAGCCCAGCGCGGCGCCCTTGCGGGCGATGACGTGCGAGCCCCACAGCACCAGCGCGAACTTGGCCAGCTCGGAGGGCTGCACCTGGATCCCGCCGACGAACAGCCAGTTCAGCCGCGCCTCCACCGGCCCGAAGACGACCGTCCGCTGACGGGTGAGCCGGCCGTAGGCGACCAGGAGGTTGAGCAGCAGCAGCAGCGCCACCGACGTGAACAGCAGCGGCCGGCCCAGCGACCGGTAGGTGCTGGCGGGCAGTCGCTGGCAGGCCCAGAACGCCCCGATGCCGATCACCGCGAAGATGGCCTGCTTGGTCAGCGAGGCCGACGCGTTGCCGTCCTCGGCGTAGTCCTTCACGCTGGTCGCCGAGAAGACCATGGTCAGCCCGATCAGCAGCAGCAGGCCGGCGCTGGACAGCAGCAGGTAGTAGGAGGCCAGCGGCCGGTCCAGCAGGCCGCGCAGCGCGACCAACCCGCCGCTCGCGTCCAGCCCGCGCAGCGGTGCGGGCGCGGCGCCCTCCGGCGCGCGCGGTGCCGCGCCCGGCTCCGGGCCCCGCGCGTCGCCCGGTGGCCCCGCGGCCTCCGCGGCGCGAGTCGTGCCCGGTGACCGTCGCGGCCGACCGGATGTCCTGTCCTCGGTGCCTGGTTCCTCCCCCACCCGGACATCATCACCGCTCGGCACGCCCGAGTGGCCCACAACGATGCACCGGGCGTGTCGGGCTTCGCCGCCTCGGGTAGGGCACCTCGGACCCTTTGCGCTCGACCACCCGGACCGGCCGACCGGCCGGTCGGCCGACCGGCCGACCGGCCGACCGGGCGACCGGCCGACCGGGCGACCGGGCAGGCTAACGGGCGGGTCAGGTCATGTTGGCGAGGAACTCGCTGTAGAACAGGCCCAACGCGATGGCCACGCCGATGCCGGCGATGATCCAGAAGCGGACCACGATGTTGACCTCGCTCCAGCCGGCCAGCTCGAAGTGGTGGTGCAGCGGCGACATCCGGAACACCCGTTTCCCGGTGGTCCGGAACGAGATGATCTGGATCACCAAGGACATCGTGACGATCACGAAGAGCCCGCCGATGATCGGCAGCAGCAGGATGGTTCGGGTAGACATCGCCATGCCGGCGATCAGGCCGCCCAGACCCAGCGCCCCCGTGTCACCCATGAAGATCCGCGCCGGCGAGGTGTTCCACCAGAGGAAACCCACACAGGCCCCGGCCGCGGCCCCGGCTATCAGCGCGATCTCCAACGGGTCGCGCACCTCGTAGCAGTACGGCTGCGTGTAGCTCGGGTCCGCGCACCAGTGCCGGTACTGCCAGAACGCGATCAGCGCGTACGCGGCGAGCACCATCACCGACGCGCCGGTGGCCAGCCCGTCCAGACCGTCGGTGAGGTTCACGCCGTTCGTCGCGGCCATCACCACGAAGATGAAGATGATCACCGCACCGATCTTGCTGACCTCCAGGGCGTCGATGTCCCGGATGAAGCTCAGCGTGCTGCTGCCCACCGTCTCGGTGTTGGTCTTCGCGCCCGTCGCGTCGGTCATCGTGCTCGGGAAGTACAGCGCCACCACGCCGAAGACCGCGCCGACCAGGATCTGACCGATCAGCTTGCCCCGCTTGTTCAGACCGGCGCTGTTGCGCTTGCGCACCTTGAGGAAATCGTCGAGGAAACCCACCGCGCCGGAGAAGACCATGAGCCCCAGCAGCACCAGCGCGGTGATGGTCGGCTCGACCTGGGCGATCTGCAGGTCCGGCAGAGTGGTCAACGCCAGGTGTCCGGCCACGTACGCGATCACCGTGGCCAGGATGAAGACCACGCCGCCCATCGTGGGCGTGCCCTTCTTGCCCTGGTGCATCGCGGGGCCCTCGGAGCGGATCGGCTGACCGGCCTTGAGCCGGGTGAACACCTTGATCGCGAGCGGGGTGCCGAACAACGAGACCAGGAAGGCCACCCCGACGGCGACGATGACCGCCCTCATCGGGTGGGCTCCTGACCGGTGTCGGCGCGCAGGGCGTCGGCCACCTCCCAGGTTCGGTAGCGGGAGCCCTTGACCAGGACGACATCACCCGGTCGTAGTTCGCCCCGCAGCACCTCGACGGCAGCCGCCTGATCGGTGAGCAGCACCGACTCTCCTCCCCAGTCACCTACTGATATGGCGCCCTCATGGATCGGCGCCGCCGGCTCGCCCACCACGAGCAGCCGGTCCACCCCCAGCTCGGCCGCGAGCCGGCCGGTCTGAGCGTGGCCGTCGTGCTCGTACGGGCCCAGCTCGGCCATGTAACCCAGCACCGCGACGGTACGCCGGCCCTGCCCGATGCTGGCCAGCGCCCGTAGCGCCACCGCCGTCGACGCCGGGTTCGCGTTGTACGAGTCGTCGATCACGGTCACCCCGTCCGGGCGGTCGAAGACGTCCATCCGCCGGGTGGAGACCAGCTGCAGCTCGCCGAGGGCCGTGGCCAGCTCGGCCAGCGGCATGCCCAGCTCGCGCGCCACCGCCGCCGCCGCGAGGGTGTTGCCGACCTGGTGCCGGCCGGTCACCCCGAGCCGCACCGGCGCCCGCCCCTCCGGCATGACCAGGGTGTACGACGCGCACCCCCGCTCGTCGAGCGTCACGTCCTCGGCCCGCACGTCGGCGTCCGCCGCCTCGCCGTAGCGGACCACCCGGGCCCGCGTACGGCTCGCCATCGCGTCCACCCGCGGGTCGTCGGCGTTCAGCACGGCCAGCCCGTCCGGTGGCAGCGCCTCGACCAGCTCGCCCTTGGCCTGGGCGATGGCCTCCTGCGAGCCGAACTCGCCGATGTGCGACGTGCCGACGTTGAGCACCACGGAGATCCGGGGCGGCACCAGCTCGCACAGGTAGCGCACGTGGCCGATCCCGCGCGCACCCTTCTCCATCACCAGGTAGCGGGTGTCCGGTCCGGCCCGCAGCGCCGTGTACGGGTGCCCCAGCTCGTTGTTGAACGAACCGGGCGGTGCCACCGTCGCGCCGAGCCGCGCGGTGAGCTGACCGATCAGATCCTTGGTGGTGGTCTTGCCGGACGAGCCGGTCACGCCGATCACGGTCAGCTCGGGCAGCCGGTCCACGGCCGCGCGGGCCAGCCGGCCCATCGCGGTCAACGCGTCGTCGACCAGCACCATCGGCACCCCGGGCACCTCGCGACTGCCGAGCACCGCCACCGCGCCGGCCTCGATCGCCGTCGCCGCGTAGTCGTGCCCGTCGACCTTCTCACCGGGGAAGGCCACGAAGAGCGACCCGGGCCCGACCTTGCGCGAGTCGAACTCCACGGTGCCCGTGACGGTGGCCGCCGAATCGGCGGCGACGAGCCGCCCGTCGACCGCCGCGGCCACCTCGGCCAGGCTGAGCGCGATCATCGCTGACCCGCCAGATCCCCGAAGCGGGCCCGCAGCGCGTCGGCCAGCTCCGTGCTGTCGTCGAACGGGAACACCTCGCCCGCCACCTCCTGGCCACGCTCGTGACCCTTGCCGAGCAGCGCGACCACGTCGCCGGGCTCGGCCAACCGGACCGCCTCGTCGATCGCCGCCCGGCGACCGGCCACCTCGATGATCCGGGCGGCCGCGCCGGCCCGGTACGCCCCCGCGAGCACCTCGGCGCGGATCTCCGCCGGGTCCTCGGTACGCGGGTTGTCGTCGGTCACCAGCACCACGTCGGCCCCCTGCGCCGCAGCGGCGCCCATCACCGGCCGTTTGCCCCGGTCCCGGTCCCCACCGGCGCCGATCACACAGATCAGCCGGCCGGCGCTCAGCTCCCGCAGGGCGGCCAGCGCCGCCACGATCGCGTCCGACTTGTGCGCGTAATCGACCACCCCGCGCACCGGCCCGGCGGCGTCGACCAGCTGCAACCGGCCGGGCACCCCGCCGCAGGCGGCCACGCCGTCGGCCGCGGTCACCGGATCCATCCCGGCGGCGACCAGCGTGGCGATGGCCAGCAGCGCGTTGGCCACGTTGTGCCGGCCCGGCAACGCCACCCCGGCGGACACCGCCACGCCGTCCGGGCCGTGCGCGGTGAACCGCTGCGCGTACCCCTCGCCGCCGACACCGTCGGCCCACCACGTCGCACTCGGGTCACCGGCCGCCGAGTAGGTGACCGTCGCCGGCTTGTACAGCGGCCGCAGCGCCGGGTCGTCGTGGTTGAGCACCTCGACGGCGCACCGGCCGTCGAAGAGCTGGGCCTTCGCCGCGAAGTAGTCGGCGCTGTCGGCGTGGAAGTCCAGGTGGTCGGAGCCGAAGTTGGTGTAGCCGCCGACGGCGAACCGGACACCGCCCACCCGGCCCATGGCCAGGGCGTGGCTGGAGACCTCCATGACCACGGCGGTCACCCCGCGCTCGCGGGCGGTGGCGAGCATGGCGTGCAGGTCGGTGGCCTCCGGCGTGGTCCGGACACTGTCGATCACCAGGTCGCCGAGGCGGGTCTCCACCGTCCCGATCAACCCGGTGGTGTGACCGGCGGCCCGCAGCCCCGACTCGACCAGGTAGGCGGTGGACGTCTTGCCGGCCGTGCCGGTCACACCGATCACCGTCAGGCCGGCGGTCGGGTCGCCGTACACGGCCGAGGCCAGCTCACCGAGCACCGCGCGCGGGTCGGGCACCACCAGAGCGGGCAGGCCGGTCCCCGCCGCCAGCTCCGCGCCCGCGGCGTCGGTCAGCAGCGCGACCGCGCCGGCCTCGGCGGCACCGGCGGCGAACTCCGCGCCGTGCCGGCGGGCGCCGGGCAGCGCCGCGTACAGGTCGCCGGGGCGGACCTCCTGGCTGGCGTGGGTCGCCCCGCTGACGACCACGTCGGCGGCGTCCCCCGGAAGATCGACGGCGAGCCGGACGGCGAGATCACCGAGCCGGACTCCGGTCACGGTACGTGGACGTGGATTGCCGGGCACGGCGTCAGACCCTACCCGGTCGTCCGGTTCCGGCCGCACAGCCGCCCCGGTGGTTCGTCGGCACTCACCGATGATGTCCCGCCGTCGCTGGTCAGCGCGGATAGACCACGAACTTGGGTGCCGAACCACCGGTGGAGGGCGGCACGCGGTAGTGACGCAGGGTGAACTGCATCATCTCGCGGAACGCCGGTCCGGTGATCGCCGCGCCTCCTCCGCCGGGCGCGTAGACGAAGACCGCGATCACGTATCGCGGCTTCTCCGCCGGCGCCATGCCGATGAAGGACTTCACCTCGCCGGGCTGCTTCTTGCCGTCCACCAACCGCCAGCCGGTGCCGGTCTTGCCGGCGACCCGGTAGCCCGGCACCGCGCCGGTCAGACCGGTAGCGTGCTCGACAGTGGTGACCGCCTCCAGCATGGTACGCAGCGCCGCCGCGTTCTGCGGGCTGAGCACCGACCGGGTCACCGGCGCGGGCGCGGGCGTGCGCTTGCCGTCCGGGCCGATCGTCTCCTTCACCAGGTGCGGCTGCACGTAGGTGCCGTCGTTGGCGATGGCGGCGTACGCGGCGGCCATCTGCAGCGGCGTGGCGTCGACGCTGTGCCCGATCGGCACCGACCCGTACGACGATCCGCTCCACTCGTCGGCCGGCAGCAGCCGGCCGCTGGCCTCGCCAGGCAGCCCCTCACCGGTGGGCTGGCCCAGCCCGAACCGCTTCTGGTAGTCGATCAACCGGTCCCGGCCGAGCCGGTCGGCGATCGTGATGGTGCCGACGTTCGACGAGTACGCGAGCATCCCCGGCACGCTCATCCGCCGACCGTTGGACGGGTGGGTGTCGGAGAACCAGGTGTCACCCTTCTTGATGCTGTTCGCGATGGGCAGCGTGGTGTCAGGAGTGATCACCCCCTCCTGCAACGCCGCGCCGTAGGTGATCGCCTTGTGCACCGAGCCGGGGTCGACCACGAAGCTCGTCGCGGCGTCCTCCCGGGCGACCGGGTCGCTCGGGACCGGCTTGGCCGCGTTGTAGGTGGGGTCGCTGGCCTGGGCCAGCACCTCGCCGGTGGGGACGTCGATGATCACCGCGGCGGCGGTGGCGCCCCGCTGCTGCGCCATCGCCGCGCTGAGGATCTGCTGCGTCTTGAACTGCAGGTCGCGGTCGATGGTGAGGCACAACGAGCTGCCCGGCTTGGCCGGGGTGGTCTTGCTGTAGCCGCCCGGGATCGGCGCGGCCAGGTCGCCGAGGCCGGCCTCGTACACCCGCCGGCCGTCCTGCCCGGCCAGCAGGTCGTCGTAGCGGGCCTCCAGCCCCTCCAGCCCGTCCATGTCCTGGCTGGTGAAACCGATCAGGTTGGCCGCCAGGTCGCCGCCGGGCACGTCCCGACGCTCATCCCGGTGCACCCAGATGCCAGGCAGTTCCAGCGCCTGCACCCGCTTGGCGGTCGAGATCTCCACCCCCCGGGCCAGGTACGCGAACCGGGACGAGACGCCACCCTCCAGTTTGCGGGGCTTCATCAGCTCGGCGAGCTTCGACGCCGGGATGCCGAGCAGTGGGGAGAGCACCCTCGCCGTGCCGGGCACGTCCTTGACCTCGGTCGGGTCGGCGGAGACGTACCGAGCCTCGACACTGCGTGCCAGCTCGGCGCCCGTCCGGTCGTAGATCGCGCCGCGCGGCGCGGGAAGCTCGACCGTGCGGGTCCGGTCCACGACGCCGCCGCCGGCGTACGCCGGGGTGTCCACGGCCTGCAGAAAGACGAGCCGCACGCCGATGACGGCGAACAGCGCCAGGGTCAGCGCGGTGCCCAGCCGCAGCCGCAGCCGCGGATCGGCGAGCTTCGGCGGACGCCGCGGCTTGCGCGCCGGCCGGCGGGCCGCCGGCCGGTCGGCGCGGCGCGGCGCGCGAGGGGTGGTCCGGCGACGCGGTGGCGGCTCGTCGCCGGCCGAACCCCGGGGGTTGCGTGGCGCGACGGTCCGCACGACCCCGCCGCGTCCGGCCGCCGGCGCGGCGCGCCGCCCGGCCTGCGCGGTGGCGGCCCGGCCACCGTCGAGCACCTGCAACGCCGGCCGGAACGGGTCGTTGGAGCGGGTGCTGCGGGGAGTACGCCGCTGCTCGGCGCCCCCGCCGCGGGTCGGCGCGGCGCGCTCCTCCCGGACGGTCCGGCCCCGAGGGGTGTACGCCCGGGCGCCGGAAATGCCGCCGATACCCGGCTCGTCGTTGCGCGACTCCCCGTCGACGGGGCCGGTGTCACGCGAAGAACCGCGCCGGGACCCGGTGGGGTTCCGGCGCGGTTCGTCCGACCGTGGTGGCACCGGTCAGCCTCCCGCGCCCTGGCTGGTCACCGACGGCTCGCCGGTCGCCGGCTTCGGCACCCCGAGGGGCAGCTTGCCGTCGGGCAGCCGGACGTACCCCGGCTCACCGGAGTCCACCAGACCCAGGCGACGCGCCTGGGCGGTCAGGTTCCCCGGCGCCTCGGCCTCGGCGATCTGCTTGTCGAGCTGCTGCTTCTCCAGGTCCAGTCGGGCCTGCTGCTGCTGCAGCTTCTCCAACCGGAAGGCGTTCTCGTTGATCTTGGTGTTGACCGCCAGGATGCCCAGCACCCCACCGACCACCAGCACCACGATCAGCGCCGCGAACGGCGCACGCGGCACCGACACGGGCGGCGGCGGCGCCACCCGCAGCCGGGGCGGACGGGCGCTCGCCGCGACGCCGGCCTTCTCGGCCGGACGCAGCGCGGCGGTGCCCTGGGTGGGGAACTCGCGCGCCCCCCGGGCGCGAGCCTCCCCCTGCCGATTCACTCGATCGATGCGTGGCGTACCGTTCCCCACGCGCGGAGCCCGCTCCGCCGCGGTCCGGCCCCCCGACCGCGGTGCGCGCTGCCCGCCGCCGGTGACGTCCCGGCGGTCGCGCTTGTCAATGTTCATGTCCCTCCCCCTCAACGTCCGTCCCTCTACGGTCACGGCGCCCCTGACCCCCCACGGATCAGGCGGACCCCGTGCCCGGTTGGTGCATTCCCTTCACCCGTCGGCGAGACCGTTCGCGGTCGGTCCGCCCCTGTTCTGTCGCGTTCGGGTCGAGTCGTTCCGCTGCCCGCAGCCGCACCGAGGCAGCGCGCGGGTTCGCGGCGACCTCCGCCTCCCCGGGAAGTTCGGCGCCCCGGCTGAGCAGCCGGAACGTCGGACCGGACCCGGGGAGCTCAACCGGGAGGTCGACCGGGCCCTTACTGCGGACCCGGTCCGCGAGCGCCGCCTTGGTGAGCCGGTCCTCCAACGAGTGGTAGGACAGGACCACCATGCGACCGCCCACGGTCAGTGCGTCGAGCGCGGACGGCAGCGCCGTCTCCAGCGCTGCCAGCTCTCTGTTTACCTCGATCCGTAAAGCCTGAAACGTTCTCTTTGCCGGGTGCCCGCCCGTTCGTCGGGCTGGTGCCGGAATGGAATCCCGGACCAGCTCCGCCAGCCGCGCGGACGAGGTGATCCGGGCGCGTTCCCGCTCCCGGATGATCGCCGAGGCGATCCGGCCGGCGAACTTCTCCTCGCCGTAGACCCGCAGCACCCGGGCCAGGTCCGGATGCGCGTACGTGTTGACCACCTCCTCGGCGGTCACCCCCCGGGTCTGGTCCATCCGCATGTCCAGTGGCGCGTCCTGGGCGTAGGCGAACCCGCGGTCGGGCGCGTCCAGTTGCAGCGACGACACCCCGAGGTCGAACAGGATCCCGTCGATACCCGGATAGCCCAACCGCACCAGCACCTCGGGCAGCTCGTCGTAGACGGCGTGCTCCAGGTGCACCCGATCGGCGAACCGGGCCAGCCGGACCCGTGCGTGGGCGAGGGCCTCGGTGTCCCGGTCGAGCCCGATGAGGACCGTCTCCGGGTGCGCCTCGAGCACCGCCTCCGCGTGCCCGGCCAGGCCGAGCGTGGCGTCGACGTGCACCGTCCGGCCGCCTCGACCCAGCGCGGGGGCCAGCAGCTCGAGACACCGCTCGAGCAGCACCGGCACGTGCGTGCCGCGCAACTCCCCCATGTCGACCCCCACTGGTTGAAACGTCCGTTCTTGTCGTGCGCCTGCCGTGGCGACGGCGCTGCCGTCGTACCGCCAGATCCCCATCCGCTCCCGCCCGGCACCGGGTTCCGCCCGATGACTGGATCGTGCGCCTGGCACCGGGGAAGGGATGCCAGGAACTCGAAAGCGGCTGGAGATCTCGCAGTACGTCGGGCGCCGTTTCCGCCCTACAGACCGCCGGGCAGCACCCCCTCCTCGATGTCGGCGAAGTCGTCTTCGCTCTCGGCGAGGTAGGTCTCCCAGGCGACCTTGTCCCAGATCTCCACCCGCGTGCTCGCGCCGATCACCACGAGGTCGCGGTCCAGCGCGGCATACTCCCGCAGGTGGGCCGGGATCGTCACCCGACCCTGCTTGTCCGGAACCTCGTCGTGCGCGCTGGCGAAGAAGACCCGGCTGTAGGCCCGGGCCGCCTTGTGCGTCATCGGCTGCGCGCGCAACTGCTCCGCGATCCGCTGGAACTCGGGCGTCGGGAAGACGTAGAGGCAGCGCTCCTGCCCTTTGGTGACCACGACCCCCCCCGCCAGCTCATCCCGGAACTTGGCCGGAAGGATCAACCGGCCCTTTTCGTCCAGGCGTGGAGTGTGGGTGCCGAGAAACATCGGCCCTACCCCCTCGCCCCTGAGCGGCGTTCGCGGCGCCGCTGACCCCCCGGGCCGGTGAGCCCTCCCGGCCTCACCATTGATCCCCACTCTACTCCACTTCCCTCCACCTGCAACCAGATTCGCCCGCGTGGCGTGCCCAGTCCGGGGGCAAAACCGCACGTCACACGGGGTGGAGCGCAGTGGAGGGCCGCGACGCCCCTCCGGCGTGGTCCGCTTTCCGACATAGATCGACTCCGTCCGGCGGACGCCGACCCGGCCACCCGCGCACCTGCCACGGCCGAACGGTTCACCGTCGGCGGCGATCTGGTGAGGCGGGCGGTCCGGTAACCTCGCTCGCGTGACGGACGCGAAAATGCCCCTACGGGCCAAGGTGGCCAGCTCCGTGTCACGGACCGCCGCGGCGCTCTCCCGGGCGGCCGGCCGTGGCGACGGTTCGGTGATCGGCGGGTGGATCGGGCTGAAGATCGACCCGGACCTGCTGGCCCACCTGTCGGCCGGGCGCGCGATCGCGCTCGTCTCCGGCACCAACGGCAAGACCACCACCACACGCCTGACCGCCGCCGCGGTCGGCGTGCTCGGCCGGGTCGCCACCAACTCGTTCGGCGCCAACATGCCCACCGGGCACACCTCGGCGCTGGCCAAGGCCGGCAGCACCCCGTACGCGGCGCTGGAGGTCGACGAGCACTACCTCGCCCAGGTGCTGGAGGCGACCGAACCGCACGTGGTCGCCCTGCTGAACCTCTCCCGCGACCAGCTCGACCGCGCCAAGGAGGTCGCCATGATGGCGCAGCTCTGGCGTGCGGCGCTGGTCCGGCACACCGACGTGCGGGTGGTGGCCAACGCCGACGACCCGATGGTGGTCTGGGCGGCCACCCCGCCGGCCGACCCGGCCCGGGGCATCAACCCGCCGCACGTGACCTGGTTCAGCGCGGGCCAACGCTGGCACGACGACTCCTGGGTCTGCCCCGAGTGCGGCTCCACCATCCAGCGCTCCGGCGAGCAGTGGTGGTGCACCGGCTGCCCGCTGCGCCGACCGGAACCGCAGTGGGTCGTCGAGGACGAGGGCGTGCTCGACCCCACCGGCGCCTGGCACAAGGTCTCCCTCCAGCTCCCCGGCAAGGTCAACCTCGGCAACGCGGCGACCGCGCTGGCCGTGGCCGCCGAGTTCGGCGTCCGTCCGGTCGACGCCGTGTCCCGCCTCGGCATCGTCACCTCGGTGGCGGGCCGCTACGCGCAGGTCGACAAGGACGGGCGCAACATCCGGCTGCTGCTGGCCAAGAACCCGGCCAGCTGGCTGGAGGCGTTCGACATGGCCGACGAGGCGCCGACCCTGCTCTCCATCAACGCGCGCGACCCCGACGGGCTGGACACCTCCTGGCTCTTCGACGTCGACTTCGCGCCGCTGCGCGGACGGCAGGTGCTGATCACCGGCGACCGGGCGTACGACCTGGCGGTCCGGCTGGACGTCAACGACGTACCGTTCCAGCACGTCCGCACCTTCGACGACGCGATCCGGTCGGTCCCGCCCGGGCGGCTGGAGGTCATCGCGAACTACACCGCGTTCCAGGACATCCGAGCGGAGTTGGACCGTGTCAACTGAGAGCCTGCGCATCGTCTGGATCTACCCCGACCTGCTCTCCACCTACGGCGACCGGGGCAACGCGCTGATCCTCGCCCGTCGGGCGCGCCAGCGCGGCATGCCGGTCGAGGTGCTGGAGGTCCGCTCCGACCAGCAGCTGCCCGCGACGGCCGACATCTACCTGGTCGGCGGCGGCGAGGACGGCCCGCAGGCGCTCGGCGCGCAGCGGCTCATCGCCGACGGCGGGCTGCACCGGGCGGTGGCCCAGGGTTCGGTGGTGTTCGGCGTCTGCGCCGGTTACCAGCTGCTTGGCACCTCCTTCTTCGCCAAGGGTGTGCAGTGCCGCGGCCTGGAGTTGCTCGACCTGCGATCCGACCGGGGCGAGAGCCGGGCCGTCGGCGAGCTGGCCGGTGAGATCGACCCGCGGCTGGGCCTGCCCGCGCTGACCGGCTTCGAGAACCACGGTGGCCGTACCCACCTCGGCCCGGAGGTCTCCCCGCTGGCCCGGGTCACCGCCGGGATCGGCAACGACGGCGCCACCGAGGGCGCCTGGCGCGGCAAGCTGCTCGGCACGTATTCGCACGGTCCCGCGCTGGCCCGCAACCCCGCCCTGGCCGACCTGCTGCTGCGCTGGGCCACCGGGGCGCACCAGCTCCCGCCGCTGGACGACACCTGGTCCGACCGGCTCCGCACCGAGCGCCGCGCCGCAGTGGCCGCCGCCCGGGCATGATCCGCGCCGTCCGGCGGCTGCTCCGGCAACCGTCGGCCGCCCGGTTCGCCCTGCTCGTCCTGCTGATCGGCTGCTGCGGGCTGCTGCTGCTCCTGGTGCCCCGACCGGACCCGGCACAGCTGCCGATGCTGGCCGACCAGGTGGGCGACCTCGCCCCGGTGGCGGCGATCCTCGGCGGGGCGCTGCTGCTGGTGGCGCTGGTCCCGCGGACCTTCATCACCCTCGCCGCCGGCGCGATCTTCGGCCCCCTGGAGGGCGCCGCGTACGCCCTGGGTGCCGCGTTGGTGGCGGCGGCGATCGGGTTCACGGTCGGCCGGCTGCTCGGCCGGGAGTTCGTCGCCGAGCGGGTGCGCGGCCGGTTGGCCCGCCTCGACGGCTGGTTCGCCCGGCAGAGCGTGCTCGGCGTGGTCACCGTCCGGTTGCTGCCGATCGCCGGCTTCGGGCTGGTCAGCTACGGCTACGGCACGACCGGTGCGCGCATCCTGCCGTTCCTGGCCGGCAGCGTCATCGCCTCCGCGCCGACCGCGTTCGGCTACGCCGCGATCGGCGCGGCCGTCAGCTCCCCGGGCCACGTCAACTGGTACGCGGCCGCCCCCGCCAGCCTCGGCCTGATCGCCAGCGTGGTGCTGGTCCACCGCTGGTGGCGCGCCGAGCGGCGGCGTCGCCGCACCATGCCGGTGTGACCTGGCCGAACCGACCCGTCCCGCCCAGGAGCCGCTCACCGGCGGCTTCGTCGCCGACGTGGTCCGGGTCGGTGACACGGTACGACGTACCCCGCCGGCCAACCTGGACTTCGTCGGCGCGCTGCTGCGTCACCTGGCCGAGGTGGGCGCGGACCTCGCGCCCCGCCACCTGGGTGTCGACGACCGTGGTGGACGTGATGCTCGACCAGACCTCCCGCCCTGCCGCGTCGATCATGGAGTTGTGGTGGGGGACAAACCCCGCAGATCGGGGTGAACCGGGCACCACAACTCCATGATCGACGGGCCAGGGGGACGGGGACCGGGACAGGAGTTACGCGACCACCGAGACCAGGCGGCCCTTCACCACGATGACCTTGCGGGGCTCCTTGCCGGCCAGGGCGGCGGCCACCGCG
Source organism: Micromonospora sp. WMMD710 (assembly GCF_029626045.1). NCBI lineage: Bacteria > Bacillati > Actinomycetota > Actinomycetes > Micromonosporales > Micromonosporaceae > Micromonospora > Micromonospora sp. WMMD710. The sequence continues at coordinate 670,642 of NZ_JARUBD010000001.1, read as the reverse complement.
TCCAGGGCCGCCGCGCGGACGGTCTCCTCGGACGAGTCGGCGGGAACCTCGACGCGGCCACGGACCTTGCCGTTGACCTGCACCGGGTAGGTCACCGTGTCGGCCACCAGCAGCGCCGGGTCGGCGGTCGGGAAGTCCGCGTACGTCAGCGAGGTGTCGTGACCCAGCTTGCGCCACAGCTCCTCGGCCACGTGCGGGGCGAACGGCGCCACCATCAGCACCAGCGGCTCGGCCACCTCGCGGGGCGTCGCCGACAGCCGGGTCAACCCGTTGGTCAGCTCGATCAGCTTGGCGATGGCGGTGTTGAACCGGATGCCGTCCATGTCGCCACGGACCCCGTCGATGACCTTGTGCAGCAGCCGGCGGGTCGCCTCGTCGGCCGGGTCCTCGGTGACCCGCAGCGCGCCGGTCTGCTCGTCGACGACGGCCCGCCAGACCCGCTGCAGGAACCGGTACGACCCGACGACCGCCCGGGTCTCCCAGGGGCGGGACACCTCCAGCGGACCCATCGACATCTCGTACACCCGGAAGGTGTCGGCGCCGTACGCGGCGCACATGTCGTCGGGCGTCACCACGTTCTTCAGCGACTTGCCCATCTTGCCGTACTCGCGGTTGACCGCCAGGTCGCCCAGGTAGTAGGCGCCGTCGCGCTCGACGACCTCCTCGGCCTGCACGTAGCTGCCGCGCGAGTCGGTGTACGCGTACGCCTGGATCATGCCCTGGTTGAACAGCTTGCGGAACGGCTCGAACGACGACACGTGCCCCAGGTCGTACAGCACCTTGTGCCAGAACCGCGCGTACAGCAGGTGCAGCACGGCGTGCTCGGCGCCGCCGACGTACAGGTCGGTGCCCCCGCAGTCACCCTCGCCGCGCGGACCCATCCAGTACCGCTCGTTCTCCGCGTCGACGAACCGTCCGCTGTTGGTCGGGTCCAGGTAACGCAGCTCGTACCAGCAGGAACCGGCCCACTGCGGCATCACGTTGGTCTCGCGGGTGTAGCGCTTCGGCCCGTCGCCCAGGTTTAGTTCCACCTCGACCCAGTCGCGCCGCCGCGACAGCGGGGTCTCCGGGTTGGAGTCCGCGTCGTTCGGGTCGAACGTCTTCGGGGAGAAGTCGTCGACCTCCGGCAGCTCGACCGGCAGCATCTCCTCCGGCAGGGCGATGGCCGCGCCGGTGGAGTCGTAGACGATCGGAAACGGCTCACCCCAGTACCGCTGCCGGGAGAACAGCCAGTCACGCAGCCGGTAGGTCACCGCGCCGGTGCCGTGCCCGTTCGCCTCCAGCCAGGAGATGATCGCCGCCTTGGCGTCGGCGACCCCCAGGCCGTTCAGGTCCAGGCCGCGCTCGGGCGCGGCGCTGTTGATCGCCGGGCCGTCCCCGGTGTACGCCGTGCCGTCGAAGCCCTCCGACGGCTGCACGGTGCGCACGATGGGCAGCTCGAACACCTCGGCGAACGCCCAGTCCCGCTCATCCTGCGCCGGCACCGCCATGATCGCGCCGGTGCCGTAGCCGGCCAGCACGTAGTCGGCGATGAAGATCGGGATCTGCCCGCCGGTGACCGGGTTGGTGGCGTACGCGCCGATGAAGACGCCGGTCTTCTCCTTGCTGTCGGACTGCCGCTCGACGTCGGTCTTGGCCGCCGCCGCCTTGCGGTACGCCTCGACGGCCGCCCGGGGGCTGGCGTGCCCGCCGGTCCAGGCGTCCCGCGTGCCGTCCGGCCAGGCCGCCGGCACCAGCGCGTCGACCAGCTCGTGCTCGGGCGCCAGCACCATGTAGGTGGCCCCGAAGACGGTGTCCGGGCGAGTGGTGAACACCCGGACCGGCTCCAGCGCGGTCGGGAAGTCGATGTGCGCGCCCTGGGATCGTCCGATCCAGTTGCGCTGCATGTGCTTGATCGGCTCAGGCCAGTCCAGGCTGTCCAGGTCGTCCAGCAGGCGGTCGCCGTACGCGGTGATCCGCATCATCCACTGCTTCAGGTTGCGCTTGAAGACCGGGAAGTTGCCCCGCTCGGAGCGGCCGTCGGCGGTGACCTCCTCGTTGGCCAGCACGGTGCCCAGACCGGGGCACCAGTTGACCGGGGCCTGCGAGACGTACGCCAGCCGGTGGTCGTCGACGACCCCGCGGCGCTCGGCGGCGCTCAGCTCGGCCCAGGCGCGGCCATCGGGGGTGGGCCGGTTGCCGCCCTCGAACTCGGCGATCAGCTCGGCGATGGGGCGGGCCCGGCCGGCGTCGCGGTCGTACCAGGAGTTGAAGATCTGCAGGAAGATCCACTGGGTCCAGCGGTAGAAGTCGGTGTCGATGGTCGCCACCGAGCGACGCTCGTCGTGCGCCAGCCCCAGCCGACGCAGCTGCGTCTTGTACCGCTCGATGTTCGCGACCGTGGTGGTCCGCGGGTGGGTGCCGGTCTGCACCGCGTACTGCTCGGCGGGCAGGCCGAACGCGTCGAAGCCCATCGCGTGCAGCACGTTGCGCCCGGCCATCCGCTGGTAGCGGGCGTAGCAGTCGGTGCCGATGTAGCCCAGCGGGTGGCCCACGTGCAGGCCGGCGCCCGACGGGTACGGGAACATGTCCAGCACGTACAGCTTCTCCGCGCCGGCGCGGGGGTGCGTCGGATCGGCCAGCGGGCCGGTCGGGTTCGGTGCGTGGAAGGTGCCCTCGCGCGCCCAGGTGTCCTGCCAACGATTCTCGATCTCGTCGGCCAGGGCCGCGGTGTACCGGAACGGGGGAATGTCGCCCGCCGGTGCGGCTGCCTCACTCATCGTCTCTCCTCGCTTCGCTTCGCTTCATCTCGGCGTCACCGGGCCGGGCCGGTCGTCTCGGCACCGCCGGACGGGCCGGCGGAGGGCACAAAAAAGCCCCTCGCGCAGGAGGGGCCGCCGTGCTGTCACGCGTTCAGCGCATCAGCACGGCCCGGTAAGAAGCAGGAAGACTCCGGCCATGTCCCGCAGTGTACCCCGCGCAGCGGACGGGCGACGGCACCCGGGTGCCGGCCGTACCCCGTCCCCCAACATGGCGAATATCGGTGCGTAACCGACGGACTACCTGCGGGGGTCGGCGATAACGACAAACATGGTTAGCCTGAGAGGCCAGTGAGATTCCTGCGGCAAACGAGGCTCGGCGTCGCGAACCCAACGGCGGGTCCAGGTGCTCTCTCACAGAGCTGCCGTGATGGCGACGAGGAGGAGGCCCGTGACACAACAGACCTGGGACGAGGTGGGCGGCCTGTTGCCGCACGACGAGTTCCGCGCCGCCAGCGAGGCCATCGTGGCCAACATCGAGCAGGTCATCGAGGGTAAGACAGCCACCGTGCGGCTCGCCCTGGCCGTCCTGCTCGCCGAGGGTCACCTCCTGATCGAAGACGTCCCGGGTGTCGGCAAGACCAAGCTGGCCAAGGCCCTCGCGCGGTCCATCGACTGCACGGTGCGGCGGATCCAGTTCACCCCCGACCTGCTGCCCAGCGACGTCACCGGCGTCAGCGTCTACAACCAGGAGACGCACGACTTCGAGTTCCGCCCGGGTGCCGTCTTCGCCAACCTGGTCGTCGGCGACGAGATCAACCGGGCCTCGCCGAAGACCCAGTCGGCGTTGCTGGAGTGCATGGAGGAGCACCAGGTCACCGTCGACGGCGTGACCTACCAGCTGCAGACCCCGTTCATGGTCATCGCCACCCAGAACCCGATCGAGATGGAGGGGACCTACCCGCTGCCCGAGGCGCAGCGCGACCGGTTCACCGCCCGGATCGCGATGGGCTACCCGGACTCCGGCGCCGAGCTGGCCATGCTCGACGGGCACGGCGCCACCGACCCGCTGCACGAGCTGCGCCCGGTCTCCGACGCGGACATCGTCCGGCAGCTGATCGCCACCGTCCGGCAGGTGCACGTCGCCGACGCCGTCAAGCAGTACGCCGTCGACCTGGTCACCGCCACCCGCGAGGCCCCCGACCTGCGGCTGGGCGCCTCCCCCCGGGCCACCCTGCAACTGCTGCGCACCGCCCGGGCGGTCGCCGCCCTGGAGGGGCGTGACTACGTCCTCCCCGACGACCTGCAGGCCCTGGCGGTGCCCGTGCTGGCGCACCGGATCATCCCGACGGCCGACGCGCAGCTCGCCCGGCGCACCACCGACGCGATCGTCTCCGAGCTGGTGCACCGACTGCCGCTGCCCCACGACCGGCAGCGCAACCCGTACGACACCCGTCCCGCCACCGGCAACGGTCGCGCCCCCTACGAGCCGCGGAGGCCGTGACGTGCGTGCCGGGCTGCGCGGGCTGACCACCCGCGGGCGCTCGTTCCTGGCCGCCGCCGTCGCGGCGGCGATCTCCGCCGGCATCCTCGGTGAGAAGGACCTGCTGCGGGTTGCCGTGCTGCTGGCCGTCCTGCCGCTGCTGGCTGCCGCCTACGTGGGGCGCAGCCGCTACAAGCTGGCCTGCAACCGGTCGCTGGATCCGCACCGGGTTCCGGTCGGGGCCAACTCGCGGGTGGTGCTGCGCCTGCAGAACCTGTCCCGCCTGCCGACCGGCACCCTGCTCCTGGAGGACCGGCTGCCCTACGCGCTGGGCAGCCGGCCCCGGGTGGTGCTGGAGCGCCTCGGCGCACACCAGGCGAGCTCCGTGGCGTACACGGTGCGGGCCGACGTGCGGGGTCGCTACGACGTGGGTCCGCTGGTGGTGCGGATGACCGACCCGTTCGGTCTCTGCGAACTCACCCGCGCCTTCCCCAGCACCGACCACCTGACGGTCATCCCGCAGGTCACGCCCCTGCCGTCGGTCCGGCTCCCCGGGGAGTACGCGGGCAGCGGCGACAGTCGGGCCCGGTCGGTGGCGGTGCACGGCGAGGACGACGCGGCGACCCGGGAGTACCGGCGCGGCGACGACCTGCGCCGGGTGCACTGGAAGTCCACCGCCCGCACCGGTGAGCTGATGGTGCGCCGCGAGGAGCAGCCGTGGGAGAGCCGCGCCACGGTCGTCCTGGACACCCGCGCGTACGGCCACCGCGGTGACGGGCCGACGGCGAGTTTCGAGTGGGCCGTGTCCGCCGCCGCCAGCATCGCCGTGCACCTGCGGCAGGCCGGCTACAAGCTGCGCCTGGTAACCGGCTCGGGGGTGGACGTGGACGCCTCGGAGGCCGGCGGCGACGGCGCGCTGCTCGACCATCTCGCCGAGGTCCGCCTGGACCAGCGCGCCGAGGTGACCGGGCTGGTGCAGCGGGTCCGGCAGCGCGCCGACGGCGGTCTGATCATCGCGTTGTTCGGCGCGGTGAGCGTGGCCGAGGCCGAGCTGCTGGCCGGGCTGCGGGGCAACGGCGCGACCTGCGTCGGCTTCCTGTTGGACAGCTCCACCTGGCTCAGCCTGCCGGAGAAGGCGCGGGCCGAGGCCGAGCGCGCGCACGGCGCCGCCGCACTCACCCTGTTGCAGAGCGGCTGGCGGGTGGTCGGCGCCGACCACGGCAGCCGGCTGCCGGCGCTGTGGCCGCAGGCGGGCCGGGGCTCCCAGGGCTTCGCCCTGCGCGCCGCGCTGGCCGAGACGGTCGCCGGCGGCGTGCGATGAACGGAAGGTCCCCCTCATGATCGCCAGTCGGAACATCGGCGCGGTGGCGGCCGCCGCCACGCTGCTCGCCGCCGCGCCGCTGTCGGCCATCTTCCAGACCTGGACGTGGCTGATCCAGTCGGCGATCGCGGTCGCCGTGGTGGCCGGGGTGGCGGCGCTGACCCGGCTCGTCCGGGCGCCGCTGTGGGGTCAGGTGCTGGGCATGCTGGCCGCCCTGCTGCTCGCCCTGACCTGGCTGTTCCCCAGCGGCTCGGAGCTGCTCACCTTCCTGCCCACCCCGGGCACCATCGGCCACTTCGCCGACCTGCTCAGCGGCTCCATGCAGGACATGCGCTCCTACGGGGTCGAAGTCCCGGACACCGATCCGCTGCTGTTCATCACCGTGCTCGGTGTCGGCGGGGTGGCCGTGCTGGTCGACGTGCTGACGGTGGGGCTGCACCGGCCCGCGCTGGCGGGGCTGCCGATGCTCGCCATCTACTCGGTGCCGGTCGCCGTCTACGTGGACAGTGTCCCCGCGGTCCCGTTCGTGGTGGGCGCCGCCGGCTACCTGTGGCTGCTGGTGACCGACAACGTCGGCCGGGTCCGCCGGTTCGGCCGCCGGTTCACCGGTGACGGCCGGGACGTCGACGTGTGGGAGGCGTCCCCGTTGGCATCCGCCGGCCGCCGGCTCGCGGTGGTCGGCGTGGCACTGGCCGTGGCGCTGCCGCTGGCCGTGCCGGGCATGGCCGGCGGGCTGCTCGACACGCTCACCGAGGGGACCGGCAACGGCACCGGCAACGGGCGCTCGGGCTCGGGTGGCGCATCGGGGCGGATCGACCTGTTCGCCTCGCTGGCCGGTCAGCTCAACCAGTCCGAGGTGGCCGACCTGGTCAAGGTGACCACGACCGAACCCAACCCGTTCTACCTGCGGTACGCGGTCGCCGACGAGCTGCGCCCGAACGGCTTCCAGGCGCGTACCCCGAGCGGACGCGCCGTCAACCGGGACCTGCCCAATCCGAACGAGCGAGCCGGCCCGGGGGTGCAGCAGACCGAGTATCGGGCGACCGTCGAGGTGACCAAGAACCTCAGCATGTCCCTGATGCCGGTGTACGCCGAGCCGACCCGTACCGACGACCTGAGCGGCAACTGGCTCTACGACCCCAACCAGCAGGTCGTCTTCTCCAACCGGGAGAGCTCCCGGGGCCGCAAGTACTCGTTCGACTACATCCGCTCGACGTACACCCCGGCGGTGCTGCGGGCCGCGCGGTCACTGCCGGCCGATCACCCGGTACGCCGGCAGTTGACCGCCACTCCGGGCACGGTGCCCGAGGTGGAGGAACTGGTCAAGGGGCTGGTCCAGGGCAAGCGCACCGACTACGACCGGGTGTTGGCGATCTACCAGCACTTCTCCGCCGACAACGGGTTCAGCTACCGACTCAGCACGCAGAGCGGCAGCAGCGGTCAGGACATCGTCAACTTCCTCACCAACAAGGTCGGCTACTGCCAGCAGTACGCGGCGGCGATGGCCTGGCTGGTGCGTACGGCCGGCATCCCGGCCCGGGTGGCGTTCGGGTTCACCAACGGCAGCAAGCGGGACGGCGACACGTACACGCTGACCAACCTCAACCTGCACGCGTGGACCGAGGTCTACTTCGACGGCATCGGCTGGGTGCCGTTCGACGCCACCCCGTCGTACGGGGTGCCGGGCTCCACCCGGTCCGCGTGGGCTCCGGACACGGACGCGCCGGAACCGTCCACCCCGGGCGCCGGCACCACGGACACCCCGGCCGGTCCCGACGCGACGGCCGGTCCGGCCGGCCCGGACAACGCCGACCGGGACACCGACAGTGGCCTCTCCCTCGGCGGGCAGACGCCGACCGAAGAGCCACCGGTGTGGCCGTGGTGGGCGGCGGGTCTGCTGGCGCTGCTGGTGCTGCTCGCGGTGCCCGCGCTGCGCCGGCTGGCCCTGCGTCGACGGCGCAGCGGCCGAGCGGCGGGCGGCACGGCGGCCACCCCGGCCGTCGGCGAGGAGGCCGGCGCGCCGGAGGCACGGGTGGTGGTGGTCGGGGCGGACGCCACCCAGGCCCGCGCGGACGCGCACGCCGCCTGGGCGGAACTGCTCGACACGCTGGTGGACTTCCAGGTCCGGGTGGACCTGACCGAGACCCCACGGGCCACCGCGGACCGGCTGGTCCGGGAATCCCTCGCCGACGACGTCGACGCGGTCGGCGCGGCGCGGCTGCTCGGCCGGGCCGAGGAGCGGGCCCGCTACGCACGGGATCCGCTGACCGGTGAACGTCTGCTGCCGGCGCTGCGCGCGGTCCGCAATGCGCTCGCCGCTCGGGCGAAGCGCCGGACCAGGGTTCTCGCCGCGCTGCTCCCGCCGTCGGTGCTGCTGCGCTGGCGGACCGCCCTCGCGGACAACTCCAGCCGGATGGTGGCCCTGACCGGGCGCGCCCGGTACCGCCTGCTGCGCTGGAACCCGCGTCGCCTGCTGGCCGACCGAGCGGCCCGCTGACCGAAGACCGCGACGGGGCGGCGAAGGGGGCGGCGGCCGGACGGCCTCCGCCCCCGCCCGTCGGATGCCCACCGCCCACCGCCGACGCCCCCCGGCACCACCGGCACCCGCCGGCACCTCGATCACTTAATGATGAGTAGTTCTGAGCGGCCTTACACGACTGCTCATCATGAAGTGATCATGGGGCCGTGGTGCTGGCCCGCCGCCGGCACCTCGGGCCGCCGCCGGCACCTCGGGCCGCCGCCGGCACCTCGGGCCGCCGCCGGCACCTCGGGCCGCCGCCGGCGCATCGGCCTGCCTGCGGTGCATCGCTGGCTGAGGGGGCTCGAAGAGGTGGCACGGGAGCGCACAGCGGCGACTCCCGGCAGTGCCGGGTCTGTTCAGCGGGACGAGTCAGCGGGACGAGGGCGCGTGGATGCGACGGTGGTCGCCGGGGCTGTGCCCGGCAACCCGCTCGTCGCGGTGTACGGCCCGCCTCAGCGGCGGGACGGGCTCAGCGGTGCCCCTCCGGGCGCTGCCGCCACCTGTCCTCCATGCGGTCCAGGATCGACGGCCGGCGACCGGATCGGCCGCCGCCGCGGGGACGACGACGACTCGTCGTGCCGCCCACCACGTGCAGGTCAGGTGACTGCGCCCGCCGGTGCGACTGCACCGCGAACGCGGCCGAGGCCAGCATGACGACGAAGCCCGCCACCGCCAGCGGTGGAGTCTTGATCACCGCGCCATAGACCAGTAGAGCCAAGCCAGCGATGATCACGCCGGCAGCGACGAGCAGGCGACGCCGCGCATGGAAGCGCGGATCGCTGGCGCGCACGGCCGAGGCGAATTTGGGGTCCTCGGCAAGCGACCGCTCGATCTGCTCGAACAGCCGCTGCTCGTGCTCCGAGAGCGGCACGGCACTCCTCCCCGGTCACGTTGGTCGGGCCCACTCGGGCCGACAGACCGTGGCAGCCAACCGGCTGCTTACCCGCAAGTCTACGAGGGGGGTCGCGCGTCGGAAAGCGGGACGACCTACGGGTGGGGTGGATTTTCGTTTCGACGGGGATCACGGTCGCCCATCAGACTGGCCGGACCTATGACGGACCGCCCGAATCGGGCAGCAGCGGCGTCCGCGGCAGCTTCCGCCTCCCGCCAACCACGCTCGGGCGCGCCGAGGGTCAGCTGCCGGGGTGCGCCCTGCGCGGGAGCGAGGCCCTCCACCCGGACACCGACGAGGCGGATCCGCTCGCCCGGGTCCAACGTGGTGTAGAGCGCCCACACCGTGTCGAACATCTCGCGGGCCGTGTCGGTGGGTACGCCGAGGGTGCGGGAGCGGTTGACGGTGCGAAAGTCGGCCAACCGAACCTTGAGCGTGACGGTGCGCCCCACCTGCCCGGAGCCCCGCAGTCGCACGCCGACCTTCGCGCTGAGCGCGAGCAGGGCGCGGCGGATCTCCATCGGGTCGGCCACGTCCACGTCGAACGTCACCTCGGCGCCGATGGACTTGTCGATCTGCTCGGGGCTGACCCGGCGCGGATCCCGGCCCCAGGCCAGCTCGTGCAGGTGGGCCGCCGACGCCGCGCCGACCGCCCGGCGGAGCATGCCCAGCGGGGCCTCGGCCAGATCACCGACGGTGGCCAGGCCGAGCCGGCGCAGCGCCTCGGCGGCCCGCTCCCCCACACCCCAGAGCGCGTCCACCGGCAGCGGATGCAGAAAGTCGAGGACCTGACCCGGGGGCACCACCAGCAGGCCGTCCGGTTTGGCGCGGGTGGAGCCGAGCTTGGCCACGAACTTGCTCGGCGCCACCCCGACCGAGCAGGTCAGCCCCTGCTCGTCGACGACCCTCCGGCGGATCAGCCGGGCGATGGTGGCCGGGGAGCCGAAGAGCCGGCGGGCGCCGGTCACGTCGAGGAACGCCTCGTCCAGGGAGAGCGGCTCGACCAGCGGGGTGACGTCCCGGAAGATCTGCATCACCGCCCGGGACGCGGCCGTGTAGGCGGTGAAATCCGGTGGCAGGTAGACCGCCTGCGGGCAGCGTGCCCGGGCCTGGCTGGTCGGCATCGCGCTGCGAACGCCGTAGCGGCGGGCCTCGTAGCTGGCCGAGCTGACCACACCCCGCGGCCCGACGCCGCCGACGATGACGGGTCGACCTCGCAGCTCGGGTCGGCGGCGCACCTCGACGGCGGCGAAGAAGGCGTCCATGTCGACGTGCAGGATCGGGCTCGCCGAATCGTCGGCGTCCGGCCCGAAGCGCGGATCCCCGCCCCGGGGCAACGACTGGCTGCGGCCCATCCCGGCAGGTTAACCCGGGGGTACGACGTTCAGCCGCGGACCACGAGCAGCGGCACGGTCAGCTCGGCGGCAGTGTCCGACCCGTGGTACGCCACCAGCTTCGACGCCATCGGCCGCTCGGTGCGGCTGGCCATGACCGCGTACGTGTCGTTGCAGATCACGACCACGTCGCCGATCCGAGCGAGGTGCTCCTCGGGCACCGGCCCGAACCAGCCGGTGGCCACCACCTCGTCGCGGGTACGTACCCGCGCGGCGTCGCCGAGCACGGCCGACCAGGTGGCCACCACGTCGTCAGCCGCGCCCGGCGCGACGTGCAGGTAGCGCACCCGGGCCTCACCGGCCACCACCCGGACCCCGTCACGCAGCCGGGGGTCGGTGTCCAGGTCGAAGCGGTGCGCGGCGGGAATGTCGAGCTGACCGTGGTCCGCGGTCACCAGCAGCGCCGCGTCCGGCGGCAGCCCGTCGACCAGCCGGGCGACCAGCGTGTCCACCTCGCTCGCGGCGGTCCGCCAGGACGCCGAGTCGACGCCGCTGACGTGGCCGTGCCGGTCCAGGTCGGCGTGGTAGCCGGAGACCAGGGTGGGCCCGTCGCCGGCGGCCAGCGCCGCCAGCATGGTGGCGGCGACCGCGTCCACGCCGGCGGCGCCCCGGAAGTCCCCGCCCCGGTTGGCGGCCAGGGTCAACCCGCTGCCGCCGAACTCCGGCCGGCTCACCACGGTCGTCGTCACGCCGGCGGCGCGGGCGCGCTCCAGTTGGGTGGTCACCGGCTGCCAGCTCAGCGGCGACGGCTCTCCGGCCCAGTCGGTGTGGGTGAGCACCCGGTCCGTGCCGGGCACCCGCACGGTGAAGGCGAGCACCCCGTGCGCGCCCGGTGCCACGCCGGTGCCCAGCGACACCAGGCTGGTCGGGGTGGTGGACGGGAAACCGGCGATCAGCGGACGGCCCACCGTCGCGGCGAGCCCGGCGAGCGTCGGCGCGTACGGGGCGGCGGTCGGCACCTGGTACCAGCCGAGGCCGTCGACCAGCAGCACGGCGACCCGACGCACCCCGGCCAGCGCGGGGACGAGCCCGAGCGGGTCGACCGACCCGGGCACGCCCAGCACGGCGAGCGCGCTGGGCAGCACGTCGGCGAGACGACCCGCACCGTGTTCGGGCCCGAGAACCGCCAGCGGCGGCGTACCACCCGGCGGCGCGGTCATGCCGGCCGGCGGGCGAACAGGTGCAGCTGGGCGGCCAGGTCCCGGTACGGCGGCTGGGCGGCGAGGACGCGTTCCAGCTCGACCAGGGCCGCGGACTGCCCGTCGGCGACCGCGGCCGGCAGCAGGTCGGCCAGCACGCGTACCCCGTGGATCTCCTCGACCACGAGCCCGGCGGCGCCGAGCAGCGCGGCGGCGCCCGGGGCGTCGTAGCGTCGGCGCAGGGTGTCGCGCGGCCCGGCGGTGCCGGCGGGGTCGGCGGCCAGGGCGGTCGCGACGTCCAGGTGACCGTTCATCGCGCGGCCCAGCACGGCGGCGGCACGGCCGGCCACCAGCACACTGGCCGCGCCGCCGGGACGCAGCGCCGTGGCCAGCGCGGTCACCACCGGCGTCGGATCGTCGACGACCTCCAGCACGGCGTGGCAGAGCACCAGGTCGACGCCGGCCGGCTCGACCAGCCCGGCGAGGGCGTCGCCGTCACCCTGGACGGCGGCGATCCGGTCGGCCACGCCGGCCTCGGCGGCCCGGCGGGTGAGCGCCGCCAGGGCGTCGGGGCTGGCGTCGACCACGGTGACCCGGTGCCCGGCACGGGCCAGAGGGACGGCGAACCCGCCGGTGCCGCCGCCCACGTCCAGCACCGTGAGCTCGGTGTCGCCGCGCCGGTCCAGTTCGGCGCGGAGCACCGACCAGATCACGGCGGTACGGGCGGTCAGCGGCGGCCCGGCGAACCGGCCTCGGGTCTGCTCCACCCGGTCGAGCCTAGTGGTCAGGACTCGGTGCCCTCGACCGCGTCCTCCGCCCGGGACCGGCGCTCGTTGGCCACCGGACCGTTGGTCACCTCGTACTCGCGGGGGTCGGTGAGGTGCGACGGCATCCAGCCGGCACCCAGCCGGGTGCGTCGGGCGTTGGCGATTCCACCGCCGGTGTACGTGTGGTTTCCCAGCACTGTCATTCCCCCTCACGGATCACGGGCCGCTCTGCCCGTTCAGGACGAGTCTCCCGCTCGGAGGCGCCGAAAACCGTAATGTGGATCACTGGCTCAGCGGAAGTCGCGGGAGGCGGGGCTGACCGGCGGCTCGATGGCGTCCAGCCGGTCGGCGACCAGGTTGGTCACCCCCTCGTGCCGCTGCAACCGCCCCCGCACCACCAGGGCGGCGCTGCTGCGGGCCACCCGCCGGTAGCGTTGCCACAGCCCCGGCGAGCAGGTGACGTTGAGCATCCCGGTCTCGTCCTCCAGGTTGAGGAAGGTGACCCCGCCCGCGGTGGCCGGCCGCTGCCGGTGGGTGACGATGCCACCGACGCGGATCCGCTGCCCGGGCTCCACCCGACCGAGCCGGGCGATCGGCACCGCGCCGAGCACGTCGAGCTGCCCCCGGATGAACCGGGCCGGATGGCTCTCCGGCGACAACCCGGTGGCCCACACGTCGGCGACCAGCCGGTCCACCGCCTCCATCCCGGGCAGCGTGGGCGCGGCCGCTCCGCTGACCGTGCCGGGCAGCCGGCCCGGCCGGTCCTGGGCCGCCGCGCCGGCGGCCCACAGCGCCTCCCGCCGGGTCAGCCCGAAACAGGCGAAGGCGTCCGCGGTGGCCAGCGCCTCCAGCTGCGCGGCGGTGAGACCGACCCGCCGGGCCAGATCCGGCATGTCGCGGTACGGCCCGCCGGCCGCCCGTTCGGCCTCGATCCGCTCGGCCACCTCAGACCCGAGGGTACGCACGCTGGACAGCCCCAACCGGACGACCGGACCGCCCAGCCCCCAGGCGTGCGGCGGCTCCCCCGGCCCGCTGCCCCACCGGGTGTCCGGGGTGGACTCCAGCACCGCCAACGCGGCGCTGGCGTTGATGTCCGGGCGGCGGACCTCCACCCCGTGCCGGCGGGCGTCGTCGACCAGGGTCTGCGGCGAGTAGAAGCCCATCGGCTGGGCGTTGAGCAGCGCGGCCAGGAACGGCGCCGGGTGGTAGCGCTTGAGCCAGGAACTGGCGTACACCAGGTAGGCGAAGCTCATCGCGTGGCTCTCCGGGAAGCCATAGCTGGCGAACGCGGTGAGCTTGCGATAGACGTCGTCGGCCAGCTCACCGGTGATGCCCCGCTCGGCCATCCCGGCGTAGAGCCGGTCGGCGATGCGGTTCATCCGCTCGACCGACCGTTTCGCGCCCATCGCCCGGCGCAGCTGGTCGGCCTCGGCCGCGTCGAAACCGGCCAGGTCGATGGCGAGCTGCATCAACTGCTCCTGGAACAGCGGCACACCCAGGGTCTTCTCCAGCGCGTTGCGCATCAACGGGTGGGCGAAGGTCACCGGCTCCTGACCGTTCTTGCGCCGGATGAACGGGTGCACCGAGCCGCCCTGGATCGGGCCGGGCCGGATCAGCGCCACCTCGACCACCAGGTCGTAGAACTCGCGGGGCTTGAGCCGGGGCAGGGTGGCCATCTGGGCGCGACTCTCCACCTGGAACACCCCGACCGAGTCGGCCCGGCAGAGCATGTCGTAGACCTCGGGGTCGTCCAGCGTCATGTCGCCCAGGTCGAGGCTCTCTCCGATCATGTCGTAGCCGTAGTGCAGCGCGGAGAGCATGCCCAGGCCGAGCAGGTCGAACTTGACCAGGCCGACGGCGGCGCAGTCGTCCTTGTCCCACTGCAGGACGCTGCGCCCGGGCATCCGCCCCCACTCCACCGGGCAGACCTCGATCACCGGCCGGTCGCAGATCACCATGCCGCCGGAGTGGATGCCCAGGTGCCGGGGGAACGTCTGCAGCTCGTTGGCGTACTCCACCACCTGCTCCGGGATGCCCTCGACGTCGACGGTGGCGACCGAACCCCACCTGTCGATCTGCTTGCTCCAGGCGTCCTGCTGCCCGGGTGAGAAGCCGAACGCCTTGGCCACGTCCCGTACCGCCGACCGGGGCCGGTAGGAGATGACGTTGGCGACCTGGGCGGCGTGCTCCCGGCCGTAGCGGGTGTAGACGTGCTGGATCACCTCCTCCCGCCGGTCGGACTCGATGTCCACGTCGATGTCCGGCGGGCCGTCCCGCTCCGGGGCGAGGAACCGCTCGAAGAGCAGCCGGTGCCGGACGGCGTCCACGTTGGTGATGCGCAGCGCGTAGCAGACCGCCGAGTTGGCCGCCGAGCCCCGGCCCTGGCAGTAGATGTCCTGCTCACGGCAGAACGAGACAATGTCGTAGACCACCAGGAAGTAGCCGGGGAAACCCAGCTCCTCGATCATGTTCAGCTCGTGGTCGAGCTGCGCGTACGCGCTCGGGTGCGCCTGCGGCGGCCCGTAGCGCTCCCGCGCCCCGTCGGCGGTCAGCTTGCGCAGCCAGCTCATCTCGGTGTGCCCCGGCGGCACCGGGTACGCCGGCAGTTGCGGCGCGACCAGTTGCAGGTCGAAGGCCAGCTCGGCGCCGAACTCGGCGGCCCGGGCCACCGCGCCCGGGTACGCGGCGAACCGGGCCGCCATCTCCGCGCCGCTGCGCAGGTGGGCGGTGGCCGCCGCGGGCAACCACCCGTCGATCTCGTCCAGGCTGCGCCGGGCTCGGACCGCGGCGACCGTGGTGGCCAGCCGACGCCGGCCAGGGCTGGCGTAGTGCACGTTGTTGCTGGCCACCGTCGGTAGCCCGGCCTCGGCGGCCAGGTCGGCGAGCGCGTCGTTGCGGTCGGCGTCGACGGGATGCCCGTGGTCGGTCAGCTCCACCGCCACCGTCTCCGCGCCGAAGAGCGCGGTCAGCCGGTCCAGCTCGCGGGCCGCCGCGTCCACCCCCTCGGTGAGCAGCGCCCCCGGCACGTGCCCCTTGCGACACCCGGTCAGCACCAGTACGTGGTCACGCAGCTCGGCGGCGACCTCCTCCAGGTCCCCGTAGACCGGACGGCCCTTCTCCCCGCCGCGCAGTTGGGCGCGGGCGATGGTGGTGGCCAGCCGGGCGTACCCCTCGTGGCCGTGCGCGAGCACCAG
Organism: Micromonospora sp. WMMD710; assembly: GCF_029626045.1. NCBI lineage: Bacteria > Bacillati > Actinomycetota > Actinomycetes > Micromonosporales > Micromonosporaceae > Micromonospora > Micromonospora sp. WMMD710. The sequence continues at coordinate 655,193 of NZ_JARUBD010000001.1, read as the reverse complement.
CAGGTGCGCGCCGTGCGGGTCGGGTTCGCCGTTCTGCGGGCCGGGCAGCCCGAGGGACAGCTCCGCGCCGAAGATGGTCGGCAGGCCGAGCGTACGGGCCGCCTCGGCGAAACGGACCACCCCGTAGAAACCGTCGTGGTCGGTGACGGCGAGCGCGGTGAGCCCCAGCCGGGCCGCCTCCTCGGCCAGTTCCTCGGGGTGACTGGCGCCGTCGAGGAAGCTGAAGTTGGTGTGCGCGTGCAGCTCCGCGTAGGGCACCACGCCGTCGGGGCGGGTCAGCTCCGGCGGTTGGTACTGCTCGCGCCGGCGACTCCAGGCCGGGGAGTCTCCCCCGTCGGCGTCCACGGCGAGCGGGTCCACCACGTGCAGGTGCCGCTCGCCCCTGCTCCCCCGGCCGCCGCCTGCCCGGGTGTCGCCGGCCCGGCCGGAAAGCACGCTTTCCAGCTCGGACCAGGGCATCTTCGGGTTGTGAAAGCTCATCCGGCCGCCCCGGCCACTCCGGCCACTCCGGCACCGAACCAGCCAGCGCCGGTCATGGGTCGACCCGACTCAGTCATAGATCGCCTCCACCAGCCACTGCCCGGCCTCGACGGCGACCAGCAGGGCGGTGCCGTCGGCGAGGCTGACCTGGAACCGGGCCCGGCGGCGGGCCTCGACCGGCGCCCACCACCGCTCGTCCACCGGCCAGGGACCGGCCCAACCCACGATCTGGGCCGGCTGGCCGGTACCGACCACCAGCCGGGCGGGCGGAGCGCTCACCGCCAACCGCGCGCTGATCACCACCGGCTCGCCGGCCGCGTCGTGCACCGTCGCCGCGAGCGGGCTGGGCAGCACCATGGCCGGCGCGGGCGCCGGCAGTCGACCCGGCCACGGCGGAGCGCCGGGGCGGGTCGGGAGGCGTTCGTCGCCCCACGGCACGAGTCGTACCTGATCGGCGGGGGAACGCCCACCGCCGAGCACCGCGGTGACCACCGCCTCCGGGCCGAGGATGCCCTGCACCCGGCTCAACGCCCGGTGCGCCCGTTCCCGCTCCTCGCCGGTCTCCCCCCAGAGGCCGGCCTGCAGACCGGCCTGGGCGATCACCCCGTCCGGGATCAGCCGCAGCCGGATGATGCCGGCCGTCGGCCGGGCCGGTCGGGCGCCGGCGCGCCCGTTGCTGCCGGAGAGCCAACCGTCGAGCTGCCAGCGCACCCGGTCGGCGATGGCGGCGGCGGTGAGCAGGCCGTCGTGCCGCCACACCCGGTGCAGCTCCTGCCCGTGCTCGGTGATCGCCTCGATGCCGAGTCGGGTGCAGGCCAGTCCGTGCCCGGCCAGCCGTTCGTGCAGCTGTTCGGCCAGCGCGCGGGCGGCGAACGCCGCCGCGTCGATCCGGTCGATCGGCTCGTCGTGCTCGGCGGTCACCGTCAGGTCGGCCGGCGGCTGCCGGACGGCGAGCGGGCGGTGGTCGCGCCCGGCGGCGAGCCGGTGGGCCAGCGCGCCGTCGAACCCGAACCGGGCCAGCACGTCGCCGGCGGGCAGCGCGGCGAAGTCGCCGAGGGTCCGTACCCCCAGCCGGCGCAGCAGGTCGGCCAGCGCCGAGCGGCCGAGCGCCTCGACCGGCAGCCCGGCCAGGAACTCCGGTGTCCCGCCCGGCGCCACCACCCGACCGGCGCGGGCGGCCAGCCCGGCGGCGAACACGCCGTCGGCGATGCCGACCTGACTCTCCACCAGACACGACTGGGCGACGTGCTCGATGATCCGCTCGGCGACCGCCTCCTCACCGCCGAGGTAGCGGCTCGGGCCGCGAGCGGCCACCGCGCAGGCGCCCGGGCGGACCACCTCGACACCGGCGACCAGTTCCTCCACCGCGGCGACCACCGGCTCGAACGCCCGGGCGTCACGGCCGGGATCGTGCTCCACGACGGTCAACTGTGGGCAGCGGCCCTGCGCCTCCCGCTTGCGCAGACCTCGACGCACCCCCTCGGCACGGGCCTGCTCGGAGCAGGCGACCACCCGGTTGGCGTGCAGCACGGCGACCGGGCCGGTGGCCGGCACCCCGTCGACGATCTCGGCGGCGAGCACCGGCCAGTCCGGGCACCACAGCAGCAGGGTCCGTGCCGGAGAGCTGGTCATCCCCGCCCGACCAGGGCGAGCGGCACGGCCGGTCGGCCCACGGTCGACCGCGCCGTGCGGGGGATCACCCGGGTGAGTTCGTCGCCGGGGAGCCAGACCTTGATCTCCTTGGGTCGGGCGGCGGCCCCACGCCCGCGGGCCGAGACGGTGACCTCCCGGCGGCGCAACCGCCCCCGGCCCTGCCCGAGCCCCTCCCAGACCCCACGGACCACCTGCAACGTCACGTCCGCGCCGTCCCACCGGCCGTACGGGACGAGCACGCTGCCGCGCTGCCGGGCCCGGGCGGCCAGCCGGGTGGCGACCGAGGCGGTGACCGCGGCCGGTACGGCGGTGACCACGACATCCACCCCGTCGATCAGTGCGGCGACCACGGTGGCCCACTCGGGACCGGGATTCGGCACCAGGGCCAGCCGATCCAGGGCGATACCCAACTCGGCGGCCGCGCCCGCACCGAAGGTCGGCACCCCCACCACGGCACACCAGGAGCCGGCCCGGGACGCCTCGGCGAGCAGGGCCAGCACCAGCGAGGTGCCGCCGCTGCGTCGAGGTTGACCGGCGGCGACCGCGATGGTGCTGCCCCGGCGTAGTCCCCGGTTGGGCAGCAGACCGGTCAGCTCGGGCGTCACCGGCAGCACCCGGTGGCCGCCGACCGGGTCGGGTGCGCTCGCCGGGCGTACCAGATCGGCCAGTGCGGCGGAACCGACCACCATGCGGCCCGCCATCGGACCAACCCCCCGTCGTTGCTGTGGATCAGATCAGGACCGGCACGCTGTGACGCCGGCCGCCCGGCTCCCCCCGCCGGGCGGCCGGCATCACGGCGGGATCATGCGGCGAGACCGTCCAGGGTGGGTTGGTGGGCCACGCCGAGCGCGGTCTCCACCACCGTGACGAACTGGTCGGCGGCGCGGAGCAGGTCGTCGGCCTCCCGGGCGCTGACCACCCGGGGGATGCCGGCCTCGGCGGCGGCCCGTTTGCTGGCCCCGGCGGCGAAGAACCGGGCCCACTCGTCGAGCTCGGGGGCGACGGCGCAGAGCAGGACCCAGACGCTGGTGATCCGGTTGCGGCGGCTCGGTGCGGGCCGGGCCCGGGCGGCGAGCAGGGCGGCCGCCGCGCGCAGCGCCGCCAGGTGGGCGGCCGCGTAGCGCAGGCCGTCGGGCCGCGTCTGGCCGGCCTCGACCAGCCCGCGCCGGGCCAACGTGAGCAGCTGGGCGGGGGTGCGGTGCGGCAGCACGTACGCCGGCACCGTCGGTGCCTGAGCCGGGTTGGTCGGCATGGGACTGTCTCCTCCACGTGGCCGGGCGTCGCCTCGGCGCGGTGGTGCCGCCGATGAGACGCCGAGTCGGGTGGTGCGGAGGAAGACACACCGGGTGTGGCCGGCCGGGTGTGGATGCTTCCCCACACCACACCCGGCCGGCGTACCGGCGGGTTCGTCGCCCGCCGCCCGGGGGTCGTGGGCGGCGGGCGACGCTCCTGCCTGTCGGGACCGGGCTCGCGACTGCCCGGAAACCCAGGTGCGGCCCGCGGAGCCGCACCGCCCGGAGCTGGCGCCGCGAAACACCTCGCTCCGGCTGGTTGGAACGGGCGTTCGAGGCAATCGAACACTCGTTCTAACTGCTGCTGACAGTACACCTCCCCTCCGACGAAAATGCAACGTGTGACGCGCCGAGGCTCGCCACCCGGGCGCACCGGGGTGAACCGACACCGGCGGACCGGGAAGAATGTCCTCATGCAGCCACACCCGAACGTACGGGCGGTGCAGGACGCGCTCACCGCCGCCGGCACGCTCGACGGCACCGGTGAGCCCAGCACCGTCCGCCTGCTGCCCGACGCGGTGCACACCGCGGCAGCCGCCGCCGAGGCGCTCGGCGTCGAGGTCGGCCAGATCGCCAACTCACTGATCTTCGACGCGGACGACGCGCCCCTGCTCGTGCTCACCTCCGGCGCGCACCGGGTGGACACCGCCGGCCTGGCCGCGTCGATCGGGGTCACCCGGCTGCGCCGGGCCACCCCGGAGTTCGTCCGGACGCACACCGGGCAGCCGATCGGCGGGGTCGCCCCACTCGGGCACCCGCAGGCGCTGCGCACCCTGGTGGACACGGCGCTGGCGGCGTACCCGGAGATCTGGGCCGCGGGCGGCGTACCCCAGGCGGTCTTCCCGACCACCTACACCGAACTGCTGCGGGTCACCGCCGGCACCCCGGCCGAGGTGGCGTGAGCAAGCCCGCGGACCTGGTCACCCTGCACGTGTGGCGGATCTCCCGCGGCGCGTTGCCCCGGGCGCTGACCCGGATGGCGATGGACCCGCGCCGGCTGCGTGCCCTGCCGGGCGTCCGGTTCGGCAAGCTGCTGGGCACCGGAACCGGCACCGGCTTCGGCCCGGGCGACGCCGACCTCACCCGGTGGGCGGCACTGACCGTCTGGGACTCCCCCGCCGCGGCGGACGGGTTCGACGACTCGCCGGTCGGGCGCGCCTGGGCGCGGATCGCCCGCGCCTCCGTCCGGGTCGACCTGCGTCCGCTGAGCAGCCGGGGCGAGTGGTCCGGTCAACGGCCGTTCGGCGACCCGCCGGGCGGACGGGTCACCGGGCCGGTGCTGGCGCTGACCCGGGCGCGACTGCGGGCCCGTCGGGCGGCCACCTTCTGGCGGGCGGTCCCCCCGGTGGCCGCCGCCCTGCACGAGGCACCCGGACTGCTGGCCCGGTTCGGCGTCGGCGAGGCGCCGCTGGGTTGGCAGGGCACGGTGAGCGTGTGGCGCGACCCGACGGACCTGGTGGCGTTCGCGTACCGTCACCCGGAGCACCGGGCGGCGATCATGCGTACCCCCACCGCGGGCTGGTACGCCGAGGAGTTGTTCGCCCGGTTCGAGGTGCGCGACGTGGTCGGCGACCGGACGGTGCTCGGGTGGGTCGCCGACGGCGGCCCGGAAACGGTGAAGGGTGGACGGGCATGAGGTTGGTGCGCTGGACGCCGGACGATCTGGTCCGGCGGCTGGACGACGTGGTGGCCGTCTACGGCGAGGCGATGGGATACCGCACCGACCTGCTGGAGGCCCGGCGCGGCTACATCGCCACCCACGTCCGCCGGCCCGGCTTCCGGGCCGTGGCGAGCCTGACCAGCGAGGGTCACCTCGCCGGCTTCGGCTACGGCTACCTGGGCGCCGCCGGCCAGTGGTGGCACGACCAGGTGTACCGGGCGTTGGACGCCCCGACCCGCAAGCGGTGGCTCACCGACTGCTTCGAGGTGGTCGAACTGCACGTCCGGCCGCCAGCGCAGGGGCACGGCCTGGGCGCCGGTCAACTGCGGGCGCTGCTCGGCATGGCCGAGGGTGACACGACGCTGCTGTCCACCCCGGAGGCCGAGGAGCAGACCTCGCGGGCCTGGCGGCTGTACCGGCGGTTCGGCTTCGTCGACGTGCTGCGCGACTTCCACTTCCCCGGCGACGAGCGGCCGTTCGGCGTCCTCGGTCGGGACCTGCCCCTCGATCCCCCCGCGTCATGACCCGGCGGATCTCCTGGGCGCTGCTGGCCGTCCTGGTGCTCGCCCAGATCTGCTACCCGCTGACCACCGGCGCCACCCGGGCCGGGCTGACCGTGGCCACGGTCGTGCTCGGCTGGCTGCTCTCGGTGGGCCACGCGCTGCTCAGCAGGGGTCCGCGGGTCGCCGCGGCGCTGGTCGCGGTGGCCACCGGCGGCGGGTTCGCGATCGAGGCGATCGGGGTGGCCACCGGTGTGCCGTTCGGCAGCTACGACTACTCCGGGGAGCTCGGCCCCAAGCTGGCCGGGGTGCCGCTGATCATCCCGCTGGCCTGGACCTGGATGGCCTGGCCGGCCTGGCTGGCCGCGGTCCGGCTGACCGGTGGCGGCGGGTCGACGCCCGGCGGTGGCGTGCCGGCCGGCCGGTGGGCGGGGCGGATCGCGCTGGCCACGGTGGGACTGGCCGCCTGGGATCTCTTCCTCGACCCGCAGATGGTCGCCGAGGGCTACTGGGTCTGGCGGGACGCCACACCGGCGCTGCCCGGCCTGCCCGGCATCCCGGTCAGCAACTACCTGGGCTGGCTGCTCTTCGCGGTGCTGCTGATGAGCGCGCTGCGCCCGCTTGCCGGGCCGGCCGCCGAGCACACCGGCCGGCGCGACGACCCGATGGTCGCGCTCTACCTGTGGACGTACTTCTCCAGCATCCTGGCCCACGCGGTCTTCCTCGACCTGCCCGCCTCGGCGCTGTGGGGCGCCGCCGGCATGGCGGTGACCGCCGTGCCGCTGACGGTGACCCTGCTGCGCGCCCGGCGGGCCGGCGACGCGGCCCGGGAGGACCGCCAGCCGCACCGTACCGGCGTCGACGCGACCCGATGACCGTCCTGCTCGCCCTGCTGCTCGCCGTCGCCGCGCTGACCGCGCACACCTGGCTCAACGCCGCCCGCTGGCTGCGCCGGCCCACCGACCGGCCGGACGAGGTCGACGAGCCGGTGGCCGTGCTGCTGCCGCTGCGCGACGAGGCCGCCCGGGTCACGCCCTGCCTGCGTGCCCTGCTCGCCCAGCGCGGGGTGCCCGGGCTGCGCGTCGTCGTCCTCGACGACGGTTCCACCGACGGCACCTCCGACGTGGTCCGCGCGGTGGTCGGCGACGATCCGCGAGTGACCCTGCTCGACGGGATCGCCCCGCCGCCGGGCTGGCTGGGCAAGCCGCACGCCTGCTGGCAGCTGGCCACCCGGGCCGACCCGAGCGCCACCGCGCTGGTCTTCGTCGACGCCGACGTGGTGCTCGCCCCGCACGCGGTGGCCGCCGCCGTCACCGAGTTGCGCGCCGCCCGCGCGACCCTGCTGTCGCCGTACCCACGGATCGTGGTGGCGACGGCGGCCGACCGGCTGGTCCAGCCGCTGCTGCAGTGGCTCTGGCTGACCTTCCTGCCGCTGCGCGCGATGGAACGCTCGCCGCGGCCGTCGCTGGCCGCGGCGGGCGGGCAGTTCCTGGTGGTGCACCGGGCCGGCTACACCGCCGCCGGCGGGCACGCCGCGGTCGCCGACAAGATCCTGGAGGACGTCGAGCTGGCCCGGGCGGTCAAGCGGGCCGGTGGGCGGATCGCCCTGGCCGACGGTTCCCGGCTGGCCGCCTGCCGGATGTACGACGACTGGCCGCAGCTGCGCGACGGGTACTCGAAGTCGCTCTGGGCGTCGTTCGGGCATCCGGGCGCGGCGGCGGCCGTGGTGGCGTCGCTGCTGCTGCTCTACACCGCCCCGCCGCTGGTCGCGCTGGTGGGTGCGGCGGCCGGCGCGCCGGGGGTGGCCGCCGTGGGCCTGGCCGGCTACCTGCTCGGGGTGCTCGGGCGGGTGCTCACCGCGCGGGCGACCGGGGGTCGGTGGTGGCCCGACGCGTTCGCACACCCCGTGTCGGTCGTGGTCCTCGGTTGGTTGACCCTGCGGTCGTACCATCTGCGAAAGCGACGCCGCCTGACCTGGCGGGGCCGCCCGGTCAGCTAGGAGGCGCGGCATGGCGCGGATCGTGGTCGTCGGCGCCGGGGTGGGTGGCCTCGCCACCGCCGCCCGGCTGGCCGCCACCGGGCACCAGGTGACGGTCTTCGAGCGGGCGGAGACGGTCGGCGGCAAGCTCGGCCGGTACCTGCACGACACCCCGGCCGGGCCGTTCCACTTCGACACCGGGCCGAGCCTGCTCACGCTGCCCGAGGTCTTCCACGACCTGTTCGAGGCGACCGGGGCGAAACTCGACGAATACCTGGACCTGGTCCCGCTGGACCCGATCGTCCGGCACGTCTTTCCCGGCGGCGGCCCGACCCTCGACTCGTGCGCCGACCCGGTGGAGTTCGCCACCCGGATCGGCGCGGCCTTCGGCGACCGGGCGGCGGCCGACTGGCAGCGGCTGTGGCGCCGGGCCGCACGGGTGTGGCACGCCTCCGAGCGGGACATCCTGCGCCGCAGCGTCGACTCCCCGCGCGACCTCGCGTCGCTGGCCTGGCGGCTCGGTGACCTGGCCGCCATCGCCCCGGGCCGCACCCTGCGCGGGCTGGGCCGCCGGCACCTGTCCGACCCCCGGCTGCGGATGCTGCTGGACCGGTACGCCACCTACACCGGCGCCGACCCGCGCCGGGCGCCGGCGGCGCTGGTCGCGGTCCCCTACGCCGAGCTGACCTTCGGCGGCTGGTACCTGCGCGGCGGGCTGGGCACGCTCGCCGACGCGCTGCTGACCCGCTGCCTGGACCTCGGTGTGGTCGTGCAGACCGACACCACGGTGACCCGCATCGACGCCACCGGAGGCCGGGTGCACGGGGTACGCCTCGCCGGCGTCGCCGCGCCGGTGCCCGCCGACGTGGTGGTGGCGAATGTGGACGCGATCACCGTCTACCGCGACCTGCTGCCGCACTCCCGTCGACTGGCCGTGCTGACCGACCGCAGCCTCGCCGGTTTCGTGCTGCTGCTCGGCGTCTCCGGCAGCACCGGCCTCGCCCACCACAACGTCTTCTTCCCCCACGACTACGACGCGGAGTTCGACGCCGTCTTCGGCGACCCCGGTCGGGGCGTACGGGCCCGGCCGGCCGTCGACCCGACGGTGTTCGTCACGGTGGCCGACGACCCGATGGTCCGACCGACCGGGCACGAGGCGTGGTTCGTGCTGGTCAACGCCGCCCGGCAGGGCACCGCCGCGGGCGCGGTCGACTGGCGCCGCCCCGGGCTTGCCGACGCGTACGCCGACCGGATCCTGGAGGTGCTGGCGCAGCGCGGCGTCGACGTACGCGACCGGTTGCTGTTCCGCGAGGTCCGCACACCGGCCGATCTGGACGCGGCGACCGGGGCGCCGGGCGGTTCGATCTACGGCACCGCCGGCGGGCTGCTCCGCCCGGCCAACCGGGGCCCGGCGCACGGGCTGTGGCTGGTGGGCGGCTCCAGCCACCCCGGTGGCGGGCTGCCGATGGTGACCCTCTCCGCGCAGATCGTCGCCGACGAGATCGGCCCCGCCTGGTAGGCCCGCCACTCACCGGCTGGCCCACTCGGCCGGCTGGCTTACACAGCCGGCTGGCTCGCTCAGCCGGCGTCGATCAGCGCGCGGCGGACGGTGGACAGCAGCTGCCCCAGGCCGAAGCCGGCCAGCAGCACCCACACCGCGGTCGCCATGGTGATGGTGCCGGCGGCCAGGTCCGGTTCGATCAGCCCGGCCAGGCCGGCGACCAGCAGCCCGACCAGCGCGACCGAGACACGGGTGGGGCGTTCGCCCACGGTCACCGCGCCGATCTCGCGCATGCCGGCGGAGACCGCGCGGGCCCGCACGTACTCGTGCAGCCAGGACAGCGCGCCGCCCGCGACGACCAGCGCGCCCGGCGCGCCGACCAGCCAGAACGCCAGCAGCCACGCCACCTCACCGAGCCGGTCGGCGAGCGAGTCGTAGACGTAGCCGAGCCGCGTGGTGCGGCTGGTGGCGACCGCCACCGCGCCGTCCACGCTGTCGGCCACGGCCGCGAACAGCACGAACAGCGCGCCGAGGAACGGCCCGTCGGCCGGTCGGGTCGCCAGCAGCGGTACGCAGAAGCAGAGCAGCACCCCGGCCACGGTGACCGCGGTGGGACCGACCCGCAGCCGGCCCAGCACATACCCGACGTGGTACGCGAACCGCAGCCACGCGCGTACCACCGGCGCGGCGGTCCGGGGGTCGAAGCCGCCGTGCAACCGCGCCCACGCCGTGGCGTACTGATCCCAGTTCAGCTGTGTGCCCACCTGAGGATCAACCGTCCTACCGGGCATCAGGTGTCGCGGACCGCGCGTTCACGCCCGCGCGCCGGCCTTCAGGTTCTGCCAGACCTCGCGGGTGGCGGTGGACCGGTTGAGGGTGATGAAGTGGATTCCCGGCACACCCTCGTCCAGCAGCCGACGGCTCATCTCGCTGGCCTGCTCGACGCCGAGCTGACGGACCGCCTCCGGGTCGTGGGCGACGCGCTCGAAGCGAGCGGCCAGCGCCGGCGGGAAGGGTGCCCCGGACAACTGCACCGACCGCTCGATGGTGCCGATCTGGGTCACCGGCATCACCCCGGCCAGGATCGGGGTGGCACAACCGGCGGCGGCCACCCGGTCACGCAGGCGCAGGTAGTCGTCGGCCTCGAAGAACATCTGCGTGATCGCGAACTCGGCGCCGGCACGGCACTTGCGGACGAAGTGCGCGGTGTCGCTGGCCACGTCGGCCGAGCGGGGGTGCTTGTACGGGAAGGCCGCGACGCCCACGCTGAAGTCACCGGAGTCGCGGACCAGGCGGACCAGGTCCTCGGCGTAGTCCACACCCTCGGGGTGGCGGACCCACTCGCCGCCCGGGTTGCCCGGCGGGTCACCGCGCACCGCGAGCACGTTGCGCACGCCCACCCCGGCGAGCCGGCCGATCACGTGCCGCAGCTCGGCGACGGAGTGGTTGACCGCGGTCAGGTGGGCCATCGGCAGCAGGGTGGTGTCGGTGGCGATCCGCTCGGTCACCGCCACCGTGGTGTCCCGGGTCGAACCGCCCGCGCCGTAGGTGATCGACACGAACGACGGGCGCAGCGACTCCAGCTCGCGGATCGCCTGCCAGAGCAGCCGCTCCCCCGCCTCGGTCTTGGGCGGAAAGAACTCGAATGAGAAGGTCGGCTGGCGGTCACGGATGAGCTCCCCGATCGCCGGCTGCGGATTGGGGAGTACCGAGGGAAGACCAAGCGCCACGACCCGACTCTAGCGGGCGGCGCCATCGGGACCCAGGAGCTTCCCACCGTCGTGCACGAGTCGGTCGATCCGCCCCTGCGGCGCAGCCAGGCCGTCTACGGCGAACTCCACAAACTAATCGAGGCCGGCGTGATCGCCCCCGGCTCCTTGCTGCCCAGTGAATCGACCTTGATGGCCGAGTTCGCAGTCGCGCGCGGGACCGTTCGTGAAGCGTTGGCGCTACTGCGGGCAGAGGGCTTGGTGATGACAGAGGTTGGACGAGGCACCTACGCCCGTCCGAACATGCCCGTGCGTCGACTCGCTTCCGAGAGGTACCGCAAAGAGCTGGAGCAGGTTCGCAGCGGCGAGCTCGGAACGTCCTTCACTGCTGACCAGCAGGTTGAGTGGTCTGCCTACAGCCTCGACAGGAGCTACGTCGAGGTGCCGGCTACCGATCCCATGGCCAAGCTGTTCGGGGTGGAGCAAGGGACGATGCTGTTGGAGCGGCATTTCCTGTTCCGCACTCACGGCGTGCCGCAACAGATGTCCGTCTCGTCGCTGCTGCTCGACATGGTCGCCGGCACCCCGGTAGCCGACCCAAAGAACGAGCCCTGGCCGGGTGGCAACACCTCACAGCTATACAGCCTCGGGCATACCGTCACTGGCATCCGCGAGCGACCGCGATGGAGGATGCCGACGCCGGATGAGATTGAGTCTCTACAGATCCCTGGCGGCGTTCACGTCGTGGTGATCACTCGACAGACGTATGTCGGCGAGCGCGTGGTCGAGGTGGCACACATCGTCAGGCGTGCGGATCTGGTGGATCTGGACTACTGGATCGATCTTACCTAAACAATTCCGCTCCTGAGCTGACGCAATTTCCAACCGGGCGCTGGAACGTCAGCCTCTCGCCGTAGGACTTGATCTCAAAGATCGCAAGCCCGTGGATTGCCAGGCGTCCCCGTCGCGGTTGGTGTGAGCGCCGGAAGCGACCAACGCAAGCCGCTCATTGGGGCGGAGCTCACGGGATGCCAGCAGCCCCACCTTCACCGCGGCAGCACCGCCAAAGGCGGGGGAAGTCGTCGTACCCCGGGGGTAGGAAGGGGGGCACGGGAGGGGCGGCGGGGGTGGCCCGGTTCCGGAGTGGGGTCACGCAACCGAGGTGAGCCCGGCCCGTCGTGCGGGCGGGGTTGTCACCGCGTCGACGTTCCGCCCGGGAGGACCCCATGATCTCGCCCGCACCGCCGCACCGCACCCAGCTCGGGCCGCTGCTGGTCCGGCATCGGCTGGCCCGGGGGTGGAGTCAGCGACGCGCCGCCGCCGAGTTGTGCGCGGCGGCGGGCGTCGCAACGTTGAGCCGTCACGAGGTCTCCCGGTGGGAACGGCAGCGACGCGTACCCGGTGAATTCTGGCTCGGCTGGCTCGCCGTCGTGCTGGACGTACCGGCGGCGGTCCTCACCGAGGCGGCCGCGCGCACCCGGCGGGCCGGACCGCCCGCGGCCACCGGGCCGGGCCGGCGCAGCGCGGCGGCCGCGCGGCCGGCCGGGCGGGCCGGTGCCGGCGTACGGCCCGGCGGCACTACGCGTGGCGGTGGGGCGGGGGCAGTGGCGAACCGCTAGCGTCGTGGCGTGACCCACGCTGCTCCCGTCTCTCCCGTCGACCGTGCCGGCCTGCGGCAGCGGGTCGACAAGGCTCTCACCGAGTTCCTGGCCGGCCAGCGGGCCCGGTTGACCCGTGTGGACGACGCCCTGGTCCCGGTGGCGGAGGCGATCGAGGCGTTCGTGCTCGGCGGTGGCAAGCGACTGCGTCCGGCCTTCGCGTACTGGGGTTTCCGGGGCGCCGGCGGGGTGGACGGCGACCAGGTGCTCACCGCCCTGGCGGCGCTGGAGTTCGTCCAGGCCAGCGCCCTGATCCATGACGACCTGATGGACCGCTCCGACACCCGGCGCGGCGAGCCGGCGGTGCACCGGCGGTTCGCCGCCCGGCACCGGGCGGCCGGCTGGGGCGGTGACCCGGACGGGTTCGGCGACGCCGCCGCGATCCTGCTCGGCGACCTGTGCCTGGTCTGGTCCGACGAGCTGCTGCACTCCGCCGGCCTGGACCTGCGGGCGGTGGCCCGGGCCCGGCCGGTCTTCGACGAGATGCGCACAGAGGTCACCGTCGGGCAGTACCTCGACGTGTTGACCCAGGTCACCGGGGACACCTCGGTGGAGCGGGCCAGCAAGGTCGCCCGGTACAAGTCGGCGAAGTACACGGTCGAGCGCCCGCTGCTGTTCGGTGCCGCGCTGGCCGACGCGACGCCGGAGGTGCGGACGGCCTACTCGGCGTACGGGCTGCCGCTGGGCGAGGCGTTCCAGCTCCGCGACGACGTGCTGGGTGTCTTCGGCGACCCGGCGCTGACCGGCAAACCGGCCGGTGACGACCTGCGCGAGGGCAAGCGCACCTACCTGGTGGCGACGGCCGTGGAGGCCCTCGACGACGCCGGCCGGGAGCTGCTGCTCAGCCATCTCGGCGACCCCGAGCTCGACGAGCGGGGGGTGGGCCGGCTGCGCGAGCTGATCTCCGCGAGCGGCGCCCTGGCCCGTACCGAGCAGCGGATCGTCACGCTCACCGACACCGCGCTGGCGGCCCTCACGGCTGTCGACCTGGACACCGAGGCCCGCCAGGCCCTGGTGGACCTGGCCATAGCGGCCACCCGCCGAGCCGACTGACCGCGGACACCAGCCAACCCCGCACCCTCCCGCGCCCCTCCCGCGCCCGTTACCTTTTTGATCGTCCCCAGCCGGGGACCCTCGGTCGCCCGGCCCGGTATGACTTCCTGCCCCTGTCGTTCGGATGATCCGGGGGGTGTTGTCGCCGGGTCGGGTGGCGTCGGCGGACCGCTGATAGGGACACGGCCACCCGTGTTGGGGTAGGTCTCTTCGTAACGTGGCTGCCGGCAGTCCGACGCTGACCAGCGGCCGGGGCCACGGATCGATGCGTGGAGGCGGGTGTGGTGCACGACGGATACGGCGTCTTCCTGGGTTTGGACGTCGGTAAAGGTGATCACCACGCGGTCGGGTTGGCCCCGGACGGCAAGCGGCTGCACGATGCGCCGTTGCCGAACACCGAGGCCCGGCTGCGGCAACTGTTCGACAAACTCGCCCGTCACGGTGCGGTTCTGGTGGTGGTCGACCAGCCGGCCTCGATCGGCGCCTTGCCGGTCGCGGTGGCGCGGGCGTGTGGGCATCAGGTTGCCTACCTGCCCGGCCTAGCGATGCGTCGGATCGCTGATCTGCACCCCGGTTCGGCGAAGACCGACGCGCGTGACGCTTACGTCATCGCCGACGCGGCGCGCACCCTGCCGCATACGCTGCGGCGGGTCGACGTCGGCGACGAGGCTCTGGCTGAGCTGGAAGTCCTGGTCGGCTTCGACGACGACCTCGCCGGCGAAGCCACTCGGGTGTCCAACCGCATCCGGGGACTGCTCACCCAGATCCACCCCGCCCTGGAACGGGTCCTCGGCCCGAAAGTCCAGCACAAGGCCGTGTTGGAGCTGCTGTCGCGTTGCGGCGGTCCGATCGGGCTGCGCAAGTCCGGCCGCCGCAGGCTGCTCTCGATCGCCGCAGTGCACGCGCCCCGCATGGGAGAGCGGCTCGTCGAGCAGATCATGACCGCCCTGGACGAGCAAACCGTCACCGTCCCCGGCACTGCAGCGGCGGAGACGATCCTGCCTCGCCTTGCCGACAGCCTCCGCGACGTCCTACGACAACGCGACCAGGTCGCCGTCGAGGTCGAGAGGATGCTTGATGCGCACCCTCTTGCCCCGGTCCTGACCTCGATGCCCGGCATCGGCGTCAGGACCGCAGCCCGGATCCTGCTCGAAGTCGGCGACGGAACCGCCTTCGCCACCCCCGGGCACCTCGCCGCCTACGCCGGGCTTGCCCCCGTCACCCGACGATCCGGCAGCAGCATCCGCGGCGAACACCCACCCCGCGGCGGCAACAAGAACCTCAAACGCGCGTTCTTCCTCGCCGCGTTCGCCGCCCTCGCTGACCCCGTCAACAGGGCCTACTACGACCGCAAACGCGCCGAAGGCAAACGCCACAACGCCGCCCTCATCTGCCTCGCCCGACGCCGCTGCGACGTCCTGTTCGCCATGCTCCGCGACAAGATCCCCTACCAACCCCGCCCCACCGCACCGATCGCAGCTTGACGAAACCCATAGGGACACCCCCCAGCCCTCCGGCGGCCTCCGGCAGCCTCCGGCGGTTGATCATGGGGTTAGCGGCGTCCGCCTCGGCGTGTCGCGCCGCCAACCTCATGATCGACGCAGAAGGGCGGGAGCGCGCGAGGGCGCGGAAAGAGCCGGGGGGCGGGAGCGCGCGGGAGGGCGCGCGGGGTTAGTCCTTGTCGCCTCTGGCGAGGTGGCCCGTTCCGGGCTGAAAATCGTGTCGGTCGCTCGCTGACGTCGTCGCTCCTTGGTCCGTGTGAGGTCGTGGGTTAGTCGGACGCTGGTAGTCGCGTTGTGGGCCTTTCACTGTTGCTGCGAGCACGCGAGTTAGATTCACCCGTTCTGTGGCTGCCGCGGGCGACCGCCCTGATGTTCGCGCTGGTGGGGAGGGTTTCGGTTGCTGGAACAGGCCCAGGATGAAGAGCAGATCATCACGCGTGTGGCGGGGTTGGACATCGGCAAGGCGTCGTTGGTGTGCTGCGCACGGGTTCCGGACGAGGCGAAGCCCGGACGGCGGCTGCAGGAGGTGCGGACCTATCCGACGATGACCCGATCACTGATCGGGCTGGCCGAGCGCCTGGCAGCGCTGGGGGTAACCCGGGTGGTTATGGAGGCCACCAGTGACTACTGGAAGCCGGTGTTCTACCTGTTGGAAGCGCACGGGTTCGAGGTGTGGCTGGTCAATGCCCGCGACGTCAAACACCTACCGGGCCGGCCGAAGACCGACAAGCTGGACGCGGTGTGGTTGTGCAAGGTCGCCGAACGGCAGATGATCCGGCCGAGTTTCGTGCCACCGGCGCCGATCCGGATGCTGCGGGACCTGACCCGCTACCGGGTCGATCTGATCGCTGAGGCGGGGGCGGAACGCAACCGGGCGGAGAAGTTGCTCGAAGACGCGCAGATCAAACTGTCGGTCGTGGTCAGCGACCTGTTCGGCACGTCCGGGCGGGCCATGATGGCGGCGTTGATCGCCGGGCAGCGTGACCCACACACCCTGGCCGAGTTGGCCCGCTCCAGCCTGCGCCGCAAGATCCCCGCCCTGCAGGAAGCTCTCACCGGTCATTTCACCGATCATCACGCGTTCCTGCTGGGCAAGATGATCGCCCGCGTCGAGCAGGTCGAGGCCGACATCCGCGAGGTCGACGCCCGGATCGAGGCGCAACTGGCCCCTTTCGCCCCGGCGGCGGCCCGGCTGCTTGAGATCCCCGGGGTCGGGCCGGCCGCCGCTGCCGCGATCATCGCCGAGATCGGCGTGGACATGACCCGCTTCCCGACCCCGGCCCACCTCGCCGGCTGGGCCAAGTTCGCGCCCGGCGTCAAGGAATCAGCCGGCCGCCGCAAAGGCACCGGATCAACCGGGCACGGCAACCGCTACCTCGCCCGCGTCCTCGGACAGATCGCGGTCTCCGCCGCCCGCACCAGCACGTTCCTCGGCGAACGCTACCGGCGCATCGCGCGAAGACGCGGCGCCAAACGCGCCATCGTCGCGGTCGGCCGCTCGGTCCTGACGATCATCTGGCACCTTCTGTCCGACCCCGCAGCCGGCTTCCGTGATCTCGGCGCCGACTTCTACCTCAGCCGCACCGACACCGAACGCCGCAAACGCAACCACGTCCACCAACTCGAAGCCCTCGGCTACCGCGTCACCCTCGACCTCGCCGCCTAACGCACCACGCAACAACACCCATCCCGCGCCGCTTCGCGACGCGGGATGCTGCCGCACGTCAAGTCACGGTCGATTTTCGAGTTAGAAGGCCTGGGCTTGGGCTCGACGCTTGACCTCTCGGGCCTGGTCGCCCGACAGGGCGGCGGCGGCCGTGTTGCCGGGGAGCGTGTTGTCGGGCTCGTAGAGCCAGCGCAACGCCGCCTCGTCGTCGTAGCCGTTGTCGGAGAGCAGGTTGAGCACGCCGGGCAGGTGCTTGAGTACGGTCTCGTTGGCCACCAGGTCCGCCGGAATACGGCGGACGCCGTCGCGGCGGACCGCCAGCAGCTCCCGGTCGCGGATCATCTGGTGCACCTTGCTGATCGACACGTCGAGGCGCTCGGCGACGTCGGGCAGGGTGAGCCAGCCGGCCGGGTCGGCGGGTCCGGCGAGCTCGGGGCCGGGCACGGCCCCCTCGGGTACGGGTTCGGTCACCCGAACACCCTGCCACGCCGCCGTCGCGTCGAGCCACCGGCACCCCGGACGACCGTTTCACCGTCTCTTCCAAACGGCCCCTGACCAGCCGATGAGGGGGTGGCGTACGCGGCGGGACGGACCAGGTCGGCCTCCGGCTGTAGCATCCTGTTCAACCTTCACCCCCTGGACACATAGACTCCCTGCCGATGGACACACAGGTCGCCGACACGTTGCTGGGCTCGCTGATCGACGGGCGCTACCGCATTCGCGGTCGCGTGGCCCGTGGCGGCATGGCGACCGTGTACACCGCCACCGACGAACGCCTTGAGCGCACCGTCGCAGTCAAGATCATTCACCCGACCCAGGCGCCCGAGGCGCGGGCCCGGATCGCCAACTTCGTGGCCCGGTTCACCGACGAGGCGAAGACCATCGCCCGGTTGACCCACCCGAACGTGGTGGCGGTCTACGACCAGGGCACTCACGCCGGCCTGCCGTACCTGGTGATGGAGTACGTCCGCGGCCGCACGCTTCGTGACGTGCTGGCCGAGCGGCGCCGGCTCAACCCGGACGAGGCGTTGGCCATCGCCGAGCAGATGCTCGCCGCGATCGCCGCCGCGCACCGGGCCGGCCTGGTGCACCGCGACGTCAAGCCGGAGAACGTGCTGGTCGCCGAGGCGCCCACCGGCGGCGTCGCCAACCTGGTCGACAGCGTCGTCAAGGTGGCCGACTTCGGGTTGGCCCGGGCGGTCGAGGCGAGCGCCGACGAGGAGCAGGGCAACCAGCTGATGGCCACCGTGGCGTACGTCGCCCCGGAGCTGGTCACCGAGGGTCGGGCCGACCCGCGCACCGACGTCTACTCGGCCGGCATCGTGCTGTTCGAGATGCTCACCGGTCGGGTGCCCTACGACGGTGACCGCCCGGTGGACGTCGCCTGGCAGCACGTCGACCGTGACGTGCCGGCGCCCTCGACACTGGTGCCGGGCCTGCCGTCGGTCCTCGACGACCTGGTGCGGCGGGCCACCCGGCGTGACCCGGGCGCCCGGCCCGCCGACGCCGGCGCGCTGCTGGCCGACGTGCAGGTCGCCCGGGACAACCTGGGTGACGCCAACAGCCGTACCGCCGTGCTGCGCCGGGTGACCGACGAGCCGCCGGTCTCCCAGCCGACCATGATGGTCGCCACGGTCCGCCCGGCCGAACGTCCGTCCTGGGCTCGGCTGCCGGAGGGCGGCGCCGCGGGGCCGGGGCGGCGGCGGGCCGCACCGGAGCCGGAGGAGGGTGTCTGGTCCCGGCTGGCCGAGCTGCGCGCCACTGTGATGGGCAACCCGCGGGGCCGCCTGGCGGTCGCGGCCGTGGTGGTGACGCTGGGTCTGGTGGCCGCGCTGGGCGGCTGGTGGTTCGGCGTCGGCCGGTACACGTCCGCGCCGCAGTTGGTCAGCCTGAGCAAGGCCGACGCGCAGGCGCAGGCCGACCGCGCCGGGCTCACCCTGGCGTACGGCGAGCCGCGCTTCGACGAGAAGGTCCCGAAGGACAGCGTGCTGGGGCAGAGCCCCGCGTCGTCCGCCAAGATCGTCAAGGGTGGCACGATCACCCTGACCCTCTCGCTGGGCCCGGAGCGCTTCCCGGTGCCGGACGTCATCGGCAAGGAGTACGAGCTGGCCGAGGCCGACCTCGTCAACGTGAAGTTGGTGGTGGCCAAGGGCGCCTCCCGCTACGACGACACCCTGCCGGCCGGAGTCGTCCTGGACAGCTCCCCCAAGGTGGGCACCGAGGTCAAACCGGGCGCGAAGATCACGCTCATCCTGAGCCGGGGCAGGGCGCCGGTGTCGGTGCCGAACCTGGTCGGCAAGAGCCTGACCGAGGCCCGCACCCTCCTCGCCCAGCTCAACCTGAAGCCGGTGGAGACGTACAAGGACTCGGACAAACCCAAGGACGAGATCCTGGGTCAGAGCCCGGCCGACGGCGCCGGCGTGGAGAAGGGCACCGAGGTCAAGCTGGACGTCAGCAAGGGCCCACCGCTGGCGATCGTGCCCCGGGTGATCGACCTGCCGTGTCTGCAGGCCAAGCAGGTGCTGGAGAGCCAGGGCTATCCGGTGACGATCGCGGTCAACCCGAACGCCGTGGTCCGGATCCAGGCCCCGGGTGAGAATTCGCAGGTGCCGCCGGGCACCCCGGTCGTCATCACGTGCTTCTGATGGCGACGGTCTCCTCGCGCCCGGTGGGCGCGCACACGCCGACCTCCGGTGGGCTGGCCCGGGCCGCCCTTCCGTACGCCGACGCGACCGGCGCCCAGGTGGTGCAGGTCTACGTCTCCAACTCGCGCGGCTGGGCGCTGCCCGCCGGTGATCCGGCGCAGGACGTGCTGTTCCGCGATGGTTTCGCCGAGCGGGGCATCCCGACGTTCATCCACGCCTCGCTGCTGGTCAACCTGGGCTCACCCACCCCGGCCACGGTCGAGAAGTCGGCGCAGACCCTGGCGCACGCGCTGCGCCGCGGTGTGGCGATCGGCGCTCGGGCGGTGGTCTTCCACGCCGGCAGTTCGGTGGATGAGGGGCACGCCGAGGAGGCGATGCGCCAGGTCCGCCGGGAGTTGCTGCCGCTGCTCGACTGGGCCGCCGAGGCCGGCGGCCCGATGCTGCTGGTGGAGCCGAGCGCGGGCGGCGGGCGGTCGCTGACCTCCCGGGTGGAGCAGCTCGGACCCTACCTGGACGCGGTGGACCGGCACCCCATGCTCGGGGTCTGCTTCGACACCTGCCACGCCTGGGCCGCCGGGCACGACCTGGCCGCCGAGGGTGGCATGACGGCGACGCTGGACACGCTGGTGGCCACGGTGGGTGCGGACCGGCTGCGGCTGGTGCACGCCAACGACTCCAAGGATCTGTGCGGCTCCACCCGGGACCGGCACGAGACCATCGGCAAGGGCACCATCGGCGAGCCCGCCTTTGCCGAGCTGATGGCCCACCCGGCCACCGACGGCGTCCCGATCGTGGTGGAAACCCCGAGCGGCGAGAAGCACGAGGGCCACGCCGCCGACATCGAAACCCTCACCCGCCTCCGCCCGCCACCGCAGGGTTGATCAAGAGGTTTGCGTCATCCGGGGCCGGAATCTGACGCAAACCTCTTGATCACCAGGAGCTGGGTCAGGCGGACAGGATGCGCGGCAGGGCTTCCGCCGCGCGGTCGATGTCGGCGTCGGTGACGCCCAGGTGGGTGACCAGGCGGGCGGTGCGGGGGCCGAGCACCGAGATGAGGACGCCCTCGGCCCGGGCGGCGGCGGCCAGGGCACGCGCATCCAGTGCGTGCTTCGTCAGGTCCAGCGCGACGAGATTGGTACGGACCGTGGTGGCGAGCACCCCGAACGGCGCCACCACCTCGGCGAGCCGGGCGGCCCTGGCGTGGTCGTCGGCCAACCGGTCGACGTGGTGCGCGAGCGCGTACCGGCCGGCGGCGGCCAGGATGCCGGCCTGGCGCATGCCGCCACCCATCCGCTTGCGGATCATCCGAGCCCGGGCGATCTTGTCCGTGCTGCCCACCACCAGCGAACCGACCGGCGCGCCGAGCCCCTTGGAGAGGCAGACCGACAGCGTGTCGAAGAGCTGGCCGTACTCGATCAGGGGCACCCCGTCGGCGACGTGCGCGTGCCAGATCCGGGCGCCGTCGCAGTGCAGCGCGACCCCCGCCTCGTCGGCGACGCCCCGCAGATCGCGCAGCGTGGCCAGCGGGATCACCCCACCGCCGCCACGGTTGTGGGTCTGCTCGACGGCGATCGCGCGGGTGGGGACGGCGAAGTAGCCGTCCGGACGGATCATCCGGGCGACCACCTCCGGGTCGATGTCCGCGCCGACCGCCGGCCAGGTCCGCGAGGAGATTCCGCCGTACGCCGAGGCGGCGCCGATCTCGTACGTGACCACGTGCGCGTCGGCATCGCAGAGCAGCTCGTCGCCGGGCGACACCAGCAGTTGCAGGGCGATCTGGTTGGCCATCGACCCGCTCGGCGCGAACAACGCCGCCTCGTGCCCGAACAGCGCGGCGACCTCGGCCTCCAACGCGTTGACGGTCGGGTCCTCGCCGTAGACGTCGTCGCCGACGTCGGCGGTGGCCATCGCCTCCCGCATCCCGGCGGTGGGTCGGGTCACGGTGTCGGACCGCAGGTCCACAAGATCAGCCACTGTCATCCTTTCGGCTGCCGGGCGCGGGGCTCGCAGGCTCAGCCACGGAGCATCTCGGCCACGAGGAAGGCCAGCTCCAGCGACTGCTGGGTGTTGAGTCGGGGGTCGCAGGCGGTCTCGTACCGGTCGGGCAGGTCGAGATCCTCGATGCCCTGGGCGCCGCCGAGGCACTCGGTGACATCCTCGCCGGTCAACTCGACGTGGATCCCACCGGGGTGGGTGTCCAGGCCCCGGTGCACCTCGAAGTAGCCGAGCACCTCGTCGACGATCCGGTCGAAGTGCCGGGTCTTGTAGCCGTTGGACGACTCGTGGGTGTTGCCGTGCATCGGGTCGCACTGCCAGACCACCTTGGCGCCGGCGGCGGTGACCTTGGCCACGATCGGCGGCAGGGCGTCGCGTACCCGATGGTTGCCCATCCGGCTGATCAGCGTGAGCCGGCCGGGGATGTTGTCCGGGTTGAGCTTCTCGCACAGCTCGATGGCCTCGTCCGGGGACGTGGTCGGGCCGAGCTTGACGCCGATCGGGTTGGCGATGCGGGAGATGAAGTCGATGTGCGCGCCGGTGATCTGCCGGGTGCGCTCGCCGATCCACAGGAAGTGTCCGGAGAGCCCGTACGCCCGGCGGTCGGAGACGCGGGTGAGCGCCCGGTCGTACTCCAGGGCGAGGGCTTCGTGGGAGCAGTAGAGGGTGACGGTCCGCAGGGCCTCGTCGTCGGTCATCCCGCAGGCCCGGATGAACGCCAGCGCGCGGTCGATCTCCCGGGCGATGGCCTCGTAGCGCTCCCCCGCCGGGGAGTTCTTCACGAACCCCTTGTTCCAGTCATGCACCGCGTGCAGGTCGGCGAGCCCACCGGCGAGGTACGCCCGGAGCATGTTCATCGCCGCCGCCGAGTTGGCGTACGCCCGGATCATGCGCTGCGGGTCGGCGACCCGGGCGGTCGGGTCGGCCTCCAGCGAGTTGATCATGTCGCCGCGGTAGGCGGGCAGGCCCCGCGCGTCGGTGGGCAGCGAGCGGGGCTTGGTGTACTGCCCGGCGACCCGGGCGACCTTGACCACCGGCAGCGACGCGCCGTAGGTGAGGACGATCGCCATCTGCAGCAGGGTGCGGGCATTGGCCAGCAGGTGACTCTCGGTGTTGTCGGCGAACGTCTCGGCGCAGTCACCGCCCTGCAGCAGGAACGCCTTGCCCTCGCAGACCAGGGCCAGTTTCTGCCGCAGCTGGTCCACCTCGTAGGGCGCGACGACCGACGGCACGGTGTCCAGCACCTTGCAGACCTCGGCGACGGCGGCCTGGTCCGACCACGGCGGGACCTGCTCGCGGGGCAGCTCCCGCCATCGATCCAGGCCGAGGGCGGCGTCCTCGGCGGAGTCGACGGTCGGACGGCTGGTCTGCAGGCCCGGGCTGCCCACACCGGGATGGCTCAGCTGATGCCACTCATGGCGCATGACAGAAAGCGTACGGCGACGGTCGGGGGGCATGGGCGGCGAGGGGGACGGTTCCGGCAGGTGGGAGATCAATCCGCCGGTCGCCGGTCAGGACGCGGGAGAGGGAGAGACACCGGTCGGCGCCGGCGCGGCGGGCGCGCCACCCGGCGCCTCACCGGCGATGCACCAGTCGCTTCCGTCCCGGATGACGGTGAAGACCAGCGGGCGGGTGACCTTACGCTTGCCGGCGGTGACCGAGACCGAGACGCTGACCTGCTGCCCGCGCGGGCCCGCCTGAACGTCGGTGATGGTCGCCGCGGGCACCTCGAAGTGATCGGCGAAGTCGCCGTTGGGACCGGTGGCGCTCAGGTCGAACCCGTCCTGCAGCACCGCGCAGAGCTGGCTGCGGCCGGCGGCGACGTCCTTGGCGGTCATCGCGTCGAGGTACGCCTGCACGCGCTCACGGGACCGGGTGGCGGCCTCCTCGGCGGGGGCCTGCTCGGGCTTGGCCGCCGGTTCCTCGTCACCGCCGCCGATGCCGCAGCCGACCAGGGCGACCGGCAGCAGCACAAGCGCCGCGGCGGTCGCCGCCAACCTGCGGTGGGTCGGGCGCATGACCACCTCCGTCGACCGTGCCATCGAAACGTACCGAGCCGCGAGTCTGCCACATCAGGCAGGCCCGACCCAGCGCCGTCGGCCCGGCCGACGCTGGGCGTCGACCGGGCCGGTGTGGCACGGGCGGGGAGGGACGGTGCGGGCCCCTCCCCGCCGTGTGGGTGGTGCGTCGGCCCTCGGCTCAGCCGAGACCGCCCTTGATGGCGCCGATGAGCTCACCGTTGTTGGTGTCACCGGAGAGCTCCCAGAAGAACGCGCCACCGAGGCCCTGGTTGTTCGCGTACGTCATCTTGCCGTTGATGGTGGACGGGGTGTCGTAGCTCCACCAGTTGCTGCCGCACTTGGCGTACGCGGTGCCGGCGACCGTGCCGGTGGCCGGGCAGGTGTTCTTGAGGACCTTGTAGTCCTCGATGCCCGCCTCGTAGGTGCCCGGCGCCGCGCCGGTGGCGCTGCCGCCCGGTGCGGCCTGGGTGACACCGGTCCAGCCCCGGCCGTAGAAGCCGATGCCGAGCAGCAGCTTGCTGGCGGGGATGCCCTTGCTCTTGAGCTTCTGGATCGCCGCGTCGGAGTTGAAGCCCTGCTGCGGGATGCCGGTGTACGAGGCGAGCGGCGAGTGCGGTGCCGTCGGCCCCTGGGCGGCGAACGCGCCGAAGTAGTCGTACGTCATCGGCATCAGCCAGTTGAGGTTGCCGATGGCGCCGGCGTAGTCGGTGGCGTCGATCTTGCCGCCGTTGCTGCCGTCCGCGGTGATGGCGGCGGTGACCAGGGCGCTGGAGCCGAACCTCGACCGCAGTGCGCTGATCACGTTCTTGAACGCGTTCGGGCCGCTGCTGTCACAGGTCAGGCCGCAGGCGTTGGGATACTCCCAGTCGACGTCGATGCCGTCGAAGACGTCGGCCCAGCGCGGGTCCTCGACGAGGTTGTAGCAGCTCTCGGCGAACGCGGCCGGGTTCTGCGCGGCCTGGGTGAAGCCGCCGGACCAGGTCCAGCCGCCGAACGACCAGATCACCTTGAGGTGCGGGTTCAGCTGCTTGAGCTTGCGCAGTTGGTTGAAGCTGCCGCGCAGCGGCTGGTCCCAGGTGTCGGCGACGCCGTCCACGCTGTCCGCCGCGGTGTACGCCTTCTCGTAGTCGGCGTAGCTGTCACCGATGACGCAGCGGCCACCGGTGGTGTTGCCGAAGGCGTACAGGATGTGGGTCAGCTTGGCGGCCGAGCCGCTGGTCTGGATGTTCTTGACGTGGTAGTTGCGCCCGTAGACGCCCCACTCGGCGAAGTAGCCGACGACCTTCTTGCCGCCCGGGTTCGGCGGGTTGGTGGTCGGGGGTGGCGTGGTGGGCGGCGTCGTGGTGGGCGGCGTCGTGGTGGGTGGGGTGGTGGTCGGTGGCGTCGTGGTCGGCGGGGTGGTCCCGCCGCCGCACGCGGCACCGTTGATGGTGCAGTTCAGCGGCGCCTTGTAGGCGCCGGTGCCGTTGTATCCCCAGCTGAACGAGGCACCGGGGGCGAGGCCGCCGGCCCAGCTCTTCTTGACCGCGACGTAGTGGTTGCCGCTGCTGGTGACGTCGGCGTCCCAGGCGCTGCTGATGGTGGTGCCCGACGGCAGGTCGAACTCGATGCGCCAGGTGGCGACCGTGGCGCTGGAGCCGTTGGTGACGGTCACCCTCGTCTCGTGACCGGTCCCCCAGTCCTGCGCCTTGGTGAACGTGGTGGTGACCGTGCCGGCGCCGAATGCGGTGGTCATCGGCACCGCTGCGACGGTCACGGCGACCACGGCACCGGCCCAGAGGGCCCGGCGGAGCGATCTTTTCATGAGGCGTCTCCCGAACTGTTAGGAAACTTTCCAAAAGAGATGGTGAGACGGTACTCACGGCGTCATCAGTTCGTCAAGATGTGCATGTTTCGATTTCTCCTGGTGCGCGGAGTGCACCTGCCACGCCCCTCCCCGGCGGCCCGTCGCCCGGCGCGTAGCCTCGGCCCATGACCGTCTTCGACATCCCGATCGACGCCCTCAACGGCGGCCCGGCGGACCTGGCCCGCTACCGCGGCAAGGCGCTCCTGGTCGTCAACGTGGCCTCCCGCTGCGGCCTCACCCCCCAATACGCCGGCCTCCAGGCACTCGCCGACTCCTACGCCGACCGGGGCCTGGTGGTGCTCGGCGTGCCGTGCAACCAGTTCGCCGGGCAGGAGCCGGGCAGCGCCGCCGAGATCAGCGACTTCTGCCAGGTCAACTACGGCGTGACCTTCCCGCTGACCGAGAAGGTCGACGTCAACGGCCCGCACCGGCACCCGCTCTACGCCGCGCTGGTGGACACCCCGGACGCCGACGGGCACACCGGGGACGTCCGGTGGAACTTCGAGAAGTTCCTGGTGGCCCCGGACGGCGCGGTAGCCGCCCGCTTCGCTCCCACGGTCGAGCCCGATTCCACCGACCTCCAGGCAGCCATCGACAAGGTCCTGCCCGCCTGACGTGCCGGTGATCAAGAGGTTCGCGTCAACCCGGGGCCCGTTTCTGACGCAAACCTCTTGATCACCGCGTCGGAGGGCGGGAGGGGAAGCGCCACTGGGCCACCTGCGCGACCGGGCGGTAGCCCAGGGACTGGTAGATGTGGTTACTGGTGGGGTTGGCCAGGTCGGTATAGAGGGCGCAGGTCGTCGCACCGGCATGCAGGGCGTGCCGGCTCGCGTGTGCCACGCAGCCGCTGGCGAAACCGCGTCCGCGCTGCCGCGGCGGCGTGTACACGCCGCTGACCCGGGCCACGCCCGCCACCGGCCGACTCAGCCAGGCCATCGAGACCGGAGCGCCGGCGTCCTCCCAGAGCCAGATCCGGTCCCCGTACGGCAGCCGGGCGTCGACCTGACCGGACAGGTCCACCTGGGGTTCGCCCGGCGTGGTCTCCGCGGCGAATTCGGCCGCCCAGGCCACCAGTAGGTCGCGGTCCGTGGCGGCAGCCGCCCGTGCATGACCGGGTACGCCGACCGGCGGCCGGACCGCGTTCAGCTGGAAGATCCGCTGCGCGGTGCCGGGTACGGCGGTCAGACCGGCGCGTTCGGCGTACCGCCGCGCGAACTCCGCCACGGCCGGGACCGGGCCGTGCACCTCGGCCAACGGCGGCGCCGCCCGGACGACGTACCCGGCGAGCGTTCGCGCGGCCGCGACCGGCACCGCGCCGAGCAGCGGCCCGCGCGGCGGCGTGCACACCGCCGCGCCCACCGTCGCGCCGTCGTCGACCACCCGCACGAACCACTCGTCACCGGAGAGTGGCACGTCCCCGCAGAGGCGGTCGGCGACGAGCGTGAACAGTACGTTGTGCAGGACGGGCTCGCTGCGCAGCCAGGTGCCCGCCGTGGCGGCGAAGGTCGCGAGATCCTCGACGAGACAGCGCATGCCGGGCAGTCTGCGCAGCCGGCCGGCACCACGGCAACCGGAATAACCCACCGCGTCGGTCGGGAATGCGTCGCGGGTGGACGGAGTTGGGACCGAACATGACAACTGTGGGACTGATCGGCAGCGGCAACATCGGCGGCACCGTGGCCCGGCTGGCCGTGGACGCCGGCTACGACGTGGTGTTGAGCAACTCGCGGGGCCCGGAAACGCTCACCGACCTGGTCGCATCCCTGGGCGAGCACGCCAGCGCCGGCACCGCGCAGGACGCGGCGCGGGTGGGCGACCTGGTGGTGGTCAGCGTGCCGCTGAAGGCGTACCGCGCGGTGCCCGTGGAGCCACTGGCCGGCAAGGTCGTCATCGACACCAACAACTACTACCCGCAGCGCGACGGGGTCTTCCCGGAACTGGACTCCGGCGAGACCACCAGCAGCGAGCTGCTCCAGCGGCACCTGCCGGACTCGCGGGTGGTCAAGGTCTTCAACAACATCTACTTCAAGGGCCTGGCCGCGCTGGCCCGGCCGTCCGGTGCCACCGACCGCAGCGCCCTGGCGATCGCCGGCGATGACGACGCCGCGAAGGCCGAGGTGACGGCCTTCCTGGACCGCATCGGGTACGACGCGGTCGACGTCGGCCCGCTCGCCGAGGGGTGGCGCTACCAGCCGGACACCCCGGCGTACGGCACGCTCTACTCGGCCTCGCCGACCGACTGGGAGCACCCGGCACCGGGCGACGCCGAGAAGCTGCGCGCCGCCGTGGCCGCCGCGACCCGCTGAGCACCGCCGCCGCCCTCCGGCGACCGCCTACCGGGTGGCCGTACGGAGGGCGGCGGCGAGTTCGTCGTCGTAGCTGGCGATCGGCTGGCCGTCCGAGGCGTACGCCACGAGCCGCCCCTCGGCCATCGTCGCCGAGCGGAACGAGAACGTCCGCGTGCCCGGATAGGCGGCGAGCAGCGGAATGGCGCGGGGCGCCCCGCCGGGGGCCGAGTAGTACTCCAGGCGGGTCACCTGCGGGGAGACCACGCCGTTGACCCGCACCTTGGTCTTCTCGGCGCGGGTGCCGAAGGTGACCGGCGCGTCGGTGCCGTAGGCGGCGCACTCGGCCGCGCCCCGGCAGACGAAGAAGTAGCGCGGGTTGACCACGTCATCGAGGGTGTACGCCTTGAACGTGGGGTCGGCACCGGCGGGCAGCGGCTGCACGGCGAAGAACGCGACCGCCACGGTGGCCGTGACGCCCACCCGCAGCCAGGCACGCCCGGTGGCCGGTCGCCTGCTCGTGCGCCGGGCGGCGACGGCGACACCGCCGAAACCGACCAGGCACAGCAGGCACACGCCGACGGCGCGGGCGTTCTCGAACAGGAACTGCACGCCCGGCCGTGTCGAGATCGGGCCGAGGACCGCACCCAACGAGACGACCATGGCGGCGAGCAGCGCCGCGCCGGCGGCCCGCTGGGCGACGCCGGACGCGCCGATCAGCAGCATCGCGGCGAGCACCGGCCACACCTGGTGGTGGGTCCAGGACACCGGGGACGCGGCCACGGTGGCGCAGCCGACCAGCACGGCGGCGTGCCCGGGGCGGCCCTGCCGCGTCAACTGCCGGGCCCGCAGCAGCGCCGCCGCGCAGATCAGGGCCACCAGAGCGGCCCAGAGCAGGGGCAGCGTCGACTCGTCGACGCCGACACGCAGCAGCATCCCGTGCACGGACTGGTTGCCCAGCGAGGCCAGGTTGCCGATCCGGGAGGTCTGCCGGACGGTCTCGGTCCAGTACGCCCAGCTCTCGCCCGGCAGCACGATCGCGGCGAGTCCGGCGCAGGCCACGAACGTCGCGGCGGCCCGGCCGGCGTCGCGGTAGCGCCCGACGGCGAGGAAGTAGACGACGAACAGCAGCGGGGTCAGCTTGATCGCCGCCGCCACCCCGACCAGCGTCCCGCGCAGCCGGGGTGGAACGACGCCCATCCCGTCGAGCAGGGCCATCAGCACGATGAAGATGCTGACCTGGCCGAAGCGCAGGTTGCTCTGCACCGGCGCGGAAAGCATCAGCACGGTGGCCGCCACCGCCACGACGAGGGGCCGCCGGGAGCGTTGGACGGTCAGCGCCACGCTGACGGACCCGGCGACGGCGACAACCGCCGCACAGGTTGCCACCAGCCAGATTCCCTGGACCACGCCCTCACTGACGGCGGTGATCGGGCCCAGCACGAGGGCGGCGAACGGCGGATAGGTGAACGGGCCGCCGTTCTCCGCCACGTACCCGTACAACGGCCGGCCGGCGTGCAGATCAGACAGCGCGCCGTAGTAGATGTGCAGGTCGGAGAGGCGATCCGGCCGGCGCAGCACGAGCACACAGGACACCAGCGCGACGACGACGAAGGCCGTCCACGCCAGGGCAACCCGGCGATCCCGCATCGCCCGAGAATAGGCGAGCCTGCGCGCCCGGTGGACCCTCGAACGCATCTTCGGGCACGCCGACGGCCTACCGGCAGCGGCGCGAGAAAAACTTCGGGCGGGCAACTTGCGCTGGGGTCCTGTTCACGGGACTCTGATCCCTGAGTTGCCGCCCGCTCACCGAACGTGCCTCCGGAGGCGACATGCACACGCTTCGTACCGTGCCCCGCCGGCTGCTGGCCGGCGCCGGCGCGCTCCTGCTCAGCACCGCCCTCGCCGCCACCGCCGCGCCCGCACCGGCCGGCGCGGACACCGTCGGATACGTCCGGCTCGCCCACCTCTCCCCCGACACCCCGGCGGTGGACGTCTACCTGGCCGCGCCGGGAGCCCCGAAGCCGCAGGTGTTCCCCGGGGTCGGGTACGGCGTGGTCTCCGACTACCTGTCGTTGCCTCCCGGCCGGTACGCGGTGGCGATGCGCGAGGCCGGCGCCCCCGCCACCGATCCCCCGGTGCTCACCACCGAGGTGGCGGTGACCAGCGGCGACGCCTACACGGTGGCCGGTGTCGGCCGGCACGCCGACCTCGGCCTGCGGGTGCTCAACGACGACCTGAGCGCCCCCACCGACGGCCGCGCCAAGGTGCGTGTCGTGCAGGCTTCGGTGCGGACCCCGATGCTCGACGTAGCCGCCGCGAACGGACCGACGATCGCCAGCGGGGTACAGTTCGCCACCACGACCGACTACCAGCAGGTCGAGCCGGGCAGTTGGCGGCTGAAGCTGACGGGTGCCGGCGGGCCGAGCACCGACGCCGAGGTGCGGCTCACCGGCGGCGCGGTCTACTCGCTGCTGGTGCTGGACGCGAAGCAGGGCGGGCTCACCGCCGAGCTGCGTCGCGACGCCGAGGGTGGCACCGTCGTCCCGGCCGGCGGGGTGCACACCGGCGCCGGTGGCACCGCGGGCAACGGGATCGACGCGTACCCCCTGGTGGCCGGCGGCCTCGCCGCGGCGGCCGTGGCGGTGGCTCTGCTGCTCTTGCGTCGGCGCCGGCGCACCACCTGGTGAGCGCCGAGCCGGGCCTGTCGATCCGGCGGCACCGTGACCGCCGGGTGCCGCTGGCCGCGCTGGTCGCGGCCGGCGCGGCGGTCTGCCTGGCCGCCGGCACCGGCGTCGGGCTGGCCGGCACCGACCGGCCGCCGCCGGCGGCGAGCTGGCACCCCGGCTGCGCCGACGGCTGTCCGTCGGTGGCCGCCGCGCCCGTGCCGCAGGGTCCACCCGTGCCGCAGGGTCCACCCACGCGGGTACGCGTGCCGCGCATCGGCGTCGACTCGGCGCTCACCGTGCTGGGCCTGGAC
Source organism: Micromonospora sp. WMMD710 (assembly GCF_029626045.1). Lineage (NCBI taxonomy): Bacteria > Bacillati > Actinomycetota > Actinomycetes > Micromonosporales > Micromonosporaceae > Micromonospora > Micromonospora sp. WMMD710. The sequence goes on along the minus strand of NZ_JARUBD010000001.1, from coordinate 624,769 downwards.
CGGGCGGGCGCACTGGTCCCGCCGGCTGATTTCGGCACGGCCGGTTGGTACGGCGGCGGCCCGGCCCCCGGGGACACCGGCCCGGCCGTGCTCGCCGGGCATCTGGACTCGCGACGCGGCCCGGCGGTGTTCGCCCGGCTCGGTGACCTGCGCCCCGGTGACCGGGTGGAGGTGTGGCGCGGCGGGCAGCGGTTGGCGTTCCGGGTGACGGGGTCGCTGCGGACCCGCAAGGACCGCTTCCCGACGGCCGAGGTCTACGGGCCGACGCCCGGCGCGGAGCTGCGCCTGGTCACCTGCGGGGGCGACTTCGACCGGCGCAGCGGTCACTACGTCGACAACGTGGTGGTGTTCGCGGTCGCCGAGGGGTAACCGGGCGGGTCAGATCGGGCGGCGGCCGGCGAAACCGCACTCGGCCCGGTGGTACCAGCGCACGTCGGAGTCGCCCTCCAGCCAGCACCACAGCACAGGTCGGCCGGCCCGCTCACCGGGGAAGTCGAGCAGCACCGGGGCGATGCCCTTGACCTGGATGTCGTGCTGGTGCAACTCGTCGACGACGGCGTGCAGGCGGGCCTCCAGCCCCTTCACCTCGGCCAGGCCGCCGAGGGCGCTGACGCCGTGGTCGGCCAGGTCGACCCGCAGTTCGGCCAGGTCGGCGCGGACCCGGACCAGCTCGGCGACGCGCGGTTGCAGGGTGGCCACCAGGTGCCGGGCCTGGGCGAGTGTGAACACCGGGCCAGTATGCGGCACGCGCGGGGACGCGATGCGCCCGAAATCGGTCAGTCGGCCTGGGCGGCCAGCTCGCGGGCGCGGTCCCGGGCGGCCTCCAGCGCGGCGAGCAGCGCGGCCCGGACGCCGTGCTTCTCCAGCTCCCGGATCGCGGAGATGGTGGTGCCGGCCGGCGAGGTGACCGCCTCGCGCAGCTTGACCGGGTGCTCGCCGGAGTCGCGCAGCATCACGGCCGAGCCGATGGCGGTCTGCACGATCAGCTCGTGCGCCACCTGGCGGGGCAGCCCGAGCAGGATCCCCGCGTCGATCATGGCCTCGACCAGCAGGTAGAAGTACGCCGGGCCGGAGCCGGAGAGCGCCGTCACCGCGTCCTGCTGCGACTCGGGCACCCGGATCGTCTGCCCGAGGGGCTTGAACATCTCCTCGGCGAGGGCCAGGTGCTCCCCGGTGGCGTACGCGCCGGCGGAGATCGCGGTCATCGCCTCGTCGACCAGCGCCGGGGTGTTGGTCATGACCCGGACGACCGGGGTGCCGTCGGGCAGCCGGCGGTTGAAGAAGCTGGTGGGCAGGCCGGCGCAGAGCGAGATGACGAGCTTGTCGGCCGGCACCTTGGGGCCGATCTCGTCGAGCAGCGCGGCGGCGTCCTGCGGTTTGACCGAGACCGCCAGCACCGCGGCCTCGTCCACGGCGGTCAGGTTGTCGACCACCCGTACGCCGTAGCGGGCGGTCAGCTCCTCGGCGCGCGCCGGTCGGCGGGCGGTGGCCAGCAGCCGGTCCACCGGCCATCCCGAGCGCAGCAGGCCGGAGAGCATCAGCTCACCGATCTTGCCCGCGCCGATCACCGCGACCGTGTGCACCCCGGCTGACATCTGGGCCGTACCCCCTCGGATTGGGTCGCGGCGCGGCGGACCCGCCGGCCCGCCGCGACGTCGACCGTCGATCAGCTGCCGAAGAAGACTTCGGCCTCGGCGTACCGCTCCAGCGGCACGGTCTTCAGCTCGCGGGTGGCCTCGGCGAGGGGCACCCGGACGATGTCGGTGCTCTGCATCGCGACCATCTTGCCCCAGTCGCCGTCGTTGACCGCGTCGATGGCCTGCAGGCCCAGGCGGGTGGCGAGCACCCGGTCGAAGGCGGTCGGGGTGCCACCGCGCTGGATGTGGCCCAGCACCACGGTGCGGGCCTCCTTGCCGGTCTTGGCCTCCAGCTGCTCGGCCAGCCACTGGCCGATGCCGCCGAGGCGGACGTGGCCGAACGAGTCCAGCTCCTGGTTGGCGAGGACCATCTGGCCGTCCAGCGGCTGGGCGCCCTCGGCGACGACCACGATCGGGGCGTACTGGTGCTGGAAGCGCTTCTCGACGTAGCCGGCCACCTGGTCGACGTCGAACTGCCGCTCCGGCAGCAGGATGACGTTGGCGCCACCGGCCAGGCCGGCGTGCAGGGCGATCCAGCCGGCGTGCCGGCCCATCACCTCGACGACCAGGGTGCGGTGGTGGCTCTCCGCGGTGGTGTGCAGACGGTCGATGGCCTCCATCGCGATGTTGACCGCGGTGTCGAAGCCGAAGGTGTAGTCGGTGGCGCCCAGGTCGTTGTCGATCGTCTTCGGCACACCGACCACGTGCACGCCCAGCTCGTAGAGCTTGGTGGCGACGCCGAGGGTGTCCTCGCCGCCGATCGCGATCAGGGCGTCCACGCCCTGCGCGGCGAGGTTGTCCTTGATCCGCTCGACGCCGTTCTCGATCTTGAACGGGTTGGTCCGGGACGAGCCGAGGATGGTGCCGCCGCGGGGCAGGATGCCGCGGACGTCGGCGATGTCCAGGGGACGGGACAGACCCTCCAGCGGGCCCTTCCAGCCGTCCCGGAAGCCCACGAACTCGTGACCGTAAGTGGCGACGCCCTTGCGGACCACCGCCCGGATGACCGCATTGAGACCCGGGCAGTCGCCGCCGCCGGTGAGCACGCCGATACGCATGATCCGCTCATCCTCCTGGAGCATCAGGTAAAGCCCGATATGCCCCAGGATATGTGTCAGGTCAGACCATCGGCGCCGTTGCCGGCCCGGGGCGGGCCGTCACTGCGCACTGTAGTCGGCCTGAGGTTGCGACGACAGCGCGCCCCGGGCGGCGGACCCCGGTCAGTAGGTCACCTCGTGGTTCTCGCCGGCCGTCGGTGGCCGACCGGTGACCGCGGCCTTCGCGTAGCCGAGCAGGTTGACCACCGTGCTGTTCGGCGAGTCCCAGTACTCGGCCGAGCTGGCGTGCACCTTGATCAAGGTGAGCTCCGGGGTGTCCAGCCCGTCCGGGAACCACGCGGTGAGCAGCGGGTTCCACAGCCGCTCGGCACGGGCCCGGTCGAACTCGTCGGTGGCCGTGCCGGAGATCGACACCCAGGCGTGGTGCCGCTGGTCGGAGAAGGCGACGTTGACCTCCGGATTCACCCGGATCTGACGGACCTTGGCCGAATCGGCGGAGGCGAAGAACCACAGGTCGCCGTCGAACTCGGCCTCCTGCAGACCCATCGGCCGGCTCACCTGCCGCCCGTCCAGGGCGATCGTGGTGAGCATGCAGATCCGCGCTGCCCGGGCCAGCTCGGTGACCCGGCCGCGGGCCTCGGTGGCGCTGGTCGGCTCGTTGCTCATGGCACTCTCCCTCGGCTCGGCTCGTCGAACCGATGCCCGGGACAGAACCGGTCAAAACCTCCGCCGTACGACCGCTTTCACCGCGACGTCATGGCCCGCCAGCGGGCCAGGTTGTGCCGGGCGTCGACCAGGGCGTCATGGCGGGCCGCGTCCGCGTCCGGCAACGTCGGCCGGCCACGGTCGTCCCAGAGCTGACGCAGCTCCTTGGTGAACCGGGGGATCTCCCTCGGCAGCGCCGGCATCGCACCCCAGAGCTGGGCGAGCACCACGTGGTCGTACGCGGCGAACCAGGCCCACAACTCCAGCTGCTCCCCCGGCCGGTCCCGGATCGGCTCCATGAGGAAGTCGTAGAGGTCGTCGCGGATGCGCTCCCGCGAGCGCCAGGCCCGGTCGGCCGGCGAGGGCAGCTTGTCCAGCACGTTGCGCCGCACCCAGGGCACGGCGCGGGAGTCGTCGAACTCGGTGGAGACCGCGTAGAACTCGCGGCCGTACTCGTCAACGACACCGATCGACACGAGGTCGACGAGCCGGCCGTCCTCGATGAACTCGCAGTCGTAGAAGTAGCGGTAGACCATTCCGGAAATCCTCGTCCACCGCCGCCCGGCGGTGCCCGGCGGGGCCGGCCAACGGCCCGGCCCGGGCCGCCGACGAGGGGGTACGCCGCAGCTCGCGACGGTCACGGAAGTGCTTCGAGGGGTGTACAGCAAGCGACCGGACCGTCATGATCTGATGTGTACCGCTACCGGACGCCGAACCGGTGTCAGTTCACCTCGTCAGGGCCATCAGGTTCACCCGGTGAGCGAGTTTGTGGTCCATGACCGGGGAGGGGTTGGACCGTGGAGATGCGCCTGCCGGAGCCGGGTGACGCGCTCACGGGTGTCGAGATGTTCGCCGGGCTGGAGCCTGAGGTGCGGCAGCGCGTCATCGCCGCCGCCGTTCCGCGCACCTACCGCAAGGGCCAGCTGCTCTTCGTCGAGAACGACCCCGGCGAGTCGCTGATCGTGCTGCGCCGAGGCGCGGTGGCCGTCTTTCGCACCGCGCCCACCGGCGAACGGGCCGTGCTGTCGGTCATCCGTCCACCGGACGTGCTCGGTGAGGTCTCCCTGCTCGACGCGTCCACCCGATCCGCCTCGGCAGAGGCCATCGAGGACTGCGCGGCGCTCGCGCTCTCCCGTGGGGCGTTCATGGAGCTGGTGCACTCCAACCCCCGCATCCTGGACGCGGTGATGCGCTCGCTGGGCGGGCTGATCCGCCGGCTCACCGAGCAGAACGCCGACCACGTCTTCCTCGACCTGCCCGGCCGGGTGGCCAAGACGCTGGTCCGGTTGGCCGGCGAGAGCCAGGCCCCGATGATCACGATCGAGCTCAACCAGAGTCAGCTCGCCGAGATGGCCGGCGGCTCCCGGCAGAGCGTCAACCAGGCGATCGGGTCGTTCGCCAGTCGTGGCTGGCTGCGCACCGAGGGGCGCCGGATCGTGGTGACCGACGTGGCCGCGCTGCGCCGCCGCGCCGGCATGAACGACCGCTGACCCACCGGTACGCGCACGACGCGGCCGGGCCGCCTGTGGCGACCCGGCCGCGTCGACGCGTCACCGGCTGTTGCTTCAGACCCCGGAGCTGCCCGGGCCGGCCCACTTGTCCGGGCCCTTGCCGTCCCCGCTCGGGCCGTGGGACTGCTCGCTGACGATCCCCTCGGCCTGAAGCGTGGCGAGCGTGGCGGCGTCGACGTCCACCGATTCGCCGGCGGAGTGGCTGACCCCGTTGCCGTCGGTCCAGTCGCTCTCCAATTTGACGTACACCATTGACCTGTCCCCCTCTGGTCGCTGATCGACATGTGGCTGACTGAATGTAGTCCGCTTCTGCCCGGACGGACTGTCCACAAACCAACAGGCCGGTACCTGACAGGTACACCGGGGGCGATACTCGCTTGCAGGCGACGCCGTGGGCGTCGACCGGTTCGCCAGTGGAGGGTGTCATCGCCGCGCAGTGTGGGCGCTGTGGACGGACGGCCGCCGACGGCGACCGCTTCTGCGGTGGCTGCGGCTCCGAGCTCGGTGCCGTCTGCCCGCACTGCCTGCGTCCGCTCGCCTCCGACGTCACGTTCTGCACCTCGTGCGGGTCGCCCCGGCCGGGCGCGGACCGGCCGGCCGCGCTCACCCCGCAGGAGGACCGCCGCCGGGTGAGCGTCCTCTTCATCGACCTGATCGACTTCACGCCGTACGTCGAGCGGGCCGACCCGGAGCAGGTCCGCGGCATGCAGACCGGGTTCTTCTCCGCGGCCCGCCGGGTGGTCGGCCAGTACGGCGGGGTGGTGGAGAAGTACATCGGCGACGCGGTGATGGCGCTCTTCGGCGCACCCGTGGCCACCGAGACGGACGCGCTGCGCTGCGTACGGGCCGGGCTTGAGCTGCAACGGGTGCTCACCCGGTTCGCGCCGACCGGCAGCACCGAGCTGCGGTTCCGGGTGGGGGTGGCCACCGGCGAGGCGCTGGTCGACGTGGCCGCGGCCCGCGACGGCGGGCAGGCGATCGTGGCGGGCGACGTGGTGAACACCGCCTCCCGGATGCAGTCGGTCGCGCCGCCGGGCGGGGTGCTGGTGTGCGGCACCACGCACGCGCTGACCAAGGACGCGATCCGCTACGAGGAGCAGCCGCCGGTCACCCTGCGGGGGCGGTCCGCGCCGACCGAGGTGTGGCTCGCGCTGTCGCCACTGCGGCGCCAGCCCACCGACCGGGAGCCGGACACCACGCCGCTGGTCGACCGGGAACACGAGCTGGGCATGCTGGTCAACGCCCTGCACCGGTCACTGCGCGATCGGCTGCCGCAGGTGGTGACCATCTTCGGTCGGGCCGGCATCGGCAAGAGCCGGCTGCTGCGCGAGCTGTACAAGCACACCGGCCGGCTGGTCGACGAGCCGCTGACCTGGCGCACCGGGCGCTGCCCGCCGTTCGGAGAGAACGTCACGTTCGCGGCGCTCGCCGACATCGTGAAGTCCGAGGCCGGCATCCTGGACACCGACCCCGCCTCCAGCGCGGCGCAGCGGCTGGCCGCCGCCGTCGGTGAGCTGATCGGCCCGGCTGAACGGGACCGGGTGGTCGACGCGCTGCGCCCGCTGGTCGGGTTGCCCGGCACGCCGCTGCCGGCCGAGGAGGCCGAGTCGGCGTGGCGGCGGTTCCTGCTGGCGCTGGCCGCTCACCGTCCCACCGTGCTGGTCTTCGAGGACCTGCACTGGGCCGACGACGCGATGCTGCGCTTCGTGGAGCTGCTCGGGGCGGCGGCCCGCGACGTGCCGCTGCTGCTGCTGTGCACCGCCCGACCGGAACTGGTCGACCGCGACCCGAGCTGGGCCGGCACCATCACCGGCTCGGTGACGATCACCCTGCCGCCGCTGCGGGACACCGGGATCGCCGCGCTGTACGCGCACATGTTCGGCCAGGCCGCGTTCTCCGCGGACATGTTGAGCCCGCTGATCGAGGTGGCCGGCGGCAACCCGCTCTACGCCCACGAGTACGTCCGGATGCTGATCGAGCAGGGCGCGCTGCGTCAGTCCGGGCGGGGCTGGTCACTGGACAAGCACCTCGAACTGACCATGCCGGAGAGCGTGCACGCGGTGATCGCCAACCGGGTGGACCTGCTCGACGCGAAAGACCGGGCGGTGCTGCTGGCCGCCTCGGTGGTCGGCGTGCAGTTCTGGCCCGGCGCGGTGGCCGCCGCGCTGGGGCAGCAGGTCGAGTCGGTGGAGCGTTCGCTGCGCCGGCTGGAGCAGCGTGACTTCGTGCACGAGCAGGCGGCCTCGACGATGGCCGGGCAGGCGGAGTTCCGGTTCCGGCACGTGCTGGTGCGCGACGTCTGCTACCAGCGGCTGCCGCGCACCGAGCGGGTGGCCCGGCACGAGCGGGCCGCGGACTGGCTCGACGCGTTGTCGCACAGCCGCGACACCGACCTGGCCGAGGTGCTCGCCCACCACCGCTGGGCGGCCCACGAGATCGCCCGTTCCCTCGGCATGGAGGTCCGCCGGTACGCCGCACCGGCCCGGCAGGCGCTGCACCGCGCGGCCCGCCGGGCGTACGCGCTGCACGGGTTGGACGCGGCGGCCGCGCACGCGGGTCGGGCGCTCGGCCTGGCCGACGACAGCGACCCGGTGGGCCGGCTGCAACTGGAGCTGCTGAGCACCGAGATCTCGTTCTACCGCGACGGCAACGGGTTCCTCTCCGGCGGCGGGCCGGAGCAGGTGCACGCGCTCGCCGACCGGCTGATGGCACACGGTGACAACGCCTGCGCGGCACGGGCGTGGACGCTGCTCGGGCAGGCCGCCTGGCTGCGCGCCGACCGTGGTGACGCCCTGGCCTGCCTGGACCGGGCCGTGCAGCTGTTCGAGTCGCTGCCGGACACGCCGCAGAAGGCGGACGCGTACGCGGAGCTGGGTCGGCTGCACATGCTCAACTACGAGCGGGACCAGTCCGTGGCGGCGGCGGAGATCGCCGCGGAGATCGCCGAGCGGCTGGGTCTGACCGAGACCCGCACCAACGCCCGGATCACCGCCGCGACCGCCCGCTACCAGGCCGGGGACCGGGTCGGCCTGGACGAGCTGCACGCGATCGTCGAGTTCAGCCGCGCCGGCCAACTGCTGGCGCTGCCCCGCGCCACCCAGAACCTCGCCTGGGCGATCCGGGAGGAGGGTGACTGGCTGCGCTCCGACGCCCTGCTCTCGGCGGCGCCGGCGCGTACCGCCAGCGGCCAGACGTTGACCACCAGCTACTCGGCCGAGGCGATGCGCGCCTGGTTCGAGGGCGACTTCGGCCGGCTGCTCACCGCGGCGGAGGCGTTCGTGGACACGCCGACCGGCAGTTGGGACATGCAGGTGCGGGGGCTGCGCTGCTGCCTGCTGGTGCTGCGCGACGACGACGATCCGGACGACCTGGGCGACGCTCTGGACACCGCGCGGCGCAGCGGGTTCCACCGGCTGCGCTGGACGATGCTGGGCATGGCGGCGCTGTGCCGGGCGTTGCAGGGGCGCGTCGACGAGGCGGCGGAGCTGATCGACGAACTGGACCGGTCCTGGTCGGCGGTGCCGGCCCTGGCCAGCGGGGAGTGGATCGCGGCGGCCGCGTACGCCGCAGCCCTGGCCGGCCGGGACGCGGCGGTGCGGGTCCGGGCGATGCTGGGCCGGGTCGGGCATCGTACGCCCTGGTCGGAGGCGGCGCTGCGGACCGTGACGGCGGCCCTGGCCGCCGCCGACGGCGACCACCGGCGCTCGGCCGAGCTGCACCTGGCCGCCGCCGAGACGTACGGGCGGATTCCCGACGTCAGTGACCGGGTACTGGCGCTGGCGCTCGCGGCGGCGGAGCTGACCCGCGCCGGCGACACGGTGGACGCGCGGGCGCCACGCGCCGAGGTACGCACCTTCGCGCTGCGCAACGACGCTCCCGGCCTGCTGGGTCTGGCGGGGCGGCCGATCAGCCCGGCCGGGCCGGCGGTGGCCTGCTGAGCCGGCTCAGGCGGCGGCCGGCTCCTTGAGCTTCTGCGCGTAGATGTCGACGTACTCGCGGCCGGAGAGTTCCATCAACTCGTACATGATCTCGTCGGTGACCGCGCGTTCGACGAACCGGTCGCCGGCCGACCCGGCGTAGCGGGAGAGGTCCAGTGGGGCGCCGACGCGGATCCGCACCCGGTCGATGCGGGGGATGAGCGTGCCGGGCGGCTGGATCTCGTCGGCGTTGAGCATCGCCACCGGCACCACCGTCGCGCCGCTCTCCAGGGCGAGCCGGGCCACCCCGGTCTTGCCGCGGTAGAGCCGCCCGTCCGGGGAGCGGGTGCCCTCCGGGTAGATGCCGGCCACTCCCCCGGCGCGCAACACCCGCAACTGGGTGTCCAGCGCGGCACGGGCGGCCCGGCCGCCGGAGCGGTCCACCGGGATGGTGCCGGTGCCGACGAAGAACAGCTTGGTCAGCCAGCCCTTGATCCCCTTGCCGGTGAAGTACTCGGCCTTGGCCACGAAGGTGACCCTCCGCGGGATGATCAACGGCGTGAAGATCGAGTCGGAGAAGGAGAGGTGGTTGCTGGCCAGGATCACCGGGCCGGTCGCCGGCACGTGGTGCAGGCCCTCCACCTGCGGGCGGAAGATCAGCTTGAGCAGCGGACCGAGGAGAACGTACTTCAGCAGCCAGTAGAGCACCGGCGTCCTTTCCGTGGTGTGCCCGCGACAGCACCATGCCCGGGAGCGTGTCGACGAGCCTACGAAGCACGCGCCCGCACCACAACGGACGAGAGCCGCCGGCGGGCGCATCGATCGCCGGCAGTGCGGCAGGGCGGCGGCGGGTGCGTCGAGTCGTCCCACCGCCAACGATCATCGAGATAGCACGTGTCGCGCAAGAACGGACAAAGAAGCCCTGCCGCGACCTGCGGCGGTAGCCGTGACTTTGGAAGACGCGACACAACGCACTCCCGGAACCATGCCCTGACGTGTCACGATTCAGAGCACGGCGTGCGGACGGGCGCCGACGGGGCAGGCAGGCCGCGCCGGAAGGCGCGTTAAGGGGGATGTCCGGGTGTCAGCGGGTGGGGCCCGCCGGGGACGGCGGGACAACGGGCTCGACGCGAGCGAGTACGCCGTCGTCGGCGACGTCGATCCGCGCGTCGGCGAGCACCTGCTCGACGTGCTGGCCGCCGGTGGGATCGCCGCGTACCTGCAACCCTCGGCCGACCTCAACCCGGTCACCCGCACCACCACCGTCCCGGCCCGGCCGGTCGACCGGCTCTACGTCGACCGCTCGCACCTGACCACGGCACGGGACTATCTGACCCAGCTCGCCGACGAGACCTCCCCGGAGCAGCCGCCGGCGCGTGACGAGCCGGACATCGACGCCGAGTGGGCCCGGATCGTGGCGGGCTTCCACACCACCTCGACGGTCGGCGAGCACCCGTGGCCGGCCTCCGAGGACGTGGACGAACGCGACACCCGGGACGAGCCGGCCGCCGGTCCGCTGGCCCGCACCGGCGGCGACGAGGCCGGTCCGACGGCCACCGACGTCCGCCGGCTGCCGTCCGCCACCGACATCTCCGGGATCTCGGTCGGTCGGGGCACCCGGCCGGACGAGCCGTCGCTGCTGGACGGGCTGGACACGTTCGGCGCCGATCTGCCCGACGACGAGGACGACGAGGGTTACCACCCGCCGCCACCTCCGCCGCTTCCCCGGATCTCCAAGTACGCGGTGGTCGGCGTCCTCGCGGTCGTGGTGGGGTTCGTGCTCTTCCTCTTCCCGTCGTTGCTCCCGGTGGACCGCTCGGCGGTCACCCTGTTCGGGTTCACCGGCATCCTGGCCGGTTTCGTCACGCTGATCTGGCGGCTGCGCCCCGGCGACGAGGAAGACGACGACCCGGACAACGGCGCCGTCGTCTGATTCCGGCCCGCATCGCGGGACGACGCCGCCCCGCCCGGGGCGTAACAGTGGTGTAACTTACTGTCAGTAGGAATACCGCTGTACGTCACTTCCCCCGCTGGCTGACCGGTTTTCTCCTGCTCGTGGCGGTCAGTCCTCTGCTGATCGGAATGCCCGAGATGCGACAGAGTTCCCTCGTGGTGGTCGCCAACCGCCTCCCCATCGACGACAATCAGGCCCCCGACGGGGCCTGCGAGTGGCGGCGCAGCCCCGGTGGGCTGGTCAGCGCGCTGCACCCGCTGCTACGGCACACCCCGGCGACCTGGGTCGGCTGGGCCGGCGGCACCGGGCCCGCCCCCGCCCTCCCCGACGTGGACGGCGTCCGCATGCACACCGTCGCGCTCAGCCAGGACGACCTCCGCGACCACTACGAGGGATTCGCCAACGCCACCCTCTGGCCGCTCTACCACGACTCCGTCGAACAGCCCCAGCACCACCGCCGGTGGTGGGAGGCGTACCAGCGGGTCAACCAGCGCTTCGCCGAGGCGACCGCGGAGGTGGCCGAGCAGGGCGGGGTGGTCTGGGTGCAGGATTACCACCTGCAACTGGTCCCCGGCCTGCTGCGGGCGCTGCGGCCCGACCTGCGCATCGGGTTCTTCCTGCACGTGCCGTTCCCGCCGCCGGAGCTGTTCATGCAGCTGCCCCGCCGCGCCGAACTGCTGCGCGGCATGCTCGGCGCGGATCTCGTCGGCTTCCAGCGGGTCCAGGCGGCGCACAACTTCGCCCAGCTCGTCACGAGGGTCCTGGAACTGCCGGCCACCGACCGGCGGATCGGTGTCGACGACCGGGTGGTGCGCATCGGCGCGTTCCCGGTCTCCATCGACACCGCCGAGATGGCCGCCCTCGCCGCCCGCCCCGACGTGGCCGCCCGCGCCCGCCGGCTCCGTCAGGATCTCGGCGACCCCCGACAGGTCATCCTCAGCGTCGACCGGATGGACTACACCAAGGGCATCGAGCAGCGGCTCAAGGCGTACAGCGAGCTGCTCGCCGCCGGCGACGTCAAGGTCCGCGACACGGTCCTCGTGCAGGTCGCCATGCCCAGCCGGGAACGCGTCGGCCAGTACCAGATCCTGCGCGAACGGATCGAACGTGAGGTCGGCCGGATCAACGGCGAGTTCGGCCGGGTCGGCGAACCGGCCATCCACTACCTCACCCAGCCCTTCGACCGGGCCGAGCTGGCCGCGCTCTACCGGATCGCCGACGTGATGGCGGTGACCCCGCTGCGCGACGGGATGAACCTCGTCGCGAAGGAGTACGTCGCCGCCCGGGTCGACGACGACGGCGCGCTGCTGCTCAGCGAGTTCGCCGGCACGGCCGCGGAGCTGTCCCAGGCGTACCTGGTCAACCCGCACGACCTGGAGGGGCTCAAGCAGGGGCTGCGCGCGGCGCTGCGGGCCAGCCCGGCCGACGTCACCGAACGGATGCGGGCCATGCGCGCCCACCTGCACCAGCACGACATCCGGGCCTGGGCGCGCTCCTACCTCAGCGCGCTGGACGAGAACGGCGCCCTGGTCAGCCGCCTGACCAGCGGGGACGACACCGTGCGGGTGCCGCGGCCGGCGACCCGGGCCACCTCCGCCACCCAGCACGCCGGCGGCTGACCGGCCGTCGGCCGGTCAGTTCAGTGCGCGGCGGGCACCTTCTCCAACCAGTCCAGGATCGCGTCGATCGGCTCCACCCACCGCGCGTCCAGCATCAGGTCGTGCCCCATGCCGGGGAAGAGCAGCGGGGCCGACCCGTACCGGCGGGCCACCCGGGTCAACGTCGACGACGGCACCACCCGGTCGTCCGGGCTGCCCAGCACCAGCACCGGCGGCGCGCCCACGGCCGGTTCGGCCTCCGGCTCGCCCAGCAGCGCCCACTGCGCCCGCCGGCCGGCCCGACCGAGCCGCCCAACGTGTCGGCGGGCCTCCTCGTCGGGCAACTCGCGGCTGAACAGCTGCGACCGGCTGAGCCGCAACGGCCCGCCGAACACCGCCGGCAGCGTGCCGGCCGGGTTGCGGCGCAGCGCCGCCCCCAGCACCCCCCACCCGCCGAAGACCGGTGCCACCAGCACCGCGCCCCGCGCCGGGTAGCGGGCCATCGCGTGCGCCACCACCAGCGCCCCGGCGCCGTGCCCCACCAGCACCGCCTGGCGCGGCAGGCCCGCCGCCACCTGGACCACATCGTGGGCGTACGCCCGCAGCGTCGCCTCCGGCGCCGGCTCGCTGGCGCCGTGCCCGCGCAGGCTCACCGCGTACGCCGGGAACCCGCGCGACGCGGCGTGCCCCAGCCAGTGCTCGGCGAACGCCCACGCGCCGTGGCCGAAACCGGGGACGAAGAGCAGCGGCGGGCGCCCCTCCTCCACCTCGGGGACGGCGCTGAGCACCTCACGCCGCGCCGGGCGGACCGGCCGCGCCCACTCCCGCCCCCGCATGATCCGCAGCTCGGTCACCGTTCCGCCTCTCGCTCGCAACTGTGCGACCCGCCGCTCACTTGGCCTCCAGGTCGTGCAGGGCGCGCTGGACGGCGCGCAGGTAGTCGGCGTGGCCGACCTCGAACCAGTGCCGGCTGCTCTCCTTGACCTGCCCGGAGTACCGCTCCCCGGCCCGCTCGCGCACCCGAGACGCGAACGCGGCGGCCCGTTCGGGTCGGTCCCGGCGGGCCTGCAACACCCGCGCGAACAGCACCGTCTGCCAGTGCGACAAAGTGAATATCCCGGAGTCCGGCTGCACCAGACCGGCCACCGCCAGCGTCGGATGCCCCGGGGTGAACGCGTTGAGCCACAGCGTGGGCCGGCCCGCCCCGGCGCTGTCGGCGAACACCGACGCGTCGAGGAACTCGAACCGCGGCAGGTAGCCGGTGGCGAAGATGACCACCTCGGGGTCGATCTCACGGCCGTCGGTCAGCTCCACCGCGTACGGGTGGAAGGCGGCGATGTCCGGCACCGGGCCGATCGCGCCGTGGCCCACGTAGTACACGAGCTGGCTGTTCGCGATGGGGTGCGTCTCGTACACCCGGTGGTCGGGCTTGGGCAGGCCGAAGCGGGTCAGGTCACCGACGGTCAGCCGCAGCGTCCAGTGGTAGAGCCACTGCCGCATCCGCAACGGCACCCGCAGCGCCAGCAGCGCGTCGTTGACCTGGTCGGCCGGGCGACCCAGCACGTACTTCGGCGCGTACCAGTAGCCGCGCCGGGTGGAGTGCCAGCAGCGCGACGCCTGCTGGGCGGCCTCGACGGCGATGTCGCAGCCGGTGTTGCCGGCGCCGACGACCAGCACCCGCTTGCCGCGCAACTGCGCCGGGTCCTTGTAGGACGAGGCGTGCATGATCTCGCCCCGGAACTGCTCCAGGCCCTCGTAGCGGGGCAGCTTCGGCGACCAGTTGTGGCCGTTGGCGATCAGCACGGCAGCGTAGCGGGAGGTGCGCTCCGGGCCGTACCCGCCGGTGGAGCGGGTGGTCACGTCCCACCGATCCCCCTCGGCGGGCTCGACACGGATGACCTCGGTGCCGAACCAGATGTGCGACCGCAGGTCGAAGTGGTCGGCGTAGCGCTCGAAGTACGCCAGCACCTGACCGTGGTGCGGGTAGTCCGGCCAGGAGTCCGGCATCGGGAAGTCGGGAAACTGGGTGAACGGCTTCGACGAGATCAGGTGGGTGCTGGCGTACACCGGGCTGCGGTCGTGCCGCCAGTTCCAGGCGCCGCCGACGCCCGTCTCCCGCTCGTAGCAGTCCACACCGAACCCGTGCTCGCGCAGATTCTTGATGGCCGTCAGGCCGCTGGCCCCGGCCCCGATGACGCAGACCGTGTCGCCCCGGTCGGAGACCGGGCGGCCGTCACGGCTCGCCGCGGCCGAGGTCGCTTCCGGGTCGGGCCGGCCGTGGTCGGTGGAGGTGGACACCGGGGACATCTCCTTTTGGTACGGCAGGCGTGCCGGTCGCCGCGAAATCCTCTCCACAACGGAGCCGGATGTCCAGTCCTGCGCCGGAGACTTCGACGGTCGGGGCGGGGTCGGGGTCAGCCGTCAGTGGGCAGCAGCAGGTCGACCAGGACCGGGAAGTGGTCGCTGGCACGGCGGGTCTGCTCGGTGTCCACCACGTCGTAGTCGACCACGGTGATCCGTGGGTCGACGAAGAGCGCGTCGATGCGCCGGCGCGGGTCGGCGCAGGAGTAGGTGAGCCGCTCCGCCCGGTCGGCGGCCACCGCGGCGTCGGTCAGCCCGCGCGCCACCGTCGCCCAGGCCGGGCCGTCCGGACCCTCGTTGAGGTCGGCGCCGGCCAGCACCGGGCTGGTCGCCGCGTCCAGCCCACGCTTGAACTCGGCGGCCTGCGCGGGACGCTCCGCCGGGTCGGTGGACAGGTGCGAGCCGGCGAGGGTGAACCGGGCGTCGGCGACGCGGCACTCGGCGTACGCCGCACCGCGCAGGTGCCGGCCGGGGGTCAGCGGGAACCGCTGACAGCGGGTGCCCCGCACCTGGACGCGCAGGCTGGTCAGCAGCAGGTTGCCCAGCGCGGGCAGTCCACCGGCGGCCACCACCAGCCCGAACGACTCGGCCAGCGTGGCGGACTTCTGCCGCCACCGGAACCGGCGCGGCCCCTCCTGCACGATCACCACGTCCGGCCTCGCGGCCCGGACCACCGCCGCCAGTGCGGCGGTGTCGTCGCGCTGGCTGTGGATGTTGTACGACACCACGCGCAGTGGTACGCCGGCAGCCTCACCCATCGGTGGCCCGCCTCAGATCCGCCGGGCCAGGTCGGCGGCGCCGATCACCCCGGCGCTGTTGCCCAGCTCGGCGGGGAGCACCTCGGCCACCGGCAGGCGGCCGCGCTGCGCCAGCGCGTCGAGGTACGAGCGACGTGTCGGGCCGAGCAGCAGGTCACCGGCGTCGATCACACCACCGCCGACCACCAAGGTCTGCGGGTCGAGGATCTGCGCCATGTCGGCGAGGCTGGTGCCCAGCCACCGGCCGATCTGCGCAAACGCCTCGGCGGAGATCGGGTCGCCGCCCTGCGCGGCCGCGGTCACCATGTGCCCGGTGATCGCCTCGGCCTCCCCGCCGGCCAGGTCCAGCAGCGCGGTGGCCCGGTTCGGCTCCTGTCGGGCGCCGGCGCGGGCGAAGCGGACCAGGGCGCTGCCGCTGGCGTACTGCTCGATGCAGCCCAGCCGCCCGCAGCCGCACTGGTGCCCGTCCGGCACGGCCAGCATGTGGCCCAGCTCCGCGGCGACGCCGTGTGCGCCGCGCATCAGCTCGCCGCCGAGGACGATGCCGCCGCCGACGCCGGTGCCGATGGTGAACATGACCATGGAGTCGTCGGCGTCGCGGGCCGCGCCGTAGCGGAACTCGGCCCAGGCGGCGACGTTGGCGTCGTTCTCGACGATCACCGGCAGACCGACCGCGGCGCTCACGTACTCGCGCAGCGGCTCGTCGCGCCAGGCCAGGTTCGGGGCGAAGAGCACGGTCGAGCGGGTGGCGTCGATCCAGCCGGCCGCGCCGATCCCGACGGCCTCGATCGTCCGCCCGGCAGCGAGTTCGCCGACCAGTTCGATGATGACGTCGCGGGTCTTGCCGACGTCATCGGCGGGAGTGTCCCGTCGGGTCTGCACGAGGACCGTGCCGGTGTCGTCCACGACACCGCCGGCCACCTTCGTGCCACCGACGTCGACTCCGATGGTCAGCGTCACCGCTGCCGCCCCCCTCTGCTGTGCTGTCCGGCCCGCGCGCCGACGGCATGTCGGTCCGGGTCGGGATGTCCCGCGGTCAGGCGCCGTCGCCCGGTGCGTCCGCACCGGCGTCGTCGGGCACCCGCGTCGCGGGCACCACCGGTCGGTTGGTCGGTGCCGGTGCGGCCACCGGCCCGGCGTCGTCGACGGGTGGTGTGGTGGCCGGGGCGGGTGGGTCCGCCGTCCGGGTGGCGACCGACCAGACATCCCGCTCCGGCGCCGGCTGAGAATCATGCCCGGTGCGGGTGGCATCGCGCCACACGTGCTCGTGGTCGGTGTCGGTGGACCGGTCGGCGGGGGCGGACTGTGGGACCTCGTCGTCGGTGCTCGGGGCGGGTGCCGGCCGGGCCGGCGCGGAGGACTCGGGTGCCCTCGCCGTGGGCGGCTCCGGCGGGGAGAACGCGCGCAGCAGGCTGGCCACGCCCGCCGCCAGGTCACCGGCGCCGGTGGCCAGCCGTTCGGCGAATTCCGGACTCGGGTCGCGCAACGCGGCGATGCCCCGACAGACCGGACAGACGCAACATTCGGCCGAACCGGTGGCGAAACCGCCGCCCCCATGGGACCGGGCGTCCGGGGTGCCACTGTGACCGAGGACACCCGCCAGCAGTCCGCCCAGCGGGCCGAACGCGCCGCCCGTCGACCCCGCGGAGGCCAACCGCGCGCCCGCGAGCAGCGTGGCGACCAGCCGTTCCGCCTCTTCCCGGGCCGAACCCGGATCCGTGCCGCTCACCCTCGGCTCCTCCACCCTGCCGCCGGACGCGTCACTGCGCTGCACCGGATGCTTCTACCCGGTGCTTGAGCTGCTTCAACGCGGTGTCCATGATCATCTTTTCGGCCTTGCGCCGAAACATGCCGAGCATGCCCACGGACAGTTCGACCTCGAGGGTGTAGGTCACCGTGGTGCTGCCGTCCGGGTTACCCACCACGTCGTACGAACCGCGCTGGGTCTTCTGCATCTTCGACGGCGCGACCAGGTGCCACTCGACGCGGGACAGATCCTCGGCGTACTCGTAGGCGAGCACGTACTCGTCGGCCATCACCCCGGCGTCGATGGTGAACCGCACCTGGCTGGCGTAGCCGTCCTCGTACTCCTCGACGACCTCGGCGCGGCGCACCGCCTCGGTCCACTCCGGGTAGCGCGGGAAGTCGCAGATGACCGCCGTCACCCGGTCCGGTGACGCGCCGATGATGATCGACTGGGTGGAGGAGTCCGCCATGGGGGGAGGCTACCCGGCGGGTACCACCCATACGGCGTGCCGCCCCCGGCGGGTAGGTTTCGACTGAGCCGACGCCCGTCGTGGCGGCCGGCCCGGCCAGTGCGAGCACGAAGGAGTGCAGGTGCGCGAGTTCTCCGTTCCGCCGATCGTCACCGTTGGCGACGCGGCCAACCTCACCGATCCAGTCTGGGACAACGCCGAGGTCGCGCCGGACACGGTCCAATTCGCCCGCCGCAACACGACCACCGACGGCACCGCCTGGGCCGAGGTGACCTGCCTGCAGTTCCGCGACGAGGTGGCGGCGGTCGCCCGCGGGCTGATCGCCGCCGGCATCCAGCCGGGCGCCCGGGTCGGGCTGATGAGCCGCACCCGCTACGAGTGGACGCTGCTGGACTACGCCATCTGGGCGACCGGCGCGGTCACCGTGCCGATCTACGAGACGTCCAGCGCCGAGCAGGCCGCGTGGATCCTCGCCGACTCCGGCGCGGTCGCCGTCGTGGTGGAGACCGCCCGGCACGCCGACCTGGTCGCCGGCGTACGGGACCGGCTGCCCGAGCTGGACCACGTCTGGCAGATCGACCTCGGCGGGGTCGACGAGCTGGTCACCGCCGGTGCCCCGGTCGAGCTGGCCGAGGTCGAACGGCGCCGCAAGGCGGTCCGGGCCGACGACCTCGCCACCATCATCTACACCAGCGGCACCACCGGGCGACCCAAGGGCTGCGTGCTCACCCACCGCAACATGTACGCCGACATCGCCAACACGGTGCCGGTGCTGCCGAACCTGTTCAACGCGGGCGCGTCCACCCTGCTCTTCCTCCCGCTGGCGCACGCCCTGGCCCGGCTGGTCCAGATCGGCGTGGTGCAGATCCGGGCCACGCTGGCACACTGCGCCGACACCACGAACCTCGCCGCCGAGTTGCGGGAGTTCCGGCCGACCTTCGTGCTCGCCGTGCCCCGGGTGTTCGAGAAGGTCTACGACACGGCGAAGCAGAAGGCCGAAGCCGACGGCCGGGGCGCGATCTTCGCGCGAGCCGAGCAGGTCGCCATCGCGTACAGCGAGGCTCTGGAGACGCCGCGCGGACCCGGCATCGCGCTGCGCGCCCAGCACGCCGTCTTCGACCGGCTGGTCTACGGCAAGTTGCGAGCCGCGCTCGGCGGCCGGTGCCGGGACGCGTTCTCGGGCGGCGCACCGCTCGGTGCCCGGCTCGGCCACTTCTTCCGCGGCGTCGGGGTGAGCATTCAGGAGGGCTACGGGCTGACCGAGACCTCGCCCGCGGTCGCGGTGAACCTGCCCACCGGCACTCGGATCGGCACCGTCGGTCGTCCGCTGCCCGGCGTGACCGTACGGATCGAGGACGACGGCGAGATCCTGGTCTCCGGTGAGCTGGTCTTTCAGGGTTACTGGCACAACGAGCCGGCGACCGCCGAGGCGCTCAGCAGCGACGGCTGGTTCCGCACCGGCGACCTCGGTCAGCTCGACGGCGACGGCTACCTCAGCATCGTCGGCCGCAAGAAGGAGCTGATCGTGACCGCGGGCGGCAAGAACGTCGCCCCAGGTGCGCTGGAGGACGCGGTCCGGGCGCACCCGTTGATCAGCCAGTGCGTCGTCGTCGGCGACCATCGGCCGTTCATCGGGGCGCTGGTCACCATCAACGAGGAGGCGCTGCCACAGTGGCTCCAGGCGGCCGGGTTGCCCGCAGACACCTCGGTCGACCAACTGCGCGAACATGAGGGGCTGCTCGCGCAGGTCCAGTCCGCGGTCGACAGCGCGAACCAGGACGTCTCCCGGGCGGAGTCGATCAGGAAGTTCCGGGTTCTGCCGCGCGACTTCACCGAGGCCACCGGCGAGTTGACCCCGTCGCTCAAGGTCAAGCGGCAGGTCGTCCACAAGACGTACGCGGCAGAAATCGCCGATATCTATCGGGGCTGACTACCATCCGTCACGTGCCCGCATCCACAACCGCCGCACCGCACCCGCATCCCCTCGCCGCGGCCGCCCGCGTGGTGATGCTGGCGCTGGTCGCCGTCCTGACCCTCTTCGCCACCCACGACGTCACCCAGCTGTGGTGGATCGCGCTGCTGGCGGTCGCCGGGCTGCCGTCCCTGCTCGCCCCGCAGCACCGGCTGATCGGCCCGCTGAGCCGGGTGGCCGAGGTGGCCGTGCTGGGGCTGGCCGCGAGCCAGGTCGCCGCGGTGGCGTCCATCGGTGGCACGGTCGACGGCCTGGGCGCGTCGGCGGTGCTGCCCTACCTGGCCGTCCCGGTGACCGTCACCGCGCTGCGCCGCCGCTTCTCCGAGGGCGCCGCCCTGCTCGCCGTCACCGCCGCCACCCTGCTGGTCAGCGGCGCGTTGACCGAGGTCGGCGGGGGCCGCCAGCTCGGCCAACCGGGTTACCTGGCGGTCTGCGCGCAGTGGCTGATCCTGGCCGCGTTGGGGCTGTACGCGGCCGGCACCCTGCACCGGGTGATGGCGGTCCGCGGCGAGGGCAAGCCCCAGCCGTACGCCGAGGCGACCCGACTGCTGACCCAGCTGCGCACCGTCGCCCGGCAGCTGCCCGGGGCGACCCTGGACCCGGGCGGCATCTCCGAGCACCTGCTGGAGGAGCTGCGTACGGTGGCCCGGGCGGACCGGGGCGCGGTGCTGTCGGCCAGCGGAGGCGGCCGGCTCGTGGTGCTCGCCCAGGCCGGGGTGGACCGGGTGGACTGGGAGACGACGCTCGACGCGGACTCGGCGATCGCCGACGCCTGGGCCAGCCAGCAGGCCACGACGGCCGCCCGGTCGCAGTCGCGTACCCACCGCGGCGGGGACGTCTCCGCGCTGATCGTTCCGCTGGTCGCCGGTGTGCGCACGGTGGGGCTGGTGGTGCTGGAGGCGGACGTCGCGCAGGCGTACCCGCCGCCGGTGGTGTCGCGGGTGACCGGGCTGACCCGGCCGGCGGCGCTGCGACTGGAGGCGGCGCTGCTCTTCGACGAGGTCCGCTCGCTGGCCACCAACGAGGAGCGGCAGCGGCTGGCCCGGGAGATCCACGACGGCGTGGCGCAGGAGCTGGTGATGGTCGGCTACGGCATCGACAACGCCCTGGCCACCGTCTTCGACGACGCCGACGAGACCGCCGAGGCGCTGCGGACGCTGCGCGGCGAGGTGACCCGGGTGATCACCGAGCTGCGGTTGAGCCTCTTCGAGCTGCGCAGCGAGGTGGACCGCCAGGGCGGACTGGCCGCGGCGATCGCCGAGTACGCGCGCACGGTGGGCGCCTCCGGCGGGCTGCGCGTGCATCTGTCGCTGGACGAGTCCACGGCGCGACTGCCGGCGGCCACCGAGGCCGAGTTGCTGCGCATCGCGCAGGAGGCGGTGACCAACGCGCGCAAGCACGCCGGGGCGTCCAATCTGTGGGTCACGTGTGAGGTGGACCCCCCGTACGCGCAAATAGAAGTGTCGGATGACGGTCAGGGGATGGCTGACCAGCGCCCCGACGGGCGGTACGGTCTTGCGATCATGGCCGAGAGGGCGGAACGTATCCGGGGCCGGTTGGAGATCAGGCCGCGGCAACCGAGCGGCACGACCGTGGCGGTGGTTCTCGGCACCTCGTCCCGGCGAGATAACGTGCGTGACAGCGCAGCACCAGAAGGGGAGTAACCCGAGGATGACCACAAGTCCGACACCGGCCACCCGCACCAAGGTCCTCCTTGTCGACGATCACGACCTGATTCGCAAGGGCCTGCGGCACGCGTTCGAGCGCGACCGGCAGTTCGAGGTCGTCGGTGAGGCCGCCACGGCGGCAGAGGGTGTACGCCAGGCCGGCGCCCTGCAGCCGGACGTGGTGATCATGGACCTGCGGCTGCCCGACGGCAGCGGCCTGGAGGCCACCCGCGCGCTGCGCAAGTCCAGCGCGTCGATGGGCATCGTGGTGCTGACCATGTACGCGGGCGACGATCAGCTCTTCGGCGCCCTGGAGGCCGGTGCGAGTGCCTTCGTACCGAAGACCGCGCCGGCCGACGAGGTGGTGGCCGCCGCCCGGCACGCCGCCTCCTCCCCCAGCGCGTTCACCGCCGCCGATCTGGCCGAGGCGATGAAGCGCCGCCTCGCCCCGTCGGGTCCGCAGCTCTCCCCCCGCGAGGGTCAGGTGCTGCGGCTGCTCGCCGACGGGATGAGCGTGGCCGGCATCGCCAAGCAGCTGTTCGTCAGCGAGTCCACGGCCAAGACCCACATTTCCAAGCTCTACGAGAAGCTCGGCGCGGCCAACCGGGCGCAGGCGCTGATGACGGCGCTGCGGCTCGGCCTGCTCGAGGCGCCCGACGCCCCGAAGTTCTGACCGGCCTCCGCTCGTCGAGCGGGACGCCGCACCGAAGGTCCGCGCCAGCTCACCGCCGGCGCGGACCTTCGCGTATCGACCGACGTCGGCGAGCAACCTGACGGCACGCTATGGTCTGGCGGGCACGTCGGGGGCACAATACCCGCGCGGGCGGCGATGCCCGCGACGCCGACTCGAGGGGTGAGCGTATGCAGCGGCCGGACTGGGCACCCGACACCATCGACATCGAGCGTCCGAGCGTCGCCCGGATGTACGACTACTACCTCGGCGGCTCGCACAACTTCGCCGCCGACCGGGCCGCGGCCCAGGCGATGGTGGCGGCGGTGCCGGAGGCGCCGCTGATGGCCCAGGCCAACCGGGCGTTCCTGCGCCGGGCGGTGCACCACCTGACCGAGGCCGGCATCCGGCAGTTCCTGGACATCGGCTCGGGTATCCCCACGGTCGGCAACGTGCACGAGATCGCCCAGCGGATCGACCCGGAGTCGCGGGTGGTCTATGTGGACGTCGACCCGGTGGCGGTGGCGCACAGCCGGGAGATCCTGGCCGGCAACGACCGCGCGGTGGTCGTACAGGAGGATCTGCGGCACCCGGAGGCCATCCTGAACCACCCGGAGGTCCGCAAGCTGCTCGACCTGAGCCAGCCGGTGGCCGTGATGATCGTGGCCGTGCTGCACTTCGTCTCCGACGACGACCGGCCCGCGGAGCTGTTGGCGACCCTGCGCGACGCCCTGGCCCCCGGCAGCTACCTGGTGCTGTCGCAGGCCAGCGACGACGGGCGCAGCGCCGACGAGCGGGCGGAGGCGGAACGGGTCTACCGGCGTACCGACAGCCCACTCTGGATCCGCAGCCGCGCCGAGCTGACCGCGCTGTTCGACGGGTTCGAGCTTCTCGACCCGGGTGTGGTGTGGGTGCCGCAGTGGCGGCCGGACACCCCGGACAGCGCCGAGGACGCCGAGCGGGCGGTCTTCATGGGCGGCGTCGGGCGACTCGGTGGCTGAATCGCCCGAGGCGGCGTCCCGCCCGAGCACCTTCGCGCGGGCCTGGGCGAAGGCGGTCTCCGGCACCAGCTACCTGCCGATGACGCAGGCGCAGCTCGAGGCGCTGCTGCACCGGCTCACCGGCCAGTTGGCCGGCGCGCTGCTGGCCGAGCCGTTCGACCTGCGTGCCGGGCACCGGGTCGGCGCCGAACTGGTCGGCGCGCACATCGCCTCGGCGGAGGGGCTGGGCCGTACCGTCGAGGTCATCCAACTCCGGCTGGTACGCGACCTGGGTCTGGTGGCCGAGGACGTCGAGGACCGGATGGCGCGGCTGCTGGCCGCCGTGGCGACCGGGTACGCCCGTGCGCTGCGCGACCGGACCCTCGACGAGCAGGAGTCGATCCGCCGGGCCGCCATGGTGGCGCGTACGCAGGCGGAGCGGGCGCTGCGGGCCAGCGAGGCGCGGTTCCGCCACCAGGCGACGCATGACCCGCTGACCGGCCTGCCGAACCGGACGCTGTTCACCGAGCGGCTCACCGCCGCCCTCAACGAGCCGGGCCGGGGGGCGCAGCGGGTCGGGGTGTGCTTCCTCGACCTGGACCGGTTCAAGGTCGTCAACGACACCCTGGGGCACCAGGTCGGCGACCGGTTGTTGACGATGGTGGCCGAACGGCTGTGCCAGGACCTCGGCGAGCACCTGGTGGCCCGGCTCGGCGGCGACGAGTTCGTCATCCTGGTCGACGGCACCGGTGGCACCGACGACATGGTGAAGGTGGCCGAGACGGCGCTGGCCGCGGTGCGCACGCCGGCGTCGGTCGACGGGCACGAGCTGCAGGTCTCGGCGAGCATCGGCATCGTCGAGCGCCAGGTGGCCGGCGCCAACCCGAGCGACCTGATGCGGGCCGCCGACGCGACCCTGCACTGGGCGAAGGCGGCCGGCGGGGCGCGCTGGGCGCTCTACGACGCCGAACGCAGCCGGCGCGAACTGGCCCGGTACGCGCTCTCCGCGGCCATCCCGGCCGCCCTGGAGCGGGGCGAGTTCTACCTCGACTACCAGCCGCTGACGTCGCTGCGGGACGGCCGGCTGTTGGGCGTGGAGGCGCTGGTCCGGTGGCGCCACCCGGAGCTGGGGGTGCTGCGACCGGACAGCTTCATCGGGCTGGCCGAGGAGACCGGCCTGATCGTGCAACTGGGCGGGTGGGTGCTGGCCGAGGCGTGCCGGGAGGCCGAGGCGTGGTCGGCCGGCGGCGCCCAGGCGCCGTTCGTGAGCGTCAACCTGGCCGTCCGGCAGGTGCATCGACCCGGGCTGGTGCAGGACGTGCTGGCCCTGCTGCGGCAGACCGGGCTGCCACCAGAGCGGCTCCAGCTGGAGATCACCGAGAGCACGATGATGAGCACCGCCGAGGAGCCGGTCCGCGCCCTGCGGGTGCTGGCCGACCTTGGGGTGCGGATCGCCATCGACGATTTCGGCACCGGCTACAGTAACCTCGCGTACCTTCGGGACCTGCCGGTGACCGAGTTGAAGGTGGCCGGGGAGTTCGTGGCCGGGCTGCGCTCGCCGGCGGTCGGGCGCACCGACGAGCGGATCCTCGCCTCGCTGGTCTCGCTGGCGCACGCGCTGGATCTGACGGTGACGGCCGAGGGTGTGGAGACCGCCGGGCAGGCCGAACGGCTGCGGGCGATCGGCTGTGACGCGGCGCAGGGCTGGCACTTCGGGCGGCCGGCCCCGGCCGATCGCATTCTGGCCCGCATCCGCTGAGCCCTGCGCAGCCGCCCGGCGGCCGGACGTGGCCGGACGTGCGGGTGTGATGCCGCACAGTCATCTAGATGCCGCTGAGGCATCATGCTCGACGGGCCGAGGGCCACCGGGTGCGGACACGCCCGGGTCTCATCCCGGCCACAGCTCACCCGGGCCGGCGGTAGACGCCGTCTACGCTACTCTGGTAGACAGTGTCTATGAGCGAGGAGGCGGGCGTGCGGGCCCGACTGGTGGCCGCCGGGGTGGACCTGGTGCTGACCGAGGGACAGTCGGCGGTGTCGCTGCGCGAGATCGCCCGCCGGGCCGGGGTCTCGCACGGCGCTCCGCGGCGCTACTTCCCCACCCACGTCGACCTGCTCTCCGCCATCGCCCGGGAGGGCTTCGCCGACCTCACCGCCCGCGTCGAGAAGACGATGCGCGACGTCGGCCCGGACCCACGTACCCAACTGACGGCCCTGGCCCGGACGTACCTGGACTTCGCGGCGGCGCACCGCGGCATGTTCGAGCTGATGTTCCGGCACGACCTGCTGGCCAGCGGCCGGCTGCGGCTCCGCGAGACGAGCCTGCCGCTGTTCGCCGTCCTCGCCGACCTGGTGGCGCGGCTACGCCGGCCGACCGACGCGCCCGCCCCGGTCCTGGCCGGCGCGCTCTGGGCCAACCTGCACGGCATCGCCCAGCTCTGGGCCTGGGGCAGCCTGCCGCTGGCGACCGGCGTCACCGACGACGAGGCCCTGCTGCGCGCCACGCTCGACGCCCACCTCGGCCCCGCCCCGCACTGAACCCTGGAGGACACGTGCCGCTGCTGTACGACCTCGGCAAGCTGACCGTCGGCACCACCCTGCGGGTGGGCTGGCAGCCCCGCGTGGAAGGGCTGGAGCACCTGCCCCGGCACGGCGGCGCGATCCTCGCCGGCAACCACCTGTCCGTCGCCGACGAGCTGTTCCTCGGCTGCCTGACACCCCGGCACGTGACGTTCTGGGCCAAGGCCGAGTACTTCACCGGCCGAGGTCCGCGCGGCTGGCTCAGCCGGCGCATCGTCAACGGCATGGGTGCCATCCGGGTCGAACGCGCCGGCGGCCGGGCCGCCCTCACCGCCCTCGACGCCGCCGTGCCGGTGCTGCGCTCCGGCGGCCTCGTCGCCATCTACCCGGAGGGCACCCGCTCCCCCGACGGGCGGCTCTACCGGGGTCGGACCGGCATGACCCGGCTGGCCCGCGACGCCGAGGTGCCGATCATCCCGGTGGGCGTGCTCGGCACCGCCGAGGTACTGCCGGTCGACGCGCGACTGCCCCGCCGACACCCGGTCACCCTGCGGTTCGGCCCAGCGATCCCGGTCGCCGGCCGAATCGACGGGCCACGGGACATCCGGGTCGTCACCGACGAGGTCATGGCGGCGATCCAGCGGCTCACCGGCCAGGAGTACGTGCCGCGCTACGCGCCGCCCCGGGCGCCCTCCGCCTGAGCGCCCCCGCGGTCAGCCGGCGAGCAGTGCCGCCATCCGCTGCGCCTGCGCCTCCCAGCGCCACTCCCGCTCCACCCACGCCCGGCCGGCCGCGCCCAACTGGCGGGCCAGGTCCCGGTCGGCGAGCAGCCGGCTCACCCGGTCGGCGAGCTGCGCGACGTCCCGCCCGCGTACCACGTAACCGGTCTCGCCCTCGCGGACCGCGTCCGGCGCGCCCCCGGAGTCACCGGCCACCACCGGCAGGCCGGTCGCGGACGCCTCCAGGTAGACGATGCCCAGCCCCTCCACGTCGAGGCCGCGATTGCGGGTGCGGCACGGCATCGCGTACACGTCGCCGGCCGCGTAGTGCGCCGGCAGCTCGGCCGAGGGCACGGACCCGGTGAAGACCACGTCGCGTTCCACGTCGGTCTGCCGGGCCAGCTTCTCCAACGTCGCCCGGTACGGCCCACCGCCGACGATCAGCAGCGCCGCGTCGGGCACCCGACGGCGGATCTCCGGCAGGGCCCGGATCAGCATGTCCTGACCCTTGCGCGGCACCAGCCGGGACACGCAGACCACCACCGGCCGGTCGGTCAGCCCCAGCCGGGCGCGGACCTGCTCACCGTCCACCGTCGGGTGGTAGGTGTCCACGTCCACCCCGGGCGCCAACCGGCGCAGCTCGGTCACCCCGTCCAGCACCCGGGCCAGCCGGCTGCGGGTGTACTCGCCGAGGTAGGTCGTGACGTCCACGCCCCGACCGATGCGGCGCAGCGCCGGCCGGGCCGCCGGAAGCGCCGCCCACCCCACCTCGTGGCCGTGGGTCTGCGCCACCACCCGCCGTACGCCCGCCCGGCGACGCAGACCGGCGGCGAGCAACCCCAGCGGGGCCGCCGCGCCGAACCACACCGTGTCGCAGTCGTACGCGCGGGCCAGCCGGGCCGCCCGACGGGCGATCAGCGGGGTGGGCAGCAGCACCCGGGTGCGTTCCCGGATGACCTCGAACGGCTGGTCGGCGTCGAACTTCGCGGCACCGCGCCAGCTCGACGCGTACACGACCACCGAGCCGGCCGGCTGACGCACCGCGAGGTTGTGCACGAAGGACTGGATGCCGCCGGGGCGGGGCGGAAAGTCATTGGTGATCAGCAGCGTGCGGCTCATCGGCCAGCCTCCCGGGCGTACGCGCGGGCGGCGGCCATCCGCTCCACGGTGGACGGATGCGAGGCCGAGTAGAGGTACTCCCACCGCGGCGGGTCGGGGTCGCCCAGGTTGACCGAGCCGAGACGGCGCTGCATCGACTCGAAGGCCACCGGATCACCGGTCAGCGTGAGAGCGTGCGCGTCGGCCCGCGCCTCAACCCGGCGCGACATCAGCGCCTGCACCGGAGTGGCGATCAGGCCGGCCACCGTGACCAGGGCGATGAGGAGCGGAAACGCGCGGGGATGGGCCACCGAGTCGACGCCGGCCCACCGCAGCAGCAGCCCCCACGAGCCGATCAGGTAGAGCGCCACCACCGCGGCGGCCGCGCCCAGCGCCCCGGTCAGCGTGCCGACCGCGACGTCGGAGTCCTTTGCGTGCCCCAGCTCGTGCGCCACCACGGCGGTCACCTCGGCCGGGGTCGCCTCGCTCAGCAGCGTGTCGTAGACGACCACGCGGCGGGTCGGTCCGAGGCCGGAGACGTACGCGTTGACCGCCCTGGTGCGCCGCGAGGCGTCGGCGACCAGCACGTCGCGCACCGGCACCCCGTCGCGGGCGGCCATGCTCATCAGCTCGGTGCGCAGCGGGCCCTGCTCCATCGGGGTGAACTTGTTGAACACCGGCTCCACCAGCACCGGCAGCACGAACGACAGCAGCACCACCAGCAGGGCCGCGCCCGCCGCGCCGAACGCCCACCACCAGCGCGGCGCGAGCCGGATCACCGCGTAGAAGCCGAACAGCGCCACCGCGCCGATCACCGCGCTGACCGCGTACGACTTGAGCAGGTCGACGACCCAGCCGCTCCACCCGTTGGTGCTCATGCCGTAGCGAGTCAGCACGCTCTGCCGCCAGGCGGCGAACGGAAGGGTGAGCAGGTCGGCGACGAGCACCACGGCCAACCCTCCGAGCACCGCCTGCGCGGCCCAGTGCCCACCGAACGGCCGGCTCACCAGCTCGACGAGGCGGCTGCCCAGCGGGGTGAGCCCGAGCGCGAGGGCGACCAGTAGCCCGACCGCGAGCGCCGTGTAGCTGCCGGGACGCAGCGCGGCGCGGAACTCACGCCCCTTGGCCACCTGCTGCGCCGGAAGATCACGCAGCGCGGCGAGCTGGTCGGCACGCGGTGCCGGGGGTCGGTGCCACGGAATGAGCAGCGCGGCGATAACCAGCAGCGCGACGGTCAACCCGGCCAGCGTCAGCAACGCCCACCCGCGCGGGGTCACCGCGTCACCACCGTTGTACCCCGTTCATTGCGCTGCTCCTCCCGCCGTGACCGCTCATCCTATGGCCCGCGAGAAGTGCGCGTCCGAGTGCGGTGTCGCGCTCAGGCGACCCGGCGGGTGGGAGGGCGGTGAGCCGCGCCGGGACGCGCGGGCGCGGCCAGCACCTCCACGTCGAAGCCGGCTCGGGCGAGCACCTCGATGGCCTCGACCTCGGCGGCGACCAACCCGGCCGCCGGGGACGTCTCGTCGAACAGGGCGGTCAGCGGGCAGCCGGAACAGCCGTCGGCCCGCTTCGCGCACCCGTCGCAGTCGATGAGCATCACGCCTCCTGATCGGCTCGCGGCGCCCGGGCGACTCCCGTCGTCGCCGACCGAGCACCGTCGGTGACATCGACACTAACCACCGGGTACGACAGGAACCCCGTCCGACCGTCCGTTTCAGGGCTAGATCCACTCCAGATCAGCGATATCGGGGTATCCCTCCCTGCGTCGGGAGCTGGCCCGGCGACTACCGACCAGCTGACTGGCGGCGGCCCGAGCGTCGAACCGGCCCGAGCGCGGGACAAGAAGCACCGTCCGACAGGTCGCGTTGGAGCAAGTCGCGGGGACCGCGGGCGCCGCTGAACACCTCCGCGGACGGCGTCAGGAGCGGGCGAGGCGGCGCAGCAGCGAGTCGGCCCCCAACGGGTACGCCCCGTGCCGGCGTACCCCGTCGGCGACCTCGCGGTCGGACGAGACCACGACCACCGGGCGGCCCGCCGGCTCGGCGCGGACCAGCCGCCGGATCAGCTCGTCGGCGGTCTCGCCCTTGCGGGAGAAGAGCACCCGCACGCCGCGTGGGGCGGGCGGCAGCCCGTGCATCCGTTCGGCGCCGTCGAAGACGACGGTGACCTCGTCGCCGGTCTGCGCGGCGATCCCGCCCAGCCCGGTGATGAGGCGCTTGCGCTGCTGCTCCAGGGACATCTCGCCGAAGCCGCGCTTGGTGACGTTGTAGCCGTCCACCACCAGGTGCGCCCGGGGCAGGGCGAGCAGCTGGTCGAGGCGGGCCGGGTCGTCGGTGTCGCGGGCGCGGGCGGCCGGGCCGGCCCCGGCGGTGCCCGGCTGCTCGGCGAACGCGTCGGCGACGAAATCGGCGGGGAGCTTGTCGACCGGGTCGAGCGCCAGCTCGCGGCGCAGCCCGACGGCGGCCTGACCGATGGTTTCCAGCAGCAGCCACAGCCGGGCGTCGTCGACCGAACGGGCCTCCTTGGCGCTGGCCCGGGCCACCCCGGCGGCGGCCTCCGCCTCGGCGAGCCGGGCGCGGGCGCGGCGCAGCTCGGCGTCCACGTCGGCGCTGGCGCGTGCGGCGCGGCCCCGCTCGGTGGCCAGCAGTTCGGTGGCCTTCCGTTCGCGGGACTGGGTCTCCCGCAGGGTGCGGGTCAACTGTCGGGACTCCTCGCGCAGCTGGCCCAGCTCCTCACGGACCCGGGCCAGCTCGTCGCGGAGCTTCTCGGCCTCGACCCGGGCGACCGCCCGGTCGTGCTCGGCGCGGGTGGCCCGCTGCTCGGCCTCGCGGACCAGCTCGGCGACGACCGCGCTGTCCGCCTCGGCGCGGACGGCCGCGCCGCTGGCGTCGATCAGCTCCCGCCAGCCACGGGGCCGGGCCAGGTAGGCCAGCGCGGCCACCTCGACCGGGTCGGCGGCGGCCGGCGCGGTGCCCTCGACGACGGCCGAGCCGAGGTCACCGGCGTCGGCCAGGACCCGGGCGGTGACCCGCTGCCGGAACAGGGGGTCGGCGGTGAGCTGGGCGGCGATCGCCGGCGCGCCCAGTCGGGCCCGCCGGTTGGGGGCGAACTTGGCCACCCGGCGCAGCGGCACCGGGACCTCGTCGGCGGGCAGGGTGGGCAGCACCGCGGCGGTCAACGCCACGATCCGCTGCCGGACCGGCTCGGGCAGGGTGGGTTCCGGCTCGACCGCCGGCTCACCGCCGCCCGATCCGACCGCCGGGGCGGCGGGCGGATCGCCCACGGCACCGTCGCGCGCGACCGGATCCTCCTGCGGGAGGTGGTCGTCGTGCGGCTCGGTGAGGGGCATGTGGCAAGTCTCCCACCGCTGGCGGGCCCACCGCCCGGTGAGTGAGCCGATCTCTCATCCTAGCCCCATGGTTACTGGTGGGGCCGCTGCGACGGGAGTGTCGGACCGAGGCGCTAGCGTGCCGGCGATGGCACAGGCGGAGTACGTCCAGGAGTCCCTCGCTGGTCTCGACCCGGCGGTGGGTGGGGTGGACCCGGCGCTGCCGCTGTACGCGACGACCTTCGTGGTGGTCGACCTGGAGACCACCGGCGGCGCGCCGGACGGCGGCGGCATCACCGAGATCGGCGCGGTCAAGGTGCGCGGCGGTGAGCAGTTGGGTGTGCTGGCGACCCTGGTCAACCCGGGGCAGCCGATCCCGCCGTTCATCACCGTGCTGACCGGCATCACCCAGGCCATGCTGCTGCCGGCACCGCCGATCGAGCAGGTGCTGCCCAGCTTCCTGGAGTTCATCGCCGACGCGGTGCTGGTGGCCCACAACGCCCCGTACGACGTGGGTTTCCTCAAGGCGGCCTGCGCGAAGCACGGCTACCGCTGGCCCAACCCCCGCGTCCTGGACACGGCCGCGCTCGCCCGCCGGGTGCTGACCCGCGACGAGGTGCCCAACCGCAAGCTGGGCACCCTGGCGGCCTACTTCCGCACCGCCACCCAGCCCACCCACCGCGCGCTGGACGACGCGAAGACCACCGTCGACGTGCTGCACGGGCTGATCGGCCGGCTGGGCGGGCACCGGGTGGACACGGTCGGTGACGCCATCGAGTTCGCCCGGGCGGTCACCCCGACGCAGCGCCGCAAGCGGCACCTGGCCGAGGGGCTGCCCAAGGTCCCCGGGGTCTACATCTTCCGGGCCGCCGACGAGCGGCCGCTCTACGTGGGCACCTCCGGCGACATCGCCACCCGGGTGCGCAGCTACTTCACGGCCGGTGAGAAACGTGCCCGGATCTCCGAGATGCTGGCCGCGGCCGAACGGGTCGAGGCGGTGGAGTGCGCGCACTCGCTGGAGGCGGAGGTCCGCGAGCTGCGCCTGATCGCCGCGCACGCCCCGCCGTACAACCGGCGGTCGAAATACCCGGAGCGGATGGTCTGGCTCAAGCTCACCGACGGTCCGTACCCTCGGCTGTCGATCGTCCGGGACCTCGCCCCCACCGACACCGCCTACCTCGGGCCGTTCACCTCCCGGCGCGCCGCCGAGCTGGCCGCGGCCGGTTTCCACGACGCGGTGCCGCTGCGCCAGTGCACGCACCGGCTCTCGCTGCGTACCGTCACGCCGGCCTGCGCGCTGGCCGAGCTGGGTCGCTGCCCGGCACCCTGCGAGCACAGGATCACCCCCGAGGAGTACGACGACAGAGCCGCCGCGCCGTTCCGCACCGCCACCACGAGTGACCCGCAGCGAGTGGTGGACGCGCTGCTGGCCCGGATCGACGTGCTCTCGGCCGACCAGCGCTACGAGGAGGCGGCCGTGGTGCGGTACCGGCTGGCCGCGGTCCTGCGGGCGACCGTGCGGATGCAGCGGCTGACCGCGCTGACCGGGATCGTCGAGCTGGCCGCGGCCCGCCCGGCGGCCCGGGGTGGCTGGGAGCTGGCCCTGGTCCGGTACGGCCGGCTGGCCGGCGCGGGGGTGTCCCCGCCGGGGGTCCACCCGCGACCCACGCTGGCCACCATCCGGGCCACCGCCGAGACGGTGTCGGGTGGGCACGGGCCGGTGCCGGCGGCCACGGCGGAGGAGTCCGAGCGCATCCTGTCCTGGTTGGAGCGCCCGGAGACCCGGCTGGTGGAGATGTCGTCCGGTTGGTCGTCGCCGGTGGGTGGCGCGGGGCGGTTCGGTGACCTGCTGGCGAAGGCCGAGAACGCCTCGTCCCACCAACTCTCGACCGAACGCTCATGACCAAGTGACCGATCGGACTACGTCGACTCGCTTAGGCTGTTAGAGAAGTGCAGTCCTGCCCGATTCGTGGGCCTGCTCCCGGCGTCGGGTCTCGGCGTCGTGGAGCCGGGGTGAGGAGGTGTCCCTCGTGGACGTCGACGCCGGACACGGCGCCGCCCTGGGGGGCGCCCTTCCGACCCAGCCAGGTGAGCTGCCGCTCGCCCGCCGGCTGCGGTCACTGCTCACCTGGCCGACCACCGACTCCGACCCGGTCACCCACCTGGTCCGCACCCACCGCGGCATCCACGCCGGCACCGACCCCGCGGTGCTGCGCCGGGCGTACACCATCGCGGAGAACATGCACCGCGGGCAGTTCCGCAAGAGCGGTGAGCCGTACATCACCCACCCTCTCGCGGTGGCGCAGATCTGCGCGGAGCTGGGGATGGACACCACCACCCTGGTCGCGGCGCTGCTGCACGACACCGTGGAGGACACCCGCTACACGCTCCAGGCGCTCTCCGAGGACTTCGGCGGCGAGGTGGCCCACCTGGTCGACGGGGTGACCAAGTTCGACAAGGCGTTCTACGGCAAGGCGGCCGAGGCGGAGACGATCCGCAAGATGATCGTCGCGGCCGCCAAGGACGTCCGGGTGCTGATCATCAAGCTGGCCGACCGGCTGCACAACATGCGCACCCTCGGCGTGCGCTCGGCGTCGTCGCGGGAGCGGATCGCCCGCAAGACGCAGGAGGTGCTGGTCCCGCTCTGCGACCGGCTGGGCATCCAGACCCTCAAGCGGGAGCTGGACGACGTGGTGCTGCTGCACCTGGAGCCCGACGAGCACGCCCGGCTGGCCCGGCACGTGCACGACCGGCCCGGCTGGGATTCGTACCTCGACTCGGTGGTCGCCCGCGCCCGGGTGGCGTTGCGTCGTGGCCGGGTCGACGCCGAGGTGAGCCCTCGTCCCCGGCACCTCTACTCGATCTGGAAGGACACCATCGCCGGCGGCCACACCGCGCCGTACGATCTGCCGCGCATCGTGGTGGTGGTCGACGGCCCGCCCACCGACTGTTACGCCGCCCTGGGCGCGATCCACGGCACGTGGCGTCCCGTCGCCGGCCGTTTCAAGGACTTCATCGCCTCACCGAAGAACAACCTCTACCGGTCGCTGCACACCAGCGTCTGCGGCCCGCAGGACCGCACGGTGGAGGTGCTGATCCGCACCGAGGAGATGCACCGGTCCGCCGAGTACGGCATCGCCGCCGACTTCCGCTTCCCCAGCTCGGGCAGCGGCAGCGCGACGGCCCGCGCCGAGCAGCTGGACTGGCTGCGCCGGGTGCTCGACTGGGAGCCGGACGCCGCCGACCCGGCACAGTTCCTGGAGTCGCTGCGCTGCGACCTCGCCGAGGGTCAGATCCAGGTCTTCGCCGACGGACGGCAGGTCGTGCTGCCGGCCGGCGCCACGCCCGTCGACCTCGCCTACGAGTTGGGCAACGAGCGCGGCGACCACTGTCTCGCCGCGCGGATCAACGGCCGGTTGGCGCCACTGAGCTCGGAGCTGGACGAGGGCGACGTGGTGGAGATCTTCACCGAGAGCGACGGCGACAACGGCTTCGAGGCGGGTGTGGCACCGCGTGGGCCGCGCCGGGAGTGGCTGAGCTTCGTCAAGTCACCGCACGCGCAGATGCAGATCAACCGCTGGTTCGCCGAGCACACCGAGCCGGGCATCACGATCAGCGACAAGGTGCGCCTCGGCCGGGCCACCATCGGGCTCGCCCTGCGTCAACACAACCGGGGCCTCGCCAGTGACCTGCCGCTGCTGCGCCTCTCCGAGGAGTTGGGCTACCCCGACCTGGAGACCCTGCTCGTCGCGGTCTTCGACCGGGTGATCGAACCGGACACCGTGGTACGCCAGCTCATCGACCTGGTCGACCATCGACAGTGACCTGGGCGGCCCCAGCGCGTCCGAGGGACATTCGTGACCACTAGCCTGGAATCATGATCCCCCGCTCCCGCGCCACCGGTCGGGCAATCTTCTACCAGGCCTTCTACCGGCTGCCCCTGCCGGTACGCCGGCGTCTGGTCAAGCTGGCCGTGCCCAAGTACATCGTCGGTGCGGTCACCCTGGTCCGCGACTCCGAGGCGACGGGTGCGGGCCGGTTGTTGATGCTGCGCCAGCCGCCCGGCAAGGGGTGGTCGCTGCCCGCCGGCCTGCTCGACCGGGGTGAGGCGCCGGTGGCGGGCGCGGCCCGGGAGCTGTTCGAGGAGTCCGGCATCCGGCTCCCCCCGTCCCGGCTGCGCCCCGCCGTCCCGAACGCGATCGTGCACGCCAAGGGCTGGGTGGACGTGGTCTTCGAGACGGAGGTGCCGGCGTCCGACACCGAGCTGGTGGTGGACGGCGCGGAGGTCTTCGAGGCTGCCTGGCATCCGCTGGACGACCTGCCCAAGCTGACCTGGCCGACCGCCCGGCTGCTCGCCTACTACGACATCGGGCCGCTGGCCGGGCAGTTCCCGCCACCGGTGCCCGACACTCTGCCGTGACCGCGACGGCCGGCGTACCGGCCCAGGTGTGCGCGGTGGTGCTCGCCGCCGGCGAGGGCACCCGACTGCGCCCGCTCACCGAGCGGGTTCCCAAGGCGCTGTGCCCGGTGGGCAACGTGCCGCTGCTGGACCGGGCGCTGGCCCGGCTGGCCGGGCTCGGCCTGGCCGGTCCCGGGCACGTCGCGGTGAACGCGTGCTACCTCGCCGACCAGGTGGTCAACCACGTCGGCGACCGCGCACACCTGTCGGTGGAGCCCGGCGATCCGCTGGGCACCGCGGGCGGGGTGGCCAACCTGCGGGACTGGATCGACGGCCGGCCGGTGCTGGTCGGCAACGCCGACGCCTACCTCGCCGACCCGTCGACTCCCCCCGGCCCCGACGTCGCCGCGCTGCTGGACGGCTGGGACGGGCACACCGTGCGCCTGCTCGGCCAGCCCGCCGAGGACCCGACGGCGCCGGGGACCTTCGACGGGCACTGCTTCACCGGCTTCTCGCTGCTGCCCTGGCGACTGGTCCGTGACCTGCCGGTGGTCTTCTCGGACCTGGTACGCGCCGTCTGGCGGCCCGCCGAGGCGGCCGGCGACCTGGAGGTGGTGCCGTACCCGGGCACTTTCTACGACACCGGCACCCCGGCCGACTACCTGGCGGCCAATCTGCACGCGGCGGCCGGCGGGGCACTGGTCGACCCGTCCGCGACGGTGACCGGCCGCTGCGTGGAGTCGGTGGTCGGCGCCGGTGCGCGGGTCGACGGCGAGGTACGCCGCACCGTGGTGTGGCCGGGGGCGGTCGTACGCGCCGGGGAACGTCTGCACGACGTGATCCGGTTCGGGGACGGCTGCACCGTGCCCGCCGCCGCGCACGGTGCAGCCGCGGCGGCTCCCCCTCCGGGTCCGGCCGGAAACATCTAGCATGGGCGACGACGCCGACGAACGGAGAAATGCCCCGTGATCACCGCGATCGTGCTGATCGACTGCGCCACCGACGCGATTCCCGAGGTGGCGGAAACCCTGGCCAACCTCCCCGGCGTCAGCGAGGTCTACTCGGTGGCCGGGCACGTCGATCTCATCGCCATCGTCCGGGTCCGCGAGTTCGACCAGATCGCCCAGGTCATCGCCGGCAGCATCTCCAAGGTCCCCGGCGTACTGAACACCGAGTCGCACATCGCCTTCCGGGCGTACTCGCAGCTCGACCTGGAGGAGGCGTTCGCGATCGGCCTCGCGAGCGCCGACTGACCCGCCGCCCGGCCTCGGACGCACAGCGGCCGGTCCACCCGCGCGGGTGGACCGGCCGTCTGCTGCCGCTGGGTCAGCTCTCGCTGGGAGCCGGCACCTCGGTGGAGCCACCGCCCGGAGCCGGCGACTCGGTGGTGCCGCCCGGAGCCGGGGATTCGGTGCTGCCGCCCGGAGCCGGCGACTCGGTGCCACCCGGGCTGGGCGTACCGCTGGCGCTGGCCTGCGGGACCGGGATACCGAGCTGGTTGGCGAGCTGCACCAGCTCGTCGTAGTGCGCCTGGAGCGTCGGCAGGGCGGTCTGGGCCAACTGGACCACCGACTGCTCGGAGCCCTGCGAGATCTCCGTCTGGGTGGCCTGGATGGCCTGGACGTGACCGGCCAGCTCACTGGTCACCCAGAGCCGGTCGAACTCCGCGCCGCTGGCGTTGTTCAGCTTGTCGATGACCGCCTGCTGATCGGCGCTGGGCTCGTTCGGCAGTTCCACGTTGAGCTGCGACGCGGTCTGCTGCACCGTCTGGTCCAGCTGGGTGTGGTCGGTCTTGAACATCGCGCCCAGGTCCTTGACCCCCTGGTTCTGACCCTTCTGCTGGGCCAGGTCACCTGCGGTGATCTCGAACAGGTTCACCTGGTGCACCGCCTGCAGATACTGGGTGTCCTGCGTCGACGGCTGTGCCGCGGCCTGCGCGGCCGCGGCCGGCGCAACGCCGACCAGTACCAGCGCGGCCAACAGGCCGAGGCGTTTGATACCCAACATGTTCCCCCCCTTGAGACGTTGGACCGCACGGATACCCGGCTCACCGGGGTTATTCCTGCGATCCCCCCTCGCGCGGGGTCGGCCGGTCCCGCCGTGGCCGTCCGACTCCTGGTCGGATGGGCGGTGGACGTGGATACGACGGGGCGCCCGCCGGAATTCCGGCGGGCGCCCCGTAACGGTGCGATCGGGCGGTCAGCGGCGGCTCTCGCCGCTGCCGATCTCCTCACGTTCGGGTCGGGCCTCGACCGGCGGGTGCCCCGGCGAGACCGGTGCCTCGACCGGCTTCTCGATCGGGTAGAAGAAGCCCCGGATGGCCGGGCCGAGGGCACCGAGCCGGTTCATCTTCTTGGGCACCACCCAGCCGACGTACTCCAGCCCGCCGTGGCCGTCCGCGTGTCCGTTGGACACGCTGAGCGGCTGGTGCACCTCGACGAACCGGCCGTCCGGCAGGCGCCGGATGATGCCGGTCTCCACGCCGTGCGCGAGCACCTCCCGGTCGTGCTGTTGCAGGCCCAGGCAGAGCCGGTAGGTGACGTAGTACGCCAGCGGCGGGACCACCAGCAGGCCGATCCGGCCCGCCCAGGTCATCGCGTTCAGGCTGATCTGGAACTTGTCCGCGATCACGTCGTTGGCGCCGGAGAGCGTCAGAACGACGTAGAACGCGACGGCCATGGCGCCGACGGCGGTCCGGGCGGGAACGTCACGGGGCCGCTGGAGCAGGTTGTGACTCTTGCGGTCCTTGAGGTGCCGGGCCTCCAGGAACGGGTACATCGTGGACAGGCCGACCAGGATGCCGGGCAGCACGACAGTCGGCCAGAACAGCGGCGGAATGACGTACCCGTCACCGAGCGGGATGTTGATCTGCCAGGCCGGCATGAGTCGGGTCGAGCCGTCGAGGAACATGACGTACCAGTCGGGCTGGCTGGCGGCCGAGACCACCCACGCCTCGTACGGGCCGAACAGCCAGATCGGGTTGATCTGGAACAGACCGCCCAGCAGCGCGATGACGCCGAAGACGACCATGAAGAAGCCGCCCTGCTTCAGCGCGTACCGCGGGAACATCCGCTCGCCGACCACGTTGTTGTTGGTCCGGCCCGGGCCGGGCCACTGGGTGTGCTTCTGCTTGAAGACCAGGCCCAGGTGGACGCTGATCAGCGCGACCAGCAGACCCGGGATGAGCAGCACGTGGGCGATGAAGAACCGGCTGATGATGATCGTGCCCGGGAACTCACCGCCGAAGACCGACGCGGTGACCCAGGAGCCGATCACCGGGATGGACAGCATGATCGCCGAGGCGATCCGCAGGCCGGTGCCGGACAGGCCGTCGTCGGGCAGCGAGTAGCCGGTGAAGCCGGCCAGGAAGCCGACCCAGAACAGCAGCGAGCCGATGATCCAGTTGGTCTCACGCGGCTTGCGGAACGCGCCGGTGAAGAAGACCCGCAGCATGTGCACGACGATCGCGGCCATGAACAGCAGCGCCGCCCAGTGGTGCATCTGCCGCATCACCAGGCCGCCCCGGACCTCGAACGACAGGTCCAGGCTGGAGGCGTACGCGGCGGACATCGGGGTGCCCCGCATCGGCGCGTAGCTGCCGTCGTAGACCACCTCGGTCATCGCCGGCTCGAAGAAGAAGGTGAGGAACACACCGGTCAACAGCAGCACGACGAACGAGAACAGCGCGATCTCGCCGAGCAGGAACGACCAGTGGTCCGGGAAGACCTTGTTCAGCAGCTTGCGCAGCGGGGTGGCCACCTGGAAGCGGTCGTCCACTCCCACCGCGGCCTTGCCCGGCGTCGCCGCAAGGTCAAACTTTCGACGCTTCATGGCCGCTCCCAGAAATCAGGCCCGACGGTCTCGGTGTAGTCGGACTTCGCCACGAAGAAGCCCTCGGAGTCCACCTCGATCGGCAGCTGCGGCAGCCGCCGGCTGGCGGGGCCGAAGACGGGCCGGGCGTTGTCGGTGATCAGGAACTGGGACTGGTGGCACGGGCAGAGCAGCCGGTTCGTCTGCTGCTCGTACAGGCTGGCCGGGCAGCCGGCGTGCGTGCAGATCTTGGAGAACGCCGCATAGTCGCCCCACATGTAGTCGCCGTGGCCGATCCGCTCGTTGGCCCGGCGTGACTGCTCCGCGTCGCTGCTGCGCAGGTGGATAAGGAGCGTCGGCGAGTCGGCGTGCTTGTTGCTCACGCCCTCCTCGATGCCGGGGAAGACGGTGATCTGACCACCGGCGCTGACGTCCGCCGGCCGGACCGGTCGGCCGTCCTCGCGGACCAGACGGATCCGCTCACCACCCTCGGCCGCGCCGAACCCGGTGGTGAACATCTGGTTGTTCTTGTGCGGCTGCGAGATCAGACCGCCGACCAGCGGCGCCGCCGCGACCGCGCCGACCGGCGCGAGGCCGGCCAGCAGCGAGATGCCGAGCAGCGGGCGACGCTTCACACCGAGTTCGTCGGCCAGGTAGAGCATGGTCTGACCGGTGATGGTGCGCCCCTCGGCGTCCACCACGCCCTCGTGCCGGTCCTGGATCGAGACCTCCTTGGGCAGCAACTTCTTGCCCCAGGTGAGGATGCCGAAGCCGACGGCGAGCAGAGCCACGCCGAGGGTCGCGCCGAGCAGCGGCGTGTAGAACTTGTCGCCGCCGCGGCCCGGCTCGTACTGCCACGGCCACCAGATGTAGATGGCCAGGAAGGCGGTCGCCGCCAGGCCGGTGATCAGGAAGAAACCGGCCACGACCCGGGTGAGTCGACGCTCGGCCTTGGTGCCGGGCAGCACCTGCGGCTCGTAGTGCACGATCTCGATGTCGTCCCGACGTGCGCCCTCGCGGACGATGTCGAACCGGGTCAGCGTGGGGTCGTTCACGTCGAGCGGCTCCCGGCCCTGCGGGGCCTGGTGCTCGGTGTGCGTGCTCATGCCGTCACCTCGCTACGGGTGGCACCGAGCGGCACCACGGCACTGAAACTGACGATCCGCTCGGTCACGACTTACCCGCAATCCACAGGCTGGCGAAGACGAGCGCCACGATGCCAACCAGGAAGATCGCCAGGCCCTCGGTGGACGGCCCGTACCGGCCGAGGTTGAACCCACCCGGGTCCTGGTCGTGCTTCAACGTCTCCTGGATGTAGGCGATGACGTTGGCCTTCTGCTCCGGCGTGAGCTGGTTGTCGCCGAACACGGGCATGTTCTGCGGGCCGCTCAGCATCGCCGCGTAGATCTGCCGATCGGTCGCCGGGTGCAGGCTCGGGGCGAACTTGCCCGAGGAGAGCGCGCCGCCGCCGCCGCCAAGCGAGTGGCACGAGGCGCAGTTGATCCGGAACAGCTCACCGCCGGCGGCGATGTTGCCATCCTCGTGCAGGTCGTCGCCGGTCGGCACGACCGGGCCGCCACCGAGTTCCTGGATGTACTCGGCCAGCTGGCGGGTCTGCTCGTCGGTGAAGACGGGGGGCTTGCGGTGTGCCTGGGCCTCCTGCCGCGCGAGCGGCATCCGGCCGGAGCTGACCTGGAACTCGACCGAGGCCGCGCCGACGCCGATCAGGCTCGGCCCGCGACCCTCGACGCCCTGGGCGTTGCGTCCGTGACAGCTCGTACAGCTCACGTCGAACAGCGCCTTGCCCTCGGCGGCGGCACCGGTCAGCGGCGGGTTGTCCTGCGCCTGCGCACCGGGGGCAAAGACGGTGTAGGCACCGCCGGCGAGCATCAGCGCGGCGATCAGCCGGACCGCTGCGCCCAGCCGGCGGCGGCCCCTGCTGCGCACGGCGGGCCGCCCGCGCAACCGCGCGAGCAGACCGCGTCGGCGGTCGTTGTCAGAAGTCATGAGCGGTGTCCTTAACCGGTTGGACCTGTCTCAGGGGACGGAGCAGCAGTGCGGAATGTGACGCGCAAGATCACTGAAGCCAGTAGATCATGGCGTACAGCCCGATCCACACGACGTCGACGAAGTGCCAGTAGTACGACACGACGATCGCCGAGGTCGCCTGCGCCGGAGTGAACCGGCCCATGGTCGTACGGACCATGAAGATGATGAAGGCGATCAGACCGCCGGTCACGTGCAGGCCGTGGAACCCGGTGGTCAGGTAGAACATCGACCCGTAACCGTCTTCGTTGATCTTGACGCCGTCGGCGACCAGGTGCCGGTACTCGTTCAGCTGGCCGAGCACGAAGATCAGGCCCATCACGAAGGTGACGGTGAACCAGCGCCGCAGCGCGTGCACGTCACCCTTCTCCGCCGCGAAGACGCCGAGCTGGCAGGTCACCGAGGACAGCACCAGGATCACCGTGAAGGTGGTCGCGTACGGAATGTTCAGCGCCTCGGTGTGCTTCTCCCACTGCTCCGGCGCAGCCGCGCGGATCGAGAAGTACATCGCGAACAGCGCCGCGAAGAACATGAGTTCGCTGGAGAGCCACACGATCGTCCCGACGCTGACCATGTTCGGTCGGGTCAGAGAGTGGATCCGGCTCTTGTCAATGGCTGGGGCCGCAGTCACGCCGTCATTATTGCCCCTGACCGGGGCCGGCGATCAGCGGGGTGGCAAACCTGCGCCTTCCGTGGCCCGGGCGTCAAGGTCCGGTTCGCCTGGCCTAGCCTGAAAAGCGTGCTGCACGTCGATCCGATCCTCGCCGCCACCTCGGCCCCGCCGCCGTTCACCATCGGCGCGGTGTTGACCGAGACCCGGCTGGACAGCTGGCTGGCCCTCGGGCTGATGCTCGCCGCCGGCCTCTACCTCTACGGGGTGCACCGGCTGCGCCTGCGCGGCGACCGCTGGCCGGTCGCCCGGACCGTCTTCTTCCTCGGTCCCGGCCTCGGCGGCATCGCGCTCGTCACGCTCAGCGGTCTGCACGCGTACGACACCGCGCTGCTGTCGGTGCACATGATCCAGCACATGGTGCTGTCCATGGTGTCGCCGATCTTCCTGGCGCTGGGCGCGCCGATGACGCTGGCCCTGCGCACCCTGCCGGTCGGGCCACGCAAGCGCCTGCTGGCGATCGTGCACAGCCGCGTCGCCCGGGTGTACAGCTTCCCCCTGGTGGCGTTCGCCATCTTCGTGGTCAACCCGTTCGCGCTGTACTTCAGTGACCTGTACCGCTTCACCCTGGAGCACGCCTGGGCACACGAGCTGGTGCACGCGCACTTCATCATGACCGGCTGCGTGTTCTTCTGGCCGCTGCTCGGTCTCGACCCGCTGCCCGGCCGCTGGCCGTACCCGGCGCGGGCGCTGCTGATGCTGCTCTCTGTGCCGTTCCACACCGTGCTCGGGCTCACCATCATGCAGAGCACCACACTCTTCGGCGGCGACTGGTACCCGTCGCTCAACCTCGGCTGGGCCGACCCGAAGGCCGACCAGGTGCTCGCCGGCGGCATCCTCTGGGCCGGCGGCGAGTTCGTCAGCGTCACCATGCTCGCCGTGCTGGTGGTGCAGTGGGTCAAGCAGTCCGAGCGGGAGGCCCGCCGGGTCGACCGCGAACTGGACCGCCAGGAGGCCCGCGAACGCGCCGCCGACGCCGCGCCCGCCTGAGCTGCGCAGACGGTACGCCCCAGGGCCGGTGTCGGGCGGGATGTCGGCTACGTCACGTCGACCGGTACGATCGGCGGGCAGCTACGAGGTGGGAGCCT
Source organism: Micromonospora sp. WMMD710 (assembly GCF_029626045.1). NCBI lineage: Bacteria > Bacillati > Actinomycetota > Actinomycetes > Micromonosporales > Micromonosporaceae > Micromonospora > Micromonospora sp. WMMD710. The sequence continues at coordinate 582,087 of NZ_JARUBD010000001.1, read as the reverse complement.
GTTCAGCCATGAGCGATCGTCTGTGCACCGTCTTGCTCTACAGCGACGACCCGCAGGTCCGTGACCGGATGCGGCTCGCCGTCGGCACCCGGCCCGCGCCCGGCCTGCAGATCGAGTTCGTCGACGCGTCGACGTACGCCGAGACGATCCGCCTGGTCGACGACTACGAGATCGACCTGCTGCTGCTCGACGGTGAGGCCAGCCCTGGTGGGGGCATGGGCATCGCCCGGCAGATCAAGGACGACCGGGACGACGCTCCGCCGACCTGCCTGGTGATCGCCCGCGCCGCCGACCGATGGCTCGCCGCGTACGCCGAGGTCGACGCGACGCTGGTGCACCCGCTCGACCCGGTGACCACCGGAGGCACGGTGGCCGAGCTGCTGCGGACGCACGCACCCGCCTGACGTCCCCCGCTCTCCGGCACCGCCACGGCGTCGGACGAGTCGGCGCCGGTTCCAGCCCACCCGCACTTCGTACGCTCGGGAGGCCCGCCATGGGCGATCGGACCTGGCCGCACCTGCTCAACTCGCTGCTGCGCGGCGAGGAGCTGTCCACCGCCGACACCGCCTGGGCGATGGGCGAGATCATGGCCGGCTCGGCGGGCGCCGCACAGGTCGCCGGCTTCGCCGTGGCGCTGCGCGCCAAGGGTGAGACCTCGGCCGAGCTGGCCGGGCTGGTCGAGACGATGCTCAGCAGGGCCGTCCCGGTCGACCTCCCCGACGAGCTGCGCTCCACCGCACTGGACGTGGTGGGCACGGGCGGTGACCTCGCCCACACGGTCAACATCTCCACCATGGCCGCGCTGGTCGTGGCGGGCGCCGGCGTCCGGGTCGTCAAGCACGGCAACCGGGCGGCGTCGTCCTCCTGCGGCACCGCCGACCTGCTGGAGTTCCTCGGCGTGCCGCTCGACCTCGACCCGGACGCGATCGTCCGCTGCGTCACCGAGGCCGGCATCGGGTTCTGCTTCGCGGCCCGGTTCCACCCCGGGATGCGCCACACCGGGCCGGTCCGCCGGGAGCTGGGCGTGCCCACCGTCTTCAACTTCCTCGGCCCGCTGACCAACCCGGCGCGCCCCCGTGCCGGCGCCGTGGGGTGCTTCGACTCGCGGATGGCACCGGTGATGGCCGGCGTGTTCGCCGCCCGGGGTGACTCGGTGCTGGTGATGCGCGGCGAGGACGGGCTGGACGAGTTCACCACCGCCGCGCCGACCCGGGTCTGGGCGGCTCAGGGCGGCACCGTACGTGAGGCCGTGCTGGACGCGACGGACCTGGGGGTACCCCGGTCCACCCTCGCCGACCTGCGCGGCGGTGACGCCGCCTACAACGCGGGCGTGGCCCGCCGCCTGCTGGCCGGCGAGACGGGTCCGGTCCGGGACGCGGTGCTGGTCAACGCGGCGGCGGCGCTGGCCACCCAGGGCGGGCTGGACGGTGACCTGACCGAGGCGCTGCGCGCCGGCCTGGACCGCGCCGCCGAGTCGCTCGACTCCGGCGCGGCTGCCGCGACCCTCGACCGCTGGATCGAGACCGCCACCACCGCCTGACCGGACCCCGCCGCCGGTCCCGACCCGGCGCTTGGGATCCCGGATCCGCGGTCTCCACCAGCCCCGGACACCCCGAGTTCCAGGATGTCCAGTGGATCACGCACGGAAATTGTCGGACCCGGGTGGGAAAGTACAGCCGAGTAGTTCTCCGTTCCCGTCTGTGCGCGGCTGTCGCATCCTCGGGGGCGGGTCGCCCGTAGTGATGAGGAGACACCCGTGTCGCACCGCGAGCTCCACTGCGACGTCTGTGCGGGCGTGGCGCCGTTCGAGACGCCGCCCTGCGTCGACGGCCACGGCGCCGACTGCCCCGAGCTGATCTGCACCGGCTGCGGCACCGCCGTGGTGATCGCCACCTTCGCCTTCCGGGTCACCCGGCTGGCCGACCACCGACGCCGTCAGCCCACCCAGCGCCGCGCCGCCTGAACGGCCCTCGCGCCGGTCACCCATGACGAAGGCCCGCTCCCCATCGGGAAACGGGCCTTCGCGGCGGTACGGGTCGGTCGCGGCGGCGACCGGGTGGATCAGTGCTCGGCGGTACGCCGGGTGCCGGTGTAGTACTCGAACAGCAGCCCGCAGGCGGCGAAGACGACCGCCAACAGGCCGGCGCCGATCAGCCAGAACTGCCAGAACACCATGCCCAGCGCGGCGACCGCGGCGGCCAGCGCCAGACCGAACGGCCAGTAGCTGCCCGGGCTGAAGAAGCCGATCTCACCCGCGCCGTCGGCGATCTCGGCGTCCGGACGATCCTCCGGACGCAGGTCGATCCGGCGGGACACGAACCAGAAGAAGCCACCACACATCGAGCAGAGCAGGAACGACAGCAACAGGGCGACGGTGCCCACCCACTCGACGTTGCCGGACTCACCGTGCGTCCAGGCGCCGTACAGGATGGTGGCACCGAAGAGGAACCCGGCGATGATCAGGAAGATACGCCACTCGGTCTTCATGCGGCTGCCTCAGCTTCCCGTGCGGGCCGGAACGTCGTCCGGGTTGAAGTTGTCCTGCGTCCGCCGGGTGTCGAACGGCTGCGTGGTCTGCGCGTACGGCTGCTCACCGATCGCGGTCAGCGCGTCCTGGGTGGACTTGCCGCTCTGCTTCGCCGCCAGGAACTGGTCGTACTTCTCCGGCGAGACCACCCGCAGCTCGAAGTTCATGAACGCGTGGTAGCTGCCGCACAGCTCGGCGCACCGCCCGACGTAGGCGCCCTCGGCCTCCAGGCTGGAGACCTCGAACACGTTGCGGATCTTGCCCGGCATGACGTCGCGCTTGAAGAGCAGCTCCGGCACCCAGAAGGAGTGGATGACGTCGCGGCTGGTCTCCTCGAACCGGATCGACCGGTTGGTCGGCAGCACCAGCACCGGGATGACCTCACTGGTGCCGAGCGTCGACGCGGTGGTGCGGGCCTCCGTGCCCTGCCCGTCGCGGTAGTTGAACTGCCAGTTCCACTTGAACGCGACGACCTCGACCGTGACGTCGGGGTTCTTCGACAGCTTGTCGACGTCGGTCTGCACGATCGCGGTGTAGTAGAAGAGCACCGAGACGATCAGGATCGGCGCGATGGTGTAGAGGAACTCCATCGGCATGTTGTAGCGGGTCTGCACCGGCAGCGCGTTGCCACGCTTGCGGTAGCGCACGACACACCAGAAGATCAGGCCCCACACGAAGACGCCGACCGCGAGGGCGGCGATGCAGGAGGCGATCCACAGGTCGTACATCCGCCGGGACTCCGCCGAGATGCCCCCCTGCGGCCAACCGAAGCCGTCGAACGTCGCGCCGACGTCACAGCCCGTGAGCAGGACCAGCAGCGCCACGCCGCCGAGACCGAGCCCGGCCAGCCGACCAGCACCGCGCCGCCGGCGTCCACCGGCCCCCTGGGAAGCGCTGTGCCGTACGGCCGACGGCCGTACCTCCGAACTCCTTGCGACCACCTGGTCCTGCCTCCCTAGCGCGCCGCGGTGCGTCTTTCCTCGGCACCCACGACAAAGGCGTCACCGACGGTCGCAGATTACTCGACCATGACGGGCTCGGCCGTGGTGGGGTCACTGTCCGCCCCCATCGGGGGGATCCTGGGCATACCCTCGCGATAGCGTACTGATCTGTGAGCGCTTCCCCGGTCTACCTCGACGCGGCGACCGCCGCGCCGACACATCCGGTCGCCCGGCAGGCGCTGCTGGCCGCCCTGGAGGACGGCTGGGCCGACCCCGGCAAGCTCTACACCCAGGCCCGCCGCGCCCGGCAACTTCTCGACGCCGCCCGCGAGGCCACCGCGCAGACGCTCGGCGTCCGCGCCGACGAGCTGTCCTTCACCCCCAGTGGTACGACCGCCGCGCACGGCGCGGTGCTCGGTGGCCTGGCCGGGCGGCACCGGATCGGGTCGACGCTGGTGCACTCGGCGATCGAGCACTCCGCCGTCCTGCACGCCGCGCAGCGGCACGTCGGGGCTGGCGGCGTCGCGCACGCGGTGCCGGTGGACCGGCTGGGCCGGCTGGATCTGACCGCCTGGTCGGACGCGGTACACGCCCCCGGGGTCGCGTTGGCGGCGCTGATCAGCGCCAGCCACGAGGTGGGCACCGTGCAACCGGTCGCCGAGGCGGCCGCGGCCTGCGCCGACGCCGGGGTGCCGCTATACGTCGACGCGGCGCAGTCGGTCGGCCGGGTGCCGCTGCCCGCCGGGTGGTCGGTGCTCACCGCCAGCGCGCACAAGTGGGGCGGGCCGCCCGGGGTGGGGTTGCTGGCGGTGCGCAAGGGCACCCGCTGGGAGTCACCGTGGCCGGCCGACGAGCGGGAGGGTGGTCGTACCCCCGGGTCGGTGAATCTGCCCGCGGTGGTGGCGGCGGCGGCGAGCCTGCGCGCGGCGGCGGCCGACGCCGCGGCCGAGGAGACCCGGCTGGCGCCGCTGGTGGACCGGATCCGGGCGCGGGTCGCGGCGGAGGTGCCCGACGTGGAGGTGGTCGGCGACCCGGTGCTCCGGCTCCCCCACCTGGTGACCTTCTCCTGCCTGTACGTCGACGGCGAGACGCTGCTGCACGCGCTGGACCGGCGCGGCTTCGCGGTGTCGTCCGGCTCGTCCTGCACGTCGTCCACGTTGCGCCCCTCACACGTGCTGGAGGCGATGGGGGTGCTCTCGCACGGCAACGTCCGGGTCAGCCTGCACCGGGAGACGACCGAGGCGGACGTCGAGCGGTTCCTCGCCGAGCTGCCCGGGATCGTCGCCGCACTGCGCGCCGAGGCCGGGGTGGTGGGGCTGTGACGATGCCCGACGAGGTGCTCGACTGCCGGGGTCAGCGCTGCCCGCTGCCGGTGATCGCGGCGGCCCGCCGGATGCCGCAGGTGCCGGTCGGCACGGTCGTCCGGGTGCTCGCCGACGATCCGGCGGCGGCGGTCGACATCCCCGCCTGGTGCCGGATGCGCGGCCAGGAGTTCCTGGGATCGGTAACCGGCCCCGAAGGCCCCGCCTACGACATCCGCCGCACCCACTGAGGAGAGCCGATGGACGAGGAGCCCTACCAGCGACTGGCCGGTGCCCCGCGGGGACGCCAGCGATGCCGGGCATTGAAGAGCGGGAGCGTGCCCAGCCCAGCGGGCAGACCTCCGCTGGGCTGGGCACGCCGCACGTTCACCTAGCGGAGAGTGGTGGAAGGGCCATGGGCGCCGGATCGAGGGCCGTTCCATGCCGCGGCCCCGTACGGCATCTGCTGCTGACTGGCCTCCTTCACCGATCCGTGCGCCCGCGCAAGCCCGCTTGCCGTGCTCGACCGCATCTCGGCCAGCCGCGGCATCGCAGGATTAGCGACAAGCATCGATACCGCTGGTGTCCTGTTGGCGTACTGACCGAGGTACGGGCTCTGCGCGGTCTCAGGAGAGTGATCTAGACGCGGCCCAGAGTGCGTAACGGTGGGCCGGAGCGGCCACGTCGGCGGGCCGAACGGATCGAGCTGTCGACGCAGGACGGGATACCTGTCCTCGGTGCGGAACGCGTGCTGGACCAGGTTCCACGACCGGGCACCGAGGCCGGGCCGATCGATCCTGATCTGCTCGACGGCCCCGTCCAGGAGACGACCCAGGGCATCCGGGTCGTGCAGGGTGGCGCTGTCCCGGACGACGAGTTCGTAGGTCGGCGCGGACCAGTGCCGCTGGCGCAGCACGACTTCGGCGGGCCCGTTGAGCGCCGTGTCGACCCGGAGGTTCAGCTCGGCGTTCTTCAGGTCGCCGACGGCGAACTGGAGCGTGGTCGGTGAGGTCACCGACGCCCAGGCTCGCGGTTGCCCCTCGGGCGACGACATCTTGGCGATGCCGGCCCAGAGGTGATCCGTCTTCCTCCGCTCATCGCCGACGGCCTTTCGGTACGGCGACAGCGGAGCCGACCCGGCGCCCCGGACCGCCGCCATCGACGCGGCGGACTCGACGCCGCCCGGGTCGCTCTGGGCTAGGGGGTTGGCACGGCCGTGTCGGGATCGCAGAGCTGCGGCGATCGCCGTCCAGCGCGCGTCGTTCCAGGACCAGTCCTGCCCCGCCTCGCCCTGCCAGAGGCCGAGCTTGTCGAGGTGCCGAGCGAGGTCCTTACGGAGCAGCTTGCGGTCTTCGTCGTCGCCGACGGACCAGCTCTTGAGCATGTCGAGGTCGGTGAGGATACCGTGCAGTACGTCGACCTCGGCGCGATCGGCCGAGGTCAGACGGACCGGCCCGGCCACCCGGAGAGGTTGCCGGGTGAGGTGTCGCGGTGGCTCGCCGGAGCGGGCCCGATCCTGCGCCCACACGATGGCCCGCCCGACGCGCCGACGCCCGCTGACCCAGACGTCGCTGAACCCGTCGCGTTGCCAACGACCGAACCGCTTGAGCACACCGGCCTTGGGTGGCAGCTCGATCGGTGTGATCAGCTTGTTGGCCGCTGCCGCTCCGGAAAGGTTCTCCTGGAGAACCTGCACGAACTGCTCGCCGGAGCGGGGCTGGCTGCTCACTTCGGCGACGGCACCGGCAAACCGCGCCGCCTGGCGGTGCCGGGGTTCGTGGGTCCGCAGGTACGTCTCGCCGGCGCCGGTGACCGCCAGGACACCGGCGGCCGTGAGGATCACCGGAAGCGCCACCGGAGCGGCGATCATCCCGGCACCCGCCGCGATGCCGTAACCCAGCGCGCCCGCGGTGGTGGCCGGCACATGCTTGTAGATCATCTGGGTACGTTTGGAGATCTCGGTAGGCCGTTCGACGAGCTGGTTGATCTTGCGCTGGTCAAGTACCCGCGCGGTGTCCTGGCTGAACTTGGCCAACCACGGGTAACGCTGCGGATCGGCGGCGCGGGGCAGCACGCGATCGTCCACGGCCACGCCGTTGACGATCGCGTCCAGCAGGGTCCGGACGACACCCAGCCGGAACCGGGCGTCCCAGGCCGCCACCGCCATCGCGTCGCGGAACTCGTGGTTCTTCAGCGCGCTCCAACCGGCCCCGTAGGCCAGACCTCGTCCCAGGCCGGACAGCACACCGGCGTCCGCGAGTCCGGCCGCGCTGCCGGCGAGATGACCGATCACCTGGGACGGCACCTGCGCGGCGGAGTACTGGGTGCCGGTGCGCAGCATATTGTGCCAGATCTTCGGCATTCCGTTGGGCAGCCCTCGATCGACCAGGTCGTAGCTCTGCCGCCCCTGCTGCCGACCGAACATGCCGACAAACCGCCGCAACAGTCGACGGCGGTGGCGCAGGTCGCTGACCTTGTCGGCCACCTCCCGGTCGATCGCGTTCGCCAGCGAGCCCACCTCCTCGGCGAGCCCTCTGAGGCCGACCTTCAGGTGCTCCGGAACCGGGAGCCCGGCTTTCAGGGACTCCGCCCACCGTCTGTACAGCTCCAGCGTGTAGTGGAACGCGTTCTCCACATACCGATTACGGCGGTGGTCCGGGCTGCCCTCCAGTGCGCGTGTGAAGCGGTCCCTCGCCCGTCCCTCCCACAGGTCGAACACCCAGTCCGAGCCGGCGCCGGCCAGCAGGCTCTGCCCGCCCTGCAGCGCGGTCGAGAGGCCGGCCAGGTCCCACCGGTGCACCTTGTGCCCCTCGACGAGAACCTGCCCGTTCGCGTCCAGCACCGCGCGAACGTCGAGGCCCACCAGACCGGTCACCAGACCGGACGCCGCCGCCATCGACAGCGCGGGGGGCGCACGTTTGGTCATCTGAGCGATGGGCAGCCCGAGCGTGCTCTTCGCCGATCGCCCCCGCTCACCCCACCGCTTCGGGGCCGTCAGGACGACCTCCGGTGCGACGTTACGGCTCGCGTTCGCCGCCAGCGCGTCGGACGCCGCCTGGACGATGTTCATCGTGCCCGTCCCGGCGACCGAGGATCCCATCAGCGCCATCGCACGCGGCGGGTCATTGCTCAGCCCACCGGCGAAGGTGGTCCCGATCGAGGACGCGGCGACCATCCGCCGGGCGAGATGGTCGGCGAGGGAGGCCTTGCCGGTCAGGTGGGCGGGCCGGTCGACGCCCCAGACCGCGGTGTCCGAGTGGCCGTGATCCACCGCCGCGAGTTCCTCGTCGATCGCTCGGAGTTCGGCCCGTAGCACCTCCGTGGTGTGCGGCATCGAGAGGTGCTTCTTCAGCCATCGCTTCGGTCGGGTCGTGCCCCACGCACTGCCGCCGAAGTGGATCCGCCGCAGGATCGTCCGCTTGGCGTGCAGGGCCTCCGCGCTGTTCGCCCGCAGGGTCCCGGTAAGGCCGACCACCCCCTCGGCGGCGACTTGGGCGAACAGCCCCGCGAGGCCAAGCACGAGGGACCGGTCGCTCGCGTCCGACCGGATTTTCAGTCGACCGTCGACGAGCAGAGCGGAATCGGTCAGCGCTTCCGTCCACTTGTCCACGGGAACGACGTCGACGGGCACGGTGTGCTGTTCGGCGGAGAGCAGCGGCCTGGTGCCGCCCGGCGCCGCGAACTCGACGGTCAGCGTCGCTTTGCCGGTGTCGATCGTCGCGGCGGGCAGGGCACTGCCGTGGGCGAGCGCCAGCCGCACCGCCGCCGCCGCGTACCCGAGGATCTCCCGATCGCTTCCGCCGAGATCGCTGCGGTGGTGCAGCATCATCCGACGGACCCGGGAAGGGTCGGCTCGCCCGTCCCGGATGAACCGACGGTGCATCGTGGCCAACAGGTGCTCGCCTCGCCGCGCCGCGCCGTGGTGGTCCCGCAGCACATTGAGCGAACGCAGGGCCTCGACGACCGCCAGCTCCCCCGCCCGCTGCGCGCCGGGAGCCGCGTCGAGCGGGTGCATCGCCTCGACGACCGCGTCGACCCTCGCCCGATCCTGCGGGGTAAGCGCGTTCTGCCAGCGGGACCGGTTTGCCTTGGCGAAGCGTGGCCGCGGGTCGGACTGCCACTCCGCGACGCGCGGCGGGCTGGCGTACTGCGCCGTGACAGGGCGCACGGTTGCTGATCCCACTGAGGCCGGTGCCGCCCGCCGGCTAACCGCGGTCAGCTCGGGAAGGACCTCTTCCGGCCTCTGCGTCCGCACCGGCGTCACGACGGTCCCGCCGCCATCGAGCAGGTGACTGGCCGGCCGAACGAGGATGTGGTCGACGCCGTGATCAGCCGGCCTGATCGGCACCACACTGCCGAAGCCCCCGCCCGCCAACACCTCACGGGGCACCGCACCGGCATGTGCAGCCGGTCGGCCCGAGCGAGGCCGATCTCGATGAGGACGGACGCGGACAGAGCGCCCACCATCCGCTCGACCACGGCCTCGGCCGGGTTCGCAGGACGTCGAGGGCTGACTCCGACCCGAGCGCGTCCTCAGCCCAGTGGATGAGGTGCCGACCGGGCACCGGCGCGGCCAACAGCACCGGCTCCTGCCAGAAGCTCAGGTGCACACCCGAGGGCACCCGGGTGAGGAGAAAAGCGGGGCACTTTCCACCCAGGGTGCCTTTCATGACCATCCTCCCGTCTGTCGCTCGTGCCCGTAACAACGGGTTGTCGAGTTACAGCGAGGTGGTCGGAAGGTTCCCGCGAGCCGTCCTGCCGGTGAAGCCCTGTCCGTGGGTCACCGCCGGGGAGCGCAGGCGTGGGCCAGCTCGACCAGCATCAGGTGGAACTCTTTCTGCGTGCCGAGCGGTGCGGTAGCCGGATCGAGCATGGACACCTCCAACTAGTCGGCATCGGCAAGCCGAAGCTCGGGCATATGGAGACCGGGCGCTACCAGCAGTTCCCGGAGGACATCGCGGCCGTGCTCCGGGCCTGCGGAGCGGATCAGCCCGCGATCGACCGACTCACCACGCTCGCCACTCGGTCAGACGCCAAGACCTGGTGGGCACCGTGGGCCGCGGTGATGCCCGACTGGTTCAAGACGTACGTGGGCTTGGAAGGGCTGGCCGACGGCGCGTTCGTCTTCGAGTCCATGGTCATCCCCGGTCTGCTCCAGACCGAGGACTACGCCCAGGCGCTGACCCTCGGCACCGGGTTCGTCCGCCCGGACCACGCCGAGCGATTCGTATCGTTTCGGCAGACGCGGGCCCGACGGCTCACCGACGACGACCCGCTCGTCCTGCACGCCGTGATCGGCGAGGCGGCCCTGCGGCTACGGGTCAACGGTGACGAGACCCGTCGCGCCCAGCTCGCACACCTGGTCACCATGTCCGAGTTGTCGAACGTGACCGTGCAGGTGCTCCGCCCCGAGGACGGGCCGCATGCCGCAACGCCGCTCGGCAAGTTCGTCCTGCTGGACTTCGTTCACGTCCGGCCGATCGCCTACACCGAGGTGCTCGACGGGGCGATGTACGTGCAGGATCCGGACGGTGTGCGGACCTATAACATGGTGGCAGACAATCTGCGCCAGGTCGCCCTCTCGCCCGCCGAATCGCGCGCGTTGATCAGGGAGCTGGCCGGCGCGGCCTAGCCCCGGAGGCCACCGTGTCCACCCCCAACCTCGCCACCGCCCGCTGGTTCGTCAGCAGCCGCAGCGCCAACAACGGCGACTGCGTGGAGTGCGCCGTCCTGCCCGGTCAGATGGCGGTGCGAGACAGCAAGGACCGCTCGGGCCCGGTGCTCGTCTTCCCCGCGTACCAATGGTCAGCCTTCATCGCCGTGACCGCAGCCGGTGGGCTCGGAGCGTCCCGCTAAAACCACCCCGCACCCCATGACGCTCGGCCTGCCGCTTCCAGCTCAGGCAGCGTCGCGCCCCAGCCGGTGCGCCTCGGTGGTGTGCACGCGCCAGCGAGCACAGCACCGCGGGCAACCAGGAGCTCGCTCACGGCAGGAGGTGGGCGCGTACCTCGTCGGCCGCGGTGTCGCCATACGACTCGGCGAGCCGCTTGACGAACAGGTCGGGGCGGACGTCGTACTCCTGGGTGCCGACCGTCTCCAAGACCAGCGTGGCCAGCAGCGAACCGACCTGGGCGGCGCGTTCCAGACCGAGCCCCCAGGAGAGCGCGGTGAAGAAGCCGGCCCGGAAGCCGTCGCCCACCCCGGTCGGGTCGACCGCCCGGATCTCCCGCGCGATCGGCACGTGGATCGGGTCGATGCCACGCCCGGCGATCTCCACACCGTGCTTGCCCAGCGTGGTGACCCGCACCTTGACCAGGTCCAGCAGCTGGTCGTCGCTCAGCTGCGCCTTGCTCTGCAGCAGCGACTTCTCGTAGTCGTTGGTCATCAGGTACTCGGCGCCCTCGATGAGCGCCACCACGTCCTCGCCGCCCATCCGGGCGAGCTGCTGCGACGGGTCGGCGGCGAACGCGTACCCGCGGGTGCGGCACTCGGCCGAGTGCCGCAGCATCGCCTCCGGGTCGTTGGCGCTGACCAGCACCAGATCCAGACCGCCGAGCCGGTCGGCGACCGGCGCCAGCTCGATGTTGCGGGCCTCACTCATCGCGCCGGCGTAGAACGACGCGATCTGGCACATGTCGGTGTCGGTGGTGCAGACGAACCGGGCGGTGTGCGCCACCTCGCTGACGTGCACCGAGTCGCAGTCGACGCCGTGCCGCTCCAGCCAGGAACGGTAGTCGGCGAAGTCGGCGCCGACCGCGCCGAGCAGCACCGGGCGCAGGCCCAGCTGCCCCATGCCGAAGGAGATGTTCGCCGCCACGCCGCCGCGGCGGAGCACCAGGTCGTCCACCAGGAAGGACAGCGACACCTTGTGCAGTTGATCGGCGATGAGCTGGTCGGCGAAGCGACCGGGGAAGCTCATCAGGTGATCGGTGGCGATCGAGCCGGTCACGGCGATCTTCATGTCAACCCTCGGGGTCGGGAGCAGGGCGCGGTCAGCCTACCGGCCCGGCAACCCGATGGTGTCCGGTCGGTCGGACATCGGCAACCGAGCGGTAACCCGCCTGCCGGGAGCGCTCCCCGACACGAACGACGGGGCCGCCCCGAAGGACGGCCCCGTCATCGCTGGTGCGTGGTGCGCGACTCAGTTGAACGAGTCACCGCAGGCGCAGGAGTTGCCCGCGTTGGGGTTGTCGATGGTGAAGCCCTGGGCGTCGATCCGGTCGGCGAAGTCGATCGTCGCGCCGGACAGGTACGGGGCGCTCATCCGGTCGACGACGACCTCGACACCACCGAAATCGGTGACGACATCACCGTCGAGCGAACGCTCGTCGAAGAAGAGCTGGTACCGCAGGCCGGAGCAGCCACCCGGCTGCACCGCGACGCGGAGCCGCAGGTCGTCGCGGCCCTCCTGCTCGATCAGGGCCTTGACCTTCTGCGCCGCGACGTCGGTGAGGACGACGGAAGTAGGGGCCTGGGCCTCGGTCGACTCGGTCTGCGCTGGCGTGGTCACGTGGAAGTCTCCCTGCGCGGTTTGGGTCCGGACGCACTGGCCAACGCCGCGCGCCGTCCAGTGATTCCCGGTTGTGGTCCTTTCCCGATCGTACGCCGCCCCGGCCGGACGCACCCGCGTGGCGTGACCCCCGCCGCAGGTCGACCCGGTCGTGACCCGGACGACCGGACGACTCGGACCGCTCAGCGGCTCCACTGCCGGGCCAGCCGGGCGCCCAGCTCGCGCAGCCCGTCCGCGGGGCGGCTCAGCGCGGCGTCGAGCCCGCCGGCCCCCTCCCCACCGAAGTGCTCCACCAGGCTGTACGCCTCGGTCACCCCGGCCGACGCGGCCTCCCGTCGGCCGGTGCTCACCTGGCCGGCCACCACCACGCAGGGGACGCCCCGGTCCCGCGCCGCGCCGGCCACTCCGGCGACCACCTTGCCGCGCAGCGACTGGTGGTCGAAGGACCCCTCGCCGGTGATCACCAGGTCGACGGTGTCCAGCGCGGCGTCCAGTGCGGTGGCCCGGGTGACCAGGCCGATGCCCGACTCGCAGCCGCCACCCAGGGCGAGGATGGCCGCGCCGAGACCACCGGCGGCACCGCCACCGGGCAGCACGCCGAGACCGACCGGGCAGCCGGGCAGGTCCCGTTCCAGCACGCGCGCGAAGCGCTCCAGCGCGGCGTCGAGCAGCAGGACGTCGGCGCGGTCGGCGCCCTTCTGCGGGCCGAACACGTTGCTGGCGCCGTGCAGGCCGAGCAGCGGGTTGTCGACGTCGGTGGCGGCCACCAGCCGGGCGTCGCGCAGCCGGGGCGCGCCGTCGAGGGCGTCGACCAGGGCCAACGCCGCCCCGCCGTACGGCAGTGCGGCACCCGCCGCGTCGAGGGGTGTCACGCCCAGCGCGGCGAGCATGCCGGCGCCGGCGTCGTTGGTGCCGGAACCGCCCAGCCCGATCACCACCGTCCGTGCGCCGCTCTCCACCGCGGCGGCCACGAGCAGGCCCAGCCCGTACGAGGTGGTGGTCTTCGGGTCGCGTTCGGCGGCGGCGAGCAGGTGCAGCCCGCACGCCTGGGCGCTCTCCAGGTAGGCGGTCGCGCCGTCGGCGGTGAGCAGGATCTCACCGGCCGCCGGCCGGCCCAGCGGGTCGACCGTCGGCACCGGTACGCGCCGACCGCCGAGGGCCTCGGCGAGCACCTCCACGAAGCCCGGCCCGCCGTCGGCGAGTGGCCGGATCAGCAGATCGTCTCCGTCGGTGACGGTGCGCCAACCGACTGCGACCGCGGCGGCCACCTCCGGTGCGGGCAGGGTGCCGGCGAACTTGTCCGGGCAGAGCAGCACGCGCATGCCGAGCAGTGTGGCAGCCCACACCGACGGACGCGGTGGCGCGCTCGCGCTGTGGGACCATGGGGGACGTGACTTCGACCTGGGTGGAACCCTCCAACGCGGCGACGGCTCTGCTGCTGCTCGGCCGGGGCAGCGACCCCGACACCGAGCGCGGCGTCGAGTGTCCGGGCGACCTGCCGGCGCCCAGCGATCCGGATCTGGTGGCCCGTGCCACGGCGGCGAAGGCGAAGCTGGGCAGCAAGGTGTTCGTGCTGGGGCACCACTACCAGCGCGACGAGGTGATTCAGTTCGCGGACGTGACCGGCGACTCGTTCAAGCTGGCCCGGGAGGCGGCGGCGCGTCCGGACGCGGAGTACATCGTCTTCTGCGGCGTGCACTTCATGGCCGAGAGCGCCGACATCCTCACCACGGACAGCCAGCGGGTGATCCTGCCCGACCTGGCGGCGGGCTGCTCGATGGCGGACATGGCCGTGCTGGGCCAGGTCGAGGCCGCCTGGGACACGCTGACCGAGCTGGGCATCGCCGCGGAGACCGTCCCGGTGACGTACATGAACTCCTCGGCTGACATCAAGGGCTTCGTCGGCCGCAACGGTGGCGTGGTCTGCACGTCGTCGAACGCCAAGCGCGCCCTGGACTGGGCGTTCGAGCAGGGGTCGAAGGTGCTCTTCCTGCCCGACCAGCACCTGGGCCGCAACACGGCGGTGCTGGAGATGGGCCTGTCGCTGGACGACTGCGTTCTCTACGACCCGCACAAGCCCGGTGGCGGCCGCACGCCGGAGCAGCTGCGCGACGCCAAGATGATCCTCTGGCGGGGGCACTGCTCGGTGCACGGCCGGTTCACCCTGGAGAGCGTCAACGACGTCCGCGAGCGGGTGCCCGGGGTGAACGTGCTGGTCCACCCGGAGTGCCGGCACGAGGTGGTCACGGCCGCCGACCACGTGGGCTCGACCGAGTACATCATCAAGACCATCGAGGCGGCGCCGGCCGGCTCGGCGTGGGCGCTCGGCACGGAGCTGAACCTGGTCCGCCGGCTGGCGTTGGCCCATCCGGACAAGCAGATCATGTTCCTGGACAAGGCCGTCTGCTACTGCTCGACGATGAACCGGATCGACCTGCCGCACCTGGTCTGGGCCCTCGAGGAGCTGGTCGCCGGTCGGGTGGTCAACCAGATCACGGTGGACGCCGACACCGCCCACCACGCCCGGGTGGCACTGGACCAGATGCTCGCCCTGCCCGGCGCATGATTACGATCCGTGACGCCTTTGGCACACAAAAGCGCCGGATCACCGATTAATGCCACACACGCCGATGTGACCGAGTCCTTTTCGTCACCGAGGGCTATGCTGCCGGAGCGACGACGCAAGCGGGCCGTTTCGATATGGCCGCTTCCGGGGTAGCGACAAGGTTCACGCTCCCCACCATCAACACAGCAGCACCGACGCGCTGGAGGTTGCGTTGACCGACGACGTCCTGGTCGTGCATGGAGGCACTCCGCTCGAAGGGCGGATCCGCGTGCGCGGCGCGAAGAACCTGGTTTCGAAGGCGATGGTCGCCGCGTTGCTCGGTGACAGCCCGAGCCGGCTGTTCGACGTGCCGAAGATCCGCGACGTCGAGGTGGTCCGAGGTCTGCTCGGTCTGCACGGCGTCAAGGTGACCGACGGCGCCGAGGACGGCGAGCTCGTCTTCGACCCCGCGAACGTGGAGAGCGCCAGCACCGACCAGATCAACGTGCACGCCGGCTCGAGCCGGATCCCGATCCTGTTCTGCGGTCCGCTGCTGCACCGGCTCGGGCACGCGTTCATCCCCGACCTGGGCGGCTGCCACATCGGCCCGCGTCCGATCGACTTCCACCTGCAGGCCCTGCGGGAGTTCGGCGCGACGGTCGACAAGCGGCCCGAGGGTCTGCACCTGTCCGCGCCGAACGGCCTGCACGGCACCAAGTTCGCGCTGCCGTACCCGAGTGTCGGCGCCACCGAGCAGGTGCTGCTGAGCGCGGTGCTGGCCGAGGGCGTCACCGAGCTGCGCAACGCCGCGGTGGAGCCGGAGATCGTCGACCTGATCTGCATCCTGCAGAAGATGGGCGCGATCATCAAGGTGCACACCGACCGGGTGATCGAGATCCAGGGTGTGCCCAAGCTGCACGGCTACACCCACCGGCCGATCCCGGACCGGATCGAGGCGGCGAGCTGGGCCGCCGCCGCCCTGGCCACCCGGGGCCACGTCGAGGTGCTCGGCGCGCAGCAGGCCGACATGATGACCTTCCTGAACATCTTCCGGTCGGTCGGCGGTGAGTACGAGGTCACCGACGCGCGTGCGCCGAAGCTGGGCGACCCGGGCCAGGAGGGCGGCATCCGCTTCTGGCACCCCGGTGGCGAGCTGAACGCGGTGGCACTGGAGACCGACGTGCACCCCGGCTTCATGACCGACTGGCAGCAGCCGCTGGTCGTGGCGCTGACCCAGGCCCGCGGCCTGTCGATCGTCCACGAGACGGTCTACGAGCAGCGGCTGGGCTACACCGAGGCACTGAACTCGATGGGCGCCAACATCCAGGTCTACCGGGACTGCCTCGGCGGCACCCCGTGCCGCTTCGGCCGGCGCAACTTCAAGCACTCCGCGGTGATCGCCGGGCCGAGCAAGCTGCACGCCGCCGACCTGGTCATCCCCGACCTGCGGGCCGGGTTCAGCCACCTAATCGCGGCGCTCGCGGCCGAGGGCACCTCCCGGGTGTACGGCGTCGACCTGATCAACCGGGGCTACGAGGACTTCGAGGCCAAGCTCGCCGATCTGGGCGCGCACGCCGAGCGTCCGTAACCCCGACCACATACTGTTCGCGCCCGGTGCACCGCGATGTGCACCGGGCGCGGCGCGTTGGCTACCCTTGCCGCGTGCCGTCGCTCTTTCGCCGCAAGTCCACCGACCTCGTCGACGAGGCCGTCACCTCGGTGACCCCCGGGGAGACCGCCGACCGTCCCCGGGGTTACACCCCGGCCAAGGGTCGGGAGACGCCGAAGCGGCCGACCGTCGGCCGCCGCCCGGCCGGCCCCAGCCGTCCTCTCACCAAGGAGGAGGAGCGGGAGCGCCGCCGCCAGTTGCGGGCCGAGGCCGCGTCGGAGTTCCGCCGCGAGGGTGGCCCCCGCGACCGGGGCCCGGAGCGGTTGCTGGCACGCAACGTGGTCGACTCCCGCCGTACCGTCGGCACCTGGTTCTTCGGCGGCGCGCTGATCGTGCTGATCGGGTCGAACGCGGCGATGCCGCCGCTGGTCCGGTTGATCTCCAACGTGCTCTGGGGCGCGTTGGCGTTGGGCGTGGTCGTCGACTCGGTGCTGATCTGCCGCAAGATCGGCAAGCTGGTCCGGGAACGCTTCCCGAAGACCGACCAGCGGATGGGCTCGCTCTACCTGTACGCGGTGATGCGGTCGATCACCTTCCGTCGGATGCGCGCTCCGGCTCCTCAGGTGAAGCTCGGCGAGAAGGTCTGAGCGCCGCGCCGCGATGAGCGGCATCGGATGAGCACGAAGCATCCGGGGCCCGGTCGTTCGTTGTACCGTTCGCATAGTTCACCCTGGTGAACAGGTCGTCGCTGTGCGGTGCAACCACACTGATCCCCTGGAGCGAAGCCATGTCTCCCGAGCCGGCCGCCCCGCTGACCACCATCGCCAGCGCCCTGCGTCGGGAACGGGAACGGGTCGGCATCTCCCTGACCGAGCTCGCCCGCCGGGCCGGGGTCGCCAAGTCCACGCTCTCCCACCTGGAGTCCGGGACCGGAAACCCGGGCGTGGAGACGCTGTGGGCGCTCAGTGAAGCGCTCGGCGTACCGCTCAGTCGGC
Source organism: Micromonospora sp. WMMD710 (assembly GCF_029626045.1). NCBI lineage: Bacteria > Bacillati > Actinomycetota > Actinomycetes > Micromonosporales > Micromonosporaceae > Micromonospora > Micromonospora sp. WMMD710. The sequence goes on along the minus strand of NZ_JARUBD010000001.1, from coordinate 564,659 downwards.
TGGTGGAGCCGGCCGCGGACGGCGTACGGGTGATCCGGGCCGGCGACGGCCCGCAGGTCCGCTCGGAGCAGGCCGACTTCACCGGCACCCTGCTCAGCGCCGGGGCCGCGCATCTGCGGCGGGACATCTATCTGATCAGGTTGGAGCCCGGCGCGGTCCGTACCGCGGACGCGCACACGCCGCGCAGCGTCGAGCACGTGGTGGTCGCTGCCGGGCGGCTGCGGCTGGGGCCCGCATCGGGCCTCGTCGACCTCGATCCCGGAGACTACGCCACGTTCCCCGGCGACGCGCCGCACCGCTACGAGGCGCTGCGTCCGGGCACCTTCGCCGTCCTCGTCATGGAGCATCCCTGACCCTGGGGCGGGTGTCCCGCGCGAGCCGCTGGGCCGATGGTTGGGGTATCGTCGAAGGTCAGATTGGGTTATAGACCCAAATGTCCGAAACCATGGGATAACGTTTGCGCCCATGGGCGGTGCCACAGTGGCGGTGAGAGAGCCCACGCCGTTACCCTCCATCCGCAGCCACGCCCTGCCGGAACGGGCGACCTGACCGGCACGCGAGGCCCCAGCGCGACAATTTGCAACGAGGTGACAACGCCGTGAGCGAGCGGACGCGAGCCGGCCACCGGGGCGTGGCAGGCGGCGACCGGACGCCCGGCGGTCACCGCGGCACGACCGCGGACGGCGCACCTCGGACGGGGATCGGCCCAACGGCCGGGTGTGGCGACGGGCTCGGCGAATGAGCGGGCGCTACACCGACCGGTGGCGGGATCCGAACGAACCGTCCTGGGTGGTCGAACCGACCACCGAGTGGCATCCCCAGTTCCCCGGCCAGCGCTACCCCGGCGACATCGGGATGTCCCACCAACCACCCCCGCCGCCACGCGGCCGGGCCACCGTGGTCGGCCGCACCGAGGTCCCACCACTGGCACCCACCCGCCCCGACGGCACCTACCTCGGCCGATCGTGGGCCGACGAGCCCCCAGCCGAACAGGACCCGTACGGCCGCTCCTGGCCCGACGAGGAGCCGGGCCACGGGCGGTCCTGGGCTGACGACGACCACGGCTACGGCCGTCCCCGCGGCGACGATCGTCCGGTCGAGGCCGCCGGCCACGGCCGGCCCGCCGACACCCGCCAGTACGACCACGAGCCGTACCGACGGCCACTGCCCGAGCCGCCCCGGCGTGACGACCGCCGCTCCGCCGAGCCGGACCGGCGGACCGCCTGGTCCGAGCGACGCTCCGGCGACGAGCGCGCACCGGCCCGCGAGGCCGCCTGGCAGCGTGACCAGCCCGCGACCGAGCGGTACGACACCCGCCGGTCCCGCCACGAGCCGACCGAACGGGACCGGGGATACCCGAGCGCGCCACCGGTCTCCCCCGCACCCCGCACCGAACCCGGTTGGGTTCGGGAACCCGAGGAGCCGCCGCGCCGGCGGGCCGCGCAGGATCGGCCGGCCGCCGACTACGAACGACCCCCCGCCGACGGGTACGGGGTCCGACCCCCCCGGGGTCACGACGGCCGCCCGGTGGACGGCTGGGCCGCCGAGGGAGCCGGCCAGTGGGCGCCCGTGGACAGCCGCCCGCGCTACCGCCCGGACGGTCAGCCCGAGCGGTTGCCCGACGACGCCCGCCGGCCTGAGCGGGCCCCCGACGACTCCCGCCGGCCCGAGCGGGCCGCCGACGACGTCCGGCCGGTGGCACGGGCCCGGCCGGACGCCGGCGTGCCGGTCGAGCGGCGGTACCGCCCGGACGACGGTGGCACCACACCACGGACGGCCGACGACGGACGTCGCCGCCGACCCGACGCGGAGGCACCGGGGCAGCCGCGCAGGGACGACGAGCGACGCCGACCGGACGCCGACCCGCACCGGCAGCAGCCACGCGAGGCGGCGGCCCGCGCCGAGACGTACCCGGACCGACGCCCCCGCGAGGAGGCCCGGCCGGACACGTACCGCGAGGACACGTACCGCGAGGCGCGGCCACAGCCCGGCCACCGACCCGACGGCGGCCTGCCCTGGCCACCGCCGGGTCCGGTGCGCCAGGACCGCGCCCGGGAGGTGGGCCACCGCCCCGAGACGCACCGCACCGCCGAACCACACCGCCCTGCCGACCCCGGCGTGGCGGCGCGGCCGGCTGCCCGTTCCGAGCGCGCGCCGGCCCCGCCACCCCGGCACGACGAGCGGCCCGCGCGTCCCGCCGCGGCGGCCACGCCTCCATCGGCCACCCCTGGTCGGACCGCACCGGTGCCACCGGCGCCCGTGTCCCCGGCCACGCCGGGCACCGGGCGCGCCACCCCGGCCCGCCCGGAGCGACCGGTGTCCCCCGCGCCCGTCTCGCCGGCCGCACCCGACTGGAACCGACCGGTCTCGGCCGCCCCGGTCTCCCCCGCCTGGAACCGACCGGTCTCGGCCGCTCCGGTCTCCCCCGCCTCGACGGGCCACGGGCACCGGGCGACCGACCACAGCCCGCCGCATCGTCCGGATCGGGACCGACCGGTGTCGGCGGCACCCGTCTCACCGGCAGCGGACGTACCCGTCTCCGGCCCGCCGGCCGCCCGGCTCCGGCTGGAGTTCCTGCCCGCGCCGGTGGATCCACCGCGGACCGACGAACCCTCGCTGTCCCCCGAGCGTCGGACGCCGTCCGAGCCGGCGCCGACCGCCCCCGCTCAACCCGCCGCACCGCCGCGCTACCCGGGGGCGAGCCCCGCAGGCCGCTCCGGCGACGGGCGGCGGGGCGACGAGCAGGCAGCCGATAGCCGAACGACCGGCGAGACGGCACCGCCCAACTGGCAGCACCCGGATCGGGCGACCACCCGGCCGACCCCGGTGACCACGCCACCGCCGGGCACGCCCGCAACGCCCGCGATGGACGCCGGTCCGGCGCTTCCGGTCGCCCCGGGCGTGCCGCGCCGCTACGTTCCACCGCCGCCCTCGGAATCATCGGTGCCGCCCGCAACGGAACCGGCCGAGGCTCCGGTGCGGGGGCCGGACGCCTGGTTCAATCCCGCCCAGCAGGCGGAGTCCGACCAGGACGAGACAACGACGGACCATTCGGCGACCGGCGCAGGGTCGGTCCTCGACGACGCGGCCAACTCGTCGCCGGTGACCGCGGAGCGGCAGGAGCGGCGCACGACGTCCGCCGAGCCGACCGCCGGTGGCCCGCCGACGGACCGACGGCCCGACCGGACTGTCGAGCCGGTCGCGCCCCCAGTCTCCGCGCCGCCCGCGTACCCGGTCTCCGCGCCACCCGCGCGCCCGGTCTCCGCACCGCCCGTGTCCGCTCCACCCGCGGCCTCGGTCTCGGCACCACCCGCGAGCCCCGTCTCGGCACCACTCGCGTACCCGGACTCCGCACCGCCCGTGTCCGCACCACCCGCGCGTCCGGTTTCCGCGCCGCCCGCGTACCCGGTCTCCGCGCCACCCGCGTACCCGGACTCCGCACCGCCCGTGTCCGCTCCACCCGCGGCCTCGGTCTCCGCACCACCCGCGAGCCCCGTCTCGGCACCACCCGCGTACCCGGACTCCGCACCGCCCGTGTCCGCACCACCCGCGCGTCCGGTTTCCGCGCCGCCCGCGCGACCCGTGTCCGCGCCCGACGACGCGACGGCGTCCACCGGGTCGCTCCCCGCGTCTGCGGACGGCGAGGCCGCCGGCGACCCCTGGGGCGACGACGACGTAGCTGCGAAGCCCGGACCCGGATCGACGGCGCTCGGGCCGGTGTCCGGTCCACCGGCGCGCCCGGTCTCCGGGGCGCCGAGCGTCACGACGCCGCACGAGCACACCGAACCCGCCCCTGAACCTTCCGGCCGCGCCTCCGAGGTTTCCAGCGAGCCGGCCGACGTCACGGACCCCGAGGCAGCGGCCCGGCCACCGGCGCCGGTCTCGGACAGCGACCACCAGTCGGCTCCCGTCCCGGCCGTCACGCCTGCCGACCCGGACGAGGGCGACCCGGGCGAGGACGACCCGGCGGCCGAGGTGAGCTCCACGCCGCCCGACCACGACGCGGACCAGCCCGTCTCCGCGCCGCCCGTGTCCACACCGGAAGCACCCGTGTCGGGCGTGCCTGCCATGGCCATCCCCGGGCCGCGGACCGGGTCGCCCGGGGAGAACGCACCGGTGTCCGCGCCGCCCGCCGACCCGCCGGAGCCGACCCGTCCGTCGTTGGCCGACCCGGGCGACCCGGAGCAGGTCCTGGGGGCGTACCGCTGGCGGCTGGACCCGGTCACCCTGCGCGAGGAGCTGACCGAGCCCGACGACCTGCGAGCCATCCGGCGGCGGCTGACCGAGAAGTTGGGCTCGGCCATCGACAACCGGACGCGGGCGCGACTGCTCAGCCTGCGGGCGGTGGCCTCCCGGATCCTCGGCGAACTGGACGACGCGCTGGCCGACGGTCGGCTCGCCCTCACCTACGCCGAGGCCACCGGCGAGCTGCGCCGGACCGCGCTGGCCCAGGCCCGGCTGGCCCACGTGCTGCGCTGGCGCGGCGACTTCGCCGAGGCCGACCTGCTGTTCGCCCGGGCGAACTCGATCGAGCTGCCGGACCGGTTGCGGGCCGCGCTGCACGAGCACGCCGGGCGGTCCTGCCACGACCAGGGGCGGCTGATGGAGGCGTGCCACCACTTCGAGCGGGCGCTCGACCTGCGCGGCGCCGGCGACCCGGAGCTGCTGGACCGGGTCCGGGTGGCCCTCGACGCGGTCACCGCCCGCGCGTCGGCGGACGGCTTCGGGCCGTACCCCCGGAGTCGGGACGACATCCTCGACCGTGACCGACCCCCGATGCCGGGCCGGGACGGACCGCTGTGGGGGTACACCGACCCGGACGGCGAGCTGGTCATCCCGGCCCGGTACGCGGAGGTGCAGGCGTTCCACGACGGGCTGGCGTGGGTCCGGCGCCCGGACACCGACCGCTGGTCGCTGATCAACCTGCTCGGTACGACGGTGATCCAGCCGTCGTACCGGATGGCGCGCCCGTTCAGCGACGGCCTGGCGTGGGTGGTCGGCGACGGCGGTTGGACGGCCATCGACGCGACCGGCGCGGTGCAGGTGCCGCCCAACTTCGCCGAGGTGCGCCCGTTCCGGCGCGGGGTGGCCGCGGTACGGCGTGAGGGGTGGGGCGCGGTCGACCGGAACGGCCGGATCGTGGTGCCCACCCGCTACCACGGGTTCAGCACCGAGCTGGCCGACGGCGAGCAGATCGACGGGTTCACCGACGAGGGTCTCGCCGTCGTCGACGTGGCGGGTCGACGCGGTGTGGTGGATCGCTCCGGTGCGGTGCTGGTGCCGCCGGCGCATCCGATGCTGGTCATCCATCCGGTGGCGTTCCTCATCGGCAGCGCCACCGGCCGGTGGGGTGCGCTGGACCGCCGGGGTGAGCCGCTCATCGACCCGGTGCACCGCGACCGGGCCGAGGTGCTCGCGGAGATCGACCGGTTGCTCACCGACGCGAACCCGGTGCTCTGAGACGCCGGTCGGCGATCGTGATCCACCGGGGGCTAGGGTCGGGACGTGAAATTCCGACACCTGGGCCGCTCCGGCCTGATGGTCAGCGAGATCTCGTACGGCAACTGGCTCACCCACGGTTCGCAGGTCGAGGAGGACACCGCCTTCGCCTGCGTGCGGGCCGCCCTGGACGCGGGGATCACGACCTTCGACACCGCCGACGTGTACGCCGGCACCCGGGCCGAGGACGTGCTCGGCCGGGCGCTGGAGAACGAGCGCCGCGAGGGCCTGGAGATCTGCACCAAGGTCTACTGGCCGACCGGGCCGGGTCGCAACGACCGTGGCCTGTCCCGCAAGCACATCATGGAGTCGATCGACGGCTCGCTGCGCCGGCTACGTACCGACCACGTGGACCTCTACCAGGCCCACCGGTACGACCACAGCACGCCGCTGGAGGAGACGATGGAGGCGTTCGCCGACGTCGTGCACTCCGGTAAGGCGCACTACATCGGCGTCTCCGAGTGGACCGCCGAGCAGCTGCGCGCCGCCCACCCGCTCGCCCGCGAGCTGCACGTCCCGCTGATCTCCAACCAGCCTCAGTACTCGATGCTGTGGCGGGTCATCGAGGCCGAGGTCGTACCGGCCAGCGAGGAGCTGGGCATCGGGCAGATCGTCTGGTCGCCGATGGCGCAGGGCGTGCTCTCCGGCAAGTACCTGCCGGGTCAGCCGCCGCCGGCCGGTTCCCGCGCCACCGACGAGAAGTCCGGCGCGAACTTCATCGCCCGGTTCATGAACGACGACGTGCTCACCCGGGTGCAGCGGCTCAAGCCGCTCGCCGAGCAGGCCGGGCTGAGCATGCCCCAGCTGGCCGTGGCGTGGGTTCTGCAGAACCCGAACGTCTCGTCGGCGATCATCGGCGCGTCCCGCCCCGAGCAGGTGCACGACAACGTGAAGGCGGCCGGGGTGAAGCTCGACGCCGAGTTGCTCACGGCGATCGACGAGATCGTCGAGCCGGTCACCGAACGGAACCCGGCGAAGACCGTGTCCCCCGCGCAGCGTCCCTGACGAGAGCCCGGGCCGGTCGGTGCGGATCTCGCGTCGACCGGCCCGGTCGGGTCAGCTCTGCCAGAAGCGGATCAGGTCGAGGCCGACGGCGTAGAGCCACGCCGGCAGGCCGAGCAGGTCACCGACCGCGAAGACCGCGTCGAAGAACCAGCCGCCGATGCGCGGGTTCCACAGCAGCGCGAACAGCAGGATGAATCCGTACGGGGCGAACAGGTCGTACATCTTGCGCCACTGCGGGTTGAGCCACGGCTGGATCATGTTGCCGCCGTCCAGACCAGGCACCGGCAGCAGGTTGAGCACGCTCGCGGTGAGCTGGAGGAACGCCAGCAGCGCCACCCCGGCCCAGAACTCCACCGGGCCGCCGGACTGCGTACCGAGTCGCACCGCCAGCACCAGCACCAGCGTGAACAGCACGTTGGTCGCCGGTCCGGCGAGGCTGACCAGGGTGTGCCGCAGCCGCCCCGGGATGGCGTGCCGGTCCACCCACACCGCGCCACCGGGCAGGCCGATGCCGCCGAGCAGCACGACCACCACCGGCAGCACGATGGACAGCAGCGGGTGGGTGTACTTGAACGGGTTGAGCGTCAGGTAGCCGCGGTGGGCGATGTCCCGGTCGCCGGCCCGGTAGGCGACCACCGCGTGGGCGTACTCGTGCAGGCACAGCGAGACCAGCCAACCGGAGACCACGAACAGGAACACGTTGACGCGGACGTTGCCGTACCCGTTCCAGGTCAGCACCCCGCTGACCGCGAGGAGCGCGACCAGGCCGAGGAAGACCGGGCTGGGCCGGAACGCCGCCCTGGGCACGCCGAGCACCAGCCCGTCGGCGCCCGGCCGGTCGTAGCCCATCACTCGGCCGTGGGTAGCAGGCTCATCCGGTACTCCACCCGGTCGTCCTCGACGAGCGCGACCGAGGTGACGCCGGACGCCGCGAGCTCCCGCCAGGTCTGACCGATCCAGGATTCGGCGTCGGCCTGGCTGCCGAACGACTCCGCCGGTCCCTCGACCGTCTGGCCGTCCGTGCCCTCGTACCGCCAGCTCCACGCCATGCCGCGTCTCCCCTCGCCGCTGAAGTCCCCGTGGGACGAACCCTCGCCAGCGTAGTCGGCCCCGCGCCGGACGGCCGCTCGCTCGCCCCCGCCGCGACCCAAGGGTTGATCAATCCAGGCCGGTACGGCGGCCCGAAGTGAGCGCCGGGCCGGCAGGCAGAGCGACCCGGGCCGGCCTTAAGGTACGGGCATGTCCGTTGACGGGTGGAACACGGTCCTGGTGCTCGGCGGTATCCGGTCCGGCAAGTCGGAGTTCGCCGAGTCCCTGGTCACCGACGCGCCGGTGGTCCGCTACCTCGCCACCGCACCGGAGGGCGACCCGGAGGACACCGAGTGGGCGACGCGGCTGGCGGCGCACCGCTCCCGACGGCCGGGCAGCTGGAGCACCGAGGAGACCGCCGAGGACCCACGCCGGCTGGCCGACGTGCTCGCGTCCGCCGAGCCCAACGAGACGCTACTCGTGGACGACCTGGGCGGCTGGGTGACGGTGCTGCTCGACCCCGACCACCAGCCGGCCGACGACGTGGCGACCATCGCCGAGCTGGCCGAGGCGATCCGCACCTGCTCGGCCCGGGTGGTGCTGGTCAGCCCGGAGGTGGGGCTGTCACTGGTGCCGACCACCCCGCTGGGTCGGGCGTTCACCGACGCCCTGGGCGCGGCGAACCGCGCGGTCGCCGACGCCTGCGACGCGGTGGTGCTGGTGGTCGCCGGCCAGCCGGTCTGGCTGAAGCCGACCGCGGCTTCGCCCGCGCCGGCGGCCCCGGCTACCGCCACCGCGCCGGTCGCGGTGAGCCCGGGCGACACCGAGCCGACCCCCGAGGTGCAGCTGCCGGACGTGCTGACCCACCCCGCGCCGCCCGCCCCGAACCAGGAGCCCGGCAACCCGTGGGCCGCACCGACGATGGCGTTGCCGATGGTGGCGACCGGGCTCGTCATCCAGCCGGGCATGGAACTTCCGATGCCCGACGAGTACACCGGCCCGCAGGCGGTGGACCGACTGGCCACGCTGGACATGCCCGGCGCCGGGCTGGGCGTACTGGACCGGGTGGTCGGCTTCGCCGCCGCCACGCAGGCCACCTCGACGCCGGTCGCCTGGGGCTCGGTGCGGGTGCTGCTGCTGCACGGCGACCACGCCGGCGGGGCGTCGGCCGGCACCATCGCCGGTGACTCGGCGCGCCGGGCCACGCAGGCCCGCGCCGGGCAGGGCGCGTTGGCGCGGCTGGCCGCCGAGAGCGGCGCCAGCCTGCAGGTGGTGGACGCCCCGACCGCGGCGGCCATGGAGGACGAGCCGGCGTTGTCCCCCGCGCAGGTCGAGTCGGCGCTGCGGTACGGCTGGCGGCTGGCCGAGCAGGCCGCCGACGCCGGCGTACAGCTGCTGGTGTTGGGGGCGTGCGGCGCCGGCACCGAGGCGGCGGCCGCGGCGGTCCTCGCGGCGACGGCGGGCGCGGAGCCGCCGGCCGTGCTCGGCCGGGTGATCACCGACTCCGGTGAGATCGACGACGCGGCCTGGATGATCCGCTGCGCGGCGGTGCGCGACGCGTTGCACCGCACCCGGCGTTCGCCGCGCGGCGCCAAGGACGTGCTGGCCGAGCTGGGCGGCGGCGATGTGGCGGTGGCCACCGGCGTGCTGCTCGGCGCGACCGCCCGCCGGGTGCCGGTGCTGCTGGACGGGCCGGTCGGGCTGGCCGCCGGCATGGTCAGCCGCGACCTGGCCGGGCAGGCACGGCACTGGTGCCTGCTCGCCGACCACGGCGGGCACCCCGCGGTGCGGCTGGCCGCCGACGTGCTCGGCCTCACCCCGCTGCTCGACCTTCGACTGGACCTGGGCGAGGGGGCGAACGCGCTGGTCGCGCTCCCGTTGCTGCGCTCGGTGCTGGCGTTGGCCGCCGCGCTGCCCGCCCACCCGTCGCTGGGCGGCGGCGGGCCCGAGCCCGAGCAGCCGGACCAGACCCAGCCGGACTACGCCGAGCCGGACTACCCCGAGCCGGAGCCGGCCGGGCCGGGCCCGGCCAGCACCGGTGCGGACGAGCAGCCGGCGTCGGGCTGGCGTGCCGGCTGAGTCGCGGCTCCTCGCTGGCGCCCGACTGGCGGTCACCACGTTCAGCACGCTGCCGGTGCGCACCGGGCGGATCGACCGCCCGGTGGCCGGCACCGCGATGGCGCTCGCCCCGCTGGTCGGCGCCCTGCTCGGGGCGTTGCTGGCCGGTGTGCTGCTGCTCGTCGGCGCGGTCGCCGCACCGCTGGTCGCCGCCACTGTGACGGTGGGCGCCGCGGCCCTGCTCACCCGGGGGCTGCACCTGGACGGGCTGGCCGACACCGTGGACGCCCTCGGCTCGTACCGCCGGGGCGCGGCCGCACTGGAGATCATGAAGAAGCCGGACGTCGGCCCGTTCGGGGTGGTCGCCCTGGTGGTCGTCCTGCTGGTGCAGGCGGCGGCGCTCACCGACCTGGCCGCCCGGCCCTGGCCGGCGTGTCTCGCGGCGGTGGTCGCGGCCACCGCCGCCGGGCGACTCGGCGTGACCGTGGCCTGCCGTCGGGGCGTACCGGCGGCCCGGCCGGACGGCCTCGGCGCGCTGGTCGCCGGCACGGTCGGCCCGCTGGCACTGGCCGCCGGCGCGGTCACCGTCGTGCTGCTGGCGGTGCCCGCCGTGCCGGGCCGCCCGTGGCAGGGGCCGCTGGCCGTCGTCGCCGCGCTCGCCGTCGCGGTCGCGCTGCTGGGCCACGTGGTACGCCGGCTCGGCGGGATCACCGGCGACGTGCTCGGCGCCACCATCGAGGTGGTCACCACGCTGGTCTACCTGGGTCTGGTGCTGTCCGCCTGAAGCCGGCGCGGCCGGCCGGGTAGCGTTCGCCTCGACAGCACCGGCGCGGCCACCGGGGGAACGAACATGCTCATCACCGACGACTTCCTGCCCGTACCGGTCCCGGAGTCGCTCAGCGCGACCTACCTGGTGCCGATGGCGGGGCTGCCGAAGGTCAGCGCGAAGACGGCGGTGGCGGCGCTGACCGGCCGGCTGGCCGAGCCGGTGCACGGGCTCGCCCGGCAGATGCTGGACAGCCCGCTCATGAGCGTGGACACCCGGCCGATCGCGGAGTTCCCCGAACTGCCGCCGGATCTGCTCACCGCGTTCGGCGCCACCGAGGCGCAGATGGCGCGGCTGGCGGCGGCGACACATCTGGTGGTGGTGCAGGCCGAGTACCGGCCCGGTTGGCCGCCGGCGCACGAGTGGGCGGCTCGGGCGGTGGCGGCGGCGGTCGCCGAGTCCGTCGACGGCGACGTGGTGGACGTTTTCGGCCTGCAGTTCCTCGACCCGGCCACCGCGTTGCGTTCGCTCCCCGACGAGCAGGGCCGCATCCGGCTGGTCGACTGGGTGCTGGTGCCGTACTCCTCGGACACCGAGGGGCTGTGGTTCACCACCAAGGGTCTGCGCCGCTTCGGGCTGCTGGAGTTGCAGACCCAGGGGGTGCCCGACCATCTGACCCGGGCCTGGGGCGCGGTGATGACCGGGGCGGCGCGGCGGCTCCTGCGGGACTGGACCGACGGGCTCGCCGGCGAGGAGGTGCCGGCGTTCGTGCAGCTGCCGGTCCTGGCGACGGTGACCGGGCACGACATCGCGGTGGCGTACGGCAACCCGGAGCAGCATGGCGCGACCGCGCCGGTGCTGCTGCGCCTGGAACTGGACCCGGCGACCGACCCGGAGGCCGACTCGTTCCTCAGCCTGCGCCCGCCGGCCGGGCATCCCGGTCCGGACGGGCGGTACTACGCCGCCGCCTGCGCGACGCTGTTCTCCGGAATCCAGCCGGACGTGCGCTACGCCCGCGCCGGTGACGCGATGAGCCGGGCGGTCGCGACCGCCCGCGCCGCGTTGGGCGACGCGCGGGCACGGTTCGTCGCCGGCGGGCTGCCCGCCGAGTCGCAGCTGGTGGTGAAGTACGGCCTGCCCGGCGACGACGGCCCGGAGTACGTCTGGGCGGGCGTCACCTCGTGGGAGACCCCGGAGCGGATCGTCGGGGTGAGCGCCAGCGACGCCAACACCGACCAGAGCGTACGCATCGGCGCCCCCGTGGTGGTGGAGGCCACCGACGTGGTGGATTGGGCCGTCCTGGACGCCACCGGCGTCATCGAAGGCGGCTGGACCCAGGCCGTCCTGGACTCCGGCGAACCCCCCACCCCAACCCCGTAACCCCCACCCCCCACCGGCCGACAGAGTTGATCATGGGGTTGACGGTGAGTTCGATCTCCGAATGACCCGTCAACCCCATGATCAACCACAGGGGTGCGGCCCCGGGTGGAGTTACTTCACTGAGGGGTTGACGAAGGGGGGTTTCTGCAGGGTCAGGGGGGCGCGGCGGCCTCGGATGTCGATCTCGACCTCGTCGCCGTCGGTCAGGTTGGCGTCGGTGTTCAGCAGGGCCAGCGCGATGCCCTGCTTGCGGGTCGGCGAGAAGGTGCCACTGGTGACCTCGCCGACCCGCTCGTCGCCCACGTGCAGGGTCATTCCCGGTCGCGGGATGGCGCGGTCGACGGCCACCAGGCCGCGCAGCGTACGGCGAGGGCCGGCGGCCTTCTCGGCGAGCAGCGCGTCGCGGCCCCAGAAGGCCGGCTTGTCCCAGCCCACCGCCCAGCCGGAGCGGGCCTGCACCGGCGTGATGTCCAGCGAGAGGTCCTGCCCGTGCAGCGGGTAGCCCATCTCGGTGCGCAGCGTGTCCCGGGCCGCCAACCCGCAGGCACGCAGCCCGAACGCCTCGCCGAAGGCGTTGAGCGCGTCCCAGACGGCCACCGCGTGCTCCGCCGGCACGACAAGTTCGTAGCCCAGCTCGCCGGTGTAGCCGGTGCGGCAGACGGTCAGTTCCACCCCGTCGAGGCTGGCCGCGGAGAAGCTCATGTAGCCGTGCTCGGTGGGCAGGCCGAGGGCGCCCAGCAGGTCGGCCGAGCGGGGGCCCTGCACGGCCAGCACCGCGTACGCCTCGTGCTCGTCGGTGACGGTGACCGACTCCGGCGCGGCGGCGCGCAGCCGGCGCACCACCTCGGCGGTGTTCGCGGCGTTCGGGATGAGGAACACGTGGTCGTCGGCGTACAGGTAGGCGATGATGTCGTCCACCACGCCGCCGGTGGCGTCGTCGCAGCAGAGCGTGTACTGCGCCCGTCCGGGGCCGATGCGGCCCAGGTCGTTGCTCAGGCAGGCGTTGACGAAGTCGGCCGCTCCGGGGCCGCTCACCCGCGCCTTGCCCAGGTGCGACACGTCGAAGACCCCCACCGCGGTACGCACCGCGGTGTGCTCCTTGAGCACTCCGCCTCCGGCGTACTCCAGCGGCATCTCCCAGCCCCCGAAGGGGGCGAACTTGGCGCCGGCGGCGGTGTGCCGCTCGTGCAGCGGGGAACGGCGCAGCCGGGTCGCGGCGGCGTCGGAGGTCACGTCGGTCATGGGTGGCAACTTACCGGGGGCAACGTGGCTGGTTAGCATCGGCGGGACCCCTGCCGGCACGATCGGCGGGACAGCCCTGACGTCTGGCGGGTAGGTTCCGCCGGAGACCTTCATCGCCGGTACGCGACGCCGCGACCGGCCCGGCCCGCCCGGAGTAGCTTCAGTGACATCGCCCCGCACCACCACCCTGAGCCTGGTCGACACCGACCCCGCGGAGCTCGCCGTCGACGCGATCGTGATCGGCGTGCACAGCCAGACCGGAGAGCAGGGCGCCACCAGCGGCCTCACCGGCACCCTCCTGCTCGCCAGCGGCGCGGAGAGCATCGCCGCCGCGTTCGACGGCAAGCTGACCGAGACACTGGCGCTGCTCGGCGCGACCGGTGGCCCGGGCGAGGTGATCAAGCTGGCCACGTTGGGCACGGTCACCGCCCCGCTGGTCGTCGCGGTCGGGCTCGGCGCGGAGCCGTCCGGCGCCGCCCCGGCACCGGAGACGCTGCGCCGTGCCGCCGGCTCGGCCGTCCGCGCCCTGGCGGGCGCGCCGAAGGTGGCGCTGGCCATGCCGCTGCCGGACGACGCGGACGCGCCGGCCGCGCTGCGCGCCGTCGCCGAGGGTGCGCTGCTCGGCGGGTACCGGTTCGCCGGCTACAAGACCCGGCCGCAGCCGACCCGGCGCGAGCCGGTGGCCGAGGTGCTGATCGCGGTGCCGGACGCCGGCGACGCGGGCGCCCAGGCGGAGATCACCCGGGCGCAGGCGGTGGCCGGCGCGGTCCGGCTCAGCCGGGACTGGGTGAACACCGCGCCGAACGAGCTGCGCCCGCCGTCGTTCGCCGACGCCGTGGCCGGTGCCGCCCGCGACGCGGGCCTTGAGGTCGAGGTGCTGGACGAGGCGGCGCTGGCCGCCGGCGGGTACGGCGGCATCATCGCGGTCGGGCAGGGCTCGGAGGCGCCGCCGCGGCTGGTGAAGCTCACCTACACCCCGCAGGGCGGCGGCAACGGCAAGCGGGTCGCGCTGGTCGGCAAGGGCATCACCTTCGACACCGGCGGCATCTCGATCAAGCCGGCGCAGGGCATGTGGGAGATGAAGTCCGACATGGCGGGCGCCGCCGCGGTGGGTGCCGCCATGCTGGCGATCGCGGCGCTGAAGCCGTCGGTGGCGGTGAGTGGGTACCTGCCGATGGCGGAGAACATGCCGTCGGGCACCAGCTACCGGCCGGGCGACGTGATCAGCATGTACAGCGGCAAGAAGGTGGAGGTCCTCAACACCGACGCCGAGGGCCGGATGGTCCTGGCCGACGCGATCGCCCGCGCCTGCGAGGACGGCACCGACTACCTGTTCGAGACGTCCACCCTGACCGGCGGCCAGGTGATCGCGCTGGGCAAGCGGATGGCCGGCGTGATGGGCACCCCGGAGCTGTGCGAGCGGGTCCGGGTGGTCGGCGACGCGGTCGGCGAGCCGGCCTGGCCGATGCCGCTGCCGGACGACGTGCGCAAGGGCATGGACTCCGACGTGGCGGACATCTCGCAGGTCAACGCCGGGATGGACCGGGCCGGTCACATGCTGCAGGGCGGCGTGTTCCTGCGCGAGTTCGTGGCCGACGACGTGGCCTGGGCGCACATCGACATCGCCGGGCCGGGCTACCACTCCGGTGAGCCGACCGGCTACTGGACCAAGGGCGGCACCGGCGTGCCGGTCCGCACCCTGGTGCAGCTGGTCGAGGACGTCGCCACCAACGGCTGATGTCGCTGATCGGGGCGCCCGTCGTGACGGGCGCCCCGATCACCGTTCGGGGCGGCGCTTGCGTCGCTCGTTGTAGTCGCGCATCCGCTGCGGGTAGCCCATCAGCCGGACGTCGTACACAGGGATGCCCATCCGGTACGCGAAGCGCCGGGCGCCGTCGGGGCCGTCGATCCGCCGGCGGGTCCACTCCCCGTCGTCGGCGATCAGGATGACGGTGGTCTCCGTCACGGTCGTGCGGGGCTCGATGAACGCCTCGACGCCCCGCCGACTCCGGATGAAGTTCTCCAGGTGGGTCAGATCGCCTCGGTCGGCCGCGCGGTCGTGACTCGGCACACGCGCCTGTTTGCGGCGCCGGAACAACCCCACCGGACCTCTCCCCCACCTGACGTCATCGACAACGGAGCCAAGGGTACGTGTCGATGACGTGTCGTTGGGCACCTCACTACGCACCCCGTGCCCAGTGGTGACAAGATGACCGAGGTGGGGTGTGTCCGTGTTAACCCGTAGTGACCCCCGAATGCAGTGACGCGACCTGGGAGTTGGACGTGAGCGAGCCGAACGAAGCGACCTTCGACATCGTCATCCTCGGAGGTGGCAGCGGCGGCTACGCGGCGGCGCTGCGCGCCGCCCAGCTGGACCTCTCGGTCGCGCTGATCGAGAAGGGCAAGCTCGGCGGCACCTGCCTGCACAACGGCTGCATCCCGACGAAGGCGCTGCTGCACGCGGCCGAGGTCGCCGACCAGACCCGCGAGTCGGAGCAGTTCGGTGTGAAGGCCGAGCTGGTGGGCGTCGACATGGCCGGGGTCAACTCGTACAAGGACGGCGTGATCTCCCGCCTGTACAAGGGCCTGCAGGGCCTGGTGGGCGGCTCGAAGAACATCACCTTCGTGGCCGGCGCCGGCAAGCTGGTCGGCACGAACGTCGTCGAGGTCGACGGCAAGCGCTACACCGGGCGCAACCTGATCCTGGCCTCCGGCTCGTACGCCAAGAGCCTGCCCGGCCTGGAGGTCGACGGCGAGCGGATCATCACGAGCGACCACGCGCTGACCCTGGACCGCGTGCCGTCGTCGGTGATCGTCCTGGGTGGCGGCGTGATCGGCGTCGAGTTCGCCAGCGTGTGGAAGTCCTTCGGCGCGGACGTGACGATCGTCGAGGCGCTGCCCCGGCTGGTCGCCGCCGAGGACGAGGAGTCGTCGAAGGCGCTGGAGCGGGCGTTCCGCAAGCGGAAGATCAACTTCAAGGTCGGCAAGCCGTTCGAGAAGGTCGAGAAGACCGAGAACGGCGTCAAGCTCACCATTTCCGGCGGCGAGACCGTCGAGGCCGAGCTGCTGCTCGTCGCCGTCGGTCGCGGCCCGAACACCGCCAACCTCGGGTACGAGGAGCAGGGCGTCAAGATGGACCGCGGTTACGTGCTGACCGACGAGCGGCTGCGCACCAGCGTGCCGAACGTCTACGCGGTCGGCGACATCGTGCCCGGTCTCCAGCTCGCGCACCGCGGCTTCCAGCAGGGCATCTTCGTCGCCGAGGAGATCGCCGGGCAGACCCCGGCCGTGATCGACGAGGTGGGCATCCCGCGGGTCACCTACTGCGACCCGGAGCTGGCGTCGGTGGGTCTCACCGAGGCGAAGGCCAAGGAGCAGTACGGGGCCGACAAGGTCCAGGCGTACAACTACTCGCTCGGCGGCAACGGCAAGAGCCAGATCCTCAAGACCACCGGCTTCGTCAAGCTGGTCCGGGTCGAGGACGGCCCGGTCGTCGGCGTCCACATGGTCGGCGCCCGGGTGGGTGAGCTGATCGGTGAGGCGCAGCTCATCTACAACTGGGAGGCGTACCCCGCCGAGGTCGCCCAGCTCGTGCACGCCCACCCGACCCAGAACGAGGCCCTGGGCGAGGCGCACCTGGCCCTCGCCGGCAAGCCGCTGCACGCGCACGCCTGATCACCCAAACCGCGGCGTCCGGCGACGGGCGAAGATCCCCCAAGGGGAATGAAGGAGTCTGGAGAACATGCCGGTATCGGTCACCATGCCCCGGCTCGGCGAGAGCGTCACCGAGGGCACCGTCACGCGCTGGCTCAAGCAGGAGGGCGACACGGTCGAGGTCGACGAGCCCCTGCTCGAGGTCTCGACCGACAAGGTCGACACCGAGATCCCGTCGCCCGCGGCGGGCGTGCTGAGCCGGATCGTGGTCGGCGAGGACGAGACCGCCGAGGTCGGCAGCGAGCTGGCCGTCATCGCCGGTGAGGGCGAGTCGACCGGTGGCGGCGAGGCCGCCCCGCAGGAGCAGCAGCAGGCCCCGGCCGAGTCGGTCGAGCCGGTCACCGAGCCGACGGCCGCCGCCGAGGGCACCGCCGACGAGGTCGCGCAGGACGAGGCACCGGCCGAGGCGCCGGCGCCCGCCCCCGCGTCGTCGGGCGAGGGCACCGCGGTGAAGATGCCGGCCCTGGGTGAGAGCGTCACCGAGGGTACGGTGACGCGCTGGCTCAAGCAGGTCGGCGAGACCATCGAGGTCGACGAGCCGCTGCTGGAGGTCTCCACCGACAAGGTGGACACCGAGATCCCGTCTCCGGTCGCGGGCACCGTGCTGGAGATCAAGGTCGCCGAGGACGAGACCGCGGCGGTCGGTGCCGACCTGGCCATCATCGGCGTCGCCGGTGGTGCGCCCGCCCAGGCGAAGCCCGAGCCGAAGCCCGAGCCGACGGCGGAGGCCGCGCCGGCGCCGAAGGCCGAGCCGAAGCCGGAGGCGAAGGTCGAGGAGCCGACGCCGGGCATGTCGTACAACGAGCCGGCCGCGGAGACCGAGAGCTCGGCGCAGCCGGCGAAGACCGAGCAGGCCGCGCAGCCGTCCGCGCCGACGTCGACGCCGCCGCGCCCGTCCGCGCCCGCGCAGGGTGGCGGCGAGGAGGTTGCCGGGTACGTCACGCCGCTGGTGCGCAAGCTGGCCAGCGAGCACGGCGTCGACCTGTCCACGCTCAACGGCACCGGCGTGGGTGGCCGGATCCGCAAGCAGGACGTCCTCGACGCGGCCGAGAAGGCCAAGGCCGCCAAGGCCGCGCCGGCTCCGGCGGCTCAGCCGGCCGCCGCGCCGTCGGCCGCCGCGGCGAAGCCGGCCGCCAAGCCGCAGCCCAGCGCCAAGCGGGGCACCACGGAGAAGCTGCCGAGGATCCGCGCGACCATCGCCAAGCGGATGCAGCAGTCGCTGCACGAGACGGCGCAGCTGACCACGGTCGTCGAGGTCGACGTCACCAGGGTCGCCAAGCTGCGGACCCAGGCCAAGGACTCGTTCCAGGCCAAGCACGGCGTGAAGCTGTCCTTCCTGCCGTTCTTCGCTCTCGCCGCCATCGAGGCGCTCCAGACGCACCCGATCATCCAGGCCAGCATGGACCTGGAGGGCGGCACGATCACGTACCCGGCCGCCGAGCACCTCGGCATCGCCGTGGACACCGAGCGCGGGCTGCTCGTGCCGGTCATCCACAACGCCGGTGACCTCAACATGGGCGGCATCGCCAAGCGGATCGCCGACCTGGCCGAGCGCACCCGGGCCAACAAGATCACTCCGGACGAGATGGCCGGGGCGACCTTCACGCTGACCAACACCGGCAGCCGGGGCGCCCTCTTCGACACCCCGATCGTGCCGTCGCCGCAGTCGGCGATGCTCGGCACGGGTGCCGTGGTGAAGCGTCCGGTCGTGGTCAACGACCCGGACCTGGGCGAGGTCATCGCGGTCCGGTCGATGGTCTACCTGGCCATGTCCTACGACCACCGCCTGATCGACGGCGCCGACGCGGCCCGCTTCCTGACCTCGGTCAAGGAGCGGCTGGAGGCCGGCAACTTCGAGTCGGAGCTGGGTCTGGCCTGATCCTGCGTCAACGCCGAAAGGGCGCCCCGGTCGTCGACCGGGGCGCCCTTTCCGTTGTCCGGTGCTCAGCCCTTCATCGTCCGGTGCTCAGCCCTTCATTGTCCGGTGCTCAGCCCTTCAGCAGGGCTGTCGACACCTCCCAGAGCCGCTCGGCGGCCTCCGGGTCCAGGGCGTACTCGGCGACGCCCGTCCGCCCGCCGGGCGTGGCGGGGGCGGCCTCCTGACAGTCCTCGAAGTAGCGCCCGCCGACACCGTCGAGCAGCGGCGACGCGGCGGCCAGCACCGACGTGGCGGCACCCTGCTCGACGCTCTTCCAGGCTGCCGCGTTGCCCGAGCGCAGCCGGTTCAGCTCCTCCTCGCTGACGTAGCGCTGGAGGTTGGTCCGGATCGCGCCGGGCATCAGCGAGTTGGTGAGGATGCCGTCGTCCGCCCAGCGGCGGGTCGCCTCCACGGCGAACAGCACGTTGGCCGTCTTCGACTGCCCGTACGCCTGCCACGGCTCGTACTCCCGGCGCTCGTACTGGATGTCGTCGAAGACCACCGGTGAGCGCAGGTGGGCGGCGGAGCTGACCGAGACGATCCGGGCCCCGTCCGCGGCGGCGAGCGCCTGGCGCAGCCCGGTGGCGAGCGCGAAGTGCCCGAGGTGGTTGGTGGCGAACTGCATCTCCCAGCCCTGCGGTGTCCGGCTCAGGGGTGCGGCCATGATGCCGGCGTTGTTGACCAGGATGTGCAGCGGGCCGTCCCAGTTGGCCACGAAGTCGGCGACCGAGCCCTGATCGGCGAGGTCGAGCGGGGCGACGAGGATGTGGTCGCTGCCGGTGGTGGCGGTGATGTCGTCGGCGGCCTTCCGGCCGGCGTCGGTGTTGCGGACGGCCAGGGTGACCTCCCCGCCGGCGCTGGCCAGGGCACGGGCGGTCTCCACGCCGATGCCGGACGATCCGCCGGTGACGATCACCCGCCGCCCGACGAGGTCGATGCCCTTGATCACGTCCATGGCGGTGGAGTGCGGGCCGAACGAAGTGGTGATCGGGTTGCTCGTCGTCATGATCCATCCTTGTCCGGGGAGGGCGGCATGCGGGCGGACGCGCTGCGCAACCGCGAGCGGCTGCTGGAGGCCGCGGTCCAGGCGTTTTCCCGCCCCGGCCCGGAGGTAACGCTGTTGGATGTCCCGGTTCGTCGACTACCTGGCCACCAAGCGGGGCATGGCCGACGCCCTCCGCCTGGTGATCGCCTCCGGTGCCAATCCGTACGTCCAGAGCCGCGACCGCCTGCTGGAGGCGCTCGGCCGGCCGCTCACCGCGGGCGGCGCAGCCGGCACCGTGCGGGCCGACGTCGACGTCGCCGACGTGCTGGCCGGCCTCAGCGGGATCAGCCTCGCCGCCGGCGAACGCGACCAGACCGACCGCCTGCTCGACCTGCTGATGGACGGCCTGCGCCACCGCCGGACGGACTGACCGGTTCCTGCCTCCGAGCAGGCCGGACGCTGCCAGAGTGGGACCGTGGGCGGCTACCGGCGGGGCGGGCAACTGGGACCGGCCGTCCCGATCGCCCCCGGCGCCCGGGTGGACAAGTTCGAGGTCTTCTTCGACCTGGTCTTCGTCTTCTCGTTCTTCATCATCACCCGGGCCACCGCCGCGAACATCTCCGGCCGGCAACTGCTGCACGCCGGCCTGGTGCTCGCCGTGCTCTGGTGGTGCTGGGTCGTGCACAGCCTGGTCGCCACCCGGGTCCGGCTCGGCGAGGGTTACGTCCCGGTGCTCATGGTGGTGGCGATGGCCGCCCTGTTCGCGTTTGCGCTGGCGCTGCCGCAGGCATTCAGCGACCCGAAGGGCAGCACCGCCGGCCCGATGCTGGTGGCCATCAGCTACGTGGTGGTCCGCGGCATCCACTGGGTCCTCTATCAGCATGTCGTGCGGGACAGCCCGCAGGAACGCCGGCAACTACGGCGGTTCGCCCCCGAGCTGGCGGCCAGCATCGTCCTGCTGCTGGCCGCCGCACTCGTCCCGCCCCTGATCGACGACCCCGGCCGGGCGGCGCTGGTCCGCGACTGCCTGTGGATCACCGTCGTGGTCGTCCAGTACGCCACCGGCTTCATCGTGGGCACCTGGGGCTGGGGGGTGACCAGCGCCGAGCACTGGACCGAACGCTACGACCTCATCCTGATCATCGCGCTGGGTGAGTCGGTGATCTCCACGGGCGTCGGCGGCAACCTGCTCGGCAAGCCGGTCACCTGGCCGGCGGTGGCGGCAGCCACGCTCAGCATCGTGGTCACCGCCGCCCTCTGGTGGGCGCACTTCGACTTCATCGGTCCGGCCGCCCGGATCGCCCTGCACGCGGCCGAGGGCAGCCCCCGGGTGGCGATGGCCCGCGACGCGTACGCGTACCTCTACCTGCCCATGATCGCCGGGGTGATCCTGTTCTCCATCGGCAACGAGGAGATCCTGCACCACATCACCGACCCCGCCGGCGGGATCACCGAACGGATCGAGGGACCGGCCGTACCGATGCTCTTCGGCGGGTTGATCTGCTACTACGCCGTCAACATCCTGTTCCAGCTCCGTACCCTGCACACCGTCACCTGGACCCGCGTCGGCGTCATCGCGGCGCTGACGGTCGCCCTGCCGATCGGCCAGCACCTGCCCGCGCTGGGCGCGCTCACCCTGGCGACCGTGATCTGCGTGGCGCTGGTCGCCGTGGAGGTGCTGGTGATGTCGAAGTCCCGGCACGCGCTGCGCGCCGTCGTCTTCCAGGAGCGAACCAGCCACGAGGCCCACGAGGCCGCGTGGCGTGCGCGCTGGCACGACGTCCGGGAGACCGACGAGCCCACCACGCCGTGAGCCCGCCGGGATAGACTCCCCGGCCAGCGTCGCGGTGCACCCGGCACGAAGGCCGCCGTGGGCATGGAGGCGCGGGGACAGCATGGGACGAACGTGCACCCGAAGAGTTCACCGGCCGACCGGCTCGCCGCCGTCGGCAACCAGATGATCGAGATTCATCTCTGGCTCAGTACGGAGCTTGCCCGCCTCCGGGACGGCCTCGACCACCCCGACCATCCCGACCGGTCACGGGACCTGCGCGCACACTGCCTGACCTTCTGCGCCGCCCTGAGCCGCCACCACACCGGCGAGGACGAGGGAGCGTTCCGGCTGTTGGCCGACCAGGTCCCCGAGCTACGCCCGGTCATCGCGAACCTGATCACCGACCACGAGGTGGTGGCGGGAATCCTGCACCGCGTCGAGGATCTGCTGGGCACCGACACGCCGATGCCGGCGGCCCAGGTACGCGCCGAGTTGGACGGGTTGGCCGCGCTGCTGGAGTCGCACTTCCGGTACGAGGAGAAGCGACTCGTGACCGCGCTGGACGCGCTCACCGGCCAACCCGGTCACGCCGAAGACCTGCTCGGCCTGACCCGACCCGCCGACTGACGGCCGGCCTACCTAGCGCAGCGTGGCCTCGGGCTGGCCGACCTCGGGCTGGCCGACCTCGGGCTGCGGGCCGGGCAGGCGCTCGTAGAAGCGGATCTTCTCGCGGAGGTGGTCGTACTGGCGCTGGAGCAGGCGCATCTGCTCCTCCACCTGCTCGGCGTGGCGCAACAGCAGCTCCCGCCGCTCGTCGACGGTGTGGTCGCCCTCGCGGGCCAGAGACGCGTAGCGGCGCATCTGGGCGATCGGCATGCCGGTGTCGCGCAGGCAGCGGAACAGCACCAGCCAGCCGAGGTCGTCGTCGGTGAAGACCCGCTGCCCGCCCGTCGTGCGTTCCACGTCGGCCAGCAGGCCGATCTTCTCGTAGTACCGCAGGGTGTCCAGGCTGAAGCCGCTGCGCCGGGCGGCCTCCGACGGGGCGTAACCGGTCATGCCGAGATGCTAGCCCTTGACCTGGAGCACACTCCAGGTCGGAGGGTGGTCCGCATGACGACGACACGCACGCTGGGACGCAGCGGCATCGAGGTGAGCGCCATCGGCATGGGGTGCTGGGCGATCGGCGGCCCACTCTGGGGCGACGACGGGCAGCCGTTCGGCTGGGGCGAGGTCGACGACGACGAGTCGATCCGCACCATCCACCGGGCGCTCGACCTCGGGGTGACCCTGTTCGACACCGCCAGCAACTACGGCGCCGGGCACAGCGAACGGATCCTCGGCCGGGCGCTCTCCGGCCGCCGGGACCGCGCGGTGATCGCCACCAAGTTCGGCAACGTCAGCGACGAGGCGACCCGCCGGGCACTCGGCACCGAGGCCAGCCCGGCGTTCGCGGTTCGCAGCCTGGAGGACTCCCTGCGCCGCCTCGGCACCGACCACGTCGACCTCTACCAACTGCACATCAACGCGCTGCCGGCGCCCGCCGCGCTCGACCTGGTCGGCACCCTGGAGGACCTGGTCGACCAGGGCAAGATCCGGGCGTACGGCTGGAGCACCGACAACCCCGCGTCGGCGGAGGCGTTCGCGGCGGCCGGCGCGCACTGCGCCGCCATCCAGCACGACGAGTCGGTGCTCAGCGACAACGCGGCGGTGCTGGCGGTCTGCGACCGTCACGACCTGGCCAGCCTCAACCGGGGGCCGCTGGCGATGGGGCTGCTCACCGGCTCGACCCGGACGCTCGACGCGGACGACGTACGGGGGCGGCCTCCCGAGTGGCTCCAGTGGTTCACCGATGGCCGGCCGACGCCACGCTGGGCGGCCCGTGTCGAGCAGGTGCGCGCCGCGCTCACCGCCGACGGACGGACCCTCGCGCAGGGCGCGCTCGGCTGGCTGCTGGCCCGCAGCCCGCGTACCGTCCCGATTCCCGGCCTGCGCACGGTCGCCCAAGCCGAGGAGAACCTGAAAACCCTGGAGCGAGGCCCGCTGAGCCCCGAGGCGTACGCCGAGGTGGAGCGCCTGCTCGCGGACCTGCGCCCGGCCTGACCCTCGTCGATCGTGCAGTTTCTGTCCCGACAGAACGGACGTGGCCGGGCAGAACGGCGACAGAAACTGCAAGGTCGGCGCGGGGAGTGCGGGCGGGGGTGCGTCCGGGGGCGGTGTTCTGGACGAAGATGGGGGTATGCGGATCCTTCTGGCCGGCGCGTCCGGCTTTCTCGGCACCCGGTTGAGTGACCGGCTCGCCGCCGACGGGCACCAGGTCACCCGGCTCGTCCGTCGGGCGCCGAACGGCCCGCAGGAGCAGCAGTGGGACCCGGCCGCCGGTCAGCTCGACCCGGCCGCGGTCGCCGGGTCGGACGCGGTGGTCAACCTGGCCGGCGCGGGTGTCGGTGACAAGCGCTGGGACGACGACTACCGGCGGCTGATCCGCTCCAGCCGGGTGGACAGCAGCAGCACCCTCGCGACCACCATCGCCGGGCTGCCGGCCGCCGACCGACCTCGGGCGTTGCTCAACTCGTCGGCGGTCGGCTGGTACGGCAACACCGGCGACCGGGTGGTCGAGGAGGACGCGCCCGCCGGGGAGGGCTTCCTGGCCGACGTCTGCCGGGTCTGGGAGGCCGCGACCCGGCCGGCCGAGGACGCCGGGGTACGCGTGGTGCGGCTCCGCACCGGCCTGCCGCTGCATCGTGACGGCGGGCTGCTCAAGCCGCAGCTGCTGCCGTTCAAGCTGGGCATCGCCGGCCGGTTGGGCAGCGGCCGGCAGTGGCTGCCCTGGATCTCGATGGCGGACTGGCTGGACGCGACCCTCTTCCTGCTGGCCCGGGACGACATCGCCGGCCCGGTCAACGTGGTGGGGCCGCACCCGGTGACCAACGCCGAGTTCACCAAGGAACTGGCCCGGCAGCTGCACCGCCCGGCGATCATCCCGATCCCCGCCCTGGCGCTCAAGGTGGCCCTCGGCGGCTTCGCACACGAGGCCCTCACCAGCACCAGAGTCCTCCCCGGCATCCTGACCCAGGCCAGCTACCCGTTCCACCACCCCACCCTCCCGAAAGCCCTCCACGCGGCCCTAACCGCCTGACCACCATGTGGTGATCAAGAGGTTTGCGTCATCCGGGAGCCGGATTCTGACGCAAACCTCTTGATCAACCAATCGGGGCGGGGTTAGCAGCCGATTACCCAGTAGTTGGGGGCGGTCTGCTTCAGGGCGGTGGTGTAGAAGGTGTTGTAGAGGCCCATTCGCTGGTTGGAGCCGTTGGCATAGGCGTAGCCGCCGGACTGGTACGCCCGACCCGCCGTCACGTGCGCGTAGTTGCTGGCCGTCACGCAGGTCGGCGGCGTGGTCGGCGTCGGGGTCGGGGTGGGGGTCGGGGTGGGGGTCGGGGTGGGGGTCGGCGTGGCCGTCGGGGTCGGGGTCGGGTCGGTGCCGCCGCCGTTCAGGCCGAAGAAGAGCGCGTCGCGGTACGTCGAGCAGATGGTGTCCAGGAAGTAGGCGGCCGCGTTGCCGCACTGATCGGCACCGGAACCCGGGTCGACCGGGGTGCCGTGGCCCATTCCGGAGACCCGGTAGAGGCGTACCTCGTCGTTGCCGTACACCTCCAAACTCGTATTGCCGGGCAGCGACGAGGTGCTGGTCGGGGTCTGCGAGATCCCCCGCACGTTGGTCCACTGGTCACGCGACTCGGTGCCGTTGAGCGGCGTGACCGTGGTGTCCGAGGTGCCGTGCCAGATGGCCACCCGCGGCCGGGGGCCGGTGTAGCCGGAGTACGCGCCGCGGACCAGGTCGCCCCAGGCGGCCGGGGTCTTGTCCGCGCCCGGGTTCATGCAGCTGAACGCGTTGACCATGCTGGTGGCGCAGCGGTACGGGATGCCCGCGATGATCGACCCGGCGGCGAAGACGTCCGGGTAGGTGGCGAGCATGACGGCGCTCATCGCCCCGCCGGCGGAGAGGCCGCTGACGTAGACCCGGGAGCCGTTGACCCCGAAGTTCGCCTTGGCGTGGTCGACCATCTGCTTGATCGACAGTGCCTCGCCCTGACCCCGGGCGGTGTCCCCCGCCTCGAAGAAGTTGAAGCAGGAGTTGGCGTTGTTGCCGGAGGGTTGCTGGGCGACGATCAGGGCGAACTTCCACTGGTCGGCGTACTTCTGCCAGCCGGAGTTGGCGAAGTAGCCGGAGGCGTTCTGGGTGCAGCCGTGCAGCAGCACCACGGCCGGGGAGTTGGCCGGCAGGTTGTCCGGCCGGTAGGCGTACATGGCGAGGTTGCCCGGGTTGGAGCCGAACCCGGTGACCTGGGTGAGGGTGGCGGCCTGGGCGGGTGTGGCGAGGGTGATCGCGCCCGCTGCGGCGAGGACGAGCCCGGCGACCGCACCGAGCAGCCGGTTGAGGGTGGATGAGGAGCGGCGCACGGCGGCCTCCTGAGGGGGCGGACTGTGAACTGGGTCACGGTCGAATTGCCGAGACGTTACGTCGATGTGTCGCTGCTATGACATGGCGCACACTCACACATTCACGACGACCGTTGTGTACCCCGAACCATCGACCGCCGGGCCGACCTCCGGCCAACAACACCCGTCCCCTCCTTGCAGGTATGACCGGCCCGTCCAGGTCCGGTTGGTAACGTCCGCTGCGTGCCGTCCTCCCCGTCGCTGGCCACCGGGCCCGCACCCGCGTCACCTCCGCGTGCCGTCCGGGACCACCGGGCCGACCTGATCGTCGCGCTCGTGGCGCTCGCACTCGCCGTCTGGGTGACCAGCGGCCTGTGGCGGAACCCGAACGTGCGCACCATCACCGTCAACTCCAGCGACCAGGCGCTCTTCGAGTGGCTGCTGGCCTTCGGCGGGCACGCGGTCAGCCACGGGGACAACCCGTTCTTCACGTACCTGATCAACGTCCCGGACGGCGTCAACCTCGCCGTCAACACCTCGATCACGGTGTACGCGGTGGTCTTCGCCCCCCTCACGTACCTGATCGGGGCGCCGTCGACGTTCCTGGTGATCCTCACCCTGAACCTGTTCGCCACGGCGCTGGCCTGGTACTGGCTGCTCTCCCGGCACCTGGTGCGCAGCCGGCTGGCCGCCGGGGTGGGCGGCCTGTTCATCGCCTACTCCCCCGGCATGGTGTCGCACGCCAACGCCCACCTGAACTGGACCGCCGGCTGGCTGGTGCCGCTGCTGATCTGGCGGCTGTTCGCGCTGCGCCGCCCCGCGCACTGGCTGCGCGACGGGGTGATCCTCGGCGTGCTGGTGGCGGTGGCCTTCTCGATCGCCGCCGAGGGCCTCTTCTTCGCCGCGCTCGCGCTCGGTGTCTTCGTCGCCGTCTGGGCGCTGCACCCGGCCCGGCGGGCCGAGGCCCGTGCCGCGCTGCCCACCTTCGTACGCGGGCTCGCGGTGACCGCCGTGGTGGCCGGGGTGCTGCTGTCGTACCCGTTGTGGCTGCACTTCGCCGGGCCGCAGCGGTTCCACGGCACCGGCTTCGACCCGGTGATCCACTCCGAGGACATCGCCGCGTTCGCGGCGTTCCCGCGCCGCTCGCTGGCCGGCGAGGTCGGGCTGGGCACCTCGCTGGCGCCGAACCCGACCGAGGAGAACTCGTTCTTCGGCGTCGGACTGCTCGTGCTCACCGTGGTCTGCTTCGTCGCGCTCTGGCGTCGGGCCGACCCCGGCCGCCGCGCCACCCTCTGGGCGCTGGGTGTCCTCGCGCTGGTCTTCACGGTGCTCTCCTTCGGGCCGGTCGCGAAGGTCGACGGGCGGCGTACCGACCTGCCGATGCCGTTCGACCTGCTCGGCCAACTGCCGGTGGTGAACGCGGCACTGCCCGCCCGGCTGGCCCTGGTGGTCGCGCCGGTGATCGGGGTGCTGCTGGCGTACACCGTCGACCAGTTGCGCACGACGCCCCCACGGCACCGATCCACGGAGCTGGCCTGGGCGCTCGGGTTCGCGGTGGCCCTGCTGCCGCTGCTGCCCACCCCGCTGCTGACCCACGAGCGGGAGCCCATTCCGCAGTTCATCACGTCCGGCACCTGGCGGCAGTTCGTCTCGCCGGACGGGGTGCTCACGCCGGTGCCGCTGACCGTGGACATCTACCCGGACGGTCAACGCTGGCAGGCGTACGCGCTGTCGCACCGGCAGGGCGAGTTCCGCATTCCCGGCGGCTTCTTCCTCGGGCCGGGCGGGCCGGACGGGCGGGGCCGGATCGGACCGGTGCCACGCACCCTGAGCGCCCTGATGGACCAGGCCGGCCGCACCGGACTGGTGCCGATCATCACCGACGGCACGATCCGGGAAGTCCAGTCGGACCTGCGGCACTGGCGGATCGAGACGGTGGTGCTCGCCGACGAGGTGCACGGCGCGAAGTTCGGAGTCGACGAGGACGCGGTCCGGCGTACCGCCACCGCCCTGTTCGGTGACCCGCAACGGGTCGACGACGTCTGGCTCTGGCGCATCCCACCGGCCTGACCCGGCCTGGTGAGGCGGCTCACCAGGGATCGGAGCCCTGCGCGGGACTAGGCTGGACGCCGTGACAACGACGACCTCCGGCCTGACGGCCGTCCGCGCCGGCCTGCTCGACTACCAGGCCGCCTGGGACGAGCAGCGCCGCCTGCACGAGTCGGTGGTGGCTGGCGAGCGCGGCGACACCGTGCTGCTGCTGGAGCACCCGAGCGTCTACACCGCGGGCAAGCGCACCGAGCCGTGGGACCGGCCGATGGACGGCACCCCGGTCGTCGACGTGGACCGCGGCGGCAAGATCACCTGGCACGGGCCGGGGCAGCTGGTCGGCTACCCGATCCTGCGGCTGCCCGACCCGGTGGACGTGGTCGCCTACGTCCGGCGTACGGAGGAGCTGCTGATCGACGTGTGCGCCGAGTTCGGGCTGGCCGCCGGCCGGGTCGAGGGGCGCAGCGGTGTCTGGGTGCCCGAGGACGACCGGGGGCCGGCCCGCAAGGTGGCCGCCATCGGCATCCGGGTGGCCCGGGGCGTCACCCTGCACGGCTTCTCGATCAACTGCGACTGCGACCTGGCGTACTTCGACCGGATCGTGCCGTGCGGCATCCGCGACGCCGGCGTCACCTCGCTCACCGCCGAGTTGGGCCGCCCGATCACCGTGGCCGACGTGCTGCCGGTGGTCGAACGCCGGCTGTCCACCCTGACCGAGGTCTGAGCGCACAACCGGCGTCCCGTCCTACGGGGTGAGCCGGTGCAGGTCACGTGGGAACGCGGTGACCTCCCGGACGTTGGCCGCGCCGACCAGGCGCGCCACGAACCGTTCCAGGCCGATGGCGAAGCCTCCGTGCGGCGGCATGCCGTGCCGGAACGCGTCCAGGTATCCCGCGTACGGCTCGACCGGCTCGCCCCGGGCCGCGAGCGCCGCCAGGTAGTCGGCGTGCCGGTGCAGCCGCTGCCCGCCGGTGACCAGCTCCAGACCACGGAACAGCAGGTCGAAACCGTTCGAGTACGCGGGCCTCGCCGGGTCCGGGTGGGTGTAGAACGGCCGCTTGGCCATCGGGTAGCCGGTGACGAACAGGAAGTCGGAGCCGTGTTCGCGGCGGGCCCACTCGCCCAGCGCCCGTTCGTGGGCGGGCGCGAGGTCCGGCTCGTCGGCGGGCGCGCCGGCGATCTCCAGCGCGTCGGTGAAGTGCACCGCCGGGATCTCCGCCGGCACCTGCGGCGGCGTGACGTCCAGCGTCGCCAGGGCACCGGCGGCCCGCTCGCCCACCGCCCCCAGCATTCCGGCCAGCACGTCGCGCAGCACCCGCATGACGTCGGTATGGTCGGCGACGAAGCCCAGCTCCACGTCGAGCGACGTGTACTGCGCGAGGTGCCGGACGGTGTCGTGCGGCTCGGCCCGGAAGACCGGCCCCACCTCGTAGACGCGTTCGAAGACGCCGACCATCAGCTGCTTGTAGAACTGCGGCGACTGGGCCAGGTACGCGGGACGGCCGAACCAGTCCAGCGCGAACACGTTCGCCCCGCTCTCGGTGCTGGAGCTGACCACCTTCGGCGTGTGGACCTCCACGAAGTCCCGGGCGTCGAGGGTGGCCCGGAAGCCGGCCACCGTCGCCGCCGAGATCCGCAGCGCGGCCGAGCGGCTCGGATGGCGCAGGGCGGTCGGGGCGTTGTCGAGCTGGGTGGGCAGGCTCGCGGTGAGCGCCGGCCGGTACAGGTCGAACGGGGGCGGCACGGCGGGCGGGCCGAGCGGACGTACCGTCGGGTCGGTCAGCTCGACCCCGGCGGGCGCCGTGTCGTTCGCGGTGACCGTGGCGGTGACCTCGACGACCGTCTCCTCGGTGAGTCTCTCCAGCTGCGTGCGGGTCGCCGGGTCGGTGACGACGACCTGGGCCAGGCCGGCGGCGTCCCGCACGATCAGGAACACCACCGACTTGAGCAGGCGGCGGCGGTGCACCCAGCCGGCGATCCGCACGGTGTCGCCGGCGTGGGCGGGCAGTTGGTGGGACAGGGTTCGTTGCATGACGGGCTGCTCCTCGGTCGATCGCGACGCCGCCACCGGGGCGGTGACATCGCATCAGCCCCAGGGAGGTGTGGGCGAGCGGGAACCTCGCGGTGCCACCACACCTTCGCCCCCGCCGCGGCGGGGGCCTCGTTCGTCGCCTGATGACCGGGGCCAGCCGGGCGGGCTCTACTGGGCGTCTCCGCCGTTCTGCCCGCAGCTCGGGAGGGTCTTCACGCACCGGCGCCAGACCGCCTCTCAGCACCGGCGGCTCTCTGCACTGGCGGGTCGGCGCGCTACTCGGCTCCGTCGTCGCTGTTGGCGCTGAACCTAGCACCGGATCCGTCGCGTGTGACGCCCATTTTCCGCAGCCCGGTGTCCGGCGTCACAACGTCTGCGGCGTGACGCCGGTCGCCTGACGCACATAGACGACGGCCGTCCGGCGTAGGCTCGTTTTCGTGACGATCGAGCACTCCGCGCCGACGACCGGCCAGGCAGCGCGTAGCGCAACAGCGGCCCCCGAGGGGCGTCGGCTGCTGCGCATCGAGGCGCGCAACGCCGAGACGCCGATCGAGCGCAAGCCGCCATGGATCAAGGTCAAGGCCAAGATGGGCCCGGAGTACACCCAGCTGCGCGGGCTCGTCTCGCGCGAGGGGCTGCACACCGTCTGCCAGGAGGCCGGCTGCCCCAACATCTACGAGTGCTGGGAGGACCGGGAGGCCACCTTCCTCATCGGTGGCGACCAGTGCACCCGGCGCTGCGACTTCTGCCAGATCGACACCGGCAAGCCGGCCGAGTTCGACGCCGACGAGCCGCGTCGGGTCGCCGAGTCGGTGGTCTCGATGGGCCTGCGCTACGCCACCATCACCGGTGTCGCCCGCGACGACCTGCCCGACGGCGGCGCCTGGCTGTACGCCGAGACCGTCCGGCAGATCCACGCCCTGCAGCCCGGCTGCGGCGTCGAGCTGCTGATCCCGGACTTCAACGCCGTCCCCGAGCAGTTGGCCGAGGTCTTCGGCTCCCGCCCGGAGGTGCTGGCGCACAACGTGGAGACCGTGCCGCGCATCTTCAAGCGGATCCGCCCGGCGTTCCGCTACGACCGCTCGTTGGACGTGATCCGGCAGGCCCGCGCCGACGGTCTGGTCACCAAGAGCAACCTCATCCTCGGCATGGGCGAGGAGCGGGCCGAGGTGTCGCAGGCGCTGCGCGACCTGCACGAGGCCGGCTGCGAGCTGATCACCATCACCCAGTACCTGCGCCCCTCCCCCCGGCACCACCCGGTGACCCGCTGGGTCAAGCCGGAGGAGTTCGTCGAGCTGCGCGAGGAGGCCGAGGAGATCGGCTTCGCCGGGGTGATGAGCGGGCCGCTGGTGCGCTCGTCGTACCGGGCCGGCCGGCTCTACCGGCAGGCACTCGACGCCCGCGCCGCCGCGCCGGTCGTCACCGCCGGCTGACCCGCCGGCAGCGCCGCACGGGCGTTCGGCGTCCGAATGCCATGATCGTGCGATGACCGCCGGCGTACGCGAACAGCCGCGCGGCGCGGACTCCCCGCGCCCGCGGCCCGGCACGCGTCTCGGCGTAGTCGGCTGGCTCACCGGGTTGGTCGTCCTCGCCGGGGTGTCCTACCGGCTCTGGCTGCTGGGCCACGCCACGCCGCCGACGAACAGCGACGAGGCCACCATGGGGTTGGCCGCGCTGCACATCGCCCGGGGCGAGGGGTTCCCGGTCTGGTTCTACGGCCAGCAGTACATGGGCACGCTGGAGGCGTACCTGGCCGCGCCGGTGTTCGCGCTGGCCGGCGGCCCGTCGCTACTCGGCCTGCGGCTGCCCACCCTCGCGCTGTACGCGCTGTTCCTGCTGCTGACCTGGCGGTTGACGGTGCGGCTCACCGGGGACCGCTGGTTCGGGCTGCTGGTGGTGGCGCTGCTCGCGCTCGGCTCCGACCGGGTGGTCAAGAACCAGTTGATCGCCGGCGGCGGCTACCCGGAGATGAACGCGGCCGGGGTGGCGCTGGCGGTGCTCGCCGTGGACCTGGCCGCCGGTCGGCCGGGGTGGCGGCCGGTCCGCTGGGCGGCGTGGGGGTTCCTGGCCGGGCTGATGCTCTGGGTCGACCCGCTGGTGCTGCCGTACGTCGTGGCGACCGGTGCGGTGCTGGTCGGGTTCTGTCGGCGGGAGCTGCGCGGGTGGGCCGGGGTGCTGCTCGGGGCCGCCGCCGTGCTGGGCGCCGCCCCGCTGCTGCTGCACAGCCTGCTGACCGGGCGTGACCCGCTGCACGCGGTGCTCGCCGCCGGCGGCGCGGGCGCCTCCGCCGGGTGGGCGGACCGGCTGCACGGCGGGCTGCTGCTGGGGCCGCCGTTGGGCATGGGCTTCTGCGCCCCGGGGCGGTGCGCCACCTGGCAATTGTGGTGGGCGTACGCCCTGCCGGTGCTGCTGGTCGTGGCCGCCGTGACGGCCTGGCGGGCGTTGCGTCGGCGGTCCGACACCGCGCCCCGGGTCGCGGCGGCGATGCGATTGGCGCTGGTGCTGGCGGCGGTGGCCACCCTCACCGCGTACACGGTGAGCAGCACCTCCGGTCGCACCCCGGTGGAGAGTGCCCGCTACCTGTCCTGCCTGCTCATCTCCCTGCCGGCGCTGCTCTGGCCGGTGTGGACGGTGCTGCGGGACAGGACCGGGCCGACGATCGTCCGGCCGGTCGCGCTGCTCGTGCTCGCCGCCACGCTGGGCACCGCCGCCTCCGCCACCTGGCAGGCGGTGCGGACCGCACCGGCGAACCGGGCCGCCGAGGCCCGGCACGCCGACCTGGTGACCACCCTGCGCCAGCTCGGCGTACGACACGTGCGCGCCGGCTACTGGACCTGCAACCGGCTCACCTTCGCCAGCGCCGAGCAGGTGGTCTGCGCGGTCGTCGACGACACGCTGCGCCCCGGCTTCGACCGCTACCCCGCGTACCGGCGGGAGGTGGACGGTGCGGCGGCGCCGGCCTGGGTCGCCCCCGCCGGCTCGCCGCTGGCGGCCACCCTCGACGCGCGGCTGGGCACCGCCGCGGGTGGCCTGGAACTGGTCACGATCGACGGCTGGCGGATCTACCTGCCGCGCTGACCCCTCCGGGTGTCCGGGGTCAACGCCGTGTCGCGGGCTCGGCGAGCAGGCCGAGGCGGTGCGCCAGGGCGGCGGCCTCCATCCGGTTGGTCACGTCGAGTTTCGCGATGATGCGGGAGACGTGCACGCTGGCGGTCTTCGGAGAGATGAACAGCCGCTCGGCGATCCGGCTGTTGCTGTGCCCCTCGGCGACCAGCCGCAGCACCTCCCGCTCCCGGGCCGTCAACAGATCGGCGCCGGCCCCACCCGCACCGCGCAGGCCGACCCGGCGCGCCAGGACGCTCGCCGCCTCGGCCAGCGGCCCGGCACCCAGCCGCCGGGCGATCTCGGCGGCCTCGGTGACCGCCGCCGCGGCCTCGTCCCGCTCCCCCGCGGCAGGAAATCTACGTCGTTGCCGAACATGTCGGGCTCCTTCGTGGCGTCGTCGTCTTCTGCTGACGACTCTTCGCGCGAAGGCCCCACCCGGGCATGGGCACCCCGCCTCATCTTCCCGCCCGGCACCCTCCTTACCCGCCCGGTCAGGGCCCATACGGCGACGTAAGGTACTCAGCCGACCGGCACCCGGACGCGGATCAGCGGGGCGGACGGCGACCACTAGACTCTGCGACATGGCAAAGCCCCAGGAGAAGGTCTCGTTCGGCCAGCGGCTGAAGCAGATCGGGATGGTGTTCCAGTTCACCGCCAAGCAGGACCGGTGGTTCGCGCCGCTGGTCGCCGCCGCGGTGCTGCTCCCGCTCGCCCTCACCGTGGTCGCGGTCATCCTCTGGGGCTGGATCTGGCTGCCGCTGGGCATCCTGTTCGCCCTGCTCGCGGTGCTGATCGTGCTGAACCTGCGGTCCAACAAGGCGATGATGAACGCCGCCGAGGGGCAGCCCGGCGCGGCGGCGCAGATCATGGAGAACATGCGCGGTGACTGGCGGGTGACCCCTGCGGTCAGCTCCACCACCCAGATGGACATGGTCCACCTGGTGATCGGCCGGCCGGGCGTGATCCTGCTGGCCGAGGGCAACCCGCAGCGGGTGCGTGGCCTGCTCGGGCAGGAGAAGCGGCGGCTGTCGAAGGTGATCGGCTCCGCCCCCCTGCACGACTACGTGATCGGCCAGGACGAGGGCGAACTGCCCATCCGCAAACTGCGCACGACGCTGCTGCGCCTGCCCCGCGCCCTCTCCGGCAAGGACGTCAACTCGCTGGACAAGCGACTCAAGGCGCTCACCGCCCGTCCGCAGATGCCCAAGGGCGCGATCCCGAAGAACATGCGGCCGCCAGGCGCGTTCCGCCAGTCGCGGGGCCGCTGACCCCTTCGACGTACGCCGAGAAGAGCCGGTCCCGCCCGGGTCGGCCTCGGCCCGACCATGATCGTGCTCGATCCTGGATCTAGTGGGCTCGCGCGCGGGCTATGCCACTACATCCTGGATCGAGCGCGATCTTGCGGGGTCCAGGACACGGTGGCCCGCAGGTCGCGAAGGGGGTCGCAGGTCGCGAAGGGCCCGCAGGTCGCGGGGGGGGGCGCGGGGGCTGGGATCGGCCTTGGTGGCGGCGGACTCAGCCTCGGGGGGCGTCGACGACGACCGAGTCGGCGACCCGGTCGTGCAGGCCGCGACGGTGTCCGTCCATGATCAGCGCGGGGACGACGAGGGCCAGCAGCAGGCCCCGGATCAGTCCGCGGAGCAGCCCGATCCGGCCGCCGTCGCGCCAGTTCACGCAGCGGATCTTCGTGATGTACATGCCGGGTGTCTGGGCGAACAGGCCGAGGAAGATGCCGTACTCGACGACCAGCACCAGCACCGGGGCCCAGCCGTCGCGCACCGGGTCGGCGAAGAGGTTGGACACCAGGAGGCAGAGCACCCAGTCGATGATCAGCGCCCCGAACCGCTTGCCGAGGCTCGGCGGAGTGAAGGTGGGATCGGTGGCCGGTGCTGCCGGGGCGTGCGGATTGGTCACAGCGGTCAAGGGTATCCGCGCCCTGGTGAGGCACCGCCGGGTGCCGTCACCGCTGCGCGCCGATTCGGGCCAAAGGCATCAGATGTCCTTACAATGGCACAGCCGGTACGACGTTCGCGGTGGGCCGGGAGCGGGACGGGAGCGTCGCTGACGCTCCGCGAGGGACGTAACACGGCAGAAACAACGGAGACATGGCCGGGCAACCGCTTGGCCCTAGCGTCGCCAGAAGCCTAGCCACCCCGTGGACGTGCCAGGAGGATGTGTGTTCGCCAATCCCGAGGAACTGCTGCGATACCTCAAGAACGAGGACGTGAAGTTCGTCGACGTTCGTTTCTGTGACCTGCCCGGCGTGATGCAGCACTTCAACCTGCCGGTCGAGTCCGTCAACGACGACCTCTTCACCGACGGCCTCGCGTTCGACGGTTCGTCGATCCGCGGTTTCCAGGCGATCCACGAGTCGGACATGCTCCTGCTCCCGGATGTCGCCACCGCGTTCATCGACCCGTTCCGGGCGCAGAAGACCCTCGCCCTGAACTTCTTCATCCACGACCCGTTCACCCGCGAGGCCTACAGCCGGGACCCGCGTAACGTCGCGAAGAAGGCCGAGGCGTACCTGGCCGCGAGCGGCATCGCCGACACCGCCTATTTCGGCGCCGAGGCGGAGTTCTACATCTTCGACTCGATCCGTCACGAGACCTCGGCGAACCAGTCGTTCTACTACATCGACTCGGTCGAGGGCGCGTGGAACACCGGCCGCGAAGAGGACGGCGGCAACCGCGGTTACAAGACCGCGTACAAGGGTGGCTACTTCCCGGTGCCCCCGGTCGACCACTATGCCGACCTGCGCGACTCGATCGTGCGCCGGCTCGTCGACACCGGCTTCACCGTGGAGCGCTCGCACCACGAGGTGGGCACCGCCGGCCAGTCCGAGATCAACTACCGGTTCTCGACCCTGCTGCACGCCGCCGACCAGCTCCAGCTCTTCAAGTACATCGTGAAGAACGAGGCCTGGGCCAACGGCAAGACCGCGACCTTCATGCCCAAGCCGCTGTTCGGCGACAACGGCTCCGGCATGCACACCCACCAGAGCCTCTGGCTCAACGGTGAGCCGCTGTTCTACGACGAGACCGGCTACGCCGGCCTGTCCGACACCGCCCGCTGGTACATCGGCGGTCTGCTGCACCACGCGCCGTCGCTGCTGGCGTTCACCAACCCGACGGTCAACTCGTACCGCCGCCTGGTGCCCGGCTACGAGGCGCCGGTCAACCTGGTCTACTCGCAGCGCAACCGCTCCGCCTGCACCCGCATCCCGGTGACCGGCAGCAACCCGAAGGCCAAGCGCGTCGAGTTCCGCGTTCCGGACCCGTCGGCCAACGTCTACCTGGCCTTCTCGGCCATGATGATGGCCGGCCTGGACGGCATCAAGAGCAAGATCGAGCCGCCAACGCCGATCGACAAGGACCTCTACGACCTCCCGCCGGAGGAGTGGGGCGACGTCAAGCAGGTGCCGGGCTCGCTGCCGGCCGTGCTCGACTCGCTGGAGGCCGACCACGACTACCTGCTCGACGGCGGCGTCTTCACCCCCGACCTGATCTCCACCTGGGTCGAGTGGAAGCGCGCCAACGAGGTCGACCCAGTGCGCCTGCGCCCGACCCCGCACGAGTTCGCCATGTACTACGACTGCTGAGCAGTCACCGATTCACCGGTCGGGCCGGCTCCGCAGTGCGGGGCCGGCCCGACCCGTCTCCGGGACCACCCGTACCCGTACCACGATCCGCACAACTTCCCTGATGTTGCTGTCTCCTACGCACGGCGAGGCAACAACATCCCTGATGTTGCGCTGATCTTCGCCGCCGAATGCGTCGTGCGGCGCAATCATGTCAGCCGGAGCGGCGGGGGGCGCGCCCGCGGCGGGACGCGCGGCGCGCGCCGACCAGGAGGGCGGCCAGGAGCACGGCGGTCATCGCCAGGGCGCCCGGGGCCTTGGTGACGCGGGCCAGGTTCGTGCCGTCGGGCAGGGTGAGGAAGGCGGCCGCCGCGACCGGCAGCACGAACCACGTCGTACGGGCGGCGGTGAGGGCGAGCAGCGCCAGCGGCCAGGTCGCGTACCAGGGGTGGAAGACCGGAGACAGGACGACGGCGGCGACCAGTGCCAGCGCCGCCCCACGCAGCGCCGCCCGGGGACGCAGCGGCACCCGGAATCTCGTCTGGCGGACGTCGTCCAGCGTCCGCCAGGTCCGCCACCAGAGCACCGCCAGCACCCCGGCGAGCAGCAGCAACGCGACCGCCCGGAGCACCGGCACGGCCTGCGCGTCCCGGCCGGCCAGCGCACCGGCGTAGTCCACCACAAAGCCGACGGCGGTGGGTGGCGACGTCCACTGCTCCGAGTCGCCACTGTGGGTGAGCCCACCGACCCAGCCGAACCCGAGGCCGGACACCGCCGAGGTGACCAGTAGCGCGGCGAGCAGCCCGCCGGCCAGCCAGCCGCCGTCGCGCAGCAGCGCCCGTCCGGCGTACCGACCGTGCACGCCGGCCAGGACGGCGAACGGCACCACCACCACGGCGCTGGCCTTCACCGTGACGGCCAGCCCGAGCAGTGCCCCGGCCAGCAGCAACGCCGCCGGCCGGCCCGGTCGACGGACCACGATCAGCAGCCCGCACAGCAGCAGGCCCACCATCACGGCGTCGTTGTGCGCGCCGGCCACCAGGTGTACGCCGACCAGCGGGCAGGCAAGCAGCAGCCAGACCGCCCGCCGGGAGGGCACTCCGGCGGCTCGCGCCAGCCCGGGCAGGCAGAACGCGGCCAGCAGCAGCCCCGCCACGGCGATCACCCGCAGCGCCGCGATGGTGCCGGTGAGTCCGCCACCGAGGCCGACCGCGAGCGCCGCGAGCAGGACGAAGACCGGCCCGTACGGTGCCGGGGTGTCCCGCCAGATCGGCGCGACCGTGTCCACCCACGGGCAGCCCGCCGCCGCCACCCCGACCGCGTACGGGTCGACGCCGTGCGCGTACGTCCAGCCCTGGCAGGCGTACGAGTAGACGTCCCGGCTGCCCAGCGGAGGCGCGACCAACAGCGGCAGTGCCCACAGTCCGGCGGTGACGTACGCCCACCGGGTCGACGGTCCACCTTCGCGCAGCGACCACCACGCCCCGACGAGCAGCGCGGTGCCGACCAGCCAGCAGATCAGGGTGGCCGGGCCGCCCGGGGCTCGCCAGATCGACACCGGTGTCCCGCCGAACGGGGCGTCGGGCAACGCCCCGCCGAGGTACCCGGCCACGGCGAGCAGGACCGCGCCGGCCAGGCCCGCGTAGCGGGCGGAACGCCCGGCCCGGCCCGCGTACCGGGAGGAGGGCGCGCCGGGAGCGGTCACCGGCGCACCTTCCCTCAGTCGGCGGCGACCGGCTGGCGGGTCGCCCGAGCCGACCGTACCAACCGGATGACCACCACGATCACCAACAGCGTCATCAGCGGCGCCCCGACCGTCTTGGTGTACCGGGGCAGCCCGGTGCCGTCGGGCAGCACGAGGAAGGACGCGACCAGGGCGACCACGGTGAACCATCTGGTCCGCTGGGCGGTGGCCGCCAGCACGAACAACGGCCAGGTCCAGTACCAGGGGTGCACCACTGGGGCGAGCGCGACGGTGAGGGCGAGCGCGAGGCCGGCGTGGTAGAGCGGGTCGCGGGTGCGGGCCCGCCACCAGAGCCAGACGAGCAGGATGGCCAGGACGACCACGGCGATCCCACGGGTCACCGGCAGGGCGTCGATGTGACCGCCGAACAGCGCGGCGACGTACCCGATCGTCTGCCCGACGGCGGTCGGCGGGGAGGTCCAGGCGATGGCGGCGCCGCCCTGGGACAGCCCGCCGACCCACCCGAAGTCCAGCCCGCCGGCGACGGTCACGCCGACGACGGTGGCGGCCGCGCCGCCGACCACCCAGCCGCCGTCGCGGATCAGCGTCCGGATCCGGTACGGCCCGGCGGTGGCCGCCAGCGCGGCGAACGGCACCACCACCACGGCGGTCACCTTGATGGCCACCGCGACGCCGAGGAGCAGCCCGCCGACCAGCAGCAGTGCGCGCCGACCCGGGTACGCCGCCACCACGGCCAGCCCACCGACCAGCGCGGCGAGCATCAGCACGTCGTTGTGGGGGCCGCCGATGAGGTGCGCGGCGACCAGCGGGGAGCCCAGCGCCAGCCACACCGCCCGCTTCGGTGGCACACCGGCACGACGGGCCAGCGCCGGTAGGGCCCACGCGGTGAACAGCACCCCGACCAGCGACAGTGCCCGGAACACGACGATGCTGGCGGTCAGCGAACCGGTGGCCTTGACCACGGCGCCCGCGATGAGCACGAAGAGCGGCCCGTACGGCGCGGGGGTGTCGCGCCAGATCACCGAGACCGTGTCCAGCCAGGGGCAGGGCAGCGCGGAGACGCCCTGCTCGTACGGGCTGATGCCGCCGGCGAAGCTGGCGCCCTGGCAGGCGTACGCGTACACGTCCCGGCTGCCGAACGGCGGTGCGACCAGCAACGGCAGCAGCCAGAGCCCGACGGTGACCAGGGCCCACCGCGTCGACGGTCCACCGTCGCGCAGCGCCCACCAGGCGTACGCCAGCAGGCCGGTGCCGACCGCCCAGGCGGAGAGGATCAGCGGGCCGTTCGGGCCCTGCCAGATGCTGACCGGGGTGCTGCGCAGAGGGCCGCCGGGGAACGCGCCCCCGAGGTAGGCGGAGATCGCGAGCAGCGTCGAGCCGGCCAGGCCGGTCCAGCGTGCGAGGTGGGAAGGCACGCCCGACATGCTGCCAGCACGTCGGTCCCGGGACGACGGCAGCATCATCAGCAGTGGTTCGCCGGTGTGAGCCCGCTGGAGATCGAATAGTCGCCGGCGGTGCGGACCCGCACCTCGGTCCACCCGTCCGCGCCGGCTCGCAGACAGCCGTCCGGGCCGGTCAGCGACAGCCAGCGCGACCAGCGCACCCGCACGAGCACGTCACCCGGTTCGGCGCTCAGCCGGACCGCTCCCCGGTCGGCGGTGACGAGCTGCCCCGGGGCACCGACCAGCGGTGTCGGGTCGACCACGGCGTACATCCGCCAGGTCGGGTCACGCCAGACCTCCCGCAGGTAGGGCAGGCCGGTGCCGATCAGCGCGGCCTCGTCGCGGCCCCACCGGTCGGCGGGCGCGTCCGGGGCGAGCACCACGTAGGTCACCGCCTCGTGGCGGAGCCACTGCTCGTACGTCCGCGCGTTCAGGCTGCCGTCGTAGAACAGCGCGTTGCGGTCGCTGTCGACCTGGCGTTCCCAGCCCCGGGCCAGCGGCACGGTCGGCGGGAGGTACGCAGACTCCCAATGGTCGCGCAGCGGCACCACCTCGACCCGCCCGACCGGCTGCCGTCGGTCGAGTTCCGCGACGAGCGGCCGGTGGAAAGCCGCGGCGCTCTCCGGGGCGCCGGCCCGGGTCACGTCGCTCGTCATCACCGGCGACTGCCACCACACGGTCGCGGCGAGTAGCCCGGCCAGCCACGGCCCCGGCAGCGCGGCGTACCCGGCCAGCACGGGCAGGGCGAACAGCATCGGCAGCCGCAGCGCGTTGGACCCGATTGGGCTGGGCACGTAGTACGCGCCGACCAGCAGCAGCACCGTGAGCAGCGCGCCGATGGGCAGCACCCGGCGGCGACGCGGCAGCACGACCGCCACCAGCACCGCGAGCGCGACGTTGATCCGCATCGACTCGGCCGAGTACGGCTGGGTGCCACCGTTGCCGAAGAGGACCGCGATCGGGGCCACCGTGGCGGCGGGCGCCACGGCCAGCACGAACCCCTCCGCCAGTGGTCGCTCGATCCGCCAGCCGCCGGGCAGCGGACGGCCCGGCCCGGCACCGGTTCGCAGGGCGGACAGCAGCAACGCCGCGCCGGCCAGCCCGGTGAACAGGCCGGCGACCGGGCTGGCCGCCGTGGCCAGGGCGGCGCAGCCGGCCGCGAGGGTCAGCCGGACCCAGCGTGGCGGGCGGTCCGCGCTGACCGCGCAGAGCGCCAGCAGCCCGAACGCCAACCCCACCGCGAAGGTGATCCGGCCGCTCGCCAGGTTGCCGACCAGCACCACGGCGCCCAGCACGCCGGCCAGCAGCGGCCGACGGGCCCGGTTGCGGGTGAACAGCCAACCGAGCGCGGCAGCGCCGAGCACGGCGGCGACCGCCCCCAACGGACGCACCCCGATGAGCGCGCCCAACCGGGCCGTGAACAGGCTGTAGCCGTACTGGTCGACGCCGCCGTACCAGCCGAAGTCGATTGGCGCGGCGCCGTACCGCTGGGCGAACTCGGCGCGGGCCACCTGCGCGGCGAGGTCGGTGCCCATCGGCGGCGCGAGCAGGAACGCGACGGCGAGCACCACGGCCACCCCGGTCGCCGCCGCCCAGGCGGTGCGCTGCCCGGCCGGGCGCGCCGACGCGTCAGGCATTGAGGACACGTTCCGCCGCGGCTCGGGAGCGGCGGCCGGTGCGCAGGTACTCGTCGAGGAACTCCCCCGGGTCGTCGCGGCCGAGCAGCCGGACCACCCCGGCCAGCTCCACCCCGTGCCGGGGCAGCTGGTCGCCGGCCCGGCCCCGGACCAGCATCAGCGCGTTGCGGACCTGCGCGGCCAGGGACCAGCCGGCGGCCATCTCCGCGGCGTCCATCGGGTCGATCAGGCCGGCCCGCTCGGCCGCCGCGAGGGCGTCGAGGGTACGCGTGTCGCGTAGCGCCGGATTCGCGCCGGCGTGCCGGAGCTGGACGAGCTGCACCGCCCACTCCACGTCGGCGAGCCCGCCCCGGCCCAGCTTGGTGTGGGTGGCCGGGTCGGCGCCCCGGGGCAGCCGTTCGGTCTCCACCCGGGCCTTGATCCGGCGGATCTCGACGACCTGCTCGCGGGTCAGCCCGTCGGCCGGATACCGCACCGGGTCGATCATCGCCTCGAACTCGGCGCCCAGGTCGGCGTCACCGCAGACGAACCGGGCGCGCAGCAGCGCCTGCGCCTCCCACACCCGCGACCAGCGGGCGTAGTACTGCGCGTACGCGGCGATGCTGCGCACCAGCGGCCCCTGCCGGCCCTCCGGGCGCAGGTCGGCGTCGACGCCCAGCGGCGGGTCGGGGGCGGGTACGCCGAGCAGTCGGCGCAGTTCCTCGGCGATGGCGTGCGCGGCGGCGCTGGCCGCGCTCTCGCTGCTGCCGGCGGGCGGGTCGTAGACGAAGAGCACGTCGGCGTCGGAGAGGTAGTTCGACTCGTACCCGCCGAGCCGGCCCATGCCGATGACGGCGAACCGCAGCCCTTCCGGCCCCGGCTGGCTGGCCTGGGCGGCGCGCAGCGCGGCGGCCAGGGTGGCGTCGGTGACGTCGGCGAGCGCCGTCCCCACGCCGGTGACGTGGGCCAGCCCGGGGGCGGGCCGCTTCGTGCCGTCCGGTCGGGTCGGCGTGGGTGCGAGCGCGCCGGCGCGGCAGAGCAGGTCGGCGCACGCCACCCGGACCAGTTCCCGCCGCCGCAGCGCCCGCACCGCGCGGGTCGCCTCGACCGGGTCGGTGTGCCGGGCGGCGGCCGCCAGGAACCCCTCCCGCAGCACCTCGCGCGACCGCGGCGCCAGCTCGTTCTCCTCGGCCAGCAGCCGCAGCGCCTCCGGGTCGCGGGCGAGCAGGTCGGCGACGTAGCGGGACAGGGCGAGCACGCGGGCCAGCCGCCGGGCGACCGGGCCGCCGTCGCGCAGCAGCCGCAGATACCAGGGTGTGCTGCCGAGCTTGTCGGAGACCTTGCGGTAGTTGAGCAGCCCCCGGTCCGGTTCCGGCGCGTCGGCGAACTCGCTGAGCAGCACCGGCAGCAGGGTCCGCTGGATCGCCGCGGTGCGGCTCACCCCGCCGGTGAGCGCCTGGAGGTGCCGCAGCGCCCCGGCCGGGTCGGCGAACCCGAGGATCTCCAGGCGGTGCCGGGCCGCCTCCGGGGTGAGTCGCAGCCCGTCGGCCGGCACCCGGGCCACCGACTCCAGCAGCGGCCGGTAGAGCAGTTTGGCGTGCAGCCGACGTACCTCGGCGGCGTGGGTGACCCACTCGGCGCGGAAGCTCTCCACGGCGCTGCGCCCCGGCGTGGCGGTGTAGCCCAGCGCGGCGGCCAGCCAGCGCAACGCGGCCGGCTCGGTGGGCACGGTGTGCGTACGCCGCAGGGCCTGCAACTGGAGGCGGTGCTCGACGCTGCGCAGGAAGCGGTAGCCGCGCAGCAGCGACTCGCCGTCGGCGCGGCCGACGTAGCCGCCGGCGACGAGCGCGCGCAGCGCCGGGATCGTGCCGGGCGCCCGCAGCGTCTCGTCACCGCGACCGTGCACGAGTTGCAGCAGCTGGACGGCGAACTCGATGTCGCGCAGCCCACCCGGACCGCGCTTGATCTCGCGTTCCAGCTCCTTGGGCGGGATGTTGTCGATGATCCGGCGGCGCATCGCGCGGACGTCCTCGACCGCCTCGGGTCGTTCGGCGGCCCGCCACACCAGCGGCGCGAGCTGGTCGACCCACTCCTGGGCCAGCGGCAGGTCCCCGGCGGCCGGGCGGGCCTTGAGCAGCGCCTGGAACTCCCAGGTACGCGCCCACCGGCGGTAGTAGGCGAGGTGACTGGCGAGGGTACGCACCAGCGGCCCCCGGCTGCCCTCCGGTCGTAGTGCGGCGTCCACCGGCCAGGCGACCAGCCCGCAGATGGCGATCAGCCGGGTCGCCACCAGGGTCGCGGCGGGCAGGTCGGCGTCCTCGGCGGCCACGAAGATGACGTCCACGTCGGAGACGTAGTTCAGCTCGCCGCCGCCGCACTTGCCCATCGCCACGACCGCCAGCCGGGGCCGTTCGGTGCCGTCGGCCAGCTCGTCGACGGCGATCTCGTACGCCGCGGCCAGGGTCGCGTCGGCCAGCGCGGACAGCGCGGCCATGGTCTGCTCCAGGCCGCGCCCGCCGGTGAGGTCGGCCGCCGCGATCCGCAGC
Organism: Micromonospora sp. WMMD710; assembly: GCF_029626045.1. NCBI lineage: Bacteria > Bacillati > Actinomycetota > Actinomycetes > Micromonosporales > Micromonosporaceae > Micromonospora > Micromonospora sp. WMMD710. Next base: position 520,774 of record NZ_JARUBD010000001.1, on the reverse strand, counting down.
AGCGCCAGGCGGTACGCGGTCCGCAGCACCGCCACCGGGTTGCCCTCGCCGGTGAGGTCCAGCCGACCCTCGGCGGTGGGCGCGAGCCCGTCCGGGGCGGTCCGCAGCGCCCGGTAGTGCTCGGGGTGGGCCACCAGGTGGTCGCCGAGCGCCGACGAGGCGCCGAGCACCGCGATCACCCGCCGCCGCAGGCCGGGATCGGCGTGCAGGTCCGCGAGCAGCGGCGACGCGGCGTTTCCCCCGCTCGTGCGGCGTTCGGCCTCGACGATGCGGTGCAGTTGGCGCAACGCCAGGTCCGGGTCGGCGGCCCGAGACAGCGCGGCGAGCAGCTCCCCCGCCGCCTCGTCGACCGGCTCCTGCTCGTCGGGTCGCCACAACCGGAGCCCGTCCGGGCCGAGCAGGTCGGCGGCGCGTGCCCCGCCGTCGCCGTCGGCGGTGCCGAAGCCGTAGCGGGCGAGCCGCCCCGGTGCCCTGGTCGGCCGGCTCATCAGTGCCCGAGCAGCGGCAGACCGCGCCGCATCGTGCTGTCGTCCAGCTCGCCGAGCGCGAGCGCGGCGAACCGGGCGGCGAACGGCTGCCAGACCTCCTCGACGTCCACCATCACCGAGTCGCAGGCCGCGATCACCAGCTCCGGGTCGTACCCCAGCTCGGCGAGCTGGGTCGAGTCGGTGGCCCAGTCGGTGATCATCGCGGTGTCGCACTCGATGTGGAACTGCAGCCCCCAGGCCCGGTCACCGAGCCGGAACGCCTGGTGCGGGTAGCGGGTGGAGGCGGCCAGCAGGGTCGCGCCCCGGGGCAGTTCGGTGATCTCGTCGGAGTGCCACTGGAGCACGTCCGGGATCAGCGGCACGTACCGGAACAGCGGGTCGTTCTCGGCGGCGTCGCGCCGGCCGACCACGCCGGGGCCGATCTCCGGGCCGGACGGGCTCCGCTCGACCAACCCCGCGTGCGCGGTGGCGAGCAGCTGCGCGCCCAGGCAGACGGCCAGGGTGGGCACCCGGTAGCGGACCGCCTTGCGCAGCAGGCCCTCCACGGCGGGGAACCAGGGCGCGCCGGGCGAGCCGTCCGGCAGCGGGTACGCCTGCTGGTCGCCGCCGAGCACCACCAGCGCCGCGTACCCCTCCAGGTCGGCGGGGAGCTCGTCGCCGGCGTGCGGGCGGACGACCCACAGCTCCAGCCCGGCCTCGGTCAGCCACTCACCCAGTCGGCGCGCGTCGTCCGTCGGGTCGTTCTCGATCACCAGCGCGGTTGCCACCCGTCGAGGCTAGCCGGTGCATGATGTGCCGCCACGCCCCGCCACGGGCCGCGTCGCCGTCCGCCGCCCGTGGGCGGTTCCGCCGTCGGCGGGGTCGTTAGGCTCTGCGGTTGTGATCAGCGAGGACTCGGCCGTCGTCCGCCCGCCCGTGCTGCGCCCGGGTGACACGGTGCTGCTGGTGTCACCGTCCGGGCCGACCACTCCGGAGCGGGTGGCGCGGGGGATGGAACTGCTCACCGGTTGGGGTCTGCGGCCGGTGCCGGCGCCGAGCGCGTACGCCCGGCACGGCTACCTGGCCGGCACGGACGACCTGCGCGCCGCCGACCTGAACGCGGCCTTCGCCGACCCGGAGATCCGCGGGGTGATCTGCACCCGGGGCGGCTACGGCGCGCAGCGGATCGTCGACGCCATCGACATGGCGGCCGTCCGCCGCGACCCGAAGGTGGTGGCCGGCTTCTCCGACATCACCGCCCTGCAGTTCGCGCTGTGGCGGGGCGCCCGGCTGGCCGGCGTCCACGGCCCGGGGGCGGCCTGGCGCGACGAGCGCACCCCCCTGCGGTCGGCCGAGTCGCTGCACGCCGCGCTGATGACCACCGAGGCGGTGTCGGTCACCGCCGTGCCGGCCGAGGACACCTTCGGGGTACGCGTACCGGGTCGGACCACCGGCACCCTGCTCGGCGGCAACCTGTGCATGATCACCGCGTCGATCGGCACGCCGGACCTGCCCGACCTGACCGGGGCGGTGCTGTTGATCGAGGACGTGCAGGAGCCCCCGTACAAGGTCGACCGGATGCTCACCCAGCTGCGCCGGGCCGGCGCGCTGGACGGGCTGGCCGGCGTGGCGGTCGGGCAGTTCACCGACTGCGCCGACGGCTGGGACACCACGGTCGTCGATGTCCTCAGCGAACAGCTCGGTGACCTGGGCGTACCGGTCCTCGGTGGCCTCCCGATCGGCCACGGCCCCGGCCAGCTCACGGTCCCGGTAGGCACCAGAGCGACCCTGAACACCGACACCGACACCCTCACAGTCACCCCCGCCGTCCAGTAACCCCACCCCCACCCCCACCCCCTCCCACCCCCCTCCCCCTCCCACCCCGCTCTCCCCCGGTGATCAAGAGGTTTGCGTCATTCTCGGCCGGGATTCTGACGCAAACCTCTTGATCAACTGGTCCGGGTGGGGGTCAGGTGGGCCAACGTGCCGATCTCCAGGGCGACCCAGACGCCGTCGGCGTCGACCGTGATGCCGTGCGGTTCGGCGTTGGGGGTGGGTAGGTCGTAGCTCTCGATCCGTCCGGCACGGTCGATGTGGCCGATCCGGTTGGCGCCCCACTCGGTGAACCACGCGCCACCGGCCGGATCGGCGACGATCGCGTGCGGACGGGCCGCACGGTCCGGCAGCGGAAACTCGACGACGTCGCCATCCGGGGTGATCCGGCCGAGCTGACCGGCGAGGATCTCCACGAACCAGAGGGCACCATCGCCACCGAGGGTGATGCCGACCGGGCCAGCGTTCGCGGTGGGCAACGGGTGCACTGTCGCCCTGCCGTCGAGGTCGATCCGGCCGATCGCGTTCGCCTGGTTGAGGGTGAACCAGAGGGCCGAATCCGGGCCCGCGGTGATCATCGAGGGCACACCACCGGCCAACGGCAGCGGGAACGCGGTGACCGTGCCGTCGGTGCCCACCCGGCCGATCGTGTCGGAGGTCATCCCCGCGTACCAGAGCGCACCATCGGGTCCGGCGGTGATACCGCCCGGCCCGGTGCCGTCCGGAAGGGCGATCGTGCGCTGCTCCCCGTCGACGCTGAGCCGACCGATCCGGTCGTCCCCCGAGCGGGTGAACCAGAGGGCGTCGTCCGGGCCGGCGGTGATGATCAACGGGCGACCGCCGGCCGGCTCCAGCGGGTAGGTCCGAACCGCACCATCGGCCCCCAGGCGGGCGATCCCGCCGGCATGGGCCAGCGTCAGCCACAGCGCGCCGTCGGGGCCGACCGTGATGCCGTACGGGCCGGCGCCCGGCTCGGCGAGCGGTATCTCCCGAATCTCGACGGTCATCACAAGCGGTGTCCTTCCTTCCGTCGGTGGATCGCCAACCCTGACGGCTCGTCCGGCGACGACGCAACCGGTTTGACCGCCTTGACGCCCCGGATTGTCAGCCCGCTGACAGGGTCGCCACGGGTTGCGCCCAGGCTGACCGGTCACCGTCGGTGACGACATCGCAGCATCACCGACCTTCTGGAGGACAGCATGTCCCGCACCATCCGTAGGAAGCACCTGCTGGCCGGTCTGGCCACCGCCGGCGTCCTCGGCGTGGGGATCGCGGCCCCGACGATCGCGTTCGCCGCGGACACCCCAACGCCGAGCGCCAGCAGCACCGCCGACGGCTCCGGCCCCGGCGCCGGCCCGGCGAAGGCCGACCGGCAGGGCGAGTTCGCCGAGGCGCTCGCCAAGGAGCTGGGTGTCCCCACCGACAAGGTGACCGCCGCGCTGGAGAAGGTCCGCGAGCAGCACCGCCCGGCCGACCGGCCGCAGCGCCCGTCCGCCGAGGATCGGCAGGCCGCCCTCAAGCAGCGGCTGGACCAGGCGGTCAAGGACGGCAAGCTCACCCAGGAGCAGGCCGACGCCATCACCAAGGCCGTCGAGGCCGGCGTCTTCCCCGGCCCCGGCGGCCACCGCGGCCCGGGCGGTCACGGCGGCCCCGCCGGCACGCCCGGCAAGTAACCTCCCGGGGCAGGCCCAGGCCCGCCCGGGCCTGCCCCAGGCTTGCCCCCCGGGCCTGCGGCAGGCCCGCTCGGCACCGGTCGGGTGCCGGCGTGTCAGGCCGGCGGGGGCGTGAACACGCCGAGGTGATTGCCCGCCGGGTCAAGCAGGTGGGCCAACGTGAGCCCGCTCGGCGTCGTACGTGCCGCCACCAGCACCTTCCCGCCGGCCGCCTCGGCCCGACGGCAGGTCTCCGGCACGTCGGCGACCTCGGCGTAGAACATCGCGTAGTTCGGCGACGTCCCGTCGGTCCCCCGGATCGCCCCGCCGATCCCGGCGTCGCCGCCGGCCCCGGTCACCCGGTAGGACCCGCCGCTGGCCGCGCCCTGCTCCTCGAAGGTCCAGCCGAACAGCTCGCCGTAGAAGCGTTCCGCCTCCTCCGGCCGGTCGGTGCCGATCTCGAACCAGGTGATGGGCGTCGTGGACATCCGCTGCCTCCAGAGTTTTCCGCGCGGCCGTTCGGCCGTCGTCCGGAGCAGTCTCGGAGCCGTCCGCGACACCGTCCTGTCGGTGTTTCCGAATCACCCGCCGGAGTTTTCGCCCCTCACACCAGGCTCAGCGCGCGGACCCGTTCGCGCGGAATGTCGAGGTCGGTCAGGGTCAGCTCCCGGGACACCACCTCTGGCAGCGCGCGGACGCTCCCGATCCGGTCGGTACGGAAGCACCGCAGTTCGTCGCGGAGCCGGCACCAGGCCAGCAAATACCAGTGTCGGGAGTTGCCCAGGTAGCCCAACGGTTCGACGTCACGCACCGAGTCCGCGCCGGCGCGGTCGGCGTACCGGATGCGCAGCACCCGCCGCGCGAAGACCGCGTCGGCGACGATGGCCGGGACGGGCGTGGCCGGCCCGTCGCCGATCAGGTGCACCCGGCCGGCGAGGCGGTGCGCCGCGGCGGCGTCGGCGGCCGGCAGCACCGCCACCAGCTTGCGCAGCGCGGTGGCCCCCGGCCCGGCGAACGGCGTGCCCGCGAGCCGGTGCAGCGCGACGGCCATCGCCACCGCCTCGGACGCGGTCAGGTTGACCGGTGGCAGGGTGCGGGCGCGGTCCAGCACGTAGCCGCCGGTGCGCCCCGGCTCGGCCCAGATCGGCACACCGGCCTCCTGGAGCGCGCCGATGTCCCGTTCGATGGTCCGGCTGCTCACCTCGAAGCGGGCGGCCAGCCAGCGGGCGCTGCGCGGCCGTGGCGACACCGCCCGCAACTCCTCGACCAACGCGTAGAGCCGGTCCGTGCGGTTCATTCCCGCACGCTACGACCGGGGTACGACGCCCTCTGGCGCCCGCGCTCAGGCGATGCAGGCGCAGACGATCAACGCGGCGCCGAAGTGGGTGGCGGCGCTGACCCGGGCCGCCGGATGCGGCTCGGGCGAGCAGATGACCTCGCCCAGCTTGCCGGGGGTGAGCAGGTCGAGCACCACGAACGCCAACGCCATGATGCCCAGCCCGAGCAGACCGAACACCACGGTGGAGGCGAGCCCCTTACCGAAGTCGCTGTAGCTGGTCAGGATCGCGGTGAAGACGATCCCGGCGATGCCGAGCTGGTTGGCGGCGAGCAGCAGCCCCGCGTTGGCGTTGCGGTCCACCCAGATCAGGTCCCGCAACCGCCCCGGGGTGAGCAGGTCGACCAGGCCGAACCCGGCCGCCATCAGGCCCACGCCGACGATCCCGAACACGACGCTCTGCCAGGCACCGCTGAGCAGATCCTCCAGCACCGACTGCCTCCCGACTCTCCGCCCGGAGGGGTACCGGCGCGGTGATCGAGACGATAGCGGCAGCGCGCAACCGCGTCAGCCCCGCTCCTACAGCGCCAGGTAGCGCTGCCGCTCGTACGGGGTGACCTCGCGGCGGTACTGCTCCCACTCGGCCCGCTTGTTGCGCAGGAAGAAGTCGAAGACGTGCTCGCCGAGCACCTCGGCGACCAGTTCGGACTCGGCCATCACGTCGATCGCCTCGGCGAGGTTCTCCGGCAGCGCCTCGTATCCCATGGCGCGCCGCTCGGCGCTGGTCAACGACCACACGTCGTCCTCGGCGCCCGGCGGCAGCTCGTAGCCCTCCTCGATGCCCTTCAGGCCGGCGCCGAGCAGCACCGCGAAGGCGAGGTACGGGTTGGCCGCCGAGTCCAGGGAGCGGACCTCGACCCGGGCCGAGTTCGGCTTGCCGTACGCGGGCACCCGGACCAGCGCGGACCGGTTCAGGTGACCCCAGCAGACGTACGCCGGGCTCTCGGTGATGCGGTCCGGCAACGCCTGCGGGAAGAGCCGCTTGTACGAGTTGACCCACTGGTTGGTGACCGCGGTGTACTCGCGGGCGTGCATCAGCAGGCCGGCGATGAACGACTTCGCCACCTTGGAGAGCTTCATCGGGTCGCCGGAGTCGTGGAACGCGTTGCGCTCCCCCTCGAACAGCGACAGGTGGGTGTGCATGCCGCTGCCCGGCTGGTCGGTGAACGGCTTCGGCATGAAGCTGGCCTGCACACCGGTGGAGAGCGCGACCTCCTTCACCACGTGCCGGAAGGTCATGATGTTGTCGGCCGTGGTGAGCGCGTCGGCGTAGCGCAGGTCGATCTCCTGCTGACCGGGCGCGACCTCGTGGTGGCTGAACTCCACCGAGATGCCGATCCGCTCCAACGCCAGCACGCCCTGGCGCCGGAAGTCCCGGGCCACCGCGTGGGTGGTGTGCTCGAAGTAGCCGCCGGTGTCCACCGGGGTCGGCACGGAGCCGTCCTGCGGACCGTTCTCCAGCAGGAAGAACTCGATCTCGGGGTGGGTGTAGAAGGTGAAGCCCTTCTCGGCGGCCTTGGACAGCGCGCGGCGCAGCACGTGCCGCGGGTCGGCCCAGGAGGGGCCACCGTCGGGCAGCAGGATGTCGCAGAACATCCGGGCGCTCTCGCCGCTGACCCCACCTTCGAACGGGAACACCTGGAAGGTGGTCGGGTCGGGCATGGCCACCATGTCCGACTCGAAGACCCGGGCGAAACCCTCGATGGCCGAGCCGTCGAAGCCGATGCCCTCCTCGAAGGCGGCCTCCAGCTCGGCGGGCGCCACCGAGACGCTCTTGAGCGTGCCCAGCACGTCGGTGAACCACAGCCGGACGAACCGGATGTCCCGCTCTTCCAGCGTACGGAGGACGAACTCCTGCTGACGGTCCACTTCCCCAACCCCTCGCGACAACTCTTTTGTCCGCCTTGGCCGGGCTGCACCCGACCTGACCGCCCAGTGTTCCCGGGCCTGGTTACGCAGACGTTACGCGAACCGCCGCCGCCCGTCCCCTCGTGTCCCGCCCGCCGGTCGACGACCATGCTCCCTGCGCGCGGCTACCGGGCTCCCTGCGCGCGGCTACCGGCGGATGACACCGGACGGGCTGGGGCAAGATGGAGACATGCCCACCCTGCGTCTCGCCCTGTCCCAGGTCAACCCGAGCGTCGGCGACCTCGCCGGCAACGCCGACCTGGTCCGCAGCTGGACTCGCCAGGCCGCCGATGCCGGTGCCCAGCTGGTGCTGTTCCCGGAGATGATGCTCACCGGCTACCCGGTCGAGGACCTGGTCTTCCGACGGTCCTTCATCGCCGCGTCCCGGGCGGCCCTGCAGCAGCTCGCCGCCGACCTCGCCGCGGACGGCCTCGGCGACCTGCCGGTGGTGGTCGGCTACCTGGACGCCGACGGGCCGCCGCAGGTCAGCGGGGACGCCGAGCCGGCGCGGGGCGCCCGCAACGCCGCCGCGCTGCTGCACCGGGGCGAGGTGGCCGCCCGCTACTTCAAGCACCACCTGCCCAACTACGGCGTCTTCGACGAGGACCGCTACTTCGTGCCCGGCGACATGCTGACCGTGGTGCGGATCGGCGGCGTGGACGTCGCGCTCACCATCTGCGAGGACCTGTGGCAGGCCGGCGGTCCGTTCGCCGCCGCCCGGCAGGCCGGCGTCGGCCTGGTGGTCAACATCAACGGCTCGCCGTACGAGCTGAACAAGGACGACATCCGGCTGCCGCTGGTCCGCCGCCGGGCCGCCGAGGCGAACGCGACCATCGCGTACGTCAACATGATCGGCGGGCAGGACGAGCTGGTCTTCGAGGGCGACTCGATGATCGTGACCGCCGACGGTGAGCTGCTCACCCGCGCCCCGCAGTTCGTCGAGCACCTTCTCGTACACGATGTCGAACTGCCGGCCGCGACCGCGCCGCCGGCCGCGGAGACCATCGCGGACGGCCTGCGGGTGGTACGCGGCGCGGTCGACGGCGTCCCGCCCACGCCCCCGGGCCCGGCCGCCGTCGGCGGGCTGATCGAGCCGGTCGCCGACGAGGCCGAGGTGTGGCAGGCGCTGGTGCTCGGCCTGCGCGACTACGTCAACAAGAACCGTTTCCCGTCGGTGGTGCTCGGCCTCTCCGGCGGCATCGACTCGGCGGTGGTGGCCGCGCTGGCCGTCGACGCCCTCGGCCCGGACCGGGTCGTCGGCGTGTCACTGCCCAGCCAGCACTCGTCCGAGCACTCCCGCGAGGACGCCGCCGACCTGGCCAAGCGCACCGGCCTGGACTACCGCATCGAACCGATCCAGCCGATGGTGGACGGCTTCCTGGCCAACCTGTCGCTGTCCGGGGTGGCCGTGGAGAACCTCCAGGCCCGGGTCCGCGGTGTCATCCTGATGGCGCTGTCGAACCAGGAGGGCCACCTGGTGCTGACCACCGGCAACAAGAGCGAGCTGGCGGTGGGCTACTCCACGCTGTACGGCGACTCGGTGGGCGGCTTCAACCCGATCAAGGACGTGTGGAAGACGCTGGTGTGGCGGCTGGCGAAGTGGCGCAACGCCGACGCGTCCCGCCGGGGCGAAACCCCGCCCATCCCGGAGAACTCGATCGGCAAGCCACCGAGCGCCGAGCTGAGCCCGGGACAGCTCGACAGCGACAACCTGCCCGACTACGACGTCCTCGACCCGATCCTCATCGGGTACGTCGACGGTGACCTCGGCCGCGACGGGCTGGTCGAGTCGGGTCACGACCCGGCGGTGGTGGACAAGGTGCTGCGGCTGGTGGATACCGCCGAGTACAAGCGACGCCAGTCCGCGCCGGGCGCGAAGATCTCCATGAAGGCGTTCGGCCGGGACCGTCGACTGCCGATCACCAATCGGTGGCGCGAGCACGGCTGATCTCCTGGATCAGGTGCCGGGTCGCTGAGCTGGTCCGGCACCCCGCCGCGCATCCGAGTGACATCTTCCACTGCGCCCTGCCGCCACCCCATCCCGCGGTGCGACGATCGCCACGGAACCCGGGGACCGCGCAGGCGGCCTCGAGGAAGGAGACAGTCATGTCGGAGTCCACCGCGAACGAGGTGACCGCCCTGTACGGCGGCCCGGCCACCCGGCGGGTCCGTACCCGCGACCTGATCGCCGCCAAGGAACGCGGCGAACGGTGGCCGATGCTCACCTCGTACGACCAGTACACGGCGGGAATCTTCGACCAGGCCGGCGTGCCCGTGCTGCTGGTCGGCGACTCGGCCGCGAACAACGTGTTCGGCTACGAGACGACCCTGCCGGTCACCGCGGACGAACTGCTTCCGCTGGTACGGGCGGTGGTGCGGGCCACCCGACAGTCGCTGATCGTCGGCGACCTGCCGTTCGGCTCGTACGAGGAAGGTCCCGCCCAGGCGCTGCGCACCGCCGTCCGGTTCATGAAGGAGGGCGGCTGCCACGCCGTGAAGCTGGAGGGTGGCCGCCGCTGCGCCGCGCAGATCGCCGCGATCGTCGGCGCCGGCATCCCGGTGATGGCGCACATCGGCTTCACCCCGCAGAGCGAGCACACCCTGGGCGGCTACCGGGTGCAGGGCCGAGGCGACGCCGCCGAGGAGGTACTCGCCGACGCGCGGGCGGTCGCGGAGGCGGGCGCGTTCGCGGTGGTGCTGGAAATGGTGCCGGGCGAGGTGTCCAAGCAGATCACCCACGAGCTGTCGATTCCCACCGTGGGAATCGGCGCCGGCCCGGACACCGACGCCCAGGTGCTGGTCTGGCAGGACATGGCCGGCCTGCGTACCGGCAAGGCGCCACGCTTCGTCAAGCGGTACGCCGACCTCGCCGGCACCCTCACCGACGCCACCCGCCGCTTCGCCGACGAGGTCCGCAGCGGCGAGTTCCCGGCAGCCGAACACACCTTCTAGCGTTCTGGCGCGGGCCGCGGTCCGAGGGCTTCGGTGCCTTTGCGGGCCGCGGTCCAGGGCCTGCCTGGCCTTGCCGGCCGCGCTGGCCTTACGAGCCGTGTGCCGGCGAGGCCGCGTGCCGGCGAGGCCGCGTGCCGGCGAGGCCGCGTGCCGGCGAGGCCGCGTGCCGGCGAGGCCGCGTGCCGGCGAGGCCGCGTGCCGGCGAGGCCGCGTGCCGGCGAGGCCGCGTGCCGGCGAGGCCGCGTGCCGGCGAGGCCGCGTGGTCCCGTGGTCCGGTGCCGGCGTCGCCGCGTGCCGACTGTGCCCGTGCGGCGGCGTGATCGCCTAGTGGAGTCCTCGCATGGCCGCGTGGCCTGCTCTCAGGAACCAGGCCGGCGCGATCTCAACCGGCACGACCTGGAGCGGCGGGGCCGCCGGCACGGCATTTCGTTCGCCGGTCGGCCCCTCCGCCCAAACCTCAGACCAACGACAGTCCAATCGATCTTGGTCGCTGAAATTGTCGTACACCTGTTCTAGTCTCGGGTCATGGTTGAGGAGTTGACGCAGGCAGAGGACGCCATCGCGGCCTGCACCGACACCGCCGCCTGGGCGCTACCTGAGCAGGAGCTGATCGCCGCGCTCGACGCCGCGCACCGCCTGGAGCAGCGCCTCGCCGCCGTGAAGCTCGCCCTGATCCGTGAGGTCGACGGGCGGGGCACCGCCGGTACGCAGGGCGCCTCGTCCACGGCGGTGTGGCTGCGTGAACGACTGCACCTCACCATCGCGGCCGCCCGCCGACTGGTCGACCTCGCCGCCGTCCTCGACACCAGCACGCCGGCGGTGCGCCGAGCGTTAGCCGACGGGCACGTCACCGTCGACCAGGCCCGGGTCATCGCCGACACCGTCACCACCGTGCACACATCGGCCGGCCCCGAAGCCGCCGACAAAGCCGTCAACGTGCTCGTCCACTGGGCCACCCAATTCGACCCCACCCTCCTGCGCACACTCGGCACCCGCATCCTCGACCACGTCGCCCCCGACATCGCCGACGCCGCCGCCAAGGCCGCCCTCGACGCCGAAGCCGCCTGCACCACCCGCGACCGACACCTCACCCTGTCCACCCTCACCGACGGCCGCCTACGACTCACCGGCACCCTCGACACCGAAACAGCCGGCCTACTCCGCGCCGCCATCGACCCCCTCACCCCACCCACCGGACCCGATGACCAGCGTTCCCCCGGGCAACGCCGCCACGACGCCCTCACCGAGATCTGCCGCCTCAGCCTGCCCCACCGGCGACCTACCCGAACACGGCAGCGAACCCGCCCAGATCGTCATCACCACCAACTACGACACACTGACCCGGCAACTAGGCACCGGCACCCTCGACACCGGCCTGCACCTCACCCCCGACACCGTGCGCCGCCTCGCCTGCGACGCCGCGATCCTGCCCGCGATCCTCAACAGCGCCAGCCAACCACTCGACCTCGGCCGACAACGCCGCCTCATCACCGGCCCACTCCGACGCGCCCTCATCCTGCGCGACCACGGCTGCACCTTCCCCGGCTGCGACCGACCACCACGCTGGTGCCACGCCCACCACATCCAGCACTGGACCGACGGCGGCGACACCAGCCTCACCAACGCCGTCCTGCTCTGCGGCCACCACCACCGACACATCCACCACACCGACTGGACCGTGCGCATGGCAGGCGACGGCCACCCCCAATTCATCCCACCCGCCTGGCTCGACCCCGAACAAATCCCCCGCCGCAACCACTACCACCGACGGATATAGGCCAACGACCTGGTCAGGCAACGAGCCGAGCACGCCGCCACCCACGTCATGGAGCGGTGAGCGGCCGGCGAGCGCGGCGGTCTCCGGGACCGATCGCCGCACCCACACGACGAAGAGGCTCCCCGGCTGCGGAGAAGCCGGTGGTCATGCGCACAGCCGTCCGTCGATGCCCCCGGGCCGGCGAACTCCACGGCCATGCGTCCAGCACGAGGAGCAGCCCTGCCGGGAATCGAAGGCCGGGCGCGCCACTGCGGACCCGCAAGCGGCACGCCGACGCCAGCCAGCACGCCGACGCCGCCAGCACGCGGACGCAAGCCAGCCCGACTGAAGGGCAATGGGCGTTCGGGAAGTCGGCACGACCGAACCCCGGTCAGCACCTTCGTGCATCGGACGGCGGCTCCGGGCGCCGGTCAGCGCTCCAGGCGCCGGGAGACGGATCCGGACGCCGGTCAGCGGGTCCGGGCGCCGGGAGACGGATCCGGGCGCCGGTCAGCGGGTCCGGGCGTCGGGGCGGGTCAGACGTCCGTGACGCGGATGCCGGCGTGTGCCTTGTACCGCTTGTTGACGGCGATCAGGTTGGCGGTGAACGCCTCGATCTGGTGGGCGTTACGCAGCCGGCCGGCGTAGATGCCGCGCATGCCGGGGATCCGGGCGGCGAGCGCACCGACCACGTCGACCAGTTCGCGGTCCTCGGTGCAGATCAGTACGTCGAGGTCGATCCGGTCGATCTCGGGGTCGGCGAGCAGCGGGGCGCTGACGTGGTTGAACGCCGCGCAGACCCGGGAGTCGGGCAGGAGCGCGGCGGCCTGCTGCACGGCGCTGCCCTCGGCGACGGTCAGCGCGTACGGGCCCTGCTTGTCGAAGCCGAGCGGGTTGACGCAGTCGACGACGATCCGGCCGGCGAGCGGCTCGGCGAGGGCGGCGACGGTGGCGGCGTGCCCGTCCCACGGCACCGCGATGATCACCACGTCGCTGCGCCGAGCCACCTCGTCGTTGGCCGCACCGGTGATGCTGGCGTCCGCCGGCAACCCGGGCAGGGCGGCGATCTCGGCGGCGGACTCGGCGGCACGCTCGGCGGACCGGGAACCGATCAGCACCGTCTGCCCGGCCCGGACGAACCGGTAGGCGAGGCCCCGCCCCTGGTCGCCCGTGCCACCGATGATGCCGACCGTCAGCCCGGACACGTCGGGCAGCGTGCTCGCGTCGTATGCCATGGGCTCATCCTCGCAAACCGCTCGGGCCGGCAGCAGCGGCAGGCGTGGTGACAATCCCCGCCGACCCGAAAGGCCCGCCGACCCGAAAGACCCACCGACCCGAAAGACCCACCGACCTGAAAGCCCGCTGGCCCGGAAGGCCCGGCGGCGGGGCGGGTCAGGCCAGCTCGAACAGGACCGTGCGGGCCGCCGGGTCGGCGGTGACCAGGCGGACCCGGACCCGTTCACCCAGCGGCAGGTCACCGAGGCAGCGGCCGCGTACCGGTGGGGTGTCCAGGGCGACCGTGCCGCCGGGCGGGCGGGGGCGGGACCGGCCGTTGGGCGGGGCGTCGACATCCAGGACGGCCGCGTCGAAGGTCTCCCCGACCCGGTCCGCCAGCAGCACCGCCTCGGCCAGCTCGACGGCTCCCCGGCTGGCCGCCGAGGCGGTCCGGTCGGTGCTGGCCATCACCTCCGGCAGCCGGGGCAGCGCGGCGCGCGTCCAGTCGGGCACCGGTCGGCCCGCGTGCAGAGCCAGGCAGACCTCGGTGGCGTACCGGTCGGCGAGGCGCCGCAGCGGCGCCGTGACATGGGCGTACGCGGCGGCCACCCCGCCGTGCAGCGGCTGCTCCGGCGGCGCGCCGTCGAAAGCGGTGTACGCGGCGCCGCGCATCAGCTCGGCCGCCTGATCGATGAACGCGGCGGCACGTGGCTGGCCGGGGTCCAGTCCGGCGATGACCTCGCCCGGCCCGGCGCCGTCCGGCCAGCGCACGCCCAGCGGCGCGGCGGCGGCCCGCAGGCGCTGTACGGCCTCCGGTTTCGGCGACGGCATGGTGCGCAGCAGGCCGATTCCGCCGGCCAGCATGATGTCGGCGGCGGCCATCCCGGTCAGCAGGGAGATCTGCGCGTTGTGCTCCTCCATGGGTACGGGGCCGCGCAGCACCAGCCGCCAGCCGTCGCCGTCGGGTTCCACGTCCTGCTCGGGTAGCGGGAGGTTGATGGCGCCGCGACGCAACCCGCGGGCGGTCAGCCGGTCACCGATCTCGGGCAGCAGCGCGATCGGCTCGGGCAGCCGTCCGGCGTCGGCCGCGGCCTGCACACCGGTGTAGTCGAGTTTCGCCCGGCTGCGCACCAGGGCGCGTTCCAGCTCGACGGCCACCGTGCCGCCGTCAGCGTCCAGGTCGATGGTCCAGACCACGGCGGCGCGGTCGTCGTCGGGCAGCAGGCTGGCCGCGCCCTCGCTGAGCGTCAGCGGATGCAGCGGCACATGCCCATCGGGCAGGTAGACGGTCTGCCCGCGCCGCCACGTCTCCGCCTCCAGGGCGCCACCCGGGTCGACGTGCGCGGCGACGTCGGCGATCGCGTACCGCACCCGATAGCCGCCGCCCGGGCGGCGGGCGAGGTGCATCGCCTGGTCCAGGTCGCGGGAGGTGGCGGGGTCGACCGTGACGAACGGAACGTCGGTACGGTCGACGGGCGGCCGCGGTGGTGCCGCGGCCGCCTCGTCGGCCTCCCGCTGGGCATCGGCCGGGAAACCCTCGGGCAGGCCGAGTTCGCGGCGGAGCGCGCCGAAGTCGATGCGGGGCGCGAGTACGCGTCGGATGACCACGAGGTCAATCCTGACAGCGCCACCGGTGATCCGCTTCCGGTGACCGGCCGAGATCTTTTGACCGGCCCGGGAGTCGTGCGCTCAGCTGGTCGCCTTCCGGGCGGTGCTGCGCGTACCCCGAGGGGTGGTGGCCCGGGCGGCGGCCGGACGGGCCGGCGACTTGCGGGCGGTCACCTTGCGGGCCGGGGCCTTGGCCGCGACGGTCTTCTTCGCTGGCGCCTTCTTCGCCGCCGCCTTGCGGGCGGCCGTCGAGGAGGTGCCGGTCGCCTTCGCGGCCGGTGCCTTCTTCGCCGGTGCCTTGCGGGCGCCGCCGCTCGGGCGGGTGGAGGCGGTCTTCTTCGCCGTGGTCTTCTTCGCCGGCGCCTTCTTGGCGGGCGCCTTCTTGGCGGCGGTCTTCTTCGCGGTGGACGCCTTGGTCGCGGTCTTACGCGCCGGCGCCTTCGCCGCGGCGGTGGTCTTCTTCGCCACCGACGAGGTGGTCTTCTTCGCGGCGCTCACGGTCTTCTTCGCGGCGCTGGTGGTCTTCTTCGCCGTACCCGTGGTCTTTCTCGCCGTACCCGTGGTCTTCGTCGCGGCGGCGGTGGTCTTGCGCGTCGTGGACGCCGGGGTCCGCTTCGCCGTGGTGGTCGTGCGGGTGGTGGTCTTCTTCGCGGGGGCCTTCTTGGCCGCCGCGGTGGTCGTGGTGGTGGTCTTCTTCGCCGGGGCCTTCTTGGCCGCCGTGGTGGTCTTCTTCGCCGGGGCACGCCCCGCGGCGCCGGCGGCCTTGCGGGCCGGGGCCTTCGCGGCGGCCGTGGTGGACTTGCGCACGGGGGTGGTCCGGCTCGCCGCGGTGTTCCGCTCCGCCGCGGCGGTCTTCTTCGCGGTGGTGCGTCGGGCGGCCGGGCGGGTGGTGGCCTGCTGTGTCACGGCCATCGTGGTTCCCTCCTTGGGGACGTGCTCTCGCGTGCGTCCTCGCGGAGCACGAAATGCCTCGGCGCGGACCGTCCCGCGCCGCCTACCTGTCCTCCCCGGCCCAACGGGCGTCCTCGGCGTCCCACGCCTCGTTCCGCTCCTGCACGCGCTGCAGGGCGTTCTCCGCGTCGGCCGCCGAGTCGTACGGGCCGAGGACGTGCTTCGCCGGGCACACGTCGGCGTCCGTCTCGACCCGGTGGTGCCGGGTGCACCAGTAGTACTTCCCACCACGCTCACTGTTGGTCATGGGAATCACTGTGCACCGCGTACCGACCGGCCGCCACCGGATCACGCAAGTCGCCGACCCTCTCCACAGTAGAGTTGCTTCCCGCCCCCGGGAGCAAAACGCTGAAATAGGTCCAAGACGACCAGCCGGTCAAGGTGCGGGTCCGGAGCGACCCGGACCTGGAGGTCCGCACACCCGCGCGGCGGTGTCGCGCGGCGGCGGTGGCCGTGGGGTCGCGGCCTATGATCGCCCGATGGCGATACCGGACTACATCGTGGGGATGCGCAAGCACGTCGGCCAGGATCTGCTGTGGCTGCCCAGCGTCAGCGCGGTGGTCCGCAACGACGCGGACGAGCTGCTGCTGGGCCAGCGTGCCGACGACGGCCGCTGGTCGGTGATCAGCGGGTTCGTCGAGCCGGGTGAGCAGCCGGCCACCGCGCTGGTCCGTGAGGTCCAGGAGGAGACCGGCGTGGACGTGGCCCCGGTCCGGATGACCAGCGCCGTCTCGCACCCGCACACGTACCCCAACGGGGACCGCTGCGAGTACCTCAACCTGGGCTTCCTGTGCCGGGTGGTGGCCGGCACCGCCCGGGTCAACGACGACGAGTCGCTGGCCGTGCGGTGGTTCTCGTTGGATCGGCTGCCCGAGTTGGACAAGCACGCCCTGCTGGTCATCGCCTACGCGCTGCGGGAGAACCCGGCGGCAGGGTACCTGCCGCCGGGCACCACCTGGGATGACGTGCCCGCCTGAGACCTGGGCTGGTCACGACGTGGTCCGCTCCACCGGGATCCACAGTTCGGCGTCCGCCTCCGTGCCGTCCGCGGACACCCGGACCCGGGAGATCTCCGGTCCGGGTCGGCTGCGGTACGGGTTGGACGGGAACCACTGGGTGAACACGTCGCGCCACAGGTACTGCACGGCCTGCGGGAACGCACCAGAGGTGGTGAAGACCGCCCACGTCCCGGCCGGCACGGGCAGCGCGTCCAGGTCCTGCGGCGGCGTACCGCCGGTGACCACCCCGTGCCAGTAGTCCAGCTCGCTGCCCTCCTCCCGGCCGTCGGCCAGGTTGGCGCTGACGTTGACGATCCCGGACGGCTCCTGATCGGAGAGCGCCTCGATCCGCTCGACCGTGTCCCGGTCGATGCTCCGGATGAACGCGACGATCGCCGGGTTCATCCCCTCGTGCACCAGCGGCACCCGGGCCTTGCGCCCCACCAGGGTGAACGCCTCCTTGCCGACGATTCGATACTCCATGCTGCCGCTCCCTTCGACGGTGAGTCGGAAGGACATCCGGGGTTGGGCGCGCAGCGTCGCCCCCGTACGCCGGGCCTCTCCGGGCCCCACGCCGTGCACGGCGTGGAACGCCCGGGCGAACGCCTCGGCGGATCCGTAGCCGTAGCGCACCGCGATGTCGAGCAGCGTCCGCTCCCCCGCGAGCACATCCGCGCCGGCGACGGTCAGCCGGCGACGACGGATGTACTCCGACAGCGGTATGCCGGCCAGCGCCGAGAACAGCCGCCGGAAGTGGTACTCCGACGTCAGCGCGATCCGCGCCAGCTCCGCCACCTCGATCTGCTGGTCGAGGTGCCGCTCGATGTGCGCCATGGCCTCGTTGAGCCGCTCCAGCACCCGGGCCTCCTTCCCTTTACGAGCAGTGACGCTATGCGGCGGGGCCGGTGGCCCACCCGACATCCGGTGCCCGTAACGGTCGGGTGCGGCCGCACCGATCGTCGTGTCGTAGCCTGGCGGACTTTGCTGCTCAAGGAGGGCGGCACGTCTGGCCGCAGGGTGCGCCCGAACCCGTCCGGCACCGGCTCTTTCGCGACTGGTTGCGCTCGCATCCGGCAGTCCGGGAGCGGTACGCCGCGACCAAGCGGCGTCTCGCGCGGGACACCGCGCACCGACCGCGCGACTACAGCCTGGCGAAGAACGACGTCATCGACGACATCTACGCCCGCATCTTCGCCGCCTGCGACGTGGTGAGGGACGGCTGACGGATCCACTGCTGCATGATCCAGGTGGACCTGGGCTCCGACAGCGAGCCCACCACGTCCCAGCCGGCCCGGCGGTACAGCTCGACGTTGCCCGGTTTGCTGGTCTCCAGGATCGCCGGGAGACCGTCGGCGGCGGCGCGCTCCAGCCCGGCCCGCATAACGGCGCGGCCCCAACCGCGTCCGGCGCTGTCGGGGTGGGTGCCCAGGACGCCGAGATACCAGAACGGGTACGCCGGCAGGGCGGCGTGCACGGCCTCGTCGTAGCCTTGGACGCGGGCCAGCACGTCGGCGGGGAATCGACCGTCGAAACCACCGTCCGGGGTGGCCTCGCCGCTGGCCGGCGGCTCCCAGACGGCGACCGCCGCACCGCCGCCGATCGTCCAGATCGACGACCGGTGCACCCGCTTGTCGAAGAGGTGCCCGAAGAAGACCGCGGCGTGGCGCGGATAGGTCTCCTCGTCCGGGAACAGATACCGCAGGATGGGATCCTCGGCGAACGCGGCGACCAGCGTGCCGACCACCGCGTCGCGGTCCGCCGGGGTGGCGATGGTGATCTCGGGCGCTGTCACAGCGTCGACACTATCCCGGGCCGCGCGCGGGCGGCGGCCCCGCTAGCCGAAGGTGAAGGCGTAGGCCTCGGCGCCGGGCTCGCCGAACGTGATCTCCAGGGTCCGCTCACCGACCGCGCCGTCCTGGCGGACGAGCTGGTAGAGGCGGCCGTCCTGGAGTACGCCGTCGCCGTTCTCGTCGACGTCGACGCCGTGTGACGGGCCGGGAGCCGCGCCGTCGAGCAGCACCCGGAACGGGATCGGCTGTCCCGCCCCGGGGGCCAGCACGAGATGCGCGTCGCGGGCGTGGAACCGGAAGGCGATGCCGCCGCCGGCCCGGTCGAGCACGACGCGCTCCGACCCGATCGTCCACTCCCCCGCCAGGGCCCACTGGTTGAGGCCCAGGCTCGCCGGCAGGTCGTAGGCGCGGCGTTCGTCGAGCGCGGGGCCGTTCGGCGACGCGAACAGGTCGCCGCGACTGAAACCGAGGTACGTCTCGGGGGTCCGCAGGTTGTTCCAGTCGGCCTCCGCCTCCGGGCCGACCCCCTGCACGGGTACGGGTTCGCGCTCGATGCCGAGCAGCTGCTGGAGCACCCGCTCGGACTGCTCGTAGCGTCCCTCGCCGAAGTGGTCGTCGCGGATCACGCCGTCGGTGTCGACGAAGTAGAGCGCCGGCCAGTAGTGGTTGTCAAAGGCGCGCCAGATCGCGTAGTCGTTGTCGACCGCCACCGGGTAGCCGATCGATCGGGCCGCGACCGCCCGCCGCACCCAGTCGACGTCGTGCTCGAACCCGAACTCCGGGGTGTGCACCCCGACGACGACCAGCCCGTCGTCCCGGTACGCCTGCGACCAGGCCCGGACGTACGGCTCCTGGCGCAGCCAGTTGATGCAGGTCAGCGTCCAGAAGTTCACCAGGACGACGCGCCCACCCAGGTCGGCGGGGCCGCGTGGCTCAGCGTTGAGCCACGCGGCCGCCCCGTTCAGCGGGGGCATGTGCACGGCCATCTAGCGCAGCGACCGGAAGGCGGTGCGAAGTTCTTCGGTGAAGATCTTCGGCTGTTCCCAGGCCGCGAAGTGCCCGCCCACGTCGAGCTTGTTGTAGTAGATGAGATTGGGGTACGCCTGCTCGGCCCAACTCTGCGGCGCCTCGTACAGCTCGTCGGGAAAGACGCTCACGGCCACCGGGACGTTGACGCCCTTCGCGGCGAAGAAGGAGAGCTTGTTCTCCGCGTACAGACGGGCCGCGGAGATCGCCGTGTTCGTCAGCCAGTACAGCGAGATGTTGTCCAGGATGTCGTCGCGGGTGAGGCCCGCCGTGGCCCCGTCGAAGACCTGCGCGATCAGGGCCAGGCTCTTCGCGTCGTGGTCGAGCAGGAAGGACGCCAGGCCGACGGGAGAATCCGCCAGCCCGGTCAGCGTCTGCGGACGCGTCGCCATCATGAGGGCGTACGCGACGTGCTTCCAGACGTAGTTGGCCTCCTCGGCGGCACGCATCTCGTCGGCGGAGAGACCGGACGGCAGCGAGCCCATGGCGTTGTTCGCGCCGGTGGTGTCGCCCTGGAACAACAGGTCGATCTCGGGTGGGATGGCACCGGGCATGTTGGTGTGGATGCCGAGCAGTTCCGCCGGCGCCTGGATGCCCATCTGGTCCACGATGACCGCACCCCAGTCGCCGCCCTGTGCCACGAACCGCGAGTAGCCGAGGCGCTTCATCAGCTCCGTCCAGGCGGTCGCGATCTTCTGCGGGTTCCAGCCCGACGAGGTCGGCTTGCCCGAGAAGCCGTGCCCGGGCAGCGACGGGATCACCAGGTGGAAGGCGTCCGACACGCTCCCGCCGTGCGCCGTGGGATCGGTCAGCGGCTCGATGATCTTCATCTGCTCGATCACCGAGCCGGGCCATCCGTGCGTGACGATGAGCGGCAGCGCGTCCTCGTGCGGGGAGCGCACGTGGATGAAGTGGATGTCCACCCCGTCGATGGTGGTCATGAACTGCGGTACGGCGTTCAGCCGTGCCTCGACCTTGCGCCAGTCGTACTCCTGCTCCCAATAGCGGGCGACGGCCTGAATCGTCGCGAGTGGCACGCCCTGTGACTGGTCGTCGACCGTTTCCTTGTCCGGCCAGCGGGTCGCCGCGATGCGCCTCTTCAGGTCATCAAGGTCCGCCTGAGGAATGTCGACCGTGAAGGGCCGAATCTCCGTGGTGCCCGGACGCGTCTTGGTCTTGACAGCCATGCGTGCTTCCTCTCCGTCTCGGTGTGCGCCTCACGAGGGAAAACATGGGGTGCAGGCACCGCACCCGGACCGTGTGCCAATTCGAGATGGGCACGCCGCCGCCATATATCTCGGAGCCTAGAACGCCGCACCCGAGGCTCGTGGCGATACGCCGCCAGCATCCCCGTGCCGCACGGACGACCGGCCAAGGCGCTGCGGCTCCCCACCTAGGCATGGTCGGACGACGATCGAGCGGCCCGGTCGGTGTCGCGACGCTGCCTGGATCGTGCGGTGCTACGGGGTGACGACGCTCGACACTCTCATCGGTTCACCGGCTCCGGCGCCGCCAGCGGTGGCCTGGTGGCCACGGCACCGGCGATCAGGAGCCGGCGCACGACTCACCGTCGGTCCGGGTGGGGGGCCGCAGCCATGAGGCGGCCGGGACGGTCCGGGTGGGTGTTGTTGCGCTGCCGCGAGACGGTGCGGCAACATCAGGCGCCGTGACGGCACCAGGCACGGCCCCCGACAACGACATCCCGGCCGGCGACACCGGCACGCTCCGGACGAATCGGCGGGTCCGACACTGGTTGGCCGGCGCCGGGATCACCGCCCTGGCCGCCGTACTCGGCATCACCCTCGCCGTACGCTCCGGCCCCACCCCGGCCTGTGCCGCACCGCCGACGGGTGACACCGTCCACAGGGGAAAGGCCAGCTTCTACGACGCGGGCCGCTCGGGAGGCACCTGCTCCTTCCCAGCCCCTCCGGCCGACCGGCTCTACGTGGCCCTCGGCTCGTCCGAGTACTCCCGCGCGGCAGCCTGCGGCAGTTACCTGGACGTGAGCGGCCCGAGGGGCACGGTCCGGGTCATGGTCATCGACCAGTGCGGCGGCTGCGGCCCCGGCAAGATAGACCTCTCCGACGAGGCGTTCGCGAAGATCGCCGACCGTGCGCAGGGCATCGCGACCGTGACGTACCGTGCGGTGGTGAACCCACCGCTCGACGGCGGCCTCACCTTCCGGATAAAGGATGGCGCCTCGCGGTACTGGTTCGCGGTGCAGGTCGGCAACCACGGCAACCCGCTGCGCTCGGTCGAGGCGAAGGGGCCGGGCGGCGGCTTCCACAAAGCAGCCCGCCAGACCGACAACTACTGGACCGTCGAGGACGGGATCGGCCCGGGGCCCTACACCATCAGGGTCACCGACGTGTACGGCCACCAGACGACCGCGACCGACATCCGGATGGTCACGAAGCAGGTCCAACGCAGCATGGCCACCCTTGCCAGCGTCGCCGCGCCCAGCAACTCACCCTCGGCCCCGCCGTCCCCCACCACCGCGCCCTCGCCGACCCCGGCGGAGTCGGTCGCGCCGACGACGACAGTCGAAGCCCTCGCCGGCGCCGCCCCGCTCAACACCTCCCACTGCTGACCCTCAACGTTGGGCCTGGCTTGGCCGTTGATCCACTCGTCTTCCGTGAATCCAGGCAGGACAGCCTCGCGGTGGCCAACCCGGGTGATTCGTTCCTGGCGCCGGCCACGCCGCAGCCGCTGCCGAATCAGCGGCCCAGTTTGCGCCGAACCATTCCCACCACCGCCGTTACCTCATGCACCCGCAGCGCCCAGGCCAGCACCAAGTATCCGCCGACGATCACCACGCCGCCGACGGCCAGCTGCGCCACCGCCTGCCCGAACGATGGCGCCGCGGCACCTGGCAACAGCCGCAGCACGAGCCAACCCAGCGCGGCGGCGCCCGTCACCGCGACCGCCACCTTCGCGCCGCTGGCCGCGATGGCCGGCAACCCGAGCCGGCCGATCCGGCGGCGCAGCACCGTCAGCGAGATCGCCGCCGCCCCGACGTACGAGACCGCGTTGCCCAGCATCAACCCCGCCACCGTCAACGACTCCGCCAACAGGACCGTCAGCAGGATCTGCACGACCACCCGCAGCAACACCCCGACGATATTGATCAGGGCGACCGTCTTGTTGCCCCGCATCGAGTAGAACGTGAAGTTGCACAGGTAACTGACCGACATCGGTATCACCGCGCACGCGCCCACCACCAACACCGTGGCGGTGGCCTCGGCCTCGTCCGCGCCGAACGCGCCCCAGCGGAACAGCACCACGGCGATCGGGCCGGCCAGCACCGCGTACAACGCCACGACCGGCGCGAGCGCGGCCACGACCGTACGCATCCCGCGGGACAGGTCGTCGGACACCTCACTGAGCCGGTTCCGCGCGGCCGCGTCACTCATCCGCGGCAACAGCGCCGTCATCACCGACACACCGACGACGCCGTGCGCCATCATCACCAACAGGTAGACGTTGTTGTAGATCAGCAGGCCCGCGCCCGCGTCCGCCTGGCTGACCAGCTGCACCACCACGAAGACGCCGACCTGGTTGGTCGCCACGAAGCAGAGCATCCAGCCGGCGAGGCGAGCCAGCTCGGCCAGCTCCAACGATCGCGGATTCCACCGAAATCGCCACCGGAAACCCACCTTGCGCAGTGCGGGTAGCAGCGCGAGCGTCTGCGAGGCCATGCCCAGCAGCGTGCCGCCGCCGATCAACGCGATCTTGCCCGGCGTCATCTGGGCGGGGGTGATTTCCCGGGCGGTGAACAGGGCGATGTAGCCACCGCACACCGCGATCATCACGACGTTGTTCAGGATCGGTACCCACATCGGTGCGGCGAAGTGGCCGCGGACGTTGAGCACCGCGCCGATGACGACCGACAGGCCGATGAAGAAGATCATCGGCAGCAGGAGGTACGACAGCACGGTGACCAGGTCGCGGTAGTCAGCCGCCCGAGAACCCGCGTAGATCGACGCGAACAACGGGGCCGCGACGACCGCCAGCGCGGTGGCGACCCCCAGCGCCAGCACCGCCAGCGTCAACAAGGCCTGGGTGTACGCCTGACCGCCGTCCGCGTCCAGTCGACGGCGCCGCACCAGCACCGGCACCAGCACGCTCGCCCCGACCGCGCCGAGCACCAGCTCGTAGATCTGACTCGGCAGCATCTGGGCGGTCGTGTACGCGTCCCCGACACCGCCGACGGTCGCACCGAGCGCGGCACCGATGAGCACCGTGCGCAGAAAGCCGGTGAGCCTGCTGACAAGGCTGCCCACCGCCATGATCACACCGCTCGACGCGGTGGCGGCGGGCGGCGCCGGTGTGGCGTCCGCCTCAGCGGTGGCTACCGGTGTGGCGTCCGCCTCGGCCGCCGGTGGACCGATCCGGGCGGTGGTTACACCCTCTTGCTGGCCGGAGATCATCGGGCCTCCTGTCGAGATTGCCAGGCGATCGCATTCGGATTCGGCGCTGACGGCTGCCGCTTGCGCGCCGCGACAACCCTAGAGGTCGTTGATGTTCCCGACGCAACGGCCCTCGCCGTGGGCCTGAGGTCGGCCACGCCTGTCGCACCGCCTCACCGCATTCGGTTCACCTTTATGTACGCGGAGTAGGCGGACCGGTACACCGAGTACCAGCCGCTGCACGGCACCTCCCAGGTGCCCAGGTAGTACCGGAGCGTGCCGCCGAACGACATCTTGAACTGACTCACGCCCGCCCAGGGGTGGTCGGGTTCGTCCGGTGGGGCGACACCGAGCGAGTCGAATGTCTGCTGCCCGCGCTCCTTGGCATCGAAGATCATCGTGGCGCGCATCAGGACGCCGGGGTTGAGCCGGCGGGCGCTGTGCAGGCTGCCCGAATGGCCGACGTGCCGCGTGGTCGGACTGTCGAAGACGATCGCGGCGGACACCGCCTCGCCCTCATGCCGTACGACGTAGAGGGTGGCGGCGTCCCGTTCCAGCAGGACATCCGCGAGGTGCTGGTAGTGCTCGTCGGGGTGCGGCACGATCTGGTTGTGGACGGCCACCTCGTGCACCATCTGAAGCAGGTACCGGACGTCGGCGCTGTTCTTGCTCGCCTCGATCTGTAGGCCCTTTTTGTGGGCGTTGCGGAATCGTTGTCGGTTGTTGGGGGAAAACTCGCTGAGCAGCTGCTCCTTGGACTTGCGCAGGTCCTGTTCGAGCACGAGAGACGGTTCGATCTCGGTGAGCGCGGGCTTGTGCCCGAGCCTGACGAGGTCAGCCTTCTCCAGGGGAACCAGCGGTTCCACCCGGATGAAGGCGGCACCCTCGCGGTGCCCGAGGGTCTGTAGCCACTGGAGCGCGGCGAGGTAGCTCTGCTCGTCCCGGGCCGTGGGGCCGTGCGGGCAGTAGAGGCGGGTGACCCGGTTCGAGCGTTCCAGGATCGCCAGGCACTGCCAGCCGTCGCCCTGGCCGAAGAACACCCGGCTGCCGAGACTCAGTTGAACAGCACCCCAGTGAGTGCTCTGCAGGAAATGTCCGCCCCGCATGAACAACTCCTGGTCCCAGGAGTCGTCGGGAAGCTTGTTCTCCCATGCCGTGTGTGCTTGCAGAACCATGAGTTGAGGGGCCTTTCCGGAGCGTTCATTCACGGCGCGCAGGATGAGGGCGTTGTACGGGGGTGCGCCCCAACCGTGGCGTGGTAGTGGACGGCGAGTCTGCCATAGTCCCAGGGCACGCTCAGCCGTCCCGTTATCCATACCGCCGGACGACTCGACCTGCAACCCGTCACGAGTACGGGCCACCAGCGGCGTCGAAGCTCGGATCACTTCTCACGGTTCTCAAGACGCCGCACGTTGGACGGTCGTTGCCAAGTGCGGCGATCGTCACACCCCAGCCCCGAAGTCGTCGAGGCCTTCCAGGGATGAGACATGCCCGCGCGCCCTCACATCCCCTCCTCGTCAACAAGTGTCTGGGCCGGGACCGGCGGCGCCATGAATCCGGGTGGCCAGCGGTCCGTCGGCGAGCAGCTCAGAGCCTTGATCAGGTCTCTGAGCTGGTGGGCGACGGACGAGTCGACCTGTACGCCGGATTCTGTGCGCGGCGCGTACCCCGAGGGGCTTGCGCCGGCGGCGGCCATCCATCTCGGCCTGCCGTTGCCGGCAGGCTCCAGCGGCCTACCCGCAGACATCGGGCGGGCAGCCCTCAAGCGTCTGCGCCGGGACGTCATCTTGCGGTGACGGCCCTTGCTTGGCCTTGCTCCGGGTGGGGTTTACCGAGCCACCCCGGTCACCCGGGGTGCTGGTGGGCTCTTACCCCACCGTTTCACCCTTACCGTCCCCGTTGGGGTCGGCGGTCTGTTTTCTGTGGCACTGTCCCGCGGGTCGCCCCGGGTTGCCGTTAACAACCACCCTGCCCTGTGGAGTCCGGACGTTCCTCGGCGGCGGGCCGTAGCCCGCCGACGCGACCGCCCGGTCGACTCGTCCGTCGCGCTCTCATCCTAACGACGAGCGTGCTGCCGGTATTGCCGCCCCACCTGGGCAAGATCGCGCAGCTCAACGGCGGTCCGGCGAATCCGCCTCGCGAGGCGGCGGCTAGCCTCGTGGGGCTATGGATCTCTCCCACGCCGCGCTGCTGCTCGCCGCCGGTCTCGCCGCTGGCACGGTCAACGCGGTGGCCGGTGGCGGTTCGCTGATCACCTTTCCGGCGATGATCGCGATCGGGTTGCCTCCGGTGCCGGCGAACGTCAGCAACTCTGTCGCCGTCTTCCCCGGGTACTTGGCCAGCGTGGCGGGCAGCCGGCAGGACCTGCCGCGTCCCCGCGCGCTGGCCACGCTGGTGCCCACCACCATCGTGGGCACGATTCTCGGGGCGCTGCTGCTGCTGGCCACCCCGGCCCGCGCGTTCGAGCTGGTCGTACCCTTTCTGGTCCTTGGCGCGACCGCGGTCCTGGCCTTCCAGGATCCGCTGCGCCGGCTGGTCGGTCACCCCCGGGACCTGTCGCCGCGCCGGCGGACGGTCGCGGTGCAGACGATGGTCGCGCTGGGTGCGGTGTACGGCGGGTACTTCGGTGCCGCTCTCGGGGTGATGCTGGTCGCCGGGCTGGCCCTGGTGCTGGACGCGACCCTGGCCCGGGTGAGCGCCATCAAGAATCTGCTCTCCGCGGTGGTGGGGTTGACCACGCTGGTGGTGTTCGCCCTGTTCGGCCCGTTGAACTGGGCGGCCGTCGCGGTGGTCGCGCCGGCCACCCTGATTGGGGGGTACGCGGGCGCCCGGCTCGTCCGCCGGCTGCCGTCGGTGGTGCTCAAGACGGTGATTGTGGTGTTCGGTACGACGATCGGCCTCTACCTGCTCTGGCGTGCCCTGAGCTGAGCAGAGCCGCCCGGCGCCCGGCGCCCGATTGCGCGGATCTTGGCCGGCGCGTGTCGCGGAACGGCGGGGCGCAAGGAAAGCGCGGTCAGTACGCCTCGCCTACCGGGCCTTCGGCGGTGTTCTCGGCGGTCGCGGCGCTGCGGTTCCAGCGGGACCAGAGGACCCGCTCGCCGTAGCCGGCGGCCATCAGGTGCGCGAACGCCAGGTAGACCAGCACACCGACGGCGAGCACCCCGAAGCCGACCCAGAACGGCAGGGACAGTGACTGCTCGGCGAGCTTGCCGGAGATGATCGGCGCCGGTGCGGCGGCACCCCAGCGGACGAGGTTGAACGCGCCGGTGGCGAGCCTGCGGTCGCTGGAGCCCAGGCCGAGCGCCAGGTCGGTGAGGTTGGCGTTGGCCAGGCCCATGCAGAGACCGGCGAGCACCAGCACCACGAGCGCCTCGGCGGTGCTGCTGGAGGTGGCGAAGAGGACCATGCAGACCAGCAGCCCGGCGATGGCGACGCCAACGGTCTGCACGGCGCCGATCCGGTGGGCCAGCCGGTGGCCGATGATCAGGATGCCGGCGGCCAGGCCGAGGCCCCAGCCGGTGAACGCGAGCCCCAACGGGATGACGTCGAGGCCGAGGAAGAGCGGCGTGTAGCCGAGCACCACGAAGAACACGAAGTTGTACGCGGCGGTGACCACGCAGAGCGCCACGAACGCCGGCCGGCGGTAGGTGGCGAAGATCTGACCGAGGCGTACCGGGGCCTGCCGGTTGGTGGGTTCGCGGAGTTTGCGGGATGCCACGCCGAGGGCGAGGACCATGAAGACGCCGCAGACGAAGAACGGCAGTCGCCAGCTCACCTCGCCGAGCAGGCCACCGATCAGCGGGCCGACGGCGAAGCCGAGCCCGAGGGCTGTCTCGAAGAGGCCGACCACCCATTCCCGGTCGACGGCGAGGTTGACCAGCACCACCATGGCGGTGGCGAAGAACATCGCGTTGCCCAGCCCCCAGACGCCGCGCAGCACCGACAGTTGGACGATGTTGTCGCTGAACGAGGCGAGGATCGCGGCCAGGCCGACGACGGAGACGCCGGTGATCAGCACCGGCTTGAAACCGAACCGGCCGCTGGCCAGCGTCGCCGGGATCATGCCGAGGGCCATGACCGCGATGTACGCGGTGAACAGCAGCTCGACCTGCCAGGCGGTGACGCCGATCGCGTCGCCGATGGCCGGCAGGATCGGGTCGACGACGGCGATGCCGGCGATGGCGAGGAAGGCCACCAGTGTGGTGGCGTAGATGGCACTGCGGTTCGGTTCGGAACGCCGATCCACTCCGACTCCTCAACTAGCTGTATCGTACAGGCATTTACCCTGTATCATACAACTATGAGCGATCACGATGACGAGAGCTCCCTCGGCCGGATCGAGACCGAGGTGGCCCTGCTGATGCGCTTCGGTGAGGCCACCCGGCGGGCCACCGGCACCGCCGAGCACCGGGTGCTCGACCGTGCGGCGTACGTCATCCTGCGCCACCTGGCCGACGCCGGCCCGCAGAACGTCTCGGCGCTCGCCGCCCGACTCAACCTGGACGGCTCGACGGTGACCCGGCAGGTCTCCGCCCTGCACCGTGACGGCCTCATCGTCCGCGCCCCCGACCCCACGGACGGCCGCGGCACGGTCATCTCCCCCACCCCGGCCGGCCTGCAACGGATGGCCGCCGTGCAGGCCGCCCGCACCCGGCTCTACGGCGACATGCTGGCCGACTGGAGCCCCGAGGACCGGGCCAACCTGGCAACCCTGCTGGGCCGCCTCAACCAGGCCCTGATCAACCGCAACCGCCCCCGCTGACCAGCCCAGCCCCACCCCCGCCCCCACCCTGCCCTCGCCAATCTTGCACTTTCGGTGGTGACCAAATCGGAATTAATCAGCACCGACCGGGCACCATAAGTGCAAGATCGGCGCGGAGAGACGCGTGGGACAGGTACGCCCGGGCACCGACTCGCGTCGACGTCCGGGCGTACCCGAGGTCAGGCGACCGGTTCGCGGGCCGGGTCGGCGTCGGTTTCGGTGCCGGGGGTGATGCGGGGGTCGCCCTCGTCGGCGAAGTAGTCGTCCGGCTCGGTACCGTCGACGCCCTCGGCCACCTTGGCCGCCCGCAACGCCAGCGTGAGCAGTGCCGCGACGGCGAGGTTCACCAGCACCGCCACGATGCCGACGTAGATCGTCCTGGTGGTGTCGAAGCCGAACTCCGACAGCGGGAACGCCGAGCCACCGAAGTGCTTCCGGGTCGGGCTGGCGACCTGGTAGAGCATCCACATGCCCAGGCCCATGCCGACCGCCCAGCCGGCGATCAGCGCGGTCCGGTGGAACCAGCGGGTGTAGAGACCCAGCGCCACGGCCGGCAGCGTCTGCAGGATGATGACGCCGCCGATGAGCTGGAGGTCGATGGAGAACTGCGGGTCGAGGAAGACGATGCAGGCGACCGCGCCGACCTTCACCACCAGCGAGGTGATCTTCGAGACGTTCGCCTCCTGGGCCGCCGAGGCGTCCTTCTTCAGGTACTCCTTGTAGATGTTGCGGGTGAACAGGTTCGCCGCCGCGATCGACATGATCGCCGCCGGGACCAGCGCGCCGATGCCGATCGCCGCGTACGCCACGCCGGCGAACCAGTCCGGGAACTGCTGGTCGAACAGCAGCGGCACGACGGTGTTGCTGTCGACCGTGCCCTCCTTGGCCCCGGGCAGCGGCTTCACCCCGGCCGCGATGGCCATGTAGCCGAGCAGCGCGATGAGCCCGAGCAGCAGGCTGTACGCGGGCAGCGCCGACATGTTCCGCTTGATCACGTCGCGGTTCCGGCTGGCCAGCACGCCGGTGATGCTGTGCGGGTAGAGGAAGAGCGCCAACGCCGAGCCGAGCGCCAACGTGACGTACTGGAGCTGGTTGTTGCCGTTGAGCAGGATGCCGTCGTTCGGGTTGGGTGAGGCGTCGAACTTCGCGTCCGCGGCGGCGAAGATGTCCCCCCAGCCGCCCAGCTTGTACGGCAGGTAGACGACCGCCACGAGGATGACGATGTAGATCAGGCTGTCCTTGACGAACGCGATCAACGCCGGAGCGCGCAGCCCCGACTGGTAGGTGTACGCGGCGAGGATCGCGAACGCGATGATGATCGGCAGGTGCCGGGCCAGCGCGTTGTCGCCGGTGACGCCCATCGTCTTGAGCACCGCCTCGATGCCGACCAGCTGCAACGCGATGTACGGCATGGTGGCGACGATCCCGGTGATCGCGATCAGCAGCGCCAGCACCGGCGAGTCGAACCGGTTGCGGACGAAGTCGGCCGGCGTGACGAACCCGTGCCGGTGCGACACCGACCAGAGCCGGACCAGCACCAGGAAGACCAACGGGTAGATGACGATGGTGTACGGCACGGCGAAGAACCCGGCCGCGCCCGCACCGAACATCAGCGCCGGCACCGCCACGAACGTGTACGCCGTGTAGAGGTCACCGCCGACCAGGAACCAGGTGATCCAGCCGCCGAAGCTGCGCCCACCCAGACCCCACTCGTCCAGGTGCGCCATGTCCTTCGGCGCCCGCCAGCGGGCGGCCACGAAGCCCATCGCGCTGACCAGGAGGAACAGCAGGGAGAAGACGATGATCTCGGTGAGATGGTCACGCCACATCAGGAGTCACCCCGCTTCTTGGTCATCTGGTACACCAGCGTGGTGGTGCCGACGCCGAGCAGGATGAAGGCCAGTTGCAGCCAGTAGAAGCGCGGGAAGCCGAAGACCCGGGGCGAGTCGCCATTGAAGAAGACCGGGATCAGCGGCACCACGATGGGGATGAAGAGCAACCAGTTCCAGGGGCTGTGGTCCTTCGCCCTGGTTGGCGCCGTGGTGGGCGCCTCCGGTTCCGGTGCAGCCATCTGACACACCTCCGGGGAGTCGAGGCATTCGCTGTAACGGCCGGAGGCTACGACTCTGTGACGGCGGTCACTGTGCCCGCTCGGGAGGTGCTGCGCCGAACGGCCGGCCGGCTGCGCCGAACGGCGCGACCGACCGGCCGGGGCGGACCGGAGGTGGGCGGCTCAGCCGGCCGCGAGGTGGGCGGTGTCGTTGACCGTGCGGACCGCGACGCCACCGTCGGGCCACATGTCGAGCACCGAGATGCCGGCCGCGTCCAGGAAGAGCCGGTGCAGGAACCCGTCGCCGGCCGCGAGGGCGTCGCGCAGCACCAGCTTGATCGGCGACACGTGCGAGACGACCACCACGGTCTCCCCGGGGTACGCCGTGAGCAGCCCGGCGATCACGCGGTGCGCGCGTTCGGCGACGTGCGTGAACGACTCGCCGTCGGGCGGGGCGACGCGGGGCGACGCGAGCCAGGCGTCCATCTCCCCCGGCCACCGCTCGCGGACCTCGGCGAAGGTGCGCCCCTCCCACTGACCGAAGTCGCACTCGATGAGGTCGTCCTCCGTGCGCACCGGCACGTCTGCGAGCGCCCCGGCGATCGCCGCCGCGGTGGCCGTACACCGGGACAGCGGTGAGCTGAGCACGGCCGCGACCGACGGGGCCAGCGCGGCCACCCGGGCGCCGGTGGCCACGGCCTGGGCCCGGCCGCGCTCGGACAGCGGCACGTCGCCGCGGCCGGAGTACCGCCGCTGCTCGGTGTACTCGGTCTCGCCGTGCCGGACCAGGATCAGCCGGGTCGCGGTGAAGCTCGGCCGCGGCTCCCAGGACGCCGGCGCGGTCGCCGGGTCGCTGCCGACAGTCGGTGCGGCGGCGGGCGTCGCCGCCGGGGGGCGACCCGCGGCGGCGTCCATCGCGGCGTTGGCCAGCGCGTCGGCGTGCCGGTTCTGGTCGCGGGGGATCCACGCGAACCGCACCGCCGTGAACCGGCCCACCAGCCCGGCCGCCTGGGCGGCGAGCGGACGCAGGCCGGGATGCTTGATCTGCCACCGGCCGCACATCTGCTCGACCACCAGCTTGGAGTCCATCCGGACGTCCACCTCGACGGCGCCCAGCTCGGCGGCGGCCGTCAACCCGGCGATCAGGCCCTGGTACTCGGCGACGTTGTTGGTCGCCGTGCCGAGCGACTCGAAACGCTCGGCGAGCACCTCGCCGGTCTCCGGGTCACGCACCACCGCGCCGTAGCCGGCCGGCCCCGGATTGCCCCGGGACCCGCCGTCGGCCTCGACGACGACCACGCGCGGCGCCACGACCTACAGGCCCGACTCGTTGGTGCGGACCATGATCCGGCGGCAGTCCTCGCAGCGGACCACGTCGTCCGGGGCGGCCTTGCGGATCCGGGCCAGGTCGGCGCCGGACAGCTCCAACCGGCAGCCGCCGCAGCGGCCGGCGGTGAGCAGCGCGGCACCCAGCCCGGTGTCCTCGCGGATCTTGTCGTACAGGGTGACCAGGTCGGACGGGAGGTCGGCGGCGAGCGGCTGACGGGCGCCCCGCTTGAACTCCTCCTCCTTGGCGATCTCGGCCAACGTGTCGTCGCGGCGCTGCTCGGTCACGGCCCGCTTGTCCCGCGTGTCGGCCAGTCGCTGCTCCACGCCGTCCAGCACACCCTGGGCGGTTTCCCGCTGCTCCATCAGCTCCAGCTCGGCGTCCTCCAGGTCGCCCTGGCGCCGGTTCAGCGAGACCAGCTCGTGCTGGAGCGCCTCCAGCTCCCGGGCCGGGCCGGTGCCGGCGGCCAGCCGGTTCTGGTCCTTCTCCTTACGGGCACGGACCTGCTCGACGTCCTTCTCCAGCCGGGCGATGTCCCGGTCCAGATCGTCGACCGCCACCTGGGCGCGGACCCGCTCGTCCTCCAGCGACGACAACTCCCGGGCCAGCGCCTCCAACTCGGCCCGCTCCGGCAGCGAACGCCGGCGGTGGGCGAGCTGGGCGAGGTTGGTGTCGATCGCCTGGAGGTCGAGCAGGCGGCGCTGCACCTGAGGGTCAGCCTTCACGGTCGGGCTCCTTGTCGTCCACAACGGGTGCGGCGGCGTGCACGGTCCACGGGTCGGTGTCCAGGTCGGACACCAGCGTCTCGACGCCCGGCGCCTCCCGCAGGAAGGCGGCCAGGTCGTCCAGCCACGGTCGTTCGGTCGCCCAGTGGGCGGCGTCGATCAGGGCGGGTCCATCGGCGGCGAGGTGCTCGCCGGCCGGATGGTGCCGCAGGTCGGCGGTGAGGAACGCGTCCACCCCGGCGGCGGTCGCGGCGCCGAGGAAGCTGTCCCCCGACCCGCCGCTCACGGCGAGGGTACGAACCATACGCCCGGGATCCCCCGCCGCGCGAACTCCCCAGGACGTGACGGGGAGCACGGCGGCGGCGTGCCGGGTCAGCTCGACGAGGGTCATCGGGCGGGGCAGCTCACCGATCCGGCCGAACCCCCGGTCGTCGCCGGCGGCCGGCGAGGAGGGCGCGGGTCGCTGCAGCGGGCGCAGCCCGGTGAGGCCGAACCGGGCGGCGAGGGCATCGGAGACACCCGGGGACGCCACGTCGGCGTTGGTGTGCGCCACGTACAGGGCCACCCCGGCGCGGATCAGCTGATGGACGATCCGCCCCTTGAACGTCGTCGGGGCGACCGAGGAGACCCCGCGCAGCAGCAGCGGATGGTGCGCGACGATCATGTCGGCACCGACGGCCAGGGCTTCGGCGACCGTCTCGGGCACCACGTCGACGACGCAGAGCACCCGGCGGACCGGGGCGGCCGGCTCGCCGAGCACCAGGCCCACCCGGTCCCACTCCTCCGCCCAGACCGGCGGGTAGCGCCGTTCCAGCTCGGCCACCACGTCGGTCACCGTGGGGGTGGATCCGATTGTGCTCACGGCGGGCCAGCTTACCGGCGTACGGGCCGTCGGGCGGCGACGCCCGGCCCGACCGCGCCGCGCGGGCGACGTGCCGGCACGCCCGCCGGGTGCTCAGGCGGCGCGGCAGGAGACGCTGCGCAGCGCCGCCAACGGCACCTGCCACGGGAACGCGTGCAGGTGCTGCTCGCCCGTCCCGGGCGGGTGCAGGGCGACCACGTGGTCGCCGAAGAGCACCGTGACACCCCAGTCGGCCAGCCGGGCCACGCCGGCCCGGAACGCCGGGTGGGCGGCCATCGCGGCATTGGTGTACGGCACCGCCACGATGGGGATGCCCTTACCCTGCGCCTCGACCAGCAGCCCGAGCGCGAGCGTGTCGGCGATCCCCGCCGCCCACTTGTTGACCGTGTTGACGGTGGCCGGGCAGACGATCATGGCGTCGGCGGGCGGCAGGACGTCCGGGTCACCCGGGTTCTTGTAGTGCGTCCGCACCGGGTGGCCGGTCTGCCGGACCAGGGCGGCCTGGTCGACGAACTTGGCCCCGTCCGGCGTGACGACCACACAGACGTCCCAACCGTCCTGCTGGGCCAGGCCGACCAGATGTCCGACCTTGCGGGCCAGCGGCGAACCGCAGGCGATGACGTAGAGCACCTCGCGGTGCGCGCTGGTGCGCGGTGAACCGGCCATCAAACCGGCTCCGCGCTCATACCCCAACTCCCATGTGCTCAGCCAACTCCGCAATCGGAGAAGGCGGCGCACCACGTGTGCGACGCAGGATGTCCGACATCACCTCGTGCGCGATCGGCCGGCACCGGATCTCCGACGCGGCGAGCCGGTCGCCACGCAGCAGCGCCTCGCCCGCGTTCGCCACGTCGCCGATCTGCGCGTAGCCGCGGGCGATGTCGAGCAGGTGGTGGGCGCGGCGTTCGGGGAGCAGCGCGTTGAAGGCGGGCTCCACGATGCGCAACTGGTGCACCTCCACCGCCCGACCACCGTCGCCCAGCTCCACCGCGGCGGCGGCCCGGTGCAGCTCCACGTTCGTCGGGCCGAACGAGGTCCAGTAGTGGTTGTGGTCGCCGCCGAGCCGGGCGGCGGCCTCCGCGGCACCGTTGATCAGGTCGTCGACGCTCGCCGAGTCACCGATGCGGGAGGCCGCCATCGCGCCCTGCAGCAGCAGCATCCCGTAGACGGAGAGCTGGGCCGGGGACACCTCGGTGCCGCTGGCGGGCGCCAGCCGGTTGGCGATCTGGACGTTCAGCTCCAGTGCCGGGCGGGCCCGACCCATCGCGACGAGCGCGTTGCAGACACGGGTGGTGGCGATGCCGGCCAGCAGCGGATCGTCGGCCCGCTGGGCCACCGCCATCGACCGGTCGGCGGCCAGCCAGGCCAGCTCGCACTCGCCGAGCTTGCGCAGCACCGAGGACGCGATCTGGTAGACCTGCCCGAGCAGGTGGGCCGCCTCCGCGGCACGCTCCCCGCCGTAGGCGGCGTCGGCCGCCTGCGCGTCGCGCAGCAGCTTGGGCAGCGCCCGGGTGAGCATGCCGTAGCGGCCGTACTGGTAGGTGAGCCAGGCGTGGTTGACGGCCTTGCGCATGTCGTCCAACGGCGGCGGGTACGGTGCCGCGTCGAAGTACGCGCTCATCGAGTCGTACCGTTCCAACGCCGCCCGGATCTCCTGCACCTCGACCTGGTCGATGCAGTTGAGCGCGTCGGCGCGCCGCTCCGGATCCTTGCCCAACAGCAGTTGGACGTCCATCTGGAGGATGTCGGCGATCTCGTAGAGGACGGAGAACTTGTCCAGCCGGCGGACGCCCCGCTCGACCTTGTCCACCCAGCTCTTCGACTTGCCCAGCCGGTCCGCGAAGACCTGCTGTGACATCTTGCGCCGGCCCCGCCAGTAGGCCACTCGCCGCCCTATGGGTAGCTCGTCCATCTCCCCATCCCTCCCCTGGCGCCGCGGCCATCGGGCCGCGACGATGTCCGCGGGTGCGGCGATCCGTCGTCCGTCTTGAAGTTTTCGCTGGTCGCACAGCATGTGCGTCAGCCGTACAGCCAGTCCTCGTACTTTTCGTGCAAGTTGCACGAGCCGTTCGTCAACCTCAACGATCGTGGGTTACGGCAGTGACGGTGCTCGACATGCGACCTGGCGTCCGCCGGGCCCGACGAGGGGAGATGGCACACATGTGGGGGAACGTCGCACCGCGCGTCGCCGAACTGTCGCCATTGGAACGCGTCCGGCTGCGCCGGGTCGCCATGCGCTACGCCACACACGGGTGGGAGGTCACGCCCGGGGCGTGTCTGGCCCGCAGCCGCTTCGTCTGCGGCCGGGCCGGCTGCCCCACCGTGGGCTGCCACCCCGCCCTGGAGAACTGGGAGCTGGCGGCCAGCGCCGACCCGGCCCGGGTCGCCACCTGGTGGCGCACCCGCCCGCACGGCGTGCTGCTGCCCACCGGTCGCGCCTTCGACGTGCTGGAGGTGCACGCCAACCTCGGCCGGCCCGTGCTCGACGCGGTGCAGATCCACCCGGCCGGCACCGGCGTACGCGGGCCGGTGCTGGTCACCCCCACCGGACGGTGGATGTTCCTGGTCCGCCCCGGTGATCCGCTGCGCCCCGAGTTGGAGCACTGCTTCCACGTGGTCCGGCACGGGCCGGGTTCGTGGATTCCCGCCCCACCCACCCGCCTGCCGGAGGGGCCGGTCCGCTGGGCGGTCGCCCCGGAGCAGGCCCGCTGGCAACTCCCCGACTCGTACCTCGTGCAGAACACGCTGATCGAGGCGCTGCGTGCCAACGGTGTGACGCTCGCACCCGACCTGCTCCCGGGTCACCTGCCACTGCCCCGGCGGGGCATGTGACACCACGACCGGCGGCCGATCCATCCGGTGCCCGACAGCGTCGCCGGGGCGCTGGTCCTCGTTGACAGGGGGACGGCGCGGACGAGCGCCACGAACGGGGGAACGATGTCCACCGACGACAGAGC
This sequence comes from Micromonospora sp. WMMD710, assembly GCF_029626045.1. Classification (NCBI taxonomy): domain Bacteria; kingdom Bacillati; phylum Actinomycetota; class Actinomycetes; order Micromonosporales; family Micromonosporaceae; genus Micromonospora; species Micromonospora sp. WMMD710. The sequence goes on along the minus strand of NZ_JARUBD010000001.1, from coordinate 484,190 downwards.
GCCTCATCCCGGCGGCACCGAGCCGCCCCGGCGCAGCCACCCAGGACACCGCTGGGCCGGCACCCGGCCGTCCGGCTCGCGCCCCGGCCGTCCCCGTCCCACCGGCTCCCGACCCGCCGGCACGCACCGCCCGCTCCGCTAGTCGGTCAGCGGGAGGCTGACCGAGTGGTACTGCCGGGCGTCGTCGGTGACGACGGCGTGGGTGTGGTCGTCGAGGCGGTCCAGCCAGCCGATCCCGGTGACGCCCATGGCCAGGGCGGCGGTGGCGTACGCGTCGGCCACGCCCAGGTCGGTGCCGACCACCGTCACCGACCGCAGCCCGCCGGCCGGCACGCCCCGGCGCGGATCCAGCACGTGCCGTCCCCGCTCGTACACGCCCGAGGTGGCCACGGCCAGGTCCGTCCCGGTGAGCACCAGGCAGGTCGCCATGGCGTCCCACGGGTGCCGGATGCCGATCCGCCACGGCTCCCCCGACGGGGACAGGCCCCGCACCCGCACGTCGCCGCCGGCGTTCACGCAGTGGTTGCCCGCCCCGGCGGCGAGCAGCCGGTCGGAGGCGACCTGCGCGGCCCAGCCCTTCACGAACCCGGACGGGTCGAGCCGGCCGGTGGCGTACGCGTCGAAGAACCCGTCGGTGGCGCCCCACAGGTCGGCGCACGCCTCCAGCACGAACCGCAGGTCCGCCGACGCTTCAGAGAGCAGCACCTCACCCCGGTCGAAGCGGCACACCTCGCTGTCCGGCTTGTACGTGCTGAACCGGCCGTCCACCTCCCGCATCCAGGCGAAGACGTCGTCCGCCAGCTCGCGCAGGGTCGCCGGTGGCAGGTCGTCGGCGAGGTCGAGCGTGATCGTCGTACCCATGATCTGCTCGACCCGGCACAACCCCGGGCGGATCAGCGCCGCCGGCACGTCAGAACGCCTGCTCGATGGCGGCCCGCAGGGACTGCTTGTAGGCGTTGCTGGTCGCGGTGGCGCCGGAGACGGTGTTGAGGTTGGCGTTCTGCTTCCGCACCACCTCGCCGCCGCTACCGTCGTAGCTGCTGCGGACGTCACCGCTGTGGATGTCGGACTCACCCCCGCTGGGCAGGGACAGCGCCACGGCGTCGACGATCCGGTTGCCGGAGACGACGATCTGGACCTGGACGTACCCGTACGTCTCGCTGCCGTCCTTGGCGTCGAAGCCGGCTCCGGTGACCCGGCGGGTGGTCGACTGCGGCGCCTTGGTGGTGGTCCGTGGGGCGCTGGGGGCCTTCGTGGTCGTCTTGGTGCCGGACGGGCGGGCGGTGGTGGTCTTGGTGGGTGTGGGCGACGAGGGCGCGCCGGGGGCCGCCGACGGCGTCGAGGCGGCCGCCACCGGATCGGCGGCGGGTTCGGCGCTCGGGTCGGCGCCCGGTCCGGCGGGGTTGACCGGTTGCCCGCTCGGCAGGTTCTGGGCGACCTGGGTGGCCTCCGGTGAACCCTTGAGCACCACCAGCGCGGTGGTGCTGGCGGCCAGGCCGGTGATCGCGAGGAACGCGCGACGCATGCGATGCCCTCCTACAACTCGAAGGTGGCCAGGTGGATCTGCCGGCGGGGGACGCCGGCCCGGCGCAGGGCGCGCACCGACTGTTCCACCAGCCCGGGCGGCCCGCACAGGTAGACGTCGCGTCGGGCCACGTCGGGCACCAGTTGACGCAACCCGTCGGGGCTCATCAGCTGGCGGGGGCCGGGGTCGTCGCGGGAGCCGATGACGTACCAGAGGGAGGTGTCGCGTTCCTGGGCCAGCCAGTCCAGCTCCCGGCTGAGCAGCACGTCGGCCGGTGTGCGGGCCCGGTAGATGAGCGCGGCGCCCGGCGGCAGCTCCTCCAGCATGGCCCGGATCGGCGTGATGCCGCTGCCGCCGGCGATCAGCAGCGCCCGTTCGCGGACCCGGTGCGCGGCGGTGAAGGTGCCCGAGGGGCCCTGCGCCCAGACCCGGGTGCCCTGGTCCAGGTCGCGCAGGTCCGCCGTGTGCGTGCCGACCACCTTGACGGTGAGCCGCAGCCAACGGCCGTTGGCCGCGGCCGAGACGGAGAACGGGTGCGACTGCCACCAGCAGCCGCGGGTGAGGAACCGCCAGCGGAAGTGCTGACCGCCGAGCATCGCCAGCCGGTCGAGTCGCTCGCCGGTGAGGTAGATGGAGACGGTGTCCGGGCTCTCCGCGACCACGTCGGCGACCCGCAGCTGGTGACGCAGGTTGAACGCCAGCGGCGCGATCACCCGACCCCAGAGCAGGGCGGCGACCACCAGCACGTACATCGCGATCCAGCCGGTGCGTACCGGACCGGGCCGGTAGAGCTGCGCGCCGTGGGTGAACTGGTGCCCGAACCCGAGCAGCAGCACCAGATAGCTGGACCGGTGCAGCAGGTGCCACAGCTCGTAGGGCAGCGCGCGCCGGATCACCCGGATGCTGCTGAACCCGATCAGCATCATGATGCCGGCGGCGACGAACGCCGAGACCATGTCCTCGTATTCGCCGAGGAGCGTGCCCACCTCGGCGAGGATCGACTGCTTACGCAGTTCGGAGTACCCGGCGAGGATCAGCGACAGGTGCGCCAGCACCGCGACCAGCAGGGTGGCACCGACATCGCGGTGCCAGCGGCTCAGGTGTTCGCCGCCGATCCAGCGCTCCAGCACCGACAGCCGGCTCATCATCAGCACCTGCACGAGCAGCAGGTAGCCGGCGACCAGGCCGGTGATCCGACCTGCCGCGCTGAGGGTGGCCGCGGTGGACTTCAGCGAACCGGCGGGGGTGCCCAGCCACCAGGGCAGCACGCTGGCGAGCAACCCGACCAGGAGCAGCGCGGCCAGCAGCCGCCGGCCGCCGGGTCCGCGCCGGGCCGGGATCTGCGGGGGTACGGGTACCGCCGACCGGCCGCCGTGCCGGGACGAGGTCCCGGTGCGGCGGCCGGCGGCGTGGGTGTGCGAATCCGTCACGCGTACAGCTTCATCGGGGCGTACTTCTGGCGGGGGAAGACCTTGTCGACCTCCGCGTTGGTGAGCCCGAACCGGCCCTGCGCGACCGCGCCGTAGACGTTGAACATGTTGTTGTACTCCGGCACGTCACCGGAGTCCAGCTTGTCCAGACCGTTCCAGGTGCCCAGCAGCGAGCCGGCCAGCTTCTTGCCGGACAGGATGGTGACCACGCCGCCGTGCCCGTGGTCGGTGCCGCCGCCGTTGGAGCCGACCCGGCGGCCGAACTCGCTGGACACCATGATCGTCACGTCGGCGGCCTGCGGGCCGAGGTCGGTGAAGAACGCGGCCATCGCGCTGGCCAGCTCGTTCAACCGGCGGTGCAGCTGACCACCCTCACGGGTGCCCTGGTTCTCGTGGGTGTCGTAGCCACCCATCCCGACCGTGGCGACCCGCACGTTGGCGCCACCCTTGATGAGCTGCGCGAGCTGCTGGAACGCGTTGCCGACGCCCTCGTACTTGACGCCCTCGACGGGCTGGTACGGCTTGGCGGCGAGCTTCTGCGCGGTGGCCAGCGCCCCCATGCCCTCCTGCACGGCCTCCTCGACCGGGTGGTTGATCCCGGTGAAGAGCCCCTTGATGGCCTTCTCGGTGGCGGCCCGGAACCGATCGTCACCGTTGAGCCGCAGGGAGCCGACGTTGTTCAGCGAGATCGCGCCGTTGTTGCCGACCAGCGAGCGGGGCAGCGTGCTGCCGATGCCGACGCTGCGGAACGCGGTGCCCTTGCCGAGGTTGTCGACCAGTCCGTCGAGCCAACCCCGGCCGCCGGTCTCGTTGGGCAGCCCGCCCAGGTTGCAGGCGTCCGCGGCCTGGAAGTGGCTGCGCGACAGCCGCTCGTCGGACACGGCCGGGATGAAGCCCAACTGGCCGGCCGTGAGCCACTTCTCCAGCGGCTTGAACGCGCTGGTCAGCTTGAAGCCGCGGCCCAGGGCCAGCGAGTCGTTGCCGAGCAGCAGGTCGGGGCGGGCCTTGGCGAGCACCGGGTCGTTGTCCGGCGCGATCAGGCTCAGCCCGTCCAGCCCGCCGTAGAGGAAGACGTGGATCAGGGTGCCGGTCTTGGTCGCCGCGAACGACGCCGAGGTGGTGACGAACTGGGCGGTGGCCAGCGCGGTGGCGGTGGCCGCCGCACCGGCGACGAAGGTACGCCGGGTGACGCCGCGACCGTCCTGCTGGGCCTCCTCCAGGTCCTCCAGGGTGCGGTAGCGATCGGCCTCGGCCGCGTTCTCGGCGGCGACCAGGTCGGCCTCGGCGCGCAGCAGGGCCTCGGTCGGGTTGTCCGCCAGCCGCCGCAGGTCGGGGCATTCGGGGTGCAGGGGGAATGAGTTGTACACAGTCGTCTCCATCGGGTGCCTCACCGGAGGTGGTGCTGGGGGGAAGCGAGGATCGCCCGCGCGACGGCGGTGATGGCCCCGTTGAACGTGGCGTCGACCTTGGCGGTCGCCGAAACACCGGCCACGCCCAGGATCAGGTTCTTCTCCCGGGTGCTCAGCTTCTGGTTCACCAGGCGCTGGGCGAGCGCGTCCACGTACGCGCCGGCCGTCGTCGGCGGCTTGGCGACCAACTTCTCCGGCGCCGTGAACGTGAAGGTGGTCCGGTAACCGGCGACGATCTCACCGGCCTCGTTCCAGCCGTTGAGCATGGTGCCGGCCGACGTCCACGCGACGTAGACGTCCGGGTACCCGTCGGGGGTGGGCTGGCCCATCGGGAAGTGGCCCAGCTCGCGCATCTTGTCGTGGATCTGCCGCAGGCCCCGGGCGTACGGGGTGCGCTTGTTGTCACCGTTGTTGTGCTTCGGCGACGCGTCCGGCGACACACCCAGGGTGCGGTACGTGGCGACCAGGTACTCCATCGGCCGGCGCACCTTCTGACCGACGGCGGCCCAGAACTCCGAGGAGCTGAACAGCGTCATCAGCACGGGCTTGATCATGCCCTTGTTGGTGGTGTACGTCTTCGCCAGCCGGTCCACCAGGGACTTCGGCGGCGTGTCCGACACGAACCGGGTGGCCAGGCTCTGCGCCACGTACTTCGCGGTCGACGGGTGCATCGCGATGTAGGTGATGTACGCGTCGATGGCCGCTTCGGCCTTCTTCGGGTCCGACGAGTTGTTGGCGTGGCTGAAGCCGAGGATCTTCACCTTGCCGACATAGTGCTGCTCGGGCCGGAAGACGTACTTGCCCTTGTCGTCGACACCGCGGCCGGTCTGCAGCATGGCCGCCTGCCGGACGTCCGGCTCCTTGTAGCCGCCGTCGACGCCGACCGAGTACAGCTCCAGGTTCTCCCGGGCGAGGTTCTCGTTGATGGCGTCCTTGCGGGAGTCCTTCTGGTTCAGGTAGATCAGCAGCGCGGGGTGCTTGTTCGCGGCGACCAGCATCTCCGGGTAGCTGCCCAGGGCGTGCTTGCGCACGACGTCCTTGTCGAACGAGTTGCGGTACACCTCCCCGCCGTCGAAGTCGGCGGCGACGTGCAGGAAGTCGTTCCAGAAGTCGACCATGACCTCGAACAGCTGGCGCTTGGACCAGATCTGCCGGGCGATGGTGGCGTCGACCATCTCCCGCTCCGGCTGGGCGCCCTGCTCGTTGAGCTGGTCCCGCTGGGCGCGCAACTGCTGCACGTCGAGCTTCTGGGTGGGCAGCTCGGCGAGCTTCAACTCGGCCTTGCTCGGCTCCAGCTTGTCCGGTTCCATCTGGGCGCGGATCCAGCCGTCGATGCCCAGCTTCTTGATGTCGGCGACCACGGCCGGCGTCGCGCCGAAGGTGGTCCGGCGGGCCAGGTGCAGGATCGGGTCCTTGGCCAGCACCGTCTTGACGGTCACCTGGGTCTCCGCCGCCGCGGCGGCGGGGCCGGAGAAGGTCCGGCCGCCGGTGGGCGCGTTCTTCTTCAGCGCCTCGCCGGCGCGGGAGCCCATGTAGCTCTCGTTCTGCTCGGTGTAGGTGCGCACCGTGCTGGGCTGCTGGCCGCTGGGCCGCGCCGCGGTGCCGTCGGTCACCGTGCTGCCGGTCGCGTCACCGGCCGCCTCGTCACCGAAGAGGCTGCGGATCTGCGGGGTCATGGCGAGGGCCGCGCCACCGGCCACGACGGCGGCGGTGCCACCGATCGCGACCATGGCCCTGCGCCGGCCGACCTTGCGGCCCGGCTCATCGTCATCGTCCAGGGTGGGCAGTCCGGTGCCGGCCGTGCGGGCGGGGGCCGGGCGGCCGAGGCCCTCCGGGCCGACCCACTGCGGCCCACGCGGGGCGGGGGCGGGCTGTGCGTAGCCGTCGCCGTACTGCTCGCGCGGGTCGGCCTGCGCCGGGTAGCCGCCCTGATAGGGGTGGGGCGTGTCGTACCCGTACGACGCGGACGGGTGGTGCTCGGCGTACCCGTCCGCGGTGTGGTGCTGGCGTCCGTCCCAACCGCGGTCGTCCCGCGGTCGACGTGGTGGCACATTCTGGTCGGCCATGTACCAATCCCGATTTCTGATGAGCGCCGGAAGCTGCGACCGGGCAGGTGCGGCAGGTGCGGCGACTGTTGCCTGAGGGGGTTGCTACGGCAAGGTAACCAAGCGCTCAGGTGCCTTCAAGGCAGCCCGAACGCCCTCGTGCGGGCACTTAAGACAGCCCTCAGTACGACATCCGCGCCGGGCCGCGCGCCGAGGCGGGCCGCGCACCTTCTCAGCAGGGCGTACGTGCGGCAGCCGGGCACGGAGCGGACCGTGCGGTCGTACGCGGCACTTTCGGAGTGGTTCGGCACCACAGGCAAACTTAAGGTTCGGATAAGCCAGACGTGAAGTGCTCTCGCGCGAGGGAAAAGTACCAGCAGCGGGTGAGCGTGAGCGGCCACCGCAGCGGGTATGCCGCCGGACCGCTGAACGCGTGAGGGGAAGGCAGCGCCATGCTCAGCAAAGAGGATCAGCGCAGGTTCGACCAGATCACCCGTCAGCTCCGGGAGAGTGACCCGGCCTTCTTCGCCCGGCTGGACCATCGGGTCCGGGCCCGTCGGGGCCGTTATCTGATGTTGTTGACGATCGTGCTGTGGGCGTCGCTGCCGGCGATGACCGTGTTCGCCGGCCGGCTCGCCGGGGCGATCTGCGCGGTGGTGCTGGTGGCAAACGCCGCGATCATGTGGCGATTCCGCCGCCGCTGGACGTGACGACCCAGCCGGTGCACGTGCCGGCTCAGCCGGCGGACGTGACGGCTCAGCCGGTGCACGTGACGGCTCAGCGGTCGGCCGGGCCGAACGCCCGGTACGCGCGGCGCAGCCGTTCGAGCAGCCCCGGCCCGCCGATGCTCGGCGCCGGTGGGCCGAGCTGACGCAGCAGCAGGTCGGGGCCGGTCGCCAGTCGGGGCGGCCGGTCGGGCAGCGGCACGGGCGGTGACCAGAACCGGTCCAGGGCCTGTGTCATCAGGGCCGCCGAGAGGCCGGTGAGCGCGCGGGCCGTACCGGCCGGTGTCGTGTCCACCAGGGACGGTTCGATGTCCAGGGCGGATGGTCCGGGTGGCGCCGGCGTGCCGGTGGCCTCGGCACGCCGGGCGCGGAGCGCGTCGAGCAACTGGGTCCGGGACCGGCCACGCCAGTGCAGCAGCTCGAACGGGTCGGCGTCGAACGCCTCGGCCAGGAGATAGAACGTGGCCGCGAGGTGCTTGCACGGCACCGCGAAGTCGGGGCAGTTGCACCGCTGGGTCAGCTCGTCCACGCCGGTCGGGAAGAGTGGCGCGCCGGCGGTGACGAACAGTTCCTCCAGCTCGTCGGGCAGGTCCCCGGCGAGCAGCCGGGCGCTGAAGAACGCCTGTCCGGCCAGCTCCTCCTCGATCCGGGTCCAGAGCGCGGCCGGGAACGGCGACAGCGCGATGGAGACCTCGTACGGCCGGGGTCGGGAGCCCTGCACCTCGGCGCTGACCCGCCCCGGCGCGATGTCGAGGCGGAGCACCTGACCGGCCCGCGCGTACGACCGGCCCCGCGTCAGCCGGGTGCCGAGCGCGAACGACTCGAGCACCTCCAGGAAGCGTCGCGACCACCAGGACCGGCCGATCGCCCCTCGGGCGCTGCGCGCCCGCAGTCCACCGTCGACCCGGCGGGGACGGCCGTAGTCGGCGAACCGGTCGGTGCTCATCACTCCACCACCGCTTCGGCCTCCAGGCTGAACAGGTCACGCAGCTGCCCGGTGGACAGCTCGGTGATCCACTGCTCGCCGGTGCCGACCACCCGCTCGGCGAGGTTGCGCTTGTCGGCGATCAGCGCGGCCACCTTCTCCTCCACCGTGCCGGCGCAGACGAACTTGCGGACCTGCACCCGCCGACGCTGCCCGATCCGGAACGCCCGGTCGGTGGCCTGGTCCTCCACCGCCGGGTTCCACCAGCGGTCCACGTGCACCACGTGGTTCGCGGCGGTCAGGGTGAGCCCGGTGCCGCCGGCCTTGAGGGAGAGGACGAACAGCGGCGGGCCGTCCGCCGACTGGAAACGCTCGACCATGGCGTCGCGTTCGGCCTTGCCGAGGCCGCCGTGCAGGAACAGCACCTCCCGGCCGAAGCGCGCCGACAGGTGGCCGCGCAGCATCGCGCCGAACTCGGCGTACTGGGTGAACAGCAGCGCCCGCTCCCCCGCCGCCAGGACCTCCTCCAGGATCTCGGTCAGCCGGGCCAGCTTGCCGGAGCGGCCCTCCAACGGTGATCCGTCGCGCAGCAGCTGGGCGGGATGGTTGCAGACCTGCTTGAGGCGGGTCATGGTGGCCAGCACCAGCCCGCGTCGTTCGATGCCGTCGCTGGTCTCGATCCGGGCGAGCATGTCGTCGACCACCACCCGGTACAGGGCGGCCTGCTCGGCGGTGAGGTTGCAGAGCACCTCCATCTCCAGCTTTTCCGGCAGATCGGAGATGATCGACGAGTCGGTCTTGAGCCGGCGCAGCACGAACGGGCCGGTGATCCGGCGCAGCCGCTCGGCCGCCTCGGCGTCGCCGTGCCGCTCGATCGGCTCGGCGAACCGCTTGCGGAACGTCGCGGCCGGCCCGAGCAGGCCCGGGTTGGCGAACTGCATGATCGACCAGAGGTCGGCGAGCCGGTTCTCCACCGGTGTGCCGGTCACCGCCACCCGCTGCCGGGCCGGCAGCGCGCGGACCGCCTCGGCCTGCCGGGTGGACGCGTTCTTGATCGCCTGCGCCTCGTCCACCACCACCCGGTGCCAGTCGATGCCGGCCAGGTCGGCGGCGTCGCGGGCGGCCACCGAGTAGGTGGTCAGGACCAGGTCCGCGCCGTGTGCGGCCGCGGTGAACTCCGCCCCCCGCGCCCGCTCCGCACCATGGTGTACGTGCACACGCAGCTTCGGCGTGAACCGTGCCGCCTCGCGCTGCCAGTTGCCGACCAGCGACATCGGACAGACCAGCAGTGTCGGCCCGGCGTCCGGTGGATCCCCGGCCAGCAGCGCGAGCAGTTGCACGGTCTTGCCCAGTCCCATGTCGTCGGCGAGCACACCGCCCAGGCCCAGCGACCGCAGGAAGGCCAGCCAGGCCAACCCCCGCTGCTGGTACGGCCGCAGCGTGCCCCGGAAGCCGGGCGGCGGGTCCAGCGGGGTGAGCCGCCGCTCGACGGCACCGGCGAGCAGGTCGCCCAGCGCCCCGTCGGCGGTCACCTCCAGCACCGGCAGCGCCCCGGTGTCGTCGCCGTCGGTCAGCCCGAGGCGGAGCAGGTCGGCGACGGTCAGCTCCCCCGCCGAGCGGAGCAGGCGCAGGCCCGCGGCGAGCCGGCTCGGGTCCAGCTCCACCCACCGGCCGCGCAGCCGCACCAGCGGGGTCTTCAGCTCGGCCAGCGCCGCCAACTCGTCGGCGGTCAGCGGATGGTCGCCGAGCGCCACCTCCCAGCGGTAGTCGACCAGGGCGTCCAGTCCGACGCCGGCGTCCACACTGGCCACCGTGCCGGGCGCGGTGCGGCTGCGGGCGCGCAGTCGGGCGCCGAGCCGTGCCGACCGGCGTTGCCACCAGGACGGCAGCAGCACCCCGAACCCGGCGGCGTGCAGCACCGGGGCACCCTCGCTGAGGAAGCGGTGGGCGCCCTCGACGTCCAGCTCCATCGCCTCGGGGGCGGCGGTGCGCAGCGCGGAGTCCAGGTCCGGCCAGAGCCGGCTGGCCCGCCCCAGCTCGGCGAGCAGCGTCTCCTGCGGGCTCGTCGTACGGCCGGCAAGGCCGGCGAGGGTCTGCGGTGCCCGCCAGACCTGCCCGGCGTCGACGTGCAGGCCCGGCTCGTCGGCCGGCTGCAGCCCGAACTCCAGCCGCCACCGCCCGGCACCGGCGGCGTCCACCAGCGACGGCACGGTGTGGACCGCCGTCGGCACGGTGTCCGCCGCCGTCGGCACGGTGTCCACCGCCGTCGGCACGGAGTCGGCCGCCGTCGGCACCGTGGCGGCCGGGCGGGTGGCCAGGATCGGTTCGGTCACCTCGTCGGGGGCCGGTTCCACCAGGCGGAAGCTGGCCCGCACCGGGCCGCCTGCGGCGTCGCGCTGCCAGGTGTCCAGCTCGCCGCGCAACGTGTCCAGCGCCGCCGGATCGACGGTGAACTCGCGGTGCGGGCCGGCGAGCGCGGCCAGCCAGGCCGGTGCCGGGCCGCCCGGGCGTACCCCGCGGGCCAGCGTGGTGGTCGCGAGGGCGGCCCGCGCGGCGGCGTCGGTCAACGCGGCCAACGCGTCCGCTACCAGCGCCTCGGCCGCCAGTTCGGTGCCGCCGGGGCCGGCCGTGGCCCGGGCGGCCGGCGGCAGGGCCAGCGCCAGCGACCGCGCCCAGCCGGCGTCGGTGCCGGTCAGCAGCGGACGCCACACCGCACGCGCGGTCACCCCGGCCCCACCCCCGGACGGCAGCGGTCCGGCCGCACGCGCGGTCACCTCGGCCCCGCCCCCGGACGGCAGCGGTCCGGCCGCACGCGCGGTCACCTCGGCCCCGCCCCCGGACGGGAGCCGTCCGGCCGCCCGCGCGGGCACGCCAGGCTCAGGAACCGTCGCGCTCACGCCCGGGAGGACGCGGCCCCGGGCCACCAGGTCGGCGGCGAAGTCGGCCAGCTCGGCGAGGTGGCGCAGGGTCGCCCCGGGCACCGCCGCAACCTCGTCCAGGGCGCGCAGCAGCGGCAGTGCGTCGTCCGGGGCGTACACGAGGATGGGCACCCGCCACCCGGCCAGGGTGAGCCGGCCGCGGGCCGGGGGTGCGACGGCGGTCCGGATCAGCTCGGGTGAGTCGGTCGGCGCGCCCGCCCGGGTGGGCAGGGTGACCAGCGCGGTGTCCGGACGGGCCGGCTCGGCGGCGTCGGCGAGGGCGGCGACCAGGTCGGCGTGCCCGGCGGCGAAGGGGTGCGGGCGTTCCCGGGGCGGCCGGCCGGAGCGGGTCGGAGCGGGAGCCGCGCCGCTGTCCTCGCCCCAGACGGCGAGGCCGCCGGCCGAGCCGTCGCCGGGCAACCACAGCCCGTGGATGACCAGCACCTGCTCCCCCTCGTCGCCGCCCGCGCCCAGAATAGGCGGCCTCGTGGACGAGCTTCCGCACCCCACCTACGCGATCTTGCACTGTGTGTCGACGGTGTGCGCGGGATGCACCTTTTGCCCGCGACAGAAAGTGCAAGATCGCGTGGGGTGGAGGTGTGGCCGCGACGGGTTAGCGTCGGGGGCATGGTTGACCTGGTGGTTGTTGGCGGGCTCGGGATCGACGTGCGGGTGCGGGTGCCGGCGCTGCCGTTACCGGCCGCCGATTCGCACACCGTCGAGCCGATCGAGCTGCGGATCGGCAACACCGGCGCCGGGGTGGCGCTCGCCGCCACGGCGGTTGGCCTGCGGGTACGGGTGGTGGACACTCTCGGCGCGGACCCGGCCGGCGATCTGGTGCGGGCGGCGTTGACCCGGGCCGGGGTGCCGGCGGTGCTGGCCGAGGACCGCGGCGGCACCCGACGCTCGGTGAACCTGGTCGACCCGGGCGGCCGGCGCACCTCCCTGTACGACCCGCGCCCGTGGCGGGGCGGTCCGCCGTTCGCGGCCACGGAGGTGGCCGAACTGGTCCGCGACGCTCGGCACGTACACGTCTCGATCATGGACTGGACGGTGCCGCTGCTGCCCGCCGTGCGGGCCGCCCTCCCGGCGGGCGTGACGCTCTCCACCGACCTGCACGACTGGGACGGCGAGAACCCCTACCATCCGCCGTTCGCCGAGGTCGCCGACCTGATCCTGGTCAGCGGCGTGCGGCTGGCCGGACGGGCCGCGTCGCTCGCCGGCACGCTGGCGCCCCGGACCGTGGTGGTGACCCGGGGCGCGGACGGCGCCGAGCTGTACCCGGGCGACGGTTCGGTGGTGCCGGTGCCACCGGCCGTCCCACCGAGGCCGGTGGTGGACAGCAACGGGGCTGGCGACGCCTTCGCGGCCGGGTTGATCGCCGGCCGGCTACGGGGCGAGCCGCTGGCGGACGCGGCCCGGTACGCGGCGCGGGTGGCCGCCGCGGCCTGCACCCACGACGGCATGGAGTATCCGCCGGGACTGCTGCCCACCAGTTGACGCCGTGGTCGGCTCAGAGTGCGCCGGTGGCGCCGTCGGTCAGCTCACGCAGGATGTTGGCGGGCCAGCACCGGGCCGAGCGTCGGATCGATCCTCTGATCCATCCACCGACCCTAGCGACGGAACAGCTCCAGCGCTGCCCCGCTAACCGCTGCGGGCGGCCGACACGACGGGCAGGATGGGCGCATGGGTTCATCCGTGCAGATCCTCCTCGTCGGCGGCACGGCGGACGGGCAGACCGTCACCGTCGAGTTGGACACCAATGGCCGCCCGCCGCTGACCCACCACCACCTCGGGTCCGGCGGCCTGGCCCAGGCGCAGATCTACGAGCTGGAAAACGCCCGTGAGGAGTCCCGCGAGTGGCGCTACCGGTGGACCGGCCCGGCGATGTGACCCGCCGGCTCAGACCCGGGTCAGGGTCTGGTTGCGCAGGCTGTCGAGCACGCCGCGGGTGACCTCGGAGGTGCCCCGGGCCTGCTCGCACACCTCCGCGACCCGTCGGGCGGTGGCGTCGGCGCGCTGCTCCCGCTCGTCCCACAGCCGGTCCACCTCGGCCAGCAGCGGGCCCTCGACCTCCCGTTCCACGCCACGCAGCGCCGGCACACCGAGACGCTGGGCCAGGTCGAAGACCTTGCCGGCGTACGGCAGCGGCAGGAACGGTGTGCCGACCATCGCCGCGAAGATCAGGAAGTGCAGGCGCATCCCGACGGCCAGGTCGAAGTGGCGCATCAGCCCGAGGATCTGCTCCGGCGAGTACGTGCCGTGCAGGATCCGCCCCCGCTCGGCGGCGACCATGTGGGACAGCACGCCGTGCGAGTGCCGGATGTCGTCGCGTTCCATCGGCACGAACAGCACGTACGCGTCGATCCGGTGCACCAGGAAGTCACCGATCTGGGCGAGCAACCGGTGGTAGCCGTCCACGTCGAGGCGTTCGGCGGCCCGTCCCGGCTCCCGCACGCTGATGCCGACCAGGCGTTTGCCGGCCGGCACACCCTCCTCGGCCAGCAGGTGGGCCGGGAAGTCGGCCGGTTCCAGGAGGAACGCCGGGTCGGCGGTGACCGTGATCGGGTTGAGCAGTCCGGCCTCCTCCAGCACCATCCGGGACTCCTGGTCCCGGACCGTCACCTGGGTGGCGCTGGCCAACGTCTCCCGGACCATGCCGGTGTCCACCGCGTCACTGAGCGGCCCGACCCCCACCGCGTACGTGATCAGGGGCAGGCCGCGCTCCTGGGCGACCCGGACGACCCGCAGGTAGCGGCGGGCCTCCCGGTCGTAGAGGATCCCGCCGCCGCCCAGGATGAGCAGGTCGAGCTGGGCCAGCACGAGAGCGGAGTCGGTGCGGCTGACGCCCTCCCAGGGCACCGCCTCGACGTCCGGGTGGGCGGCCCGGGTGTGTTCCGGGTTGCGAGAGAAGACAATGATCCGGGCATTCGGTTCCTGCGTGCGCAGGTCGGTCAGCAGACCGGTGAGGATCGCCTCGTCGCCGAGGTTCCGGCCACCGTACGAGCCGAGCACACCGATGGTCAGTCCGGCGCCGTGCGTCATCCGTCGCTCCTCCCCAGGTGCGGTCTGCGCGGGTTTCCCGCTGGGCAGGTGAACAGTCCTGCCGGGGAGACCGCCCCGGGGCCGGCTCAGTCGACCGGTTCGATCCGTTTGGCCATCTGCTGGGCGGTGACCTCGAAGCCCAGGCTGCGGTACAGCCCGATCGCCACGGTGTTCGAGCCGAACACGTTCAGTCCCAGCTCGGGTACGCCGAGTTGGGCCAGTTCGGCCTCCATGAGCTGGATCATCCGCCGTGCGTACCCGCGTCCCCGGTGCGCGGAATCCACCTCGATGTTGTGGATCCAGGCCCGGCGCTTGTCGGTCGCTCCGGCCGCCCCGGGCAGCGTCACCCAGATCCAGCCGACCTCGGTGTCGCCGACCCGGGCCACCCGCAGCAGCGCGCCCTCGGTGACCGCGCCCGCCGGCAGCAGCTGCCGAAGCTGGAGCGCGGAGTGCTCCAGGGCGGCCTGCGGGGTGAACCCGCGGTGCGCGGCCAGATCCTCGGCGTACGCCCGCTCCAGCGGCCCCAACAACCGGTCCAACTCCTGCCCGGTCATCGGCGTCAGGTGAAGTGTCACCGACCCCTCCCTTTCGTGATCACGAGGTTGACGGACGATCTGATCTCAACAATGCCCGCCAACCTCATGATCACCCCGAGGGAGGGGTTGGGGAATGGGGTTGTTGGGTCGGGCGGGACGCCCCGGCTGCTGGGCTGCGTCGACGACGGCGAGTGGGTGGCCCTGGTCTTCTCCGATGTGGAGGGTCGACACCCGGCCACGCCGTGGCGGGCCGACGAACTGAACCGCGTGCGCAACGCCCTGGAGGTGATGGCCTGGGCGCTCACCGGCGTGTACGCCGGGCTGGCCGGGTTCTTCGCCGACAGCGCCCGGCGCCCGCCGCCGCAGGGCATCCCCACCGTCCGCGCGTTCCAGCAGGCCCAGGCCGACGCCCTGCTCCCCTGGCTGGCCCAGCGCCTGGCCTGACCCGCTGGGCCTGCCGAGGGCCGGCACCGGCCCGGTCGGTCAGCTGCGGCGGCGGTCGCGGCCCGCTGTCAGGAGGACGCGGGTGCCGACTCCAGCCGGTGCGCCAACTGCGTCAGGTCGTCGAGACGGACGTCGCCGTCGAGGCCCTTCAACGCGGCGGTCACCGCGCCGGACGCCCGCCCCGCCTCCAGCCCCACCTCGGCGTCCTCGACGACCAGGCAGCGCGCCGGCGACACGTCGAGCAGCGCGGCGGCCCGCAGGTAACCCTCCGGGTCCGGCTTGCCCGCGCGGACGTCCTCGACCGTGACCAGCACGGGAGGGTCGATGCCGGCGGCACCGAGCCGGGCCGTGGCCAGCCGGGCGTCGGCGCTGGTCACCACCGCCCAGGGCAGCCCCAGCCGGGCCAGCGTCCGCAGCAGCTCGTGGGCACCGGGGGTGGGCGTCACGTCGGACAGATCGTCGTACTGCAACGCCAACTGACGGGCCGAGGCGGCGGCGACCGCCGAATCGTCCAGCCCGGGCAGCAACCGGCGCACGGTGCGGTCGGCGGGACTGCCGTGCGCGATGGCCAGCGCCGCCACCGGGTCGGTGTCGTATTCGGCGGCCCATCGCTCCCAGGCCCGCTCGACGGCGGCGTCGGAGTCGACCAGGGTGCCGTCCATGTCGAAGAGCACCGCGTCGATGCCGGACAGATCCACGACCAGAGCATAGGGCGGTGCCCCGTTGAGCCGATCTCGGACCTCGGCGGTCGGTGGGTCAGGTGGGGGCGCCGACCGGGTGGGTGAGGAACGGCAGCACGACGGCCGGCAGGGTTGGCGCGCCGACGATGTCGGCGTGCGTATGGCCGGGCAGCACGGCCAGTCGGGCGGCGGGACGGTCGGTGCCGTCCCCTCCGGCGTCGCGGTGCCCGCCGCCGAGCAGCCCGTAGAACTCGGCCACGTGGCTGATCGGGATCGAGTCGGCGTCGGCGAAGACCAGCAACGTCGGCATGCTCAGCCGGGCCACCTCGCCCGACCAGTCGTAGTCCCGACGCAGCAGGTCACCGCTCTTGGCCCACAGTCGCGGCCAGTCCTGCGGTCGCGGGGCGACGCGCTCATAGAGCAGGTGCGGTGGCGTGCCGCGCATCTGTTCGCCGACCCGCTCGTCCTGGCCGGCCATGGCGGCCAGGACCTGCGGATACCACCCGGCGCGCCGGCACGGCGTGGACACCAGCACCAGCCGCCGCACCAGCGCCGGATGCTGGATGGCGGTTCGCAACGCGACACCGCCGCCCAGTGAGTAGCCCAGTACGTCGGCCGTGGCCAGCCCGAGGAGGCCGAGGAGCGCGGCGACATCGTCGGCCATCGTCTCGTAGCGCAGCGGGCGGTCGACGTCCGCGGTGCGCCCGTGGCCCTGCAGGTCGACGGTGATCACCCGACGTCGACCGCGCAACGCCGGGACGATCGGGGCGAACATCTCCCCCGACCCGTAGCCGCCGTGCAGCAACACCAACGGCCGGCCGTCGCCGTCCGACTCGTGCCAGAGCCGCAGCCCGTTGACCTCGGCGTAGCTCACCCGGCCCTCCCGCTCGTCGGCGTCACCCGTCCCGATCCAACACCGGACGAACGACGTCGACGAACACAATCCGGCGATTCGTCCGTACCTCGATCGCGGCGAGCCAACGGTCGCGATGTCGGTCCCGCAGCGGCGCTGCCGCGTCGCCCGGCTCGTCGCCGAGCCGGCGCTGGTCGGCGTACTCAGTCGTGAGACTGGCCAGCACCGACCGGGCCACCGCCGCGACGTCCGCCGGACCCTCCAGCAACACCAGGTTGTACGCCTCGTCGACGGCGCGCATCGCCGTGTACGCCTCGTCGTAGCCGGACGTTGGCTCGCTCTTGGCAGCCTCCAGCCAGCGCCGGTCCAACTGCCGGTACGCCCGGTCGCAGGCGCTCAGGAACCCGACGTACGCCTCCCGCCGCAGCTCGTCGCGGCGGGTCGCCCGCCGCTCGGCGCTCTCCTGGCCGGCGACGGTGAGCTGATGGGCCAGTTGCCGGCGGGTGCTGAGGGCACCGACCAGCCCGGTCAGGGCCGCGGCGGCCAACGTGGACAGTGCGGTGATCAGCGCGACGGCGACGGTGTCCTGCACGCGCCCATCATGAAGCGCCGACGCGGCCGGTGTCAGCTACCGTCGACCGCAGCGCAGACACCAGACCAAGGACAGGAGCGAAACCGTGCCGGAGGCCCTGCCCGCGAGTCGTACAGCGGTGCTGGTCTGCCAGGGCCGCGCGGCGGCGCACGGGCTGATCGCCGCCGGCCGGTTCGCGGATCCGACGGCCATCCGCCTGCTCCGCGCCGACGAGCGCGAGGCGGTCCAGTGGGTACGCGACGCTGCTGTTCCCCAGCCGTGGCGGCAACGGGTCGACTACGAGTCGGTACGGGCCAACGCCGAGATGATCGTGCCCCGGACGGTCGCGATCGACGACGCCGTACGCGCTCACCCCAGCCCGCAGGTGGTGATCCTGGGGGCGGGGTTGGACGGTCGCGCCTGGCGAATGCCGGAACTCGCCGATGCGCTGGTCTTCGAGGTGGACCAGCCGAGCAGTCAACGCGACAAACGGGAACGCGCCGAGGGCCTGCCCGGTACCCCACCGACGTTCGTCGCGGTGGACTTCGGCCACGACCGGCTCACCGAGGCGCTGGCAGCCGCGGGGCATCGCCCCAGCGAGCCGACGTCGTGGATCTGGGAGGGCGTCGTGCCCTACCTGACCACGGCGGAGGTGTCCACGACGGTCGCCGCGCTCGCCGCCTGCTCGGCGCCGAACAGCCGCCTCATCGTCAACTTTCAACTGCCCGGAACGTCCGTGACGCTGGGCCGGCTCGTCGCGCGGCTACTGATGGCGTCGACCGGCCGGCGAAGTGTCTGGGCGACCGAGCCATGGCGTTCGACCTGGACGCCTGCGGCCATGGCCGCCCTGCTCGCCCGACACGGCTTCACCGTCACCGGTGAGCACGACCTGCTCGAGACGGCGCGCGCACTTCGGGTGCCGATCCGCCATGCCACGTCACTGACCCACAGCCGGGTGATGGTCGCCGATCGCACCTGAGTCCGACGGGCTGTCGAAAACGGGGTCACTTTGTGTACGCGGAATTGCTACAGGCTACCTGTTCAAGCTGATCCGGGAGTCCATCCCGCTCACGCAGGAGCAGCTCGCCGTCGACCTGGACATCGATCGCGTGACCGTGCAGAGCTGGGAGTCCGGGCGTCGGCCATTCACCGCGGTACCGCTCGGGCAGGCAATCGCCGTCCGACGCCGGCTCGGACGGTTCGGCGCGAACACAACCCTGCTCGCAGCACTCGACGACGCCGCCGAGGCGGATCTCATCCTCGCCGCCGTCCTCGACGAACATGTGAATCGCTGCGACATCGCCGAACATCCGCTGGGCTGGTCCGTACTCACCCACCGTCTGACCGACTTGATCCTCTGGGCCCTCCTCGGGCAGACACCGACCTTCGCCAGAGGACTACCCATCGCCCATCCCCGGCGGGGTCCAGTTGCGTCCGGACCGACCCTGCCCGTCGACGAGCAACAAGCGTTCTTCGCTCACCTTCACGTGCTCGCCGATCGCACCGCAGCCGGACGGCATCGGAACGTTCTGCTGCACCGGCAAGCCTGCTTCCTTGCCGGCATGGACCCCACCAAGGCAGCAGCAGGCTGGCTCAGCCAGACCACCGCCCGAGCACACCGCACGACCACCTTCCGCACCTGGTCACCGCTGTGGCCCGACGCCCGCTCCGTCGTCACGTCCCTCGCTAACCAGGGCGACCCGGAACCGTTGAGAGACTTCATTGCTCGCGCGCACCCCGACGACGCCTGCGAGCGAGCAGCCCTCAACTACTCGGCCTACTGGGTGGGCGAGATCCCGTTCCGCCACCGCGACGACTCCTTCATGCCCGAAGCGCTCGCCGACTGGCACGGCTCAATCCTTCTTCGGCACCTGGTCCGTCGTCTCGATCCAGGGCATCCCTTCGTCGACCTCAACATCCACAACGTCTGGGCTTTGCTGGCCGCACGACGCGGTCTCGCTCTCGACAACCCCGCCGCGACTCGGTCGCTCCTCGACCGCAGCGTCCCGCTCCTGGACAGTGACCGGATCTCCGCGCAGTCGCGGCAGGAACTAACCTCTATCGTCTACAGCCTGCGGGCGGACGGACTCACCGGCACAGGGACGGGCAGATGACCGACGATCACGACGCCGCCGGAGCGATGAACTTCATCTTCGAAGCCGGCGTCCTCAAACGCGCCGCCCGGACCGGCTGGTGGTTCGCCGGCGTCAAGCAACCCGAGTCCATCGCCGAGCACTCCTTCCGAACGGCGCTCATCGGAATGATGCTCGCCGCTATCGAGGGCGCCGACCCAGCCCGAGTGTCGATGCTCTGCACCCTGCACGACACCCAGGAAACCCGAATCACCGACATCCCACACATCGCCAAGCGCTATCTCACCGCCGTACCCAACACCGCCGTCACCGACGACCAGGTGGCCGCCTGCCCACCAGCCGTCGCCGACGTCATCACCGCCGCAGTCGCCGAATACGAAGCTGGCGAGACACTAGAAGCTGTCGTCGCCCGTGACGCCGACAAGCTGGAATGCCTCGTCCAAGCCGTCGAGTACCGCCACCAAGGCATCGACAACGTCCAGCGCTGGATCGACAGCTCACGAGCCGCCCTGAAGACCGCCAGCGCCCACCGCCTGGCCGACGCCGCCCTCACCGGACAACCACTCGCCTGGCTCACACCCCCGCCGCAGGAGTAAGCCTTCAAACACTTGACGTTGTATTGATCTGCGGCAGGGGTGTAGTCGACCAAAGTGGACTCTTTGCCTTGCGAGCTGCTGTTACGCCTCGCATCGATGGTCAGTTGTTGGGCGTCCCCCAGCTTCCCTGACGACCTGGTAATGGCATGATCTTAGGCTCAGCCGGGCACCCACTACAGTCCGGACGGCCCAAAGCCGGCAAGCCGGCCTATCGAGGCTGGGCATGGCTCACGGGCTACCAACTCGACGACCGGGGCAACGCCATCGACAAGCGGGATCTGCGTTCAGCTCCAGTGAATACCGCGAGGCGTCGCGGTCATCCGAATCACCGCTTAGGCGCTGCCGCCTGCCCTGCGCCCTGCTGATTGGTTACAGCTGGACTAGAGGACCCAGAGACCAAATAGGCTGAACTAGAGGACCCAGAGACCAAATAGGCTGAACTAGAGGACCCGGAGGCCGAATAGGGAGCTGGACTATCTGTTCCGCTTCTAATCATCGAAACAGATGAGGTCGAGGCGCGAGCACGAGCCGCCCTTACTGACTCGATTCGAGCACTCAAACGTTTGTAAAATTCAGATGACTTATATGGATCTTTACCATTCGCATTCCAGAACCTGAATGAGGCATGCCCGGCTCGGGAAATCGGAGTATCCGGGGGAAACTCAATTGCGCGCAAATTACACGGCTGAGCCATGCCTCTTAGATATCTGGCCGACCATTGCAAATCCTCATTGGTTACCACGTCCTTATCACGCACTTTGCGCTCCTTCGCGTTAAGCGCCGCCCTGACCGGGCTTCATGTTGCGAGACGCCAGCAACCCAGCATCTTCCCGTCATCAACTAAACGGCTGTGGCGGTCGGCAGGTTCACGCCAGGGCTCAGGAAGGTAAAGATGAGCCGTTTTCATCATGGGTAGCGGGCCCCCTCGGCGACTCGGCGTACAAGGATGGCCCGGATGATCCGGGTGGCGGCGGCGTGGGCAGCAGCACAGCTTGGACCCCCGTTGCTGTCACCGCCCCGGGAGCTGATCTTCCCGGGGGGATTTCCGCTGGTGGTGAAGGGTGGGCGCGGCAGGTTTCGAACCTGCGACCCCTCGCTTGTAAGGCGAGTGCTCTCCCACTGAGCTACGCGCCCGGAACGCCCCGTGTGGCGGGCCGGTGGCTGGCAAGCTTACCTGCTTGCCGCCGGCCCGGACGCACGGCGTACCCCGGTCAGATGGCCGCTTCGGCGAGGGCCTTGCGCCAGCCCTGCTGGTCGCGGGCCTCGCCCGGGCCGTTCATCTCGGCGAAGCGCACCACGCCGGCCTTGTCGATGACGAAGGTGCCCCGGTTGGCGAAGCCGGCGACGTCGTCGAAGACCCCGTATGCCTGAGCGACGCCACCGTGCGGCCAGAAGTCGGCCAGCAGGGGGAACTGGTAGCCCTCCCGGTCGGCCCAGATCTTGTGGCTGTAGACCGAGTCGACGCTGATCGTCAGCACCTGGACGTCGTCGTTCACGTACTCGTTGAGGTTGTCCCGCACCTCGCACAACTCGCCCTGGCAGGTGCCGGTGAAGGCCAGCGGGTAGA
This sequence comes from Micromonospora sp. WMMD710, assembly GCF_029626045.1. Classification (NCBI taxonomy): domain Bacteria; kingdom Bacillati; phylum Actinomycetota; class Actinomycetes; order Micromonosporales; family Micromonosporaceae; genus Micromonospora; species Micromonospora sp. WMMD710. The sequence goes on along the minus strand of NZ_JARUBD010000001.1, from coordinate 462,828 downwards.
AGACCAGCAGCACGGTGCGCCTGCCCCGGAAGTCGGAGAGCCGGACCTCCTGGTTGTTCTGGTCCTTCAGCACGAAGTCCGGTGCCTCGGCACCAACCTCGATGGGCATGCGATCTCCTCGCTCGAGTCAGAGGGACGGCACCAGGCTGCCACACCCGGCGGTACCGACCGCCGGGCGTGCGATGCGGCCGGGCCTACTTCTTGGCCTTGGCCCCGCGGCGCAGCACCAGGCGGGCGCCGCTCCAGTCCCGGCCGGCGTTGACGGTCGAGGTCTGCTGCAGGCCGGCCGTGGGCGCGGACTCCGCGACCTCGCTCGGCTCGACGTGCCCGTCACGCCCCGCCTTCGGCGTGAGCAGCCACACGACCCCGTTGTCGGCCAGCGGGCCGAGGGCGTCGACGAGAAGCTCGAAGAGATCACCGTCGCCGTCGCGGTACCAGACCAGCACCGCGTCGACCACCTCGTCGGTGTCCTCGTCGACAAGCTCTCCACAGCGGTCGGTCAGGGCGTCGCGGAGATCCTGGTCGACGTCGTCGTCGTACCCCATCTCCATGACGACCATCCCCGGTTCGATCCCGAACCGGTCCGCCAGGCTGCGTACCCCGTCGGCGGCCTGACCAGCGGTCGCGCTCACTGTCGCGTGCCTCCTCATCTCGTCCCTGCTCGCGGCGTCGGGACCGACGCCGTCAGGCAAAGTCCACACAGTTGTGCCTCTGCGCGCAAGTGGCGCACCGGGTGGAACGGAATTTACCGTGCCAGCAGCGTACGGGCACCGTCGGTAATGGCTTCCGTGGAGACCAGAACATGACGTGCTGCCGGACCTAATGGTACAAACGAGTCAACCCCGGCCACTCGGCGCGCCGCGCCCACATATCCGGCGTCGACCAGGGCGGCGATCACGCCCTCGCCGACCCCGCCGGACCGGCGTGTCTCGTCCACCACCAGCACCCGGCCCGTCGAGGAGGACTCCCGGATGATGTCAGCCACCGGCAGGGGAGCCAACCAGCGCAGGTCCACCACGCGGGTGCCCACCCCCTCCTCGGCGAGGACCGCCGCGGCCCGCAGCGACATCCGCACCCCGTTACCGAAGGTGATGATGGTCAGGTCGTCGGCCGAGCCCACCTGGTAGACCCGTGCCCGCCCGACCGGCACGTGCCCGGCCACCCACGCGCCCGGCTCCGGATAGCCCGCCAGCCACTCCCCGTCACCCTCGGCGTACAGGTCGCGGGTGTGGTAGAGCGCGATCGGCTCCAGGAACACGCAGACGCTGCCGTCCACCGCCGCGCTCGCCAGGCAGGTCCGCAGCATGGGCGCGGCGTCGTCCGGCCGCGCCGGCACCGCGATCACCAGACCGGGCACATCCCGGAGTACGGCCACCGAGTTGTCGTTGTGGAAGTGCCCGCCGAACCCCTCCTGGTACGCCAGCCCGGCCACCCGCACCACCATCGGGTTACGGAACGCCCCCTGCGAGAAGAACCGCATGGTGGCCGCCTCGCCGCGCAGCTGGTCCTCGGCGTTGTGCAGGTACGCCAGGTACTGGATCTCCGGCACCGGCAGCATCCCGGCCAACCCCGCGCCCAACCCCAGCCCCAGCACCGACGTCTCGTCGAGCAGGGTGTCGAAGACCCGGGCCGCCCCGAACGTGTCGCGCAGCCCCTTCGTCACCCCGTACACCCCGCCCTTGGCGGCCACGTCCTCGCCGAAGATGGCCATCTGCGGATGGTCGAGCAGGCCGTCGGCGAGCGCCGCGTTGATGCTCTGCGCCAGGGTCAGCGGGCCGGCCAGCTCCGGCGGCTTACCCCCGAAGGCCTCCGCCCGCGCGGCGGCGCCCGGCCCGCTGGCCCGCGCCGCCGCGTCACCCACTGCCCGCGCCACCCGCACCGGACGCCGGGGCGCCAACGCCGACACCACGTCGGCCGCGGAGGCCAGCTTCGGCTCGCCCAACACCTCCTCGGCGATCCGGCGTACCTGCCAGCCGGTCTCGTCGTACCGGGCCAGCAGCTCCTCGCCGGTGGCCACGCCGGCGTCCACGAGCAGCCGCGCGGTCGCGACCACCGGATCCCGGTCCAGGTCCTCGGCCAGCTCGGCCGGGCCGCGGTACGCCGACTCCGCGTCGGCGCCGGCGTGCCCCATCAGCCGCACGGTGCGCAGGTGCAGCACGGCCGGACGGCGGTGCCGGCGCACCCAGTCCACGGCCTCCTGCGCCACCTCGTACGTCCGCACCGGGTCGGCCCCGTCGGCGCTGACGTACCGGATGCCCGGCTTGGCCCGCAACGCCGCCTCCACCCACCCCTGCGGGGAGCGAACGCTGATGCCCAGCCCGTTGTCCTCGCAGACGAAGAGCACCGGGATGCGCAGTCCGGCGTGGTCGTACCAGCCGGCGGTGTTGAACGCGGCGGTGGCGCTCGCGTGGTTGACCGAGGCGTCGCCGAAGGAGCAGACCACGATGGCGTCCGACGGCCACGGGGAGACGCCGTCGCCGACGCGCACTCCCGCGCCGGTACGGCGTCCGGCGCTGTCCAGCCGGCGCAGTCGCTCCACCGCGAGCCCCATCCCGACCGCCCGGGGCAGGTGTGAGGCGATGGTGGAGGTGGTCGGTACGACGTTCAGGTCGGCCCGGCCGAACACCTTGTGCCGGCCGCCGGCGATCGGCTCCTGACTGGAGGCGACCATCCCGCGCAGCACGTCGCGGGCCGCCTCGGCGTACGGCGCGAATCCGCCGGCAGGCGGCGCGGACCCGGCCGGCTCGACCTCGGTGGCCGGATCCGGGTCGGTGCCCTGCTCACGGTCGGCGGCCTGCTGCCGGTCGGCGGCCGGTTCGGCGTCGGGAGTCTCGGCCGGCGCGGTGTCGGCGGCGGCCTGGGCGGCCCGCACGCAGTAGAACGCCCCGGAGCGGTAGTGCAGCAACGCCGGATCGGTGGGGCGCAGCGCGGCGGCGACCGCCGCGTTGCCCTCGTGCCCGGCCGAGCCGATGGTGTAGAAGCCCTCACCGAAGCTGCGCAGCCAACGACCGGCCAGGTCGAGCTGCCGGCTGGTCACCTGCGCGTCGAACAGGTCCAACAGTCGCGCGCCGGTCAGCGGGGCGTCGTCGGTGACCGGGGCGGCGGGGTCACGCCGCCGCGGCGCGGCGGGAAGTGCCGCCAGCGTCTCCCGGAACCGGTCGTCGAGATCTTGCGGGGTGGTCACGTCCGACAGCATTACCGACGCGAGCCCTGGTCGCCCAGTGGGACACGGCCGGCACGGGTCGACTCACTCCGGGCCGCACGGCTCCGGAAGGCCGCCGTCGGACACCTTCCACACCAGGTCACGGAGGGTGCCCAGCTCCTCGTCGGTCAGGCCGGCCAGGAGTCGGGAGTCGGACATCACCTCGGCCACCCGGTCCCGCACGGCCCGGCCGTCGCCGGTCACCACGAGCGTCTTCTGCCGGCGGTCGGCCGGGTCGGTCCGGCGCTCGACCAGACCAGCCTGCTCCAGCCGGTCGACCAACGCCGTCACGTTCGACCGGTCACAGCTGAGCCGGTCGGCGAGGTCACGGGCCGGCAGCGGATGGTCCGGGTCCAGCTCGTGCAGCGCCCGGGCCGCCGCCGGGGTGAGCCCCAACTCGGCGAACGCGGTGCCCTGCCGGTGCCGCACGGAGGCCGTCAGGTGCGCCATCCGACGCACCACGTCGGCCGCGAGACCGTCCCGGTCCACCGGTCGACCTGCTGCGGCTCCTGCCTCCTGAGTCACCGCCACATCGTACGCAGTCGTGCCGTTCGTCCAGCTCAGCGATCCGGCCCGGGCACACCGGCCGGGCGGGCGGGGGGCGCGGGCCGGGGGCGGGGCCGGCTCGGCCGGCACCGGGTCCGCGGGACGCAGCGACCGGGCGCACCAGCCGGCGGCGGCCGGGGCGACCAGCGGCAGTCCGGCGGTCGACGCGGCGGCGAGGCCTGACGACCGGGCCACATCGGTCAGCAGACCGTCGAGTAGGAGACCGCCCGGCCATCACTCGCCCGACGCGACAAGAGGCGGGATGGTCGCCCCAGGACAGCGGTCAGCCGGGGAGGAAGGAGAAGCGGACCTGTCGGGTCGGGTTGTCACCGTTCGTGTCGACCAGGCAGATCGACTGCCAGGTGCCCAGGGCCAGCCGGCCGCCGAGCACCGGCAGCGTGGCGTACGGGGGGACGAACGCGGGCAGCACGTGGTCGCGGCCGTGGCCGGGTGAGCCGTGCCGGTGCCGCCAGCGGTTGTCGGTGGGCAGCAGCGCGTCCAGGGCGGTGATCAGGTCGTCGTCGGAGCCCGACCCGGTCTCGATGATCGCCAGTCCGGCGGTGGCGTGCGGCACGAAGACGTGCAGCAGGCCGTCGCCCTCGGTCGAGACGAACTGCTGGGCCTCCGCGGTGATGTCCCGGACGGTCGGCCGGGACCCGGTCTGGACGGTGATCACGTCACTGCGCATACGTCGCATTCTGCCGCAGTGGGCACAGACGGCGGGAGGGTGGGAGAAGACGGGCCGTAGCGCTAAGTTACCGACGGGTACCTGTGTTCAGCATCGCGTCCGGGGCACCTAGACGTGACGGCGGGTGCCACCAGGGGGCAGGATGACGCCAGAGACCTATCCCACACACAACCGAGGGAACGCCTGTGGCTACGGAACGCAAGCGCCCGGTGATCAGCGACGGCCTACCGAGCCAGCTTCCGGACATCGACCCTGAAGAGACCAGCGAATGGGTCGAGTCGCTTGACGGTGTCATCGACGAGCGGGGTGCCAAACGCGCCCGCTACGTCATGCTGCGCCTGCTGGAGCGGGCCCGTGAGCGCCAGGTCGGGGTTCCGCCCCTGACCACCACCGACTACATCAACACCATCCCGTCGGAACGCGAGCCGTGGTTCCCGGGCGACGAGCATGTCGAGCGTCGGATCCGGGCGTACGTCCGGTGGAACGCCGCCATGCTGGTGCACCGGGCGCAGCGCCCGGAGATCGGCGTCGGTGGGCACATCTCCACCTTCGCCAGCTCCGCGTCGCTCTACGAGGTGGGCTTCAATCACTTCTTCCGGGGCAAGAACCACCCCGGCGGCGGCGACCACATCTTCTACCAGGGCCACGCCTCCCCCGGCATGTACGCGCGGGCGTTCCTGGAGGGGCGGCTCAACGAGCACCAGCTCGACGGGTTCCGTCAGGAGCTGTCCCACCCGGGCGGCGGTCTTCCGTCGTACCCGCACCCACGGCTGATGCCGGACTTCTGGGAGTTCCCCACCGTCTCGATGGGGCTCGGCGGTCTGAACGCGATCTACCAGGCCCGGTTCAACCGGTACCTACAGCACCGCGGCATCAAGGACACCTCGCAGCAGCACGTGTGGGCGTTCCTCGGCGACGGCGAGATGGACGAGCCGGAGACGCTGGGCGCCATCGGTGTGGCCGCCCGCGAGGAGTTGGACAACCTCACCTTCGTGATCAACTGCAACCTGCAGCGGCTGGACGGCCCGGTCCGCGGCAACGGCAAGGTCATGCAGGAGCTGGAGGCGTTCTTCCGGGGTGCCGGCTGGAACGTGATCAAGGTCGTCTGGGGCCGTGAGTGGGACCCGTTGCTCGCCGCGGACACCGACGGCGCGCTGGTCAACCTCATGAACACCACGACCGACGGTGACTACCAGACCTACAAGGCCGAGTCCGGCGCGTACGTGCGGGAGCACTTCTTCGGCCGCGACGCGCGGACCCGCAAGATGGTCGAGCCGCTCAGCGACGACGAGATCTGGAACCTCAAGCGGGGTGGGCACGACTACCGCAAGCTCTACGCGGCCTACAAGGCGGCCACCGAGCACACCGGTCAGCCGACGGTCATCCTGGCGAAGACGATCAAGGGCTGGACGCTCGGCTCGCACTTCGAGGGCCGCAACGCGACCCACCAGATGAAGAAGCTGACGCTGGAGGATCTGAAGACCTTCCGCGACCGGCTCTACCTGGACATCCCGGACTCGGCGCTGGAGGACAACCCCTACCTGCCGCCGTACTACAACCCGGGTGAGAAGTCCGAGGAGGTCCAGTACCTCAAGGAGCGGCGCGAGCAGCTCGGCGGCTACCTGCCGTCGCGGCGGACCAGCACCAAGCGACTGACCATCCCCGGTCCGGAGCGGTTCGCCGACGTCAAGCGCGGCTCGGGCAAGCAGAAGGTGGCCACCACGATGGCCTTCGTCCGCCTGCTCAAGGACATCATGAAGGACAAGGAGTTCGGCAAGCGCTGGGTGCCGATCATCCCGGACGAGGCGCGCACCTTCGGCCTCGACTCGATCTTCCCGACCGCGAAGATCTACTCGCCGCACGGCCAGCGCTACACCTCGGTCGACCGGGAGCTGTTCCTGTCGTACAAGGAGTCGACGACCGGGCAGATCCTGCACGAGGGCATCAACGAGGCCGGTTCGGTCGCGTCGTTCACCGCCGCGGGCTCGGCGTACGCCACCCACGACGAGCCGATGATCCCGATGTACATCTTCTACTCGATGTTCGGGTTCCAGCGGACCGCCGACGGGCTGTGGGCGGCGGCCGACCAGATGGCGCGCGGCTTCCTGCTCGGCGCGACCGCGGGGCGTACCACGCTCAACGGTGAGGGTCTGCAGCACGAGGACGGCCACTCGCTGCTGATCGCCGCCACCAACCCGGCGGTGGTCGCGTACGACCCGGCGTTCTCGTACGAGATCGCGCACATCATGGAAGCCGGCCTGCACCGGATGTACGGGGACGCGCAGGAGAACGTCTTCTACTACCTGACGGTCTACAACGAGCCGATCCTGCAGCCGGCCGAGCCGGCCGGCGTGGATGTGGAGGGCCTGCTCAAGGGCATCTACCGCTACTCGCCGGCGCCGCAGGTGGACGGGCCGAAGGCCAACGTGCTCGCCTCGGGCAGCGGCATGCAGTGGGCGCTCAGGGCCCAGCAGCTGCTCGCCCAGGACTGGGGTGTGGCCGCGGACGTCTGGTCGGTGACCTCCTGGACCGAGCTGCGCCGCGACGCGGTGGAGGCCGAGGAGTACAACCTGCTCAACCCGGGCGCCGAGGCGAAGGTGCCGTACATCCAGCAGAAGCTGGCGGACGCGGACGCGGACGGGCCGAAGGTCGCGGTCAGCGACTGGATGCGCGCCGTACCGGACCTGATCGCCCGCTGGGTACCGGGCGACTACACGTCGCTCGGCACCGACGGGTTCGGCATGTCGGACACCCGGCACGCGCTGCGTCGGCACTTCCACGTCGACGCCGAGTCGATCGTGGTGGCCACGCTGCGGCAGCTCGCCCGCAGCGGCGCGGTGGCGGCCACCGTGCCGGCCGAGGCCGCCAAGAAGTACGCGATCGACGACGTCAACGCCGCCCCGGTCGGCGAGACCGGCGGCGACAGCTGACTTCGAGTACGACCAGGAAGGGCCCGGCGCTGGTGCGCCGGGCCCTTCTGGCTTCCCCTACCCCCGCTGTGCCGATCATGAAGTTGTGGTGGGGGACGAAGTGGTGAAGTCACCGCGTTCCAGGCACCACAAGTCCATGATCGACCACGTCGGGGGCGGGGGCGCGGGGGCGGGGCGGGGGTCTGGGTTCCTGGGTGGGATCCGGACCACCGCTCACGCGGGGGGCGCCGGGAGGACGGGCGCTGTCAGCCGACGGCGGCCAGGTCGGTCAACCGGGCCAGCGAGTCCTCCAGGTCGGCGCCCACCCGGCGCAGCCCCAGGCGCAGCAGGGCCGCCTTGACCGGACCGGCCGGCCAGCGGACCACGATGAGCCGCACGATGGTCCCGCCCTCCTCCTCGTCGGGAGTGAGCTGGACGTAGATCTCGGTGCGCGCCTCCGCGCGAGCACCGGCGCCCTTGGACCGTTCCCGCCAGCCGATCAGGTTCGGCTCCTGGTAGGCGATCACCTCGGCCTCATGCGCCGAACCGCGCCCCGCCTGGACCAACTGCCGCCGTCCGAAGCCCTCTCCGGAGAGCACTTCGGCCGCGCGGACTCCCGCCAGCCAGGCCGGCAACTGCTCGGCCCGCTGTACGACGTCCCAGACCACTTCCACCGGCGCCGCCACGTGCGCACTGCGTTCCACGAGGATCATTTCCGTCTTTCCTCCAGTGAGGACATCCCACGATATCGGCACTCTATGCGCTAAATCGGACTTACCTGGACGGGTTCGGAAAAAGACACGCCGATCAACCATTGCGGAATGCGCCAAGCCGGCCTATGGCGCATTCATCGACAGCGCCCTAGAGTCCCGAACACGTTTCACGTTGATCGGGAGGGCGCATGCCGACCGCACCGATGCCCCAGTTCCCCGCCGGCTTCCGCTGGGGTGTCTCCACCTCGGCGCACCAGATCGAGGGCGCCGCCACGGTCGACGGACGCGGGCCGTCCATCTGGGACACGTTCGCGCACTCCCCCGGCCGGATCAGCGACGGCAGCAGCGGCGAGGTCGCCTGCGACCACTACCACCGGTACGCCGAGGACGTCGCGCTGATGGCCGGCCTGGGCGTCTCCGCGTACCGGTTCTCCATCGCCTGGCCCCGGGTGCAGCCCACCGGCACCGGCCCGGCCAACCCCGCCGGTCTGGACTTCTACGACCGGCTGGTCGACGAACTGCTGGCCGCCGGCATCGACCCGGTGGCCACCCTCTACCACTGGGACCTGCCCCAGCCCCTGGAGGACGCCGGCGGCTGGCTGCACCGCGACACCGCCGCCCGCCTCGCCGAATACGCCGATCTCACCGCCGCCCGCCTCGGTGACCGCGTCCGGCTGTGGATCACCCTCAACGAGCCGTTCATCCACATGAGCCTCGGCTACGGGATGGGCGTGCACGCCCCCGGCCAGATGCTGCTCTTCGACGCCTTTCCGGTGGCCCACCACCAGCTGCTCGGGCACGGGCTCGCGGTCGCCGCGTTGCGCGCCCGCAGCGGCAGCCCGGTGGCGATCGCCAACAACTACTCCCCGGTGCGGGTGCTCGGCGACACCGCCGCCGACCGGGCCGCCGGCGCCGCGTACGAGGCGCTGCACAACCGGCTCTTCACGGATCCGCTGCTCGGCCGCGGCTACCCGGACCTGCCCGGCTTCGACGCGAGCGTCATCCACCCCGGCGACCTGGAGACCATCGCCGCGCCCCTCGACGTGCTCGGGGTCAACTACTACAACCCCACCGGTGTACGGGCCGCCGAGGAGGGTTCCCCGCTGCCGTTCGACCTCGTCGCGCTGGACGGCTACCCGCGTACCGCCTTCGACTGGCCGGTGGCACCGGACGGGCTGCGCGAGCTGCTCGGCTGGCTGCGTGACACGTACGGCGACGCGCTGCCGCCCATCGAGGTCACCGAGAGCGGCTGCGCGTACGACGACGTGCCGGACGCCGACGGGCAGGTGGCGGACCCGGAGCGGATCGCGTACCTCGACGGGCACCTGCGGGCGGTGCGGGCCGCCATCGACGACGGAGTCGACGTACGCGGGTACTTCGTCTGGTCGCTGTTGGACAACTGGGAGTGGGCCGAGGGGTTCACCAAGCGCTTCGGTCTGGTGCACGTCGACTACGACACTCAGACGCGTACGCCGAAGTCGTCGTACACCTGGTTGCGGGACGTGCTCGCGGCCAGCCGGCCGGGGTCGGCACGGTGACCACCGTCGACCCGACGCCGACGTCGCTGCCGGCGGCGCTCGCCGAGCCGACCGTGCCCGTGCGGCGCGGCTGGATCGGGCTGATCTTCGCGGCCAACCTCGGCGTGTGGATGGCGTTCTTCACCCCGATCCAGGTGCTGCTGCCGCAGCAGATCGAGCAGATCGCGCCCGGCGACAAGGAGACCATGCTGGCCGTGGTCACCGGCTTGGGCGCGCTGGCCGCGGTGCTCGCCAACCCCCTCGCGGGCGCGCTGTCCGACCGGACCTGCCTGCGCATCCTCGGCCGGGAGTTCGGCCGGCGGCACGTCTGGACCGCCGGCGGCGCGGTGCTCGGCGCGGCGGCGCTGGTGCTGTTGGCCCAGCAGCGCACCATCGCCGGGGTCGCGCTGGGCTGGGTCGCCGCCCAGGTGTGCTTCAACGCGATGCTGGCCAGCCTGACCGCCGCCATCCCGGACCGGGTTCCGGTGCCGCAGCGTGGCGGGGTGTCCGGCTGGGTGGGCATCCCGCAGGCGCTCGGGCTGGTGCTCGGCGCGGTGCTGGTCACCGCCGTGGTCACCGGCAACGCCGCCGGCTATCTGGCGATCGCGGTGGCCATCCTGCTGCTGTCGCTGCCGTTCGCGCTGTTCACGCCCGACGACCCGCTGCCCCGCGCGCACCGGCCGGCGCTGCGCACGCGGGCGCTGCTGGCGTCGATGTGGATCAGCCCGCGCCGGCACCCGGACTTCGCCTGGGCCTGGATCACCCGGTTCCTGGTCCAGCTCGGCAACGCCCTGGGCACCCTGTACCTGCTGTACTTCCTCACCGACGGGGTGCGCCACCCCGACCCCGAGGGTGGCCTGCTGGTGCTGATCCTGCTGTACACGCTCGGCATGATGCTGACCGCCGTGGTCGCCGGACGGCTGTCCGACCGCTCCGGGCGACGCAAGGTCTACGTGATCGCCTCCGGCCTGATCATGGCGGTGGCGGCGCTGCTGCTCGCCGTCGCGCCAATCTGGCCGATGGCGATCGTCGCCGCGCTGCTGCTCGGCGCCGGCTACGGCGTCTACCTCTCGGTGGACGCCGCGTTGATCACCCAGGTGCTGCCCCGGGCCACCGACCGGGCCAAGGACCTCGGCGTGATCAACATTGCCAACTCCGCGCCGCAGGTGCTCGGGCCGGCGCTCTCCGCGCCGCTCGTCGTCCACCTGGGCGGCTATCCGACGCTCTACGCGGTCACCGCCGTGGTGACCCTGGTCGGCAGCGCCCTGGTCGTCAAGATCCGCTCAGTCCCGTGAGCCAGGGGGCGTGGCGGAAAGCAGTCGCGTAGCGCCGTAGGCTGGGGGACGTGACAGTACGTGTGCGCTTCGCCCCCTCCCCGACCGGTATGTTCCACGTCGGCGGCGCCCGCTCGGCGTTGCAGAACTGGATCTACGCCAAGCAGCAGGGCGGGGTGTTCGTGCTGCGCGTCGAGGACACCGACGCGGCGCGCAACAAGCCCGAATGGACCGAGGGCATCCTCTCCGCGCTGGACTGGATCGGCATCTCCCGGGGCAGCTACGAGGGCCCGTACTTCCAGTCGGAGAACGCCGGCGAGCACCGCGCCGCCGCCGCACGGCTCTACGAGTCGGGCCGCGCCTACTACTGCGACTGCACCCGCGAGGACGTGCAGGCCCGCACCGGCTCGCAGTACCAGGGCTACGACGGCTACCACCGCGACCGTGGCCTCGGCCCGGGTCCGGGGCACGCGCTGCGCTTCCGTACGCCGGACGAGGGCACGACAGTGGTCGTCGACCTGATCCGGGGTGAGCCCACCTTCGAGAACAAGCTCATCGAGGACTTCGTCATCGCCCGGGGCGACGGCTCGCCGGTCTTCCTGCTGGCCAACGTCGTCGACGACATGACCATGGGGATCACCCACGTGATCCGGGCCGAGGAGCACCTGCCCAACACCCCCAAGCAGCAGCTGCTCTGGGACGCCCTCGGGGTCAAGCCGCCGGTCTGGGCGCACGTGCCGGTGGTCGTCAACGAGAAGCGGCAGAAGCTCTCCAAGCGCCGGGACAAGGTGGCCCTGGAGGCGTACCGCGAGGAGGGCTACCTCGCCGGCGCGATGCGCAACTACCTCATGCTGCTCGGCTGGGCACCCTCCGGCGACCGGGAGATCGTCCCCTGGTCGGTCATCGAGGACGAGTTCCGGTTGGAGGAGGTCAACCCCTCCCCCGCGTTCTTCGACGAGAAGAAGTTGCGCGCGTTCAACGGTGAGTACATTCGGGCGCTGCCGGTGGCCGAGTTCATCGACGCCTGCCAGCCGTGGCTGACCGGCACCGGCACCATCGCGCCGCCCCCGTGGCAGCCCGAGGAGTACGACGCCGAGGCGTTCGCCGCGGTGGCACCGCTGGCCCAGACCCGGCTCGCGGTACTCAGCGAGATCGTGCCGAACGTCGACTTCCTCTTCCTCGCCTCACCGCTGATCGACGAGGCGGCCTGGACCAAGACCATGAAGGACGGCTCGGCGGAGCTGCTGGACGACGCCGTCGCGGCCTTCGAGGCTCTGGAGTCCTGGGACGCCGAGTCGCTGAAGTCGACGCTGGAGGCGGTCGGCGCCGAGCGTGGCCTCAAGCTCGGCAAGACGCAGGCGCCGGTACGGGTCGCGGTCACCGGCCGCACCGTCGGCCTGCCGCTGTTCGAGTCGCTGGAGGTGCTCGGCCGCGAGCGCACCCTGGCCCGGATGCGCGCCGCACGCCTCCGCCTGGTCTGACCGACCGGCCCCGCCCACCGGCGCTGCGGTGATCAGGTGCTGAGAAGCAGGTCAGGGGCGGCCCTGACCCCTCCTTCTCAGCACCTGATCACGCCCGGGCGTCCCGTCGTCACCGCGCCCCGCGCCGGCGGCGGAACACGAGGCCCGCGGCCAGGGCGGCGAGCAGCACCAGGCCGCCGAGCGCCCAGAGCCACCAACGGCTCCCGGAGTCGGACCGCTGCGACGCCGCCGGCACGGCGGACGCCGTCGAGCTGCCCGTCGGGGCCGAGGACGGCCCGACGGTCGACGGGCCGGCCGAGGGTGAGCCGGTCGCGGCGGTGCCGCCGACCGACGGCGTGGCGGACGGGCCGGCGGCGGTGCCGGTGGTGAGGGTGAAGCGCACCTCGCCCTTCACCGGATGCCCGTCACCGGACGTGACCTGGTAACCGACGATGTAGAGCCCGGCGGCACCGGGCTTGAACGGCACGTTCACCCGACTGCCGGCGAACGCCGGCGGGCCGCCAGCGACCACATTGTCCGGTCCGGTTACTGTGATCTTCGTCGTAGCGGGGTCCGGCTTCGCCAGGAAACGAAGCTGGATCCGGGTGGGCGCGGTGGCCACCCGGGCGCCGTTGCTCGGATCGCTGCCGGTCAGCTCGTTGTGTGCGGCGGCCGGCGTCGCCGGAGCCAGCAACGACACACCGAACGCCACGCCGATCACCACTGGCATGACCCGTCCCAAACGTGTAACCCTGCCCCCCATGAACCCCTCCGTAAGGGTACGATCCGCCCGCTGATCAAACCGCTCCTCATTAGTCGAGCAGAGATCGCAGATAGTTCCAATTACTGTTCCACAAGCTGCACATCATCGACGTTCTGCGAGTCTGTGAGAGTGGGCCCGACCGCCCGGTCGGTGTCGTCACCGGCCGACCGTCCGGACGTTACGACGAAGCCATCCATCGAACGGGGCGAGGAGGCGGGATGGTCCGACAGATGAGGCGGTGGGCCGCTGTGCTGGCGGGGACGCTGGCGGCGGCGCTGCTGTCGTTCGGCACCGCCGGACCGGCCGCCGCGGCGCCGGCACCGCCGCCCGCCGGGGTGGACATCACCGGCACGGATCTGCCCGAGCCGCTTCGGCTGCGCGCGGACACACAGCCCGAACTCGTGGTCGCGGTCATCGACCAGGTCAACTTCCTCGGTCGCACCGGCGCATCGAGCGGGCCGAAGGCGGCCGGCCTCGGTCCGAAGTACACGGTCGTGGTGCTCGTCGGCGACACCCCGAAGCAGACCTACGACCTGTACCCCGCGGCGGCCGGCGGCCCCCGGATCTTCCGCCCGGCGAAGCAGCCGGACGGGCACAAGACCAGCACCGGCTGGTTCCTCGGCCGGCTCACCATGTCCGAGACGCTGCGCAGCGCCGGGGTGCCGTTGGAGCGGCAGTTCGACACGGTCAGCGGCGGCGTGGGCGGCGGCGAGAGGGTGCTCCCGGAAGACACTCTCGACCCCGCCAAGGACCTCGACGAGGCGCTCGGCGAGCTGCAGCACCTGCTGCTGCTCAACGTCGCGGTGATGCTGACCATCACGGTCGGCCTCGCCGGGATCGCGCTGCTCATCCGCCGCCGCACCCGCTGACCCCGCCCGGGGCGGCCCGGGTCAGCACCAGCGGCGCGGCGGGCGCTCCCGACGGGTGGCCCGCTGACGCGGCCGGACCGGGCCGTGCCGGTGGGCCCCCGCCCATCCAGGAAGTTCGCTGAGGCAACCAGCCGGCACGTCGAACTCGGGCTCGGCCAGCGCCGCGGGCTCCGCGGAGCGCTGCCGCGGGAGCGCACTCTCGTCGTCCGGCCGGCCGGCGAGCGGCTCCGTCGGGTGCGCTGCCGCGCCGCCGGTCGTCCGGCGGTGCTTCGCCGACTGCGGGTCGTGGTGCCCCGGCCGGCAGGGCTCGCCCTGGGCGCAGCCGTGCTCGGCCTCCCCGTGCGCCATCCCGGTCTCCTCACGCTCACACTCACCCGCGGGTGCTCCCCCGACGTGCCCTGTCACCGTACTGGCCGGGACCGACGGGCGTGCACGGCGTACCCCGGGGGCCAGTGCTCCCCCCGGGGCGTCCGCCGGTTCGGCGCGGGGTGCGCGTACCCCTTTCGGCGCATGCCGGGGCCGGCAAGGTCGTCCCCCGGTCGGAGCCGGCGGGCCGACGGCTGTGGTGGGATCGGAGCATGCGACCGCCACCGTGGCTCGGCTCCGGCACACCCGGCCGGGACCTCGCGCTGGCCGGTGCGTCGCTGGCCGGCGGCCTGGTGCTGTACGGCCTGGGCATGCAACCGCAGATCGTCCCACACCCGGACGTACCGCCCGCCCTCTTCCTGGCGCCCCTGCTGGTGGTGTGCGTCGCCGTCGGCCTCCGTCGGGCCGCGCCGCGCACCAGCCTGGCCGTGGGGACTGCGGCGCTGGTGGTGGACACGGCGCTGGGCAACTCGCTGGGCACCGTCGTGGTCTACACGCAGGTGCTCTACGACGCCTGCGTGTACGGCCCGCCCCGGCTGTGGCGGTGGCTGCTGCGGATCACCGTGGCGCTGAGCCTGATCGGTGTCGTGGCCGGCGTGCTGGGGTTCGGCCAGTGGCGCGGTGCGGCGGTCGGGGTGCCGGTGGTGCTCGCCGGACTGCTGCCGGTGCTGACCGGGATCAGCGTGCGGCAGTACCGCGACCAGGCAGCCGCCGAGCGGGCCCGGGCCGAGCAGACCGCCCGGCTGGTCGAGCTGGACCGCCGGCAGGCGGTCAGCGCCGAGCGGGCCCGGATGGCGCGGGAGCTGCACGACGTGGTGGCCAACCACCTGAGCGCGGTGGCCATCCACGCGACCGCGGCGCTGTCGGTGCCCGGATTGGATCGCGGCCAGGTCGAGTCGGCGCTCCGGGTGATCCGGGAGAGCAGCGTGCAGGGCCTGGCGGAGATGCGGCAGATGATCGAGGTGTTGCGTGATCCGGGCACCGGCGGCACGGCACCGGACGACGCGCTCGCCGAGACGGTCACCGCGCGGCTCGCCGAGACGGACCGGTTGGTGGAAAGCATCCGGGCCGCCGGCCTCGCGGTGCGGGTCCGCACCGACGGCAGGCCGGGCCCCCTGCCGGTGGGGGTGGACCTGGCCGCGTACCGGATCGTGCAGGAGTCACTGACCAACGCCCTCAAGCACGGCACCGGCGACGCGGAGCTGACCATCGCGTACCGACCGGCGGAGGTGGTGGTGACGGTGGAGAACCCGGTCCGTCGAGGTGGCGCCGGCCTGCCCGGCGCCGGGGCCGGGCTGATCGGGATGCGGGAACGCGCCACGCTGCTCGCCGGTCGGTTCAGCGCCGGGCCGCGGGACGGCCGCTGGCAGGTCCGGGCGACGCTGCCCACCGGGGTCGACGCATGAGCGAGCCGGTCGGCGTCCGCGCGACGGAGACGGCGGTACGCGTGGTGCTGGCCGACGATCAGCCGGCGGTCCGCGCCGGGCTGACGCTGATTCTGGCCGGCGCGCCCGGCGTCGAGGTGGTCGGCGAGGCCGCCGACGGCGACGAGGCGGTCGGGCTGTGCCGGGAGCTGCACCCGGACGTGGCGGTGCTCGACATCCGGATGCCGCGCCGGGACGGGATCTCGGCGACCCGCGCCATCGTCGCCGAAGGGCTCGCCGACGTGCTGGTGCTCACCACCTTCGACCTGGACGAGTACGTCTTCGGCGCGCTACGCGCCGGAGCGGCCGGTTTCCTGCTCAAGCACACCGACGCCGCCGGCCTGGTCGACGCGGTGCGCACGGTGGCGCGTGGGGACGGTTTCATCGCGCCCGCCGTGACCCGTCGGTTGATCGCGGCCTTCGCGTCGACCGCGCCGGGCGCGTCGGCGGCCACCCATGCCGCGCTCGGCACGCTCACCCCGCGCGAGCGGGACGTCCTGGCCTGCCTGGGGCTGGGATTGTCCAACCAGCAGATCGCCGAGCGGCTGACGATGGCGGAGAGCACCACCAAGACACACGTGAGCCGGATCCTGGCGAAGTTGGACCTGCGCAGCCGGGTGCAGGCCGCGATCCTGGCCCAGGAGGTGGGCCTGCCCGCGCCGCCGTGACCGCGCCCACCCCGGCCCGACCGGAAGATCCAGGTCAGCGCGTGTCAGGCTAGGCCCGTGGGTACGCGCGGCGGTGGAGAGCTGACGGCCACGCTGCGCCGGATCGAACGCGCGGCGGGGGCCCTCGCGACCGCGAGCGTGGCCCGGATGGACGACACCCTGCCCTGGTTCCGCGCCCTGCCGGCCGACCAGCGTTCCTGGGTGATGCTGGTGGCCCAGGCGGGCGCCCGGTCGCTGGTGCAGTGGCTGCAGGACGGTGGCGGCACGGCGGACAGCACCCAGGAGGTCTCCGACGAGGTCTTCGCCGCCGCTCCGCAGGCGCTGGCCCGGTCGATCACCCTCCAGCAGACCGTGGCGTTGATCAAGGTGACCATCGACGTGGTCGAGGAGCAGGTGTCGCACCTGGCCGCCGAGGGCGAGGAGCAGCAGCTACGCGAGGCGGTGCTGCGCTTCTCCCGGGAGATCGCGTTCGCCGCCGCCCGGGTGTACGCGCGGGCCGCCGAGTCGCGCGGCGCGTGGGACGCCCGGTTGCAGGCCCTGCTGGTCGACGCGCTGCTGCGTGGCGACTCGCCCGACGTGCTGGCCAGCCGGGCCGCCGCGCTGGGCTGGGCGGACGCGCCACCGGTCGCCGTGGCGGTCGGCCGCTCCCCCGGCGGGGAGGTCTCCGCCGTGCTGCACGTGGTCTACCGCCAGGCCCGCCGGATCGGCGTGGAGGTGATCGGCGGTGTGCACGGCGACCGGCTGGTGATCGTGCTGGGCGGCGCACCGGACCCGTTGACGGCGACGGCCAAGCTGCTGGACGCGTTCGGGGACGGCCCGGTGGTGGTCGGTCCGGCGGTGCCGAGCCTGGACGAGGCGACGGAGTCGGCGCGCGCCGCGCTGTCCGGCTTCCGGGCGGCACCGGCGTGGCCGACGGCCCCCCGGCCGGTGCCGGCCGCCGACCTGTTGCCGGAGCGGGCTCTCGCCGGCGACGCGGAGGCACGCCGCCGGCTGCGGCACGACGTGTACGCGACGCTGGTGCGTGCCGGGGGCGAGCTGCTGGGCACCCTGGACGCGTTCCTGGCGGCCGGCGGCACGCTGGAGAGCGCCGCACGGGCGCTGTTCGTGCACCCGAACACGGTGCGGTACCGGCTGCGCCGCATCGCCGAGGTGACCGGCTTCTCGCCGCTGTCGCCCCGCGACGCGTTCGCCCTCCAGGTGGCGCTGACCGTCGGCCGGCTGGATCCGGTCCCGGTGACCTCGACGGTCCCGACCCAGACATTGACCCCGGCCGCCCGGAAAACCGCCCAAACCGATGATGACCACCGACGATCTTTGTAGGAAGTCTCCAAAGGTTCTAGTGTGGTTTGGTCGAGGCCGGCACAGCGTTACCCACGCGTATCCGGGAGAGTCATAGTCGTGCTCGCCGTACTTAGTCCTGGCCAGGGTTCCCAGAAACCCGGCTTCCTGACCCCCTGGCTCGACCTGACCGGCACCGAGGCGCGCCTGCGCTCGTGGTCCGCGCTGGCCGGGGTCGACCTGGTGCACCTGGGCACCACCGCCGACGCCGACGAGATCAAGGACACCGCCCGCACCCAGCCGCTGCTCGTCGCCGCGGCGCTGCTCGCCGCCGAGCACCTGCCGCTGCACGAGGTGACCCTCACCGCCGGCCACAGCGTCGGCGAGCTGGGCGCCGCGGCACTGGCCGGGGTCCTGTCGGCCGAGGCCGCGATCACCCTCGCCGGCGTACGCGGTCGCGAGATGGCCGCGGCGTGCGCGCTGGAGCCGACCGGCATGGCGGCCGTGCTCGGCGGCGACCCCGACGAGGTGCTCGCCGCCATCGCCGCCCACGGGCTGCACCCCGCCAACCGCAACGGCGCCGGCCAGATCGTCGCCGCCGGCGCCCTGGACGGGCTGGACAAGCTCGCCGCCGAACCGCCGGCGAAGACCCGGATCATCCGGCTCCAGGTGGCCGGCGCGTTCCACACCCCGTACATGGCACCGGCCGAGAGCGCGCTCGCCGCGGTCGCCGCCGGGATCACCCCCGCCGACCCGGCCCGGATCCTGCTGTCCAACCTCGACGGCACCGCCGTCGACGACGGCCAGGAGATGGTGCGGCGTCTGGTCCGCCAGGTCACCGCCCCGGTCCGCTGGGACCTGTGCATGCGCGCGCTGGCCGACCTCGGGGTGACCGGCGTGATCGAGCTGCCCCCGGCGGGCACGCTCGCCGGCCTGGTCAAGCGCGAACTGAAGGGCGACGGCGCCCCGGAGATCGTCACCCTGAACACCCCGGACGACCTGCCGGCCGCACGGGACCTGATCGCCCGGCACGGCACGCCGGGCCAACCGCTCGCCCCCATCGGAGGTCTCTCATGACTGGCAGCCGCATCGTCTCGATGGGGCACTACCAGCCCTCGCGAGTGGTGACCAACGACGACATCGCCCAGCTCGTCGACACCAACGACGAGTGGATCCGGGACCGGGTCGGCATCGTCAGCCGCCGGATCGCCGACAGCGAGACGGTCGCCGACATGGCCACCGCCGCCGCCGGCAAGGCGCTCGCCAACTCGGGTCTGAGCGCCGCCGACATCGACCTCGTCGTCGTCGCCACCTGCTCCTCGATCGACCGCAGCCCCAACGTGGCCTGCCGGGTCGCCGCGAAGCTGGGCATCACCGCCCCGGGCGCGTTCGACGTCAACACCGCCTGCTCGGGCTTCGCCTACGCGCTGGGCATCGTCGACCACGCCATCCGCGCCGGGGCGTCGCGCAACGCGATCGTCATCGGCGCCGAGAAGCTCTCCGACTTCACCGACTGGACCGACCGCTCCACCTGCATCATCTTCGCCGACGGCGCCGGCGCCGCGGTGGTGACCGCGAGCCCCGACGACGAGCCGGCCGGCATCGGCCCGGTGGTCTGGGGTTCGGCGCCGGAGAAGAGCGACGCGGTACGCATCGAGGGCTGGCGCCCGTACATCCAGCAGGAGGGGCAGTCGGTCTTCCGCTGGGCCACCACCGCGCTGGCGCCGCTGGCCCTGCAGGCGTGCGAGCGCGCCGGGGTCGACCCGTCGGAGCTGGCCGCGTTCGTGCCGCACCAGGCCAACGCGCGGATCATCGACGGCATCGCCAAGCGACTCAACATCCCCGACGCGATCATCGCGAAGGACATCGTCGAGTCCGGCAACACCTCGGCGGCGAGCGTCCCGCTGGCCCTGTCCAAGCTGGTCGAGCGGCGGGAGGTGCCCTCGGGCGCACCGGTGCTGCTGTTCGGCTTCGGCGGCGGCCTGACCTACGCCGGTCAGGTCGTCCGCTGCCCCTGAGATCCCCTCGGGCGCGTACGCGCTCCAGGAGTGGCGGTCGGCGACGCCGACCGTCGGACAACCCCCGATGAAAGGAACCAACCGCAATGACCCGTGACGAGATCACCACCGGCCTCGCCGAGATCCTCGAAGAGGTTGCCGGGGTGAACCCGGACGACGTGGCCGAGGGGAAGTCCTTCACCGACGACCTTGATGTCGACTCGCTCTCCATGGTCGAGGTCGTCGTGGCGGCCGAGGAGAAGTTCGGCGTCAAGATCCCGGACAACGAGGTGCAGAACCTGAAGACCGTCGGCGACGCCGTCAGCTTCATCGAGGCGCAGTCCTGATCATGAGTCGTCCTGACGTCGTCGTCACCGGGCTCGGCGCGACGACCCCGCTTGGCGGGGACGTCGCGTCGACCTGGGACGCCATGCTCGCCGGCCGCTCCGGGGTGACTGCCCTCACCCAGGAGTGGGCCGAGCAACTGCCGGTCCGGATCGCCGCCCAGCTGGCCGTGGACCCGTCCGAGGTGCTGGACCGGGTGAAGCTGCGCCGGATGGACCGGTCCGAGGCGATCGCTCTCATCGCGGCCCAGCAGGCCTGGGCGGACGCCGGCCTGGCCGACTCCGGCCTCGACGGTGAACGCCTGGCGGTCAGCGTCGGCTCCGGCATCGGCGGTGCCATCACCCTGCTCGCCCAGGACGACGTCCTGGAGGCGTCCGGGCCGCGGCGGGTGTCCCCGCACACCATCCCGATGCTGATGCCGAACGGTCCGGCCGCGTGGGTCGGGCTGGAGCTGGGCGCCAAGGCCGGCGTCCACTCGGTGGCCAGCGCCTGCGCCACCGGTGCCGAGGCGATCGCTCTGGGCCTGGACATCATCCGCGCCGGCCGGGCCGACGTGGTGGTGGCCGGCGGCACCGAGGCGGTCATCCACCCGCTGCCGATCGCCGGGTTCAGCTCGATGCGGGCCATGTCGACCCGCAACGACGAGCCGGAACGGGCCTCCCGCCCGTGGGACACCGGCCGCGACGGCTTCGTCCTGGGCGAGGGCGCCGGCATCGTGGTGCTGGAGCGTGCCGACCACGCCGCAGCCCGGGGTGCCCGGGTGTACGCGCGTCTGGCCGGCGCCGGCATCACGTCCGACGCCTACGACATGGTGCAGCCGCACGCCGAGGGTGAGGGCGCCATCCGGGCCATCGCCAAGGCGATCGCGGACGCGGACGTCGCCAAGCGGGACATCGTGCACGTCAACGCGCACGCCACGTCGACCCCGGTCGGCGACATGCTGGAGATCGGCGCGCTGCACAAGGCGCTCGGCGACCACCCGGTGCTGGCCGCGACGAAGTCGATGACCGGTCACCTGCTCGGTGCGGCCGGCGCGTTGGAGTCGATCGCCACCATCCTGGCCATCCGCGACGGTGTCGTGCCTCCGACGATCAACCTGGACGACCCGGAGCCGGGGCTCACCCTTGAGGTGGCCGCGCACAAGCCGCGCCACATGGAGATCCCCGCCGCGTTGAACAACGCGTTCGGCTTCGGTGGTCACAACGTGGCTCTGGTGTTCACGCGCCCCTGAGGCCGCCGCTCCATCGCCCGGAAGGGCCCCCGCACGAGCGGGGGCCCTTCCGGGCGTTCAGGCCCGGTTGCGGGGGTGCTGCTTCGCGGTGCGCTCGTTGCCCCGCCGGTAGTTGCCGGTCCAGCGGGCCATCACGAGCTGCGGGTCGTCGTCGACCTCGGCGAGGAACTCCGCCGCCCGGGCGCCGCGCAACGTGCCGGCCACCCGCCCGTGGTGCGTGATCACCACCGTGCCGTCGGCACGCTGGTCGTACCGGAAGCCCTGTGCCGCTGACATGGCCTCGAGGCTCCCAGGCCGGCGTCGCCGACGCGAGGCGTTTTCCGCGCGCGCCGGCCCGGGAACGGTCGGACGGGTCAGGTGCCGCAGGTCGTGGCGGGCAGGCCGGGCACCGCCACCGGGGACCGGCCGCCCGGTCGGGCCTTGCCGGCCAGCACGGCGGCCAACGCGGTCATCGACGCCCGGCTGGAGGAGTACGTCGCCAGCAGGGTCGGCGACGTGGCCTTGGCCAGCACGTACGGGGTGTCCATGGCGACCGTGACGGCGGCGTCGGCGCGCAGATCGGAGGTGCCGTCGCCGTAGCCCACCAGGTGCACGACCGTGCCGCCGCTGGCCTTGACCGACACACCGGCCGCGGTCAGGGCGGCGGTGAGCGCCGCCCGGGTGCCGTCCCGACCGTCGGACGAGGTGACGGTCACCGGCCCACGGATCGCGCCGCCGCAGGCGCCCCGCAGCACGGTGACCGCACCGGCGGCCAGCGCCTCCGCCGCCGACCGGTGCGCCGGGATGTTGAGCGTGGACATCGGCGCGGTGGGCAGCTCCGCGAGCCGGAACTTCATGGTGAGCACCCGGGTGACGGCCTCGACGAGCCGGGTCCGGGGCAGCGACCCACCGCGCAGCGCGGCGAGCAGCCCGTCGTACGCCTGGCCGACGTTCGGGGTCATCAGGATCAGGTCGTTGCCGGCGTTCAACGCGCGGACGGCGGCCTCGCCGGGGGCCCAGCGCTTGGCCGGCGGCATGTTCATCCCGTCGGTGATCACGACGCCCTGGAAGCCGAGTTGGCCGCGCAGCACGTCGGTGAGCAGCTTGTGCGAGAAGGTCGCCGGGGTGCCCGGGTCGATGGCCCGCGCGTCCAGGTGGCCGGACATGACGGCCATCGCCCCGGCGTCGATACCGGCGGTGAACGGCGGCCACGCGCCGCTCTGCAGGGCCGCCGCGGACTGGGTGAGCACCGGCAGGTCCTGGTGCGAGTCGTCGGCGCTGTGGCCGTGCCCGGGGAAGTGCTTCAGGGTGGCCGCCACGCCACCCGCCTGCAGGCCCCGGACGGCGCCGCCGACCTGCGCGGCGGCCTGCTTGGGGTCCGCGCCGTACGACCGGGAGCCGATCACGGTGCTGCGGGTGGCCAGCACGTCGGCCACCGGGGCGAAGTCCACGTTGATCCCCATGGCGGCCAGCTCGGCGCCGGCGGCCCGCCAGGCGGCCTCGGTGAGCTTCGGGTCGCCGGCCGCCCCGGCCGCGAGGGCGCTGGGCAGCACGGTGACGCCGTCGGTGATGCGGGTGACGACGCCGTACTCCTGGTCGGTGCCGACCAGGAAGGGTGCCGGGCCGGTGGCGAGCCGGCCGGCGGCGGCGCGCAGCCCCGCGGTGAGGTCGTGCACCTGCTTCGGGTTGTCGACGTTGGTGGTCTCCTGGTTGCCCTTGGTCGGGTCGTCGGCGCTGAAGCCGACCAGGATCAGCCCACCGAGCCGGTACCGGGCGATCATCTCGGCGGGGGTGTCGACACCGGCGAGGGCCTGGTTGCCGGCCGCCGAGCCGGGTGAGACCTTCGTCGCGGAGTCGCCGTACGCGTACGGCATCAGCACCTGGCCGACCAGATCCTCGTCGGAGAGCGTGGCGGCCAGGGCGGCGGCACGGGCGGCGGGATCACCGGGCGGCGTCGACGCGGCGGGTGCGCTCGGACCGGCGGAGGTGCCGGTCGGGCCGGGCGTCGGCTCGGGGCGGTCCGGGGAACCCGTACAGCCGGAGACGAGCAGGGCGGTCAGGGCGGCGACGGCGACGCTGGCGCGACGCGGGCGAATCGGCACGCCGCCTATCCCACCAGTTCCCCCTTATCGGGGCAACTTGACCTTACCGGTCGGCCGGGACAGGTGGCCGGCCGGACGGCATGCGGGCAGGTGACCGGTGCCCGGGTCAACCGACCCTGGTGAGCAAGGTCACCGGGGCGCCGTCACCGGCGTAGCGATAGGGCTCCAGGTCGGCGTCCCAGGCAGTGCCGAGCGCCTTGTCCAGGGCGTGCGCCAGCGCCTCCGGGGCGCGGGAGCCAGCCATCAGCGCCCGCAGCCGGTCCTCGCCGAGCTGGATGTCACCGGCCGCGCCGACGGTGGCCCGGAACAGGCCACGGGCCGGCACGTACATGAAGCGTTCGCCGTCCACGCCGGGACTCGGCTCCTCGGTCACCTCGAAACGGATCATGGGCCACTGCCGTAGGGCAGCAGCCAGCTCGGCGCCCGTTCCCGGACGGCCGGTCCACCCGCATTCGGCCCGGCGGGCGCCGGGATCGACGGGCTGAGTCGTCCACTGCAGGTTGACCGGCGCGGCTAGGACGCGCGCGATCGCCCACTCGACGTGCGAGCACACGGCGAGCGGGGTCGAGTGGACGTATACGACGCCACGCGTTGGCACGGTGACCTCCCGGAGAGCGAGGTGCGTCTTCCCCTACGACCTCGTCCACCGAGTGGTTGCTGCAACACATGATGACTTGTGTGACGGATGGTGCGCCAGGGAATCGGAAAAAACGCCGGGTGGAATAGCCGGACGGGTGGTCTCCGTTGCCTCTCAGGACACCGCGACGACCAGCCTGATGTCGTGGTCGTGTACAGTTCCACCGGCGGCTTATGCCGCGTTACACCTTCGCGGGCCGAGTCTGTGTGGCCCGCACACAGCCCCCGGACGTCCAGTCCTCCCGTACGTCTTGCAAGGAGTACCTCCGTGGCGAGCAACACCTCTAAGACCGCGCGCGCGTCCGTCCGGGCCGGCCAGGCTGGCCAGGGTGGCGCCCTCAGCGTGCTGGGCGAGTTCAAGTACCTCATCCCGCTCAACGGCGGCAAGCACGCCTACGTGCGGAACCTGACCAACGGCAAGACCGCGCACCTGCGCACCGACTCCGACGCCTTCGTCGAGGAGATCCGGGTGCTGGCCGCCGCCGGCCACGCCGCCAAGATCCGGGCGGAGATCAACACCCTGGCCACCACCCACCCGAACGACGGCTGGGAGGCCACCGAGAAGCGTCTGGTCGCGGCCGGCGTCTTCGAGGGCTGAGCCCTCCCCCACCGCAACGCCTGAAACCGCCCGCCGGGATGTCCCGGCGGGCGGTTTCGCGTCCGCACCCGTAGCGACAGGGTTCGGCGCGCGCCTTGACTCGACCGCGGCCGGGCCACGTGGCGCCGGGCCGCGCCGTTCAGGTCGGGTCGAGCAGGACGACTTCGCCGGTGGCCAGGTCGTAGAGGCCGCCCACCACGGCCACCCGCTCCGCGGCGACCGGCCCGGCGAGGAGGTCGTCGACCCGCAGCGCGTCCACCGTGCGCCGGACGTGCCGGCGGATCGCCAGCGGGAGCACCGCCGGGTCGTCCAGCCCCACCTCCAGGACCGCTGGCGCGATCTCGTCGACCAGGTGGGCGAGGGAGCCTCCGGGACGTTCCCCGCCACGCAGCGCGTCCACCGCGGCGCCGACCGCGCCGCACCGCTCGTGGCCGAGCACCATCACCAGCGGTACGCCGAGTTGGCCCACGACGTACTCGATGGAGCCGCAGACGGCGCGGTCGAGCACGTGCCCACCGGTACGGATCACGCAGATCGCACCGAAGGTCTGGTCGAAGATCGCCTCCAGCGGCACCCGTGAGTCGATGCAGCCGAGCACCACCGCGTACGGCTGCTGGTCGCCGGAGGCCGTCGCCGCGGCGGCCGTCACGTCGTGTCCGTGGATCGGTTGTCCGCTGACGAACCGTCGGTTGCCGGCGAGCAGTTCGGCCAGCGCGGCGCGGGGCGTGCCGCCGGCCTGCCGTCCCTGTCCCGCCGACTCCATGCCGTTCAGCTTGGCCCGCCGTCCGCGGTTGACGGGCGAGGTCGGGAATGTTCGCCACGGCGCGATTGACGTGGTCTGATGGCGGGTAGCCGGTGTTACCGCCGGGTATCCCGGTGCTGGTGGTGCCGGGCGGCCCTGGGGGAGGTGGCGATGCCGGAGCGGTTCGAGGTCGGTCTGCCCGACGGTGTGCGGCTGCACGTGGAGGCGGCAGGGCCGGCAGATGCCCAGGTCACGGCCATTTTGCTGCACGGCTGGACGCTCGACGGCCGCAGTTGGCACCGGCAGGTCGACGCCCTCAGCGCGCCCGCCGGCGGGGTGCGGGTGGTCACCTACGACGCGCGGGGCCACGGGCGGTCCAGCTGCATGGCACTGCCGACAGCCACCCTGGCCCAACTCGGCGACGACCTGGCCACGGTGATTGACACGGTGGCGCCGTCCGGGCGGATCGTCCTGGTGGGGCACTCGATGGGCGGTATGACGATCATGGAGTACGCGCACCGCCACCCCGCGCACTTCGCCGCCCGCACGGCCGGGCTGGTCTTCGTCTCGACGACCGCCGAGGGGCACACGCACACGGTGTACGGGCTCTCGCCGCGGATCGCCCGACTGATCCGACTGGCCGAGACGACCGGCGCGGGAGTGCTGGCCCGCTGCGGGTCCTGGCGGGCACCCCGGGCGCTGCTGCGCGCCCTGCAACCCAGCATCCGGTGGATGCTCTTCGGCAACCACTGCGAACCGGCCGACATCCGGTTGGTGACCTCGGCGGTGGCCCGCGCCTCGCTGCGCTCCATCGGCGGTTTCCGCGCGTCCATCGGCGCCCAGCACCGGCTGGACACTCTCGCCGCGCTGGCTCACCTGCCGGCGGCCGCCCTGGTCGGCGACCGGGACCGGCTGACCCCGCCGCCGTGCGCCGAGTCGATCGCCGCGGCCCTACCGGCCACCGAGCTGACCGTCTGCCCGGGTGCCGGTCACATGCTGATGATGGAACGCCCGGACGAGGTGAACGCCGCGTTGACCGGCGTCCTGCACCGCGTACTCGCCGAGGCGCCGCCGCGACTGGGCGGCGCGACCACCGCCGGCGCGGGTGCCTGAGCCACGTTCGCGCACCTCGGGCGCGGCGGGCCGGGCCGGGGGCCGTACCCTTCTGCGGTTGGCCCGCGCGGTTCGCGCCGCTTGCCGGCGACCCCGAAGGAGCGTGCGTTGACCGACCAGACCGTCCTGGAGCAGGAGATCGCCGTCGAGCAACGGCACCTCGACCGGGTGTACGCCCGGCTGGCCGAGCTGCGCCGGTCGGCGGTACTGGCCGAGCGGGACGGCTACCGGATGGCGCGGGTGGGCACGTTCGGCGCGCTCGTCGAGCGCGACGCGATGGTCTTCCACGCCGCGCAGCGGCGGCATACCCTGGACGCCGAGCACGAGGGGCTGGTCTTCGGCCGGCTGGACCTGCGGGAGGGTCAGACGCTGCACGTCGGGCGGCTCGGCATCCGCGACGAGAACGCCACCACGCTGGTCGTCGACTGGCGCGCGCCGGCCGCCGCCGCCTTCTACCAGGCCACCCCGAACCAGCCGCTGGGCGTGGTGCGTCGCCGCACCATCCAGTCCCGCGCCGAGCAGGTCACCCGCATCGAGGACGACCTGCTCGACCCGAGCGCCGCCCCCGAGGGGATGACGGTGGTCGGCGACGGCGCGCTGCTGGCCACCCTGTCCCGGGCCACCGGCCGGGGCATGCGCGACATCGTGGCGACGATCCAGCGGGAGCAGGACGAGGCGATCCGCTCGCCCAGCTCCGGGGTGACGATCGTCGCCGGCGGCCCGGGCACCGGCAAGACCGCGGTCGCCCTGCACCGGGCGGCCTTCCTGCTGTACTCCGACCGCAGCCGGTACGCCGGCGGCGGCATCCTGGTGGTCGGCCCGTCCTCGGTCTTCGTCGAGTACATCGCCTCGGTGCTGCCGTCGCTCGGTGAGGACACCGCGACCCTGCACTCGCTGGGGACGCTCTTCCCCGGCATGACCGCCACCCGTACCGACCCGCCGCAGGTGGCGGCGGTGAAGGGCTCGCTGCGGATGCGCCGGGTGTTGGAGCGGGCGGTGCGCGACGCGGTGCCGGGCGGTCCGGGCGAGTTGCGACTGTTGTACCGGGGTTCGCTGCTGCGACTGGACCGGGCCGAGCTGGACGGGATCCGGGATCGCGTGCTGCACCGGGGCGCGCGGCGCAACGAGGTACGCCGGGCCGGCTTCGACGGGGTGTTCGCCGCGCTCTGGGCGCAGGCCCGCCGGCTGAACATCGGCCGGCTGCCGGAGCAGCGGGCCTTCGAGGACGAGGTCGCCGAGCGGCCGGAGTTCCGCGAGTTCCTCAAGGCGTGGTGGCCACGTCTGCACCCCCGGCACGTGCTCGGTTGGCTGGCCCGGCCGGAGCGCCTGCGCCGTTACGCGGGCGGGATCCTCTCCGGCGCGGAGATCCGGCTGCTGGGCGCGGCGTACCGGGATCTGGACTCCACGGGTCTGACCATCGCCGACGTGGCGCTGCTGGACGAGCTGGACGCCCTGCTCGGCCGGCCCGCGCAGCCGGCGCGGGCCCGGCGCGACCCGTTCCAGCTCGCGGGCGGGGTCCGCGAGCTGAGCACCGCCGCGGACCGGCAGCGGGCCGCCCGGGCGGCGGCCCGGGAGCGGCCGGAGGACTACCGGGAGTACGCGCACGTGGTGGTCGACGAGGCGCAGGACGTCTCGCCGATGCAGTGGCGCATGATCGGCCGGCGCGGCCGGTTGGCCTCCTGGACGGTGGTGGGCGATCCGGCGCAGACGGCGTGGACCGGTGACCCGGAGGAGCTGACCCGTGCGCGCGACCAGGCGCTGGGCCGGCGCAAGCGGGCCGACTTCACGCTCACCACCAACTACCGCAACTCCTCGGAGATCTTCGCGGTGGCGGCGGCGGAGATCCGCCGGCTCTACCCGGACCTGCCGTTGCCGACCGCCGTCCGCTCCACCGGGGTCGACCCGGTCGAGCTGGTGGTGCCGGCGACCGGGTTGGAGACCGCCGTCGTGGAGGCCGCCACCGCCCTGCTGGCGGAGGTGGACGGCACGGTCGGGGTGATCACGCCGGTCCCCCGCCGCGACGAGGTCGCCGGCTGGCTGGGCACGCTCGGCGCGCCGCGCCTGCAGGTGGTGACCAGCCTGGAGGCCAAGGGCATGGAGTACGACGGGGTGGTGCTGGTGGCTCCGAGCGAGATCCGGGCGGATCCGGGCGCCGGCGTACGGACGCTCTACGTCGCGCTCTCCCGGGCCACGCAGCGGCTCACCACCATCGACCCGACCGGCTGATCCGCCCTGGCGGGCACCGTCGGCCGCCCGTCGACCGTACACTTGCATACATAGCGATGTGCGCATACATTTGACCGGGTCCCGACTGGCGACGGAGGGTGGATTTCGTGGGCGCAGGTCATGACCACCACCACGCGTCGGTCACCAACGCGGCGCAGCAGCACCGGGGCCGGCTCTGGGCGGCGTTCGGGCTGCTCGCCACCCTGATGGTGGTCGAGGCCGTGGCGGCCCTGCACACCGGCTCGCTGGCTCTGCTCTCCGACGCCGGGCACATGTTCACCGACGTGCTCGGCATCGGCATGGCGCTCGCCGCGATCACCGCCACCCGGCGGACGACCGGCGACCCGCAGCGCACCTTCGGGCTCTACCGCCTCGAGGTGCTCGCCGCGCTGGCCAACGCCGCCCTGCTCTCCGGCGTGGCGGTCTACGTGGTGATCGAGGCGATCGGCCGGTTCGGCGATCCGCACGAGGTGCTGACCGGCCCGATGCTCACGGTCGCCGTACTCGGCCTGCTCGCCAACGTGGCCGCCTTCGCCCTGCTCCGCGCGGGCGCCCGGGAGAGCATCAACCTCCAGGGGGCCTACCTGGAGGTGCTCGGCGATCTCCTCGGCTCGCTCGGCGTGATCGGCGCGGCACTGCTCATCACGGTCACCGACTGGTGGTGGGCCGACCCACTGGTCGCGGTCGCCATCGGCGTGTTCATCCTGCCGCGCACCTGGCGACTCGGCCGGGCCGCCGTCCGCATCCTGGTGCAGGCCGCCCCGGAGCACCTCCAGGTCACCGCCGTACACGACCGACTCGCCGCGGTTCCCGGCGTGGTCGAGGTGCACGACCTGCACGTCTGGACGCTCACCTCGGGCATGGAGGTGGCCTCCGCGCACCTGACCATGGCACCCGGCGCCGAGGTCGGTACGGTGCTCAGCGCCGCGCGCACGGCCCTGCACGAGGACTTCCGGATCGAGCACGCCACGCTGCAGATCGAACCCGGTGCCGCACCCGGTGCCTGCGGTTCGGTCGAGTGGTGACAGCATTTCAGGAGATTCACTCGGATTGGTCCGAGTTTTTCGTGACGACGTACGCACCGTCCGTCACATCGGCTGCAGCGGCCCCACCAGCACCGGTAGGCTCGGTCCCGGCCTCCACCAGGCGGCGCCCACCCGGCGCCGGTGGCGGCCGCCGCCTAATCGCCCGAGCGGGCGAACCGGGGAACCATGTTCCTGGGGTGCATCCGCGTCAGCGGTAGGGATCTTCCGTCCCGAACCCGTCAGCTAACCCGGTCGGCGGCTGACGGAAGGACATGCGTAGTGGCACCAGCACGACCACCCGCCGGCCGCCTGGCGGCCCTGATCGTCGCGATGCTGGCCCTCGGCATCGCACTCCCGCCCGGCACCGCCTCGGCCGCTCCCCCGACCGGCCAACGAGCCGCCGCGGCGCCCGACGGTGACGAGGAGGGCGGCACCCCCGCCCTCCGGGCCCAACTGGAAGCCGCCAGCAAGGGTTACCTGGACGCCAAGCGCGCCCTGGACACCTCGCTGCAGCGCCAGCAACAGCTCACCACCCAGCTGAAGACCACCGAGGCCGAGCTGAACGTCCGCAGCGGCAAGGTCGGCGAGATCGCCGGCCTGGCCTACCGCACCGGCCGGCTCGGCGCGATGTCGGCGCTGCTCAACAGCAACACCCCGGAAGGCTTCATGGACCGGGCCGCCGCCCTGGACGCGGTCGCCGCCAACGAGGACCGGGTGCTGCGCGACCTGCTCACCACCAGGGACGAGGCCACCCGTACCCGGGTCGCCCTGGACGGCGAGATCCGCGAGCAGCGCAAGCAGGTCGCGGTGATGGCCAAGCGCAAGGAACAGGCCGAACGGGCTCTCACCGTGGCCACCACGCCCAAACCGCAGACCACCGCCGACACCGGCTCCAACCGGGGCACCTCCAGCGCCAACGCCACGGCCGCGCCGCGCAACTCCGACGGCTCCTGGCCATCGGAATCGTGCAGCATCAACGACCCCACCCCGGCCAGCGGCTGCATCACCCCCCGCACCCTGCACGCCCTCAACCAGGCCAAGGCGGCCGGCTTCACCCATTACGTCTCCTGTCACCGCTCCGGCGGCTCCGGCGAACACCCCAAGGGCCGGGCCTGCGACTTCGCCGCGGCCAAGGGCGGCTTCGGCGGTGACGCCACCGGCGCCGACAAGACGTACGGCAACAACCTGGCCGCGTACTTCATCCGCAACGCCGACCGGCTCGCCGTGCTCTACGTGATCTGGTACCGGCAGATCTGGCTGCCGAGCAGCGGATGGAGGTCGTACAGCGGGGCGGGTGGCGACCCGGCCAGCGACCACACCAACCACGTGCACCTGTCGGTGTACTGACCCCACCCGTGGCCGGCGCCCGCCTCACCCGGGGGTGCCGGCCACGGGTACGTCAGCGGGCGTACACCGGACGTCGCCGGCCGTCGGACGACCCGGCCGGGCCCGGCGGGCAGCATCCGGGGTATGCCTCGAATTCCACCCACCGCCCGCAAGGCGCTGCTCACCCTGCACCTGGTCACCTCCCTCGGCTGGCTCGGCACCGACCTGGTGCTGCTCACCCTCGGCGTGGCGGTGCAGCGCGGCGCCGACCCGGCCACCGTCTACCCGGTCACCGCGCTGCTCGGCACCGTGCTGTTCGCGCCGCTGAGCGTGCTGGTCTGGCTGATCGGTGTCGCCAGCGCCCTCCTCACCCCGTGGGGTCTGCTGCGCTACCGCTGGGTACTGGTCAAACTCGTGCTCACCACGGTGATGGTCGGACTGGTCCTGTTCCTGCTCACCCCGAACCTGCGCCACGCCGGTGACCTGGGTGCCGCACTACCCACCCGGGACCGTGCCGACCTGGTGATCGCACCCGCTGTCTCGACCAGCCTGATGATCATCGCGACGGTGCTCTCCACGTACAAGCCGTGGGGCCGCCGCCCCGCCCGCCCCGCCGCCCCTGCCGCGCTCGCCCGCCCCACGGCCACCGCCCACGCCGCCCGCGGCCGTCGCGCACCTGCCGGTCCCGCCGGTCCTGCCGGTCCTGCCGGCCCCACCGGCCCCGCCGGCCCCACCGGCCCCACCGGCCCCACCGGCCCCACCGGCCCCGCCGCCCATGATCGCGCTACAACCAGGATGTAGTGGCCTCGGCGCCGCGGGATGCCACTACATCCAGGATCGAGCACGATCTTGCGAGACAGGGGACCGCCGGTCCGCCCCGCGCGGGGCGCGGAGGCGCGAGGGCGCGGGGCGTGGAGGCGCGAGGGCGCGGGGCGCGGAGGCGCGAGGGCGCGGGGCGCGGAGGCGCGAGGGCGCGGGGCGTGGAGGCGCGAGGGCGCGGGGCGTGGAGGCGCGAGGGCGCGGAGGCGCGGGGCGCGGAGGCGCGAGGGCGCGGAGGCGCGGGGCGCGGAGGCGCGAGGGCGCGGAGGCGCGAGGGCGCGGAGGCGCGAGGGCGCGGAGGCGCGAGGGCGCGGAGGCGCGAGGGCGCGGAGGCGCGAGGGCGCGGAGGCGCGAGGGCGCGGAGGCGCGAGGGCGCGGAGGCGCGAGGGCGCGGAGGCGCGAGGGCGCGAGGGCGCGGGTCAGGTGGCGGGTGGGGGGTTGCCGGCGCGGTCCAGGGCCGCGCCGAGGCGGCTGGCCAGGGCGAGGTGGGCTGCGCGGGCCTGGCGGAACGCGTACCGGAACAGCGGGGCCGGCGCGCTCAGGGTGATCTCCACGTCGACCCGGAGCAGTCCGTCCGGTTCGGCGCGCAGTCGGGTGTGGTTGCGCACGGTGGTGGCCGGCCACTGCCGGGCCACCATGACGATCTCGTCCTCCTCGTTGATCAGCACGTCGGCCTGGTAGGTGGTCCGGAAGCGCAGCGGGCCGGCCTGCAACCGGTCGCTGATCGCGTAGCTGGCCAGGGCGCCGGGGCGTGGTGGCAGCCGTTGGACGCTGACGATCAGCGGATGCAGCTCACCCTGCCGAGTCAGGTCGCTGAGCAGGGCGGCCGCCTCGGCGGGGGCGCACCGGGCCTGAACGGTGTAGCTGAAGGTATCGCGCCTGAGCACACCGTCTCCTGCCGTCGCTGGTCGCACGATCGTCCCGTACACCGAACGGGCTGGCAACGCCCGGACGGACACCGGCCGATGCGTCGCGGTCCATCACTTGCCCCATTAGGGTCGGTTAGTGACGAATCACCGGGCGTGACGGAGAGGGTGGATTCATGAACGGTGCCGACCAGTGAGCGGGCACGTGATGGTCTTCGCGCCCACTCCGCAACTGACCGTGACCGTGGACCAGCCGAACGACCACACCGAACTGCATCTGCACCCCGGTGGGCAGGGCGTCTGGCAGGCCCGGATGGTGATGTCGCTGGGTGTCGACGTGGTGCTCTGCGCCGCGCTCGGCGGCGAGATCGGCCAGGTGTTGGAGCCGCTGCTGGTCAGCGAGGGGGTGGACCTCAAGGTGGTGGTCCGCGATTCCGGCAGCGGCGGATACGTCCACGACCGCCGGGGCGGGTCGCGGCAGGAGGTCGCCGACGTGCCCGGGCAGCCGTTGAGCCGCCACGAGCTGGACGAGCTGTACAACCTGGCCCTGGGCGAGGGTCTGCGGGCGTCGGTGAGCATCCTGAGTGGACCCAACGAGCCGTGGCTCGTCCCGGCCGACCTGTACCGGCGCTTCGCCGCCGACCTCGGAGCCAACGGTGGCCAGGTCGTGGTCGACCTCTCCGGCGATCACCTCGGCGCGGTGCTGGACAGCGGGGTCTTCTTCCTCAAGGTGAGCCACGAGGAGCTGATCCGCGACGGCCGTGCCCGCAACGACGACCTCCCGGAGCTGACCCGGGCGATGTACGACCTGCACTCCGCCGGCGCCGAGACCGTGGTGGTCAGCCGCGCCGACCGGCCGGCGCTGGCGCTCATCGACGGGGAGCTGTTCGACGTGGAGATGCCTCGACTGGAGGCAGCCGACCCGCGCGGCGCGGGCGACTCGATGACCGCCGGGGTGGCCGCCGTCGTAGCGGGCGGTGGCGACATCCGGACCGCCATCCGCACCGGCGCCGCCGCCGGCGCGCTGAACGTGACCCGGCACGGCCTCGGCACCGGACGGCTGGACTCGATCACCGGCCTGGTGGACCGGGTCCGACTGGTGCCGGCCGACAGCCGACCACAGGAGCGCACCACCCCGGACGAGCTGGCCGACCGGGTGGTCGAGCGATGACACTGCGGGTCCTCGTCACCAACGACGACGGGATCGCCGCGCCGGGCATCCACGCACTGGCCCGGGCGGCGACCCAGCGAGGGCTGGACGTGGTGATCGCCGCGCCGTTGGAGGAGGCTAGCGGCACCAGCGCCGCGATGAGCGCGGTGGAGCGCGACGGGCGGGTCGTCGTGCACGACCATCCGCTGCCGGATCTCGACGGCGTGCCGGCGTACGGGGTTGGCGGCTCACCCGGGTTCATCACGCTGATCGCGCTGCACGGAGCGTTCGGCCCGCCGCCGTCGGTGGTGCTCTCCGGCATCAACCGGGGCGCCAACGCCGGTCGTGCCGTGCTGCACTCGGGCACGGTGGGTGCCGCGTTCACCGCCGCCACGAACGGCTGCCGGGCGATGGCCGTCTCACTGGACGTCCTCACCGCGGGCGAGGCCACGGCCGCCAGCGGGGGCGCCGCCGTGGACGCCGCCGCCCGGGTACGCGACAGCGAGCGGCACTGGAGCACCGCCGCGCGGGTCGCCCTCGACCTGCTCCCCCGGCTGACCTCCGCGCCGCTGGAAAGCGTGCTCAACGTGAATGCCCCGGACCTGCCGCACGAACGCCTGCGTGGGGTACGACGCGGCACGTTGGCCAGCTTCGGCCAGGTACAGATGACGGTGGCGGAGTCCGGGCACGGCTTCGTCCGTACCTCACTGGAGGAGCCGGGTCAGGCCGCGCAGCCCGGCACGGACGTGGCGTTGCTGGCAGCGGGGTACGCCTCGGTGACGGCCATCCGGGCCGTGACCGAGGCGACCGATGTCGACCTGACCGGCCTGGACGAGCTGGGTTGAGCGGGGGGTCAGGCGCCGGGGAGCACCTCAGGGGTGGCGGCACCGGCGAAGTAGGGCTCCGGTGCGCCGAACAGGCCGAGCAGGCCCGTCACCCAGAGCTGCCGGTGCACGAACCGGCTAGGCTCGGTGACCACCAGCTTGACGCCACTGACCTCGGCGGTCTGGAAGCCGGCGACCATGGCGCTGATGCCGACGGAGTCGATGAAGGTGACCAGCCTCATGTTCAGCTCGATACGCAGCGGGCGGCCCTTGGCCAACACCTCTGCGATCGCCTCGCGCACCTCGTACGCGGTGTCGACGTCGATCTCACCTCGCGGGGCGATCTCTACCACACCACCGGACAAAACCGACTTCACGATCGACAGGCTCACGCGAGCACCTCCACCCGCCCGTCCCCCGGGCGCCTCATCAGTACGCGGGCCGCGACCGAGAGTATTCCTCCGACGGCCTCGGTCGCCACCCCTCGGGATGAGCAATTCGCGGATCCGGGCACATCTGGTCTCCCAGATCCAAAATTTTCGTTATTCGATCACTCGGCGGCCGGTCGGAGCCGGCGCCGCCGAACCAGGGTAGCGGTCCCGTTCCGTACCGCCCGACAACCCGCCGCCAGCGCCCTCCGCCCCGTGTCACCGGTGTGTCGCGCTCGTTGCGTCCACGTGGCACGGTCGCGGGGTTGTCGACGCCACCTAGCATCGACCCGGGACACCCACCGTGACGGAGAGGACCTTCAATGATCAAGAGACTGGCCGGGTTGGCCGGCGTCGGCGTACTGCTCGCCCTCGTACTGGCCTGCGGTTTCGGTGGCGGCGACGACGATGACGACGATGACGACGACTTCGCCCGCGGCGCGGCCGTGGTGACGGTGCGCTGAACCGTGCCCCGCGGCCCGGGCCGGGTTTGCGCCCGGGCCGGGTGGGGCACTGCGGGGTAGGCGAAACCGTGACGCGCTGAACAGACGCCGAAGTCCGAAGTGGCCGGCGGATTTCGGCACCCGAGGAGGTAACCACGATGTTCGGAACCAACCTGCTGGACCGCCGCAGCAAGCCGGAGCGGATCGCGGACCAGGCGTGGGAGCACCTGGTCTCCGCCGTCAGCTCCGCGGGGGACAGCGTCCGCGACACCGCCCGCTCGGCCCGTCGCAGCAGCGGCGACCTCGCCGACGGGGCCGGCGACCTGGTCGGATCGGCGGCCGAAGAGGCGCGGCGTCGGGCTTCGCTGGCCTTCGACGCGCTCGCCGGGCGTCAGCCGGCACTGCCCTGGACCCTGCTGATCGGCGCCGCGCTCGTCGGCGCGGCGGTCGGCTGGGCCGTCGGCTCCGCCGCCCGGGCCGCCGGCAGCCGGGACGACCGCGCCGTCGAGGACGTGGAGTTCGTCGACGTCGACCGCCCCAGCTCCCCCGCAGTCTGAACACCCGAACCACCCGCACCCGAGGGGCCCCGCTCGACCGGTCGAGCGGGGCCCGTCGCCGTCCCCACCGCACCCCGCCGATCGCCCCACCCACCGATCGCCCTGCCCCACCGATCGCCCCGCCCCACCGATCGCCCCGCCTCGCCCTGCTCGCCTCAGCCCAACCCACCTCGCCACGCCCCACCCCGCCACACCGCGCCTCGCCCTGCTCGCCTCAGCCCAACCCACCTCGCCACGCCACGCCACGCCACGCCACGCCACGCCGATCATGGAGTTGTGGTGGGCGGTATATTGGTTTTTGACCCTTTCATCCACCACCACAACTCCTTGATCGACCCGAGCGGGGTGGGACGCGGGCACGGGGACGCGGGCACGGGGACGCAGGGGCAGGGCGCGGCGGGGGCGGCGGAGGCCGGTCCGCCGGGTGCCGGACCCCTCAGGCAGCCCGGCGGACCGGTGATCGGGTGCGGCCCGGGTGGTGTCGCCCGGGCCGCTCGGCCTGCCTGCTCACGCAGGTGACGTGGCCGGGCGGGGCGTTGCCGCCGGCCCGCAGGCCGAGGAGGCCGAGGACGCCGACCGGCGACCGGCGGCCGACACGGACTTGGCCGTGCCGGCGGACCTCTCCGCATCTTGCGGGTCCCCGGCGGAGGTGGACGCCCGGGGGACGGGGCCAACCTCCGGTGGTGGCGCCGTGGCCCGGGGGACGAGCACGGCGGCGGGGACAGCGCGACGACAGGGACAGCGCGACGGCGGGAACGGGTGCCACGACAGGGACGGGTGCCACGACAGGGACGGGTGCCACGACGGGGACGGCTCGGAGCTGCCCTGGCTCCCACCACCCGACGCGACGGCTCCCGCGATCGAGGAATGGGCTTACCGTAACCGATCCCCCGCCACTTTGGAAGCGCTCCCATCATCGATGTCCATGACCGGTACGGATGAGGCAGGCCCAGCCCCGGGCGGCACCGTCACCCGCACCGGGCGAGGACGGCTCACCCCGGCCGGCGGCAGGATCGGATCCCGGCGGACCTGCGGCGCCGGTTGCCGGCCGGTCCGCCACCCGACGCACCGGAGGAGGGACAGATGGCCATCGCGACGATCAGCCGTACCGACCAGGACATCCAGTCCGCCGTCCTCGACGAACTGACCTGGGAGCCCCGCGTGCAGCCGCACGAGATCGGGGTGACCGTCGACGAGGGCGTCGTCACGCTGACCGGACGGGTGGACGGCTACGCGAAGAAGTGGGCCGCCGAGCGGGCCGCACACCGCGTCGTCGGAGTCCGGGCGGTCGCCAACGACTTGGCCGTCCGACTGCCCGGCAGCGCCGAACGCACCGACCCGGACCTGGCCGCCGCGGCCGGTCACGCCCTGGAGTGGGACGCGTTCGTACCCGTCGAGAAGCTCCAGGTCACCGTCTCGACCGGCTGGGTGACGCTGCACGGCGAGGTCGAGTGGGAGTACCAGCGCCGCGCCGCCGAACGGTCGGTGAGCCGGCTGACCGGCGTACGCGGGGTGAGCAACGGGATCACCGTCCGCCCGGCCGCGCCTCCGGACGGCCAGAACCTGGCCGACCGGATCGTCGACGCGCTCGCCCGCGCTGGCGCCACCGAGGCCGAACGGGTCAGCGTGCGGGTGCACGGCGACACCGCGGTGCTCGGCGGGCTGGTGCACTCGATGCCCGAGCGGGCCGAGGTGGAGCAGGTGGCATGGTCGGCGCCGGGCGTCCGGGAGGTGCAGAACCACATCGCGGTCGCCCCGGTGCTGCGCTGAGCGTCAGCGTGGAACCACCCGGGGCGGGTGAGCCGGCCTCACCCGCCCCGGGCGCAGGCTGGGGGCATGAGTGATCCGAACGGGCTGATCCAACCGGGGAACTCCGCGCCGGGCTTCACCCTGGCGGCTACCCCGGACGGGCACGAGGTCGGGCCGGAGCAGTTCCGCGGCCGGCCGGTCGTGCTCGCCTTCTATCCCGCCGACTGGAGCCCGGTCTGCGGCGACCAGATGGCGCTCTACCAGGCGGCGATGCCGGTGTTCGACCAGTATCAGGCCGCGCTGCTCGGCATCTCGGTGGACAGCATCTGGTCGCACCGCGCTTTCGCGCAGGCCCGGGGCATCGAGTTCCCGCTGCTGGCCGACTTCGAGCCCAAGGGCGAGGTGGCCCGCCGCTATGGCGCGTACACCTCGGGGGGTGAAGCGGCGCGGGCGCTGGTGGTGCTCGACCAGGCCGGGACGGTGGCCTGGAGTTACCTATCCGCGCCCGACGTCAATCCGGGCGCGGACGGCATCTTCGACGCGCTGGACCGGCTCGCCCGGCAGGGGGTGATGGCCCGATGACCACGCCACTTCAGGTCACCGCCCGCCTGCGCGACCCGGTGACCGCCGAGGACCACGCCCGTGGGCCGGTCGACGCGCCGGTGACGGTCGTCGAGTACGGCGACTTCCAGTGTCAGTTCTGCGGTGCGGCGTATCCCAACCTGCACGAGCTGCTGCGCCAGCGGGCCGACACGGTACGCCTGGTCTACCGCTACTTCCCGATCGCCAACGTGCACCCGTACGCCGAACGCGCCGCCGAGACGGCCGAGGCCGCCGCCACCCGGGGCCGGTTCTGGGAGATGCACGACTGGCTGTACGAGCACCAGGACCAGTTGGACCCGGTGCACCTCTCGCTCGGCGTCGAGCAGGTCGGTCTGCCGCCGGACGAGCTGAACGCGGAGGTGGAGAGCCGGATACACGCCGACCGGGTACGCCGCGACTTCGTGGGCGGGATCCGCAGCGGCGTGAACGGCACCCCGACCCTCTTCGTCAACGAGGTCCGGCACGAGGCCGGGTACGACCTGCCCGACCTGCTGGCCGCGGTGGACGCCGCCGCCAACGCCTGACCGCCGCTGGGCTCAGATCAGTCGTAGCTCGCGCGCCCGCCGGACCGCTTCGCGCCGGCGGGTCGCGTCGAGCTTGCGGTAGATGTTGCGGACGTGGGTCTTCACCGTGTTGACCGACAGGGACAGCTCGCTGGCGATCTCCACGTTGGACAGGATGCTCTGCAGGTAGCGCAGGATGGTCAGCTCCCGCTCGGTCAGCGGCTCGTCGAGCGTTCCCGCCGGCTCGGCCGGCGGCCGGGTCGGGGCCTGGTCGGCGTCCCGGACCAGGTCGCTGACCAGCGCGAAGTGTGCCGTGCCCGCGTCCAGGTGCGCGGCCAGCAGGCCCCGTACCGGCGGTTCGGCGCGGGTGAAGGCCCGCCGGCAGCCCTGCGGGCCGGCCAGGTCGAGCACCTGTTCCAGGATCCGTCCCGCCCGTCGCCCGTCCCCGGCCCGCTCGGCGAGCACCGCGTCCAGCAGGCCGGCGTCCAGGCGTACCGGTAGCGGCCAGGCGTCCGCCTGCGGCGCCTGCCAGTCCGGCAGTGCCCGGCCGGCGGCACCGGCGTCGCCGGCCCGCAGCTCCACCCGCGCGAGGCTCACGGCGAGCGGCGGTTCGGCGTCGTCGCCGGTCAGCAGCTCGCGGGCGCTGTCCAGGTCACCCCGCTCGGCCCGCAGTTCCGCCTCGGCGGCGCGTAGCAGGGCGGCCAGTTCGGTGGCGTCCGGGGCGTCGGTCAACGTCGCCCGGGCCCGGACGAGCAGCCGTTGCCCGGCCGCCGGGTCGCCGGAGTCGCCGTGCAGCCGCGCCCGACACAATGCGGCGACCGCCGCCGCCACCAGCTCCCCCGGTGCGCCGTCCCCCGCCTCCGCCCCGAGGACGCCGGGCGAGGCGTCCTCCGGATCCGCCGCGACCGGGCCGGCCGGGCCGGTCGCCGACGTGGCGAGGGCGAGGTTCGCGGCCGCCTCGTCGGGCTGGTCACGGTGCAGCGCCACCAATGCCAACGCGAGGTACGCGTAACCGCAGTCGAGACGGCACGACCAGCCCCGGCAGGGCGGCATGCCCAGCGCGTCCCGGGCCGCCCGTTCGGCCCCGCGCAGGTCGCCGCGCACCGCGAGCAGCAGCGCGGCGCGACTGGCGTCGACCAGCTCGGTCCGCGCCCGGCCGGCCTCCCGGGCCGCCGCCCGGGCGCGGACGAACCGGCCGTGCGGCAGCGAGCCGGCGGCCAGCTCCACGAGCCCCAGCGCGGTGCCGGTGAACGCCCGCAGGTCCGCGTCCTCGACCGCGCCTCCCCCACCGCTGGTCGGCGAGGCGTCCGGCAGCCCGGTCGGGTCGGCCCCGGCCGGTCGGGTTCGCAGCAACCGGGCGGCAGCGGCCCGGACCTCCGCCGGATCGCCGGCGAGCCGGGCCACGGTCAGCTCCAGCGCGGTGGCCAACCGCAGGAACCGGCCCCGGCGGGGCACCGGCAGACCACCGGCGTACGCGGCGGCGGTGCGCAGGTGCCCGCCGGCGGCCGGCAGATCACCCGCGTACGCCCGCTCGGCGGCACAGGCCAGGGCCACCTCCGGGTCGGCGCGGACCACGTCCGGCGGCGGCGACGGAGGCGGCGGACCGCTGACCGTGTCGCCGTCGTAGCGGGTCAGCTCCGGCCAGTGCGCGACGAACAGGTCGCCGGCCAGGTCCCACCGGCCGGCGGCCAACGCGTGCCGCAGGCCGTCGGCTGGGCGTCCGGCGCCGGCGTACCAGTCGGCCGCCCGCACGTGCAGCTCACGCAGGTCGTCGGCGGGCAGCCGGCCCAGCTCGGCCCGGAGCAGGTCGGCCAGCAGTGGGTCGCAGCGGTACCAGGGTGGGCGGCCGTCCTCCCGGTGCAGCAGACCGCCGGCGCCGGCCAGGTCGGCCAGGGCCTGCGCGGCGTCGGTGCGCCCGGTCAACGCCTGCGCCAGGTCCGCGCAGACCGTCTCGGTGAGGGCCGTGCGGCGCAGCAGGTCCCGGTCGGCCGGATCGATCCCGGCGAGAACCTCCTCCTGGAGATACCCGGCGATCTCCGGCTGGTCGCCGCCGAACTGCCCCACCCAGCGCTCCGGGTCGGCCTGACCGCGTACCGCCAGGGCGGCGATCCGCAGCGCGGCCGG
Organism: Micromonospora sp. WMMD710; assembly: GCF_029626045.1. Taxonomy (NCBI): domain Bacteria; kingdom Bacillati; phylum Actinomycetota; class Actinomycetes; order Micromonosporales; family Micromonosporaceae; genus Micromonospora; species Micromonospora sp. WMMD710. Next base: position 421,765 of record NZ_JARUBD010000001.1, on the reverse strand, counting down.
CCAGCCACCGGTACGGTCGCGCAGCCGGCGCACCGCAGCCGCCGGCAGCGCCGCCCCGTGCGCGGTGAGCAGGTCGGCCACCTCGTCGTCGGTGAAGGCCAGCTCGTCGGGGCCGATCTCGGTCAGCTCGCCGGCGAGGCGGAGCCGGTGCAGGGCCAGCGGCAGCCCCGCCCGCGCTCCGACCACCAGGTGCAGCCGCTGCTCGGCGTGCCGGAGCAGGAACTCCAGGCCGGTGAGCGCCGCCGGATCGGTGACCCGGTGCAGGTCGTCGAGGACGAGCAGCACCGGACGGTCCGCGGCGGCGAGCGCGGCGGCGAGGGCTTCCAGCTGGTCGGGGCGCGGCGGCCGGTCGGGCACCGGGCCGTCGTCGGTCGGCACGGTCGCCGCCCGCAGCGCCGCCGCGAGGTACGCCCACAGTCGTTCACCGTCGTCGCCGGCCTCCACCGACACCCACGCCGGTTCCGGCCCGGGCACCGCCGGAGCTGCCCCGTCCTCGGGCACCACCGCATTCGGGCCAGCCTCGTCGCCGCCGGTCAGCCGCACCCACGAGGCGAGCAGTGTCGTCTTTCCCCAGCCCGCCGGTGCGGCGACCAGGGTGATCGGTCCCGCGCTGCCCTCGTCCAGGCGGCGCAGCAGGCGGGGCCGGGCCACCACCGGCTCGGGTGGCACGGCCGGCGTCAACCGGGACGCCAGCAACGGCCGGTCCGCCGGGCGCCCCGGTGCCGTACCGACCCGTGCGCGATCCTGCTGTTCCGGCACTCGGCCCCACCCCCAGCGACGCGTCCCACCCCCGGTCGGCGAGCGGTTACCCGGCGCGGACCCGTTCACCCCTTCCGGGCGAGCCCGCTTCACCCGTTCGGGCCCGACGATCGAGGGACGTGGACCGGGAGGACGGGTGGACCGATGCGACCCCTGACACGCCTGTTGCGGATACCCCGCCGCCGCACCTCCGCGATCGTGCAGTTTCTGTCGCGACAAAAGCCGCACGACACCGCACTCCGACGACCCAAATTGCAAGATCGACGGGGAGGGTGGGAGGTCGTCACCGTGGACCGGCCGCCGGAGCAGGTGCTTCCCGGCGGGCGGTGGCCCGAGCCGCTGCGGCGCCTGGACGGCTCCGTCGAGGTGCGGGTGCGGACGGCGCCGGGTGACCGGGGCACCGAGCTGGCTGCCCGCCCGCTGGCCGGGGCGACCCCGGCCGCCGGGCTCACCGCGCACCTGGTCGGCGACGACCCGATGCTGCTGGTCCGCCGGACGTTGCGCCAGGTCAAGCAACGCGTCGAGACCGGCGAGGTGCTGCGCGCGGACCGCTCGGCGCTGGACCGGCCCGAGGCCCGCGGGTGAGGGCGCTGTGCTGGGTGGGCGCGGGCGAGCTGGCGGTACGCGAGGTGCCCGACCCGGAACTGCGCAACGAGCGGGACGTCATCGTGCGGGTGCGTCGAAGTGCCACCTGCGGCGCCGACCTGCCGCTGCTGGCCGGACGGGATCCGCTGCTGCGCACCGGTGACGTGCTCGGCGCGGAGTTCCTCGGCGAGGTCGTCGAGACCGGGCCGGCGGTCCGCCGGCACCGGACCGGTGACCGGGTGGTGGTCGGCGCTAGCGTCGCCTGCGGCGGATGCTGGTACTGCCGCGCCGGCCTGCACTCCTGCTGCGACAACGGCAGCACCGAGCCGGCGAGCGCGGACGAGGGTTGGGGACGCTCCGACGTCGGCTGCTTCGGGCGGCCCCGCGCGGCGGGCGGCTTCGCCGGTGGTCACGCCCAGTACGTGCGGGTGCCGTACGCGGACGCGAGCGCGTTCCGAGTGCCGGACGTGGTGGACGACGAACGGGCGCTGTTCGCCGCCGACGCGGCCCCGACCGGCTGGCTGGCCGCCGAGCTGGGCGCGGTACGCCCGGGGGACGTGGTGGCGGTCTGGGGCGCCGGGGCGGTGGGCCAGTTGACCGCCCGCGCGGCGGTGCTGCACGGCTGCGCGAAGGTGATCGTGGTGGACCGGCACGAGGAGCGGCTGCGGATGGCGCGACGGCACGCGGGCGCGGAGCCGCTGAACTACGACCACACCGACGTCTCGGCCGAGCTGCGGGTCCGCAGTGGTGGGCGCGGACCGGACGTGTGTGTGGTGGCGGTCGGCGAGCCACCCGCCCGGTCGATCGCCGACCGCTTCGGCGTCCGGCTCGGCGACCGCCCGGACGCGCTGCGCGAGGCGGTGCACGCCTGCCGCAAGGGCGGCACCGTGGTGGTGCTCGGCGGGACCGACGGTTTCGTCGACGCGTTCCCGCTGGGCACGGTGACCGGCAAGCGGCTCGCCCTGCGCGGGGCCCGCCGGCCCGACCTGCGGGACGTACCCATGTTGCTGGACCGGATGGCCCGTGACGAGCTGCGGACCGAGCATCTGGCCACCCACCGGCTGCCGCTGGAGGACGCCCCGCAGGGGTACGCGCTGTTCCGGGACCGCGCCGACGGCTGCGTCCGGGCGGTCTTCAGCCCGTGACCGATGAGCCGTCGGAGCCGGCGGATGGCAGACTCGCGGGATGGCTGGGGAGCGAACGTACGACGTGGTGTTGTTCGGGGCGACCGGGTTCACCGGCGGGCTCACGGCCGAGTACCTGGCCCGGCACGCACCACCCGGGCTGCGCTGGGCGCTGGCCGGGCGCAACCCGGACCGGCTCGCCGCCGTGCGGGACCGGCTCGCCGCGATCGACCCCGCCCTGGCCGACCTGCCGCTGCTCAGCGCCGACGTGACCGACGCCGACTCGCTGCGCGCGGTGGCCACCAGCGCCCGGGTGGTCGCCAGCACCGTCGGCCCGTACGTCCGGCACGGGGAGCCGCTGGTCGCCGCCTGCGCCGGGGCCGGCACCGACTACCTGGACATCACCGGTGAGCCGGAGTTCGTCGACCTGATGTACGTCCGCCACCACGCCGAGGCGACCCGCACCGGCGCGCGGCTGGTGCACGCCTGCGGGTTCGACTCCGTCCCACACGACCTGGGCGTCTGGTTCACCGTCAAGCAACTGCCCGCCGACGGGCCGATCACCGTGGACGGTTACGTCCGGGCCTCGGCCCGGTTCTCCGCCGGCACGTACCATTCCGCGCTCACCGCGTTCTCCCGTACCGGGCAGGCCAGTCGGGCCGCACGGGACCGCCGGGCGGTCGAACCGCGCCCCACCGACCGCCGGGTCCGGGCGGTGCCGGGCCGGCTGACCCGCTCGGCGGAGCTGGGCATCTGGACCGTGCCGCTGCCCACCATCGACCCGCAGGTGGTGCGCCGCTCGGCGGCGGCCCGCCCGGAGTACGGCCCGGACTTCCGCTACCGGCACTTCGCCGCGGTGAAGCGGCTACCGACCGTGCTGGCGGGCGCGGCCGGGCTCGGCGCGCTGGTGGGCCTGGTGAAGGTGCCACCCACCCGACGCTGGCTGCTCGGCCGGCTCAGCTCCGGGCAGGGGCCGACGCCGCAGCAGCGGGCGGCGGCCTGGTTCCGGGTCCGGTTCGTCGGCGCCGGCGGCGGGCGGCGGGTGCTCACCGAGGTGGCCGGCGGCGACCCGGGCTACGACGAGACGGCGAAGATGCTCGCCGAGTCGGCGCTCTGCCTGGCGTTCGACGAGCTGCCGCCGACCGCCGGGCAGGTCACCCCGGTCACCGCGATGGGCGACGCGCTGCTCGACCGGCTGGTCCGGGCGGGGCTCACCTTCCGGGTGCTCGAGCAGACCACCGCGGAGCACCCGGCTTGACCCTCGACCCGGTCGAGGGGGCAGGATGCCCGGCGTGAGCGACCTGCACAGCATCGGTGAGCTGGCCCGGGCCAGCGGCCTGACCGTCAGCGCGCTGCGCTTCTACGACTCGGCGGGGGTGCTGGAGCCGGCCCTGGTCGACCCGGTGACCGGCTACCGCTGGTACACCAACGAGCAGATCGCCCCGGCCCGGCTGGTGGCCGGGCTGCGCCGGATCGGCATGCCGGTGCCGGAGATCGCCGCCGCGGTACGCGCCGAGCCGGCCGCGGTGCACCGGCTGCTCGACACGCACCTGCGCCGGCTGGTCGACGGCCTCGCCGACGCCCGCCGTGAGGTGACCCGGCTCCGCGCCCTGGTCGACCCGGCCCAGCCGGCCACCACCACGCTGCTGCTCACCCCCGCCGACCTGGCCGCCGCGGTCGACGCGGTGCGCTTCGCCGTCGGCGCCGACCCGGAACTGCCGATGCTCTCCGGTGTGCTGCTCGACGTGGAGTCCGACGGTGTCCGGCTCGTCGCCACCGACCGGTACCGGCTCGCGCTGGCCCGGGCCGGGGCGGACGTCGACGGCCCGCCGGTGCGGGTGTTCGTGCCGGTGGATCTCGTCGACCAGCTCCGGCCGCTGCTCGACGCGGCCGACGCCTGGCCGGTGCGGCTGACCGTGGCGGGCGCGGATCTGCGTGTGGCGGTGGCCGGCCGGACGCTGACCGGCAGCGCCCTGTCGTACGACTTCCCGGACTACCGCCGTCTGCTGCGCAAGGCCGTCGGCGAGCGGCCGGCCGCACGGCGGATCCCGGTGGACGTGGCGGCGCTGCGCGCCGCGCTGGCCGACCCGGCGGCCCCGACGGTGGCCCGCGAGCACGACGGCGAGGCGCTGGCGGTCACCGTGCTCGGCGTCGACGACCAGGGCGGCCTGCGCCTGCTGCCCGCCGCCGACCTGGGCACCGACGCGCTGCGGGTCGGCGTCAACGGTGGCTACCTGCTGGACGCGCTGGACGCCGCCGGCGCTCCCCAGCTGGTGCTGGAGCTGGACGGGCCGGTCGCCCCGCTGGCGGTACGACGACCGGACGACGCGGACACCTACTCCGTGCTGATGCCGATCCGGCTGTAGAACCGGGCTCGTCACTCCCCGTCCCGGGTCGAAACGGGCGCGACGGTAGCATCTGGGGGTCCACCTGTGACCCCGGACGGAGGCGTACGGAGCAGCATGCTCGACATGGAGTTGATCCGGAAGGATCGCGAGGCGGTGGCGACCGCGTTGGCGAAGCGACTGGATCCCGCCGAGGTCACCCGATCCCTGGACGAGATCCAGCGGCTCGACCAGGAACGACGCGCCCTGATCACGGAGATCGACGCCGATCGGCAGCGCCGCAAGGCGGAGGCCCGCGCGTACGCGGAGGCGAAGCGCGCCGGCCGCGAGCCGGACGTCGTCGCGCCCGAGGCCGGTCGCCGGCAGCTCTCCGAGCTGGAGTCCGAGCTGAACGAGGTGCAGGGGCGGCTGCGCACCGCGATGAGCGAGCTGCCCAACCTGCCCGCCGACGACGTGGTGGCCGGCGGCAAGGAAGCCAACCGGGTCGTCAAGACCTTCGGTGAGCCGCCGGTGATCGAGAAGGTCCGCGACCACGTGGAGCTGTCGCGGATGCTCGGTCTCGTCGACCACGAGCGCGGCGTGAAGCTCGGCGGCTCCGGCTTCTGGATGTACACGGGGATGGGCGCCCGGCTGGAGTGGGCGCTGCTCAACTTCCTCATCGACGAGAACGTCCAGGCCGGCTACGAGTTCCTGCTGCCGCCTCACCTGCTGCTCGACACGGCCGGCTTCGCCGCCGGGCAGTTCCCGAAGTTCTACGACGACGTCTACCACCTGGACTCCGAGTCGGCCCCGCGCGGGCAGTTCCTGCTGCCCACCTCGGAGACGGCGATCCTCGGGGCGTACCAGGACGAGATCCTGGAGACGCCGAAGCTGCCGCTGAAGCGTTTCGCGTACACGCCGTGCTACCGCCGGGAGGCGGCCGGCTCACATTCGGACGAGCGCGGCACCGTGCGCGGTCACCAGTTCAACAAGGTGGAGATCTTCCAGTTCACGTTGCCGGAGCAGGCGGACGCGGCGCTGGAGGAGATGGTCACCCACGCCGAGAGCCTGGTGGAGAGGCTGGGGCTGCACTACCAGCGCAGCCTGCTGTCGGCCGGCGACGCGAGCGCCTCCATGCGCAAGACCCTCGACATCGAGGTGTGGATGCCGAGCATGGACAAGTACAAGGAGGTGTCGTCGGTCTCCTGGGGCGGCGACTACCAGGCCCGCCGGGCGGCCATCCGCTACCGGGAGCCGGGCGGCAAGCAGACCCGCTTCGTGCACACGCTCAACGGCTCCGCGCTGGCCACGAGCCGGCTCTTCCCGGCCATCCTGGAGCAGTACCAGCAGGCCGACGGCAGCGTCCTGATCCCCGAGGTCCTCCAGAACCGTCTGGGCACCGACCGCCTGACCCCCCGCTAGCCCGCACCCCCCACCCTCTCCGCCGATCTTGCACTTTCTGTCGCTGCATTGCGGCGGTGTGCGGCTTCTGTCGCCACAGAAACTGCAAGATCGCGGGGGCGGGGGCGGGAGCGACGGCGGGTTAGGGCTGTCACGCAGAGTAGGGCGGTCAGGGCGGTCAGGAGGAGCGCTGGGCCTACGGCATCCAGGGCGTCGGCCAGGGTTCGTTGGACCTGGGACGCCGCCCGGATGACCGGGTCCTGGAGGGCGTCGCGGCGGCCGGCGGCCAGGCGCAGCTCGTACCAGCCGTACCAGGCGACGTAGCCGCCGGCGAGCAGCAGGACCAGGCCGCTGAGGCGGGGCACCAGGGCGCCGGCGACCCGCAGCCGGGCCACCAGACCGTCGCGCAGCAGCGCCACACCGAGCGCGGCGACCGCGACCACCAACCCCATCCCGAGGGCGTACGCCCCGAACAGGGCCAGCCCCCTCCCGGTCGAGCCGGCTTGGAGGCTGGTCACCACGATGGCCAGGAACGGCGCGATGGCGCAGCCGAGCGAGGCGAGGGCGTACACCGCGCCGAACAGCGCCATCGACGGCCAGGACCGGGTCAGCTGAGGTGCCCGGGCCGACCAGCCGGGGGAAGGCAGTCGCCGTCCGGCGAGCAGCCAGCAGCCGGCCACCAGCAGCAGCACCCCCAGCGTCACGGTCAACCACGGCAGCCGGGGCCGCAGCCAGCCGGCGAGCGGCGCGAGTGCCAGGCCGAAGGCGCCGAAGACCAGCACGTACCCCACGGTCAGCCCGGCCGCCGCGGTGAGCGCGCGGCCGACCGCGCCGCGGGTGTCCGACGCGCCGGCGACCAACAGCGAGAGGTACGCGGGCAGCAACGCGAAGCCGCACGGGTTGACCGCGCCGAGCATGCCGGCGGTCAGCGCGAGCAGCAGTGCGGCGGTCACGCCCCGGCCAGCGCGCCGACGCGGGCGGTGAGCGCTTCACCGTCCAGGAAGCCCTGGTGGACGACCCTGCCGTCCCGGTCGATGATCACGAAGGTGCTCTGTTCGGTCACCGTGAACCGCTTCCAGAGCGCGCCCTTACGGTCGTCGATCTGCGGTGTCCCGGCGAGGTCGAACTCGGTGACGAACTCCTTCATGGCCCGCTGCTCGCCCAGCCCGGCGACGCCGATGATCGGCACGGTGTCCCGGTACCGGGGCGCGATCTCGGCCACCGTCCACGCCTGGCTGGCGCAGGTGGCGCACCAGGGCGCCCAGAACCACAGCACGACGGGCCGGCCGGCGAGGTTCGCCGCGTCGAACGCGGCGCCGGTGAGGGTGGTCCCGGTGAAGCGCAGGGTGTCCGGCACCCGGGCCGGCATCGCCGACGGTGAACCGGTCGGGCCGGCCGCAGCGGTGCCGCTCGGGCCGGCCGCAGGGGTGCCGGTCGGATTCGGCGTGGCGCCGACGGCGACCGCGTCGGGCGGCACCGGTCCCGTGCAGGAGGCCACGGCGAGCAGGGCGGCGAGGAACGCCCCGGCGGTGGCGGCGCTCGCCCCTGTTCGCCCGATCCGCAACCGCATCAGCTTCTCCGTTCGACAGGGGTGAGTGGTGCCGTTCCTACTCGGCCTTGGCGAGGCGCAGCGCCAGCTCCGGGCAGACCTTCACCGCCTTGAGCGCGCCCTCGCGCAGCCACGTCGGCACCGGGGTGGGCGGGAAGGCCGGGTATCCGTTGCCGTCGAGCCGGATGAAGTCGGGCACCACGTGCGCGCAGAGCCCGTGGCCGTCGCAGCGCGACCAGTCCAGGGTGAGTTTCTGCGGGTTGGGGTCGGGTGCGCCGGGCAGCCCCATGACGCCCTTGACCCGCCGGCCGCAGCCGTCGCCGGTGCTGTGCAGCCGCAGGTCCTCGGTGAAGACCTCGATGGCGGAGAGGGCGAACCGGGCGGTGCCGTCCGGATGGCTGCACGCGCCCCGGCCCTTCACCTCGCCGGCGGCGGCCCGCACCACGTCCGCCGGTTGGCTGCCGGCGACGGCCAGGTCCACCGCGCGGGCCAGGTCGGGCAGGCCCATCTTGCACGGTCCGCACTGGCCGGCGGACTCGCCGGCCAGGTAACGCACCACCTGGGCGGCCTCGCCGAGCGGGCAGGTGTCGACTCCGATCGGGATGATGATGCCCGCGCCGAGGGCACCGCCGACCGCGGCGAGGCCCCTGCGGGACACCTCGGCCTTCTCCGCCGCCTCCGGGGTGATCCACTTGCCGTGGTAGCCGCCCATCAGGATGCCCTGGACGTCCGGGACCTCGCACAAGTCGAGGACGTCACGCAGTGGCATGCCGGCGGTGCACTCCACGACCGCGGGGCGGGCCGCCGCGCCGGTCACGGTGAGCAGCACGGTGCCCGGCTCGTCGTCGGTGCCGAGCGCCGCGTACTCGTACGGGCCGAGTCGCGCACCGACGGCGAGCTGGGCGTACGTCTCGGCGTTGGACAGCAGGGTGGGCAGGCCGCCGACGCCGGAGTCGCTGGAGCGCTTCTTGGTGCCCGGCGGGATGTGCGGCAGCCCGTTGATGCCGTTGACGAGTGCGCCGCCCTCGCCGGAGATGAACCGGTGCGGCACGGTGACGATGGTGGTCTGCACCGGCATCCGGCGCTCCGCCAGGGCCTCCATCAGCGAGTCCCGGCCCACGCCGTCGTCGGCGACGCCGATCACGATCTCCTCGGCGTCCAGCGCGTACGCGGCCAGCGCCGCGCCGTCGAGGATCAGGTGCGGGGCGCGGGTCAGCAGCACCTTGTCCTTCCAGCTGGCCGGCTCCCCCTCGCTGGCGTTGACCACCACCACGGCGGCGAGGTCCTGCCGCTCGCAGGACTCCAGCACGGCGCGCAGCTTGCGGGCGAACGGGAAGCCCGCCCCGCCCTTGCCCTTGAGCTGCATGCCCTCGGCGAGTCGGAGCAACTGCGCCGGCTCCATCGGCCCGATCGGCCCGTGCACCTCCTCGTGCGCGGCCAGGTCGAGCCGGCCGAACTCGGCGAAGCCGGCGGTCAGGCGTGGCTCGCCGACACAGGCAACCGGGGGCACGGCCGTCCGCATCACTTGGCCTCACCCCGCAGCCCCGCCCAGTACGCGCCGTCCACCGCGTCCGCGTTGGCCTTGCGGCGCTTGGCGGACCGGCCCTCGGCCCGTCGCGCGCGCCGCGACGCCAGGTCGACCAGGGTCGGGGTGTCGTCGGCGGGTGGCGCCACCTCGTCCGGCACGTACCGGGCCGGCGGACGCCAGTAGTCCGGCTCCTCCGGCAGGTCGTCCTCGGCGCTGTGCCGACCACTGCCGCTGCGCGGCGCCGCCGAGATCGGGCCGGCGGAGATCGGGCCGGCCGAGATCGGCTCGGCGGAGACCGGGCCGGCCGAGATCGGCTCGGCGGCCTGCCACCGGCGCGGACTGTCCCACGGCTCCTCGGGCTCGTCGACGGTCCGCTGCGGAGGCGCCGAGTAGCGGGTGCCGTCCTCCTCGGAGCGGGACCGTCGGCCGGTCCGCTCGGCGGCCGGCTCCTCGGCGCGTCGCCGCCGGGTCGGGGCCGTCTCCTCGTCCCGCTCGCGGGTGCGCGACCCGCGTCGCCGGGTCACCGGCTCCAGTTCCTCCTCGTCGCGTCGACGGGTGACGGTCTCCTCGGTGCCGCGGCGGGTGGACCGGCGGGTGGTCGGCTCCGCCTCGTCGCGCCGGTCACGCGTGGACCGTACGGTGTCGCGGCGGGCCGCCGGTTCCTCCTCGCGTCGGCGGCGGCTGGGCCGGGCGGGCTCGACGAGCGAGCCGGGCTCGGGCACCACCGGGACGGTGAACCGGTCGGGGTCGCGCCGCGCGGTGCCGGCCGGCGCGGTCCACGTGGCGGTGGTGGCCTCCGCCCAGGCCGGACGCTTGTCCTCGGTGGAGTCGCGGCGTCGTCCCAGCCCGGCGAGCAGCGACCGGCCGCGGCTCTCCTCGTCGGCCCGGCCGGCCATGACCTTGTTGCGCACCGCGGCCTGGTGCTGCTCGCGGCTGCGCCGGCCGATAGTGACCGACAGCCGCACCAGCAGCGCCAGCACGACCAGCAGGATGCAGCCGAGATAGCTGAGGACCACCCAGGAGGCCGCGGCCCGACCGGCGTTGAGGCCGTGGAACACGGCGAACGGCCAGGACAGGTACGCGGTGGAGTGCAGCGCGCGCCACAGCCACTTCGGACCGACACCGGCGAAGCGGGCCCGGATGATGCCGGTCCAGATCACGCTGACCATCAGCAGGGCGGCCACCGTGCCGAGCCCGACGTAGAGTCCCCTACCGCCGACGAACGGCACCAGGGCGTCGGTGGCCGCAGCCCGCCCGGTGGCGATCTTCGTGAGGACGTGGAAGACCAGCCCGGCCACGCCGAGCACGCCGGTGGCCCGGTGCGCCGACTGCATCAGCACCCGGTGCGAGATGCGCAGCACCAGCCTGTCGGTGGCGAGCAGGCCGAGCATCACGGTGAGGCTCAACGCCACCAGGGCGATCACCCCGGCGAAGAACTCGGTGAAGAAGAAGCCGTACGCGTACGCCGTCTGGCCGGCGCCGGTCAGCATGGTCGCCGCCCAGAGCGCGGCGAGTGCCGACGCGATCAACACGGCGGTCGCGGACCGCGATCGGGTGCGTACCCCCCGACTGCTCTCGCTGGTCCGGACGGTGGCCGCCTTCTGGTTCTGCTGTGCCCGGGCCATCTGCTCCTCGATCGTCTCGCGGCGGCGTACCACCGGCCGACCCCTGCTCCCCCATCCAGTACGGACCGGCGGGGTTGGCGGATCATCCGTCGGCGAAAATTTATGGGCCGCGATCGAACCAGGTGGGGTCGGCGTGCGTCGGGCCTCCCCGCGCGCGCCGGCGCGGACAGCGACGAATGTCCATGCATTGACAGTCGTTGCAACACGCTTGTAACCTTTCCGCAAATTTCAGTCTGGGTTGCAAGATTCCGGCAGCCTCAGGCTTCTCCCCCACGGCGCCACCACCCCCACCCCCGCTCCCGTCAGGAGTCCCGATGCACCGACGTCGACGCGGTCCGGCGATCCTCGCCCTCGGCCTGATCGCCGCCCTGCTCGCCCCCACCGCCGTGACGGCACCCCCGGCCGTCGCCGCCCCGTCCGGCGGCAAGAAGGTCATCGTCCAGCTCTTCGAGTGGAACTGGCCCTCGGTGGCCAGCGAGTGCCAGAGCACGCTCGGCCCGAAGGGCTACGGCTACGTCCAGGTCTCACCCCCGCAGGAGCATGTGCGGGGCAACCAGTGGTGGCTGGCGTACCAGCCGGTCAGCTACCGGATCGAGTCCCGCAAGGGCACCCGGGCCCAGTTCCATTCGATGGTGAACACCTGCCACGCCGCCGGGGTCAAGGTCATCGTCGACGCGGTGGTCAACCACATGTCCGGTCAGGACAGCGGCGGCACCGGCTGGGCCGGCTCGTCGTACGCGCACTACGACTACCCGGGCATCTACCAGACCCAGGACTTCCACCACTGCGGCCGCAACGGCGGCGACGACATCGCCAACTACAACGACCGGTACGAGGTGCAGAACTGCGAGCTGGTCAACCTCTCGGACCTGAAGACCGAGTCCGACTACGTCCGCACGAAGATCGCCGCGTACCTCAACGACCTGCTCTCGCTCGGCGTCGACGGGTTCCGGATGGATGCCAGCAAGCACATGCCGGCCGCCGACATCGCCGCGATCAAGGGCAAGCTGTCCCGCTCGGCGTACATCGTGCAGGAGGTCATCTACGGCGCCGGCGAGCCGGTCCAGCCGACCGAGTACACCGGCATCGGTGACGTGCACGAGTTCCGCTACGGCAAGGACCTGGCCCGGGTGTTCCGCTCCGAGCGGCTGGCGTACCTGCGCAACTTCGGCGAGGGCTGGGGCCACCTACCCACCGGCCCGGCCTCGGTGTTCGTGGACAACCACGACACCCAGCGCGACTCCGGCGGGGTGCTCACCTACAAGGACCGGGGGATCTACGCCCTGGCGAACGCCTTCATGCTGGCCTGGCCGTACGGGTCGCCGACCGTCATGTCCAGCTACACCTTCAGCAACCGCGACGCCGGCCCGCCCTCGGACGGCGCCAACAAGACGCTGAACACCACCTGCTACTCGGGCTGGGAGTGCGAGCACCGCTGGCCGGTGATCGCGAACATGGTCGGCTTCCGCAACGCCACCGAGGGCGCCGGCGTGGCCAACTGGTACGACAACGGCAACAACCACATCGCGTTCAGCCGCAGCGGCAAGGGCTTCATCACGGTCAACGACGAGGACTCCGCGGTCAACGGCCGCTCGTACTTCACGGGCCTGCCCGCCGGCCGGTACTGCGACGTCATCCACGGCACGTACGCCGGCGGCTCGTGCAGCGGTCCGGTGATCACGGTGGACGGTAACGGGTGGTTCGCCGCCAACGTGCCGGCGCACGACGCCGTGGCCATCCACATCGGCGCGCGGGTCTGATCGACCGGGGCTCCCGGCCGGCGGGTATCGCCGAACCGGGGGCCCCGAGCCATCCGCCACCATAAAGTGGTTTGGTGCCGTTTGACCGAATGTCGCCGTACCGCCGTCGCCCTCGCTGGATCGCCGCCGCCATCGCCGTACCCGTGCTGCTGGTCGTCGCGCTGCTGGTCGGCCAGGCTCTCACCCCGCGCGCGACGGCCCCCGACGACCGGCGCGTGGTGGCCGCCGACCCGACGCCGAGCAGTGTCGAGCAGAGCCCGCAGGAGTCGATCCCGCCGGCCGCGCCCGCCCCGGACGGGCTGCCGGTGATCGACTACGACCCCGCGCCGAAGGGGTTCCCCGCCGATCCGGCCACCATGGACACCACGCCGCTGACCGAGGGCGTGCACCCGACCCGCCGGATCGCCGCGTACGACGCGCCCGGTGGACGTCCGCTGGCCTTCCTCGAACCGACGCTCGCCGGTGTCGAGCTGACCGTGCCGGTCGCCCAGAAGCGGGTCGGCTGGACGGCCGTCCTGTTGCCCTCGGCCAACCGGATGCTCGCCTGGTTGCCGCCGGGCGGGTTCGCCACGGTGGCGCTGCGCGACCAGATCGTGGTGGAACGCAAGGTCCACCGGCTGACCTGGTACCGGGCCGGCAAGGCGGTGCGCTCGTGGCAGACCAGCCTCGGCCAGGAGGGGCAGGAGACCCCGCTGGGCCGCACCTTCATCCTGGGCCGCACGCCGCCACCGGAGGAGGTCTACGGCGGGGTGGACATCTACGCCCTCGGCTCGGTGCCCGACGACCCCGAGGCGGTGCCGACCGGGCTGCGCGGCGCGCACATCGGCCTGCACACCTGGTACAACGACGACGAACTGGGCGAGAACACCACCAACGGCTGCATCCGGGTCACCCGCAGCGGCCAACGGGAACTGCTCGCCGAGGTGCGTCCCGGCAGCAGCCTGGTGGTGGTCGACCAGCTGCCCACGCCGCCGCCGACCGCCTGAGCGGAGCCCGCTCACTCGCCGAGCAGCCAACCGTTGGACTCGGCGACACGGACCGCGTCGGCTCGGTTGCGGCCACCGGTCTTGCCGATCGCCGCCGACAGGTGGTTACGCACCGTCCCCTCGGACAGGTGCAGCGTCGCGGCCAGGTCGGCGACGGTGCCGCCACCCCGTGCCGCCCGCAGCACCGCCGTCTCCCGTTCGGTCAGCGGGCTGGCACCGGTCGCCAGGGTCTCCGCGGCCAGCGTCGGGTCGACCACCCGCAGGCCGGCGTGCACCCGGCGGACCGCGTCGGCGAGCTGCCGGGCCGGGGTGTCCTTGACCACGAAGCCGTTCGCGCCGGCCTCCATGGCCCGGCGCAGGTAGCCGGGCCGACCGAACGTGGTCACCACCAGCACCCGGCAGGTCGGCAACGCGCTCCGCAGCGCGGCGGTCGCGGCAATCCCGTCCAGGCCGGGCATCTCCACGTCCAGCAGGGCCACGTCGGGCGTGTGTCGCAGCGCCTCGGGCACCACCTCGTCGCCCCGGCCGACCTCGGCCACCACGGTCAGGTCCGACTCCAACGAGAGCAGCGCGGCCAGCGCGCCACGGACCAGCGCCTGATCGTCGGCGAGCAGCAGCCGGATCGGCGTGGACGGACCGCTCACCGGGCCTCCCCCGGCGCGTGCACCCGCAGCAGGAAGCCGCCGCCGTCCCGGCGCCCCACGGTGACCACGGCGTCCAGCCGCCGCGCCCGCTCGCGCAGGCCGAGCAGCCCGTGCCCGGTGGCGTCCGGAGCGGACGGCCCGCGCCCGTCGTCGCTCACCTCGACCCCGTCCGGGTCCACCCGGATCGTGCAGCACCGCGCCCCGCTGTGCCGGACCACGTTGGTCACCCCTTCCCGCACCGTCCAGCCGAACAACCGGTCCCAGTCGTGCGGCAGCTCCGGCACGGCGACCGGTAGCTCGGCCGCGATGCCCGCCGCGGCCAGCGCGGAGCGGGCGCCGGCCAGCTCCGCGGCGAGGGTGACCTCGCGGTACGCCCCGACGGTCTGCCGCACGTCGGCCAGCGCCGCCCGGGCCAGCGCCTCCACCTCGGAGCTCGCTGTTGCGCTGGGCCAGCCGGGACACGCCGAACATGGCGAACGAGGCGAGCAGCACCGCGACGGTGACCGTGCTCTCCCCCGTCCAGGACGGCACCAGCCAGGCCCCCACCAGGGGGATCAGCGCGCAGAGCGCCACGATGATCAACGCCTGCACCGCCTGCAGCAGGAACACCGCTGCCGCGGCCACGAACACAAGCGTGGCCGTCCAGTCCCCGGCGGTGCCCGGGATGCTGGCCAGACCCAGCACGACCAACCCCACAAGCAAGATCCCGGCCCGGCGTGACGGGATCGGTCGGAGGTGCTCGCGCAGGTTGCGGGCCCACTGGAAGAGCAGCACGTAGCCGAGGCCGAAGGCGACAAGGGTGGCGACGCCGACGATCCGCCGCCACGGCTGCGGCTGGTCCAGCGCGGTGGAGAGCGGCACGTTGAGGAAGAACAGCCAGACGGCGGCCAGCAGCCAGCCGGTGAACCGCCAGCGGCGGCTCACCGGTCGGGGCTGACCCGTCAGCGAGTCCATCGGGTCCACGCTAACGGCCGCCGGCCGTCAGACCCGCGCGGTGTCGCGGCGGAACAGCCGGGCCGCACCGATGCCGAAGACCAGGGCCCAGAAGACCATGTTCGCCACCCCGGCCATGCTGACCCCGTCACCGGTCAGCGGGGCACGGGACAGCTCTCCCATGCCGTACACCGGGGTGAACTTCGCGACCTGCTGAAGCACGTGCGGCAGCACCTCGACCGGGACGAACAGCCCGCCGAACATGGCCAGCACGGCCAAGATCGGGCCGATGAACTGCATGACGTTCTCGGCCGGCACCAGGTAGCCGATGAAGAGACCGAACGCGGCGAAGACCAGCGAGCCGATCCAGGCGGCCAGGCCGGACAGCAGCCAGACGTACGCCGGGATGCGGACCCCGGCCGCGGCGCCCACCAGGAACTCGACTACGACCGCGAGCAGGCCGAGGGTCATCGCGGTGACCAGCTTCGTGGCCACGTACGCGGTCGGGCGCAGCGGGGTGAGCCGCAACTGCCGGCTCCAGCCCAGCGCCCGCTCGGTGGCCACCGCGCCACCCGCGCTGGTGGTCGCCACCATGGCCGCGTACACGGCCAGGCTGATCATGACGTACGCCGTCACGGGCCGGCCGTTGTCCAGGCTCTGACCGCCCTGCGGCAGGCCGAAGATGAGGAAGAAGACCCCCGGCATGATCAACGTGAAGGCGAGGGTACGGCGGTTGCGCAGCACCCGGCGCAACTCGATGTGCAGAACGGCAGGGGCGAACCCACCCAACATGGTCATCTCTCAGGCTCCGATGCGCTCGGTGGTCAGGGCGAGGAAGGCGTCCTCGAGGTTGCGGGAGGTGATCTCCACGTCCCGGGCGGCGGTCCGGGTGAGCAGGTGCCGGGCGATCGTGTCCGAGTCACCGGTGCGCACCAGCACGCTGTCGCCGCGCACCTCCACGGCGTCCACACCGGGCAGCGCCGCGAGCGCGGCCTGGTCGGCCCCGGGCAGGGTGGCCCGTACCGTGCGGCCGGCAGCCAGGTTTTTGATCTGGGCGGTGGTGCCGTCGGCCACGACGCGCCCCTGCCGGACGAGCACGATCCGGTCGGCGTACGCGTCCGCCTCGTCGAGGTAGTGGGTGGCGAAGATGACCGTCCGTCCGGCCCGGGCGTCGCGGCGCAGGGCCTGCCAGAAGTCCCGCCGACCCTCCACGTCCATGCCGGTGGTCGGCTCGTCGAGGACCATCAGGTCCGGGTCCGGCAGCAGGGCCAGTGCGAAACGCAGCCGCTGCTGCTGACCGCCCGAGCAGCGCCCGACCACCCGGTCGGCGATGTCGGCGATCCCGGCCCGCTCCAGCACCTCCGCCGCCGGGCGGGTGTGCCGGTAGAAGTGGGCGGTCATCCGGACCGTCTCACCCACGGTGAGGTCCTTGAGCAGCCCGCCGGTCTGGAGTACGGCGGCGACCCGCCCCCGGGCCACCGCCTCGTCCGGCGTACCGCCGAGGACGCGGACGGCGCCCGCGTCCGGCCGGGCCAGCCCGAGCAGCATGTCGATGGTGGTGGTCTTGCCAGCGCCGTTCGGGCCGAGGAACGCCACCACCTCGCCGGGCTGCACCCGCAGGCTCAGCCCGTCGACCGCGGTGACCGCGCCGAACGTCTTGGTGAGGCCGTCCAACTCGACGGCCGGATGCGTGGGTGTCGGATGCGTGGGTGCCGTGGTCATGTCACCGATGCTCCGGCGGCGCGTACCCCGATGCCCGGAGCGGCCGTCACGTCCCGGCCGTGACATTTGTCAGGGGCCCGGGCGACACGGAGAGTGACTGACACGCGGGCACGGACCGCAACGAGCGTGATGCCCCTGAGTCATCAAGATGCCTGTGGGTCATCACGCTCATCGGAGGAATTCCCCCCGCGCCAACGGGTAACCGCCGGGCCGGACGCCGCGACACCGGGAGGGACAGCGATGGACGCCACACCGCAGGGCCGGCCGCAGGGCCGGGTCGACACGGTCGTGCTGATCCACGGACTCTGGATGACCCCGCGCAGCTGGGAGGGGTGGGCCGAGCGGTTCACCACGCGGGGCATGCACGTCATCGCCCCCGCCTGGCCCGGGATGGACCGGTCCGTGGAGCAGTTGCGCGACGATCCCGGCCCGATCGCCGAGCAGAGCATGGCCACGATCGTCGCGCACTACGACCGGATCATCCGGGCGCTGCCCCGACCGCCGATCATCATGGGGCACTCGTTCGGCGGCCTGTTCGCCCAGGTCCTCGCCGACCGGGGTCTCGGCGCGGCGGTGGTGGGGGTGCATCCGGCGGCGGTGAAGGGCGTGCTCAAGGTGCCGTTGAGCCAGCTGCGCTCCGGCTTCCCGATCCTGCGCAGCCCCGCCAACCGGAGCAAGGCCGTCCCGTTCACCCCGGACGACTTCGCCTACACCTTCGGCAACGCCATGAGCCGCGAAGACTCCGACCGGGCCTGGCAGCGCTACGCCGTCCCCGGTGCCGGGCGGGTCTTCTTCGAGGGCGCGTTCGCCAACGTCGACCCGCGCTCACCCGCCCGCGTCGACGTCGGGCGCGACGACCGCGCGCCGCTGCTGCTGATGGCCGGCGAGGTCGACCACGTGGTGCCGGCGTCGGTGGTCCGCGCCAACGCGGGGCTGTACCAGAAGTCCCGGGCCCTCACCGCGTACGAGGAGTTCCCCGGCCGGTCGCACTTCACCGTCGGGCAGGACGGCTGGGAGGACATCGCCGACTACGCGCTGGACTGGGCATTGCGGGCGGCGGCGCTGCCCCGGGAGGCGACCATCGCCAGCGAGACCCCTCGCCGCTGAGCGCATGGGCCAGCCGGCCCGGGGTAACGGCAAGGGATGAGGGCGAGTTTCCGGCTTGGCCGGATCGCGGGTGTGCCGGTCGGGGTCAACTGGAGCGTTCTGGTCATCTTCGCGCTGATCGCGTGGGGGCTGGCCGCCAACCAGTTCCCCCGTTCGTACCCCGATCGGTCACCGGTGGCGTACGCCCTCGCGGGCCTGGCCGCGGCGGTGGTCTTCTTCGTCGGTCTGCTCGCCCACGAGGTGTCGCACGCGGTGGTGGCGAAGCGCAACGGGCTGGAGGTCGACGGCATCACGCTGTGGTTGTTCGGCGGGGTGGCCGAGCTGCGGGGCGAGCCGCGCGACCCGGGCGCGGAGCTGCGGATCGCCGGCGTCGGCCCGCTGGTCAGTCTGCTGATCGGGGCGTTCTTCGGTGCCATCGCGGTGCTGTTGGCGCTGGTCGGGCCCGGCGGGCTGCTCTTCGGGGCGGTGGCGTGGCTGGCCGGCATCAACGTGCTGCTGGCCGTCTTCAACGTACTGCCGGCCGCGCCGCTGGACGGCGGTCGGTTGCTGCGCGCCGCCGTCTGGAAGGCCACCGGTGACCGGACTCGGGCGTCCGTGGTCGCGGCCCGCGCCGGTTGGGTGCTGGGGGTGCTGCTGATCGGCCTCGGGCTGTGGCAGTTCCTGTCCGGGGTCGGGTTCGGTGGGCTCTGGCTGGCGCTGATCGGCTGGTTCCTGATCGGCGCCGCCGGGATGGAGGAGCGGCAGGCCCGCACCGGCAGCGCGTTGCGGGGCATCCGGGTCGGCGAGGTGATGACGCCGCAGCCGCAGACCGCGTCGGCGGAGATGACGGTGGCCGACTTCGTCGACCACTACCTGTTCGCGTACCGGCATTCGGCGCTGCCCCTGACCGAGGAGGGCCGGCCGACCGGCCTGGTCACCCTGGACCGGGTGCGGGGCGTACCGGCCGACCGGCGGGCGTCGACCAGCCTGGCCGAGGTGGCGTGCCGGGCCGACCAACTGGTCCTCGCCCGTCCCGGTGAACAGCTCAACGACCTGCTCCCCCGGCTCAGCGAGTGCGCCGACGGCCGCGCCCTCGTGGTGGACGACGACGGCCGTCTGGCCGGCATCGTCTCCCCCAGCGACATCAGCCGCGCCGTCCAGCGCGGCACCCTGCGCACCCCGGCCGGTCAGCGCGGAAAGTAGCGGTCCAGCAGGTCGGTGCGGAACTTCCCGGTCGGGTCCAGGTGGGTCAGCAGGGCCCTGGCGTCGTCGTACCTCGGGTAGCGGGCGGCCAGCTCCGCCGGGTCGGTGACGAAGACCTTGCCCCAGTGCGGGCGGGGCGCGAACGGTGCCAGGCGCTCCTCGACGGCGGCCAGGACCGGCAGCACCGCGGTGGCGTCGTCGATCCAGGTGAAGTGCACGACGAAGCTGTCCCGCCGGTGGTTCGGGCTGAGCCACAGCTCGTCCGCCGCGACCGTCCGCAGCTCACACACCTGCAACACCTCGGCGATCAGGTGCGCCACGTCGTCCAACGCGGCCAGCGCCTCGATCGCCGCCGAGCGGGGCAGGTGGTACTCGGACTGGAGTTCGTCGCCGCTGCTCGGGGTGAAGCCGAGCTTGAAGTGCGGCAGTCGTTCGTGCCACGGGCCCGGCGCGCCGAGCTGCGGGGTGCAGTTCTCCGCCGGCATCCCGAGCACCGGGTGCCGGGGCTCGTCGGCGGCCGTGGTGCCCAACCAGTCCGCCTCCGGCGGCGGCTGGTCCACCACCTGCTTGCGCCACACCTCCCGCAGTCGCGGCGTACGCCAGTCGGTGAAGACACTCACGCTGTACGCCGAGCCGAGCGCCTCGTCCAGCGCCTCGCGGGCCAGGTCGAGGCGGACGTACTGGCGCAGCTCGAAGGTCGGCACCACGTCCAGGGTGACCCGGGTGACCAGGCCGAGCGCGCCGAGCCCGACCACCATGCCGGCGAACGTGTCCCCGTCGCTGTCGCGGTCCACCCGGAGCAGCTCGCCGTCGGCGGTGACCAGCTCCAGCGCGGCGACGGAGGTCGCCAGGTTGCCTTGGGTCTGGCCGGAGCCGTGGGTGGCGGTGGCCACCGCGCCGGCCACCGAGATGTGCGGCAGCGAGGCGAGGTTCGCCAGCGCGTACCCCTGGGTGTGCAGGTGTCGGGCAACGTCGCCGTAGCGCAGCGTGCCGGCGACGGTGACCCGCCCGCGCTCCGGGTCCACCTCGATCCGCGGGGGCAGACCGGCCAGGGTGACGAGGTCGCCGTCGGTGTCGCCGAAGCGGTTGAAGGAGTGCCCGGTGCCGACCGCCCGGATCCGGTCGCTGCCGGCGACGAGCCGGCGCAGCTCGTCGGTGGACGTGGGCCGGTGGAACGCCCGCGCGGAGTAGCGCACGTTGCCGGCCCAGTTGCGGCGTGGCACGTCCACGGCCGGCTGGCCGCTTCGGTCTTGCGCGATCATGTGGCGGTCTCCCGATCGGTGGACTGGTGGTCGGCCAACGCGGCGACGAGGGCGTCCAGAGCGGCCTCGGTCGCCAGCGTGCCGTACCCCCGCTGGGCGACCGGCAGGCCGGCGGCGCGGAGGCGTTCAATCTCGCCGCGCGCCGCCTGCCGGGTCTGCGCGTCGCCGGACACCAGGGCGTCCTGGCCGCGCCGGATCAACCGGTCGACCTGGTCCATCCGGTAGCCGCGCAGGCCGGTGGGGAGGTCCGGGTCGGCGAAGGCGGCGCGGCGCAACGCGGGCAGATCCACGAAGCGGTCGCCGGCGTAGCGGGTGAGCGCGGCCGACACCTGCTCGGGTTGCTCGCGGACCTGGTCGAGGACGAGCAACTCGATGGCGGGCCGGCCGTCGATCGGATGGCGGGCGGTCACCGGCTCGAGCGGCACGTCTGGCGCGGGCACCAGCAGCAGCCGGGGCGGCTCCGGACGGCCGTCGCGCCGGGGCGGCTCGTCGAGGACCACGGCGTCGACCTCGGCCCACCGGATCGACCGGCGCAGGCCGGGCCGGCGGATGGTGAGCCCGTCCGCGCCGATCCCGAACCGGAACGGCCGCAACGCGCTGACCAGCGCGACGACACCGAGGGCGATGGCACCGACCGCGATGATCGTCCGTAGCAGCGCCCCGTCGCGGGGCAGGGCCAGCAGAACCACCCCACCGAGTACGCAGACCAGGGCGAGCACCAGGGCGCCCCGACTCCGGCGCAGTTCCACGCTCGGACCCCCGTTCATGACCGTGGCGTCGGTCCCCGCATCCTCCGACAGACCGGGCGCCACGGACACCGGACGATCGGGCACGGTTGTTCTCGCCATCGTCGGGGAACCCTACGCCCATGAGCAGCTACCGCGATCCGGCCCCACGGGGCGACGTCTTCCCCTCCGAGGAGGAGCTGGACCCGACCGGCAGCGGGATCGAGCAGGCCAGCGCGCCGCCGGCCGAGGCGAGCCATCCGTCGCCCACGCCCGGCCCCCGCCCCACACCGGCGCCGACGCCGGCACCGTCGCCCGGGCCGCCGCCGCGCGCCGCCGGGGCACAGTCCATCGTGACCCGGCATCTGGACGGTTCGGTGGAGGTGGTCACCGATCTCGACGGCGACGGCGTCGCCGACATCGTCCAGATCGACGTGGACGGCGACGGGGTCCCGGACATCACCTACGTGGACAGTGACCGCGACGGCCGGCTCGACACCGTGCTGGGCGACCCGGGCGCGGTCGGCGCCCACCGGGGCGCCTGACCGGCCGGTCCGTCTCAGAGCTTCGCCATCACCTCGCTGGCCACCAGCTCAAGGTGCTCCAGGTCGGACAGGTCCAGCACCTGGAGGTAGATGCGCTGGCTGCCGGCCTGCGCGTACCGGCCGATGGTGTCG
This sequence comes from Micromonospora sp. WMMD710, assembly GCF_029626045.1. Taxonomy (NCBI): domain Bacteria; kingdom Bacillati; phylum Actinomycetota; class Actinomycetes; order Micromonosporales; family Micromonosporaceae; genus Micromonospora; species Micromonospora sp. WMMD710. The sequence goes on along the minus strand of NZ_JARUBD010000001.1, from coordinate 399,872 downwards.
AGCACCTCGGCGGGCGTACCGGCGAGGCCGTTGGCGCGCAGCTCGTCCGGTTCGCGCCCGATGGCGGCAGCCCGGCGGGCCACCTCGGCGTCGTCGCGCCCGCAGCAGAGCACCAGCGCGTTGGACCAGGTCATCTCGGCCGGGTCGCGCCCGACCTCGGTGCACGCGGCGCGGACCCGGTCGAACTGCGCGACCGTGTCCGGCACGGACGCGAACGGCAGGTTGAACTCGTCGGCGTAGCGGGCGGCCAGCCGAGGGGTGCGCTTCGGACCCATCCCGCCGAGCAGGATCGGCGGGCGGGGCTGCTGCACCGGCTTGGGCAGGGCCGGCGAGTCGACGATCGGGTAGTACCGGCCGTCGTACTGGAACCGCTCCCCCGCCGGCGTGGACCAGAGTCCCGTGATGACGGCGAGCTGCTCCTCCAGGCGGTCGAACCGCTCACCCAGCGCCGGGAACGGGATGCCGTACGCGGTGTGCTCGTCGGCGTACCAGCCGGTGCCGATGCCCAGCTCGACCCGGCCGCCGCTCATCTGGTCGACCTGCGCCACGGTGATCGCCAGAGGGCCGGGCAGCCGGAAGGTGGCGGCGGTCATCAGCGTGCCGAGCCGGATCCGGCTGGTGTCGCGGGCCAGGCCGGCCAGCGTGGTCCAGGCGTCGGTGGGGCCGGGTTCGCCGCTGGCGTCGCCCATCCTGAGGTAGTGGTCGGAGCGGAAGAACGCTCCGTACCCGGCGTCCTCGGCGCACCGGGCCACCGCGAGCAACTGGTCGTAGCTGGCGCCCTGCTGGGGTTCGGTGAAGATCCGCAGTTCCATGATCCCGAGCATAGGTCGCGGATCGGCTGTGCCGGCTCACCCTGCGAGCTGCGCGACACGTACACCGAACGGCTCGGCGGGGTGTGAGCCCGCGGCCCGGCGGCCCCGGTGACCCGGGGCCGCCGGGATCCCTCAGATGAACGGTCGGGTGCCGTACGCGCTGTGCAACGCGGCCAGCCCGGCCTCCTTGGGCGAGAGAGTGCCCCACCCGGAGTTGAAGTAGTTGGTCTGGGTGATCCGTGGCCCACGCTCGGCGTTGAGCTGCGCGATGGCCGCCGGGACGGTGGCGATCCAGCCCGACTGGTTCGGGATCTCGGCCGAGCGCACCCCCCACTCGGCGATGATCACCCGACGGGACAGCGCCACCGGGCCGAGGTCGGCCACTGCCCAGTCCTTCGTACGCCGGAAGCGGCCCAACGCCGTGTGGCTCGCGTCGGTGGCGTAGACGTTCCACTGGAGGAAGTCCAGGCGGGACATCAGCGACTCCGGGTGGGTGCGCTGGAAACAGGCCCGGTCGAAGCCGCCGACTCCGACCGAGAAGGTGGTCCCGGCGGGCAACGTCCGGGCCTTGAACCAGGTGAGGATGTAGTTGATGGCCTGCACCGCCCGCCAGTCGGACCCTTCCCAGGTGTACGCCTTGCCGGCCTCGGTGGTGCCGAACTCGTGGTCGGTGTCCAGCTCGGAGGCGATCTGGATGTTCACCCCGAAGCCGAGCGTCCGGTACTGCGACAGGGCACGGGCGAACAGGCCGTCACACTGACCGTCGACGACCTGGTTGTATCCGTACGCCTTCGGCCAGGTGGTGCCGGGGCGCTGCTGGATGGTCATCGACGGCGCCGGCACCGTGTAGCTGGTGCCGTCCACGGTGAAGGTCTGCGGCCCGCTCGGAGCGCCGTAGTGCTTCAACTCCAGGACCATGTTCATCTGCACGCCGGCCTTGCCCAGGTTGATCAGCCACGGCCGGTTGTAGCCGGGGAAGATGTATCCGTCTGCGAAGCTGCGGTACTGGGTGAGCGAGCGGAAGTTCCCGCCGGCCATGTCGGCGCTCGGGTCGGCACCCCCGGAGAGGTAGTAGCCGCCGAGCACCGACTGACGCAGCTCGTAGTCGGCGGTGGCGGTCGCGGTGTGTCCGGCGACGTCACGGACCTGGACGGTGACGCGGGGCATCACGCCACCGCCCGGTAGACGGCGACGGCGCCGTTGTCGGATACCCGGTTCCAGGTACGCCCGGAGTCGTCGCTGACGGTCACGGTGAGTGGGTCGATGATTGCGGTGACCTTGACCGGCGCGCTGCTGTTGCCCTGCGCGTCGGCGACCACGAGGGTGATGGTCAACGGTTTGGTGTCGGCGTCGGAGTAGGTGATCGTCAGCAGCATCTGCTCACCCGGTTCGTACGCGGGTGCGTCGAGAGCTGCGGTCGCGATGGGACTGGCCATGTCGGACCCTCTCTGTTCGGGTCCCGCCGTGGGTCGGGCGTACGGAAGCGACACCGACCCCACGCGGAGTCCTCGGTGGCGAAAGACCGGCGGGCGCGAAAGCGGCGCCTGACTGCCGGCGGTGAATGACGTCCTTGTCCCGGTGGGCGATACACCGCTGCGGGCGCCCGTAGCGGTGGGCGGGGTGGGCGAGGGAGGCACCGGCGCGGACGATGCTGTCCGCGCCGGGCCGGAGGAATGGGATGTAGCCCGACATCCGTCCGTCTCTTCCCCTGCCCCAACAGTGCTCCACCAGGGGCTTTACCGTCTTGTCCGGTTCGCGACAGTGCTGCCGACTTGCCCACCAAAGGGCGGCCTGTGGCACGACCCGGTAGCTTGGTGATCATGGTGGACTGGAAGCTTCGACCCGCCTCGATGGCGGACGGCGAGGCGGTCGCGGAGCTACGCGCCGTGGTGCTGCGGGCGGACCTGCAACGACTGGGGCGGTACGACGAACAGCGGGTGCGGCAGCGGCTGCGCGACGGGTTCACCCCGGCGTACACCCGGGTTGTTGTGGTGGACGGCGCGTTCGCCGGCTGCGTGGCGTTGCGGCCGGCCGCGGACGCCCACTGGCTGGAGCACTTCTACCTGGCACCACACCTACAGGGCAGCGGCGTCGGCACGGCCGTGCTGCGCGAACTGCTGGAGCGGTGCGACCGCGCTGGCACGCTGGTCCGGCTCAACGTGTTGCAGGGCAGCGCGGCCCGACGGCTGTACGAGCGGCATGGCTTCGCGCTCGAAGCCGAGGACCCGGTGGACGTGTTCATGGTGCGCGAGCCGAACGTGGCCGGGCAGCACACCTGACCCGGGTGCCGGTCGCGCTCGCCGCCGTGTCGATCGCCATGTCCGGGTTTTCGACCGCGGCGATCTACGCGACCGTCGTCTCGGAACTGCACCTGCCGACGACGTTCCTCGGGGTGCTGGCCAGCGCGCAGGGCGCCGGATCCATCGTCGGTGGCCTGGCCGTCGGGCGGCTCATCGGCCGGTGGGGTTCCGTCGGCGTCGGCGTGGGCGGGACGGTGCTGTTCGCGCTCGGCTGCCTGGCGCGCTGCCTCCCGTGGTGGCCGGTGACGGTCGGCGGTGCGGTCCTCGCCGGCGTCGGCCTGCCCTGGACCCTGGTGGCCGCGGTGACCGCCGTGCAGACGCACACGCCGGCACCGCTGCTGGGCCGGGTCTCCGCGACCGCCAACACCGCGATGTTCGGGCCCCTCGTGGTGGCGACTCCGCTCGGCTCCGCGGCCGTCCACCTCGGCGCCCGCCCACCACTCGTCGCCGCCGTCGTGATCTGTCTGTCGGCCGTGGCCGCCGCGACCCACCGGCCGCTGTCCCGACGGAGCACACGCCTGCTCGCGGGACGGCACGGTCGCGGATTCCGTGGCGTACCGGATGGGTTGCCTGATGGCGAGCCGGCGATCCGCGTCCACGGTGAGCCGGTCCGTTGATCAGGTGATGAGCGCGGTAGCCGCTGCCCGCGGTTGATCCCGGCCCGGCCGGAGGGCCGGGCCGGGACCATCTCAGCGGACGCCGAACGCGCGGATCACCGTCTGGGTGACGGAGCCGTGCTTCGCGGCGTCGGTGGCGGTCGCCCGGACGCTGACGAACCGGGCCGACCTCGGGGCGTCGAGCGTGCCGGAGCGGCCGAGCTTGTGCCACGTGCGACCGTCGTCGTAGGACACCTCGACGCGGGTCGCCGAGCCCAGCGGCCTGCCGTCGATCCGGCTCGCGGTGACCCCGAGCCGGGCATGCCGCGACGCCACACCGGACCGGCTGGTCGCCACCTGGTAGTCGAGTTGCACCAGGTCGAGCGGAACGGACTCCACGTGCTCCAGGTCCGGTGCCGGGGAGCGGAAGGCCCACTCGGTGTCCGTGCGGGTGCTGTACGGCGTCACGCTGCCGTCGTGGGCGGTCTGCACGACCATCCGCAGGGACTTCGCCGCCGTACCGACCTCGGCGACCAGGATGTCCCCGTCGGCCCTGCCGAGTTCGGTGCCGCCGTCGTGGAGCGCGATGGTCTGGGTCGCACCCCCGGCCAGGATGCCCTGGTGGTGGGGGTCGCCGTCACCGAAGGCGGGGATGCCGAAGACGCCGACGAGTTCACCGATCCGCGCCGGGGCCGGGAACGTGCCGTCGTCGAAGAGCCGGGGCCGACCGATCGGCGCGAACCAGGAGGTGGTCGTGGTGTGGCCGATCGGATACGAGTGCGCGTCCGACAAGATCATCATTTCGGGTGCGCCGGCCTGCTCACGCCACGCCCCGCTGGACACCCAGTCGGTGCGCCGGCCCTGCACCGGGATGGGCACGATCGGCCCGAGGAGAGCCGAGCCGGGCCGGTCGGGGTGGGCGTCGCCGCGGGTGAGATAACCCGTACCCGCGCTGCGACTGCGGAAGTCCTGCTCCACCCGGGCCAGGTCGCGTTCGCGCGGTCGCCAGGTGAGGTCGGCGGGGATCGCGCCGGTGTGCCACCGGTTGAGGTCGTAGACGTAGCGCGGCTCCGGATGCGACTCCACGGTGACCGTCGACCGTCCGAGCAGGGACAGCAGGCGCTCCCCCGGGTCGCGGGCGATGGCGGCGACCGGCAGCGGCGTACTCGGGTCACCCACCTCCCACCAGGCGTCCAGTCGACCCGGACCGGTGTTGACGATGAGGAGCATCGTCGCGCCGGCCCGGTGGGCGGCGTCCGCCTGCGCGATCGCGGTCGGAACGTCGACGTACCGGACGACGGCCACCTTGCCGCGGGCCGGTGCGAACGATCCCCCGGCCGGGATCAGCACCGCGCCCTGCCGGTAGACGCCCTCGGGGAGTTTCGGCGAGCCGGATTGCGGCAGCAGATCGTCGAAGCGTTCACCGGCCGCGGTGAGCGACAGCATCGGCTCGGTGGAACTCCAGCGGGTGCCGAACGTGAAGGCGCCCTGGGTGACCTTCCGCCCGGTCGGCGTCGCCCAGATGCTGTCGTACTGCGGGCCCACAACGTAGTCGTCGCCGAACGGGTACCTGCCGGGGTGCGAGCGGAACAGGTCGACCCGCAGCTGCGCCAGGCTGCTCCGGGACGGGGTCACCGCGCGGGCCTGGACGAGCGTGCGGCCGTCCAGGAGCACCTCACGGTCGCGGTCGAGGACGACCTCGGGCGCGGCCAGCACGGCCCGGCCCAACGAGTGCGGTCCGTTGGCGCCCGGCACGTCGGCGTACATCCACATCGCCCACGTGCTCGCGGGGAGACGCACCGTGAGTTTCCCGCTGGCGTCCACCTCGAGGAACCTCGGGGGGGTGTCGTTCAGCACGTCCTTCGCGATCAGCACGCCGCCCAGCGGCTTGCCGTCCGGGTCGGTGCTGGTCACGGTGAGGTTCGCGTGCTTGGCTTCCCGGTTGACGCCGACCACCGTGCGCACGGAGATGCCGTCCGGCCCGGTCGCGGTCACCGAACCGATGGCGTACGTGCCGTCCGGCATCGGGTCGAGCGGCGTCACGACCGACGCGGTGGCGGTGCCCCGCGCGGGTACGGTGACCTGCCGGCGCGGCAGCGTGAACGCCGCCCCGTCCACCGTCAGGTCCAGGGTGACGGCCCGGCTGGCGGTGTTCGTGTACGTGATCGTCTGCTCGGCCCGCTGCCCCGGCGAGTACGGCCAGCGTAGCCCGGCGAAGGTGGTGCCGGTCGCTAGCACCGTGGCGTGCACGGCGGCGTTCACGTCGACGCGGCCGCTGCCGGCCCAGTCGAGGGGGTGCTGCGGCGTCCGCCGGCTGGTGCTCATCAGCGCGTCCTTGAGTCGCGCGCCGGTCCAGTCCGGGTGCGCCGCGGCGAGCAGCGCCGCCGCGCCGGCCACGTGCGGCGAGGCCATCGAGGTGCCGCTCATCGTCTGGTATGCGCCCTCGCCCTCGGCCGCGTACTGAGAGCGGGCGGCCAGGATGTCGACGCCCGGTGCGGTCAGGTCGGGTTTGGGCGCGTTGTCGCCGTGGCGTGGCCCTCGGCTGGAAAAGACGGTGAGCCGGTCCTGCGCGTCGACCGCGCCCACGGTCAGCGCCGATGCCGCCGCGCCGGGTGCGCCGACCATCTCGAGGTCCGGCCCGCTGTTGCCGGCCGCGATCACGAACAGGGTGCCGGTTTCGGCGCTGAGCCGGTCGACGGCGGCGCTGAGCGGGTCGGTCCCGTCGGTGGGCGCAGCGCCGAGGCTCATGTTGACCACCTTGGCGTGAGCGGTGCGGGCCGCCCACTCCATGCCGCTGATGGCCCAGGATTCCTGACCTGCGCCCTGGTCGTTGAGGACCTTGCCGATGTGCAGGTCGGCGCCGGGCGCCACACCCCGTTCGGCACCGCCCGACGCCGCGCCCGTGCCGGCGATCGTGGACGCCACGTGGGTGCCGTGTCCGTGCCGGTCGGTCACCTCCTCGCCGGGAACGAAGCTGGTCACCTCCTCGATCCGGCCGACCAGATCCGGGTGTTCCCGGTCGACGCCGGTGTCGAGCACCGCGACGTCCACGCCCGCGCCGGTGTCCCCGCCGGCCCACACCTTCGGGGCGCCGATCTGCGCGGTGCTGTCCGCCAGCGCGGCGCGCACCTTGCCGTCCAGCCAGATCCGCGAGACACCGCCCCGCATCGAGGTGCCCGGGGCGGCGATCGTGGACCAGAACTCCCGGGAACGCGCCACGGTGATCGCCGCGCCGCCGATGCTGTCCAGCGGACGTACGTCGGCGGCGCTCTTCGGAAGGGTCCGGGCACCCGGGGCGTACTCGACGATCAACGGCAGCCGGTCGGCGTGCGCGTCGTCGTAGCCGTCGGCGATCAGCCGGGTCACGTTGAACAGGTCGGCGTCGAGCAGACCGGACGCGACGTACGGCAGAGCGGCGTCCGGGTAGGCGTACGTCTCGCCGTGGAACGTGCTGACGCGTACCCCTGCGGTGGCCTCCACGCGGGTCACCGCCGTGCCGGTCACGGTGACCCGTTCACCGGTGATGAGCGTGACCGTACGCGACGGCGACCCGGTCGCCGACGCGGCCTCGGCGGCCGGTGGGACGGGCAGCGGTGTGCCCATGGCGGCAGCCGTCAGGACGGCCAGTATCGAATTGACGAGCAACGCGACTCCTGTGCGGTAGGGAACGGGTGCACCAAGGCTCCAGAGCACGCGTTACGGCGAGGTCAAGCGCTGCTGGCCACGTTGCGCCATGTCCACTCGCCGACAGACGGCGGGACATCCGTGGATACTGTCGAGCCATGCCGTTGACTCCGAACGACGTCGAGGTGTTCGAGCGCTCCCGGGGGCGCCTGGAGGCGATCGCCTACCGCCTGCTGGGCTCGGCGACCGACGCGGAGGACGCGGTGCAGGACACGTTCCTGCGCTGGCAGGCCGCCGACCGGGAGCACGTCGAGACGCCCGAGGCGTGGCTGACGAGGGTGCTCACCAACCTGTGCCTCAACCAGCTCACCTCGGCACGGGCCCGGCGGGTGACCTATGTGGGCACCTGGCTGCCCGAGCCGGTCCTCGCCGGGGACCGGATGCTCGGCCCGGTCGACACGGTCGAGCAGCGGGAGTCGGTCTCGATGGCGGTGCTCACCCTGATGGAGCGGCTGTCCGCCAACGAGCGCGTGGTGTACGTGCTGCGCGAGGCGTTCGGTTACGCGCACGGCGAGATCGCCGAGATCCTCGGCATCACCGAGTCGAACTGCCAGCAGATCTACCGGCGGGCCAGGCAGCACGTCGCCACCGACCGGGCCCGCACCGAGGTCGACGAGGCCGCCACCCGCAAGATCGTCGCGGAGTTCCTCGCGGCGGCCAACAGCGGCGAGACCCAGCGGCTGATCGAGCTGCTGACCGACGGCGTGACGAGCGTCGGCGACGGCGGCGGCAAGATCCCGGCCCGGACCACGCCGATCTCCGGTGCGCTGGCGGTGGCGAAGTTCCTGCGCGGCCTGTTCAAGCCCAGCGGCGTCAAGCGGGACCTGGTGGGCGGCAGCCCCGCCCTCCACTCCGCGATCGTCAACGGCGGCCCGGCGGTGGTGGTCGTGATCGACGACCGGGTCGTCGGCGTCATGTCGCTGGAGGTGACGTCCGACGGCGTCGCGGCCATCCACACCCAGGTCAACCCCGACAAGCTCGAACGCGCCACCCGCCAGTGGGCCGCGTCCGAGCACGGGGAGCCGCTGCTCCACGTCTGGTGACCCAGGTCATAGCCGCCCCCTGTCAGGGATCGCGTCGCTGTCCGGTTCAGGAAGCGACCACCCACCGAGACAGGAGTGCCACCATGAAGCACCGCATCGTCGTCCTCGGGGCCGGCTACGCCGGAGCCATCGCGGCCGGACGCCTCGCCAAGCGGCTGCACCCCGACGACACCGAGATCACCGTGGTCAACGCGGAGGCCGACTTCGTCGAGCGGGTTCGCATGCACCAACTCGCCGCCGGGCAGGACCTCAAGCATCGGGCGCTGAGCGATGTCTACGCGGGCACCGGCGTCGAGGTTCGACAGGCGAGGGTCACCGCCGTCGACGCCGACCGCAGGACCGTCGCGCTGACCGACGGGCACGGCGCCGACGAGATCGCGTACGACACGCTGGTCTACGCCCTGGGCAGCGCCGCCGCGGACCACGGCGTGCCCGGTGTCGCCGAGCACGCGTACGACGTCGCCGGCCGGCCGTCGGCGCTACGGCTGCGCGAGCGCCTCGCCCGGCTCGCGGCCGGTGGGACCGTCCTCGTCGTCGGCGGGGGCCTGACCGGCATCGAGGCGGTCACCGAGATCGCGGAGGCCCGGCCGGACCTCCACGTCTCGATCGCCGCCAACGGTGGCCTGGGCGACTGGCTCAACGACAAGGCACAGCGGCACCTGCGCGGTGTCTGCGACCGGCTCGGCATCACCGTCCACGAGCACACCGACATCGCCCGCGTCGAGGCGACCGGTGCGGTCACCGCCGACGGCCGGGTGCTCCCGGCGGACGTGACGGTGTGGACGGCCGGCTTCGCCGTCCACCCCATCGCCGCCGCCACGACCCTCGCGGTCGCGGCGACCGGCCAGATCATCGTCGACGCCACGATGCGCTCCGTCTCCCACCCCGAGGTGTACGCGGTGGGCGACGCCGGACTGGCCGCCGGGCCGGGTGGCAAGCCGCTGCGCATGTCCTGCGCCTCGGGCACCCCGATGGCCTGGCAGGCCGCCGACGCGATCGCCACGCGCCTCACCGGCCGGAAGAAGATCCCGAAGGCGCCGTTGCGCTACTTCAACCAGTGCATCAGCCTCGGCCGCCGCGACGGCATCATCCAGTACGTCACCGCCGACGACCGGGCCAGGCCGTCCCTGCTCACGGGCCGGCTGGCGGCCCGCTACAAGGAGATCGTGTGCAAGGGCGCCGCCTGGAGCATCTCGCACCCGATCCCGTACCCGGTACGCCGCCACCGCATCATCGCGACCCGGTCGGAGAGGCTCACGACGATGTCGTGAGCCGTGAGGTCAGGAGAAGGTGCGCCGTGCCCAGGTACGGAAGTCGGTGGTGGGCAGGCCGAGCGACCGGGCGATCTCCGGACGGGCCGGGCTGCCGTTCTCGTTGATCCGCTCGACCGCGTTGACCATGGCCGGGAGCAGGCCGCGCTCGACCGCCTCCTGCGGGGTGAGCACGGGCGCGGCGATTTCCCGGCCGGTGACCTCGGTGAGGATCGCCGCGACCTCGGTCATGGTGAGCAGGTCGCCGGCGAGTTCGACGTCGAGGCCGCCGAACCTTTCCGGGTCGGTGAACGCGATCGCCGCGGCTTCGCCGATGTCGTCGACGGCGATCCAGGGCAGCCGCGTGTCGGCGGCGAAGCCGGTGATGATGGTGCCGCTGGACCAGTCGCCGAAGAGGTAGGACCAGCCGACGAGGTTCTCCATGAAGGTCGAGGGCAACAGCACGGTCCAGTGCGCGAAGCCGCCGGTGCGCACCATCTCGTCGATGGATGCCTTGCTCTCCCAGTAGTGCCGGTCCCAGCGCCCTTCGGCCCAGCCCGGCTGGCTGCGGTGGAAGTCACCGGCACCGGAGACACTGCTGTGCACCACGTGCGACACACCGGCCCGGCGTGCGGCCTCGACCACGTTGCGGCCGCGGGTCAACTCGGCGTCGCCCTGCATGTTCGTCACGTCGGGGTACGGGATGGAGAAGACGCCGTCCATCCCCTCGGCCGCGGCGAGCAGCGACGCCGCATCGTCCAGGTCACCCGTGACCAGCTCGGCGCCCCGCTTGAGCAGAGCCTGGGCGTTGTCGGCGTTGGGATCGCGGACCAGGGCACGGATCGCGACCCCACGATCGAGCAGCGCGCGGGCCGTCGCCCCGCCCTGCTTGCCCGTCGCACCGATGACAAGGACAGCCATGTTCGCCTCCGACAATAAGTGGGGCATCCCCCCACTTCTCGTCGGTTACGATATGGGGGACCACCCCACTTTGGCAACGGCGGGCCATGAGAGCGGACGCACAACGCAACTACGACCTCATCGTCACGGCGGCCTCCGCGGCGATCGCCCGCGAGGGCGCCTACGCGTCGCTGGAGGAGATCGCCCGATCCGCCGGCGTGGGTTCGGCGACCCTGCACCGACACTTCCCGTCCCGCTGGTCCCTGCTCCAGGCCGTCTTCCGCACCTGCGTCCGCAACCTGGCCGCCCGCGCCGACGACCTACTGGCCGAACCGGACGCGCTCGCCGCGTTCACCACCTGGTTGCACGAGGTCACCGCGTACGCCACGACGACCCGCGGCCTGGCGGTGACGCTGCTGAACGCGCCACCCGAGGAGGACGGGACCTGCGGCGCGACGCTCACCGCGGCAGGCGAGAAGCTGCTGCGCCGAGCCACGGACCAGGGCTCCGTACGCTCGGACGTCACGATGGCGGACGTGCTGACCCTCGCCAACGCGATCTCGCTCGCCGCGCAGCCGGCCGACGCGGCCAAGGCGGAGCGGCTGCTGACCCTCGCCCTGGCGGGAATTCAGCCACCCCGGGCGGTAACCGCCTAGCCGGGCATCCGTGAGCTGGCTCGAATGGCCGGAGAATGCACCACCCCTCACGGGCTGCCCCGACCGCCCGTCTTACGGCTCGGAAGTCCCTCAAGGGGTGCACGGACACGTCCGAACTCCATCGCTCACTGGACGGAAACGTCTCCAGGCCTCGATCCAGTCGCCGGATGTCACTGCGTGAGCGGGCACCTTGCGCTCTCTTGTTGGTCAGCTCCCCGAGCCAACGCTCGGCCAGGTTTACTGGTCGGTGCCGCACAGCGCCGTGTCGACGCTCTTGTTCACCTCGCTCAGCATCTGCTCGCTGGTCGGTAGGCCGGTCACGGCCACGACGGCGCTCCGGCCGTCCCGGGTGGCGAGGTTGCGGGTCTCGAAGCCCTGGATGTCGCCGCCGTGACCCCAGGCGTCGCCGCCGCAGGGCAACGCGTGCCGGGCGATGCCCAGCCCGTACGCGTACTCGCCGGTCGGTTCGAAGCCGGGCGCGGGCACGGTCGCCATCATGGCCGCCTGCTGCGCCGGCTTGAGCAGCCTGCCGCCCACGAGCGCCTCGAAGAAGGTCCGCAGTTCGTCCGGGGTCGAGACCAGTTGGCCGGCGGACCAGCCCAGGGACGGGTCCATGTCGGTGACGTCCACCCACGGGGCGTCCGGAGCCACCCGGACGTGGCCGCGCGGATGGGTGCCCCGCAGGCGCTGTTCCCCGACGCCCGGCCAGTAGGTGTCGCGCAGTCCGAGCGGTGTGATGATGCGGTTGGTGATCTCTTCTCCGATCGGGCGTTCGGTGACCTGCTCGACGATGAGCCCGGCGAGGATGTAGTTGGTGTTGCTGTACTCCCACTTCGCCCCGGGCGCGAAGTGCGGGGCAGTCGTGAGTGCGGCGTCCACCAGGCGGCGCGGCTGGTAGTACGAGTGGGTCTTGTCGACGAGATCCTGCGGCTCGGTGAACAGCACGTCGTCGTAGTCGGGCAGGCCGCTCGTCTGCTGCAGGAGCTGTCGTACCGTGATCTTCCTGCCGTCGTTGCCGTTGTCACGCACGACGCCGGGCAGGTAGTGCTCGACAGTGGCGTCCAGGTCGATGCGGCCCTCGCCCACCAGTTGCAGGACGACCACCGCGGTGAAGGTCTTGGTGTTGCTGCCGATGCGGACCTGGCCGTTCCGGGGAACCGGGCCGGCGGTGTAGTCGCGGACCCGCCCGTTGGTCCCCCGAACGGAGGCGAGCGCGCCGGGGAAGCCGTCCTCGCTGACCAGACGGTCCAGTCGCCGCTGGACGGCGTCACGCGGGGTGCCGGACGGGCCGGCGTCGGCGTCGGCGAACGCCGAGGGGCCGGTCAACGCGGCGCCGACGGCGACGGCGGCCAACGTGCCGGCGGCCAGCCGTACGAGCCGGCGGCGGGTGGAATCGCTCGAAATCATGGGCATGATGGCTCCTCGGTATCGGGAACGTCGGACACCATCAACGGTGCAAGAAGTCCGAAACGGGGGCGATCCCCCCTGCTGCCCTCTACCGGTACAGCCTGCGCTACCCCGATGCCGGCGAGGAGGCTTCGTACACCCGACGCGCCAGTGCGAAAGTCACGCCGGCCACTGCGCATCCCCACCCACGGGTAACCAGCCAGGTACCGCGAAATAACGGGACGGCACAGGCCACCCCGACCAGCCCCAGCATCGCAAGGCCGGTCGCGGCGTCGAGAGAGTACGGGCGTTCCCATCTACCCATGCCGCCATGGTGACCGGTGGCGTCAGCCGGCAGATGTCCGCCTGCTGGGGCGGCGGCGTTCGTCCCGGTCTGGTTCAATAAATGCGATGTCCACGCGCCGAGCGCCGGTCGTCGCGGCCTTCATCGTCGCGGCGGTCTTCGTCGTCATCGCCGCGCAGACACCCGGATGGCTCGCCGCCCAGCGCGACGCGGCGCCCGCCCAGATCGTCCCGAGCCGGGTGCGAAATCCGTGGCTGTGGCAGGCGACGGTGGGCCAGCACCCGGTTGGTCCGGCCTCGGTGCTCTTCTTCACCGCGCGCACCCGCTACTTCGAGTCGACCGGGGTCGTGGTCGGCCGGGGCGGCGGCTACCGCTTGCTGCCGATCAGCATGGGCGAGCCGCCCGGGCTGCTCTCGCCCGACGGTCAGTGGTACCTGCGCCCCGGCATCGGGAGCCTCGTCGACCTCCGCAGCGGCGAGGCACGGCGCACGCACCGGCCGGGTCTACACACGCTGGCCTGGTCACCGGACGGGAAGATGGTTCTCGCCAGCAGAAGCAACGACGATGACGTGATCACTTACGGGCCGGACAATCAGCAGCTCAACGATCCGTCGAAGCCGGACGAGCTGCTCACCCTCAACCCACGGACCGGGGCCGAGCGGGTGCTGCCGGTCGGCACCTTCGCCAGTCACCGCGCGGCTGCCTGGTCCCCGGACGGCAGACTGTTCGCCGTCGTGGGCCCGGCGGATCCGGCTGCTGAGGTCGGCGAGCGGGAGCGGCTGGTGGTGGCCGGCCTCGACAGTGGCGTGCGCTGGCAGGTCGACCTGGGTGACCGACGGCTGCTGGCCGGCCGGGGTGCGTGGAGCCCTGACGGTCGAAGGATCGCTCTGCTCGCCTTCGACGGCTGCGCAACCCGCCAGTGCGCGGACACTGGCGAGATGCTGCGGCGCTCCTGGCACCTCGAGTTCCTCGACGCCGTCACCGGTAGTCCGGTCGGCGACGTGATCCCCGTCCCGGGCTCGGCGGTGGAGCTGGTCGGTTGGCAGGACGGCGACCCGGTCGTGGAGCGGCAGTCGCCGGAGGCCAACCATGACAAGCGGCGCACCGACCTCGCGGCGGTCTCCACTCGCGGCCCGGAGCGCGTGCTGCTGACCGCCCCGGCCGGAGTCAGCCATTTCGAGGTGCCCGGCGACCTGCTGAAACGGGCCGCGTTCGGCGGTCCGGAGCCACGGCCGTCCCTCTTCGCCGCGCCACCATGGTTGTACGCCACGCTCGCCATACCTCTGCTGGTCGCCGCCCTGGTGCTGACTCGGCGGCGGCGCGGACGCTCCGCCGCCGAGCCAGTATCTCCGATCGCTGGTTCGTGACCCGGAAGGTCGACGCGGAGCGGGATCGTCGGCCTACCGGCTAGAACCCGCCCCACGGCTTGGCCGCGCACTTCCAGGTCTTTCCGTCGTTGTGCGAGACGCAGACCACGACGATCTTCCCGAGGATGGGAAGCCCGAGGGTGAAGATGTGGATCCTCGTCTTCAGATAGGGGACGCCCGACTTTTCGGCGACGTCGCCCAGCGCCCATTCGGGGTCCGGTCCCTCCACTGTCGCCACCCGGCGCAGCGAGTCGACCTCCCCGCCGTCGAGGAGCGTCTCGATGTCCTCCGCCGCGGGCTCGCCGTCACCGGTCAACGTCTCCACCGCGTGCGGCCCCTCTGCGGCGGCGTTGTTGGCCTTCTCGAAGGCCGCCTTCATCCCGCCGATCGTGGTGCCGCCGCCGAGGTCCAGGGTGAGAGTCTGGTCGCCGCGACGCGACAGGACGCATTCCCAGAAGGACTTGCCCGAGGCCATGCACATGGTCAGGCACCACTCCCGGCCGTCCGGCGTGGACGAGGCGAAGAGCAGGGAGGACGTCGGGGTGTCACCCCTGCCGTCGTACACGCCGTCGGCGAGGTCGGCCATGGTCGTGTTGAGGATGTCCCGGCCGCCGGACATCGCGCCCAGGACCGTGACGCCGTCGACCTCTCTGCCGGCGACGAGCGCGTCGAGCTGGTCGACGGTGAGGTTCCGGCCACCGGTGTCGACCGCCAGCACCGTGTCCAGATCGCCGACGGGCCGGCCGGTCAGGTCCTCGAACTGGTGGAGCATGATCCCCGGAGCGGCGGGCTGGTCGGTGATCGTCGTCCGGGCCTGATCCTCGGCGGCCTGGGACGGCGCGTACGAAGCGGTCAGCCCGACGATCAGTGCCGCGGTGACGATGGTGACGCGCCTGGTGATGTCCCGCAGAGCTGTCATGCTGTCCTCATTTCGATGATCGGGTGTCGGCGGGGTCGGACGGGCTACCAGCGGCACGTGACGATGTCGCCCACGTTGTTCGGGGACCCCCAGTCGCAGTGGTCGTCGATCCATTCACCGACGTCGCTGATCGTGTCCACGATCCAGGCGAACACCGACTTGATCGCGCCCCAGAGACTGAAGTAGACGACCGTCGTCTCGGGCAGCCCGCCGGCCTCGTCGATGACGTCCTTCGTCGACATGGCGGCATTCGGCTTCTCGATGATGTCCAGCACGCGTACGCCGGTGTCGTCCTTGCCGGCCAGCAGTGCCTCGACCTGCTCCGGGGTCCGCTCCTTGCCGTCGTCGACCGCCACGATCGCGCGGTCGATCGTCACCGCCGGGCTGCCGGTGACGGCCCGGGCGATGGCGGCGATCTCGCCCAGCGTGAGGTCGTTGCCGAGAGCGGGGCCGGTGAATCGGCGCACCGAGACGGCGCCCGACGGATCGATCCGGATCGCGTCGGCCGCGATCAGGTCGTCCGCCCCGAACGGCTCCCAGGCAAACGTCCACTGCCCGCCGACGCAACGGAACTGGCCGTACATCCGCCCCTCGGGCTCGGTCCCGGTGCGGACGACCTCACCACGGTCGTCGACGTACTGGACGACACAGTCGGTGCCTCTGGTCGGCGGTTTGTCGGTCTGGGCCACGGCGGCGGAGGACATGGCCAGCACCGTTCCGCTGACCACCCCGATCACCGCGAGGCGGCGTGCCAAGCGACTCATCGAACGCTCCATTCCTCGAAGGAAACTGGTGCCCGAAGAGTGCCGGGGTGCGCTGAAGCGGCCCGGAAACCGCGCTGAAAGCGGGGAGCGTCAGCGCAGCCTGGTGGCGTCGAGCTGTGCGAGGTCGGCGCGAATCGAGTCGGCGTCGGCGTCGCCGAGGTCGTCGAGGATGCTCAGGGCACGACGCCACGCCGCGCGGGTGGCGCCGAGGTCGGCGAGGGCCCGGTGGCTGCCGCCGAGATTGACGTACGTGCTGGCCTCGGCGTAGCGGTCGTTGACCTGGGTGAAGAGTTCGAGCGCGTGCTCGTAGCAGGCGATCGCCCGCCGGTCGTCGCCGAGCTGGTGATGGGCGTGGCCGAGGCTGTCCCAGGTGTCGGCCTGCCCCTGCACGTCGTCCACCTCCTGGAGCATCGTCAGCGCCTCGCCGCACGACTCGAGGGCACGGTGGTAGTTGCCGAGCAGCGCTTCCTGCCAACCGACCGCGTTGAGGGTGTACCCCTGCCCGGCCCGGTTGCCGGTCCGCTGAAACAGGGCCAGCGCCCGCCGGGAATGGTCGAGTGCCTCGTGGTACCGCCCCTGACGCTCGGCCAACTGACCACGGTTGAGGTAGGTGTGTGCCCGCCCGGCGTCGTCGCCGACGTCGGTGAACAGGTCGAGCGCGCGCCGCAGGTGGTCGTCGGCCTCGTCGTGGCGGCGGAGCCGGGAGCAGGCGAGACCGAGGCTGCGGTGGGCGTGGCCCTGCCCGGCCCGATCCCCGATGCGGGACGCGGCGGCGAGAGCGATGCGTTGCGTGCCGAGCCAGTCCTGCCAGTGCCCCTGCCGGTGCAGGAAGCCGCCCATCGTCCAGGCGAGCCGCCAGGCGTGGCCCTCGAACCCGGACCGCGCCGCGAGCGGTACCGCGGCGAGCAGGACGGGGATCTCGGCGGTGAACCACGCCGTGGCGGCCGACCGGCTCCTGGGGTGCTCCGGCGTCACACCCGCCCGTGATGGCGAGAGGCTGATCTCGCTGAAGTGCGGGTGCAGTGCGAGGTCGGCGGCGTGCGCGGTGTGCAGGCAGTGATCGAGCAGCCGGTGGATGGCGTCGCGGCGGTCGGCCGGTGACTCCGCCTCGTCGGCGAGGGTGCCGGCGTACGCCCGCAGCAGGTCGTGGAACGCGTGGCGCCCGTACGCGTGCTCGGTGAGGAGGTTCGCCCGGGTCAGCTCGGTGAGCAGGGGGCCGATCGTCTGCGGCGGGACGCCGGCCAGGCTGGCCACGGTCGGGGTGGAGACGTCCGGGCCGGGATGCAGGCTCAGCAACCGGAACAGCCGCAGCGCGGGTGGGCTGAGCGTCCGGCACGACCAGGAGAGGACCGCCCGTACGTCGGTGGCTTCGTCGCCGCCGTGGAAGGCGTCCAGGTTGCCCAGCTCACCGGCGACCGCCGCCAGCGGGAGGTGCCGGTTGGTGGCGGCTCTGGCCGCGACGATGGCCAGGGCGATGGGCAGCCGCGCACACCGGTCGGCGATGTCGTCGGCCGCGGCGGGCTCGGCGGCGACCTGCCGGGCCCCGAGCCGGCGGACCAGCATGTCGCGGGCCTCGCCGGGGCTCAGCAGATCGAGGATCACCGGTTGGGCGCTCTCGGTGACGACCAGCGGGACGAGCTGGTCGCGGCTGGTGACGATCGCGAGGCAGTCGGGTGAGCCGGGCAGCAGCGGCCGGACCTGTTCCGCGTCGCGTGCGTTGTCCAGCACCACCAGGAGGCGCTTGCCCGCCACCGTCGTGCGGTACAGGCTCACCATCAGGTCCTCGTCGCTCGGCATCCGTGCCGCCGGCACACCGAGCGCCTCCAGGAATCCGTGCAGCGCTCGCGCCGGTTCGGTCGGGGTGGCTGCCGGGTCGAAGCCGCGCAGGTTGACGTAGAGCTGCCCATCGGGAAAACGGCCGGCCGCGCGGTGCGCCCAGTGCACGGCGAGCGCGGTCTTGCCGACGCCCGCGGTGCCCGACACCACCACGGCGCCGCCCCGGTCCACGAGCGCGTCGAGGGCGGCCAGCTCCGCGTCGCGTCCGGTGAACGTCGGTACGGCGGGAGGCAACTGTGCCGCCACCACCCGTGCCGCCGTGGCCGGGGCGGGCGCGTCGATCGCGGTGTCCTGACGCAGGATGGCGCTCTGCAGGTCCCGCAGCCGTGGGCTCGGGTCGATGCCGAGGTTGTCACGGAGGGCGTCACGCAGCCGCCGGTAGGTGGCGACCGCTTCGCCCTGTCGGCCGTCGCGGTACAGGGCGAGCATCAGTTGCGCGTGCAGATGCTCGTCGAAGGGTTGCTGCCGGACGAGCCGTTCCAATCCGGGGACGAGCCGGGCGTGCTCGCCGACGGACAACCGGGCCTCGGCGAGCGCCCGTTCAGCCTCCAACCGCAGGCGTGCCAGGTGGTCCGCCTGTTCCTCCAGCCAGGCGGACCCGGCCACGTCGGCCAGCGGCGGTCCACGCCACAGTGCCACCGCCGCCGTCAGGTGGGCCACCCGCTCGGTCCGGTCCGCCGTGCGCCGGGCCAGGTCGAGGAGGTGCTCGGCGGCCTGGACGTCGGTGGATGCCGGCCCGGTGTCGAGCACGTAACCGGGCTGGCGCGCCACGATCGATCCGGGCTCGCCGAGCAACGCGCGCAGGTACGAGATGTGGCGTTGCAGCGTGTTTGCGGCGGTGGCCGGTGGATGTTCACCCCAGACCACGTCGACGAGCTGGTCGACGCTCACGACCCGGCCCACGTGCAGCGCCAACGTCGCCAGCACCGCCTTGCGGCGCAGGCCGTTCACCGCCTGCGGGGTGTCGGTGACGACCACCTCCACCGGCCCGAGCAGCCTGACGCGCACGCCCGTACCAGCCGTCGACATCACCGGATCAGGCTAGATCCGGGGCCGGGCACCCTCGCTGTGTTCGTCGCGCACTGGACACGACGCCGGAGCTGTCGGGTGGCCGGCAGGGTCCACGCCGCGGCCACGACATCCCCAGTGCCTGCGCTTCCGCAGCCTTGCACCCCTCCGTTTGGATATCCGTCTCGAGTGGGCCGGAGGTACCACCATGCGAACCAACCGGCAACCATTGCCGGTGCCCCGTTACCCCTGCCGCGAACAGGAACGCTGGCAGGTAGGGCTGCGTCGTGACGAACTATCGCATGCGACTCGTCGGAGGACGCCGCTCAGACCGTCCGCCCGCAACACTTCTTGTACTTAGCTGTCGATCCACACCAGCATGGGGAGTTCCGCGGTGGCGGCCACGCGATGGTGTGCTCCTCGGGAAGGGTCTCGCTGTAGCGGGCCTTGAGCGCTGGATCGAGAGGCGACTCGCCGGTCCGGTCCGCGAACTCACAGAGATCGGCGACAGTTCCAGGCACCACCCGGATGGCTGGCACACCGCGGTTCGCCAACTCACGCCACCGTCGCTCGACAGCCTGATAGTGCTCGTCGTCGGTCATGTCGAGCTCTTGCGGCCACCGCCGTCGCGCCTCGGTCCGCTCCTGGCGTTGAAAGATCAGCATCCGCACCTGTCGTGGCACTCGTCCAGAGGCCACGGCGTCCCGCACACCATCCGCGTTGACAAGCCGCTGCCGCTGTGGCGGCGCCGCCGGAGCCAACTCATCGGTGGCATCCGGCACCAGGCCCAACTGGCGACGGACCTCCCGACGGCCGCGAAGCATCGCCGAGGAGATCTGCATCCAACCATCCGGGCCGCGAAGCGCCTGCAACTCCTCAGCCGACAGGCGGGCCACCGCCCGGTCGTACCAGCGCAACGCACCATGCAGGTCGCCTCGCTCGGCGAGCAACTCGGCGACCAACGTGCAGTGACCGTCATCCATCGCCGCGTTGCGAGCCAGGCCATCCAGCACGACATACGCCTCATCGACGTCGCCCTGCTCGAATCGCACCTCAGCGAGCTGCGCCATCGCGTAGCAGCCGTCCCCACCGCCGTCAGTGATCAGCCTGTTCAGCAGGTCGGCTGCTCGGTCGAACCGCCCTGCCCGGCGCCATGCGTCGGCAGCCTCGAGCAGGATCTCACCTCGCTCGTCCGGATACTGCTCCACCTCAGCCTCAAGGGCCGCAGCCTTGTCAGCCACACTCATCGACACGGCACCTACCGTACTGAATGCCTCGACGCCATCGGGCACGGAGAGCCAGGGGCGTCAGGAGCGGTACACATCCCTTCGATGATCAATGTCCACAACAGTCACGGTGCGGGTGTCGTCGTCGATGCGGTAGATGATCCGGTAGGTGCCTCGCCGGGCGCTGAACCGATCCGACAACGGCGGCAACAAACGCTTCCCGACCCGGTAGGGCTCTCGCACCAGCGGCCCGGTCATGAACTCGTACGCGGCGACAGCTACGGCCTCCGGCAACCGCTCGGCGAGCGCTCGACGGACGGTCGGCGTGGTGCGCAGCGTGTACGGATCTTCCGGCAGCCGGGGGCTCACGCGGCCGAGGCGCGACGGGCACGAATGGTCTCCGCAAGCTGGTCGGTGGAGACCTCTTCACCTCGGGCCAGTTCCGCGTCGGAGTCGGCCAGCCGCCGCAGGGTGCCCGCATCCCCGAGAACCGCGACGGTTTCCTCCAGACGCTCCAAGTCCTCCACCGACACCAGCACGGCGGACGGCCGACCATGCACGGTCACGGTCACCCGTTCGTGGTGGTCGTGCACCCGCCCCACCAGCTCAGAGAGCCGAGTCTTCACTTCCCCCAACGGCAGCGTCGTCATGGTCACAAGTATGACCAAAATCCGCTGGGGCGTCCACCGTTCCTCCAGACACCATGCCGATGGTTCGCATGGTGAACACACGTCGCGAAGAAACGGCAGGTCAGAAAGTTGCGTGGGGCGGACGGGACTCGAACCCGTGGCCGATGGATTATGAGTCCACTGCTCTAACCTGCTGAGCTACCGCCCCTGACACCGCGCCGGATCTTAACCCGCCCGGTGGATCACGGGCCAGCAGCGATCCGGCCCCACCTCATCACTGCCGTCGTCGCTTCAGCAGCACGATGGGCACCGCGAGGATAACAGTGAGCACCCACCCGACCGCGATGACGCCCCAGAACCACGCTTCGTCCGGGTCGCTCTCTTCGGCGGCGAGTGTGCCGATGGTCAGCACCAGGCAGAGGCCGCCCATCAGCAGGGTGCCCAGCCCGCTGAGCACCATGACCGGGATCTCCCACCAGGAACGTCTGGCGGAGCCGGCCTCGCGGGCGATCGGCTTCGGCTGGGGGATCTGGTCCGGTGTGCGGGCCGGCATGGTGACGTGCCGGTCGGCGGGCACCCGTGCGTCGATGCTCTGGATTGTCGCCGGCGGCACCTCGAGCATGGTCGGTTCGATGTGCAGCACGATGGCGTCCGCGCCGATGAGCTGTCGCGCGCCGTCGGGCCAGGTGAGCATGGCGGAGCAGTCGTCGTAGCGGACGGTCAGCGGCCCCTCCGCCCGCAGGTAGGTCACCCCGTCCGCGCCGATGCGGATCCCGCCGGCACCCTCCTTCGCGCGGTACGTCGTGCCGTCGACGGTGTCGGTGGAGTGGGTGGGTGCGGCGACGAAGCCGGCCCAGTCGGCGGTGTGGCCGCCCGGCACCATCAGCAGCGCCGACGCCGTCACCTCCTCGGCCACCTCGTGCAGGTCGGCGAGGTTGACGGCCTTCAACTCGGCCCGGTACTCGTCGATGGTGAGGTTCGGCTGCCCGGTCAGCACGTTGAGGGCGTACGACGGCAGCCGCGCGGCGTCCACCTCCGCGGTGCCCAGGAGGTCCTCCCGCTTGGCGATGGTGGCGTCGAGGTCCGCCTGCTCGATCCGCCCGACGCGCATCTTGGCGAGGACGTCGATGAAGCCGCCGAGTACGGCGTCCTGCTTCTCCGCCAGCGCGTCGGCGAGGGCCCGCAGGGTGGCGTACCCGTCGCCGCGCGGCTCGTACGCGGTGGTGGTCGTGTACGACAGGCCGGCGTCCTGGCGCAGCGACCGGTACAGCTCGCGCTCCAGCACCCCGGCGAAGATGTTGGCGGCGGTGCTGCGTCGTACCACCGAGTCGAGTACCACGGCGCGGGCGCCGCTGACGAAGTACGCGGGCGTCTGCGGCAGCGCCGACGAGGCCACCGGCATCGGCTGCCGCACCCCGCCGGGCAGCGGGAGCCGCAGGCCGGCGGGCACCCGGTCACCGGTGATCCAGAGCACGGCGTTCTCCCGGGTGAACCACCGGGCGGTCCACTCGCGCAGGTCGTCGACGGTGAGCGCGCCCAGCCCCCACTCCGGGTAGCTGCTCAACCCGAAGTCCCGGGCACCGTGCCGCCACAGCGGGATCTCGTCGGCGGCGGCGGCGCCCCGACTGCTCCATTCGGTGCGCAGGATCTCCTTCTCGACGTCCAGCCTCGCCGCCGGCAGGTCGGAGAGGTGCGCGCAGACGGCGGTGAGGAACGCCGCGATGTCCGTCTCGGAGCCCTGGGTGTGGAACATGGTGAAGGTGGGGGCGGTCATGCCGTTGACGTGGTAGTCGGCCAGCCCGAGCGGTGCCAGCGCGAGGTGTTCGATGAGGTGGGTGATGCCGGCGCGTCCGAGGGTCTCGTCGGCGGTGCCGACCCGGAAGGTCAGCCCGGCGTGCATCGGCCCGCCGGTGGGGGCGAGCAGCGTGGGCACCCCGTCCACGTCCAGGTGCTGGATCATGACTGGCCACCCTTCGCGTACGCCTTCGCGCGGTACTGCGTGAAGCCTTCAGCCCCGTCGACGTAGGTCCACGGGTACTCGGTGCCGAGGTTGCCGAGGGCGGTGAACTGGCTCGCGGCCGCGGTCCACTGTTCGGTGAGGCTGAACATCAGCGCGAACGTCGAACGGACCCACACCCAGTCGCCCCGGTCGACGTGGTCCGGGTGCAGCACGGATCGCTGCCCGGCCTGCATGATCTCGTCGACGACGGGGGTGCTGCGCAGGTACGCCGCGCGTTCCCGCTCGGTGTCGACGTCGAGCCAGCGTTCCAGGTGGGCCTCGGCGATCAGTGCGGCGTTGGGTGCCCCGGCGGGCGCGGCCTGGGCGCACTCGCGGGCGAAGCCGAACATCCGGTCCCAGTCGCCGCTCCACTTCGGGCAGAGCTGTTGCAGCAGGCTCGCCTGCGCGGGCAGGTGGTGGGGGTGATGTCGGGCCAGCCGGTCGTAGCGGCGACGGGCCTCGTTCTGCCCCAGCTCCAGACCTCGGGCGAGGGTGATCCGCTGGGTCCAGGCGGCCGGGTCGTCCTCGTGTCGGGCGGTGACGTCGATGAGCACCTGCTCGGCGCGACGCAGGTACTCGTGGAACTGGTCGAACTGCGAACGGCTCACGTACTGGGCGCGGGCGGCACTGCGGATCCGCCAGCCGGTGCGGATGAGGCAGTTGCCGAGCAGCGTGCCGGTGAGGGCGTCGGTCGGGTCGTCGTCGTACGCCCGCCGCAGGAGCGGCTCGGTCCCGTCCTGGTCGCCGGCGGCCCCGACCAGCAGCGTCCGGGTGGCGGGGTCGCGGTCGGCGAACACCGCCCGGACGGCGGGCCAGTCGGCGGCGTCGAGCGCCTTACGCAGGTCGTTGACCTCGGGGTACGCGACACCGGCGTCGAAGGAGAGGGCCGGGAAGTGGGCGGGCATGGCGGGGATCATAGGTGATCAACTTCGGCGGCGGTGTCCTGTTTCGAGTCGGGGCTCAGCCCGCGCGCAGCTCCTCCAGCACCGCCCCGGCGGCCCGCCAGCCGCTGGCGAGAGCGCCCTGGATCGATGGGCTGTCGCGGTGGTCACCGGCCACGAACAGCCCCTCCCCCATCGCGACCGGCTTACGCAGCCGGCCCTGCGGTGGTGGCGCGGCGGGCAGCGCGTTCGGCACGGCGACGGTGGTGAGGTGGGTCCAGTCGGCTGTGGACCGCCCGTACAGCCGGGTCAACTCGGCCCGTACGGTCGGCTCGGGTGGGGCCGTGGGGCCGACCACCGACGTCGCGACGAGGTGCCGTCCGGCGGGCGCGTAGGTTCTGGCGGCGTTGCTGAGCACCACCGTGTTCGCCACGATCTCCCGCCGGTCGCCGTCGACGAGCAGGATCGGCTCGGCGAGCGGCGGCTCCGGTGCGCTGTGGTAGTAGGTGGTGTAGCTGTGCATGCGTACCGTCGTCAGGGCCGGCAGCAGCGCGGACGCGGCGGGCGGATCGACGGCGACCACGACGGCCCGGCAGCGGATGTCGCCGGCCTGGGTGCGGACCCGGCCGGGCGCGACCTCGGCGACCGGGATGTCCAGGTCGAGCAGATCGGCCGGCAGCGGGTCGGCCACGGCCCGGGGCAGCGCGGCCATCCCCTCGGCGGGCAGACCGATGCGGCCGCGGGCGAAGGAGCGCAACACCATCGCGAGGACGTGACTGGAGGTGGCCAGCTCCCGGTCGATGAACACGCCGGACAGGAACGGCCGCAGCAGCTCCTCGATGATCGCGTCGGAGAGGCCGGCGCGGCGCAACGCCGTCTCGGCGGTGGTCTCCGCTGCGCTGAGCAGCCGGGACGTGGGCAGGGTGGCGCAGCCGGCGGCGAGCGCCGCGAAGCGCAGCCGGTCGCGCAGCGAGCCGACGCCGGCGAGGGCGGTGCGTGGCCCGCCGGTCGGCTCGCGCAGCGGGTTGACCAGTCGCAGCAGGTCGTCGCCCCTGCGGACGAGCACGCCGGAGGTGAAGTAGCCGAGGTTGAGCCGGTCGGTGTCGAGCAGCGTGCCGAGCCGGGGGTAGGCGGTGTTGAGCACCTGGAAGCCCCGGTCGATCAGGTAGCCGTCGACGACGTCGGTGGCGACCCGCCCGCCGAGCCGGCCGCCGGCCTCCAGCAGCCGCCAGGGCACGCCGGCACGGTGCAGCCGGCGCGCGGCGGCGAGGCCGGCCAGGCCGCCGCCGACGATGACCACGTCGGTCTCAGCCAGCATCGCGCGCCTCCCGCTCACCGTTCGCCCGGGACAACCGGCCCGGCCACCAGACCTTCGGCCCGATGTCGTACGCGAGTGCCGGCACCAGCAGCGACCGGACGATGATCGTGTCGATCAGTACCCCGATGGCGACCGCCGTACCCAACTCGACCAGGATCACCAGGGGCAGCACGGCGAGGGCGGAGAAGGTCGCGGCGAGCACGATGCCGGCGGAGGTGATCACCCCGCCGGTGACGGCGAGGCCGGCCAGCACACCGGCGCGGGTGCCCCGCTTGACCGACTCCTCGCGGACCCGGCTCATCAGGAAGATGTTGTAGTCGATGCCGAGCGCGACCAGGAAGACGAACGCGAACAGCGGGAACGACGAGTCCACGCCGGGGAAGCCGAAGACGTGCCGGAACAGCAGCGCGCAGAGGCCGAGGGTCGCCGCGAAGCTGAGCAGCACGGTGGCGATCAGCAGCACCGGGGCGAGCAGGGCACGCAGCAGCAGCGCCAGGATGACGGCGATGACCACCAGCACGATCGGGATGATGACGTTCTGGTCGCGCTTCGCGGCGTCGGAGGTGTCCACGTCGATCGCGGTGAAGCCGCCGACCACGGCGTCCGCGCCGGGCACCTGGTGGACGGCGACCCGCAGCTCGCGGATGGTCCGTTCGGCGCCGTCGCTGTCCGGCGGGTCGGCCAGGGTCGCCTGGAGTTGCACCCGCCCGTCGACGACCTTCGGTGCGGCGTTCTCCTGCGGCGGGCCGGTCTGCGCGCCGGCGGTCAGCGGACGGACGTCGGCGACGCCGGGCACGCCCTGCGCCACCTGGGCGACCTGCCGGGCGGTCTGTTCGGTGGTGAAGATGGTGGCCGGGCTGCCGGTGCCGGCCGGGTAGTGCCGGGCGATCACCTCCTGGCCGTCCACCGAGTCGGTGCGCTGCGTGAACAGATCGGACTGGCCGAGCGTGGTGGCGCCGAGCTGGGTGAGGCCGAGCGTGAGGACGGCCAGCACGACGGCGGTGCTCAACGAGATCGGTCGGGCGTGCCGGGCCACGAAGCCGGCGACGCGGCTCCAGGTGCCGTGCTCGGCCCGCGGATCGGCCTGGTCGGCTCGGGGCCGTCGGGGCCAGAACGCCCACCGGCCGCCGATCACCAGCAGCGCGGGCAGGAAGGTGAGCATCACCAGCAGGGTGGCGGCGATGCCGATGGCGGCGACCGGGCCGAGCGCCCGGTTGGAGTTGAGGCTGGACAGCAGCAGGCAGAGCAGGCTGACGATGACCGTGCCGCCGGACGCGATGATGGCCGGCGCGGCGCCCCTCCAGGCGGTACGCATGGCGTCCCACGGCCGGTCGTGCCGGTGCAGTTCCTCCCGGTAGCGGGCGATGAGCAGCAGCGCGTAGTCGGTGCCGGCGCCGAAGACGAGCACGGTGAGGATGCCCTGGGCCTGCCCGTTGAGCTTGACCACGTCGGCGTCGGCGAGCAGGTAGACGAACACCGACGCGAGGGCGTACGACATGCCGGCGGCGAGCAGCGGGAAGATCCAGAGCACCGGGCTGCGGTAGACGATCAGCAGGATGATCAGCACGACGACCAGGGTGACCAGCAGCAGGGGCCCGTCGATGGCGGAGAAGACCTCGATGAGGTCGGCGAGCAGGCCGGCCGGGCCGGCGACGTCCACGGTGAGCCCGCCGCGGCCGTCGCCGGTGATGTCGCGCAACTGTTCGACGACCGCGCCGATCTCCTCACCCTCGGCGTCGTCCACCGGCACGACGACCTGGAGGGCCTGGCCGTCCTCGCTGGGGATGGGCGGGGGCAGCGGGGTGACCACGCCGGGGATCTGGGCGAACCGGGCGGCGTCGGCGCTCACCTGCTGCCGGTCGGCGTCGGTGATCCCCGAGCGCCGTTCGTAGACCACCAACGCCGGAACGGTCTCCCGGTCGACGAATCCGCCGGCGAGGTCCTGGGCACGGGTCGCCTCGGCGTCGGTGGGCAGGAAGGCGGCGTTGTCGTTGGTGGCGACCTCGCTGAGGCGTCCCGCGTACGGGCCGGCGACGCCGCCGATCACCAGCCAGGCCAGCACGACCGCCACCGCGATCAGCGTGGCCCGCCCAAAGCCCCCTCGTCCGGACATCCACACCACCCAGGAATCGACGCATCAATCGACGCAGCGGGAGTCTAGGTCGACATCGACCATCCTGCCGGGCGGGCTCGTCGAGGGAGGGCGAAACCGGAGGGCCACGTACGCGACAACGCCCGTCGGCGTGCTGCCGACGGGCGTTACGTGGAAGAGCTCCCCCGATTGGACTCGAACCAATAACCTGCCGGTTAACAGCCGGCTGCTCTGCCAATTGAGCTACAGGGGATCGTGCACCGCCCAGAATCCGGATCTCGCCGGCGCTGTGCGACGGGACAAGAGTACAGGACATCCCGGGGTGGTGGTCCAGTGGGTTCCTCCCCCACCCCTGCATCGACAATTCGGGTAAATCGTCATCCCGGCACAAGCATGCTTGAGCGGAGAGCAGGATGGGTAGTTAGCTGCGGACAGAGGACGCAGGCGCGAATTGGTCGCTCCCGACGAGGCAACTCGCCGAGGCGACGGCGCGTCAGGTACGGAAGGAGCCGCCATGCGCGGAAAGATCATGTTTCTTGGCGGGCTGGCTGCGGGATTCGTCCTGGGCGCCCGTGCCGGCCGGGAGAAGTACGAAGAGCTCGTGGTCCGGGGCCGCAAGGTGCTCGACCACCCGACCGTCCAGGAGGCGGCCGGGGTCGCGCAGGCCCAGGCCAACAAGCTCTACAGCGAGGGCAAGGACAAGCTTGGCCAGACCAGGCTAGGCGAGAAGCTGGGCACCGGCAACGGCAGCACCGGCAAGCAGGAACTGACCGCCGCCGACGACGCGTTCGCCGGCACGCCCGCCACCGTGGGTGCCAAGGCGGGCAGCAGCCCGGTCGGCACGACCTCCGGGTCTCCGTCGGCCACCAACCCCCGCACCAAGCCGTCCGGCTCGGGCACCAACGCCAGCACGCTCTGATCCATCGCACGTAGACCCACCGCACGTAGACCCACCGCACGTCGACGGGCCGGTCGCCGAGAGGGCGACCGGCCCGTGGTCTGTCCGGGTGCGGTCAGTCCTTGCTGCTGAACGCCGCGTCGAAGGCCGCGCTCGGAGCGTCGAACGCGAGCCGCCGGACGAACTGCAACGCCTCCGGGGCGCCGAGCAGACGGTCCATTCCGGCGTCCTCCCACTCGATCGAGATGGGGCCGGTGTAGCCGATCGCGTTCAACGCGCGGAAGCAGTCCTCCCAGGGGACGTCGCCGTGCCCGGTGGAGACGAAGTCCCAGCCGCGGCGCAGGTCCGCCCAGGGCAGGTGGGAGGCGAGCCGGCCACGCCGACCGTCCCCGGTGCGCACCTTCGCGTCCTTGCAGTCCACGTGGTAGATCCGGTCGGCGAAGTCGAAGATGAAGTTCACCGGGTCCAGTTCCTGCCAGACGAAATGCGACGGGTCCCAGTTCAGCCCGAACGCGGGCCGGTTGCCGATCGCCTCCAGCGCCCGCTTCGTCGTCCAGTAGTCGTACGCGATCTCGCTGGGGTGCACCTCGTGCGCGAACCGCACCCCCACCTCGTCGAACACGTCGAGGATCGGGTTCCACCGGTCGGCGAAGTCCTGGTAGCCACGCTCGATCATCGACGGCGGGACCGGCGGGAACATCGCCAGGGTGTGCCAGATCGACGAGCCGGTGAAGCCGACGACGGTCTTCACGCCGAGCTTCGCCGCCGCCCGCGCGGTGTCCTTGATCTCCTCGGCGGCCCGCTGGCGGACCCCCTCGGGCTCCCCGTCGCCCCAGATCCGGGCGGGCAGGATGTCCTGGTGCCGCTCGTCGATCGGGTGGTCGCAGACCGCCTGACCGACGAGGTGGTTGGAGATCGTGAAGACCTCAAGGTTGTGCTTCGCGAGCGTCTCCCGCTTGCGATCGACGTACGAGTCGTCGGCGAGCGCCTTGTCGACCTCGAAGTGGTCGCCCCAGCAGGCGATCTCCAGACCGTCGTAGCCCCACTCGGAGGCGAGCCGGCAGACCTCCTCGAACGGCAGGTCGGCCCACTGGCCGGTGAAGAGCGTGATGGGTCGCGCCATTGTCCTTCTCCCCTGTTGTGATGGGGATTCCATGTGCGGGACCAGGGCGAGGGTGACCGGTCGGACCGGTACGTGGCGTCCGGGCGGTCACCGGTGGGTGCGGAACACACCTGAGCCCGCCGGGTTGCGCCTCCCACCGGGTCACCGGCCACCGTCACGGTCGCCGCTCCCACCCTATTTCCGTCGCACCCCATCGCGGAAGCCCCACCGACGGATCGTCAGCCGGCCGCCTCTTCGGGCGCGGGCAGGACGGCCCGGACGGTGAAGCCGCCGCCGGGTCGCGGGCCGGCGGAGAAGGAGCCGCCGACCCGCTCGGCCCGCCGGCGTACGGCCAGCAGGCCCCTGCCGGCACGGGTCTGCCCGGTGGGCGCGGGTTGCGTCGGTGGGGCGCCCTCGTCGCGTACCTCGATGGTGATGCCCTCGACGTCGTAGCGCAGGCGGACCGCGACCGGCGCGCCCGGAGCGTGCCGGCGCGCGTTGGTGAGGGACTCTTCGATGATCCGGTACGCCGCGACGTCGACCGCGCCCGGCAGCGGCCGGGGCTGCCCGGCCAGGCTCCAGCGCACCGGCTGACCTGCGGCGAAGCCCTCCACCAGGGCGTCGAGGCGGTTCAGGCTGGGCTCCGGCCCGGTCGACGGGTCGGGCTCCTCGGCCGGGCGCAGCGCCGCGCGCAGCCGGTGCCCCTGCGCCCGCACCGTCCGGCGCCACCGCGCCCGCACCGTCCGGCGCCACCGCGCAAAACGCCCCATGCCGATCAAGGTACGGCAGCCGACTGTGCGTCGACCCGTGGCCTCGCGGAGACGGCGAAGGCGGGCCATGACGGGTGTGAGCGTGATGCCTGTGAGTCATCAATATGACTCACAGGCATCACGCTCATCGGTGCACCTGCCTCCCCAGCCTCACCGCGACTCGCGGCGAGCCGGCTCAGTCGGTCAGGGCAGGGTCCACTTCTGGTTGGCCGCGCCGTTGCAGGTCCAGAGGTGGACGATCGTGCTGTCCGCCGAGGTGTTGCCGGACACGTCCAGGCACTTGCCCGACGACGGGTTGCGCAGGCTGCCGTCGGACTGGGCCGCCCAGTTCTGCGCGCCCGTGCCGTTGCAGGTCCAGAGCTGGATCTTGGTGCCGTCGGCCGTGCCGCTGCCGGACACGTCCAGGCACTTGCCGAGCGCCTTGATCGTCGAGTTCGGCGTCACCGTCCAGGTCTGCGCCGTACTGCCGTTGCAGGTGTATATCTGGATCTGGGTGCCGTCGGCGGTGGCACCGTTGCGGACGTCCAGGCACTTGCCCGCCAGCCCCTTGACCGGGCCGACCCCGGTGCCGCCACCGGCGCCCTTGACCAGGGTGAAGTCGTCCACGTCGAAGAGCCCTGTGCCGCTACCGGTGAAGGTGAGGTAGAGGTTCTGGGCGCCGGACGGAACGCCGGACAGGGCGGTGGTGACGTTGGCGAACGTGGTCCAGCTGCCGGTGTTGGGCACCGCGACCGAACCGAGCACCGGGCCAGTCGCCGAGCCGGTCCGCACCTGGATGGTGCCGCCCGCGCCGCCCGAGACGACCCGGGAGGTGAACGACGTGACGCCGGTCAGGTCCACCCCGTTGTACGCCGCCCAGTCACCCGGGTCGATGTAGCCGATGGTCTGCCCACCGTTGGCGCCCGCCTTGGTGAACGGGCTGACGCCGTTGGCCGAACTGAACGCCTCGGCCTGGACGGTGGTGTTGCCGGTCGGCGGTGGGGTGGTGCCCAACTCCTTGATCCGGATGTTGCGGAACGAGGCGTCGTCACCGGTGCCGTGGTTCTGGATGCCGATGTGGCCGGCCAGCGACCGGACCGGATTGGTGTTGGTGAAGTCGTTGATCTTCACACCGTTGAGGAAGATCTGCAGCCGCTCCCCCTCGACCAGCAACTCGTACGTGTTCCACTCCCCCGGGGCGTTCAGCGCCGCGTCGCGGGCCGCGATGTCGGCGGACTTGAACGTGTAGACCGCTCCGGTGGTGCGGTCCACCGCGTCGGTGGCGTCGATCTGGATTTCGTAACCGTTGTCCACCGCCGACCACGGGTCACTCGACGGCGGGAACCCGATGAAGATGCCGGAGTTGTCGTCCCCGGCCAGCTTCCAGTCCAGCTTCAACGAGTAGTTGGTGAACTGCTTGGCGTTGTACCAGAACAGCCCCATGCCGCCCACCGAGGTGAGGGTGGCGTCGGAGTTGGTGAAGCTGCCCGGACCGGCCTGCGACCAACCGGCCGTCGACCCGTTGTAGAGCGGCGTGTAGCCGGTCTCCGGACGGCAGTCGGCCTTGCTCCGACCGGCCGCGTACCGGATGCCGCCGAGCAGGTGTGCCCGGAACGCCGGCTCGGCGTACGACGCCTGGGTGTGCCCGGCGCCGGTGTAGAAGGACCGGCCGCCGCTGTAGCCCTTGCACCAGCTCAGCGGGTGGTCGGCGCCCATGCCGCCACCGGAGTACGACGACTCGTCCAGGGTGGCCAGCACGTGGGCGGTGGACCGGGCGTTGGTCCGGTAGTTGTACCACTCGTCGGTGCGGGTCCAGGTCTGCGGCAGGTGCGCGGTCGCCGCGTGACCCCGATCCTCCACCTTCATGTTGGCCTGCTGGATGGCCGGGTGCGAGGCGAACCACGCGCCGACCAGGTTGCCGTAGAACGGCCAGTCGTACTCGGTGTCGGCGGCGGCGTGCACACCCACGTACCCGCGCCCCGAGCCGATGTACGACTCGAAGGCGGTCTGCTGGCTGGCGTTGAGGACGTCGCCGGTGGTGTTGAGGAAGACCACCGCCTCGTACTGGGCGAGGTTGCCGGTGGTGAAGGCCGCGGCGTCCTCGGTGGCGGTGACGGTGAAGTTGTTCGCGGCGCCCAGGTCACGGATGGTCTGGATGCCGACCGGGATCGCGTCGTGCCGGAAACCGGCGGTCTTGGAGAACACCAGCACGTCGTACGGGGCGTCGGCGGCGCTGGCCGGGGTGGCCGGGGTGGTGCAGGCGATCACGGCGAGGGCCGCCATGGCCGCGCCGAGGACGGGTCGCAGGATTCTCATGGCAGGGTCCACTTCTGGTTGGCAGCCGCGGTGCAGGTCCACAGGTGGACCACCGTGCTGTCGGCGGAGTTGTTGCCGGAGACGTCGAGGCACTTGCCGGACGACACGTTGCGCACCGTGCCGTCGGCCTGGGCGGCCCAGTTCTGCGCTCCGGTCCCGTTGCAGGTCCAGAGCTGGATCTTGGTGCCGTCGGCGGTGCCACCACCGGAGACGTCCAGGCACTTGCCCAACGACTTGATCGTCGAGTTCGGTGTGACCGCCCAGGTCTGCGCCGCGCTGCCGTTGCAGGTGTAGATCTGGATCTGCGTGCCGTCCGCCGTGGCGGCGTTGCGCACGTCCAGGCACTTGCCGCCCAGACCCTTGATCGCGCCGGCCCCGCCGGTGGGCGGTGTACCGGTGACGAGGGTGAAGGCGTCGATGTCGTAGAGCGCCCCGGTGCCCGTTCCGGCGAACGTCAGGTAGAGCGTGGTGGTGCCGGTCGGCGGGCTGGTGATCGCCCCGGTGACCGTGGTGAAGGTTTCCCAACCGCCGGTGACCGGGACCGTGGCCGAGCCGAGCACCGTGCCGGTGGCCGAGCCGGCCCGGACCTGGAGGGTGCCGCCGGCGCCCGCCGAGGAGACCCGGGCGGTGAACGAGGTCACGTTGCCCAGCCGGTACGGCTGGAACGCGATCCAGTCGCCGTTGTTGATGTCACCGACGGTCTTGCCGCCCTCGGCCGGGGTCTTGCTGAACACGTTGACGCCGGAGGAGGTGCCGAAGAACTCGGCCTGTCGGTGCCGCGGCGGCAGCGTGTGCTGGGTGTGCGTGGTCAGCCCACCGTCGTCGGTGTACTCCGCGTCGAAGATCGCGAAGATGTTCGCCGCGTCGTCGTGCTCACCGTCGACCGGGATGGTGATCGAGCCGGAGCAGCCGGTCTTCGAGGTGATCTGGTGCCCGTGCTGGTCGTGCCCGAGCACGTAGGTCATCTTGACCTTCGTGCAGTCGATCGTGCCGTCCTCCGGGTCGGTCACGGTGATGCTGTACGGCACCGTGTCGCCGAAGCTGAACAGCTGCCCGTTGCCGGGGTTGTTGATGGTCACCGTGGGCGCGGTGTTGCCGACGCTGATCTGCACGCTGCTGCTGCCGGTGGCGCCCTGCGGGTCGCGCACCGTGAGGGTGGCGGTGTAGGTGCCGTTGGCGGTGTACGTCTTCGTCGGGTTGGCCGCCGTCGAGGTGGTCCCGTCACCGAAGGCCCACGAGTACGTCAGCGCGCCACCCTCGGGGTCGGACGAGCCGGCCGAGGAGAAGGTCACCGCGAGCGGTGCGGCGCCGGAGGTCCGGTTGGCGCTGGCCGCGGCGGTGGGTGCCCGGTTGCCGCCACCGACGTAGTCGAAGCGGTAGAGCGCGGAGTTGGCGTCACCGTTGAAGTAGCCGGTGCCGTAGTCGAGCACGTAGTACGCGCCGTCCGGGCCGAACGCCGAGTCCATCACCTGCTTGCCGACCCACGGGAAGGTGTCGATGGTGCCCCGGGAACCGTCGGCGTTGACGTGGATCGGCTTGATCCAGCCACGGCCGAACTCGGTGGCGAAGAACTGCCCGTCGAAGGACTGCGGGAACTTCGTGGTGGAGGTCGACGAGGCGTTGTACCGGTAGACCGGGCCGCCCATCGGCGACTCGGAGCCGCCGCCGAACTCGGTCGGGGTGCCGGCGTCTCCGGCGTACCGGATCCAGGCCGGCTGGGCCGGCGGCAGGGTGGTCAGGCCGGTGTTGCGGAACGAGTTGTTGGTCGGCCCGCCGGTGCAGTTGTACTTCGCACCGCTGGCGTTGGTGGCGAAGTCCCACTCGTTGTACGTCTCGGTGGTGGTGTTGGTGCCGGTGCAGTACGGCCAGCCGTAGTTGCCCGGTGCGGCGACCCGGTTGAACTCGACCTGCCCGGACGGCCCGCGGGTGGAGCTGGTGGAGCCGGCGTCCGGCCCGTAGTCACCGACGTAGACGACGCCGGTGGCCTTGTCGACGCTGATCCGGAACGGGTTGCGGAACCCCATCGCGTAGATCTCCGGCCGGGTCTTGGCCGTGCCGGGCGCGAACAGGTTGCCCGACGGGATGGAGTACGTGCCGTTGGCGTTCACCTTGATCCGCAGGATCTTGCCGCGCAGGTCGTTGGTGTTGCCGGCGCTGCGCTGCGCGTCGTACCCCGGGTTGCGGTTGGTCCGCTCGTCCAGCGGCGAGTAGCCGGAGGACTCGAACGGGTTGGTGTCGTCGCCGGTGGACAGGTAGAGGTTGCCCGCGGCGTCGAAGTCGATGTCCCCGCCGACGTGGCAGCACAGGCCCCGGTTGGCCGGGACGTCGAGCACGTCGACCTTGCTGGACTGGTTGAGCGTGAAGTCGGCGTTGAGGGTGAACCGGGAGAGGCGGTTCACTCCGTCCCAGGCCGAGAAGTCGGTGCCGGTGGCCGGCGCGTCGCCGCCCGGGGTGGACAGCGGCGGGGCGTAGTAGAGGAAGATCTGCCGGTTGCTGGCGAAGTTCGGGTCGACCCCGACGCCCTGCAACCCCTCCTCGTCGTGGTTGTAGACCGACAGGGTGCCGATCACGGAGGTGGTGCCGCCCGCGTCGGTGCGGCGCAGGGTGCCGTTGCGGGCGGTGTGCAGGACGGAGCGGTCCGGCAGCACGGCCAGCGACATCGGCTCACCCATGTCGGCCACACCGCGGGCGAGCTCGACCTGCTGGAAGTCGGTGGCGTTGATCGTGTGCGCCTGGGCCGGTGTCGAGCCGGCCACGAGTGCGACCGTGCCGGCCGCGACTGCGAGCAGCAGGGCCGATCCGGCGGAGAACCATCGTCGGGACCGGTGGTGGGGAGCGTCCTTCATGGACATCTGTGCTGTCCCTTCCTGACGAATGACTGCCAGGCCGGGCGCGCGCCGTCGCGCCGGATGCCGTAGCGGTGAGTGGTGGGGGTCGATGGGTTACCGCGCCGCCGGTTCACCTCGACGAAACATTGTCGTGTTGGCCACGACACTAAATTGCGCGTGTCGATGTGTCCATACCTTCCGATGATCCGGCATCAACTTTCGTCGATTTGGCTGAAAGTCAGCCGGATCAGGCGCGGCGGTCGATCGCCTGCGCGGCCAACGCGATCAGCGCGGACCGGGCCCCCTCGGCCACCTCCGCGCTCTCCAGGGCCGTCAACGCCGCCTCGGTACGGACCCGGATCATCTGCTCGATCCGGTCCCGGGCGCCGGTCTGCTCGATGATCGCGCGCAGCTCCGCCGCGCCCTCGGCGTCCAACCCGGGATTGCCGAACAGCTCCCGCAGCCGCGCGGTCTGCGTCCGGTCGGCGGCGCTCCGGGCCAGCGCCATCATCACCGTGGGCTTGCCCTCGCGCAGGTCGTCCAGCACCGACTTGCCGGTCACCGCCGGATCACCGAAGACGCCCAGCACGTCGTCGCGGAGCTGGAACGCGTCGCCCAGCGGGTCACCGAACTCGCCCAGCGCGTCGATCAGCTCCGGCCCTCCGCCGGCCAGCGCCGCGCCGATCTGCAACGGTCGGGTGACCGTGTACCGGGCCGCCTTCATCCGGATCACGGTGAGCGCGCTGGCCACCGAGCCGTCGCCCACCCCGGAGACCAGGTCCAGGTACTCCCCCGCGATCACCTCGGTACGCATCAGCGCGAACACGCCGTAACCCCGGTGCACCTGCTCGGTGCCCAGGCCACACTCGTGGAACATCTGATCCGACCAGGCCGCACAGAGATCCCCGCAGAGCAGCGCGGTGTTGCGCCCGTACGCCTCGGGGTCGCCACGCCACGACGAGCGCGCGTGCAGGTCGGCGAAGAGCCGGTGCACCGACGGCTCACCCCGGCGGCGGTCGCTGCCGTCGAGGATGTCGTCGTGGATCAGCGCGAACGCGTGGAACAGCTCCAGGGCCGCCGCCGCCACCACGATCGGGGTGCCGTCGGCGGCGCCCGCGCCGCGCCAACCCCAGTAGCAGAAGAGCGGGCGCAGCCGTTTCCCACCGGCCAGCACGAACCGTTGCAGCGCGGTGAACACCCCGCGCGGCGCGCCGTCCGGCCAGTCCGGCCCCTGCCGGTCGAGGAACGCCGCCAGCTCGGCGTCGAAGCGCGCCCGCAATCCGCTCGTGTCAGTGGGCGCGACGGTGACCGTCACGACCCCTCCCCCGACCCGCCACCGGAACTCAGCCCGGCCAGCTCCAGCAACAACTCCTTGACCTCGGTGGCCGCGATCCGGTCACGGGCGGCGGTGGGGTCGGAGCAGAGCAGCACCGGGGCGTCCGCCGGGTCGTCCGGCAGCCGCCCGTGCGAGCCGCGTACCGCGCGCGCTCCGGCGTCCAGGCCGATCGCGCTCATCAGGTACCGCATGCCGACCTTCTTGCGGGCCAGCGCGGCGGCCGCCCGCAGCTTGGCCGCCCCGGGGTTGGCCGGGTCGAAGAACAGCTCGGCGGGGTCGTACCCGGGCTTGCGGTGGATCTCGACGAGCCGGGCGAAGTCCGGTGCGCGGGCGTCGTCCAACCAGTAGTAGTACGTGAACCAGGAGTCCGGCTCGGCCACCAGCACCAGCTCACCGGCGCGCTCGTGGTCCAGCCCGTGCGCGGCCTTGCCGTCGGCGTCGAGCACCTCGGCCACCCCGGGCAGCCCGGCGCAGAGCTTCGCCACCGCCGGCACGTCGGCCGGGTCCTTGACGTAGACGTGCGCGACCTGGTGGTCGGCGACCGCGAACGCCTTCGACGTCCACGGGTCGAGGTACTCCATGCCGGCCTGCGTGTGCACCCGCAGCAACCCTTCGGCGCGCAGCAGCCGGTTGACGTCCACCGGCCGGGACACGTCGGTGATGCCGTACTCGGACAGCACCACCACGGTGGCGTCACGGGCGCGGGCGGCGTCCAGCAGCGGCCCGAGCACCGCGTCCAGTTCGGCCGCAGCGGCGGCGGCCTGGGCCGACGACGGACCGAAGCGTTGCAGGTCGTAGTCGAGGTGCGGGACGTAGACCAGGGTCAGGTCGGGTGACACGTCGGCCAGGATCTGCTCGGCCGCCTGGCAGATCCACCGCGACGACGGCAGCCCGGCGGTCGGCCCCCAGTAGGTGAACAGCGGGAACGTGCCCAGCCGGCCGGTGAGCGCGTCGTGCAGTTCCGGCGGGTCGGTGTAGCAGTCCGGCTCCTTGCGCCCGTCGGCGTAGTACACGGGGCGCGGGGTGACCGTCCAGTTGACGTCCGCGCCCATCGCGTACCACCAGCAGACGTTGGCGACGGTGTAGCCGGGCTCGGCCCGGCGGGCCGCCTGCCAGAGCTTCTCCCCGCCGACCAGCGCGTTGTGCTGCCGCCACAGCAGCACCTCACCCAGGTCCCGGAAGTACCACCCGTTGCCGACGATGCCGTGCCCGCTGGGCGGCTCGCCGGTCAGGAAGGTGGACTGCACCGAGCAGGTCACCGCGGGCAGCACGGTGCCCAACTCGGCCCGGAAGCCGCCGTCGGCGACTCCGCGCAGCCGGGGCATGTGTGCCAGCAGTCGCGGGGTCAGCCCCACCACGTCGAGCACCACCAGTCGTCGGCTCATCTCGTCACTCCCGCGGTCACGGTGTTCTCCGGGGTCAGCCCGAGGCTGACCAGTTCGTTGCGGGCGAAGGCCAGCTCGGCGGCGATGCCGACGGCCAGCTCCGCGTCGGTGCCCGGCCGTCGTGCGGCCGGCAGCACCCCCCAGGTGTACGTCTCGACGTCGAGGTGGTCGCAGCCGGCGGCCGGGCCGGTGTAGAGCGCTCTCAGCGCGGCGCGCAGAACGGGCAGGGTCGAGCCGAGCGGTTCCTCGGGTGGGGCGTGCAGGGGCACGTGGTAGTGCACCCGCCACGGGCCGGGCAGCGCCCGCTCCAGCGCCTCGTCGAGGTCGTCGGCCGCGTACGCCGGGTCGGCCGGGTCGCCGCCCACGGCGCAGCCGGCCCCCCGGGTCTGGTGCAGGAAGCGTGGCTCCACCCAGCGGTGCAGCTCGTCGGCGTCACCGGCCGGGTCGGTGGCCTCGACGGCGGCGGAGACCTGCACCTTCACCACGGGCAGGTCGGCCGCCCGCAGCCGGTCGAGTGCCTCGGTCGGCTCCTCCCAGGCGCAGGCCAGGTGGGCCAGGTCGACGCAGACACCCAGGCGTTCGGTGTCCATCCCGGACAGCAGCGCGGCGGCCTGGTCGGTGCTCTCCACCACGCAGCCGGGCTCCGGTTCGAAGCCGACCCGGACCTGCCGGCCGGTGTCGCGCTGCACCGCGGCCAGGCCGGCGGCGAGCTGGTCGAGCCGGCGTCGGGCGGCGTCGGCCCGGTCGGTGTCCCAGGGCTGCCGCCAGGCCAGCGGCAGCGTGGAGATCGAGCCCCGGGCGGCGTCGTCGGGCAGCAGGTCGGCGAGCACCCGGGCCAGATCCAGGGTGTACGTCAGCCGCTGCTCGGTGGTCCAGTCCGGGTGGTAGACGTCCTGCTTGACCACCGGTGCCTGGAACGCCGCGTAGGGAAAGCCGTTGAGGGTGACCACCTCCAGCCCGCGCGCGTCCAGCTCGGTGCGCAACCGGCGGCGCAGCGCCGGGTCGGCGGCCAGCTCGGCGGCGACCGGGGCGGCCAGCCACAGGCCGAGGCCGAGCAGGTCGCTGCCGAGTCCCTCGCGGACCGGCACGGCGTAGGTGTCGAGTTGACCGAGGATGCCGGCGAGGTCCTCGGCGGGGTGCACGTTCGTGCAGTAGCCGAGGTGGACGGTGTCGCCGCCGGAATGTCGCAGCCGCATCAGCTGCCGCCGCGCAGGATCGAGTTGCCGGTCTGCGGGTCCACGGCGGTGACCTCCAGGTCGCTGAGGTCGAGCCGACCGGACTGCCCGTAGAACTGCACCGGGTTGCGCCACAGCACGGTGTCGACGTCGTCGTCGCTGAACCCGGCCTGCAGCATCGCCTCGCCGGTCGCCCGGGTCAGCAGCGGGTCGGAGCGCCCCCAGTCGGCGGCCGAGTTGACCAGCATCCGGTCCGTGCCGTACTCGCGCAGCAGCTCGACCATCCGGGACGGGGTCATCTTGGTGTCCGGGTAGATCGAGAAGCCCAGCCAGCAGCCGCTGTCGCGGACCAACTTGACGGTCACCTCGTTGAGGTGGTCGACCACCACGCGCCCCGGGTCGATGCCGGATTCGGCGACCACGGCGAGGGTTCGCTCGCATCCGCGCGCCTTGTCCCGGTGCGGGGTGTGCACCAGGGCCGGCAGGTCGTGCGCCACGGCGAGGGCGAGCTGCGCGGCGAACGCCTCGTCCTCCTCCGGGGTCATCGAGTCGTAGCCGATCTCGCCGACCGCCACCACCGCGTCCTTGTCCAGGTAGCGGGGCAGCAGGTCGAGCACCGGCCGGCAGCGCGGGTCGTTGGCCTCCTTGGGGTTCAGCGCGATGGTGGCGAAGTGGCGTACCCCGAACTGCCCGGCCCGGAACGGCTCCCAACCGATCAGCGAGTCGAAGTAGTCGGTGAACGAGGCGGCGCTGGTACGCGGCTGACCCAGCCAGAACGCCGGCTCCACCACCGCGCGCACCCCGGCGGCGGCCATCCGTTCGTAGTCGTCGGTGGTGCGTGAGGTCATGTGGATGTGGGGGTCGAAGATGCGCATGTCACGCCTCCCGGGGCAGTGCGGCGGTGAGCCGGTCGAGCAGGTCGGTGGCGTCGGCGGGCAGCTCGCGGCCGGCGGCGTGGCGTTCGGCGGCCAACGCGGCCAGCATCGCGGCCAGCTCACCGTCGGCCCGGGTGTCCAGGTCGGCCACGGCGGTCAGGGGTACGCCGCTGAACACGCACTTGAGCACCGCCTGTCGCCAGGCGGCCGGGTCGAGGTGCCGGGCGTACGGGCCGAGGGCGGCGGCGACCAGTCGGGTGTCGTTGGTCCGGATCGCGTCGTGCAGCAGGGGCACCCCGGCGGCGCCGATCGGCAGCAGCGGCAGAGCGCGCAGCACGGCCCGCCGCTCGGCCGCGTCACCGTGCTGGTAGAGGGTTTCGGCGTACGCGGCGTGGTCGCCGGGCAGCGCGGTCAGCAGCAGCACCCGGGCCGCGTCGTCGGCCGTCCAACCGGGGGCGTCGGGCAGCGGCCCGCGCCCGCAGCGCCGGGCGGCGGCGGGGAAGAGCCGGGTGATCGCGGTGGGTTCGGCCGCGACCCGGCGCAGCGCCGTGTCCAGCCAGTCGGGATCGGGTACGCCCCGCAGCGCGGCCCGTAGTGAATCCGGTGTCATCCCGTCTCCTCCCTCGTGCTGCTCCGCAGGCACCCGGCGGCCCGAGTGCCTCAGGCGCGTCCTTTGCTCTGCTTCACCCCACGCAACGGTCGCTGTCCGGATAGCGGACGGCAGGTGTTGCGTCCGGTGAAGCAGAGCAAAGGGCGGCGGTGGTTGTCTCGCCGTCGGTGGACCCGGCGGTCGCCACCGTGCTCGTGGTGGCGCTCCCGGCCACGGTCTGCCCGGCGGCGGTCTGCCCGGCGGCGCGCAGGAACTCGATCGAGCGGGCGGCGACGGCGGGCGCGGCGTGCGAGTCCCGGGGCAGCTCGACGGCGACCAGTCCGCGATAGCCGGCCTCGGCCAGGGCGGCCAGCACCGGCGGAAAGTCGATCTCGCCGGTGCCGAACTCCAGGTGCTCGTGCACGCCCCGACGCATGTCGTCGATCTGCACGTTGACCAGGTGGTCGGCCACCTCGGCGACGCACTGCGGGACCGGCCACGGCTCCAGGCACCGGCAGTGTCCGATGTCGAGGGTGATGCCGAAGCGGGCCGGTGCGTCGAGCGCGGCACGCAGGCGCCGCCAGTCGGCGATGTCCTGCACCAGCATCCCCGGCTCCGGTTCGAAGCCGAGGGTGACGCCGGCGGTGTCGGCGGCGTCGACGACGGTGGCGCAGCCGGCGACCAGCCGGTCCCACGCGCACTGCGGCGACACCGACTCGGGGCGTACGCCGGCCCAGAACGACACCGCCTCCGCGCCGAGGTCGGCGCCGACGCGGACGGCCCGACGCAGGAACTCGATCCGTCGGGTCGGGTCGTCGTGCAGCAGCGTCGGGGCGTGCTTGTGCCACGGGTCGAGCAGGTAGCGGGCGCCGGTCTCGATGACCACCGCGAGGCCCAGCTCACTCAGCCGTCGGCCAACCGCGGCGATCCGGCGGGTGAGCCCCGGCGCGAACGGGTCGAGGTGGTCGTGGTCCAGGGTGAGCGCCACCCCGACATAGCCGAGGTCGGCGATGACGGCGAGCGCGTCGTCGAGTCGGTGGTTGGCGAAGCCGTTCGTGCCGTACCCGAGGCGCAGCGTCGTCGCGTCGGCGACCGGTGGTCGCGGCTGGGGCACGGTCATGTCGGGGACATCTTCCGAGCGAGCCGCCGGCCCAGCGGTGCCGCCGCGGCGACGGCCAACCCGAGCAGGCCAGCGCCGCCCCGGGCGGTGAGCGCCCCCTGCAGGGCGGGCAGTCCGGTGATCCCCGCGCCGACGGCGGCACGGACCCGTCCGGCCGACGGATCACGCACCACCTCGACCTGGGCCGCGCCGTAGCGGGCGGCGTACCAGCCGGCCAGCACGGCGGGCAGCGCGGCCGCGATCCCGGCCGACCGGGTGCGCCTCGCGCGGACACCGACCTCGCCGACGGCACCGGCCCGCTCGGTCGCACCGGACCGCTCGTCGACTCGGGCGGCTGCGCGGCGGGCGCCGGGCGCGGCGACGGCGGCGCTGGCGGCGACCATGGCGGTGCCAGCGAGGGTGCGCATCGGCAGGGCGGCGTCGGCGCCGGTGACCTCACGGCGGGACAGGGCGGTGACCGTCCAGGTGTGCGCGGCGACGGTCGCCGCCGCCGGCAGCGCCCGGGTCAGCCGCCCGCCGGACGCGCCGAGCAGCACGTCCAGCCCGCGGCAGGCGGCCATCACGGCCGGCCCGGCGGCGGTGTTCTTGGCCAGCAGGTCGTACCCCCAGATGGTGGCGGCCAGGGGCACGGCGAGCGTGGCGGCGCGGCGCCCGCCCACGGCGGCGGCCAGGCCCACGCCGGCGGCGGTGAGGCCGGCGGCGAGGCCGACCGCGACGGCCGGGGTGACCCGGCCGCTGGGGATCGGCCGCTCGGGCCGCTCGACGGCGTCCAGGCGCCGGTCGGCCCAGTCGTTGGCGGCCATGCCGGCCCAGTAGAGCAGGACCGATGCGCCGGCCAGAGCGGGGGTACGCGGGCCGAGCGCGCCGGCCGCCGCCGCTCCGGCGATCACGTCACCCGGCACCGACAGCGCCGCCGGCGCCCGGACCAGTTCGGCGACGTCAGCCAGCGTGGTCATGGCCACCGTCCCGGCCGGCGTGCAGCTGCCGGGTGAAGTCGGTCAGTCGGGCCCACTGCTCGGCCAGCGAGTGGGTGGGGGCACCCAACGGGTCCTTGAAGAAGAAGCCCAGGTCGGCCAGCGGCCCGACGTGCCCGGCGGCGTGCGCCGCGGCGGTGAGCCGGGCCAGGTCGAGCACCAGTGGCGCGGCCAGCGCGGAGTCGCAGCCGTGCCAGGTGAACTCCATCCGCATGCCGGTGCCGAGGAAGCCGGCGAACGTGATCAGATCCCAGGCGGTCTTGAAGTCGCCCAGCTCCTCGACGTACTCGATCCGGGTGTTGCCCTGCGGGACGTAGCCCAGCGTCTCGCCGAGCACCCGCTGCTTGCTCTGCACCTTCGCCGCGTTG
The DNA here is from genome assembly GCF_029626045.1 of Micromonospora sp. WMMD710. Lineage (NCBI taxonomy): Bacteria > Bacillati > Actinomycetota > Actinomycetes > Micromonosporales > Micromonosporaceae > Micromonospora > Micromonospora sp. WMMD710. The sequence goes on along the minus strand of NZ_JARUBD010000001.1, from coordinate 357,187 downwards.
GCGGCCGGGTCGGCGAGGGTGGCGCCGTCGCCGCCACCGAGCAGGTTCATCCCGGACCAGGAGCGCACGGCCAGGTTGCGCATCGCGAACATCGGCGCGAGCACCGACTTGACCAGGGTCTCCCCGGTCTTGCCGTCGTGCCCGGCGTACGGCAGGCGCAGCTGTTCGGCCAGCGTGGTGAGCGCCGGCAGCCGCAGCCCGGTGGACGGGGTGAAGTCGACGTACGGGCAGTCGGCGAGCAGCGCCGCGTACGCGTACAGGGAGCTGGGTGGCAGCACCTCGTCCGGGCCGGCGAGCGCGGCGCGCAGCGCGTCGGGATCGGCGTGCCCGGGGTGCGGCCGGGGGGTCGGTTCGGTGGCGGAGACGTTGACCACCACCACCCGGTCCAACCCGTGCCGTTCGCGGAAGCCGGTGAGGTCGTGGACCACGGCGGCGGCCCGGTCGGCCTGGGTGGCGCCGGTGGGCGCGGGGCGCAGCTCCTGCTCGACGGCGGTCAGCTCGTCGGGGAGCGCGGCGACGAGCCTGCCGGGGACGACCCCGGCGTCGGCCAGCGCCTCGGCGCGCTTGCACAGCGGGGTCGTGGCCAGGTCGTGCCCGCCGAAGACCAGATCGGCGAAGGACGGCAGGGCGGGGCCGCGCAGCTCGGGCAGTTCCGTGACGCAGCCGGTCGGCCCGGCCAGGCCGGCTCGCAGCGCGAGCCCTCCGACGATGCTGGTGGTCGCGACCGAACCGCGCGCTCCCACCAACCAGACACCCGTTCGCATGGTGCTCCTTCCCGTTCAGGAGGAACCGTCGGTGTGATTAAATATAGGAATATCCGAATATTGTTCGGAAAGATACGCCCTGGGCGGATGGGCCCCGCCCGCCCGCCTCGCACCGGGACGGCACCCGGTCCGACGTCGGCGTCGGCGGCGACGACGCCGGACCGGTTCCCGGTGCGGGTGCGGGCAGACGGGGCTGGTAGGCAGGGTCGGTCGGCGTCTCGACCCTGCCTCCCCCGCATCCGGCCGGTCAGGGCGTTGGCATGCCTCGACCGGACGTCTCAGGCCGGCGGAACCGTCAGGTCCTCCGGATCGCCGGGAATGGTGGCGGTCCTCCGGTGCGGCCGGGGAATCCCGGTCCGGCCACACCGGACAACCGTTCTGCTCGTGCGCCACCGGGCCGTACGGCCCGGCCGCACGCCCTCCGGCGCCGACCTCGTCCCGGCCGCGGGGCGCAAACCGCGGCCGGTCCCTCGCCGGTCGGCTCCGGAAAGCCGGTCGGGCGACAACGGTGCCTACACACCGCCGTCGCGGATGGTCAGTGTCAGACGGCCACCGCGGCCAGGGTCGGCTCCACCTCGGTCCAGGAGGAACCGACCTCCGCCGAACGGGTCACCGCGTCCAGCACGAGCTGGACCTGCAACGCGTCGGCGAAGGATGGAGTCGGGTCGACGCCGGTGGCGACCGCCTCGATGAAGTCACGCATCTCGTGCGTGAAGGAGTGCTCGTAGCCGATGATGTGACCCGGAGGCCACCACGCCGACATGTACGGGTGATCGCCCTCGGTCACCAGGATCCGGCTGAACCCCTGTTCCAGGGCGGGCCGGGTGGCGTCGTAGAACTCCAGCTCGTTGAGGCGCTCCAGGTCGAAGATCACACTGCCGAGCGAGCCGTTGATCTCGACCCGCAGGGCGTTCTTGCGGCCCGTGGCGAAGCGGCTCGCCTCGTACGTGGCCAGTGCGCCGCCGTCCAGCCGGGCCACGAAGACCGCGGCGTCGTCGACGGTGACCGGCCCGGTGGGCGACGTGCCGCCGTCCACCGTGGCCGCCAGACCGCTCGACTCGGCCGGCAGCGGCCGTTCCTTGACGAAGGTCTCGGTGACGGCGCTGACCCCGGTGATCCGCTGGCCGGTGACGAACTGGGTCAGATCGATGATGTGCGCACCGATGTCACCCAGCGCGCCGGAGCCCGCCCTGTCCTTCTGCAACCGCCAGACCAGCGGGAACTGCGGATCCACGATCCAGTCCTGCAGGTACGTCGCTCGGACGTGTCGAATCACCCCGAGTCGTCCGTCGGCGACCAGCTGGCGCATCATCGTGACCGCGGGGACCCGGCGGTAGTTGAACCCGCACATCGACCGCACCCCGGCGGCCCGGGCTGTCTCCGCCGCGGCGGTCATCGCCCGTGCCTCGGCCACCGTGTTCGCCAACGGCTTCTCGCACAGGACGTGCTTACCGGCGGCCAACGCGGCGAGCGCGATTTCGGCGTGGCTGTCGCCCGGCGTGCAGACGTCGACCACGTCGATGTCGTCCCGGTTGATCAGGTCACGCCAGTCCGTCGTGTACGCGTCCCAGCCGAGCCGGTCGGCGGCCTCGGCCACCTTCGGTGTGTCCCGGCCGCAGATCAGCGCCATTCGGGCCCGCGCCGGCAGGTCGTAGACGCGGTTCACGGTGCGCCACGCCTGTGAGTGCGCGGCGCCCATGAACGCGTAACCGACCATGCCGATCCGCAGTTCTCTGTCTGTCGTGGACAAGGTGGGTCTCCCCCCGGTATGTCAGAACCCGAGCTTGTCGTAGCTGCTCGCGTTCTCCTTGGTGATCGTCTCGGAGGCGAGGGTCACCTCCTTGGGCACCTGCAGCTCCGTCAGGTCGCCCAGGCCCCGACCCTGCGCGATGAGCCGCGCGAGCGAGACCGCCGAGGACGCCATCGACGGGTTGTAGGTGACCGTCGCCTTGAGCACGGTGTTGTCCGCCTTGATGGCGTCGATCGCGAGCTTGGACCCCGCGCCACCGACCATGAAGAACTCCGACCGGTTGGCCTGCTTGATGGCCGCGAGCACACCGATGCCCTGGTCGTCGTCGTGGTTCCAGATCGCGTCGATCTTCGGCAGCGCCTGGAGCAGCTGGGCCGCCTCGCGCTGACCGCTGTCCGAGGTGAACTCGGCCGAGCGGCGGTTGCCCACCTTGAACCCGTAGGTCGCCAGGGCCGCGGCGAAGCCGGCGCTGCGCTCGACGGTCAGCGGGATCTCCAGACCGGCGATCTCACCGATCACCGGGTTGGCGACGCCCTTGTCCTTGAGCTGCTTGCCGATGAAGTGCCCGGCGGAGACGCCCATGCCGTAGTTGTCGCCCTTGATGACCAGCCGCGAGGCCAGCGCGTCGGGGAAGGCCCGGTCGAGGTTCACGATCGGGATGCCCGCCTGCATCGCCTGGAGGGCAACGGCGTTGACCTCCTTGCCGTCGTGCGGCAGCACGACGATGATGTCCGGCTTCTGGGCGATCAGCGTGCCGAGCGTGGAGCGCTGGGCCTCGGAGTTCGACCCACCGTCGACCTCCTTGAACTCCACGTCCGAGTAGGCGGCGGCCTGGGCCTTGGCGTTGGCGTGGATCGCGCCCATCCAGCCGTGGTCGGCGGCCGGGGCGGAGAAGCCGATGACGACCTTCTTGCCCGGGGCGTTGTTGCCTTCGCTGTTTCCGGCGGCCTTGGTCTGGGTGCTGGCAGCCGGGGTCTCGTTGCTGGTGCAGGCGGTCAGCAGGGTGGCGGCGCCCACTGCGGCTCCACCGAAGAGCAACCGGCGGCGCGACAGGTCGCGACTGTGCTGGGTCATGAACGACCTCCTGGGAGCGGTTTCTGTATGGGTGAGGGTGTGCGAGGCCCGGCCACTGTCGAAGTTCTCGACGTCGCCAGGGACAACGGTGCGGTGCGTCAGGTTGCGGTGGTGACCCTGTTCCGCGCGAGGAGCCGAGTGACGGACTTGAACTGGAACTGCTGGATCAGGACGGCGGCGACGATAATGCCGCCCTTGACCATGTTCTGCGCCTCGATGGAGAGGCCGTTGATGGCGAAGAGGTTCGTGATCGTGGCGAAGATGATGACGCCGAGCAGCGAGCCGACGATCGTGCCGCGGCCCCCGCTGAGCAACGTCCCGCCGATGATCGCCGCGGCGATCGCGTCCAGCTCGTACAGGTTGGCCATTGCCGCCTGTGCCGAGGTGGCCTGCGAGGTGAGCATGATGGCGGCGATGCCGCAGCAGAGACCGGACAGCGCGTAGAGCAGCATGGTGTGCCGGCGGACGTTGATGCCGGCCAGGCGGGCCGCCTCCGGGTTACCGCCGACGGCGATGGTCCGCCGGCCGAAGGTCGTCCGGTTGAGCAGGATCCAGCCGGCCACCACCACCGCGCCGAGGATGTAGACGAGGATCGGGATCCCCAGCACCTTGCGGGCGGCGATGTCGTTGATGAAGGTGCTGCTCGACACCTGGGTCTGCTTGTTGGAGATGGACGCCGCGAGTCCGCGGGCGGCCACCAGCATCGCGAGCGTCGCGATGAACGGCACCAGGCGGCCGTACGAGATGAGGACGCCGTTGACCAGGCCGACGCAGATGCCGACGGCGAGGGCGGTGAAGATCATGCCGCCGGCGCCGTAGCTCTGGGTGGCCACCGTGGTGCACCAGACGCCGGCCAGTGCGACGATCGCCCCGACCGACAGGTCGATGCCGCCGCCGATGATCACGAAGGTCATGCCGACCGTGACCACCCCGACGACCGAGGCGAGCTGCAGGATGGCCAGGACGTTGTTCCACACCCAGTTCGGGTCGCCGTAGAGGTCCGGCTTGGTGATCGCGCCGACCACGATGAGCGCGGCCAGCACACCGATCAGGCCGAGGTTCCGCTTGGCACCGTCGCCGCCGTCCCCCCGCCACCAGGAGAGCCGGCCCGTACCCGCCGCCTTGTCACTGGCCACCGCCGTCTCCGCCGGGTCCACCGGCGGCGACTGCGCCGGAAGCTGCGGGCGCTCCGGTGTCGCGGTGGGAGAGGGAGTCGCGTCGCTCATGCCGGTGCGCCTTCCATCAAGGACCCCGCCATCACGAGGTCGAGCACGGTGTTCTCGTCGAGTTCGCCGGCCGCGGCCTCGCGGACGACCCGCCCTTCCCGCATCACCAGCACCCGGTCGGCCAGGCCCAGCACCTCGGGCACCTCGCTGGAGACCAGCAGCACCCCGACGCCCTGGGCGGCCAACGACCGGATGACCTGGTAGAGCTCGGCCCGGGCACCCACGTCCACGCCCCGGGTGGGCTCGTCGAGCAGCAACAACTTGGTGCCGCCGAGCAACCACCGCCCGACCACCACCTTCTGCTGGTTGCCGCCGGACAGTGTGCGTACCGGCCGGTCGACGTCCCGGGGCCGCAGCTCCAGGCTGTCGGCGATCCGGTTCGCCTCGGCGCGTTCCTTGGCGGCGTCGGTGAAGCCGAGCCGCGCGTACCGGCCGAAGGTGGCCAGCGTGACGTTGCGGTAGATCGGTTCGCCGAGCAGCAGCGCCTGGCTCTTGCGTTCCTCCGGGGCCATGCCCATGCCGGCGCGTACCGCCGCGCCGACGCCGGGACGCAGGACCTTCCCGTCCATCCGCACCGAGCCGGCCTCCGCGAGGCGGGCGCCGTAGATGGTCTCCAGCAGCTCGGAACGACCGGAGCCGACCAGGCCGGCGATGCCGACGATCTCCCCGGCCCGCACGTTCAGCGAGACGTCGGCGAACTCTCCGGTGCGGGTCAGCCCCTCCACCTGGAGCAGGTCGGCGCCGGTGCCCTCGTCGACGGGGCGGTCCGGGAAGACGTACTCGATGGTCCGGCCGGTCATCCGGCTGACCAGGTCGCGGGTCGGGGTGTCGCGCGCCGGCAGGTTCGCCGCCGTGGTCCGGCCGTCCTTGAGTACGGTGACCCGGTCGCCGATCTCGCGGATCTCCTCCAGGCGGTGGGAGATGTAGATGACGGCGATGCCCTGCGCGGTCAGCTCCCGGATGATCCGGAACAGGTTGCCGACCTCGTCGTGCGCCAGCACCGCGCTCGGCTCGTCCATGATGATCAGTCGGGCCTCGTGCGACAGCGCACGGGCCATGCTGACGATCTGCTTGCCGGCGGCCGGCAGCGACCGGACCATCCGGCCCGGCGGGATCTCGCCGTGGCCGAGCCGGCTCAGGATCTGCCGGGTTTGCCGGGCCATCCGGCCCCGCCGGACGAACCCGAACCGGCGGTGCTCGTGACCGAGAAAGGCGTTCTCCGCGACCGACAGGTCCTCGACGAGGTCGAGTTCCTGGTAGATGGTGGCGATGCCGGCCTTCATCGCGGCCTGCGGGTTGGCGAAGGTGGCCGGCTCGCCGCGCCACTGCACCTGCCCGGAGTCCGGCTGGTGCACACCGGAGAGCACCTTGATCAGGGTGGACTTGCCGGCGCCGTTCTGCCCCAGCAGGCAGTGCACCTCGCCGGCGCGTACCTCAAGTTGGACACCGTCGAGGGCGCGTACGCCGGGGAAGGTCTTGACCACGTCGGTGAGGCGCAGGACCACCTCGCCCGCGACGGTGTCGGGCGGAGCCTCGACCAGCGGTGCCTCGACGCCGACCTCGGCCGGGTCGGTGGCGGTGGTCTCCTCGGGCAGGGCCACGGTCTCCTCCTCGCTCACGACGGAATCTCGGTCAGCGTCATGCGGCTTCCCCGAAGGCGACGTCGCTGGCGAGGACAGCGGCACCGGCGACGCCGGCGCGACCACCAAGCTCGGAGAGCACGACGGGAAGATTGCCGGTGGCCAGCGGCAGCGACCGGCGGTAGACCACGCTGCGAATCTCGGCGAGCAGGATGTGCCCGAGCTGGGCCAACCCGCCGCCGATCACGATCATCGACGGGTTCGTGAAGCTGACCAGGCCGGCGAGCACGCCGCCGACCCGCCGTCCACCGTCGCGGATGAGCTGGATACAGGTCACGTCGCCCTCGACGGCGCCCTCGGCGACGTCCAACGCGGTGACCACACCACGCTGGGCCATCCGTTCGGCCAGCGCCGGCGACACCCCACTGCGGGCGGCGGCGGTGGCGTCCTTGGCCAGTGCCGCGCCGCTGAACAGCGCCTCCAGGCAGCCGACGTTGCCGCACGAGCACATCGGGCCGTGCGAGTCGACCTGGATGTGGCCGATGTCCCCGGCGCAGCCGTCGGTGCCCCGGTAGACCTCGCCGGTGAGGTAGATACCGCAGCCGATCCCGGTGCCGATCTTCACGAAGAGGAAGTCGTCCACCGAGTGGGCGACACCGCCGTGGCGCTCACCGATCGCCATGATGTTGACGTCGTTGTCGACCACCGCCGGGCAGCCGTGCTCGCGGCTGAGCAGTTCGCGGACCGGGAACCGGTCCCAACCCGGCATGATCGGCGGCGACACCGGAACGCCGTCGCGGAAGCTCACCGGCCCGGGTACGCCGATGCCCACCGCGTCCAGTCGCTCGTACGCCCCGTCGACCCGGGCCTTGTGCAGCAGCTCGTTGACCCGTTGCAGGGTCACCTTCGGACCGTTGCGGATGTCGGCCGGCTCGGCGTAGTGGGCCACCGGTTCGAGGCGACCGTTGACCACCTCGACGTCCATCGAGCTGGCACCCAGGTCGACGGCGGCGAAGCGCAGGTTCGGGTTCAGTTCGACAAGCGTGGAGCGGCGGCCACCCCGGGAGGCGGCGAGGCCGGCCTCGGCGACATACCCGAGCGCGACCAGGCGGTCCAGCTCGGCCAGCAGGCGCGGGCGCGGCATCTGGAGCCGGTCGCCCAGCTCGGCGCGGGAGACGGCCCCCTCGTCGCGGAGCAACCGCAACAGGCGAACGTGCAGGGGGTCGACGGTGCGCACCGGGGACTCACCTCGTCATCGGACTCGTTCACATCGACGCAATGCCGATGTGTTGTGTCCGACACAGTAGGAGCGTTCCGCACCGCCTGTCCAGAGCTTCGGCAATCCCGACGCCAACTTTTGCTCAAACGGACAGAAGTTTTGGTCGTGCCGGCCATGGGGGTGCGCTGCGCGTCGCGGAGCCTGGTCGGGGCGAGTCTGCGACCACAGGTCGTAGGCGCATCACCTACAGCGTCGCCGGCAAAGGCACCTTCGTGCACCCGACGCCTTCGACCTCCTACGCGGCGGCGTCCTCCACGAACCCATCGACGACCCCAACCTCCGCCGCAGAGTCGCCGCCTACCTCGCCGACCAGCAGGCCATCACCATCCGCTACCACCACGCCCGCACCGCCGACGACACGAACGCAGCCCTGCACGACGCTGCGCCACGCCGACACCAACAACGACCTCATCGACGAAGTGGTCAAATATCAGGCCGACCGAGGCAACTTCGCCCAGCAGCCCGCACACATCCAACGGGCCAGCGATGGCAACCAGACCCCGCCACCGGCCAAGCGCCCCCGCAGCAGCCGGCAGCGCACGCCGAAGCAGTAAGCCAGCCGGACCAAGGCCCTCGACCAAGATCCGGCTGGCTCACAACTGCTCTACAGGATCAAGAGCGCCCGGCTACGCCGGACCCACGCGCACGCGCTACGGCCTACGGCCCCGCGCGCACGCCGGCATCACCCAGGGCTATTTGCATAGTCCGTTTTCGCAGGTCAGCTCCAGCGCAGCCCCCGTCGTGGCGGTCCCGGTTTATCGGCCTACGGAGCTACGGGCCTTCGGTCGCACCACCTCAGCTTCGGTGCCCAGCCGAGCCGACCACCTGCACCGGACGGTTGACCGCGAGTTCCCGCGGGTCAGCCGGCACTCAAGCGACTACGCAATAGCCCTGCGACGGCGCCGAAATTATTCCAATAAACGACACCTATCTAGTTACGCCGCAGTCATAGGAAACAATTAATTGCTTCCTTTATCACGCCAACCCTCGACCTTCGCACCAAAGTTCCCCAAGGCTCGGAAGGTCAAGGAATGAATCATCAAAACTTCTCCGAAGAACGCCCGCCACAATAGCCCTGCAGAATACCGTCGTCGCAAAACGATACGTCATAACCGAGGACTCATCATCATAAGCAGAGCGGTCTACGACCAGCGTTCCCGAGCCCAGCTCTTCACAGGGATTAAAGCGCCGAAAAATCCCCAACACCGCCTCGGCCATTTCCTGAGGCAATCCAACCTGGAGTGATCCACCGAAGCCACTCTTGTACGGCGCCTCCACGACGCCAGCCCCCTCGCTACATCGAACAATATACTGCAATTCGGTAGAGGCGTCGGGGTGAAACTCACCTCCAAGTAGAGCTCGATGCATCATGGAACCGATGTTGCGCTTTATTTCAATCGAACACCTAAAGGGTCTGCGGCCTTGAGTTGAGATAGACGTCGTGGACGTACGAATAGTCCGGACATCTGGAACTTGAGCAGTGACTTCGTCATGACGCAGCAAGATTTTCCACCCCGCCTCCGTCTCAAACCTTTTCTCGGTCAACCTACTGCCAACCTCTCTTCATGGCGGGACTGAACCACTCGCCAAATTGCTCATAGATCTCAGGTGCATAATTCTGCCCCAGTTGGTGCATCCTGAGGGCAAACGCGTGAGCGGAATCCTGCGAAGCGCCAAACTTAACTGCGGATCGTTCAACAAGCTCGTGCCTAAGGAAGTTCTGAGAAGCCCGCCCCAGCGATCCGTTAGCCACTTCTCGCGAGACGATACTGATCATCGCGGGATTATACGGCGCGTCAGCACCCATCGCACCGATCCGTGAAAGATGATTCGCAACGATGGTGGCTCTTCGAAGTTAAGCGGGGTTGAGGTGTCCGCGGTGGCGTCGGGTGGTCGCGGTGCGGGTGCGTAGGCGCTGGTTTTCGGGGTTGCGGAAGCCGTAGGCGTCGCGGGCGACGGTCTTGATCACGCGGTTGGTGCCTTCCGATCCGGCGTTGGTGATTCCGGTGTGCAGGAATGCGTGGATCTGCGGCCACCAGGTCTCGATCGTGGTGGCGAGTCGGTGCAGTTCGGGAAGGTCGGTGGCGGCGCAGCGGGTGTAGAAGCGGTGCAGCAGTCGGTGGACGTGTTCCCGGTCGGGTTGGGTGCGGGCGGTCGCGAGCAGGTCGAGCAGGTCTTCCTTGGCGTTCCACGCGGTGAGGATCGGGGCGCCGATCGTGCTCGGGAGGGCATCGAGGGTGTCGACCAGGCGGTCGACGTGCTTGGCGGGCATCCGCGTAGCTGAGCGGGTCAGCCGGTTACGCATCCGCCATTCCGGGTCGGTGCCGCGGCCGCGGCGTCCGCGCTGGGTGAGGGTGACCCGGCGGCGGACCTCGGTGACGGCCCGGTTGGCCAACTGCACGACGTGGAAATGGTCGACGACCAGCAGCGCGTGCGGCAGCACCTGCCGGATCGCGGCCTTGAACACGGTGCACATGTCGATCGCCACCGCTTGGATCTGCTCGCGCCAGGCCGGTCGGCGGGCGGCGAGCCAGCCGGTGACCGCGGCGGTGGTGCGTCCTTCGACCTGGGCGAGCAGCCCCTGTCCGCCGGACAGATCCACGAAGCCGACGTGCCAGCGATCCGCCGTGACCGTCCAGGATTCGGCTTGGGCGTTCCAGATCCAGTGCGGCTTTCCTCGCCGGACCTCGTCGATGCCGAGCACCGCGACCGGCTCCGGCTCGTCCGGCAACACCGCAGTGGCGTGGGTGGTGAACGCGGCCGCGACGACCGGCCAGGAGACGCCGTGATCGCGGGCCGACTGCACGATCGTGCGGCCAGCGTCGGCGACCGCAGCCCCGGCCGCCTGCCGTAATCGCAGGGTCAGCCGGGCACGGGCCGGCACCTGGGCGACCTGCTCGGTGAACGACTGACGCGGACAGGCCGGGGTCGGGCAGTACCAGCGCCGTTTACGCCAGCGCAGCCGCACCGGCCGCCCTGCGACCGGCAAGTCTCGCGGCCGGGTCGTTGTCCACTGCTTGACCCGGGCCGCCGGCTGCCCGCACTTCGGGCAGCATCGCGCCTGCTCACAACCGGTGGACAAGTCCACCACCGGGACACCGGTGGCGTCCAGCTCGACCCGCTCCACCACCAGGCCGTCCAGCCCCAGCAGCCGGGTCGTATCGTTGACCATGCTCGCAGCTCTTCACTTGTGACCATCCGAACTCGACACTCAGATGATCACCGATGAGCTGCGAGCCCTCTATATCCGGGTCGCCGTCACCCGCCAACCCCGCTCAGCTTCGAAGAGCCCACATAGTACGTGTGGGATTTTCACCCCGTCACGCAGTGCGACTTAGGCGTTCATGGCGTTTCACCTGGCCTTTCGCCTGTGGCACCAACTCGACGCATCGACAAATATCAGTGTTGACGGCGACGGTGACGGCAACCTGGAGAGACGTCCGCGCCCTTCAGCGGTCAGGCATCGATGGGTGGCGCCATCCGAGGTAGGGGGCGTCGCGGTGCTCGGCGTGGTGGTGGAGGCGGAGTCGGACGGTGCCGTGGATGGGGATGTGGTCGAACTCGGTGGGGTGAATGAAGCGGACCTCGACGGACTCGTCGCAGACTCGTCGCTGACGGTCAGCGTGCCGCCGGCGACTCGAGCGAGGCAGCGCATGGGAAGTGATCAAATACCAGGGCCGACCGAGGCAGCTTCGCCCACAGCCCAGACACCTCCAACGGGCCACCCACGGCGACCAGCCCTCGCCGCCCGCCAAGCGTCCCCGCAGCAGCCGCGACCGCGCGCACCGAAGCAGCAAGCCAGCCGGACCAAGGCCCTCGACCAAGATCCGACTGGCTCAAACTGCTCTACAGGATCAAGACGGCCCGGCTACGCCGGGCCGCGCGCACGCGCTACAGCCGTTCCGGCCCCGCGCGCACGCCCACCAACCCGAACCAACCACGAGGCCCGACCATCGACCAGCCAGGGCCGTGGCGATCCCTTCACCAGCCACTCTCAACGAGCGATTCCGGGGATCGACGCCGCACCGCTACGCGGCACGCCACCGACGATCTTACGACCCGCAATGATCGATGAATCGAGATTCATGCCCTGTTGCTGACGGCAACCGTGACGGCAACGCAGGCCAACGACTACGAACTTGCACACCCTCACGCTACTCACCGTCACTTCGCCTCATCGTTCGATATGGCTACATCAGAGCGCATTATCTGGCAATTCCGGAGAGGCTAGGTACTCCGTTGGCCCCTTTCCATCTTCCCAGAAAACCCAAAGGCGCATACATGTTGGGCAGTGCAGCACAATTCTCGCCAACCCGAATAGATGGGAGCTATCGAGATCCACATCGAATTCACGACGAGACAACAAGAGCAGGCTGTCGTCGGGATCGTCATCCCTTAGGATCGTCCCGCACGCACAAATCATCTTGGCCACCGCTACCCGCCCATAAATTCCAAGCCACCGATCGGCTGCTTGCCCCAGCTTCCGATCATCCCATTGACTCTTCCCAGCGCATTGCCGAACTGGCCTGCCGACAAGCCCGTGCCACTAAGGTCAACGACCACGCCGCCCCCATTCACCTGAGAATGTTTCTTGGCAACATTGGTCAGGATGTTGTTGATGGATCGGCTTGTTGGCGAATAGACATCCCACGCAACACCGTCCACCAGCAGATCGCTAGTCATTCCTCCCGATCTTGTGCCAACCGGATCACGAAGAACAACGTTACCTCCACGAGCCGCCATGTGCTGCGCAGCCGCAACCTCAGATGCGGACGGATTCGCTGCCGACACTCGGAGAGATCCCAAATTTGGGCCAGCGATTATCTCCCCGCAGTTGTGTACCAACACCGGAGTGTTGCCGGCCATCACATAGTACGTGTGGCGTTGTTACGGTGGCTGCGGCGGTGTCATGGCGTCGATCTTGGCAGGGATCTGGGCTTTCGCTTAACTACCCGTCGGCAGTTCATCGATTGTTGGCGATTTTGACAGCAGCCGTGACAGCAACGTGGGCGCACGCCGGGCTGAGCGAGCCGTCGGCCGGGGCGTCTACTCGGTCGGCCGTCTGGTGCTGTTGGCGGGCTTCTTCTGTGCGCGACGGTCGATGAGGCGATCCACGGCGGCGATGCGGCGGTGGAGGCGTGCGGACCCGGCGTCGATGGCAGTGCTGTCGATGCGGCGCAGGACGGCGCGAGCGGCGTCGAACTCGCCTGCACGAGCGTGGCCTTCGGCGAGCCAGGTTTGGTAGAGAGCGACCTCGCGGGCGTGGTCGCAGTTGTAGGTGGCGAGTGCTCGCGTCAGCAGGGGTTCGGCGGTGGCGGGTTGGCCGAGTTCGATGAGGCAGCGGGCGGCCATGACATCGATCTCGGTCCGGTTGAGCCAGTAGACCCATTCGGGCTCGGCGACGTTGCCGGAACGCTGGTCGTACGCGTCGTCGACGGCGTCGAGGGCACGGCGGGTGGTGTCGGTGTCGCGGAGCCGGGCGGCGGCCCAGGCGAGGCGTTCCAGCAGCAGAGCCCGCACAAGTGGACTGGCTTCGGGGGCACCGGTGACAGCGGAGCGGGCAATGAGCAGCGCGTCTTCACGTTTGCCGACGTTGGTGATCTGGTAGGCGAGGCTGGACAGCAGCTGCGCGCCCAGTGCCCTGTCTCCTGCCGATTCGGCGGCGGTGACGCCGGACAGGTAGAGGCGTTGGGCGTCGGGGTAGCGACCGGCGTCGCTGGCGACCCAACCGGCGAGTTGGGCCAGTTCACCGATAACGGTGTACAGCCTTTTACCGGAGGCATCGGTGTAGGAGGCGGTGCGGGCGAGGTGTTCGGCCTGGTCGAGTTCGGCACGGATGATGGGGAGCAGGGTGCGGCTGCCGACGGTGTCGTCCAGGTGGCGAAGTTCAATCACCCGGGCTTCCAGCGTCTCGATGAGCCCTGTGCCGATACGACGGCCGGCGCGTAGCTGCCGGGGGACGGGTGGGTCGCCGATGAGCCATTCATGGGTGAGGCGGACCGGGTCTGCTGGGGTGCCGATCGGCACGCCGAGGGCGTGTTCGTAGCGTTCGACGACGTCGGGGGTGGCGGGGCGGCGGCCGGTTTCGACGAGGCCGAGGTAGGGCTTGCTGAAGTGGGTGAGCGCGGCCATCCCGGCGAGGCTGTGTCCGGCAGCCTCGCGGGCGGCTCGCAGGTGGGCACCGAGGTCGGCGGTGTCGGGTGTAGACGGGGGAAGACCCTGCGGTGGTTCCATGGTCATCTCTTTCCGCTGATCCTGGTGGCAGGCCCAGCGGGGACGTGCATCGAGTCCGGACCTGGCTGGTGCTGTTCCGGGAGGGCCGGGACCGGTCGCGAAGATCGGCAGTCTTCATACCCGGGTGCGTGCCCGGCCCTCCCACCGTAGACCACCGACGTGCCCGGAGGGTTGAGCAGCGATGTCGATGCACCTGCCGGTTCGCCCGGCCTGGACCTGCGCGGGGTGTGGGCAGGCGTGGCCGTGCCTCACCCGCAAACGTCAACTGTTGGCCGAATTCGCCGGGGCTCGGGTGTCGCTGATGCTCTACCTGTCGCGGTTCTTCGTCGAGGCGTGCGTGGACATGCCCGCCACCACGTCAGGAACGTTGTACCGGCGGTTCTTCACCTGGCCCTACGAGCCGACCGACGGCCGCCACAGCAACGAGAGCGCCCCGCCGGGGCGGTGATCCCAGCGGGGCGCTCTGTCGGTGGTCGGGTTCAGTCGTCGGAGGCGGTGTCGTCGTCGGGCTGGTCGGGTTGCAGCGCCTGGTCCATGGACTCGACGGCGTGGCGTTGCAGGCGAAGCCGGACGTGGGAGTAGATGTCAGCGGTGGTGTGAATCTGTGCGTGGCCGAGCAGGTCCTTGATCGTCACCAGGTCCACGCCCTGTTCCAGCAGCAGCGTGGCGCAGGTGTGTCGCAGGTCGTGGAAGCGGATGTAGCGGACCTCGGCGAGTTCGCAGATGGCATGGTGGTGGCGGTGCACCGCGGCCGGGTCTATCGGCCCGCCCGTGCTGGTGGTGAACACGAGCCCGATTTCGGCCCACTCGTCGGCGGCCTCGCGCCGGTCGATGTCCTGCCGCCTTTGGTAGCGCTTGAGTGCGGTGACGCAGTCGCGGGGCAGGACGATGCGCCGCGCGGAGCGGTGGGTCTTGACCGGTTGGAACGTCGGGCCGCCTCGGGTGCGGGCGAGGGTGCGCCGCACGTACAGGTGCCCGGCGTCGAGGTCGATGTCGTCCCAGCGCAGGCCGAGCAGTTCACCCCGGCGTAGTCCGGTGCGTAGGGCCAGTTCGAACAGGGGGCCGTGGCGGTGGTAGGCGGCGGCGAGGAGGTAGCGGCGGGCCTCGCCGGCGGTGAACGGTTGGAAGTCGCTGCGCGGGGTGGGGAGCCGTACCGAGCTGGCGACGTTGCGGCCGAGGAGGTCTTCGCGGACGCCGTCGGCGAGGGCGGCCGAGAGGACTGCCCGGATGTAGCGGACCGTTGCCGGGCGGATGTGCTTGCCGCAGCATTTGCCGATCGCGCAGCAGCGCGGCCGGCGTGCCTTGAGCGGATGGGCCGGGTTCCGGGCGGCGTCCCATCCCTGCGCGCAGCACTGGCAGACACTCGGCAGCCGGTCGAGGAACGTCCGCACCTCCCGAACCGTCAGCGTGCCGAGTTTCCCGGTTCCGAGGCCGGGGATCAGGAACCGGCGGACCAGGGATTCGTACGTGACGTAGGTGGTGGCGCGGAGCCGGTGCCGGGCGACGCCGGTCAGCCACGCGGTCAGGTACTCGCCGACGGTGAGGTTCGGGTCGGCGGCCACGACCAGGCCACGGTTCGAGTCGGCCAGCTTTTCGGCGAGCTTGTCGGCCGCTTGGCGGCGGGTGGCGCCGTAGACGTAGATGCGCTTGCGGGTGCCGTCGGCTGCGAGGACGTAGCCGGCGCCGCACCAGCGGCCGTCGGCGCGTTGGAAGATCGTGCCTTCGCCGTTGGCCTTTCTACCGGCCATGATCGGCCTCCTTGGTCAGTGAGTCGAGGTAGCCGGCCAGGGACCGGGCGGGGATGCGGCGGCAGCGGCCGATGCGGACGGAGTGCAGCCGGCGGGAGCGGATGAGGTCGTAGACGGTGTGCCGGCCGACTTGCAGGCGGGCCATCACGTCGGTGACGGTCAACAGGTCGGGGCTGCTCATTGGCCCTCCCCGAGTTGGCCGGTGTAGCGCCAGTCCCCGACGGTGAGCAGGTCGGTGGTCGGGTCGACGCCGACAGCGGCGGCGTGTCGGGTCAGCCGCCAGCGGCGCCGCTCATCGCGCAGCGCGGCGAAGGTGGTCGAGTAGGCCAGTGACTTGCTGGTGACGTGGCCTCGGTAGCCGAGCTGGTGCGCCCACCGGCGCAGCCGCAGCCCCCGCAGTTCGGGCAGTCCGCCGAGCCGCCAGCAGGTCTCCACCAACATGCGGCCGTGCGCGGGTAGCCGGTCGAGGCTGACGTCGGGACGTCGGCCGGTGCCCGAGCAGACCCGGCACCAGCGCCGAGCGTCGTCGCCGGGGCGCAGGCCGTTGCCTCGGCATGCGCGGCAGAACAGCGGTGGCACGTCGACGCCGACGGCCTCGGCGGTCTTCGTGGCGTACTTCGCCACGTACCGGGCCACCACCACATCCCCTGCGGGAAGTGGCTGGATGTCAATCTGTCGCCCCCACCGCAGCACACGCCCGCCGACGACCGCTGGCGTGACGACGGGGACCGCCCGGCGGATCGCGGTTTCCAGCAGGAGACTGGTTGCCCAGGTCGGCGGCGGGGTGGGCAGGCCGTCCGGTCCGTCGAGCCTGACGATCGCGTGGAAGTGGACCACGCCCCGGGCCTGGAACTCGGCGACCTTGGCGAACGCCATCCGCACCTGCCGGGCCGCCTCACGCCGGGACAGACCCGCCGCAGCCGCGAGGGTGCGGCGTGCCTCGGTGGTGAACCGCGCCCACAGCATCCCGGCGTGGGCGTTGAACAGCACCTGCCCCGGATAGTCATAGCCGTCCGGTTCGAGGGGGGTGCCGATCAGCGGATCGCCCGGCAGGTGCCATCGGCCGCACCTGGACTCGTCGGGGTGGCAGGCACGAGGGACGCCGTTGCGGGCTGGGCCGAGGTGCACCGGCCCGAATGACGGCGCGGTCACCGTCACGAACACCCGCGGCCGGGCCACGGTGGTGGGCTCATCACGGAGCCCGGCGGCGATCAGGTGGAAGGCGTCGAGCTTGTACAACGTCGAACACGCCGGACACCGCACGGCACGGCGGTTACGGCACCGCACCGTAATCGTCTGCCGGTCGCCGGTGTCAGCGAGGACACGACCGGTGCCAGCCTCGACCAGCAGACCACGCCCGGTCAACCGGATCGGATGCCGGCACACACCGACCCGGCCCTCCACCTCCTGAGCGGCGGCGATGCGGAGCAGGGTGTCGAGGTCGCCATGAGGGGTGGATGGCATCATCGGCGCAGCTCCTCTCCACTCGTGGGAGGGCTGCTTGCGGGGAGAGCGGCGGGGTGTTCTTGGCGGAATGAGCCGCCGCCCTCCCTGTCTTGACCGCCGGGACGGTCCGCCCTGGCAGCGTCGGCGAGCAGCCGCAGCGGGTCGCGCACCAGGGCGGCGGTGTCCGCCGCGATCCGGCCAGCGGTGGCGTCACTGACGTACGGGGTGCGGACCAGTGTGAACCCGGGCCGGCCTTCGGCGACCATCGAGGCGACCCCGATGTAGGCGGGGTCCTGCAACCGGCGCGGATGCTCATCCGGGAAGCCGGTGATGTCCGAACCGAGCACCGCCGTGGCCGCCTCGCTGGTGCGCTGCGCGAAACTGACCGCTACCTGGCAGTTGTCCCGGATCTTCGTCGGGATCGCATCCCCGGTCGCCTTCTGCGTCGCCAGGATCACCTGGACACCGACGTTGCGGCCCTTACGCACCAACTCCTCCACCAGCCGGGCCGTCTGCCGCGCCACCGCATCGCGCTTCTTCGACTCGACATCGGTGCCCTTGGACTCGTTGAAGAACGTGTGCGCCTCATCGATCACCACCACAACCAGAGGCCACGAGGCGGACGGGCCGAGATGCCACACGTTCTTCACCCCGAGCACCGCCCGGATACACCGTTGACGGCCCGTCATCAGCTCATGCACCCGCACCAGATGATCACGGACCTGCTCCGGATCGTCCTTCGCCGACAGCCACGCTCGGCGGAACAGTTCGTCGTAGTCCGGGCCGCCCTTGCCGTCGATCAACACGAACTGCACCGCCGGACTCGGCGCGAGTTGACAGAACCGGGCGTTCAGCAGCGAGGTCTTGCCGAAGCCGGCCAGCCCCGCGACCACCACCCCGGACACCCCAGAGGAGCGGATGGTGACTGGCTGACTGTCGGCGTCGACACCCGCCGACCACGCCTTCAGATGGTCGACGGTCGTGGCGTGTCCGTACCAGCCGGTCGGTTGGGTGAGCGGGTCGACCAGCAGCGCCCGAAGCCGGACCAGGCCGGGACGGACCTGTGCCACCCGGACCTGCGGCACGCGCCACGCGTCGGCGAGATGCGCGGCGGCGTTCTGGAACTCGGCCAGGCCGAGCCGGCCGATCGTGGAAGCGTCGACCTCGGCGCCCCAGCGTCGCGCCCGTACCCGGACCGCCGGAACCAACTCCCGCCGCACCGCCACCGTCTGCGGCCGGGACGACCACACCGGCGGGCGGACGTGTTCGGTCTGGACCAGGCCCACCCGCATGGCGGTACGCCGCCATGTGTATCGGATCCGCCAACCGACGCGCAACGCCGGCCGGATCTCCGCGTCGGCCAGCAGATACCGCACCAGATGCGCGGTCAGCCACACCGTCGCCACGACCCCCGCCCCGGCCAGCAGCACGGCGGGAACCACGGTGAGCAACCTCAGATGAGCCGAATCGATTGTCGTCATCCAGGCTTCACCGCCATCAACGCCGACGCACGGAAGATCTGCCACGGCCGGCCGTTCTTCTCCCCCGCCACCAACGTCAGCCCGGCCGCCTTCACCCACTGGCCGACCGCGAGGTCCTTCGGCACCGACGGCTGCGGCACCGACACCCGCAACACCTGCGGGATCCCGCCCTCTACCGTCAACGCCAGGGGCACCTCTACCAACGGCGCACCCGTAGCGCGGTCCGTGGCGGCAACCCCGTTCTCCTTGTCCTTGAACTGCGGTGTCGCTCCGGCGAGCACCAACAGTCCCCTGCCACCGTCAATCGGCAGTACCAACACGAGCGTTCTCCCTCGTTCGCCCACCACACCCCAACGGCACGGTTACTAGGCTTCCTAAGCTTCACGTGACAATCGTGATCTGGTCAAGGGGTTTGACCCAGGAATCTTGGGTAGCCTGTGTAGCTCAATCAGGACAAGACGACTACGATCAGCACATGCCGCACGACGCCGACGACCGACGCGCCCTGTTCCAACGGGTCGTCGACGACATCGTCGACCAGATCCGCACCGGCAAACTCACCCCCGGCGACGTGCTCCCCACCGCCCGACGCATGGCAGACACCTACGGCGTCGCCTCCATGACCGCCCAACGCGCCCTACGCGAACTGCAACACCGCGGCCTCACCTACGCCGTCGTCGGCAAAGGCACCTTCGTCCACCCCCAGGCACCCGAACGCATCGGCACCGACGCCGACGGCCACCCCATCGCCGCGACAACCCAGACCCCGGTCATCAGCGACAACCCGGCCCTGAACCGACGCCTCGCCCTCTACCTCCTGGAGCGCGACCGCATCAGCGGCAAGATCGTCGACGCGTTCACGCGCAAGGACACCGCCGCCGCCTGGCAAGCCACCGAAGAACTCGCCACCCTCCAACAGACACACACCGACCTCGCCGACGACCTCGCCGCCTACGAAGCCAACCTCGGACGAGCCGCCGGCAGCGGAGCTCCCGAGCACGCCGAGCCGCCGGCACCGAAAAAGGCACGCCGCAACCCGAAGGCATAGCCCAGCAGCCCGCCACCGACGGAGCCACTGGGCTAAGAATTGCTTCACCAGATCAAGACGGCCCGGCCTGTCGGCCGGGCCGCGCGCACGCGCTACGGCCTACGGCCCCGCGCGCACGCCCACCAACACCCAAGCTCCCTATCGAAAAGTCGCCCCCAATCCACCGGCCAAGGCCGTGACGATCCCTTCACCAACCAACCTCGACGAGTGGTCCGGGGATCGACGCCGCACCGCTACGCGGCGCGCCACCGCACAATCATCGATAGATGTGCATGCTTGCGAACGCATGACATCAGTCATGACAGCAACGCGGGTAGACCCCGGCACCCTCCGGCGCACAGCGCAGCCGAATCCCTACGGGCCGTGACGCGCACGTTACGACTCTCGGCTCTATTCAGGCGCCTCTTCCGACGCCCGCCGATCAAGCTCCTGCACCATACGCTGAACATCCTCTGCGCTGAACTTGAATGGGCGGAGCTGATTTATCACGACCTCCCGCTTGACTTCGGAAGACGGCAGTTGCGCCCAGTCCTGTACCAGATAGTCCGCTATTAGCGGAGGCTCGATTTTTCGGCTCGAAAAATCCTCCCAATGCTCCCAGTGGGCAACTTCCCCATCTCGCCCAGAAGCCCTCAGACTTACCTTTATTTCTTTAATAACGCGCTCATGCAAGTCACTAAGAAAGGAGCTTCCCCGTGTGGCATCGTCTACATCGCGCGCGAGGTACCTAACCTCCATTAGAGCCCGGTTGAGAGCAAGGAGTTCCTGGTAGTCGTCAACTTGCAGCACTGTTGCTCCTAACCGAAGGGGTTCGGTCCGTGATAAATGACATCATCTGGCGTGAACCTGAATGAGCCCTGATGCACCAACTCGTTCGGCTGAACACCTGGCCCGAGCCTATCGGGAGAGATACGGAATCCAATTACGTGGGAACCGCGACCCGCATACCGCGGGTTGCCTGCGAACAGAACATTGTTGGCATCGCCGGACTTCACCATGTCCTGCGTAAAGTAGCTAACGCCCTTCGAGTTGGCCTTCACCACCCCACCTCCCATGATGGTGGCGTGTCCGGCCTCATCCGTGTAATGAAAGAAAACGTCATCTCCGAGGGAGTCGGCCAAGTTATCCACGCTGTGTTTTGCGGCGTCCCCACAGTTGTGAACAAGAACCGGGGTGGTGCCGGCTACCACATAGTACGTGTGGATTTCGGTGACGCTGAGGTTGTACACCCGAGCGCTCTGGGTCCAGCGCCGCACGGCCGTGATCTGCACGTACGTTCCGGCTGAGGTTTGCAGCCACTGCCCGGGTTGCAGGTCCGTGGCGTCGCGCCACTGACCGAGTTCAGGAACCCAGAACGGATGCCCGTCGGTGGCGATCACCGCGCCAGTGGCGTCCCCGTTGTCTCCGTCGATGTCGGTAATGATCTTTACGAGATTCTTGCTGCCTTGACCAGCGATGGTGGCCGAGACCGTCTCTGGCAGAGTTTGGCCGGTTTCGGGGTCGGTGGCTAAGACTTCGTCGCCTACCGCAATATCTTCGATCGCCTTGGTGGTGCCATTGGCCAGGACAACCGCCGTGCCGGGCACGAAGCTGTTTGTCAGGCAGCCTCGAAGGCCACCGGCTGCACCTCCGCCGCTGCCGCTAAGGCTTGAACGCATGGCACCCATTGCCATCTGACCGGAGGCCTTGAGCCCCATCCCTGAGGTAAGGGCGACACCTCCACCGAAGGCAGCGGCGCCGAGGAGGACGCCGCCGGCTCCGAATGCGGCTCCGAGAAGCCCAGCGCCTATTGCTCCGCCCGCAAGTTGCCAGATGCTTTCGTCTTCGGCGTCGAGACCGTCGGTGACGAGGGAACTGACGGCGCCGCCGACGAATCCGCCGATCGCGGCGCAGCCGACGGCGCCGATGCCGAAGCTTCCGGCCGTACAGATGCCACCTACGATGACGCCGGCGGCGATGCCGGCGACGGCGCCGACGGCGCCGGCGTGGCGGCACCAGAAACTGGCCCGACACTCACGCTGCTTGCGTTCGGCTTCTTGGCGCACCTTCGCCTGTTGCGCGGCGACTTGATCTTCGACGCTCGGGGGGCGGGTGGCCGAGTTGTACGAGGCGGTGCCGTAGGCAGAATCCATGTTCTGCTGCGACTGCTTCGACGGTGGCGCACCGTCCCACTGCGCGTCAAAGGGGTTGAGGCCGGTCGGGTCGCTGGAGGTGATGGGGCTGTTGTTGGCGTACGAGTAGGCGTTCCACTGCTGCGGGTCGGAGAGATCCATGACCGGGTCCACCGAGATGAACCGGCCCAGTGTCTGGTCGTACTGGCGGGCTCCGATGTTGGTCAGGTTGGTGGGGTCGATGTCACCGCCGACGAAGCCCTTGCCGTTGACCCACGTCGTGCTTGCCCCGCGGGGGGCGCCGTAGGGGGTTTGCCGGCGGAGGTCGACCTTCTGCGTGCCGGCGTTGATGGAGAGTTGCTGGGTGCCTTGGTGGTCGCTGTAGAGCCAGGTCAGGTCGGTGACTGCTGAACTTGCCTTACGCGAGGCGCAGACGTTGCCGGCGAAGCTGTAGTAGCGGGTGCCGGTGGTGACGGTGCCTTCGCGGCGGAGTTCCTGCCCCGGCAGGTACAGGGTGGTGCCGGTGGTGTCGCGGCGGATGAGTCGGACACCGTCGGCGTCGTAGATGTTGGTCTCGATGGTGTTTCCGCCGGCGCTGACGGTGGCGAGCTTGCCTTCGGCGTCCCAGGCCAGGGTTTGGCTGCCGGCCTTGGATGTGTCGCACGTGTTCGTAGTGGTGCCCGAGGGCCGGCAGGTGGTGTTGCCGGCCTCGTCGTACTCGTATTTGGCGACGTTTGTCGGCTGTCCGGGGGCATCCGTGGTCATCTGGGTGACGGCGTGCGGCCGTACGACGCCCGGGCCGCCGTCCGGTACGCGGTAGCCGCGGGTGGTGTCTCCGCTGCTGGTGTGGCTGGTCTCGGTGAGCCGGCTGCCGGTGTCGTCGAGAGTCCAGTCCTGCCAGTACGGTGCCGGTCCGCCCAGGTTGTCGAGGCCGGGGTCACCGTCGCAGGAGATGCCGGTCTTCGGGGTCCAGGCGGTATTCAGGCGCCCGAGGGCGTCGTCGCGGAAGCATTGAGTGTCTGCCTGACCGACCTCTGGGGTGTCGGTGATCGACTCGAAGTTGCCGGCGTCCTGGTAGAAGTAGTTGCGGTCCGAGACGGTGCCGGCGACCGTCGACAGCTCGACGGTAGTTCGCTTAATCCGGCGGGTCGCCTCATCCCGGTAGACGACGTCTTGGGTGAAGGAGTCGCTGTTGCCCGGGACCTTGTAGATTGAACTCTTGCGCTCGCCGTAGGCGGTGTAGGTGGCGGTCGCCATGGTGCCCACGGAGCCTGTCAGACTGGTATCAAGCCGGACCGGCATGCCGGTCGTGGCGTCGTAGCCGGTGGTCAACTGTTCGGTGACCAGGCCGCCGCCCGACGGGTATGAGATCGAGGTCGGGGCGCCGGTGAATCGGGAGTATCCGTAGGTGTACGGGTAGGTCTTGTCGAGCCCAGTTTCGACCGGTGGGATCACGTAGTTGGCAGCGGTCAACTGGTAGCGCTCGTTGAAGCCGCCGGCCTGCCATTTATAGGCACTCACCGTGCCTGCCGAGTCGTATTCGTAGCGAATGCTCTGGGTCAGCTGCCCTTTGAACCCGGACTGGCCGCTGAAGAGGGTGTCGTATTTCCACTCAGTACGCAGCCGGCCGATGGCGGAATCATCGCGGACCTGCGTCTTGCGGCCCAACTGGTCGTATACGTACCACAGAGCATTCCCACGAGCGTCGACGGTCTTCTGCAAACTGTCGTCGTCGTAGAAGGTGCTGGTCGTGGTGCCCTTGTCCGGGTCCTTGGTTCGCCAGAGGCGGCCCTTGGCGTCGTACTCGTTGGTCCACTCGTTCCCAGCGGAGTCGGTAGTCGTCGTGGCCTGACCCTTGCGGTTGAAGGTGTACGTGGTCTCGAGGTAGGCCCCGTTGACTCCGGCGGGCGTGGTGTGTTGGCGCAGCGCGACGGTGCGGCCCTCGATGTCGGTGACCGTGGTCGTGGGGGTGCCACCCTTCGGCGGGGTGACCTTGGTCAGGTCGCCTTCGAAGCTGGTGACTGTGCGCCACTTCTCGACCAGGTTCGTGTCGTCGTCGCCGGCCAGGAAGATGCTGTTCGTGGCCCGGGAGGCTTGGTCGTAGACGGTTCTGGACACCGCGGGGAGGGACCAGTCCGGCTCCCACCAGAGCGCGCCCGCCGGTGCGCCTAGCTCGGCGTGAGCGGGGTAGCTTGCCGCCGCGCGCCCGTACTCGTCGTAGACGGTGTCGGTGACCACCCGGTCGCTGCCGCCGCCCAGTGATAGCGACTGCGTCTGCCGCGGACGCATCAACCCGTCAAGGATCTGGTACGAGGTGATGTAGTTGCCGGTCGCGTTCAAGCTCTTCGACGTGATGTAGGGGTAGTTGTCGCGTCCAGCGGCAAAGGTGTAGGTGTACTGCGCCGAGGGGTTGTTTGGGTTGGCGGCACTCGTCCACCCCTGCGTCCATACCCTGGCCACGCGTCCGAGCGCGTCGTACCTAGCCTCGGAGGTGACCTTCCCGTTCGGGTCGGTGCTCTTCGTGGTCGAACCCCAGTAGGGGTTCGTCTCAACCTTGGACTGCCAGTTCAACTGGTTGGTGCTGGTGACCAGGGTGACGGGTCCGCCCACCGCCGGCGTGTACGCGGTGGTGGTGACGTTTCCCCTGATGTCGGTCGACGTCTTTTGCCGGCCGGCGTAGTCGTAGGTGGCTTGGGATGTCGCCTGCCAGACCGTGCCGGTGCCGGGAGTCCAGTCGTTGAGCTGCTCGGTCTTGGTCGTCGAGCCGAACGTGGGCGCGGTGTCGACGCTGGTTGCGCCGTCGTAGTAGGTCCGAGCGTCGGAGATGACGTCGTCGACGCTGGTGGGGCTCTTGTCGCAGGTTAGTGCGGTGGTCGTGGTCTGCTTGACGACCTGTGTGAGGTTCTTGCCTAGGTTGCGGTTGTAGGTGTAGGTGATGCAGTTTTCGTCGCCAGTCTTCGGGAATTCACCGTCGTCCTGGGACCAGTTGGTCGTGCCATAGGTGTCGTCGAAGCTGCTCGTACCGCGGGAGGTGCGCCATCCTCGGGAGCCGTCGACGCCCAACGCGGTGGCGGCGTAGGTCGTCTGGGTGTTGACGAACCGCGCCTCCACCAGGTCGCCGTTGATCGTGCGGCTCGCGGTGGCCTTCGACCGCCATGGCACGTTCACCGTCTTCGACACCGGCTTGGTGTCGACACCGTTGTAGACGACCTGCTCGCGGACCTGTCCGGCGAACTGGTCCTCGTCATAGACAATTTCCGCGCCGAGTGACGCCGGCACGGTCACGCTGCGGGTACCGCCTGACGGGCTGAGCTTGTCACCGTGCATACCGCGCATGAAGGTCGTGACGGCCAGTGTCTGCGGATTCCCGTCGTCGCCGACCCGGGTCTTGACCTGGCCGTAGCCACGCCACTGCCCCCACGTCTTGCGGTCCGGCCTGGTCAGGCCGTCATCGTCGTCGAAGTGCCACGCCGGGGAGCCAACATACTCGTACCAGGTGTGCTTGGTCGGCGACTGGTGCCCACCGGCCAACTGCACGTCGTCCTCAGCCACGTGCTCGACCCGATACTTGTGCCACCACTCGGTGACCAGCGCCTTACCCGTCGGATCGGCTGGGTCCGGCACCACGACGGGGTAGCAACGCCTGGTGTTGTCGTGGGGGTCCAGTGCGGCGACGATGGCTGCGGTGCACTCGGTCGGGGAATAGTCGACCTTGATGCGGGCGCCGGTCTCGGTGACGATGCTGGATATCCGCAGCCAGTTGTCGGTGGTGCCGTGTTCGGTGTAGACCCGGTTCGGTAGCGATTCCGCGCCGAATGTCACCGGCGGCAGGTTGATGGTGCCGCCTACCAAACCCGTGTGGTCGATGCGGTCCAGCCACAGCCCTTCGTGGGTGGAATCGGCCGTCGCGGAAAACGTGTGCGACAGGGTCCATGCCTCAACGTTCTGCCAATCAGGGGTCGACTTGGTGGTGTCCCACACTCGGGTGGTAACCGCTTTCAGCCGCTTGGTCGTCCAGAACGTCGGCGAGTACTGCTGGGGGCACGATGTGGCAGATGCCTTGCACTCCTGGTCCCACGGGGTGTCCTTCCAACTCGATGTCACCGGGGCGGTCTCGGTGCCACAGTTGGAAAAGCATCGAAGGTCCGTCTCGAACAGGACCTGCGCGTAGGGGTTGGTGCTGCGCTCGGTGACACCGTGCGTCGCGGTCGTTCGGTCGTAGGTTCCGTAGTCGATGCGGGTGAGGTAGCCGGCCCGGTCGTAGGTGACGTCGTCGGAGTCGGTGACGTTGCGCGCGTATTTGTTGGTTTCCTTGCCGTACCAGAACGACATGGTGTTGCCGCGTACGTCGACGACGTAGTCGAGGTTCCACCGCCATGCCTGCACGCAATCTGACCCGGTGAAGGTGCTCTTGTGGCACGGCTCGCCGGTGTGGTTGCCGAACACCGGCACCGTCAGGGTGGAGTTCGTTCCGGTCGCCTGGCCTGGCAGGTTGTGCAGGCCGAAGAAGTACTGAGTGCCGTCGGTAGTGGTCACCTTCCAGTACTCACCCACGTCACCGTAGGCTGGGTCGCCGCTGTCGCCGTTGGCCGCGCCCGTCAGCTTCTCGATCTTCGAGCCGTCCTCACTGCGGGAGTGCCAACCCTTTCCAGCCTGGTAGATCAGCTCACCGCCATGGCCATTGAGGCTCAAGGTCGCATTGTCCGAGCGCCAGCACTGGTCACCACTGCTCGCGGTGTTGTTTGCCCCGTTCTTCAGGTCGTCGGCGCAGGGCACATACCGCCGCTCGATATAGCCGGACGAGTAGTCGAAACCCTCACCGATCCACGACGGCTGGTTGTTGGTGACCTCCGAGCGGCCATCCACGGCGGAGGACGAATAGCTCAGTGCGATCGATGGAGCTGGGCCGGTCGCTGGCGGGATGCGAAGCGGGTAGTTCCACGAGAAGTCGCCGGCACTGCCGCCGCTCGACCAGGTGGACGACGGAGCCAGGCTGGTCGCGCCGAAGTCCCCGTCCGAGCCGGCAGCCGCTGCGGCCAACATCAGATAGGAGCCAGCTGCCGTAGTTCCGGATGTGATGCCCACCTCGGCGGTGGCGACTCCTGCCGCGGCGTCATTGACGGTACGCAGAGGCACCGACCGACAGTTCGGGTTGGCGGGGTCGTTCATCGCGCATCCGGGCACCTGCCACAGACGCAGGCGTGATGCCCAGGAGCCACCGACCGCGTAGCGGAAGGAGTCGTAGTTGACCGACACCTTCGTCACGCCGGTCGGTGCGCCCTGCGGGACGGTCACCTGCATCATCAGGCCGTCGCGCCATGCCTGCGGGAGGCTTGCCCGGTCGACGATCTTCACGTCGACTTGGGCGAGCGGTTCGCCGGCCTTGCC
Source organism: Micromonospora sp. WMMD710 (assembly GCF_029626045.1). Taxonomy (NCBI): domain Bacteria; kingdom Bacillati; phylum Actinomycetota; class Actinomycetes; order Micromonosporales; family Micromonosporaceae; genus Micromonospora; species Micromonospora sp. WMMD710. The sequence continues at coordinate 330,058 of NZ_JARUBD010000001.1, read as the reverse complement.
GGTGCCCCGGTCTACCCATACCGGCAAGGAGCCTGCCTGAACGCCTCGGCTGCTGGCTGCACGCGCCGAGGCTGGGGCGAGGTCGACACGTGCGGCGGCCGGAGCGGGCCACTTGGGCGCCGGCGTGCGGCCGGATGTCACCCTGTTCTGCTGCCATGCCTTGCCCGCGGCTACCGGGCCGCCGTCATGGTCGAGCTTCTCGGCTGGCGGCTTCGACGGCTGCCGAGGTGCAGCCGCCTGCGCCGGCAGGTAGGGCAGCAGGGACAGCACCAGTGCGGCGACTACTGATCCGACCAGCGTCAACCGCTGACCGCTCGTCCCGGGAAGATTCCGGCGTACCCGCCGTAGGCCGCGCACAGACCGTGCCGACATGAGCTGTTCCTCTCCGACAACCGCTACCGAAAGCATGAGACGTTCGATTGAAGGGCGACCGGCTAGTGCTGGCCGACTGCGTGTGAGCTCTCTTGGGCGGCCCAGCGGGGAACCGGGCCGCCGAGGGTGTGGTCTACCGTCCGATCAGCGGTGCCACACAGTCGATCCGCCTGGGTCGAGCAGCACCAGGTCACCGTCATTGCGCAGCACGAGTTGGCTCCCAGCCGTGGACCCGGTCTTCGTGTCCCACAACGGGTTGCCCTCACTGTTGGAGACCACGAGGTTGCCGTCGGGCTGCAAGGTGGCGTAGGCGCCGGGATTGTTCCACGTGCCGGTGTCCCAGATTGGGAAGCCCGCCTGGCTGAGCACCAGGTTGCCGTCTTCCTGCATCAGCAGTTGGTAGTTGCCGACGTCGGAGCGCAGATACTGACCGGCGGTGAGGCTCTCGCCCTCGGCCAACGTGTTCGTACCGGGGGTCGTCGGGATCTGCGAATTGTAGAGGTCGAACATGGCGGTGTCGGTCATAGCGCCCTGGAACACCGCGACGCCGTCTACGCCGCCGACCCACTGGTCGATGAACTGGTCGCGCCAGAACGTACGTCCCACCAGCAGCGGCCCGCTGGACGGCATCAGCCTGAACGTGATGGGCTGGGTGCCTTCCAGCACACCGTTGACGTAGAGGCGGATCTCGCTGCGGCCAGCGTCGTAAACTCCGGCCAGATGAGTCCAGACGCCAGTTTCGGCTAGGCTCTTGGAGTGCACGCTGGCCCAAGGCGTGGTTGCGACGTCCTGAGCACCGACGACGAATTCCCACTTGCCGGCATCGGAGTCCATCTTCAGCCAGGCGGCACTTTCATGGGCGCCGCGCTGTGACAGTACGGTGCGCATTCCCTCCAGGCTGAGCATCACCCAGGTCGACATGGTGAACGAGTCGTCGGTGCGCAGCACGGACTGTTCCTGCCACACGTTCAGCTCGTTGCCGTCGACGTCGGTGGTGGGTGGGAGCTTGGTGGCGGTGCGCCCGTACTCCTGCGTAGCCTCATTGTTGCCGGCATCCGGGAAGTACTGATAGTCAAGCCACAGACCCTTGTCGCTGTATCCCGTACCCACCTCGGCACCCTTGGTCAGCGCGAGCCACCGCTCCCACGCAGTCACCGAGTCGCCTGCCTGGCAGGTGTCCTTCCAGTCAGGCATGTAACAAGCTTGGGAGTTCTCGAAGTTCCAATCGCCGACAGGAATCGGGGATAGGATTCCGGGCTCGTTGAATCCACTGGAACCAGGCTCACTCGCCAGTTGACCGGTGAAATCCTGAGTCACCAGCACGCGGTCGAACACCTGCACATCAGCCACCGACCCGTTGAAAAAGTTGTCCGACACACCGGTGTTCGCCGCGAAGTTGCGGCCGATGTGGAAGGACTTCTGGGAATTCCATGCCGTCATCCACGGTGTGGACGCCACTGCCGTGCCGTCGACGAACAGGGTCAGGGTCCGGGCGGCCTCGTCGTAGGAAAAGGCCACGTGCCGCCACCGATTGACATCCGCCGAGGTGATCGCGGTCGGCGCTTTCAGCACGGTGTACTGTGCCCCGTTGCAGTCGCTGTTCCGCATCGTCACGTTCCACCTCGGCACACCCGAATCCATGACGACGCCGAAGAAGAAGCCGAAGTCGCACTCGCCACTCTGGGTCGCGATGGCCATGTTTTGCGGCGGCATACTCGGCAGGCGAACCCAGGCCGCCACGCTGTACGACTTTGACGTATCGACGACCTGGGCCGACGTCGACAGATACGAGTTGGCAGCAGGACCGCCGAGTGTGACGGTCTGGCCACCGACGATCCGTAGGTCGTTTGCCCAGGCGACCTTGGTAGCGATCAAGGGGGATTTGACCGGGGCCGGCTGGCCATCCGCCAGCGCAGCATCCTGGCTAAACCCGGGATACGCCTCCAGTCCCCACTTGGCGACAGGCCCAGATGGGCGCCGGACGCTGAACTCCACCGATCCGGTGCCCTCGTTCAAGGTGGCGTCGATGGCCTTGACGAACAGCACGTTGCGGCCGAAGCTCGCGGCGGTCAGGTCGACCTCGGCGTACTTCGGGCTGGTGCCCTGCGCCGCCACTTCCTTGGTCGCGGCGTCCCAGCCGTACCGGAACTTCGTCACGTCGGTAGCGGTCGACTCGATACGGACCCTGCCCTTGAGGCCCGGTCCGGCCGGGACCGTCACCATACGGGCCGTCACCGGCGGCCTCGTCGTGTCCACAGTGAATTGACACCACCCGGACCACGAACTGGTCAGCGAGTACGGCGCCTTGTCGGTACCGCGGGCGCGAAACGCGTACGTCTTGCCCGACACCACGGACACGGCAGCGCTGGTGGTCCGTGCGTTCGGGGTGATACCGCCCTTGCTCGGTGGTGGGGTTTTCCGTGCCGGAGAGGTGTCAGTCACGGCACCGATCCCGCCGCTCGGCACCTCGATCCACTCGAACGAGGCCGTCAACGAGTCCGCCGGGTCGGCGTCGGGGAACACCGCTGAGAAGGTCGGACTCAACGTGCCGATGGTCAGGACCCCCGAGCCCGGACAGGCCACTGCGGCGCTCTGCAGTCCGTTGGGTGCCCCCGGCTTGGTGTCGTAGTCGACGACCAGCTTGGCGTCGCCCGGGAAAAACTTCTTCCACCGATCCTGGGCTGACTCGCCTGACCCATTCGCAGCCCGAGCAGTGAAACCGACTGTCAGGGAACTCCAACTGCCGGTCGCCGCCGTCTGGACCTGGTTCGTTACCGTCGTGCCGGAGAAGTTCATGATCATGTCAGGCTGGTTGGATGAGCAACCCCCGGACTCGTTCGCATGGCCCGACGCATCGTCCAGGAAGCTCTTCAAGGTCATGCTCGACCAGCTGGCCTTCATCGTCGCGTTGATCGCCGGCGTCAGGTACATGGAGGCCACAGTGTCTCCACAGGACCATGAATGATCCAGCTTCATCTGTACATACGCCGACTCGACATGCTTACCTTTGAGCGATACCCCATTCGCGGTCGTCGGGAATTCGAAGAACGACCGGTACAGCACCCCCGAGTCCGGGTTCAACCCCACCCGCGCCACGCTGTAGTCCGTGTTCGATGATCCGTTGTTGGTGGCATACGCCCACTTCGTCTTATAGACAGACCAAGCGGGATCCACGAATATCGGGAAAACCGCTCCCGGCGACGTCAGCAACTCTTCGTCAGGACGCAACACCAGATCCCCGCCCGACAACTCCACCGCGACCGGCGCGACCTGCGCCGCATCACCGGCAGCCGCAGCCGTCGACGTTGAGCCCTGCCCCGACACCCGCGACGACGCCGAGTTCCCGACAGCGACACGCGAATCCCACATCACCGCAGGCTCCGACGAAGCGATCACGCTACGACCGAGCGTCGCCTGCAGCCGCCCATCCGGGCCGAGGCTCACCTCGGGATCCCCACCCAGCCCGATCCGAATCTCGCGCAGCGCCGGGTTCGCCGCAGCCACCGCCGACTTGATCACCAAAGCGTGCGTGAAGCCCGTCGGCGTGGCCCGCACCACCAGGTCCACGCCACCCAATACCTCCGGGTAGGTGGCCGAGTCACCCGACACACTCGGGGCAGGCAGCGGGCCACCTGGCCAGGACAAAGTCATCGTCTTGCTCTCGCGCCGAAGCGTCACCAGCGGAGACGTACCGCCACCAGAAAATGCCACGTCGGCGACGGAGGCCGAAGGTCGCCACGAACCATCCCCCGCCCGGGCAAGACTCAGATCAACATTCACCCAATGACCGGCCTTGCGAGTGCGCTGAGGAACGACCGAGGCCTCAAACCGCAGTCTGCCATCCGGTTGGGCTGTCACCTGCGCAAGCTCTGTTCGCGAACCGTCCACCACCACCGGCGTGTCGCAGGAGGCGGCTAACGCCAAGGCTTCAGCGTCAGAGCCGGCCACGCCCGCGCAGGCCGGGGCGGCGGCGGCGCGACCCGCTCCTGGTGCGACAACCGTCGCGGCAGTCGTCAAAGCCGCCACCCACAAAGCCAGCCCACGGCGCCACCGACGGTCCACGTCACACCCAATCGATCAAGGAGCAGAGGCACGGACCATAGCCAGCCGCCAGGCGTTCCCACAGCCCCGACCACTCATAGATCGAGGAAGTCAGCACACGACGTGAGCAGTTCGTCGCCGGACGTCAATGAGCTAGCAATCGCCAGCAGGGCTGATCACCCACAGTGATCCATGCAGGGGGATTGAGTGATGTAGAACACAATGCGTGCCGGCGCGCCCCGTTAGTCCGGATAAACACCTTTGACCCATGCATACAGAAGAGCCGCGTGAGCGATCCGCGCCAGTTGGTGCGGCAGGCAGCCCTTCGACTCGATAACGCGAGTCACCGATCGGATTGCGCCCGGCGGGTCTTCCGCAGCTTGCGGTCGTCGCGCAGCTCGACGTACGGCTCGTCGTCGACCGCGTGACCGGCCGAGATGGCGCGGCCGCGCTCCAGTTCCGCGTCGAACTCGGCGCCCAGCAGGATCGCGATGTTGCTCAGCCAGAGCCAGATCAGGAAGATGATCACCCCGGCCAGCGCCCCGTACGTCTTGTTGTACGAGCCGAAGTTGCTCACGTAGAGGGCGAACAGACCGGAGATCACCAGCCAGATCACCACGGCCAGCACCCCACCCGGGCTGACCCAGCGGAAACCGCCGTGCCGCGCGTTCGGCGAGGCCCAATAGAGGATGGCGAACATCAGGCTGACGATGATCAGCAGCACCGGCCACTTCGCGACGTCCCACACCGTGACCGCCGTCGCGCCGAGCCCGATCACGTCACCGACCGATTCGGCGAGGCGACCGGTGAAGACCACGATCACCGCGGCGGCGAGCAGCAGCACCCCGATCACCGCGGTCACGCCGAGCCGGATCGGCAGCGTCTTCCAGATCGGCCGGCCCTCGGGCACGTCGTAGATGGTGTTCGAGGCGCGCATGAACGCGCCAATGTAGCCGGACGCCGACCAGAACGCGGCCACCAGACCGATGATCGCCGCGACACTGGCCAGGCCGCCGTTGTCCTGCGCCGTGCCGATCGCGTCGGTGATGATCTGCCGGATGCTGCCGGCCGGCACCGCCTGGTTCACGGTGTCCCGCACGCCGTTGGTGGCACTCGTGCCGAGCAGGCCGAGGATGGAGATCAACACCAGCAGGCCCGGGAAGATGGACAGCACGCCGTAGTAGGTCAGCGCCGCCGCCCAGTCGGTCAGGCTGTCGTCCTGGAATTCGGATACCGTGCGGCGCATCGCCGCCTTCCAGCCACTGCCGGGCAGGTCGGTGGGGCTGTCCGGGCCGGCGTCGGGGCCGACCGGCGCGCTGGCGTCGTCGCGTTCACGGGCCTGGTGGGCGGAAGACTCGTCCGAGGCCATCGCCCCTCCTCATCGTCGGTGTTGTCACCTCCGACATGCCCCGTCGACGACGGCGCGTAACCACTACGGGTAAAGCAACCTGCCCATCCGTCGCGACGCCACCCGCAGGCCGACCCCCACCAGCACCAGCAGGTAGAGCACGTCGAGCAGCCACGCCCACCCACCGACGCCGAGGGTCACGTCGCGAATCAGGTGCACCGACCGGTACAGCGGAGTGACCTCGATCAGCCAGTGCAGCAGCATCGGGTACGCCTGCGCCGGCACGAACGTGCCGGAGAACAGGAACAGGGTGAACTGCGCCGAGCCCATCAGGTCGAAATCCTGCCAACTGCGCATGAAGGTGGACACCGCCATGCCGAGCGCGCCGAACGCGAACCCGACCAGCACCGCCGCCGGCAGAGCGGTCAGCGCCCGGACCACGGTGGTCAGGTCGAACGCGACCATCACCGCGAGGAACGCCGCCGAGTACGCGCTGCCCCGCAGCATCGCCCAGCCCAGCTCCCCGAGGGCGATCTCGAACGGCCGCACCGGGGTGGCGATCATCCCGTCGTACAGCTTCATGTACTTGAATTTGCCGAAGAAGTTGAACGTGGTCTCCGCCAGCGCCCCGGTCATCGCCGACGAGGCGAGCATCGCCGGGGCCACGAACTCGGCGTACGAGACCAGCCGCCCGTCGGGCAACGGCAGGTCACCGACCAGCGCCCCGACACCGATCCCGATGGAGAGCAGGTAGAGCAGTGGCTCCACGAAGCCGGAGAGCAGCAACAGCCAGTAGACCGACTTCAACGCCGCGACGTTGCGTTCGACCACCGACACCGACCGCCGGGACGCGGCGGAGACGTCGACCAGCCGGGGCAGGACCAGCGTGAGCACGAACCCTCCCTAGACGACGAGCTTGCGACGGAACGCGCGCAGCGCCAGCAGCCACCCGGCGACCGCCCAGGCGGCCAGGTAGAGCAGGTGCCCGACGATCGACCACTGCGGTGCGACGCCGAGCGTGGCGGCCCGGCACAGGTCGACGGCGTGCCACAGCGGCGTCGCGTACGCCAGCCAGCGCAACGCCTCGGGCAGCGACTCGACCGGGAAGAACACCCCGGCGAACAGCGTCATCGGGATGACCGCGAACCGGAACAGCATCGCCAGCCAACTGTCGCTGGACACCGACGCCGCGTACGCGAAGGTCGGCGCGGCCACGGCGAGCCCGAGCAGCGCGACCACCGGCAGGGCGGCCACCGCCCACGGTGAGCGCAGCGCCCCGAACAGCCCGGTCACCAGCAGGAACGCCGCGATCGTGGTGAGCACCCGGAACAGCACGAACGCCAGGTGCCCGGCGACGATGTCGCCCACCCGCAGCGGCGACGCGCCCTGCGCGAAGTAGGTCTTGACCCACCGGAAGTTGCTGAACACCGGCCACGTCGAATCGCCCACGGCCACCTGGAGCGCGGTCGACGCGATCAGCCCCGGGACCAGCCAGTCGAGGTAACGCACTCCGCCGACACCCTGGTCGATGTACGCGCCGACGCCGAACCCGAAGCCCAGCACGGTCAGCACCGGCAGCAGGAACGAGGAGAACACCCCCGCCCGCCACGTGCGCCGCAGACCGACCAGGTAGTGCTCGAACACGGCCCACGCCGGCACCCACGGGACCCGCGCCCGCTGCACAACGCTCACCACGACCACCCCCCGTCCCCGACCTGTCTACCTCCGGGGTACGACAGACCGCCGGTCACCCTACGGCGACCCCGTCGACGTGTCGTCCGGGTTTCGGGCGCACTGATCGGCTCGGGTCACTGCAAACGGGGTGTCCGCAGCGGGACACCCCCGAGATCGGCGATCCTGATTTGATCATGACCCGGTCCGAGTGGGCGGGGCCGAAATCTTGGTACGACACCGCCCCTGGAGAGGCACTGTCGTACCAAGATCTCCGAGGAGCGCTGCCCGCTACAACTGGCGGACGGCACCGGGCCCGACGAACGCGCGCCAGGCGTCGGGCGCGAAGACCAGCACCGGACCGCCCGGATCCTTCGAGTCGCGAACGGCCACCAGCCCGTGCAGGTTGTCGGCAACCTCCACACAGTTGCCGCCGCTGCCGTTGCTGCGGCTGCTCTTGCGCCACCGAGCGCCGTTCAGCTCCATGTCTCCGCCACTTCCGCGATCAGGTCGAGGGACTGCTGCTGCGATAGTGCCTCACCGCGGATCGACTCCCACACCTCGACCATCTGCCGCACGTACTCGGAGCGGTCGATCACCTGCCCGTGGCGCTGCCCATCCAGGTAGACGACATCCTCACCGGTGGCTGCGGTGGCGATCACGAAGGGACCATCGAGCCCAGCGTACGCACCGGCGGACAGCGGCACGACCTGGATTCGGACCCGGGGCAGGGCCGAGCCGAGCTTCACGAGGTGGCGCAACTGCTCGCGCATCACCTCCGGCCCGCCGACGCGGCGGCGTAGCGCGAACTCGTCGACGACCAGACTGAGCAGCGGTGGCCGGTCTCGGGTGAGCACCGCCTGCCGGTCGAGCCGCGCGGTCACCTGCTGTTCCACCTCGTCCGCCGCGAAGAGGCCGGCACCGGCAAGGATCGCGCGGGCGTAGCCCTCGGTCTGCACGAGACCCGGCACGTAGAGCGGTTCGAACGAGCGCAGCGCGGTGGTTTCCTGCTCGATGCCGGCCCAGTCACGGAACCAGGGCACCACGGCCTCCCGGCTGATCCGCCGCTGGATGCGCTCGAACCGCCCGTCGGCCGCGAACACCGCGTCACACCGCCGCGCGAAGTCCAGACTCGGTCGACGCTCGGAGGTCTCCACCTTGGCGACCAGCGCCCCGGAATAGCTCAACGCCTCGGCCAACGCCGCCTGGGACATGCCACTGGTGGCCCGGGCCAGCCGTAGCTCCTCCGCGAAGTGCTCCAGCATGGACGAACTCTCCACGGACAGCCTCCGTACATTCCCGTACCGCGCCGGGCCGATCGCCGTACGCGCTGGTCGTCGGCGCGCGGAACCTCCCACGGTAGTCGGCTGCTCAGCAGACTGTCACGCAGCGGGACCGCTCACGGGATCGGACGACGGGCGGAACCAGGCCGGGAGCGCCCCGTGACCCCCGATCCGGGGCGCTCCCACCCACCCCGGTACGACTCGCCCGGCCGGCTCACGACCATGGGAGGCTCCGATGCCCCGCTACCGTCCGCACGTGGCGGCGCGCCCGTCCTGGCGTTGCCGGGTCTGCGGCGCCGCGTGGCCCTGCTCGCCGGCCCGCCTGGCGTTGCTGGGCGAATACCGCGAGAACCGGATCGGCCTGCTCATCTACCTCGCCACGCTGCTCGACGAGGCGACCGGGGACCTCGCCGGGCACGACGGGCTGACCGACCGTTTCCTCACCTGGGCCCGGACGCGATGAGCGGTGATCGTTGGCAGCTCAGCGGTACGACACGCCGGGGATGTGGCGGCTGAACCGCCAACGATCAGCCCGGCGGTGCGGTCAGTCGACCAGGGTGCGGCCGGTCAGGTGCAGGAAGACGTCCTCCAGGCCACTGCGCCGCACCAGCACGTTCGCCGGGTTGAGCCCCAACGCGGAGACCTCGGCGACCGCCGCGTCGCCGTCGGGCACGTAGAGCAGGACCCGGTCGGGCAGCACCTCCACCCGCTCCCCCAGCCCGTCGAGCTTGCCGGCGAACGGCTCCTGCGACTCGGCGGCGAAGCGCAGCTCGACCACCTCGCGGGTGGAGTGCTGCTCGATGAGCGCTCGGGGCGAGCCCTCGGCGACGATCCGCCCGCCGTCCATCACCACCAGCCGGTCGCAGAGCTGCTCGGCCTCGTCCATGTAGTGGGTGGTGAGCACCAGCGTGACGCCCTGCTGCTTGAGCCGGAACAGTCGCTCCCACACCAGGTGCCGGGCCTGCGGATCCAGGCCGGTGGTCGGCTCGTCGAGCAGCACGATCTCGGGATCGTTGACCAGCGCTCGGGCGATGGTCAGCCGGCGCTTCATCCCACCGGAGAGCGGCTCGACCTTGCTGTCGGCCCGCTCGCTGAGCTGGACGAAGTCGAGCAGCTCGTCGGCCCGCTCGCGGGCCGCCCGGCGCGCGATGCCGAAGTAGCGGGCGTACACCGTCAGGTTTTCCCGGACGGTCAGCTCCGGGTCGAGATTGTCCAACTGTGGGCACACGCCGAGCCGGGCCCGGATCGCCGGCCCGTCGACCACCGGATCCATGCCGAGGATGCGCAGCTCGCCGCCGCTCGGTGGGGAGATGCAGCCGACCATCCGCATGGTGGAGGACTTGCCGGCGCCGTTGGGCCCGAGGAAGCCGAACGCCTCCCCCGAGCGCACCTCGACGTCGATGCCGGCCACGGCGGTGAAGTCGCCGAACCGCTTCACCAGCCCGCGAGCCTCAATCAGTGATCGCCCCGAAGTCACCGCCCGACCCTAACCGCCGGGTCCGACAGCCCTCCACGCACATAGCTCCCGCGACCAGCCGGACGCGCTGCCGCCCGGGCACCGCCACCGAAACGCCGGTCGATGCCCCACCGGTCGACCGATCGACGTGCATCGTCCCTTTGTGTCGCCCATCAGCTCGCCCGATGGTTCGTCGCCACCCGTCCGACCAGGCAACTCTCCCGTCGGCGGGTCGGCCGCGGGCACCGATGGCGCGCCACCCCGACCGCGAGCGCCAGCCGAACCCACCCCGCCCGGCAGCACCGAGCCGAGCAGCGCCGAACGGGCGACCCACGACCTGGCATGAACCTGGAGGGCCATTTTCACGTTTCTTTACAAGAAAGAAAATCTTGTCACCGACCCAACGGTGGTGCTGCAACGCTGCAGCAGCCGTGAACGACGAGTCACTACATGGTCACGAGAGGGATGAAATGCGAAAGTCGGTTGTAAGTTTGATATCGGATATCAACCAATGGCAAACTCAGCACAGAACTAACATGCCGTCGGCCACAGTTAACAATTCACTTTATCAAAAAATTTGGCGCTTCGGGAATGTCGTAGTTGAAGATCTGGACGAAGTTCGGGCTATGGAGAAGCTCGGTTTCCGATTTGGCTACTCTGGGGAGCCCCCAAAACCCCAACTGATCTGGTGTGATCAAAATGTAAAGTTGGCTGACTGGAATAGGCTGGCGAACAGCACTCCGTTGTATCGGCAGCCCGTCACCTCGAGCGTGGGTCAGGGCGCGCGAGGGGGTGCTCACGGTGTGCCGATACCTGGCGGGGCGCCGTCCAGCAGGGGGGTTGCGAGTCCACAAGACATGGATTTCTACAGGAAAATGACCCGACTGCACGGTGCCGCTGTTGTCGAGGCAGCAGCAAGCCTGGTATCGATTAGGAATCCTGGTGCGATGTTCGCAGGAAGTAATTCCACTGCGGGTCAGGCTTCCCCTGCAAACCTGTCCCACCTCCACCGCGGCGGATCAGGCTCTGGCTCTAACCCAAATCCGGCTCCACATCCTTCCCTCCGGTGATTGTAATGCGCGGCATCTCGATTGATGACTCTCCCGGGACGTCAGGGTCTTTGCGTTGTCGCTGCGCGGGGCTGTGAGCTGGTCTGTCGAGACCAGAGCGACGCCGGGTCCGTCGGTGAGCCGCACCCCGAATTGAAGAGCTGCCTGCCGCGCTAATTGGTGCGGCAGGCAGCCCTTCGACTCGATACCGCGAGTCACCGATCGGATCGCGCCCGGCGGGTCTTACCGTCTCCGGTTTCGGCGCGGCGACGACGGTGAGCATCGGCGCGGTGACCTGGCCGCTGTTGCGCCGCGCCGGTTACCCCCGGGCCGTGGGGGTGTCCGCGACCAGGGCGGTCGTCTTCGCCACCCTCCTGGCGGTCGCGCTGTCCTTCCTGGACCCGCACGGCGGACCGGACGTACCGGCTCACCCCGGCCCGGCTGGTGACCGCACTCGTACACCGGCGTACGCGGCGTGCTCGCGGTGACCGCCGTCTGTGCCGCCGCCGGCATCATCACGGCGACCACCATGAAGACCGGCCTCGGGCCGCAGGCGGCGGCGCTGCTGGTCGGCGGCCAGTACGACGTGGCGTTCTCGCTGTTCGACACGGCGGTCAACGCGGTCGAGGGCAAGGGCAGCTTCAGCGCGCCGCAGCCGGTCGAGGCGCTCACCCGCATCTACGACAACTACACGCAGGTGGTGGTGCGCACCGACTCCGGGATCACCTCGGTGGCCGGGATGCGGGGCAAGCGGATCTCCACCGGTTCCCCGAAGTCCGGCACCGAGGTCATCGCCAATCGGCTGTTGGAGGCTGCCGGCCTCGACCCGGCCAAGGACGTCAAGGCGCAGCGGCTCGACCTGACCAAGACGGTCGAGGGCGTCAAGGACGGCAGCGTCGACGGGTTCTTCTGGTCCGGTGGCCTGCCCACCGGTGGCCTGACCGACCTGTTCACCACGGCCGGCGACAAGGTCACACTCGTCGACCTCGCGCCCCTGCTGCCGAAGATGGCCGAGCTGAGCCCCGCCTACCAGGCCGGCACGATCGGCCGCGACGCCTACCGGACGGCGACCGACACGCCGACCATCGTGGTGCCGAACGTGCTGCTGGTCCGCAAGGATCTGGACGCCAACGTCGCCTGCGCCATCACCCGCACGGTGTTCGACAAGCGCGACGCCCTGGCCCAGGGGAACCCGGCGGCCAAGGGCATCTCCCTGGAGACCGCCCGCCGGACCGAGCCGGTGCCGCTGCACCGGGGCGCCGACAAGGCGCTGAAGGATCTCGGCGCCAACTGAGGCCGGTCAGCCGTCGACCGGTGCGGTGGCGGCACGGGCGACGGTGACCAGATGGTCGGTCTCGGCGAGCAGGGCCACGTCGTCCGCCGGGGTGCCGGGGTCGAGCCGGACGGTCCAGGTCAGACCGTCGACCCCGGCCACCCGCCGGGCCGCGACCCGTGCCGCGCCGCCGGGCAGTCGGTGGTGTTCGGTGTACGCGACCGAGCGGGTCACCCGAGCCCGCACCTGGTGCGGCAGCTCACCCGGGTCGAGCAGCAGGTACGTCTCGGCGGGGCCGTCGGCGACCAGCGCGTAGCCGTCGCGTTCGGCGACGTGCTCGGTGGGCGTGACGGTCAACTCCCGACCGGACCACACCGCCTTGAGGATGTCGTGCCAGCCGAGGCGGTGGCCCCGGCCGGGCAGCCACAGCCCGAGGTTGCTGGCGACCACCACGCCGTCGCCCTCGCCGTTGCCGGCCGCCGCCCAGGCGAGCACCCGCTCGTCGGCGGCCAGCGGCGGCCGGTCGGCCGGGGGCAGCTTCGGCTTGCGGCTGAACAGTCCCATCTAGAGCCCTCCCGCGGCCTGCTCGCGCAGCGCCCGGGCGTGCTGCTCCAGTGACAGCAGCTCGCCGAAGGCGGCGAAGTACTCGTCCTTGTTGTTCACCGGGTTGATGCGTTGGATCCGGGACTTGAGGTCCCGGATGCGGGCGGTCACCGACCCGAACTGCACCCGTGCCATGGTGATCGACACGTAGCGCGGATCCGGTTCGCCGTCGATCCGCACCGGCTCGACGGCCAGCTCGCCGACGAGCGCCGCCGACGCCAGATCGTCGCAGGAGTCGCGGACCTTCTCGATCCAGACCGCGCCACCCGTCGCCGACGCGGCCCCACCGGCCGCCGCGATGGCCGTGCGGACCGCGACGTGCACCGGGTGGCGGTATTCGGTTGCCTCGACCGCGTCGAACATCGGCCCGGCCAGCACCGGTTGTTGGAGGGCGAGCTTCAGCGCCTCCCGTTCGACCATCGACTGCGGGCTGTCCAGGACCGGTTCGGGGCGGGCCGGGGCGGGCCGCGCGGCGGATGCGCCGTCCCGGCCGCCGGACGGCGGGGTGTTGGCGGCGGCGAGCACCGCCCGTTGCACCGGCTCGATCTCCATGCCGAGGTCCATGGCGAGCTTGCGGACGTACTCGGGGCGTTTTTCCCGGTCCTTCAGCTGCGCGACCAGCGGCGCGGCGCGGCGCATCGCCTCGACGCGGCCGTCGACGGTGTCCAGGTCGAAGCGGCTGATCTCGTGCCGCAGCGCGAAGTCGACAAGCGGCTCGCGCCGGGCGACCAGGTCGCGCACCGCGAGGTCGCCCTTGGCGAGCCGCAGCTCGCACGGGTCCATGTTGTCGGGGCTGACCGCGATGAACGTCCGGCCGACGAAGCGCTGGTCGTCGGAGAAGGCGCGCAGCGCGGCCTTCTGACCGGCGGCGTCACCGTCGAAGGTGAAGATGATCTCGCCGGCCACCGAGTCGGTGTCCAGCAGGAGCCGGCGCAGCACACCGATGTGGTCCGCGCCGAACGCGGTGCCGCACGTCGCGACCGCCGTGGTCACGCCGGCCAGGTGGCAGGCCATCACGTCGGTGTATCCCTCGACGATCACCGCCCGACCCTGCTTGGCGATCTCCCGTTTGGCCTGGTCGATGCCGTAGAGCACGTGCGACTTCTTGTAGATCGGCGTCTCGGGGGTGTTCAGGTACTTCGGGCCGTCGTCGTCGTCGAAGAGCTTGCGCGCCCCGAAGCCGATCACGTCGCCGGCCAGGTCGCGGATCGGCCAGAGCAGCCGGCGGCGGAACCGGTCGATCAGCGTGCCGGAGCGGGACTCCCGGGACAACCCGGCCGTCACCATCTCCTGATGCGTGAAGCCCTGCTGGCGCAGGTGCTTGGTGAGCGGATCCCAGCCCTCGGGCGCGAACCCGCAGCCGTAGCGCTCGGCGGCGGCCCGGTCGAAGCCCCGCTGGGCCAGGAACTCGCGGGCCGGCCGGGCACCGGCGGTGCTGAGCTGCGCCCGGTAGAACTCCACGGCGGCGGCGTGCGCGACGACCAGACGTTGCCGCTGGCCCTGCTGCGGACGCGGACGCGGGGTGCCCCGGTCGTCCTCCACGTAGCGCAGCTGGATGCCGGCGCGGCCGGCCAGCCGCTCGACGGACTCGACGAAACTCAGGTGGTCGGCGTCCATCAGGAACTTGATCGCGTCACCACCGGCGCCGCAGCCGAAGCAATACCAGACGTTGCGGGCCGGGGAGACGTTGAACGACGGGCTCTTCTCGTCGTGGAACGGGCACAGACCCTTGAGGTTGCCGCCACCGGCGGACTTCAGGGTGACCGTCTCGGAGATCACATCCCCGATCGAGGTGCGTTCCCGGACCAGTGCGATGTCCTCGTCCCGGATCCGCCCAGCCATGCGCCACCCCCTCGCCGTACATCCTGCCCTGCCGGACCGACGACGTGCCCGCCGGGGGACGCCGGGTGTGGCGGTCACCGTCGCCCGGTGGTGGCCTGGACGCTCTGCGGGCTGGTCCTCTACTGGCATTCAACGTGCCACACCTGGCACTCACGTGGGTACGATGAGCAGCATGTAGGTACATGTGGGGGGTGAAGGAATGAGCAGTGTCTCCGTTCGCGAATTCTCGTACAACCCGAGTGGCATGTTCGCCCGGGCCGAGCAAGGCGAGACGATCGAGGTGACCAGACACGGCAAGGTGATCGCCGTGCTGCTGCCGGGCTCGGGCACCCTGGGACGGTACGCTCCGCTCGTGGCCAAGGGTGCGATCAAGCTCAAGGCCACGACCACGAGCGACCTCGACCGCGTTGCCCGATATGCCATACCCGACGACATGTCTCCGCTGGACCAGCTTCTCGGCGAGCGAGCCGAGGACGAACGGTGATCTACCTCGACGCGTCCGCCATCATCACCTTGGTTTCGGGCCGCTCGTACGCGTCCGAGTTGCGGGACTTCCTTGCCACCCATCCCGGCCTGCCAATGGCGACGAGCACCATCGGTTTCGTGGAAACCGTCCGAACGCTGGACCGCGTCGGCGACTTTCCGGACACAATGAGTGATCTCGTGCGCACCTTCACCGAAATCCTCCTCACCGAGGAGGTGCGCGACACTGCTGCGTTACTGCCTGCCGGAGTCAGGACGCTCGACGCCATTCACGTCGCCAGCGCGCAGATCATCGGTCCGGCGCTGACCGCCCTGGTCACCTACGACAGGCGGATGCTCGACGTTGCCCGCTCCATCGGGCTGCCCGGTTCGGCCCCGGGCCTCGACGAACGGCAAGCCTGACCCCCGCTCAAGCCGGAAGAGCGGAGGTTTCCTCGGCCGCCACCTGCCGGTTCCAGTCGGCCTTGGTGGAGCGCCACCCCTCGTCGTCCATGCCGCGCCGCCAGTAACCGGAGATGGACAGCCGGTCGGCGGGCACGCCCCGCTCGGCGCGCAGCAGCCGGCGCAACTCCCGCACGAAGGTCGCCTCGCCGTGCACGAAGGCGTGCACCTGCCCGGGCGGGAACTCCAGCTCCCGTACCGCCGCCACCAGCGCCTCGCCCACCGGGCGGCCGCCGCGGTGCAGCCAGGTGAGCTGGACGGCACCGGGGCTGAGCAGCTTCTGCTCGTCCGTCGGGTCGGCGACCTCCACGAAGACGTGGGCCGGGGCGCCGAGCGGCAGCCGTTCCAGGGCGGCGCCGATGGCCGGCAGCGCGCTCTCGTCACCGACCAGCAGGTGCCAGTCCGCGTCCGGGCTCGGCGCGTACGCCCCGCCGGGGCCGACGAAGTGCACCGGGTCGCCGGGGCGCAGCGCGGCGGCCCACGGCCCGGCGAGCCCCTCGTCGCCATGGTGCACCACGTCGACGGTCAACTCCTCGGCCAGCGGATCCCAGCGCCGCACGGTGTACGCGCGCAGCCGGGGCCACTGCTCGCGGGGCAGGTCCCGGCGGATCACCGCCATGTCCAGCGGCTGCGGGTACGCGACGCCGGGCTGCGGGAAGACCAGCTTGATGTAGTGGTCGGTGAACTCTCCCACCGGCAGATCGGCCAGCGCGTCCCCACCGAGGACGAGCCGGATCAGATGCGGGGTGGGTCGCTCGGTGCGCAGCACCCGGACCGAGGTGACCGTCATATTGTTAGGTTAACCTAAGTCGCCCGATGCGCTGTCGCCGACCAGACGGGTGTGCCAGGTCACCGCCGCCGGGTCGGTGAGCGAGGCGACCTGGTCGATCACCACCCGCAGGCGGGCGGCGTCGTCCGGCGCGGCCCGCCACAGCGGCGCGAAGATCGGATCGAGCCCGTCCGGCGCGCGCCGGACCAGCGCGGCCACCAACTCCGCCAGCATCGTGCGCTGCCGCTCGTAGCGGCCCCGGAAGCCGGAACGGCGCATCACGTAGCGCAACGCGATGCCCTTGAGCAGGGCACACTGGGCCCGGACCAGGCGCGGCACCACCAGATCGGCCGCGTAACGGCGGTGCGGGCCGGGGCCGAAGCGCTCCTCGGTGGCAGCGACCGCGGCGGAGACGAACCGGCCGGTCAACCCGCTGGTGGTGGCCTTCAGGGCCACCTGGGCCCGGTGACTGCCGTCGTAGCCGGCGAGCGGGGCGAGCAGCGGGTCGGACAGCAACGCGACCAGCACGTCGGCCAGGTCGGCGGCGGACTCCCCGGAGTACGTGGCGGCCACGTCGGCGCAGAGCGCCGCCCGCTCGTCGGCGTCGTCGAGCAGCGGGCGCAGCGTGACGTACCCGCCGTGGATGCCGTCCTCCACGTCGTGCACCGAGTACGCGACGTCGTCGGCCCAGTCCATCACCTGCGCCTCCAGGCAGCGCCGGTCGCCGGGCGCACCGGCCCGGATCCAGTCGAAGACGGCCCGGTCGTCGGCGTACACCCCGAACTTGCGCTGCCCGGGACGGCGCGGCCACGGGTACTTGCCGATGGCGTCCAGCGATGCCCGGGTCAGGTTCAGGCCGGCGGACGAGCCGTCCGGGGCGAGCACCTTCGCCTCCAGCCGGGTCAGCACCCGCAGCGTCTGCGCGTTGCCCTCGAAGCCACCGCAGGGCGTGGCGAGCAGGTCCAACGCCGCCTCGCCGTTGTGCCCGAACGGCGGATGCCCGAGGTCGTGGGCGAGCCCGGCGACGTCCACCACGTCCGGGTCGCAGCCCAGCCGGGCACCCATCTCCCGGGCGATCTGCGCCACCTCCAGCGAGTGCGTCAGCCGGGTACGCAGGAAGTCGTCCGTCCCGGCGGTGTGCACCTGGGTCTTGGTGGCCAGCCGACGAAACGCCGCGGAGTGCAGCACCCGGGCACGGTCACGCTCGTACGGTGACCGGCGGTGCCCGGTGTCCTTGGGCGACTCCCCGACCAGCCGGGCGTCCGGCTCACTGCTCACGCAGGACGCAGAACTCGTTGCCCTCGGGGTCGGCCAGCACCGTCCAGTCGACGTCGCCCTGGCCGATGTCGACGTGCCGGGCGCCCATGTCGACCAGACGCTCGACCTCGGCCTCCCGATCGGTGGGGCGCAGGTCGAGGTGCAGGCGGTTCTTGCGCTCCTTGCCCTCGGTCACGAGACCGAAGAACAGAGCGGGAGACCGGTCCGCGGACTGGCGGATCTCCACGCCACCCGGCTTCTCGGCGACGATCTGATAGCCGAGCGCCTCGGCCCACCAACGGGCCAGCCGGGCCGGATCGCGGGCATCGACGGTGAGGCTCTCCCAGACGCTGGTCATTCAGTCACCCTTCCCGTTCTCCGGCATACGCAATCAGCCGTGTGCGAGCGTGCCAAGGTTACGCCCGCCGACCCCGCTCGACCCGCCCGCGACGCATCGGTAGCGGGTCCACAACCGCCGATCGGCCGGCAGTTGTCGACCGATTGCCGACGGTTACGGGCTCGCGGACGGAGGGTGGCCGCCGGTAGCGTTCCCAGCGCGGAACGTGACCAGCCGACCGACGCGCAGAGCCCGACCGGTAAGGGGACAATCTCGTGGACGCAGACACGGTGGTGGGAACGGAACTACGCGGGCTGCGCCGACGCCGCCCCGAGGTCACCGGCACCGTCCTGGCCGGCACCGACGGACTGCTCATCTCCAGCGACCTGCCCAGCACCGACGCCACCCATCTCGCCGCGCTCGCCGCGGCCAGTTTCGGGCTCGGCCACCGGGTGGCCGACACCGTCCGCCGGGGCGAGTTCCGGGAATCGGTGGTACGCACCAGCGCCGGTTGCGTGGTGACCTACCCGGCGGGGCGCACCGCCCTGCTGACCCTGGTCACCGCGTCGGCCACAGAGGACCTGGAGGCGCTGCACGAGGAGGCTCGGGCGGTGGCCCGCCGGGCCGGTTCGGTGTTGGACACCCGTGGCGGCGGGATCGGCGCCACCCCCGTTCCGGACGCGCACGCCCCGCTGGCCGTGCGTACCCCGATGGCGACCCTGCCCACGCAGCTGCGCCGCTCGGCCCGACCGACCTGGCGTCGCCCACCGATCTGAGCGTCGCCCGCCGATCTCAGCGTCGGTGCCGACGGCGGCCGGTCGCCCGGTCCGCCGCCGGCCCACGTCAGCGGCTGTCCGACCCGCCGGTCTCCACGGCCGCCCGGCCGGCCTCCAGCCGCGCCACCGGCACCCGGAACGGCGAGCAGGACACGTAATCCAGCCCGACCTCGTGGAAGAAGTGCACCGAGTCGGGGTCGCCGCCGTGCTCGCCGCACACACCCAGCTTCAGCCCGGGGCGGGCCGCCCGGCCCTCCTCGGCGGCGATCCGCACCAGCCGGCCGACGCCGTCGCGGTCGATCGACTCGAACGGTGAAATGCCGAAGATGCCCAACTCCAGGTAGCGCCAGAAGAACGCGCCCTCGACGTCGTCGCGGGAGAAGCCCCAGGCCATCTGGGTCAGGTCGTTGGTGCCGAAGGAGAAGAACTGCGCCGCCTCGGCGATCTGCCCGGCGGTCAGCGCCGCCCGGGGCACCTCGATCATGGTGCCGATCAGCACCTCGACGCCGCTGTCCCCGACCACCTCGGCGATGATCTTCTCGGCCTCCGCGCGGACGGTCTCCAACTCCTGCACGGCACCCACCAGCGGCACCATGATCTCCGGCTTGGCCACCCCGCCGCCCCGGGCGCAGGCGACGGCCGCCTCGGCGATGGCCCGCACCTGCATCGCGAACAGACCCGGGATGACCAGGCCGAGGCGGACGCCCCGCAACCCGAGCATCGGGTTCTCCTCGTGCATCCGGCGGACGGCCGCGAGCAGCGCCTCCTCCTTGGCCACGTCCTCGCCGCGCTCCTGAGCGACCGCCACGTTGACCGCGAGCTGCTCCAACGGCGGCAGGAACTCGTGCAGCGGCGGATCGATCAGCCGGACCGTGACCGGCAGCCCGTCCATCTCCCGGAAAATCTCCACGAAATCGTCCCGCTGCAACGGCAGCAGCGCCGCCAGCGCCGCCTCCCGCTCACCCTCGGCCCGCGCCAGGATCAGCCGCTCGACCAGCTCCCGCCGATCGCCGAGAAACATGTGCTCGGTGCGGCACAGCCCGATGCCCTCGGCGCCGAAACGCCGGGCACGCGCGGCGTCCGCGCCCGTGTCGGCGTTCGTGCGGACCGCGAGCCGCCGCTTCCCGTCGGCGTGCGTCATGATCCGGTGTACGGCCCGGACCAGCGCGTTGTCGATGTGCTCGGGGTCGAGGCTGCCCTCGAAGTACTGCACGACCTCCGACGGCATGACCGGCACCTCACCGAGGTAGACCTTGCCGGTGGTGCCGTCGATGGAGACGACGTCACCCTCGTTGACGGTCTGTCCGGCCACGGTGAACCGCTTCGCCGGCACGTTCACGTCGATCGCGTCGGCACCGGACACGCAGGTCTTGCCCATGCCCCGCGCCACCACGGCGGCGTGGCTGGTCTTGCCGCCACGGGAGGTGAGAATGCCCTGGGCGGCGATCATGCCGTTCAGGTCGTCGGGGTTGGTCTCCCGGCGGACCAGGATCACCGACTGCCCCTCGGCGGCCAGCTCCACGGCCCGCGCCGAGGTGAAGACGACCGTGCCGGACGCCGCACCGGGCGAGGCGCCGATGCCCGTGGCGACCGCCTCGAACTCGTGGTCGATCTGGAAACGGGGGAACATCAACTGCGCGAGCTGCGCGCCGTTGACCCGGTGCAGCGCCTCGTCCAGGTCGATCAGACCCTCGTCGACGAGCTGCCCGGCGATGACGAACGCGGCGGCGGCCGTGCGCTTACCGACCCGGGTCTGCAACATCCACAGCTTGCCGCGCTCGATGGTGAACTCGATGTCGCAGAGATCCTTGTAGTGCTCCTCAAGCCGGGCCATGATGCCGAGCAGCTCGTCGTAGGACGACTTGTCCAGCTGCTCCAGCTCCTGCAACGGCACCGTGTTGCGGATGCCGGCGACCACGTCCTCGCCCTGGGCGTTGGCCAGGTAGTCGCCGTAGATGCCCTGCGCCCCGCTCCCCGGGTCGCGGGTGAACGCGACGCCGGTGCCGGAGTCCGGGCCGAGGTTGCCGAACACCATGCTCACCACGTTGACCGCGGTGCCGAGGTCGGCCGGGATCCGCTCCTGGCGGCGGTAGAGCACCGCGCGCTCGGCGTTCCACGACTCGAAGACGGCACGGATGGCCAGATCGAGCTGTTCGCGCGGCTGCTGCGGAAACTCCCGGCCGGTGTGCTTCAGGAAGATCTTCTTGTACGCGTCGACCAGCCCGCGCAGGTCGTCGGCGTCCAGATCCAGGTCGTTGTGCGTACCCTTGGCGCTCTTGATCTCGTCGAGGGCGTGCTCGAACTCCTCGCCCGGCACCTCGCAGACGGTCTTGCCGAACATCTGGATGAGTCGCCGGTAGGAATCCCACGCGGACCTGTCCGCGCCGCCGGAGGCGGCCTGGCCGGTCGCGCCGCCGGAGGCGGCCTGGCCGGTCGCGCCGCCGGCCTGCCGCGCGAGACCTTCCACGCTCTGGTCGTTGAGGCCGACGTTCAGGACGGTCTCCATCATGCCGGGCATGGAGAACTTCGCGCCGGAGCGGACGGACACCAGCAGGGGATCCTGCGGGTCGCCGAGGCGCTTGCCCATGGCGCGCTCCAACGATTCCAGGTGCCTCTCGATCTGACCGGCGAGCCCGTCGGGCTCCCGACCGGTCGCGAGGTACGCCTGGCAGGCCTCGGTGGTGATCGTGAAGCCGGGGGGCACCGGCAGGCCGAGGTTGGTCATCTCGGCGAGATTGGCGCCCTTTCCGCCGAGCAGGTCCTTGAGGTCCTTGTTGCCCTCGGAGAAGTCGTAGACGTATTTGTGATCGACGGTCTCTTGCGATGCCACCAGAGCCTCCCACGCGCGCCGGGATTGACACTTAACGAAGGTTCAGGGCGAAGGTTAAGCGAACATCGAGTGGGCTGCGACCGTTCGGTGACAATAGGCACAGCCATCACGACTATCCGCGTTCGTACCGGTTTTTGGGAACGCTTCCACGCGCAGGATCACGCATCCCGGCCGAGCGCCGTACGCTTGACGGCACGCCAGCCGGCGAACCTCACTTTTGCCATAACCGACGCGAATACACCCCTCGGAGTCGCTGCCGTGTCGACCATTCCCTCCCCCGGTCTCACCCCCGGCGCGACCGGACCCACCGGCCCGGTGCCGCTGCCGTCGCACGAACCGGACGCTGCCGCGCTGGCCCGGGCCGCCGAGCGGTCCGCCGGCGATCTGCTCGCCCCACCGACTCCGATCCGGCTGTCCGACGTCGTACCCGCCCCGCGGCAGGTCGAGCCGGCTCCGACCGACGACTGGCTGCTGCCACCCGACGCGGTCATCGTGGCCAGCGCCGACCCGGGCGCGCTGACGGTCGCCACGCACCTCGCCGACCTGCTGCGCCCGGCCACCGGATACCCGCTGCCGGTCACCGATTCACCCCGACCGACGCAAGACGGGGGCATTACCCTCACGCTGGTCGGCGACGACAGTCTGGGCGCCGAGGGGTACCGGCTCGCCGTGACCCGCGCCGGCGTCACCATCACCGCCGCCACGGCCACCGGCCTCTTCTACGGCGGGCAGACCCTGCGTCAGCTGCTGCCGCCGTCGATCGAGAGCCCGACCCCGGTCAGCGAACGGTGGACGTTGCCCGGCGGCACCATCACCGACGCTCCCCGATTCCCGTACCGGGGCGCGATGCTCGACGTGGCACGGCACTTCTTCACCGTCGAGGACGTCCTGCGCGTCGTCGACCACCTCGCCCGGTACAAGCTCAACCACCTGCACCTGCACCTCACCGACGACCAGGGCTGGCGCATCACGGTCGACTCCCGGCCGAAGCTGACCGCCGTCGGCGCAACGACGGCGGTCGGTGGGGCGCCCGGCGGGTCCTACACGAAGGCCGACTACCAGCGGATCGTCGCCTACGCGGCCGACCGCCACATCACCGTCGTCCCGGAGATCGACCTGCCCGGCCACACCAACGCGGCGCTCGTCGCGTACCCGGAACTGGCGCCGGACAAGGTCGCACCCCCGCCGTACACCGGCACCGAGGTCGGTTTCAGCTACGTCGACCCGACCGACGAGCGGACGTACGACTTCATCGCCGACGTGCTCGGTGAGGTGGCCGCGCTCAGCCCTGGCCGGTGGCTGCACATCGGCGGCGACGAGGCGTTCAAGGTCAAGGGTGAGGTGTACACCGGTTTCGTCGAGCGGGTGCAGCGCATCGTGGCCGGGCTCGGCAAGACCGTCGTCGGCTGGCACCAGCTCGCGCCGGCCGGGCACGTCGACGGGAGGGTCCTGCAGTGGTGGGGCACGAACGGCGGCGATGACCCGACGACGACCGAGGCGGTACGCCGCGGTGCACGGCTCATCGTCTCCCCCGGCAACCACGCCTACCTGGACATGAAGTACGCCCCGGACACCCCGATCGGGCACGACTGGGCGGGTCTGATCGACGTGCGGAGGGCGTACGACTGGGATCCCGCCACACACGTTGCCGGCGTACCCGCCACGGCCGTACTCGGCGTGGAAGCCCCGCTCTGGACCGAATCGGTCACCTCGCTCGCCGAGATCGAGTTCATGCTGCTGCCCCGTCTGCCCGCCATCGCCGAGCTGGGTTGGTCACCCCGGGCCACGCACGACTGGGACGACTTCCGCGAGCGGCTGGCCGGGCACGGCCCGCGCTGGACGACCGCCGGCGTCACCTTCCACCGCGCCCCCGAGATCCCCTGGCCGTCCGCACCGACCGTCCCCACCCAGCGCACCCCGACGCGCGAGGACGTCAACCCGACATAGGCCCCTGATCCAACTCGGCTTCGCCGATGTCGGGGTGTCCCCGCCCGCCCGGCATCGGAAGACAGCGACATAACCGACCCGAAATCGATCACGCCGCCTGTCCGTTTTGTCGGGATGCCCGGCGCGCATATCGTCCCGTCTGACCGTCACCGTCCCGTGGTCAAGGCCACCCGCCCGACGGAATCGGCGGCGGGCCGGGGTCGTTATACCTGGCACGCCACCGCGACTGCACGGTCGCTGGCGCACGGCGGTCGCCGGGAACACCGGCCAGGCCGCCCCGGTTACACCCCGGCACAGCCGAGCACCACAGGCCCGACGGTCTGGCGGAATGATCCGCCGCTGCGGACCGTTACATCCTGTCCCGACGCCGGCCCCCCTGTGGGTCGCCGGGCAGATTCCCCTTGAACTTCCCCCGCACCGGCACGCACCCCCCGTGGCACGGCCGTTGCGGTATCCCCCGACAGGCAGAGGAGCACGCCATCATGCGTACCGATCTGATCCGTAAGACCGCCCTGACCGCCGCTGGCCTCGCGTTCACCGGCGGCGCCATCGCCGGCCCCGTCACCGCCGCCTACGCCGCGTCGCAGACCACACCGAGCACCCACACCCACACCCACACCGACCGCAAGAGCGGTGAGCGGGAACTGGCCGTGCGCTACGAAGCCCAGCCGAACTTCTACTACTGCGGCCCCGCCGCCACCCGCAACGCCCTGTCCGTACAGGGCAAGAACATCAACGTCGACGACATGGCCAAGGAAATGGGCACCACCGAGGCCGGCACCAACTCCATCAACGACATCACCCCCGTGCTGAACAAGGAAACCGGCAAGCCCAACGCCTACCACTCCGTCGAGATCCCCAACCCGAACGCCGACGCCACGCAGACCGACAAGCTGCGCGCCGACATCGTCACCACCGTCGACGACGGACGGGCCGTGGTCGCCAACATCGCCGGCACCAGCACCGACACCGACGGCAACACCCACTCGTTCGAGGGCGGGCACTACATCAGCGTCGTCGGCTACCGCGACGGTGGCAACACCGTGAAGATCGCCGACTCCGCCAACCCCGACACCGCCTCCTACTGGATCAGCGTCGAGCACCTCGCCGACTGGATCGCCACCCGCGGCTACTCCACCAGCTGACCCACACACCCACACACCGAAAGGGCCGGACCCCAACCGGGGCCCGGCCCTTCGGCATGTCCCGGGGGGCGGGTGTACCTCGCTAGTCCCCTGGAGTTGATGTCGTCAACGAATCAGGCGCGGCCGCCAACGTCAGCCGGCCGCAGGCAGCGGACCGCGGGCATCAGGCTGCCGGCCACGGCAGCGGGCCACGGGCGGGGACGGGACCACCACCGTCCGCTCACCGGTCGCGGAGCGGCTCAGCCGCCGGAGTCGTCCATCTCGGCACCCTCGGGGACGGTGTCGTCGTCCCGGCTGGCGAGCCAGCCGTCGGGCAGGAAGACCTTGCCCGGCGAGTTGGTACGCCCGCGCGGCTGGCCCAGGGCCGCGACCGGGAACGGCTCCGCCGGGTCTAGCTTGCCGAGCAGGTCGTCGAGCTGGGCCAGGCTTTCGATCATTGCCAGCGAGCGGCGCAGCTCACCGCCGACGGGAAAGCCCTTGAGGTACCAGGCGACGTGCTTACGGAAGTCGGTGCAGCCGTCCCGCTCGCCCCGCGCCGGGTTGCGCGCGCCCGCCACGAACTGGTCGACCAGCAGCTCGGCGTGCCGGCGCATGGTCACCGCCACCTCGCCGAGGGTGGGCAGCCGCCGCTCCGGCCGACCGTTGAACGCGGCCTCCAGGTCGGCGAAGAGCCACGGCCGGCCCAGACAGCCACGCCCGATCACGACGCCGTCGACGCCGGTGTGCGCGACCATCCGCAGCGCGTCGTCGGCCTCCCAGATGTCGCCATTGCCGAGCACCGGCACGTCGAGGGCCTGCTTCAGGGTGGCGATGGCGTCCCAGTCGGCGGTGCCCGAGTAGCGCTGCGCGGCCGTCCGCCCGTGCAGGGCCACCGCGGCCACGCCGGCGTCCTGGGCGGCGAGCCCGGCTTCGACGTACGTCAGGTGGTCCTCGTCGATGCCCTTGCGCATCTTGACCGTGACGGGCACCCCGGCCGGCGACGCGGCAGCGACCGCGGCCTTCACCAGCCGGGCGAACAGCCGACGCCGCCAGGGCAGCGCCGCGCCGCCGCCACGTCGGGTCACCTTGGGTACGGGGCAGCCGAAGTTGAGGTCGATGTGGTCGGCCAGGTTGCGTTCCACGACGATGCGCACGGCCGCCGCGGTGATCTCCGGATCGGTGCCGTAGAGCTGGAGGCTGCGCGGCTTCTCGTCGTCACCGAAGGCGATCATGCGCAGCGTCTTCGGGTTCCGCTCGACCAGCGCCCGGGTAGTGATCATCTCGCAGACGTAGATGCCGCCGCCCTGCTCCCGACAGAGCCGGCGGAACCCGACGTTGGTGATCCCCGCCATCGGCGCGAGGACCACCGGGGGCCACACCTGGTGCGGCCCCAGGGTCAGCGGGCGCAGCGCGGGCACGGTCGACGCAGTCACCGCACAAGTGTACGGGGCCCCGACCGGCGCTTTCCGCGTCGGCCGGGGCCCCGTGCCCACCGTCTCAGCAGCCGGGGAGGCGCTCGATCAGGTAACGCTCGACCTGGTCCAGGGAAACCCGCTCCTGGGCCATGGTGTCCCGGTTGCGCACCGTCACGGCGTTGTCGTCCAGGGTGTCGAAGTCGACGGTCACGCAGAACGGGGTGCCGATCTCGTCCTGCCGGCGGTAGCGGCGGCCGATCGCCTGCGAGTCGTCGAACTCCACCACCCACCGCTTGCGCAGCAGTGCGGCGAGGTCCTTCGCCTTCGGCGACAGCGCCTCGTTGCGGGACAGCGGCAGCACCGCCACCTTCACCGGGGCCAGCCGCGGGTCGAACCGCATCACGGTGCGCTTGTCCACGCCGCCCTTGGTGTTCGGCGCCTCATCCTCGTCGTACGCCTCCAGCAGGAAGGCGAGCACCGCGCGGGTCAGACCGGCGGCCGGCTCGATGACGTACGGCATCCAACGCTCGCTCTTCGTCTGGTCGAAGTACGACAGGTCGACGCCGGAGTGCTTGCTGTGCGTGGAGAGGTCGAAGTCGGTGCGGTTGGCGACACCCTCCAGCTCGGCGAACTCGGTGCCGCCGAACTGGAAGCGGTACTCGATGTCGACGGTGCGCTTCGAGTAGTGGGAGAGCTTCTCCTTCGGGTGCTCGTAGAGCCGCAGGTTGTCCGCCGACAGGCCGAGGTCGAGATACCAGTTCCAGCGTTCTTGGAGCCAGTACTCGTGCCACTGCTCGTCGGTGCCCGGCTCGACGAAGAACTCCATCTCCATCTGCTCGAACTCGCGGGTCCGGAAGATGAAGTTGCCCGGGGTGATCTCGTTGCGGAACGACTTGCCGGTCTGCGCGATGCCGAACGGCGGCTTCTTGCGGGCGACCGTCTCGACGTTCTTGTAGTTGACGAAGATGCCCTGCGCGGTCTCCGGGCGCAGGTAGTGCAGCCCCTCGTCGCTCTCCACCGGGCCCAGGTAGGTCTTCATCAGGCCGTTGAACATCTTCGGCTCGGTGAAGGTGCCCTTGTTGCCGCAGTTGGGGCAGTTCAGCTCGGCGAGCGAGGTCAGCGGCTTGCCGTGCTTCTCGGCGTACGCCTCCTCCAGGTGGTCCGCCCGGAAGCGCTTGTGGCAGAACTGGCACTCGGTGAGCGGGTCGACGAACTCGGCGATGTGGCCGGACGCCTCCCACACCTTGCGGGCCAGGATCACGGCGGAGTCGAGACCGACCACGTCGTCACGCTGCTGGACCATGGTCTTCCACCACTGCCGGCGGACGTTCTCCTTGAGTTCCACGCCGAGCGGACCGTAGTCCCACGCCGATCGGGTGCCTCCATAGATCTCGCTGGAGGGGAAGACGAAGCCTCGGCGCTTGGCGAGACTGACGACGGCGTCGATACGGTCGACTGGCATGTTTCCTCCTACGCCGGCTGGCGGTCGGCGGGGGCGAGATGTGGATGGAACGGTCGGTTCGGGACAACGGTACGACCACCGTCACCCCAAGCCCAGCAGAATACCGGGGGCGGATCAGCTCACCCCGCAGACCTCCATACCTCCGGTCTGGCCGTCCTGGCCCAGATCGACCTGCTGCTGCTCCCGGTCGCCGCCGTCGAGTGTCACGTCGACCGGGACGGTCAGGTTGGTGGTGTCCACCTCACCCACCCGGAAGGCTGCCACCTGGGGCTCGGCGGCGGCCCGTCGTTCGAACTCGGCGCGCGACTCGCGCCGCTGCGCGTCGTCGCAGAGCTGGTCGTACGCCCGCCCGTAGTCCTTCTCGACCAACGCCTGGTAGTAGTCGCCGGTCACGGTGCGGCCCTGCTCCCGGACGGCCTGCACCCCACTGACGGCCAGGCCGACGACGGCCGTGCCGCCACCGCCGCAGCAGAGGAGTACGGCGAGCGCGCCGACGCCGAGGCCGATCCAGAGCCGGGTCCGTCGGCCCTCGGTGGGCGGCGCGGCGAACGGCGGAGCCACACCGGGACCGGGCGGCGGGGCGGGTGCGGTCATAGGAGCAGCGTAGTGTCCGGCGGCTCAGCGGTAAGGACCCGCAGCCCGATCACTCTCGGCGACGACCACGGCCCCGCCGGGCGCGGCGGTGGCCAGCGCCTCGTACGCGGACGGTTCGTCGACCGACTGCGCGAGCAACGGAACGGCGCTGACCTTGACTTCGAAGGCGCCCAGTGCCCGCCGGTACGTGCCGACCGACTCCCACTCGGTGACCAGGGACCAGTACCGGGGGTCGTCGAGCGCCCGGACCAGTTGGCCACGCAGGTAGCCGGGGCAGGCGGCCAGCGCGGTGAGGGCGGCGTGCGCCCGTTCGGTGAAGTCGTCGGCGACATCGACGTCGACCACGAACCGGTTGGTCACCAGCACCGGGGGTTCCTCCTCGTAGAGTCTGTGGGATGCAGCGTACGCAGCGCCCTCTGCTGGCCCGTCTGGCCGGGGCGAACCCGACGTCGGTGTTCCTGCTCACCCTGGTGGTGGTGCTGGTGGCGTTCTTCACGCCCGGCGTGATCGGCGGGCTGCTGACGCTCGCTCTCGCGGCGGTGCTGATCGCCCTGTTGGCGACGACCTGGCCGGTTCAGGCGCCGCAGACTCGGATGATCCGGCTGCTGATGCTGGCCCTCCTGGTGGCGGTGGGCCTCGCGAAGCTGCTCTGACATGCAATCATGCGTTTTTGACAATCATTATCGTTGCCACGGACAGTTGACGACATGACCAACCACACCACATCCCGCGTCCTGGCCGCCGCGACCGCCCTGCTCGCCCTGGGCGCCGGGGCCGGCTGCTCCACCGGCGGTCCCGCCGGCGCCGACCCGCAACGGGTCGACGTGGTGGCCGCGTTCTACCCGCTGCAGTTCCTCGCCGAACGGATCGGCGGCGACGCGGTACGGGTGACCAACCTCGCCAAGCCCGGCGCCGAGCCGCACGACCTGGAACTCACCCCGAGCCAGGTCGGCCAGGTCACCGAGGCCGAGCTGATCGTCTACCTCAAGGGCTTCCAGCCGGCGGTGGACGACGCCGTCGCGCAGAACGGCGGCGACCGGACGTTCGACGTGACGAGCGTGCAACCGCTGCTGGACACGACCGCCGGCGGCCACAACCACGAGGGTGAGGGTGAGGGTGAGCACGCCGAGGCGGAGAACGCCGGCGGCAAGGACCCGCACGTCTGGCTCGACCCGACCCGGCTGGCCGCCATCGGTGACCAGCTCGCCCAGCGGCTCGGCAAGGCCGACCCGGGCCACGCCGGCGACTACACCTCGCGCGCCACGGCGCTACGCGCCGACCTGACGGCCCTGGACGGCGAGTTCACCCAGGGCCTGGCGACCTGCCAGCGGCGGGAGATCGTCACCAGCCACGCCGCGTTCGGTTACCTCGCCGACCGGTACCGGCTCGACCAGGTCGGCATCACCGGGCTGAGCCCGGACGTCGAGCCCTCCCCGCAGCGGCTCGCACAGGTCATCGAGGAGGCGAAGGAGCACAAGACCACCACGATCTTCTTCGAGACGCTGGTCAGCCCGAAGGTCGCCGAGACCATCGCCGGTCAGGTGGGCGCGAAGACCGCGGTGCTGGACCCGATCGAAGGGCTCGCAGCGGGCAGCAACGGGGACTACGTTTCGGTGATGCGTACGAACCTGCAGGCACTGCGGACGGCCTTGAGCTGCTCGTGACCACACCTGTCATCGCCGTGCGGCACGCGACGGTCGGCTACGACGGCCGTCCCGTGCTCCGGGATATCTCGCTCACCGTGTCCGCCGGCGAGGTGGTCGCGCTGCTCGGCGCCAACGGCTCCGGCAAGTCCACGCTGATCCGCGCCGTGCTGGGGCTGGTGCCGCTCAGCGCCGGCTCGGTCACCCTCTTCGACCGCCCGTTGCGCCGGTTCCGGCAGTGGGAGCGGATCGGGTACGTCCCGCAACGCCTGGGCGCCGGCGGCGGCGTACCGGCCACCGTCCGCGAGGTGGTGGCCTCCGGCCGGTTGGCCCGCCGAGGGGTGCTCCGCCCGCCGGGCCGAGCCGACCGGGCCGCCGTCGACGCCGCGCTGCGCGCCGTCGGGCTCGCCGACCGGGCCGCCGACCCGGTCGCCACCCTCTCCGGCGGCCAGCAGCAGCGCACCCTGATCGCCCGCGCGCTGGCCGGTCAGCCGGAACTGCTCGTCCTCGACGAACCCACCGCCGGGGTGGACGCGGCCAGCCAGGAGGCGTTCGCGAGCGCGCTGCGCGACTTCGTCGCCGGCGGCGGGACGGTGCTCCTGGTGGCACACGAACTGGGTCCGCTGCGGCCGGTGATCACCCGTTGTGTCGTCGTACACCAGGGGGGTGTCTGCCACGACGGCGCGGTGCCGGACCCGGCCGGCCATCACGCGGAGCCCGACCACGACCACGTGCATCCGCACGGTCCCGACGAGCCCGCCGGGCTGTGGAGCAACTGAGCATGGAACTCTTCCAGTACCCGTACATGCAGCGGGCCCTGATCGCCGCGTTGGTGATCGGCCTGGCCGCGCCGGCGCTCGGCATCTACCTGGTGCAGCGTCGCCTCGCGCTGATCGGCGACGGGATCGGGCACGTGGCGTTGACCGGCGTCGGCGCCGGGCTGCTGCTCAACCGCTCCCCGGTGCTGGTGGCGGTGATCGTGGCCACCGTCGGCGCGATCACCATCGAGCTGGTCCGCTCCCGCGGGCGTACCTCCGGCGACCTGGCGTTGGCGCTGCTCTTCTACGGCGGCATCGCCGGCGGCGTAATGCTGGTCGGCCTCTCCGACGCGAACAGCGCCACCCTGAACGCCTACCTGTTCGGGTCGCTGACCACCATCTCGCCCAGCGACCTGATCACCATCGCGGTGCTCGGCACGGCGATCCTGATCGCCATGATCGCGCTGCGCCCGGCGCTCTTCGCGATCAGCCACGACGAGGAGTACGCGCGGGTCTCCGGCCTGCCGGTGCGCACGCTCAACCTGCTGATCGCGGTCACCACCGCGGTGACCGTCACCATCGCGATGCGCGCCGTCGGTGTGCTGCTGATCAGCGCGCTGATGGTGGTGCCGGTGGCCACCGCCCAGCAGGTCACCCGGGGCTTCCGCAGCACGATGACCGCCGCGATGGCGCTCGGGTTGTTCGCCGCCGGCTCGGGTGTCTGGGTGGCCGCCACCGCGGACACCGCCCCGGGCGCCTCGGTGGTGCTGCTGGCGATCGCCTCCTTCCTGGTGGTGGCGGTGGCGGCCGGGGTCTGGCGGAGGCTGCGTCGCCGGGCCACGCCGGCCGCCGCGCCGACGGCGGAGCCGCACGAGGTCGTGCTGGGCTCATCCTGATCAGCGACAGGCCGGCGGTATTGGTTACCGTTGCACGATGACCAGCACCACGGGGTACGACGGGTTCGACGGGGCCAGCGAGCTGCTCCGCGCCCTGTCGGCGCCCATCCGGCTGGCCATCGTGAGCGAGCTGGCCGACGGTGAGCGGTGTGTGCACGAGTTGGTGGAGAAGCTGGGTGCCGCGCAACCGCTGGTCTCCCAGCACCTGCGGGTGCTGCGCGGGGCGGGCGTCGTCCGGGGCTCCCGCAGAGGTCGGGAGATCGCGTACACCCTGGTCGACGAGCACGTCGCGCACATCGTGGCGGACGCGGTCAGCCACGCCGGGGAGGGATCATGAGCGAGGGCAGCGCCGCGGTGCGCAACACCCGACAGCGCTCGGCGGTGAGCGCGTTGCTGGGCGAGATGGAGGGCTTCCACAGCGCTCAGGACCTGCACGCGATGCTGCGCCAGCGCGGTGAGCGGGTCGGCCTGACCACCGTCTACCGCACCCTGCAGGGGTTGGCGGACGCGGGCGAGATCGACGTCATGCGCCCGCCGGGCGGCGAGCACCTCTACCGCCGGTGCAGCGAGGGCCACCACCACCACCTCGTCTGCCGGGCCTGTGGCCGCACCGTCGAGGTGGCCGGCCCGGCGGTGGAGAGCTGGGCCGACCGGGTCGCCGCCCAACACGGGTACGCCGATGTCAGCCACACGATGGAGATCTTCGGCACCTGCCCGGCCTGCGTCCGCTGACACCTGGCCGCCGAGCGGCACCGTCATGATCACTTTGTCGTCAGCAGTTCTTCGAGCCCACTGGCAACTACTGGCGACAAAGTGATCATGGTTTGTGTCGTCCCGAGCGCTGATTCGACGGGTGTCGGGCCGAAGGCGTTCGTGGCACGCTGTCCGGCGTGAAAATCTATGCCGATCGGTTTCCGACCGCCGCCCGCCAGTTGCTCACCGACCTGCTCGTCGTCGCCTGGGTGTA
The DNA here is from genome assembly GCF_029626045.1 of Micromonospora sp. WMMD710. Classification (NCBI taxonomy): domain Bacteria; kingdom Bacillati; phylum Actinomycetota; class Actinomycetes; order Micromonosporales; family Micromonosporaceae; genus Micromonospora; species Micromonospora sp. WMMD710. The sequence continues at coordinate 297,421 of NZ_JARUBD010000001.1, read as the reverse complement.
CGTGGCGATCCGCGGCGCGCTCTGGCTGCACGACCTGGTGGAGAAGCTCGCCGTGCCGGGGCAGAAGTTGGAGGGCGCCGGCAGCGGACTCGCCGACAACCTGGGCGACGCCGGCAGCAAGGTCCGCCGGGTGCCGCTGGTCGGCGACGAGTTGACCGCGCCCTTCCAGCGGGCCGCCGACGCCGCCCGGGGGCTCGCCGACGCCGGCCGCGACCAGCAGCACTTCGTCGACCAGCTCGCCCTCGCCCTCACCATCGCGGTGTTGATCTTCCCGCTCGGTCTGGTGCTGTTCGGGTGGCTGCCCCTGCGGGTGCGCTGGATGCGCCGGGCCGGATCGGCCGCGAAGCTCGCCGCCGGGCCGGCCGGGCGGGATCTGCTCGCCCTGCGCGCGCTGGCCACCCAGCCGCTGGGCCGGCTGACCCGGATCGCGCCCGACGTCGCCGAGGCGTGGCGACGCGGCGACGACGAGACCGTCGACGCCCTGGCCGCACTTGAACTGCGCCAGCTGGGCCTGCGCGGCAGAGGCCGCTGAGGCCGGCCATACCGCCGGACGTACGTCGGCGGCGCTCTTCGGAACGGCCCGGACGGCCGCCCCGGCGGCGATCCACGCCACCCCCGCCTGCCGCAGCCGACCTGCGGCGATGGTGCCGTTAAGGTCTTCGGGTGTTCTACTTCCTGGTCGTCATCGCCGTCCTGCTGCTCGTGTACGCCGCCGTCCTGGTCTCCTTCGTCCGCCGGGGCAGGAAGATTCCGCCCGCGGCGTACCTGGGTCTGGCGGTGCTCAACGGCCTGATCCTGGCGGCGGTGCTGGCCTGGGCGGTCGCCCGCTGACCGCTGACCGCTCTCGGCTCTGCGCGGCAGCGGGCAGCTAGCAGCGGGCAGCGCGATAAGCAGCGGGCGTTACGGCTTCGGCGGGATGCGACGGCGGACGTCCTCGGCGGTGGACGGGCCGGGCGACCAACGGGCCACCCAGGGCAGCTCGTCGGACGGGGTGATGACGCCGTCCTCCAGGCCGGCGTAGCGGCCGGCGAGGATCCGCTTCGCGGCGGCGGTGTCGACCGAGTCGGTGTTGTCCCACAGGGCGTTGAACAGCGCGTCCACCCGTACCCGCGCCTGCCGGCAGAACAGGTCGGCCAGCTCGACGTTCTCCGGACGGCTGTCCCGCTCGGCGGACGCCCGGACGCAGACCGCGGACATCGCGAACAGCTCCGCGCCGATGTCCACGACACGGCCGAGGAACGCCTGCTTGCGCTCCATCTTTCCCTGCCAGCGGGACATCGCGTAGAACGTCGACCGGGCCAGCTTGCGCGACGACCGTTCCACCTGGCGCAGGTGGGCGGCCAGTGGCCCGAACTCGGCGTACGCCGACGGGCTCTGGCCTCGGCCGACGGCCAGGGTGGGCAGCCACTTCGCGTAGAAGGCACCGGCGCGGGCGCCGGCGCGGGCCTTGCGGCCGAGCCCCGCGTCCGGGTCGATGATGTCGCCGGCCACCGACAGGTGGGCGTCGACGGCCTCCCGGGCGATCAGCAGGTGCATGATCTCGGTGGAGCCCTCGAAGATCCGGTTGATCCGCAGGTCACGCAGCATCTGCTCGACGGCGGCCGGGCGTTCGCCGCGGGCGGCCAGCGAGTCGGCCGTCTCGTACCCGCGCCCGCCCCGGATCTGGATCAGCTCGTCGGCGATCTTCCAGGCCATCTCGCTGGCGTACAGCTTGACCAGCGCCGCCTCGATGCGGATGTCGTTGCGGTCGTCGTCGGCGAGCAGGCAGCACAGGTCGAGCATGGTCTCCATGCCGTACGTGGTGGCGGCGATGAAGGAGAGCTTCTGCGCGACCGCCTCGTGCTCGCCCACCGGCCGACCCCACTGGACCCGGTCGGCGGCCCACTCGCGGGCCACGTTCAACGCCCACTTGCCGGCGCCCACGCACATCGCCGGCAGCGACAGCCGGCCGGTGTTCAACGTGGTCAGCGCGATCTTGAGGCCCTTGCCCTCGCCGCCGATGACGTTCTCGGCGGGCACGAACACGTCGTGGAACCGGGTGAGGCTGTTTTCCAGGCCGCGCAGGCCGACGAACTCGTTGCGGCGTTCCACGGTGATGCCGGCGCTGTCGCCGTCCACCACGAACGCGGTGATTCCGCCGCGCCGGCCCTCGCCGGCCGGCACCCGGGCCATCACCACCAGCAGGGTGGCGACGATGCCGTTGGTGGCCCAGAGTTTCACCCCGTTGAGCCGGTAGCCGGTGCCGTCCTCGGTCGGCTCGGCGATGGTGGCCAGCCGGGCCGGGTCGGAGCCGACGTCCGGCTCGGTGAGCAGGAACGCGGACACCTCGCCGGCGGCGAGCCGGGGCAGGAACCGCTGCTTCTGCTCGGCGGTGCCGAACATCTTCAACGGCTGCGGCACGCCGATCGACTGGTGTGCGGAGAGCAGCGCGCCGATGGCCGGGCTGACCGAGCCGGCCAGCATGAGTGCCCGGCAGTAGTGCAGGTTGCTCAGCCCCAGACCGCCGTACCTACGGTCGATCTTCATGCCGAACGCGCCGAGGTCGGCCAGGCCGTGGAACACGGTGTCCGGGATGGACGCGTCCCGCTCGATGGCGGCACCGTCCACCTCGGAGGTGAGAAAGGCGCGGAACCGAGCGAGGAACTCCTCGGCGCGTGCCACGTCGTCCGGGTCGGAGCGGGGCCACGGGTCGATGAGGTCGAGCCGGAACCGGCCGAGGAACAGCTCCTTGCCGAAGCTGGGCCGATCCCAGGCGGATTCGCGGGCGGCCTCGGCGACCTGCCGGGCCTCCTTCTCCGAGACCTGCCCGGCCTCTGCCGAAAGTGGCGCGGCGGCACCGGCGGTGCCGGGCGTGGTATCGGCGTCGGGGCCGTCCGGTGCCGGTCGGCCGTCCTGCGTCGTGGTCACGGCTGCCCCCTCGAAACTCGGTGCGGCTGCGTCGACGTGCGCGACTACCGCCACGCTACCCCCGGTTGTTACCCAGGGGTAGCGCTGCGTGAAGATCGGCCCGATCAGCGACCGCTGAGAGTGTCCGGGTCGTCGTCCTCGTCGTCGATGTCGTCCTCACCCCAGCTGCGGCGGGCGAACGGCAGCATCACCCAGAACGTGAGGAACCAGAGCCCGGTCAGGGCACTGAGCACGAAGGCGATCGGCCGGTCCAGCACGAAGTCGGTGATCAGCAGGACGGCGCTGACCATCGCGATCAGCATGAAGGCCAGGCCGCCGGTGGCCATCCGGTGGGCGAAGCGGACCAACTCCGGCTTACGCCCCTGACGGAACAGCGCCCGGTGGAACGCGACCGGCGAGATGATCATCGCGGTGGCGGCGGCCGCGGCGAGCAGCGCCACGATGTAGACGTCGCGCTGGAACTCGGTGGTCTGGGTGAAGCCGTTGCTGAACGGCAGCGTGAGCAGGAATGCGAAGAGGATCTGCACGCCGGTCTGGGCGACCCGCAACTCCTGCAACAGGTCGGCGAAGTTGCGCTGCCAGCGCTGCTTCTCGGTCTCCTTCGACACGCGCTACCTCCGGTGAGACGCTACTGCCGGCGGTCCCGGCCGCCGGCAGCAACGCCAATGCCCCACCCGGCCGAGCGTGAAACAGGTTCACGACACCTGCCGTTCATCTCGGCGACGTGTGTCAGGACCCGCGCCGGATCCGACCCGCGTACCGGGCCTCCAACTCCGCGTTGTGCGCGTCACCGTCGGGGATGTTCGCCGACAGGTAGACCGGGGGCCGCTCCCCCGCCGCCAGCAACCGGGCCACCACCTCCACGGTGACCTGCTGGGCCAGCAGCGCCGCCGTGATCGAGGAGACCGCGCCGACCGCGCCGCCGCCGGGCAACGGCAGGGTCGCGTCGCCGTACGGCGCACCGTTGTCGAGCACCACGTCGGCGAGGTCGGCCAGCTTGCGACCGGACGGGTGCCGGGAGGTCATCCGGCCGGAGTGCAGCGCGGAGGTGATCGCCACCAGCCCGTGCCCGCGTTCCTTCACCAGCGCGGCGAACTCCACCATCGCGCCGTTGACCCCCGAGTTCGAGGCCAGCACGAACACGTCGGTGGGCCGTACCGGGGCCAGTTCGTAGAGCCGGTGGGCCACCTCCGGGTCGCGCTCCAGCAGCGGGCCGAGCCGCTCGGCCGGTTCGCCGCCGAGCAGCACCAGGTCACGCAGCGCGATCCGGTTGGTCGGCACCAGGCCACCCGCCCGCCCGGCGATCTCCATGGCGAGGGCCTCCGAGTGGCCGGTACCGAACGCGTGCACCACCCCGTCGGCACGGACCGCGTCGGCGATCAGGTCGGCGGCCCGCCCCACCGCCTCGCGCTGACTGGCGGCCACCCGCCCGATCGTCTCGGTCACCACGGCCAGGTAGTCCTCGGCACTCACCGTCATGCGTCCTCCGTCGTCCGATTGCGGGCCAGCCAGTGCACGCGAGGTCGACCGCCGCCCGCCGGCGCATCGACCCGCCACATCCCGATGTCGACCGCCCGGCTCAGGCCGTTGCGGTGGCCCGGGCCAGGATCGCCTCGGCGAGCGGCCCGGGCGCGGTGTCCGGGATCCAGTGACTCACCCCGGGCAACGCCACGAAGCGGTAGTCGCCGGTGACGTTGGCGGCGCACGCCTCGGCGGCGGTGCGGCCGATCGCGACGTCCCGGTCGCTCCACACGTACGTGGTGGGCACCTCGACCGGGCCGACGCCGGCCAGGTCGGATCGGGACATCGCCCGGTACCAGTTCAGGGCGGCGGTGAGCGCGCCCGGCTCACGCATCGGGTCCGCGTAGCGGGCCACCCGGGACGCGTCACCCACGCTGCCGAGCATCTTGCACAGGGCCGCGGCGTGGAAGGCCAGCAGCACCCTCTCGGCCGTGCCCAGCTTGCGGAACAGCGCCATGTACGACGAGCGCGCCTTCTGCTCGGTGTCGGTGGCGAGGGCGTGCGCCATGGCCGCGGGATGCGGCACCGACACCGCCGTGAGCGTGCGGACCCGCTCGGGGTGCGCGGCCGCCACCGCCCAGGCCACCACCGCGCCCCAGTCATGGCCGACCAGGTGGACGGCGTCCAGGCCGAGCGCGTCGAGCACCGCCACCACGTCGGCGACCAGTTCCGGGATCCGGTACGCGTCCACCGCCGCCGGTCGGGCGTCGGGCGAGTAGCCGCGCTGATCCAGCGCGTACGTGCGCAGCCCGGCCGCGTGCAACGCGGGGACGACGTCGTCCCATTCGCCGCTGTGCTGGGGGAAGCCGTGCAGCAACAGGACGGCCTCGCCGTCCGGCGGCCCACCGGCGCGTACCTCGAACATGAGACCTCGTGCGTCGACCCGCATGATCGTCAGCCTACCCAGCCGGCTTCCGCCGGGCCGGACGCCGAGGTGGGGCGGACGCCCTGCTGGGCTGGCACCCCTGGTCGGTGCTAGCGTCAGCGAGACAACTTCACATCCGACAGGGGAGCGCACAGCGCTGAGAGTGCGGGCACGCCCGCAGACCCTCGAACCTGATCTGGGTAATGCCAGCGCAGGGAGTTCGGTCGACCTCCAGCCGCGCCGTCGTCCGGTGCCACCGGGCGCGGCGTGCGTCTTCTCCTGGTTCTTTTCCTTGAACTGGGAGCACAGCATGGACAACACCACCAACCGTTGGCGCACCATCGACATCGTGGTCGCCTCGGTGATCGCGGTGGCCTTCGGCGTCATCTTCTGGGCCTGGGGCCTGGTCTGGAGCGCCACCGAGGGGGCGTTCGCCTTCTTCCCACCGGCGCAGACCCTGCTCTACGGCGTGTGGCTGATGCCGGCCGTCATCGGCGGCCTGGTCATCCGCAAGCCCGGCGCCGCCCTCTACTGCGAGACGGTGGCGGCGGTGCTCTCCGCGCTGCTGGGCAGCCAGTGGGCCGGCACGGTGATCCCGCAGGGCATCGTGCAGGGCCTCGGCGCCGAACTGGCGTTCGCCGCCTTCCGGTACCAGTCGTTCCGGCTGCCGACCGCCGTGTTGGCCGGCGCGTTGACGGGTCTCAGCGCCGCGCTGTTCGACTTCTTCATCTGGAACGTCGACTACGCGCTGGTCGACTACCGCATCCCGTACGCGCTGCTGACCATCGTCAGCGCCACCGTGATCGCCGGCGTAGGCGGCTGGCTGCTCACAAAGGCCCTGGCCAACACAGGCGTCCTGGACCGCTTCCCGGTGGCCCGGGACCGAGCCCCCATCTGACCCCACCCACTCGCGTCGATCATGAGGTTGACGGGTGGATGGATCGTCAGAACCACCGTCAACCTCATGATCAACCGTGCAGGGTGGAGCCCGGGTCGGAAGGGGGTGGGTGTGGTGGGCGGGGTACTGCTGCGCGGGTTCGGGTGGCGGCACGCCGGGCGGCGGGCGTGGGCTCTGCGCGGGGTTGACCTGCGGGTTGAGGACGGCGAGCGGGTTCTCCTGCTCGGTCCCTCGGGGGCCGGAAAGAGCACCCTGCTCAGCGCGCTCGCCGGGCTGCTGCCGGAGGACTCCGGCGAGCAGGAGGGCACCGTCGAGATCGACGGGCTCGACCCGCGCAAGGGCCGGGAACGGGTCGGCATCGTCTTCCAGGACCCGGAGACGCAACTGGTGATGGCCCGCAGCGGCGACGACGTCGCGTTCGGGCTGGAGAACCGGGGCGTACCGACCGGCGAGATCTGGCCCCGCGTCGACGAGGCGCTGCGCCGGGTCGGCTTCCCGTACCCCCGGGACCGCAACACGGCGGCGCTCTCCGGCGGGGAACAGCAACGTCTCGCCCTGGCCGGCGCGCTGGCCCTGCGGCCCGGCCTGCTGCTGCTCGACGAGCCGACCGCCAACCTCGACCCGGCCGGCGCGGACCTGGTCCGGCAGGCGGTGGCCGGCACCCTGGACGCCGACACCACGCTGATCCTGGTCGAGCACCGGGTCGCCGAGGCGCTGCCGCTGGTCGACCGGGTGGTCGTCCTGGAACCCGGCGGCGGGGTCCGCGCCGACGGGCCACCCGAGGCGGTCTTCGCCGCGCACGGTGCCGCCCTCGCCGCCCAGGGCGTGTGGGTGCCCGGTCACCCCATCACGCCCCGGCCGGCCACCGCCGCCGCCGGGGACCTGCTGATCACCGCCGAACGGCTCGGCCTGCCGCCCCGGCTGGGCCCCACCGACCTCGCGGTACGCGCCGGCGAGGCACTCGCCGTACGAGGTCCCAACGGCGCCGGCAAGTCCACCCTGGCCCTACTGCTCGGCGGGCTGCTGCGACCGGGCACCGGCCGGGTCACCGCCTCCGCCGAGCTGGCCGGGCCGGATCACCGCACTCCCCCGCACCGCTGGCGTGCGCCCGCGCTGGCCCGGCGCATCGGGTCGGTCTTTCAGGACCCGGAGCACCAGTTCGTCACCGGCACCGTCTTCGACGAACTGGCCCTCGGCCCGCGCCGCACCGGCCAGACCGAGGCAGCCGTCAAGGACACCGTGGCCGCGCTGCTGGAGCGGCTACGACTGGCACGGCTCGCGGCAGCCAACCCGTACACCCTCTCGGGTGGGGAAGCGCGGCGGCTGAGCGTGGCGACCGCCCTGGCCACCGCGCCCCGCCTGCTGATCTGCGACGAACCCACCTTCGGCCAGGACCGGCGGACCTGGCGGGAACTGGTCGACCTGTTCGCCGACCTCCGCGACGCCGGGCACGGCATCGTCGCGGTCACCCACGACGCGGACTTCGTCGCCGCGCTCGCCGACCGCACCATCACCCTCCAGCTGGCCCCGGACGGCAGCCGATGATCAGTATCGAGCCGGTCGCCGCGCCCGGCGCGCCCCTGGCCCGCCGCAACCCGGTGGCGAAGGTCGCCGCCGCGCTGGCCTTCTCGTTCATCCTGCTGGCCACTCTGGACCCGGTCGCCCCGGCGATCGCCATCGCCCTCGAACTCGCGCTGCTGCCGCTGTTCGGCATCCGCTACCGGGTGCTGGCCCGGCGCGCCCTGCCGCTACTGCTCAGCGCCGCCGGCATCCTCGTCACCCTGGTGCTGTTCGCCGCCGACCGCTCCGGCCGGGTACTGCTGGATGCGGGGCCAGTGCTGGTGAGCACCGGTGTGCTGCTCACCGCACTCGGTCTGGTGCTGCGCGTGTTCGCGGTGGCCCTGCCCGGCGTGATCGTCTTCGCCACCACGGACCCCACCGACCTGGCCGACGCGCTGATCCAGAACGCGAAGGCACCCGCGCGGTTCGCCATCGGGGCGCTGGCCGCGTTCCGGCTGGTGCCGCTGCTCGGCCAGGAGTGGCAGATGATCAGCATGGCCCGGCGGGCGCGGGGCGTCGACGCCGGACGCAACCCGGTGGCGAAACTGCGGCTGTTCACCTCCACCGCGTTCGCGCTGCTGGTCGGGGCGATCCGTCGGGGCACCCGGCTCGCGGTGGCGATGGACGCGCGCGGCTTCGACGCCGGCACACCCCGCACCGTGGCCCGCCGGCAGTCCTTCACCCGCGCCGACGCCCTCCTGATCGCCGGCTCGGTCCTGCTCGCCGGAGCAGCCCTGACAACAAGCGTCCTCCTGGGCACCTTCCGCCCCCTGCTCAGCTGATTCCCCCGCCCGCCCCCGGCCTGTTCCCGGCTGGTATAGCCGTTATGCGGGGACAGAAAGTGCAAGCAAGATCGGCGGGAACGGCGGGGCCGGGAGGGCGGGGCCGGGAGGCCCGGTGGGTTGGTCAGCTGCGGCGGAAGGCGTAGCGGCGGGGCTGGCCGGCTCGCTGGCTCTTGCCGCCTGCCGAGCGGGCTCCGCCGTTCTGCGGCGGGCCGGCCTTCGGTGCCACCGCTTTCGCGGCCGGCGAGGGGTCGACCGGCGAAACGTCCGGCACGGCGGGTGCTTCCAGCACCGCGGGCACGTCCAGCGCAGGCGGTGCGTCGAGCACCGCGGGCACGTCGACCACGACCGGCACGTCGGGCGTCGGCGTCCCGGCCGCTCCCACCTCGACCGGCAGCGCCGGCAGCGCCGACTCCACGGGCAGGGTGGGGAGCGGGCCGTGGCCGGCCGCCGGGTCGATGCCGAGCGGTGTCGCTTGCGGGGTACGGGACTTCTTCGGATTACGCCTGGCGGGCATCCGGGCCTCCTTCGGTGCCGACCGGCACGGCCGGTCCCGCGCTCCGGCGGCCGGTCGGATCGGCTGGCGACCGCCGCAAACGCGACGGTCGGATGGGGAAGGGACTGCTCACCGGGGTCGGGTAGCGCCAGCCGTGTCACGGCGGCGGGGAGATGCGGGACGCCCGGGAGCGCACGGACCGCGACGCGGGGCGGCGGACCGGCTCGGAAGATGGGGCGTCAGTTACGCATGCCCGAAACCCTAACCACCGCCCGGCCGGACGCGCACCCGAATTACTGGCACGATCGGCACATGCTGATCGCGTTCTCGATCACCCCGCTCGGTGGCGGTGACTCCGTGGGCGACCTGGTCGCCGAGGCGGTGCGGGTGGTCCGTGAGTCCGGCCTGCCCAACCGGACCGATGCCATGTTCACCACCGTCGAGGGCGAGTGGGACGAGGTGATGGCGGTGGTGAAGCGGGCGGTCGACGTGGTGGCCGCGCAGGCACCCCGGGTCAGCGTGGTGCTCAAGGCCGACGTCCGGCCCGGGGTCACCGATGCGCTCGCCGGAAAGGTCGCCCGGATCGAAGCCCGCCTCGCCGAGGGCTGACCCCCGGGGCCACCGTCGGCAGCACCGAAACTACCAGGAGTAACGGGACGTCGATCACTGGTCCGTATCGGCGCGCGTCACGATAGGTTCAAGTCAATAGTGGCGACGAAAGGTGGCGGCACGGATGGCTGAGCAGGCGACGGCGCAGATCGGTGTGACCGGGCTGGCGGTGATGGGCCGCAATCTGGCCCGCAACCTGGCCCGCAACGGCTTCACGGTGGCGGTGCACAACCGATCACCGGAGCGCACCCGCAGCCTCGTCGCCGAGCACGGCGACGAGGGCACGTTCGTGCCCGGCGAGACGATGACCGATTTCGTGGCGTCACTGGAACGGCCCCGCGCGGTCATCGTGATGGTCAAGGCCGGCGCGCCCACCGACGCGGTGATCGACGAACTGGTGCCGCTGCTGGAGGAGGGCGACATCATCGTCGACTGCGGCAACGCCCACTTCGCCGACACGCGCCGCCGTGAGGAGGCGCTGCGCGCGCAGGGCCTGCACTTCAGCGGCACCGGCGTCTCCGGTGGCGAGGAGGGCGCGCTGCTCGGGCCGAGCATCATGCCGGGCGGCTCCGCCGAGTCGTACGCCAAGCTCGGGCCGATGTTCGAGAAGATCGCCGCCCACGTGGACGGCGTCCCGTGCTGCACGCACATCGGGCCGGACGGTGCCGGGCACTTCGTGAAGATGGTGCACAACGGCATCGAGTACGCCGACATGCAGCTCATCGCCGAGGCGTACGACCTGTTGCGGGCCGGTCTGGACGCGACGCCGGCGGAGATCGCGGAGATCTTCCGCGACTGGAACAACGGCGAGCTGGAGTCGTTCCTCATCGAGATCACCGCCGACGTGCTCGCGCACACCGACGCGGCGACCGGCCGCGCGTTCGTCGACATCGTGCAGGACCGGGCCGAGCAGAAGGGCACCGGACGGTGGACCGTGCAGAGCGCCCTCGACCTGGGCATCCCGATCACCGGGATCGCCGAGGCGACCTTCGCCCGCTCGCTGTCCGGGCACGTCGACCAGCGCGAGGCGGCACGCCGGGCGTTCCCGGACGCCGGTGAGAAGTGGCAGGTCGCCGACCGGGACGCGTTCGTCGAGGACGTCCGCCGGGCGCTGCTCGCTTCCAAGATCGTCGCGTACGCGCAGGGCTTCGACCACATCCGCGCCGGCAGCCAGGAGTACGACTGGGACATCGACCTCGGCGGCACGGCGACGATCTGGCGGGGCGGCTGCATCATCCGGGCGCGCTTCCTGAACCGGATCCGCGAGGCGTACGACGAGCAGCCGGACCTGCCGACGCTGCTGGTGGCGCCCTACTTCGCCGAGGCGGTCGGTGCCGGCGTGCCGAGCTGGCGGCGGGTCGTGGCCGACGCGGCGCGGGCCGGGGTGCCGACGCCGGCGTTCTCGTCGTCCCTGGCGTACTTCGACGCGCTGCGCGCGGAGCGGCTGCCCGCCGCCCTGATCCAGAGTCTGCGGGACAACTTCGGCGCGCACACCTACCAGCGGGTCGACCGCGCGGGTTCGTTCCACACCACCTGGGCCGGCGACCGCACCGAGTCCCCCGCGTAGGCGCAACGGCGCGCGGGCGCTCCACGCCCGCGCGCCTCGCGGCCCGCGCGCCCGCGCGGGTGCCCGCAAGATCGTGCTCGATCCAGGATGTAGTGGCCTCCGTATCCGGGGAGGCCACTACATCCATGTTCGAGCGTGATCACGGGAGACGCAGGTGCGAGCTGTCACCGGTCACGCGACGGTGGCGTGCATCTCCCAGACGAGGATCTCGGCCGGTTCGTCGGCGGTGACCCGTCGGCCGCCCGTCATGGTGAGCCGGGCGGCGTCGCCGGTGGCGAGTGGGCCGCTGTCCTCCAGGGTGACCGTGCCGTCGGGCACGTACAGGTGCACGAAGGGCGCGTCCGGGATGGTGACCTCGTCGCCGGGGCCGAGCCGGGCGGCGTGCAGGGTCGCGTAGCGGTTGCGGATCCGGATCGCCGACGCGCCGTCGTAGCGGTCCATTCCGGAGGCGATCGGCACCAGGCCGCCGCGGAGCAGCTCGTCCTCGATCTCCAGTTGCTCGTAACCGGGGTCGACGCCCTGCTCGTCGGGGAGCACCCACATCTGCACGAAGTGCACGGGGTCGCTGTGCGGCTCCTGGTTGTTGAGCCGCCAGGCGTCGTTCTTCTCGGAGTGCAGGATGCCGGTGCCGGCGCTCATCCGCTGCGCCAGACCCGGGTAGATCACCCCGGAGTGGCCGGTCGAGTCCTGGTGCACCAGCGAGCCCCGCAGCACCCAGGTAACGATCTCCATGTCCTGGTGCGGGTGGGTTTCGAAGCCGGCGCCCGGTCGGACCACGTCGTCGTTGTTGACCAGCAGCAGGCCGTGGTGGGTGTTCGCCGGGTCGTAGTGCCGGGAGAACGAGAACGAGTGCTTGGAGTCGAGCCAGGAGATCCGGGTGGCGAACCGGTCGTCGGCACGGCGTACGTCGACCGCCGGGGCGGGGGCGGTCACCAGGCACGCTGCCCGGCGTCGGGGGTGGACGGCGCCCAGGTCAGGGCCGGCTCGCCGGTGGCCAGTTCGGCGATCTCGCCGGTACGCAGCGCAGGCGTGTGGCCGAACTCGGCGCAGTGCTGCTCGGCGATCTCGGCGCAGATCTCGGCCACCTGCTCGCAGATCGGGTCGCCCAGATCCGCCGCGTTCAACGCCATGATCATCTTGTACCGGAGATCCCGCACACCCACCCCCACCCGCCGAGTCCCACCACCTCCGGACCCTACCCGCCGCCACCTCCCCAGACCCCGAAACCACCCACCCCGCCCCCGGGGTCCGCAACGCCCACCACGGCCGCGTCGATCATGGAGTTGTGGTGGTGGACGAAAGTCGCGAATGCCGCCCAACCGCCCACCACAACTCCATGATCGACCGGGCGGGGCGGGGATGGGGCGGCGCCGCCCGCACAACATGTGCGGGCGGCGCCGGGGAGACGTGGGGTTGGCTAGAAGAAACGGCGGCGCTTGGCCTTCTGGGGGCGGATGAGGTCCGCACCCTTGGTCAGCAGCCGGGTCGCCCCGGAGGGACCACGCCGGGCCTCCAGGGTGTGGCTGAGCCGACGTGCACCGGCCGCGGCCAGCGGCACCGCGATAGCCATCACCGCCCACTGGGCAATGCGCTTCTGGATCATGTGGGATCACCTCCGTCAGTGGCTTCTGACGTATCTGGTACCCAGAGTGACCGGCCGGTAAGCCTCGACTCAGACCGTCGGTGCCACCGGGTTGGGCAGCGCGCCGCCGAACCGCCGGTCGCGCTGGGCGTACAGCTCGCAGGCGTACCAGAGGTGGCGGCGGTCGAAGTCCGGCCAGAGCGTGTCCAGGAAGACCAACTCGGCGTACGCGCTCTGCCAGAGCAGGAAGTTGGAGGTGCGCTGCTCACCCGACGGGCGCAGGAACAGGTCCACCTCCGGGATCTCCGGGTGGTAGAGGTACTTCGCCACGGTCTTCTCGGTGACCTTCGCCGGGTCCAGTCGGCCGGCCGCCACCTCGCGGGCGATCGCGGCGGCGGCGTCGCCGATCTCCGCGTGCCCGCCGTAGTTGACGCAGAACTGCAGGGTCAGCGTCGAGTTGCCCTGGGACATCTCCTCGGCGGTCTGCAACTCGGAGATGACGCTCTTCCACAACCGGCCGGGCCGGCCCGACCAGACCACCCGGACACCGAGGTCGACGAGCTGGTCGCGGCGACGGCGGATGACGTCCCGGTTGAACCCCATCAGGAACCGGACCTCGTCCGGGGAGCGCCGCCAGTTCTCCGTGGAGAACGCGTACGCCGACAGGTAGGGGATGCCCATCTCAATCGCGCCTTCGATGGTGTCGAAGAGGCTGTGCTCCCCCGCCTCGTGACCCTTGGTGCGGGGCAGCCCGCGGTCCTTGGCCCACCGCCCGTTGCCGTCCATCACCACGGCCACGTGCCTCGGCACGGCCTCGCTGGGCAGGGCCGGTGGCCGGGCGCCGGACGGGTGGGGTGTCGGCGGCGTCGGCTCACGCCGGCTGGCCCTCATCGATCGGATCACTCGGCTCTCTCCCTGCTCGCACCGTCCGCCTCGGCCGCGACGTCGCCGCGCGGCCGGGGCATCGCAGCCCCACCGCCGCCCGGCGGCGGGACCGTGCCGTCGACCGAGGGGCCCCGGTCGACCAGCGGCAGCGAGCGTAGCGCGCGCTCCAGGTGCCACTGCAGGTGCGCCGCGACCAGCCCACTGCACTCCCGGCGTACGCCGGTGTCGGTGGCGTCGGCGAGCACCCAGTCACCGGTGGTCAGCGCGGACATCAGATCGATGGTGGCCGGGGCGGGGTGGGCGGCGCCGGGCGGGCGGCAGTCCGGGCAGACGGCGCCGCCGGCCGGCACCGAGAACGCCCGGTGTCGCCCGGGGGTGCCGCAGACCGCGCACGCGGTCAACGCCGGCGCCCAGCCGGCGAGGGCCATCCCGCGCAGCAGGTACGCGTCGAGCACCAGGGTCGTCGCGTGTTCGCCCCGGGACAGCGCCTTCAACGCGCCCACGGTGAGCTGGAACAGTCGCAGCGACGGCTCCCGTTCCACCGGGGTCAGCCGCTCGGCGGTCTCGGCGATCGCGCTGGCCGCCGTGTAGCGGGGATAGTCGCCGAGGAACCGCTTGCCGTACAGGTCGATGCCCTCGACCTGGCTGACGGTGTGCAGCGAGCTGCCGTGGTTGCCCTTGGGGTCGCCGGCGAGTTGCAGGTCGACGTGGCCGAACGGTTCCAGTCGCGCACCGAACTTGCTCATGGTGCGACGGACCCCTCGGGCCACCGCGCGCAGCCGGCCGTGCCGGCGGGTGAGCAGGGTGATGATCCGGTCGGACTCGCCGAGCTTTTGCACGCGCAGCACCACCGCGTCGTCGCGGTAGAGCTGTCGGCGGTACCCGGCCATCGGACCATTCTCCCTCGGGGTGTGAAATCAGGGTCGGTTCGGGGTGGACGCACGGATGAACCCCGATGCGCCCGACTCGTGCCCGGCCGTAGCGTGCTGACCATGGCACTGCTCGAGACCACCGCCGCCGTCCGTCGTCGTGCGACGGCCCCCGTCGCAATGGGGATGACCGCCGCCCTCATCCTGCTCGCCGGGTGCGACAACCTCTCGTTCCGTCGGCTCGACTACGACGACACCGAGGCGGTGAAGATCACCACGATCCGGATGCTGGGGGGCGCGGGCGACGTGGTGGTCCGGGGCACCGGCTCGGCGGGCGAGGCGCGGATCAAGCGGGTGGTGCGCTACCAGGGGGGTGAGCCCCGGGCCCGCTACGAGATCAAGGGCAGCGAACTGGTCCTGGACACCGACTGCGGCAGCCGGTGCACCGTCTCCTACGAGGTGACCGTGCCGGAGGGTGTGACCGTGCAGGGAGAGTCCGGTTCCGGTGACATCGAGCTGAGCCAGGTCGGCACGGTGGACCTTCGGCTGGGTTCGGGTGACGTGCGGATCGCCGGCGCCACGGGCGCGGTCGGGGTGGAGACCGGCTCCGGCAACATCGATGTCAGCGAGGCCAGCGCGGCGGTTCGCCTGCGCGCCGGGTCCGGTGACATCACCGCGCGGCGGCTCGAGGGCGCGACGGACGCCGAGGCCGGCTCCGGCAACGTCACCGTCGAGCTGGACAAGCCGGCGGCGGCCCGGGCACACGCGTCCAGCGGCGACGTGACGGTGCTGGTGCCGGCGGGCAGCTACCGGGTGCGCTCCAGCGCCGGCTCCGGCGACACGCGGGTCACCGTCGCCGACGACCCGGCCGCGTCCCTGGTGCTCGACGGCTCCGCCGGCAGCGGCAACGTCACGATCAGCCAGCGTTGACCTCGACGGTGGCCGCCTCCCCGGCCGTCCGCTGCGCCGGCACCACGGCCGATCCGACGGCGCGCCCGGCCGCGCCAGGCCAAGCCGCCGACTCCGCACCGGGCCGAGCGGCTGGCTCCACGCCCCGCCCGGCGGCCGACTCCACGCCGGGCCGGGCGGCTGGCTCCGCGTCGGACGGCGCGGTTGGCTCGGCCGGCACCGGCGGACCGCCCGGGATCAGTTCCGGGCGACGCCGGGCGGCGACGTCCTCGACCCAGCCGACGACCAGGGTGACGACCCCGACCAGCGCGAACACCAGCAGCACGCGGATGGCCAACCCCAACGGGTCCTGGTGGGACCAGCCGACCACGTCGACCAGCGGGGTGAGCGCCACCACGAACGGCATGTGCCAGAGGTAGACCGTCAGCGCGCGGCGGTTCACCACGGTCACCGTCCGGTCGGCCAGTCGGCTGCGCTCCAGCCAGGCGATCCCGGCCGGCGCCCGACCGAGCACGATCAGGATAAACGCCGCGGACCAGAGGGCGTTGCCGAGGTGGTTGTCGTTGAGGTCGTATCCGCGCGGGCCGGGGTGCGCGACGATCCACGCGCCGCCGGCCGTCGCGAGCGCCAGCGCCAACGGGTACACCACCCGGCCGGCGAGCCGGCGCAGCATCCCCGCGTGGTGGGCGAACCCGAGCAGCCACGCGCCGAAGTACAACCCGAACTCGCGCAGCACCGGTGGCGGCGCCTGATAGATGCCCACCTCGATGGCCACCAGCAGGAGGTACGGGGCGACCACGGTGGGCAGCGGGGCCTTACGGAACAGCCAGAACGCGATCGGTGAGGCGAGCACGAACCAGAGGTAGTCGCGCAGGTACCAGATGATGCTCAGCGCCAGGGCACCCCAGTTGTTGGCCGGCGGATCGGCGATCGGGAACAGCCACAGCAGCACCCGAGGGCTCCACGCCAGCCCGCTGAACAGCATGGCCGGCACGAAGACCGCCGCCAGCACCCACAGCGACGGCAGCAACCGGCGCAACCGGCGGCCGACGGCGGCCGGACCGGACCGGGTGAGCGAGGCGGCCATCAACGAGCCGGCCAGGGCGAACATCACCGACATGGCAGGGAAGACGAGAGTGAGGGTCGCCCACCCGGTGACGTGGTAGACGACCACTCGGACGATGGCCAGGAAACGGAGCAGATCGAGATACCTGTTGCGCATCAGCCTGCATCTGGGTCGGGGACGCGGGGCGTACTTCCCCTACCCTGCGCGGTGCCGGCGCCAAACGGCCGGCACCCCGACCAAACGTGAAACCTGCCATCGGTACGACCGGAAAAGATCATGGAGTACGCCGCGCCCGACCCGACCGGGGCGTCCGGCCGGGTCGGCGTGGTGGGTCAGAAGCCCAGCTTGCGCAGTTGCTTCGGGTCGCGCTGCCAGTCCTTCGCCACCCGCACGTGCAGGTCCAGATAGACCCGGCCACCGAGCAGCTCCTCGATCTGGCGGCGGGCGTTGGTGCCGACCTCCTTGAGCCGGCTCGCCTTGTGACCGAGCACGATGGCCTTCTGGCTGGGCCGCTCCACGTACAGGTCGGCGTAGATCTTCATGACCTGACCCTCGGGGATCATCTCCTCGACCACCACGGCGATCGAGTGCGGCAGCTCGTCGCGGACCCCCTCCAGGGCGGCCTCCCGGATCAGCTCGGCGACCAGCACCTGCTCGGGGTCGTCGGTCAGCATGTCGTCCGGGTAGAGCTGCGGCGACGGCGGCAGATACGTGGTCATCACGTCGACCAGCGTGTCCACCTGGTGTCCGGAGACCGCGCTCACCGGCACGATCTCGGCGAACTCCCCCATCTCACTGACGGCGAGCAGCTGCTCGGCCAGCCGACGCTTGTCCACCAGGTCGGTCTTGGTGACCACCGCCAGCACGGTCGCCTTCAACTCGGCCAACTCGCCGGAGATGAAACGGTCACCACGCCCGACCGGCTCGTCGGCCGGGATGCAGAGGCCGATCACGTCGACCTCGGTCCAGGTCGACCGGACCAGGTCGTTGAGGCGTTCGCCGAGCAGCGTACGCGGGCGGTGCAGGCCCGGCGTGTCGACCAGGACCAGCTGCGAATCCGGACGGTGCAGCACCGCCCGGATGACGTGCCGGGTGGTCTGCGGCTTGTTCGACGTGATCGCGATCTTGGTGCCGACGATCGCGTTGGTCAGCGTGGACTTGCCGGCGTTGGGCCGGCCCACGAAGCAACCGAAGCCGGCCCGGTACGGGCGTGCCTGCGGATCCTGCACGGGGCTCACTGGGTCACCGTGCCGAGCACGGTGCCGTCCGGCGCGGCCACGTGGATCGGCGCGTCCACGGTCAGGTCACGAACCGCGGCGTGCCCGGCACCGTCCAGCGTCGACGCCTCGGTCACCACCACCGCCGCCTCCAGCCGGTTCGCTCCGGCCGCCACGGCCGAGGCCACCGCCAACTGCAACGCGGTGAGGGTCAGCGAGGGCAGGGCGACGCTCGCCGCCGCGTACGTCCGGCCGTCGGAGTCCCGGACCGCGGCGCCCTCCACGGCACCGACCCGCCCGCGGGCGCCCCGGGCCAGGACGACCAGCTTGGCGTCCTCGGCGCTCAGTACGGCCGGCGCGGTGGGGGTGGGCCGTGCGGTGGGCGCGGCGGGTGTCTCAGGCATCTGCGGGTTGCCTCTCCTCGTCTCGGTTGTGGCCTTGGTCGTCACCGGGGCCGGCGTGCTCGCCGCGCCCCGCGGTGTCCTGCTCGTCGCCCGGCTCCGCCCGGCTGACCAGAACCGTGTCGATCCGGTTGCGCCGGCCGGTGGTGCCCTCGGCGACAAGTCGGAGACCGGCCACCTCGACCTCCGCGCCGGGGATCGGCACCCGCCCGAGCGACTGGGCGAGCAGACCACCGACCGTCTCCACCTCGTCGGTGGGCAGATCGGTGTCGAACAGCTCGCCCAGGTTCTCCACCGGCAGGCGGGCGGTGACCCGTACCGAGGAGTCGGGCAGGCGTTCGACCGGCGGGCGTTCGACATCGTACTCGTCGGTGATCTCGCCGACGATCTCCTCCAGGATGTCCTCGATGGTGACGAGGCCGCCGGTGCCGCCGTACTCGTCGACCACGATGACCAGGTGGTTGCGGGCCGCCTGCATCTCCGACAGGAGGTCGTCCACCGGCTTCGACTCCGGTACGAACGTCGCCGGGCGCATCAGCTCGGCCACCGGCAGCTGTTCGGCCGACGGGTCGCCGCCTCTCGACCGCCGGATCAGGTCCTTGAGGTAGAGCACACCCAGCACGTCGTCGACGCTCTCACCGATCACCGGGATGCGGGAGAAGCCGGACCGCAGGAAGAGCGCCAGCGCCTGGGCGAGCGTCTTGCCCTCCTCGATCCACACCATCTCCGTACGCGGCACCATCACCTCACGGGCGATGGTGTCGCCGAGCGCGAAGACCGAATGGATCATCTGACGTTCGCCGTGCTCGACCACTCCGCGCTGCTCGGCCAGGTCGACCAGCTCACGCAACTCCACCTGGGTGGCGAACGGGCCCTCCCGGAAGCCGCGCCCCGGGGTGACCGTGTTGCCGATGAGGATCAGCAGCGACGCGAGCGGGTTGAGCGCCCGGCCCAGCCAGCGGACCAGCGGGGCCACCGCCCGGCCCACCGCGTACGCGTGCTGCCGGCCGATGGTGCGCGGGGCGACCCCGACCACCACGAAGCTGACCACGGTCATCGCGCCGGCGGTGACCAGCGCGGCCCGCCAGCCGGCGCCGAAGCTGTCCACCGCGACCAACGCCACCAGCGTGGTGGCGGTCAACTCGGCGAGCAGCCGCAACAGCAGGAGCAGGTTGAGGTGCCGGACCACGTCGCCGGCGACGGCCTGCAGGGTGCGGGCGCCGCGTACGCCGTCCCGGGCCAACTCGGCGGCCCGGGCCGGCGAGACCGCGGCGAGCGCCGCCTCGGTCATCGCGATCACGCCGGCCAGCACCACCAGGCCGGCCGCGAAGACGATCAGCTGCACATCCGGAAGGCCGGCGGTGGGGCCGGCCGCGAGTAACGGAGGAGTGGACATCACTGGGTGCGGGTCGACCGCCAGCTCGCCAGCAGTCGGGCTTGGAGCCCGAACATCTCCCGCTCCTCCTCCGGCTCCGCGTGGTCGTAGCCGAGCAGGTGCAGCACCCCGTGCACGGTGAGCAGGTGCAGCTCGTCGGCCGGGGCATGCCCGGCCGTGGCCGCCTGCTTCGCCGCCACCTCGGGGCACAGCACGATGTCGCCGAGCAGGGCCGGCTCTCCACCGGCCGGGGCGCTCTCGCCCGGGCCGTGGTCGACGCTGCCCTCGTCCATGGGGAACGCGAGCACGTCGGTCGGGCCGTCGCCACCCATCCAGCGGTGGTTCAGCTCGGTCATGTAGTCGATGTCGACCAGCAGCACGGACAGCTCGGCGAGAGGGTTGACCCCCATCTCGTCGAGGGCGTGCCGGGCGACGGCGAGCACGGCGTCGGTGTCGACCTCGACACCGGACTCGTTGGCGATCTCGATGGACAACTGCTTTCCTCTGCTTTAGCGGCGGCGGCCGGCTCGGCCACCCTGGGCGGGTCGCCCGGGCACGGCGTGGACGCCCTGCGCCTGCTGGGTCTCCCGCTCGGCGTCCCAGCGGGCGTACGCGTCGACGATCTCCCCGACCAGCCGGTGGCGGACCACGTCGGAGCTGGACAGCTGGGCGAAGTGCACGTCCTCGACGTTCTCCAGGATCTCCCGGACGACCCGCAGGCCGCTGGTCGTCCCGCCGGGAAGGTCCACCTGGGTGACGTCACCGGTGACGACGATCTTGGAGTTGAAGCCGAGCCGGGTGAGGAACATCTTCATCTGCTCGGGCGTCGTGTTCTGCGCCTCGTCCAGGATGATGAACGCGTCATTGAGCGTCCGACCCCGCATGTACGCCAGCGGGGCGACCTCGATCGTGCCGGCGGCCATCAGCTTCGGGATGGTCTCCGGGTCAAGCATGTCATGCAGCGCGTCGTAGAGCGGGCGCAGGTACGGGTCGATCTTCTCGTTCAGCGTGCCGGGCAGGAAGCCCAGTCGCTCGCCCGCCTCGACCGCCGGCCGGGTCAGGATGATCCGGTTGACCTGCTTGGCCTGCAACGCCTGGACGGCCTTCGCCATCGCCAGGTACGTCTTGCCGGTGCCGGCCGGGCCGATGCCGAAGACGATGGTGTGCGTGTCGATCGCGTCGACGTACCGCTTCTGCCCGAGGGTCTTGGGGCGGATGGTGCGGCCGCGACGGGAGAGGATGTTGAGCGTCAGGACCTCGGCGGGCCGCTCGGCGCTGCCCTGCTCGAGCATGCCGACGGTACGCCGGACGGCGTCAGTGGTCAGGGTCTCGCCTTTCTCGATGAGTTCGAGCAGCTCACTGAAGACCCGCTCGGCGAGGGCGTTGTCCGCCGGGGCGCCGGTGATGGTGATCTCGTTGCCACGGACGTGCACGTCACTGGTGACCGAGCGTTCGACGAGTCGCAGGATCTCGTCACCCGCGCCGAGGAGGTTGACCATGATCTTCGAGTCGGGCACGGTGATCCTGGTCTGCACCCGGGGCGGGCCGGGAGGTGGGGTGCCGGTCATAGGTCGGGCCGAAGGGCCCTGCGCCACCTGCTCTCGATCTCGGCGCCGGCCCTGGTGGCACGGCGTGCGGACGTTACACCCATCGTATCGGTTCAACGCGGGACGCATCGCGCCCATTTCCGCTGGCCGCGATCAACTCCCGGCCCGGAAGTCGTACCGGTCGAACGTCTCCTGGTGACGGGTGAACCGGTACGTCGCCCAGTGCATCCGGATCACCGTGCCTTCGTCGTCACGGGTCAGCCTCAGCAGCTCGCCGGCCTCCCGGCCGGAGATCGTGCGGAACACGTCCGGGCGGTCCGGCACCGGGGCGAAGACCGCCGGCGGACGCCCAGCCGGGTCCTTCACCCCACGCGCCCGCAGGGCGTCGTCGTGCCAGGAGAAGACGTACTCCGACCCCTCGCCCCACCAGCGGCCGAGCAGGCCGCGCAGGGCCGCCGGAGCCGGCGTACCGGGCCGCCACGGCTCGATCTCGGCCGGGTCGTGCTCGACCGCCTCGGCCAGCAGCCGGTGTGGCAGGTCGAACACCTCCGCCGCGGTACCGGACGAACCGAGCACGGCGGCGCCCATCGCGCCGGCCGTGCCGTCGCCTCCCCGCCGGCCGTACGCGGCGGCCAGGAAACCGGGCATGGCGCCGTCGTGGCCCACGTGCACCACACGCTCGCCCTGCGGGATGAGGATCAGCCCGAGCCCGAAGCCGGCACCCCACAGGGTCTCGTCGGTGGTGGTGAGTGGCCAGCGCATCTCGTCCAGGGTCGCCGGGGCGAGCACCGCGCCGGTCGGGTCGAGCGCCGCCGGGTCGGCGAGGAACGCCGCCCACCGGGCCATGTCGGTCGCGGTGCCCCAGAGTTGGGCGGCCGGCCCGACCGCGCCGAAGTCGGTCGGTGGCTCCGGGTGCGCCTCGTCGGAGTACGCGTCGACCAAATAGCCGACGGCCGCCGTCGACCCGGGCGTCACGGTCGTATCGGTCAGGCCCAGCGGGGTCAGCACCCGATCGGCGAGCACCTCCGCCCAGGTGCCGCCACGCAGCCGGGCTACCAGCAGGCCGAGCACGGCCATGCCGAGGTTGGAGTAGTGGAAGCGGCGGCCCGGCGGCAGGACCCGCTCGGCCCGCTTGAGGTCCGCGGTCAGCCGGTCGGCGTCCGGTACGCGCAGGGTGTCCCAGACGTCGCCGTACGGCTCGCGTTGCAGGCCGCCGGTGTGCGACAGCAGCCGCCGTACGGTCAGCTCGCCGTGCGCCGGCAGGTCCAGGTGCCGGCCCACCGGGTCGTCCAGGTCCAGCAGACCGTCGTCGCGGCACTGCAGGGTGAGCACCGCCGTGAAGGTCTTGGTGATCGAGCCGATCCGGAACTGGGTGTCCGGCCCCAGCGGGCTGTCGGTGCCGGTGTCGCCGACCGTGCAGCTCCACAGGGGACGGTCGGCCCGGTGCAGCGCCGCCGACACCGCCGGCACCCGGGCGTCGGCCTGCACCCGGCGGACCAGCCGACGCAACCGGTCGTGCACGTCGGGGCCGGCCGTCACGCCAGGTCCCGGGCGAGCATGGGGCCGAGCGGCGCGCCGCCGAGCAGGTGCGCGTGCACGTGGAACACCTCCTGCCCGCCGTACGTCCCGGTGTTGAACATCAGCCGGAATCCGTCGCCGAGCAGACCCTCGTCCTCGGCGACCGCGGCGGACGTCGCCAGCACGTCCGCGGCCAGCCCTGGATCACCCTGGGCGAGGGTGGCGACGTCGGCGTAGTGCTCCTTTGGAATGACCAGGACGTGCACCGGCGCCTTCGGGTCGATGTCGCGGAAGGCGAGAGTGGTGTCGGTTTCCCGGACCAGGGTGGCCGGGATCTCCCCGGCGACGATGCGGCAGAACAGGCAGTCGGATCCCATCCGGGCAGTGTAAGGAGGAAACGGCTACGGCAGGATGGCCGGCATGACGGATCGGGCGGTACTGGTGACCGGGGCTTCGCGTGGCATCGGCCGGGCGGTGGCGGAGGCGTTCGCGGCGAGCGGGGACCGGGTGGCCATCCACCACCGCGACTCCGCCGACGCGGCCGAGCGGGTGCGCGCCAGCCTGCCCGGCACGGGGCACGTGGTGGTCCGCGCCGACCTCACCGATCCGGACGCGGTGCGGGTGATGGTCGACCGGGCGGCCGAACTGCTCGGCGGGCTCGACGTGCTGGTCAACAACGCCGGGATGTACGGCGACCGGGACGACCCACACCCGATCTTCGGCGCCTCCTACGAGCAGTGGCAGCGGCGCTGGCGGCAGGTGCTGGAGACCAATTTGACCGGTGCTGGGAACGTCACCTGGTGCGCCGCCCAGCACATGCGCGAGCGCGGCGGTCGGATCGTGAACGTCTCGTCCCGGGGCGCGTTCCGGGGCGAGCCGGAGCAGCCGGCGTACGGCGCCAGCAAGGCCGGGCTGAACGCGCTGGGCCAGTCCCTCGCGGTGGCGCTCGCGCCGTACGGCATCGCGGTGGCCACCGTGGCACCGGGCTTCGTGGCGACCGACATGACCACCGAGCACCTGCGCGGCGAGCGGGGAGCGGCGATCCGGGCGCAGAGCCCGTTCGACCGGGTGGCCCGGCCGGCGGAGATCGCCGCCGCGGTGCACTGGCTGGCCTCGCCGCAGGCCGAGTGGGCCTCCGGCACGATCGTCGACCTGAACGGGGCCTCCTACCTGCGCAGCTGACCCGCAGGGTGGCTGGACCCGCAGGATGGCTCACCCGCGGAGTGGCTGACCGCGACGGCCACCGCCAGGCCCTGCGGCCCGCACCCTGGCAGCCTCCCGTCGAGCCGGCGGCGGCGCGGGGCGGCTACCAGCGGCCGAGGCGGGTGGCGAGCACGCTGAGGGCAGCCACCCCGGCGGTGGAGGTGCGCAGCACGGCCGGGCCGAGCCGCACCGGTCGGCCGCCGGCCTCGCGGAAGGCGGTCAGCTCGGCCGGGGCGATGCCCCCCTCCGGGCCGACCACCAGGACGATCTCCCCGGCGCTCGGCAGCTCGGCGACGGTCAGCCGCTCGTCGGCCTCCTCGTGCAGCACGAACGCGGCCGCCGCGCCGGCGATCCGGCGGGCCACGGTCGCGGTGGACTCGTCCGGCGCACCGGCCACCACCGGCAGCCACGGCCGGCGGGCCTGCTTGGCCGCCTCCCGGGCGGTGGCCACCCACTTGTCCCGGGCCCGTACGCCCCGGTCGCCGCGCCACTGGGTCACCGAACGCGACGCCGCCCACGGCACGATCTCGTCGACCCCGACCTCGGTCATCGCCTGCACGGCCAGCTCACCCCGGTCGCCCTTGGCGATGCCCTGCACGGTGACGATCCGGGGTACGGACGCGTCCGCGTACCCCCGGGAGGTGACGCTGACCTCCAGGGTGCCCCGGCCGACGGCGGTGACCACGGCGGCGGCGGTGCCGCCCCGCCCGTCGGCGAGCAGCAGCTCCTCGCCGACCCGCAGCCGTTGCACGGTGGCGGCGTGGTGCCCCTCCGGGCCGTCCAGGGTCAGGGTGTCGCCGGTGGGCAGCGCCTCGACCAGGAACAGCGGCGCGGACACCTCAGGCGTGCCCGTTGAACGCGTCGCGCATCCGGGAGAAGAAGCCGCCCTGCTTGGACAGCTCGGCGACCTCCTCACCACGGGTCTTCGCGAAGTCGCGCAGCATCTTCTCCTGGTCCGGGTCGAGCTTGGTCGGCGTCCGCACGTCCAGGTGCACGTAGAGGTCGCCCCGGCCGGTGCCGCGCAGGTGCGGCACACCGCGGGCGCGCAGCCGCAACGTGCTGGCCGGCTGGGTGCCGGCCTTGACGTCGACCGTCTCCTCGCTGTCCAGCGTCTTGATGGTCAGCCGGGTGCCGAGCGCCGCCGCCGTCATCGGCACGGTGACCCGGCAGTGCAGGTCGTCGCCCTTGCGGGAGTACACGTCGTGCGGGCGCTCGTGGATCTCCACGTAGAGGTCACCGGCGGTGCCGCCACCGGGGCCCACCTCACCCTGCTGGGCCAGCCGGATCCGCATGCCGTCCTCGACGCCGGCCGGGATCTTGACGGTCAGCGAGCGGCGGGTGCGCACCCGGCCGTCGCCGGCGCAGGTGGGGCAGGGGTGCGGGATGGTGGTGCCGTAGCCCTGGCAGACGGTGCACGGCCGGGCCGAGACCACCTGGCCGAGGAAGGTGCGCTGCACCGACTGCACCTCGCCCCGGCCGCCGCACGCCTCGCAGGTGGCCAGGTGGGTGCCGGCGGCCGTGCCGGCGCCGGAGCAGGTGGTGCAGAGCACGGCGGTGTCGACGGTGATCGGGGCCTCGACGCCGAACGCCGTCTCGTGCAGGTCCAACTCGAGTCGCAGGATCGCGTCGGCGCCCGGCCGGGTACGCGGACGTGGGCCACGAGCCCCGCCGGCCGCACCGCCGAAGAACGCGTCCATGATGTCCTGGAAGCCGACGAACGGGCCGGCACCACCCGGACCACCCGGTCCGCCGGCGCCACCGCCACCCGGGGCGAGCGGGTCGCCACCCAGGTCGACGATCTGCCGCTTGCGGTCGTCCGAGAGGACCTCGTACGCGGCGTTGATGTCCTTGAACTTCTCCTGAGCCTCCGGGTCCGGATTGACGTCCGGGTGGAACTGGCGCGCCAGCTTGCGGTAGGCGCGCTTGATCTCGTCATCGGAGGCTTCCCGGCTGACACCGAGAATGCCGTAGTAGTCCCTGGCCACTGCGTTCCGTGTCCTCATGTTCGTCTCGCGTTGCGCCGACCGGCGGCCGCAGCCGGCCGTCGGCCCTGACTGGTCAGTTCTGGGCCAGCAACTCGCCCACGTAGCGTGCCACGGCGCGCACCGTGGCGATATTGCCGGGGTAGTCCATCCGGGTGGGCCCCAGCACCCCCAGGCCGCCGAGGATGGTGGCGCCCGGGCCGTACCCGGTGCTGACCACGGAGGCGGCCCGCAGGTTGTCGAACTCGTTCTCGTCGCCGATCAGCACCCGGGTCGTGCTCGGCTCGGTCTCGCCGATGAGCTTGAGGAGCACGACCTCCTCCTCCAGCGCCTCCAGGATCGGCCGCAGCGAACCCTGGAAGTCGAGCAGGCCGCCCCGGGTGAGGTTGGCGGTGCCGGCCAGCGCGATGCGTTCCTCGTGCCGTTCGACGAGCGTCTCGAGCAGCACCGTGGCGAGCGTGGTCATCGTCGGACGCAGCTCGGGCGGCGCCTCCTCGACCAGCGCCTGCACCAGCGGCGGCGTGTCCGACAGGCGGGCGCCGGCGAGCTTCTCGTTGACCAGTCGACGCAGGTCGGTGACGTCGTCGGCGGGCACCGGGCCGGGCAGTTCCACCAGCCGCTGCTCCACCCGCCCGGTGTCGGCGATCATGACGAGCATCAACCGGGTCGTGGAGATCGGCACCAGCTCCAGGTGTCGTACCGAGGAGCGGGCCAGCGACGGGTACTGCACGACGGCCACCTGCCGGGTCAGCTGGGCGAGCAGGCGTACGGTGCGGTGCACCACGTCGTCGAGGTCGACCGCGCCGACGAGGAAGCGCTCGATGGCCCGGCGCTCGGCCGGGCTGAGCGGCTTGACCCGGGACAGCCGGTCGACGAAGAGCCGGTAGCCGCGGTCGGTGGGCACCCGGCCGGCACTGGTGTGCGGCTGCCGGATGTAGCCCTCCTCCTCCAGCACGGCCATGTCGTTGCGGACCGTGGCCGGGGAGACCCCGAGCTGGTGCCGCTCGACCAGCGCCTTGCTGCCGACCGGCTCCTGGGTGGAGACGTAGTCCTCGACGATGGCGCGGAGCACGGCGAGCTTGCGGTCGTCGAGACCCATCCTCCGCACCTCCTGTCGCACGTCGGCCGCCGGACACCTCACGCCGGCGGACCGTCCTGGCACTCGACTGTAACGAGTGCCAGTCTACGTCGGGGCCCCCGCCGACGCGATGATCAACGACAGCTCGTCGGTGCGGCCCGCGCCACCCCGATGGGCCGATCGGCCCGCCCGACCGGGCGGTGTCGCTCTGGTGCGGCGTTGCCAACGGCCCCTACCGTGACACTCATGACTGAACCTCCTCGCCCTCCCGGAGCGGGAGACCCCGGCAACTACCCGCCGGAGCCGACCTCACCGGGCTCGTCCGCATCGGCCGAGCCACCCACCGCACCACTGTCCGGGGCACCCGGCCCGGGCGGCTATCCCCCGGCCGGTGGCTATCCGCCGCCCACCGGTGACCAACCGCCGTCGGGCGGCTACCCTCCGCCGGGTGGTTACCCGCCCGGTGGCTTCCCGCCGCCTGGTGGCGGATATCCGACCGGTGGCGCCTACGGCGGCCCCGGCGGCGGCTACGCCAACAACGAGGACAAGACCTGGGCGTTGGTCGCGCACTTCGGCGGCGCCGCCGGGATGATCGTCAGCGGCGGTGTGCTCGGCTGGATCGGGCCGCTGGTGGCGCTGCTGGCCCGGAGCAACCAGTCCCCCACGGTCCGCGCGCACGCCGTGGCGGCGCTCAACTTCCAGCTCATCTGGTCGATCATCGGCCTGGTCGGCTGGGTGCTGTCCTGCATCGTGATCGGGTTCATCCCGGTCGCGGCCGCCGTGATCCTCGGTGCCGTGTTCGGCATCATCGCCGGCATCAAGGCCAACGAGGGGCAGCTCTACCGCTACCCGCTCTCCGCCAGCTTCATCAAGTGACCCGGGCCGGCCGCTCCCCCGGCCGGCCCGGCACACCGCCGCCACCGGCGGCGGGCCGGCTCAGGGCAGCAGGTCGCGGACGACGGCGTCGGCGAGCAGCCGGCCGCGCAGGGTGAGCACCGCCCGGCCGGCCGCGTACTCCTCGGCGCTCAGCAGGCCGTCGGCCAGCGCCCGTTGCGCGCCGGCCCGCCCGGTGGCGTCGAGCACCGCCAGCGGCAGGCCGCTGGCGAGCCGCAGCCGGAGCATGACGTCCTCCATGTGCGCCTCGTCGGTGGTGAGCACCTCCCGGGCCAGGCCGGGTGAGACGCCGGCGGCGAGCCGCTGGGCGTACGCCGACGGGTGCTTGACGTTCCACCAGCGCACCCCGCCGACGTGGCTGTGCGCCCCCGGCCCCAACCCCCACCAGTCCGCGCCGGTCCAGTAGAGCAGGTTGTGCCGGCACCTGGCCGCGTCGTCGCGCGCCCAGTTGGAGACCTCGTACCAGGACAGGCCGGCCGCGTCGAGGGCGGCCTCCGCGGCCAGGTAGCGGTCCGCGGCGACGTCGTCACTGGGGTACGCCAGCTCGCCGCGCCGCATCCGGGCGGCGAGCCGGGTGCCGTCCTCGACGATCAGGGCGTACGCGCTGACGTGGTCCACCCCGGCGGCGACGACCTGCTCCAGCGAGGCCGCGAAGTCCTCGGCGCGCTCCCCCGGCGTGCCGTAGATCAGGTCCAGGTTGACGTGCTCGAACCCGGCGTCGCGGGCTTCCAGGGCGGCGGCGGTGGCCCGGCCGGCGCTGTGCGTGCGGTCGAGGATCGCCAGCACTCCCGGCGAGGCGGACTGCATGCCCAGCGAGATCCGGGTGTAGCCGGCGGCCCGCAGCCGCTGCAACGATTCCGGGGTGACCGATTCGGGGTTCGCCTCGGTGGTCACCTCGGCGTCGGCGGCCAGCCCCCAGGTGCGGTCGATGCCGTCGAGGATGCGGGCCAGGTCGTCGGCGGGGAGCAGGGTGGGCGTGCCGCCGCCGACGAAGACGGTGTCGACCCGGGGCGGCGGGTTGTCGCCGAGCACCCGGGCGGCGAGCGTCAGCTCGGCCAGGACGGTGTCGGCATACCCCTCACGGCTGGCACCGCCACCCAGCTCGGCGGCCGTGTACGTGTTGAAGTCGCAGTAGCCGCAGCGGCTGGCGCAGAACGGCACGTGGACGTACACGCCGAAGCCGCGCGCGCCGACCGCCGTGGTGGCGGTGGCGGGCAGCGATCCGTCGACGGGGACGGTCTCACCATCTGGAAGGACGCCGGGCATGGCCACTAGTGTGCCCGGCATGACCTCTCCCGACGTCCTCGTGCGGGTCGCCACGGCCCGTGGGGTGACCACCCTCACCCTGGACAGCTCGCACAACCGCAACGCGCTCTCCACCGGCCTGATGACCCAACTGCTGGCCGGGCTGGCCGACGCGGTCGCCGACGACGCGGTCCGGGTGATCGTGCTCGACCACACCGGCCCGGTCTTCTGCTCGGGCGCGGACCTGAAGGAGACCGCCGCGGCGTACGCCAGCGGGACGGTGCCCGCCGGGATGCTGGGCGATGTCCTCGCCGCCCTCTGGGAGTGCCCGAAGCCGGTGCTGGCCCGGGTGGGCGGGCCGGCGCGGGCCGGCGGGCTGGGCCTGATCGCCGCCGCCGATCTGGCGGTCTGCGCCGACGAGGCGACGTTCGCGTTCACCGAGGTGCGGATCGGGGTGATCCCGGCGGTGATCTCGGCGACCGTGCTGCCCCGGCTGCACCCGCGCGCCGCCGCCGAGCTGTACCTGACCGGGGACACCTTCGACGGGCGACGGGCGGCCGAGATCGGCCTGGTGACGGCCTCCGTGCCGGCCGACGGGTTGGACGAGGCGGTGCGGCGCTACTGCGACTCGCTGGTACGCGGCGCGCCCGGCGCGCTGGCCGGCGCGAAGGTGCTGCTGCGCCGACCGGGGACCGCCGAGCTGCGCGGTGACCTGGCCCGGTTGTCCGCTCTCTCGACCGGCTTCTTCCTCTCCGACGAGGGTCGCGAGGGGGTCACGGCGTTCCGGGAGAAGCGATTGACTCGATGGGTGGCCGCTCTCGACACGGATTCCGGTGAGCATGCCGGGTAGGACCGGGCCCCAGCGGACCGGGACGCCGCCGACTGCGGTCGACGGCGTCTCGGAGGCGCAATGAGATGTCGGTGGAGATCGGTACTCTCGCGGGCATGAGCAGCGAGTTCCCCGACGAGCGGTGGCTTGGCAACGACCTGGTCATCGATGCCCGCAGCCGACTGTGGGTTCGCGCCGACCGGGGCAACATCGCGCAGGGTTGGTCGTGGGCGTACGCACCCGACGGTGACCCCATGAAGCTGTCCAGCCTGCCCGGCCCGGAGGGGTCGGTAGCGGAGGGCGACCCGGTTCGCCCCCTGGTGATACTGGTGAGCGAAGGTCGACGTGTGCGGTAGAGGCACGAAACGCGAAGGCCCGGCCCCCGAGTGGGAGCCGGGCCTTCTTGCGTTTCCGGGTCAGTGCTGCTTGGCGAAGCTGACGAACGCCTTCCAGGCTTGCGGGTCGAACGTCAGTGCCGGGCCGGACTGGTCCTTGCTGTCCCGCACACCGACGATGCCGGAGAGGTTGTCGGCCACCTCCACGCACTGCCCGCCGTTGCCCCCACTGCGGCTGCTCTTGCGCCACACGGCTCCGGTTAGGTTACTCATTGCTACATCTCCTTGGCGATCGTGGCTAATAGGTCGGCCGATCGGTCCGCGTCGAGCGACAGACCTTCGAGCGCTCTCCACCTCACAGAGTACGCCGCAACCTCTGCTGGCTTGTCGAGATATAAAGCGCCTGTCAGTGACTCGCTGTATACGGTCGTGGGCTCCGGCGTTCGAATTCCGATCGTTGGAAATTCCAGCATGACGAAACCACCGCCGGTCAAGGCGTAGTTGGGCGGCGCGTCCCGGGGCACGATGCGGATCGTCGCGACCTCGGCGGCCACCTGGTTGTGAAGGTGGCTGAGCTGGTCCGCCATGCCAGGGAACGACCTGCGCAACACGCCTTCGTCCACAATGACCTCCAGGCGCGGAGGCTCCGGGTGTCTCCGCTTGAGGATCTTCTGGCGCTCCATGCGAAGCTCGACCAGGCGTCCGACCTCCTGCTCCTCCAGCTCCGGGTGCGACCGAAGCAGGTGTTCGGCGTAGGCCCGCGTCTGAAGCAGCCCGGGAAGCGAGTCCGGCTCCCAGTGCCGCAGGCGCGACGCCGCTGACTCCATCCCGACGTACAGCTCAAACCAGGTCGGCAAGGTGTCGCCGTAGGCGTGCCACCAGCCGTTTGCCTTGGTCTCAGCGGCCAGCGCGATCAGCGCCGACGTCATCTCGGCGGACATGCCGTACAGCACGCACATGGCCGTTACGTCGCGGGCCTTGACCGCTGAGCCGCCGCCTTCGATCCGGTACATGGTGGACCGGGACCACTCCAGCGCCTCGCCGGCAGCTTCCAAGGACAGCCCGGCCTCTTCGCGGCCCTGCTTCAGATACCGCCCGAGTTGCCTGCGCGGTATGGACGACCCCGCATGGGTCATGCGGCCCCCTTGTCTCAGATTGAAGCAATCCGTCCATCGAACCTGCGACTGATTCTCGATGGTTCGCAGGAATGGGACAACCACCATGACATGTGTCAACGTAAATCATTGCACGATCACGCTCGGCGACAGAGAGTGTCCTCAAGGCGAACTTGCTCGACAGTGAATCGGCTGCCGCGGGCTCGCCCCGGGGCCGCTCCGCCTCCCCCGTGGTGGAGCGGCCCGCTCCCAGGGTTCGGGGTCCGGGTCGTGGAGGGGACGAGTAGGTCGCGGCCCGGACTCCCTCGGCAGGCAGGAGGGGCGCGATGCTCAGCGATGACGACGCCGACCTGACCCTTCCACGGCACAGGCCGCATCGGTCGAGGCGCTTCCCCGGTGGTCGGAAGTGTGCGTGCCCCTCCTGCCGCACCGCCCGCAAGCCGAAGCGTGCGACCAGCGCGCCTGAGCGGCCGATCACCGGCATCAGCTCGTCGCCAGTCCCCCGGATGCCGCCACCCTTCGATCACCTCTGGAACGCCCCGACGCAGATCAATTGGACGCTGGCCGCCGAGCTGGTGACCCGCAGGCAGGAGATGACGCATGAGCAGCCTCAGCACTCGGGCCGCCCCACCTCTCAAGGGGCCGGCGCCGAACCGACCTCGGTCCACTCGGGACGAGCAGAAGCCGCACACCCCGCTTCGCCCTATGTGGTTCTGCCGGGTGGACGGTCAGCACTGGCCCTGCGCCGAGGCCAAGCTCCGGCTGAGGCTTGAGTTCGAGGACAACGCGCCCGGACTGTCCATCTACCTGGCGGGCATGTTCTACGAGGCGACCAAGGACTTGTACCACCTGAACCCTCACGATGGGCCGACCCCGCAGGCGCTGTACGAGCGCTTCGTTGCGTGGGGGCCATACCGGAAGTCCGCCGCTGAGCCCTCCGAGGGGCCGACGACGCGTAGATTCCGGCCGCCCCGATAAGCCCGGCCTGGTCGCCTCCCGTGGAAAGCAGACGACCAGGCCGGGGTGAAGGTGCGCCACCGGCGCGGGGACCGCATCCCCGCAGGCAGTACACCGAAAGGAGATCGTCTCATGACGATCAAGAATCCGCTCGACCTGTACGAGGTCGACACCACCGGCGTCAACCTCCGGAAGCTCTGCGGAGGCGGCATCACCAACACGATGGAGAGCTGCGTCGCCGCCGCCATCCTGCCCGGCAGCGAGGACGCCATCATCCTTGGCGACTCGAAGCTGGGTGCCGACTCGCCGACCCTGCGGTTCAGCCGCGGCGAGCTGGACAACTTCTTCGCCGCGTACCAGGCCGGCGAAATCGTCTGATCGACCAGGGCTGGCCGCGCACGATGCGCGGCCAGCCCGCCTTTAGGGGGGAACAATGGCGCTGGTGACGCATCACTGGCACGCTTACGAGCCGTGGATTGGTCCACACCAGTTCTTCGGGCGGGAGCATGACCCCGAGCGGCGGCCCGGTCCAACTCCTGGCGACCTCGGAACGGCTGCGTTCATCCGCGCATCGACGCCGCCGCTGGAGAACGGCCACTACCTGCTGCGACGCGACCAGACAACACGGGAGCGGACGTGGACCGACGTACAGGGCGCGCTCGACTGGCTTACTAGCACCTACGCCCAACAGCCACCCGACGCCACGCTCAGCTACGTAGACCCGGCGGCACGACTGGAGCACTCCCGGACAGGTCTAGAGGGCGGCAGCGACGCCATCTGGCACTACACCGTGAGCCTGAGCGCCAACCGGGTTGTCGTGTACGCGGTCATCAGTTGCCCGCACCGCCACCACACCAGGACGCCTTGCCCCCTCCCGCCGAACTGACCTTCGACACTGGGAGAAGCACATGTCCCTCGAAATGATTCTCGGCCCCGAGGCTGCCAACGCCATTCTCGGCGAATGGCCCGAGCACCCGTACACACTGAGGCTCCCGAGCGGCAGCCCACTCGGGCGGGTGGTCAACGCGCAGACGATCCGAGGTTTCCTCGACGCCGGCTGCGCACCGAGCAACTACGTGAACGTGTTCCACAAGGGCGACGGGCTGCACCCGGCCCGCTTCACCGCCGACGATCGGGTTGCGCCAGCCTCCGTACAGCTCTTGCTCGACCAGGGCTGCACCATCCAGCTCCGCGAGCTGAATCGCTGGTTCCCGCCCTTGAGCGCAATCTGTGCGAGCATCCAGGCAGAGACCGGCTATCCGGGGTACGTCACGGCTTTCATCACCCCGCCCAGCAAGCAGGGTCTTGACTACCACTGGGACCAGTACCTCGGGATCGTGGTGCAACTCCAGGGGACGAAGACGTGGGAGCTGTTCAATCCCAAGGTCGACGCGCCCTACCGCGACCACTCCATGTCGACGAACCTGTGGCAGGACGACTGGGTCAAGCAGTGGCAGGAGGACGGCCCGTACCAGACGGTCGAGCTGACCCCCGGCGACATCCTCATGCTGCCGCGAGGCTGGGTGCACAACCCGCACTCGCGCAACTCCGTCGAGACTAGCGTGCACCTGACCTTCGTACTGAAGGAGCGCGTACCGCTGTGGGTGGCCGAGCGACTGATTAGCAGTGCAATCAACGATCCCCGGTTCCGCACCGTCATACCGCCATCAGAGCTTGGCCCCGACCGGATGCCGGCAACGGTCGAGGACACGCGGTCGCTGATGATCGACTACCTCGCCGGCCTGAACGTCGAGGAGATGTCGGGGGCGCTGCGGCGCGCTGCTCAGCAGGAAACCAGCCACGCCACGCTGTGACTACCGCGCAAGGCCCCCGGCGCCGACTGGCTGGGGGCCTTGCCGCGTCTCTACACTTCCAGCTTCTTCCACCTCGGCACCGGCACGATCCGACCGGGCGCGAACTTCTCTCCCGGCATGACGACGATGTGGGTCACGAGCGCCGGCAGGGCCTCACGCCTTCCAGCAGGAGCGAACGGCCCGAGTCGACCGCTCCCGCCGAGCCCGGTCCGGTGACGCGGGAGACAGGCCGGCCGCGGCAGGTGAGATCGGCGCGGAAGCGGGAAGGTCCCGATCGGTACGCGCCGGCAGAGCCGACCCCGAACCGGTCGGACGACCCGGATGACACCAACGGCGACGTACGCTTGTCGAACTGTGTCGACCAGGGGGTGTGGGTGCGAACTCGGACAGCCGTGGCAGGCGGAGTGGCGCTCATCCTCATCGCCGTGATCGGAATCTGGCTCGTCGTGCGGCAGGCCGGCGACCGTCTCCAGTTGCCCCTGGCGCGCAAGTGCACCGTCCAGGCCGACGGCAGGGTGGCGTTGGACGCCGACCAGATGGCCAACGCGGCGACCATCGCGGCGATCGGGGCGCAGCGCGGCATGCCCGAGCGGGCCGTCGTGGTCGCACTGGCCACCGCGTACCAGGAGTCGGGGCTGCGCAACCTCGCCGACGGCGACCGCGACTCGGTCGGACTGTTCCAGCAGCGGCCGAGTCAGGGCTGGGGCACCGAGGCGCAGATCCGCGACCCGCGGTACGCGGCGAAACGCTTCTACGCGGCGCTGAAGAAGGTGCGCGGCTGGGAGGAGATGCGGGTCACCGACGCCGCCCAGCGGGTGCAGCGCTCGGCGTTCCCCGAGGCGTACCAGAAGTGGGCCGACGAGTCCGAGGTGCTCAGCAGGGCGCTGCTGGGCGAGGCCACCAGCGCCGTCGCCTGCACCGTGGGGCGTACCCCGGTGATGCGTGGCGCGGCCGCGGCCGCGCAGCTGACCCGCAACCTGAAGTTGGACTGGGGGTTGTCGGGCGCCGACCCGGGCGACCAGATCGGCCTGACGGTGCCCGCGGCCGACCAGCGTGACGGCTGGCGGTACGCGCACTGGCTGGTCTCGCACGCCCAGGACCACGGCGTGAAGTGGGTCCGTTTCGGCGACCTGGAGTGGACCGCCCGGGACGGCACCTGGGGGCCGGTCGACGGCGAGCGGGGCCCGGTCGGGCAGGTGCTGGCGGAGGTCTTCGCCGAGGGGTGAGCCGCCCCAATTTCGTATATAACCGGCAGCTACCGCACAATCGGGCATTACACCGCAGGGCGCCCAATTGATCAGGACCTCGTTTGTCAGCCGCGACCGGCGAGCCGGCGGCGGGCCTTCTCCCGGATCCGCTCCGGCAGGTCCTCCGCGTCGAGCAGCCGGGGCAGCAACTCCGGCTCCAGGGTGGTCGCCCGGAACACCTCGCCGATGGTGACCCCGTGCGCGGGACGCTCCACCACCTCGACCGGGTCGCCGGCGCCCACCTCACCCTCGCGCAGCACCCGCAGGTACGCCCCCGGGCTGGCGCGGACCGTGAAGCGCCGGATCAGGTCCGGCACCCCCCAGAAGCCGGCGAACGTCGTGCACGGGGTGCGCGGAATCGTCACCTGGAGCAGTGCCGTGCCGACCGCCCACTGCTCGCCGATGACCGCCCCGGTCACGTCCACCGCGTAGGTGGTCAGGTTCTCGCCGAAGCCCCCCGAACGGATCGTCCGGCCGATCTCGGCCGACCACCACGCGGCGTCCTCCTCGGCGTACGCGTAGACGGCCTGGTCCGCCCCACCGTGCACGGGCCGCTCGCCGATGAAGTCGCCGGCGAGGCCCTCGACGAGCACCGGCACCGGCCCGTCGACCGGCCGCTTGTCGATGCCGGTACGACCGCTCGCGTCGCCGGCCCACTCCGCCTCGGTCACGATCCCGAGGTTCACCGCTGCCACCCTGCCCGTCATGCCGGCCAGCCTAGGTGAATCCGCACGCCGGGCTTGACCTTGACGCTACGTCAACCCTCCATGCTGTCGGCCATGAACACCCCACCAACAACGGGTCAGGTCGAGCGGCCCGCAATCCAGATAAGCGGCCTGGAGAAGTCGTTCAGGCAGCAGAAGGTGCTGCGCGGCGTGGATATCGACGTGGCGCGGGGCAGCATCTTCGCCCTGCTCGGCTCCAACGGGGCGGGCAAGACCACGGTGGTGAAGATCCTGTCCACGCTGCTCAAGGCTGACGCGGGGACCGCCCGCATCAACGGCTTCGATGTCGCGGCACAGGCCACCCAGGTACGCGAGTCCATCAAGCGGCTGGAGCCTCCCGCCTGACCTCCAGGCGGGCGGCTCACACGTCAACCCTTGACGGCCCCGGCGACCAGCCCGGAGACCATCCGTCGCTGCACCAGCAGGAAGAAGATGATGACCGGCAGGGTGAACAGGGTGGAGGCGGCCATGACCGGTCCCCAGTTGGTGTCGTCACGGCCGAAGAAGAAGGTCATCGCCACCGGCAGCGTGTAGCGGCCCTGGTCGTTGATGAACGTCAACGCGAAGATCAGCTCGTTCCACGCGGTGATGAAGGAGAAGATGCTGGTGGCGACCAGGCCGGGCGCGACCAGCGGGAACAGCACCCGCCGGAACGTCTGGGCCCGGCTGGCGCCGTCGATCGCCGCCGCCTCCTCCAACTCCTTGGGCACCGCGGCGACGAAGCCGCGCAGCATCCAGACCGCGAACGGCAGCGAGAAGCCGAGGTACGTGAGGATCAGGCTGGGCAGGGTGTTGTAGAGCCCCAGCCGCTGGATCATCAGGAACAGTGGGATGACAAGCGCCTCCAGCGGAATCATCTGCACCACGAGCAGCATGATCAGGAAGCTGGTCCGCAGCCTGAAGCGGAACCGGGCCACCGCCGTCGCCGCGAGCAGGGCGACCAGGCCGCTGAGCACCACCGTCGCGATCGCGACGATCGCGCTGTTGAGGAAGAAGTCGAGGAAGCTCACACCCGGGATCAGGTTGCCGGTCAGGATCTCCCGGTAGTGCGCCAACGTCGGGTGGGCCGGCACCGGCTGCGGGGTCGACGAGAAGATCTCGCTGCTCGGCTTCAGCGAGGTGGAGATCATCCAGTAGACCGGGAACGCCGCGAAGAGCGCGACCAGCAGCCCGGCGACGTTGAGGGCGACCTTCTTCACGACTCGTCCTCCTGCCTGAGCACCATCCGTACGTAGAAGCCGGTCACCACGAGCAGGATCAGCGTGAGGATCACCGCGATGGCCGCGCCGAGCCCGTACTTCGGCGGCGGCGAGAAGGCTTCGGCGTACGAGTAGATGGAGAGCATGAACGTGGGCCGGTCCTGGGTGCCGCCGGCCAGCACGAACTGCTGGGTGAAGACCTTGAAGTCCCAGATCGTGGAGAGCACGATCAGGATCCCGAAGACCGGGCGCAACAGCGGGAACGTGATCTTCCAGAAGACCCGCCACGGGCTGGCGCCGTCCACCCGGGCCGCCTCGTGCAACTCACTCGGCACGCTCTTCAGGCCGGCGAGCACACTCACCGCGATGAACGGGAACGAGTGCCACACCACCACCAGGGTGAGGATGGCGAAGAACAGCAGCGGCGAGTTGAACCAGCCGTAACCCGTCCAGTCGCTACGACCGAACAGGGCGTTGGACAGCCCGTCCGGCAGCGCGTTGAACAGCCACGTGACCAGGCCGCTCGTGTCGTCGAAAATCCACTTCCAGACGATCGTGCCGGTCAACGCCGGGGTGGCCCAGGCGAGCATCACGCAACCGGCCACGAAGGTCGCCATCTTGCGACCGAGCCGGTTCAACAGCAGCCCGACGAGGGTGCCGAGGACCATGGTGAGCAGCACGTTGGCCGCGGCGAACAGGACCGTGTTGCGCAGCACGGTCAGGAAGAACGGGTCGGAGAGGATGTCGGCGTAGTTGCCGAGCCCCACCCACGGCCACTCCCGGTCGCCGCGCAACTGCCGGACGCTGTTGAGGCGGTAGAAGGACATCGTCACCACCTGGCCGAGCGGCCAGAGCAGCAACACCCCGATGATCACCAGTGCGGGCAGGAGCAGCAGGTAGGGCAGGCGGTCCACCCGGCGACGCCGCCGCGCGGGGGTCTCCCGCGCGGCGGCGTTCTCCGGCACCTCGGTCAGCGTGGTCACTTGGCGTTGAGGATGCTTTCCATCTCGGCGGCCGCGTCGGCGGTGGCCTTCTCGACCGTCTTCTGACCCTTCATGACCGAGCTGTTCATCGCCTGGGTCACCGTCTTCGTCCGGCTGACCTCCACCCACTTCGGGGTGAGCGGCGTGAGCTTGGTGCTCTGCATGGTGGTGGCGAACGCCGCCATCACCTTGTCGTTGGCGTACGTGTCACCGGCGACCAGATCCTGGTAGACCGGGAAGAAGCCGAGGCTGCTCGCGAAGCTCTGCGAGTTCTTCTTGTTCAGCAGCACGGTCAGGTAGTCCCAGGCCAGGTCCTGACGCTCGCTGTCCTTCCAGATCGCCACGTCCGAGCCGCCCGCGAAACCGGGCGCGGCCTTGCCGTCCGGGCCGGGGATCGGGAACGTACCCCAGACCTTCTCGATCTCGGGGTTGTCCTTCTTGATGGCGCCCTGCTGCCAGCTGCCGGCGAACGCCATCGCGGCCTTGCCGGTGGCGAACTGCGTGCGCGCGTCGATCTCGTTCCACCCGGCGGCGGCCGGCGGGGCCACCTTGTGCACGGTTACCAGGTCGGTCCAGTACTTGACGGCCCGCTGCGCCTCCGGCGTCGTGTAGCCGGACTTCCAGGTGCCGCCCTGGTTGCTGGCGATCTCGCCGCCGGCGCCCCAGAGGAAGGAGTAGAAGGGCAGCTCGGAGTTGCCCGGCAGCGCGATGCCGTAGGTGCCCGGCTTCTTCGCCTGCACGGTCTTGGCCGCGGTCACCAGCTCGTCCCACGTCTTCGGCGGCTGCACGCCGGCCTCGGCGAACCAGTCGGTGCGGTAGTAGATGGCCCGCACGCCCGCGTACCACGGCACGCCGTACTGCTTGCCGTCGAGCTGCGCGTTGCGCACCAGGTCGGGCAGCAGATCCTTGCTGTCGGCCCAGCCGCCCATCCGCCCGCTCACGTCGGCGAGCGCCTCCTGGGCCGCCCAGCCCTGGGTCTCGGTGTTGCCCAGCTCGGTGATGTCCGGCCCCTCGCCACCGGCGAGCGCGGCCTGGAACTTCTTGGGCGCCTCGAGCCAGGGAATGTACTGCACCACCACGTCGGTGTCGGGGTGCTTCTGGCGGAACTCGGTTTCGACCCCATCGAGGAAGGCGTTCTGCGCCTCGCCGCCCTCGCCCATCATCCAGACCGTGAGCTTGCTGTCGTCGGCAGCCTCGTCACCGGAGCCCCCGCAACCGGTCAGCACCATCGCGGCCGAGGCCACCATGGCGGTGACCGGGGCCAGCCGCTTCCACCTGTTCACGCCACTTCTCCCCTCGCGCCGCCTGGAACTAACCTTCTCCGCCGCACCTTAGTACGAAGAATTCCTTTACGACAGTGGGAGGTGTCGCGACCGTACCGCAGCAGCCCGAGCGGTGACGCCGCGACATCGGGCCGAAGTCGGGCACTCCAGCACGAAAAAGCGCCCGGCCGATGGCCGGACGCTCTTTCCATGCAGTGCGATGCAACCAGGTGATACCGGGTTGTTATCGGGTGACGCTGCGGCGACGACCCACACCGGCCACCAGCGCGACCGCGATGGCCGCCAGGACGACCTGCACCAGCAGCTCCGTCCAGTCGATGCCGGCGGTCTCGGTCGCGATACCCATCGCCCGCGCCAGCACCGTGCCCAGCAGGGCGGCGCCCACACCGATCAGCAGGTGCAGCCAGATCGGCATGTTCTGCCGGCCCGGAACGACCAGGCGGCCGAGCGCGCCGACGATGAGACCAACAACGAGCGCAGTGATGATGCCCCACACGGTGAGCTCCACGGTCGCCCTCCTTCTAAGAATGTCTGACACACGATGTGTGTGCTTCCTGTCGTGACCGCTAAGTGCCCGACCGGCGGAAAATCCAAACCGACTTTGTCCACCAGACGATCACGACTTGGCCTACCTGGGCAGGTTCCGCGCTCCCCGCCCGCCCAAGATCGCGGTGGCCCGCCCCAGATCGCGCTCGAACATGGAAGTAGTGGCCTCGTCTGCCCACCGAGGCCACTACTTCATGGGTCCAGCACGATCATGAGCGCGCCCGCGGGGCCGAGGCTCTCCTCGGCCACCGCCCTCCCGCACGGCCGATCCTGGGCGGCCGATCCCGGGCGGCCCGGCAGGCGGGGCGCACGGGCAGGAACGCCGATGGGCGCCCGACCTGTCGGTCGGGCGCCCATCGAAGTGTCGCGGTGGTACGGGGTGTTGCGGGTGTCAGTGGGTGACGCTGCGGCGGCGACCCACACCGGCCACCAGCGCGACCGCGATGGCCGCGACGACGACCTGCACCAGCAGCTCGCCCCAGTCGACGCCGTTGGTCTCGGTGGCGATGCCGATGGCCCGGGCCAGGACGGTGCCCAGCAGAGCGGCGCCCACACCGATCAGCATGTGCAGCCACATGGGCATGTTCTGCCGACCCGGGACGACCAGGCGGCCGAGCGCGCCGACGATGAGACCAACAACGAGCGCAGTGATGATGCCCCACACGGTGAGCTCCACGGTCGCCCTCCTTCAAAGAATGTCTGACACACGGTGTGTGTGCTTCCTGTCGTGGCGGCTAAGTGCCCGGCCGGCCAAAAATCCAAACCGACTCACGTCAGGCGACAGCGTCAGACGTCGATGCTCGGAGGGTGCGTCGGTTGGCGCCCGGGCGCGTCCCCACAGGTAGGAGGCCATCTCGTCGGGCCTTGGATCCCCGACAGGTGCCGGAAAAATTTCTCCACGGGCCGCCGGTTCAGAGCCGACGCACCGGTGCCGGGGTCACTTCTTTCCGGCGGCCTTGCCGTCACCGGAGTCGGACGACAGGGCGGCGATGAACGCCTCCTGCGGCACCTCGACCCGGCCGACCATCTTCATCCGCTTCTTGCCTTCCTTCTGCTTCTCCAGCAGCTTGCGCTTACGGCTGATGTCACCGCCGTAGCACTTGGCGAGCACGTCCTTGCGGATCGCGCGGATGGTCTCCCGGGCGATGACCCGGCTGCCGATGGCCGCCTGGATCGGCACCTCGAACTGCTGGCGCGGGATGAGGGTACGCAGCTTGGCGGCGATGGTGACGCCGTAGTTGTACGCCTTGTCCTTGTGCACGATGGCGCTGAACGCGTCGACCGGCTCGCCGTGCAGCAGGATGTCCACCTTCACCAGGTCGGACGCCTGCTCGCCGGAGGGCTCGTAGTCCAGCGACGCGTACCCCTTGGTACGGCTCTTCAACTGGTCGAAGAAGTCGTAGATGATCTCCGCGAGGGGCAGCGTGTAGCGCAGTTCCACCCGGTCGGCGGACAGGTAGTCCATGCCGAGCAGGGTGCCGCGCCGGCCCTGGCACAGCTCCATCACGGCACCCACGTAGTCGTTGGGCGTCAGGACGGTGGCCCGTACGACCGGCTCGTACACCTCGGCGATCTTGCCGGTGGGGTACTCGCTGGGGTTGGTCACGACGATCTCGGCGCCGTCGTCGGTGATCGCCCGGTACACCACGTTGGGCGCGGTGGAGATCAGGTCGAGGTTGTACTCGCGCTCCAGGCGCTCCCGGATGATCTCCAGGTGGAGCAGGCCGAGGAAGCCGCAGCGGAAGCCGAAGCCGAGCGCGCCGGAGGTCTCCGGCTCGTAGTCCAGGGCCGCGTCGTTGAGCTTGAGCTTGTCCAGTGCCTCGCGCAGGTTCGGGTAGTCGGACCCGTCGATCGGGTAGAGGCCGGAGTAGACCATCGGCTTCGGGTCCTTGTAGCCACCCAGCGGCTCGGCGGCCGGCCGGCTGTTGATGGTGACCGTGTCACCGACCCGGGACTGCCGGACGTCCTTCACGCCGGTGATCAGGTAGCCGACCTCGCCGACGCCGAGCGCCTCGGCCTTCACCATCTCCGGCGAGATGACGCCGATCTCCAGCAGCTCGTGCACCGCGCCGGTGGACATCATCTTGATCCGGTCGCGGGCGCTGATCCGGCCGTCGATGACGCGGACGTACGTGACGACGCCGCGGTACACGTCGTACACCGAATCGAAGATCATCGCCCGGGCGGGCGCCTCGGCGTCGCCGACCGGCGGGATGAACTGCCGGACGATCTCGTCGAGCAGGTGTGGCACGCCCTCGCCGGTCTTGCCGGAGACCCGGATGCAGTCGGCGGGGTCACCGCCGATGAGGTGGGCCAGCTCCTCGGCGTACTTCTCCGGCTGGGCGGCCGGCAGGTCGATCTTGTTGAGCACCGGGATGATGCGCAGGTCGTTTTCGAGGGCCAGGTAGAGGTTCGCCAGGGTCTGCGCCTCGATGCCCTGCGCGGCGTCGACCAGCAGCACGGCCCCCTCGCAGGCGGCCAGCGACCGGGACACCTCGTAGGTGAAGTCGACGTGCCCCGGGGTGTCGATCATGTTGAGCACCGCGTGCTCACCGGCCCGCTCGCCCTCGCGGATGGTCCACGGCATGCGAACGGCCTGGCTCTTGATGGTGATGCCGCGCTCGCGCTCGATGTCCATCCGGTCCAGGTACTGGGCGCGCATCTGCCGCGGGTCGACCACGCCGGTGAGCTGCAGCATCCGGTCGGCCAGGGTCGACTTCCCGTGGTCGATGTGGGCGATGATGCCGAAGTTCCGGATGCGACCGGGGTCGGTGGCACCAGGGGCGTTCGCGCCGGGATCGAGCTTCGGTGGCACAGCGGTCCGTTCTGGTCGGCTGACGTGAACAGGCCGGCGCGCCGCCGACCCCCTCCATGTTCCCACGCCGCCGGGGTGCGCCCACTGCGCGGGCGACGGATCGGCCCCGGGGACCTCACTCCGGCGGCGGCTCCACGAAGAGCGCGGCCAGCCGGGGCAGCCGCCGGCGCGCCTCCTCCTCGTCGTCGAAGTCCCAGAAGTCGTTGAGGTCCGGTGTGCGCACCGGCTCGCGGTCCGCCGGCAGTTCCGTCGCGGTGGCCTTGCGGTACGCGTCCCAGGGCACCGACAGCATCTGCTCGGCGGAGAACTCCTCCCCGCTGAGTGCGGCCGCCCGCACCTGGGGCAGTTCGGCCAACGAGTCCGGATCGGCGACCGCGCC
Organism: Micromonospora sp. WMMD710; assembly: GCF_029626045.1. NCBI lineage: Bacteria > Bacillati > Actinomycetota > Actinomycetes > Micromonosporales > Micromonosporaceae > Micromonospora > Micromonospora sp. WMMD710. The sequence continues at coordinate 254,218 of NZ_JARUBD010000001.1, read as the reverse complement.
GGCGAAGACCGCCCGCCCCTGCGTCATCAGCCAGCCCCGGAAGTGCTCGAACCCGTCCGCCGAGGCACCGCCGTTGATCAGGTAGGCGGCGCCCCACAGGTCCGCCTTGTGCGAGGCGGCCAGCACCCGCGTCTGGTGCCGGGCGTACCCGACGATGTCCTCCGGGTCGCGCTCGGCGAGCAGCGCGACGGCCCGCGCGGCCACCGGGCCGGGCTCTCCCCCACCGCCGGCCCGCGCCTGGTCGATCAGCTGCCAGAAGTCCTCGGTCCTCATGGCTTGGCAGTCTGGCAGTGTCGCCGCGCGTCGCGCACGCACCCCGGGGCAGCATGGTGGGGTGTCCCCCACGCCGCTGCCTCCGGTGCCGTACCACGCGAGCGCGCTGCGCCCGTCGTGGCCCGCGCTGCCGGCGGCGCTGCGGGCCGCGGTCGCCGACCGGCTCGGCGCGCCGGTGGTCGCCGTCCGGGTCGCCGGCGCCGGCTTCACCCGGGGCTTCGCCGCCGTGCTCAGCACAGCCGACGGTGGTCGGGCCTTCGTCAAGGCGGCACCCGCCGCCGAGCAACCGCACCTGGTCGAGGGGTACGCCCGGGAGGCCGCGATCCTGGACCGGCTGCCGGCCGGCCTGCCGGCGCCCCGCCTCCGGTGGAGCCTGTCCGAGGCCGGCTGGATCGTGCTCTGCACCGACACCGTCGACGGCCACACCCCACGCCTGCCCTGGACGGTGGCCGAGCTGGACGCCACGCTCGCCGGGTACGCGCAGGTCGCCGCCGCGCTGGCCGACCCGCCGGCCCCGCTGACCGCGCTCGGCCTGCCGCACCTGGCCGACCTGGCCCGCTCGGACATTCTCTGGTGGGAGGAGGTCGCCGCCGGACGCGAGCCGTCACCCCCGATGCCCGCACCGGCGCGGGGCCGGCTGCCCGAGCTGGTCGCGCTGGAGTCCCGCCTGCCCGGGTACGCCGCCGCGGCGACCGGGCTGATCCACGGCGACCTGCGGGTGGACAACGTGCTGATCGGCGCGGACGGCCGGGCCTGGTTCTGTGACTGGACCTGGGTCTGCCACGGGCCGCCCTGGTGGGATCTGGCCGGCTTGCTGCTCACCGCGTACGCCGGCGGGCTGGACGCGGACCGGCTCTTCGCCGCGCACCCGGCGTGCGCGGACGCACCCCCGGACGCGCTCGACGCCACGCTGGCCGCGCTGGCCGGCTACTACCTGACCGGGGCCGAGGCGGCACCGGTGACGGCCTCGCCGCACCGGTCGGCGCATCAGCGGTGGAGCGGCGAGCAGGCGCTCGACTGGCTCGCCCACCGCCAGGGCTGGCGGTGACAGCGGCCCGGGCGGACGCGGTTCGGGCCGAGCCGTTTTGGCTCGTCCGGGGCGACCTGGTAACCTGGCTCTTCGCGCAGCGATGACGCATGTTCGTCATCCAGCGCACAAGCTGACCAACCCGAGCTATCAAGACGAGGCTGTCGCGTGGCGAACATCAAGTCCCAGATCAAGCGCAACCGGCAGAACGAGAAGGCCCGGCTGCGCAACAAGTCGGTCAAGTCGTCGCTGAAGACCGCCGTCCGGAAGTTCAACGAGGCTGCCGAGGCCGGTGACGTCGAGAAGGCCACCGCGCTCATGCAGGACGCCTCGCGCAAGCTGGACAAGGCCGTCAGCAAGGGCGTGATCCACTCCAACCAGGCCGCGAACCGCAAGTCCGCGATCGCGAAGCGCGTGGTGGCGCTGTCCGCCTGACGATCTACCGTCAGACTGATTCGGAAAGCCCCGGACCCCGGTCCGGGGCTTCCGTGTGTCTGTAGGGGTGCCCGCCGCCGGGGCGGGAGTGCCGGTAGGCGTGGTCGCCGCCGGGGCGGGAGTGCCAGCCGGCGCGAGTGCCGGTGGGCCGGTCGGAGTCAGTCCGACGGGTCGGGGTGGCGGGGCGGCGGCACGGGGTCGGCGCTGATCACCACGCCCGTCACGCTGTGCGGCATCCACTCGACTCGGGCGCGGCCGACGACCGGTTCCATCTGCCGGCGGAAGCGGTCCCGTTCCTGCTCGGGCACGAGCGCGGCGGACCGGACCACGACCGCGGCCACCATGTCGTTGAGCTTGACCATCGCCGCCACCACCGCGGGCAGCACCAGCACCGACCACCAGGTGACCAGCTCGGCGAGGGCGAGCAGCACCGCCAAGGCGATGGCACCCTCGAAGAAGAGGAAGCACAGCACTCCCCCGGGGTTGACGAACCGCAGGCCGAGGAGTCGGGCGTACAGCGGCCGGTAACGCTCCTCCTCGGCGGGGATGGTGGCCCACGCCGTGCGGTTCGGCCCCGTCACCGGGTGCTGCCCTGCCGGGCCGCCGCGACCGAGAAGACGGCGCGCTCCAGGGCGTACGCCCGGTCGTCGGAGCCGCCCTTCACCGCCGCGTTGCACTCGGCGGCGACCTGCATGGCCCGGACCAGGCCCTCCGGCGTCCAGCCTCGGCCCTGCCGCTGCGCCCGCTCGATCTTCCAGGCGGGCATCCCGAGGCTGCTGGCCAGCTGGTACGGGTTGCCCCGCCCGGCCGACGCCACTCGGGCCACCGTGCGCACCCCGTCGGCCAGGGCGTCGGCGATGGGCACCGGATCGACGCCGACGTGCAGGGCCCAGCGCAGCGCCTCCAACGCGGCCGGCACGTCGCCGACCATGGTGGCGTCCGCCACCGTGAAGCCGGTCACCTCGACCCGGCCCCGGTAGTAGCGGGAGACCGTGTCGGCGCCGATCCGCCCGTCGGTGTCGGCGACCAGTTGGGAGCAGGCGGCGGCCAACTCGCGCAGATCGTTGCCGACGGCCGCGATGAGGGCCTCGGCGGCGTCGTCGGTGCACTTGCCACCGGCCCGGCGGATCTCGTCCCGGACGAAGGCCACCCGGTCGCGGTGCCCCTTGAGCTTGGCCGCCGGGACGACCGTCGCGCCGGCCGCCCGCAGCCCGTCGGCGAACGCCTTGCCCTTGGCGCCGCCCAGGTGCAGGACCAGCAGTTGCACGTCCGGGTCGGGGTTCTTCGCGTACGCCAGCAGGGCGGTGACCAGGTCCTTGCGGGCGTCCTGGCCGGAGCGCAGGATCAGCAGCCGCCGACCGCCGAACAGTGACGGGCTGAGCATCTCGGCGATCTCGCCGACGGTGAGCGCGCTGGCCTGGTATTCGCGGACGTCCACCTCGGGGTCGACGCCGCGAACCTTCGCGACAGCTTCGGTGACCGCGCGCGTGGCGAGCAGCTCCTCGTCGCCGAGGACGAGCAGAATGGGGGCGAGGCTGGCGGGGGTCACGCCGCCCATATTCGCACGGCCCGGGGTGCGATCGTGCCTGGTCATTCGGCGCTCAGTCGGCGTAGCCCGCACACAGTGCAAATCCCGACATTCACCTCAATTAACCATCTAATTGGCAATCCACCCGCCATTTGCTTCGGTGGTGTGCAATTTCCACCGCCCTTCCCCGGCCGGCTCATGGTCGGCGCCCAGGTAGCACCCCTCGACGGGCCACGGCCAGGCCGTCGCCCGAGCGGATCGCCGCCACGTCGCCGTCGGTGTCGGTCCGCAACACCCGGGCACCGCCCCTGGTGAGCCGAGTGAGCAGCCCCGGGTTCGGGTGCCCGTAGGTGTTACCGGCACCGACCGGCACCAGCGCGACGGAGGGCCGTACCTCGTCGAGGAACCGGAGATCCTGGTACGCCGAACCGTGGTGGGCGACCTTCAACACGTCCGCCCGCAACTGACCGGGCGCCGCCCGCGCCACCATCGCGTGCTGCTCCTCGGTCTCCGCGTCGCCGGGCAGCAGGATCCGCACTCCGGCAACCGTGGCACGCAGCACCAGCGAGTTGTTGTTGGGGTCGGACCTGGTGCCCGCCAGTGGGTACGGCGGGCCGAGCACCAGCAGGTCGACGCCACCGACCGGATGACGAGCACCGGCCACGGTGGTCAGTAGCGCGGCCCGCCCACCGGTCGCCGCCGCGCGCACCAGATCCCGCCCCTCCACCGGCTCCGCCGACGGCGGCATCAGCACGGCACCCACCCGTCGCCCCCGGAACACCCCGGCCACTCCCCCCACGTGGTCGGCGTGGAAGTGGCTGATCACCAGCAGCGGCACCTCCCGTACGCCGAGTCGACGCAGGCAGCCGTCCACCGCGCCCGGCTCCGGCCCGGCGTCCACCACCACGGCCCGACCGGGTTCGACCGGCAGCACCAGGGCGTCGCCCTGGCCCACCGCGCAGGCCACCACGACCCATCCCGGCGGCGGCCAGCCGGCAGCCACCAGCCGGACCGGAAGGGCGCCCAGCACGGCGGCGACACCGACCACCGCGACCAGTCGCCGTACGAGTGGCCGTCGCACCGCGACCAGCAGCGCGACGGTCAGCCCGGCCAGCAGGAGAGCACCCGGCACCCCGCCCGGCCACGGCAGGGTGCCGCCCGGCAGCCGGGCGCCGTGGCGGGCGATGACGACCAGCCACCACGCTGGCCAACTGGCCAGCCACGCCGCGAACTCGGCGCCGGCCGGCCAGATCGGCGACACGGTGGCCGCCACCACGCCCAGGATGGTGGCCGGCGCGATGGCCGGCACCGCCAGCAGGTTGGCCGGCACGGCCACCAGGCTGACGGTGCCGGAGATCCCGGCGACGACCGGCCCGCAGGCCAGTTGCGCGGCCGCGGGAACGGCCAACGCCTCGGCCACCCCGGGCGGAACGCCCCGCCGCCGCAGCCCGTCCCGCCAGCGCGGTGCGAGCAGCAGCAGACCACCCGTCGCCAGTACGGACAGCGCGAACCCGGGATCGCCGGCCAACTCCGGGTCGACCAGTACCAGCACGGTGATCGCGGCGGCCAGCGCCGGCAGAGCCGCCCGGGGACGGCCGGCGGCGAGCGCGGCGAGCCCGATCGCCCCCATCGTGGCGGCCCGTACGACGCTCGGTGACGGGCGGACCAGGATGACGAAACCGACCAGCGCGACCCCGCAGAGCCCGGCGGCGAGCCACGGGCCGGCCCGCGCCCACCGGGCCAACAGCAGGACGGCACCCACCACGATGGCCACGTTCGAGCCGGAGACGGCGTTCAGGTGCGTCATGCCGGTGGCTTGGAAGTCCTCCTCGACGGCGGGCGGCAACCGGCTGGTGTCTCCCACAACCAGCCCGGGCAGCAGCCCGCCCGGATCGTCGGGGAGCGGCGCGCAGGCCCGTTGCAGGCCGGCACGCAGCGTCCCGGCGGCGCGCTGCGCCCACGACGACGCACCCTGTCGCACGGGCGGGCCGTTGGTGCTGAGCACCGCACCGGTCAGGTCACCGCCGCGCGGAAGGCCGAGGCGGCCGTCGGCGGTGAGGCGCTGCCCGGGGAGCAACCCTCGCCAGGCCGGGTCGGTGGCCAGGACCAGAAGCCGCACCGGCGCGCGGACCCGCCGGCCGTCCGGGCCGGTGAGCCGAGTCAGCTCGGTCGACACCAGCAGCATGCCGGGACGTCCGGCGGAACGGATCGGACGCGGATCGTCCCGGACGACCAGATCGGCCGTGACCGGGGCGCGCTGCTCGGCCAGGGCACGAATCGGCGGCGCGTCCCGGACGGCGAGCCGGGCGGTGGTGGCCGCCGCGCCGCAGACCAGCCCGAGGCCGACCGCGACGGCGATCCAGCCGTACCGGCGGGTGGCGGCGCGGGGTTGGCCGAGGCGGCCAACCAGGTGCAGGGCGCCGCACGAGGTCAGGACGGCCGCCGTCCCGGCCGCCAGCAGGAGCGGGCGGCTGCCGACATGCAGGCCGGCGAGCGTGGTGAGCCACACGGCCATGGCCAGCCCGGCCAGCCGCAGATCCGGTGGTGCGGGCTGCGCCTCGGCGACGGGCGGGGACGAGCCGGACCTGCTCACACCGTCACCAGATCCTTGAGCTGCTCGTAGCGGGCATCCCCGATCCCGTCGACCTGGCGCAGGTCGCCGACGGCCTTGAACCCGCCGTGCTGCTCGCGGTGGGTGAGGATGCGCTGGGCGAGCACCGGCCCGACCCCGGGCAGCGCGTCGAGTTGGGCGAGGGTGGCGGTGTTGAGGTTCAGCGGCCCGGCCGCGGGCGCCGCCCCACCCGCGGCCGGGGCCGCCGCACCGCCCGGCACCGGTGGGGGCGTCACCCCGACGACGATCAGCTCGCCGTCGGTGACCTTGCGGGCCGGGTTGAGCAGCGCCACGTCGACGCCGGGCAGCGCACCGCCGGCCGCCTGCACCGCGTCGGCCAGCCGCGACCCGGCCGGCAGCCGTACCAACCCGGGCTTGCGGACCTTGCCCGCGACCGCCACCACCAGCTCACCCGCGCTGGACGCTTCGGGGGCACCCGCCGAGGTCGCGGGCACCGCCTCAGCGGCCAGCGGGGCGACCGGCTCCGCGTGCGGCCGGGACCGCCAGGCCCAGCCGGCCGCGCCCAACACCACCACCACGGCGACGACGGCCAACGCGCGCACCCCACGCCGCCCCGGGTCGAACGCTCCCGGCCCGGACAGCCGCGGCGTGGGCTGGGCCACGGGACCGTCCGACGCCACGCCCGCCTCCGGCTGCGCGGACGACACACCAACAAGGGGTACGCCAGCGAGCGGCGCTCCCGGCCGGGACGACGGCAGAGCGCCCGGCGGCTCCGTGAGCCGGTGCAGGCGCTGGCGTACCTCTGTCTCCTCGTCGTGCGACACGGCCCGACGCTATGGCGGCGGACGGCCCGGCGGGGCGCGGTGACCTCACCCTGTGGACAACCGACGCCACTGTGGACAACGCCCTGATCATGCTCCGATCTGCTAGGGAGGCGGTGCGTCGATCAGAGCTGCTACAGGTACGGCCGCGTGATGATCTCGATGGCGTGCCCCGCCGGATCGAAGAAGTAGAAGCCACGACCACCGTGTTCGCCGGCGGCGCGGGCTGGATCAGTCACGGCTTCTGCAACATGACCGAGGCGACGTCGGCCATCAGCGCCAACGCCCAGTCGAGTTGCCGGCAGTCGTTGTGTTCTCGGCACTCCAGGCAGCCGCCTGCTCGCCACGGCCGGTCGGTTGCCCGTTTCCAGTGGGCATCCAGTACCCGCTGGGCCATGAACAGTTCGGTCGCTGTGGAGACCGGTTCATCGATTGGCATGGTCGGCACCTTCCGCGCGAATCGACGTAGCCCGCCCTGAGGGACACCTCCTTGCGGCTCTCCGGGCGGGCAGACCGGATGGCTCAGGAGTGCTGAAGTCCAGGAGCATCCGATCACTGTCTCACTGTATCCAGTGTCTCACTGTAGTCAAGTTCTCGCTATCTCCACTTTGCTGCGTTGCCGCCTTGTCTCGATCGCGGCCGGGCTGGAAACATGATCTCCGCTGAAGTCCAGGAGAGCCGACCATGCCGACGAGACCACCGCACTACCGCCGGGTGGCGGACGACATCGAGCAGAAGATCCGCTCGGGCGAATACTCGCCTGGCCAACAACTGCCGTCGGTGTCCGAGATCGGCGAGCTTTACAACGTCGCACGCTCCACGGCCTACCGAGCCGTCAAGGAGCTGCACGACCGGAACCTGGTTTACGGTCAGCAGGGGCAAGGCGTCTTCGTCGCCGACAGCTAGACCTGCCGAGGGTGGTCAGGCCCGCCTGGTCCGCCGATTCCAACGCCTCGGACGGTCAGCGGGCCTCCGGGTCGAGGCCGAGGACGGCCCGTCCCCCGTCCACCGGCAGGATGACGCCGTTGACGAAGCTCGCTGCCGGTGACAGCAGGTACGCGACGGCCTCCGCCACCTCGTCGGCCCGCCCGATCCGGCCCACCGGGTGCAGCCGGTTCAGCTCGGCGTCGATCCACTCGGCCTGGGAGGGTTCCTGCGCGGCCAGGAACTCGGCGTGCCGTTCGGTGGCGATCGAGCCGAGCGCGACGGCGTTGGCGCGGATGCCGTGCCGGCCGTACTCGACGGCCAGCGCCCGGGTCAGCCCCTCCACGGCCGCCTTCGCCGTGGCGTACGGCAGGGCGCCGGACACGGGCCGGCGGGCCTGGTGCGAGGAGACGTTGACGATCGCTCCGCCGGTGCCGGCGGCGAGGAACCGGCGGACGGCGACGGCGGCGCCCACCGTGGCGGGGCGCAGGTTCAGCCCGATCAGGTCGAGGATCGTGTCGGCCGACACGGCGTGCAGCGCGGCGTCGCGGAACACCGCCGCGTTGTTGACCCAGCCGGTCAGCGGGGCGGCGCGTTCGGCCAGTTCGGCGGCGCGCTCGGCCACCCGCTCGTCGCCGGCGTCGCCGATCACGGCGACAAGTCGGTCGGCGGCCGGGTCTGCGGTCAGCCAGTCGACGGCGGCGGCGTCGCGCTCCACGACGACGACGGTGGCACCCGTCGCGACCAGCCGTTGCACGACGGCCCGGCCGACGCCACGGCCGCCTCCGGTGACCACGCACGAGGTGGGCATCGGCTCAGTCTCCTGGCCGGCGGTGCACGACCACGCAGGCCAACCCCGGGCCGGCGTGGGCGGCGACCACCGCGCCCGCCTCGGAGACGTACGTGTCGTGCAGCCGGGCACCGAACCGCTCGGTCAACGCGGCGAGCAGCGCCTCGGCTCGTTGCGGCGCGGCCAGGTGGTGCACGCCGAGGTCCACGTCGTCGTCCCCGGCCGCCTCGACGGCCAGGTCGACGAGCCGGGCCACGCCCCGGCTGGCGGTGCGGACCTTTTCGCGCAGCACGATCGCCCCGTCCGGCATGTGCATGATCGGCTTGACGGACAGGGCGGTGCCGAGCAGCGCCTCGGCCGCGTTGATCCGGCCACCCCGGCGGAGGAACTCCAACGTGTCGACGTAGAACCAGACGGTGGTCCGGTCCACGGCGGCGAGCGCGGCGTCGCGTACCCCGATCAGGTCGGCGCCGGCCTCGGCGGCCGTCGCGGCGGTGATGGCCGGGAAGCCGAGGCCCATGCCGGCGGAGCGGCTGTCGACGACCTCGACGCGGCCGTCGAAGTCGGCGGCGGCGAGGCGGGCCGCCTCGACGGTGCCGGACAGGCCGGCGGCGATGTGCACCGAGACGACGCCGTCGGCGCCGTCGTCGAGGAGTCGGCGGTACGTCCGGGCGAACTGCTCGGGCGCCGGCCGGGACGTCGACGCGGTGACCCGCCGGCCGCTCAACGCCAGGGTGGCGTCGGCCGGGTGGATCTCCACCCCCTCCAGCCCTTCCGCGCCGTTGAGCACGACGGTCAACGGGACGACGGTCAGCCGGTGCGCCTGCACCAGCTCGGGCGAGAGGTAGGCGGTGGAGTCGATGACGACCGCGACGGGCATGCCCGGCACGCTAGCCGATCGAGGCGTCGAACGCCGAGGCGAGATTTCAGACCGCGTCGGCGACGGCCGGGACGGTGACCAGGCCGACGTTGTGGGCACGCAGCTGCCAGCCCCGGACGTCGTCGTGCCGCAACTCGGTCCAGTGGCAGTTGGCCAGGGAGCCGATGCTGCGCAGCACGCCGGAGTCCCAACCGAGCAGGTGCCCGACGCCCTGCCGGGAACCGCCGCCGTGGGTGGCGATCACCACGGTGCCGCCGGGTGCCGCGTCGGCCGCGTCCCGCAGGGCGGCGGCGACCCGGTCACCGAGGTCGTGCAGCGGCTCCAGATCCGCGCCCGGATCGGGGTCGCCGGCCCGCCAACGGGCGTACTCCTCCGGGAACATCTCGGCGACCTCGGTGAGGTGCAGGCCCTGCCACCGACCGAAGTGCCGCTCGCGCAGCCGGGCGTCGGAGCGGACCGGTAGCCCGGTCAGCGCGGCGAGCGCGGCGGCGGTCTCCGCGGCGCGACTCAGGTCGCTGGCCACGATGGCGTCGGGCCGCAGCGCCGCGAGCAGCGGCGCGGCGGCGCGGGCCTGGTCGCGGCCCAGCTCGTTGAGGGGTACGTCGGTCTGCCCCTGGACACGGTTGGCGGCGTTCCAGTCGGTGTTGCCGTGCCGCCAGACGATCAGCCGGGTCATTCGGCTGCGGCGGTCCCGCCGGCGTCGGCCTCGACCAGGTCGCGGTCGACGAACGGGATGGTGGGGCAGTCCTTCCAGAGCCGGTCGAGCCCGTAGAACTCGCGCTCCTCGGTGTGCTGGACGTGCACCACGATGTCGACGTAGTCGAGCAGCACCCAGCGGCCACCCCGCTCGCCCTCGCGCCGGATCGGCTTCGCCTTCTCCGGAAGCTCCAGCAGGCGCTCCTCGATGGCGTCGACGATGGCCAGCACCTGACGCTCGTTGGGGGCGGCGGCGAGCAGGAACGCGTCGGTGATGGCGAGCTGGTCGCCGACGTCGATGATCGCGATGTCCTGCGCCTTCTTGTCGGCGGCGGCCTGGGCGGCGGCGATCGCCAGCTCGTGAGCGCGTTCGGAAACTGTCACCGTTCTCCTTCGATCAACCGTGCGATCCTCCAAGCGTCTCATACCCGCCGACGCCTCGACCTGTCAGTTCTGGTCGGTTAGGCACCCGCAACGGCCCATATCGGGCACGATCAGGGCTGATAGAGCCGCCGCTTGGCGATGTACTGCACCACACCGTCGGGCACCAGATACCAGACCGGCTCGCCCCGGGCGACCCGGGCGCGGCAATCGGTCGACGAGATGGACATCGCCGGCACCTGGATCAGGCTGACCGTGTCCGCCGGCAGGTGCTTGTCGGTCAGCGGGAAGCCGGGCCGGGTCACCCCGATGAAGTGCGCCAGCTCGAAGATCTCGTCCAGATCCTTCCAGGACAGGATGCGTTGCAGCGCGTCCGCGCCGGTGATGAAGAACAGCTGCACCTTGGGGCCGTACTCGGCCTGGAGGTCGCGCAGGGTGTCGACGGTGTAGGTGGGGCCGCTGCGGTCGATGTCAACCCTGCTGACCTGGAAGCGGGGGTTGGAGGCGGTCGCGATGACCGTCATCAGGTAGCGGTCCTCGGCGGGGCTGACCGGTTCGTCGGCCTTCTGCCACGGTTGCCCGGTGGGGACGAAGACCACCTCGTCCAGACCGAACCGGTCGGCCACCTCGCTGGCCGCGACGAGGTGCCCGTGGTGGATCGGGTCGAAGGTGCCACCCATGATCCCGATCCGCCGGATATCTTCCTCCACCCAGTGATCGTAGGCCGGGCGTCCGGGGCCACTGTTCCGGCCCGGCGAGGGCGCGCCGCATATACTCGTCGACAAGTAATCGTCGACGAGGTGGGGAGGGTGTCGTGCCGAAGCGGCGCAAGGTCGGCAATCTGCTGGCGCTGGCCGTGCTGTCCGCCCTGGTCCAGCGGCCGATGCACCCGTACGAGATCGCCACCACACTGCGCGCCTGGGGCAAGGACCAGGACATGGAGATCAAGTGGGGCTCCTTCTACACGGTCATCCGCAACATGGACAAACACGGCATGGTCGAGGCGGTCGAGAGCCTGCGCGAGGGGCGACGCCCGGAACGCACCGTCTACCGGATCACCGACGTGGGGCGGGCGGAGCTGGTCGACTGGGCGCGCGAGTTGGTCTCCACCCCGATGCCGGAGCATCCCCGCTTCCGCGCCGGGCTGTCCGTGCTCGCCGCGCTGCACCCCGACGAGGCCGTCGACCTGCTCCGGCAGCGGCTCGACCGGCTGGACGACGCGCTCCGCCGGGACCGCGAGACGCTCGACACCCACCTGCGGGAGGTCCCCCGACTGTTCCTCGTGGAATCGGAGTACGACCTGGCCATGCGGGCTGCGGAGACGACCTGGCTGCGGGCCCTGCTCGCCGAGCTGACCTCGGGCGGCTATCCCGGGCTGGACACGTGGCGGGCCTTCCACGAGACCGGCGAGATGCCGGCCGAACTGACCGAGCTGGCGGAGAGGACCGGCCCCGACAGCGCCGACACCACCGACTGACGGACGGCTCCGGCGGGGTGCGCCAACACCCCGCCGGAGCCCTTACCCCGAACCGACACCTGGGAAGGCGCCCGGCCCGAAGCGGCAACCACGAGGATAACCGGGCTCCCTCCCAGGTCCGTGCGCTCGCGCGGACCACGACACCCAGGGAGAGAGCATGACCACGGTACGAACCGCGATCGTCATCGGCGGCGGCATCGCCGGGCCGGTGACGGCGCTGGCGCTGCGTCGCGCCGGCATCGCCGCCACGGTCCACGAGGCGTACCCGGCCACCGCCAGCGGGGCCGGCGGCATCGGCGGCACCCTCGCGCTGGCGCCCAACGGCGTCGCCGCGCTGCGCAGCGTCGGCGCGGACGAGGCGGTGACGGCTACCGCCACCCCCATCGTGCGCAGCGCCATGGCTGTCGGGCGGCGACGCCTCGACCTGCCCACGCTGGCCGGGGTGCCGCCACTGCGCGTGGTGCACCGGGCCGAGCTGCACCGGGAGCTGCACGACCGGGCCGTCGCCGAGGGCGTCTCGTTCGCGTACGGCAGACGGCTGGTCGACGTCGAGCAGAGCGACGGCGGCGTGACCGCCCGTTTCGAGGACGGCAGCACCGCCACCGCCGACGTGCTCGTCGGCGCGGACGGCATCAGATCCACGGTCCGTGGGCTCATCGACCCGGCCGCGCCCGGCCCCCGGTTCACCGGGCTGCTCGGCTTCGAGGCGGTCGCCCGACACGAGGTGGGCGTCGAGCCCGGCACGATGACGTTCGCGTTCGGGCGACGCGGCTACTACCTGTACTGGCCGGAGCCGGGCGGCGGCACCCGGTGGGGGGCCAACCTGCCGCAGCAACGGCCAATGAGCCTCGTCGAGGCCCGCGCGGTGCCGGCGGCACAGTGGATGGACACGCTGCGCACCAGCTACGGCGACGACGATCCGGCTCGGGAGCTGATGGCGACCAGCAGCGCCGACGAGCTTCAGGTGGTCGGCTCGTTGCACATCATGCCGCCCGTGCCGCACTGGTACCGGGGTCGGATGGTGCTGGTCGGCGACGCGGCGCACGCGCCGTCGAACAGCTCCGGGCAGGGCGCGTCGCTGGCCATCGAGAGCGGAGTGCAGCTCGCCCGGTGCCTGCGTGACCTGCCGGACGTCCAGGCGGCGTTCGCCGCGTACGTGCGGCTGCGTCGTGCGCGGGTGGAGAAGGTCGCCGCCCGCGCGGCACGGATCAACCACACCAAGGCCCCGGGGCCGGTCGCCCGGACGCTGATGCCGCTGCTGATGCCGCTGTTCGTGCGCACGGTGATGGACCCGGAGAAGACCGTCGCCCACGAGCAACGCTATGTCATCGACTTCGACGCACCGGTGACGGCGGAGCCCGCGCTGCGCTGAACGCGGGGCGCGGGGTGACCGGTGAGCCACCCCGCGCCCGCCCGCCTTCTCCGGCCGTCGCGCGGACCCGACCTCAGGCTGCCGCGGCGGCCACCGCCGTACGGGCGACGAGCGCGCGCCGCAGGTCGTCGTCGGCGTCGGTGACGACCCGTCGCAGACCCGGGGTCAGGTCGTCGCGGGCCAGCAGCGCCGCGGCCGCCTCCCGGGTCGGCTGCGCCACGGCGTAGTGGGGGAACGCCAGCTTCGCCACCCGGTCGGCCGTCCACGCGGTACGCCGATCCACGGCGGCCGGCATGTCGGTGAAGTACCGCTCGACGTACGCGGCGGTCAGCTCGGCCTGCTCGGGCTGCCAGAACCCCTCGGCGGTCGCCTCCAGCAGCCGGTTGGACAGCTCGGTGTCACGCACGATGATGTCCCAGGCGGCCTGCTTCGCGGCCGGGTCGGGCAGGGCGGCCCGGCAGCGGGCGGCCCGTTCCGCACCGGTGGAGCTGACATCGGCAGCCGCCTCGGCGGCGATCTCCGCCTCGCCGGCGGCACCCAGCACGACCAGCCGACGCAGCACCGCCCACCGCAGCTCCGCGTCGACCTTCAGCCCGGCGGGCACATCCCGGCCGGCGAGCCAACCGACGAGCAGATCCGCGTCGGTGGTCGCGGCGATCCAGCCCCGGGCGGCGGCGAGCTGCAACGACTCCCCCGCCGGCGCCCCGTCGAGCAGGCGCCGGCACGCCCCGGCGATCCGGGCGAGCGCCGCCGACCGGGTCAGCGGATCGAGGTAACGGTCGACCAGCGACCGGCTGAGGGACAGCACGTCCTCCGCGATGATGACCTCGGTCTCGGCCGGCAGCGCCGCGACGATCAGGTCGACCAGGCCGGTGACCGGCCGCTCCCCGTCGGTCACCGCGTCCAGCACCTCACCCCAGAGCACCGCCCGGGTGAGGGAGTCGCCCAGCGCCGGCAGCACCAGCGGAACGGCGTCCGCCGACGCCGGGTCCAGGCGCACCTTGGCGAAGGTGAGGTCACCGTCGTTGAGCACCAGCAGCCGCGCCGCCGGCTCGCCGGTCAGCCCGCCGAGCACGGTACGGCCGCCGTCGACGGCCGGGTCGAGATCCACCTCGTCGCGCCGCACGGTGCCGTCCGCCGCGTAGCGGCCCACGCCGATCCGGTGTGGCCGCAGCACCGGGTACGACTCGGGCGCGGTCTGCACCACGGCCACCTCGGTGTAGCGGCCGTCGGCGTCGAGGGCCACCTCGGCGCGCAGCGTGTTGACCTGCGACCGGCGCAACCACAGCTCGGCCCAACCGGACAGGTCCCGACCGCCGGCGGAGAGGCTGGTCAGCAGGTCGGCGAGGGTGGCGTTGCCGAAGCGGTGCGCGGCGAAGTGCGCGTTCAGACCGGCGAGGAACGCCTCGTCGCCGAGCCACGCGACCAGCTGCCGCAGCACGCTGGCCCCCTTGGCGTACGAGATGCCGTCGACGTTGAGCAGGCCCTCGGCGGCGTCGGCCACCTCCTCCGGTGCCACCGGGTGGGTGGAGGGACGCTGGTCGGCCGCGTACCCCCAGGCCTTGCGGCGCATGGCGAACGTCGTCCACGTCCGCTCGAAGCGGGTCGCCTCAGCGGCGACCCGAATGCCCAGGTACTCCGCGAAGGACTCGTTGAGCCACAGGTCGTCCCACCAGCGCATGGTGACCAGGTTGCCGAACCACATGTGCGCCATCTCGTGGGCGATCGTGGTGGCCCGCAGCTCCCGCTGGGTGTCGGTGACCGCCGACCGGAACACGTAGTCGTCACGGAACGCGACGATGCCCGGGTGCTCCATGGCGCCGAGGTTGAACTCGGGCACGAACGCCTGCTCGTACTTGCCGAACGGGTAGCGCTCGGTGAAGAGCTCGTGGAACCGGTCCAGGCTCTGCCGGGTGATGGTGAAGATCTCCTCGGCGTCGGCGTCGAGGTGCTCGGCGAGCGACTGTCGGCAGTAGAGGGCCAGCGGCACGCCGTCGTGCTCGGCCCGCCGCACGTGGTACGGCCCGGCGACCAGGGAGAAGAGATACGTGGCCAGCGGCACGGTCGGGGCGAACTCCCAGCGCCCGGGGGTCGGGTTGGCGGCCAGCTCACCGTTGCCGGAGACCGTCCACGCCGGCGGGGCGGTGACCGTGAGGGTGAACGGCGCTTTCAGGTCGGGCTGGTCGAACGCCGCGAAGATGCGCTGCACGTTGTCGAGGAAGCTCACCGCGTACAGGTAGGTCTCGCCGTCGGCCGGGTCGACGAAGCGGTGCATCCCCTCCCCGGTGTTGGAATACGCCATGTCGGCCTCGACGAACAGCGTGTTCGTGGAGTCGAGGTCACCCAGCGGCAACCGGTTGTCGGTCAACGTGTCGAGGTCGACGTCGCGGTCGTTGAGGCGTACCGCCAGCAGTGTGGCGGGCTTGACCTCGGCGAAGGTCGCGGTGCCGGGCGTCGCCCGGAACCGGATCGCGACGCGGGAGCGGAACACGTCCCCGTCGCCAGTCAGGTCGAGGTCCACCTGATAGGACTCGACAGTAATCGCCGCGCCACGCGCGGTCGCCTCTACACGGGTCAGGCTCGGCATCCGCTTATCCTGCCCGATGGGGATCGGCACGCGGTCACCACACGACCCTCGGCACTGGAGGAAAGAACCATGGCGCAACACCCCAAGGGCGACTTCGACCTCTCTCGGGCGGTCTGGCAGCGGGCCGAGGGGGACACCTCCGACAGCGCCGTCGAGGTCGCCTTCGTCGACGATCTCATCGGCATGCGCAACTCCTCCGAGCCGGAGGGGCCGGTGCTGGTCTTCACACAGGCCGAGTGGGACGCGTTCGTCGCCGGCGCGCAGGACGGCGAATTCGACCTGGACTGACTGCCGCCGGGGGTCACGGGTGGCGCGGGACACCCGCCACCCGTGACCGCCGGGTCAGGCATCGCCATCGCCCCAGCCGAGGCCCCCGGGGCCCGGGGCGTGGTGGAAGCCGGGGTGCTCGGCCACATCGACGCAGCGCTCGCCGTCGGGGCCGACCGCCCCACAGAACAGCCGCTCGGCCCGGTGCCACGCGTCGGCCGGTGACAGGGCCGCCGCGCCGAGCGCCACCTCCGGGCGGAGCAGGCTCAGCGCCTCCGCGTACCCCACGGCCAGCTCGCGGGCGTCGGCCGCGCCCGGCGCGGTGAAGCCCAGGTGCACGGTGAAGAACCGGTGCGGCCGGGTCGGCCGCCCGGGCGGCCCGATCAGTGCCCGTGCGTCCCGGCCCGGGCCCAGTGCCCCCGCTGCCCGCCGCTGCCGCCAGTACGGCGACCTGTTGTCGCGCATTCGCCCTCCCCGTGGTCGTGGCCGTCGGCCCACCGGAGGCCGCGCCGGCCGACCGGCACTGCCGCCGACGGCGGCCCCACCAGCAGCAAACCAGGTTCCGCCGCCCCTGGGAGGGGCCAGCCGGCGCGCCGTCGACGCGGGGGATTCAGCGGCGGCCACGAGGGTAGACGCAGCCGGGCCGTGGCGATGGCCGCCACCGGCACCCGAGGAGGCCCGATGGCGACCATGCCGGCCGACCGCAGCCCGGACAGCACTCTCGCGCTGCTCCGCGCCGGCTACCGGTTCATCGGCGAACGCTGCGACCGGTACGGCAGCGACGTCTTCCAGACCCGGATCCTGCTCGCGCCGACCATCTGCCTCCGTGGCCGGCCCGCGGCGACGCTGTTCTACGACAACGAGCGCTTCCAGCGGCGCACCGCGATGCCGCTGCGGGTGCAACGGACCCTCACCGGCCGCGGTGGCGTGCAGGGGCTGGACGGGCCGGAGCACTCCGACCGCAAGGCCATGCTCATGTCGATCATGACGCCGACCGCGATCCGGCAGCTCGGTGAACTCTTCGACGAGGAGTGGCGGACCCGGATCCCCGCCTGGGAGGCCGCCGGGCCGGTCCCGCTCTACGACGAGGTGGGCCGCCTGCTGACCCGGGCGGTGTGCGCCTGGGCCGGGGTGCCGCTGGCGACGTCACAGGTGAACCGCCGCGCCATCGACCTGCACGCCATGATCGAGGCCCCCGCGGTGGTCGGCCCCCGGCACTGGCGAGGGCTGCTCGCCCGCCGCCGCGCCGAACGCTGGATCGCCACCATCATCGAGCGGACCCGCCTCGGCCTGCTCCCGGCACCGGCCGGCAGCGCCCTGGCGGTGATCGCCGAGCACCGGGACGCGCGGGGCACGCTGCTCCCCCGCCGGATCGCCGCGGTGGAACTGCTCAACCTGCTGCGGCCGGTGGTCGCCGTCGACCAGTACATCGCCTTCGCCGCGCTCGCCCTGCACGACCACCCCGCCTGGCGGCAGCGGGTCCGCGACGACGACGAGGCGACCGGGCAGTTCGTCCAGGAGGTACGCCGCTACTACCCGTTCTTCCCGATCGCGGCGGCCCGGGTCCGGCGCTCCTTCGACTGGGAGGGCCACCACTTCCCCCGGGGCAGGCGGGTGCTGCTCGACCTCTACGGCACCAACCACCACCCGACCCTCTGGCCACAACCCGAGCTGTTCCGTCCGGAGCGGTTCGCCGGCCGCCGAGCAGACCCGTTCGACCTGATCCCGCAGGGCGGCGGCGACCACTGGGCGGGGCACCGCTGCGCCGGCGAGTGGATCACCATCGACCTGATGAAGCGGGCGGTCACCAACCTGACCACCACCATGAGCTACGACGTCCCCGTCCAGAACCTGGCCCTGGACCTGCACCGGATGCCCGCCCTGCCACCGGTCGGCCTGACCCTCGCCAACATCCGCCGGACCGCCTGACGACCATGCGCCGTCCGCCAGGTCGAGTCGGGGTACGGCGGGACGTCCCGGCCGGCCCGCTGCCGATGACGTACGTGCTGCCGCTGCACTGGCACACCGACGCCGGGCTGGACGAGCTGACCGACTACCTGCGCGGGTTGGCCGAGCACGTCGAGGTGCTCGTGGTCGACGGCTCACCCCCGGACGTCTTCGCCCGGCACGCCGACGCGTGGCGCGGCCTGGTCCGCCACCTTCCGCCCGACCCCACCGCGCGAGGGCTCAACGGCAAGGTCGTCGGAGTACTCACCGGGGTCCGCGCGGCACGCCACGAGCACGTGGTGATCGCCGACGACGACGTCCGGTACGACGGGACCGGGCTGCGCGGGGTGCACCGACTGTTGGACCGGGCCGACCTGGTCCGCCCGCAGAACTACTTCCACCCGCTGCCCTGGCACGCCTGGTGGGACACCGGCCGGACACTGCTCAACCGGGCGCTCGGCGACGACTATCCGGGCACCCTCGCGGTGCGCCGCAGCACCTTCCTCGACATGGGCGGGTACGACCCCGACGTCCTCTTCGAGAACCTGGAGATGATCCGCACCGTGCGCGCGTACGGCGGGGTCGAGGTCCGACCGGCTTGGCTGTACGTACGCCGACTGCCGCCCGACGCGGCGCACTTCCGGGGCCAGCGGGTCCGCCAGGCGTACGACGACCTGGCCCAGCCGGCCCGCCTGGTGACCGCGCTCGCGGTCCTGCCGGCGCTGGCGGCGGCGGTCGCGACCCACCGGCGTGGACCGCTGCTCGCCGCGGCGACCGCTGTCGTCGCCCTGGCCGAGGTGGGCCGCCGCCGCGCCGGCGGCAACGCCGTGTTCCCGCCGAGCACCCCGCTGGCCGCCCCGCTCTGGCTGGTGGAGCGCGGCGCCTGCAGCTGGTTGGCGGTCAGCCAGCGGCTCCTGTTCGGCGGCGTCCGCTACGGCAACACCCGCATCCGCCAAGCCGCCCACCCCCACGCCCGCCCCAGCCCCCGCGCGATCCTGCACTTTCTGCTGGGACAAAAGCCGCACGGCTCGACAAAAGTGCACCAGGAACCGCACGATCGCGGACGTCGGAGGGGGTGACACGCGACAGCTCGCGGGCACCGGGGACGGTGGCCGCGAGTGGTCGGGTGCGTGGGTCAGGGGCGGGACTGCTGGACGGTGTCCTTCACGTCGTGCGCGGCGGACTTCGAGTCGCCCCGGACGGCGTGCACGGCGTCCTGAGCGGTGGACTTCACCGACTCGGCGGCGTGCTGGGCCGGCTCGCGCAGCTCCTGCTTGAGCTCGCTGGCCACCTCACCCAGCTTCTCCTTCACCGCCCCGCTGTGCTCGCTGACCTTCTCCTTGACCTGGACGGCGGCCTGCTGCTCCCGACGCGAGGCCGGGATCAGCGAGGAGGCCAGCCAGCCCACCCCGAACGCGATCAGGCCGGCGGCGAGGGGGTTGCCCTGGGACTTCTGCCGGATCACCCGCGGCGCGCTGTGCGCGGCGTCGCTGACGGTGGAGGCCGCCGAGTGCGCGGCGTCGCTGACGCTGGAGGCCGCCGACGAGGCGCGGTCGCCCACCGAGTGGGCGGCGTGGCCGGTGCCGTGGCCGAGGTCAGACGCGGTTCCCATGACCTTGTCCCTCACATTCTGCAACGCGGAACGGGCCCGCTGCTTGCGGTCGTCGACGATGCGGCTGGGGTTGACCTTGTACGCCAACGCGTCCACATCGGAGCTGAGGCTGTTGCGGGTGGCTTCGATCTCCCGGCGGATCTGGTCGGGATCGGTGCTCATCGGGTGACTCCCTCCGGGTGCGGCTTGAGCGCGTCGGGGATCCGCTGCACGCTGTCGTTGGTCTGCTTGAGGCCGCGTACGTGCTGGGCGTTCTTCTTGGCCATCGAGTAGAGGACGGCCGCGACCACGGCCCAGATCACGGCCACGATCAACGCGGCCAGGCCGGAGTCCATGACGTTGTCCAGGAACTGCCACACGGCGATGGACACGAACAGCGCCACCATGTAGCCACCGAAGCCGGCACCGCCGAAGAGCCCGGCGGCCTTGCCGGCCTTCTTGCCCTCCTGACGGATCTCGGCCTTGGCCAGCTCCACCTCCTGACGCATCAGCGTCGACAGGTCGCTGGTCACCTGGCGCATCAGCTCACCGAGCGAGCTGCTCTTCACATCCGCCGCGGTGTGCGGGGCACCCGCGTCGGGCCGGTACCCGGAGTCCAACCCGGACCCCTGCGTCGGCATGGTCATGCCGTCGCCTCCCTTCGGATGACTCGGTGGCTCACGGGCGGGTGGTGCCGCTGGACGGCACGCCCGGCAGCGGGTCGGTCTGGCTCACCGGCGGCAGCGGCTGCCCGGTGCCGGTGTGCTCCGGGTGCTCACCCCGGACGGGGTCGGTGTAGCCGCCGGGCGCCGGGTCGGTGTAACCACCGGGCGTCGGGTCAGCGTAGCCGCCGGAGGTCGGCGCGGCGTACGTGCCCGGGGTCGGGTCGAGGTGACCGCCCTGCGGGACGGTGTCCGCCTGCGTCGAGATCACCGCGGTCCGCTCCGGGTCGTACGCCCCGGCGCCGCGGTAGCTCGGGGACACGCTGCCCGAGTCGTCACCGGCCGCGGAGATGCTGCGGGTCAGCCGCCCGGCCAGCACACCGAGCACGGCGGCGCCGACCAGGAAGGTGCCCGGGTTACGGCGGGCGTAGTCGCGTACCTCGGTGATCAGGTCGCCGGGCTGGCGCTCGTCCAGCCAGCCGGCCACACCGTGCACCCGGTCGGCGGCTTGGCGGGCCAGCTCGCTCACCGGACCGGCCTGGCCACCCTGCTCGGCCATCGAGCGCATCTCGTCGGCCAGCGAACGCAACCCGGTCGCCGCGCGGCGCTGCTGCTCGCCGGCCTGGCTGGTGAGCTGGGTACGCGCCTCGCCGTACAGGTTGCGGGCCTGCCGGGCCGCCTCGCGGCCGACCTCGGTGCCCTGCTCCTTGGCTGTCTGCGCGACCGCGCCACCGGCGTGCGCGGCCTCCGACCCGACCTGGCGGGCCTGCTCGCGGACGCCACCGCCGTTGGTCGACTGCTGTCCGTAGGTGGAAGTCGTAGGTGACAGATCGTAGGTCATGATTTCCCTTCCGCTCGGAAAGTCGTCGCGGTTGTGCTGGGGGGATGTGGCCGCGTCTCCGCGGCCGCCACCACTTCACCTACCCTGCGTTTCCTCTTCCATACCTCTTCGTGCATTTCTCTGCGCCGCCGGCCGGATCGACTTCAAAATGGAGGATCGTCGGGCTGCGTCACATCGCCGCCGCGGACAGTGAGGTTCGCAGGGCCGGCAATCCACGGAGGGGGCAGCGATGGCACGAGACGCGCGAGGTGGCCGGCCGTCCGGCCCGCGACCCCGGGTGCAGGTGGCCGCGCTGGCCGCGGCCGGGGTCTTCCTGCTGATCGGCATCCTCGGCTACATCCCCGGCATCACCACCGACTACGGCGAGTTGACCTTCGCCGGGCATCACTCGGACGCACGGCTGCTCGGGCTGTTCCAGGTGTCGATCCTGCACAACGCGGTGCACCTGCTGTTCGGGCTGGCCGGCCTGGTGCTGGCCCGCAGCGTCGGCGGCGCCCGCGTGTTCCTGGCCGGCGGCGGCGCGATCTACCTCGTCCTCTGGCTGTACGGCCTGGCGATCGAGGCCATCAACCCGGAGGGCGGGGCGAACATCCTGCCGGTCAACGACGCCGACAACTGGTTGCACCTCGCGCTCGGCTTCGGGATGCTCGCGCTCGGGCTGCTGCTCTCCAACCAGGCGGGCACCGGCGGGCGGCTGGACACCCCGGCCGACCGGCCCTGACCTGCCGTTGGGGCGGTTTCGCGGGCGCCCGGCCTGCGCTCAGGCCGCGACCGGGAGCCGCTTGGCGAAACAGACGCTGTACGGGTTGCCCACGTACTCGCCGTAGACCGGGATCGGCTCGTAGCCACACGAGGTGTACAGCCCGATGGCGGCCGGCAGGTACGTGCCCGTCTCCAGGCAGACCACCGAGTGGCCCTGCCGGAACGCGCACTCCTCCAGCGCGGCGAGCAGTTGGCGGGCGATGCCCCGCCCCCGGTACGCCGGCCGGACGTACATCCGCTTGACCTCGCCGGTGGCGGCGTCGAGCGCCTGGAGGCCGCCGCAGGCGACCGCCCGGCCGTTCACCACCACCGCGAGGTAGCGGACGTCGTCATGGGGGACGAACACCTGCCCGTCCATCCCACCGTCGGCCTCACGCAGCTCACGCTGCTGGGCGACGAGCAGAGCGGCGATCTCCGGATCGGTGGCGGGCCGCGACTCGATCAGCATCACCCAACGCTAGGCCGGGTGGATTTCGCGAAGGTTTCCGGCAATCAACCCGATCACGGAGCGCAACCGGCTACTCGGCGTCGTCCTCGTCGTCGATAGGCTCGTCGTCGGACGCGTCCGCACCCACCTCGTCGGCCGACCGCACCCGGCGGGCCTTGCGCGCGGCGAGCCGCTCCGCCGCCGACGCCCGGTTGGACTTCTCCTCCAGCCGGATGTCGGTACCCCGGTTACCGGGCACGAACTCCACACCGGCGAAGAGCGTCGGCTGCCAGTCGAACTCGCGCTCCCCGATACGGACCAGGTCACCGGGCTGCGCGCCGGCCTTGGCGAGCTTGTCCTCGACACCGAGCCGCGCCAGCCGGTCGGCCAGGTAGCCGACCGCCTCGTCGTTGTCGAAGTTGGTCTGCTTGACCCACCGCTCCGGCCGTACGCCACGGACGGTGTACGAGCCGTCCGCCTCGCTCGTGATGGTGAAGCCGTCGTCGTCCACGGCCAGCGGCCGGATCACGATCCGGGTCGGCTCGGCCGGAGGCGCGGCCTTGCGCTCCGCGTCGACCAGCTCGGCCATCGCGTACGTCAGCTCCTTGAGCCCCTCGCGGGTGGCCGCGGAGACCTCGAACACCCGGTAGCCGCGCTCCTCCAGGTCCGGGCGGACGATCTCGGCCAGGTCCCGGCCGTCCGGCACGTCGACCTTGTTCACGGCCACCAGCCGCGGGCGGTCGGTCAGCCCGCCGTACTGGCTCAGCTCGGCCTCGATGGCGTCGATGTCGGCGACCGGGTCACGGCCCGGCTCCAGGGTCGCCGAGTCGATGACGTGCACCAGCACCGCGCAGCGCTCGATGTGCCGCAGGAACTCCAGGCCCAGCCCCTTGCCGGTGGCCGCGCCCGGGATCAGACCCGGCACGTCGGCGACGGTGAAGGTGTGGTTGTCCATCCGAACCACACCGAGGTTGGGCACCAGGGTGGTGAACGGGTAGTCGGCGATCTTCGGCTTCGCCGCGGAGATCACCGAGATCAGCGACGACTTGCCGGCCGACGGGAAGCCCACCAGGCCCACGTCGGCGACGCTCTTGAGCTCCAGCACGATGTCCAACTGGTCGCCGGGCTCCCCCAGCTCGGCGAAGCCCGGAGCCTTGCGCTTGGCGTTGGCCAGCGAGGCGTTGCCCCGCCCGCCGCGCCCGCCGCGGGCCACCTCGAAGGTGGTGCCGGCGCCGACCATGTCGGCCAGTACGGTGCCGTCGGTGGTCTGCACCACCGTGCCGTTGGGCACCTTGAGCACCAGGTTGTGCCCGTTGCCCCCGTCCCGGTTCGACCCGGCGCCGCCCTTGCCGTTGTCGGCCTTGACGTGCGGGTGGAAGTGGAAGTCGAGCAGCGTGGTCACCTGCGGGTCGACCACCAGCGACACGCTGCCGCCGTGCCCGCCGTTACCGCCGTCCGGCCCCCCGAAGGGCTTGAACTTCTCGCGGTGGATCGAGACACAGCCGTGCCCGCCATCGCCGGCCTGCAGGTGCAGAACGACCCGGTCAACGAACGTCGCCACGGTGTGAATCCTTCCAGCGAGGTCGGACCCCGCACGTCGTGAAAAAGGCTAAGCGGGCCGGGACCCGGAGGTCCGCGGCCCGCTTGAGCGAAGAGAACTACTGCTGCGGAACGATGCTGACGGTCTTGCGACCGCGCTTGGTGCCGAACAGGACCGCACCGGCGGACAGCGCGAACAGCGTGTCGTCGCCGCCACGGCCGACCAGGTCACCGGGGTGGAACTTGGTGCCACGCTGCCGGATGAGGATCTCACCGGCGCTGACAACCTGACCACCGAAGCGCTTCACGCCGAGTCGCTGGGCCGCGGAGTCACGACCGTTACGCGAGCTGGACGCACCCTTTTTGTGAGCCATT
This sequence comes from Micromonospora sp. WMMD710, assembly GCF_029626045.1. Lineage (NCBI taxonomy): Bacteria > Bacillati > Actinomycetota > Actinomycetes > Micromonosporales > Micromonosporaceae > Micromonospora > Micromonospora sp. WMMD710. Next base: position 230,044 of record NZ_JARUBD010000001.1, on the reverse strand, counting down.
GGAGGACGACCTACTTCCCGCTGGAGATGCCGGTCACCTTGACCTGGGTCAACGGCTGGCGGTGACCCTGGCGCTTGTGGTAGCCGGTCTTGTTCTTGAACTTGTGGATCCGGATCTTCGGGCCCTTGGTGTGCGCGGCGATCTCGCCGGACACCGCGACCTCGGCAAGCTTCGCCGCGTCGGTCACCAGGTCGTCACCGTCGACGAGGAGCACCGCGGTGAGCTTCACCGCGTCACCGGGGGCACCGGTGAGCTTCTCGACCTCGATCACGTCGCCCTCGGCGACCTTGTACTGCTTGCCGCCGGTCTTGACGATCGCGTACATCGGAGGCGGACTCCCTGTCGTTGAGGCTGCTGGCGGTCGTCCCCGTGGCGGCTCGCCGGGTAGTAGTGCACGGCGGCGTGGGCACACGGGAACTCGGCACACCAAAAGTGCGCCGCAGGCAAGAGTACGCCATCGCCCGCCCGGACCCCAAACCGGCCCGCCCTGGTCAGCGGGCGCAGAGCTGGTCGAGGCGCTGCTGGAGCCGGTCGAGTTCGGTCTCGTCGATCGACTCGACGTCGGCGCCGAGCGCGGCGACCTCGGTGCCGATGTCGGTGAGCAACGTCTTGAGCTGCGGATCGGCCGTCAGCGCCGACTGCTCCCGCAGCGCGGTCCGCCAGCCGGCCAACGCCGCCTCGGCCCGCTCACGGGCCGCCTCGGCGGTGCCGCTGTCCCCCGCGCCCACCGCCGCGATCATCCGGCCCAACTCCGCCACGTACGTCTGGACGGCCGCCGTGCCGGCCTCCCGCGCGGCGACGCAGACCTGGGCGGCGTTGCCGGCCGCCGCCCCGCCGCCCACGGGCGTGCTGGTCGACCCGACCGGGGCACCCCCGGGCGTCGCCCCGCTGGTCGGACCGGACGGGCTCTCGCCGGTGGCGCAGCCGGACCCGACGGAGAGCGCGGCGACCAGCACGGTGACGGCGAGCAGACGACGCATCTTCTTCTCCTGACCGAAAGTGGCCGGACCGGTAAGGTCCCTCCCCCGTCACATTGCCGGGGAAGGGACCTCGTCAAACACTGGGCCGGTCAGGCCGTCAGGGGCGGGTCCGCCGCCGGGCGCCACCCCGGCGGGAGCGGCGCCGGCCCGCGCCGCCCTCGGTGCTCTCCTCGTCGGAGTCACCGTCGGCGAGCGCATCCGGGTCGTCCGCCGCGGCAAGCCGGGCGGACTCGCCCTGCTGACTGTCGGAGACGGCTGGCGCGGCGGCGCTGTCCGACTCGTAGCGGGACAGGTCGTAGCCCATGGTGTCGACGTAGTCGGCGTCCGGCTCGGCGGTGGTGTCGGTGTCGGTGTCGGTGATCTCGACCACCGTCTTCTCGGCCGACGCGCTCTTGCGGGCGCGGCGGCGGGACGACCCGGTGCCCTGCTCGGCGGACGGGGTGGCGGCGGCGACCGACGAGGCGACCGCCTTGACCTTCTCCCCCGCCCCACCGGTACGCGGCTTCTCCGGCACCGGCTCGGTGTGGATGATGACGCCCCGGCCCTTGCAGCACTCGCAGGTCTCGCTGAACGCCTCCAGCAGGCCCGCGCCGATCCGCTTACGGGTCATCTGCACCAGGCCGAGCGAGGTGATCTCGGTGACCTGGTGCTTGGTGCGGTCCCGTCCCAGGCACTCGGTCAGCCGGCGCAGCACCAGCTCACGGTTGGACTCGAGCACCATGTCAATGAAGTCGATCACCACGATGCCGCCGATGTCCCGCAGCCGCAGCTGACGGACGATCTCCTCGGCCGCCTCCAGGTTGTTGCGGGTGACCGTCTCCTCCAGGTTGCCCCCGGAGCCGGTGTACTTGCCGGTGTTGACATCGACCACCGTCATCGCCTCGGTGCGATCGATCACCAGCGAGCCACCGGAGGGCAGGAAGACCTTGCGGTCCAGGCCCTTGATGATCTGCTCGTCGATCCGGTACTCGGCGAAGACGTCGCTCGTGCCGACGTGCCGACGCACCCGGTCGACCAGGTCCGGGGAGACGTGCGACAGGTACGACTCGACGATGTCGTACGACTGCTCGCCCTCGATCACCAGCTCGCGGAAGTCCTCGTTGAACAGGTCCCGGACGACCCGGATGACCAGGTCGGGCTCCTCGTAGAGCAGCACCGGCGCGCCACCCTCGGCGGCCTTGGCCTGGATGTCCTCCCACTGCGCCTGGAGCCGCTTGACGTCCCGGGCCAGTTCATCCTCGCTGGCACCCTCGGCGGCCGTCCGGACGATCACGCCCGCGCCGTCCGGGACCAGCTTCTTGAGCACGTCGCGCAGTCGCTTGCGCTCGGTGTCCGGCAGCTTCCGGCTGATCCCGGAGGCGTTGCCGTTGGGCACGTAGACCAGGTGCCGGCCGGACAGCGCGACGTGGCTGGTCAGTCGGGCGCCCTTGTGCCCGATCGGGTCCTTGGTGACCTGGACCAGCACCGAGTCGCCGGAGCGCAACGCCTGCTCGATCGAGCGGGCGCGCCCCTCCAGGCCGGAGGTGTCCCAGTTGACCTCACCGGCGTACAGGACCGCGTTGCGGCCCCGGCCGACGTCGACGAACGCCGCCTCCATGCTCGGCAGCACGTTCTGCACCTTGCCCAGGTACACGTTGCCGGCCATCGTGCCGGAGGAGTTGCGGGTGACGTAGTGCTCGACCAGCACGCCGTCCTCCAGGACGGCGATCTGGGTGCGGTCACCGCGCTGACGGACCGCCATCACCCGGTCGACCGCCTCCCGGCGCGCCAGGAACTCCGACTCGCTGAGGATCGGCGGACGCGTACGCCGCTGCTCCCGGCCGTCCCGGCGGCGCTGGCGCTTGGCCTCCAACCGGGTCGAGCCGGAGACGCCCTGCACCTCGTCGACGGTCTTGCGCGGCTCGCGGATCTTGACGACGGTCGGTACGCCGTCGTCGGCGGCACCCTCCGTGTCGCCCGCGCCCCGGCGACGACGACGCCGACGACGACGGGTCATCCCGTCTCCGCCCTCGGACTCCTCGTCCTCGTCGCCCTCGGCCTCCGCCTCGGCGGTCTCCTCGTCCTCGGCCTGCGCCGCCTCCTCGGACTCCTCGTCCTCGGCGTCCTCGGCACCGCCCTTGCCCCGACCGCGACCACGGCGTCCACGGCGGCGACGACGACGCGCGGCCGCGCTGTCCTCGTCGTCCTCATCCGCCTCGGTGGCCTCGGTGGCCTCGTCGGTCGGCTCCTCCTCGGCCTCGATCGCCTCGACCGGCTCCACCGGCTCGACGTCACGGCGACCGCGCCGGCGACGGCGGGACGGCTCGGCCTCCACGGCCGGCTCCTCGGCGACCGGGGCGGGCTCCGCCGGCCGGGTCACCGGGACGGCGTCCGGCTGCGGCGCCATGAACAGCACGGTGGGCGCGGTGAGCGCCGCGCGACGGCGGCGGGTACGTGGCTGCTCCGGCTCGATGACCTCGGTCGGCTCGACCGGCTCATCCGACACCGCGGCCACGGCCACGCCCGGCGGCACCTCGCCGGACCGCTCCTGGGCACCGCTGGTCCGGGTCGTCTCGGCGTCGGTCCCGCTCGGCGCGAGGGTGGCCTCGTTCAGCTCGGCCTCCGCCTCCCGCAGGTCGGACTCCGCCGGCGTCTCCGCGGCCTCGTCCTCGACGGCGGGCGGCTCCTCGACGGCCGGCGGCTCCTCGACGACGGCCGGCGTGGTCTTCTTCCGCCGGGTACGGGTCACCTTGACCGGAGGAACGACCTCGGCGGAGGCAGGTTCCGCGCTGGCCGCGACCAGCGGCTCCTCGGCGGTCGTCTCGACGGGGGTCGCCTTGCGGCGGCGCCGGGGGGTCTTCGGGGCGACGTCCAGGTCACCGGAGACCGGTGCGAAGACCTCCGCCTGCGGCGACTCGACGGCGCCAGCCCCGCCGGTGGACGCCTCCACGGGCGCCTCGGCCTGCTCCGGCTGGTTGAGCGGGGCGGCCCGTCGCCGGGTGGCCCGGGTACGCCGCGCCGGTGCGGCGGGCTCGGCGGCCTCCGCCCCGGACGGCTCGGCGCCGGCGGCCGCAGTCGGGTTCGCGACGGCGGGGCCGTCGGGGGTGGCGCTCTGGTCGGCGGTCTCACCGGCCGGCTGTGAACCGGTCCGTTCGCCGCCCTCGGGCTCGTTCTCGAGCATGGACGTTCTCCAGTTCTGGCTAGCCCGGGCGCGGGTGAGCGCTGCCACGCAGGGTCGCCGCAAAAGTGTTTCCGCCGGGCGCGCGTGGTGCGCGACCGCCGAAGTCTGCCTGCCAGAGCACTGACCGTCGGTCAGAGCCCAACGATGGCTGCCCCGCCGCGGTCCGCATCCAACGGATCCACGATCGCACCCTGCGCGGTCAGCGTGCCCTGAGCCAGCCGGGTCACCCTCGGCGAGACCGGCGGCTCCAGGTCGGCCACCACGCGGAGGCCGGAAAGGACGTCATCGGGCCGTACGGACGGGGTGACCTGTCGTACGACCAGTTCGAGTATCGCACACGGGACGGCCGGCGCCCCGGAAGGCGTCAGCGTTGGGGCAAGGACATTGATCGATATCACGGCCGCGCGGGCATCGAAGGTACGTCGGCCCTGCTTGGTCATCCGCTCCACCAGCACCTCGTCGGCGGCGGTGAAGGCGTCCACGGCGGCGCGCAGCACGGCGTGGTCGACCTCGGGCAACTCGATGTGCCAGTGCGAGGCCTCGATCCGGTCCGGCAGGCTCCCCCCGTCGGCGATCACAGCGTCCAGCACGTCCAGGCCGGGCGAGAGCGCGGCGTCCAACGCGGCCCGCAACTCCTGCGGGTCGACCGGCGCCTGGAGGCCGATCTCCAGGTACTCGGCCTCGCTGGCGACGCCGGTGGGCGCGGCACTGGCGTAGGAGATCTTCGGGTGCGGCGTGAAACCCTGGGAGAAGGCGATCGGCACGGCGGCCCGACGCAGCGCACGCTCGAAGGCCCGGGCGAAGTCCCGGTGCGAGGTGAACCGCAGTGGTCCGCGCTTGGCGTACCGGATGCGGACGCGCTGGACGACCGGTGCCTGGCCGCCCTCGGGTTGAGGCTTTCTGGCGATCGTGGGCTCCTCGGGTGTACCTGCGTGTCCGCCCATCCTGGCGCAGGGCTCGTGACGGTGCGCAACCGGGGGCGGCGGGACCGGGCCGATGAACCGGCGCAAACCGGTCAGCGGGGTCGTGTCGGCCCGCCAGAACGTCGAGGGCCGGCCGGCGACCCCGCAGGTCACCGGCCGGCCACGGACGATCGGAGCCGGGCTACCGCTCCCGCGGCGGGGCAGGCGGCGGCGCACCGGGCGGGGTGTACCCCGCCGGCGGGGCGTAACCGGGCGGTGGGGCATAACCGGGCGGTGGGGCGTACCCGGACGGTGGGTCGTACCCGGCGGGAGATGCCCTGTCGAGCAGGTCGTCCGGGATGTCGGTCGACAGCGCCGCCTCACGGCGGTAGCGGCGGCGGTTCCACATCAGGAAGACCGCCAGCCCCAGCAGCAGCACCAGCACCACGGCGATGCCGATGCCGACCACCATGACCTGCTGATCCGTCGGGCCACCACGGTCACCGTGCTGGGTGACGTCGAACTCGTCGTCGGCCGCCGCCGTGCCACCCGGTGCCGAGGGCGGTGCGGCGCCCGGGGCCAGCAGGGGGTTACCCGCGGCCTGCGGCACGTTCGCGCTCAGCGCCCGCACCGGATCGATCAGGCCGAAGCCGTACTGCGGATCCCGGCCGGCCGGACCGGCGTCCCGGGCGGTCCGGATGATCCGGTTGATCACGTTGGGGGCGTCGAGGTTCGGATACTTCGCCCGGATCAGCGCGGCGACGCCGGAAACGATCGCGGCCGAGTCGGAGGTGCCGTCACCCCAGCCGTAACCCTGGTTGGGGCCCGCGTTGTAGACACCGTCCCCGGGTGCGGCGACCACCGCCTCGGGCCCCTTGGCCGACCCGGACCAGAAGGCGCCACCCCGCGTCGTGCCGGTGACGGCGAGAACGCCGGGAACGTTTGCGGGAGCCGCCACGTCCACGTCACCCTTGGAGAGGTTGCCGGCGGCGACCACCACCACGACGTCGCGATCCAGGGCGTAGCTGATGGCGCTCGCCTCCTCCGGAGTGACCGCCGACGGCTTGCCCTGGGACACGTTGATCACCTTGGCGCCGCCGTCCACGGCCATCCGGATGCCGAGAGCGATCGCGCTCTCGTCGTACGGCGGGTTCTTACCCGCGTAGAGCTTGATGGGCAGGATCCGCGCGTCGGGGGCGATGCCGTCCACACCGTCGCTGCTGGCGTTCGTCGCCGCGATGATGCCGGCCATGTGCGTGCCGTGCCCGTCCTCGTCGGCCCGCCCGTCACCGCTGGCACCGTAGCTGCGGCCACCGGCGAGCACCCGACCCCGCAGGTCCGGGTGGGTGGCGTCGACGCCGCTGTCGACCACGGCCACGACCACACCCCGGCCGGTCGACAGTTTGTGCGCCTGGTCGATCCGGAGCTCGTCCAGATACCACTGTTCGGTCCGCCGGGGCGCGGCGGCCGCCGGTTGGGCGACCCCCAGCACCAGGAGCCCCGCCAGCACACAGGCCGTGATCGGCCGGCGTGCCGCGCCGTCAACCCTCATCCGTCCGTCCTCATCGCAGGATGCCCGGGGACGCACCGTCACCGGGGCCCCACGGATCGTCGTCCTCAGTCAACCACGACGAGTGCTCGGAGCCCGTACCGCCACCACCGTGCCCGGCACCACCCGCGCCGCCCATCATGCCGCCGCCCATCATGCCGGCACCGCCCCGCGCTCCGCCCGCCATTCCGGCGCCGCCGGCACCACCGGCCGCGGTGCGCAACGCGTTCGCCGCGCTCGTCATCGGCGGCACCTTGCCGTTACCGCCACCCACCATGCCGGGGATGCCACCCACGCCGATCCCGCCGGCCGCGCCCAGGCCGCCGCCACCGGCACCGATTCCGCCGGCCGCACCGACGCCGCCGCCGGCACCGAACCCGCCGCCGGCGCCACCCAGGCCGGCGCTTCCGACCCCCGAGCCGCCCAGGCCGCCGCCGTACCCGCTGCCGAGGCCGCCCGGCCCGGCGCCGGCCAGGCCGCTGCTGTAGTCCTCGTCGCCACTCGGGTAGCCCGAGCCGGTGGACGGCGGGTTGAACGGGTCGGAACCGGTGGGCGAGGGGCCGCCGGGACCACCGGTGGTGGGCGGGGAGAACGGGCCCACGCTGGAGGTGGGACCGTTGCCGGTGTCGCTGACGCCGGGCGGCCTGCTGCCGATGTCCGGGTTGCCACCGATGTCGACATTGCCGTTCCCACCGATGTCACCCGTGTCGGTGCGGCCCTTCGGCGGCGTCCGGTCGTCGGGCCGGTAGACGTCCGTGTTGGTCCCCGGGTCCTGCACGACCAGCTTGGGACGTTCGGTGTACACCGCCTTGGGCAGCGGCGACATCGCCGTGTTGGCCGCCTGCTGATTGTCCCGGTACCAGTTGTCCAGGTGGGACTTGGTGTCCCACCAGCCGCCGCGCTTCTGGTCGCCGGCCTGCCCGTCGACCTTCATGGTCGCTTCCAGGTCGTCGGCCTTGTCGCGGAACGCGCCGTCGGCGTACGACCCCGGGTTGCTCTGGTAATCCTGTCGCAGCGCGGCGAGGAACCCCGACGTGCTCTCGCCGTCGCGGGAGTCGTCGAGCTCGGTGCCGTTGGGCAGGCTCCACTCGTTCCAGCCGAAGTCGTCCATCAGCGGGATCGGGATCGTGGCGACCGCCCTGCGGATGTCACCCTCGATCCGCGTGAGCGCGCCGCTGACGTTGCTCGCGTCGGTGATCAGATCCTCGATCTGCTTGCCGATCTCGCCCAGGTGCTCGCGGTACGCGTCGCCGCCACTGCCCTTCCACCCGGCGAGCATCGCGGGCAGCCCGCCGACGTGCGGGCGCTCCTGACCGGTCGCGATCGGGCCGACGAACGACCGGCCGACCAGCGCGTCGCGCAGATAGCCCAGGCCGGCGGAGAGGTTGCTCCACCCCGCACCGACCGAGCCGACCGTCTCCGGGTCTGCGGAGAGCGTCACCTCGCGGACGCACCGCTCCCAGGTTCCTCCAGCCATGCCGTCCCCCTCAGGCCGTGTACGGGTACGTGGGTGCGCCGCCGGCCGTGGGCGGCGGCGCGGCGGCGTCCAGAAGCCGCTCGATCTCCTTGCCGTTGGCGGCGTTGCGCGCCTCGGCGTCCCGGAACGCCTTGGCGATGTCCTCGGTGCCCTGCTTGAGCGCGGCGAGCCGCTGGGAGAGCGTCGTGAGGTGCGCCTCCATGTTGGCCGTGGACTTGGTCAGCGCCTGCCACTGCATCCGGGCATCCTCGAAGGCGCCGAAGGGGGTGCCGTTCGGGACGGTCTGGGCGTTGTTGCTGTCGCCCTTCATCCGCTCCTTGACGCGCTCCATCTCGTAACGGATGGTGTCGTCGACGTACTGCTTGAGGCGCTCGACGTAGGTCGCCGCCGCGTCCAGGTCCTCGACGCTGACGTGCAGATCGCCGGTGTTCGGCGGCGGAATGTCCCCCATGCGATTCCTCCCCGTTCCCGACCCGCCGGGTCGGTCCATGTCAAACGCAGCGTATCGAGTGTGACCACATCGAGGCAGCCCACGCCACCGTCAATCGTAGCCACCGGTGTCGATGTCAGCGACGCAGTTGCGGGACCAGCAGTGCGATACCGAGCCCCACCAGGGCCAACGGACCCAGGAGAACGGCCACGCCGCTCCAGGCCGACTCGTTCCGTACCGCCTGGACGACCTCCAGGACCACCAGACCCACGAGGATCACGGCGACCACCGAGAGCATCACCACCAGCACACGGGCCTTGTCAGGACTCATCGCCCGTCCTCCCACGCGGCACCAACGACATCGGATCGGCGAGGAAGGTGTCGACGTCGACGCCCCCGAGCCGCAGCCCGGACATGATCTCGGAGCGGCGCTGGTCGGCCAGCGCCTCGGCGGCGCGGACCGCCTCCACCACCGCCTCGCCGAGCGTGATGTTGTCCACCGTCCGGTGGGCCCGCGCGGCGACGGAGATGTCCAGCAGCTCCTTCGCGCCGGACACCGTGGCGGTCACCAGGCCGTCCGCGGCGGTACCGACGAACTCCTCCCGGGCCAGCCGACCGGTCTCGCTGGTGGCCGTCCCCAGCAGTGCCGTCATCTCCGTGACCAGCTGCGCGAGGTCGACCCTCCTCATCGGAGCCCTCGCGTCGCGTCGTGCCACACCGTCAGCGGGTCCGGCGCGCCGGCGTCCCAGTCGACCGGTTCCGCCGCGACGTCGTCGAGGCTGGCCCGGATGCTCTGCGCCATGGCGAGCCGGGCCGCGGTCACCGCCTGGCGGCAGTGCGTGCCCAGGAGGTCGGCGGGCAGGTCCCGGACGGCCCGTGCGCTGATCCGTACGTCCGTCACCCCGCCCGCCCCGTCGACGACGGCCGCGACCGTCCCGGTCTCGTCGAACCCCTCGTACGTCCGCTCCCGGGCGTCGGTCACCAACGCGACGAGGTCCCGGGTGGCCTCCTCGGCCCGCCGCAACGCGGGCTCGTACGCCTCGGTGCGGGTCACCTCCCGGACGGAGTCGACGGCCCTACGGTAGGCATCACTCATCACTGCTCCGTTCGTCGGATGTCAGGTGCCCGGTACGACGATCTCCTTGTTCCAGCTCTCCGGGTCGCTGACGATCTCCCGGTAGCGGTCCCCGATGCGGGCGCTCTCGGCGTCGACCTTGTCCCCGGTCAGCTTGAATCCCCGCTTGAGCTGGGCCACCGCGGTGCCGATCGCGCTGTTCGCGCCGCGCATGGCCTGCATCAGCCCGACGATCGCCATGATGATGCCGGTCACGAACGCGGCCCAGCTGCCGATGATCGCCCATTTGACGGCGGGGCCGGCCGGGCCGGCGGCGTTGGCGCCGATGCAGCCGACGATGGCGAGGCCGGTGCCCACCGACCAGGCCCAGAAGAGCGTCTCGAGGCCGTCCGCGACGCCGTTGCAGCCGGCGGAGGCCGTGATGGCCAGTTCCTTGAGCGCGTCCAGCGGCTCGACCACCTTGGTGGTGAGGAAACTCTTGAAGACCTCGGCGCCGCCGCCCTTCCACAGGCCGTCGACCTCGCCGTTGAGCCGGGACAGCCGGCCGGCCAGCGACGAGAACTCCTCGGCGAGGCCGGTCCACTTGTCGTCGGCCTCCTGGAACGGCGCCCAGCTGCGGATGTTCATGACGGCGATCGGGCTGACGAAGGCCATCGCCAGGGCCCCCGCGCCGGACGGCTCGGCGGCCACCGCGAGTGTCCCGCCCAGCGCGATGATGACCGCATCCAGGCCGATCGTGCGCGCCGTGTCGACGCCGGATACCACGTTGTCGTCCATAACAGCTGCCCCCGTGTGCTGTCGAAGAAGAGGGGCGGGTCCGGTCGCCCGGACCGCGCTCAGTCCAGAGCCGTGTCGAACGACTGGCCGTGCCGCTGCTCCATCGTCTTGTAGTGCTCGACGACCCGGCCGAGCCCCTGTGCGACCTCGGCGAGCGCGGCGGCGAGCGCGGACACGGCCTGCGTCGTCGTCTCGTGCATGTCGGCGTACGCGGCGGAGAAGCCGGCGTCGAACGCGGGCGCGGCACCGGAGGGCAGCCGCAGGTACTCGATCGTGGGGAGCACACCGGACCGCAGCGACTCCGCCGTCTCCGACATCTCGGAGACGAGCTCGCCGAGCTTGCCGGTGTTCATGGAGACTCCGGACACCACGCCTCCCTCCGTGAACGCCGGTCACCCACCGGGCGTGGGCCCGGCGGGTGACGTGTCGGCTATGGAGGGTAGCGGTTCACCGCCACCCGGCGCTGCCCGGCGGCTCTGCGGCCACCAGACGGTCAGGCGGTCAGGCGGGGTTGCCGGCCGACGGGACCTTCATGCCGTTGCCGCCCAGCGGGGTGAGCGGGAGCAGCTTGCGACCGGTCGGGCCGATCTGGATCTCGGTGTCCATCGACGGGCAGACGCCGCAGTCGAAGCACGGCGTCCACCGGCAGTCGTCCTGCTCGAACTCGCTGAGCGAGTCCTGCCAGTCCTGCCAGAGCCAGTCCTTGTCCAGGCCCGAGTCCAGGTGGTCCCAGGGAAGGACCTCCAGCTCGTCGCGCCGACGGGTGGTGTACCAGTCGAGGTCCACCCCGTACGCGGGCAGCGTCTCGGCCGCCGCGTCCACCCAGCGCTGGTACGAGAAGTGCTCGCTCCAGCCGTCGAACCGGCCGCCGTTCTCCCACACCTTGCGGATCACCGAGCCGACCCGACGGTCGCCCCGGGAGAGCAGTCCCTCGATCAGCGAGGGCTCGCCGTCGTGGTAGCGGTAGCCGATGGCCCGGCCCAGCGAGCGGTCCGAGTTGATCGCCTGCTTGAGGATCTTGAGTCGGTGGTCGATGACCTCCGGACGCTCCATCGGGGCCCACTGGAACGGGGTGTGCGGCTTCGGCACGAACCCGCCGATGGAGACGGTGCAGCGGATGTCCTTGGACCCGGTCGCGGCCCGACCTGCCTTGATCACCTCGTGGGCCATGTCCGCGATCTCGAGGACGTCCTCGTCGGTCTCGGTGGGCAGGCCGCACATGAAGTAGAGCTTCACCTGCCGCCAGCCGTTGCTGTACGCGGTGACGACGGTGCGGATCAGGTCTTCCTTCGACACCATCTTGTTGATGACCTTGCGGATCCGCTCCGAGCCGCCCTCCGGGGCGAAGGTCAGACCGGTGCGCCGTCCGTTGCGGGACAACTCCTGGGCGAGGTCGATGTTGAACGCGTCCACCCGGGTCGACGGCAGCGACAGCGAGACGTTGGTGCCCTCGTACTGCTGGGCCAGGCCCGAGCACATGTCACCGATCTCGGAGTGGTCCGCCGAGGAGAGCGACAGCAGGCCCACCTCGGAGAAGCCGGAGAACTCCAGGCCCTCGCGCACCATCTGCCCGACGGTCGTGATCGACCGCTCCCGCACCGGCCGGGTGATCATGCCGGCCTGGCAGAACCGGCATCCCCGGGTGCAGCCCCGGAAGATCTCCACCGCGTACCGCTCGTGCACCGTCTCGGCCAGCGGCACGAGGGGCTTCTTCGGGTACGGCCAGGCGTCCAGGTCCATCGTCGTGCGCTTGTGCACCCGGAACGGCACGTCCGCCCGGTTCGGCACGACCCGCTGGATGCGCCCGTCGGGCAGGTAGTCGACGTCGTAGAAGCGCGGCACGTACACGCTCTCGGTGCGGGCCAGCCGCAGCAGCAGCTCGTCGCGGCCACCCGGGGAGCCTTCGGCCTTCCACTCCCGGACGATCGCGGTGATCTCCAGGACCGCCTCCTCACCGTCGCCGAGCACCGCGGCGTCGATGAAGTCGGCGATCGGCTCCGGGTTGAACGCGGCATGCCCGCCAGCCACGATCACCGGGTCGGCGTCGGTGCGGTCGGCGGCCAGCATCGGGATGCCGGCCAGGTCGATCGCGGTGAGCATGTTGGTGTAACCCAGCTCGGTGGAGAACGAGATGCCGAACACGTCGAAGTCGCGGACCGACCGGTGCGCGTCGACGGTGAACTGCGGCACGCCGTGCGTGCGCATCAGGCTCTCCAGGTCCGGCCAGACCGCATACGTCCGCTCGGCGAGCGTGTCGGGCAGCTCGTTGAGCACCTCGTACAGGATCTGCACACCCTGGTTGGGCAGGCCCACCTCGTACGCGTCGGGATACATCAGCGCCCAGCGCACGGTCGCCGCGTCCCAGTCCTTGACCACCGCGCCCAACTCGCCACCGACGTACTGAATGGGCTTGGAAACCTGAGGGAGCAGCGGCTCCAGCCGGGGCCAGACCGACGGCTCCAGGTCGCGGCGCGGCGTCAGACGCTCCGAGCTGGAGTCGTCGCTCGAATTGGTCGCGGCCGCGCGCGGCGTCGTGGACGGGGCACTCATGATGCCCAAGGGTACGCGCCCACCCGCCGGTGACCGCGCGCACGCCCGGTCTGCGGTGGTGGCGGCGCGGTATTAACCTCGGACCGGCGCGAGAGGAGATTGCCGCGATGCCGGAGCCCCAGCCGGGAGCACGGCCGGCCGACGGGAGCACCCCGGGCGCGGAGCCGGAGCGGGACCGGGCGGTCGCCGACGAGCCGACCTCCCCACCCGTACCACCGGACCAGCCGCAACCCTCGGACCAGCCGCAACCCTCGGACCAGCCGGACCCCTCGGACCAGCCCGAACCGGAGGGCTCGCCCGCCGCTGAGCAGCGCACGGCCGTCGAGCAGGACACGGCCGTCGAACAGGACACGGCCGTCGAGCAGGACACCGCCGCGACCGCGGAGGCTCCCGCGCCCAGGTGGAGTGGTTCCGCGCCGGTGCCTCCCCCGCTGCCGCGCCGGCGGACCTGGGGCGCGTCGAGCGAGCCGACTCCGCCGCCACCCGTGCCCCACGAGCCTCCGGAGCACCGCACCCCGGTCGACCCGTGGGCCGGCGTGGACACCGGCGGCTGGGACCTGCCGTCCGCCGAGTTGCCCCCACTGCCCCCGACATTGCCCTACCCCACGCCGCCGGCGACCCGGCAGTGGTCCGGTCCGCCCGCTCCGTCGATCGGTTCGCACCCGGTGTCGCCACCGGCCGCGCGGCCGGTCCCGCCGGCCCGGCCGATGTCGCCCGCGCCGCCGCCGGCCCGGCCGATGTCACCGCCCGCGCCGGCCCCCGTACCGAAGCAGCGTCGGGGCCGGCGCTCCGCGGCGCCACCGCCGGCGCCGCCGGGCTGGCAGGCCCCCAAGGGGTACGTGCCGGTCCCGGTTCGGCGTCGACGCCGCTGGCCGTGGCTGCTGCTGCTCACGCTGGCGTGCTGCTGCGGCTGCCCCGCCTACTACGGGTTCCCGATCTCGGCCCAGTACCCGGTCCGCGCGGCTCTGCCCGAGCAGGTGGAGGACCTCAGCCTGCGGCAGGACAACCGCAGCACCGACACCGCCCGGCAGTTGGAGAGCGAGGTACGCCAGCAGCACTGGCTGGCCGAGGACACCTTCGCCGGCGTCTACTCCACGACCAGCGGCAAGCGGGTGACGGTCTTCGGCGGCACCGGCTTCCGCCTGAGCCCGGAGTCGGACGCGGAGGCCGAGATCAGTCGGCTCACCGACCGGTACGCGCTGGACGCCCCCGAGACCGTGGACACCGGTGTGCGCGGCAGGCACGAGCGCTGCGCGGTCGGCCGGGCGGACGGCAGCGACGTGGTGGTCTGCACCTCGGTCGACCACGGCAGCATCGCCACCGGCGTGTTCACCCGGCTCTCGGTCGCCGACAGCGCCGCCCTGCTGGCCACCCTGCGCGCCCAGATCGTCCAGCCCGAACGGGGCTGAGGTGGCGCCGTCGGCGTGCCGGCGGTTGCTCCGGCCGACGGATGACACGGTGCCGGCGGTTGCTCCTGCTGACCGATGACACGGTGCCGGCTCACGGGGCGCAGCCGACCGTCGGCGACGTGCATGGCGGGCCGGTAGGCGGGCGTTGCCGCCGCGGGGTCAGGCGTCGCGGGTGGGGTCCGGGTGGGCGCGCGGCGGGGCGTAGCGGGGCACGTACTCCTGGCCGGTGAGCTTCTGGATCTCGCTCATCATCTCGTCGGTCATCTGCCGCAGCGAGGTGCGGTCGTCCGGCCGGCCGCTGAAGTCCAGCGGCTTGCCGAACCGGACCGTGATCTTGGCGGTGCCGGGGCGGGGCACCCGGGCCCCGATCGGCTGTGCCTTGTCCGTGCCGATCATGCCGACCGGGATGATCGGCACGCCGGTGGCGATGGCCAGCCGGGCCGCCCCGGTCCGACCCCGGTAGAGCTTGCCGTCCGGGGAGCGGGTGCCCTCCGGGTAGACCACCACCAGGTCGCCGCCCTTGAGCGCCGGGATCGCCGCGTCGAACGCGGACAGCGCGGCCCGCCCACCGGCCCGCTCGACCGGAATCGCGCCCAGGCCGGTGAGGACGAACTTCGAGATCGCGCCCTTCACGCCGGTGCCCTTGAAGTACTCCGACTTCGCCCAGAACGCCAGGTGCCGGGGCACGACCGTGCCGAGGAACAGTTCGTCGGCCACCGAGAGGTGGTTGCCGGCGAAGATCGCTCCGCCGGTCTCCGGCACGTGTTCCAGACCCTCCACGGTCGGGCGGAACGCCAACCGCAGCGTGGGCGCCACGGTCAGCTTGCCGATGGTGTAGAGCAGGGGCACTGGTCCTCCGGCGGTCGTGCGGATTCAGGCGGTGTCACGGTAGCGGACGCCCTCACGCTCCCCCCGATGGAGGTGGCGAGGGCGCCCGCCCCGGTACGTCACACCCGGCGGACGGTGACCGTCACGCGGTCGCCCTCGCCCACCTCGCCGGCGAAGCCGTCGAGGCCCTCGGCGAAGTCCACCGAGTCGGCCAGCACCTCCCCGGACACGAAGTCGATGTACGCGGCCACCGCCGCGCGCACCTCCTCGGAGGCCGACACCGACACCACGATCCGGTCCGAGACGTCCAGGTCGGCGTCCCGGCGGGCCTGCTGCACGACCCGCACCACGTCCCGGGCCAGCCCCTCGGCGGCCAGTTCCGGGGTGACCTCGGTGTCCAGCACCACCACGCCCTCACCGCCGGGCAGCGGCGCGGAGTGCTCGGCGTCGGCGGCGACCAGGCGCAACTCGTACTCGCCCTCGGCCAGGGTGACGCCGGCGGCCACCGGGGCGCCGTCGACCAGCTCCCAGTCGCCCGCCTTGACCGCCTTGATCACCTGCTGCACCTGCTTGCCGACCCGCGGGCCGAGAGCCCGGGGCACCACGGTCAGCACCTGCTCGCAGTACGCGGCCAGCTCCGCGCTGAACTCCACGGCCTTCACGTTGACCTCGTCGGCGACCAGGTCGGCGAACGGACGCAGCTGCTCCGCCGCCGGCGAGGCGACGGTCAGCTTCGACAGCGGCAGCCGCACCCGCAGACCCTTGGCCTTGCGCAGCGACAGCGCCGCCGAGGCGACCGCCCGGGTGGCGTCCATCGCGGCGACCAGGTCGTGGTCGGCCGGGAACTCGCTCGCCTGCGGCCAGTCGGTCAGGTGCACCGAACGCTCCCCGGTGAGCCCGCGCCAGATCTCCTCCGCGGTCAGCGGCGCCAGCGGCGCCACCACCCGGCACAGCGTCTCCAGCACGGTCGACAGGGTGTCGAACGCGTTGGCGTCACCGGACCAGAACCGGTCCCGGGAGCGGCGCACGTACCAGTTGGTCAGCGCGTCCAGGTAGGAGCGGACGGTGGCGCAGGCGCCGGAGATGTCGTACGCCTCCATCTGCGCGCCGACCGTCGACACCAGCTCGTTGGTCTTCGCCAGCACGTAGCGGTCGAGCAGGTGCGTGGAGTCCGTGCGGCGGCGGGCGGTGTAGCCGTCGGCGTTGGCGTACAGCGAGAAGAAGTACCAGACGTTCCACAGCGGCAGCAGCACCTGCCGGACGGCGTCGCGGATCCCCGCCTCGGTGACCGCCATGTCGCCGCCGCGCAGCACCGGCGAGGACATCAGCATCCAGCGCATCGCGTCCGAGCCGTACGCGTCGAAGACGTGGTAGACGTCCGGGTAGTTGCGCAGGCTCTTGGACATCTTGCGGCCGTCCGAGCCGAGCAGGATGCCGTGGCTGAGGCAGTTGCGGAACGCCGGCCGGTCGAACAGCGCGGTGGCCAGCACGTGCATCGTGTAGAACCAGCCGCGGGTCTGCCCGATGTACTCGACGATGAAGTCACCCGGGTAGTGGTGCTCGAACCAGTCCGCGTTCTCGAACGGGTAGTGCACCTGGGCGAACGGCATCGACCCGGACTCGAACCAGCAGTCCAGCACCTCCGGCACCCGACGCATCATCGACTGGCCGGTCGGGTCGTCCGGGTTGGGGCGGACCAGGTCGTCCACCGCCGGCCGGTGCAGGTCGCTCAGGCGTACGCCGAAGTCCCGCTCGATGTCGGCCAGCGAGCCGTAGACGTCCAGGCGCGGGTAGTTCGGGTCGTCGGACTTCCACACCGGGATCGGGGAGCCCCAGAACCGGTTCCGGCTGATCGACCAGTCGCGGGCGTTGGCCAGCCACTTGCCGAACGAACCGTCCTTGATGTGGCCGGGCGTCCAGTTGATCTCCTGGTTCAGCTCGACCATCCGGTCCCGGAACTGGGTCACCGCGACGAACCACGAGGACACCGCCTTGTAGACCAGCGGGGTGTCGCAGCGCCAGCAGTGCGGGTACGAGTGGGTGTAGGTGTCCTGCTTGAGCACCACCCCCCGCTCCTTCAGCTCCCGGATCACCGGCTTGTTGACGTCGAAGACCTGCTCACCCTGGTACGGCGGGACCAGCGCGGTGAACCGGGTGTGGTCGTCCACGGTGACGATGGTGGGGATGCCGGCGGCGTTGCAGACGTTCTGGTCGTCCTCACCGAACGCCGGGGCGAGGTGCACGATCCCGGTGCCGTCCTCGGTGGTGACGAACTCCGCGCCGAGCACCTGGTAGGCGTTGTCCCCGGCCTGCTCGACGAGGAAGTCGAACAGCGGCGTGTAGCGGCGTCCGACCAGGTCGCGGCCGTACACCGTGCCGACCTGCTCGTACCCGTCCAGTTCCTTGGCGTACGCGGACAGCCGCGCCGCGCCGACGACGTAGCGCTCCCCGCTGCCCTCGCGGTCGGGGGAACCCCGGTGCTCCAGCACCGCGTACTCGATGTCCGGGCCGACGGCGAGCGCCAGGTTCGACGGCAGGGTCCACGGCGTGGTCGTCCAGACGCCCAGCCTGACCGGCCCGCGCACCAGCTCCGGGGCGGACTCGTCGGCGGTCAGCCCGAACCACACCGACAGCGTCGGGTCGTGCCGGTCCCGGTAGACGTCGTCCATCCGGGTCTCGGTGTTCGACAGGGGGGTCTCACACCGCCAGCAGTACGCCAGCACCCGGAAGCCCTCGTAGATCAGACCCTTGTCGTGCAGGGTCTTGAAGGCCCACATGACGCTTTCCATGTAGTCCAGGTCGAGGGTCTTGTAGTCGTTGGCGAAGTCGACCCAGCGGGCCTGCCGGTTGATGTACCGCTCCCAGTCCTGGGTGAACTCCAGCACCGAGGTGCGGCAGGCCTCGTTGAACCGGGCCACGCCCAGGTCGATGATCTCCGCCTTGCTGGTGATGCCGAGCTGCTTCTCGGCCACCACCTCGGCGGGCAGGCCGTGGCAGTCCCAGCCGAAGCGCCGCTCGACGTGCCGCCCGCGCATGGTCTGGTAGCGCGGCACCACGTCCTTGACGTACCCGGTGAACAGGTGGCCGTAGTGCGGCAGGCCGTTGGCGAACGGCGGGCCGTCGTAGAAGACGTACTCGTTCTTGCCGTCGTCACCGGCGGGACGGGCCTCGACGGAGGCTTCGAAGGTCTTGTCGGCCGTCCAGTGCTCCAGCACCCGGCGCTCGACCGCGGGCAGGTCCGGGCTCGCCGGGACACCGGCGGCGGTCGGGTCGTGCAACGGATAGGCCATCGGGGGTCGCTCTCCTCATGCAGCTCACGCAACGTGGGTCTGCGAGGACGAACCGTCCGGGGTACGCCTCGAACGGCGCTCCCGGTGGCCCGCGGTACCACCCCGCTTGGCGGTCAGGATCGACCGCCCGCTCATTGCCGGCTGTGACGGGCCGCACCCGTCCGGTTCTACTGGGCCGGTTGCCCGGCTGTTCTTCCGGAGGCTCACCGGTGATGGCCGGGTCATCGCCTTACGACCGTCAACAATACAAGACCCACCCACCGCACCGCCGCCGAGTAAACGCGCGCGCCGGCACCCTAGGCTGGCCGGGTGATCCGGATCGAGTTGGACGAGCCGACGCTGGGCCGTACCCGGATCGCCACCAGCCCGCTCTGGGAGGTGCTGACCAGCCTGTTCGTGCTGCGCCGGCCTCCGAAAGAGGTGCCCTGGCCGTACACCGCCTGGGCGCGGCACGCACGGCGGGTGCTCGACGAGGTGCCGGCGGCCGCGCCGGCCCGGCTGCTGACCGTCGGCCTACCCGCACCGGACTTCCTCAGCCCGATCCCCACGTCGGCCGCGCCGACCCTGGCCGAACAACTCGCCGAACTGCGGGCGACGCCGGCTGAGGTGATCGCCGAGCAGATCCCCCGCTACTACGACCCGGACGACCTGCCGGAGTGGCTGGGCCCGTTCGTCACGGACCGGCGGGCCGCCCTGGACCGGCTCGCCGACGGCATCGAGGCGTACTGGGAGGCGGCCATCGCGCCGTGGTGGCCGGCGATGCGGGCGGCGCTGGACGAGGAGGTCCTGCACCGGGCTCGGGCGCTCGCCGCCGACGGTCCGGACGCCCTGCTGGCCGACCTGCACGAGCGGGTGCGCTGGGACAAGCCGGTGTTGACGCTGGTGAAGCCGTCGGAGCAGCAGTTCGTGGCGGTGGACCAGCGGCTGCTGCTGGTTCCCCTGATCTTCTCGCAGGGAGCACTCGTCTGCGCCACCGACCATCCGGAGATCATCGCCGTCTCCTACCAGGCGCGCGGGGCGGTGGTGCTCGCCGAGGGTGGGCCCACCTCGGCACCCCGGACCGCACCGGCCACGGATCGGTTGGCGGTGCTGGTCGGCCGGGGTCGCGCCCAGGTGCTGCGGGCCCTGGTGCGGCCGGCCACCACCGCCGGTCTCGCGGCCACACTGGGGCTCGCCCCGAGCACCGTGTCGGAGCAGCTCTCCGCTCTGCTGGCCGCCGGCGTGGTGCACCGCCGCCGGGCGGGCCGACGGGTGCTCTACGGCCTGGAACCGGCCGGACTGGCGCTGGTGCAGCTCATCGGTGACGAGCCGGTGAGCGCCTCGGCCTGAGCATTCGGCTCGATCCGAATTCGTTTCGCACCCGTCCCGGTCGCTTCTAGCCTGCGTGTCGCGAGCGAACACGCGATCGAGGCGGTCGGGGTGAGCCGCACGTACCGCAGCCGCAGGGGATGGTGACGACCCCAGCGTCGGGAGGATCAGGCAGTCCGCGGCGTCGACCTGACGGTTGGCAACGGGGAGCTGTTCGGCCTGCTCGGACCGAACGGCGCTGGCACGACCGCGACCATCGAGCTGCTGAGCACCCTGCTCATCCCGACCGCCCGGGGAGGCCGTCCACCCGCCCGACCCCGTCGATCATGGCGTTGCCGCCGCCCCCGTCGGGGTGCCGCGGCGACAACTTCATGATCGACCAAGGGGTCAGGGGGCGGGGAGGGTCGTGCTCCAGAGGGAGGCGCCGTCCCGGTCACGCAGGTGGACCGTCAGGGCCTCGGACTCGCCGTCGATGGACACCTCGCCGAAGTGCTGGAAGCCCTCCGCCGGGGAGGTGTTCGCCCGTGGCGGGGCGTGCACGAAGGCCGCCTGCGGGCCGAACGTGCCGTCCAACGCGTTCGGGCCGAACGCGCCGGCGTGCGCCGGACCGGAGACGAACTCCCAGAACGGCGTGAAGTCGCCGACCGCGGCGCGCGACGGGTCGTAGTGGTGGGCGGCCGAGTAGTGCACGTCGGCGGTCAGGAAGACCATGCCGGTCACCCCGGCCCGGTGGGTGGCCCGCAGCACCTCGGCGAACTCCAGCTCACGCCCGGCCGGCGCGCCCGGGTCGCCCTGCGCGACACCCTCCTGGGCGGTCGGACCGTCCGGCACCACGACCCCGATCGGCAGGTCGTTGGCGATCACCTTCCAGGTCGCGGTGGACCTCTTCAGCTCCCGGATCAGCCACTCCCGCTGCTCCCGGCCGAGCAGACCACGCTTCGGGTCGGCGTACGTGTTGCCGTCGTTGGGGTCCTTGTGGGTCCGCATGTCGAGCACGAACACGTCCAGCAGCGGCCCGTACGACAGCCGCCGGTACAGCGGCCCGTTGTCCGGCACCGGCAGCCACTCGTGGAACGCCTGACTCGCCCGGGCGGCGAGCACGTCGACCCGCTGCTCGGTGTAGCGCGGGTCGTCCAGGATCTCCCCCGGATACCAGTTGTTGAGCACCTCGTGGTCGTCCCACTGGTTGATCTGCGGCACCGCCGCCGCGAACTCCCGCAGGTGCTCATCGAGCAGGTTGTACGCGAACTGCCCCCGGTACTCGGCCAGCGTCTCGGCGACCTTGCTCTTCTCCGGGGTGACCAGGTTGCGCCAGATCCGTCCGTCGGGCAGCGTCACCGACTCGACCAGCGGGCCGTCGGCGTACACGGTGTCGCCGCTGCACAGGAAGAAGTCCGGCCGGGTCTCGCGCATCGCCCGGAAGATCGACATTCCGCCGTAGGTCGGGTCGATCCCCCAGCCCTGCCCGACGATGTCCCCGGTCCAGACGAACCGGACGTCACGTCGCTGGTGCCGCCCCGGGGCGGTGGTCAGCGAACCGGTCAGCGGCTCGCTGACCACGCCGTGCCGGTCCAGGCTCTCCACCCGGACCCGGTAGTGCAGCCGCTCGCCGTCCGGCAGGCCCCGCAGCCGGACCTTTCCGGTGAAGTCGCCGGTCGGGGCGAGCACCGGGCCGCGCAGCGTCCGCGCGCCGCGGAAGTCCGGCCGGCGGCTCACCTCGACCAGCATCCGACCCGGCCGGTCGGCCCGCGTCCACACCAGCGCCGAGTCCGCGGTCACGTCGCCGCTCTGCACCCCGTGGGTGAGGACCGGGCGTCCCGCCGGGCGCCAGGCCGGAGCGGCGTTCGCCCCGGTGCCACCCAGCAGGGCGCCGCCGGCGACTCCGGCCCCGGCCACCAGGCCGGCCCGCAGCAGGGTACGTCGATCAAGCTCGGTCATTCTTCCTCCCGATCATGGGTTGACCACGTCGGTCTATCGGTCGGAGGCGACCGTGAGCGGCGGCCCGGGTGACGCGAACGTGAACGCCAGTCGTCCGGTCGGCTTGACCCCCGGTGGCGCGCTCACGCAAACTTCGCCGGTGCGTTCGCTTCGATACGACGAATTTCAGGCCATGCGCCGGTTTCCCGCGCTGGACGGGCTGCGGGCGGTGGCGGCGATCATGGTCTTCGCCTTCCACTACGGCGGCCCGTCCTGGAAGTGGCTGACCGGCTGGATCGGCGTCCACCTGTTCTTCGTGCTCTCCGGCTTCCTGATCACGACGCTGCTGCTGCGTGAGGAGCACCGGTACGGCAGGGTGTCGCTGCGCGCGTTCTACCTGCGGCGGTTCTTCCGGATCATGCCGGTCTACCTGCTCGTGCTCTTCCTGACCTGGGGCCTGGCCCGGCTCAGCGGCAGCGCCGAGACGATCGAACGCCTGATGAAGTACTACCTGCTCTTCATCAACGAACTCCTGCCCGGGACCGCGCCGTACCTGCACTCCTGGACGATCGGCATCGAGCAGAAGTTCTACCTGTTCTGGCCGGCCATCGCGTTCGTCCTGGTGACCGCCGCCTTCCGCCGCCGGCTCGCGGTCACGGCCGGTCTGCTCGTGCTCTTCATCGCGATGATCCCGCCGGACATCGCCTGGCTGAGCTGGCCGATCCACTACGTGGCGATCCTGCTCGGCTGCCTCACCGCCGTGGTGATGCACCACCCGCGAGGCTTCGCGCTGGTTCGGCCGTTGACCCACCCGGTGACGGCGACCGCCGCGATCGTGGTCTTCATCGTGTTCCAGGTGGCCGTGCAGTACTGGCCGATCCGGTTCGGCCAGGAGGCGCTGATCGGCACGTACGCCGCCGCTGCCGCGCTGCTGCTGCCGCCCCTGCTCTCGCGCAGCGTGCTCGCCCGCGGGCTGGGGCTACGTCCGCTGGTCTTCATCGGCGAGCGGTCGTACTCGATGTATCTGATCCAGTCCATCGCGGCGCGGGTGGCGGTGGGCCTGCTGCCGGCCATGGGCCGGCGCAGCACCGCCGTCTTCCTGGGCGCCGTGGTGGTGGCGCTGATCGTCGCGGACGTGCTCTACCGCTGGGTCGAGCTACCCATGATCGAGGTGGGGCGCCGGTTGGCCGCCCGGGTGACCCGGCGTGGTCCGCGCGACAGCGACGGCACCACGCCCACCACGCCCACCCCGTCCGCCACGGCCGCCGAGGACGTCCAGATCCCCCCGACGCGGGAGGTGCTGGCGGACACCGTGCCGGCGGGCCGCGGCTGATCCAGCACCGCCTCCCGGGCATGAGCGGGGTCACAGCCACGGTTGTCACGGCCCACCCCGGCCGATCCGTCGTGACGGTATCGGACCGATCAGGGAGGTAGTCGTGCAACGGATGAACCCGACCCAGGTGGCGCCGCAGGCGTACCAGGCGGTCATGGGGATGGAGAAGTACGTCCAGACGAACGTCGACCACACCGTGCTGGAACTGATCAAGCTGCGCGCGTCGATGATCAACGGATGTGCGTACTGCGTGGACCTGCACAGCCGGGACGCCCTCGCCAACGGCGAGTCGAGCCGTCGGCTGTTCGCGGTCGCCACCTGGCGGGAGGCGCCGTTCTTCGACGAGCGGGAACGGGCCGCGCTGGCGCTCACCGACGCGGTCACCCAGCTCGGCGAGCACGGGGTGCCCGACGAGGTGTGGGACGCCGCCGCGAAGGTCTGGTCGGAGAAGGAACTGGCCGACCTGGTCTTCGCGATCGCCACAATCAACGTGTGGAACCGGATCGGGGTGACGATGCGCCTGGAGCCTCCGGCGCACGTGTGACCAACGCGGCGGCAGAGGCGGCCGGTGCGCTGCAGGCGCACCGGCCGATGCTGCTCGGGCTCGCCTACCGGCTGCTCGGCAGCCGCCACGACGCCGAAGACGTGCTCCAGGAGACGTACCTGCGGTGGCTGGGCGTGGACCGCTCGACGGTGGACGAGCCCCGTCGGTACCTGTCCCGGGTGGTCACCCGGCTGGCCCTGGACCGGCTGCGGGCCCGACAGGCGGCCCGCGAGACGTACGTGGGGACGTGGCTGCCGGAGCCGGTGCCGACCGTGCCGTCGCCGTTCGGCCCACTGGACCGCGTCGAGCTGCGTGACTCGCTCTCGACCGCGCTGCTGCACGTGCTGGAACGGCTCACCCCGCCGGAGCGTGCCGTGTACGTCCTGCACACCGCCTTCGAACTGCCGTACACCGAGATCGCGGAGATCCTGGACCGGACTCCCGCGGACTGCCGGCAGCTGCACCACCGGGCGGTGACCCGGGTACGGCAGGAGCAGCGGCGGTTCACCGCCAGCCGGTCGGACCGGGAGCGGCTGCTCGACGCGTTCCTGGCCGCAGCCCGCGACGGTGACCTGGCGACGCTCACCGGACTGGTCGCCGGAGATGCCATCGCCTGGAGCGACGGTGGTGGACGGGTGCGGGCGGCCCGCAACCCGATCACCGGCTCGGAACGGATCTCCCGGTTCTTCGCCGGGATCTACGGCCCCCACCGGCGCTGGACGACCCGCAGGCTGGAACTCAACGGGGAACCCGCCGCGCTGCTCACCCGCGACGACGGCAACCGGTACGCGTTGACCGTCACCGCGGCCGAGGGCCGGATCACCGGGATCTACCTGGTCGGCAATCCGACGAAACTGCCCCCGGCCGGCTGAACGGGAGCGTCAGCCCAGCTCGGGAAACCAGAGCGCGATCTCGCGCTTGGCGCTGTCCGGTGAGTCGGAGGCGTGCACCAGGTTCTCCCGGTTGGACAGCGACAGGTCGCCCCGGATCGTGCCGGCGGCGGCCTTGCGGCCGTCGGTCGCGCCGACCAGCCCGCGGACGACGTCGATGACCTCATCGCCGGAGAGCACCAGGGCGACCAGCGGGCCGCCGGTCATGAAGTCCTTCAGCGGCGGGTAGAACGCCTTGTCGACGTGCTCGGCGTAGTGCGCGTCGGCGAGCGCGGCGTCCATCGTCCGGTGCACCATCGCGTCGATTCGCAGCCCCTTGCGCTCGAAGCGGGAGAGGACCTCGCCGACCAGGCCGCGGCGGACCGCGTCGGGCTTGATCAGAACGAGGCTACGCTCATCCGGGCTGTTGCTGGACACGCTGGGTTCCTCCTGTACGCGCTGGACGCTCGGGATCGGTACGGTCAGCCTAGCGACCCGGTCCCGGCGCCGGCGCGGCGGCCGGTCTTTCCCCCGGTGGCCGATCCGGCCTAGCCTGGCCCTGACCCCCGGGAGGTCCACTGTGGCGAATGGCGGGAACCGGCCCATCGCGCCGGTACGCAAGCTGATCGGCACGGTGCTCGGCACCGTGGCCACGTTCGTCGTCCTCTTCGGCCTCGGCATGACCAGTTGGCCCATCGTGGCGATCGGGGTCGCCCTGCTGGTGCTGGCGATCGCGCTGGCCACCGTAAAAGGCGGTGGGCGCACCTGGGTGGTCGGCGTCGGGCACGTGCACAGCGCGTCCGAACCACCCACCCAGTACGCGTTCGGCCGCTGCGAGCTGCAACTGGTGATCGATGCCCCCGGCCTGCCGCCGCGATCCAAGAAGATCATCGAGCCACGGGTGCCGGTGTCGAAGTGGCCGTCGCTGGGCCAGACCCTGCCGATCCGGGTCGCGCTCGACGACCAGCGGCACGTCAAGGTCCTCTGGGACGAGGTGGCGACGCACGCCGAGTCGGCGGCCGTCGCCGACCTCCCGCCGGAGTTCGCCGACGCCGAACCCCTGGACGAGATGCTGATCCAGCAGGACGCCCCACCGTGGGCCGACCGCGCGCCGGACGACGACTTCCGCGACCAGTTCGGCCCGGACCCGTTCCGTGACCCGCTCGGTACCGACCCGCTGCGCGCCGATCCGCTGCGCGACGACCCGGGTGTCGACCCGGAGGAGCGCGAGGCGGTGGTGATGCACCAGAGCCCGGGCGGCCCGGTGGTGCTGGAGGGTGTCGTCGTCGAACAGCCGGCCGGCCAGCCGACCACGGGCGGGCTGCCCCGACGGGCCACCCCGGCACCGCGCCCGCCCGCCGAGGAGCGCTTCGACCAGCCCGAGGCCGAACGCTTCGACCCGGCTCCCGCCCAACGTTCCGGCTCCGCCGCGACGGACCCTCTGGACCCGCTCGACCTGCCCCTGGACGATCCCACCTCGGGCACGGCGACGACGACCGGGCCCGTCACCGCCGAGGAACTCGACGAGGCGATCTTCGGGTTCGACGGGGGCACCACGGCGGACCCGGCCGGCCCGATCAGCGGGGTGGGCCTCACCCTGCTGGTCACCGACCTGGCCCGGTCCCTCGGCTTCTACCGCGACATGCTCGGCTTCACCGAGGTCGACCAGGGGGCGGGCAACGCCGTGCTCGCCTCCGGCACGACCCGACTGGTGCTGCGCGAGGTCACCGGGGCCGCCCCGATCAGCCGCCGGCTCGTCCACGTCAACCTCGAGGTCGACGACATCGAGGCGGCGTACGAGCGGTTGCGCGGCTCGGGCGTCCGCTTCACGTACGCCCCACGGGTGGTCAACCGGGGCAGCAAGCTGGAGGTGTGGGCGGCGGCCTTCCGCGACCCGGACGGCCACGGCATCGCCCTCACCCAGTGGCGCGAACGGGCCGACGCCTGAGCCGGGTCAGCCGAGGATGACCCGGCGGACGTGCACCGCGTACGCCCACACCAGCGCGAAGATGACGCCCAGCGCGAACAGCGACCAGTGCAGCAGGCCGGCCAACAGCAGCAGGCCCTGGAGCACGGTACCGGCGTGCCACGCCCAGGGGCGGCGCATCATGCCGGCGACCAGGATGGCGGCCACCGCCAGGGCCACCACCGCGCCGATCGCCGCGCCGCTCAGGTCACCCCCGACCACCCGGATCGGCTGGATGGCCAGCAGCAGCACCAGCGCCTCCAGGCCGAGCGTCCCGGCGCCCAGTCCGCGTACCGCCCGTTGCGGGTCACGCAGCCCCGACCGGCGCGGCTGTCCGCCCGGCTGATCGGCCGCCTGCGCCTCCCCAGGCTGATCGGCCGCGTGCGCCTCCCCTGAGGCCCGGGGCCTGGCCTGGTCGGGCGACGCCCCGCTCGGCCCGTCGGTGGCGCGGGAGTTCCGCTCCGGGCCGGTCATCGCACCAGCAGCCGACGAGCGTCTGCCACCGTCACCACCGACCCCGTGACCAGCACGCCGACCCCGCTCAACTCACCGGGGACGTCCTCCTCGGCCAGCGCCACCGCCACCTCGATCGCGTCCGGCATCTCGTCGGCCGTCTCGACCCGCTCCTCGCCGAAGATCTCCACGGCCAGCGCGGCGAGTTCCTCCGTCGGCATCGCCCGCGGCGAGCTGTTGCGGGTCACCACCACCACGTCGATGACCGGTTCCAGCAGCTCCAGCAGGCTCGACGCGTCCTTGTCGGCGAGTACGCCGAGCACCGCCACCAGCTTGCTGAACGCGAACTCCTCCTGCAGCGCCGTCACGGTGGCAGCCATGCCGTGCGGGTTGTGCGCGCCGTCCAGCAGGATGGTCGGCGCGCTGCGGACCCGTTCCAGCCGCCCCGGGGAACTGGCCGAGGCGAAGCCCTCCCGGACCGCCTCGACATCTAGCTGCCGCGTGGTTCCCGCACCCAGGAACGCCTCCACGGCGGCGAGCGCCACGGCGGCGTTCTGCGCCTGGTGCGCGCCGTGCAACGGGATGAACACGTCGTCGTAGACACCGCCCAGCCCCTGCAGGCTGAGCACCTGACCGCCGACCGCGATGGCCCGACTCAACACCCCGAACTCGGCGCCCTCCCGGGCGATGGTGGCGCCCACCTCGGCGCAGCGCTCCAGGAGAGGCCGCGCGGCCTCCTCCTCCTGCGCCGCCGCGATGACGGTGGCGCCCTGGTGGATGATGCCGGCCTTGGCCAGCGCGATGTCCTGGAGCGTGTCACCGAGCCACTCGGTGTGGTCCAGGCCGATCGGGGTGATCACGCAGACCCCGGCCTGGATCACGTTCGTGGCGTCCTCGGCGCCGCCGAGACCCACCTCCACCACCGCGATGTCGACCGGCGCGTCGGCGAACGTGGCGAACGCCAGCGCGGTGGTCATGTCGAAGTAGGTCAGCGGCTCGTCGGACCGCGCGTCGACCAGCTCCGCCAGCGGCTTGACCTCCCGGTACACCGCCGCGAACCGCTCCTCGCTGACCGGCTCCCCGTCCAGGCTGATCCGCTCCCGCACCGTCTCCAGGTGCGGGCTGGTGTACCGGCCGGTGTGCAACCCGAACGCCCGCAACAGCGAGTCGATCATGCGAGCGGTGGACGTCTTGCCGTTGGTGCCGGTCAGGTGGATCGACGGGTACGCCCGCTGTGGACTGCCGAGCAGGTCGAGCAGCGACTCGATCCGGTCCAGCTCGAAGACCATGCGGGTGAAGCCCCGGGCAGCCAGCTCGGCCTCGACGGCGGCGAAATCGGTACGGTCGGTCACGAGGGAAGCGTCTCCAGAGCAGCGTCGATCCGGACCAGGTCGGCCTCGGCGATGGCGAGCCGGTCGCGGATCTTCGCGACCACCGGCTCGGGGGCCTTGCCGATGAAGGCCGGGTTGCCGAGCTTCGCCCGGGCCTGCGCGACCTCCTTCTCAGCCGCCGCGCGGTCCTTGGTGAGGCGGGCCCGCTCGGCGGCCACGTCAATCGACCCCCGGGTGTCCAACGCGACACCGACCGCGCCGGGCATGGCCAGCGTGGCGCTGGCCTGAAAGTCGTCGCCGGCCGGGTCCAGCCGGACCAGCGAGCGGATCAGCGGCTCGTGAGCGGCGATACCCGCCCCGGCCAGCCCGTCCAACCGGGCGGCCACCCGCTGCGTCGGGCGCAGCCCCTGGTCGGACCGGAACCGACGGATCTCGGTGACCACCCGCTGCACACTGGCCAACTCGGCCTCGGCGGCATCGTCGACCAGCGTACGGTCGGCCACCGGCCAGGCGGCCGTCTGCACCGTCTCCCCACCGGTCAGCGCGAGCCACAGCTCCTCGGTGACGAACGGGATCACCGGGTGCAGCAGCCGCAGCAGCTGGTCCAGCACGTGCCCGAGCACCCGGCGGGTGGTCTCGGCCCGCTCACCGCCCTCGGCGAGCACCGGCTTGCTCAGCTCCACGTACCAGTCGCAGACGTCATCCCAGGCGAAGTGGTAGAGCAGGTCACACACCTTGGCGAACTCGTACGCCTCGAACTGCTCGTCGACCTCGGCGGTGACGTGCGCGAGTCGGGACAGGATCCACCGGTCGACGGTGGAGAGCCGCTCGGCGGCCGGCAGCTCGCCGGTCGTGTGCGCCCCGTTCATCAGGGCGAACCGGGTGGCGTTCCAGAGCTTGTTGCAGAAGTTGCGGGAGCCCTGGCACCAGTCCTCGCTGACCGGCACGTCCTGCCCGGGGTTCGCGCCGCGGGCCAGGGTGAACCGGGTGGCGTCGGCGCCGAACCGGTCGATCCAGTCCAGCGGGTCGACCACGTTGCCGAACGACTTGGACATCTTCTTGCCGTGCTCGTCCCGGACCATGCCGTGCAGGGCCACCACGTCGAACGGCTGCTTGCCGTCCATCGCGTACAGGCCGAACATCATCATCCGGGCGACCCAGAAGAAGAGGATGTCGTAGCCGGTGACCAGGACACTCGTCGGGTAGAACTTCGCGAGATCCACCGTCTGCTCGGGCCAGCCGAGGGTGGAGAACGGCCACAGCGCGCTGGAGAACCAGGTGTCCAGCACGTCCTCGTCCTGCCGCCAGCCGTCCCCGGTCGGCGGCTGCTCGTCCGGGCCGACGCAGACGATCTCACCCTGCGGGCCGTACCAGACGGGGATCCGGTGCCCCCACCACAGCTGGCGGGAGATGCACCAGTCGTGCATGTTGTCGACCCAGGCGAAGTAGCGCTTGGCCAGCTCGGCGGGCTCGATACGCACCCGGCCGTCGCGCACCGCGTCGCCGGCGGCCTGGGCCAGCGGCGCCGTGTTGACGAACCACTGCAACGACAGCCGCGGCTCGACGGTCGTCTTGCACCGCGAGCAGTGCCCGACCGCGTGCACGTACGGCCGCTTCTCGGCCACGATCCGGCCCTGCTCGCGCAGCGCCGCGACGATCGCCGGCCGCGCCTCGAACCGGTCCAGCCCTTCGAAGGGGCCGGGCACGGTGATCACGCCACGCTCGTCCATCACGGTGAGCGCGGGCAGGTCGTGGCGCTGGCCGATCTCGAAGTCGTTCGGGTCGTGCGCCGGCGTCACCTTGACCATGCCGGTGCCGAACGACGGGTCGACGTGCGCGTCGGCGACGATCGGGATGCGGCGGCCGGTGAGCGGCAGCTCGACCTCGGTGCCGATCAGGTGCTGGTACCGCTCGTCGTCGGGGTGCACCGCGACGGCGGTGTCGCCCAGCATCGTCTCGGCCCGGGTGGTGGCCACCACGACCTCGTCGCTGTACCGGATGGAGATCAGCTCACCGTCGTCGTCGGTGTGCTCGACCTCGATGTCGGAGAGCGCGGTCAGGCACCGCGGACACCAGTTGATGATCCGGTTGGCCCGGTAGATGAGGCCCTCGTCGAAGAGCTTCTTGAAGATCGTCTGGACGGCGCGGGTCAGACCCTCGTCCATGGTGAAGCGCTCACGGTCCCAGTCGACGGAGTCGCCGAGGCGCCGCATCTGCCCGAGGATCGCCCCACCGGACTCGGCCTTCCACTGCCACACCCGCTCGACGAACTTCTCCCGCCCGAGATCGTGGCGGGACAGGCCCTCGGCGGCGAGCTGACGCTCGACCAGGTTCTGGGTGGCGATGCCGGCGTGGTCCATGCCGGGCAGCCACAGCGCCTCGAAGCCCTGCATCCGCTTGCGACGGGTCAACGCGTCCATCAGCGTGTGCTCGAACGCGTGACCCATGTGCAGGGAGCCGGTGACGTTCGGCGGCGGGATGACGATGGTGAAGGGCGGCTTGTCGCTGTCGGCGGAGGCCCGGAAGTGCCCGGCGGCTACCCACTGCTCGTACCGTCGCTGCTCTACCTCACCGGGCTGGTACTGGCCGGCCAGGGCGGGGGCATCGGGGCGTTGGGCATCGAGTCTGTCGGTCACTCGTGAAAGTCTACGGAGGGCTTCGGCGGACCCGACGTGCGCCACCTGCCATTCGCGTACGGTGTCGGCTATGTCCGACGCACATCTCACCGAGCGCCCGCTCGACGGCGGTCGCGAGCCCGTCGAGCTGACCGACGAGCCGATCCGGCTGAGCACCCGTGACCCCGGGGGCGACCCCGACGAGCGGCAGGCCGGCTGGTCGCGGCGACGCAAGGTCGGCTGGGCGGTGGCGCTGGTGGTCGGTCTGGCCGGAGCCGGGGTCCTCGGCGTCGGCGGGTGGCGGGTGGCGCAGCAGAAGGACACCGCCCTGACCTCGCCGGACCAGGTGGCGGGCCTGACCCGCGACGACAGCGAACGGGCGAAGAGCACCGCCGACTACCTGCGCAGCGGCCTGGCTGCCGACATCGAGCTGGACCGCAGCTTCGGCGCGGTCTACCGCGACCCGGCCGACGACAAGCGGTCCGTCCTGATCTTCGGGGGCACCACCCTGCTCTGGCAGCCGAAACGGGACCTGGACAGCCTGTTCGGCCTGATGTCCGACGAGACGGGCGCGGTGAGCGGGCTGCGCGAGCTGCCCGCGGGCGACCTGGGCGGCGTCATGAAGTGTGGCAGCACCAGCGGCGAGGGCGGCGACTTCGCGGTGTGCGGCTGGGCCGATCACGGCAGCGTGGTGATGGCGATGTTTCCGGGGCGCTCGGTCAGCGACGCCGGCGGCCTGATGCGCAACCTCCGCGCCGGAATGCAGACCCGCGACTGACCCACCCGCCCGAATCTCGTTGACCGACTCGGTTTCGGTTATCTCGGGGTATCCCCGCCCCGGGACACCCCGAGATCACCGAAACCGAGTCGGTCACCACAACCAGGATTGCGCACATGCCTCGGAAACGCAGAAAAGGCCACCCCCTGAGGGGTGACCTTTTCTGGAATGATTGTCCGGCGGCGTCCTACTCTCCCACACCCTCACGAGTGCAGTACCATCGGCGCTGGAGGGCTTAGCTTCCGGGTTCGGAATGTTACCGGGCGTTTCCCCTCCGCCATGACCGCCGTAACTCTATCGACATGTCAAACAACACCACACTGTGGTCTGTTGTTCGTTTATCGAGAGTTGCACAGTGGACGCGTAGCAGCTTAGTAGTCAAGTCCTCGGCCTATTAGTACCGGTCAACTGAACCCGTTACCGGGCTTACATTTCCGGCCTATCAACCCAGTCGTCTAGCTGGGGGCCTTACCCCACAAAGTGGGTGGGATACCTCATCTTGAAGCAGGCTTCCCGCTTAGATGCTTTCAGCGGTTATCCCTTCCGAACGTAGCTAACCAGCCGTGCCCCTGGCGGGACAACTGGCACACCAGAGGTTCGTCCGTCCCGGTCCTCTCGTACTAGGGACAGCCCTTCTCAAGTATCCTACGCGCACGGCGGATAGGGACCGAACTGTCTCACGACGTTCTAAACCCAGCTCGCGTACCGCTTTAATGGGCGAACAGCCCAACCCTTGGGACCTGCTACAGCCCCAGGATGCGACGAGCCGACATCGAGGTGCCAAACCATCCCGTCGATATGGACTCTTGGGGAAGATCAGCCTGTTATCCCCGGGGTACCTTTTATCCGTTGAGCGACACCGCTTCCACTCGCAAGTGCCGGATCACTAGTCCCGACTTTCGTCCCTGCTCGACCTGTCAGTCTCACAGTCAAGCTCCCTTGTGTACTTGCACTCAACACCTGATTGCCAACCAGGCTGAGGGAACCTTTGGGCGCCTCCGTT
>NZ_JARUBD010000001.1:0-192500 GCF_029626045.1 Micromonospora sp. WMMD710 | reverse complement strand
GCCAGAGTGTCAGGCATGGATGAGTACGGACCCCGCACCACGGTGGTCGCCGAGGAGGCACTGCTCGGTCTCCTCCTGCCGTTCTGGCAGTTGGTGATCGGCGCGGTCGTACTGGTCGTGCTGGTGCTCTCGGTGGGACGGCTCGCCCGCCGGGGCCCGTCCAGGATGACCACGGCGCTGCTGGTCACCGCAGCGGCGATCGCCGGTCTCACGGTGATCGGCGTCCTGCTGCAGGGCTGAGCCTCAGAGCCGGCGATTGGCCAGGCTGGGCAGCTCGGCCCGGATGGCGGCGAGCCGGTCGAGGTCCAGGTCGGCGACAGACACCCCGGGGCCGTCCGGCAGTTGGGTGAGGACCGTCCCCCACGGGTCGACCACCATGCTGCGGCCGAAACACGTACGGCCGGGCTCGTGGTCCCCGGTCTGGCCCGCTGCCGCCACGAAACACTGGTTCTCGATCGCCCGGGCCCGCAGCAGGACCTCCCAGTGATCGCGGCCGGTGTGCATCATGAACGCGGCCGGGACCACCAGGAGCTGGGCGCCACCGTCGGTGGCGAGTGCGCGGTAGAGCTCCGGAAAGCGCAGGTCGTAGCAGATCGACAGGCCCACCCGCAGGCCCTCGACGTCGACCACCACCGGTTGCGCACCGGGTGCCACGCTCGCCGACTCCCGGTAGGAGACCCGGCCCGGAATCTCCACGTCGTACAGGTGGATCTTGCGGTAGCTCGCGGCCAGGCTGCCGGACCGGTCGAAGACCAGCGACGTGTTCCAGGTGCGCTCCGGGTCCGGACCGACCTCGTGAAACGACCCGGCCACCAGCCAGATGCCGAGGCGCCGGGCGACCTCGCCGAAGAAGCTGCCCACCTCACCGTCGACCGGCTCGGGCTCGGGCAACCTGTCGGCGGGGCCGAGGTAGTCGACGTACTCCGGTAGGACGGCGAGGTCCGCGCCGCCGGCGGCGGCGCGTTCCAGCAGGACCTCCGCGGCGGCCAGGTTGGCCTTGCGGTCATCCCGGGCGTTCAGCTGGCAGACGGCGACGCGCATGATCCCAGGGTACGGCCGCACGGGCCGACGCGGACAGGGTCAGATGCTGGCCAGCACCAGAGCGCCGGCGGCGAATCCGAGCCCGGCGACCTGGACCGGGCGCAGCCGCTCCCGGTCGACGGCGAGGGCGAGCAGCACGGTGCTGGCCGGGTAGAGCGCGGCGATCGCCGCGACGATGCTCAGGTGGCCGCGTGCCGCCGCCGCGAGGAACAGCGCGTTGGCGGCGCTGTCGAGCAGGCCGGCGACCGCCGCCCAGACCAGTACGCGCCGGTCGAGCCGCAGCCGTACCCCGGTGCCGGCGGCCAGCGCGAGCCCGAACGCGATCGAACTGGTCCGCACCGCGGCCACCGGCCACATGCCGGCGTTCTCGTCGGCCTGGCCGAGCAGGGTGAAGAAGACACCGAAGAGCGCCCCGGCGGCGAGGGCGAGCCCGACCAGCCGGGTCGGAACGGCTCGGCGGCCGCCACCCTCACCGAGGCTGACCAGAGTGATCGCCAGCACCGCGAGGCCGGCGCCGGTCAGTGCCGGGGCACCAGGGAAGCTCGCGGTGAACAGGCCGGCGACGATCGGCACCACGGCGGCGGTGATCGCGGTGACCGGCGCGACGACGGCCATCATCCCGCCGGCGAGCGCCCGGTAGAGAAGCATGACCCCGGCCGCGCCGGCCACTCCGGCGACGAGCCCCCAGGCGATGTCCCCGGTCGTCGGGGTGCCGGGCACCACCAGCACCAGGACGACCAGCAGCGGCACGCTCAACAGCTGGGAGACCACGGTCACGGCGATCGGGTCGGCGCGGCGGGACGCCTTTCCGCCGGAGAAGTCGGCGGCGCCGAACGCGATCGCGGACACCGCGGCGAGGACAATGGGTAGCATCTGTCTGTCGTACCATAATAGTGACCGCGAAGGATAGTTTAATGACCGACACCGGGGGCGACCGGGTGGGCGCGGTGACGTCCGCGGTCGCCCGGCAGGTACGCGACCTACGGGCCGCCCGAGGCTGGTCCTTCGAGGAACTGGCCGGCCGGTCCGGGGTGAGCAAGGGGATGCTCGTGCAGATCGAGGGCGCCCGGACCAACCCGAGCGTCGGCACGCTCTGCCGGGTCGCCGACGCGTTCGGCGTCAACATCGCCCACCTGCTCGAACCGGCCGAGGAACACACCGTGAAGATCACCCCCGCCGCCGAGGCGCCCCTGCTCTGGCAGGGTGAGCACGGCGGCACCGGCCACCTGCTCAGCGGACTGGGCGAGCCGGACCTCGTCGAACTCTGGGACTGGCGGATGGCGCCCGGAGAGGCACACCGCTCCCTCGACCACCCGCGCGGCACCCGCGAGGTGCTGCACGTGCTGGACGGCGCCGTGATCGTCCGGGTCGACGGCCGGGACCACCCCGTCCGCGCCGGCGAGACCATCGAGTTTCACGCCGACCGGGAACACGGCTACCGCAACGACACCGACGAGCCGACCCGGCTGATGATGGTGACGGTCACCCCGTCGGGCGAGTGGGACCGCCGAACGCGATCACGCCGGCCGCGTCAGGAATGAGCGACCGGCGTGCTGCGGGGAGGATCAGGCCGACTTCTCCTCGCGGTCCCGCCGGGCCCGACGCCCGGTGAACTCGCGCGGAACGATCGTCGGGTTGACGTTCTCCAGGACCACCTCGCGGGTGATCAGCACCCGGGCGGCGTCCGGGTTGCTCGGCACCTCGTACATCGCGGAGAGAAGGACCTCCTCGATGATGGCCCGCAGACCACGGGCACCGGTGCCG
The DNA here is from genome assembly GCF_029626045.1 of Micromonospora sp. WMMD710. Lineage (NCBI taxonomy): Bacteria > Bacillati > Actinomycetota > Actinomycetes > Micromonosporales > Micromonosporaceae > Micromonospora > Micromonospora sp. WMMD710. The sequence continues at coordinate 189,695 of NZ_JARUBD010000001.1, read as the reverse complement.
CGCAGCATCGCCTGGTCGGCGATCGCCTCCAGTGCCGGCTCGTCGAACTCCAGCTCGACCCCGTCCAGCTCGAAGAGCCGCTGGTACTGCCGGACCAGGGCGTTGCGCGGCTCGGTGAGGATGCGAACCAGGGCACTGCGGTCCAGGCTGCGCACGTTGGTGATCACCGGGAGCCGGCCGACGAACTCGGGGATCAACCCGAACTTGAGCATGTCTTCCGGCATGACCTGGCTGAAGATGTCGTCGGTCGACCGCTCGGACACCGACCGGAGCCGGGCACCGAAGCCGGTGCCGCCCTGACCGGTGCGGGACTCGATGATCTGATCCAGACCGGCGAACGCGCCACCACAGATGAACAGCACGTTGGTGGTGTCGATCTGGATGAACTCCTGGTGCGGGTGCTTACGACCGCCCTGCGGCGGCACGTTGGCAACCGTGCCTTCCAGCATCTTGAGCAGCGCCTGCTGCACACCCTCGCCGGAGACGTCCCGCGTGATCGACGGATTCTCCGACTTACGGGCGATCTTGTCAACCTCGTCGATGTAGATGATGCCGGTCTCGGCACGCTTGATGTCGTAGTCGGCGGCCTGGATCAGCTTGAGGAGGATGTTCTCCACGTCCTCGCCGACGTAGCCCGCCTCGGTCAGCGCCGTGGCGTCCGCGATGGCGAACGGGACGTTCAACATCCGGGCGAGCGTCTGCGCCAGGTGGGTCTTGCCGCACCCCGTCGGACCGAGCAGCAGGATGTTGGACTTGGCCAGCTCGACGGCGTCACTGCCGGAGCCCGGCGCACCGGCCGCCTCGGCCTGGATGCGCTTGTAGTGGTTGTAGACCGCCACCGCGAGCGCCTTCTTGGCCTGGTCCTGCCCGACGACGTAGTTGTCGAGGAACTGGCAGATCTCCATCGGCTTGGGAAGCTCTTCCCACTTCACCTCGCCGGACTCGGCCAACTCCTCTTCGATGATCTCGTTGCAGAGATCGATGCACTCGTCGCAGATGTAGACCCCAGGGCCCGCGATGAGCTTCTTCACCTGCTTCTGCGACTTACCGCAGAAGGAGCATTTCAGTAGGTCGCCGCCGTCACCGATCCGTGCCACCTACGTTCTCCCTGCACTCATCGGCCGGAGACCCGGCCCTGACCTGCGGACGCTGCGCTCCGTCCGGCTCCGTTCACCCCGCCGGCCCACCGGCGAAGCGGTACGGACCCGACGTTACCCGCTGACGGGGCATTCTCCGACCCCCAAAACGGGTGTGTCAGAGGTCGGCCGAGAACTTCACGCCCCGGCCAACCTCTGACCCGGTACTGCTCAGCTAGCCGCGTTGGCGGCCAGCAGGCCCTTCTTGCGGCTGGTCAGGATCGTGTCGACCAGCCCGTACTCCTTGGACTCCTCGGCCGTCATGATCTTGTCACGGTCGATGTCCTTGCGAACCTGCTCGATCGGGCGGTTGCAGTGGCGGGACAGCATGTCCTCCAGCTGCGTCCGCATCCGCAGGATCTCTCGGGCCTGGATCTCGATGTCCGAGCCCTGCCCGTAGCCGCCCTCGGTGGCCGGCTGGTGGATGATGATCCGCGAGTTCGGCAGAGCCATCCGCTTACCCGGCGTACCCGCCGACAACAGCACCGCCGCCGCGCTGGCGGCCTGCCCGAGGCAGACCGTCGAGATGTCCGGGCGGACGTACTGCATGGTGTCGTAGATCGCCGTCATGGCCGTGAACGAGCCACCGGGCGAGTTGATGTACATGATGATGTCGCGGTCCGGGTCGGTGCCCTCCAGCGTGAGCAGCTGGGCCATCACGTCGTTGGCCGACGCGTCGTCCACCTGCACACCGAGGAAGATGATCCGGTCCTCGAAGAGCTTGTTGTACGGGTTCGACTCCTTGACCCCGTACGACGTGCGCTCGACAAACGACGGCAGAACGTAGCGGTTGTGCACGGCCGCGAACTGGGGCGGCAAGCTCAGATCGGTCATCGTCAGCTCCTCAGCTCAGGGTCCCGGCGCCATCCGGAACCTGAGCGGCCCCGATGATCACCTTGTCGATGAAGCCGTAGTCCATGGCCTCCTGGGCGGTGAACCAACGGTCCCGGTCCGAGTCCGCCTCGATCTGCGACTGGCTCTGGCCGGTGTGGTGCGCGACCCGCTCCTGGAACATCCGCTTCGTGTAGAGCATCTGCTCCGCCTGGATGGCGATGTCGGACGCCGTACCGCCCAGGCCACCGGACGGCTGGTGCATCATGATCCGGGCGTGCGGCAGCGCGTACCGCTTGCCCTTGGTGCCCGCGCAGAGCAGCAGCTGGCCCATCGAGGCAGCCATGCCCATCGCCACGGTCGACACGTCGTTGTCGATGAACTGCATGGTGTCGTAGATCGCCATGCCGGAGTAGACCGAGCCACCCGGCGAGTTGATCCACAGGTTGATGTCGCGGTCCGGGTCCTCCGCGGCGAGCAGCAGCAGCTGCGCGCAGATGCGGTTGGCGACCTGGTCGGTCACCTCACTGCCCAGGAAGATGATGCGCTCCTTGAGCAACCGGTTGTAGACCGAGTCGTCGAGGTTGCCAATGGAGTCGCCACCGCGCGCGTCAATCGCCCGGAGCGACTTCTTGGGGATGTGCATGTCGGTCATGGCAGCCCTTCGCTCTCCGTACCGTCTTTCCCGACACTAACCGCTGTGCGGGGCGGCAGAGTCCCGGTCGGGGCACTGTTCGCTCTCAGCGCAGCTGTGTCGGGCGCACCCGCGGCGCGGGCGTCCGGGCGTACCCCGGAATGGATTCGGCCGCCGTCCACCGCGCAGCGGCGGACGGCGGCCGCACCCGACGATCAGTGCTCGTGGTTGTGCTCCGCCTCGTTGGCGGCGCGCAACGCGTCCAGGGTGACCTCGTTGCCGGCCGAGTCCTTGATCGTGATGCGCTCCATCACGGCCGCGAGCGCCTTGCCCCGCCGCACGTCACCGAAGACCGCCGCGGCGGCGCCGGAGCGCACCAGCTGGTCGTAGTACTGCTGCGGAGCCATCCCGGCGCGCTGCGCCCGGTGCACGATCTCGTGCCCGAACTCGTCGTCGGAGACCTGCACGTCCTCGGCGTCGGCCAGCGTGTCCAGCAGGAGCTGCACCTTGACGCCCTCGGTCGCCGCCTCGGTCAGCTCGGCGTCGATCTGCTCCTCGGTCTTCTCCTCGGCGGCCAGGTACTCCTCCAGGGAGGCGCCGATCCGCTCCAGCTGGTCGACCATCGCCTGCTTGCGGCTGGCGACCTCCTCGCGGACGACGCCCTCCGGCGCCGGCACCTCGGCGGCCTCGACCAGCTGCGCCAGGGCCTTGTCCCGAGCGGCGTAGATCTGCTCGACCTGCTTGCCCTGGGTGACCCGCGCCCGCAGGTCGCCGCGCAGCTCCTCGATCGTGTCGAACTCGCTGGCCATCTGGGCGAACTCGTCGTTCAGCTCCGGCAGCTCCTTCTCCTTGACCGTGCGCACGGTCACCGCCACGTCGGCGTCGCGGCCGGCGAAGTCGCCGCCGACCAGCTGGGTGGTGAAGGTGGTGTCCTCACCGGCGGCGAGGCCCACCACGGCCTCGTCGAGGCCCGGCAGTAGCTGCTTGCTGCCCACCTCGTGGGAGATGTTGCTGGCCTGGCCGCCCGGCACGTCCTCGCCGTCGACGGTGGCGTTCAGGTCGATCTGCACGTAGTCGCCCTCGGCGGCCGCCCGCTCGACGGTCTTGAGGGTGGCGAACCGCTCCCGCAGGTTCTTCACCTGCTCGTCGATCTCACTCTCGTCGATCTGCAGCTCGTCGACGGTCACCTCGATGGTGTTCGCGTCGGGCAGAGTGATCTCCGGGCGGACGTCGACCTCGGCGGTGAAGTTCAGCGAGTCACCGTCGTTGAACTCGGTGATCTCGACCTCGGGACGCCCCAGCGTCTTCAGGTCGTGCTCGCGCACCGCGGCGAGGATGTTCTCCGGGATGGCGTCCTGGACCGCCTCGTTGAGGACGGTGCCCCGGCCCACCCGCTGGTCGATGACCGCGGTCGGCACCTTGCCCCGACGGAAGCCGGGAACCTGGACCTGCGAACCGATCTCCCGGTACGCCTTCTTGAGGCTCGGCTCGAGCTCGACGAACGGCACCTCGATGGCGAGCCGCACGCGCGTCGGGCTCAGAGTCTCGACGGTGCTCTTCACAGGCGTACTCCTTGACGGATCTCAGTTGAGTCTGGGCGTGATTCAGCCCATCGAGTGTAGGCGAGCCGGCCTGACGCACCGGCAGCGCCCGGGACCGCGCGCTGCCGGGACGACCCGGCGGCGGACGACAGTCGGGGTGGCGGGATTTGAACCCACGGCCCCTCGCTCCCAAAGCGAGTGCGCTACCAAGCTGCGCCACACCCCGTGGCGACGAGCAGTCTATGCCGTCCGCGCGCCTCAGGCGGTGCCGGGGCGTCCGTCACCCGGACAGATCACCCATCGCACCCCTTGCGACCCGTCATGATCCGCGCAACATCGGGGAAACCGCTGCTTCCCGGCGCGCGGATGCCGCCACTTCAGTGATGTCGTGCGGATCTTGAAAGGGCGCGACGCGGCGTCGGCACGACACGACGCCGCGGAGGCGGTGGCGCGATCGCGCGCCCACGACCGGCATTGGGTACGCTGTCCGCGCACCCCGCTCCGGCGGGGCTGAGCGCGGGCGTAGCTCAATGGCAGAGCTTCAGTCTTCCAAACTGACGGTGCGGGTTCGATTCCCGTCGCCCGCTCCACGAACTTCGGCCCAGGTCAGCGGCACACCCGCCGCGCCTGGGCCGCTCTCGTTTCAGCCCTGAATGATCTTGCGTGCCAGTAGCGTGCCAGCAACGCCGGCCGTGCCGTCCGAGGCGGGCTCGCGTGCCGGTCGCTCGGCCTTCCCGCCCTTGGCTGCCTTGCGAGCCGCCGGCTTCTGCTTGGGCGCGTTCTCCTTGGCCGCCTTCTCTGTGGCCGGCTTGTCCATGGCCGCCTTGTTCTTGGGCTTGCTCACCTTGGCCGGTGTCGCTGCTCGCTTCGTCTGCTTGACGATCCGGCGGTCCATTACTCGGCGATTTCCCGGTCCCGCTCGCGACACGTCCCCGGTCTCCTCGTCCCGCCTGGTTGTCCGCCTCACCACGCCGCTCAAAATCGATCTGCGGCGACACGCCGAGGCACAGCGCCAGCGGGGAAGACGTACTTGGCTGGAACTGCGCCTGTTCCGTGCGCTGCATGAGGCGGGGCTGAGCCTGTCACAGATCGCTCGGGAGACCGGTCTGGATCGCAAGACGGTGCGGAAGTACCTGGCGGGCGACGCCGCGCCGGCGCCGCCGCAGCGGTCACCGCGTCGGGACGCCCGGGCGTCGGTGTTGAGCCCGTTCGCGCATGTGATCGACGCGTGGCTGCGGGCGGAGTTGCTGCTCAAGGGCACGGTGATCCATGAGCGGCTGGTCGCCCCAATGTCCTGGTCATCGACGAGGTCGGCTACCAGCCCCTCGAACGGGCCCAGGCCAACCTCGTCTTCCAAGTGATCTCGAAGCGCTACGAGAAGGGCTCCACGCTGCTCACCTCGAACAAGAGCTTCGGCGAATGGGGCCAGGTCTTCGGCGACCAAGTCCTCGCCACCGCCATCCTCGACCGCCTCCTGCACCACTGCGACGTCTTCGCGATCAACGGACCCAGCTACCGGCTCAAGAACCGCCTCACCGCCATCGACGGCCAAGCCAACGTCGCCTGAGCCCGGGCCAGGCCACGGTCACGCTGTTCGAAGACGACGGCCTCGGATCCTGGAGAAGACCACCGCGTCAGCGCGACGGCCAGGAAACGACAGGAAGGCCGGGACGCTGTCCTGCCCTTGACCAGCGGGGTTGGCCTGCGAGAAGTGGCGGACCGTCCAGGACTCGGGTTTCGCTGGCATAACGAGAGTCTGCCAGTGGCCGCGCCGCTCTCGTAGATCGCCCGCGTTTCGAGCCTGGCCGTGCCCGATCCATGCCCGACGCAGCGGTCAACACGGCTTCGCAGAGGCATGTAACCTCGCCGGTAACCAACGCTCGGTAGCGATCTCCCGGGTGACGCGACTACCCGCCGTGCAGATCAATCCGATTCCCAAGCTGATGCTCGGCACCTTCCAACCTGACAGTGTCCGACCCTGGCCGATCGTTGTCGGCTGCTGACGCCCGACGATGATGGGCGCATGGGCAACTGTCAGAGGTGCAGGGCTGCTGTCGACCCAGGCGGGCCGGCCGTTGAGGTCGTAGGCGGCGGTATCTGCTGGTGGGTACCGATCGTGGAGGACCTTCGTCGTCCCTCGCCGGTCCTGATCCACTGGCGTTGCTACATGGAGCAGGTCGGAGCCGATGCCCTGTTAGCCCTGATCACAGCTTCCGATCGCGAGCGCCGCGACTTCATCCACCTCCTGCGCCGCAAGCTCAACGAGGCACGCGGAGCGGAACACGGGCGAGACCGGGGTGATGGGTGACTAACTGGGTGACGATCAGGACGCCCGACGGTGAACAGCCCTGGACGACGGTGGAGGATGGATGCCAGGTCCTGAACGTGCTGACGCACGTAGAGGCCGGCTGATGGTTGCCTGGGGGTCAAGGAGTCCTCGGGGCACGCACGGGGCACAAGACAGCGTGAAACGTCGGCAACCAGCCATCAACGACGTGAGCCCAGGAGCGAGCGTGACCAGCGCGTCGACCAGGCCGCAGCAGGTCAGGCGAGAGTCCGTCTAAGTTCCGCTTCAATTCACCTACTGCCGAAACAGTCTCTTTGGGATCAAGGGGCCGCGCAAGCGCGGCCCGCCCGCCGCACTCGGCCTGCTGGCGGCCTCCGGCCGGCATCGGCCGGCGCGGCGGGCAGTTCCCGGTTCGAGTGGTCATGCCCGAGGTGAACTGATCGCGGCTTCGATGCGCAGCCCGATCCCGGTGGCGACGAGGAAGCCCGCCAGGACGTGCGGCTCGGCCGATCCGGCATCGCTCGCCAGCGTGATGACAGAGACCAGCAGTCCGGCGAGCAGAGCCAGGTTGCCGACGACCCGGATGGTGGAGGCGTGTCTCGCAACGAGGTTCATCCGCCGGACCGTACCGAAGGCTCGCCGCCACCGCTGTCCTGATCTGCACTCGCCAGCGCGGTAGGGACGATCGCGGGGTGGTCGGCCGCCGTCGAGGTCGGGGCATCGACTGCCGCGCCGCTACGCGGCTTGCCACCGGTGATACCGGCTCGGCCGGTCGATGACTGCCAGGAGCCGATGGGATCGGCGCACGCGAAGCCCTGGCGCTACGAGACGTCGAACAGGCGTAGGCCGTCGTACTCGGCGAAGTCGGCGTAGTCCTTGCCGTTGAAGGTCGCCAGCGGCAGCCGGTCGACCAGGCAGCAGGCCGCGATCCAGGAGTCATTCGTCGGACGGGGCCGCCCCCGGTGCTGTGCCCGCGCCTGAAGCTGCCCCCAGGTCGTCGCTACCGCCTCGTCGAACGGCAGCAGGACCACCCCGGATCGCCACTGCGCGAGGTCAGCCAGCTTACGCGGCCCCCAGCTCCGCAGCACGGTCCACTTGGTCAGCTCGCCAAGCGTGACGAACGTGATGCACAAGGTCTTACCGGCCAGCCGGGCACGAAGTCGATCAGGCAGACGACCACGCAGGATCGCCGACGCGACGTCGGTATCCAGGACGACCAGGCTCACGCGACGCTGGCCCGCCGAGAGGCGTACAGGTCAGCGAGGAACTCGTCCAACTCGTCGTCGGACTCGAACAGGCCCGGCCGGGCCAGGTCGTCGACGGAGGCGACCGGCTGCACACCCTGCCTGCGGGCCAACTCCGCTGCGGGCACATGCTCAGCGGTCGGCCACTCGGGCATCCGCTCCGCGCTGCTCGACATCACGACCCACCTCCCGCACCCCACACCGCCGCCCATTGTCGCACGGTCAGCACCGACACCACCGGCACTCGGCCGCACGGGGAGTGGGCAAGCCGCCCCCGGCCAGTCTGGCCGGGGGCGGTAAGCCGTACGCCGCCGGACAACCGCGCGGCCGTGCCAGCCACGTGCCGGTAACCCGCGTCCGACGGGGTCGAGAGCGGTCATGATCGGGCACCCCGACACCGAACCCTGACCAGGCGATCCGGGCAGTTCACGCCAGCTTGAAACGATCTTCCAAACTGACGGTGCGGGTTCGATTCCCGTCGCCCGCTCCACACCTTCCGGCCCAGGCCACCGACGGCGCCGGCAAGACGGTAGGCACCACCGACGACGTCGCGGCGGCCATCGACGCCCGGCAGGCGAACCGGTGCCGGGCCACCGTCGAGGATGGCTCGGCCGGCCTGCCGATGCCGGTCGCCGGGCCGGCACGGACTACGCCGCCGCGCAGCCCGCCACCGGCTTGTGTCGTACCGCAGACGGACCGGCTGGCCACGGATGAATCGCGGCCAGCCGGGTAAGCAGCGGCCTTGCCTGGTGGGGAAACGACCGGGTGCACGGGCGGGCGGCCCCAGAGCCGACCCGCCCGTGCGCGCGCCGGTCAGTTCGAGGAGATCCAGTTCCAGGCGGAGACGACCCACTCGGTCTGCTGGAGCCACGCCACGCCGAGGCCGACGAGGAAGACGGCGGTCGCCAGGTGCGCGCCGCGCGCACCACGCCGGACCCGCCCCATCTGACGCTCCAGCACCACCCGGCCGACCAGCCGCGACAACGCGAACAGGCCGACCGCGACCAGCAGGCTCAACACGAGCACCAGCAGCGGGCCGGACAGGTCACCCCCGCCGGAGAGCGCCCAGATCCCCCAGCACACGAACGCGAAGAGCCCGGCCGCCGTACTCCACTCACCGCCGCGTCGCAGCTGCGCCATCCGCCAGCCCAACGGGCGGCGCGGCGCCGGCTCACCCGGCCAGCCGGTGCCGGTCGGCTCCTGCTCGACCACCGGGAACGGTTCGGTGCGCGGTGTGCGCGGCTGACCCACCGGGGCCACCCCCCGCCGGAAACCGTCGCGCTGCGGCGGCACCCCGACGCCGGCCTGCGGTGGCACCTCCACGGTCCGCTCCGCCCACGGCTGCGTCTGGTCTGCCATCTCGTCCTCCCCCTGACCGACGGCACCACCACCGCCTGAATCCGAGGGTAGCCAGACCCCACACCGGCCGCCGACCCGGCACGACGGCGCCGGATCCCCGCCGGCGGGGTACGGTCGGCTGATGGGTGACCCGGACCGACGACGACGGCGGCTACGCCACCATTCCGACGCCGACCCGGGCGGGCGGGGTGCCGACGGCTCGACGGCCAGCACGGCCGGAGTGCACGACGGTGACGAGCCGCCGCCCCGCCGCCGAGGTCACGGCGGCGACGAGCGCGACGGCGAACGGGGACTGCGCGGGCTGGTCGGCTCCGGCTCGTCGCAGGTGGGGCTGAGCGCCGCGCTGCGGGCCCGCGACGCGGCACGCCCCACCGACGACGACCTGGCCGAGGCGGATGCCCGGGTGGTGGTCGTCCGGCGCAACTGGGTGCCCCGTGAGGACCTGCCCCGCTCGCCGCGCTGAGCCGCCCCGGTCAGGGCAGGTCGGGCAGCTGCCGGGTCCGCTCGTACTCGGCCACCTGGTTGATCCGCCGGGCATGCCGGTCGTTGCCGGAGAACGGCGTGCTCAGGAACGCCTCGACGATGCCGGTGGCCTCGTCCAGGGTGTGCTGGCGGGCGCCGACCGCGACCACGTTCGCGTCGTTGTGCTGCCGGGCCAGCTGGGCGGTCTCGACGCTCCAGGCCAGCGCGGCACGAACCCCGGCGACCTTGTTCGCGGCGATCTGCTCACCGTTGCCGGAGCCACCGATGACCACACCGAGGCCGGTCTCGTCGGCCACCACCCGGTCGCCGGTGTGCAGGCAGAACGTCGGGTAGTCGTCGTCCGGGTCGTAGCTGTGCGGGCCGACGTCGACGACGTCGTACCCCTGCTTGGCCAGGTGGTTGGCCAGGTGCACCTTCAACTCGAAACCGGCGTGATCGGATCCCAGGTAGACGCGCATACCGGGCAGTCTGTCAGGCCCCGCTCTCCGACGTCGCGGGGGCGGCGTCGGAGAGCCGGGTTCGTCACACGGTCGGGTCGGCGGTCACTCAGCGGGGCAGTTCGGCGACCACCAGGCCGCCGCGCGCTTTCGGGGTGAACCAGGTGCTCTTGCGGGGCATCTTCTCCCGGGCCAGGTTCACCGCGACGAAGTCCTCCACGGTCACCGGCGCGATCAGGATGGCCAGCTCGGCCCGCCCGGCGTCGACCTCACCGGTGAGCCAGCTCGCCGGGTAGTCCCCGCCGACGTACGTGATCCGCTTGTCGCCCGGGTCCAGGCCCAGCGCGTCACGCAGCAGCAGCCGCTCGACGAGGGCGTGGTCCAGGTTCTCCAGGCGGCCGGCGGCGGTGGCGGGCAGGCGCACCGCGTACCCCTGGCCAGCCAGCCGCAGGTGGACGGCGCCGCCGCCGGCCGGGACCTCGACCGGGCCGTCGATCGGTTCGACCTCGGCGCCCGCCGCGCGCAACCGGTCCAACAGCTCGTCCGGGGTGGTGGTCAGCTCGCTGACCAGCCGGTTGTACGGCTGGATGGCCACCGACGCGGGCGTGGTCACCACGGCCAGGAAGCGCGGCAACCCGCCGGTCTGGGCGGCCAGGCTGCGATGGTTGCCGTCGGCGACGACCAGCTCACCGCCCCCCGCCAGGGCGGTCAGCGCGTCCTGCTCCGGGCCGGGGCCGAGCAGCCAGATGGCGTGCGTGCGCCCCGCCTGGTCGGTGTCCGTGGCGGCGGGCGCGCCGCCCGCGTCGGTCGCCGCCGCCAGCGCGGCGTGCAGCTCGTCGCCACATCCGGTCTGCAGCAGGAGTACGGGGGACAGCAGGTGACCGAGCGCCTCGGCGAGTGCCACCCGCTCCCGCACCTTGGCGATGAACACGTCCTCGTTGCGGATGACCAGGCCCGGCTCGTCGGCCCGGGTGGAGATCTGGTCGGTGTCCACCATCGCGAACAGCCCGTACGCCGGCGACTCGCCCGGCGCGCTGATCCGGTAGAGCACCACCACCTGCTCGGCGGGGGTGTAGCTGCCGTCGGCCTTGGCCTCGGCGAGGCGGGCCACCGCGTCCGGCAGCGCGTCGAGGAAGGACTTCCCCGCGCTCTCCGGTGCCCGGTGCGGCATCTCGATGCCGAGGGCACTGTGCGGGTTCGCCTCGATGATCGCGGTGATCTCCGCGTCGTCGGCGAACTCGTCGTAGTTCTGCGCGCCGGTGCCGCCAGTGGTGATCCAGGCCCGGGTGATCGGGTGCACGACCGTCATGCCCGCTGACGCTACCGGCGACGGCCGCGCCGACGACGGGGACCCGCGCAGCGTCCACCAGATGAAAGCGCCGCGACGGCGGCGCGCCGGTCAGCCGGCCCGGCCCGAGGTGCCCCGGCGGTGCCGACCGGCGACGGCGGGCCCGCCGTTGCCCCTGCGGCCGGTCGTGGCCGGTCCGGTGCCCGCGTTGCGGCGGGGCGACGCGGGCGGCCCGGGCACCGGACGCTCTGGGGGCGGCGCCGGCACCGGCCGCGGGTTCAGCGGCGGTGTCGGCACCGGTCGCGGCGTCGTCGGCGCGGGCGGGGGCGGCGCCGGCTCGGCCGGCGCGGCCGCCGACGGGAGGACCGGAGCCGGCGGTACGGCCACCGACGGAAGGTCCGCAGCCGGCGGTACGAACGTGAGGACCGGTGCCGCGGGCGGCGTGGGAGCCAGGAGCGATGCCGAAAGGTCGGCGGGCGTGTCCTCGGCGGGCGGGGTCAGGCGGGAGGTCACCGGCACCCGGGCCACGCCGACCACGATGGGCGGGGCGAGCAGGTCCACCACGTGGGCGGGGAGGTCGGGGCGGACCGTCGGCCAGCGGGAGTCGTCGACCGACCAGTAGGCCGCGCCGGGAGTCTCGATCACCCCCTGCCGGGTCAGCTGATCGTCACCGGACGCACGGTGCTTGGCCATCGGGAATGCCTCCACGAGCTGCGGGGTGCGGCCCTGCGGGTCGCTGCGGCGGACACCGAGGGAAACGACGCCGCCCGCCCACCGGTGACGCCGCAACCGCGTCCGGCCTCGCAGCCGCACCCGGCGTCCGACACGACGCGCCCCCGCCCGGACGACCGACGGTGTCCGGACGGGGGCGCGTGGCGGGCGGCGCTCAGTCGAAGATCGGGCCCTGCTCCCGGGTGCGCTTCAGCTCGTAGAAGCCCGGGGTGCCGGCGACCAGCAGGACACCGTCCCAGAGTCGACCGGCGGCCTCCCCCTTCGGGGCGGGCGTGATCACCGGGCCGAAGAACGCGACCGGGCTGCCGTCCGGGCCGGGCGCGTGCACGACCGGGGTGCCGACGTCCTGCCCGACCGGGCGCATACCCGCCCCGTGGCTGGCCCGCAACGCCTCGTCGTACTCGGTGCTGTCGGCGGCCGCGGCCAGCGCCGGGTCCAGGCCGGCCTCGGTCAACGCGGCCACGTAGAGCTCCGGGCCCCGCTCCTGCTTGTCGAGGTGGATCCGGGTGCCCAGCGCGGTGTAGAGCGGGCGCAGGACGTCACTGCCGTACCGCTGCTCGGCGGCGATGCAGATCCGCACCGGCCCCCAGGCGGTGCTCAGGAAAGTCTTGTAATCCTCGGGCAGCTCGTCCCGGCCCTCGTTCAGCACGGCCAGGCTCATCACGTGGAAGCGGATGTCCACGGGCCGGGCCTGCTCGACCTCGAGCAGCCAGCGGGACGTGATCCACGCCCACGGGCAGGCCGGGTCGAACCACATGTCGGCGGTGACGCGATCGGTCACGGTGCGATCCCTTCGCGGCGGAGTTGCGCCGGCGATCCGGCGTCTTGGGGAATCTTCACCCCGCGTCCGGTCCACCGGCACCCGAATCGGACCGTGACCTCGACCACCGCCGGATGCACGTCCATGGAAGACTCGGATCCGAACCGCCGCCACGAGCGGCCGGCAGACGGGCGCCGCCGGGCGTACGGCGAGATGTGGGATGGAGACAAACAGTGCCGGGAGTGCGCAACCTGACGCAGGTCGAGGCTACCGAGCGGGCACGCCTGCTCGACGTGACCGGGTACGACATCAGTCTGGACCTGTCGACCGCCGTGCTGGCCGCCGACGGCCGCACCTTCCGGTCGACGACCGAGGTCCGGTTCCGCTGCGCCGAGCCGGGCGCGAGCACGTTCATCGAGCTGGCCGCCGAGACGGTGCGCTCCGCCACACTGAACGGCGCCCCGGTCGACCTCGCCGACTGGTCGGCCGAGAAGGGCCTCACCCTGTCCGGGCTGGACAGCGACAACACCCTGGTGGTCGACGCGGACTTCGGCTACTCCAACAGCGGGCAGGGTCTGCACCGCACCGTCGACCCGGTGGACGGCGAGACGTACCTCTACAGCCAGTTCGAGACGGCCGACGCGCAGCGGGTGTTCGCCTGCTTCGACCAGCCCGACCTGAAGAGCGTCTACACCTGGCACGCGACGGTGCCGGCGCACTGGCGGGTGGTGTCCAACATGCCGGTACGGGCCGAGGAGGCGGCCGGTGAGGGGCTCAAGACCCTGCACTTCGCCGAGTCGCCCCGGATGAGCACCTACATCACGGCGCTCTGCGCCGGGCCGTACCACGAGGTGCGCGACACCCACGACGGCATCGACCTGGGGGTGTTCTGCCGCGCGTCGATGGCCCGCTACCTGGACTCCGACGACCTGTTCCTGATCACCAAGCAGGGCTTCGACTTCTTCCACGAGAAGTTCGGCGTGCGCTACCCGCTGCCGAAGTACGACCAGCTCTGGGTGCCCGACTTCAACGCCGGCGCGATGGAGAACTTCGGCTGCGTCACGCACGCCGAGTCGCACTACCTGTTCCGCTCGCAGGTCACCGACTTCGAGTACGAGCAGCGCGCCAACACGATCCTGCACGAGCTGGCCCACATGTGGTTCGGTGACCTGGTCACCATGCGCTGGTGGAACGACCTGTGGCTGAACGAGTCGTTCGCCGAGTGGGCCAGCCACTGGTGCTACACCAACGCCACCCGGTTCACCGAGGCGTGGACGACGTTCCTGTCCATCCGGAAGAACTGGGGCTACCGGCAGGACCAGCTGTCCTCCACCCACCCGGTCTACACCGAGATGCCGGACATGGAGGCCGTCGAGGTCAACTTCGACGGCATCACCTACGCCAAGGGCGCGAGCGTGCTCAAGCAGCTCGTCGCGTACGTGGGTGAGGAGCCGTTCGTCGCCGGCCTGCGGGCGTACTTCGGCAAGCACGCCTGGGGCAACGCCACCTTCGACGACCTGCTCACCGAGCTGGAGGCGGCCTCCGGCCGGGAGCTGCGCAAGTTCGCCGCGCAGTGGCTGGAGACCGCACAGGTCAACACGCTGCGCCCGGAGGTGACCATCGGCGCCGACGGCACGTACGAGCAGGTGGCGGTCCGGCAGGAGGCGCCGACCGCGTACCCGACGCTGCGGACGCACCGGATCGGCGTGGGCCTGTACGACCGCACCGACGGGCGGCTGGTCCGCCGCGAGCGCTACGAGGTGGACGTGACCGGCGAGCGGACCGACCTCGCCGAGCTGCGCGGTGTCCGCGCCGCCGACGTGCTGCTGCTCAACGACGATGACCTGAGCTACACCAAGCTGCGCCTCGACGACCAGTCGATGTCCACCGTGGTGCAGCACATCGGTGGCTTCGAGTCGTCGCTGGCCCGCGCGCTCTGCTGGACCGCGGCGTGGGACATGATCCGCGACGCCGAGCTGTCCGCCCGCGACTACGTGGCGCTGACGCTGAGCGGGCTGCCCGCGGAGACCGACATCAACCTGGTCACCGCCACCCTGCGGCAGGCGACCACCGCGCTCACCCTGTACGCCGACCCGGCGTGGGCACCGACCGGCTGGGCCGAGCTGGCCCGTACGGCCCGCGACGCGCTGGCCGCCGCCGAGCCGGGCAGCGGGTTCCAGCTGGCCTGGGCCCGCGCGTTCACCTCGGCGGCCCGCTCCGAGGACGACCTGGCAACGCTGCGCGGCTGGCTGGACGGGTCCGGCGCGCCGGCCGGTCTGACCGTGGACACGGAGCTGCGGTGGACGGTGCTCGCCGCACTGGTGGCCAACGGCGCGGCCGAACCGGCCGAGATCGAGGCGGAACTGGCCGGCGACCGCACCGCCAGTGGCGAGCGGGAGGCCGCGTACGCGCACGCGCTGGTGCCGACGGCGGAGAACAAGGCTGCCGTCTGGGCGCTGCTGACCGGTCCCGACGCGCTGCCGAACTGGCGGCACCGGGCGCTGCTGCAGGGCTTCGCGCACCCGACCCAGGTGGATCTGGTCGCCCCGTACCGGGAGCGGTACTTCGCGGCCGTCGGCCAGGTGTGGGCCACCCGGGACAGCGAGCCGGCGCAGGAGTTCGCCCAGTTGGCGTACCCGACGTACCTGGTCGAGGACGACACGGTGGCGGCCACCGACGCGTTCCTGGCCGGTGACGGGCACCCGGCCCCGCTGCGGCGGCTCGTCGCCGAGGGCCGTGACGGCGTGGTCCGCGCGCTCAAGGCCCGCGCGAAGGACGCCCAGAGCGCCTGAGCAGCTAGCACCGGCCGGGGCCGGCGTGGGTGCGAGCCCTCGCCGGCCCCGGCCGTTCAGGCTTGACGGTCGCGCTCGAACACGGAAACAGGGGCCTCAGCCGCAGCCGAGGCCCCTGTTTCGTGGATCGAGCACGATCTCGCGTGCCCGCGCTTCGCCGTACCGGGAAGGGCTCAGCCCTTGCCGGCGTGGCTGGCGAGCTGGTCGAGACCGTTGATGATGCCGCCGGCCAGGTCGCCGCCGCTGAACGCACCGGCCATCGAGAGGGCGGCCAGCTTGGCGTACGTGTCGGGGATGCGCTTGCGGGCGTGCCGTCCGGTGACGATCTCCAACTGGCGCTGGTTGGGCGACACCACGATCAGCACCGACTTGTCGGGGTCGGCGAGCTGGCGGTGCAGCCGCTGGGCGTGCTCGCGGATCGGCTCGTCGAGGCCGCCGACGAACACCGAGAACACCAGGCCGGTGCCCTGGTCGGCCAGTCGCAGGGCCTCGTCGATGCGCAGCAGCTGGCGGGTCGAGAACGGCCCGTCGAGCACCTCGGGCGGATTTTCCGACCCGGTCTGCTTCTCACCAACGGTCACTTGCGCCTCCGGTTCCCCCGGCCGGCGCCTCGACGCTGGCCTGCTCAAGCTTGTGGCTGGTCAGCGCGGGCGCCTGCGCACCCGCCGTCAGCGCGGTGCCGGCCGAGTCGGCCAGCTGCTCCGGGCGGCCCAGGAACCACACCGGTGTGAAGTCGAAGGGTCGGCCGGGCCGGTAGCGCTTCGCGCCGCCGCCACCGCCGGTGGCACCACCACGGCTACCGGCGTACGCCAGGCCGGCGATGACCAGCACCGCGGCCGCCGGGATGCCGACGAAGACCAGCAACGTCTCGGTAACAGACAATCCCAACGCCCCCAGGCGGAAGAAGGACCTCGAACAATCGGGTCGGATGGACGATCATGACGTCGACCGGCCGACTCCGTCTCCATTCACGTTAGCGGAGTCGACGGCCCGCCAGATTGCGGGGTGCCGATCCCATCCGCCACTGGAGTTCTCCAGTTGCCCAGCGGTCGCGATGAGACGGGCGTCGTCGCCGTAGCGGCCGGTGAGCAGCACCCCGACGGGCAGCCCGTCGGTCGTGGTGGTGCCCAACGGCAGGGAGACGGAGGGATCACCGGTGACGTTGAAAATGGCGCAGTAGGGCGAGAACCGGCGTTGTCGGTCGAAGTCCGCCGCCGGGTCACCGTCCGCGGTGAACCAGCCGACGGGCGCCTGCGGGGCGGCCAGGGTGGGACAGAGCAGCAGGTCGCAACCGGCGGTGCGGCGGGCACCGAGACGGACCTGCGCCTGCAGCTCACCGAGGGTGGCGGCCAGCGTGCCGGCGGAGATGTCGGCGCCGCGGGCCCGCAACAGCCGGGTCAACGGCAGCAGCTCCGCCTCCCGGTGTGGGGGCACCGGGGCGAGCGCCAACACGTACCAGATGATTTCGAACAGCGGCCACGCGTCCGGCCCGAGCGGCGGCGGCACCTCGACCACCTCGTGGCCCGCGGCGGTGAGCAGCGCGGCGGCCCGGTCCACGGCGGCGACGCAGTCGGGGTGCACCGGCTCGTCGGCGAGCATCGGGGTGGTGAAACGGCCGATCCGCAGCCGGCCGGGCGCGGCCCGACGGGCGGCGGCGAGGTAGCCGCCGGGCGGCGCGGACGGCGGCAGGTAGGGCTCGCCGGGCACCGGCACGGCCATGACGTCGAGGAGCGCGGCGACGTCGGTGACGGTCCGCCCGAGCGGTCCGCTGGTGGGTAGGCCGAACGCGCCGGAGCCGATCGGCCCGCCGGAGACGAGGCCACGGCTGGGCTTGTAGCCGACCAGGCCGCAGAGCGACGCCGGGATGCGCAGCGACCCGCCGCCGTCGGAGCCCTGGGCGACCGGGACCAACCCGGCCGCGACCGCCGCCGCCGCGCCGCCGCTGGAACCGCCCGCGGTGTACGCCAGCTGCCACGGATTGCGGGCCGGCGGCGCGACGCGGCCCTCCGAGTAGAGCGAGCAGCCCAGCTCGGAGGTGGTCGTCTTGCCGAGGCTGACCAGGCCGGCGGCCTTGATGAACCGGACCACGTCGGCGTCGACCGGCGGGACGAAGTCGGCGAAGGCGGCCGAGCCGAAGGTGGTACGGACCCCGGCGGTGAGGGTCAGGTCCTTGATCGCGGTCGGGACGCCGTGCAGCGGGCCGCGCCGGTCGACGGGTGCGGCGTCGGCGGCGCGGGCGGCCTCGCGGGCCAGCTCGGGTGTGACCGTCACGAACGCGCCCACGGTGTCGCCGAGCGCGGTGACCCGGCGCAGACTGTGCTCGACCAGCTCGACGCTGGACAGCTCGCCGCGGGTAATCGCGGCGGCCTGCTCCAACGCGGTCAGGTCGTGCGGCTCGGCCATGCCGTCATCCTGCCCGCTGCGACCGGCCTTTGTCGTTCGACACGACGTCGCCTGGACAGCCCACCGGCCTTGTACTGACGAGCGTGATGCCGGTCAGTCATCAAGATGACTCACCGGCATCACGCTCGTAGAGCTGTCGGTGGCCGATCCAGCCGCTACGGCTCCGATCGGCCAAGGAAGCGCCGGGCGTTGGCGGACAGGAGCTTGTCGCGCTGGGCGTCGGTGAGGAAGTCGGCCGCACGGACCACCGCGCCGGCCGGCCGTTCGCCCAGCGGGTACGGGTAGTCGCTGCCCACCAGCACCCGGTCCTCCCCCATCGTGTCGACCAGCAGCCGCAGCGCGGGTGCCGCGAAGACCACCGAGTCGACGCTGAACCGGTCGAGGTAGCTGCTGGGCGGGCCGGCGGACGCGCCCCGGACCAGGTCACCGCGGCGGTGCCAGGCGTTGTCGGCGCGGCCCAGCCAGAACGGGAAGCTGCCGCCGCCGTGCGCGAAGCAGATCCGCAGCGTGTCCGGCACCCGGTCGAAGACGCCGCCCAGGATCATCGCCAGCACCGACAGGTGCGTCTCGGCGGGCATCCCGGTGAGCCAGCGGGCCATCCACCGGTCCAGCCGGGGACCGCCCGGCATGTCCCACGGGTGGACGAAGACCGGCGCGCCCACCTCGGCGCAGTGCTGCAGGAAGGTGACCACCCCCGCGTCGTCCAGGTCCCGGTCGCCGACGTGGTTGCCGATCTCCACGCCGACGTGCCCGGCGGCCAGGCTGCGGTCCAGCTCGGCGCAGGCGGCATCCGGATCCTGCAACGGCACCTGGCAGAACGGCACCAGCCGGTCGCCACCGGCCGCGGTGACCTCCAGGGTCAGGTCGTTGAAGATCCGGGCGACCTTCACCGCCTGGTCGGCCGGGCGGTCGTAGCTGAAGAAGACCGGGGTCGGCGACACCACCTGCACGTCCACGCCGTCGGCGTCCATGTCGGCCAGCCGGCGCTCGGCGTCCCAGCACTCGGCGCCGACCGGGCGGAACTCCGTCTCCCCCACCATGATCATGGCGGCGCGCTCGGAGTCGACCCGCAACCAGGGCCAACCGGACCCGCCGCACGCGCCGGCGAGGTCCGGCCACCCCTTGGGTACGACGTGCGTGTGCACGTCGACCGCACCTGCGGGCATCAGCCCTTGCCCGGATGCAGGGTGCCGCAGTTGGCGCAGGTACGTGCCGCCTCGTCGGCGTAGAACGCCTGGAACACCGGGGGCAGGTCGGCCGCGATGTCGCGGACCTGCAACTCCACCTCGTGCACCTTGTGCCCGCACTCCGGGCAGTACCACTGGAACGTCTCCAGCGTGCCCTCCTCACGGACCCGCTCGACGACCACACCGATCGAGCCGGCCTCCGGCCGCTGCGGCGAGTGCGGGGTGTTCCGTGGCAGCATCCACATCTGACCCTCGCGGACGTGTACCGTACGTGGCCCCTCCGGGGTCATCAGGTTGATGTGCATGGTGCCCTTGACCTGGTAGAAGAACTCCTCGTACGGGTCCACGTGGAAGTCGGTGCGCTGGTTGGGACCGCCCACCACCATCACGATGAAGTCGTCCCCGCCGGGGAACATCTCCTTGTTGCCCACCGGCGGCTTCAACAGGTGCTGGTTGTCCGCGATCCAGCCCGGAAAGCTGAACGGCTCGGCGATCTCACTCACGACTGACCTCCCGAGGGAAGAAGGGCCACGGCCTGGATCTCGATGAGCAGGTGCGGGTGCGGCAACTGGTGCACCGCCACCGTCGTACGGGTCGGACCGGACGCGTCGAAGAACTCCGCCCAGACCTCGTTGTAACCACCGAAGTCGTTCATGGTGACCAGGTACGTCGTCACCTGGACGAGGTCGCTGAGGTCGGCGCCGACCGAACGCAGCAGGTCGCCGATGTTCTCGATCACGGCTCGCGTCTGCACCCGGATGTCGAGGTCGGTGGTGCCGAACTCGTCCACCGACACCCCGGCGAACGTGTTGTCCGGCCGCCGCGACGACGTACCGGAGACGAAGACGAACCCACCCGCGACCTTGACGTGCGGAAACGCTCCCCGCGGCACGGCCTTGCCGGCCACCACCCGCGCGGTCACGACGAGGCCCGCAGCGATGCCGTGCCGAGCTTCTCGACGACGGCACGGACATGGGCCCCGGGACGCAACGGCACCGCGGCGGTGGCGGCGCCGGCCAGGAAGACCCAGCCGGACTCCAGCCGCACCCCGTGCCGGCCGGCCAGCCGGATGCCCTCGTCGAGTGCCCGGCGCGGATCGCCGAGGATCGCCGCCGTCGAGCCGACCTGCGCCACCCGCCCGTCGACCTCCAGCAGCACGCCCAGGTTGTCCAGCCCGGCCGGCACCGGCGACCACGGCCCGATCACGAAGGCGGCGGCCGAGGTGTTGTCCGCGATGACGTCCGGCAACGAGAAGCGGAAGTCCGCGTACCGGGAGTCGATCAGCTCGATGGCCGGGGCGACCGCGCGGACGGCCGTGGCGAAGTCGCCGACCGGCTCGCCCGGCTCGGGCAGCCGGTCCAGCAGGAACGCCACCTCCGGCTCGACGCGGGGATGGATGTACGCGGCCGGATCCACCCCGCCGCCGTCGGGCACCCGCATCGCGTTGGTGAGCCGCCCCCAGATCACCTCGTCCACGCCGACCTGGGCCATCTTCGCCCTGCTGGTGAGCCCCATCTTCAGCCCGACCAGCCGCTCACCGGAGTCGAGGCGACGCTGGAGCAACGCGGCCTGCACGGCGTACGCGCCGTCCACGTCGAGGCCCGTCTCGGCGGCGAGCTGCGGGATGGCGGTGGCCGTGTCGGCAGCCGCGGCCAGCTTCTCGGCGATCCCCGCGATGTCTGGTCCGATCATGCTGCGTCACCCTTGCCGGTCAGGTCCAGTGCCACGTCCACGATCATGTCCTCCTGGCCGCCGACCATCCGGCGTCGACCCAGCTCGACGAGGATCGACCGGACGTCCACGCCGTACTTCGCGGAGGCCCGCTCGGCGTGCCGCAGGAAGCTGGAGTAGACCCCCGCGTACCCCAGGGAGAGCGTCTCCCGGTCCACCTGGACCGGCCGGTCCTGCAACGGGCGGACGATGTCGTCGGCGGCGTCCATCAGGGCGAACACGTCGCAGCCGTGCTTCCAGCCGTGCAGCTCGGCGACCGCCACGAAGACCTCCAGCGGCGCGTTGCCGGCACCCGCGCCCATGCCGGCGAGGGACGCGTCGACGCGGACTGTCCGGCCGTGCACCGCGTCGGGGCCGGCCGGCGCGGACCCGGTGATCCGGCCGTGCTCGACGGCGAGCACGCTGTTGGCCACCCCGAGCGACAGGTTGTGGTGGGCGTGGATGCCGATCTGCGTCTCCGGTGCGAGCACCTGCCGGTACGCGTCGACCCGCTGCGCCACGTCGGACATCAGCAGCCGGCCACCGGAGTCGGTGACGTAGACGCAGTGCGCCCCGTACGACTCCATGAGCTTGGCCTGCCCGGCCAGCCCGGCCGCATCGTTCATGTGCGACATCATCAGGAACCCGGCCACGTCCATGCCGTTCTCCCGGGCCCAGGAGATGTGCTGGGCGGAGATGTCCGCCTCCGTGCAGTGGGTGGCGATCCGGACGCTGGTCACCCCGAGCGCCTTTGCCGCCTTCAGGTCGGCGATGGTGCCGATGCCCGGCAACAGCAGCGTGGTCAGCCTCGCCGTGGTCAGCACCTCGGCGGCGGCGGAGATCCACTCGGCGTCGCTGGCCGCGCCGTGGCCGTAGTTGACGCTGGAGCCGGCGAGGCCGTCGCCGTGCGCCACTTCGATGGCGGCCACCCCGGCGGCGTCCAGCGCGGCGGCGATGGTGCGCACCTGCTCGACGGTGTACCGGTGGGCGATGGCGTGCATGCCGTCGCGCAGCGTCACGTCCTGGATGTACAGGTCGGTCATGGCGCGGCCACCTCCGAGGAGCGCAGGGCGACCAGCCGCTCCGCGGTGCGCAGCGCGGCGGAGGTCATGATGTCCAGGTTCCCGGCGTACGCCGGCAGGTAGTGGCCCGCGCCGGAGACCTCCAGGTAGACCGACACCTGCAACGCGGTGAGCTGCCGCCCGAGCGTCGGCAGGTACGCCCGCACCCGGTCGAACTGCACGTCCTGCTTGAGGCGGTAGCCGGGGACGTACTCCTGGACCGTCGCCACCATGTCCGCCACCGAGGCGGCGATCGCGTCGGTGTCGGCGTCCACGTCCGGGCAGAGGCAGTAGACGGTGTCGCGCATCAGCAGCGGCGGGTCCGCCGGGTTCAGCACGATGATCGCCTTGCCCCGTTCGGCCCCGCCGACCACCTCGATGGCGCGGGCCGTGGTCTCGGTGAATTCGTCGATGTTGGCCCGGGTGCCCGGCCCCGCCGACTTCGACGCGATCGACGCGACGATCTCCCCGTACACCACCGGGGTGACCCGGCGCACGGCGGCGACGATCGGCACGGTCGCCTGGCCGCCGCAGGTCACCATGTTGACGTTGCGTTCGTGCAGGTGTTCGTCGAGGTTGACCGGCGGCACCACGTACGGGCCGAGCGCGGCCGGGGTCAGGTCGACCACGGTGCGGCCGTGCGCGCGCAGCACCTCGTCGTGGCGTCGGTGCGCGCCGGCCGAGGTGGCGTCGAAGACCAGCTCCACGTCGGCGAACTCGGGCATCGCGACCAGGCCGTCCACGCCCTCGGCGGTGGTGGCCACGCCGAGGCGGCGAGCCCGCGCCAGGCCGTCGGAGGCCGGGTCGATGCCGGCCAACGCCACCATCCGCAGGCTGTCACTCAGCCGCAGCACCTTGATCATCAGGTCGGTGCCGATGTTTCCCGATCCCAGCACCGCCACGCCGACGCTCATGCTGTCTCTCCTCGGGTGAAGGCGGTGCGTACCGAGCCGAGCCCGGAGATCCGCGCCTCGTACGCGGCGCCCGGGGTGACCGGCACCATCGGGCCGAGCGCCCCGGAGAGCACCACGTCGCCGGCGCGCAGCGGGTCACCGGCGCGGGCGAGGGTGCTCGCCAGCCACTGCAGGGCGTGCAGCGGGTTGCCGAGGCAGGCCGCGCCCGCGCCGACCGAGACCGGCTCACCGGCGTGCTCCAGCACCATCCCGCACAGCCGCAGGTCGACGTCGGCGAGCCGGCGCGGGGTGGTACCGAGCACGAACAGCCCGCTGGAGGCGTTGTCGGCGATGGTGTCCACGATGGAGATGTCCCAGGCGGCGATCCGCGAGTCGACGATCTCGATCGCCGGCAGCACGTGGTCGACCGCGCGGATCAGGTCGACCGTGGTGATCTGCGGGTCCGCGAGGTCCCGGTCGAGCACGAACGCGATCTCCGCCTCGACCCGCGGCTGGAGCAGCCGGTCGATGGCCACCTCGACCCCGTCGCCGACGGCCATCGCGTCGGTCAGCATCCCGAAGTCGGGCTGGAACACCCCGAAGGTCTCCTGCACCGCCCGGGACGTCAGCCCGATCTTCGCGCCGACCCGGCGTTCGCCGCGGCCCTGCCAGGCCCGCGCCTGGAGCTGCTGCACACGGTACGCGGACTCGACGTCGCCCTCCGGCAGCAACCGACCGCGCAGCGGCGGGCACGGCTTGCCGGTGCTGCGGGCGTCGGCCAGCTCCCGGTTGGCGGCCTCGATGTCAGCGTCCACGCTCGCTCCCTCGCTACGGCTCACGACAGGTCCACGCAGACGTTGGTGAGTTCGGAGTAGAAGTTCAGCGAGTGCACGCCGCCCTCCCGGCCGATGCCGGACGCCTTCACCCCGCCGAACGGGGTGCGCAGGTCGCGCAGGAACCAGGTGTTGACCCAGACGATGCCGGCGTCCAGCCGGGCCCCGGCGCGGTGCGCGACACCCACGTCCCGGGTCCACACGGTCGCGGCGAGGCCGTACTCGGTGCCGTTGGCCAGGGCGTACGCCTCGTCCTCGGTGTCGAACGGCGCGACGTGCACCACCGGGCCGAAGATCTCCTCCCGGTTGGTGCGGGCGTCCGGCCCGAGGCCGGTGAGCACCGTCGGCTGCACGTACGACCCGTCGTCTCGGGCGTCACCGAAGGTGGGCGTGCCGCCCCCGGTGAGCACCTCGGCACCCTCGGTGCGGGCCAGCTCGTACGCGCCGAGCACCTTCGCCCGGTGCTGGTGGGAGATCAGCGGCATGGTGGCGGTGGCCTCGTCGGTCGGCCAGCCGTACGCCAGTTCCCCGGCCCGCTTCGCCAGCCGGGCGGTGAACTCCTCGAAGACCGGCCGCTGCACGTAGATGCGTTCGGTGCAGAGGCACACCTGCCCGCCGTTGGTGAAGCTGGAGCGCACCGACCCGGCCACCGCGGCGTCCAGGTCGGCGTCGGCGAAGACCAGGCCGGCGTTCTTGCCGCCCAGTTCGAAGCTCACCGCCTTCACGCCGTCGGCGGCGGCCCGCATGATCGCGCCGCCGGTGGCCGACTCGCCGGTGAAGGTGATCGCGTCGACGCCGGGGTGGCGGGTGAGGAACTCGCCGGCCGAGTCCGGTCCGAACCCGTGCACGAGGTTGAACACCCCGTCCGGTACGCCGGCGGCGGCCATCACCTCGGCGAGCAGCGTCGCCGAGGCGGGAGTCTCCTCGCTGGGCTTGACCACGACGGCGTTGCCGCAGGCCAGCGCCGGTGCGACCTTCCAGGTGAGCAGCAGCAGCGGCAGGTTCCACGGCACGATGACCGCGACCACGCCGACCGGTTTGCGCAGGGCGTAGTTGAGCGCCCGGCCGCCGGTCGGGGTGACGGTGGTGAACGACTCGGTCGGTGCGGTCGCCACGATCTCCGCGAACGCCCGGAAGTTCGCCGCCCCACGCGGGATGTCCAGCGTGCGGGCCTGGGCGATGGACTTGCCGGTGTCGGCGACCTCGGCGGTGACCAGGTCGTCGAAGCGGCGCTCCAGCTCGTCGGCGACCCGGCGCAGCACCTCGGCGCGTTCCCGCTCGCCCATCCGGCCCCACGGACCGCGCAGCGCGGCCCGAGCGGCGGCCACCGCGTCGTCCACCGTGGACCGCGACGCCTCGACGACCTCGAACACCGGCTCACCGGTGACCGGGCTGGCCTTGGTGAACGTCGGCCCACCGTCGACGAACTCGCCGCCCACGAAGTTACGCAGGCGCGGCGGCCCGGCCGGCGCGTGGCCGGTCATCAGTGCGGAGTCCCAGAGTGTCGTCACGCGCGCCTCCCTCGGCTGAGTGCCGCCGCGACCGCGCCGGCCAGCAGCAGCGCCGCTCCGCCAACGACCGCGCCGAGCACGCGGTGCTGCCGACGGACGCGGCGGCGCACCTCGGCGTACGGGGTGGTGGAGAAGGACACCAGCTCGTACTGGGAAACGTACCGGCCGGGCAGTGCCCGTTCCAGTGCGTGCTCGACCTCGCGGCGCAGCTGGAAGACCGGGGAGGCGACCTTGTCCCGCATCTCCACGAAGTTCGTCAGCGCCATCTGGGCGATGGCCTCGGCGTTCTCCTGCCGGCGTCGCTGGAACAGCGGCAGCGCCGCCGCCCAGTCGTCGGCGCACTCGTCGAGGCAGCGGTCCAGTTCCACCACGTCCTCGAAGGCGCAGTTGGCGCCCTGGCCGTAGAACGGCACGATGGCGTGGGCCGCGTCGCCGAGCAGGCCGACGGTGCCGTTGACCTGCCAGGGGGTGCTGCGGACGGTGCCGAGCACACCCACCGGGTTGTGCTGGTAGTCGTCGAGCAGGGTCGGCGCCAACGGCACCACGTCCGGGTAGTGCTGCGCGAAGTGCGCGACGATCGCGGCCGGGTCGTCGAGCGAGGCGAAGCTGCCGGCGCCCTCGTTGGGCCAGAACAGCGTGCAGGTGAAAGAGCGGTCCGGGTTCGGCAGCGCGATCATCATCGAGGTGCCGCGCGGCCAGATGTGCAGCGCGTCCGGATCGAGCGCGAAGTCCCCGCCCAGCGGCGGAATCGTCAGCTCCTTGTAGCCGTAGTCGAGGACGTCCACACTCTCGCTCAGCAGCCCGTACGCCAGCAGTTGTGCACGGACCGCGGACCCGGCGCCGTCGGCGCCCAGCACCACCGACGCCTTCGCGGCGACCGTGCCCTGCGGGGTGTCGAAGCTCAGGGCGCCGTCGGTCGGGTCGAGCCCGACCAGCCGGTGGTCGAAGACGATCCGGACGCCGGGCAGTGCCGCGGCGGCGTCCAGCAGCGCGTTGTTCAGCGCGCCCCGGCTGATCGAGTTGATCGCCCGGTCACCGGCCGCGCTGTACGACTGGAACTGCGGCTCCCCCTGGACCGGGTGGATCATCCGGCCGCGCATCGGCAGCGCGTCGGTCATCACCTGTTCGGCCAGGCCGATCCGACGCAACGCGTCCAGCCCACGCTCGGACAGCGCCAGGTTGATCGACCGGCCGCGCTCGGCCGTGCCGTTGCGCGGGTCGGGCCGTCGTTCGTAGAGGGCCACCGGGTAGCCGCGCCGGGCCAGGAAGCAGGCGGCCAGGCAGCCGGCCAGGCCGGCGCCGATGATCGCGATCTCGTCGCGTCGCGCCGTCACGGGTTCACCTGCCCCACGGTCGCCGCCAGGGCGGCGGCGGCCCGCCAGCAGTCGAGGTAGGTGGAGTAGAGCGGCACCGGGGCGAACCGGACGACGTCCGGTTCGCGGGCGTCGGCGATGACGCCGTGTTCGTACCGCAGGCGTTTGGTCAGCTCGGCGGCGCTGCCGGCGCCGATGCGGACCGAGAGCTGGCAGCCCCGCCGGGCCGGGTCGCGCGGGGTGACCACGCGCAGCGGCCGGTCGGCGGTGACCTCGTCGAGCAGCGACTCCAGCCAGCCGGTGAGCCGCTGGCTGCGTGCCCGCAGCGCGGGCATCCCGACCGCGTCGAACAGCTCCAGCGAGGTACGCACCGGACCCATCGCGAAGATCGGCGGGTTGGAGATCTGCCAGGCCTCCACCGTGGCCGGTGGCCGGGACACCGGCGTCATCTCGAACCGGGTCGCCGCCGCGGTGCTCCACCAGCCCTCGAAGCGGGGCAGGTCCGCGTCGCCGAGGTGCCGCTCGTGCACGAACACACCGGCGAGGGCACCCGGCCCGGAGTTCAGGTACTTGTAGGAGCACCAGGCCGCGAAGTCGACGTCCCAGTCGTGCAGCGCGAGGGGCACGTTGCCCACCGCGTGCGCGAGATCCCAGCCGACGACCGCGCCGGCCGCGCGGCCGGCTGCCGTGATCGCGGGGATGTCCAGCAACTCACCGGTCAGGTAGTTGACCCCGCCGAGCAGCACCAACGCCACCCGGTCGCCCTCGGCGGCCAGGTAGTCGGTGACGTCCTCGGTGCGCAGGGCGTCCTCGCCGGGGCGCGGGCGCAGCCGGATGACCGTGTCGTCCGGGTCCAGGCCGTGGAACCGGGCCTGGCTGCGCACCGCGTAACTGTCCGAGGGGAACGCGGCGTCCTCGATGACGATGCGGGTGCGGGCACCCGCCGGGCGGTAGAAACTGACCATCAGCAGGTGCAGGTTGACCGTGAGCGAGTTCATCACCACGGTCTCCGCGGGCCGGGCGCCGACCAGTCGGGCGGCCGGCGCCGTCAACAGCTCGTGGTACGGCAGCCAGGGGCGTTGCGCCTCCAGGTGCCCCTCGACGCCGAGCCGCCCCCACGCGTCCAGGTCGGCGAGGAGTTCGTCGCGGGTGGCCCGGGGTTGCAGGCCGAGCGAGTTGCCGGCCAGGTACGCCGACTCGGGGTGGTCGCCGCCGTCGGCCGGCGGCACGAGGAACAGGTGCCGGTGGCCCGGGTCGGCCTCGTCGAGGCGGTGCGCCTCTCGTTCTGGGGTGTGCATGTCTCGCTCTCCGGTCACATCGCGGTACGGGCCGACCACAGCTCCGGGAAGACGACCCGGGACATGCTGCGCTGCAACCACGCCAGCCCGGCGGAGCCGCCGCTGCCGACCTTGGCGCCCATTGTTCGCTGCACCGCCTTGACGTGGTTCCACCGCCAGTCGCCGAACTCCTCGGCGACGCCGCTGAGCGCCTCGCCGAGCAGCCGCAGGTGGTTGTCGGGGCCGGCGTCGGCGTAGACGCGTACCCAGGCCGCCTCGACGGACGGGTGCGGGTCGTGCTCCACGGCCACGTCCCGGGCGAGCAGGTCGGCGGGGAGGTCGAAGCCACGCCGCGCGAGCAGCGCGACCACGTCGTCCCACAGGCTGGGGGCGGCCAGCTCGGCGCTCAGCGCGGCGTGCACCTCGGTCTGCCGGCGGAACGGCCGGATCAGCGCCGGGTCGCGCAGCCCGAGCCGGAATTCCAGGTGCCGGTACATGGCCGACTGGAAGCCGGAGCCCTCGCCGAGCAGGTTGCGGAACCGGTTGAAATCGGCCGGGGTCATCCAGCGCAGGCCCTGCCAGGCGGCGTTGAGCCCTTCCAGGTGCAGGGCCGCGCGGCGCAGCGGGGCGAGCGCGTCCCACACCTGGTCGGCGCGGAGCAGCCGCTGGGTCTCGCGCAACTCGTGGCAGGTCAGCCCGAAGTACAACTCCATGATCTGACTGACCATGAGGAACGACATCTCGCCCGGGTCGGTACTGAGCGGCTGCTGCAACTGGTGCAGGGTGCTGGCCTGCACGTACGCGTCGTACGGCACGCGCTCGGCGAACTCCAGCGTCGGTTCACCGCCGTTGCGGGCGGCGCGGGCGGCCCGCTGCCGCGGGGTCACCGGTCGCACCGTGGCGGGGCGGTTCGGCACCCGCCGCTCCGTCTGATCCACCATTGGACTCCCTCCCCCGGACTGGCCGACGTCATGATCCCGCGGTCGGATCGGCCTACGGAATGCCGGATCAACGGCTCTTCTCGGCTGTGGCTCGCAAACCGAAGGCAGCTAGGCGAGTCGGGTTCACGAAAGTAAGGTCTGAGCGTGGATGACATGGACTGGGCGCTGCTGCGCGAGTTGCAGGCCGACGCGCGGCTCTCCTTCAGTGAGCTGTCCCGGCGCGTGCACCTGTCCCCACCAGCGGTCGCGGAGCGGGTCCGCCGGCTCGAGGAATCCGGTGTGATCACCGGCTACCACGCCCACGTCGACCTGACCCGGGCCGGCCGCACCGTGGTCGCGTTGATCCGGATGTCCTGTTACGGGGCGCGCTGCATCCTGCACGACCCGGCGGTGGCCGGCTGGCCGGAGATCCTGGAGATCCACCGCATCACCGGGGACGCGTGCAGCATGCTGAAGGTGGCCGCCGGCTCGATCGGCGAGTTCGAAGGCGTCATCGACCGACTCGCCCCGTACGGCCAGCCGTCGAGCACGATGGTCCTGTCGTCCCCGCTGGACTGGCAGCCGATCACCCCGGTCCCACCCGGCGACACCCTCCGCCGCCGCTGACCCACCCCGACCCGTGGTTTGCCCCTGCGTCAGGGGGAAAGCAGCGCGTGCCCAGGGGAGGGTTCCGGCGGTCGTCGCCGGTTGGGGGGAAATCATGCAGGGAATCCGCACGATCAACCGCGCGCTCTCGTCCGCACTGACACTGGTCGGGCTGGTCGCGGCGTTCGTCCTGATGACGGTCGCGCCGGCACGCGCCGGCGAGAACACGTTCGTCGAGGTGACCCCGAACAGCGTCCCGGCCGGCAGCCGGGTCACGATCCGCGCGAGCTGCGACAACAACAACGATCGGCAGGCCAACGTGCACTCCGACGCGTTCGGGCACGTGATACTCAGACCGGACAACGGCTTCCTCAAGGGGGAGGTCACCGTTGCGGGCACCAAGGAACCCGGTGACTACGCGGTCGACCTGCGCTGCCAGAACGGCCAGACGGCGTCGACGACGCTGAACGTGCTGAACATGGCCTCGCCCAGCAAGGGACCGGCGACCGGGGGCGGCGGGACCGCCGGGGGCCGGGGCACCGGCTCGCTGCTGGTGCTCGGCGGCGTGGCCCTGGTGGCCACCGCGGTCGCGCTCGGCATGGCGGGCGGACGGCGCCGGACCGGAGCCGGCTCCTGAGCCGGACCAACCATGACCCGCAGATCCGCGCGTGCGCGGCCGGATCGCCGCGCCCGCTTCCGCGCCGGGCCGGCACTGCGCGCCTCCGGCCGGCTGGTGGCCCGCGCCTGCGGTCGGTTGCGCGTGGTCGCCGGCCAGGCCGCGTCGGCCGGTGTCGCCACCACCGATCCGGCCACCCGTCCGCTGCCGGCGAGCGGGACGGCCGGATCGGCGCTGACCCGCCGCCGCTTCGGCACCGGGCCGGGAGTGCCCGTGCTGGCCATCGCCGCACTGATGGTGCTGATCGTGGCGATGCTCGGCGTCGAGCGGGTGACCGGGGTCAGCCTCCTGCCCGACCGACTCAGCGCCGGCCTGCGGCCGCCGCCGAAAAAGTTCCCGGTGCTGCCGGCCAGCCGCCCGACGAGCCTGGCCATCGGTGAGATCGACCTTCAGGCGCCGGTGCATGGCGTGGGCATCGCCGCGGACGGCACCATCGCCGTGCCGGACGCCAGCCACGCCCAGGAGGCCGGCTGGTACGACCAGGGCCCCACACCCGGCCAGTACGGCCCGGCGGTGATCGTCGGCCACGTCGACACCACCAGCGGTCCGGCGGTCTTCCACCAGCTCCGCGAGTTGCGCAACGGCGACCAGATCGAGGTGACCCGCACCGACCACAGCGTGGCGGTCTTCGAGGTGGACTCGGTGGAACGGTTCGACAAGGGTCGGCTGCCGGTCGACGAGGTGTACGGCGACTTCAGCCGCCCGAGCCTGCGACTGATCACCTGCGGAGGTCGCTGGGTCGGCGGCGAGACCGGCTACTCGGACAATGTCGTGGTCTTCGCGTCCCTGGTGAAGGCCCGTGCGGGTCGTTGAGTCGCGCCAGTCGCGAGGTACAGTTTTCTGTACCTATTCGGAGGTGGCCATGCGGACCGTGAACTTCACCCAGCTCAGGCAGAACCTGGCCGCCGAGCTCGACAGCGTCATCAACGACGCCGAGGAAGTGGTGGTGACCCGTTCCGGCCACGAGCCCGTGGTGATCGTGCCGCTTGCGGAGTACGAGTCGATGAAGGAGACCGAATACCTCCTGCGCAGTCCGAGCAACGCCGCCGCGCTGCGTCGATCGATAGCGGAACTGGAGGCGGGCGACGCGGCCGAGCGGGATCTCATCGACCCGGCCACCGTACGAGACGTCGCATGAGGCTGGTCTTCACCGCCACGGCGTGGAGCCAGTACCTCAGCCACACGGACCGAAAGCTGGTCAAGCGCATCAACGATCTCATCGCCGACGTGATCCGCAACGGATACGAGGGCATCGGAAAGCCGGAGCATCTTCGGGGCGAGCTGTCCGGTTTCTGGTCCCGCCGGATCGATCGCGAACACCGGCTCGTGTATCGGATCACCAAGGAAGACGTCGAGATCGTGGCCTGCCGGTACCACTACGGCGACCGATAGCGGCCGGAGCGTCAGGCGGCGGCTTCGGGCTCCCGCAGGTCGAGCCAGTCGGCCCAGCGGGGGTCGGGCGCGCGGTGCCCGAGGACCCGCCAGGCCGTGCCCTTCGGCGCGGCCGGCAGCGCGTGCAGCCGCCAGCCCAGCTCGGCCGGCGTCTTGTCGCCCTTGGTGTGGTTGCAGCGGGCGCACGCGGCGACCACGTTCTCCCAGGCGTGCCGGCCACCCCGGCTGCGGGGGAACACGTGGTCGATGGTCTCGGCCGGGCCCCGGCAGTAGGCGCACCGCCAGCCGTCCCGAGCGAAGATCGCCCGCCGGGACAGCCCGACGTGCGTGCGGTACGGCACGCGCACGAAGCGGGTCAGCCGCACCACCGACGGCACCGGGAGCGCGTCCCGGGCACTGTGCAGGATGCCGTCGCCGTCGGCGACACAGACCGCCTTCGCGGACAGGACGAGAATCGCGGCTCGGCGCACCGACACGACACACAGCGGCTCGTAGGTGGCGTTGAGGACCAACGCGCCGGAGCCCACCGTGGGTCGTATGTCAGGCATCGCGCTCACCCTCCCGGTTCAGCGGCTGCTGCGTACCGCCGTCGACCGGGGCCGGGCATGACGACCCACACGGTCGACGCCGGGCCGATCACCGACGTCCGTTGCGCCAATAGTCCCTGATCGGACCCCGGATTGCACGCACTAATCTTGCTTCTGGTAGTCCTGCGGCACCGGGTCAGCGCCCTTGACGCTCTGCGAGTCGATGATCCCCGCCGTCGGCCCCGGGCTCGCGGCCGTGTGCCACCCGGATCTGCTCCCGTAGCTCGGCCAGGATCCGCTCGGTCACACCCCGCCTGTTCAGCCGGGTGAAATGCGCGTACACGGTCTGCCACGGCGGGAAGTCGACCGGCAGGTACCGCCACGCGCAACCGGTGCGCACCACGTACAAGATGGCGTTGATGACGGCCCGCCGGGGATGCTTCTCGGGTCTGCCCATCCACTGCGGGGACGGCAGCATCGGCTCGATGATCTCCCACTCGGCGTCGGTCGGGTCAGAGGGGTAGCGCCGCACTCGATCCATGCCTGCCTACCGACAGAGTTGCGCTCACCGATCGGACCCGCTGTGCGACACACCCGACCAACCCATATCTAAAACGCGCTCTGAACCGGATACGCGATGCGCGCGTTTAGCGGGTGACGATGCAGTAAGACGATGCAGTAAGGAGCCCACGACATGGCGCAACGGCGGGAGCGGGAGCAGCAGGAATTAGCGAGGCAGGTGGAGCGGGAGCGGGAAACTTTTTCGCAGATGCAGACCGACCTGAGTCAGACCCAGCAGCAATTACAGGTTGTGCTTGAGACCCAACTGATGGTACGCAGAGGTTTTGTGACGGACTATGGGCAATGGCGACAGAACAAACACGAGCAAGAGCAACAGCGCCAACAAAAGCTGGACGCGCAGCGGAAAAAACTTGCTCGGGCAAGACTGGATCGACCCGCGCAGGAGCGGGTGCGGGACAACCCTTCCACGAGCCCGGAGCACCCGGAGCAGCAGTGGACTGCGCGGTACCCAACTCTCCCCCCGCCAGGCCCTCGCCGGGTGGCACCGGCACCCACCGCACCAGGCGGCACAAATGCCCTCGTTGCTGCCGCAGGGACACCGTCAAGGTTCGCTGCGGCTGCACGGCCACATCCGCAGCTGACCTCTGGCCAGCACCCTTCCCCTCAGCAGCAACAGTTCGGCCGAGGAGGCGCGCAGTCGGGGCGGGGCAGGGCTCAGTAAGAGCGACCGGCAATAGGTTCAAGATCTGGACATGCGGGTACCTGCGGGAAGGCAGCAGGCACGGGTCCATTGATCATCGGAGTTGTTGACGCTCTGTGACCGATGGAGTTCCGTGCCTGTGCCGCCATCATCGTTGCTCGAACCCGTGTGGGTCCAGTTCGCCGCGTTGTGGCCTGAGCGACCTGAGTTCGATCCGGCCCATCCGCTGGGCTGTCACCGTCGACGGATCCCGGACCGGGTGGTGTTCGAGCACGTCATCGCCGCTTTGGTCGATCGATCCGGCTATGAACGCGTCGCCTCGGCGGGTTGTTTGGACCGGACCATCCGTCGCCGTCTGCGCTCGTGGGCTGACGCCGGTCTCGGTGAGCAGGTCCAGGCCGATCATCTGGACGTAGGCGTCCAGATGATCGGCCTGGACCAGGCCTGGACCTGGCCGACGTCAGTGCCGACGGCGCGATCACCAAGGCACCCTGCGGCGGAGACCGGGCCGGCCGCTCACCGGTCGACCGCGGCAAGGGCGGTATGAAGCGCTCGACCGGTGTGGACGGCTACGGCATCCCCCTCGGGATCACCGGCGCCCCGGCCAACCGACACGACTCCCCGCTGCTACGCGACACCTTCGAGCAGTGCAGCACCCAACTACGCCATCATTGGCCGCAGCAGGTCACCGCCCACCTCGACCGCGGCTACGACAGCCAGCGCACCCGTGAGCTGCTCGACGAGATCGGCTTCGACGCACAGATCGCCCGCAAGGGCGTGCCCGCCCCGATCCAGATCGGCAAGCGGTGGGTGGTCGAGCGCACGAACTCGTGGCTGAACGGCTTCGGCAAGATCCGCCGCTGCACCGACCGCAACGCGGCGATCATCGACTTCTACCTGTACCTGGCCGCCGCGATCGTCACGATCCGT
This sequence comes from Micromonospora sp. WMMD710, assembly GCF_029626045.1. Lineage (NCBI taxonomy): Bacteria > Bacillati > Actinomycetota > Actinomycetes > Micromonosporales > Micromonosporaceae > Micromonospora > Micromonospora sp. WMMD710. The sequence continues at coordinate 155,710 of NZ_JARUBD010000001.1, read as the reverse complement.
CAACTCATCCAACGAGCCCGCACGCTCTATCGCTGGGACACCCGACCGACAACCCGCCGACTCACGTGACGCCTATTGCCGGTCGCTCTAAGGTCACCCGGCCGGTGGGTCGGCGGCGGGCGCTCGGGCCCGTTGCGGTACGAAGACAGGGTGAGTGCCGCCAGCGTGACGCCCCTCGCCCTGTCCACCGCCGGGTCGGTGAACTGCCAGGGCAGTACCTCCTGCGAATGGATCTACAACATCACCAGGTCGTCCTGGTTCGCCGAGGGCAGCTACTGGATCCTGCTCAAACCGCTGCGGGTGCTGCTGATCGTGGCGTTGGCGATGGTGGCCCGCTGGGCGCTGCACCGCACGATCAACCGGCTGGTCCGGACCACCACCGACGGTGCGGTGCCGACGATGCTCCGGCCGTTGCGCGAGCGGGTGCCGACCGCCGCGGTCGACCCGGCCGAGTTCGTGCCGGAACGACGACGGCAGCGCGCCGAGGCGATCGGTTCGGTACTGCGCAGCCTGACCACCGCGTTCGTCTTCGGAATCGCGCTGCTGATGATCCTGCGGGAGTTCAGCTTCGATCTGGCGCCGCTGCTGGCCAGCGCCGGTATCGCCGGCGTCGCGCTGGGCTTCGGCGCGCAGAGTCTGGTCAAGGACCTGATCGCCGGCCTGTTCATGCTCATCGAGGACCAGTACGGGGTGGGCGACAACGTCGACCTGGGCGAGGCGACGGGCGTGGTGGAGTCGGTCGGCCTGCGGGTCACCACCGTGCGTGACGGTCGCGGGGTGCTCTGGTACATCCGCAACGGCGAGATCATCCGGGTGGGCAACAAGAGCCAGGGCTGGGCCCTGGTGGTGGTCGACCTGCCGATCGGGTTCAGCAGTACCGAGGAGGCGACCGCCGTCCTGCGGACCGCGGCCGCCTCGATCGCGATGGACCCGGAGTTGTCGCCGGAGATCGTGGAGGCGCCGGAGGTGTTGGGCGTCGAGCAGATGACGGTGGACGGCGCGGTGATCCGGACGGTGGTGAAGACGACCGCCGACGGGCAGTTCGCGGTGGGCCGTGAGCTGCGTCGACGGCTCGCGGAGGCGCTGGAGAACTCGGGGATCACCGCCCAGATCGCCGCGGCCCGCATCTATCCGGGCGCGTCGAGCCGCCCGTTGCGCGAGGGGGAGACCGGTCAGGGTGGCGCCACCTGACCCGGGCAACCTGTCCGGCGATCCAGGGGTCGCGGGCCGGCCGGCCCCTCAGGTATCGTCCGTTCGTTCAGTCGGGGATGCGACGAACGAGCCGTTCGCCCTAGCTAGTTGTCAGACTATCGGGCAGAATCCGGTGCACGCGTTCCCGCCGGAGCGTGGTCACATCCTCGCTGATCCGTAGATCTGACGAGTGTTCCCGGCCGGGCTGCCACGAGCGGTGCCCCGGGAGCCGATGGAGGCGACGGTGCCCGACGAGCGACCTTCCGCGGAAGGCCCGGCCACTTTTCGCGAAGTGTTCGCCCAGCGCGAGTTCCGTGCTGTCTTCACGGCCGGGGCCCTCTCGTGGGTCGGTGACTACCTGGCGAAGGCCGCCGTCACCCTCCTCGTCTACCAGCAGACCAGGTCCGTCGCGCTCTCCGCCGCCGCGTTCGCCGTCAGCTTCCTGCCCTGGCTGCTCGGTGGCCCACTGCTCGCCGCGCTGGCGGAGCGATACCCGTACCGGCGGGTGATGGTCACGTGTGACGTGATCCGGATGGCGCTGATGCTGCTCATCGCCATCCCGAACCTGCCGGTCCAGGCGGTGCTGGTGCTCATCTTCGCGGCCACGCTGGCCAACCCGCCGAGCCAGGCGGCGAAGTCCGCCCTGCTGCCGCAGATCCTCGCCGGCGACCGGCTGGTGGTCGGCCTGTCGTTGAACAGCAGCGTCGGGCAGGCCGCGCAGGTCGTCGGCTACCTGCTCGGCACCGCCGTCGCCGCGATCAACCCGGCCGCCGCGCTGCTGATCAACGCGGCGACGTTCGCCGTCTCGGCGCTACTGGTGCGTTTCGGCGTCCAGGATCGGCTCCCGGTGATGACCAGCGCCCACCGCAGCCACCTGCTCCGGGAGACCACCCAGGGTTTCCAGATCGTGTTCCGGACGCCGGTGCTGCGGGCCATCGCGGTGCTGGTGTTCAGCGCGATGCTCTTCTCGATCGTCCCGGAGGGGCTGGCCGCGGGCTGGGCCAACCGGGACGGCGGCAGGATGGACGCGGGCCTGGCGCAAGCGTTGATCATGGTGGCGAATCCGCTGGGATTCATCCTCGGCGGGCTGCTCGTGAGCCGACTGTTCGCTCCGTCCCGCCGACTGGCCCTGATGCGGCCCCTGGCCGTGCTCGCGCCGCTGGCGCTGGTGCCGGCACTGTTCAACCCCGCCCCACCGGTGGTGGCGCTGCTCGCCGCGCTCTGCGGGTTCGCGGTCGCCGGCATGCTGCCGATGGCCAACGGCCTGTTCGTCCAGGCCCTGCGCGCCGAGTTCCGGGCCCGCGCGTTCGGTGTGATGGCCACCGGGGTCCAGGTCATCCAGGGGGTGGCGGTGCTGGCCACCGGGCTGCTCGCCGACCGGTTCTCGATCCCGGTGGTGGTGGGGGTGTGGAGCGCGGCCGGGGTGCTGCTGATGCTGGTGGCCGCGCTGCGCTGGCCGGACCAGCAGACGGTGGACAACGCCATCGCGGCGGCCGTCACGGCCAACGCCGCGCAGGCGGCCAGCGCGGCGCAGACGGCCACCCCGGGTGGCCGACCCACCGGCGGCAAGCCGGTGGACGAACCCCAGGCCGGCAAGGGCCACCGCCGGCACGCGGTGACCTGACCCGACGTCCCGTCCGCGGCTCGGGCGTGACCCGACCCACGGCGTACGGGTCGGGCCGGCTCGGGACGCACCTGGCAGGATGGAGCGGTGAACCCCGCAGGTGAATCCGACCGTCCCGGCGCGTCGACGACCCTCTTCGAGGCGGTCGGCGGCGAGCCCACCTTCCGCAAGCTGGTCGACGAGTTCTACGCCGGCGTCGCCACCGATCCCCTGCTGCGGCCCATGTACCCGGAGGAGGACCTGGGCCCGGCCGCGGACCGGATGACCCTGTTCCTGATGCAGTACTGGGGTGGGCCGAACACGTACTCCGCCCAGCGCGGGCACCCACGGCTGCGGATGCGGCACGCGCCCTTCCGGATCGGCGCGGCCGAGCGGGACGCCTGGCTGCGCAACATGCGCCGCGCCGTGGACCGCCTCGACCTCGAGCCGGAGATCGCCGGCACGCTCTGGGACTACCTGGAGCGTGCCGCGTACTTCATGGTCAACGTCGAGGAAGATCCGGCCCACGGCGTCTGACCCGCCCGACCCGGGGCGGCCTCAGAGCAGCGCGCCCTCGTCGTGCAGCCAGTCCACGAAGCTGGTGGCCACCGCCGCGCCGCAGTCGAGCATCTCGACCAGCAGCGCGTCGTGCGTGCCGGCGCCGAGCGGCACCTGCAGCTCGGCGTAGATCGGCAGCTGCCCGCGCTCCGTCGGATCGCCGATGTACGCCTTGCAGAACCGGCGGGTGTGGTTCCACTCGTTGACCACCCGGTAGGCCCGGTCGGCCCAGTCCGGCGGGACGGTGGCGTGCGGGCGTGCCCGCATCACCAGAATCTCGTCCTCCGGCCCTTCGAGGGCGACCAGCACGGCGTGCCGCTCCCACATGGCCAGCAGGTTGCCGTCGCCGTCGGCCAGGTAACGCACGTCGAGCAGGTCGAGCGCGTCACAGACTCTGCGCAGACTGACCGGCTCGACGGTTGCGGGCATCTCCGTCAGGACGGGTCGATCGTTGGACGGGCAGTCGTCCCCCGGCTGGCGGGGGCTGGGCGGTCCGACCCGGACCGCGCTCTCCACTGTGATCCCGCTTCGGGTTTCCGGATCGCCGCCGTCGGCGGGACCGGGGCGCCATGACCACCACGGCATCGCTCGCGCACCTCACTCCCCAGCGGATCCAGTCGCCTACGGTGCGTTGGATCCGAGGATGGACGGTACCCGGACAGCCGGGTTGAAGCATCCCCCCAACGACCGCCCCAGCCCAGAAGAATGACCATGGGTCATCCGTTCGGATGAGTCCCGAGGGGTGTTAAGGCGAGGTCGGTGGCCTTCTGCAACCAGGCCGCTCCGTATGGTCCCACCAGGCCAACCCATCGGCCGGCCACCCGTACCTGCACGGTCGGCTCGTCCGCGCCGGCGACCGGGCCGGCGGCGGCACCGAGGAAACCCATCCGAACCAGCCCCTGCACCAGCCGCTGCGGCACCTCCACCGGCGCCGCCGGCGGTCCGTCGGGCGTGACCACCACCGCCACGTGATCGAGCAGCGCGTCCCGCAGGGCACGCTGACCGACCGCCCGGCCGGCCACACCCTCCTGGCTCGCGGTGCGGAGGGTGCCGGCGGCGGCGTCCGCGATCCGACGTAGCTCGGCGGCGGGCAGCACCTCCACCGGTCGGCTGCGCGCCGGCGGCAGCGGCCACCGCCACTGCGCGTCCCGACGGGTCGGTAACGTCGTGCCGCCACGCTCCAACTCGGCGAGCAGCTCCGCGGCGGCCACCGTGACGTCGTCGGGGGCGCCGTCGACCGGCCCACCGGCCACCGTGCGCACCACCAGCACCTGCCACGGCAGCCGCGCCCAGAGAGCGACGCGGCCGGGCGCGCCGGCCGGCCGCAGCCGGACCGGCGCACCCGGCTCCAGCCGGACCAGGCGGGCCAGGAACGCCCCCGCGTCGGCCGACCCGGCGAGGTCGTGCGTCGACGATGTCACCCCACCCGCTCCGGTCGCACCGGGCCGGGTCACGCCACGCCGCCCTGCGGGGCGTAGGTCAGCAGGAACTCCCGCTCCTCGGCGGTGATCCGCCGGGGCACCTGACGGGTCAGGTCGAACGGGACCAGCACCGAACGGGCCCGACTGGCAAGCACGTCACCGTCGTACAGCTCGTAGGCGACGGTGAACCGGGAGGCCCTGATCTCCTCCACCCACAGCTCGATCCGGACCGTGGGCGCGGCCTGGGCGGTGGCCCGACCCAGCGCGTAGTCCACCGGCCGGAGATAGTCGACCTCGTGCCGGCGGATCACCACCCCGTCGGCGAACGAGCCGACCCCCCAGGCGCGGCCACCGGCGAACATCAACGCCACCCGGGCCTCCTCGTACAGGGTGAGGAAGCGCGAGTTGTTGATGTGGCCGTACGCGTCCAGGTCGGACCAGCGCAGTGTGCAGTGGTAGACGAACCGGTCAGACACCATGTCGGCCGGTCAGTCGCGGGTCAGCTTGCGGTAGGTCACCCGGTGCGGCCGGGCGGCCTCCGCGCCGAGGCGGTCGATCTTGTTCTTCTCGTACGCCTCGAAGTTGCCCTCGAACCAGAACCACCTGGCCGGGTCCTGGTCGTCGCCCTCCCAGGCCAGGATGTGCGTGGCGACCCGGTCCAGGAACATCCGGTCGTGGGAGATGACCACGGCGCAGCCGGGGAACTCCAGCAGCGCGTTCTCCAGGCTGGAGAGGGTCTCCACGTCCAGGTCGTTCGTCGGCTCGTCGAGCAGGATGACGTTGCCGCCGATCTTCAGGGTCAGCGCCAGGTTGAGCCGGTTGCGCTCGCCGCCGGAGAGCACCTTGGTCGGCTTCTGCTGGTCCGGGCCCTTGAAGCCGAACGCGGCGATGTACGCCCGCGACGGCATCTCGACCTTGCCCACCATCAGGTAGTCCAGCCCGTCGGAGACGACCTCCCAGACGGTCTTGTCACCGTCGAGGCCCTGCCGGTTCTGGTCGACGTACGACAGCGAGACCGTCGGGCCGACCCGGACCTCGCCGCCGGTCGGCTCCTCCAGCCCGACGATGGTCTTGAACAGCGTGGTCTTGCCGACGCCGTTGGGGCCGATGATGCCGACGATGCCGTTACGCGGCAGCGAGAACGACAGGTTGTCGATCAGCAGCCGGTCGCCGAAGCCCTTGCTGAGACCGTTCGCCTCGATGACGGTGCTGCCCAGGCGCGGGCCCGGCGGGATCTGGATCTCCTCGAAGTCCAGCTTGCGGGTCTTCTCCGCCTCGGTGGCCATCTCGTCGTACCGGTCCAGACGGGCCTTGGACTTGGTCTGCCGGGCCTTGGCGTTGGAGCGGACCCACTCCAGCTCCTCGGTGAGGCGCTTCTTCATCTTCGCGTCGCGGCGGCCCTCGACGGCCAGCCGGGCGGCCTTCTTCTCCAGGTAGGTGGAGTAGTTGCCCTCGTAGCCGATGGCCCGGCCGCGGTCCAGCTCCAGGATCCAGCCGGCGACCTTGTCCAGGAAGTACCGGTCGTGGGTGATCGCCATGACGGTGCCGGCGTACTTGGCCAGGTGCTGCTCCAGCCAGGAGACGCTCTCCGCGTCCAGGTGGTTGGTGGGCTCGTCGAGCAGCAGCAGGTCGGGCGCCTCCAGCAGCAGCTTGCAGAGCGCGACGCGGCGGCGCTCACCACCGGAGAGCTGGGTCACGTCGGCGTCCGGCGGCGGGCAGCGCAGCGCGTCCATGGCCAGCTCGAGCTTGGAGTCGATGTCCCACGCGTCGGCGTGGTCCAGCTCCTCCTGGAGCTTGCCCATCTCCTCCATCAGCTCGTCGGAGTAGTCGGTCGCCATCTGCTCGGCGATCTTGTTGAACCGCTCCAGCTTGGCCTTGGTCTCGGCGACCGCCTCCTCGACGTTGCCGAGCACCGTCTTGGCGTCGTTGAGCGGGGGCTCCTGGGCGAGCATGCCGACGGTGTAGCCGGGCATCAGCCGGGCCTCGCCGTTGCTCGGCTTGTCCAGCCCTGCCATGATCTTGAGGAGGCTGGACTTACCGGCGCCGTTCGGACCGACCACACCGATCTTGGCCCCCGGCAGGAAGCTCAGCGTCACGTTGTCGAGCACGACCTTGTCGCCGTGCGCCTTGCGCGCCTTTTCCAGGACGTAGATGTACTGGGCCACGGTGCGGGCTACCTCCGTCGGATTGCTGTCGCCTGATCGGGCGCGGGCGCGGGCTGCGAGGACCGCCCGCTGCCGCCGGCCGGGAGCCGGCCGCGCGCACGCCATCGTCAATCCTGACAGGTACGGCGCGCTTCGCCCACATCACCCCGCCCCAGGAGTACGCCGCGTGCTGCGTTACCAGCACCAGTATTACTGGCTAGCGCCCGTGGTATGACCGAGAAGATCGCCATCAGCGTGCCCGACGACGTGGCGGAGCGGTTGGCGAAGGAGGCCAACGTCTCGGCATTCGTCACCGACAGCGTGCGCGAGCGAATGGCCGGCGAGCGGACCCGGCGTGCGCTACGGCAGGCGTACGGCAGGCGGGCTTCCAACTCACCGGTGAAGGTCGTCGAGCCCGCGCCACGGACCGCGGTTGCGGACGAGTTCAGCCTTGTAGAGGGAGTTGAACGCCTCGGCCATGACGTTGTCGTAGGAGCCGTCCTGGCGGTGCAGCTCGTGCCGCATCTTGCGGGCGCCGTAGACGCCATAGTTGGCCGCGTGGACCTGCTCGATCACCGCGGACTTAAGGATCTGATTCGCCCGCCGCAGCTCACGATTCTCCCGTTCCAGCGCGGCGAGGCGTTCGGCGTCGCTACTGGTGGTGCCCGGACGGTCACCGGCGTCGGCCTCGGCCTTCTTCACCCACGTACGCAAGCCTCCGGGTGGACCCCGAGCTGGCCCGCGATCCGGCGGATCGCTCCGACCGCGGACACCGTATCCCGGCGAGCCTCGATCGCCACCGGGTCGCACGCTCACGCAGCTCATCGTTGTACTTCTTCGGTGCCGGCATCGCTGGTGTTCCTCCCAGGTTTCGATGCCTCCATCAAACCCGGTGCGGGACACCTAGTGATCCGCGCGTTCCACGACGACGCCTCTGCCCGGACACCCACGATCTCCTTTGTGAACCAGCGGGCAGCTCGCTCCGTTACTATGTCAGCGCACGGTTGCAGGTGCCCCTCATCCCGGAGAGCCATGCCTGAAAAAGATCTCCCCTCGCCCTCCCGCACACGTCACCACAACAGAAGCGGTAACAACCCACCCTCGTTGACCGAAAAACTGGAACGAATAGGAACATTCATCAGCCAATATGGTGATGTGCCACTCCCTCACGAACATGCGACGCCAGAAGAAAAACAGCTCTACAACCTTCTCAAAGGATTAACGAGCGGCACGAAAAGCGACGAATCGAGAGACCTCCGCAACTGGCTCGTTGCACACAGAATTCCTTTCACCATGGACCCGGGCGTTTTGGTGACGCGCGCCTGGTTCACTGAGCAGCTGCGCCGATCCGGCAGAGCGGGGCGGCCAGAGCCCAGGGGTCGGCGTCTCGGGAATCCGCCGCCAGCGGCACTCCCTCCCCGCTCGACGACTGCGCCTCCTGCGGCGCCCTCGGCGGGAGGCGCGGACCAAATGCGATACCGGGTATATGCAACCTGGGACTCGTCCTTGGATGGTGCCGCCCTACGATCCGCCGCATGGGATTCCTCGACGCGGCGTCGGCCGTCGCCCCCTCCGCCCCCAGTCGCGCGGCACCGGGACACTTCGCACAACTCCCTCGGTCAGCACGGCGAGCATGGCCGCCACAAACAGCAAGGCCCACGCTGACAGGCGAACTGTTCGCTAGCAAAAATCGGCCCAGTCGGGTGGCCAGGGCCGGTCCAGGCAAAGTCAGATGATGCCGATTAGCGCCCGGAGGACTTTGTCTCCGGCAACGTCGACCTCAACGGCGAGAAGGTCCGCGTTCGTCGACGACGAACTGCCGGTGACCGTGCACGACCGTGCACCTGCTACGACGACGTCGTCGATGAGGACCGACCGTCGGTGACATCACTGGGATACCGCTTTCAATCACCCGCGACCGACCTAAGGCCGCAGTCGACCGACAAAAATTCACTTTTTCGAATTCAGCGGCCGCCAGCTATGAGATGCCCCCCGGAAAACCCACAAGCAGACACAAGGAATAGATCAATTCGAACACATCAGACCGCCCCTGGGCGGCGACTGTCGACAAGATCACCGACGGGATTTCGGCACGTGCGGGGCGGGTAGGAGACTCCGGCACGAGGCACAAGACGCCGCAGCTACGCTCAGTACGCTCATCGCGGTGGACCCGTCAGTACCCGGAGGTGGCCGATCGTGACCGTCCGTAGCTCCTTTGTCGTAGTGGCGAACCGTCTGCCGGTCGACGAGGTGAGCACACCCGAGGGACGACAGTGGCGACGCAGCCCCGGAGGGCTGGTCACCGCGCTGCATCCCGTGCTCGCCGAACATCAGGGCACCTGGGTCGGCTGGGCTGGCGGCACCGGTGCCGCGCCCGAGCCGTTCGACCTGGAGGGGATCCGCCTGCACCCGGTCCCGTTGAGCGCCGAAGAGCTGGAGCGCTACTACGAGGGCCAGTCCAACGCGACGATCTGGCCGCTATACCACGACGCCGTGGAGACGCCGGCCTACAAGCGGCGCTGGCGGGAGGCGTACCGCCTGGTCAACGCGCGGTTCGCGGAGGCCGCGGCGGACGTCGCGGCCGAGGGCGCGACGGTCTGGGTGCAGGACTACCAGCTCCAGCTGGTCCCGGCGATGCTGCGGGAGCTGCGACCGGACCTGCGGATCGGTTTCTTCCTGCACATCCCGTTCCCGCCGATCGAGCTGTTCATGCAGATGCCGTTCCGCACCGAGATCCTGCGCGGCCTGCTCGGCGCCGACCTGGTCGGCTTCCAGCAGCGGCTGGCCGCGCAGAACTTCGTCCGGCTGGCCCGGCACCTGCTCGGGCTGCGCTACGAGGGGCAGATGATCCAGGTCGACGGGCGGCAGGTGAAGGCGGGCGCCTTCCCCATCTCGATCGACACGCAGGAGATGGAGCGGATGGCCGCCGATCCGGCGGTCCAGGCCCGCGCCAAGCAGATCCGCGCCGAGCTGGGCGACCCGAAGACGATCATCCTGGGTGTGGACCGGCTGGATTACACCAAGGGCATCGAGTTGCGGCTCAAGGCCTTCCGCGAACTGCTCGCTGACGGAAAGTTGACAGTCCCGGACGCGGTTATGGTGCAGGTCGCCACGCCGAGCCGCGAGCGCGTCGAGCACTACCAGGCACTTCGGGTCAAGGTGGAGCGCGAGGTTGGTCGGATCAATGGCGAATTCGGCAGGGTCGGCGTGCCGGCGGTGCATTACCTGCATCAGTCGTACAGTCGCAGTGAACTGGCCGCGATGTACGTTGCTGCCGACGTGATGATGGTGACCCCGCTGCGAGACGGAATGAACCTGGTAGCCAAGGAGTACGTCGCATCGCGCGCCGACCAGGGCGGGGCGCTCGTCCTCAGTGAGTTCGCTGGCGCAGCAACGGAGCTGCGCCAGGCATTTCTGTGTAACCCGCACGACCCGGACGCGGTCAAGGACGCCCTGCTCCGGGCCGTGCACGTGGAGAAAACCGAGGCACGCCGCCGGATGCGGACAATGCAACGTCACCTGCGTACCCACGACGTGGGCCACTGGGCCAAGTCGTTCCTTTCCGAGCTGGGAGTCTCCGAGGCGGAGGCCGCGTGAACACGTCCGTCAACGACGGAGCGGCGACCGCCACCGGGGTGATGGACCCCGAGCTGCGATCCGCCATCGGCCGGATCGCCCGGGTGCCCCAGCTCCTGATCGCCTGCGACTACGACGGCACGCTGGCGCCGATCGTGGAGGATCCGAGCACGGCCGTACCGCTGCCCGAGTCGGTGGCCGCGATCCGCGCCCTCGCCGCGCTGCCGCAGACCAGCGTGGCGGTCGTCTCCGGCCGGGCGCTGCGCGACCTGGCCGCGCTCTCCCGGCTGCCCAGCGAGGTGCACCTCGTCGGCAGCCACGGCTCCGAGTTCGACATCGGCTTCGTCGAGCGGCTCTCCCCCGAACTGGTGGCGGTGCGCACCCAGGTGCGCAACGCGCTGCGCGAGATCGCCGCCGACCACCCGGGCATCCGGCTGGAACGCAAGCCGGCCAGTGTCGCCGTGCACACCCGCGGCGTCGACCCGCAGGTCGCCGCCGCCGCCATCGAGGCGGTGCGCAACGGCCCGGCCGCCTTCGACGGTGTCACGGTCACCCAGGGCAAAGAGGTCATCGAACTCTCCGTGGTGGCCACCCACAAGGGCACCGCCGTCGACCAGCTGCGCACCCAGCTCTCGGCCAGCGCGGTGCTCTTCATCGGTGACGACGTCACCGACGAGAACGCGTTCGGCAACCTGCACGGCCCGGACCTCGGCATCAAGATCGGCCCCGGCGACACCCAGGCCAGCTACCGGGTGGCCGAGCCGATCGAGGCGGCCCGCGCACTCGGGCTGCTGCTGGAGACCCGCCGACACTGGCTGTTCGGCGAGCGGGCGGTGCCCATCGAGCGGCACTCCATGCTGGCCAACGGCCGTACCGTCGCTCTGCTCACCCCCGAGGCCAAGGTCAGCTGGCTCTGCCACCCCAAGGCCGACTCGGCGGCGATCTTCGCCGACCTGGTCGGTGGCAGCCCGGCCGGTCACTTCAGCGTCACCCCGGAACGCGGTGGCATCCCGCTGGGTCAGCGCTACCGCTCGGGCACGATGACCGTGGAGACCCGGTGGTCCGGGCTCACCGTCACCGACTGGCTGGACAAGCCGGCCCACGAGACCACTCCGGACGACAGCCCGGCGGTCATCACCGGCGACTCGACACTGGTCCGGGTGCTCACCGGCAGCGGGCGGGTCCGGGTGGAGTTCGCGCCCCGCCCCGAGTTCGGCCAGGTCGCCGTGCAGCTGCAGCCGCTCGGCGACGGCCTGCTGGTGCTCGGCTCCAACGAGCCGGTGGCCCTCTACTCCCCCGGCGTGCAGTGGCAGGTCGACAACGACGGCGGGTACGAGACGGCCAAGGCCATCGTCGACCTCGCCGCCGCCGGTGGGCAGGTCGTGCTGGAGCTGCGCTTCGGCACGCACAGCCTGGAGCACCACCGGGTGCCGATCCACGAGCGGCAGGCGGCGGCCGAGCAGCCGTGGAAGGACTGGGTGGCCTCGCTGCGGCTGCCCTCCACCTCCCGCGAGCTGGTCGCCCGCAGCGCGCTCACCCTGCGCGGTCTCTGCCACGAGGCCACCGGTTCGATCCTGGCGGCGGCCACCACCTCGCTCCCCGAGGAGCTGGGCGGCGTCCGCAACTGGGACTACCGCTACTGCTGGCTGCGCGACGCCGCGCTGACCGCCCGCGCGCTGGTCGACCTCGGCTCCATCGAGGAGGCCGAGGCGTTCCTGCGCTGGGTGGACGGCTGCATCGAGCGCACCGGCGGCCACCCGGAGCGGCTGCATCCGCTGTACACGATCGACGGCTACGAGCTGGGCGCCGAGGCGGTCATCGACACGCTGCCCGGGTACGCCGGCTCCCGGCCGGTACGGGTCGGCAACCTGGCGAACCACCAGCTTCAGCTGGACGTCTTCGGCCCGATCGCCGACCTGATCGCGGCCGTCGCCGACGCCCGCGGCTCGGTCCGCGACGACGAGTGGCGGGTGCTGGAGAACATGGTCGAGGCGGTCCGCCGCCGCTGGCACGAGCCCGACCACGGCATCTGGGAGGCCCGGCTGCCACCACGGCACCACGTGTTCTCCAAGGTGATGTGCTGGATGACCGTCGACCGGGCGCTGCACGTGATGCGCCAGCACGGCGGCGAGGACCGCTCGGAGTGGAAGGACCTGCGCGACCGGATCGGCGCCAACGTGCTGGAGCACGGCTGGCACGAGGCGGTCGAGGCGTACAGCGTCGCGTACGGCGATGAGGACATGGACGCGTCGTCGCTCTGGATCGGCCTCTCCGGGCTGCTCGCCGGCGACGACCCGCGCTTCCTGTCCACCGTTCTGAAGATCGAGGCGGACCTGCGCAGCGGCCCGGTCGTCTACCGCTACCACTGGGACGACGGCCTGCCCGGCCGCGAGGGCGGCTTCCACATCTGCACGGCGTGGCTGATCGAGGCGTACCTGCGCACCGGCCGCCGCACCGACGCCGAGGAGCTGTTCGCGCAGATGGTGCTCACGGCCGGCCCGACCGGGCTGCTCCCCGAGCAGTACGACCCGCTCGCCGAGCGCGGGTTGGGCAACCACCCGCAGGCGTACAGCCACCTCGGGCTGATCCGCTGCGCCCTCCTGCTGGACAACATGCTCAAGCAGTAGTTCGACAGCACGTACGACGACGGGGCCGGAGCGCACACGCTCCGGCCCCGTCTGCTCTGTTCGACGTCCTCCGCGGCGTGTCCGGAACGGTCCCGTTCCGGCCCGAACTGTTCACGGTGGTTTCCCAAGCTGAACGATGAATGGTGCCGGCTGCTCCGTCTCACTCGGAGCCGTCAGTGCTCCAACGGCTCGGATCAGTGACACGAACCCTGACGAGAGGACCTCACGACGCGAGATCATTAGCCAGCGCACGGTGGAAGCCCTCGCGGAAGCTAAGGAGCTCGGCGTCAAGCTGGGTCGACCGATCCTCGTCCCCAAGCCCGTCATCCGGCGCATCCGTCGCCTGCGGTCCAACGGCCACACCCTGCGCGCCATCGCTGACCAGCTCAACGCCGATCGGGTGCCGACAGCGCACGGTGGCGACCGCTGGCACAGCTCAACGATCCGAGGCGTTCTCAGCGGGTCCGGAGGCGACCCCAACGCGCGGACCCGTCCGACGCGACCCGCCGGTACGGCTTAGGCCGTCACACGACGACTGGGAGCCCTCTTCCGCCCCGGTTGCCCGACCATCGCGGGTGCCGGGGCGGACCGCAGCCCGGCCTTCATGACGAAGATCGACCGGCGGGCCACCGCGTCGCCCTTCTCGTTGGTCTCGTATCCGTCGAGCCAGACCCACCCGTCGTACGTGATCCAGTCGAGCACGCGGATCACGCGGAATCTGATGGGGCGGATGAACTGCACGCTGGCCTCTCTGGTCACGTAGAGCAGGTCACCGGCTTTCACGGCAGCCACCCCACGAATCTCCGATGCAGTAGCCCCGCCGGAGCCCAGCCCATGTCCTGCGTAGCGGAGACCAGACACGAACTCATGTAGAGAGCCAGGGACACGGGGGCTTGGTCGTACTCGGCTCGCAGCTCAGCGCGACGGGTACGGCACGGCCAGGGAGCACCACACCCGCCGCAGGTCCAGATGGGCAGGAGCGGCCCGTGTGTGGTCATCAGCTCCCACCCGGCCAATGCCCACGATTGATCGGGACCTTGTGCCGGGTTCGGCAGGGCAGCTCGCTACCGCACTTGCAGACGTTCCGCCATTTCTGCCACGACCACACGTTGGGCAGGGTGACCCCGCGCAGGGCGAGTGGTGTCCACACCCCGCGCGCCCCGAGTCGACATCATGCTTGACGAGGCTGTCCTACGCCGAGGTGTGGACGCTGAACAGCTCGGCCACCTGGTCACGGTCAGCCGCCAACCCAACGTGTCCCTCCGGGTGGTGCCGTTCAATGTCGACCTGCACCGTGCCAGCATGACCAACGGAGCGTTCACGATCCTCGACTTCGACGGGGGTAGCGAACCGTCAATCATCTACTCCGACGGGCTGACCGGCGCTCTGTACCTCGACAAGCCTGCGGAGGTCGAGGCGTACGGAGACGTATGGTCCGCCACCGAAGAGAAAGCCCTCAGCGAGGCGCAGTCTCGCAAGCTCATCGCATCAATCGCAGAGGAACAGACATGACCATGCTGAACTGGAAGAAGAGCACGCGGAGTAACGGGGGCGGGGACTGCGTCGAGGTCGCCACACCGCTTCAGGTCGTCATGGTCCGCGACAGCAAGGACCGGCAGGGGCCGGTACTGTCGTTCAACGCCGACCAGTGGACCGGCTTCGTCCAGGGCATCAAGGGCGGCAAGTTCAACGCCTGAAAACGGGGCCGGGTGCGGTGACTTTCCGTGACCCCACCCGGCTACCGAAAGCGTCCGTTGGCTGATCAAGGCGCACGGCGAAACCATGACCCGATGCGGAACAGTTCCCCGAGTGCCTTCAGTACCGCAGGAAGTCGCTCCGGCGGGATCTTGAACAGCGCAACCACGGCCACAATGACGGGCCAGTCTCTGCCGCCCGCACCGCCGGACTACCCCGCGCCCGAACCCGCACGTACCGCCCGGGCAGCTCCATCGCGCGTGGACTCGTGCCATTGTTAGCGGCCGAGTGCCTCCACCACGTCGCCCACGATGACGACGGCGGGCGGGCGCAGGTCGGCGGCGGCCAGGTCGGCGGCGACCGCGCCGAGCGTCGAGCGCAGCACCCGCTGGGCACCCGTGGTGGCCTCCTGGACGACGGCGGCCGGTGTCTGCGCCGACCGGCCGTGCGCGATGAGGGTGGCCGTGATGGCGGGGAGGTTCTTCAGCCCCATGAGGATCACCAGCGTCCCGCGCAGACCCGCGAGGGCGTCCCAGCGCACCAGCGAGGCCGGCGAGTCGGGTGCCAGGTGCCCGGAGACCACGGTGAACTCGTGCGCCACCCCCCGATGGGTGACCGGGATCCCGGCCGCGGCCGGGGCGGCGATCGAGCTGGTCACCCCCGGCACGACGGTCACCGGCACGCCGGCCTCGGCGCACGCCAGCAGCTCCTCGCCGCCCCGCCCGAAGACGTACGGGTCACCGCCCTTGAGCCGGACCACGAAGGCACCCGCCAGGGCACGGTCGACCAGGATCTGGTTGATCTCCTCCTGCGCCCGGGACGGGCCGTAGGGGATCTTCGAGGCGTCCACGAGCTCGACGTCGGGGCGCAGCTCGTCCAGGAGCAGCCCGGGGACCAGCCGGTCGGCGACCACCACGTCGGCCTCGGTGAGCAGCCGCCAACCCTTCACCGTGATCAGTTCCGGGTCGCCCGGGCCGGCCCCGACCAGTGCCACCCGCCCGGACCGCCGCCCCCGGGTCGCGTCGGTCGCGCCGGTCGCGCCGGTCGCCTCGGTCGCCTCGGTCGCGCCGCGCGTCCGGGCGGCACCCTCGGGCACGAGGCGGGCGGCGAGCAGGTCACGGATCGCGTCGCGGACGGTCATCGCCCGTCGGGGATCCCCGCCGCCGAGCACGGCCACGGTGACCGGACCGTGTCGGGTCACCGCCGGAGTCCAGGCCGTGGCGGCCGTCCGGTCGTCGGCCCGGACGCAGAAGATCCGCCGTTCGGCGGCGGCGACGCTCACCGACTCGGCGGCGGCCGGATCGTCGATCGCCACCTGGACCAGCCACGCCCCGTCCAGATCCTCGGGCGTGAACCGGCGTGGCGCCCAGCGCAGCCGGTCGGCATTCACGTGGGCGCGCAGCGCCGGGGTCAGCTCCGGCGCCACCAGCAGGACGTCCGCGCCGGCGTCCAGCAACGCCGGCACGCGGCGGGTGGCGACCGCGCCGCCGCCCACCACGACCACCCGCCGCCCATCGAGGCGCAGGCCCAGGGGGTACGGACTGGTGCTCACACCGCACCACCGAGCCGGACGCGCGCGATCACTTCTCGGCCACCCCGGCGGAGTCGAAGGTGGCCACCTCGTGCAGCACCCGGACGGCGCCGGTGACCACGGGCAGCGCCAGCAGCGCGCCGGTGCCCTCGCCGAGACGCAACCCCAGGTCGATCAGCGGGTCGAGGCCCAGGTGCCGCAGCGCCACCGTGGCGCCCGGCTCGGCCGAGCGGTGACCGGCGACCATGGCACCGACCGCGTCCGGGGCGAACGCCGCGGCGGCGAGCGCGGCGGACACCGCGATCACGCCGTCGAGCAGCACCGGTGTGCGGCGGGCCGCGGCGCCCAGGATCAGCCCGGCCAGCGCGGCGTGCTCCAGGCCACCGACGGCGGCCAGCACGCCCAGCGGGTCGGCCGGGTCGGGCGTGTGCCGGGCCAGCGCGGCCCGCACCACGGCCACCTTGTGCGCGAACGTCGGGTCGTCGACCCCGGTGCCCCGGCCGGTGGCGTCGAGCGGGTCGGCGCCGGTGAAGGCGGCGATCAGCGCGGCGGCCGGGGTGGTGTTGCCGATGCCCATGTCACCGGTGAGCAGGATGCGGGCGCCGGCGTCGATCAGCTCGTCGGCGATCCGGATACCGGTCTGCACCGCCGCCAGCGCCTCGTCCCGGGTCAGCGCGGCGGTCACCGCGAGGTCCCGGGTACCCCGGCGGACCGACGCGACGACCAGCCGGGGCACCGCCGGGTCGAGCACGGCCGAATCGGGCCCGGCCGCGTCGAGCCCGGCACGATCGGGCCCGGCCGCGTCGGAGGGCAGCGGGTGGGCCACGCCGACGTCGACGACGGTGACCGAGGCGCCGGCCTGCCGGGCGAACGCGTTGACGACCGCCCCGCCGGCCAGGAAGTTGCCGATCATCTGCCCGGTGACCTCCTGCGGCCACGGGGACACCCCCTGGGCGTGCACCCCGTGGTCACCCGCGAAGATCGCCACCGCGGCCGGCTCGGGCAGCGGCGGCGGGCAGGCCCCGGCGAGACCGGCGAGGCGTACGGACAGCTCCTCCAGCGCGCCCAGCGATCCCGCCGGCTTGGTCAGCCGGCCGTGCAGCTCACGGGCGGCCGCCATGGCCGACTCGTCCGGGGGTCGGATCGCCGCGATCGTGGTCTCCAACATCATGCCTCCATGGTCTCGCGCAGCACCTCGATGAACGCGTCGATGGTGTTTCGGTCGCGTACCGCCACCCGCAGCCAGTCCGGCCCGAGCCCGGGGAACGTGTCGCCCCGGCGCACCGCCCACCCCCGGTCGCGCAGGGCGGCTCGTACCCGGCTCGCCCCGGGCAGGTGCAGCAGGACGAACGCGCTGGCCGGGCGGCCGACGACGCGTACGCCGGGCAGGTCGGCCAGGCGCGCGACCAGGTGGTCGCGGTCGGCGGCGAGGTCGGCGGCGATCGCGCGTTCGGCCTGGACCGCGACGGGGCTGGCGCAGGCCGACGCGGCGGCCAGCGCCGGCGTGGAGACGGCCCACAGGGGTTGGACGGCGGCCAGCCGGGCCAGCAGGTCGGGCGCGCCGAGCAGGTAGCCGATCCGCAGGCCGGCCAGGCCCCAGGTCTTGGTGAGGCTGCGCAGCACGAGCAGCCCGGGCAGGTCACGCCGCTCGGCCAGCGACTCCGGCTCGCCGGTGTGGCCGGGGGCGGTGGTGGTGTCGGCGAACGCCTCGTCGACGACCAGCACCCGGCCGGGGCGGGCCAGCGCGGCCACGGTCCGCGCCGGATGCAGCACGGAGGTGGGGTTCGTCGGGTTGCCGATCATGACCAGGTCGGCGTCGTCGGGCACCAGGCCCGGGTCGAGACGGAAGTCCTCGGCCGGGTCCAGCAGCACCCGCTCGACCGGGTGACCGGCGGCCCGCAGCGCCGCCTCCGGCTCGGTGAACTGGGGATGCACCACGACCGGCCGCCGGACCCCGCGCAGCGCCTGGGCGATCAACACGAAACCCTCGGCGGCGCCGGCGGTGAGCAGTACCTCGTCCGGGTGACGCCGGTGCCGGGCGGCGACCGCGGTCCGGGCCGGCGACGGGTCCGGATAGCGGGCCAGGTCGGTGAGGGTGGCGGTGATCGGGTCGGCCAGCCAGTACGGCAGTGGCGCCTGGCGGACGTTGACGGCGAGGTCGATCAGGCCGGCGGTCGCCTCCGCGTCGCCGTGGTGCGCGAGGTCCGGCTCCACCCCGACGGTCGGCGCCGGTGCGCTCGGCTGATCAGACATGTCCGCGATCCTGCCGGGAAGGCGGCCGGTGGGACAGCCGATCTCGACGTAAGCCGCGTCACCACTCGCGGATTTATGAGTTCTTCTCATGTACGAATCGGAAATGTCATAACTTGACCCTGTGAGCAACCGACCCCTTGCTGCCGCTGGTCGACTCGTCCCTCTCCTCCGCGCCGGGCTCATCGCCGGAATCGTGATCGCCGCCGCCGCGTACCCGCTGGTCGCCGTCACCGGACTCGGCGCGAAGGCCACCGCGCACGCCGTGGAGCAGAAGACCAAACTGCTGACCACCGCCCTGCCCGCCGAGACCTCGTACCTCTACGCCCCCGACGGCAAGACGGTGCTGACCATGTTCTACGAGGAGTACCGGCAGTACACCAAGCTGTCGGACATGTCGCCGAACATCCAGCAGGCGATCGTGGCGGCCGAGGACTCCCGCTTCTACCAGCACCACGGCGTCGACCCGAAGGGCGTGGCCCGCGCCTTCGTCGCGAACGCCCACTCCAGCGGCGTGTCCCAGGGCGCCTCCACGCTGACCATGCAGTACGTCCGGATGGCCCTGCGGGACAGCGCGACCACGCCGAAGGAGGTCCAGGAGGCCACCCAGCAGACCAGCCTGCGCAAGGTCAAGGAAATGCGGATGGCGCTGGACCTGGAGAAGGAGATGAGCAAGGAAGACATCATGGAGCGGTACCTGAACTCCGCGTACTTCGGTCACCGCGCGTACGGCATCTACGCCGCCAGCGAGATCTTCTTCTCCAAGACCCCCAAGGACCTCACCCCGGTCGAGGCGGCCACCCTCGCCGGGCTGGTCAAGTCCCCGTCCGAGTACGACCCGGCCGACTCCGACCAGAAGGAGGCCACCGGGCGGCGCAACTACGTCCTGGACCGGATGAGCCAGCTCGGGTACCTCTCCCCCGACTCCGCCGCCGCGGCCAAGTCCGAGCCGATCCGGCTGAAGCTGACCAACCCGCCCAACGACTGCGCCGCGATCCCGCAGAAGTTCAACAGCTGGGGCTTCGCCTGCGACTACCTGAAGAACTGGTGGAGCGCGCAGCCCGCGTTCGGGGCGAACCGGCTGGAACGGATCGACAAGCTGCGCCGTGGCGGCTACCGGATCGTGCTCAGCATCGACCCGAAGGTCCAGGACGCGGCGGAGAAGAGCGTCGGCACCAAGGAGAACACCGGCAGCCCCTTCGCCAACGGCATCGTGGTCTCCGAACCCGGCACCGGACGGGTGAAGGCCATGGCGGTCAACCGCACCTACTCGCTCGACCTGGCCGAGAACCCGCAGAGTTCCAACCCCGAGGCGGGGCCGAACGTGAAGGCCAACTATCCGAACACGGTTGCGCCGCTGCTCGGCGGCGGTGACCTGCCCGGCTACCAGGCCGGATCGACGTTCAAGATGTTCCCGATGCTGGCCGCACTGGACTCCGGGATGACACTCTCCACGTCCTTCAACGCCCCGTACCGCTACAAGTCGTCCGTGTACGACGGCTGGGCGCCCTCCAACGCCAGCGGCGCGATGACCGGCGAGCAGACCATGTGGTCCGGCTTCGGCAAATCGGTCAACACGTACTTCGTGTGGCTGGAGGAGAAGGTCGGCGCGGACCGGGCCGTCCGACTGGCCGAACAACTCGGGCTGCGCTGGCGCACCGACGTCGACCGGGAACAGGCGTCCCCGGGCAAGGCGAAGAAGTGGGGCGCGTTCACCCTGGGCGTCTCCGACGCCACTCCGCTGGAGATGGCCAACGCGTACGCCGCCGTCGCGGCCGACGGCCGCTACTGCGAGGCGATCCCGGTGCAGGCGATCATGAACCGGGACGGCACCCCGGCCACATACGCCACACCCGGTGGCATCCACCGCGAGGTGGCCAAGCCCCGCTGCCGGCAGGTGGTCAGCGCGGACGCCGCCCGAGCAGCCACCGACGCGGCCCGCTGCCCCACGGGGGACCGGCCGGCACGCGGCGGCTGCGGCGGGTGGTCCACCGCCGACAGCGTGCGGGGTACGGTCGGCCGCCCGGTCGCCGGCAAGACCGGCACCACCGACAGCACCCGCTCGGCCTGGTTCGTCGGCTACACCCCGGAACTGGCGGCGGCGAGCTTCATCTCCGACCCGGACAACCCGTTCAACGCGGTCGGTGACGGACAGTCCCAGATCCCGATCAAGGCGGTCTCGGAGACCCTGCGCGACGGGCTGAAGGGACAACCCACCCGCCAGTTCACACCGCCCTCGGACGCCATCGTCGGGTGACCGTCGCTCAGCGCAGGTCGGCGGCCACGAACGACCAGAGTTCCAGGTCCACCCGGCCGCCGCCGACGAAACCCGCGTTGCGCAGCAGACCCTCGTAGCTGAACCCGGCCTTCTCGGCGACCCGGCGCGAGGCCAGGTTGCCGGGGGCCACCCGCAGCTCCACGCGCTGGAAACCGTGCTCCAGGATCAACGCGATGGCCACCGCGTCCACCGCCTCGGCGGCCAGCCCGAAACCACGCGCGTGCGGTGCCATCGCGTAGGACACCTCGGTGGCGCGGGCACCCCAGTCGGTGCGCCTCGTCCACAGCGAGCCCACCACCTGGTCGTCCTCACGACGCAGCACCGTGTAGTGGTCACCGTCGCCGCTGTCGCGCCGCTGCCGGGCCAGATCCGTGCACCAGGCGTGCCCGTCGATCGGGCCGGAGTCGTCGGCCAACGGCAGCCACCGCCGGGTCAGCTTGTCCGCGAAGATCTCCCCGGCCGCCGCCGCGTCCGCGGCGACGACCCGCCGCACCTCCGTACGAGGGGTGGAGACGGTCAACGCCGGGAAGCGGCGCACCGCCACCTGACCGATCACGCCGGCACCCCACCGGGCTGCGCGGGCACCACCTCATCCGCGGGCTCGGTCGCCGCGGCGGCGACCAACCGGGCCGCGGTCGCCGGATGACCGGCCCAGTGCAGGGTGAGCTGCGAGGCGTGCACGTTGCGCCACACGAACCCCTCCGGCGTGCCGCCGTCCCAACTCCAGGCCGGACGCTGACCGGCGCGCGGCGTCAGCACCGCCCGGTGCTCCTTGTGCCCCACCAGGACCGTGCCGGCCGCGGCGACCACGCTGTCCGTCTGGGCCGTCGCCTCCCGGTAGCCCACCACCAGGCCGTCCCGGCTGACACCGACCGCGTCGAGCACACCGCACATCGGCAGGCCGTCCAACTCCCGCGCCAGCCACAGCAGGCCGGCGCCCTCGGCGATCACCGGCCGCCCGGTACGCGCCAACTCGGCCACCGCGATGCAGAGCCGCCGGTTGGCCGACAACTGCTCGGCGTACGCCTCGGGCAGCGCGCCACCGACGACCAGCGCGCGGGTGCCCACCGGCAGCGCCTCGTCGCGCAGCGGATCGATCGTGACCACCTCGGCGCCGGCGGCCCGCAGCAGCTCGGCGGTCTCCGGGTGGCTGAAGCTGCCGCCCGGCCCACCGGCGAGCGCCACCAGCGGACGCGCAGCCGGGACGGCCAACGCGCCCAGCGCCTCCTGCGGCGACCAGGCCGGCGCCGGCAGCGGCGGGGCCGAGCGGGCCAGCCCGAGCAGCCGTTCCAGATCGACCGTGGCGGCGACCGCCTCACCCAGCCGGCGGACCGCGCGGACGGCGTCCGCGGACCCGTCGACCACCGGCGCCACGCCGTGCCGCCGAGACGGCAGCACCGCCGGCAGGTCCTGACGGCGCAGCGCCCCATAGACGGGCACACCCACGTCGTCGAGCGCCTCCCGCAGCATCCCCTCGTGCCGGGACGACGCGACCCGGTTGAGGATCACCCCGCCCAACCAGAGCTGCTCGTCGTACGAGCGGAACCCGTGCACCAGGGCGGCCACCGACTGGCCCATCGCGGCCACGTCGACCACCAGCACCACCGGGCTGCGCAGCGCGGTGGCCGCGGCGGCCGTGGACTCCTGCTCGGGGCGGCCACCGACCGAGTCGTACAGGCCCATGCTGCCCTGCACCACGGCGAGCCCGGCACCCGCCGCGCCGTGCGCGACCAGCGGGGCGAGACGGTCGACACCGACCAGCCGGGGATCGATCACCCGGCCGGGCCGACCGGCGGCGAGGCCCAGGTAGGCGGCGTCGACGTGATCCGGGCCGAGCTTGAACCCGGCGACGTCGACACCCCGCTCGGCCAGGGCGGCGAGCAGCCCGATCGCCAGCGCGTTCTTACCGTGCCCGGAGGACGGCGCGCTGAGCACCAGGCGCGGCACGACGGTCATCATCGACTCCTCGCGGGCGGCGGCGGGTACGCGACGGGCGACCGGGGGGTCGATCCGTCGGCGTGACGATACCCGCCCGCCCCGACGCGCGAGCACCGCCAACGGGGGCCGCGCGCACCGTCCCGGCCCGGTCGCGGACAGTGGTCCCGGTCATACGAGTAGCCTCGGTGCCGTGTACCGGTTCCTGCTGAGCCCACGCTGGCTGGGCGCCCTCGCGCTGACCCTGGTCGCCGCCGCCGTCATGGTGTTCCTCGGCAACTGGCAGCTGGACCGCTACCGGGGGCGTACCGAGGTCAACGAGCGGATCGACGCCGGCCAGCGGATGGCTCCGGTGCCACTGGCCGACGCGCTGGGCGCACCCACCGGCGGCGCGGGCAGGGCCGGCCCGGCTCCCGCCAAGGAGAAGGTCTGGACCCGGGTCACCGTCACCGGCCGGTACGACCCGACGAACACGGTGCTGGTGCGGGGCCGGACGGTGGACAGCCGGGTGGGCTTCGAGGTGCTCACTCCGCTGGTGCTCGCCGACGGCTCGGCGCTGCTGGTGGACCGGGGTTGGATTCCGCCGGCACCGGGCGGCGCGACCGCCCAGCCGCCGGTGCCCGCCGCGCCCACCGGCGACGTGACGGTGGTGGGTCGGGTGCACGAGACGGAGAGCGGCGCCGGCGCGGTCAGCCGGCGCGACGGGCGGCTGGAAACCCGCCGGATCGCCGTGCCGCGCCTCGCCGGCGAGCTGCCCTACCCGGTGTACGGCGCGTACCTGCTGCTGGACGAGCAGACGCCGGCCGCCGACCCGACGTTCAAGGCGGTGCCGGTCGGGCACGCCAACAACTGGCAGAACTTCGGCTACGTCGTGCAGTGGTGGCTCTTCGCGGTGATGGCGCTGTTCGGTTACGGCTGGGTGGCACGCCGGGAGGCCCGCCGGGCCGCCGGCATCGGTGCCGGGAGCAAGCCGCTGGACCGGGCCGCCGAGCCGACCCCCAGCGCGTCCGCCTGATCGCGCCCGGTCAGCCGGTCACCCGGCCGGCGTGGATGGCGCGGACCGCGTCGATGGTGTCCGCCTCGGCGGCGGACTTGTCGTCGCGGTAGCGCACCACCCGGGCGAACCGCAGCGCCATCCCACCCGGATAGCGGGAACTTGTCTGCACCCCGTCGAAGGCGATCTCCACCACCTGCTCGGGCCGGACCCGGACCACCCAGTCGCCGCGCTCCACGGCGAGGTCGAGGAAACGCTCGGTCTGCCAGCGCAGCAGCTCGTCGGTGAGCCCCTTGAACGTCTTGCCGAGCATCACGAAGTCACCGGTGCGCGGGTCGCGGGCACCCAGATGCAGGTTGGACAGCCACCCCTTGCGCCGACCGCTGCCCCACTCGACGGCGAGCACCACCAGGTCGAGGGTGTGCCGAGGCTTGACCTTGACCCAGGCCGCGCCGCGCCGGCCCGCGTCGTAGGGGGCGTCCGGCGCCTTGACCACCACGCCCTCCTGGCCGGCGTCGAGCGCGGCGGCGAACGCGGCGCCGGCCTGTTCCGGGCCGTCGACCTCCATCCGCCCGACCAGCAGCGACGAGTCGACCGCGCCGGCGAGCGCGGCCCACCGCTCCCGGCCGGGCAGGTCGATCAGATCCTGGCCGTCGAGGTGCAGCAGATCGAAGAAGTACGGAGTGAGCACCGTCGCGCCGGTGCTGGCGGCCGCCGCGAGCACCGCCGGGGCGACCGGAGTGCCACCGGTGGTGCTGGGCGTGGTGCGCCGGGCGGCCCGGCTGGAGGTCTGCTGGAACGGCAACGGGCGGCCGGTCTGGTCCAGGCCGATCGCCTCGCCGTCGAGCACCAACTCCCGGCCGGGCAGGGCACGGACGGCGGCGACCACCTCGGGCACCCGGGTGGTGATCTCGTCGAGGCTGCGGGTGAAGACGGCGATGTCGGCACCGGAGCGGTGCACCTGGATGCGGATGCCGTCGAGCTTCACGTCGACGACCGCCGGCGTGCCGGTCGCGGCGAGCGCCTCGTCGACCGAGGGGGCGCTCTGCGCGAGCATCGGCGCCAGCGGCCGGCCGACCTGCAGGCCGAACCCGGCCAGCTCGGCGGCGCCACCGGAGAGCGCGGCCACCGCCACCGCGCGCAGGTCGCCGGCGAGCAGCAGGGCTCGACGCACCGTCGCCACCGGAACGTCGGCGGCTCGGGCCACCGCGTCGGCGAGCAGCCCGGCCTGGGCGCCCTGACGCAGCTCACCGCTGAACAGGCCGGTGAGCAGACGCTGCTCATCGGCGGTCGCCGCCGCGTACAGGGCACCGAGCAGTGCCCGACGCCGAGCCTGCGAGCCCGAGCCGTGCACCGCGGCGATCTGCGCGATGGACGCGTCGACGGCGGCCACCGTCAACGTCGGCTCGGCCGCCGGAGGCGGCAGGTCACGCAGGCTCGCGTAGCCCACCCCGGTCTGCCGCTGACGCAGCTCACCGGCGAGATAGCCGGCACCGGGCTCCACCTCGGCCGGGTCGAGCCGGCGCAACGCGTCAGCCAGCAACTCCACCTTGGCCCGACGGCCGTTGGTGGCGGCGACGGCGGCGGAGGTGGCTGCCAGGTCAAGGAACCGCACGACGTTCATCCTGCCAGTCACCTCCGACACCGCCCGGGCATTGCCGTGCCCGGGCGGTGTCGGCGCGGTGCCGCCGCCCCCACGAGGGCGGCGGGATCAGGCGGAGACGGGTTCCTCGATGCGCAGCCCTCGGGCGCGAACCTCGCCGGCGACCCGGGCGAGCACCGAGTCGAGGGCGACCAGGGCGGCGGAGAGATCACCGAGCTGTTCGTTGAGCGTGTCCTCGGACCACGCGGAGACATCGACGTCCCCCAGCGCGCTGACGGCGGCCCCCAACCGGGCCATCACCTCGTTCGTACTCATGTTCGAAGGCTATAACAACCCGGCCTGCGACACGCCGAAAACCCCTGATCAGGGTCGAAAGATGTCTAGATCCCCGCCTCGGCGACCTTGCCCAGCAACAGCGCCTCGGCGAGGCAGACCCGGGCGAACTCCCCCAGGTGCAGACTCTCGTTCGGGCCGTGCGCGCGGGCGTGCGGGTCCTCCACACCGGTCACCAGGATCGCCGCCTTCGGGAACATCTCCTGAAACGTCGCGATGAACGGGATCGAACCGCCGATGCCGATGTCCACCGGATCGGTGCCGTCCCAGGCGGCACGGAACGCCGAGCGCGCGGCGTCGAACATCGGCCCGGACGCGTCGATCACGCACGGGTTGCCGTCGTGCTCCAGGCTGACGGTCACCTGAGCACCCCACGGCGCGTGCGTCTCCAGGTGGTGGCGCACCGCCGCGTACGCCCGCTTGGGGTCGTCACCCGGAGCGAGACGGATGCTGAGCTTCGCCTTCGCGGCCGGGACCAGCGCGTTCGGCGCCTCGCCGGTGGGCGGCGCGTCGATGCCGAGCACCGCCACCGCGGGCTTGGTCCAGAGCCGGTCGGTGATCCGGCCGGTGCCGATGAACCGCACACCCTCGGCCAGCCCGGCCTCGGTCCGGATCCGGTCCTCGGGGTAGTCGACGGTGGCGCCCTCGCGGCCCACCAGCCCCTCCACCGCCACGTCACCGGCGTCGTCGTGCAGCGTCGCCAGCAGGCGGACCAGCGCGGTGAGCGCGTCCGGGACGGCACCGCCGAACATGCCGCTGTGCACCGCGTGGTCCAACGTGCGGACCTCGACGAAACAGTTGACCACGCCGCGTAGCGAGGTGGTCAACGCCGGCACGCCGATGTCCCAGTTGCCGGAGTCGGCGATCACGATGACGTCCGAGGTGATCTCGTCGCGGTGCTCGGCGAGCAGCCGCTCCAGCGAGTCGGAGCCGAACTCCTCCTCGCCCTCGATGAACAGCACCACACCGACCGGCAGCGCATCCCCGTACGCCCGCAGGGCCGCGACATGCGCCAT
Source organism: Micromonospora sp. WMMD710 (assembly GCF_029626045.1). Taxonomy (NCBI): domain Bacteria; kingdom Bacillati; phylum Actinomycetota; class Actinomycetes; order Micromonosporales; family Micromonosporaceae; genus Micromonospora; species Micromonospora sp. WMMD710. Next base: position 128,955 of record NZ_JARUBD010000001.1, on the reverse strand, counting down.
GACGCCGGCCTTGTCGTCGGCCGCGCCCCGCGCGTAGAGCCGACCGTCGCGCTCCACCGGCTCGAACGGGTCGGACTCCCACAGCGACCGGTCGCCGACCGGCTGCACGTCGTGGTGGGCGTAGAGCAGCACGGTGGGCGCGCCGGGCGGAGCCGCCCGACGGCCGATCACCGCGGGCTGGCCGCCGGAACGTACGATCTTGACGTCCAGGCCGCAGCCGCGCAGCAGCTCGGCGACCGCCTCGGCGGACCGTTCCACGTGCGAGTGGTCGAAACCGTCAAAGGCGATGCCGGGGATGCGGACGAGGCGTTCCAGGTCGGCCCGTACGCCGGGCATCTCCCGCTCGACGGCGGCCCGCACCTCGGACTCGGACATGATCGGTGAGGTCATGACCGGCATCGTATGCCGGCCTTACCCGGGCGTGCCGGCCGAGCCCGTACCGTCACCGCCGGAACCCGCCCGCGCGCCCGGCGCGGCCCGGCCGGCCCGCTGCGCGCGACCGGCGGCCTCGGTGGCGGTATCCATCCAGGAACGGGCCCGGCCGGCGGTGCCGCCCACCCACTCGCCGACGTCGCTCGCACCGTCGCCGAGGCGACGCAGCAACCCGACCAGCGGATCGGTGGACCGACTGAACTCCTCCCGGTACGACTCGGCGGCGGCCTTGATCTCCTCCGAGACGCTGGTCGAGGCGTCGTCGTCGCGGCGCGGATAGTCCCCGGCCAGCACCCGCCCGTACGCCCCGGAGTCGATCCACTGCCGCAGCTGCGCCGCCCGCGCCACCGGCACCGGGTGCGTGCTCCACGCCGTCATCCGGATCTTGTGCAGGCTGTCGCGCAGGTCGCCACCGCCGGCGTACTCGGCGGCCTGCTCCAGGAACGCGGTCGTGTCGATCTGCGACAGGTCACCGCCACCGGCGAGCTTCATCAACAGCCGCAGCGCGGCCGCCGGGTCCTGCCCGGCGAGCAGGCCCGCCCGGTCGGCCGACAGCTCCGCCTTGCGCCACCACTCCAGCATCGCCGCGATGATCGCCCGCAACGCGAACGCCCCGACCGGCAACCAGCTCAGGTTGGCCGCCCAGCGGGTGAGGATCATGAGCATGGTCTTGTAGACCGCGTGCCCGCTGCCCACGTGCCCCAACTCGTGGCCGAGCAGGCAGCGCAGCTCATCCTCATCGAGCTGCTGCACGCAGGCGGAGTTCAGCACGATGAACGGCCGGTCCAGACCGACCGCCTCGGCGCCCAGCCAGGGCGACTGCGTCACGTACAACTCGGGCAGCTCCGCCACGTCGAGCGCCGCCGCGGCCTCGGTGTAGCGCTGCCACACCGCCGGATACTGCCGGTGGTCCACCCGGATGCCGGACGCCAGCACGGACAGCCGGAAACCCCGCTCGTTCCACATTCCGAAGAACGCCCGCACCACGTCGTCGAACCCGCGCAGCTCGCGCAACGCGACGAGCGCGCCCCGGTCGGCCGGATGCTCCCAGGCCCGAGAGCTGATGCCGGTGAGGGTGATCCGGCGTCGCGCTGGCGCGTCCGCTGCCGTCATGGTGGGCTCCCCGTTCGCCGTAGCTCCTCGCATCGTGCCCCAGCCGGTGGCCGACGTCCATGCCCCGCTCAGCGGACCCGCACGTAGTACCGGCTCCCGTCCAGGGGCAGGGTCGGCGCCCCGTCGACCACCAGGTCGACCCGGGCGGCCGTGTCGTCGGCGGCGAAATGCGCCCGCTCCCCGACGTGCCAACGGCGCAACTCGGGCAGGATCTCCGGGCCGTCCCGCTCGACCGCCCGCGCCAGCCGCAACGACGCGGGCGCCGTGACGAACACGGCCAGCGTCACCTCCGGCGCCACGATCCGACGGGCCGCGCTGACCCCCTCCACCACCAGCACCGGCGCCACCGGCACCGGCACCGGCCGGGGCAGAAACCGTCGCCGCACCCAGCTGTAGCGTCGGTAGGCACCGGGTTTCCCCTCGCGCAGCGGAGCGAGCACCTCCTCGTCCAGCCGCGACCAGAAGCTGAACTGGTCGTCCCAACCGTCGAGCAGGTCGTCGGTGTGCACCACCGGAGGCCGGCCGCCGCCGGGTAACGCCGCCAGGGCGTCCGCGAGGTGCGCGGCGAACCGGCTCTTACCCGCGCCACTCGGCCCGTCGACCGCCACCAGCCGGGTCCGCCCCAACCGCGCCGGGCCCGCGAGCACCCGACGCGCCACCTCGGCGTACGCCTCGACGACCACCACGGGACGCACCTCGTGACCGGCTAGCCCGGTCGGCCCGCCGACGTCCCCGACCTCGTCGTAGGCGTCCCCAACCTCGTGGCGGTGTGCGGCCTCGTGGCGGTGTGCGGCCTCGTGGCCGGATACGGCGTCGTCGTGGGCGTCCCGGATCCCGTGGCCGTGTGCGGCCTCGCGGCCGAGTGCGACCCCGGGGCCGGACGCGGCCTCCTGACCGGGAGCGGCCTCCTGACCGGGAGCGGCCTCCTGGCCGGGAGCGGCCTCCTGGCCGGGAGCGGCCTCCTGGCCGGGAGCGGGCCTGCCGGTTCCGGGATTCAGTGTGGCTCCACGTGTTCCGGCCGTGCGGTGGCCGATCCGCCGACGAACGGCCCGGGATGGCCCGTCAATCCGTGCCGACGTGCGCCGTCGGGGCAGCACCGCTGCGGATGCTCACCGACGAACAGTTCCCTGGTAACGAGTCCGTGCACGACCGCAGTATCCCCCGCCCGCAAAGGATCAGCGCCAAGATCGACTCGGTTTCAGCGAAGGTGGGGTATCCGAGCCGGCGGGACACCGCGCCTTCACTGAAACCGAGTCGATCACGGTGCCCGGGCCGCCCCCGTCGCCGGTCTGACCCGTCCGACTGACGGCCATCGCCCGAACCCGTCACGTCCGGGGGAATTGGGGCGGCGGCGGGTGACGCCGGGCCCGTTCGCCTCCCGGGGTGGCATACCAATCGGCATCATCGGGTGGTGCTCCGAGACGTGATGAGCCCCGGCATCGACGCCCTGCTCGAACAGGCCCGAGCCGGGCTGCACCGACTGACTCCGCAGCAGACCGTCGAGGCGGTCCGAGGCGGGGCGCTGCTGGTCGACACCCGTACCGAGACGCAGCGCCGTGAACAGGGCGACCTGCCCGGGGCGGTCGTCATCGACCGGACCGTGCTGGAATGGCGCCTCGACCCGGCCAGCGCCTGGCGCATCCCGGAGGCCACCGGGTACGACCGGGAGATCATCCTGGTGTGCCGGCAGGGTTACAGCTCCAGTCTTGCAGCCGCCAGCCTGCAGACCCTCGGCCTCCGCCGCGCCACGGACATGATCGGCGGCGTCGACGCCTGGCTCGCCGCGGGCCTCCCCACCACAGACCGCCCCGCCGACATCCGCCCCTAAATTCCCACCCCAACCCCGCCCTACCCTGCCCCGGCCCAATCCAGCCCATACCGAGCGCTAACCCAGCCCGGCCCAGCCCCAACCCGGCCCGGCCCTCCCCAGCCCCAACCCGGCCCAGCCCCAACCCGGCCCGGCCCCAAACCCGGCCCGGCCCCAACCCGCGTCGGCCCAACCCAGCCCACCTCAGCCCAGCCCGGCAAGCCCCACCCCAGCCCCAGCATGGCGAGGCCAAGCCCTAACCCAGCCCAGCCCAGCCTCAGCTCAGCCCCGTCCGGTCGATCATGGAGTTGTGGTGGGGGACAAAGGTGACCGACCGGATTGAGTCAGGCACCACAACTCCATGATCGACGGAGTGGGGGCGGGATCCCGGGCACGGGCGGCGGGGCACGGGCGGCGGGCACGGGCGGCGGGCAGGGGCGGGGGCAGGGGCGGGGGGCAGGGTGGTCAGGGTTTTGGGGGGCCGGGTGGGATGAAGGGGAGGTCGGCGGGTGGGCCGGTCTCGATGAGGCGCCAGAGGGCGTCGGTGTCGAGGTGCTCCTCGACCAGGTCGCCGAGCAGGTCGAGCGAGCGTTCCCGGGCCGCGGCGAAGCTGGTGTCCGGTGCGACGCGGAATCCGGTGCGCCCGGCCAGCCGGGCTGCCTCGGTGAGGAACCAGCGGCGGAACGCGTCGGATTCGAACGCCCCGTGCCAGTGCGTGCCGTGCACCGGCCCGAGCACGGCACCCTCGCCGACACCGTCGACTCCGGTCAGCAGCGGGGTCAGCGTGGGGTCGGTCTGCGAGACGTACCCGTGGTGGATCTCGTAGCCGCGCACCGGAAGGTCACCGTGGGCGGTGCCCACCGACTGCCGCACGGTTTTGCGGGGGTCGAAGGTGATCTCGATGGGCAGCAGGCCGAGGCCCTGCACGCTGCCCTGCCGGCTCTCCACCGGGTCGTGGATGGCGCGGCCGAGCATCTGGAAGCCACCGCAGAGGCCGAGCAGCGGCTTACCGGCCGCCGCGTGGGCGGCGACCGCGTCGGCGAGGCCGGTCTCGCGTAGCCAGGCGAGGTCGGCGACGGTCGACTTGGAGCCGGGCAGGACGACGAGGTCGGCGGCGGCCAGTTCGGCCGGTTCGACGGTGAGGCGTACGCGGACGCCCGGCTCGGTGGCCAGCGCCTCCACGTCGGTGGCGTTGCTGATCCGGGGCAGCCGGACGACGGCCACGTCGAGCCATTCGGTGCCGTGCGGGGCGGCCGGCCGCCCCAGGACCCGGCCGTAGGCGAGCGAGTCCTCCGCGTCGAGCCACAGGTCGAGTGCCCAGGGCAGCACCCCGTACGTGGGGCGGCCGGTGACCTGGCGCAGCATGTCCAGCCCGGGTTGGAGCAGCCCGAGGTCGCCCCGGAACTTGTTGATCACAAAGCCGGCGATCAGCGCCTGGTCGGCCGGGTCGAGCAGGGCCACCGTGCCGAACATCGATGCGAAGACGCCACCCCGGTCGATGTCGCCGATCACGATGGTGGGCAGGTTGGCGTGCCGGGCCAGCCCCATGTTGACGTAGTCACCGGCCCGCAGGTTGATCTCGGCAGGGCTGCCGGCGCCCTCGCAGATCACCACGTCGTACGTGGCGCGTAGTTCGGCCAACGCCGCGTACGCCGTTTCGGCGAGACGGGGACGCAACTGCCGGAACGTGCCGGCGGTGATCGTGTCGACGGCCTCGCCGAGCAGCACGACCTGGCTGGCCAGGTCACTGCCCGGCTTGAGCAGTACCGGATTGAACCGCAGGTCGGGGGCGATCCCGCAGGCGGCCGCCTGCATGGCCTGGGCTCGACCGATCTCGCCGCCACGTCCGTCCGGCCCGACGACGACCGCCGAGTTGTTCGACATGTTCTGTGCCTTGAAGGGCGCCACCTTCACGCCCTGCCGGTGCAGCCAGCGGCAGATGCCGGCCGTGAGGACACTCTTCCCGGCGTCGGAGGTGGTGCCGGCGACGAGCAGCCCGCCGCTCATCGCCCAGTCTCCCGTCGCACCAGCCCGGCGGCGTCGAGCCCACGGCGACCGGCGGCACCGACCAGGCGTCCGAGGGTCACCGGGTAGGCGGCGGCCAGCCCCACCGCGGCCAGCCCGACGGCTCCGGAGATCCGGGCGGCCCGCTTGAGGTGCCGCGCCTCGGGACGAGGGCCGTCGCCGAGGAAGGGACGCACCTCGGAGCGGCCGAAGTAGACGTTGCGTCCACCGAGGCGGACACCGAGTGCACCTGCCATCGCCGCCTCGCACTGGCCGGCGTTCGGGCTCGGGTGGTCGTTGCGGTCCCGTCGCCACACCCGCCAGGCCCGCTCCCGATCGCCGTTCGCCACCGGCGCGACGGCGATGGTGAGCAGCCCGGTGAGCCTCGACGGCACCAGGTTGAGCAGGTCGTCCAGCCGGGCGGCCGGGGTGCCGAACCGCGCGTAGCGCGCCGACCGGTGGCCGACCATCGCGTCGAGGGTGTTCGCCGCGCGGTAGCCCAGCAGGCCGGGCAGGCCGGCGACCGCACCCCAGAGCAGCGGGGCGACGACCGCGTCGGAGGTGTTCTCGGCGACCGACTCGACGGTGGCGCGGGCCAACTCCGACTCGTCCAGGGTTGACGGGTCGCGACCGCAGAGGTGACCGAGGCGTCGGCGGGCAGCGGGCAGGTCGCCGTCACGCAGCGTACGACCCATGACGGTCGCTTCGTGGCGCAGCGTTCGACCGCCCAGCACGGCCCAGGTGCCGGCGGCAACGAGCACCGCCCGGGTCACCGGCCGACGTCGGGTGGCCGCCGTGGCGACCACCCCGAGCAGCACCGGCCCACCCACGGCCAGCGCGGTGAAAGCCGTACCCGCCGCCCGGTCCGGCCGGTAGACGCGACGCTCCAGCGTGCCGGCGGCCTGCCCGAAGCCGGCTACCGGGTGCCATCGGCGGGGGTCGCCGATCAGCCTGTCCAGCGCGTACCCGGCCAGCATTCCTACCGCGTTCGCCACCGGCGCTGTCCGTCGCACACGCACCACCTCCGGCCGGCCAGCCTAGACGAGCGGCCCGTGCACGAGCCGGGCCCGCCGCACATTCCGCCGGGCCCAGCCGCTGCCGCCGCGCTGCCCGCCGATGAAGGCGGCGGGGTGGACGGTGGCCACGCGGGGTGACGACGCGCATCGCATCGCCACCCCGCCCCCGTCGTGCCGTACCGCGGGAGCATCACCCCTGATGTCAGACGGCCGGCCTGCCGCCTGACCCGCGATCGTCGATCAGATCCGTCACGCCGGCTGCGGAATCCGTCCGCGACGCCGCCGGCCGGTCGGCGCGGCCTCCGGCTCCTCCTCGTCCGGTACCGGCCCCAGCTCGTCGTCCGGTTCGTCGTCGCTGGTGCCGTCGGTCACCTCGCGAGGGAGAGCCAGTTCGTCGTCGTCAAGCCCGGCCGGGTCGTCGGCCTGCCCGCCCGGTGCGTCACCGAGAGAGCCGTCGAGGGAGCCGCCGCCGAGCGGGCCGCCATCGAGGGAGCCGCCGCCGAGCGCGTCGGCGCCGAACGGGTTGGTACGCGGGGTCGCGAAGTCGGACGGCTCGAAGTCGTCGTCCAACGGGCGGTCGTCGGGCAGCACGGGAGCCTGCCCGGCGGGCACCGGCTCGGTGGGCTCGCCGTGCACCCGGCTCTCGGCCTCCGCGTCCTCCACCGTGCTGGTGGTCACGCTCGGCCGGTTACGCAGGAAGCGGGCCCGGCCGCGGGACAGGTCGTGGCCGACGGCGACCGCCTCCAGCTCGTACACGGTGCGGTGGTTGCCGGCGTCGTCGGTCCAGTCGCGGGTGTAGAGCCGCCCGCAGACCACCACCGGATCGCCGATCATCACCGAGGCGGCCACCCCTTCGGCGAGCTTGCGCCAGCAGTTGACGCGTACGCGAAGGGAGTTGCCGTCGACCCAGCGGCCGCTGTCCCGGTCGAGGCGGCGGGCGGTGGAGGCGACCTTGAAGTTGGCCACCAGGGTGTTGCTCTGGGTGGTACGCCGCCACTCGGGCGTGGTCAGCACATTGCCGACAATTGTGACGTAGGTGTCGAACATCGTCCCTCCAGGGAGATCGGGGGCCTGCCAGCGCAAGTCGACTCGCCACCGAGCCTGGGCGCCGGAGACGGACCCCGCCAGCACGAGCGCCCAACCTGTGGATGACGAGCCCGCCTGTGGACAACGCCCTGATCACGCCCGGATGTGGTACGGCCGACCCGCCCGGAACGGCGTCGGCGGTTTCCCGCGCTGGCCGAACTGGGTAAGCACTTGATCAACGCAACACCGACAGCTCCACGTCGACGAGAGGTCAGCGCCATGATGATCACCACCATCGGCTCCGCAACCGCTTTCGAGGCGCAGCGATGAGCGCCGCGGCGAACCCGGCCACGGTGGCCGAGTGCCTGCGGGTGGGTGCCGGGTTCTCGCAGGGCGACCGCAACTGGATCGCCGAGCAGTTCGCCACCCTCGACGCCCGGCTCGCCGGCTTCCACGCCGACGCCACCGAGCTGGAGGTGTCGGTGAAGGACCGCGAGGCGCGGGGGCAGAAGGTCACCCTGGAGTGCTGGATCGCCGGTCGGCAGAAGATCGTCACCACCTCCGCCGAGGAGGACCTGCACGCGGCCCTCAACGACGTCCGCGACGACCTGCGCCGGCGGCTCAACGACTCGAAGACCCGCCAGGAGCCCCGGCACAACAAGCACCTGCGCGACATCCCGCAGCCGCAGCCCGAGGTCGACCCGACCGACGAGTCGGACGCGCTGCCCGTCGCCGACCCGAGCCGCGCCGACGCGGAAACTGCCTGACCCGCCCGCACCCACCGCAGCCCCCGCGATCTTGCACTTTCGGACCCCGTTTCGCACCTTTTCAAGCGTTATGGCGCGACAGAAAGTGCAAGATCGCCGGGGGGCGGGGGCCGAGGGCCAGGCGCGAGAGCCGCGGGCCAGGCGCGAGAGCCGCAGGCCAGGCGCGAGGGCCGAGGGACCGGGAGCGCGGTACAGGAGCCGGGGGGCGGGCACGGGGCTACCGCTCGGTAGGTTGCCGGCGTAGCGTCGCCCTCGTGGAACCGGACGTGTTGGGGCCGCCCTACGAGCGGCAGACGATCGACCTGGGCACCGACGACGAGGGGTCCGTCGTCGCGACCCTGGTCCGGCGGCGGGCCGAGCGGCCCACCGGGCGGGCCGTGCTCTACGTGCACGGCTTCGTCGACTACTTCTTCCAGACCCACCTGGCCGACTTCTTCGCCGAGCGGGGTTGGGATTTCTACGCCCTCGACCTGCGCAAGTACGGTCGCAGCCTGCTCCCCGGTCAGACCCCGAACTTCTGCCGCGACATCAGCGACTACTTCCCGGAGCTGGACGCCGCCGCCGAGATCATCCGCACGGAGGACGGGCACGACACGCTGCTGGCGATGGGCCACTCCACCGGCGGTCTGATCATCTCGCTCTGGGCGGACGCCCGCCGCGACGCCGGCACCATCGACGGCCTGGTCCTCAACAGCCCCTTCTTCGACCTGAACGCTCCCTGGGCAGTCCGTCGACCCCTCGCGGCCGCCGTCTCCCGCTTGGGCCGCAGGGCGCCGCACCGCATTCTGCCGTTCGGGCTGGGCACGGTGTACGGCGAGAGCATCCACGCCGACCACCGCGGCGAGTGGAGCTACGACCTGGCGTGGAAGCCGCTGGCCGGGTTCCCCGTCCGGGCCGGCTGGCTGAACGCGATCCGCACCGGTCAACGTCGGCTGCGCGCCGGACTGGACATCCAGGTGCCGGTGCTGCTGGCCTGCTCGACCCGTTCCTTCCGGGGCACCAAGTGGCACGACAACGCGACCCTGGCCGACGCCGTGCTGGACGTCGAGCACATGGTCCGGTACGCGCCCCGCCTCGGCCGGCACGTCACCCTCGCCCGCTTCGACGGCGGGTTGCACGACCTCACGCTCTCCGGCCCCGCCGTCCGGCGGAAGGTCTTCGACGAGGTCGGCCGCTGGGCCGAGGCGTTCCTGGCCGCCGGCCCCACCGCCCCGGCCACCGCCCCGGCCACCGACACCATCCCGAACGCCGACGCCCCGACTGCCGGCCCCTCGGCAGCCGGCAGCCGACCCGGCAGCCGCTTCGACGCCCGGCCGCTGACCAAGAGGCTCAGGCGTCGCCGGGCGTGGCCGGGAGGGCGGCCTCGATCCGGTCGAAGGTCGCCACCGGGTGACCGTCGACGCCGGGCAGCACCAGGCCCAGGCAGTACAGCGACACGTCCCCGTCGGTGTCGGCCTGGACGACGAAGACGGGTGCCCCGACGTACCCCGCTGGCAACTCCCCGGTGATCCGCACGTCGTCCCCGTCGCGGACCACCCGCTCGATCGCGACCTCCAGTGGGCGCGACCCGTCCTCGCGTACCCCATGGGCCAGAATGAAGGCGGAAGCGGCGTCGGCGCCGAGGCGCGCGACGGCCTCGGGCCCGGCGGCGATCGCGGCGGGCACGGGCTGTACCCGCCATCGCCAGCCACCGTCGCCGGCGTACCGGTGCAGCCCGGCGGTCGGCAACACCGCGACCCCGTCACCCGGATAGCGGGCCCAGCCGGGCAGGATCTCGGCGTCGGAGACGGCGTCCGGGGCCACCCCGTCCGGTTCGGTGACGCTCCCCCGCAAGCTCAGCTCACCGCCCGGGGCACCGACCAGGTCGGCCGCCGTCAGCAACGCCTCCCCCACCGGGTCGTCACCGCTCTGGAAGAAGAAGGCGGTGCCGACGGCGTCGGACGTGCGGTACGGCAGGATGGCGCGGCCGACGACCTGGCACAGCTCGTAGGCGACGCCGCTCTCGGCATCGGGATCCAGCAACACCAGCCGAGGGTACGGTCCGCCGCGGGGTCGGCCTGCGGGAACCCGGATGCCGGCCGCCCCACCTCCGTGAGACCCTGCTCGGCAACGTGGACGCGGGCACCCTTTACCCCGGCGCGCCGTGGGTTGGCGGTACCCTTCTGGCGCGACATCCACGCCGCGCGCCCGTAGCTCAGCGGATAGAGCAGGGGACTTCTAATCCCAAGGTCGTAGGTTCGAACCCTACCGGGCGCACAGGTACTTCCCCGATCTGACTGGCTCGCGTGGGGCTATTCGTGGTGCGAGCGCGGTACGGTGGCCCCGTGGCAGCCTCGAACGGACGCAACAAGCGCCAACGCGGCGAGATCGAAACACTCCCCAGCGGGTCACTGCGGGTGAAGGTCTATGCCGGGGTCGACCCGATCAGCGGTAAGCGGCACTACCTGACCGAAGTCATCCCCGCCGGCCGCACCGCCGCCAAGGACGCCGAGAAGGCGCGCACGCGTTTGCTGGCGCAGGTGGACGAGCGACGCAACCCGCGCACCCGCGCGACGCTCGACCAACTTCTCGACCGGTGGCTTGAGGTGGCCGATATCGAGGCCACTACCCGTATGGGCTACGTGAGCAAGCTCAACAAGCATGTACGGCCGGTGCTCGGCAAGCTGCCGGTTGGTCGACTCGACGCCGAGACGTTGGAGTCGTTCTACGCGAGCCTGCGCCGCTGCCGCGACTGGTGCGGCGGCAAGGCGTACGTGAAGCACCGGGTAGCGGGTGAGCATACCTGCACGGCGAAGTGTCGGCCGCACGTCTGCAAGCCGCTCAGCGCGTCGTCAGTGCGCCAGATCCACTGGATTCTCAGTGGTGCCCTCAGCCGCGCCGTCCGGTGGCACTGGATCGCCGTTAACCCCGCCGGACAGGCCGAACCACCCGCGCCGCCGCACCCCGACCCGCAGCCACCGAACCCGGCCGACGCCGCGCGCATCATCAACGAGGCATGGCGCGATCCGGACTGGGGCGCGCTGGTGTGGCTCGCCATGACGACGGGCGCCCGGCGGGGTGAGCTGTGCGCGTTGCGCTGGCAGCATCTCGACCTGCCCGCCGGTGTGCTGACGCTGCGGCGCAGCGCCTACCTGGACGAACACGGCAAGCTGCGGGAGAAGGACACAAAGACGCACCAGCAGCGGCGGGTGGCGCTCGACCCGGAGACGATTGAAGTGCTGCGCGAGCTGCATGGCCGGTACCTCGACCGCCTGGCGCAGCTCGACGCAGACGCCGACACTGCTGATTACGTCTTCTCCCCCGAGCCGGACAACAGCCGTGGCTACCGACCCGACACCATCACCCAGCGGTATGGCCGGCTCGCTACCCGGCTAGGTATCAACAGCCACATTCACGCGCTGCGCCACTACTCGGCAACTGAGCTTATCAATGCGGGAGTTGACGTGCGGACCGTCGCCGGGCGGCTCGGCCATGGTGGGGGTGGGACTACGACGCTCAGGGTCTATGCGGCCTGGCTGTCAGAATCTGACCAGCGGGCCGCTGGAACGCTGGCCGCTCGCATGCCACCGCGCCCGATTGCGCCGACGCAGCGCACGGTGGAAAGCAGCCCGTATCAAAGGGTCGCCGGTCAGCTACGCGAGCAGATCACGGCCGGGCGGCTGCGGCCCGGCGAGCAGCTCCCGGCGGTTGCCGACCTGGCTACGGCGCATGGCGTTTCGGGCGGAACCGCTCACCGCGCCGTGGCGCTGCTGGCAGCGGAGGGCTTGGTGAGCGTCGTCCGAGGTCGCCGGGCGACCGTCGCCTACCCTCGCGATAAGAACCCTCCAGACGGGCCTCGCGGCTACCTGGTTTAAGGGTGTCGTGTGCATGGCGACACGCGCATTACGAGATCAGGCTGACGATGTCTGCCTACCTAGTCTCGACTGGCCCTGACGTGCGGACGCCTCGCGGCACCCCTCAGCGGCTCTCACGTCGGTCCGTCGCTGACCAGCTAAAGCCGTTGGGGGCCGTCTCCGCTGATAGCCGCAGCGGCTCCGTCTGCCCCTTGCCCAACGAAGTCGCAGCTGGAAGGATCGCGACACTCGGACGGGAGACACACGCTGCCTCGATGAGACATGATGCATAGAGTCAGCCAACCGAGCGGAGACAGCGGGTGGACCTCGAAGCAGACTCGGCACCAGGGCCAGTTTACCGACACGATCCGATCGTCGAGGCAATCGTAGAGCTAGTGTTTGAGCCTGGACCCGAGTGGAACATTACGATCCCCGGCCGGTTATACGACGGACTGCGGGATACTTACCCTGACCCACCCAAACAGCGGGAAATCCTTGAGGCGGGCCTTTCAAGCGAGGACGACGAGAAGGTAGGGAACGCTTTTACGGTTAGCCGTAAAGGCACTCGCGTCGTCTTTGGCAATGACAATAAATTGCTGATGGTCGGCCCGGATGTTTTGAGCGTTCACAGTCTTAGACCTTACGAGGGATGGCAGAGGCTACTTCCTCGCATCGTCGGCGCCCTTGATTCCTACGTCGCGATCGCTCGGCCATCCGGGGTCAGGAAACTCAGCCTGCGATACATCAACCGGATCAACATACCCGAGGACTCTTTTAGCCTCACGGAGTATTTCACAATCACGCAGGGCCTACCCGACGCTTTTCCTAGCCGAATGACTGCGTTCATAGATCGAATGGAGCTAGCCTACGAGGACATCCCGGCGAAGATTATCTTCACCTGGGCAACAACCCAGCCTTCTTCTCCAGGACAAAGCTCCTTCCTCCTGGATCTCGACCTTCATTGGAATGAAAAGTGCAGCGTCGACGAAGCTGTCCAACACCTTGTGGACCTACGCCAACGCGAAAGAGACGCCTTCGAATCGGTAATTAATAACCGACTGAGGGAGATGTTCAATGCTGATTAGAGAGCGCAGATCTCCCCACGCCGAGCGCGTCCGAATGGGGCGCACTAACCGGGTTGGCCGCTCGATCGTTCCAGCGAGTCAGCACCTCGCTGGCCTAACCACCGAGACGCCGGAGCATGCATCTCCCAGCCTGGTCCTAGATGCGACGCGTGGCCTTGCTCTTGAAACCGCCTTAGCGGACGTCCTTCGCATCCGCACTCTCCACTGGCTGCATGAGAGAGAAGCATTCTCCGTTGATGTAATGCCGCCGCATTTTTCCGACGACGAGCCGACCTACGTTGAATTTGAAGAGTTCGATGCTCCGCCACCCATGCCACCAAAAAGGACTCGTATCGCAAGGGCGAGAATCAGGGAGCGAAGAGTCATTCCGCCAATGATTGACATGCCGAGCCAGGAGTTCACCCCCCCACCTGGAGAATAATCGATGGCGGATGCCGATTGGTTCGAGGTATGCAGTGGTCCGCAGTTGATGCAAGGTGACGTGCTGTTTGGATGCAGTGTAGTCAAGCCGCACGGAGCAAGCACAAGTGACCAGGCCGACGAGATAGATGTCAGCATTGACATTGTCGACGTTGTTGTCGTCACACAGTCATGCGACCTTGAGCATTCAGGAAAGATTGAAAACATCCTCTTGGCGAAACTGGACAGCTATGACGACATAGTTTCAGAGAGCCTGCGCCAACGAAGGGCGGACCATATCGGTAAGGCTGGCGTCAAGTTCCGCGAGAAATGCGTCCGCAACCAGTTTCCGAACTTCATGCTCTTGAGGCATTTCACTGGTCCGCCGAGCCTTGCCTGGTCATTGGTTGACTTTCGCTCGTTGTACATCCTTCCGAAATCCGTGGTGGAAGCTCACGCCAGCAATGCCGGAGATCGACTGCGCCTCTTGTCTCCATATCGAGAGCATCTCTCTCAATCATTCGCGCGCTACTTCATGCGAGTAGGCTTACCCTCCGGGGCGAGCGAGTTCGAGAATTACAAATCACCGGCGGTCGCTTAGGGTCGGATCTCCTACCTCGGCAGTCTCCGACCGGGGTTTCAAGGCTGACAGTCCCGAAGCGTGGCCGGCCCGGTTCCCAGCAGACCGGGGCCGAGCCGGGCCGGCGCGGCCCTCTTGCGGGTCGGCTTGACTCGATCTCGTGGCCAACTCGGCAGCTGGCTGCCGACACCCTCCGCCGACCGGGCGATCGCACTGCTCGGCATGATGGACCCATGCGTTTGCTGGTGCTTGGTGGAACCTGGTTCATAGGACGCGCGATCGTCACGACTGCGATCAATGCCGGCTGGGAGGTGACGACATTCAATCGGGGCACCTCAGATCCCTTCCTGGAAGCCGTACAGACCATCCGGGGCGACCGCACCCATCCTGAGGACGTCGCCGCCCTCGCCGCCGCTGGCCCTTGGGATGCCGTGGTCGATACCTCGGGCTACGTGCCTAGGAACGTTCTCGACGTGGCTCGCACGCTTGCTCCCGTCGTCGGTCGCTACATCTTCATGTCCACGGTCAGCGTCTACCGAGACTGGCCGCTGAAGCCGCTCACCGAACACTCCGAAGCGCTCTACTGCCCGCCTGACGCCGGCCCGGATTACGGCACCGACACCGAGGACGGACCGACCCGGTACGGCTACCAGAAATCCGGATGCGAGGGCGCAGTAGTCGCCGCGTTCGGAGCGGACCGGACGACGATCCTGCGCCCCGGTGTCGTTCTCGGCCCGCGTGAGTACGTCGGCCGCCTGCCCTGGTGGCTGCGTCGCGTGGCTGCTGGTGGACAAGTTCTGGCACCCGGCTCCCCTGACCGCACCATCCAGCCGGTCGACGTGCGCGACGTGGCCGCGTTCGCACTGCACACCATCACCGAAGGCTTCTCAGGTGCGTTCAACGTCTGTGCCCCGGTGGACGGCGCGACCTTCGGCGGACTACTGGCGGACTGCGCCCACGCGACCCGTGGTGACGCCTCCTTCGATTGGGTGCCCGACGAGGTGTTGCTTAGCCAAGGCGTGCGGCAGTGGTCCGAGCTGCCCCTCTGGCGCACGTTCGACGGCGTGTGGCGTGTCGACACCGCCAAGGCGCAGACAGCCGGACTGCGCTGCCGGCCGCTCTCTCTGACCGTCCGCGACACCTGGCGATGGATGGTGGAGAGCGGCGAGGCCAGCAGCCACGATCGGGCCGCCGAGATCGGCATCAGCCTGGAGAAGGAAGAGCAGGTATTGGCAGCCTGGCACCGGTCAGGTGAGCGGGCGGGCTGAGGTTTCCGACAACCACGCCGCGATGCGCTCGGCGAGCTGGCGCGCGTCCGCGTCGCGGTCCCACGGTGATTCGCTCAGCAGGCGCTCGATCCGCGACAGCCGGCCTGTCAGGGAAACGTTGCGCTTCTGCGGCGGCAGGTCCAAGACGGTGCGCAGCGCTTCGGCCGCACCATCCTTGTCCTGCATGTGGAGGTGGGCAGCGGCGACATCAATCTGTGTGCCGTTGATCTGCGAGTACGGCCGCCTGGGCGAGGGCAACGCCTCGTACACCTGCAACGCCTCTCGGGCGTACCTCGCGGCTTGCTCACCGTTCCGGAGGTCAAGCCACGCCGCCGCCGCACATGCCGCCGCCCGCGCTTCGCCGAATGCGAATTCCCCGCCCGTAGAGGTGGCGAGTTCGTCGGGTCGGTCCGCTGCCGATTCTCTGTCTCGCTGGGCTGCTTCCAAGACGGCAGCGACTGAATCGGAATCGGCGAGCAGCGCATGAGAGCGGGAAGCGATATAGCGAAGTCTCAGCCTCGGCTCCCCCTCCGGGGCCGCTCGCATGGCGCGAGCGAAGTAGCTCAGTGCGGAATCAGGCTCGTTGCGCCAGTTGGCAAGTGTCATTTGCAGGCCGTAGGTCCATGCCTTCAATGACGCATGTCCGGCCAGGTCGGCGTACTGCGTCGATGCCCTGGCTAGTGCCGCCGACTCGTTCCAGTGCCCGAGATCGAAGGCGGTAGAAGCCATCAGGGAGGCGCTCTGGCCGATAATCACGTAGAGATCGGCCAGATCAACCGGCCGCCGAGTGCGCTCGACCAAAGCCCTTGCCTCGTCGCGCAACCGCCGGGCACCGCTGAACACGTCGAAAGCTGTCATGCCACCCGAACGGGCGAGCAGCGTTACGTCTTCCTGTAAGGACTCGATCGAGTCGTGCGGCAGAGCGAGGCTCATCAGCAAGGAATCGTTGGCGACCGAGTCGGCAGCAGCACTCACACTATCCAGAACAATGCCGTCACTGCCAGCAATTCCCTCCGGCTGCACTCGGCTGAGCGTTTCGAAGAACCGGGATCGAACCGAATCCGATACACGGCCCAGGGCCGCGTTAAGCACGTCTTGATTCGCGTTTCCAGGAACAGTGTCTGGCCGACTATGCCAGTAAGCGACCGTCCTTGTAGCGATCCCGAGCCATCCCGCGAATCCCTCGTTCGTCATTCCGGCGGCGGCTTGAAACGAGCAGGCAAGGTTTCCTGTCCACCGGTCTACCGTCGCCACCGTGGTCTCCCGAGCTTGCAAGTTGCATCGGATTGCCGAGCATTGCACTGGGTTTGCATGGGCACTCCGCTCGCTTTCGACTTCACTGGGTTTCAGCAAGCCGAACGGAACGCCAACCACAGACTACTGAGGAGACTCTCGTGGCTGAACCCCTCGCCTTCAAGCACGATCGCCCCCGGTTCCGGTCGGTCGCGGACACTGCGGCGATCCTCGGCATGTCGGAGGTGACCCTCTACCGAGCGATCCACGCCGGCCAGTTCCCCGCCATCAAGGTCCGTGGCCGCTTCGTGATCCCAGCGCGCGCCATCGACGACATGGAGGCGTCCGCGCTGACGTGCGGCCTGGTGGACGCCAGCAACCACACGTTGCGTGCTGCCGGATAGCGCTATCGGGCAACCCGCTTTGGCCCCGGCGGCGCAGGCGGGACGCTGTGCTCCCGAGCGAGCTTCCGAACGTAGGCACCGCTGAACGGCGACAGCCGCTCAACCTCAGCCGGGCCGACGCCATCGCGGAGTGCCGCAACCACCGCCGCAACCACCGCGTCACGTGCAGCTTCATGAGCAGCTTCGGTACGCCGGTACCGCTTCGTAGCTGCTGACAGCTCGTCTCGCGCATCGCTCATCGGACCAACATACCGCTACCCCCTTGCGCAACAGACCCGCGTATCGCTACCTTGTTGCGCAACAGAGGCGCATATCTAAGGGCGCCAGATCAGTCAGAAGGGACACGAAGTGACCGAGTTGAACCACCCCCCGGAGATCGAGCCGAGCGGGGCTGACCTCGCAGAGATCGAGCAGGAGTTGCCGCTGATCGAGGCTGAGGTTCTGCTGCTCGACGCACAGATTGTCGCGCTGACCGGTGATGCCGGTCCGACTGAGTTGGACTGGCAGCGGCTTCGTCGGGCGCAGCGTCGGGTGCTGCGGGAAGCGCGTGCCCTGCTCGCCGTTCGCTCGGCCGCCGACCAGGCCGCGTAGACAGGGCCACCGTGAGCCGTCGATCCCTGCCCCCCTGCCCCGCTGACGGTGACGGGTGCGGCACGAACCTGCTGGCTCTGCAACAAACCCTGTTCTCGCTCATCTACCGCACTGACGCATCGGAGGGACACCTGTCATGACCGCCCCCACGCTGTCGGCCTTCCCCCGGCCCGTCGAAGACCTGATCCCCGCCGCCCGAGACCTGGCCGACCAGCTCGGCGAGATCCCGTCGCGCAACCGCATCAAGAAGGAACTGCGGGTCGGCGGTCCGAAGGCAGACGCGATCCTCGCCGCTCTGGCCCGCACCGACACCCCGCCGGCCGACACCGAAGCCACTACGGACCCGGCCGACACCACCCCAGACCCGATCGCCGACCTGCCACCGGCACCGGACGTCCCACCGGCCGCCGACCACGGCTCGCCGGTCGTGTCGGAGCAGGCAGAACCCGCCGCAGACCTGGGCACCAAGGTCGCCTTCGAGGCCGACCAGACCGACTCTACGGACAACCGGCGCGCGGTCGCCTGGCCGGTGGTGCTGCTGGCCCTGCCCGCGTTCGTCGCGATCTGGTCCGGGTGGGTCGGCCTCGGTGGACTCACCGGGTTCGGCATCGTGCACCCGCTGCCGGGCATCTGGGACAGCTTCTCCATCAACAGCGCGATCACGCTGCCGATCGGGGTGGAGACGTACGGCGCTTACGCGCTCTACGTGTGGCTGTCCGGGCGGGTTCCGGAGCGGGCACGCCGGTTCGCCAAGTGGTCCGCCCTCGGCTCCCTCGCCATCGGCGCACTCGGCCAGGTCGCCTACCACCTGCTCGAAGCCGCCGGAGTTACCTCGGCCCCCTGGTGGATCACCACCGCCGTCGCGTGCCTCCCGGTGGCGGTGCTCGGCATGGGTGCCGCCCTCGCGCACCTGGTTCGCACGCACGACTAGTTCCGCCCGGCGGCACGGCCCTCGTGGCCTCGACAACCCGTGCCGTGCCGCCGGCCCTCAACCCCCGACCCTCACGGATCAGATGGAGGAACACCCATCATGACGTCCCCCCGAGATGATGACCGATTCGACTGGCAGGCCGCCGAAAACGACCTGACCGGACCGGATGCCGACGTGGTGGACCTGGACGCCGCCCGGTCCCGCCGGCAGGCCCCCACCCCGCCCGATAACGACAACGACCCGGCCGACGCTGGCCCTCGCCTGGTGGACTCGCCGGCCGCGCAGCGGTCGCCGCGGTTCACGGTGGCGGGGTTGCAGGACGCGAAGCGGCGGCCGATCGTGCCGGCGTGGCTGCGCTCGCGCGCCGAGCTGCGCGATGCCGCGCGGTGGACGATCGGGCACCTGTTCCACGCCGGAGCGTTTCACCTGACCCGCACCCCGAAGTACGCCGGGAAACTCGCGTGGCGTGCCCCGCGCGGCGCGGCCCGGCTGCTCGGCGGGTGGGGGCGGTGGCTGTTCGACCTGCAAGGCGAGCACGTGCGTCAGTTAACGGCGGACAAGGGCGACGCGGAGATGTACCTCAAGGTGTCGCGGCTGCGTGACCAGCGGGTGCGGTGGCGCGGGTTCATCACGGCCGCCGTGGTGCTCGGTGTGCTGCCGGCGCTGGGCATCGCCTACGCCCTCGCCCCGGCCGAGGCCCGCTACGCCACCCTCGCCGCGCTGCTGGCCGCCCTCGGTGCGCTCGGCCGTCCGGCGGACAAGACGCTGCTCGACACCGCCGTGGTCGTGCCCCGCGTGCAGAAACTCACCTCGGATGTGGTGGTGCGGGCGTTGGGCAACCTCGGTATCACCGGCATCAACCAAGCGCTATCCAAGGGCGACCGGGGCAAGGACTGGTTCCCCGCACCGATCACCCGCGACGGCCCCGGCTGGCGCGCGGACGTGGAACTGCCCAACGGCGTCACCGCCACCGAGGTCATCGAGAAGCGGGAAAAGCTCGCCGCCGGCCTCAGCCGGCCGCTCGGGTGCGTGTGGCCCGAGGGACAGCCCGAGGTGCACCCCGGCCGACTCGTGCTCTGGGTCGGCGATCAGGACATGTCCAAGGCCCGTAAACCGGTGTGGCCGCTCCTCAAGGCCGGCAGCGTGGACCTGTTCCGACCGCAGCCCTTCGGCACCGACCCGCGCGGCCGATGGGTCGACCTCACGCTGATGTTCATGGCCATGGTCATCGGTTCCATCCCCCGCATGGGTAAGACCTTCACCCTGCGGGAAGTCCTGCTCATCGCCGCGTTGGACCCGCGTGCGGAGATCCACGCCTACGACCTCAAGGGCACCGGCGACCTGTCCGCCCTGGAGCAGGTCGCGCACCGCTACCGCGCCGGGGAAGAAGACGAAGACATCGAATACGCGGTAGCCGGCATGCGGGAGCTGCGCGACGAGCTGCGCCGCCGCGCCAAGGTGATCCGCGACCTGCCCCGCGACCTCTGCCCCGAAAACAAGGTCACCCCCGAACTGGCCTCGAAGAAGTCCCTCGGGTTGCACCCGCTGGTCATCGGGGTGGACGAGTGCCAGAAGTGGTTCGAGCACCCCGAATACGGCAAGGAACTGGAAGCGATCAGCACCGACCTCGTCAAGCGCGGCCCGGCGCTGGGCATCATCCCCGTGTTCGCCACCCAGCGGCCCGACGCCAAGAGCCTGCCGACCGGCATCTCGGCGAACGCGTCGACCCGGTTCTGCCTCAAGGTGATGGGGCAGACCGAAAACGACATGGTCCTCGGCACCTCGCAGTACAAGCAGGGCATCCGCGCCACCATGTTCGCCTGGACCGACAAGGGCACCGGCTACTTCGTCGGCGAGGGAGCCGACGCGAGAATCACCACCACCGTCAACATCGACGGCCCCCTCGCGGAGAAGATCGCCGCCCGCGCCCGCACCGCCCGCGAGGCCGCCGGGCGGCTGACCGGGCACGCCCTCGGCGAGCAGCCCGCCAAGGTGCAGGCGCTGTCCTACAACCTGCTCGACGACATCGCCGCCGTGGTCCCCGCCAGCGAGGCCAAGGTGTGGTGCCGCACCGTCGCCGCACGGCTGGCCGAGCTGCGGCCCGAGGTCTACGCCGGGTGGGACGGCGAGCAGGTGACCGTGGCGCTCAAGCCGTTCGGGGTGAAGGTCGGCCAGACCTGGGGCACCGACACGGACACCGGCAAGGGCGCCAATCGGGGCGGCTTCGAACGCGCCGCCATTATTGCCGCGATAGCGGAGCGTAACCGGAAGCGGGACGCGAGCTAACCGGAGATCGGTCCTAGGTCTAGGAGCAGGCACCTCCTAGACCTAGGACCGCCCCTAGGACGCCATCCCAACCGTGATCAGGACGCTAGGCATCTAGCGGCCTCCCCCAACCACACCCGAAAACCGGCCCTGGAGGCTGTCATGGACCCCCGCGACCTGCTAGCCACCGCCCCCTGCCTCATCCTCGCCGCACTCACGCTCGGTTACCTCGCGTTGTGTGTGGCCGCGCCGTTCGGACGCTGCCGCACCTGCAAGGGCACCGGCCGCAAGCGCTCCCCGCTCGGCCGGCTGCGGCGAGAGTGCCGCCGCTGCGCCGGAACCGGGCTGCGGCTGCGCGTCGGCCGGCACGCCATCAACCACATCAAAGACGAGTACCAAGCGGCCAAGCGATGAACCGCCGACCACGCGACGGGCACACCGAGTGGTGCGGCAAGGACCACCGCTGCGGCCTCGGTGAGCACCGCTCCGAAGAGATCTTTGTCGACGTTGCCGGTCGCTCCCGCGCGGTGCTGGTGCGGGTGCGTACCGCGACCGGGCGGGAGCACGCCGAGGTGCGCGTCAGGGTCGCGCTCGCACCGGGCGAACTGGCGGCGCGACGGCAGTTGGTCGGGCTGCTCGGTGACCTGCGCCAGGCCGTCACCCGCGCCGCCATCGCGGCCCGGCCCCGACCGAGGCGGGCCGCCTGATGCCCAGCCTCAACGGCCTCGAAGTGTGGCTCATCGGCACGCCCACCGAGCTGAACGCCGCCACCGACGCACTAGCCGAGGCCGGGCACGTGGTTCAGCGCGGCACCCGCCACACGCTGACCGGCACTGACACCGGCCGCTACCGGCTCTATCTGCGACTCAGCGTCACCGCCGGGCGGCAGCGGCCCACCGGCGGCGCGCTGATCGACCTCACGGCCGCCCGCGCCGCCCGCCGCCCGGCCTGACCTATCCCCCCGAGCCTTGGGAGATGCCCGATGTCTGACCTGTTGACCGCCGCGCTCGCGCACGCTGCGCGCGGCTGGCACGTCTTCCCGCTGCGCCCCGACGATCAGCCCGACAACCCGGATGCGGCCAAGCGGCCCGCGTTCCCGAACCGCTGCACCGCCGGGCACTGCCCCCGCACCGATCCGCGCTGCCGCGCCGCCGGCCGTCACGTCGGGTGGGAGGAACGCGCCACCACCGACCCCGCGCGCATCCGCCGGGCGTGGTCGACCCGCCCCTACGGGATCGGCATCGCGTGTGGCCCGTCCGGGCTGGTCGTGGTCGACCTCGACGTGCCCAAGCACGCCGACGACACCCCGCCCCCACGGTGGGCCGGGGCGTGTGACGGCCTCGACGTGTTCGCCACCCTCGCCGCTGCGCATGGCGGGATCGACGCCACGTACACCGTGACCACGGCCAGCGGCGGCAGTCACCTCTACTACCGCCACCCCGCCGGACCGGCGTTGCGCAACACCACCGGCGACCGGGGCGGGCTCGGGTGGAAGGTCGACACCCGCGCGCACGGTGGCTACGTCGTGGGCGCCGCAAGCACCGCCGCCGGGCACCCGTACGCGGTGGCGTTGGACTGCGACCCCGCGCCGCTGCCCGCGTGGCTGGCTGGGCTGCTCGCCCCCGCCCTGCGCACCGCGTACCGGCCTGCCCCGGTGGCGCTGCCGCCGGACCGGCGCGGCGCGTACCTCGCCGCCGCGATCCGCCGGCAGGTCGCGCACCTCACCGCCGCGCCCGAGGGGCAGCGCAATCACGCCCTGTTCGCCTCAGCGGTGGCGCTCGGCCAGCTCGTGGCCGGGGGTGCGCTTACCGACGCCGACGTGACCGCCGTGTTGGAACCGGCCGCGCTCTCGCTCGGCCTGCCCGGCGGGGAGATCGCGCGCACGATCGCGTCCGGGCTGCGTACCGGAGCGAACAACCCGCGCACCCTCGCCGGGGTAGGGAGGGCAGCGGCATGACAACCCGGTTGCAGATCGGCTCCGGCCCCGAAACCATCCGCGTCCTCAAAGCGGCGCTGGTCGACGGGCTGCTACCCGACACCTACGTATCCGCCGGTTCGCTCGTGCACATGGAAGCCGTGTCCGGTGGGCTGGCTACCGCCGCTGACGAGGACTCTCCGCTGCCGGTGTCGGCCAGCATGGTCAACCCTGCCGGGTTGGCCGGGTTGCTGGCCGAGCACGCCTACGTGTACCGGCTCAAGACCCGCAAGAGCGACACCGGCGACCCCGAGGTCTACGAAGACGAAGTGACCCCACCTCGGGACATCCTGTCGTCCGTGCTGGCCGGCAAGACGTGGCCCGGGGTGCCGCCGCTGCGCGGGATCATCGGTGCCCCGGTGCTGCGCCGGGACGGCACCCTGCTCCAGCAGCCCGGTTACGACCCGGCGACCGGCCTCTACCTGGCGTCCAAGGTGGCTTTACCCCCGGTGCCGGACGAACCGACCCCGGAGCAGGTCGACGAGGCGCGCGCGTTCCTGCTCGGCCGGTTCCTGCGGGACTTCCCGTGGGCTTCCGCGGCCGACCGGGCCAATTACGTGGCGCTGCTGGCCACGCCGATCCTGCGGCACTTCACCCGATCCCTGACGCCGTTCGCGTTGATCGACGCGACCATGCCGTCATCGGGTAAGACGATCCTGACGGCCGGGCCGGGGATGCTCTACGGGCAGCGGGTCATGACCTGGGCCTACTCGGACGAAGAGTTGCGCAAGTCGATCACGGCGGTGCTGGCCGAGCAGGTGGGCGTGGTGATCTGGGACAACCTGGCCGAGGGCACCGTCATCGACTCCGCCGTGCTCGCCCAGCTCGTGACCTCCGGTGTGTGGTCCGACCGGCAGTTAGGTGCGTCGCGCAACGTCGCGACCGTCAACGATCGGTTGTGGATGGCTACCGGCAACAACCTTCAGGTTGGTGGGGACATGGCTTCCCGGACGGTGCGGGTGCGCCTCGACCCGGACATGCCCCGCCCGGAGCTGCGCGACCAGCGCGGGTTCGGTATCCCGCACCTTGACCAGTGGATCACCGACCCGGCGAACCAACTCACCGTGCTGTGGCATCTGCTGGTGCTGGTGCTTGACTGGACACGCCGGGGAGCGCCCCGAGTAAGCGGGTTGTCGATGCGGCAGTTCACCCCGTGGGCGCAAGCCCTCGGCGGGTTCCTCGCCCATCACGGCATCGACGGGTTCCTCACCAACGCGGCCGACATTCGTGAGATCGATGAAGACGAAACGCGCTGGCGCGCGTTCCTCACTTGCTGGCACGACCGCCACGGCGGCCGTGCGATGACCGCCGCCGAACTGCGGCAAGACGGCGAGCCGATGCACCTCGGCAGCGACGTGAACGACCCGTGGGACGGGCAGTTCATCACCACCCACAACGGCCGTCTACCCAACCCGCTGCAACTCGGCCGACTGCTCACCGGGCAGGCCGGACGGTGGCGCGGTGAGCACGTCGTCCGCGCCGGCCGCAACGACCGGGGCGACCGGTCCGTGTTCTGGGTCGAGCAGCACGAAGGGTGAAACCCGCTGAACCATCTCCGCATCTCCGCAACGCCGCACCGACCCCTCACCACCAGGGGAAACACCCTGCGGAGATCCGAACCAAGAGGAACATCAATCTCCGCATCTCCGCAACCAACTGCGGAGATCCCGGCTCTTTGCGGAGATGACCCCTCACCACCTCCGACCATCTCCGCAAGCATTCGCCCAGCTCACAGGCATGTTTGCGGAGATCCGGAGATGCGGAGATGGTTCAGCCCCTCCCGCAACGAGCGCCGACCACCGCGACCGATCCGCGCAGACCGGCCCGCTGAGAGCCCACGAGCCGACCCGACACATCACCTAACACCAACCCGCGCGAGATCTTGGCCCTACGACGCTCTCAGCGGGCCACGCTATAGCCCTCATCGATACGCCCGCTCCAACCTCTAAATGACCCTGGCCCAGCAAGAACGCCCACCACCGGCGCTCTCAGCAAGCCCCGTAGGCGTTTCCGGTGCACGATGACAGCCGGCGAGCGAGTGCAGGCGAAGCACCTCCCAGGGGCACCGGACATCAAAAGGCGTTGATACACTCCGCGCCCATGAAGACACGCTCCGTAGCAGTGACCGCGCTAGCCCTCTCCCTGACGGCCTCCCTCGCCGCGTGCGTCAAGTCAGCCTCGTATGACGAGCGGATGGAGTACCTACGCACGGTGGCTCAGCGCGGCGCCGATACCCACGCCCTCATCAAGAGCCAGGAGTCCACCATTGATAAGGAGCGGTGCGAACGCGCCTACGAAGGGCTCAACGACAACGACGCGCCCAACGTCGAGAGCTACGACAACCGGGAAGGCTTCCTGAATCAGATCAAGGAGTTCTTCGTCGACAGTTGCGTCAGCGGCAAGCCGAAGCCAGTGCCGGGAGACCCGATCCCGAGTGAGAGCAGCAACCCGACTGCTCCATCGTCGTCCGCACCAGTTCCGCAGGCATCCCCGTCCACCTAGAAGGCTTGCTACCGCAAACGGCCCGTGGTGCCACGCGTGGTGCGGAACCGCGGGCCGTTAGGGCAATACAGAGCAACTGTAGAAGGGTTCTACGCAGCTCAGGAAGCCTGTGAAACCACAGCCGCCGATGCGAATACCACTTCTAATCCCAAGGTCGCAGGTTCGAACCCTGCCGGGCGCACAGGTACCTCCCCCCGGGTTTGATCTCAGCAACACCGGCCGATGGATCGGGCACAGTATTGGTCCGGCGCGGTAGGTTCACCTCGTGCTGCCGATGACCCTCGAAGAGATCTCAGCCGCGATCGGCGGAGCCGTCCACGACGCCCCCGACACGGTGATCGTCACGGCCCCGGTGGTGTTCGACAGCCGGCGCGTGGAGCCCGGCGGGATGTTCGTGGCGCTGCCGGGTGAGCGCGTCGACGGGCACGACTACGCCGCCCAGGCGGTTGAGGCCGGTGCGGTAGCGGTGCTGGCGTCACGACCGGTCGGGGTGCCGGCGGTGGTCGTCGAGGACGTGCCTGCCGCCTACGGACGCCTCGCCCGCGCGGTGGTCGACCGGCTGCCCGAGACCACGGTTATCGGTGTGACCGGCTCGGTAGGCAAGACATCGACCAAAGACATCCTGGCGCAGGTGCTTCCGGTGTTCGGTCCGACCGTCGCCAACCGTGGATCGAACAACAACGAGCTTGGGTTGCCGTACACGGTCACCCGCGCCGCCAACGGCACCCACTATCTCGTCTTGGAGATGGGCGCACGCGGCATCGGACACGTGGCCTACCTGACCCGCATCGCCCCGCCCGCCGTCAGCGTCGTCACCCGTGTCGGGCACGCGCACCTGGGCGAGTTCGGTTCGGTGGCGAACATCGCTCAGGCCAAGGGTGAGATCGTGGAAGCGCTGCCCGCAACGCACGACGGCGGTCTCGCGGTGCTTAACGCCGATGATGAGTTGGTCGCCGCGATGGCGAGCCGCACCCGCGCCCGCGTACTCACCTACGGCATCGACAACCCGGCGGACGTGCGGGCCGAGAACGTGACATTGGACGGGCTGGGCCGCGCCAGCTTCCGGCTCGTGCACGACGGCCAGACCGCCGAGGTGCGGTTGCGCCTCTACGGGCTGCACCAGGCGTCCAACGCCCTTGCTGCCGCGTCCGTCGCTCTCGGGCTGGGCCACCCAATCGAGGCCGTGGCTGAGGCAGTTTCTCGCGCCGAGGCCGTGTCGCCAGGCCGGATGCAGGTCACCACCCGCGCGGACGGGGTGACGATCATTAACGACGCCTACAACGCCGCGCCCGACGCCATGCGCGCCGCCATGCGCGCCCTGCACGGCATGACGAGAGACGGTCAGCGGGCAGTCGTCGTGTTGGGCGAGATGGCCGAGTTGGGCGAGCACGCCCCGCAGGTGCACCGCGAGATCGGCCAGCAGGTGGCCGAGATCGGCGCCGGCTGGCTGGTGGCGATTGGCGGGACGGACGCCGACCAGTACGCCGCCGGGGCCGCCGGCAGCGGCACAGTGGTTGATCGCGCCGCGGACGTGGCGCAGGCGTGGGAACTGCTGCGCAGGGGGGTACGACCGGGCGATGTCGTGTTGGTGAAGGCCTCGAACAGCGCCGGGCTCCTCGCGCTTGCGGACAAGCTGATCGAGGAACCCGGCGCTGTCACCGCCCAGGCGTAGGGATCACGCGGACAACGCGACCTCGGAACGCTGGCTCAGGGCGTCCAGGATCACCGCGCCGTAGCCGGTCACATCACCGGTGCCCATCGTCAGCACCACGTCACCGCGACCAGCCATCCCCCCGACGATCCGGGCCACATGATCCGCGCCAAGCGGCAGGCAGTATTGACCGTCACGCAAGTGAGTCACGATGACCGTTGCGTCGGCCGCCGGCCGCACCTGAGGCACGGTGCCGTGCACGTCGAGCAGCAGGACGTAATCGGCCTTGTCCGCCAGGAGCCGGCCGATCCGCGAACTGAAAGCCAGCACCCGGGCATGCCCGGACGGCTGGAACACCACGATGACCCGGCCGCGAGCCAAGGTGCGCGCGGCTTCCAGGTCGGCGGCGATCTCCTTCGGATGGTCGGCGTAGGAGTCGACCACCGTCACGCCGGCCCGAGTGTCGACGTGCTCGAAGCGACGGCGTACCCCCGAGAAGGTGCACGCCGCGCCCGCCGCATGGGTGGGGTCCAGGCCCAGGGCCACCGCGCACGCCACGGCCCCAACCGCGTTCTCCAGGTGGTGCGCCGCCGGGGTCGGCAGAGTCAGCCGCACCGTCGTCCCGTTCGGCATCCGGACCGACGCCGAAGCGCTCCACCCCTCCGCGTGCACATCGAGCAGGCAGATATCGGCCGTGCGGCTCCGGCCGTAGCGCAGCACCGTCAGGTCAGGTCGCTCGTCAGCGATGACTTCGGCGGCCACGTTCGCGCCGACGCAGTCAGCGTTCACGATCAGGAACCCGTGATGAACGATCCGGGAGCCGAACTCGACGTAGGCACGCATCACTGCGGCGTGGTTGACGAAGTTTTCCGGGTGGTCGTCAGTGACGTTGGTGATGATGGCGATCGACGGGGTGAGGAAGTGGAACGATCGGTCCGACTCGTCGGCCTCTGCGACCAGCAGGCGAGACCCGCCGAGACGGGCGCCAGAGCCCGGGCCGGTCAGGTCAGCCCCGATGAGGTAGGTCGGATCCTCGCCGAGGGTGCGCAGGATGTGGGCCAGGATGGCGGTCGTGGTGGACTTGCCGTGTGAGCCGGAGACCGCGACGAGCCGCCGGTTGGCGCTGAGCGCGTCGAGAGCCTGCGCCCGGTGGACCACCGGGATACCGGCGGCACGGGCCGCCTCGATCTCCGGCGCGTTTTGGGCAACCGTGGTGTAGACGACGCAGCTCGCGCCCTGCACCTGGGAGGCGTCGTGCCCCACGTGCACCCGCACGCCCACGACGGCCAGGGCCGCAAGTGTGGCGGAGTCGTTCAGGTCGCTGCCGCTGACCTGGTGACCCAGTTCGGCCAGCAGCCGGGCCAGTCCAGACATGGCCGACCCACCGACGCCCACGAAGTGCGGGCGGGAAAGGTCAATGGGGCCGGTGTAAGCCTCGGTCGACGGGTTACCAGTGAGCCTTTTCCAAGCTGATCTTGCAGGTCAGGGCGGGTGCGGGTGCGGTGGGCCCGGTGATCGATGGGTGCGAGGCTCCAGGTAGGACAGCTGTCGACCAAGACTCGAAGCCCCCATCGGGAGCCTCGCCATGCTGTCCTACCCCGCCACGATTCCGTTGTCCAGCCGCACCCTGAACCACCTGGCCGAACGCATCCGCGGTCACCGTCAGCAGCGCCGATCACGATGGCGCCGCCTCGCACCCGGCCGGCAGGCGCTGCTGGCTCTGGCCCATCTCCGTAACGGCGACACCTACACCCGACTCGCGGCCGGCTTCGAGATCGGCGTCGCCACCGCCTGGCGCTACGTCCAGGAGGCGGTAGCCCTGCTCAGCTCGGCAGCCGACGACCTGGACACCGCGATGCGACGCATCCGGCTACTGGCGTACGCGATCCTTGACGGCACGCTGATCCCGATCGACCGGATCGCCGAGCAGAAGCCCTACTACAGCGGCAAACACAAACGCCACGGTGTGAACGTGCAGGTCATCTCCGACGCCGCCGGCCGGCTCGTGTGGGCATCACCGGCACTGCCCGGCTCGGCACACGACCTGAGCGCCGCCCGCCATCACGGCATCATCGACGCCCTGACCAGCGCGGACGTGATGACCTTCGCCGACAAGGGCTACCAGGGCGCCCACAGTAGTGTCCGCACCCCGTTCAAGCGGCGCGCCGCTTCCGGCCAAAGCTGTCACGCAGGCAGAAGGCCGTGAACCGGGCCCACGCGAAGATCCGCGCCCGCGGAGAACGAGCGATCGCCACACTCAAGACCTGGAAGATCCTGGTCAAGCTGCGATCCTGCCCACGCCGAGCCACCGCGATCGTCCAGGCCACCCTCGTCCTGCACCACGTCGAAGCGAACCGCCACGCAGGATGAAAATGGCTCATTATGAGCGCCCTTACCGAACTCGTCGCCGGCCGCCCCTGGCTACCCACCGCCGCAGCGACCACCTGACTAGTCACGGGGTGTCAAGGGTCGGGCCACTCTCTGGCACATCGAAAACAAGATCCATCACGTACGCGACGTGACGTTCCGTGAAGACCTCCACCAAGCCCGGACAGGCACCGGACCCGCCGCCATCGCAACGCTACGTAACACCGCGATCGGCTGGCACCGCACCACCGGCGCGACCAACATCGCCCGAGCCACCCGCCAAGCCAACCGCCGATCACACGACCTGATCACCGCCATGACCAGCAGTTACCCGACAACGCAATAGCCCTGCCGCAGATCCGCGTTCTCCGCCCGCAACACCGCGTTCTCCGCCCGCAATCCAGTGCTGTCCCGCTCCAACTCTCTCCGCGCCTCCAACCCGGCAAGCCGCTCAAGCAACTCGACGATGGACGGCGCTCCAGACAGCCCACCATGATCCAGGCCAGACAGCGCAGATCAAGCCAACCCGCCGACGAGAACCTGATCAGTCGCCCAGGGAAGAACCAACAGCAATGCTGGTCAGAGCCGAGCCCGCAGGATGGCGGGGCAGCCTGTGCCGACGACCGGTTGACCAGCGTTACCGTTTGATTCTGGGCTGAAACTACGCCGGGCCTTAATGCCGTGGAGATGCTGCCCGTGGATACGGGTTGGTGTTTCGGAGGACCGATCCGTATGCGGGGTAGCTAGCTCCCTCCCTGTTTGGTGCGCTTGCAGGCGTTGGGGCGCTACTCCTCGAACGAGCTATATCCGCCAAATTTAGCGTGCGTTGTGGATATGGAGCGGCTATCTCACGCTGGCGAGAAGGACGAGAATGGCTGGGAGCCGAATACCCCGCCCCCCCGTAACCCGCCGACATCGACGCAGCAGACGGCACCACAGAAGAAGACGGAGCGTAAGCCGAATACCCCGCCCCCCCATAACCCGCCGACATCGACGCAGCAGACGGCACCACAGAAGAAGACGGAGCGTAAGCCGAATACCCCGCCCCCCCATAACCCGCCGACATCGACGCAGCAGACGGCACCACAGAAGAAGACGGAGCGTAAGCCGAATACCCCGCCCCCCCATAACCCGCCGACACCGACGCAGCAGACGGCACCACAGAAGAAGACGGAGCGTAAGCCGAATACCCCGCCCCCCCATAACCCGCCGACACCGACGCAGCAGACGGCACCACAGAAGAAGACGGAGCGTAAGCCGAATACCCCGCCCCCCCATAACCCGCCGACACCGACGCAGCAGACGGCACCACAGAAGAAGACGGAGCGTAAGCCGAATACCCCGCCCCCCCATAACCCGCCGACACCGACGCAGCAGACGGCACCACAGAAGAAGACGGAGCGTAAGCCGAATACCCCGCCCCCCCATAACCCGCCGACACCGACGCAGCAGACGGCACCACAGAAGAAGACGGAGCGTAAGCCGAATACCCCGCCCCCCCATAACCCGCCGACACCGACGCAGCAGACGGCACCACAGAAGAAGACGGAGCGTAAGCCGAATACCCCGCCCCCCCATAACCCGCCGACACCGACGCAGCAGACGGCACCACAGAAGAAGACGGCGCACTTCGAGGGGCCGGCCGTAGATGGGCGGGCACCGGCAATTGCAGCGTCTCTACAATATATTGCTTAGTTTCATCTGGCAGACCGGAAAAGATCTCTTGATTCTCAAGCCCAGCCATCGTATCGCGAAATACCCCAAATTCGATTCTGGGTTCTTCTCTGAATATCCAAACCGACATCTGGTCGGGCCTGGGGGTATTCTTATGATAGTCGACATATCCGTGGATGAGCCCGGGGAGCCGAATTCTCTCCATTTCTGATGCGGGCATACTTTTCTCCTCCTAGTGCGGTTGAGGCCCGTCCCTGGTGTTCAATCTCGTAGCGCCCGCGAGGGAATCCTTCTCGAACCGGCCACTTGGGGGTACTCCGACGACTGCCAGGGGGAACGGGGTTCATTGATACAACGTGGATTTACCCCGTGAAGGTTCACCGCCAGGGAAGGTCACAGAAGAGCCTGCTCGCGAGCACCCCTGCCCATCCCCGCGAGCAGGGCATGAAGGACTCGGCCCATGAGGTCGTCCCGGACGCGTTGCACTGCCAGCGCGAGCACGTCGCCTAACTTGATCTTTAACCTGTGCGGCGTGGCCGGGGATTGACAGTCTTCGTCTTCTTTGTGGCCGATGTTTTGGCGTTCGTGGTGGTCGCGATGTGGACGTCGTATCGCGGGGTGGGGTGGGTGTTGCGGCGGCCGGGTGGTCGCCCCGGGCCTGGCCGGGCGGGTTTGGGTGCACCGGCCGGGCAGGTCGCCTTCGCGCGGAGGTGCCGAAACCCTCGGCGGACGCGGGCGGGTGACAGGCGCTGCGGTGGTGCGGGTTGCTCCCAGGGGCGGCGCAGGTCGGCGGCGAGGGCGCGGGCCAGACGGAGCTGGGTGTGGGCGGCGAGGATCAGCCAGGTCCATAGGTCGGCGGCTTGCGGGGTGCGGATCTTCGGGCAGGTCCAGCCGAGGGTCTGTTTGAACAGGCGGAACGTGTGTTCGATGTCGAAGCGGCGTAGGAACGTCTGCCAGAGCAGGTTCACGTCATCCGAGGTGGCGTCGACGCCGGACCACCACAGCCACACCGGCTTCGGTGTAGCGCCGCTGGGTAGGTGGTCGACTTCCAGGCGGATGACGGTCCCCTCGATGACCGGCAGTACTTTAGCCGCGGCGGTCCAGGCGGATCGGTGGGTCAACCGAGGGTGCAACCGGTCCCAGGCGCGGGCCCACGCCGTGCCGTAGAGACGGGTGTCGGCGACAGTGGCCGCGTCCGGCTCACCCCAGGTGGCGAGATCACCGAAGACGAACTCGCCGCCGTGGCGGGGCGGACGGCCGACCGTTCCCGGCCGCCGAGGCGGCACTGCCCGACGCAGCACCCGATCCGATCGCATTCGCGCGAGGACCTGCACGGGCAGGTCACGCAGGAGGAACGCCAGTCGGGGCGCGTCGTAGCCGGCGTCGGCCACGACCAGGATCTCCGCGTCCCCAGCCTGCCACTGCCCGGCCGCGATCAGACGCCCCACGATGTCTCGCAGCTGCCCAGCGGTGACCGTGGCCGCGTCGTCGCCAGGCGCCAGCCGCACCGCGTCCAACGGTGCGGTCCACGAACTACGGCCCGACTCCAGGGCCACGACCATCGAATACGGCCAGCCCGGGATCATGATGGTCTGATCCTTGCCGCGTCCGTAGGTGTGACACAGGATCCGCTGTGGTGAGGTGTGCGCGTCCGGCCGCAGCCAGCAGGTGATGTCCACCGCCAGGACGAGACGGCCGTCAGCTGCCCGGGGCAGCGGCACCCCAGCGAGAGCGGTGCGCAACCGGTCAATGTCCAACTTCCCGCAGGCGAGGGCGTCATACAACGCCCCGTGACCCCGGCGGTGCTCACCCACCAGCGACAACTCCACCAGCGACCGGACCGGCCCGTCGGCGCACAACACCGCGTCGGTCAGGTCGAACAACGCGTCAGCCCGAGCGGTCAAGCAGTCGTAGAACTCCCGCCGGAACCGGTCCAGGTCCCCAACGGCATCAGCCGAACCACGGTCATGCACACTGATCACCAGAACAGCCCTTGGTTATTGATGTTCTTCCCTAGACAAGAAGATCATCAACCAAGGGCTGCTTCCGTGATCGTTCGGGGTCCCCGCAGGACCTCAGAGGGTTAAAGATCAAGCTGAGGTCCTGTACGTCAACGCCCGCGACGCCGCCGGCAACGTGTCGCAGGCCGGCACCACCGTCTCGATCACGCCGCCGCCGTGTCAGGCCGACACGCAGGCACCGACCGCGCCGACACAGCTCACCGGCACCGCGGCGGGCACCACGGTGACGCTGCGGTGGACGGCGTCGACCGACAACATCGGGGTCCGGGGGTACGACGTGTACCGCGGCGGCGTGAAGGTCGGCACGGTCACCGGCGCGCCCCCGGCCACCACGTTCACCGACACCGGTCTGGCGGCGAACACCGCGTACCAGTACTACGTGGTCGCCCGGGACGCGCAGGACAACGTCTCGCCGCGCAGCAGCACCACGACGGTGACCACCGGCGCCGCGTGCGGCAACCCGGTGTGCGGGGTACGACAGGTCACGACCGACACCGACATCCCGTGGGGACTGGTGACGTTGCCGGACGGCAGCGTCCTGTACAACCGCCGGGACGCGCACGACATCATCCAGCTCAACCCCACCACCGGGGTCAAGACCAACCTGGGCACGGTGCCGAACGTGCAGAGCACCGACGGTGAGGGCGGCCTGTTGGGCCTCGCCATCTCGGCCAGCTTCAGCAGCGACCGCTGGCTGTACATCATGCACACCTCGCCCAGCGACAACCGCGTCGTCCGGATCCGCCTGAGAACGGCCGCCTCAACACCGCCAGCGAGCAGGTGCTGGTCAGTGGCATCCGGCGGAACAAGTACCACGACGGCGGTCGGCTGCGGTTCGGCCCGGACGGCAAGTTGTACGCCAGCACCGGCGACGCGCAGAACGGCGCGTACGCCCAGGATCGCTCCGCGCTCGAAGGCAAGGTCCTGCGCCTCAACCCGGACGGCACCGTCCCCTCGGACAACCCGTTCGGCAACTACGTGTGGAGCTACGGTCACCGCAACCCGCAGGGCCTGGCGTTCGACTCGCAGGGCCGGCTGTGGGAGCAGGAGTTCGGCAACTCGATCATGGATGAGACCAACCTGATCACCCGGGGAGGCAACTACGGCTGGCCGGCGTGCGAGGGCACCAGTGGCACCTGCGGCACCGCCGGGTTCATCGCGCCGGTGCGCACCTACCCGACCGCGGAAGGATCCTGCTCCGGCATCACGATCGTGCGGGACGCGCTCTACGTGGCCTGCGCGCGGGGTGCCCGCATGTATCGCGCGGCGATCAGCGGCAGCAGCCTGACGAACGTGCAGACGTACTTCAGTGGCACCTACGGCCGGCTACGCACGGTGGAGCCCGCTCCCGACGGAGGGCTGTGGTTGACCACCACCAACCAGGGTGACAAGGACAGCACCCCGAACAACAGCAACGAGCGCGTTCTGCACGTCACGCTCGGCAACTGATCGGCGGCCTCCTCCGGCGCGGGCGACAGGTCGCGTCCACGTCGGAGGATGGCCCGGTGAAGAAGAGACGGCGCGGTGACCCCGCTGCCTCTCAGGCTGCGGATGCGGCGACGCAGAACTCGTTGCCCTCCGGGTCGGCCATCACCACGTGGTGCCGGTCGACCTCCTCCAGGATCGTCCCGCCCGCCTCGACCAGGCGGAGAGCTTCGGCCATGATCCGCTCCCACCGCTCGTCGGGGCCGCCGTGCACCGGCACGCGAATGTCGATGTGCAGGCGGTTCTTCGCCGTCTTGGGCTCGGGAACGTTGAGGATCGACAGGCGCGGGCCGACACCGTCCGGGTCACACAGCCACGCGCCGTGCTCGGGGAGGTCGTCCTCCGGCAGGTCGAACTGGGCGAGCCACTCCGCCCGCGTCGTGAAGGGCGGGGGCGGCGGCTCGTCGATGTAGCCCAGGGCGGTCTTCCAGAACGCGCCGAGCACCTGCGCGTCGGTGGAGTCGAGTGTCAGATCAATCCTCGCTGCCATGCCCGGAACATAGCGCTCACCTCCGACGGTCAGCGTGCTCACTCACTGGTCGCGGTGGTGCCTTATGCTGCGCGCGTCGGCACGGGGGCACGGGGAGATGGACATGCGACGCCAGGTCACGGCAGCGGTTGCGGCTGCCTTCGTCATGGTGGTGGCGGCGGGCTGCGGCACGCCGGCCGGTACGGACGGCGATCTGTCCGACGACTGGCGGCCGATGGCTCAGGCGGAGCAGTTCTCGCCGAAGGCGGGCGAGTGCCACACGATCTCCGAACCGACCGCGTACCTCACCAGCTACGCCCCGGTGGACTGCGCGAACACCCATCTGGTGGAGACCTTTCACGTGGGCACGTTCACCGGCGCGCTGGCCGCACGAACCTCGCCGCCCAAGGTGGAGTCGGCGACGATGCGGTCGACGTTCGCCGACTGTGACACGCGTGCCAAGCAGTTCGTGGGTGGCGACTGGCGCGATGCCCGACTGTCGGTGCAGGTCGCACCGGCGTCGCCGGCCGGCTGGGCGGGCGGTGCCCGCTGGTACCGGTGCGACATCTTCGAGGTGGACGAGGTCAACGGCCCGAACGGGGAGTCCGACGCCGCGATCCAGCGGCTCGGTTCTCTCCGCGATGCTCTGGCCAAGCGCTCCGGTCTGCTGCTCAGCTGCATGAACGAGGACAAGTGGGGCATGCTGCGGCCGGTCTCCTGCACCACCGGGCACCAGTTCGAGTACGCCGGCACCTGGACCGCGCCGGACCGCTCCTGGGGGGACGCCACCAGGGACGAAGCCTCCGTCCACTCCGCCTGCCGGGCGGTCATCGCCCGGTTCGCGAAGGTGCCGGTGGACGCCACGCTGCCCTATCGCACCGGTACCGCGTACCGGTTCCCGAACCGGCTTCTGTGGGAGCGGGGTGACCGGGGCATTCGCTGCTATTACTGGTCCGGCGGCACGTCGGTCAAGCGGTCGATCGCCGGCGGCGGCACGGCGGTGCTGCCGGTCCGCTGAAGCCGGGTCAGACCGGCCCGAGCAGGGCGGCCAACGCGGCGTCGCCCTGGCCGAGCTGCGCCCCACCGGCCGGCGGTACGACGAGGAAGCGCCGGCAGCCGTCGAGTTCCACGTACCGGTCCGGCCCGCCGGCACCGTTGAGCGGTCGCAGCACGGCGAAGCGTGACGCCGGGGTGGCACAGTCGTCCGCCGTGCGGGTCGTGGCCAACGCCCGGAGCACGCCCGCCTGCCGCTCGGGTGGCAGCGGGCCGCCGTACTCGAAATCGCCTGCCGGTTTGCCGCCGCCCTGCTCGGACGTGGGCACCTGGTAGACGCAGAGGCGCAGCGGCCCGGCGCTGGGGACGGTGGCCGGTGCGGGCGGTCGGGGGCGTCCGATGCTCGTCTCCACCCACACCATGTCCGCCCACCGCTGCGAACAGCCGGCGGCCTCGGCCTCCGACGATTCGACCTGCCCGACGGTACGGGTGTCCACCGTGGTCAGCCGCAGTCCGTCGAGTGCCGCGCGGACCTCGGGGCGTGGCTTGCCACACACGTCGGTCGGCAGGTACGGGCGCAGCCAGCGTCCCCGCTCGTCGAGCAGCGCGAGCCACGGCGGGACGATCATGTCGAGGGTGCAGGCGATCTCCCCGTCCGCCCGCTGGGTGGGCAGGCGCAGCGCGTCCACGAGCGCACCGATCTCGTCGGCGCGCCGTTCGGTGGCCACCTGTTCCTGACCGCCGCCGGGGCGCGGCCGGATCTCCCGGCCGCAGAGCACGACGGCGACCGGGGTGAACGCGGGGTCGATGCGCCCGCTCTCCGGCTCGTCCCGGGCGGCGGCCGGCGGCGTCAGCAACACGGCGTCGGCCTGCGGTGCGGCTTGGGCGCAGGAGGTCCACCGGTCGACGATCCGGGCGGGGCCGGGCTCGTCCGCCGGCCCGGTCGCCGAGCCCGCACACCCACCCAGCGCCATGCCGAGCACCGCCGCCACCAGTACCGTGCCACCCGGGCGCATCCCGCTCACCACCTCTCCACCAGGAGATGGGACGGACGGCGGGCACACCCGGTTCCCGCCGGCCCCCGGCGGTCGTGCCGGGACGCGGCGCTGGCGAAGCGGTGGCGTGACGTCGCCAACCATGGGTGCCACCGCCGGCCGCCGCCGAAGCGCCGGTCGGCAGAATGGCCGGATGGCACATCTGGGACTCGTCGCGTTGCTGGTCAGGGAGTACGACGAGGCGATCGACTTCTACGTCGGCGGCCTCGGCTTCGAGTTGGTGGAGGACACCACCCGGCCGGACGGCTCGCGTTGGGTGGTGGTGCGCCCGCCGGGTGCCCGGGAGACGGCGCTGCTGCTGGC
Source organism: Micromonospora sp. WMMD710 (assembly GCF_029626045.1). Taxonomy (NCBI): domain Bacteria; kingdom Bacillati; phylum Actinomycetota; class Actinomycetes; order Micromonosporales; family Micromonosporaceae; genus Micromonospora; species Micromonospora sp. WMMD710. The sequence continues at coordinate 91,706 of NZ_JARUBD010000001.1, read as the reverse complement.
CCGCCCGAGCAGCCCGGAGCAGCAGGCGCGGATCGGCGACCAGACCGGCGGCCGGGTCGGCCTGTTCCTGTACACCGAGGACTTCGCCCGGGATCACGCGCGGATGGTGGCGGCCGGGGTGCGGTTCCTGGAGGAGCCGCGGCACGAGTCGTACGGCTCGGTCGCGGTCTTCGCCGACCTCTACGGCAACCGCTGGGACCTGCTCCAGCCCCGCAGCACAGAGTGACACATCAGCGACACGGCGCTCACAACGGGTGACCGGTCGTCGTCGGCCATGCTATTCTCCGATGTCGATCTCCGCCGCGCGGACCCGGACCGGGTCGCTGTCGGAAGGACGCCTCCCGATGCCGGCCGTTGCCACCCCGACCGTGCCGCCGCCCGCGCTGGACAGTCCGGCCGGCGGCGCGTTCAACCTCATCTTCACCACCCTGCCGGCGCTGCTGCGGCTGACCTGCGGGCTGGTCGGTGCGGCGGTGGCACTGTCGGTGCGTACCCCACCGGTCGAACCGGCCCTGCTGCTGCCGGTCGTGGCCGCACTGACCGGCTGGTCGCTCTGGTACGCCGTCCGCGCGCTGCGCCACGGGTTCACCCCGGCCCTGGTCGCCGGTGACGTCACGGTCACCTCGGTGGCCTGCCTGCTGATACCCGTGCTGGTGGCACCCGGGGTGCTGCCCGGCGAGGGCAGTTGGATCGCGGTGCTCGCCAGCACCACGGTGATCAACGCACAGGCCACCGCCGCGCCGCGGTGGTCGGTCCCGGCCGGGCTGCTGGTCACCGCCGCGTACGCGCTGGGCACGTCCTCCGCCGGCAATTCCACCGAGGCGCGGGCGCACGCGGCCACGCTGCTCGTGCAGACCGCCTGCACGGCGATGATGACCGGGGTGATGCGCCGCCGGATCGGACGTGCGGACCGGGCGTTCGCCGAGCATCAGCGGCTGACCGGGGAGGCGTTGGTCGCCCGCTCGGCCCGGGAGGCCGAACGTCAGCAGAACCGCGATCTACACGACACCGTGCTCGGGACGTTGACCATGGTGGGGCTCGGCGCGGTGGCCGGCCCGTCCGCCGCGTTCCGCGAACGGTGTGCCGCCGACCTGCGTACCCTCGTCGCGGCCGCCGACGTCGGCCCGGTGCCCGGTGACGGCCCGGTGCCCCTGGACGAGCGGCTGCGCACGGTGCCCGACCGGTTGTCCGAGCTACCGGTGACCCTGGAGCTGGCGGGGTGCGCGGTGCCCGCCGGGGTGGCCGACGCGATCACCGAGAGCACCTACGCGGCGCTGTCCAACGTGGTCCGGCACGCTCCGGGGGCGCGGGCCACGCTGCGGCTTTCCCGCGACGCGATCGCCGTCGTGGTCGAGGTCGCCGACGACGGTCCGGGCTTCGACCCGGCCACCGTCCCCGCGCACCGGTACGGGTTGCGCGAGTCGATCCGCGGCCGGATGGCGACGGTCGGCGGGCGGGCCGAGGTGCACTCGACCCCCGGTGGGGGCACCCGGATCCGACTGGAGTGGCCCGGTGTCGGCTGACCTCGGCGCCGCGACGCCGCCCACCCCCGTGGCCGAGGCGCCTGAGCGCACCGGGGGCGGCGTGCCGGCGCCCCGGGAGTCGGCGTCCACGGCCGCGCTCGCCGCGCCGGCCGCCGTGGCCCACGCCTCCGACCGGGGTGCCCGGATAGTCGCCGTCGCCATCGCCCTGGCCTGGCACGTCGCCATCGGGCTGCCGGCGGTGCTCGCCGCCCGCGCGGAGTTCGCCGCGCCGGTGGTGGTGCTCGGCGGATGGGTGCTGGTCCTGGCCGCCGGTGCGACGGCCGGGGTGCTGCTGTTGCGGGGCACGCCGCTGCCGCCGTGGCCGCTGGCCGGGCTGCTGCTCGTCGTCGACGCGGCGGTCTTCGCCGCCGCCGGCGAGCGACAGCTGTTCACCGCCGGCAACTGGGTGTGGGGCACGCTCGGCTGGTTCATCGTGCTCGCGCTGTGGGGACGGCGGGTCGCCGGGCTGGTGGCGCTGTTGACCGCGCATGCGGTGATCGCGCTGGTCGCCGTGCTCGGGCACGGGTCCGACGGTGCCGACCTGGCCCGCTACGTGATGTACGTCTACGGCACGTTCTCGCTCCCGGTGGCGGTCTTCGTGGGCAGCGCGGCGATCGTCGGGCTGGCCCGGGAACGGGCCGCCGCCGCGGCCGCCATGCACACGATGGCCGCGGAACGCGACGCCGCCGAGCGGGGCCTGCGGGAACGCCGGGACCGGCTCGCCCTGGTCGGGGCGGCGGCCGGGCGGGTGCTCGGCGAGTTGGCCTCCGGTCAGGCCGACCCGGACGACCCGGAGGTGCAACGGCGGTGCGTGCTCGCCGCCGCCCGGCTGCGCCGCCTGATCGCCGAGTCCGACGACGTGCCCGATCCGCTGCTGCACGAACTGCGGGCGGCCGTCGATCTGGCCGAACGCAACGGCCTGCCGATCGATCTGGTCACCATCGGCGGGCCGCCGCCGCTGCCGGTGGAGATCCGCCGTCGGCTGGCCGACCCGCTCACCGGCATCCTCGCCGATGCCCGGGGGTGGGCCCGGCTGACCGTGGTGTCCGGCCCCGACGAGGTGGTGGTCAGCCTGGTCACGCCGGACCGGCAGGAGCCGGAGGCGACCGGGCCGCCGCTCGGGGACCACGACGACGGGCCGGTGCAGCACCTCTACGAGCGGGACGGGGACATCAGATGGGCACAGACCCGGTGGCGGAGGTGACGGGCGCCCGGCCGGTCGGGGTGGCGATCGTCGACGACCACCCGGTGGTCGTCGAGGGCGTCCGCGCCTGGCTCGCCACCGAGACACGACTGACCGTGCTGGCCACCGGTGACGACCCGGACGAGGTGCTGCGGGCGGCGCCGGACGCCGACGTGGTCCTGCTCGACCTGCGACTGCACGGCAGGATGGCGCTGGACAAGCTGGCCGAGCTGAGCGCCGCCGGGCGGCGGGTGGTGGTCTACTCGGAGCACACCGACCCGGAGACGATGCTCGCGGCGCTGGACGCCGGCGCGGTGGCGTTCCTGGCCAAGCACGAGGGCCGGGAGCACTGCGTGGCGACCGTGCTGGCCGCGGCGAGCGACCGCCCCTATGTGCCGCCGGCGTTGGCCGGCGCGATGGTCGGCGACCCCCGACCGGACCGGCCGATGCTGTCCGACAAGGAACGTGAGGCGCTGCTGCTGTGGTTCCAGTCGATGTCCAAGGCGTCGGTGGCCCGCCGGATGCAGATCAGCGAACACACGGTCAAGCAGTACGTCGACCGCGCGCGGATCAAGTACACCCGGGCGGGGCGCCCAGCCGCCACAAAGGCGGCGTTGCTCGCCCGTGCGATCGAGGACGGCCTCGTCCGCCCGGAGGAGATCGGCATCTACCGGTCACAGGCGACGCACGACCGGCCGACCCCCTAACGGGCGTCATGACAGCGGACCTCGGATCCGCCAGGCTTCTGAGCACAGCCCGCTGACCGGAAGGTCGTGACGATGCACTCCGACGCGTCTCCCTTCTTCATCGGACCCCATCGGTTCGACGCGCCGGACGACGACGTGGGGCCGGTCCTGGACCGCCGCTACGACCTGCGTCCGATGCCCGGTGAACGGGTGCTCGGCCGGCACCGGCTGCTGGTCGCCGGCTACCTGCTCGGGCCGACCGAGGCGCGGCGGGGCTGGGGGCTGCCCGGCCCGGTCTCGGTGACCGTCACCGACCAGCGGATCTGCTGGGTGGGCACCGGTTCCCAGCTCTCCCTGGTCGCCGACGACACGCCCCGCTCCCGGCTCGCCGGTCGGCTGCCGGGGCTGATGAGCGGGCAGATCCGCTGGCAGTGGCCGTCCCGTCTGGAGCTGCCGCCGGCCACCGCGGACGCCCCGGCGCAACTGCTGATCGTCTGCGACGCGCTGCGCACCATCCAGCAGCCAGCGCTGGCGCTCGGCGGGTCGGCCGGCGAGGTCCTCGCGCTGGCCCAGCAGGTCCGCCGTGCGGTGGCGATGTTCCGGCTCACCCGCCCGCACCTGGTCGACCTGTCGGCGCAGGAGCGCGACGTCCTGCTGCTGCGGGCCGGCCCCGGCCTGCTCGCCGGGGACACCCGGGTCACGCTGCCCGGCTCGCTTCCGGTGGAGTTCCGCTCCCGCGACGACTACTACCGCTCGGGGCCGGAGCCGACCTCGTGGACCGGGCTCGCGGGCGGCGCCGCATCCGGGCATCGGTGAAGCCGACGGTCCGCGCGGCCGACTCGACCGTCGTACCGTGGCGGTCATCCCGCGAAGGGCGACGGTGACACATCCTCCAACGAGCGTGATGCCGCTGAGTCATCTTGATGACTCAGCGGCATCACGCTCAACAGCACTAGCCCTGCCCCGGCGGCAGGCCAGCACCCCATGCGGCCTCGTGGCGGGTGCGGATCGATCCAGCGTCAGGCGCTGGGGGTGCGCTGCTCACCTGCGGCGTCCAGGGCGGCGGCCTCCTCCGGCGTGGGTGCGCTGCCGCCCAGGTGCGCCGGCTGCCACCAGGTGTCCTCCGGGCCGGCCGGCGCGTCCGGGTACTCCCGCTGGGCCCGGTCGACGAGCGCGCTGAGCCGGGTGGTCAGCTCGGCGGCCAGCGCGTTCGGGTCGGGGTGATCGGCCGGGTCGATCGGCTCGCCGATGAGGATCGTGATCGGGGTGTGCCGGCGGGTGAGGGTGCGGGGGCGGCCCTTCGTCCAGAGCCGTTGGGTGCCCCACAGCGCGACCGGCAGCACCGGCACCTTCGCCGAGCGGGCCATCCGGACGGTGCCGCTCTTGAGTTCCTTCACGGTGAACGACTGGCTGATCGTCGCCTCGGGGAAGACGCCGACCACCTCGCCGCGCTTCAGGGCGGCCACCGCGGCCCGGAACGACGCCGCACCGGCCTCCCGGTCGACGGGGATGTGTCGCATGCCGCGCATCAGCGGGCCGGAGATCCGATGCGTGAACACCGACTGCTTGGCCATGAACCGGACCAGCCGGCCGGACGCGTTCGCGCCCAACCCGGCGAAGATGAAGTCGAGATAGCTGACGTGGTTGCTGGCCAGCACCGCCCCGCCGGTGCGGGGTACGTGGTGGGCGCCCTCGATGGTGATCTTCAGGTCGAGGACCCGGAACATCGTCTTGGCGGCGGCGATAACGGGCGGGTACACGAGCTCCGGCATCCGCAGAATCTACCCTGCTCCGCTGGGGATCGCCTGGGTGGTGACCGGCGGCGACACGGGGTCGCGTCGCCGCCGGTGAACGCCGGCCCGTCCGGTCAGTCGGCGAGGCTGTCCAGGTCCAACCTGCCGCGGGCGAACGCGTCCACCCGACCCCAGCGACCCGGAATGTCCAGCACCTCGATCCGGCCCATGCCGACCGGCAGCCGTGGCTCGACCGCCAGGTGGCCCTCGTGTGGTTCCAGGCCCAGCATGGTGCGCAGCAGCAACAGCGGCGTACCGGTGGACCAGGCCTGCGGGCTGCACGCCGTGGGGTACTCCACCGGGAACTTGGTCAGCTCCCGCGGATAACCACCGAACGCCTCGGGAAGCCGCCCGTTGAAGTAGGTGGCCGCGTCCAGGATGCCGTTGGCGATGCTGGCGGCCTCCTCGGCGAAGCCGTACCGGCGCAGACCCCAGGCGATGAAGGAGTTGTCGAACGGCCAGATCGTGCCGTTGTGGTAGCCGATCGGGTTGTACCGCGTCTCCCCCTCGGCGAGCGTACGCACCCCCCACCCGCTGAACAGCCGCGGCCCGACCAGGTGCTGAGCGATCTTCTCCGCCCGCTCCTGGTCGACGATCCCGCTCCAGAGCAGGTGACCGATGTTGGAGCTGAGGACGTCGCACTGGCGGCCGTTCGGGTCCAGGGCCAGCGCGTAGTACTCGCCGTCGGCAACCCACCAGTCCCGGTTGAACCGCTGCTTCAGCTCCGCCGCCTCCCGCTCCAACTGGTCGGCGAACTCCGGGTCGTCCCAGAACTCGCGGGCCATCCGGGCGGCGCGGATCTTCGCGTCGTACGCGTACCCCTGCACCTCGCAGGTGGCCCGCGGGAACGGCGGCAGCGTGCCGTCGGCGTAGGAGATCGAGTCCCAGGAGTCCTTCCAGCACTGGTTCTCCAGGCCGGTGTCGGTGTTGCGCCGCTCGTACCAGATGTAGCCGTTGCCGACCAGGTCGGCGTAGTTGTCGATCCACCTGAGCGCGGCCCGGGACTCCTGCTCCAGTTCCTTGACCAACGCGACGTCCCCGGTCCACCGCTCGTACTCGTCGAGCAGCACGACGAACAGCGGGGTCGCGTCCACCGAGCCGTAGTACGGCGAGTGCGGCTGCTCCTCGAACGCCGCGGTTTCGCCGTAGCGCATCTCGTGCAGGATCCGCCCGGGATCCTCGTCCCGGAAGTCGTCGAAGCGGCTGCCCTGCAGGGACGCGAGGATGCGCAGCGTGGTCTTCGACAGCTGCGGGGTGAACGGCAACGTCTGCAGGCAGGTGAGGATGCTGTCCCGCCCGAACATGGTCATGAACCAGGGCAGGCCGGCGGCGGGCAGGGTGGCGCCGCCCAGCGACAGCGGCGAGAAGCGGAGCGCCGCCAGGTCGATCAGGCTGCGCCGGTACGTGCTGGCCACCCGGCCGTGCTCGCTGTTGACCTTCGGGGCGTCCGCGATCCACTTCTCCAGGTCGTGCTGCAGCGCCAGCCGCTCGGTGCCGTGCACCCGCAACCCGATCCGCAGGTCCCGACCACCGGGTCCGAGGGCGTGGGTCCGGACGTCGATCGCGGTGTTCCACTGCTCGTTCGGTTCCAGGTGGACGGTGTACGCGAAGCCCTTGCTGTCGTAGCGGGCCGCCATCGACGAGGAGATGACCGTCTCCCGCCGGAAGTTGCCCCGCCGGTAGCCCAACCGCAGTTTGTCCGTCTCGACCTCGGTGTAGTTCTCGCCCTTCTTGTTCAGGATCTCGTCCTTGACCTGGAACAGGTCGGCGAAGTCCGATGCCGCGTCCATCCGGATCTCCAGGTCGACCGGCTTCTCGTCGTGGTTGAGGATGGTGAGCTGCTCCCGGAAGCTGCCGCCCACCGCCCGCTCTCGGATGATCGACAACTTGGCGTCCACGTAGTGGGTGGCCGTCCCCGGCACGAGGAAGAACCGGGACTCGAAGTACTGGAGGTCGTCGAAGGAGAGCGAGTTGAGTCGCTCCCCGTTGACGGTGAGCACCCAGGTGGACAGGAACCGTGTGTCGAGGGAGAACAGCCCGGTGGGCTCACTCGGGGTCGCCTCGATGTCGCCGGTGTCCTCGCAGACGACGAACGTGTTGCCGTCGAGGATCCGGACCATGTTGCTCTGCCCCATCAGTGCACCTCCCCCGCGAAGCGCCGGCGCGGCCCACGGGCGTCCGGTGAACCCGGGAAGATCCGCTCCACCTGCACGACGAGCCGGGCATCGCCGGCCACCGTCATGTCGCCCCGCAGCAGGGCGGCCAGGCCGTGTTCGCGGCCGGTGGCGATGTCGTCGAAGAGGGCGGGGCTCGCCCCGATGACGGTGTCGGCCTCCCGGTCCTCCTGGCTCACGTTCAGCTGGCCATGGTCGATCCGCAGCAGCCAGTGCCGGGTCTGCGCGCCCTCGTGCAGGTCGATGCGCAGCGTCCCGGAGGTCTTCGCCAGCAGGGGCTCGTACCCCCTGCGGTCCAGGTCCTCGAAGAACCTCGTGGTCGCGTCCACCATCGGGTCCACTCCTCCCAGTTCGCCGGGCCCGGGATCCCACCCGGCGCGCGTCGCGCGCACGGCCGGCCTGGCACGTCCCCGCACGGGTCCCCGCCGGTCGCGCCGTCAATCTCGCCCGGATCGGGTGAACGGCCCGGGTTCCCACGACGCGCGCAGCGCCGGCCCTCCCACGAGGGGAGAGCCGGCGCGTCCGCGGCGGACGATCAGTTGTTCGGGTCGTCGGCGCTGATGTCGGCCAGAACCGACTGCGGTTCGCGCTCGACCGCGAGGTCGCCCATCGACACGAGCCCCACCAGGCGCCCGTCGTCGATCACCGGCAGCCGGCGTACGGCGTAGGTGCGCATCAGGTCCGCGGCGGCCACCGCGTCGTCGTACTGACTCACGGTGATCACATCGCGGGTCGTGATCTGGTTCAGGCGGGTCGAGCCCGGGTCCATGTTCTCCGCGACACCCCGGACCGTGATGTCCCGGTCCGTGACGATGCCGACCACGTTGTCGCCGTCGGTCACCACCACGTCACCAATCGCACTGTCACGCATCTCCTGCGCGGCTGCGATGAGCGTGTCGCTGCCGTCCATCGTCACCAACCGGGTCGTCATGAACTCTCCGACCGTTGTCATGGTGCTCCCCTCTCGGTGTCGGCACGGCCGTCTACCCGCCACGCGGGAGGGGGTAACGCGTACGGCGTGGTCGCCCTTGGGGAAACGGCGTGCGTCGGTCGCGTCGCCTACGGTGGGCCGATGGTGGCGGGCGGGCGGGAGCTGCGGGACCTGGTTGCCGGCAGCGGCTGGTTGACCCGGGCGTTGACCGTGGTGCGCGACTCGGGCCTGCCGGAGGCCTGGATCGGCGCGGGCGCCCTGCGCGACCTGGTCTGGGGCGAGCGGTACGGCGACGGGTTCGACCCGACGACGGTCCGGGACGTGGACGTGGTCTTCTTCGACCCGACGAGGTTGACCCGTGACGACGACGACCGGGCCACCGCCCGGCTGACGGCGGCGTGGCCGCAACCGCCGTGGCAGGCGCGCAACCAGGCGGCGGTGCACATCTGGTACGCGGCGAAGTTCGGTGGCGACCCGATCGCCCCGTACCGCAGCGTGGCCGAGGCGGTCGCCACCTGGCCGGAGTACGCGACCGCAGTGGCCGTCCGCCTCGACGCCGCCGATCGGCTGGAGGTCTGCGCGCCGTACGGCCTGGCGGATCTGCTCGGCGGGGTGTGGCGGCACAACCCGGCGCGGGTGGACGTGGCCCTGTCCCGGCAGCGGTTGGCCCGGCACCGGCCGGCGCAGCGCTGGCCGGGCGTGACCGTGATCGAGCCGGGCTGACCGACTCGTTCGGGCGCGTCAGCCCCGGGGCGGCATTCCGTAGATCCGCTCCACGTGCAGGCGCAGCACCAGCCGACCCTCGTCGACCATGGCCTGCCGGTACTCGTCCCAGTCCGGGTGCTCGCCGCGCAGCGCCCGGTAGAGCGTCACCAACTCCTCGACCGTCGCGTCGCCCGGCTCGGCGGCGGGCGTGGTCAGCTCTGCGCGCCCCTCGACCACCGCGTACGCCCAACCGTCCTCGCTGCTCACGTGGAAGCTGGCCCGCGGGTCGCGACGCAGGTTGGCGGTTTTGGCCCGCCCCTCGGTGACGGAGACCCGGATCAGCCCAGCGTCCCGGTCGTACGAGTAGACCACGGTGGACAGCTGCGGTCGCCCGTCCCGTTTGATGGTCGCCAGCACGCCCATCGAGCGGCCGGCGATCAGGTCGGTCAACGCCTGCTGGGTGCGGTCATCCGGCACGGTGTCCTCCATGGGCCGTCGGCTTCGCCCCCATCCAAGCACGCCTGGGCGGCCGCCGCCCCGCCCGGAACGGGCCCGAGCCCCCGCCGGTGGCCGGCGAGGGCTCGGGGTCAGCGTGCCGGTCAGCGACGCTCGGCGGCGACCAGCTCGGCAAGCTGCACCGCGTTGAGTGCGGCGCCCTTGCGCAGGTTGTCGTTGGAGCAGAACAGGGCCAGCCCGTACTCCACGGTCTCGTCGGCGCGGATCCGGCCCACGTAGGTCGGGTCCTGACCGGCCGCCTGCAACGGCGTGGGTACGGCGGTCACCGCGACCCCGGGTGCGTCGGCGAGCAGCTCGTGGGCACGCTGCGGGGTGAGCGGCCGCGCGAACCGGGCGTTGATCTGCAGCGAGTGACCGGTGAAGACCGGCACCCGGACGCAGGTGCCGGAGACCTTCAGGTCGAGAATCTCCAGGATCTTGCGGCTCTCGTTGCGGAGCTTCTGCTCCTCGTCGGTCTCGAACGAGCCGTCGTCGACGATCGAGCCGGCCAGCGGGAGCACGTTGAAGGCGATCGGCTCGGCGAACGAGCGCGGGGCGGGGAACTCCACGGCCGAGCCGTCGAAGGCCAGCCCGGCGGCGTGCTCGGCGACCTTGCGGACCTGCTCGTCCAGCTCGGCGACGCCGGCCAACCCGGCACCGGAGACGGCCTGGTACGTCGACACGACCAGGCCGACCAGGCCGGCTTCGGCGTGCAGCGGGCGCAACACCGGCATCGCGGCCATCGTGGTGCAGTTGGGGTTGGCGATGATGCCCTTCGGGCGGTTGGCGGCGGCGTGCGGGTTGACCTCGGCGACCACCAGCGGCACCTGCGGGTCCATCCGGAACGCCGACGAGTTGTCGATCACCACGGCGCCGGCCTCGGCGACCCGGGGGGCCAGCTCCAGGGCGGTGCCCTTACCGGCCGAGAAGAGCACGATGTCCAGTCCGGAGTAGTCGGCGCTCGCCGCGTCCTCGACGGTCACCTCGCCGTCGCGCCACGGCAGCGCGCGCCCGGCGGACCGCGCCGAGGCGAACAACCGCACCTGCTCCGCCGGGAACTCCCGCTCCGCCAGCACCTGCCGCATAACGCCACCGACCTGACCGGTGGCCCCCACAATGCCGATCCTCATGCCCCGGAGGCTACCGACCCCACCCCCGCAACCGGGACCCCTTTCCCACCCCCCGGGTCAGCATCACACCCCGACCCGCATCTCCCCGAAGACCGGGTTGATCATGAGGTTGGCGGGGCTCTTGTTGATCGAACTCCCCGCCAACCTCATGATCACCGCGGAAATGGGGGTCAGGGGAGCAGGGCGCCCAGGTTTGCCGCTTGCAGCTCGTCGCGGATCACCGCCGCGTCGCCCTCGATCACCAGGGTCAGCGCCTCGGGGTGCAGGTGGGTGGCCGCCGCCTCGGAGACCTCGCGCACGTCGGCCGCCAGCAACGCCTCCCGCAGACGTGCGTGGTAGTCGTCCGGCAGGTCGTGCACCACCAGCGTGGTCAACGCCGAGGCGATCGCCCGAGGGCTCTGCAACTCGACCGACAACTGCCCGGCCCGCCAGGCACGGGCCACCGCCAGTTCGTCCTCGGTCACCCCGCCGGCCTGCGTACGGGTGATTTCGCCCACCGCCTCGATGAGGGCCGGCGCGGTGACCGCGGTGTGCACGCCGGAGCTGACCGCGAACCGGCCGAACCGGCGGGACGAGGCGAACTCACCCCGGATGCCGTACGTGTAGCCGCGCACCTCACGGATCAGGTGGTTGAGCCGGGACGTGAACGCCCCGCCGAGCACCGTGCCGGCGAGCGTCATCGGCACGTGGTCGGGGTGCGCCCGGTGCGGCGACGGGTGGCCCAGCCGCAGCGTGGACTGCACCGAGCCGGGCCGATCCACCAGGATGATCCGCCGCTCGGTGTGCAGCGACACCTCGATCGGACCACCCCGGTCGGCGGGACCACCGCCGGTGCCGGCGAACGCGGCGGAGGCCAGCGCGTCCAGGTCGATCCGGTCCAGGTCACCGGCGACGACCAGCGTGCCGGGCCGCAGGAACCACTCGGAGTGGAAGACCGTCACGTCCTCCACGTCCAGACCGGCGACCGACTCCGGGTCGCCGTACATCGGACGCCCCCAGCGGTTCTGCGCGCCGAACAGGTCCGCGCGCAGCGCCGCGTCGGCACGCGGGCCGGGATTGGCCCAGTCCATCCGCAGCGCGGTCGCCTCGTCGTCCCGGACCCGCTGCACGTCGGCCGGGTCCAGCCGGGGCGTCCGGACGGCCTCGGCGAGCAGTTGCACCGCCGCGGTCAGCCGATCCACCGGCACCTGGACACTGACCTGGAACGAGTCCCAGTCCAGTCCGGTCACCAGCTCGGTACCGAGCGCCTCGATGGCCAGCGCGTACCCGGTGGCGTCCCGCTGCGCGGTGCCCTCCTCCAACGCCTTGGCCAGCACCCCGCCCAGCCCTTCCTTGCCGTTCGGCTCCCGGCCGGCGCCGGCCTCGAGCAGCAGCAGGGCGACGGCCAGATTCTGCCCGGGCAGGTGCGCGGCGACGACCTGACCACCGGCCACGGCGCGGCGGACCACCGGCGGGAACCGGTACGGGCGGGCGGCACCCGGGCCGGGACGGTCGGCGATCAGCGTCATGCGGTCTCCTCGGGCACGTAGGTCAGGGTCACCCGGTCGGCGGCGCCGAGCACCTCGGCGGCTACCTCGGCGATCTGCTCGGCGGTCACGGCGAGCCAGGCGGGCAGCCGGTCGGCGGCACGGGCCGGATCACCGAACTGGGTGGCGTACCGGCCCAGCGTGTCGGCGCGGCCGTCCACCGTCGACATCTGCCGCCACCAGGCGGTGCTCAGCAACGCCTTGGCGCGGTCCAGTTCGGCGGCGGTCACCGGCACGGTGGCCAGCTCGTCGACGACCTCGGCCAGCCCTTCGGCGAGCCGTTCGGCGCTCACCCCGGGGCGGGCGGTCGCGGTGGCGATCAGCGGCGCCGGTGCGTGCGCGAGGTCCACCCCGTACGCCCCGACCAGGTCCGGCTGGGCGATCCGCTCACCGTCGGCGAGCCGCTGGTAGAGCCGGCTGCCCCGGCCGCTGCCGAGCACGGTGGCGAGGACGGTGAGCACGTCGTACCCGGGGCTGCCGAACGGGTGGCCGCGGTGCGCGACGTACACCCGCGGTGCCGGCACGTCGGCGGTCACCGTCTGCACGGCGGGCTGTCCGGTGGCCGGCACGCTCCGCCCGTCCGGTGCGGGCGGGATGTCGTCGCGGGCGGGCAACGCGCCGAAGTACTTGTCAGCCAGCGCGAACACCTCGGCGGCCGGCGCGTCGCCGACCACGGTGAGCACCGCGTTGTTCGGCACGTAGTACGTCTCGTGGAACGCCTGGAAGGTGGCGAGGTCGGCGGCGTTCAGGTCGGCCATCGAGCCGATCGTCGAGTGGTGGTACGGGTGCCCCGGCGGGTAGAGCAGCGGCAGCAGCCGCAGCAAGGCGTCGCCGTACGGGACGTTCTCGTAGCGCTGCCGCCGCTCGTTCTTCACCACCTCGCGCTGGTTGTCCAGCGTCTCCTGGGTGAGCGCGGGGACCAGGCCGCCCATCCGGTCGGCCTCCAGCCAGAGCGCCAGCTCCAGGTGTTCGGCGGGGAGCGTCTCGAAGTAGTTGGTCCGGTCCGGGTTGGTGGAGGCGTTCAGCGAACCGCCGGAGCCCTGGATCAGCTTCATGTGCTCGGTCTTCGCCACGTTCACCGAGCCCTCGAACATCAGGTGCTCGAAGAGGTGGGCGAAGCCGGTCTGCCCGGCCGGCTCGTGCCGGGAGCCGACGTCGTACCACAGATTGACGGCCACGGCGGGCGCGGTGCGGTCCTCGCTCACCACCACGCGTAGGCCGTTGTCCAATCGGGACGTTTCGATGGGCCAGGGGTAACCGCTGTCGGGCATGGCACCGACGCTATCCGATCTCGCGGGCGGAAAGGTGACGTGCGGTCGGTCGGCGAGCCGACCCGCCCGCTTCGGGACCTCCGCCCGGGGTATCGGAGGGGAATGACCGTCACCCCACCGGTGTCCCGGGCCGTCGAACGCGCCGCCGCCGCGCTCGGCAGGCTGCGCCGCGGTCGGTTGCTGCATCCCGCCGGTCGCTCGTTCGCCGGCGAGGTGGTGATCTGGGGTACGCCCGGACCACCCACCGGGGTCGGCCTGCTGGACGACCCCGGCCGGTACCGGGCGACCGTCCGACTCTCGAAGGGGACGCCCACGCCCGGCAGTTGGCCGGACGTGCTGGGCCTGGTGCTCGCGGTCGCGTCCGCCGTGGGGCCGTGGCGGCCGGTCGGGCAGGTCAGTCTCGGCACCCCGCTCGGCGCCCGGGAGGACGCCGCGCTCGCGTTCGACCCGGTGCGTAACCTGCCGCCCGAACTGCGGGCGGCCGGCCCGCTGGCCTGGCTGCGGGAGCGGACCTACCGGGGGTCACGCCGGGCGCGCGGGGTGGATGGTCAGTCCGGGGGTTCGACGGCGGCCACCGTCTGATCGGAGGTACGTCGTTCCAGCACCGTGTCCGGTGCCGCGTTCTGGTCGGCCTCGCGGATGTCCGACTCGGCGAGGATGGCTTCCGCCTGCGCCCGTGGGTCGTCGCTGCCCGCCGCCGCCTCCTCGGGGAGGAGGTGCGCGCGGGACTCCACCCGGGCCTGGTCGCTGTGCTCGTCTGTCATGGCACCCCTGTTACCCCGGGCCGGCCCTCGGCACGCGAGGTTCACGCCGCACTGTGGGACAAGACAACGGAACTGCCCGCCGGGTCGGGTAGGCTGGCCGACGTGACGCGTTCGTATCGATGGTTTAGACAGCCGGCTCGCACGCCGGTGACCTCACCATGATCTGACGTCACCACGGACCGAGTCGGCTGGGCAGGAGCTGTCGTTCCTGCCCTTTTGCGTACGAGCAGCCGGCTCGTCCCGGGCGCCGGCCCCGGGCACGGTCGGCGAAAGGATGCCCACCGTGACCACCCCGGAGACCGATCGGGTCAGCGATCAGCGAATCGAACGTGTCGTGCCGCTGACCACCCCCGCCCTGCTGCACCACGAGTTGCCCCTGGACGCCCCGCTCGCCTCGGCCGTGCTGACCGGCCGACGCGCGGTGGGTCGCGTGCTGGACCGCGAGGACGACCGCCTGCTGGTGGTGGTCGGTCCGTGCTCGGTGCACGACCCGGCCGCCGCCCTCGACTACGCCCAGCGGCTGCGCACCGCCGCCGACCGGCTCGCCGACGACCTGCTGATCGTCATGCGGGTCTACTTCGAGAAGCCCCGGTCGACCGTTGGTTGGAAGGGCCTCATCAACGACCCCGGGCTGGACGGCAGCGGAGACGTCAACACCGGCCTGCGGCGAGCCCGGGCGCTGCTGCTCGACGTGCTGCGCCTCGGCCTGCCGGTCGGCTGCGAGTTCCTCGATCCGATCACGCCGCAGTACATCGCGGACACGGTGGCCTGGGGCGCGATCGGCGCCCGCACGGTGGAGAGCCAGGTGCACCGGCAGCTCTCGTCCGGCCTGTCCATGCCGATCGGCATGAAGAACCGCCCCGACGGCAGCATCGGCACGGCCGTCGACGCCATCCGGGCCGCCGGCGTACCGCACGTCTTCCCCGGCATCGACTTCTCCGGCACCCCGGCGATCATGCACACCCGCGGCAACACCGACGGGCACCTGGTGCTGCGCGGCGGGGGCGGCCGGCCCAACTACGACGCCGCCTCGGTCGCCGGCGCGCTGGACCTGCTGCGGGCGGCCGGCCTGCCGGAGCGGCTGGTGATCGACGCCAGCCACGCCAACAGCGGCAAGGACCACCGTAACCAGCCGCTGGTCGCCGCGGACGTGGCCGCCCAGCTGGCCGCCGGTCAGCGTGGGATCACCGGCGTGATGCTGGAGTCGTTCCTGCTGCCCGGCCGCCAGGACCTCGACCCGACCCGCGAGCTGGTGTACGGCCGTTCGGTCACCGACGCCTGCCTCGGCTGGGACGAGACCGCGGACGTGCTCGACCACCTGGCCACCGCCGTGCGGGCTCGCCGGGCCACCGTGCCGGCCCCGGGCCTGACGGTGTGACGGCCGGCACGACGGGGCACGGAACACGGACGGGCGGCACCTGGTTAACTGAGGTGTCGGTGTGTCCAGTGTCCCCGGGCCTCACCTAAATTGCCCTCGCGGAATACCGTTCGGCTGGAGCCGCGTCGTGCCACTCGCCGAGAGGCGACCTGCACACCGACACCAACGCCGCCCCCGGCCCACAAGGCCGGGGGCGGCGTTGTCTGTGGGGTGGACCACTGGCGTGACGTTTGACCGATTCCGGCCCGGGTAGCTGATCGGCGTGACCGACGACGCATCCGTGGCCGGCGAGCCGGACACCCGGGCCCTCGACGATCTGCTGGACGACATCTTCCGGGGTCAGGAGCGGGTCACCCAGGGGGAGATCTACCGCCGGGCGGTGGCCGCCGAGCTTCCGCCGGACCTGCTCGCCCGCATCGACGCGCTCCCCGAGGGCGAGTACTCGGTGGACGAGGCGAGCGACCTGCTGGGCGGCTCCGTCGCCTGAGCGACCGCAGAAGGGACACCGACATGACGCACCACGAGGATCACGAGGACAGGGTTCCGGCGCTGGGCCAGCCGCCGAAGGGCCGGGACACCACCCCCGAGCCGGACTTCGCGAACGAACACGACCGCACCGCGGTGGACCGGGACATCATCACCGGGGCCGACGAGGACGAACGGGAACCGGAGTCGCCGCACGGCTGGTCCGGCATGCAGCGCTGAGGCGTACGACGAGAGGGGGCCGGCATCTGCCGGCCCCCTCTGCGCGTCCGCTCGTCAGTCCTCGTCGTCGTGGCCGCCCTCCGCGGCCTGCTGGGCGGCCGCGTACGCCATCTGGAGGAAGTCGGACGCGGCGACCGCGGTGAGCGCCGTGGCCACCAGTCGGGTCAGCCGGGGCGCGAGCACCAAACCGCCGGTCAGCCCGGTGGCCACCCAGACCGCCAGGCAGAACGGGCAGCTGAGCAGCTCGCCGATGGCGTGCCGGGTGGGGCTGCCCGAGTCGCGGACCTGCTCCATCACCTCGCCGCTGCCGATCGGCCGGTCGTAGCGGGTGAACGGAGCCCGCAACGGGCTGGTCACGGCGTCCTTGGAGAGCAGGCGGCTGAGCTTGTGCGTGGCGATGGAGAGCAGCACCACGTCGGCCGGGGCGGGACGCTCGGGCACCGGCCGCCCGGTCGCCTTGACCAGGCCGGCGAGCACCCCGGTCACGCCGGCGTAGGTGCCCATCGCGGCCAGGTAGCCGCCGAGCGGCCGATGCTCGTGCGGCGCGTACGCGCGGCGTAGCCGTACCGCCTTCTCTCGCAGGCCAGTGTCGGTCACGCGGTCTCCTCCCAGGTCGTGGTGTGCGGGGGCGGGCGCCCGGTGCGGCCGGCGGCGGTCTCAGCCGGCCTGGAGGTTGTCCGCGACCTCGCGGATCAGGTTGGTCAGTGCCTCGTCGACGAGCTGGTCCGGGGCCGGCCCGTCGGACCCGTCGGCCAGGTCGAGCTGGATCCGGGCACCGCCGGAGTCCGCCGGGTCCACCTGGATCTCCGCGGACCAGTGCGCGGCACCGTTCCAGCGGGCCCGCAGCTCCTCGCCGTTGATCTCGGCGGCTGGACTGCCGTCGCCGCGCAGTGCCTCCGGGAGCCAGGCCGAGGCGCGGGCGGGGTCGGTGGCCGTGTTGAAGACCACCTCGGGTGGCGCGGACATGCCGCGCACGGCGCGCGCCGGCATCACGCGTCCCGCAGGCGGCCGGGGTCGACCTCCCGGCCGGGGTGCCGGGCCAGGTACTCGGTCTCCAGTTCCGCCGTACGCCGCAGGTGGTTGGCGAGCGCCGAGTCGGCGGCGTGCCGCAGGGTGTCCAGCCGGGTCCGGTGCAGGCTGTGCATCTCGCGGATCAGATCCTCGTCGGTCAGCTCCGTCGGGTCGACGCCGAGCGTGTCGCCGTCGAGCGTGTCGCCGTCGAGTTCGGCGCCGGTCGGGTCGGCGAGGTGGTCGCCGCCCCACTCGGGCACCCGCTGCTCCGGGCTCATGTCCGTGCTGCCGCTGGACGCAAATCCGTCCTCGCGTACCGATCCGGTCATCATCGCCCCCCTGGTCTCGTTTGGGCTGGCGTCTAGACGGATGCCCACACCGGGTGACGCCAAACCCTCCCGGCCGCGCGACAACTACGACACCGTGTCGGAGACCGGCGTCGTTCCCGGTACCCTCGACGTCATGAGGTGGCTCTGGACCCCGGCGTGGATCGCACGTCACGTGGCCATGGTCGTGCTGGTCGTGGGCTTCCTCGGGCTGGGTTGGTGGCAGATCAGCCGGGCCACCGCCGGCAACAGTCTGAGCTGGGGGTACGCGGTCGAGTGGCCGATCTTCGCCGGCTTCGTGGTCTACGTGTGGTGGCGCGAGGTGAAGTTGGCCCGTCGGCGCGCGGCGGAGCCCGACGCCCCGCCGGCCGCACCGGCCACCGAGCCTGAGCCGGTCGTCACCGCCGGGTCCCGACCGGCGGTACGACGGCCGGTGCGGGTGTCCCGGGTGCCGGCCGGCGGCGAGGCCGTCGACGACTCGGACCTGGCCGCCTACAACCACTACCTGTCATGGTTGAACGCCAATCCGGGCGCCCGGCCCGGTGACTACTCCGGCTGAGGCCGGGCTCGGAAGGACGGACGAAGGTGGGCGCTGCCCTTACCCGATACCGCGTGATCGCCTGGATCGTGGGCGTCGTGCTGATCCTGCTGGTCGTGGTCGGTATGCCACTGAAGTACGGGTTCGACAACCCGGTCGTGGTGGAGACGGTCGGGCCGGCGCACGGCTTCCTCTACATGATCTACCTGGTGGCCGCCTTCGACCTGAGTCGTCGGGCCGACTGGCCGCTGAAGCGGATGCTGCTGGTGATGCTGGCCGGCACCGTGCCGTTCGTCTCGTTCTACGCCGAGCGTCGGGTCAGCGCCTGGGTGGCCGCCCCGCAGCAGGAGCGGACCCCGGAGCCGGCTCTCCCGCGCTGACGGTGAGCGGCCCACCCTGGGGCGAGTCCTCAACGGGTACGGATCCTCGACCGGGTCAGCGGTTCGGCCGCCACGGATTGGCGGAGGCGAGCGGATCGACCCAGCCGCCGTACTGGTTGACCTCCCGCGCGCGCAGCAGCGCGCGGGTGACCTGCCCGAACTGCCGCTCATCGTCAGAACTGAACAGCAGCGTCTCGGCTCCCCGGTGCCACCCCCACAACTCGTACGGCGGCGGGCGCCACCGATCGCCGACCAGGGCGAGCGCCGCCGGTAGCAGGAACACCGCCCCGAGGATGAGGTACGCCCCGGCGGTCAGCCGTTGCAGGCCGCCGGTGAAGCCGAGCAGCAGCCCGACGCCGCCGAGCATGCTGGCGGTGATGACGACGGCCCGGACGGCGATCCGGTCGTGCGGCCCTCTGGTGGTGCGGAGATGGGTCAGGTCGGCGACCCGGTAGCTGGTGCCGCCGACGGTGAACCGGTCGACGGTCACGACGATGCCGGGTCGGGCGTAGAGCAGGGTCGACCGGGCACCGGGCACCGTTCGCGGGGGTCGCGTCTTTGCGCCTTCACGATTCACGGTTCCTCCCGTGGGGCGGTTCGTCGGGTTGTCCCGCCGTTCCGGCATCGCTGCCTGCCGGCGGGAATCCCGGCTCCGGCCTTCATTGTGTTGGGGCACCGCCAGCTCACCAGGGCATTTACCGGCTCCCGACAGGTCACCCGCCCGGGGGACATCGCCAGGAAACAGCATCCATTTCAGCTTTTATCGGTTATGGAGCGCAGCTATCCGGCGGCATACGTCGGGAACGACGAAAGTCGCATATCCGTCAGTCGGTCACTAAGAGGACGCGAACCTCGCCCGGCGAGTGTCAGCAGCCACGAGGGAGTCACCGAGCGCACCCGCCCGACGCGCCACTTTGCCAACATTCGCCCCTGCTTCAACTGCGCGTGACAACCGTCCCGGGTTAGGTTGGGCGAGCCGGTCCGGCCCAGCGCCATCCACCCGGGTGGCCCCGGCTGGTGCCGCCGAAGGCGTCAGCAGCCGACGGCGGCCCGTGGGAGAGGGGCATTCCGCTCTTGTCATCCCTGAGAAACCTGCTGCGTACCGTGGCGCTGGCCGGCATGTCGGCCGCGCTGATCGCCCCCTCGGCGGTGGCTCGCGCCGAACCGTCCCCCGCCGACCCGACCCGCCGGATCGAGGCGTCCTCGGGTGAGTTGGAGCGGGTCGTCGAGGCGTACAACAAGCTCCGCGAGGAGATCAAGACCAACGAGGCCGCGGTGGCCCGATTACAGGCCCGGATCGGCCCCCTGGAACAGCAGACCGAACAGAGCCGGGCCGACGTCGCCGAGCTGGCGAGCACGGCGTACAAGAACGGCAGCCTGCGGACCGCGGACGCACTGCTGCGTCCCGGCGGCTCGGCCGCCCTGCTGGACCGACTCGGCGCCCTCGACCAGCTGACCCGCCAACGGCAGGAGCGCATCTCCGGCTTCACCGCCAACCAGCGGCAGCTGCTCGACGAGAAGGCCCGCCTGGACGCCACGCTGACCCGGCAGGCCGCACAGGCCCGCCAACTCGCGGCGGGCCGGAAGCAGATCGAGCAGAACCTGGCGAAGCTGTACGAGCTGCGGCGTCAGGCGTACGGCGCGGCCACCGAACGACCCGAACCCAGGGCCGCGACGACCGAGGCCAAGAACGTGCCGGCGGTGGCCGGCGGCGCCGGGGTCGCGGTGCGCTACGCGTTCGGCGCGTTGGGCAAGCCGTACATCTGGGCGAGCGACGGACCGGACGGCTACGACTGTTCGGGGCTGACCTCGGCGGCGTGGCGGGCGGCCGGGAAGTCACTGCCGCACAACGCCCGGATGCAGTGGGGCGCGGTCACCCACATCGGTCGGGGCGACCTGCGCCCAGGAGACCTGATCTTCTACAGCGGGCTCGGCCACGTCGCCCTGTACGTGGGTGACGGTCAGGTGATCGACGCGCCGAGCGCCGGCCGCAACGTGCTCAAGCGCGGGATGAACATGATGCCGATCCAGGGCTACGGCCGGGTCCGGTAGCGCGAACGGCGAACGGCCGGCGTCCCCCTATCGGACGCCGGCCGTTCGCCGTCATTACTACCAGGTCAGGCCGCCTGCAGCCCCTCCGCCCGGGCCAGCTCACGGAGCCGGCCGAGGGCCTGGATCTCCAACTGCCGGATCCGCTCGCGGGACAGCGAGAACCGGGACGCGACCTCGGTCAGCGAGTGCTCCCGGCCGTCCTCCAGCCCGTAGCGGGCCCGCATGATGCCGGCCGACCGGTCGTCGAGGTGGTTGAGCAGCCCTTCGATGCGCTGCCGCTCCAGGCCGCTGAGGACGATGTCCTCCGGCGACGGCGCGTCGCTGTCGGCGACCAGGTCGCCGAGGTTCGTGTCGCCGTCGTCGCCGACCGGGGTGTCCAGCGAGACAGTGTCCTGCGACCAGCGGCGCAGCTCGTTGACGCGCTCGACGGTGACGCCGAGCGACGCGGCGATCTGCTCCGGCTCCGGGTCGCTGCCCAGCTCACGGGTGAGCTGCCGGGTCACGTTGCGCATCCGGTTGACGTCCTCCACCAGGTGCACCGGCAGACGGACGGTGCGCTCCTGCTGGGCGATCGCCCGGCTGATGGCCTGGCGGATCCACCAGGTGGCGTAGGTGGAGAACTTGTAGCCACGTTCGTAGTCGAACTTCTCGACCGCGCGGACGAGGCCGGTGTTGCCCTCCTGGATCAGGTCCAGCATGGGCATACCCGAGCGCACGTACCGGCGGGCGATCGACACGACCAGTCGCAGGTTGGCACGGATGAAGAGGTCCTTCGCCCGCTCGCCCTCGACGACCAGCCGATCCAGGTCGTCCCGGTCGACACCGGCGGGAACGGCATCCTCACCGAGCAGGTGCTCGGCGTAGAGGCCGGCCTCGATCGCCTTGGAGAGATCGACCTCCTTGGCGGCGTCCAGCAGTGGCGTCCGGGAGATCTCGTGCAGGTAGACGCCGACCAGGTCGCGCTCCTCGGCAACCTCGTCGGTTCGCATGCCGATGTTCTTGTCCACGTTGCCCACGGTCCCCTCGCTCGCGCCGGTTGCCCGGTTCCTTGCCATTCCCCACGTCCGTCAGCCCCTGGTAACTTCCGTTGTGCCCATCGGTGCTGACACCTACACAACAGATGAGACGTGTCGGGGATTCCATGTCGTGAGTCGAAAGTGTCACGAATGCCTGAGTAGTAGCTGAGAGCACGGTCCATGTTTGCTGTCAGCACCCCGCCGGGTGGCTCGCCGCTGGGCACCACGTACGGGTTGGCGGTCGACGAATCGCACACCGCCCGCACCATGGCAACACCGCCCGCCGCGGGGGCACAGCGACCCGGGTCACCACCGTGGTGCGATCCTGGTCACTGTCAGACACGCACCGGTGGACCGGTCGGTTCATCCACGGGGTGTTATTACCCCCCGGCCAGATGAACAATCCGGAGCCCCGTTCGCTTCCCGTGGTGCGGAGGCTAGGAGGCGAGCAGGGCGAGCGCGCCGCGCACCTGGTCGGCTGAGCGGGCCAGGGCGGCCCGGGCGGCGTCGACCTCGGCGCCGGAGACCAGGGAGACCAGCGCGGTCTTCAGGTCGCCGTCGGCCTCGGTGAGGGCCCGCCGGGAGACCTCCTCGGAGCAACCGGCGGCCTCGACCAGGATCGAGATCATTCGTCCGCGAAGCTTCGCGTTGGTGGCCACCATATCGATCATGAGGTTCGAGTAGACCCGTCCCAGGCGCACCATGACGGCGGTCGAGAACGTGTTGAGCACCAACTTCTGCGCGGTGCCCGCCTTCATCCGGGTCGATCCGGTGACCACCTCGGGTCCGGTGTCCACCCCGATGAACACGTCGACCGACCGGGCCGCCTCCGCCTCCGGATTCGCGCAGAGGAGCACCGTCGAGGCACCCCTGGCGCGGGACGTGGCGAGCGCCCCGAGGACGTACGGGGTGCGCCCGCTGGCCGCCAGACCGACCACCAGGTCACCGGCGCGGACACACCCGGCGGCCTCCACCGCGCCGCCCCGGTCGTCGTCCTCGGCGTCCTCCACGGCCCGCCACATGGCGTCCGGACCGCCCGCCAGGTGGGCGCAGAACCAGTGCCGGGGAGAGTTGAAGGTGGGTGCGAGTTCGGCCGCGTCGAGGACGCCCAGCCGGCCGGAGGTGCCGGCGCCGAAGTAGTGCACCCGGTGGCCGCCGCGCAGCGCGTCGACCGCCAGATCGACCGTGGTGGCGATCTCGTCGAGCACCGCGGCGACCGCCGCGGGCACCCGCCGGTCGGCCTCGTTGATCACGGTGAGGACGTCCCGGGTCGACATCAGGTCGAGGTCGACGCTGAGCGGGTTACGCCGTTCGGTGGGAGCGCCCACCCGAACCGTCGGGCGGGCGGGCGGTGCGGGCTTGTCCTCGTCCGGCTCCACCCCACCGGCCGTCATGCCCGCCTCCGGTTGGCACCCACCCGGTGCGACTGGACCGCCTCGGCGGTCGCCTCGAGGGCCTTGCGGGCCCGGGACCGGTTGCGGGCGGCCACGCCGACGAAGAGGCAGTCGACCACGGTGAGCTGGGCGAGCCGGCTGGCGGTCGCGCCGGAGCGGTAGGTGGTCTCCCGGGCCGCGGTGGTCAGCACGAAGTCGGCGACCTCGGTGATCGGCGAGCGGGGGAAGTTGGTCAGCGCCACGGTGACGGCGCCGCGCGTCCGGGCCTGTTCCAGCACCTCGATGACGTCGGATGTGGTGCCGGTGTGCGAGATGCCCACCGCCACGTCGCCCCGGCCGAGGAGCGCGGCGGAGGTCAGCGCGGTGTGCACGTCCGGGAAGTAGAAGGCGATCCGGCCGATGCGGTGCAGCTTCTGCTGGAAGTCGGAGGCGACGAACCCGCTGGCGCCGGCGCCGTAGATGTCGATCCGGCCGGCGCCGCTGATCGCCTCGACCACCTGCTCACAGACGGCCGGGTCGAGTTGCTCGGCCGTCTCCTCGACCGCGCGGGCGTCGTTGAACGCGATGGTGGCGATGATCTGGGCGAGGTCGGCGCCGGGTGGAATGTCGCCGCCGACCACCCGGGCGTCCGGCGGTTCGATGCGGCGGGCGGCCTCGGCGGCGAGCCGGATGCGCAGTTGCGGGTAGCCGTCCATGCCGACCGAGCGGCAGAACCGGATGACGGTCGCCTCCGATGTCTCGGCTGCGGTGGCGAGGTCGGTGATGGTCCGCCGGGCCGCGGCGGCCGGGTCGGACACGACCAGCCGGGCGACCCGCTGCTCGGCGGGCGACAGCGACGGCAACAGCCCGCTGATGTGAACGATCAGCCCACCGGGCTCGTGACTCGCAGAAATCTTCGGACTCTTCGCCACGGATGAAACTTACTTTCACGAGGCGTGAGCGTCAACCATGACGGTCTGTGGTGAGGGAAAGTGTCGCCGACCGGATTCACGCGTTGCGCACAGCCTCCCACTCCCGGAGGACCGCCGCCTCATCCACCGGGTCGAGTCCACCCTGCCGTACGGCGTCCGGCGACGATGCCATCCAGGACGCGGTCGCCCGAACGGTGTCGGACAACGGACGGACCGTCAGCCCCGCGTCCAGCGCCGGACGGACATCGCGGTCCATCAGGCCAGCCCACTCCGGCAGTCGCACCCAGAGCGGCAGCGCCCGCTCCCCCGACCACTCACGGACGTCGCGGGCCACCAGGAAGTCCTGCTCGACCCAGGTGAGGTGCGGTTCGGCGACACCCAGCCCGGCGGCCACGCCGCTCAGCAGATCGGCCCGGGACATCGCCGCGCCGATGCCGTCGTACGTGCCGGCCAGGCGGGTGCCGGCGGCGTGCAGCAACCAGCCGGCGAGGTCGGCGACGTCCACGAACTGCACCCGGTCGGTGGGCCGTCCGGGCGCGAGCACCTCCCCACCGGTCGCCAGCCGACGCACCCAGTACGGGAAGCGGTCGCTCGGGTCCTCGGCACCGACGAGCAGCCCCGCCCGGCAGATGAACGAGCGGTCCTCGCCCATCCGCTCCCGGACCAGCCGCTCGATGCTGACCTTGCACTCCCCGTACCAGCGGTGGTCCGGGCCGACCGGAGCGTCCACATCCGACGGGGCGGGTGGCAGCACCGGCGCGTCCGCCACGGTCTGACCCGGCGTGCTGTTGTCGGCGTACACCGAGGTGGTCGACACGAACGACCAGTGACCGACGTGGTCGGCCAGCGCGGTGAGCGCGTGCCGGGCGTGACTGACCTGGCGGGTCACGTCCACCACCGCGTCGACGCCGTCGCCGGCGAGCGACACCAGCGCCTCGGGGTC
This sequence comes from Micromonospora sp. WMMD710, assembly GCF_029626045.1. NCBI lineage: Bacteria > Bacillati > Actinomycetota > Actinomycetes > Micromonosporales > Micromonosporaceae > Micromonospora > Micromonospora sp. WMMD710. The sequence continues at coordinate 66,871 of NZ_JARUBD010000001.1, read as the reverse complement.
GTCGCGGTCGACCGGCACGAACCGTGCCCCGGCCGGCGCGACGCCGGACACGCCCCGGGCCGCGCAGGTCACCTCGTGGCCCTGCGCGACGGCGAGGTGAGCCACCGCCCGGCCAAGGAACCGGGTGCCACCGAGAATCAGGATCCGCATCCGCCGATCCTGCGCCGCCGGCGGGCGATTCGGCCAACCACTCTGCTCTGGGCAGAGCACCGGTCGGCCGACGAGCCGCCGGAGCGGGCGCTAGCGTGTGCCGCATGGCGGAGCGCAGCGTAGTCGTGACCGGAGGCACCGGCGGGCTCGGCGGGGCGGTCGTCGCCTCGTTCGTGGAGGCGGGCTGGCGGGTGGTCGTACCGCAGCGGGAAGCCCGGCCCGGGTCGGAGCCGGCGGCGGACGGGCTGGTCCGGGTCATCGCGGACCTGGCCGATCCGGCCGGCGCGGCGCGGGCCGTCGAGGCCGCCACCGGTGAGCCGGCGGCGCCGCTGCGGGCGGTGGTCAACCTGGTCGGGGGGTACGCCAGCGGCGGTCTGGTCCACGAGACACCGGTCGAGGAGTTCGAGCGGATGCTCACCGTCAACCTGCGGCCCACCTACCTGATCACCCAGGCCGCGCTGCCGCACCTGGTGGCGGCCGGCGGCGGCGCGGTGGTCTGCGTCTCGGCCCGCGCGGCGGTCACCCCGTTCGCCGGAGCGGCCGGCTACGTCACCGCCAAGGCGGCGGTGCTGGCCTTCGCCAACGCCGTCGCGGTCGAGTACCGGTCCCGCGGCGTGCGCTGCAACACCGTGCTGCCCAGCGTCATCGACACGCCGGCCAACCGGGCCGCCCAGCCCACCGCCGACCACTCCCGCTGGGTCACCCCGGCCGAGATCGCGCCGGTGATCCGCTTCCTCGCGTCGCCGGAGTCCGCTCCGACCAGCGGCGCCACCGTTCCGGTCTACGGGCGGGCCTGAGCCACCAACGGGCCGGGGCCACCGCGCGTCGGCAGATCCGACGGCGCCGACCTGGGGGGCGGCGGTTCGGACGGGGCCGGCGCGGGCGGCGGCACGTCGGACGGTGGCCGGGTGAGGTCGGGGCGGGCACCCGACGGCAGCCAGGTCGCCAGGTGGGCCTGAATCTGCTCGGTCACCTCCTCGGCCGGGCGGCCCGCGTCCACCAGCACGAAGCTCGGGTACTCGGGCAGGGTCCGGTAGGCGGTGTCCGCCGCGGTCAGCCAGCTGATCGTCTCGTGGTCGGTGCCGCGCTCCTCGATGCGCCGGTACGCCTCCGCCGGGTCGACGGCCAGCAGGAACGTCACCTGCGGCGTCGGGAACAGCCGGTAGCCGGCCCGGGCCAGCCGCTCCCAACGGTGCCCGCCGTGCGCCCGGATGCTGGCGTACTGGCAGGCCGAGTAGCGGTCCATCACCGCCGTACGGCCGGTGAGCAGGCAGGTGAGCAGGGCGACGGCGATGGCGAGCCAGCGCAGCACGGACTCCACCGCCAGCACGCCGTCGCGCCCGACGAGCCGCTGGGCGTCCGGACGGCCGAGCCGGTTGGCGACCCGACCGAGCCACCGACGTCCGCTGGCGTTGCGGCGGTACGTGGCGGGACGACCGGCCGCGTTCAGCGCGTCGGCCAGCCGGTGTGCCTGCGTGGTCTTGCCCGAACCGTCGATGCCGATCAGGGCGACGGTGCGCAACCGGGCCCTGCCGCGTCGCATCCCCGATGATCTGGCCACCCTCGACAGGTTATCCGACCGACGCACGTGCTCCGCGAGGTTTCTTCCGCTTCATCCCGGTTGGCACCCTATCGCGACGCGGGCAGGTGTGGCCGACCGGAATGCCGGGTACCGGAGTTTCAAACCAACCGCCTGTCCACCAACACGACCGACGGGAGATCCAGATGGCTGAGCGCGGGGACGAGAGTCTGGTGCACACCCTCAAGAAGGTCGCCGCCGTGCTCAAGCAGTCCGAGATCCCGTTCGCCCTGGGCGGCAGCTTCGCCGTGTACGCCCACGGCGGCCACTCCAGCGACCACGACGTCGACTTCCTCATCCGGGAGGCCGACGTGGAGCGGTCCCTCGAGGCCCTGGTGGCCGCCGGCTTCATCGCCGAGCGCCCCCCGGAGGACTGGCTGGTGAAGGTCTTCGACGACGGACGGATGGTGGATCTGATCCACCGGCCGATCGAGACGCCGGTGACCGAGGAGACGTTCGCCGACACGGTCGTCCGGCCGGTGGACGCGATTCACATGCCGGTCCTGTCCGCCACCCAGTTGATGGTGCACAAGCTGCTGAGCTTCTCGCAGCACTACTGCGACTTCGCCCGCGGCCTGCCACTGGCCCGGTCGCTACGGGAGCAGATCGACTGGGAACGGGTACGCAAGGAGACGCAGCACTCGCCGTACGCCGAGGCGTTCCTGGTGCTGCTGGACCGGCTGGAGGTGGTGCCGACGGCCGGCACCCCGGCAGGAGAGGGGACATCGTGACCCACCATCGCGACATCGGCGCCGGGCCACCGGACGAGTACGTCGAAGCCGAGATCCAGCGACTGCTCGCCGAGGACCCCGCCGTCGCCGAGCAGGGGATCACCGTGGTCCGCCGGGAACGCGCCATCGTGCTCTACGGCGAGGTGGAGAGCCCGCACCGGCGGGAGGAGATCCTGCGCCGCGTGTCCGAGCGCTTCCCGGACGTGCCGATCACCAGCGACATCGGTGTGATCCGCGCCCAGGCGCCCACGGAGATCGAGCAACTGCCCTGAAGGAGGTTCCATGGTGATCCGGATCGCCGCCGTGGGCGACGTGCATCTGGACGAGGACGTCGTCGGCCGGTTCCGTCCCGCGTTGGAGGAGCTGCCGGAGTGCGCCGACGTGCTGCTGCTGGCCGGGGACCTGACCCGGCACGGCACCGAGGCCGAGGCGCGCTGCGTGGCACAGGAGTTCGGTGGGTTGGCCGTGCCGGTGGTGACCGTGCTCGGCAACCACGACCACCAGTGTGACCAGGTGCCACAGGTGGTCAAGGTGCTCGAGGATGCGGGCATCACGGTGCTGGAGGGCAACGGCGTGGTGCTGGACTGCGCGGGCGGGCGGCTGGGCATCGCCGGGGTCAAGGGCTTCGGCGGCGGGTTCGCCGGGCGCTGCGCCAGTGACTTCGGCGAGCCGGAGATGAAGGCGTTCGTCCGGACCACCAACGACAGCGCCGACCGCCTCGGCACGGCGCTCCGTTCGCTGGACTGCGACATGCTCGTCGCGCTCACCCACTACTCCCCCGTGCCGGACACGCTGGCCGGGGAGCCGCTGGAGATCTATCCGTTCCTCGGGTCGTACCAGCTGGGGCAGGCGATCGACTCGGCGCCCACGGCGCTCGCCCTGCACGGGCACGCGCACGCCGGGACCGAGCGTGGCACCACCCCTGGAGGTGTCCGCGTCCGCAACGTCGCCCACCCCGTGATCAAGCAGGCGTACAGCGTCTTCCACGTCGGCGATCAACGTGATACCGACCAGGTTTCCCCGATCGGCCAGTCGGGTAGTCAGAGGTCATGGAGCTGATTCTCTGGATTCTCGCAGTCGTACTCGTGGTCGCCGGCATCCTCGCGCTGTTCCGCCGGCAGATCCTGTGGGGCATCGTCCTCATCGTTGTCGGGCTGTTGGTCGGCCCGGGTGGTGTCAGCATCTTCAATTGACGTTCGAACATCCGCACGACACCGGGACCCGTCGGGGTCGCCGCGACCGGAGCTTCGTCCTCCCGACAGAAGCACCGGCCGCAGCGGCCCCGGCGCTTTTTTGTGCGCGGGTTTGAGCAGTAGCCGCCGGGAAATATCTCGACCATGGAGAGATCTCAGGACGGGGCGACCGCCTTCGGCCGGCGCTCGTGGTGGACCCTCGCCGGCTTCGCGGCGGCGGTCTTCGTCGCGGCCGCGATCGGTGGCCTGGGGGTCCAGGGCACCAGCGACGAGTACGCGAGCCTGCGGCAGCCCGACTGGGCACCGCCCTCGTGGCTGTTCGGCCCGGTCTGGACGCTGCTCTACGCGCTGATCGCGGTGGCCGGCTGGCTGGTGTGGCGACGGGTCGGCTTCGCCGGCGCCCTCTGGGCGTGGACCGCCCAACTGGCGCTCAACGCGATCTGGACCCCGCTGTTCTTCGGCGCGGGGCGGTACGGGCTGGCGTTCGCCGAGATCGTGGTGATGTGGCTGGCGATCGGCCTGACCGTGGTGCTGTTCGCCCGGGTGTCCCGGGTCGCGGCGGCGCTGCTGCTGCCCTACTGGGTGTGGGTCACCTTCGCCGCCGCGCTGAACCTGTCGATCTGGCGGCTGAACGCCTGACCGAACGGGCCCCGGCGGCGCCGCCCGCCGGGGACCGTGGTCGTCAGCCGGTCAGCAGCGGGGCACGTTCGGGATGTAGCCGTCGTACCCGGTGTAGACGTACGCGTCGGCGATGTAGCGCCCGGTGCCGATCCGGTCCCAGATCGAGCTGGTGCCGTACGTGCCGGTGACCGTCGTGCCGCTGGTCTGGCAGGCGATGGTCACCCGGGTGCCGTCGGCGACGGTGCCCACCGAGGCGTACCCGGTGCCGGGGCCGGAGCGGACGGTCAACGCCGTGCCGCTGGTGTCGACCGTGCCGTTGCCGCTGCCCGAGGAGCACCCGTTGTCGCTGGTGTAGGTCTTGGTGCCCCAGTACAGGCCGAGGGTGCCGTTGAAGCGGACCTGGATGTCGCTGCCGTTGAGGCGCTGCTCGTAGTGCAGGTGGGGGCCGGTCGATCCGCCGGTGCTGCCCACCCAGCCGAGCACCTTGCCGTAGCCGACCGTCTGCCCCACCGAGACGTTGAAGCCGTTGAGGTGTGCGTAGTAGGTGCTGTAACCGCCACCGTGGTTGATCCGGACGTATTTGCCATAGCTCGTGCCGCCGAGGTCGGTCACCCGGTCGACCGTGCCGGGAGCGCTGGCGACCACCGGGTCACCGAGGTCGTCGGTGCGGTTGAAGTCGACGGCATACGCCGGGCTGTGGTCCGACCGGGTCTGCCCGGACCAGGACTGGCCGCACGGGAACGGCACCTTGAAGGTCGGTGCGGCGAGCGCGGGGCTCGCGGGCACGAGCGCTCCCCCGACGAGCAGACCGGTCACCAGCAGGCTGATCCACCGCTTGCGCATACAGCTCCTCCTATGTCGAAAACCTTCGATGGGGCTGTCCTAGCCTGACAGATATCGTCATTCTTCGAAAGAGTCGAAGATCTGGCCCGGGAGCGCGCCCACCAGGCAGCCCGGAGGTTTCCGGATTGTTACTCGCTCGTGTCTGACAGGGGGTGGACCGGACCGGATGCAAGCGCTTACATGTGTGCACGCCCAATCGGACCGGCGACGGGTCATCAGCACGACCGCGCCGGCTAGGAAGGAGGACGGCATGGCGGTCTTTACCAGACCACGCCAGGCCTTCGTGATCGCCGGTGTACTCGGGCTGGCGCTCAGCGCCACCGCTTGCGGTACCGGCGACGACAAGAAGAGTGACAAGGCGGGCTCCGCGGAGTGTGCCGCATACGAGAAGTACCAGGGCAACGACGGCAAGAAGGTCTCCATCTACGCGTCCATCCGTGACGCGGAGGCCGACCTGCTGGAGCGGTCGTGGTCGCAGTTCACGGACTGCACCGGCATCGAGATCGCCTACGAGGGCAGCGGCGAGTTCGAGGCCCAGCTCCCCGTCCGGGTCGACGGCGGCAACGCCCCCGACATCGCCTTCGTGCCCCAGCCGGGCCTCGTGAAGCGCTTCGCGGACGCCGGCAAGCTGAAGTCCCTCAGCGCCGACACCAAGGCCCTGGCCGAGCAGAACATGCCGGCCGACTGGCTGAAGTACGGCACCGTCAACGGGACGCTCTACGGCGTGCCGCTCGGCGCCAACGTGAAGTCCTTCGTCTGGTACTCGCCGAAGACGTTCAAGGAGAAGGGTTGGGAGGTTCCGACCAGCTGGGACCAGCTCATCGCCCTGAGCGACAAGATCGCCGCCAGCGGCATGAAGCCGTGGTGCGTGGGCGTCGAGTCCGGTGACGCCACCGGCTGGCCGGCCACCGACTGGATCGAGGACGTGATCCTGCGTACGCAGGGCCCCGAGGTCTACGACCAGTGGACCACCCACGCCATCCCGTTCAACGACCCGAAGATCGTCGACGCGGTCGACCGCGCCGGCACGATCCTCAAGAACGAGAAGTACGTCAACGGCGGCTTCGGCGGCGTCAAGAGCATCACCACCACCTCCTTCCAGGAGGCGGGCGTACCGGTCACCAACGGCAAGTGCGCGATGCACCGGCAGGCGTCCTTCTACGCCAACCAGTTCCCCGAGGGCACCAAGGTGGCCGAGGACGGCGACGCGTTCGCGTTCTACTTCCCGGCCATCGACGCGGCCAAGGGCAAGCCGGTCCTGGGCGCTGGCGAGTTCGTCGTCGCCTACGCCGACCGTCCCGAGGTGCAGGCGGTGCAGACGTACCTCGCCTCGGCCGAGTACGTGAACAGCCGCGCGAAGCTCGGCAACTGGGTCACGGCGAACAACAAGCTGGACATCGCCAACGTCGCCAGCCCGATCGACAAGCTCTCCGTCCAGATCCTGCAGGACAAGAGCGGCACCTTCCGCTTCGACGGATCCGACCTGATGCCGGCCGCCGTCGGCGCGGGAACGTTCTGGAAGGGCATGGTCGAGTGGCTCAACGGCAAGCAGACCGCCCCGGTGCTCCAGGGCATCGAGAGCAGCTGGCCTAAGTGATCCCGGCGGTGGCCCGGCCCGCGTTCGCGGGCCGGGCCACCGGCCGAGGTGGACCCGAAAGGGAGGGTTGATGGAGTTCGACTTCGCCGATGAGCAGCCGAAGCTCCTTATGCTGATGTACGGGCTGGTCGCCTTCGTGCTGGTGGTGGGCGGTCTGCTCCTGCTGCTCGACGTCGTGCCGGCCTGGTTCGCCCGGCGGCGGGAGGCTCAGCTCGTCGCCGCCTCCGTGAGCGGCACGCCGCTGGCCCGCCGGCCCAAGCAGCGGGAAGGGCTCTTCGCGCTCTTCTTCCTGCTGCCGACGCTGCTGCTGCTCACCATCGGCCTCGTCGTCCCGGCCATCCGCACCATGCTGCTGTCCCTGATGGACGGGAGCAGCAGCAACTGGGTGGGGCTGCGCAACTACGGCTGGATGTTCTCCGACAGCTCGATCGTCCGGGTCCTGATCAACACGCTGGTCTGGGTGCTCCTGGTCCCGCTCGTGGCGACCGGGTTCGGTCTCATCTACGCCGTCCTGGTGGACAAGGCCCGGTTCGAGGCGGTGGCCAAGTCACTGATCTTCCTGCCGATGGCCATCTCCTTCGTCGGCGCCAGCATCATCTGGAAGTTCGTCTACGCCTACCGCGGCGAGGGCGACCAGATCGGTCTGCTCAACCAGATCGTCGTCAGCCTCGGCGGCGAGCCGAAGCAGTGGCTGTTGGAATCACCCCTGAACACGCTGCTGCTGATCGTCATCATGGTGTGGATCCAGGCCGGTTTCGCCATGGTGGTGCTCTCCGCCGCGATCAAGGCGATCCCCGGCGACATCGTCGAGGCCGCCCGGCTCGACGGTGTCAGCCCGTGGCAGATGTTCTGGCAGATCACCATGCCGAGCATCCGGCCGGCGCTGATCGTCGTGGTGGTGACGCTCACGATCGCCACGCTCAAGGTCTTCGACATCGTCCGGACCTCGACCAACGGCAACTACGACACCAGCGTGATCGCCAGCGAGATGTACAACCAGGCGTTCCGGTACGGCCAGAACGGGCAGGGCTCCGCACTCGCGGTCTTCCTCTTCATCCTGGTCATCCCGGTCGTGATCTACCAGATCCGCAACCTCCGTCAACAGCGGGAGGGCTGAGATGACGACCGCAACGCCGACCGTCGCCGCCGGCGCCCAGAAGACCGACGGCACGCCGTCCACCACCGCCGCTCGGGTCCGCAAACGCCTGAACAGCCGTACCGCGACGCTCGTCTCGATCGTCATCGCGGTGGTCTGGACCATCCCAACCTTCGGTCTGTTCATCTCCTCCATCCGGCCCGAGGACGACATCAAGACGACCGGTTGGTGGACCGCGTTCACCAACCCGCAGTTCACGCTGGAGAACTACCAGCAGGTGCTGTTCGGACGGTCGTCGTCCTCCGGGCAGCTCGCCAGCTACTTCATCAACTCGCTGGCGATCACGATCCCCTCGGTGCTCTTCCCGCTCGCCTTCGCGGCCCTGGCCGCGTACGCGCTGGCGTGGATCAACTTCCGAGGTCGGGACTGGCTCTACATCGCGATCTTCGCGTTGCAGATCGTCCCGCTGCAGATGGCCCTGGTGCCGCTGCTGAAGTTCTTCTCCACCGGCGTGACCCTCGGCGGCATCACCCTGATGCCGGCCTGGGATCTGGTCGACGAGCAGAAGTTCGCCCAGGTGTGGTTCGCACACACCTGCTTCGCGCTTCCGTTCGCGGTCTTCCTGCTGCACAACTTCATCGCGCAGCTCCCGGGAGACCTGATGGAGGCGGCCCGGGTCGACGGTGCCACCCACCCGAAGATCTTCCGCACCATCGTGCTGCCGCTGATCACCCCGGCGCTGGCCGCGTTCGGCATCTTCCAGTTCCTCTGGGTCTGGAACGACCTGCTGGTGGCGCTGATCTTCGCCGGTGGCGGCAACGAGACCGCCCCGCTCACCGTCCGGCTGGCTGAGATGGCCGGCACCCGGGGCAACGAGTGGCAGCGGTTGACCGCCGGAGCGTTCGTCTCGATCGTCGTACCCCTCGTTGTTTTCCTGTCCCTGCAGCGTTTCTTCGTGCGAGGTCTGCTCGCCGGCAGCGTCAAGGGCTGACCCGCTTGCCCGCCGCCGCCTGGCCCCTCGGGCGGCGGCGGGCGCCGGGCACCGAGCGGGGGAACCGTGACCAGGATTGATGATGTCGCCCGGCTGGCCGGGGTCTCCACGGCCACCGTCTCGCGGGCGATGCGCGGACTGCCGACGGTCTCGGCCGCCACCCGGCGCAGGGTGCTCGCCGCCGCCGAGCAACTCGACTACGAGGTGTCGCCGAGCGCGTCGCGGCTCGCCGGTGGCCGGACCGGCACGGTCGCGGTGGTGGTCCCCCGGATCACCCGCTGGTTCTTCAGCACCGTCGTCGAGGCGGTCGAGGAGTACCTCCACGAGTCCGGCTACGACCTGTTGCTCTACAACCTGGGCGGCCGTGAACAGGTACGCCAGCGGGTGCTGCGGACGGCGAACCTGCACAAGCGGGTCGACGCCGTGATGCTGGTCGCCACGCCGCTGCGGCCGGCCGACCTGACCGCGCTGGCCAACCTGGATCTGCCCGGCGTGACCATCAGCTCGGGCACCACAGTGCCCACTTGGCCGTGTGTGCGCATCGACGACATGGCCGCCGCGCGCACCGCCACCCGGCACCTGCTCGACCTCGGCCACCGCCGGATCGCACACATCTCCGGCGACCCCGACCAGCACTTCGTCTTCACCGCCCACGCCGATCGGCGCCGGGGCTACCAGGCGGAGCTACGGACGGCGGGTCTACGCCTCGACCCGAGCCTGGATATCGAGTCGTCATTCACCATCGACGGCGGCACCCGGGCCACCGCCGAGCTGCTGGCCCGAGGTACGCCACCGACCGCCATCGTCGCGGCGTCCGACGAGATGGCGATGGGCGCCATGGCCGCGCTGCGGGACGCCGGACTGCGGGTGCCGCAGGACGTCAGCGTGATCGGCATCGACGACCACGACCTGGCGGGAGTGCTCGGGCTCAGCACCGTCGCCCAACCCGCCGCCGAGCAGGGCCGGCTGGCCGCGCGGATCCTCCTCGACCCACTCGGCGCCCGTACCCTCGGCCCGATCGTCGGGCAGCGCGGCACCGGTCGCGACACACCGGTGATCCTGCCGACCCGGCTGGTCGTCCGGGACTCCACCGCACCACCCCGGGCACACTGACCCCGGGCACACTGGAACCTCAACCACAGCAAGACACGGGAGAAGACCCTGAACACCGATCCGACGCAGCAGACCGCCACCGGCTGGTGGACCGAGGCCGCCATCTACCAGATCTACCCCCGCTCGTTCGCTGACTCGGACGGCGACGGAATCGGTGACCTGCCCGGCATCACCGCCCGCCTCGACCACCTGGTCGAGCTGGGCGTGGACGCGGTGTGGCTCTCCCCCTTCTACCCGTCGCCGCAGGCCGACGCGGGCTACGACGTGGCCGACTACCGCGACATCGACCCGCTGTTCGGTACCCTCGCCGACGCGGACAAGCTGATCGCCGAGGCCCGGTCCCGCAACCTGCGGGTGATCGTGGACCTCGTGCCCAACCACACGTCCTCGGCGCACCGCTGGTTCCAGGCGGCGATGTCGGCCGCCCCCGGCAGCCCGGAGCGCGCCCGGTACATCTTCCGGGACGGCCTGGGCCCGGACGGCGACCAGCCGCCGAACGACTGGCAGAGCGTCTTCGGCGGTCCAGCCTGGACGCGCACGGTCGACCCGGACGGGCGACCCGGCCAGTGGTACCTGCACCTGTTCGACACCGGTCAGCCGGACCTCAACTGGGACAACCCGGAGGTGCACACCGAGTTCCTGGACGTGCTGCGGTTCTGGCTGGACCGTGGTGTGGACGGCTTCCGGGTCGACGTGGCGCACGGCCTGGTCAAGCAGGCCGACCTGGCCGACTGGCAGGAGCCGCAGGAGATCCTCTCCGGCAACGAGGTGGACAAGCCCCGCCCGCCGATGTGGGACCAGGAGGGCGTGCACGAGATCTACCGGCAGTGGCGGCAGGTCCTGGACAGCTACGCCGGTGAGCGGGTGCTCGTCGCCGAGGCGTGGGTGGAACCGGCCGAGCGGCTGGCCCGCTACGTCCGCCCGGACGAGATGCACCAGGCGTTCAACTTCGAGTACCTGCTCGCCGCGTGGACCGCGCCGGCCCAGTACGCGGTGATCACCCGCTCGTTGGAGGCGACCGACTCGGTCGGCGCGCCCACCACCTGGGTGCTGTCCAACCACGACGTGGTGCGGCACGCGTCCCGGCTGGGCCTGCCGATCGGCGGCGGCCGACCCAATGGCATCGGCATCGGCGACCCGCAGCCGGACGCCGCGCTCGGCCTGCGCCGGGCCCGGGCAGCGACCCTGCTGATGCTGGCCCTGCCCGGTTCGGCGTACCTCTTCCAGGGCGAGGAGCTGGGGCTTCCCGAGCACACCACGCTGCCGGACGAGGCCCGGCAGGACCCGACCTGGGTGCGCAGTGGGCACACCCAACGCGGCCGCGACGGGTGCCGGGTGCCGATCCCGTGGGAGGCCGACGCCCCGTCGTACGGTTTCGGCCCGACCGACGCGAGCTGGCTGCCGCAGCCTTCGCTCTGGGCGGAGTACGCCCTGGACCGGCAGCGCGGCGTGCCCGGCTCGACGTACGAGCTGTACCGCACGGCGCTGCGGCTGCGCCGCGCCCACGGGCTGGGCCGGGGGACGTTGGAGTGGCTGTCCTCCGGCGATGAGGTGCTGACCTTCCGCAACGGCGAGCTGACCGTGCTCACCAACTTCGGTGACGCCCCGGTGCCGGTCCCGGCCGGCGCAGAGGTGCTCGCCGCCAGCGCGCCGCTGGACGACGACGGCGCGGTCCCCACCGACGTGACCGTCTGGCTGCGCGGCTGACCTGATCCGACCTGACCCAACCTGATCCGACCCGATCCGGCCCACCCCGCCGCCCCGCCGACCCGTGCTCACGGGCGGGCCGGCGGGGTGGGCCGGCTCGCTTTGGAGTTGATGTCGCAAACGGATCACGTCGGCGGACCGCCGACTGGCACCCTTCGCGGAACGCGCGCGGCGGCCCCTCGTCGCGCGGCCGGGCCACCCTCGTGCCGCTCCCGCACCTCCGCGCCCGAGCGCCAAGATCGCGCTGCGTCCAGGATGTAGTGGCCTCGATTCGGCGCGAGGCCACTGGAACACGGAAATAGCGCGATCTTGACGGGCGGGTCCGGCGACGCGCGCGGGCCGGCGGGCGGGCGGTGCGCGCCGCAGGCGGGGTCAGAGGCGGTCGGCGCGGGTGTGCAGCAGGTCGTGCACGTTCTCGATATCCGCCGGTGACGTCCGCGAGGCGAGCCAGTACATGACGCCGGTGGGAATGAAGAAGAGCTGGAACGCGGCCAACCCGACGGCGAAGTTCAACGGCGGTGGGAACGCCGTACGCAGGCCCTGGAAGGCGGCCCCGACCAACCCGTTGCCGGCCGCCCGACCGACCCCGTTGACCAGGTTGCCCAGGCTGTAGACGGTGCCCCGGTGCTCCGGCGGGTTCACGTCGGCGATCAGCGCGAACCAGTTCGGCGAGTTGGCCGAGGTCAGCGCGAGCGCCACGATCGCGGTGAGCAGGCTCAGCCCGACCGATGGTTCGGTGAACACACTGGCCAGCACCGCACCGACCACCGCGCCCCCGCCCGCGCCGTCCGGCACGTCGATGGTCACCGGCACGAAGAACAACACCAGGTAGAACGGCAACGCGGCGAGGATTCCGACGGCCGCGACCATCGCCCGGCCCCGAGGGGTACGCCGTTGCACGGCGTCACCGACCAGCCCGCCCACGATGGAGAGCACCCCGCCGAGCTGGAACAACGTGGCGAAGACGCTGCCCACCACCACTGCGGTCGACTCGGAGTAGCCCTGGGCCTCGGCCCGTTCGGCGAACAGCACCGGCAGCCAGACCAGCGAGCCGAAGGCGGCCTGCGCGGTCAGGCCCTGCAGGATCAGCCACCGGTTGGTCCGCCGGGCGAGGATCCGCGGCAGGTCGGCGCGGCTGATCCGGTAGTCGTACTCGGCGCCGGCGTTCAACGCCCCGGCCAGCTCCGGTTCGCTCTGGCCCCGCCGGATGTCGTAGGTGAACAGGTATGCCAGGGTGGCGGCCAGGCCCACACCGGTCAGCAGCAGGAACGGCCGCCGCCAGTCGCTGGCCCCGAGCAGCCCGCCGACGAGCGTTCCCGCCAGGGTTCCGACGCCCTGGGACAGCCCCCAGAAGCTCATCACCAGCCCTCGACGGGTTGGTGAGATCAGGTCGGTGACCACCGAGTAGCCCACCGAACCGACGGCACCGAGGCCGACCGCCGCGACGAGTTGGGCGACCAGGAACGTGAGGTACCCGCCGGCGAACGCGCTGCCACCGATGCCCGCCGCCCAGAGCAGCGTGCCGACCATGAGCAGCGGCTTGCGGTTGGTCCGGTCACCGACGTACGCCCAGCCGACCGCGGCCACCGCGCTGACCAGGAAGCTGACCGCGGTGACGAGCCCGAGCAGCCGCTCCGACACGTCGAACGCGCCGGCGATCGGCTTGTACAGCGGCGGGACCAGCCCGATCGCCACGTTGTCCAGTGCGGCGAGCAGCACGAACACCACGACGCTGTACAACCGGTGCGCCCGGCCACCGCCCCGGGCCCGCCGAGGCCCGCCCCTGGCAACTGTCATGACCGGCAGCCAACCAGAGGCGGCAGACGACGCCGTACCTGGGTGCTCCTGTCACCCGTCCGTCCGCAGGGCGGCGATCGGCTCGACCCGGGAGGCGCACCGGGCCGGGTAGATCCCGGCCAACAGGCCGACCACGGCACCGAGCAGCGCCGATCGGGGCGGTGACCAACGGTGCGGCTACGAAACGGTAACGACCATATCGGTGCGCGTCGAGGTCAGCGCCGGTCGAGGACCAGCCCACGGGCCGCCGCGTACCGCTCCCGGACGGCGGGCACGGGCTCGGCCGCGTACTCCTCGGTGCCCTTGACCTCCCAGACCGGTGCCGTCGGACCGCCCAGCGCGACCCAGGCGGCCTGCCGGGCGGCGCCGTCGGCGACATACTCCCCGGCCGGTGGGACGACCACCGGGCAGCCGAACACCTGCGGTGCGATCCGACGGACCGCGGCGGACCGGGCCCCGCCGCCGATCAGGATGACCCGGCGGGCGGTGGCGCCCTGCGCCTTCAGCGCGTCCAGGCCGTCGGCGAGCGCGCAGAGCATGCCCTCCACGGCGGCCCGGGCCAGGTGCGCGGGGGTTGACGTGCGCAGGGTCAGCCCGTGCACCGCGCCGGTGGCGAGCGGACGGTTCGGGGTCCGTTCCCCCTCCAGATAGGGCACCATGACCAGCCCGTCCGCGCCGGCCGGCGCGGAGAGCGCCAGGTCGGCCAGCTCGTCCAGGCCGACGCCGAGCAGCGCGGCGGCGGCGTCCAGCACCCGCGCGGCGTTGAGCGTGGCGACCAGCGGGAGGAACCGACCGGACGCGTCGGCGAAGCCCGCCACGGCGCCGCTCTCGTCGGCCGCCGGCACGTCGGCGACGCTGAACACGGTGCCGGAGGTGCCGATCGACACGATCACGTCACCCGGGCCGGCACCGACGCCGAACGCGGCGGCGGCATTGTCGCCCGTGCCCGCGCCGAGCAGCGCGCCACCGGCCCCACCCAACTCGTCGGCCAGCTTGCCCGCCGACTCTGCCGGACCGAGCACCTCCGGCACGATCAGCTGCCGACCGAAGCCCTGCTCCAGCAGGTCCAGTCGATACTCGCCGGTGGCCGGCGACCAGTAGCTGGTGCCGCTGGCATCACCCCGGTCGGTACGCAGCGCGCCCAGGCCCGGTGCGCCGGCCAGCCGCCAGGTCAGCCAGTCGTGCGGCAGGCACACGGCGGCGACCCGGGCGGCCAGCTCCGGCTCGTGCCGGGCCAGCCAGCGCAGCTTGGTGAGGGTGAAGCTGGCCACCGGGACGCTGCCGGTGGCCTCGGCCCAGAACCGACCTCCCGCCGCGCCGCCGCCAGCCTCCTCGATCAGGTCGGCGGCGGCGTCAGCGGATCGGGTGTCGTTCCACAGCAGAGCCGGACGGACCACCCGGCCGTCCTCGTCGAGGCAGACCATGCCGTGCTGCTGGCCGGCGACCGAGACCGCCGCCACGTCGGCCAACCCGCCGGCCTGGTCGGCGGCGCTGCGCAGCGCCTGCCACCAGGCTTCCGGGTCGACCTCGGTGCCGTCCGGGTGCGGTGCCCGGCCCTGCCGGAGCAGGGCGCCGGTCTCCGCGTCCCGGATGACCACCTTGCAGGACTGTGTGGACGAGTCGACGCCCGCGACCAGCGGCATGGCGCGGCCTCAGCGAGCGCCGAGCAGGTGCTCGACGGCGAGCTGGTTGAGCCGGACGAAGGCGAAGCCCCGGGCGGCCACCGCGTCCACGTCGACATCCTCGAACGCCGACCGGTCGGCGAGCAGCTCGTCGTAACCCTCGCCGTCGTTGAGCGTCGGCGTGCTCAGCTCGCCGACCTTGCTCGCGGCCAGCGCCTCGACGACCTCCGGGTCGGCGCGGAAGGCCGCCGCCCGCTCCTTGAGCAGCAGGTACGTGCTCATGTTGGCAGCCGCCGACGCCCACACCCCGTCCATGTCCTCGGTCCGGGAGGGCTTGTAGTCGAAGTGCCGGGGGCCGTCGTAGGTCGGCCCGCCGTTCGGGCTGCCGTTCTCCAGGAGGTCCACCAGGGCGAACGCGTTCATCAGGTCACCGTGGCCGAAGACCAGGTCCTGGTCGTACTTGATGCCGCGCTGGCCGTTGAGGTCCAGGTGGAACAGCTTGCCCTGCCAGAGCGCCTGCGCGATGCCGTGGGCGTAGTTGAGCCCGGCCATCTGCTCGTGCCCGACCTCGGGGTTGAGGCCGACCATCTCCGGGTGGGCCAGCTGGGAGATGAAACCGAGCGCGTGCCCGATGGTGGGCAGCAGGATGTCGCCGCGCGGCTCGTTGGGCTTGGGCTCCAGGGCGAACCGCAGGTTGTAGCCCTTGTCGATGACGTACTGGGTGAGCAGGTCGACGGCCTCGCGGTAGCGGTCCAGGGCGGCGCGGACGTCCTTGGCGACGTCGTACTCGGAGCCCTCGCGGCCACCCCACATGACGAACGTGCTGGCGCCCAGCTCGGCGGCCAGGTCGACGTTGCGCAGCACCTTACGCAGGGCGTAGCGGCGGACGTCGCGGTCGTTGCTGGTGAAGCCGCCGTCCTTGAAGATCGGGTGGGTGAAGAGGTTGGTGGTGACCATCGGCACCACGAGGCCGGTCTCGTCGAGGGCCTTGCGGAACCGGGCGATGTGCTGGTCGCGGGTGGCGGCGTCGGCCCCGAACGGGATCAGGTCGTCGTCGTGGAAGGTGATGCCGTACGCGCCCAGCTCGGCGAGCCGGTGCACCGCCTCGACCGCGTCGAGCTCGGGGCGGGTCGCGTCGCCGAACGGGTCGCGGGCCTGCCAGCCCACGGTCCAGAGCCCGAAGGAGAACTTGTCGGCGGGGGTGGGACGGGGTGCCATGAGCAACCTCCGGGGTGGTGGTGTCCGCTATTTGTTCAGCGATTGAATTATTTGCCCACCGTATGGCACTGTCAAGGGGTGATCCGCACCCACGCCCCGGCCGGCGCGGTCCGACAGGGCAGCCTGCGCGAACTCAACCTCGCCCTGGTGCTCGGCCGGATCGCCGCCGCCGATCGCCCCCCGTCCCGAGCCGACCTGGCCACGGCGACCGGCCTGACCCGGGCCACCGTCTCCGCGGTGGTCGAGGACCTGCTCGCCGGCCGCCTCGTCGACGAGGCCGACCCCGCCCCCCGGGCCGGCGCCGGCCGCCCGGCCCGTGGACTGGTGCTGGCCGACCAGGGACCGGCCGGGCTCGGCCTGGAGGTCAACGTCGACTACCTGGCGGTCTGCGTGGTGGACCTCGCCGGCCAGGTCCGGCACCGCACGGTGCACCGGGCCGACCTGCGCCCGGTCGCTCCCGCCGACGCCCTGGCCCGACTGGTCGAGCTGGCCGGCCAGGCCCGCACCGACGCCGCCCGGCAGGGCCTCACCCTGGCCGGAGCCGCGCTCGCCGTGCCCGGCCTGGTGGACGACGCGGGGCTGGTCCGGCTCGCACCCAACCTCGGCTGGCGCGACGTCGCGGTGCCCGCGCTGCTCGCCGCGCACCCGGCGCTGACCGAGCAGGTGCCCGGCGTACCGGCGTTGGTGGTGGACAACGAGGCGAACCTCGCCGCTCTCGGCGAGCTGCACTCCCGACCGCCCGGCCCGGCCAGCTTCCTGCACATCTCCGGCGAGGTCGGCATCGGCGCCGGGATCGTGCTGGACGGCGCCCTGTTCCGCGGCGTCCGCGGCTGGAGCGGCGAGATCGGGCACCTGCCGGTCCACCCGCAGGGCCGCCCGTGCCGCTGCGGCGGACGGGGCTGCCTGGAGCAGTACGCCGGCCAGGAGGCGATCGTGGCCGCCGCCGGGCTGGCCCGGGCGGAGCTGCCCGCCGACACCGCCACGGCCCGGCTGGCCGAGCTGGCCGGGGCGGGCGACGCGGACGCGCTGCGGGCTCTGCAGGATGCCGGGACGGCACTCGGTGTCGCGGTGGCCGGCGTGGTCAATTTGCTGGACCTGGACACCGTGGTGCTCGGCGGCGGGTACGCCCCGCTGGCGCCCTGGCTGTGCCCGCCGGTGCTCACCGAGGTCGCCGCCCGGGTGCTCACCGCCGCCTGGTCGCCGGTCACGGTGCGGCCCTCGACACTCGGCGCGGAGGCCGCAGCGGTCGGGGCCGCCGGTTCGGTGGTCCGCCACATCATCGCCCGGCCCGCCGGATGGCTGGCCCGCACGGGCTGACCGTCCCCGGCACGCTGGGCGTCTGTCACAGGGCCTCGGTACGCTTGCCGTCAGGCAACGATCCGCAGGCGAGGAGTCCACGGCACCATGCGCACAGGTCGTCAGACGCGGGCCGGCGTCCGGCGGTGACCACGACCCGACAGGGCGGCATCGCCGGTCCGGTCAGCGGCGGTGGGCGGGTACCCCGTCGGCGGGCCGACCAACCGCTCCCGGCCGATTCCCGGTTGGCCCGCGAGCTGCTCGACGGGCTCGCCGAGGCCGTGCTGACCACCGACGAGGCCGGCCGGGTCACCCTGGTCAACGCGATGGCGGCGGAGCTGCTCCCGGAGATCACCGCCGGCACCGAGCTGGGCCGGTGCCCGGTGCCGGCACTGGCCCGGGCTGTCACCGACGACGCCGAGCGCTTCGACGGCGATCATCGCGGCCGCCGGCTGCGCGGCGCGCGGCGGCAGCTCGCCGGCCACCGGTACGCCTGGTACATCCGGGACGTCACCGAGGAGCAGGCCCGCAGTGAGGCCCTGCTGGCCGAGCGGTCCCGCACCGCGTTCCTCGCCCGAGCCGGCAGCCGACTCGGATCGTCCCTGCACCGCGACCAGACGCTGCGGGCCACCGCGACGCTCGCCGTCCCCTACCTGGCCGACGCCGCCGTTGCCCTGCACCGGCCGTCCGCGCCGAACGAGCCGCACCTGCGCTGGGTCCGGTACGCCGACGGCGAGCCGTCCCCGAGCACCGGGCTCGCCGGGCCGGAGCTGACCGACACCGTCCCCGGGCTGACCGAGGCGCTGGCCGGCGACCTCACCGAGCCGAGCCCCTGGCTGGACGCCGACCTCGCCGACCTGGCCACCGTGCTGCCACCCGGGTTCGGCCGCCCCGGCACCGTGCTGGTCAGCCCGATGCGCGCCGCCGGCGGCCCGGCCGGCGCCCTGCTGCTGATCCGCCAGGCCGGGCGGGCCGGCTTCGACCGGCGCGACATCGACCTGGCACGCGAGTTCGCCGCCCGGGCCGGCGCCGCGCTGGCCACCGCCGATTTGTACGGCGAACAGGCCCACCTGGCCCGGGTGCTGCAGACCAGCCTGCTCCCCCCGGAGCTGCCCACGGTGCCCGGCGTCAGCCTGGCCGGCGGCTACCGGGCCGCCGGCGACACCCTGCGCATCGGCGGCGACTTCTACGAGGTGTTCCCACACCGCGACGGCGCCCTGTTCGCGCTCGGCGACGTGTGCGGCAAGGGCGTCGGCGCGGCCGTGCTGACCGGCCGGGTCCGCCAGTCGATGCAGACGCTGCGGCTGGTCGAACAGCGCCCGCTGGAGCTGATCCGGCTGCTCAACCGCGCGTTGTTCGACGCACCCGACGCGGCCCGGCGCAGCCAGTTCACCACCCTGCTGCTCGGCTCCCTGCAACGCGGGCCGACCGGCGTGGACGTGCGGATCGCCGGTGGGGGCCACCCGGCGCCGCTGCTGGTCACACCCGGCGGCACGGTCACCCCGGTCCCGATCGGCGGTATGCCGGTCGGCGCGCTGGCCACCGCCCGATTCGCCGAGACCCGGGTGCACCTCGACCCGGGCGACCTGCTGCTCGCGTACACCGACGGGGTGACCGAGGCGCGTGGCGGCCGGCGTGACGTGGAGATGTTCGGCGAGGACCGATTGCGGGCCGCGCTCGCCTCGGCGGCCGGGCTGCCGCCGGTCGCGCTGGTCGAGCGGCTGCTCCAGATGATCGACGAGTGGCAGGACGGGCAGGCCCACGACGACATCGCCATGCTGGCCGTGTGCGCGTCGGCGCCCCGGTGACGACGAGCCTCACGGTCGTCGTCGTCGCCGCCCGACCGGTCGGATCAGGCGGTCCGCGCCACCGGCGGCTCGCCGGTGGGCCACTCCCGGTGGGTGTCGACCGGCCGGTCCGGGGTGCCGGGCGCACTCGTCCACATCCCGCGGGGCTGCCGGTCCGGATCGCGCGGCAACTCCCCCGCCCGGCCCGGGGGCCGGTCCGGGTCGTCCGGCCAGTCCGCCCGGCCGGTCGGTCGGTCCGGGTCCTCCGGTCCACCCGGTACCGGCGCGTTCTGCGCCTGCTGCCGACGAGCGGTCTCGTCGAATTCCCGCATCCCGCGCAGCAGTGCGTCACGGCCGGCCGGGCTCATCCCGGTCAACACGGCGGTCAGCCGCGCCTGACGGTCCGCCCGCAGCTCGGCGAGGAGCCGGCGAGCCTCCGGGGTGAGGTGCAGGGCGATCTCCCGCCGGTCGAAGCGACCGGGCTCCCGCTCCAACATCCCGGCGGCGACCAACCGGTCGCAGAGTCGGCTCGCTGAGCTGAGCAGCATGTCGAGCCCGGTGGCGAGCCGACGCAGGTTGATACCGTCGTACTGCTCCACCACCATGACAGCCCGTAACTGGGCTCCGGACAACCGGTTGGTGGTCTCCTCCCGGGCGGATTCCCACACGCTCAGCAGGGCAGCCGCCGCCGCGTCCAGTGCGGCAGCCATACTCGTCTCAGGGTCCGGTGGACCGTTCACTTCGGCCATGGTGGCCCGAGACTACTCCGAACCCACAGGTGGTTGGGCTTTGAGCGAGGGAGTGGTGATGAGCGAACCGGTCAATCGGGCACGACGTGCCCTGAACGAGACACCTGCGGACTGGATCGTCGGCGGTGTCGCGGATGTCCTCGCCACCGCGTACGGGATCACCGACGCCGAGCTGTACCAGGTCGACTACCGGCTTTCGCAGCTGCTACCCCTCACGGAGGGTGACCCCATCACCGGCCCCGGGCACCCCGCGTGGCGCTCCTTCGACCACCAGTCGCCGCTGCTCGCCGACGACACCGGCTGGTTCCCGGTCAGCATGCGCGGTGAGCGACGGGGGGTGCTGCGACTGTCGCCGGTGCCGAACGACCCGGCCGTCCTCAGCGAGCTGGACGAGATCGCGACCGCGCTGGCCCACGAACTGGCCGCCGTCTCCGCCGGCACCGACGTCTACCACGCGGCGCGGCGCAGCCAGCGACTCACTCTGGCCGCGGAGATGCAGTGGGACCTGCTGCCCGGCCGCAGCCGGATCCGACCGTCGTTCAGCCTGGCCGGCCAGCTCGAACCGGCGTACGCGGTGCGCGGCGACAGCTTCGACTGGTCCGACGACGGGGAGCGGCTCTGGCTGTCGACCGTCAACGGCACCGGTGAGGGTGTCGCGGCGTCGCTGCTCACCTCGCTGGCCACCCAGGCGCTGCGCAACGCCCGCCGGGCCGGACTCGACCTGGCCGACCAGGCCGCCCTCGCCGACCAGGCGATCTACGACCTGTACCGGGGTCAGCAGCACATCTCGGCGCTGCTGATGGAACTGGACCTGCGCTCCGGCGTGATGACCGTGGTCGACGCGGGCTCTCCCCGGCTGGTGCTGCTGCGCGACGGTGAGGTCACCCCGCAGCCCCTGGAGGCGCAGTTCCCGCTCGGCATGTTCGAGGCGACGGACTACCACGAGCAGAAGTTCGCGCTGGAGCGCGGCGATCGGGTCTTCGTGGTCAGCGATGGGGTCCTGGAGGCCACCGGGCAGGACGCACGCTACGGCGAGACGGCGCTGGACCGGTTCCTGCGAAGGACCGGTCCGATGGAGCCGCTGGACGCCGTCCGGTCGTTGATCGGCGACCTGCGGGCGTTCGTGGCCGGCGACCTGGTCGACGACGCGGTGGTGGTCTGCCTGGACTGGACCGGCCCGCAGACCTGACCGACGACGTCAGTACGCGCCCCGGCTGTTCAGCACCGCGCCGAAGGTCTTCCAGAGGATGGTGAGGTCGGCGGCGAGCGACCAGTTCTCCACGTAGTAGAGATCGAGTCGGATGCCGTCCTCCCAGCTCAGGTCGGACCGCCCACTGACCTGCCACAGACCGGTCATGCCGGGCTTGACCAGCAGCCGCCGGGCCACGTCGCCGTCGTAGCGGGCCACCTCCGAGGGCAGCGGCGGACGCGGCCCGACCAGGCTCATCTGACCCAGCAGCACGTTGACCAGTTGCGGCAGCTCGTCCAGTGACCACTTGCGCAGCAGCCGTCCGACCCGGGTCACCCGGGGGTCGTCGCGCATCTTGAACATCAGGCCGTCGGTCTCGTTACGGGCGGTCAGCTCGGCGAGCAGCGCGTCGGCGTTCACCACCATGGTGCGGAACTTGAACACCCCGAACTCCTGCCCGCCCCGGCCGACCCGGACCTGGCGGAACAGCACCGGCCCCCGGCTGTCGAGTTTGATGGCCAACGCGATGACCGCGATCAGCGGACAGAGCAGCGCGAGCGCCAGCGACGACGCCGACCGGTCGACGAAGCCCTTCACCAGCTTGCGTGCGCCACGGAACTCGGGTGCCTCGACGTGGATCAGCGGCAGCCCGGCGACCGGCCGGGTGTGGATGCGGGGGCCGGCCACGTCGGTCAGCGCGGGCGCCACCACCAGGTCGACGCCGGTCCCCTCCAACTGCCAGCCGAGCCGGCGCAGCCGGGCCGCGGTCAGCTCACCGGAGGCGGTGACCGCGACGGTGTCCGCGCCGATCGCGGTGGCCGCCTCCGGGATGCCCCGGAACGATCCCACCACCGGTACGTCGCCGAGTCGCTGCGCCACCGGCGCCAGCAGCGCGTCCGGGATGCACGCTCCGACGACCTGGTAGCCGGCGTACGGCTCCCGGCGCAACGTGTGCACCAACTCCAGCACGTGCGCGGTGTCGCCGACCACCAGCACCTTGCGGGACCAGCCGGCCCCACGGGAACGGGCGCGGTGCAGGCGCTTGCGGGCGGCGAAGCGGGCCACCTCCAGCCCGGCGGTGCCCACCGCGAAGGAGATGCCGAGGAAGCCTCGCGAGACACCGACGTCGGCGATGTACCCGGCGATGGCGATCGCGCCGGCCAGTCGCAGGCTGGCGGAACTGACCCGGCGGTACTCGTCCGCGCCGTAGCCGACCACCCGGTCGTCGTAGCAGCCCAACGCCTTGAGCGAGAGCAGCCAGGCCAGCACCAGACCTGGCGCCACCAGCACGTACGGGATCTTCGAGCCGCTCGGTTCCTCGTCACCGAACCGGGCGATGTGCCCGACGAGCAACGCGATGATCAGGATGGTGGTGTCCAGCACCACGAGGACCCGGACGTACGCCCGTTCGTCGGCGCGCTCCACCAGCCCGGCGGGGCGGGGCTTCGGCGTCGCCGTGCTCGCGGGGGTCAACAGCGTCGACGCACTCACCGGCCCTCCCACTCTGCTCAGGACGGCCCCGGCCGACGCGTCGGACCGGAGGCGGACCGACGATGCCGGAACACGTCGACATCCTGCCCCGACAACTATGGCGGCCGATTGCTTCGGACGTATTGCCGTCACTTTTCTTCAGCGGCGATGGACGACCGAAAGGGCCCGCCGTACCCCTGATCAGGTACGACGGGCCCGTGCGTTGCTGTGCGTCGGCTCAGCGCGGCGCCGGGGGGCGCCGGGCGATGGCGCTGAGGAAGATGCTGCCGATCTCGTTCGGGTCCTTCGTGACGAAGACGTCGCCACCGGTCACCTTCGTGATCGACTCCAGCTCGGCCTTGCTGACGCCCTCACCGATACCGATCATGATGACCTGGACCGGCCGCTCCGGATCGGCGACCCGCTTCAGCTCAGCGAGCAACTGGCCCTGGGAGATGCCGTTGCTGTCCTCGTTCTCGCCGTCGGTGAACAGCACGATCGAGTTGACCCGGCCGGGCTGCCAGTCCTCCTGTACCGCCTTGTAGGCGGCCAGGGTGGTGTCGTACAGGCCGGTGCCGCCGTCGGAGGGCTTGACGGTGGCGAGTGCCGCCTCCAGCTGAGCCCGCTGCCCGGAGAGCGGGCCGATGCCGACCAGCTCCTTGTAGTCCCGGCTGCCGACCAGCTTCGTGGAGAAGGTCCACAGGCCGATCGACCAGGAGTCGTCGAAGAGGCCGAGGCCGCGGCGCGCCGCGTCCACGGTGACCTCCTCGCGGCTCCGGTTGTTGGCGGAGGGCACCGGGTCCTTCATCGAGCCGGACACGTCGATGACGGCCAGCATCCGACCGGACTGGGTGGCGATCGACCAACTGGAGACGACCCGCTGGATGGCGGCCGGGTCCAGGCCACCCGCCGCGGTGCCACCGTTCGCCGGTGCGGTCGGCGCGCCGCCGGAGGGGCTCGGAGCACCCTGCGGCGCCTTGAAGCCGTCACCCCAGTTGCCGTCCGGCGCGCGCAGCGACTGCGCCGCCAGGCGGTCGCGGAAGCTGGGACTGGTGAGCAGCTCGAACAGCACCCGGGCCGCCGACGCCTTGGTCGGCTCGATGCCGGGCAGCACCGCGTACGGGTAGTCCAGCGGCATCGGGGCCGGCTCCATGTAGAGCGCGGCGAGCGGTACCGGCGGCTTCTTGCTGTTGTAGGCGATCACGTCCTCTTCGGAGAGCGCCGCCGCACCGAGGCCGCTGGCGATCGACGTGGCGTCGTTCGCGGTCGGGAAGCGGGCCAGCAGGTCGTTGCGCAGCGAGGACCGCCCGGTGGCCAGCGCTCGCAGCGCGCCGACGGTCTTGCCCTGCGTATCGCCGCCGGAGGCGCTGGCGGCCGCGGTCAGCGAGAGCAGGCCGGACAGGCCGGCCGCGTCCCGGGTCGGCTCGACGATCCCGGTGCGCAGCGGGGCGCTGGTGTTGCTGACCTGCTTGAGCAGGTCGGTCCAGTTGAACTTCCTGTTGGGCCAGCCCAGGCGGGCGGCGATCGGCTCGGGCATCGCCACGACGATCGGGCTGCGCGCGATGGGCGCGCCGTTCGTCGGCGCGAACGCGCTCGCCTCCTTCTTCAACCGCAGCAGCCAGGTCGAGGAGTCGGGCACCCACACGTCCGGGCTCACGGCGGTGCCGCTGGCCTGCCCCACACCCGCGAGCACGGCACCGTGCTTCGCCGCCACCACAGCGGCAACGTCGACCGGGTCGGACGCGGACACGTCCACCCGGATGCAGGTGGGCCCCACCGCGGCGCCGTCCTTGACCCACTGGGACGCGGCGGCGTCCACCGCCGGCGCGAGCTCGGGTGCGACCGCCACGGCGAGCCGGATCTCGCCCGAGCAGCTCGGTTGGATCAACTCCCGATAGCCGAACCAGACACCGGTCGTGACGACGAGCACCGTCGCCGTCGCGGCGGCGGCTGCTAGATGGAGTTTCGAACGCATGCGATGGCGGCCTGCTGACACGGTGACCATCTTGCGTACAACGTGCCGTCCGTGCCATAACCGTTCGGACTAAAGTTACACTGAAGAGACAGTTGATCACTGATTAGAGACTCAGCGTGACGACGCAGTCCCGTGGTGTTGCGAAGCCGGCATAACGGTTCACGGCAGCACGCAGGTCGGGCTCGGCACGGGCACCGGTTCCCCGACCGGCTCCGGCACACCGGTGTCGACGTTGCGCCGGAAGACGCGCACCATGTCCGCCCGCTCGTCGGCCACGTAGAGATGCTCGCCGATCACCGCGAAGTGCCGCGGCCACTCGCCGCCGGTGTCCACCTCGGCGACCAGCTCGGGCAACTCCCCCGCGAGATCGAAGACGGCGATGGTGCCGACTCCCCGGTTGGCGACGTAGAGGAAACGGCCGTCCGGGCCGACCGCGACCTCCGACGGCTGGACGTGACCCGAGCGTTCGCTCGCCTCCACCCGACCACGCTGATGCAGCGCGCCGTCCTCGGTCAGCTCGTACGCGGTGACCGAGGCGTCCAGCTCGCCGACGAGGTAGCACCGGCGTCCGTCCGGGTGCCGGGCCAGGTGCCGTGGGCCGGTGCCGGGTGCCGTCCGCACCCGCGGCCCCCGGGGCACCAGCCGCCCGGTCGCGACGTCCAGGTCGTACCGGTAGACCGAGTCCGTGCCGAGGTCCACCGCGAGCAGCGGCCCTCGGCCGGCCCCCGGCGAGACCATGTGGGTGTGCGCCTGCTCCTGACGCTCCGGGTCCGGACCGTGACCCTCGTGCACCACCAGGTCGGTGCGCTCACCGGGGACGCCCTGCTCGTCGAGCGGGAACACCGCGATGCTGCCACCGCCGTAGTTGGCCGCCACCAGGTGCGTGCCGTCCGGGAGCACCGCCAGGTGGCAGGGCTCGGCCCCGCCGGTCGGCCGGCTGCCGAGCGGGTCCAACGCGCCGTCATGACCGACCCGCCAGGCGCTGATCTCGCCGTCCTTCAGCTCGTTGGCCGCGTAGAGGACGGGCTGGGTGGGGTGCCGCGCCAGGAAGGAGGGGGACGGGGTGACCGCGACCGTGCCGAGCGGGGTCAGTGCCCCGGTGGCCGGGTCGCGGCGGGCCGCGACGATGCCGCTGCCCCGTCCGCCGCTCTGCGCGGTGTAACCCCCGATGTGGACGACCTCGCCCTGAGCACTCACGTCCCACCCCTCCGCCGGTTTCCTTCGTCGATCCAACCAGAGGCTGCCCACGAATCCCGCGCGTTAACCGGCTTTCCGGCACCCGGATCGACGCCGCCGCGTGGTCGCCGACGCCGATCCGGGTGGGACGCGCGCGGGTCAGGCGGCCGGCACCGGCTCTCCACGCTGGCGGGCCACGTGCTCCACCAGGGAGATCAACACCAGTTTGCCGGACTGCCGGTCGCGGGCGTCGCAGAGCACCATGGGCACGTCCGGGTCCAGGTCGAGCGCCCGGCGCACGGTGTCCAGGTTGAACCGGCGGGCGTCGTCGAAGCAGTTCACGCCCACCACGAACGGGATGCCGCGCTGCTCGAAGTAGTCGATGGAGGGGAAGCAGTCGGCCAGCCGCCGGGTGTCGGCGAGCACCACCGCGCCGAGCGCGCCGAAGGCCAGCTCGTCCCAGAGGAACCAGAACCGGTCCTGGCCCGGGGTGCCGAAGAGGTAGACCTGAAGATCATCGTTGATGGTGATGCGGCCGAAGTCCATCGCCACCGTGGTGGTCGACTTCCCCTCGACACCGGAGATGTCGTCGGTGCCGATCCCCGCCCCGGTCAACACCTCCTCGGTCTGCAGCGGGCGGACCTCGCTGAGCGCGCTCACCAGGGTCGTCTTGCCGGCCCCGAAGCCACCGGCGATGAGGATCTTCAGTGCCAGCGGGATGGTGACGCCGGAGCCCGCATGGTCAAAGTGCACGGAGTCCACTGACCACCGCCTTGAGAATGTCGTCGTCGGGAAGTTTGCCGGCGCCCGGCGGCTCGTGCACCGCGACCAGGCCCTGGGCGAGGAGGTCACCGAGCAGCACCCGGACGACCCCGACCGCGAGATCCAGCTCGGCCGCCAACTCGGCCACCGACACCGGTTGGCGGGCGAGCGCGACCAGCCGCCGATGCTCCGGGAGCAGCCGGGGATGGGCCGCCGGGTCGAGATCCGATCCGGCGAGCACGAACGCGACCAGGTCGAACCCGTCGGCGGCGGAGCGCACCCGACCGCCGGTGAGGATGTACGGACGCGCTACCGGCCCGGCGTCGTTGTCCAGCCACTCGTGCTGGGGGCCGGGTGGCTCAGCCCACGTCACCGGCACCCGCCGACGGTCGGGCCGGAACGGTGAGGTTCTCCCCCACCCGGATGACCAACATCGCCATCTCGTACGCGACCAGACCGATGTCCGCGTCGGCGTCGCTCACCACGGCCAGGCAGGTGCCCTGGCCGGCGGCGGTGACGAAGAGGTACGCCGACTCCATCTCCACCACGGTCTGCCGGACCGGACCGCCGTCGACGTGCCGGCTGGCGCCCCGGGCCAGGCTGGAGAACCCGGCGGCGAGTGCGCAGAGGTGCTCGGCGTCGGAGCGCTCCAGCTCGGCCGAGGAGCCGAGCAGCAGCCCGTCCGCCGAGAGCACCACTGCTTCCCGGGCGGCCGGGACGCGTTCCACCAACTCGTCGAGCAGCCAGTCGAGGCCGGCGCTCTGCTTCGTCGAATGCGGCACTAGGCGTCCCTCTCAGTCGCGGTCGGTGATTCGGGGGCCGGCACCGGCCGGGGATGCCTCGGTGCGACGGCCCCCGGCTCGGCAGCCGGATCGGTACCCGGGTCGGCGCTGAGCGGGCTGGTCGGATTCGGTCGGGTGGCCGGGCTCGCCGGGTTGGCGCGACCTACCGGAGCGGCTGGGATGGGCTGCGTGTCCGCGTCGCCCGAGCTGGTCTCCGGGGCCGGTGTCGCCGCCGCCGGGGTGACGACGGTGGCGCGCCCCCGGGCGGTGCCGGCCTGGAGGGCGGCCATGACCCGGCGTACCTCCTCCGGAGAGCGGGGCGACGGGGTGTCGGTGATGGTCGAGCGGGATCGGGTGGCGGGGGTCTGCCGACGTACCCGGCGGGGCAGGCCGTCCAGCTCGTCGCCCGCCGCGTCCGGCGATGCCTCGCCGGTCGGCGCGACCGGAGCCGGTGCCGCGACGGGCGGAGGGCTGGCCGGCGGGGCGTCGACGGTGAGCGACCGGGTACGGCCGGTCCGGGGGCGGGGAACGCTGCCGCGACGGACGGTGCGGGCCAGCCGCCGGTCCGGGCCGGCCGGCGCGGCACCCAGCGTGGCCGGGTCGGGACCGGCCGGCGGCTCGGTGGTGACCAGCTCGGCAGGGACCAGCACCACGGCGGTCACCCCGCTGTCCCCGGACGATCGCAGGCGCACCCGGACGCCGTGCCGGGCCGCCAGCCGGGCCACCACGAACAGGCCGAGTCGGGCGCTCTGCGCCGGGTCGAACTCGGGCGAGCTGGTCAGCCGGTTGTTGGCGCTCTCCAGCGCCGTGGCGGACATCCCCAGACCCTGGTCGGTGATCTCCAGGGCGTACCCGTTGGCGACCTGCTCCCCCGAGACCGTGACCCTGGTGTCCGGCGCGGAGAAGGCGGTCGCGTTCTCGATCAGCTCGGCGAGCAGGTGGATGACGTCGCCGACGGCCCGGCCCAGCACGCCGGCCGGCTGCACGGCGGTGATGTCCACCCGGTCGTACGCCTCGACCTCGCTGGTCGCGCCCCGGATCAGGTCGACCATCGCGACCGGGTTGCGCCAGCCCCGGCCGGGCGCGGAGCCGGCGAGGATCACCAGGTCCTCGGCGTGCCGGCGCAGTCGGGTGGCCAGGTGGTCCACCTGGAACAGTTCGGCCAGCTCGTCCGGGTCCTCGGCGCGCCGCTCCATCCGATCCAGCAGGTGCAGCTGCCGGTGCACCAGGCCCTGGCTGCGGCGGGCGATGTTGAGGAAGACCTCGTTGAGCCCTCGGCGCAGGGTGACCTCGTCCACCGCCGCCTGGACGGCCGTCCGCTGCACCTCGGTGAAGGCCCGCCCGACCTCGCCGATCTCGTCGTGGCCGTACTCCAGCGGGGGCGCCTCCCGGGCCACGTCGACCTGCTCGCCGCGACGCAGCCGGGCCACCACGTCCGGCAGGCGGTGTTCGGCCAGCTCCAGCGCGGCGGTGCGCACCCCGCTGAGCCGTCGGACCAGGGTGCGGCCCACCCGCAACGCCACCAGCACCGAGACCACCACGGCGAGGAGACCGAGCACCCCGGCGGCGGCCAGCCGGACCAGGATCCGGACCGCCATCGGCACCGAGCGGTCGGTGAGATCGTCCGCCTCGGCCAGCTCGAAGTCGCGCAACTGCTGCTGGACGGCGTCGTAGCTGGCCTGCCAGGCCGCCGCGTCAACCGGTGGTCGACCGGACCGGTTGGCCGCGACCAGCGCGTCCTGCATGGCGCGCAGGCTGGTGAACGCGGCGCTCTCGGTCAACCGCTGGTACGCCGTGCGCCCGGCCTCGGGCAGGTCGGCCACCGCGCTCTCGGTGAGCCACCGCTGGTTGCCGATGGCCTGCACGAGCTGGGCGTGTTCCCCGTCGGCGAACCGGCCGGCGGTCAGCACGCCGGCCAGCATGGCGTCGGTCTGGCCGAGCAGTTCCCGCGAGCGTCCCAGGGCGGTGAGCGCCAGCGCCTGCCGGTTGATGGCGGGATCGTTCAGGGTCGCCATCCCGGCGAACGCCTGGAAGGCCGCGGAGACCACGCCGCTGTACAGGCCCAGCGCGCCGGTGCGGTCCATCATGCGGTCGTCGATGAAGTCCCGGCCGGTGGGCAGCGCCGCCAGTGCGGTGAGCAGCCGGTCGACGCGGTCCTCCAACAGGTCGTCGGCGGCGTCGCGCAACGCCTCCCCGTCCACCCGACGGCGCAGCTCGGTGATCGCCCGGTCGGTGCGCTGACGCTGCTCGGCGAGGGCCGGCAGCTCGGTGGTGCCGGCAAGCTGCACCACCGACAGCCGGCGTTCGCGTTGCAGCTCGCTGACCACGGCCTCGCCGGGGCGCCCCAGGTCGTAGAGCAGGGTGCGGGCGGAGAGCAGGTTCAGAGCGGGGCCGAAGGTCAACGTCGTCGCGAAGATCCACAGTGCCAGCAACGCGGTCACCGGAGCGACGACCAACGCGGTCAGCTTCGAGCGGATCGGCCAGTCGCGGGTTCTCATCAGACCTCGCCCGTACAGGGGTGGCAGGAGGGGCGCCGGCACCGGCCGGGCAGCACGCGGACCTGCTGCGCCCGGCGGCGACGCCGGACACCGGCGCGCGCGCCTTGGGCAGGATACGTAATCGCGGCCGGTTGCACTACCGCCCGTCGCGCCGACATCGACGCTCCGGAATGCGCCGCCTCCACGCCGGTTGGTCGGCGGGGCGCCCGTTTCGGTACGGGGACGGCTCAGGTGTCGTCGGCGCTGCGCGCCGTTTCACCAAACTCGCTTCTGGAACGAGTCAAGTTTCGCCTCGCGGGAGGGCGGCACCCCACGTCAGGGCCGCAATCGGAAGCGGACCGGAGGGACGTTTCCGGACGGCGGACGCGGGCCGACGAGGAAAGTGCCCCGGAACGGGATTGGCGATCAGTACGCCGAGGGAATACCAGGTGACGAAGGAGGAGCCCATGTCGCCCACGCAGGTAATCGTCATCGTGCTCGTCGTGCTGGTGATCGTCGCCGCGCTGGCCGTGGCCGTCCGGTCGCTCGGCCGGCGCCGCGCGCTGCGCAACCGTTTCGGGCCGGAGTACGACCGGGTGGTGGCCGAGCAGGACAGCCGGTCCGCCGCGGAGCGCGAGCTGCGCGACCGGGAACGCCGGCACGCCGAGCTCACGCTCACCCCGCTCAGCCCGGAGTCCCGGGCCCGCTACGCCGCCGCCTGGGAGGAGATCCAGGTCCGCTTCATCGACTCGCCGGGCGAGACCGTGGGCGACGCGGATGAACTGGTCACCCGGCTCATCGAGGAGCAGGGCTACCCGACTGGGGACTTCTCCGACCAGATCGCCCACCTCTCCGTCGACCACGCCCGCACTCTGACCAACTACCGGGACGCGCACGAGATCCACCTGCGCAACACCCGGGGTGAGGCGAGCACCGAGGAACTGCGCCAGGCGGTGGTGCACTACCGGTCCCTCTTCACCGACCTGCTCGGTGAGGAACCGGTCGGTCACCGCGCACCCGAACAGCGCCACCCGGACACCCCGCACGACGCCACGAGCCGCTGAGGAGGCCGCCGATGCGCCAGGAAGAGCAGCAGGTGAGCAACGACCACCCGGAGGCCGTACGGTCAACGCCGGTTCCGGTACCGCCAACCGGTGACCGTGCCGACCGTGCCGATTCGCCCGAGGACGCCCTGGACGAGCGGGGGGCCTTCGACGACCCGGACGCCGGCCGCGAGCCCACCGACGGCACCGGACGGGACGCCGCGTACGACCCCGCCGACGAGGACCTGACCGACGACACCGACACCCGCCACCGGGGGGACGACCGGTCCACCGACGAGGGTGGGTTCCACGAGCCGGGGCCGCTGCCGACGGTTTTCGGCGCCACCACGGTGGGCGACGCGGTCGCCGCCTCCGCGCTGGCCAGCCCGCGTCGACAGGACCAGCCGGACCCTCGGGCCGAGCGGACCGCGGAGCCGGGCGACGGTGCCGAGGACGGCGAGCGTGAGGGCCTGCGGGCCGACCCGACCGCCGAGCTGCACCGCCGTGACGCGGACGTGGACAGCACGGACGTCTACGACGCGGACCGGCACGACGCGGACCGGCCCGACACGGACGGCTATGACACGGACGGCGACGGCCGCGCCGACGCGGACACGTCCGCGCGGACCGTCGTACCGCCGGGGGCGACGGACGGCGCACCGGAGCGGCGCGACGACCTGACCGACGGCTCGGACATCGCCACCGCGGGCGCGGTCGGCTACGGCAGCGCGACACCGGAGATGGTCGACCCGGACGCGGACGCCGAACCGGTCACCACCGAGGCCAGCGGCACCTCGCTGGAGTCTGCCGGGACGTCCCGGCCCGCCGGGGCGACCGTCGCGGCCGAGCCGGCCACGCTCCTCGACGGGGACACCGCGCAGGGCTTCCGGGACCGGTGGCGCGACGTGCAGCTGCGGTTCGTCGACGACCCGCAGGCCGCGGCCGGCGAGGCGCAGTCGCTGGTGGAGGAGGCCATCCAGGCCCTCTCCTCGGCGCTCGCCGCGCAGAAGAGCACGCTGGGTGGTTGGCAGGACGCCGGCTCGGCGGACACCGAGCAGCTACGGATGGCGGTCCGCAACTACCGCGACTTCCTGGACCGCGTACTCGGTCGCTGACGTCACCCGACCCGAAGGGCGCCCCAGCCGTCAGGCCGGGGCGCCCTTCGGCGTGCGGTCGCGGGTCGCGAGACCGCCCGAGCGGGCCGGAACACCACCGGAACCGCCGTGCAGGCGTGAAACCGCGCGTACCGGGTAATAGGGCGCGCGCATCGAACCGGTGCCAGCGTCGGGATGAGGGGTGACGGGATGGACGGCGGCGGTCTTCGGCTCAACATGAACGGGCTGGACTACCTGATTCTGGCGCTGTACTTCGTCACCGTCCTCGGGGTGGGCTTCGCGGCCCGACGGGCGATCCGGACCAGCGTCGACTTCTTCCTCTCCGGCCGGTCCCTCCCGGCCTGGGTGACCGGTCTCGCCTTCGTCTCGGCGAACCTGGGCGCCCTGGAGATCATCGGCATGGCCGCGAACGGCGCCCAGTACGGCGTGATGACGGTCCACTACTACTGGATCGGCGCGGTGCCGGCGATGGTGTTCCTGGGCATCGTGATGATGCCCTTCTACTACGGCTCCAAGGTCCGCAGCGTGCCGGAGTACCTGCGGCTGCGGTTCAACCGCCCCACGCACCTGCTCAACGCGCTCAGCTTCGCCGTCGCCCAGGTGCTGATCGCCGGCGTGAACCTCTACGCGCTGGCCCTGGTGATGCAGGCGCTGCTCGGCTGGCCGCTCTGGACCGCGGTCGTCGTCGGCGCGGCGATCGTGCTGGCGTACATCACCATCGGTGGTCTGTCCGGGGCGATCTACAACGAGGTGCTCCAGTTCTTCGTCATCCTGGCGGGACTCATCCCGGTCACCGTGATCGGCCTGGTCAAGGTCGGTGGGGTGAACGGCCTGATGGACGCGGTGCGGGACTCCAAGCTCGGCGAGGCGGGCCTGCACGCCTGGCAGGACACCGGCAGCACCGCCAACCCGCTGGGTGCGCAGTGGATCGGTATCGTCTTCGGCCTCGGTTTCGTGCTGTCGTTCGGCTACTGGACGACGAACTTCGCCGAGGTGCAGCGCGCCCTCTCGGCGAAGAACATGAGCGCCGCCCGGCGTACGCCGATCATCGCCGCGTACCCGAAGCTGTTCATCCCCCTGGTCACGATCATCCCGGGCCTGGTGGCCCTGGTGACGGTCAAGGGCCTGGGCGCGGAGAGCGGCGACCTGCAGTACAACAACGCAATCCCGCTGCTGATGCGTGATCTGCTCCCCAACGGCGTGCTCGGGGTGGCGGTCACCGGCCTGCTCGCCTCGTTCATGGCCGGCATGGCGGCCAACGTGAGCGGCTTCAACACCGTCTTCACCTACGACATCTGGCAGGCGTACCTGCGCCCCGGCCGGTCGGACGAGTACTACCTGCGGGTCGGTCGGTGGGCGACGGTCGCCGCCGTGGTGATCGGGATCGGCACCGCGTTCATCGCGGCCGGCTTCAGCAACATCATGAACTACATCCAGGCGCTCTTCTCGCTGTTCAACGCGCCGCTGTTCGCCACCTTCATCATCGGCATGTTCTGGAAGCGGATGAGCGCCCTCGCCGGCTTCTGGTCGCTGCTGCTGGGCACCCTGGCGTCGCTGGCCACCTACCTGCTCTACAAGGGCGGTGTCATCGACTTCAACTCCGACCTGGAGGAGAGCTTCTGGGGGGCCGGCATCGCGTTCGTCACCGTGGCGGTGGTCGCCGTGATCATGACCCCGCTCACCGCGCCCAAGCGCGACGAGGAACTGCGTGGCCTGGTGTACGGGCTGGGCGGCGTCGACCTGAAGGGTGACGTGCTCGCCGGGGACGCCGTCTGGTACCGCTCCCCCCTTCTGCTCGGCGTGATCGCGGTCGTGCTGGCCGCTCTCTTCTACATCCCGGTCTTCTAGGAAAGGAGTCGGCAGATGAGCAACGACGGCCAGCCGGCGCAGGATCCGCTGATCGACGAGACGCAGGCGGAGCAGCGTCGTTCCGCGGCCGCCCGCTTGTTCGACATCCGTCGGGTGATCGGGGGCCTCTTCGTGGCGTACGGGATCATCGTGACGTTGATCGGCATCTTCGACAGCCGGGCCGAGATCGACAAGGCAGAGGGGGTGCGGATCAACCTGTGGGCGGGTTTGGTGATGCTCGCCTTCGGGCTGTTCATGCTGCTCTGGCAGTGGTTGCGCCCGGCGGAACCGCCGCCGCCGAACGAGCAGCAGCCC
Source organism: Micromonospora sp. WMMD710 (assembly GCF_029626045.1). NCBI lineage: Bacteria > Bacillati > Actinomycetota > Actinomycetes > Micromonosporales > Micromonosporaceae > Micromonospora > Micromonospora sp. WMMD710. Next base: position 32,629 of record NZ_JARUBD010000001.1, on the reverse strand, counting down.
GGCACCTGATCGACCGACCCGCGCGCATGGCGGCCCTCGCACCGGGTAGCCGAGGGGGATAGGGCAACGCGCCGGACACAGGAGGCGACACCATGACCGATCGCGACCGCCGACCGCCGCTGGAGGAGAGCCCGGAGATGGCCGCCGCGGCGGACGACGACAGCACCGTCCCGCAGCTGCGCGGCGGGGGCGGGCCCGACCGGGACACCCCGGGCTTCGCCGAGCCCCGCAATCGGCCGCCGGACCTCGCGCCGGACACCGATGAACTGATCGGCGACCCGTACGCCGCGGGCACCGGGGCGACCGGGACGGGCACCGGGGCCGGCGGGGACAACATCCGTACCGGCGCCGAGCAGCCGTGGGAGCCGGAGGATCTGGTGATGGCCCGCGGGCAGGACCTCACGCCGGAGAACCTGGACAAGGCCCGCCGCGACCTGGCCGAGCAGGGTCGGGCGGCGATCGAGCGCACGGTGCCCTGATCCGCGCGTGACAAGGGGGGTCCCCGACCCGACCGTCACGGTCGGGTCGGGGACCCGGGGGAACCTGCCGCCGGCAGTGCCTCACCTACTGCCGGCGGCGGGTGGGTGCGGGAGCGATCCGGTCAGAGCGCCGGGTACGCGTTGCGCATCAACTCCTGGAACTGCGCGGAGAACCACGCACCCGAGATCGGCGCGTTGGCGAGCGCTCCGGACGGGTTGTTGCCGTTGCGGGCGTTGCCGCCGTACGTCGGGTCGCACATCCGGTCGAAGCCCTTGCCCTCGGTGTTCGGGATCTCCTTGCTGGAGCCGTCCGACTCACCCGGGGGCTTCACCCAGACGTAGGCGTCGATGCCCGGCTCCGGGTTCGCCCGGGGCCGCTCGCCGATGCCCGCGCCGGACTGGTTGCACCAGTTGCCGAGGTGGATCCGGCGGTCGATGCGGCCACCGTTGACGTAGGTGTCGACGCTGGTCGTCGCACCCGGGCCGGTGGGCCGGGCGGAGCCGCCCCAACCGTTGCGGGAGGTGTCGATCAGCATGCCGATGTTGGAGTTGAAGCCGACCGAGACCAGCTTGTCGCGGAACGCCTGGGCGAACGACAGCTCGTCGACGTAGAAGTTCCAGTCGACCCACTTGGACTGCCGCACCGTCTGACCGTTGACCGTGTCGGTGACCTTGAAGTACGGCTCACGCAGGGCCGAGTAGTTGGCGGTGTTGGTGATGAAGCCGTGCACGTTGTTGACCGTGCTGCCGGAGGCGACCGCGGCGGTCTTCAGGATGTCGGCGGTCGGGCCGAAGTTGGTGTCCCAGCCGAGCCAGCCGTGGTGGCCAGCGTCGATGTAGTTGTAGACGTTGCCGATCGCGCCCAGCTTGGCCAGGGCGTAGCCGACACCGTTGACGTACGCGCCGTTGGCCTTGACCGTGTCGCACATCGCCGTGCCGCCGGCCTGGCCGGAGGTGTTGGTGACCAGGTTGGGCAGTGAGTCGATCTCGATGACGTTGATGATCCGCAGGTTGCGGTACTTCGCGTCGCTCTGGATCGCGGCGATCGGGTCGATGTACTCGGCCTTGTAGCGAGGCAGCTCGTTCGGACCCAGCTCTCCGTTGGAGGCGAGCGCGGAGCAGTCCCGGCCGGGCAGGTTGTAGATCACGAACTGGATGTACCCGGCGCCCTGACGCAGCGCCTCGTCCAGGTGGTCACGCACCCCGAAGGCGCCGTTCGAGCTGCTGTCCGGGGTGCCGTTGATCGCGGCGATCCGGTCCAGCCAGACGGCGGTGGGGTTGTTGGAGACCCGGCTTCCGCCCGGCTCGGCGTCCGCCTTGGCCTTCCACTCCGGGTTCACGTAGCCCCGCGCTCCGGCGTACGGGTTGTCCACCTTCGTCCCCGCCGGGGGCGGGGTGGTGGTGGGCGGCGGGTCGGTCGGAGGGGGCGTGGTGGTCGGCGGCGTGGTGGTCGGCGGGGTGGTGCCACCGTTGCAGACCACCCCGTTGAGGGTGAACGAGGCCGGCTTCGGGTTGCTGCCGCTCCAGGCGCCGTTGAAGCCGATGCTCGTCGACGCGCCGGTGGCGAGGCTGCCGTTGTAGGACAGGCTCCGGGCGGTGACCTGGCTGCCGGACTGGCTGAACTCGGCCGACCAGCCCTGCTGCACCCGCTGGCTGGAGTTGGGGAAGGTCCAGCCCAGCGTCCAGCCGTTGATCGGGTCGCCGAGGTTCTTGATGGTGATGCTCGCGGTGAAGCCGCCGGGCCAGTCGTTGCTCGTGTATGCGATGTCGCACTGGGTCGCGGCCTGCGCCGCGGTGACGGGAATCGTCACCAGCCCGCCGGCGACCAGGGCACCCGCGCCGGCGAGCGCGAGGGCCCGGCGTGGGCCGGACAGCCTTCTCCACACATTCATGCCACTGATCTCCTTGGGCGAGACCGGGCCCAGGTACGGCCCGGCGGGACGGCCCGGTGGGCGTCCTGCGCGGACGGCCGCCGGCGCCAACGGGATTCTTCGGGGGTGCCCGACCCGGACGGGCGATGGTGGTGGTGGGGTGATCGACCGGCACGCGGCCGGGCGGTCGGCGGCAGGACGCCGTCCGGTGAACCGGATGCCCTCGGCTGTCTGCCTGCGCGGTGTGGCTCCCCGAACCGCGTGCGCCGATTCTTGCATGGGAGCGCTTCCATGGCAATGGCTCGATGCGTCGGGCCACGGGAATCCGCCTCAGACTCGGACGATACCCCCGAGTGAGGCCGGGAGGCACGAGCGGATCAGTCCCGGCACTACCGGGTGGCAGCGGAGGGTTGGACACGGGAGGCGCACAACACCCTGGGCCACCCGCAAGGGCTCGACGCATTCGAGACGACACGGCACGCCGTGAAAGCCGCGCAGCACCCCTTCACCTCTTACCAGCATCAAAGGTCAAAACGCGAATCTTTCCCTTCATAGGTCATGAAACCGTCTAACGTCGGTCTTAGCTCGGTTGTCGCCGGGCTCAGGACAACAGGGATGGAGTGACGCAGGTCATGGCTAAGAAGATGCTCGGGAAGGTCGTTGCGGGCGCCGCGCTCGGCGGCGCGTCGCTCCTGGTGTTCGCGCCGGGAATCGCGTTCGCAGATGGGCACCACGACGGCGGCAAGGACCATGACGGCAAGGTGTACGCCAAGCCGCACGTCGTCAAGGCTGGCGACGAGGTCAAGCTCCTCGAGATCTGCCCGGATCGGCAGGAGCACGCGTACGTGTGGTCCAAGGTCACCGGCAAGGTCAAGCTCAAGCCGGCCGACGACCGGGGCGAGGACCGCGGCGAGTGGCGCGAGGAGGAGAACTCCGGCCACGACGACAAGGGCAAGGACGAGCACGGCAAGGACGACAAGGGCAAGGACCACGAGGGCAAGGACGAGAACGGCAAGGGCGAGAACGGCGAGGAGAAGCCGCAGCCTGGCGGCCAGGGCGGCGGCGCTGCCGCCGACGCCAACGCCGACGAAGACAGCAAGGACTGGAAGGGCGAGGAGCACGGCCAGGACGCGGAGGACAGCCGCGACTCCAAGGACGAAGGCAAGAAGGACTGGGAGTCCAAGGACGAGGACAAGAAGGACTGGGACTCCAAGGGCGACGAGGAGTACGGCTCGGACGAGCGCGGCTCCGACGAGTACGGCTCGGACAAGGGCTGGGAGTCCAAGGGCCACGACGAGTACGGCTCCGACGAGCGCGGCTCGGACAAGGGCTGGGAGTCCAAGGGCCACGACGAGTACGGCTCCGACGAGCGCGGCTCGGACAAGGGCTGGGAGTCCAAGGGCCACGACGAGTACGGCTCCGACGAGCGCGGCTCCGACGAGTACGGCTCGGACAAGGGCTGGGAGTCCAAGGGCCACGACGAGTACGGCTCCGACGAGCGCGGTGACTACGGCAAGGACGAGGACCGCTGGGACGACGAGCGGGAATTCGTCTACTACGGCGAGGCCAAGGTCGACGAGGACGCGAAGCCTGGTCGCTACGAGCTCAAGGGCTCCTGCGGCGAGGGTGAGCTGGTCGTGCTGCCGCACGGCGGTGTCGACGGTGGTGACGGTGGCGCGAGCACCGGCACCGACCGTGGCCTGGCCACCGGCGGGGCGAGCCTGCTCGGCGCTGCCGCGCTGGGTGGGATCGTGCTGATGCGTCGTCGGCGGACCGATGGTTCGCTCGTCTGACGTGACGACGACACCGGCCGGCGGCCGTCACGGGAAACCGTGGCGCGCCGCCGGCGCGGCCGTCGTCGTCACCCTCGCCATGATCGGGGCCGGCATGATCGGTGCGGCCCTGAAGACCACGTCCGCTCCCCGCCCACCGCAGCCGCTGTCCCAGGCCGGCCCCGAGGTCAACGGCCCGGCGGCCACCGCCACCGACGTGTCGCCGCTCGACGATGCGCCCGCCGCGCAGGGGAACGCCGTCTCCGGACTGGCGCGCTCCGCCCCCACCAGCATCGAGATCCCCCGGATCGGCGTCAACGCGACGATCATGTCGCTGGGCACCAACCCGGACGGCACTGTCCAGGTCCCCCCGCTGGAGCAGGCCGACCGGGCCGGCTGGTACGAGCCGGGGGCGAGCCCGGGCGAGACCGGCAACGCGGTCATCGTCGGGCACGTGGACTCGGCGAAACTGGGCCCGGCCGTCTTCTTCGACCTCGGCGCCCTCACGCCGGGCGACACGATCACCGTTCGGCGGGCCGACGGTCGACCGGCGAGTTTCCGGGTCGACTCGGTGAAGTCGTACCCGAAGACGGCGTTCCCCACCGAGTTGGTGTACGGGCCGAACGACCGGCCCGGCCTGCGGGTGGTCACCTGCGGCGGCCAGTTCGACGAGGCCGTCAGGAGCTACCCGGACAACGTGGTCGTCTTCGCCACCCTGGTGGCGTGACCAACCGACACGAAACGCGGTCCGGCCGGTCGGGGTGACCCGACCGGCCGGACCGCGTCCGGCGTACCGGCTCAGGCGGCGGCGGAGGTCCGCACCAGGGTGCGGATCTGGCGCAGCAGCACGGACAGGGCGGCGAGATCCGCCCGCGACTCGTCGAACTCACCCATCGCCCGCCGGGCGCGGTGGATCGACGTGGCGTTCGACTGCTCCCACTGCTGCACCCGCTCGTGCGGCGGCAGATCCTCCGGGGTGGAGCCGAGCACCTCGGCGGTGAGTGCGGCCAGCGCGGCGTACAGGTCGTAGCGCAGCGCCATCCGGGCGAGGGTCTGCCAGCGGTCCTCCCTCGGTAGCAGGGAGATCTTCGACAGCAGCGAGTCCACCCGGAACAGGTCGGAGAGCACGAAGTAGACCGAAGCCACCTCGCCGACGTCCCGACCGCTGCGCGTGGCGGTCTCCACCACGTCCAGCAGGCCGAAGCTGTACATCAGTCGGGTCGCCCGCTCCGCCAACTCGCGGGGCAGCCCACGCTCGGTCATCGAGTCCATGTGCGCCTCGATGGCCTGCCGCTCGCTGCCGTAGAACAGCTCCTCCAGCCCCGGCAGCAACCGGGCCACCCCGTCCCGCAGGCGGGCGATCTCGGTGGGCACGTCGATCGGCGAGCGTCGGTTGGTCACCAGCCAGCGCACCGCGCGGTCCAACAGTCGACGGGTGTCCAGGTAGACGCTGGTCTGCAACTCCGGGGAGACCTTGTTGTCCAGGGCCTCCACCGCGTCCCACAGTTCGCGCAGCCCGAACACCTCGCGGACCACCACGTACGCCCGGATCACGTCGGCCGCGCTGGCCGCGGTCTCCTCGACGACCCGGAAGATGAACGAGATGCCACCCCGGTTGATCGCCTCGTTGACCAGCACGGTCGTGACGATGTCCCGGCGCAGCCGGTGGCGGCCCATCCGGTCGGCGAACCGCTCGCGCATCGGCGTCGGGAAGTAGTTGACCAGCACCTCGGTCGTCCACTCCTCGTCGGCCAACCCCTCGGTGAGGATCTCCCGCTCCAGGACGATCTTCACGTACGCGAGCAGCACCGCGAACTCCGGCGCGGTCAGCCCGGACTCGCTGCGGACCGCCAGTTCCTCGTCCGGCGGCAGCGCCTCCAGTGCCCGGTCCAACGCACCCGAACGCTCCAGCTCGTTGATCATGCGGCGGTGCACCGGGAGCAGCGAGGCGGCCTGGGCCTGGGCGTTGTTGATCGCCCGAGCCTGGTCGTAGTTGTCCCGCAGCACCAGCTCCCCGACCTCGTCGGTCATCCCGGCCAGCAGCTCGTCGCGCTCCGCCGTGGTCAGCTCGCCGTCGGCGACCGCGGTGTTCAGCAAGATCTTGATGTTCACCTCGTGGTCGGAGGTGTCCACACCGGCCGCGTTGTCGATGAAGTCGGTGTAGATCCGGCCGCCGGTCAACGCGTACTCGATCCGGCCGAGCTGCGTCCAACCCAGGTTTCCGCCCTCACCGGCCACCCGGCAGCGCAGGCTGCGCCCGTCCACCCGGATCGCGTCGTTGGACTTGTCGCCCACCTCGGCGTTGGTCTGGGTCGACGCCTTGACGTAGGTGCCGATGCCACCGTTCCAGAACAGGTCCACCGGCGCGGTGACGATCGCCTTCATCAGGTCCTGCGGCGACATCTGCGTGACGTCGTCGTCCAGGCCGATCGCCGCCCGCACCTGCGGCGTGATCGGGATCGACTTGGCGGTACGCGCGAAGATGCCGCCGCCGGCCGAGATCAGCTCCGGGTTGTAGTCCTCCCAGGAGGAACGGGGCAGGTCGAACAGCCGTCGCCGCTCCGCGTACGAGGTGGCCGCATCCGGCTCCGGGTCCAGGAAGATGTGCCGGTGGTCGAACGCGGCCACCAGCCGGATGTGCTCGGAGAGCAGCATCCCGTTGCCGAACACGTCGCCGGACATGTCGCCGACGCCGACCACCGTGAAGTCCTCGGTCTGGGTGTCCAGACCCAGCTCCCGGAAGTGCCGCTTCACCGACTCCCAGGCGCCCCGGGCGGTGATGCCCATCTTCTTGTGGTCGTAGCCGGCGGAACCACCGGAGGCGAACGCGTCACCGAGCCAGAAGTGGTGGGCCGTGGAGATCTCGTTGGCGATGTCGGAGAACGTCGCGGTGCCCTTGTCGGCCGCCACCACCAGGTACGGGTCGTCCGCGTCGTGCCGGACGACGTCCTCGGGCGGCACGATCTGCCCGCTGACGATGTTGTCGGTGACGTCCAGCATCGCGCCGACGAACTCCTGGTAGCAGGCGACCGCCTCGTCCCGGTCGCCCGGCTTCTGCTTGAGCACGAAGCCGCCCTTGGCGCCCACCGGCACGATCACGGTGTTCTTCACCATCTGCGCCTTGACCAGGCCCAGCACCTCGGTACGGAAGTCCTCGCGACGGTCGGACCAGCGCAACCCGCCCCGGGCCACCGGCCCGAACCGCAGGTGCACGCCCTCGAAGCGGGGCGAGTACACGAAGATCTCGAACTTCGGCCGCGGCGCCGGCAGGTCCGGAATGGCCTGCGGGTCGAGCTTGAACGCCACGTACGCCTTCGGCCGCCCGTCGGCGCGCTTCTGGTAGAAGCTCGTGCGCAGGGTCGCCTCGATCAGCGTCAGGTACGAGCGCAGGATCCGGTCCTGGTCGAGGCTGGCCACGTCGTCCAGCGCGCCCCGGATCGTCTCCACCAGCTCGCCGCTGCGCTGCTGACGCTGCTCGGGGCTGAGGTCGCCCGGCGCGAACCGGGTCTCGAACAGCTCCACCAGCAGACTCGCCAGCTTCGGGTACGCGACGAAGGTCTGCTCCATGTAGTCCTGCGAGAAGACCGTGCCGGCCTGCCGCAGATACTTCGCGTACGCCCGCAGCACCACCACCTGCCGCCAGGTCAGGCCGCCGCGCAGCACCAGCTCGTTGAACCGGTCCACCTCGGCCTCACCGCGCCACGCCGCCGCGAAGGCGTTCTCCACGTGTGGGCGCACCTCGGCCAGCTCGTGGTGCCCCTCGGGCAGCATCAGGCCGAAGTCGTACAGGTAGACCCGACCGTCGATCCGGTCCACCTCGTACGGGTGCTCGTCGACCACCCGCACGCCGAGTGAGTGCAGCACCGGCAGCACGGCGGAGAGCATCATCGGCTCGCCGTACCGGTAGACCTTGAACCGGACGTTCATCGTCTCGGCCAGGTCCGCACCGGGCATCCGGGTGCCCGGCCGGGGCGCGAGCTGCTTGCGGAACAGGTGCATCTCCAGCTGGCCGGGCTCCTCCAGCAGCTCCAGCTTGGCCAGGTCCTTCATCGCCTCGTACGGCGTGTGCCCGTCCTTGTAGCCCTCCGGGAACGCGTCGGCGTACCGGGCGAACAGGTGCTTGGCCTGCTCGTCGCCGAGCTTGCGCTCCAGCACCAGCCGGTAGTCGTCGTCCCAGAGCCGGGTCGCGTCGGCCAGCTCCTCGGCCAGCAGGTCGGCGTCGATGTCGCCGGGCGGCCGGGTGGGATCGGTGCGGACGATGAAGTGGATCCGGGCGAGCATCGACTCGGTGACCCGGGTGGTGTAGTCCACCCCGACACCGTTCAGCTCACGCAGCAGGATGTCCTGCATGCGCAGCCGGTTCTGCGTGGTGAACCGGTCCCGGGGCAGGTAGATGAGGCAGGAGATGAACCGCCCGTACGCGTCCCGGCGCAGGAACACCCGCAGCTGCCGCCGCCCCGCCATCCGCAGCACACCGACCACCGCGTGGTACAGGTCGTCGGTCTTGATCTGGAACAGCTCGTCGCGCGGGTAGGTCTCCAGGATCTGGATCAGATCCTTGCCGGAGTGGCTGCGCTGGCTCAGGCCGGAGCGGTCCAGGACCTCGGCGACCTTACGGCGCACCACCGGAAGCTCGCGCACGCTGGTGCGGTACGCGGCGGTGGAGAACAGCCCCAGGAAGCGCCGTTCGCCGATCACGTCACCGGCGGAGTTGAAGATCTTGAAGCCGATGTAGTCCAGGTACGCCGAGCGGTGCACGGTGGCCCGCGAGTTGGCCTTGGTGATGATGAGCAGGCGCTTCTCCAGCACCTTCTCGTGTGCCTCGGGTGTCATGGACGACAGCGACCGGGCCTCCGGCGAATCGGAGCGCAGGATGCCCAGACCGGTGCCGAGCACCGCTTCGAGGGCCTTGCCGTCGACCGGGTCCGCGGCGTTCCCGCCGGGAGCGTCGACCAACCGGTACTCGCGGTAGCCGAGGAAGGTGAAGTGGTCGTGGGCGAGCCACCGCAGCAGCTCCACCGAGTCGGTGATGTCCTTCTCCGGCACCGGCGGACGGTCGTCGGAGGTGCGGGCCGAGGCCAGCTCGTCGGCGAGCGCGAGGGCGCGCTGACGCATCTTCGGCCAGTCCTCCACCGCCTCGCGGACGTCGGTGAGCACCCGCTGCAGCTCGCGGCGCAGCCGGTCCCGCTCGGCCGCGTCCCGGACCGGGTCGATCTCGATCCGCATCCAGCTCTCGATGATGTCGCCGGCGATCGCGTCGTCCGGCTCCACGTCGGCGGAGACCTCGGTGAGCCGACCCAACGGCTCCCGCCGCACCACCACCAGCGGGTGCACCAGCAGGTGCACATCCAGGTGGTACGAGTTGAGCAGCGCGGTCACCGAGTCGACCAGGAACGGCATGTCGTCGGTGACGATCTCGACGACCGTGTGGTGCTGGTCCGCGTACGGTTCGTGGATCCGCAGCTTCAGCTCGCCGGGCACCCGTTGTTGAGCGAGGTCCCGGTGTGCCCGGGCCGCGTCGAGCATCTCTTCCGCCGTGAAGCCGACCAGCTCCTCGTCCGGGGCGAACCGCCAGAAACGACCCACCAGGGTCGCCGCGTCGTGGTCGTCCCCGGCGAGTGCGACGGCCTGGGCTACCAGGCGCTCCGCATTCGGTACCGGTTCGTCGAGCTCGGCGTCCTCCACGTCGTCGGCCAACGCCTCGGTCGGCAGGCCCAGATCGTAGAGGGTGTCGATGCTCGCCCCGGTGAGGCCGGTGACGCCCGTGTCGAGTCGGCCGTAGCCGTCCCCGTCGGTCGCGGAATCGAAGCTGTCGTCGTCCCGGCCGGAGTCATCCTGCCGGAGGTCGGGTTCCGGTTTGATCGCCGGACGCCGGTCCATCGGTGCCACTCCCCTCGACCCACCGCGTTGTGGGTCACTCTGCCGCCCAGCCTAGGCCCTGACGTTCTTCGCCTTTGTCGGCGGACCACTGGCCGGACGTCCGGATCGGGACTTTGTCCTTTCACCCGTTGCGGGTCCGAGGTTGGCCGGATGCGGGATACCCCGCCGCGCGATGTTCATCACACCGGCGCCCACCCTCTTTCCGCACGTCCGGCCACATGAGGGGACGTTGGGGACAGGGTTCTCGTACTACCGTGCAGGGCAGCCCGAGATCGGAAGGACCTCGCGTCATGCTCCTGTCGTACCCCCGGCCCCACCGACCGAACCCCGCCCGGCGGCGGGTGGCCGCCGTCACGGCGGCGCTCCTCACCGCTGGCGTCCTGGCCGCCTGCTCGGGCGACGACGGCCCGGAGCACAGCGTCGACGCCTTCCTGGCCGGCTGGCGCAGCGGTGACCTCCAGGCGGTCGGGCTGGTGGGCCCGACGGGCGGCAAGCTGGCGGCCGCCGAGGTGAGCCGCGAGATCAAGGAACTCTCCGGCGAGCTGGCGGGCAGCCCGCCCAAGCTGACCCGCCGCGGCGAACCGAAGGTCACCAAGGACATCGCGACCGCGACGGTCCAGGTGGAGTGGACCCTGCCCGGTCAGACCCGCTGGGCGTACGACCGCGAGGTGCGGCTCGCCCAGGGCGACGACGACCAGTGGCAGGTGATCTGGGAGCCCCGGGTCCTGCACGAGCAGCTCACCAGGGGTGACCGGCTGGGGTTGCGCCGCGACGCCGCTCCCCGCGCCGGGGTGCTGGACGCCGCCGGGCAGCCGATCGTCGCCCCTCGCCCGGTGATCCGGGTGGGGGTGCAGCCCGACGGGGTCGCCGACATCAAGAAGCTGGTCAAGGACCTCGACGCGGCCTTCAAGGCGATCCGTCCGGCGCTGGTCCCGGCGGTCGACCTGGCGGACCTGCCCGAACGGGTGGCCAAGGCCGAGCCGGGTGCCTTCGTCGAGGTGGTGACGCTGCGCGAGGAGGCGTACCGCCAGATCAAGCCACGGATCGACGACCTGCCCGGCACCACGTTCATCTCCGCCAAGCTCGACCTGGCTCCGACCCGGGAGTTCGCCCGCGCGCTGCTCGGTTCGGTCGATCAGGCGCAGGCCGACGATTTGGCCGCGCACCCCGACCGGTACGCGGTCGGTGACCTGGTCGGCCACGGCGGACTGCAGGGCCGCTACGACGAGCGTCTGCGCGGCACCCCCGGGTTGACCGTGGTCGTCGAGCGTCCCGCCGAGGGCGGCACGTTGGAGGCCACCGGCACCGAACTGTTCCGCCGGGAGCCCCAGCCGGGGCAGGCGCTGAAGACCACCCTGGACGTGGCCGCCCAGAACGCCGCCGACGAGGCGCTGCGCGCCGAGACCCGTCGGTCCTCGCTGGTGGCGGTAAGGATCAGCGACGGCGCTGTCCTCGCCGCCGCGAACGGCCCCGGCCCGGCCGGCGAGAACCTGGCGTTCACCGCCCAGGTCCCTCCGGGTTCGACGTTCAAGATGGTCAGCGCGCTCGGCCTGCTGGACCGGGGCGCGGTCACCCTCGACGGGCCGGTGGACTGCAAGAAGACGGCCACCGTCGACGGCCGGTCCTTCAAGAACTCGGACAACTTCGAGCTCGGCTCGGTGCCGTTCCGCACCGACTTCGCCAAGTCCTGCAACACCGCGTTCGCCACCTTGGCGCCGAAGCTGGGCGGCGACGGGCTGGCCGCCGCCGGCCGGTCGCTGGGCCTGGAGGGTCAGTGGGATCTCGGCACCGACGCCTTCACCGGCAAGGTGTCGACGGGCGGCAGCCCGGCCGAGCAGGCCGCGGCCTCGTTCGGTCAGGGCACCACACTGGTCAGTCCGGTGGCCATGGCCGGTGCCACGGCGGCCGTCGCCCGGGGCCGGTTCGAGCAGCCGAAGCTGCTGGTCGACCCCGCGCCGGCCACGCCGGCCGCGGCCGGCGAGCAACTCAAGCCGGAGTCCGTCTCGGCGCTGCGCACCATGATGCGCGAGGTGGTGACCGCCGGCACCGGCACCGCCCTCAAGGACGTGCCGGGCGGCGAGGTGTACGGCAAGACCGGCACCGCCGAGTACGACAACGACCCGGCCCACACGCACGCCTGGTTCGTCGGCTGGCGGGGCGACGTCGCGTTCGCCGTGTTCGTGGAGAAGGGCGGCGCCAGCAGCACCTCGGCCGTCCCGATCGCCGAGCGCTTCCTCCGCGCCCTCCCCAACCCCTGACGAGCCTCCCTGCCCCACCCCTCCCTGCCCCGCCCTCTCCGCCCCGCCCCTCCCTGCCCCGCCCCTCCCCGCGCCGTGATCAAGAGGTTTGCGTCAGAATCCGGCGCGGATGTGACGCAAACTTCTTGATCACCCGGGCGGGGTGGGGCGTCAGGCTGGTTCGGTTCTGGGGTGGTCGGTGGGGTTCGGATTGGTGGAGGCCGGTCGGCGGAGCAGGCCCGGGCCGGCCGATGCGGGCGGGCCGACCGGTTCTGGTTCCGCCCCCACCGGCTCGGCAGGAGCCATACCCGAGACGCCGGCCGGCCTCAGGACGGCCGGCTCGGCGGCGGCCGGCCCGAGGAGGCTGAGCGGTTCCGGTTGGGCCGGGACGGGCACGCCGCGGCTCAGCCGACCCGCCACCTCGGCGCCGTTGCGCTCGACCGGGTGCACACCGGTGGGCTCGGGCACCTCGTGCTGCTCCTCGTCGTCCACCCCGGGACGCGGTGACCCGGGGACGAGCGTGGGTCGGCTGGGGCCGCGGCGGGGGGCGGGCGCCGGACGGGGCGACAGCAGCCGGGGCGGTACGGCCTCCGGGGCGGTGACCGGGGCCAAGCCCGCGACCACGGTGTTGACGATCTCGGCGGCGTACGAGCCGTCCGGGTCGTAGTCGGGGTCGAAGACGGTCAGCTCGACGCCGAGGCAGTGCGGGGTGTCGACCAGGCCGGCGAGCAGGATCTCCAGCTCGGCGAAGGCGATCCCACCCGGGTCGGGGGCGTCCACGGCGGGCATCACCGCCGGGTCGAGCACGTCCACGTCGATGTGCACCCAGTAGCCCGCGCAGTCGGCGAGCTGCTCGTGTGCCCACTGGGCCGTCCGGGCGGCACCCTCGGCGCGCAGCGCCGGCACCGGCCGGGTGGTGATCCCCGCCGCCTGGAGGTCGAGCCGGTACTCGTCCTGCGCCCGGATGCCGAGCACCACCACGTCGATGTCACGGAAGTAGGGACGGCGCCCCTCCAGTGCGGCCAGGTCGGCCTGCCCGCGCCCGGTGACCAGGGCCAGATCCTCGCCGGCGGCCGCGCCCACGTAGGAGGCGTTGCCGGGGTGCCGGAAGTCGGAGTGCCCGTCCACGAAGACCAGACCGATGCGCCCGCCGACCGCCTCGCCGAGCCGGTGCATGGCCAGCGCGGAGCCGAGCAGCACCGAGCAGTCGCCGCCCAGCACCACCGGGAACTCACCCCGGTCGATGATCGAGCCGATCCGTTCGGCGAGGGCGAGGGAGTAGTCGGCGATCTCCCGGGCGTGGCACACCCCGTCGCCGGGCCGCCAGTCGCCCGGGTCGTACCGGGGTGGGGTGAGGCAGCCGGCGTCGCGGGCGCGCAGCCGGGCCAGCAGGTCGTGGTCGCGCAGCGCTCCGGGTGCCTTCGCGCAGCCCGGGACCGACGTGGGCGTCGGCGGCCGCAGACCGAGATTTGTCGGCGCGTCGAGGACGGCGATCCGGCGCATCGTGAGCTCCCGTCCTCGGTGGTCGGGCGGGCCGGCCGGAACGCCGGCCCGCGCTGGCGTGCTACGAACTCAGAACAGGGCGCTGGCCAGGGCGCGACGCGCCGAGGCGACCGCCGGATCGTCCGGACCGGCGATGGTGAACAGCGACACCAGGTGCTGGCGGACCGCCTCCCGGTCCTCACCGGCGGTGCGCCGGACCAGACCGACCAGCCGGGCGTACGCCTGCTCGGCGAGGCCGCTGAGCACCTCGATGTCGGCGGCGAGCAGCTGGGCGGCCACGTCGTCGGGGGCGCTCTCGGCGGCGGCCAGCGCGGTGGCCGGGTCGGCGCCGGCCACCCGGCGGGCCACACCGACCTGGGCGAGGCCGGCCTCGGCCGCGGCGTCCGCCGGGGAGTCGGCGAGGATCTTGCGGTACGCCCGCTCGGCGGCGTCCAGGTCACCACTCATCAGCGCGTCGTCCGCCTCGTCGAGGCGCGGGTCCTCCGGTTCGGCGACGGTCACGCCGCCGGCCTTGAGCACGGCCTGCAGCCACTGGCGCAGCTGCGCCTCTCCGACCACGCCGGAGAAGGCGTCGATCGGCTGGCCGCCGACCACCGCGTAGACCATGGGGATGCCCTGGACCCGGAACATCTGGGCGATCCGCGGGCTCTGCTGCACGTCGACGCGGGCGAGCACCCAGGCGCCGTCACTCTCGGCGGCCAGTCGCTCCAGCACCGGGGCGAACTCGTCGCTCTCCGGGAAGCCGGCCGCGCCGAAGAAGACGACGACGGGCATGGCCATCGAGCGTTCGAGCACCTCGGACTGGATGGTCGCCTCGGTGACGTCGACGATGGCGGCGTTGCCGCCGGCGGTGGGCCCGCCGGGTGCGCCGGTGGACGGACCGCCCTGCGGGGGTGTGCCGGGGCGGGAACTGGCAGGTGCGGGGCCGCGCAGCGTGCTGAGGTCGACCGCGCCGCGGGTGAAGATCGACGAGGTGATCCGTGGGTCGCTCATGGTTACCTAGTCTCGCACGCGGGCGAGGATTCTCAGCTCACCCACAACCCCGACGTTGCAACTCTCACCCCCGCCCCCCACCCCCGCGATCTTGCACTTCCCGTCCCGACATTTCGTCGCAAAAACGGCGTACCGGCAACAGAATCCGCAAGATCGACGGGGGTGGGGTGGGAGGTGGGGGTTAGAAGCGGGCGGGCTCTCGGTAGGTGCCCCACTCGGCGCGGAGGGCGTCGCAGATCTCGCCGAGGGTCGCCTCGGCGCGGACGGCGTCGAGCATGGCGGGGATCATGTTCTCGTCCGTCCTACTGGCCTGGACCATCCGGGTGACCGCGGCGCGGACCGCGCCCTCGTCCCGTGCACCCTTGCGCTCGGCGAGCACCCGGCGCTGCTCCAGCTCCACCTCGTGCGAGATGCGCAGGATCTCCAGCTCCTTGGCGACCGTGCCGGTGTGGCAGTTGACGCCGACGATCTTCTTGTCGCCCTTCTCCAGGGCCTGCTGGTAGACGAAGGCCGACTCGGCGATGTGCCCGGTGAACCAGCCGTCCTCGATGCCGCGCAGGATGCCGGAGGTCATCGGGCCGATCTGGTGCGGCCCCTCGCCGCCGAGCTGCCGGATCCGGGCGAAGATCTCCTCCGCCTCGGCCTCGATCTTGTCGGTCAGCGCCTCGACGTACCAGGAGCCGCCGAGCGGATCCGC
Organism: Micromonospora sp. WMMD710; assembly: GCF_029626045.1. Lineage (NCBI taxonomy): Bacteria > Bacillati > Actinomycetota > Actinomycetes > Micromonosporales > Micromonosporaceae > Micromonospora > Micromonospora sp. WMMD710. The sequence continues at coordinate 17,197 of NZ_JARUBD010000001.1, read as the reverse complement.
CACGTTGACCACGCCGGTCTCCTCCATCAGCACCTGCTGCGTTCGCAGGGCGATCTCGGCGGACTCGTCGGTGGGCAGCGCCAGGGTCTCGTCCAGCGCGTTGGTGTGCAGCGAGTTCGTGCCGCCCAGCACCGCGGCGAGGGCCTCGACGGCCGTCCGTACGACGTTGTTGACCGGCTGCTGGGCGGTCAGCGACACCCCGGCGGTCTGCGTGTGGAACCGCAGCCACAGCGCCTTCTCACTGGTCGCGCCGTAGACGTCGCGCAGCCAGCGGGCCCAGATCCGGCGGGCGGCGCGGAACTTGGCGATCTCCTCGAAGAAGTCGACGTGCGAGTCGAAGAAGAAGCTCAGTCCCGGCGCGAAGACGTTCACGTCCAGCCCGCGCGAGAGGCCCAGCTCCACGTACCCGAATCCGTCGGCCAGGGTGTACGCCAGCTCCTGCGCGGCGGTGGAGCCGGCCTCGCGGATGTGGTAGCCGGAGACCGACAGCGGCTTGTAGCGCGGGATCTCGGCGGCGCAGTACTCCATCAGGTCGCCGATCAGGCGCAGGTGCGGCTCGGGGTCGAACAGCCACTCCTTCTGCGCGATGTACTCCTTGAAGATGTCGGTCTGCAGGGTGCCGTCCAGCTTGGACAGGTCGGCGCCCTGCCGCTCGGCGGCCACCAGGTACATGCAGAACACCGGCACCGCCGGCCCGGAGATGGTCATCGAGGTGGTGACGCCGGCCAGGTCGATGCCGTCGAAGAGCGCCTGCATGTCGGTGGCGGTGTCGATCGCGACGCCGCAGTGCCCGACCTCGCCGAGGGCCTGCGGGTCGTCCGAGTCGCGGCCCATCAGCGTCGGCATGTCGAACGCGACCGAGAGGCCGCCACCGCCGGCACCGAGGATCATCTTGTAGCGCTCGTTGGTCTGCTGGGCATTGCCGAAGCCGGCGAACTGCCGGATCGTCCAGGTCCGCCCGCGGTAGCCGGTCGGGTACAGACCCCGGGTGTACGGGTACTCGCCCGGCCAGCCGATCCGCTCGAAGCCCGGGTACGCGCTGCCCTCCGGCGGCCCGTAGACCGGATCCACCGGCATCCCGGAGAGCGTGGTGAAGTCGGCGTCACGCTTGCGCGCGGCGTCGTACCGGGCCTGCCAGCGTGCCCGTCCGGCGTCGATCTCGTCGGCGTCCATGCGCAGGGATCCTCCTCGGTCCTCGACTGCACGTCGAGTGTAGAGCCCTCGCCTGAACGATCGCTAAGTCACGCCGTACCGGCGGGTAACCAGGTCAGACGGTGGGAGCGGTGGGGCCACCCATCGCCACGTCGTCGACCCGGATGTTGACCTCGTCGACCCGCAGCCCGTACGCCTCGACGGCCTCGGTGACCCGGGCACGCACCTCGCCGGTGATCTCCGGCACCGGCTGACCGGCCTCGATCACCAGCACCAGGTTGACCACGGCGGCGTCCCCGGTCACGTGGGCCGAGCAGCCCCGCCGGGCGTCGCCCACCTGGTCCAGCCCGACCCGGTCGAGCACGGAGTTGAAGAACCGGGCCACGTCCCCGCCCAGCTCGGCCACGCCGGGCACCGCGCGGGCCGCCGCCACGGCGATCTTCTCGATCACCTCGTCGGAGACGTGCGTCGTACCGCCGGCCGGCACCGATGCCCTGCTCAGCTCCTGCGTCGCCTCGTGATCCATGCCCGCTCCCCTGCTCCTCGTGCCGACCCCACCGCCGTGGGGCGGTGCGAGCCTACAAGGACGAGGTGCCGCCGAGGTGTCCCCGGTAGACGGTCAGCGGGCGAGCTGGGCGAGCAGCGTATCCGCCGCCGCGTACGGGTCGAGGGCACCCTCGGCCACCCTGGCGGCGAGCGTGCTCAGCTCCGTACCGTCGCGCAGGGAGCCGATCCGGGCGCGGAGGGTGCCGAGCGCGATGGCCTCGACCTCGGCGGCGGCCCGCGCCTCCTGGCGGCGGCGCAGCTCGCCGTGCTCGACCAGCCAGCCACGGTGCTTGTCGATCGCGGCGGCGATGTCGTCGATGCCCTCACCCCGCGCGGCGACCGAGCGGACCACCTGCGGTCGCCACTGCCCCGGCCCGCGCTCACCGAGGGCGATCATGCCCTGGATGTCGCGGACGGTGGCGTCGACGCCGTCCCGGTCGGCCTTGTTGACCACGAACACGTCGGCGATCTCCAGGATGCCGGCCTTGACCGCCTGGATCGCGTCGCCCATCCCGGGTGCGAGCAGCACCAGCGTGGTGTCGGCCAGCGAGGCGACCTCCACCTCGGCCTGCCCGACGCCGACGGTCTCCACCAGCACCACGTCGCAACCGGCGCCCTCCAGCACGCGGACCGCCTGGGGCGTCGCCGCGGACAGCCCGCCGAGGTGCCCCCGGCTGGACATGGACCGGATGTAGACGCCCGGATCGGTCGCGTGGTCCTGCATCCGCACCCGGTCGCCGAGGATCGCGCCGCCGGTGAACGGGCTGGACGGGTCGACCGCCAGCACCCCCACCCGGTGCCCGCGCGCCCGCAGCGCGCGGACCAGCTCGTTGGTGGTGGTCGACTTGCCCACCCCGGGGGAGCCGGTCAGCCCGACGACCTGGGCCTGCCCGGCGTACGGCGCGAGCGCGGCGGCGATCTCCGGCAGCAGCGCGTCGCCGTTCTCCACCAGCGTGATCAGCCGGGCCACCGCGCGGGGGTCACCCGCGCGGGCCCGCTCGACCAGCATCGGTACGTCCCGGCTGCGGCGCACCGACGTGGTCACCTCTGCGCTCACTTGTCGGTCTCAGCCTTACCCGGCACGTGGATGATCAGCGCGTCGCCCTGGCCACCGCCGCCACAGAGCGCCGCGGCACCGGTGCCGCCGCCGCGCCGCTTCAGCTCCAGGGCGAGAGTGAGGACGAGACGCGCGCCGGACATGCCGATCGGGTGCCCCAGCGCGATCGCGCCGCCGTTGACGTTGACCCGGTCCGGGCTGACGCCGAGGTCACGGGTGGACTGGATGCCGACCTGCGCGAACGCCTCGTTGATCTCGATGAGGTCCAGGTCCTCGACGCTCAGGCCACCCTTCTTCAGGGCGTGGTTGATCGCGTTGGACGGCTGCGAGTGCAGGGAGTTGTCCGGGCCGGCGACGTTGCCGTGCGCGCCGACCTCGGCCAGCCAGGTCAGGCCCAGCTCGTTGGCCTTGGCCTTGCTCATCACGACCACGGCCGCCGCGCCGTCGGAGATCGGCGAGGAGCTGCCGGCGGTGATGGTGCCGTCCTTGGTGAACGCGGGCCGCAGCTTGGCCAGCGACTCGGCGGTCGTGTCCGGGCGGATGCCCTCGTCGTCGCTGATCACCAGCGGGTCACCCTTGCGCTGCGGGATCACCACGGGGGTGATCTCCTCGGCGAAGTGGCCGTTCTTCTGCGCGGCGGCGGCCCGCTGGTGGCTGGCCGCGGCGAACGCGTCCTGCTCCTCGCGGGAGATGCCGTGCTTCGTGCCGAGACGCTCGGTCGACTCGCCCATCGAGCAGCAGTCCCAGGCGTCGCTGAGCCCGTCGTGCGCCATGTGGTCCTTGACCACCACGTCGCCGTACTTGTAGCCGGAGCGCTGGCCCAACAGCAGGTGCGGGGCGTTGGTCATCGACTCCATGCCGCCGGCCACCACGATGTCGAACTCGCCGGCCCGGATCAGCTGGTCGGCCAGGGCGATCGCGTCCAGGCCGGAGAGGCAGACCTTGTTGATCGTCAGCGCCGGCACGGACATCGGCACGCCCGCCTCGACGGCCGCCTGGCGGGCCGGGATCTGGCCGGCGCCGGCCTGCAACACCTGCCCCATGATCACGTACTGGACCTGGTCGGGGCTGACCCCGGCACGCTCCAGCGCCGCCGAGATCGCGATCCCGCCGAGCTTGGTGGCCGGGAGGTCCTTGAGGTTGCCCAGCAGCCGCCCCATCGGGGTGCGCGCGCCGCTGACGATCACCGAAGCCATGCCTGCCTCCGAGGGGGGTGCCGAGCTGTACGCCTTAACGATTGTTAGGACGCACCTTAGCTGAGGGCAGCAGGTCGACGACGGTGACGCCGAGCACGTTTGCGATGCGCGCGAGGTCGTCGACGTCGAAGGCGGTATCCCCCGACATGCGCCTCGCCAGGTACGACTGCGTCATTCCGAGCGTGCGCGCGAGCTTGCTGGCGGAGATGCGTTGCCGGGCCAGCAGCACGCGAATCTCTTCGGCGACGAGCTCGCGCATCGGGGTCGCGGTCCCCGCAGCGTTGTCACTCATGGCGTGATTCTGACGCGCTGAGCGAGTAACAGCAAGCCTAGGCGCCATGATCCTTCATCCACGTGCGTGAATAACTCGCTCAGCGACTTGACGCTAAGTCGCTGAGCGAGTAGAAATACCGCCATGCGAACAAGTGCGTCGCCTAGCGATGGAACCGCCACCGACGTTGGCCGTCGGGTCCTCGAAGAGATGGACCGGCAGTGCATCCGGCAGACCACCGTGGCGGTGCGCCTCGGGATCTCCCAGCAGGCCGTCTCCCGCCGGATCCGCGGCGTCGTCCCGTTCAACGTGTCCGAGCTCGAAGAGATCGGGCGTCTGCTGGGCGTACCGGCCGCCCAGTTCCTGTCCCCGTCGCTCAGCCCGGTCGCATGAGCCCGCGCCCGTCTCCGTGGACGCCGGCTCCGGCACCAGGCCCTCGCCCCAGTGCGCCGGTCAGCCCGCGTCCACAGCCCCGGCCGCAGCCGCAGCCGAGGCCGGGTCGCGCCGTGGCGCTGGCCGCGCAGGCGATCGCGCTGATCGCGGCCGGTCTGGTCCTGGTCGTCGCCACGGTCACCGCGCCGGCTCCGCCGTCGGCGGAGCCGCTGCGGATGTGGCTGCGTCCGGCGACCGCCGAAGAGCGGCGCGAGTACGAGCGGCAGCGGCTGCACGAGGAGATGGACCGGATCCAGCAAGAAGGGGTCACGGCGCTCCACACGCCGTGACCCCAGATCTCTACCCGCAACCAACCCAGTCAGGAAGGACGGTCGAGATGACCAACGTACCGACTCCAGCGCAGGACGCGCTCGCCGCGGTAACGCCGGTGCGTCTGCCGGAGCTGCCGCACTGCGCCAACCGGTCGACGACCCGCTACGAGATCCGCCGGCCGGTCGCCCCCGACCTCGACGCCAGGGTGCTCGGCGACCTGGTCGGCACGGTCAACCTGTGCGCCGAGCACTCCGGCCCGGCGGCGAGCATCATCACCGCGGCCGGCTTCACGCCCTTCGGTCTGACCCAGGACGTCCGCAACCGCCCGTGCGGCTCCGGCGTGGACTTCACCGACGCTGAGCCGGTGTCGCTTGCCGACCGCCGCCGCGCTCAGGTCCGCGCCGAGGCCAAGCCGGTCGCCCAGGTATCGGCGGCGCACGTGCCGGTCGCGGCGGCGCCCGCCAACCAGCCGGCGCGGATCCGGATCGCTCGGGCGAACATGCTCCGCGAGATCTCCCGGCTCTGCTTCGCGGTAGACGACCCGGCCCTGCCCGCACCCCGCATCGTCCGCTTCACCGCCGACGAGGCGATCAACGTGGAGCTGGACACCCCGACCGACGCGGCGGAGTGGGCCGTCGTGCTCGGCGTGGCCGCCGACGCGAAGACCGAGGAAACGGTCGACCTGGCCGGCGACCGGTGGCTGATCTACACCGTGCACGCGACCTGGCGCGGCTTCCCCATCACCGTCGCCGCCTGCATCCGCCCGGCCCAGCAGCGGGAAGCGGCCTCGGCATGACCGTCAAGCTGACGGTCCAGCAGGCGCTGGAGCGGATGGAAGAGCGTCGGCGCTGCGTGTCGCCCGAGGGCCGGGCCATGCTCGCCGCCGCCGTGCAGATCGATCACGACTGGGCGCTGCCGTGCAGCAGCGAGGACCTGCTCATCGCTGCGGTCGCGGAGATGTCCGTCAAGGATCTGGAGGCCGCGAACCTGCTCGTGCAGTCCCTCCAGTCGGCGATCACGGTCGCTCTGATCAAGCACGACGCGGCTCGCGACACCGAGACCCGGGACGGTGGCGCGTGATCGCCGGGATCGCCCAGGGCATCCGGGACGCCGCTCCGGAGGTCGGCGGGCTGCTCGTCACCGTGCTGCTGGTCGCGCTGGTCGCGTGGCTGTGCCGCAGGCACGACGTGCGGGTGGCGCAGCGGCGACGGGAAGAGCGCGCCGCTCGCCGGCGTGCCCTGCGTACGTCGGCCGTGCTCCCGCCGGTGTCCGGGGCGTGGGGCGTACTGCCGCCGCCGGCGGATCCGTGGCCGGACACCGACGAGGGCGACCTGGTCCTGTTGACCGTGCTCGACGTGTCCCCGGCGGGTGTCCGGTGACCGCCGCGGTGACCGTGCTGGCGCGGGTGCCGGGGCAGGCCGGCCCGCCGGCGATCGAGCAGACCGACGACGACGGCCGCGAGCGGTGGCAGCTGATCGACGCGGCGAAGACCGGCGACCGAGAGGCCTTCGCCGAGCTGTACCGGCTGTACCACCCGATGGTCTGCAAGGTGATCCGCAGGCGTGTCGGCGATCACCACCTGACCGAGGACCTGGCAGCAGACACGTTCGTGCGCGCTCTGCGCAGCATCGACCGCGTGACCTGGCTGGGCCGTGACCCGGGCGCCTGGTTCGTGACGATCGCCCGGAACCTGTCCGTCGACCACTTCAAGTCGGGCCGGTACCGCCTGGAGCGCCCGACCGACGTCGCCGAGTACGGCGCGGATCGCGTCGACCGCACGCCGGAGGGCCGCCCCGACCAGCTGGTCGTCGACCACATCACGAACCTGACGCTGCTCACCGCAGTGCAGCAGCTCAACCCGGAGCAGCGCAAGTGCATCGTCCTGCGCTTTCTGCAGGGCCTGTCCGTCGCCGAGGTGGCGGCCGAGATGGGCAAGAACGAGGGCGCGGTCAAGGCGCTCCAGTACCGGGCCACCCGGGCGCTCGCCCGACTGCTCCCCACCGGCTTCGAGACCCCGGAGGTCCCCCGATGAAGCTCGACATCTACGCCGTGACCAGTCTGGTGATCGGCGCGCTCATCGCCGGCGGGATCCTCGGTGCCCTGGTCACCGGACTCGGTGCCCGTGCCCGGCAGCTCGACGACGGTGAACGCGCCGGCGCCGCGTACCGGGAGCTGCGCGACGTCGCGCTGCACTGCGCGAACCCCGCCGACGTCCCCAAGCTGATGCGGCAGGCGGCGGACATCTGGGACCAGTGGCGGCCCGACGGGCTGCACCTGGCCGCCTTCTACCGCAACCAGGCCGACGTCCAGGTGACGCCGGTGTACGTGCACCGCATCGTCGACGCATACGGCACCGGTGACCCGGTCGACCTGTCCGGCTGCTGGGTGCCCCCAGACGTCCGTGGCCGCCTCCGGGCGATCCTGATCGGCGCGGCCGAGGCGACCGCCGCGCTCCCCCACCAGCTGGTCCGGCACCCGATCACCGCGGTGCACCCGACCGACGTGATCGACCGCTGGCCGGTCCGGACCGGGCTCAGCGATGGATAAGAACTGCGACCTGTGCGGGCGGAAGCTGCGTACGCCGGAGAGCCGAGCTCGTGGTCGCGGCCCGGTGTGCGACGCGAACACCAGACCGGAACCCGCCGTCCTGCCCGGCCTCGGCCGGGCGGGCGGCGGGCCCGCCCAGACCGGACCGGATCTGCTCGCCGACGTCGACCAGGTGGTCGACGAGACCGAGGGCGGCGACCGGTGACGGCACCGCGCTACTGCGACACGTGGGATCCGGACCCGGGGATCGGCCCGGACCACCGAGGCCGCCGCGTCTGCCGCTCCTGCCAGCGCGTGGGCGCCGCCGGCGACGCCGGCCACACCGCACCCCCGCCCCAAACCGTGCCCGCACCGAAGCCGCAACCGGCGTGGCGCATCGAGGCCGCCGCAGCGCTCGACGCCGCGGTGCTCGGCGAACACGATCGAGAGGAGTACCGGTGAGTGGTCGTGGACTGAACGACGCCGAACTGCGCGTTGCCGCCGCCCGTCGGCCCGGGTACGCCACGTACCCGCAGTACCGGCCGGGCCAGGCCGAACGCCTCGGCCGTCTGCCCGCTGCGGTTCGGCCTGCTGTTCCGGTCGTCGCGGACCGTGCCGAGCCGGCGAACGTCCGGCATCCGCTGGACGGACGTCGCCCGCTGCCGACGTCGTCGCAGACCACCGTGACACTGCTGCTGGAGTCCCTGCCGCCGGCCCGCATCTACGACTTCGTTCCCCGGTTGATCGAAGCCAGACCGTGGTGGCAACCCCGCTGGCATTGGGGCGTCCTCGCCGCCGACGGCCGCAAGCAGCTCGGCTACGCCTGGACCCAGGGCGGCGCCCGCCGCCGCACCGCCCGGGCGGCCCGGAGGGCAGCGCGGTGACCCTCGAAGAGCTGACCGAACGGTCCACGGAAGAGGTCGCCCGGGCCCGCGCCGAGCGGATCCGCCAAGGCCTTCGCGACTACCTAGAAACGGTGGCCGAGTTCGCCCTGGCGTGGGAGCGCCAGGACTGGCAGGTCCTCGGCTACGCGGACTGGCAGGCGTACCTGGACGGTGAGTTCGGCGAGCTGCGCCTACGGGTGCCGAAGGTCCACCGCGACGAGGCGGTGGAGACCCTGCGAAGGGTCGGCATGTCGACCAGGGCGATCGGCAGCACGCTGGGCATCAGCAAGGACACCGCCGCCCGGGCCATCACGACTGTCGCAACTGAGACAGACGACCTCCCGGACACCGTCCGGTCTCTCGACGGCCGCGAGCGCCCCGCCAACCGCCCTCCTACCGCCCCGGCTCGTCCGGCCAAGGGCAAGGACACGTCGGTGTGGGTCGCCGCAGCCCGCAAGGGCATTCCGGTTCACAAGCTGCGTTCCGCCGACTTCACCGTGTGCGGCCGGTCGACCCGCAACGGCTTGACCATGCTGCTCAGCCAGGCCGAGAAGCGTTACGAGGTCGTCCGCTGCCAAGACTGCGACCCACTGATCGTCACCCGTTTCGCGGCGGGTGAACCGGTCCCGACCGGGCCGGCCGGCGAGGCCCACGACCCCCGGGCCTCACGGGAAGCCGGGGCGGAGCGTCGCGACTCCGCCCCGGCAGGCACCCCCACCACCGAAACGGCCACCGGGCACCTCACGTCCCGCCCGGCGGATGGAGCGGACGTCGGACCCGAGGCCCTGAGACCCGGTACGCCGGTGGTGCCCGACGTCGACCACGCCGCTCCAGCTCCCGCCCCGCCGGCCGCCACTTCCTCGGCGGCCGGCGGGGCGGGGGTAACCCCCACTCCCAGCGACCGGCCGAAGCTGGCGTTGACGCAGATCGGCCTGGTCCGCGCTGCGCTCGCTCACCTCAGCGCCTGCGGTGGCAACCGCACCGACGCGCGGAGCTATGAGGTGCCGTACGCGCCGACCGCGCCGTGCCTGACCAGCCCGCAGCCCGTGGACGCCGCCGACGTCACCTGGTGGAGCGACGGGCAGATGCACGTCCGCTTCCTCAGGGCCGGCGGCTACTGCGAGGCAGCCACCGAGCTGTACGCCGCCGACGTCAACCAGGCGATCGACATGCTGTGCGCGCTGCGTCTGTTGCCGGCCCGCCTGTCCAGCCAGTACGCCGCCGGCGTCCAGGCCGGCATGCGCGCCGGCAACGCCATCGACGGCGAGTGGACGGAGACGACCGATGCGTGATCCTCTGCCGAGTGAGCTGCCCGCCTACGAGGGATGGCGGCAGGTGCCGGCCGGCCTGTTCAGCAAGACGCAGCTGACAGGTCTCGACTTCCCCCGCACACCGGGTGGACCGGTCCGCGCGTACGTGCACACCCGCGACTGGAACGACCGCAAGACCAGCGTGAAGCTGTACCGGCTGTCGGAGTCGGTGCCGTCGCCAGCGAGCGCAGCGCAGCTGGAAGCGGCCCGCAACCGCAGCGCCCCGGGCGCCCGCGAGTGTCAGGCGTGCGGCGCGTACCCGGACCGGCCGCCGGCCTCGGCTGGCCTCTGCGTGGCGTGCGCGCAGATCACCCGGTTGCAGAAGGCAGTGGAGTCGGCCCGCCGCTCCCGCGCCGAGGTCGGCGAGTGGGCGCGGACCGTCCTGGACCCGCTGTTCGAGCCTGCGGTGGTGCTGCGCATCGAGCAGGTGCTGCGACCGCCGGCGCTGTCCGGCCGTCAGAACCTCACCCCGGTGGCGCTGCGCGTCGACGCCGTGGACGCCACGGGCCGCCGGCTGCTCGACGCGACCATCCGGCTGGCCGGCGCGCGGGTCAAGGCGGTCCCCGCCGACGCGGTCGCGCCGGACGACGTCGCCGAGCAGGTGCGGGCGGTGCTCGGCTGGCCGGTGCTCGTCACCTGGCACGAGCGCGGCGTCTTCCTGCTCCGCGACATGTACGGCATCAAGGCGCCCGGCGGCTGGTACGGCGGCAACCCGAATGCCCTCGCCGTCCGGGCCGCGCATTGGCGCGGCGACCTCGACCCGGACACCCTGCACCCCCGCGCGGCGATCGACCCGGGCACCGCGGACCGGATGCTGCTGCTCCTGCGTCGCATGGCCGCCACCGAACCGCCCGACTCGTCGGCGGCGCCGTGACGAAGGACAAGCTGATGGAGCTGCTCCTCGTCGAGCGGTACGCGCACCTGCCTCCCCCGCCCGTCGCCCCGGATCCGGTGGTGCGGGCGCCCGCCGAGCTGCCCGCCCCGCCCCCACCTGTCCGCCGCCGGCACCTGCGGGTCGTCGGCGGCGACGCGACCACCACGGCGGCGGCGTGACCGCCCGCCCGCACAACACACGATCGGAGCAACTGATGGAGATCGCCCTGGACCTGGAGCAGGTGCAGCTGCTCACCGCCGTGGCGCAGGGCCGCGTGCACACAGACCCGCAGTTCAACTCGCCGGACTTCGAGAAGCTCGCGGAGTACCCGTTCGGCCAGCGCCGCGCCACCGCGCGACTTCGGCCGCTGAAGGCCGCACGACTGGTGGAGCTGGTCGACGACGACGCCGCCGGCGGGAAGCCCGCCCGCCCGTACAAGCTCACGGACCTCGGCGAGCAGGTGCTCACCGTGGCCCTGGAGCAGGAGCGCATCGCGAACGGACAGGCAGAGGCCCGCTGATGGCCACGAAGATCAAGCAGTCGCTGCCGCCGTACGAGGTCAACGGCCTGTCCGAGATCCGCCAGCAGCTGCTGGAGTACCCGGAGGGCCAGCACGTCGCGATCGTGGTGCTCGACTGCGTGAGCATCAAACACGACGTGGTGGAGGGTGACCTGGTCCCCACCCCCACGATCCGGATCCTGCGCATCGAGCCGGAGACCGACCCGGACGAAGCCGCCCGGCTGCTCGCCCATGCGAAGCGGCTGACTGACAAGCGGATCCCGCCGCCGACGCGGCCGGACCCGCTGCCGGGTATGGACCTGCGCGACGGTGCCGGCGTGCACCTGACCTCGGTCGGCGGTGGCCAGCGTGGCTGACCAGTCGAACGGCATCCGCATTCCGATCCCGACTGAGGATGATTTGCTTTCCTACGGTCGCCCACCCTGTGACCACACCACCGAGCAGCACCGCGCCGTCGCCGCAACTCTGGTCATTCGGCCCGGGGACACCTTGATTGTGGCCTTAACCGGTGACCTGACGATGGCCGAAGCCGACGAGATCAGGGGGGCGCTCTCCGCCAAGCTGCCGGGCCTGGAAAACGTAGTGCTCATCACCAACGCCACGGCGCTCGCGGCGTACCGACCAGAGGATCCACCGATCCCGTAGGCACGGACGTCCCTGCCTGTTCTGCTGCTCCGACCCTCCGGCGCGGCCATCCCCGTCGGGTGGCCGCGCCGCTGCACAACGGGAGATCCATTGACCAAGATCGCTAGACCGGGTGTCCCGTGGCTTGGCTGAAGTCGTCCGACAGCAGCAACCAACATCCGGCGGTGCTAGCCCCGTTGGCGTGGGAGAAAGGGCCGGATGACGACCTGGACGGCTGGGACCTCCGGCTACCAGCCGTCGCCGGCATCGCTTGGCTCTGCGCGACGTACTCCGCCGACCAGACCACCGACTACGTGGTGCCCGCAGCGACAGTCGCGCTCTACGGCGGCCCGCAGTGGCGCCGCCTCGCCGAGTGGGCGACCCGCGCCGGCATCTGGACCCCGCTCGCGGACGGTAGCTACCTGCTCGCCGACGACTCCGAACACCTGTTCCACATCCGCCTCAAGGCCGAACTGGAGTGGGAACGCAATCGCAAGAACGACAACGGCAACCCCGCCCTCACCATCCCGGTACGGCTGCGCGACGGCGATGCGTGCCGCTACTGCGGCCGAGTCGTCAACTGGGACGCCCGCAAGGGCGGTCTGGCCGGCACGTACGACCACCGCAACCCGGGCCGCAGCGCGGCCGGCCCGGACGACCTGGTGGTCGCCTGCAACCAGTGCAACGGCCGCCGCGGCAAGGACTCCCACCCGGAGCGGTGGCAGCTGCTCCCCACGCCCGCGAAGCCGTACTACGGGCAGATCACCGTGACGCACCTCGCGAAGCACGGCTACGACGTGCCGCTCTCCAGCGGCAAGCGGCCCACCGGCCTGCCCGGTGGACCCCGCATCGACGAAGCGCGACCCGACGACCAGCCGGACCCCGCGCTCCAGCAGCACCCGCGTCGACCCGGCACCCGGCCGGACCACGACGACCAGGGCGACCCGGCACCCGGCCGGACCACGCCCACCCGCCGCGAGCGCGCAGCCAGCCGCCCGCAACCCAGCGCGACCCCCACCGAGGGGCACCGCGCTCGCACCGTCAGCGCGACCCCACCACCGGGACACCGCGCTCACACCACCACCAGCGCGACCCCTGCCAAGGGACACCGCGCTTCGCGCGACCGGGCCGCTGGCCCGACACCGCGCAACCCGACCCAAGATCAACAGGTGCGGGGGAAGCCCATCGGCCGATCATCGGCCGATCCGGCAGAACCCAAGCCTCCAGGATCTGGAAAGCCCGGGTCGGGTCGGGACGGGTCGGGCGCTCCACCCCGCCCAGCCCAGACGAACCGCAAGCGAGGACGAAGAGCACCACGCTCCCGCCCCGCTCCCCCACGCACGCCGCCCGAGAACCCTTCGCAGCCATGATCGGTTGTACGGAGACAGCGGGGAGGTGGGCATGAGCGAGGGCTGGCAGGGCGGCAGCACCAGGAGGTGGCGCCGCACCCGCGCCTACGTGCTCACCCGGGATCTCGAACGGTGCCGGGCCCACGCCGACGGGTGGTGTGCACAGGTGGAGGGCGAACACCTGTGCACGGGCGTGGCCGCGCTGACTGGACCAGACGCTGGCCACGCCCACCACACCCTCGGCAAAGCGGTCACGGGCGACGACCCGCGGCACATCGTGGCGGCGTGCGCCCCGTGCAACCTCCACATCGGGGACCCAGCCAAGAGCAGCGACCCACCGAACAAGGCGGTCACCAGATGGATCTGACCATGGTCTACGTGTCCTGGGACGACGGCGGCGGGGCGGTACTCCGGTGCCACCAGCACGACGCCTGGGAGCTGCCTCTCGTCGGCGACAACGACACCGTGCCGAGAGTCGTCGAGCAGGCCGAGCAGCACGTCACCGAGGACCACCGCCCCACCATCGACGACCAGCTGATCGAGGTCACAGCGCCCAAGCCTGAGCTGTACGTGATCAACATGAGCACAGGCGAGGTGACCGGCGGACCAGAGCCGGGCATCGTCCAGCACTGGGACCGCGAGACGTTCGAGCTGGTCGTGCACGAGTACGCACCCGACTCATGCGAACGATGCAAGGAACTGCGGGACCTCGGCTTCGAGGACGCGCCATGATGAGTGGCGACTGTGACCGCGCGTCGGTCCTCGCATTCAGAATGGCGCGGCCTATCATTGCGCTCACGACCGCGAGCGCAGTCGAGTCGACGCGTGACCTGCGGTTTTCCCCATCGGGGGGCCCGGTGGACAGCCCGCCCTGTCCTTTTTCTCTCCCCCCGAGTTTCACGGCCCCACGTTTTTTCGCCATTCCGGGGCAATCGTGACTAATAGCAACAAAGCGGAATCGGCTATCGCCGCGTCGCTTGAAAGGGCGCTGGAATCGACGCCGCTACTCAAGCGCGACTCGGCGATCGCCGAGCTGGCCCGCGTGTACGCCCGTGAGCTGGACGCCCTGTTCACCCGGTTGGGCGAGGACGAGGCCACCGACTCGGCCACGCACCACAAGCGGGTGATCACGGAGATCGACATCATGGGCCGCCGCCTGGAGGCCGTGCTCGATCGACTCGGCATGTCCCCCGGCGCGCGGCCGGCCGTTCGTGGTGGCGGAGAGGGGGAATCAGGTGACCCAGGCACTCGCGCCCTCGACGAGCTCCGAGCCGACGCCGCAGCCGGTACCGCTGGGGTCGATTACGCCGCGGCTGTGGACCCGGCCGTTACGGCCGCTGACGCCGGAGACTAGCTACGGCTTCCGGGTCATCTGGTTCGCCGCGTTCATCCTGCGTGAGCCGCTGGATCCGTGGCAGCAATGGGCCGTCATCCACCTGGGCGAGCTGCTCCCGAACGGGCGCCCGCGCTTCCGCCAGGTCTTGCTGCTCGTCGCACGCCAGAACGGCAAGACTCATTTGTGCAAAGTCTTGGCGCTCTACTGGCTGTTCGTCGAGCGGCAGGCCATGGTGTTCGGCACGTCGACGAACTTGGAGCAGGCCAAGGAGTCGTGGGAGCACACCGTCGAGACCGCCCAGCAGACGGAGGCGCTCGCGGCCCGGGTCAGCTCGGTACGCATCGGCAACGGCCAGCAGGTCCTCTCCACCACGGACCGGTGCCGGTACAAGATCGGCGCGGCCGACCGCAAGGGCGGGCGCGGTAAGACGATCCGGCGGGCGATCGGTGACGAGCTGCGCGAGCAGCACACCTGGGAGGCGTACAACGCGGTGACGTTCGCGACCAACGCGGTCGCGGACGCGCAGATCGTCTACATCACCAACCAGGGCGACGCCCGGTCGGTGGTGCTGGCGGCGCTGCGCCGCTCGGCGCTCGCCGGCGACGATCCGGCGCTGGGCATCCTGGAGTGGTCGGCGCCGCCCGGGTCGGCCGTGACCGATCCGGCCGCGTGGGCGGCGGCGAACCCGCAGCTCGGCCGGCGGATGGACCCGGCCGTCCTGGCCGGCCCGGCGGCCCGGGTGTCGCAGCCGGACGCGGACCCCGCCGAGCTGGCCGGGTTCAAGACCGAGGCGCTGTGCATGTCGGTCGACAAGTTGGATCCGGCGATCGACCCGGTCGCCTGGCAGGCGTGCCTGGACGTCGGGGATCTGGCCGAGCAGCGGGGCCGCCTCGCGGCGTGCATCGACCTGAACCCGGCCGGCACGCACGCGACCCTTGCGGTGGCGGCGGTGCTCGACGACGAGCGGGTGCGGGTGGAGACGGTGCACGAGTGGACCGGCCCGAGCGCGGCGATGGCGTTGGAGCGGGAGCTGCCCGGCTGGGTGCTCGCGGTCAAGCCGAAGGTGCTCGGGTGGTTCCCGGCGGGCCCGGCCGCCGCCGTGGCGTCCAAGGTGGCCGACCGCCGCAAGGAGGGCGTCTACAGCTGGCCGCCGCGCGGGGTGAAGGTCGCCGAGATTCGGGGCGAGACGCCCGCGGTCTGCCTGGGCCTGAGCAAGGAGATCGCGGCGAAGACGCTGGCGCACTCCGGTCAGGAGATGCTCGACGCTCAGGTGCTCAAGGCGGAGAAGGCCAAGCGCGGTGACGCCTGGGTGTTCACCCGCGCCGGCGGCGGCAACGTCGACGCCGTGTACGCGGTCGCCGGTGCTGCCCAGCTGGCCCGCACTCTGCCCAAGACCAGGAAGATTTCGCGTCATACTCGCGCCGCGCCGTAGATTATTCGACGCCACGCGCTGTGGCCGTAGATTCTTCGGCTCCGCGCCGTACACTGCTCGCCATGGGGTGGATCAAGGCGGCGGCGAGTCAGCTGCGCGACCTGCTGTCGCTGCCCCGGCCGCTGGTCCTGGATGAGCCGGCCAACGTCGAGTTCGACTCGACGCCGCGACCGATCGAGCAGGTGTTCGCCGCGCTGAACGCGGCCGGCACGGGCCGGGTCACCCGGGAAGAGGCGCTGTCGGTGGCGGCCGTGCAGAAGGGCCGCAACTCGCTCTGCTCGATCGCGACGCTACCGCTGCGCCAATACCGCAAACTGGACATCGTCCGCTCACCGTTCCTGGATCAGATCGACCCGGACGTCGCCAACGTCGTGACACTCAGCCAGACGATCGAGGACCTGGCGTTCGACGGCATCTCGTGGTGGCTGATCACCGCGCAGGACTTCCAGGGGTACCCGCTCGCGGCCCGGCACCTGGACGTGGCCACGGTGAGCCTGGATCCGCCGAAGGGCCAGCCGAACCCGTTTCCGTCTGGTCGGGACGCACGCGGTATCAAGATCGTGTGGGTGGCCGGGGTGGGCACGCCGGTGGACAAGGTGATCCGGTTCGACAGCCCGAACCCCGGCCTGCTGTCGGCGAACGCGCGGGCAATCCGGCGGGCGTTGCTGCTGGACCGGCTGGCGTCGACGTACGCCGACAACCCGAGGCCCTTGGACTGGTTCACCGACGGCGATGATCCGTCGTTCGAGCCGATGGACGACGACGAGATCGACGCGTTCCTGGCCGACTGGAAGGCGAGCCGCAAGCGTGGCTCCACCGGCTGGATCCCGGGCAACGTCAAGCGCGTCGACGCGAACGCGCCGTCGCCGGCGGAGCTGCAGCTGGTGCAGCTTCAGCAGCAGGTGACGCTGGAGATCGCCAACGGCCTCGGTGTGGACCCCGAGGACCTGGGCGTCAGCACCACGTCGCGCACGTACTTCAACGCGGCCGACCGGCGCATGACGAAGATCAATGAGACGTACGCGCCGTACATGACCGCGATCACGCAGCGGCTGTCCATGGGCGACGTGACTCCGCGCGGGAACACCGTGCGCTTCGACCTGTCGGACTACCTGAAGCCCGACCCGGCCGGGCAGGTCGCCTACTGGAAGGGCCTCTACGACATGAACGTGATCGATGAGGCGGAGATCCGCGCCGCCGCTGGCTGGTCCGGAGCGCCGCCGAAGCCGAAGGCGAAGCCCACCCCGCCCGCGCCGGCGGCCGAGGGCGAAGAGGAATCGGTCGACGCGGCCCGGCCGGCGGGCGTGACGTTCGCCGCCGACGACCAGGGTCCTGCGATGACGTTCGCCGGCGGGGACTTCGCCGGCGGTACTGAGCCGCCGCAGGTCGACGTCGAGCGACGCACCATCACCGGC